>NZ_CP155081.2:0-5552303 GCF_039634385.2 Mucilaginibacter sp. PAMB04274
TAACCTGATTTTAAAAGATGCCCTGACCAAGCTAACAGACTGGCGCACGGCCCTAACAAAATACAACAATGACCTGCAACGCCTATCCGAACAGGTAATAGAGCTGAGTAACGACTCGGTACTGATGGTTAGCGCCCGCGACACTACCGAAAAGCGCTTATACAACACGCAGTTGAGCAGCATTAAACTGCGCCTGCAAACTGCAGGCAAGGGCACCACCGCCAAGCTGGACACCGTAAGCCGGTTACTGGCCGATGTTTCGGCTGCGTACTTAACCGTTACCGATCTGCAAAACAATATTAATGACCGCCTGCGCGAAACGGGTAAAAGTGCATTGAGCCGCGAGTCGCCCTATATATGGTCGGCACCGAGCAGCGGGCCCGAGGGTAGTAGCATTGGCGATCTCATACAATCCTCATACGAAGGTCAGAACAAGATTTTAGGCTACTTTATTAGCACCACGTGGGATAATCGTATTTTATTGCTGCTGGCGGGTGTACTGTTTTACATTTGGGTTTTCCGTAATTACAAAAGTGCACGTAAGGCCGAGTTACAACAACAGATTGGCGAGCTCGATTTTAAATACCTGGCACCTTACCCTGTACTTGCCACAATCATCCTGGTGCTCAATCTTACGCCGCTGTTTGAGCCCGATTCGCCATCCATGTACATTGAGTTAACACAGTTTTTGCTGCTTATTGCCATTACCGTACATTTTTGGAAAACGCTGCCCAAAGCCGATCTCAATTACTGGCTTATGATTGTGGCCCTATACATTCTGGTAATTGTAACCAGCATGGTAGTGCATGATGCCATATGGATGCGTTTATGGCTTATTGCGCTAAATTTTATAGCCCTTTACATGGGCTACTACTTTTTTAAAAAACTGGTACGGATAAACGTTGCCGAGCGCTTGATAAAGCCGGTGCTGTTTATCTTTTTTGCACTCAATGTACTTTCTATAATACTTAATATTTTTGGCCGCATAAGCCTGGCCAGGGTGTTTAGCACAACGGCTATTATAGGGCTTACGCAAATTGTTGGCCTGGCCGTGCTTATACAAATACTTACCGATGCACTGGAGCTGCAGATCAAAGTAAGCTCCTGCTCAAACGGCTTGTTCTCCCGTATAAATCTCAGCACCACCCGTAAGTCTTTTAAAAAGATATTATCGGTAGTAGCGGTAGTGCTGTGGTTACTGGTGCTACTAATTAATTTAAGCATTGCCGGTGGCGTATTTGCATTACTGCAACATATACTTAATAGAGACCGCTCGTTTGGCAGTGTTAAATTTACTTTGAACAACGTACTGTTTTTTGGAGTGATTGTTTACCTGGCCAATATGCTGCAAAAGCACGTAGGCGTGCTTTTTGGCGAAAATAACAGCCTTAAGTTTGATGATAAAGTAGAGCATAAGGGTTCCAAGCTGGCCCTCATCAGGCTGGTAATATTGATTATTGGCGTGTTGCTGGCTGTAACGGCATCTGGTATTCCGCTAGATAAGCTTACCGTTGTTTTGGGGGCACTCAGTGTGGGTATTGGTTTAGGTATGCAAAACATTGTGAACAACTTTGTATCGGGTATCATCCTCATATTTGAAAAGCCTTTCCGTATTGGCGATTATGTAGAACTGGCCGATAAAAAAGGCAAGGTGCAGGACATTGGCATCCGGTCTAGCAAAATGCTTACGCCGCAAGGTTCAGAAGTAATTATACCTAACGGCGACCTGCTTTCGGGTAGGCTGGTTAACTGGACTCTAAGCAACGACTTTTTGAAAACCGAATTAGTGTTTAAAGTAAATATTGATACGGATTTACAAGCCTTAAGCAAGGTGATTGAAGAAGAAATAGAAAAAACTGACAAGATTGTTAAGAACCTGCCGCCCGAAATTTTAATTAACACCATACTGCTGGATGCCGTGGAGCTGAAAGTGCTGGTATGGATAACCGATATTTACAGTGAAGCCGGCTTTAAAACAGACTTATATAAACGCCTGTTACCCCGTTTTAAAGAACTACAGGTGAAGGTGATGTAGTAAGGTGATAGGTGTAGAATCAGAAAAATCTATGCTTGGTTGTTAGGTGTCCCAGGTATACCTGCTTTTAAAGCAACGGTTACAGAAGTAGCGCTTTACAGGCAAAAAGAACAGAACGTTTTTAAAAAGCCAGCCGCGGGGTACACGGTAATCATAATTGCTTTTGCATTTGCTGCACCGCATGGTCATTTAGCAATAGTTTAAATTAGGAACACTTATACTCAGAAAGCGTTGTAAAGGTTACACCAATGGGGAATATTATATTATAACGAACATAATTTCTTATGGGTTGAATTTTATAACTGTTAACAAAGTGCAAGGCATTTTAAGATTTGGTGGTCGGCTTACAGTCATAATATAATACTTAAATAAGCGGCCCGCCTAAAGAACTTATCTTTGCGCCTTCAATTACACAGCACACTGGTATGACCAAACAACGCCACTTTTTCCTGATACTGATACTAGGGTCGCTAACGGCGCTGGGGCCGTTTTCCATTGATATGTATTTGCCAAGCTTTCAGGCTATTGCAACCGATCTGCATACCACTATTGAGCAGGTTACACTCTCGCTGTCCAGTTATTTTATAGGAATATCGGCCGGTCAGTTATTGTACGGCCCCTTGCTGGACAAGTTTGGCCGAAAAAAGCCGTTATACGTTGGTTTGGCCGTTTACCTGCTGGCCTCTTTTGGCTGTATGATGGTAGGCTCGGTAGAATCATTAATTGGTTTGCGTTTTATACAGGCTATTGGTAGCTGTGCTGCAGCCGTAGCTGCGGTAGCCATGGTACGCGACCTTTTTCCGGTTGAAGAAAATGCCAAGGTGTTTGCCCTGCTTATGCTGGTAGTAGGCGCTTCGCCAATGATAGCACCCACGGTAGGCGGCTATGTTACAGCAGCATGGGGCTGGCATGAAATATTTCTTATACTGGCGCTTATAGCCGTGGTTATACTTGTTACCGTAATTTTTGCCCTGCCCGATAGTTACGTGCCCGATAAAACGCTGTCGTTAAAACCCGGCCCTATGCTGGCCAGCTTTTGGCAGGTAATGCAGCATCCGCAGTTTTTTACCTACGTATTTACCGGCGCGCTGTCCTTTGCAGGCTTGTTTACTTATGTAGCTGGTTCTCCGCTGGTGTTCATGAAATTGTACCAGGTAAGCGAAAAAACGTATGGATGGATCTTTGCAGCCCTTTCGGTAGGTTTTATTGGTTCCAGCCAGGTAAATAGCTGGCTGCTTAAGCGCTACACCAGCCAGCAAATTGTACCCATAGCTTTAATTGGGCAGGTTATCGGGGGAATTGTATTTGTAATAGTTGCTATAAACGGCTGGATGGGTTTAACCGGCGTGCTGGTTATGCTGTTCGTTATCTTATGCTGTATAGGGTTAATTAGTCCTAACGCATCGGCCTTGTCGCTGGCGCCGTTTGCTAAAAATGCTGGTACGGCATCGGCATTAATGGGAGCTTTGCAATTAGGTTTTGGTGCACTGGCCTCTATGGGCGTAGGCTTTTTTCACTCTTTAACTGCTATACCGCTGGCGGCTATCATGGCCGGCACTTCGCTATTGGCCGCACTTATTTACTTTACTGGTCGGCGTTACATTAAGGAGCCGGTGTTTGCAAGTGAAGGTGCCATGCTGGTGCATTAAAAGATAACGGATTTCCAGCCTATCACGAACAAAAAATTTTCTTATTTTCGGCTAGACGAATTGTTTAGCCCGAAACCGCATGACGTTTACTTTCCTGAACAAGTATAGACAAACACTGCTGTATGGCGCATCGCTGGCGGTGCTGCTGTTTGTGCTTAAATGGCTGGAATTACGTTTGCTTATCATCCACCACTCTTTTGAGCTTTATGCCGGTGGCATTGCACTGCTGTTTACAGGTTTGGGCATTTGGCTGGCTTTAAAATTGGCCCGGCCTAAGGTAGAAACCAGGGTGGTAGAGAAAGAGGTTTATGTAAGCACGGCTACCCCATTTGTTTTAAATCAAAACGCCCTTAACGAACTTAACCTGAGCCGCCGCGAGCTGGATGTGTTGGAGCTGATGGCCGGGGGGCTAAGTAACCAGGAGATTGCCGAGCGCTTATTCGTATCACTCAATACTATTAAAACGCATTCGGCCCGGGTGTTTGAAAAGCTGGAAGTAAAGCGCCGTACCCAGGCTGTGGAAAAAGCCAGGCGTATTAGCTTAATACCCTAACTATAGTGGAAATTAAGGATGAAAACCGGCTGCTAATTTCAAAATCACCCTAAAGTATGAGGGAAAAAAGCTGGCCAGCTTTCAATTTTGAGCCTTCAACAAAATATATGTTATGAAAAAGAACATCTGGATCTTCGGCCTTTTCTCCGGTTTAATTGTAGCCATTTTTATGGTGGTATCTACAGCACTTTGCTACAACGACCCCAATTTTGAAAGCAGCATGCTGGTGGGCTACGCAGGTATGCTGCTGGCCTTCTCCTTTGTATTTGTAGGCATTAAAAACTATCGCGATAAGTTTAACAATGGTGCGGTAAGTTTTGTACAGGCGTTAAAAATCGGAGGTTTAATTATGCTCATTGGCTCTACCTTTTATGTGGTGGTATGGCTGTTTGATTATTACTTATTCGTGCCAGATTTTATGGACAGGTACACCGCCCATGTAATTACCCAGGCAAAAGCCGAAGGCGACAGCCCGGCTGAAATCAGCAAACAGGTTGCAGAATTAGCCAACTATAAAGAAATGTACAGTAGCCCCATTGGCGTAATACTGCTTACTTATATGGAAATATTGCCCGTAGGTATAATTGTAACACTCATTAGCGCACTAATCTTAAAACGCAAGTCAAACGCAGGCGAAACGGCAATAGCCGCTTAGTATTCTTTGAGGGTGTTTCGCAATATTTTTGCTCAAGATTGTGGAGTACGCTCAAAACCTGCAGAAACCAGATACAGCTTTATCAAATTGGTTAATTAGATAGGAAGATGAGTTCTGAAGTGATCTTGGTTTCTTGAACCACAATAATGCGGTAAGCAAAGTAATCGGCGTAGGGTTGTATATCCTGCGCCTCTTTTTTTATTTGGTAAGAGGCGGCGGGTGTTATGCTTTGGTTAATGCGACCGTGCTGCTGCTCATCGGGCAGGTGATAATGACCGCAAAAGATGTGTATGGTTTTACCGCTTTGTTGGAGTATGTCCTGTACCTGCTCCCTGTTAGTTAGCGGAAATTCCCGGTCTACCGGGGTGTTCATACTAAACACTGGGTGATGAATAAACAGCACAACGTCTTTATCGGTCTGTAGTTGCCCTGCAAGCCATTGCAGTTGATTGTCGCTTACACAGCCCTGCGATGAATCCAGTACAATGTACCTGTGGTATTCGCCTTCATAGGCATAGTACAGCTCCTGATGATTGCCCAGATACGGATTGCTATAGTGCCTAACGGCCTCTGTGTAAGTGTCATGATTACCTATCAGCAACTTAAAGTCGGGAGGAGTATTTTTCAGCGTATCAAAAAACCACGGATAGGCGCTAAAGTGACCAATATCGCCGCCAAAAACCAGTTCATCTATGTTTCGGGAAGCTACGTCTGCCAATATCTTCTCCCACTGTGCCGCGGCATCAACGTTCGGGATCAGTTCTTCGTTCAGGTGAATGTCTGTTATAAAGGCAATCCTTTTCATGGGTGTGGGCTGTTGAGTAACCCTCTTATATGACAGCGCAACCCCCGGTTTGTTATGTTAAATTTATGTGCTATTTTACAACACGGCCCTTCCAGGAGTACTTGCTTGTGTTGCCGATCAATCCTACATATACAAAATACAGAATATGTATAGGCGACAAAATGATTAACAGCATAACCAGCCCCGGGCGTTTAAAAAAAGACATGATAGGCATCAGGAAAGCGGCTTCAAAAACAAATTTAAGCAGCATCTGCTGTCCAAACAGTTTCCAGAACGCAACATTGTAAAAACCCAATAGCGCATTAACCAGTAAGCTTAAATTGAACAGCCAGATACAAACGGCCAGCGCTACAACGCTTTTGTCTTTATACTTTGTTGATTTAGAAGCCCAGCGGCGGCGCTGCTGTAAAAACTCTGTAAGGTTAGGCTTTGCGTGCGTATAAACAATGGCTTCGCGCTGTTTCAAAAAGCCAATTCTGCCGGGATAGCGCTCCGCAACCTTTTGTAGCAATAGCTCGTCATCTCCGCTGGCCAGGTCGTCAATTCCCTTAAAGCCGCCTACTTCATAAAATACATCTTTACGGTAGGCTAAATTAGCGCCATTGCAGGTTGAAGCGCGCTTGTTGCCAATAAAGGCCGCTCCTATGCCAATAAGGTACGAGAACTCGAGTGTTTGCAACCGTTCAAACAAGGATTTTTCCTGAAAGTAATTCACTGGTGATGAGATCATTACACAGTTCTGGGTTTCAAAGTAGGATACCACGCTGCTTAGCCATTGGGCACCCATGCGGCAGTCGGCATCGGTAGCCACCATCAAATCACCGGTTGACAGGCGGATGGCTTCGGCAATGGCTTTCTTTTTATAAGAGTTTAGCTTTTGAGCCTCATTAAGCTGCAATAACTTAATTCCATGTGGGGCATAGCTGCGTATAATATCGGCAGTACTATCGGTAGAGTGGTCGTCTACAATGATAACCTCTAGCAGGTGTTTAGGATAATCCTGCGCTAAAATATCCTCAATAGTAAGGCGTATGTTCTCTTCCTCGTTGCGTGCGGCAATTAACAAGGTTACTTTAGTGAGCAATAACGCGGCCTCAATTTTTTTTGTTGGGTGCCGTAAGGCAGCCCATCCTTTCATTAAGTAAATAAGCACTACCAGGTACAAACTGGTAAGCAGTAGCGCTATGGAGCTATATATTATTATCAAAGAACTTAACTTTTAAAACAAACACCGATCCTAAAATAGCCGGCACAATCAAATTAGTAAACCAAATTAACGCCACTGCGGCAATCACCACTATATGCTGGTGGGTAACATACTCAAACAATTTATCGGCCGTGGCGCTACGTATGCCAATATCAACCACATCAATGGTAGGCAAGGCCGACTGAATAAAAAAGAATACAAACACCAGCAGCATCATTTTCACCATGGGTATTTCGGGTAACAGCAAATGAATGATGAGGTAATATTGTAATGAAAAAACTGCAAACCTTGCCACACAATATCCCATAATACGGAATAGCTCCGCAAAATGATACCTTTTCATTACATCAAAAAAGCGATGATACTTTTTAAGGAATGGAACACTATTGAGCAGGAATACCAGCCAGCGTACGTTAAAATAAAAAATTAGCATCATAAGCATGTAACCAATGCCTGTGCTCAGCAAACCTACAAACAGCCATTTGTTTACATTTAAAAAATAATATACAAACCAAAGCAGGGAGCTTGCTCCCATTACACTGGTAACTACGTTTTGACCAAAAGAGCCTACCGCCATAGCAAACACACCATGCAAACGCCGGCGAGGGGGTAAAAACATTACCCGTCCACCATATTCGCCCAGGCGATTAGGTGTGAATATGGCCCAGGTTAGTCCGCAAAAAACCGACTCTATAGATTGCCATAGCGTAATGGGCGACCACTTAGCGGTAAGGTAGCGCCATTTCATAGCCTCCAGCAGCCAATTAACCAGCATTAGCAATACCACCAACGATACAATTATGATGGCTTTAGCCCGGTTTACTTGCGTTATTAATTCCTGAAAATGTTTGAGTTCGTTATTATGGTTTAGCCGGCGGTAAATAAACACAAAAGCCAGTATCAGCACGATGGCCTTAACTAACCAGGAAATCCATTTTTTTGCAGTACCGGTCAAAATTATACGCTTAACTATTTTTGTGCAATGTTATTAAAAAAGGGCAAGCTATTAGCCTGCCCTTTAAACTTAAGTTTATAGGTGTTGGTTTAGAGTTAGCTTACGAAATATTTGATAAAGATTTACACATTACTTAAAGTATGGTTTGCGTCGAATTAAAAGCGCCCTTGCTGCTGAGCCCATTTAACCAGCGTAACAACAACGCAAAGTAATTATGGTTTTAGCTTTTTAATATTTCTCTTTATTGCTCGCGTTTAATAATAAACCCACTATCCACTTTATCCATACCTATTTTAGGATAATAGTCTATAGCAGCAGGTGCGGCCAACAGCAGCAACATACACTGATCACCCAACTTTTGCTTGGTAAGCCATACCAATTGCTTCCCTATCCCCTGGTGCTGGTATTCTTTTCGCACGGCTAAATCAGATAGGTAACAGCTATAGCTAAAATCAGTTAACGAACGGGCTACACCTACCAGCAGGTCGCCATGCCAGGCAGTGGCAACCAGATTAGAGTTAGCGTACATATTACTTATGCGGTCTTTATCATTGGTTGGCCGTACTATAGTTGAGCTATTGTACAGGTCAATAATTGCTTCGGTGTTGGGTAAAACGTCAAATTGGTAAGTGATGCTCATGGTTTTGCAGGTTAAGTTGCTCGTAAATGTAAGCGTTTAAAACAACGAGCCCTAACATTCAGGTAAGCAATTGACAAAAACAAGAAAGCCCTTTGCGTTTAAGCAAAGGGCTTTAAAAAAAACTATTAATACTTATTTCTTAGTTGCCGGCACTTTGCTTAGCCTCTTGTTTAAGCTGGTCGTTTGCTACAATAACAACTTCCACGCGGCGGTTTTGCGCCCGACCACTATCTGTTGAATTATCGGCAATAGGCTCGTTAAAACCTTTACCCTGTGTATTCAAACGGCCTGAACCCACGCCATTAGAAACAATGTAAGCTTTAACCGCCTCTGCACGACGAACCGATAGATCCTGGTTGTGGCTGGCGCTACCGGTATTATCGGTATGACCTACAATTAGGATGTTGGTTTGTGGATTGTTGGTTAACGAGGTAGCCAGGTTTTGAAGATTTGTTCTCGCAGCTGATTTTAAAGCGGTCTTATCCACATCAAATAAAATACCTGAATCGAATTTCACTAATATACCTTCACCCTGGCGCTCAACAGTAGCTCCTGGTACGGTTTGTTTTATTTCAGCAGCTTGCCTGTCCATTTTACGGCCAATAAAAGCACCTGCAGTACCACCTACTGCACCACCAATAATAGCACCTAACGCGGTGTTACCTGCACTTTTACCAATCAGAGCACCTATTGTACCACCAGCGCCTGCACCAATAGCAGCACCTTTTTGTGTTTTAGTTAATGAGTTACAGCCAGAGCCAATTAAACTGGCAGTAGCTAGGGCTACTGCTACAACGGCTGTTTTAAATTTAAACGTTTTCATACGGTTTGAGTATCTTTATTGTCACTGCAATATTGCAAAGCTAATGCCAAAGTACAGTTTAAGCACTTTAAGCAAAAGCATTATAGTGTTTTGACACGCCTGAGTTAAAATGTTTAATTGGAAAACAAATTTATTACAAATGTCTTACGCTCAAGTGTCCTTTAAAATCCCCTCAAAGCCTACTTTTGTGGTTAATTTTTGTGCTGATTATGTGCCAGTGTATTTAAATTTCTCAATACTGGTATAAAAAGCGATATTGACCGGAATTTAAACTATCTGCTTTGAGTACGCTTACCCCTGCACAACGTACCTGGAAAATTTTTAAACGCAATAAATGGGCGTTGGCCGGTTTGGCCATCATTATAGTGGCTGTATTCACTGCCCTAACGGGTTATTTAATTATGCCCGATGATAGCCCCAATGCCAACAATATGTCGCTGCCTTTAAGTTTGAAAAAGCCGGGAGCTACGTTTACACTACTACAGCTGCCTAAGCCCGAAAAAGTAGAAGAAGTTAACTTGTTTACCCGTATGCTTTCTGGGCAGCCTTCGCTATACCAGGAAATACCGGTTACCAGCTACCGGCTCAAGGGAGACTCTGTAATAGTTGACCAATACCTGAGCGACGAAGATAAGCCCGAGCGGCGGTCATACCCATTACCTCCAAACGTTGTAAAGCTTGATGCGGCAAAAAGGTTAAGTGCATTTGAAAAGGGGCATATTACTACCCGAACGTTCTGGCTGGGCAGCGATCATTATGGACGCGACATGCTAAGCCGGGTTATACTTGGCGCACGTGTATCATTAGCCGTGGGTTTAATGGCCGTTTTAATCAGCTTGTTTATTGGTGTTACCATAGGTGCTTTAGCAGGTTACTACGGCGGCTGGATTGATGCTGCATTGAGCTGGTTAATGAATATCTTATGGTCATTACCGGCCTTATTGCTGGTTATTGCCCTGTCGTTTGCGTTGGGCAAGGGCTTATGGCAAATATTTATTGCCGTAGGTCTTTCTATGTGGGTAGAGGCTGCACGCCTGGTACGCGGGCAGGTCATCAGCTTAAAGCAGGCCGAATTTATTGAGGCCGCACGCGCTTTAGGCTATACCAACGGGCGTATTATTGCAAGGCATATATTACCCAATATGGCGGGACCTGTATTGGTCATTGCCGCATCCAACTTTGCATCAGCCATATTGCTTGAAGCCGGGTTAAGCTTTTTAGGTTTTGGCGCACAGCCGCCGGTGCCCACCTGGGGTGGTATGATACGCGAATATTACGGTTATATTATTATGAATGCAGCCTACTTAGCTATTTTACCCGGACTGGCTATTATGCTGATGGTGTATGCCTTTAACCTGGTTACTACCGGCCTGCGAGACGCTTTTGATATAAAATCACAAAACATAAGATTGTAAGTCTATTTTTCATAATTTAGAAACTTCCAAAACAACGAATGCATATTATTGACGAGGGTTCAGGCGAAGACGAGTTAATTAAACTATTGCTTAAAAGGCAGTGGGAATTAAATTCGTTACTGGAAGTAACGCAGGCTATCAATAAAAATACGGCTGCACCTGTATTGCTCCAAATGCTTGAAGTTATTTTGAAAAATTACCTTCAGGTAGGGAAGCTCCGGTTTTTAATTGAAAAGCAGGGCGGCTTTGTATGCGTATCTAAATACGGCGGTGATTTTGAGGGGGTTTCGGTTTTACACAAAGCCTGCTCACTGCTTAAAAAAGTAAAGGCACCTACAGCGCTTAAAGGCTACACGGATGCTGTGCTCAATTCCTATAATTACTTCATCCCCATATACCACAAAAATAAACCGCTTGCTTATGCCCTCATCGGCGATTTTACCCTTTCGGGTGAGATGATGAGCAACGATTTGAACTTTATGCAAACGCTCATTAACGTGATTGTGGTAGCGTTAGAGAATAAGAAGCTTTTTAGAGAGCGGCTGCAGGCCGAGCGTTTTCAGCGGGAAATGGAACTGGCCGTTGAGGTACAGAACATGCTTATCCCGGTTAAGATTCACAAGGATGCCGCGGTTGAAGCCAGCGCAAAATACCTGCCTCATCAGGACATCGGCGGCGATTATTTCGACTTTTTCAGGCTTAACGAAGACGAATTTCTGTGGTGCATTGCCGACGTGTCAGGCAAAGGAATTTCGGCTGCATTGCTTATGGCTAACTTTCAGGCCAGTTTGCGTGCTTGGGCAACGGTAGAGAGGGACCTAGCTACTGTAGTAAAGCGGCTAAATGATATTGTAATAAGGAACACAAAGGGAGAGCGGTTTATTACCCTGTTTTTAGCTAAGTATAACGAGCGTACCCGTAAGCTTTGCTATGTAAACGCCGGTCACAATCCTACTATCTTACTAAACGGAAAAACGGCTACCCTGCTCAAAACAGGCACCACCATGATTGGTGTTTTTGATGAACTGCCCTTTGTGAACCAGGGCGAAGTTACGATTGAGCCGGGCAGCTTGGTATTTAATTATACCGACGGCTTAATGGACTACGAACTGGAACAAGATGTACGCTGGAACGAAAACAAGCTTATAAATTTTGTTACCGAAAACGGACACCTCTCGCCAGACAAATTCAATCAAACCCTCATGGATCATCTCAGCCGCATTATCAAAGGCAAACGCATTGATGACATCACCCTGCTCACCCTGCGCATTTTTTAAGCACACTACATCAACTCTTCTTATTCAAACAATGCCGGCAAATAGTATTACGCGTATAATGTCGGTTTAGCAAGTGTTTTGCGTATTGCATGGTGTTAAACCTGTAATAACCAACGTCAGCATCTTTAGCCACATATACTGGTTGGTATGGGCAATAAATTTAATATATTTATTGCTTCACTTTTTAGCCTTACATCCTTGTTAGTAAAAACCTTTGGCAGCGCCGTTTATGGTATACAGGCAACTACTATTACCGTAGAGGTGAACATTGCTGCCGGAACCAAATATTTTATTGTTGGCCTGCCCGATGTTGCCATTAAAGAAAGCTATTTCCGCATCGAATCGGCCCTTAAGAATTGCAATTACAAAATGCCACGGCAGCAGGTGGTGGTTAACATGGCGCCTGCCGATATACGCAAAGAAGGCTCTGCATACGATCTAACCATAGCCACCGGCATCCTGGCGGCCAGCGGCCAAATGCAGGCTGAAGGATTGGAAAAGTATCTTATTATGGGCGAACTTTCGCTTGATGGCGGTTTGCAGCCAATCAGGGGAGCACTACCCATTGCCATACAAGCGCGTAAAGAAGGGTTTAAGGGCTTTATCCTTCCTCAGCAGAATGCACGTGAAGCGGCCATAGTAAACGACCTTGAAGTTTATGGCGTAGAAAGTATTAAGCAGGTAGCCGACTTTTTTAACGGCGATGCCGACCTTCAACGCACTATTGTAAATACCAGGGAAGAATTTTATGACAGCCTGTGCAATTACGCCAGCGATTTTAGCGAGGTAAAAGGTCAGGAGAATATTAAGCGCGCATTGGAAATTGCTGCTGCAGGTGGTCACAATGTTATACTGATTGGTCCGCCGGGAGCCGGCAAAACTATGTTGGCCAAGCGTATGCCGTCTATTATGCCGCCGCTAAGCTTACAAGAGTCGCTCGAGACGACGAAAATCCACTCGGTGGCCGGCAAGCTTGCGGCTGCCGACGCACTGGTAACTACGCGCCCGTTCCGGTCTCCGCATCATACCATTAGCGATGTAGCTTTGGTGGGTGGAGGGGGTAACCCCCAACCGGGCGAAATCTCACTGGCACATAACGGCGTATTGTTTTTAGATGAACTGCCCGAGTTTAAACGCAGTGTGCTGGAAGTAATGCGCCAGCCTTTAGAAGAGCGCCGCGTTACCATATCAAGGGCACGGTTTACGGTCGATTATCCCTCAAGTTTCATGCTGGTAGCCAGCATGAACCCTTGTCCGTGCGGCTACTACAATCATCCTGAGAAAGAGTGTGTATGCCCGCCGGGCGCGGTACAAAAGTATTTGAGCAAGGTATCGGGCCCTTTGCTTGATCGTATAGACCTGCATGTGGAGGTAACGCCTGTTAACTTCAACGAGCTTACCTCCGAGCGTATTGCCGAAAAAAGTGAGAGCATCCGTGAGCGGGTCATTAAAGCACGGGAAATACAGTTAGAGCGTTTTGGCAACAAACCCGATTTGCATGCTAACGCCCAGATGAGTCCTCAAATGGTGCGCGATTTATGTAAGATAAGCGAGGCCGGCCAAATGCTGCTTAAGAAAGCCATGGAAAAATTGGGCCTGTCTGCAAGGGCTTACGACCGTATTTTGAAAGTGGCCAGAACGATTGCTGATTTGGCCGGAAGTGCGGAAATACAAATGGAACATCTGGCTGAAGCCATACACTTTCGTAGCCTGGACCGCGAAGGTTGGGCCGGTAATTGATAAATAATCTGTTTAAACATCTATCCCTGTAAAAATGCTTTCTGAACTTTTAAAAGAACATACATTAACTAATCACCAGCAGCTCGAAAAAATGCTGGTGCAACGTATGAAAGCCATACGTTCGACCGACGGTTATATTGACCTGTTGCAGCTGTTTTATACTTACTTTGGTGGCTTGGAGCAAGAAATAGACCGATATATAACAGCCACTGAGTTGCCCGACTACCAACAACGTCGTAAATCTGCGGCACTGGCTAATGATATAACGGCTTTGGGCGGAACACCTCAGGCGAAAGCTTTCGGGACAGCGCTGCCTACTATTCAAAACACCACGCAAGCTTACGGCGCACTTTATGTAATTGAAGGCTCTACATTGGGCGGTAAAATCATTAGTAAAATGATGGCACAACAATTGGACATAAAAGATAGTACAGGCTTGTCTTTTTTTAACAGTTACGGAGACAATACCGAATTAATGTGGGATACGTTTAAGCAAACCTTAAACAACCGCGTGAAATCTGAAGGCGAGGCTGCCGAAGTGATTGAGAGTGCCAACCAAACATTTGGTAAGTTTAAAGAATGGGCAGCCCGATAGCTCGAAACTGCATTTACCGATCCAAGAAAAAAATTTTATAAATAATAAAATTTCGAACACAAAATATATTGTAAGTTTGTAATACTACACTATTTTACCTATGGATAATACCCAAGATAAGAAAATCGTCATTTTCGACGATGATGAAGATATTCTCTCGATTTGCGCGTACATATTGGAAGAGCAAGGCTGGGAAGTACATACCTTTACTGATTGTAATAACATTACTGAGAAAGTATCTTCGGTAATGCCAAGCGTAATTTTAATGGATAATTGGATTCCTGATGCCGGCGGAATTGTAGCTACTCAAACGCTTAAAAATAACGAAGAGTTGAAAAACATACCTGTGGTATATTTTTCAGCCAATAGTGATATCCAATTGTTGGCCGGCCATGCCGGTGCAGAAACATACCTGGCTAAGCCATTTGATTTGGACGAATTAGAGCGAACTATTAACGAGGTACTGCAAAAGGCATAACTTTAAATATTTAACAATAAAAGCCCGTCTGATTTTTCAGACGGGCTTTTATTGTTAGTAGCATAAGTCTAATATATAGTTGGACCGCCCGGACCACCACCGCCTGGGCCACCCATACCACCGCCGCCGCCACCAAAACGACGTCCGCCACGGTCATCACCGTTTTGAGCTGGCGCGCGGCCTGCAAATTTTTGCAAACGGTAAGTAAATGTTAGTAAGAAGTAACGGCCTAAACGGTTAACCTGCGATTGAGTTGTTGAGTTATTGGCACTGGTAAAGGAAAAACCAGTGTTCTGATTAAATAAATCAAAGCCCTGCAGGCGTATGGTAGCTGCATTTTGCTTCAGAAAACGGCGTTCCAGGTAAGCGTTTAATACGTTAGGGTTCGGAACAGCAAAGCTATAACCATAGTTTACTGTGCGAGCAAAATCGTAGCTCAAGGTCCAGTCTTTCCAAAGGTAATGCTTGCCATTAAAGGTTAACTCAAGGGTTCGGATGTTAGTATTACCATTAAGCAGTTGATTGTTGGTTAATGAGTTGGTTGTTTTGTTAATAGTATACCTCGTTCCTGCTTCTAAATCAATTTTATCTAATATATTAATTCTAAAACGCGGGTTTGGTGCAAAGGCTATATTTTTAGCGGTGTTTTTGAGAAAAGGCGATGCTACGTTGTTGGAGTCAACACTGTTAGTGAATGACAGGTTGTTGGTGTAACTTACATTTGCACCCAGTAACAATGTATATTTCCTTGCCGCCCACGGCTTGGCAAACAAAACGTTGCCTGACGCTTGGTAGTAACCATCAACGTTCATGTAGTTTGAGAAGATGGTGTTCTTGAACGTGTTTAAGCTAGGGTTAGCAGCCAGGGCAGCGTTTGTAAATTTAACCGGATATACTGTAGAGGTAGTTACAATTTTATTGTTGGTTTGTGTAAAGCCAAGGTTGGTGAAAAATATATTCCCTGTTTCGAAGCTAAACTTGTTATAACGCAAATTGAAACTGTTGGTAAACTCCGGATTTAAATTAGGATTGCCTTGTACGGGGTAAAGTGCATTTGAAAAGTTAATTACAGGTACCAACTGGTTGTAGCTTGGCTGATTATTAGAGCCGTTGTAATTAAAGTTTAAAGCCTGGCTTCTCGAAAAATTATAGCTAAAACGTGCTGTTGGTACAAAGTTAAGCGTAGTTTTATCAGTTACCGGATTTACATTCCTGCGGGTTAACACATCATAAGCGGTACCTGAACCATCCAACTTGCTTGGCAATACACCTGCACCTAAAGTGATGTTGTATTTTGGTTTAA
This sequence comes from Mucilaginibacter sp. PAMB04274, assembly GCF_039634385.2. Taxonomy (NCBI): domain Bacteria; kingdom Pseudomonadati; phylum Bacteroidota; class Sphingobacteriia; order Sphingobacteriales; family Sphingobacteriaceae; genus Mucilaginibacter; species Mucilaginibacter sp. PAMB04274. The sequence goes on from NZ_CP155081.2 coordinate 16,131, forward strand.
TAAACCGATAATTTAATCCTATGCGGTGAGTGGTAAAAGTATAATCATAATTGCTTGTACCCAGTGGGTAGTTATTAAATTGATTGTTGGCAACTACGGTATCGGTGCGGTTGTCGTTACGGTTAAAGGTGTGGTTATAAGCGTAGTTGAACTCTAAAAATGACACTTTGCTCAAGGGTTCAATGTAGGATAAGCTTACACCAGAATTTATGGAACGATAATAAGTATTTACCAACTGGTTAATTGGCACATTTAACCGGTTAACTGTAACCGGATCATAGGTATAAACCGGGTTGTCGAAGTTAAAATTGCGCGATGAATTAAAGTTTCCGTTGATACTTAGGTTTCGGCCTACACCATTAAAGCGGTGATTGTATAATAAGGTGGCACCATAATTCGGGGCCGATGAGGTACTGTTGGTATTAGTAACATAAGCCAGGTTAGGTCTGTTATTAATGGCCGACTGTAAATTTTCAATAGCATTAGTACCAACATCTGAGTAAGAAAATGTTGGATTAAACTTAAAATAATTTATAGTATCCGGCCTATACTCCATATTCCAGGTTAGGCGATGATTAGTGTTATTATCTGTTTGCGTACTGTTTTGATTACTAGTGGTAATAAGAGGCTCGCTAACGTTAGTAACAGGGTTAATGCGCGAGTTTGTATTAGTTTGAAGGTTTTGGCTTACAGTGTAAATATCCTTGTCCTCAAAGCTATAGCTACCATAAACAGATACTTTTCCCCACTGATCCCGGAAATTGGTACCAATTGTTTTGGTATTATTAATGCCTGGTTGGTTGCTGGTTTGGCCGCTGCTGCCCCGCCCCGCATTACCACGACCGCCACCGCCGCCGCCAAAACCGCCGCCACGGTTGCCGCCACCACCGCCGCCGCCGGTAGCACTACCGAAAGAGAAAGTGTTTACGTTGGTGTTATTTAAGTTACCTAAAACAGCTATTTGCTGGTCATTGTTAAACTTAAATATGTTTAACAAGCCAACATAACGGTTATCGTTACTAACGCCCGGGTTTTTAGGCAATGCATCATTTCCTTCACCTGCTGTTGCCTGGCCAAAATAGCCGTAGTTTTTATCTTTACGAATGGTAATGTTCAGTATCTTGTTAGGCTCGCCGGTTTTAATACCGGTAACATTAGCCTGGTCGCCATAATCGTCTACAATCTGGTAGCTGTCCACTAAATCGGCAGGTAAGTTTTTGGTTGCTGTTTGCACGTCGCCCCCAAAAAAGTCTTTACCGTTAATACGCACTTTGGTAATTTGTTTGCCTTGTGCACTTACGTTGCCCTGTGCATCAACATCAACACCCGGTATTCTTTTTAACTGATCTTCAACCGGCGAGTTGGCGCGCACCTTGTAAGCGCTGGCCCGGTACTCAACCGTATCTTCTTTCAAAGTAACAGGATTGGTACCCACTACAGTAACCACCCCCAACTGGCGTGCTTCTGCTTTTAGCGTAATGGAGCCTACATCAGCAGCTTTCCCGTCGGCTGGCAGTGTGAAGTGTTTAATTACACCTTCGAAGCCTATTGAGCTTATAGTTAGGGTAAGTTTATTACCCTTTATGTTATTGAATGAGAATTTACCCGTAGCATCGGCAATCGTAGTTGCATTATCAGTAAGCTCGGAAGTTAGTTTGATAGTACTGCCCGGTAAGGATTGCTTTGTAGAGTCAACCACCATACCGTGTACTTCGCGTCCGGTTTGGGCGTAAGTGTAGGTGGCCAAGCCTAATATTAAGGCTAGTAGGGCGTAAAAACGTTTCATAAAGGTGTTGCAGACTTGTGTTATCAGTAATTATTAAACCTATTACAGTATCGGACTACAAAAGTTCAATTTCTTTTAGTTAAATAACTAACAATCATAGGATTGTTACATGATCATGTTTTTGCTAACAGGCTTTCTGACCTCGCGTAAACTTCTTTTTATAGATTACAAGGCTTTTTGATTAACCAATAATTAATAGCCAAACAGTTCGGTTAAAATCACTATAAGAAGCAATGTTTTATATTTTAGACAATACCTTTTGAGCTGTTTATCAATAGGTTGTGTATTGTTCAGAATAGTTGTATGTATATTACTACTCATTGTACACAATAAGCAATGCTTAAAATTAATTGGGTTAAAGATTTAAGTATGAAATTGATAATCAAACGCTTCTACGATTTATGGCATGAATTGTGCGGGAAGTTGCCGCGGTTTGAAGTAACCTGTTTTGGGAGCTTGATTCGACCCCGTTTTTAATTAAAAGTTACATCAACCGTTTAGTCTTAAAACAAATCAACACGTATACCTATGAACACAATGCGCGCCAACCTCCAATCTAAAGTACATGACTGGACAACGCTTATGGGCTTTACACTTAATTCAACAGAGACCAATGAAAAAAGTAAAGTAACAACCAATCACTATTTTTTTGAGACCTTTAATTTTTTGGAAAAGAAGAAGACCAGTGAGCCTGAAAAGTCCAGGTATATCTGTTTTGATCCCTATGGAGAAACATTGAAAGTACGATCGCTGCTTGACTTGCAAACTGCATTTTTTGAAAATATCAGTCAGCTTAAATAATGATGTATGAGGCTTATAGTTAGGCGTGCTTATTAGATAGGTAAGCGCGCCACCTTATATCCGCCGTTTTAAGGTAAGAATTACGGTTTCCACCTTTTTGTCGCGGGAGATTTCTACCAAAATGTTTCGTTTTTCTCTCGACTTGAACAGGTTGTCTATATCAATCATATTCATTTTTGTAACTGCTTTGAAGTTTATGGCGGTAATTTCATCATTAGCAGTTATGCCAGCCTCGTCGGCTGCCGATCCGGGCTCCACCCGGCTTATTAATATACGTTTAAAGTCGGCACCTGTGGCATAGTATTCCATGCCGCTCATATCATGTTCAAACGGTTCTTTAAACTTGTAATTGGGCTTCAAGTACATTATACCTTTCTGATAATCCAATACCAGCAAAAACTTCTTCAATATTCCCAATCCAATATTGCCATCGCGCGGTATAATGTAGCTTACATGTAAGTTTGAATCGGGGAAAGACGTAATTACGTTGTTGAATTTGTATTTGCCTAAGTTTACCTCATTTACCCTGCTTATATAGCCATTTATGGGGCCTGTTAAGCCAACACCCAGATTGGCTACAATGGCTTTCTGAAAGTAGGCCTTGTTCTTTTGCAAATTTTCGAGTGATAGGGGATGACCAGCACCTAAATCAACTACAAATTTGTTTTCAACCGGGCATCCATCAGGCAAAGTAACTGTAGTCTTCAGGTAAGGCTTGCGTTCCTCAATACTTATGGGCAGCTGTATGCCTTTCCGGAGCGGTTTAAACCGGCCGCTCGTGCCGGCTGTTATAGTGCTGTCTGAAAAATTAATTTTCACAGCCAGCTGCGAAAAGAATTCATACCCTAATAAGCCGTGTATGGGCATGCCTGCGTAATTAGACAAACCAAAATGGTCTTGTTTTAAGATAGCTGCAGATACATCGTAGCTTTTTATTTTACCGTCCAGCATAATATCTAAAGGCGATGTAGCATAAGCTTCAAAAACATCGGCGTTACCGCTGCCATAAAGTTTAATAGTGCGTTTGGCGTAAATATTAATAGAATCTACCAGGGTGGGGTCGGTAATGATCATTAAACCAACCCCTGAATCTAAAACAAAATTGAATGGTCCTTTACTGTTGATGGTAACCGGCACAATAATCATATCACGCACCATCCTAAAACGGAGCTTTACCTGCTTTTTGTTATTGACCAGGTCAAAGTACTGCGCCTTTACAACAACAGCCTGGCATAGTACAAAAACAACTAAAAACAGGCACTTACAAATATGAAGCACCTTTTTCACTTAAGTATAATTGGTAGTATAAAGTTACAACTTAGCTTATTTAAAATGAAACCTTTAACTGTACAATCAAATGAAATTAAGCAGCTTCATAAAAGAGCCAAATTGCCGGTATAAGGGCATAAAAAAAGGCAGACGCGTATACATCTGCCTTGTTGTTTTGATCCTTGAGCCCTTATAACCTAACCATCGGTTTTTAACTGCCCTTTAAGCTCTGGGTTTTGAGGTGGCAACTTATCTACTTCGCGCTCTGTTTCTGTTTGCTGAATATGTACAGCATAATCGGCCGGCTCTATATGGCTGCAATTGGCCTCAGCATAAACCTGCGTAAACTCGGCGCCTATGTATAAAATGGCAGCGGTATAGTAAATCCATACCAATAATACGATAATGGAGCCGGCAGCACCATAAGCCGAACCTTGTGCCGAATACTTTAAATACAGGCTGATAATGAACTGACCAATCATGAATAAAATAGCCGTAAAGAAGGCTCCCGAACGCACATCTTTAAACTTAATTTTAACATCAGGTAAAAATTTGAAAATGATACCGAACAGCGTAGCAATAACCAGGAAAGATATCCCCAAGTTTACGATCTCAATTAGGCGTTCGGTAATATCAGGTAAAAACCGGCTAACCCGATCACTAACTGCATTTACAATAACATTTACCATTAATGAAACCAGCAGTAAAAAGCCTAAGCTTACAATGAGCGAAAAGGACAGAAACCTGTTTTGGAGCATTTTTAACCATCCTTTTTTAGGCTTAGCCTTTACGCGCCAAATGGTATTGAGCGAATCTTGTATTTCGAGAAAAATACTGCTGGCACCCAGCAATAAAGTTACAATTCCAGACGCTAGCGCCACGCCCGACTTACCAGAAAACTGGAGGTTTTTTACTACATCCTGTATTTGCTTCGCCGCTTCCTTGCCTACATATTGGTCAATTTGTGCGTATAGTTTAGCCGATGCGGCATCAGGACCTAAAAATATACCCGCCAGTGAAAGTATCAGGATGAGTAATGGCGCAATGGAAAAAATAGTATAATAAGCTAAGGAGGCGCTTAATTTTAATCCGTTATCATTCGAGAAGCCAGAAAAAGTAGCCATGAGTACCTTCCATAAGCTTTTAAGATAGGTCTTGTTAAATATTTTCATAGATGAGCGAAACGTTTTTTTAATAAATTTTTTTTGTGCTTATTTGTTTTAAACCAAGTAATACTGCAACAGCACATGTATAAAAAGATCTGGTTACTGGCACTTGCCCTGGTATGCTTAAGCAATTTTGGTGCCTTTGCACAACAAACTACCATTTGGCTGGTTCGGCATGCCGAAAAACAAGCAGCAATCGCCAGTATGATGTCGGCATCGGACCCTGATTTGTCTGAACTTGGTATTAAACGTGCGGCAGATTTGGCCGGTGTTTTAAAAGGCAATAAAATAAGCGCTATTTACAGCACCAACTACAAACGTACGCTGGCAACGGTTGCGCCGCTGGCTGCCGGTTTGAAGCTAACGCCTGCTACATATGATCCACGTGAGGCGAACACACTGGCCACTAAATTGGCGCAGGAAAACAAAGGAAAAGAAATGTTGGTTGTAGGTCATTCTAATACGCTTATACCGCTTGCTAAAGCCTTACAAGCTACCGTGCCTTTTGAGACACTGACGGATGATGACTATGACATGCTGTTTAGGATAGTGATTGCAGATAACGGCAAAGCGAAATTAACCATTAGCCACTATGGCGATAAACACCATACTACTGAAATACCGGCTGCGTTTTTACAGACAACCAAATAGCTAGCTAATGCTAACGGTTGGCTACAATCAGTAAATCAAGATCCTTACATGGAATGTTGAACCGCTCGCTCAAATGCTTGTTAGTTAACTGACCATGGTAAATGTATACAGCGTTGCGTATGCCGGTTTTTTGCCAGATAACATTGTTTATTCCACCGTTCTCGCCAATGTCCAGCAAAATGGGTGTAAATATGTTGGTTAAAGCATAAGTAGCCGTGCGTGCAACCCTGGAGGCTATGTTAGGTACGCAATAATGTATCACATCATATTTGCGAAATACCGGGTGCGTGTGGTTAGTTACTTCTGATGTTTCAAAACAGCCGCCCTGATCTATACTCACATCAATAATTACCGAATTGGGTTTCATCCGGCTAACGGTCGACTCGGATATGATGCATGGACTGCGGCCGTCCTCTGCGCGCAGGGCGCCAATAACTACATCGCATGTAGTAACTGCCTTTTCGAGCACAATAGGCTGAATTACCGAGGTGAAGACCCGGCTGCCAATGTTGTTTTGCAAGCGACGCAATTTGTAAATTGACGGATCGAAAACCTTTACCTCCGCCCCCAGTGAGATAGCCGCACGGGCCGCATACTCGCCTACGGTACCGGCACCTAATATCACTATTTCGGTTGGTGGTACGCCGGTAATACCCCCCAGCATTAAACCTTTGCCACCAAATACGTTACTTAAATACTCGGATGCTATAGCAATAGAGGTAGCGCCTACAATTTCGCTCATGGCCCGTACAACACTCAGTACATTGCCCTCGTCGCGCAGATGTTCGAATGACAACGCAGTAATGCGCTTATTAATCATGGCCTGCAAACACTCTTGCTTAAGCGTTGAGGGCTGCAGGGTTGATATGAGGATCTGGCCGGGCTTCATCAGTTCAATTTCGGCCATGGTAGGCGGCGCTACTTTAATAATAATATCAGCCTCGTAAACCTTTTTAGTGTCGTAAACTATTTCAGCGCCTTGTTCGCTATAATTATTATCTAAAAAGTTAGCGGCTTTGCCGGCGTTGGTTTCCAGCAATACGTTATGCCCGTTGTTAACCAGCAAGGCAACCGAAAATGGCGTCAGGGTAATGCGGTTTTCCTGGAACGAAGTTTCACGCGGGATGCCGATATAAAGCGTGTTCTTTTTATTCTTTGTTTCCAGCATCGATTCCTGCGGCTGCATCATTGCCTGCTTGGCCACATCCGAAAACCCACTATATAACCCTGAACTCATGTACTAAATATTTGCAAAAATTATTCCTAACGCGTTTAACGGCACCATTGCTTGAAGGTAAGCAAATTTACACAAACGGCGTTAAATACTTTCAAAGCTAAACTCTCGTGTTTGTTCATTACTTACCGCAATGCTTACTTTAATGTAATGTTGCGGCAGTAAATCTGGTATCTTTTCAGGCCACTCAATAAGGCAGTAATTGCCCGAATAGAAGTACTCTTCATAACCCATGTCTAATGCTTCTTCTTGATTCTTAAGCCGGTAAAAATCAAAATGATAAACCTGTGCATCGCGCCCGGCATACTCGTTCACAATAGAAAAAGTAGGACTGGTAACCGCCTCCATAACGCCCAGTTGCTCGCACAGCGTTTTGATGAAGGTAGTTTTACCAGTGCCCATATTGCCGTAAAACAAAAATATTTTCTGGCTGCCCGCAAATTGTAAGAGGGCTTCGGCCGCAGCGGGTAAGTCAGATAGGGCGCTAATGGCTATGCTATTCAACGTCCGGTTCATATACAAAACACAAATTTAATTCAGAAATACGCTAAAAACCTTTATATCGGCGGTAATAAATGACTGGTTTTGGCAAGCACCAAAGCAGCTTACTTTACGCCATAGGTGGCCACTGGTATAATCATCTCCTCCAATGATATGCCGCCATGCTGGAAGGTCTCATTGTAAAAGTTAACAAAGTGGTTGTAATTGTTAGGGTATACAAAGTAGCTGTCCTCTTTAGCAAAGGCAAAGCTGCTGCTTACGTGCAATTTGGGCAGCATGGCATCGTGCGGATTGCGGATATGGAAAACTTCCTTTGCATTAAAGTTCAGGTTTTTACCTTGTTTATAGCGCAGGTTGGTATTCGTGTTCTTATCGCCAATGATTTTGCTTGGATTTTTAACACGTATAGTACCGTGGTCGGTTGTAATAATAACCTTTACCTGCTTGGTCGATAAAAACTTCAGTAAATCGAACAGCGGCGAGTGCTCAAACCATGAAAGGGTAAGTGAACGATAAGCAGCATCATCGCTGGCCAGTTCACGTATCATTTGCATATCGGTACGGGCGTGCGATAACATATCCACAAAGTTATACACCACCACGTTCAACTCATTATTCATCAAGTTGTTAACCGAGTCATTCAGTGAGCGGCCTTCGTCAATGTTTAATATCTTATGGTAAGAGTATTTACATTCTTTACGCAAAACGCGTTTTATGTGATCGCCCAGGAAAGCTTCTTCGTGCAGGTTCTTGCCGCCCTCGTCTTCGTCGTTCTGCCACATACCCGGAAAGCGTTTTTCCATATCCAGCGGCATCAGGCCGGCAAATATAGCGTTACGTGCATATTGGGTTGCGGTAGGCAGTATGCTGAAGTAAGTATCTTCCTCCTCCAGCCTGAAATACTCGGATATAATCGGGTTAATGATCCGGAACTGGTCATACCGCAGGTTATCTATCAGAATAAAAAACACGGGTATATTATCTAACCTGGGGAAAACCTTTTTCTTAAATAACTGGTGCGAAAGTATAGGGGCCGAATCGGGGTTCTTTACCCAGTCGATATAATTCTTCTCAATAAACTTGCAAAACTGCACGTTGGCTTCTGCTTTTTGCAGCGTCAGTATTTCGTGCATCCCGGCATCTTCAAGGCGTTCAAGCTCCAGTTCCCAGTAAATCAGTTTTTTATAAACATCTACCCATTCCTGGTAGCTCAGGTTATCGTTGAGTGTCATACCCAGCGTTCTGAAGTCCTGCTGGTAAGCCATGGTGGTTTTTTCGGTAACCAGGCGTTTATTTTCCGTCAGTTTCTTTATAGTGAGTAATACCTGCTTAGGGTTAACCGGCTTAATCAGGTAATCATCTATTCTTGAGCCTATGGCGTCTTCCATCATGGGCTCTTCCTCATTTTTGGTAATCAGCACAATAGGCACATCGGCATTTATGCTTTTAATCTGCGTAAGGGTTTCCAGCCCCGTAAGGCCCGGCATGTTCTCATCCAAAAAAACCAGGTCATAATAATCATTCCGGAAAGCCTCAAGCGCGTCGCTGCCATTAGTCACGGTTTTAACCTTGTACCCTTTTTCGTTCAAAAAAAGGATATGCGGTCTTAGTAAATCTATTTCGTCGTCGGCCCAAAGTATAGTCGTTTCCTGCATGATATTTTAAGTATGTGTTGGATTATAACTTTTAACCACCTGTTTTGTTGTTATGATGCGAAAGTCTTAACAAAAAATAACACATCAATAGTTTACAAGCTAAGGGTAATTTAACACTTTTGCAAAACTATACCATAACAGGCTTGAATAAGAAAAAAATTATAAATGATCCCGTATACGGCTTCATCAACATACCTACCGATCTGGTATTTGACTTAATGGAGCATCCTTACTTTCAGCGGTTAAGGTATATTAAGCAGCTAGGGATGACGCACTTGGTTTACCCCGGCGCTTTGCATACCCGTTTCCACCATGCCCTGGGCGCAATGCACCTCATGCAACTGGCTGTAAAAACCCTTTGCGATAAAGGCCAGAAAATTACAGCCGAAGAAGAAGAGGCGGTAATGATTGCCATTTTACTGCATGATATTGGCCACGGCCCGTTCTCGCACGCATTGGAGAAACATATTGTAAAGGGAATTGATCATGAGGATATCTCAACCCTGCTCATGAATAAGCTGAACGAGCTTTTTGGAGGGTTTTTGGATATGGCTATCGAGATATTTAATGATACTTATCCTAAAAAGTTCCTGCACCAGTTGGTATCAAGCCAGTTGGATATGGATAGGCTGGACTACCTGAACCGCGACAGTTTTTACACCGGTGTTTCGGAGGGCGTTATCAGTTCTGAGCGCATTATTAAAATGCTGAATGTGGTTGATGATGCCATTGTAGTGGAGGAAAAAGGCATATATTCCATTGAAAAATTTTTGGTAGCGCGCCGTTTAATGTACTGGCAGGTATATTTACATAAAACCGTAACCTCGGGCGAGCAGATGCTGGGTAAGATATTACAGCGTGCCAGGCTATTATCTTTGCAGGGGCAGCAACTTTTTTGTACACCGGCATTAAACCATTTCCTGCAAAAAAGTATCACAAAAGAACAGTTCATCCATGAGGACCATCATATCGAAACTTTTACCTGTTTGGATGATACTGATATAATGGCTGCGGTAAAGGTTTGGATTGGGCATACGGATAAGGTATTGTCGCGCTTGTGCAAAAACTTTATACAGCGTAACCTATATCACGTAGATATCACCAATGCCAAGCCGAGTGAGGATCGCGTAGAAGTACTAAGGCAAGTAGCCATGAAAAAATATAATATTAGTTACGAAGAAGCCGGTTATTTCGTATTCACAGATGTGATAAGTAACAATGCCTATAAAGTAGGTGATGCTAACATTAAAATACTGATGAAAGGTGGTGCAATTAAAGATATTACTACCGCAAGCGATAACTCAAATTTAGAGGCGCTTGCCAAAACAGTAGAAAAATACATACTTTGTTATACGAAAGACCTAATATAACCTGTTAACAATGTGTTTATAATTTGTTGCTTAACTTTTAACCTTTAAATTTGCCCGATGCAATTTACTGCGCATGATATAAGTTTGATGCTGAATGGAAGTATTGAAGGTGACCCTACGGTGACTATCAATAAGTTGGCGAAGATTGAGGAGGCCTCAGCGGGAGCATTGTCATTTTTGGCCAATCCCAAATATGAGCAGTTTTTGTACCATACCCAGGCTACCATAGTTATTGTTAACACAAGCCTGGTAGTTACAGAACCTGTTAAGGCAACTTTGATTAGGGTTAATGACGCTTACAGTGCGTTTTCAATACTGCTTGAGAAATATAATACCCTTAAATTAAACAAAACAGGTATAGAGCAACCCAGCTTTACCGACGCTACTGCTACAGTAGGCGAAAATCCATACATCGGCGCATTTGCTTATATAGGTGCTGGTGCCAAAATGGGTAACAATTGCAAAATATACCCAAACTGCTACATTGGCGATAATGTAACGCTCGGCAATGATGTAACCCTGTTTGCTGGTGCAAAAATATATGCCGATTGTGTAGTAGGCAATAACGTAATTATACACTCGGGGGCTGTAATTGGCAGCGATGGCTTTGGCTTTGCGCCTAACGGTAGCGGATCTTACACCAAAGTTAGTCAGATTGGTAACGTAGTAATTGAAGATAATGTGGAGATAGGGGCTAACACCACTATTGACCGCGCCACCATGGGATCAACCATTATACGTAATGGGGTAAAGCTCGATAACCTGATACAAATTGCGCATAACGTTGAGTTGGGCGGCAATACCGTTATAGCCGCTCAAACCGGCATATCGGGCAGTACCAAAATTGGCGCGAACGTAATAATAGGCGGACAGGCGGGTATAGTTGGCCACATAAGCATTGCTAAAGGCTCGCAAATACAGGCACAAACCGGCGTTAACCGTACCATTACGGAAGAAGGAAAGAAGTGGGGTGGCGTAATATTGCAGCCTTACCAGGGCTTTTTGCGCTCACAATTGATTGTGCATCAGTTGCCCGAGTTAAAGAAAAAGATAGAGGATTTAGAAAAAACAATTGCTGAGCTGCGCAATAAGCAGGAAATTATCCACTGATGCAGCTGAACAAGTATATGAATGTAAAGCAAAGAACCATTAAAGCTCAGGTTGCCGTATCGGGCACAGGGCTGCACACAGGCGAAAGCGTAACCATGACGTTTAACCCCGCGCCTGAAAATCACGGATTTAAATTCAGACGTGTTGATTTGGAGGGAAGCCCCATTATTGATGCCGATGTAGACAACGTGACCGATACCTCCAGAGGTACAACCATTACCCAGAACGGCGCAAGTGTGAGCACTGTAGAGCACGTACTGGCGGCATTGGTAGGTTTGGAGCTGGATAACGTACTGATTGACCTGAACGGACCTGAAACGCCGATTATGGATGGCAGCTCGATGCCGTTTGTAAGTGCCCTGCTCGAAGCAGGCAGCGAAGAGCAGGATGCCGACCGGGAGTACTACCACATTCCGTACAATATTCATTACTCTGAAACCGACCGGAAGGTAGAGATGGTAGCCATGCCCTTGGATGACGACTATCGCTTTACCTGTATGGTGGATTATAATTCGCCGGTACTTGGTACACAGCATGCCACCATATCTTCTATAGCAGAGTTTAAAAAAGAAGTAGCCAGCAGCCGCACGTTTTGCTTTTTGCACGAGTTGGAGATGCTGATGAAGCACAACCTCATCAAGGGGGGCGATATCAATAATGCTATCGTAGTTGTTGATAAGCATGTAGATGCCGAAGAATTGGCACATTTAGCCAAGCTGTTTAATCGCAAGGATATTGACGTGGCCCCGCAAGGCATCCTAAATAATATTGAATTACGCCACCAGAACGAGCCTGCACGCCATAAGCTGCTTGATATGATTGGCGATTTGGCTTTGGTTGGCGTACCATTACGCGGTCATATTATGGCCGCGCGCCCCGGGCATGCGGCTAACGTAGCCTTTGCCAAAAAAATTAAGGCGTTAATTAAAAAAGAACGCAGCCGCAAGCATGTTAAGGTTTACAACCCTAACGCCAAGCCGGTGTATGATACGGTGCAGATCATGAACATTCTGCCGCATCGCCCGCCTATGCTGTTGGTTGATAAAATCTTAGAATTAACCAAGACCCACGTAGTTGGCTTAAAGGCCGTTACCATGAATGAGCCGTTTTTTGTTGGCCATTTTCCGGGTGCGCCGGTTATGCCGGGTGTGTTGCAGATTGAGGCTATGGCCCAAACAGGGGGCATATTGGTACTCAATACCGTGCCTGATCCTGAAAACTGGCTTACACTGTTTTTAAAAATTGAAAATGCCCGTTTTAAAGATAAAGTTTTACCGGGGGATACGCTTATCTTTAGATGCGATTTAATAGCACCTATACGCCGCGGCATTGCCCAGATGAAAGGCATTGGTATGGTTGGCGAAAAAATAGTTGTAGAAGCCGAACTAATGGCGCAAATTGTAAAATATAAGTAAACATGATCCAGCCATTAGCATATATACATCCGCAAGCCAAAATTGCGGATAACGTGGTGATAGAGCCTTTTGTTACCATCCACAAAGATGTGGAGATAGGTGAAGGCTCGTGGATCGGGTCTAACGTTACAATTATGGACGGCGCCCGTATTGGCAAAAACTGCCGCATATTTCCGGGCGCTGTTATATCGGCCATTCCGCAGGATTTAAAGTTTAAAGGCGAGAACACCCAGGCCACCATTGGCGATAATACCACCATTCGCGAATGTGTGACCATTAACCGCGGCACTAAAGACCATTGGAAAACCGAAATAGGCAGCAATTGCCTTATCATGGCTTACTGCCACGTAGCCCACGATTGCGTAATTGGCGATAATTGTATCTTCTCTAACAACACCACTATTGCAGGGCATGTTACGGTTGGTAATTATGTAGTACTGGCGGGCATGGTAGCTATACACCAGTTTTGCAGCGTAGGTTCGCACGCTTTTGTAACCGGAGGTTCGCTGGTACGCAAGGACGTTCCGCCTTATGTAAAAGCCGCCCGCGAGCCTTTATCATACGCCGGCATCAATTCGGTAGGTTTACGTCGCCGCGGCTTTAGCGAGGATAAGATTAACGAGATACAGGATATATACCGTACGCTGTTTGTAAAAAACAGTAACGTAACCAAAGCTATGGAGATCATAGAAGCCGACTTTCGCCCGACTGCTGAGCGGGACGAGATCCTTAACTTCATACAAAGCTCGCAACGGGGTATTATGAAAGGATTCGGCAATAATTAATTAGTTCATTGATGGTTATTGTTGCTGGCCGTTTAATGCCCGTAACATCATAGCCAAACCCGAACTATTAACAATGAACCATCAACTCAACATTACCCTTGCCAACGCCGGCCGCCGGTTTAACCGCGACTGGATTTTTAAGGGGATTGACTACACTTTTACTTCGGGAAACAGCTATGCAATACTGGGGCCTAACGGCTCCGGAAAGTCCACTTTACTGCAATTACTTAATGGCAGCTTGTCTCCATCGGCTGGAACGGTAAGCTTTGGCTTTAACGATAAAGCCATTGATGTAGAGGTTGTTTTTAAGCACATAAGCCTTGCAGCACCCTACCTGGAATTAATAGAAGATTTTAGTTTAAATGAGGTAATCGACTTCCATTTTCAATTTAAACCCTACATAGCCGACATGGATAAAGCCGGCCTTATAGATTTGCTGGGCATGCAAAGCAGTAAAAATAAATTGGTGCGATACTTCTCATCGGGTATGAAACAGCGGCTTAAGCTGGCCCTGGCTTTTTGCTCCGATACCGCCATGCTCATGCTGGATGAACCCACCTCAAATCTGGACACACAGGGAACCGACTGGTATTTACAACTGGTTGAAAAATATGCAGGCAACCGCTTGATTATAGTAGGCTCTAACCAGGAGCAGGAGTACAGCTTTTGTAGTAACCGCCTCCATATTACTACCTACAAATAGCCATCGTCACCCGTAGTTATTTAATAACCTCCTTAAATGCAGGGGCGACATAAATAAGCGAAAATAATTTTTATAAAGTGCGCATCTAAAATCTCTGTACAATGCATTAAATTAGCTGCTTAGCTATATTTTACTGCATGAAAAAATCTCTACGCCTAATGTTTGCGCTGCTTGCTGCAAGTGCTACTACTTACGGGCAGGCCAAACTGGTACAAAAAGTAACTAAAACAGGCACCGAACTGGTTATTCCTTACGAGAAATATGTACTGCCTAACGGCTTAACCGTTATTTTACACGAAGACCACTCAGACCCGCTGGTACATGTAGATGTAACTTACCATGTAGGTTCGGCCCGCGAAGAGATAGGCAAATCGGGCTTTGCACACTTTTTTGAGCACATGATGTTTGAAGGGTCAGACCATGCGCTTAAAGGTGTTCATGATAAAATTACCATTGGTAATGGCGGTACTAACAATGGCTCTACCAACCACGACCGCACTAACTATTATGAGACTGTACCAGCTAACTTGTTGGAAAATACAATATGGCTCGAAGCCGACCGTATGGGATTCTTACTGGGGCAGGTAACGCAAGATCGTTTTGAGGTACAGCGTGCTACGGTAAAGAATGAGCGTGGCCAGAACTATGATAACCGCCCCTATGGCCTGGTATCGCAGTACTATAGCAAAAATCTTTATCCTTACGGTCACCCGTACTCTTGGTTAACTATAGGCTACATCGAAGATTTGAATCGCAGCAATGTGAATGATCTGAAAAACTTCTTTATGCGGTGGTACGGCCCTAACAATGCCACGCTTACCATTGGTGGCGATTTCCAAACAGCTTCCACCTTAAAAATGATCGAAAAGTATTTTGGCAGCATTCCCCGTGGTCCGGAGGTTAAACCGGTTGCTGTTCCGGCTGTTAGCTTAACAGCCAATCGCTATGCGTCCTATACCGACAATTACGCACGTTTGCCTATGCTGGCTATGGTGTATCCAACCGTACCTAACTTTGCTAAAGACATGCCGGCTATCGATTGCCTGGCTGAGATATTAGGCCAAGGTAAAAACTCTGTTTTATATCAAACTGTGGTGAAAAAGCAACTGGCCTTACAAGCATCTGCCTATAGCAGTAATGATGAGCTGGCTGGTGAGTTTGTGGTGCAATTGGTGCCCTTACCCGGCAAAACCCTGGCCGATATGGAGCAGCTTTACCGCGCATCGCTCGACTCGCTGGAGAAACGCGGTATTACCGACGAGGACATTGAAAAATTTAAAGGCAGCATGCTATCACAGTTTATTAACGGCCTGCAAAGTGTATCGGGTAAAGTGTCTCAACTGGCCGAGTACCAAACCTATACCGGCAACCCTAACATGACGGCGTCACAGCTAAAAGCTTATACCTCGCTTACCAAGCAGGATGTGATCAATGCCTACAACAAATACATCAAAAACAAGGGTGCTGTTGTTTTAAGCGTACTTACCAAAGGCCAAAATGTTACGCCGGCCAAAGCCGACAACTTTACGGTTGATACTACTCAGTATAAAGCGCCAAACTACGGCTATGCCGGCTTAAAATACAACCGCCCTAAAGATAACTTTGACCGCAGCCAAGTACCGCCAATTGGTGCCTCCCCGGTTACTAAAGCGCCTGTTTTCTGGCAAAAAACTTTATCTCCAGGTGTACAGGTTATTGGGTCCGAAAATAACGAAGTACCTGTAGTTACCCTCAACATCAGCATCCCTGGTGGCCGTTTGGCCGATGCGGCTAATTTGTCGAAAGCAGGTTTAGCAAGTTTCTTTACAGCTATGATGGGCGAGGATACACGCCAATATTCAGCCGAGCGCTTTGCTGCCGAGTTGCAAAAACTAGGTAGCAGTATACGCGTAAGTAATGATGTGGATGCGGTGGTTTTCCAGGTACAGTCACTTAAAACTAATCTGCCTAAAACTATGGCGCTTCTACAGGAGCGCATGCTGAGTCCTAAATTTACCCAGGAAGCTTTTGACCGCTTGAAAAAGCAACGTTTAGAATCTTTTAAATTACTTAAAGCGCAGCCGGCGGCTATAGCAAACAGCGTATTTGCCAAGCTGAACTATGGCGGCAATAACGTGCTGGGTTTGCCTGAATCGGGTACTGAGCAAACAGTTACCAACATTACTTTTAGCGACATACAAAGCTATTACGACAACTTTATGACAGCTAACGGCGCGAAAGTGGTAGTTGTAGGTGATGTTAAAGAACCAGAGGTAATTACCCAGTTGGCCTTCTTGGGCAAGCTATCCAACAAAAAGGTAACCCTTGCAGCTCCGGCAGCAGCTTTACCGGTAGCTAAAACCAAAATTTACATTGTAGATGTGCCCAAGGCTGCCCAAACCCAGTTTTCGGTAGGATATGGCAACAACCTGCGTTACAACCCAACCGGCGATTACTATAAAGCCTATATGGCTAACTACCCGCTGGGTACCGACTTCACCAGCCGCCTCAACACCTACCTGCGCGAAACCAAAGGTTGGACCTATGGTGCACGCAGCACGTTCTCGGCCGATAAATATGCCGGTTCATTTGCCTTTAGCTCAGGTATCCGCGCGGCATCAACCGATAGCGCATTAGTAGCCTTAATGACGGAGTTGAAAAACTTTAGCACCAATGGCCCCACAGCCGAGGAGGTAACTTTCCTGAAAAAAGCAATTAGCCAGGGTAATGCACTGCGTTATGAAACCGGTTTTCAAAAAGCCCGCTTTATTTCGTTGATACAAGAATACAATTTGCCTGCCGATTACATTACCAGGCAAACTGCACTGCTAAATAGCATGACGCAGGATCAGTTAAAGACTGTTGCACACCAGTACATCCTGCCCGGTCAAATGAACATTTTACTGGTAGGCGATAAAGCCCGCATTTTACCTGGCCTGCAAAAATTAGGCTATGAGATTGTTGAACTGAATACTGATGGCGACCCGGCAACCGCAGGTAATTAACTGCTTGATTGTTTGCCGTTAAGTACCTAAGTTTGCACCACTAAAAATTATTATGTCTAAAGCATCAGAAATAAAAAACGGGAATATACTCCGCTTCAATGGGGAGTTAGTGCAGGTGGAGGAGTTTATACACCGTACGCCCGGTAACTTACGTGCCTTTTACCAGGCCCGTATGCGCAACGTAAAATCAGGCAAGCTGGTTGAGTACCGTTTCCGTACCGACGAAGAAGTAACCATTGCCCGCGTAGAAACAAGCGATTATCAATATTTGTATGAAGATGGTAACGACCTTGTAGTAATGGATAATGCTACTTATGAGCAATTTAACATACCTAAATTTTTGTTTGGCAATGCTGTTAAATTCTTGAAAGAAGGCGTGAACGTTATTATAGCTTTTGAAAGCGATGAGCCAATTATGGCCCAGGCGCCAGCCTCGGTAGAGTTAGAAATAACCTATTCTGAGCCTGCTGTAAAAGGTGATACCTCAACCAACGCCCTGAAAGCCGCTACAGTAGAAACCGGTGCCGAAATTCGCGTACCGTTGTTCATCAACCAAGGCGATAAAGTAAAAGTTGACACTAGCACAGGCGCTTATATTGAGCGTGTAAAAGGTTAATCTTTTTACCATATTTTATAAAAGGCCTCCAATTCGGAGGTCTTTTTGTTTTTTAGCATTCATAAGTTACTGCAAGTATTAAGCATATTTGAACTCATATCCGGTTCTTGCTTCCAAAGATATTGCTTCGTATCTTGCAATGAGATGATTAAATCTTCATCTGCTGACTTTGACTAAAGCCGAAATACGTAAACTTTACATTGCTAAACGCAACCTGCTATCGCAAGCTGAGTATGACGATTTGAACCATCAGCTGCTGCATCAGTTTCAGCAACTTAACCTGGCCGGCATTAAGTGCATCCACCTGTTTCTGCCTATTCATAAACGTAAAGAACCCGATACCTTTCTAATACGCAACTGGTTAAAAGATAATCATCCTGATATTTTGCTTGCATTTCCTAAAGCTGATTTTGCACACCATACCATGCAAAACTATGCTGATGACGAGCAACTGGAGTTAAGTATTAATGCTTTTGGTATACCCGAGCCGGTAAGCGGCAATGCAATTGACCCGTTAACGATAGACATGATGCTGGTGCCGCTGTTAGCATTCGATAAACAAGGCTACCGCGTTGGCTACGGAAAAGGCTTTTATGACCGCTTTATAGTCCAATGCGGGGCTGATACCCGTTTTATAGGATTGTCTTTCTTTGACCCTGTTGAGGTGATAGACGATGTGAATGAGTTTGACCGCAAAATAACAGAATATATTCTGCCCAAGAGCAACGGGAAAATGCCCATTGTTTAATATCAATAGCAAGAGCCAATCCACATTTCTTAAAGTCTTTGTTTTCGGGCTCTTGCTACTTATTTCTATTTTTACAAAGCTAATTCCAGTAAAACCGGGCAATGATCAGAGTGTTTTGCTTCAGGCAAAATGGCGGCCCGTTTTATGGCACTCTGCAGTTCACTGGTTACCATGTTATAATCTATACGCCAGCCTAGGTTCTTAGCACGTGAGTTAGCTCTAAAGCTCCACCAGGTATAATTATGGGGCTCCTTATTCAGGTAACGAAAGGAATCGATGAAACCCGAGTCGCAAAACTCATCCATCCATTCGCGCTCGGCAGGCAAAAAGCCCGATGAGTTGGCGTTCGATTTGGGGTTATGTATATCAATAGGTTTGTGGCAAATGTTATAATCGCCAGATACTACCAGCTTGGGGTAAGCCCATTTCAGCTGATTTAAATAAGCACCAAATTCATCCAGGAAACGGAATTTAAACGATTGTCGCTCATCACCGCTTGAGCCCGAGGGGAAATAGACACTCATTACGGATACCTCTTCAAAATCAACCCGGATACAACGGCCCTCACGGTCAAAATCTTCTATACCACAGCCATATTCTATGTGCTTGGGCGTTTCTTTAGTAAAAATGGCGGTACCGCTGTAGCCTTTCTTTTCGGCAGGGTACCAGTAGTGCTGGTAGCCCAGCTGTTCAATCAGCAGCAAGTCGGTCAGTACATCGGGCGATGCTTTGATTTCCTGCAGGCATACCACGTCGGCATCGGTAGCCTGTAACCACGACAGCCAATTTTTACTGATGGCTGAGCGTATGCCGTTTACGTTATAAGTAATAATCTTCATATCTATCGGGTGCCAAACAGGCGGTAAAATTGATGTAGATTTAAAGGCAAGCTTCTTTTCCATTACAAAGTTGGTAAGCTCGGCTCCACGCACCTGTACGGTTTGTTGTTTAACAACCTCAAATCCATGCTTTTTAAAAAATGGTTTAGCTGTTATGCTGGCATGGGTAGTTAAAGTTTCAAGAAATAAGCGTGCCGCTATTGTCTCCAACTCGCTTAAAAGCAACGAGGCTATGCCCTGTCCTAGCCTGTTGCGGTCAACAAACATATAATCGAGATAGCCTTCGCTGGTTACGGATGCAAAACCAGCCAGCGCACTTTCTTCTTCAGCAACTATAAAATGCTGTGCAGCTACTTTACCGGCCCAGTTCTCGCGATTATGATAGCCGGCAGACCATGCGGCAACCTGCTCATCATTATAGTGCTGCCGGTTTACTGTGGTCACGGTATCATAAAATAACTGCCGTATGTTGTCCACATCGCTCGCAGTGGCGCGCCTTATATTAACAGCCATGCTTACCTGATCTGTAATAGCTTATCCAGCTGTTTGCACTCCCTTTTCTTAAGCACCTCAACGGTCATAGCTACATCTTTAAGCGGGCGGTCTTTTTTGTCCTTTTCTACGGCGGCAATCAAATCTACCATATCAATGCCACTTATCACTTCGCCATAAACGGTATAGCCATGGTCAAGTTGGGGTGTACCACCAACAGACTTGTATACGTCGCGTTGCCATGCAGGTACTTTAAAGCCTTTGAGCCGAGTTTGTTCTAGTGTATCCAACCGTCCATCCGTAGCACGCTTGCCCTCCACAATATAAAACTGGCTGCTGCTTGATGCCTTTTCAGGATTATTATCACGGGCGGCGGCCAACACGCCTCGTTTATGAAAAAGACTGTCATTAAACTCGGCCGGTACGGTGTATTTTAAACCACCATTGCCCAACTCCTGGCCAGGCTTAGCTGCTTTAGAGTCTGGGTCGCCGCCTTGTATCATAAAGTTTTGTATTACTCTATGGAACAACGTGCCGTTGTAAAAGCCTTGCTTTGCCAGCTTAATAAAATTATCGCGGTGTTTAGGTGTTTGATTATACAATTTGATGATGCATTGCCCATAGGCGGTTTTAATGCGGACGTACTGGTTTTTAGGCGGCTTTGCCCAAGCAGCAGACGCTATTAATAAAAAGCAAACAACTAAAAGTTTCTTCATATCAGGATTGCATCTCGTCAAAATAGGTAACTACAAGCGATTTCATGAGCATTTCCTGCTCCAGCAGCGTATAAGCTGGGATGGGTTTAACTTGTTTCCAGTGCGGCCAGCCATCCTGATCGGCACCTTCCAGTTCATAAAAACCAAGCTGACTAAACAGTTTGCAATTGGCTATGTGCATCAGCTCTTCTTTTTGGCGCTTGGTAAACTTTTTAGGGCCTTGCCCCAGTTCTTGTACGCCAATTAAAAAAAGCATCACTTTTATATCAGGCAAATCGGTGTCGAAGTCTTCTGCAATGCGCTGCTGCAGCTCGCTCCACTTGGCATTAATTTCAGCAGGTTTCATAGCCGGTAAAGATAGAGAGAATTTAGAAACAAGGAGGTATAGTCAAGAGCCCTGACCATAGTTTACGGAAACAAATTAAATACGCCTCTGTATCTATGTGTATGCGCAGAATAGCCTTTTTTATTTTAGCGTGGTTAGGGTCAGTTGCAGCAATGGCTCAACCCGATACTTTGTCTATCACTTTAGAGAATGTGAAATACCCTTACCCGGTAAGTTTTATGCCGCTTAAGGTGGAGGGACAGGACATCCGGATGGCTTATATGGATGTTAAGCCGACAAGCGCCAATGGTAAAACGGTGATGCTGTTTCATGGCAAAAACTTTGGTGGCTATTATTGGGGCAACGTGATTAAAGCCCTAACAGCCAAAGGCTATCGGGTTATTGTACCCGATCAGATTGGCTTTGGCAAATCGTCAAAGCCATTTATTCACTACAGTTTTCATAAGCTGGCTACCTTCAACAAAAAGCTACTGGATACGCTGGGTGTACAAAAAGCAACTATTATGGGGCATTCTATGGGTGGTATGCTGGCCACGCGCTTTACGTTGATGTACCCCAACACGGTTGATAAGCTTTTGCTTGAAGACCCGATAGGGCTTGAAGACTACCGCACTTTTGTACCCTACCAGTCGGCAGAGCAGGACTATGCCACAGAGCTGAAAACCAGTTTTGAGAGCGTTAAGAATTACTATCAAACATCATATTTTACGCAATGGAAGCCGGAGTACGACTACCTGGTAAAAATTGGTGCTGGTGTAAGTAAAAGCGCTGATTTTCCGCGCTACGCCAAGGTTGCTGCACTTACCTTCGAAATGATTTACGAACAGCCGGTATGCTATGAGTTTGGGCTGATTAAAGTACCAACGGTACTTTTTACCGGCAAAGAAGATAAGACTATAGTAGGTAAAGCGCTGCTTAGTGATGAAGAAAGAGCCCGGCACGGGCAGTACAAACTATTAGGACCTGCCACAGCTAAAAAGATACCCGGCTGCAAGCTTATAGAGTTTGACAACTGCGGACATATACCACATATAGAGGTACCCGATAAGTTTTTGAAAGAACTAATGGCCAATTTATAAGGATAGTTTAAAAGCTTTATCAGGAGAGACATGATAATGCCTTGTCATCCCGAACGACAGTGAGAGATCTTTTCGAGTTAATTAGCCAACTGCTTTGAAAAGATTTTTCGCATACGCTCAAAAATGACAAGTAGGTGCTCTTTATCGTGTTTACATCACCGCCTTTAATATATCCTGTGCACCCAGCTTTTGTTGCTCGCCGCTTTGCATGTTTTTAAAGGTCAGCAAGCCGCTTTGCATTTCGTCGCTGCCAATAACAACCACGTAAGGGATATTTTTATTATTGGCGTAATCCAGTTGTTTTTTGATTTTTGCGCCTGCAGGGTACAATTCTGCATTGATATTGCTGTTGCGCAGCTTTTGCAGTAGCGGCAACCCGTACGCCTCGCCGGCTGCATCAAACGGGCAGATCAACACTTTGGTGGTTTGATTACTGGCCTCGGGGAACAGCTTCAACTCTTCCAGCACGTCATAAATACGGTCGGCACCAAAGGATATACCGGCACCGGTTAAGCCTTTTAAGCCAAACATTCCGGTAAGGTCATCATAACGGCCGCCACCGCCAATGCTGCCCATAGCAACCTCATTGGTTTTTACCTCAAAAATAGCCCCGGTATAATAATTCAGACCGCGAGCCAGGGTAATATCCAGCTCAACCGTTGCTTTTTGCAGCGTAAAGCTCTGCAGGTAGGTAAATATGGTTTCCAGTTCGGCAATACCTTTTAAGCCCACAGCAGATGATGCCAGAATAGTTTTTAGCTTTTCTATCTTTTCGGCATTGTTTCCTTGCAACAGGATTACCGGCTCCAACTGATTTATATCTTCTTGAGTAAAGCCTTTTGTCAGGAGTTCGTTCACTACGCCATCCAACCCAATTTTATCCAGCTTATCAATAGCCACGGTCATATCCACAATCAACTCCGGCTTGCCAATAATTTCGGCTATGCCCGATAGTATCTTGCGGTTATTGATCTTTATGTTAAAATCGCTTAAGCCCAGCTTGCTCAGCGCTTCGTCATATATTAATATAAATTCAGCTTCGTTAAGTAATGAATCAGAACCCACAACATCGGCATCGCACTGGTAAAACTCGCGGTAGCGGCCTTTTTGCGGCCTGTCAGCACGCCATACCGGTTGCACCTGGAAACGCTTGAACGGAAAGGTAATATCGTTTTGATGCTGTACTACGTAGCGTGCAAAGGGTACTGTTAAGTCGTAGCGTAAGGCTTTTTCGGAGATAGAAGAAGCTACCAGATTAGAGTTACGTGTAGCTAATGCCTGTTCATCGGTTTTAGCTAAATAATCGCCGCTATTCAGTACTTTAAAAATAAGCTTATCTCCCTCTTCCCCGTATTTACCTAGCAAAGTGGCTGAATTCTCCATAGTGGGCGTTTCAATTTGCTGATAGCCGTATTTGCGGAAAACTGATTTTATAGTGTCGAATATATAGTTACGTTTTACCATTTCGGCGGGCGAAAAGTCGCGCATGCCTTTAGGTACCGAGGGTTTAACAGAAGCCATGCGGCAAAGGTAATAAAATGGAGCGAGGTGTGGAGGCGGTACGAGGTGTGGAGTACCAGGTATGGAGAAATTAACAGAGCCCCAGGCTGCAAATAACAATAACTAAGTAACAAGAAAGGCTGCAAAGCCTTTCTTGTTTAAGCTTGGGTATACTCCCGGATGATGTCTTTACAACCACCTTCAATTAGGCGATATACCGGTTCAAACTGGGTGTTGTCGTAATAGGGGTCGGGTACTTCTTTGTCGTTAAGCAAGAGTCGTACTTTGGTTTCATCCTGCTCAGTTCGGGCTTGTGCCAGCACATCAGCCAGGTTGTTTTTGTCCATTACCAATATCAGGTCAAACGTATCAAAATCGTTTACCTTAAACTGGCGGCATATCTGCTGGCTAATGTTAACACCAAATTGCCGTGCAGTGCGTACCGAACGATGGTCGGGCCCCTCGCCTACATGCCAGTTGCCTGTTCCGGCAGAGTCTATCGTCCAGTTTAGTCCTTGCTCTTTTACCAGGTGCTGCATAATGCCCTCCGCCAGTGGCGAGCGGCAAATATTACCTAGGCAAACCATAAGTATCTTCATAAATAGATGATGTAGCCCGCCGGAAAGGCGGGCGCTAACATTTATAAGTCTTTTAATGTCCTCCTGGAGGAGAGGATTTAGGAGGGCTTTTATCCAAAAATCTGGTTCAGTAAACCGGCCAGGTGTACGCCGGCTTTAACCAGTTGTTTATTTAGGGTAGCAACATATTTGAAATTATACTGGTAACCCAGTCTTTCATCGCGTTTGGTTCCGGCATATACGTTTTCAGCTATTTCCTTACTATCGAATAACCATTTGCTGATAGGTTCCTTTTGCCACGCAGTGCGTTGTGCCGGCGTGGTAAAGTTAATGGCAGCCACATATTCGGTATAGCTCAGGTTTTGGTACTCTATCAATTTGCTATCCCAAACGGAGTGCAGGTTGCTGGGCTCATTAAACCACTGTACTTTGAACTTGTTACCACCTTCATCATCGGTGTGGGCGGTGTGCATGGGCTGGTGTATATCTTCTACAATATGGATTACCATGCGCAGGTACAGCAGCTTTTTATCTTGAGGTAAGTTTTTCTTTTTTAACTCTCCTATCATAAACTGCAGCTTAGTGTAGGCATCTACACTGGTATCCTGCTTTAAAAAGTTTTGCAGTTCGGGATAATTATAGGGTTTATCAAAATCAACATAATGCCATGCAGACAGGTACTTGTAAGTGGAGTCTGATTTAATAAAGTCGGCCCAGGTGCTGGCCATGGCAATAGATTCGTTACCCAGGATGGCTTTAACCGCAGCGCGGGCTTTCGGCGTTAAATAGCTGGAGGCAATTTGTCCCGTAATACGGTGACCTTTATCGCCCCAGGCCATCGTTTGTAGCGGTGCATAAATAATAACAGCCGCAATAATTATTTTTTTAAGAAAGTTAAATTTCATTGATTACAATGGTTTGGGAACGCAAGTAGTTCTTTTAATTAAGTGTAGTTTAGAAGTTAAAACGCCTGATGTACTGGTTAAAGTAATTACAGAGTCTGACTGCTTAACGGTTTTAAACTGATCTTCGTACACGCCCGAACGAAAACAGCCGCCCGGATCCTTTAAGCTGTAATTAGCGTTGCAAAAAAAACCGCGTAAACGAAGGGTATCATTCCTTTCTTCATAATTGCCTTTGGCATATTCTGTCCACTGGCCGCGGTTCATACAGGTATCGGCACCGTAATTTACCTTGCTATAAGTTTGCATGACGACGTAAAACGAATCACAGCTAAATTTAAACCGGTATAAAGTATAATTTAACAATTGGGCGTCCAGAGGTTCCTTGTCTTGCTGCCACTGGCCCTGCAAATAGACCTGGCCGGGGCCCTGTAAATTGGCATTGGTACTGCAAGAAGTGAAGGCCAAAAGACAAGAGCCAAAAGCCAGGATAAGCTTCAAGGATGAAATGCGGAGGGTAAAAAGCTGTTTGCGCATAAACAAAAAAGTCCTCCCCTTTTTAAGGGGAGGATTTATCAGAGGCTTCTTATTTTAAACTGCCAATCATATCTTCAGGGCGTACCCATTGGTCAAACTGTTCGTTGGTTAACAGTTCAAGTTTAAGGGCCGCCTCGCGTAATGATAAGCCTTCTTTTAAAGCTGTTTTGGCAATTTTAGCGGCATTTTCGTAGCCGATATGCGGGTTTAAAGCAGTTACCAGCATCAGTGAATTTTCTAAATGCTTTTTAATGCCTTCGTAGTTTGGCTCAATACCGTCTGAGCAATGGTCGGTGAATGATACACAGGCATCGCCAATTAAACGGGCCGATTGCAAGAAGTTAGCTGCCATAACCGGCTTAAATACGTTTAATTCGTAATGACCGTTAGAACCGCCTATAGATATAGCCACATCATTACCCATAACCTGGGCCGCTACCATAGTAACAGCCTCGTTTTGGGTAGGGTTAACTTTGCCCGGCATGATCGATGAACCCGGCTCGTTATCTGGAATATGGATTTCGCCAATGCCAGAGCGCGGGCCGGATGCCAGCATACGGATATCATTAGCAATTTTCATTAACGAAACGGCAATTTGTTTCAGTGCACCGTGGCTTTCCACAATTGCATCATGAGCAGCCAGTGCCTCAAATTTGTTTTCGGCAGTGATGAATGGTAAGCCGGTGAATTGTGCAATGTACTCGGCAACTTTTACATCATAACCTTTAGGGGTATTAATACCGGTACCTACCGCAGTGCCGCCCAAGGCCAGTTCTGATAGGTGAGCCAAAGTGTTGCGCAGCGCACGCAAGCCGTGGTCCAGTTGTGATACGTAACCCGAAAACTCCTGACCTAACGTTAACGGCGTAGCATCCATCAGGTGGGTACGGCCAATTTTTACCACGTCTTTAAACGCTTCTGATTTTCTTTTCAGCGAGTCGCGCAGCTTTTCAACACCGGGGATGGTTACATCCATCAGTATTTTATAAGCCGCAATGTGCATAGCGGTTGGATAAGTATCGTTTGATGATTGTGATTTGTTCACGTCATCATTGGGGTGGATAAAGGTTTTGCCTTCGCCCAGTTGATTGCCTTGCAGCACGTGTGCACGGTTGGCTACCACCTCATTCACATTCATGTTTGATTGGGTACCCGAACCGGTTTGCCAAATTACTAACGGGAACTCGCTGGCTAACTCGCCTGCTAAAATCTCGTCACAAACCTGCGCAATAAGATCGCGCTTTTCGGCCGGTAGTACGCCCAAATCGGTATTGGTGTAGGCAGCCGCCTTTTTTAAATAAGCAAAAGCCGCAATAATTTCCTTAGGCATAGAGGCCTCTGGTCCTATTTTGAAATTGTTACGTGAGCGCTCGGTTTGCGCACCCCAGTATTTATCGGCCGGTACTTGTACCGCGCCCATGGTGTCATGTTCGGTTCTGAAACTCATCAATTTGCTTTTTTGTTGCGCGCAAATTTAGGGATTAGCCCTAAGAAAAACGGATAAGTAAGCAAGGTTACACCGCATTTTTTTAGAGGCGCTGCCGTTAACTAAAATAATTAGTAAAAATTTATTTGGACACCTTGCTAACACTAAACAAAAGTTTATATTTACCAAAAAATTCAACAAATCTTTATGAAACAAATTTTTACATTATTAATTCTTGGTAGTTTACTTTCGGCATGCGGCGGCCCTGCCACCGATTCGAAAAACGCTGACACGACTGGGGTTGACGGGGCCAAAAAAGAGGCGGGTAAATCCGAAGGTAGCAGTACAAAATGGAACTACACTAATGAGGTTGATAAAATGACTTCGAAGAAGAAGTACTTTGCCTCTATCGATTCAGACAATCAACTGGATTTTGAATTTCCGTATGATGGCGGGTCGACAGCCAGCATTCTAGTCAGAAAACAAGATAACAGCAATGAAGTTTTGCTAAGCATTACTAAAGGGCAATTTATTGTGGGTATAGACGGCGGTACAGTAAAAGTGCGGTTTGACGACAATAAGGCCATGACATTTCCATGCAGCGAGCCGTCAAGCGGGAGTTCAGACCTGATTTTTATTGGTAACGAGAAAAAGTTTATTAAAAACTTAAAGACTGCAAAAAAGGTACTTATTCAAGCTGAATTTTACGAAGCTGGTTTAAAAGAAATGGAATTTTCAACTGCTGGCTTTAAATGGGACCATTAACCATCAGTTTAACCTGACAAAAAAAAGGACATGCTAAGTAGTATGTCCTTTTTTGCTTACTAATTTTTGCATATTAGCTCTCATGACTATTAAAGAAGCCCAGCAACTGGTTGATCAGTGGATTAATACAACGGGTATACGCTATTTTAACGAGCTTACCAACACCGCTATCCTGATGGAAGAAGTGGGTGAAGTGGCCCGCATTATGGCCCGGCAATATGGCGAGCAGTCGTTCAAAAAATCGGATACGGAAGTAAACCTTGCCGATGAAATGGCCGACGTGCTGTTTGTGCTCATTTGCCTGGCTAATCAAACCGGTATTGATCTGACTCATGCATTGAACAAGAACTTAGAGAAAAAAAGCATACGTGATGCCGACAGGCACCGTAATAATGAGAAACTCAAACCTTAGTTTTATGAAGCTTTATATCTTAATACTTGCCTGCCTGTATATCACGGCTTGCCAAAACGGCAATCGCTCACGTGTTGACTCAGTAAAATTTCCACCACCTATGGTAAAAGCTGATGAACAATATCGAACTCAAGAGATAATGCTTGCACCGCCGGCGGCGAATGCTCAACCAGTAGTTGCTAACGGGGTTTCTATAGATAAAAAAGTTATTAAGGAAGGAGAGATTAGCCTTGAAATTAATAATTTAAAAACCGCTCGCAAAATAATAACAGATACGTTAAATAAATTGGGAGGCTATATAGATGAAGAAAGCGAAAATAATAATGCTGATGTGCAACGCAAGGAGTACATACTTAAAGTACGTATACCAGCCCAAAACTTCGACCGGTTTATAAGCGACGTATCGGCAAGTGCTGATCGTATTGAATCTAAAAGCATCCGCATAAAAGATGTAACCACCGAATACATAGATATAAGCACCCGGCTAAACAACCAAAAATTATTGGAAGACCGATACAAGGCTTTGCTACAAAAAGCCGGCAAAATGGCCGACATTTTGGAAGTGGAAAATAAGCTAACCGAAATTAGAACCAATATAGAAACTACACAAGGCCAGCTTAACTATCTCAACAAACAAATTGCTTACAGCTCGTTAGAGATCACCTTTTTTACCCAAAGCACTGTAGGCAAAAATGAGGGTGATGGTTTTGGTTATAAGTTTAAATCGGCTGTAAATCAAAGCTGGCAGTTACTACAAGATATCTTTTTTGGCATCATCACTATTTGGCCGGTAGTGATGATATCCATCCTTCTCTTTTTTGTTTTTAGAGCGGTGTTAAGGAAACGTCGGCAAAGCAGAGGCATGTGATTGCTGTTATCAAACAAAAAGGTCTGTGAAGTATATTGGCAGACCTTTTTTTATTAATTGTTAATGTTTTTTTACAGCTTTACCAGCTTCTCGCCTTCTAACACCGGTATAGCGGTAGTTAAGTCTACTTGCAGGCAAAAAGCAATATCTTTTTCAATTCCCAATTTCTTTAAGCGTTCGCCGTGAGAGGTTTTTTGCAGATACTCGCCAATATCGTGTTTGCCTAATTGGTACAGATCATTTGCGGCCAGGGCTGGGTCGTCCAGTTTGTATTTGCCTTCCTTGAGATGTTCAATAACCGCACCGGCAAACAGCGTATCCTCCAGGTTAAAGTTGTTTTTCCAGCCGGCGCATACCAGTAAAATGCTTTCGTGCTGTATTTTTAGCCAGTTGCTCAGCGCTGTTAGGTTCAGGAAAGAACCTATTACAATTCTTTTTGCTTTACGAGACAAGTGTAATGCATGAGTACCGTTGGTGGTGGTTAAAACAACCGTTTTGCCGGCAACTTTTTCGGGCGTATAAGCAAAAGGGGAGTTCCCAAAATCAAATCCGGAAACCACTTCACCGTTACGCTCGGCGGCCAGCAGGTAGCCCATGCCCTTTTCGCGGTAAGCGGCACACTCCTCAACTTCCGATACCGGGATAATGGCCTCGGCACCATTTTCTATGCCGTAACAAATGGAAGATGTGGCCCGAAAAATATCGATAATAACAACAATGTAATTTTCAACATTGTACAGCGGCAGCAATGCAGGGGTAAGGCAAACTTCCAGGCTTTTAGTTCCGGTAACCATCAACTGGTTTTCTATTTCATTAATCACAACAAATGCTGAATAAATGTCTATAAGTTATGCGCCTGTTTTAGGTGCAAACGGCAGTTTAACAACCAGGGCTTTTACTTTATTGTCGCGTATCTTAATAAAGATCTCGCTGCCTTCTTTAGAAAAAGGCATGTTAACGTAACCCATACCAATAGCTTTTTGCAAAGATGGCGACTGTGTACCTGATGTTACCCGGCCTATTGAATTGCCTTCGGCATCCACAATTTCATAATCATGACGAGGTATGCCGCGCTCAATCATTTCAAAGCCTACTAACTTTTTGGTAATGCCTTGCTGTTTCTGTGCTTGTAAAGCTTCTGAATTGGTAAAGGGCTTGGTAAATTTAGTGATCCAGCCCAAGCCGGCCTCTAATGGCGAAGTAGTATCGTCAATATCATTACCATATAAGCAAAAACCCATTTCCAGGCGCAGGGTATCGCGTGCACCCAGCCCAATTGGCTTTATGCCAAACGGCTCACCTGCTTTAAATACAGCTGCCCATATTTCCTCAGCGTGCTCGTTGTCAAAATAGATCTCAAAACCGCCGGCACCCGTATAGCCGGTGGCCGATACTACCACGTTATCTATGCCGGCAAATTTGCCCTTTTTAAAAGAATAGTATTCCATTGACCCAAGGTCAATTTCGGTGAGGCTCTGCAAAGCTTCAGTAGCTTTTGGACCCTGTATAGCCAGCAACGAGGTGCGGTCTGAAATGTCTTTCATCTCCACACCGTAAGTGTTGTATTTGCTTATCCAGTTCCAGTCTTTTTCAATGTTGGAAGCGTTGACGACCAGCATATACGTTTTTTCGTCAATGCGGTAAACTAACAAATCATCCACAATACCACCTTGCTCGTTAGGCAGGCAAGAGTATTGCACTTTACCATCATATAGTTTAGAGGCATCGTTGCTGGTTACGTGCTGTATCAAATCAAGCGCTTTATCACCTTTCAGGATAAATTCACCCATGTGGCTTACATCAAACACGCCTACGGCTTTGCGTACGGTATCATGTTCAGCATTAATGCCTGCATATTGTACGGGCATATTGTAACCGGCAAAAGGTACCATTTTAGCACCTTCGCGTATATGTATATCGGTTAAAGCAGTATTCTTCATTGCGGATAATTCTGGCCGCAAAAGTACGGAAAAATAGACTCAATATCAGGCTAAAAGCGTTTGCTGGTAAAAATTGACCAGGCGCTCATTTATTTTGTGTGTATCGTGTTCTTCCTCCACCAGCTTACGTGCGTTTAAACCTATTTGCTTGCAATAATTCTCATCGGTTATGCAGCGTTTAATAGCTTTGTAAAACTCCTCGGGCGTATTGGCAATAAGGATGTTCTCTCCGTTCTTGTAATTAATACCTTCTGCCCCTAATGATGTAGAAATAATACATTTTTGCATGGCCATGCCCTCTACAATCTTAACCCGCATACCACCGCCCGATAGCAACGGGACAATCATGATGGCTCTGGCATTTACAAACTCCAGCGCGTCGTCAACTTCGCCGTGTATAAAAATCTTGCCCACCACCTCATAGTCATCAAAGCGTTCCGGAATGTCGTTACCTGCCACGTAAAAGCGTGCATTAAGATCGCCGTGTACCAGCTCATTCGAAAAATTTTCTAAAAACCACTCTATACCCTCGCGGTTAGGCATCCAATCCATAGCGCCTAAAAAGAACAGACTCGGAAACTCCGTTTTAAGATAATCGGGATTATAGCGGGACAGGTTCAAGCCTACCGGAATGATCTCAACGGCTACCGCTGCTGATGTGTGCTGTTTGATCATTTCTTTATCCTGATTAGTAAATACGGCAATGGCGTTAAACTCATCAAATTGCTTTAATTCGAACTGTTTGATGCGCTTGGCAATTAAACGCAAATAATACTTTTTAATCGGATCGTTTTTTTGCCGGGCCAGCCGCTCCCAAACCAGATACTCAATGTGGTGGGCGCGGTAAATAAGCTTCGCCTTGGTTACCTTACGTAAGGCAGGCAGGTAACGTGTTACAAACAATCCTTCAAACTGAATAATATCGTAATTGCCCTCGTTAACCTCTTTCACCAGCAGGCGTTCAAACTCTGCATTATAAAACCTGTCAATCGTATAAAGCTTACTGTTAAACAAGCTCATAACCGCGTGCTTCAGTGAAATGCTGGTATCGATGCTGTGGCAGTAGTAGTTGATATGGCTAATCAGGTCATCGGTAGTATCGTGACCAAACTTTTGTTTCTGGGGGTTAAGAGAGAACAACGAAACTTGGTGCCCCGAACTAACCAGGCCTCTGATGGTATTACCCACAACAATAGGATAACCGCTGTTTTGCGGAAACGGAGCAAGGTGGGTAATGATAAGTATTTTCACAAAGGCTAATTGGTTGCTAACAAAAATATTAACCCTTATGGCCTTATCAAAATTAAAAGATACTTAGTTGCGGATTTGTGACATTAAAACTACGCCTGTGATGCGGTGTAAATCCATGCTGCATAACCATATTACGATGCTTAATGGTCGGATAGCCTTTATTAGTGTGCCAATCATACTCAGGATGCTCAAGTGCCAATTGCTGCATATAGTCATCGCGGTAAGTTTTGGCGAGTATAGAGGCTGCCGCAATGCTAAAGTATTTGCCATCGCCCTGTATAATGCACTCGTGCGGCGTGCTTTGATATTTGTTAAAACGGTTCCCGTCAATAATCAGAAACTCGGGTTTAATGTGCAACTGATCTATAGCGCGGTGCATGGCCAAAAAAGAGGCGTTCAGGATGTTGATCTCATCTATCTCCGTATTGCTTACCGAGGCTACAGCATAGGCTACGGCCTGTTGCTCAATTTCGGTGCGCAGCTGGTAACGGTCGGCCTCACAAAGCTGTTTGGAGTCGTTCAGCAGGTTGTGCTCAAAATTGTGGGGTAATATAACGGCGGCAGCAAATACCGGCCCTGCCAGGCAACCCCGGCCAGCCTCATCACAACCAGCCTCAATCAGCTCATGCTGATAACGGGCCAGCAGTACGCTTATCTCGGGCTTGGGTGCCTGGGGCTTCAGTAACGGCGCTTTTTTAATTTTAGGCATTGCTATGTTAACGGTAAATTATGACGTTTTCTTATTACAGAGTGCCACAATTTGTGCTGTTCATTTTTATTGCAAATTTACATTTTTGCTGCTTTATGCGCCGCTTTTAAAGATTTTTTTATGTGCTTAGGAATCGGAAACATCCATTTTAAGAGAAGCAAATCTGGTGTTATTTACCAAAAAAAGCCATGCAAATTTTTATCTGCATGGCTTTTCTTAAAAAGTTGTTTTTATTTATTCTGATTTTGGACCTTTGATAGCTTCTTTCATGGCATAGCTCCTGCCTTCTACAGCCAGGCGAGGGAAAATGATGCACTCGCTGTAAGCATGTCCTTTAATTTCCATTGTACCTGCATAGCCTTTGGTTAACGGCGATAATACTACCTGGTAGCCTTTAACAGCTCCATTTACGGTTTTTTGTGCCTCTTCATAAGTATAAGTGCTATTAGCCTTTTGCACCATTTGAGTGTACAAATCGGCGTGCTGTGCATAAAACTCGTGAAAGTTAGTTGCTTTGTAGAACTTTTCGAGCAGGATGGCGTAGCGCTTAAAATCAACCTTGTTTAAATCTATACGGTAGCTGCTTTTTAAAGCAAAACGGCCATCATTCAGTTGGAAAGCATATAAACCATCTAAGTAGCTTTTTACCAGTTTAGGGTTACGGCTTAGGTCGGCATTAAGTTGCTTAACGCCTTTGTTGTCTTTGTATTTGTTAAACCAGGCCATTAACTCACGGTAATAAGCCGTATTTTGGTTAATAATGGAA
The DNA here is from genome assembly GCF_039634385.2 of Mucilaginibacter sp. PAMB04274. NCBI lineage: Bacteria > Pseudomonadati > Bacteroidota > Sphingobacteriia > Sphingobacteriales > Sphingobacteriaceae > Mucilaginibacter > Mucilaginibacter sp. PAMB04274. Next base: position 50,051 of record NZ_CP155081.2, read on the forward strand.
GTGTCTTTCTGAGCAAGATCGGTTAAGGCCAGCATGGTATAGCCTAGTTCAAAATTCTCGGGTACTGTTGCATTTAACTTACCGCTATTTGCACTTATATATTTTGAGTTGAAACGTGAAGCAACATTATAGCTTTTGCAGCTAGTAAAGAACATAGCAGCAGCTGATATCAGTAACGCAGCAGTTTGAGTGAATTTACGTGTCATCTTAATTAGGGGTTATAGTTTTTTTAATCAATTATGCTTGAATATAGGCAACATATATGCCGCTACACAGTAATTGCGCGGGTTGGTAACCAAAACGGTTATTTATTGAGAAAACAATGGTTAATTTAGAAGAAACAATGAGAAAACATCAATAACATTGCTTAGGGCAATATTTGAGGTGGGTATACTTAACCCTGTTGCTGTTGAATTACATCCCCAAAGGTGGGGAAACAAAGCGAGGAACAACCATGATGCCTTATAGCCGCGTATGTATGCTGTTTTTGGGTTATGCACCACACGTAAGCTTTTCGTAGATGGATAACCCTATTTAGATTCTGCGAAGAATACATCTATAAAATAAAAACAGCTTCGAAACGCTCCTGAAAGCAGTTGTCAAAGCTGTTTTTGTATTTTGCTACGGCGCAGATTATGCGACGAGCAGTAATAAGGCTACCGCTGTTTACAGAACCTTAGTAGTAAACGGTTTTATAAATTCGGGCTGCCATTGGCCGTCTTCTTTATTAAGCACGTACTTGGCTTCATACCTTACGCCTTCTTCATCAAACGGAAATTCGATTTCGGATTGGTTCTTATCCTTGGCAATCAGTTCTTGCAGATAGCGTTCGGCTATGGGTTTTAATTCTTCAAAGCTTTTCATCGTTCTTGTAGATTGTTAGGTTTCAATTGCGGCAAAAGTTGTGCCTGTATTTAAAACTCTAAGCCCCAATCCTATCGCCCCTTATACAGGTGCAGAAAACCTTCAATAATTATCCTTTAAAACAAATAAGATGTACAATTGTCCCTCACTTAATTAATGGTTAAATAAAAATAAGCTAAATGAAAAAATTTACTCTTTTAACAGTACTTGTTCTACTTACATCTGTCACGTTGGTTCGTGCTCAAATTCAACGTGGTAATGTTTTGGTTGGCGGTAACTTTGCCAACCTGAGTTTAGGGCTGGACGATTCGAAAGTAATCAGCTTTGATATCACGCCAAAGGCGGCTTGGTTTATTCAGGATAATATTGCACTGGGTGGCTATGTAAACTTTGGCCTTCAAACTGCGCACAATTCCAGCACCACCATTAAATACGGCGTAGGTGGCTTAGGCCGATACTACTCTGGTGCCGATGTAAATGTACTGCGCCATGGCCGGTTCTTTGGTGAAGCTAATTTAGGTGTAGGCGGTATTAACGTAAGCGATGGCGGTGGCCATACTAATGGCCTGGATTATGGTTTCGGACCGGGCTTTGCCTATTTTATTACACCTAACATTGGGTTAGAGACTTTGTTGAAATACAATGGCGTTGCTGGTTTTGGCGACGCAGGCGCCCAAAGTAATCTGAACTTAAGCTTTGGTTTACAAATTTATTTACCTGGCCGTAGCACTGCCGCCAAGGTAAAAGGTGATGTACGCTAACTAGTTTTAACGTTTGTGCCTTGTTACACGTTAGGTAAAACCGCCATGTTGATAGGTCAGCATGGCGGTTTTGTGGATTTAAGAGTTCTTGGGCTTATTGCTGGCACATATGTCATGCGTGCGCTAATGCATGGGGTTATCCAACAAGTATAGAAAATAATATTAATTAAAATGATTTTGAATTTTTTACAATAAACGAAGCAAAGCTTCGCCTTGAATGGATACTAATATTTACAACTTTAGCCGTAACTGCGCTCTTTTGAGAGGGGCTTTTTGCAGAAAAGTCAATCTTTAATTGTTTATTGTTATTTGTCTTTTTCATGCCTGTAAAAATCCAGATTCGGTGAGTGAATGAATAGACTGCATTTCTAATGTTGGTAATGATTGCAAAGTTAATCTAGATTTAGGAGAAATCGTGCTCTTATCTTTCCTTATCATTAATCCGCTGTTATCTTTTCTTTCACTTCGTTGCGTAAAAAATTCTAAATACCTTCTTGGTGCTACTCCATCAAACATGAGTATTTTTGTTTTTGTTTGACTATCTTCTTTTTCAGTTAATGCATCCTCATGTAAAATGGTCCCTAGACTTTTTTTATATGGCTCAATGTAATAAATCTCTTTTATACCAGCTACTATAATATGCCTTGCACAATTGTGACAGGGATATGTAGTACAAAATAACTTTCCATCAATCATTCTCCTTCCGCCTAATTGACTTCCAATAATAATAGCATGCATCTCTGCGTGTACTGATCGAGAAAATTCAATCAAATCCTTTACTTTGGAATTCTTTCGTACAACTTGTTCTATTGTTTTGAAAATATCATTTTCTTCGCTAATATCTCGACCACCAAATAATACTTCCTTTAATTTTAAATTTGTCACTAAGTTTTTAACAATATCTATTGTTACGTCGTCTTTTTTTAAGTCGTTTGAGCAAACGCCTGTAGTTATACAACGATGGTCTTCAGGATCTCCATCTTTGTAAAGATTTCCTCCAAACTTTGGTACATCATTCCACCCTCTAGATATTATTTCTCCTTTTTCATTTGTAATTGCAGCACCTACTTGTCTAGATAGACATGCTGAATTACCTGCTGCCGACTTAGCTTCATACATCGCTATCTCATTTGGTGTCGGTGTTACTATTTCACTTTCAAATATGATATTTAAAAATCTTTCTACCTTCCTTTGTAGCACATCTTCATTGTTTTTTGAAATTCTAACAAAAAAGTCTCCTTCAATGAAGGTGTTTCTTACATTTTGCCCGTGAGAATTATTCTCAAATTCATCTGTTGTTATTAACCTGTCAATTTCAGGGCCTGATAACCCTTTTTTACTCAAAATCAATCTTCTTTCTTCTTCTGGCGAAAAAATACTAAAGCAATAAAATATGCTACCATAGACGGATCGTAACAATTCAAGCTCTTCCTTATTTTTTAAGGAATCAATTATATAACACTTCCTTCGACTTTTTAAATTTTGAATAGCGCTACTTAAATCACCACTTAACGGTACATTTGGTCCCAATCGATCTTTTAGTATATGCAATATAGCTAGTTCAACAAGGCATGAGTTACTTCCTGAACTTTTCCTTAGATGGTCGCCTCCATCTATTTTAGTTTTAAATAGAGTAAAAGCGTCTGTTTGACCTGGTTGAGAAGTAAATGTTGTAGGAGTGTATTCTTCTATAAATTGGCTTAACTTTATTTTTTCAACCTCATAATCATAAGTATTTGTCAAAACATTTTCTATTGTTTTAATGACAATTTCTCGCATTGAGCCAATAGGCGCACATATACCAATAATAAGTTCCGATGTTAGTGTGTTTTCGACTTTCTCTCTAGTGCTTGTTCGATTTTCGTCTGTTAATGTTAAAAGATTTGTAGAGATTGCTTGCAGTTGAGCCATTATTGGAATGGGTTTTGTTTAAGTTTAATTACTAGGTTAATCTAAGGTAATAATACTAGACCCAATCTGATAATATTAAAAACGATTTTTTCTTTTTCTGTTTTAAATAACAAAACCGCCACACTTTATCAGCATGGCGGTTTTGTTATTTAACGAGTCTTGACTCTAATTCAACTACATTTTCGGCATTCTGCGCATCATGTTGGCCATGGCGGCGGGGTTGCTTACTTGTTTCATGATCTTGCGCATGTCTTCAAATTGCTTGATCAGGCGGTTTACTTCCTGCAAATCGGTGCCTGAGCCTTTGGCTATACGTGCACGGCGGCTTTGGTTAATGCTATCAGGGTTCGATTTCTCAAACGGGGTCATGGATGATATAATGGCTTCGATGTTCTTGAACGCATCATCACCAATCTCTACATCCTTCATCATTTTGCCTACGCCCGGTATCATGCCCATCAGATCTTTCATGTTACCCATTTTTTTGATCTGCTGTATCTGGCTGTAAAAGTCGTTAAAGTCGAACTTGTTCTTCCTAATCTTCTTTTGCAGTTCGGCAGCTTCTTTTTCGTCAAACTGCTGCTGGGCACGCTCTACGAGCGATACCACGTCGCCCATGCCTAAAATACGCGAGGCCATACGGTCGGGGTGGAAAACGTCAAGCGCTTCCATCTTTTCGCCCGTGCCTATGAACTTGATTGGCTTGTTGACTACCGATTTAATAGACAAGGCCGCACCACCGCGGGTATCACCATCCAGCTTGGTTAATACGGCGCCGGTAAAGTCCAGGCGGTCGTTAAATACCTTTGCCGTGTTCACCGCATCCTGACCGGTCATGGCATCTACCACAAAAAGTATTTCGTGCGGATTAACGGCAGCTTTAATCTGCTCAATTTCCTGCATCATGGCCTCATCAATAGCTAAACGGCCGGCGGTATCAATAATAACCACGTTGTTGCCGTTTTGCTTAGCCTGTGCAATACCTTCGCGGGCTATAGCTACGGGGTCTTTACTTTCCAGGTTGGCGTAAACCGGTATGCCTACCTGCTCACCCAAAACCTGTAGCTGGGTAATAGCCGCTGGGCGGTAAACGTCATCAGCAACCAATAAAGGCTTTTTGTTTTTCTGCGTTTTTAAAAAGTTAGCCAGCTTACCGCTAAAAGTGGTTTTACCCGCACCGTTCAAACCTGCAATGAGGATAACAGTAGGCGTAGCCGGAAAATTCAGTTCGGCCGTGGTGCCACCCATTAGGGTGGTCAGCTCATCATTCATGATCTTGGTGAGCAATTGGCCCGGCGAAATGGTAGTTAATACGTTTTCGCCCAGTGCTTTCTGCCTTACATCATCTGTAAAGGCTTTGGCTGTTTTATAGTTCACGTCGGCGTCCAGTAAGGCTTTTCTAATTTCCTTCATGGTTTCGGCCACGTTGATCTCTGTAATGGTTCCCTGTCCTTTCAGGACTTTAAACGCCCTGTCTAACTTATCGGAAAGATTTTCAAACATGCTTGCTTTGTGCTTTATTTTGAGGTTACAAAGGTAAGTTTTTTTGTTGTAAGTTACGGATTGTAAGTTGCAGGAAATGAGGTTTAGTGTAGGTAGAGTGGGTGCGGAAACTTGAACAAAAAAGAGAGGACCACAGCACGAAGCCCTCCTTAAAGGAAGTCGGCAATCGATAAATAAGAAATTAGTAACAGATATTGAGCGTGGATTTAGTTAATTAAATTAACTAAATAATTAGTTATTGGCATCTTTTAGTATATTGCTTTATTAACAGCATTAATATGAACGCCTTTCAACAATTTGCAATTAAAATTTATACTGTAGCGGCAGTTTCCATCTTGCCTTTAACAGGCTACCCCAAGCAACAGCCAGTACCCAAAACAGTAACAATAACGGGTAATAAAACAGAAATCAATTTGCCTATTAAAGACGAAGGCGGCCAAGTGCTGCAGCACCAGGATATGATCAATTTAACCCGCACCGGCGATTACAAGGTTATCAGGACGCTTGATAAAAATAAACAGCCTTACCTATTGGTAAAAAAGGCCCCGGGCTTTGCACCGCGGCCTCAATCAGCCCCGGTAGTGGTTAAGCCTAACCGGTAGCTTACCGGCATTTTGCATAATAATTATAGCGTAAAACTCAGCTTTAATTGCAGGTTATGCGCTGGTATTTTTTGTTTACCGAAGGTATTGCCTGCTTTGCTGTCATAAGCTTCGTAATTGCTATTTACCTTGCCCGATACATAATCGAGTGACAGCCCAATAGCCTGGCGGCGTAGGGTGATACCAAAGTTGGTGGCAACACCAAAGGATATACGGTTTTTCACACTTTCTCCGTCAAAGTCATCCTGCGCATTATTGGTGAAAGAAAAATAACGGTCGTTACCTGTATTCTCATCTCCATCCGAATAATTAAAGTCGAAAAAACGCAACGTAGGTGCTATCTGAAAACGTAAATCAACAACCAGCTTTTCAAGCGGGTTAAACGAGATAACGGGTCCTAACTTAGTAGATGCCGCTGCTGCTATTTTAGTACCATCCACATAAGCATTTGGTGCACCGGCTGCCATGGCATAGTTTTCCCATTCATCCATTTTATTGTAATTCAATGAAATTATAGTCCAGTCTAAACCATAATTAATAAGGGTAGCATTTTTCTTAAAATAGTATATGTGACCTTGCTCCAATACGTACCCGGTTCCGGCGCCAAAGCGGCCATCAAAAATATTTTCTCTGGGTGTAAGGTTTGGGCTTAAATCGCTTCCTAACTGATTGAGACCTAGCCTTAAATAACCTTTGCGGAATACCGAACGCTCTTGGGCGTACAACTGCATACTTGCCATTAATAAAACAAGCAGAAGTAAGTTTTTAAGCTTCATAATTGTGATAGGTTTAGTGTTAATTTTTTGGTTTTATAATTAATTTATTAAATTCATACATTAATCATCACACAAAAATATTGAGCTGTTAATGCGCTATCAATACCCACAAATGGGTATTATATGAATAGGGCACTTGTATTTTGCATCTAAACTGTTTCTTTTTAAAGCAAGCATATGCAATACACCAATCCTGCAATTTATCAGGAAGCTCAAAAAATATGGGCCACTATAGCATCAGACGAACGCCTTAAAGGCCTGGCGGCTGAAATAGAATTACACCAAAGCCTGTTGCATCTCTTTTGTGTAGGCAGCTTTTACCATTATATGTTTAATATCCGAAGAATGGACTTTGAGTTTATCAGTCCGGAAATGCCAGGTATACTTGGATATAGGATAGAACAAATTAATGCACCGTTCTTTTTAAGCCTGATACATCCTGATGATCTTCCTTATTTTATGCTTTTTGAAAAGCAGGTAGTTAAATTCTTCAACCCTATGGAGGAGGAAAGGATTGTAAAATACAAGGTTAGATATGATTTCAGGATAAAAAGAGCGGATGGGAAATATATCAGGATTTTACATCAAATGCTTAATATCATCCCTGACCAAAGTGGCATTTTTGTAAATACACTTTGTGTTCATACAGACATTACCTACTTAAAAAGAGATGGTACCCCCACGTTATCTTTTATTGGTATGCAAGGGGAGCCCTCCTATATAAATGTTGGCGGAAAAGCAGCTTGTGCATCTTTTCTCGAGTCATTAAGCCGGCGCGAAAGGCAGATTGTCATCTTATTAACGGAAGGTTGCACCAGTAAAGAAATTGGAATGAGGCTGTTTATAAGCACTGCAACCGTATCTACTCACCGTAAAAATATTCTTAAAAAAACAGGTCTGGCGTCAACGCCCGAGCTGGTAGCCAGTGCTATTACACAAGGTTGGATTTAAGATTAAATAACTCGTTTGCGAATACACGCCAGTGAAAAAGGTTACATAGGCTATCAACAAGCCTCACTTGCCGATAAAAAAGCGCCGGGCTTTGCCCCTTGGCCGAGCTGGTGCCTGTGCAGTGAAGCCTTAGCTGTAAATTAATTTGTAACCCTGCCCGCGTATAATGAGCTGGAGCTGCCGGTTGTGAATGAAACCGGCCTACTAATGACTAACGATCAGTGCGACAAGAGTAATATATTTGCTGCGGTTGACAAGGTGGGGTTGGTTCTTGAAAAAGCAGAACGACCAGTTAGGGTTCAACTTGCATTGTTAGCTGCAACCCTGTTATGTAATAAGTGATTACTTTATGGGAACCGATACAGAACGCCTATAGCCAGGTTTTCGTTAGCCTGAATGCCCGGGTCTCTTCCTGAGTTTTTGTTGGCATCCTGGTCATACAAAGCTACGCCGGTAATGGTTACTGCAATTAAGCGGTTTACCCGGGCCGCCAGAGTAAGGTCGAGGCGGTGATCAATATCAGCGAAGCTGCGGCCGTATGGAATAAATAGCTGATAACGGCTGGTAAAACGCAGGTTCTGCATAATTTCCTTGTCAAACAAAGCCACTACCTGAAACGCAAGCTCGTTATATACTCTTCTTCCTTTTACTACGTTGTAAACAACAGAGTCTCCTGTGCTTGATAATGTATATTTTAGCTTATCAGTTAATACAAACGTTTGCCTTGCGGTACCGGTACCTATACGTAAATCAAAATAGTTGGTTGGCTTATACTCCAAACCTAATGACTCGGTTACATAACCAGGCGCCATAAACTGTGAAATGAGTATGGGTGAACGCTTATTGTTGGCATCGTAATTAAAGCCCTTATCAAACTGCGATTCAAAGCTTAAAGATCCGAAAAAGAACCAGCTTTTAGAAAGTTGTGTGGCTATCTTGTTATCCCAAAAAATACGGTCGTTGCTTTTTCGGCTCATCTGGTTCTTGTTTTTGGTTTTGCCGTATTGTAAAATAAGCTGCGATGTATATACAAATGGCTGTTTGTTATACTCCAGTTTATAATCGAGGTTGCCACCTAGTGCAAAGGCGTTTACACCACCACCCGTCCAGTTATCACTAAAGCCCGCTTGGTTAAAGTTTATACCAAAAATCACCGCCTTGTGCCAGTAGCTTACCTTATAATCGAGCATGGTAACGGGTATCACCTCGGGGAGTATTTGTACGGGTCGCAAACGTTGGGGCAGGGCATTGCGCCTAGGATCAACACGGTAACGGTTAACCAGGTTGGTATCAATTTTTATACTGTCGCGGCGCAGGCTGTCGGCACGGCGCAAACTGTCGGTTGTACGTTGCAGTTTTTGGGCCGCCACCCGGGCTAAACTATCGGTAGCACGGCGCAAACTGTCGGTTTGCTGAGCCATAGCCAACGATGACGTGATTAAGAAAGCAAAAAAAAAGCCGAGTGCGGTTCTTAACATATTAGACAAATAACGCAAAAACGCGCTTTTTATTAAAATATCATTTCAATTAGATTGCTTTTACTTGTTCATATACCTTAACCAGGCACAAAAAGGGCGGTTTTTAAGGTAGTGTATGTTGCGCTCGTTACGGTAAGCCTCACGTTCAAAAATTATTTGTTCATACGCCTGCTGGTGACCTGGGTACTTAAACCGGTTTATGAGATAATTTACAAGATACAGCATGTAAAAAGGAATAATCAACAACTCCAATGCCTGCTTGAGGTGAATAGTTTCATGCCTGATGAGTACCTGATCTTGTTTAAGCCTTTGGCTTTTTACCAGTATAAAAGGAAACAGCGCCATACCATCTACTTTTAAAAAAGGTGCGATAACAACAGGGTAACCCATATTTTATTTAAGCGAGGGCATGGAAGCCGCATTAGGGTAACGTAAAAAACGCTTGAGGTTTGCTTTAATGTAACTGGCAAACTCGTAGTCGGACGCGGTGGTAGCCATATAATAGCTGGGCCGGTACTTTACCATAAAATTGGTGAGTTGCGGCTCCTGCAAGCCAGTTAGCTGTTGTACAAAGGTTTTGTTAAAGCGCTGGTCTATTACGTTTATCTTGTAATCCTGCTCAATAATCTGGCGCAAGTGCTCGGCGTTGCGGCCGCTTTTGCTAATCATGTTCCAAATAGCATCAATACCAATACCAGCACCGCCTCCGGGCGATACGGTTAGTAAATCGCGGTTACTGAGCGAGCCGTATATTTTGCTGTAATCGCGTTTGGTTTTTTCCAGCTTTTTTTGCGCGCTTAGCACAGTGTCGCGCACGTTCACCTCATTTAGCATAATGCTGCTGGCTTTAAGGTACACCATCTGGTCGGCATAGCTTTTCAGTGTAATGGTATCAGAAAAATAATTTTGCTTGCTAATGATTAGCACATCGCCCGGCCGTGCCATTATTTTAAACTCGGCCTTCAAATTATTATATACCGATTGGCCGTTGCGCAGGTTACGTACGTTTACTTTGGCTATACGCTCGTGGGTGTTTTGGTCAAACACCAGGCCAGCAACAGGTTTATCCTGTGCAAACACGTGGATTGCCGCAAGGCAAAAAATAATACTTAACCATAGTTTCATTAAAACACCCAGACTTAAACGGATTTGCAGAGATAACAGATTATAAACACTTAGCTGCTAAATTTAACCATTTTTAACACCATTGGTTTAATTAGGCTGCACATCCGCTCTATAAATTACTTACCTACAATAAGTGGCTGGCCTATTTTAATGTTGTTATCAAACATATTGTTCAGCGCCTTCAGTTCGTCAACAGTAAGGCCAAAACGCTTGGAGATAGAATAAAGTGTATCGCCGGTGGTTACCGTATATAGTTTATTAGCAGGGGCGGTTCGTATGAGCGAGTCTTTAACCGATTTACCTATGTTTTGATTAATTTGGCTCAGTACGCGGTCTTCACGTTTAATTTTAGCCAGTTCGCCCTCTGGCCGGTCATATTGGTCGAGGCCATATTTTTTTATGGCGTTGATGATAAGCTGGGGGTACTGCGGGTTGGTTGCATAACCACATTCTTTTAAACCATAAGCCCAACCTTCATAATCATTCTTATCTAACTCAAACAACCTTGCATAGCGTTTGCGTTTCAAAAATTCAGAATGATCGCGGTAGGAGTCTTCAGGATTATTGTAAACCCTAAAGCAATCGTTTGGGTTGTCGTCATCCTTATAATAGCTGCGACCGGCCCAGTCGCTGGTACATTTAATGCCAAAGTGGTTATTAGCTACACGCGCCAACTCACCATTGCCGAAGCCCGATTCAAACAACCCTTGCGCCAGGGTAACACTGGCTGGTATGCCATATAAGTTCATCTCTTTTATGGCAATGCCTTTAAAGCGATCAATGTAGGAGGTAACCGTATATTTTGAATAACCGTTTATAGCGCTCTGATTCTCGTTACGTACCCGCTCGTTGTTCCGTTTAGCCGCCTCACTTTTGGCATCACGGTTTACATTGCTACTGCCTTGCACACGTTTACGGGTTGAGCAGGATGAAAGCAATGCAGTAATCAACAGCAGGTATAAGGTATTCTTAATCACGATTTAAAAATTTGGATATGCGACAGGCAGAGTAGCGGAAAAAAGTGTCTGTAAATAAAAATGTCATTTCGATTCATAATCAGAAATCTTGTTTTAAGCCAGTGGCTTATAATTTGAACAAGATCTCTCACTATTGTTCGAGATGACATTATTGTAGATTATTGATTTATGCTTAGTGCCTCTTTGGTTCGGCAGCTTTTACAGAGTCGGGCTGCTCATCATAGGCATGCAGCTCGTATTTGTTAATCAAGCCCAGTACTTGCGCGCCCCACTTTTTGCTGCTGGCGTAGCCACTGCGCTGTATCCCTTTTACCCAGCTTTTGTAATCATAATGCGAAAGCGATTGCGATAAGTGGCTGAATTGCTTGCGCTCTGTCATGATACGGGCAAAATCCTGGAACGAATCTGCGTCAGAGTCGTACTGTTTGTAGGATGATCTGGTGGGCTTGCGTCCGGTATAGGATACAGGGCTTCTGCCTTTTACACCAAAATGATTGTTTTGCGTACGTGCTAATTTGCTGTTTCCGCTGGCACTTTCGTGCATGGCTATAGCTAAAATGATGCTGGCCGGCACACCGCTCTCGTGCATAATGCGAATGGCATTATCTTTGAACTTATCGATATAGGATTTCGAAGTGTTTTTTTGTGCTGAAGCTGCAAAGGTGGAAGTTAGCAAACATGCAAACAGTAAGATTTTCTTCATAATTTACTTTTTTCTGATGATCAATACGCCATCGCGTACAGGAAGAATTATTTTTTCAACCTGTGTGTTAACAGCTATTGTGTCATTTAGTTTTCTGAAAAGTTCGGTGTCGGCATCCTTAGCATCGCCGTATACCTTACCTTTCCACAAAACGTTATCAATTATTATTAAACCTCCCGGTCGTAATTTGTCAATTATCAACTCAAAGTAAGCCAAATTGCTTTTCTTATCTGCGTCGATGAAGGCAAGGTCGTAAATATTTTCTGTAAATCCAAATATAACCTCCCGGGCGTCGCCTATGTAAAGCTCTATACGGTCTTGTACGTCAGCCAGTTCGAAATTGTTGCGCAGCGTTTCTTCCAGTTCGGGGTTGCCTTCAATGGTATGCACTTTTCCGCCCTCTGCCAGCCCTTCGGCCAGGCAAATGGTAGCGTAGCCGGTAAATGCGCCAACTTCTAAAACCAGTTTTGGTTGCACTAATTTGCTCAGCATACTCAGTAAGCGGCCCTGGTAATGCCCACTCAACATATGAGGCTTTAATTGCTTTAAGTGAGTGTTGCGGTTAATTTTCTTAAGCGCTTCGGGCTCGGTATCGCAATGCGTTTCGAGGTAAAGCTGCAGGTTTGGATCTAAAATCTCCATGTGGCAAAGATAGGTATTTTAAATTTTGCGTTATTTTAAGGCCTCTCTGTGGCACTTTAAGAATATATTCGTACCCAACAACTCTTACTTTCAAGCAATGCCCCCCTTATTATAAATAATATGAAATTCAGCTTCGTTGTTCTGACCTGGAACCGTTATAAATTTTTGGAGAAATGCCTGGAAGAATTAACTAACAGCCTGGCTAACCCAATACAATGCGAAATTATTGTGATGGACAATGGCTCTACCGATAAAACGGGCGAAGTGCTTGACCGTTACAAGGCCAATAAATTAATACGCATTATTCGCCGTAAAAAGAACTACGGCTTAAGTTCTTACAAAAAGCTATTTGGTTACGCCAGGGGCGAGTATATTGTAGTGGTTGATGACGATGTGCTGGCCTTTCCGAAAAATATGGACAGCATTTTTGCCGATTACATGCAAACGTTTTCCAATTATGGTTTTGTTGCGCTCAACGTTATCCAGGATGAATTTACCAATGGGGCGAAACCACCTGCTGAGCATTACACAGAAGAGACGATTGATGGTAAGACCATACAACATGGCCCAACGGGCGGCTGGTGTACTTGTTTTAGAAAGAAACAGTACCGCAAGCTCTGGTGGAAATTTATGTTCGCCGATATTAATATGAAGACTGGCGAGGACGGCTTTTTAGCAACTGCTTTCAGAGAAAAATTGGGGCTAAAATCGGGCATTATTAAAAATGCGGTTTGCTTTCATGCGTCAGGCCCTTATTATGCCCGGCAGTATGGGCACTTAGACCGGGAGATTGAAAAATATGCACAGGCGGGCCTTCATGACTTTGTTGAAACTTATCAAAAATATCAGGAGGGCGATATATAAATTTTCTCGAACAACTGAAACATTATCAACAGTCTTTATCTTTACGGCATTCTACTGTCTTTATAAAATATATCTTTCTTACAAAAACGGATTAACAGGTTAGTCCGGACTCCCTTCTTATGCTCAAATTTTTGGAGCATTCATTGAATATTTATAAAGACAAAAAAATGAAGAACACAACTATAGCGCTTTTGGGCGCTACCGGCAAAGCTGGTAGATATATTCTTAAACACCTTATAAATCGAGGTTACACAGTTAAAGCGTTGCTGCGCAAGCCAGATGGTTTAGATTTTCGACACCCTAAGTTAGTAATTGTACCTGGCGATGTGCGCGATGCTGAGACGGTTTCGGATTGGACAGCAGGTTGCACAGCGGTAGTAAGCGCCCTTGGGCAAACACCCGGCGAGCCGCTTGTGTCGGCTTTGGCAGCGCGGCATGTCATTAACGCTATGCAGCAGCATAATATAAAGCGATACATTTTTTTATCCGGACTAACGGTTGACGTGCAAGGTGATCATAAAAGCGAAGCCAACCAAGCCAAAAGCAACTGGATGCGACAACATTACCCTGATGTGGTTAACGATAAGCAGCAAGCTTATCAATTGTTATCACAATCTACATTAGAATGGACTATGATACGCCTGCCCTGGATTGAACAAACGGAACAGCGACGAAATCTTGCCATAAATTTACATGATTGCCCGGGCGATGTAATTAGTACAGCAGACCTGGCGGCTTTTATAGCACAGGAACTAAGTAGTGCTACCTATGTGCATAAAGCCCCATTTGTAGCAAGCATTTAGGATTAACACAAAAGGCTCCAACCAGGAGCCTTTTGTTGTTCTATTAAAATAACATCGTTGAGGGCGCCATATCGTAGGCCTTTTTAAAGGCGAATGAAAAGTGAGACAGGTGCTCAAGCAAAACCTCGGACGGGCGGCGGCCTTTTCCTTCAAGGAGATGGTAAGCCTCCCGCAGGCATGTTGTTGCAGCCAGCGGCTGGGCGTGGTATGAAAAACGTTTTCTCAAAATCGCGCTTAAAGGTAGCCAGGCTGCGGCCGGTTGAGTATGCAAAGAGTCCAGGCTGCGGGTATGGTAACAGGAGTACAGTATCTTCAGCAATGGTTCGCTTGTAATGCAGTCATCATTAATTATAGTTAAAAGCCTTTTTAATATCGCTGTAATAACAGTGTGAAATATTCTTAACTCCTGTCAACCTGTTTCCAGTTCGCTTCGCTGTAGCGGTCGCCGGTATTGGGGTATTTGGCCAGCAGTTCCTCAATGTTTTTAAAATCGGTATCGGTTAAGGTTACATCGGTGCATCCTGCATTTTCTTCGAGGTACTTACGTCTTTTGGTGCCCGGTATAGGTATAATGTGCTCGCCTTGCGCCAGTACCCAAGCCAGGGCCAGTTGCGATGGTGTGCATTGTTTGCCGGCAGCTATTTGGGCAAAACCGGCGGTAAGCTTGCTGTTGTTTTCCTGGTACTGCTCCTGGTAACGTGGCAGGGTTTTTCGGAAATCGCCCTCCTTTAGCTCATTGGTGTTTAGCGTGTTGGTAACCAAGCCACGCGCCAGCGGACTAAACGGAACAAAGCTTATACCTAATTCTTTGCAAAGTGGAAGCACATTTTCTTCCGGCTCGCGCGTGAGTAATGAGTACTCGCTCTGTAGCGCGCTGATTGGATGCACAGCATGCGCCTTGCGCACTGAGTTGGCCGATGCTTCTGATAAGCCCAGGTAACGCACTTTTCCTTCTTTTACCAGTTCAGCCATGGCGCCAACCATTTCTTCAACCAGTATGTTAGGGTCAATACGGTGGGCGTAATACAAATCTATCACATCAACTCCTAACCGTTTCAAACTGGCTTCAACGGCCTGTTTCATGTAGGCCGGCGAACCGTCAAACGACATGCCTTTGCCATCGGCATTCGCTCTGAAGCCAAACTTAGTTGCTATAAATATTTTATCGCGGTTTGGTACCAGCACCTTAGATATCAGTTCCTCGTTTTTGCCGTTGCCGTAAACATCTGCCGTGTCCCAAAAGTTAACGCCTAAATCAAGCGCCCGGTGCAGGGTGGCTATCGATTCCTCATCATTGGGTTCGCCATAGGCATGGCTCATACTCATACACCCTAAACCTATAGCCGAAAGCTGTATGCCCGTATTGCCTAATATTCTGTATTTCATTTTCTTATTGTTTTAAGTAAGCAATCACATCTCTTGTTAGTGCCTACTTCATTACAATTGAGTAAAAAATGAGTTTGAGAAGCGGAAAGATAATACCAATGCTAATTACATTTATTGTTGGCTACAAATACTAATAAACAACCTTGTGTTATGCAAAGCATACCACTTATCAGTTCAAGTGAATTTCCCTGTAGTATTCATTAATATTTGTGTTTATGAGCTATTGCTGCTTAAGCGTTTCTTCAAACAATTTGTAAATGCGCTTATACTCATCGGTCCAGCTACTAGGTTGTACAAAACCATGGTCTTCAACCGGGTAAGAAGCTAGTTCCCAATTGTTTTTGTGCAGCTCAATTAGCTTTTGCGAAAGGCGGACAATGTCCTGGTAATTTACGTTTACATCTACCATACCGTGGGCCATCAGCAAGCGGCCCTTTAAGCCGTTTGCAAAATAAATAGGCGAGCTTTGCTTGTAAGCGTTTTCGTCATTGTAAGGCTCATTCAAAATATTAGCGGTATAGCCATGGTTGTAATGCGCCCAATCGGTTACAGAGCGCAGGGCGGCACCTGCGGCAATAACATCGGGTTGGGTAAACATGGCCATTAGGGTCATGAAACCGCCATACGAGCCGCCATACATACCCACGTGTTTGGGGTTCACGCCATATTTTTCAACCAAAAACTTTACACCATCTACCTGGTCATCCAAGTCCTTACCGCCCATGTGGCGGTAAATGCCGGTGCGCCAGTTGCGGCCGTAGCCGGCACTGCCTGTGTAATCAATATCAATTACGGTATAACCGTTATCGGCGAGCATATTATTAAACATGTACTCCCTAAAATAGGAGCTCCACCAGTAATGTACGTTTTGCAGATAACCGGCGCCATGCACAAAAACAACGGCCGGTTTGGCTGGGTGCGCTATTTTGGGCGTATACACACGTGCGTAAACATCAATGCCGTAACGGTTTTTAAAGGTCACCATTTCCGGTTCGCGCCAGGCATAGGAGTTAAACTCAGCCGATATGGACTGCGTTACCTTAATTGGCTTAGCGCCCGCCTTGTTAGGCTGTATATATAGCTCCCAGGGCTTGTTAGAATAAGAATAACGTATAGCCAGCCACTTCTCATCGGGAGATAGCTCAACCTCGTTACCACCTTTAAGGCTGGTGAGTTTAACCGGTATACCCCCTGTTACCGGCAGGCGGTAATAGTGCGTAATGCCCGGATGCTCTAAATTGCCGGTAAAGTAAAAGCTCTTTTTATCGACCGATAAACTTAAGCCAGATACTTCCCATTTACCACTGGTTAGCTGCTTTTTAGCGCCGGTGTTTACATCAACTGTATAAATGTGAGAGTAACCGCTAGCTTCACTTTGAAAATAGAAATGCGTATTATCCAGCCAGCCCGTGCTGCCCGCACTGAACCCGCCGCCGCCAATGCCCGGGCCGCCAATCCAGGCTTCATCGTGTTGGCGATCCAGTAAGCTTAGCTTACCTGTAGTCGGGTCGAGCTTCATCACCCAGCGGTCTTTGTTATCCTGTGCGGTAACAATAGCTATGGCATACTGTGAGTTGGGGCTCCAAATAGGGCCTTGTACAACAACTTTACGGTCTTCGTTACTTTTGGTACGCTCATCCAACTGCTTGGGGTAATCCTTTACATAATCGGGTAAGTCTTTAATGCCCGGTATCTCTTTAGTAGATATGGAATAAACGGTATCACGCTGCGTATCAAATATAAAAGATTGCGAGCTGGATTGCGGGCTGCCAACTTTTGTACGGTTGGGGATATCCTCGGTAAAGCCCGAAGCATTTACATAAGCAGGTACCTGGGTAATTTTGGCACCATCAGCCGCTTTTATGAGGCGGTAGGTGATATAACGGCCATTAGGGCTAAGCTGCACAAAGCTAAGTGACTGCTCGCCAATAGGTATGGATTTTAAAGCTTTGGACTGTAGTTCCCGACGCTCAGCGGCATCTAGGCGGTCATTTTTGGCCTTTTCGCGCACTACTTCAAAAAGTTCGGTTTGCTGGTTACGCAGCCAGCGTTCCTGCGGATTGCCTGCTATCGCAGCGCCTTGTTGCCCTCCCACCTGACGGCTGCCTCCTCTTTGACCCAACCCGGTTGCCGTAGCAGGTGCGGTGCCCGTGCGCGTAAAATTGGTTAGCTGTGCCAGCTCCCCTCCGTTTAGCTTGAGTGCGTATAGGTTGTCATTGCGCATAAATAAAACCTTGGTTTCATCGCTGCTAAATGCCGGGTTGCTTTCGCGGTCGGTAGTAAGGGCAAGCGGTAATACCTTGCCTTGCTTTAAGTCTGACAGGAAAATATCGCCGTTACGTTCAAATAATTTTATAGTGTGCTTTTTATTCCAAACGCCGTTGCCGGTTAGTGCTTTGCGTTCTTCCAAACTAACTGGTTGCGGTTTAACATTGCCGGGCGTAATGGCATAAAGGCTACTGCGATCAGCGTTTTGTGAGTTCCAGTTAAAATAAATCTTCTTACTATCGTCGCTCCATCTTACGCCATCGGGCGAGGTGCCCATCCATTTGGGGTCACTCATTATTTTTTCGATGGTTAGCTTTTCGAGTTTCTGTGCGCTAACACCAGTTACAGATAGAATTAAATAAAGCGTAAACAGTTTTTTCATGCTGAAGAGAAGGATAAATACAGCCTAAATATAACCTCAAATTGTGCATTTAGCTAAGTTTATGCTAATTTACAATGCAATTTTTACACGATGGAATTAATGGGTTCGGGCTTTGTTTTACGTCCATGGCACCTGGAGGATGCCTTATCAATACAGCACCACGCTGATAATCCTAACGTGAGTGCTTTTTTGGCCGACCGTTTTCCGTACCCGTATACACTCGATGATGCCATGAGCTGGGTGAACCTGATGCAGAACCAGAACCCATTGGTAAACTTTGTTATTGCTGTTGACGGGAAAGCCGTTGGCGGCATAGCTTTGGAAATGCGTCAGGATGTGCACCAGAAAACACCTTTGCTGGGTTACTGGTTGGGCGAAGCGTACTGGGGTAAGGGCATCATGCCTGAAGCTGTAAAACTGATAACCAATTATGCCTTTGCGCACCTTGACATTATATGTATACAGGCCTTTATTTTCAGTGGCAATCCAGCATCAATGCGGGTGTTAGAAAAAGCAGGTTATGAGAAACAGGGTGTTATAAAACATTCAATAGTTAAGCGAGGTAAAATATGGAATGAACACGTGTATGCTATGCTGAATCCGCAAGCGGTTACCCTAACTTAATATCGTAGTTGCTCAACCGCATCTTGATCTTACCCGTCTTAGTATCCATGCTGCGCATTTTTTTGCGATCAATTTTGGTGTCTTTTCCCATAAAGTTGAAAGGGATTTTGAGGCGCTCAATGGCAAATGCGGCTTCTACATAGTTAGGGAGGATGTTGTTGGCTGCAGCATATTGCATCAACAAAGTATAAGAGCCATCCTTACGGGTATTAATCTCCGATTCCATAATGCGACTGGCCCGGGCATCCATATACAAGGTAACCAACACCAGGTCTGATTGGGCATCGGTTGGTATAACGTTAATTACTTTCAGCGTTTTGCCATTGCGCTTTTCCTGTCCCCTGTCCACGGTGATAAAAGGGTGCTTGAATATCTCGTTCATCGAAAAATCAAGACCTCTTTTAGGGAGCATTACAAAATCTTGCGAGGAAAACTTCATGCGGCTGCCTTTGGTGTACTTGATCTGCGCTTTTTTGGTAGGCATGCGTATAAAAGGCACATCCAGATCGAGCGTTACCGTAGCCGAAAAATGCTTAACCGAATCCATGCGTTGTTTAATGCGTATTAAATCGGCATCTATCTTTTGAGCCCGTATAACTTGGGCGCTTAGTAAAAACAGCAGGCAATAAACTATCCTCATCATCCAATATCCTTTTTTTGAAAGATTAACGTACCCACCGCCGCAAACAATACACTGTACAGTACAAGTATCAGGTTGTTTAGTCCTATTTTAAACCAATCGGCCTCATAATTAAATAGCTGCTGCCAGGTATCAATCAGTTTAGGGAAAAAAAAGAGATTAAATTGAGCCGGTATAAAATCGGCCTTGAGCAGCAAGTTGGTAATGATGAGGAACAGTGCTGCGGCAATCCAGGTTTTAGCGGCTTCCTTAATGCAAACAGCCAGGGTAATACTTACAATGCTGTAAAACACCATAGCCACACTGCCCGATGCAAAAGCCCAGCATATACGCTGAAATGCCTCTTTAGCCGGGAAAAAGTTGAGCGTGCCAATGTAAACCACCAGGTCGCCGCTGCCAAAAATGGCGTAAGCCAGCGCAAAGGTGCTCATCATCATAACAGCAATTACAAACAGTGTAAAGGCAGCGGCCGTTATGTATTTAGCCAGCATAAATTTCCATTTTTTTACCGCCTGCAGCATTACGGTTTGTACTGAATTATCCTTGTACTCATCGGTTACAATGCCCGATGTAACGATCATCAGTATCAATGGCACGTTAAACCAGAGGGAGTTGAGCACAATGTACATGATGAGGTTGCCGTTAAGCAAGGTGCCTTCAAAATAAAAGGACTGCCGGAGATTGTTCAGCAGCAAATCCAATATAGCGCTGCCCTGGTAGTAGGCGGTAATGAAAATAAGCAGCTCAATTACGAAAATAGCAACTAGGGCATAATAGGTTTTACTTTGCTTAACCAACTTCAGAAATTCTGCAGATAATAGTGCCCTCATTATGCCGGTTGTTTTACTAATTGCTCGAGTGACAGCTCGGGCGTACATGACGTAATCTGTATGCCTTCGGCCAAAATTTCCTGGAGCAGTTTTGGTATTTGCATGGCGTTGCAGGCCACCCGGGCATCGTTTAAGCCCATTTTAACATCGTAGTTCTTGAGCGCTTGTGAGGTTACAAGGTTAGGGCCGGTTAGGCTATAGTGCCTTATATTATCATTAATTAACTGGTTGGTTGGCCCAGCATTTACCATCCTGCCCCTATCCATTACATACAGGTAATGACAGCACTTGCTCAACTCTCCCATTAAGTGCGATGAAAGCAGGATAGAGATACCGTCATCTGCCGCCAACTGATGAATCAAATGAATAAGCGAAGCAACGCCAATTGGGTCGAGTCCCGAAAAGGGTTCGTCTAACACAAGATACTCCGGATTATTCAACAAGGCAATGCCAATACCCAGGCGCTGTTTCATTCCTAATGAAAAGTTGCGTACCGGGTCTTTGCGGTCAAGTGGTAAGCCAACTTTGGTTAACGTTTGTTCGATTGCAGTTTTATAAGCCGGGGCGCCTTGTATACCTGCAAAAATGCGAATGTTATCATAGGCGTTGAGGTAAGGATATAAGCCTGGCCTTTCAATAATGCCGCCTATGGGCTTGGGCCGGGTTGAGGTAATATCAACACTGCCTGAATCGGGCTTTACCAAGCCGCACAAAATACGGAACAATGTAGTTTTGCCTGCACCGTTTCTACCGAGTAAGCCGCAGATCTGCCCGGGCTCCATTTTAATGGTTACGTTATCTAAAGCTTTACCCGAAGCATAGGTTTTGCTAAGCAAGTTTCCGGTAAGCATTATAGCGAAATTTCAGGCCTCAGCTGCCTGTAGTTAAACTTAGGCTCGTAACGTTTCTCGAGAAAGGTGCGCGACCAAAAATATTTTTTGAACAGGAAGAAGGGGTCTTTTATCATAAAGTGCGGCACAAAGTGATACCATTTAATACCAAGCCTGCGGTAATAGCGTAACACTTCATCTTGCATACCCAGCTCACGGGCAGCTACTAAAAACGCGGTGCGCTGGCATTTGGAGCCTTTATACAAGCGGGCAATTTTGGGCGTAAAGCCATGCACAAAAAGGTAATCTTTTATACGCTTGTAATTTTGATAGCGCGACCATCCATCCATCACCACCATAAAAATATGGCTAAAGGCAAAAAGGACGCTGCCAAGCCAAAACAGGCTTAATAAAATGGCTTCATTAACATAAGCTTCTTTAAACTTGCTCCAGTAAAAGAAAGATTCCAGCATAAATAAAGCGCTCGAATAATACAGCAGGCTACCCACATTCCAAAAGGAAATGGCTACACTGGGTTGTTTGGGTAGCTTATGGATATCTAACATGCTGTAGAAGCGAAAAGGTAATTGCTTGCCTTAAATAAGTAACGGCGAATTAATGATACCAATATATGCAATTGCAACAAATTCTAAAAGGATGGTTTATACATGGATGATTGCTTATCCTAATATCTCCCTTATATCATCAGCCGATAATGACTTGATAAAGCTTTCCTCCGTAGTAATGAGCGAACGTGCCACACTGAGTTTGCGTTGCTGCAGGGCTAATATCTTTTCTTCTACCGTATCTTTAGTAATGAATTTATAAATGAACACGTTTTTGGTTTGGCCAATGCGGTGCGTACGGTCAATGGCCTGCTGTTCTACAGCGGGGTTCCACCAAGGGTCGAGTATAAAAACGTAGTCGGCTTCAGTAAGGTTCAAACCCACACCACCGGCTTTTATGGAGATGAGGAAAACCTGCGTTTTAGCATCCTGCTGAAAACGTTTAACTACCTCACCCCGGTTTTGCGTACTGCCATCCAGGTAAGTATACTTAATGTTTTGCTGATCGAAATACTGCCTGTATATGTTGAGCTGCTTTACAAACTGCGAGAAGATAAGCACTTTGTGATTTCCATCCAGCACATTGGCCAGCGTGTGTACCACGTTCTCAAACTTGCCCGAATCGCCTTCATAAGTTTCATCAATCATAGAGGGGTGATTGGCTATCTGGCGTAGCTTAATCAGGCCTTGTAACACCTGTATTTGTGTTTGTGCAAAGGTGCCATCCTCCAGGCTTTGCAGCAATTCGTTGCGGTATTCAGATTTTACCTTTTCGTATACTGCGCTCTGTTCATCGCTCATTTGGCAATAAAACAGCTGCTCGGTTTTGGGCGGCAGCTCGGTGGCTACCTGCTCTTTGGTGCGACGCAATACGAAAGGTTTAATAAGCGCCTGTAAACGATGGGCTTTGTCCTCATCCTTCTTTTTTTCAATAGGCGTTACAAACTCGTTTAAAAAGAACTGCTGGTTACCCAATAAGCCCGGGTTAATGAACGACATTTGCGTCCACAGATCGTTCACTGTATTTTCAACGGGTGTGCCGCTCAGGATGAGTTTGTGGCGTGATTTAAGCTGCTTAACCGCCTGGTATGATTTGGACGAAGGGTTTTTGATGTTCTGACTTTCATCCAATATTACATAATCGAAAAAGAAAGCTTTGAACAGTTCCACATCAATGCGGCTGATGCCGTACGTAGTAACCACCACATCATACTTGCCAAATACATCAGGCGATTTATAGCGAAAGGCGCCGGTATGCACCATCATGCGTAACAAAGGCGTAAACTTGGCAGCCTCATTTATCCAGTTATAAATTAACGAGGTAGGCATAATGAGCAGCGATGTACTGGTTGCACCAATAGCCTCGGCGTCCTCCTTGTTTTTTTGCAGCAGGGCAAGCGTTTGTATGGTTTTACCCAAGCCCATATCATCGGCCAGGCAGCCGCCAAAATGGTAATCTTTTAAAAAGTGGAACCAGTTATAGCCTGCCTTTTGATACGGACGTAAGCTGCCGGCAAAGTTTACCGGCGGATCAACATCTTCCAGCTCGTCAAAGTCGGTTAGCTTTTGTAGTTTACGGTTAATGGTAATGCTGGCCAGCTCGCCTTCGGCCAAATCATTAATGAGGCCTATATGGTGTTTACGTAGTTTAAGGTCCTTGTTTCCTTCCGAGAAATTAAGCAGGTTGCCATATTGCGAAAACCATTCTTCGGGTATCACCGCTATCTCGCCGCTAGGGAGTACAAATTCTTTTTTGCGGTTAAGGATATGATTACGCAGATCCATAAACGGAATTTGGTATGGCCCAAAGTGTACAATGGCATGAATGTCAAACCAATCGTTGTTTTCTTTTACCTGCAAATCAATCTTGCTGCTGCCAAACAGGTAGCGTTTCTGACCCTCGGGTTGCTCAATTTCAAACCCTGCTGCCACCAACTGATTATGGTGCTGGTTGAGCCAGTCGAACACCGAGAATGAGCGGTCGGCCTCCTCATTCTCATGCTTAACCTCCAGGTTCTGAAACAGCGACGACGAGGTGGTAAGGCCCATATCCTCCAATTGCTGCAGCTTGTTTTTTTCCCAGATAACAGAGCGCTTAATACGATGGAATGTATATGTATCGCCGTTACGGTCAATCTTAACCGAAATTTGCCGCCCATCACCATAAGGAAATACATAGCCGGCGTATTTAAAGTAAAGTTGTATTTGCGAAGTGCCGCCCGCTACGTAAATAGGTTTAACCACCGGCCGGGCATCATACTTTTCGGTATTAATGGTAAAGCCCTCGGCATGTACATGGTGTTTTTCAATAAGGGGAGCCACAAACTTTTCGAAGTAAGATTGTTCGGCACTGCGCGGAATGGCAATATAGCGCTTGTTTAAAAAGGGCTGTAGTTTTTTGCCTTCCACATCCTTATCAAAGTAGTAGAGGGTGTCGTCCAGCATCATCCAGCCCGGCTGGTTGCATACAATATCTGCCCCTTTAAACATAAACTCGATCTTCATACCCTGGTATTTAATAGTAGGGTAATAGCGAATCTCGTTCTCATCGCGCTTAAAGTGGAAAAGAACGGTGGCCGGTTCCTGTGCCAGGTGCAGTTGTTTTTCGGCAGGATAGCCCTCCTTGCTCATCAGGAAGATTTTCTTATTGGTCATCAGGCTTAGCGCCTCGGCCATTTTCTTTTCAATCTTGGGGCGGATCACGTCGAAAAGCTGATCGTTAAACACCTTGCTGAAAAACTCGTACGGGCGCACGGGCTTTTTATGGTATTTTTTAATGATGTGCCCCTGCTCCATATCTTCGAGAAGCTTAATGAGCTTCAAGTCGGTCTCATCTATGCAATTGCTAAACTCCTGGGCGGTGTTAGAGAACAGGCGCTGATGTGTAAGCGAAAACTCGCCGTTGGGATTGAGCTGAACAATATGCGGCTCTATCAGCCACGAGAGGTACTCATGGCGGGCAAGTGCATAAATAAGCTGGCAGGGTTTGCTGCTGTCAACACGTAGCATAGAGGAATCCGATCAAAAATTTGTTGAAGCTACATCAACAAAAATTTCAAACGTATAAAGAATTTACAGCAATTAAAAGTACAATTTGCTATTTGTTCGAAATTGTGAAAATTGTAATTATGAAAGTTGCTTTAATATCAGCTTTACAAGGCGCATATTTTTAAGAACTTTGTGGTTATAGTTATGGAAACAAACAGCCAACAGAAATACGATGCCCTGGTTAAAATTAGTCAGGAAAATTTCAAAGCTTTCTTATACGATTGCGATGGTACCCTGGCCGATAACATGGGCGCCCACACCGAAACTTACATTAAAGTAGCAGCTGATAAAGGCGTAACTATAGACGGTGCGATTATTGACGAGTTTGCCGGCCTGCCTATTGTGAATGTGGTAGAACAAATAAACCACCGTTACCAAACCTCTTTTGACCCTCAGGAATTTAAAGAACAAAAATATAAGCTGTTTTTGGAGCAGTATATTGAGCAAACCCAACCGATAGATTATGTGGTAAACCACTTGAAGAACCATGCAGGCCAAGTGCGCATTGCCGTAGTAAGCGGCAGCAGCCGCATAGCAGTTGAAAAGACGTTGCAAATATTGGGCATATACAACCTGGTGGAGGTACTAGTATGCGCTGGCGAAACCGAGCACGGCAAACCCTACCCCGACCCTTTTCTGAAAGCGGCCGAACTGCTGGGTGTAGCCCCCGGGCACTGCCTGGTGTTTGAAGACGGCAATGCCGGTGTGCAAGCTGCCGAAGCGGCTGGTATGCGCTGGGTGCGGATTGATAAGCTGTAGAGGCTTAAATGTGCAGATGAAACAAGTACACCTGCCGGCTTATTCAATACTGTTATTCGTTAATTCAGTAAAATTATGATTCGGACCAATAGCTCACTAAACTATTTCATCGGCTAACTGTCCATTGATTTAAATAGGCGGGCTTGTTACATTAGGTTGGCAGGCTTCGTCTACATCAACAGAACTAACACATAATAACTATGAAAAAACTATTCATTTTAGCCGCTCTATTAACAATCACCATTACTTCGTTTGCACAAACCACCGATCTGCGCCGCAAAATTGAGGTAATGGGCAGCGCCGAACAAGAAGTTACCCCCGATATTATTTATGTATCTATAGCACTTAAGGAATACATGAACGGTAAAAATAAGGTGGACATCAGCACGCTTGAAAAACAGCTGCAAAAAGCCGTTACAGAGGCTGGCATTGCTAAGGATGATTTCACTGTAAATAACATTGCTGCATATAATATTATCATTGACAAAAAGAAGAACCCCGATTTTTTGGCCAGCAAACAGTATCGCATTAAGCTGCGCGACCTGAACAGCATTAATACTATCTTAAGTAAGGTTGATGACAAAGGCATCCAGTCTACCGGTATTGATAGTTATGAGTATTCGAAACAAGCGGACTTGCGCCGCGACCTGAAGATTAAAGCCTTGCAGGCTGCCCGCGAAAAAGCGACTTACCTACTCACCAGCATAGGCGAAAAGCTGGGCGGTGCAATTGAAATTCAGGAGATAGATAACGAGCCTATGGGCAGACAAGTGTTTTCTAACATGTCCTTTAAAAGTGCAGATGTCGCTGTGCAATCAGACATCGACTTTAAGAAAATTAAATTGAATTACCAGGTAAGGGCAGTGTTTGAAATTGCCAAATAAGTATTAAGTATAAAACAAGAAAAGCCGCTTCATTGAAGCGGCTTTTCTTGTTTATATAGTGCCTTAAAAGCCTTGTTTTTACTCGAACAAAAGTTATTAAACACTTCCATACAAGGCATCTTCCTGCAAATACTTAATGGCAATATCAAGGCATAGATAATTTCAATACTTTTTGTAAACATTATAAAGCACGTTTAAATCCAACTGTGTAAGTTGAGGCTTTACGTCGGTTTGAATAAAATGGAGTTTAAATGCAGTAATGGCTCCTGGCAGTTTTTGGGTGTCATAACCAATAATACGCAGGGCGCTTATGTAATCAAAGTTTTCGGGAGCCAGTTCCAAAACGTCATCACTCCAAAAGCCAAAGCCGTTTTGAGCAAGCGTTTTCCATGGAAAATAAGCGCTCGGGTCGGTTTTTCGTGGAATGGCAATGTCCGAATGGCCAAGAAAGTTAGCAGTGGGAATATTGTATGTCTTTTTTAAATAAGTTAGCAGCGAAAGCAGGCTTTTAATCTGTGCATCCTGAAAAGGTTCGAGGCCATTATTATCAAGTTCAATACCTATCGAACAGCTGTTCATGTCTGTAATACTACCCCACTTGCCAACGCCGGCATGCCACGAGCGCAGGTAATCGTTCAGCATATGAATTACCTTGCCATCGCGCCCTACAACGTAGTGTGCGCTAACCTGGGTGCGGGCCAGGGTAAAGGTATGGAGCGTTTGCTGTGTAGAATCCTGGGCTGTATGATGTATAATTACATAGTTGGGCTTGCGTAAGTTAAAGTTCACGGTAGCCACAAACTGCGATGGAATAGGATGGCCGGCGCTATCGGCCAGGGCTACAGTATCCATTGCCTTAGTTAAATCCAGCAGGCTGTCCATCTGGCTTTTATAAACCTTTTGGCTGTTGTTAACTACAATAACCGGCTTACGGCTTTTACAGGAAGAAAGAACAATTACAGAAAGTAAAGTGTATAATAAAGGCTTAAAATTCATATATCCAATTCGTTTGCTCAGCTAATGCCATGAACTGTGCTAAAGTAAGTAAAGTATTTGGTGCTTCGTTTGTCAATTCGAGATATTCAAATCATGAAAGGTGTGATCTGTTTCATCGCACCGAAGCTTAAAATGTAAATCGGGCAGTTGCCATTGTTCTGCATGAAACCAAGTGGCATCAATCAGTTTTGATTGAATAAGTGCATTTAGGTGGCTTAGAGACACCTCTTCACTAGCAGCAAATACAACCTTTTCCAAAATTCTTATAGTTGGCCCCATCCCGGTAAGGGTAATTGAGTTTTATATTTTGCATCCAGCCAAGATAGTTAAGGCCGGTTTTAATAATCAATTGGATAAAAGTGAAGTTTTAAGACTCGAACCGATCATTATGATATTTTAAAAATGCCACACCCGGATCAAATTTAATAGGTGCAATAATTTGACGTCCATCGTAATTGATAAAGTTCTCCTTAATACTTGGCACATCCTTGTGTTTATAAAAGCTAGATGAAATCTTAATCTTGAGGTCTTCGGAAATCGTAATTAAAAAGTTATCAAACGCTTTATCATGTAGCGCATTAAGAGATAGACCATTTTTTGGATTAAGTTGGTTCCTTTTATCCTTACTCCATGGTGTTATGTGGCTGGCAACTAACAACTCAGGCATTTGGATACCTGTAATGCAACACATGTTATTAAAGTTAGATAGAACTATCTTTCTAAATATTGATTGATTAACTCTCACTTTAACCAAGCGCTCCCTTTCCCTTCCTTCCATCAAAGGCAGGTCATCTAAATTGACTTGATTTTGCTGAACAACAGTTATGTTCTTCATTTGCGCTAATAGCTTTTCACCCTCGAAAAACTCAGTGTCCCAGTTTTGCATATACTCATGCCAAACCTCCTTATCAAGTTTGCTAATGTTTGATAGACCTGTAATACCCCTTTCTTTCAGTTTAGGGTCGAGGCTGGCGAAATTGCCTAACTTCCTCGCCACGGAGCTTGGTGTTCTATTAATCAAGAGGGCCAACTCAATAACTTCCTTATTTCGGCTGTGCATTTGCCCAAATGGAATTTTGCAATAAAGGTTGACAGCTAAAATGGTTTCCTCTCTGTTCCAAAGGCGTTGGCCTTCTTTCATACAAAATGATTTTATTCAAATGTACCAAAGAATAAGTTATTTACCCTTACTCCAAATCTGCACTGGCAAAGGTGTTGCCTTGTTTTACGTCGCCAGTTTCAAAACCTTTTTTAAACCAGTACATGCGCTGGGCGCTGGTGCCGTGGGTGAACGAGTCGGGCGATACGCGGCCTTGTGTAAGCCGGTCGTCGCCAATGGCATTGGCCGCATTGAGGGCCTCCTCAATGTCGCCGGTTTCCAGCAGCCCGCGTTTTTTTTCGTAATAAGCCCACACGCCGGCATAAAAGTCGGCCTGTAATTCCAGCTTCACCGATAGCTTGTTGTATTGTTCCTCGCTCAGCTGCTGCCTGGCCTGGTCCATTTTATCTGATACACCCAATAATTTCTGCACATGGTGGCCAACTTCATGCGCTATTACATAAGCGCGGGCAAAATCACCGGCTGCGCCAAAGCGCTGCTCCAATTCCTGAAAGAAAGATAAATCCAAATACACTTTTTGGTCGGCAGGGCAATAGAACGGGCCGGTTGCCGATCCGGCAACACCGCAACCTTCGGTATTTACACCTTCTTCAAAAAAGTGTATAGTGGGTTCTTTATAAGTGCCGCCCATTTCACGGAAAAGCTGGTTCCAGGTGTCTTCCGTATCGGCCAGCACCACGCGGGCAAAACTTTGTTCTTTACTTTTTGACTCGGTTAAGCGTGTGTTGGTTTGCTCCTGTTGCTGCCCACCGCCTGTGTTCGGAATTATCTGCGACACGTTTACGCCCGTAAACATGTATATAATGGCACCAATAATGCCAACTATACCGCCACCTATGGCCAGGCCACCACCACGGCCGCTGCCTTCTTCTGCGTTACTGCTTTCGCGTCTGCCCATCCATTGCATAGTATCTTCAATTTAATGTAGGGTTATAACACCTGTAAGTTTAATATTGTTTATAAAATGCTGCTACTGTGTATACAAGATGCAAAAGCGCTTGGTTACGCACTAACTGTATTAAATCTGCGTACACTAAGCCCGGTATATCACACAATAAATAGCAGTTTTGTCAAAACACATTTATTACTTACAGGTTGTATTTTGGTAAGCAAACTTTTGCTTACATTGGAGGCCATTATACCTATAAAATGAAAGTTTATCACTTAGCGGCAGAGTGCTATCCTGTAGCCAAGGTTGGCGGATTGGCTGATGTTGTGGGCGCCTTGCCTAAGTACCAAAATGAGGCTGGTTTACAAGCCGCTGTAGTATTGCCTTATTACGACCGTAAGTTTGTGCAAGAGAGCGAGTTTGATATAGTATTTGAAGCGTCGAACCTGCTGGGCGCTAAACGTTACGAGTTTGAGATTTGGAAAGAACGAACCAATAAGCTCGGTTTTGAACTTTTTTTGATTTATATGCCTGGGCTGCTTGATCGCCCTGAAGTGTATAGCTATCCCGATGAACGCGAACAATTTATTGCCTTTCAGCTGGCCTTTTTAGACTGGATCAACTGGTCGCAGCAAAAGCCTGATGTGATTCATTGCCACGATCATCACGTTGGCCTTATTCCGTTTTTATTACAACACTCGGCCCTTTACAAGCGCCTGGCTAAAACCACTACGGTATTTACTATACATAACGGGCAGTATCACGGCGCTTTTGGGTACGATAAATTTGACTATCTGCCCGAGGTTGACATGGCTTATGCCGGTTTGCTGGACTGGGGAGGCGGTATCAACCCGCTGGCCTGCGCCATTAAATGTTGCGATAAGTATACTGCCGTTTCGCCCAGTTACCTGCACGAGCTTTCTATCAACTCAAACGGGCTGGAGTACTTGTTTTACATCGAAGGGGCAAAAGGCATGGGCATTATTAACGGGATTGATACTGAAGTATGGAACCCTGTAGCCGACCCTATGATTGCCGGGCCTATTGATGCTAAGGAGCCCGATGCAGGCAAACTGGCCAACAAGCAAGCTTTATGTGAACGCTTTGGCCTTGATGTGAATAAACCTCTGGTATCTTTTATTGGCCGTTTGGTAATTGAAAAGGGTGCAGATTTATTGCCCCAGGCCTTAACCCAAAGCCTGCGCGAACATGCAGGCGATTTAAATGTGCTGGTTTTAGGCGCAGGTGATAAAGATACTGAGGCGGCATTAGTACAATTAAATGAGCAGTTTCCGGATAGTTATAAAACTTACATAGGTTATAATGAAGCCCTGGCGCACCTCATTTACGCCGGCAGTGATTTTTTGCTGATGCCGTCGCGGGTGGAGCCTTGCGGGCTTAACCAGCTGTATGCTTTACGCTATGGTACAGTACCTATAGTGCGCCGTACCGGCGGCCTTATTGACACAGTTGTTGACTTTGGTGACGAAGGTGGCTATGGTATTTGCTTTAACCAAAGCAGCGTAGATGATATTACCCACTCTGTACGCCGGGCAATTGAACTTTACAAGAACCATGAACACCTGCATTTGTTACGTAAACGTATGATGGCCCTTGATTTCTCCTGGACCCAATCGGCCAAACAGTACAACCAATTATATGAAAGCTTAAATCCAATTATATGAACTCCAAAGTAATCAGCATAGTGCTTGGCGGGGGCCAGGGAACACGCTTATTTCCGCTCACAGCTACCCGGTCAAAACCAGCAGTACCTATTGCCGGTAAGTACCGCTTGGTTGATATTCCTATTTCTAACTGTTTACACTCGGGTTTCGAGCGTATTTTTGTATTAACACAATTTAACTCGGCATCGCTTAATAAGCATATTAAGAACACCTACCATTTCAGCAGCTTCAGCGATTCATTTGTGGATATACTAGCGGCCGAACAAACACCTTCAAACGTGGGATGGTTTCAGGGTACAGCCGACGCGGTGAGACAAAGTCTGCACCATTTAAGTGTTCATGAATTTGATTATGTGCTTATCCTGTCTGGCGACCAGCTCTACCAACTGGATTTTAAAGACATGGTTGAGTCGCATATCCGGAGCAAAGCCGATATTTCTATTGCTACCATTCCGGTGCATGCTAATGATGTTCCTGGTTTTGGCATTTTGAGAACCAATGAGGAAAGTGAAATCACTGATTTTATTGAAAAGCCTAAAAGCAATTTTGAAAGCTGGGCATCAGAGGTAAGCGAAGAAATGGCAGCGCAGGGACGTTTTTACCTGGCTTCAATGGGAATCTACATTTTTAACCGTAAAACCCTGTATGAGCTTTTGCAAGGTAATGAGCACCCTGATTTTGGTAAGGAGATCATTCCGCAATCTATCAAAACGCATAAAGTAACCAGCTATCAGTATGAGGGGTATTGGGAGGATATAGGTACTATACCATCGTTCTTTGAAGCCAACCTGGGCCTAACGGATGACATACCACAGTTTAACCTGTTTGATAAGCGCCATATTTTTACGCGCGCACGTATGTTGCCACCATCTAAAATATCGGGCACTTTGTTAGAAAGGTCCATTATTTCTGATGGGTGTATTATTAACGCCAGCCGTATAAAACGCTCTATTATAGGTATACGTACCCGTATAGGTTTTGATACCGATATTGAGAATTGCTATGTAATGGGTGGCGATAACTACCAAACCCTGGAACAAATAGAAGAGCTTAAAGCCAGCAATTCGCCTATTATGGGTATTGGCGACCGGTGTAAGATTAAAAATGCAATCATCGATAAAAATGCACATATAGGAAACGATGTGTGTATTAACTGCGGCGAAAAGCTGGAAGACGGCGATTATGGTGCTTATACTGTGCAAGATGGTATCGTAGTTGTGAAAAAGCGTGCTATCATACCAAATGGAACAGTAATATAAAGTTTTGATATGCAGCAACATATGGAGAGCCGCGCTGTTTAATAATTAACTATTAATCAAATTAATGCAGCTGTTATGAAAAAAGTATGTTGTATGATTGCCTTAGCGGCAATCTCGTTCGGAACCGTTTTTGCACATGGTATTACCCCGGCAAAAGCCGGCGTTATGCAGACCGACACTACTAAAAAGAAAAAGAAAGACGGCAAAATGAAGAAGAAAGGTAAAAGGGACACTACAAAGAAAGACACCATGTCGAAAATGTAAGACCTCCTGATTCTTTTCCCGAGGTAGAAGATTAAAACAAGAAAGCCAGGCTTATTACAGCCTGGCTTTCTTGTTTTATTTCTTTTTAGGTTTTTCGTTATCTCAGATAATAAATAGGAGATATCTTGTTTTCATGCACCTCGCACTAATAACAGCGTTTCGTATCTGCGACTCAAAACGAAGGGAGCGGTTGGCATATAGTTTTTAAAGCTCCATGCTATCGCCAATAGCGGGAAGCTTTAAGTTAAGGCCGGCTTTAAGAAATTTCTCCAGTGCTTCATTCTTATCGATTTTAATAACCGGCATAGTATCATAATGCACACCTATAACGTCTTTACAGCCAATAAAATCGGCCGCCTTAATAGCGTCATCAATACCCATGGTATAGTTATCGCCTATTGGCAATATTGCCCAGCTTAACTCCTCTTCGGCCAGTAGCTTCATATCGTAGGTAAGCGCTGTATCACCTGCAAAGTAAATCTTTTTACCCTCGGCATATATAACAAAGCCTGCCGGTACGCCGCCGTAGCTGCCATCTGGCATAGAGCTGGAATGTAAAGCATATACCATTTTTACACGGCCAAAATCAAAATTAAAACTGCCACCAATGTTCATGCCATGCGCATCGGCTACGCCTTGGTTGCCTAACCAGGCAGCTATCTCTGCAATACAGATCACCTTGGCGCCGCTGTTTTTTTGGATGGGCAGCAAATCGGCCACGTGGTCGCCGTGCCCGTGCGAAATTAATATGTAATCTGGCTTTAGCTGGTTAATGTCAATATGCTTGGCCAGTTCATTTGGTGTAATAAACGGGTCGAACAACAGGGTTTTTCCACCCGTTTGTATCTCAACGGTAGAGTGTCCGTAATAGGTGAGTTTCATAAGTGCTAATTTGATTTATGCTGCAAATGTATAAGTTGTTGTTTAAACATGCATTTGAATACAATGTTTGCAACCGGAAATTATGGAACTTTCGGTTAGATATTACTTACCAAACATGCTGCCTAAATCGCCAAACATTTCTTTGGTCATGGCCGCTGTTTCGGCTTGGCTTACGTTTTCGGCTTGCTCAAGTGCTTTATTTACAGCTATTAAGAGCAGTTCTTCTAACTCTTCTTTATCAGCATCTCTTAAAAAGGCATCGTCAATAGCAATGCTTTGCAAAACCTTATTGCCATTGGCCGATACCGTAATTTTTCCACCCTCAGCGGTGCCGGTTACGGTAATAGCATCCAGGCGTTTTTTAACCTCGCCTGCTTTTTGCTGTGCTTCAAATAGTTTATCGAACATAATGTACTTATTAAGTTATTCCGTTAATGATAGCTAAATTGTGGCTTTGTATTGGTAGGTTAAGCGTAATAGGCAAATAGCTCTGCAACTTGTAACCCACTTAGTCATCGGCTGTTTCGCCGGTACCACGGTAGGCGCCCTTGCGAACCACGGGCATGCCGGTCATTTTATACAAATCGTCCAGGTGCAGCAAGCTGCCGTTTACTAAGTTACCTAACAAAACAATGGTCACATCGTTTTTCATATCGCGTAAAAAAATGTGCCTGAAACCATGCCACCAGCCGGTATGATATACCACCTTCTCGTTAGGGCCTTCAAAAATACGCCAGCCGTAACCATAATTAAAATGACCGCGAATAGCCGGATTACGACCGGTATAGGCCGAATCCTGCGTGGCTGGTTTGATTAAGCGGCCGGCTTTCAGCGCCTGGTCAAACAGGTACAAATCGCCAATGGTGCTGTAAATGCCTTTATCACCTACGGGCCCATCTAAAAAGTTTTGGGCAACCGAGTAGCGCCAACTGTTGCGGTCGTGTCCAACAACGTCAACCGGTATTTTATCATAGGTAGCTTTGGAGTATACAGCCGTATGGGTCATGCCTGCGGGTTTAAATACGTTTTGCTGCATATATTGAGCGTAGGGCATGCCGGTTACTTTCTCAATAATAGACCCCAATACCATGTAATTGGAGTTGTTATATAAGAAGCGCTTATTGGGTTGATTAAATGGTGCAGGTTTATATTGTGCAATCAGGTCCATAACCTCTCTGTTGGTGATGCCTTTTTGCTGGTTTAAGTGCTGTGAGCGGTACAAGCCATCCACAAAGTAAACATAGTTCATCATGCCCGAGCGGTGAGTAAGCAGCAGGCGTATAGTAACACCCTGATAAGGAAAGTTTGGAAAAAAGTCCCGAACGTCCTGGTCGAGCTTTATTTTGCCTTGCTCCCACAACTGCATTATCGCAGTGCCGGTCATGGTTTTGGATACGGATGCTAGTTCAAATTTCGAATCTAGTTTAAGGCTGTCGCGTGTGAGATGATTAGCCCAGCCAAACGCGCCTTCATAAATGATCTTTCCTTTTTTAGCTACCAGCACATTGCCATTAAATGCGCTTTTTTGGTGCAGGTGCTGCATAAAAGCATCAATTTCTTTGTCAGCATCTTTAGGGTTGTACTTTAAAAGTTTTTGCGGCTCAAAAGGCTTATCGTTGTGTGCAACGCTATTTTTTTTGGAGTGAGAGCAGGACGAAAACAACCCCAGGACCATTGCCCCAGCTAACATACTTTTATACAGTAACTTCATAATTCGATATACACACTTAAAACGATCGCGAAAATCAGAAAATTATACCGCAGGCAGAAAGTAAAGTTCAAATAAATTTTAGTTTAAGTTAAAGCAGGGTTATAAAACGGTTAAACCTGTTTTTACTTCCTGTTAAGATTGCCTTATAAGAAATAGCTGCAAATTGTTTCGTTGCTCCGGTATTTATCAGATGTTAAAATTATTCCTTCAAAATATTCTTCTTATCTCAAATATGTTACAAATCATTGCCAAAATGGTAATGTAACCATCACGCGCTTTTAACATTCCCTTAACAGCCTTTTTCAACTTTTGCCTGAAAGTAAATACACGCAAACTAAGCGCTCCAAACACAACAGGAACAAGTACTACAGGCATTAATTATGAAAAAAACTTTTACTTATTTTAAAAGTAGGCTTTCCATAAACATCGTATTCCCGCGGCAGGGTTATACTATGCAATTGGTTGGCCTGCTGGC
Organism: Mucilaginibacter sp. PAMB04274; assembly: GCF_039634385.2. Lineage (NCBI taxonomy): Bacteria > Pseudomonadati > Bacteroidota > Sphingobacteriia > Sphingobacteriales > Sphingobacteriaceae > Mucilaginibacter > Mucilaginibacter sp. PAMB04274. The sequence continues at coordinate 85,509 of NZ_CP155081.2, forward strand.
AATGATTGCGGCGGCAACAGCCACAGTTGCTCCTGCAACAGCTGTAGCTGGTACATTGCAAGCGCAGCCACGCACCGTTATGGTGAGCGGTACGGTGATTGATAATGATGATTCAGAACCGCTTATAGGCGTTACCATTAGCGATAATCAAAAAAGAACACTTACTGTAACCAATGTTACCGGTAGTTTCACGGTTAGGGTGCCGGTAGGTACCGAAATAAATATTGGTTATGTAGGCTACACAACGCAAAAGTTTACATTAAACAACAACCAGCAGAAGTTTACCGTGCGCCTTAAACGGGGCTCAAGCGAGTTAAACGAGGTTGTTGTTACCGCACTGGGCATAAAAAGAGATAAAAGGGCGTTAGGTTACTCCGCTTCGCAGGTAGACAGCAGCGCATTTACAAACGCTCCGGCCAGTAACTGGACAGATGCATTATCGGGAAAAGTAGCTGGCTTGAACTTGGTAAGAAACAGCGGCCCTGCCGGATCGAACAAAATTATTTTACGGGGAGAGAATAACCTTACCGGAGATAATGAGGCGCTTATTGTGATTGACGGTGTAGTAGCAAGTAGCTCTTCACGAAGAACAGCTGCATCATCGGGCGGTGTATATGGTACTTCTGGTGATATCATGCCTCCCGACTTCGGTTCTGCCTTGAACGACTTAAACCCTGAGGATATTGAAAGCGTAACCGTGTTAAAAGGCCCTGGCGCCTCTGCGCTTTATGGCCAACGGGGTGCAAATGGTGCCATCATCATCACCACCAAATCGGCTAAAGCAAAGAGAAAGCTGAATATCACCCTTACTTCTGCCAACACCTGGGAGTCGGTTAACAAAAGCCCCGACAGGCAAAGTGATTTTGGATCAGGATTAGGTGGTGTAAATTATTACTCTTATGGAGATACTAATGATGGTGGCAGTACAAGTGGCACCAGTTCAACCTGGGGGGCACCCTTTACTGGCGGACGAAGTTATTTTCAATATGATCCGGAAACTCAAGCAAGAGGCCTGACCAGAACGCCATGGGTAGCTTACGAAGATCCGATTAAATCATTTTTTAAAACAGGATTTGAAACGTTAAACTCCATAACCATAGATGGTGGCTCGAAAAAGGTAGGTATGCGGTTTTCTGCCAGCCATGGAAACGATAACTGGATTGTGCCAAATACTGGTTTAAATCGTACTAATATTTCGTTCTCGGCAAACAGTGAAGTTACCAAGAGATTAAATATTCAGCTTAAAGCTATTTATAACAACCGCAATAGTGATAACCTGCCAGCTACCGGTTATGGCAACCAGTCGTTGATGTACTGGTTCATGTTTGCTCAACCCAACGTTAATACCGATTGGTACAAGAATTACTGGGCAACCGGACAAGAGGGCCGAAAGTTTGTGAACATTACCACAACTAACCCCGAAGGTCCTTACGCCATTTCGGAGCAATACATCAATAAACAAGGCAGAAACGGTGTTATCGGAAACTTACAGGCCACCTACAAGCTAACCAATGAATTGAGCTTGATGTTACGTGGTTCGATAGATTACAATAAAGATGTGCGCGAAACACTGCGCCCCTGGGATGCTGCGGGTAATAAGTTTGCCCAAGGCTCTTACCGTGTACAGGACATTAAATCGTATGAAATCAATGCCGATTTCTTGTTGAGATACAACAAAAAAATATCAAGATCTATCCAAATGAATGCGTCGATTGGTGGTAGCCAGTTGCGTAATGAATATAAGAAATCTGAGCTCAGGGCTGATGGTTTGGTCATTCCGGGAGAATATAGATTAGATAATAATGCTAATCCTTTAATTTCGGTTCCGGATACCGCACGTTACCGCCTTAACAGTTTTTACGGCCTGGTGTCTTTTAGCCTGAAAAGCTATCTGTACCTGGATTTAACAGCCCGCCAGGATTGGAGCAGTACCTTGGCTACGCCGTTAAGAACAAATAATGTAGGCTTCTTCTATCCATCGGCAAGTGCCTCGTTTATTGCTTCAGATTTTTGGCACTTACCTAAATTCATTAACTATTTAAAATTAAGAGCATCTTTAGCTCAGGTGGGTAGTGGTAGTACAGTTCCTTACCGTACCTCGTATAATTACACGCTTGCTTCTAACGGCATTTATCCGGATAGTGCGATGACTAATCCAGGTGTGTTGCCCAATCCAAACTTAAAGCCCTTAAAAACGACTACAACAGAGTTAGGTACCGAAATACATTTATTTAATAACCGGTTGAATTTCGATTTAGCAGTTTACAAAGGCAATACCAAAAATCAAATCTTAAACAGGGTTGTAGACCGTTCAACTGGTTATAACGTAGCCGTATTTAACGTAGGTAATGTTCAGAACAGAGGTATCGAAATTTCTTTGAGCGGCACACCTATACAAACCAAGAAGTTCTCTTGGCAGCTTACCGGTACGTTCACCGCCAATCGCAATAAAATAATGGAACTGGCAGATAGTTCTGTTGTGCTCAGAACAGGTCCTTTGGGCGGCGCAGCTATTGTAGCCAGCGTTGGCGGCAGCATGGGCGACTTATACGGAAGAGATATTGTGCGTGCTCCTGATGGTCAAATTCTTTATGATGCGGTTTCTGGAAATGCCAAGGCGGGTGATGCGCTTGTTTACCTGGGCAATACCATGCCTAAGTTCAGATTCAGCTTTGGTACTACGGTTACTTATCAGCGCTTTAGTTTGTCTGGATTGTTTGATGCACAATTGGGTGCAGTAGCACATTCACTCACCTTTTCCAGAATGGCAGCGTTGGGTAAGCTAAAAATTACCGTACCCGGACGTTACAACGGCATTATTGGTGACGGTGTAGTACAAAACCCGGATGGAACTTACCGTCCTAACGATGTAATAGCCTCTAACGTAGAATCTTTTTATAACTCGTTATATGGCTCAGATCAGGCAGAAGGGAGCATATTCAAAACTGATTATTTAAAATTTAGAGAAGCCAACCTGTCTTACAACTTCGACACAAAGTTAGTAAGGAAGATTGGTGTTAATAAACTGAGTTTAGGTATATACGGACGTAACCTGTTCATCTGGTCGCCTTGGCCGGCGTTTGATCCTGAGTTTGGTACACTATCAGGTACCGATATTGTTCAGGGATTTGAAACGGGTCAGTTACCATCCACCAGAAGTTATGGATTTCGTTTAGTTGTAGGGATATAAAATAGGAAATTATGAAATCGTTAAAGAAAATAACCAGCTATATATTACTGTCGGCCCTTACTGCTTTAGCTTCTTGCACAAAAGATTTTAATGAAGTAAATACCGACCCAATAGGTAAAACAAGTACAACAGCAAACCAGTTATTAGCGCCGGCGCTGGTGAATATTTTACAGGCTAATATGGTGCGTAACCGTGGCTTTAACAACGAGCTAATGCAGGTTACGGTAGATGTAAGTGATTCAGAGGGCAGAGTTTTCAGGTATGATGTAAGACGTAACTGGGCAGATTACACCTGGAACGCCTGGTATCCGGAATTGACCAACCTGCGCGATATATATACGATTGCCAGTCAACCCGGCTCAGAAAATTCATCATACAAAGGCATTTCGTTAATTACCCAGGCCTGGGTTTTTCAATTGCTAACTGATGTTTACGGCGATGTGCCTTACTCACAAGCTAATCAGGGCAAAGAAGGCAGTTTACAACCGGCGTACGATAAGCAAAAAGACATCTACCTTGATTTGTTTAACAAGCTGGAAGAGGCTAACAAGCTGTTGGCCGAAGGAAAGGAAATTATCAAAACAGGCGATCCGGTATACCAGGGCGATGTTAGCAAATGGCGCAGGTTTGGGAATTCGTTATACCTGCGGATGCTGCTTCGTGTTTCAGGCAAGGCAGAAGTCAGCTCACAGGTAATTGCCAAAATTAAGGAGATTGCCGAAACCAATAAGGGAAACTATCCTATTATGGAGGATAACACCCACACCGCAAAAATTTTGTGGAATGGAACTAACAGTAGTACTGCAGTATATTCTTCGCCATTGATGATTAACGTGCGGCCGGTTGACTTCAGAACGCCGGCTATCACCAGTTTCTTTTTAGGAAACCTCACCAACTGGGTTGATCCGCGTATTACTACCGCTACGTATGGCACTAATGGTTACAATAGGTTTGGCATTGCAAATGGCCCAAATGGTTTAGTTGGTGTACCAAGTGGTTATGATATTGGTTTGGGATTAACAAAGCAGGCTTATTTTTATTCTGACGCACAAAGCGCGGCTGTTACTTTGCAAACTGACCCATATACCGGCATCATCATGAACTGTGCCGAGGTTGATTTTATTTTAGCTGAGGCCGCTGCAAAAGGTTGGATCAGCGGAACGGGCGAAGCATATTACATTAAAGGTATTGGTGATGGATTAAATTACTGGTTGCCCAGCTTTTTCAAAACAGCTTCAGACCCTGCTTTAATCGATTATATAACTAAAGCTGATATTGATTGGGATAACAGCTTGCCGCTGAATACCACTACACCAGGCACCCCCAGCAAAATGGAGTTAATTCAGCTGCAGAAATATTACGCCATGTTTCTGGTCGATTTTCAACAATGGTTTGAGTATCGCAGAACGGGCCATCCTTTTCTTCCAAAAGGCACTGGTTTAGCTAACGGAGGCAGAATGCCCGCAAGGCTAAATTATCCTTTGGCTTCTCAATCAACAAACCCTACAAGCTATGCCAATGCGGTAGCATCGCAAGGAGCTGATGATATTAACACATTAGTTTGGTGGCAAAAACCATAATTATATCGCACGATTTAATATGAAAAAGACAATACTTTATATTACTGCACTTTTGGTGATAGGTGCCGTTTGGATGGGTTGTAAGCGCGAAAGCGATTATATACCGATTACCGTTAGCCCATACATATCCTTATACGATTTACGCGAACTATACAGCGGCACGGACGTCACTTTGGCTAAAGAAAACATGTATGGGTGCGATAAAATTACAGGAGTAGTAATCTCCGATTATGCACAAGGTAATTTGCCTCCCGGATTTTTGATATTGCAAGATAGACGCCGCCTTTCGCAACTAAGGGGTATTGCCATACCAATTGGTGCCGATGCTACAAAATTCGTATCGGGCGATTCGGTTATTGTTACCGTAACCGGTGGTACTTTAACCAGGGCTGATAACATATTACAAATCAAAAATATTCCGCTAAGCGCAATCAACAAAATAGCAAGCGGTAAAGCTATAGCACCCAACCGGGTTAACAGCAGCGCCATCCTTGCCGATCCGCTTAAGTACGAAAGTACCTTAGTGACCATTGTAAAAGGTGGTTTTGACCCTATACCAACGCCTAGTGATAAGTTTGCCGGTAACAAATTTGTAAATGACGGTTTTGATAACATTACCCTGCATACCGAACCCGGCGCTGCATTTGCCAACAACGTTCTGCCGGTTAGTGCTAACTTCTACGGCATTGTGTATAATACTACCGGTGCCGATGGTAAGTTAACGCCTCAAATCAGGATGCGCAAAGCTGACGATTCACAACTGCTTAGTTCTACGATATCACTTACGCCAATTGTTATCAGCGGTTTCATCAATGACGTATCGGGCGGCGACGGAAATTATGAGTATATACAGTTGCTGGCCACACGCGACATCGATTTTGCAGTAACACCGTTTTCAGTAGTGGTTACTAACAATGCCGGCGGCTCTACACCAGGCGGCTTCCCGGCAAACGGCTGGGCTACGGGTGGTGGCTCTGTTGCAGTCGGTTCAACAGCAGCTACAACATTCCGTACCTTTAAATTCAATTTAACACAAGGCACGGCCAAAAAAGGTACGTTCTTTTATGTAGGCGGGGCTGCTAAAATGATAAACGGATCATCTTCAACCAGCATGGCCTCATCTAACTGGATAAGGTCGTTTAACTATACCACTACCGATGGTGATGGTTTCGGCATACGTAATACCGGATTTTTTGCCAACAGTGGTAACGCATTTGGTATGGCCGTATTTAATGGTACAGCGGTAACTAAAGATAGTGAACCTATCGATGTGATGTTTGTGAGTACCGGCGGTAACTTATTCTCAGCCGGCCCTCCGGCACTAGGCTATAAAATAACCAACACCGATTTTTATGATGTGGTTAATCCAATTACCTTACAATCACAGCCGTATTACAGGCAGGGTACAAACACAACCGCCCTCACCTACACCACTCCTTCCGATCAGGGCTTTTATTATAAACTGGGTGGTACTTATAATACACGCTTAGGCAGGTGGGTAAAAGCCCGTACACAATCTATCATTCAGTTAACCAAAACATCATCAATTAACGAAATAGAAGCAGAGTTTCCGGTGGCAACTGCCGATAAGCCGGGCGTTGCACCTACCAGTTTAAAAGATTAATTAAACTGACCCCTTATAGCCGCACATGATATGAGCATGTGTGGCTATAGCATTATAGATAAATTTGGACGCTGGAACCTTATTATTCCGGACTATAAAAAAATAAAATGAACCGCAGACTATTTATACAACGATCGCTGATTTTAACCGGCGCGTTAACACTAAAATTCAGAAACACTTTCGGCTTTGGCAAAAGCGCAGCTATAACCGGTAAGGTAACTGCCGCAGGCAAGCCGCTGGCTAACGTGCTCGTATCAGACGGATTTAACATTGTACCTACGAAGGCCGATGGTACTTACCAGCTTGCTACCGATGCAAAGGCCGAATTTGTGTTTATCAGCATACCCTCAGGATATGAGTTTCCGCACGAGCATTATATTGCCCGCCATTACCACCGCATAGCCGATGGTGGCAGCATGGACTTTACGCTTGTGCCCCTTAAAAAGAATGATAGTAAGCACACCTTCATCGTATGGGCCGACCCCCAAGTAAAAAACAAAAAAGACGTTGCCCAAATGATGGCGCAATCGGTTCCTGATACACGTAAAACAGTTGAAAGCCTGAGCGGCGAACTGGTACACGGTATAGGCGTAGGCGATTTGGTGTGGGATAACCATGAGTTGTTTGCCGATTATAATAAAGCCATAGGGCAGATAGGTGTACCGTTTTTTCAGGGCCTGGGCAACCATGATATGGATTACCGTTTGGGCGGCGATGAAACATCTGATCAGACTTTTAAGAAGATGTACGGCCCTACCTATTACTCCTTCAATCGCGGTCGGGCGCATTATGTAATGCTGGATGACGTGCGTTACCTGGGTACTGAGCGTGAGTACGACGGTTACATAACCGAGCAGCAGTTAAACTGGCTGGCTAAAGATTTAAAGTATGTAAAAAAGGATGATTTGCTGATCATTTGCCTGCACATACCAGTGTATAACCAGGTGAAAAACAACCAGGAATTGTACAAGCTGTTAAGACCATTCAAGAATGTGCATATCATGTCGGGTCACACGCATTACAATGCCAATAACATTGATGGCAATATTTATGAGCACAACCATGGTACTGTATGTGGCGCCTGGTGGACCGGGCCTGTTTGCGAAGACGGCACCCCGCGTGGTTACGCCGTTTACAATGTTGAGGGAAATGACATGAAGTGGTATTACAAAGCGATGGATACCGATAAATCGAACCAGTTATCGCTTTATATAGACGAGCAGAAAAAGCTAACCGCCAATGTTTATAACTGGGATCCGCAATGGAAAATAGAGTATTACATTGACGGCCAGTACAAAGGTGTGCTGAAAAACCAGCAAGGGCTTGATCCGGCTGCCACAAAGCTTTACCAGGGCGATATGTTACCGGCCGGCCGTCATTTCCCTGAGCCACGGCAAACCGACCACTTGTTTGTAATGCAGTTGGGCAACGATGCTAAAAAAGTAAAGGTGGTAGCTACCGACCGCTTTGGCAACAAGTACGAGCGCGAAATGGAAGCGTAAAAAAGACTAAGAATGTTTCTTAATATTAATTTCATTCGGGGCTGAAGTGAGGTATTTATGCGCTGTACTATAACAGCGCATAAATACCTCACTTTCATTCGGGATGACAACCTTATTAATACTTATTTGAATTTTATGAAGGCAGTAATGAGCTTTGCTATAATTGCCCTGATGCTGGCAGCACATAGCTCCAACGCACAAAAAGCCGCTCCTGCGTTTCCGGTATTTGATACCGAGGCGCACCGGGGAGGTCGAGGTTTGCAGCCTGAAAATACGATACCGGCCATGCTCAACGCGGTTGCCCTGGGTGTAACCACACTGGAAATGGATGCGCATATTACTGCTGACGGTAAAGTGGTTTTATCGCATGATGACGCGTTTAACCCCCTGTTTGCCTTAACAGGAGATGGTAAAGAGATAACCAAGGCAGATGCGCACAAGTATGCCTTGTATCAAATGAAATATGCGGATATTGCCCGGTTCGATGTTGGTTCAAAGCCTTATGATAAGTTTCCGCAGCAACAAAAGCTCAAAGCGCATATCCCATTGCTGGCTGATGTGATTGACAGCGTGCAGGCAAAAATTAAAAAAGCCGGCAAACCACAGGTTTTCTACAATATTGAAACCAAAAGCAAGCCGGAAGGTGATGGCGTTTATAACCCTGGCCCGGAAAAATTTGTGCAGTTACTAATGGAAGTCATAGAAAAGAAAAAGATTACGCCTTACGTAATTATTCAGTCGTTTGATAAGCGTACCATACAGGTGCTGCATCAAAAATATCCGCAGGTAAAAACATCTTTTCTTGTTGAAAATAAAAATACACTTGAATCTAATTTAACCGATCTCGGCTTTACGCCCTACATTTACAGTCCCAACTATAAACTGGTAACGGCCAATATGGTTAAAACCTGCCATCAAAAAGGTATTAAGGTTATTCCCTGGACAGTGAATACGCTGAAAGAAATTGCAGCGTTGAAAGCCCTGGGTGTCGACGGCATTATTTCTGACTATCCAAACTTATTGGTAAAGTAGCTGCTCATATATCAACCTGCTATCAAGACTACCGCAGTGATGCAGCGCTAATATTGTTTGAAAACGCTCCTGTAAATAGGTAGCTTAGCTTTGTGCAAAATGACACATTGCTAAAGGAAAATGTTTGAAGGAATTGTTTGTAAGCAAAAGGGTTTAAATTCTCTTTTAAAAGTAGCTTTGAGTGTACTGATGGGTTGTAGTATAGCAGCCTGCCGTCAGCCCGAAAATAAATCTACCAGTCAACCAAAACAGCAGGAAGAGCCCAAAAACAAGAAGAAAGCGCTGTGTTGTGAATCTAATATACCATTGCGGTTTGCCGGCGCACGGTTGGAGCAGCCTAGGCCATTAACATCAGTAGCTGACTTAAAAGCGCATACCGGCATGGTTTGGATTGCTGGCGGAACCTATCAGATGGGAGGGGACAACAATGAGGCCTCGGCCGATGAATACCCTAAGCACCGGGTAGCCGTAGGCGGCTTTTGGATGGATGCAACAGAAGTAACCAACGCCGAGTTTGAAGCGTTTGTAAAGGCTACTGGTTACATTACTACTGCCGAAAAAAAGCCCGACTGGAATGAGCTGAAGAAGCAGATGCCACCCGACACTCCCAAGCCACCCGACAGTTTAATGGTTGCCGCCTCGCTGGTATTTCACCCTACTAAAAACGAAGTTAACCTAAACGACTACAGCCAATGGTGGACCTGGCAAAAGGGTGCCGACTGGCGGCACCCACATGGGCCGGGCAGCAGTATTGAAGGTCGTAGCAATTACCCCGTAACGCAGGTTTCATGGTTCGATGCGCAGGCTTACTGCCGCTGGGCAGGCAAACGCCTGCCTACCGAAGCCGAGTGGGAATGGGCCGCAAGGGGCGGTTTGCCGGGCAAGGTATATCCATGGGGTAACGAGCCCGTTACGGCGGGCATAGCCAAAGCCAATATTTGGGAGGGTAACTTTCCGTACAAGAACACGCTGAAAGACAAATACTACCTTGCATCTCCTTCAAAAACTTTTAAGGCAAATGGTTATGGCTTGTATGATATGGCTGGCAACGTGTGGGAATGGTGCAACGATTTCTATCACCCCGATTATTACAGAACAAGCCCCACTAAAAACCCGCAAGGACCTCAAAATAGTTTTGATCCGCAAGAGCCGTATGCTGTTAAGCGCGTAATACGTGGCGGCTCATTTTTATGCAATAACAGTTATTGTTCGGGTTTCCGCGTGGCGCGCCGTATGAAAAGTACAGAAGATAGCGGAATGGAACACTTAGGATTTAGGTGTGTAACCGATAAATAATTGATTTGAGTTTGCTTGTAAGTAGATTGGTTTAAGGGCAACGAAACAAAATCTAATAAAATATAGTACTTTGTATTGCATATTACTATGTTTTATTTACTTTTGTGCTGTACCCCAAAATCTTACATCAAATGAAAAGGTTAATCTTACTGCTTGTTACTATGGTAGGCCTCCTGATTGGTTCATGCCATCACCGAAAAATCACTAAAATGTCTATTTGGACTAATGCCGATTATTTAAAAATTGAATACAGCGGCAATATTGTGTTTAATGACGCCAATACAGACATTGTGTACATATCGCCCAATGGGTACTTTAAGTGCAAGAACAAGGAAGATGAATTGATTGCTCAAAGCACTGCAAAGAACCACATTGATTACGAATTGAACGGCGAACGGCAAAATGCACAACTTAATACACAAGGGCGTATGTTGTTAAAAGATGCCATTAAAGAAATTGCCAAGCAGCGGCAAGCTAATTAAGCCCGTGCATGGTTCTGTATAACCGTGCAAACAAGGTGCTGTGTAATCGCAGCTTGCATATTTACACAAGGCTATTATTCCGGTTTGTCTCTTAATTTAACCATACAAATTACATCATTGCCAGTATAGCGCTCAATGCACCATGCTACCGGGTCTAATTGGTGTGTGTGCAGTAATTGTTGGAACGCGCTGCCTATAGCCTGTATGTTGTCCATAAAGTTATAGACAGTAAGTGTAATGTAATTGCCTTTTTCCATAATATAAGTTTCGAGGCCGTATGGCGTAGCTTCCTCTGGGTTAAGCCGTAATACGCCTGCCCGGTACACAATAGTGCCTCTGTCGGGTTTCGACAGGCCAAAGAACTCACGGTTGCTGCTGCCACCAACTAAACGTTCTAATTTTTTAAAAGCTGCTTCAATACCTTCCGGAAAAGAATCGGCCGTCACATACATGATGTGCAGGTCCTGGGGCTGATGGTAATTTTCCATACAATGCTATTTTGCCTCGGCCAGTTCTTTGATCTTATCCATTGCCGGGGGCCAGGTTTTCAAAAAGTAATCTTTAAAGTTAGCATCGCTATCCATCTCTACCACCAGCTCTGTCTGTCCGTTGGCCTCATTCAGCGTGTAATTTTCGTGTGCGCCGGCCCATTGTTTTACCTTGTCGCTTTCGGTATCCTCAACGCCGTCCTTCACCTCACCCAAGTGTTCGAACGACATGTACTCTGGCTCGCGGCGCTCAGCAACGGTCGATACCATGCCTGAGCCCTTGCCATCTAAAAATAGCACTTTACTACCTTGCTGCCAATCCGTTAAGGCATGCGAACCTTCACAAAAAGCGCTTGTCCATACCGGGTAAGTTTCATTGCTCCATAAAATGTTCCATACCGTTTTTCGCGGTGCCTTAATTAGGGTGTTAAAGGTTAACTTCTCCATGGCGTTAGATTTTAAGGTTATTAACTCATGCAAAGATGGGGTATAGGGTTAAAATGCGTAAGGTGCATTTGCGACAAAACATGTGGGCAATTATGAATTAATTTGCTGCTGCCTACCGCTTTAGCCGAATAATTTTTATCTTTAAATTATGAAGTCGACCCTAACCCTCAGGCAAAAGCTTATCATCCCCTTCATCATTTTTACCGGAATGATAGTAGTGGGTGTACGGAGCATGTACAAAGGCATGTTGCTGCACCAAAACTGGCGCATTGCACTGGCCGCACTTGGTGTGGTTTGCTTTACTACCTTACTGGTGTTTTTGCTTATTACGGTATCGCGCGAGGAGAGGCTTAAAGCTAAAGTTTAACTGAACGCTTCTCTAAAGGCTACCATAATAGCCAGCCGTGTATTACGATCTAAGTCAACCTCTTCGGGCATGTCCGGGCGCTGCGGGCGGCCGGCTTTATATTCAATAGGAAACAGCGCCACAAACTGCTGCAGCGGCAACTCGTACTGTAACCATTCCGTTCTATTATATATCTCCGCCAGCTTTAATTCAAATAACCGCACTTGCTGTGAATCCATTGGGCAAAGATAATTCTTAGCGCCGGGAAACAAGAAGCAAGAACTAAACAGACATCTATAAGATAAGATTACGCACAAAATCTTGGCTTTTGTCTCTTGTCTCCTGGCTTTTATATTTACTACCTTCGCCTTTTCAAACAGATACGTGTACATGATTGATCATTTTATAAAAATTGCGCAGGAGTTGTCGGTAGCCTCCAAGCAGGTAACGGCAACGGTGAGTTTATTAGATGAGGGGGCAACGGTTCCTTTCATTTCCCGCTACCGAAAAGAGCTAACGGGTAGCCTCGACGAAGTGCAGATTACCGCCATCCGCGACCGCATACAGCAACTTCGCGATTTGGATAAACGCCGCGAAGCCATTCTTAAATCACTTACCGACCTGGGCAGGCTAACGCCCGAATTGCAGAAGCAGATTGATGAGGCCGAGACCATGGTGGCCCTTGAAGATATTTACCTGCCTTACCGCCCTAAACGCAAAACCCGGGCAACTGCCGCCCGTGAGAAAGGCTTGCAACCACTGGCCGATTTGGTAATTGCGCAAACCAAAGTTGACCTGCAAGCCGAGGCCGATAAATATGTAGATGCCGAAAAAGGTGTAAACACACCCGAAGAAGCCCTTGCAGGTGCCCGCGATATTATTGCCGAAACCATAAGTGAGCATGCCGAAATACGTGCTCAGCTACGTGAGCTGTTTATAGAAAAGGGTTCGTTCCAGGCTAAAGTTGTGCCCGGTAAAGAAGAGAGTGGTATAAAATATAAAGACTATTTCGACTGGACAGAGCCGGTTAAAACGGCGCCATCTCACCGGGTACTGGCTATGCGCCGCGGCGAAAAAGAAGAGATATTATATCTGGATATACTGCCGCCAGAGGATGAGGCTATTGCGCTGTTAGACCGAACATTTGTTACAGCAAACAATTCATCATCAGACCAGGTGCGTTTGGCCATTGCCGATGGGTATAAACGCCTGCTTAAACCATCAATGGAAACTGAAGCCCGTTTGCTGACCAAAAAACGCGCCGATGAAGAGGCCATACGGGTGTTTGCAGAAAATGCCCGCCAGCTATTGCTTGCTGCACCACTAGGTCAGAAGCGGGTAATGGCTATTGATCCGGGTTTTCGTACCGGTTGTAAAGTGGTGTGTTTAGATGAGCAGGGTAAGCTGTTAGAATATACTGCCGTTTTCCCGCATACAGGTGCTGGGCAGGCACGCGAGGCCGAGAAAACAGTTAAACACCTGTTTGAGACTTACAAAGTTGAGGCTATTGCTATTGGTAACGGCACGGCCGGTCGCGAAACGGAACTGTTTGTACGCAACCTGCAATTGCCGGGCGTTACGATTGTGATGGTTAACGAGAGTGGCGCTTCTATTTATTCTGCATCAGAAGTGGCGCGGGAAGAGTTTCCGGATAAGGATGTTACCGTGCGCGGTGCAGTATCAATTGGTCGGCGTTTAATGGACCCATTGGCTGAGCTTGTTAAAATCGATCCAAAATCTATTGGCGTTGGCCAGTATCAGCATGATGTGGATCAGAACAAGCTGCAAACTTCGCTGGATGATACAGTGATTAGTTGCGTGAACGCGGTTGGTGTAGAATTAAACACGGCGTCAAAACAAGTACTGGCTTACGTATCAGGCTTAGGTCCCCAATTGGCTCAGAATATTGTTGAATACCGTAACCAGAATGGCGCTTTTAAACGTCGCGAGCAGCTAAAAAAGGTGCCGCGCTTAGGCGACAAGGCATTTGAACAGGCGGCGGGTTTTCTGCGTATTCAGGGATCAGACAATCCGTTGGAGGCGAGCGGTGTTCACCCCGAGCGTTACAGCCTGGTTGAACAAATGGCTAAAGACAGCAATGCCTCCATACGCGATCTGATGACCAATGAAAAGCTGCGTAAGAGCATGCCGTTACAAAAGTACGCATCAGATAAGGTAGGCTTGCCTACCCTGAATGATATTATGGCCGAGCTGGCCAAGCCGGGCCGCGATCCGCGTGAGCAGTTCGAAGCTTTTAGTTTTACCGAAGGTGTAAACGAGGTAAAAGATTTGAAAGTAGGGATGAAGCTGCCGGGCATTGTAACCAACATAACCAACTTTGGCGCCTTTGTAGATATTGGTGTACACCAGGACGGTTTAGTGCATTTGAGCCAGATAACCAACCGTTATATTAAAGACCCTAATGAAGTATTGAAGGTACACCAGCAGGTTGAGGTAACCGTTACCGAAGTGGATGTAAACCGCAAGCGGATATCACTCAGCATGAAAGAAAACGAGCCCAAAAATAATAACGGCACTGCCAGAAAGCCTTTGCCGGCTACGCAGCAAAACCGCGGCAAAAAAGAACCTGAAACGGATATGCAAAGCAAACTAGCCGCACTTAAAGCTAAGTTCAAATAGCGAGAGAGGTACTCTGCGAATGTGTCATTTCAAGCGGTAGCGAGAAATCTTTTCAAGGTAATTAGCGCGTATGCTGTTCAAAAAGATTTCTCGCTACCGTTTGCGATGACTGTGCTTTTATAAATAAGTTGGCCGCTCAGTATTAATCTAAAGTAATCTGGCGCTTTATAGACTCTTCTAGCGAGATGAAGGTTTCGGTACGTGAAATGCCCGGTACGCTCTGTATGTTTTCGTTCAAAACTTCGCGCAGGTGGTTAGTATCATGGCAAACTATTTTGGCAAAGATACTCCACTCGCCGGTGGTATAATGCAGTTCTACAATCTCATTAATTTCCTTTAGCTTTTTAACAGCTTCATGGTATTGTGACCCCTTTTCAAGATAGATACCTAAAAAAGCCGTTACATCAAATCCCAGTTTTTGAGGGTTTACCTCTAAACTGGCACCTTTAATTACGCCCATCTCTTCCAGTTTCTTCATCCGGACGTGTATGGTACCACCCGAAACAATCAGATCTTTAGCAATTTCAGTGTAAGGCGTGGTAGCATTTTTCATTAAAATAGAGAGAATTTGGATGTCCAAATTATCAATTTCTAAATTTTGGGCTTTTCTGTGCGGCATAAATTTGTATTTATCTATTTATACACAAGGATAATTAAAATTTGAATAAAAATGCAAATATTTTATTGAAATATTTGCAAGAAAAAGCTTTGGGCTTTAAATTTGTATTAAGCATATAAGATAATTACATGCTTGTTCTTTAAACAAAACAATGTTGGGTGGTGAAATTTTTGGCAGACACACCTCCTTGTCCCGGTGGCGGAGATAATGGGAAACCCGAAGCGGGCTAACCACTCTTTGAAGGTTCGAATCCTTCCCCAACAGCTCTTCTCATAATTTAGGTTTATAATTGGTTAGTAAAAGTCCCCTGCCCATCAGGGGGCTTTGCTGTTTTATTAGGTTTTTTGTAAACTTGATTATCATTTTATTTCGTAATAGTTCCTGACTCTAAATAGTGCTCTTCATATCCAATCTTTTTCAATAGTATAATTTGGGGGTTTGCCTACGGCATCAATCATAAAAAAAGCTGTCACCCCGAACTCAGGTGAGAGATCTTTTTCTGATGTAAAAGCTTATCGCTTTAAAAAGATTTCTCGCTATCGTTCAAAGTGACAGCCTTAAAAGTCCCCTAGCTTAAGGGGAGGATTTGCGGTTCGCTAAAGTATTTTAAAACCAATGCTCAACGCCCACAGGTTTACGCGCTGACCATATTTTTCATTTATCTTGGTAAGTCCGCCCTCGTAGCGTAAATCGGCAGTTATGTTACCAATATCCACTCCAGCGCCGGCCTGAAAGCCCAAGGTGCTGTTTTTATAATTGCCAAAATCATCAGCTACATTGCGCAGAGTGTTTTTATCGCTTAAATTATACGAATAAATTGGGCCAGCCATTGCACGTACGTTTAACGAACCAACGCTAACTAATTTTCTGCCTAATAAAACCGGCACGTTTAAAGTAGTAAATGTTACTTTACCACTGGCGCTGGCTGTATTACCGGTGCCGCTGCCTTCAAACTTACCACCGCGGCTGCCTAAGTAAACTTCGGGCTGCAGGTACCATACATTACCAACCCGTGCAAATACACCGGCCTGGTATCCTGCCGTAGTTGATTCACTAAGGTTATCCGTATTAATTTTCGAAAAGTTGACGCCGCCCTTTATACCAAAGGTACTTTGCGCTTTAGCGCCTGCAATGGTAGCTGCTAAAAGGGCTATGCTTAAGATGTATTTTTTCATGTGTAAATAATTTAAGTTAATTGTTAAGATGGTTATAATGGAAAATGGTTTAACATGCCGAACAGAATTTTTGTTGTAGTTACCGAGCCTTAGGTTTTTTTATATTTTTGTATCCATGGCACAAATCAGCATTAGCAACAAAGACTGGCCCCGGGTTAAAATTAAACTTCAGCGCAAATATAGAGATCTGAGCGATGATGAGCTGCAGTATAGCGAAGGTCAAGAAGAAAACTTAATTAACCGCCTGGCTGTCCTGGTGAATCGCGACCCCGAGTATGTAATATTTACCCTGAAAAAGGCCTTGGTTAATATTGATAATAACAGGCTCTGAAAAAATAAAAGCCCTTTTGAAAAACAGAAGGGCTTTTTTGTATCTTTAACATACATTGTTGCGTAACAGTGAGTTTGAAGGACATGAGCGTGAAGCATACCTATCGTAAAGCAGGTTTATTTGTTGGGGCCACCCTGCTGGCAGCTACCGTATTTAGTTTTAAGGATGATTTATTTCAGATCTCTAAAAATCTGGATGTTTTTGCCTCTGTATACAAAGAAGTAAACCTGAACTATGTGGACGATATTAATTCGGCCAAAATGGTTAAAACCGGGGTAGACGCTATGCTCAACGGGTTGGATCCTTACACCGAGTTTGTGCCCGAGTCTGAGATTGAAGATTATAAGCTGCATTATGTAAGCACCCAATATGGGGGCATTGGTACTTCCATTTTTTCGCGAAATGGCAAAGTGTACGTATCTGAGGTGTTTGAAGGTTTCCCTGCACAAAAAGCTGACATACGGGCAGGTGATCAGATTGTAAAGATTAACGAAATTGAACTTACCAGCCGCAACAGCGACCAGGTTAGCCAACTGCTTAAAGGCAGCAAAGGTGCAGGCATAAAATTGCAGATCAAACGGGGCGACGAGCCCATCATAGAAAAGAGCCTGATTAGGGAAGAGATTAAACAACCAAATGTATCCTATTATGGTATGGTTGATGGCAATATCGGCTATATAAAACTTGATAAGTTTCTGGAGAACTCTGCCGACGAGGTAACCAATGCTTTAACAAACATTAAGAAGAATAACCCTAATGGTATTATACTGGATCTGCGTTCAAACGGAGGCGGTATTTTACAGGAAGCTGTAAAGATTGTAAACCTGTTTGTACAAAAGGACATCGAAGTAGTATCTCAAAAAGGAAAGATCAAGGAGAAAAATTTTACTTATCGTACCGTTTCGGCTCCGCTTGAAGGCAACCTTCCACTAGTAGTGCTGGTAAATGGTCGTTCGGCATCTGCATCCGAAATTGTGGCCGGGGCATTGCAAGACCTTGACCGTGCGGTTATCATCGGTCAGCGCAGCTATGGCAAAGGGCTGGTACAGCAAACATTCAGTTTGCCTTACAGCAGCCTGGTAAAAATTACGATTGCCAAATACTTCATTCCATCGGGCCGTTGCGTGCAGGCGTTAGATTATGCACATCGGAAAGATGATGGCAGTGTAGTAAAAATGGCCGATTCATCACTGCACGAATTTAAAACACATGCAGGCCGCTCTGTTTACGATGGCAGCGGTGTATTCCCCGATCTGGCAGTTAAACAAGAACGCTTTGCCGATGTGACCCAAACACTGGTAACCAAGTACCTTATATTTGACTATGCTAATGCGTACCGTAATACACATGCTAAAATTAACCAGGCAAAAACGTTTAGTTTGAACGATACTGAATATGCAGACTTTGTTAAATATCTCTCAGGCAAAAACTACAGCTACAACAGTGCCAGCGAAAAGATACTGGCTGCCTTGAAAACTGAGGCATCTAAAGACAAACAATATCCCGAGTTGCAGCCTGAGCTGGAAGCGTTAAAGAACAAACTGGCCAGCACCAAAAAGAATGACCTGCAGGTACATAAGTTTGAAATTAAGCAGATTCTGGAGAATGAAATTGCATCACGCTACTATTTTGAAAAAGGGCGCTATGAGGCCAACTTTAAATATGATAAAGAATTGGCTAAAGCCCTGGGCGTTTTGCAGGATAAAACACTTATTGCATCCATACTTAAGGGCGAAGGCAACTATAAGGTAATAGGTAAACCACAAGTTACCCTGGCTGCTGCTAAGGTTGATGACAGTAATTAATTGTGTAACAACAATTGTAACTAAAGAGATACAGCAGGTAGTTTAAACTATATTGCTGCAATGCTTGTCATATTATCAAATTTAAGATACTATGAAAAAGATCATCATTGCAGCCGCCATTTTAGTAAGTGGTCTTGCGTTCAATAAATCAGCCGATGCACAAATTAGGGTAAATGTTAATATTGGCAGCCAGCCAGATTGGGGCCCTGCTGGTTACGATTATGTAGATAATTATTACCTGCCCGATATTGATGCTTACTACTCAGTGCCTACCCATGAGTATGTGTACTTAGATAATAACCGCTGGACCCGCTCACGCACCTTGCCAGCCCGTTACCGTAACTATGATATTTATAACAGCTACAAAGTAGTAGTTAACGACCGCAACCCATGGGAACGCGACAATACCTATCGTAGCCGCTACGCCAACTACCGTGGCCGTCACGATCAGGTGATTATTCGCAACAGCAAAGATGTAAAATATAAGAACCACGGCCGTAGCGTTGTGGTTAAAGAAAAAAAGGTAAAGTACAAAGGCAACAACGGCCGGGGTAACGGCTGGAACAATGGCAACGGTCATGGCCGTGGCCGTTAATTGAACATTATGGAAATAAAAAAAGCCGCTTTATAGCGGCTTTTTTTATTCCAAAGCTTGTTAGCAGACTAATTACTTAAACTCCATCCCCATATTCATCAACATAAACGCCCACTTATCCGTTTCCTGCCCAATTATTTGCGCTGTTGAACGTCCGGCGCCATGGCCGGCGTTGGTTTCGATACGGATAAGTGTAGGAGCTTCGCCTTGTTGGTACTCCTGTAGCCGGGCAGCAAACTTAAAAGAGTGTGCGGGAACCACACGGTCGTCATGATCGGCAGTGGTAACCATAGTGGCAGGATAGCTGGCCGGCTTAAGTGCGTGGTAAGGCGAGTAATGGTACAGGTACTCAAACATTTCGGGGCTGTCTTCGGCGGTGCCATAGTCATAAGCCCAGCCGGCGCCTGCTGTAAATTTATTATAACGCAGCATGTCCATTACACCTACAGCCGGGAAGGCTACCTTACACAAGTCGGGGCGTTGCGTTATGGTAGCGCCTACAAGCAAACCACCGTTTGAGCCGCCTGCAATAGCCAAATAGTCTTTAGATGTATACTTACTTTGAATGAGGTACTCGGCCGCAGCAATAAAATCGTCAAATACGTTTTGCTTGCGCATTTTGGTGCCGGCTTTGTGCCAGGTTTCGCCATACTCGCCGCCGCCGCGCAGGTTTGGAACGGCGTAAACGCCGCCCTGCTCTAACAAAACAATATTGGAAGTGCTAAAGGCTGGCGTTAAGCTAACACCGAAGCCTCCGTAAGCATATAGCAAGGTTGGATTTTTGCCGTTAAGAACCGTACCCTTTTTATAAGTGATAATCATAGGCACCTTGGTTCCATCTTTTGATTTATAGAACACCTGCTTGCTTTCATACAACTCTGGGTTAAACTGCACTCCCGATTTCTTGTATACATCCGATTTCCCGGTAGCCAAATTGTACTTAAATATGGTTGATGGGTAAGTGTACGATGTAAAGGTATAGTAAATGTCTTTTTCCCCCTTCTTAGCGCTAAAGCCCGATGCCGCACCTACCGACGGTAATGCAACCGTATGCTCCAGCTTGCCGTTCATATCATATTGCTGTATCAGGGTGGTAGCATCTTTTAGGTAATGTGCAAACAGTTTGCCGCCAGCTGTCGAGACCTCCAGTACGTTTTTCGATTTAGGAATCAGGTCCTTCCAGTTGCTCGTTTGCGGATTTGCGGCATCAACCGTTACCAGCTTGTAAGTTGGGGCGTACAGATTAGTATGGATGTATAGCTTGTCGCCTGCGTTATCTACCACGTGGTGCACATTGTCCATATTATTCACCACATTTACAATCGGGCTGTTGGCCTCGCTAAGGTCCTGTATATATAGCTCATTGCCGGTGGTTGAGTTGGCAGCCGTAATCACCAGAAAGCGTTCATCTTCGGTAAGGTAAGCGCCAATGTAGCGGCGAGGCGTTTGCTCGCCACCAAATATAAGCTTATCAGCACTTTGCGGCGTACCTACCTTATGGTAGTACAGCTTGTGGTATTGCGTCATGCCCGAAAGCTGACTACCTTCTTTTGGCTTATCGTAACTACTATAATAAAAACCCTCGTTACCCTTCCAGGCTATGCCCGAGAACTTGATGTCTTTGAGCATATCACCAACTACAGTTTTGTCGCTGGCTTTGATTACTATGGCGTTGGTCCAGTCGGAGCCGCCGGTGGAGAGCTGGTAAGCGGCCATGCTGCCATCGGTAGTGAACGAGATACCCGCTAAAGACGTGGTGCCATCTTTAGAGAGTTTGTTGGGATCCAAAAATACTTCGGGCTGGCCGCCCTCCGTTTGGCGATACAGCACCGACTGACTTTGCAAACCATCATTCTTATAAAAGTAGGTGTAATTACCTTCCTTAAATGGTGCACTGTATTTTTCGTAGTTCCATAACATTTCAAGACGTTTGCGGATAGCCTCCCGGTAGGGTATCTGTGAGAGGTAGCCCTGTGTAACTTTGTTTTGCTCCACCACCCAGGCTTTGGTATCGGCGGCTTGGTCATCTTCCAGCCAGCGGTAGGGATCGGGTACGGTGGTGTCGAAATAGGTATCAGTTACAGTCCCTTTTTGGGTTTGCGGGTAGGCAGATGGTTTGATATTCATACGTTGGGCATAAGTAGTGCTGCAAAGCAAAGCAGCAGCTACCAGTAAACAGCTAAATTTGTTCATGGGTTTGCATTATTAACGGCAGCGTTGGGCCGGTTTGTATTAGCAAACACTAAATAACTGATTTTTAGGCTTAAGTACAACAGGGCGGATTCGAGGGTAACGGAGTTTTAGCCAATACCATGAAAGCTGGATGCACATGGTAACACAGTTTTTCACAAAACACCTCAATATAAAGAACAGAACTCCGGAATATATGCCGTTTGTATCGGCATATATCAACGTTAAGGCGCACCTTACAATTCTAACACCACATCATCGCTGGTAGCATAACCGGTGCAGGTGAGTACCCAGCCCTGTTTTATTTCGGCATCAGTAAGTACTTCATTTTTAACAATGGTTACTTTTCCGCTTTTGCACTTTACAGCACAGGCAGCACAAACGCCGCTACCACAACTATAAGGTAAGTGTAGCCGGTTTTGCAAAGCCGCCTGTAAAATCGTTTGGTTTTCGCCAGCCATCAGGTCATGCCACTCATTATGGAAATGTATACGCAGTTTGCGTGGCACAAAGTTATTAACTGCAGTGCTTTGCGGAACGGTTTCCAGTACAAAATTCTCTTTGTGGATGTATTCTGCAGCAATGTGCATATACAACAATGTAAGCCGCACCATGCGCATGTATGTGTAAGGTCCGCACAGGTAATAGTTGGCTGTGGCAAAATCATTTGGGATGTATTTACGCACTAGTTGTTCGGCTACAATATTGTTAAGCCGTTTACCCTCCTCACTTACCAAATGTATAATTGTTAATTGCTCGGGGTGCTGCTTACCGAGTTGTTCCAGATCATCCTTAAATATAACAGACCGCCAGCTCAGATTACTGTAGAATAAGAATATGCGACAATTAGTATGATGTTTTAGCAGGTACTTAATATGCGCGTATACTGGCGAAATACCGCTGCCCGCGGCAAAATATACATAGGGTTTAATGGTTAAAGCTTCCGGGAGGTTAAAACGGCCTGCAGGCGGCACCACATTCCATACATCGCCAACCTTGGCGTAGGTATGCAGGTAGCGGGTTATTTCGCCGTTGGGTATACGCTTAATGGTGACGGCCAGCATATCCTCATCAGGCGAGGAACTGAGGGAGTAAGAACGCCGTATTTCCTCGCCATGATGATTGATAACCAGTGTAATAAACTGCCCTGCTTTATAAAGCACACGATGACCCGACACCTCCCTCAAATAAAAGGTTAGTGTATCGGCCGTTTCGCGTCTAATCGTTTCAACCCTTAATTGCAGCATCAGGACACCCGTAATACCAGTTTGCCAAATTGCGATGAGCTGCCCATTTTATCAACCGCTTTTTGTGCATCCTCCAAGGGGAACACTTCATCAACTACCGGAACTATCTGGTGTTCATTCACTAAATTCAGCATAGCCGTAAAATCGTCAGGAGTACCCATCATGGTACCTAATAGCTGTATTTGTTTGGCAAAAAGCGTACGGGCATCCAATTCTGGGATGTTACCAGCCGTGGCACCAAAAAACACAATACGGGCGCCGGGGTTACATAAACCCGGCACCTTGGCAAAATCTTTACCCAGGGCGCTGTCTATAATCACATCAAAGCCGCCGGCCAGGTGCTTCAGTTCTTCGGCCCAATCCTGTGCTTTATAGTTTACGCCTGCAGCTGCACCCAGTTGCCTAGCGCGCTCAATTTTTTCGCCACTACCCGAGGTAACAAATACCTGGCAACCTGCAGCTACAGCAAACTGTACCGCAAAAGTACCGGTACCCGCGCCTGCACCCACAATAAGCACTTTGTTGCCCGCTTTGGCACCACCTTTAGTAAAAAGCGCACGGTAAGCAGTTAAGCCAGCCAGCGGGATAGCCGCAGCCTGCTCAAACGTGAGGTGCGCTGGTTTAGCCTGCAGATATTCGGTTTTTACCTTAACATATTCGGCCATTGAGCCGTCTTCCGGCAGCCCCATTATTTTAAAGTCTTTACCCTGGTACGCCGGGTGATCGCCCCACTCGTGCCCTGGGTTAATAATCACTTCCTTGCCCAGCCAGTATGGGTCAGTATCTGGCCCAACCTCGGTCACCACACCCGCACCGTCAGACCCTAAAATGGTAGGATACTTTATGCCGGCATATTTGCCGATGGTTATCCAGTAATCGCGCCTGTTTAGGGCTGCGGCTTTAATTTGCACCAATGCCTCGCCGGTGGCCAGGGATGGTTTATCAACTGCTTGTAGGGTAAGAGGCTGATCGGCCCCAACTAATACCATTGCTTTCATATGTAAAATTTAGCGGTTGCTGCCGCCACGAAATTTAAGAATGAGATAAATAATTAATATGACAATGAGTACAACGATACTAACGCCCACGTAGAAGCCGGCTTTAAATATGCCGCCCACAATTTCACAGCTGCTTAAAAACAGCAGCATAGAGAACAAGGTAGGGAAAACAAGCTTTTTCATACCTTAATTAATAGCAAAAGCGGCAGGATTGTTTATCCTGCCGCTTTTTTCTATTGAGCCGAAGCTTAAAGTTCTACCCTTCGCATTGCTTTGTTCTCACAATAACAATGCTTTGGCTCTTGCTTCTTAAATTCTGATCCTTACTTTGCTTTTTTGTAAAGCTCAGCAACGTGGTTCCAGTTAATTACGTTCCAGATAGCTGCTAAGTAATCCGGGCGCTTGTTCTGGTATTTCAGATAGTAAGCATGTTCCCAAACGTCGATACCTAAAATTGGCGTGCCTTTAACCGCAATTTCGGGCAGGTCCATTAGTGGGTTGTCCTGGTTAGGTGTTGAGGTTACAGCCAGTTTTTTATCGGCAGTAACTACTAACCATGCCCAGCCTGAACCAAAACGGGTTGCACCTGCTTCGTTCATTTTGGTTTTCAGTTCATCAAACGAGCCGAAAGTGCTTTTAATAGCATCAGCCAGTTCGCCGGTTGGCTCGCCACCACCGTTTGGTGATAATAAAGTCCAAAATAAAGTATGGTTGTAATGGCCACCACCATTGTTACGTACAGCAGGCGGGAATTTAGAAATGTGCTTAACAATTTCTTCGATGCTGCTGGTTGCCTCAGGTTTGCCTTCCAAAGCTTTATTTAAGTTGGTAACATAAGCCTGGTGGTGCTTGCCATGGTGAATTTCCATAGTAGCTTTATCAATGTGCGGTTCCAGTGCGTCGGTAGCGTATGGTAACGCTGGTAATTCAAATGCCATATGACTAATTTTTAAGGTTAAATAAGATGTATCTCCGCAAATATAAAGGGTTGACCCACATATTTGTTCAGATTATTGTTAAGTTTTGCTGCGTTTGCTCCTGAAGAATTCCCTAACCAGCTCGGCACATTCATTTTCGCGTATGCCGCCGGTAACAAGGGTTTTGGGATGCGTGATTTTTTGATTTAAACGACCAAAGCCCAGCCGCGTATCATAAGCGCCAAACACAATTTTACCTATTTGGAACCAATACGATGCTCCGGCACACATTACACAGGGCTCCATAGTAACATATAGCGTGCAGTCTTTTAAATACTTACCGCCTAAATAGTTGGCAGCCGCAGTAAGAGCCTGCATTTCGGCGTGAGCCGATACATCGTTAAGGCGCTCGGTAAGGTTATGCCCCCTGCCAATAATCTTACCCTGGCAGGTTACAATAGCGCCAATTGGAATTTCATCTTCGCTATAGGCAAGCCTGGCCTCGCGCAGGGCCTCGTTCATAAAAAATTCATCGGGCGAAACCGAACTTTCGTTATCAAAACTTATAAATCGCATTAAATCAGTTTGCTGCCGTTGGGTACTGGCCTTTCAACGGTGGTTAAAACAATATCGCCATTGTGATCGGCTAACCCGGTAACCAAAAATTGCGACATAAAGTTTGCTATCTGTTTTTCGGGAAAATTAACTACGCCTAATATCTGGCGGCCTATCAATTCTTCTTTAGTATAATGTTTAGTGATCTGTGCGCTCGACCATTTAGTGCCAAGCGGACCAAAATCAACCTTTAATTTGTACGCCGGCTTGCGTGCCTGTGGAAAGTCATGCACTTCTAAAATAGTGCCTGCACGGAGCTCAACCTTTTCAAAATCGTGCCAGGTGATGGTTTGCATGGGGCAAATATAGATGATTTAGGATACAGAGTTATGAACACCGATTGATCTATTGCAAGGCATCTTTTTAGGTATAAACAACAATGTCATCCCGAATGATAGTGAGCGATCCTTTCCGAAGTACAAGTTTGTTGCATAGAAAGATTTTTCATTATCACTCGAAATGACACGAGTTTTTAAAGCACCGGGGCTTACCGGCCTTTTTTAGCCGCCGGAAATTTCATTTTATAATCCACCTTCACTATCCCTCTCGAAATATCACCGAGGCGTTTTTCGAGCAGGCGTTTGCGCAGCGGGCTTAGTTTGTCTGTAAATAGTTTACCTTCAATATGATCGTACTCGTGTTGTATAATGCGCGCCGCCATACCTTTAAAGGTTTCCTCATGTTGTTGCATGTCCTCATTATAATAGGAAAGGCGTACAACCGGCTGGCGGTAAACGTCTTCGCGCACGTCGGGTATGCTCAGGCAACCTTCATTAAAGGCCCATTCTTCGCCTGTTTCTTCCAGTATTTGCGGGTTGATGAATGCCTTTTTAAAATCCTTTAATTCGGGCTCCTCATCATCAAAAGGGGTAGCGTCAACTACGAATAAACGCTTTGATAAGCCTACCTGGGGTGCAGCCAAACCCACGCCACGGGCGGCATACATAGTTTCATACATGTCAGCAACCAGCTGTTTTAAGCCAGCTATTTCTTCTGTCTCAAAATCAGTGGCTTTTTTTCTCAATACCGGATCCCCGTAAGCTACAATAGGCAATTTCATGCTGCAAAATTACAGATTTATGCTTGTGATAGAAAATTTACTAATTTGATAAATGATTAACATCGTGTCATTTCAACAATAGGAACAATTTGATCGCCGCCTTAATTGTTGAACGTATAGTGCACTGCCCTTAAAACTAACACACTTTGTACCAACACAAGCGCAACTATAGTTTGCTTGTTAGAAGCGGCTAATGTTATTAAGCTTAATCCTTGGGTTCGAACAGCAGGGTTAGCAGGCTCGCTTTATCAAACACCTCGTTGGTAATTTCAAGAATCTGCTCGGCTGTAACTATGTCTATCTTATCGAATACTTGCTGCAAGGTATCGATACAGTTAAAATCGACCAGGCTTTTGGCCATGGAGATGATGAGGCTCAGGCGGTTTTCTTCGGCCAGTGCAATCTGGCCTATAAACTTTTGCTTGGCCTGGTGCAGTTGTAACGCTCCCAGTTTGTTATCACGAAGCTTTTTGAGTTCCTTGTGGATAAGTTTCATGGCCTTAGCGGCCTTTTCCTCATCGGTGCCAAAATAAATTGAAAATATACCGGTATCGGTTAAAGGTGTATAGTTCGATTCGATGGTGTAAGCGATGCCATGCTTTTCCCTAATTTCGAGGTTAAGGCGGCTGCTCATGCCCATGCCACCCAGCAAATTGTTTACCAGTAGTAAGCCGCTTTTGTGCTGGTGGGCCGAATCATAAGCCAAACTACCAATAACGCCATGGGTTTGCGAAATAGGCTTTTGAAAACGCAGCAGCTCACCCTTAGGTTTACCCGGCTTTTGCCGCACCTTGGCCGATGTGTTGGCAGGCACAACCCCGAGGTACTTTTCGGCAAGTTTAATGAGTTTGTTAAAATCATAATCGCCAATTACGGCAAACACCATTTCGTGGGTGTTATAGGTGCTGGCTATAAACCCGGCAATATCTTCACGGTCTAATTGGTTTACCGATTCCTCGGTACCTAAAATGTTATTACCTAAAGCATGCCCTTTAAACAGCATGCCCTCAAAATCATCCTGAATGGCTTCCTCGGGCTGGTCCTGGTAAGAGGCAATCTCGTCTAGTATTACGCTGCGCTCTTTTATCAGTTCCTCTTCAGGAAAGGTGGAGTGGAAGATAATATCCTCAAATAAATCCAATGTGCGCTCCAGGTGTTGTTTGAGTAGGGAGGCGTGTATGCAGGTATACTCTTTAGTGGTATAGGCGTTCAGATCGGCCCCTACCAGCTCCAGGCGGTTTAATATCTGGTTGGTGTTGCGGCGCTCGGTTTGCTTAAATAACAAATGCTCAATAAAATGCGCCAGGCCATCTTTGTGCGGCTGCTCATCGCGCGCGCCGGCATTTATAACAAAGCAGGTATGGGTAATATTGGTTGCGGCATGCTTGTATAATAAGCGGATACCGTTTGGTAGGGTATGTACCTGATAATCTATCATGAAACGGCAAAGATACGCTAAATTATATCTTTTGCTGTGACAGGATTAAGTCAAGTAATACGTATAATTGTAAAGAAAATAGACGAGTGACCATGAAGATTGACGACCTGACATTCGAGCCGCTGATTGAAGAAGAAGCTATAGCCAAACGCATTAATTTACTGGGCGAACAGCTTAACGCAGAGTATGCCGGCCGTACCCCTATCTTCATTGGTGTACTGAATGGCAGCTTTCTGTTTGTGGCCGATTTAATTAAGCAGATTACCATACCCTGTGAGGTAACTTTTACCAAACTGGCTTCTTATTATGGTGGCACCAGCACTACCCGCAAAATACGCGAGGATATTGACCTGAGTGTTGATATTAGCGGCCGGCACATCATCATTGTAGAAGACATTGTGGATACCGGCAATACCCTGAGCTATTTGATCGAAAAGTTAAAGCTGAACGCCCCCGCTTCTATACGTGTTTGTTCCCTCCTGCTTAAACCTGGTAAGCTCGAAATATCAATTGAGGAGTTACGCTACGTAGGCTTTGAAATTGATAACGAATTTGTGGTAGGTTACGGGCTGGATTATAAAGAACTGGGTCGCAACCTGAGAGATATATACCGGCTGATTAGTTAAAAGAACCGACTGTCATTCTACCGGTTTAGTACCTTCGCTTAAACTGCCCACAATTTTAATTACGAAGTGTTCCATTTGTGTGAACCTTTTATCCCTAATTCTTACTGACTTTAGCTACTCATCCTTCTTCCGGTTCTGCAAACCATTTAATAAAAAACCAACGGCCAGGCCTATACAAATACCAATAGCCAGTTTTCGGGTAGCAATGCCTATGGCTACGCCTATAATCAAGCCAATTGCTATGTAATTTCTGCGTGTTTGCATGGAACAAGATAAAATAAAAATGTCATTCCGGGCGGGAGCGGGAAATCCTTTCCATGCGATTAACGTTTGAAAAGATCTCTCCCTACCGTTCGGGATGACATCATTGATAGAACAACTCACCAACTTATCCCATCACCTTATCAGGCGTAATAGGTAGCTCGCGAATGCGTTTGCCGGTGGCATTGTAAACGGCATTGGCTACTGCGGCCGACATGCCGATCAGTGCTATCTCGCCTATGCCTTTGGCGCCCATAGGGTTTACCTTGTAATCGGGCTTATTTACAAAAAGTGCATCAATTTGCGGTATATCGGCGTGTACAGGTACGTGGTAACCGGCCAGGTCGGCATTTACGTACCGGCCAAAGCGGTGATCAATTACCCCTTCTTCCATCAGGGCCATCCCAATACCACCAATGGCGCCACCCACTATTTGGCTGCGTGCTGTTTTAGGGCTCACAATATGGCCCGAATCGGCCACGGAAACCACTTTGTTAATGCGCACCACACCGGTAGTAGGGTGTACCTTTACCTGCACAAAATGTACCGAGTAAGAGTAGCTAGAGAAATTGCGCATTTCGGATGTACCTGATGATGTTATAGTTACATCCAGCTGCGGCATGTTTTTTTCCTTCAGTACCTGGGCATAATCGGGCTTATCGGTACCGCCGTTGCCTATTAGTTGTTGAAACTTTTCCTTAAGCGCCAAACAAGCCTCATGCACGGCCGAACCTACCGTTGAGGTTATCATAGATCCACCTTGTGTTGGTGACGGTGGCAGGGAGGAATCGCCCAGCTCGAATTTGATCTTGTTAACCGGAACAGTGGTAAACACTTCTGATGCAATCTGCGTCATGGCGGTGCCAGTACCTACGCCAATATCGGTTACGGCGGTTTGCAGTAATAAGGTGCCATTGGCCAGCATAGTTGCCTTTACGGTTGCACGGCCGCGGCCTGCACCAAACACACCCGAACCCATGCCATAGCCAATCAGCCAGCCGTCTTCCTGTACCGACCGTGGCTTATTTTTACGGTTTTGCCAGCCAATTTTATCGGCTCCCATCTGGTAGGCTTCTTTTAGATACTTGGTGCTGAACGGCTTACCATTTTCGGGATCGGTATCGGCGTGGTTGCGTACACGAAACTCAATAGGATCCATGCCCAGCTTGTCAGCCAGTTCATCAATGGCCGACTCTAGTGCAAAGGCGCCGGTAGCTTCACCCGGTCCGCGCATCCAGGTAGGCGTGTTTACATCAACGGGTACAATTTTATAAATGGTGCCTACGTTAGGGCAGGCATACATAAAGCGGGTCATGTTTACGGTACCCTCGGTAAATTCCTCAAAGCTGGATGTTTGTGCCCGTGCCTCATGAATTATGCCGGTAAGCTTACCATCGGCAGTTGCACCAAGACTTACTTTTTGCCAGGTATAAGGACGGTAACCTACGGTATAAAACTGCATTTCGCGAGGCAAAACCAGTTTAACCGGCCGTTTAACCATTTTGGCAGCCATAACGGTTGCAATTTCATGCGGCCAGGTACGCAGGGCATTACCAAATGCGCCGCCTACAAACTTGGCGATCACCTGCACGTTATCAAGCGGCAATTTGAATGCTTGGGCTACGGCGTTTTGCGTTGATTTTACACCCTGGGTCTTATCATAAACGGTAACTTTATCATCGGCTGTCCAGTGCGCAATAATGGCGCTCAGTTCCATAGGGTTATGTACCTCAATAGGCTGAATGTATTCCGTTTCAATTTTAACCGGGGCACTTTGCCATTCATCAGGGTTGCCGCGTTTGTAATCTGCAAAGCGGGGGCCTTTTGGTGTAGCGGCCTTATCTAACACTTTAGAAGTGTCGGTTTGGTGCGCTTCCTTGGCATAATCTAGTTTTACCAATGAGGCGGCGTGCGTAGCGCGTTCAAAGCTATCAGCAATCACCATGGCTACAGGCTGGCCGTTGTATTTAATGCTGTTATCCGCAAAAAACCTTAACGGTCCACCGCCGGTAGGCGGCTTGCTGGGGTCTTTACCTGTTTCATAACCAGGTATTTTGGGGGCATTTAAATGCGTAATTACCATTAGCACGCCCGGTGCACGTTCTGCAGCTCTGGTGTCTATGGTTTTTACAGTGCCTTTAGTTATGGTGCTGGTTGTAAAAGCCGCATAGCTCATGCCCGGCACCTCAAATTCGGCAGCATATTTAGCGGCTCCTGTAACTTTCAGGCGGCCGTCTACCCGGTCAATGCCTTCGGTAAACGGGGGTATATTGAGGAGTTCTTTTTCCATTTTAGTTTGGTTCTGGCTTCGGAGTTGCAAGCTTGGCTTTTAGGCTATGTGTTCTGGTTACGGATGATGTGTTTCTAAGTCTCTTACATCTACAGCTTACGTAAACCATAGAAATCAGAACACACAATCACCTAAACCAATCCTGCTGCGTGTTTTAATGCTTCAGTTATGGTGGCCGGAGCCATTTTTAATTTAAAGGCGTTGTCTTTAAATGATTTGGCGCCTTGCATGGCCACTTGTGCTGCCTGCTCAAAAGTAGCCGCGGTAGCGGGCTTGCCTCTTAAAGCTTGCTCGGCAGCAGTTAAGCGCCATGGCTTGTGTGCTACGCCACCCATAGCCAGGCGGGCATCTTTAATTATACCATTCTGTATATCCATCGCCGCAGCTACCGAAACCAGTGCAAAAGCATAAGATGCCCGGTCGCGAACTTTAAGGTAATAGCTGTGATTAGCAAAATTGTTAACCGGTATTTCTACGCCTGTAATCAGCTCATCTTTAGCCAGGTTGTTATCCAGTTCGGGTGTATTGCCCGGCAAACGATGAAAATCAGTAAACTTTAACCGGCGGGCACCCTTACGGCCTTGTATTAGCACAGTTGCATCCAGTGCAGCCATGGCCACGGCCATATCTGATGGGTGTACGGCAATACACTTATCACTAAAACCAAAAATGGCGTGCATGCGGTTAAAGCCCTCCAGCGCACCACAGCCTGTGCCCGGCGAGCGCTTGTTGCAGGGCATGGCCACATCATAAAAATATGGGCAACGAGTGCGCTGCATCATATTGCCACCCACGGTAGCCATGTTACGCAACTGTGCAGATGCGCCTGCATTTAAGGCCTGTGATAATAATGGAAACATGGATTTTACCAGCTTATCTTCGGCTACCTGGCTGTTAAGAGCCAGTGCGCCAATGTGTAAGCCACCTTTAATGTCGCTAATATTGCGCAAAGGCAGCCTGTTAATATCCACCAGCTTATCGGGCGTCATAACACCGTGCTTCATCAGATCCACCAGGTTACTGCCGCCGGCAATAATTTTGGTGCCGGGCTGTGCTATGGCAGCCAGTACATTTTGCTGACTGGACGGGCGAACGTATTGAAACTGCTTCATACCTGCTGCCCTCCGTTCTTCACTTCCTGTATAGCATTTACAATGTTCGGATAGGCGCCGCAACGGCAAATGTTACCGCTCATGTATTCCCTGATTTCTCCTTCTGAGTTGGCATGACCCTCGCGGATGCAAGCCACTGCAGACATGATCTGCCCTGGTGTGCAGTAACCGCATTGGAAACCATCGTGCTTAATGAAAGCTTCCTGCATTGGGTGCAACTCATCGCCTTTAGCCAGGCCTTCAATGGTGGTTACTTTTTTACCGTCAGTCATCATGGCTAGCGTAAGGCAGGAGTTTACCCGGTGCCCATCAACATGCACAGTGCAGGCACCGCACTGGCCGTAATCACAGCCTTTTTTAGTACCGGTTAAGTGCAGTTGTTCGCGCAGCAAATCCAAGAGGGTTACGCGGGGTTCTATAGAAACTTTATGTGCTATTCCGTTCACCGTAATATTGAGCGGCAATTTTTCGAATACAGCCGCAACTTTTTCGTCCAGATGATTTTCGGCAGCTTTTACAGCTACGCCGGGCGTTAGGGCCACGGCAGTAAGGAGCGATGATTTCTTTAAAAAATCACGCCTTGGATTATCTTTCGGCTGATGATTATCATCTGCCGTAAACCCGTTATTAAGGTCTTCCATAAGGTACTTGGATTATCTATACCAAGCTACCTGTTTTTTATAAAAGGGGGTGCATTAAAAGCTTATTTATACTGATTCCAGAAAAGCAATCGATTTAAAAAAGCAGTGAGGTAAGGCTTAAAGCAGTTCAAGATTCAGGAGCTTGCCTCCATCTTTCAGCTTTTGCAGATAAGGCATTTTTAAGGTGTTTTTGAGCGCCAGAGCATGACGCGGGTGGTGCATATCGCTTGAT
Source organism: Mucilaginibacter sp. PAMB04274 (assembly GCF_039634385.2). NCBI lineage: Bacteria > Pseudomonadati > Bacteroidota > Sphingobacteriia > Sphingobacteriales > Sphingobacteriaceae > Mucilaginibacter > Mucilaginibacter sp. PAMB04274. Next base: position 118,288 of record NZ_CP155081.2, read on the forward strand.
ATGTAATCAATAAATCCTTCATCAACCAAAGCCTCGGCGCTTTTTTTAACCTCTTTACCATAGTAGCCGGTTAAAGCAATGGTGTTAGTTTGGATACGGCATCCCCAGCTGCGTAAGCTTTCCACCTCACTAAGGGTAAGGTACGGATAGCGCTCCGGATGGGCCAATATGGGTGTAAGTCCTTTATCGGTTATTCGTTGTACGGTATGAATTAAATTAGGCGGTTTGCTGGTAAAGGCCAGTTCAAATAAAACAAACTGGTTATTGATAAGCATTAATTCGTTATTATCAATCAGTTTTACAAAAAACTCATCAAAGTAATGCTCGGCAGCGGCCTGTATAGGTATCTCAATGCCTTCGGTCTGTAAATGATCATTTAAGCGATTGAGGGCATCATTAATGGTTGTGGCGTTATTCTTATAATAATCGGCCATGATGTGCGGCGTGGCAATTATTTTTTTTATGCCTACACTCATCATTTCCCGTATCAGTAAAACCGAATCCTCTACCGTTTGTGCACCATCATCAATGCCCGGCAGTATATGCGAGTGCATATCAACCGAAACAAAGCTGTAGTCGAAAGTTTCCTGTGGTTGTTTTTTGCTTCTGCTAAATAATCCAAACATATTAATTACGGCAATGCATTAGTGGGCGACGACGTAAAGTTACGCTTTTACATCACACGATTAAGCAACATACCTGCAAATGGTTTACTAGTATTATGTAAATTTTAACACATTTTGCTTCTCTTTTTGCACAAAGTGGTGCTGTTTCGCCATTTCGTTATGGTAAAGGTAATTTTTAACCGTGTAGAAATATTCTTTTTAGGAGTAATATTGCCTTTTTAAAACGAATAATAATCATAAAAATTTCGTAATATAGCTTATCCGCTTTTTTGAAGCGACAGTATAAAAAAGTGTGTTTTTCTTTTTCTAGCCGTTATTTTCCTTATTTAAATGAAAAAGCTGTTGATTAGTTTTTGGCTGGTGATATTGTTATTTACCATAGGCGCTTTATTTTGGTACAACCAATACCGTTATAGTTTGCCTACACCGGTGCCCAACGGTTACAAAACGGTAAAAAGCGGTACGTTCATCCACTTAACTTCTGGTTTAAATTTAACAGGGCGGAAGCCGGTATTGCTGCACTTTTTTAACCCCGACTGTCCATGCTCACGCTTTAACCTGCAGCACGTAAAATCGTTAATTAAACAATATCATAATAGTGTTGATTTTGCGCTTGTACTGGTTACCGCGAAACCTTATACCGCACAGCAGATACAGGATAAGTTTGATTTGCAGATACCCGTAATTGCAGATAAGACGCTGGCTACTGCGTGTGGCGTATATTCCACCCCGCAGGCGGTTTTGTTGAAAGCAAACCGGCAGCTTTATTACCGGGGCAATTACAACAGCAGCCGTTACTGCACTAACAAAAAAACCGAATATGCACGCATGGCATTAGAAAACCTCCTGCATGGTCTGCCGGTGCTTAACAACCCATTGTCTACCACCGCTTATGGGTGCCGTTTTGCCAATAACAATAGTACGTATGCAGCCCAATAACGATTATCAAACCTATAAATATGCCTTGCAGGCCGAAGTGAAAGAACGTTCGGACCGGTTAATGGATTATTTTCTGGTTGCCTATGCGCTAACCGGATTGGGGCTGGCTGCTTATTACGATACCTGGGTAATGGCCATATGTATTACCGGGCTATGCTTAACTGCCTATTACTCGGTAAAAATAGCGTTGCCTAAATCTGATCTGTACCAGTATGTGCTCAGTGCGGTGCTGGGTATTTTTATGGCGCAGTTTATTTACCAGATGCATGGCATGTTCGAGATGCACTTTTTTGCATTTATTGGCAGCGCCGTACTCATCACTTACCAGAACTGGAAGCTGCAGATACCGGTTTTCGTGGTTGTTGGCTTACATCATGCTACCTTTGGGTACCTGCAAAACCAGGGCATTGAAGGTATGTATGTAACCCAGCTCGATTCATTCGACCTGCAAACAATAATCATACACCTCTTATTAACCTGCATCATCTTTTACATTAGCGGCTTGTGGGCCTATCAGCTAAAAAAATATGGTACTGCGCAGCTTAAGCAAGCTATTAAGTTGGGCGAGCTGCAGAAAGAAGCGGTATTAATAGAAGAGATTAAGCAGCGCGAAGAGGCACTGGCGGTATACAATAAAAAGCTGTTGCAAAGTAACCAGGAACTCGAAATGGCCCGCCATGAGGCCGACGAGGCCCGCCAGGAAGCTGAGAAAGCTAATCAGGCCAAAAGTATTTTCCTGGCTATGATGAGCCATGAGATACGTACACCTATGAATGGGGTAATTGGCATGTCGGGCCTGCTGGCCGAAACGGCCTTAACCGAGCAGCAGCGTACCTATACCGACACTATTAATAATTGTGGCGAAAACTTGCTGGTACTTATCAATAACATTCTCGATTTCTCGAAGATTGAGGCTGGCAGCATGGAGCTGGAGCGAGAGGATTTTAACTTGTTTTACTGTATTGAGGATGTGTTGGACATGTTCAGTAAACAAGCCTCGCAAAAAGGTATTGAGCTGGCCTATATTATTGACCGCCACGTACCTGCACAAATAGTAGCTGATAAAGTACGCTTGCAGCAGATTTTAACCAACCTGGTAAGTAACGCGCTTAAGTTTACTACACACGGCGAGGTAGTGGTTAAGGCAGCGCTGACTAACAAGGCTAATGATGGCACCATTTCCCTCAGTTTTGAAGTTAAAGACACCGGCATTGGCATCCCGCCCGAAAAAATTGACCGCCTGTTTAAGGCATTTACACAAGTCGATTCCTCAACCACACGCAAATACGGCGGTACAGGTCTTGGACTGGTAATTTGTGAAAAGCTGGCGGGTTTAATGGGCGGCAGCATTTCGGTGCAGAGTACACCCGGTAAGGGATCTGCCTTTACGTTTACCATACAAACCAGCGCCGGCACTAAAGAATTAAAACCAACGGTAACCCATTTCATGGGCGATCAGGCTGGTAAAAAAGTACTGGTAATTGATGACCATGCCACCAACAGGGCAATCCTTAAGAACCAGCTCGAAAACTGGAAGCTAGTGCCGGTAATTGTACAATCAGGCCATGAGGCGGTGGATATGCTGCAAGGGGGTCTGAAACCTGACCTTATTATTACCGATGCACAAATGCCTGATATGGACGGCGTACAACTGGCGCAGCAGGTTAAGCAGCAATACCCTGGCATTCCTATTATCCTGCTCAGCTCTATAGGCGATGAACATGCCCGGCAGCATGCAAGCTTGTTTAGCTATATTCTAAACAAACCCATAAAGCAGGATGATTTGAGCCGTTATGTATTTAACAGCCTGCACCTGAAAGCCCAGCCTGTAAACGAGGAGAAAACCACCAAGAGCCGCCTTTCTCCTGATTTTGGCGAGCGCAACCCACTCCGTATACTTATTGCAGAAGATAATAAGATTAATCAGAATGTGATTATGCACATTTTGGGCAAGCTGGGTTATCAGCCCCAGGTGGTAGAAAATGGCCTTGAAGCCGTTGCCGCCTGCCGCAAAAATACGTACGATTTAATCTTAATGGACATGCAAATGCCCGACATGGATGGCCTGGAAGCGACCGTGGTTATCCGCAAAGCGCTGGGGCATCAGCCGGTTATTATTGCGCTTACTGCCAATACCATGCAGGGCGACCGGGAGGAATGCTTGCTGGCGGGTATGAACGATTACATCAGCAAACCGGTAAAAGTGGAAGAGCTGATGGATAAGCTGCAACAGTGGCACAACTTTTTAGAGCATACGCCTATACAATAACCATTACAGGTGTTTAAGCGCTCGTAACAGAAGAGCAACTAATAACGGTATACGGCGTACAACATGCAATTTGCACATTCGGGGCTAATGTGTATATTAATGCCAGAAAACTTTACTTACTATCATGAGGATACTATTTTCGGCACTGGCTATTTGGGCCGGTATGGCTGTTGCTGCGCATGCGCAAGAGAAATACCAGTACGCGGTTGATATTGCCAATATTCAGAACGATAAGGTGGCTGTTACCTTAAAAACACCAGTTATAACCCAACAAAATGCTGTATTCTCGTTCCCTAAAGCCATACCCGGATCGTACGCCCGTAAGGATTATGGCCGTTTTGTAAGCAGCTTTGCTGCATTTAGTAAGGATGGTAAAAAATTAAAGACCGAAAAGCTAGGCGCCAACCAATTCCGCATTAGTAACGCCAGCGAACTGGCAAAAATTAGTTACCTGGTTGATGATACCTGGGATACCAAGCACAGTGACTTTATTTTTCAGCCGGGCGGCTCCAACATCGAAGCGGGCACTAATGTGGTGATGAATAACCATGCTTTTTATGGTTACTTTGAGGGCCTAAGCAACTTGCCCTATGAAATAACAGTAACCAAGCCTGCCGAGTTTTATGGAGCAACACACCTTGATGTAACGCATGTTTCCACTACGCAAGACGTGCTCACCGCCAAGAACTATGTATACCTGGCCGATAACCCAATTATTTATGCACGGCCCGACACAGTTTCCTTTAATGCCGGCAACAGCCAAATTAATGTGTCGGTTTATTCGGCCACAGGGAAAGTGAAGGCCGCTCAGGTTGCCGGTTATTTAAAACCGCTTTCGGCTGCGCTAACCAAATTCTTTAATGGCTTGCCGGTAAAATCATACCAGTTTTTGTTTTATTTTGAAGACCCCAAAAAAGCCCTGACTGATCGTAAGGGCGGCGAAGGCGGCTATGGTGCGCTGGAACATAATTATTCATCGCTTTACTACTTGCCCGAGGTGGCTTTTGAAAAGGACTTAATTTCGATGGTACACGATGTATCGGGCCACGAGTTTTTGCATATACTAACGCCCCTCAACCTGCATAGCAACGAAATTGAGAACTTCAACTTTACCGAGCCGGTAATGTCGCAGCATTTGTGGCTGTACGAAGGTGTAACCGAATACTTTGCGCAGCTTATACAGTTGCAAAACGGACTGATAACACAAAAGAAGTTTTTTGAGGAAATGCGCAACAAGATAAACCAGGCAGAAGAGTTTGGCGATTTTTCGATGACGGAAATGAGCCGCCGGGTGATGGAAGACAGCTTTCAGAAAAAATACAGCAGTGTGTACAATAGGGGGGCCCTCATTGCCCTGATGCTGGATGTGCTGATACGTGAACGGACTGAAGGCACTAAAGACCTGAAGCAGGTGATGCTCACGCTTACTCAAAAGTATGGCCCCAATAAACCCTTTGATGACAACCAGCTTTTTGATGATTTTGTAGCCGCCTCACACCCCGATGTAAGGCAGTTCATCGATAAATACATTATAGGCAGCCAGCCGCTGCCTTATAGCGAATATTTTAATCGGCTGGGTTATGACTACCAACCGTCCAAAGATGTGGCTGCTTTTTATCCTGGAAAGATGGGCTTAAAATATGAAGAGGCCAATAAAGCATTTGTATTTACCGGCGTTGATAAAAACCCTTTAGGTGTGAAGGAAGGCGATACGTTTCAGAAGATTGACGATGTGGTGGTATCGGCAGAAACTATAGACGATATTTGGGATAAATACTTCAATACCAATACTGATCATCCTGAAATTAGCATAACCGTGCTACGCGACGGCAAGCAACAGATACTGCAAGGCAAGATATTTGACGGCCATTTTAAATTGAAAAACTATTTGGCGCCTACCGCAACCGTTTCGCAAACCCAGCAGCAAATGCTCAATAAGCTGGTTGGAAAAAGCTAACCGGTTTATTTGGTCAAAGCACAACACTTTTTCGCTGATTTTCAACCAGGACATTGGTTTAAAGTTGGAAACCAGCGTGAATTTGCCTAAGCGAGCTTTACCAGCCATTATTCAGTATCGGATTTTAAAATACATGGCGTATCTCGCCTGAGAAACAGTTACTGGCAAATTAGACGACTATTATAAAGGAGCGGTAATTACCTTAGATAGAAAAAAAGGTTAGCTTAAATCAAATTAATCTTCTGGTCTTTCTTTGGCATCAGCCATACGCACAATGCGGGGCTGGAACTTTGCCAGTACGTCGACCAGGTCATGCTGGGCTTCCATTACGGCATGAATATTTTTGTACACCATAGGCGCTTCGTCAAGGTCTGCCCCCACGAGGGTTATCTTTTTTTCCAGCAGCTCTGCCGTTACCAGATCGCGCTTTATTGTTTTAAAGGCAGCATTTCGGCTCATTAACCTACCCGCACCGTGTGAGGCTGAGTTGATAGACTGCGCATTACCCTTGCCACGTACCACAAAGCCGGGCGTACTCATGCTACCGGGTATAATGCCTAATACGCCGTTGCCTGCCGGGGTGGCGCCTTTGCGGTGTACCATTACCGGCGTGCCATTGGCCAGTTTTTCCTGCCAGGCAAAGTTGTGGTGGTTTTCAATACGTAGCAGCGGTTGCAGCTGCATGGCTTTGGCAATCTTATTGTGTATCTCATGATGGTTTGCGCTGGCATAATCACCAGCCAAGTTCATGGCAATCCAGTATTCCTGGCCTTCATTACTATCTAAATCCAACCAGGCCAGGTGCTTGGCCTCAGGTGGCAGCTTAGTTTTCTTCATGGCAAGGTCAGAGTAATAGCTTGCTATGCCCGCTCCAAAGCCGCGTGAGCCGGAGTGAGAGAGCAATGCCAGGTAGTTGCCGGCCGGTACACCCTCTAATGCGCCGCCCTGTACGGTAAGCTCTCCCCATTCTACAAAATGGTTACCTGTACCGGATGTGCCCAGTTGTTTATAAGCTTTGTCTCTCAGCGTACGTATTTGCTTGGTTGCTTTCCAGTCGGGTTTCTCAAACAGGCTGTCGTCATCATGCCACTTACTTTCGCTGCCCATGCCAAAGTGGGTGTTTTTAAGTAGAATGCTTTTTAAATCGTCGGTTTTATCATCAACAGTATGTGCAGGTAGTTCAAAAATGCTAAGGCACATTCGGCAAGCAATATCCACACCTACGGCATAAGGTATAATGGTATTGGCCGTTGTGGCCAGTACGCCGCCAATGGGCAGGCCGTACCCCTGATGCGCATCGGGCATTAAAGCGCCGGCCACAGCTATAGGGAGTTGTATAGCCGTACGCATCTGGTTGAGGGCGCCCGCCTCGATATGTTCTATGCCGTACACCGGAAAATCAGCAATTTCCTTTTTAAGTTCATTTATGGGGCGTTGCGGTTTAATTAGCTGGCCTTGCTGCCGTAATTCCAGCACCTTTTGGGCCAGGTTTTTAAACTTGCCGCCGCGTTTAAGGGCATAAGGCTCGGGCCCGGCAATGAGGGCTTCCAGCTCGGCCAAAATTTGCTGCTTGTCCATCACCTTGTGCTTCAACAAGCCGTTGGCTACCCGGCTAAAAAGGACAATTGTATCTAAATCTTCAACCCCTAAATCGCTGATCTCGCTATTGGTTATCTTCTCTTTTTCCATGTTGGTTTACACTTTGGCTGCCATTACTATAACAACAAAACAGCCATTTTGCGCGCGTAATCTTTACAAAATTGATTCAGGCAGGAAACGCAAGCAAGCGCAAATTATCTTACCTTGCATTTTAAAATCTATAGCCACCATGAGCAAGACCAGCACCATCGGGTTTTCTTACAAAGTAGAAAGTGTAACGCTGCAAACCATTGACGATACTTTACGCACCACCAGCGGCTTTATTACCCGCGATATCATAGATGCCATCAACGAAAAACTTAAGGGCAAAAATTTTAAAGTAGATGAAAGCTCAATAAGGCCCAAATATGTAGCCGATCAGTTATTCATTGAAGGATTTGCCGTAGAGATTAAAGAGCCCAAAACGGTTGGGTTTCTATCGGGTAGATAAATCTGTCAGGTTGTTAAGACCTTAATTAACCTTTATAAGATCTTTTTTATTGAGCCAGCCTTTACTTACCTGGCCCTGCTCGTTTTTATAAACTACATAAATGTATCCGTTTATATCATCAATGGCGGTGAGGCGGGCATTGTTCCAGCGGTTAATGTTGGCCTTGCGTACACTGGAGGCATCAGGCCGGTCATGAAAATAGGCGTAGCTGGCAAAGAGCGTAAAGGTTTTGCCGGCATCTTTTCCTTTGGGGTCGTTGGCAGGTGGCTGTATGGTTTTTTGGGGCTGCGTTTTAGCCTCTTCTTCTTTAGCTACCGTGTCTGTCACTTCGTTTTTCACTTCATATTCGGTGGCGGTATCTTCTTTAACTGCAGCTGCCTTCTTTTTTGCTTTTGGTTTACTTGTTTTTTTAACCGGCTCAGTGTTTTTTTCAACAGCAAGTGTCTGGCTCACCGGAGTCTCCTGCTTGGCATTTGCTGTAGTAGGGAACAACAGATGTCCGGCATATGCGCCCAAACAAGCTACGATAAGGCCTATCCATAAGGCAGCCGCAACGGATATACCTTTTGATTTGCCTGCAGTAACAGTTGGCTGTGCAACCGGGTCAGGTGTAGCCGGCCTTGTGTTTCTCAAAGTCATTAGCTCGTTATTGCTTTGCGCTAAGGTTTGCTTGGCCTTTGTTATTTCCTGCTCGTAACGCGCGGCTTTTTCACGTTCCTGGGCTAACAGCTTCTGCAGACTTTCGTTCTCGGCTTGTAATAGGAGGGCTTCTTCTGTATTGCTCTTGGCGGCAAGGGCGCTGTTTTGGGTCAGAATAGCTTGGTGAAGTTCAGTGCCGTCGGCAAAGCGGTCGGCAGGTTGCTTTTGCAAGCAGCGGTTAATAATTTGTAACAGCCATTCGGGTACTTGCATTTCCCAGGCCTTCTTTTGATCGTCCCAGGTATTGGGCAGATTGGCTTTTCGCAATTCGAGTAAATCGGGCACGGGCGCTTCCAGGTGCGCAATCATGATGTTATTGCGTGCCGTTTGTGCGTTAGCCGTTAACGGGAAGGGTACTGCCCCGGCCAGCAGTTCGTACAGGATGATACCGTAGCTATAAACATCACTCTGTGGCTGCATGATGCCTTCGTTTTGCTCGGGTGCCATAAACTCCACTGCGCCCGCATTTCGTAAACTATCACGGCGCTGCTCATCGGTCATGATAGCCAGGCCAAAATCAAGCAACACATAATTGCCTGTGTGGATATTGTATTTAACGTTATTGCTTTTAACATCGCCATGCTTTACCCCAACCTTGTGGCAATGGCTCAGGGCGCTGGCCAGTTGGTCGGCCACCTTAATTACTTCATGAATGGTAAAGACCGGATCGTGAGGCGCGTTTAGCAGTTCACCCAAATCTGGCCCTTCAATAAACTCCATCTCAATAAAGGGCAGCGAGCCACTCTCAGTAATGCCCGAACTAAATATTTTTACAACATGCGGCGTCGGGTTCTCATTTACTTTTTTTAATTTCTCTACCTCATTCCTGAAGTTCTTGAAATTTTTATCGTCTTCACTTTCGGTATGAATGGGCGTGGGCAAAAGTTTTACAGCTACGATAATTTCGCCTATACGACGAGCCTTGTAAACTGAGCCCTGGCCTCCGTTTCGCAAAGCACCCATATTTTCGAGTCCCTGAGTTATGGTAAACACTTTACCCATATTGTAATAGCTGTAATGTAATAGGTTTAAACTTACCAGGTACCAAATAGTTTGAAACAGATTTTGTTTACAATATCTGACGGGCAAACCCATTTTGGGTTTAAGCAGCAGCAAGCCCGCCTTTTGCTACAAACGCAGCAATGTTAGCTATGCGTATTTAACAAAAAGTACACTGTTAATAGCCATACGTTTTAAGTGTTAAAAGTCATTATCAAACATTTATCATCAAAACATGTACACTATATAATAATACACGAGAGCTAACCATCTACACCTCAATAAAGCTTTTACCTGCCACTATACTTTCTGCGGCTCTCTAAATTTATTTTAACAGTTAGGTATAGTTATGTACAAGAGTGACTTATGGCCAGCGCTTGGGAGCGGGCTGCTGCATTATTGGTTGATGATAAAAAGCTATGTAAGTACGCATAAATACTTCTTTATAGTTATTATAACCATTATGCTGGCTGGTGCATACCTTTATCAAAGCAACAGGATATCGCACTATGAGGCAAGCGCAAGTGTACGGTTTGAGCCGGCGCGGGACGCTGCCACCCAACAACAGCTTTTTAAAGAGGTTTATAATGAGTTGACGGCCGACTATAACCTTACCGCTGTAAAACCGGCAGGCCGACCAAACACCTTAACTGTAACGGCAACCGGCGAAAGCGCTTACAAAGCCGAGGCGGCTATAACAGCGTTAACGGATAGTTACCGATATAAAGTTTTAAACCATGCTGGCAAGCAAGTTAACACCCGCCGGTTTAATGATAGTATAGCCGCTTTAAAAGGCAAGCTGAGCACTTTAAATGAAAAGATACGGTTAGGGGCTTTGCAAGCCGCCGCCAACCCGGCTGAACGTGCTGTGTTGAAAGAAAAGTTTGTAAAGCAGTCGAGGATATTAGACGTAGTGGTAAATTACGTTAGTAAGCCCATTAGTAGTTTTGTGGTTATACCCGACAGCTTTATACCACCCGACGATGACTTGCTTAAATCTATCAATAAGTTTAATGAGTTACAATTGCAAAAACAAAGCTATTTGGGCGCCAGAAGCTTAAATGACCCGAATACGGTGAGGTTTAACCAGCAGATTAAATTTTTGCAGGAGCAGATTAAACGCCAGGTTGTTGTTCAAAGAGCGTACATCCAAAAGCAACTAAATCCGGGTACTGATACTGCTGCTTCGTTACAGCAATATCGTTTGCAGGCGGCCCATATTACAGCCGCTATTGATTCGCTAACCGCTTTAAAACAATCTGCAATAGGAAGGCCGGCGCCGGCAAGTTCGGCTATAGCGGTTACTTCTTTTAAAAGCCGGGCAATGCACACGCAATCGCCGTTATTTTATATAGCCTCAGTTTTAGCAGGGATATTATTTTCGGTTTTAGCTGTTTATATTTTACAAATGCTGAATAGAAAGATTCACAGCGTTGCAGATATAAAGCGGATAAGTAAAATTCCGGTTGTTACAGAACTTGAGCCTCAGCAAAATGAAGATGCACCGGACGCCGATATTTCTGTTAATGCATTGGCCTCTTATATATTCAATGTTCACAGCCATCATCAAACAATTTGGGTTACGGCAAATACCGACGAGGAAGGCGCGAGGCAACTGGCGCTGCAACTGGCACAAGCGCTTGCTCATACCGGCAAAAGTACCGTTTTAGTTGATAATGATATGCCCGATTCATTATCATATGATGAGTTGGGCCTTCCGTACAACAAGGGATTATATGAGTACCTGAACGCAGATATAGTTACTATTGATGACCTGATCGTACCTGTTCAGGGGGTCGATAGTCTTTACTTTATCGGATCGGGCGTTGCTAAAAACCAGCACAAGGCAGAGATGGTATCTATGCTGGGGTTATTAGATATTTCGCCAAACTTATCGGCAGAGGCCGACCCAATGCAAAAAGCAATGCCAGATAGGAAGTTTAACCAGCTTATAAACCAGTTACACAAGCAGTTTGACTATATTGTTGTATGCGGCCCGTTACTCGAAGATTACGCACACCCCATGATTAGCCGTACCGATATTACGTTTTGCCTGGTAACCTATAAAATTACTGACAAGGCACACCTTGTACGGCTTAATGAGTTGTGGCAAGCAGGACAAATTAATAGCCCGGCAATTGTAGCCAAACACGCTGCGCATTAATGGTATAAATAGCCGATACGCTGTGCAAATACCAATTTTGCCAGAATTAATACTCTATAAAAGGTATCAATAAAACCAAATACCTGCCCGCCTATTATTTAAATATAAACTCAGTAAGCAATTATTAAAAAGCCGTTATGCCGCATGCTTTTATGCAGTGCGGATGACTTACCGGCTAATTTATTTACCAAATTATAGAATTATGAAAACCAATTATTTAAAGTCAGTTATTTTAACGCTTGCCATGGTGGCTATGATGTTGCCTGCCGTAGCAAAAGCAACCGAACCTTCCAAAAATAAAAAAAGTGAAGCCAAGTCGCCGGTTACTAAAATCGACCTCAGAAGCGTAAAGATTAAAAATGTACAGTTCGGGTTTGATCGTTCTGCTATTAGTGCGGAAACATACGCACGATTGGATAAAGTGGTGAAATTAATGGCCGACAATAATGCAGCGGTTAAATTAAGCGGACATGCTGATAACAAAGGCGGTTATGTGTATAATTGGAAACTGTCACAAGCGCGGGCTAACACGGTTAAAGAGTACATGGTTAGTAAAGGTGCCGATTCATCGCGCATTGCTTCAACCGAATTTGGCGATACCAAGCCCATTGCTTCTAACAAAACCAAATTAGGTCGGCAGCAAAACAGACGCGTGGAAATTGAATTTGTTCAATAACCCGGTTTATAGTACATAAACAGCTAGAATCACTGCAGGGTTAAATAAATATTAATTATTTTCACCAAAAGGAAATTTATACGGATATTTATTCGTACCTTGTAGACTTATTAAAAGCAATATAATGCAACAAGGAACAGTAAAATTTTTTAATGAAACAAAAGGTTTCGGATTTATCACACCTAATGATGGTGGAAGCGAAATCTTTGTTCATTCATCAGGTCTGATTGACAATATTCGTGAGAATACTGTTGTTAGTTATGATGTGGAAGAAGGCCGTAAAGGACCAAACGCAGTAAATGTAAAAGTAGCTTAACACACTATAAATTATTGTGAGGCATCTTCCACTATAGGAAGATGCTTTTTTTGTAAAAATTTTTCCTTGCAAAGTTGGCCCTCAACAAGCCGGTTATAGCAGCTTAAATATTAATCAGAACTTCGGGAAAATAGAAGTTCTAAGTTACACTTAAATTAAAATATGGGTAAATCCACAGAAACATTCAGTAAGAAAGAACGGGAAAAGAAAAAAGCCCGCAAACAGTTAGACAAAAAAGAAAAAGCCGAAGACCGGAAAGCTAATGCTGTAAAGGGAAAAGGTTTGGAAGACATGATGGCTTATGTTGACGAGAATGGCAACATAACATCTATGCCGCAAGAGCCCGGTAAACGTAAAAAGATACTGGTAGAAGATATACAGATTGGTACGCCTAAGCAGGAAGAGATCGAATACGAGGTGGTTAGAACCGGAACCGTATCGTTCTTCAATGAATCGAAGGGCTACGGCTTTATACGCGACCTGCAAACTCAGGAAAGCGTATTTGTGCACATTAATGGCATTATGGAGCAGATCAAAGAAGGCAACAAAGTTACTTTCGAAGTTGAACAGGGACAAAAAGGCCCCAACGCTATCAAAGTAAAAATTGCCAAATAATTTTAGAACACCGGCTTTTAAGCTTGTGTATTTAAATTACTGCAATAAAAAAGGCTGAAGACGAAATCTTCGGCCTTTTGTTTTTGTACTTGCCTGATGCTTTTATTGTTACATGATATAATAAGATGCAGGCGGTTCAATTTTATATACCGGCGGTTCGCCAACCATCTCCATTAGCGTGTTTTCTATCGACATGGATAAGGCCGTCATTGGCGTATCGGTTGGCCGGTTCTCAAATGGGTCCTGCATTAAGATAGCTGTTTGTTCTATAGCAATGAATAACACGGGGACAATAATCGTGAGCGATACTTCTACCAGTTTACTTTGATCCTCCAGGCCAAACGGCAGCATGGTCATGAGTACATAGATCAGAAAGTGGATCAGCACACTATAAGCTCTTGGGAAAACAGTGTTTTTAATCCGTTCACATTTTCCCATTGAGTCGCAAAGCCTGGCCAGCGTAGCGTCTATTTGTACCTGCTTATTAGCATTGATGTTAAACTGCTCGCTTGCTGCAGCAAGTGCATCTGCATGGTGGTCTAAAATGAGGTTAGCTTTGTTGGCGCTATTAGCACCGATATTGCTGAAATAGGTGCTTACCTTGTTGCTATGTTCTACTTTTCGAAGTGATTCTGAAAGTGCAAAGCACCAAACGCCTTGCCGTGCGGCAAAGTCTTTTGCAACGGCCAAACCCTGTTCCGTTTTGGGCATAAATTGTTTAACCTGGCGTATCAGCGTCCTGCTGTCGTTCACAATAGCACCCCAAACTACCCGGGCCTCCCACCAGCGTTCGTATGATTGTGAAGTTCGGAATGCCAGTAATAGCGATAAAACAGTACCACTGAACGCAGTAACCGCCAACGGTATAGAAACCTGGCTTAGGATGCCGTAGTGGTCAAACGTACCAGCCAGCATAGCATACGCCGCAATGGCCAGTACATCCCATTTGATGGTGCGGATAAAATAAAAAATCGAAATTCTTTTCTTGATAAGCATATTATTCATCCATAACACCAAAATGTTTTTAGTGTTCGGTTAAGAGCATAAATAAAGCAAATCGGCTATGGATATCTAATGGTGCAAGCTTATTATAAAGCAAATTTGAAGCGATCAAAGGAGCATCCACACGTCGTATTATCTTTTGATGAAATAAGCTCTATATTTACTACCTAACCTTTTCATATGGAGTTTTTAGTAATACTGCTTTTAATTTTGGTTATCTATCTGCTGGTAACTCATAAAAGCGGCGCCGACGCTAAGTTTGAGCACCTGGAAGTGCGGTTGCTGGAACTGCAAAAGTTACTGAAGCAAAGCCTGGAAAGCCGTCCTGCTGCAGAAAGCCTTAAACAGGAAACCAAACTGCCCCCTAAGCCAGCCGAATTACCCAAACCGGAAACAGCTCTGCATTTACCCAGGCCAGTGGCTCCTCCACCGGCTGAGCGGTATAAAGAGGTTATTTCAGGCCCCGCTGCCGAACCGACGAAAGACCCTGTTGCTGTTTACAGGCCACCCGTATTCAAAGCACCCGAACCACAACCATCGTTCTTTGAACGCCACCCCGATCTGGAAAAGTTTATTGGCGAAAACCTGGTTAACAAAATCGGTATTGCCATATTGGTTTTAGCCATCGGTTTTTTTGTAAAATATGCTATTGATAACAACTGGGTAGGTCCTGCCGGCCGAGTAGGTATTGGTATATTGTGCGGCGCTATACTGATAGGTATTGCCCACAGACTGCGTAACAGTTATAAGGCTTTCAGCTCAGTTTTAGTAGGTGGAGGACTGGCCATATTTTACTTTACCATTACGCTGGCCTATCACCAGTTCCATCTGTTTAACCAAACCGCATCCTTCATTATCCTGATTGTGATAACCATTTTTGCTATTATACTCTCCATTTTGTATGATAAGCAGGAACTGGCTGTAATTGCCTTAGTAGGCGGATTGGCCAGCCCTTTTATGGTAAGCAGCGGCCACGCCAATTACAACGCCTTATTTATATACCTCATTATTTTAAATGCCGGCTTGCTTGCCATTGCTTATTTCAAATTGTGGCGGGTACTTAATGCTACAGCATTTGGCCTAACAGTAATTATTTGCGGCGCGGTTGTTTTTACCCTGCCGGCTGCGGCCTGTGTTATGGGCTTTTGGTATTGCAGCGTGTTGTATCTGTTGTTTTTTGCCATTAACGTAGCCAACAACATCAAGGAGAACAAAACCTTTATGGCGTCTGACTTTAGTATACTGCTCGTCAATACCTCGTTATATTTTGGTGCCGGCCTTTACCTGCTCACCGCCATGCATCACGAAGAGCTCAGGGGAGTATTCTCTGCCAGTCTTGCCGTCATCAATTTAGTTTTGTCTTTTGTGTTGTTCAAAGTGCGTAAGGTAGACAGTAATATTTTGTACCTGCTAATTGGCATTACGCTTACTTTTATATCGCTTACGGCACCCATACAGCTTCATGGGCACTATATTACCATGTTTTGGGCAGCAGAAACGGTGTTGCTTTACTGGTTATACCTTAAATCGCGTATTAAGCTCATGAAACTGACCTCGCTCATTGTGTGGTGTACCATGATGCTGAGCTTGTTGATTGACTGGACGCAATTGTACAGTTACTCGGGGCTAACGCTAAACATTATAGCCAACAAAGGTTTCATAACCACGCTTATGGCGGCCATTGCCTCTTATGGGTTATATCTGCTGATGCTGAAAGATGAATCGGAAGAGCTTTACGGCTTGAAGATGAAAAGCCGGTTGTACCGGTATATTGCATTCGTATTGTTGTTTTTAAGCGGTTTGCTCGAAATTAACCACCAGTTTTTGAACCGGTATCCTTATACATCGTTAAACATGGTGTACATCATGTTGTATGTGCCGGTATTTGTTTACCTGTTTAATGTAGTGGCTAAACGTGCCGCATCTATGAGTATGAGTTGGAAAGTAACGCTAGTATTAGTTGGCCTTACACTTGCGGTTTACTTACTGTCTACTCCACGGTTCTTCAACGCCGAGTATAGCATACTGGTACAAAACAAAGTAAGCTCGCTGCATTTTATAGCGCACTGGGTTGGAGCTATTGTAATTGGTTTGCTGTTTTATCAGCTTATACAACTGGTTAGGTTACACCTGCCCGAGGGCATCCTTAAAACGGCCTGCTGGATAATTTCTTCAGCAATTGTGCTGTTTTTAAGCTTGGAGGTTTCTTTAGCCAGCAACCTGTTGTTCTATACTAAGCAATATTCCATGGAGCACATAACAACCGTATATATTAAAACAGGACTGCCCGTTTTATGGGGCTTATTATCATTTGCTTTGATGTGGCTGGGTATGCGTTATAAAGTAAGTACGCTAAGGATCATTTCGCTTACCTTGTTTTCCATCACACTGCTTAAGCTGTTTATATTTGATATTCGCAACATTCCGCCTGCCGGAAAAATTGCAGCCTTCTTTTGCCTGGGCGTGCTGCTGCTTATCATTTCGTTTATGTATCAAAAGGTGAAAAAAATAATAGTACAAGATGAAACCACGCCTCAAGCTTAATGTAATTGCCCTGCTTATACTATTAGGTTGTGGCGCAATGCCTGCGTGGGCGCAGCAAAAATTCAAATACAAAGCAGCGCTGCAAAAGGCAGATTCGAGCCGGTTTTACCGCATTGATTTGCAGCCAGCCCTAACCGCAAAATGTCAACCCGGACTGGCCGACATCAGGCTGACAGATGAGCAAGGCAAACCCGTTCCTTACCTGTTGGGCAATGCACTGCCCGTGCAGGTGCAAAGCCGGTACCAGGAATTACCTCAAGCAGTTGTTGTTGACCAACAGGACACACTCCCCGTATACATCGTACATAACAAGGGCGGCATTAGCATTGACCGCCTGTGGCTTAAGTTGCGCAACACTGCCGTAAACCGTACCGTAAACCTGCTGGGCAGCGATGATTTACAGCATTGGTTTGCCATTAAGGAAAATATCCCCTTGCAGGAAACCATTTCGGGCACTGGCGGAACTTTCCAAGAACTGCTTACGTTTCCGGTAAGTACATACCAATATTTTAAAATTCAGGTTAATGAACGCAAGCTGGCGCCGGTTCATGTTTTACAGGCTGGTATTTACGTAGCGCGCCGTACACACCCTAGCTTCGTACCAGTGCCTACAACCGGCTTTAGTACCCAAAACAGGTCCGACAGTAGTATTATCACCCTTAAGTTCAAAGACTATTACCGGATTGATAAGCTGCATTTACAACTGGCCGGTGCCAGATATTATAAGCGCCGGATTGAAATCTATCAGTTTAACGGAAAAAGCAGAACATGGCTTAAAGACACCTCAATTAGTTCAACCAGTAATGGTGAAGTCTATGTATCGGCCAAGGCATCTGCTCTGCAAGTCATCATTTTTAATGCAGATAATCCGCCGTTGGTGGTTAAGGCCGTTCAGGTTCATCAGCTTAAGCAATCGCTGGTGGCCTACCTGGAAAAAGAACACCAGTACCAGTTTTTGTTTGGTGATGAGAAAGCGCCTGTACCGCAATACGATCTGCAATTTTTTGCCGATAGCATTGGCAGTGGCCCGCTGCCTGTTATTAGCCACACGGCCATCACGCAGTTACCTCAACACACCCCAAAGGTTATTACGAATACCATTCCGGTGTGGCTAATGTGGGTAGCCGGCGGCTTGGCCCTGCTTGCCCTGTTAGTGCTTACCTTAAAAATGACAAAGGAAGTAAGCCAAAAGGCAAAATAATTTTGTAAATGAAAGACCAACAAGCGATAATAGGCTTTCCATATTCGGGCCTGCTCGCTCACGCAGTTTAGCCATGTAAATTATCACGTGCGTACGGCATCGTTAATAAGCTTTCAAAAATGCAACCCGAAATTTATGATAAGCTTCCTCTTTGTAATTTGTTGAGGCAAAGAAATAAGGCCTTGCATAGTGTATTTGCGCAATAGAAGTTGTTTAAACTATCATAGATGGATGATGTTACTATAGAAAAAGCTAATTACGTTATTGCTTATTATAGTCATTTGCTCACTTGGCAAGAGCGGAAGGCATTAAGGCATCACCACTCTACCCTTAAGCTTAAAGATGTAGAGGATAGGCGACTAACCAGCATGCATTTAAAAGCAGGTTGGTTAAGTGATGACCCGATTATATTAAATTATTTAAAGAGGGGTACGCGCAGTTCATACTTAACTGCGCAG
This sequence comes from Mucilaginibacter sp. PAMB04274, assembly GCF_039634385.2. Taxonomy (NCBI): domain Bacteria; kingdom Pseudomonadati; phylum Bacteroidota; class Sphingobacteriia; order Sphingobacteriales; family Sphingobacteriaceae; genus Mucilaginibacter; species Mucilaginibacter sp. PAMB04274. The sequence continues at coordinate 136,842 of NZ_CP155081.2, forward strand.
ACCGAATTTTGAAAGAAAACCGGGATATGGTGTTCTTTAATCGATGCCCAAGATGCACCAAATTGGCCAGAACACCACAGGCTAAGCAATGCAGATTTTGTGGGTTTGATTGGCATTAAGGTATTCTCGTAGCTTGTACGAGTTCAAATCTCGTTCAGGGAGTAATTATCTTTTAATTACTTGCAGGAGTTAAACTAATGTCAATGAGTGACTTTAGCAAATGAGAGCAAGTAAACTAAAAAACGGCAAATTGATAAATTATGAAGATGTATTAAAGTCTCCTCGCTGCAGCAATACTGTTATGGGTTTAGAAGTAATAGCATCGGTACTACTTCTGCTTTCTTCGCCATTTTAACGACTGCTGATTATCGCTGAAAAGCAACTCAGGCTGTTTTAGCCATTGCTCCATCCGCTCAACCATTTTTTGCAGCTGCGTTTGGCTTAACTGACTAATAGCCGTTTTTGATTTATCCAGGTGATTGTACCATACATCCTGTAAAAGCCAGTCTAACACAATCCGGTTGAAGCAATGGTTATACCGTACCGGCTCGGTGAACGTTGCCGGCAGTATTTCATTTAACAGTTGCTTATATCGGCCAATAACCGAAACCCGATCTTCCATGGTTGGATAACAGGTAAGCTGAATTTTCGATTTAAAGATCGAATTTATTTGGCTAAGGTAATATGTGAAGAATCTTCAGCGCATAAAACGTACGTGGGCTGGCATAAGCAAGGAGTAGGCTAAAAGCGTCTGTAAGCAAAGTATAAGTATAGCCATAAGAAAAGTGTACCTTCGCAAATTATTTTCTTGGAAAGACACCTCATCGTTTCAACGACAATAAAGTTATAATTAAGATATGAAAAAGATTGTCGATTACAGGAAGCTGTTGGGTGTTACTAAGGATGCCGATTTGCAGGAATTAAAAACGGTTTACCGGGGCTTAATGAAAGCCTGGCACCCCGATAAGTTTCAGGATAGTAACGAAAGCAAACTGGCTGCCGAAGATAAAAGCAAGAGCATTATTGAAGCTTATCACTTTTTAGTGAGCATAGCGCCCGAAACGCGTGCCCAATCATTTGCCGATTATACGCTTACCACCACTACCGCTGCAATAGCCGATTTTGAGTACAAATCACAAATACTTACCGTAAGCTTTACCGATGGCAATACGTATGAGTACTTTGATGTTCCCAAGGCGGTATATATTAAGCTCATCAATGCCGATTCGCCTGGGAGATTTGCCCGCAGGCATATTTTCGGCACTTATTTGTACAGAAGCACCAGCAAGCTGGTAGCCTCGGCCTAAGTTGCCATTGCGTATAGCTTTACAACTGCAAAGCATTTAGCCGTACATTAGCTAACGCATGCGCTCAATAATTTAGATCCGCTCAGTACTGCTGAGTGATTTTTGCTACCCTGTAGCGGCCGCCGGAAAAGTGCTTTTGATGATGAGTGTAATTAAAATGCTTTTGCCTTTCTTACAACGAAGCTGTATTCATTAGCTTGTTTTACCGTTATATGCAAAGTTGGCCTGTTTGCATAGCTGTTTTATAAAGTTTGTATGAAAATCCTGCGCTCTAAATACCTGTTCCATTCGCTTACAGTGCTTTTGCTGCTGCTGGTGGCAGCGGGTTGTGGCCTGGTAAAATCGTTAGGCAAAAATCCGCAGGGCGACGATTTGGCACGTATACAGGCGTTGCCTAACTATAAGAACGGGACGTTCCAAAATTTAGACAGTGCCGATAACGGTCAGCATAAGGTAAAGCCCGGCCGGGCTTTAAAAGCCATATTTAACCGGCCCCGAAGCGTTACGCCGCAAAGGCCGGTGCCTTGGGTTAAAACCGATTTAAAGAATCTGACGGCGGCTCAGCCCACTGTGGTTTGGTTTGGGCATTCGTCGGTACTCATTAAAACGCAAAGCGGTAATATTTTGATCGATCCGGTTTTTAACGATCATGCCGGTCCTATTCCGGGCATGGTTAAAGCTTTTGATGGTACTACCCATTACAGCGCCGATGATATGCCCGATATAGATGTGCTCATCATCTCGCACGACCATTACGATCACCTGGATTACCGCACAGTTAAAAAGCTCAAAAGCCGCATAAAAAAAGCGGTAGTGCCTATGGGCGTAGGTTCGCATTTAGTATACTGGGGATTTGATCGTAAAAATATTGTGGAGTTGAATTGGAATCAGTCGTACACCCTGGCAAGCGGCCTGAAAATTACGGCTACACCCGCGCGCCACCGTAGTAACCGCACCTTTGCCGAAAAGAAAACCCTTTGGGCATCATATGTGATACAGGCCAATGGCTACCGCCTGTTTTACAGCGGCGATGGCGGTTACGGCAGTCATTTCAAACAAATAGGACAACAGTATGGTCCTTTTAATTTGGCTCTGATGGAATGCGGGCAGTATAACCAGGCCTGGCTTCATCACCACATGCTGCCTGCACAAACCGCCCAGGCCGCTGCCGATTTGCATGCCCGCATGATACAGCCTGTACATTGGGCCAAATTTGCCGAAAGCGCCCACCCATGGAACGAACCTGTAAACTTGCTGCTGCCTGCTGCCGTAACCTTAAGTATTCCCGTATCTATTCCGCTTATAGGTGAGCCATTTGTTGTAGGCAATGCACCAAGGCGTACAGTTTGGTGGGCGTTTGAGTAAGTAAGTACTTACCGTTATTTCGCAATTTTGTTAAAGTATGTGAAGTGACACTTAAAAATGCAGCGTGGGTAATTCACACTTTGCTACACAAACCGCCAAGTGTCAAAACAAACAAAAAATTCCTTTTTATCTTAAGGGCATGAATACGCCCCTAAGCAAATCAGCCCAGCTCAAGCAGGCTTTAAATACTCTATTGATTAGATACCGACAGGCTCCAAAAGGATCTATGGAAAAAGCTATGCTGCTTCAGTCTATAAATTTATTAAAACAAGTTATTGCTGAAAGGAAATTACACATGCGCAGTCAGGCACAAACTGATGTTAATCCGCATGAAGCGCAGCTTATCCACTTTTTTCCAATTTCAAACCAGGTGGTTGCCTAAACATTCTATAACAACGAGTGCCGCTGGTTAAAGTGCCGCTGTTGGTTATTTACTGCCCTGTGTATAGCCTCAGCACGCCTGCCGGCGGCTACTCTTGCTTCAGATGCTCTGTTTCCTCCCCATGCTTATATTAACTTTTGTAGGCACAACTTAGGCGAAACCAAAAATTCGGCCGAATCCTGTTCCAACATTTCCTCCTTCTTCATCCTTTCAGCTTAAAAGCCTATTTTTGAGCACCCATGTCTATACGCAACAAAATCTATTTTGCTTCTGATATTCATTTAGGTGCATCTGGCTACCGAAGCAGCCGCGAGCGGGAGGCCCGTTTTGTGCGCTGGCTGGACAGCATTAAGCATGATGCCGACGAATTGTTTTTGGTAGGCGATGTGTTTGATTTTTGGTTTGAGTACAAAACAGTGGTTCCGCGCGGCTACATCCGTTTTTTAGGCAAACTGGCTGAGCTGGCAGATGCCGGCGTAAAACTGTATCTTTTTAAAGGCAACCACGATATGTGGATGTTCGATTACTTTGTGAAGGAACTAAATGCAACCATCGTTAGCAATGAACTGATCTTGGAGCGGCAGGGTAAAAAGCTGTACCTGCACCACGGAGATGGCCTGGGGCCGGGCGATGGCAAGTATAAGCTGCTCAAAAAGGTTTTCCGGAGCCGATTATGCCAGTGGCTTTTTGAGCGTTTGCACCCTAACCTGGGGGTGGGTTTGGCCAACTATTGGTCGGGGCATAGCCGTTTGGCCAATGCTGCCGGGCAGGAACGTAAGCTGTTTGAGAACGAATGGCTGGTAAGCTTTGCCCGCGAGGTGCTCCAAGTTACGCATTATGATTATTTTATTTTCGGCCATCGGCATATACCCATGGTGACAGAGCTAAGTGCCGCCAGCAAATACGTAAACTTGGGTGAGTGGATGCACCATAACTCTTATGCTGTGATGTACGATGGTGTAGTGGTCCTGAAATATTTTGAGAATATTGAAGCAGCTAGCCAAGGGGTTGGAGCGCAGGCTTGAGGTAAGTGAAGATAAAGTAGATGTGCGGTAGGCCAAATGCAGGCCGAGCATGCGATTGCGGTTATTGCAATGCACAACTGCGCCTGCACCTCCATTGCTGCGTTCTGATCTACTTACCCTGTATAACCCACACACACACACGATTTTTACTTTTTACTTACCTGGTATACTGTACATCAGCTAACTAATGTGCCTGATTTTGCGTAGCTTTGTAAGCTTTTTTGCACTGCCCTGTGTATAATAAACCCGATTGCAGCGTAAAGCTTTTGCCGGGACCGGGACATAGTAGCGGCGCAAAACTTGCAGCGTAAAGCGGGACTACCGGAACCGAAGAGGCACTGCAACTGATTTTCAAGAAAAATACCATGTTAGAGAAATTAGAGGCGATCAGAGACCGCTGGCAAACCGTTGAAAATGAATTGAGCAGCCCCGATGCCATGGCTGACATGAAACGCTTTGCTCAACTGAATAAGGAATACAAAGATTTAACAGCCGTGGTGGATCAGTACAAGATCTATAAAAACATCATGAGCAATATTGACACCAACAAGGAAATTTTGGCCACCGAGAAAGACGAGGAGTTTAGGGAGATGGCCAAAATGGAGCTTGATGAACTGATTGCGCAACGCGATGAGAAGGAAGAGGAGATCAGGCTCATGCTGATCCCGAAAGACCCTGAGGATGCGCGTCCGGCCATTGTAGAGATACGGGGCGGTACAGGTGGCGATGAGGCCGCTTTATTTGCCGGCGACCTTTACCGCATGTATATGCGCTATTGCGAACGCATGGGCTGGAAGACTGAGCTGGTAGATTTTACTGAAGGCACATCTGGTGGTTACAAGGAAATTGTCTTCAATGTAAACGCTGAGGATGCTTATGGTACGCTGAAGTACGAATCGGGCGTGCACCGGGTACAACGTGTACCTGATACCGAAACTCAAGGCCGTGTACATACATCGGCCGCTTCGGTGGTGGTGCTACCAGAGGCTGATGAGTTTGATATTGATTTAAAGGTAAGTGATATCCGTAAGGATTTGTTCTGTGCTTCAGGGCCGGGCGGTCAGTCGGTGAATACTACTTATTCGGCCGTACGTTTAACTCACGTGCCAACCGGTATTGTGGCTCAGTGCCAGGACCAAAAATCGCAATTGAAGAACTACGATAAGGCATTACAAGTATTACGCTCACGTATTTACGAGATGGAATTGCAGAAACATTTAGAGGTAACGTCTAAAAAACGTAAAACCATGGTGTCAACCGGCGACCGTTCGGCCAAAGTACGCACCTATAACTATCCGCAAGGCCGTGTTACCGAACATCGCATTGGTTTAACCATTTATAATTTACCAAACGTTATGAACGGTGATTTACAGGAGATTATGGAGTCATTGCAGTTTGCCGAAAACGCAGAAAAGCTAAAAGAAGGCACTGTGGCCTAATTTTTTTCAAAAATATTTTGGGATTGCAAATTTGATATCTATATTTGCATTCCCAAACGGGAGGAGTGGTAGTTCAGCTGGTTAGAATACATGCCTGTCACGCATGGGGTCGCGGGTTCGAGTCCCGTCCATTCCGCAGAAAGGGTTACAAAGCCCACTAAAAAGCGCTTAAATCAATGATTTAGGCGCTTTTTTTATGCTATAAGCGCCCGTTTCATACCAAAGTAAATGGATACCCAGGTTGATTATTCGGTTACCTATCCGAAAGTCAATAAAATTAGGTAACCGAATGGCTTGCAATTGATTGATTTTGAATGAGTTAAAATACATTAAAACAGTTCAAAAATTATTATTCGGTTGGAAATCAAAAATCAAAGGGTATGAAAAATTCGAAAAGTTTTTCAGTTCTATTCTGGGCAAACAAGTCAAAAGCAACTGTCAACGGCTTGGTTCCGCTTTATGCGAGAGTTACTGTTGACAGCAAGAGAGCGGAAATCTCTTTAAAAAAGAAACTTAATCCCAAGAAGTGGGATCCTAGAAGTGGCTTTATGAAAGGCAGCGGAGATGAAGTCCGTATTACCAACAAGTACATCAACGAGGTCGGCAACAACCTATTTGAAATATACGTTGGTTTAAGCAGATGTGACAGGCCGGTTACCGCAGAGGCTATTAAAGACAAAATACCTTGGCCAGGCCGCTTTACCGGCACCCAGCAAAACGCTGCTGGAAGCATTCGATGAGCACAACAAAGGCGTAGAGAAGTTGATTGACAAGGACTATGTAAAAGCATGATCTTGTTCTGTGTGCTTAGACCCGCTAAATTTAGATGTCTATTAACGAAAAATTCTGTACCTGACATTGGCAAATCTTAGATACGGGCAGCTTAGTTCCATCTTATGTCCGTAAACTGTTAGACAGCTACGTCGAAATGGGATGGATGCTTTTGTATTTTTTAAATTCGCTGGTCATAATCAAGTGTAAACAAGTTTGTTTACACTTTGCGTATTGCTCGCGCAGTTGGCAACCCTCTGTTTCAGTTTAAAAACTGCTATTTCTGAAGTGAGGATGAACTACATGTCCGGCTAACTGATTCGCAGCCCCCAATATTCTTATATTTTTTGCCTGCTCTAGTTCGAGCAGCTTTTGGAGGATAATCTTTCTTTCATCATTCTATCGTATCAGGTTGCAAAACATAAATGAAAGAGCAACAATCGGCAAGTGCCTTATGGGAGTCGAACCCTACCGCCTGCGCGGTTTCACCAGCGAAGTATCACCCGCCTACGACATCTTTCATTATGTTTATAAAAAGGGCAAAAAGCAACAGGTGAGGATTTTTATTGTTAGACTACTGCAATTGCTTGCAGGCAGAATTTGAATCTGCAACTTTTCCAGGAAGGAAACGTCATACCGAAGTATCACCAGTTTACGGCACCTTTTTGCTTTTAGAGAAGAGCAATATTCAACCAGAGTTTTATATAAAGCTTGACAGGCGAAGTAACGCTGGCCTACGGCATCTTCTTTATTTCTTAAGGGCGATGGTCAATATGCGCTTGCACTGCTCTACCAACTGAGCTACTGCAGGACTTTTCCTACAGGCCGGGATCGAACCGGCGACACGAAGTAGCGCATATCTACGGCACCTTAATATTTTTAATACCTTTAAAAGGGTAACAGGCAATAAGTGAAATACACCTTGCGGTGTTCCTGCTCTAACCAAACTGAGCTACACTGGCCTAAACCACAGGCCGGACTTGAACCGGCGACCTGGACGGTGGATGCGAAGTAACACTCATTTACGACACCTTTTATTCTTTTTAATTTTATATTAAGAAGGGTAAAAGCAATAAGCCAATCTGCACTGTGCTCTATCCAGTTGAGCTACCCTTGCGAGGGCGGATTCGAACCGCCAACCCCAGCGTCCAATCGAAGTAAGACTTATTTACGACACCTTCTTTTATATTTTATAAGGAGCAACAGGCGAACGTGGGACGGGGGACCGCTTGTTGGGACTCGAATCCACAGCATAACCTGCGCTACACTGCCCACCCCCTTCATGAGCGAAGTAACCCGTTTCTACGGCATCCTTATTTTTCAATCTATTTTTTTAAAAGTATGGGGCGTTAGCTTCCCCATACTTGGTTTATAGTTCTATGTTATTGATCGCATCCAGTGCCGAGCCTCCGTTTTCTAAGGCAGCTAACACCTCAAAAACTTTATCGCTCCAGCCGGCTACCAGATAAACATCATCACGCAATATTTGCAGTGGCGCCTGTCCATAACCTTTCAGGTCAAACAAGTAGAGTTTCGCGTTTGGCGCTACCTCTGCCTTGTAGCGTAACCATAAAGTTTGGATATGGTCGGCAGTGTTATTGCTGTTCCATAACTGGGCATCGGTAAATAGAAACAGCTTATCCATCTGTGCCTTGCGTTGTAATATATCCTTGATAACCAAGTAGCCATTGGTGCTGTAACCCACCTCGCCCTCGCGACGGTAAAACTCCTGTACGTTACCCAATATATTGTTACGCGGTACAGTGATGGTTTTCCAGCTATCGCCAAACATACCCACCTCTACGTTTTTACAACGCGATTGCAACAGCATAGCCAGCATCAAACCCACATCGTACAACAGTATCTTGCTTTTGGCCGATACTGGTGTTTGCATCGATCCGGAAACATCGCACGCTAACAGCACACGGGTTTCATGATCGAAACCTTTAATATTAGCGGCACTGGCCTGTACGGCTTTTTCCAAAGCGTCCAGCAGTTCTCCAGTGTAGCCCTTGTTGCCTAATAGCATTGCGCTTAGCTTTTTAGTAAGCCCTTTAACCGGCGACATGGTTTCTGTAGCGATCAGCTCACGATAAGCTGCCAGGTAACGGAACGGGAACTGTTTGGCTTTCGCCACCTCATCGGCATTGGCTAAACGGGCGCATACTTTTTCAAAGTGTGCATAGCTTACACCGGCTTCCTGTATGTTGCGCAGGTTACGCAGCAGGGCCATGTAGCCCAGCTTACCACTGTCTATCAATTCTTCCCACTTAGCGCGAAACGCTTCGGCTTTGGCCTCATCGCTGTCAAAATTGAGCTGACCTAAAGCCGATAGCTCCGTTTCCCAGGTGTAAGGCGTTTGCAAATCGCCGTTTACTATTTTGTTGAACAGTACTTGCTGCAATTCGTCTTTTGCTTTTGGGTGAACCAAAAACAAGGCATCGCGCAGTTTAATGGCGCCGTCGCGGTTGTATTTAGCAAACTGGTACTCGTCGAACCCGTTGAACGCCGTACTTAAACCTTTTTGTAATTGCTTGCTCAGGCGATTCAGCTTTTTAGTACCGGTACGCTTGTTCAGTAGTTCGTAGCAGGCTAGCAGCTCAGTAATTTCGTCGGCACGGTTAATTACGCCATCGGTAACCCGGGCCACCAGGCTATCGCCCGAGTGCAGCTTGGCCAGTTCGGTAACCAGCACCAGCGGTACCGAACGCATATACATTTTAGTGCGGGCGTATACAGCCAGCTTACCCACAAACACCGGGTCACATTCGCCTATTAATTTGCGCAGGCGTGCTAAACGTGCCTCGTCTTTTTCGTAAAAGGAATCGTTTAAGCTCCAGGTAACCACAGCAGTGTACAGTTCCATTTCGGGCGATAGCGTAAACGCTTTGGCACCCGCGTGGTTAACGGTCTGGTTTTTGAATTTGCTTAACAGGTTGAATTTCATTGTGAACCTCCTTTTTCTTATTGTTGATACAAAGAAATAGAGGCACTGCGCAGTGTATTTGCGCAGGTGGAAATTTTTGAAAAAAGGTTAAAATTATCTTTAAGACTTAAGAGGGAATTGAACTCTCGAGCATTACAAGTTCGAAACTCGTTCGTGGTAATTTGAATTGTTAATTTACTTCCTTTAAAAAATAGAATATGGAAACTAACAGATTTGAAAATTGGAAACCGAAAGGTGAATGGGTTTACGACAAAACTGGTTCAACTTTTATTGGCTGCCATTGCGCAACACCTTATGACGATTGCGGTTGTGATGATTGCCAGGACGACATGGTTATAGCACTTGGTATAATAGGAAAAACCGATGCTTTTATGAAAATAGGAAAGGAATAATATGTATTACAGCTTATGTTGATGAAGAAGGATATGTTTACAAAAAAGTATTCTGATTAGCTTTAGTTTTATACTACAAGCATTTACTTGTGGTATAAATTTGGCACACACGGCACGCTTGTGTCAGCAGGGGGGGGTAAATCTACGGACAGCGGGGTAGGTTCACGAGAGAATACCAACCGCAGATACGCTAGCGATTCTTTGTACTTGTCAGCTTCAAAATAAGTTTCTCAACATGCAATGAACCTGGAGGCAATAAATCAACACTTCCTTCTTTTGAATTCATTTCAATTAATCTTTTAGAGTGTAATTCTCTTAGTGACCTAAGGAAATACTTTCGATCCTTATATTCCGTCCAAATAATCAAATCTTCAAAAGAAGTTGCTCCTTGCGAAGAGCCCATCAATAAAAGAATTTTATCTTTTAAGTTGAGTCCTTGTTCTAAAATACGTTTAATATTTCCTATGTCCCAAACAATTGGGATTTTTCTAATAGTAATAAAGTCTACAATTTTTTGAGCATCTAAAATAGTAGTATTATGTAAAACTCTTATTATTTCTCCGAGAATCCAACTACACATTGCCGCCACTGCTTGTGAGTCCATTATATTTGGATCAACATCACCACCTATATGACCAACGTTTCTATTATTTCTTATTTCATATAAAGCCGGTAGCATTCTCGGTATAAGAATTTGGAAACTTCTTGGAACATTAGATTTATTTTCAAGCTTTCTGCATGCATCAACAAAGTTTGATGGTTTTGATGGAGAACTTTCAAAAGACCCTTTAGAATATCCGTCTAATATAGTGTATACAATCTCGCAGAACTTACCCCCACTTAATTCAGCGGCAGTCCATCGATGTTCCATATAATTTTTTATAATGCTATTATACTCGGTTATCAACGGAAGCTTTAATCCATTAGGAACAACTTTTAAAATTTCGTCTAGTTTCATTCATTAATACCAAGATCTGCCAGTCCCTGAACGGTAATGAAAAAGCCTTGTGTATCTTTCTCACAAAAACCTTTAGACACATTTTGATTTAAACAGTCGCTTGAGTTGTTAAGTTTAGTTTGATTTGCATTTTTTAGAGCTGCATTTACATCTCCTGTTGTAACTCTACTTTTTCCGTTCAATTGTATATGAGCAGCTGTTGCAAGGAATTTTTTTGTTTGTATTGTAGTAGCTCCTTTGTCTTTCAGCCAAATAGATAAAGTTGGCAAAACTTTATTGCTACTAGCTTTAAGTACATGGTCAGTTGGTCCATTTTGAAGCGTTTGAGCAACACTTTCATTCTTAAGAAGCTCTGGTAATTTGTTAAGTATTTTATCAATTTGCAAAGAAAGCCAATCTTGTTGGCCTTCTCCTGAAAACTCTATTGAGCCAATTTTTATTTGAATCTTCGATTCACTCATATGATAAGTTTTGTTTATAAAAGTATAATGTAAAGTTAGAAATATGTATCACTTATGAAAATTGAATATGAAATATATCTACTGAGGTACATCCAAATATCTTTATCGTAAATCCATCACATCTACCGGTTTATACATATCGCAGTAAACATCTAAACCGAGTTTTATAATTATTGCAAGTACGTTGACTAAGAAAATCTTAATGCCGATATTAAGCTTATTAAATACCTCTGTGACAGCAACTGTTAATGTTGTTTGAATACTAAGCAAACCAGTATTTATTTTTTTGTTTATATCACCCTCTTTGTCACATAGTGATTTATATAAGTTTCTTTTAATTGAAGAGAATACTGTTTTACCTACCTTTTTATCTTCATGGCTCAAGGTAGGTGAAGGCAGTTTTAGTCTTTCAGCTGAGGGTAGCTGTCTCTTGGAAAAGGTGTCAACTCGACTAAGAATATCTTTGGCTATTTTAGGAATCTTTAGGCCCAAGTTTTCATATAACTTATCAGTTGAGTATGTGCCTGCTAAGTTGACAGCCTCTGACATAATCATTTCTGTATCAGAGATCAACTCAGAAATCCGTTCAGATTTTATCGCATAAAGAACTGCTTCTTCATCAAACCTTTCAATTACTAAGCGTCTAAAGTCTAATCTCCTTTCAGGTGATTTAATTACAGTGTCGTTAGTTAAAACTTCTTTAATCAAAGGCTCAGCCTTTTCTAACGTATTGCTACGTAAGTAACAAATCGCCAATAAAGTTGTAGCTTCTAAGTAGACCCTAGTCTTATTATTAGCTTTAATACGAATTCCGATCAAGCCTCTCTCTGCTGTAACTAAGTTGCCTTGATCCATCTCAACCTCTAGCCAACGATTTTTTGCCATTAAAAGTTTCGCTTCATTACCTGTTGCCAAATACATGCTTTGAAGGTCTATTATAATAGACTTTATTGAATTTAAATCTCCTCTTAGTACAGCTTTCTTCAACGCAGGTTCTAAGCGCCCCAATCTTTCTTTTTGAATTAAAGTAAACTTTTCAACAGCCATAAGTATTTATTTTCTTTCAAATTTAATCATTAAATTAATGGTGTTATTATAAGGTTAATAATGTATTAAAATAAGTAGTGTTACTTGGCAGGCGCACGCATGACGCGTGTGCTAACCCTAACCAATCCTATACTCCCTCAATCCTCCGGCCTCTCCCTCGCATCCGCCATCCTTACTATCCTCGGTTCAAACTTCGCTAACACTTCAACCAAGTCATTTTGCGCCGCCATTACGGTATGGATGTCCTTGTAAGCCATAGGCGCCTCGTCTACATCGCTACCCATTAAGGTTATACGTTTATCAACCAAATTGGCGGCGATCAAGGCTTTGTCGAGCGTCTTAAAAGCTGCGCTACGGCTCATGGCCCGGCCTGCACCGTGGCTTGCGGAGTTGATACTATCCGTATTGCCTTTACCACGCACTAAAAAGCCGGGCGTACTCATGCTGCCGGGAATGATGCCTAGCACACCCTCGCTAGCCGGGGTGGCGCCTTTACGGTGCACCATTACCTCGGTGCCATTGGCCAGTTGCTCTTTCCAGGCAAAGTTGTGGTGGTTTTCTACCATGGCCACGGGTTTGATACCCAAAGCACGGGCAATCTTATTGTGAATCTCGTGGTGGTTGGCGCTGGCGTACTCGCCGGCCAGGTTCATGGCTATCCAGTACTCTTGTCCCTCGTCTTTATCCAAATCTAACCAGGCCAGGTGCTTGGCTTCGGATGGCAGTTTGGTTTTGGTCATGGCAATTTTGCTGTAATGGTCGGCCACACTGCCGCCAAAACCTCGCGAGCCGGAGTGTGATAGCAAAGCCAGGTATTTACCGGCTGGTATGTCGGCCAGGGCACCATTGGCAATAGTCAGCTCACCCCATTCCACAAAGTGGTTGCCGGTTCCGCTGGTACCCAATTGCGCATAGGCTTTATCTTTCAACGAGCGGATCACCTTGGTTTCGTTCCAGGTTTTGCTGTCAAACAACGAACTGTCAAAGTACGATTGGGTAGTACAACCTATACCAAAGTAGGTGTTATCCACCAGTATGCTTTTTAGTTTGTCGGTTTCGGTGTCAATAGACTCTGCAGGCAAATCAAAAATGCTCAGGCACATACGGCAGGCAATATCCACACCCACCGCAAAAGGGATAATTGTATTGGCCGTGGTAGCTAAAACGCCGCCAATGGGCAAGCCGTAGCCTTGGTGTGCATCTGGCATTAAAGCGCCGGCAACCGCAATAGGTAATTGTACGGCGGTACGCATTTGTGATAGTGCACCCACTTCAATATGCTCCATTCCCCACACCGGGAAATCGGCTATCTCTTCTTTCAGCTTAAAGTTGTTGCGTTCCTGCTTTACAAATTTGCCTTCTTTACGCAGGGCAATCACGTCTTCGGCCAGGTTTTTAAACTTACCTCCTTTCTTCAGGGCGTAAGGCATAGGGTCATCAATCAAGGCTTCTAAATTGGCTAATATTTCGGGTTTGGCCATTACGCCATGCTTTAACAAACCATTCGCTACCCGGCTAAAGTTCACCAGTATTTCCACATCGTTAATGCCTAATGCTTTTAATTCGTTGTTGCCTATTTTTTCCTTTTCCATAGCTATAGCAATAAAAGAATTTACAATTTAAACCTTCCGGCCTAAAACCCTCTCCCCAAATGGAGAGAGGGGCGTTCGTGAACGCGTTCAGCCTTTCGGGCACTACAAAGAAAAACAGCAAGTGCGCAGCGTATTTGCGCAGTAAAAATTAATTTATAAATTCATCAAAATATTTTCAAACCGATGCCTGTTAACCGTAACGCTCTCATCCGCTACCGCACCATTGACCAATGCCTGCAAAACCGAAAAAGAAAGTGGACGCTGGACGATTTAATTGAGGCTTGCAGTGATGCTATTTACGAATACCAGGGCATTGATACCGGTGTAAGCCGCCGCACGGTACAAGCCGATATGGAAATGATGCGTAGCAACAAACTTGGTTACGAAGCGCCCATAGTGGTAGTTGATAAAAAGTATTATACCTATAGCGATAAGAATTATAGCATTACTAATAGTCCGCTGAACCAGCAAGACATGCAGGTGCTAAGCGAAGTATCGGGCCTGCTGAAACAGTTTAAAGGCTTTGGTCATTTTGCGGATGTAAACGAAATGGTAAGCAAGCTGGAAGACAAGATCTACACCCAGAAAACGCACAGTGCTCCGGTTATTGATTTTGAGAAGAACGATAACCTGAAAGGCCTGGAATGGATAGAAGTGATCAGAAAAGCCATTGTTGCTAAACGGACGCTTTGTGTTACTTACCAATCTTTTAAAGCCCGCGAGCCCAATACGTTTTGTTTTAGCGGATATTTGTTGAAAGAATACCGCAACCGCTGGTTTGTGCTGGGGCAATCGCATCAGCGGCACGCGCCTTTGCTTACCCTGGCTTTAGACCGCATACAAACCGTTGAAGAACATGCCGATGATTACCGCGAAAACACACAGTTAGATTTAACCACTTACTATAACGATGTAATAGGCGTAACCAAAAGCCCCAACCAACGCGATTGTGAGGTGGTGTTTTGGGTAGATAAAGACAATGCGCCCTATATCATAACCAAACCCCTGCACCACACCCAAAAGCTGCTGAGCAAGGATGAAACAGGCAAAATATTCAGTATACGTGTCATTCTCAATTTTGAACTGGAGCGCGAATTTTTGGGCTTTGGCTCTAAGATGCGGGTGTTGGGTCCGCGTATATTGGTTAAACAAATCAAAGAACAATTTTGGAAAGCATTGGAAGGATATAAACAGGAGCAACGTGATGAAGGGCCGGAAGAAAAGGCAAGTGAAGTTTAAATTTTATTAAAAATGATTAGCGAAAAAGAAATCACCAGCATCAGCAAATTCCTCAGTTTGGTGCTACGGCATCAACCCGAGCTAATAGGCATGGAGCTTGATTTGCAGGGTTGGGTAAGCGTTGATGAGCTGTTAAAAAAAGCTAACGGGCATGGTAAGCTAATTACCCTGGAGATGCTGAACCATGTGGTAGAAACCAACAGCAAAAAGCGTTTTGCTTTTAGTGACGACAAGCAAAAGATAAGAGCCAGCCAAGGACATTCGGTTGAAGTGGAGCTAGGCTACGAGCCGCACGTGCCCCCAGCTGTTCTCTATCACGGAACAGGTGCTCAGTCGGTAGATTCCATACTGCATTTAGGTCTTCAAAAACGTAGTAGACAGCATGTGCATTTAAGTGCTGATCCTGAAACTGCTGTTAAAGTGGGCAGCAAGCATGGAAAGCCTCTGGTGCTGAAGGTACTGGCTGATCAGATGCAGCAAAAAGGATTTGTATTTTATTTGTCGGCCAATGGTGTTTGGTTAACTGATACTGTGCCGCCGGAGTTTCTGCAGTTGGAGAAGCTTTAAATGACCTCACAAATTAATTGCGCCACGCTTTTTACTTCCACAAAGTCGTCATTAGCTAACCCTTGGGTGTTTACATGCGAGTCGGTGCAAATCAGCTTTTCGATCAGGCCGCAGCTTTTGAGTTTATTAACCCCATCGTTTATAAACAGCCCGTGGGTGGTAATTACAAATATTGCAGCAGCGCCAGCATCTTTATACGTTTTAGCCGCGTTAATGATGCTGCCGCCCGAGCGGATCATATCATCGTAAATTATAACCGTTTTACCGGCTACATCGGCATTGATGGCGCTTACTTCGGTATGGTCGCCTTTCAGGCGGCGTTTTAAAATAAAAGCAGCATTTACGCCTAAGTCATTCGCCAATGATTCTACCCACTTTGCACGGCCGGCATCGGTACTTGCCTGCAACTCAAAAGCATCAGGCTTTACCAGGCCGTAATAAGTAATGGATAATACACGGTTACGCGGGTCCCTTCCCGGCTGCCCAAAGCTGTAAAGCTGCTCCAGGTAGTTGATATTGATGCCGGTTTCTTCTTTCAATTCACGCTGTACAGCCTCTTCTAGTGATTCCTTATCGCCTACCAGTCCACCCGGCAGCGCCCAGGTGTTCAAAAAAGGTTCAATCTTGCGCTTGATCAAAAGCACGGACAACCCTTCTTTCCATTTTTCAAAGTTATGGATCTTACCCAAAGCAGCCAAGACAAAGCGTTAACATGGATTCTATAGGAAAACAATTTAAATTATATCTTTGCATTCAATTCCTGATTTGTTAACCTTTTAAATATCAAGGAATCATGCTAGAGCAACGCTACATATCGCCCCTTTCGCTCATTGCCCATTAGGTAGGCAAACACTGCACTTATATTTTATGAAATTAGGTTGCCCTGGCAATCCTATGCTGCTTTTTTGCCTGCCGAATTAATTTATTGGGTCTTTTTTGAGCGCCTTTAGCAAGGGTATATCATCACGTTAGGACGAACGGAAAGTCAATAACATCAAGGAAATTAAATGGAAGTCCAATGGACACACCTGAACTGGCGTGCCGTATTAAATCGGTGCGCCGTAAAAAGAGGCTTGTTAAAACAGATTTGGATAAGCGGCTCATACAAATTCATAAACGGCTGGAAGCGCTTTGGGAAAAGCGCAGGACTTTACCGTGGGTACCTTTAGGGGCTCCCTACCAGCGCGGCTGGAAGCGCTTTTTTGTATTGCGCGATGACATTAGGAAAGGCCCTAAAGCTGATTTTTATGAAGCGCTGCTCGAAAAGGTAAACACGTTTGAGTATCATCATGACCGTTTTTTCAAAAGAAAGAAACGCCGCAAAGGCAAGTATGGCTACGTGGTTAAAAAACAAAATCTGCGGGAGCTTGACGAGTATGACTGGAACAGCTCAAAGCTTGCGTTGACCGAAGAGGAAAAAGCATGCTTTACCCGTACCGAGTCTTTTCATATCAGAACCCGGCGTTTGGAAATCAAGTATGTGATTACGGAGCCCTGGCGCTTTGTCCTCAAGGTAGCACCGCATATCATCACGCATCGTAAAATGGTGGATACAGAACTGGAAAGTGAACTGTCCAAACTGAACAACTATGTACGGGCGCATAATTATGATCCGCGTATGCACCGACTTACGAGCGGGAAACGCTACCGCTGGAAGGACGAGTTTAACGAGCGCCTCAAATACATTAACACATTAAAAAATTTGCCCAGGTACAGCCAAACAGCGGCTTACCTGGACACAACAACATAACCCACATGGGCAATTTAAAAACAAAAGATTTAAGTAAAATAGGCTACCACAATGACCAGTTGCGAAGCTTGGTTATCAGCATAGCCGCCAAAAATTTCAAGCACCACAGCAAAGAGCAATTGCTGGATTTGCTGGTGCAGATCAAAGACAATCCCGAAGCGTTTTTGGATAATGAGTTAACCGCTAAGATAGCCGAGAAGGTTATCGGCAAAGTGGAAGTACCAGCGTTCAGCGCTTACGAATTGCGGGACGAGCCGGTTTATTGCAAAACTTACGGCGGCAAAGGCATTGAGTCATCTGCTAAACAGCAAATGGAACTGGCAAACCTGCTGCCCGTAAGTGTACAAGGGGCCTTAATGCCCGATGCGCATATGGGTTTTGGCTTACCTATTGGCGGTGTGCTGGCTACCCATAATGCAGTTATCCCTTATGCAGTAGGCATGGATATTGGCTGCCGCATGGCACTGACTATCATTGACGAGAGTGATGGCTTCCTCAAGCGGCACGAATATCAAATTAAGCAGGCGCTTAAAAATCATACGCACTTCGGTATGGAGGGTGGCTTGGAAGTCAGGCAGGAACATGAGGTGCTGGATAGCCCGGTATTTAACCAAATACCGTTTCTGAAACCGCTCCGTGGCAAAGCCGCCAGACAGTTAGGTACCTCGGGCAACGGTAACCACTTTGTCGAGTTTGGCGAGATAGAATTATTGCCTGATAATACTTTGGGCTTGCCTGCCAAAAAGTATACCGCTTTGCTCACCCACTCGGGCAGTAGGGGTTTAGGTTCGGCCATTGCCAAACACTATACGCAGATAGCCATGAACACCTGCAAGCTGCCACGCCATGCCCAACAATTGGCCTGGCTTGACTTGAGCAGTGAAACCGGGCAGGAATACTGGCTCACCATGACCTTAGCTGGCGATTATGCCAAAGCCTGTCATGAACGTATCCATGCCAACCTGTTAAAGGCTTTAGGGTTGAAAGCGCTGCACGTGGTAGAGAACCATCACAACTTTGCCTGGAAAGACAAGCTGGCCAATGGGCAGGAAATCATCATCCACCGTAAGGGCGCAACTCCAGCACATAAGGGTGAGTTGGGCATCATTCCCGGCAGCATGACTACGCCTGCCTACCTGGTATCAGGTAAAGGTGAAGCTAATTCATTGTATTCGGCATCGCACGGTGCAGGGCGGATCATGAGCCGGCAAAAGGCCAAGGATAGCATGACCGTTTCGGGCATGAAAAAGCTGCTCAGCCATGCCGGGGTTACGTTGATTGGCGGCACGGTAGAAGAAAACCCGTTAGCCTACAAGGATATTGAAAGTGTGATTGCGGCGCAGCGTGACTTAGTTGACATCCAGGGCAAGTTTTATCCGCGTATCGTTAGAATGAACAAGGAGTAGTAATGCAAAAAATGATCATACAAATCACCTCAGGCAAAGGCCCGGCAGAATGCTGCCGGGTTGTAGCCTGTGTGCAAAGCCTGATGATGAAGCAAGCAGCCCAGCAGGGCATTGAATTGCAGGTGCTGGAAAACAAAGCCGGCGAGTTAAACGGAACACTGTTATCGGCTACGATGATGGCAGCAGGTAAAAACCTGCAAAACTTTGTCGGCGAATGGACGGGCACCATACAATGGATAGCCCAAAGCCCTTACAGGAAGCATAAACGTAAGAATTGGTTTGTGGGCGTTGCAGCTTTCGATATTCAAGAATTGATGCAGTGGAATCCCAAAGATGTAAAGCTGGAAACCTGCCGCTCATCTGGCCCGGGCGGACAAAATGTGAACAAGGTAGAAACCGCCGTAAGGGGTACACACCTGCCCTCGGGCTTGCAGGTGATGGCGATGGACAGCCGCTCACAACTGGAAAACAAAAAGCTGTGCTTAGCCCGGCTGGAAGCCAAAGTTCTGGTTTGGCAAACCGAGCATCTGATGCAACAGCAGCAAAGCCAGTGGATGGAACACCACATGTTGGAACGCGGTAATCCGGTAAAAACTATTAAAGCCGAACTGCGGTAGCTCGTAAAAACTAGATGTTCCATTCCGAGAAGTTTTTGGGATGGAATATTTTAAGTATAACATTGAAAATGAGTTGCTTACATTTGCGCATACAAGAATGCCTTAAGTTTTGAGCCATGTAATCGCCCGCGCATAATTCATTTATGGTCTTTCCCGTTCCAGGGAAGGAAGCGATAATCTATTTTCTTATTCAATGTATTTAAACATGGTTATATCACAAAATATGGTCGTACCTATCATTACCCGTTTTCGCCTGAAACGACGAGCGATGACCGTATAGCGCACGACTATTGGGAACATTTACAGCGTATTCCCAACATCATTCATACCGAAAAGCTGGACGGCGAGAACAATTGCCTGAACCAATATGGCGTATTTGCCCGCTCACACGCAGCACCTGCCACCTCGCCCTGGACGGAAAGCCTGCGCCGATTCTGGCAGCTCATTAAGCACGATTTAGGTTCGCTAGAAATCTTTTTAGAGAACCTGTATGCAGTGCATTCTATAGAGTACCGTAATGTGGAAAACCACTTTTACGTGTTTGCTGTACGCGAACATGATCGGTGGCTAAGCTGGGAAGAAACGCAGTTTTACGCCAATATGCTCGATTTGCCTACGGTGCCGGTGATCGCCAATGTAACTACTCCGGCTAATTGCCCGCGGTTTCAACAAGAGGTACAACAATTGGCATCGGGCCGCGGTTTGCTGGATCCTTTTGACGCATTTATATGCGATCCACCAGTTGATGGAATGCCCAATTCACGACTTTTTTTCAAAATCAATTCCGTATCGGCTTTGTAGGCAGCCAGATCATTTTTCAAGCAAATACAGGAAGGATCAAATAAGTTATATTCAAGCCCTAAGATATGTGTCGGGCTAAGATTAAGCCAACACAATTTTTAGAATACGATCATTTCCAAATATCAGATTTTTAATTAGTCCGCTTTTAAAAGCAGTGCTACAATTTTCCGCCTTAGAAGATGAATGTTGTCACAAAGGGTGCTATGATTGCTATAAAGAGTAGATAACTGCTTATGGTGACAGTCGTAACTCCTTACTGCGATTTTTATTATTAATTAATAAAAATATCCTTCATAAGCAACATTGTCATCGTTACGTCGTATAACGTCGCATTATCTGTAAGCTGCATATGATTACCGCCTGCAGAGAATACAACCCTAATTAATTATACAATGAGTGTATTAACTCTTGCAGTGTATGGTATTGTATTACCTGTACTTGATTATTCCCGTCTTTCACGTTCAGAAAGTACATTATCCTACACATCGGATTTATCGTCTTTACAACATTTTAACCTGCAGGGGCAATTTAATGCCCTTCAAAGTGATATTAAACTTCGCAGCAGTTTAATGACAGTTTTAAAAGCAGTATCAACCTATCTTAATAATGGCAGCTTGCCGGCTGTTTTTAACTAAAATCGTTCATTACTTATTTCACAAATATTACAACCAGCTATAGCCTTTTGATGTAATAGCGCATTAACAGGCATTCTAATAGCGTTTCCAACATCCCCTAATTTTAACTTTGAATGAGGAAATTTTTACCTGTTTTATTGGCACTGTTTATTTTTTGCTTTGTGGATTTATCTTTTGCCAACACAAAAAGGATCGGCAAAAAGCTTGAATTGATACGAACAACTAAGTTTAAAGCATCGTCCGGTGCAGCAAAGATTAAACTGTTAGCCCCGGGTTTGCCCAATGCTTTACAAACCTTTTCCGGCTACACAACCGATAGTAAATATCCTGCTTTTGCTTATAGTCCGGATGGATTTTTCGGCGTAACTAACAGCTTTAGCCTTGCTCAGGCCGCTGATGAGTATGGCGCATTTATTAATGATGGAGCGATACTTGCAACAAACCGTACAGGTTATCTTCAGGTATCAGCGGTAGGGGGACTTGGAAATTTCAAACTCACCGCTATTGACATTGGAGAGTATGACATAAATAGTTCAGTTTCCGCATCCGAATTTACTAATGTTTATGTAGAAGGCTTTTTAGGTGGCGTTTCGCAAGGTGTTTCCAATATTGTAAGCGGAAGCAACAATTATGTGACTACTTATCCCATAAATTTAGGCAGTCTTACATCTAAGGTAATAGACACATACAAAGTTTATTTTACAGCAAAGCCCGGCTCAAACTTAACTGCATTAAATCTTACTTCTTTCAGTATAGCATCTGCCGTAGCAGCTACGGCACCTGCAGTAACAACCGTAAATAGCAGTTCTATAACCAGCACTACAGGCACATTAGCCGGTAACGTAACGGCTGATGGCGGTGCCACTGTCACCGAAAAGGGCGTTGTATATAGTACATCTGCCAACCCTACTACTGTTGCTGGTACAAAAATAGTAAATGCCACTGCTGGCACAGGAACTATTTCGGTAAATGCTACAGGCCTTACGGCAAATACTACTTACCATTTCAGGGCATATGCTACGAATAGTGCTGGTACTTCTTACGGGGAAGACCTGACATTTACCACCCAGGCAGCAAGCAGCCCAACCTCTTTAAATGCCGGCGATATGGCAATGACAGCCTGGAGTGCCATAAACAACACCGTGGATGTAGTGACTTTAAAAGATCTCTCTGCGGGTACGATTGTGAACTTTACAGACTGGGGCTGGTCAAATCCTGATGGTGCATGGGCGGCTAGTAGTGTAAGTTCAATAGGTGAGGGAAATATTAAATGGACCTTATCTTCGGCTGTTAGCAAAGGCTCGGTTATAAGAATAACGTACACTAATGGTGCAAACATCACCTTAAAAAACCTAACTACAAACACAGCTATTGCAGCAGCCGACCTAACCTTTACCGGATATGGCAATGTTTTAACAGATCTGATTGTTAATACGGGAGACAATTTCTTCATTTACCAGGGATTGTCTACGAATCCCAATTTTATATTTGGTTTTAATAATACCATTAGTACAACTTCATCTTCTCCTACAATAGATGCGACGGGATGGGTGCCGACGGGTAGTTTCACCACAGGCTATGCTATCGCTTCAAATCTTCCTGATGGGAATGGCAGTCAAAATGCCCTTACCAACGGCGTTAACGCCATCGGTTTTACAAGCAGGCAAACCAATGTTGCTTATACCGGACCTACTACTGCTACCGATGCGGCTACTTGGCTTTCGAGAATTGCTAATGTTAATAACTGGACACAACAAGGCAGCACTGTCACACCGTCTTATGAGAGTGCCAACAAAATTATTATCGGTTCTGTGGCTGCAACCGCACCAATAGTTTCTACTACGGCAACTTCTACTTACGCTGCCACTACAGCAACGCTGGCTGGTAATGTTAGCTCTGATGGCGGTGCAACAGTCACTGAAAAAGGTGTTGTTTATAACACTTCTTCTAACCCAACAACAGCCAATTCCAAATTGGTAAATAGCGCTGCAGGAACAGGTGGCATTTCAGTAGACGCCACCGGCCTTACACCTGGAACCACTTACTACTTTAAAGCTTATGCGATTAACAGTGCGGGAACTGCCTATGGAACCGAACAAACTTTTACGACTACAGCCTCGGCTACGCCAACAGTTACCACAGCAGGAACCATTGAGGCTTTTGCCGGCTGTTATGGTTCTTCAACAACGGGGCAAAGTTTTACCGTTTCAGGTAACAATTTAACAGGCGATCTGGTGATAACGCCACCGTTGGGGTTTCAGTTATCAAATAATAATATAGGCTTTAGCGGCGTAGGTATTACCCTTACTCCGGTTAGCAGCACCGTAGCCGCCACTACCTTATATGTCCGTATGGCCGCTGCAACCAGCAGCCCGGCTGCTGGTAATATTACCGTTAGTTCTGCAGGCGCGACGACTAAGAATATTCCGGTTAGCGGAACGGTGAACGCTTTACCAACCATTACAACAAGTGCTATAACTTCGGTTTCAAACACGGCAACTTCTTTCAGCATTCCTTACAGTGCAACAACAGGCTCGCCAGATAGCTATACGATCAGCACGGGAACTCGTAGCTTAACAGGTTTCGCTGCGGTTAACAATTCGGTTCTTGGCACATCGCCTATCAACGTAGTGATACCAGCTAGCAGCGCAGGTACTTACGATTTTAACCTAAGAGTAACCAATAGCGCCACAGGTTGTGTATCGGCAATTGTACCGCTAACACTAACCATTACAGCACCAGCGGTAACCGCCGCACCGGTAGTGATCGTACCTGCCAACGGCAGTATGGTAAGCACCACAACGCCTACCTATGGAGGAACGGCACCGGCGGGGTCAACCATTACCATTTACTCCGACGGGGTATCGCTTGCCAACACAACAACAGCAAACTCGGCCGGTAACTGGGCCATCACCCAACCGACTGCGCTAACGCAAGGCGCTCATACGGTGTATGCCACTGCCCAGCTCAGCGGCAACTCGGTGAGTGCGAACAGCAATACCAATACTTTCACTGTTGATAATATCAGGCCGACGGTAGCGATCAGCAGTACGGCGGGTGCATCGGGCGGATCGACCGGCACCTCACCTATTCCTTTTACAGTAACTTTTTCGGAAGCTGTAACAGGTTTTGTAGTCGCCGATTTAACCGCGGTTAATGCAACCATCACCGGCTTTGCAGGTAGCGGCACAACTTATACATTCAATGCAACGCCTGCCGCAAGTGGTGCGGTAACCATCAGTTTACCTGCCAATGTTGCGCAAGATGCTGCCGGTAACGGCAACACGGCTGCAACGCAGTTTTCCATCACTTATTCGCAGGCGGTAACCGCCGCACCGGTAGTGATCGTACCTGCCAACGGCAGTATGGTAAGCACCACAACGCCTACCTATGGAGGAACGGCACCGGCGGGGTCAACCATTACCATTTACTCCGACGGGGTATCGCTTGCCAACACAATAACAGCAAACTCGGCCGGCAACTGGGCCATCACCCAACCGGCTGCGCTAACGCAAGGCGCTCATACGGTGTATGCCACTGCCCAGCTCAGCGGCAACTCGGTGAGTGCGAACAGCAATACCAATACTTTCACTGTTGATAATATCAGGCCGACGGTAGCGATCAGCAGTACGGCGGGTGCATCGGGCGGATCGACCGGCACCTCACCTATTCCTTTTACAGTAACTTTTTCGGAAGCTGTAACAGGTTTTGTAGTCGCCGATTTAACCGCGGTTAATGCAACCATCACCGGCTTTGCAGGTAGCGGCACAACTTATACATTCAATGCAACGCCTGCCGCAAGTGGTGCGGTAACCATCAGTTTACCTGCCAATGTTGCGCAAGATGCTGCCGGTAACGGCAACACGGCTGCAACGCAGTTTTCCATCACTTATTCGCAGGCGGTAACCGCCGCACCGGTAGTGATCGTACCTGCCAACGGCAGTATGGTAAGCACCACAACGCCTACCTATGGAGGAACGGCACCGGCGGGGTCAACCATTACCATTTACTCCGACGGGGTATCGCTTGCCAACACAATAACAGCAAACTCGGCCGGCAACTGGGCCATCACCCAACCGGCTGCGCTAACGCAAGGTTCTCATACGGTGTATGCCACTGCCCAGCTCAGCGGCAACTCGGTGAGTGCGAACAGCAATACCAATACTTTTACTGTTGATAATATCAAGCCAACGGTAGCGATAAGCAGTAATAAATCGGCCTTAAAAGCAGGAGAGACCGCTACTATAACATTCACGTTCAGTGAAGATCCGGGTGCAACCTTTACCTGGAACGGATCGAGCGGCGATGTAGTTTTGTCTGGCGGCACACTCAGTGCCATCTCAGGCTCAGGAGCAATCCGCAATGCAAACTTTACGCCGGATGCTAATACAAATGCCGGTACGGCAAGCATTACTGTTGCTGCTGGCAGTTACGCCGATGCGGCAGGCAATTTAGGCAGCGCTGGTGCAACCCCTTCGTTAGTATTTGACACTCAGTTGCCGCCTGCGCCAGTAGTAGTGACCGTAGCAAACGGCAGTTTAACTATAACCGACAAACCTATTTACACCGGAACGGCTGAGGCTGGTTCAACAGTAACAGTTTATGTAGATGGTGGCTCTATCGGTACCGCTACGGCAAGCACATCAGGTACTTGGAGTAAAAGTCAGCCGGTTGCTCTGTTAACAGGCAGCCATACTGTTTATGCCCTTGCAACCGATGCCGCTGGTAATAACAGTGCAAACAGTAATACTAATACGTTTACCATTGATGCAACTGCACCAGTAATAGCATCGGTAAGCGTACCGGCAAACGGAACCTATGTAGCTGGCGAAAACCTGGATTTTGCGGTTGAATTTACAGAAAGTACAACCGTAGATCAATTGGGTGGTACGCCATACCTTTCGGTAACGCTTAACACCGGCGGGGTGGTAATGGCTAAATATGTATCCGGTTCAGGATTATCAACCCATACCTATCGCTACACAGTAAAAGCAACAGATAAGGACCTTGATGGCATTGCGTTAGGTTCGCTGACATTAAACGGCGGTACTGTTAAAGATGCTGCAGGTAACAATGCAGTGTTAACATTAAACAACATAGCAAGCACAGCAGGCGTGTTGGTAGACGGCACACCCATTGTTGCCCAGACCATTACCTTTAACGCACTAGCTGCCAAAACTTATGGCGACGCTGATTTTGATCTGAATGCTACAGCATCTTCAGGTTTACCGGTGAGCTTTACCAGCAGTAATGCTGCTGTAGCATCTATCAACGGTAAAACGGTAACTGTGCATAAGGCAGGTGTAGTCACAATTACCGCAACTCAGGCTGGTAACAGCGGTTACTCGGCTGCGCAGAGCGTGTCTCAAACATTAACTATTAACGCCAAGGCCATTGCAGTAACTGCCAGCGCACAAAGCAAGGTTTACGGCACCGCCGATCCGGCTTTAACATACACCATTACCAGCGGTAGTTTAGTAGGTACAGATGTTTTGAATGGTACGTTAACCCGTGAGCCAGGCGAAAATGCAGGTACTTACATCATTAAGCAGGGAACTTTGGCTTTAAATGCCAATTACGCGCTGACATTTCAAACGGCCAACCTTGCAATTAATAAAGCGACGCTTACAGCAACGGCTAACAACCAGTCGAAAGTGTATGGACAGGCCATTCCTCCATTAACTGTATCTTACAGCGGTTTTGTGAACGGTGAAACTAAAACCAGCCTTACAACTGAGGCCATTGCAGTTACAATAGCAACATTAACATCGCCAGTTGGTACTTATACCATTACGCCAAGTGGTGGCTCTGCCGCAAATTATGATCTGGCTTATGTGAATGGTACACTAACCGTTACAGCCGATCAACCGGTTATCACTTTTGCTTCGTTACCGGCCAAAACATATGGCGACGCCGACTTTGCGCCTGGCGCCGGCAGTACTAATAACACTACCGCTATTTCGTACAACAGTGATAATGCTGCAGTGGCTACCATTATAAATGGCAAAATCCATATAGTAGGCTCGGGCTTGGCCCATATAACCGCTTCTCAGGCAGCCGATGTTAACTATATTGCTGCGCAAAGCGTAGTCCAAGATTTGGTGGTAAATAAAGCTGCCATTACCATAACAGCAGCAGCTAAAAGCAAAACTTATGGTGATGCTGATCCGGCTTTAACTTATCAGGTAACATCAGGTACTTTAAAAGGAAACGACACCTTTAGCGGTACGTTAACCCGCGAGCCGGGTGAGAACGCAGGCGCATACGCTATTAAACAAGGAACATTAGCACTTACCAGCAATTACGCAATTACCTTTACAGGTGCCGATCTGTCGATTAGTACCCGGGCAATTACAGTTGCGGCTACCGCTAAAACCAAAACTTATGGCGAAGCAGATCCAGCGTTTGCTTACACCATCACCACAGGTACATTAGCCGGTAACGACGCTTTAACAGGCACACTTACCCGCAATGCAGGCGAAACTGCTGGCAGCTACGCTATTAAGCAAGGATCGCTGAGTGCAGGTGACAATTACGCCTTAACCTATACGCCGGCCAACTTGACCATAACACAGCGTGCGGTTAATATTGCGGCTGTTTCAAAAAGTAAAATATATGGCGAGGCCGATCCAGAACTGACCTATAGCATTAACGGTGGTTCATTGGTTACCGGCGATACTTTCAGCGGCTCATTAACACGTGAGGCCGGCGAGGCAGCAGGTACATACGCCATAAGGCAAGGTACAGTTGCACTTAACAACAATTACGTGCTGACGTATACGGGTGCCAACTTAACAATCGGACAAGCATTGCAAAACATCACTTTTGCTGGTTTGCCAGCAAAAACTTATGGTGATGCCGACTTTACAGCCGGTGCAACAAGTAGCAATACCATTATTCCGGTTACATACAGCAGTGATAATGCAGCTGTGGCAAGTATTGTAAATGGAAGAATACATATTGTGGGTGCTGGTACTGCAAATATCACTGCCTCACAAGCAGGAAACGCGAATTATGTGGCCTCGCAGAATGTTACACGCGAATTAACCGTAGCAAAAGCAGATATAGCAGTAACCGCTGCAGCCAAAAGTAAAACCTATGGCGAGGCTGATCCGGCTTTAACATACAGCATTACCGGCGGCTCATTAAAAGGAAGCGATGTATTCACAGGATCGCTTACCCGCAATGCAGGTGAAAATACAGGTACATATGCTATTAAGCAGGGTACACTGGCCTTAAATAACAACTATAACCTTAGCTATGAGGGCGCAGATCTATCGATTGGCAAAAAGGCCGTTACGGTAGCTGCAGCCATAAAAAGCAAGATTTACGGTCAGGCCGATCCAGCTTTAACTTATAACATTACAGCTGGCACATTAGTGGGGAACGATAGCTTCACCGGCATTTTGAGTCGTGACGCGGGCGAGAATATCGGTACGTATGCTATTAAACAAGGAACCCTTGCCCTAAACAGTAACTATACGCTTACTTACAACGGCGCTGCCCTTGAAATTGGCAAAAAGGCCATAGCCGTGACGGCAAATGCACAAAGTAAAACTTACGGCGAAGCGGACCCAGCCTTAACTTATACATTTAGTCCGGCGCTGGTGACTGGCGATACCTTCAGCGGTAGCCTAACCAGGGATGCTGGTGAAAACGCGGGTACGTATGCCATTAAGCAAGGTGGTTTAGTGCTAAGCAGCAACTACGCGCTTACTTATACAGGCGGTAACCTTACCATTGGTAAAAAGGATTTGGTGATTAAGGCCGATGACCAGAACAAACGGTATGGTGAAGTCAACCCGGCATTAACGGTAAGTTACAATGGATTTGCCAATGGTGATGATGCAGGCAAATTAACTGCTCAACCTGTAGCGCGTACTACAGCTAACCAGGCTTCGGCAGCGGGTAGTTATGATATTACGGTAACGGGTGCAGCATCTGATAACTATAACATTACTTACCTTAAAGGCACCTTAACTATCAGTAAAGCGCAGTTGACTGTTGCTGCGGTTAATCAAAGTAAAACTTATGGCGAGGCTAACCCGCAGTTAACGGTAACTTACAGTGGCTTCCTTAATGGCGATACCAAAGCTAACCTGAGTGCGCAGCCCGTGGCTAACACTGCAGCAACGGCTCAGTCGGGCGCAGGTAACTACGATATTTCTGTAAGCGGGGCTGCATCTAACAGTTATGATATTGTGTACACTAAAGGTACCCTAACCATTAATAAAGCGCCATTGACCATTACAGCCGATAACAAAACCCGTACCTATGGTGCAAGTAACCCGGCGTTTACTGTTAGCTACAGTGGTTTTGTAAACAGCGATACGCAGGCCAGCTTAAGTGCACAGCCTGTGTTAGGTACAGCAGCCAATGCCACATCGGGCGTGGGTGCGTATGATATCACTGCATCGGGTGCTGCATCAAACAATTACAGCATAGTTTACAATAAAGGTGTTTTAACCATTGCACCGGCCAACCGTAGCATTGCCTTTAACAGGCCGCTACAGGCTACTTATGGTGATGCTGACTTTGCTGCAGGTGCAACACTTAGCAGCGGGGAAACTGTAGTTTACAGTAGTGATAATAACAGTGTGGCTACCATTATCAATGGCCGGATACATATTGTGGGTGCAGGTACCGCCAATATTACCGCAAGTGCGCCGGTGAACGGTAACTATACTTCGACCCAGCCGGTAACGCAGTTACTGACGGTAAACAAAGCCAGGCAGACTATTGATTTTACTTCGATACCGGTACTGAACCGTGTAACAGGCAAATATGATCTGAGCGTAGTTAGGGCTTCTTCGGGCTTGCCAGTAAGCTTTACGGTAGCCGATCCGTTCATTGTAACTTTGGATGGTAATACCCTCAAGGCAAACCGTATTGGTAGCACCCAGGTAACTGCATCGCAGGCAGGTAACGCAAATTACCTGGCAGCAAACAGCGTAGTGCAAACCATTGAGGTAAATGATGCGGATGGCGGTAATGAAATAGTTGTACGCCAGGCGGTATCACCAAACGGCGACGGTGTTAACGACTTCCTGTACATAGAAGGTATCCAGGAACATCCTGACAATAGCGTAACCGTTATTAACCGTAATGGCGTAAAGGTGTTCGAGATCAAAGGATACGATAACCGCTCGCGCGTATTCGACGGCCGCTCAAGCGTCACTAATCAAATGCAGCAGGCTGGTACTTACTTCTTCCTGTTACAGTACGAAGGCAAGCGTAAAACCGGTTGGTTCGTATTAAAATACTAAGGTTCTTTTTTGATTCAGATCATTATAAATATAACAATATTGAAATCAACATCACATCTTTTAAGCAGGCTGGTATTCAGCCTGCTTATTATAAGTAGCTTTTCAACTGTTAAAGCGCAGCAGCTGTTCAGTTACTCGCAGTACATGAATAATTTAACCCCGCTTAATCCGGCTTATTCTTTAATTGATAAGGCCGGTTCAGTAAATGCCATAGTTAGAAGGCAATGGGCTGGTATTGAAGGTTCGCCTTCTACATTTATATTCAATGGCAACTTACCTGTAGAATCAATAGGTGGGGCAGCGGGTATAACGGTACTGAACGATCAGTTTGCCGTGGAGCATCTAACCGAAATCAATTTGTTTTTTGCCAAGTCGATCCAACTGGCCGACAACCAGCATTTGGCAGTGTCTTTAAACGGAGGCATAAGGCGTTATGCGGCTAATTATTCTGCCTTGGATCCATTAGATCCGCAATTCCGGAATGATGTTAGGGAAACCAGGCCGAATATCGGCTTCGGCGTGCTGTATTATACCGATCACTATTATCTGGGTGTAGCCGTACCGGAGTTTACTACCCGTTCGCTAGGCAATGCCTCACAGGTAGATAATAGTTATTTCAGTAGCCATTATAATTTTTCAGGTGCTTACCTTTTTGGAAAAGCCGGTGATGAGGTAAGGGTGAAGCCTGCAGTGCTCGCCACTTATACCAAAGGTGTTCCTTTTATTGCCGATTTTTCGACAACCTTGTACTTAAAAGAGACGTTGGGTATAGGCGGTAACTTTCGTACTAACAACGAGATGTCTGGCATCTTGTCGGTGAGCATAGAAGCTGTGAGGGTAGGTTACAGTTACCAGTTTGGAACAGCTTCCAATAACGTGGCACGTGGCTTTAAAAATAACACCCACGAAATAACCCTTACCTACCGGTTTGGTCAAAATCTTGGCCGGCGCAGTTTGCTGTAGGTAAGATAAGCTGAGTAAAATGATCATTAAGCCGCCTTTTTTCACAGAAGGGCGGCTTTGCTTTTACGCTAAAGTGTTACAATTATATTGATTTATGTAGCTGTAATTAGTGGCATCCACGAGTAAAGCTCATCTACTTTTGATGATTTGGAAATTTAGTAACCGTATTAGGACATCACCCCACTATATTTTGAACCTCAAAGCTACAACTAAATACATAGCATCGGGGCAGCATAGTTTTTGAGCATACCTACACGACCGTAGGCTCCTATTATTTTATAGCCTTTAGCTGGCATTAGAAATTTGAATTAAGGTCGCTTACGAATCCTAAACAGTGAGGCTTGAATGGTTGGCTAAAAGCGCGAACGAAAAGAAGTTGTTAATGATTACTGCGAGTATAAATAATGTGGCTGGCCTCTTTTACAGCCTTCTAGTTCGAGGAGGTGTTACTAAGAATAAGACTTAAGTCAATAACCAGTCTTTTTCTTCCCCCAAATTTAACCTAAGACCATTTGGCAACTTCGTAATTAATTTATCGATTTCAATTGCAACTTATGTAGCTCAGTGATACACTTTCAGACAGAAAGTTTAGTCAATATATCATGCTCAATCCAAATACTGAAGGCAAGGGCGAATAATAAACAGTACAAAAGAGCGTCTATCTGCCTGCTTAACTTGATTCCAAACACGACGATGAAAAATAGCGGGCAGGTGATTACATATATCAAAAAAACTGTACCCAGTATAGCGAACACATCAAAATGTAAATCGCCCAGTAAAAAGGTAATTGCAAACTGTAACAGCCAGACAACCATCGGCAGCAACAGGCAAACCAGCCATTTCCAGGCTAACATGATCTGAAGATTCTCCTGATATCTGTGCCGGTAATTTTTTACTAAAAGCACAAGAGTGCCTATCGTCATTAGGACTAATGCCGCTATTTGAATATACTTGTTTCTTATGACCTCCGCACGGGTGTTGATCTTGCTGGAAGATATGAGGTTGCCACCCTCAAACTGCTCAACTTTGGTTCGTTCGCCGTTCTTAAATGTTATTTTGGTGACCTTGGTATTGCCGGTGTTTCGAAAAGTCCATATGGAATCTTCTATCCCCATTTTATAAACGCCCTCGATAACGGCTTTTCCACCTTTATTTCTGATGAACTGACCGTCCAAACGCCCCCCATTGAAGTTAACATGATCATCACCCTGTGGTGTTTTAATGGTCAATGAAGTAACTTTTCCGGCAACCATTAAACTTTTTTTAACAGGTATAATTTCGAAAATCTCTTTCTCAAGGTTTTTGGTCACGAGGTTTTTATTATAATCATCATCTTTGGCTGGCCGGCTCGTAACGTATAATTGGTTAACCTGAACAACCAGCAAAGAATCGAAATGATAAAAGTTAAAGCCTTCTTCTATTTGGCTGGAGTCGGGCACGGCATCAGACTGAAAAAGTATGTACTGTGGTTGATCAAAGGTTTGTACATATTTTGGAAGGCTGGTTGCGCAAAACGAAAAAACGGTGAGGGTTGCTATTATATAAGGGCTTACCTGTTTGATAAACCCATTCGTTTCAAATGCTCTTGCGTCTCCTTTCAAACTTAACCAGGCCAGCCCTAATACCGGCAAAGCGATCAGGTCGGTAACATCAACCGTTCGTTGAACATCGAAAAAATAAGTACTCACAAAGTGGATAAGCCCCGCAGCATACTCACTTTTCCAGTAAATAAATAGTGCTCCGCTTAATATGAAAACCCCGAATTTATGTTTGGGGAACAAGGTCGACCAGAAAATAGGAAAGATAAATAATCCACAAAAATCAGATAACTTGCCTGTAAACACATTATGGAAAGCCTCCTTCAGATAGAAATCGTTGACGATTAAAAGCGCCAGGCAAATAAGAAACGGTAGTGATATCAGCGGTTTTAAACGATTATGCATACGGCTATAAGGGCTTTGTAATTTATACCTCAGGAGCCGGTTTAGTAACCCAATGCGAGTTAATTGTTTTTCATAAATCAGGAGCGGAGCTTATAATTATAAATTACTGCAAAGCTTTTGCACATTTTTATGAAGTCCTATATGGGCTGTAATGAAATAGCATACAGCAACATTTATCTTTCTTAATAGCGAATGAGTTTTCTTGGCAGCTACGATAGAAGTTCTGCTGAAACTTAAGACTACAATTCAATACTTGCTATCATTTGCTAACTTTGACGTTTCAAGAATTTGTACGATGACGAAAGAACTAGCGCCTTGCCCCATTTGCCAATCCCCCTACACTTACGAGCTGGAAAATTTACTGGCTTGTCCGGAATGCGGGCATGAGTGGAGTAGTAATGAGGATGTGCATAGTGATGACATCTTCGTTGTAAAAGATAGCAACGGCAACACCCTGGCTAACGGAGATACCGTAGTCACGATTAAAAACTTACCTGTTAAAGGTACTTCGCAAACCGTAAAAGCAGGCAC
This sequence comes from Mucilaginibacter sp. PAMB04274, assembly GCF_039634385.2. Taxonomy (NCBI): domain Bacteria; kingdom Pseudomonadati; phylum Bacteroidota; class Sphingobacteriia; order Sphingobacteriales; family Sphingobacteriaceae; genus Mucilaginibacter; species Mucilaginibacter sp. PAMB04274. Next base: position 170,246 of record NZ_CP155081.2, read on the forward strand.
TAAAGTTAAAAACATTCGCCTGGTCGACAGCGATCATAACATCGATTGCAAGATAGATGGTTTTGGTGCAATGGCGTTAAAATCGGAGTTTGTTAAAAAGGCCTAATGCGTTCATTCCAAATTACATCTTATCCGAGCCTCTTTCAACCGTTCTTCACTAATATTCTTTCCCCAGGCCAAATATTGGGAGTAAATGCTTATACCATTTTCTGGCATCCGGCTTTCTATCCGAGATTTCAAAAAAAATAAGACAGCGTATAGCATTACTATGAAAACCGTTAATCGTTCCTGAAAGGTTTGGTTAAAAGGTTAAATGTTAATATAGGATGTCAAAGCGGCCATCGGTAATTTTAATTACGCCGCATTTTTCGGTTGGAATATTACACCATAAAGTACCAGAAAGAATCCGGTTGGCCTTGTCAATCCGGGTAAAAGAAACTTCTCCGTCACTTGAATCTGCCCGATTTGTAAAAGAAACTACAGTAAAACAATCTCTATCGGTTTTGTAGGTAGCTAAATGCCCTGAAATGGGGTCGTTTAGGCGGTATACCATTTGTTAAGCAACTTCCTTCACCTGAATCTGTAAATACTCTAAAGCCCTTGCAGAATTTGAGTCGTTAAATCCACTTACTGTTATAATGCCATTTTTAACACCGCCACTTACCGAGTAACTATTTTTATTAGATGTCCAATTCTCGCCGTTGATCTTGCAGGCAAACAACAGGGAGCCTACCCGGGTGGCTTTGGGAAGCCCGTTTGGGTCCATTTCATTTTCCTTTTTGCAACGCATATTAAGGAAAAGCAAGGCGCACAGCATAGAGATGATAGTGATGTATAAAAATTTGGTCATACCTAGTTTTAAAAGACTTAAAATATCGCTTTGATTTTAAGTGATCATTGACTTAGGGTTATTATTAATATTCAGACACGTCTGATGCTGAATAAGCACCAAAGTGTTAGAGGAAAGCTACACGGGGGGAGTGCCCAAGCTGGCCGCAGCGGTGCTATTGGTTGAATCATGTGTGCTTAATGATACCGGGAGCTATGAATAGCGCAATAAAATACTTTTAACATTGATTTTTAAAGCGTTTTTGGCTTTATATGGTTCAGCATACGGGCGTAGGCCAAATCGGTGGGGTGTGTGCCATCTATTGATGATTGTTCACTTCTTCATTGTTTCTCGCCGAGTCTTTAGTATAGGCAGATGGATTTACCCCATAAGATTTTTTAAACTCGCGGCTAAAATATTTACTGCTTTCATACCCAACTATGTTGCTGATTTCAGAAACGTTATAATGGCCGTCTAAGAGTAATTCGGCTGCTTTTTTTAGACGTAAAGATTTTACAAAGTCATTAGCCGACAAACCAGTAATCCCTTTAATTTTTCGAAAAAGGACCGGCTGGCTCATACCAGCCATCTGAGAGAGCTGTTGAACGCCAAAGTTACGGTTCATCAAGTTTTCATTAACCATGTTGGTTATACGATCAAGAAAAGCCTCATCAAGCGGGTGTAAATGTACCGTTTGTTTATCAACAGCTTTATCCTCATCAGTTAAGCTTAACTTCTTAATATGTAACTTAAATTCACGGTTCAATTTATGCCAAATTAACTCGCGGGCGCTAATAAGGTTATTTACCTGCAGCATCAGTACATCGCTGCTAAAAGGCTTGGTTAAATAAATATCGGCGCCGGTTTGCAGGCCGTTTACATGATGTTGTACACTGCTTTGAGCCGTTAGTAAAATAACAGGTATATGGCTGGTGCGTTCGTCTGATTTTATTTTGGCACAAAACGTTAGTCCGTCCATTTCTGGCATCATCACATCGCTAATTACAAGGTCGGGTATTTCAAGCGTGGCTACATCAAATCCTTCCAAACCGTTGCAAGCTTCAATGATAGTATAGCGGGGCTGTAAAATTGATTTAATAAAACCTCTCATGTCCGGATTGTCTTCAACAAGCAGTATAGTTAGTTTTTCTTCGTCTGGCACTAAATCTTTGTGATTGTAAAGCGGCGAAAGAGAATAATTGGCTTGCTCATGCTCATTGCGGGTGGCAGGTATATTTACCGCGTTAGCGTAAGATAACTGTCCTTGTTTTATTTGCCGTGCTGAAAAATGGCCGGCTCCGTTTTTTAATTTTATAGTAAATTTAGTGAGGCTTTGCCCGTTTTCATGTGCCGAACTTTCTACCTTTATACTACCCCCATGTAAATCAACAATGCTTTTAGATAAAGCTAAACCTATACCATAACCGGTGTTTTGCTTCCCATAATCAATTTCCTGGAAATAATTTTCAAAAAGCTTGTCAATGTTTTCTTTAGCTATGCCCGGGCCGGAGTTTACAAAGTCTATAACAACATCATCCTTCTCATTTTTTATGATAACACTCACAAAGCCGCCGCCTGGTGTAAACTTAAATGCGTTATAAAGCAGGTTGTAAAAAACCTTCTCCATTTGCTCGCGGTCAAAGTACATATCAATACGGCTGGCGCTTGCCTGTAGTTCAAAAACTATGTTTTTTTCCGCAGCTATTTCATTGAAATTTGTTTTCACGTTACCAATAAAATCAACAATGTCAACCAGGGTAATCCGCAGGCTCAAATGGCCGGTTTCGGCTTTTCTGAAATCCAGTAATTCGTTAACCAACTGCAATAAGCTTTCTGAGTTGTTTTTTATAGTAACCAGTTGTTGCTTCCCTTTTAAAAGTGGCTCATTATCGGCAATCAGTTTATTGGCCGGGCCGGTAATCAGTGCCAGGTGCGTCCTTATTTCGTGCGATATGTTGGTGAAAAAGTTAAGCTTGAGGCGGGTAAGCTCTTGTTCTTTTTTATAAAGTGCTCTTATAAACAGGTAACGCACTACCAGCGTAACAAGGCCGGTTAACAATATAAAGTAGAGCATATACGCCCACCATGCTCTCCAAACCGGCGGGCGTATATTTATCTGCAGGCTTAACCTATTGCTCCACACATTGTCATTGTTACAACCAATAACATAAAAGCGATAATGGCCCGGCGGCACGTTGGTATAAGTAGCAACCGGTGAATTAACACTTTGCCAGTCTTTATCATATCCTTCCAGGTAATACCGGTATTTGTTTTTTTCGGGTTTGATAAAATTTAGCACCGCAAACTGAACCGTAAATACATTTTGATCGTGGTTTAAGGTAATTTGTTTAGTGAGGTTTATATTTTGCTTCAAAATATTGTTCCTGTCTCCGGGAACTACTTTTTTGTTATGTACGCTAAGTGAGGTTAGCCGTACAACGGGAGCCTGCTTATTGATCCTGATACTGTTAGGGTTGAAGATGGTAAGCCCGTTGTATCCGCCAAAATACATCAGGCCGTTAGTGGCCCTATAGTAAGAATTGTTGTTGAAGATGTTACCCGCAAGCCCGTCGGTCTCAAAATAGTGATTGATGGTGTTGCTATTCAAATTCAGTCTGTTCAGGCCGTTTCCAGTACTTATCCACAGGTCGTTACCGTTCTGTAATATGCCAAGCACTTTATTGTCCGAAAGCTCATTATCTACAGTATAGTTTCGAATAAAGTGGCCGTTTTTAGAAAACTTAACCAAACCCAAGGCATTGGTACCAACCCATACATTTTTCAGTGAGTCCTGGAAAATACAATTTACAGCTAAAGGTCTGTCACGGGGTATTTTTTTTATATAAACAACACCTTTGGCATTGGTTATATACAAGCCATCTGGTCCGCCAGCCCATATTTTTCCATCGTCATCTTTTATAACAGAGAGTATAGAACGGTTTTTAGTAAGCCGTGTAATTTTGGCATCATTAACCTTTATTAGATTTCCGTTGTTGTTTTCAAACACATTGAGGCCGGCAGTTTCGGTGCCAATCCACAAGCGTTTTGCATTGTCTTCTGCCAAACAGGTAATTTCAGACCCTAATGTTGCCTGATTGTGGTTTAGGTATTGTTTAAAGCCGTTAATACCGGCGTCAAATAAATTAAGTCCACCGCCATGTGTACCTACCCAAATCTGATTGAAAGAGTCTTTGAAGATAACTTTTACCAAATTAGAGCCCAAGGTGTGAGGCGCGCCGGTAACATGCTGGTACACTTTGGTATGCAGGCCATTGGGTGCAACAACGTTGATGCCGCCCCCCTCGGTGCCAATCCATAAATAACCTTGCGCATCTTTTAATATGGAGCTGATAACGTTATTGTTTAAAGCCGCCGTGAATGACCGGTTGCTGATAACAGAAAACGGTGCCGGATAAGGGTAAATCCGGTTAACGCCGCCAAAAAAGGTTCCGACCCAGATGATGCCGGCATGGTCTTTATACAAGCTATGAACTGAATTTTGGCTCAAACTGGTATTGTCCCAAGGGTCGTTACGGTAATTAGAAAACTTTTTGGTAAAGGCGTTATATAACGATAAGCCAGTTTGCGTACCTATCCATAAATTACCTTTGCCGTCTGGCAAAAGGCGCCTTACATTATCGTCGCTCAAACTATCAGGCTTGCCCGATGCAGTATAATGTTTTATGGCCCGTAGGGCTGGTTCATATTTATACAAGCCTTTGCCCGATGTGGCTATCCATAAGTTATGAGCGGTATCTTCGGTTATACTCATAATTGGAGCATCGGCTAAACCGGCCGTTGCCAATGGCAAGCATTTTTCAATGCTGAATTTTTTTTGCTTTTCGGCGACGGTGTAAATGCCGTGGGTGGTACCAAGCCATATAGTTCCGGTATGATCCTGGCATAAAGAGCGAAGTACCATTCTGTTTGTGTTAGGATTTACCGGCACAATATGTTTTAACCGACCGTTTGCCTGAATTAAGTTGAGGTCGTATTCCGAGGCAACCCATAAGCGCCCTGTACGGTCTTCTAAAATGCTGTTGATACGGCTTAGGTTTATATCTTCCCCATTCTTAAATAAAAGTGGCACCCTTTTATAAGCATCCAGGGTTCGGTCATAAATGTTTAATCCTTTGCTGGTGCCTACCCATAGCCTGTTTTTACTATCACAGTATAAGTTAGTTATGTAGCTGGATTGTAAGCTGCTTTTATTTGCCGGGTGGCTTTTATAAATTTTAAAATCATATGAGTTGTACTTGTTCAACCCATCGCGGGTTCCAAGCCAAATAAAGCCATCTTTATCTTCGCATACGGCAAGTACAGAGTTTTGTGATAAGCCGTCTTCAATACTCAGCCTGTCAAACTTTACGCTTTGGGCGTAACTTGCCTGTATACAGCACACTAAAAAGTAAATAATGCATTTTAATCGCATTGTGCTAAAAATATAATGATGTCTTTTTAGGTTTAACTTACCGGCAGAAGCTGACTGCTAATTAAATGATTTTTTACGTACCGTGACTACCTTTCGGAATCAAATTTCCGTCTTTTTTTCCATTGGTAATATCCCATATCCCTGTTGTTTAGCAACAATAAGGATGTAGAGGAATTACGGTAGTACATAAAGCCTGGTTTTCTGATAGCCGGGCATTTACCTCACCCCCTTATTCCTTTATGTATATTTAAGGTTGTAAGGTCAGTGCTGTTTGTTGATCAATTTATTTAAAAAATCAAGCTGATTACGTTACCAGCCTGGGCAATGTATACTTTAACAAAAGCTGTTGTTTAAAAATGCCAAACCACAAACAGCAATACTCATTAAACCAGTCTAACCCTGTATTCCGACATATTTTCGGCATTTCTTTTAAAAATTCATCCTAAATTATCGATTTTTTGACCGTTCATTTCAATTCATAATACTCAAATTCGCTTTACCCGTTTGCCCCCACAGAGCGGCCTTGCGGGTTGCCAGTAACCAATTATAACCATTTAAACCCCCTATCATGACCATGCAGTTTTACTGTGGTAAAATGAATGGCAAGTTCAAACCGTATTTGCGGCGTCGAACATTGTTATTGATTATTATTTTATTAAGTACACTTCCGGTATTTGCGCAACAACAAATAACCGGAGAAGTAAAAGATGAGACCGGAACCGCTATACCTGCAATAACAATTCGGATTAAAGGCAAAAGTGGCGGTACGCAAACCGCCCTGAACGGGCAGTTTAGCATAAAAGCTTCGCCAAAAGATACCTTATTGTTTTCAGGTATTGGTTATGCTAATAACCAAGTGGCTGTAGATGCCCGCACGCGGTACACCATTGTGATGAGGACCCAGGTTAACAGCCTTACCGAGACTGTGGTTATTGGTTATGCGCAGGTGAAACGCGCCGATGTGACCGGCTCGGTTGTGAAGGCTCCAATTGAGGATATGCAAAAAGCGCCTGTAAGGTCAATTGATGAAGCACTGGGCGGCCGGGTAGCCGGCGTGGTGGTATCTTCTGTTGATGGGCAACCCGGATCGGCCAATAATATCGTTATACGCGGTGCAAACTCTGTTACGCAAGATAACTCACCGCTGTATGTTATTGATGGCTTCCCGATTGAAAACCCTGATAATAATTTCATTCAGCCGCAGGACGTAGAATCGATTGACGTGCTAAAAGACGCGTCGGCAACGGCAATATACGGCTCAAGAGGCGCTAACGGTGTGATCATGATTACGACCAAAAGAGGTAAGTCGGGAGCTCCGGCTATCACGTTGAGCGCTTATTACGGCCTTCAGAAAGACCGTAACCGCATGAAGCTGATGAACCCCTATGAGTTTGTACAATACCAGGTTGAAAAAAGCCCGGCTGATGCTGCAAACATTTACCTGCGCGAAGGCCGCACGCTCGATTTTTACCGCAACATTCCCGAAATTGACTGGCAAGATCAGTTTTTACATGTGGCGCCTATGTTCAATACTTCGCTTTCGGTTAGGGGCGGTAATGATAAGACGAAATACTACGTGTCGGGTAACGTGTTTGGACAAAACGGTGTAATTATCAATTCTGACTACCGCCGCTACCAGGGCTCGGTATCACTCGACCAAACTTTTAATAACAAAGTTAAAGCGGGTATATACCTCAACATAGCACACAACAAGCGTTCGGGCATATCGCCGTCAAACCCATCAAGCACCAGCTCAACGGCAGCTTCGTTGTATAGTGTGTATGGTTACCGTAATTTTTCATTAAGCGGCACCAATGATGTATCAGATGATCTTTTCGACCCCTTCATTGATCCCTCACTAGATTTGCGAATAAATCCGATTCTTAACCAGCGGCATTTGGTGAGAGATGTAATTGGCCGTAACACCATACTTAATGGTTATGTAGATTACGCTGTTACATCCAAGCTTAAACTGAGAATAACCGGTGGTCTTAACGAAACGTTTACACAGAACAACACTTTTAACGACACGCTTACCGTATATGGTAACCGCCGTACCCTAATAGGCTCAACCAATGGCGTAAATGGCAGCGTTATATTTAATAAAAACACAACCTGGATCAATGAAAATACGCTAACCTATAACGAAACCTTTAACCAATCACATAACCTTACCTTATTAGCTGGTATAACCGAATCGGGCAACCGTACATCGGGCTATGGCAGTTCGGCTACTAATTTGCCCAGGGCACAGTTGGTTATCAGTGGTTTAAATGAAGGTACGCCGCAAACCGTAACGGCAGTATCATCCTTATGGGGCTTGATGTCGTACTTAGGGAGGGTTGATTATAAGTATAAATCCAGATACTTGTTAACCGCTTCGTACCGTGCTGATGGTTCTTCGAAGTTTGCACCGGGCAACAAATGGGGATATTTCCCCTCGGGAGCATTAGCCTGGCGTTTTTCGCAAGAAAACTTCTTGGAAAACAACAGGGTTATATCAGATGGTAAACTCCGGGTAAGCTACGGGTTAACAGGTAATAACCGTGTTACCGATTTTCCTTACCAAACACAAATGATTATCTCGTACAATCCGTATGCGTACACATTTGGCAATGGTATTATTTCCGGCGCGGTACCCGGTTCGCCAAGCAACGAAGATCTGAAGTGGGAAACCACCGAACAAACTGATTTAGGCCTGGACTTGTCTTTTTTTAAAAACCGCATTAACATCACTGCTGATATTTATCGCAAAGTTACCCGCGATTTACTGCTTAACGCCAACATCCCATTATCATTGGGATATAACCAGGCACTCCGTAACATTGGCCGTGTACGCAACCAGGGTTTGGAGTTTACCATTAGCACCGATAACATTAACAAACGCGATTTTGGATGGAAATCGAGCTTTAATATATCATTTAATCAAAGCAAAATACTCCAGCTGTCTGAAAAACAGGAAGCTATACTGGCTTATGCACCTTTTGATGCCACCTTTCGCACCATACCATCATTTATTACTAAAGTTGGCAACCAGCTGGGCATGATGTACGGTTATGTTTGGGATGGCGTTTACCAGTACTCGGATTTTAATGTTACCACAACCGGCAACTATATTTTAAAGGACAACATACCTACAAACGGCAATACGCGCAGTGCTATACAGCCTGGTGATATAAAGTTTAAAGACCTAAACGGCGATTTGGCCATCAACGCCAGTGATTACGCCATCATTGGCCGTGGTTTGCCCATTCATACCGGTGGCTTCAATAACGATTTCCGTTACCGCAATTTCGACCTGAACTTATTCTTTCAATGGTCATACGGCAATGATATCATAAACGCCAACCGGTACATTTTTGAGGGTAACATTCTTAACCGGGCCAACCTTAACCAGTTTGCCAGCTACTTAGACCGGTGGTCGCCTACTAATCAAAGTTCCACCCTGTTTAGGGCCGGCTTTGGTGGTGCGGGGCCGTCAACGCCAACAGGCGCCAACTCAAGGGTAATTGAAGACGGCTCTTACCTACGCTTAAAAACAATGCAGTTGGGTTACAACCTGCCTGCAAAATCGGCAAAGCGCATTGGGCTTAAATCTTTAAGAATGTATTGCGCTGCCCAAAACCTCATTACGTGGACTAAATACAGCGGCGTTGACCCCGAAGTGAGCATATATAACTCGGTATTAACGCCCGGCGTTGACTACTCGGCGTATCCACGGCCATTTACTATAACCCTGGGAGCAAACGCAAGCTTTTAAAATAACCATTATGAATCAATTATATACAAAAAGAATTTTCCTTTTGCTTTTAGTGTTAGCCATAATGGCGTTAAGCTCGTGCAAAAAGCTGCTAGAAAAAGAACCTTCTGATTTTGTGCAGCCACAAAATTATTTTAATAGCGAAGCCGACCTGAATTTAGCCCTTGCCGGCGTATACGACCCCTTGGGTAGCGAGTACCTTTACGCCAGCGGCTTGTGGTTTCAGTTTGGCAACTGCACCGACGAATCCTTTTACCCTAACAGCGCAAATGCATTTGCTGCGCCTATGTTTTACCAGTACGATTATACCAACAGCTATGTAAGCGGTTTGTGGGAGCAATGCTATATAGGCATTGAGCGGGCTAACCTGCTTATTGAAAATGTAAGTAAACCGGTAATGGATGAAAAACGACGCCAGGCAATTTTAGGTGAAGCCTTATTTTTAAGAGGGTTTTACCACTTTATGCTCGTGAGCAATTATGGCGATATTCCACTTAAGCTGGCATCAACTAAAAGCGTAAACGTTGTTGAAATACCGCGCACGCCTTCAGCGCAGGTTTACGCGCAGGTATTAAAAGATATGCAGGATGCCGAGCTTAAAGTGAATAAGGCAAGCACAATAGGCAATTCCAGCCGCATATCGCAAACTACGGTTGAGGGTATGCTGGCCCGTGTTTGCCTGTACATGGCGGGTAACCCCCTTAACGATAAAGCTAAGTATGCAGATGCGCTTTCATGGGCACAGAAAGTAGTAATCAGTGGCGAAAATGCATTGCTGACCACACCTAATTTAACCTACACCAACTCGCCTTACAGCCAGATATTTATTAACGAGGCGCAGGATGTATATGATGTAAAGGAATGTATGTGGGAAGCCGATTTTAATATGTTTGGTAACAACACTGCATTTTCGGAAGGTGGCCGCCTGGGTACTTACGGCATTGCTTGTAATAATTTGGATACGGGGTACGCTTCGAGCAACGTGCGCACCACTATAAAGCTTTACAACCTTTATCAAACTGCCGACCGCCGCAGGGATTGGGCAATAGCGCCGTTCACTTATACCAGTACAACCACTTCAGCCACCCGTGTGCCTTATGCGGCAACGGCCGTCATCAACAGGGCATGCGGTAAGTGGCGCCGTTCGTTTGAGCCGCTTTCGTCGCCTAAGCAGCAATTTAAGTCAGGCCAAAACTTTCCGATACTGCGATATGCTGATGTGCTGCTGATGCTGGCTGAGGCCGAAAATGAAGTAAACGGCCCTACAGCAACAGCTTACAATGCTATTAATTCGGTACGCCGCAGGGGATATGCCTTGCCGGTTAACGTAGCCAGTGCCGTAGCCGACCTTGCGCCTGGACTGAGCAAGAACAGTTTCAGGCAGGCCATCATGGATGAGCGCGCCCGCGAACTGTGCTTTGAGGCGCTCCGCAAGCCCGATTTGATACGCTGGGGCGTTTTTACGCAGGTTATGTCGGCTACCGCTGCCGAAATAAATGGCTCAAATGCTACGGCTACTAATAAAGCGCTGTGGAGCTTAGGTTATAACACAGCAGCGTCGTCATCCAGATACTTGCTGCTGCCTATTCCAGCCCTTGAGATAAACGTAAACAGGGCAATGACTCAAAACCCCGGATGGTAAACCTTTTAATTTAAAACAATGTCGAGAACGTTATATATTACCCTGTTTATGCTGGCAACGGTTTTTGCCAGCTGTCAAAAGGACTTAAGCACCGGCGATACCGATTTTACAGTAAGTATTGACAAATCAACGCTCGCCCTTGGTGATACGGCCAGATTCAGGTTCAATGGCAATCCGGATATAGTTACCTTTTACTCAGGCGAAGCCGGCAAAAGATTTGAATACAGCGGCCGGGCAACTGCCGACGGCACGCCTGTACTCACCTTTAACTCAGTTAGGGCAAACGGCACACAGCCCAATTCTTTACAGTTAATGGTATCAACTGATTTTAAGGGAGTGGCTAAAGGCGATACTGTAACAACCAAAGCCAACATAGCAGCCGCCACCTGGACAGATATTACCTCGCGTGCCACCTTATCAAGCGGCAGTACCTCCGCAACGCCTTCAGGCGCCATCAATCTGTCAGACTTTGCTTCGGCAGGCAAACCCGTATTTTTTGCCTTTAAATACAATGCTGCTGCGGGCACTATTCAAAACCGTTGGACCATCACCAGCTTTAGTATTAAAAACGAACTGGCCGACGGCACCACTTACGAGATAGCTAACCTAAACAGTTCTACCACTCCCTATCAAGTTTACGGGGTTGATACGTTTAGCCCAGGTTGGGCTGGTTACACCTTACAAAATACCTATTTGTGGAACATCACATCAACCCAGCTGATGATAACAGGAGCTACAACAACAGCCACCGCGAAAGAAACGGCCGAAGCCTGGGCAATCATTGGCAGTATAAACCTGCGCAAGGTGGTGCCCGATGTAGGTGTGCTGATTAAAAATCCTACCCAAAGTTTAAGTGCCAGTGCCTTTACTTACAAGTATGCTGCAAAGGGCTCTTTCAACGCCGTTTTTGTTGGCGGCAGCATTGACATCAACCGCGAAAAATTTGTTCAAAAATCTGTAAAAGTCAATGTTAACTAGTACTAAACGCATACACAAACATAAACAGCTATTAATTATATGAAGAAATACAGCTTTGTTACGGTGATTTTATCCTTGGTTTTTTTAGCATTTACTTACTGGACTGAAAAAGATGTTTTTGTAAATGAGAACTATGTTTTTGCCCAAAAGCAGCTTAAGCATTTGCTGGATACTGCCAACAAAGTGGATACGTTGTTTCCGCGTACAACGGGTAAGGGCGGGCAAGTGTTGCTTACCAACAAATATGAATGGACATCAGGTTTTTTTGCCGGCTCGCTGTGGTATGCTTACGAGCTGGGCAAAGATGAGGATATGCGTAAGCAGGCTATCAAGTGGACCGAAAAACTTGAACCACTGAAAAATTTTACAGAACACCATGATTTAGGGTTTATGATGTATTGCAGCTATGGCAATGCATACCGTCTTACCAAAAACATAAAGTACAAAGAGGTGCTTATACAGGCTGCAAAATCGCTTAGCACAAGGTATAGTCCTAAAACGGGAAGCATACGGTCATGGAACCGGTTTGGCTCATGGGATGGGCAGCACAAATATGATTTTCCGGTGATTATAGATAATATGATGAACCTCGAACTGCTGTTTTTTGCCTCAAAAGTAACCGGCGATCCAACCTACAAAAATATAGCGATTACACATGCCAACAATGTAATAAAGAATCAGATACGACCCGATTACAGTTGCTACCATGTAGTTTGTTACGATCCGCAAACAGGCAAAGTGCTGGCTAAAGAAACGGCCCAGGGATATGCTAATAATTCAACATGGGCCCGTGGCCAGTCATGGGGTATTTATGGTTTTACTATGGCCTATCGCGAAACGGGGGATAAAAGATATCTTGAAACCGCACAAAAAATGGCGCAATTTTATATTAACCATGCAAACCTGCCGGCTGACGGCGTGAGTTATTGGGATTTTAACGCTAACCAAAATGGCTATTTACCTTCTGTAAATTCTCATGCGCCCGAAACCCCAACCAACTATCGTGATGTATCTGCTGCGACCGTAACCGCTTCGGCTCTGTTAGAACTGAGTACCTTCAAAGTGCCTGATGCGGCAAATTATCGCAATGCAGGCATCAAAATCCTGCATTCGTTAAGCAGCCCCGTTTACAGGGCACAGCCAGGGAAAAACGGCGGATTTTTATTGAAACACAGCGTTGGCAGCATTGCACACGGCGTTGAAATCGATGTGCCGCTTGTATACGCTGATTACTATTTTCTGGAAGCGCTTAACAGGTATAAATTACTTAATTAACGGCAAGAAACAATGTTTATAGAAGTATCACCGGCTGCTCAGGCCGCCAAAAAAACAAAGTATTGTTCTTTTATTGCTTTAAAAGCATGTGCACTTGTTTTGTTTTTGAGCGTTAGCGCGCTGGCACAGCCTGTTATTGACACCACCAAGTTTGGGCAACACCCCCGTTTGTTACTGTCTAAAAATGACGAGGAGCGAATTAAAACGCTCATAAAGCAAGACACGCTTTGGCGCAACGTGCATCAAAGCATTATAACTGAATGTGACGCCATGCTGATGGCCTATCCGCAGGAGCGTACCTTGATTGGACGGCGGCTGTTACAGGTTTCAAGGGAAGCTTTGCGGCGAGTGTTTTTCCTGTCGTATGCCTGGCGGATAACTGGTCAAAAAAAATACCTGAAACGTGGCGAGGAGGAACTGCTGGCTGTAAGTAGTTTCCCTGACTGGAACCCCGATCACTTTTTAGACGTTGCCGAAATGACCATGGCCACTGCCATCGGTTACGACTGGCTATACAGTGGCCTGTCGCCCAAATCAAGAGCCACTATCAGCAAAGCTATCATAGAAAAGGGCCTGCAAACCTCTATGGATAGTAAATACAATGGCTGGCTGCGCGCGTCTAATAACTGGAACCAGGTATGCAACGGCGGCCTTACTTTTGGCGCTATTGCGGTATATGAAAACCAGCCGCAACTCTCGGTTAACATTATAAGCCGTGCAATAACCTCGGTGCAAACGCCCATGAAAGAGTATGCACCTGATGGCAATTATAAAGAAGGTTATAGCTACTGGGGGTACGGTACCTCTTACAATGTATTTCTCATCAGCGCAATCGAAAAAGTTTTTGGTACCGATTTTAATTTAAGCGGGCAGCCTGGGTTTATGAAAACGGCGGCTTTTTACCAGCAGCTAATTGGTGTTTCGGGTATACCTTTTAACTACTCTGACGCCGGGGGTGTTGAAGGCTTGCAGCCGGCCATGTTTTGGTTTGCCAATAAATTAAATGACCCCTCATTGCTGTTTGTGGAAAAAGGTTATCTGCAAACATCAAAATTTAATGCCAAAACAAACCGGCTGCTACCTGCGGCCATGATTTGGGCAGGTAACACAAACGCCGATGCTATTAAAGCGCCAGCAGACCTAATGTGGCAGGCAAAAGGCGAAAACCAGGTAGCCATCATGCGTACCGACTGGCGCAGATACAATGGTATTTACGTTGGCTTTAAAGGCGGAAGCCCCTCGGTTAGCCACGGACACATGGATGTTGGTTCGTTTGTGGCCGATTTTGGCGGCACCCGGTGGTCGGCAGATTTGGGGATGCAGCAATACAATTCTTTGGAATCAGCAGGATTGAGCATATGGGAGATGGGTCAAAATTCGCAGCGCTGGGATGTTTTTAGGTATTCTAATTTATCGCACAGCACACTTACGGTGAACGGGCATAAGCAAGCCGTTCAGGGCGATGCGCATCTGAAAAAAGCATCAGATAATCCTTTGAACATGTATGCTGTAATGGACCTTACCTCGGCATACCATGAAGACTTAAACAAAGCCGAGCGTGGCATTGCAATAATAGACAAGCAATACGTCGTAGTACGAGACGAAATTGAAACCGGCGACAAGGAATGCTCCATTAGGTGGGCTATGCTTACCCCGGCTAAGGTGGCTTCTGTTGAGGGTAATAGCCTTTGGCTTGCCAGTAACGGCAAAAAGCTTAAACTACAGGTAGATGGTGTAGAAGGAGTCACGTTGCAAACCTGGGGAACTGATCCGCCGCACAACTACGATGCCCTGAACCCCGGTACTATCCTGGTTGGATTTGAAATTAAGGTACCGGCACATACCCGTAAAACCTTTAATGTATACCTGCTCCCTGCAAGTAAAGGTACGCCTCCGAAACCCACCACCGAGTTAAAAAACTGGTAACTGCTTATGCCAATATTTGTGATGACGAAAAAGCTAAAGGTGTTTTTTGTGCTGGTTGTTTTGCCACTATTGTGCCTGGCCAATGTGCGCTTGCCCAGCCTGGTAAGCGATGGCATGGTTATAGAGCGCAACCAAAAGGTACACTTATGGGGATGGGCAACACCGGGCGAAACTGTTACGGTGTGGTTTAACAGGCAAGTTGTAAAACAAAATACGGCTGCCAATGGCCGCTGGGACATTTACTTACAGCCCATGCAGGCAGGAGGCCCCCACACATTAACCGTGAAAGGCCAAAACACCATTACTATAAACGACGTACTGATTGGCGATGTATGGCTGTGTTCAGGACAGTCTAACATGGAATACCAGCTATATAAATCTGCTACCTATTTTCCGGATAATATTGCCCGCGCCGGAACCTATAAAATACGCGAGTTTGACGTAAAAAATCCTTATACAATGCAGCCGCAGCTCAATGCAGTTGGCAGCTGGAAACAGGCCAGCCCTGCAACTGTGCTTAATTTTAGTGCGGTAGCCTACTTTTTTGCGCAAAGCTTGTACGAGGTTTACAAAGTACCTATCGGCATTATTCACTCCAGCTATCCGGGCAGCCCGGCCGAGGCCTGGGTAAGTGAGGAAGGCTTAGCTGCATTTCCTCATTATCTGCAAAAAGCGCAGCCTTATCACGATTCGGTTTACACACAATCAGTACTTGCTCAAAACAGGACAACTACAGCCCGATGGATGGCCGAGGTAAATAATAAAGACGCTGGCCTTCAAAACGGCCGCGCCGTTTGGAGCAGTAAGCCCGACACCACAGGCTGGAAAACAATGCGGGTGCCTGGTTACATAGAAGACTATGGCTCTGCTGACCAGGACGGGGTTTTTTGGCTAAAGAAAACAGTTTCGCTACCAGCAGCCATGCTGAATAAGCCTGTTTTTCTGGAAATGGGCTTGATTGCAGATATAGATTCAACTTATATTAACGGCACTTGCATAGGCTCTAAAGACAACAGATACCTGGTGCGCCGGTACCTGGTACCCCAAGGTATCTTAAAGGCAGGCAAAAACACCATTGTTATTCGTGTTATTAATAAAGAAGGTTCGGGCGGAGTGGTGCCCGGCAAGCAATACCGGCTTGGAAACGAAAAAGGTTATGTTGATTTAACTGGCGAATGGGTTTACAAAATGGGTTACGCTACCACGGGTTTTCCGTCAAAAACGCTTACCCGTTTAGAGTTTACTCCGGCCATTCAGTTTAATAGCCGCATAAGGCCCTTGGCGGGTTACACCATTAAGGGAGCCACCTGGTACCAGGGCGAAAGCAATACCAGTAAGGCCTCCGAATACAATGAACTGCTACCTGCATTAATAAAAGACTGGCGCAATAAATGGCAGCAGGGTAATTTTCCTTTTCTTATTGTTCAGTTGGCCAATCACATGGTTCCGCCAGTAGTGCCAAAAGCGAGCGACTGGGCTATGTTACGCGAGGCACAGTTTAAAACTGCGCAATCAGTTCCGGGTTGTGGCATGTCGGTTAGTATAGATGCCGGCGAGACTTATGATGTACACCCATACAACAAAAAAGTAGTTGGCCATCGTTTGGCACTGGTGGCACGCCGGGTAGCTTATGGAGAAAATATTACCGTGTCGGGCCCTGTTTACCAATCCATGCAAAACCAGGGTAACAAAATTATACTCCGTTTTAATAATTCCGCTATGGGTTTGGTGGCTCAAAATGGCCCATTAAAACAATTTGCCATTGCCGGTGCCGATCACATTTTTCACTGGGCCAATGCGCAGATACAAAATAATAAAATTTCGGTTTGGAGTGCTGATGTAGCTAAACCGGTTGCCGTACGTTACGCCTGGGCCGATAATCCCGAGGGCTGTAACCTATATAACAAAGCCCATCTCCCTGCAGTGCCGTTCAGGACAGATAACTGGAGTAATTAAGGGGCCTGGCCCAGTAAATAACAGGTAGCTTTCGGTTGGGTCAATCTGTAAAAAAGGCTTTTTCTGATGATTTTGTAATAGTAACCAATTAACAAAAACCACAAATATGAAAAGTTTATTAAAGGCAAAATCGGCGGGTAAGTTCAGGTACACCATCTCCGCACTACTATTATCAGCAACGCTGTTGCTGATAAATGGCTGCAAAAAAAATGAAACCATAAATACTACATCGCCGGACAGTGACACAAGAGGTATCCGTACACCGCTTACCATTAACAACAACAGCTCGTTTTTGCGCGGCGCTGATGTTGGTTTTATTACCGAGCAGGAAGCCAAGGGTCGGGTTTTTTTTAACACAACCGACCAGCAAGATATTTTTACCATTCTTAAAGAACGTGGTATCAACCTCATCAGGCTCAGGGTGTGGGTAAACCCCACCAGTGCCAACCAGTACAATAGTATTGCCGATGTGGTTGCAAAAGCAGTACGGGCCAAAAATGCGGGCATGAAACTGCTTATTGATTTTCATTACAGCGATACCTGGGCCGACCCTACCAAGCAAAATATCCCGGCCGCCTGGAGCGGCTACAGCCTTGGAGCTATGGAAACCGCCGTTAGCAACCATACTACATCCTGTTTAAATACACTTATAGCTAATGGTATTACCCCCGAGTATGTACAGGTTGGCAACGAAACCGACTATGGTATGCTTTGGCCTATGGGGCAATTGCCCGGCAATATGGCCGGTTATGCCACGCTTTATAAAGCAGGTTATGCAGCGGTTAAAGCCGTAAACAGTTCCATTAAAGTTATCGTGCATTTTTCAAGAGGGTATGATAACAGCAACTGTAAAAGTGTATTAAACGGTCTTATTGCAAACGGTGCCAGTTTTGATGTGGTAGGCGTGTCTGTTTATCCAACCTCAACCTATGCCACCACCATGAACAATACCAAACTTAACCTTCAGGATTTGGTAACAACTTACAATAAAGAAGTTTTGGTAGCTGAATGTGGTTATTTTCAAAACAACCCTAAAACAGCCCGCCTAATGGTAAGTACGCTGCTTGATGACCTAAGCAGCCTGCCTAATAACAAAGGCTTAGGCGTTTGCTACTGGGAACCCCAGGCTTATGACCATGCTGCACCCAACCGCAGTATTTTTGATGCCACCAGCAAGCGCCCAACTTTAGGCATGGATGGTTTTTCGCTGGTTAAAAATCCGGGTTTTGAGGTTGATACAGTAGCCGCGACCTCACCATCGGGCTGGGTAACTACGGGCAGTAACCCCGATGCTAACTATACGGAGACCAATCCGCATACTGGCCTTTTTACGCTTACCCACTGGAAAAGCAGTGCTTACAACGTGGCAACCAGCCAAACCATTACAGGTTTATCCAACGGCTTATACACTTGTCAGGCCTGGGTTAAAAGTCCGCAGACTATGGTTAGCAACTATTTGTTCGCAAAGGATTTCGGCGGAACACAGATTAACCAAAATATATTGATTAATGCTAATTGGGTAAAAGTAACCATTACCAATATAAACGTAACCAATGGGCAATGTACCATAGGTTTGAACACCGCAGGCAATAATGCCTATTGCAGTATGGACGATATTGAGTTTTATAAGCAATAGAGAATTGAGGATATGATATTAAAGTTGAAAAGTATGAACGCTGTGTATTCTGTTTTTTACGAGTTGGACAATGTGTTTGAAATTTGCCGTACCGATTTTTTATCTGCCGAGGAGGCTAACCTTTGGGTACGACACTACCTGATGCATATCTGTAATGCCAAATTTTATTTCATACTCAAAGATGGTCATATCCTTATAAATGGAGACTTTATTGACGAAAGCCCAGCATTTTTTAAAGATTGCATGAAGTTTTCAATTAAGCTTGATACCTACCAGGCAACAACAGGTTGCCAGCCCATACAACGCTGAGGGTTTTAAACTCATTCAAGGCAACGCGTTACACAACCCGGCTAACCATATTGTTGGTTAGTCCGGGTTATTTAAAAATATAAAGCAACAGGTATGGCAAAATTTATTCTAAAAAGTAATTGCCCTATGTACAGTATGATAATTACGGTATTTAAAACTGCTACAAATTCAGGCTACGGTGTTCATTGCACAACAAAGCGTATAAAATTTACCAGTGATCTTTTCTGCATTATTCCAATTACTACTAATGAGATTTAAATTTACCCTGATGTTATGCTGGTTATCCAGCGCCTGGCTATATGCTCAAACGCCGGCATACCGGGATCCGCAAAAGCCTATCGAAGTTCGTGTAAGGGATCTTTTATCAAGAATGACACTGCAAGAAAAAGTATTGCAATTAAATCAGTATACATTCGGGAAAAACACAAATGCAAACAACATTGGAGCGCTGATTGACGACATCCCGGCCGGAATTGGTTCGCTTATTTATTTTGGCGATGATCCCCAAATTCGCAATCTGGTACAGGCGAAAGCCGTTAAGCAAACCAGGCTTGGCATACCCATTCTCTTCGGCTATGATGTTATTCATGGCTTCCGCACAATTTATCCTATCTCACTGGCTCAAGCCTGTTCATGGAACCCTGCATTGGTAACGGCCGCCTGCAGTATGGCTGCAAAAGAGGCCAAGTTATCGGGAGTAGACTGGACTTTCTCTCCCATGATCGATGTTGCCCGCGACCCGCGCTGGGGCCGCATTGCCGAAGGTTATGGTGAAGATACTTACGCCAACTCCGCTTTTGGGGTTGCTTCAATAAAGGGTTACCAGGGCACACATTTATCAGATGAGTTTTCGATAGCAGCCTGCCTCAAGCACTATGTAGCTTATGGGCGCTCTGAAGGTGGGCGAGATTATCATTACACTGATGTATCTATGCAAGCACTTTGGGAGACTTATCTGCCGCCTTTTGAAGCAGGAGTTAAAGCTGGGGCCGCTACGCTGATGAGTTCATTTAACGATATAAGCGGCATACCGGCCACTGCAAACAGGTATATGTTAAAAGAGGTGCTAAAACAGCGCTGGAAACATGACGGGTTTGTAGTGTCTGACTGGAATGCGATTGGCCAGTTAATTGACCAGGGCGTTGCAGCCAACCGCAAAGAGGCGGGCTTGAAGGCGTTTAATGCCGGAGTTGACATGGACATGAAGGATGACATATACCGGGAGTATTTACAACAGTTACTTGCCGAAAAAAAGGTAACGATGTTGCAGATTAATGAGGCGGTGGCGCGTATACTAAGGGTTAAGTTTCGGTTAGGGTTATTTGAAAAGCCTTTTGCGCCTGTACTACCTGACAATAAACGGTACTTACTGCCCGAAAGCCGGACCATAGCCCGCAATTTGGCTGCTGAATCAATGGTGTTGTTAAAAAATAATAAAGCAGTATTGCCATTAAAATCTGGCATCAAAAAGATTGCACTTGTGGGGCCTATGGCAAACGATAAGATTAATCTTTTAGGAGCGTGGTCATATCATGGCCAACCTAATGATGTGTGTTCTTTGCTTGAAGGAATGCAACAGCAATTTAATGGAACGCAAATTACCTATGCAAAAGGGTGTGATTTTGATGGCGATGATGAGTCGGGCTTTGCTGAAGCTGCAAAAGCTGCACAGGATGCGGACGTAGTGGTAATATGCCTGGGCGAAAATAAACAATGGAGCGGTGAAAATGCGTCACGTTCCAATATTTCTCTTCCACGGGTTCAGGAAAAACTGGTTGAACATTTAAAGCTAAGTGGTAAGCCAATTGTACTGGTGTTAGCCAACGGCAGACCGCTCGAATTAATAAGGATTGAGCCGCTTGCCGATGCCATACTGGAAATATGGCAGCCCGGTGTAGAAGGCGGTGCCGCAGCTTCGGCTATCCTATCCGGAGCAATAAACCCGTCAGGAAAACTTGCTGTTACCTTCCCGTTAACCACCGGGCAAATACCTGTTTACTATAGTATGCGCCAAAGCGCACGCCCCGACCAAGGCCGGTATCAGGACATACCCACCACTCCGCTTTACTGGTTTGGCGATGGCCTGAGTTATGCACCGTTTAAGTACGGAGCGGTAACGTTATCGAGCTTGACTATTAAACCCGGCCAAAAAATAGTTGCCAGGGTTGATGTGGCCAACACAGGTAATATGGATGGTAAAGAAGTGGTGTTTTGGTATGTGGCACATCCGGCCGGAAACATTTCGAGGCCGCTTAAGGAGTTGGTATTCTTTGAAAAAAAGGAAATCAGGCAAGGGGCCACCGCCACGTATCAGTTTGAGATTGATCCGCTTAAACATTTGGGGTACCCAGATGCTAACGGCAAGGTTCACCTGCAACCCGGGGTATACTCTTTAATGGTAAACAACCAAAAAGTTTCATTTCGCCTTTTACCTTAAGGCACCTGGCCAGGTATCCATGTAAGTGTCAAAGGGAGGCTTCAACTCAAAACTGAAGTATCTGCTAAGCTGTACCGTTAGTATACTGTTTACCGGAAAAGCCGGCGAAACCATTGGCCTGGGCGGATTTGTTAGTGTTACTGGCAGCGAATAAAGTGAGAACTAGGCTATGATTAAAAAAGTCACGTTACTTAGTGTCTACCTAATCTTCGTGACCCGACACCTGTTATAAAGAACAAAACAATCTGCAAATGAAATTTCCGGTTAGGTAATTCGAATAGCTTGTCTTTCTTTTACGTATATGGTCGTGGCCTGCCGCGTGTTAAAGTATCAAGGATAAGCTTTCCTTTATTATCTAATTATGCTACTAATTTTCCCTCTACCTAAGGGGGCTGCAATCACTTTCCATCTGCACCTGCCGTTAATAGTTGTTCTAAAATTTCGGTGTAACCGCGCTCGCTCGCAAACGTCATTGCGCTACGGCTTTCGTTGTCTACAGCATTTACATCTGCACTGTTTTCAATCAGCAGAGCCGTAAAGTCATTAAAGCCGCATTGCGCAGCAACAAGTAGTGGCGTTTCGCTGAAACTGTTGCGTGAGTTGACGTCGGCACCGGCGTTAAGTAATAATTTTCCAATATGGTGATTTCCAATACCGGCTGCATAATGCAGGGCTGAGTTGCCGTTTAAAAGATGCAGGTTTACATCGGCTCCGTTTTTAATAAGCAATTCAGCTAAATGAATATTTGAATTGTTTACAGCCAATACCAGAGCGGTAACGCCGTCATTATTTAATTCGTTTACGTTGGATGCATCAGCTTTCAGCAGTGCCTGTACGGTTTCGCTCCGGTTGTTGTAAACCGCCTGGTGCAGCGGGGTATTGCCATGGTCGTCTTTTTGTGCTACACTTCCGTTTGATATAGCCGTAATTAAGTCGCGCATGCCATTAGCCGTAGCATGATCCAGTACGTTATATCCCGAGTTGTCTTTAACCGACGCATCGGCCCCTAGCGTTATCAAATACAGGGCTGTTTCAGTTTTGTAATCCAGCACGGCGTAAAACAGGGGAGACTGCCCGCTGTTGTTGGCGGCATTAATGTCGGCACCGGCATCGGCAAGCAGCTTTATGAGTTCTTTACTGCCGCTACGGGCGGCAATATGCAATGGCGTTTCACTAACGTTATTTGGCAGATTCACGTCGGCTCCAGCATCAATTAATAATTTGGCAATATCTTTAGCTCCTTTACTGCAAACGTAATACAAGGGCGTATTACCCAAGCTGTCGCGCTTATCTACATTAACGCCGCCCTTTTTCAGAAAAGCCTGTACGATTCCTTTTTGCGCATTTTTACATGCGTTTAAAAACATATTATCCATAGTGCTTTGCTTACCTGTTTAGTTTATGAGCTGTTTAACCACAGCCTCATTGTTTTGCTTAATAGCTACATCCATTGCCGTTTGTCCTGCGTTATTAACCCGCTCCAAGGTGGATTTGTCTCTTTCCAAAATTAAAGAAACTATCCGCTTGCCCGACATGTGATCCGAATTTCCCGCTGCATAAATCAATGCCGTATTGCCAGATTGATCCACATAAGTAACGTCGGCATCATTGTCCAGCAACAGTTCGGCGATGCCATATTTCATTTCGTTGCCGCGTTCAGCAAATGACATTAAGGGTGTTTTGCCCAGCTGGTTAGGCTGGTTAACACTGGCTCCGGCATCTATCAATTCTTCTGCCAGCGTACTATTCAAATCGGCCAAGTAATGACCAGCCTGGCACAAAAGGTTTAGGGCGGTGTTGGCCTCGTTATCAACAGCAGCATCCACGTTTAGTCCGTTGGCCAGCAGAACTTGTAACATCTTAACAACATCTTTAGTGTTTTGGCTCATACCACGGCCCAGGTTACTCATTGCTTTAGTAAGAAGATAGTAAACCGCTGTTTCCCCGTTTCCTGCTTTAAAATTTACATCAGCACCACCTTCAGCCAGTAGTTGTACTAATGGTGCAGAAGGGTACTCACAAGCCAGCATGAGCGGCGTGCGCCGGTATTTGTCGGCAATTTCGTTCAAATCAGCCCCCGACTTTATTAAGGCTTCAACGGCGGTAGCATCCCGGTTTAAAACCGCCTCGTGGATGGTCATACCACCAGTGGCCACATCACTTTCATCACCCGAAATTAGAGCTGCTACCTCTTTTACGCCACTTCGCTGTGCATAAGTAAGCGGCGTCGTATCAAACACATCTTTATCTTCGACGTCAATACCACCTTTTTCAAGCAGTATACGTACCGTTTTCATAACCGCAGGTATTGCGCCTTTAATATCTTTGCGGTTACCCAATTTATCACAAATAACGTGTAGTAAGTTCATCCCTCCGGATTCGGTAACATCCATCCTGACGCCTGCCTCACCCATAGCCTGAAGGAACGGGTACATGTAAAGCAAGCCCGCTTCAAAATAAGCAAGCTTACCCGAGTCATTTTTCTTTTTAGGATTGATGCCGGCATCCAGCAGTGCTTGGGCGGTATCATAAATTTTTGCAGCTTTTTCATCCAGGTTCGGATCGTCGAAATCAAACCGGGTATTGGTAAGCGAATGCAGCGCAGAGTTACCATACTTATCTGCAGCTGATTTTAAGCCCGCCTTTGTCATAAACCGGATAGCCTCAGCGTCGGTAAAACGAGCTGCGAGGTGGTAGAGGTTTTCTTCGTAATCGTTATTGATGCCGAGATCCGGTAATTGCTTGTACAGGCTTAGCATATCCACCTTGTCGCTTTCTGCCGCAAACATATTTCGCTGGTATGCTTCTTTAATTTTATCAAATTCTTTTGTCATGGGCTGTATCGGCTAATTTTAATGCATCGGTAATATTCTTATATCCTTTGTGAGCTATCGGCGTAGCAATTGCAATCACTTTTTCATAACTGCCCAGTTGCAACCAACAGGCTGTTTTAAGCCGGATGATGGCATCATGCACTAAAGCAGGAAA
Organism: Mucilaginibacter sp. PAMB04274; assembly: GCF_039634385.2. Lineage (NCBI taxonomy): Bacteria > Pseudomonadati > Bacteroidota > Sphingobacteriia > Sphingobacteriales > Sphingobacteriaceae > Mucilaginibacter > Mucilaginibacter sp. PAMB04274. The sequence continues at coordinate 194,414 of NZ_CP155081.2, forward strand.
GCTTTTGATGTAAGCTTCGCTTATTCCCTGTAAAAAATCGTCGGTTTGGTTCTGCTTGTTTCTGATTTGCTTACAGATATTCTCGGTATTAAGCTGGTTACCGCTGCTCATGTGCGGAGCAAGCTGAATCTTTTCCAACCGGTTCAAAGCTTCCTGATAGTCGCCGCTCCAGTGCAGGCAAATTGCTGTGTTATAAAGGGCCGCTGTTTGAACGGGCTGCTTAACAAGCAATTCATACGCTTCTGCATAACGCTGTTGCAACAGCAATTGTAAAATGAAGGTTTCTGTGCCCTCAGCAGTTCCATGATGGGCTGTAGTTCCTAAAAGCATGGCAATTATTTTAAGTTAATTACGCCTAATGACACCAAAATTTGCATATGGTAAAGCTATATCCGTGTTTTTGTAAGCGCATCTTAACGACAGCTATCACCACAGGCAACAGCTTGTAGCACTAGGTGTTTATAGTAAGGGTTGAATGGAAAGTTTTGCAGCAAAAGCGTTTCCTATTCTGTAACTGCCGAGCACATATTTGGATCGTTAACAAAAATGGACCATGCAGTTTAAAGTAATTGCTAACCTTACCTAAAACGTTGTAACGGCGCTTTTAAACGATAAAAGCAAATCAGGTATTTTGCTTATTTTTTATTTCTGCCAGTTTAGCCAGAAGCGGGCCTTTATGTTCTAAAGTGAAGGCTACAAATTTATCTTCTTTTATGGCCAGGCGTACCATCATAGGAAGCCATGGATAAACTTTGCGGGCCAGCATTTCAACAGTTTCATCGTTGTGTGCGGCAGCTAACGCTTTATCAGCATAAGGTTCAATCTTGGGCCAATGCTCTTTTATAGCAGGTTCCAGGGCACCCATAACTTTGTTAGTAAGGTCGCTATTTTCAGCGCTATTGTCTTTGTTCTGAAGAGATGACAGCATAATATTTATTTTAGTAATACACTCAATCAGTCCTATCAACAAACAGCTTTTCTTTAGGTTTCGGCCTCCGGTAAATATCGTTTGGCCAAATAGCGCGCTCAATCAGCTACCACTGTGTTGATGATTTGCCCCTGATAAGTTGCCGGGTTAATCAATAGATATATAATTCTTCCTTAACCGGCAAACAGTATTTTATCAAACTTTAAATACTTGCCATTTTCAATTTTGAAAAAGTAAATGATTGCATACTCGCCCTCACTAACCTCCTCACCATTTTCGTCAACGCCTCCTGAATACGAAACGAACAATTGAAGTGTGGTTGTTGCCTTGTCGTACTGGGCCAGCATATGATAGGTACGGTCGTTTTGTTTAATGCCGGGCGTCGTATATTCCCCTTTTCGGTAAAGCACCTCACTCTTCACTTTAAGCAGGCTTTTAGTGAAGTCATCTGTAAAAATATTCCGGTGATACTTTTCAAGGTCGGCTTCTGTAAAGGTACTGGGATACGTTTCGGGGCGTTTGTTTTCATTCATATTATCGTAAATCGCCGTCCAGATCTGAGTCGTATCAGCAGGTGCCGAAAAATCGAAATAGCTTTTCATCTTTACCAAGTCCTCCTGGTAAACAGCGGTTCTGAAATTTTTAAAGTCATCCAGCCAGGTATTTACCTCTCCATAGGTTGTGTTGATTGCCGGTGATGCTGGTGCGTTAAGCTTAGAAACTTCCTTTTTTGATTTGGCCTGATCATGGGTACAGGCGCTCAATATTACTATTGCTGCAATAAGTGATGAAATAATCTTCCGGTTGATGGTATACATGAGCATGGGTTAATATAGTTGTTTGTGCTTATAATGCCTGGCAGCTATTGCCTTTCGCACCCATAGGCATAACGTTCTGCTTCAACAAATTTTTTAGTACTATGTTGTATCGCTTTTCGTTTAGAGAATTAAGGCAAATGAATAATATAACAACAAGCTTCCCACCATTCTTCGTAAACAAAAAGAACTTGGCTATCATTTACCTGGATTTTAAAAAGAAAGCTGATGGGACTACCATTTTCCACCAGCACCACCACCGCCTGTACTACCTCCGCCCCAGCTACCGGAAGATGAGCTGCCAGAATCTGATGAAGAAGATGAACCACTACTACTGCTACTCCCCGAACCTGATGACGTTGACCGTACCAACATAGCGAGCGTTATAAATTCAATAAAGTTTTCATGGTTGCAATAGCGGCATACCTGCACCCGCTTAGCTTTTCCCCCTTGAGTATAGGTAGCTCTTTCAACAGTAATTTCAATAGGTTGGGTATAAGTTCTGAACCCGCAAGCCGGACATGCCTCAAAGTCGTTATAGTGGTACCCATCATTAGGCACCAGTTTTATCTCTTTGCTGCCGTCTGTTGTCCATATATCGTAAACCAGACTGCCCGTTTCTTCTTCTTTCAGCTGGCCGGCTGAAAGGTACTTATTAACATCGTACGCACTATCTCTGTTAATACGTTGCATTGGTTTGCCGTCGGTATCAATCAGCGGCTTAGTGCGTCTTTTCAATCGTGTTATTTGTACCAATTGTACTATAACGAAAAAAAGCAGGATGGGGGATAATAACGCATGCCACCAGGCTTGCCGGTAAAAATTACCGACTGCGCCAAAATAATTTACATCGTCTTTGTAAAACTTACGTAGTTGACTCAGCACGCTTAAATGCGCAAAGAAAAAATAAGCAACAATAGTTATGCAGATGATTACCGGTAAGGCCTGTGGAATAGCGGATAGCATATCACTGATGCTACCGAAGAAGAAAACGACAACACCAAACAGGCATACTAAGCCGATTAATATAAAAGCAGACCATCCTGATATATCTGCATATAAGTTAGAAGCCTTGTGTTTCGCGTTCAAAAAAGGCGACTTAAATTTCCTGATTTGCCAGCCAGCGCCCACTGATGCTATAATGGCAATGGCAAGCCATATATCCCGATTAGTAATGCCTATAGTTTGTGATGTTTGCCTGGCTATTAAACTATTAAGCTCTTTCTTATTAACTGGTTGCTGCAGGTATTGGCTAATTACCTGCATAGTATTGATTATGCCACTGCCATAAGCTTGTTTCTTAAACGCTGGTACCAAAACATTTTCACCTATCTTAGATAGGGTTGCATCGGGCAATAAGCCCTCTACACCGTAGCCGGTTATAAAGCGGTACTGCCTTCGGTTGGTTGCTATGAACAATAAAAGGCCATTGTTGGCCCCGCGCTTACCGATGCCCCAGTGCCGGAAGAGCGCCGTAGCAAATGTAAAGTCATCTTCATCTTCTTTAAAATCATTAATGACCACAACGGCTGCCTCCACGCTTGTTTTAGTGTTTAACTCCGCCAGCAAGTGATTTAAACTGTCGAGCTCACCGGGGGTTAATAAACTTTGCGGATCGCTCACATAACCGGTGCCTGCATCCTTTGGATTTGGAATCTCTGCAACGGATTGATAGGGCTTACCCTGAAAAGCATAACAAGGCAAGCCGCAAAAAAACAGGGCGACAACCAAAAAGTTGAACAAGTGGTTGGATGCCCTGCGAGTTGTGAAGTGATATAGCGATTGGTTATATTGAGTATAGGTCATGTAGTCGGCATGTAAGAGCACTTGCATCAATAACATTAAAACTATACCGATGTTTAATAACTACAAATACTGAACACAACTCATAAGGCCAATAATTCTTTTTGAGTTATCTCATTACCATCCAACAATCGTTGTTTTGGGTTGTTTACAGGGCAACTATCCAGACTTATGAAAACGGTATTTGCCTTTACATCTTCACTATTATTGCTATTTTTTGCAACACATACGCGTGCCCAAACTGAAGAAAGCCGTACTCAAATACAAATGACGATTGTTGTGGCGGGCAAAAACATTGTCACGGATCTGAATGGCGTTAGCACTAGTTTATCACGCAATTATGAGGAAACGCCGGTCATTGCAACAAAAGACACCTCAAAAAGTAAACTTCCCGGATACTATCCGGCGGGCTTTTATTTAACGCTGGATGCCAAAAAGATTAGTGATGACCTGCTGCGTGTACTGGCTAAAAAACGAAACCGATTCGACGGCACTATTACCATAGTGGATACCTACGGTAAAAAACCCACACGGACCATCAGGTTTAAACAAGCCAGTCTCTATAGTTATTCAGATCAAATGTCAGCAGCTGGTTATAGTGACACTTACAGCGCGGCAGCTATCTCCATTAGCTGTCAGGAAGTGTCAATTAATGGTATTGTGATTGAACAGTAGATTTACAGCTATTAATTAGACGTATGAGCGGGTTACTTATTTTGATTTAATGTATCCATATAAAACGCTGTTATGATACTGTTCCTCTTTGAACTAATGCTAATGGTTATAGCGCCTGTAGCGCAAATCATTTTATGTATTTTACACCTTAGCGGCCGTATTAAATTGTCTATTACCATTATTACTTTGATTTGCCTTATCGCCGGGATTGTGCTGCCGGTGCTTGCCAGCAATATTGCTATGGTAAACCTGCCATCTGATGTGAAGTGTGCTACCGGATTGGTAGGATTTGCCTTGTTGGGGATGTTTTTTACAATTGCCGTAATACCAGCATCGGGTATAATATTTTATATACAGGCCTACTATAAGCGAAAAAAACTTAACGTTGTTGTTTAACTCACCATTTATTAATAAACCCAATCGTTTTCATGAACGGTACTACCAGTCAACTCTTATCACTAATTACTCACGGGAACTATTTTTTAACTACCGGCCAAATATCCCCGGATTATTACCCCAACAATGTAACGTTCAAGTTTTGCAACAAAGTGGATTTTCTGCACTTATTTACACAAGCAGATGGAACTACAGCGGAACGTGTTATTGCTGCAGATCCTGACGATTGGTTTAATTTACTCAGACAGGAGGGTTGCCGTCAATTAAAGGCCTATTACCACCCTTCAGAAGGAAACGCAAACGGTACCCCAGACCATCAACTAGCCGGCTTTGTGGGCGGTGGTGGTACCTGGCTTATTGAATCCATATATGATTCTTATTCTGATTTTTGGGCTGCCCGTTGGGAAGTTAATAAACAGAATGCCCCGGAGCAAAAGATCTGGTCTGTAAGCTATGGTCGTACCGTTAGCCAGGCCGAAACGATCAATTTTTTGCCCGACCCTGTACAGGTACGAAAAGGGCTTAAAGACATCTTAACCGACATTCATGCTTTTGCCCTTGGTCATCAGTTAATTAATTGGGCAGACATTTTTCAGAGATCTCTTAATATTTTAGATGGTTCGGATCCTGCCAATAACTGGTTCGGTAGCCAGATTAACGAAAATGGTTATGAACAATCGGCTTTGCAATTAATGTATGCAGCCATGTCTGCCCACGTATTTGGCGGCATGGGCTCCTGGAATGATTTAGGTTTTGAAACGCCGGAAGATAATGAAGCCTATGAAAAGCTTTCATTTTACTTATACGATTATATTAACCGTGCGCTCATCAGCGGCGTTAATTCTTACAAAGCATAAAACAGTATGATTCCGTTCAGTAACTTATTGTACCGGCATGCTTAAAGTGGCTGCTTGTGTTATGGCGTTTATAATGTTGCTTGGATTGGTATCCTGCCGCAAAAATCGTGTGGTTAATACTTCGTTTTACTATTGGAAAACGGTGTATGATACCAATGCTACCGAAAAGCGATATTTTGACACCCTTGGCTGTAAAAAGCTATACATGCGCATTATGGATGTAAACAAGGGCGACAACAGTGCTGTACCAATATCGCCTGTTACCTTCAAAGCAGCACTGCCCAATGCTGTACAACTTGTTCCGGTTGTTTTTGTGGTTAATGATGTACTCAAACATCAAACACACCAGCAGCTAAACGACTTGGCCGGCAAGATTGTATATTATGTTAATGGCCGGATCAAGTCATCAGGCAAAAAAAACTATAACGAGTTACAGCTTGATTGCGACTGGACCCGGACTACCCGCGACAACTACTTTTACCTGCTTAGGCAAATTAGCGCAAACGCCGGTCTGAAAAATATAAAATTATCGGCCACACTGCGGCTGCATCAACTCAAGAACCCAAAAAACAGTGGTATCCCACCGGTGGACCGGGTAATGCTCATGTGTTATAATATGGGGAACCTGCGTAAGTATGGCAGTCAAAATTCTATACTCGAACAAAGCGCATTGGAGAAGTATGTTGGTGAAAACTTAAGTAATTACCCTATGCCTGTAGACGTTGGCCTGCCAGTTTTTAGCTGGGCCGTGGTTTTCAGGCAAAAGCAATATGCCGGGATTTCTAAAAGGCTGCATCAGGAAAACTTTAGCGATCAACGAACATTTAAAGCAAACGGCAGTAGCCTGTATAGGGTGCAAAGAGACCTTCCTAACTACGGGTTATTGCGTGGTGACGAGGTCAGGTGGGAGTATCTGCCAGCCAGCGAATTACTGTCTGCTGCTAACTATATTCAGAAATACATATCCTCAGATACCTTAAACGTCATCTTTTTCCATTTAGACGAACCTACACTTAAACACTATACTTATGAAAACCTGGAGAAAACTACTGCTGTATTTCGTTAGCATTACCAGCTTATGCCTGATCAGCGTGGCCATAATCATGGCCTGCTCGGATGAGCCTGATCCTTACGATTATTACACTTCGTTCTTTCACCCGGACATTCAGGGCAAAAAGGATTACGGCGCGTTTTATTTCACCGATTACCACTTTACTTATGGCAACGAAGAACCGGCAAGCGAGGCGGCCATTAATTCGACTGAATGGGCGCAGTACTTAGGCGGTAAGGTAAAGGCTAATGATGTAGAAAAGATTATGTACCACCTAGACTCTGCAGGAAAAGAAAGGGCTTATCATTTTTTCGAACAAGACCCACCGGTAGCGGATAGTTTGGTTAAAAGCAGCTTTTTATGGAGTTTGAAAGATTCGGCACATGATGCCGCCAAGAAATACTACCAATTTGCCATACAGGCAGAACTTTTAGGGCAATCAAATTACAACTACTGGGAACCTGCACCATTGGATACGGCAGCACTAAGAAATACCGCCAATGAAGCGGTACAGTCGGCAATGGGAGAGAATGACAGTTTTTTAAAATTACGATACTTTTATCAGGCGCAGAAGCTGAACCATTATGCCGGCAACTTTGCAGAAGCTAAAAATATTTACGAACAACATATTGCAAATACAACATCGTCCAGCCATATCAAAGGCTGGGCATTGGCTTTAAAAGCCGGTGAAGAACGGCGCCTTGGAGATACCGTTCAGGCTGCTTTCTTGTTTTCGAAAGTGTTTGCTGGTTATCCGGAGCGCCGCTTGCAGGCCTATCGAAATTACCACTACATTGACGCACCGTTTAATGACGTAATAAAACTGGCGCGCACGCCCGAAGAAAAGGCCAACCTATATGCTATCCGGGGTTTTGCTAACCCCGAGATTGGTGCCGACAACCTGGAAGAGGTATACAACAACGCACCTTCATCAGCGCTGGTGGGTGTGCTGTTGGTAAGGGAAATTAATAAACTTGAGCAGTATTATCTTACACCGGCACTCAACAATAATACCGATCAATTTTACAGTGATGGGCATTTAGCCAAGCCTGAGACACCACAGCATGCCGGTAAAAAAAAATGGCTAATATGGATTGGGCTGATCGGTCTTTTTGCTGGCATAGTGGTAATGCTTATAGGGTTCAAAAAACAACCAGGCAAGCCAGCTATTAAGATAGCCGGTGGCCTGTTAACATTGGTAGGGGCTGTTTGCGTAGTTTGGATTTTGATCCACAAGCAAGATGAAACACCCGAAGCACAAAAATTGCCGAAAGGCAGCTTTTTTGTTGCTGTACCCGATAGTATAAAAAACAAATACGATAAGCATATTGAAAAGCTGCGAAGCTTTTGCACAACGCTTGCCAGCGATGCCAAGTACAAAGAACCACAAATAGGAACATTGACAAATGCCTACCTGTATTTTATGCAAAATAAGCCCGATGATGGTCTTGCTGCACTCAAAGAATTGGACGGACAAAATCTTAATGCAAAACTCGGCGATCAAAAACAAATTGTAAACCTGCTGTTATCTGCCCAGCGCCTTAAACAACTTAAAGCGATTGACGAGGCTTCACTGCTACCTTCGTTAAAATGGCTTAATGAAAAGGTTGTAGCGGGCGTTAAACCTAAAACAGATGTATACCCTCCCACACCGGAAAGCGTTAATCAGTTTGCTATAGCCCAACGCAATTTCTACACCTATGTGTTAGCTCCTGCCTACCTGCGCCAGGGCGATACAGCCAGGGCGGCGCTGGCTATGCTGAACAGCAATAATACCATTACGGCAAACAGCAACTGGTATATAAACCAAGATATGCCTGATTTTTGGTTTAACTTTGTACACTCACCTCAGCTTAAACAATTAATTGATTGGAAAACCAATCGCCCTGCAGACCAATACCTGGCGTTTCTAAGTAAGGGGTTAAACCGGGTGAATACCGATAACCTGTATGAACTCTTAGGAACCATTGAGCTGCGCGAGCACCACTACCCTGAAGCGGTTACAGCGTTTCAGCACATCAGGAACAGCAAGCTCATCAATAAATCATACAACGGGCAGGATTATTATAACGACGGCGAAAGCAGCCAGGGCGATCCTTTTGTTGTGGAGATTAATGATTATCCTAAACATTTTGAAGGTAAACGGTATACGAAACTTACGTTTGCCCAAAAGATGGCCCAACTCTGGAGCGAAACACAAAAAGAACCGAAAAATGCTGCCGCCTATTACCAGATGGCTAATGGCTTATATAACACCTCCACTTATGGCAATTCATGGGGGCTTATTGCCTACACATGGTCGGCTACCGACGTTGGCCGAAAGCCGCTCTATTACTATGACGGCGATTATATCAAAGCGTCGAAAGCTAAACAGTACTATTTAAAGGCTCGTGAGCTAAGTGACGACCCCGAGATCAAAGCCAAATGTACCTTTATGGCAGCCAAGTGTGAGCAGAAGGAACACGAAGCGCCATCTTTTGGCGATGACTACGACGCTTATAAGAAACTCGAAAAACTATATACAGAACAACTTAGGCAAAACAGTTACTTTAAGGAAATGCAACAATATAAAACAACAGCATTTTATAAAAAAGCTATTAATGAATGCAGTTATCTAAGTGATTTTATCAAGTCAAATTGAGCCTCTTAATTAGGAAATAAGTTAGAACATATAATATATCACTATTCATATGAGATTTCTATTCATAAACAATATAGCCCAAAGTTATAAATGGGTGGCGGTATGGTTCTCTGTATTATGCTCATCATTAGCAGCAAATGCACAAAACGGCACATATGAAAAAAAAGCTTCGCAAGGTGCATACGGCATAATATCCCTTCAGAAAAAAGGCAACCAGGTAACAGCAGAAATTTTTACCTGGTGGAATACCGCTTCTGCTCAAACAGGTAGTTATTACGGAACAGGCGTGTTAAAGAACAATACGGTTGTATTGCGCAGCGAAGAAAATGACCCCGGTTGTAAGGTAAGCCTGAGCATGGTTCAAGGTAAAATAAAGGCTGTATACAATAATTGCAGTACCGATCATTTAACAGAAGATTTTAACGGCGTTTATAACAAGATTACCGATGCTGTGGCTGGTGATTATAGGGTAAAGGTACCTAAAGCGTACTTCTATAAAACGCCAAATGCCAGTAGCAAACTTAAAACCTACGTGCTTAAAGGCGATAAGGTACGGCTTGATATTGACAGGATAGGTGCGAGCAAGCAAAATTGGCTGTACGTTTATTTCACCAATAAGGCGGGTAAGGAAACATCCGGCTTCATTCCAATAACTGAACTTATGAGGGTAGAATAACAAGGCTTATCCCTAGCTGTTACCTCATTTCAAAACTAACCGAACGATAATCATCGGCCCTATACAATCATTTTACGATTTATGATGTTGTAAAGGTGATTACATATTGATATGCTTATGAAAATAGCATTGCCGGTCCTGTTGTCCTCGTTATTAACTATTTGCTGCTTATTATTTACCCCGGTGCAGAGCGCCAGAATTATTAATCCAGCTATGGATAAAGCGTTGCCGCTGCAAACTGCCGTTTTGCTTCATGAAAATCATAAGCTTGCTTCACTAATGATTATCACAAAATCAGGTGAACAATTGAACTTACACGCTGTAGTGCTTTACCAAATACGGGTTTATAAAATGCCTTTATGTACGATGTAACCGTGGACCAAGCTGTTCGTCAGGGACGAAAAACCATATGGTTACCTGCGTTAGCTATCATGCTTATTATGCCGGCCATTGCTTTTGTGGCACTGCCGCAGCCGTACGGCGTTATGCTGTCACCTATCATTTTGCTCGTGGCTTTCTTTGTGGCTGGCTTGTACCGCGCTTATGCAGTGCCACGGTGGATGACCTGGGCATTTGCCAGGGTTAGGAATGTGCATGAGCTTAGAAGACGCGCTGCTTATGCACTGCTGATCCCGGAGAAAAGTGATACGGGATTACGTAAATTTGAAATTTGGACGAAAGTGCAAAGAAGTAACTGGGACAAATTAGCGTTACGGTTTGAACAGCCTGATGAATTTATAGATGACCCTAATATTCCCGCTGAGACACACGTTTATTTTTCAATAATTAAAAGAATACTAGCCTTACCTTTTTACGGTCTCATGGTTTTTGTTGGCATATGGCTGCTCACCTCTCACCAAAAAGATCCCTACAGTTTTAAATCTATTTTTGGGTACCTGTTCCAGGGTTTTATTGCCATAGTCGGCATGGCATTGATCTATTTGACAATTCGCGAAATGATGGATAGAAGTCCTAAGATCATGATGAGCAACGACGGCCTGGCAACTGCACGCTTACCTTTCAGTTCCTGGTCCGAGATCAGCGATATGCACATTGTTCCGCGCGGCAGTGGAAAGTACCGGAAATATTATCTGGAGTATTTTACAGCCGGAGCAAAAGCAGAACTTGAATTAGACGCATTTGACATGAGCCGCAAAAAGATTGATCAGCTTTTACATTTTTACCAGGGTAGATTCATATCTACTTCCTCTGTTCAGCCTGCAGCCAAAAATCTAATTAAAATTAAAAATGAAAGCCGAGCCAAATAAGCTGATAAGCGTTGTATGGGAGGGCGTTACCATTACCCAGTTTTCAGATTTTCGCTCCGGCGCTACCGTACACGAACAGTTCTTCTTTGAACTGAAATTCAAACAGCCTGTAACCGGCTCTCCTTTCAATTCAGGTATTGATGACCCGGAGTGTTTTAATGAAAAGCCGATAACACTTAATTTTCAAGCGCCATCAGGTGCTGCAGAACGGGTGATCGGTAACATCATCAAAGTGGCTTATGTAAAAAGTCCGGGTCAGCAACCAGAAATCTTTATTGGCGGTACTATGCACCGGCCCTCCGTAAAATTCCCCAAGTTCAATCTGCTGGCAATTGCCCTTTTAATGCTTCCGATATTATTTATTGGCGGATTGCTTTTTTATGCTTCTTCTATCCAGCATAACCTGACTTTGTTACAAGGTAAAGTCACATTCTTTGAAGAAAATTCATACAAGATGCATAAAAGGTATACCTTCAAAGTCAGCCCATATAAGGCTACACTTTTCAGGGACTATCACCGGCATATATTTGGAATAGCCTCGCAAAATATCACTTCACTATTTATGTCTGATTATGACGGGTTTCACGCGGATAGCACCGGTCAGCCGGTTCGTTTTTACGTGTTGAAAAAAGATAGCGCAAAACTTTTTGCACCTCACCAAAAGGTCTCTTTCTTCGATATTAGAGGGGTAAATAAGCTGCCTTCGCGTAAAGAACATTTTTTGGACGCACTGAATTATGCAGCCGATAACAGCTGGTTATATTTTGTATGGCTGCTTTTATTGGCCACTCAGGCAGCTTGCTTTTGCGGAGCCTACTACCACTATAAAATGTATTCGCTATTTCACTATCCGGGTAACAAAGTGCTGTGGTGGGGAAGTTTGGTATTATCCTCGATCATCAATTTCGTTATAGTCATGACGATTGCTTAAGTAGCACTTCATTAGCTTTTGCCTGGTTAATATTTTACAGGATAAGTTGGTAATTAAAGTGCTCCTTGTTCATAAAACTTTTAAAAAAATCCAGCTCAATAAATATCCGGAGTCTTTATAGGTGTTACAATTTGTCCAGCCATTGTTTCTTCTTGGCATCAAATTCGTCTTGAGTTATGATGCCCTTATCAAACAGTGCTTTCAATTTTTCCAATTGAGTGACGGCATCGGGCTGCTTATCATTAGGTTCATCAGTGCGATTACCCACGGTATTGCCCAGGGTACTGCCCAGGTTAATTTGCAAACCTGCGCCAGCAACGCCATTTTCGTTACGTGCCGCATCCCGCAAAGCCTGCAATTTCTCCATTTCGGTATAATTGAGTCCGGCTTGTTCTGCAGCTAAAATTCCTGCCCGGGCATTGGCAATTTGGTTTATCTGCTGCTGTGTTTGCTGATCAAACGATGCGCCCTGCACCTTAAAGTTAGTGAGCTCAAAACCCAGTGATGAGAAATTATCGTTTAACCTGGTTTTTAATTCTTCGGCCAGTGCATCAAGCTTACTGTCTATCTGCAAAATAGAATACGCAGATGTAGCGAGTGTAACGGTTAGCTGCTGTTCAATCCGCGACTGGATCAGCATCTGGCTTTGTGCAACAGTGAATAGATCTAAAAGGCCGGCAATCTCTGTTAAAAATAGCCTGGCGTCTGTTAGTTTAAAAGAAAAATTGCCGTAAGCTCCTAAACTTACGGGGAAGCGGTAAACCGGCTCTTCATACTTTACCCGGTTGGATGTGCCCCATCCTTGATTAGTCACTTCTGCTTTGCGGAAAAAATAAATTTTGAGTTTGTGCTCGCTTTCAAACCCCTGCATCAGTTTAAAAAGAGTGGTAATAAACGGATCGTTATCAGTTTGCAATTCGTAAATACCTTCTTGTTCCATTACACCGGTAACCTTTCCTTCGTATACCAGCAAGCAACCTTGCCCTGGCCCTATAATGAGTTTACTGGCATCTTTTATCTCATCGCTTTTAAACGGATACTTAAAGAATAAAACATCTTGCGGTTGATCTTTCCACTCAATTACTGCTGCAAACTGCTCTTTAAAAAAGTTAATAAGACCCATATCATAATTTAGCTAATTATTGGTTACGGTTATTTATTCAGTGCGGCTTAATTGATAATTGTGAATCAGTTTCCCCGAATCAGATACCACCATTACACCATGTACATAATCTGCTTCCTCATCCTTGTGGTATTCTATGGCATACCCTTGCTTGCATTTTACTACTTGTGATAAATAAAACTTATCGGGAGGCAAGGCCCATAATATTTTTCCGGTTTCCGTATCAATTTTTTGAATGCTCATTGGTGGATCGGGGGCCGCCGTTGTATTGACCACAATTATCAGGTTGTTTTCGTCCTGGTAAATAATAGCAGGACCGAAGTATTTCCGCCCCGGTGTAAGATCACGTTTCAAGTTTTGATCCGCCTCTTTAATGTATTTAACCTCTAATAACTGATTAACTTTATTATCATCGAAGTAATCTCCCATGTAACCGAACTCAAAATAGCGCCTGGCATTATAAATTTGTTTCCAAATCTTATCAGCTTCCGTTTGGGTGTTCACTAATTTCTTAACGGCAGGGAAATAATAAAATGTTTCGCCTTCATTGTTCATTACATTAATCATCGGCTTACTGTAATCAAAGTCTAATTTAGCCACCCCGGAACTTAATTTGGGGTAGTTTTTAAAGGTGCTTTGCGTAACGTCAGTAAGGCGATTATTCCTGGTATCCAACTGTAATAACACACTATTGCAGCCAATAGCGTAAACTATATTAGGGGAGTAAATTTTAAAGGTGAGCGAGCATCGGTTATTGCGCATGCTCTCATCGGTCATTAAGCGATCCGCTATCAGATTGCCATCCATGGCATTATTGAACTGTGCATGCAGTTCCTGTTCTGATTTGCCGTTGCCTTTATCAATATAATCTACGCCCATACGTAAATACACGGGGTCGCCGGTAGCAGTGTTTGTATAAACAAAACTACTTTGATAAGAACGCCTGGGTTTATAAGTTATATAGCTGTTAGTAGCACTTTTTTTGGGCTGTAGCAACATTGTGGTTATGTACACTATGGCTATAAAAGCAACGGCACCAATAAGTACATAAACCGGCAAGTTAGGGTTAACCGGCGGGGCAGAACTTTGCACGGGCTTCGCACGTTCGTGATGATGATAAACATGCGTATCATCACTATCTAAAAAGTACTCCGTTTGGCAATTCTGACATCTGTAAAATTCGGGCTTAATCTCTTGCTTAAATGTGCTGCCGCATTTAGGGCATTGTATCGCTTTAATATCTCGAGCCATTTGGTAGCTAAACATTTAGTATACGTTTTCTGTTTGGGCTGTATGAAATCGGCCATAAAAACATCTACATGCAGGCTAACACTAACGCTGATATGCTTCTTTATTAAAACAGGTGTATGTTTGGCGCAAGGCAAGGTTGCTGACTACTATGCCGTGGCTGGTAAAGTTAATCTAGCTTCGCTATGGCATGCGCCAAAGATTTACTTTGTAGGTGCACCAAACCCGTGGGAGGATTTTCCGGAGCCTTTAGGGTTTATAGGTTCAAATTACCAACGTTTTTATATCCATTATACATCGGTCATCAAAGATCCGTCGAACTCGTACCTATACCGTGTAAAAGGGAAAACCAGGGTTAAGAATAACATTTGCAGCTTTACCGGTACCATCACGGTTAAGGAGGCTAAAAGGTACCTGGAACCAAACGAGGAGTATCCAAAATATAAATATGGATATCTGGTTTGCCAGGTTGACCTGAAAGAAGATCCCAAACAACCAGGCAGCGGCGCTATCAAAGGCAAACTAACCACCAACTGGTACATTAATGAGCGCGGACAGTTTGCCTACGATACGTTGATCCCTGCAGATGGTTTTAGCAACAATGAGTGTGTGGCCCGCTGGACATCATACAAAGGTGGTGTAAGTAAGGTTTGCAACTGGGGCGATTTCAAGATACCGGAAGCTGGCGACCTGGACTTTAGCATAAGCGAATTTATGGCAAATGAAAAGTATGTAAAAAACGGCTGGCAAAATTATATGCTTTCGCTTGATGCAGGCAGCGGCAAAGCAGCAGCCATCAAAGCAAGGGCCGAAGAGAAGCGTCAGTGGTGGAAATAAGAATTTATTTAAAGCAACTCAATATGCAATGCAACAAAAATACAATTGCTGGTATTTTAACCAGCATGATGATTTTCTTTACCAATTATGGTGCATGGGCGCAATCACAAACGGCCATGAACATGAATGCTGGTAGCGCCTATGAAAAAGCAGATAAGGAACTTAATGCCGTTTACCGGAAAATTTTGAAGGAATATGCTGCCCAGCCACAATTTATAAAAAAGCTTAAAGTTGCGCAACGCTTGTGGATACAGCTTCGTGATGCAGAGTTAGCAGCTAAGTATCCCGAAAGAGGCAGTTACGGCTCAGTTGCACCAATGTGCGAATCTATCTATCTGGAAACCTTAACCAAGGAAAGGACTAAATTTTTACGGGTGTGGCTAACCGGTATTCCTGAAGGTGATGTATGTGCCGGTTCTGTCAAAAGCAAGTAGGATATTGGTAACAAAGGCTAAGCGTAAGGAGAGTAGCGGGCAATCGGTTGGATTTGCCGGTTATATACTGTTGGCCTATTGGATCTTTTTTGCAATTATACACCTTACCATTGATCTCTTTATTGACCTTTATACGGATAAGGATTATAGCATTGCTTTTTGGTGGGCAGGGGCAGTAGCACTGCCATTAGCTGCCTGCACTAGCTATCTAACGCGTAACTCATTATTTACCGGTCGGTACACTGATGTTGTTTTTTCGTTGATCATTTTAGGGCTGTATTTGGGCTCAGCATATTTTACTACACTGAAGTTAGACTTGCTGATTAGCGCCGCTGTAAAGCCTGAAAAAGAACAGGTATTTCCTGTTAAAACTGTTCGGCGCATATTTTCCCCAAAGCTTGGCTTTATTCAAACGGAAGTAGCGTTAGCTTATCCAAACCAATTAGTAACTTTTAAAGGAACACGGACGAGCTACTTTTTGCTGAGGCCATATCAAGCATTACGCGTAAAAACCGGACGGTCATTTTTGGGAAGCGATTACGTTACCCATATAAGTGTTCATGAGCAGGAGCGCTGGGCAGCCCGTTGGGCATATGTTAAAGATTGGTTTCATCGTTATTACTGGCTCATGATAGTCTTACCCCTGTTTTTCGTATTCGAGTTAATTAAAGACAAATATTTCCCGGCGTCACCGGCTAATACTTCAATTACTAAGCGGCCATTTAAAATCGTTTTAAAACGCTTATTGGTTATTATACTAACGCTTTTTTGCTTGTTTATGCTTGTTGTGCTACTGTTTGGGCTATTTGGGTAGTATTGAGGAAAATGAATTGTAACTTAACCAATCATCGTTTTAAGGCCATGGAAAAACGTCCGGATTCTTACATGTTCAGGCAGCACAGCAAGGAAACCGTTGCAGGCTGGGCACGTCAATTACAGTACTTTTACTTTGTTAGAGCACGGGGCGGACATGCCAATGATGATGATTCTTTTCAGGCCAGCATTTTTTACACAGACCGGGTTAATTTGGAAGATAAACTCTTGAAACTTGGAATAGTGCCGGGTGTTATCGGTCCGGACGATCCGCAGCCCGTTCCCGGGCAAGCATACATAGGTACTGAATTTGCAAAATTTAAGATACCTGTTTATCCATTTCCGGATATGGAGCAACCGGGCTTTGTCAATGTTGCAGGGCAAAAGGTATATTTAACCATTAACAGTACAGCCCTAAACTTTTCTGTCTCGGGCACGGCCGACAACAATTTTTATGAAGTTTCGGAAGCTGATTTTGAAGCTTGTTTAAAGATTGAAGAGATATTTGAGCAGTTAATGTGGTTGCCTTTTAAAGACACCACCATAGAACAAAGCAGCAGTTGCGTGTCACCAATTACCTACCCGGAGTTTTTTACATAAGCGTAATCTTTTGGCAAGCTAGGAGTGCGTATACATACGTTTACTCACATTAACGGTACACCACTACTTCGGTAACTATACTGTCTTCTTGGTTTGGAAGCCTACGTTGTGTTAAATTGATGCTTACGTTATTGGTGCCTGCGTGGTAGGCATTGGTTGTTGTGCTATCAGAACTGTGCCGGGTGGTTAGTTGCCATGTTTTGAACGGCTTCCTGATGTCATTTAGGGTTAGCTGTTTGGTCAACCTGTTAGGAATATCGAACCGGAAAGATAATATTCGCGGCGGCGTTTCTTTGCTGTCGTAAATACAATAGATATACAAATAGCTGTTGTTGTACGGCACCATTGCAGAGAAACCGGGTATGCATACTTTATATTTTGACAGGTATGGCTTAAGCGCATCAATGCCTTTATTTACCGCATAGTCCTTCACATCTAAGCTGCGGTGCAGGTGTTCTATCATGGTAATTAACGTTGATTTGTCTACGTCTCTAAGCGGCTGGTGCCGCATCTTGGCACCCGATTCATTAGATTGACCGCAGCCTATAACAACCCATGTTATTAACCATTGAATGCATATGTTGAGTTTGCAATTTCTTACCATTGTAGTCCTGGCAATCAGATTTCTTATTCATTATAAACAGGGTGCTGTATGTTAGGTTTTATAAGTATTGTTGGTTACATTCACTTGTCAGCTAATATTGGTGTATGCGTAGTGTATTTGTCTTTTTTAATTTAATGATGGTATCAGGAATCATGATGTTGGCCAAAGCACAAAAGGCTGAAAACTGGTATCGCTATTACGACGCAAAAAAAGACACTTACGGTTATAAAGATGCCCAAAGAAAAATAAAAATTTCAGCACGTTTTACCGGCATAACGCCGACATCCACCTTTAAAAATATAATTGCTGTTACAGAAGGAAGAACTAACAAATCTTATTACCTTTTAAAAAACGGGCAAAAAGTTGCGAAAGACAGTTTGTATGTATGGGATATGACTTACGACTGTGAGCAGGAGGGTAAAATCAGATTTCGTGACCGGGTTACAGACCGGGTTGGCTTTTTGGATAACAATGGCAAAGTTGTTATTCCGGCTGTTTACAATGATGCACGCCCCTTTTATAATGGACTGTCATTAGTGATCCATAACGGTAAACGCATTTGTGCAGATGGTACGCCCTACAAAGCCGACTTGTGTGAACATTGGAGCTGGAATGGTATAACTGCATTAATAAATAACCGGGGGGAGATTATAGCTGATAGTGTTGATATAACAGCTATAGAAAACTTAAACTGGTTTTCTTGCAAAATTGTTGACAGTGTTGCAGATACAACGTTATACACATCGTTCAAGACTAAAAAAGGAAAGTATTATACCTTTATTAACTACCAAAAAGAATTTACTAATTGGCTTTACAACCAGTTTTTCATCAATTTAAAAAGCAAAGCTTTATTGCTTAACTGCTTTGATGAAATTATTATAGAACGAGTATGGAAGCAAACGCTTAGAAAAACTTACAGCAAAGCTGCTTTTATAAGAGAATATGGTGCATTACTGCAAAAAAAGATGGCTGCTGTTAAACAAGGGCAGGTAGAAGTGACGATCATAAAGGAAGAGCTTAATGCGTTTACTTATAGTAAGCAATTCAAACCCTTTTATACAGATTGTGGAGAACCTAATATTGCCAGGTATCCATCATTTGATGTGATAACGAGCCATTATGATGGTAACCATCAGCTTAGTTACCAGGAACACTTTTCGTTTCTCAAGACAGGCAATGGGTATAAGCTTATAGCCCTGGCATTAAATCCTGGTTATAACAGCTTGTAAAGCTTGAGCTGGTCTGAATTATTTCCACCAATGTCGCTTTTCTTCTGCTATAGCCGCTTTACTGGCTGGGCGTAAATCATCAGGTATGGCGGCCACAAAGCTTTGCCAGCCATACTTCTCATATTCGTGAGGAACCGTGATACCATAAACATCTGCAAACTTATCATTAGGGATACTTATATCCCCAAATTGAAGTGTCTGCGCTGCTTTGCTACCATGCGCTGTCCAGGTACCTGTAAACTGGTTGTTGCTGTAACCATCTATACCAAAATCAAGGGTATCATACAACAACTGGTTTTGTGCGTTAATGCAAAAGTCTGTTGTCAGCTCTCCATTTATATTTCCGGTTGTCGGGGTTGAACCGGCTTCGTTAAGAACAACTCGGCATAATAGTTTCCCTCGTTTGTAACCTTTGTAAGCGTCGGGGGCATACGGATTATTTTTGCCGGGCTTAAATATTCCTGCTTGTGTTACTGTAATCGTTCCGGTAAAGGCACGTACCTGGTTGCCAACCCTGGTTTTGCCCTGTACATTATACTGGTACGGGTTGGCCACGTTTTTTATAACTGAAGTATAGTGAATATAAAACCGCTGGTAATTTTTTCCCAGTATACCCAACGGCTCCGGAAATGCTTCGGTTTCTTTAAGGCTGATTAACCTAAGGCGGTCGGCATGCCATAGGGTTGCCAGGTTATAGTTTTTAATTTCCTTTAAAAAATTACTGGTACCGGCCGGTTGTGCGCTAACTGCGTTATAAGTAAATAGCGAAATAGCCCATACCAACCCTAAAGCACAGCATAAACGAAAGCTTACATTTTTCATTTCTCTTTGTATATGTCAAATTTAATAAATGGTACTTTGCCAAAGTCTTTAACTGTTTTAACAGGGGTCTTTACTTCCTCACGCGATGTAGCATGAAAGCGTTCTCCACCATCTTTGTATAAGAACCAGTTCTTTTCTGCAGTAGCGTATTTGAAAGTAATTATGCGTGTCCATCTCCAGCCGCTGCCGCCATAATGCTCTACAGAAAAATAGCCGTTTTTAATAGTTACCCCGGTAAAAGGATCGCCCATTTGCCCTCCGCAGTCAACACAATATACTGCATTATTGCTACGGGCGGCTAATTTATAGGTTTTGTTAGCCTCGCCAAGTAAAACTAACAAAGGCCGCTTTTCAGGATGATTTATTACATCGGAGGTTTCTCTTTCATCCTTTTTACAGAGTATCATTATGGCATCCGGATAGGTGTCACGATTCAAGTCACCTTTCGTAATATCAAGCACATCGTAACCTGCTAAAACAAATTTTTTGAGGTTGGAAGGAACCGCGACAGGTAACTCAGAAGTTTGAGCTGAACTTTGCTGAAACACAAGAAGCAACAATAAGAGGTAACAAACTCGTAACATGTAAAGATTAGGTGGCTGTAAGTAGTTGCGTTGTTAGAACAATTAACCACAAATAAGTTTTTATAATAATGCCAAACCACAAATTAAGTGGACTGTTGATTGCTGTAACTCAACTTAAGCACAATGTCATTAAAAAGCCTTTCCAAAACGCGGTGGAAAATCGAACAAGATAAGGTCACTATTTACCCCTATGGCGTATTCTATATTTTTACCGCAATTATTGCCGTTTTGTTTACCGGACTGTTGTTAATTTATATTAACTATCAAAATACCACTATTGCTGAGTCGCTTCCGTTTGTGCTGTTACTGTTGCTAATGGTTGTAATGTTTTGGGGGTATGGAGCTACGCAAATTGAATTCGATAATAGCAGGGGAAAGATGCGTAAATTGCTAATGGGCTTCATCCCTGTGGCTAATGTACCATTCAGCAAGCTCCAGGGAATTAACGCAGTGAGCAATATGGCTGGAAGCTATAACTACCGGCTGTTTAAAAAAGATGCCAAATATGGAAGCGGTATTGTGGTTTCATCTGGTTACACTAAAAATGACGATGCTAATGCTGTTGCTTTTGTGGAAGAAGCAGTACCCATAATACATGGCTATCTTGACTTGCACGATTCGCCAGCTGATTATGTTGCAGAACCTATTACATCCTTCCGTTTTTTCAATCAAAATGGAAACCTGTATACAATTAAAAGTAAAAAGGGTGGGGCGATATTTTTTGGCTTGCTCTTTTTAGTGATTGGCCTCTCATTGTTGACCATAGAAACCAATGGTATAGTAGCTAAAATCTTCATTGTTGCAGCCACTCTTTTCCTGGCGCTTATTTTTTTCAACGCCGCCTATACTACGTTAACTTTTAACCAGGCTACGCAAACCATTGAACGAACCGGTGTTGCCAAATTTCTCAATCGCAGGTACCAATTTGGTGCATTTGCCGGCATTCAAACCCTGCGCAGGTCCATTAATTTTGTGTACGCGGGCACCGACATTAATATGTACTTTGATGTGCCCGGTAAAAATGGAAAGCAGGATTTGTTAACGGTCATCTCCCTTAAAAAAAGCGCCGATATTGAGCGCTTTATTCAAGAGTTGAACGTCATTATGACGATCTGATTAGTTGTACTTACTTATTAAATTTTATAAAGTAATAGGCACGAACAGAGTTAACCCTAACGCCATATTTTTTGGTATAATCGAAACTCATTTCCTGCACTTGTGCCATTACGGTTATACCCGATTTTGTTTGAGAAAGCCGGAGCATTTTTTGTGGCAGTAGATACCTTTTATCCAACCCTTGCGGCGTGCTTTGATCTTCGTACGGCTTTAAGTTTTCGGTTTGCTTCATTATCTGTTTAGCCAGGTCTGTTACCAGGAAGTTGAATTTATTTTTACCAATATTCAAAATCATGCTATCATATTCAAAGCTATCACCCTGCCTTATTAAATAGCCAGATACGGTATCAATGCTTACGGTATCAGCATAGGTTTCTTTAACCAACATGTAGTCATAACCCTTCAAATTTAACAACGCTTCTTTTGTGTGAATATAGTAGTTGGTATTCAACTCGTTCTCCAGTTGCTCTTCACTGTATTGCTGGCGGTATTCATACCCACCCAGTTTTAAATAGCTTTGTACCCAGTTCGTGCGGTATATTTTAAAACTGTCTTCGTCAAATACGATGTTTGTGTTGTTCTGCCAGCTTTTTCTGAGTGTGTTTTCTTGTTGCTCTAAATTTATACCCAGTAATGGCTGCAACGCTTGAAAATCATAGCGCTTTAAAATATAGTCGAGTGTGCTGGCCATACGTACGGCCGTATATGGCTTCACCTTCCGCTCGTCTACAGGCATCAGCTTGCCCTGTTTAACTAATTTTTCGCGGGCAAACAGGTTTAATAAAATTGCTCTTTGCGAATTGAGACTCACGGTGGTAGCGCTTTGCGGTCCGTAGATGATCAGCATAATGATCAGGAACAATGAAATGGGTATAGCTTTAATGGTAGCCTTTTTGTAAAAGAGGAAGTAGCCGATTAAAAACAATAACCAGGCAGCCAGTACTATCAAAAAATAACGGTATTGCGTTATGCCATAACTGTCAATCCGTTTGGTAACAGCTAATATCAAAAGTACCACAAGCGGCAGCAAAAACATATAAAAATACCGGCTGTAAACCCTGATCCAGCCGTTGCCTTCCTGGTCGCGAAGCGGATAAACCAGCAACATTGCCAGTAAGCCTAACCCTGCGTAACCTAAAATAAGGGCCGAAACCAAGCCTTTGGGCAAGGTCCATTCTACCAAAATTTTAACCTCGTAAGCCAGTAGTATGGCCAGGTAAATAGAGGCTAAGGGGATTAAAATATATTGACTGAAAAACTTTAGCCCTTTCGGGTAATTGCCTACGGCATCTGCATTTTGCATTTGTTCGGGTATCCCGGCCAAAAAGAACAAAGTATTAAAAAGGCCGAAAATCAGGATCCAGATGTACCGTAAATAGTTCCAGTTTAAATTTACGCCGAATATGTTATCAACTACGCCAAACGCGGCACTTAAGCCTGCCCCTAATACCAAACTATATAGTAACCCGGTTAGTAACCGAATAAATATGGTTTTATTGAAGTGCCAAAACGCGAGTGTATTGCCTTTGCCTGTAAATGCAGCAAATGATACCAGCAAATGCATAGCAATAAATAATAACGCAAAATGTATGTAATGCTGTGGATATACTTCGGGCTTGAAAATAAACAGAAACGACACCGCTGCTCCTGCTGCTATGTATCGAAGCGAACGCAGCCTGCTATCAGGCCATCCTTTATGAATTTTATAAAGGGAGACAGCCAAACTGAGTGGCATACCAATAGCGGCCATCATAAGTGTACGGGCGTACCATTGGTCGGTAACGTACCCGTAAAGATAGCTGGAGGAAAGTGATACAGCTGACCAGGTTCCGGCCAGTGCAAATAAAAATTCGAACGGAAACCGCTTTATGGTACTTACCACATAATTGAATAAGCGGTTAATTGACGGTAACTTGAAGGCCATAGATTAAATTAAAAATTTATTAAGCAGATGCTAAATAGGACCATAGCTTAGGCTAAGCTCGATGGCATAACGCTGGTTTGCCAGCCGGGTTATCCGGTCGATAGTTAAATATTGCCTTGGATCGGAGCCACCAAAATCAATTTCCTCTCCCAGGGTAAGGTTAGTACCCGAACCGGACTTGTCTTTCTCCAAACGGGCCGAAAGATTGTTTAGGGCCCTGTCGATTTCTAATGGCGTATCTAAACCTTTAATTGCCCTGCGCATCAGCGCAAGCCCCGTGTTGCTCCAATAAGTTACATTAGTGGTGTCGGCTTCAAACCGGGATGTCTCAAACCTAAAATCGAGTCTGTAATATTCGCACCCCGACTGCTTAATCGTAAGCTTATCGCCATCGTCAAAGGTCAATGTTTCGATACCTGTTCTATGATCGGCTTGCATGGTAAATGTTGCGGCAGGAAAAATATCTTTTTTAATCACCGGCTCTGCATTTCCTCGCGGACAATCATCTACAGTATCTGTAGCCGCCTCTTGCGCTGGTACAAGCACTGGTGCTTTAACCGGTGTTGTAACGGTATCTTGTTGGGTTGCATGCGTTTTTCGGGGTTGCTTGCAGGCCTGCAATAATACAGCGGTAAATAAGCAAAATATTATACGGCAGGATGTGCTTAAAGGGCGGTAAAAGTATGTCATTATAGTACGGAATTTTATTTAGCGTCAGTATGAAGCAAGTGTAGCCACTACGCTATTGGGCGTTTTACTAAAAAAATATGTCTATGTAATCGGTAGTTTCGCTATCGCAGTTCAGCATTTGCTGTAAGCGCCAATACTTCCTTTGGCCCGATGCCCGAAAAACGGCCTGTCCGTTTAATTCGCAAGGTTGGCCGTTGTTAATGGATGTAATACGACTAACTATCTTACCATTGAAGTATAAATTTCGACCAATTGGTTCAATGGTGCCTTTTATGGTTACATACTCATTATGGTTTTTGTCTCTTTGCTCACCTTCAATACTGTATGTGCCATTCTTGCTCGGTTTAATGGTAACCGTACCCGGCTTCACCTTATTAAAACTGATCCATTGGATAGTAAAAGAATGGGCGCCGGTTCTCATAGGCTTGAGCTGTGAGAACGCCGTTGTGGTTAACAGGAACAGCGCTGAGACGAAAAAAATAAATTTCATGAGAAGTAACTGCAATATCTTAATGAATACAAATAATAGACCTGCTGTTTTGGTTTAAGTTATGTTAAAATACTGTTCTTTTAGCTTACTATTTAGTATGCAGCTTATTGTCCAAAGCCTTTACGTCTGCATGGAAACGGTCAAGCCAGTCCTCACCAAACCTGATCTTTAATAGTGCAAAGTATTTTGGATTATCTTTTTCAAACCTTCTTCTTTCATCAGGTAGCCCCTCGCAACCACCTTCAATGCGCTGATAACGAATGTTCCACTTTTTAATAACACTATCAAAAGCAGTGTAATAACCTTCGGGCGGCGGTTCGCCGATGTGGTAATCAACCCATTTTAAGGAAGTGTCAATCTCGTTAACAGGAGGTGCCGTTTTAATATTTACAGGGCTGCTTGTTTGCCTGCATGAAGCAAAAAACAATGAAGCTGTCGCTGCATAAAGTATCAGGCGCGTCATGGGCTTTTGATTAGTTGCGTTTGCTCGTTTATATCGGTTAACCTCCTACTCGAATTTTCAAGGCGGCCTATCCCTCCAAACCAGAAACGCTTACATTCAAAACATTTGTGTAGTGCTTTTGTTGGAGATGGAACCACAATTAATCCAAGCATTCAACCATGAAAAAATCTTTCGTTTATTTAGCCGTTACCGGACTTCTGATGTCGACCGCGCCAATCGCTTCTGCGCAAATTAAACTTAATGCTAAGGGCTTAGGTGCCATTGGCAAAGGAGTAAAAGCCGTAACTTTTTCTGATGCTGATGCAGCTAAGCTGGCTGGAGAAGCAGTGGCTTACATGGATACACACAACCCTGTGGCTGCAGAAAATGATCCTTATACGGTAAGGTTAAAGAAGTTATTTGCCAAACATCAGAATGAAGGTGGCATGAAGCTTAATTTTAAAGTATATAAAGTAAAAGATATTAATGCTTTTGCCTGTGCAGATGGAAGTGTCCGGGTGTTTTCATCATTAATGGACATCATGACGGATGAGGAACTTTTAGGCATAATTGGACACGAAATTGGCCATGTAGCTAATAAGGATTCCAGAGATGCTGTAAAAAGTGCCTATAAAAGAGAGGCTATGATGGATGCAGCAGCTTCGCAATCGGGGGTGGTTAATACACTTTCTCAAAGCCAGTTGGGTAGTTTTGCCACAGCTTTGTTAGATAGTAAGTATAGCCGGAAACAAGAGAGTGAAGCCGACGATTATTCCTACAATTTTATGAAGCAGCATAATTATAAAGTAACGGCATTAGCCAGCGCTTTTAAAAAGTTTGCTGATATGGAAAAATCGTCCGGAACGGAAAGAAGCAAGTCTGAAAAAATGTTGAGTTCACACCCGGATAGCTCAGAACGTGCAGCAAAGGTAATAGAGAAGGCTAAAAAGGATGGCTTAGCAGGTTAAGGTACCTCTGATAGCGCTAATTTACGTAATGACAAAGGTCGTAAAACCGCAGGGCGGATCTGTTACCGCTATGCCAGAGACTATTGCAGAAACCGTGCTTAACACAAAAATGTCCGATCAGGAATATGAAGCGTTAGTGCACGGTTTCTGGCCCAAAGATATGGAAGACCGATGGTTGATGTATGTGGAAGCTGAGTGGGTTTACCTACACCGAAGTTGGACAGGACACTGTGTTTTTAAGGCGAGGGTAGAGGTGCATGGAAATTTGCACGTGTTAACCACACTCCACATCAACAGGGATGTTAGCCAATACAAGTCAACCAATTTGGGAGCTGATATTGATGAATTCAATTCTGTTTTAAACAGTTTGATTAGTAAAAATCTTCAAGTTGAAGATCATACGTCTTAGGCTATAATATGCCTTTATTGGTTTAACAAACGTCTCAACTTACGGATTGCAAAGCGCTGATACAAAATCTTTAGTTGTATAGGCTTTATAAATCTTGCTGGCAGTACGGAGTATTTCGGTAGCCTTACTATCAGCCGGTATAATTTTTTGTCCTTTCATTACCCTTACAGGTCGGCCATTTTTAATGTAGTAGCGGTATTGAGTTTTGGTCACCTTACCAATCGCAGGTCCGCCTACAATGGTTTCCAAACAAAATATGGTTTTGCCTGCACTGTAGTAGTATTCATTTACCCAGCTTCCATCTCCTATCGAACCGGATTCTGTGATCCTTACAATCTCCTTATTTTTTAAAAAATAGGTTATCACACCGCCGTCCACACATCCCGAACTTTCGTAGGTAAAGCGCTGTGTATTTAGCTTAAGCGAATTAATGGTTTGATATTGCTGTCGAATGGCTGCAATATCTTGTTCACTACTTACGGACTGTGCATAAACCGGCACACAGGTCGATAAAAAAAGGAAGAAAAGAAATTTGACTTTATTCTGTATTACAGGGGATGGCTTCATTTAAATTTATTTGAGTTAACGTTTATTAACGTGGTAGCTGTAATCATCAACTACCTCTTTTATTTTGGTCTGAATATACTGTGCCGTACAAGTGATTTGGTTTCAGGTAAATCAAATTGTTTTGAAAATCAAGAATCGTGTTAAACCTTTTCAAAACATCGGTTCCCAAAATATGGATGTTGACACCGCGCATAGGCTTGTTTTGTTCCATAATTTGAGCAGGAACATCTCTTAGTTCAAGGTTACCAAGTTTCAATATTTCTAAGCTTGCTGTAGTCACGGGTACTTCGTTGCCCCTTACCCCATGCATAATTGTTTTTTTGATAACCGCCATTTTTTCAGTTGGAAACCGCGCCTCACGCAGCAGATCGTTATCGAGCATAACGGTTCTTTGGTAACCCAAATCAAACAGAAACCAGCCTTTGTTTTTATTTCCGCTTTGTGTGAGTTCACTTTCAATAAAGGGCCGGTTTTTAATATAACGTATCTTAAACTTGGAGTACTTTCGGTCATGCATAAGATGCTTCGGCATTTTGGAGTGAAGGATTAGTTGATTGTGATCATAATCAAGTTCTACAATCATGCCGTCAAACAAGTCCCATCCTAGCAGGCCGTCTGTGTTGTTCCCAGCAAGTTGTATATCATAAATTTTGCTGTGATATGTTTGGTTTCCAATTTTGATTCCATAACGGGTTTTATAAAGTTCAGGATGAGACTTGACCTTTTGTTTAAGTGCATCATTCGTGAAGGAAACTTCAGTTGCGCCGGTATCGAAATTCAGCATGAGTGTATCTGCGTTGTTAAATACAACAGGTATAAAATTGGTATTGAAGCTGTTTACAAAAAAGGGAATAGTGTCATGAATTTCTACCGGCAGTTTGCTGAAGTCTTTTACCTCGGGGCCTTCAATTCTGGTGAGGCAGGAATCTTTGCCGTTGAGCAATACAATAAAATCTTTTTGCTGTCCGGGTGCAATTTTAAATTTTATCGAATCAATATCTGTTTTAAATTTTACCGTTTTACTTTCCGTCAGTTTCCCTGTAATAAAAATATCCGGTTTTATTTTTGGATTGATGGTCCAGCCCGATACAGGGTTATCCTGTTCAAAAAACTTAGCCTGATTGGAAGTTGCATTGACAACAGGAAGCTTTGGTTGTGCAATTGCTGGATAAAACCAGGAAAAAGCGATGAACAAAAGAAGAAATTTCATGACAAAAGTGCTTGGTAGTTAAGTGATAAATATAGCAACATTATAGTTGCTGGAATAATCCGTGGCAAGCGGCTGTAAGAACAAAAAACATGCGTAGGCAAATTGATCCTAAGTATTTGCGTTTCCGTTATATTAAAGCTGGCAAGAACGTTAAAAGCCTTGAATGAGAAAAGCGCTGAAGCGGCAGCGCCAAAAACACCCTTATCATCGGCAGTGTTTCTGTGCCGGCAATTTAGCTGTCAAAAACTTTGCTTACATCTTTGATGATTATGGAAAAAAAGTGTTTCTTTGTTTTTAATTAGATTTAGTCTAAATAAGGTGAAGAGATTTTTACTTTTATTATTTATCCCGCTAATAAGCCAGGCTCAAACTATTGCCACATACCAAGGGCAGGTTTTAGACAGCAAGAAAAAGCCAATTGAATTTGCGACAGTCTTAGTACAAGAGACGGGCATAACAGCTTATTCAGATGTTGCCGGCAAGTTTAAGTTCCCCATTAATGTCAGGCAATTCCCTGTTATCACCTTGAAAGTTTCTTTTGTTGGCATGAATACCATTTTGGCAAAAGTGAACCTGCAAAATCCGAAGCATGAAACGGTCTTCATCTTACAGGAATTAACCCTAACGCTTAACGATGTACAGGTAACCGAAAAGCAAAAAGGAGAGAACTCAAACTCTTCAATTACATTCGACAGGCAGGCCATTGAACAAGTACAAGCTTTCAGTCTTACCGATATTTTGAACTCCTTACCTGGCAAGGCCACCGTTGCACCCAATCTGCAAACGATGCAAAATTTAACCTTACGCACTGCAGCTACAGGGGCAAGCGCATCAAATAATTCAATGGGCGTAGCCATCATTGTTGATGGCGTTCAGCAGTCTAACAATGCCAATATGCAAAACGTCAATATTGGCACCCTGGGCTTAAGCCGGGCACAAATAACAGATAGCCGTTATAATGGTATTTATGACGCTACATTTTCAGGCTTAGATTTACGCAACATTCCGGCCGATAATATTGAAAGCATTGAGGTTGTACGCGGTGTGGCCTCGGCGCAATATGGAGATATAACCGATGGCGCAGTAATTTTAAACAGGCAGGCAGGCAAAACTTTTTATCAGTTTAATGCCCGTACTACGTATGGTTCTACAAATTACGCTTTGGCTAAAGGGTATATGCTTGGTAAAAGAGCAGGAGCCATCAACGTAAATGTAAATTTTTTACGCAGCTATCAAGACCCACGAAATAGTGTAAAATCTTATGACAGGGTTAGCACTGGCGTGATGTGGACCAGCTATCTGTCCAAAGGTATTAGAAATACATTGTCGGTTGATTATAATACCAAATTTGACGATATAAAGCTTGATCCCGAAGATATACAAGGGCGACGCACTTTTTCAAAGGACCGCCGGTTAAGTATTGCCGAACGCTTCTCCGCAACTATCAACAGTAAGTACCTTAAGCGTATAAACTTCAACGGCGGGTTCAGTACAGCTTATTCTGAATCGTATGCTGAGTATGAAATGCGGCGTGGTGGTTTATTGCCCATTGCTTCGAAAGATACAACCGGTGTTTATGAGGGGTACTTCGTGCCCGGCGATTACCGCTCGGTACAACATACCGTAGGCAAGCCTGTTAATATTAATGCAACCCTAAGCTTTTTAGGGCAGTTCAATATTGGTAAGGTGTTCCACCGGTTCAATCTGGGTACAACTTTGTCAACCTCCTCCAACAAAGGTGCCGGTGTGCTCGAAGACCCTGACAACCCAAGATGGCGTAACCAAGGCAACAAAAATAGTCGTCCTTATGACTTTCAGCTGCTACCCGCCCTAGTTAATCTGGGCATATATGCCGAAGACAATTTCAGGATTAAGGTATTGAACCGGTATTTGAGTGTAACGCCTGGCATACGGTATGATGAGCAGAATGGTTTCGGGAATGTTCAGCCCCGTATCAACACCAGCTACCAGCTATCAGAGCAATTACAATTTACGCTGGCGTACGGTATCGCCACTAAGTCGCCTACAATGGCTTATCGGTACCCAGGTCCGGTATATTACGACTTTCCATTAATCACTTACCGGACACCAGATAATAACATTGATCAAAGTTTATTTTTGGTGTATACCCAAAAGGTAACTCCAGACAACACGGATCTTAAGCCAACTCGTTCAAGCCAGCTTGAAGCCGGCTTAAAATTCAATCATAGCCTGTTTGATGTATCGGTGTTTGGATATATGAAAAAAAACAGGGGCGGCTTCAACGGCATATCAACCCCTCGGTCGTTCATTGTACCTAAATATAATTACGTTGTGGCAAGCGGACAAAAGCCGAATTATACTTTCAGTGGGCAATATGAACTACTTATTGGAAGCAGTTTAACAGATACCCAAATAAGCAATGTGGTGAATACTAATGACTATGGTGCCGAAATATTTGTTAACACAAAGAAAATTGAAGCCATAGAAACATCCGTAGGCGCCAATGCTTCTATCATCTACAGCAAGTATAATAACTTGGGTGAGCGTTATTCTCCAGCCGACCCCTTAAAGGCATTGGCGGGTGGCGCTGCGTGGTGGGGTGTATATAATGGTAATCAGTACCAAAACTGGGCCATTACCAGCAAATTTACTACTACTACACACATACCCAAGCTGGGATTTGTAGTAAATGTTATTGCAGACGTTGCCTGGTTCAATTCTCAACGTACGTTGGATGCAAGTAACGTTCCGGTAGCCTATCTGGATAAAAATTTAAACAGGCATCCTATAACATCTTTTGACATTAATAATCCCGATTACGGATACCTGGGCTATATCGGAACGGAATCCAGCTATGTTAAAGTTCCTATTGTTTATGGAAACATCTCTATGCGAATTGCCAAGGAGATTAGGCAACGAATAAGGTTTGCAATAAGCGCTTATAACGTGTTTAACCTAATGCCGCGTTATCAAAACCCCGAAACTCAGCAGGTATATGCCCCTAACAGCCCGGTAGCTGTTAGCGCTGAACTATCTATTAAAATTTAAACTCTTAACAATATGAAAAAGGTAAATTTACTATTACTGCTTAGCTTGTTTTTTATTGCCGCTGGTTGTAAAAAAAGCCAGGGGCCCGATGCAGGAGAGGTCTCCATGAGCCTTACGGTATCGTTCGATGATCAGCTAAAAGAATATAACTTTTCAGCGTTAAATACAGAGGTTACTATTACCAACTTAATTACTGGGCAAACCAACAAAGCAACTGCCAATGAAAAAGGAACTGTAACCTTTGGCAACATTACCCAAGGTACTTACAATGTTACTGCAGCATTAAAAATGTCTGCCAAAGATTATAATGCTCAAACAAATGCCTATGTAACTGATGATGTTGTTTTCAATGGCTCTTTGGGCAACCAAAGCGTTACAGCCGCTAATACCCAGCTGTCTCTGGTGTTAAAGAGCGGGCGATTGGGCGGTTGGGTAATTAAACAAATTTATTACGCCGGATCAAACCAAAAGAACGGTGCTATATTCAGAGATCAGTTTTTGGAAATCTACAACAACTCTAACGAGTTGATGTATGCTGACAGCCTGTATTTTGGTCAAATAGAAGGGGTAGCTACAGCCATATCAAAAATTGATCAATCGAAAGGGTTTTATTTGCAGTCTGGCCAGTTTGATTGGAGCAAGGCAATTGGTAATACAGTGAGCAAGGCAAATGAAAATTATTTGTATGCCGCCTCTCTGTATATGATTCCAAGTGATGGATCGGGTAAAAAATATCCTGTACAACCCGGTGGCAGTATCATCATCGCTCAAAATGCACAAAATCACAAAGTATCATGGAGTGGTAACGGCACCACTTATGCTGTTGCTGATCCAAGCCTTACTGTAGATCTTAGCCATGCAGATTTTGAAGCTTATTTGGTTGATTATTTAAAAGTAACCAAGGGCACCACTAAAAGCTTTGCTTCTGATGCCGATAACTTAAATGTGACTAACCTGAACATTGTTGTTGAATATAATAACGACTTTATTATGGATAACCTGGGTCGTGACGGCTTTGTAGTATTTAAAACAACAAAAGATTTAAAACAATATGCACTGATTCCGGCCCCAGACGTAAAAAGCATTACCAATGACACTAAGTACAAACTGCGTATTCCGAAAGCAGAGGTTACCATCTTTGACGCTGTAGATATTCAGCCTACATCAGCCGATGCACGCATCCCTAAGAAGTTCACTGATGATTTGGACGCGGGATTTGGTATGGTACCAGGTGGTTCCTACTCCTCTCAATCTATCATACGTAAAACCAGCAAAACGGTTAATGGCCGCCGTGTGCTTATGGACACCAACAATTCCAGCAACGATTTTGATTATCTTGATCGGGCGGACGCTACTAAAACCATTTTCAAGTAAGGATGAAGCACTTGTTTATAGGTTGGTGTTTATTGCTATTATCGGTAACAGCTTGCGCGCAGGCCGTTACCGATAGTTTGTATCTGTACAAGCAAAATTTTGAGAATTTGCAGTTTTCAAAAAAAGCAGTTTCCCAACTTTTGGTGGTACCTGTTGAAAGGGCAAGTCAGGTACAGTTAAAGGTATCGGGCGAGTCTGGTGGCTACAGGCTTTCACAAGTGGCACAACGCACCACACTTGCCGAATTTAGTGCCGAAGGAATTGCCTCGCTGCGTAAATTTAAGGTGTCGGGCTATTTTTCGTACCAACATAGGGCCGACGACAGCCTGGCCTGGACACAGCAAGGACTGCCGGATGAAGATCGGCCCTACTACTTTGCATCAGCCAAAGCCGGACCTTATCAGCGCGACCAGTTTTATATGGGTGGGCAATTAAGCTTTCAGCTTTCTCCAAAACATTGGTTTATAGGTACAGGAATTGATTACTTGTACAATACGGCAACGCGTTCTGTGGACCCGAGGCCGGATGTAAAGATTTTCAGGATTATGATAAAGCCTGAATTAATTTATCGGTCAAACATGCACACCATTGGGGTAGGCGTGAGTTGGGGCACGGGCTATGAGGATAATGGCATAGCCTACGCCAGCGATCGCTACCGCGAAAACACATCTGATATTTATAAACCCTGGATAACTTATTTTGTAACGGGTTATGGTTCTGCTTATCCCCAACGATCAAACTTAACAATAAACAGAAATCAGCGATACAAAGGTTTGAACGTAAGTTATAGCGGCAGTATCATCAACTGGAATATCAAAGCAGTGGCCGCATACTTACTCAATGAAGAAAACAATAAGTCGGGTTTAATCACCAGCCTTAACTTTGACAATATTGCCAATTATCAGGCAGACCAACTGGATGCGGCGTTGTTATTATCACATCAAACAAATAAGCTAAGCCAGCAAGTAAAGCTCCATATATGGTTAGATGATGGCAGCGGTTTTTACAATCGTATTGGCGCAACAAATTATTACGTCAGCCACAAAAAATACAGCGCTGAGTATAATGTTATGTTAAATAAATTTAAGCACATTGTGCCCGGGTTTACCGCAGGGGCATTGTACCAAGATATAAGCAGGCGTGATTTGAGTGTTTATGCCAGTAATCGTTATACTTGGTTGCAGCCAAGTGTTGGTATAGCGCTTTACAATCATATAAACAACCAGAACGATTTATCGGTAAAGGTAAGCGTTTTAGCGCTGGTCCCTCTTGAAAACAATCTTATTGCTCCTGAATCTACCGTTACAGAATTTACAAAAGGTGTAGTTTATCCGGATTATTACTTCTATAAAAGCTTTAGCGGGGGGATGATGGCTACACTAAATTATGTGAGCTCCAACTTATTAAAAGGCTACCGTACCGGTTTCGGTCTGCAAACTGGTTTAAACCGCAAACTTAGTTCGCCGGCGGTGTTACTGCCTGCCGCTTTTGCTCCAGGCACAAGCAGGCTATCCTATGCCCTAAACCTAAATTTATATTTTTAGCAGATGAAGAAGGTACTGCTCTCTATCACAGCCTTGTTGTGCATTATCATACATTTTTCTTTTAACAGCACCATAATATTGACTTTTAACGGGCTGAACGCTGATTCATTGCGGGCCATTTACAACCAATCACCCGATAGATGGCCTAAGCCTGATGTTGATCCGGATATAAAGTGGACTGAGTTAGGTATGCTGCCTAAAGCACCTATATCTGCACAGTCTGTAAAGGATAAGGAGATGATTGAATTAGGTAAGGTTTTATTTTATGACCCGCGATTGTCTGGTTCTAATCAAATATCGTGCATAAGCTGTCATGCGCCCGAAATGCATTGGTCAGACGGGCGACAGGTCTCTTTAGGACACAATCAAATGGCCAATTCACGTAATGCACCATCCCTGGAAAACGTATGGTTTTACAAAATGCTTTTTTGGGATGGACGCGCGAAAGACCTGGAAGAGCAATTAACCGGTCCGATAGCTTCAGATATCGAAATGCACCAAAATCTTAAGGAGCTCCCTGGTAAATTATCGCTTATAAAAGGATACCCACCGCTGTTTGCCGCCGCCTTTGGCAGTAAAAATATTACGCAGCAACGCATAGCCAAGGCACTGGCTACTTACCAGCTTACCTTTACCAGCCGGAAGTCAGATTTTGACTATTTCTTACAAGGCAGTAGTAAGCGCCTTACAGACCAGCAAATAGAAGGCTTACATTTATTCCGTACAAAGGCACGCTGTATGAATTGCCATAACGGGCCGCTTTTTACTGACAATGAATTTCATAACGTTGGTCTTACGTATTATGGCCGTGATAAGTATGAAGATTTGGGCAGGTACAACATCACCAAAGATCCGAAAGATGTAGGCAAGTTTAAAACTCCTGGCTTACGAGATGTTATGCGTACCCGGCCATGGTTTCACAACGGTTTGTTTGATAATATGGAAGGTGTATTGAACATGTACAACGCAGGGATGGCTCAGCCCAAACCTAAACCTAATCAGGTTAACAATCCGTTGTTTCCTAAAACAGATGTACACCTAAAAAAATTAAATCTTACAAAAGAAGAACGGGCTGCAATTATTGCATTTTTAGAATCTATAACCACTGAGCCCTGGAGAATTACTAAACCCGTTTTGCCGCAGTAGCATAATACAAGCCTAGCGCTAACGACTGGAAAAACGAATGATTATAAGGCAGATGTATTGCCTACCCAACTGGTGAATGTTGAATGGGACGACCGTTGGAACGGGCAGCATTGAACGGATAAACTGGTATACCAAATTCCGCTGTGATGCCTTTGTAAGAACCCGACTCATGGCTAGAGGCGATTGCCCATTGCGTAAGTGTGCGTTCTGAGTTGATGGAGTGATGTTTCCGGTCTGGGGTCCAAATCAACACCTGGAATTAAAGGTTTACCGATACGCACATGAAGCACTTTCCCCTCTTTGTTAAAAAGCTCCGTAGGCAACATTGCAGTCTGCAAACTTGGATGAAGCATGCGAAGCAGGCTGAAGCCAAAACCATTATTACCATGAAAATATATAGGTAGTACAGGCACATTGGCCTTGGCAATTAGCTTGCCCACTACAGGATGCCATTGGCGGTCTGTGATAGACCGGCTTTTTAGATCGAATGCTGAAACTTCGCCGGCCGGAAAAATTGCAACCGGTGTGCCTTGCTTAAGTTTAAGTAACGTTGTCTTAATTCCGCTGATGCTTGAAGAATCTTTTACTTTTTCAAAAGGGTTAACCGCTATAATGTATGGAGCCAGGTTAGGCACCCGTTTAAGCAAAAAGTTACCCATGAACAAGGTGTCGGCCCTTTTTGCAACCAGGAGGGTAAGCAGCGCTAGCGATTCAATTGCACCATATGGATGATTGGCTACAACCACGAATGCACCGTTGGCTGGAATATGCTTGAGTTCGTTTTCATTTACATTTAAAGTAACGCCTAAATAGTTTAATGCAAAGTTGGTAAAGGCCGGGCCATCTAACTCGCCCGCTTGCTGCATCATCAGGTTAAACGCATCAATATTAAGTAACTTCATCAGCAAACGGGCCACACCCGGCAGCTTTGCCGTACCCGTTACTTTAGAGATGTCTTCGATAGAAATAGCCGGCATACAGCAAAATTACCCGGGCTATATGAATTGAATAGGTTGTTACTATTAAATTTGCCGCAACGGTATCGTCAAGGCGTTTGCAGGTAGCTTTACAAAGGGATTTAATTTCGGTGTAATTAATATTCAGGCTGCTTACACTTCAGCACATGTGCGTTAAGCACCTGGTACTTTACTACTGTTTTGGTAATATTGCTCCAGTTCTTTCAACCTGGCTATTTGGGACGGACGGGGATTAATGAAGGTGCGTACCTTTTTCACTAAAGCAAAAGCATCATCAAAAGTTAAACCGGTTTTAATCAAGTAAGCGATAGTCATGGTTGGTCCTCTGCCTAGCCCTTGCCTGCAATGAATATACACCTTACCACCATCAGCTACGGCCCTGGCTGCAAAATCAGCGCCTTTTACCAGTGCTTCTATGGTGGGCGGCGTGTTATCCTCTGTGGGTAAATGCAGGTAGCTAAACCCATCGTATTGGGCCTCGCTGTATACAGAGTGTATACGCATATTGATGATGGCTGTTACGCCAAGCGCTTTCAATTTACGTAATCCCAGCAAATTATACTGACTCCCTAAAAACAGATCGGCTGTAATTTGGCTCCGCTTCAACGTGGGCATACCGGCTATCAGTCGGTATACATTGTCATATATTTTCTGGAAAAATATGACAATCAAAACAATGATACTTTTGATTTTAGCAAGCATAAGAATTTAGATTTCGGCCGGAACCGCAATACGTATAGCAGCCGGTACAACCTTAATATGCAATAGTTGGGCTACCTGCTCACTATCGTCACAAATAAAACGTTGGTCAGCGTCTGTTTGAATAATGATTTCTTTGCACTGCCAATGCTTAATAGCATCCGTTTCATTTTGCAGCAAGGTACTGCCGGCAGCTTTAAGTAGTGATGTAAAGCTGGCATCCTTTAACAGGATAGCATCCAACCAGCCATCCGTAATACTTATACCGGGTTGTAAAGCAAAATCGCCAATGCCTATATTGCCTGAGTTGGTAACTGTTAATGATACGCCTGTTTCTTCAACGGCTTTTCCGTCAATAGTGAGGCGGTAGGTAACAGGTTTTGCCTCTGCAATAGTTTTAACCGCTGTTACCCCGTAAGCCAGCTGCCCAATCTGATCTTTTAAATCCCGATCAGCCTGCAAAACCATATCTGCCATAATTCCTAAGTTTATCCGCAGCAAAAAAAGGTGATCATTCACAATACCCATATCAACTACTTTCAATTGCAACTTGCCGTTAACCAGTAATTCCAGCGCCGCTTTAGCGTCTACAGGCACACCAAGCTCCTTGGCCATCACATTGGCCGTTCCGCCCGGTATGATGGCCATTGGTGTTGCTGTACCCTGTATGGCGCCTGCAACATCTGTTACACAACCATCGCCGCCATAAACGGCAATCAGGTCTGTCTTACCTATCAGCGCTTTTGCAATCTCCCCAGCGCTAAAGTTTCTTTTTGTAACAGACAGTTCCCACTCTATTCCAGTGTTATCCAAAGTTTGATTAATGTAAGACAAAATAGGTTCTTCTTTACCAGAGGCCGGATTGATGATAAAATGAATATGGTTAAATTTCATATGAACCTTCTTTTTTACAGGCTGCAACACACAACCGTAGGTATAGTTTTTTAACAAATATTGCCAGCACGCCCACCTGCTTAAATATTTACGTAAGTTATGTAGAGTTAAAGCCCTGTGAAGTTTGCTGACTTTTAGTAGGAATTAAGCGGTTTAATAATTTTGAGCAATGGTATGTATTTATAAAATAGCCAGCCGTCTTTTAGCTCTGTTGCCCATTGGCTCCTTCAGCATATCCGATAAATTATTAAATGCAAATAAAAACAGGCCAAGGCCACTCCAAAACAATAATATAATTTTCCAACATGGCACCGGTCTTTTAATAAGTGTATAAAGTAACACAAACAACTAACGTATTATTATACAGATGGTTTAGCCTTACATATTACGCTACCGTTAAGTAATTACATGAGCCATTTGTTGAAAGTGTTTAATGCTCTCCCATTTACATGAGTTAGAGCTATGCTAACCTGCATAATGAGTTACATGCTGCATTTGACGGAAAGCTGATTAATACCACTATTTTTGACAGGTAAAACGCCAGTACAATGGATATGAAAAAGATACTATTTGCCATTAAAGAATATGAATACCTGGCCAAAAAATTACTGGTCTGTGCCGACTTTGAACAAGGCATACTGGAAGTAAGCCAGTTTACTGACGGTGAACGGTACCAGCGCATTATTTCTGTAATTGAGAACCGGGATGTGGTGCTGGTTGGTGGTACGGTAAGTGATGAAGCCACACTTGAGCTGTATGATCTGGCATCATCTCTGGTAAGTTACGGTGCTAATTCTTTAACGTTAGTTATTCCTTATTTTGGATATTCGACCATGGAGCGGGCTGTATTGAGCGGCGAGATTGTAACCGCTAAAACCAGAGCCCGGCTGTTATCCAGCATCCCTAAATCAAACCGGGGTAATAAGGTTTTGCTTTTTGACCTGCATTCAGAGGGCATTCAGTATTATTTTGAGCATGATTTGTACCCGGTACATGTATACTGTAAACCTATTATAATGGCAGTTGCCAGGCAGTACGGGGGCGATAATTTCGTGATGGCCAGTACCGATGCCGGTCGTGCTAAATGGGTAGAATCATTGGCGAACGATTTAGGCGTTAACGCCGCGTTTATACTGAAACGCCGCCTCAAGGGCGACCATACCGAGGTAAGCGCTATCAATGCAGATGTAGCCGGCAAAACGGTTGTGATTTATGATGACATGATTCGCTCTGGCGGCAGCATCATCAATGCAGCTAAAACTTATAAAGAAGCCGGTGCGGCCGATATTTTTGTAATTACCACCCATGGTCTGTTTGTAAATGACGGTATTAACAAACTTCGAAACAGCGGGCTGATTAAAAAACTGATCTGTACAGACTCGCACGCTAACACCAGGTTGTTTAGTGATGATGATTTTGTTGATATCAAAAGCCTGGCTCAACTCATTTGTGAAGCAATTTAATCGTTTTATAATTGCAGGAAACAGGCCGCCAATAGGCGGACGTATACATATATAGGCAATTTGGGCGTTGTGCTGTATAGCTTGTTGAAGTATTTTACCACCCTGCTCTATACGCTTAACACTTCAATTGGTGGGAGCATGCCAATGGATTGCTTGGCTACTTTTGGTAAGATTTTGGAATAATTGGGAAACGACGGGTTAACTTTAGTATTTCATTACCTTTAACTCGAATACGTAATATGAAGCACCAGGAAATTGAATCTCCCGAAGAGTTACGGGATGCCATACAGTGCTTTTGGTACACCAGCATCGATTTTGGAGAACACCTATCGACCTTTGAAGTGCTTCCCGACGGTTATGCGGAAATCGTTTTTATTTTCGGGAGTACCTGTAGCATTTCTACGCCCGGGGGCTTGCAGCCACTGCCATCACCGTTCATCATGGGGCTGTTGGGGCAGCCGGTTATCTTGCATGCAACTAACCATTTGCAGGTGATAGGTATCAGGTGCTTTCCGTGGACCGTTTTCGATTTGCTTGGACTCAAGCCGGGGCAGGATCGCGTGCACGTATTTAAACACCCAATTGCCCGTTTACAGTCTTCGCTCAGCCAGTTAGTTCAAGTTGGTAAAATTGAAGAAGCACTGGAACATGTTAAACAATATTTCCTGAACGCAAGAGAGGGAATTGCCGCTAATAGTTTGTTGTTTAAAGCGGGCGTTGCCATGCGCAAAGCAAACGGTACTTTACCCGTAAGCCAGGTAGCCGCCGCCGCTCACGCCACAGTGCGCACACTCGAAAGAAACTTTAAACAATCTACAGGCTATACGGTGAAAGACGTTTCTGGTTTGATGCGCTTTGAGCAGGTACGAAACCATCTATGGCTTAATCCCGACGCTAATCTTGCTGGCTTAGCTCACGAACTGGGTTATGCAGACCAAGCCCACCTGAGCCGCGATTTTAAGCGCTATACCGGGACCACGCCAGCCGCGTTTGCCCGAAAAGTACGAAAGGGAAAACAGACCATAACCGAAGACTTTGTCGCATTTGTACAAGCCTGATGCCGAGGCATTGTTGAATTTTGCAGGTAAATAACCATGCAAATTCATGTTACTCCGAAATAAAAATGTTGCCGTTATAGGCGCTGGGCCGGTTGGCCTTACCATGGCCCGGTTACTACAGCAAAATGGCGTAGAGGTAACCGTTTATGAAAGAGACAAAGACCCACAGGCAAGAATTTGGGGCGGCACACTCGATCTTCATAAAGATTCAGGACAGCAAGCCTTGAAAAAGGCAGGATTGCTGCAAACCTATTATGCCAAAGCTATGCCCATGGGCGTTACCATGGCCGATGAACAAGGTAAGGTATTGTTCACTAAAACCCCCACACCCGAAACTCAGTTCGATAATCCTGAAATAAACAGGAACGATTTAAGAACTATATTACTGAGTAGTTTAACCGAAGGTACAGTAGCTTGGGACAAGAACACCATAGGACTTGAAGGACACTGCGGAAAATGGCTGCTCCATTTCGAAAATCAACACACTAAAACCGCTGATCTGGTGATCGTTGCGAATGGTGGTATGTCAAAAGTCAGACACTATGTAACAGACATCCAAGCGCAAGAAACAGGGACGGTGATTATACAAGGAGATGTACCCCAACCCGAGATAAACTGCCCGGAATTTTATAAGTTATGCAACGGGAACAGGCTCATGGCAGCTTACCAAGGTAATTTATTGGTAGCAAACCCTTATAATAACGGCGTGTTAACTTACGGCGTCATCTTTAAGAAGCCTGAGGAGTGGGCTCACGCTTATGAATTAGACTTTCAGCGCAGGGACAGCATCTGTGCTTTTCTTTCCAACAGGTTATCTGATTGGGATGATCGTTACCAGCGATTATTGAGCGCTACATCTGCTTTTTGGGTATTGCCTACAAAAAAATTACCGCTGAACAAACCCTGGAACAAGGCGCGCCCCTTGCCTATTACGCTTATTGGAGACGCCGCGCATTTAATGCCACCCTTTGCAGGAAAAGGCGTAAATACAGGATTAATGGACGCCTTGATTTTATCGGAAAACGTCACTAGCGGAAAATACAAGACCATAGAAGCGGCCATTAGCAATTACGAACAGCAAATGTTAGTGTATGCCGCCGCTGCACAGCTCGAGTCGGCCAATAATGAGATAGAGATGCGACAACCCGACTTTTCCTTTCAAAGGTTTATTCATTAACAAGCTGCAGGCAGTGTTTTTGTCGTGTTTTTACAAGCCTAACCGGAGTGCAAGCCCGAATTTTGTTGTCACCCATCTCAACATGGTAAGATGGATTTATATAAAATGAAATCATTAAAAGAAAAAAGAGTACTGATATCGGGTGCAAGCTTTGCCGGACTTTCAACCGCTTTTTGGATGAACAAATTAGGTTACCATGTAACTATTGTTGAAGTTGGAAACGGGCTTAAGAAAGGCGGCACCCCGGTAAACGTTCGTGGAAATACCGTTGACATTGTGAAACGCATGGGCCTTTTTGACCGGATAAAAGCCAACCGGTTAAACTTGGAAACATGGGAGTTTAAAAATGCAGACGATGTTACGGAAGGTGCCATGTTGCTCAGGCAAGAGGGGGAGCCACTGCCAGACGATGACTTTGAGATAGAACGGGATGAATTACTAAACATGATATTTGATGCGGTGAAAGATGAAGTTGACTTTATTTTCAACAACCGTATCACCGGGCTGAGTGAAACCGGAGACGAAATACACGTTACGTTCAAAGATGGTTTGCAAAGCCAGTTTGATTTGCTGTTTGGCTGCGATGGCATTCATTCTGCTGTAAGAAACATCTGGTTCGGCCCCGAAAGTGAATACATGCATTTCTTGGGGCAGTATTTTTCTATCACTATCGTTAATAAACTGCTCATCAAACAAAATACCGCACAAATATACAACGTGCCTAACAAAGCAGTAATGCTGAATGCTTATAACAGCAAGACCGATATTATTCTTTGTTTCCGTTCAGAAAAAGAGATTCCTTATGATTATCGTAACGAAGAGCAACAGCGGCACATTATTTTGGAACACTTTGCAGGAGCTGGCTGGAGGACCGCAGAATTATTGGAAGAAGTAAAGCAATCAAGAACATTTTACTTTGATAAACTCTGTCAAATAAAAATGCCATCGTGGACAAAAGGCAGGGTAGCCCTGGTAGGCGATGCAGGCTATTGCGCTTCACCAGCTGCAGGAATGGGAGGATCGTTAGCTATAGATGGAGCTGCAGCATTAGCTGAGGCCTTTCAAAAGCACAAAGGAGATTTCGAATCTGCATTTCAGGAGTACAACAAAAGCTTCCGTCCATTTATAGAAGAAGTTCAGGCCGAGGCGGTAAGAGTTGGGTTAGAGTCTCTTGTTCCTGAAACGGAAGAAGCCATCCGTAAAAGAAATTTGCAAGGCTTTTAGCATTTTTGAACTTTAGCACATTAGTTCATCCAAGGTAAAGCACTGTAATCTGCCCTAAGCCATCGTAAATGGCAATACTACTCCATAAATGTTAATAGCGCATGCTGGCTGGCCGTATGCAGGTCACGCCATACCTGGTTTATTTCCGTATCGGGCGAAGCAGCTTGCAAGCCGCAAAAAGGATACAACTCATCTACACCCTCGCGGGCTATGCGGGCTAATAAGCGGCTTGTGGTGCTTACCGGCTTTAAGTATTCGGATGTTAAATGGTTATTTAAGCCGGCTTGCCATGAGGCATCAACGGCCTCATAAAACTGGTTACGTATGCCTTGCAGGTTTTCTTTAATATTGTGCAGGGTTTTCATTAGCGTTACCCGGTTCTCATCGCTCATGCGGCGCGACTCCTCAATCTTTCGCTCAAATATGGAACCGCACAAGTCCACAAAGTGCATAGCCACACCCGCAATATTGGCGGCCAGCGTGGCCTCGGCCAACTGCATAAAGGGATAGCGGTATAACGATGTGTCAATTACCGCTGCAACGGCATCAATCTTAAAGCAGCGGTTTGCCGGAGCATAAGCGTTCTGCATAGTAAAGGCGTGGCT
Source organism: Mucilaginibacter sp. PAMB04274 (assembly GCF_039634385.2). Classification (NCBI taxonomy): domain Bacteria; kingdom Pseudomonadati; phylum Bacteroidota; class Sphingobacteriia; order Sphingobacteriales; family Sphingobacteriaceae; genus Mucilaginibacter; species Mucilaginibacter sp. PAMB04274. Next base: position 237,756 of record NZ_CP155081.2, read on the forward strand.
TCCTGTGCCCATCATGCCTATGTATTTCCAGGCGGCAACCTGTGTGGCTGTATTGCTGTCTATCACAAAAGGCAATACCAGCTGGTCGCCGTCTTCGTTCAATACACTATTGCCATTCTCATCCTGAATAAGGCAATTGGCCGTAAAATGCGTAGCATGCTTAACCCCGCTCGCGTATTTCCAATGCCCATTAAGCAAATAACCGTCAGCTGTTTTTGTAGCTGTGCCTGTTGAAGCACCACTGCCGGCCAGGCAAACTTTCGGATCAGCAAAAATTTCAGACGCAGCTTCGGGATTTATGAAGCCGCCAAACCATCCTGCTCCTGCACATAGGGTAACTACCCAGCCCAAACTGCCATCAGCCCAGCTAAGAGCCTCCTCAAGCCGTATCAGCTCAGGCAATGGTAACTCCAGGCCGCCGTATGCTTTTGGCACTAAAAGCTTAAACCATTGTTGTTGGTAAACTATGTCCAGTTGTTCGGGTTGCAGCATACCAGCCTCTTCGGCCGCAAAGGCATATTGCCGAATTGCCTTTACCCAGTGGGGTTGCAGTAATAAAGACGGATGGGGTTCGGTGTTCATATCAGGCAGTAGCGGTAGCTCGGTGTTGGTTATATATTTTACGCCAGTCGAAAAAGCCGAATATGGCTATCACAAATAAAAAGATTGTTAGAGCAGCAAAGAGGGCCAAGTTTTTATGAAACAGGAGGGGTACGGCAAATAAATTAGATACATTGAGCACCACCCAGTTCTCAATGCGCCGGCGGGCCAGTAACCAAGTGCCCGCCCATGCTGTTGAAGATACCCAGGCATCCCAAACAGGTACGGTTGAAGATGTATAATGGTGCAGCAGCAAGTAAATTATGCCCCACCCTGCAAACGCTATAATCAGGGTAATTACCCATTCCTGGCGTGTTGCCCAGGCAACCTGCACTGGCGGTTCATTTGAACGCCGCACCCATACATACCACCCATAAATACTCATAATTACGTAATAGGCGCCCAAGGCCGATTCCGCATATAGGCCTACTTTGAGTAGTAAGGATATGGTAATGGCAGAGCCGCCTATACCCGCAGGATAAAGCCATACACTGTTCTTGCGGGCAAGTAACACTTCGGCAACCCCCAGTAGTACAGCAAACCACTCTAATAAGGTGGTTTGCTGCATTTGGGTGGTGAAAAGGTCAATCCAGTTTTGCATTTGGCTTATTCAAAATTTCTATAGAAGGCTTATTTTATCTTGTTGTATGTATTTTATCCCCTACAAAAAAGGGATAGTGTTAAAACTTTAAATTAACAGCTGCCAAAAAGTTAATAGGGGCTTGAGGATAAAAATAATTTCCGTTCACTAAGTTAAAGCCTTGTAAGGTTCCGTTTACCGGACCAGCACCTATCAGATTTGGATAGGTTGCTCCATTGGATTCATATTTGGTGCTGAACACGTTATTTACCAACAGTGTAACTCCTATATTCTTAATGCCTTTAATATTGAAATTATAGTTTAGTCGCACATCGTTTACAAAATAACCGTTCAAATAGCGGTTACGTGCATAAGGGTTGCTCAGAGCATCATCTGTAAGGGGGTATCCTGGTGGATTAATGTTTGAAGTGTTGTCCAAATATTGGCGACTTACATACTTACTCAATAAAGCAATACTACCACCTTTTACAGGCGAAAAGCTGATCTCGCTGCCAGCAATAACAGAAGGCGAAAAAGCAAGGTCTGTTTTATCAAAATTTTGAGTAACAGACAGCTTTGTAGGTGTATAATCTTCATAAAGACCATCTAATACACGTACGTAATTTTTTACTTTATTTGTGCTTAAAGTTAAATTAGCGGCCCAGCTTAGCTGAGGTAGAATAGCAACCCTGCCATCCAACTCAACACCTGCGCGGTAGCTATCTGCAATGTTACTACGTATAGCTGCACCCACGTCATTTAAGGCGCCGGTTAATATGAGCTGATTTTTATACAGCATATAAAAACCGTTTATACCTACATTGTAATTTGAGCCGCGTGTACGGTATCCTGCTTCAAAATCCTTAAGGTTTTCAGATTTAGGGCGGCTTTGCGGTGTGGAGTTGGTAAAGTCATCGCGGTTTGGCTCGTGATTGCCTACAGCCAGTGAAGCGTATATATTGCTGCGGTCATTAATATTATAAGTAACGCCAACCTTGGGGTTATAAAAGTTCATGGTGGCGTTTTGCTGCACGTTATTCAGGTTGCGATCAAAGCCCAGGAACGAATAATAAATACGGCGGTATTGCATATCGCCATACAATAAGAATTTACCTATATTAAATTCACCACGCGCAAAGATATTAAAGTCAGTTTTCTTGGCATCGTCCCGGTAATACTCGTAGTTAGGTATAATGCCGGCACTCTGTTTTGTGTAAATAATATTACCAAAGTGTGCACCTTTATATTCATTATAAGCGCCTCCTAAAATTAAGTTGGTATTGTTTTGCGGATGGTATTTCAAAGAATAAGTTAATCCGTAAAAGTCGTTATCCAGCCATAAGCGTCGTGCCAGGTCAGTGTATCTCAGTGTAGTGCCGGGGTTAGTTTGTGTAGCACCAATCACAACAGGTGTTAAACCATAGTCCTTCACATCTGCATCTTCTTTAAACTCTTCGTAATAACCGGCGCCTTTAGTATAATGGAGCGCACCACTAAAAGACAGTTTACTATTCAACTGCTTATCGTATAATAATTGATAGTGGTTTTGTTGGTAATTGTCTGTTTGGTTAGGGTAACGGTCGCCGTTGGGCATAATCCCCAATTCATTGAAACGGCGGTTATCAGGTATAGTATTGTCGCCAATTACATAATCGGGCACACCGTACCAAGCCTGGTAAGTACGCTCGCGGCCAGCAAATACATTAGCACGTAATGTGCTGTTTTTGCCATACCATGCACCGCTTAAATAAAAGGAGCGCAGGTTAGACGAAGCCATGTCAATATAGCCATCTGATGCAATGCGTGAAAGGCGGCCATCCAGGCTAAAGTGCCCATTCAATAAGCCCGAGCCTACCATCACCGTGTTTTTTACTGTACCATAAGAACCTGCCGAGGTGTTGATTTCGGCATAAGCGCTATCGCGGCGGGTGGTGGTTTGGATATTTAAACTGGCACCAAATGCACTGGCACCGTTGGTTGAAGTGCCAACGCCTCGCTGTATCTGTATGTTATCAACTGATGAGGCAAAGTCAGGTAAATTTATAAAAAAACTGCCCTGGCTTTCGGCATCATTAAGTGGAATGCCGTTTACGGTTACGTTGATGCGCGTACCGTCCGATCCGCGTACACGGATACCGGTATAGCCCACGCCTGCACCGGCATCAGAGGTAGTAACTACCGATGGCGTTTGGTTAAGCAGGTAAGGCAAATCCTGACCGAGGTTGTTTTTTTCGATATCCTGCTTGCGCAAATTGGTAAACGCTGTTGGCGATTTAGCCGATGCGCGTGTTGCACTTACGGTTACCTCTTCGGCCGTAAAGGTGCTGGTGCTAAGGCTTACATCAATTACCGTGTTACGATTAACGTTAAATGATTTACTGGCTTGTTGGTAACCTACATAATTTACCTTAAGTACGTAACTGCCGGCTTTTAAGTTGGTAAACCGGTACTCGCCGCCCGTTTGGCTTACCGTATTAGGTGCATTTTGCAAGCTTTGTAGTACAAGTGTAGCGCCGGGTAAAGGCTGGCCGGTACGCTCATCCGTAATTTTTCCGGATACAGAGAATTGGGCCGCAGCCACAAACGGCAACAGCAGGGCAATAAGTGCCGAAAAGAAATTTTTCAAGTTTTTAATAAATAAATTGCGTTAAACCATCTGCCCGCTAAGGGTGTAAATTGCGTACAGTACACTTAACTATTTTACCTCTCCCTACGCCGGCATTATCCGGATCAGGTGCAGGAGTGAGTTGGAAGTTGAAGGTTTAAACATTGAAGCATTGCTACACTTACAATTCGGAACCTATACCACACAACTATCTCCATGGGTATGATCTCAGCCTGTCTTTCAGTTTTGATTGCTCAAAGCAAGGCACCCCTTAAGAATTATGAAGCAAATATAGACTTTGGTTTTGAATATTGCTTGTTTGTTATTGATTTTTTAAGAATATGAAAAGGTTGGTGATTGTATATCGAAACGGTATATCAACTTATTAAAACATTTATGAGGAATTGATATTAGCTAAGTATTATAAATATCGCCATAACTTGATACAGCAAAATATTCCGTCTGGTAAATTAAAATATCTATTCTCTGAGGTGCAAAGCTTGCCCTCAATCTTAAATCAGCGCTATATCCCATCGCTTGATGGCTTAAGGGCTATATCAATCATATTAGTGATATTAAGTCATTTACCTTACCCTGTGTTTGAAAAATATAGTATAGGGTTGTATGGCGTAAACGTATTTTTCATCATAAGCGGGTTCCTAATTACCACGCTATTGCTGAAAGAAAAGGCAGTGCATGGCAAAGTATCACTCCGAAGGTTTTATATACGCAGGTTTTTAAGAATATTACCCGTAGCGTATTTATTTATACTGGTTTTAATATTTCTTAATCGGGCTTTTAACATGCACCTGGCAGCTGCCGATTTTTTAAGGCCTTTCTTTTTTGTAGAAAATTTTGGTGATCATTCAAGCTTTACTCCTGCAGGCCATTACTGGAGCCTCAGTGTAGAAGAGCAATTTTATTTGATGTTCCCTTTCATTTTAAACAGGAGTTTGAAGTTATATATTATAAGAGGCTTGGTTGTTATTGGGATGACACCCGCCATTGTGTATGTTTACTTTCACTGGCATCCGGAATCGGTTTGGTTAAGTGCGCCGCTGTACGTCGTTTATCACTTGCTGGGCCACGGGATAAGCACCATATTGATTGGAAGTTTATTATCGGTAGCTGTAGCAAAATATCCGCAGTACTTTACGTTTAAATTTAAATTTATTGAAGCAACACAAATAGCATTAATTGTGCTTAGCTGGATTTTTTTCCGTGTTAAGTTGCTATTGCCTATCAGCTTAACGGCAGTGTGTATTGCTTTGGTGCTGGTAACTACCATTGCAGATAACAATAGTAGAATTAACAGGTTGCTGAATCTAAAAGGCATTAAGTATATCGGCACCCTATCATTCAGCCTTTATATATGGCAGCAAATATTTACAAAGCAACAGCCATGGGGTAACGCATTTCCGTTTAGCAATTCGGTTGCTTTAAACTTGTTTTTCTTAACCATTACAGCTGTATGCTCTTACCATTTGTACGAACAACGGTTTCTAAAGCTAAAAAGCAGGTTCAATCGTTTAAGTAGCGGTACAAGCAAGAAGGACATGCACATGGAAGTTTCCAATATTCGGGAAATAGCGATACAAGGAGCATAAAAAAAGCCCCGCATTTGCGGGGCTTTCTTATATCAAATTTATAAAGGGTTACTTAGTTACGTACATAACCTCTTTTACCGCTTTAATTACGCGCTCAGGATTTGGCAGGTATTCCTGGATAAGTGTTGGTGCGTATGGCAGGGGCACGTCGCCACCCATAATGCGTAGGATAGGTGCATCAAGATAATCAAAGGCATCTTTTTGTACTTTAAACGCAATCTCAGTAGCTATTGAACCTAATGGCCAGCTTTCTTCAACCAATACTAAACGGTTAGTTTTTTTAACCGATTCAATAATAGTAGGGTAATCGATAGGGCGTACTGTACGCAAGTCTATTACCTCAGCACTGATTCCTTCTTTTTCCAACTCGGCAGCAGCAGCGTAAACCACTTTCATGATTTTGCCAAAACCTACCAAAGTTACATCAGTACCTTCTTTAGTTACGGCAGCTTTGCCTATCGGGGTGTAATAAGTTTCTTCTGGAACAGGGCCTTTATCACCGTACATTAGTTCCGATTCCATAAAGATAACCGGATCTGGATCAATAATAGCCGATTTTAATAAACCTTTGGCATCAGCCGGGTTAGACGGTACTACCACTTTTAAGCCCGGGCAGTTAGCATACCAGTTTTCAAAACACTGGCTGTGCTGTGAGCTTAACATACCAGCGTTACCAGTTGGGCCGCGGAACACGATTGGCACCGAGAACTGGCCGCCGCTCATGCTCATCATTTTAGCTGCACCATTGATGATCTGGTCAATAGCTACCAAAGAGAAGTTGAACGTCATGAATTCAACTATAGGGCGTAAGCCATTCATAGCCGAACCAATAGCTATACCGGCAAAACCCAACTCAGAGATAGGCGTATCAATAATGCGTTTAGCACCAAATTCATCAAGCATACCCTGGCTTACTTTGTAAGCGCCGTTGTATTCGGCAACTTCTTCACCCATTAGGTATATGGTTTCGTCCTTGCGCATCTCTTCGCTCATGGCTTCCCGAAGCGCTTCTCTGAACTGTATTTCTCTCATTATGTTATTAAAGATGAAAATTTTCTGGGAGCAAATATAGTTAATGGTCGTTTAAAAACAACCTGCTCAGACAAAAGATACCGCTGTAATTTAAATTTTACGATAACGTCATTTAACCGGCCTCTCCAAAGACTGGATTTTAATTATAGATCTTAAAAAAAAGGTCATCCCAAGCGTATGTCAAGGATGACCTATGGTTTTCAAACTCACCTATCAAGGTCGGTTTTTTGAACGTTACTTTTTCCTTTCGCCTTTAATTTTACCTGCCAATATTACCGCTTCGTAAGCGTTTACAACACCACCGCTTTTGCTCAAGGTAGTAAAGTCAACTTTTTCGGTTTGGCTGCCTGGTTTCAATACCATGGTTCCCGTAAGCGGTTTGGCCGATTGCAAGATGACTTGCTTTAGCTGTTTCGCGCTTAGATCGGGGTAGTACTGCAGTAACAGGGCAGCAACGCCAGCTGTAATAGGCGAGGCAAAGCTGGTTCCATCGGCGGTATTAAACTCGGCATCTTTATCAACCGAAGTTACTTTTACGCCGGGGGCAAAAACGTCAACATTCTTTTTGCCATAGTTACTAAAGCTGCCGGCAAGCGTGGCATCTTGTTTGGCTGCCGATGCACCTACGCTGATCACGTTATCCGCATCGGTACCCGAACCGTCTTCAAAAATATCATTAGGGAACTCTGGTTTTACGTCCACGTCCTGGTGGTCATTACCTGCGGCCTGCACCAATAAAACGTCATGCTCAGCTGCGTATTTAAAGGCATCATCAACCCACTTTTTGTGTGGAGATAATTTTTTGCCGAAGCTCATATTCACTACTTTGGCACCGTTGTCGACCGCGTAACGTATAGCTTTGGCAATATCCTCATCGTACTCATCGCCATTAGGTACTGCTTTAATAGCCATAATACGCACATTGTTAGCTACACCATCAATGCCATATTTGTTGCCGCGTATAGCCCCAATTAAACCTGCTACCCCGGTACCGTGAGAGGCATCATCGAATTTAAGCAAGTTGCTGCCATGTGGCTTATCATCCCAAACATTGGGATCATCTCCTACAATGCGCATACGTACTTCCAGATCGGGGTTAATATCGTTGTTCAGCTTAGTGAGGTACTCACTCAGGTCTTTCAGAACTTTTTCATTGCTGGCAGTTGGCCCTTCTTCCTGTAATACAGACGTCCACACATTTTTGCTTTGCGCAACAGTGTCATTAGTGGTTTGTATTTTACTCAGGCTTGCTGTATTGAAGCTGCCGTTAGCAGGTAACTTAAGCGCTTTTTTCACATACCCGCTGGTAATCATCAACACATTCATCATTTGTGATAGCTGTGCCGACTCGCTGGTTGATTTGGCAATGGTAGAATCGTAAGTGGCTTTAACCGTTTGCCAGTAGGCAAATTCTTTTTTGTCGCTAGCGGTTGCTTCAGTTGCAGATAAATATTTTCCTTTTAGGCGGTTGTATTCACGTACCTCTTCGGTAGTTTCGGTAAAATCACATTTACCACCGGGGCCACCCAAAAAGTTCCAGCCGTGTACGTCATCCACGTAGCCGTTGCCATCATCGTCTTTACCGTTGCCGGGTATTTCTTTGGGGTTGGTCCATAATATGCTGCGTAAATCGGTTTGCAAAGTGTCTATACCGCTGTCTATTGTGGCTACAACAACCGTCTTGCTCTTTTTGCCTTTTAAAGCCAGGTAAGCCTTGTTTAAGCTTACGCCGTAAAAGCCATCGGTTTTAAGATCGAGCAAATGCCAGTTTTTAGGCGCTTCAACTGGTTTTGGCGCAGCAGTTTGTGCGCTGGCCTGCCAGCTGCCAAGCAACAGCGCGCCGCACAAAGCGTAGCCCAATAAGTGTTTATTATAAATAGTCATATTTTTAATTTACGGGGCAATATATTACATATTGAGCCCGGTTTTCATTTGTTAACGATTATTTTATACAATAATTGCTGCCGGTATTGCAGTAAAAGCTGTACAACATTTGATGTTGTTAAAACGTTTTATATTTACACTTACTATTATAAGGGCGGGTGCTTAACTAATGCATTTGTAACAATCGTGTTGAAGTTACATTGGGTGTATTAAAAGTATTCAACAAGTGATATCTGTTATATATTCATTATCAATATTTTGAGTAGAAAGATTTCCACATGGCCTTGTTGTTGAAAACTAAATTGTCACACAATGCCTTATTATTGTAACTTAATCACAGTTATAGTACAATTAAGCCTAAATTTTGCTATAATGTCTTTATAGCTGTAAAAACGATCAGATGGAAGATGAATATGAATTTGGTTTTACAGAAGACCCTAAGTTTTCGGTAGAACGATATGAGGAGATGATCCGTAATCATGATCAGTACTTTTTTGATGCGCATGCATTTGAAAATATTATTGATTATTACATTGAAAAGAATGACCCGGTAAAAGCGCTTCAAGTAGTGGAGTATGCCCGTAACCAACACCCCTTTGCAGCCGTTTTTTTAATTAAGCAAGCCCAACTTCTGGTGGTTACCAATAAAGTGCCTGAAGCATTTGCTGCGCTTGATAAGGCCGCCCTGTTAGAAGCTTCGGACGCTGATATTTACATTATACGCGGTAACCTGTACGAGAGTATGGATCGCTATACCGAAGCGCTTGAAAATTATGAAAAGGCGCTTACCCTTGCCGAAGAAACAGACGATATACTGTTACATATAGCCTACGTACACCAAAACATGGGTGATTACGAAATGGCCATACATTACCTGAAAGAGTGTTTAAAACAGAACATGGAAAATCAGGACGCGTTGTATGAACTGGCTTTTTGTTACGATGTGATTGACAATCAGCAGGAGAGTATACAATTTTACCAGCAGTATATTGATAATGAGCCTTATAGTTACGCGGCTTGGTACAATCTAGGCAACGCTTTTACGAAATTAGGCTTGTTTGAAAAAGCAATTGACGCGTATGATTACGCCATCCTGATTAAGGATAGCTTTGCTTCGGCCTACTTTAACAAAGGCAATGCGTTGGTTAACCTCGAAAAATACGCAGAGGCTATTGAAGTATACCGTGAAACGTTCGAATACGAGCAGCCAAATGCCGATACTTATTGTGCCATTGGCGAGTGTTACGAAAAGCTGGAGCAGATGGACGAGGCCCGCTCTTTTTACAAAAAAGCAGTACGTATGGATAGCAAACTGGCCGATGCCTGGTTTGGTATTGGTGTAACGCTCGATTTTGAAGAACGTTACTTTGAGGCCTTGCATTTTTACCGTAAGGCGCTCGATCTGGATGCACTGAATGCCGACTACTGGTTTGCCATAGCCGATGCAGAATATAAGCTGGGCCACCTGCCCGAAGCCGAGAGCGCTTACGAAAAGGTAGTAGAGCTTAACCCGCTCGATGTGGATGCCTGGCTTGATTACTCATCTATTTTGTACGAGCAAGAGCGGTTAACGGATGCTATTGAAGTTATTGCCGACGCCATTAAAAATAATCCAGAGGCGGCCGAACTATACTACCGTATGGTAGCTTACCTGTTTGCCAAAGGTGATTACAACGAGGCGCTGGCTACGTTGGAACAAGCCCTTACATCAGACCCAGACAAGCATTACATATTGTTTGATTACCTGCCCCAACTGCAAAAAAACAAGGTAATACTGGATATTATTAATCGGTATACAAGATAATACCACCTACATTTATTGTAACCCGGACTATAAAGTCCGGGTTTTTTTGTGCCTTGTTATTTAGATACTATCCTAAAGGATACCGGTATCCTTTAGGATAGTAATATCTATTTGAAAGTATGGTTGCCTACGTTTGCTTAAACAAAAAAGCAAATCATGAAAATACTGCATTTAATATCAAGCCCCCGCGGTAACGCATCATTCAGCATCAAATTGGGCAACGCCATTGTAGATAAGTTGCAACAGGCAAACCCGGGAAGTAGTCTTAAAACACACAACTTAACGCAAACCCCTTTCCCGCATCTGGAAGAAGTACACATCAATTCTTTTTTCACTCCTTTAGAAGGCAGAACGCCTGAATTGGCAGAGGCTATTAAACATTCTGACGAGGCCATAGCAGAATTAAAGGATGCTGATATAATTGTAATTGGCACGCCGCTGTATAATTTTGGTATCCATTCTACACTTAAAGCGTGGATTGATCACATTGCCCGTGCAGGCGTTACATTTCGTTACAATGAAAATGGACCGGAAGGATTAGTGAAAGGTAAGAAGTTATACCTGGCTATATCTTCGGGCGGTGTATACTCTGATGGACCTTTTAAGGCATTTGACTTTACGGAACCTTATTTGAGAGCTGTGCTCGGTTTTATGGGTATGACAGATATTACCACTTACCGTGTTGAAGGCGTGAACATGCCGCATTTAAAAGAAAATGCGTTAGATAAAGCCATTCAAAGTATACAGCTTTAAACAGTATAAATACTATTAAAAAGCCTGGATGTTAATCAACGTCCAGGCTTTTTTTTATCGCAAACATTATTTTAATTAAGGCATAGCCGCTTCAACATCTTCGCGGTTATTTTCCTTGGTGTACAGCTCCTCTACCAAAACCATAATAATGGCCAACATGGGGGTAGCCAATATAATACCTAATGCTCCCGATAGTGTTCCCATCAATAACTGACTGATGATAAGAAGGGCAGGAGGAAGGTTAATCATGCGGCGCTGAATAGTAGGCGTTATTATATTGCTCTCGAGCGTTTGAATAAGAATGTACAATGCCGCAACAATTATGGCACTTTGCGTGCTATCAACCAAGCCTAACAGTACTGCAGGTACCATTGCCATAATAGGTCCAAAATTTGGTATAAAGTTTAATATACCTGCAATTACGGCCAAAGCCAGCGCCATGGGTATACCAATAATAGTTAAGCCTGTAAATGAAAGTATTGCTATAAGTACCATGGCAATCATCATTCCTTTAAGCCAGCCTTTGAGTACCAAGCTAAGGCGATTTATAATTTCTTTGGCTTTTGGCTGCCCGCCTCGGGGTACTAACCTAATTATGCCATTTTTATAAAGCGATGGACTTACCGTAAAGAATATACCCAGGAAAATAATGATGTAGATATCACCTAACACGCCAAAACTGGTTCTGAAAAAGTTTTGGGCCGTATTCATGATCTTTTGCGAGTCGTTGCCCGATACATTATCCAGCATTTTTGCGCCAAAAGGCAATTCCCTTACTTGGCTTTCCAGCTTTGCAAGTAACCGCGGGAAATCTTCGCTTAATGCATTTACCTGGTGCTGGATTTTGGTACCCATAAACCAAAACAACAACCCTATTATAGCAAAAGTGCCTATTACGGATATAAGCATGCAAATGCGTCTGTTTAAAGGTGTATAGCGTTCAATGGCATCGGCCAGGCCGTTAAAGTATACAGCTATGAGCGTACCTGCCAATACCATCAGCATTACATTGAAAGCTACCCGTATAATCAAAATTAATATAACCAATAAGGCGATAGCGCCTGCGCCCATAAAAACTCTTTTTAAAAAGAGGCTGTCGTTCTGCTTTGAGCCGGTATCATCGTTTATAAAACTCATATGCTGTGTATATGTAAGCGTATATTTTATTCAAGTGCTTTAAACATATTTTGTTTTGAATGATGTGTGGCAAAAACATAAGCCGCTAAAAGTCAAATTCTAAATGTAATGCCTTAAAATGACAGAATATTCCAATCTTTGCACCATTAGAACTTTTAGTTATAGACTATAACTTACTATCTTGGTTATGAACTACGCATTAACACAAATACCCGAACGCACCTTAAAACCACGTACCAGCGGCATGACCATGGTAATGGACAAAGGCTTGAGCCTACGGCAGGTTGAAGACTTTTTGGAAGTCTCGGGCACTTATACTGATATTGTTAAGCTTGGCTGGGCTACATCGTATGTTACGCCTAATTTAAAAGAAAAGCTTGCCCTGTACCGCCAGGCGGGTATTCCTGTATATTTTGGTGGTACGCTGTTTGAAGCTTTCATAGTGCGTAACCAGTACGATGATTACTGCCGTATGCTGGATACTTACCAATTAGAATATGCAGAGGTATCTGACGGGTCCATAACTATTGAGCACGATTTAAAGTGTGAGTACATCAGTAAACTGAGCAAGCAGGTAACTGTTATTTCTGAAGTGGGCTCTAAAGATGTGCAGAAGATATTTGCGCCGTATAAATGGATTCAGTTGATGAAGGCTGAGCTGGAAGCCGGTTCATGGAAGGTGATTGCAGAGGCTCGTGAAAGTGGTAACGTAGGTATTTATCGTGATTCGGGCGAGGTAAGGCAGGGGCTAATTGATGAGATACTTACCCAAATACCGGCCGAAACCATTATATGGGAAGCGCCACAGAAAGCGCAGCAGGTTTGGTTTATTAAACTGGTGGGCAGTAATGTAAACCTGGGTAATATTGCTCCGGCCGATATGATACCACTGGAAACCTTGCGGTTAGGGTTGCGCAGTGATACTTTCGACCATTTTTTAAATCAATAAGCGCTGTTGCCTGTTACAAAATAAAAGAGCACCTTACGGCAAATTACTGATAACGCTTACATGAAACAATACGGGTTAATTGGCTATCCGCTTACACACTCATTTTCAAAAAAATATTTTTCTGAAAAATTTGAGCGGGAAAAGATCGAAGATCATAAATATGATCTGTACGAACTAAGTAACCTGAGCGATTTTCCGGAATTATTACGTGCAAACCCAGATTTGTGCGGCTTGAATGTAACTGTTCCGCATAAAATTGGTGTGATGTTTTACCTGGATTGGGTTGAACCGGAAGCCAAAGAAGTGGATGCAGTAAATTGTATACGCATAACCTCCGAAAGTCCAATAACCGCAGTGTTTTCGGGAGAGGTGGGTATTAAAGATCATGAGTTTAGACTTGAAGGTTTTAACACGGATGTTTACGGATTTGAAACGTCGCTAAAGCCGCTGCTTAGGCCGCATCATACACAGGCTTTAATTTTAGGCACAGGTGGTGCTTCAAGGGCAGTTAAACATGTACTTGGCAAGCTTAATATTTACTCTACCTATGTATCGCGCGAAAGCGATGCCGGCCGTATCCTTTACGAAGATTTAACCGCAGAGCATATTGCCAACCATAAGCTTATTATTAACACTACGCCGCTGGGCATGTCACCTAATGTTGATCGCTGCCCTGACATTCCTTATGAGCACCTTACCAGCGATCATCTCTTGTATGATTTGATTTATAACCCTGAAGAAACGCTGTTTTTGCAGAAAGGGCGTGAAAAAGGAGCTGCCACTAAGAACGGATACGACATGTTGCTGTTACAAGCCGAAAAGTCATGGGAAATATGGAATGCAAAATAAAAGCTTCGTTAAAGCTACTTAGCTTGCTTGCGGGCATACTGTTATGCCTGCCGGCTTGTGAAAGCACGCCCGACTATTCGCCAAAGCCACGCGGCTACTATCGTATTTATTTTCCGCAGCGGGCATATAAAGAATATAGGTCTGGCTGTGCCTATACATTTACCTACCCCACTTACGCTGTTATTGAAGCAGATAAAACACCAGGAGCAAAGCCTTGCTGGATAAACCTCCAGCTCCCGCAATTTAAAGGAACCCTGCATTTAAGTTACCAACCCATTACCTCCAAAAAAGTATTTAATGAGCTGATAGAGGATGCACACACCTTTGCATTTAAGCACACGGTGAAAGCCACTTCTATTGATGAAGGTATTATTCGCTACCCTGATCGTAAGGTATATGGCATCTATTATACTATAGATGGTAACGCGGCCTCCTTGGCCCAGTTTTTTTTAACCGACAGTACACAGCATTACCTGCGCGGAGCGCTTTACTTTAACACCGCTCCTAAGCTTGATTCCATACAGCCAGTGCTCAATTTTGTAAAGAAGGACATGGCCGTGCTCATTAAAAGCTTTAAATGGAAGTAGTTTCCCATTTAGTGGGATGATTAGCAAGTATTGATTGCTATCTGACATTCAATATAGCCAAAATCCGAAATCAAGTCCTACTTTTGGCTATGGCATCTATCAAGGCATTTCCAAACAATCCATACCAGGAAAATACTTATATATTATATGATGATAGCGGAGAATGCGCTATTATAGACCCAGGCATGTATACCGCGGCTGAGCAAAATGCCGTAGTTAATTTTATCAGCTCAAATCAGCTCAAACCGGTTTTACTGCTCAACACGCATTGCCATATCGACCATGTACTGGGCAATAAGTTCGTGTTTGATCAGTACGGCCTCAAACCACAATTTCATGAAGGCGAATTAGTGGTACTGCAAACTATGCCCGTATGGGCCCAGCAATCGGGTATCCGTTACGAACTTTCGCCTTTGCCCGATACATACTTGCCAGAAAGCGGCACTATAACATTTGGCAATACCACGCTCGAACTCATTTTTGCCCCCGGCCATTCGCCTGCGCACCTTTGTTTTTATAGCAAAGATGATGTATTGCTGGTTGGTGGTGATGTGCTTTTTAGTGGCAGCATTGGCCGTACCGATCTGCCAGGCGGCAACCACACACAGTTGCTTAAAAACATCCGCGAGAAACTTTTTATCCTACCTTCCAATGTAGTGGTTTATCCCGGTCACGGTCCTGAAACCACCATAGGCTTAGAACGGGAGACGAACCCGTTTTTTGGGTAAGTTCTAAGTAAGATGCAAGTAGAATACAAACGATATACTGAGTTGAGTGTTGGGTTAGTAGTAAAAGGCCGTTATGCATATTGTCAGCTATCTGGGTTCTAAAAGATGAGCAATCCGGCTTGACTTATCAGATAGAAGATGTGCTGTTTTAGTGCCTTTTAATATTGGCGAGTCTTCGAAAGGTATCATGCAAAAGATAGCCTTCAATTCTTTTATATTGCAAGGGCTTATATGAATCAGAAACAAAAACTTCATTAGCCATACTTGCAGTAATACATAAAAGAGAAAGATAAGAAACAAGCGGTTGCACAATTAGAAGCTATAAGAACGTTATTAATGAAGTTGTAAGATATTATAAAACAGAGGGCTTAAAAAAACATGAAGCAAACCATTACTCCATTATTAAAGTAAACTTACAGCCTACCAACTTGAAACCTACAACTCAAAACCAACTTTGAATACCTCCATCTACATAGCGCAACGATACCTTTTTTCGAGAAAGAAGATGCATGCCATTAATATTATCTCAGGTATTTCCATGCTGGGGGTATTTGTGGGAAGCGCAGCGCTCATTATAATTTTGTCGGTTTTTAACGGATTCGAGAAGGTAATTTTGTCATTATACAACAACTTTACGCCCGAATTAAAAATTGAACCGACACGTGGTAAAACCTTCGACCCGAATACCCCTTACTTCAAAAGCTTGCGGCGAAATGAAAAGCTTTTTTCTTACATCGAGGCGTTAGAAGAGAAAGCCCTTGTACGGTATGGCAACCGTCAGTTTATTGCAACTGTGCGCGGGGTAAGCAAGGATTTTTTAAAAAACAAGCAACTGGACAGCACTATACAAAACGGCTCGTTTACGCTCGAAGCAAATAATGTGGCTTATGCCGTAATTGGTTCAATGGTGCAAAATAGTTTGGCCGTAAATATAAATGATCGGTATGCAGCCTTACAATTGTATTCGCCGCGCCGCAGGGTGGTAAATTCTATCAATCCCGAAGACGAGTTTGTGAGGCGCCCTATTGCAGTATCGGGCGTTTTTTCTATACAGCAGGATTTTGACGACATAGTGATAACGCCATTAGTTTTTGCCCGTGACCTGCTCGACGAGCCAAAAGATGTGTCATCATTAGCACTTAACTTCAAAAAAGGCATCAACATTAACCAGCAGCAACAAGTTATACAGCAAAAACTGGGCAAAGCGTTTTCTGTTAAAAACCGGTATCAGCAAAATACCGAGCTTTACAAAACGTTGAATTACGAACGCTGGTTTACGTTTTTGATTCTCACTTTTGTACTCATAATAGCCATATTTAATATCATAGGGTCGTTAACAATGCTGGTGCTGGATAAAAAGAAGGATATTGCCATTTTAACCAGCTTGGGTGCCGGTAAGCCGCTCATACAAGGCATTTTCTTTTTTGAGGGCATGATGATATCGGTTACCGGTTGTATAGCAGGCATCATTGTAGGACTAGTATTTTGTATACTACAGCAACATTTTGGGCTGGTAAAAATGGGTGGCCAAATGATGGTGATTGATGCCTACCCGGTTGATATGAAATTTACTGACTTTATCCTCGTTTTTTTAACTGTAACGGGTATCTCAGTTATTGCGTCGGGTATTAGCGCTCGTTTAAGCGTAAAAGGGTTAGACGAAATTAAACAGGATTTATAAATTTGCAGCATGGGGTATAAGCGTTTTAAATGGAGTTTAGCAATGCTGGTTATTTTAACCTGCTGCTTTGCTTGTAAGCAAAAAGCCGGGAAAGACGAGCCCCAGGTGTTTAAGGGCTTGTACAGTTTTGGTCCGGAGATAAAATCTTTTAAAAACTGTGACGATACGCACGAATACTGGGTAACCGACAGCTCAGCCCAATTAGAGCTAAAGTATACCCAAATGAATTTTGAAAAGCCTTACGAGCCTGTTTATGTTGAGGTTGAAGGCAAAAAGATCCCATCAGGTAGCGAGGGTATAGGCTCGGAGTATGATAGCACCCTGGTGGTAAAAAAAGTGCTCAAGATAACCAGGGAGATACCACCCGATCTTTGTAATTAAAAGGATAGCAAAGCAGCTGGTAAGCAGAATTGCTTTAAATTGTCAGTTTCGTAAAACCAAACTCCGGCCTTAACCTTTTACCTTTATCCTTATATAGCCTTTCACCTAAAATAATTATCATGGAATCAAAACGTCAACAAAAATTTGCCGGTGTGTTACAGCAAGACCTGGCCGCTATTTTTCAGCGCGAAGGAATGAATTATTTGCCCAACACGCTGGTAACTATTACCAAGGTGAGAGTTACCCCCGATTTGGCTATTGCCCGGGTATTTCTAAGCTTTTTCAACAACACCAATACGCAGCAATCGCTGCAAACTGTAAAGTCGCATGCGTCTGAAATTCGTTATAAACTAGGTGCCCGCATTAAAGACCAGGTAAGGGTAATACCCCAACTGGAGTTTTTTGTGGATGATACCAACGAGTATGTAGAGCGTATGGACAAGATTTTTGACAAAATAAGTAAAGAGCCACGCCAGAGCGAGGAGGGCGAAACTGAGTAAATGAGCAAGCACGAGCAGCTGGCTACCTATTTGCAGAACAACCGTAATAAGGTAAGTGGGGTTGTTGACTTTGATCCTGGTACTGACCGCCTGTTGCAGTTTGATTTTACCAGCAACAATACCAGGCTGTCGAGCGAAGATATTGCAGACACACTTAAGTTTAGTGCGTGGGTAAGCCAGGAGTTACTGCAAAGCGGTTGCCGTTATGGTATAGGTGGCTACATGGAGCACCGTACTTTGTATGCACGCAGCAAACTTTTTGGCACAGGCGGAGCAGAGCCCCGCCGTTTACATTTAGGAACAGATATTTGGGCCGATGCCGGTACGCCTGTATACGCTCCGTTAGCAGGCCATGTGCACAGCTTTCAGGATAATAACAGCTTTGGTGATTACGGGCCTACCATAATTTTGGAACACCATCTTGATGGATTACTGCTGTATACCTTATATGGGCATTTAAACCGTGCCAGTTTACAGGATTTAAGCATTGGCCAGGTAATTACGCAAGGCCAGCAGTTGGCGCAGTTTGGCAATATAACCGAAAATGGTAACTGGCCACCTCACCTGCACTTTCAGCTGATGTTCGATATGGAAGGGCTGGCTGGTGATTATCCGGGTGTAGCTCCTTACTCGCAAATGGAGCACTGGCGGCAAAATATTGCCGACCCAAATTTAATTTTGCAATTTACAGCCGCAACCATAATCTGATTTAACTGTTAGCGTTTAAGTTAAGTAATTGATTTAAAATGTTAAAAGTTCTTTTAACTATAATAACCACAGGCTTTTGCGGCCTGTTTAGCGGCTATGCGCAGCCCACGTTTAAAGGTGGTGCAGCCGCGCTTGATAATTTTATTGCAGCTAACATCATATACCCTGAGTTTTCGAGTCAGAACTGCATTGCTGCTACTATACAAGTAAGCTTTAATATTGATAAAGCTGGCGGAGTAACCGACGCTCAGGTTCAGCAGGGGCCTGGTATTGATCTGGATGAAGAAGCCTTGCGTGTGGTAAAACTAACCTCTGGTAAATGGGAAGTCCCCGCAGGTTACACCAATGCGGTAAGAGTAGTACTCCCTATCCGTTTCCGGCCCGATTACATAAAGTGCCAAAAGCGTACAGAAGGAATGATGAGTATGCAAGAAGCCATTATAGCCTACCAAAAAAGACAAGAGCTGGAAAATGCCGTAACTAATTATTATATTAACAAGTATGCAGGTAAGGCCCCAACACAAAAAGAAAGCACCATTGAGGCGCTTAAAACGGAGTTAGGCATTAACGAGGATCTTTGGAAGGACTTGCTTGAGCAAGCCAACCAGAAGCTTAAGCAAGGCGATAAGGAAGGCGCTTGTAAAGACTGGAACTTTGTTAAAAATACCGGAAGCAATATGGCCGACAGTTACCTGGCTAAACATTGCCAGTAATTGCTTTAATAGCGGTTGATGCAAACATAATTTCGTTGGCACATGTTAAAAATCTACAACCATTGTAGACTGAAATTTTACACAGGGCCTGTTGGACGCCGCTGGTAAAGTGCATAACTTTGATTTTAAGCAACTGACTAATTATGTTACCATTTATTATATCGCACGAGCACCCGGATTGGTTTAAGCCACTATTTACCGAGCTTGAGAAAAAAGGTATTCCTTACGAAACTGTAAATCCGACCCAGCATTTTTATGCCATAGAAGAGAAGACGCCACAAATGTCGCTGTTCTTTAACCGCATGAGTCCGTCGGCTTATTTGCGTGGTGGCGTGCAGGGTACTTTTTATACACTAAACTACCTGAAACACCTGGAGCATCATGGCATACGGGTTATTAACGGGTACCGCGCTTTTGTGTACGAAACATCAAAGGCATTACAATTAATGCTGATGGAACAACTGGGTATCAAATACCCAAAATCAAGGGTCATTAATCATCCTTCGCAAATTGAGGCCGCTACCGAAGGCCTGCGCTTCCCCCTAGTGGTGAAAGCTAATATTGGCGGAAGTGGCGCTGGTATCGAAAAATTTAATTCGATGGACGAAGTGCGTGAGGCTATTCAAAACAATCAAATTGATTTAGGAATTGACCATACTGCTTTGGTGCAGGAATTTATTCCGGCCCGTGGCGGTTACATTACGCGTGTAGAAACTTTGGGCGGCAAATTTTTATACGGCATTAAAGTATACACCACCGGCGAAAGTTTTAACCTGTGCCCGGCCGATATATGCCAGACAACTACAGGTCAGGATTTAGTTCGTAATGCCTGTGCGCTTGATGCGCCTAAAAATGGACTTAAAGTAGAAGCCTATACACCACCTGCTGATGTAATTAAAAACATTGAGACACTGGTACAGCAAAGCGGTATTGATGTAGGTGGCATTGAATATATTATTGACGACCGCGACGGTGAGGTGCTGTATTACGATGTAAACGCCCTATCAAACTTTGTGGCCGATGCCGTTAACGTAATTGGCTTTAACCCGCACGAGCGCCTGGTGGAATACCTGGAGCAGGAAGCAGTTAAAAAAGCTGAAGATGTAGCGGTGGTCTAAGATAAGTTGTGCGTTGTAAGTATATTTTGAGGTAATACCCGAAATGAATTGTCTGCAACTTACAACGCACAACCTACAATATAACATACAACTCAATAATGAATTACGGATATTGGTTACCCGTGTTTGGCGGGTGGCTGCGCAATGTAGAAGACGAGAACATGACCCCTACGTGGGATTATGTAAAGAAGCTGGCCATGCGCAGTGAAGAAATTGGTTTTGATCTGGCCCTGATAGCCGAACTTTACCTGAACGATATTAAGGGAGAGCAGGCACCTTCGTTAGATGCCTGGTCTACTGCCGCGGCACTGGCCGCTGTTACGCATAAACAGGAACTGATGGTGGCTGTAAGGCCAACGTTTCATAACCCTGCCCAGTTAGCCAAGCAAGCGGCTAATATAGATCACATCAGTAACGGGCGTATATCATTAAATGTGGTATCATCATGGTGGAAAGATGAGGCCGAAAAGTACGGCATCCAATTTGAACAGCATGATGACCGTTATGCCCGCACGGCGGAGTGGTTGAACGTGGTAGACAGCGTTTGGAACCGCGACAACTACAGCTTTGAGGGTAAATACTACCAGGTAAAAGACAATATCTTGCAACCTAAGCCGGTATCAACACCCCGGCCTAAAATATATGCCGGCGGCGAATCTGACGCGGCTAAAGATCTGATATCTTCTACCTGCGATGGGTACGTGATGCACGGCGACTCACCCGAGCTGATAGGTCGCCGGATAGCCGACATGCGCGAACGTCGCGAAAAGAAGGGTTTGCCGCCTATGCTTTATGGCGTGGCCGCGTACAGCATCATCCGCAATAACGAGCAGGAAGTTAAACAAGAACTGGAACGCATTACAAACGTGCAGGAAGGCTCATCGGGTTACAAAAATTACCAGCAGTGGCTGTCGGGTACTCAACTGGAGCAACGCGTTTCATTGCATGATTATTCGGTCTCAAACCGGGGCTTGCGCTCGGGCCTTACCGGTACACCCTGGCAGGTTCAGGATCGTATAGCCGAGTTTGAGAAGGTTGGCGTCGATTTCTTTCTTTTACAATGCAGCCCTCAGCTCGAAGAGATGGAGCGCTTTGCCGACAATATTATAGCCGCTAAGGTTAATTAATAGGCTTACCATATAGTTCTCAGCATCTAAACATTAGCCTGTAAAATAACATTTTACGGGCTTTGTGCGTTGTATTAGTATACCAATTTTAAACATTATGGAACTGCTATCCCAAGTTAAACTCTGGGGCGATCGCCATCACCCCAAATGGTTAGATTACTTCCGCATTGTATTAGGCATGATATTGATCTGGAAAGGTGTATCTTTTGCCTTAAACTTAAGCGCTTTTACAGCCTTAATGACGCAGAGCAGGCTGGTCACGGCGGTTTCATTAAGTATTGTAGCGCATATCATCATTGTACTGCACGTGATAGGCGGCCTGTTTATTGTTTTAGGTTCGCACACTCGCACATCATGTTTATTAAACTTACCAGTATTGCTTGTAGCAGTATTTTTTGTTAACCTTAGCCATAATATATTTAAGCCTTACGCTGAGTTCTGGCTTTCGTGCACGGTGCTGGTAGGCCTCATCTGCTTCCTGATCGAAGGCGATGGGATCATATCTGTAGAGCATACTAAAGAAGGCGATCAAAGCGTTGCTCATTCTCGATAGTGCTTTATATCGAATAATGTCGTTTTAGGGATTACAACCTCGCTTAAAACAAAAAGGCCGACGTATATAAAATACATCGGCCTTTTTTATTCATATTTCCGAAAGCTTATGCCAGCTTACGCTTTACTTCTACATTCTCGTAGGCTTCTACAATGTCACCTACTTCAATGTTGTTAAAGTTTTGAATGTTCAAACCACACTCGTAACCGGTGTTTACTTCTTTCACATCGTCTTTATAACGTTTAAGTGAAGCTAGCTCGCCGGTGTAAATTACCACACCCTCGCGGATGATACGTATTTTACTGTTACGGGTAATCTTACCATCTAATACCATACAACCTGCAATGGTACCCACCTTACTGATCTTGAAGGTTTCGCGTATTTCAACGTTAGCCACAATCTTTTCTTCAAAGGTTGGTGCCAGCATGCCTTCCATCGCTGTTTTAATTTCGTTGATGGCATCATAAATAATAGAGTACAGGCGTATATCTATTTGCTCCTGCTCGGCCAGTTTACGTGCACTGCCCGATGGGCGTACCTGGAAACCAATGATAATTGCATCAGAAGCAGTTGCAAGCAATACATCTGATTCGGAGATCTGACCTACTGCTTTTGATATAATGTTAACCTGTATCTGGTCTGTAGACAATTTCAGTAATGAGTCGGATAATGCCTCGATAGAACCGTCCACGTCACCTTTCACAATAATGTTCAGCTCCTTGAAGTTGCCTATCGCTAAACGACGGCCAATTTCATCAAGGGTGATGTGTTTCTGTGTACGTAAGCCCTGCTCGCGTTGTAATTGCAAACGTTTGTTGGCAATATCACGGGCTTCAACCTCACTTTCAAGTGCGTTAAACTTATCACCTGCGGTTGGTGCTCCCTGCATACCCAGCACCTGTACCGGTGTTGATGGGCCTGCCTCGCTTACACGCATACCGCGCTCATTAGTTAATGCCTTAACACGGCCGCTATAGCTACCGGCTAATATTGGATCGCCTACACGTAAGGTACCAGCTTGTACCAGTACTGTAGTAACAATACCACGGCCCTTATCTAAGGCTGCTTCAATTACAGTACCTACAGCGCGTTTATTAGGATTGGCTTTCAGTTCCATTAACTCAGCCTCTAACAGCACTTTTTCCAAAAGCAGGCCTACATTTAAGCCAGATTTGGCTGAAATTTCCTGCGATTGGTATTTACCGCCCCAATCTTCAACTAAAATGTTCATGGCAGCTAACTGCTCGCGCACTTTGTCGGCATTGGCGCCCGGTTTATCAATTTTATTGAAGGCAAATATAATAGGAGCACCTGCAGCCTGCGCGTGGTTAATGGCCTCGCGGGTTTGCGGCATCACGCTATCGTCAGCAGCAATAACAATGATAACAATATCCGTTACCTGGGCACCACGTGCACGCATAGCCGTAAACGCTTCGTGACCAGGTGTATCCAGGAAAGTGATCTTACGTTTGTCTTCCAGTGTTACTTCGTAGGCACCGATGTGCTGGGTTATACCACCAGCTTCGCCGCCAATAACGTTGGTTTTACGTATAAAGTCGAGCAATGAAGTTTTACCGTGATCGACGTGACCCATGATGGTTACGATAGGTGCACGAGGGATCAGTGTTTCCGGAGCATCTTCTTCCTCCAGGTTTATCTCTTCCTCATCAGGCTTAACAAACTCAATCTGATAGCCAAACTCGTCGGCCACAATGCTCAGGGTTTCCGCATCCAAACGTTGGTTGATGGATACGAACATGCCCAGGCTCATACATGTTGAGATAATTTGCGTTACAGAAACGTCCATTAAGGAGGCCAGCTCATTAGCGGTAACAAACTCGGTAACTTTAAGTACCTTAGATTGCAGTTCCTGTTCTAATGCTGCTTCCTCTGCTGATGCAGCTACATCATCCCGTTTCTGACGACGGAATTTAGCACGTTGTGCAAATTTACCCGATTTACCTGCGCCGCTTAAGCGGGCAAGCGTAGCTTTAATCTGGTCTTGTATTTCTTTTTCTGTTGGCTCTTCTTTAGGTGTACCTGGTGCCGGGGCATTTCGGTTACCAAAACCCGGACGATTGCCGCCTTGCTGGAAGCCGCCACCCGGACGGTTACCACCAAAACCCGGACGATTGCCACCGCCTTGTTGGAAACCACCCTGACGATTACCACCGCCTTGCTGGTTGCCACCCTGCTGGCCGCCGCCTTGTCCTTGCTGACCACCGGGTTGCTGACCTTGTTGAGGTCCCTGGCCCTGGCCTGGTCCGTTTTCCTTACGCTTGCGTTTACGTTTGTTCTCTGCAGAGTTAGGGTTTGATGACCCTGCAGGTCCGTTTCCACGGCGGTTATTGTCAACCGGTAGTTGTATTTTACCAATTACATTTGGGCCGGTAAGGCGTTCTGCTTTCGCACGAATTACCTGGTTTTCCGGGGCTACTTCAGCTTCTGGTTTTGTAGCTGCAACCGGAGGCGTTACAGGTGCCGCCGGTGCTTGTACTACCGGAGCAGCAGGTGCAGGAGCCACTGGCTCTTGCTTAACCGGCTCGGGAGCAGGCTCTGGCTTGGCCACAGGTGCCGCCGGTGCTTGTACTACCGGAGCAGCAGGTGCAGGAGCCACTGGCTCTTGCTTAACCGGCTCGGGAGCAGGCTCTGGCTTGGCCACAGGTGCCGCCGGTGCTTGTACTACCGGAGCAGCAGGTGCAGGAGCCACTGGCTCTTGTTTAACCGGCTCGGGAGCAGGCTCTGGCTTGGCTTCGGGTTTCGGAGCGGGTTTGTTCAGGTTGTTCAGGTCAATTTTACCTACAACCTTTACGCCCGGTAACGAACCGTCTGGCCGCTCTTGTGGCTTTTCAGCCTCTTTAGGCCGATTGGGCGATTGCGCAAATGTGCCCGCGTTTTTGATCAGGATTTCCTCCTGCTCAAAATCCTTAGCACGTGTCTCGGCCGGCTTGTCAGGAACAAAGCCAGGCTCATCACGGCGTATTTTGCCTATGTTGATCTGCTTAGCTTCTTCCTTAATGCTTTTATCAGCAGCAAACTGCTTTACCAGACTGCTGTACATGTCGCTGTTAAGCACTGCGTTAGGGTTTTTGTCAACTTTATAACCTTTCGAGTTTAAAAAGTCTACAATGGTACCCATACCAATGTTCAGCTCTTTTACTGCTTTAATTAACTTTATACCTTTGTCTTCTGACATTTATTAATTCTTTCTCTGCTTATTATATGCAAATTTACGATTTTTTATTGGCATATATTCAGCTTATTCAAACTCAGCCTGCAGAATTGATAAAACTTCTTTTATCGTTTCTTCTTCAAGGTCAGTACGTTTAACCAACTCACCAAGGCTCAGACTTAATATTGATTTTGCTGTATCTAAACCAACGCGTTTAAACTCATCAATAATCCAGCCATCTATCTCATCTGAGAATTCTTCGATGTCCACATCTTCCTCGTGCTCATCGGCCTCCCTGTAAACATCAACCTCGTAACCGGTTAATTTGCCGGCCAGTTTAATGTTGTGGCCGCCACGGCCAATAGCCAGTGATACCTGATCGGGTTTTAAATAAACAGCGGCTGTTTTACGCTCCTCATCCAACTTAATGGTGGTGATTTTTGCCGGTGATAATGCACGCTGAATGTACAGCTGGACGTTATTGGTGTAGTTTATAACGTCTATATTTTCATTTTTTAATTCACGAACGATACCGTGAATACGTGAACCTTTCATACCCACACAGGCGCCTACCGGATCAATACGGTCATCGTATGACTCAACGGCTACCTTAGCACGCTCGCCCGGTTCGCGAACAATTTTCTTAATGGTGATCAATCCGTCGAAAATTTCGGGCACTTCCAGTTCAAACAAACGCTGTAAAAATTCTGGTGCGGTACGCGAAATGATGATTTTAGGATTACTGTTCATCATGTCAACCTTGTGTACCACCGCTTTTACACTGTCGCCTTTTTTGAAGTAATCTGCCGGAATTTGTTCGCTTTTTGGTAACAAAAGCTCATTTCCTTCATCATCCAGTACCAGCGTTTCTTTTTTCCAAACCTGGTATACCTCACCAGAAATTAGCTCACCTACACGGTCTTTGTATTTTTTAAAGATCTCGTCTTTCTCGAGCTCCAGAATTTTGGATACCAGTGTTTGACGTGCGGCTAAAATAGCCCGGCGGCCAAAACTTTCTAACGTAATCTGTTCAACAAACTCGTCACCAACTTCCAAATCTGGGTCATGTTTGTGTGCTTCGGCTAATTCAATTTCCAGGTCGTCATCTTCCGAAAATCCGTCTTCCATTACGGTACGGGTACGCCATATCTCCAAGTCACCATTGTCGGTGTTAACGATTACGTCGCAGTTTTCGTCATTGCCGTATTTTTTACGGATCATGCTGCGAAATACATCTTCCAACACACTCATCATGGTTGGGCGGTCAATGTTTTTAAAATCCTTAAACTCCTGAAAGGAGTCGATCAAATTAATATTGCTCATCTTATTTAAACGATATTAAAACTTTAGTTTCTGTTATACTATCAACCGGAATGGCACTTTCTACCAGTACGGCTTTTTTGCCTTGTTCTTTTACTTTTTCTTCAATAATTACATTGTCGGCCGTTAAAGCCAGCAACTTGCCTTCGCGTTTGCCGCCATCTGCAGTTTTGATAGCTACCTGGCGGCCAACGTTTTTTACATACTGCCGCGGCAGGGTAAGAGGCGTATCAATACCCGGCGATGATACCTCCAGGTTATAAGCATCGGCTATTACATTTTCCTCTTCCAGATGATAGCCTACGTGGCGGCTCACATCGGCACAATCGCCTACGCCAAGTCCGGTATCGCCATCAATCAGGATAATTAACTTACCGTTGCTGTGCATTTTTACACTTACCAAAAACACGCCTGGCTTTTCGGCCAGCTTTTCTTCAACCAGTTCTGTTACCCGCTTTTCAATATTCATCATTTACCAAAATTTGATTGATAAATAAAAAGAGGGGACACAGGTCCCCTCTTTTCTTTCCACAAATATAAATACTTTTATTTGAATTTCAAGTGGTTTGTTGCATTTGTAAGCTTACAAACTGCTGTGTATACCTCAGGCAGCTAGCTGAAACTGAATTTTATTAATGAGCGCCTGCACATCAAACGGCTTTAGCACAAAATCATCGGGAGCGCCTTCCGTGCTCTCTAACAAACGCGATGCAGCCTGGTAATTTCCTGATATAAAAATAATAGGTATATGCCTCGTTTCGGGGGCTGATTTCAGTGCTGAGCAAATTATGGTTCCATCTAATCCGGCCAGCATAATATCCAGCAAAATCAAATCGGGTTTAAAACGTGCTACGGCCTGAAATATATTCTCGGCCTTGGAAAGGGTTTCTACTTTATAATCGTATCTCAACAGTAAATCCCTTAGCATCTCCAACGTTTCCTTATCGTCGTCTACGGCTAATATCTTTTTGTACATGGCTTTTATTCAACAGGAACTGAACAATTCGTATGCCAAGTATCGGATATTAATCAATATGAAACAAGTGGCTATTGGTGGTTAAATAAACCACAAAAGGAGACCAGCGCTGGTCTCCTTTTATGGTAAAGTGTACTGTAAATTACTGTACAGATAAATTCATATTGGCTGCTATGGATTGTACAGAAGCCAAATGCTGCCTTAATTTAGGCAGTGTTTTTACCGCAAACGCTTTTACGTCCGCGTCTTTTGCGTTGGTTGATGCTCTCTCAAACAAGGCTATTGTTTTCTTATGGTCGGCTACCATCATAGTTATGTAGTTCTTGTCAAACTCAGTGCCTGTAGTGTTGGCTAACATAGGATCGGCAGGCATAGCAGGCACTGCAGTCGAATAGCCTTTTTTAAGGGCAATTTTTTTCAATTCTGCATTAGCCAGTGTGTGATCTTTAATCATACGCAAGCCGTAGGCTTTAACGCTGGCAGATTTACCTTTTTTAGCAGCCAGTTGGCCGGCTTTAACTTCCATTGTATTACCCATGGCGGCATTTTTTACAAAGTTTACAGTTACCGTATCTGTAGTTTGGGCAAAAGATAGCTGGGCGAATAATGCACCAAGTATCATTAAAAGAGCGTGCTTTTTCATAATAATAGATTATTTACAACTACAACAGTTTTGAAAGAAGCCGGTTTTACAAAAAAAAGGCTGCCTTGTAAAAAGACAACCCTTACAACCTAATATACCCCTATTAAATTTGTAATTATATTTTGATGAAAAGCTCTGCATCGGGCTTACGCACTTTAGCAAACTGGCTGTATGGATCTTCGTCCGAACGGTAGCCCACATTTACCAGTACAGAAGTGGTCAAGCCCTTTTCTTTTAAGCCCAAAATTTCGTCGAATTTGCCAGCGTTGAAGCCTTCCATAGGGGAGGTATCAATGCCGAGTTCAGAAGCAGCGCTGATTAATACGCCTAAAGCAATATAAGCTTGTTTGTGTGCCCAAGCAATTTTTTGGTCTTCGCCCATGCGTGCGATTGAACCCAGCATGGCGTTCTCAAAATCTGCCAGGTTTGCACGGTCTACCTGGCGTACGCGTGCAACTTCGTCTACGTAGGTTTTAACGTAAGCCTCATTAATTTCTGTTTCGGCAGCAAATATTATCACTTGCGATGCGTCGGTTAATTGCGTTTGGCCGTAAGCGGCTTCCTTGAGTTGCTCGCGTATTGCAGCATCCTCCACTACAATAATTTTATAATGTTGCAGGCCAAATGAAGAAGGTGCGAGTTGTGTTGTCTTTAATAACGTTTGCAGCTTATCGGCACTGATTTTTTTAGTATGATCAAATTTCTTAGTAGCATAGCGCCACTCTAAGGCGTTTAATAATGACATGACTGTTTGTTTTAGTAGAGCAAAAATACATGTTTAAACATGTATTTTTGCAATCATATTGTCATACTTATTGATGCCTGGTTTTTAGGGACAAAAATGAGGGCGATTAATTAAAGCAAGCCACGTTCACGTAATTGTTTACGGCGTTCCTTTTCCAGGCGCTTTTGTTCTTTTTGTGCATCCTTTTCCCGCTTCTTTACGGCGTCAAGGGAGTCGGCAATCGCCTCTTTGCGGCGGTCAGCGCTATCTTTTTTGCCAAACAGACGTGACAGGAAACCCTGCTTTTTCTCAGGCTCAGCCTGCGGCTCTGTAACGCCTGGTAGTAAGATGTTTGGTGCGTCTGTATCGTCAGGATCCTGCTGCATCAGGCTATCGGCCACTGCGGTGTCAATAGGAGCAATGCGCTGCCTTAGCGATTCTCTTAAACGTACATTGTAAAACCCGTAAGCGCTGCTGTCGCGCTGGGTCCAGCCGCGTTTAGCCATCAGGTTACCAATTAGCCTGAAATAGCCATGCAGGCGGTAACGCAACGAGCCATCGGGCTCAAAGGCGTATAAACCTGCCTTTGGATTGGGTACAATGCTGGCCAGGTAAATACTTTCGCCCAAAGTAAGCTGGGCAGGTGTTTTGTTAAAGTAGAACCGGGCTGCTTCGCCAATGCCGTAAACATTTTTACCCCACTCTATAATGTTAAAATAAACTTCCAGCATGCGGTCCTTGGTCATCACCTGGCCGTTATACAAAAGCCACACAATCAGTATTTCCTCAAACTTGCGGGTAAGGGTCTTTTGCCTGCTTAAAAAAGCGTTTTTAACCAATTGCATAGAGATAGTACTGCCACCCCGTTTGAAACGCTTTTCTTTAAAATCTTCGGCTATTGATTTACGCAGTGATTCCTGCACAAAGCCATGGTTGGTATAAAACGATGGATCTTCGGCCGTCATAACCGCATTACGCAGGTCGGGCGCTATTTCGTACAGCGGTGTAAAATCAGGGTTTGACGGACCTACGGTACGTGGTGGCATAGGCTTGCCTTTTTCGTAAGGTGTGTAAACAAACTCGCGGTTGAGGCGGCTCAGGTCTGTTTTGCCAAAACGCAATATCCGGAAATCCTGCTTGGCCAGGCCCGATTCAAACTGTACTTCATCAGGATTAGAAGTATCTAAAAAGAAGTGCATGTTATAACGCAGCTTTCCGGCTACCTGTATACCTTCAACAGAGTCAAATAACCCGCGTGGAAAGGAGTCGAAAAAGTTCTGCGCATCCTGCCAGTCAGTATGTACTTTAACGGTATACAATTTAACCGGCCGCATTTTATATTTAATATACGGATGGATGTTGAGCTTTTTAAGGTGAATAACCGATGAGCTATCGAGCGATATATACTTATCACCTACAAACACATTGGCATCAATTGATCCATCGGGCACAACTACATTTGTAGCTGACAGTGCCGGATGATTAACCAACAGGTTTTTAACCGAGCAATAAGTGTAAACCTGTGTTTCATCGTTGCCGTGCTCTACCTTATTAAGGCGTGTAGTGAGCGTATCAAAGTTAAATTTCAGCTTAAACTTCTTTTCTATCAGCGGCAGTTCCACCTTTTTGCCATCGGCGTATAGTTTTACGTCAATCTCTTTATCTGATGGGTGTAGCTTGCCTGTAAAATGCCAGGTGGATTCGTGGTCGTTCACATCAATGGTGGAGGTCAGGTCTCCATCATCAATACGAGCGGTTTTAGCTAATAACTTCACCTGGTTGCTATCGTCAGCAAACGTTATTCTAAAATTTTGAAGATTAAGATTGTCCGGAATTTTATAAAGCACCTGGTTAATGAGGTTATCAGCAAACTCATTTAAACCCGATTTGGTCTTGGTTGAAGTAGAGTCTCTTTTTTTACGGAACAGGAAATCATAATTACGTACGCCGTTTTTACTGATGAAATTTAAATAGCCATCCACCAATTTTACGTCTGACAGTTTAATGTTGCCGAAAATTAGCGGCCAAAGCTTTACGCTTAGTTCAAAATTGTCGATGCGCAGCAGGCTATCACGCTGGTAGGGCACTATACTGATGTGATCAAAAGCCACACTGCTGAGGCCGGTGAACTTGGCTTTGCCTATTTTTACATCTAAATTATACTCGCGTTTGGCTTTTGCTTTAGCTTTGCTGATAGCATTTTGCAGCAATGTTTCGCGCTTTGAATATGCTACATACCCGCCGATCAGGATTAACAGTACAATTATGCCGAGCACAATGCCGGCTATACGAAGATATTTAGGGTTAAGGCGATGCATCAGTAAATTTTATCCAAAACTAAATCTTATCGGCTATAAAACGATTTCGAACCGCAATTATTTCTCTAACAAAAGCAATACGCCCCTGTTTTAGTATTTTTGTGTCAATATAAAAACATGCAACTAAACAAAGAACAAGTACTGCAAGCCTTAAGTAATGTTGAGGAGCCCGATCTGAAAAAAGACCTGGTTACGCTGAACATGATTCAGGATATACATATTGAAGGTAACAAGCTTAGCTTTTCGGTGATATTAACTACGCCGGCCTGTCCGTTAAAGGGGCTCATTGAGAATGCCTGCCGCAATGCGATCAGTCATTTCATCAGCCCGGATATTGAAGTGAGCATTAATATGACCTCGCGCGTTACCACGCAAAAAAACACCGGCGTACCGGGCGTTAAAAATATTATTGCCGTAGCATCGGGCAAAGGCGGGGTAGGTAAATCAACCGTGGCGGCTAACCTGGCTTTAAGTTTGGCAGCCAGTGGGGCCAAGGTGGGCTTAATTGACGCGGATATATACGGTCCTTCGGTGCCTATTATGTTTGGTTTAGAAGGAGCCCGGCCTAAAGCGAGCCAGGAGAATGGTAAAACCCGCATTGAGCCGATTGAAAAATATGGTATTAAATTGCTTTCAATAGGCTTTTTTACCGATCCTAATCAACCTGTGCCATGGCGCGGGCCAATGGTATCAACGGCGGTAAAACAATTATTTAACGATGCCGACTGGGGTGAGCTGGATTATTTAGTAGTTGACCTGCCTCCAGGCACCGGCGATATTCATATCACTGTAACACAAAGCTTCCCCATAACGGGCGCTGTTATTGTAACCACGCCGCAAAACGTAGCGCTGGCCGATGCCAAGAAAGGTGTGGGGATGTTCATGATGGAATCTATCAATGTGCCTATACTGGGTGTGATCGAGAACATGTCGTACTTTACACCTGCAGAACTGCCCGATAATAAATATTATATTTTTGGTCAGGGTGGCGGTTTAAAGCTGGCTCAGTTAGTAAATGCGCCGTTTTTGGGAGAAATTCCACTGGTGCAAAGCATTAGCGAATCGGGAGATGCAGGAAAACCGGCCGTGCTGGAGGGTGCAGGCTTAATGCACCAGGCGTTTGGCCATATAGCCGAGCGCGTAGCACAGCAAGTATCGATTTATAACGCAAAGGCAACAGACTATGCCGACGTCATAAATCGTTAAAAAATTAATATCTTTACATTACAAAAAAGTATAAACATGAGTTTATTTGATCAGGTAGAAGCAGCTCTCGATACCATAAGACCATATTTGGAAGCTGACGGGGGGAATGTTTCGGTAGAAGAGATTACTCCTGATAATGTTGTTAAATTAAAGTTACTGGGTTCGTGCGGTTCATGCCCTATGAGCATCATGACTCTAAAAGCAGGAATTGAGCAGGCCATTATGAAGGCAGTGCCCGAGGTAACTGCGGTTGAGGCTTTAAACTTAACCGATATGGACGATCCTAATGCGGTTTTGCCAGCCAATATGCGTTAATGTTAAGTAATGTTAAAGCTTAGCCCAATTTTATTTTAAACATTATTTTTGCTTGCTGAAACTATTTGAATAAACCCGGCGTAAATAATATTATACGGCTTAAGTGTTCCATGAAGAAGTGTTTGCTGATTTTAATTGTATGCCTGTTTGCTGCAGTGACTGCTTTTGCCCAAAAGGCAGATAAGCCCCTGGTGCAATTTACCGGTATTACTTTTAATGCCGACAGCGATAGGGTAATAGTACCTTATGTAACCATCACTAACCTGTCTAACAAAAATTCTGTTTTTATTGCCAATTACAAAGGTTACTTCTCTTTTGTAGTGCACGAGCGCGATACTTTGCGGTTTACATCGGTAGGCTTTGCGCCGCAGGAAGTAGTTATACCCGCTAACCTGGCTAATAAAAGCCACACGATTCAAATATTTATGAAGCCGCAGGTTATTAACCTGCCGGCTTTCCATATGTTCCCCTGGGCTACTACTGATGAGTTTAAAAAAGATTTCCTCACCATGAAACTGGCCGATGATGATCTAGAAAATGCCCGCAAAAATCTGAGCCGGAGCTCACTTGCGGCGGCCAACAGCACCTTGCCTCGCGATGCCAACGAAATACAATCGGCCGTTGGGCAGGATATGCACAATAGGATACTTAACTCACACTCCCTTATACCTAACCCACTGCTTAACCCTATTGCCTGGGGTACCCTCATCAAACAAATTACTGACGGCGACAAGAGCCGGGCTAATTAATATCCTTTTTGAGCGTGTATGTCCGTATGCTTACGTGTAGCTCATGCAAAATGTGATTCTTGGCTATTGCTCAACTTAAAAAATTAAGCATTACACAGCCTTCAAGCAACTCGCTCGCAGTTGTTATATTTGTATATGCTCTTACCCAATGCCTACCGTAAAATAATCCATATTGATATGGATGCTTTTTATGCATCTGTGGAGCAGCGCGATAATCCCGAATACAGAGGTAAGCCACTGGTGGTAGGCGGATTGCCGGAGGGCCGGGGAGGTGTGGTGGCAACGGCCAGTTATGAAGCGCGTAAGTTTGGCATTCGCTCGGCAATGCCCTCAAAAAAAGCATTGCAATTGTGTCCGCACGCTTTGTTTGTGCGCCCGCGGTTTGCGGTGTACAAAGAAGTCTCCAGGCACATACGCGAAATATTTAGCCGGTATACTGATTTAATTGAGCCGCTTTCGTTAGATGAGGCTTACCTGGATGTAACCGAAGATAAATTGGGTATAGGGTCGGCTATAGAAATTGCCATGCAAATTAAAAAAGCCATTAAGAATGAGTTGCAGCTTACGGCATCGGCTGGGGTATCGGTTAATAAGTTTGTGGCTAAGATTGCTTCTGATATTAACAAGCCAGATGGGTTGAAGTTTATTGGTCCGTCGGCCATTGAAAATTTTATGGAGCAGTTACCGGTCGAAAAGTTTTTTGGCGTAGGTAAAGTAACTGCAGAGAAAATGAAAAAGATGGGGCTGCATACCGGTGCTGATTTAAAGCAGCTTACTCAAGACGATTTAGTTAAGCACTTTGGTAAAACAGGCCGCTTTTATCATCAAATTGTGCGTGGCCTTGATGACCGGCCCGTACAACCGCACCGCGAAACGAAAAGCATGGGTGCCGAAGATACCTTTGCCTACGACCTGACCGAGACCGAAGAAATGCATACCGAGCTGGATAAAATAGCACAAACTGTAGCCGACCGCCTCGAACGCTATAATCTTAAAGGCCGCACCATAACACTCAAAATTAAATACAGCGACTTTAAGCAGATCACCCGTAATCAATCTTTTACCCAACCCATTGGTGATGTGCAAACACTTAGCACTACAGCAAAGCAACTGCTGCTGGCCACACAGCCTGATGACGTGCGTATTCGCTTGCTGGGTATTTCGGTATCCAACTTTGGAGAGCTAGCCCCTAAAGTAAAAAGGGACGATGTGCCCGAACAATTGAAGCTGTTTTAGCGTTTGCACAACAGAAAACATCAACCTTAATAAAAGCACGCTTATGTGTTTGCTTTATCTATTACATGAGATTTGCCAGGCCTATTCTTCTTTCTATTGTACTGTTTAATATCGCTTTCAAAGTGGCTTATGGCCAGGCACGTAATTCAATTGGTGTTGGCGCCGGTTTAAATTTCCCCTTCAAAACAGGCTATAGCATTGGCCGCGACAGGGTACTACAGATGCAGTTATTCTCCAAAAAACAATGGGCTTTTATGCCGGTACTTGGCTTGGAAAAATTTAAAGGTAAGCAGGAAGCCAATATGGATGTAGCCTTTCTAAACATGGCCGCTAAATACTATGTTAGTAAAACGGTGTTTATTTACGCAGGCCCATCCGTTTATGCAGGGGGGAATGATAACGGTGTAGCAGGTGCCGGCGGTGCCGTTGGTGCAGGGTATGATTGGACGCTTGATGGCTTTAGCAGCATAGAGTTTTCGCTAAGGACTGACTTTTTGCAGGCTTACACGCGCTTGCCTCCAGCCGCTGGAATACGGGTAGCCTACAAATTTAATTTCAAGCATAAAGACGGTGAACGGAACCGGTTTGATATTCCCTAGCATTGCTTAGTACATTATACCACTATTTTACAGTCGTATTCTTGGTGCAACGTTCGGGATGGCGTTGCGGTTCTTTAATAAACGGATCTCAAGTCTTATTTCTAGAGAGTTTGGATGAACTATTCCTTCCCCGCCACGCAGATCACAAATTCGCCCTTAACAGGGTGCGTTTCGTAATACGTTTTTACCTCGGCTACTGTTCCACGTACGGTTTCTTCGAACATTTTAGTGAGCTCGCGCGATACGGAGATCTGCCTGTCGGCTCCCCAGTAAGTAATCATTTCATCCAGCGTTTTTAACAGGCGATGGGGCGACTCATATAAAATAATGGTGCGCTCCTCTTCAGCTAAATATTTATACCGTGTTTGGCGGCCTTTTTTCAGCGGTAAAAAACCTTCAAAGCAAAACTTATCCGTCGGGAAGCCCGAGTTAACCAGGGCGGGCACAAAAGCAGTGGCGCCCGGCAGGCATTCCACGGGCAAATCATGCCGTAGGGCCTCACGCACCAGGAAAAAACCCGGATCGGAGATAGCCGGCGTGCCGGCGTCTGATATAAGCGCTATATTCTTTCCTTCCAGCAAGAACTTTACAATTTCGGTTGATGATTGATGCTCATTGTGCTGATGATGCGCAAATACCTTTTTCTCGATGCCAAAATGTTTGAGCAGGGGGGCTGAGGTACGGGTGTCCTCTGCCAGTATCAGGTCGGCCTCTTTTAGCACCCTGATGGCCCGGTAGGTCATATCCTCTAGGTTACCGATGGGTGTAGGCACTAAGTAAAGTTTACCGGTCATGTTGCTTACGGGTGGTGGTTACAGGCTGATTGGTTGAGCGCAAGTGAAAAAAAATCACCACTCACCACTCACAACCCGCAACTCATCCTATCTTTGCTGCGAAAATTATCTGAAATAATGCTGCAAGTTAGTTATATCCGCGATAACAAGGAACAGGTTTTAGAACGTTTAGCTGTTAAAAATTTTAAACAGCCCGAACTGGTTGATGAAATTATACGCTTAGACGATAACCGCCGTCAGACGCAAAACCATTTAGACACTACATCGGCCGAGGCCAACACGGCCGCCAAGCGTATTGGTGAGCTCATGCGTAATGGACAGAAAGCTGAAGCCGACCTGCTTAAATCGCAAACCGGAACCTGGAAAGAGGATATTAAGCAGCTAAACGAGCAGCTGAGCGCCATTGAGCAAGAGTTACAGCAAAAACTGGTAATACTGCCCAACCTGCCTCATTCTAGTGTGCCGAAAGGAGTAAGCGCTGATGACAATGAGGTAGTATTGGAGAATGGCGAGAGACCTAACTTACCCGAAAATGCCCTGCCACATTGGGAACTGGCCACCAAATATAACCTTATAGATTTTGAACTGGGCGTTAAAATTACCGGCGCCGGGTTTCCGGTTTATAAGGGCAAGGGAGCTAAATTGCAGCGTGCTTTAATTAGTTTCTTTTTGGATGAGGCCGAAAAAGCCGGTTACAACGAAGTGATGCTGCCGCTGATGGTAAACGAAGCATCGGGTTTTGGCACCGGGCAACTGCCGGATAAAGAAGGACAGATGTATTTTGTTGGTCAGGATAACTTGTACCTGATACCTACTGCTGAAGTGCCTATTACCAACCTGTACCGCGATGTAATATTGAAGGGTGACGAACTACCCATCAAAAATTGTGGTTATACACCATGTTTCCGTCGTGAGGCAGGTTCATATGGCGCACACGTACGTGGGTTGAACCGCTTACACCAGTTTGATAAGGTGGAAATTGTGCAGGTAGTACATCCCGATCAATCATATGATATACTGGAGCAAATGAGCACACACATACAAGGCTTGCTGCAAAAGCTGGGCTTGCCTTACCGCGTACTGCGTTTATGTGGCGGCGATATGGGCTTTACGTCGGCCCTTACGTATGATATGGAGACCTGGAGCGCCGCACAGCAGCGCTGGCTGGAGGTATCATCAGTTTCTAACTTCGAAACGTACCAAAGTAACCGCTTAAAACTGCGTTTCCGCAATGCCGAGGGTAAAACTCAACTGGCGCATACCTTAAATGGTAGCGCACTGGCACTGCCGCGTATTGTAGCCACCCTATTGGAGAATAACCAAACTGATAAAGGTATTAAAATACCGGAGGTACTGGTGCCTTATACCCGTTTTGAGTGGATAGATTAAATTGATTTCGAAATCCCGGTGTTGAATTTCGTATTTTGATAAAAGCGTCATTACTGCTTGGTAATGACGCTTTTTGTTTAATTACTGTTGCGGACGGCCATCGGGCTTGGCATTGCCTTCACTCATACTGGTTGAATCTTTACCGGTTGAATCGGTGGTCATGCTTGAGCCTGTTGTTTCATTGCCTGCATTTGAACCCTCTACTGCATTGGCAGTATCGGTAGAGCCACCTACGTTTTTATTTTCGCCGCCGTTACCCCCGCATGCGGTTAATGAAGCGGCTATTAATGCTATAGCAGCTAAGCTCTTTATGTTTTTCATAATCATGGTTATATATGTTGTTGTAGCTGGTAAACAGGTGCGTTTCTGTTAATGTTTTGCTAAACAGGTTAAGTATATTCTTAAATAAGTAATTTTGCTGTGTTAACGCTTGTGCTTAATGGCCTAAGCTTTTGATCCGCACATATTCATGACGCAAAATCCTATTAATAATAAAACCTGGTTCTGGCTGTTTTTTTCGTTAGCGGTGGCCTATGTTTTTGGCCTGTTTGTACCCCTGATGAACGAGGATGCCTCGCACCACGCTAACATTGCCCTGCACATGGTGCAAAACCATGATTATGTGAACCTGGTTGATGATAATGGCAAAGATTACCTGGACAAACCCCACCTGCATTTCTGGCTGTCTGCCCTGTCGTTCAACCTGTTTGGCGTAAATACTATTGCTTATAAAATACCAGCGTTGTTAGCAACCATTTTAGGCTTGTTTTCTACATACAAGCTGGGTAAGCGCTTGTATAATCAACCGGCCGGCCTGCTGGCTGCTGTAATTTATGCCAGTGCTCAGGCCCAGTTTCTGGCTAATAACGATGTACGTATGGATGCACTGCTTACGGCCAGTATCATATTTGCTACCTGGCAATTGGTAGAATCGGTTTATAATGCGCGTTTGTACAACTATGTGCTGGCAGCTTTAGGGTTGGCTATGGCTTTTACCACCAAGGGTATGATTGGATTTGTAATGCCTTGCGCTGCACTGTTCTTTCTACTGGTATATCAGCGCAACTGGACAGCTATTTTTCACTGGCGCTGGCTGGTGGTGTTGGTTTGCTGGGCTATTTTTATTGCCCCCTGCGTGTACTGTTATTACCTGCAATATGATCTGCATCCCGAAAAGGTGGTGCGTAATATGCGCAACGTATCGGGCGTAAAGTTCATCCTTTGGCAGCAAAATTTTGAACGACTGGATGGCAAGCATTGGGGTAAAGGGCACAAAGATTATTTTTTCTTTTTTCATACCCTGCTATGGGCTTTCCTGCCGTTTTGCCTGCTTACCTATGTGGCGTTTTTCGACAGGGTGGCCTTTTTTGTAAAGAACCGTTTTAGGCCCATTAAGCATTACGAATTCTTAACAGTTGGTACCATCATCTTCATCTTTGTTATCATATCATCATCGGGTTATCAGCTGCCGCATTATTTAAATATCCTGTTCCCGTTTTTTGCGCTTATTACTGCCGGGTTGCTTATTGCTAAATTTGAGTTGCATCATCAGCGTAGCCTTAATATTTACCTAATTATTCAGTATTTAGTAATTGCCATTGTAGCTGTGCTGCTGGTGCTGTTAAACTTTTGGTGTTTCCCAGTACATTCTTGGTCGGTTATAGGGGTATCGGTTGTTGTTTTGGCTGCAATGGTTTATGTGCTGGTTAAAGAGCGCGAGGTGCTAACCAGGCTGGTGGTACTTTCGGTTTTAATGGCATCACTTACCAACGTGCTTATTAACGGTAATGTATACCAGCAATTGTTAAATTACCAGGGCGGTATAGGTTTGGCACAGGTGGTTAACCGCAATCATATTCCTAAACAGCATATTTATAACTTTTATCATCACAGTTCAGGGTTCAACTTCTACGCACAAAACCTCACGGGTTTTATTGGCGTTCCGGGTATTAAGGAGAAGAGAGCTAAAGGCGAGGAAGTGTGGATATTCACTACGCCCGAAGCTAAGGCTAACCTGCTGAAAGAAGGTGTAAAATACGAAGTTGTTTATGCTGATACCGATTTTGGTATAACCCGCTTAACCAAGGAGTTTCTGAATCCGGCTACCCGAAAGCAAGCCTGCACTACCGATTACCTGATCAAAATTAAATAAGTTTAAACATAACGGCTGATAATAAAAAGAATGATTTGCAGCACAATGTTGGCATAAACGCCGGCGAGCACATCATCCATCATTACGCCGGTGCCGGCTGGGAGCTTTTCCATTTTGCGTATGCCGAGGGGTTTAACAATATCGAAAAAGCGGAAAAGTATCAGTGCAACTATAAGGTTAAAATTGGTTAACGGGACAAATAGCAAGGCTATCATTTGCCCGGCTACTTCATCTATCACAACCCGGGAGCTGTCTTTACCCCAATCGGCCTCTACCTGATTGCCGGTATGGATGCCTGTTAGGGTAACCAATACAGTGGCTAAAGGTAATACCAAAATATGTTCAAAAACATCAGTTGGGCGTAGCAGATATATAACTAAACAAGTAATTACCGCAGCTACGGTACCCCCGCCTTTTATATATCCAACACCAAAAATTGAGGCTATAATTTTATTCAGATTCATGACGAATAATGCGCCGGCAAAGGTAGCAAAAAGTACATGTGTAGATGACTAACCGGCTTTTGTAACAAAAATTTGCCTTAATGTTTAATTTTAGCCTATTTGCAACCATGACTAAACGACCGCGCGCATTAATATTTGATATGAATGGTACCATGATAAACGATATGGACTACCATACCAAGGCCTGGCAGCGCATATTTAATGAAGAATTGGGTGGCAATTTTAGCTGGGACGAAGTTAAGGTACAGATGTACGGCAAAAATGATGAAGTGCTGGAGCGGGTATTTGGCGCGCAGCGGTTTACAGAGGAGGAGAAGAAAGCGCTGTCATTTGCCAAAGAGCAACGCTACCAGCAGGAATACCTGCCTCAACTTGCCTTATTGCCCGGTTTGGCCAATCTGTTAGAAGAAGCATATCAACAACAAGTGCCGATGGCAATTGCATCAGCTGCTATACCTTTTAATATCGATTTTGTGCTGGATAATCTTAACATCCGTCATTACTTTAAAGCCATTGTAAGTGCCGATGATGTGCTGCTGAGCAAACCTCATCCCGAAACGTTTTTGAAAGCCGCACAAGTGTTACAGGTAGACCCAATTGACTGCCTGGTGTTTGAAGACGTACCCAAAGGTGCAGAAGCGGCATTAAATGCAGGTATGCCTGCGGTGGTATTAACCACCACCCATCAGCGTGAGGAATTTGCCCACCTCGATCACATCCTGCATTTTAGTGCCGATTTTACTGATAATTTTTTTGCCGACTTGTTAAAGTGATTACAGGATCACTGCCATATTTTAATCAGCTTGTGTAAACTATTGGTTGCTCTGGCGCTTATAATATAGCTTTGATGCATATAATTATGGAATCATTATCAGGAAAAATAGCTTTGATAACCGGTGCCGGTAAAGGCATTGGCAAAGCGCTGGCTATAGCCTTAGCCAAAGAAGGTGTAAACGTAGGTCTGCTGGCCCGTACCGCAAGCGATCTGGAACAACTCGCGGCCGAGCTGCAGCAGTTTAACGTAAAAGTTGCGGTTGCTACCGCCGATGTTGCCAATATGGAAGCCGTAAACATGGCGGTTAAGCAATTACAGGCAGACTTAGGTTTTATTGATATTTTAGTGAATAACGCGGGCGTAGCTTACTTTGGTAGCTTTTTAGAATTAGACCCGGCGAAGTTTGAGCAAACCATACAAGTGAATTTGTTAGGCGTATACTATGTAACCCGTGCTGTATTACCTGCCATGATTGAGCGCAAAACAGGCGATATCATCAATATCTCATCAACAGCAGGGCAGCGTGGCGCTGCGGTTACCAGTGCTTACAGCGCATCTAAAGCCGGTTTAATTGGCTTGTCCGAATCGCTCATGCAGGAGGTTCGCAAGCATAACATACGGGTAAGCAGTCTCACACCAAGCACCGTGGCTACAGGTTTGGCTATAGATCTGAAACTGACGGATGGTAATCCTGACAAGGTTATGCAGCCCGAAGACTTTGCTGAGTTTATAGTGCACAACCTAAAGCTGAACCGCCGGGTATTTGTAAAAGAAGCTGGCTTGTGGTCTACCAACCCATAAAAAAAGAATAAGTGCTTACTAGTATGTACCAGTAAGCACTTTATTCTTATTTGTAAGCGGCAACTCCGGCCAAAGCCACCTCACGGTCTTGTTCTACACTACCGCCCGATACGCCTATAGCGCCAACAATCTCACTGGCGCTTTTCAACGGCACGCCACCCGGAAAAGATATCAACCCGCCGTTAGATACTTCAATGTTGTACAAGGGGCCTCCGGGTTGTGATAAGCCACCTATATCGCCCGATTCCATATCAAAAAAAAGTGCCGTTTTGGCTTTCTTGATTGATATATCTACAGAGCCAAGCCAGGCATTATCCATGCGCGCAAAGGCTTTCAAATTAGCGCCGGCATCTACCACGGCAATATTCATGGGCACGCCAATCTCCTGCGCTTTTAACTGTGCTGCCGTTATAATTGCCTGCGCTTGTTCTAATGTAATATTCATTTTTAAGTTGTTGTTAGTATATCCTAACTACAGGCGGCTGGGTATTCGGTTTTAATTACACTACGCTAAAAACGACTAAAGAATTTTGCCGGTTTGAAGATAGCCGGGTTGAAGCTTAGTTTATAAATCTGGTAAAAAGCTGCCCGCAAGCCTTCTGGCGCACTTTAGGAGTCGCATGGGTGCAGGAAAGATTGTATATTAGGGAACTATTTATCAACTATGGACCTTATTACCGAACTGGCCGAGCTTGCTTTGGCTACGCGCTTGAAACGCCTGAGCGACCGGCTGGCGCAAGACGTAAACAAGATATACAAGGAGCTTAATCTTAATTTTGAATCAAAATGGTTTTTGGTGCTTGAACTGCTAAACCGGAGAAAGGTAATGTCTATTGTTGATATCGCTGATGAATTAAAGCTGACGCACCCCGCTATTGTGCAGTTTGCCGACCAGATGCTGAAGGCTAAGCTTATTATTGCACAAAAGGATGAAAATGACGGCCGTAAGCGGATGGTGTCTTTATCGGCCAGCGGTAAAAAGCTGTTACGACAGCTGGCACCGGTGCTGGAGGTGATTAGGACTGAAAACGAACATTGGCTGAGCGAGGCCGATACTAATCTACTAAACATTTTAGGCCAGTTGGAGAAAGCGCTCGACAAAAGGAATATGTATCTTAGAATAAAAGAAAAGCTAAGTGATGGTAAGGAAAGTGAAGTTTGATATCAAGGATTTGGAAAGCATTAAGCTGCTGGTAGACCGGTTTTATGCCAGTGTAAGGAACGATGAACTGCTGGGACCGGTGTTTGCCGACGTAATTAAGGATGACTGGCAGCCTCATTTGGATAAAATGTATGCCTTTTGGAATGCTGCCTTGTTTGGTGTAGCTGGCTTTAGGGGCAACCCTTTTGCACGGCATGCGCCGTTATCTATACAACCACAGCATTTTGACCGCTGGCTGCAAGTGTTTAACCAAACTGTTAACGACAACTTTGAAGGCCCCATGGCCGATGATGCCAAGAAACGCGCCGAACTCATGAGCATCATGTTTCAGGCCAAGCTTAGCCGTGTGAAAGATGGCTTTAGTAAAATAATTGTGTAATACTTTATAAGTGGTTGCCTGCTTATCGAGTTAAGCAAATGATAATAAAGACTAAAAATTCTGGCTATATTCATCTTAACATCCTACCTGCAGGGCAAAAGAGGGTTGGAGTTAAACGCTAAAGAGAATTGCCCTCCCTTCGGCACCTGCATTCAAAATTAGCCCATAATCTTACTTGAAGGTAACCTAGGCAGCTAATAGGTTAGTTACAATACTTCCTGATTGCGTCGTAAGCTTCCTTTAAGCCTAATTCGCCGGCTTTACTCAGGTCCATACAGCCATTTATTTTTTCGGCCGATACTTGTACGCGTATCATACCACGTTGGTAGTAAGCCTGGCGTAAGCGGGTATCAAGCGCAATGGCGGCCGTAAAGTCGTCAATGGCGCCCCGACTATCTCTCTGCTGCACCTTAAGTTCTCCTCTGCGCAGGAAAGCCATTTTGTTTGCGGCGTTCATTTGTATAGCTGTGGTATAATCCAGCATAGCACCACGGTAATCTTGCAGTTTAAATTTTGCCACGCCGCGGTACAGGTAAGCATCCGAGTTGTTAGGGTTCATATCAATAGCGGTGTTGTACTCTTGTATGGCGTTAATAGAATCCTGCAAGGCAAATTTAGCCAGGCCCCGGTATACAAAAACGTCCTCATCCTGTGGGTCATTTTCATACGCCTTTTTAAAATCATCCATTGCGCTTAATGAATCGGGCAAATAAGCTTTGGATAAGCCCCTGAAATAATAAGCCTTGGCACTGTTGGTATTTATGTCAAGCGCTTTGTTGTAAGCATCAATCGCCCCTAAATGGTCATTTAAGCCGGCTTTGGCATTTCCTAAAAACAAGTAAGCTTCCTCGCTTTGGCGTTGCGAAATTGCCTTGTTTATATCGGCAAGAGCGCCTTCAAAATCACCGTAACCGGCTTTCAGGTTACCCCGGTTCTGGTAAGCCTCTGCCGATCCGGTATCAATGCGCAATACCTGGTTAAAATCACGTGCGGCACCCTGCGTATCGCCCAGCTTACTTTTGGCTACAC
This sequence comes from Mucilaginibacter sp. PAMB04274, assembly GCF_039634385.2. Classification (NCBI taxonomy): domain Bacteria; kingdom Pseudomonadati; phylum Bacteroidota; class Sphingobacteriia; order Sphingobacteriales; family Sphingobacteriaceae; genus Mucilaginibacter; species Mucilaginibacter sp. PAMB04274. The sequence goes on from NZ_CP155081.2 coordinate 281,855, forward strand.
CACGTTTAATAAAAAATGCGGTGTTTTTTGGATTGATCTTTATACCCAGGTTGTACGTATCAATAGCGCCCTGGTAATCCCGAAACAAGGCACGGGCGTTACCGAGTTTTAAATAAGCCTCCTCGCTTCTTGGAGAATTGTCGAGCACGCGCTGGTAATCCTGCGCCGCGCCGGCAAAGTTGCGTAAGCGTGCACGCACGTTGCCGCGTTCCAGGTAGGCGTCCATATAATCGGGGCGCAGCTCAATGGCGCGGGTGTAATCTTCTACAGCACCGCGTAAGTCTTTCAAATCGCGCTTTACGTTACCGCGCGAGTAATAGGTATAGCTGTTGCGGTTATTCAGTTCAATTGCCGTATTCAAATCGCTCAAAGCATTAACCGTATCTTTTAATTCTGCTTTTGAATTACCCCGTATAGCAAATGCACCATCATCCTTATCATTGCTTTTAATTACAAAATCGGCATCATCAATGGCGCCTTCGTAATCCTTGTTATCATAGCGTATACCGGCACGCGCACGGTAAGCCTCGGGGTAACCATCAGGCGAAAGTTGAATGGCCTTGTTAAGGTCGGCCAAGGCGTTTACTTTATCGCCAATGTTTAAGCGGGCTACGCCGCGCCTTACATACAGTTCAGCATTGTTTGGGTTTTGCGTAATGGCTTTGGTATACTCCACAATAGCACCACGGTTATCGGCTACGTTTATTTTGGCGTTAGCCAGGTAATGGTTCAGCTCTGATAATTTTGGATTGAGGCGCATTGCCTGGTTATAGTCATTAATTGCGCCCTGGTTGTTACCCATATTTACCTTAGCGTTGCCCCGGTAATAAAAGGCCTCGGCATTGCGTGGGTTTAAGGCAATGGCTTTATCAAAATCTAAAATGGAGCCGTTGTAATTCTTTAAGGCAGCTTTGGCATTGGCGCGATAGTAATACAATTCAGAGCTGTTGGGCTTAAATTTAATGGCACGGTCGTAATCCAGTATAGCGCCGGCATTATCGCCCATATTGCTTTTGGCTACGCCCCGGTAGGTGTACAGGTCGGCATTGTTAGGCTTAAGCTGTATGGCTTTATTAAAATCATCTACAGCGCCTATAAAATCCTTCAGGTTGCTTTTAGCGTTGGCGCGATAATGATAAATGTCAGCATTGTTAGGCAGATAGCGCAACGCCGTAGTGTAATCTTTTACAGCGTCTTCATAGTGCTGCAAATTGCTGTGTGCATTGGCGCGGTAGTAATAAGCTTCGCCCTTGTCTGATTTTAACCTGATGGTTTGCGTATAGTCGGCAATGGCGCCGGCAAAGTCACCTGTATTAGTGCGCGAGTTTGCGCGGTAAAAAATGGCATTTACATTAGTCGAATCGAGCTGAAGTGCGTGGGTATAATCCTGTATAGCGCCATTATAATTCTTGACCTTATCTTTAGCATTGCCTGCCTGTATGTAAGATGCTGTAGTTTGAGCATTTGCCCAAATGGGTAAAATAAGCGATAGAATAAGTAATAATTTCCCCATATTATAAAAAGCAGTTTTGCCAGTGCCAGCTAAAAACAGCGTTGCCATCAAGAGTATACCCTGAATTAAGGATATGCCTTCTGCACTTTTTTAAACCCGTACTAAAATACACATTTTGCTCTAAGTTTAATTAATAAAGCCCAAAGCGGATGTTAAGCAAGGATTTGTGCAACTAATTCTGGCAAACTTGTTTGTTAAAATTTAATAACTATATAAAAAACACGCTTAAACATTAAAAAGCGACAAATTTAAACAATAGCAGACGGAGTAACCAGTGTATAACTATAAGTTAATTGCCTTGTGCTTCATTAACTGGGATAGCCATATGTTTATTGTTTTGTATGGAGTAGTTACAACTATCATGCAAATAACTGCGTGGGGTAAGGCGTGGCAAAAGAATACGCTGGCTTTTGTATGATGTGGTTCGTTAAAACCAGCATATTCTTTATAGTTGTAATAGGGCTTAAATACACGCCCATTTTTGGGTAAAACTGCAGGTAGCTTTAGCGTAAGAGTGCGGGTGATAAATTACCTATACAATAGCGTAAAAGCTGCTGTAATTAACTGCGCTCTTCCCAAATAGCGCCAAGGTGCAGTATGGTTTCTACAGCCTTTTGCATGTCTTGTACCGATACCCATTCCTGGCGACCATGAAAGGCATGCTCACCAGCAAAAATGTTGGGACAAGGCAAACCCATAAACGAGAGCCGTGATCCGTCGGTTCCGCCACGAATGCTGCATAGTTTGGCGTCTAATCCGGCACGACGGATGGCCTCCATGCCGTAATCTACAATGTGGGGGTGTTCATCCAGCGCCTGTTTCATATTGCGGTACTGCTCCTTAACCTGTAGTTTGTAGGTTGCACCCGGAAAACCTTTCAATATGTTTTCGGTAATATCCCTAATGGTTTGCGCGTGTTGCTTTAATGCATCCGTATCAAAATCACGAATAATGAATTCAATCATAGCGTGCTCTACATGGCCGCTTATACCTACAGGGTGTACAAAGCCCTGCTTGCCCTCGGTACCCTCGGGCGATAACCCGAATGGCAGCGCCGCAATGATTTGTCCGGCAATTTTAATGGCGCTTAGCATTTGCCCTTTAGCAAAGCCCGGGTGAGCGCTTACGCCACTGATCAGCAGTTTAGCGCCGTCGGCCGAAAAGGTTTCGTTCTCCATGTTGCCGGCGGTTTCACCATCCATGGTGTATGCAGCAAAGGCGCCCAGCTTTTTAAGATCAACCTTGTCTACACCGCGGCCTATTTCCTCGTCAGGCGTAAAAAGTATTTTGATGGTTCCGTGTTTAATTTCGGGATGATGAAGCAGTTGGTAGCAGGCATCCATAATTTCGGCTACGCCAGCTTTATTGTCGGCGCCCAGTAGGGTGGTGCCGCTGGCAGTTATAATATCGTTGCCTATTTGATTACGTAGCTCAGGGTGGTTTTGGGGCTTAAGCACCTGGGTGTTATCATCTGGCAGCACCAAATCCTGACCCTGGTAATTGCGGTGAACAATGGGTTTAACGCCTTTGCCACTGCTATCGGGCGAGGTATCCATGTGCGAGCAAAAGCAAATAACCGGCACATTTACTTTGGAAGTGTTTGCGGGTATGGTGGCGTACACATAACCGTATTCGTCCAAGTGTGCATCATCAATGCCCATTTCCAGAAGTTCTTGTACCAGCACACGGCCAAGGTTTTTTTGCTTTTCGGTAGATGGGTAAGTTGATGATTCGGGGTCTGACTGGGTATCTATAGTTACATAACGTAAAAAGCGTTGGGTAACGGTAAAGTCGCGTAGATTCATAGTAATTCAAATATCCGAACAAAGATGGTGTTTTGTGACATACTTAGTGTTTTTTATCATTGCGCCGATTTCTACCTTTCTTAATACTACACTTGTTATCTCTCGAAATGACAAGTGCCCGACACCGAACGAATACACAAATTATATTACCTTTAATGGATGAATACGGAAGAACTGCGTGACTACTGCCTGCAGAAACCATACACTGAAGAAGCGATGCCTTTTGGCGAAGAAACGCTGGTGTTTAAAGTGGGTGGTAAGATATTTTTGCTAACCAGTCTGGATACGGGTAACCGCTTTAATGTTAAATGCGACCCCGAGTTGGCTATGGAATGGCGTGAACAATTCAGCGAAGTGCAACCCGGCTATCACATGAATAAAACGCATTGGAATACTGTGTACATGGATGGCTCGCTCACCCGCAAGCAACTGTGCGAAATGATAGATCATTCGTATGAGCTTATTGTTAAAAGCCTGCCTAAAAAAATACAGACGGAGCTTTTTAGCAAATAATAAGGAAGTTATGTTGACTTATATAGTACGACGTTTATAAAGCGCCACCACAAGGTTTACAACAACTAAGGAAATAATTAAGGCTATCATCATGTGCTTGTACGTTAGTTACATACAAAAGGTTGCAAAGTGTATTCCAGTTATGTAAACTATGCTTTAAAGCCCAGCAGCGGCGTTTTTTATGTCAGCCCGAAATTTTTTGGGCAAACGCTTCCACAACAGTAAGGGCCGGTGTGGAAGTGCAGCCGCTAAACGCGTTTAATGTAGGGGCTACGGCGTTTTGACGGAGCTGGTTTCTTTTCCTTACCCTTAGCAGGTTCAGGCTGCGGCTCGGCAAGGGTATCCTGATCAAAAGCATCATACCGACGAGCCATTTTGGCTACGCGTTCTTCCAAACTTTCCAAGGTCAGTTTTTCCCGAAGCCGGTCTACCATAATAGGGAAGGCGAAAGGCGTAGGGCGCTCCACTTTTTTAATAACAATTTCCTGGGTCTGGATGCGCTGTAGTGCCGCCCTTAGCCTGAATTCTTCCAACTGGAATGCCAGCGCTTCATTAAATGATTGCCTGATGAGCAGGTTATCGGGCTCATACTCCATAAACACATCAAACAGCAGCCCTGTGCTGGCTTGCAGGTGCCGGTTTTTTACAGGCTGACCAGGATAGCCCGTAAATACCAGCCCGCCAATGTTGGCAATATCCCTGAAACGGCGGCGTGCCATTTCATTGGCATTCAGGCTATGTTGTATATCGTCTATTAAATTGTGAATGCTGAACAGATCTTCTTCCAGTGCTTCCATGAGTGGGATGGGCTCATCGGTAAGCAGCTCAAAGCCATAATCGTTCATGGCAATGCTGTAGGTTGCTTTTTTAATTTTGCCAATGCGATAGGCAATTAATGATGCCATGCCCTCATGCACCAGCCGGCCTTCAAACGGATAAAAAAACAAATGGTGCCCATCGCGGGATTCGAACGACTCAATCAGCAGATCGCTTTTTTTGGGCAGGTGTGAGAGTTCTTCCTGCAGGTTAAATAGTGAGCGGAGGGCCTTCACTTCCGGGTCTTTTTCCTGATGATGGGCCACCTCGTCCAGCTTATCGCGCAGTACCGACGATAGTTGCGACGAAAGCGGCATGCGCCCACCTGCCCAACTTGGTATAAGTCCCTTGGTTTTGGTTGACTTTTTGACGAAAGCCGTCATTTCTTTCAGTTGCACAAATTCGAGGCTGCGGCCGGCAAACCAAAATGTATCACCGGGTTTAAGGCGTGATACAAAGCTTTCTTCAATAGATCCCAACCCTCCGCCATGCAGCAGCTTGACCCGCAGGCTCACGCTGCTGGTAATAGTGCCGATGCTGAAACGGTGTCGCATAGCTACCCGTCGGCTGTTCACCTTGTATAAGCCGTCCTCAACCTCAACCTTTAAAAACTCGTCATATTGTGATAGGGTGGCGCCACCAGTTGTAATAAACGTTAGCAACTCGCCAAACTCGCTTTCGCGCAAATCGGCAAAAGAGAAGGTGCTTTTTACTTCATTGTACAACTGGTCGGCCCGGAAACCGTCTGATACGGCCAGCGTAACCATGTATTGGATCAATACATCCATAGCCAGCAAAATAGGGTCGCGGCTTTCAAAATTTACATTTTCGATAGCCTGTTTTAAGGCTGCGCCTTCCAATAACTCCAGGGAGTGTGTAGGGATAAAGTAGGCTTTAGACACCGCACCCGGATGGTGACCACTACGCCCGGCCCGCTGCATAAAACGCGCAACACCTTTGGGGCTGCCTACTTGCACTACAGTATCTACCGGGCGAAAATCGACCCCCAAGTCCAAGCTTGAGGTGCAAACCACCACCTTTAGTATACCCTGGTGCAGCGCCTGCTCTACCCAGTTGCGCAGTTCATTATCAAGCGAGCCATGGTGCATGGCCATAATGCCCGCATACTCGGGGTAGCGGTCCAAAATGGCGTGATACCAAATTTCGGACTGTGCGCGCGTATTGGTAAAAATAAGCGTGGTTTTACTGTTGGCTACAATCTCCATTACTTCGGGTAACAGTTTCAGGCCAATGTGACCGGTCCAGGAGTAGTTCTCCACATCTTCGGGGATTACCGATTGTATATCCAGCTTTTTATTAATGTTAGCCCTGATCATCCGCATCCTATCGGCCGGATAATTGTTACCCAGCAGCACCTCTGCCGCTTGCTCCAGGTTGCCAATAGTAGCGCTTATGCCCCAGATTTTTAGGTGCGCAGTGTCTTTAGTACCAGGTACGGAGCTTTTAATTCCGGATTTATTATTTGAGCTGACTGTTTTTGGTAGTCCCTCTACTTCGTGCTTTGTGCTTTCTTCGCCTCTCAACCCCTTCAGCCTCGATAGTCCCAGCTCAACCTGTACGCCCCGTTTGCTGCCCAGAAGTTCGTGCCACTCGTCTATAACCACCACTTGCAGGTGCTGGAATAGTTTAGGGTAGTCTTTTTGGGCCAGCATCAGGTGTAGGCTTTCGGGCGTGGTGAGCAGTACTTCAGGTAGTTTTTTACGTAGAGCCTGCTTTTCGGCAGCAGAGGTATCGCCGGTGCGGGTGCCTATGCGCCAGGGAAGTTCCAATTCATCACATACTTCCTGCATGGCCTTTCGTATATCATTGGTTAAAGCGCGCAAGGGCGTTATCCACAACATAAGCAGGCCGTTGTTGGTACGGGTTTTATAGGTGTCGGGGTATTGATTTATATAACCCACCAGGAAGGGTAAAAACAGCGCAAATGTTTTACCGCTGCCGGTAGGGGCGTTGAGCAGGCCCGAATAGCCGGCCAAATAGGCGTCCTGCATTTCCTGCTGAAACGGGAACTGCTGCCATCCTTTTTGTTTAAACCACCGGCTAATTATTTCCTGCCCTTTGCTACTCATGTTGTAATAATACAAAGCAACCGTATTTTAGTTGCATGCCAACAGTAACGGTGTGTTGTTTGTATATAGTATATATGCGTTACCTTCTTTATACATCGGCCTTACTAATGATGGCCTGCAAACCATCATCTAATTCTAGTCAAGCTCAAAATCAACCCTTTGATTCTGTTAAACATGCGGACACGGGATCGGTTAAGCCGGTTCCTGCCGACAGGCTTATCGTTCCCGGCAAGTCTGTAGGCCGTACAGTATTAAATGATAACGGTGCTGAAGTAGTAAAACGACTGGGTAGGCCAGATGCTGGTGACGCCGCCATGGGTAAGGCAGTGTCCATATGGTACGCCAACCATGATAGTACCGCACATCAAACCATGATTTATACTGCCCGGCAAATGGGTACCAGTGATGAAACCGCCCGCGTAAAACAAATACGCATTACCTCGCCCTGGTTTACAACGGCCGACAGCGTGCATACAGGCGTACCATTGCAGCAGATAAAGCAGCATTACGAGCTTACAAAGGCAGCTTATTATACAAAGGGCAATGAGCGGTATGCCTTATACACCACAACCCGTGGCATTACGTTTGAAATTGACTCCAACAGCAATTGTACAGCTATTATAATAGGCGAACCAAAAGAAAAAACAGGCAGCTTATATTTGCCGTTTTATGAAAATCTGCAAATTATAAAATAGGATATAACTTTACTGAGGCCCAAAAGCCTTTTGCAACTCGGCCTGAAACTCGGGCAGGTGTGCCTGCATTTTTTGCTGACCCAATGCCATGCCTTTTTGCAAGAGTGCCGGTAGTCTTTCGTTTACTTTTTTTCCGGCAGGCGTTAAATAAAACTGAGTTATTTGTTTTAGTTCAGTTTCTGTGAATTCTTGCGCATACAGGGTAACCAAGTCTGGCTTCATGGCATTAAAGTTCATGTACTTGGTTAAAAAGGCTAACATTATTTCTTTGAACTTCGCTTTCTTGTCGGCCGGAACTTGTGCACTGCTTGCATCAACAATAGCACTGTATGAGCGGGGTAACTGGGCCGCCATATCAGTTGCATTGAGCAAAGCTTCGGCAGCTTTAAGGTGACTGGCTGACGGCGTAGCGGTTTGTGCTTTTGCTAAGCCTGCAGTTAAAACCAATAAACAAATCAATAAGAATTTTGATGGAGAAGACATTTCGTTAAATTTTGATCAAGATACCTCTATTGTACATAACCCACAAGATCGCCATCCATAATAATACATAGCCAATTGCCCAGCCCAGGGAGGCATTTATGGGAGAAAAGTACGGCGTAAAGAGGGTGTCATAAAGTGCGGTGTTTAAACTTGCTTTGTCGCCCTGAAAGTTGACTTTTATACGGCCCATGGCACGTGCCATCATGCCCGAAACCACAAACACCGTAATGGCATTTACACCGTAAACTACAAAAGGCTTGGTAAAGCGGCGGTAGCCTTGCACATCAATAAGCCAGTAACACAACATAAAGCAAAGCATGCCCAAGCCGCCTGCAAACAGCACATATGAACTGGTCCATAACGATTTATTAATAGGGAACCAAACGTTCCATAATAACCCTAAGCCTGTAAGTAATATGCCTGCGCCCAGCAAGGCATAAACTTTGGTTTGGCTGGTATAGTTTTTTTGCCTGAGCCAAGTGCCGGTCAATATACCCAGCAAACCGGTAGATAAAGCGGGCATTGAACTAAGCAAGCCTTCCGGATCCCACGTTTTGCTTTGTTTCCACAAGTGGGCGCTAGTAAATATGGTGCGATCCAGCCAGGCACCCAGGTTGGTTTCGGGTTCCAGGTTGGGTGCTGTTCCGCCCGGTACGGGCACACGTGTCATAAGCAAATAATAGCCTATTAAAAATAATGCGGCCAGCACTGCCTGCACGCGGTAGCCTGTTTTAATATAAATTAAACTGCAAATAAGATACACCAGCGCAATGCGTTGCAGAACGCCCGGAATACGCACGGTGCTCAAATCCCAATTCAGGAAAAAAGACATAAACACACCCAGCAGAAAAATGATGACAGCCCGGCGAAGCGCTTTTAACATGAGGGTCATGTGTGTAGATGGGTCTGCCTTTTTGGTTTCCATTGCAAACGGGATAGATATGCCCACAATAAACAGAAAGAAAGGAAACACCAGATCGGTTGGGGTGCAGCCGTTCCAGGCTGCATGTTCTAAAGGCGGATAAATGTGACCCCAGCTGCCGGGGTTATTTACCAGTATCATGGCCATTACGGTAATGCCGCGAAAAACATCGAGCGAGAGAAGCCGGGGGCTTTTTGTTGTAAGGTTTGAAGTCATATGCGTTGCATAAATGTAAACAATTATTTAAGTAAGTATAGTGTAGATGTTGAGGATATGATTTTACCTACCTTAGCGTATGCTGAATGCCAATTTAAGCAAGCTGTTTACTATCGCTCAAAAGCCTGAGCGAATAATTGTGGGCCTCATGTCGGGTACCTCGCTTGACGGGCTGGATATTGCCTTGTGCCGGATTAGTGGCAGCGGTTTTAATACCACGTTCGAATTACTTGATTTTGCTACTGTTGCCTATATGGATACCTTCAGGCAGGATGTTCGGGAGGTATTTGCACAAAAACAAGTTAGCCTCGAAAAACTATGCCTGCTCAATGCCAGCATTGGCAGCCTGCATGGTGAATATGTAAGTAACATGTTACAGCATTGGGGATACCAGGCAGGTGATGTAGATCTGATTGCCAGTCATGGGCAAACTGTTTACCATGCACCGCAGCGCCTGCACGGGCTGGCAGGCTACCCTAATGCTACCCTTCAAATAGGCGATGCTGATCACATAGCGGTAAAAACCGGCGTTATAACCATCAGCGATTTCAGGCAAAAGCATGTGGCCGGCGGCGGCGAGGGAGCGCCGCTGGTATTGTACGGCGATGTGTTGCTGGGCAGTCATCCACACCAAAACAGGATACTGCTTAACATTGGTGGTATAGCTAACCTTACCTGGTTGCCAGCCAATAAACAGAATATCATCTGCACAGATGTAGGCCCCGGCAATACCTTGATCGATGCTGCCTGTCAAAAATACTTTAACCAGCCTTATGATAACGGTGGGCGCATAGCTCTCAGTGGTCGTGTAAGCCAACCCCTTTTAACACAATTGCTACAGCACCCGTTTTTTACCCAGCCAGCACCCAAAACAACAGGACCAGAGTTGTTCAGTAAACAATATGTGCAGGAGGCTCAGCAAAAATCAGATACGTTAGGTATCCAGCCCCAAGATTTGGTGGCCACATTAACGGCATTTACAGCAGAAGGTATCATCAATTTTGTTAAAGCCAATGTTGCTGATAATATCACCCAATTACTGCTTAGCGGAGGTGGGGCGAAAAATACCTGTCTTGTTAATCATCTTCGCAAGGCTTTCCCTGCGGTGCAAATTGCAGATACCAATATTATAGGCATTAACGCAGATGCTAAAGAGGCTATTTTGTTCGCCTTGCTGGCCAATGAGGCGGTTGCGGGTGAGCCTGTTTCCATTGGTACAAACCCGGCAATATTAATGGGCAAGTTCAGCTTTCCGGCGTAAGCCGCAAACCTCCGGAGCACCTATCGATTTAAAAAGTGTTCTTGCTAGCACTCGAAAATGATACCCTGATAACAGCTTTGTTAAATTACACTTTAAACGAGAAAGGCTTGCCACCGGCAAGCCTTTCTCGTTTAAAGATTGGTACGCTGTACCCCCCCTTAATTCACATTTGCCTTTAATCCATACTTTTCGCTGTAGCGTTTGTATAGTTGCTTATGCAGGTTGTCTAAGCTTATGCTTTTGCCTTGTATGTAGGCATTTTCTACGTTCAGAGTAAGCATGTCCAGGGCATCACCGGTTGAAATAAAGAGGTTGGCGTCTTTGCCGGTTTCTAAGGTGCCGGTTGTTTTATCGATACCTAATATTTTGGCATTGTTAAGGGTAATCATGGATACAGCCTGCTCTTTGGTTAAGCCGTAACCCACCGCCTGGCCTGCCTCAAAAGGCAAATTGCGCTGACGCCAGAAACCGGTACCCGTTAAGCCATACATTACGCCGGCTTCCTGCAGCAGGTGCGGCAATTTGTAGGGGAGGTAAACATCGTCTTCGTCCTTATCGGGCAGGGCTTGGGTTTCTTTGATTACAACCGGTACATTGTTGTCTTTCAGGATATCGGTAACCAGGTAAGATTCGCGACCACCAACAATTACGGCCTGTACACCAAATTGCTTGGCAAAGTTTACTGCCTGCATAATCTCTTTAGCGCCATCAGCATTGATGAATAGCTTTTTGGTGCCATTAAATAAACCTACCATAGCGGCCAGGCGTACATTGGTTACCGCTGGTTTGGCCTCCGCGTAGCTTTTCGCTTGCGAGAAGAGACTAACGAACCCATCAATAGCTTTTTGCGCGCGCTCAGCAGGCGACTCTTGCGGAGCTCCACCCGGAGCGCCAAAACCACCACGCCGACCGCGGGCAGCACGCGCTACCGGCCAGGTCATGTGAATGCCGATGTCTTTTTTGTATGCGGCATCTTCCCAGTTCCAGCCATCCAGCATCATTACCGATGATTGACCAGGCATAGTGCCGCCTTGTGGCGTAGGCTGTGCCAGCAACACACCGTTTGAACGAACGGTTGGTATAACCTTAGAGTCGGTATTGTAGGCAATTAATGAACGTACATGCGGGTTTAATTCGCCGGTTTCGGTTTCATCGTCTGTAGCCCTTACCGATTCAAACTCCACCAAACCTAATGAAGTGATAGGGCATATAAAACCAGGGTATACTTGCTTGCCGTTAGCATTTACTATTGTAGCGCCTGCCGTGTTAGGGGCAGTTCCTTCGCCAATGGCGGTTATTTTGCCTTTATCAAAAGCAATGTAACCATTGCTGATCACCTTGCCGTTACCTACATGTATAATTGCCCCTGTAATTACAACAGGGCCTGCTTGTGGCTTGGCCGGCATAATGTTAGCCTGGCCAAACGCGAGGACAGCGCTCAGCATCAATCCTCCAAAACTTAAAACTAATTTCTTTTTCATGATGATTATAATGAGGGATTAATGCTGCGCTTTTTGAACGTTAGTTTGATTTTGGTTCATGCGGTTATAATCGTCGGCTATTACGTAGGCTGCGTCTTCAATATCTTCGCACTCGTATAAACGCGGGCGTTGAAAGGCCGGGCGCTGTGTAGCGTTACCGCGGCTTTTAGATTCGATCATTTTTTGAATGATGCGGCCTTCATCAGCTTTCATCGCTTTTTGGCGGTCGCCATCCTTTGCATAGTCCCAGTAAGGGATGCCATCAACATAAGTTTTTTCGGCAACAGCGTAAATAGAAAGCGGGTTGGCCGACCATAAAACCAGGTCAGCATCCTTGCCTGGTTTGATACTGCCAATGCGGTTATCCACATGCAGCATTTTAGCCGGGTTAAGGGTAACCAGTTTAAGCGCCTCCTCTTCGCTCATCATGCCGTAGGTAACCGCTTTGGCTGCTTCCTGGTTAAGGCGGCGGGCCATCTCGGCATCATCAGAATTAAAGCCGGTTAATACGCCTACTTCGTGCATCAGCTTGCCGTTGTACGGAATAGCCTCTGCCACTTCCATTTTATAAGCCCACCAGTCTGAAAACGTAGAGCCGGCAATTTTACGGGCCTTCATTTTATCGGCTACCTTGTAGCCTTCCAAAATGTGGGTAAAGGTGTTGATCTTAAAGCCCATAGAATCGGCCACGTGCATCAGCATGTTGATTTCTGATTGTACGTAAGAGTGGCAGGTGATAAAACGTTTACCATCCAAAATTTCAACCAATGCATCCAGTTCCAGATCGCGGCGGGTGGTGCTGTTTTTGGCGGCACGTGCCGCTTTGTATTCTTTAGCACGGGTAAAGGCATCAATATACACTTGCTCAACACCCATGCGGGTTTGCGGGAAACGCACGTTGGCATCGCCAAACTGCTGCGGGCGGTTACTTTGTTTTACGTTTTCGCCCAGGGCAAATTTGATGAAACCATCGCTGCCTTCAAACTTTAACTGCTCGGGCAGTACACCCCAACGAAGCTTGATTAACTGGGTTTGACCGCCGATAGCGTTCGCCGAACCATGCAAAATGTGCGATGTAGTAACACCACCGGCCAACTGGCGGTAAATGTTAACATCTTCGGCATCTATTACGTCGGTTATACGAACTTCGGAAGTTACCGATTGTGTGCCCTCGTTAATGCCGTTTGTGGCCGCAATGTGCGAGTGCTCGTCCACAATACCAGCTGAAATATGTTTGCCGGTAGCATCAATCACCTTAGCGCTACCAGCAGCAAGGTTTTTACCTACTGCTTTTATTTTACCGCCCTCAATCAGTACGTCAGCGTTTTTCAGGACGCCTTCTTTTTCGTTGGTCCAAACGGTAGCATTTTTAAACAAGGTGGTCTCGGTGGTAGGTACTTTTGTGTTGCCAAAAGCTGCAAACGGATAAACAACAGGACCAACAACAGGCGCTTTGGCCGTTTGATCGGCACCCGGGCCTCGGCCGCCGCGGCCACCAAAGCCGCCGGTGGCGGCGCCGGTATAAGTTGCGGTCCATTTAGCAGCGCTGCCATCGGGCAATATACCATCGCCTTTTAAGGTAACAGGTGATAACGAAGTAATATAACCGTTTAGGCGAATGTTGCCCGATGGCTTGTTTTTTAAGTCGAAGTATAAGTTCACCAGATCGCCGGTGCGAACAATGGTGCCTTGGGCCCGGGCGCTATCGGCACCGGTGCGGTTAATGTTGGCAGTGTAAGCGCCGGGTGTACCACCAATTATTAAAGTGGTACCAGCCAGGCCGCTGCCGCTTAAAGTATAAGTGCCGCGCAGGTCGCTTACATCCATTTTGGATACTACAAATTTTTGGCCTTGTACCCAGTTTTCATAAATTACATTATCGGCTTTAAACAAATTGGCTGAAGTGATCACAAAGTTAGCCAGTTTGCCTTTGGCTAAAGTGCCTACCTTATCGCTCACACCCAGCATAGCGGCCGGAATTTCAGTTAACGATAACAGTGCTTGCTTCTCGCTCAGTCCGTTGGTGATGGCTGTACGCAGGTTGGTCCAAAAATCGCGGGCGTTGGTTAAGCCTGCTGATGTTAGGGCAAAGCGGATGCCGGCTTTTTCTAAAGCGGCCGGGTTAGTTGGAGCCAGTTCCCAGTTTTTTAACTGTGCGTAGCTCACATTGCGTGCCTCTATAGCATCCTCCACATCAAAAGCAGCAGGAAAGCTTAACGGAATAATGAAGCTTGCATTTAAAGCCTTTACTGCATCAATGCGCTGGTACTCTTGTCCGTCTGTTTTATAGATGTATTGCTTGCCAAACTCCTTGGCTATTTTATCGGCACGGAGTATGCTTTGTACATCGCCTACCTCAAAAATCTGCGGCAGTGTCTGTGTGCGGTTAAACTCGGCTAACGAAATATTATACTCTTTGCTTTGCCCTTTGTACCATTGTGCATCATAATAGGTTTGGCGCAGCAACGCAATACTACCCATTAATGATGACGGATAATTGGTGGCCGCAGTACCTTTGCTAAATGAATAATGTGCCGCAACTTCATCTTTAATCAGTACCTCGTTGTCGCTGGCATCAGCTAAGGTTAATACGGCTGAGGTGCCTCGGGCAATACCGTCTTGTACCAGTGTTTGTACGGCGCCAAAACCATTGCGTTTTAACTCATCGGCACGGGCGGTGTTTACATGAAACATTTTGCGGGCTTGCACATCAGGGCGTATGGCATCATTCCAGGCGTAAGGGCCGGGTTTGGTTGACACCGGAGTTGAAACGCGGTTAAAGCCGCCACCAAAGCCTCCCATGGCCTGGCGTGGAGCCTCGGGTATACCGTAGGTTGTATACGCATCTATAAGACCTGGGTAAATAAATTTACCTTTTAAATCAATAGCCACATAGCCCTTGGGTACTGCGCCGGTACCAACCGACTCTATGATGCCGTCTTTAATAACCAGTGTGCCATTGTTAATGGTTTGGCTTGCACTTACAACAATGGTTGCATTGGTGAAGGCGTACTGCCCCGACCTTATATCCCATGAGCCGTTAACCGGGAAAGTTTCCTGGGCATAGCTTAAATGGGTAATCAGGAGGGCAAAACAAGCGAGTAAAAATTTCTTCATTTTGCAGTTTTTGAGTTAATCGGTTTAAATATATTTAATTAAGCAGCTAAAATGATAGAAGACTTTTAATAATAGCCGGATTGTTACATCAAATTCATCAAAAAATCGGCGTCGCTCTATTTTATCCTATATTTGCCAAAAAATTATCATATGTCGGCTTACGAAATTTTAAGGTATCTGCACTCAGGCTTCAGGTTTGTGGTTTTAGTATTAATTGTGGTAGCTATTTTAACTGCTTTAGTAGGATGGCTGGGCCGTAAAGCTTACACTAAAGGAAACCGCAAGCTATATATGTTTGCCATGATATCGGCACATACCCAGTTCTTGATTGGGCTGGTTCTTTACTTCATCAGCCCGTTTGTACAATTTGGCAGCAACACCATGAAAGAAGCTACGACCCGTTATTGGACGGTAGAGCATATTGCCATGATGCTGTTTGCAATTATATTAATTACCATTGGCCATAGCCGTTCCAAAAAGGCAACCTTGCCCGAGGCTAAGCACCGTGCAATTGCCATCTTTTACTTACTGGCAACAATAATTATAGTAGTGGCTATTATACAAAGCCAACGGCCATTTTTAGGCATTAGCGGTTAATTTGAGGCTGGCAATTTATTGTAATGCACTAATTCTAAAATTATTGTGCATGCATTGAAAATTAATTTCACAAAAAGTTTGTAACCTCATTTTTCTTTCTATATTTGCCTTTGTATTTATGACAAAACAATTACATAATCTGATTTGGTGGCACCTAAGTAATAAGGCAGCCCGGTTAGTTTATTAGTTAGAAAAGATTAAGCAATTATAAACCTGATTTGAGACCCGGCGCCAACCACGCCGGGTTTTTTTGTTTTATACTATTTATCAATAATGCAAACGTTTAAAATAACTACTACCTATAAAAAGCTGCTTGCTGATACCACTACACCGGTAAGCATTTATCTGCGGCTACGGGATATTTTTCCCAACTCGCTGCTGCTGGAAAGCTCAGACTACCATAGCCGCGATAACAGCATGAGCTATATATGCTGTGAGCCCATAGCCGGCCTAACTTTAAGTAAAGGTGTATTAACACAAAAGTTTCCGGACGGCAGCCAACAGGTACAGGAGCAGGGCCAGTTTAACCTGGTGCGCCAGATAGACGAATTTTTAAAACGCTTTGAGACCGAAGCCCTGCCGCTTAAGATAATTTCTAACGGCCTATTTGGCTACTTTACGCATGAGGCGGTTGAGCATTATGAAACCATTCGCCTTAAGAAGGTTGAAAATGATGTGCGGCAGATACCCGAAATGCAATACCATGTATACCGCTACCTGATAGCGATTGATCATTTCAAGAACGAGCTGTACATTTTTGAGAACCAATATGGTGAAGATGCCGATGATAAAGGCCTGGAAAAAATGGAGTACCTGTTAAAAAGTAAGGATTTTCCAGAATACCACTTTCAAACTAAGGCCGAGGAGCAATCCAATCTTACCGATGTAGGTTTTATGGATATTGTGGAAAAGATGAAACAGCACATTTATCGTGGTGATGTTTTCCAGATTGTGCCGTCACGTGCCTTTTCGCAAACCTTTGCTGGCGATGAGTTTAATGTATACCGGGCTTTGCGCTCGGTTAATCCCTCGCCTTATCTATTTTATTTTGATTACGGTGATTTCCGCATCTTCGGCTCATCGCCCGAGGCGCAAATTACCATCAAAAATCGTATCGCCAGTATTTTCCCCATTGCCGGTACCTTTAAACGCAGCGGTAATGATGAGAAAGATGCTGAAGCTGCCCGTGCGCTGGAAAACGACCCAAAAGAATCGGCCGAGCACGTGATGCTGGTTGACCTGGCCCGTAACGACCTGAGCCGCCATTGTGAGCAGGTGGAGGTAAAGGCCTTTAAGCAGGTGCAATATTACTCGCATTTAATTCACCTGGTATCTCACGTAAGCGGTAAACTAAGACCCGATGTTTCATCGTTTAAAATAGTAGCCGATACATTTCCGGCCGGTACGCTGAGCGGTGCGCCAAAATTTAGGGCTATGGAAATTATCGATGCGAACGAAAACATCAAGCGGAGCTTTTATAGCGGCGCCATTGGTTACCTCGGCTTTAACGGCGATTTTAATCACGCCATTATGATACGTTCCCTATTAAGCAAGAACAATGTTTTGCACTACCAGGCAGGTGCTGGTATTGTGGCCGACTCAATACCCGAAAGCGAGCTGAATGAAGTGAATAACAAAGTAGCTGCTTTACGTAAGGCCATTCAAATGGCGGGTGAGTTATAGTGTGGAGGTACAAGCCGATGGATCTTGGTACAAGTGTTAAAGAAAAGATATTAATATTGTAAGATATAAGCAATGAGCTTGAATAAAGATATAGAAAATAAGACGCTACCTTTTAAGGGAAAAGTGCTGATTATAGATAATTATGACTCGTTTACGTATAACCTGGTGCATTTGGTTAACGAGTTGGGCTTGGAGTGTGAGGTATGGCGTAATGATCAGTTTAAGCTCGAAGACGTGGATCAATTTGACAAGATCATTCTATCGCCTGGGCCGGGCATACCATCTGAAGCGGGCTTGCTGCTTGATGTTATACGTAAATACGCGCCTACTAAAAGTATTTTTGGTGTATGTTTGGGTCAGCAGGCTATTGCTGAGGTGTTTGGCGGCAGGTTATATAACCTGAGCAGGCCTATGCACGGCATATCAACACCTGTTAAGGTTACCGATATAGATGAGCCGCTGTTTGCCGGTTTACCCGAGCAGATTAGTGTAGGCCGCTATCACTCCTGGGTAGTATCAAAAGAAGGCTTACCTACGGAACTAACCGTTACCGCTGTAGACGAAAAGGACAACTCTATTATGGCCCTGCGCCATAAAACGCTTGATGTTCGCGGCGTGCAGTTTCACCCCGAGTCGGTGTTAACGGAGTACGGGAAAGAAATGATGCGAAACTGGTTAAGCTGCTAGTAATTAATCAAAATAAATAACGTCATTGCTTCGTGCCCCGAAATGACGAATACATAAAAGATGACGATATTAGATAAAATAGTGCTGCGTAAAAAGAAAGAAGTAGCAGCAGCTAAAATAGTTACCTCGTACACGCAATTGGAAGAACGCGACCTGTTTTTACGTGAGCCGTTATCCTTTCGCGATTTTTTGCTGGATCCTGAGCGTACCGGTATCATTGCCGAATTTAAGCGCAAATCACCATCAAAAGGGGTTATCAACGATCAGGTAAAAGTAACCGAGGTTACCCGCGCGTATGAAAATGCAGGCGCGTCTGCTTTATCGGTTTTAACCGACAGACACTTTTTTGGCGGCAGCAAAACTGATTTATTGCACGCGGCCAAATTTAGCTATGTACCCATTCTGCGCAAGGATTTCATGATTGATGAGTATCAGATTGTAGAGGCTAAAACACTTGGTGCCGATATTATTTTGCTTATAGCAGCCATACTTACTCCAGCCGAGATAAAGCAGTTTGCGGCGCTGGCCAAGGGCATAGGCATGAACGTTTTGCTGGAAGTGCATAACCGTGAAGAGCTGGAACGCAGCCTGGACGATAACCTGGACGCCATTGGTGTAAATAACCGTAACCTGGCCGACTTTTCGGTTTCGGTTGATACGTCATTTCAATTGGTGGAGCACATCCCTAATCAGTTCCTTAAAATATCCGAAAGCGCCATTAGCAGTACCCACGTTATCAAACAGCTCAAAGCGGTAGGGTTTAACGGTTTCCTGATAGGTGAAAACTTCATGCGTCAACCCAACCCCGGTGCGGCAATGGAAGAGTTTGTAAAGGAGTTAAGGTAAGTGCCTTTTCCTTCTGGTATTTAGTATTCCTGAATACAATTGAGCAGATGAATTGGGTTCTTATTACACCAAGGTTTGGTAAAGCGGGCGTTCAGGTTGCCTTGCGAACATGAAATGTATTAAGCATGGGTTGCTTCATTCCTCGCCAAAAAGAGGGGTTAAGTATAGGCTGGTTCTAACTGCTATTTTGGCACCAAAACAACTTTAATACCTGCAACTTAGCCGGTTTTACAACCTTGGCATTTACATTGTTATATTACTGTTAATGAAACAAAAATTTTATGATACTGCTATCAAGCAGGAAACCGCTGTGCTGGTAGGTATCATTACACCAAATGAAACCGAAGCACAGGAGAAAGAGTATTTAGAGGAGTTGGAGTTCTTGGTAGACACTGCAGGTGGCAAAACGATACGAACTTTTACGCAACGTATGCAACGGCCGGACCGTGCAACTTTTGTGGGCTCTGGTAAACTGGAAGAGATAAAGGCCTATGTAATAGCCGAAGAAATAGATATGGTGGTGTTTGATGATGAACTATCGCCATCGCAATTGCGTAATATTGAACGGGAACTGCAGGTAAAGATACTAGATCGCAGTAACCTCATTCTGGATATTTTTGCTGGCAGGGCACAAACGGCACAGGCTAAAACCCAGGTTGAGTTGGCCCAGTTGCAATACCTGTTACCCCGCTTAACCCGTTTATGGACCCACTTGGAGCGCCAAAAGGGTGGTATTGGTATGCGTGGTCCGGGTGAGTCGCAAATTGAGACCGACCGTCGTTTGATCCTGAACAAGATATCGCTGTTGAAAGACAGGTTAAAGCAGATAGACAAGCAAAACGAAACACAACGCAAAAACCGTGTTCAGCTGGTACGCGTAGCGTTGGTAGGTTATACCAACGTAGGTAAATCAACCATCATGAACATGATCTCTAAATCGGAAGTGTTTGCCGAGAACAAGCTATTTGCCACGCTGGACACAACGGTTAGGAAAGTGGTGATCGAAAATCTTCCTTTTCTGCTGTCAGACACGGTAGGGTTTATCCGTAAGTTGCCTCACCATCTGGTAGAGTGCTTTAAATCTACCCTGGATGAAGTACGCGAGGCTGATATCTTGGTCCACGTAGTGGATGTATCGCATCCTAACTTTGAGGATCATATGAATACCGTTAACGAGACGCTGAAAGACATAGGCGCTATTGATAAACCGGTTATAACCGTGTTTAACAAAATAGATGCCTACCAGCCGGTACCTACACATCCGGAAGATCCGGCCCCAGCACTTACGCTCGAAGAATTTAAACACAGTTGGATGGCTAGTCATAATAGTCCGGCAATCTTCATTTCGGCGTTAAAAAAGGAGAACGTAGATGAGTTTAGGCAGTTGCTGTATGATAAAGTAATAGCTATTCATACTGAGCGATACCCATATGACCAGCTACTTTACTGATCAAACAGCTAGTTAAAAACACAAGGCGGACCTTATCAAAGTGTCTGCCTTTTTTATTTAAGTATTGGTAGTTGGCATTGCTACCTCAACTACCAAATTACTAACGTTTATCGCTTCTACTCTTGTAAAAACCATCGCTAAATAAAATCACTTTAAAACTACAAGGTGTAAATTCGATAACACACATTTGGCAATTCGATGTTATAGAACATGTACAATTACGTACCACTTTGTGAATTATAAGCTGTACGTATACTAATCCAAATATTTAGCCTTTAAATGCATGAAAGCATTGTGTGACGCAAAAACCAAAGCGGTAGCAGCCAATATTAGAAAATTACGTGAGTTTCGTAATTATACGCAGGAGTATCTGGCAGCTAAGCTTGATATTTCGCAAAATGCCTACAGCAAAATTGAGCTTGGGTATAGTAATATTACCATCAATAGATTAGTTGGTATTTCTGAAGTGTTGGAAATTGACCTGGTAGATCTGATCAATTTTAACTATGACAATTTAACGCAGCTTAAAGTTGCAAAAGCATAGTTAAAGATTGAGTAGCTTTAGGTTAAACCTCATTTACTTACGTGTTGTTTCTTAAAGACAAGCGCGTCTATAAAGAGGCCTAACAGCACGCCCGGTATATAAGCCAGTAAATCGCCCCATAAAAATCCCCTGCCTAAAATAAGGTGGCCGGGCACAGTATTTCTTACACGGTTAATCCATTCGGCTTGGTATAACTGGCTAAACTCTATAGCAAAGCTAAAAGCCAAGCTTATTAAAGCCACCTTGCCAATACTTCGTTCTATAAACAGGAAGCGAACCATTAAGTAAACCATCAACGCCCATAGGGTATCGCCCACCCACAGCGGTATAAAGGCAACTTTACGCGAGGCTAAGCCGGCAATAATTACAATAATAACAGCGCTTAATACTACCCAGCGGCTTTTAGACATGGTACAGCAATTAAAGCAGTGAAACTAATGCTTTTTAAGCATAAACGCATGTTGCAAGCCAAAATGTAAAGCCATAAAAAGTACCAAATGCAAAATCAAAAAACTACTTTTGCAAACTTTATAAATTTGGTACTATGCTTAGAACTCATACTTGTGGCGAATTAAACCTCAGTAATTTAGGTGAAACAGTAACCCTATGCGGATGGGTGCAAAAATCGCGCGATTTGGGCGGAACTACTTTTATTGACGTACGCGACCGCTATGGTTTAACCCAGTTAGTTTTAAACAACGATAGTGATATTGCTCTGCGCGATGCCGGCCGCAGCCTTGGCCGCGAATTTGTAATTAAAGTTACGGGCAAAGTGCTGGAACGCACCAACAAAAATACTAAAATACCAACCGGTGATATTGAAATTACCGTTGAAGCTTTAGATATACTTAACCAGGCCAAGATACCTCCGTTTTTAATTGAGGACGAAACCGATGGTGGTGAGGAATTGCGCGCCAAATACCGTTACCTGGATTTACGCCGTAACCCTATACGCAACAATCTGATTATGCGCTCCAAAATAGCGCAGGAGATTCGTAGATATTTAGATGCTAAAGATTTTATTGAAGTAGAAACCCCGGTATTGATCAAATCTACACCCGAGGGGGCTCGTGACTTTGTGGTGCCAAGCCGCATGAATCCGGGCGAGTTCTACGCTCTACCACAATCACCGCAAACATTTAAGCAATTGCTGATGGTAAGTGGTTTCGACCGCTATTTTCAGATTGTAAAGTGTTTCCGTGATGAGGATTTACGTGCCGACCGCCAGCCCGAGTTTACACAGATTGACTGTGAAATGTCGTTTATTGAACAGGAAGACATCCTGAACATATTTGAAGGTATGGCCCGCCACTTGTTCAAAACCATAAAAGGTATTGAGCTGGGCGATTTCCCGCGTATGCAATATGCCGATGCCATGCGTTTGTATGGTTCTGATAAGCCAGATGTACGTTTCGGGATGCAGTTTGTGGAGCTGAATGATCTGGTAAAAAACAAAGGTTTTAGCGTGTTTGATAATGCCGAACTGGTAATAGGTATTAACGCCAAAGGTGCGGCCGGCTATACCCGCAAACAGATTGACGAGCTGACCGAGTGGTTAAAACGCCCGCAAATTGGCGCCACCGGTTTAATTTATATGCGCCACAATGATGATGGTACGTTAAAATCATCGGTTGATAAATTTTACAACGAGGAAGAACTTAAAGGCTGGTCGGCCGCGTTTGATACCCAACCGGGCGACCTAGTGTTGATATTGGCCGGACAAACAGACAAGGTACGCAAACAAATGAACGAGCTGCGCCTGGAAATGGGTACCCGTTTAGGCCTGCGCAGCAAAGAAGTATTTGCACCGCTTTGGGTGCTTGATTTTCCGCTGCTGGAATTTGATGAAGAAAGCGGCCGCTGGCATGCCATGCACCACCCGTTCACTTCACCAAAGCCTGAGGATATTGCCAGGCTGGATACAGAGCCGGGTTCGGTACGTGCTAACGCTTACGATATGGTGATTAACGGCATCGAAGTAGGTGGTGGCTCTATACGTATTTACGACCGCGATTTGCAAGCCTTAATGTTTAAGCATTTAGGCTTTAGCGCTGAGGAAGCACAAAAGCAGTTCGGGTTCCTGATGGATGCCTTTGAGTTTGGTGCGCCGCCACATGGTGGTATTGCCTTGGGTTTCGACAGGCTGTGCTCCATTTTTGCTGGATTGGATTCTATCCGCGATGTGATCGCCTTCCCTAAAAACAACTCAGGCCGCGATGTGATGATCGACTCTCCGTCGGTAATTGCAGAGGCACAAATGAAGGAATTGAATATTAAAACAACTGTTTAGTTATCAGGGATGAAAAAGCTATTAATAATTTGTAGCATGCTCGTTTTTGTACTGGCGGCATGCAGTAAGAAAGAAGATGTTAATTATGCTGAACAACAAGCTGCGTTTGATGAGGCACAGATAAAGTCATATATTAATGATAATAAAATTGTAGCAACAAGAGATCCTTCTGGTGTTTACTATTCTGTTTTAACGCCTGGTACAGGTGCTTATCCTACCGCAACTTCAACCGTAAATGTAAACTATACCGGCAAGTTTACCGATGGTACCACTTTTGATAGCGGCAACTTCACCACCGTAGTAAATGGTAACGTTATTGAAGGGTGGAAGATAGGTTTGCAAAAAATTAATACCAATGGGCGGCTTTTACTTATGGTGCCATCTGCATTGGCTTACGGTCCGCAGGGCAGGGGTACTATACCAGCAAACAAAGTGCTGGTGTTTACTATTGATATGCTAAGTATTAAGTAAGCATTTAATAATGATAATATAACATAAGGGGCTTCAAGCCCCTTTTCTTTTTTGGTTAAAATTGTAACATCAACTACCGTTTGTGCGTCATCAACAAAAATTCAACATGCAGCTACGGGTTAAAGTACTAGTATTAGCAAATTTGCTCATGGCAGGTAGTGCATACGGCCAAGCTCGAAGCTCATTGGGGTTCACCCTGGGTGTTAATAAGACCTTCCATGAGTATGACAATCAGTTGCACCCCGGCATTAGCTTATTAGGTAATATACGCGTGTTAAATAAGTGGGCTGTCGAGCCTGCAATTTCCGTTCACGAGGTAAATGAGTATGTATCTGCACGCATTTCGGCCAAATACTATATAACCAATCGGGCTTTCATTACAGCAGGTCCATTCTTTTGGGTGGGTAACGATTTTTATAATGGGGTTGGCACAACAGCCAGTGCCGGTTATCGTGTGTTTAATAAACCGAATTACAACTTTGAGTTATCGGTTCATGGTAATTTTGATAAATTTAGTTACAACAGTAAACCAATAGCCGGTTTACGGGCAGCGTACAATTTCCATTTCCGTAAGCAGTAACCCCGCACTAATTACAACCAAGCTGGCTCATACATCTGCAAAATTCATATCTTAAAGGCCAAATCGCAGATATGAAAAAAATTTATTTCCTGGCCTTTTTACTAAGTGCCAGTTCCGCCTTTGCACAAACAGATGCGCTCAAAACTGCAGCCGCAAAAAGAGCCGATGCAATGCAACCTAAATTGGTAGCCTGGCGGCGTGATTTTCATCAAAATCCCGAGTTAGGTAATCATGAAACACGTACGGCGGGTATTATTGCGGCGCATCTAAAATCTTTAGGGATAGATGTGCAAACTGGGGTAGCCAAAACAGGTGTGGTGGGTATTTTGAAAGGCGGTAAGCCCGGCCCCGTAGTAGCCCTGCGGGCCGATATGGATGGCTTGCCTGTTACTGAGCGAACACCGGTGCCCTTTGCATCCAAAGTTAAAGCAACTTACAATAATGCAGAGGTAGGCGTAATGCACGCCTGCGGGCACGATACACATGTGGCTATCCTGATGGGGGTAGCTGAGGTGCTTGCATCCATGAAGAGTGATTTACGTGGTACTGTAAAATTCATCTTTCAGCCTGCTGAGGAAGGTCCGCCGTTTGGCGAGGAAGGCGGGGCGGAATTGATGGTAAAGCAAGGCGTGTTGCAAAACCCCAAGGTGGATGCCATATTTGGTCTGCATATTAATGCCCAAACTGAGGTTGGTAAGATCACCTATCGCCCTGGTGGTACCATGGCCGCAGTAAATGATATGCAAATCATCGTGAAGGGTAAACAGGCGCACGGCGCTTACCCATGGAGCAGTGTAGACCCGATAGTAGTTTCGGCGCAGATCATTAACGCCTTGCAAACCATTGTAAGCCGTAATTTAAACGTTACCGAAAATGCAGGCGTGGTAACCATAGGTGCTATCAATGGCGGTAACCGTTCTAACATTATACCCGAACAGGTAACCATGATGGGTACCTTACGTGCTTTGAGTGCTGAGGATGAAAAGATGCTAATAGAGCGGGTTAAAACCATAGCCACCAAAACTGCCGAAGCAGCCGGAGCTACAGCCGAGGTAAAGATTCCGCTGAGTACCCGTTACCCGGTAACTTATAATGACCCTAAGCTAACCGAAAAAATGCTGCCTACCTTACAGGCAACCGCCGGTGCCGCTAATGTACTGTTACGCCCTGCAGTAACCGGTGCCGAAGATTTTAGCTTTTTTCAGGAAAAGGTACCCGGCTTGTTTATCTTTTTAGGTGGTATGCCCAAAGGGCAGGATCCGCTCAAAACCGCCGCCCACCACACACCCGACTTCTTTATAGATGAAAGCGGCTTTGGCCTGGGTGTAAAAGCCCTATGTAATTTAACACTGGATTATATGGCGGGTAAGGGGAAATAAGCTGCTTAATAGGATGTTTATGAAAGTGCAAATTTTTACGTTTTTAAGCGTTTTGTTTGTTGTTGGTTTTAGCGCCAAAGCTCAAAAGAAAGATGTTAATGCTATTGCTGACAGCATACAGCAGGAAGCAAAACGAATTTATAACTCAGAGATGGCCTCCTGGCATGGTACAGATATATTTTTAGCTAAGTTGAAACATAAACAAGCACAAATAGGAGGCTACATCTCTTATGATGATGGTAACAGTGTTAAAAATGTGTTCTTCAACAAAGGCGACAGTCCGGATGTGTTATCAACAATTACTTTTGATTACAGCTTCGATTTAAACCATTACAAAATAGATACTATTGCACGTAAATTAACTAGCGCGGAAAATGAGTTAGTTGTGCTTCGTAGTAAAGCTATTGAAACTTCAAAAACTGATACTTCATTTAAAAGGTATCAAAACACAAATCTGAATTTCATACCTCTTATTTATAATGGCTTTAAAAGAGTGTATATATTGACGGGACCAACGGTAAGTAATGTTATTGTATTTGGCAACGACTACTTGATTGAGTTCGATCAATCCAATAATATCTTGAGTAAAAAGAAGCTGCACAGAAATATTTTACCTATGCAGACCAAGCACGGCGATGGGCAAACTGCTGGTGTGCATAATCATCAACCAGAAACCGGCGATTTTATCACAGCAACTGATGTATGCACGCTGATGCTCTATAAAAACATAACCGATTGGAAAACACATTATGTACTGTCTAAAAATTATGTCTCTAGTTGGGATATGGCTAAGGGAGGAATGGTTATTTTAACAATGGACGCATGGAAAAGAATAGTTAATGATACAGCGGGGAAGAAGCCAGCCAATTAACATTAATGTAATTACTTCTTAAAAGAAAATGAGAAAGCTTTTATTTAAAACATCACTAACTGTTGCGGCGGCAGTAGCCACAACTTTGGTTTTTGGCCAGGAGGAAGCTCCTGGCTCCTATAAAACAACCGTAGCCGGCAAAGTATATATCCAACAAATCAACACTATTGCCAACAAGGCTGCAATTAAGAAAGCCTTTCAAACCATTGTAGATAAGCAGCCGCAAACTCTGCAGGATCATATGCTGCTTACTAAGATACCTGCGCCTCCTTACCAAGAAATGCAGCGGGCTAAAAAGTATGCGGAGATGCTAAAAGCAGCCGGTGCCGATTCGGTTTGGATTGATAACGTAGGTAATGTAATTGCACGGCGTAAAGGCAAAGGCGGCGGCAAAAAGGTTGTAGTGTTGGAAGGGCACCTGGATACGGTGTTCCCTGAAGGCACAGATGTGAAAATTAAGCATAAAGGCGACACACTGTATGCGCCCGGTATTGCTGATGATACCCGCGCCCTGGCCGTAGTATTAACCGTGCTGAAAACTGTAGAAAAGGAAAATATCGAAACCGATGCTGATGTGCTGTTTATTGGCGCCGTAGGCGAGGAGGGCCCTGGCGACTTGCGTGGCGTGAAGAACCTGTTTAGTAATAAAGGTCCCGGTAAGATTGATGCCTACATTGCTGTTGATGGAACCGGTATGGACCGTATTGTACACCGTGGTTTGGGCTCACATCGTTACCATATCACCTTTAAAGGGCCTGGCGGGCATTCATCAGGTGCCTTTGGGCTGGTTAACCCGCATAATGCTTTGGGCCGTGCTATACACTACTGGGCTTTAGATGCCGATAAATTTTCGCGCCAACCCGGTGAGCGCGTAACCTACAATGTGGGTGTTATAGGCGGCGGTACTTCTGTAAATTCAATTCCGTTTGAATCTTGGATGGAAGTAGATATGCGTTCGGAAAGCCCCGAGCGTGTAGCCGGTATTGATAAACTGTTGCAGGATGCCGTGCAACGCGCCCTGAAAGAAGAAAACCAGATGAAACGTATGGGGCCAGATTTAACTGTTGACGTAAAAATGGTAGGTGACCGCCCATCGGGTGTTGAGGACCCGGCTACTCCTTTTGTGCAGCGTGCTATTGCCGCTACCAGTTATTTTAATACCGGTGCTATACTGGGCGTTGGCTCAACCAATGCTAACATTCCTATTGCCAGGGGCGTTCCGGCCGTTACTATTGGCAGTGGAGGTAAATCGGGCGGTGCACACGCACTGAACGAATGGTTTTTGGACGATAAAGGATACCAGGCAACGCAAAGAGCATTGTTATTGTTAGTGGCCGAGGCCGGCATAGCAGCAAAATAAGCATTTTAAAACAATTGTGAATAGAAAAGAGACTGGCGCTGGCTGGTCTTTTTTTGTTTGCGACGGGGCTTGTTTCAATGCTTGCTTATTGGTCACGCATTAATAAGCACACTAAACATAAACATTTGCCGGCTTGTTACTGTTCAACAATAAAGCCTGTATTATGATAGTTACTATGGAACAAGCTGCCGATTGGCAGGATATTATAGCCTACCGGGCTATGGCCACGCCACACGATCCATCAGAAGAAAGCCTGGCCGATGATGATGACGATGCATTTGACGATGAGATGCAGGACGAAGAAGATCTGTATGAACTACGCGTAAATGAGGACTCTAAGGAATTAGACCCGGCAGATGACGACCACTTACCGAATGAGGTGTTACCTAAATAAGTCTTTACTGCTTATATATCTATTACGTCCTTTTTCTTTTTAGTGCGAAGCTTTTTAGGTATAAAGTGTAGTATCTCGTTCTTTAAGGCTTCAATTATACGGCGTTTTAGAAAGTTGCGTTGTATCACAATACTAACTTCACGGGCCGGTTCAGGCGCTTTAAAATAGCGTATCCGGTCCATCTGCTTTTCATTCAGATCGTCTAAAGCCAGTTCGGGTAAAATGGTGGCGCCGTTATTCTGATCTACCATCCGTTTCAATGTATCTACGCTCCCGGTATTATATTCAAAGTGCTGAAAGCCTTTGGTTGATTTGCGCCGCTGGCAAATATTTAATACCTGTTCGCGCATGCAATGGCCCTCATCCAATACCCACAACTCTTCTACGTCAATATCCTCCGGGCTAATGTTTTTCTTTTTGTAAAGCTTACTGGCTTTGGATGTATAGGCTACAAAATTCTCGTAAAATACCGGTATTTCAGTCAGCGCGTTTTCATGTAGCGGGGTAGAAAGAATACCGCAATCAATTACGCCCATTTTTAATTGCTGGATAATCTGCTCGGTATTTTGCTCCCAAACAACCAACTTAACCTGCGGGTACTTTTCAACAAAACGGGTAATAATTCGGGGTAACAGGTAAGGGGCAATGGTTGGGATAATGCCAATCTTCAAATCGCCCGACAGCTCCTTTTGCCGGTCGGTAACAATTTCTTTAATCTTATAGCTCTCGGCCAGCATTACGCGGGCCTGAGCTATAATTTCGGCTCCAACCTCGGTAGCCGAAATGGGCTGACGCGCGCGGTCAAATATTTTTACTCCCAGCATGTCTTCCAGCTTCTGCACCTGCATACTTAGGGTAGGCTGTGTAACAAAGCACTTTTCGGCGGCCAGTATAAAACTCTTATAAGTATCTACGGCTACTATGTATTCGAGCTGAGTAATGGTCATAGATGATTTTGATTGACGTGACAAATATCTATCAATAAAATCTATTGGCAAAATCTTTATAAAAAAAGGCGATCAGAATGTGATCGCCTTTTAGATTATTCTACCGTAACCGATTTGGCCAGGTTACGTGGCTGGTCAACGTTACAGCCACGCATTACGGCAATATGGTAAGCCAATAATTGCAGCGGTATAGTGGCCAGTAAAGGTACAAAAGGCTCGGCGGTTGGTGGTATTTCAATTACATAGTCGGCCATGCTTTTTACCTCGGTATCTCCTTCGGTTACAATAGCTATGATATGGCCGCCACGCGCTTTTACCTCCTGTATATTGCTAATCACCTTCTCGTAAGATGAGTGCTTGGTTGCAATTACCACAACCGGCATATCTTCGTCAATTAAGGCGATAGGGCCGTGTTTCATTTCAGCAGCAGGATAACCCTCGGCATGTATGTAAGAGATCTCCTTAAGCTTTAAAGCGCCCTCCAGGGCCACCGGGAACGAGCTGCCTCTGCCCAGGAACAAGCAGTTGTTGCTGTTCTTAAACTTTTCGGCTATTTTCTCAATATGCTCATTAGTTTTAAGGGCACGTTCAACCAGTTCAGGTATCTCATCAAGCTCTGTTAACAGTTCAACCAGTTTGTTGCGGGTTATAGCGCCACGTTGCTGTGCAATGTAAAACGCTATAAGCGTTAAAACACTTACCTGTGCCGTAAATGCCTTAGTTGACGCTACACCAATCTCAGGTCCAGCGTGCGTGTATACACCCGCGTGTGTAATACGCGGAATAGAAGCACCCACCACGTTGCAAATTCCGAATATAGTAGCGCCTTTCTCCTTAGCCAGCTCAATTGCGGCCATGGTATCGGCTGTTTCACCCGACTGCGAGATAGCAATTACCAAGTCCTTCTCGCTTATAATGGGGTTCCGATATCTGAATTCAGAAGCATACTCTACCTCAACAGGTACACGTGCATACTCCTCAATTAAATATTCGCCCACCAAGCCCGCATGCCATGAGGTACCACAGGCAACAATGATGATGCGATCTACGTTTTTCAGCTTATCTGTATATTCCTTTATACCGCCCAGTTGTACTTTGCCTTGGGTTGGATAGATGCGGCCGCGCATACAATCGCGTATAGAACGGGGTTGCTCGTAAATTTCTTTGAGCATAAAGTGTTCATAACCGCCTTTTTCCAGCATTTCGAGCTGTAGCTCGAGGTGTTGTATATATGGCGTTTGAACGGTGTTGTCAATGTTCTTAATCAGCAGATCATTGCGGCGTATGTAAGCAATCTCGTTATCATTTAAGTAGATTACATTTTTAGTGTACTCTACAATAGGCGTAGCATCTGAGGCTATAAAGTACTCCCCTTCGCCAACACCAATTACCATGGGGCTACCTTTGCGTGCTGCAATAAGCTGGTCTGGCTCATCGGCACTCATAATTACAATAGCATAAGCGCCTACCACCTTGTTAAGCGCAATACGCACAGCTTCGCGCAGTTCAAGGCCGGTTTCCTGCTGTATGTCTTCAATAAAATGAATCAGTACTTCAGTATCGGTATCGCTTTTAAATATGTGGCCTTTTGCTAGCAGGGTCTCTTTAATTACCGCATAGTTTTCAATAATACCGTTGTGTATGATAGAAAGCTTACGGTTGCCCGATGAGTGAGGGTGTGAGTTACGGTCACTTGGCGCACCGTGTGTGGCCCAGCGTGTATGGCCCATGCCCAATGATCCCTTCATTTCAATGCCTTTAACGAAGTCTTCGAGGTCGCTAACCTTACCGGTCTTTTTATAAACCTTTAAGTCTTTATCCAGCAATGCTACGCCGGCGCTGTCATATCCCCGGTACTCCAACCGGTGCAGGCCTTTGATTATAATAGGGTAGGCGTCTCTATAGCCTATGTAACCTACAATTCCGCACATAAAATGAGTTTAATATAATGTGTAAACAGCTAAAAATGGTATGCTGTAAAAGCAAAGTTACCGCTAATGTTTCAAATTTACTATGGCATAAAAAATCCCCGTTGTGCGGGGATTTTTTATGCCATAGTTATTATCAGTATAACTTAGTTGTTCTTAGTGTAAATAACGTTGAGTTTAATCCTGTACGGCGAGCTCTTGTCGCTGCCTACCGCTATGGTTCTGCCAGCTGTGGCTATGGTTGGCGCTACATCAACCACCCCAACAGAAAGGCGGTTTGTGACGTCGATTGTGCCTACATACAGGCCCTCATTCTCAAGTTTGCCTTTGAGTAAGTCTTGAAGGTAACCAGTCAGTAAGAAGTGATACTCTTTTTTATCGCTTCTGTACTCGCCGCCAAAAGCAGCCGCACTGAAAAAGCGGGCGTCGAGCGGTGTAAGGCCGCTTGTTGAGCTATAAGTAGCATTAGCATCAGGCACCCGTTGCCGTTGCTTGGCTAAATCTAACCTGTACAACGTTAATAAGGGTTGCGGCGCAAAAGGAATATCTGTACCTGGCTTGGCCGTAATGACCAGCTCGGCACGGTTAATGGCTATGGTGTTGAGGTCAACCCCCGCACCAAACATCGTTTTTACGTTAGGGAAGGTAAGTTTTGCACGCAAACCGGCTAATCCCTGTAAATAGAACACGTCGTTAGACGTGGTACTGCTGATGGCACTTTTAACCTCAGCTGAATAATTTCTCAAATCGGCATACTTATTTCTTACCTCTGCAGCGCTTACGTTAAAAGGCAGCGTTACTACACCCGTATCAAGTGCCCCGGCATTGTTTACGCGGTAATACACTTTTACACTGCTCGAGTCGAGGTTTACCATCATAGTGCCACCAATCTCAGAAGTTTGGCTGCGTTCAAGATCAAGGTATATGCCATTAGTCGCATTCTGAAAGGCAGTGTTGGAGGTAACGGCCGTAGGCGTATTAAACAAGAAGCCGGGGATAAACGTTTTGTTTAACGGAACTCTTATGTGTGCAGCAATATTCTTAAGCGTGTCCTTACCGCCTTTTACAATTTGAGTAACCTTAATTTTTGTATTAGGGCGCGCATTGAAAATGCCTGTTCTGGCCGGATCATTTAATAAGGTGGTCTTTACTTTCCATTCTTTGTTGGCATAATAAAGCTGACTGGGACTAGGCTTTTCATCCAGCTGGTATACATTAACTTTATACCTTGAGTTTAACGTATCTCCGTAAAAACCCTGTGTATACCGCAGCTCCATAATTACCGAATCGGTAGTAATAGTGCCTGTGGGTACAGTGTACGATGCCGCAGCCGTTGGTAAATTAAGGCTGCTGGCAATATTGGCATCAGTAAGTCCTAAAGCCGGGTCGTTAAACGAGGCTAACGGAGTTTGGGCGGGGTTTGATGCAGTTGATACGTTATCGGTATCCGTTTTTACCACGATATTATCATAAACCAGCAAGGAGCCATTCAGTTGCTGATCGCCCACCGGGAGACCAACTTCATTCTGATTTTTACAGCTACCTAAAATAAAAAGACTTATCAACAAGGTTAATAAGTCTAGTCTTATAAATTTCATATTTACTTTCAAATCTTATGCAACGTTCACCAATTCGTCGTTGGTAATTTCGTCGTAAAAATTGTAATAATTTTCGAAATCAGCAGTCGAATTAAATTCTAAAACCGGTTTTTGGCTGTTTTTAACATAATTTAACACTTCAGTGTCAATAGTTTCGCTTGCCAATACTACCGCATCACTATACTGTACAGCACCTTGGTGAAGGGCGTTGTTAGTACCTGGTTTAAATAACTCAGTGTTTTGCTCGGTCATGTCACTCATTACTGCTTTTTGGGCAAATTCAGCGTTTAAAACGTCTGTAAAGGCGTTTTCATATATAGAGTAAACTACCTTTGAGTGTTTAAAAGTAGGATCATCCTTATAAGTGGTTTTCAGGTAAGCCGGCACAAGAGCACTCATCCAACCGTGGCAATGTACCACATCTGGCGACCAGCCTAACTTTTTAACCGTTTCCAGTGCGCCTTTGCAAAAGAAAATCATGCGCTCATCGTTGTCGGCGTAAAATTTACCGTCTTTGTCGCCAAACACATGCTTGCGTTGAAAGTACTCCTCGTTATCCAGAAAATACACCTGCATACGGGCCGCAGGTATTGATGCTACTTTAATAATTAAAGGATTGTCATTGTCATTAATAATGATATTCATTCCCGACAAACGTATCACTTCATGCAGCCTGTTCCGGCGCTCATTAATGTTCCCGAAACGCGGCATCAGGATGCGAATTTCAAAACCCTTATCCTGCATGGCCTGGGGCAGCTGGCGGGTTATTTCAGAAATTTTGGTGAGTTCAAGGAAGGGAGACATTTCATGAGTTATGAACAAAAGCTTAGATTTACCCATCTCTGTATCAAAATTAAGTTATATGTAAGAAGTCAAAAAAAATTTTTGAGTGTGCAAATATACACATTATCTTATGAACTATCAATGAATTATGCAAGTACTTTTGGTTTTCATAAAGTAATTACACACCTTTGCCCACTTTTTTTAATTATACAATAGTTGAAAATTTTTACCACCAAAAACGAGGTTAGCCAATACCTGCATCAGCTGAAAAGTGCTGGTAAAACTGTTGGTTTTGTGCCCACTATGGGTGCTTTGCACCAGGGGCACCTCTCCTTACTGGCGCAGGCGCAGCAGCAGGCCAGCGTAGTTGTTTGCAGCATCTTTGTGAACCCCACGCAGTTTAACGACCCTAAAGACCTCGACAAATATCCGCGCCCTATTGAAGCCGATATTCAAAAATTAGAGCAGGCTGGTTGCGATGTTCTGTTTAATCCGGCTGTTACAGAAATGTATGCCGACAATGAAAACTGGCATTTGGATATAGGCGAACTGGAGCATCTGCTGGAAGGCAGGTTTAGGCCGGGGCATTACCAGGGTGTAATGCAGGTTGTGCATAAACTGTTCGATATTGTAAAGCCCGACCTTGCCTTTTTCGGTCAGAAAGACTACCAGCAGGTTATGGTAATAAGCCGTATGATTGGCCTACTTGGGCTGCCGGTTAAACTGGTGATGTGCCCTATTGAGCGTGAGGTCGATGGTTTGGCCATGAGTTCACGCAATATCCACTTAACGGCCGATGACCGGTTGCATTCCCTCGTTCTATCCAGAGCGTTAAACCAGGCTAAAGCCGGTTTCGAAGGTGGCGAGTCTCTAACCAGTATTCAGCAGCAGGCCGCCGAATTGATTAGCCATGAACCTGGTACACAATTGGAATATTTTGAAATAGCTGATGGTGAAACATTGCGTGAAGCTAACAGCAGTAGCAACAGCATAGTGGCGTTAGTTGCCGCCAGGGTAGGCAATACCCGGCTCATTGATAATGTGATAATACGGTGATAACGTGCTGTTATTTTTAATTACTAACTTTGCTTTATGATTATTGAGGTGTTAAAATCCAAAATTCATCGTGCTAAGGTAACGCAGGCCGAGCTTAACTATGTAGGCAGCATTACAATTGATGAGGATTTGATAGAGGCGGCAAACATTATCCCGAACGAGAAGGTACAGATTGTGAACAATAATAACGGTGCACGCTTTGAAACCTATGTAATAAAAGGCGAGCGTGGAAGCGGTACCATATGCTTAAACGGCGCTACAGCACGTTTAGCGGCGGTGGGCGATATTGTGATTATTATGTCATACGCATACATGGAAATGGACGAGGCCCGCAAGTACGAACCAATTTTAGTTTTTCCTGATACAGATAATAAATTAATTCGATAGATTAGGAGCCCCAATCTATTTGAATTAAAACCAATGAAGTATATATTAGCCGTATGCTGTTTGTTTACAGCAACTTTATGTCTGGCTCAAAAAGCAAAAACCCAACAAGTATTTTACTTCCGCAACGATGGTACTAAGGTGCCCCTGGTTGATAGTGCCGATTTTATCCGCGCCGTTAGCCTACCCGATTCTGGGTCTACCTTATTTGGTATTACCGATTTTTACCGCAACAGCAAGCCCAAAATGATGGGTAAGTCATCTACCATTGATCCGCCGACATTTGAAGGCCAGGCGGTAACTTACTACAGTAACGGTAAGCGCGAATCGGTTTTAACTTATACCCAGGGAGCTTTGATAGGCACTGGGTTCCTGTTTTACCCCAACGGTAAACTGCATGCCACGCTAGAGTATGACACAACCGCCACTAAATCTCCTGAAGAAAAAGTAAGTATTGTAAGCTGCATGGATACCACAGGTGCCTCACTGGTTACCGATGGTAATGGCCGTTATGTGGATTACAACATGTTAACAGGTGCCATAAGCGAAGAAGGCCCCGTAAAAAACGGCCATCCTGATGGAGAATGGCACGGCGGCTACCCCAGCGAAAAAGTTACCTACACCGATCTTTACCGCGATGGCAAATTCGTTTCAGGCTATTGCGTTACGGGTACCGGTACGCGGTTTACTTACACCAGCCGGCGGCAATCTCCGGAGTTTAAAGGCGGCGATGCAGCCTTTATAGCCTACATCAAAAAGAAGTTTAAATACCTGGCAACGCTCAAAAACAAATCAAGCATAGGTGTTATGTCTTTTATGGTTGATAAGACAGGCAAGGTAAGCAACGGTCGCTTTTTAGGTAACATTACACCTGAGATCAATAAGATCATAACTGCGGCAATTAATAGTTCGCCAAACTGGAAACCGGCTATCCGTAATGGTTTGCCCATTAACTCCTCGTGGATAGTTTCTACTACTTTCGGTACGCCGGCCAAGGGCGCTAAATAAAATTTGTATGTTTAGTAAAGCTTAAGATGAAATACTTACTTGTAGGTTTCCTGATAATGAGCTGCATGGCAGCGAGTGCACAGCGCCAAAATGTATATTTCTTTAAGAACAACGGCAGGCAGGTAACACAACGCGATAGCGCCGATTATACCCGCGTAGTACGCGAACCCGACTCTGGCTCCGTGCTGTACAAGGTTTTGGAGTATTACCTTGATGGCAGGCCACGGCGTATGGCCCTTTCTTCAGCTATAGAGCCGA
The DNA here is from genome assembly GCF_039634385.2 of Mucilaginibacter sp. PAMB04274. Classification (NCBI taxonomy): domain Bacteria; kingdom Pseudomonadati; phylum Bacteroidota; class Sphingobacteriia; order Sphingobacteriales; family Sphingobacteriaceae; genus Mucilaginibacter; species Mucilaginibacter sp. PAMB04274. Next base: position 317,881 of record NZ_CP155081.2, read on the forward strand.
TAAAACTGGAAGGTGCTTGCATAGAATATTATGATAACGGCAAGCGCAAAAGTGTACTAAATTATAGTAAAGGCGCATTAGCAGGCGAGCAGTTTCACTACTACCGTAACGGCAACCTGGCCGAAACCCGGGAGTATGCCGCTGTTGACAAATCAAAAGCGCTCTCTGAGCAGGTATATCTTATTATGGCCTTTAATGACTCCTCCGGAAAGGCGCTCGTAACCAATGGCAACGGGCGGTATAAAAAAATAGAAGGTGGTACTAAACCCAAGGTAAGCGAGGGAGAACTAAAGAAGGGCCTTAAAGATGGTGAGTGGAAAATTAGTGTTAACCGCGATAGTTTGTTGCTTACCGAAACGTATAAGGAAGGTAAATTGGTAAGCGGGATGGCTCAATTAGCTAATGGCCAAAGCTATACATATACTAAATCAGAAGCGTTACCACAGTTTGAAGGCGGAACGCCGGCGTTTAACAAGTTTCTCAGTAAAAATTTACGTTACCCGAGTGAAGCAATCAGCAAGCGTATACAGGGCCGTGTAAATGTTACCTTTGTGGTTGAAACCGACGGTACGCTGAATGACGTAAGAGCTGTAGGCGGTTCTCCTAATCCTTTATTGGCTGCAGAAGCAATAAGAGTTATTAAAGAAAGTCCAAAATGGATTCCTGGCGTACAATACGGGCGAAATGTTCGTGTTAAGTACACCGTACCCATTGTATTCAACTTGCCTTGAGTTAACTTATTAACGTGTCAATGAGCGCTTATATTAAATGTGAAATTTTTAAAACAGATACCTTATATTCTCCTATCTTTGCATCCCGACGCTGAAGTCGGGTTTTTTGTTTTCAGCGCATAGAATTAGAGGTGCAGGGTTGATGGCTTATAGTTCATAGGATGTAGCAAAACGCTATGAACCATGACCGTTAACTGTGAACTAAACATATAACAGCTAAATACTACTATGCCCAGAGATACTTCCATAAAATCGGTGCTGATTATCGGATCAGGCCCTATCATCATTGGTCAGGCTTGCGAGTTTGACTACGCCGGTTCACAAGCCGCGCTTTCGTTGAAAGACGAAGGCATTGAAGTTTCCATTATCAACAGCAATCCGGCAACTATCATGACCGATAAGGTTATTGCCGATAACGTGTACTTGCTGCCTTTAACCTGCGAAAGTTTAGAAAAAATTCTGAGCGAACAGCACATAGATGCCGTGTTGCCTACCATGGGCGGCCAAACAGCGCTTAATCTTTGTATTGAAGCTTCGGAGCGTGGTATTTGGGAGAAGTATGGCGTTAAAGTGGTTGGTGTTGATGTGGCCGCTATCGAAAAAACAGAGAACCGCGAGGCTTTCCGCCAGTTAATGGTCGACATTAACGTAGGTGTGGCCAAATCAAAAATTGCCAACTCATTTTTAGAGGGTAAAGAAGCTGCGCAGGAAATCGGCTTTCCGCTGGTTATACGCCCAAGCTATACGCTGGGTGGTAAAGGCGCAGGCTTTGTACACAAAAAAGAAGATTTTGATGCAGCCCTGAGCCGCGGTTTACAGGCATCGCCAACGCACGAGGTTTTGGTGGAGCAGGCCGTGTTGGGCTGGAAAGAATACGAACTGGAGTTGCTGCGTGATAACCGCGATAACGTAATCATCATCTGTTCTATAGAGAACTTTGACCCGATGGGTATCCACACCGGCGACTCGATAACCGTAGCTCCAGCCATGACGCTGAGCGACCGCTGCTACCAGGAAATGCGCAACCAGGCTATTAAGATGATGCGCGCCATTGGTAATTTTGCCGGTGGTTGTAACGTGCAATTTTCGGTTAACCCGGCTAACGAGGAGATTATTGCTATCGAGATCAACCCGCGGGTATCGCGTTCATCTGCCCTGGCCTCAAAAGCAACAGGTTACCCAATTGCTAAAATTGCTGCCAAACTGGCTATTGGTTACAACCTGGATGAGGTAGAGAACCAGATCACCAAAACCACCTCGGCTTATTTTGAACCAACGCTCGATTATGTAATTGTTAAAATTCCTCGCTGGAACTTTGATAAATTTAAAGGTGCCAACCGTGAGCTGGGCCTGCAAATGAAATCGGTAGGTGAGGTAATGGGCATTGGCCGCAGCTTTATTGAAGCGCTGCAAAAAGCTTGTCAGAGTTTGGAGATAGGTCGCGCCGGTTTAGGAGCCGATGGCCGCCAGAGCCGCAACCTGGACGAGATCATGCACAGCCTCGAGCATCCAAGCTGGGACAGGTTGTTTCACGTATATGATGCACTGAGCCTGGGTGTACCAATTGAATCGGTACGCAAAGCCACCAAGATAGACCGCTGGTTTTTAAACCAGATACAGGAAATAGTGAACCTGGAAGCCGAACTGCGCCGCTACTCTGTAAATAACATTCCTGAAGATATTTTGCTTACCGTTAAGCAAAAAGGTTTCTCAGACGTACAGATTGCCTGGATATTAGGGGTTAACACCACCGAAGAAGAAGTTTACCAACGCCGCAAGGCTCTGGGCATTAACCGGGTCTATAAAATGGTAGATACCTGTGCTGCGGAGTTTCAGGCTCAAACGCCGTACTATTACTCTACCTACGAGGGCGAGAATGAATCCATCCCAACTGATAAAAAGAAAATCATTGTATTAGGCTCCGGCCCTAACCGTATTGGACAGGGTATTGAGTTTGACTACAGTTGTGTGCATGGCTTGTTAGCTGCCGAAGAGTCGGGCTATGAAGCTATCATGATCAACTGTAACCCCGAAACGGTATCAACTGACTTTAACATGGCCGATAAGCTATACTTTGAGCCGGTGTTTTGGGAGCATGTACGCGAGATTATAGAATTGGAAAAACCGGAAGGTGTGATTGTGCAGCTAGGCGGCCAAACTGCGCTTAAAATGGCTGAAAAGCTGCATGAGCACGGTATCAAGATCATTGGTACATCTTACAACGATATGGATATTGCCGAAGACCGCGGCCGTTTCTCTGACCTTTTGAAAGACCTTGATATTCCTTACCCGCTGTATGGGGTAGCCGAAAGTGCCGAAGAGGCAATTGAAGTAGCTCATCAGGTAGGGTACCCTGTACTGGTACGCCCGAGCTATGTATTAGGCGGCCAGGGCATGAGTATTGTAATTAATGACGAAGACCTGGAACGTGCTGTTGTTAATCTGTTAAAAGCGCTGCCAGGTAACCGTGTGCTTATTGACCACTTCCTGGATCGTGCCGCAGAGGCCGAGTCTGATTCGATATGCGATGGCGAGAATGTACACATCATTGGTATGATGGAGCATATTGAGCCCGCCGGTATTCACTCAGGCGATTCATTTGCCGTGTTGCCACCGTTTGATTTATCTGAAACCGTGCTGCAGCAAATGGAAGAGTATTCGGTTAAGATTGCTAAGGCATTAAATGTAAAAGGTTTACTGAACATTCAGTTTGCCATTAAGAACGATAAGGTTTACGTAATTGAAGCCAATCCGCGTGCATCACGTACAGTGCCGTTTATTGCCAAGGCGTATGATGTACCCTACATCAACATTGCAGCCAAGGTGATGATGGGCGTAAACAAGCTTACCGATTTCACCATTGAGCGCAAGCTGAAAGGCTACGCCATTAAAGAACCGGTATTCTCATTTGATAAATTCCCTGAGGTAAGTAAGGAGTTAGGGCCCGAGATGAAATCGACAGGAGAAGCCATCCGCTTCATCCCTGATCTACAGGACCCCTATTTCAGACACCTGTACAAAGAGAAATCAATGTATTTGAGCAGGTAAGCTTTAGATAAAAGACTAATTGACTAAGGACAAAGGATGAAAATTCTTTGTCCTTTTTTATTGGAGAAAATTTAGCTATCCATTGTAAATTAGTGGGGCATTGATAACACCGACCATAGCTAATGTCGTCTACAAGCTATAAACAGGCTATTATTTATTAGCTCTTAATAAAGTGCATTGATTAAGATAAAGGCTTGTAAGTTTTAAAGACCAGTGCGCAAAAGGATAACTGCCTTTTAAGATCTTTAAATATTTACCAACGTTCTCCAATCTCTCTTGCTCGTCAATAAAATAACTGTCATCGTTTGGAACACCGTCTTTTTCTAGGTCGCCATTGTCAAAAGCTGTCGAATACTCACCAAATAGGAGCGATTAAAGTGCTATGCTTTAAATCCGGTTTTACTTATTCACCATTAATCCATACACCTCAAACAGCAGCCGCCGTTTAGGGTCTGTTTTAACATTATGCTGCTTTTTGCCAACAACGGTATCGCCGGCCAGTTGCTGCTGGTCATCGGCAATAAATTGCTTGGTGGCTATACCCGATATTATAACCTCACGGCCTTTAATAGCCGATGGCAAAACGACTTTGTAATTCCGGAAGCGCGCACTGATAGTGCGGCCGTTACCGGCATCCAGAGTAAACCAGCCGCCTTTTTCGTGCGTTACTTTAACTACCTTACCTATAATAGCAGCGCTGGTGCGCGTGCGTTTGCTCATAAAGCTTTCCAGCTCCGATGCCGGCATCAGGCTCACCGTACTCGGCTTGTTGCCAAACACCATCCCATGTGGTAGTGGTGTTCGATTTTGCCCATTTACGTTTAGTGATGTGATGAGCAGGATGAACAGACTGTATACAACGTATCTCATTTAAATTAACCTCTTCAAAACAACAATAATTGGTTGTCATGGTTTCGGACAATTAGGTTATCGCTTTGATATTACAGCGTTTTTACAAAGCAATTGGCTAAGTGCAGGGTGTTAACAAAATTTAACACTTATGTTTACGCAATACCGCGTACGGTTTGTTTATTTGCAGCATATTGCCGCATTAACTATAATGCGGCTTACTCGGGCTTTTTATTTATCTTAATGTTATAAAAGACCAGCCGCCACCGTACGGGTAAAAGCACTATTAAATTTAAATATTGACGATATAAACGATGATGATGTTGAAACAATCTCTACTATTTAAAATGAAAGCTTATGCCGGTTTGCTCGGCCTGGCTTTGTTGGCCGCAAGCTGCCATAAGGATAGCCAGGAAACCACCATAGTAGCGCCAACAGCCGAAACTACACCGGTAATTGCTTACCTTACATCATCTACTGCGCTAAGCGGAGGTGCGGTTACCAATATGGGAAGTGCAATTAGCATAACTGCATCAGGTGTTTGCTGGAGCGCGAGCAATCAAAACCCTACCATATCTGACTCTAAAACCAGTGACGGTGGTAAAGCAGTATTCAAAAGTGCCTTAACTGGTTTAACACCCAATACTACCTACTACCTGCGTTCCTATGTACAAAATGACGCGGGTACTGGCTATGGCAATTTGGTAACGTTTAAAACCAGTACCGGTACTGCCGATATTACGGTTAATGTAACCACGCTGGCTGGCAATGGTTCGCCTGGATTGACAAACGGCGCTGCTATCAATGCTTCGTTTAACAGTCCGCAAGGTACTGCGGTGGATGCACAAGGCAACGTATACGTAAGCGACTCCTTTAATCACCTGATCCGCAAGATCACGCCGGCAGGCATAGTAAGTACTTTTGCAGGTAAGGGCACACTGGGCTTTTCGGGTGGAAATGCAACTACAGAAGCGCAGTTTTATAGCCCTCAGGGCATAGCCGTTGACGGCTCCGGCAATGTTTACGTAGCCGACCAAGGTAACAATGCTATTTACAAAATAACGCAGGCTGGTACGGTAACTGTACTGGCTGGCAACGGCACGGTAGGCGCATCAAACGGAACTGGGAGCGCTGCTACCTTTAATTCGCCGCAGGGTATAGCGGTTGATGGTGCTGGCAATGTTTACGTAGCCGATCGTAACAATAACCGCATTCGTAAAATCACCTCAGCCGGCGTAGTAAGTACATTAGCGGGCACCGGGGCTAACGGCTTTACTAATGGCGATGGTACAACAGCCGTGTTTAACCGCCCGGCAGGCGTAGCGCTGGATGCAACCGGCAACTTGTATGTAACCGACCAAAATAACTATGCTATTCGCAAAGTAACCTCAGCCGGCGTAGTAAGTACGCTGATAGGTAACAGCATAACAACTGCTTTATTAAACGTACCGACGGGTATAGCCGTTGATGCACAAAATAATATTTATATAACCGACCAAAGCGGCCGTATTATGTTAATCAGCAGCCAGAACGTTTTATATACCTTGGCCGGTAAAACAGAAACATCAGGCTTTTTAGATGGCAGCAAAGCAACGGCTTTATTTGCCGGTCCTGCGGGTATAGCCGTAGGTGCCAATAAAACCCTTTACGTAGCCGACTATAATAACCATCGCATCCGTAAGGTAGTTATACAATAAGAAGATATATGGCTGATGAAAAACGCAGGGCAAGTACAGTTTTAAAAGCATTTTTATAAGCCAGTCCGGTTATTTCGAGCGTAAGCAAAATCTTGATTGAACCTGACAAGCATTATATTCTGCACAATGAACAGGATATTTAACTTCGGTTCGAGATAACAATCCTATATAAAAGTAGCCCGGCATTGCCGGGCTACTTTTATATAGCAACAGTTCCTTCCTGATAATTTCGGGCACATGATCGAAATTTTTTTTTGATGCGCTTAAATGCCAATAGAACAAGACCGCTCGCGATAGTTGTGAATGGAAAATTGGCTATTGATTTTTCCATAGTCTATTCTCTTGTGTAAAATACGGCGCATTTTTTCCAGTGATAAAGAGAATCTCATACGGAGGAGAAAGCCTTTCGGGTTCGGTACGGATCTACTATTCGAGATGGCATCTATCGAGGCAAAGAATGTGTTTCATGACGCGACACTTGCAAGTTTAGCAAAACAATGTAGCGCCCTGATTTTTATCCAACCCCCTAAACGCCGCAATTATCCAAACAACAGGCCGAACACTTCCTCTATACGGCTTACCGCTTTGATCTCAATTTTGTAGTGCGACAGATCCAACTGATTCTTGTCTTTTTTACCCGAGGGTAAATTGTACTTGGAAATAAAAATTTGCTCAAACCCAAGCTTTTGGGCTTCGGCAATACGCTGCTCAATACGGTTAACGGCCCTTATTTCGCCCGATAGGCCTAACTCGCCTGCAAAGCATGTTTTGGATGAAATGGGCATATCCTCGTGCGAGGAAATAATAGCCGCAGCCAAGCCAAGGTCAATAGCGGGGTCCTCAACCCGTATGCCACCCGTAATGTTCAGGAAAACGTCTTTAGTGCCCAGCCTGAAGCCACAGCGTTTCTCCAGCACGGCTAACAGCATGTTCATCCGTCTCGTATCAAAGCCCGTAGCCGAACGTTGAGGTGTTCCGTAAGCCGACGTGCTCACCAGTGCCTGCGTTTCAATCAACATGGGCCGCAAGCCCTCTAATGTAGCGCTGATGGTTATGCCGCTTAAAGCTTCATCCCGCTGTGATAGTAAGATTTCCGATGGGTTAGACACCTCGCGCAAACCAGCTCCAAGCATTTCGTAAATACCCAGCTCGGACGCCGACCCAAAACGGTTCTTTATAGACCGCAGGATGCGGTAAACGTGGTGCCTGTCGCCTTCAAACTGCAATACGGTATCTACCATATGTTCCAGTATTTTAGGCCCTGCAATCATGCCGTCCTTGGTAATATGTCCAATCAGGAATACGGGCGTAGAGCTCTCCTTAGCAAAGCGAAGCAGCTCTGCTGTACACTCTCGAACCTGTGACACGCTACCTGGCGTAGATTCGATATGCGCCGAGTATAGCGTTTGGATGGAGTCTACAATTACCAGGTCGGGCTGTAGCTGCTCAATCTGTTTGAATATATTCTGTGTTGAGGTTTCAGTGAGGATAAAACAGCCCATGCCTGCTTCTGCGGCCTTATATTGCTGGGCTGGTGTTATTCTTTCAGCCCGCATTTTAATCTGACGGTCACTTTCTTCGCCCGATACATAAAGCACCTTGGCTGCAGGCATGCTTAAAGCCAGTTGCAGCATGAGTGTGGATTTGCCGATGCCGGGTTCACCGCCAATTAGTATAAGCGAGCCAGCCACAATACCGCCGCCCAATACACGGTTCAATTCTTTATCGGGCGTAAGTATGCGATGCTCTTCATTGAAGCTGATGTTGCTTACCGACACCGCCTTGTTGGCACGCTGCAATGAAGTTGAGCCCGAACCAGGAGCACTATTGCTGCTTTTCCAGTTAGATGCCGCTGCGTGTGGTTTTTCTACAACTTCTTCTACAAACGTATTCCATTGGTTGCATGAAGGGCACTTACCCAGCCACTTAGGCGATTCATAGCCACAGCTCTGGCAAAAATATGCTGATTTTGTTTTAGCCATTTATTGGATTTCGAAAGTCAGGTGTTTGACTTTGGATTTAAGGTAAAGATACGAAAATGCTAATATATTTAGTTATGCTGGTGTAAAACAAACAAAGCAGGTTCACCCGTTAGCGGAACCTGCTTTGTTTAATGTAAATCCGGAATCAAAGATCCGAATTCAGAAATTATAGTTTAATTTGTTCGTCCTTAGCGTTCATAAAGTGAAACTCGGTAATTTGGTATGACGAGTTTGCTTTTACTTTAATCCACTGGCCGTATTTAAAGTACCATTTCATTTGTCGGCTTATGAGGCCTTTCTTAATATAAGCTTCAATGTACGGGTGTACACAAAGCGTAATGCTTTTCTCATTCTGTTCTACCAGGATGTAATTGAAATTGTTTTCAATATCATCCAGCAACAAAATAGTTGGCCTGATGGCCCCGGTGCCGTGGCAGGTTGGGCAAACCTCGTTGGTCACAATGTTCATCTCCGGCCGCACCCGCTGACGGGTTATTTGCACTAAACCAAACTTACTCGGTGGCAAAATAGTGTGCTTGGCCCGGTCATGTGCCATCTCGTCGCGCAGATAGTCAAACAGCTCTTTGCGGTTGTTGGGCTTGTGCATGTCAATAAAATCGACTACCACAATACCACCCATATCGCGCAAACGCAGCTGGCGTGCAATCTCGCGGGCAGCCTCTTTGTTTACCTGAAAGGCATTATCTTCCTGGTTTTCTTTGTTTGCCGTTCTGTTGCCGCTATTTACGTCAATTACGTGCAAGGCTTCAGTGTGCTCAATAACCAGGTAAGCACCACCAGCCAGATTTACGGTTTTCCCGAATGCAGATTTAATCTGCTTCTCAATTCCATAATGCTCAAATATCGGATCGCGGTGCTTATGCAGGCGTACGATGTTTTCCAAATCAGGCGATATATCATGTACATATGAACGGATTTCTTCGAATATGGAAGGCTCGTTTACATGAATGTGCTGAAAATCAGCATTTAATATATCCCTCAGTAGGGTCGATGTACGGTCAATTTCACCTAATACCTTTTTTGAAGGATCAGTTGCCGGTAACCTCGTCATGAAAGATTCCCACTTGGATATCAGATCAAGCAGGTCCTTTTGCATTTCGGTTACCCCCTTACCTTCTGATACCGTACGGATAATTACACCAAAATTAGCCGGTTTAATACCTTCCACAATTTTGCGCAGGCGCGTGCGCTCTGTATTGCTCTTTATCTTTTTAGAGATAGAGATGGTTTCAGAGAACGGCACCAGTACTACATAGCGGCCGGCAATAGATAGATCGGAGCTCAGCCTCGGGCCTTTTGTTGAAATAGGCTCTTTGGCAATTTGCACCGGTATTAACTGGTTCTTGGTCAACACTTCAGATATCTTACCCGATTTGTTGATGTCAGCTTCCAGCTTTAAATCATCCAGCAATTTGGTTTGGTAACTACCCCCACGTACCTGTTTGGTTAATTTGAGCAGGCTTTGCACTTGCGGACCAAGATCCAGGTAGTGCAAAAACGCATCCTTCTCGTAACCTACATCAATAAAAGCAGCATTAAGCCCGGGCATGATTTTTTTAACACGGCCCAGGTAAATATCCCCAACGGTATAATTATTGGAAATTTGCTCTTTATGAAGTTCGACGAGTTGTTTATCCTGTAACAGGGCAATAGTTGCCCCGCTAGGGGATGAATCGATAATTAATTCTTTTATCAACTGCTACTCCATTTCTTCAAAAGCGGCGAAGTGCCGCGTACAATATGAGGATAAAAAACAAAAATAAAAAAATTTGCCTGCCACTACCTAAAGTAACCGCAGGCAAACACACCGTAACTACGGCTTATTTCTTTTTATGTCTGTTTTTTCTTAAACGCTTTTTGCGTTTGTGGGTAGCCATTTTATGTCTTTTACGTTTCTTACCGCTTGGCATAATACTAATTTTTTAAAGGGTTATTTAATTTTTTAATTCGTTAATATAGTTATCAATGGTTTGCCCCATGGTTGGGTCGGCCATTAGTTCCTTACATTTTTGGTAAGCTTCAATAGCTTCGGTTTTCATGCCCAGCTGCTTGTAACTCTCGGCCAGGTAAAAGTAAGGCTCCACCTTCGACCGTTTAGTATCCTGCGCAATCATACCTTTAAACCGGTCAACCGCTTTTTGAAACTGGCCGGATTTCATAGCAAACTGGCCTAAACTTAAATTAGCGTTCCAGTTTTGCGGATCGGCGGTAACCACCTCACGCAGCAACATAATGCCCTGCATGGGTGAGCCTCCTTCGGCATCGGTTATACCCAAGCTGGTTTGGTTAACATAAGCTATACCCAAACCGGTTTTGGCATCCAGGCTTTCAGCTTTTACAGCCATAGCTTTTTTAAAGGCAAATATGGCGTTCGCAACAAACGTAGATTGTACGGTGGTATCTTGTGTAAACTTATAAGCGTCATTAAAGCGCTGGCCTGCAGTTAGCCAGTTCTCATAATCATTTTTAGATTTTGCTAATTCCAGATAGTAGAACGCTGCAGGAGCTGCCTGATTAACGCCATCCCATTGCTGGGCCAGTTCTTGTTGCAGCTTTTGTCTTTCGGCAGGTGAAGATGCTTTTTTAAGCATCTCTTCCAGTGATATGATCTTGCCGGCTAAATCGGCCCCAATGGCAGTTTTAGCCGGTCCGGATACTGTGTTTACATCAACATTGGCATTGGCCGGAGCCTCCGCCTGCTGGCTTGGAGCAGTGCGCTCCTCTTTTGGCTTAATTAACCCTTTAACGGGCTGCGAATACAAATAGCCCATAACCACCACAACGGCCACTACTGCAACTATTTGTTTCTTGTTCATATATTAAGCTTTGGTTGATTTGGTTTTGTTACCTGTTCTTACTTTTTCAACAAAAGTTTTGGCTGGCTTAAAGCTGGGTACAAAGTGCTCAGGTATTATAATTGCAGTGTTTTTTGATATGTTACGGGCAGTTTTTTTAGCTCTCTTTTTTACCACAAAGCTACCAAAGCCTCTAACATATACGTTTTCGCCGCTTACCATCGATGTCTTAACTACCTTAAAAAACGCCTCAACAGTCTCCTGAACGTCAACTTTCTCAATCCCTGTTTTAGTTGATATTTCAGCTATTATTTCCGCCTTAGTCATATCTGTTTTTTATTAATAATTTTATGTAAATACTTAACTGTTTTGGGGTTGCAAAAGTATGGCTTTAATTGGAAACTGTGAAATAAATGTACGTTTTTTTACAATGGGATCCTTTAAGCTGCAAACATTACTTGCATGTTGCGGTTAACAGCGGTTGATTTTGTAAATTTGAGCTACATGAATTTTGCTGATGAACTGGTGCAGTGGTACCATCAAAATAAACGCGATTTGCCCTGGCGCCACACGCGTGATCCGTATGTGATTTGGCTTTCGGAAATTATTTTGCAGCAAACGCGTGTGGAGCAGGGCTTACCTTATTTTAACCGTTTTTTAGAGCGTTACGCAACAATTGAAGATTTTGCAAATGCCAGTGAGGATGAAATTTTAAAGTTGTGGCAAGGGTTAGGTTACTATTCACGAGGGCGTAACATGCTTAAAACTGCACGGTTGATACAGCAGCAATACCATGGCAAGTTTCCGTCTGCATATAATGAGTTAATTAAGCTAAAAGGAATAGGAGATTATACCGCCGCTGCAATCTCTTCTTTTGCGGCTAACGAGGCTCATGCTGTGCTTGACGGTAATGTTTTTAGGGTACTGGCCCGGTATTTTGGCATTAACGAACCCATAAACAGCACCAATGGAAAAAAGATATTTAAACAGCTGGCCGATGAAGTATTAAATAGAGATGAACCTGGTTTGCACAACCAGGCCATGATGGAATTTGGCGCTATGTTATGTAAGCCTAAAAACCCAGCATGCGGCATTTGTCCTGTACGTTTGGGTTGTAAGGCTTTTAAAACCAACGCTACTATGCAACTACCGGTAAAACTTAAAACAGTTAAAATTAAGGAACGGTTTTTTAACTATTTTTTAATATTTAATGAAGGCAAAATTTTAATGAACAAGCGTACTGACGGCGACATATGGACCGGTTTGTACGACTTGCCACTTATTGAGACCAAAGAGTTACTATCGGTACAGGACATACTATTGCTGCCAGAAACAATGCAGTACTTTGGCCAGGATGCGCAAATTGATGAGGTTTTTGGGTTACAGAAATTTCTATTAACGCATCAGCGGCTTACCATTCGTTTTATCAGATTAAAGAATACACCGGTTGAACATAAAGCAAGCTGGGTATATATAAATACAGAAGATTGGGGAAAATTAGCTTTACCAAAAGTTATTTTTATATTTCTAAGTAATTTTTTTAAATTTGAAAATAATTCTCTCTTTTTTTAACTAAACATGTCTGGAATAAATAAAGTAATTTTAGTAGGACACTTAGGCAAAGACCCCGAAATAAGACACCTGGAAGGAGGTGTATCTGTAGCAAGTTTCCCACTGGCCACTTCAGAAAGCTTTAACAAAGACGGCCGTAAAATTGAACAAACTGAGTGGCACAATATTGTAATGTGGCGCGGACTGGCCGATGTAGCCGCCAAGTACCTGCAAAAAGGTAAACTGGTATACATTGAAGGCAAGCTCAGAACTCGCTCTTTTGAGGACAAGACCGGTATTAAGAAATACACTACCGAAGTTGTTGCCGAAAACTTTACCGTTTTAGGTCGCAAAAGCGATTTTGAAAACGAGGGCAGACAGATTGTGAGAAGTGGAGAAGCCGATAGCGATTACGACCGCACTACCGAGGCCGACGACCTGCCTTTTTAACTAGCCCAATTACAAACTTGAATATAATGAATAAGCCCTCACGGTGTAAACCGGAGGGCTTTGTCGTTTAAGGACACTAACGCTCACTGGGGCGGGAGGCTTTTAGAAACTTTTTGTTTTCCACTCGCCTTATCACGTCGATCGGCAGTAATAAACCTTATGGTAAATATACCTTGCCTTCCATATTATTAACTTGAAAATAAGCAGCATTAGATTCCTGTATGAGGTTGAAGGGTTTGCCCTGCAAAAGACCGGCATATCCTGCGCACTACTGTTCTTTAACCCATATATCCTTAAGGTCTGCAACTTGTACCAGCTGCAATCCGTTCTGTTGCGAAGTTTGCCGCTGAACAGCGTTAGAGCCGCCTATAACCATTAAATGATCATAAAGCACCACACTGCCTAAATGTGCCCTGTCTGAAAAATTTGATTTGATCAGTGTGAATTTACCAGTAGTAGTATTTAAAAAGCCTGTAAGCTCTTGATTGGTGTAACCACCGGTGATGAAGATGAGGTTATTGTAAACAGCAATACCATTTGCCGACACTGCTTTAGGCAACTTACCAATCAGGCTCCATTGTTTACTTTCAATATTATAAGCATAAATGTTTTTGCCGGTGTTAGACCGGCTGGCATCAAAGCCGCCAAAAACATAAAGAACACCATTTACTATGGCTCCTGTGGCCTGTAAAGGTTCGGGCATATCAGGCAGTCGGTTAAATTTGTGTGTCAACGGATCAAACTCATAGAAAGCTTTGGTTGCTTTCATGTAAGAGGTGTAATTTTGATCAATGCCGCCACCGAAAATGTAAATTTTGTTTTTCCAAACAGCCGCCCCTCCATAAGCAGAAGGCATTGGGTTCTTTACATTCAGTATCTCGGTTTGGCCGGTATTAACATCAATGGTTTCTACTTTATCAAAGTAAGTAAAGTTAACAATTGATGTAAGGCCGCCAATTCTGTATATTTTACCTGTTTGAGGGATATAAGTAGCTGTACTTTGAACAATGGGTTTTAAATTGTGTGCCAGTACTGACCAGTTGTTGCTTTTAGGATCATACTTGAGTGCCTGTGTACAGGTTTTATACCCCGACATTCCGCCAATTATATACGCATAGGTGCTATTAGCAACACACGAATGATAGTATAACGGGAAAGGAAGGCTTCGCACATTTTTGAAAAGGAGTTCTTCGGACTGGGATTTAATAACTACTTCTTTTAATTCCACAGCCTCCTCTTCCAAAACAACAACGTGTTGTTTGGCGGCTATTATTTCTTTACCCGTAGTACGTTTAGTTTTATACCCTACGCAGCTTATCAAAATCTCATCCTCGGCGTTGAACGGCCTGCTTGTGATTTGTAGCATTCCCTTGTCGTTAAATAACAAGGTGTAATTCTGTGTTTTATTAACTAAGGTAGCATTCGGGATGGCATGCCCTTGCTTGTCTTGAACGCTTATAACAATGCCTTGAGCCGTAATGAATGGAGTATGATGTTGCGTTTTGTTAACGTCCGGTATTGTGGCGCCAATTAAAATAGACAGAAATAAGACTAATTGGTACATTCTTCTCTTGCGTTAAGTTAATATGGCGCAAGTGCGCCATATTTAATCACTTATATTTACCTTCCTCCAGGCGCGCAGTGTTCTCTCAAAAATTTGGTATACAGCGTGCGCAGGTGCTGGCCCGTCCCTTCACCTTCGTATATACCGTGCGAACGGTTAGGGTACGACATTAGCTGGAATTGCTTGTTGTATTTCACTAACTCATTTATAAGTTGCTCGGCATTGCTGTAGTGCACATTGTCATCGCCGGTGCCATGTACGTAAAGTAAATTGCCACGCAGGTTTTTAGCGTAAGTAATGGGTGATCCTTTAATGAAGTAAGACCGGCCTTCCTCATTGGTTGGCACACCCATGTAACGCTCCTGGTAAATATTGTCGTAAGATAACTGGTTGCCAACTGCGGCCACAGCAATGCCGGTTTTGTAAATTTCGGGGTATTGGAACATTAAGTTCAGGGTTGATGAACCACCGCCGCTCCAGCCCCACACGGCCACGCGAGAGGTATCAATGAAAGCATTGCGCTTAAATAGCTCTTTAGCCGCCATAGCCTGGTCGCGCACGTTAAGAATACCAATATTGCGGTAAATAGCCTTGCGCCACTCACGGCCCTTTGGCACCGGCGAACCGCGATTATCCATCGATACATAAATGTAGCCATCGGCAGCCATATCACCTGCATACTCGCGGTTGCGGCCCGCACCATATACGTCGGCTGCGGTTTGTGAGGCTGGTTCGCCGTATACATAAAATACAATAGGATACTTTTTAGACGGGTCGAAGTTGGTGGGTTTCATCATCCAGCCATCCATGCTTACACCATCGGCTGTGGTAACGGTAAAAAACTCTGGCCTGGCTTTAGTTGCTGTTAGATCTACATTAATAGTTGTAGGCGCACCGTTTAAGGGCTTGTGAGCCGGCAAGCTTACCGTCTCTGTAACTGGTGGCGTATAACTGTTATTGAAAGAATGAATGGCAACCAAGCCATTAGGTGCAATGTCATAACGGTGCGTGCCGGGCTGGTTAGCCGGTGATATACGCTGTGGTGCGCCGCCATTCAGTTTTACGCGGTATAGATAGCGTTGTGTAGCGTTATTGGGCGAGGCCGTAAAGTAAATATAGCCGTTAGTTTCATCAATTAAGTCTAAACCTACCACATCATAGTTGCCTTTAGTAAGCAACTTTTCCTGTCCAAAGCGGTCAATACTGTAAGCATGGCGCCAGCCGTCTTTTTCGCTCAGCCAAATAAACTTTTTTCCTTTTTCAATCCAGTCCCAGCCTACAGATGCATCCTTGGCATCAATCCAGGCTTTGTCGGTTTCCTGGTATATTACTCTTGATGCATTGCTGGAAATATTGCAAATGAAAATTTTACTCTGGTTTTGTGCGCGGTTCAGTTGTTGCAAAATCAGCTCATTGCCATTACCTGCCCATTCCATACGCGGAATATAGTGCTGCACAGCATCACCAGGTACATTAATGTTGGTTGTTTTACCATCAGTTACGTTGACTACTTTAATTTTGCAGGAGCTGGGATCAGTTCCGGCTACAGGGTACTCTACAGGTACGTTAAAGGAGTAGGCCGAATCGGTAGTGTTCAGCATTAAGTAATTGCGGATTTTGGTGGCATCGATTTGCCAATAAGCAATATTGCGGCTATCGGGCGACCACCGGAAACCGTCGCGGCAATCAAACTCTTCCTCATAAGCCCAATCGAATGTGCCGTTAATTAAGCGTTTGGTGCCATCGTTGGTTAAAGGTTTAATGTTGCCATTGGCCAGGTCTTCTACATAGATGTTATGCTCACTTACATAAGCGGCTTTGGTTCCATCGGGCGATATTTTGGCAAACATGAGCGATGATGCCGGGCGCCCTTTACCTAACTGACTAAGTGTTTTAGTGTTAGTATTATATATCCAGTAATCACCCCGGGTATCCTGGCGCCATACACGGCGTGTATTGGTGTTAATAAGCACCTTTTGCCGGTCATCAGAAAAATAGAACCGCCTTACCTGAATGGCTGGTTGGCCTGCTGGTGTAAGTGCTGCTTTGCTTACTATAATATTTTTACCAGATGGATTGCGGATATCCAGTTCAGCAATCTCGCCATCAACCGTGCGGTAAAAATGGTAACCATCGGCGGCCCATTGCAGTTCCTGGGCTTGTACCGGGCTTTGCATCAGTACAATAGCGCCTGTAAACAAAACAGTTAAAACCAGGTGGTAAAATTTAATGTTCATAACAAAAATAAGAGTTTTAATTACCTTAGCCGTCTATATAATGAGGCTACAAAAATTGCGTTAAATTAATATTTTTAACCGTTATACCGGATTCTGCATCCATGAAAAAATACTACCTAATACTTCTGCTCTGCGTGCTTCAATTACATTTTACCGCTACTGCGCAAAATGCTAACCGTAGCCGTTTCATTACCGATAGTCTGGATAATTATATTAACCGTTCGCTCACCAACTGGCGTGTGCCAGGTGCTGCGGTTTGTATTGTAAAAGATGGGCGTATTATACTCAGAAAAGGTTATGGTATTAAAGAATTAGGCTTGGCCACCAAGGTTGACGAGAATACCTTGTTTATGATTGGCAGTAACACCAAAGCTTTTACAGCAACAGCCATGGCCATGCTGCAAACGCAAAACAAGCTTTCGCTTGATGATAAGGTAACCAAATACCTGCCCGATTTTAAACTGGAAAATAAGGTGGCCACCGATATGGTAACGCTGCGCGATTTGCTATGCCATCGTATTGGGTTTGGTACTTTTCAGGGCGACTTTACGTATTGGACCAGTAACCTGACCCGTAAAGATGTGGTAGAAAGAATGAGCCATATTAAAGCCATGTACCCTTTCAGAAGCCGTTGGGGGTATACTAACGCCGCTTTTTTAACTGCCGGCGAGGTGATGGAAAAAGTAACCGGCAAACCCTGGGAAAATTACATCAAAGAAACCCTACTGGCTCCGCTAGGCATGACCAGTACGCTTACCCTCTCCAAGGATCTGGCCACTTCGTTTAATAAATCGGCCGCACATACGCTGGTTGACGGCAGGCTGGCCGCTATACCGTACCCGCAAATTGATAATCTGGCGCCAGCCGGTAGCATGAGCTCTTCGGCTAACGATATGTGTAAATGGGTGCTGGCTTTGCTGGCTAACGGCAAAGTAGGGGCAAAAGACGTAATGCCGGCTGCTGCTTTACGCGCAACCCAACAGCCGCAAATGCTGGTAGGCGGCGAGCCCGACGGTACCTTTAGTGCCTATGGTTTGGGCTGGTTTTTACAAGGCTACAAAGGCCACCGCATAATAATGCATACAGGCGGTGTAAATGGATTTGTATCATCGGTTACGCTGGTACCCGATCAAAATCTGGGTATAGTTATACTAACCAATACCGACCAGAATAACCTGATTGAAACCCTGAACTTTGATGTTATCGACGCTTACCTTAAGCTGCCTTTCCGTAACAACAGCGATGCGGCCTTAACTGTGGTTAAGGGTAACCAGCAGCGCGACCTTTCACGTGAAAAAGCCCTGCGCGACAGCACCGCGCTTAATTTGCGCCCGGCTTTAGATTTGAATAGCTACACCGGCAAATACAGCAATGATCTTTATGGTAGTATCACCATTGCTAAAGGCGAAGCGAACGATCTTGAAGTGCGCTTTGAGCATCACCCTAAAATGTATGCCCGCCTACAGTCGCTGGGTGGAAATCGCTTTTACGCCACATTTTCCGATCCGGTATTTGGCCGGGCCGTTTTTCCATTTTTGGTGCAAAACAACCGGGTAGTAAGTGTACAGGTCAAAGTAGCTAACTTTATTGAGTTTGGTGCTTATGATTTTAAGCGGAAGTAGCGTGAATCTTTAACCTTTCAAAAAACCTGTAACAGTTTAAAACAGGTATTTTGTTAAGCTACTACTTTGTCAGAAGTTTTAAACTTACTTCTAGCCCCGATATTATAAGTAACGAAGCCTCTCTGCGCAGGACTTTCTGTTAATAACTCGTTCAATTGCGCTACGGCGATTGCTGTGTTGGCGTTTCTTCTGGACGTGACAAGTAGTATTCTTCAGAAATTCTGTAACTTCCGGCTTAGCCAACCCACTTCGCTAATATGGCAGCAGATAGCAACCTTGCGGCCATGGCTTGCAGGCACTTGGCGCAAAGCTGATTTAACAGGGCAGCATCACAATCAGCATAACGAATGATCATTTTTGTAGTTAGGTTCTTGTAAAAAGCGCTTAAAAGCTCTGTTAATAATTACTAACTTAACACTTGCTTTAAAAATAGTGTATGTTTTTTTAACGTACGTGCAACGTTGTGAAAAATGCTGCGTCTATTAACTCGAAAGCTAATCACAATTGGAAGCCTTATACATCGACAAGCATTATCAACTGGTGGTTGATTGCAAGCAGGGGAATAAAAAAGCCTGCTATGAATTGTATCGTCTTTATTCGAAGGCCATGTTAAACGTGGCGTTCCGGATATTGAATAATATGGACGAGGCTGAAGATGTGCTTCAGGAATCCTTTTTAGATGCCTTTAACAAGGTGAAGGATTTTAGACAGGAAACCACTTTTGGCCTGTGGCTTAAACAAATAGTGGTAAACCGCTCCATTAACCAGTTGCGTAAACGTAAGCTGGAATGGGTGGAGATGGAAAGTGAACAGCTGGAAAATATTGCCGATGATGAGCAATATGATGATGAAGATGTACAATATAAGGTAGCGCAGGTTAAAGAAGCTATTAAACTCTTGCCCGAAGGTTACCGCGTAGTTTTATCATTATACCTGCTGGAGGGATATGACCACGAAGAGATAGGACAAATTTTGAATATTACCGAAAACACCTCAAGAACACAATTTTTGAGAGCTAAAAGGAAACTGAGCGAAGTGTTAAGAATAAAAGGAGTAGCATAATGAGCAAGCGATTAGAAGATTTTATCAGAGCCAACCGCGAAGAGTTTGATGACCTGGAACCACGCGCGGATATATGGAGCCGCATTGAAGAAAATATGGAGGCACCTGTAGTTGAGATGCCAAAAAAGCGTGAAGCCAAAACCTTTTCTTTAGGTTTTGTACTGCGGGTAGCCGCTATTATTATTGTAGTAATGGGTATAGGCTTTAGCTTTTACTTACGCAGTGGCAAAACAGCCGGTGTTGATTTGGCGGCCATAAATCCAGAGTATGCTAAACAGCAGGTACAATATACCTCGCTTATTGAAACCAAGCGTACCGAGTTAAAAGAATTAACGAAAGGCGATCCGCAGCTTTACCAGGAGTTTAGCGGCGAGATTGACAAGATGGAAGCATCTTATAAAAGACTAAAGCATGATTTAGTTACCAGCCCTAACCAGGAGCGTGTTTTACGTGCAATGATCCGGAACTTGCAAATACAAGCCGAGGTGCTCAATCAGCAATTAGAAGTAATAGAACAGTTTAAAGGAAGTAAAAACGAACCCAACAATGAAATCAAAAATATTTAACGCCAAACTGCTTTTGTTATGCGGCTTATTTGCTGTTGCTCAGGGTAGCTTTGCACAAAAAAATAAAGCCGAAGACGAGAAAGAATTTGATAAAAAGATGGAGAAATTGCGGGAGCAAATGCGCGATCTGCAAAAGGAAATCAGCAAAATGCAGGTACAAAAGCTGAAAGAAAAATCAGTTGAACTGCAAAAGCTTTCTAAAGAATTAAGCAGCCAGGCTCTGGTATATACCAATGAGCTTAATGTAAGCGGCCTGAGCAAAGGGCTGGGTGTAATAGTGTCACCGAATATTAGCATCTCTCCAAAAACACTTCGTACACCCGACCTGTCAAGGGCATCAACAAGTACTTTTAATTACAACTTTAACTTTGATGATAAGACATTAAAGGAGAAAGTGCAAAGCGGTGAGCTGAAGGAAAAGAGCAAAGCTTACAGCAAAAGCTATTCGGTTGATGCTAATGACAAGCTGGAAATTAACAACACCTACGGTAAGGTAACGGTTAACACCTGGACCAAGAACGAAATAAAGGTTGATGTGCAGATGAAGGCTTATGCCAATGAGGAAGAGGACGCGCAAAAAATGCTGGATAAGATTACGATCAGCGATAGCAAAGAAAACTCGGTAGTGTCATTTAAAACTACCATTGAGCGCAATACAACCGGCAACCACACCTTTGTTATTGGCACCTGGTTTAATGGCGGCAAAAGCCATACCAGCAAGCTGGAGGTAAATTATGTGGTTTACATGCCTGCTAAAAGCCAGCTCGACCTTACCAATAAGTTTGGCGGCGTTATGCTGCCCGATTTATCAGGCCGGGTGAATTTAAAGTTATCTTATGGCACATTGGTGTCTCAGCAATTAACCCACCCCGAAAACGATATTAAGGTAAGCTTTGGAGATGCTAAAATTGCCTCTATGTACAGTGGAGATGTAAACGTAAGTTATGGAAAACTGATTTTAGGAACTGCCGACAAGCTGAGAGCCAAGATAAGTTTCGGTTCGATGAACGTAGATAAACTGAAGTCTTCGGGCGATATCTCGGCACGTTATGGCGACGGTGTTACTGTAACAACGGTAGACAAAAATTGTAAAAACATTAATGTAGATGCGCAATTTACTAAAGTGAACTTAGGCGTTAAAGACAGCTACGACTTTGATGTAACCACCCGCTTTGGCAGCTTCGATTATAACGATAGTGCTGTTAAAGTAATTAGCCGCACCCCTGCAGACAATGACCGTCATTTTACTTCAACCCGTACCTTTAAAGGCCAGGTAAATAAAGGAAATTCAGATAGGGTGATCACCATTAAATCGAGCTACGCCAGCGTTAAATTCGACTAAGATTAAGTGATTTTAATATATTTTTGAAAACCCTTGTCGATTGCGGCAAGGGTTTTGTTACTTTTAGCCCGTAACAAATCTACTTTAAAGCAATGGAACTACTAACGGATGCCGAAGCCTGGGTATCGCTGGCTACGCTAACTCTGCTCGAGATTGTACTCGGTATTGATAACATCATTTTTATTTCAATACAAGCCGGTAAGCTGCCAGTGGCCGAACAAGGTAAAGCACGTAAGTTAGGGCTGGCCGGAGCCATGATTACCCGCGTTTTGCTCCTGTTGTCTATTAGCTGGATAATGAAGCTTACAAATCCATTCATTAATCTGGCCTCTTTAGTGAACATTACCAATGCCGAGTGGGTGGAGCGTTTGTCACTATCAGGCCGAGATTTAATCCTGCTGGTGGGCGGTTTATTTCTGATTTATAAAAGCAGTCATGAAATACACGAGAATATAGACCATGATGAGCAAGGCGAGGAAGATACCAAGCCGCATTCATTCTGGGGTGCTATAGTGCAAATAATGCTTTTGGATATTGTTTTCTCGCTTGATTCGGTTATAACCGCCGTGGGTTTGGCCGATCATGTGGAGGTGATGATTGCCGCCGTAGTTGTTTCGGTAGGTATTATGATGTGGGCTGCAGGGCCTATAGCCACCTTTGTGAACAACCGGCCTACTGTCAAAATGCTGGCGCTGTCGTTCCTGTTGCTGATAGGCGTATCGCTGCTTGCAGAAGCATTTGATCAGGAAATACCTAAAGGGTATATTTATTTCTCAATGGCCTTTGCTATCCTGGTGGAGTTACTTAACCTGAAAGCTAAATCTAAAAGAGAAAAGAAGGCCGTTACCATTAACAGGCCAAGGTAAAGGAGGTGGGTTTCCCCCCTTTTATATTAAATAAGAAATGAAAGCTGCTAACTATGCCTCCTCGGAGAGGCATAGTTAGCAGCTTTAAAATTTTATATCTGGCGATATCTCAGTTAGTTTGTATAAATCATAACTAAATAACCCGGCACAGCAAACCTTTCAAATATTCACCCTCCGGAAACGATGCCCGTACCGGGTGGTCTTCGGGTTGGCAGAACTGGTTAATGAACTGTACCTGCTTACCGGCATCCAGTGCGGCCCAGGCCAGTACCTGTTTAAACGTATCAATATCCATAGCCCCCGAACAGGAGAAGGTAGCCAGTAAGCCGCCCTTATTCAGCAGTAGCATAGCTATGCGGTTCAGGTCTTTATAAGCTCGTGAGGCACGGTCAAGCGCCGAGCGTGATGGGGCATATTTGGGTGGGTCGAGCACGATCACATCAAACATTTCGCCATCCTCCTTAAAGCGCCGTAGTTGTTTGTTAACGTCCGATTGTACGGCTGCGTGCCTGGCGGCATCAAGGCCGTTCAATTCAATATTCTTTCTCAACGTCTCAATAGCCAGCGCAGAGCTATCAACACTGGTTACAAAGGCGGCACCTTGTTTGAGGCTGTTCAACGTAAAACCGCCTGTATAGCTAAAGCAATCCAGTACCTTCTTGCCTGCTGCATGGCTGGCTAGTATATGGCGATTATCGCGCTGATCGCAGTAAAAGCCAGACTTTTGGCCTTCGGCAATATTAATAACGTACGTAATGTCGTTCTCTTTAACCTCTACCAGCTCGGGCGGCGGACTACCGGCCAACACCTCATTGGTAGTGGCTAATCCCTCGTGCGCACGCGAAGTGGCATCACTTTTATCGTATATGCCTTTAGGCTGTAGCAGGTGCTGCAGCTCATCAATTATTACAGAAAGGTTGTTTTGAATACCTGAGGTAAGTATTTGTAACGATAAGTAATCGGAATACTTGTCCACAATTAGTCCGGGCAGGTAATCGGCTTCGCTGAAAATGAGGCGGCAGGTATCGGTTTTGCCCGATTGTAATACATAGTTACGGCTTTCAACAGCAATAGCCACTTTTCTACGAAACCAGTTCTCATCAATCGGCGTACTCTCGTCCCATTCCAAAAGGCGCAATGCCACGCGCGATTGGTCGTTATAAAATCCGTAAGCCATAAAGCGGCCTTGCGCATCTATTAGTTTCACTACATCGCCATTGGCAGGCTCGCCCTTTACCCGCTCAATGGCACCCGAAAATACCCAGGGATGGCGCTGCAGTACCGCTTTTTCTTTACCTTTCTTCAGTATCACCTCAAACATGCTGGCAAAGATACACAGCCGGGCTTAAATGATTTCAACACAAGGTCTTTTTTGTTAGAGAGGTATACAGTAAATTGTCTGTTTTTAGCTTAAAGCTATGCTAAGAGTAAAGCGACAGCTGTGCGGCAGTCTGGGCCGTTAAACTGGCCGGCCGGCTCTGTAAGGTGAAATTCAAAGCGGCCCGCCCAGTGTTCGCATTCACCAGCATGATGCATTTTAAACTGGATGCCTTGCCCGGCAGCCCAATTATGCAACAAGGAATAGGTGTGGGCTATACCTTTTGGGTAACCACAATGAACCAGAGTTGCGAAAGTTCCATCAGGAATTGTTCCGGCGATGATATACCCGTTGCCGATCGCAGGTTCACTGATTGGAAAGCCAACTTCGAGGCTATAGCTTTTGTCTATGTTATTTACCCTTAAGTATCGATAAAATAAGGGGCCGGTTACGGGCGTACGCTGGCAATTAAGCCATTTGGTTAGCTCACTTGCCAGTATATCTAATTTGTGCCACTCGTTTAAGGTGAGTTGAACAGGTATAGCTACGTAAGGTTGGGCGCAGCCCGTATGTAATATAGGCTGCTTGGTGTTTTGCTCTAGAGCAACCATATATAGTAGTATTTATACAAACGATGTATCGAAGCCTGCCGTTGACTGGTTGCCTGGCAGGCTGTTGTTGGTTTTTTTTAAGATGTCGGCTTTTAGCTTTTTATGGTAATAGATGTAGGCGCCTGCTGCCAGTGCAATCAGCACAAACATAGGTGCCCAGTCTTTTGCCGGTTTGCCAGATGCTGCAACGGAGTAAATGGCGCCAAGCAAATCATAAGTTAAGCCGGCGTAAGCCCACTCCTTTACACGCGGATAGCCAGGTACCAGTATGGCTATTACGCCTAACACCTTTGCTACACCTACAAAGGGAAGCAAGTATGCCGGCAGTTGTATTTCGGCAAAGCCTTGCTTAGCCAAATCCATCATTAATACATCGGGTATGGCTGAGCCCAGCATTACAAAAGCGAACAAGCCGGTTAATATCCAGTAAATAATTGTGATCTTCTTCATATCATTAGGAGTTAAATTGCAATAAGGTTTATTTAATTTAAGTATTAATTTCTATAGGTAAAAGCTATTGGTTGGCATTGTGAAACAGCATCCAATTAAAGCCGTACTTATCTACTAATGAGCCAAACGTATCACCCCAAAACTCAAGCTTGGGCTGGCTAATTACTTTACCACCTGCACAAAGCCTGGCAAACAGATCATTCAACTCCTCTACACTATTACATGATATAGCCAGACTTACATCCTTGCCTTTTACAATAGGCTGGCCCATGCAGTTGTCAGACGCCATTAAGATAACATTATCGTTCTTAATGCTGGCATGCATTATAAAGTTACTCATATGTGGCGGCATGTGGCTGGCGGCCGGTGTATCGCCAACAGACTGCATAAACAGTTCTCCACCAAAGCACTCATGGTAAAAGGTCATAGCCTCGCGGCAGTTTTCTTCAAAAAAAAGGTAAGCATCAATACGTTTCATGTGTTTTAAATTTAGTGTTAATAATCTTGTAAATCGGTTTTATACTTGGTATTTAAATAGCGTTACACCATTGCTAAATGCATGCATTTTAATGAGCTTGAGACGTTGCCTTCGTTGCAAGTTAATGAATAAAGGCACGCCCTCTTGCAATATTACAGGCGCTACCCAAAGCCAGTATTCATCAACCAGGTCAGCTTCAATTAAGGCATGCGCCATGTTTATACCACCCCATGATATAATATCTTTACCCGCTTGGTGCTTCAGGTACATTACCTCGTCAACCAGCCGGCCTTTAGCCAGTTTAGATTGCGGTTTGCTCAGCTCTTGCATCGTGTAAGAAAATACAATTTTAGGCAAACCGCAAATTAAGCGGGCATAGCTCCTGTCACTGTCAGACGATAAGGGACTTACCGCCACCTGCGACCAACATCTAACCATGGCCTCGTAAGTAACCCTGCCTACTATAATAGCACCCATTAATTGCAACTGGCGATTACTTTCCAGAGCCATTTCATCACTCCAGTGTGCATAGTGCCAGTCCAGTTCACCGTGGGGGCCGGCCATCAGGCCATCCATCGTGATGTTTATGGAGAGTACTAATTTGCGCATCCTTGTAACAGTTAGCCAGTGCATTAGCTAACCAACAAAACAAAGTTATAGGTAACCGGTGGTTGCTGTGGGTGTAAATCACGGCAATTTAAGGGGTTGATTGCGACAATACTTTCACTTAGATTTGATAGCATGAAGCACATCTCAATCTTAGTACCTAAAGGAGCTATTCTGGGAAGCCTGGAAGGCTCAAGACAATTACTCACGCAAGTGAATCATTTTTTTGCCGCCAAAGGGCTGGCCTCTGTATTTAAGGTTGAGCTGGTGGGGCTAGATAAAGCTACGCCCATTACAGGCGGCTTATTTACGGTGAATACCAATGTGGTGCTTGAGGATGTGAAAAAAACAGATCTCATTATTATCCCAGCTTTAGATGGTGAGATTACACGTGCTGTAGAAAATAATAAAGAATTTATCCCCTGGATTATTAAGCAGTACCAAAACGGCGCCGAAGTGGCCAGTTTGTGCATGGGCGCATTTTTGCTGGCTTCAACCGGCTTGCTTACGGGCAAAAAATGTGCGACCCACTGGATGGCTGCCAATGATTTTAAACGCATGTTCCCGGATGTGGAGCTGGTAACCGAAAAAATCATTACCGACGAGCAGGGCATTTATTCAAGCGGGGGGGCGTTTTCTTATCTAAATCTTATTTTATACCTGATTGAGAAGTATGCCGGCCGCGAAATGGCCGTGCTGAGCTCAAAAGTGTTTGCTATTGAAATGGAACGTAGTAGCCAATCGCCATTTATCATCTTTCAGGGGCAGAAAGATCATGCCGATGATCCGATCAAAAAAGCGCAGGAATTTATTGAGAACAACTATCAGGAAAAAATTACAGTAGAGCAATTAGCTTCCATGTTTGCCTTAGGCCGGCGGAATTTGGAGCGGCGTTTTAAAAAGGCTACTGCCAATACTGTGATAGAGTATATACAGCGTGTAAAAATAGAAGCTGCCAAAATGAGTTTAGAAAACACGCGCGAGAACGTGAACGAAGTAATGTATAATGTAGGTTATACCGATACCAAAGCCTTCCGGACTACCTTTAAGCGCATTACCGGCTTATCACCTATTGAGTACCGTAACAAGTACCAGCGCGAGGTAGCGGCGTAAAGTAATCGTAATAAAACCATAACTGTCATTTCGAACAACAGTGAGGAATCCTTTCAGATCACATGTCTCACTGTTGTTCGAAATAATAGTAACAGTATTAAGGGTTGTTTACCAGCCGCTCCATACTAAGCAACGGTAACCCCGCATTATATAGTTGGAGAACCACCCGTTACCTGGATGGTAGAACCTGTCATATAGCTCGAATCTTCGGAGGCGAGTAACACATAGGCCGGGGCCAGTTCTACCGGCTGACCAGCGCGGCCCAGCGGCACATCCTGCCCAAATGATTTAACTTCATCAGGGCTCATGGTTGATGGGATGAGCGGCGTCCAGATGGGGCCTGGTGCTACACAGTTTACGCGGATGCCCTTTTCGGCCCATAATTGTGCCATGTTAGCCGTAAAGTTTTGAATAGCGCCCTTAGTAGAGGCGTAAGCAATAAGGGTAGGCCTTGGCTTATAAGCATTAACCGATGTGGTATTGATGACCGTGCTACCGGGTTTCATATGTTCCTCAGCCATTTTGCACAGGTAAAACATAGGGTAAATGTTGGTTTTAAACGTACGGTCCCACTCCTCGCTTGATACTTCCTGCAATGATTCTCTCGACATTTGGAACGCAGCATTGTTTACCAAAATATCTATCTGGCCAAACTCGGCAACAGCCGTGTCGATAATTTTTTTGCATTGCGCTTCTTCACTAATATCGCCGGGCACCAGCACCGCTTTTCTGCCTGCTTCTTCTATATATTTTGCAGTATCCTGCGCGTCTTTATCTTCGTTTAAGTAAGCTATGAGCACATCAGCGCCTTCGCGGGCGAATGCAATGGCTACAGCCCGGCCAATTCCCGAGTCGCCACCGGTAATAATGGCTTTACGGCCTTGCAGCTTGCCTGTACCTTTATAAGAGGTCTCGCCATGATCAACTTTGGGTTGCATTTCGTCCAGCGTTCCGGGTACATTCTGTTCCTGTTCCGGAAAAGGCTCACTGGTATACTTTTTCTGAGGGTCTTGATTGCTTGTGTTTTCCATAATAGATAATGTTTTATACACTGTTTTGCTATATGGATTTAACACCGCGCAGGCAAATAGTTTTCGCAAAAAGAAAATAAGGTGTTGGCCTCGTTGAAATAAAAAAGCCAGACTTACATAAAGTCCGGCTCCAAATTGATATACGAAATTGCTTTTACTGGAGCTGTTTTACTTGAATATTAAAGTCTACACCAGCCACTGCCATTTTTTTCCATTCGGCACCTTCATTACGGTAGGTGCCGCCGTTAAATAAACCAATAAAAAAATGAGGCTCTGAGCCTTTGTGAGTAGTTAACCACTCAATGGCTACCAGTATGGCACCTTTTGCTCTAATATTGTAGGGTGCAAGGTCAACATTTATCCTGTTATTACCGTGTGGTATATAGCCAATGATGTCTTGTTTTACGAGGTTGTCACCGGGTGTATTGCTGCTAAAATCATAAACGTTAACTTTGAAACCCAAGCTGTCGCGGTTATCGTTCTGGGAGCCGAAATTAAGGTTGAGCAGTTGTACAGGTTTGTTGCCAGCGTTCATTTTGACGCCAATCTGTTGGCCTTTTGCCACCGCAAAGGTTGCATTGCTGGATCCGGTTCGGGGCTTATTCCCTATGGTTTTGATTTTATCCTGACCTTGTGCTGCAAAGGCAGTAAGCAGCGTAAATGCGGTAAGCAAAACTGTTGTTTTAAGAGATGTTAGGTTAAGTTTCATGCGATGTTAATAGATATTTACACCAGCAAGACGAAGCTTAGAGCGTAATAGTTGCAGCAGCTTTAAAATTATGCCATTAACGCACCAGCCTTCTAATATAAATTAAGCCTACCGTTAGAGCTGCTGCAATCTGCAGCGGATCGGCGTTGGGCAAGCTAATGGCAATAGATGTGAGATAAGTTTCATGGCCTTTTGTATAAATGTTATATACAAAGGTGCCATAACTGACAGCCCCAAGCTATGACAGATATCAAAAAGTGCGGTTGATGTTTGTCAAGGCATCCGGCGTTTCAACAGGAGCATAATGCAGTATTTGTACCCGCAACGCTTTAAGACCCGATATGCTTTGCAGATCTTCTATCTCTATATCCTCAATATGCTCGGCCAGTATGCCTTTAGCCTGCAATTGCCGGATGTGATCGCGGTATTCTTTTTCCTCGGTATCGCTGGCATAAACAATGGCAATTTTGCCTGCCTGCGTAATGCGTTCGCGGGTGCCTTTGATGTAAGCTTTATCAATCCGTTTTTTTACGATTTCGAAACGGGCATTGTAGGTGCCGTCTACATCAAAGCGTTTTTCATCCATCCTAAAACGGATGGATAAGGTGGTGCTATAAGCTAAAATGAGCGTAGTTACATCAAGCTGGTAAGGGAGCGAGTCTTTGTACTGATGATGAGCACGCTCCATTTCGCATAAGGTCTGCAGCTGCCAAAAGCGTAGGTTATGGAAGTGTGCCGGTAAAAACGCCCTGTTAGGCGTAATGGATGCACCAATGTACAGGTTATGTTCAACACCATCCGTTTTAAAGCGCTCGTAATAGTGCGGAAAAATTTCTTGGGCTGCCATTTGTCTTTCATCCAACATGGTAGCCATTTTTTGATTAATGGTTGATACCGTATCGTCATACTTGCGGCGATAAGTATAGTAACTGCCTTTGCTCTTATCCAGTTGTTTAAAATAATCCTCAATTTCGGCTTTAAACTGCTCGTTATCTAAAAAACGTTGCAGCAGGGGATGTACCTTTCCCTCAATAAAGTTTTGGATATGCTGCTCCACATCTGCGCGGATAAGGGCAGATAGATCAGCGGTGAGAAGTTTGTACTCCTGTAGCTTTTGCGAGTAGGCGGCTGCTTTCTTTTCAACGCTGTATAGCTGCTTCACAATACTGATTACAGCTTCAAGCTGGTTGTTTAGATCCTTTTGTGTGCTGCGGTTCCGCAAGTCAGAAGAGCCTTTGATGTCGATTTGCCCGTAAAGCGGATAAACGTTTTCGAACACTACTTCGCGCAGTTCATAATCGCGGTGATTGTCGCGCCGTTCAATATATTTTTGTGCCTCCTTGCGGAACTTCCATTGTACGCTCGGGTGCAGGGTGGTGTACTCGTTTTGTATTACAGCCTGTATACGGTTTTGCCTGAAAGATATTTGCCTGTCTATGGTATTTACCAAAAACGGCATCACCACTTCCAGTTTGTGGGCATTCACACTATTCAGTTCGCCAGGCCGGTGCGAGGCCAGTTCCAGGATACCCAGCAACAAGCCATCTTTCATTACCGGCGCCAGGATAAAGCTTTGGATATTTTGTTTCAGGAACTGGTGCGCCAGTTCACTATCCGGATGTTCTAAAAAGAATTTCTTGCTGTTAGATATGGCAAAAAACTCGCTTTTGCCCATAATGGCTTTGTACGATTTTGGTCCCAGTATGTCTGTGCAAATCGCCTCCAGGCTGTCATTCAGCATGTAGCTTTTTATTTTGCGCATGTTGGCAATGCTGCTAAACTTATTTTCTTCAGGATCAAAAGCAGTAAAGCCCACGTTAAGATCAGGGATCTTATAAATGGAACGGAAGATGGATTCAAAATCCTGCTCTACGTTCACATCGTTCAGGGTAGTTAACAGTGTGCCTTTTAGTACCGATACAGCGTTTTCAATAGTAGCATCGAACATGCTGAGTATGGCAAAACCTTTCAGAATATAACTTCCCGGCGGGAACATTTCCATCCACAAGCTAAGATCATCATAATTATTGATGAGCGTATCAATCTCTTGCGCTGTCAGCTTACGTGATTTTTCGGTAGGAATGATATCTAAAAAATCGGCATTGTACAAAATGCGGTAATGTTTTATAATGCCCTCAGCTGTAGGAATATCGTAAAACATCGGCTTGCCGAAGTCAAGGTGTGTATTATAAAGTTCGTTCAGGATAAGGCAGCAGCTCATCACATAGAACTGGTGCTCATCAAAATCGCGGATAGTAACGTCGAACTGGTCACCGGCGCCTTTCATGATATTCTTTAACCGTTGCGTACGGTTAAACAGTAAGCTATGAAAGGGTATAGTTACGGCCTTAATCTCATTGTTGGTTAAAGCCGGTGGAAACAAATCGGCCAGCAGATTCCTGATTACAGGTAAATCTTTTTGGAGTTGCTTATCATCATTAATGCCGTCCCTAAGCTCAGGGTAGGGTTCAATTTCTTTGAGCAGGGCTTGGGCTCGCTCGGAAGCATAACCGCTTTCTTCGTTCGCAACTTTTTCCAGGTGCTCAATAAGCAGGTGAAAAGAGATGCAAAGCTGAAAAGGATTATTTTCGAATTGCTCGATGCCCATATATCTTAATGATAAGTTGAGCAAAATTAATCAAAATAAAAGCACGGCGTTAGTTAGCCACCGCATATGGCGGCAAAACACCCCGAAAGTTTACTTATATTTAACAACAGTACTACTTACAGCCTGAAGTTTAGAGAAATGTAGGGATACCAACCCTCCTTGGAGTGCCCGGCCAGTAACTGAAATATGGTTAAGGAGGCAGGCGAAAAGTACAGCCCGCCGCCGGTACCAGTGTGCCATTGATCAGAGCTTTCACCTTTTACCCAAACGCGGCCTGCGTCATAAAAGCCGGTAATACCTAGTTGGCCCGGGAGTACATAACTGGCAATATCAAACAATTTAGCACGGGCCTGCAGATTATTGTACACCATGTGATCGCCCGCAAAACGGTTTTGCAGATAGCCCAACAAGTTGCCTTGCCCGCCTAAAAACATGGACTGGTAAAAGGCAGGTTTGCCAATACTTACACCACCACCCACACGGTTTGATACGACAATGGAACCGCTGGCGTTTAGTTTCTGGTAATAAGTAAACTCGGGCTTAATCTGGATGAAAGACCTGCTATACTCGTTTAGCCCGGTATAGCCTTGCAGCGTTACGTTAAGGTAATAGCCCTTACTGGGTAGCAGGTTATTATTGCGTCGGTTGCTGATAAAGTTTACCAGTAAACCTACATGTGCTTTGTCTTTATTAACAGTAGCGCTGTCATACGAGTTAATAAGGCGACTGTTACTGATAAAACGACCCGTGTTATCGCTTAAATCCAAATGGAAAAATTGAATTGACGGACCTGCACTAATGGTGGTTCCGTCGCCGGTATGCCAGCGTAGGGCCGGATCAATCTGGTAGGTGTCATAACGCGTGCGATAATAGCGGCGGTAGCCATCAAATTTGTTCAGAACGGTTTGGTTACCACGGCCAAAAAAGTTAAGCGTATTATCTGGTGCCTGGGCAAAGGCATTTAGGGTAAAATCTGCCCTGCCAAAGGCATCAATCCATTCACCGTTATAGCGTATACGGAAAGCTTCTGTTGCAAAAGAGTGTGTAATCAGTAATTGCTGTACACTGGCATAAGGTAGTTTACGAAAGCCTTCGCGGCGGGTATGCTTAAAGCCCAGCCCTAATAAAAAACCATCATCTGCATTAATAGCTGCGGTTGCCAGTGGCATCCATACGTTGTATGGATTGTTTTGAACAAAGCGGGTGTTTGAAGTATCATTTGATAAGTGGCTGCTTACCCGGGCCGCATTATCGTGTATGGTTACATTGTCTTTTAAACCGTATACCTTCACACTGCCAGCCGATTCCGTCACGTTATAATTTTTACGTCCGCTGGTGCCAATAATTCGCAGTTTAATGGGCGATGCACTGTTGTTTACCACTACCTCGTCATTACCACCCTCTACATACAGTCTTATCTCACGTGTTATGGCCGGATTGTAAACCATATCCAGCAAAGCAGCATCCTTAACGTTACCGCTTTTGCCTGATTTTAAAATCTGCACCCGCATGCCTTTGTTGGGGGCATCGGTTATATTGATCCGTTCGTTCTTATCTGTGGTACGCAGGTCTACGGTTTCGTTAATGAAGCGGTAGTATTTATCCATAGCCGCAGGAATATTATTGCGGCGTTGTTTCAGTTTTGCTAACAGTTCATCATGGCGCAGCTTGTACATTTCGGGCGGCAGTCTTTTAAGGCCGGCTTCCAGTACGGCATCTGTCTCGACTTTTACAAACTCGTTGGCCAGGCGCATCCAGTCTGCGTAGCTAATCTGTCCATCAGGATAGGGCTGTATAAAGCGGGTTTTAAAAATGGAGTACTGCACCCTGGGAATATCACCATCGAAGTGATCGAGTGTTGGGTTGATCCAAGGCAGGGCTGCCAGGCTTGGGGCTATGCCTTCGCTTAAGTGAAACACCTGGTCGCGGTCTCGCGGTACAGCGTAATACACTTTTTGGTTGCCTTTCTTTTCATACCCCCAGCGCCACTGGTCCTCATGGCGGTCCCAGTCGGCCAGCAGTAAGTCCAGCATACGGGCACGTACAAATTGCTCGGAATTAAAGCGGGTATCATTATCCTCCTTCAGTTCCCGCATCATTTTTATCGTATTGTCTGATTTGCCCGTAGGTTCGCGTTCTTCTAATAATACTACCAAGCCGTTAAAAACTTTGCTATACTCACCTAAAGCAGCATCGGGCGCCATAACACCAATAATTGGGTTGGCATGCGGTACGCCTGCCGCATCGGCCAAGGGTGGCACTACCAGTGCCGAAAATGGGTGCTGACTGCTCAGCGCATCATCAATCCAATCTACCGCAAAAGTGCCTTTAAAATTAGGCGGCAAAATCTTTTCAGGCGTTTTCTCTACGCTGCGTATCACCCATTCCTTGCCTTGCTTATCTACCAGGCGCAATGATTTAGATTGCATGCCACCACCCTCACGTAAGGGCTTTAAACCGCCGTAAACTTCAGATACTTTAATAAGTGGCAATTTAACTGGCGTAGCCCACTCCTTACGGTAATTTTCACCAAACAGCCAGCGGTGAATGCCACTCACACTATCGTAAGAAGGGTGTACTTTAATAATTACGCTGTCACTGAACCGTGCAACTGGCGGCTGGGCAGTACGGCTTTGGGCGAGGCTTAAAGCGGCAATTGCCATTAAAGTGCTTAAAAGAGTGAGTTTGGTGAACATATAGGTAAGGTTGAGTAGGTGTTGTATTATTTATGCATTATCAGTTAACAGGGTATTCTATCCGGCCGTATTTGCCTTCAAAAAAATCGTCATAGGCCTGTGCTATTTCGGCCGGTGTATTCATCACGAACGGGCCTTTGGATACCATAGGCTCTAAATAAGGCTCACCGCCAAACAGGATGATGTCGGCCGGTGTGATCCCCGGATTATAAAGTTCAATATTTTCATCACTGCGATCAAAAATAAGCAATTCACTTTTGCCGCTTAAGGTATCATTTATTTTTACCTCATTGGCCGGTATAAAGGCAGCGTACTCAAAATCGGCCTTGGTAGGCATAGTGAAATTCGATTTGGGATTAAGCTTAATATGATAAATAAATTGCTTAGTATAAGTTTTTACAGACGATTGCTCTACCCCGCATACGCCTATCACCACACGTAGGGTTCCGGCATCGTCAGGCAGGGCAGTCTCTGGTATATCGGCTGGTTGTAGAGCTTTGTACTCGGGCGCTTCAGCTTTGTTTTTGGCCGGCAAATTTATCCAAAATTGCATACCGTGAAACAAGCCGCCTTGTTGTTGAAAAGCCGCACTGCGCTGCTCATCATGCAAAATGCCATTACCGGCCTTCATCCACTGTGCTCCGCCCGATTGGATAATGCCATGATTGCCCTGACTGTCGAAATGCTCCAGCGCGCCGCTTAGTAAATAGCTAAAAGTGGCTATTCCCCTGTGCGGGTGGGCAAAAGACCCGTTAGGTGGCAAAGGTATCTCCGGCGCCAATACAGTAGGGTAAATATGATCTAAAAATACAAAAGGGCCAACGCTGTTGAACGAACTATGCGGTAATAAACGGTTAACCAGTAACTGATCTACCTTAGCATTTTTACCGCCGTATTGTATGGTGATGTTCTTTTTCATTTGTGTTAGTGCAATGAAGTAACCTCACAAAGGTGCGCTACAGCAGCCGGCCGGCGCATGATATATAGCAAAAAACGCAATTGACATTTGTCAACGGTTATAAATAGCGGTAGCATTTTTCAGCGAAAGAAACACTGTTGCAACTAACCGGGTGTTGTGTTCGTGCTACAAGTAACATCACCCCACCTTTTTATTGACTATACTATGCTTGCGTATGCGACTCAGCGTTTCGGGCGAAATGCCCAGGTAAGAGGCGATCATGTTTTGCGGAAAGCGCTGTAAAAAGCCGGGGTAGGTGTCCTGTAAATGCTGGTAGCGCTCCTCGGCGGTTAAACTGATGGCGGCATGTATGCGGTTTTGGGTAGCAATGTTGCTGCGTTGATCAAGCATGCGTACCATGGCTGCTACGGCCGGTACTTTTGCCTGTAGCTCTTGTATTTGGGGGTTGGTAACCAGTAACAGATCCGAATCTTCAACCGCGTCTATATTAAATTTGGTAGGGGTAAGCATGTTGAAGCTCTCGTAATCGCCCATCCACCAGTTCTCTACACCAAAGCGTACAATATGCTCATGTCCTTTCTGGTCTACCGAGTACATGCGCAGGGCGCCTTTTATCACAAAGCCAATATATTTACTTATATCGCCTTCCTGTAAATAGTATTGTTTTTTGCGTAGCCGCTTGTGTTTAAAGGCATCCTGAATTAATTGTTGATCCTCTTTGGTAAGCGTCATGGACGAATAGTTTTCAATGTATTGGAAAAGCGGCTCGAACATGTAAGTTGAATGGTTGGTGATTATATGATGTTGCTAATTTGGTAAAATTATTTACTACTTGTTAAAAGGTTACCTGCAAATGTAAGCCAAATGTAAGGATATTATAATCCAATTGTAATACCAGCACGGCGGTATTGCAAACATAACGGTCTGCAATGCAACTTTGCAGCGTTCAATCTAAACGTTATGCTAACTCCAGATAGAATTGTCGGCCTTGCTGCGGTACTTCTCCGCCTCTGCAGCTCTTGACAAATATCAATAACATTTTCTAACAAATGTTAAGGTGCAGCATCTCAGCATCGAACAACTTTGCATTATCAATACTCGCGTCATGAAATTCTTTACTAATATATTACTTACACTCGTCATCCTCACCGGTGCCTTTAATGCCTTGCATGCGCAAGGCACGGTGGTAAAAGGTATCATTACCGATGCCAAAACTAAAGAGGCGTTACCCTATGTTACGGTAAACTTTGCCGGCAGTACACAAGGTGTACCAACTGATAATAATGGCCACTATACCTTGCGAACCAATGATAAGTTTGACCAGATCAGGGTTACTTATGTGGGTTATAAAACTGTTTTTAAAAATATAGAAGCTGGCAAGGAGCAAACCATTAACATTGCTTTAGCCAGTGACAGCCGCCAGCTAAGTGATGTGGTTGTAAAATCATCTAAAAAGAAAAAGTATACTAATAAAAACAACCCGGCTGTTGAGCTGATATACCAGGTAATTGCCCACAAAAAGCAAAATCAGCTCGAGAGTTATAACTATGCCGAGTACCGCCAGTACGAGCGTATGGTGTTTTCGCTCAGTAACCTGAGCGACCAGTTTAAAAACAAACGCATCTTTAAAAATTACCAGTTTTTGTTTCGCCAGCAGGATTCAACTGCCATTGGCGGTAAAACATTGCTGCCTTTATATATGGAAGAGAAACTTACGGACAACTATTACCGTAAAGTTCCTTTTGCGCAAAAGCAGGTGGTTGAAGCCAATAAACAGGTTAAATATGACGAAACGTTTGTAGATAACCAGGGCCTCACCACCTACTTTAACCGCATGTACCAGGATATAAACATTTATGATAACAATGTATCCTTACTGAGCAACCAACTGTTAAGCCCTATAGCCGACCATTCGCCCAACTATTATAAGTTCTTTATTACCGATACTATTAAAGATCATTTGCCCAACCTGATTGAATTGAGCTTTACCCCGCGTAATACCATTAATAAATTATTTGAGGGTAAGATCTATATCACTATGGATGGCAACTATGCCGTTCAGAACGCGGTACTTACGGTAAACAAAAATATTGACCTGAACTTTGTACGCCAGATGCAGGCCACGCTTTCGTTCGAAAAAAATGCAGATGGACGTTACCACATGAGCCAAAGCAATTTGAAAATTGAGTTCGGCATCAATAAAAATAAAGGCACTGGTGTTTATGGCGAGCGTTTAGTGACCATTAAAAACTTTGCCATCAACCAGCCACGGCCAAAAGAGGTTTATGATGGCCCGGCGTTGGTTTATGCATCAAAATTTGATGACAAGGACGATCATTATTGGACAAACAGCCGTCCCGACTCGCTGGATGCCGTTGCATCTAACCTGTACAAGAACATTGATAGCCTGCAAACCATACCATCGTTTAAACGCACTATGGATATTGCTACACTGGTTTTAGCTGGCTACAAAAATTTTGGTCCGTTTGAGATGGGTCCGGTTAATACTTTTTACAGCTTTAACCCGGTTGAAGGTTTCCGTGCACGTATAGGTGGCCGCACAACAACCGCGCTGAGCAAACGCTATTATTTTGAAACCTATGGCGCTTATGGCACACGCGATCAAAAGTTTAAATACTTTTTAAGCTCTACCTATTCGCTCAACAATAAATCTATCTACTCATTTCCGCAAAACTACATCCGCGCCAGCTTTCAGCATGATACAAAAGTACCCGGTCAGGAACTGGAGTTTGTACAGGAAAGCAACTTCTTGTTATCCTTTAAACGCGGCGCTAACGATCAGTGGTTATACAACGATATATTAAGGCTGGATTACGTGAAGGAATATCTTAACCACTTCTCGTATGCCATTGGTTTTAAAAAGTGGAATCAAAGCCCTGCTGGTGCATTGGAGTTTCAGAACTTGCTGCCCAATGGCGCTTTAAACAATGTGAACCTTATTCACACCACTGAACTTTCGGCACAGTTACGCTACGCACCGCACGAGAAATTTTATCAGGGTAAACTGTACCGCACACCTATACCTGACAAATACCCGGTTTATACCTTGCGTTACACCCAAGGGTTAAAAGGTTTTTTGGGTGGCGATTATGATTACCAAAATTTGTCGGGTAACATCAGCAAGCGCTTTTACCTGTCGCAGCTGGGCTTTACCGATGTAAGCACCGAAGGTGGCTACCTGTTTGGCAAAGTGCCTTTCCCGCTGCTTGATATACACCGTGCAAACCAGAGCTACGCATTTCAGTTCCAATCGTTCAACTTAATGAACTTTCAGGAGTTTGTAAGCGACCACTACGCCAGTATCACTATAGATCATAATTTCAATGGCTTTCTGTTTAACAAAGTGCCGCTTTTGCGTAAATTAAAGCTGCGTGAAGTAGTGAACTTTAAAAGCTTATGGGGCGGTGTCCGCAGCGAGAACAACCCGGCTCGTGATCCATCGCTGTTGCGTTTTCCAACCAATAACTTAGGGCAGGCTACTACTTATTCGCTTAGCAATGGGCCTTACATGGAGGGCAGTATTGGTGTGGGTAACATCTTTAAAGTGCTCCGGTTAGATCTGGTACGTCGTTTCTCTTACCTGGATAATCCTAATGCACCAAAATTGGGTCTGCGTACCTATGTGAAATTCGACTTTTAAAAGGAATTAATTTGTATACGAAAGGCGGTTGACTGAATGTCCAACCGCCTTTTTTTATGCCATAATGCCACTTGCTGAATATCAAACATTTGTAACGGTTTCACGTTGTAACTTTCATTGAATTATCCCGGGCTTATAAGTAAGGTCTTTTTTAGCTGATGTAGCGCTACCCATAAATAGCAATTTCACTAAGTTATACAACCAGTCTTGCCTTTTTCGTTAATTTAGTCATATAAGATGGAACGTGTTGATATTGACTTTTTAAAAAAAGTAGCTGAGCAGGCAGATGAGGTTTACTTTATTTATGATTACCAGGGCAATCGCTTTGAATTCATAAATAACGCTTTTGAGTACGTTACTAAATTGAGTTGCCAGGAGGTTATCAATAATCCCTCCATGCTGCTCAACATCGTGCATCCCGATGATGTTGACTATGTTAAATCGGAGTATATAGCTGCAGGCAAAAGGCAGTCCAAAGCATTAATCAATTTCAGAATTTTACGGCCCGATAAGGTAGAAAGGTGGATAAGACTAAAGATATATCCGGTGCTGGACGGTAACGACACCGCTTTTGTATTTGCAATAGCCGAAGATGATACGCCAAGAAAAGCCGGCTTTTCAAACATGCAGAAAGTGAACGAATGGAAGGACTCTGTGATGGGAATTTTATCACATGATTTGCGCGGTCCAATTGGCATTATAAGTACACTGGCGTCGGCTATTGGTGCCGAGTTGCCGGCGGAAGATCATACGCAAGTGCATGAGTGGCTTAAAATGATCAGAGACGTTTCGAAGAA
The DNA here is from genome assembly GCF_039634385.2 of Mucilaginibacter sp. PAMB04274. Lineage (NCBI taxonomy): Bacteria > Pseudomonadati > Bacteroidota > Sphingobacteriia > Sphingobacteriales > Sphingobacteriaceae > Mucilaginibacter > Mucilaginibacter sp. PAMB04274. The sequence goes on from NZ_CP155081.2 coordinate 357,261, forward strand.
GAATTTGGAGATGATTAAGAACCTGCTTAGCACCGAGCCGCTAGATACAACAAAGGTTGTGTTAAACAAGGAAAGGCTTGATCTGGTGCAGGAAGTTAGGCAGGTCATGGATATCTTCATTCAATCACCAAACAGTCTTTCAACTAAATTTGAATTTACATGCTCGCACGATAAAATTTTTGCTCAAGTAGATCATTCAAAGCTTTTGCAGGTGATCAATAAACTTATGTCAAACGCCATTACGTTAACGCGTGATGATGGATTAATTAAAGTACATATGGAGCAGCTGGAAAACTCAGTTACCATAACTGTTGAAAATAATGGTAGCGGTATACCTAAAAAGCTGCAGCCAGTGTTATTTCATAAGCCTGCCGAGGCTGTTGCCAATGGCGAAGAGCCGGTTGGATTGGACATGTGGGTTGTTAGATCAATTATGGAGTCGCACGGTGGTAGTGTTTGGTTTGAAAGCGATGAAAGAAAAAGCTGTAAGTTTTACGTGGACTTTCCTATAGGGCTTAACTTTTAATTTCATTCTTAACACCTGCACGGTACAATTTTTTACTTACCCTTTGATCATTTTTGATTTGTGTTATCGTAAATACATTAGGCTTACGTCTCCAGTTTCCATATAAAGTGTAGAATTGACGTGTTTTGTACTATACATGACAATTCAACCAGTTACAAATGACATTTAAATTAAACTATCTCCGAGCCGAGTATATACCTTTGCTTAACAGTGTTAAATAATTTAATGCCTTCATAAAATGGCCAGTAAAGACAGGATAATGCGATTAAAAGAAGAAACCAGAAGTAACATTCTGGACGCTGCCCTGTGTATTGGTAAAACTGAAGGCTGGCAGGCATTAAGTATGCGCAAGATTGCCGATATTATTGAATATACTGCTCCTATAATTTACGAATACTTTGCCAATAAAGAGGCCATAATGCTGGAACTTACCAAAAAAGGATACCGCATTTTAGGCCACGATATGCAAGCTGCCCGCGATGCGCACCGCTTGCCCGAAAAGCAGCTTGAAGCTATGTGGCTCACCTACTGGAACTTTGCCTTTGCCGAAAAGGAGCTTTACCAGCTGATGTTTGGTATTGAGGTTAACTGTTGTGTGTTTGAGCAAAACGTACCTGAGGTGGAAGCTCCGGCTAATATGATTTTTGAAGTCATTAAACAGTTGATTGGTGAGAACGCTGCCGAGGAAGAGGTTTGTAAACGTTATTACACTTTTTGGTCGGTTGTGCACGGTTTAATATCCATTAATTTGGTGCGCCAAAGCGTACCCGATGGTATAAACGAGCAAGTATTAAAAGAGGCTATTGGCGGAATTATAAGAGCCATTAAGGATTGATTTTTTTTAGTCCGGTACTTAACAGTGTTAAATAAGTAAACATCATAAAATAGTATGATACACCTTAGTCCATGTTTCCCTACGGCTTTTACATAGCTTAACAGTGTTAAATAGTTTAACACTGTTTAATGGGTGATATTTTAATTGAAGTATTGACATAAATCAACGCCTTTATTTATCAAACATCATTCATCCGTAATCTACAACAACGCAACTTTGACAACAAGCAACAACACAAGAATCCCTATTATCATGAAATCACTAGCAATCCTATTAACACTTACAGCCTTTTTGTACGGTTGTGCAGAAAAGCCGGCACAACAGCAGGCTGCGCCACCACAGCCATTGCCTGTAGCTGCTATACATACCGATACTGCAACCACTTATCAGGAGTACCCAGCATCGGTTGAAGGTGCCGTTAACGTAGAGATACGTCCGCAGGTAAGTGGCACCTTAGACCGCGTTTACGCCGATGAAGGCGCTTATGTATCAAAAGGTCAGCCGTTATTTAAAATCAATGAAAACCCTTACCGCCAGGCATTAAATAACGCTAAAGCCAGCCAGGCCGCAGCCGAAGGTGCATTGGCCAACGCCCGTCTTGAGGTTGAAAAACTTACCCCGTTGGTACAAAATAAAGTAGTATCTGATTATCAGCTTAAGGTTGCCAAAGCTGCTTTACAAGTAGCGCAGGCTAATGTAGCCCAGGCCAAAGCGCAGGTAGGCACAGCGCAAATTAACTTAGGTTACACGGTAATTAAAGCGCCGGTAAACGGCTACATTGGCCGCCTGTTAAAAAAACAAGGTAGCCTGGTAGCACCGAATGATCCCGAGGCTTTAACCCAGCTATCTGACGTGCATGAGGTACATGTGTACTTCTCCCTTGGTGAAACCGATTTTATCAACTTTAAATCACAATATGCCGGCAGTACCCTGCAAGATAAAATTAAACACCTGCCGCCGGTATCACTTGTAATGTCAGACCAAAGCACTTATACGTTGCCTGGCAGAATTGATATGATTGACGGACAGTTTGACAAAACCACCGGTGCTATCACCGTAAGGGCCAGCTTTCCAAACGCTTCTGGTTTATTGCGCTCTGGCAATACCGGTAGGGTAAGATTAAGCCTGCAACACAACAAGGTAGCCATTGTACCGCAGGATGCTACTATTGAAATGCAAGATAAAGTATTTGTATACGCCGTTGGCGACAGTAACAAAGTAGCTAAACAGCCTATTACCATAGCCGGTAAAAGCGGTAGTAATTACCTGGTTAAGGATGGTATAAAGGAGGGCCAGCAAATTGTGCTGAGCGGTGTTGACCGCCTGCAAGACGGCATGAAAATAAGTCCGCAAAAAGCGCCTGAAAAAGCAGCTGCCATAGCAAAAAACTAAGTTCCCAACGCTAAACATAAAAGTCATGTTTCAGAAATTCATAGAAAGGCCGGTACTCTCCACCGTTATCTCCATCTTGTTGGTGATACTGGGTGTGTTAGGCCTAACCAAACTGCCCCTGCAACAGTTTCCGGATATTGCCCCGCCGGCAGTATTGGTTGCAGCTGTTTATCCCGGCGCAAACGCCGAAACCGTACTACGTTCTGTTGCACCATCGCTTGAGGAAGCTATTAATGGTGTGGAAAATATGAGCTACATGAGCTCAACCGCCAGTAACGATGGTTCATTAGCCATTACAGTTTACTTTAAACAAGGCACCAACCCCGATCAGGCCGCTGTAAACGTGCAAAACCGCGTAGCCCAGGCCACCAGCCAGTTACCGGCCGAGGTTATACAGCAGGGTATTACTACCACTAAACAGCAAAACAGTTTAATTGGCGCTGTGGGTATATATACCGAAGATCCCAAAAAATACGACCAGACATTTGTAGCTAACTACGCCCAAATCAACATCATCCCCGAAATTAAACGGATACCCGGTGTGGGCTCGGCCAGCATATTTGGTGGTGTTAAAGATTACTCAATGCGTGTTTGGCTCAACCCGGGCCAAATGGCTGCCTACAAAATTACTCCTGCTGAGGTGATGGCTGCCATACAGGATAAAAATATTGAAGCAGCGCCGGGTAAATTGGGCGAGCGCAGCAAGGAAGTATTTGAATATGTTATTAAATATAAAGGCAAGCTTACCAAGCCAGAAGAGTATGGCAACATTGCTATACGTGCCAACGCCGATGGTTCGGTACTGCACTTAAAAGACGTAGCCCGTGTAGAGTTAGGCGCTTACTCTTACACCAGCGTGAGCCACCTGAACGGCCATGATGGTATTGCACTGGGTGTAATACAACTAGCCGGCTCTAACGCCAATGAAATTCAGATAGCGGTTGACAAGCTGATGGAAAAAGCATCGAAAGACTTTCCGGCAGGTATTAAATACAATAACTTTTACCGTACAAAAACCGCGCTCGATGAATCTATAAGCCAGGTTGAACATACTTTGATAGAGGCCTTTATACTGGTGTTTATCGTAGTGTTCATTTTTTTGCAGGATTTTCGTTCTACCTTAATTCCTGCCATTGCCGTTCCGGTAGCTATCTTAGGTACGTTCTTTTTCATGAATGTGTTCGGGTTCTCTATTAACCTGCTCACCCTGTTTGCACTGGTACTGGCCATTGGTATTGTGGTAGATGATGCCATTGTGGTAGTGGAGGCTGTACACGCCAAAATGGAGAACGAGCACCTGGCTCCAAAGGCTGCAACAACCTCGGCCATGCACGAAATTACAGGCGCTATTATTTCCATCACCTTAGTTATGGCGGCGGTATTTTTACCTGTTGGTTTTATGGATGGCTCAACCGGTATATTTTACCGTCAGTTCGCCTTCACTATGTCAATAGCCATTGTGATATCAGCTGTTAACGCTTTAACTTTAAGTCCTGCACTGGCAGCTTTGTTCTTAAAGAGCAATCACAGCCATAATGGCAACCCGGATGCTAAGAAAGGCTTTGTTCAGCGGTTTTACGCAGGGTTTAACAGCAGTTTTAACGCTTTAACCAATCGCTATGTTGGTGGCTTAAAGTTCCTGGTGCGTAACAAGTGGGCAAGTATGGCCGGTTTGGCTTTATTAACTGCCGTTACCATTTACATGGTTAAAAGCACCAAATCAGGCTTTATCCCCACAGAAGATCAGGGCTTCGTGGCTATTGCCGTATCAAGCCCTTCAGGTACATCGCTGGATGCAACTACCAAAATGCTGAACCAGGCCGAAGCCGAACTGCGTGCATTACCAGCTGCAAGGTTTGTGACTGCTATATCGGGCTTTAACCTGCTTACCAATTCTAACAGCCCTTCATCAGCTGTTGTGTTTGTGTTGCTAAAGGATAACAAAGAACGTGGCGAGGTGAAAGACATCAACGCTATACAAGACGTTATCAGAGGTAAGCTGGGTGCTATTTCAAAAGGTAGTTTCTTTGTGTTCAGTTTCCCTACCGTACCGGGTTTCAGTAACGTGGAAGCCTTGGATATGGTACTGCAGGATAAAACCGGCGGCAAGCTGGATAAGTTTAGCGGCGTGGCCAATAACTTTATTGGCAAGCTGATGCAAAAGCCGGCTATTGCCTACGCTTTCACATCTTTTAAAGCCGATTATCCGCAATTACAATTAGAGGTTAACGATGAAAAAGCCAACCAGCTTGGCGTAAACGTGAAAGACGTTTTACAAACTATGCAAGCCTACTTTGGTAGCGCCCAGGCATCAGATTTTAACCGCTTTGGTAAATACTACCGCGTGGTTGTACAAGCTGATATTGCTGACAAAACCGACCCTACATCTATTGATCGTGTGTTTGTCAAAAACAAGGCTGGCGAAATGGTGCCGATCAATACGCTGGTTAAACTAACCCGTGTTTATGGTTCTGAAACCGCCTCACGTTACAACTTGTTCAACTCTATACAAATTAACGCTATCCCAAAACCGGGCTTTAGCTCTGGTGATGCCATTAAAGCCATTGAGGAAACTGCCGCTGAACAACTACCGGCCGGTTTTACTTACCAGTTTTCTGGCCAAACCCGTGAGGAGATCTCATCGGGCGGTCAGTCAGCCGTAGTGTTTATGCTTTGTTTGGTGTTTGTTTACTTCCTGCTGGCTGCCCAGTACGAAAGTTACATCCTACCGTTGGCCATTATCCTATCAATTCCAACAGGTTTATTCGGTGTATTTGCAGCCATAGGCTTAACCGGTATCGAAAACAACATTTACGTACAGGTAGCCCTCATTATGCTCATTGGCTTGCTGGCTAAAAACGCTATTCTGATTGTAGAGTTTGCCTTGCAACGCCGCCGCAACCGTGCTGGTTTAATTGATGCCGCACTGGAAGGCGCCCGTTCACGTCTGCGCCCTATTATCATGACCTCGCTTGCATTCATCGCCGGTATGATTCCGATGATGACAGCTACAGGGCCGTCTGCTCAGGGTAACCATTCCATCAGTATTGGTGCAGCCGGCGGTATGCTCAGCGGTGTAGTGCTGGGCTTATTCATCATCCCGGTATTATTCGTAGTTTTTCAGCACTTGCAGGAGCGCATTAGTGGTGTGCCGGTAATTGTAAAACACCCCGATAATAACCACGGCCATGCGGTTGCCGTTCAACATGAAGTAAACCCCGCATAAAAATATAACCTTAAACACCTTGCTCTTCAAAAGCCCTCCCTATCGGGGAGGGTTTGGGAGGGGCTCTTAATGAACCATCATGAAAAAGCACATAAACGGATACCTTTTTGCAGCGTTGCTGCTGGTGCTGAGCGCCTGTAAGGTATCTAAGGATGTGCAGGTGCCTAATCAGCAACTGCCCACTTCCTACCGCTCAGCCACAGTAACCGATACAGCTTCCATAGCCCGGTTGCCCTGGAAAAGTTTCTTCACCGAAACTACCCTGCAAAACCTTATCGATAGCGCTATAACCCGCAACAACGATTTGCAGATAGCAGTTAAAAATATCGAAGCAGCAGAGCTCACCTATAAACAATCCAAACTGGGTTATCTGCCCGCCGTAGGCGTAAATGTTACGGCTACCACCAACCGCCCGTCAGACAATAGCTTGAACGGACTAAGCCTGAACCAATTTCTGGGCAGCAAACACATTGAGGACTATACCGCTGCGGCTAACATATCATGGGAGGCCGACATTTGGGGTAAGATCCGCAGTCGTAAGGCTGCAGCTTTAGCTTCATATCTGCAAACCGAAGAGGCGCGCAAAGCCATACAGACTCAAATTGTGGCCAGCGTATCGCAAGGATATTATAACTTGCTTATGCTGGATGCACAGTTGGCCGTAGCCCGCAAAAATCTGCGGTTAAATGACAGTACTTTACGTATTGTTCGCCTGCAGTTTAACGCAGGCCAGGTAACCTCATTAGCCGTACAACAAACCGAGGCGCAGCAACTGGCCGCAGCACGTTTAATACCGCAATTTGAGCAGGACATCACCATTCAGGAGAATGCTTTGAGTATACTGGCCGGTAAATTACCTGCCGCTGTAATTCGCAGCCAAACCCTGGATGCCGTTCCGGTATCACCGGTATTATCGGCAGGTTTGCCATCAACCCTGCTAAGCCTGCGCCCTGATGTGCGCAGCGCCGAACTGGATGTGGCGCGCACCAATGCAGAGGTTGGCGTTACCAAAGCACAGCTGTATCCATCATTAACCATAACTGCGCAGGGTGGTGTAAACTCATTCAGGGCCAGCAATTGGTTTAATATACCGGCCTCGCTGTTTGGTACGGTGGCAGGTGGCTTAACTCAGCCGCTGTTTCAGCGCGGGCAATTGAAAACACAATACGAACTGGCCAGGGTAGAACGCGAAAAATCGATCATTCAATTCCGTCAGCAGGTATTGGTTGCTGTGGGTGAAGTATCTGACGCCTTAGTGCGTTTAGATAAACTAAACCAGCAACAAGCCATAATAGCTAACCGGGCACAAACCCTGCGCCAGGCTACCGGTAACGCGAGCCTGCTGTTTAAAAACGGGATGGCTAACTACCTGGAAGTAATAACTGCACAAAGCAATGTACTGCAAAGCGAACTGGAACTGGCTGCCATTAAAAAGGCGCAGCTTGATGCTACTGTCGATCTGTACCGCTCTGTTGGGGGCGGTTGGAGATAACCTTGCGTTGTAAATAGTGATAGTAGAGAGAGGGGACCTGCGAGTAATCGGGGTCCCTTTATTTTTAGGCAGTAACGGAGTTGCTTGTTTATAAAAGTTAACCATCTTATATTTACTATCCTAAAGATACTAATACCTTTAAGCTAATTTAATGGAAGAAATAACTGAAACACGCCTGCCAAACCGACTTGCCCGTGAGGTGTGCCAAGCCAGCGTGGGTGCCGTAAGGGATGCGCTTTATGTGCTGAGCGGCAAATGGAAACTGCCCTTAATTTTAGCGCTTTCTGAAGGCCCTCTGAGGTTTAAGGATATACAGCGCGCCTTAGGCGATATTACGCCCAAAATACTTTCTAAAGAATTAAAGGACCTCGAAATGAATGAGTTTGTGATACGGAGGGTTTATGATACTACGCCGGTTACGGTTACTTATGAAATTACACCCTACAGCCGGTCATTAGATAAGGTGCTTTCTGAGCTAAGACTATGGGGAATGCAACACCGCGAGCGTATAATAAGCAGTCGACGCCAACAGCCTGCATAACTGTCATCAGGTTACACAAAACAGTGTAGCTGTAAAGAAAAAGTAAGCGTTTTAACGCTTAAACGCGGATTGTAGGTGCGGTTAAAGGTGTTGTAGATTATTACCCTAAATTTGCATCGCCTCAAAAAGCAACCCCCCTGGATTGCGCTATACTTATAACCGCTCAAGGTTAGCAGTCCATCCGGGCACGATGCTGCCCCACACTTTTAACAGTACAGTTGCGGCGCTGATATTACCGCTTAAACTTTCCCTAATTTCGGGCGATAGAGAAATCTTATTCGGTTAGTAGCGTTAGCCAGGCTTAAGAAAATAGCCATGTCGCCAGCTTATAAATAAATAGCCTCCCTCAGCTTAAAATGTATAAGTGTAGCTCACGCCATCAAAATCACACCTTTCCAGCCTTTTATTTAGAATAATTAAAAATAAGTTTGCTTTTTGATGACTTGTTTATATTTTTGGGCGTTATTTATAATAAGTCTAAATAAAATGAGTCAACGCCGTCAAACCTTAGTCTTTACCTTACTTTTCTTTCTGTTAGCTTCGGCCACAGCTTTTGGGCAAAACCGCGGAACCATCAAAGGCAAAGTTTATACTTCTGATAATAAGCCGGCCGATAATGTATCCGTTAACCTGAAGGGAACACGTTACGGCAGTATGACCAACGAGAACGGGGAGTATACTTTTAAGGCCCCGGCGGCATCTTATACCCTGTCGGTATCAGCCATCGGTTTATTACCTGCCGAGAAAGATGTAACCGTTGTTGCCGGTAAATCGGTTACAGTCGATTTTATGTTACAGCAAAATGCACAGCAGCTAACCGAAGTAGCAATTAAAGCCAAAACAAAAAAATATAAGGTAGATAATCCATCACCTACACTGCGCCTTAACGAGCCATTACTGGAGGTGCCGCAAAACATCCAGGTAGTTACAGCCGATCAGTTGAAAGATCAGGTGGTATTTACCATGCTCGAAGGTGCATCGCGCAATGTAAGCGGTTTAACCATGCAGGAGCACTGGGGTAATTACGCCCGCATTAACGCCCGTGGCGATAGGTTGGCGCCTTTTCGTAACGGAATGAACATCGAAGCCACCTGGGGGCCATTGAACGAAGATATGTCGTTTGTTGACCGTATTGAGTTTGTTAAAGGTCCGGCTGGTTTTATGCTGGCCAACGGTAATCCGTCCGGCTTTTATAATGTAGTTACCAAAAAGCCTACGGATGTAAACCGCCAGTCGTTTGATTTTACGGCAGGCAGCTTTAACACTTACCGGGCCACTGCCGATTTTGATGGCAAAATAACCAGCAACGGTAAACTGCAATATCGCTTAAACCTGATGGGGCAGCTATCAGAATCTTGGCGCCCTTATGATTTTACCAATCGTATGGCTATTGCACCGGTACTGCGCTATAAATTCAGCGATAAAACCATGCTGACCGCTGAGTATACTTACCAGCGCCAGCGCATGAATGCCTTTGGTACGGCTTACCTGTTTTCTACAAATGGTTATGAAAGCTTGTCGCGCAACTTCACCCTTGCGCCCGAAAATTCGCCGGCATCAGACATATACGATCATAGCGCTTTCTTAAACTTTGAGCACAAGTTTAACGATAAGTGGAAATTTACGGCGCAGGCAGCATATTTTAATTACAAGCAAAATGCTTACAGCTACTGGATAAATTATATACAAAACAATGGCGACCTTGACCGCAGCCTGGGCCTGTGGGATGCCAGCAACCGTAACAAATTTGCACAAGCCTTTGTAAACGGCGAAGTTAAAACGGGCACTGTGGTACACCGCATTTTGGGCGGGTTGGATTTTGGCGACAAATTTTACGTAGCCGATTACTTCCAGTCGGGCTCGCTTGATCCCGTTACGCCGTTTAACATAAATCACCCTAACAACGGCGCAGTTGCAATGCCAGCTTTTGACCGCACTAAGCCGCTTAGCGAGCGCGGTGCAGGTGCTACCAGTATGCAGCATTACCAATCGGTTTATGTGCAGGATGAACTAGGCTTTTTAAATCAGAAACTGCGCTTAACACTGGCTGGCCGCTTTACCCATGTTACGGCAGTTGAAGCTGGTGCTAACGACAGAAAAATAACACCACGTGTTGGCTTAAGCTATTCTGTTAATGATGCCACTGCAGTATATGGTGTGTATGATCAGGCGTTTTTGCCGCAAACTGGTAATCTTGTTGGCGGAGGGAGCCCTGACCCTATTACAGGAAACAACCTTGAAGGCGGTATAAAACGCGATTGGTTCAACGGCAAATGGAGTACCTCGGTCTCGGTATATCAAATCACCAAAAACAACCAGTTAGTAGGGGATCCTAACAACCCAACCAGCGGACTGGTAGTACAACTGGGCCAAACCAAAACGCACGGCGTTGAGTTTGACGCCCGCGGCGAAATTGTAAGCGGCCTTAGCTTAATGGCCAACTATGCCTATACTAATTCTGAAATATCAAAAGATACCGACCCTGCCAATGTGGGTACTCCGGTACCCGGCTTTGCCAAACATGTTACCAATGCCTGGTTAAGCTACCGCGTACAAACAGGCTCTTTAAAGGGTTTGGGCTTATCGGCCGGTTACCAGTGGCAGCTTAACCGTATACCCTGGAGCCTGGGCGCAGGCACAGCTGATCTGCCCAACTACTTCCGCCTTGACGCTGCTGCATCCTACCAGATCAAAAAGTTAAGCTTTGCGGTAAACGTAAACAATATACTAAACACGTACCTGTACTCGGGCGGTAGCGAAAATTATTTAAGCCCAACCGGCAGCAGGGTTTACACCTGGCAGGCCGAGGCCCCGGCCGTAGTACGTGCCTCTATTGGTTACAGATTTTAACATTTAAGTTCCTTTTTATATATCAACCCCCTTAATTAATGAATAAGCTATATACCAAATTACTTTTTACATTCATTTTAGTAGCTTTTGGTACGGCTGCAACCTTTGCGCAGCAAAACCGTGGCACTATAAAAGGTAAAATTTTAACATCCGATAACAAACCGGCCGATAATGTGTCAGTGGGCCTTCAAGGTACTAAGTATGGTACCATAACTTCTGATCATGGCGAATATAGCTTTAAGGCACCGTCTGGTTCATATACCTTGGTAGTATCATACGTTGGTATAAAACCTATTGAAACACAAGTTAATGTTACGGCCGGTCAAACCGTAACTGTGCCAACTGTTACCATTAGCAGTAATATGGCGCAGTTAGACGCGGTAAATATTACCTCAAATAAAATTAACAGGCTGGCCGCGCGTAAAAGCCCTTATGTGGCTAAGATGCCGTTGAGTAATCTCGAAAATCCGCAGGTTTTCAGCAGTGTTTCTAAAGAACTGCTGGCCGAGCAAATTACAACCAACTTTAACGATGCGCTAAAAAACACACCGGGGCTTGATAAGCTTTGGTCATCAACAGGCAGGGCAGGTGATGGCGCGGCATATTATACCTTACGTGGATTTACTATACAACCCTCGCTGATTGATGGTATTGCCGGCCTAACCAACGGCGACCTGGATCCATCCAACATTGAAAGGATAGAGGTTATAAAAGGTCCGTCGGGTACGCTTTTTGGCGGTGCGTTAACCAACTTTGGCGGTTTAATCAACGTGGTAACTAAACGGCCAATTGATACGCTGGGTGGCAATATATCTTACTCAACCGGTAATTTTAGCCTGAGCCGTTTGCAGGCCGATGTATATGGTCCGCTGGATAAGAGCCAGAAACTGCTGGGCCGTGTAAATGCAGCATATCATTATCAAAATAGTTTTCAGGATGTAGGTTTCCGTAAATCATTCTTTGTAGCACCATCATTAGAGTTTCGTGCCAATGACAAGCTTACGCTGAACTTGAATGCTGAGTTTTACAATTACGAAGGCACTAACCCGCTAATGGTTTTCCTGAACCGCAGCAGGCAGCTCATTGCCCGTACACCGGCCGAACTTAACTTTGATTTTAAACGCTCATACACCGCCAATGATATTACCATTAAAACGCCTACTGTAAACGTACGCGGTGTGGCCACCTATAAGATGTCAGATCAGTGGACGTCGCAAACCAGCCTGTCACGCAGCTATCGTAAAACTGATGGTATTAACCAATATGTGATGTACATTGGCGCCAGTGATACTTTGCTAAACCGTTATGCCAGTATTCAGAACTCAACCAGTACGGTGGTTGATGTGCAGCAGAACTTTAATGGCGATTTTAAGATAGGCGGCTTACGCAACCGTATAGTAGTGGGTTTGGATTTCCTGAACCAGATTACGCATAACAACAATGCTCCATATATCCTGTTCGATCAGGTTAATTCCTCGCGTAACGATCTGCGGTATGCAAATATCAACCAGTCATCAATAGTAACCCGCATTGGCGCCAGCACAGCTGGGTACACCAAGAACCGCACCATCAGCAACGTTTACAGTGCCTATGCATCAGATGTTTTAAATGTAACCGACCGCTTGCTGGCCATGCTCAGCTTACGGGTAGACCGCTTTGATAACGACGGAACTTATAACCTGGCTACCAACCTTACAACAGGAGATTATAAGCAAACTGCCGTATCGCCAAAATTCGGGCTGGTTTACCAGCTGGTAAAAGATCAGGTTTCCCTTTTTGGTAACTACATGAATGGTTTCCGTAACGTGGCTCCGGTAACACAGCCCCTGCCTGATGTTTCGGGCGTATTTAAACCACAGCAGGCCAACCAGATTGAAGGCGGTGTAAAGGTGAATACTTTTAGAAACCGCTTAACCTTTACTGCAAGCTACTACGATATATCGGTTAAGAACATGACCCGTACCGAGCAAGTGGTACGGGGAACCCAAAGCTATAATATTACCGTACAAAATGGCACCCAAAAAAGTAAAGGCCTTGAGCTTGACATCATTGCCAACCCTGTTGACGGGTTGAACCTGGTTGCCGGTTACAGTCATAATACCAGCAAGCTAACCGATGCCGATCCAACTGTACAAGGCCGCAGGCCGGTGAGTGCTGGTCCGGCCGATCTGGCTAACCTTTGGATTAGCTACACGCAGCCAACCGGTAAATTAAGCGGCTTTGGTGTAGGCTTTGGCGGTAATTATGCTGGTAAAAACATTATTGCCAATGATACCCGCATAGGTGAGTTTACCTTGCCATCGTATACCGTATTGAATAGCACTATATTTTACAATGCCCGCCAGTACCGCTTAGGTATTAAGGTAGATAATTTAACTAATAAAGAATATTTTAAAGGATGGACAACCGTGGAGCCACAAATGCCTCGCAGCGTAGTAGCCAACCTGACGTTTAAATTTTAACAGCACCTTAAACGCTTAACATATGACTGCTTTTAAAAAAGCTGTGCTATTTGTTCACCGCTGGCTCGGATTTGTATCCGGGCTTGTGGTGTTTATAGTGAGCATTACCGGTTGTTTATTCTGTTTTCAGGACGAGATACAGGATGCTATGTATGATTACCGAAAAGTAGCGGTAAGTAATGCGCCTTACCTTAAGCCTACGGCTCTGCAGCAGGCCGCTTTAAAGCAGTTCCCTAAAGGTAAGGCGGGTATGGTGGCCTACATGGGTGCAGATCGGTCGGCACAGGTTCGCTTAACGGATGAAAAGAAGGCGCAGCACTTCATGTACTTCAATCCTTACACCGGTAAGTATTTGTCTGACGAAAACCCACGCACCAACTTTTTTATCATAGTAGAATTTATACATCTGTATCTGCTCCTCCCTCCTAAAATTGGCAAAGTGGTGGTAGGTGTGGCGGTGCTTATTTTTGTAACGCTAATGATTACCGGCATTGTGCTGTGGTGGCCTAAGCGCAAATCAGACCGCAAACGCAGCTTTACCGTAAAATGGAATGGTCGCTGGCGGCGTGTTAATTATGACCTTCATAATGTGCTGGGCTTTTATTCTACCGCTATAGCGCTCATATTAGCCATAACGGGCCTGTCCATGAGTTTTGAGTGGATGGAGAAAGGCATATACAAAGCCGGTAATCTGGGTAAAAGCTATGCTGCCGAGTTAAAAGAATTTAAATCAGACTCGCTTAACAAAGGAAACGTTGCACCAGAACCTATTATAGACAAAGCCTATGCTTACATACGCAAACAATCACCCAAAGCCTTGATGTATATGCTGTATGAAGGCGCCGGGGCAGATGGGGCACTGCATGCCACCGCGTATGCGCAATCGCTCAAATATGCTTTTAATGATTATTACACCTTTGATAAGTACACTGGCAAACTGCTCAATTACATGCCCCATGCTAAAAAAAGCACCGGCATGAAACTGAACAATATGAACTACGACATACACGTAGGTCAGATAGCTGGCTTGCCGGGCAAGATAATTGCTTTTATAGCCAGTTTGATTTGTGCCAGCCTGCCCATTACCGGGTTAATAATCTATTTGGGCAAACGCAAGAAGCCAAAGGCTAAACGCCTGCGCCAGGTAACACATCACAAATCACAGCGACATTTGCAAGTGGTTACTGGTAAAAAGGCAGTTGGCGGGGCATAAACTGATCTTAATATTCTTAAAATCATAACAAAAAAATCACATAGTGTTTTATTTTCATTGTTGATATTTGAACCTTACAAATACAGGCTATAATGATAATAAAACGTTTGCTGTTGGCCGCTCTGGCCATAGCTCCTTTAATAAGCACTGCACAAAAAGCTAAAACCTCTGCCGCTGCAACTGCTGGCGTAGCCCGCCCCAAATTAGTTGTAGGGATTGTAGTAGATCAAATGCGCTGGGATTACCTGTACCGCTTTGCCGATCGCTACCAGGCCGGTGGCTTTAAGCGCATGCTGGGCGAAGGTTTTACCTGCGAAAATACACATATCGATTATCTACCAACCGAAACTGGTCCGGGTCATAGCTGTATTTATACAGGTTCCGTACCGGCCATACATGGCATAGCAGCCAATAACTTTTATATACAGGCCACCGGCCGCAACATGTATTGCGCCGAGGATACTACCGTGCAAAGTGTGGGTACAACCTCTCCGGCCGGCATCATGTCGCCCCGTAACCTGCAGGCCAGCACTATTACTGATGAGCTGAAGCTGGCAACCAACTTCCGTTCAAAGGTTATTGGCATTGCGCTGAAAGATCGTGGCAGCATATTGCCTGCCGGCCATACGCCTGATGGCGCTTACTGGTTTGATGATGTTAGCGGTAACTTTATAACCAGCACTTATTACTTTAAAAACTTACCGGCATGGGTGCAAAAGTTTAATGAGCAAAAATTGGTTGGTACATACCTAACCAAGCCCTGGACAACACTTTACCCCATAGACACCTACAAGCAAAGCACTGCCGATAATGTGCCGTATGAAACGCCGTACAGAAGCGAAACAACGCCTACTTTTCCGCATAATTTGCCTGCCATTAAGGGAGCCGATTACGGTGCCATCCGCAGCACGCCGTTTGGTAACACCCTAACGCTAGATTTTGCCCGGGCCGCGTTAGATGCCGAGCAATTGGGCCGCGGTACGCAAACCGACTTTTTGGCGGTGAGCTTATCATCAACCGATTATGTAGGTCACCAGTTTGGGCCAAATTCTATTGAGGCCGAAGATGTGTACCTGCGTTTAGACCGCGACCTGGCTGCATTTTTTACTTACCTGGATGCCAAAGTAGGCAAAGGTGATTATACGGTATTCCTCTCGGCCGATCATGGCGCAGCGCATAACAGCACTTTCCTGAAAGATCATAATATCCCGACCGGCTTATTTGATGGTAGTGTGGCTATACGCGAGTTAAACCGCATGATAGAAGAACAGTACAAAGTTAAACGTGCGGTATTGGGGGTTGATAACTATCAGGTTAATTTTAACAACATAGCTATTACTAACAGCAAAGCTGATTTTGATAAAATAAAGCAAGACTGCATTAACTGGTTACGTAAGCAGGAAGGAGTATTGTATGCGGCAGATATGCAGAACATAGCCCAAGCCGGCATACCGGAAGAGCTGAAGGAGCGCATGGTTAACGGCTATAATGCCGAACGTAGCGGTGCCATACAACTTATACTGAAACCGGGCTGGTATGCGGGCCGCAACAAAACGGGCACCTCACATGGGGTTAGTTCACCTTATGATACGCATATACCGCTGGTATTTATGGGCTGGGGTGTAAAACATGGTGCTCTCAATAGAGATACGCATATGACAGATATATCGGCCACGCTGGCTGCTTTACTACATATCCAAATGCCGAGCGGTTGTATTGGTAAAGTGATACCGGAGGTATTAAAATAATTTTATAGAAGGGAATAGGTTAGTCGACTTATTCCCTTCTTACTTTTTGAACGAGCTTTTTTTGGGGCCGTAGCGTTTACCTAACGCTTAAAGAAGTTTTTAATCTTCTTGAAAATGTCTTCCTTACGGGGTTTGGGTTGGCCGTCGTGCGTTAGTTGGTTTTGATAGTGATGCAGTAATTGAGCGGCATAGGCCTGTTGTTCAGCTCCGGCCTGCTGTAGCGGTTTTATATAAGGAAGTACGTTATCCTGTAACATGCTATTGCCCGATACGGTATGGTACTCGCTCCTCATTATTTGCACCTGGTTTTGATTAATAGCCTGCTGGCCGTTCTGTGCAAAGTAATCGATATGGTATATCTGCGGATCGAGCTTTTTGAGGCGCTTGGTGCCTTTGCGCTCGTTGCGCCAGGGATGCTCACCCTTGTGCAATTGCTGAATCAGGGATTCCTTTTCCCAAACCGTAACCTGGTGCGACATTAAATAGCCTGATGTTTTATTGTCGAGCAGCGCTATATTAAAACCTTCTATATAATAAGGTGTAGGATGCGTTTTGTAAATATCGGCGCTATCTAACTTTACTTGTTGCCATTGGTTATGGGCCATTAATGCAAATAGCTCATTAAAAAAGCTGCTGCTTACCGGCCGGTTCAACCACATATCTTCCTGAAAGTAGATAATATACTTTTCGGTGATTACATTTTGCAGCAGGTGGCGCAGCCTGTCGGCCCACTCGCCCCGGCCCGATTTGATGTTGGCAAAGTGGGGCAAACTTACGCTCACTTCCTCTGTAGCAAAATAGTAGTTACACTGCGTGTCGAAATCCCAGTTTTGGTTAAAAAAATAACTAAACCCATCATACAGAAAACGGTAACGGTCACAGGTGTGCACCAGTAGCGCTACGTTATGTTGGGTGTAGTTATTATTCATTGTACCTTTGGCGCTAGCGGAGTTAAAGTTGTTTGTAAACACATATACCAGCTAAGCCGGTTTGTGTTTACAAACATAGTATTTGCCTGGTAAAGGCGTTTAGTCAAAAACAAAATATGTCATCACACCATATCGTACGCGAAAAGCAGGAGCCGGCTCTATTGATAGTAGGCTTAAGCACCTTTACCGATGAGGAACTGGGCCAGTTGTTAGAGTGGAGCCCCACCGTGATAGCCACACTGCCCGTAGCCGAACAGCTGGCTGTGTATGGCATTAAAATAGATTATATTGTTAGTGATGAGGTAAGCGGCGACTTGCAATCAGATGTACAATATATCCATACCAACGGCCAGTCCTGGTTGCAGGCCGCTTTCCATTTCCTGGTAACAAAAGGCTATCCTGCTGTTAATGTTGTAGCCGACGAGTTAGACCTTCGCGTCTATGAAAGCTATGTTGCCCAAATTAACGTGGTCATCTTCTATAAGCACCAAAAAATTTATGCCATAACTTCTGGTTTTCGCAAATGGAAACCTGCAGGCGAAACGGTTACCCTATTAACGGTTGATACGCCTGTAAGTACGGAAGGCCTTCAGCAATTATCAGCGCAGGCTTACCAAACCCAGGCCGACGGCTTTATTAGCTTGACGTTTGATGCGCCCAGTATTTTTATAGCTGAGGTGTATTAGCCTTGAGCACCTAAAGCTAAAATGCACAATCAACGGCGTGTTTTTGGATATCAACTCTTGACTATATGTTCTGAAATTGATTTAAATATCAAACCTGTTGCGCAACATTTCTCCGTTTGAGCGGCTGGAGGTAAGTTTGCTGCCTGTGGCGTTATTCATTACAAAAACCATTGCGCCGTTAAACCCCTTGCGTATCTCCTTAATATGATCGGTGTTAATAATAGAACTACGGTGAATGCGTACAAAGCGTTCGGGTAGTTTTTCTTCCAACCCGGTAATGGTAAAATCGGTAAGGTGCTTTTTGCCATCACTGGTATGCAAAAAAACGTATTTGTCTTCGGCCTCTATATAAATAATGTCATCCAGCTTAATAAGCAGTATCTTATCACCTATTTTTACGGTAAGTGTTTTAATGTCTTTTTTAACAAAAAGCTGCTGCATTAAGGCTTCTAACGGCAGGGCGGGGGCGGGCTGCTGCATAGTTTGCCTTAGCTTTTTAACCGTTTTTTCCAGGCGTTCGGTTTCAATAGGTTTCAGCAGGTAATCTATCGAGTCTTCCTCAAATGCCTTAATGGCATACTGATCGTAAGCAGTAGTAAAAATAACCTTGGGTTGGTGCTGCAAGCGGCTCAGCATTTCAAAGCCATTAAGCAATGGCATTTCAATATCTAAAAATATCAGCTCAGGCTTTAACTCGTCAACTTGCTCCAGGCCGTCAGCACCGTTTACGGCCTCGCCAATAATTTCAAACTCTTCAAAAGGTTTAAGCAGTCGTTTCAGGCGCTGGCGTGCCAGTTGTTCATCATCTATAATTAAGGTTTTCCAGGTTTTCATATACAAGTTAAAAAAGGACGGTTAATTAAATAATAGGCAAGCTTAAAAAAATGTGCTTCCTCGGGGTGTTAATGAGCTGCATTTCATAACCTTCACCATAGAGTAGGTTGAGCTTGTCATAAGTACTTTGCATGCCATAGCCCATGTTCAGTTCGTCTGGAAAGGGCGGGCCGTTGTCTACCACTTCTATAATCAGTTTATTGTTTTGCTGTTTGAGGTTTACCTCGAGTATGCCGTTTTTGGCAGTATGGTTAAGTCCGTGTTTAAGGGCATTCTCCACCAGTGGCTGGATCAGAAAGCGAGGTATACGTTTATCAAGTAAATTGTTATCAATGCTCGAATTAAAGCTAATGCGATCGCCAAAGCGTACCTTTTCAATATCCAGGTAGGTATTTACAATTTCCATTTCATCTTTCACTAAAGCCATGTTCTCCTGCTGCGAATTAATGCTGTACCTAAAAAGCTTGGATAGTTTAAGTGTCATGTCCTCGGCTTTATCGGCATCCTCATGTATAAGGCTGGCTATAGAGTTAAGTGAGTTGTATAAAAAATGCGGATTGATTTTAGATTGCAGTGTTTGCAGTTCAGCCTGTGTTTTTAATTGCTTAAGGCGCGCCAGATCCAACTCCTTTTCTTTAATCTGTGCATTCATAGTGGCTTTTTGGGCCATATAAAAATAAATAATGGTGCCTACAATGAGCACAACGATGAAGGTGAACTTGTAATCGTTAAAATGAGCAAGCGGAACGTACTTCAGGTGAAAAATGAGCGATACGAAGAAATAAGAAAGCTCCACACCGATAAACATACCCAACAGATTGCATACATAGTATACCAGGATGAATTGCCACAGATTAACCTTTTTTTTAGGTTTAAGGAAGCGTTGGTACAAGTACACACTGTTGGTTATGCTTAGGGTAATAACAATGCTAAACATAATGGTCATCAGTATATCCTTGGTGGCCATTATTCTTTCCCTAAACACAGATTGCACTGCACATAAACACAGCCCTACAATAACTCCTATAGCAGCATTGTTGCGGTTAAGCTTTAAGAAGGAGCCGCTATAATAACTGTAATCACCTTTCATATAGGCAAATCTGCCAAAAACAATTTAAAAGTGTAACTAAAGTTAGATGGATGGTTAAGATAGTTGGATGAACGGTTAAGATGAAAAAAGAGTAAAAAGTTTTAAGAAATTCTTCGAAACTGGAAATTCGCGTCAATTTCGCTTGTATTTTAATTATATTTTGTATGTTTTGTTATAAATTGGGTTAATTAATAACAGTTATTGCAAAATATTTAAGTGTTTCTTACAAAAAGACAAAAAAATAGTAGATTTTAATTGGGTTTTTGTGTTAATAGTTCTACATTGTTGCCGATTAACTAAACTATTAACTGATGAAAAAAACTTTACAAAGATTTTTGTGGGTTTTGCTGCTTATAGGTGGTCATGCCTATGCACAAACCCGAACTGTAATTGGTACAGTTACCAGTAAAGCCGATGGCCTCGCGTTACCCGGCGTGAGTGTAATGGTGAAAGGTTCCAAAACAGGAACGCAAACCGGTCCGGATGGTACGTACAACATTAAAGTTGCCAGTGGGCAAGCCTTGGTGTTTACATTCATTGGTTTCGAAAGCCAAACCATCACACCAAGCAACGACAGGCAAAATGTAGCCTTAGTTGGTTCGGCCAGCGCGCTGAATGAAGTTGTGGTAACCGGATACGGTACCCAAACCAGGAGAGCTGCCGTAGGTAGCGTTGCCAGTGTAAAAGGCGCTTCCATTTCACAATTGCCGGTACAAAGTTTTGACCAGGCACTGGCCGGTAGAGCAACAGGTGTACAAATTACCATACCTACAGGCGTGCTGAACTCACCCCCGGTCTTCCGTATCCGCGGTACAAACTCAATTTCGTTAAGCTCGCAGCCAATCTTTGTTATTGACGGGCAAGTAGTTTTTACGGGCGATGTTAGCTTAACCTCATCAGCTGGTAATGCCTTGTCAAACATCAATCCAAATGATATTGAAAGTATTGAGGTTGCTAAAGATGCTGCTGCTACAGCGTTATATGGTAGCCGGGCAGCCAACGGTGTGGTGTTTGTAACCACTAAAAAAGGTAAAGTAGGCAAACCAATAGTTAACTACAATGGCTGGGTGGGCTTTACTAACCCGTATCGTTTACCCGATATGATGAACGCCGTTGAGTATACGAATTATAAAAACACGGCTATTGCCAACGCAAGAGCTATACGTCCGGGTTCTGTAGCAGCATCTGCGGTAGCTATACCTGGTACTAACCCAACGCAGTTTTACCCTCAGGAGTTCAGGTTGCAATACGATGCCAACGGAAACGTAGTAGATACCGATTGGCAAAAAGTTGTTTACCGTCAGGGTGTATCACAAAACCATAACGTAAACATTTCGGGCGCTAATGATAATACCAGTTATTATGCTTCATTTGGCTATACCAATCAAAAAGGTATATACAACAAAAATGATTACAAACGTATTAACACCATTTTTAGCCTGGATAGCAAGATAAATAAAGTGCTTACTGCCGGTGGTAAGTTCACCTATTCAAACGAAAAGAACCTGGCTGCGGTTTCTTCAGGTTCGTTAAATGAAGAAGCCTACGGTACAGCCGGTTTAGGCCGTACAGCCATGGTAACAGCGCCCAATGTTTCGCCCTACAACGCTGATGGCTCTTACAACATTGGCACGCAATATATAGGCCCGGGTGCCAACTACCTGGCAGGTAACCAGGCTGGTTTCTACAACCCTGTGCCTTTGTTCGATTTAAACCGTTCAAACAACGAAATTAACCACGCACAAGGCAACGTTTATGCACAATTGAAGCCGGTGAGCTGGGTTAATCTTCGGTCGTTGTACAGTATTGATTACATCGATAGTGATAATGATCTTTTTGGTAACCCGATACACGGTGATGCGGTATCGACCGTGGGTTCAGCTACCGGTGCTTTCAGAAAATATGCCCGCCAAACCTGGACAAACACTGCACAGTTTGACTACACTTTTGCTACTAAACATAGTGTGAGTTTATTAGCAGGACAGGAACAACAGTTTACTTCAACCAGGGGATACGGCATTAACCGCCAGGGTTTGGCTGATTTAGATTTTAATGTGGTACAGGCAGGTGGTTATGCAACCAACTTGTCTACCAGTCAAATTATTTCTTCCAACTATCTGGCATCATTCTTTGGTCGCTTAAACTATAACTTCGATCAGAAATATTTTATAAGCGGTAACGTACGCGAGGATAATTACTCGGGTTTAGGTGTTAAAAAGGGTACGTTTTATGGTGTGGGTGCCAAGTGGGAAATAGCTCGTGAATCCTTCTGGACCGGTGCCGGTTTAGATAAAGTGTTCAGCTCGTTCCAGGTTAAAGGTAGCTATGGTAAGGTGGGCAATATAGCCGGTTTAGGTAGTTATGATTACTTGTCAACATTTGGTTCTGGTACTTACGCCGGCATTCCGTCTTTATCGTTTTCTGCTGCAGGCAATAACGTATTGCAGTGGGAAACCAGTAAGAAAACAGACGTTGGTATCAACTTCGGTATGTTTGGTGACCGCTTAACCGGTGAAATCACATACTACAAGAATGATATTGATAATTTAATTCTTCGCGTACCTCAACCGCCTTCTGCAGGGTTTCCAAATAGTATCTTACAAAACGTTGGCACCATGTACAACAAAGGTATTGAGTTGACATTAGGCGGTGTACCTATTCAAACCAAAGAGTTTAACTGGACCAGCAACTTCAACATTACTTTAAATAAAAACCTGGTTACTTCACTGGCAAATGGTTTAACGGAAATAGTTACAGCAACAGGTACTACAACTACCGGTGAGAATGTAAACTATACCACAGTTGGTAAATCATTAGGATATTTAAAGGTAGTGCGTACAGGTGGTGTGGATCCGCAAACAGGCCGAAGAATATTTTACAACGCAGCCGGCCGTGCTGTAACTTATCAGCACATTGTTCCAACAGGCGGTTCGCTATGGAGCTATTTAGACAACGGTGCACCAGCTACGGCTATCACTGCTGCTGATGCAGTTTATTATCAAAATTCTATTCCTAAATGGGTAGGTGGTTTTGACAATACTTTCAGATATAAAGGTTTTGACCTGAATGTGTTATTGACTTACCAGCTTGGTTTTTATGTGTCTTATGGCTCAAACGCTACATTGCACGATCAGCGTTTCTGGAACAACACTACAGACCTTTTGGATTACTGGACCAAACCTGGCGATGTTAAAGATGCGGTTAGACCAATATACGGTGATAACGTATCTTATGGCAACACCCTTCCAAGTGATTTCAACATATTTAAGGGCGATTTTGTGAAGTTGAAAAACGTTACGTTAGGGTATAATCTACCTAAATCAATTGCCTCAAAAATAAAAGTTAACAATGCCCGCATATATGTAAGCGGTCAAAATTTGGCTATCGCTACTAAATATCCTGGTCCGGATCCGGAAGTTGCCTCCAACGGAACAAGTTCTTCTGGTCAGGGATCTGACAGAAACGGTGGCCCTAACGCCCGTACCATTACATTCGGTGTGAATTTCGGGTTTTAATTATTGTTATACGATTCAAAAAAAAGCAATGAACAAGAAATATTTATTTGCAACAGTTCTGGCGGTGGGTACTTCGGTATTTACAGCTTGCAATAAAGAACGATTAAATGATGTGCCGAAAGATTCTATTGTGGCAGAAACTGCTTTAACCACGCCAGCACGAATTGTAGCCGGGGTTAACGGATTATATGCAACAATCAGGAGTGGCACATTTTATGGTGGCCGTTACCAGGTTTATAATGACATTCGTGGAGAGGACTTTCAGATAGAAACATCTAACCTGGTTACTGGTGCAGATGTATATCAGTTAAATTTAGCTAACAGCGCAACGGCCGTACAAGGCCTATGGGCTCAGGCTTATCTAGCCATCAACCGTATTAACGTATTTTTGGAAGGAATGGAAGCTACCGGGACAGCTACTATTGGTAATGCCGCTACGTCTAATGCTTATATAGGCGAGGCTCGCTTTTTGAGAGCTTTGTGTTACTATAGTTTATTACAACTGTATGCAAAACCCTATATAGATAATAATGGCGCTAATCCGGGCGTGCCGCTGCGTTTAACCGGAAATACCGGTGCCGGCAACTATGATTTAGCAAGAGCTAGCGTAGCACAGGTTTATGATCAGATATTACAGGATTTGAACTTTGCAGAAACTGCAGTACCGGTAGGCGCCTATGCAACGGTGGGTACCGTGCCCAGCGCTACAGTTACTGTAACCAGGGCACACAGAAATACTGTAATTTCGTTCAAAACACGTGTTCTTTTAACCATGCAGCGTTATAATGATGTAATTATTGAGGCAAACAAGATGGTGCCGACCACAGCTCCTTTTAAAGCAACTTCTGGTGTTGCACATGAGCTGCAGGCCGACCTTAAAACAGTTTTTACAAATTATACCACTACTGAGTCTATACTATCCATGCCATTTGTTGCCGGCGTTGAAAACCCGGGCGGCCAAAATCAGCTGGGTTACTACTGGTTTCAGAATGGTAGTACGCCGGGCGTGGGTGAGTATGCAGTTAGTTCATTACCTAACGGTATATTATCTAACCCACAATGGGGGGCTGCCGATAAAAGAAGAACAGATCTCTTGTTCGCAAGATCAAATAAGTTCTGGGTTTCAAAATTCCCTACGGGTGGCCAATACCAGGATTATGCACCTGTAATGCGCTGGCCCGAAGTGTTGCTTAACCTGGCCGAAGCCCGTGCACGCACCGCCGCCGCCGCTGCCGTTCCAGATGCACAGGCATTAGCTTTATTGAATGCGGTTCACCGCCGTTCGGACGCAACAGTTACCTTGGCGCCTGCTACCAATGCAGCATTGATTGATCAGATACTTACTGAAAGACGCATCGAGTTTATAGGTGAAGGCTTACGTAACATTGACCTGATGCGCTTGAGGCAAACTATACCGGCTAAACAGTCTGTGTCGGCAAAAGCACCAACCGAACAAGGTTATATTTGGCCAATATCAGCTAATGAGTTGATATTGAATAAACTGGCAGTAGATAACAAGTAATTAATTATAGTAGAATAAATAAAGCCCGGAGGCACTCGCCTCCGGGCTTTTTGTTTATGAGCCCTTTTCTTACAGTAGCTTTACAACAGCACTTTCTACGTCCAACTGCACTTCCCTGCCAAAAATCAGCGCGCAATTATTAGCCACATGCCCGGCCGGAAAATCGAAGCATACCGGGTACGTATATTCATCAACCAGTGCCTTTATAATTTCCTGTGCATTTTGGCCAAAGGGAATGTCATTGTCCTTTATTTCCGTAAAGCCGCCTACTATAAGCCCCGCTAGTTTAGCCAGTTTGCCTGCTCGTTTTAAGGTGTACATCAGGCGGTCAATGTTATACAAGTACTCGCCTACATCTTCAATAAATAAAATCTTGCCTTCATAATCGAAGTCTGATACCGAACCTGAAAGTGAAACCAATATTGCCAGGTTTCCCCCTGTTAAAATGCCCTGGGCTTTGCCACTTCTATTTAAGGGGTGCGCCGGTATCTGGTAACTTACTTCGGCTCCAAAAAGGGCTTTCCGCAGTGTTTCAAGCGAGGTTGATGTGGCATCGGGGATGTTAATTGGCATCTGGCCGTGTAGGGTCTCCATGCCTAAGTTCTGTTGTATATGTGCATGCAGCACAGTAATGTCGCTAAAGCCAATAAGCCATTTAGGGCTGCTTTTTAATCTGCTGAAATCAACTTTATCAATCATCCTAACGGTGCCATAGCCACCGCGGGCGGCAAAAATGGCTTTAGTGCTGTCGTCATCAACAAAGCGTTGCAGGTCGCGGGCACGGGTGTCATCATCGCCAGCAAACTGGTGGTAATCGGCCGTAATAGTTTCGCCTAATACTACTTCCAAACCCCAACTTTGCAGCAGAGCTACGGCATCATCCATAGGCTGGGGGAGTTTTTTTGCCGGGCACACAATGGCCACACGGTCACCTTTTTGAATATATGGGGGAGTTATGCTCATATTTGAATTATCTTTGCAAAATAGAAAAACGGAACAACAATTTGGAAGCTCAAAAATATAAACGATATACCATAACTGCGGCATTACCTTATGCTAATGGCCCAAAACATATTGGTCACCTGGCGGGCGCTTACATTCCGGCCGATTTGTATGTGCGTTACCTGCGCCTGCAACGCCGCGATGTAGTGTTTGTATGCGGGTCTGACGAGCACGGCACAGCCATTGCCAATCAAGCCATGAAAGAAGGTACAACCCCAAGGGCTATTATCGATAAATATCATGAGCTGATCAAATACTGTTTCGAAAAGCTGAATATCTCTTTCGATATCTATCACCGCACTAGTGCCCCCCTGCACCACGAAACGGCGCAGGATTTTTTCAGGGTGCTAAACGCCAAAGGCGATTTTGTGGAGCGCGAGTCGGACCAGTATTATGATGAAGAAGCCAAGGCTTTTTTGGCCGACCGCTATATAATAGGTACCTGCCCTGTTTGCAGCAACGATAATGCCTATGGCGATCAGTGCGAAAAATGCGGCAGCTCCCTGAGTCCCGATGAGCTGATTAATCCGCGCTCTACCCTGAGTGGTAATAAGCCGGTATTAAAACCTACCAAACACTGGTATTTACCGTTAGATAAGTATGAAGGCTGGCTGCGCGAGTGGATACTAGAGGGACATGCCAACGACTGGAAAACAAACGTATACGGCCAGTGCAAAAGCTGGATTGACGGAGGCTTGCACCCACGCGCGGTAACGCGCGATTTAGACTGGGGTATAAAAGTGCCTGTTGAAGGTGCCGATGGCAAAGTGCTATATGTTTGGTTTGATGCGCCTATAGGTTATATATCGGCCACTAAGCAGTGGGCCTTAAATAACGGTAAAGACTGGAAACTGTACTGGCAAGATCCCGAAAGCAAATTGGTACACTTTATTGGTAAGGATAATATCGTGTTCCATTGTATCGTTTTTCCGGCCATGCTAAAAGCGCACGGAGAGTTTGTGTTGCCTGATAACGTACCTGCTAATGAGTTTATGAACCTGGAAGGCGATAAAATGTCGACCAGCCGTGGTTGGAGCATTGAAATGCATGAGTACCTTGAGGATTTTCCGGATAAGGTAGACGAGCTGCGTTACTACCTAACGGCCATAGCGCCCGAAACCAGCGACAGTGAGTTTACCTGGAAAGATTACCAGGCCCGTGTAAATAACGAGCTGGTGGCCATCTTAGGTAACTTGGTTAACCGGGTAATGATACTGATGCATAAGTTTTTTGACGGTAAGGTTGAGGCCGATACTGCGCAGATTACTTTAAAAGATGAAAGCTTAACTACCGAACTCCATCGCTTGTACAACGAGCTGGAGCAAAGTTTTGAAAGCTATAAATTTAGGCAGGCACAGCAGATTGTTATGGAGATTGCACGCTTGGGCAACCGTTATCTAACCGAGCAGGAACCCTGGAAGACCATTAAAACTAACCCTGAAGCCGCACGC
Source organism: Mucilaginibacter sp. PAMB04274 (assembly GCF_039634385.2). Lineage (NCBI taxonomy): Bacteria > Pseudomonadati > Bacteroidota > Sphingobacteriia > Sphingobacteriales > Sphingobacteriaceae > Mucilaginibacter > Mucilaginibacter sp. PAMB04274. The sequence continues at coordinate 384,575 of NZ_CP155081.2, forward strand.
CAAGCACTGCACAATTGTTTGGTGCTGATGGGGCATATTGCTACCTGCCTGCAGCCGTTTTTACCGGGTACCGCGCAAAAGATATTGTACATGCTCAACTGGCCCGATGATGTGATCTACTTTGATCAGGAAATGTTATTTACCAGTGGTCATCAGCTAAATGCGGCCAGTCTGTTATTTGAAAAGCTGGAAGACGAAGTGATTGAAAAACAGATACAGAAACTGATTAATAAAAAGCAAGCTTTGGAAATCGTAATAGAAGAAACCACACCATTGGTGCCTGCTAAAGAAAACATCAACTATGAGCAGTTTGCAGCTATGGATATACGTACCGGCACTATTTTAACAGCCGAAAAGGTGGCCAAGACCAAGAAACTGTTAAAGCTCACTATTGATACCGGACTGGATCGGCGCACGGTAGTGTCGGGCATTGCCGAGTATTTTGAGCCGGATGCCATTATTGGCAAGCAGGTTAGCATACTCGTCAACCTCGAGCCACGCGAAATCAAGGGTATCCTGTCGCAGGGGATGATCCTGATGGCAGAGGATGCCCAGGGTAAGCTCAGCTTTGTATCACCCGGTGCCGATATGCACAACGGCTCGGTGGTCAGGTAAAAAAGCTGCAAAAAATAAGCAGCGCTGTAAATGTGCAGATAAATCAAAAAATTTGCACATTTGCACTTTAACCGAATGCCCCTGTAGTTCAACGGATAGAATAGAAGTTTCCTAAACTTTAGATATGAGTTCGATTCTCGTCGGGGGTACAAAAGCCCTTCCATGGCAAATGGAAGGGCTTTTTTGTATAATGTGTATAATTATTGTATTAATTTATAACATTAGTAAGAAATACAGATTCAATCTACCAACCTAAAGTTATTAAAAAAGGCCTTGCTTAGCAAGGCCTTTATCGTTAAATGGAGATTCTAATAACCTGTGTTCTGTCTTAGTTGCGGGTTATTGTCCAGCTCACTCTGCTGAAACGGCAATAGGTAATTGTTAGTGCCAAATACCAGCGTTGTGCCCGCAGGTGTTTTTAAAGTTGGCAGCTTAATGTGGGCTATATTCCAGCGCTTCAAATCAAAATAGCGTTGTCCTTCCAAGGCCAGCTCAATGCGTCGTTCGTGGCGTATCGCTTCGCGCAGTAGATCTTTGGTGCTATAGCGGGTTCGATCCAACGGCGGCATATTAACGCCGGCGCGGCCCCTTACGGCATCCACGGCATCGTATACGCTACTGCTTGGGCCGTTGGCCTCGTTCTGGGCCTCCGCATACATCAATAAAACATCAGCATAACGCAGATGTACATAGTCCTGGTCGGTAGACTGCGCTGTTGAGGTGGTAAAAGGCGCTCGCGAAAGGTCGACATACTTTTCCATAATGAAGGTGGTTTGCGACACGTAGCTACCTGACCAAACCGTGCCCTGTGCGTTACGCCAGACTTCACCCGGCAGTTTAATCGTAAGATCTAAACGCGGGTCCCGGTTAGCATAGGGTGTCGCAGCATTATACAAAGGAGATTCTGTAATGCGCCTGCCATCGGTCATCTCATAATCATCAATCAAATCTTTATACGGCATAATGAGCGAGAACCAGCCCAATTCAATATCCATGCCCTGGTTGGCCCTTTGAATGTTGTTCGGCGCCAGGTACTGGGTGGAAAACATAATTTCGTTGTTACTGCCTGCACCGCTACTCTGCCCGGCTGTTTTAAACAGGTTGGCATAGTTGTTAGCCAAAGCAAACTTACCTGAGCTGATAATTTCCTGTGCAAGGCCTGCAGCTTCAGCCCAGCGTTGCTGGGTTAATAGCACCCTTACCTTTATACCTTTGGCACTGCCTCTTACCGCATGGCCGGTATATCGGTCATCGGGCAGGTTGGCAATTGCAAAGTCCAGGTCTTCGTTTATAAAGGCATATACGTCTGCCGCACTGCTTTTGGCAATCTTGGCATCATCTGCGGTAGGCGGACTGGTACGGTATATAGGCACACCGCCAAACAACTGCACCAGGTCAAAATAGGCCAGTGCCCTGATGAATCTTACCTCGGCTTTGTACACGTTCTTTGCGGCATCTGTAAGTGGCGCCTTGTCTACGTTATCCAAAAAGAAGTTACAGCTTGATATAGCCCGGTAAGGTGAGCTGTACAGGTTGTTGATGGCGCCGCCTGTGGCAGCCGAAAGGTTACCCGTGGTAAGCGTATTCATGTTACCACCTTGATTGGTATTGTTATCCAGAAAGGCATTATCTGAAAGGCCATCGAGATAAACCCGTTCGTAACCTAAAAAGTTTTGCTGCAGCCTGGAGTACACGCCTGCAAGCGCGGTTTGCACATCGGTTTCAGACTGCCAGAAGATCTGACTCGAAACACTGTTGAGAGGATTGCGATCTAAAAAGTCCTTGTTGCAGGATGATATAGCTACCAGCACAATCATTGAGGCCGACCGCAGTAAATATTTTGTTTTCATGATGCTCAGTTTAAAATTTAACATTGATACCAAAGTTGTAGATACGGGTTTGCGGATATTGGGCATAGTTACCCGTTACGCTAGGGCCCCCAACGCTGCCGTTCAGCCTTTCAGGATCAGCACCTTCATAATTAGTTATGGTGAACAGGTTTTCGCCTGAGAAATAAATACTGGCGCCCTTGGCCCCCACTTTCCGTATCAGGTCGGTTGGCAGTGTATACGTAAGCGTAACGTTCTTCATACGCAGGTAAGACGCATCCATCAGGTAATAAGTTGAACCTACATAATTGGCCACCCCGGTATAACCCGCAATGTAAAGTGCAGGTAAGGTTTGGCTGCGGTTCTCAGGTGTCCAGGCGTTGCGCCACTTTTCCGTTGGTGCGGTGCCCTGCATAAATGGATCAATGCCCCAGTTATTCACCCGGTTTTTTAAGCCTTGTACACCCTGAAAGAAAGTACTCAGGTTAAATGCTTTGTAGCCCACATGAAAACCGAATGAGTAGGTGTAGTCAGCATAAGCGCCATCAACAACAGTACGATCATTGGCATCCACTACGTTATCACCATTAAGATCTTTAATCTTCAGATCGCCGGGTTTAGGATTAGGGTTAAGTGCGTGGCGTGGTACCGCCGGATTACCTATATCCTCTACCTGGAAAATGCCGTCCCATACATACAGGTAATGGGCATCGTATGGTAGGCCAACCTGCCTTATACTGGTGCCGCTGGTACTTGGCGTACGTATTTTAAGCAGCTTGTTTTTAGCAGTAGCAAACACCACGTTGGCGCCGTAGGTGAACTGGCCAATCCGGTTATCATGTCTTAGTTCCAATTCCACACCACGGTTTTGTAGTTCGCCGTCGTTAGTGGTGGGGGCACCTAAACCCAAACTCGCGGGTACGGGTTGTTGTGCCAGTACGTTATAGGTCTTTTTATCAAACCAATCAAACGTAATACCTAACAAACCCCGCCAGGCCTCAAAATCAAAGCCCAAGTCAACTATACGGGTTGATTCCCAACGCAGGCTCTGGTCGCGCAGTATGCTGATTACGGCGCCTTGCTGCAAAGCCGTGTTGCCAAATGGATAACCAATATTATCAGTCACCAAGTTATCCTGGTACAAGTAAGTACCCACATCCTGGTTACCCAGTACACCGTATGATCCACGCACTTTAAAGCTCGTTAACCAGTTAAACCGGCGCATAAAGCTTTCCTCAGAAACCAGCCAGCCTGCCGAAACTGAAGGGAATGCTCCCCAGCGGTATTGTGGCGAAACTTTGGAAGTGCCGTCATAACGCAAGTTAGCTTCGAGCAGGTATTTATTCTTAAAGTTATAATTCAACCGGCCGAAAAAGGACTGCATGGCCCACTCCGATGGGTTAACCGGTATTCCCGGCAGCCTGGGTGAAGTGTTAAACAGTGTCTGATTGGTTGGCGAATAACCGCTCAATTCCTCCAAAATAGGAAACGCGCTGTTGGGCCGGTTTGCGCGTAAGGTTTGATAGCGGTTGAATAGCTGCTCATACCCGGCCAGTACTTTAAAGTTGTGATCTTTTGCTACGGTGGTTTGATAAGTTAGCGTACTGTAAACGGTAGGCGATATGGTTTTGGTATACTGATCGGTAACGCCCAGAATATCTGGCGGACCATTATCAAAAAACTTGTAATCGCCGTTGGCGCCCCGTTCCTGCAGCAGGTAGGTATTGATACCGTGCTGGTACATTTTATAGTACTCATCCACATAATTTACCGCTACTTTCGTAGACCAGGTAAGATTAGGCAGAAACTTTACATCCAGGTAGGCTTGTCCGTTAAAGTTGTACTCCTTAGTGTTTTGGTAACCCATGTTGAAAACCGTTTCAGGGTTACGGTTGCGGCCTTCGTTCTCGTATGCGCGCTGTGCAATACGGCCGCTGCCATCGGGCAGGTAGGGACCATAAAGCGGACCAGCAGCCAATACCAGTAGCATCATGTTCTCGCTTGTAAAAGGCGGATCAGTACGGTCACGATAGGCCAGGTTTAAGGATGTACCAAAACTTACCGCTTTGCTGATTTGGTTGGTATAGTTAAGCAATGTGTTATACCGCTTAAACTTGTAATTGGGCAATACACCGTTCTGATTCAAATAGCTGGCCGATACATTGAATGCACTTTTATCACTACCACCCGACACGCTGATATTATGGTTGTTAACCACTGCTGGCTGAATATAATAATCGAGGTAGTCAAAATTGGGGTACTGGTTTTTATCCGAAGCGTTGCGGTAAGCATCAATACGTGCCTGGGTGTAAATTTCGGGTAGGCCCTGCCTGCGTGCTGCTGTGCGGTACATTTCCATATAGTCTACCGAGTTGGTAATCAGATCAGGCAGGGCATTGGCTACGTTGATAGAGACGTTACCCCGGTAGCTTACCGTGGTAGTGCCTTTTTTTCCTTTTTTAGTGGTTACCAGCACGACGCCGTTAGCTGCACGTGCACCGTATATAGAGGCCGATGCGGCATCTTTTAACACCGTAACATTTTCAATATCATCAGGCGAAAGAACAGACATATTGCCAATCACGCCGTCGACCAATACCAATGGCTGTGTATTTGTACCCGAACTGAACGAGCCACGTCCCCTGATGAGAAAGCCCGGATTATCACGACCTGGTTCGGCCGAAGGCTGGGTTACCTGCAGGCCTGCTATACGACCTTGTAACAAGTTAGCCGCGTTTGGGGCAGGCCTTTCGGTTAGGGTTGCCCCGGTAACTGTGCCTACTGAACCAGTAAGGTTGGCCTTTCGTTGCACGCCATAACCTACCACTACTACATCTTCAAGCGCTTTATTGTCATTTTGTAAGGTAATATTCACGTTTTGCCTTCCGGCAAGCGCAACTTCCTGGGTAACATAGCCTACATAAGTAACCACAAGGGTGACATTATCAGGAGCTATTATTTTGAAGTTACCGTTCACGTCAGTCATGGTAGCGGTACTACCATTTTTAATTCTAATGCTGACGCCTACTAATTCTTCGCCACTATTGGAGGTAATACGGCCGGTAATAGGCACAGGTGTGTTGGTTTGGGCCGTAAGCCGGCTAGTGCAGAGCAGCAGCAACAGAAAAAGCACCTGAAAAGTGCGGCTGCCTGCTTTTTTGAGCAGAGTAAAGTTTTTCATAATCGTTGGTTTTAGTAATTGGTCTTGTAGCAAGCGTGGTAGCTTACCAAAATTGCTTTTGCGTGAGGATAGATGTACTGTTAGGTCATAGTGTAAGTTTTAAGGTTAACGAAATTGTAGTTTAACAAACAGCTCAGACCACCCAAAAATTAGACAATAAACTGCTGGCCTGTTTGTATACACAAGCGCAAACGAAATTGAAGTCGAAGCAGTACCCCCCGGCAGTAGCATTAGCCTGCCATGATGATGCTTGCTTTACTCGGTTTAAAAAGTAATTGTCTAGCTTCGGTTATGGTAATTGGTAGCGGCTGTTAAAACCTGTGGTAATAGTAATTATAGATAGCGTGAGATAATTGCACTTGATTATCATTTTCTTGTAGCATTTTGACAACGATTATATTCGGAGCTTGAATTTTCCAAGTATTGAAGTAAGTTTCTGTTTAATTGCTTAAGAGTGTTTAATAAAACCATGCGTACTTTTTATGAAATTAATATCAGCAATAAATCACTGATACTTAAAGCTGGATTGAAGATAAGCAGGTCGGCTCAATGACCCCTTACCTAGTTAATTTAGGAACCAAGATTTGTACTTACGGAGGTCATCAATCAAGCGGTTATGTGTCGATTTACTCATCCCTTTTTGCGATGTATAACTTAGAGGATGACAAATGGCCACCAGTCAAGAATTACAGCTATTATACCGGCTGGGTCTGTTAAACTGAGGGATTCATGATGGGAAATAAACAATAAGCTATACTTGGGTTTAGGACGCGACCGATACTCCAATGGTAAATATATATGCCAGTAAGATAATAATAACTTGTACCAGGTCTCGATCATTTACATCCTAAAACGAAATAGTGATATGAATTTAAAGCTTTAGTTCTAAGCAGATTACTAATGCCACGTAGTCCAGTTTCCACTATGAATTTAAATCTTTGTGGTTAAGGAACCACATCAAATCCAGCTGAATAACTAGCGAATCATCAATGCCGGTGGGTTGCATGTATTTGACACCCTGGATGCTCAACTGATCCAGGCGCTCGACAATCTCAGCTTCTAATATCTCAAATTTGAATACAGTGCTTGCAAACTGGGATTAAACGGCAGGTTTTAGATGGGTTGATGGAAATGCTTCTTTGTATTTGGGTGTCAGTATTAGCAATGAGGTTTCTTATTTAGAAATTCGCTCCCAATTAAACCACTTATATTCTGTAAGGCAAGAGTTAGCTGCCGATGGATAAGTTACGCTATAAAAACCTAATGCGGTTTCACTGAATTCGTGAAACTCAAACTTAAAATTAGAGATTGCGTTTACTAGCAAATCATCAGATTTTGCATTTACAATCTTATAGTTGGAAAACTTGATAAAGAAGTGGTCAATATCCTGATCAGAATAAGTCCAATTGAATGTTGCTAAAAGCTCCCCGTTCGCGGTGATATTGCCAGAGCCATCAGGACTGATCAAAAGAATATTCGACAACTGACTTCCCTCTCGCGTTACACTGCTGCTCCCAGGGTTGCCTGCATTTCCGCAATTAACCACATCAAGGCTAAATTTTCTGGCCTTCCAGGTACCAACAACAGTGAATTCAATTTCTTCGTCTTCTTTCTTTTCACATGAGGTAATAAACAGTAAACTAAACAACGACAAATAGACTAACTTCTTCATGATTATAAGAATGATATTCTATAAACATCTGTAAACTAACCTTAACAGTACAATAATATAGTTGATTGTGTATTTAATTGTGAAGGCAGTGGTTGTCGATTTAGACCAACATTCGCGTTAAATAGCTTTTTAGCCCGCACTAACACTCCTGGCCCGATTTTTAAAGTAGTATATTCGAGAGCGATTGGATATTATGAAAGGAAAGCTTTTTGTTGCTATGTTGACTGTGCTTATAAGTGCATCATCCTTCGGACTGTGGGGTAGAAATGAGACTTCTCTTTTCGATAAAGAAGGTGAAGCTAAAGCATTTATTAGTGAAGATTCGACAATATACTTATGGGACGGCGCGCCGGTTGCCTATTTAAGTGATGCATATAATGCCTGGCATATTTACGGGTTCAATGGCGATCATTTGGGTTGGTATGCAAACGGCATTATATATAATAATGACGGGGACATTGTTGGTGCTCAAAAAGGCGCTGCCAACTTGATTACCTCAAGTGAAATAGGAAAGGGAATGAAAAGTATGAAGCCATTTCCAAGTCTCAAGAAGATAGCTCCTGGAAAACCCATATTTTCAAGTAGTTGGAGCAAAACACCATTAGAGGGGTTTTTAAAAGCAGGTAAAGATTAAAGTCAGATAATACTACACTGCACACTTTTTCTCACCATTGCGCAATCTGCTTTACGAGGATTTAAAGACGTTCATAATGCCGTTATTATTAGATAACTATGCTCTAAATAATGCGCAATGATCAGGCTTTTTGCTTCGGTACTCATTTCATCAGCGTCTTTGATGTTTTCGTGTTTTCAATCAAATCGGTGGAACCCAAAACAGCTACTACGAACTGAACCTGAAAGCACCTTTGTCTATCAATCTATCCATTGAAATAGCTTACTAATTTTGGTAGCGTGTATGCCATCATCCAGGTTAATGGAAAGATTATATAGAAGTAATGGTGAACCCGAAGGGGTTTCTAAAAACCTATTCAAGGTCGTTCAGCACCCCGCATTGTTAAATAATTGCAGAAGATTTTCTGTTGGCTAGATATATCGCTTAATGATGTGACTTACGTGTTGGGCGCTTAAAAATTTAATAAGTCAGTTAATAGTTAGAGCCGGCAAGGGTTTCATAGTACCTGAGCCGGCTTATTTTTAATTACGTTCTATTGCTGTTGTATTAGGTGATGCCTGATTGCTTTGGTATCAATAAACTATGGGAGACTTAAAACCTCGCTGGTATGGCTGGTAACGTAGTTCTGCAGTTCATGTACATACTTTATGGTTTGACTGTTATTATTTGCCTCACTTGAAATGGTGATTTCTTCCACGTCTGCGTCAGTTGGTTGCAACGATACGGTTATGCCATTGCGAGTAAACTTTTTTTGTGTGGGTATGGCAAAGTTTTGGTCTCCGGGGGCTTGGGTAAAGTTAAGCTCCAGTAGCCATAAATCTGTCAGCGGAATGGGTGCTACTTCTGCAGGCTGTAACTGCAGGTTTGCAAATGGATCATTGATAGATGCAACTGTGATTTGGTCGCCGACACCTAAAACACGGCAGATTTCTAACGCCCCGGCAGCTTGCAGGTGTACATAATTATTAACTGCTATTTTATCAGTTTCCATAAGTAATATATAAAGGATTGGCCCGATAGAATTGTTTTTTTAATTGATTATAGCCGCAGGAAATTGCTTGATAGAGAAAGAATAAATTGACAAATCGAAGCTCTGATTTAATTTTTATTTAATTTATATTCTCGATAATTAATATGTAGATTGCTCACGCAAAAATCTTAATCACATGAAAAAAAAATTACATTATGCCAGCTACCTGCTGGTTATGCTGCTGATTTTCAGCGGTTGTAAAAAAGACCGTAACGAAGATGAACCAGAACAAACAGATTCTAATAAGGAGTTCTTTGTGTCGTCTGCAACTTCGGGTAGTTTTACAAAAGTACAATTGCAAGCTTTAGCTGCATTGCAAGGTTTTGGATCTTTTTTGCCGCTTATACAGTATGATGTAGACTTTTATAAAATTACTTACCAAACAACATACAAAGGCAGTAAGATTAATGCTTCCGGCTTGTTGTGTATTCCCAAAGGCATGACCACAACTCCCGCGTTGCTCAGCGCGCAGCATGGTACTATGTTCAGAGATGCTGATGCGCCGTCGAACTTTCCAAACACGTTTACCGGTTTTGAATTATTTGCATCAGCTGGTTTCATTACGGTTATCCCCGATTTTATTGGCTATGGCGTATCAAAAGATATTATTCATCCTTACTATGACATGCAAACTTCAGGTTTGGCTGTAACCGATATGCTGAAGGCTGCAAAGTATTACTTAAAGGATAAGAACATTGCAGTTAATAATAAGCTGTTTCTGATCGGGTATTCGGAAGGCGGGTATGTAACTATGGCGGCTCAAAAAGAAATTGAAACCCATACCAGTCATAACTTAACCTTAACAGCTGCTGCTGAAGGTGCTGGTGGCTATGATGTTTCGGGCATGTTAGCTAAGGTAGCCACGGTGCCTACCTATCCTGATCCGTCTTTCTTTGCGTTATTTATGATTGGTTATAATTCTATTTATAATTATAACCGTCCTTTAACCGACTTTTTTACCCAGCCCTATGCCACTAATATACCAGGCTTATTGGATGGCAGCAAAACCAGCGACCAGATTAACGCTGCCCTGCCTGCTGCCCCTTCTGCGCTTTTTAACCCCACTTTTTACAGTAGTTTAAGTAACCCGTTGGCCGAAACTAATTTCAAAGCTCAAGTAGCGGCCAATAGCTTTCCTAATTGGTATCCGGTTAGCCCAACCAGGTTATACCATGGCACGGCAGATCAAAATGTTTATTATGAAACCAGCCAATCTACATTTAACAGGTTTAAGGCGGCCGGTTCGGCGCAAATAACGTTAACTTCAATTCCGGGAGGCACACACGAAACCAGTGTAACGCCCATGATGCTGGATGCCTTACCCTGGTTTAAATCATTAGCGCAATAATCCTTTTTAAGCTTGCTTGGTAGTTAATAATATAGCAAGATGTTATAACTAAAACGCAGCTTTATCCAAAGGAAAAGCTGCGTTTTTCCTAAAGGTGAAATTTTTAATAAACCAACAGTTAAATATACTATCAGTTGATTGTGTATTTAATTGTGTATTAATATTTTACAATTGAAATGTTATATTTGTATTGTCACCCCTAAATTGACTAATCAACTATATAACCCATTTCATGAACGCCCCTAAAAATACATGCCCTAAATGTGGTATTGCGCCGTTACACCGTATTAAGCGAAGCAGGCTGGTAAAAAGCCTGTTCTTTTTCTTGCCCATACGTAGGTTTTGTTGTTATTATTGTAATGATACGCTCTACCTGGTGGGAAAGCAAGGCAATTATTTGTCATCACAATCTTTTATCAAGGAGTCATCTTCATCTTTCACATCCTGATAGGTCTGGATGCTTCTCTAATCATGCTTTTCGATACAAAATGGCATAAGTAAGGCAAATTAGTTGTAACAAAATCCAGTATATAACGTACACAAGCTACATACCCCCTAAATCACTATTGTATGTATAAAGCTTTTCGTAGTATACTAAGCCGTACTTTTACATTAAGTGCCCTATTAGTGCTTGCATTTATTAGTAACTTTTTTTTATTGGCAATGGTTGCCAACCAGCTAATAGAAAAGTGTATGGAATACATAAACCCCGACCGCGTTGTGTCAATGAAGCAACCAACAGTTAAACGCGAGGAAAGATTTACAACACCGGCAATCGTTTAACGTTCTGCAGGCTTTTGTTCCCCCTTGCGTTGTCGATATAGTTTTAACGGATGTTTAAGAAGTTAACATTGCTTTTTATTCGGCCGTTAAAACATTCTCTTTTTAAAATTCCTTTTATAGTTTTGACATACGTTTAGTGGGCATGTAATAATGCATACACTATACGTATAGGGGCAAATGTTATGCAAAATTTATCTGTTCTCTTATTATCTACAACCTCTTGGGTAACTATTGCTATATGCAGTGTTATAGTGCTGATGCTTTTCCTGAAAATTGTTAAGTTCTGGCTAAAGTTGATACTCATTATTGCGCTTATCTTCTTTATAGGGAAATGCTATTTTACTAAGAAGAGCACTGGCCGGTCTGCATACCATTCTTCGGCTTGTGCAATAGGATATAGCCTTGCCTAAGGATATAACCTCTCTACCTAACTGTGCAAAATTCAGAACAGAAGGCTGGCAAGTGCAGTAACTAATGATTAGGAAAGGGATACTTAATTGTGACAATGATGCCTTGCAAGTAATGATATTGATTGCGTAACCAGATGAGTCTGCGCTGGTTTGCAGCATTGCTCAGCTTTTAATTTTTAGCTTCATGTTATTTCTTTTGCATGTCAGCATGCTAATGTGCTATAAACCGATGCTAAAAACAACGGTGTAAGCTAATTATTCATGTACCTCGTAAAGCATTACCGGTTTGGCCTTGTTTTTTAAATGCACTTCGCCAATAGCTTCGCAACTAAAAGAGGTTTTTGCTTTCTGATAAGTTTCTTCCGTAATAACAATTTGGTTGGCTTTGGCTGCCGATTGAATGCGCTGAGCCAGGTTAACCGCATCGCCAATTACCGTATAGTCAAGCCGTTTAAGGGAGGCTGAACCAATGTTGCCAGAAATCATTTCGCCAGAATTTATTCCTACCGAAATTTGTGGTTTGTAAGTCTTGTCGCCTGCAGTAATGTTTTGTACATCGTTCAGCGCATGTTTTATCGACAGCGCAGCATCAATCGCACGGTCCAGGTGGTAATCGCCCCTAAATACCGCCATTACCGCATCACCCATAAATTTATCTACGTGGCCGCCCTGGGCTATAATTTCTTTTACTATCTTATCAAAAAGGCTGTTCAGTAGCTCAACCACCTGGTTGGCCGGCACCTGCTCGGTAATGGCAGTAAAACCGCAAACATCTACAAACATCACCGTAGCTTCCAGCAGCTCATTTTTTAATAAGCTGCTTTCAAACTCCTTGTGCGTCATGAAATTGAGTACGTTCTCATCCACATACATTTTAAGGATGTTGTTCTCCTTTATGGCTTTAAGGGTATCCTGAAGCTGCTTTACATGATCTATCGTCTTTTGCATGGTGAGTTCAAGATCCTCAAAATCAACCGGCTTGCATACAAAATCATAAGCGCCGCGGTTCATGGCGGTACGAATATTCTGCATATCGCCATAGGCCGATACTACTACTGCTTTTATCATCGGGTTGGCCTCGGGTAATTTGCTCAACAGGGTCAACCCGTCCATAATGGGCATATTAATGTCTGACAGGATAATGTCCAGATCTGGGTGTGCCGCTACCTTTTCAAGCGCTTCCTGGCCATTGCGGGCAAATACAAACTCATATACATGCTCCCTTATCTTGCGCCTAAACTTTTGTTTTACCAGCACTTCCAGGTCTTCTTCATCATCCACTACCAGTATTTTGGCCATTATGCAATAAAGTTTTTAAGTTTTTCTTTTAATAAACTAAAATCGAGAGGCTTTGTCAAAAAATCGTTGGCGCCGTTTTGCATGGCCTGGCGGTGGTTTTCCTCATCACCATAAGCCGTAACCATCATTACCACCGGCGGTGGTGGCGGATTGGCAAAATCATGTCTAATGTGGCCAAGTAGCTCAATGCCGCTCATGCCCGGCATATTAATGTCCGAAAGGATAAGTACAACTTCGGAGTGTTTGTTATGCAGGTAAGTAAGCGCCTGCTCCCCAGACAGGGCAAAATCGAACTCCAGCTCCCCACTACGAATTTCTTTGCGAAAACGCTGTAAAAAAAGTGGCTGTACGTCGGCCTCATCATCTACAACTAATATTTTCATAGCCATCAGTCAAATATAATCAATAGTTTAAGTTATGCCCGTACAGGCAGGGTAATTATAAATTCGGTGTATTCACCTTCCTGCGTATCAATGTCAATCTTTCCGCCGTGGCCTTTTACTATAATGTCGTAGCTGAGGGATAAGCCCAGGCCGGTACCCTCGCCGGTTGGCTTTGTGGTAAAGAAAGGTTGCATAATCTTGTCTTTCACAGCTTCGGGTATACCGGTGCCGTTATCCTTAACCGATACGTAGATGCGGTTGCCTATGAGCGATGTTGTTACCTGCACCGTTGGCTTAAAGTTAGGGCCTTGTTGTGCGGCTTTTTGCTTTATAGCATAAAAGGCGTTGGTGTACAAATTAAGCAGCACACGGCCAACATCCTGCGGCACTGCACTTATTTTGGGTAGTGCCTCCTGGTACTGCGTAATCATCTCGGCATTAAAGCTTTTATCTTTGGCTCTAAGCCCATGGTAAGCCAGGCGCAGGTACTCATCGGCCAGTGCATTAATATCGGTAGGTTCTTTTTGGCCGTTGCTGGTCCGGCTGTGCTGCAACATGCCTTTCACAATGCTATCAGCCCGGTGCCCGTGGTGGGTTATTTTTTCCAGGTTTTGCTTAATGTCTGAAACGATAGCTGTAATCTCCTCCCTATCACCTTTAGTAATTTCTTCCTCCAGTTCATCCATTAATTCGATGGTAACTTCCGAGAAATTGTTTACAAAGTTTAGGGGGTTCTGTATCTCATGCGCTATACCAGCTGTAAGCTCACCTAATGAGGCCAGCTTTTCGGCCTGAATTAATTGCTGTTGGGTGGTTTTTAGCGTATCAACTGTTTGCTGAAGCTCATTCTTTTGCCGCGTAAGCTCGGCCGTGCGTTCGGCCACCAGCATTTCCAACTGCGTGTTTTTACCAGTAACGGCTTCCACTTCTTTCTGTTGTTTTCTGAAAGTGGCTGCCCGGCCAAAAATCCAACAAAACGCGCCTAATATGGCTAATTGCAAATATTTGTGCCAGCTGTAATCTGGCGCTATCAGTTCGGCTAACCCATATATTATAGATAGTGCACCAAGCGGAACGTGTGAGTAAGCAAACGCTCTGAATGATTTAAAATCCTCTTCATTTTGCGCATACCAAACCAAACCAAGCAATATTAAACCGCTTATGATGTTATTCATCCAATCATCCAGCAAATTTTCTGTGGCGAAAAACACAGCAACTATAATCCATCCTGTTGTGGTTAGTAGAGCGTTCCATTTAAGGAATACATCTGTGGTTTTTAACCCTCGTTTTACATGCCGCAGAAAAAGGAAAGCTGCCAGAAGGGGGAAAATCTGCATATAATCAATTACGGTTCTTAGTTGTGGTTTAAAGATAGCTATTTGCCTTACAAATGAAAATTATATTACTTATGGAATAATAGCTGGTTGATTGTTCGAAGTATTTATATTAGCCTGCAACAATTATAACCGACACATGCAGTTTGAGCCCGCCGGCGCCTATATTCTTCAAAAGCTACAGCGCGAGTTCCCTCATCACTTCTATTATCATAGCGTTGAGCACACGCAAGATGTATATAATGCAGCCGCGGAGATTGGTGCACAGGAAGGCTTAACGGAATACGAAATGAAACTGCTGCTTACAGCGGCATGGTACCATGATGCCGGCTTTTTAGAAGGCCCCAATCAGCATGAAGAAGCCTCCTGCAGGATAGCACTGACCGTATTACCAGGCTTCAATTATACGGGCCAGGAGATTGACCGTATTTGTGGCATGATTAGGGCTACCCGCATTCCGCAATCGCCGCAAAACAAGTTGGAGATGATATTGTCCGATGCCGATCTGGATTATTTAGGCCGCAATGATTTCTTTACCATAGGGGAGAAGCTTTTTGCGGAGTTATGCACATTAGGTGTAATAAGTACCCGCAATGAATGGGATAAACTGCAGATACGCTTTTTAGGAAATCATCATTATTTTACAAATACTGCAATTAATACTCGCCAAGCTCAAAAAGACAGGCATTTAATGGCACTTAAGTTAAATAATAAGTAAGTTTGCGAGACATGAAAGGTTTGAATTTACCGCATTGGGTCACAGATTCTCTTTATACTGTAGCCGGTATTTTATTTTGCGGATTTGCATTAAAAGGCTTTTTAGTTCCTAATAAATTTTTTGATGGTGGCGTAACCGGCATATCTCTTCTGCTGCACGAGCTGTACCATTTCAATATTGCCTATGTGATTGTGCTGGTAAACCTGCCCTTTATAGTGATGGGCGCTTTTCAAGTAAATCGCAATTTTGCCATTAAAACTCTTGTTGCGGTTATTGGATTAGGATTATGCCTGCAGTTTATTCCTTATCCACAAATTACGTCCGATAAATTGCTGGTTTCTATTTTTGGCGGCGTATTTATGGGTATAGGTGTAGGTTTGGCCATGCGTGGGGGCTGCGCACTTGATGGTATCGAAGTGTTGGCCTTGTATACAGGTAAGCGCATCAGCTTTACCATCAGCGAAATTATCCTGGGTATAAACATTGTCATCTTCCTTATAGCGGCGTTAGAACTGGGATTGCCTACTGCTTTGTATTCTATACTTACGTATTACACAGCATCGCGCACTATTAACTTTGTGATTGAAGGTCTGGAAGAATACACTGGTGTTACCATTATATCGAGCCAGAGCGAAATGGTTAAACAGCGGCTGGTGATGGAGTTAGGTCGCGGTATTACCGTTTATAAAGGCGAACGGGGCTTTTTGAAAGAAAGCTTTGATATTAGCCAGCCTGTAGATATTGTATTTACGGTAGTAACCCGCCTGGAGGTAAGACGCCTCCGCAATATGGTGCATGAGATAGACGACAAAGCCTTTGTATTTACCAGTACTATTAAAGAAGCAGCGGGCGGCGTTTTAAAGCGCCGAGCCAGGCACTAGCCTCACACGTAGACGCCAAAGTCCCATTCCATTCACACTATGTAAGGTAAGCCTTGTTGTCAAAAACAAATAGGCAGACGACGTGCTTTCGCTTTTATTCGTCATACCTGTTCGAACCTTTGGAAGGTGATTTTGCAAAGCAAGTATCTATAGATTTAAGCCTATAACACCGCCTCTCTTTACTGTGCAGCTATGCCTATGGCTCCTTTTTGATAATACGCTTTAACAGCATTGCGGAGGTAGCCTCCATCGTCATCGGCGCTTTCGTTGCTGCCGGTTATACCGTCGTTTTTCTGGTCAAGGTAACTGGTGCATCCGCTGGCGCCGCGGCCAAATAAAAAGCCTATTACACCGGCCTGTGCGTACTGGTTAATTTTATCCATATTGCCATTAGTTAATACCGGCTGCAAAAAGTATTCAGAGCGGTTATCTTTATAATGGCCGTTAGTATTGTTACAGGTTTTGGTTAGCGTGTTACCGATAGGTATTTGCCACAGCATAATTTTTTGGCCAGTATCAAAGTTTAGTCTTTTTAAGTAGCGCTGAAAGCGATCAAAATCACTCAGGTTGCCATTAGATGCATTAGCTTGGGTAGACCATAGCGTGTTACCCTTGCCGCCTACAAACTCATCATAGCCAGAATCACGGTCAGAAAATTCAGCAAAAATGAGATCAAAATGTGCGTTTAAAGATTTATAATAAGCAGCCGTTTGTGCAGCTAATTGCTCGGGGTTGTTTTTGCCTTTAATTAAATCCTGACCAGTTGCCCACTGCGAGGCATGCCACCCTAACATCACATTAGGTGCATATTTATCGCGCATGCTTACAATAGCCTGTGCAAGTCCTCTGGCATCATTGGTAAAGGCTTTTACGTCTGGATAATTGCTTTCGCTTACCTTAATGGTGCTTTTAGCTGCATCGTTTTTAAACATTTGCATATAACCCAACAGATCGGGTTCGTAATGGATAATAACCGGTCCGCCATATTCTCTGCATATTTTTAATAATAGCTTCCAGTCATCAAAGTACTTGTTCATTACTTCAGCATCGTTCAGGTTTGTAAAGCCTGGATCCTCAAAACGCCCTTTAGCCGGAACGATGTTGTAATATGAAAATATAGGCATTTTGCCCATTTGGCGGGTTTGATTTAGAAAAGTTCGGGCCCATTCGCCCGTTGGTGAGTTCCAGCTGGCCCAGCCATTCGAAAAAATGTCGCCAGCTAAGTAATGGTACCGGTAGTCGCTTTCTTGAATAATCTGACTAGTTTGAGAAATATCGTTTTCGACACCAAATCCAACCCGTTTAGGTAGTGCCGACGGCATTTGTTGGGGTGCCGGTGTTGTACCTAATTCAATAGTATTGCTTTCGTTTAAGGGTGTATTGGCTGTTTCTTTTTTACAACTGGCAGCAAATAAGACCACCAGCGCGAGTAAAGCTATTTTGCGCATCTAATCAAATCAGTTTAATATCAATAGGGAATCCTAAAATAGTAAATTTATTTCGTTATACGCAAGTGCTTGGCTTAAGTTATTTTATTTTACTCGGGCTATTATAGATATTAAATACTAACAACAATGCTTTTAGTAAGCGTTAAACATAATTTCGACGGTGCTAGTCAATATTATTAATAAGGTTTGATATGCTTATGCGCTGGAAATGTAAACATTAGCCATAAATAGACCCACCGGCTTAAAAATGTTAAAGCCGGGGGTCTAAATAGATGTTGAGTTTTTAAGAGAATAGGGATTCTGCTTTTTTTAGGGTTCTCTCTAAGTCAACACCTTCACCTAATACGGCTTTAAACAAATCGCCTTCAGTTTTTAAGCGTTCTACAGTGTTAAATATGGTAAAATCGCGCATGGTAAGGCCTGGTTTAACCTCGTCCCAATGAAGCGGCATAGATACCGTAGCACCAATTTTAGGCCTTAAGGAATATGGTCCGGCTATGGTAGCTCCGGGCCTGTTTTGTAAAAAATCGAGGTACATTTTGCCGTTGCGGTGCGCAATGATGCGCTCCACGCTGGTAAAGTCGGGCAGTTGTTTATTCACTACATGTACCAGTTTGCGAGCAAAGTCCTGCGATTCGTCATAAGTATACTTAGCGCCCAGGGGTATATAAATATGCAGGCCGGTAGAGCCGGAGGTTTTTGGATAGGTAGGTACGCCAAGCGCGTCAAGCACTTTTTTTACTTCAATAGCCGCTTCTATTACCTGCTCAAAGGTGTTCTTATCAGGGTCAAGGTCAATCACGCAATAATCGGGATTATCGGGCGAATGTGTTCTGCTGAACCAGGGGTTCATCTCGATACAGCCAGAGGTGGCAGCCCATAGTAGCGTGTCTTCATCATTTCCCACCAAAAACTCCTTATGCTGGCCATCGCTGGTGGTGTACGGAAATGTCTGTGCCCACTCGGGCGCTTTGCCTTTAACGTTTTTTTGGTAAAAACTGGTGCCGTGTATGCCATTAGGGAAACGGTTAAGCGATAAAGGTCTATCTTTTAGGTAAGGAAGTATATAATCAGCTATCTGGTAATAATAGTTGAGCATATCTCTTTTGGTAACGCCATCTTCGGGCCAGTAAACTTTGCTTAGGTTGCCAAACTTAATATCATGACCGCAAACCGGCCGTACCTGGCTATCATTAGTAGGGTTGAGCAGTGTTCTTCTTTCTCTAACCTCGGGCGGGGTAAGCGCACCGGCAAAAGCCTCACTTGCGGTAACGGCCTTTACTTTAACTGCCTTGGCGGTAGGTTGGGCCACCTCACGCACAATTTCAATCGCTTTCTTGTCCGATCGCATCCCCTGAAAAGATGGCTGCCTGAAAATGCCATCGCTGGTAATCTCAGTAAAAGCAACCTCACCCACCAATTCGGGCTTTAACCAGAAAGCCTCTGCTTTGGGCGGATCGGGTCTGAAGCGCGAAGGCTTATTGATATCCGGAATTACTTTGAAAGCGCTTTTCTTTGTTAAATAGGGCTTAAACAACGCTATCAATTCTTCCTGTACTTTCTTAGTAAAACCGGTACCTACCTTGCCCACAAATTGCAGCTCGCCCTTTTCATAAACTCCTAGTAAAAGGGAACTGAACAGCTTGGATGTGCCTTCATTTTTGGTATAGCCAGCTATAACAACTTCCTGCCGTTGGTGTACTTTAATTTTTAGCCAGTCTTGTGAGCGTAGGTCGGGCGTATAAGTGCTGCTTCTTCGCTTGGCCATAATACCCTCCAACTGCAGTTTTTCAGCATCTTGATAAAAAGAGGTGCCTTTGGCTGTAAATACCTGCCCAATACGCACGCGGTCGTCGCCTTTTGGCAAAATGTCTTTAAGTATTGCCTGGCGTTGAAAAAGAGGTAGCTCCATCAGGTTCTTACCCTCGTACCAAAGCAGGTCAAATACGTAGTAAACCAAAGCGCCATCAGCCTCGCTGCGCCAGTTTTGCAACTCGCCAAATTTGGATATACCTTTTTCGTTCAGCACCAGTATTTCACCGTCGAGCACTACGTTCATTTTCCACGCTTGCATCAGGTGATGGATGGGGTAAAACTTATCGCTAAAGCTTTTATTGTTTCGCGATAGCAGCTCCACCTCACCTTGCTGTATAAAAGCCAGCGTACGGAAACCGTCCCACTTTACCTCGTACTGCCAGTCAGCGTCATCAAAAGGTTTATCTACAAGGGTGGCAAGCATAGGCTTTAACCCGGTGGGTATAGGCGCTTCGGGCGCATGCTTTAGCAGCGCTTTTGTGTCTATCTTTTCCTCCTGGGTGGTGTTTGATTGGGTAATCTTATCCAAGGTGTCAGCTATCTTGCTTCTCATGGGTGTATTGCTTAGGTAAAATAAAGGTGTCGGTAGTTTACACTCCGGCTTTCATAATATCAACACGGCGCAAATCATAAAGTTTAGGTAAAGCCTTGATGTAATCGCTGCATTGTAAATATGAATGATAATCATTGCCAATACCACCGACACCTGCTAACTTTGCAGCGTGACGCCCGATAAATTGCCTGCGCCTGGTAAAAGGACAAGAACCGTGAACCCCAAGCCGACTGTTAAAGCTAAAAAGCCGGCTAAGCCCCGGTCTAATAAAAAGGCACAGCAGGGCCCGGCCATCCCCTGGAAACTGATTGCTGCAGGCGCATTGCTTGTTTTGCTTTCGCCGTTTTACTATGGTTATGTAGCTGGTTTTTTCTCATCTACCTGGCAGTGGATACGTAATATAGGGGCCTCGCCGCATTACCGCACCTATAAAAGTTTTGGCATACGCATACCTACACGCTATCATATACATGGCATTGATGTATCTTATGCACAGGGTAAAATTAACTGGCCTAAGGTAAAAGCTATGGAAGAAGATAGCGTACATATCAGCTTTGCATTTATTAAAGCTACAGAGGGCTTGCTAACGGTTGATCCGTACTTTAAGCGTAACTGGCGCGAGGCGGCAAAGGCGGGTATACGCTGCGGCGCTTATCACTTTTTCAGACCTAAAAAAAGCGGGCAGTGGCAGGCGCGCTTTTTTTTGCAAAATGTTAAGCTGGAAACCGGAGACCTACCCGCTGTAGTAGATATTGAACGCTTAGACGGTGTGGCACCTGCTGAAATGCGAAAGCAGCTTAAGGAATTTTTAGACCATGTACGAGCTAAAACGCATGTGAAGCCCATTATATATACCGGCTTGAGTTTTTACAAGGATTACCTGGACGGTTATTTTGATGATTACCGCCTGTGGATTGCCCATTACAACCGCGAAGAACTTAAAGCCGGAAAAAACACCAACTGGTGGTTTTGGCAACATTCAGAGACTGCCCGTGTAAACGGTATTAACCATGCAGTTGATTTTGACGCCTTTAAAGGTGACAGTTTGGAGTTTGAGCGGTTTATGGTGCAGTAATTATATTATTGGGTAACGGCTGCTGCTTGGTCGGCTTAAGTATAACTTTTTGATTTCCTTTCGCCGTGAGGTTATGCCGTTTGATGTGACCCTCTTTATACCATATTTCGCTGTGCTTGTCCTTAAAGTTTCGGGTGCTTATGGCAGCCAGTGTGCTATCATTCTTCAAGAAAACGGAACTGAAATAAGCGCCCTCGTTTTCGGGCAGGTTGGGCCAGGGGCACGATACGTTCGAAAAGTTTTTGGCTACACTGTTGCCTACCAGTACCAGCATGGTGTTTTTTTTCCACTGTGTATACCGTTCAATAGGCCTGCCGCCAGCATCCTGAACGGATAGTATGGTTTCGCCGCTGGGCAATTGCAGCAGGCTGGGCGCACCGCCCCATATGTTTTCGGTACCGCACCAGCGCCGGCCATTATCGGCCGTGGCCGGGTCCTTATAACGCCACTTCGCTTTTTCAGATGACCATACAAAGCAGGGCGATTGTGCATTGTAAACCGACTCAAAAGCAAACACTATCCCTTTATGGTCTTTTAGCGCAACCGGTGTAGCCATCCCGTCCCGGCGCCCTCTAATAAAGGTTATATCTCGGGGCTTTTTCCAGTGAACGCCATTATCATTAGAGGCAGCCATTACTATCTTCTGCTCGTGCCTGCCGCGCGCGCCTTTGGAACTGGTTAGTTCTATAGAAAAGAACATCTCTACAGCGCCATCTGCAAGCTGTACCAGCCCGGGCTCCCAGGCACGGCCCGTGGCTATAATGGCCGGCTTGGTCCATGACCTGCCCATGTTTTTGCTGAGGCGTACCTGGATATTGTTATGCGTACTGTCATCTGGCCGCCCCCTACCGGTATAGGCCAGCACCAGCCAGCCATTTTTAAGCTTAATTAAGTCTGGTGTTGCAAAGCCGTAATAACGCTTGGGATGGTTATCAGGCACAACAACTTGTGCGGGTTGCCAGGTTTTTCCGTTGTCGTAACTGCGGCGCAATGCAATATTGTCCCACTCATTACCAGGGGTGCCACAGTGATAATAGAGCAACAACGTGTCCTTATTCCAGCGGCGTATACGGGCATACTCGGCAAAGTAAACGTGGTGTGATATTTTCCGGGCGGCACTATCCCATACAATTTTTAATCGCGGACTATCAGTATCTACCGGGGGCTTGTCATCATCATACACTTGTTTGCCCGCATGGTTGCATTTTGTACAGCCAGCCGTAATGCATACAAGCAGAAGTAATATGACACACTTGAATTTCATTAGCCTAATAGGTTCACACGCTTTGAAGCAAGCACCAGTATAACCCTAAATTACAGACATAAGTTTATCTGCACACGAATATAATGAGAACCGGTATTTACACCGATGCTAAAATGGTGCCATTGCCACCCACCTCAAGCGTATGTAAGGTGCCACATTTTAGGGCAAAATTATTTTTTTGATGCCCTACCGGAAAATCAAAGCACACGGGGTATTGGTAAGGCTTTACCTTATCTAATACTATATCATATATGGTTTTGCCAAAAGCGTCGTCCGCTTCTCCGGCTTTTACTTTGAAACCGCCAATGATAAGGCCGGCCAGATGGCTGAGCTTGCCGCTTCTTTTTAAATTATAAAGCATGCGGTCGATATTATACAGATATTCGCCCGTGTCTTCCAGGAAAAGGATTTTGCCACGGGTATCCAGGTCTGATGGGGTGCCCGTTAAGTTGGCTACAAGACTCAGGTTTCCGCCTACCAGGGGTGCACTTACCTTGCCCATCCGGTTAAATGCAGATGCCGTGGCATTATACTGCAGTTTTTCGCCGGTTAAGGCTTGTTTTATAGAAAGGATGGTTTCGATTTGAATAGGTTCGGCCTTATTCCAGTCGGCTGGAAAACTGTTGCACATTTTGCTGTGAAGCGTAGCTACGTGGCAGTTTGTGTGAATATGGTTATGTAGCACTGTAATATCGCTAAAGCCGATAACCCACTTAGGGTGTGCCTTAAACTGTGTAAAGCTTAATCTGTCAATTATCTGAACAACGCCGTAGCCTCCCCGTGCACACATAATGGCTTTAATGTTTGGGTTGTTGAGCATATACTGCAGATCATCGGTACGTTCGTCGGCCGTTCCGCCCATGGTAAAATCGCGCTTACCTACCGTTTTACCCATCTCAATTTTAAAACCCCAGCTTTGCATTAATTGTACAGCCGGTTGTACATCCTCCAGGCTAATGTAGCCGGCTGGTGAGGTAATGCCAATAGTATCGCCAGGTTTTAAATAAGGCGGTATCCGTAAATTCTGAAGTTTTGGCTTTACGGCATTATTGCCGCCAGCTTTAAAAGATGATAGTGCTAGTGTTGCTGGTACCAATGCAGAAAGGAACTGTTTGCGATGCATAAGCCAAATAAGCT
The DNA here is from genome assembly GCF_039634385.2 of Mucilaginibacter sp. PAMB04274. Classification (NCBI taxonomy): domain Bacteria; kingdom Pseudomonadati; phylum Bacteroidota; class Sphingobacteriia; order Sphingobacteriales; family Sphingobacteriaceae; genus Mucilaginibacter; species Mucilaginibacter sp. PAMB04274. The sequence goes on from NZ_CP155081.2 coordinate 407,984, forward strand.
AAAAAACTTAAATTATAACGGGTTGACGGAAAATTTTATGTCAGGAATTTTCGTGCTTGGTGTTTATCGGGCGATAAATGAGGTAACCTGCTTGCGTAAAGTTTCGTATAAGTTGAGACCGGTGCTGTGTAAGACCGGCAACCCGTTAAATAATCATTGTAATAGTATCTTTATCCCATATGGTCAAAATCTTACTTATCGAGTTCATTTCCACACTTATTATTGGCTATTTAGGCAGTTTAAGCCGTAAGGCTTTGCGCCCTGTATTGGCATTGCAGCCTGTTAATTTATAAAGTTTGCTTCTTAAATGCCGACGCATTCCTGTTGGATATCTTTTAGAAGAGGCTAGCGGGGAATTTGAATAGCTATGACAAAAAAATACATTCTTAGAGTACTGCTGCTTTTTGTGATGCTGGCCTGCGCCGTTAAGCCGGCTGCGGCACAGTACGCTATAGGCGGTAGTGCTGGTACTAACCTGGCTAACTCCGTTTACTGGTTAACCTGGGATAAAAATGCAGTGGGTACAACCTTAATATCTGCCCCGGCCTCGGCCAATGCTTCAAATATTGTAAATGGCACCTATGTATGGCAGTTTTCGCCAACGGTGCGTATCACTGCGGTAATCAGTAACCAGGTGCTGTCCTTAGGAGCCGGAATGACGTCTTACACACCGGGTAATTATTCGGGAGATGGTTTGGATCTCATCTACTCAGGCAATAATCTGCCCAAACCTAATTCGAGGGGGGTGCTCAACTCTGCACTGGCCACTACTAACGGCGGTACAGTGACCTTCGATATCGATATCAAGGTAGCCATCCTTATCAATAACGTGTGGACAAATGTGGCCTACCCAGGTATGATTATAGCCGACGCAGAATCAATAGATGTGGGTGGCGAATATATATCGGGCAGTACGCCTAATGCCGTTGCGTGGCAGCTGCTCAACAAACGAACGCAGGGCAATATTGCTGATATTCATTACAAAATGGATTTAACCAACTCGGGCAAGTCCTTTAAATTATACGCTGATCTGCCCCCGGGCAATTTTGGCGTGCAGGCTGTAATGTTTGCACGCGGTGCCAGCAACCTCAACAATGTATCTATGAAGGGATCGGGTATAACTGCCCTTGCTTTGGGCTTTGTACTTCCCTTTGATTTGGGCGATGACCCCGCAACCTATGGCACTACCGGTCATTACATAGATGATTTTCAAATAACCGATTATTACCCGGGTGATGGCACCTACGAGGTGGTTAATTACAACACCACCCCGTTAGCTCCAAAGGCCCATGTGTACATAGGCACCAATAATCTGGATCCTGACGGGCAACCAGATTTTGGCGAAAACGCCGATAATGATGACCTTGTGGGTAACGCAGATGAAAGCACCCTCACGCCTGCTTCTATACCGGCCGTGAAAGTTAACCAGCAGGGCAATGTTGTATTAACAGTGCCCGCTACCAACGAAAAGGCTGTACCTGCTACTCTTTACGGATGGATAGATTTTAATGGCGATGGCCTGTTTGCGCCCGATGAAATGATTAGCGTAAACGTACCAGCTAATACAGCAAACCAAGTATTTACCCTTACTTTCCCCAATGCCATGTTTGCCGGTAAAGTGAAAATTGGGGCTCTATACGCCAGGCTGCGCCTCACTACAACCAGCTTGTTAGATGATGGCGGAACTCCGACCGATGAAAGAAGCATATCTTTCGCTGCTGATGGCGAGGCCGAAGACTACCGTTTAAGAGATGTTGTTGGCGTTAATATTTCGGGCGCTGTAGTAAGCGACGGGAATGGCGCTGCGGATGGGGCCATTGCAGGAGCAGGGCTTCAGTTGGTAGGCGGAAAGCAGTTGTTTGCTTACCTGGTAAACAACGCCGGTACTATTGTTAATAAAGCAATTGTAGCTGCAGATGGCACTTACACATTACTTAATAATAACAGCGGTAGTTACAATGTGGCCATATCAACCAACAATGTTGCTATAGGCGGTAATATTACAGCAATTGCAGCTAATCTACCAGCCGGTTTCCAGGCCTCGGGTGCAGCTTATGGTGTTAATAATGCCGGTAACACAGGCCTCAAACCAGGCACTCCCGATCTGCAGATTAGTGTAAACACACCCGGTACCAGTTTAGATGTTAGCGGCGTAAATTTTGGTATTAACCGAGCCCCTGTTACGGTGGCCGATGCCGGTACGACAAACATAGCACAGCCTATTACCCTGACCATTCCAGCCAATGACACCGACCCTGACGGAACAATAAATGCGGCCACGGTGTTATTAATAGATCCTGCTGATAACGGTAAAAAGACAACGGTTACCATTGCCAACCAGGGAACCTACACGGTTAACGCAACGGGGCAGGTGACCTTTACGCCACTGGCTGCCTTTACCGGTAAAACCACACCTATAGCTTACACTATTAAGGATAATTTCGGAACTGAAAGCGTAAGCGCACTTATCAGCATCAATGTTAAACCTGTGGGCGTTATTGATGTTGACGCAACTGCCATTAACACGCCGGTTACCACCATAGTAAAGGGCAATGATGGCGCCAGTGCTACCGGTACCACCGTAACGGCTATTAACGGTACGCATGGCACCACAGTGGTTGATGCTACCGGCCGTATCACCTACACGCCTGCAACCGGCTATGCCGGTACCGACACTTATACCTATACGCTGGCCACGGCAGATGGTATTGTATCAGACCCCATCACAGTGACCATAAGCGTGAGGCCGGTTGGCGTGCCCGATGCGGATGTAACGCCCATCAACACACCAGTAACCACCATTGTAAAAACAAATGACGGTGCCAGCGCAATTGGCACAATTGTAACCACCGGCAACGGTGCACACGGTACCACTACCGTTGATGCTACCGGCCGTGTTAGCTATACGCCTGATGCGGGTTATTTAGGTAAGGATACCTATACCTACACTTTAACAACAAGTGATGGTGTGGCATCAGCCCCTATCATTGTAACTATCAGCATCAAGCCGGTAGGTGTAAATGATGCGGTTACCACGCCGGTGAACACGCCGGTAGTGACCAATGTAAAAACAAATGACGGTGCCAGCGCTAATGGTACTACGGTAACGCCAACCAACGGCTTGCATGGCATTACCACTGTTGATGCAAGCGGCCGGGTCACCTACTCGCCGGTGGCTAATTACGTGGGTACCGATACCTATACGTATACACTCACTACACCCGATGGTGTGGTGTCAGATCCTATAACAGTAACGGTTACTATTTATAATGCTTCCCTTGCTTTAACTAAAGTGGCCAACAACAGCTACAGTAAGGTAGGCGATATTATTAACTATACACTAACGGTTACCAATACCGGCAGCTCGCAACTATCAAACGTAGTGGTTACAGACGTAGGTGCCGATGCAGGTTCTGTAACACCGGCTAATATTGCCAGCCTGGCGCCCGGTGCCTCGGCTACGGTAACTGCACGCCATACGGTAACACCGGCTGATGTAAGCAACCGCAGCTACAGCAATCAGGCCAGTGCCAGCGGTACTGATGCCAGCGGCGTTCTTATAACCCGGCCACGTTCTGATAATCCTAATACGCTGGCCGCAGATGACCCTACCGTAGTAGCTGCCACAGCAGTGGGTGCCGTAAGCTTAAGCAAAACCGGTGTGTTCAACTCGTATTACATTACTTACACTTTTGTAATTACTAATACCGGTAATTCGGTGCTTACTACCGTTAACTTAACCGATAGCAAGCTGGGGCTTACCAACTCGGCGGTTGTGCTGCCGGCAAGTGGGTTGCAGCCCGGCGCAAACGTTACCCTAAACTACAATTACACCCTAACCCAGGCCGATAAAGACGCAGGCACGGTAACTAATAATGCCAGCGTGAACGGGCGCGATCAGGCGGGCAACGCCGTGAGCAGCAATGCCAGTATCACTACCAGTTTCCCCAAATCTCCTGCGGCCGTTGCAGATAATGCTTTTACAAGCATTGACTTGCCGGTGGTTATAGACATCCTTAAAAACGACGATGCGTTGGGCAGTACTTTCAACCAGCAATCGGTAGAGTTACTAACCCAGCCAGCTCATGGTACGGTTACTATTGGCGGCAACGGTACAGTAACCTACACGCCAAATGCAGGTTATGCAGGTACCGACAGCTTTACCTACCGGGTTAAAGATCTGAATGGTTATTACACCAATCCGGCTACGGTAAATGTTACCGTGAGTGCGGTGTCATTGTTGCAAATACCTAACCTGTTTACACCAAACGGCGATGGAATAAACGATGTGTTTGAGATACGCGGACTGGAGAAGTTTGCCGAAAATGAACTGGTTATTGTAAACCGCTGGGGTAACGAGGTATACCACAAGGTTAACTACCAAAACAACTGGACAGGCGAAGGCCTCAACGAGGGCACTTATTACTACATACTCAAAGTACGAACCACCAATTGGCAGGTTTTAAAAGGATACATCACTTTAATGCGCACGCTCAAAAACCAATAAAAGTAGTATTTGCCGCACGCAACAAACAGGATGACATGAAGAGATTTTTAATATACATTATATTTACATTAAGCAGCAGCCTGCTGTACGCCCAACAGGATGCGCAGCAAAGCCAGTATATGTTTAACGGTATATACATTAACCCGGCTTATGCAGGTTATAAGGAAAACCTGAACTTTCACAGTTTCTTCCGCTCCCAGTGGACGGGTATTGAGGGGGCGCCTAAAAGTATGTCGCTGGCTGTTGATGCTATTGCTAATAACGGCAATGTAGGTTTGGCTTTGCAAATATCAAATGACAGGCTGGGTGCGCAAAGCAATCTTTCGGCCTACGCTAATTATGCCTATCGTTTGCGTATGAACGATGAAGGGAGTTCCCGATTAGCCTTAGGCTTTGGTATTGGCGTAATGCAGTTGGGCATTAATGGTGCATTGCTAAACCCTAATGACCCGGAGCCCAACATGCCTACCGGTATGCAAAGCACCATTGTGCCCGATGGCAGGGTAGGTGTCTTTTATTCGGACGATAAATATTACGCAGGTCTCTCGGCCGATAACCTCATTTCTCAATTCATTAATGTGCGCAACCGTGGATATATTGCACAGCCAAAGCCGCACTATTATTTAACCGGCGGTGCGTTGTTCCCGCTGTCTGAGGATGTGCTGATCAGGCCCAGCATGTTGTTAAAGGATGATGCCGGCGGACCTACCAGTTTAGATTTGAATGCGTTTGTGATGTTTGGCCAAAAGTTGTGGGTAGGCGGCTCTTACCGTACCGGTGTAAAACTTTACAACAAGAGTTATTTACAGAATGACCTGAGCAACCTCAATTCGTTTGTAGCGGCTATGGAGGTTTTTCCGGTTGAGAACTTGCGCGTGGGTTATGCTTATGATATTTCTGTAGGGCCGCTTAAAGGCTATAGTAGCGGCACGCATGAGATATCTATCGGCTTTTACATCAGAACGCAGAAAGCCCGTATGCTAACCCCCCGATTTTTTTAACCGGCTAAGTGAAAATTATGAAGCAAAGAGTACTCATCATCATTTGTTTTTTAACGCTTGGCCAGGCAGTTAAGGCGCAATATGTGCTTAAACAAGCCAATGAGCAATATAGCTTGTACAATTACAGCAAAGCTGCCGAATTGTATCTGAAAGCCTATCAAAAGAACCCTACGCTGTATACGGCCGAGCATCTGGCCAACAGTTACCGCCTTATGCGTAGTTACCCCGAGGCCGAAAAATGGTATGCTACTACCGTGAATATGCCCAATAGCAGCACCGATAACATTTTAAAGTATGCCGAGGTACTTAAGAACAATCTGAAATATACTGAGGCAAAAACGCAGTATACCCGTTACTATACCCTAAGCCGCGGAGCGGACCAAACACAGCTAAAAACGTGGATCTCATCTTGCGACTCGGCCATCAAATGGATGAAGAGCCCCGTACCGGTACTGATTGAAAATGAACAGGCGCTTAATACGCCCGAATCTGACTGGGGAGCGGTTCGGTACCAAAATACGGTGGTATTTACTTCGGATAGGGAAGTGAAACCTAACAAGGATGAGCAGAAAAAGAAAAGCCCGTTTTACATCAAGTTTGACGGGAATGACGGGTTAGATAAGCGCACTTACGGTTGGACGGGCAATAAGTACCTGAATTTATATGAATCGCCTTTAGGTGCAAACGCCGCAGATGCTGTGAAGCTGTTTCCGTTTATTGCCGGTACCGATTATCATATTGGTGCAGCCAGCTTTACGGCCAATGGCAATGAGATGTTCTTTACTTTAACCCGCCTGCCAAAAGGCAAGGGGAAGGATACCGCCAAAATAAAAACCATCACTGTCGAAGTTTATTCGAGCAAACGCAATGCAGTAACTAATCGCTGGGAAACACCGGTTGCATTCCCGTTAAATAAAGAGGAAGTTTACTCCGTTGGCGACCCATTTATTACGGCTGACGGGAAAGGCTTATATTTTACTTCAGATATGCCTGGTGGGTTAGGTGGTACCGATATTTATTTTTGCGCCCGTACGCCCGATGGTACCTGGGCTCAACCGGTTAACCTGGCAGGCGTAAACACTGCCGGTAATGAACGCACACCTTACCTGGATGCCATGGGCACGCTGTATTTCTCTACTGATGGCGACAAGGGTATGGGCGGTCTGGATGTTTTTAAGGCTGTGCAGCAAGGCACAAGCTTTGGCCTTAAACAAAACCTGGGCTATCCTATCAATTCGGCACAGGATGATTTTGCTTATGTGCTGGTGAATGACACCGCGGGCTACCTGTCATCAAACCGCATGAGCGGTGTGGGTAGTGATGATATTTACAGCTTTTCGCCGTTGCCGGTGGTCAGTTATCAGCTGCAAGGGGTTGTTTATGATAAAAACTCGCGCAAGCCCATAGGTAACAGTGTGGTAACCTTAAGTAAAACCAATGGCGGAAAAATAAGTGTTAGTACCAATGCATCCGGGCAGTTCAATTTTAAGCTGTATGAGAACACCGAGTATCAGCTGAGAGGCGAGAAGAAAGGTTACCTGGCTGATAATTTAAATCCCTTCACGACCACCGGGTTGGAACCGGGGGCAACAGTTAAGAAGAACCTGTACCTGAATAAAATTGAAATCAAAAAGACCATCCGTCTTGAAAATATCTATTATGATTTAGATAAATCCTACATCCGGCCTGATGCGGCAGTGGAGCTGGATAAACTGGTAGCCATCCTGAAAGAAAACCCGACATTGGTAATAGAACTTGGCTCACACACGGATAGCCGCGGCGACGATGATTACAACATGGCGCTCTCGCGCCGCCGGGCTAACGAGGCGGTTGAGTACATTATTACCACTGGAGATATTGACGAAGACCGCATCATAGCCCGCGGATATGGCGAAACCCGCTTGCTTAACCGTTGCCGCAACGGCGTTCAGTGCAGCGAGGCCGCACATCAGCTAAACCGAAGAACAGAGTTTACAATAATTAAATATTAAGGAGCCCTCCCAAACTTCCACCGGGAGGGCCTGGGGGAGTGCTCCAAACTAATTGGCGGGCTTTTTGTTGTGAACAGGAATAATTCAACAGCATCAGCCATCGTTGCTGCATCTATTATAGTGCAGTTTTATCAAACAGCTTTCAACAATGGTGCTGATGCGTAATGTTTAAATTTTAGCACATAACTATGAAAGTTTCAATTTTGCCAATAGCTTTACTCGCCGTCGTTCTGGCGTCGGGCTGTGTAAGCTCCAAAAAGTATCAGCAGCTGCAAACCAGTTATGATACCCTGCGTACCAAGCACCAGGATCTTAATGTACGGTATTTAAATAGCCAAAAAGATTTAGCTTCTGCAAAAACACGCGTTACCAGTTTAGAAGATTAGATTGCTTCTGAGCGCTCTAACCTAAAATCGTTGCAGGCTGCGCTCGATAAGTGTTTAACTTCATCCGGCCAGGGTAACGTAAACATCTCTAAGCTGGTTGATGAAATTAATTCATCCAACAAATACATTCAGCAGTTGGTGAACAGCAAAAATAAGAGTGATTCGCTCAATATGGTGCTTACCAACAACCTTACCCGTTCATTAAGCCAGCAAGAATCTAAAGACGTAAACGTGCAGGTGCTTAAAGGCGTGGTTTATGTGTCGTTATCTGATAATATGCTGTACAAATCAGGCAGCTACGAAATTTCGGATGCGGCAGGTGCAACCCTGAGTAAAATTGCCAAGATTATTACTGATTATAAAGACTATGATGTACTGATTGAAGGTAATACCGATAATATTCCAATTTCTAAACCTAACATTCGTAACAACTGGGATTTGAGCGCGTTGAGAGCTTCATCAGTAGTGATGGCTTTGCAAACCAATTACGGTGTTGATCCTAAAAGGCTTACTGCCGGTGGCCGCGGCGAGTTTAATCCGCTAACCAGCAATGATAACGAAGCCGGCAGAATACGTAACCGCCGTACGCAAATTATCATCACACCAAAACTTGATCAGTTTATGGAACTGATAGACAAAGCTCCAGACAAGAAGTAAATCATCCTGTATATTGTATTAAAACAAGAACAGCAGTTGCTCGGCAACTGCTGTTCTTGTTTTATAGAGGGATGCTTAAATGTTTAATTAAACAGTGATGTCAGTTTTTCGCTCAATGCTTTACTAACCTCACCCGCCCCACCATTGCCAATTACATGGCCGTCTATTTCGGTAACAGGCAGTATGTTCTTAGTTGAACTGGTGATGAAGGCTTCTTTACAGGCCATTACTTCTTCCAGGCTTATTTCGCGTTCCTGTACGTTGAAGCCGTTGCCGTTAAGTCCTAATAATTGTTTGCGTATAATGCCTTTTAACACACCAGTTCCGCTTGTAAGTACCTCATTATTGGGGGTGACAATAAAGAAATTAGCCCGCGGTACCTCCTTCACCATACCGTTATTATGATACAGCACATCATCAGCACCTTTCTCTTTAATAAGGGGCTGCAGCCATATAGCCATTAAATAGTCTATTGTTTTAATGTGGGCCATTTGGCGCTGGTGAGGGTGAGTTATAACTTTAATGCCCTGGGTGTTAATCTCCTTACTTATGGTAAGCGGCTGTTGTGTTATGATCATGTTCGGCTTAACTACTGTATATCCATCAGGTGAGTAGCCGCCGGTAAGCGTAATCCGGATGCCGGAGTCAGATACCCCATTCTTTTTCATCAGCTCAAACAGCACTGCTTTTAGCTCATCGCGATTATAAGCAACTGGCAGACGCAATTGCCCGGCCGAATGATAAAAGCGGTCCAGATGATCTTCTAAAAAGATGGGCTGCCCGTTAATGATTTTAAAAAAATCAAAAATGCCATATCCTCTTTGTACAGCTAAATCTGTAATCAAAACCGACGCCTCGCCAGCTAATACAAAATCATTATTAACAACGGTATACTTACTCATTTTTTCACAACGTTATATTTCTTTAAAATAGGCATTACCCTATCCAGCGGTAAGGCTGGTACTTGATGGCCTTCTTTGCCTTTCATATCCACACCTGCAAAGAGCGAGTTAATGATCGCTTCTTCGGTTGCCTCTATAGCAGCCATAAACACTGGTGATGCGTAATCGTTTTGTAAATACTCCGCTTGTTGCAAGGGTTGGACAGGCTGGTGAAAAACCCGCACCGAGGCTGCTGTCGAAAAAGCGATCACATAGTCGCCGCTGCCGTTGGAGGCAATGCCACCTGTTTTGGCCAGACCCATAAAAGCACGTTTAGCCAGCCTTTGCAGATTCCGGCTATTCAAAGGCGCATCGGTGGCAACAATCATCATGCAAGAGCCATCTGCGTTGTTCATTAACTGGTTGCTAAAGTCGAACTTGCCCAGCTCGCGGCCCACAGGTGCGCCATCAATCTGCAATACGCCGCCAAAGTTGGTTTGCACTAAAACGCCTACCGTGTAACCGCCCAAGCTTTTAGGCAATAGCCGAGATGCGGTACCAATACCGCCTTTGAAACCAAAGCAAACCGTACCGGTGCCGGCACCAACAGCGCCCTCGGCTACATCGCTTGCTTTAGCGTTCCGGATGGCTAGTAAAACATCATTCTTGGTAACATGCCGGCCTTGTATATCATTCAGGTAGCCATCGTTGGTTTCCCCAACTACTGCATTGACCGACTGTATTTTCTCATTACCCTTTTGCTGTAAAGTGTAATCTATCAGCGCATCCAGGCCGGTAGATACATTAAGTGTATTGGTTAATACAATGGGCGTTTCCAGGTTGCCCAGCTCCGCAATTTGTGTGCTGCCGGCCAGTTTGCCAAAGCCATTGCCTGCAAACACCGCAGCTGGTACCTTTTGCTGAAAAACGTTACCCTCATGCGGCATGATTACCGTAACGCCAGTACGTATGTTGTCACCTTTAATTAAGGTGGTTTGCCCCACCTTTACACCGGCCACATCTGTAATTGCATTCTGTTTGCCAGTGGGTATTACGCCAAACTGAAGGCCGTAGTTGCGCGCTCTCTTTAAAGGCTGGGCCCGCGCTTCAAATGCAGCAATAACAATATACAAGCAAATTAACAGCTTTTTCATACTACTTTAATTAAGCGCAATTCCTTTTACTGTAGGCTGTTGCGTGGATCCGGTTTGGTTTTTAGCTGGTATTCTTTCGGCGGTTCGGCACCCAGCAAGTTACGTACAAAATAATCCCACCGGCGGCGCATCATGTAGGAGCTGTAAGGGCCGTAACCATGTGCACTGTTAGGAAAAATCACCAAATCGTAATCCTTATTAGCTTTTTCCAATGCCTCAACTACCAGCAGGGTATTGTATGGCGGCACGTTATCATCCATCATACCGTGGACCAGCATCAGCTTGCCTTTCAGGTTCTTGGCGTAATTTTGGTTAGCCTGATCCTCATAGTTTGATTTGCCGCTGGCATCTTTGGTTAACAACCCAATATAGCGTTCGCCCCAGTCATCCTCATAGTTGCGGTTCTCATGGTTGCCCGATTCTGATATGCCTACTTTAAAAAAGTCTGGGTATTTAAACATGGCCGATGCTGTGGCAAAACCTCCACCCGAGTGTCCCCATATACCGGCACGGTTAATATCAATGTACGGGTACTTTTGGGCCAGTTGCTGCATGCCGCCAATTTGGTCGGGCAGTGTGTTTTCGGCCATGTTGCCGTAGTTCATATCATGGTAGCTTTTGGAGCGCAATGGGTTGCTGGTGCCCTCAATCAGTACCACTATAAAGCCCAGCTCAGCCAGTGCCTGGTGGTCGCCCCGTACAGGCGAAAAAGACCAGCTACCCACACTGCCGCCCTGCGGACCAGGGTAGATGTAATTGATTATAGGGTATTTTTTAGAAGGATCGAGCTTGGTAGGCGTGAACATTAAACCAAATAAATCCGTTTTGCCATCGTGTGCTTTAACGGTTATAGCGGTGGGCGCCTTCCAGCCGGTAGCGGTAAGGCGCGATATGTCAGTTTTCTCCAGCAATGCAATCAGCCTGCCATTCAGGTTGCGTAAAACGGTTGCACCCGGTACATCGGGCTTCGAATAACTATCTATAAAATAGTTTTCGGTGGGTGAGAAGGTAATCTGGTGGTTGCCATCCTCGGGTGTAAGCGAAGTTAATTTCTTACCATCAAACCCTATGCGATATAAGTGGCTGAAGTACGGGTTACCCGGCTCGTGGCCACCGGCCAAAAAGTATAACTGCCGGTTTTTTTCATCAACCTTTAGCAGTTGTGTAACCACAAAGCTACCCTTGGTAATCTGGTTTTTCAGTTTGCCGGTGCGCGCATCATACAAATACAAATGCCCCCAGTTGTCACGTTCCGAAAACCAGATGATCTCATTACTACCTGCCAGGTATTTCCAGTTAATACTGTCCCAACCCGATTCGTATTGCGTGGCCACGGTTTCCTCAAACACTTCGCGTACATCACCAGTAGCTGCATTGGCAATGCGTACTTTTTCCTGCTTATGATCGCGCGAGGTAGATACGAAGGCCAGTTGCGAGGCATCAGCATTCCAGTCAACATCATCGAATGTACCACTGCTCGATATATCATCACTCAAAGTAGCGCGGTGAGGATCGGGCTGCACCTTCAGCATAATCACTTTAGGCTTTTCCACTTCAATAATGCAGCGGTGTATCATCGGTATGTCCTTGTCGCCAGGCAGGGGATATTTCCAGGCCTCCAGTTTAGGCGTTCCTACGTTGGTGGTCACCAGGTACATATCGCCAACCTTGCGCTGGTCTTGTTTAAAAGTGGCAATTTTTTTAGAATCTGGAGACCAACGCAGAATAGCCATATCACTATGTTTCCAGCCTGCGTTATCAGTTGCATAACCGAAATCTTTAACGCCATCGTTAGTGAGCTGCGTTTGTTTGCCGCTGGGCACATCGCGCACCCATAAGTTATAATCTTTTATAAAGGCAGCCTTCGTACCATCGGGCGATATTACCCCCGTTAGGCCACCGCGGCGGCCTGGCATTACAGAGCGAGGTGCTGCAGCATTGGCATCTTCGGTTAAGGTATAATTCTGCAAATCTGCCTTCCACATCTTTCCGGCGGCGTAAAAGCTTAACAACTTACCATAGGCAGCCGGTATGATGGATTGAAAAGGTAATCTATTGGCACTGTAAAGGTTGCCTGTTGCCTTAGATAGAGCCTCTGCCATTCTTTGATGATCGAAAGCCGGTGTACGGGTTCCTTTAGCAGGGTCAACCATTACAAATTCGGCACCGTTAGCAGTTAAGTTGCGGTACCATAATTTATCGCCCGGCAACCAGTTGGGGCGTATCATGCCACCATCAATAAGCGGGGTTGCGCTATAGCCTAACATGCTTTCGGCACGTTCATAGTCTTTAGCAGTTAAGGTTGGTGCTTGCTGGGCATAAGTAGTTGTTGTAAGGGTAAATGCAAATGCCGTAAGTAAGAGTTTATTCATGCTCAATGATGAAATATGTATAATATGTAGTAAGCTTTTTAGACCACGCAATATAGGTAAATTACTATTTTTTGACCGGGCAATGGGTTATCACTTACAGATTTGTTACCTTGTGGGCTAACAGCAGGATAAATAATCCGCATTCATTATCGTTATTTATAACGTAAATTAATATTTTGGCCCTATGCTTACTCTATCTCATACCCAGCAATACATTGATACCGAAGAGCGCTACGGCGCGCATAACTATCATCCGCTGCCCGTTGTACTTGCACGTGGCGAGGGGGTGTACTTGTGGGATGTAGATGGTAAGCGGTATTACGATTTCCTGTCGGCCTATAGCGCCGTTAACCAGGGTCATTGCCATCCTAAAATTATCAATGCGCTAATAAGCCAGGCGCAAAAGCTTACGCTAACCTCACGGGCGTTTTATAATGACCAGTTAGGAAAAGCAGAAGAATATGTATGCCGTTTGTTTGATTATGATAAGGCGCTGTTCATGAACTCTGGCGCTGAAGCCGTTGAAACCGCTATTAAACTGGCGCGTAAATGGGCTTATCAGCACAAAGGGATTGCTGATAACAAAGCTGATATACTGGTAGCGTCTGGTAATTTTCATGGGCGTACAACCGGCATCATTTCCTTTTCAGACAGTGCTGAGTCTAAAGACGAGTTTGGGCCATACCTGCCAGGCTTTACCATTATTCCGTACAATAATTTGCAGGCGCTTGAAGATGCTTTAAAAAGCAATCCTAACATCTGTGCTTTTTTAGTAGAACCCATACAGGGCGAAGCGGGTGTAATTGTGCCGCAACAAGGTTATTTAGCCGCTGTACATGCCCTATGCAGGCAATATAATGTACTGCTTATGGCCGATGAGATACAGACCGGTATTGGCCGTACAGGTAAACTGCTGGCCAGCTATTATGATGATGTACATGCCGATGTGCTGATTGTGGGCAAAGCCATGGCCGGTGGTGTGCTGCCAGTATCGGCCGTTTTGGCTAATGATGATATTATGTTATGCATTCGCCCGGGCGAGCATGGCTCTACCTTTGGTGGTAACCCTTTGGCGGCGGCAGTTTGTGTAGCCTCACTGCAGGTAATTGTAGATGAAACTCTACCTGAAAATGCTGACAGCCTTGGCCTAGTGTTCAGGGAGCGCATGGAACAGCTCAAAGCTAAGTACCCCGCAGTAGTAACAGCAGTTAGAGGAAGAGGGTTACTTAATGCAATTGATATTGCCGACAACCTACCCTTTACTGCCTGGGATATATGCTTAGCCCTACGTGATAACGGTTTGCTGGCCAAACCAACTCATGGCCACACCATACGCTTTTCGCCGCCGTTAGTAATAAATGCTTTGCAAATGGATGAATGCTGTGCTATAATTGAGCAAACCATAGCAAAGCTTACAAATTAAAGAAGCTGCATGTAAACCTTACTTTTCTTACTTGTTCAACTCCCCTGAAGTTGAATTTACAACTTGGTGTTGTGCGTTATTTGGGGTGTGTTTACAGAGTATAAGCCTGCAAATGAATCTTTTTGTACTTTGTGTTGCTATCTTTTTAGATAATATTTGTGCGCAATAATATACTTTAAATAAGCGCAAAATTAATTTATTGAGATAAAAAGCAGTACCTTGTACACACTTATCAAGTAATCATGTCCGTTTCTCAGTCCGATAATTTAAATAATAGCATTATTAATTTACCTAAAACACCCACCGGCATAAGCGGATTGGATGAGATTACCTTAGGGGGATTACCCACCGGCCGGCCAACTTTAATATGTGGTAGCGCGGGCTGTGGCAAAACACTGTTTTCTTTAGAGTTTATTGTAAGAGGCGCGCAGGAGTTTAATGAACCGGGCGTGTTTATTGCTTTTGAAGAAAAAGCTGATGAGCTGGCTACCAACGTAGCCTCCTTGGGGTTTGATTTAAAAAAGCTGCAGGAGGAGAAGAAAATTAAAATTGACTACATACATGTAGACCGTGCCGAGATTGAAGAAACCGGCGAGTATGACCTGGAAGGCCTGTTTATACGCCTGGGTTATGCAATTGACAGTATTGGCGCTAAGCGCGTGGTGCTCGATACGATCGAGAATCTGTTTTCGGGCCTATCTAACCAGGCTATTTTGAGGGCCGAGCTGCGAAGGCTATTTCAGTGGTTAAAGAACAAAGGGGTAACAGCTATCATAACAGGCGAGCGTGGCGACGAATCGCTGACCCGCCAGGGCCTTGAAGAATATGTGTCAGACTGTGTAATCCTGCTCGATCATCGCATTATCAACCAAATATCAACGCGGCGGCTACGTATTGTTAAGTACCGGGGTTCGGTACATGGCACTAACGAATATCCTTTTTTAATTGATGAAGAGGGCATTTCTGTATTGCCTGTAACCTCATTGCTTTTAAATAAAAAAGTATCATCTGAAACTGTAAGTTCAGGTATAGACGCGCTAAATGGTATGCTGAGCAAAGGTGGTTTTTACCGCGGCAGCAGCATACTGGTATCGGGCACAGCAGGTACCGGTAAAACCAGCGTTGGTTGCAGCTTCGCAAATGAGGCCTGCCAGCGCGGTGAACGCTGCTTGTATTTTGCTTTTGAGGAGTCGCCCCGGCAAATTATACGTAACATGCAATCTATAGGCATGGATCTGCAAACCCATGTTGATAACGGCTTGTTGCAGTTTTATGCATCAAGGCCAACTATGTACGGTTTAGAAATGCACCTGGTGGCTATTCATAAAGCCATCCGGAAGTATAAGCCGCAGATTGTAGTGCTCGATCCTATTACCAATTTAATTACCGTGGGTACCGTAAGCGATGTAAAATCGATGCTGGTACGGTTGATAGACTTTTTACAGGAAGAGCAGATAACAGTAATGTTTACGGCGCTAACTTTAAACACCATTGTTAATGAGCAAACCGACGAAGGTGTATCCTCATTAGTGGATGCCTGGCTGCTCATTAAAGATATTGAAATGAACGGCGAACGTAACCGCGGTTTACACATCATGAAATCGAGAGGGATGCAGCACTCTAATCAAGTACGCGAGTTTATTATTACCGATGAAGGACTTGACCTGGTAGATGTATATTTGGGCCCGGATGGCGTGCTAACCGGCTCGGCCCGCGAAGCGCAGATGCTGTTAGAAGAAACCGGCCAAATGCTGCATACGCATGCTATTACCCGCAAAGACCGAGAGTTGTTAAGGAAACGCAAAGTGCTTGAAGCAAAAATTGATAGCTTAAAAACAGAATTTGAGTCGACCGAAGAAGAGTTGAACAAAGTATATATTGAAGAAGATCTCAAAAAGGAAATTTTGGAACAAAATCGCCAAAAGGTTACCGATATTAGGCGGGGAACGAATAAACCCGATTCCGGAAAATAATAATTAGCAGCAACATTGGAACAAATTTATGAACTGCGGCTTTATGTAGCAGGGAAGACGAGTAAATCGGTTACGGCACTGAACAACTTGCGCAAGTATTGCGAGGAACATTTAGCTGGCCAGTATACCATTGAGGTGATTGATTTACTGGTACAACCGCAACTGGCCGAGGGCGACCAGATATTGGCTATACCTACCCTTGTAAAAAAGGTGCCGGAGCCGGTACGTAAAATAATCGGCGACCTGTCTAATAAAGAAAAGGTGCTGGTAGGTTTAGATATACGCCCCAGATAATTTACAGAAGCGATTTTTATATGCAGTACAATGATTAATGATGGGGACTTATCCTACGATTGGGGAAAAGAAGAGGATACGGTTTACGTACTGCGTTTGTTCGTAGCCGGAACATCTCCTGTTTCTGTTCGCGCCATAAATAATCTGCATGCTATACTCGAAACACACCTGAAAGGCAGATACGAACTGGACATTGTAGACGTGCATCAGCAACCGTTGCTGGTACAAAGCGAAGACGTAACGGCCGTGCCTATGTTAATTAAAAAAACACCCATTCCCAAAAGACGCCTGGTTGGAGATATGTCTGACACAGATAGGGTACTACGCGGACTGGGACTATTATAATTTTTGTAGTTGGAAACTTCAAAGTCATACCAGGAACTTTTAAATGAGCTGAGCGATTTGCGCATACAGCTGGAAGAAGCTACTGATACCATTGATGCCATCAGGTCGGGGGAGATTGATGCCTTGGTGGTAAAAGTTAACGACGGGCATCAACTTTACACCCTCAAAAGTGCCGACCAAACGTACCGTATTTTTATTGAACAAATGACTGAGGGTGCCGTAACCCTAAGCACCGACGGTAATATATTATATAGCAATTCACAATTTGCCGGCTTGGTAAATTCTCCGCTTGAAAAAGTAATAGGTAAATCATTCTTTAGTTACGTTACCGACGATTGCCAGCGGGAATGCAAGGAGCTAATTGCCAAAGCGTGGGCGGATAATATTAAAGATGAGCTTACCCTGCTTGCTGCCGATGGTGCCGAACTACCGGTTTTGTTATCGCTTAAAACGCTCGATTTAGACGAAGGATTAGCATTAAGCATTATCATAACCGACCTTACCGGGCAAAAGGAAACACAAAAGCTGCTCAAGCAAAAAAATGCTGAACTGGAAGAGGCACAAAAAGTGGCGCAGCACCTAAATGCCACTTTGGAGCATACAGTTAAAGAGCGTACCCGCCAACTCGAAAAAAATATAGAAGAGAAGACCAGGGTGGAGGAAGAGCTGCGCAGCAACCAGCAACAGTTGAGCCGCATACTCGAAACAATGGCCGAGGGAGTAGGTATAATTGACGTTGAGGGTAAATTAATTTACGCCAACCCCATGGCGCAAAAAATATTAGGCGTAAAGGAGCACGAAATTCTGAAACGAACGTATGACGATCCGAAGTGGCAGAATTTAAGAATTGACGGTACGCCATTGCCAGACGGGGAGCACCCCATGGCCGTGATTATGCGTACAGGTGAACCTCTTTTTGATCAGGAGATTGCTGTGCAGCCTCCAGAAGGTGAGCGTTTTTACATCTCTATTAATGCTGCACCTTTACGTGACGATAACGGGCATATTGTTGGGGGCATAGGTACCTTTATGGATGTAAGCATCCGCCGGAAGAACATTCAGAATAAGGATGAATTTATAAGTGTAGCCAGCCACGAGTTACGTACACCAGTTACTAGCCTTAAAGCATCGCTGCAATTGCTTTCACGCATGAAGGATAACCCTTCACCTAAAATGCTGCCCGTACTAATAGATCAGGCTAATAAAAGCTTGAACAAGTTGAGTGTGCTGATCAGCGACTTACTCAACACCACTAAAATGACAGAAGGCCAGCTGCACTTAAATAAAAGCAGCGTTGCACTAAGCAGCCTGGTTACCGAATGCTGCCAAAATGTACATACAGAAGCAGGGCATGAGGTGGTTGTAACTGGGAATAAAGATTTGCAGGCATATGCCGATGCAGATAAAATTGAGCAAGTGATTACCAATTTGGTTAATAACGTTATTAAATATGCACCTGATGCTAAGGAAATCATCATAAACCTGGAGAAGCAAGGTTCGATGGCTAAGGTGTCTGTAATTGATAAAGGTCCGGGTATTCCGCCCGAAAAGCTGCCCAACTTGTTTGACCGCTATTACCGGGTTGACAACAGCGGTATACAATACTCAGGATTGGGCCTAGGCCTCTATATCTGTTCTGAGATTATTAAAAGGCACAATGGCCAGATCGGGGCCGAAAGCGAGTATGGCAACGGAAGTACCTTTTGGTTCACGCTGCCGCTCATTAATGCTTAAATAGTAATGAGTTAATCATTACTTGATATCAACAAAGCTTTTTAATAAACTGTCTCTTTTATTCCTGGTAATTATAATTAATAGCGTTAATCAGATAATCAAACAGTGGCACGTCTGATGGTATCTGCATTTTCTTACGTAAACGGTATCGGCTCACTTCTACGGCTTTAATAGTAATACTCATCAGTTGCGCAATTTCTTTGGAGGTAAGGTTCATTTTGAGGTAGGCGCAAAGCTTCAGATCATTCGGGCTTAGATCCGGGAACCGCTCTTTAAGGCGGCTCAGAAAGTTGGAGTGAATCATATCGAAGTGAATGGCAAACTGCTCCCAGTCGGCATCATTCCTTTCTGCCTCATTCAATAACTTAATCACCCTTTTAAATTCGGCAGCTTTATCGCCCGAGCTGCTGTTGGCTAAAGGCAGCAACTCCTCTTTAATTTTTGCCAGCAGTTTACCCCGCTGCACCAGGTGCATAGTGGTTGATGCCAACTCCTTGTTCTTGTAAACAACATCGGCCACCAGCTTTTCGTTCTGCAGCTTCATAATCTCCCGCTCGTTGTGTTCCAGCTCCAGCTGATGCAGATATTTTAGTTTTTCTTGCTCTTGTACGTGTTGCTTTTGCTGCCGTTTAGTTAGCAGGTACATAAATCCGGCTGCTATGCACACACAAAACAGGTAAAACCACCAGGTTTGATACCAGGCCGGTTCAATGATTACTAAATGCTCAATCGGTTTCGATTCGTTACCTAAATTATTACGCGCCTTTACTTTAAAAATATATTTACCCGGTGGCAAATTGGTGTACTCCTTCTCTGCCTTGGTGCTCCAGGCCGACCAATCTTTATCAAATCCGCTCAACTGGTAGCTAAACTCAATAGTGTTTTGCTGCTCATACAGGGTTGATGAGAACTCGAACTGCAGCGAATTTAAATCATAAGGTAATTTTACCTGGCTGATGTTGCCGCTGCTGTATCCGCCAAATACAATGCTATCCTTTTTACCAAATATTTTAACTTGAGTTAGCAACGCGTTTAACTGCTTGCTCTGCTCGCGGTATTTTAAAAAGTTAATGTGGTAAATACCCTTGTTAGCGCCCACAAATATATTTTGCTGGTTAAATGGATAAATATGCTCAAAACCCGATACGAGTTTAGATGTCAACTCCGGAAAATAAACTACCGTAGGATGGTTCTTATTAGTCGAAAAATCAATAACACCCAACTTTTTCTCGTTTACAAACCAAACGTTGCCGGCCCGGTCCTCGTTCAAATAATGCAGGGCAGTGTTTTTTACGTACGGATAAAAGAAAGCGGAGTGCTCAAACCTTTGCGTATGGTCGTTATACTCATAAATGCCTTTAAGCGTAGCCACTACAATCCGGTTTTTGATATGGAAAAGATAGTTACCCAAGGTTGATGGCAATCCATCCTTAACAGTAAGCAGTTTACTCTTAAGGATGCGTTTATGGTCGGCCGAAAGGTTCAACTTAAACACGCCACGGTAAGGGTGCGATGACCACACAATGTTGTTGCTGTGATCATAAGCCATAAACCGCAGAGAAATTTTATCCAGCCCCGTAATAGGTCCGGCGTTTACAAAGGTGCCTTTGTCAAAATGCAATAGTTGCAAGCCTTCGTAAGTGCCAGCTAAAGCATCGGGCGATGGCTCAATGGGCGATATGGGCTCAAATAACCAAGTGCCAATAGATTGATTAACCGGTTTTAATTGGTTTTGCTCTACGTTAAAAGTGCCATCCTCATGCCCTAATAACAACTGGTGATTAATTTCTTGCAAACCCCACACCTGCCCTTTAAGGTTGCTTACTTCTTTAAATTCGCCGCGCGAGTAACTCAGGTCTTTAATGCTGTTATTAATGGGCAGGTGAAATAAGCCGTTTGATGCACCTACGTACAAGTTCTGGTTAAAAATATACGAGGTGTAGCTGCTGATCTGCTTTTTATTGTCAGGAAAGATCTGCTTTATGGCGCTGTTAAATGCAATAAAATCAATTCCGTCATCCAGCGCCAGCCAAAGGTTTTTGGCATGGTCGGTAAACAGGTTTCGAATGTAGTTCTTCTGTAACCCCTCGTCGCTCGAGAAATGCTGAATGACTTTGCCGTTTCGGTCGATGATATAACAGGCAGAAGTAGTGGTTCCAACAGCAAACCATTCCCTATTTACCGGAATAGCACAATAAATATAGCTGGTATTGAAAATTTGATCGGCATCGGTATTTTTAGGTATGAGCTGGTTTCCGGTTAGCAGAAAAAGCCCGTTTTTAAGCGTGGCAATAAGCAAGGTACCGGGCGCATAATCTAATACTGCTGTAACAATGCCTTCTTTTAAAATCGGGGCACTGCAGGCAGTTTGCCATGTGCCTTCTCTAAATACCATAAGCCCTTCATGCTTTTGCTGGGCATAAACCTGGTTTTGCGCCGAACCTAAAAACGTCCACTCGTTGTTCGTTTTAAAAACGCTTACAATTCCGTCTTTCAAATAAAATATCTTCTCAACCGTACGGAAAAACGTGGCGCCGTCCTGCTGGCAGATATTCCAAATATCCGCAAATTGCCGGCTCGATTCGGGCATAAGCGGTTTTAGCGAATGATAGGTTAATATTCCACGGCTATCAGGCAGGTAGTAGCCTATCTCATCCTGAGCACCTACGTAAATTTTTCCGCTGGCATCTATCTTTAAAGCATGAACTACTGTGTTATTAGGCAAACGGTTAAGTTTCCAGTGCTTACCGTCAAAAGATAACAGCCCTTCGTTATTAGCAAAATATACCCTTCCATCCTTATCCTGATCAATAGCCCAGTTTTGAATACCGCCCTTGTAATCCAAATTAGAATAATTTACAATTTGCGGCAACCCAATGGGGTTTTGTGCATACGATAATAGGAATGAAAGGCAGGTGAAAATGGTTAGTAATGCTTCTTTCATTAATGCAGTAAAACTAAAAAAATGCCGAATAATACCCTACAAGGTTATGAAATTTGCCTTTTTGGTGTGTAGGTGTAGATCAAAATATGAATATGTTAATAATCAGTGGTTTGTGTTCTTAAATTATTAAGCTTGTAGTGGCAAAGTAGGGGAGTTAGAGGGGGTTACTACATACTTGTATAGGTTATATAGGATGGCAAAATAGCGTATTAGTTAAATGGCCCTATATATTTGCTTCATCAATAATCAGGCCTCATGCCTGTTAACCAGTTAAACCAATTTTATAAACCATTTACGATTTTCTATGAAAGGAAAAATTACGTTTTTTTTTATGCTTTTCCTGTTGTCGGCATTTGGGCTTAAGGCTCAGGACCTTCAGGTATCAGGAACGGTAACTCAAAAGAGCGACGGCTCTCCGGTACCCGGAATTACCGTAGCCATTGAGGGCGGAGCAGGCGGTGCAGCCACCGGCGCAAGCGGCGAGTTTCGCGTACGTATACCACGTTTAGGCACTGTGTTGGTATTTAGTGGTATAGGGTATGAAACCCAACGGTATACCGTAAATACTGCCAGCCCTATACAAATCGTATTAACTGATAGGGCCACTGCATTGAGTGATGTAGTAGTAATAGGTTACGGTACGCAGGTTAGGCGTAATGTAACATCGGCTATATCATCGGTAAAGCCAGATCAGATTACACAAACACCTATTACGCGCGTTGAACAGGCTTTACAAGGCCGTGTTGCCGGCGTGCAGGTAACCAATGTTTCGGGGCAGCCCGGTGATGCACCTACCGTTCGCATCAGGGGAATTGGTTCTAATGGTAATTCCTCTCCTATATATGTTGTAGACGGTTTTATTGTGGGTGGAATTGATTACCTGAACCCAGCAGATATTCAATCAATGGATATATTAAAGGATGCTGCTTCTGCTGCTATCTACGGCGCTCGCGGCGGCAACGGTGTGGTATTAATCACTACCAAAAGCGGCTCTAGAGATGGGCGCACCCGCGTTACTTACGATGGTTACTATGGTATACAAAACCCATGGCGTAAGTTAAACATGCTGGATGCCCGCGAATATGCCGTGATGCAGAATGAAGGTTCTATTAATGGCGGTGGCTCACCCATTTTTACCGATCTAAGCAAATATCCTGCAGGTACAGGTACCGACTGGCAAAAATCGTTGTTTGAAAAAAATGCGCCCATGTACAACCATCAGGTAGGCGTTAACGGTGGAACTGATAAAAACAGTTATGCTATTAATTTTTCTTTGTTTAACCAAAAAGGTATTGTAGGCGGCGATAAGTCTGATTTTAAACGTTACACTTTCCGTGCTAATACTGATAACAAGGTTAAAGACTTCTTGAAAGTAGGAGCTAATGCTTCTTATGCACACATCCGCCGCACATCAATTGACCCTAACCAGGAGTTTGGCGGCGTTTTAAGTAATGCATTGAACCTGGACCCTATTACACCTGTAATCGAAACTGATCCGGCAGCTTTATCAGCATCCCGCTATAATTCGGCTAACTTAGTTAGGAACCCCGAAGGGCAAGTATATGGTATATCACCTTACATCTCACAGGAAATTGTTAACCCGTTGGCACGTTTAGCGGTTACTAATGGCCTTACGCGGGTTGATAAACTTGTTGGGAATACTTATGCTGAGTTGAATATTTTGAAAGGCCTAACCTTTCGGTCAACCTTCAGTATAGACCTGGCATTTGTAACCACTAATAATTACACGCCGCTATTTTACCTAAATGCAGCGCAGCAAAGTACCAATTCAAGCGTAAATAAAGGTGTTGACCGCTATTACAGCTGGGCTCAGGAAAACATACTGACCTATGAAAAAAAGTTTGATAAACACAGCATCACCGTGACAGCCGGTACTTCTTTACGCCGTGAGAATTCTGAAACGCTGTTAGGCTCAAACACCGGCCTTGTGGTAAGTGATCCTAACATGGCTTACCTTAACCTGGCTGTTGATGCTGGTACGGCGGTAGCCAGGGGCGGAGCCAGCCAAAATTCCTTAGCATCAATATTTGGCAGGGTAAATTACAGCTATGCTGATAAATACTTGCTTTCTGCATCACTACGTAGGGATGGTTCATCCAAGTTCGGGCAAAACTATCCCTTTGGTTATTTTCCGTCAGTTTCGGCAGGCTGGATATTTACAGAGGAGAGCTTTATTCCTAAAAACGATATCTTAACTTTTGGTAAGTTGCGTGCCTCTTGGGGCAAGCTGGGTAACGATGCCTCACTCGATAACTATCCTTGGGCGGCTGTAATTGGTGTAGGTCGCGGGTATACCTATTACAATGGCAGCGGCAACGGTTATGTAAGCGGTGCATCTCCTACATACGTAGCAAATCCTGATATCAGGTGGGAAGCCGGTGAACAACTTGACGTTGGTTTAGACCTCACCTTCCTGCGTAACATGTTTACCTTCACCGCCGATTATTATGTTAAAACTACCCGGGGCTGGCTGTTGCAAGTGCCTATTCCGTTAAGCGTAGGTGTTGGAGCAGGTTTTGCCAATGGTGGTTCGGTACGCAACTCAGGTATTGAGTTAGCTTTAAACTATCAGCAAAACTTTGGTGAGTTTAAAGTGAATGCCGGTATTAATGGCAGCTTTAACAAAAACAAGGTTATCGAGATCAAAAATGCCGAAGGCATATTAGGTGGTGCCGGCATTTCTACCTACGGCCAGGTTCAACGCAGTACTGTTGGCGATCCGTTCTCTTATTTCTACGGATATCAAACTGATGGTATTTTCCAGAATGTAGGTGAAGTTAATGCCTACAGCCGCAACGGTGTGCGTATTCAGCCAGATGCTGTACCCGGCGACGTTCGCTTTAAGGATTTAAATGGAGATGGTGTAATTGATCAGAATGATCGTACCAAGCTGGGTAACCCTACGCCCGATGTTACCGGTGGCTTTAACTTAAGCTTGGCATATAAGGGTTTTGACTTAAGCGGTTTTGCTATTGGTTCATTCGGGCATCAGATATTTAACGGGATACGCCGCCAAGATCTGGTATCATCAAATATGCAAACCACTTACCTTAACCGCTGGACAGGTGAAGGCAGCACCAACCGTTATCCTCGTTTTACTTATAGCGATAATAACGGTAATTATACCCGCATATCAGACCTGTACCTGGAAGACGGCGACTTTGTTCGCTTGAAAACGCTGCAATTGGGTTACTCACTAAACAAAAATATAGCTGCCAAACTCCGTTTACAAACGCTGCGTGTTTATGTTTCAGGAGACAACCTGGTAACCTTAACCAATTATACTGGTTTTGATCCGGAGATTGGCGCGCGCGGCAGTCTGGATATTGGCATCGACCGCGGCGTTTATCCGCAAGCGCGGATTTACCGTTTAGGTCTAAGTGCAACTTTTTAATGGCTTAACTCATGAAGAACTTAAATAAATATACAACCTCCATTATATTAGCCGGTGTACTAACATTTACACAAACAGGCTGTAAAAAATTTTTAGACCTTAACCCGTTGGATAATCGGGTAGAGCAAAATTTTTATAAAACAGAAAAGGATGCAGCAGAGGCTTTAAATAGTGTTTATGATGCCTTGCAATGGCATACAAATGCTGGTGGCGGCGGCTTTAGCCCCGATCCTATGATGGCCGACATTGCATCAGACGATGCTTATGCGGGCGGGGCCAGCCGGTCAGACTCTCCCGAAATGATCCAGATCGACCAGCAAAAAATATTAACTTCCAACTCGCTTATCCGTGTTTACTGGGCCAACCATTATACCGGTATTTACCGCGCTAACCTGCTGTTGCAAAAACTGCCGGGCATAACCATGAGTGATGCAAGTAAAGCTAAGATGGCTGCCGAGTGTAAGTTTTTACGTGCTTATTTTTATTTTGATCTGGCTAAGTGGTTTGGCAATATTCCATTGATACTGTCTCCTCAAAATCCGGCAGAATACTGCACAGAGCAGGCGGCCCCATCGGCAACGTTTAATCAGATTGCAAAAGATTTGGTTGAAGCTATACCGGTATTAGATAAATCGGACTTGCGTACTAGCAAAGCGCATGCTACACGCTGGTCGGCGCAAGGCTTGCTGGGCCGTGTATACCTGTTCTATAAAGGTGTTTACAACGGTGAATTGCAGGCTGGTTCGGTTGCTGTAAATGGTTCGTATGTTTTAACCCAACTGCAAGACCTCATTAACAACAGTGGCCATGATTTGCTGGGAAACTATGCCGATAACTTCACCAAAGCCAATGAGTTCAGCAAAGAGTCGGTTTGGGAGATTTCGTACTCTAACGATAATCCCTGGTTTGATTGGAACTACATACAAGGTGGCGAAGGCAACATGCAGCCCCAAATGGAAGGCCCACGTGTAAGCGGCGATCCGGTTTACACTACTGGCTGGAGCTTTGCACCGGTAACACAGCAGCTGTACAACGCTTACGAAGCTAATGATCCGCGCAGGGATGCAACTATTTTGAATACGGCGACAGATTTAACGGGCACTTTAACTACCGGTTACCAGCATACAGGCTTTTTTAGCAAAAAATATACAACTACTGCCGATTACCGCCCAACATCAGGCCAAACCGAGCTTAACTGGGGTAACAACTACCGCTCTATCCGTTTTTCGGATGTGTTGCTGATGGCTGCAGAGCTTGATGTAGTTACCGGTGGCAGCCAGGCACAAAATTATTTAACCCGTGTGCGTGCCCGTGTAGGCCTGGGTAGTAAACCCGCAACACTTGCCAATATTTACCAGGAGCGCCGTGCAGAGCTGGCTTTAGAAGGTATCCGATACTGGGATCTGTTGCGTCAGGGCCTTGCCGTGGCAAATGCAGCTATTACCATACAAGGGCAAAGAGGACCAGGCTACATAGGCGATCAGGTTGACTTTAACGTGACGTTTAACCAATCCACCCGCGGCTTATTCCCAATACCGCAAAGTGAGCGCGATTTGTGCCCCGTATTAAAACCCAATTTTTAAGATCAGTTTTTTGTACTTTTAATAGAGAGAAGAGCAATGAAGACATATTTATTGAAATCGGCCGCAGTACTGCTTATGGTGCTTACCTGGATGGGGTGTAAGGTTGACGACCCTGAACTGGGTAATGCGCCTACCAGCGATCAGGTTAAGTTTTCGGCCACGCCAACAGCCGCAAATGCTAACATCATCACTTTTAAAAATCTTTCGGGCCCGGTAACCAAAGCAGTTTGGGACCTGGGTAACGGCCAAACCGGTTCGGGTGAGGAAATCAACGGATCATTCGCCCTGGCCGGAGAGTACACCGTTAAGTTAACGATATTAACCAGCGGCGGCTATGTATCCAGCACACAAACCGTGCGCATAGCCAACTCACGGTATGATATGCTTAACCGGCCAGACTTTAATTCCTTAACCGGTGGAGCCAACAATACAGCAGGCAAAACCTGGGTTATCGATAAAGCCTCAACTGGTCATTTGGGTGTTGGTCCGGCCACGTCCGATTTTCCGGAGTGGTACCAGGCTGGCCCAAATGAAAAAGCCTCTGAAGGCTTTTACGATGACGAGATGACCTTTACGCTGGCTAATAACCTGAAATATACTTATGCGAACAATGGCAACACCTTTGTTAACGGCGCTAATGCAGCCGGTTTAGGTGGCGCTGCCGGTGCCGATGTAACGCTGAATTACACGCCGCCAGCAAACATGAGTTGGATTATTACAGATGAAGGAACCAAAAAGTTCCTGACCATTACCAACGGATTTATAGCCTATTACACCGGTGTTTCCAAATATCAGATCCTATCCATATCTGATGATGAAATGTGGTTGAAAGTTGGCGATAAAGCTAACGCTGCCAATGCCTGGTACCTGAAGCTGATCCGCAAAGGGTTCGTGCGTCCGGTAATACAAAAGCCGTTAAAAGCTGCAGATATTGTAGATAAATTTGATGGCATAAAACCCATCAACTGGAAGGCTGATGGTATAGTGTTTCAGCCCAACTTTAGCAATCCGGTACCTAAAGGACTTAATACCGCAGCCAAGGTAGCTTATTATGAGCGCTTAACCGGCGATGCTAACCAATACGGTAACCTGCAGTATACCTTCGATTACCGTTTCGATTTAACTACCCGCAACAAGTTTAGGGTTAAAGTGTTCTTCCCAAGCCTCAACAATTATACCGGCACATTAAAACCACAGGTAGCCTTAAAACTACAAAACTCATTAATGGGTGGCAATGCGTGGCAAACACAAACCGAAGTGGTTAAGCAGGTAACCAAATTTAATGAGTGGGTTGAGCTTGAATTTGATTTCTCGGGTGTGGCCAGCAATACTTTGTATGACCAGATTGTATTACAATTAGGCGGCGAAGGCCACCAGGTACCGGGCATATTTTATGTAGGCAGCATACAACTGCTATAAAATGATTTACAGGCCGCAGCCTCAAGCTGCGGCCTAATTATGGCGCCGGTGGCGGCTATTTGATTTGTGAAGAAAAAGATACCATATGAATTTCAGTACAACAAAAAATTCCAAAATGTATACCTTGATTATTGGAAAGATTATCATGGCAGGCATGCTAATGTCTTGCTCGGGTAAAGAAGATTTAAAGCCCCTTCCGCCTGATAATACACAGGTGGTTGCTGGTCCGCCTACAGACAAAGGCTGGGCATTTGAAACAACACCCGTTTGGGCCGATGAGTTTACCACCAGCGGTGCGCCGGATGGCACCAAATGGGGTTACGATTTAGGCGGTACAGGCTGGGGTAACAACGAGCTGCAAAATTACACCAACAGCTCCAGTAATGCCAGTATATCTAACGGCGTATTAACCATAACTGCCCGCAAAGAAACTTCTGGTACCAATGCTTATAGTTCTGCCCGCCTGGTAACTAAAGGTAAAGGCGATTTTTTATACGGCCGGTTCGAAATTAAAGCTAAATTGCCTTCAGGCCGGGGTACGTGGCCGGCTATATGGATGCTGCCTACTGACTTTGCTTATGGGCAATGGCCAAAATCGGGCGAGATTGATATTATGGAACACGTAGGTTATGACCCTACTAATGTACACATCACTGTGCATACCGAGGCTTATAACGGTGCAATAGGCACTCAAAAGGGCGATGCTAAAAAAATTGTTGATGCTTTTGATGCTTTTCATATTTACCGGGTAGACTGGACGCCCTATGCCGTACGCGGATACATTGACGACCAAAAGATATTTGAGTTTGTAAACGATGGCAAAGGTTACGCTACCTGGCCTTTCGATAAAAAGTTCCACTTGTTGTTAAACGTAGCCGTAGGGGGTAACTGGGGTGGTGCGCAAGGTGTTGATGAAAGCGTTTTCCCGAAAGCCATGGAGGTAGATTATGTGCGCGTTTATAAAATGATCGACAAATAAATCTTGCCTTCTTTCTTAACTATTGATACTATAATCTATTAATGAAACTGACTAAATTAATTTACAAAGGCTCGGCACTGCTGGCGCTTTTGCTGCAGCAGGCCGGCGCTTTTGCTCAAACCGATGCTGAGGTTTTTAAACAAGCTGATGCCCTGCTCAAGCAAATGACCTTGCCCGAAAAGGTAAGCATGATACATGGCAGCTCATCGTTTACCTCGGGCGGCGTACCAAGGCTGGGCATCCCCGAGTTTGTAATGTCTGATGGTCCGCATGGCGTAAGGCTGGAGCATGGCCGTACTTATAAAGACAGTATGGGTATTGCCGATGCAAGTACCTACCTGCCAACCGGCGTTTGTTTAGCCGCCACCTGGAACCCTAAACTGGGCTATGCTTTTGGTTCGGTGCTCGGTGCTGAGGCTAACTATCGGGGCAAGGATGTAATTTTAGGCCCTGGCATTAACATTATTCGCTCGCCGTTAAACGGCCGCAATTTTGAGTACCAGAGCGAGGATCCGTACCTTATCTCGCGCCTGGCAGTGGGCTACATCAAGGGTGTGCAGGATCAGGGTGTATCGGCCTGTGTAAAACATTATGCGCTTAACAATATCGAGGCCAAACGCACCAGCATTAATGTAGAAGTAAGCGAGCGTGCATTACGGGAGATTTATCTGCCAGGTTTTAAAGCCGCTGTGCAGGAAGGGGGCGTATATACGCTGATGGGCTCGTACAATAAAGTACGCGGCGAGTGGGCCACGCACAACAACTACCTCATGAACCAGATCCTGAAAAAGGAATGGGGCTTTAAAGGCATAGTAATAAGCGACTGGGGCGCTGTGCATAATACACAGCAGGCCCTATGGAACGGAACTGATATTGAAATGGGTACCGACCTTTCCTTAGGTGATAAGCCCGATTACCGCAAATACTTTTTAGGCGATACCGTATTAGCTTTGGTTAAAGCGGGCAAAACGCCCGAGTACTTAATAAACGACAAGGTGCGCCGCATTTTATATGTGATGATTAAAACACATGTGATTGACAAGCAACGCAAAAAAGGAACTTTCAATACAAAAGAACACCAGCAAACCGCACAAAAAATTGCCGAGGAAGGTATAGTGTTGTTAAAAAATCAGAATAACATATTGCCCTTGGCACCTGCAGTTAAATCAATCGCTGTAATTGGCTTTAATGCCAATCGTCCGCAGGCTTTGGGTGGCGGCAGTTCGCAAATTAAGGCTTTGTACGAGGTTACCGCGCTGGATGGTTTGAAGAAGCAAGCTGCCAAAGGTGTTAAGATCACTTACGCACAGGGCTATAAAATTGAGCGCGGGGCCAAGGCTGATGCCGGCATGATTCAGGAGGCGGCTAATGCAGCTGCCAAAGCTGATGTGGCCATTGTAGTTGGCGGCTGGACGCACGGTTACGATTACAACAAATGGGCAGACAATGCTTACGATGCGGAAGATACCGACAAGCCCGACATGAACATGCCCTTCGGTCAGGATGAACTGATTAAGGCTGTACTAAAAGCTAACCCTAAAACCGTAGTGGTGTTATTAGGTGGCGGGCCGATTGATATGACGCAGTGGGCGCAAAATGCCCCCGGCATCATTCAGGCCTGGTACCCCGGTATGGAAGGTGGTACGGCGTTGGCTAATATTATCTACGGTAAAACAAATCCGTCGGGCAAGTTACCCATGACCTTCCCTAAAACCCTGGCCGATGCACCCGACCATAAATTAGGCGAGTTTCCGGCCAGTAAGGATGGCGTTAACGTGTATTACAATGATGATATTTATGTAGGCTACCGTTATTTTGATACCTACAAAGTTGAACCGCAGTTTGCTTTTGGCTATGGCTTATCTTATACCACATTTGCTTATAGTGGCCTGCAAGTGAAAACCCAGGGCAACACGGCTACCGTTACTTTTACCGTTACCAACACGGGTAAAAAAGCAGGTGCCGAAATTGCACAGGTTTACGTAAAGCAGCAGCAATCCCTTTTACCCCGACCCGAAAAGGAGCTGAAAGCGTTTGATAAAGTGTTTTTGCAGCCCGGTGAGAAAAAGCAGGTAACCCTAAGCCTCAACGCTGATGCTTTCCAGTATTTTAATGATGTAACCAATAACTGGATGCTCGAAAAAGGCAACTACAATATATTGGTAGGTGCATCATCAAGAGATATCAAGCTTACCGCGGTAGCAACTTTATAATCTTTTTTCTATTTCTGCTTTACAAACAGCGCAGCCTGCAAGGGCTGCGTTTTTATTTTAAAAAACATTATAAATCAATTAGATCGGTATTGTAAAACTTACTTTAAATGGCAGCTTCGTTGGCTTGTTACAGATCCTAAACAGTTGTGATAGGTTCTTTAAGCTTAAAGTAAATAGCAACAAGTATTGAAGAAGTGCATTAAACAGTGATTGGTCAGTGCACTTCTTTGCTTTTGAGGGGTTTGTATCATCTTATCATATCTTTATATCATCTCATCAAACAGTCTGTTCTGACTGGTAGGAAGCTTACAGCTATTCAATTTATTATCTAACTTTCAGCATTATAAGCCTGTTTCATGTACAAGATAATAAAAAGCTATACTGGCATATTCCTGCTGTTGATGCTATTGCTTTGTTTTACAAAAACATGGGCAATTAGTGCTACATCTTATAACGCATCCGTTAAGCCCATCAGCACTATTGATACCCTTAAGCCCGATTATGTAGTGGCAAAAGACGGCTCAGGCAATTTTAAAACCATTGCCGAGGCGCTGTCATTCATAACCAATGCCTCTACGCATCGTATTATCATCTATATTAAAAACGGGGTATATAATGAAAAGCTCACCATTAACCGGCCTAACATAACACTGATAGGCGAAAGCCGCAAACAAACCCGTATCGAGTATTCAATACCTGCCGGGGTGGAGCAGCCATCGCGTGGGGTATTAAATATCTTTGGCGATGGGGTTATCTTAGAAAACCTTACCATAGCCAACACTTACCCGCAACGCCGGCATACATTCGCACTGTACGGGCGTGGTTCATTTGTGCTTACCAAGGGCTGCGATTTTATTGCCAATGGGAATGATACCGTGGCACTGTGGGCGGTAGGCGGCGGCTATTATTACCATGCCGACTGCCATTTTGAGGGCAACGTTGATTACCTGTGCCCCCGTGGCTGGTGCTATGTAACCAATTCTACCTTTTACGAGGTTGATACACGCGCTGCGCTTTGGCACGATGGTGACCTTGATCCCAGCAAAAAACTGGTTGTTATAAACTCATCGTTCAAGGGTGCACATCAATACGCACTGGGCCGTTACCCGCGCGACGCACAATTTTATCTGATAGGCTGCCGGTTTTCTGACAGCACTACCAACATCCGCGATGACGATGCGCCCGCTAAACTAACCGAAGAGTTTAGATACGGCCGCAGGGCATACTTTTACAACAGCCATAAAGATAGTGGCGACGAACCCTGGCATGCCAACAACCTGAGCCAGGCACCCGGCGCACCTAAGCCGGCTGATATAACGGCTGAATGGACCTTTAACTGCGTTTGGAATCCGGAGACAACTGCGCAGCCTAAAATTGTAGCAGTAAAGTTTGGCTCTCCTTATCGTACCGTGCAAGTAACGTTTTCGGAGCCGGTTACCGTGCGGGGGAAACCAGTATTGAAAACCCTAAAAGGCAAATCTTTAAAGTGGACATCCATCAACGGTACCAACGTTATCACATTTTCCCCAATAGACAAAGGCGATGCACCGGTTGGTATTGAGGTGCAGGGAGGTAGCATATTCGGCTCAAAGCCAAGCACAACTATAAGGTATGCCAACCTGCGTTTAAAGAACTGAAAACTACTTGCGAGCTTTTTTTGCTTTGCTGGCATATGAATTTAAGCTACTTTGCGGTGCTTAACAGCCCTAATTAAATAAACTGATCA
The DNA here is from genome assembly GCF_039634385.2 of Mucilaginibacter sp. PAMB04274. NCBI lineage: Bacteria > Pseudomonadati > Bacteroidota > Sphingobacteriia > Sphingobacteriales > Sphingobacteriaceae > Mucilaginibacter > Mucilaginibacter sp. PAMB04274. Next base: position 440,981 of record NZ_CP155081.2, read on the forward strand.
TGACTTATTGCTTAGGCATTAAAGTAAAAGAAGGCTTGGTTGCCATTGCCGATACCCGCATCACTTCGGGGACTGATGTAACCACCAAAAAGAAACTCACCACCCTGCAAAAGGAGTGCTGTTCGCTGTTCATCATGACCAGCGGTCTGCGCTCGGTGCGCGATAAGGCCATTGTGTATTTTGACGAATTGCTGGATAGCAACCTGCAGCAATACAATAAGCTGTACAAAGTGGTAAATGCTTTTGGTGAGCAGGTGAAACGGGTGGCCGAAGAAGACCGCGAATCATTAGAGAAGGCCGGGTTTAAATTTAACCTTAACACCATCATAGGCGGACAGATGAAAGACGATGAAGAACACAAGCTGTTTCAACTGTACCCGGAAGGTAACTGGGTAGAACTGGGGCAGGGTGCGCCATACGTTATTATTGGCAACGCTGCGCAAGGTAAAGCTATTCTAAATCGCATCCTGAGGGGAGACACCAGTATGAAGCAAGCGCTTAAAGCCGGTTTTTTATCTTTCGATTCTACCCGCATCAGCGCTGCCGATGTGGATTTCCCAATTGATGTGGCGCTGTACCAGAAAGACAGTTTTAATATGGTTGATTATCATTATGAAAGCACCGACCTTGAAAGCGTGTCGGCACAGTGGCACCAGGAACTAAAAAATGCGCTGAATAACATATCAAACCAATGGATTGATACTGCGTTTAGTAAGCTGGAAAATAATATTGTAAAGGCGGATAATGAAATTTAGAGTAGTGGGAACATTGGGGTATGACGTATTAGCGCCAGCCACGTTTATACTCAATATACATGCCCTGCGTACCCAGGCCCAGGCCGTGCTCGAAGAATCATTTTTGATTGAGCCCTACCATAAAATAGAAGAACTTACGCCGCAGCATGCCGAAAACCGTTTTATACGGGTGGAGGTTACCGAGCCGGCCAAGTTAAATATTGCCTATAATGCCGTTATTGATACGTCGTTTAAGCAAACGGAGGGTAATTTGTTAACCAACGTGCCTGTTATGCAAATGGACACTTCTGTGCTGCCTTACCTTTTCCCAAGCCGTTATTGCCAGTCCGATAAATTATTCAGGTTTGCCCATAACAAGTTTGGGAAAATAAATAATGCCTTCGAGAAGGTACTGGCCCTAACCGACTGGATACACAGCAATGTAGAGTACCTGAGCGGTTCTACCAATTCGCAAACCTCAGCATATGATACCGTTACCGAGCAGGCCGGTGTATGTCGGGATTTTGCACATTTGGGCATAGCGCTTTGCCGCGCGCTCGATATTCCGGCCCGTTATTTTACCGGCTATGCCTATCAACTTAACCCACCCGATTTTCATGCCTGTTTTGAAGCCTTTATAGGCGGCGAATGGGTAATATTTGATGCCACTAAACTGGTGCCGCTTAATGGCTTGGTTAAAATAGCTACCGGCCGCGATGCTGCCGATGCTGCCATAGCTACCATATTTGGCCAGGTTAACTTTCTAACCATAACTGCCTCCTGCGAACTGGCCGACGAAAATTTTGAGCCAGTGTATTACGATAGCAACAACCCTATGGGGCTAACTTATTTGTAATGGCTTACTTCAGCATAAGCTTTATTCCAGTAGGAGTAAGTAAGCTGCTTGTTTTTCCTGTCGAATATCGTTTGATAATGGCTGTATTAATTAACGACGATTTTTTAAATCTTAATCAATGGCATACTATGGCTTCAAAAAGTGATTGGTCTCTAGGAGCGTTGTTGGTTTTTGAAGCTGTAGGTAATGTGTTTTTGCTTTGTTATGCAGCATTCTGTTTTGTGCTGCTCGTTAACAGGCGCGATATTTTGCCTAATTATATCACCGGGTTATACATTTTTGTGCTGGTGTTTACCATTGCCGATTATGCCGTTGCCTCCATGATTGGGTATGGTTCGCTTGATGACAAAGGTGGGTCGGGCATCTTTAGGGCGGTATTAGCCGCAGCCATCTGGATACCCTATTTCCAGCGCTCAGCACGCGTGCACCGCACTTTTATTGTTCCTTATCCTGCCAGCAATTATGCCTATGAGCAACCTGCCGCAACGCAAGAAAAGCCTGCTCATGACGGGATTGAACAAGCGGAGGAGAGCAGTATTTAAGAAAGGAAGTTGTTTGAAAGCTTGGATGGCGGATCAATTATTTCTGAGGTTCTGAAACGAGGCTGGTATAGCATTGAAGACTTTATTCAACTATAATTCTCCTATTTTACAGCTTTGCAAGCTTTAAAGGAGCACTATACAACACTCCGTAAACGTTTAATGCGTTGTAAGTTGTGGCCATAACAGCGTTAATCTCCTCAATAAGATTTGTCGCTAACTTTTATATTACTGATCGTTGGTGCTATTGAACAAGGGGCCAGCATCAGATCCAATACCCGTTCAACTTGTTTTTCAGTGGTAATTAAAAAGAAGAGCCGCCCGTAAAAACGGAACGGCTCCGGGTCAAACAAACACTGAACTTAAACAAACTACAAGATATAAAACATCGTATTCTGCGGTATGGCTACGCCATCAGTTTTAACAGGCCGCTCGTCTTTAAGCATCTGGCGCAAATCCTGCTCAATTTTACGGCTAATAGAGGTCATTGGTGTGTCGGTTGGTTTGCACTCAAACGGATCCTGCAGATGAATAGCCATTTTCTCAATCAAAAAGAAAGAAGATGCGATGGCCACTACCAGCGGTATTTGCAAAATACCGAAGTGCTCAATAAGGCCAAACGGTAGCAGCATTACAAACAGCAGCACCAGAAAATGAATATATACACTGTAAGTAACCGGGAATACTGTGTTTTTGATACGTTCGCAAGCACCCATGGCATTCGAAAAGCGGGTGAGGGTTTCGTCCATGCATACCTGCTGGTACTCGTTAATCCAGCCCATACGCAGCAGCAGGCGCAGGTCGGTACCGTGCTGTTCCATTAAGGCCAGTGGCACATTATTTTGGTTGGCAAGCGCCTGGCGCTCATCATCGCTTACAAACTCATGGAGGCTTTGGTGTGCATCCTGGCCACGAAGTTGCTGGCTCAAGCTGTAGCACCAGGCCATCTGGCGTTTAATAAGACGCTCTTTCATGTCGTGCTTATCATTGTCATCGTATAAGTTATCGATGTAGGTAAGCACCTGGCGTGCAAACGAGCGCGAATCGTTTACAATAGCACCCCACAGTGTACGGGCTTCCCACCAGCGGTCATATGCCTGGTTAGAGCGGAATGCCAGCAACAGGGAGATAATGGTACCTAAAATGCCATGTATGGCCAAGGGTACCGATACGCCCGAAAAAGCAAAGTACGTATGCGCAAAATACACCGCAACCGAGTAAACGCTAACCAGAATCAACTCTAATTTAATTTTCCCGAAAACGTAACTGATAGGGATGTTCTTTTTTAATAACATAACAGTAATATTTAAGGGTTATACACTTTCTTCAACCAGTGCCTCGTCGGTTTTTACAACTGTAAGCTTTGGAGTAGTAGCGCAATCGGTATGTATTAATGGCAAACCGCTACGGCTAACCAGCAATGAGGGTTGAATGCTGTTTTTGTTGAGCATGCGGTATTCATAATTCTCAAGCATCACAATGGCATCCACTTCCTGTGCTTCTAAAAAGTTTTTAAAAACGGCTACCGTACTCCCGTAAAAAAACTCTACTTTAATACTACTAATAGCCGCGTTACTATGCCTTATTTCGGTACAAGTATTATAAAAGTCTTCTGATATGTGCTGATAGTCGGTAGAACGGCGGGATAACATCAGTAGCTCCTGTATATTATCCGTAATTTTCATCATATGAACCAGGATGATATTTACCTTTTCAGGCGCATAACGACGTGCCAATCCTGGTACGCAGTTCAACGATTTTAAATCGAAATCGGTAGGAATGAGCAATGTTTTCATAGTTATTAATATCTTTGGTTGTTACAATTGATGTAATACAATTGTACCCCGCACTTATTAATAACTTTTAAGAGAGTTATTAAAATCTCATTAGAGTTTAACTTGCTGTCTCAATTGGGAGGAATACCTGCAGTTCCGTTCCGCTATCCACTTCCGTACGTATGACTATAGATCCCTTATGCAGCCTGATAATGTTTAAGGTTAACGGCAGGCCCACGCCATGACCTTCATAATCGTGCGTATTGGATGCCCTGAAAAAAGGTTCAAAAATATGCTGTACTTCTGTAGAGGGAATGCCAATGCCTTGGTCGGTTACGCTGATAACGATACGTTTGTTTTGCACAGATAGCTTAATGTTTACCAACTCGTTATGTGAATATTTACAAGCGTTGCTGATAATGTTTGTGACGGCCAGTCGGAGCAAATTGCTATTGCCCGATACGTGCAGCATATCTTCATTATCGGGAAGCGCCGAAAAATCGACTTGTATGTTGCTATCTGGATGGATTTTTTTGGCCGACTCAATCGACATCCAGATCAGCTCGTCCATGCGTATGCTTTGCCAATTTTGCTTTTTGCCATCGAAGCCCGATTGCGCCAGCAATAACAAACTGTTTAAAATTTGTATTAGCTTATCGGTTTCACTATTGATGGTGTGGAGCACCTGACGCTGCGCTGCGTTTAGTTCCGCTTTATTTAAGGCAAGCTCTATTTCGCTGTTGATAATTGTTAGCGGCGTGCGCAGTTCATGTGAGGCATTGCTCACAAAGTTATTCTGCGTTGAAAAGGCTGTTTCCAGCCGGTTGAGCATGTTGTTGAATGTATGGGTTAGCTCGGCAACTTCATCCTTGCCCTGTGGTTCATCAAGGCGATGGTGCAGATTATCAGATGTGATGCTTTTTACTTTGTCGGTAAGCTTGCGTATAGGTGTAAAAGTATAATAAGAAAACGCCTTGCCCACAAAGTATACGATGACCAGTGAGCCAAAAAAACCAATAAGCAATATCTTTTGTAGTTCGCCAATCTCACGCAAACCGTAAGGATTCAGGGCCGATACAATGACAAGATACTTATCCTTTCCCTGGACTATAACCTTACCTGCAAAAAATTTATTCTTAACTTTAAAACGTGCACGCCCTTTAGCCAGTATTTCGGCAACAAAAGCGGAGGGTAAGCCTTTCGTGTCAAATGTTCCGTTTGAGGCTTTGATGAGTTCTTCTTTCTCGTGATCAAGCTTTTCTAAATACCGGTTACGTACCTCCTGGTAAGCGCGGCTTTCTTCGCCGGGAAAAAGCCGTACCTGTGAGTTGATATTTACGCGGGCTTCCAGTCGTTTAAAAAAGTCTTCATAATTAAACTGGTATTCAAAATATAGGATGAAAGCGTTAAGGAGTAATAAAATACCGGTTGAAAGCGCCAGGAAAAGCAGGGTTATCTTACTTTGAATTTTCATGCTGCTCTGTGTCTTTCATCATATAGCCCATGCCAAAAATAGTGTGTATATATCGGTTGATGTTGTCTTTATCCAACTTTTTGCGCAGGTAATTTACATACACATCTACTACGTTGGTGCCTAAATTGAAATCTATATCCCAAACGCTTTCCAGTATCTGAATGCGTGAAAGTACCTTTTTTTGATTTTTAATGAAATATTCCAGAAGCCTGTACTCAGTAGGGGTAAGGCTTAGCGGTGTATGATTGCGGGTTACAGTCTTGGCATCAGTGTCTACTTCTATATCGGCTATTCTGTGAACATTTTTTACGGACTGATCGCCGTTACGACGACGCAACAGTGTTCTGAGTCGTGCTGCCAGTTCCATAATTTTAAAGGGCTTCACCATGTAATCATCGGCGCCACTATCCAGTCCGGTTACAATATTTTCAGTAGAGTCGAGCGCCGTAAGCATTAATATAGGTACCTGCGTGTTGTTTTTACGAATATGCTGGCATACTTGTATGCCATCCATGCCAGGCAACATTACGTCCAGTATAATTAGGTCAAACTGATGCTCGGTTGCCATCTGGAGGCCGGTGAGCCCATTGGTGGCTACGCTTGTCTCAAAGCCATACTCGTTCAGGCCGCGTTTAATCACAGATACAACATTGGGTTCGTCTTCAATAATTAAAATGGCCATAAGGGTAATGTGTTAAAGCTATCGGGTTAATAATAGGTATCTAAACAAACTTAAACGCTAAACATTAAAAACTGTTAAGAAAGCTAACGATGTTGCTATTTAATTACGGCTTTATTAGGGTAAAGGTTTTACTCAATGATAGCCGCATGCAGGTGTATTACTATACTATACACAGCCATGAAATTGTTTGTGTAACAATGGTGTATTTTACACACTAATCGCCCCTTTGTTTGGTCTAATTGCACTATATTCACGATCTTAAATAACCAATAAATAACCCCTTTACGTAAAGGCTTATTCATGCGTTTCAAATTTTAATGATGAAGAACTTCCGCAAATTTTCTTTTTCGGCAATAATGTGCTGCGGCCTTTTTATTAGCGCCTATGCTCAGCCTGTTACTGCACCGCTACCTGTTAAAGTTGTTGCAGGTAAACAAGGTTTCAACTTGACACGAGCCGGCAAGCCGTATTTTATAAAAGGAGCCGGCGGTACTAATTATAGCGACAGGTTGGCCAGTTATGGCGGTAACTCGCTGCGTACCTGGGACAGCCGCAACGGGCAAGATGTGTTAGACCAGGCGCAGAAACTGGGACTGAGTGTGACTATGGGTTTGAATGTTGCTCGTGAGCGCCATGGTTTTAATTATGATGACACAGCCGCCGTACACCAGCAACTCGAAAGGCTCAGACACGAGGTAAGAAAATACAAAAATCATCCGGCGCTGCTCATTTGGGGTATTGGTAATGAGCTTAACCTGCAATATAAGAACCCGAAAGTTTGGGACGCTGTGAATGATATTGCCAAAATGATTCATCAGGAAGATCCCAATCACCCGGCTACTACTATGCTGGCTGGGGTTAACAAACGTGAGGTGGATTACATCAAAGTACGCTGCCCCAATCTGGATTTATTATCAGTGCAGGTATATGGCGGCCTGGCCAAGGTTCCTCAGCAAATGCTTGATGCAGGCTGGCAAGGCGCTTATATGGTAACTGAATGGGGGCCAACAGGCCATTGGGAAGGACCGCAAACTCCCTGGAAGGCATCAGTTGAGGAAACAAGTAGTGAGAAAGCAGCCGTTTATAAAAACCGTTATGAGGCATCTATTAAACAGGATAAGCATTGCGTGGGTTCATACGTATTTTTATGGGGACAAAAGCAGGAACGTACTCCCACCTGGTATGGCCTGTTTACCGAGGCCGGCGAAGAAAATGAAGTGGTTGACGTGATGCAATACCTTTGGACAGGCAGTTGGCCTAAAAACCGAGCGCCGCATATAAGTTCATTTTTGTTGAACGGTAAACCGGCTGCAGACAATATTTACCTGCAACCTGGTAAAAGCTATAATGCAGTTGCTTCCGTAGCCGATCCAAACCAGGATAAATTAACCACCCGATGGGAGTTGCTGCCCGAAAGTACCGATCTGAAAGAAGGAGGCGACCATGAATCGAGACCCCAACCCATCAACGGATTATTATCATCAGTTGTTACGAACAAGGCCATCCTTAAAACACCCGAAAAAGAAGGCGCTTACCGTTTGTTTGTATATGTGAGCGACGGGCATAACAAAGTAGCAACCGCTAACATTCCATTTTATGTTAGAGTAGCTGCACAGTAAGGCAGATATACTATCTTAGCATTTAAACGTTTGCTGCATGCGGTTAAAAAAATGGTTGTTTTTAGGTATATTCAGTTTGGCTATTAGCTCATTTGTTCCTGAAAAGGAAATCAAGTGGGTAGCCATAGGCGATTCCATTACATACCTGAATGACCATTTAGACGAAACGGGCAACCGGGTTACGAAGGGTTATTTAAGCCGGGTCACAGAAAAACTTCCTTATATACAATATACCAACCAGGGCCATAACGGATGGACCACTATTCGCATAGCTAAGCAAATTGAAAAGCTGGGCATACAGAAAGCTGATGTATATACAGTGTTGTTGGGAACTAACGATTGGTGGGGAAGCCAGCCTTTGGGCACCATAAGTGATTACAATAACAACACCGGTTATGCTACAGTTTACGGCGCATTTCGGGTTATTATAAATTACTTGCGTAAGGTAAGCCCGCAAGCCCAGATTATACTCTTAACACCTATGCAACGTGCCGATTTTGTTTATCTGCGCAATCCTAAAAATAATGCATGGGGCTCATACAGGCAAAAGAATGAGCGATGGCTTGCCGAGTTTGCAGATGCTGTTAAAGAGATTGGTAGGCAGGAGGATTTGAATGTGGTTGATCTTTACAGCAAAGGCAGTTTAAAGGTAAAGCGTTTAGTGAAATTTAAGCGATTAAGAGATACCGTAAGCGGTAGGTATCAAAACTTCCGTTATCCGGATTATACTACCTTAAAGTTTAACCCCGTCGAAGACGATTATCCCTACCCGCCTGAAGCAATTGGCATGACCTACGATGGCCTGCACCCTTCTGATAAAGGCAACCAGGTGATTGCTCACCTATTGGTTAAGGTGATGAAGAAGCTGAAATTTTAGATACACATTTCTTTTTAAATATGGTCTTCAACCGCTATGCCCATAAGTATGAGCTTAGCGAAGCAATATTGCCCTGCTAAAAGCCTTCAATAAACCCATACCGACAGCATATTTGTTAGGCAACTGGTTCTTCCTTTTCTTTAATCACCAGCTTATCGACGGTCAATGTTCCTACCTGCAAATCTTTAATCACCATACGCTTAATAGCTACGCGGCCAATGGCCACAGCTCCTATGGCAACCGCACCAACGGCCAGCGCGCCAAGAGCCCATGCGCCCAATGCCGAAGCTCCGACGGCCGAAGCGCCCACTGCTGTTGCGCCAATGGCCCGCGCACCAATGGCTTCGGCGCCAATAGCTTTTGCACCGGTAAGTTTAGTTAATGTATTTCCTAATAATTTCATTCCATTTGTTATTAAGTGACGCTTCTAACAATTAGTCCTGCTTAATAGATTGGCTTTTTATGCATGTTCTTTTAAAAGGGCTAATGCCTTTTTTAAGTCGGCTTTAGTTTTGTGTATATCTTTCCAGGGATCTTCTACATTTTTAAGTCGGTCTTTTAGCGTGTATATGGTAAAGTCGGCTAAAGATAACTGATCGTTTACCTCATGCCAGTGCAGGGGGGTAGATACTGTAGCGCCAGGCTTAGGCCGTACCGAATAAGGGGCAGCAATGGTTTGCCCGCGGCGGTTCTGTAAAAAATCGATGTAGGTTTTGTTTTTACGCTTGGCCGGGTTGCGTTCAACACTGGTAATGTCTGGCAGCTCATCATGGATCAGGTGCGCGGTGTACTCAGCAAACATCTTTACAAAATCATAATCGTACACAGCACCCAGGTAACAGTAAATGTGCAGTCCTTTAGATCCCGATGTTTTGATGAAAGTTTTAAGTTTCATGCGGTCAAACACCTCTTTAGTTTTTAAGGCCACCTGCACAGCTTCGGTAAAAGGCACATCGTGCGGGTCAACGTCTATTACCACATACTCGGGGTTGTCTGGCGTTTGATAGTTACTCAACCACGGGTTTATCTCAATAGAGCCCAAATTCACTACATAAAGCAATGTTGCTTCATCATCGCCTACAATGTAATTGATATCTTTATCGTTGCTTTCAGAATATAGCTTTTCGGTCTTTATCCAATCGGGTAAATGGGTTACATCCACATCTTTTTGGAAAAAGCCGGGGTCGTCAATTCCATTTGGCTGCCTGCGCATGGAAAGGGCTTTATCTTTAAGATACGGCACCATTAGCGGGGCAATATCCCGGTAGTAGTTAAGCATTTCGCCTTTGCTAATGCCTTCCTTTTTCCAGTACAGCTTATTTTGGTTGGTTAGCTTTACTTTCTTTTTACCGTAAGTAACGGTAGTTTCATCAGCCAGTTGTTTGTCGGGTGTTTCCATTAATACGTGGTCTGGCTCTTTATCCATGCGTAGGCCCTTAAAAACCGGATGGCGCATGCTGCCGTCGGCAGTCCACTCCGAATAAAACACTTCGCAAACCAATTTGGGCTCCACCCAGGTTACCTTACCGTGGTAATTTATCTTGTCGGGAAAAGGCCTTTCTGTGGTAACAAGGGGTTGTAGCTTATCAAACAAATCCTGCAAGCTTTCGGTATTAAAGCCGCTGCCGCAATTGCCTACGTATTTAATGTTTTCGCCCTGCTGTACGCCCAATACCAGCGAGCCGATGTGCTTACGGGCACCTTTAGGAGGCGTGTAACCGCAAATAATGGCTTCCTGTGAGGCCTGCACTTTAAACTTCAACCAATGGTCGCTGCGGCGGCCGCTTTCGTACACGCTTTGTGCATCTTTACCAATTACACCCTCCCAGCCTTGCTTTTGCGATTTAACCATCATCTCGGTACCATTGCCTACCGTATGTTCCAGGTAGGTGATAGATGATTCTTTTGGAAAAGATGCTGTAAAGGCTTTTAATAACTCCTTACGTTTAACGAGCGGCAAGTCACGCAGATCATGCCCGTCCAGCTGCAATAGATCGAACACATAGTACCTTAATGTGCGTTTATTCTTTTGGCTGTTATAGTTCTGCAAATCCTGAAAGATACTGCGGCCATGGCTGTCTTCCAGTACAATTTCCCCATCAAGCACAGCTTTTTCAGGCAGTTGCTTCAGCTCGTTAAAAACCTTTTCATACTTCTCATTGAACTCAATACCATTGCGCGAAATTAACGCCGCTTTTTTACCGGTGTAGCCGATAGCGCGGTAGCCGTCAATCTTTGATTCATATAGCCAGTTGGCGTCATCAAACAATTGGGGTTCAAGCTTGGCCAGCATGGGCTTTATGTAACGTGTGCGTTTACCGCTTTCGTCTTCAGATTTCTTTGCAGCGCTTTTTTTAGCAGGTGTTGCTGCTTTGGCAGCTTCCTTTTTAGCTGGCATATCAACTTCCAGTAACGCATGCTTAGGCAGCTTTTTAACTTTGCCGTCCTTATTATTTTTAAGCACCTTAATATTATCAGGAACAAAAGCCTCGCTGTCAAATTTAGCGGTTACGGCAAAATCATCCTTGTGCTTTATAAGCAGCCAGGAATTGTCGTCCTCTTTATCAGAGTTGTGCAGTTTAACCAATGCAAACTCGCCTCTAAGTATCTCCCCATTCAGCCTGAATTTTAGATTTCCCGAATGAAGGCCGGCATGCAGGGTTTTTACATCGTCTTTGCGGTCGGGGGCCAGCGACTCGTACGTGCCATGATCCCAGGTTATCACAATGCCCGCACCGTACTCGCCATTGGGTATCACGCCTTCAAAATGCTGGTAATCGTAAGGATGATCTTCCACCATCATGGCCAGCCGTTTATCGCCGGGGTTCATGGACGGGCCTTTGGGCACAGCCCAGCTTTTGAGCACACCATCCAGCTCCAGCCTAAAATCGTAATGCAGGTGTGATGCATGGTGCCTTTGCACTACAAAACTTAAAGTTTTGCCGCTACCCTTGCCACCCTTAGGCTCCGCTGTTTTCTTGAAATCGCGCTTGGCTTCATACTTCTCTAAACTCATGGCTTAAGCTCCTTTCCGTGTATTGAGACTTTGCATTAATTGATCGTACAGGTCGTCGCTGCTGGTTTTGGCAACCTTAAGCTTCTTAATGGTTGGGCGTTTACCTTTAGCCTTGGCTTTGATGATCTTTAACAGCTCAGCCGTGTACTCGTCCTTAAACTTTGATACGTCAAAGTCTTCGGTATACTGCTTAATCAGGGCCAGGCCCATATCTAGTTCTTTTTTGCTTACAGTAGCATCAGGCAGTGTAAGGTCGTCGGTTGAGCGCAGTTCCTGAGCAAAACGGATGCGGCTAACCACCAGTGCTTTTTCAACCGGGTGGATAATACACAGGCTCTCGCTGTTGCGTAATACAAAGCGCCCCAAGCCAGCTTTGCCTGTTTTTTTGAGCGCTTCCAGCAATAGTATATAGGCTTTGCTGTTTTTGGCATCGGGCTCGGCATAATATGATGTTTCGTAATACATGGGATTTATGTCTACCGCTTCCACAAAGCTTTCAATCTCAATCAGCTTTGTTTTTTCGGGACTGGCATCCTCAAAGTCTTGTTCGTCAAGCACCACGTAATCATCATCCAGCTTGTAGGCGCGTACTATTTTATCGTACGGAACCTCTTTGTGCGTGTGCTCGTTTACCCGCAAAAAGCGAATATGCGAGTGGTCGCGGCTATCGAGCATATCCAGATCGAGCGTGCTGTTTTGCACGGCCGAGTATAATTTAACAGGAATGTTTACCAGCCCAAATCCAATTGAGCCTTTCCAGATCGACCTCATCATAACAGTAGTGTTTATATGGTTATAACTATTAAACTGATGAATGAGTTTTCAAAGAGGATAATAAGCGTATCGCGCTCACTTAGAATGTGTTAAAACTTGTGTTGAGATTGGATGCAATAAGTCGCTGTAAATCAACGATAAATTAACTGGACATGGCTTAGTATTTTGAAGTTGTTAACATGCGTGTGGAAAACTTATTAACGTTTGTAGATAAAAACCCTGATAAACAGGGTAGTAGGGGCGTAGTTGTTGCTTTGTATAAGATAGAAGGTGTTAGCTGATATTTTAAATTTACTTGCTTTTTGAATGCTAACTTATAAACGATGATTCAAAAAGCCAGCTACCAGATAATAGACACATTAATGTTAATGACATAATACAAAACCTTTGCCTCATGACTGCACAATTACAGGAGATACAGCAAGCACTGAAAAGTATGGTGCTCACTTATATAGACGCGCAAAAAATAAACATTGAGGCATCGTATGATACTAAGGTAAACGCTGCCGAAACCAATATTCGCATTATTGCCAATAAGCGCCTGCCATTTTTAATTTATGACCTGATGAAGCAGCTACATGTGCTCGAAGCCATTGAGTTTGAAAGTACAGAAGCATCGGTTCAATATGTGGTGCAAGTTATAGCCAGCATGACTAATTTTGGCGACATATGGGACCAATGCCTCCTTAAATGGGGTAAACGTTCGGCCGCCCAGGTCACCATTCAAAACCTGTTTGAACTATGCGATGATATTAAAACCAACTTTGATACGCTATCCGGTTTTACCCATCAGCCAGCAAAGTGATTTAGAAAGTAGAGCAATATCATAATAAAGAGCACGGGTAACTATTGCACAGGCCGAAGTATGACCTTGTGTGATGACGTTATCACGGAGTTGAAATGTTCACACCTTGTTTTGAGGCATTCATGCCGTCGTTGCACGTAGTTTTCTTCCTTTTTTAAAGACACAAGATGTAGCCGCTGTGGTAATGAGGAAACGAAGAGAGTTAATAACACGTTTCAGTTTCCTACCATAAAGCGTAAGCTACAAGCAAACCACCCTCGCAACGACGATTGGAAGTTTACTTCTCTAACGTCATTACAAATCCACCATTCCCTTTTATTTTAACCGTTTGCGTAGCACCCGAATTAACCGGTGTCGTAGAAAATGAGAACTCCTCGCTGCCGTCATTAATCAACGCGCGTTTAGTAAAATACTTGAAGGCAGATAAATTGAGCTTGAGGCTTTTCTCAGTATTTTCACCATTAATACCGGCTATGATCCAGCGGTTGCCGCTTTTGCGGGCTATAATAGCCAGTTTACCGGGATAGCCGTCTATAAACTTTACCTCATCCCAGTGGGCGGGCAGGTTGCGCAAAAAGTTTTTTACATATTCAGGGGCTTTTTGCATGCTCTGATCAGTTTCGGCCATGTGCTGTATACCCGATAAGAACAGTACAGGCAAAGCCAACTGAAAGGCGTTGGTGGTTTTGCGTTTAATGCGCGGTATCTCACCAAACACCATTGGCGTAAAATCCATTGGGTCGAATACGTTGCGGGTAAACGGTATAGTTGCGCAATGCTGGGCTTGTATATCCTGATTGCGCTGTTCAAAGGTTGCAAATTCCATCCCCTTAATAGCCTCGGCAGTAACCAGGTTAGGGTAGGTGCGCTGCAAGCCACGGGGCAGCGTAGCCCCATGAAAGTTTACCTGTAACTTGTGGGTCAAAGCGTCTTTTAAAATATCAATGTAGTACTGCATCATTGATTGGCCGTCGCCGCCAAAAAAGTCGACCTTAACGCCTTTAATGCCCATTTTTTGCAGGCGGGCAAATTCCTGCACGCGGCTTTCATGCGTTAGCATTTTATTGCGGGGTGTATAAGGTGCTGTGTTCCAGGCTCCGGCTGAGTTGTACCAGAGTATAATGCCCACGTTTTTTATTTTGGCATAGTCTGCCAGTTCCTTTATCTTCTCATATCCTATTTTTCTGTCCCAGTCGGCGTCAATTAAACAGTAGGCCCAGTGCATCTGAGCTGCATAATCAATAAAGCGTTTTTGTACGCTGTATTTGGTCGAGTCGTCCTTTAAAATCACCCAGCTCCATGAGGCCTGCCCAGGTTTTACAAATGAGACATCTGCCTTAACGGCGGGTGGAGCCACATTGGTGCCCATGGTAGATTCGGTAATGGTTTTAAGCGAACCAATAGTGATAATACGCCAGGGTGTATACCATGGCAATCTTGACTCAGGCCCTAAATTGCCGCCTGTAAAAGCCTCAGCCGGTTGTGGAAAGCCTATTACGTACTCGCCATCCGGCGATTCGGCCTTAAGGCGCGTGCCGCAATAGTTGCCCTCAGGAAAAGTTTCACTAATGAGCGCCCAGTTACTGCCCGACTGAAACAAGGCCGGGTAAACCCAACCCGCTTTAATAGGCGATGGCTTGCCAACCGGAATGCCCTGCTCATAATATTCTTCGTAAGAGGGATTGGTTTGTGACCAGCCAGTTTTGGCATCAGACATGGGCTGCAAAAAACCTTTGGAATTTGTGCTGAATTTGTATGTAGTAAGTTCTTCGGTTATCTTCTTGACGTCTGTTGATCTTTCCGGGAAGTAATAACGGAAAGCCACCCCGTCGTCAGACACCTGGAATATGACATCCATCAGTTTGCCCTCTTGATTCTTCAGGTGAAAAAACTGCCGGGTTGCCTTGTAGGTAATATTCCTTTTTTTTGCCGTCGCCAAATTATACCGGTCAATAACCATCAGCTCTTTGGGCACGTTTTCAAACACCAGTCCTTTCGAAAAATCCGCATCTTCACGTATCAGCCCAAGTTTCGACTTTAAAATGATAGGAGACCCTTTATAACTTACTTCATAGTATAGTCGCTTATCATCGAGCCCAACCCTTACTAAAATTTGTTGGTTAGGGCTACGTACCTGAAAAGGTTGTGCACTGGCTGTTTTAAGCATTGATAACAGCAATACTGTGATGCTGAGCAATTGCAGCTTTTTCATGGCAGAGGTTATTGTTGTTTATTTGGATTTATTCATCAAATAGCCACAGCTTGTTGATGAAAGGTTAATTATTAGCTGTTACAAATAAACAGAAAGAAAACTTCAAAGCCATCCTGTTCCATGATTTTTCGCACAACAGGAAAAGTGCGTTGGCATCATTGTCTGTCCTGATTGAAGGGTGAGCTATTTTGAAATTAGCGTTTGTTTGTTCACATTAGCAAAATAAGCCAATTACCTAAGTTTCCTATTAAGCGGTTATGCCGCCAACTGTTATTGATATGTCTTTGCCGCGTTTCATTCTACCACGACTGAAAAATATTGCCTTGTTTTCATTTGCTGTATGCAGTCAATTGTTGTGCATAAGCGATAGTTATGGCCAGTCGCACAGGCTGCCCTGGCATGGCAAAGAGCGCGAGATAAGATACCAGCCCGATGGACAGGATATTGTGATTCACAATGGCACTAGGCGCTTTAACCGTGCTATATATGGTACCAACACTGCGTTCAGAATTGAGGCAGGAGATTTGCCCGAATTTGCCCTGTACCTGCCCGGAATGGGCGGTAACCTCAAATTGGGCCTGGTTAAGAATAAAGAAAGCAAATGGCTTATTGAAGCCAAAGCTATTGAAGCACGGTACCGTGCCGGCTCCATGCTGTACACCATTCATGATCCTATATTAGGCAAGGGGGTTATTCATGTTCAGTTGCTTGCGGCTGCCAGTACTGAACACATGCTGCTTAAAGTTGAGGTAAAGGATGCACCAGGCGTAGAGTTATTTTGGGCCTACGGCGGTGCAACGGGTAAGAAGTTCTCGCGCGATGGCGATATAGGTGCCGATCCGGAATCCTCGTTCTACCTAAAGCCAGAGTATTGCGTACATAATGCGGTAGAAATAAACCAGACGATGTTCCGCATAAACTTTAACGCTAAAGCGACAACGGAGGCTACCCGGTATGAGAATGAGCAAAGTCCGGCTAAAAGGAATGAAACTGAAACATCAAAGAATGCGGTTTCTGGTCTGTTCCCCGCTTCTGTTATAGCAAAGCATGGCAATGCCGAACAGCAAAGCACACCTTTAACGCTGCTAAACTCAGTGCCCACTGGCAAGCCGCTTGCCTGCGGACTGGTTAAGAACACACAAGCGCCTTTATACTGGATGATAGGCCGCGGTGCAACTTTGGGCAACAACAATCAAATTACTCAGTTGATGCAGGAGGCAGAGGTGGCCCGTCAGGCGTTAACCTCGCGTGTGCAGTTGCATACGCCCGATGCTTATATCAATACACTTGGTTCGGCACTGGCGGTAGCCGGTGATGCCATTTGGGAAAATCCATCTTACATGCACGGCGCGGTGGCCTGGCGTATGCGCCTGCCGGCTTGGCGCGGTGCATACGTAGCCGATCTTTTGGGCTGGCATGACCGAGCCTCACAGCACTTTAACAGCTATGCGCTATCGCAAGTAACCACGCCCGAGAGCGGACCCATCATAGCCGACACTGCCTTACACCTGGCACGCCAGCTTGAAAAGTTAGGTACCGCTATGTTTAGCAGCGGCTACATTAGCCGTAACCCCGGCGGCGATCTGCGCCCGCATCATTATGACATGAACCTCGTGTTTATTGACCAGTTGCTCAATCACTTTAACTGGACAGGTGACGTTACCGAAATTAAAAAGCTTTGGCCGTTAATTAAACGGCACCTGGCCTGGGAGAAAAGAAATTATGATTTGGATGGAGATGGGCTTTATGACGCTTACTGTGCCATTTGGGCCAGCGACGCCCTGCAATACAGCGGCGGTGGCGTAACGCATTCATCGGCCTATAACTACCGGGCTAACCAAATGGCCGCCTTGCTGGCCCGTTTGGTAGGTGAAGACCCGGCACCATATGAGCGTGAGGCTGCACACATTAAGCAAGCTATTGCTACTACGTTATGGATGCCCGCCAAAGGTACTTATGCCGAGTTTAAAGACTTGTTGGGTAACCGCCTGCTCCATACATCGCCGGCGTTGTGGACCATTTACCATGCTATCGACGAAGGTGTTCCGGACAGCCGCCAGGCTTACCAAAGCCTGCGATATGTGGATACAGATATACCACATATACCTATAACAGCCAAAGGCTTAACCGGTAACTACTGGCTGCTGAGTACCAGTAACTGGCTGCCTTATACCTGGTCAATTAACAATGTGGCCATGGCCGAAAATCTGCACACAGCTTTGGCTTACTGGCAGGGCGGCCGTTCGGCAAATGCTTATCAGCTTTGGAAAAGCACTTTACTGGAAAGTATGTACCTGGGGGCAAGTCCGGGCAGTTTTCAGCAATTATCTTTTTATGACGCACAGCGCGGCGAACTGTACCGTGATTTTGCCGATCCGGTGGGTATGGCTGCCCGTACCCTAGTTGAGGGCTTATTTGGTGTAAAGCCCGATTTATTGAACAATACCCTTACCATCAAGCCGGGGTTCCCAGCGGCATGGAACTACGCTGCTCTAAAGGTTCCGGATATCAGCATTGATTTTAAGCGCAATGGTCTTACCGACAGCTATACCATAGCCTCATCATTACCCAAAGCCACTTCACTCAAATTACAGATCAACGCCCGGGCAGCTCAGGTAAAACAAATAACCGTTAACGGGCAGCCAGTTAAGTGGAGTTGCATAACTTCCTCAGTCGGGCAGCCGGTTATACAAGTTGAGGCAGGCGTACAAAAAAACTATGCCATTAAAATACTCTGGAGCGGGAATACTATGTTAAACTTGCCTGTTGAAGCCGATTGTGCTGCTGGTAAAACATACATGCAAACATTTGGCAAAGCAACGGTGCTGCAAATAGCCGATCCGCAGAGTGTGCTGCAAAGCAAACGCAGCTTGCCTCACCAAATCAGTTGGGCAGTTAAACCCTTAACCGGCAATTTTACAGTATTTGTTCAGCTAAAAGAGGCCGCGTTAACTTGGTGGCAGCCAATACATATTGCCGCCTATGCCAAGCCGGTTGAAGTGAAGTATGATACCAACCAGCCCGAAAACGAAATCAGGTTCGAGGTACAAAGCCACGGCTACAAGGGTAGGGTATTGGTACAGGTTAACCCGTATACCCAATCAGCCTATCAAACCAGCGTAAATGCTGTCGAAAATCAATCTATCGCCGAAATCACGGTTCCGGCGACGCATTTAGTTCCGGGTAGTAACCGAATCAGATTGCAATATGGCGGACAGGTTATTGATACGACTATTATAAACTGGAGAGTTAATGCGGCAAATAGCTCAGCCATGCAAACGGTTGATATGTCGGCCAGCTTTAACGATGAGCTTACACACATTTTTACCAATCAGTACTTGTCGCCAAGGCCTAAAAGTGCAACGCTGCAGCTGCCGGTACAAGGAATTGGTAACTGGTGTTATCCGCTTACCACGGCCAAAATTGATGATAGTGGTTTGCGTAAAGCGGCCGGTTCGCAAAACAAGTTTACGCTGCCTCAGCAAATTCCGTTTAATACCCTAAGTACGGGTAAAAACATTGCTTTTACCTCGCAGTGGAATAATTACCCCCGCAGTTTAAGCGTGCCATTAAACGGGGCGGCCTCACATGCCTACTTGTTAATGGCTGGTTCTACCAACCCTATGCAGAGCCGCTTAACTAACGGTACTATTACAGTTAACTACGAGGATGGCACCAAAGAACTGCTGGAACTGAAAAACCCCGAAAACTGGTGGCCTATAGAGCAGGACTATGATAATGACGGTTTTGCATTTAACCCCGGTGCTGCAAAGCCCCTGCGTGTTTACCTTAAAACAGGAACCGCATCATTAGATTTTACAAATTACACCACCATTAAAGGCTTTAGCAATAAAGCCATAGACGGCGGGGCAGCCACCGTGCTCGATTTGTGCCTCAACCCGGCTAAGAAGTTAAAAAATTTAGAGTTAAGAACCGTTGCCAATGATGTAGTGATGGGCTTAATGGGCGTGACGTTGGTAAGGTAATCGGAATAGGTTATTAACCTGACAAACTATGTCGTTTTAAATAAAAAGACTGAGTTAATATAGTATGAAAAACATCTCCAGAATATTGATCGGTGCTTTATGCGGCCTGGGACTTATGCCGACTGTGTATGCACAGCAACGCATTAACCGGGAACAATTGGTAAAGCGCCATAATGTGGTGGTCAAGGCGATTGATTCGCTGTCGTCCTTATCGGTAGGCAATGGTAAGTTTGCCTACACCGTTGATGCCACGGGTATGCAAACCTTCCCCGAAAAATATGATAAAGGCGTGCCGCTTGGTACGCAATCTGAATGGGGCTGGCATAGCTTCAAGGATACAGTAGGCTATAAGTTCGAAGAATCATTAAAAACGTATACGCTTAACGGGCGCAAGGTTACTTATTCGGTGCAGTGGAATGATCCTAAACGCAATAAAGATGCATCTAACTGGTTCAGGCAAAATGTGCACCGGCTGCAGTTAGGTAATCTGGGGTTATGGCTTAGCAAAAAGAACGGTAGCCAGGCTACTGCAGCCGATATTCAGAACATCCGGCAAGAGTTAAACTTGTGGACCGGTGAAATTACCAGTTCTTTTACACTCGAAGGGGAGCCGGTTAAAGTAGTAACCGTATCGCACCAGCAGCAGGACGTGGTTTCGTTTAATATACAATCTGCCTTAATAGCACAGGGGCGTTTAAAAGTTAGGCTGCGTTTTCCTTTCCCAACCAATGAGTTTGCCGATGCCGGTACAAATTGGAAAAACGGCGGTAAGCACCAATCGTCCATTGTACAGGCGGCGGGGCAGCAGGCGGTTATCAAGCATCAGTTAGATACCAACAGCTATTTTACACATCTAACTTGGAGTGGCCAGGCTTCGGTGGCCAGTGCTGCAACGCATGATTTTGTGCTGTCGCCCGCCGGAAAAAGCAACCAACTGCAGGTAAGCTGCCTGTTTACACCTAAGCGGCAGGCACTGGTACCAGCTTTTGGCGCCGTGCAAATCAATAGCGTACAAAGCTGGAAAGCTTTTTGGCAAAGTGGCGGCGCAATTGATTTCGCAGGGAGTACTGATCCTCGTGCGCATGAACTGGAGCGGCGTATCATCCTTTCGCAATACCTTACTAAAATACAATGTGCAGGCTCACAACCACCGCAGGAAACCGGCCTTACTTATAACAGCTGGTATGGCAAACCTCACTTAGAAATGCATTGGTGGCACGGTATTCATTTTGCCCTATGGGGAAGGCCCGAGTTGCTGGAAAAAAGTATGCAGTGGTATAATCATGTTTATGATAACGCCAGAGGTATAGCTAAAAGGCAGGGCTATGCCGGTGCGCGCTGGCAAAAAATGACAGACCCTGATGGTAATGAAAGTCCTTCATCGGTGGGTGCTTTTTTAATTTGGCAACAACCACATTTTATTTACTTTGCCGAGCTGGCTTACCGTGCGCATCCTAATGCAAAAACCTTAAGCGCCTACAAAAAGTTGGTGCTAGCCACGGCCGATTTTATGGCCACCTATCCATATTACGAGAAAGATAAAGACCGTTATATTTTAGGCAAGGGGCTCATCCCAGCCCAGGAGCGCTATAACGCCGAAGAAACTTTTAATCCTACTTACGAACTGCAATACTGGTACTGGGCGCTCAATACCGCTCAGCAATGGCGCAAACGTTTGGGCCTGGCACCCGATAAAAAATATGCCGATGTGATGGCTAAGCTATCGGCCTTGCCCAAAGCCAATGGCGTTTACCTGGCTGCAGAGAGTGCGCCCGATTCATACAGCAATCCAAAATACAAAACGGACCATCCGTCGGTACTGGGCGCACTGGGTATGACGCCTTATAATGATAGGCTGGATATGGATGCTATGCGCAGAACTTTTGACCTGGTTTGGGATACCTGGGACTGGAAAGATACCTGGGGCTGGGATTTCCCAATGGTGGCGATGACAGCAGCCCGCCTGAGTAACCCGAAAAGGGCTATTGATGGCTTATTTATGCCCATTAAAACCAATACCTACCTTATAAACGGGCATAATTACCAGGATGACAGGCTGCGCCTCTACCTACCCGGTAATGGCGGCTTGCTGGCTGCTGTGGCAAGCATGTGTGCTGGCTGGGATGGTAGTAAAGGCACTAACCCTGGTTTTCCTAAAGATGGAACCTGGAAGGTAAAATGGGAAGGCCTCAAGCCAATGCCGTAATTACCGTTGAGAAAATCAAATAAGAAAAGGGAGCATGGCTCCCTTTTCTTATTTAACGGTGTAAGTTTTTACAGCCGCTACTGGTATGCCGGTACTGGTTATCCCTTGTACTATTACCCGTACGGTTGTTTTGTTGTCGGTATTAAAAAAAGTTATGGCGCTATGGCCGCTTGCATTAGTATTGCCGTTGGGCTCCCAATGTAAGGTAGCCCGTAAGTCTTGACGGCTATCCGGAACCGATGGATTATAGGCGGGGCTGTAAAAAGTACGAGCTTCGTAATAGCCATTTACTGCAGCCTGCATAGCGCCTGGTTCAGGCGATCTTAGCGCTTCGGGTTTAAGGGTGATGTAAATGATAAAAACCACGCCTAAGTTTAAAGACGAAGCACTGGCACCTGCAGGCCGGAGTGCGGCGGCAGTAGCGGCAGAGCCTTCGGTATTTGCAACTAATAAAGAGGGGCCGCCAATTGCTTTCTTTATAATAACCTTTTCAATGGCGGTTACAGGCAAATCGTAATAAGAGTTCGATATCAGGTCGATCACATCATCCGGGTCGTTTTCTGAAAACATGGCTTCCCGATTATTCAGTACAATACGTGGCGGAACTTTTTGGCCATCGGCCATAAAATAAAGTCGATTGGAGCTGGCATCTACGCGTGCTTGCTTAGAAGCAAACTGGATATAGTCGCGCAGGGTATTGTACCTGTAATCATCTTTGGTAACGGTAAGCACTTCATCTTTGTAACCAAAATCGGTAATGGTACGGTCGCGCAAAACTTGTTTGGGCTTGTTTTTTACTTCAACTTCTTTTAGCCGTATCAGGGTATCGCTCAGGCTGCGTTGCTTAGTTAGCGTTGCTTGCTTAAGCAGGGCCTCGGCCTTAGTTGCAGTAACCGCAGGGCTGTTTAAATCCGGAGATGTGTTCTTAATATCCGGATAATTGGCATTTAAGGAGTCTAAGGAAATAAGGCCGATTGACTTACCCTTAATATCCTTGGCATTTAGCCTTAAGCTTTGTGAGCCATACAGTTGCATGTTGTCGAAAAAGTACTTGCCCTGGGCGTTGGTTTGCGCCGAAAACAACCTGCCGTTAACTGCTTTAGGTGCAATTAGTGTTACGTTGGCGCCTGTTATTGGTGTGCCTTGTTTAGGCAGTTTAACGGACCCTGATAAACTGATGCCCTGTTCAGGAATATAGGCTATGCGCAGGGTGGTATCAGCCAGGCGTTTCCATATAAAGTCGCGCCAGCCGTGGGTTAGCAGGAGTAAGTCGAGCTGTTTTTGGCGCTGTACATTGGTGGTATCAAAATAACGGGCAGCGTGTTTAATTGTACCTCTAAGTTCTGATTGCAGCATTAAGTAAGCCATAATATTACTTTCATCGGCAGGCACAGTGGTTGCATCAACTGCTGTTAACGAAAAATGAGTCGGTACTGAATGGCCCTGGTTGTCAGTTATGTTAATGTCTAAAACCACCTTTTCTCGCCTTGTGTAATCTGGTTTATCGGTTTTAATAATAAGGTTGGCGTTTTGTTTGTTATCAATATACATCAGCCTTTCGCAGTTAGGTTTTTGTTCGCCATCATACAAGGTAAGGCTGGCAATGCCGGCTGGTAACTGGCCGGAAGGAATAGCAATTACAGCCGTATTGCCTTTAAGCTGAAAGCTTTGCTGGTAGGTAAGCCGGCCAAAGCTGCGGGCCTTAAGCGTTAAGGTTTGCGCTGTATATACAGGTATAGCCTTTTCATTACAGGTAATAACAGCGTATGTAGCAGTGTCTTTTCGCAACACCTTTAAAGTAAGCCCGCTGCTTAGCGGTTTAGGAAAAACCGGCGGTAACACCTGCATGCCATTAAGTATCTTAACCTGATAGGTCTGGCCGGCAAATGGCAGCAGGGTAAACAGACCCATACCCAGGCTATCGGTACTAAAATGCGCAATAGTATCCCCCTGTGATGATAAGATGGCACCCCGCAAACCTACGCCCTGCCCGTTCTGCATTTCGGCCTTAACCGCTATTATAGATCCTAAACCTTCTACCAATGAGCCGCCTTCGGGCAAAAACTGGATGCGGGCTGTACCTGTTGCCTGGGTGGTGGTTTGAGCAGGGCCGTTTTTACTAATAATTGTTATAGGTTTTTCAAACACAAAGTTATCGCCAAAGTTGCGCATCCAATTGGTATAAGCCCTGAGCCGGTAGCTGCCTGCTGCTAAGGAATCGGGCAGTTTAAAGTCGCCCTTGCCCAAGCCTTCTGTCAGAGCAATAATTTCGCGGGCAGCTATTTTGTTGGCAGGGGTAATAAGCTCAACATAAAGGTTTTTGCTGGTGTTTAACGGCTGGTTAGTTTGTGCATTTAGCAGGTAAGCTTTAAACCAAATATCGTCTCCGGGGGCATAAAGTTGCCTGTCTGTATGCAGGTAAACTTTTTCAAAAAACAGTTTTACCTCCTTTTGAGGCCCTTGGTTTTGTGCAAACACAGGCAGGACAGTTACCCATAGCAGTGCAAAGGCAACACAGTTGATAATTCTTTTCACGTGAAATTAATTTTCTTTTAAAAGAAGGGTTTATTGGTTATTGATATGGCAATTTAAACAAGTTTCGCTTAATCAATTTTGTAAAAATCGGAAATCAAGGATAGTGCAGGATGGTTTGTCAACATTAAGTCAATAATTTTATTGACTGATAATATCGTATACCTCCCCGCTAATATCGTATACTGTAGTATCAATACCAATTATTAAACCCAAAATATGGAAAAACTTTTACTTACTAACTTCATGGCTTTGTGCACAGCTGATTTTCATACGTCAGTTTGACACTTAATTACAAGCGGTTAGCTTCTCTAACCGCTCATGCTTTATACCACATTCCAATTAATTAAATCTAACTGTAATTAGATTCTTTATGATGTATAAATTACTCAAAAATTTATCTGTTTTATTTTGTGCTGTTGTTTTTTTCGGGAGCTGTCGGAAAGAAAAGGAGGAATTTTACGAACGTCCTGAAAACCTGGCGCCTCCTATTTATCAAGTGCTGGCTTCGAAGGGAAACTTTACTACCTTGCTGGCTGTAATTGATAAATCGGGCTATAAAAATACTTTAAGCAACGCCGGTTACTGGACACTTTTTGCACCTAACGATGCCGCTTTTCAGAAGTATTTTTCTGAAAAGAATACCTCACTTGCTGCAATGGATTCTGTTACTGCGCGTAAGATTGTTACTTACTGCCTGGTATATAACGCTTTTCAAACCAATCACATAGCTGATTTTCAGTCAACTGCGCAACCAGTAGGTTGGGTGGCTAATGCGGCTTACAAACGCCGTACCGCATATTACGATGGTTTTTATACCGGTACTGGCCCCGACGGTGCAAACAGTACACTTTTAAGCAGCAACCGTAACGGCTCGTACCTGCTTAATGATAACAACAATAAGCACATTCCGTATTTCTATTCGACTTATATGACGGCTCGCAACCTTACAGAGAGTGATTATAAGTACTTTTTTCCAAACAGTACTTATAACGGCTTCAATGTGGTTGATGCGCAGGTATTAAGCAGAGACATTTTAGCCGAAAACGGTGTAATACACGAGATTGACCGCGTGGTGCTGCCATTACCAAACCTGGAAGACCAACTGGCCAGTAACCCTCAGTATAGCCTGTACAAGCGTATACTGGAAAGGTTTATGGTTACCTATGCAACCAGCAACGATATTAACAATCGTTACCGTATCCTTACCGGTAAGTCAAACAACGTATATGTCAAGTTTTATAACCCAACGCTGGCTTTTTCGCCTAATAACGAAAACTTCCTGAAAACGCAGGAAAACGATGCTCAATCTGACGGGTATACGATGTTCATACCTACTAACGATGTGCTTTATAAATATCTGAATGATGTAGTGCTTGAGTTTTTTAAAACTACGCCTAATCAGCAGTTAAGCAACGCCGAGATTGATGCTTTGGTTAACACATTGCCGCCCAACATTGTTACCGATCTGCTAAATGCGCACTTGTTCCAAACTACAGTATGGCCTTCAAAGTTTACGGCTACAGCCAACTTTCTTAACGAGCCGGCCCGCTTTAACGTGAATACCGATATTATTGACAGGAAATTTTGTAGTAACGGTATATTCTACGGCACTAACCAGCCGCAAAGAACTAACGTTTTCAGTACGGTTTTTGCCCGGGCTTATCTTGATCCACGCAACTACTCTATCATGACCACGTTGCTTAATAATGGTTTGCGTACCATCGTATCCAATCCAAATTTAAGGTATACCGTGTTTATGATGCCTGATGCTGCCTTGCGGGCCGCCGGGTACAATTACGATGCTGCCACAACCACATATAGCTTTACTTCAAACGGTGCCACTGTTACAGGTAATGGTGTACGCGACCAGTTGCTGAGAATATTACAGCTAAGCATTGTGCCAACGCCTAATAATGAACTGGATAATTTATCAGGAAACGGTATAATAGAAACGGTTAACGGCGAATATATTCGCTGGGATAACAATATAATATCATCAGGCGGCACGGTAGAAAAAGGCCTTACCTTCAGAGCGGTTGATTCAAAAACTTACGTTAACGGCAAAGTATATTATTTAGACAATAACGGGTTGCTGTTTTATCCTGAGAAAACGATTCCGCAAGAAATTTTATTCAACAATGCAGATAACAGCTCTTCACCTTATTATGCATTTTATCAATACCTTAAAAATTCTCAAATCTACAATGCGGTAACTCAGGATATTACTGGCTTAACTGTAGGCGCAAGCTACACCGTACTTATACCAACTAATGCGGCCATTGCACAGGCAGTAAGAGATGGCATATTACCCGGGACCGCAGCTACAGGTGTGCCCAATTTTACCCCAAGTTTATCAACCGATAAAGACAAGGTATCCAGGTTTATATTATATCACATCATCAATGGTTTAACCATTGCGCCCGATGGTAAAAAATCTCCCAACGGAACAGCACAACCAACTGTGCTGCGCGATGGTAACGGTAACGTGGTAAACGTATCTGTATTTAACCAGCCCAACAACTTACGGATTCAGGATAATTTTGGGCGTTCGGCTACGGTGTTACCGGCAAGCAGCAGCAATACTCCTGGCCAGATAACCAGTAATTACCTCGGTAACCGTACACTGTTTCACCTAATTAATAACTATTTACAATACACTTATTAAGACCTGGCTTTACACATGAGAAATATTTATAATGCTATTTTTTTTACAGTATTAGCGTGTTGCTTGGTTACTGTAATAAATGTACATGCCCAAACAGCCGAAAAGATTTTGATCAAGGGACGGGTTACCGACTCGAGAGATAAATTGCCTGTTGTTGGTGCAACTGTTGTTGAACAGGACAAAGACGGCCGTACCATCAGCGGTCAGGCTACAGATATTGACGGTAACTTTGTACTCAAAGTAACTGATGTATCACACAAGATAGTGATATCCACCATAGGCTATAAAAGCCGTACTTTAGAAATAGGTACCCGCCGTATAATTAACGTTACGCTGGAATCAAACGCGCGCGCACTAACCGATGTTGTGGTAACTGCCCGCCCGCCGGTTAACAATGGTACCGGCTTAGTGATTGATAAGCGCGACCAAACCACCTCCACCGTTACCTTAAATGCAAAGGATGTGGAAGAATTGCAGGCCACTAGTATTGACCAGGCGATACAAGGCCGTTTACCCGGTGTGGATATCATTGCCAACTCAGGTGACCCGGGTGCTGGTATGTCTATCAAAATCAGGGGTACATCTACGCTGAATGGTAATACCAACCCGCTTATTGTGGTTGATGGTGTGCCTTTTCAAACCACTATCCCAAATGGCTTTAATTTTAGCACGGCAGATCAAACCCAATATGCCGACTTGTTGAGTATTGCGCCATCAGATATTAAAGATATATCGATACTGAAAGATGCTGCCGCCACGGCAGTTTGGGGTGCGCAGGCTGCTAACGGTGTGTTAATTATTACAACCAAGCGTGGCCAGAAAGGTCCGCCGATAATTAGCTATACCTTTAAAGGTACTATGTCTGCGCAGCCATCGCCAATACCGCTGCTTACCGGCGATCAGTATTCTACTTTTATTCCGGAAATGTATATGAACGTGGCTGGTGTGCCATTGCCTACCAGCATACGCGAATTTGCTTATGATTTGCAGGATCCGTACTCTAAAAATTATAGCCAAAATACCGACTGGCTAAAAACGCTTACCCGCACCGGTTATCTTACAGATAACAACCTTTCCATATCGGGTGGTGGCGATAAAGCCCGTTACTTTGCATCAGTAGGGTATAACGGCCAAACAGGTACAACATTGGGTACAGGTTTTTCGCGTCTAAACACCCGTTTGAATCTGGATTACATTGTATCCAGCAAAATCAGGTTCACTACCTATATTTCTTATGCCCACAACGTTACCGATTATAACTACGCTACTGCGAATAACGGTACCGGCTCAGATGCGGTACGTAATATTGCAACTATCCGTATGCCTAACATGAGCGTATACGAGTATAACGATGCAGGTATATTAACACCCAACTTTTTCTCACCAGCCTCTAACATACAAGGCGCTTACAGCCCGCCGGCCAACTCTAATACAGTTACGTTTTACAACCCGCTGGCTATGGCCGTTGCTGCTAAAAATACATCAGCAACCGACCGTATCATCCCGCACTTTAACTTAACTTACAATATCATTCCGGATGTGCTCAATTTGAACGGCGATATCGTTTTTGATATCTCTAACGGCAGGCAAACCCGCTTTTTGCCACAAATTGCAACGGGCCGTCCGTTTACAGAAACTTCGGTTAACCGTGCCGGAAGCTCCGATTACGATACCTACTCGGTTGCATCAAAAACCAACTTGATTTTTACGCCGCGGTTAAACGAAAAGCACTCATTTACCGGTCTGCTCTCTGTACAAACCAGTGATGTTAAATCGGTAACCCAATCGCAATTAATTGCCGGTACTGCATCAGCGTATCTGCAAGATCCTTCTGTTCCGGGTCGCTTAAGCAACTCCGATTTAACCAGGGGTTTTGCTTCGGGAGTTGAACAAACCCGGTGGGTGGCAGCTTTAATTAACGGTCAGTACAAGTATCTGGACCGTTACATTATCAACGTAGCTTTACGTGGTGAGGGTAACTCTAACTTCGGTGCCGACAGGCGTTATGGTCTGTTCCCTTCCATCTCTGCCCGTTACCGCCTTTCAGGTGAAAAGTTCATGAAGCGGTTTGAAAATTTCCTGGATGAGTTTAGCTTTAGGGGTGGTATAGGCCGAAGCGGCCGTGCGCCTTCAGACCCTTATTTATTTTACAACAATTATGTAAGTACAGGTTCGAGTTACTTAGGCCAGGCCGGTTTGTATTCTAACAATATTCAGTTGGATAACCTGCGCTGGGAACAGCTTACAGGTATAGATGCCGGTGTAAACATCATTCTGTTTAAACAAAGGCTTAACATTGACCTGGGTTTTTACAAGAACCGCACCCGCGATTTATTTGTAGACAGACTGAACCTTCCAAGTACAACCGGTTATGCTAACCTGCCGTACAACGTAGGTACCATTGATAACCAAGGTTACGAACTGAACATCCTGAGTACGCCTATTAAAACCAGAGACTGGTTAGTTGATTTTAACTTTAACATATCGCAAAATATAAATGCAGTTAAAGAAATATCACCTTTATATGCAACCTCAGATGGTAACGTTTCGCGAAACGGAGATTATTTGCAGCTGTTGCAGGTAAACAACCCGTTGGGCTCGTTTTATGGTTACAAGTTTGCCGGTGTTTATAAGGATGCAGAGTCTACCATTGCGCGTGATGGCAACGGTAATAAGATCATCAGCCCTAACGGTACACCGGTGCAAATGCGCTTCAACTATCCAGCTACCGATTACCTGTTTCAGCCTGGCGATGCCGTTTATGAAGACATCAACCACGATGGTAACATTAACTACCAGGACGTAGTTTACCTGGGTAACGGTAACCCTAAATTTACAGGTGGTTTTGGCCCAAGCATTACCTGGAGAGGCAGTATTAAGTTAAATGCTTTCTTCTCATTCCGTACAGGCGGGCAGGTTATTAACCAAACCAAAATGCTTACCACCAATATGTACTCGTTTAATAACCAAAGTACTGCCGTACTGAGAAGATGGCGTACCCCTGGCGATGAAACCGACATGCCGCGCGCCGTATATCAAACCGGTTACAACTGGTTAGGTTCATCGCGCTACGTGGAGGATGGTTCCTTTATGCGTTTCCGTTCCATTACAGCACGCTATACTTTCAACAAAAAGTTAGTAAACCGTTTAAAGCTTAAAAACTTGAGCGCCTATGTAACAGCAGAAAACCTGGCCACCTTCACCAAATATACTGGTCAGGATCCGGAAGTATCACTGAGAGGTACGGGTATATTCCAATTGGCAAAGGATGACAGCGCTACGCCGCCATTAAAACTTTACACCTTAGGTTTATCAGCATCATTCTAATATACTGCAACATGTTTAAAAGAAATATATACAAAGCAATACTGATTACCATTATGACGGTATCAGCAACCTCGTGCAACAAGTACCTGGAATTGCGGCCGCAAGACGGCATCACACGTGATAAGTTCTGGCAAACTAAAGAACAGCTTTCTTCTGCAATTGTAGCGCTATACAATGCCATGGGTAGCACTACCTCACAATTTTTTATATGGGGTGAGCTAAGAGGAGATATGGTTATACCGGGCCTTAACGCCAGCCAGGACGATATCAACATGGTGGCCGATAATATTTTGCCTACCAATAGCATAACCAACTGGAATAATTTTTACCGCGCAATTAACTTGTGCAATAACGTGCTTGACTTTGGTCCGGGCGTTATTGAGCGCGATAATACGCTAAGCCGCGAGCAGTTGAATGTTTACTTATCTGAAGCATTAACCATCCGGGCGCTATTGTATTTTTATCTGGCGCGTACTTTTAGTGATGTACCACTTAAATTAACCTCAACTTCGTCTGATTCTGACTTGGGGCAGATATCAAAAAGCTCGCAAGCCGAAATTTTGAATCAGATTGTTTCCGATTTAAATAAGGCCGAAGGTTATGCAACGGTAAATTTTGGAACTGTAGCTTCTGATAAAGGCCGTGTAACCAAATATGCGGTAAATGCCCTGCAGGCAGACGTATACTTGTGGATGGAAAAGTATGCCGATTGTATTACGGCATGCGATAAGATTATCAACTCAAACCGGTATGCACTGGTTGCGGGCGATGCAGGCTGGTTTAA
The DNA here is from genome assembly GCF_039634385.2 of Mucilaginibacter sp. PAMB04274. Taxonomy (NCBI): domain Bacteria; kingdom Pseudomonadati; phylum Bacteroidota; class Sphingobacteriia; order Sphingobacteriales; family Sphingobacteriaceae; genus Mucilaginibacter; species Mucilaginibacter sp. PAMB04274. The sequence goes on from NZ_CP155081.2 coordinate 471,847, forward strand.
TGCACTGTATGTACAAGGCAACTCGGCTGAAGGAATATTTGAGCTGCAGTTTGACAACCAGTTCCTGAACCCTTTTTATACCATGTTTAACCTGCCGTTGCGTTACAAAGCGCCGGCTGATGTCATAGATAATTTTTGGGGGTTAGATGATGTTGATCCGATAAATGTTAAGGATATACGCGGCGTTGATGCCTCCGTACGCCAGTCTGACCAGTACATTTACAAGTATCTGGGCCTATCGCCAACTACGGTGCGCTCTACCGATAACTCTTACGCACACTGGATTTTTTACCGATATGCCGATATATTGCTAATGAAAGCTGAGGCGTGTGCCAACTCGGGCCGCGGTCAGGAAACCGTGAACCTGGTTGCCCAGATACGTACCCGTGCCAAGGCCTTGCCAAAATCGGCTCCTGTTACGCCACCTGCAGTAACTGATGTTAACGGTTTAAATGATTACGTACTGCAAGAACGTGCACTTGAACTGGCTTATGAAGGCAAACGTTGGTTTGACTTGCTGCGCCATGCTAAACGGAACAATTATGCACGTTTGGAGATTCTATTATCAGCACTCAGCAGAGTAATACCGGCCGATGCACAACAGTCAGCCCTGAACAAGCTGCGTGATAAGAATAACCATTACCTGCCTATTTACCAAAACGAGATACAACTTAACCCTAACCTTGTTCAGAACCCTTTTTACAGATAGTTCTTTAACAGCAAAAGCAAAAAGATTATGAAAAAAATATTCGAACGTGTTTACCTGGTGCTAATTGGATTAGGTATTACTGCACTAATGGGTTTAAATGGATGTAAACGCGAAGCGCTTACGTATACCACAAGCAGTACGGTTAACATGTACACGTATTTGGGCCAAAACCCCGATTACTCATTATTTAAGCAAATAATTGATAAAGCCGGGTACGCAAGCTTTTTAGATGCATATGGGGCGTATACCTTGTTTGCAGCTAACAACGCTGGTGTAAATGCCTACCTTAAGGCAACCAATAAAGCGAGTGTTGATGCTATTGATGCCGAAACAGCAAAGAAGATTGTATCGGTTAGTTTGATAGCCGATACTTTAACATCGAGTGCCTTTAAAGATGGCCGGCTGCGTACCGCAACGCAAACAGGCCAGTACTTAATTACCGGCGCCCGTAACATTAACGGCGAAACCAAAGTGGTAATTAACAAGCAAGCGAACTATGTAACCGGCAATATCCGTGCAGGTAATGGTATCATTCATATTATTGATAACGTGCTGGTGCCATCTGATTTAACGCTGGCTAAAACGGTGGAGCAAAACAGCAAGTATTCCATATTTACTGCTGCACTTAAGGCTACAGGATTTTATGATACCTTAAATGTGGCATCATCAGCCAATACAAACGCAACCCGCAGATTGCTTACGTTAATGGCCGAAACAGATAGCGCTTTTAGGGCCAGTGGCATTGCTGATTTTAATGCGCTTAAAGCTAAATTTTCAACCAAAAATGATCCTAAAGATCATGCCGACAGCTTGTGGCTGTTTTGCGCTTACCGCGTATGGCCTGAGCTGGCTTACCTGTCTGATATTGCTACCTCAACGGCACATGCTACTTTAGCGCCGCTTGAGATTACTACCAGCCAGTTAAGTGGGCAAACCATTTTATTGAACAACGATACCTTTAACGGCGTGCTGGAGCCTGGCTTTGCACTCGACCGCCCTAATAGTGATATTACGGCTACCAATGGTGTTTTGCACCGGGTTTTAGGTACTTATAAAATTAAGGTTCGTTTCCCTACAGCAGTTTATTTTGATGTGGCCGACCAGCCCGAAATCAGAAGATCTGGTTTCTACCGGGTACCGGGTCAAACTAACAAAGTGTTTGCTTACAATGCACTTTCTGAAGTAACGCTGCTTGGTGCGGCAGATGTAAATAACAACGCTTTATTTTACAATACAACTCCTGCTACCCCGGGTTCTGCCGATTATTATTTCGGTAACGATTGGGTTCAGATAGGTAACCGCTTCAGAAACGGCGCTAACGCATCCAACGTTTCATCGGCTACGTTTACTACGCCTGTAATTGTGAGGGGCCGTTATAAAGTATGGGTGGATATTAAACGCAATGGTAATAACCAAAACATACCCGTAGCATTTGATGGCCAAACTTTGCCAAACCTGGTTAACACTGCTGATGCATTAAGTACAACTGAAACCGAGGCACAAGCCGAGGCCCGCGGATTTAAAAACTATTCAGAATCAGATGTAACTGTTGCTGCCAACCACGTAGGCCGTTTGGTAGGTATTATAAATGTAACGGTAACCGGCCGGCATAAAATCACCTTTACATCAACAGCACAATCGGGCGATGCCAGAACCTTCCTGCTTGACGCAGTTGAGTTCAGACCGGTAGATATGAATCAGCTGCGTCCGAAACTGGGCAGAAGCGGTGCATTGATACCTTAGTAGAGGAAGGTCTTATTTTATACACTAATCGAATTTATCAGAAGAATGAATAGTTTCAAGAATAGATATATAATCGCGATACTACTGCTTACCACTGTTTTTTACGCTTGTAAAAAGCAATGGGACGATCGCACCGAAGCTGTAGACCAGCAATTGGACAAGACAGTGATGCAACAGATACAGGAGAATGGTAACCTAAGCACTTTTGCCGGTTACCTTACCAGGCTGGGTTATGATAAACTGCTAGCCAGTTCAAGAACCTATACCGTTTGGGCACCTACCAACCAGGCGCTGCAAGGCGTTGATCAGGCTACTGTTAGTGATACGGCCAAACTGCGCGTGTTTGTAAACAATCATATTGCCAATCAGGTGTATTTAACAACTGCGCCTAAGCCGTCCTTACGGGTGCGTACGTTAGGCGGTAAAAACTTAACATTTACCACAGGCATGGTCGAAGAGGCCAATATTACTGTGGCTAACCAGTATGTAAAAAACGGGGTAGTACATACCATTGATAAGGCGCTGCCACCCAAAATGAATATTTCTGAATTCATCAGAAGTTTGAACGGTGTGGCCGATCTTCATAAGAACTACATTACACGGCAGGATACTAATTTCATCGACACATCTAAAGCTACTATACAAAGCTATGATCCTAAAACCGGTAAGCCTGTTCTGGTTCCGGGAACAGGTGTAGTTAACCTGAATAAGTACTTTACACGGGTGGCCAGTTTAGCCAACGAAGACAGTACCTATACTTACTTTGTATTAACGGATGCTGCTTTAAACACTGAGCTCGATAAAGTGGTGAAATATTTTGCCACTGTAACTAACTCAACAGATACTACACGTAACATGCTGGCTTCTTTTAACATATTAAAGGATGTTGCTGTTAGAGGCGCCATAGCTGAAGCTAATTTACCTGCAACCGGGCTTATGTCTGTAAATAACGTGCCCATACCGGTTAACAAAGCTGCTATTGTGCAACGTTACAGCGCCAGCAACGGTATGGTGTATGTAATTGGCAGCATGCCATTTGCCCTTGCCGATAAAATTACACCGATTGTGATTCAGGGAGAAAATCCGAGCTTTTTTGCACGTACAGATGCAAATTCATTCACGTTTTACCGTAGCCGCCGCGATCTTCAGGGTCAGGTGTTCCGTGATATTTTACTGGGAACCAATGCTAACTTCCCGGCTAACTTTTTTGCAGCTTACAAGCTTAACAATTTGTATACCTGCCAGTATAAAATTGTTGTACGGGCCAGTAATGATGTCTTTACTACCGCTACCGATATTGTAGAGAGTTTCAATTTTGGCCAAACTACGGCAGCAGTACTGGGCGCAAACGGAACCATTACGCCTAATGCGGTGGTAAACTTTCCGGCACAACGCATGGGGCCGGTTAGCCTTACCAAGTACGAAGAAATACCGTTGCCTACACCGGCTAACAGGAGCGCTACCAGTACGCTTACTCCGCCTACCAATATTGCCGGAGGCAATCCAACCACAACAGCAACGGCAGCCAATACCATTACTTTAACATCGGGTAATCTTAACGTGTTAAAACGGACATCGGTAAATATGTATGTAGTGGGTGCTAACGCCACAGGTGCAAACAACAATAACATAACTTTTGATTACGTAAAACTGATACCTATTTTACAATAACGACCAACCTTAACTATGCAAAATTTTACTAAATCATTAGGTTTACTGCTCCTTTTATGCCTTTTAGGAGGTGTAAAAGCTTATGCGCAGGAAACAGATAGCGTATCAGTGGTGCGGCTTGCAGATAGTATTGCCCGTTATAAAGCCGACTCTACTTTGAGGGCAAAGGGACCTAAAATAAGCGGTGTTATAAAAGATGCAGCCACCAAAAGGCCGGTATCCGGTATCAACATTGGTGTGCCGTTGTACTCATCAGCCATTAGTGATGAAAACGGCCGTTTTACCATAAACCTGCCTAATCTCGATGTTGTGCTTACCGTAGGCGGACAAGGATACCAGGAAAAACAAGTACCTATCAAAGGCCGTAGTGTGCTGCCGGATATTTATCTCTTTGAAGGCTCCTACAGTTCAGTTTATGATGTTGCACGTATGCCGTTCGGGCAGGTTCCGCAAAGTCAGCTGTCAACTGCGGTATCGGCTGTAAATACATTTGGCTCGTGGGAAACATCCTCGCTCGAAACGCCCGACAGCTATTTGCAGGGTAAAGTAGCCGGCTTGGATGTGGTACGCCGTTCAGGAACGCCTAACGTAGGCGCCAATTTGTTTTTGAGAGGCTATAACTCCTTGTTTGGCGGCAATGCGCCGCTGGTATTAGTTGATGGTATGATATACGATACTTACCGTTACGGAAGTTCGTTAATAAGCGGCCATGTTCATAACCCGTTCAGTAACCTTGACCTGCGTGATGTAGACAGCTATACGATATTAAAAGATGCTTCGGCAAGTATATATGGTACAAAAGGTGCCAATGGTGTAATTTTAATTAACACCAACAGCAACCCCGAACTGGCTACAAAAATTGACCTGGGCATTTATAGCGGTTATAATTATGTTCCTTCCAGCTTCCGTTTGCCTATTATGCAAGCTGGTGACTATCGCACTTATCTGTCAGATCTGTTGCGTACAAGTAACCTGACTTCGGCTCAGATTGCGGCACAACCTTATTTTAACGATAACCCCAGCAGCCCCAACTATTACGTTTACCATAACAATACCGACTGGCAAAAACAAGCATTCAAAAACGGTTATAACCAAAACTATAACCTGCGTGTATCAGGTGGAGATGATATAGCCAGGTATGTGCTTTCTGTAGGTTATACCGGTAACAAGGGCATCTCTCCCATGACCGATTTAACCAAAGTGGGTACACGCTTCAACGCGGATTTAAATATTAGCCGTAAGCTTACTGCAAAGGCCAATTTGTCTTTCGAGTATAATGAGCAGAACCTGCGCGACCAGGGTTTGTCTAATACCACTAATCCATTATTCCTTAGTTTAACCAAATCACCTTTTCTGCGTACCAATGATGTGAACGCAGCGGGTATTCAATCGCCTAACCTGGCCGATGTTGATATTTTTAACATAGGTAACCCGATTGCGCTTATTCAAAATTCACGCGCGCTTAACCGCAATTACCGGTTTTTTGGTAACATTAGTTTTAAATACCAAATCAGCCGGTATCTGGCCGCTCAAACGCTCATTGGTATTACTACCGATAAGGTTCGTGAAAGTACTTTCATTCCGCGGGCTGGCGTAGCTAACGATACTACAGCTACTATGGTAATTGATAGTCGTTTAGGTAGCCAAACACAGCGTTTATACAGTTTGTATAACGATACCTATGTTTCGTACAACCGCACATTTAACAGAATTCATACCCTGGGTGTTTATTTAGGCACCCGCTTTACCCACTTCACCAGTAATTATAATGTTGACAGAAGCTACAACTCAGCTATTGATCAGCTGATTACCGTAGGTAACGGTGTGGCAACCAGCCGTACCGTTGGTGGTGATATAGGTAAATACCGCTGGTTAAATAATTATTTAAGTGCTAATTACCAGTTGTACAACAAATACATTTTTGGCTTTAATTTAACTGCCGATGCCTCTTCCCGCTTCGGTACCGAGGCCGACGGAATATCGTTGGGTGGTGTGAAAATGGCCCTATTGCCATCTGCGTCAGCCGCTTGGGTGGTATCGTCAGAAAAATTTATGGCCAATCTTAACTTTATAGAAATGCTGAAGTTAAGAGCTAGCTACGGCTTAACCGGTAATGATGACATTGGTAACTATGCTGCCCGCCAGTATTACATATCACAAAACCTTTTGGGTTTGCAAGGTTTAGTAAGAGCTAACATCGGAAATCCTGCCCTGCAATGGGAAGTTGGTAAAAAACTGGACATTGGCGTGGACGCATCGTTCTTTCAGGAGCGTTTAAGCATTACGGCTGATGTATTCAGAAACACCACTACCAACATGATTACCCGTGAACCAATCACTACAGCCGGAGGTTTGGCCTTTGCCGTTACTAACAACAGCGGTATGCGTACCAATGGTGTAGAGCTATCCGTTAATGGCCGCATTATCAGCAAAGCTGACTTGAAATGGGATGTAGGCTTTAATGTTGCTGCTTACCGTAATAAAATCACCAGCTTGCCTTCTCCAATCAGAACGCAGTATGCGGGCGGTACAATCTTAACCCAGGTTGGCCTGCCTGCCGGAGTATTCTACGGATATAAAACCAATGGTGTTTACAGTACAAATGCGCAGGCGGTTACTGCCGGCATGTCTTACCGTGATGCTCAGGGTAACCTGATAGCTCAGCAGGGAGGTGACGTTCGGTTTGTAGATGTGAACGGCGATAAAATTATTGATGCGCAAGATATGCAGGTAATTGGTAATCCTAACCCCGATTATGTAGGCGGTATAACTACCGGCGTTATATATAAACGCTTTACGGTAAACGCTTTGTTAACCTTTAGTAAAGGCAACCAGTTGTACAATTATACCCGTCGTCAAATTGAGTCGCAAAGTAATTTCAACAACCAATCTTTAGCTATCAATAACCGTTGGAGAGCCGATGGTCAGGTTACCAATATTCCGAGAGCCTCTTACGGTGATCCGAGCGGTAATGCAACATTCTCTGATCGTTGGATAGAAGACGGATCTTACCTGCGCCTGCGTACTATATCTGTAAGCTACGATGTAAACCTGAGAAAGGCCAGATTCCCTAAATATGTTAAGGTTTATGCCACCGGTAACAACATCATCACCTTTACCAAGTATTTGGGTTATGATCCGGAGTTTGCAGCCAGCGAAAACGTGCTGCTGCGTGGTGTGGATACAACACTGGAGCCACAGTTCAGAACAGTACAATTAGGTGTGCGCATAGGTATATAGTTTAAGTTGACTTATAAGTATTATGAAAAAATATTCGTATAAATTTGTTTATAGAATTTTACTGGCCAGTTGCCTGGTTACTGCATTTTCCTGCAAAAAGTTGGTTGATGTAAAACCCGAAGACCAAGTAGATATAACCAATCATTTCCAGAACGTATATGATGCCAATGCCGCGGTTATTGGTATCTATGGCCAGCTGCAAGGCATAGCCGATCGGTACATTGTATTGAACGAGTTGCGTGCCGATTTAATGAGTCCTACAATGAATGCCGACCAGTACCTGAGGCAGCTGAACACGCATACGGTAACCGAAGATAACCCCTGGGCCGATCCAAAACCGTTTTACCGCATTATTATGAATTGTAATGATGCTTTGGCCAACTTTGATATCATGTTAAAGGATGCTAAGTTAACACAGCGCGATTATGACGAACGTTATGCTGATGTTAATGCGGTTAGAGCCTTTTTATACCTGCAACTGGGTATACACTGGGGTAACGTACCCTACGTTACGGACCCATTGGCTACGGTCGACGCGTTGAAAGATGCAGCCAAGTTTCCGAAAACTAATTTTAATGATCTGCTGGATAAACTGATAGCTTCAATGGCAAACCGTAACCTTGATGATTATGCGGCTGCCAACGCTACAGGTGCAACCAATACCTCATTAAATACAACGGTTGATGGCTACCCAACCAACTTATTTTTTGTAAATAAACGCTGCTTGTTAGGCGATTTGTACTTATGGAGAGGCAGATACAGAGAAGCTTCTACCATGTATAAATATGTGACCGAGACCGGCTACCGTGCTGCTGGTGGTGCTAACGACGCCAGCTTCTGGCAGTACAAGCCCAATTATAGCCGTTTCTTGATCACTTATACCAAAGCAGGTGACGAAAATACTTTAATAGACGATAATACCAATAACAACGGGTGGAGAGGCATTTTTGCAGCTACTACGCAAGGTACTGAAACCAGCTCGGAATGGATATGGACAATACCTTTTGACCGGAACTTTGCACCTGTGAATCCATTTATCGATTTGTTTTCTAACCAGGGTGGTCGTTATTTGCTTACCGCATCAGGCTTGGCTCTTGATAACTGGAATTCTCAAACTCAAAGTAACGGCTTTGCCGGTGATGCGCGTGGCCGTATCTCTGTAAGAACCATAAACGGGCAGCCGGTAATTGCCAAGCAGTTGTATTACTACCTCAATAATGCCTTAATACCTACCAATATTTTACAAAAGCAAGGCCGCTGGTTGCTTTACCGCGCTGCAACGCTTAATCTGCATTTTGCCGAGGCCGCTTGCCGCGACAATCAGGTTCAAGTTGCCTATGCTTTAACCAGTGTAGGTTTCGCCACAGTATATAATAGTATATACCCGGGTACGGGCACTGTACCGGCCGATAAAACAAACCTGCAGCAAACGCTTTTGCCAGCGCCTTATGATATTGATGCACGTAATGGCGATGTTCCTTATTACAGGGGGCCATGGCACAGGCAGATAGGCACACGCAGCCGCGCTAATTTGCCTGCGTTAAATCCCAATCTATATCAGCCGACTCCAAATGTACCAGGTATGGAAGATGCTATTATAGCCGAAGATGCTGCAGAACTGGCTTTTGAAGGCCAGCGCTGGGGAGACCTGCTGCGCGTAGCCCTTCGTCGTAACGATCCTAACTATTTGGCCAGTAAAGTGGCTGCCAAACTGAGCCGCGATGGTAATGCTGCTGCTGGCGCTACTGCACAGTCCAAACTGTCAAGTATAGCCGGATTGTATCTGCCATTTAAACTTTAAATTATTACGCACAAAAAAGGCAGCTTCATTTTTTAACGAAGCTGCCTTTTTTGTTTTAGAGCAGGCATGTATACAGTTTAACCTATTACTTATTATGTATTGCATTAAAATACGGTTCCGGTTTTGAAACGCGCTTCAGCTAAAATTTAATAAATCACCTCATGAAAATATTTTTAAACAAAGCCTTAAAGCTCACGCTGATGATTACGGTATGTGTTACAGCAACTGCCTTTGCTCAGCGCCAGATGGAGTACCTAAACAGGGGCCTGGTTGCCGTAAGCCAGGGTGGGGGCAGTGTATTTTTAAGTTGGCGCATGCTGGGCACCGAGCCCGATAATGTAACCTATAACCTTTATCATAAAGCGGGCGGCAAGCCGGCCGTAAAAGTGAATGCCAAACCCTTAGCCGCGGCTACCAGCTATACCCAGCAAAAGGTAGACAGTACCGTTGCCAACAGCTGGTTTGTAAAGGCAATCATCAATGGTAAAGAAGGGGCTGCCGGAAATACCTATACCCTTAATGCAAATGCACCGGCCCAGGCTTACTGGAATTTGCCGCTCAAAAACCCCAAAGGTTATATTCCCAACGATGCTTCAGTAGGCGATTTAGATGGGGATGGGCAATACGAAATCATACTGCACCAAACCGGTCGCGGACGCGATAACTCATCGGCAGGTATAACCGACCCGCCTGTTTTTCAGGCGTACAAATTGGACGGTACCTTACTTTGGGAAATTAACCTGGGACATAATATCAGGGAAGGCGCGCATTATACTCAGTTTATGGTGTATGACCTGGATGGAGACGGCATTGCCGAACTGGCCTGCAAAACGGCCGATGGTACCGTTGACGGTAAGGGCAAAGTAATTGGCGACAGCACCAAGCGTTATGCCAACGCGCAAGGCCGCATACTGGATGGCCCCGAGTACTTTACCATATTTGATGGCCGTACAGGCGCTGCTTTAGCCACTACCGATTACATACCTGCCCGTGGCAACATTGGCGGCTGGGGTGGCCGCGGGGGCAATGGCGGTAATGATAACAGCGGTAACCGTGTCGATCGTTTTTTGGCTTGCGTGGCCTATCTGGATGGTGTGCATCCCAGCGTAATAATGTGCCGCGGCTATTACGGCCGTACAGTGCTGGCCGCATGGGATTGGCGCGGCGGTAAGCTTACCTCCCGCTGGGTTTTTGATACTAAAGATGGGGCTAACCCTTACTCGGGCATGGGTAATCATAATTTAACTGTTGCTGATGTAGACGCCGATGGTAAGGATGAAATAGTGTACGGTTCTATGTGTGTGGATGATAATGGCAAAGGCTTGTATACAACTGGTTTACGCCACGGCGATGCTGTGCACGTGAGCGATATGGATCCTTTGCGCCCTGGCCTGGAGGTTTTTGGTGTGCACGAAATTGAAGAAAAAACCAAAGGAGCAGGCAGCGCTATGTATGATGCCCGCACGGGCGAAATACTTTGGCAGGGCGATCCGGATATGGACGTAGGTCGTGGCATGTCGGCAGACATTGACCCTCGCTATGCTGGTGTGGAACAGTGGGGTGGCGCCGAAGGCTTGAAGACCGCAAAAGGCGAAAAAATAGGCGCAGCTCCACGCACTGTAAACTTTGGTATTTGGTGGGATGGGGACCTGCTGCGCGAACTGTTGGACGGGAACCGCATCATGAAATGGGATTACCAAAACAGTAAAACAGATAATTTGCTGGTGGCTGATGGTTATCAATCCAATAATGGTTCAAAATCGACTCCAACCCTAAGCGCCGACTTGTTTGGCGACTGGCGCGAAGAAGTAATATTGCGTGCTGCCGACAACCAAAGCCTGCGCATTTACACCACCACTATTCCAACCCAATATAAATTTCGTACACTAATGCACGATCCACAGTATCGTCTAAGTATTGCCTGGCAAAACGTAGGTTACAATCAGCCTCCGTACACTAGTTTCTTTTTAGGTAATGGTATGAAAGCGCCCGCTAAACCTAATATCGTGATACTGAAAAGTAAGTAAACCAGTTAAACAAGTGGTGAAGTAAGGCATAAACTTTTTGAGGAAGCGCTTTATCAACAGGCTTTTAGAATAGGACAGGGGCGTCTGTAAAAATGGCGCCCTTATAATTTTATCAGGTTCTTATTTAAACGCTTAATTACGGCTGATTCCTTGTCTGCCTTTAAGGTAAATATCACCAGCCCATTTTGCGCTTTAATTCCATACAGGGCAGTATTTTCTATTTGGTTGGTTTTGACATGCATTTTTTCTACTTCTTCTTGCTGAAGAAGATCAACCGACAGTAACTGATATATCTTATGCTTAGTATGGATAATATACAAAGGCCCGGGTGGAGTTATACTGCCGAAGCAGGGCCCTATTCCTGTGCGTTTAACAGAATCTGCCGGCGCCACTGTGGTTTGCGCCATGCCTACGTTTTCTAAGGCTGCAATAAATAACACAGACGATAAGAATGCTTTCATATCACAAAATGCTTATAATACAAAAGTAACGGCCCATTGTTAACTGAATATAACGTACGTATTGGCTTTAAATAATAAGCTTAAGCTTTGCTTCAAAAGCAATTGTCTCAGCCCCCATCGCCATAGGCGAATGTAGTTCTATCGTTCCTAATCCATTTGAATTAGCAACATATGGAAAAGTGCCTGGATTTGTAATATTAATTTCAGTAAAAGTAAATCAGGCATACGTTGTATAAGTGAAAGACAGGTAATGCAACGCTTAATAAGCTGCCTGATAAAGGTTCAACAATCCTCAAACTGGCAAGTTGGACGACGGACTCAAATGATCGCTTCGAGGCATGTAAGCTTTAGACCAATCAGTTACCCACTGCTGCATGTACCTGGCTGATGAATTCAGCAGGTTGATCTATACTCATCATTATACTGTGGCTCATAATGGATTTGTGATAAAGCCGCTCAATACTTACTGGTTGGTTAAAGGTTATCAGCAGATTGGCACTGCTTTTAGTGACGCCCCCTTTGAAGCAAACACTGTCTGGCTGCTCGTCTTCCTTAACCTGCCGGATAGCTTTAATATTTTGAATTTCGGTTTGTGCACGCCAGCGAATGCCTGTACGCAGCAATAACTGGTTATCTAATATAATTACCGGACTTTTCAGGATAGCAGAAAAATCGCTGATGATGAACATTATTCCGTATACGCTAATAAATGAGAGGACTATCGCGGCTTTATAACTGTATTGCAACACTACCAGGTGCACGGCCACCAACTCAATGATTCCAACAAATAAAAAAACGCCAAATAAAGCTACACAGCCTGAATTGCGATGGGTGGTAAAATATTGAGCATTTGAAGGCAACTTAGTTGGCCTTTTCCAGCATAGTAATCCAAACCGAACAACTGTTAGCTCCGCAGCCAGCAATTTAACAGGTAGGCTGTTGCCCAATACATTAATTAAACTTTGCCGTAAATGGTGAGCACTGTCAGGCATTTGGGTTTGCAGTGCCTGGTAATAGCGGCGTATCTTTGAAATTTGGGTAGAGGCATAAATAATAATGCCCAGTTCGAGCACGAAGGTAAGTTTGCGTAGCTGTAAAATATATTGCCGCTGATGCGGCGGCAGTATCAGATAGGCCGCGCCACAACAGCAACTAAATACCAGCAGTAAACTTCGTTTTCGCAACTGAAGCGGCCTGATGAGCAGGAAGTAATAAGCAACGGGAAAAGTAATTATCATATCGGCCAACAAGCCTGTAGCTACTAAATCATGCCTGGCAGCTGATGCATGATGCAACAAGTACAAGCCACCCAACAGTATACTTAAGCCGGCTAGAATAGTATAACCTGCATTCTTAATAAAGTGCAAACGTACAAACAGCATAACCTGCAATTATTTATTTTATAAAGACGGCCGGAGTGTTCATTATGAAGTTTTAATTTTTCATCATCACTGCGCTGTCATTCACTTCAAACGTATGATTCTTCAATAAATTAATTATTTCAGCGCCAGCCAGCAAAACAGGGCCATAACCATGTGCGGCGTAAACATTTACCGGGCGGTAGTAATAAAATGCCGGGTCGAAAGCCATACCGGTACCTACACAAACGCCTTCAACCTGTCCTTGTGCATTCACCTTGGTAGCCGTAGCATTCCAGGCCAGCAGAGTTGCCGGTCCAAATGCCTTGCCGTTAAGCCAGCCCTGGTTAATGCCCCGGGCAAAACAGTAAGCATAAATAGCCGTGGCCGATGTTTCCAGGTAGCTGTCATTGCGGTCTAACAACTGGTGCCAAAAGCCTTGGCTCGATTGGTAGGTAACCAAGCCTTTAGCTAAGGCCTGGTATTGCTGCAATACCGCTTTGCGGCCCGGGTGTTGCTCGGGTAGTACATCCAGCAGCTCCGTCATGGCCATCAGGGCCCAGCCATTGGCACGGCCCCAGTGAAACTGCGGGTGTACGTCCATTTCCTCAACCCAGCCGTGCATGTAAACCCCTTTTTCGCGGTTAAACATGCGGGCGCTAAATTGTAAAACCTGTTTTACAGCATCATCATAATATTTATTATCGCCGGTAAGCTTACCCATTTGGGCAAGGGCCGGTACGCTCATAAACAAATCATCCAGCCACAAAGTATTCTTAAGCGGACGGTTACGGGCTAAAGTACCGTCGGCAAAGCGCTGTTGTTTGGCCGATATAAAATTGATAAAATTATTGGCCATAGGGCGCAGGTTAGGCGATGCATTGCCGAGGCGTATGGTTTTAATAGTAGCCGCACACAAAGCGCCGGCATCATCTAAAGCGCCCGGTTCCATCACCGAGTGCAGCGGGTTGCGGCGTGATGGGTATTGCTGGTTCAGTTTCTTGAAAACCGGCACAGCATCAGCCAAAAAGGTTAAGCGGGTTTTGGTATAATCGGTATAGCGGCTATCGCCCGTAGCCTGGCCAGCCAACAACATACCAGCATAGGTAACGCCCCACTCATAACTGGTTAGCCTGAAATCGCCGGGTTTAAATATGGTAGCCGTATCGGCATCATTTAAAGCAACAGTAGCATTGGTGCGGCGGTTAATAAACTGTGTTGGCGTGCCCTTGTCCAGGTAGTCCAATATACGGTCGAGCGTTTGCTTTACCTTGGCCTGATCTGTGATGTCATACGGAACAGGGTAGTTCACTTTCATGGCATGCAGCGGTGTTACCACGTCATTTACTTTCTGGCTAAAGGCCAATTCACTGGCAAGTAATCCGCAGCAAAGCATTAATCCGGCTTTAGTGGCTTTCATATGGGTTATTCAGGTTGTAGATGCTATGGCTATAGCATGATAAGTAACAATTGGTTGATGAAGATACGATGATCCGCATCCTTACAAATTAAAGTGAAATAAAGTTAATTAACCAACACAAAGCAGACAGTATAGGACGGTTAAACTATTACCAGCTCAACTAATCTGTTAACTTTGGCTGCTTGCCTTTACTAACCTAAAGTACATGAAAAGATTTGTATACCTATTGACTATGCTGCTGGTAGCAGCAGGCGCCTTCGCGCAAAATGCTAAAAACGAAGTTTACCTGTTTTGCTATTTTAAAGGCAGTAGTGCCGATGGCCTGCACCTGGCCGCCAGTACCGACGGCTTAAAATGGCAAGCCTTAAAAGGTGATAGCTCATTTTTGAAACCTGCCGTAGCGAGTGATAAACTGATGCGCGACCCTTGTATACTGCGTGGAGCCGACGGGCTTTTTCATATGGTGTGGACGGTAAGCTGGAACGATAAAGGAATAGGCTACGCTAACTCGCCCGATTTGATCCACTGGTCGGAGCAGCGCTTTTTGCCGGTGATGGCTGCTGAGAAAGGTGCGCGTAACACCTGGGCGCCAGAGGTAACTTATGATGCCACCACCAAACAGTACATGATTTACTGGGCCAGTACTATCACGGGCCGCTACCCACTGGCCGATACCATAACCGAAAAGGGGTACAATCATCGTATTTATTACACCCTGACTAAAGACTTTAAAACCTTTACAGCAACAAAACTCCTGTACAATCCAGGCTTTAATTGCATTGATGCCAGTATACTGCCTTTTGGGAAAAAAATCATCATGTTTTTTAAAGATGAAACGGTGAAGCCGGTTCAGAAAAACATTAAGATTGCTTATGCCGATAAAATAACCGGTCCCTACAAGCAGGCAGGTACGCATATTACAGGCGATTACTGGGCCGAAGGACCAACCGCACTGCAAAAAGGTAAAGAGTGGATACTATATTTTGACAAATACCGCAACCACAAATACGGAGCGCTTACCTCAACCGACCTGAAAACTTGGACGGATATATCTGACCAAGTACAATTACCCTCTGGCATACGGCATGGCACAGTATTTAAAATTACCGTTGCTGAATATGAGAAGTTGAAGGCGGCAAAAAATTAAGAACGAAGAAATTATAAACATTGATTAAGCTGACGCTACAGGAGTAAAATGTACTGGACAAGCCCAATGTTACTTATATACAGTTAAAGTATCCCCATCATATAATGAAAACAGTTATAAAGTTATCTTTTGTGTTCTTGCTACTTGTTTCATCTACCAGCATCTTTGCACAAACTAACAAACATAGCAAACCAGCACCCAAACCCCTTTTTCGCGACCCGATTTACGATGGCGCAGCCGATCCGGTAGTGATATGGAATAAAGGAGAGAAGAAGTGGTTCATGTTTTATACTAACCGCCGGGCAAAGGATACCACTGTAGGTGGGGTAGAGTGGGTTCATGGCACCCGCATTGGTATTGCTGAATCAAAAGACGGCGCTACCTGGAAATATCGTGATACCGCTGATATTCAGTACCGCCCAACCGCTGGTTATACACACTGGGCTCCAGAGATTATTGAACACAACGGGTTATATCATATGTACCTTACGTATGTACCAGGCGTGTTTAAGGATTGGAGTCACCCCCGAAACATTTTACACCTCACCAGCACCAACCTTCTGAACTGGAAGTATGAATCAACCCTCAAACTGGCTACCGACAAGGTTATTGATGCTTGTGTGGCTCGTATGCCCAATGGCAACTGGCGCATGTGGTACAATAACGAGCGCGACCATAAGTCAATTTACTACGCCGATAGTAAAGACCTGTATAGCTGGACCGACGGTAAAAAAGCGGTAGCCGACCAAGGGGGCGAAGGCCCCAAAGTATTTACCTGGAAAGGTAAGTACTGGATGATAACCGACGTTTGGCGTGGTTTGGCCGTGTACAGCTCTGATGATATGCTGAACTGGAAACGCCAGCCCGATAACATATTACAAGCCCCCGGTACTGGTGCTGATGACGGCGTAATAGGCGGCCATGCAGATATTGTGGTGAACCATGACCGTGCCTACATCTATTACTTCACGCATCCCGGCCGTACTACACCGCCGGCTACCAGCCAGTATGAGCGGCAACGAAGCAGTTTACAGGTGGCCGAGCTGAAGTATGCAGATGGCAAACTTACCTGCGACCGTAATGCCCCAACCTACATTAGCTTAAAGCCTTAGCAGTGATTGTATCATTGCTGTTATAAAGTGGTTGTAATTGCCGGTTCACGGCCTTTTCAGGACGGTACAGGATACCCTTTAGCCCTGCATCAGATAAATTTGAGCCTACAGTATCTAACCAAATCTGCACCGTGCAGTTATAAACCGCTGTATAATATTTAATGTTACAGATCATGAAGCCGATGGCTATCAAATATTTGGCCCTGTCGTTTGCCGGGCTCTGCGCAAGCTTAGCTACGCCTGTTTGGGCACAAACCGCGGCAACCAACTACCGGTTCGACCTAAGCGGAGCTAAGCCTAAAGCCGGTTTTACGGCCGTTAGCACGTCAAAAAATTATAATAACGATTATGGATTTGACATGGGCACTGCTTCGCAAGTTATCATGCGTAAAGGTCATAGCAGCAGCTTTGTAACCAGCAATAAACCCTTTTACTTTTCGGCAGCCGTACCCGAGGGGAATTATAAAGTAACACTAACCCTGGGTGATGCTGAAGGGCCTACCCAAACTACCGTTAAGGCCGAGTCGCGCCGTTTAATGGTCGAAAACTTTGCCACCAAGCCTAATGAATCAAAAAAGGTAAGTTTTATAGTTAACATCCGTATGCCGCAGATTGCTAACGGCGAAATGGTAAAACTGAAACCCCGTGAAAACGGCAAGCTGGATTGGGACAATAAGCTTACACTTGAGTTTGCGGGTAACTCTGCGGTTAGTGCTATTGAAATTGAAAAGGTAGAAAATCAAATTACCGTTTACCTGGCAGGCAACTCAACCGTGGTTGACCAGGACGATGAGCCCTGGGCTGCCTGGGGGCAAATGATACCTCGTTTTTTTAAGCCAGGTGTAGCCATTGCCAATCATGCTGAGTCGGGCCTCACGCTGGGTAGCTTTATAGGCAGTAAGCGCCTGGAAAAAGTTATGAGTCTTATTAAACCCGGCGATTACCTGTTCATAGAGTTTGGCCACAACGATCAGAAAGAGAAGGGCCCTAACGATGGCGCTTATAAATCTTATACCGAGCGCTTAAAGCTGTTTGTAATGCAGGCACGCGAACATAAAGCCAACCCAGTTATTGTAACCTCTACAGCCCGCCGCTCATTCGATGCCGAAGGTAAAACGGTAAACACACTGGGCGATTACCCAGCTGCCGCCCGCAAGGTAGCCCAAGAACTTAATGTGCCTTTGATTGACCTGAACCAAATGGTAACGAAATTTTACGATGCCCTGGGTGTCGAAAATTCTAAGAAAGCACTGGTACATTA
This sequence comes from Mucilaginibacter sp. PAMB04274, assembly GCF_039634385.2. Lineage (NCBI taxonomy): Bacteria > Pseudomonadati > Bacteroidota > Sphingobacteriia > Sphingobacteriales > Sphingobacteriaceae > Mucilaginibacter > Mucilaginibacter sp. PAMB04274. Next base: position 489,797 of record NZ_CP155081.2, read on the forward strand.
TCCTGCTAATACCTTTCCTGGTCAGGATAAGGCTTTAGAAGATAATACACACTTTAACCCTTACGGTGCCTACGAATTGGCTAAATGTATTGTAGAAGGAGTTAAAACGAATAACCTGGGCCTGAAAAAGTATCTGGTTGATACCAAAACGTTCGACCCATCAAAACCTGATCCCATCGAAAGCTTCAACTGGCCGCTAAGCCCCAAAAATTCTGCCATTAAACCAGATGGTAACTAACCAAAACTACCTGTTATGAAAAAGAAACTGTTCGCCCCGCTGTTCGCTCTTAGCTGCTACTGCATAGCTGCACAAGCGCAACCTATGCTCGAAACCGGCGCCAACAAACAGCCCATGGCCGTTGCCCAATGGATTGACAAAGATACCGGCCACAAAGTAGTGCGCTTAGTTAACCGACCGGGCGGCAACACCAGTTTCTATTTTAACAACAACTGTTTTGTACCTCAGCTAAAAAGCGAAGGCGATATCATGGTTTTCTCAGGTGGTACAACAACTGATGGCAAACAGTTATTCACCCTTAATCTGAAAACAAAAAAAGTTGCACAGCTAACCAACAGGGCTCGCGTGGCCGGCGAAATGGTTTGCGCTAAAACACGTGAGGCCTATTACCAAAGCGGCGATAGCGTGTTTGCTGCCAACGTAGATACCCGTAAAGAGCGTTTTATTTATGCTTTCGACCCCTCATTTAAGGGCAGGGTGGGTACGGTAAATGCCGATGGTACTTACATGGCCTGCGTAAAAGCAGTAGGCGACCAGGAGCGTGAGATATTAAAGCAGTACCCTGAAAAAAAAGATTTCTTCCAGCGGATTTACAACGCACATATTGAGCATGTGCTGTATATACTCAACACTAAAACCAAGGAATTGAAGGAAGTAAACCGCGAGAACGAGTGGACCAACCATCTGTTGTTTTCTACTACTGATCCAAACATACTTTCCTACTGCCATGAGGGCCCTTGGGAAAAAGTAGACCGCATCTGGAACTACAATATCAAAACCAACAAATCTACCCTTTTGCATAAGCGTACAATGCCTATGGAAATTGCCGGTCACGAGTTCTGGTCGCCAAATGGCAACACGGAGTGGTTCGATCTGCAAAAGCCTAAAGGGCAAACCTTCTTCCTAGCCGGATACGATATGAAAACGGGTAAAGAGAAGATTTACGAAATGAACCGTAATGAATGGTCAATCCATTTTAATGTAACGGAAGATGAAAAGCTTTTTTGCGGTGATGGCGGCGACCCGGGCCAGGTTGCCAAAGCGCCCGATGGCATGTGGATCTATCTGTTCAGGCCCGAAGGTGATAAGTTCAAGTCAGAAAAGTTGGTTAACATGAAGAATCACTATTATAAGCAAGAGCCTAACGTACACTTCTCTCCCGATGAAAAATGGGTGATTTTTAGAGCCAACTTTGAAGGGCACGATGAAATTTACGCAGTTGAAGTAGCCAAGGCTGCCAAATCAAACAAGGCAGAATGATTTCATATATGACGATTAAGATGAAATACTTGCTGCTTTTAGTTGCATCGGTGGCATTAAATTTACCCGTGACTAAAGCTGCTGACGAACCAGGCTGGGTTAAAACGGTAGGCGCGAAAAGTTTTCCTTATAAAACCAAAGTTTACCTCGTTAGCGATTACAAAGCAGTAAACGACGGCAAAACACTCAGCACCAAAGCTATTCAGCAGGCCATAGATAAATGTTCGGCCGCTGGTGGCGGTATTGTTGAAGTTAAGTCTGGAAAGTATTTAACCGGTTCACTGTTCATTAAAAGTAATGTGAACTTGCAACTGAATGAAGGTGCCGAATTAATGGGCAGTCAGAACATTGCCGACTACCCGGAAATAGATACACGTATAGCCGGTATAGAAATGAAATGGCCCGCAGCGCTTCTCAACATTATGGGGCAGCGCAATGCAGCTATTACAGGTAAAGGGTTGGTCAATGCACAAGGCAAGCCTTTTTGGGATTTATACTGGAATATGCGTAAGGAGTATGAGCCTAAAGGTTTACGCTGGATAGTGGATTACGATGCCAAAAGGCCACGAACACTGCTGGTAACGAACTCAACCGACGTAACCATTAAGGGCATTACCCTGCAGCAGGCCGGTTTCTGGACGGTGCAGTTACTTTACTCCAGCCAAGTGACCGTTGATGGCATTACCATTCGTAATAATGTAGATGGCCACGGACCAAGCACCGATGGAATTGACGTGGATTCATCAACCAAGATATTGATTGAAAATTGTGATATTGATTGTAACGACGATGATTTTTGCCTGAAGTCGGGCAGAGATTGGGATGGCCTGCGGGTGAATAAACCTACCGAGTACGTAGTTATTCGCAACTGTGTGGCCCGGGCAGGCTCGGGCTTGCTTACGCTGGGTAGCGAAACATCAGGGGGAATACGCCACGTGTACGCAACCAACCTGGTAGGCAACGGAACAAGCAACGGCTTAAACATTAAATCGGCCACTACGCGTGGTGGAACGGTGGAAGATATTCATTTCACTAACATCACCATGAACAACGTACGAACAGCCTTCCAGATCACCATGAACTGGAACCCGAGCTACAGCTATTCCAAGCTGCCCGACGGTTATACCGAAAGTACCCTGCCGCCGCACTGGAAAAAAATGCTCACCAAGGTAGAGCCGGCATCCAAGGGTATTCCGCATTTCAAAGACGTTTTCATTTCTAACATAAAAGTCAACGGCGCTAAAAAAGCCGTTAATGCTATCGGTTTGCAAGAATCACAACTGCAAAACTTTCAGTTTGATAATGTGAATATGACGGTTGAAACAGCGGGCGAAGTAAAGTATGCTCAAGGCTGGAAATGGAATAATAGCACTATTACCGCTACTGATAATTCAAAACTAACTATACCTAATCTGCTTTCGGCTAAACCTTAACGGTATGAAAAAATATTTCGTTACAGCCTTCTCATTATTGGCTATTGCTGTTACCGCACAAGCCCAGCGCCCCACAATTAAACGTGTCAATGTAGCTTTTGATACCAATTGGAAGTTTCACAAAGGCGATACTGCCGGCGCCGAACAATTGGCTTTTGACGATAAAAAGTGGCGTGAGGTAACCGTACCTCACGACTGGAGTATTGAGGGGCCCTATAGTCAAACCAACCCTACCAGCCGGGGAGGAGGGTACTTGCCATCAGGCGTGGGCTGGTATCGCAGTAAATGTTTTACGTTTAGCAAGCCGGCTACTCCTAAGTTAATGTATGTGGAATTTGATGGTGTAATGGCTAATAGTGATGTGTGGATCAATGGGCATCATTTAGGCAAAAGACCTTATGGCTATAGCACATTCAGATATGATATCACACCTTACCTTACTTATGGTAGCTCAAATGTTATTTCCGTAAGGGCAGATAATAGTATTCAGCCTGCATCGCGGTATTACACAGGCGCAGGTATATACAGGCATGTAAGGTTAGTGCAAACCGATTTGGTACATTTAACACCTAACGGCGTATATATAACTACACCGGTTGCCACCGCCGCAAAAGGTACTGTTAAAATTCAGGCACAGGTAAAAAATGAATCTGATAAGTCAGCTGATTACAAGGTAATGACCACCATAACCGATAATGCTGGTAAAATCGTAGCCACGGTTGAAAAAAGTCAATCGGTTAAGGCAGGTGTAACGGCTGATTTTATACTGCAAGCCGATGTGAAAAATCCAAAGTTATGGAACCTGGATCAACCCAATCTCTATACCGCTATCACTACGGTTAATCAGGGCGGTACAGTAATAGATGATGAGAAAACCGTTTTTGGCATTCGCGAAGCAAAATTTGAAGCGGCGACTGGCTTTTGGCTTAACGGAAAGAATATAAAGATAAAAGGTGTGTGTTTACACCATGATGGTGGCGCCGTGGGTGCTGCAGTGCCTTTAGATGTTTGGGAAGAACGCTTTAAAACGCTGAAACAAATTGGTGTGAACGGCATCCGCACATCTCACAACCCTGTGGCACCTGAGTTTTTGGACCTGTGCGACCGCATGGGCCTTGTAGTAATGGATGAAACCTTCGATACATGGAATGCCTCCAAACCCAATGGCGAAAAAGGCTACAACCTGTATTTTACCGACTGGTGGGAACGCGACACCCGCGAAATGGTTATGCGCGACCGCAACCACCCATCTATCGTTATTTACAGCGTAGGGAACGAAATTCATGATAACCTGAACGATTCTACCGGATTTAAGAAATATCGCGATCAGCAAAATCTCATTCATCAGCTTGATCCGGGCAGGCCGGTTACTATGGCGCTGTTCAGGCCCAACGTATCTGGTGTGTATGCCAATGGTTTTGCAGCTATGATGGATGTAGTAGGTCAAAATTATCGCGAGAAAGAAATCATAGCTGCGCATGAAGCGCACCCTGATTGGATTGTAATTGGTACTGAAAACGCCCATGACATAGCCCAGTGGCTGGCCCTGCGCGATAAACCCTATATGGCAGGCCAGTTTTTATGGACGGGCATAGACTACCTGGGCGAAGAAGGCTGGCCTAATACAACGCATGATTCTGGCCTGATAGACCGCATGGGTAACTGGAAGCCGCTGGGTCTGCAACGCCAAAGTTGGTGGAGCGACAAGCCGGTTGTACACATGGTAAGGCGTGCCGATAACGATGGTACAGGCAACTGGGTAGCCAACTGGACACCCGCCGATTTCGGGACCTACGATAATGCCAAAGTGCAGGTGTACAGCAATTGCGACGAGGTAGAACTGTTTTTAAATGGCAAATCACAAGGTATTAAGCCAAAACCGGCCAATGATGCGCCGCGCGAATGGGACCTTACTTTTGAAAAGGGAACATTAAAAGCGGTAGGTCGCAACAAGGGTAAAGAAGTTACAACAGAAGAATTTAAATCGGCTGGTGCGCCGGCCAAACTGCTGCTTACGGCCAGCCGCAATCAGTTAACGCACCGGTGGGACGATGCTGCACAGGTAAACGTTACCGTAGTAGATGCAGCGGGTAACGTTTGCGCTAATACTGATGATCTGGTGAAATTTAGCATCAGCGGCCCGGCCGAAATTGCAGCAGTTGACAATGGCAATGTAGCCAGTCATGAATCATACCAGGGGGGCGCGCGTAAAGCTTATCAAGGCCATTGCATGGCGTTGGTAAAGGGGAATAATCAAACTTTAAAAACAGGGCCGGTTACTTTAAAAGCTACCATGGCCGGTTTGCCCGAGGCCGCTATTACTTTACAAATTGTACAGTGATTAAACTATGCCAACTATTAACTATCCTAATTAAGTAACAATATATCATTATGAAGCTAATTAAAATAACCACTGTAGCCGCCTTAGCTTGCTTAGTGGTACTGGCTTTTAAACAGCCATCCAAACCAACTATTTACCTCATTGGTGATTCTACGGTTCATAACAGCGATAAGGTGCAGTGGGGCTGGGGCTCCATATTGGGCAGCTATTTTGATGAAAGCAAGATCAGCGTAAATAACCAGGCTATGGCCGGGCGCAGCACCCGTACTTTTATAAAGGAAAACCGCTGGCACCGGGTGGATAGCATGCTTCGTCCCGGCGATTACGTGCTGATGCAGTTTGGCCACAACGAGGGCAGCAAGCCGGATACAAACAAGGCAGGTTACCGGGGTGTTTTAAAAGGAACTGGTGAGGAAACAGTGGAACTAACCTGGCCAAACGGTACCAAGGAAAGCGTGCATACTTACGGCTGGTACCTGCGCAAGTTCATCCGCGAAACCAAAGCCAAAGGCGCTACACCAATTGTACTGTCTATGATTCCACGTAACGAATTTAGAGACGGCAAAGTGCTGCGTGCCGATAATGATTATGGCAAATGGGCTAGGGAAATAGCTGAGCAGGAAAAAGTGGCTTTCATAAATCTGAACGGCATATCCGCCGATAAATATGATGCCTGGGGTGCCGACTCGGTTAAGAAATTCTTTCCCGGTGACCATACTCATACCAATAAACTGGGCGCTACGGTTAATGCCGAGTCGGTAGTAGCAGGTATTAAGGCCAACAAATCAATTACATTAAATAAGTACTTAAAGAAATAAGATGATGCGTTCTAATCAATTGAAGACCTTGCTTTTTGCGGTAGCACTGGTGTTTACTGCCGGTGTATTGTTCTCATTTATGCAAAAGCCCAAGCCGGTGCTATACCTTGTGGGCGACTCAACCGTAAAGAACGGCAAGGGTAAAGGTGATGGTGGCCTGTGGGGTTGGGGCAATTACCTGGGTACTTACTTTGATACCACTAAAATTACGGTTGAAAATGATGCATTGGGTGGTACCAGCAGCCGCACGTTTCAAACGCAGGGCTGGTGGGATAAAGTACTGGTGAAAATTAAACCCGGCGATTACGTGATCATGCAGTTCGGGCACAATGACGCCAGTCCGCTGGTAGATAGTTCGCGCGCCCGGGGTACCATTAAAAACAACAGTGATGAGCAGCAGGAGTTGTATAACCCGCTTACTAAGAAGAACGAAGTGATACACAGCTACGGCTGGTACCTGCGTAAAATGATCAATGAGGCCAAGGCCAAAGGAGCCACCGTTGCCGTATGCTCGCTCATTCCGCGCGATAACTGGAAAGATAGTAAGGTTAACCGCAGTACTGACAGCTACGTTTTATGGGCCTCTCAGGCAGCTAAGCAAGCCGGTGCTACATTTATAGACCTGAACGCACTAGTGGCCGATGTTTATGACCAGGAAGGTGAAGCCAAAGTTAGATCAACCTACTTTACAACCACCGACCATACCCATACCAGTGAGGCCGGCGCCAAATTAAATGCCCAGCTCGTAGCCAAAGGAATTAAAAACAGTAAAGGCTTTTCATTAAGTAAATACTTGGCAAAGTAAGTCTCGCTCCGCGCGGGTATACGCACGTTAAAAATTTAAACTCAGGTAAGGTACGCCTTGCCTGAGTTTCATAATTACAACCAGTTATATGCAAAGAAAACATTTACTTACTACCCTATGTGCTATGATGTGCTTGGCATTACAAACCAGTGCACAAACCACAACCCGGTTACCTGTAGCGCGGGCAAAGTACAATTTCAATCCTGATTGGAAACTATATCCGGGCGATACCACCGGCGCCGAAAAGCCGGACTTTAATGATGCCGGCTGGAAAAACGTAACACTACCGCATGCCTTTAATGAGGATGATGCATTCAAAAAAGACATTCATGATTTAACGGCGGGAATTAGCTGGTACCGAAAAAAGTTTCAGGTGCCGCAGGGTAGCGCTGGTAAAAAGCTGTTTTTAGAGTTTGAAGGTATACGCCAGGCAGGTGAGTTCTTCCTGAACGGTAAGCCGCTGGGTTTACACGAAAACGGCATTATGGCCTTCGGGTTTGACATTACCAACAAGGTGAACCCAACCGGCGACAATGAAATTGCAGTACGTGTTGATAACCGCTGGGACTACCGCGAAAAATCAACCAATAGCACCTTTCAGTGGAACAACGCTAATTTTTACGCCAACTACGGCGGCATCAACAAAAATGTAAACCTGTACGTAACCGATAGGCTTTACCAAACGCTGCCGCTTTATTCGTCTTTTAAAACTACCGGAACTTATATATACCCGCACAATTTTGATGTAGCTGCCCGTAAAGCTGTTGTTACTACCGAAACGCAGGTTAAAAACGAGTACGAAGCACCTAAAAACGTAGAGCTTGAGGTAATAGTTGCCGATAGAGACGGTAAGATAATTAAGACAGCTGCCGGCGCTAAAGCAACAATAGCACCAGGCCAAATACAAATACTGAAAGCCGATATTCCGCTTACCAATCTAAATTTCTGGAGTTGGGGGTACGGTTATTTATATGATGTATACACTGTGCTTAAGGTGGATGGTGCTGTAGTAGATGTGGTGAAAACGCAAACCGGTTTTCGTAAGACCGAGTTTGGCAACGGCATGGTTAAACTGAATGACCGGGTTATCCAGATGCATGGTTATGCACAACGGAGCACCAATGAGTGGCCCGCGCTGGGCACCGATGTGCCTGCCTGGATAAGCGATTACAGTAACGGGATGATGGTAGAAAGCAACGGCAATCTGGTACGCTGGATGCACGTAACTCCATCAAAACAAGATGTAGAATCATGTGATCGCGTTGGCCTTATACAAGCCATGCCAGCAGGGGATGCCGAGGGCGACCCTAAAGACCGCCGGTGGGAGCATCGCCTGGAGGTGATGCGCGATGCCATGGTTTATAACCGCAATAATCCCAGCATTGTATTTTATGAGTCGGGTAATAAAGGTATTACCGAAGAGCACATGAAAGATATGAAAGCCATACGTGATGAGTTTGATCCGCATGGCGGTCGTGCCTCCGGTTCGCGCGAGATGCTGGATAGCAAAGTAGCCGAGTATGGTGGCGAGATGCTTTACATTAACAAAAGCGCTAAAATGCCTTTCTGGGCTATGGAGTATTCGCGTGATGAAGCGCTGCGTAAATACTGGGATGAGTATTCGCCGCCCTTCCATAAAAACGGTGACGGACCAAAATATAAGCAGGAAAGCGGCTTTAATTATAATCGTAATCAAGACTCGCACGCTGTAGAAAATGCAGTACGTTGGTATGATTACTGGCGCGAGCGTCCGGGCACGGGCAAGCGCGTAAGCTCGGGTGGCGTAAATATTGTCTTTTCTGATTCTAATACGCATTTCCGTGGTACGGAAAATTACCGCCGCAGCGGCGAGGTAGACGCCTTGCGTATCCCTAAAGATGGGTTTTATACCCATAAAGTAGTTTGGGACGGCTGGGTTGATCCTAATAAAAACGGCATCCATTTAGTAGGCCATTGGAACTATAAATCAGGCATAAAAAAAGATGTTTATGTGATTTCTACAGGCGACAAGGTTCAGCTATTACTCAATGGCAAATCATTAGGCTATGGCACGCAGTCGAACCAATTTGTATTTACCTTTAAAAACATAGCCTGGCAGCCAGGCCAATTAAAAGCCATTAGCTTTGATAAAACCGGCAAAAAACTGAATGAAGAAACGCTAACAACAGCTGGTGACCCTGTGGCGGTAAGGCTTACACCTCACACCAGCCCAACTGGCTTAATGGCCGATGGGGCAGACCTCGCTTTAGTAGACGTTGAAGTGGTAGATGCCAAGGGACAACGCTGCCCAACTGCTTTAAATATGATCAACTTCACCCTCAATGGCCCGGCAGAATGGCGTGGAGGCTTGGCTCAAGGACCCGGAAATTACATTTTAGTTAAAAGCCTGCCGGTAGAGTGTGGCGTAAACAGGGTGATTCTGCGCTCGTTACCACAAGCAGGTGCAATAACCCTGCAGGCCAGCGCCGATGGTTTAAAAAGCGCTAACATAAGCCTAACGTCAAAGCCTGTACAGGTAAATAATGGTTTAACTCCCTATTTTTCGGCGAGTGCATTAAAGGGAAGCCTTAAACGCGGCCCAACGCCACAAGGGCCATCTTTTACTTTGAGCCGCAAGGCTATCGATATTGCCAGCGTTACGGCAGGATCTAACAATGAGAAAGCTAACGGTAGTTATGATGACAATGAAATAACCAGCTGGGCCAGTGATGGTCAATTGCAAAACGGCTGGATCAAATACACTTTTGCAAAGCCTGAGCGGGTAGATGAGGTAACTTTGAAGCTGGATAACTGGCGTAACCGCCGTTATCCAATCCGTATAAAAGTTGATGGCAAAGTAGTGTATTCGGGCGAAACAACGCAAAGCCTTGGCTATGTAACCCTGCCGGTAAAATCAACCCAGGGCAGCACTTTAACAGTTGAACTGGCAGGTGCAAACACTGATAAAGACGGCTTTGGACTGGTAGAGGTAACCGGTAAAAAGGATGCCGCTGGCGCAGTAATTCCGGATAAAAAAGCCATATTAGGCATTAACGAAATTGAGATCTATCATAAATTATAATTATGTTAAAAAGTAAAATAGGCTATTCAGTAATAGCAGGACTGCTGCTGGTGGCCCCTTTTAAAGGCTTACATGCGCAAAAGCTGCCTGCTAAAACCAAGATTGTAAGTGATATGGCACTGGCCAATGAATACTTCATGAAAAAATGGCCCGATCCGGCTACGCCCACAAACGTGAACCGGGTACGTACCAGCAACCTTTGGACGCGTGCCGTTTACTATGAAGGCCTGATGGCTTTGCATAAAATAGACCCGAAGAAAAAATATTACCAATATGCGCTTGATTGGGGCAACCACCACAAATGGGAGCCACGCGACGGACTGAACACGCGCAATGCTGATAACCAGTGCTGTGGCCAAACTTACATTGAGATGTATCAGCTGGATAAAAATCCGGCTTATATTGAACCCATTAAAAAGAACATTGATTTAATGCTTACCAGCGATAAGGTTGACGACTGGCATTGGATTGATGCGCTGCAAATGGCCATGCCCATTTTTGCTAAACTGGGCGCTATTTATAACGATAATCGGTATTACGAAAAAATGTACGATATCTATAACTACTCCAAAACAGTACATGGTGGCAAAGGTTTATATAACCCGCAAGAGCGTCTATGGTGGCGCGATAAAGACTTTGTGCCGCCGTACAAGGAGCCTAATGGTGCCAACTGTTACTGGTCGCGCGGTAATGGCTGGGTATTAGCTGCCATGGTACGTGTGCTGGAAGTGATGCCTAAAAATGCACCTCACCGCCAGGAATATCTAAACATGTATAAAGACATGATAGAAGCACTGGTACCCCTTCAGCGTCAGGATGGTTACTGGAACGTTAGCTTAATGGATCCAACCAATTATGGTGGTAAAGAGCTAACCGGTACGGCATTATTTGCTTACGGAATGGCTTGGGGGGTTAACAACGGCATCTTAAAAAAGAAAAAATATGAGCCCATTGTAACCAAGGCCTGGAATGCCATGATTAAGGATTGCCTGCACCCTGATGGAATGCTGGGCTTTGTACAAGGCACCGGTAAAGAGCCAAAAGATGGTCAACCTGTAAATTATGATCATATCCCCGATTTTGAGGATTATGGTTTGGGCTGCTTTTTATTGGCCGGTAGTGAAGTATACCGATTGAGCAAGTAATGAAAGCGTTATATAAGTTACTGTTTTTAGCAGGTAGTTCCATGATCTGTCTGCCTGCAACTATCCTGAAAGCGCAAACTGTTAAAGGTTTGGTAAAGGATGGTAGCGAGTACGTGTTTAAAGCCAGGGGCGAAAGTATCCGTTTGCAGTTTTGCTCGCCAACCATGTTCAGGGTGCGCATGAGCCACAATGGCAAATTTGAGCCTGATGAGTTTTTGATGCAGGAGAGCTACAGCTGGCCTAATGTAGCTGTTAAAGCAACTGCTACTAAAACCGGTGTACAGCTGGCAACAGCTAAAATCAAGGTGTTGATAAATTCTTCGCCATTTAAGGTAAGCGTTTATAATTTGACGGGCAAACTGCTCTCAGCCGATCAGGACGGCGCCTGGCAAAAAGGCGAGTCGGCCGGCTGTACTAAGCAACTGCAGGCCGATGAGCACTTCTTCGGCTTTGGCGAGCGTATGGACTTTATTGACCAGCGCAACAAAAAGCTTAATTTAAATGTAGGTCGGGGTAAAAGTATTAACGGTAACCACCTGGTTGGTGCTTATAATATTAATGAGGCTAACTATTCGCCCATTCCGTTTTTTATGAGCACCCGTGGGTATGGTGTCTTTTTACACACACCTAACGCCACCACCTGGGATATGGGCAGCCAAAACGGCGATCAATACAGCTTTGCGAGCAGAGGCGGACAGCTAGATTACTACTTTATGTATGGTCCCGATTTTCCGAGTATTTTAAAATCCTATATTTCTATTACGGGCAAAGCGCCTATGTTGCCCAAATTTGCTTTCGGCTTGCATATGGGTACGTACAGTGGCGGCACATGGGGGCATGAGGAACAAACATCTGATGCTTATGTAATTGCCCTGGCACGTAAAATGCGTGAGATGGGCATTCCGGTTGATATTTTATTTTTGGATTCAACGTGGCGTATTTTTGGCAAGGTGGGTGGTAAAGGCGCTACTTCTTTTGAGTGGCGCGAAACCTTCAAAAACCCCAAAGCCATGTTTGATACCTTATATGGTCTCAATTACAAAGTTGTGGGGCTGCACTTGCGCCCACGGTTTGATAACGGTAAAACTTATGACCTTCTCGACCAAGCCCGTGCCAAAGGATACACTTACCCTGAAAACGGTAAGCCGGGTGAGTTCGTTAATTTTTTTGACCAGAAAGCCACCGATTGGTGGTGGAACAATGGTGTTATGCGGGTTGCATCCATAGGTGCTAAAATGCTAAAGACTGATGAAGGTAGCGCCTTTGGTCACCTGGCAAATGAAAGTGACAAAGTTGGGCCAACCGGTAAAGAGATTGAGAAGCTGCATAATGTGTTTCCTATTGCTTATGCGAAAGCACCTTATCTGAAGTTTCAGGAGCTTAATGGTTTTAGAGGTGTTAACCAAACCCGCGAAGGTTATGCAGGTATACAACGTTACCCATACATTTTTGCCGGCGACTGGCCAAGCGAATGGCAATACTTTGCACCGGTTATTAAAGCAGGTTTAAATGTTGGTTTATCTGGCGTGGGCTACTGGTCGCACTGTATGGGCGGTTTTGAGCATGCGGCCGACCCTGAGTTGTATATCCGCTGGGTGCAATTTGGTATGTTTAGTCCGGTGGCTATGGTGTTTGGTATGGATCATCCGGGTTATAAAGAACCCTGGAACTATGGAGCCGAAGGTTTGGCTAACTTTAAAAAGTATGACCAGCTGCGCTACCGTTTAACACCTTACATCTATAGCAGTGCACATAATCAGTATGAAACAGGCATGCCTTTAATGCGCGCCTTGGTGTTAAATTATCAAAGCGACCCTAATGTGTATGATATTGGCGACCAGTACCTGTTTGGCAACAATATGATGGTTTGCCCTGTTACGGTTAAAGGTGCCCAAACCCGCACCGTTTATTTGCCCGAGGGTAATTGGGTAGATTACTGGACCGGGCAGACTTATACCGGCAAGCAATACATTCATGTAGTAACACCGCTTGATAAGTTGCCGTTGTACGTGAAAGCGGGTAGCATTATCCCTATGCAGCCTGAAATGAATTACATGGATGCAAAAGCTACCGATGTGATTACGCTGGATATATTCCCATCAGCCGCATCGAGCTTTGATTTGTATGAGGATGACGGACTAAGCCTAAAATATAAGCAAGGTGATTATAGCCAAACGCATATCAGCAGCGCCTTAACAGCAAGTGGATATACTTTGACGGTTAATAAGCCGCAAGGTAAGTTTATTCCTGGCAGCCATGCTTATGTAGCCAAAATACGTTGGGATAGAGCCACGCCTAACAGCGTGACCGAGAACGGACAAGCAATTAAACAAGCCGGCGATGCTGATGCATTGCAAAATGCATCGGGCTGGTATTATGATAAAAACAGCAAAGTGCTATGGATAAAAACCATCCATAGTAACCGCGAAAATATTGCTTTACAAGTAAAGTAATACCTTAATTTGATTGGTTTGACAAAAGGCCTGAGTGTATGCTCAGGCCTTTTGTTTTATGTTATGGTTGTGCTTGTTAAGTTAACTAAACTCAAACTGTAAGTTACAACCAAGAAGAAGATTTGCAACATATTACATCAAAGTGCAATTACTTCACTTCCTCAATCAGGTTCTTGTTAAGCCATCTCTCGGGCAAAATTTCGAAGCCACTTACTTTATTCAACTTGTACATTGGCTGCCCTGCAGGCACCTGTGCTTTTACCTCGTTAAGGATAATGCCTTTCACATCGTTGAATATAAACGGCGGACGGGGTTCGGTAGTTAAATAACTTACCTCCACATTATTCAGCTTAATGTTTTTAGCATGGCGGATAAAGAAACCGTAAGCGGGTAACACGCCAAATTTTTCGGGTTCAGGGTAAAGCTTTTCGTGTTCAGGTACCACTTGTTGTATTTTGCTGGCTGCCGAGTCAAGCGGACGGTAGTAAATGCGAATGTTGTTGAGTTGCACATCTTCAATATCATGTCCGGGTATGCCGGTTATAAGCGATGAAAAGTGTGAATCGGCATTGTACACCATCAGGTTGCTGATAATTACCCGTTTCAAACTACCTACTGGTGTACCAGCGGGGCCGCGCATGCGGGCACCCAGGCGTAAAAATATAGGCGAGTTCACAACATCGCGCATAGTGATGTTAGTGATGGTAATATCTTCTAAACTGGCGCCATCAACCGTTTCGAGTGCCAGTCCGCGGCAAAACTGAAAGGTACAGTTGCTAATGGCAATGTTCTTAAAACCACCGTTCGATTCGGTACCAAATTTAATGCGGCCTGTAGGACCCTCATGGTCGGGCACCAGGTGCGCTTCTTTACGCTGGTAGGTGCCATCGGCAAAAGTTCCGCGGTCAAACCCGCTTACGTTACAGTTGGTGATCGTAATGTTTTCGCAGGCACGGTTGTAGCCTAAAGCGTAAGAACTTTTTAAGCAAATGCCATCATCCCAAGGAGAATTTACAGCGCAGTTGGCTATCCGTACGTTCTGGCAGCAGTCTATATCCATGCCGTCACGGTTAGTATCCATCATTACGTTATCAATGGTAAGGTGATCCACACCGGTGGCCAGCAAACCAAAGTGGCCACCATACAATAAGGTAAAATCTTTCAGCATCACACTACGGCAAAGTTTCAGTGCAATGGCCTTGTTGCCCTGTCCTGCTTTAGGGAATGAACTGCGGGTTAACCCTTTGCCGTATATTTTGCCAGGCCCAATAATGGAAACATCCTCCAAATTCTCACCCCAAATTAAGCTGTTATGCCAGTGGCTATGGCCAAAATCCTGGTAATTGCCGCCTGCAGGGTTCGGCTCCGGCTCATCATAACCGGTATCGGCCGCTATGAGCGTGCAGCCTTGCTCCAAACGTAAAGTGATCTTACTTTTGAGGTGTATAGAAATGCTTAGATAATTCCCTGCCGGAAAATATACTGTGCCACCACCCGCTGCCGAGGCCGCATCAATGGCCTGGTTAATAGCTTTCGTATCCAGTGTTTGCCCATCGCCTCTTGCACCATACGTACGTACGTTGTACCATGTTGCTTGAGCAAAAAGGGTAGAGGTTATGAATATCAGTATAAAAAATAAAGCTGTTTTTTTCATAAGTCAATATAGTTTGAACTGGAATTCTACTTCACCGGTTTAACTCCTTCACTCGTCATAATCACCCGTTTTATAGTCCCATCCTTATTGTAGTATAAGTAATCGATACAAACCGAACGGTGAAAACCGCCTGCATCAGCAGCTAAAGCACCAGTATGGTAGATGAAATAATCTTTGCCTTTAAAGTTAATAATGGCCTGGTGGTTGGTGTTGGAGTTTCCGGCTATCTCATTAATAATGCCTTTGTACTGCCAGGGGCCGGTAATACTGCGGCTCATGGCATAGGCTATCTTTTCTGGAAACTCATACGCGTATGAGAGGTAATACCAACCATTGCGCTTATGTATCCAGGGAGCCTCGGTAAAATGCGGCAAGCCTGTAAACGTTTGTATAGGGCCATCAAGCTCCGTCATGTTGCTTTTGAGTTTCGCATAATAGCAGGCTGTGTTACCCCAAATGAGATAGGCTTGTCCATCATCGTCTATAAAAACGGTGGGATCAATATCATCCCAGCTAATTTTGGTTTGGCCGGTAGTCATGTCGTTAGTAACAAGCGCCGAGCCCCGGGCATCCTTAAAAGGCCCCGTAGGGCTGTCAGAAACAGCCACACCTATGGCTTTGCCATGTATGGTATTGTGTGTAATAGCAACATACCAGTAAAATTTACCGTTACGCTCAATTACCTGGCTAGCCCAGGCATCGTCTTTAGCCCAGGCAAAATCGCTTGCTTTAAGCGGACTGGGGTGCTCGGTCCAGTTAACCATATCGGTTGATGAAAAGCATAGCCAGTCGTGCATCACATAGCGGGCCTGCTTTTCGGGCGCAACGTCGTGGCCGGTGTACAAGTAAACCTTCTCCTTATAAACCATAGCGCCCGGGTCGGCCGTATATTTATGTCTGATGATGGGGTTGCCATTTGACTTGATAAGGGTATCGGTGGGTGTTACAAATTGCCGGCTTGCCTGGTTGCTTAAAAACGCAGGTAAGCCAAGCCATAAGGCAACTTTAACAATAGACAAAGAAAAGTAACTCATCATGCAAAATAGGTGGTTTTGTAATTGGTAGCTTACCAGGCGAAAAATTAAATTGGCAATGCTAACCTATATATCCATTTTTAACTAACCATCCTGTGGCATCATGCCGCAGTTGTTATTAATCAAATGCTAAGATATTACATAAGTTTGCTTACAAAAACATGATGGTTCAGGATAGATGAAAGTAGCCGAGTGAGTACATTGAGCCCCAAAACCAGTTAAAAACTATAATAATACAATAATGCCGTTTTTAGCCCGCAAAAAGGCTTTGTGCTGTAACTCGAAAATGTCTGAATTACTGCATAATTGCTGGCCGTGCTTTGGCTAAAAAAGTATAATGAAACCACAACCAATGCGGATGTGATTTCGAGCATTGTTGAATGATAATTAGCCTATGATGATCAACACTTACTTTGTTTCCTTTTCGCGATTAAAACTTGTTTTTGCTTTGCTGTTGGGTATTTTAAGCATCCGTACGCAGGCGGCTGCTCCGGCACCGGGCACCCGGCAAATCAAATATCTTTCGGGTAAAGACAACCGCACTAATGTACAATGGGATTTTTATTGCACCGGTGGACGCAAAAGCGGTTACTGGACCAAAATTGCCGTGCCGTCCTGCTGGGAGCAACAAGGCTTTGGCAGTTACAATTATGGCCGCGATTATAAAACCTACGGCAAAAACTTCCGCTTTGCCGATGAGCAGGGTATCTATAAGCTCAATTTTAAGGTGCCGCAGGCTTGGGCTAATATGGATGTGTACCTGGTTTTTGAGGGTTCGATGACCGATACCGAAGTTAAAATCAATGGCAAGGCAGCCGGCGAAAAACATCAGGGCGCTTTTTATGAGTTTAAATATAACATCAGCAACAAACTGAAATTTGGCAGCAGCAATTTGCTGGAAGCCAGAGTAAGTAAAATGTCTGCCGATGCATCGGTAAACAATGCGGAGCGTTTGGCCGATTACTGGATTTTTGGCGGCATCTTTCGCCCCGTTTACCTGGCTGCTTATCCTAAACAGCACATAGCACAAATAGCAGTAGATGCCAAAGCGAACGGCAATTTTAAAATGCAGGTTTACCCCGAGCACTTAAAGCAAGCCCTACAGGTGGTTGCCCAGATAACCGATTTAAAAGGCAAACTGGTAAAAAGCATTACTGCCAATGTAAAAGCAACAGATACGGTGGTAAATATAGCAACCCGTGTAAATAATCCCTTGTTGTGGACATCCGAAACGCCTAACCTGTACAAGGTAAACGTAGCGCTTAAATCGGGTGGTAGTGTTATTCATCAAACAACTGAGAAATTTGGTTTCCGTACTATTGAGATACGCAAGGGTGATGGCATTTACCTCAACGGGGTCAACATCAAAATGAAGGGTATTAACCGGCATAGTTGGTGGCCCGAAACAGGCAGGACCCTGAACGACGATATACAGCTGATGGACGTGAAGCTGATGAAGGAAATGAACATGAACGCCGTACGCATGTCGCATTACCCGCCCGATAAGAAGTTCCTGGAGATATGTGACTCTTTAGGTTTATACGTGTTGGATGAACTGGCCGGCTGGCAAAAGTATTACAGCACGGCCGCTGGTAAAAAGTTGGTAAAAGAAATGGTGCTGCGCGATTTGAACCACCCGTCTATCATATTTTGGGATAACGGTAACGAGGGCGGTACTAATAAAGAGCTCGATCAGTACTTTACACAATACGATTTTTCGAAACGCCCGGTTATACACCCGCATCACCGCCCGGGCAATGCTTACAATGGCATTGATTGTAACCACTACGAAGATTACTACAGCACCAAAAACATATTGGCCGACACCAACATTTATATGCCTACTGAGTTTTTGCATGCGCAGGATGATGGTGGCGCTGCTACCAGCATGTCTGATTTCTGGGACCTGCACTGGAAATCGAAACGCTCGGGCGGTGGTTTCATCTGGGCCCTGGTTGATGAAGGCATCGTGCGTACAGACCAAAACGGCATCATCGACGTAAATGGTGTAAACGCGCCCGATGGTGTGCTTGGGCCGCACCGTGAAAAGGAAGGCAGCTTTTTTGCCCTGCGTGAGATATTCTCACCGGTGCATATCACCATGAAAACGCTTCCTGCCAATTTTAATGGCAGTATACCGGTAGAGAACCGATTCCATTTCACTAATCTTAATCAGTGTACCTACAGTTGGGAATTAATTGATTATCGTAAGCCTAATGAAAATGATGGTGGTTATATAACACGCAAAAAAGGTACGTTAAATGGTCCTTCAGTTGCACCGGTAGCTGCAGGTGAACTGCATGTGCCCCTGCCCGCGGATTGGAAAAGCTATGATGCGCTAACGCTTTCGGCTTATGACCCGTTCAAAAACCTGGTTTACCGCTGGGTTTGGAAAAATAACAATGACCGCCTGCTGAACAGCGTTATGACCTTAACCGGTAAAAACCCGGTTGCAGTAATCGAAACAGATTCAACTCTGCAACTCAAATCGGGCGCCATCGCTTTGACCTTTAATACACGCAACGGTCAGATCCGGTCGCTTACGGGTAACAGCGGCGATCCATTAAACTTTGGCGGCGGCCCGGGGCTGGTAAGCGGCACTGCCACTTTTAAAGACATTAAACACCGTCAGGAAGCCGATGGCGAACTGGTAGAGGTAAGCTACACCGGCGACTTAAAATACGCCCGCTGGAAAATGTTTAACAGCGGCTGGGTAAGTCTCGATTATGAGTACAATTTGCCACAAGGCGATTACCCTTATGCCGGCATTACCTTTAATTATCCTGAAAATTACGTGTTGGGGGCCAAATGGCTGGGTAAAGGCCCATACCGCGTTTGGAAAAATCGTTTACAAGGCGTGGCCGATGATGTGTGGATCAATGCCTATAATAACACCCAAACCGGTAGTGCTCCCTGGATATTCCCTGAGTTTAAAGGCTACTTTGCCGATATAACCTGGATGGAATTAAATACCGTGCAAGGCAAGTTTTTAATAGCAGCCAAAGAACCGAATTTATATGTGCGTTTGTTTGATTTTTATGGATTGTCGGGCATAAAACCGGCTCCTGCTTTGCCGTCAGGTAATTTGTCTTTTTTAGATGCTATACCGCCCATGGGTACAAAGCTGGCTTTGGGTGTGGATATGAACACCCCTAAATTAGGCCCCAACGGCGAGCTTAACCATCTAAACGGTACTACCAAGCGCACCTTATATTTTTACTTCGGGTTGTTGGAGCAAGCGGGCAAGGGCCAGCAAAATTTTACCAGACCGGTTAAAGATGAACTGTTTGATACTACGCCTTCGCCAGCTCCCGCTAAAAGCGGAAAAGGACAATAATTAAAAAATAATCATTTCTGTTATCTCAAACGAATGGTAGAGATCTGTTCCGTGTTTAGTTTAGCATAATGAACAAAATTTCTTGCATACAACTCTGAATAACAATATTGAAAAATAAAACACCTATGCAAAAAGTAGCCTTTAAAATGAAGCTGAAACCTGGCTTTAAAGACGAATATACAAAACGGCACACCGAGATATGGCCTGAACTTTCGGCCTTGTTGAAGGAAAATGGCATAAGCGATTATACTATTTTTCTGGATGAAGAGACCAATACGCTGTTTGGCGTTCAACTGCAGTCGGGCCAGTCATCGCAGGATTTAGGCACAACCGAAATTGTACAAAAATGGTGGGCCTATATGGCCGATATTATGGAAACCAATCCAGATAATTCGCCGGTAAGTACGCCGCTTACAACGGTTTTTCACCTGGATTAATTTCACTCTCTAAACACTACGCTATGTTTATCAAGCAACTTTTATACATCAGTACTTTTTGTGTGGTTGCTACATCTGCAACGGCACAAACCAAAGTTAAGCAGTCCAATGTTTGGCCTGCAGTTAAAAAAGAAACCCGCCCGTGGACCCGCTGGTGGTGGATGGGCAATGCCGTTGACCAAAAAAATATTGGCATGCTGCTGCGTAAATACCAGCAAGCCGGCTTTGGCGGGGTGGAGGTAACGCCTATTTATGGTGCCATTGGTTACGAGAGCCGATACATTGATTTCCTTTCACCCAAGTGGATGGATATGCTTAATTATACCGCTACTACAGCCTCGCAATTAGGCATGGGTGTGGATATGAATACCGGTACAGGCTGGCCATTTGGCGGGCCGCAGATTAAGCCTGCTGATGCGGCAACGCGGTTGATTGTGCAAACCTATAAACTTAACCCGGGCGAGATTGTAAAAGATGCCATCCGTGTAAACGACCCTAAACAACGTGATGTGGCCGTATTGCAAGCCCTGGTGGCTTATGACGAAAAAGGCAATGCCACTAACGTAATGAGCAAGGTAGATGCTAATGGCAATTTTAACATGCCACCGGTAACTGCCAAAACCGAAATTTATGCAGCCTTTGCAGGTAAAACGCTGCAAAAAGTTAAACGTGCCGCCCCGGGCGGTGAAGGTTATACGTTGGATCACTTATCTAAAACAGCTACCGATACTTACCTGGCTCGTTTTACCAATGCTTACAAAAGTGGCCGGCCTAACGTACGAGCTTATTTTAACGACAGCTATGAGGTTTACGGCGCCAGCTGGTCGCCGGTATTGTTTGATGCCTTTCAAAAAGAGCATGGCTATGATTTGCGCCTGCATCTGCGCGAGTTGATGAGCGAGGATGATAAGGAAGCCATAGGCCGCGTAAAGTCCGATTACCGCGAAACCATGAGCAACATGCTACTGCATAACTTTACCCAAAACTGGACTAACTGGGCGCATGGATTAAAAAGTATAACTAAAAACCAGTCGCACGGGTCGCCGGGCAACTTGCTTGATTTATATGGAACGGTTGACATCCCGGAATGCGAGACATTTGGTTCCAGTAAGTTTAATATCCCGGGCTTACGCCGTGATAGTGCAGACGTGCGCAATGTAGACCCTAACCCTATAATGCTCGAATTCGCCTCATCGGCAGGGCATGTGAACAGTAAACCGCTGGTTTCTTCTGAGACGTTTACCTGGTTAACGGAGCATTTTAAAACTTCTTACTCGCAATGTAAGCCCGAGGTAGAGCAGATATTTCTATCCGGTGTTAATCATGTTTTCTATCACGGAACCACTTACTCGCCAGAGGATGTGAAGTTCCCGGGCTGGTTGTTTTATGCCTCCATGAATATGGTGCCCGATAATAGCTTGTGGAGCCACGGCAAGGGGTTAAATGAATATATTACGCGCTGCCAGTCGGTATTGCAAGCAGGCAAGGCCGATAATGAGATATTGATGTACTGGCCAATTTATGATGCCTGGAACCATCATAAAGGTTTAGATATGCCCTTGGCCATTCATGATATTAATGAGTGGTTGATTCCAACCGCATTTTACAAAAATGCAACCAACCTGCAAAAAAAGGGCTATAGCCTGGATTTTGTATCCGATTTGGCCTTATCTAAAAGCCTCGGCACCACAGCAGGTGTAAAAACAAGCGCTAACGCCAATTATAAAGTTTTAGTAGTGCCCGAATGTACTATGATGCCGGTTGAAACTTTGCAGCAAATAATAAAGCTGGCTGCACAGGGAGCAACGGTGATCTTTCAAAAGTTGCCCGAAGACGTACCCGGCCTGGCCGATGTTGAAGGCCGCAGAGCAAAGCTGAAACAGCTTTTGTCAACCTTAAAGTTTTCTAATTCGGGCGGTGTAAAACAAGCTGCGGTAGGCGCAGGTAAAGTGTTGCTGTCAGCAGATTTAGATGATGCGCTTACAACTGCATTGGTACCGGCCGAAAAACTGGTGGAAACAGGTTTGCAGTTTATTCGCAGAGATGTAAATGGCAGCAAATATTATTATTTAGTTAACCATACGCCAAAAGCTATAGATACCCGCATACCACTGAACGGTGCGTTTGCTTCGGTTACAATTATGGATCCGCAAAGCGGCAGCTTCGGTTTGGCATCAGCATCCACAACAAAACAAAAAACTTATGTCCGCGTGCAACTGCAATCGGGCGAGGCGCTAATCTTGTTTGCCAGTATGCAAGCCAAAGCAACATCGTCAAAATGGAAGTATCTGGAAAAACCAACCGGTGAGGTTAAACTCGAAAATACCTGGAGTTTAGCGTTTACGCAGGGTGGCCCTACATTGCCTGCTCCTAAAAAATTGAGCAAGTTAACCTCATGGACCGACTTGGGAGATACTACAGCCGTTAACTTTTCTGGTACCGGCGTTTATACCAGTACGTTTACCCTGCCT
Organism: Mucilaginibacter sp. PAMB04274; assembly: GCF_039634385.2. NCBI lineage: Bacteria > Pseudomonadati > Bacteroidota > Sphingobacteriia > Sphingobacteriales > Sphingobacteriaceae > Mucilaginibacter > Mucilaginibacter sp. PAMB04274. Next base: position 512,284 of record NZ_CP155081.2, read on the forward strand.
GCTAAAACAGCAGGTGAGTACGTATTAGATTTAGGGCAGGTAGATGAAAGTGCCCGGGTATGGATCAATGGTAAAGAAGTGGGTATTTTATGGAGTATTCCATTCAAAGCCCGTGTAGGCAGTTTTCTAAAAGCAGGGCAGAATACCATCAAGGTTGAAGTAGATAACCTGATGGCTAACCGCATCCGTTACATGGATCAGCATAATATTGAATGGCGCAAATACCACGAGATTAATTTTGTGAATATCAACTACAAACCGTTTGATGCCGCGAACTGGAAGCCTGTGCCATCGGGGTTGTTGGGGCCGGTTAAGCTGGTGCAGTATTAGGGTTAAAATTTAGGGAAAGACACGGTCGCCACTCAGGTTTAGCTGAGTGGCACTATAGTTAGGTCCGGGCCGCAGGTAATTCAAGGCACTTTACAACAATGCACAAACACAATCGCGCGTATCTCATTCTACTCATCCTGCTAACGTGGGGTATAAAAGCTTATGCCGTTAAGTTTGATGTAGTTACCGCGCAATCCAAAGTAACTATTGTTTATGAAGAAGGCCGGCAAAACCTTGATTCGATTACGGCGCATTTGCTGGCGCAGGATATTCAGCGCGTAACCGGCTATTTACCCAAGGTGTTAACTGATATAAATGCGGCAAAAGGCAATGTTATTATTGTGGGCACTGCACAATCAGCTTTACTGGTAAAGCTAAACGTTAATACGGCATCCTTAAAAGCCAAATGGGAAACTTATGCCTTGCAGGTTATCGATCATCCCACTAAAAGCATTAACCATGCATTGGCAATTATTGGTAGCGATGCCCGCGGCATGGCCTACGGTGTTTTCGATATTTCTGAACGTATGGGCGTATCGCCCTGGTACTGGTGGGCAGATGTAAAGCCGGTTCAACAAAAGGTGCTGACGTTAGAAATTAAGGCTTACACATCAGCGCCGCCTTCGGTAAAATACCGGGGCATTTTCATTAACGATGAAGACTGGGGCTTACAGCCCTGGGCGGCCAAAACTTATGAACCGGAAACCGGCGACATAGGTCCTAAAACTTACGCCAGGATATTTGAACTTTTGCTGCGCCTGAAAGCTAATCTCATTTGGCCGGCCATGCATCCCAGCACCAAAGCTTTTTACTCTTATCCTGGCAATGCCAAAGTAGCGGCCGATTACCAGATTGAAGTAGGCTCCTCGCACGCAGAACCCATGCTGCGTAATAACGTAGGGGAGTGGAACGAGAAAACCATGGGACACTTTAACTACGTTACCAACAAACAGTCTGTTTATAACTATTGGGAAAGCCGGGTAAAAGAAAGCAGCGCTAACAACGCCATTTACACCATGGGTATGCGAGGCGTGCATGATAGCGGCATGGAGGGTGTAAAAGGCCCTAAGGAAGCGGTGCCCTTGCTGGAGCAGATTATTGCAGATCAGCGTGGCCTGCTGCAAAAGTACGTAAACCGCGATGCCACCAAAGTGCCACAAGTTTTTACCATTTACAAAGAAGTGCTTGATGTATATGAAAATGGCCTTACCGTGCCTGATGATATAACCCTAATGTGGACTGATGATAATTACGGCTATATACAACGGCTTAGTAATGCGCAGGAGCAGCAACGTAAGGGCGGCTCGGGTGTGTACTATCATGCCTCATACTGGGGGCGTCCGCACGATTATTTGTGGCTCAGCACAACATCACCGGGCCTTATGCGCGAAGAAATGATGAAGGCTTATGATATGAATGCCCGCGAAATGTGGGTGCTTAACATAGGTGACCTGAAGCCTTGTGAGTATAACATGCAGCTGTTTTTAGACATGGCCTACCAGGCCGGCAACTTCGAAAGCAGCCGTGATTTAACGCAGCACTTGCAGCGGTGGTGTGCTGCAAAATGGGGAGCAGGTAAAGCTTCACATATCCGCGCCTTGCTGCAGCGTTATTACAATTTGGCGTGGGAGCGTCGCCCCGAGTTTATGGGCTGGAGTCAAACAGAACCAACTACCAAAACCAATTATACCGCTTACAATCACTTTGCTTATGGTGATGAGGCTGCCAATAGGGTAGGCGCTTACCAGCAATTGGCGCAAGAAGCATCTTCAATTTACAACAGCACGGGAATGCTCAACAAAGATGCTTTTTACGAGTTAGTATACTATCCTGTAAACGGCGCATCGCTTATCAACCAAAAGTTTTTGTACCGCGATAAAGCCTACCTGTATGGTAAACAAAACCGTTTAGTTGCACAGGAATACGCGGAAAAGAGCAGGAAAGCTTACCAAAGTATCTTTACCGAAACCGAATATTACAATCATAAACTGGCCGGTGGTAAATGGAATAACATCATGTCTATGCAGCCCCGTAATTTGCCTGTTTATCAGGAGCCGGATCTGCCTGCATTTAACCATAAAACATCAGCCGAAAGTTGGGGCATTGCGCCCGAAGGCTGGTACGGCGATACTTTGCAAGTGTCTCCGGCAACTTTTACATTGCCTGTAATAAGTCAATTAGCAGACAAGTCGTATTTTGTAGACGTTTACCTGAAAAAGGATACCACTTTAAAGTGGAAAGCAATACCCTCACAACCCTGGATAACTTTATTAAACCAGGGCGAGTTGACGAATCAGGCGGGTAAAAGACAAATCCGGACCTACGTTAGCATCAACTGGAAACTACTGGCTAAGCAACCCGGCTTACATAGCGGAAAGATTGATTTTACAACGGCAGGCAAAACTTATACGGTATTGGTAAAAGCCGATAACCTAACATCGGTTAAATTGGCCGGCTATAAGGGGTTAATTGAAAAGGAAGGAATGGTATCCATATTCGCCTCCAGTTATACCGGCCAAAAGAGTGATTCACATCATTGGGATACCGATATCACGTTGGGTTATTCGCAACACGCCTTAATAGCTAATTATACCAAGATGCACGCCGCAGTAGATACCAACTGGGCCACTGCATCACATGTTAGCTATGATTTTTATACCCTTACTGATGCCAGCCGGCCGCAATTGTCGGTATTTACGGTGCCTACTCATCCGCTAAATAAGAATTATGGTATGCGCTACGCCGTTTCGGTTGATGGCAGTAAGCCGCAGGTTGTTAATTTTAAAACGGAGGCCCGCAGCAACGAATGGAAGAACAACGTTTTGAGCAATAACGCTATTCGTAAAATAAATTTTCCGGCGTTAAAGCCCGGCAAGCATCAGCTTAAATTATATGTAGTTGATCCGGGTGTTATTGTTGACAGATTTTTAATTAATTTAACACCCGATTATAAACCGGCTTACAGCCTTATTCCAGAAAATAAATTATAGCAGCCTGCATGGCTGCCATGTTAATTTTTGACCAAATCTTTTTAATTGTACGTTTGACAGTTATGAACCTAAAGTTTACCGCCCTTGCCTGCTTAACCGCTTTAACCTTTAATGCCGCTGCGCAAAAAAGTATGCCTATTATAGTAAATGCCGACAAGTCCATTGCCAAGGTGCAGCCCACTATGTGGGGCGTTTTTTTTGAAGATATTAACATGGGTGCCGATGGTGGCATTTATGCCGAGCTGGTTAAAAACCGTTCATTCGAGTTTGCCACGCCGCTCATGGGCTGGTCGGTTAAGGGCAAGAAAATAAGCGAGGGAGATGTACTGATACTTAATCGGCAGCAAAGTCCGGTTAATAATCCAAATCCACGGTTTATGCGGATTAACGTAAGGGACGCTGCCAGTAAAACTGATATGGGTATAGTAAATGAGGGGTTCAGGGGCATGGGTATCAAAAAAGGTTTATCCTACAACTTCTCAGTAATGTACCGGCAGGCCGCGCCCGGTGTAAAACTGCATATAGAACTGTTGGACGAAAAGAACAACGTAGTAGGTCAAACGGTATTGGTGCCGGCAGAAAGTGGAACAGAATGGCATAAACAAGGCGTAAGCTTTACGGCTAACAATACTGTTGCTAAAGGCAAGTTCGGTATGTGGCTGGAAGGTAATGGGGTGATTGATCTAGACATGATCTCCTTATTTCCAGGCGATACCTGGAAACAGCGCCCCGGAGGGTTACGCAGCGATATGGTGCAGTTGCTGGCCGATATGAAGCCTGGCTTTATCCGTTTTCCAGGCGGTTGTGTGGTAGAAGGCCGAGACCTTGCCACGCGCTATCCCTGGAAAAAGACAATTGGTCCGGTTGAAAACCGCGAACTGAACATTAACCGCTGGAACACCGAATTTAAGCACCGTTTAACCGGCGATTACTTTCAAACCTATGGCTTAGGTTTTTTTGAATACTTCCAGTTGGCCGAAGATATTGGCGCACAGCCCCTGCCCATAATTAACTGTGGCATGGCCTGCCAGTTTAATACTGCCGAACTGGTGCCATTAGAACAGTTAGGCTCTTATGTGCAGGATGCGCTTGACCTGGTAGAGTTCGCCAACGGTAATGTTAATACCCCCTGGGGCAAGAAACGTGCAGAAATGGGCCACCCTGAGCCGTTTAATTTAAAAATGATGGGCATTGGTAACGAAAACTGGGGGCCACAGTACTTGGAGCGTTTGAAAATTTTTACCGACAGCCTTAAAAAGCACTACCCGGATATTAAGATCGTAAACAGCTCAGGTACTGATCCGAATGGTGCCCGCTTTGATTTTTTGAACAACGCGCTGCGTAAAAATAAGGCCGATATTATCGACGAGCATTATTACCGCTCGCCCGACTGGTTTTTTAGCAATGCTACCCGCTATGATAGTTATGATCGTAACGGCTCCAAAGTATTTGCCGGCGAATATGCCGCCCAAAGTGATGGCATAGCTAAGCCAACCAATCAAAACAACTGGCAATGCGCCATTGCCGAGGCCGCCTTTATGACCGGCTTAGAGCGCAATGCCGCTGTGGTAAGCATGGCCTCATATGCGCCGCTGTTTGCCCATGCCGAGGGCTGGCAATGGACGCCAGATATGATTTGGGTAGATAACCTGCATGTGTACGGCACGCCCAATTATTACGTACAAAAGCTGTACTCATTATATAAGGGGACAGATGTGGTATCAATTACAACAGGTAATAAGGCGGTGGCTGGTCAGGATAGCTTGTATGCATCGGCAGTGGTTGATCATAAGAGCAATGAGCTAATCATTAAAATAGTGAATGCCTCCAAAAAGGTACAAACGCGAAGTGTACAGTTAAAGAGCAATAATAAACTGCCGCTTACCGGTATACATACCTATATCAGCAATGATTTGAAAGCGGTTAATACTTTTGAGAATGCGGTAAATGTGAGCCCGAAAGATGAGCGCATTGCTGTGAAGGGAAAAACGTTGCCTATTACCCTTCAGCCTTATTCGTGTAATGTGGTAAGGTTGGCTTTGAGGTAGTAAGCTTGCCATAATACCTAAATAAAAAGTCCCGGGCAGCAATGTCCGGGACTTTTTATTTAGCAGTAGCTAATAAAATCTACTGGTAATCTTCTTGTGCAGCTTGTGCACGGTTGGTTACCTTGCTAATAGCTTCGTCAGTGTACTGTTTTGCTTTTTCAATCCATTCAGGCGCTTGTTCGTTCCAATCGTCAATAATTGATTTTCCGTCTTCAACGCGTTTTTTTGTAATGTGTTTAATGCCATAGGCTGCAGCAGCACCTAAAACTGCCCATTTTAATAAGCTCATCGTATTTCTGATTTAAATTGTTTACTATTTATATGGACGGTAAGCTGCAAGTTTGGTGCCAAAGACATTAAAAAACGCGATATACTTTAGGTACCGTTTTTTGATCCAATTTACTCCCCATCTATTTCTCCTGTCCTAATTATCAGTAGCTTAGATTAAACCTAAATGCCCTATTATGCGTAACCTATCTCAAATTCTCAGGTTTTTCTTTGTGCCCTCCTTACGGGGTGCTTTTGCCTACACTTACCAAAAAGCTAAAGGTATTTCCTTCCGGTACCTGATGCACGATTTATTTTCGGTGTTGCAGCAGGTTGGGCTGATGCTGATTTTTGCCATCATTGCATCAGTTATCTTTATTGTGCTGCCGCAGGGCATAGATACGCTGTTGGTTGTAATAGAAAATCTCGACGCGGGAAGGCCTGAAAATTACCTGTTCCTCTTGCTTACACTATTTATCTGGAGTGTAGTTTCGGAGTTTGGTGTACGGTATGCCATTTACGTAAGCGATAACTCCGGCAAAAGCCTAACCGACGCCCGTGTAACCTGGCGAAAAACGGTGCAGCGTGTAGTATCGGGCAGTTGTTTGCTTTGGCCAACTGTGTTAGTAGGCATAAGTTTGCTTATTTCTTTTGGCCGGCACAAAGACCCGGGCGCTATTGCATTGCCGTATGTTGTGGCTTTTACAGGCTTATATGTGCTGTTTAGTGTACTAACCAATCTATATTTTATTAAGGCGGAAGCTAGCAAGCCGCGGCTTAACCTGCGCAGGCTGTTTCCTACCGCCGAAAGCCTGCCGGCCACCGAGTACAATTGGGTGAGCAGGCTTTACGGCATTTATAATAACTACGTTTACTCATTACCCAATCAAGGGCAGTTCAATGAGCCCGAATCGGAGTTGGTGGCGCAGTTTAATAATACATTTAACACTTCTGACGATCTGCGGAACAACTTTCCGCAAAGCAAGGTGCCAAGTAATGATACCAAAGTACCTGCTGAATTTGAGCTCATTAGCTTCAGCCCGCAATTACCGGCCCATCCGCATACCTTGCAGTGGACTTACCGCATACCCACCGGTTTTTATAAAAACCTGCACAAACAGGTAGTGATGGTTGCGTTGCTATCGTTAATTGTGTTTACTGTAGTAAGTATCATACCTGTATCTACAAACTGGGAAGGCAGTAACTTTTTTGAAATGCTGGGTGCACCGGCTTTAGTTGCGCTGGCCTTTGCCTGTTGGATTGGTATTTATGTAGGCGTGCTGTATCTTGATTTTGCCCGGCTTCGCAAGTGGCCGGTATCGATCCGCTTCCTGTTGTTGTGCCTGCTCATTTATTCCTCTGTAAGCAACAAAGATCATCCGGTTAGGGAAGAGCTTCAGCAGGCTGACCTAATTACTAAAAGACCTGTGTTGAAAGACCATTTTTCAAGATGGTTTAGTCAGTACAAGGCCGAGTTGGATGCTTTATATCCTGTGAGCAGGCTTACTCCGGCAGGGGCGGATTCGGTTAAGGCTGATTCTGTTAGTAGAAGGTATCCGGTTATATTTGTTTGTGCCGAGGGTGGGGCATTACGTACGGGTGGTTTTACCGCTTTGTATTTAACTAAGCTGCAAAAGCGGTTGGAGCATGATAATATAGACTTAAAACGCTCTATATATGCCATGTCGGGCGTGTCGGGAGGAGCCCTGGGTTTAGGGTTGTTTAATGCAGTAGCCTACGGTAATTCATCTCAGGAACTGAGATACAAAAATAGTTTAGATAGTGCTGCTTTCGATTTTTTTAAAGGTGATTATATAGCGCCTGTAGTTGGAAAAATGTTTTTTGGTGATTTACTGAACTTGTTTTTGCCCTGGCACATCAACCGGCTTGATCGGGCCATTGCCATGGAGGAGGCCTGGGAAAGTCGTTACAGCAAACTGCTCAGTCCAAACAGTACCCGCAATATCTTCAGTGCTCATTTCGATACGCTTAACGTTACCAAAAACAACAAGCCACTTGTTATATTTAATACCGACGAGGTAGAAACCGGTCAGCAATGCTGGATCATGAATGCAGCACCCGATGGCGTGTGGGGCAGCGGACAGCGCGATTTGCTGGCCGGCAGAATTAAAGGCAATATTGCCTATAGCACCGGCATCAATTTCAGTACGCGTTTTCCTTTGTTTTCACCTGGCGGAATGATAAAACAAGCCTGCCGTAAATATCATTATTTGGACGGCGGTTATGTAGAAAATACCGGGGCAGGCTCCATGCTCGAAATGTTAAAAGCATTGCAGTTACAGCATAGTAATCTGTTTGCACAAATTAGGCCGGTGGTCATATTTTTGCGCTTTAGTGATCAATTGGCCCCTGAGGATGGTAGTGCAAACCTAAATTTTGGGAATGAAATATTTGAAGTGATTGGCGGTATTTATAATGCCCGCAAAGGCCGGAGCGACGCGGCGGTGCACGACCTGAGGGATGTTATTGAAGGCATGGAGGGCGATTTTATCGACGCGCCGCTGTCGGCCAGCCAAAAAGATGTGCCCATGAACTGGATATTATCTGAGCAAAGCATGAATAACATTGTAAAAGATGTCGAGTTTAAGCTTAAAGATATGGCTGATATCAAAAATCGGCTCGCATTTGACAAAATCAAGTATCTACCTTTTTCGGCAACAAAGGAGGCGGCCTTACTAAAGCAGTAGGGTGTGCAGAACATCACCCGGCATCACACAAAAGTACATTGCTTACGTTTAAGGTCTATATGCGCCGTTTGCTGCAAAAATGGTTTAAACAGCCTTTAATTCGTTTAGCTGATAAGTATTCATCGCGGCCTGATGCCGTGCGGGTGCATGGCGCGCTTACAGCATTGTACAACTCCCTTATTACCAACAACGGCAAGCGGGGTATTATTATACCATTTGACGCGGAAAAGGATAAGTTTGTTATACTTTCCGATCAGCACAAGGGCGCCCGTAATCACGCCGATGATTTTGTTCTTTCTGAGAAAAATTACCTGGCGGCGCTAGACTATTATGGGCAGCAACAATATCACTATATTAACCTGGGCGATAGCGAGGAGCTTTGGGAGAATGGCATACTGGCGGTAAAAAAGCATAATAAAGCCACTTTTGAAAAGGAAAAGCTGTTTTTAAAAAGTAATGCCTTCATTAAAATATTTGGTAACCACGACCTGTACTGGGATAACGATCCGCTGGCGGGTATTATGCTGGAGCAGATTTATGGTGTGCCGGTTAAGATTTATGAAGGCGTAATATTGCAAACAAAAGTGAACAATAAGCCGCTGAGCATTTACCTCACTCACGGCCATCAGGGCGATTTACAAAGTGATGGCAACTGGTTTAGTAAATGGTTTGTTGCCAATGTATGGGGGCCGTTGCAGGCCTATCTCGAAATAAACCCTAATACCCCGGCCACTAATGATCACCTTAAAACGCAGCACAACCAAATCATGTACGAGTGGAGCAGCCGGCAAAATAACCTGCTGCTTATTACCGGACATACGCACCAACCTGTTTTCCGCTCGCTTACCCATTTGGAGCGGTTGTATATTGACCTGGAAAAGGCCGAACAGCAGGGCGATACTGCCGTAGCGCAAAGTTTGCGTGCGCAGATCAACAAGCATGTGTTAAAGGGCGATGCTAAGTTTAGCTTTCCGGGGTACCGGCCGTCTTACTTCAATACTGGTTGCTGTTGTTACGATGATGGTGACATTACCGGTATCGAAATAACGGAAGGCTGCATGCGGCTGATAAAATGGGAATACGACAAGGCCGGGCAACCTGAACGCATAGTATTGGATGAGAGTAAGCTGGATGAGATATTAACCGGCCTGGCTGAGATTCGGCAGTAAATGGTTATAGAATAGGTTTCAATTTTTAACTTTGCTGCAAATTGTTATGAAAGAAGCTATTAATAACAACCCGGTTACACCACCCTGAAGTTTGAGCTCCGGTTGCATTCCTTCCGTTCTCCGGTATAGTTGGCTTTCCCTTAATGTATTTGTTTCCATGCTTGTGCAGCATTTTATTGCTGGCTATTTTTATGTTATTTAATTATGTCTTCTTTAGGTCTCTTCAATTTTTCGCAAAAAGTAAATTATAAAAACGAAATACTATCCGGTCTTACAGTAGCCATGACTATGATGCCCGAATCATTGTCGTTCGCTATCCTGGCTGGCTTTCCGCCATTGGTGGGTTTGTATGCTGCTTTCATCATGGGGTTGGTTACTGCCATACTTGGTGGTAGGCCGGGGCTAATATCAGGCGGTGCAGGAGCCACTGCAGTGGTGCTTATTGCGCTCATGAAATCGCACGGGTTGGAGTATGTATTTGCAGCGGTAGCACTGGCTGGGGTAATTCAGATTGTGGTTGGTTTATTTAAGCTGGGTAAATTCATTCGTTTGGTGCCCCAACCAGTTATGTACGGCTTTGTAAATGGCCTTGCCGTTATTATTTTTATGGCGCAGCTTGAGCAATTCAAAACCGTAGTTAATGGGCAAACTACCTGGCTAAGCGGTATACCACTTTACATTATGGCGGGCTTGGTAGCGCTAACTGTTGGTATTGTACTGTTACTTCCAAAGCTTACTAAAGCAGTGCCGCCATCGCTTGTAGCTATTATTGTGGTGTTTGCTATAGTGCTGGGCTTCGGCATTCATACCAAAACAGTAAAAGATATAGCTGCCGTTAGCGGTGGTTTTCCGCCGTTTCATATCCCGGCTGTACCGTTTGGTTTAGGTACCTTTCAGATAATATTCCCGTACGCTTTAATTATGGCGGGCGTTGGCTTAACCGAAGGCCTGCTTACGCTAAACTTAGTAGACGAAATAACAGCTACCAAAGGCAACGGCAGCCGGGAGTGTGTAGCCCAGGGCACTGCAAATATCTTGAATGGTTTCTTTTTTGGAATGGGTGGCTGCCCAATGATTGCTCAAACGTTGGTTAATTTAACAGCAGGTGCAAGGGCGCGCTTATCGGGCATTGTGGCTGCGTTAACTATACTGCTTATTATTTTATTTGGTGCACCCATTATTGAAAGGGTACCTATGGCTGCCTTAACCGGCGTAATGATTATGGTTGCAATAGGCACATTTGAATGGGCAAGTTTTCGCATTATTAACAAAATGCCTAAGCAGGATGTATTTGTAGGTATTTTGGTAGCGGCGGTTACCATTTGGCTGCATAACCTGGCGTTGGCTGTTCTTATTGGTGTGATAGTTTCGGCCCTGGTATTTGCCTGGGAAAGCGCCAAACGTATACGTGCACGCAAATATACCGACGATGATGGCGCCAGGAACTATGAAATATACGGGCCGTTGTTTTTCGGTTCGGTAACGGCCTTTAACGAAAAGTTTGACGTAGCCGGTGATCCTCAAAAGGTTGTTGTTGACTTTAAAGATAGCCGGGTTTCAGACATGTCGGCCATTGAAGCATTGAACAAACTCACCGAACGTTACCACAAAGCCGGCAAAACACTCCACCTCAAACACCTTAGCCCTGATTGCCGCCAGTTATTGGAAAACGCCGGTGCTGTAATTGATGTAAATATTCTGGAAGATCCGGATTATAGAGTTGCAACAGATAAGCGTAAATAGAGTACTTGGTTCGTAGGTGGTGTTATCAAATTTAATTTATCTCAAATTGAGGAAGCTGAGATTGCTTTATTCCCAAACATGGTGATGATATAAAACAATTAAATATTAGTATTTAGTAACAGCAGAGGCTCCATTAGGAGCCTCTGCTGTTATTATCATGTACCGTATTCTGGTGTAGTTACTTCGCTTTCTTCAAACTCATACTCGCTTAGGGGCGGGCATGAGCAAATGAGGGTACGGTCGCCGTACGTATCGTTTACACGACCTACTGATGGCCAGAACTTGTGCTCAGCTACATAAGGCAGCGGGAACGCCGCTTTTTGGCGGGTATATGGATGGCTCCACTCGTTAGCTGTAATTACAGCGGCTGTGTGTGGCGCATTTTTTAATGGATTGTCGGCTTTGTCTAGCAGGCCTTTCTCCACATCCTCAATTTCGTGACGGATGGCGATCATGGCATCACAGAAACGATCCAGCTCATGCTTAGGTTCTGATTCTGTTGGCTCCACCATAACTGTACCCGCTACCGGGAAAGATACTGTTGGCGCATGGAAACCGTAGTCCATTAAGCGTTTGGCAATATCGGTTACCTCAACACCAAAGTTTTTGAAGCTGCGGCAATCTAAAATCATCTCGTGTGCGCAACGGCCTTGCGAACCGCTGTATAATACCGGGTAGTGCTGCTCTAAACGGGTTTTAATGTAATTAGCATTCAGGATGGCATATTTGGTGGCGTTGGTTAAGCCATCGCCGCCCATCATAGCAATATAAGCATGCGAGATAACCAAAATGGAGGCCGAACCCCATGGTGCTGCAGATACGGCAGGGATAGATTTACCCTGATCGATATTTACTACCGCATGGCCGGGCAGGTAAGGCACCAGGTGTTTAGCTACACCAATAGGGCCCATGCCGGGGCCGCCGCCACCGTGAGGTATACAGAATGTTTTATGTAAATTCAGGTGGCAAACATCGGCTCCAATATTGGCCGGACTGGTTAAGCCTACCTGGGCGTTCATGTTGGCGCCATCCATGTAAACCTGACCGCCATTGGCATGTATCACTTCACATATCTCGATAATAGACTCTTCAAAAACGCCATGGGTTGATGGATAAGTTACCATTAAGCAGCTCAGTTCATTTTTGTATTGTTCTGCCTTGGCTTTCATATCAGCCACATCAATATTGCCGTTATCGTCGCATTTAACCACCACGATCTTCATGCCAGCCATAGCTGCCGAAGCCGGGTTGGTACCGTGTGCCGATGATGGAATTAAGGCAATATTACGGTGGTGATCCCCTCTGTCGTTATGATAAGCGCGGATTACCATTAAGCCTGCATACTCGCCTTGTGCGCCGGCATTTGGCTGTAAGCTCATGGCGGCAAAGCCGGTAATCTCGCTAAGCCATTTGTTCAGTTCGTCAAATAACTGCATGTAACCGCCGGTTTGATCAGCCGGTGCAAAAGGGTGCATTTTACCAAGCTCAGGCCAGGTTACAGGGATCATTTCGGTAGTGGCGTTCAGCTTCATAGTACATGAGCCTAATGCAATCATTGAATGCGTAAGCGAAAGATCTTTAGCCTCTAATGATTTGATATAACGCAGCATCTCATGCTCTGAGTGATGCAAGTTAAATATAGGGTGCGTTAAGTACGCAGATTGGCGTTGCAGTTCGGCCGGTATAACGGTTTCTAAGTTTGCTTTCAGCTCATCAAAGCTTACATCATTCAGCGTTTTGCCTTTTACTTTGGCAAAAAAGCGGATGATAGTTTTAATGTCCTCAGGCGAAGTAGTTTCATCTAAAGCAATGCTTACAATTGAACCATCATAATGCAGGTTCATCTCGTTATTCAACGCTTCGGCATGGATAGAGCCGGCCAAACTACCTACTTCAAATTTAACGGTATCAAAATAGCTGTTGTTGAGTTGCTCATAGCCCAACTGACCTAGTGATTGGGCCAGTAAAACGGCTAATCCATGCACACGCTGCGCAATCAGTTTTAACCCTTGCGGACCATGGTACACACCATACATGCTAGCCATGATCGCTAACAAAGCCTGTGCAGTACAAATGTTTGATGTAGCCTTATCGCGGCGGATGTGCTGCTCGCGGGTTTGCAGGGCCATGCGCAGGGCATAGTTACCGGCGCTGTCAATAGTTACGCCAATGATACGGCCAGGCATTGAGCGTTTGTATTCTTCTTTAGTAGCAAAAAATGCCGCATGCGGGCCACCAAAGCCCATAGGAACGCCAAAACGCTGGCTGGTGCCTACCACAATATCGGCACCCCACTCGCCCGGAGGCGTTAACAGTACCAGGCTCATTAAATCGGCTACTACGGTTAATTTAATGTTTTTGGTGTGTGCAGCAGTAGCAAAGTCGGTATAATTATAAACTGCACCGTCTTTGGCAGGGTATTGTACAATGGCGCCAAACATTTCGTCGGTCAGTTCAACCGTGCGGTGGTCGCCAATTACCAGCTGAATGCCGTAAGGCTCGGAGCGGGTTTTTAAAATATCTATAGTTTGCGGGAACAGTTCTTCAGAAACAAAAAAGGTGTTGGCCTTTTGATTTTTACGCAGGCTGTATTGCATAAACATAGCCTCAGCAGCAGCAGTACCCTCATCGAGCAAAGAGGCATTGGCCATTTCCATTCCGGTTAAATCAATAACCATGGTTTGGAAGTTTAACAAAGCCTGTAAACGGCCTTGTGCAATTTCGGCCTGGTAAGGCGTGTACTGCGTATACCATCCCGGGTTTTCCAAAATGTTGCGCTGAATAACGCCCGGCACAATCACATCATAATACCCCTGGCCAATCATTGATTTGAAAACCTTGTTTTTAGATACGGTTTGTTTCAGCGTATTCAGGTAATCGAACTCACTTTTGGCAGCAGGTAAGTTAAGCGGAGCCTTTAAACGGATCTTCTCAGGAACGGTTTGTTCAATCAGTTCATCTAAAGAGTTTACACCAACGGTTTTCAGCATTTTAGCGGTGTCTGCGTCGTTTGGTGCAATGTGTCTGGCCTGGAATTTTTCCTGGTAATCGATATTCAATTTCATGAAACGGGATGCCCTATTTGTTTGCCGCAAAGGTACATTTTTAAGCCCTGATTAACAATCGGTAAACAAATAGTGACAATGGTATTGCTTAAACAACAGCGGTGTATTACTTGGCAATAGTAAGTCATCTGCTTAAGAATTTTAATTATTTTAGCAGCCGGTATTCCGGTAAAATTATATGTTGTTAAACGGGGTGTTTTTGTAATTAAAATTTGCTTCATGATCGGCGCTTTAAAAAAAGTTGGTGTTATTATTCCTTTCTATCGTGATACAATTTCTGATTATGAAAACATTGCATTGCAGCAATGCCAAAAAGTTTTGGGTAATCATCCCCTTATTGCCATAAAGCCGGAGCATCTAAAACTACCCCAGGCAGCTGCACAGGTGTCATTAAGCGCTGTAGTTAGTTTTGATAACAGTTACTTTGAAAGCATAGCCGGTTATAACAAACTGATGCTGTCTGAAGAGTTTTACGGCAAGTTCCTGGACTATGAATACATCCTGATTTACCAGTTGGATGCTTTTGTTTTCAGCGACCAGCTTTTGCACTGGTGCAATCAGGACATTGATTATGTAGGTGCTCCCTGGCTGCGCGATATTGACCATGGTGATCTGTTTAAGGCGGCAAAGTCTGGGGTGCAGTATTATGTGCATACCCGGTACGATGTGCAGAAAAATGGCGAACCCAGCCCAAAGCAGTTTGAGAACCGTACGGGCAACGGTGGCTTTTCATTACGCAGGGTAAAAAAGTTTTATGATATAACCATAAGCCGTAAGCAGGACATTCAAAAGTACCTGGCCCGAGAAGGTAAGCACCAGTTTAATGAAGATGCCTTTTGGAGTATTGAGGTAAACCGGAAAAAGAAAGTATTGAATATTCCGGATTATAAAAAGGCGGTAGGCTTTGCTTTCGAAAATTCGCCGCAAAGGGCCCTCAATATAAACAAGCAACAATTACCCTTTGGCTGCCATGCCTGGGATAGGCATGTGGAGTTTTGGCATCCTATTTTTAAGCAGCACGGCTACCCGCTTATGCAGCATACAATGTTCAATAATTTTAAGGCAGATTTGCCGGTTGATATCAAATACCTCTACCGTATTTCTGATGCGGGCAACCCCAAACTAAAGCTGGATGTTGCTACTAAAATGCACTGCCTGGATAACTTTATTAAGGAGTTTAAAAATAACATTTACGTATTTGCCGATAACTGCAGCCATGAAACTATTGAGGCTATCAAAAGCCGCGGCATTGAGCCGGTAAAAACCTCATTGGGCAACTCAAAATCATGGCGGTATGTGGTTGAACGTGCGCTGGAAAACTTTGATGATAATAGCTACGTTTACTTAATTGAAGATGACTATCTGCATTTGCCCGGCTCGTTAACGGCCTTGCAGGAAGGATTGGGCGTGGCCGATTATGTAACGCTGTATGACCACCCTGATAAGTATCTTAATTTTTCGGAAGAGGGGCCTAACCCGCACATTGCACAAGGTGGTGAGTTAAGCCGCGTATTGCTAACCAAAAGCACGCACTGGAAACATACCAATTCCACAACCATGTCGTTCGGGGTTAAGGTAAAAACCTTGAGAGAAGATAAGGAAATATGGTGGCGCTTTACCCACAACCATATACCCGATGATTTTCATGCCTTTCAAGTACTTACACACCGCGTAGTACCAGAGAAGAAAACACTATCCAAAAAAATAAAAGGCTTGATAGCTGCCCCTGAATTTAAAAACGAAAGGCGCGTGCTTATAAGCCCAATACCCGGTTTTGCCACCCATGCAGAGCTGGATTTATTAAGCCCGATTACGCATTGGCATCCCATCAAATCATGGGAAGAAGTTTAAAGTTATAAACGGCCCTCTTTTTTGGCTACCTTATAAGCCTTACCCACAAAGGCCAGGTTTTTAAAAAACAATGACGGGTAAACCTTCAGATAACGCAGGTTTCGAAACAGTTCGCGATAGGCCAGGCTGGCTGGTAGTTTATATTTAATCAGGTATGCTATATAAGCCCTGAACGTTTGTTTTTCGATCACAAATTTTTGCTTGGCCGTTAGCTCTTCGGTATAAGCAGGCAGTTGATTAATCCATTTGGCATTAAATTTTGCAGTTTCAAATACCCACTCCTTGCTTAAGCTTCCTTCCGAAAAATGTTCCATCAGTACATCGTAAGTAACCACTACCTGGTAGTGCTGCCTTACCTGCATCGAAAAATCCAGATCGTACTTATGGAAACCTGTAAACGTGTCTTCATCAAAACGTGCCTTAGCCAGCACCGTCCGGGTAGTGCAAAACCATACGCCATCCACACTAACTACCTCGGTCAGCTTTTCGTTCCGGGGATTGCGGTAAGTATGCTCAGCCGCCAATTTGTTGTATTTATAGGATTGTAAAACGTTCAGGTAATCGGTACGGTCGCCGCCTACGCCTTGCCAACCCGATGGCGATAGGGGTTTGTAACTACTGCCGGCCACGCCTATCAGACCAACGGCCGGATTTTCCTGAAACAGGCGGTTTACGACTTCGCCCCACCTGGCTGTTTTAATACTAACATCTTCGTGCATAAAGCACAAAATATCATACTTTGCCTGCGCTACACCTTCATTGTAAATCTGGCACATACCTTTAGCGCCGGTGCTGTTATCAAACGCCAAAATTTCAAACGGCACACCAACAGTTTCGGCAATATTTACACGCACATCGGCCAGTAATTTTTGGTTAGCCGAAGATATTATAACAGAGATCATTTATAAATAATTAAAACTTGGTAAATTTTTGTTTTGGCTGATTGTACAGCGGCTGTATTTTACTTTCTCTAACGGGCGGCCCTATACGAACGGTAAATGTGCTTGCTTAGCTTAAAGAAAAACTTAGGCCACTTTTTACGGTAAACGGTGCAATGCCATAAGGCCTGGTACACCAAACGCATAGGCACTTTGGCCGCAACAGCCTGCGATATAAAGAGGAAAAATGTTTTGCTCTCAGCGGTAAACTGGTCATCCGGATCAATAGGCGCCGATTGGGCCGGTAAGTGTTTATACCATTTATTGTGCAGTTTTAATATCTCAAAAATCCACTTGTCATCGTAAGTCCCTTCCGAAAAATGATGCAATAGCACATCGTAAGTCACCTTTACTTTATAGTGTTGCCTAACGGCCAGCGAAAAATCTACGTCGTAGGCATGAAAGCCGCTGAAGGTATTTTGATCGAACTGTATTTGCTGTGCCACTTTGCGCGGGGTACAAAACCACACGCCGTCAATACTAACTACTTCGGTAAATTGATCGTTGTGCAGGTTGCGGCAGTAATGCTTTAATTCGGCATTGGTATGTTTATAGCCCTGCAAAATATTCACATGGTCGGTAAAAAACCCTATGCCATGCCAGCCGGATGGCGCGGCATTTTTGTAGGTGCTGCCGGCTATGCCTAATAAACCCAAATCAGGTTCTGTAGCAAATGTATCAATAACATGCTGCCCCCAATTGGCTGTTTTAAACGCTACATCCTCGTGCACAAAGCACAAAATGTCATATTTAGCCTGCCTGGTTCCATGGTTATAAATTTCGCAAATACCTCTTGCGCCGGTACCGTTATCAATACCTATTAGCTCATAAGGTACGCCTATCGTAGCGGCTATGTTTTCGCTAACACTGGCCAGCATGTGGGGTACAACTGAGGATATTATAACAGATATCATGCACAAGCTTTTAACACAGCAAAGCTATAAAATTTATTAGCAGAGCCTGTTAGTTAAAATTTAGCTAATTTTGCGGGATTTTATTCTTTTAAATGAAGACGTATTTCCGTTTACTGGGTTATGCCAAGCCAATTGAAAAATTTGCTATTCCTTACATTATCTGCACACTGTTTGCTGTAACGTTTAATACCCTCAACCTTGCTTTACTTGCCCCGTTATTGCAAACGCTGTTTATGGGTAAGGATAAAGGCGCCCCAACTGTTAACACAGAGTCGGCTGATAGCCTGAGCGGCTTTTTTACCTATCATGTTAACGAAATTGTAATTAAATACGGTACCTGGGGCGCATTGCAGTTTGTATGCGGCATTATAATTGGGTCGGTTGTTTTAGCTAATCTTTTCAAATACTTCTCACAACGCACCATGGAAAACATGCGTGCGCATACTTTGCTTAATTTACGCCGTGCCGTATTTGGCAATGTGATGAACCTGCACCTGGGGTATTTTAACAATGAACGCAAAGGTGATATCCTATCCAAAGTTGCATCAGACGTTCAGATAGTGCAATACTCGGTAACCGGTACCTTGCAGGTAATTTTTAAAGAACCATTGCAGCTTATTGCTTACCTGGTTACTCTATTTGCCATATCAGTTAAACTTACTTTGTTTTCATTACTGGTAATACCTATTGCGGCTTTTATTATATCCAGAATTGTAAAAAAACTAAAGGCCCAGGCTGTATTGGCCCAGGAGGTTTACGGCAATATGATCAGTTACCTGGACGAGGCACTTTCCGGTATCCGTATTATTAAAGCCTTTAATGCTACCGAATATACCAAGCAGCGTTTCCATAACGAAAATGCCCGTTATACAGCTATTATAAAAGGTATGGCGCGGCGCCAGCAACTGGCTTCGCCGGTATCTGAAGCGTTAGGCGTAACTATGGTAGCCATAATTGTGCTGTATGGTGGCTACCTGCTAATCAGCAATCAGTCTACGCTTACGGCGCCAACTTTCATTAGCTACATTGCGCTGTTTTCGCAGCTGATGAGGCCGGCTAAGGCTATAGGCGACTCTTTTTCGTCTATACATTCGGGCATTGCAGCCGGCGAACGCGTATTGGAACTGATAGACGAAAAGCCGCAGATTGTTGATGCGCCTGATGCCGTTGCTTTAAATGGCTTTAACCAGGGTATTGTGTTTGAAAACGTAAGTTTTGCCTACGGCGATAACGAAGTGTTAAAAGAAATAAACCTAAAGATACCTGCTGGTAAAACGGTGGCTTTAGTAGGTCCGTCGGGCGGTGGTAAATCTACCCTGATGGATTTGATACCACGCTTTATTGAACCCCAAACTGGAAAAATACTGGTTGATGGCAACGACCTTCGGAAAGTAAAAACAGATTCGTTGCGTGCACTGATGGGCGTTGTAAACCAGGAATCTATTTTGTTTAACGATACCATTTACAACAACATTGCCTTTGGCAAACCCGGCGCCACACCACAGGAAGTAGAAGCCGCAGCCCGCATTGCCAATGCTCATAGCTTTATTGTGAACACCGAGCAGGGTTACCAAACAAGTGTGGGCGACCGTGGTGTAAAACTATCGGGCGGACAAAAGCAGCGTATATCAATAGCACGTGCCGTATTAAACAATCCGCCTCTTATGTTGCTGGATGAAGCTACGTCGGCTTTGGATACCGAATCGGAAAAGCTGGTGCAGGATGCTTTGAATAACCTGATGAAGGATCGTACCTCACTAATTATTGCACACCGTTTAAGCACTATCCAAAACGCCGACCTGATTATTGTACTTGAAGCTGGCCGCGTGGCCGAACAGGGCACGCACCTGCAGTTGATGCAAAACAATGGCTTATACCGTAAGCTTATTGATATGCAAACCTTCCAGACAGAATAATTTGCCTGACCTGCAATAGTTAAACTGCATGTGATACACAAGATGCAACGCTTATGCAATGCCATGCCCGCAACAAAGCGTGCTATTTGTATGGTATTCCCCAAAACTGAGCAACAAGTAACTACTCGCCAAAGCAGGTGTTTAGTAGCATATTTAGCAAACACAATCAAACGCCTATTCGCAATTTATTTATGCAGCAATTGTCATATAGATGATGCTAAGGTCCTCTAGTGCTTTACTGCTTATAAGTACGCTTTAACCAGGCATCCGGTACGGGGATAATGCAAATGTTCATGGCCCTTCCATCAGCCGATAACATGGCCGATTGGATTTCAATGCGTGTACCATCCGGACTAAAGGTTGGGTGCGGGTGGTCGGCCGCGGTGGTTTTATGCCCGGTAGAGAGCATCATCATCTCACTGGTGTGACGGTCGATAAGATATATGCTCCGCGAAAAATCATCACCTACGGCCCAGCGCCCATCTTTTGAACCGCCCACATGCCAAAGACCACTACCGCTTGGTGTTTGCCCAGCAATGGTCATTTCGCGTGTACGTAGGTTTACTATACCCAGTCCGGTGGGTTTTTCGCGCGTGCCCGATGGTCCCCACGCTGCTTCCTGACCAGGATTAGCGCCACCTACCGGAGTACCGGCTGCAGCATCGCCTGTACCTGGCACTTTGCGGTGCCCCATAATAGCAATGGCTACCTCATCAGGCGTTATAACGGCTTCATGGGTAACCCACTCGTATTGGCTTTCGGGGTATAAGGGTCGTAAGCCGCTACCATCGGCCTTAACTGTCCAGGTGCGTTGTGGTGATTTGCCTCCCGTCTCCCAGCAAAATACAATCTCACCGGGTACCCAGGGATTAACCTGTATATGTCCAATCTGAAAAGGAACGGATACAATGTATTTAATTTCGCCGGTTTTTACATTCATGCTGGCCAGGCCGTTAGGGCCGGCGCCCATATTACGCGGACCGAAAGTGCCCTCCACTTTGGCATCAGCAGCCAAATGTTTGGCAGCTTCAGTGCGTCCCACATGGAAGTATACTTTATCTTCATCGGCATCCAACGCCATGTCGCCACCTGCACCCATTTCGGCCGGTATGGTTCCGCAAACGCGTTGATAGGTGCTGGCCGGTTGCATTTTGCCGGCTTTACTGTCGGTTAGTACTTTGGTTAAATCAACTTCAACCACCTCCAAGGGGCCCCCGCGGCCGGGCCCTTGGGTTGCCGGGCCAACATTACGCATATGATACAACTTCATTGATTTACGTGCCAGGTTCAGCATACCGGTATAGCCTCCTTCGGTTATTTGAACTATATCGCCATACTTTTCATTAACTGCCATGGCTTCTCCTTTTGCACGATTGGAGCGAAATACCAGCCATTGCCCGTCTGCCGTCCACTGCGGATGCGTTTGGTAAATTTTAGTGTCACCAGCGGGTGTGCTGGTCAGAAAGGTTAGCATTACACCGGTAACCGGATCTTTAACAACTTTACGCTCCGACGGAAAACGTTTGCCGATTTGCGCCTGGGCGGCAGATGCAAATACTGCTGCAGCGCAAGTAGCAGCCAAAAACAAGTAAGGTCTTATTTTCATATTAGGTATGTGATGCCTGTACGTGATTGAGATACATACGGCTTAATTGGTATTACTAAACTACAATTAAAAACATGAGCTGATAACATGATTCAGGACAGTACAGGTTACTATAGTTGTACGAGCATAATATCAAATTTTGATTAATGGTTTTTATTTACGTAATTGCCTACGTAATTTGATAAGTATGGATATTTTCGATAAAATGGGTAAGATGGCACTAGGTAGCCGTCTGCGCCGCTTGAGCGAAACACTTACAGAGCAAGCCGGTAAAGTGTATGAATTATACAATATTGCTATGCAACCCAAGTGGCTGCCGGTCTTTTATGCACTATCTACGGGCGAAGAAAAATCAATCATGCAGATTGCGCAGGAGATTGGCCACTCTCATCCATCGGTAAGCAATATCGTAAAAGAGATGATTCAGGATGGTATTGTATCAAAAGGCGGGAATGATACAGATGGGCGTAAAAACTTTGTAAAGCTTACAGAATTGGGCCTGACCATTAATGAACGAATACAAGATCAATATGCTGATGTAAACGCAGCTGTTGAAAATGCACTGCAAGAAACGCAATACAACATTTGGAAAGCGATTGAAGAATGGGAATACCTGTTGGCACAGAAAGACCTGCTCAAACGTGTGCAGGATGAAAAAAAGCTGCGTGAAAGTAAAGAAGTAGAAATAACAGCCTATCGTCCGGAATGGAAGCTAGCTTTTAAGCAACTTAATGAAGAGTGGATAACCACCTATTTTAAAATGGAAACTTCTGATTATAAATCATTGGATCACCCGGAAGAATATATTCTTGATAAGGGTGGATACATACTTTTTGCTTTATATCAAAACGAACCTGTAGGTACGTGTGCGCTTATTAAAATGGAAAACCAAACTTTTGAATTAGCTAAAATGGCTGTATCGCCTAAAGCAAAGGGTAAAGGTATAGGCTGGCTGTTGGGCAATGCTGCTATAGAAAAAGCCCGCCAAGCCGGTGCCGGTAAACTTTACCTGGAAAGTAATACTATCCTGAAACCAGCCATTAATCTTTATCATAAGCTGGGCTTTAAAAAGGTTACAGGTATACCCTCTCCTTACGAGCGTTGTAATATACAGATGGAACTTAGCTTGTAAGTAACGCGCGTTTAGCCTAAATAAAATTATTTGCTGGAACTAACCGCTCTTCAGTTACACCCTTTGAGGCGGTATCAAACAAATCAACCACTTTCAGGCTTCTATATTAAATTGCGCAAAATGCCTAAGTGGTTAAAAATAGTTTTAAAGGTTGTAGCAGGTATAATTCTTTTGTTTGTATTGCTTTCTGTAGGGTTGCTGATTTATATCAACACTAATAAAGGTAAAGTACTTACGCTTATCACCAGTACCCTTAACAAGAACCTGGATGGTAAGTTGACCATAGGCGATATGGAAACTACTTTTTTTAAGGGTTTCCCAGGAATATCGGTAACGCTTAAAAACGTGCTGATTAAAGACAAGCGCTGGCCTGAGCATCGGCACACGCTATTAGATGCCAAAGACTTTGATGTCTCTATAAACACAGCTTCCTTACTGCGGGGCACCATTCGGATAAGTAATATTGACATTAGCAATGCCGCAATCGACTTATATAAAGACAGTACCGGCTATAGCAATACTTCTGTCTTTAAAAAGAAGAAGCAGCAGCAACCTAAAACGGAGCAAAGTGATGACGGCGGCAGTTCGGCCGAGTTTGGAAAGTTCACCTTAAAAAAAGTAAGCTTTGCTGTAAACAACCAAAAAAATAACAAGCTTTTTCAGTTTTATATTAACCAGTTGGCCGGGAAAATGAATTATCCTGACACGGGCTGGCGAGCCGATTTGCAATTGAACGTTTTAACAAAAAGCTTGGCATTTAATACTTTAAAAGGAACCTTTTTAAAAGACAAAACTATTGCAGGGCAAATGATTGCCGGATACAATGAGGATAACGGCAAAATTAACGTTACCTCCAAAAATCTGACTATAGGTCAGGATCCGTTCCAGATCAACGCTTCATTTATTACTGCTAAAAAGGAAACTGAGTTTAAAATACTGGTTATAGCTAACGAGATAACATGGCGAAATGCTTCGGCACTGCTGGCCGAAAACATAAGGATAACGCTTGATAAATTTAACCTGACCAAGCCTATAAAAATCAACGCAAAAATTGCCGGCAGCTTTGGTGGCGGTGATCCGTTGTTACATGTAACAGGAAACATACGAAATAACACGCTGAGTATACCTGGCGGCAAAATTGACAGTTGTAGCTTTGATGCCGAATTTAACAACCATGCTGCGGCAAACAAAGGCTATGACGATGAAAATTCAACCATAAGGCTTTTTCGGTTCTCGGGCAGGTATAATCATTTGCCATTTGTAATTGATACCGGGAGCATCATTAACCTTAAAAAACCTATTGCTACAGGGAACTTTCAAGCCAAGTTCCCGCTGGCTAATTTGAATTATACTTTTGGCGATGTGGCCAAGTTCACCAGGGGAACAGCTAACGTAAAGCTACGCTATAAGGCAGATGTGGTTAACTACCGCCTGAATAAGCCTGTAATTGCCGGACTAATTAGCTTTAAAGATGCTGATGCGGTCTATCTGCCTCGTAATCTTGCCTTTAAAAACACCTCATTATCTCTTAATTTTATTAAAGATGATTTGATACTTAACAACATAAGGCTGCAAAGCGGGCATAGTGTAGTAACGATGGAGGGTAGGGTAAACAACTTTTTAAACCTGTATTACAACGCGCCGGAAAAGATCTTACTCACCTGGAATATTAAGAGCCCTGAACTTAGATTAAATGAGTTTTTAGGATTTCTGGCTGCCCGCAGGCGCGTAAAAGCCAGTGCGGCACCACGGGGAAATAGTGGCAACGTTGTTGACCAGTTAAGTAACGTTTTGGATAAGGGGAACGCTGAAATGCACATGGAAGTAGCCAAGGTGTATTATCGCAAGTTTTTGGCTACCGATGTCAAGGCCGATCTGATTACCACATCTGATGGTGTTATTCTCAAAAATGTAGGTGTAAAGCATGCAGGTGGCTCTCTGCAACTTAATGGGCGGGTAACACAGGGCGATGCCTTAAACCGCTTTGCATTGAATACTACTGTTTTGAATGTAAACATCCGTGAGTTTTTTCAATCTTTCAGCAACTTTGGACTATCAACACCTACTTATGAAAACCTGAAAGGCTTTCTTTCAGCAAAAACCAGTATTACTGGTGGGGTGACCGACAAAGGCGACTTAGTTCCGCGGTCTATTAATGGCACGGTAAACGTAAGTTTACGCAACGGGGCATTGCTTAATTATGAGCCGTTGATAAAGGTGGGCAAGTTTGCTTTTCCTTTTCGTGATTTAAAAAACATTGAGATACCAAAACTGGATGCTCATTTTGATGTACGCGGCGAAAAGATCTTTATCCGGCCAATGCAATTTAGTTCAAGTGTACTGAATGCCGATATAGCAGGCGTTTATGCCCTAACCAAGGGTACTGACATTGCGCTGGACATACCGCTTCGTAATCCTAAAAAAGATGAGGATATAACCGACAAGGAAGAATTACAAAAACGCCGGTTTAAAGGCATTGTACTGCACCTGGCCGCCCGTGACGACGAGAGCGGCAAAATAAAAATTGGCTGGAACAAGGACCATAAATAGGCTATAGGCTTAGCCTCATAAATTTGAGTACATCCTGCTCTGTCCCGGTAAATGGTCCTGATGTTCCTGATGTTGCAATTTTGAGACTGGCCATAGCTGCCGCAAATTCACCTGCCTGCTTAATGTCAGCTTCTTTACTGCGTTGATACAGATAGCCCGCCATATACGTATCGCCGCAACCGGTGGCATCTGTTACTGCTACAGGCGGGTAAGCGGGAATGGTATAAAAATGGCCATCGCTCAAAATAACCGAGCCCATGCTGCCTAAAGTAACCACTACTTCTTTTACGCCCCACATGGCTAACATACGGGCACCTTGCTCAATGTTTTTACTGCCTGTAAGTACTTCCAGTTCTGCTTCGTTCGCTTTCAGTATGGATACATATTGCAGCGCTTCCTGCTTCTCAGGCCAATCAATGGCGTGTACCTCAAAATCACGCACTTCGCGCAAGTAGCCCTGCACATCAAGCGATACCTTTCCTTTACCAGCCAAATATTTGATAACGGCAATCGGCATATCATCAGCCAGTAGCGGCCCTAAGTGAAATGTTCGGGCATTAACATCCTGTAGTTGTTCAACCAAAAATGGATCGGCTTTTCGCAGTACCCGTTGAGTGCGGTGATCTTGGTTAGCTGCATAAATATTTTCGAAGTATACTGAGTGCTTACTGGGTAAAACTTCAACAGGTATCCCTTTGGCACGAAGTTCATTTACCACAGGTAACTCGCTCTCTCCAACGGCAGTTATGAGTTGATAAGCTATATGCATACGGCTCAGCGCATATGAAAAATAGTAAGATGTACCGCCGGCTAAATACCGTTCGTTTAGGTTGTGAACAACTTTATCGCGGGTAATATGCCCTATACAGCAGAGGTGGAGCATGATAGTTGATTAATGAACAATACAATGTTAAGGTATGGAAGCCAGTATCGCAACGGCTTTAGGTTATAATTGCATAACAAGCCGTTGATTCAAAGCGCTATTATTTAATATATTAGTTGACTAAACTTTATAAAATTACCAAAGCAACCCATCCGGCTCAGGCATTACGTCACTAAACAAACTGTTAAAAGTAAAAATGGGCAGTGAAGTATCTGAATTGTGCAATCTTGTATGGAATTAAACCCTTACATTAAACATGACTAAACTAACAGATACTTCTAACCCTGCCGCCGTAAACGAGTATATTACCAAGCTTAACGAACCCGCTCAGTCACTGGTAAAAGCTATCAGGCAAGTAATTTTATTAGCCAGCGATCAAATTGGCGAACAGATTAAATGGAACTCGCCTAGCTTTTTTTACACCGGCCACATGCAAGCTTTTAATGCTAAGGAGTACAAGAGAGACCTTATTGTACTTAACCTGCGGCAAAAGGATCACTTGCTGCTCATTTTTCCTACCGGCGTCACCATTGAGGATACAACCGGGCTGCTGGAAGGTGACTATGCCGATGGCCGGCGCATGGTAAAGATATTCTCGATGGAGGATTTGGAGGTTAAGCAAGAGGCCTTGCAGCACATAATTAAGCAGTGGTTAGCGCTTATAGAAACGTAATGCAGATTGCTATTTTTGCTTTTTTAGATCATGCGTTCATTATTGTTCCTTAAATAGTGTTAACGTATGTTAACAGAAATCCAACTTGCTGATCAGTGAAGATATATTCGGTCAAAAATTGAATTTTATGAAATGGAAAATGACTGTTTTGACCATTATACTTACCGCATCGGTAATTGGAACCCTGGTTTTTCAGGTAGACTGGGTGCATAAAACTTACCTGTACGAACATGGAAGAATTCGTAATCAGGTGCAAAAAGCATTAGCCGGTGCCCTAAACAAGTTTCATGCAGAATATAATGACGAGGTTGCAAAGTTGATTCAGCCTAAAATAATCGCTTTTAATCGTTATGCGGGCGAAATTTTTGTGGGTAATGACTCTCTTATCATTCATCTCAACCGCGATAGCCTGCCCTTGGCCGGTATTCCGGAAGTGCAAGATGGTCAGGCTATCTATATAGGGCGTGTTAAAGTTATTCTTCCAACAAAAAAACTTAAGTATAGTGCACTAGGTACAGCAGCTGAAAATAAAAGAGCCTTAGATACGCTGAAAAAGTTATTCCCCGTACCTGCCAATTTATGTTCGCCATTGTATTTCAAAGCAGATAGTGCAAAGATAATGCGTTACTTCTATGCTAATCTGGCAAAAGCAAACATTGCAGATGTAACACGATTTATTCAGCCATTATTTATGTGTTCAAGCGGTGAACGGGTCCCGCCAAAGTATGAGGGCTTTATAGCTTACCGGGCATCAGGAACCATAGCTTATACCAGCGGCAAACGCTGGATGTCCGTTAACTTCCATACCAATCCTGTTAAAATTATTTCGGGCATGCTTGTTCAGGTGCTATCGTCTGTGGTATTGCTGGTTATTACTACAATTACCTATATCTCCATGATGCGGACTATTTTGCGACAAAAGCGCCTGGCCGACATGAAAGATGATTTTATAGACAACATGACGCATGAACTGAAAACCCCGATCGCTACCATATCGGCCGCTATTGAAGGAATGCAAAGCTTTAATGCATTAGCAGACAAAGAAAAGACCGCCCGATACCTGGAGGTGTCGAGAAACGAACTGAGCCGGTTAAACGATATGGTCACTAAGGTGCTCAACATATCGGCATATGAGCAGAAGAACTTTAGCCTTAATATAAAGGAGGTAGATGTGCTCCATGTGTTACAAGATATTGTTAAGGCCGAAAAGTTGCGAGCGGTTAAACAGGTGGATTTTTCGGTCAGCGTTCCGGATGCAATGAAGAACATAAAAGCCGATCCTGATCATTTGAGAAATGTGCTGGTTAACCTGATTGATAATGCCATTAAATATTCTGGGGAAACGGTTCAAATAGCTATCAGGTGTTATCAGGAAAATAACTTTACCTTCCTCAGAATGACCGACAATGGAATAGGGATACCTGCTGCAGATATACCTTACATTTTTGATAAGTTTTACAGAGTGCATACCGGTAATGTTCACAACGTAAAAGGTACCGGTTTGGGCCTCAGCTATGTAAAGTATGTTGTAGAAGCGCACGGTGGTTATATCACTGTTAAAAGTAACGTTAACCAGGGTAGCGAATTTACCATAGCATTGCCTTTATAACCGATGGAGTATACTGTTCTTTTAGCCGAAGATGAGCTGGCACTGGCCCACATTGTACGGGAGAGCCTGGAAGAAAGAAATTACAAAGTGATTTTATGCCCTAATGGCGAAGCCGCGTTACAGCAGTACAAAAAATGCCGTCCTGATGTTGTAGTGCTGGATATCATGATGCCGTTGATGGACGGGTTTTCGGTCGCGCAGCAAATCAGGATTAATGATAAAAAGACACCGATCATTTTTCTAACGGCAAAATCGCATACTAAAGATGTTGTGGCTGGCTTTGAGTTGGGTGCTAACGATTATTTAAAAAAGCCGTTCAGCGTTGAAGAATTAATTGTTCGGATACAGGTGCAGTTGAGTAAGCAAGGCGTTTTAGAAGTTAAACCGGCTCTTCGTGATGAAGAGGTATTCAGGTTTGGCAATTTTGAATTTATTTCGCGCAAAAACAGCCTGATCTATGGTTTGGAAATTAGTTCGCTCACCTCGCGCGAGAGTGAAGTGTTGAAGGTGTTATGCCAAAACCAGCAACAGATAGTGAACAAAACCCAGCTGTTAAACAACCTTTGGGGAAGCGACAGCTTTTTCAATGCCCGTAGCTTAGATGTATTTATTACGAAATTACGCAAGCGTTTATCTGCCGATCCATCCGTTCAGATCATTAACGTAAGGGGCGTAGGGTATAAGTTGGTTTATTAAAGGCCCGTTCCTCGTAGTTATTGACAGGCATTATGTGGATAAGATGTTGATAAATAAATGCTAATATTTTTAGTTTTTAAAGTAATTGAATTTAATTTTGACTTAGACAAGAAATTAAAAGTCAACAGATTATGAGAACAGAGGCAGAAAGAGGGTACTTTTACTATGAATACCTGTTAATTTTATCACCATCATCAGAGATAGGCAAGACAATTACCAGGTTCAAAAAATACGTTGAAGAAGAATATGGATGCAAGCTTGCAGCACAATTGATACCGCACATGACTTTAGCCAATTTCATACAGACTTCGGAAAATGAAGAAGCTATCATCAGAGGTTTTCGTAACCAAGCCAGTGTGGTAAGTCCTATACATGTTGGCCTAAAAGGCTTCGGAAAATTTAACAGCCACACTGTTTACGTAAATGTTGCTACTCCAAAGCCAATTATGGATCTGGTAAGCAATCTTAAAGTGAAGTTTGCAGATAAGCTTAAACTGGTTGATAGCCTGAAGCCTTATTTTATTAATAAGCTGCACATCACCATTGCACGCGGCATGTCCCCACAACAATGTGAAGAAGTTTGGGCAGCGTATGAAAAGGAAGCATTTAATGCCACTTTTTATGCAACTGAAATGCTACTGTTAAGGCGACCTGTGGTTTTGTCCAATACTGGTTACTTTGAATCTGCCGGCAGATACCAAAAAGTGGCTGAATTACCTTTTGAAGGAAAAAATAGTTTAGGAACTCAGCTTCCATTGTTCTGTTAAAACGGGTTGTTTAAGATTATGGGTAAACACCTAGTCAATCGTATATTAGCCGAAAATATTAGTTATGATTGCACACCACGTTTTATTCTGGCTTAAGACCGATACTACCGACGACAAGAAGCAAGCTTTCCGTAAAGGTTTAGAAAGCCTGCAAGGAATTGAAGTTGTGAGAACTATTCACGTAGGCACACCGGCACCTATAGAGCGCGCCGTTGTAGATATCACCTACACGTTTAGTTTGGTGCTGTTGTTTGATGACTTGGCAGCCCACGATGTTTACCAGGTACACCCCATACATCAGGCCTTTTTGGACGAGTTTAGGGTATATTTTGATAAAGTAGTTATTTATGATGCCCAGTAGCATTCGTTAAAAGTAAAGCCTTCAATGCGTATTGAAGGCTTTACTTTTTTTGCCATATTATTTTTCTTTTAACTGAATCCAAACCGGCGCATGGTCGCTGGTTTTTTCCCATCCGCGTACGTGGCGGTCTACGCCCGCGGTGGTAAGGCGGCCTACCAGCTTAGGGTTCAGCAAAAAATGATCAATTCGCAAGCCTGCATTACGACCGTAAGCGTTACGGAAGTAATCCCAAAATGTGTATATCGTCTCATCCGGGTAGAGCTTGCGTAGAGCATCTGTCCAGCCTTGTGCTACCAGTTTTTGGAAAGCCGCACGTGTTTCGGGTCTAAAAAGCGCATCGTCCAGCCAGCGTTCGGGTTTGTACACATCCTGCTCGGTGGGCATTACATTATAGTCGCCTGTAAGTACTACCGGAATATCTAACGTATATAACTTAGCGGCGTGGGTAATTAAACGCTCAAACCAGCTTAATTTATAATCAAACTTTGGACCAGGGGCGGGGTTGCCATTGGGTAAGTAAAGGCAACCAATTAATACACCGTTCACCACGGCTTCCAGGTAGCGGCTATGCTCGTCGGTCTCATCGCCGGGCAGTTCGCGCCTTACTTCCTTTATCTCCGTGTCGGTGCCACGGGCTAGGATGGCCACGCCGTTCCAGCTTTTCTGCCCGTGCCAAATAGCGTTATAGCCTGCATTGCGTATGGCTTCTTCTGGAAACTTATCCTGCGGCGCTTTTAGCTCCTGCAGGCAAACCACATCTGGTGCCGACTCATCGAGCCAGCGCAGCAATACCGGTAGGCGTCCGTTAACACCGTTTACATTATAGGTGGCAATTTTCATGGTTCATATTGATAGATATGCCAAGTTAACTATAAAAACTGAGCCAATGTTTAAACAGGGCAGGGTTTGCTTTTATAAAGTACTTATGTTGCTACTTTTGCAATAACAAGAAACACTGTCATCATTTGCGTCGCCTCTGCAGTATATCAATGCGTACAAAACAATAGCATAACTTGCATGTCTGTAAGTTATGCCGTTACGATACATTATACTTGCTTTAGCTTTTCTTGTACTTTCGTGCAATCAGCCAGGCAGCCAGGTATCTACAATAGCATCGGGGCGTTTAGCAGCCGCAGATTCAGGGCAGCAGTCAACAACCTTCACCAGCAATGCTGGGCCTATCACCTCCATAAATACGGGCAAAACCACGCCGGCTCAACTCGTCGCCTTTGCGCGTACGCTTACAGGCATTACTTATAAGTATGGGTCTGTTAATCCACAGGAAGGGTTTGACTGTTCGGGTTTTATTACGTATACTTTTAACCACTTCAACATTGCAGTACCCAGAAGCTCGAAAGACTTTACCAACGTAAAAGAACCTACTGAACTTAAGCATGCAAAACCTGGCGACCTCATCCTTTTTACCGGTACCGATAGCACGCAGAAAGTTGTGGGTCATATGGGCATTATTGTAAATGCCGGCGATAGTATAAGTTTTATTCACGCTACATCGGGCAAACAATATGGTGTTACCGAAACACCGCTGAACGCTTATTACCAGGGCCGGTATTTAAAAACGATCAGGGTTTTTCCGCAAAACCACTAAAAGCCGGCAGGTCAATTTGACTCGATAGCCTGCATCCGGACACAAATTGAAAAAAGGTAAACCTGTGCCCTTATAAATGCGTTAAATTTGCAACGCATCAAAATATCAATTGTGGAAGAACGACAGGAAGCACCCGGTAAAAAAGATTCATTTGCGGCATTACGCTATAAAGACTTTCGCGCATACATTGGTATGCGTTTCTTTTTTACACTGGCCTACCAAATGCAGGCCGTTGTAATAGGCTTTTATATTTACCAAATCACGCATAGTAAACTGGCCTTAGGTTATATAGGCTTGTGTGAGGCTATACCGGCCATTAGCATTGCCTTATACGGTGGTTACATTGCCGATAAGTATGAAAAGCGTAAACTTCTGTTTCTCATATTTTCGGTAGTACTGTTTGCATCGCTCACCATTTTTGTAGTTACGCTTCAAAGCATGAGCCATTTGGTACATGCCGGCTGGGTTGTTCCTACTATTTATGTGATGATTTTTCTTAATGGGGTAGCCAGGGCTTTTTACGGGCCGGCCACTTTTACCATTTACGCGCAAAGCATTCCTAAAGAGCTTTATCCTAATGGGAGCACGTGGAGCAGTTCTGCATGGCAAATTGCTACTATTTTGGGGCCTGCTATCGGTGGGTTAATATTCGGAAGCTTTGGTATTACGCCAACCTTCATCATCATCAATGTTCTGCTGCTTATTTCGCTGGCGCTGGTATATATGCTGCGTAAATATCCACCTGTTTATATCCCTAAAGAAAATATATGGCAAAGCTTATCGGCCGGAATTAACTTTGTGTTCCGGAATAAAATGATGCTGGGCGCAATGAGCCTGGATTTATTCTCGGTATTTTTTGGCGGTGCCATTGCGCTGCTGCCCGTGTTTGCCCATGATATTCTAAAGGTAGGCTCAGAGGGCTTAGGTATTATGCGGGCTACATCTTCGCTAGGCGCGGTGTTAACCATGCTGGTCATGACTCGCTTTTCGCCCATGAACCGGCCTTGGCGCAACTTGCTTATTGCCGTAGCCGGATTTGGTTTGTCTATCCTCTGCTTCGGCTTATCTAAAAGCTTTTATATTTCGCTCATCTTCCTGTTTACAGAAGGCATGTTCGACAGTGTTAGTGTAATAATCAGAAGTACGCTAATGCAACTGTTAACACCCGACGAGATGCGCGGGCGGGTATCTGCCGTAAATTCAATGTTCATTGGCTCATCAAACGAGATTGGTGCCTTTGAATCGGGTTCTACAGCCGAATTAATGGGTACGGTGCCATCCGTTATTTTTGGCGGATGTATGACTTTGCTGGTGGTAACCGTTACCTTCTTTAAAACGAGGAATTTAATCCCTGCCAAATTGAGCGATATTAGTAGCCCAACAGAAAAAAATGTTTAAGTCTTGAATGAGACTTTTGGCTAACAATTGCAGATACAAAGAAGTCTCTGTAATTGTTAGCTATGCTTTTAAGGCGAGGTTGCATAGGGCTTAATGAACTTAACGTTCAATAAGCCTTTCATGCAGTACCAGCAGCTCCATTGTGAATTGCAGGTTAATATGGCTTTCAGAGAAAAGATATCGGCTTAATAGGCTAATCTTTTAAAATGAGTTTACATCCTCAATCCTAAGCCCGCATCTTCATTCAACAACCATTTACCTTCCTCAAATTCTGGCATAGCGAACGGATTATTACTGGTAAGCAGGGGGCCGTCCAGATCGGCCCAGTCGCACTGGGGAGCCAGGGCGGCGGCGGCCAGGGTGGCGCAACTGGTTTCGCTCATGCAACCTATCAATATCTTCATATCCAACTGGCGGGCCTTGTCAATCATTTGTTTTGCCTCGTACACTCCGGCCGATTTCATTAATTTAATGTTAATGCCATGATACACCCCATGCGCTTTATTCACATCGGGCAGGCGTTGCACTGCTTCATCGCCTAAAATAGGAATGGGGCTGCGCTCGGTAAGCCAGGCGTTGCTATCAGGATCGGTTTTAGGCATGGGTTGTTCTATGAGTTGTACACCTTGTTCATGCAGCCAGTGTACCAGGTCAAGGCTCTGTTCGCGGTCGGTCCAGCCCTGGTTAGCATCTACGTATAAAGGTACGTCGGTTATGGAACGTACAATATCAATAAGTTGCTTGTCATCACTGCTTCCTAATTTTACTTTAATGGCTTTATAGCCCGCTGCCTCTTGCACTTTTTTGGCAAAGATATCGGGTGAATCTATGCCGATGGTATAACTGGTTACCGGCATCAGGGCGGCGTTACTACCTAGTAATTGCCAGCTCGGCTTATCCAGCAACTTGCCTTCCAGATCATGCAGAGCCATATCAATAGCCGCTTTAACAGCCGGGTTGCCCGGCGCTATGCTATCCAGGTAAGGTATGATCTCGGCATAGTTGAAAGGAAACTTCAATTGGTTAACATCCACCTTTTGCAGAAACGATACCGCTGTTTCTATGCTCTCGCCCATGTACGGCACCATTGAAGCTTCGCCGTAGCCGGTATAACCTTCATGCTCCAGTTGCAGTAGCATAATGGGGGTTGAGGTGCGCGAAAACTTAGATATAGTGAAACGGTGCTTTAGTTGCAGCTCAAAAGGTTTAAATGTTAATTTCATATCAAAAATTAAAGCTAATAAATAAGTTAGAGCTTGCAGGATTTTAGTTGAATTTAACTTGCTTTAGCTAAAGAATGACATACGGTTTAACTTTTAACCGCTTACTAGCTCTATCTTTGCAGCAATGGCGGCATCAATTTATAATCCTTTTACCCGTTTTAATTTTAGCAACCGCAACTGCTTTTTAACCGGACAAACTTTAAGCACCGAAGAGGAAAAGATACAGGTTTTCCCGGCATGGCTCATGAGCCGTTACCAGCTCGAAGACAAGGTGATTAAACTGCTGGACGAAAGCTACACAGGCTATAAAGACCTGAAGATACCTTGTGCCGCCGCCATAAACGAACAGTATATCACACCCTTGGAAACTGAGGTAGAAGCTGCTTTTGCCAAAGGATACGAAGGCGTAAAGCAACTCGATCCGCTTACTATGTTCCATTGGGCAGGCAAATTGCTTTACGGTATTATTTTTAACGAGATGCAGGCCGGCATCAGGCAGCAGCATGCACAGGGCGAGGTTTTCAATTTATCACAAGCGCTTACACACAAGTTTGGCAATCTGCACCTTATGTTGCAAAGCCTTAAATTGCCCATTGTTTTTGATGGCTTTATGCCTTTTAGTTTTTTTCTATTCAAGGTAAACAATGCCGAAAATGAGTTTGCTTACCGTGATGAGATTAATACGCTGACGATTTCACTGCGTGTGCAGGATTTTGGGCTGATTATTTGTTTGCAGGATAATGGTGTTAATGGCCGGTACCATCAGCAGATATGGGAGCAACTTAAAAATGACACCTTGCACCCCATCCAGTTTGAGGAATTCAGCGCCCGTGTATTTTATTCCGCTTTTTTATTTAACCGCCTGCCCGAGTATGAAATTTTGCCTGTAGCAGATGAAATATTTATTGAAGCCGCACCACTGCGCGGTACCAGCAGCAGGCCAACCTTTGATGAATGGACTAATAAAACCTACGGACAAGTACTGGAAAGCTTTTGGAAAAAATGGGGTTTCCTGTTGCTCGAGATCATAAAGGACCCTGAGCAACCCATGAGCTTTTTGTTTACACCAGATGGGCATAAAATAGGTGCCGAGGCGGTTGACTTGCCGTTATGATTGAGAGTCAAAGTTATTGAAAGCGATCAGGACAATTGCACCTGGTCAGATTTAGTTGAGTGGCAGGTATTACACAACTTTTTGGCCGAAAATCTACTACTTTCAAATGATAGGTGATTTTACAAACCTAGTTGTTCCAAAAACACTTTAACTACCTCGTGGTAAAGTAAAATTGTTATCATGATACCGCTTAATGCCCCGTAAAAGTGTGCATCATGGTTAATGGAATCGCGTGATTGCCTCGAAGCATAAACGCAGTACACCAGGTACAGCACGCCAAAAATGATAGCGGGTATGCGAAAAGGCAACGGAAATATACCCATTTGCGCCAGCGGATTAAACATAATATAGCTAAATACCACCGCACTGATAGCACCAGAGGCACCCAGGCTATGATACCCGTAATGGTCTTTATGTTTACTAATGGTAGGTAAATCACTTAATATGAGGCTAGCCATATACAGTAAGCCAAATTGCCAGTGACCCAGCATGGTTTCGAGTTGAAAAGCAAAGAAGAAGAACGACCACATGTTAAACAGCAAGTGCATCCAATCGCGATGTATAAAGCCGCTGGTAATCACGGTCCAGACTTTTTCGCCGCGGGCTATGCTGTAAGGGTGCAGCATAAATTCGCTGTAAACCCTGTCATTATAAAAGGCCAGGAGCGATAATAAAATGTTTAAAGCAAACAAGGCCGAGGCCACCGGTGCCAGTTCTAAATAAGGCTGCATTTATTGTAAATCAAGTTTAGTATCAGTTAATAATCGCCCAATTGGGTAACGCATATAGGTGTTTTCAAAAAATGGCGAATTACGGTAAACGTAGTCCAGCTGTGCCGCTGCACTTTTGGCTAGCTGTGGGTTCTTTGCTTTTTCATCCTCCAGCTGCTTTTGCAGCTCGGGGTGTTTCTTCAGATAATCAAAAGCAATATCCTCAAACACATAGTCCGAATAATGTTCTTTCTGGCTCAGCATCGAGTCGAAAAATCCCCAGGCAAAAAATGAGTCCACACCCTGTGGTTCCAATGTTTCTATAATATAACGGTTAATAGCCTGATTGGTATACACCACGTAATCACCCTGGTAAAATTTCACACTGTTGTTATCAACTGGGTTTAGCTTGACGCTGTTATGCAAGTAGTGCCCCTCATAAGGGCGGGCGCCGGTTTTGTAATCGGCAATGTAATAAGTTTGTACCGTAAGCGTGGTATCATGGGCAAGCCGGCGCATGGCTACCTTATTCAGCTTAAACAGATCAATAATTTTACCCCAAGCCTGCGGAACAATATAGGCCACCGGCTTATTCGCCATAACGCCGGCTTTATAAGTGTTATAATACTTAATTTGCTTGGTAAAAGGCTTGCTGCGGTCGTAGTATAGCCGGTTCAAACCACTAATGTTACTGAGTTTATAGCCAGCCTGGTAGCCTTTAAAAGCAATCATGTCAAACTTTTGCTCATCTAACGTCCAGGTAAGCGCAAAGGTTTTTTGTTGCTTTACCTGCTCATTGGCTTTGCGTTTCAGTTCGCCAATCTGTTGGGCATCACGCTCGCAAATATCAACCAGGTGCTGCATAAATGCGTAGGTGGCATACACTTTTTTATCATACGGTTTCAACATGTGTGTTTCCGTTACGTAGCTGATAATGTTGTGCTGTACTGTATATCCGGTCGAAAAACGCGGCGTTTCTAAAAAAGCAACAATGCCCGAGTCGGGTGTGGTTTTTAGGCTTTCCACATAAGGCACCATTTCATAGCCGCTTTTTTCCATCCGCTTGTACAGCTCCGGCGATAACGTTTTGGAAGTATACTCGGCCAGCAGGGGGTGCTGCTTGTCTTTTTGTGTTTCAATCAGCGTCATCACATACTGATAATCTGAACCGTTGCTGGCATGGTTATCTAAAAATATGTCCGGTTGCCAGGCGTTCAGAATCTGCATAAATGCTAGCGCATTGCGGCTATCAGCCTTTATAAAATCGCGGTTCAAATCCAGGTTACGGTAGTTTCCTCTAAAACCGTAAGCACGCGGCCCGTTCTGGCTAATGCGTGATACACCGCGGTTTAAGCTGCCATCAATATTGTACACCGCAATAAAGCATATCACTACATCTTTTGGCAACTGCTTATTTTTGAGCAGGTCGCGCACCAGCATCATACTGGCGTCAATACCCTCCGGCTCGCCAGGGTGTATGCCGTTGTTAATTAAAATTACCCGCTTGTTTTGCTGCTTAATTTTAGCCGCATCAAAAACGCCGTCTTTTGATAATACCACCAGCGTTAAGGGCTTGCCCACATCGGTTGTACCGTAATTGAACAATTTTATTTGCTGCGGATATTGCTTAGCCAACTTGGGGTAATACGCCATTACCTCGGCGTAAGTGGCCGTGTAGTTTTTGTCTTTACTTAACTCGAAAGGAGTGAGCTGGGCATAGGCCTGATGCGATAGTACGCCTATACCGAGCAACAAAAGCAGCTTTTTCATACGGCGTTAAAGATAAGTTTTTGTTCAATAGTTCATTTGTAAATAGATGATACACTTTGTATAAATGAAACAACTTATCTAAAATAAACTTACCTTACCATAAGCAATGAACCAGTGAACAAATGAACCACTTACACATTATCAACGGCGATGCAACTTTAAATGGCTTCAACCAAACCGGGCTCGACGGCGATGTGCTCGTATGGCGCGAGGTTTTCTCGGAAGGGCCACTTGCAGTAACGCTGGATGCGGAGTTTTGGAGCAAGCGGGCCGAATTTGTTGCCCAAACTTTTAAAGACGCACCCGGTAATTATCAGGAAATGATTTTGCAAGAACTGGAAAAGCTGAGCGAACCTTATGACGATATTACGCTTTGGTTTGAGTTTGATTTGCACTGCCAGGTGAACCTGCTGGGCATTATGCAACTGCTGCAACAGCATGTTGATCTTTCTGTACCGCAAATATACCTGGTGTGCCCGGATGACTTTCCGGATGTGACCAACTTTAAGGGAATGGGGCAGTTAAATGGCGAACAGTTAGAGTCTCTTTATGATAATCGCCTGCATTTAACCGATTATGACTTTACATTGGCAACCGAGGCCTGGCAAAAATATATAACGGGCAATGTGCATGAACTGCAGCAATGGATTGACGAAAATCCTTTTTGGGGAAGCATGCACCTGTTAAAACCCGCCCTGCAAGCTCATGTAAAACGCCTGCAACAAAACGAAGATGGATTAGGCTACATTGAGCAAAAGCTATTACAGCTGTATAAAAACGGTATAAGCAGCCGTGCAGCCGTTTTTGAGGCCTTTAGTAACGAGTTGCCTATTTACGGCATGGGAGATGCCGAAGTGGATGCTTACCTAAACCGGCTAATCAATAAAGGCTTAATTGCCCTCGAATAATCTTCAGACCAAAATCCTTGATTGGCGTTACTGCTTTATGAATTGCCTTGGTCTAATCATAAAATCACTTACATATCTGCCTTTTTTATCCTAATTTCAGCGCAGTAATTGCGTTCACATGAAAAATCTTTACTCATCGGCGGCCGCCCTGTTATTGTCGGCCGCTGCTTTTGCCCAAAATGATATCACCTATACCGTATCTTTTCCTAATGTTGCCCATCACGAAGCTGAGATCAGCATGCGGGTACCGCAAGTGCCGGCAGGCGTAATGCGTTTTCGGATGAGCCGCTCATCGCCCGGCCGCTATGCCACGCACGAGTTTGGCAAGAACATCTATAACGTTAAAGCTTATGGCGAAAGGAACGTGCCCCTTACTGTTAAACAGGTTGAAGGCGACGTTTACGAAATAGCCCAGCATGGCACTACCGTTATTGTTAACTATACCCTGTTTGGCAATCACATGGATGGTACCTATGTAGGTATTGATGGCAATACGGCGCATTTTAATATGCCCGCAGCATTTGCCTGGGTAATGGGCATGGATAAACGCCCGGTAAAGTTTAAATTTTTAGATACCGAGAAATACGGCTGGAAAGTAGCTACCCAATTAAAGCCGGAGGCTGATGGCGTTTACTCGGCACCTAACTTGCAGTACATGATGGATAGCCCTACCTCGTTAGCGGCTTACAAAACTTACAGTTGGGATATCAGCAATCCGGGGGGAAAACGTCAAGCTATACATTTAACCTCAAACAGCAGTGATGACCAGGCCACGGTTAATGCCTTTGGCCAGATGGTAAAGAAAATTACCTTAGAGGCGCAGGCTGTTTTTGGCGAATTACCTGTGTATGATTATGGCAGTTATGTGTTTTTACATGATGTAGCCGAAAGCAATGCCGGTGATGGCATGGAGCACCGCAACTCCACCAGTATTGTGCAAACTACGCCTAAAATTGCCGGTAACGAAAATCGTTTGCTGGGCACTTTCTCGCACGAGTATTTCCATAGCTGGAATGTAGAACGTATCCGTCCAAAATCGTTAGAGCCGTTTAATTTTGAGCATGCCAATATGAGTAGTGAACTTTGGTTTGCCGAGGGCTTTACCCAGTATTATGGCGAGTTACTGCTGGTTCGTGCCGGCTTGCGTAATGCCGATGGCTATAACCGTACCATTGCCGGCCTGGTAAACACTGTACTTAACACACCTGCGGCAGCACGTTACTCACCTGCACAAATGAGCCGCTATGCGGTTTTTGCCGATGCCGGTGTATCTATTGATCAGAATAATAACGCCAACATTTTTACCAGCTATTATACTTACGGTGGTGCTACTGCACTGGCCCTTGATTTACGCTTACGCAGCGAGTTTAAGCTAACACTTGATGATTATATGCGCGCCGTGTGGCTGGCACATGGTAAGCCCGAAAAACCTTATACCATTCCTGATCTGCAAGCCGTATTAGCCTCGGTAACTAAAAATCCAACCTTTGCGGCTGATTTCTTTAATAAATATATTTACGGTTTCGAGAAGAATAATTACGGACAACTGCTGGATAAGGCAGGCCTGGTACTGCGTAAAGCACAGGCAGGAAAGGCTTGGGCCGGTGCATTACGTGCCAATCCGGTTGCTGGTGGCTTATTGGTCGAGGGCAGCACGGTTATAGGTACGCCTGTTTATAACGCTGGTATTGATGCCGGTGACCTGATCATGACTGTTGACGGTAAAGAGGTTAAAGACCAGCAAGCTTATATGGACATTATTAATGGAAAAAAGCCAGGCGACAAGGTTACTTACACTTACAAAGACCGCACAGGTAACCACGAGGTTGCCGTAACGCTGCAGGAGAATCCCATGTATGATGTGGTAACCTATGAAACAGCAGGGAAAGAACTGTCGGCCGCACAAAAAGAATTTCGTAACCAATGGTTGAGCACTAAAGTAAAATAATGATGAGAAAAAGAAATATAATAACCCTGGCCTTGTTGGCCGCTGGTTTAAGCAGCCAGGCGCAGGATGTAAATAAACTGATTGATCGGAAAGACGTAGAACGCATTATTAAAACCCTGAGCGCTGATGATATGCAGGGGCGCGGTACTTTCACTCCGGGTATTGATAAGGCTGCAACGTTTATTGAAAGCGAATTTAAAAAAGCAGGTTTACAGCCTTTAACAGGTTTAACTAGTTACCGCCAAGGCTTTACGGCTTACCGTACCAGTGCCGTGCAAAAGCAAGTTAAGCTTGATGGGCAAATGGTGCCTGAGGCTAACGTGGTGGTTATTGTAGGCGCTAATTTTGATTGGAATAACAATACGGATGTGCAAGTAGCCCGCATAACTGCCGAACAGAATTTTCAGCAAGAGTATCGTACCTATATACGTAGTGGTAAAAAAACCTTACTTATCATTGATCCTAAATTTGGAGAGACTTTCGGCTTTTTAAAAGAGCGTTTTAACAGCAATGTTAACATGCAGGCTCCTGCCGGCACCGGCACGCAGCAGGTAGTAATGGTATTGGGTACCTATGATAATGTAAAGTTGTTTGAGGTGAACTACAAAACCAAGACCGATAATCCCGGCTTGTTTAATGTAGCCGGTATGATACCCGGCAAAAGCAAGCCTAATGAGTATGTGGTTTTCTCGGGCCACTATGACCACCTGGGCATTATCAAACCCATGGAAGGTGATAGTATTGCTAACGGGGCTGATGACGATGCGTCAGGTACTACAGCCATGATAAGCCTGGCCAAGTATTACAAAAAGTTGAACAACAACGAACGTACCCTGATCTTTGTGGCTTTTACAGCCGAAGAAATTGGTGGCTTTGGTTCGCAATATTTTTCTAAACAGCTTGACCCGGAAAAAACGGTAGCTATGTTTAATATCGAGATGATTGGCAAGACTTCAAAATTTGGTCAGAATACGGCATTCATTACCGGTTACGAGCGGTCGGATTTTGGCGAGATACTACAGCGCAACCTGCAAGGCACTGCTTTCACTTTTCATCCTGATCCGTATCCGCAGCAAAACCTGTTTTACCGCAGCGATAATGCCACGCTGGCCCGCCTCGGTGTACCGGCACATACCATATCAACCGACCAAATTGATACAGACAAGTTATACCATAGTGTTGATGACGAGTTCAGTTCGTTAGATGCAGCCAACAT
This sequence comes from Mucilaginibacter sp. PAMB04274, assembly GCF_039634385.2. Lineage (NCBI taxonomy): Bacteria > Pseudomonadati > Bacteroidota > Sphingobacteriia > Sphingobacteriales > Sphingobacteriaceae > Mucilaginibacter > Mucilaginibacter sp. PAMB04274. The sequence goes on from NZ_CP155081.2 coordinate 554,393, forward strand.
CACCGCTACCATTCGCGCCATTGCGCTAAGTTCGCGCAGTATTGTTGCCGGTAAGGATACGCCTAAGCGTATTGCCAAGCTAGAAAGGTAATCTCTTACTGTATAGAGCATCAAGCCACTCATTTACGAGTGGCTTTTTTTATTACGTTTGCATTTACTTAACCTTTACACCTTTATGGCTGTTGTGCTGGAGACCGAAAGGCTCATACTGCGGAGATTTACCATGGCCGATGCGCCGTTTATAGTCGAATTGCTAAACAGCCCCGGCTGGCTGCAATACATTGGCGACCGCGACATCAAAACCGTTGCACAGGCACAAAGTTATCTGTTAAACGGGCCGCTTTTAAGTTATGCGGCTCACGGCTATGGCTTATATATAGTCGAGTCAAAAAACGGCCATCAGCCTATGGGCATGTGTGGCTTGCTCAAACGGGAGTATCTTGATCATCTGGATATTGGCTATGCCCTGCTGCCGCAATATGAAGGTTACGGCTATGCGCAGGAAATAGTAGCGGCCACTATGCAGCATGCATTTACCGAACTTAAAGTTGAAGCTTTAGCAGCAATTACAATGGTCGAAAATACAAAGTCGATCAGGCTGCTTTGTAAATTAGGCTTTGTTCAAAACGGCACTATTAATGCCGGTGGCGATAAAGAATTATTGTTATTTATCAGAAGTGCTCAAACAGATAAATGATATTGTTGACCCCGCTAGCTATAGGTACGGCAACAGTATATTTTAAACGTTTTTCGCTAAGCTCAAGCACGGTATAAGTAACGCCTGCAATGGTTATCTTCCGATTAGTCTTATCAAAAACAAAGTTGCTTTTGCTATTTTCGGACGGATTGCAAACGGTGTTTTTAAAATCAATAAACAGTTCGTTACTTTTTGAAAACGCATATACATCATCCTTCTGGCAGTCTTGTACGGCATAGTATACGTTGTTTCCTGTTTTAGGATTGGTTGACATGTTGCTATCGTTAAGCGTCAGCATCCATGCATCGTTAGTTAATGCATCCATGCTGAATTCTTCTATGGTCTTTTTTTCCTCTTTTTTGCAGGACGCCAGGGTTAAAGATACAAGCGAAATAATAATGATAAATATTTTAGGTTTCATCATACTAAGCTAAATATTGATTTCTTTAAATCAAAGATTTCTGCGCATTACATAATCGTTCATCCAGTATGGACCGATAGGAACATCCTCTTCATATGCTACGTTAAAGCCCATTTTTTCGTAAAAGGATTTTGCGTTATTATTGCGGTTCACGTTTAGTTCCAGCACTTGCTTGCCTGCTTGTTTTACCTCATTAGTAACGGCTTCCATAAGTATTTTGCCATAACCTTTGCCTTGGGTTTTGGGCAGGCAGTACAGCTTGTGTAACTTATAAATTTGGGCATCATCCTCGCGCGGCGAGTAAGCCGCAAAAGCTACCGGTTCTTCATCCTCTTCCAATATCAAATATTGTTGTATGCCGCTTTCTATTTGTTCGGCAATTTTGTCTGATATATAAATAGCCTCCAGCATATGAGTAATTTGCTCAGTAGAAAGAATATCACGGTAGGTTGGCCACCAGGTTTGGTGTGCAATTTTTACAATACAATCGGCATCGGCCATTGTGGCGGGGCGTATCACGGGCATAGTACTAAGTTAAAATTAATAGTAAGCAATTAGTACACCAAGTTTACGGCTTACAAAAGTCTTTAGCCTACACAAATACAAATTAACATGGCCTATATGAAAACGCAGGGCCAAAGCAATTATAAGCGTAATTAGTACTTATACCGGTTACCCCACAGCTTGCGTAGCTTTTCGCGAGCTTCGTTCTCGCGGGCATTGTTGCCCGGGTCGTAAATTTTGGTGCCTTTAATAGTTTCGGGCAAAAAGTCTAGGTCAGTAAAATTACCCTCATAACTGTGCGCATATTTATAATCCTTACCGTAGCCAATGTTTTTCATAAGCTTAGTAGGTGCGTTGCGCAGGTGTAGGGGCACAGGTAAATCGCCGGTTTGTTTTACCAGCGCCATGGCGGCATCAATAGCCATATAGCTGGCGTTGCTTTTGGCCGATGTAGCCAAAAAGACGGCAGTTTGTGAAAGAATGATCCGTGCTTCGGGCATACCTATCACCCTAACAGCATCAAAACAGCTTTGGGCCAGCAACAGCGCATTAGGGTTAGCGTTGCCAATATCTTCCGATGCTAAAATAAGCATGCGACGTGCAATAAACGATGGGTCTTCGCCGCCTACCAGCATGCGGGCCAGCCAGTATACGGCGCCATTAGGGTCACTTCCCCGCATGGATTTAATGAAGGCCGAAATAATGTCGTAATGCTGCTCACCAGCTTTGTCGTACAAGGCCATATTTTGCTGCACGTTTTCCAGCACGGCGTTGTTAGTTACTATAATCTCCGGCGCATCCATGGCGTTAATAAGCAGCTCAAAAATATTGAGCAGCTTGCGTGCATCGCCGCCCGAAAGGCGCAGTAAGGCTTCGTGTTCCTGTATGGTGATGTTTTTAGTACGCAGAACCTCGTCTTCATGCATCGCTTTTTGCAGCAGATTCACCAAATCATCTTCGTGCAAATGCTGCAATATGTAAACCTGGCAACGCGATAATAAAGCTGATATAACTTCGAACGAAGGGTTTTCGGTTGTAGCGCCAATCAGCGTAACAATACCCCGCTCTACTGCACCCAGCAGCGAATCTTGCTGTGATTTGGAAAAGCGGTGTATCTCATCAATAAAAAGCACGGGTAAAGTTTGGCCGCCCTGCTTAAGCAGGGCGGCTTTCTCAATCACTTCCCGTACATCTTTAACACCCGAATTGATAGCGCTTAACGAAAAGAAAGGGCGCGATAAGCCTTGCGAAATAATATATGCAAGCGTAGTTTTACCCACACCAGGAGGTCCCCAAAATATCATGGACGGTAAATTGCCCGACTCAATAGCCTTACGCAGTACTGCTCCCGGGCCCACCAAATGCTTTTGTCCCACATAGTCGTCCAACGATTTTGGACGCATACGCTCAGCTAACGGGGGGAGGTTATTCATAAAAGTAAAGTTCGGGATTGTTGGAGTGAAATCCTAATAACATTAGTATGGTTGTTTAAGTTAGGTTGTTGGCGCAACTGTTTAGCTAATTAATTGCTTATAAAAAACATAGAGATAAACTTCATGAGCAACAGCGCTGGTACTGCATAAAAGGTGTCCATTCAATCTATGTAACAATACCATAGCACAATCATAGTACAGGATAGCTAATCAAAGCAGGATATTTACATTGGTTTCTTTATAAACCAATAATAGCCTCTTGGCTAAATTATAAACCTGTTATACGCCATTTATGCAAAATAAGTACACACCGATATTGCTGGTCGCACTTGCGGTATTTTCATCATTTGTAATGATGAAGCCCAAACCTGTAGCGAAAGCAAAAGCCCGCACCGTTGCCCCGGCTGATCCACCTGTTACCGTTACCGATAATGGATCAACCTACACCTTAAGCAACGGCTACCTAACCGTGGTAGTGAACAAGCGAACCGGCGATCTTACTTCCCTGAAAACGCCCAAAACTTTAACACCCAATATTGAATTGATGGGTTACGTTTCGGGGCATCATGCCGGGTACTGGGAGCAAAGCCCGGCCCTGGCCGCTCGCGAAGTAGCCAGTATTAGCATAAACCCAGCCGATGTTGGTGGCGCTCGTGGCGAAGTTTCGGTAAAAGGATATTCGGACGGCAAATCGATTTTAGGGGCTAACCCTACGGCTGCAGGACAAGGCGGCGGTTTAATTGCCGATCTGGAAATACGTTATACCTTGGAACGCGGTGCACATGGCGTATATACTTATGCTATTTTTACACATCAGGATACTTACCCGGCAGGCTCGGTGGGCGAATCGAGGTTTGGCTTTAAACTGGCGGCCAATGTGTTCGACTGGATGTCTATAGATGAAAAGCGTAACGCCTTAATGCCAACAGGTAAAGACTGGGACGAAGGCGACGATCTGAACATGAAAGAGGCACGCCGCCTTACTACCGGTATTTATAAAGGCCGTGCCGAGCATAAGTACGATTATTCGGCCAAGCAGTATGAAATTCCGGCTTTCGGCTGGTCGTCTACCAAGCAAAAGGTAGGCCTATATATTATCAATCCATCATTTGAGTATCTAAGCAGCGGGCCAAATCATTTTGAGCTCACCGGTCATTTGGATGATGGCGACGGCGGAGACCCAACGCTGCTTAATTACTGGAGAGGTACGCATTATGGCGGCAGTCAGCTCAATTTTGCAGCTAATGAGCCTTGGACTAAGGTAGTTGGCCCCATGTATATTTATGTACCTACAGGTAAGGATCCTAAGGCGCTTTTTGCTGATGCAAAGAATACGGCAAAAGCGCAGCAGGCAGCGTGGCCCTATGCCTGGGTAAAAGGAGTGGACTATACCCCTGCTGCTCAACGGGCTACCGTTAAAGGGCGCATTGAGCTAACTGACTCGCAGGCGCCTACAGTAAAACTGGCTAATTTGTTAGTAGGATTGGCGTTCCCGGATGAGCCCGAACTACCCCGTGTGCCTCGCCCCGTGAGGACCGAAGCTGCGCCTGTGGCGGCTGTTGTTGAACCAACGCCTGCACCAGCTACGCCTGCCGACACGGCTGGCAGGTTATTGCCTAATGGCAAGCGCGCTAACCGAGGTACTTATTTGCCGCCTCGTTCGGCTAACGGCCGCCCGCCGGGCTTCAATTTTCAGCCGCAGCCGGTAAACTGGCAAACCGATGCCAAGCATTACGAATTTTGGGCCAAGGGCGCCAGTGATGGAACCTTTACTATCCCGAATGTAAGGCCCGGTACTTACCAGTTGCATGCCGTTGCCGACGGTGTTTTGGGCGCTTATGATGCTACTGCTACCATTATTGTTAAACCCGGGCAAAAGCTTGATTTGGGTACTATACAATGGAAGCCGGCTCATTTTGGTAAGCAAGTATGGCAAATAGGTACGCCCAACCGCTCGGCCAGGGAGTTTTACAAAGGTGACGACCACTGGCACTGGGGTATGTATATTGAATATGCTAAGTTTTTTCCGAACGATGTGAACTTTACTATAGGCAAATCTGACCCCGCCAAAGACTGGTACATTTACCATGTGCCGCACGACACTGATTTCAAACCTGACGGTAAAGACCAGGGCCGTGCCACACCATGGACCATCAATTTTACCATGGCTAAAGATGTGCCTGTTTCGGGTAAGGCCACATTGCGTTTTGGTATTGCCGGTTCGGGCGCTCGCTCATTAGGCATTACGGTGAATGGCAACGATGTTGGTCCTTTTACAGACATAGGTGGCGGTGGCGCCAGTATGATTCGGGATGGTGTGGAAGGTACATGGGTAGAGCGTGATTTTAAATTTAATGCCGCTTTGCTGAAAGCTGGTCAAAACACTATATTGTTAACTGTGCCTGCAGGTGGTGTAGCCAACGGCATTTGCTATGATGTAATACGTCTGGAGGTTGACCCGAATGCAAAATAACCAATAAATTTAACGAACAGCTGCAAGCTTGTATAAGTGTAATGCAAGTTCAGGCTTGTACCTGTTAAGGTTACTCTCCAGCTGTTTTTGCTTGTTTTGTAGTACCGAAGTTTAAAGCAATGATAATACCGGTAACAAATAGCATCACCAGCGTAATAAAGCTGTAATGTTTCAGGTAGTTGGTCATGGTTTGTCCTATTACATCTTTAGTAATTAAATTTGTAAGTAGGCAAAGTATGCAGGAAAAAACCAGCAACGTTGTTCTTTTCTCCTTAAGAAGTGCAAAGAACACATAAGTGAACACAAAGCTGGTACACACATGATGATGTGCCCAGACACGCCCTGGCAGTAGCAACGGAACCATAAAAATAAGGCAAAAGTCGGCAGCCGAAAAGCCTTCAGATTTTTTGATATAACGGTCGTATGCAAACTTGAGCGTAATGGCTAATATACTCACCACCTGGAAAGCAAGGATTGCCAGTTTTAAAGTACGTGCTGTTAAGTGTAAAACAGGCGCTATGCCCACTTCTGCATTGCCGGTGTTTATTTTATTAAGCAGGGCTGGCACCCCCAAGCTTATGATGTTTTCATCTATTTTGCCCTTACCAAAAGGTGCAACAAAGGCCTCGTAATAATCCTTCCAATCATTAATGCCGGTAGGGAAGCCTCGTAAAATAGCAGGTACAATAATAAAGGGCAGTGCAGTCAGGATAATTTTAGGCCAGTCTTTAGGCCCGCGTTTAATGGCCGCAAAAATGAGAAACAATACCGGTGTGATCTTAAAGAAAGTGCCCGCCATAAAAAATAAATAGCTGAGGCCAAATTGCTTACGCTGGTAATACCAAATGCCCAGCAAGGTTAGGCAAAGCACCGGCATGTTGGCATTCATCCATATAAAGTTATGCCAGTAAAATCCAATAGAAAACAGTAATGCCAACCCTAAGGGCCAGTTCATATTTTGGTTAGGGTATAACTGCTTAAATATTTTGTGTACCAGTATAAATGAGGCCAGCCATAAACCGTAGTTAATTACATAAGTAAACAGGAAGGCGGATATATGAAAAGGAAAAAAAGAAAACAAGCTAAAAAATAGCGCTGCGAAGGGTGGATACGTAAAACCACCATCAACAAGGCCGGGGGTATAAATCTTCTGTCCGCTTAAAAAATGCCCGCCGGTTTGCCAGTAAATAAAGTAATCGCCATTTACGTCGGCTTTCATACCCCGGTTGTATGATATAAAAGCAAAAGCTACCGATACAGCTATAAGTATAAAAATGAGGTAGTTTTTGTTGAATCGCATGCGAACCTGCCTGGTTAAATTAAATGTGAGGCTAAGTTAACTTATTTGCCGTTAATGCGATTATTTGAACTTATTATTGAGCTGTATGCTGTAAAATAGCCTACTTTTGAACCTACATCATTATCCCGACATGATATCCTTTGGTCACCGCGTTTTTATAGAAGTTGCTGCCAATTTAAGTTTCTCAAAAGCAGCTCAAGTGCTATTTATTACCCAGCCTGCAATAAGCAAGCACATTAAAGCGCTTGAAGATCAATATAAGCTGCCCTTGTTTGAACGTAAGGGTAACAGCATCACGCTCACCGAAGCCGGAACCAAATTGAATGAATACTTATTGCAGGCTACCGAGATTGAACGTAAGGTGGAATATGATCTGTCGGTGCTCAGCAACCAGTCGCAGGCGGCAGGGCATTTGCGTTTAGGGGCCAGTACTACTATTGCGTTGTATATCTTGCCATCTATCTTGTCGGGTTTTCAGCGGCGTTATGCCAATGTTGGCGTACAGCTGGTTAATCGTAACTCCGAGTATATTTTAAACGCCCTGCTTAACCATGAAGTGGATGTGGGTATTATTGAGGTAGACAACAAACTTACCAACGTTACCTACCAGCCCTTTATGAGCGACGAGGTAATACCGGTTTGTTCGGCCAAAAGTTCGCTGGCTGGTAAATCCTTAACGCTAAAACAGTTTGTAAAAACGCCCCTGGCTTTGCGTGAGCGTGGCTCTGGTACTTTAAATGCCTTATTGAAAGCGCTGGCAGCACATCACATTAAACCGGCCGAGCTAGCGGTGAAGATAAGATTAGGCGGTACGGAAGCTTTGAAGAATTTCTTACTGGCCGATCAGTGCCTGGGCTTTATGCCACGGCCCTCTATTGTACGGCAACTGGCCGAAGGCGATTTGGTTGAGGTGCCTGTGGAGGGTTTGGAGATTACCCGGAACTTTTACTTCATCAGGCGTAAAGGAACCGAAGATAACGGACTTACCAGTAATTTTATCAATTATGCACTGGAAAACCAGTAAATCCAATTATTGAAAACTTAAAATTTGGCTTATTGTAGTACTTATGCAGCTTATGTAAGTTGCATGAAAATGAAACAACGTTATGCCGAGTTTAGATAACCGTAAAGTAGCAATCCTTACCGAAGAAGGGTTTGAGCAGGTAGAGCTAACCAGCCCCAAAGAAGCTTTGGAGGCAGCTGGCGCCACTGTGCATATTATATCGCCACAAGGCGGAAAAATTAAAGCCTGGGACCATGACCATTGGGGCATTGAAGTGGATGTGGACAGAATGCTCAGTGATGTGAGCCCGGATGATTATGATGCCCTGGTATTGCCGGGTGGGGTTTTAAACCCGGATAAGCTGCGCCAAAATAAAGATGCAGTGGCTTTCGTATCGGCGTTTTTAGATGAAGGTAAACCATTGGCTGCTATATGCCATGGTCCGCAAATGCTTATTGAGACGGGCATGATCAGCGGGCGCAAACTCACTTCTTACCCATCCTTGCAAACCGACCTAAAGAATGCCGGGGCCGAATGGGTTGACGAAGAAGTAGTGACCGACAAGGGTCTGGTAACCAGCCGTACCCCGGCCGACCTTGATGCGTTTAACCGCAAAACTATTGAAGAGATTGCCGAAGGTGTGCATGATGCATCTGAATAAATAACTAATCATAATAGAGAATAAAAAGGCAGAACAATAACGGTTCTGCTTTTTTATTGCTTGTAGTTTATATTTGCCCATGCCCCAAAAAAAAGCGCTTATTATTGGTGCCGGTATAGCCGGTATAGCCACCGCCATTAGGTTAGCTGTAAAGGGTTATACTATTGAAGTATACGAGGCCAACGGCTACGCAGGCGGAAAGCTGTCTGAGTTTGAGCAGGAGGGGTATCGCTTCGACGCCGGTCCAAGTTTATTCACTATGCCGCAGTACGTGGATGAATTGTTTACACTGGCAGGCAAAGACCCCAGGCAGTATTTTAATTACCGAAAGCTGGATATTGTTTGCCGTTATTTTTATCCCGACGGCATCAGCATTGACGCTTATGCAGATGCCGAAAAAATGGCCGCGGAGGTTAACCATAAAACGGGTGAGCCGGCACAGGCCCTGCAAAAGTATGCGCATAACAGCAGCCAAATTTATGCTATCACCAATCATGTTTTTTTAGAGCAGTCATTACACCGGCTTAAAACATACCTTAACCGGCGTACGGTACAATCTATACTACGTTTGTTTCAGATAGATGCTTTTAGGAGCATGCACAGGGCAAACGCAGGCTTTTTTAGAGACAAGCGCATGGTGCAGTTTTTTGATCGTTATGCCACTTATAATGGTTCAAACCCTTATCGTGCGCCTGCCACACTTAATGTAATACCTCATTTAGAGCAGCACTATGGTGCTTACTTTCCTGATGGGGGCATGTACAATATAACACGTAGCCTGGTTAAACTGGCAGAAGATTTAGGAGTAGTTTTCAATTACCATGCACCAGTTGATGAAATTGTATTGAACGGTAGCCGCGCCAAAGGTTTAAAGGTCAAAGGTGATCTGGTAAAGGGAGATTTGGTGGTATCTAACATGGATGTATGGTTTACCTATCGCAAGCTCTTGGCCAGTTACCCGCAGCTTTTTCCGGAGAGAATACTGAATCAGGAACGAAGCAGCTCAGCACTCATTTTCTATTGGGGTATACAAAAACAATTTCCTCAATTGGATCTCCATAATATTTTCTTTAGCGATAATTACGAGGCAGAATTTAATGCCATTTGGAAGCAGCAAAGCATTTATAATAATCCCACCGTTTATCTTAACATCAGTAATAAATATGAACCGGCTGACGCCCCCACAGGCTGCGAAAACTGGTTTGTGATGATTAATGTACCGGCCAACACCGGGCAGGATTGGGATAGCCTGATTAGCGATGCCCGGAAAAACATTATCCTTAAGTTATCTGCACAGTTAGGAGAGGACATAACCCCCTGTATTGTAAACGAAAGTATACTCGACCCGCGCAGCATAGAAAGCAGGACGTCTTCTTACCAGGGTTCTTTATACGGTACCAGCTCCAACAGCCAGTTTGCTGCTTTTTTGCGGCATGCCAACCGCTCGTCCAAAATAAATAATCTGTATTTCTGCGGTGGCAGTGTTCACCCCGGCGGCGGCATTCCACTGGCGCTGCTATCGGCCAAAATTGTAAGTGAGTGGGTGGAGTAAGTTAGAGGGTATGAGAAGTGGGTGAAACTGAACACACCTGTCTATAGTTTCAATCTGTACTTTTGGACTTACAAACTTCCAGACTCACAAAAATTCCCTAACATTGCCTTAACAATGGCTTTTCTACATCTACCACAGTTAGGGCAAATTCATTATCACGAATACGGTACGGGCAGTAAACCCATGCTTGCTTTTCATGGCTACGGCATGACGGGGCGACAATTTGAAGTACTGCAAAAATCTATCTTAACCCAATACCGGGTATACAGTTTCGATCACTTTTTTCATGGGCAAACCCAGCTTAACAATTGGGCCGAGCAGCAAATACTCAACGGCATGCCCAAATCGCTAGTGCGTGCCTATCTCGAAGAGTGGTTTAAGCAACATGGTGGCCAGCAGCGCATAAGTTTAATGGGGTACTCCATAGGCGCTAATTTGGCGCTGGTACTATTGGAGGATTTTGCCGAATGGGTTGACGAGATTATACTCATGGCGCCCGATGGCTTATCGGTTTATAAGGGCTTTAATTTTTTAATGCACAACCCCGCAGGTAAGTTGTTGTTTAAAACGGTAACCAAAAGTAAGTGGCTGGCACCAGGTGTGCTTAACGGATTAAAAAAGGTAAAATTTATTGACGAAAGCTTGCATAAGATAGCTTACAGCGAAATGGATACGCCGCAAAAGCGGTTGGATGTATACTATACCTTAAATCTTATCAAACAGTTACAGCCCGACGTGGTTAAGATAACCAACCGGATTAACGAGCATGGTATCAAGTGCCATCTGGTTTTTGGGCAGCATGATATGTTGTTTCCTAAAAGCTCCGCCCAGGCATTTATTAACCGGCTCAAGCATCCACAGGTGCATGAAGTACCGATGGGGCACTGGCTGGTTACCACCCAGTTAGATGAATATTTGGTAAATTGTAAAATATGATACCCGCCCGCCGTAATAAATTATTCAGCAACTGGTTTGCCAAGTACATGCGCTACCGTATGCATAAGGCATTTAACCGCATTGTAGTGATGCCGTTTGAGCCAAAGCCCGGCCATTCCGTTTTGCTGTTATGTAATCACTTTAGCTGGTGGGATGGTTTTTTTGGTAATTACCTTGCTTACTGGCACCTAAAACGTAAGCTGTACATCATGATGCAGCATGACCATTTGCAGCAGCGCATGTTGTTTAACCTGTTCGGCGGCTTTTCTATTGAAAAAGGTACGCGCGAAATGCTCAAATCACTGCATTACGCGGCCGACTTGCTAAACGATCCCGAAAACCTGGTGGTGGTTTTCCCACAGGGCGAGTTGGTGTCAAACCATGCAACAGGTATTGTTATTGAGAAAGGTATTGAACGTCTTATAAAACACATTAAAGGCCCTTGCCAAATTGTATATTCATGCGTGTTGATAGACTACTTTGAAAGCCTGAAACCTTCTGCATTCATCCACTTGTTTGATTGCGGTGTGGCTGGAGATGTTCCGTTTGATCAGTTGGCCGAAAATATCAACGGCTTTCATAAACAGGCGTTACAAAATCAAATAAATGTAGAGCATTAGACCGCTGTAGGTAATTAACACGTTGTAATCACAACAACAGAATTGCTATCTTGCCAATGCCATGATTTACCCCAAAAACAATAGTTTCATACGTGCCTTCTTTCATCGGTATATCGGGTATATTCTGCACAGTAATTTTCAGGACTTTAATTTTAACAGTATCCAGATCGATCGGGATAAATCGGTACTGCTGCTGGCTAATCATTTTGGTTGGTGGGATGGGTTTTTATTATACTGGCTCAATCATAAACTGCTCCGGAAAAAATTTCACATTATGATACTGGAAGACACCGTACGCAAGGTGTTCTTTCTAAAATATATGGGTGCATTCTCAGTGGTTAAAAACTCACGATCTATGATCGAGTCGCTAAATTACGCCGCTCAATTGCTGGAGGATCCGCAAAACCTGGTACTGGTTTTTCCGCAAGCCAGATTATATTCCAATTTTGTAAATGATGTGCATTTTGAACGCGGCTTGCTCAAGATTATGAAACAGGCGGCAGGTAAATTTCAGTATGTATTTGCCGCAACCTTTATTGAGTACTTCCAACATAAAAAACCTACCATAAACGTTTATGTACAAAAAAGCGTTAATGAAACTGATAGTATAGAAGAGTTGAAAACTTTATATCAGCAACATTACGAATCGGCCAAACTGCTGCAAACCCAAATTGTTCTATAAACGTGATCATCGCCATTTTAATCGTCTTTTTCTTTCTGATTCTGCGCTTTGTTGTTACCCTGTTTAACTTCATATCAGACCCCAAACTGCGCAAGGTTAACCGGATGCAGGAAGAAATGGTCTCAATTCTCATTCCGGCACGTAACGAAGAGAATAATATTCTTACGCTGCTGCAGTCTATACATGAGCAGGACTATCCTAATTTTGAAGTGATTGTGCTGGATGATGATTCATCGGACCGTACGTATGAAATTTGTGAGGCGTTTTGCGCTACTCATAAGCGCTTCAGGGTAATGCGCGGAAAGCCGCTGCCCCAAGGCTGGCTAGGCAAAACGTATGCCTGCCATCAACTTTCGCAGGAGGCCAAAGGGAGTTACATGCTGTTTTTAGATGCTGATGAGCAGGTGTATGATGGATTAATAAACAGTGCGGTGCATCGGGTTAAATCAAAACACCTGGCCTTGCTTAGCTTATTTACCAACCAGGATATGCGCACCCTGGGTGAGCGTACGGTTGTGCCTTTAATGCACTACTTATTGCTTAATTTGCTGCCCATACGTTTAATTTACCTCACCAAAAATCCGGCTTTTGCTGCTGCCAGCGGTCAGTTTATGATGTTTCATGCTGCCTTATACCGCCAGCACCAATGGCATGAGCTATCCAAGGATCGTATAGTAGAAGACGTTGAGATAATGAAGCTGGTTAAAGCTAAAAAGCTGTATGGTGAAAGCTTGCTGGCCAATAATTTAATTACCTGTCGTATGTACACAGGTTATTGGGATGGCGTTTTGGGTTTTAGCAAAAACTTTTTAGCGCCTTTTAATTATAGCGTGCTGGGTTTTTTATTTTACCTGGTTATTATTATCGGCGGCCCCTTACTGGTCATCTCAACTTTAAATTTGCCTCTTATCTTGTTCATGTGCGGGCTCATTGTTTTAACCCGTATTATGATATCGCTGGCATCGGGGCAAAGTGCTTTATACAATAGTTTACTGCACCCTGTGCAAATGTTTACGTTGGTAGTAATTGGTTTTTATGCGATACAAAACCACCTCACCAAAAACAACGTGTGGAAAGGCCGCCGTATATGAGGTTAAGCAAAACTAGAGTATCGGTCATTGTTATTATTCTTTTTCACTTTGTAGGCTTAATTGGCTTTATGGTGCCGTCATTCAGGCCTGTGTTTTCGAAACTGGTGCCGTTTCACTTACTGCTGATGTTAGCGGTGGTGTTGGTAAACCATTACAAGGCCGATTCGAGATTTTGGCGTTTTGCCTGGCTTGTTTTTGTTATGGGCATAGTTGTAGAATGGATAGGGGTGCATAAGCACTGGATATTCGGCGATTATGATTACGGAAGAACGCTGGGTATAAAATTTTTTGATATACCATTGATGATAGGTATAAACTGGTTTCTGCTTATTTATGCTACTGGCGTGTTAATGCAAAGGAGCCGTTTGAAAAGCGCCGCCGCCCGCGTACTCCTAGGCGCTGCGCTACTCGTACTGCTAGATTTGCTGATAGAGCCCATAGCCATCAAGTTTGATTATTGGAGTTGGGCGGGCGGCGTACCAACACTAAAGAACTATATAGGTTGGTTTTTTGTAAGCGCTGCATTCTTGGGTCTTTTTGAGGCTTTCAAGATTAAGCCGCAAACCATAGTAGCACCCATATTACTGCTGGTGGAGTTTGTGTTTTTTGGATTATTGCAATTAGCTTAAGTTATTTCTCAAGTTTATTAAGAGAGTTTACAGCAGCCTTATCAAAGTAAAGTGTTATCAATTTAAGTTGTTAACTGAGCTTCAGCAAGAAATCTTTCTAAGGCGGTAAGTTCATCCATCTTAATAAGATTTCCAATTTTATTGAAATGATGGGGAAATACAAGATCGCAACAAAGCCTTCCAGGCGAGGGGATTTTACTAACATTTTATTTGTAATTTTGCAATTACATGGGAGCATATCAATTACAGGTTCAGATAGATCAGGATTCGGGGTTTTGCTTTGGCGTGGTGTATGCTATTGATATGGCCGAGGAAATACTGGCCGAGGAAGGCTACTTGTATTGCCTGGGCGATATTGTGCATAACGATGAGGAAGTTGAACGTCTGAAAGCCAAAGGTCTGCGTATAATTGACCATGCCGATCTGGTAAACCTTCATAACGAGAAAGTGCTTATACGTGCCCACGGCGAAGCGCCCGAAACCTACCGGTTAGCGTTGCAAAATAATATCACGCTAATTGATGCTTCATGCCCGGTGGTGCTTAAGCTGCAAAACCGTATCAAAACTTCGCATGATAGCAAAGAGAATATTTTGATTTTTGGTAAGCATGGACATGCCGAAGTAATTGGCCTGCAAGGGCAGACTAATAATGAAGCTAAAGTTTTTCAGGACATTGCTGAACTGGATACTATGGAGCTGCCGCAACAAATTACGCTGTACAGCCAAACTACTAAAAGCACCGACAAGTTTTACCGCGTTAAAGAAGAACTAATTGCCCGTGGCTACGAGGTGAAAGCTAACGATACTATATGCAGACAAGTATCAAACCGCGATAAGGACTTGCCTGAATTTGCACAAAAATTTAATAAAATAGTATTTGTGTCGGGTAAAAAGTCCTCTAACGGCAAGGTGCTGTTCGAGGTGTGCCGAAAACATAATCCCAACACCTACTTCATTTCGGCTCCTGATGAACTTAAGCCTGATATGTTTTTGCCCGGCGATACTATCGGTATTAGTGGTGCAACTTCAACCCCTATGTGGCTAATGGAGCAGGTTAAGGCAGAACTGGAAAGCTATTGATAGGCTAACTCCTTAAAAGGGGTAGTACCAGTCTGAACAAATACGCACAGGGCCTGTTAGTAACTTATGGAACACCAGTACAAGCTATCCAATAAAGCGCAGTCATCAGTTGGCTTGGGCGCTTTGATTGCGCTTATAGTTATTGGTTGCTGGTTTACTTCTACCATATTACTAATGCAATGGGATGTTAAATTCACCAACCCCCTGCTGTATTTATTTATCCTGTTGCAAATGCACCTATATACCGGGTTGTTCATCACAGCACATGATGCTATGCACGGTACGGTGTCATCCAATAAATTTGTAAACAACGCCGCGGGCTATATCACTACCTTTTTATATGCTGCCTTTTGGTATCCGCAATTATATACCAAACACCATAAGCACCACAGCCACGTGCACTCCGATGAAGATCCGGATTATCATCACGGCAGTTTTATAGCATGGTATTTCCGGTTTATCCGCAACTATCTTTCTATCTGGCAGGTTGTTTTTATGGCAGCCCTGTTCAATGTGCTTAAAATATGGATACCTCAGGCTAATCTCATTTTGTTTTGGGTTGTCCCATCGTTGTTAAGCACACTTCAGCTGTTTTATTTTGGCACCTATCAGCCCCACAAAGGCGAGCATGATAATCAGTATCATTCGCGCACCCAAAATAAAAATCATGTGTTTGCTTTCCTTTCCTGCTACTTTTTCGGTTATCATTACGAGCATCATCATTCGCCAGGTATGCCTTGGTGGCGCTTGTGGCAAACTAAAAAATAGAGTTTGTCGCAAACGGCCACTTAAACTGTCGTACGCACGCCTTTGTTAATTTGAGTAAAGCTGCTTACTTTGTGGGTACTAAAACCATGTACCATGTCATTTCAAGCTTACATCGATAATATCCAGGCAAAAACAGGTAAAGGGCCCGAAGATTTTAAGAAGCTGGCCGAAGAAAAGGGGTTTACCTTAAACGGTGCTATAAAACCTGGTGTTAAAGCAGGCGATATCACCAACTGGCTAAAGGCTGATTTTGAATTAGGCCATGGTCATGCAATGGCAATTTATGCCTTACTTAAAGGAGATAAAACATATCAATAATGACATTGATCACATTGCGCCTTTCAGAGCCAGTATTACACTCACCTGACAATTTATTTTAGATATTTGCAGTCCCGAAATTGCTCCCCTTTAGGGAGTTGGGCAGTTTATGAAAAAAGGAGTTTTATTAGTAAATCTGGGTACGCCCGATAGTCCTGAAACGAAAGATGTGCGCCGCTATTTGGATGAATTCCTGATGGATGAGCGTGTTATTGATATTAATGCATTTAGCCGCACTTTGTTAATTAAAGGGATTATCGTGCCTTTTCGTGGTCCAAAGTCAGCCAAATCATACAAGGAGATTTGGACGGAGGAAGGGTCGCCGCTAATGGTTTACACGGTCAAATCTGCTAATTTGCTTAAGGCACGTTTAGGTGATGAATATCATGTAGAAATGGCTATGCGCTATCAAAATCCGTCTATCCAGTCGGCTTTGGATAAATTACGTGCTGCACAGGTTACTTCTATCCAGGTTATTCCACTGTTTCCGCAGTATGCCTCAGCCTCAACAGGTTCGGTGCAGCAAAAGGTAATGGAAATTGTAAGCAAATGGCAGGCAATTCCCACCATTAGCTTCCTGAATTCCTTTTATGATAATGAACTGGTAATTGAGGCCTTCGCCCACAATGGAGCCAAACATAAGCCTGAAACTTACGATCATATATTATTCAGTTTCCACGGGTTGCCACAACGGCAAATGATTAAAGCCGATGAAACCAAACAGCATTGTTTGAAAGTGGCTAACTGCTGTGATACCATCACCGGCGCTAACCGCTTTTGCTATAGCGCCCAATGCCACGCTACCGCCCGTTTAATAGCCGAAAAATTAAATATTCCTAAAGAGAAGTATACGCTTACTTTTCAATCGCGTTTAGGGCGCGACCCTTGGATGCAACCTTACACCAGCGAGGTAGTTGCAGAAATGGCCAAGAAAGGTATTAAGAGAATGCTCGTATTCTGTCCTGCCTTTGTAGCCGACTGTCTGGAAACCGTATTTGAAGTATCAGAAGAATATAACGAAGAATTTAAAGCGTTGGGTGGAGAGCATATTCAACTGGTTGAGAGCCTAAACGATTCGCCGCTTTGGATCGATGCCCTGGAGCAGATGGTAAGATCTGGTAACTAATTTAAAGTGTCTCTTCTTCGGTAGAGTAGGGAGGAGTACAATTAGATTCGTCTATAATGCTCAGCAAACCGTGGTCGGAAGTAAGCTGTTTCAGCTCCTAATCTGAATATTCTTCATAATCATTTCTGTCGCACCTTTACCATTAGCAACGTAGTTCTTGGCTGTTCTGCTGGCATGCGCCCAGTGGGCATTATCGCCTATGAGCTCATTGGCAATGTCAGTTAATTGTTGCTGATTATTGATACTGAACCCTGCTTTTAATTTTACCAGATCTCGTGCTTCTTTAAAGCGGGTGTAGTTAGGCCCAAAGATAACAGGCAGGCCAAACGCAGCTGCCTCCAGCGTGTTATGAATACCTACGCCAAAGCCACCACCAATATAAGCTATCTCCCCATATTGGTACAATGAAGACAGCATACCAATGTTATCTATTATTAATGCCTGATAAGTTGACAACTCATTCTTCAATTCAGCAATTTGCGAAAAGCGGGCTGTTTTACCTTTTGGCAAAAGCTTTATTAGATTGTCAATCTTCTCGCTGGTAATTTCGTGGGGTGCAAAAATAAACTTCCAATCAGGGTGTGTATTAAGTAGGGGCGCTATAATCGCCTCATCTGGCGGCCAGGTACTACCAGCCACAAAAACCGAATGTCCGCTTTTAAATTGTTGAATTAGGGGTAGTGCTTTAGGGGTATTAGCATTGGTCCATACGCGGTCAAACCGGGTGTCGCCGCTAACCAAAACATTGCTAATGCCTATAGTGCTTAATAGTTCCTTTGAAGCTTCGTCCTGCACAAACAGACAGGTAATCTTACTTAGTATTTGCCTATGCAGGCTGCCGTAGCTTTTAAAGAATACTTGCTTTTGGCGAAAGATAGCCGAGATAACGTATAAAGGCACCTGCATGCTATGCAACTCGTTAAAATAATGATACCAGTACTCATACTTGGTAAATATTGCAGCAACAGGTTGTATGGCTGCTACAAACTCTTGAGCATTGCTGGCGGTATCTAACGGTAAATAATAAACCGCATCAGCCAATGGCGTGTTTTTCCTTATTTCGTAGCCCGATGGCGAAAAAAAAGTAACAACGATTGGATGCTCAGGATACAGCGTTTTTATAGCCTCCATAACAGGCCGTCCCTGCTCAAATTCACCTAACGAGGCAAAGTGAAACCAAATGCTGTTTTTAAGCGGGATGATTTTTTGACTGCGTCTTCCGTTTACCCAGGCTTTGGCCTTAGTGTTAAATAGAGATACAATTATTGCAAAGAAATAATAAAATCTTATGCCAATATTATATAGTATGAGCATTTAAAATGAAAGTCTTATATTCGTCAGGTATAAAAGTACAAATACGGCAACATAATTTTTTAATTATATGAGAATAGCGGTAGTAGGGACAGGCTATGTGGGATTGGTAACGGGGACCTGTCTGGCAGAGACGGGCAATGAGGTGGTCTGTGTAGACATCAATGAAAAGAAGGTAGAGATGATGAAGGCAGGTCAGCTGCCCATCTATGAGCCAGGACTGGAGCTGTTGTTTCACCGCAACATCGCCCAGGGCCGGCTGTCGTTCACCTCCAACCTGGCCGAAGGGATCGGGGAAGCCAAGATCATCTTTCTGGCCCTGCCTACCCCTCCGGGCGGCGACGGCGCAGCCGACCTCAGTTACGTGCTGGGTGCAGCCGGCGACATCGCCAAACTGCTGACCGATTATAAAGTGATCGTGACCAAATCAACCGTACCGGTGGGCACGGCAGATAAGGTAACGGCCGTTATGCAGCAGCATGCAGCACCCGGGGTGGAATATGCCGTGGTGAGCAACCCTGAGTTCTTAAGAGAAGGGGTAGCTGTGGAAGACTTCATGAAGCCCGACCGCGTAGTGGTAGGCACCTCTGATGAACGTGCCCGCAAGCTCATGGGCGAGCTTTACGGCCCATACGTGCGCCAGGGTAACCCTATCATCTTTATGGATGAGCGGAGCTCAGAGCTTACCAAGTATGCGGCCAACTCGTTTCTGGCCACCAAGATCTCGTTTATGAACGAGATTGCCAATATGTGCGAGCTGGTAGGAGCAGATGTGGATATGGTGCGCAAAGGCATCGGGGCAGATGAACGCATCGGTAAACGCTTTTTGTTTGCCGGCATTGGCTACGGCGGCAGCTGCTTTCCTAAAGACGTACAGGCCCTGGCTAAATCGGCCCAGGAGAACCGCTACGACTTTAAGATCCTCAACTCGGTGATGGAAGTGAACGAGATCCAAAAGACGGTACTGACCGAAAAGGTAAAGAAATACTATAACGGCGAACTTGCCGGCAAGCATTTTGCCCTGTGGGGCCTGGCCTTTAAGCCCGAGACGGATGATATCCGCGAGGCACCGGCCCTGTACATTATCGATGCCCTGGTAGCAGCCGGCGCTACAGTGACCGCCTTTGACCCCGAGGGGATGAAGAACGTCGAGAACCTGATCGGTGATAAGATCAAGTATGCCGAAAACCAGTACGAAGCACTGGAGGGCGCCGATGCGCTGCTGATTGTGACCGAATGGTCACTGTTCCGCACGCCGGACTTTAACAAGGTAGAAAGCCTTTTGAAAGCCAAGGTGATCTTTGATGGACGTAACCTGTACGACCTGGACAAGATGATCGACTGCGGCTTTTACTATAACTCTATTGGACGCAAGGAAGTGAAGTAGTTGCGTTCGATGGTTTATAGTTGATAGTACATAGAGTGAGAAGAACTTCTCGTTTAAACGATATGCTACCCAATATTGATCATCAACCAACAAAAGCGATGAACCGTGGTCTATGAACCATGAAGTATAACCAATAACCACTATGAACCAAGACATAAAAGGCAAAAGAGTACTCATTACCGGAGCGGCAGGCTTTCTGGGCTCGCACCTGTGCGACCGCTTTATCAAAGAAGGGTGCCGGGTGATCGGTATGGACAACCTCATTACGGGCGACCTGAAGAACATTGAGCATTTGTTCAAACTCGAGCAGTTCGAGTTTTATAACCACGACGTATCCAAGTTTGTGCACATACCGGGGCATTTGGATTACATCCTGCACTTTGCCTCACCGGCAAGCCCGATCGATTATCTAAAGATCCCGATCCAGACGCTTAAGGTAGGCTCGCTGGGCACGCATAACCTTTTGGGACTGGCCCGTGCCAAAGGCGCCCGGATGCTGATCGCCTCCACCTCGGAGGTGTACGGCGACCCGAACGTAAACCCGCAGCCGGAGGAATACTGGGGCAACGTAAACCCGGTAGGACCAAGAGGCGTGTATGACGAGGCCAAGCGCTTCCAGGAAGCCATTACGATGGCCTACCATACCTTCCATGGGGTGGAGACCCGCATTGTACGGATCTTTAACACCTACGGACCAAGGATGCGCCTGAACGACGGGCGGGTGCTGCCGGCTTTCATTGGCCAGGCCTTAAGAGGCGAGCCGCTGACGATGTTCGGTGACGGAAGCCAGACCAGGGCGTTCTGCTATGTGGATGATCTGGTGGAGGGCATTTACAGGTTGCTTTTGAGCGATTACGTGCAGCCGATGAACATTGGTAACCCCGATGAGATCACTATCAGGGAATTTGGAGAGGAGATCATCAAGCTGACCGGTACCAACCAGCAGCTCATCTCCAAGCCGCTGCCAACGGATGATCCGAAGCAAAGAAGGCCGGATATCACCAAGGCCAAAGCCATACTGGGCTGGGAGCCCAAGGTGTCACGTCAGGAAGGACTGAAGATCACCTACGAGTACTTCAAATCACTCCCTCAGCACATCATCGAACACAAAGAGTTCGACGCTTTCAATAAATAATTTTATTATTGTCAAAAAAGCATCACTATGAAAAAAATATTGGTAACGGGGGGATTAGGATTTATTGGTTCGCACACCGTAGTGGAGTTGGTAAATGCAGGTTATGAGCCTGTAATTATTGATGATTTATCTAACTCACACATCAGCATTTTAGACCAGCTAACAACTATATTAGGTTTTAAGCCGGTATTTCATCAGCTGGATTTGTGCGACGAGGCCGCTGTTAAAAACTTGGCTACAAGCGTGGCCGATGTAGAAGGAATAATTCACTTTGCTGCCTTCAAAGCAGTAGGCGAATCGGTACAGTATCCATTAAAATATTACCGTAACAATTTTTACTCGTTGCTTAACTTGCTTAACGCCTATTATGGTAAGCCGTTAAACTTTGTGTTTTCATCAAGCTGTACGGTTTATGGCCAGCCCGACCAATTGCCTGTAACTGAGGATGCGCCGGTTAAACCAGCTCAATCGCCTTATGGTAATACCAAACAAATAGCCGAGGAGATATTGCAGGATATGATCGCATCTGGCAGTAACTATAAAGTGGTATCGCTACGTTATTTTAACCCGGTTGGTGCGCATGAGTCGGCATTAATTGGTGAGTTACCTATTGGTGTTCCACAGAATTTAGTGCCTTTTATTACGCAAACAGCTATTGGCAAGCGGGAAAAGGTAACTGTGTTTGGTAATGATTACAACACACCTGATGGCAGTTGCATACGCGATTATATACACGTAGTAGATTTAGCGAAAGCACATGTGGCTGCGTTAAGATTGATGGAAGAAGAAAGTTTTAAAGGATACGATGTATTTAACATTGGCACGGGTAAAGGAACATCTGTACTGGAAATTGTAAATGCTTTTGAGCGTGCAACCGGTGTAAAATTTGCCTGGGAGATTGGTCCGCGCCGCGGTGGCGATGTGGAGCAAGTGTGGGGAGATGTAACAAAATCTGAGCAGGTACTTAAATGGCGTGCCGAACTGGACGTTGATACTATGATGGCTTCTGCATGGAAGTGGGAAAAAGCAATTGCTAATAAACCCTTGTAAATAGTTTAAGGTAAATCATGAAAAAAATTATTATTACCGGCGGGGCCGGCTTTATCGGTTCGCATGTGGTGCGCAGGTTTGTTAAGTTTCATCCGGAGTATGAGATCATTAACCTGGATAAACTTACGTATGCCGGTAATTTGGCCAACTTAAAAGATATTGAAAACGAGCCTAATTACAGATTTGTAAAAGGTGATATTGTTGATGCGCAGTTTATTGATGAGTTGTTTGCTGCGGAAAAACCGGATGCGGTTATTCACCTGGCTGCTGAGTCGCACGTTGACCGTTCAATTGCTAATCCGCTGGAGTTTGTAATGACGAATGTGGTAGGTACGGTAAACTTGCTTAATGCAGCCCGTTACCACTGGAAAGGCCGTTATGATGAGACTCGCTTTTACCATGTATCAACCGATGAGGTTTATGGCACTTTAGGTGAAGATGGTATGTTTACTGAAGAGACAGCCTATGATCCGCATTCTCCATATTCGGCATCAAAAGCCAGCTCCGACCATATGGTGCGCGCTTACCAGGATACCTACGGTATGGATGCGGTTATTTCTAACTGCTCTAATAACTATGGGTCTTACCATTTTCCGGAAAAACTGATTCCACTTTCTATTCATAATATTACGCAAAACAAGCCAATCCCTATTTATGGTAAAGGTGAAAATGTGCGCGACTGGTTATGGGTTGAAGATCATGCCCGTGCTATCGATGTAATCTTTCATAATGCCAAATCGGGCCAAACCTATAATATTGGCGGTCATAACGAGTGGAAGAACATTGACCTGATTAAGCTTTTGTGCGAAATTATGGACAAGAAGTTGGGGCGTGAGCCTGGAACATCAGCTCAGCTGATCACTTATGTAACCGACCGTGCAGGGCATGATTTGCGTTATGCCATTGATGCTACTAAATTGAAAAATGAATTAGGTTGGACGCCAAGCATAACTTTTGAAGAAGGCCTGGAGAAAACTGTTGACTGGTATTTAAATAATGAAGGATGGTTAAATGATGTTACATCAGGCCATTATCAACAGTATTACGAGGAACAGTATACTAACCGCTAATTAGCGCATAAAGTAGCCCTTATTTTTTTAACTATAAAATATCCTGATGCAGGCCACACGGCCTGCATTTTTTGTTAAGCAACAAACTGTTATCTCGATCAGATTAGTGATAGCTTGACAAGGACTTATTGTTAGCACTCGAAACGACAATCAGTTTGTATACCAATACCTATAAAGCCCTATTCTTGAGATTCTAATGCGGGTCTAACTTGTATTCCTTCTCCGTTAAATAGTAATATGGCCAAAACATGTGGTGTGTAAATACATTTTTTGGATCATCAGGAAATTTCTTCCTGTAATCATCATCAGGCATTAAGATGACAGGAACGCCGCAACTGGTGTATTGGTTAGTTGGGGCATATGCCGGTTCTTTAAACTGGGGCAGGCTTTTCTTAATGAACTTGTAAACCATATGCCCAAGATATTTCTGGTTATTTTTTACCGACCTAACAGGTGGCTTACGTAGCCGGTTATAAACGTGTTTAATATATAGCTTCACAAAAAAGGACTGTTTCTGAATAGCTCCGCCAATATCTCCAAAAGGATTGGGCTGGGCAATGTCATCAAATGTTTGTATGGTAAAGGGTGTTTGCGGCACCCAGTCGGCAGCGTTTATAACAGCAATACTCCAGCCGCCCCGGGTTAAGTAATCATAATCATATGCGTAATACAGATTGCCCGGTTTTGGTGGGGCACTGCAATAAGTCTTAAATACCATGTCGGCAGGAATGGTATTATGCAACTGTAGCCAGGCCAGATGCGAGCGCAACATATAAGCAATAGCAGCGCCCTGGCTATGCCCCATAATGTATATGTTCTTAATTCCTTGCTTTTGATACAGCTTGTTAATTTGTTGTACAACACTGTTTGATATATTGGCCATACCCAGCAGCCAGCCTATATGTACAGCGGCTTTTGGGTGGTTAGCTAAATGATATTTAAATGTTGTGCTATCATTAATATGCAACTGACCAATTGCAGGCACACTGGCCGCATAAAAATTTTCCAACCAGCTTACCGCATCTGCCGTAGTGCCTCTAATGCTGATAATAGCTGTCTTGTTACTGCCATTAACCCAAAGTTCCCACCGGTTAAGCAGCGGGCCTACCGCCGAGCGGTAAGCCCTGCGGTAATGTTCCGGCCTTGGTGTTTGATCGCCTTTCAATGTATCGGTTTGCTGTCGGGATACGCTTAGTAACTCCAGGTACTCTTGCACATCAAAACCTGGTTTAAGCTGGGCATGTGTACTTAAGCTTGCAGCAATTAATACAATAATTAGTATATATTTCATTTGATTTTGTTGTTTCATCGGCAATGGGTACCTGATGGAACCCTGTAGCCATACCCAAAGCTAACTATCTAAACTGCACAACTATGTTTATGTTCTTTAGGCAGGCGCCACAAATAACACAAATCTACATTGATACATTATTGCTATAACTGTGCTCTCATAAGTTGCTATGATGCAAAAGCTTAAAATGAATATAACTGTTTGCATATCAAAGATGCCGGGTGTATCTTGTTAAAAAATCATATCGAATGAAAAAGCTTTTATTGCTACTTATATTATTTCTTGGTTTACAGGTTGTGGTTGTTGCACAAAGCAACAATAGAGCCCCTGTACTTACCGAAAGTACGGTAGTTAGGGATGCAGATGGAACGGTATATCCAAGTTCGGTGTGGCGAAGGTTGTTAAGCACCGGAAGTTATACGATTAAAGCTTATCGCAAAAGCGCTGCTGATACGGTTACTTACGTGTTAAGCAGGCGTAGTGATGAAGAGAAAGAAGCAATGATAGCGCGCTTGCCCAAGCCAGCTGAAAGCACCGTATTTAAAACCGGCGAGCTGTTGAAGCATTTTAAGGATAAAGACATTAATGGCGAAAAGTTTGACACTAAAAAGTTGGCAGGTAAAGTAATTGTGCTTAACTTTTGGTTTATTAACTGTCCGCCTTGCCGACAGGAAATACCGGACCTGAACAAGCTGGTTGATGATTATAAAGACAACAAGGATGTTGTATTTATTGCAGTAGCTCTGGATGAAGCTTACCAGATAGAAGAGTTTATTAAACAACAGCCTTTTAACTACCATATTATTGAAAACGGCCGTTTCCTCGCTAATAGATTTGGACTGCACC
The DNA here is from genome assembly GCF_039634385.2 of Mucilaginibacter sp. PAMB04274. Lineage (NCBI taxonomy): Bacteria > Pseudomonadati > Bacteroidota > Sphingobacteriia > Sphingobacteriales > Sphingobacteriaceae > Mucilaginibacter > Mucilaginibacter sp. PAMB04274. Next base: position 579,777 of record NZ_CP155081.2, read on the forward strand.
TTTATCCTACCAATGTAATTGTTGATAAAGATGGTAAGATCGTGTTCTCGAGCGTTAGTTTCAATTTTGCAAATCCGCGATGGATGAAAAAAGCGATCGACGACGCGCTGGCAGCAGAGAAAACAAAACAGGCAGCGTCTGAGTAAGAGCTGCCTGTTTTGTTTTATATATGGTATCGTTGCTTATACTGAGAATGACGTTCCACAACCGCAGGTACTTTGCGCATTAGGGTTATTGAATACAAAACCGCGGGCATTTAAGCCATCCTGAAAATCAACCTGCATGCCTGCTAGGTACATGCCATGCGCTTTGTGCATGTATACCTTAATACCATCAATCAGGAACTCTTTATCGCCTTCTTTTTTCTGATCAAATCCGAGTATGTAATTCATACCTGCGCAGCCACCTCCCTCAACGCCTACGCGCAAAGCAAAGTCATCGCTCAGCTCTTGCTGGTCTTTTAATTTCCTTATTTCTTTTGCGGCGCCCTCTGTAAAGCTAACCGGTGCAAGTTCAATATCAACAGCAGTGCTCATGTTATTTTAATTTAGCTATACAAATATAAGTTAAATTGCAGATTTTTGTGGCCGCCTGGTTATTTATGACCTGCCACTAACATAATAAAAACATGGTATTGTACGATATATTGCTTGATATTTTAAAATTAACCGTTGCCGGCGTGGGTATAGTATTAGTAGCCTTTTACTTGTTTAAGCCCTATATGGATAAAACGCAGCGGCTGCAGGTTTTGGAGTTAAAAAAAGCTGCCGATAATCAAACGCTTCCGTTAAGGTTGCAGGCTTATGAGCGTATTGTACTTTTTGTAGAGCGTATCAACCCGGCAAACTTGTTGGTGCGGCTTAACGGTTCGGCTTATTCGGCTGCTGATTTGCTGCGGCTGGCCGTGCAGGAGGTAAATGATGAGTACCAGCATAACATAACCCAGCAGGTATATGTAAGTAGCCGGGCGTGGGCGGTTGTTAGGCGCCTTAAAGACGATACCATTGGTTTATTGAACGGAACCTTGCGCAGCTTGCCCGAAAACGCTACTGGTTTGGAGTTTAGCCGGGCTTTGCTTACCCACCTGAGTCAATTGGAGAATAACCCCTACGAGATAGCGGCCGGAATGATTCACAAAGATTTAGAGGAGCTGTTTTAAATTAGCCATGTACCCGTTATTGCACTGCTTTGTTCAACAGGCAATGCAGTGTATGGATAACCGTATACTTAAGGCGGTCGCCTTTTAACCAGCAGTTTAAAATTATTAAAGGGAAAATTTTATGGTGCCGAAAGTCAATTATTTACCATTTAATTGGTAATAAAATTGCTTTTATGGCTTGAGTATTGATGTTAAGCTGGTGCAACGCAAACGTCTAATTAGCGTTTTCTTTTTAAGAACAAACTTAATTTACGTTTTAAAAAATAAAACTTATAATTTATTAATTATGAGGTAGTTGCGTATTATGAAAAGATGAATAAACGCTAGAAAGCACGTGATGCGTGGCTGTTCATAGCATAAAAAAAGCGTCAATACAAATTTTAAATTTAATTTTTTAATCCGCTTTTTTTTCGAATATTCGGTGTTCCGTAGCGGTCTCAATGAAAGTGGAGCCTGGGGTTGGAAATCAGCATTTTATCTTTAAGATTATATGGAAATAACTTGTACTACTGTTTGGAATAGCTGCTTGCAGATTATTAAAGACAACATCCCGACCCAAAGTTTCAAGACTTGGTTCGAGCCTATCAAGGCTTTGAGGTTGGATGGCAGCGTGCTAACCATACAGGTACCAAGTTTATTTTTTTACGAATGGCTTGAAGAACATTACGTAGGTCTGCTTCGTAAAACCATTAAAAAGCAGCTGGGCGACGATGGCCGGCTGGAGTACAACATAGTGGTAGAGCAATCATCATCCAATAAGCCTTTTACAACCAATATGCCTTCAAATGGTAACGGTGCCGAGGCTAAGAATCAATCTATGCCGGTCCCTATTTCTTTAAACAAGGACATCAAAAACCCTTTTGTAATTCCTGGTTTAAAAAAATTACATGTAGATCCTCAGCTTAATCAGAATTATACCTTCGAAAACTTTGTTGAAGGTGATTGTAACCGTTTAGCCCGTTCGGCCGGTTACGCAGTAGCCGCAAAACCTGGTGGTACCTCTTTTAACCCGCTTATGATTTATGGCGGCGTAGGCTTAGGTAAAACCCACCTGGCACAAGCTATTGGTAACGAAATTAAACGTACACTGCCTGATAAATTGGTTTTGTACGTATCGTGCGAAAAATTTACTCAACAGTTTGTTGATGCCTTAAAGCATAATAACATTAACGACTTTGTAAATTTTTATCAGGCTATTGATGTGCTCATTATGGATGATGTGCACAACTTTGCCGGTAAGGAGAAAACGCAGGATTTTTTCTTCCATATATTTAACCACCTGCATCAATCAGGCAGGCAGCTTATAATCACTTCTGATAAAGCCCCTAAAGATCTGGCCGGTTTAGAAGAGCGCTTGTTGTCACGTTTCAAATGGGGTCTATCGGCCGATTTGCAAACGCCTGATCTGGAAACCCGCATGGCTATTCTGAAAAATAAAACTTATCAGGATGGTATTGAGTTGCCGGATGATGTAATTGAGTACGTTGCACACAATATTGATAACAACATTCGTGAGCTGGAAGGCGCCATGGTTTCTTTACTGGCACAATCAACCCTCATGCGTAAGGAGATTGACCTTAACCTGGCTAAGGCGATGCTCAAAAACTTTGTAAAAAATTCTGTTAAAGAAATTTCTATCGAATATATACAAAGCCTGGTTTGCGAGTACTTTGAGGTGCCGGTTGATATGGTGAAATCACAAACCCGTAAACGCGAGATTGTGCAGGCCCGTCAGATATCCATGTACTTGGCCAAAGCACACACTAAAAGTTCTCTGAAATCAATCGGTAACTTCTTTGGTGGCCGCGATCATTCTACCGTTATTTATGCCTGTCAAACCGTTGAGGATTTAATCGACACCGACAAGAAATTTAAAAGCTATGTAGCCGATATTCAGAAAAAACTGAAAATGGCTTAACACTAATACGTCCTTTACTAACCAATTATAACCCGGAGCCCTGCCATAATGTGCAGGGCTTTTCCTATTTAATGCAATATCTTACTTAAGGCCATTACTTGCGCATATAGGGCATTAGTAATTTGTAAAACAAACGGATTAGAGTTGTGGGGGGGGCTGAACAGTTTAAATTTACTTAGGCTTTTCGTTATCATAAAGCACCAAGCTTCATCAAGGCATAAAACAACGTACTACAATGAAGTGCCTGGGTTATTTTATTTTCGGATAGTAACTGCTTAACTTCATCAATAGTATATTCCTCTACTATTATTTGTTCTAGCTCATCCAAATGCTGGCCTTGCGTTTTCTTGCCGCCACGTGCCAGGTAGCAGTGAGTAATGTTATTAGCAGTTGATGGATTGGCATGCAGTTTACAGAGCAATTCAAGGTCGTTAAATTCATAACCGGTTTCCTCCAGCAGTTCGCGTTTCATGCCATCAACGGGCGCTTCGCCCGTTTCAATTACTCCGCCTGGAATTTCCAACGATACCACACCCGCTGCATGGCGATATTGCCGTACCAAAATAATTTTATTATCATCGGTAACGGCTACTGCATTGGCCCAGTCGGGGTATTCGAGTACATAGTAAGAAGGTACAATCCGTCCGTCGGGCATCTGGCATTTATCGGTACGCAGGGTAGCCCATGGCCCTTTATGTATATATTCGGATGATAGTACTTGCCACTTCAAATCAGGCATTGTGTTGTTTTAAATATTGTTGAATAATTTGCCTCTTGCCTATATTTTCAAACGATTGCCAGTGATGTTCTTTTTCCAGCAATTCAAATACCAGCAGTACTTTGTGAAGCTGGGCTATCACCGGTGTCTCAGCCTTAAACGGTTCCGCATGCATATAAAGCAATTGTGCTAAAGTGTCCAGCTTCTCGGCGTTAAAATTGTTTCGTTTAAGCCACAGGTCAAAATCCTTTAGGTCTAATGCCAGTAGCTCCTCTGTTCTGATGTCAAAATCACTAAGCAGGGTATCGTCAAACACTTGTTTAAACTCATCCTCCTTGCCGGCCACGTTTTTAAGACCAAGCAATTTAGCTATCATTTGCGCCATACGTTGTGCCTCTTTGAGCAGATGATCTTTGCGGTACATAACAATAAATTTTACCAGCTGCCGCTGCTGCCCCCACCGCCGAAACTACCGCCGCCAAAACCGCCAAATCCGCCGCCTCCGCCGGAGCTGCCACCGCCTGAGAAACCGCCCCAGCCGCCACTGCTTCGGCCACCGCCACCCAGCATATTGCCAGCTAAAAACCACCAGAACGGGCTTGCGCCACCACGCCTGCCTATAACTTGATTGCCACCGCCGCCACCACGGTTCCTAAAGATGAAGAAGAGAATAATAATGACAATAAAGATAATGATGCCAGCGTTGCCACCGCCATCACCCTGCCTGCGTTTTTTTGCTTTCGGTTCTGCTTTATACTCGCCTTTTATGGCTTGTACAAGATGATCGGTAGCTGCATCCAAACCGGCAAAATAGTTTTCCTGTCTGAAATTAGGCTTTAAGTCATTTTGTATGATTTGCTGGGTTAGTGCGTCCGTTATGGCACCTTCTGCACCATAACCGGTTTGTATAGTTACCTTACGGTCACTCAAGGCAGCCAGCAATAGAACGCCGTTGTTTTTGTCTTTTTGCCCAATGCCCCATGCCCGGCCCAGCTTTACAGCATAATCGGCAATATCATAATCACCAACAGAGCGCATCAGCACCACCGCAATTTGAGTGGAGCTGGAATCATTAAAAGCTACCAGCTTATCTTCCAGCCTTTGCTTCTCATCGGCCGAAAGTGTGTTGGTGTAATCGGTAACCAGCGTAGTTGAACGCTCAGGCAATTGCTGCGCAAAGCCGGTAAGGCTTATGAGCATTATACAAAGCAGGAACAAATATCTTTTAAGCATCGTAAGTTTAAATATAATTTATTCGCCGTCCATAAAAGCTATGTCATCCGATAGCTCATTCTTATCGCCGGTTTCATCAAACGGAAAGTATTGTTTAAGCTGCCGGCCGGCGCTGTCTATACCGGTAGTGACGCCCTGCGCCAAGTTGCCTTGTTTAAAACAGTTCAGCATAGCCTCCTTGGTTTCATCCCAAAAATTATCGGGTACTGCCTGGTTTATACCACCATCGCCTATAATGGCAAACTTATGGTCTTGTGCAGCTAAATAAATAAGCACGCCATTGCGCAACTTGGTTTTATCCATATCCAGCTTGTAAAAGTAAGTGGCTGCGCGGTCTAATGGATCCTCTGAGCAAGTGTTTTCGACTGCCACCCGTATTTCGCCTGATGTGTTTTTTTCAGCACGTTCAATAGCTTGCCTTATTAACTGTTGCTCTTCCTCGTTAAATGCCATGTGATGAAAGAATTAAGTGGTTAATTAGTTGAGTGGTTAATTATTGACAAAATTAAATCCGGCTTAGAGTGTAAACATGACTTAACTAATCAACACCTAACCACTCACTAAAAATTAAAACTGCACCTTTGGCGCGCTTTGGGCGTTGGCTTCGGCCTCAAAATAACCTTTTGGCGTAAAGCCAAACATTTTAGCCGTAAGGTTATTAGGGAAAGTACGCAGCTTGCTGTTGTAAGCTTGTACCGATGTGTTAAAATCCATGCGGGCTACGCTGATGCGGTTTTCAGTGCCTTCTAACTGGCCTTGTAAAGCAGTAAAGTTATCGTTAGCACGCAGGGTAGGATAGTTTTCTGAGGCAACCAGTAATCGGCCCAATGCAGTACTTAACTGGCCTTGTGCTTGTTGAAATTTCTGTACGTTTTCTGGCGTCAGTTTATCGGGGTCAACCTGTATCGATGTTGCTTTAGCGCGGGCTTCAGTTACTTCAATCAGCGTGCTTTTTTCAAAATTAGCAACACCTTTTACAGTTGCAACCAGGTTAGGTATTAAATCGGCCCGGCGCTGGTACTGGCTTTGTACGGCTCCCCACTTGGCCTTGGTATCTTCATCAAGCTTTACCATACTATTATAACCACATGAACTAAATGACATGGCTACCGTAATAAACAGGATGGCTGAAAATAATTTTTTCATGTTTTGTCTTAAATTTTGTTTAAAGTTGATCTTTGGTAATTAGATTACAAACGCTGTACCGTTGTTACAAGTTTTACCATTAATGCCAATATGGCAAATATGTTTCATATCAGTTACTTAATAATTCAAATATAAAAAGTGAAAAAAGCCTGTCTGCCGGTAATACTGCTCTTAGCAAGCTGCCTGGCTACCTCTGCTCAAAATAAAATTACCGAAAAACTGGTGCCTTACGTAAAGCCCATTATAGGCACCCAGCGTATGGGGCACACTTATCCGGGAGCTACCGTGCCTTTTGGTATGGTGCAGTTAAGTCCCGAGACTGATAGTGTAGGCTATGAGCTGAATGGTAAGTACAACCCTAAAGTTTATGAGTATTGTGCCGGCTATCAGTATGACGATAAAACCATAACCGGCTTTAGCCACACACACTTTAGCGGTACCGGCCACTCTGATTTGGGCGATTTTTTAATAATGCCTACCGTAGGTGGTGTAAAATTAAACCCGGGTACAGCCGATAAGCCCGGCAGTGGCTACCGTTCGCGCTTTTCGCACCAGAATGAGGTGAGCGAGGCGGGCTATTACAAGGTAAAGCTGGACGACCCCAATGTGTTAGCCGAGATGACTGCCAGTACACGTGTAGGTTTTCATCAGTATACCTTTCCGCAATCAGACCAGGCGCACATTGTATTGGACTTAACCGCAGGCATTTACAATTACACTGATAAAAACGTATGGACCTATGTACATGTGGTAAACGATACGCTGATAACCGGGTATCGCCAAACTAACGGTTGGGCCAAAAACCGGATATTGTATTTTGCTATGCGTTTCTCCAAGCCTTTTGTATCGCACGGGTTCCGTAACGAATCTACCCGGCAGGTTTATCGTGGCTTTTGGGGTAAATTTAACCAAACGCGTAACTTTCCGGAGATTGCCGGTCAGCGTATAAAGGCTTACTTCGATTTTAAAACTGCCGCCGGCGAGAAGGTGAAAATTAAAATGGCACTATCGCCGGTTAGTATGGAAGGCGCCCTGGCCAACATGCAGACTGAAGTACCTGGCTGGAATTTTGAACAGGTAAAAGCTGCCGCCCAGCAGCAGTGGGAAAGCGAGCTGCATAAAATTGTAATACAAAGCAACAGCCGCGCCACTAAGGAAAATTTTTATACAGCGGTGTATCACACCTTGATTAATCCGACCATTTATATGGATACTGACGGGCAATACAAAGGGATTGACCAAAACGTGCACAAGGCCAACGGCTTTACTAACTATACCACCTTCTCGTTATGGGACACCTACCGGGCCCTGCATCCACTGTTTAATATTATTGCGCCCGAGCGTAATGCCGATATGGTAAAATCAATGCTGGCACATTATGAGCAAAGCCCCGAGCACATGCTGCCGGTATGGTCAAACTCCGGTAACGAGAATTGGTGCATGTCGGGCTATCACAGTGTATCGGTTGTGGCCGATGCTATTATTAAAGATAACACCGCTGGTATTGATGTAAATAAAGCCTTGGAAGCTTGCGTTGCTACCGCCCGTCGCCGCGATTACGAAGGCATTGGTTATTATATGGATAAAGGATATATACCTGATGAACGCAATGGTAACTCGGTATCCAGCACACAGGAGTATGCTTACGACGATTGGTGTATAGCTCAATTAGCCAAGAAGTTAGGTAAACAGGATCTATACGAAGAGTTTAGCAAACGCGCCCAATACTACCGCAACGTTTACGACAAGGCATCGGGCTTTATGCGCCCGCGCTTGGAGAACGGCGCTTTCCGTGCGAAGTTTGACCCGCTGACTACCATTGGACAGGGCTTTATTGAAGGTAACGCCTGGAACTATACCCTGTTTGCACCGCATGATCCTAAAGGACTGATTGAATTGATGGGCGGCAATAAGCGCGTTGTGCCCTATTTGGACTCGCTATTTACCATGCACCTGCCCGATAAGTTTTTTGAAGAAACTGAAGACATAACCCGCGACGGCATTATTGGCAACTATGTGCACGGCAACGAGCCCTCGCACCATGTGGCTTACCTGTACAACTATACCAACCAGCCCTGGAAAACCCAGGAGCGCGTACGCATGATACTGCCTAAAATGTACAAACCCACCCCCGACGGACTGGGCGGCAACGATGATACCGGCCAAATGAGCGCCTGGTTTATCTTTACCAACCTGGGTTTTTACCCTGTATCGCCGGGTAATGATGAGTATGCCTTAGGCAGTCCGGCAATCAATGGTGCTACCATCAACCTGCAAAACGGCAAAACGTTTACAGTGACGGTTAAGAACCAAAGTGATAAAAATGTATACGTACAAAAGGTGCTGCTGAACGGTAAACCACTAACGGGCTTGTCTATTAAGCATGCGGATATTATGAGTGGTGGAGAGCTGGTGTTTTACATGAGTAGCAAGCACAAGTAGCAAACGGTAATCAGTAGGCTTCCATTAATATGTCATTGCGAAGAGCGACAGCGACGTGGTAATATCCGCTTGCTTGGTTGATAACTTTGCATATGGAGATTGCTTCGTTCCTCGCAATGACATAAATAAATGTTTATGCTATTGTTCAAGGCTAAAAACGTAAAATAGTAGTAGGTACAGATGAACGCCAATTTAGCCATGATGTATTTGGTTTAAAACGCCCTTCTTTTGTCGCGGATAGCCCTACCTAGTATCAATGAGCATTGCTTATTTTCGTAATATGAGGAAAGTATCATTTGCATTGAATATAAGTTTGGATGGCTATTGCGACCACACCTTAGGCGAACCCAGCGAAGAGTTGATGGAGTATTTTGCGGCAATGATGGATGAAGTAGATCTGCTCTTTTATGGTCGAGTGATGTATCAGCTTATGTTTCCCTACTGGGCCGATGTGGCCAAAGACCGCTCCGGTTCTGCCGCCGAAATCCGCTTTGCAGAAAGGTTGGTAGCCATTGATAAGGTAGTCGTGTCGCGGACACTGGAAAATGTGGAAGGCAACACCACCATCATCCGGAACAACCCGGCAGCTGAATTACGGAAACTGAAACAGCAGCCTGGCAAAACCATTTCGGTTGACACTGTAAGCCTATTGCCCGAACTGATGGCAGCGGGCCTGATTGATGAGTTTCATTTAGTGGTGCACCCCATCATGGCAGGCAGTGGCCGGCATTTACTCCCTGCCGGTAGCCTCCCGGAAATGTTTAAGTTGGAGCTGGCAGAAACAAAGATTTTCAAAAACGGCTGCGTAGCACTTCATTACCGAAAAAGGGATAATGCTAATAGCTGGTAGTGATTTGAATCTTACTTGCAAGGACGTATTTACAAGAAGTCAGTCGGTACGGGAAATTAGTAAGACTTATCATCAGATTTTTTTAAAGAAGAACTAACAGCAACAATTAAGATTATAGCTGTTCGAAAAGTAGCGAGGTATATAATGTAATCAAGCGAACGGAAGGTATGGCATATGGGGGCCATGACCTGGCAGATTTAGTACTTACCGGTATGCTGGTTTAAAACTGTAAACGGTGAAATACTTTCAAGTTTGAATATCGAATCTTAACATTCATTTTCAAGTGCCATCATCTCTTGTTATTAGCAACAAAAAAGGCCAACAAACTCATCGCTCATCAGCCTTTAAATATAAGATAAGGTGGTAGGTTTTAATGTGATTTTAACTCGCCAAACAGTACTGTTCGCGAATTTGCAATCGGCTTAGTTTGTCTTTTAGTACGCCGCGGGCACGGTGCAGGGTGGTGCGCGATACCAGCTCGCTGATGCCCAGGGTCTGGCCAATTTCCTGGTGCGAGTAGCCTTCGATGGCATAAAGGTTAAACACGTTACGGTAGTTGTCGGGCAACTGGCCAATCATGGTTAGCAGTTCCTTAGCCTCCAACCCGCTTTCACTATAGCTCATATTTACGGTAACGCCTTCGGGCAATTCGTCGGTCAGTACCAATGGTTTTAGTTTGCGGTAACGTGATATGGCGGTGTGTACCATAATGCGTCTAATCCATCCCTCCAAACTACCCTCGCCACGGTACTTGTGCATCGAACCAAACACTTTAATGAAACCTTCTTGCATTATATCCTCGGCCTCGTCGCGGTCTTTTGCGTAACGTACACAAGCTGCTAACATACGAGGAGCTAATACTTTATATAATAGTTCCTGCTGTTTGCGCTCTTGTTTCAGGCATCCTTCCCATATCCGGTTCAAGCTTTGTTCAGTGATCATGGCTGTGTTATTCGATTTGATACACTCATGCCAACTATGGCACCAAATAGGTAAGGTGCTGATAAACAGCTATAAGTATTTTTTAATATGAACTAAAGTGTTCGTTAACGAACAATATCCGTACACGGCCGAACACTTTTTACCCTGCCAAACAATGCTTATCTTTGCGCCATCCGGGATAAAAACCCGGCAATAGTTATGATGACAGAGATTGAAATGGTGTGCCTGCCCGAGGAACACCAGAATGAAGAAGCTTTAAAAGCAATAGCTGCCCAAAACCTCAAGCTATCACCCAAACGTATTCAGGGAATAAAAATTCGCAAACGCTCTATCGATGCCCGCGGCCGTAAAGTGGTATACCGCATGCAGGTACAGGTGTTTTTAGATGAAGCGGCTCCGCCTACCAGTTTTCATATCGATTACCCGGATGTGAAGGATAAAAAGCCGGTTATTATAGTAGGCGCTGGTCCGGCAGGAATATTTGCCGGTTTGCAGTGTATACTGGCCGGTGTTAAGCCTATTATTATAGAACGTGGCAAAGATGTAAAGCAACGCCGCCGCGATTTGGCCAACATTAACAAGCAGGGACTGGTGAACCCCGAGTCGAACTATTGCTTTGGCGAGGGTGGGGCTGGTACGTACTCGGATGGTAAACTGTACACCCGATCTACCAAGCGGGGCGATGTGAACCAAGTGCTGCAAATGTTTGTGGCACATGGCGCTACTGAAGATATTTTGGTAGATGCCCGCCCACACATCGGCACCAACAAGCTGCCGCACATTATCACCGCCATGCGCGAAACTATTTTAAATGCAGGCGGCGAAATACATTTTAATACCAGAGTAACCGCGCTTAATGTGCAGTTTGGTAAAATAACCGGTGTACAAACGGCAGATGGTAATGTCGTTAAAGCTGATGCGGTGATACTGGCAACCGGGCACTCTGCCCGCGATGTGTTTGAAATGCTGCATCGCCAAAATATATTGATAGAGGCCAAGCCCTTTGCATTGGGCGTACGCATTGAGCATCCGCAGGAAATTATTGACAAAGCCCAGTACCATTGCGACATACGCGGCGAATACTTACCCCCATCTTATTACAGTTTGGTTGAGCAGGTAGAAGACCGCGGGGTATTTTCCTTTTGTATGTGCCCGGGCGGCATTATTGCGCCATGTTCAACCGAGCCCGGCGAAATTGTGGTGAATGGTTGGAGCCCGTCTAAACGCAATAATCCTTTTGCCAATTCGGGTACTGTTGTACAAATTAACCTGGAGGATGTGGCCGGTGATAATACAGATCCTTTTAAGCTGTTACGTTTTCAGCAGCAGGTTGAGCAAATTGCCTTTGTTGCCGGTGGGGGTAACCTGGTTGCCCCGGGTCAGCGTATGGTCGATTTTGTGGAAGGACGCCTGTCTGCCGATATTCCTAAAAATTCCTATTTGCCCGGTGTTGCCAGTGCCGATTTAAAAACGGTGCTGCCAGGCTGGATACATCGCCGCTTGCAAAAAGCCTTACCCGCCTTTGGCAAAAAGATGAAAGGGTATTATACAAATGAGGCGCTGCTGGTTGGTGTAGAATCGCGCACTTCATCCCCCATAAAAATTCCGCGCGACAGGGAAACCATGCAACATCCGCAAGTACAAGGATTGTACCCTTGTGGCGAGGGGGGCGGTTATGCCGGTGGCATCATATCGGCTGCTATTGACGGTATGAACTGTGCCCTTGCAGCGGTAAAGCAGTTGGCATAGCATAAAAATAAAGGCATCTCTCTCTTTTTGGTAGGGATGCCTTTTAGATATGAAAAGTGATAAGGTATAATAAATGCGCCTTGCCTTTACATGCGTTCTAACCTCATCCCATTTGAGAAGGAGGACGTGCGCAGGGTCATCAATCAGCAGTTTCGTCTGCAGGTTTTGCAGGTTCATCCTCCCGCCAGTAGTGTCTGCCCCTAGGGCCACGGCCCCGGCACATGCGATCGCCGAACTGCTCTTTAAAACGGGCGCGGTCTTCAGGGCTCATGTGTTTAAATCGTTCGGCCATTCGTCCGCGCATCCACGGAGCGCCGCCTCCAAACCGGCCCGGCCGGCCAAAACCAAACAGTATTTTGCATAAAATAAATATACCCATGGCTTGCCAGAAGGTAATAGCCCCTATGTGCAAAATATCTGGCAAAAGGTTATTCCACAATTGCATTACTATAAAGCTTATGAGTGACAGGAAAGCAATTGCTATAATAGGTATGAATATAAACCGGCCTTTATAAAATGTTTTTCGCATGTTTTTAATTATTAATAGTTATTAATGTCATTATACAATTGTTTAAGCCGCTTACGCAGGTGTAGTATGGCATAACGTTTTCTAGATACCAGCGTTTGTACATTTACACCGGTTTGCTGTGCTATATCATCAAAGCTCCGGCCTTCGAGTTCCTGCCAAACAAAAACCTGCTTTTGCTCAATTGGTAACTCATTTAATGCGGCAAAAAGTTCCTCCCAAAAAAGGTTCCGTATAAATTCTGTTTCGGGCGTAGCCGTTTCATTGAGCAGTAGCCCGCTAAAGTCTACGGTGTCATCATCGTCATCCTCATCATCAAATAGTAAATCATCAAGCAGCCACTCGGTATGTTTACGATATTTATCTGTAATCTTATTTCGGGCTACCCGATAAAGCCACGCGCCGGTTTGCTCAATAGGCGCTGTGTTTACTACAGCGCTCAACTGGTACCAAACATCCTGCAGTATATCTTCGGCGTCGGCATCGTTCTTTACACGCCTGCGGATAAAAGACAACAACCCCTTACCGTAGCTTTTTATAGCTTGCAGGGTTGAGGTGGTTTTATCGTTAGGCATTTGCGCGGTAATCAATGTATGCTCTGTTTATATAAGTGCTGACGGTTGAGCCTTCATAACATTTTAAGCATAAGTGAAAATAATTACGATATTTTGCACTTGTATTATAGATGGCCTTAATGACGATAAGTTACAGGTTAAGAATGGAACTATAATTGTATATATAAACGCATGAAAACAGCCGACAAGCTTCAGCAGGAGTTAGAAAATATATTTGTAGGGAGGCCCTGGTATGGTACGCCCATCAGCACCATTATAACACAGGGTAACTGGATAGCCGCTTATGATAAACTGCCGGGGTCGGTGCATAGCATAGCCCATATCATGTTGCACATGATTGGCTGGACCGAAGAGGTGATAAGCCGTCTGCAAGGTAACCAGGCTTCTGAGCCTGCCCGCGGCGATTGGCCCGAGCCGGGCGAAGGGTCTGAACAAAAATGGCAGCAACTGGTTATTGATTTAGATGAGGCCAACAGCAATCTGATTAAAGCCATGCAAGCTTTACCCGATAATAAGTGGGATGAACTGATAAACGATCAGCGTGGTTTGGGAGAACCGGTTACCACTTACAAAGGTCTGATATATGGCTTTATACAGCATCAAATTTACCATGCAGGCCAAATTGCCTTATTAAATCGTATGAACCATGTTAATTAGCGAGAAGAAAACACTGATACTGGGTGCCACACCCGATAGTAGCCGATATGCTTACCTGGCGGCCAACCGTTTGGTGCGCACCGGACATCCCATAGTTAATGTAGGTATTAAAAAAGGAGAAGTAGCAGGCGTGCCTATAGAAAAGGCTGAAGAGATACACAGTGATATTGATACTATTACCTTATATGTAGGTCCGCATAATCAGCCGCCTTTATACGACTACATTTTAGCCACTAACCCTAAACGCATCATTTTTAACCCTGGCACCGAAAACCCGGAGCTACGCCGGCTTGCCCGTGAGCGGGGCATAGAAACTTTGTCGGCCTGTACGCTGGTGATGCTGAGCACAGGGGAATATTAATTTAAAAAAACCGGAGCTTAGAAACAAGAGAGAAGATTTTACAAAGTATGCTTATACATAAGTTGCCTTATCTCTTGGTTCTTTGCTTTGAAGTATAGCCAGTCTTATCGGGACTCCTGGTTTTTATCTCTTGGCTCCGAAGTTAAAATCCTTATCTCTTTTGGGTAATAATTATTAATCCTATTAGGTAACAGTTTTGCCCATCCTAAAGCATAACCCTGGTAAGTCATCAGGCTCCAGCCTTTACCGGTTATTCCTAAATTATCCATATTGTCTTTACGCAGGTAGGCTATAGCTTGCTCATGGGTAAGTTCGGTTTGCAGGAACGCGTCTTTGTTAATCATCAGGCTTAACGCCAACTCATGGTCGGGGATAAGCTCCTTACCTGCCAATTTACCTAAACGTACTCCAGATTTCTTTATATATAAGTATTGCTGTAGTATCTCCATACTTTCACGAAGTGGCCTTGCAATAGCCAGCCAATCATCATTCAGCTTAAAAAAGTATTGACCGGATGGTTGATTAATATAGGGTTTCAATAAATCAATCTCCTTATAATTAGGCTTGGGTTGGTTTTTATTACGGTAAACCGGCAACTGACCGGTATTCTCGCGTTTTATTAAACAGGCGGCAAATAAACCCTCACCTTTAACCTTATCCGGATAAAAGCGATACCCCCAAGCTTTATGCCCGGCCGATTGGCTTTCTACAATTCCCCATTCTGCTTGTACGGGAATGCGTACGCTTTCTAATTCAAATTCATCACACAGCCAGTCAAGCACAGCTTCATCTTCTTCATAAGAGTACGAGCATGTGGAATAAATTAAGTATCCATCTTCAGCTAATGCCGGATAAACGTCGGCCAGTATACGCTCCTGGCGTTGCTGGCACAGGTTAACATTATCGGCCGACCATTCGTCCATTGCCGAGGGATCTTTGCGAAACATGCCCGAACCTGAACATGGTGCGTCAACAACAATGAGGTCAAAAAAGCCTTTGAGTTTGGCAAAAGCTTTAGGGTCATTGTTAGTAACCACTACATTGGATGCTCCCCAGCGGTTTAAATTGTCTGTCAAAACAGGTACACGTGTCTTGATAATTTCGTTTGACACCAGCAAATCGGCGCTACTGATAACCGAACTGATTAGTGTGCTTTTGCCGCCAGGAGCCGCACAAAGGTCAAGTACTTTCGCAGCTCCGTCTTCTGTGTTATATACATGTCGTAAAATGTGGTCTATGAACATGGAAGATGCCTCCTGTACATAATAGCACCCGGCGTGAAAAAAAGGATCGAACGTAAATGACGGACGTGTATTGAGGTAAAAAGCATCTGTACACCAGGGCACGGGCTGTGCGTGTTCAAAAGCAAGCATCTTTCTGGGATTGATATGTACTGACGTGGGAGCCTTAGCCTCCTGATGCGTATGCACGAAAGTTTCTTCATTAAAGCCAGGCGCCTGCTGTAAGGAACTGATAAAGCCTTGGGGAAAATTTATGTCGTTTGCCATGCACCTCAAAGGTACACATTATTAACGCGCACATAAATGGCCCTGTTATATTAACAAAGTGTTAAGATTAAGGCATAAGCCGACGCTCAAATTGCGACAATCAAATTTGTTTAAATTAATTTGTGAGTAAAGTAATATTCTCTTTATCTTTGATGCCCTGCAATTGAGCAAGGAAGTACATTGAAAAGGGGTGAAGGGATTGTTGAAGCATTGAAAGATGCGTCAGCGAGAGATCAGGAGATCAGGAGAGAGGCGGATGGCCAATCGGGGCATCACAAAAAACTTTAAAAAAAGTTTTGGGGATGTCAAAAAGATTTCTACCTTTGCACTCCCAATCGCAATGATCGGGAAGAGATTGAAAAGCGGCATAGGGATAAGAAAAACGGCGAAAAGCTGTTTGAGGAGTCTCAAAAAAATTTAGAAATAAATTTTGGAGAAATCAAAAACTTAGTTACCTTTGCACTCCCAAACGGAACGAAAGCGAAAGCGGACGGAAAGAGAGGGAAAACAAAAAGCAAGATCACTCATCGCTAGGATGAGCAGATATAAAAAGCGGAACCGTGACGGGGAAGCGATAAAGTTCTTTTAAGAAGTAACATGTAGCGTAGCGGGAGCGATAACTTAAGGTTGTCGACTCTATCAAAAAAAAGAAAACCTTTCGAAATTGGAGTTACACTGAATACTGTATAAAGATATACAAATAATCAGATTTCTATTTTGAGTAATAGGGTCTGGATACAAACAAAACATTTTACAATGGAGAGTTTGATCCTGGCTCAGGATGAACGCTAGCGGCAGGCCTAATACATGCAAGTCGGACGGGATTGGGGAGCTTGCTCCCCATGAGAGTGGCGCACGGGTGCGTAACACGTATGTAACCTACCGTTGTCAGGGGGATAGCCTCTCGAAAGAGAGATTAACACCGCATAAAATCACAGTGCAGCATTGCATAATGATCAAATATTTATAGGACAACGATGGGCATGCGGGACATTAGCTAGTTGGCGGGGTAACGGCCCACCAAGGCGACGATGTCTAGGGGATCTGAGAGGATGACCCCCCACACTGGTACTGAGACACGGACCAGACTCCTACGGGAGGCAGCAGTAAGGAATATTGGTCAATGGAGGCAACTCTGAACCAGCCATGCCGCGTGCAGGAAGACGGCCCTACGGGTTGTAAACTGCTTTTGTACCGGAATAAACCTTTCTTCGTGAAGAGAGCTGAATGTACGGTAAGAATAAGGATCGGCTAACTCCGTGCCAGCAGCCGCGGTAATACGGAGGATCCAAGCGTTATCCGGATTTATTGGGTTTAAAGGGTGCGTAGGTGGCCTATTAAGTCAGGGGTGAAAGACGGTAGCTTAACTATCGCAGTGCCTTTGATACTGATGGGCTTGAATACAGTTGAAGTGGGCGGAATGTGACAAGTAGCGGTGAAATGCATAGATATGTCACAGAACACCGATTGCGAAGGCAGCTCACTAAAGTGTGATTGACACTGAGGCACGAAAGCGTGGGGATCAAACAGGATTAGATACCCTGGTAGTCCACGCCCTAAACGATGAATACTCGATGTTGGCGATATACGGTCAGCGTCTAAGCGAAAGCGTTAAGTATTCCACCTGGGGAGTACGCCCGCAAGGGTGAAACTCAAAGGAATTGACGGGGGCCCGCACAAGCGGAGGAGCATGTGGTTTAATTCGATGATACGCGAGGAACCTTACCCGGGCTTGAAAGTTAGTGAATGATCCAGAGACGGATCAGTCCTTCGGGACACGAAACTAGGTGCTGCATGGCTGTCGTCAGCTCGTGCCGTGAGGTGTTGGGTTAAGTCCCGCAACGAGCGCAACCCCTATGTTTAGTTGCCAGCATTTAAGGTGGGGACTCTAAACAGACTGCCTACGCAAGTAGAGAGGAAGGAGGGGACGACGTCAAGTCATCATGGCCCTTACGTCCGGGGCTACACACGTGCTACAATGGATGGTACAGAGGGCTGCTACCTGGCAACAGGATGCCAATCTCTAAAAGCCATTCACAGTTCGGATCGGGGTCTGCAACTCGACCCCGTGAAGTTGGATTCGCTAGTAATCGCGTATCAGCAATGACGCGGTGAATACGTTCCCGGGCCTTGTACACACCGCCCGTCAAGCCATGGAAGCTGGGGGTACCTGAAGTATGTAACCGCAAGGAGCGTCCTAGGGTAAAACCGGTAACTGGGGCTAAGTCGTAACAAGGTAGCCGTACCGGAAGGTGCGGCTGGAATACCTCCTTTCTGGAGCAGTATTCAGTACCAAGTAACACGAGCCGAAAAAGAGAGGTAAGTAAAAAGACAGAATCCTGCTACGCACATGTATTTCTTAAGATTAGAAGAAAAAAGAAGAAACCCAGAAAAGAAAAGCCATATCAGTACTATATAGATAATATATAGAGTGGCTGTAACCATTAAACAAAGTCTCGTAGCTCAGTTTGGTTAGAGCACTACACTGATAATGTAGGGGTCAGCAGTTCAAATCTGCTCGAGACTACTACAAAGGGAAATCTTTTATGGGGAATTAGCTCAGCTGGCTAGAGCACCTGCCTTGCACGCAGGGGGTCAACGGTTCGAATCCGTTATTCTCCACACAGATGTGATAAGCAAATGAGCAATCATTTGCCTGTCTAATTCGAAAGTTCTTTGACATATTGGAAGAAGTAATTGTAAAACTGAGAAAACAACAGTGAAGGACAGTTACGAGTTAGTAAGTAATCAAGTTACTATTTATAAGCCGCAAGGCAGATAAGGAATAACTGGAAAACCTGATAACAAAGTAACTATCTAAATAAAGCATACCATGCCGAGCAAAAGCGGCATGTGTAGAAGAAAGTAAGAAAGGGCACACGGGGGATGCCTTGGCTCTCAGAGGCGATGAAGGACGTGATAAGCTGCGATAAGCTACGGGGATTAGCAAATATGAATTGATCCGTAGATTTCCGAATGGGGAAACCTAATCCATTGAAGATGGATTGCAATAATGCGCAAACCTGCTGAACTGAAACATCTAAGTAAGCAGAGGAAGAGAAAACAATAGTGATTTCCTGAGTAGTGGCGAGCGAAAGGGAAACAGCCCAAACCCACCATGTTACGGCATAGTGGGGGTTGTAGGACTACGATGTGGTATATTAAACTGAAGCGGAAGGGCATGGGAAGGCCCGCCATAGAGCATGAGAGCTGCGTACGCGTAAGGAATAATAACCTAGTAGAATCCTGAGTACTGCGGGGTCGGAGACGCCCTGTAGGAATCTGCCGGCACCATCCGGTAAGGCTAAATACTACTGAGAGACCGATAGTGAACCAGTACCGTGAGGGAAAGGTGAAAAGAACCCCGAACAGGGGAGTGAAATAGAACCTGAAACCGTGTGCTTACAAGCGGTCGGAGCAGACTTGTTCTGTGACGGCGTGCCTTTTGCATAATGAGCCTACGAGTTACTCTTCTCTGGCAAGGTTAAGTGTTTAAGACACGAAGCCGAAGCGAAAGCGAGTCTGAATAGGGCGTGCAGTCAGAGGAGGTAGACGCGAAACCTTGTGATCTACCCATGGACAGGTTGAAGGTGCCGTAACAGGTACTGGAGGACCGAACCGATAAACGTTGAAAAGTTTCCGGATGATTTGTGGGTAGGGGTGAAAGGCTAATCAAACTGGGAAATAGCTCGTACTCCCCGAAATGTTTTTAGGAACAGCGTGGCGGTAAAGTTATACAGAGGTAGAGCTACTGATTGGGTGCGGGGGAGTCAAATCCTACCAAATCCAGACAAACTCCGAATGCTGAATAATATACGCTGCAGTGAGGCTCTGGGTGCTAAGGTCCAGGGCCGAGAGGGAAAGAACCCAGACCATCAGCTAAGGTCCCCAAATTACTATTAAGTTGAACTAACGAGGTCCGACTGCACAGACAGCTAGGATGTTGGCTTGGAAGCAGCCATTCATTTAAAGAGTGCGTAACAGCTCACTAGTCGAGCGGTCGGGCATGGATAATAAACGGGCATTAAATAGTATACCGAAGCTATGGATTGTATATTTATATACACTGGTAGGGGAGCATTCTATCGCCGGCGAAGCATGACACGACAAGTGCATGTGGAGGTTATAGAAAAGCAAATGTAGGCATAAGTAACGATAAGGCGGGAGAGAAACCCGCCCACCGAAAGACTAAGGTTTCCTGATCAACGCTAATCGGATCAGGGTTAGTCGGGGCCTAAGGATAATCCGAGTGGAGATTCCGATGGACAACTGGTTAATATTCCAGTACTTTTGATAACTGCGATGCAGTGACGGAGTAGTGACACATCCGCGTTCTGACGGAATAGAACGTTAAAGGCCGTAGGTATAGGCGATGTAGTAAAGTACGCATTGTTTGCTGAAAGCTGATAGTACACAAAGCCTTCGGGTGGCGTGATAGTGATGGTAATCAGACTTCCAAGAAAACCTGCTAAGCTTCAGGTTATCAAAACCCGTACCGTAAACCGACACAGGTAGTCGAGGAGAGAATCCTAAGGTGCTCGAGTGATTCATGGCTAAGGAACTCGGCAAAATGGCCCTGTAACTTCGGGAGAAGGGGCGCTGTCAGCAATGGCAGCCGCAGTGAAAAGGCCCAGGCGACTGTTTAACAAAAACACATGGCTTTGCAAAATCGAAAGATGACGTATAAGGCCTGACACCTGCCCGGTGCCGGAAGGTTAAGAGGGGATGTTAGTCGCAAGGCGAAGCATTGAATCGAAGCCCCGGTAAACGGCGGCCGTAACTATAACGGTCCTAAGGTAGCGAAATTCCTTGTCGGGTAAGTTCCGACCTGCACGAATGGTGTAACGATCTGGGCGCTGTCTCAGCCATGAGCTCGGTGAAATTGTGGTATCGGTGAAGACGCCGGTTACCCGCAACGGGACGGAAAGACCCCATGCACCTTCACTACAACTTAACATTGATATCGGATACAGGATGTGTAGGATAGGTGGGAGACTGTGATCCGGCTTCGCTAGGAGTCGGTTAGTCAACGTTGAAATACCACCCTTTCTGTATTTGGTGTCTAACTCTGCACGGCAGAGGACATTGTTTGGCGGGTAGTTTGACTGGGGTGGTCGCCTCCAAAAAGGTAACGGAGGCTTTCAAAGGTAAGCTCAGTACGCTTGGTAACCGTACGTGGAGTGCAATAGCATAAGCTTGCTTGACTGTGAGGCAGACAAGCCGAGCAGGGTCGAAAGACGGATATAGTGATCCGGTGGTTCTGCATGGAAGGGCCATCGCTCAAAGGATAAAAGGTACGCTGGGGATAACAGGCTGATCTCCCCCAAGAGCTCATATCGACGGGGAGGTTTGGCACCTCGATGTCGGCTCGTCACATCCTGGGGCTGGAGAAGGTCCCAAGGGTTCGGCTGTTCGCCGATTAAAGTGGCACGCGAGCTGGGTTCAGAACGTCGCGAGACAGTTCGGTCCCTATCTGTTGTGGGCGTTGGAAGTTTGAGTGGGGCTGACCTTAGTACGAGAGGACCGGGTTGGACTAACCTCTAGTGAATCTGTTATGGCGCCAGCTGTACTGCAGAGTAGCTACGTTGGGAATAGATAAGCGCTGAAAGCATCTAAGTGCGAAACTAGCCACAAGATGAGACTTCCATTGAGGGTCGTAGTAGACTACTACGTTGATAGGTTACAGGTGTAAAGGTGGTGACATCATAGCCGAGTAATACTAATTGCCCGAAGCTTTCTTCGTCAACAGATAAGTGGTGTGATCTTTCCGGTCACACCACACCATCAAAAACAACATGTGCTGTTGTTTACTCAGAACTAACATTACTTCTTTCAATTATTGTCATTGTTTAAGGTAGTCCGTTTCATAAAGGACTGCTCAAAAACATTAAAAATATTCAGGTGCCTATATCGGCGGTGTCCACCTCTTCCCATTCCGAACAGAGAAGTTAAGCCCGCCAGAGCCAATGGTACTGCAGTAAAATGTGGGAGAGTAGGTCGGCGCCAAACCTTTTCAGTTAACCCCCTGTAACTAAGCATTACAGGGGGTTTTCTGCTTTTATAAATAGCCTAACACGCCTAAGCTGGTGGTTTAAAAACAGCCTCCACTCAACTTATTCCCCGCTTACACCATAGCTTCCCAGCCTTCCAGGCAGCATGTTCAACCCTATGAGCATTGAAATGCTATAATCTTGTCGTTTCCGTCAGTTCTAGCTCTTTATGTTCTTCCATCTAACTTCATAATGCCTTGTATTCATGATGCCTTCTTAGGGACTTGTAAAGGGGGAATGCAACCTAGTTTGTAATGTTACGGAAGCTGATGCTTTACTCAAAGAGGTATGTATTCTCATGGATTACACTTACTAAGTTTCAGTTAAAGAGGAACCGTTGGTAGGATAATTACAAAACAAGGGTTTTTGATTTCGTCTGTTACTACTTGAATTCATTATCGGCAATTTGCTTTTTAACCTCGCATGAGGTTGATTAGAAACTTAACAACCGCAATGACATGCCAGCTGTTTGAGGACGACTTGCCGGCGCTTTAGGGAGGTCTTTCTATATATAACTATACAGGTATGAGCCACTATACTTAAAGTATCGCCCTTAACCAACTTTAATGTTCAGAGTTTAATTGCACGATAGAGAGCCGACCTAATAATGTAAAACAAGAAAGCCCGGCTTAAGCCAGGCTTTGAATAAGGGTACAAATGACCTATTAATCCAGGAAGCGGTATAGGGTCCAATAATCAGTCACATAGATCTTATAGACGTACAGGCGTGGGTTTTTCCGCTTAATGTTATCCAAGTAAAAGTCAGTCAGCTGTGTATATCCTAACATAGGGTTGGCTTCGTTAGCTATTAAAACGTAGCCGTTGTATTTCTCCGGTGCTTCTACAGCTCGCAGGTAATTATCCTGATAGGGCATTGTAAGTTGTTTAATGTTCTTTACATAGCAGGCTACGGTATATGCAACTGCATCATCTACCAAAATTGGATCTTCTCCTTCTTTCATAGTGTTGATGTAATTGGCTAATTCGTGATTTTGCTCGTCAACTCTATTGGTGGTACGATCAAATAATGTATTGGCGAAATTGTACTCTTCAGGAATATAAGACTTATTTAAAAACACAAAGCCAATATATAACTGCACCGCTACAACTATGGCCAGGGCGGCTTTGAGCATGCGCTGGTTCTTAACAAAGCGCGCCCGAAAAATGATACAAAGCAGTGCCAGAACCAGGAACAACAAATAATATTCATACACCAGGTTAACCCGGTCATACTTAATTTTCAAAAATTCTATTAAGCCAAAAGGCGTAAGCAAGGTAAGTATCTGGTAGGTGTTCTGCTTAAAAAGATAAATGGCTAACACAATCATCGGGCAAAATATAATAGCCTTTAAAGATACCAGCACCGAAATTTCCGGTATGTCAAATTTGGTTGAGGTTAAGCTGTACTCAAACTTCTCGGCAATAATGTTCCAGGTTGCATACGGGCTATCTAGAAAGTAGTTTAAGTCATCCGCGTGGGTAAGATTCAATACTTTATAAATCGCTATGGAAGCGATTGGGAGAATGAATATAATGCTGTAGATAGAGAACGTTTTATTGATAAGCTTACGGCGCAATGATGGGTTGTTAAAACTCATATGCAGCCTGAATACTGATTCTTTCTCACTTAGGTTTAGGCTATGCAGCGATATGGATAACACCAGAGGGATAAAGAATAACGACAACCAAATACATTTATAATCGCTAAACACCAATAACACAAAGAATATACTGGCAACCGAAATGTGATAGGTGGTATTAGAATTATAAAACCTCAACATGTTCAGGAAAAACAGGAAGAAGAAAATAAGAACCATGTATGTGCCTTTACCTGAGCAGGCTGTATAGATTAGTCCAGGATGTAAGGCAAAAAGTATGACCAGTATCAGGAGGTAAAAGTTGTCCTTGTTGCGTTTAATCAACGAGGTAGCCATAATGTAGAATAATATGGCGGTACCTACTGCCGATGCCAATATAGGTGCCAGCAGTGAGTCGAGAAAGCTAAAAACATAAGAACCATAAAACGGAAGTATGGGCGATGTCAAACCCATAACCCGCAATTTATTACCTAAGCCATGGCTAACAATCTTTCCCTTCTCAATGTAAAACAGTGACTCATGATTGGTATAGCCAAGCTTGTTTAAGAAAACGCCTATTATTATATAGTAAATAGCCAGTAAAAAAGTAATTAATATTAAATAGAAGGCTTTTGACCGTTTCATTGCTTAGCTGCGTTGTTTTGGTTATGTGTTTTACTTAAACCGTGGTTAGTTTTTTCCCAGTAGAATGGATTTACGATAAGCTGATACAAGCCCTTATAAGCCGATACAGAATGCATTAACCAATACAACGGGTTAGCAATAGCAAATAAGATCAGCTCGTAATAACGGCGCTTAAATACGGCCATCATGTTTACATAAATCATCAGGATGTTCCCAACCATCAAGTTAAAAATGGATATGAATAAAACCCAGTCAGGAAATAAGGTGCGTATGATGCCCAAGTCGAACACTACATAAGCAATGAAGATGAGAATCAGTATAGGGTTAATGAGGAACATTATAGGCGTTGCACCCACAAAGAAGTTAAATCCTAAAAAGCCTTTAAATCCAATTTTACGAATCAGTAATGCCGGATCGCGCATGTGCACAAGGTACGTTTGCATATAACCTTTAATCCAGCGTGAACGCTGACGTATCCAGTTAAAGAAATCATTGTTGGCCTCCTCGTACGTAGTAGAATTAATTACCGCAATTTTATGACCTTTAGCGTAAGCTCTTACACCCAAATCGGCATCCTCCGTTACGTTAAAAGGATCCCACGCACCTAAATCAACAAGTTGTGCTAATTTGAAGTGGTTGCTGGTGCCACCCAACGGAATTGGAATATCCAGCGTATCCAGACCAGGTAATACATAGTCGAACCAGTAAGAATATTCGAGCGTAAACATACGTGTCAAGAAATTCTCATTACGGTTAAAGTAGTTCAATGCACATTGTACGCATATAAACTCTTCTGGCAGCTTGTTAAACATCGCCACCACCTTTTTTAGCTGGTCGGTATCCGGAATGTCTTCGGCGTCGTAAATGGTAAGATATGTACCCCTCGAAAAATGCAAGCCGTAATTACAAGCTTTCGGCTTCGTTTTCGGCATGTGAAAAGGAACCACAATTACCTCAAAAATTGCCGGGAAATCAAGGTTGCGAACAGCATTTAGTGTTTTATCGTCGTCTTCTTCAATAAGCAGTTTAATATCAAGCTTGTTGCGGGGGTAATCGATACTCTGCAGATTCCAAATTAGTTTCTTAATCAGCTTATCCTCTTTATAAACCGGTAATTGTATAGTGTATACCGGTAAATCATCATCATTTAGGCTCTTTAACTCGCTTTTGGTTACCGCCTGGTATAGCTCAAACTTTGAACCTACCAGCGAAAGGAATAACTTGAACGTTATGGTACATAAAAAAAACGTACTCATAATCACGTTCATAATAATGGAGGTGACTTTGAAGTTAAGTATTAAACCGGCAGCTATAATGCCAATAAAGCTGAATATAAATATGAGTTGTTTGGAGGTAAAGGTAGTTAAGGCCGAACTGGCGTTATCACTGTTTAGCAACTCAAATACGGCCGACTTAACATATTTCTGACCAAGCAACTTATGGCTCAACCAGGTGATATCCAGGTCGGATGCCACAATGATGAGGGGCTCCATGCCATAGGTTAACCTGATGAAATCAATAAACAACTGATCATCCGGGTTGGCCATTATAGTTACCACCCGGTGGTTTTCTATACGTAGCGGAACAGCCAGGTGTTCATCTGCAAACTTTAGCTCAATTTTCTCCAGAACGGCATCATCAAACGCTTCTTCTCTGATCTGCTCAAAAACATAACCTGCATTAGTTAAAGAGCGTTCATAATTTTTACGTGATATAAAGCCAAAATTAAGGGCAATTTTAACCGGCGACTGACCAATCTCGGCCGAGTAGGCGTCAATTTTGTCGCAATCTTCATTGCTCAGAAAATTATCCTGAACAAGTATCTGAAAGATGGACGAATTGCGCGTGCCGGAGTAAACCCCGTCAAAGCTACTTTGCATCAAATCTTCACCCTGGGTAGTACGCATATTATAAATTGGGTAAGTAATTCTTAAATAAACAATAGCAGAAAATGGATCCATTCTCTGCTATTGTTTGGCAATACAGGCTCACTATTGTTCGCCTAAGATATCTTGTGACTTTTGCACTTTAGAGCGTACGTACAAGAATGCCAGCAGTATTAATACTAATACGCCCAACAGCACGTACAGGTTGTAATTTTCCCAAAAACGGGCCAGGCCGCTTTTTGCATCTGTATACTCAATGTTATCATTGGTTTTATCAATGTTAAACAGGTATTTGTTGCCATTTACGTCGGCTACGCTTACGTTACTGCTTAGCGTTGATAACTGCTCTGTGATAGACTTCGAGGCCGATAGGAATGCGCCGTTCAAATCCTGACCGGTAGCGGTCATTACCAATATTGCATTGTGGCTGCCACGACCATAGAAGATCTGTGCTAAACCGTTCGAAACAGAGTCAGATAACGCATACACCATCTTGTTATCCTCGTTACTGTACAGGCGAAACGCGTGGTTAAACTTAATAGGTGCATCAGGGAACTTGTCCATTAGGCCATCATCTTTCGATAGCAATGCCACAACGTTATATTTCTTTAAATCACCGTCAGTAACCTCATCAGAGTAAAGGAACTTAGGGAAGTTATTACTGTTTAAGTTATTATTAAGCTCGTATACAACTTCGCCAACAGCACCTGCTGCATATTTAGCGTAGCTTTTGCTTACTACTATACGGGTTTCACCTTCGTTAAATGCTTCAGGGTACTGGTAAAAGCTAAGTGTATTGTTAACAAACGGATTTCTCGATTCCAGATATGATTTATCAACGTCAATCTCACCAAAGAAATTCAGGAAGCTGTTTTGACAGTTACCAGTTGACGGATAGAAACGAAACTCAGCAGTTAACGAATTGTATTTGCGGTGCTGATAACGGTTCACAATAACCGAACTGTTTAACTTACCCGATTCGTTCAACTTTTCGCTGCTGATGAGCATGCCATTGAGATAAATGTTAAAGAAACCACGGTCGTTAGCACTCATGCCACTGTAGGTACCCACAAAACGGATTTCTACTTCTTTAGGTGTAAAGCTAAAGTCGCTGTTTTTAAAGTTGTAAACGCTTCTTAACGAACCAATACCCGACATGAAGTTGGAAACACCACCAACATCCCTAAAGGTAAGTTTAGTACGTTGCTGATTCAGGTTCTTGGCTTTATCATTGTCGGCATTGTTAATTACTAAGTAATTACCGAAGGCCGAGTTTAAAATATTGTAGTTACCAAGGGCTGTAATTGCTTTTTCGTAACCGCCTTCATCAGCGCCGGTAATAAAGAGGATCTCGTTAGTAGAGAAGGCCTGGCGTGCTGCTGATATGGACGAAATATAACGGTAGCGGTTAGCTGTTGAATCGTTATTGCTGCCTTTATAGAGGTATATTAAGCCCTGGCCGCCTTGTGGAGTAACCGATATTAAATTACGCTTATCGGCAGGCAAATTATCTATTGTACCAACCATTACGTAGTTTTTGATACTATCAGGGATTTTGTCTGCAGAATACACGCGCAGGTCGCTTACCGCCAGTGATCTTTTTATTTTATTGTATGCCCAGGCAACGGCTTTTAAATCAGCTAAGTTAGGGTTGCTTGGATAAACTATGGCCGTTTTGGACTCGAATGAGTTGCTAATGTTTACATGGTTAGCAACGTTAGGATTAGTGCTTTTTGTTAATGACAAGAAAGAGTAGCTTTTTACCTTGATCCACATAGCGGGGTTGTCAAGATCCTTACACTTGTTATCAGTAATGGTAAGCAATGTTTTTACCTGTACTTTCAGGAACTGACCTTTATCGGTCAGGTAGCTGCGATTTAAAGGAATAACTAAACGCTGCACCGAGTCGCGGGTCATACGACCGCTAAACACCGGTTTATCTGCGATGATAATGTTGATGTAAGAAAGGTCTTTAATCAACGCTTGCGACGGCTCAAAATACAACACCAGTTTACTGTTGTTCATTTCAACCAATGGGTCCATACGGAAATAGAATGAGCTTACACCGCTCATGCCATAAATTACCTCATCATCATGGCCAAAAGTTTTAAAAGATATGTTGGTTTGCCCAACCGTGACCTTTGCAAACAGGGTAGTTAGTAAAACTAATAGGGTCAAAAATTTATTCATATTAAGTGCAGGTTATTGTTCTTAAGTTAAATGGCAAAAAATTCTACTCTGAAATAATTACCGTTATCATCGCTCCGGTATATAAGCTCGCCACCCATTTCAATGGTCATTAGCTTGGCAATAGATAAACCCAGGCCCAGGCGGCTCTCGGCAGCCGAGCCCGATGCATCGTTCAGCGTTTTGAGGCGGTTAAACATAATATCTAATTCCTGCTGGCCTATGGCAATGCCTTCATCTATAATCTCAAACACAAATTTTTGCCTCTGCAGGCTGGTCACCACGCGTATGTTATTGTTGGTTTGCGAAAATTTGATAGCGTTTGATAACAGGTTTTGAAATACCTGGCTGGTAAATACCTTATCAAGCCGCACATTTAGCGGGAGCTTTAGTATGTTATCAATCAGGTGAACGTTTTTCATGCCGGCCGTATCAACCAGACCTTTAAATACCTGTTGTACTACCGTGTTGCCATCAAAAGTTTCTAAGTTAAACTTAATCTCTGTCGACTCAATTTCCTTTACATCCATCAGCGTTTTGAGCAAATACTGCATCTTTTCGGCCGACTCGGCTATATAATGCGAGAATTCTTTCTGATCATCGCTCAGGCGGTACTCTTCTTCGCGTATCATATTGTTACTCATTACTATAGAGCCGATAAGGTTTTTCAAATCGTGGCCAGCAATATTTATAAAGCTGTTTTTTTGCTCATCTAACCGGCGTAGTTTATCGTATTGTATATCAATAATGCTGTTCTTCTCCATGATATCGCGGTTTTGCGATTTAAGCTGCTCGTTTGATTGCTCAATAAGTAGTTGGGAAGCCACCTCGCGCTGTATAACTTTAAACCGTGCGGTAGGTATAAGGCATGATATCAGCGCTATAATAAAGAAGTACTGGCCCCCGTTACCTATAAAGAGGTCTAAACTATAATTGCTTAAAATGTTGTATAATAAAGCTAGCAGTACTATCGCTACAAGGGCTTGAATTAATGAATTTACCGGCTCCCAAAACACCTGCAGGTTAAGAAACAGGATGATTACCGAATACATCAGGAAGTAAATGGTAAGGTGATTGATATCTACCACGCAACAAAGCACCGCTGTAGATGCTGATAACAAGAAGAAACTAATGTGAAGCAGCAGGCGGTGGTCCAACTTTTTACTCTGAAAATAGTTATATAGACCATAAATGGCTATTACTACGATAATACGGGTAACAAGGATAGAAAACCACGAATTAGGGAAGTAAATAAAATCAATAATACCAAGTAATGGATATAAGAATATTATGGTCCAAATGATATTATTGGTGAGGAACCACGCTTTTTTACGGGTTTCTTTCGCAAACTCTTCTTTATTGATTTGGGCAATCATTTATGGGTATTAGCAATAGTTAATCAGGAGTTAAAAACCGCCTTCTGTAAAATAAGCAACTGGATGTTAGAAACCGATAACCGCAAAATTACTGGCTTAAAAGTACCCAATTTTAAACTTTTACGAAAGGCAGTGGTAATAGTTTGTGTGCTGATTGCAAAAAGCACACCAAGCTTGGCACAAGACAGGGCCGTTGCATTTAAAAGAGCCGCCAGTCTCGACAATGGTATCAGCATATCATGGCTGGAGCAAACCTGGGATGGAAAGGCCATTCAACAAAACAGAGTTGGGCCGGCTGATTTCAAATTGCTCAGGCAGTTGGGCTTTCGCAGTGTAAGATTGCCCGTGGCGTTCGAGTATTATCAGGCTAAAAATATACCTATAGTTAATGTGCTGAAGCGTATTGACGAGGTATGGCGCCACTGCAGTGAGAACAATTTGAAGCTGGTCATCGACTATCACTATGGTACAATAAGCGATACAAATTACACCACAGCAACGCAAAAGGCCATTAAGACCTGGCAGTTGTTAGCCAGGCGCTATGCTAAGGTGCCCGCGGATAAATTGTTTTTTGAACTATATAACGAACCACCACCCATGGATCCGCAGCGCTGGAAAGATGCAGCTTTTAATATGGTAAGCGGTATACGCAAGGTGGATAAGAAGCGAACGCTACTGGTGGGTGCCTCAAATTATAACAGTATTTACGAGCTGAGCCGCTTTGTACGCCTGGCCGATGAAAACATTATTTACATTTATCATTTTTACGAACCTTTTTTCTTTACCCACCAGGGTGCGGCATGGGTAGGCGACCAAGTGTCTACAATTGGGGTTCCTTTTCCCTATAACGTAGAAAAATTTCCAGCACTTAACCCGAAAGCAAAAAATACCTGGGGAGAAACTAATTACAATCAGTACAAAAATGATGGTAATGAGCAGTCGGTTAAAGACAAGTTGCAAATTGTAAAAAACTGGTCGGCCAAATATTACGTTCCTGTATTATGCAGTGAGTACGGCGTTTATAACAAGTACGCCGATTTAGATAGCCGTTGCAGGTATATTAAAGCAGTGAGAACATCGCTTAAGCAGCTGCAGATGCCGGGCATGCTGTGGGATTATGATGGTAATTTTTCTATTTTTAAAGGAAAGCCATCGCTGGCCACTTTGCCCGACTGTATGAAACAAGCTATAGGCATTACACGTTTAAAGTAAATTATATTAACCGGTTTTATTTGAGTAACTTTGCTTACTAACTACGATTATGAAATTTTTTGAAGAGCAGCGGCGAGAGGTGATGAAGCATATTGAAAAATACATGCTCGAAAAAATGCATGAATTTTTGAAGCCCATCGATCAGATCTGGCAGCCGTCCGATTTATTACCGGATTCAACAAGAGACACCTTTTTTACTGAGATTAAAGAGTTACAGGAAAGTGCACAGGGATTATCTTATGACCTGGTGGCCGTTCTTATTGGTGATACAATTACCGAAGAGGCCCTGCCTACCTATGAGTCGTGGTTAAGCATGGTTGAAGGTGTGGACAAAGGCGAGCACAGCGGCTGGATGACCTGGACAAGGCACTGGACTGCTGAAGAAAACCGCCACGGTGATCTGCTGAATAAATATCTTTACCTTTCAGGCCGTGTTAATATGCGTGCAATGGAAGTATCAACCCAGTATTTAATTGCCGATGGCTTTGATATTGGCACCGGTACCGATCCATACCGAAATTTTATATATACATCTTTTCAGGAAATGGCTACCAACGTATCTCACCGTCGGGTGGCTTCATTAGCTAAAAGAGATGGCGACGCGCTCCTGTCAAAAATGTGTGGTGTTATTGCATCTGACGAGGCCCGGCACGCAAAAGCCTACAAACACTTCATGAGTAAAATATTTGAAGTGGATGCTAACGAGGCTATGCTGGCGTTTGAAGATATGATGCGCAAAAAGATTGTAATGCCTGCGCATTTTCTTCGCGAAGTGGGTTTAAAGATAGGCCAAACCTTTGGTCACTTTACCGACGCAGCACAGCGCCTGAGCGTATACACTGCTGTTGATTACGTTGACATTCTGAAAACGCTGATTGATGAATGGCAGATTGAGGGTATGACCGAATTAAATGAAGCCGGTGAAAAAGCGCGTGACTATATAGTTAAATTGCCAGACCGCTTAATGCGCGTGGCTGAGCGTATGAAGAACCCTATGCTCGAGTACAAGTTTAGCTGGATACACGGGTAATTAATAAAAGCCTTTGCAAAGGCTTTTAGTAGCATATACTTAAGAAAAATGTCATTTCGCGCATTGGCCCGGGATGACATTTTTTTTGGCTAATTCCCTTCCTGAAATACTTATGACCGTTCCTCAATCATATCAATGTTGTCCCGCCCGGGGTAATCCATGAACAGGTTATTTAAAATATCTTCCAGGGTCAATACATTTACATCATCTGTATAATGTTCAGATTTGGTTACATGCAGTTCCTGATCATTCACAATCTCAATCTTAAACAAGAAATCTTCGTAAAGATCTGGCTGTGCTATTTGGACGCCGTTGCCGGTTAAGATAAAAACAAAATCAATATCGGCATGGCGCTGCTTTTTAAACAGCGGGCCAAGTTCCTGTTGCAAAAAGTCCTTAAGTTCCTCAGCGTTTACAGGGCCTTTAGTATGTATAATCTTCATGGGGTTAGGGCAAATTAGTGTTAACAAATTACAAGCAGGCTGCCTAAATTGTTTCGGCGTCAAACTAAGCTGCATATGGTTGGTTTAAACATAATCGTCATTTACTAACTTTGTTTTAGCGCTTTCCAATAGGAGCATTAGTTTTATGAAATATAAATTACTTGGCCGCTCGGGCCTTAAAGTATCCGAATTATGTTTAGGCACCATGGGCTTTGGTACAGAGGGGGGCTGGGGCGCCGATAAGCAAGGTAGCTTTGAAATTTTAGATGCCTATGCCGAAGCAGGAGGTAATTTCTTAGATACAGCTAACGTGTACAAGCTCGGTACCAGCGAAAAGATTATAGGTGAATACCTGACTAACCATGACCGCGATCAGTTTGTTGTAGCTACGAAGTATACACTTAAGGATAATACTACCAATCCGAACGCATCGGGCAATAACCGGAAAAATATGATGCGCAGTGTAGAGGAAAGCCTTAAACGTTTACAAACTGATTTTATTGATGTGCTATACCTGCATATTTGGGACCATATTACACCCATTGATGAAGTACTGCGGGGCCTGGATGACCTGATACGGCAAGGTAAGGTAAACTATGCGGCCATAAGCGATACGCCCGCCTGGGTAGTAGCTAAGGGTAATACGCTGGCCGAACTGATGGGCTGGAGCCAATTTATTGCGCTGCAGGTGGAGTATAGCCTTATACAGCGTACGCCCGAACGCGAACTGATACCTATGGCCAAACACTTTGGCATGACGGTGACGCCCTGGGCTCCACTGGCAGGCGGAGCATTAACCGGTAAATACTTACGTGGCGAAAACGGTCGTGTAAAGCCTGAAAGCAACCGGCGCGATGCCAATAGCGAACGCATAACCCGCGAAGTGATGGCTATTGCTGACGAGTTGGGAACCCAGCCCGCACATGTGGCGCTGGCTTGGATGATGCAGCAGGATTTTTCATGTATACCTATTGTGGGTGCTACAAAGCTTGATCAACTGAAGCAAAATTTGCAGGCGGCCGAAGTGGTATTAACAGAGCAGCACAAAACCCGTCTTGATGAGGCCAGTAAAATTAGTTTGGGTTTCCCCGGCGATTTCTTCAATGAAGATAACGTAAAGCTAAACTCTTTCGGAGGCTTCTATGATCGGGTAGAGAAGAGGCGGGGGTAGGGTTTACCTACTTCTTCACTTCGTTGTTAACAAGGAGCAGAGAAGTTCAGAATACTTATCATTCTGAAAGCTATCAATGCATAACATGGTTTAGCCAATATGAAGCGCATGTGAAAATATGTGCTCAATCTGAGTATCTATTTACTCGCGTACAGTTAGAATTTTTGTTTGTTAGTAATCCAAATCAACGGTATCATTACTTTCGGCTGAAAATAGTGGAGTTTTAAGCTTTTATTATTTTGTATCTTTGCGGTCCGATGCAATTGACAGAAGATACAGTTAAACAGGGATTTAAAGGCTACAATAACTACGGCGCCTGGCTGCGTAAAAAGTACGAGGGGCAGCGTGTGTTTAAGGTAATTGTTGATGGTGGGTTTACCTGTCCTAACCGTGACGGCTCTAAAGGCTATGGCGGCTGTACTTACTGTAACGTCGATTCATTTACACCATCGGTATCACGCCAGGCACCCTCCCTGCGTGAGCAGGTAATACAGGGCATGGAACGTGCCCGCAAAGGCAATAAGGCCGATAAATTTATCATCTATTTTCAGCCTAATACCAACACTTATGCCCCGGCGCATTACCTCAAAATGCTGTATGATGAGGCTTTGAGCATAGATACCGAGAATATTGTAGGGCTATCAGTCGGTACCCGTCCGGATTGTATTGATGCTGAGAAGATTGCGTTGCTGGAAAGCTATACCGACCGCTTTGACGTTGACTTAGAAATGGGTATGGAATCCATTTATAATGACACCCTCAACCAGATTAACCGCGGCTGTACGCACGATGACCTGATTAAAGCGCTTAAGCTGGTCGAAAACAGCAAACTCGATATTTGTGTGCATACTATTTTTGGTTTTCCGTGGGAAACCCGGGAGATGATGCTGCGCTATGCCGACGAGATAAATCGTTTTCCGCAAATCAAATTCGTAAAGTTCCATCATCTGCACATTGTTGAAGGTTCGGTTATGGGGGTAAAGTATAAACGCGAGCCGTTTAAGCTTTTCAGTCTTGACGAATATGCCGACTTTTTATGCGACCTACTCCCGCTTGTTCGCCCGGATGTGGTTGTGCAGCGCTTGTTCGGCCTGTCAGACCGTGAGTTGCTCATTGCTCCAAACTGGCAGCTTAAAAAATCAGAAATACAGTATTATATCGACCAAAAGATAGAAAGCCGCGGCATTATACAAGGCTCTGCATTGTTATAAACGGTGTTTGGTATTTGCTTTGTAATAAACTCATTGATTAATTTTGAGTTTAATTTAAACTATTGTGCACCCAAAACCCTTACCAAGCTATATTCCGGCCTTAACCGGCGTGCGTGCCCTTGCTGCTTACCTGGTGTTTATTTCTCACTTCGATTACATATTCGACGGGAATTTTCCTCATGCCGTGCAAAGATTTCTACAGGAATTTCACATGGGGGTTACCATATTCTTTGTACTGTCGGGCTTTTTAATTACTTACCGCTATTATCATAATTTTCATTTAACGAAAGACTGGTTTAAGCAGTACCTTAAAAACAGGGTGGCTCGCATTTACCCTATGTACTTTTTACTCACTGTACTAGCCTTTGTTTATTACTACTTCAGTCACGATACCCGTATCACCAAAGATTTTCCTTCGCCTGTATTACTGCTGCTTATGCACGTAACGTTTGTACGTGGTTTTTTCAATGATTTGTGGGACACCGGCATAGCCCAAGGCTGGTCGCTTACGGTAGAAGAATGCTTTTACTTTTCAGCACCGTTTGTTTTCCTTATCTCTAAAAGGTATCGTAAACTATTTATTCAGCCGGTGATTATTACAGGGGTAGCCTTGCTGCTGGTACTTATTTTCAGAAACATGGATTGGTATGGTTTCTTCGGCAATTTCACCTTTACCATGATCTATACGTTTTTAGGTCGTTGTTTTGAGTTTTTTGTGGGTATACAACTGGCGCTCCTGCTCCTCAATAAAGGTATAACCCGAACCAATAACATAAAATATACTTATATAGGCTTTTTGCTCATGATGGTTTGCGTTGGTATCATGTCGCAATTGAGTATCCCTAAGGGCTGGATGGCCGGTTTGCATAACCCGTTTGGCATTGTAACCAACAATTACTTACTGCCGCCTTGTATCGCCATGTTCTTTTATGGTTTGCTTACTGAGTCAACCATATTCAAAACCATCCTGTCGTTAAAATTTGTGGAACTGCTGGGCAAAAGCTCTTATATCTTTTACCTCATTCACCTGGGCTACATCCGTAACTTTTTAAATGACTGGCTTAATGCCGCCAACGATTGGGTTTTTGAGTACTACGATAAGCACGGCATGAACTGGGAGCATTCGCCGTTTGAGAATGACACCGTAAACCTGTTAATTCAGTTTGTACTGCTCAATGCACTGTCTATCTTGTTATTTAAAACAATAGAAGAGCCGCTGAACCACTACATCCGTAAATCAGACTTTTTGATCAAGAACAAGCCTAAAAATCCGGAGAACGAATCAGTACTTATTAAAGGATAACCGATACTACTGATATTTTGCTGATAGATGAAGAAATTTTACTTGCTGAGCTTTTTTATGCTATTACTGCTTACCGGCGCAACGCGTGTTTTTGCGGGCTGGCCTATAGGTAAGTACAGGCATGTTTTCACCCCGTCGTTTACCTATTACAGTTCTAAAAACTATTGGGATAAGCAAGGTAATAAGGTGAACACGCCGTCAGGTACCGGCTTTAATGCGGTTACTGTAGGTTTGTATGGTGGTATAGGCATTAGCCGCCGGGCCGATGTGCTGGTTAGTGTAAACTACGCCATGCAAAGCAGCAAATTTGGCGGTGTAACCCAGGCTACCCCAAGTGGTTTAGGCGACGCCAGTATTGCCCTGAGTTACAACTTGGCGGCATTCAAATACAAAAGATTTTTATCAGTTCAAGGCACGGTCATAGCGCCGCTTTATACGGTATCAAGCGTTGGGAATACATTGGGTTACGGCGTTTTAGGTGCCGAAGGTAAGATGATGTACAGCGGGGTACTTTCGGGCAATGCCTACTTAAACCTCGAAGGCGGTTACCGCCGGTACTTTGATAAAAAAGGGCCTAACCAGATTGTTTATACGGCCACCATAGGTACCGCGCTTGATGACCGCAAAAAGAACCAGCTTACGTTTGATGTGGGCGGCGTTAATTCATTTAGCAGTAACGGGAACCTGATTAGTGTAAACCCCAATTTGGTTTATGATGGCTATTATGTAAAGGGCTCCTTAAGCTATGGTCATAAGTTCACCAATAAATTATCTGTTTTTGGCAGCGCTTTCTATACTGTTATAGGGCGCAATGCTCCGCAGGGTTATGGTGGGGCCGTGTTTGCCGTATTTAAGTTTTAATTACATGCAGAGGATAATTAACCGTAAAAGGAATAACATGCTGAGGATGGTAATAGGGATAAGTTGCCTGTTTGCGCTGTTAAGCACAATGCAGGTACATGCGCAAGACGATGATCCCAAAGGTGAGATATTTATTGATGCTAAGCCTGGTAACAAAAATGCGGTATTTACTGATGGCAGCAGCATAACCTGGAAGCTGAAAGTAAAAAGTACTTACAAGGTAAAACAAGAGGGTAAGCTTAGTTACGATCTTTTAACTGACGATTGGAAGAAGGTATGGTCGGGCTCAACTAATGTGCGTTTGGGAAAAAATAGCTCGAGCACTTACAGCGTACGCATACCTAAGCAAGGCGCCGGCATTTACCGGGTACATTTCAATTTTAACCTAAGCTATTATGATGATACCGTTCGGCGTGTAGTAGCGGTAGATCCTGAAAAGATTACAACTGAGTTGCATAAGCCCGAAGACTTTGCCGAGTTTTGGAGCAAATCAAAAGATCAACTGGCTAAAATTAATCCTGACTACAAGATATCGGAAGTGCAATCTAAAAACCCTGATGTACGGGTTTATAAGGTGGAAATGCGTTCGTGGAATAATGTGAAGATACGCGGCTGGCTTACGGTGCCTACGCAGGGCCGCAACTGGCCGGTTATTTACAAACTGCCCGGCTATAATATACCTATGCGGCCCGAAACTGATAAGCCGGACTTTGCCGTATTTTCTATAGATGTACGCGGAAACGGTATGAGCCGCGATGTTGTAGCGCCTGAATCTGACAGGTATAACATTACCAATATAGAGAATAAGGACCTGTACATTTACCATGGCGTATATATGGACTGCTTGCGTGGCCTGGACTTTATTATGAGCCACGGCAATCTGAGCCTTAACACTAACCGGGTAGCCGTGTTGGGTGGTAGCCAAGGCGCTACGTTGGCAATTGTAGTAGCTGCACTAGATAAGCGGGTAACCGCCTGTACGTTTGAGTTGCCCTTGTATGCCGACATGCATGATGCTTATACCATTGGTACCGCATTCCCTAAAACTACCTGGCCTGTTAACCGCTTTCAGGATTATGTGAAACTGCATCGTGGCTTTTCGTCGGCCCGGTTTCTGTCGCTTTGGGATTATTATGATCCGCAAAATTTCATCAGCCTGGTAAGCTGCCCGGTATTAATGGGCGTTGGTTTGCTGGATGAATACTGCCCGCCGCGTTGCAGCTTTGGTATGTATAATAAAATTGCTAGCAATGTACAAAAAGAGTATCGCGTAGCGCCCGATAAGGCGCACGAAATGAACTTTGATTATTTTATGTTTCAGTTGCTGTGGCTTAAGGAGTCATTGCGGGCCCCTAATTAATCAGCAGTTATTGCTTTGATAACTGAGTTGCTGTGTAAGCACTGTTAGTTAACTGATTTTAGCCAGTTAACTACAAGCCTACATAAGCAAACAATGTGATTTAAGTTTACGTAAAAATGTTTCGTCTGGCTGTGTCTGACTTTTAATAATAGGTTAATACATGTTTATATCGCTACCCCAATATTACTTGCCAAAAAAGTTTATCATGCTGTTTAGTATGGGTACACTGGTTTTAACTTTATTTCATCAAAACGCTTATGCCGGTGGTTGGCCTGTGCGTAAGGGCAAACTGCTTACCTCTTTATCGGTAAGTTATTTCAGGGCCAGCAACCGGTGGGACTCAACAGGTAAGTTGAGCAGCTATCCAGGCGGTGGCTATTTTGCCTCGCAAAGCATAGCACTTTATGCCGAGTATGGTATATCACGCCGGTGGACGGGCATTGCAGCCGTGCCTTATGTGCTCAACCAAGTAAAGCAAGGCACTGTTCCAAAAATATCAGTTTATGGCTTTGGCGATGCTGAGTTGGGTTTGCGGTATTACTTAACCAATATTGAATTCAAGTATTATATAGCTTTACAAGGCACGGCTATTGTTCCACTTTACAAAGGCTCATCATTAGGCTTGGGCGCGCCCGGCACCGATCTGTCGGCGGTAATGTCGGGTAGTGGCAAAAACTTTTACTTTACCCTACAGGCAGGTGGCAGAGCTTACTTTTCAAACTCGGGGCCTCAACAGTTCAGGTACACGGGTACTATAGGGTACAACCTGGATACGCACAACCAGTTCAGTTTTGGCCTCTCGGGTGTTATGTCTCAAAGTACCAATAAGCAGTTTTCGCTTAACATCGTACAAAACAGGGATTTCTCCTATCACCAGGCCTCATTAAGTTATGGTTACCTGGTAAACCGCGATCTGTCTTTTTTTGCTACCGTTAACCAGTTTTTGATTGGCCGCAATACAGGTATGGGAACTAATATTGGTTTATCCGTTTCGCGCCGATTTTAACAGCTACTACTCTCTATAACATGTTCAATACAACTAAAATAAGTTTAGCCAGGTGGGTTTCGTTAGGAGCGCTATTACTTATTTGCAGTGTATCGGTCTCAAAACCCATAAAGGGGAGGCTGGCTATTAAAGCCGCACCGATTAGCATTACCATTGATGAAGAGGAGGTAACGTGGGATGCCAAACCTTCAAAAAAAGAAGCTATTTATGGTGCAAATGAGCGGATAGTTTACAACGTTGAAGTTAAGAATGGCCTCAAAGAGAACCAGGAGGGTACGCTGAGCTGCCTCATATCAACCTTTGATGATAAGGAGGTCGGCCGAAGTTCTATCAACGTAAACATTGGTAAAAAAAGCACGAAGCGGTTCGATCTGAAACTGCCCGGTCAGGAAGCCGGCTTTTACAAGGTTAACGTAATAATTAATGTTACCGAGTATGATGATACCATACGCCGGGTTGTTGGTGTTGATCCAAAGCAGATTAAATCGGGGCACGCCAAACCTGCCGATTTTGATGCTTTTTGGGAATCTACAAAACAGGAGCTTGCCAAAGTTGCGCCGCAGTTTAAAATGACCGAGCAGCCCAACCTGGAAAAAGACAACACCAGCGTATACCTTATTGAAGGCAAATCGTTAGGGAATATCACCGTAAGAGGCTGGCTTACCATCAAAAAGAACCGTAAGCCTAACGAGAAGTTTCCGGTATGGTTGGTGGTGCCTGGCTATGGTGGTGTGGGTGTAAAACCCATATTTGGTTCAACCGAACTGGCCGTATTGTCATTCAACGTACGCGG
The DNA here is from genome assembly GCF_039634385.2 of Mucilaginibacter sp. PAMB04274. Lineage (NCBI taxonomy): Bacteria > Pseudomonadati > Bacteroidota > Sphingobacteriia > Sphingobacteriales > Sphingobacteriaceae > Mucilaginibacter > Mucilaginibacter sp. PAMB04274. The sequence goes on from NZ_CP155081.2 coordinate 619,672, forward strand.
GCAGGGCAACAGCAGCGATGTAGTGCGCACCACCAAAGTAGGTTACCTGACTACCGATATTGAAAGCCGTAACCGCTATGTATATCGGGGCGCCATAATGGATTGCATACGCGCCATGGATTTTGTTTGCTCGCGCCCGGAGTTGGACTCCAACAACGTAATTATATCTGGCGGCAGCATGGGGGGCTATTTAGCTATTGCAGCTGCCAGCCTGGATAGCCGCATTAAACTATGCTCAGCCAATAATCCTGTTTTTTGCGATTATCGTGCACTGGCCGGTAACAAAGACTGGCCCATGAGCGATTTTGTGAAGTACAGCAAGGCACACCGCCTGCCTATGGAAAAAATATTCGCTACGCTTGATTATTTCGACCTGAAGAACTTCTCTTATAACTTGAAGTGTCAATCGCTCATTGGTATTAGTTTGCTGGATAACCTGGCGCCGCCCGCTAATGAGTACGCTATGTTGAACAATATAGAATCGAAAAAGTATAAGCTGTTTGTTTACCCCGAACTGGCACATGAGGTGCCGCCATCGCTTTTTACTTATTTAAGCAATTGGATGATGGACCAGTTTGGAATTTTTTAGTCTTATTTTGATGTTACACGCTATTAAAACACTTGTTGGTAAAGGTTTGCTAGCATGCCTGCTGTTGCTGTTATGTAGCACATCGTTTGTTTGTGCATCTATAATTAATCCATACAGCGGCAGTGTTGCCTTACGCGATGCCGAAGAAGTGGTTTGGGAAGCCAAACCCTCAAAAAAAGATGCGCTATACCAAAGCAATGAGCGTATTATATACAAGGTTGATGTGAAGAACGGTTTAAAGGAAGACCAAAAAGGCACTTTGAGCTATCTTATTTTATCATCGGCCAACAAAGAAATTAGCCGCAGCTCCATCAGTGTAAATATTGGTAAAAAGAGTAGTGCTAAATATAACCTAAGTCTTCCAACACAATCGGCCGGGTTTTATAAGGTCAATATTTTGCTCAATGTGACCGATTATGATGATACTATACGCCGTGTAATTGGCATTAACCCGCAGCAAATAAGATCGGAAAGCAGCAAGCCGGCCGATTTTGATGAATTTTGGAACACCGCTAAAAATGACCTGGCCAAAATAGCGCCTAACTTTAAAGTTACTGCCCAGCCCGATTCCGACAAAAAGAATACTAATGTGTTTTTGGTAGAAGCCAAATCATACGGCAACATTACGGTTAGGGGATGGCTTACGCTGCCTAAGGACCGGAAGCCTAAAGAGAAGTTCCCGGTTTGGGTGATATTGCCAGGCTATGGCGGCGAAGGGGTAAAGCCTATTTACGGCTCTCCGCAAATGGCTGTGTTTTCGTTCAACGTACGTGGTCATGGTAACAGCCGAGATGTGGTGCATACCACTACCGAAGCTTACGTAACTACCGATGTTGAGAACCGGAACAAATATGTGTTTAAAGGAGCTATACTGGATTGCATCAGGGCTATCGATTTTATCAGTTCGCGAAAGGATTTGGATTCGAGTCAGATTATTGTATCGGGCGCCAGTATGGGCGGATACCTTTCTATAGCACTGGCCAGTTTAGATAAGCGGGTTAAGCTATGCTCATCAAACAATCCGGTGTTTTGTGATTACAGGGGGCTTGTGGGCAGCAAAGAGTGGCCTATGAAAAGCTTTGTGGATTATGGCCGTAAACGAAGAATTGCGCTAAATACGATATTATATAACCTGGATTATTACGATCTCAAAAATTTTTCGGACCAGCTTAAATGCCCCTCGCTTATCGGTATTAGTTTGCTTGATAATCTAGCGCCGCCAACCAACGAGTATGCCATGATCAACAACATTACCAAGGCTAAGTACAAACTATTCGTATTCCCTGAACTGGCCCACGAAGTGCCACCATCCATTTACAGTTATTTAAGTAATTGGATGATGGACGAATTTGGAATGTTTTAGAAAGCCTCTCAACCCAGGTAGGAGGGCTTCGAAAATAATTTCCTGGCCAACCATACTGTCGTTCCGAGTGCTAACGAGAAATCTTTTAAAAGCGATTTCCTAACCAGTTCGACAAGAGTTCTCCCTATCGTTTGGGATGACATTGTTTTTTTATGAAAATGCATAGAAACTAGTAAATGCGCAATTGTAATTCAGCATTCTTCATTCAGTAATAACAGGAGTTAGGAGAGGCCAAACATCTTTTCAATTGCTTTCTCGCGGTACTTAAAAATCTGTTCAATTTTATTTTTCACCAGCAATTTATTGGCAAATATACCGGCTGGGCCGTAACCAATGGCGTAATTCAAAATATCTGTCATTAACACGCCGCCTGGCACTTCTTTAAAATGGTGCTGATGGTGCCATAACGCATACGGGCCAAAGCGTTGCTCGTCTACAAAATATACCTTATCCTGCACGTGGGTAATCTCCGTCATCCAGTTAAGTTTAATACCCAATACGGGCGATACCTTGTAAGTGATAATCATGCCGGGGTACATTTTAGTGTCTGCGGTGTACGGTGAGGTTACCGTGAACTTCATGTCGGCCGGGGTGATCTTTTGCAAATTAAGCGGCGACGAGAAAAAATTCCAGGCCTCATCCAAACTGATGGGCATAAATTGCTCCCAGCGTCGTTCGTAGGTATTCATACTTAACTAACGGTTTTGTTAGGGCTGCGGTTTTTTTAATCGCGCGTCTAACAAGGCCAGCAGTTTATTAAACTCCTGCTCACTGTACCCGGTTGACTGGTAAATGATCTTACCCTCTTCATCCAATATTACATTACGCGGTATGGATTGCTTGGCAAAAAGGCTGAACACCTTTCTGCCTTCATCGGGCAAAATGTTAAACGTATAATTATTGGCGGTCTTAAAAGGCAATACCTTATCCCAGCCTTCTTCGCGGCCAAATACCATCAACGCAAATTTGGGGTTGTCTTTGTATTTATCCCAAATTTCCTTTTGCACGCGGGGCAGCTCCATGCGGCAAGGCGGGCACCAGGTAGCAAAAAAGTTAAGCATTACTATTTTGCCTTTGTAGCTATCAATAGAGGCTGTTTTTTGCTTATCTGCGTTAAACTCAAACAATGGCGACTGCTGGCCCACCTTGGTAAGCGTTGCGGCGTCATCATCAGTTTGCGCATTCACGCCTGTCGCGCCTAATAGGAGGGCAGCAATAACTAAGAATTTTTTCATGCAAAGTGCTTTTACGCAATTTAGGTAAACGCAATGCCATATACAAACGTAACTTAATGTACCATTTTATTGGCACAATACGAGCTTGCAAAAGCTTCGGGCTTGGCTTTAAACACAAAGCCCATGCTTAAAATATAGCCCATGGCCTCATGCAGTGCCTGGTTCGATTTAAACATGGGATTGGTATTTATATCGGCATGTACTTCAAGGTCTACCTCATATAAATCGAGCAGATCGCAAAGCTTGTAGGCAATGTCTATCGATTTTTGAACTTCGCTCAACATACGTTCCTTAATGCTCATTTTTTTGGAGGTGCGCTCCTGGTGTATAAACATAAAGCCGCCGCGTTGCTCACGTAAAAAAACAATTACGGTTGCAAAATCGGTAACAAGGCCCTTCACCTGCGAGTCGGTACCAATGCACACTTTAAGTTTGTTGCCCAGTGCGTTTTCGCGCTCAATGGCATGCTCAACTTCTTCTAAGATGGGGGTTTGCAGTATTTCACCGCTAAATTTTCTCCAGGTCATATATTTAATGGTTAATTTTTGATGACCTTAATTAGGTCTATAAAAATAAGCGATACTTATTTATATAAACGTTACGCCCGAGTGATTTATTTGTTAACAATGTGTTGGTTGTCAACATCTTATTTGAAGTTTCATATCAGCGATGCGTCGGCAATAGTGCTTTGGCAGATTAGTCGTATATTTACGATTGCTTGCTTGCTCCCAAAGTATAGCGCTATATAATGAAATTCAGATACGATATTAATGCCCTTAGGGCAATAGCTGTTATAGGTGTTATACTTTTTCATTTCAAGGTACCTCAGTTTGGAGGAGGTTTCTCCGGAGTAGATGTCTTCTTCGTTATTTCGGGTTATTTAATGAGCCGTATAGTTATTACCGATTTAGAAAGGGGAACATTCTCTTTTGGTGAGTTTTATAACAAAAGGCTGAAGCGAATTGTGCCTGCACTGCTCAGTTTAATTCTGGTACTAACGCTCTTGTGTTTCTTCTTCTACTTTCCTGAAGATTACCAGACGTTTCAAAAAAATGCTGTCTCCAGTATTCTGTTCCTTTCCAATATCTGGTTTTGGAAGCATTCTGGTTATTTCAATCCATCTTCTGAGACCAATATGTTGTTGCATACCTGGTCGTTATCGGTTGAGTGGCAATTTTACTTGTTGTACCCAATAGCTTTGTTTATCCTTTATAAAGTACTGAAGACTAAAAACAGGGTTTTTGCAGTTATTGGGCTTGCCACCGTGGCTGGCTTCATAGGTGGTGTAAAGTATACTCAAATTAATAATAATGCCTCTTTTTACCTGTTGCCCAGCCGGGCCTGGGAGATGCTTGCTGGCGGTTTAGCATTTTTTATCGAACCTTTTGTGCAGCGGTTTAAGTGGAAGAATATTGTTGCCGTAATATGTTATACTGCTATTTTGGTTTGCTTTAATCAACTCGATACTAAGTTGCCCTGGCCCGGAAAGATGACGGCCTTGCCAGTTACACTCACCTTTTTAGTGCTTATTTGTAACTACAACGATTTCTTTCTGATCAAGAGCCGGGTAGTGCAATTTTTGGGAACTATATCCTACTCTTTGTATTTATGGCACTGGCCGGTATACGTTATAGCCGCATACTGGGGCATAAAGCATAGTGCGGTAACGGTTGCTGTTTCAATAGCTGTAGCGGTTGCATTAGCCTACATATCTAACCGGTACATCGAAGCTAGGAAGCATGACAATAGCAAGCCAATTTGGATTGTGGCCGGCGGTGCCTTGGTAATTACCTGCTGCCTGGCATATCTTCCGGTAAATAAGATTTTATTTAAACCTGAGGCGCTTAAGGTAACAGAGCTGATAGGCTCAACAGGTAAGGCGCGCGACAAGCAATTTAGTGATGGCTGTTGCTTTGTTAATTTAGGTGTGAAACAACCTGGTGATAAAAAACTTAACGAGGATAGCTGTCTGGCTTTTTCAAACACCAAAAAAAATATACTGTTAATTGGCGATAGCCATGCCGCCCAATACTCGCAGTCGCTTAAGGAAAAGCTGGCACCGCACAACGTTAATATACTACAGGCGTCAGCAACAGCATGCCTCCCCTTACTGCAAAAAAACGGGGCGGCAAAGTGTTTTGAGATCATTAATTACATCTACCACGATTACCTGATCAAGAACAAGGATAAAATTGATGGTGTAATTATTAGTGCGAATTGGATCAATACACCAGACGGTAATTTGGAAGCCCTGGAACAAAACTTGGAAAATACGCTGGCCTACCTTAAAAAGTATAATATAAGGGTGGTTATACTTGGTCAAAACGAAACCTACACTATACCTTACCCTGTGGTTGCAGCCAGGGAGTTACAGTATAATATGGTTTTATAGAATAATTACAACGCTGAGCCCGCCTACAACACTAACCAGTTTTTAAAACAGCATTTTGGCAGCAATTACGTCGATTTATATAACGCAAAGCCCTTGCCGATATCTAAGTTTGGCGACCCTTATATGTTCGATGAAAATCACTTTACCAAATATGGCGCTGATTTAATGCTCAGTAAAATACTGGCTAACCCAGTAATGAAAAGATTTTTGAATTTGTAGGCTTATATCTTTTGTTATATCTTAACACAAGCGCTTACTTCCGAAAAATAAAGGCGACCCGTTTAAAACCTAAACGGGCATTTTGCTTTTACATACCTAATGCAATTGCTAAGATACCTTTTATATAGTGTGACATTGTTAAGCCCCGTGCTGTGCCGGGCCCAAACCCCATCCTGCGACAGTATTGTATGGCGAGCCGACAAAAAACTGACCTGGGACGATTTTAAGGCAGTACCCAATGCAAATGATCTGGCTGCTGCACGAACACGATCTAATTTTGTACGCGAGTGGCGGGTAAGCAAAAATGAGCTGGAAACTAAAATGATCTGCTTTTTTAGCCCGTGCCTCTCATGGAGTAAGAACAAAGCATCCGAAAGATTACTTCGTCATGAGCAAGGGCATTTTGATATTACTGAATTGTACAAGCGGCTTTATTATAAACGCATAGTCGAAGCTACATATACGCCTGCTACCCTGCAGGCTGTGGTAACTATTATTTACCGTAACATTACGCAGGAATGTGGTAACTTTCAGGATGCCTACGACCGGGAAACTAACCATAGCTTAAAAGAGGACAAACAAAGCGAATGGGAACAGAAAATTGCAGCACTGCTTAAAGATTTAGAAGCCTACGACCGGGAGGAAGTAAGTGTTTCGCTGGTTAGAAGGTAATCTGGTTCATAAATTAAAATATGTGAAAATATGATGATGTTACTGAAACGCAGTCATGTAGTGATGGCTCTTCTGATAGTTATCCTAACTACGAACGGCTGTTTTTTATTTAAGGATAAACAGGGGAGGCGTACGGATAGGGGTGCGCGTTTTCCACATGATCAGGAACCAGGTAGTAAGAAGCAAAGGTAATCAGGTATTGCTAATAGGCATTCGTAAGGTGAAGCAGGTTTCATCCGGCGATGATTTGGCTGTTAAGGTGCCGTTATGTGCTTTGGCAATTTCGGAGGCTATGTATAAACCCAGCCCCAGTCCTTGTTGCCCGGGTTTAACTTCACCCCTTTCAAACGGCTGAAATAGTCTTTTCATGGCAGCATCGGGTATGGGTTTGCCCTGGTTATGCACCGATAGTATGACATCTTTACCATTTTGTATGGCTTGCACCTTAACCGGCGCATCGGGTTGCCCATGGGTAAGTGCATTTGCCAAAAGGTTCGAAAATAACTGTGCTATGCGGCCGCCATCACAAGTAACCGGTTCGGTTATTTCAAAATCGGGTTCAATAATACGATCAGGCCAAACCAATTGTAACTCCGTAATTACCTGGTTTAACAGGCTTGCAAAATTTTGGTATTCGAGTAAATTTAAGCTGATACCCTCGCCCAGCCTGCCACGGGCAAAATCAAGAATATTATCTATTAAAACTTTGATCCGGAAGCTGGAGTCTTGCACAATTTTGGCCAGGCGCATTATCCGATCCTCCAGGGGCATACGTAGCAGCATTTGTGCAACGGTGCTTATGGCGCCAATAGGATTGCGTAAATCATGACCCAATATGGCAATAAACTGATCCCGAAGCTCGGCTGTTTCGCGCTCTTCGGCTAAATTAGCCTGGGCGCTTGCCAATTCTTCTACACTTTGCAAGTGAAAGGCAATCAGTTCGGCAAAAAGGTCAAACATCTTGCGCACTTCGGGCGTGTTCACCTTGGCTGGCTTAGGGTCAATGGCGCACAGGGTGCCAAAAAAACTACCGTCTTTAAGCGTAATAGGTACCGAAATGTAGCTTTGAAAGCCATACATGGCAGGCGTATGGTGGTCGGCGTAATGGGTATCAGTTAGTACATGATCAATAATAACAGGTTGCTGGTGCTGCCTTATCTCATGGCAAATAGTAGTTTCTACTTTTAATTCTCCGCCAGGCTGCAGCCCAAACGATATATTGTCTTTTACGGCACAAGCCACCCACCTATCTTCGGTTACGCGCGCCACTGCGGCAAAGCCCATACCCGTGGTACGGCAGATTACGTCTAAAATAGACGGCACAGCCGATATACGACTTAGCGTTTCGATATCAGCTTCGATATTAGTAATGCGAGTATTCAAAGGTTATGGCAGGCGTGATTTACTAGCCAAGATACATCTATTTCTGAAAAAACAAATTTCCTATTAATTAAATAGCGTATCTGTTACAAATACTATTCTTTGGTATGAAGTTGTACTTGGATATACATTCTCAAAATCAGCAAGTTTAATGATAAAGACCTTAATTTAGGAATATTGTGAATATGGCGGTTGTTAAAATGTGCAGCGGTAACCTGCCTGTATTGAAATATTTTTTACATTGCCTAAATGAAAGAGATAGTCGTTCTACTGTTGCTGGTGAGTAAAGTGGCGCTGGCGGAACCGGTATATATAACGCAGAAGAATATAGCTTACTACGCTGATACCACTGGTGACGCCTACCGGGCCTCACAATGCCGGTTGGACTTGTATTACCCTAAAGGGGTGAAAAATTTTGCTACCGTACTATGGTTTCATGGCGGCGGTATTACTGGTGGCAGTAAAGAGATACCTAAGGCACTGACGGAAAAAGGTTTTGCTGTAATTGGAGTGGGGTACCGCTTATCGCCCAACGTAAAAGCACCTGCTTATATTGAAGATGCTGCTGCTGCTATAGCTTGGGCGTTTCAGCACATCGAACAATATGGCGGCAGTAACCGGCTAATGTTTGTATCGGGCCATTCGGCGGGTGGTTACCTGGGTATGATGGTCACGTTGGATAAAAAATACCTACAAAAATATAACATTGATGCTAACCGCATTGCAGCGCTTATTCCCTTTAGTGGACAGGCCATTACGCACTTTACTATAAGGCAGGAGCACGGCATACAAGATACCCAGCCAATTATTGATGAGTATGCTCCGCTTTACCACGTACGCCTCGATGCCCCGCCCATGCTGCTCATTACCGGGGATCGCGAATTGGAGCTACTAGGCCGCTACGAAGAAAATGCCTATTTGGCACGTATGATGAAATATGTTGGTCATAAGCAAACCCATCTGTTCGAATTGCAGGGTTTCGATCATGTGGGCATGGCCGAACCGGCTTTCCCATTGCTGGTTAAACTGATACAGGGAAGAACTAAGGAGATTACGGAAAAGAAGTAATTGGCTAGTTGTGGAAGGCACCGCATTCTATCCAACACCAGGCGCATATCGGTCTTAACAAGCCTTTATCTCGAACGCATACTGGAAATTCTTTCCGGGTGAATCAGCCGGTTAAGAAGGTCTCTCTGTTAGGCAAGTCTACGAACAACAGCTATTTTTCTAGAATACTAAGTATTGAGATTTGCAATCAATATACGGCACATTAACGCGCTGCTTTAGCATCACATGCTAAAAGGCGCAATGCGCCTATCGCTGGCCATACTAATGATACCATCTCAAGAACAAAACCCCGATCACTCTTCTGTGTACCGGGGCGTTGTTCTTCAGTCTAGCTCTTGTCTTTAATTTTATCCTACCAGTTTTTTATACTTAATGCGTTTTGGTGCTACATCGCCCAGGCGCTTTTTGCGATTTTCTTCATACTCACTGTAGTTGCCTTCAAAGAAGTATACCTGCGAGTCGCCTTCAAATGCTAGGATGTGGGTACAAACGCGATCCAGAAACCAACGGTCGTGACTAATGATCACTGCGCAGCCGCCAAAGTTATCCAGTGCTTCTTCCAGTGCGCGCAGTGTGTTGACGTCAATATCATTGGTAGGCTCATCCAACAATAGTACGTTTGAGCCTTTTTTCAGCGTAATAGCCAAATGCACCCGGTTGCGCTCACCGCCCGATAGCACTTCGATCTTCTTCTGCTGGTCGCCGCCATTAAAGTTAAACTTAGATACATACGCACGGGAGTTTACGGGTTTATTACCCAGCAGGATGGTTTCCTGCCCATCGGTAATGTTTTCCCAAACCGATTTATCGGCTTTTAAGTCATCATGCATCTGGTCAACGTAACCCAGTTTAACTGTTTCGCCTACGCGGAAATCGCCTGCATCAGGTTGTTCCTGCCCGGTTATTAAACGAAACAGCGTAGTTTTACCGGCACCGTTAGGGCCAATAATACCCACTATGCCAGCCGGTGGCAGCGAGAAGCTTAGGTTTTCGAACAGTACGCGGTCGCCGTAAGCTTTAGTTACGTTATTTACCTCAATTACCACATTGCCTAACCGCGGGCCTGGTGGAATAAAGAGTTCTAGTTTGTCTTCGCGCTCCTTGGTTTCCTCAGATGCCAGTTTTTCGTAATTGGCAATACGGGCCTTACCTTTGGCATGGCGGGCTTTGGGTGCCATACGTACCCATTCCAGCTCACGCTCCAGCGTTTTTTGGCGCTTGCTCTCAGTTTTTTCCTCTTGTGCCAAACGCTTGGCTTTCTGATCTAACCAGCTTGAGTAGTTACCCTTCCAAGGGATACCTTCGCCACGATCCAATTCCAAAATCCATCCTGCAACATTGTCCAGGAAATAACGGTCGTGCGTTACGGCTATAACAGTTCCTTTATATTGTTTCAGGTGTTGCTCCAGCCAGTCAATACTCTCGGCATCCAGGTGGTTGGTAGGCTCATCCAGTAAAAGCACATCCGGCTCCTGCAACAGCAGGCGGCACATAGCCACTCGGCGGCGCTCACCACCCGACAGTACACCAATCTTAGTTTCCGGATCGGGGCAGCGTAGAGCGTCCATGGCGCGTTCCAGCTTGGTGTCCAACTCCCATGCGTTCACCGCATCAATTTTATCCTGCAGTTCGCCCTGGCGTGCCATCAGCTTATCCATGGCGTCGGCATCTTCATAGTATTCCGGTAAGCCAAATTTCTCGTTGATGTCTTCGTACTCCTTAAGGATGGAAGTAATCTCGGCGACACCTTCCTCCACAACTTCGCGCACGGTTTTCTCAGGATCTAACTGCGGTTCCTGAGCCAGGTAACCCACCGAGTATCCGGGTGAGAAAACTACTTCACCCTGAATAGATTTGTCGAGACCGGCAATAATTTTAAGCAGGGATGATTTTCCCGAACCGTTCAAACCGATAACGCCAATCTTAGCGCCGTAAAAGAAGGACAGGTATATATTTTTAAGTACTTGTTTTTGTGGCGGGTAAATTTTGCTTACACCAGCCATTGAGAATATTATTTTTTCGTCGGCCATTTCATTTCTGTAATTGGAATTCAAATATGATGCAAAATGCTGGCATTACAAAAAGAGACAGTAGCTTAAAATTCTGAATCGTCTTGTTTACAATTACAGGCACACTGCCATAAATTACATGCACCTACAGTTTGAAAAAATGTATGTAACTTAAGTTAAAGTAGCACCGTACATATGGAAATAAAAGGTTGTGTTCTGTGTCTTAATGTCGTGCTTGCTGACGAAATAGCATGTTGCCAATACGTTTATGCCGGCCGAAAAAATTAATTGTTAAACTTTAACAATTAATTTAAATCAAATACTACATTGCAAATGTAATTTATAGTAGATTACACGTTATAACAGCTGTTAAATTTGGATTTAGCATATATAGTTTGACTAAACGGGTACAGATTACATTTATTTAACAATTTGAATGCGCCGACTGGTAATGTTGGCAATATTGTTGATAACATTATATTACTTCCGCATGCGTACCCTAAAAGATATACATTCGGATGTTCACTCAATAATTTAGAAAGGTACTAAATGGAAGCTAAATTTTCGCCACGTGTTAAAGATGTGATTTCCTATAGCAGGGAAGAGGCACTTCGCCTTGGGCATGACTATATAGGAACGGAACATCTGTTACTCGGACTTATTCGCGACGGTGATGGAATAGCCATAAAATTGCTGAAAGGCTTAAATGTGGATACTGCCAAACTTCGCCGCGCTGTTGAAGATGCTGTAAAGGGTACAACCGGAACCAATGTTCACATTGGTAGCATTCCTTTAACTAAACAAGCAGAGAAGGTGTTAAAAATCACTTATCTGGAAGCAAAAATATTTAAGAGCGATATTATAGGCACTGAGCACTTGCTATTGTCTATTCTGCGCGATGAAGATAACATTGCCTCACAATTGCTTATGCAATTTAACGTGAACTACGAAATCTTTAAAGGTGAAGTAGAATCACATAAGAATGTAACCGATGAAATGCCGGGTTCATCAACCGGTGGCGATGATGATTTTAAAGAAGAAGAATCATTCAGCCAGCCTAAAAAGGTATCAGATATTAAATCTAAAACTCCGGTTTTAGACAATTTTGGCCGCGATTTAACCAAAGCTGCCGAAGAAGGTAAACTGGACCCTATTGTAGGCCGTGAAAAAGAAATTGAGCGGGTTTCGCAAATCCTGTCTCGTCGTAAAAAGAACAACCCAATCCTTATTGGTGAACCGGGTGTAGGTAAATCGGCCATTGCCGAAGGTTTAGCCTTGCGCATTGTGCAACGCAAAGTATCACGCGTATTGTTTAACAAGCGGGTAGTTACTTTAGACCTGGCCTCATTGGTTGCCGGTACTAAATACCGCGGGCAGTTTGAGGAGCGTATGAAAGCGGTAATGAACGAGCTTGAAAAATCTCCGGATGTTATCCTTTTCATTGACGAGATCCATACTATTGTAGGTGCTGGTGGCGCATCAGGTTCTTTGGATGCATCGAACATGTTTAAACCGGCCTTGGCTCGCGGAGAGATCCAATGCATCGGCGCTACAACGTTGGATGAATACCGTCAGTACATTGAAAAAGATGGCGCTTTAGACCGTCGTTTCCAAAAGGTAATGGTAGAGCCGGCTTCGCCTGATGAAACCATCGAAATTTTAACACGCATTAAGGATAAGTATGAAGAGCACCACGGTGTGACTTATACACCTGAAGCAATTAATGCCTGCGTTAGCTTGACGGCTAGGTATATTACCGACCGCTTCTTGCCAGACAAAGCAATTGATGCTTTAGATGAATCGGGTTCACGTGTTCACTTAACCAATATTCATGTTCCACAGAACATTTTGGATATTGAGCAAAAGATCGAACAGATTAAGGTTGAAAAGAACCGCGTGGTACGCAGCCAGAAATATGAAGAAGCAGCTAAACTACGCGATACCGAGAAACATTTACTGGAAGAGCTAGAACAAGCAAAATCTGCTTGGGAAGCCGAAACCAAGTCTAAGCGTTATACGGTAACTGAAGATAACGTGGCTGAAGTGGTTGCCATGATGACAGGCATACCGGTACAGAAGGTAGGCCAGGCCGACAGCCAAAAGCTGTTAAACATGGGTACCAGCATACAGGGCAAAATTATTGGTCAGGATGATGCTATCAAAAAACTGACCCGGGCTATACAACGTACCCGTGCCGGACTGAAAGATCCTAAAAAACCAATTGGTTCATTTATCTTCTTAGGCCCAACTGGTGTTGGTAAAACTGAGTTAGCCAAAGAACTTGCCCGCTTCATGTTTGATACAGAGGATGCTTTAATCCAGATTGACATGAGCGAGTACATGGAAAAATTTGCCGTGTCACGCTTAGTGGGTGCGCCTCCGGGTTACGTAGGTTACGAAGAAGGCGGACAGTTGACTGAAAAAGTACGTCGTAAACCATATGCAGTAGTGCTGCTGGATGAGATTGAGAAAGCTCACCCTGATGTATTCAACATCCTATTGCAGGTATTGGACGAAGGTCAATTAACTGATTCGTTAGGTCGTAAGGTGGATTTTAGAAATACCATCATCATTATGACCTCTAACATAGGTGCCCGTCAGCTAAAAGATTTTGGACAAGGTGTTGGTTTCAGCACTGCGGCTAAAGTGAACCAGGCTGATGCTCACTCAAGAGGGGTGATTGAGAACGCATTGAAACGTGCTTTCGCTCCTGAATTCCTGAATCGTATTGATGATGTAATTGTGTTTAACTCTTTAACCAAAGAAAATATTTACAAGATCATTGATATCGAGTTAACCGCATTGTTTGGCCGTATTAACGGATTAGGTTACAAAATTGAGTTGACTGAGAATGCTAAAGAAGTAATAGCCGAGCGTGGTTACGACGAAAACTTTGGTGCTCGTCCGCTAAAACGAGCTATTCAAAAATATCTCGAAGACCCAATTGCAGAAGAAATTCTGAAAGGTGAACTGGCCGAAGGTGATATAATGGAAGTTGACTTCGACAAAGAAGCCAACGAAATTAAAGTAACCGCTAAAAACAGCGGTGAAAACAAAACACCGGAAGCAGAACAGCAAGGTTAATCCAAGAACAATTATAACGAAACAGCCGCTTACCAAGCGGCTGTTTTTGTTTTTGAGGACTTGAAGGCTAAGGCTTTCCATTTTCTTTTTCCTTCGGGTCATAATCATAGGGGAGGAGTTTAGCTAATCGGTCGCTTCCCCAATCGCCTTCAAAAACAACTGATGTAGGATTGACTATAATGCCGTTTGTATCAAAAAAGGCATACGGCTCAGAGAAATTCATTAAGCTGGTTGGAAAATCGGGTGCATTGAGCGGCCGCTTGTCATAATTACTATGCCCCTTCTTTTTATTGTAAACTATATACAGAACGTCCTGAAAGCCTATAGCAAATATTCCTTTTTGGTCAGTTTTCTTTATTAAACTGTCTACATTTAACTGGGCAGTAACCAGGGTTTCAACTATTTTAGGCATTCGCTTCCTTTCCAGCCAATAATCCAGAGAATCTTTTTTTTGCATAATAATACTGTTACCATGAATGCTTATGGCGGCACTCCCGTATTTTGCAATCTTAGCTTGTATTAAGCTATCAGGTGGACGTTGAAGATTTGGCTTACGAATTAATCGCATGCTTCGAAACCCTTGTTCCATTAGTTGATTTCCCAATAATGAGCGTAAATAATGTTGTGAAGAACCCATATAAGCTTCGAGCCGGTTCTTGTACCATTTGCGCACTTGGGAAGGCTTCCCTTGCATAGGAATAAATAATACATTGCCCTGGTAATAAAGGGAAGCGGTATGATAATCTTTAATAAAGTTGGTAAGTAAATATTTAAGCTTATAACCAAGCGCTTTATTCTCAACTTCAAGATAATCGTTGGTGGAAGCAGTTAATGTACGTTTAGCCTTATCAAAATTTAAGTCAAGTATCTCCGGGTTCAATATCTTACACTGCAACGCATAATCGCTTGGACCCAGTAGTTCGTCTTTAAAAATCCGGTAGTTGTTCTGCCATTCGGGATCTGGCTTAACTACAACTGCGTTTAGTTCAACCGTCTTAGGTGTAAGTTCAATGTAAGGTATGTTAAGGGTTTGCTCTACTTTTATGGTTTTGTATAGGGTTTCATAACCAATGGCAGTGATTACCATGTCATACTGACCAGGCTTCACATTACGTAACAAATAACTACCATCGTCTGCTGAGGCAGTGCCAATAGTTGTGTTGCTCAAAAAAACACTTGCCTTTGCAACAGGCTTTTTATCATACAAGTTAATGATGTTTCCCGATATGGTATACTGGGCATGAGCTAACGCAGGCAAGATAAGTAACCATATAACTAGAATGCTTCGCATATTCAAATATAACTAAATGATTAGTTATATCAGGGCAAAAAAAAGCCATAGTTAACTATGGCTTTTTTATATGAGATATTTATTTATTCATTTGATCGATGATGGCCTGTGTAACACCGGTAAAGGAGAAACCACCATCATGGAAAAGGTTTTGCATAGTTACCATGCGGGTAAGGTCAGAGAACAAGGTGACGCAATAGTCGGCGCACTGGTCGGCAGTGGCATTACCAAGCGGACTCATCTTTTCGGCAAAATCAACAAAGCCATCAAAACCTTTAACGCCCGAACCTGCAGTAGTACGGGTAGGTGATTGTGAAATAGTGTTGATACGGACGTTTTTCTTTACACCATACTGGTAACCAAAGTTGCGGGCAATACTTTCCAGCATTGCTTTGTTATCGGCCATGTCGTTATAATCAGGGAAAACACGTTGAGCAGCAATGTATGATAAAGCGACAACTGATCCCCACTCGCTAATGGCATCCTGTTTCATGGCTACCTGTAATATACGGTGTAAGCTTAAAGCCGAGATATCCATGCCCTTGTGGGTAAACTCATAATTGTTTTCGGTATAATGAATGCCTTTACGAACATTAATGCTCATGCCTATAGAGTGCAATACAAAGTCAATTTTACCGCCAAAGTGCTCTTGCGCCTGCGTAAACAGGTTTTCAATATCGGCAGTAACGGTAACATCAGCCGGAATAACGGGGGCGTTTACCTCTTCGGCCAGTTGGTTAATGGTACCCATGCGCAAGGCAATAGGGGCGTTTGTTAAAACCAGTTCAGCGCCTTCGGCTCTGCAGCGCTGGGCTGTTTTCCAGGCAATTGATTTTTCATCAAGGGCGCCAAAAATGATTCCCTTTTTACCTTGTAATAAATTATAAGCCATGTTGTTTTCGAATTGTTAATCGGGTGGTAAAGGTAGAAATTATTTTAAAGAAATTTATTTAACGATAAATCTCAGTTTATGCTGTCATATGCGTTTGCCAATAGGTATACTACCTAAAGCAGTACGTAATCATTGTACTTAGTTTTTCAATATGGGTGTTCCCTTCGGGCCGGGCTTTACGCTCATACTGCACAGGCCTTAGTCACTGGCCGGTATCCGCTTCAATCCCTAACACGTGTTTTGTGCCTAACTGTTCAGTAATTCCCTTGCGTTCTGCAACGCACTTTCGCCCGGCTTGTCGCCGCTTAACATTTTGGCAATCTCTAAAACGCGTTCCTCATCGGTTAGCTGGCGTATTTGGGTATAAGTGGTAGCTGTTTCATTATTTTTATATACAAAATAATGGCTTTGCCCTTTGCTGGCTATTTGCGGCAGGTGTGTAATGGTAATTACCTGCAGGTTGTCGGCTAAACGTTCCATAATAACACCCACCTTATTGGCTACCTCGCCAGACACACCTGTATCTATCTCATCAAAAATAATGGTCGGTAATGCGGTATATCTTGCAATGATAGATTTTATGCTCAGCATTAACCGCGACAGCTCGCCACCTGAAGCCACTTTACTCATTTCGGCCAAGTTATGTCCTTTGTTGGCCGTAAATAAAAAGCGTATTTGGTCTGCACCGGTTTTAGTAAGTTCCTGGTTAGTGGTATAAGTATGCTCAATTTTAAGAAGGGCATTGCCCATCCCCATTTCAGCCAGGGTATCCATAACCTGAGTTTCAATGTCGGGGAGGGCTTTAATGCGGTTGTCAGATAATTGCTTAGCCAGTTGCTGTAAATCGTCTCTTTGCAATTTTATTTGCTCCTGTAACGATTCAATTTCTTCGTCCCCAAAAAGCACTTGCTGTATCTTGCCCGATAGCTCTTCCTGCAAAGCCAGTAACTCGGCATTGCTGCTAACCCGGTGCTTCTTTTGCAAATTGTAAATCAGGCTTAAGCGTGTATTGATCTCATCGGCACGTGCCTCGTTGGTTTGCGTTTGCTGTTCTATCAGCTCAATTTCAGAAGCTATATCTTTCAGCTCAATTAATGAGCTGTTAAGTCGCTCATGCAATTCAGCAATCTGCGGATTAAATTTATTAAGTGATAAGAGCTGCTGTCCGGCTTCTTTTACTTGTAAAGTAACGGCCACTTCGCTGTCCTGCAATAATTGAAGTGCGCCATTCAGTTTGCGTTTTATTTCCTCGGCATTGTTCAGCGTGTAAAGCTCCTGCTCCAGTTCTTCCTGCTCATCGGCCGATAGGCCTGCCTTTTCTAATTCATCAAATTGAAACTGAAAATAATCGAGGTCTGTTTTGGCTTTATTATTTTCATCGATCAGCTGCTGAAGCCGGGACGTTGCTTTTTTGTAAGCCCTGTAGTCAGTTTGATATTGGTTGAGCAAAGGCTGATGTTTGGCCACGCCGTCCACAACCAGCAACTGAAAGCCCGGATCATTAATTTCGCGGGTAGCCTGTTGCGAGTGAATATCTATCAATTGCTCGCCTAAAAGCTTTAAAGTAGCCAAATTAACTGGTGTGTCGTTCACAAACGCACGTGATTTGCCATCGGCCGATATTTCGCGCCTTAAAACTGTTTCAGGTTCGTAATCCAGGTCGTTCTCTTCAAAAAAAGCTTTAAGGTGAAAGTCGGCAATCTTAAAAGTACCTTCAATCACGCACTTCTTTTGCTGATTGAAGAAGTACTTACTCTCAGCACGCTGACCCAAAATAAGTGATAGGGCACCTAATATAATAGATTTACCGGCCCCGGTTTCGCCGGTTATGATATTTAAACTGGCGTCAAAGCCAATTTCCAGGTTATCAATTAAAGCGTAATTATGAATGTTGAGCTGATGCAGCATGTAGATTTATCCTTGAATACAAAGATACTCAATTACAAAATCAATGCCTAACAGATGTGTTTTATAACAAACTTACAGATGTACTAAAGTGGTTTATTGTTGTAAGGTTTGATACAAATTTCCATTAGCCGGGTCGGCTTGGTTAAGGATGTTCATGGCCTGCAGCTTTTCCTGGGGATCGGCTTTTGAATAAATAGAGACTAACTCATTGCGCTTAGCCAGAAAAAATAAGGTGGGCAAAGTGGCACCGACTCGTACACGATCCAACTGGGTAAGTACCGGTAAAGCGGCCGTTATATTTTTACGGCCGGTAGCTGCATTGTCGGCCATTAAATCCAGCCCTTGCCTATGGTAGGTATATAAAAACTCACGCAGCGGAATGTAAGTTTTGTTCATGGTGTTTTCCGACAGCCAATAGCGGTTGGTATTATTATCAAATGCTTTCCAGCCACGGTATGATGAACTTTGCGCGTTAATAACTACCGTTTGTGCGTTGGCATAATATGAAGTGCCGCCGAATTTAGAAAAGCTGTCGTAATCAAAAGCCATAATCATGTAGGCATAAAAAGCCATCACCGAGCTTAAGTTGCTTTCGAAGGTTTGGTTATTAAAGTCAATGGTTTGCCCTTCGGTGTAGGTGAAGTCAAAATCGCGGTCGTTAATACTAAAAACGGGGGAGTTATAAGCGGCGTTATAAACTGGACGGGTCGACTGCACCTGGAGTTCGCCACTAAAACTAGTTCCGTTATCCCAATTGGTAACCGTTAGTACAAAGCTGCAATCTACCTTTTCTTGCGGTTGTACAGCATCGGCGCTCCACTTGCGTCCGTTCAAAAACTCACGCATGGCGGTTTGTAGCGAAGTGAAAATGCGCTTATTGGTTGTCGCAATTTTCGGCGATAGTACTTGTACACGGGCATTTAAATCCTGTGCAATAGCTGTATGCACAATTCCTAACCACAACAATAACAACCCCAGCTTCTTCATCATTTCAACAACGTAATTATCTTATGGCATATGTCAGCAGCCACCTCGCTTTTACGCTTGGTTTCAAAGATTGTTTTATGGAGCTGCCGGTCAATCATTGTTATTTTATTGGTATCAAGCTTAAAGCCTGCGCCAACATCATTAAGTGAATTTAAAATAATCAGGTCGAGGTTTTTTTTGTGCAGCTTATCTATAGCGTTCTGCTCCTCGTTTTGGGTTTCGAGCGCAAAACCAATGAGTAATTGATTGTGTCGTTTGCGTTCGCCCAGTACTCTTAATACGTCAGTCGTTTTCTTTAGATCTATGCCAAAGGTGTCACTCTGCTTTTTGATTTTTTGGGATGACACATTTATAGGTGTATAATCGGCCACGGCAGCGCTCATTATGCAAGCATCAGCAATGTCAAAATGTTGCAAGCAAGCTTCCAGCATTTCTGCAGCTGATGTAATATCAATACGGTTTATACCGGTTTGTTGTAACGTTTGTGCAGATGGACCCGCTATAAGTGTTACCACAGCACCCTGTTTGGCCAATTCATCGGCGATGGCAAATCCCATTTTGCCGGAAGAATGGTTACCTATAAAACGCACAGGATCAATTGCCTCGTAAGTAGGACCAGCCGTAACCAGCATTCGTTTACCAGCCAGCGGAAGGCTCTCTGATAGTTGATCGGTTACAAAACTTACAATTTCCTCAGGCTCCGCCATGCGACCTTCACCATGCAAGCCGCTGGCCAGTTCACCACTGCCTGGCTGTATAAGTATATTACCATAGCTTTGCAGCTTTTGCACATTGCTTAAGGTAGCTTGGTGGCGCCACATATCCAGATCCATTGCAGGTGCAAAGTAAACCGGGCACTTGGCCGATAAGTATGCCGCAGTAAGTAGATTATCACACTGTCCACCGGCCATTTTAGCCATAGTGTTGGCGCTCGCTGGGGCAATCAGGAATAAATCGGCCCATAGGCCCAGTTCTACATGGTTATTCCATTGACCGGTGCCAGGTTCAAAATATTGTATGAGTACCGGTTTTTTGGAAAGTGTGGAGAGCGTAAGCGGCGTAATAAAGCTGGTAGCGTCTTTGGTCATCACTACCTGTACGTCGGCACCGGCCTTTATTAACAAGCGCACAAGCGTAGCAGATTTATAGGCCGCTATACTACCGCAAACACCTAAAACAATTTTCTTGCCTTCGAGCATAGTACAAAAATATGTAAACCCAGCTAATATCGTATAAACTGAATGGCTTATTCAATTTCGCGGCGGTATCTTACAATAAAAAAAGCCCTTTTGAAAGTAAAAGGGCTTTTTTTCTAAAATCTTGTTTTTACAGGTAAGAGAATTAATCTCTCTCTTTGTTAGGGTTGCGGAAATAAACCTTGTTTTCTAAAAATTCCTGAACTGCTACTAACGTAGGTTTGGGCAAGCGCTCGTAATGTTTCGAAATTTCGATCTGCTCACGGTTCTCAAACACTTCTTCCAGGTTATCATTTGCAGAGGCAAACTCAGATAATTTCTGATGCAGCTCTTCTTTAATGTTGTTTGATATCTGGTTTGCACGTTTCGACATGATAACGATAGACTCATACAGGTTGTCTGTTGTTTTATCCAGGTCGCGCAAATCGCGGGTTACGGTACTGCCTGCTACAGTTGGTTTATTATTAGGATTATTGCTCATGTTCGTTTTATATTTTATTGTTGCGGACTTCTTTGATTATGTTTATCAGTAATTGACTGTTGTTGCGGCGCTTTAGCCGTATCCCTATCTGCTAGTTTTTTGGCCAGTTTACCCTCAGCTTCTAACCGCGCTAAATAACGTTTGGCGTTTGCAATACCACGCTCGCTGTCTTTACGGTATTCGGCTGCTTCTTTAGTATACTTGCTGTTTGCATATTTTTCAGCAAATTGATCAGCATAGGTCATTGATTGCGTATAGCGCTCTTCCTGACGGAATTCGGCACTGTTCTTGGCATACAAGTACTGGGCCTTAACAGTTAAAAACTCCATTTCTTCTGCATACTTAGTATCCGGATAATCGCGCAGGGCATTATTGAATGCCATAACTGCCGACAGGTAATCGCCGATATCTAAATAAAGCCTTGCATTATTGTAAGCTTTGGTTTCTAATTTATCGCGCAGGTCCTGAATCAACTTACCGGCTTGAACGCTACGTTCACTTTTAGGATAAAGGTTTATAAACAATTGTAAAGTCTCAATAGCCTTGGTGGTATTCTCCTGGTCAAGCGACGGAATAGGTGAATCCAGATAATAACAATAGGCAGACATGTAACGGCATTCCTCAGCACGGGTACTTGATGGGTACAGATCGGCAAAGTTTTTAAAATGGTAACGGGCCGAAGTGTAATCCTTTAAGTTATAGTTAGCGTAGGCGTAATAAAAGAATAAGTCTTCAGCCTCACTTAATCCTCTGTATTTTGGTGTAAGTAACTCAAATAACTCCAGTGCTTTTGAGTATTGTTTTTTGTTATAGAATTTTACGGCCTGCTGGTATTGTTTAGCCCGGTCGTTACTCTCCTTTAATCTCTCGTAGCTGCTTTTACAGCTGCCAGTAATAAGTACCGCGGTAACTAATAAGCCTGCAATTATAGCACGTTGCTTTTTAAACATCCTGCAAAGATAATTATATAATGTAAATCAATCAATTATTTATTTTAAGCGCGAAAATAAACGCCTTATTGTGTTATAGTATGTTTCCGCTTCACATTTAACATCTTTTAACTATGAACTGACAACTGAACCAACGTAGGTGAGCTGAACACTAAATATAACCCGCTTGCAAGGCTTAAACAGGATGCCCTTAGCAACAATGTGTTAACTTACGCCGGTGTTAAAGCAATATTAGCAGAACAATAGCTTCCTGTAATTGAAACATCTGATATTGCTCTACCTATATAATAGGTAGAGCATCCAGGCTTATTGCCGCGAGAACACAGAGGGGATTTATCCATTGAAAACATGTAACCAAAAGTGAATGCTATAACATATTCAAAAGGCAAACCTATTTGATCTGTTTAAGAGTCATGGTAATACTTGACCCATCTAAGTTGTGATATACCAGCTTTACAAATCCGAATTGTTCGCTGAAGTAAGACACGAGAATGCTATGGCCACTGGTGGTATTCGCAATACCCTTAACTTTTATTGTTTGGACAGTTCCAATGGGTAAGCTGAGCGCTTCCTTACCTTGCACAACATATTTGCAATGGAGAGTAAGCTTACCTGTCCAATTGAAGGCTTTAAATTCAGGCCATTTTTCACCGATTTCGAGATTCCAATCATAAATTTGACCGGATTTAAGCGGCAGCTTGATGTAAGGAAAGGGAGACAGTTGCAGAATCTCTAGCGCATGAAAGCGAAATGGGTGTAACCAGATATTTTCCTTATTCTCAATTACCCCCGTTAGTTCGGTCTCTAAAGGTTTGAAATCAAAATTATAATGGTAGAGGAATACCTCCGTCTGATTGTAATTTGGTTTGTCCATCATTATAGGACCTATTTTTCCCAAAGTCTTTATACCCAGATATTCAATTGTACTACTATCCTTTTGCATAGCGGGTACATAATGCCATGACTTAGCGCCTTCTGGTTGTGATGTAATTGCATATTTGAGTGTATCGTGGCCTTTGACAATAAAATAGTCATATATGTAAGTCTTGCTTTCAACAAAAATCTTATTATCGTAATTAAAGGGGTTAATGCCTTTGTTGTTGGAAAGCTTGGGTTCAATGTATAGATCTGGTTTCTGTGCAAATACCGAAACATTAAAAGCTATAGTAAAACAGCAAAGGAACGACAGGTAAAATAAATTAGGAGCCATGTTAAGATTTACTGCCCCTAATTTACCAAAACCGTGGCACTTTCGGCAATTGAGAGTTGATTTGTGTTTTTAAAGAAAACTATCGTCAACCTTGATTGACTGATGATGGAGTATTGCACTGGAAGAATACATAAAAAAGACAACAACTACATTATATAATAGACCTCAGCTTATGCCTGCAACTAATTTTAAAAATGGATGGATGTATAAAATGAACAGTTTAAGGTCCTATCAAGAGCTGGTTGAACATAAGATTGTCTTTATTATTGAAAAGTATTACAAATCTTGATCTCTCAATGGAGTTTAACATCTAATATAACGCCTGTATCATTATAACAGATTAAAAGGGCAGTTTAAGAACTTACTTATATGCGATAAGCAACCTGATTAAGGCAGTGCGGGCGTTTTAGAAAAAGAAAGGGGTTGAAGGGTAGGGAGTTAAGGGGGATGTAACACAAAAAGAGGAGAAAGGTTTTATAAAAAGGAAAAAAGCGCTACCTTTGCAACCCGCAAACGAAGGAATGCGGTTAGTACATTGAAAAGGGGCGAAGGATTGTTGAAGCATTGGAAGATGCGTCAGCAAGAGAGGAGGAGATCCGAAGAGAGGCGGATAGCCAGTCGGGGCATCACAAAAAACTTTAAAAAAAGTTTTGGGGATGTCAAAAAGATTTCTACCTTTGCACTCCCAATCGCAATGATCGGGAATAGATTGAAAAGCGGCACAGGGATAAGAAAAACGGCGAAAAGCTGTTTGAGGAGTCTCAAAAAAATTTAGAAATAAATTTTGGAGAAATCAAAAACTTAGTTACCTTTGCACTCCCAAACGGAACGAAAGCGAAAGCGGACGGAAAGAGAGGGAAAAACAAAAGCAAAATCACTCATCGCTAGGATGAGCAGATATAAAAAGCGGAACCGTGACGGGGAAGCGATAAAGTTCTTTTAAGAAGTAACATGTAGCGTAGCGGGAGCGATAACTTAAGGTTGTCGACTCTATCAAAAAAAAGAAAACCTTTCGAAATTGGAGTTACACTGAATACTGTATAAAGATATACAAATAATCAGATTTCTATTTTGAGTAATAGGGTCTGGATACAAACAAAACATTTTACAATGGAGAGTTTGATCCTGGCTCAGGATGAACGCTAGCGGCAGGCCTAATACATGCAAGTCGGACGGGATTGGGGAGCTTGCTCCCCATGAGAGTGGCGCACGGGTGCGTAACACGTATGTAACCTACCGTTGTCAGGGGGATAGCCTCTCGAAAGAGAGATTAACACCGCATAAAATCACAGTGCAGCATTGCATAATGATCAAATATTTATAGGACAACGATGGGCATGCGGGACATTAGCTAGTTGGCGGGGTAACGGCCCACCAAGGCGACGATGTCTAGGGGATCTGAGAGGATGACCCCCCACACTGGTACTGAGACACGGACCAGACTCCTACGGGAGGCAGCAGTAAGGAATATTGGTCAATGGAGGCAACTCTGAACCAGCCATGCCGCGTGCAGGAAGACGGCCCTACGGGTTGTAAACTGCTTTTGTACCGGAATAAACCTTTCTTCGTGAAGAGAGCTGAATGTACGGTAAGAATAAGGATCGGCTAACTCCGTGCCAGCAGCCGCGGTAATACGGAGGATCCAAGCGTTATCCGGATTTATTGGGTTTAAAGGGTGCGTAGGTGGCCTATTAAGTCAGGGGTGAAAGACGGTAGCTTAACTATCGCAGTGCCTTTGATACTGATGGGCTTGAATACAGTTGAAGTGGGCGGAATGTGACAAGTAGCGGTGAAATGCATAGATATGTCACAGAACACCGATTGCGAAGGCAGCTCACTAAAGTGTGATTGACACTGAGGCACGAAAGCGTGGGGATCAAACAGGATTAGATACCCTGGTAGTCCACGCCCTAAACGATGAATACTCGATGTTGGCGATATACGGTCAGCGTCTAAGCGAAAGCGTTAAGTATTCCACCTGGGGAGTACGCCCGCAAGGGTGAAACTCAAAGGAATTGACGGGGGCCCGCACAAGCGGAGGAGCATGTGGTTTAATTCGATGATACGCGAGGAACCTTACCCGGGCTTGAAAGTTAGTGAATGATCCAGAGACGGATCAGTCCTTCGGGACACGAAACTAGGTGCTGCATGGCTGTCGTCAGCTCGTGCCGTGAGGTGTTGGGTTAAGTCCCGCAACGAGCGCAACCCCTATGTTTAGTTGCCAGCATTTAAGGTGGGGACTCTAAACAGACTGCCTACGCAAGTAGAGAGGAAGGAGGGGACGACGTCAAGTCATCATGGCCCTTACGTCCGGGGCTACACACGTGCTACAATGGATGGTACAGAGGGCTGCTACCTGGCAACAGGATGCCAATCTCTAAAAGCCATTCACAGTTCGGATCGGGGTCTGCAACTCGACCCCGTGAAGTTGGATTCGCTAGTAATCGCGTATCAGCAATGACGCGGTGAATACGTTCCCGGGCCTTGTACACACCGCCCGTCAAGCCATGGAAGCTGGGGGTACCTGAAGTATGTAACCGCAAGGAGCGTCCTAGGGTAAAACCGGTAACTGGGGCTAAGTCGTAACAAGGTAGCCGTACCGGAAGGTGCGGCTGGAATACCTCCTTTCTGGAGCAGTATTCAGTACCAAGTAACACGAGCCGAAAAAGAGAGGTAAGTAAAAAGACAGAATCCTGCTACGCACATGTATTTCTTAAGATTAGAAGAAAAAAGAAGAAACCCAGAAAAGAAAAGCCATATCAGTACTATATAGATAATATATAGAGTGGCTGTAACCATTAAACAAAGTCTCGTAGCTCAGTTTGGTTAGAGCACTACACTGATAATGTAGGGGTCAGCAGTTCAAATCTGCTCGAGACTACTACAAAGGGAAATCTTTTATGGGGAATTAGCTCAGCTGGCTAGAGCACCTGCCTTGCACGCAGGGGGTCAACGGTTCGAATCCGTTATTCTCCACACAGATGTGATAAGCAAATGAGCAATCATTTGCCTGTCTAATTCGAAAGTTCTTTGACATATTGGAAGAAGTAATTGTAAAACTGAGAAAACAACAGTGAAGGACAGTTACGAGTTAGTAAGTAATCAAGTTACTATTTATAAGCCGCAAGGCAGATAAGGAATAACTGGAAAACCTGATAACAAAGTAACTATCTAAATAAAGCATACCATGCCGAGCAAAAGCGGCATGTGTAGAAGAAAGTAAGAAAGGGCACACGGGGGATGCCTTGGCTCTCAGAGGCGATGAAGGACGTGATAAGCTGCGATAAGCTACGGGGATTAGCAAATATGAATTGATCCGTAGATTTCCGAATGGGGAAACCTAATCCATTGAAGATGGATTGCAATAATGCGCAAACCTGCTGAACTGAAACATCTAAGTAAGCAGAGGAAGAGAAAACAATAGTGATTTCCTGAGTAGTGGCGAGCGAAAGGGAAACAGCCCAAACCCACCATGTTACGGCATAGTGGGGGTTGTAGGACTACGATGTGGTATATTAAACTGAAGCGGAAGGGCATGGGAAGGCCCGCCATAGAGCATGAGAGCTGCGTACGCGTAAGGAATAATAACCTAGTAGAATCCTGAGTACTGCGGGGTCGGAGACGCCCTGTAGGAATCTGCCGGCACCATCCGGTAAGGCTAAATACTACTGAGAGACCGATAGTGAACCAGTACCGTGAGGGAAAGGTGAAAAGAACCCCGAACAGGGGAGTGAAATAGAACCTGAAACCGTGTGCTTACAAGCGGTCGGAGCAGACTTGTTCTGTGACGGCGTGCCTTTTGCATAATGAGCCTACGAGTTACTCTTCTCTGG
Organism: Mucilaginibacter sp. PAMB04274; assembly: GCF_039634385.2. Lineage (NCBI taxonomy): Bacteria > Pseudomonadati > Bacteroidota > Sphingobacteriia > Sphingobacteriales > Sphingobacteriaceae > Mucilaginibacter > Mucilaginibacter sp. PAMB04274. The sequence goes on from NZ_CP155081.2 coordinate 646,431, forward strand.
CAAGGTTAAGTGTTTAAGACACGAAGCCGAAGCGAAAGCGAGTCTGAATAGGGCGTGCAGTCAGAGGAGGTAGACGCGAAACCTTGTGATCTACCCATGGACAGGTTGAAGGTGCCGTAACAGGTACTGGAGGACCGAACCGATAAACGTTGAAAAGTTTCCGGATGATTTGTGGGTAGGGGTGAAAGGCTAATCAAACTGGGAAATAGCTCGTACTCCCCGAAATGTTTTTAGGAACAGCGTGGCGGTAAAGTTATACAGAGGTAGAGCTACTGATTGGGTGCGGGGGAGTCAAATCCTACCAAATCCAGACAAACTCCGAATGCTGAATAATATACGCTGCAGTGAGGCTCTGGGTGCTAAGGTCCAGGGCCGAGAGGGAAAGAACCCAGACCATCAGCTAAGGTCCCCAAATTACTATTAAGTTGAACTAACGAGGTCCGACTGCACAGACAGCTAGGATGTTGGCTTGGAAGCAGCCATTCATTTAAAGAGTGCGTAACAGCTCACTAGTCGAGCGGTCGGGCATGGATAATAAACGGGCATTAAATAGTATACCGAAGCTATGGATTGTATATTTATATACACTGGTAGGGGAGCATTCTATCGCCGGCGAAGCATGACACGACAAGTGCATGTGGAGGTTATAGAAAAGCAAATGTAGGCATAAGTAACGATAAGGCGGGAGAGAAACCCGCCCACCGAAAGACTAAGGTTTCCTGATCAACGCTAATCGGATCAGGGTTAGTCGGGGCCTAAGGATAATCCGAGTGGAGATTCCGATGGACAACTGGTTAATATTCCAGTACTTTTGATAACTGCGATGCAGTGACGGAGTAGTGACACATCCGCGTTCTGACGGAATAGAACGTTAAAGGCCGTAGGTATAGGCGATGTAGTAAAGTACGCATTGTTTGCTGAAAGCTGATAGTACACAAAGCCTTCGGGTGGCGTGATAGTGATGGTAATCAGACTTCCAAGAAAACCTGCTAAGCTTCAGGTTATCAAAACCCGTACCGTAAACCGACACAGGTAGTCGAGGAGAGAATCCTAAGGTGCTCGAGTGATTCATGGCTAAGGAACTCGGCAAAATGGCCCTGTAACTTCGGGAGAAGGGGCGCTGTCAGCAATGGCAGCCGCAGTGAAAAGGCCCAGGCGACTGTTTAACAAAAACACATGGCTTTGCAAAATCGAAAGATGACGTATAAGGCCTGACACCTGCCCGGTGCCGGAAGGTTAAGAGGGGATGTTAGTCGCAAGGCGAAGCATTGAATCGAAGCCCCGGTAAACGGCGGCCGTAACTATAACGGTCCTAAGGTAGCGAAATTCCTTGTCGGGTAAGTTCCGACCTGCACGAATGGTGTAACGATCTGGGCGCTGTCTCAGCCATGAGCTCGGTGAAATTGTGGTATCGGTGAAGACGCCGGTTACCCGCAACGGGACGGAAAGACCCCATGCACCTTCACTACAACTTAACATTGATATCGGATACAGGATGTGTAGGATAGGTGGGAGACTGTGATCCGGCTTCGCTAGGAGTCGGTTAGTCAACGTTGAAATACCACCCTTTCTGTATTTGGTGTCTAACTCTGCACGGCAGAGGACATTGTTTGGCGGGTAGTTTGACTGGGGTGGTCGCCTCCAAAAAGGTAACGGAGGCTTTCAAAGGTAAGCTCAGTACGCTTGGTAACCGTACGTGGAGTGCAATAGCATAAGCTTGCTTGACTGTGAGGCAGACAAGCCGAGCAGGGTCGAAAGACGGATATAGTGATCCGGTGGTTCTGCATGGAAGGGCCATCGCTCAAAGGATAAAAGGTACGCTGGGGATAACAGGCTGATCTCCCCCAAGAGCTCATATCGACGGGGAGGTTTGGCACCTCGATGTCGGCTCGTCACATCCTGGGGCTGGAGAAGGTCCCAAGGGTTCGGCTGTTCGCCGATTAAAGTGGCACGCGAGCTGGGTTCAGAACGTCGCGAGACAGTTCGGTCCCTATCTGTTGTGGGCGTTGGAAGTTTGAGTGGGGCTGACCTTAGTACGAGAGGACCGGGTTGGACTAACCTCTAGTGAATCTGTTATGGCGCCAGCTGTACTGCAGAGTAGCTACGTTGGGAATAGATAAGCGCTGAAAGCATCTAAGTGCGAAACTAGCCACAAGATGAGACTTCCATTGAGGGTCGTAGTAGACTACTACGTTGATAGGTTACAGGTGTAAAGGTGGTGACATCATAGCCGAGTAATACTAATTGCCCGAAGCTTTCTTCGTCAACAGATAAGTGGTGTGATCTTTCCGGTCACACCATACCATCAAAAACAACATGTGCTGTTGTTTACTCAGAACTAACATTACTTCTTTCAATTATTGTCATTGTTTAAGGTAGTCCGTTTCATAAAGGACTGCTCAAAAACATTAAAAATATTCAGGTGCCTATATCGGCGGTGTCCACCTCTTCCCATTCCGAACAGAGAAGTTAAGCCCGCCAGAGCCAATGGTACTGCAGTAAAATGTGGGAGAGTAGGTCGGCGCCAAACCTTTTCAGTTAACCCCCTGTAACTAAGCATTACAGGGGGTTTTCTGCTTTTATAGCCTAACACACCTCGCTGATTTAGCTCCAGAAGCTGTACTAACTTGCCTGCGGCCTTCCTGCCCTGGCCTGCTGGTTTACCCGTATTCTCATTCTTATCTCCGTTTATCAGTATCGAGTAGGTCATTTCGTTGCGAACCATCATCTGTTTTTTTTCCCTTCATGTTCAGGAGAATCTTATTCCGATTTTATCGACTTCCTTGCCGCACAATCAGGCACTGGTGGCTTACTATCTGGAATACTTATAAATAATTACCTGTCTTTTTCCCTACAGAACTAATTTAAGTTACAAGTGTTTAAATCTTAGCATTTCCCGAATAATGCATTAAACGCTTTGCTAATGAATACAATAATCGACCAGACGCATCAAGGACATACCTGGCCCTTAGCTCATGCTGTGCCCGACCCTGACTCAGCGCACAATGTAGTCCTCAACATAAATGGACAGGAGATTCATCTTAAGATTGAGCCTTGGGTCAGTTTGTTAGATGCGCTCAGGGAATATGTTGGTCTCACCGGTACTAAAAAAGGATGTGACCACGGTCAGTGTGGTGCATGTACAGTGTTGATTGATGGTAAACGCATCAACTCTTGTCTCACATTGGCGGTTATGAAGCAAGGTTGCCAAATCACTACTATCGAAGGTCTTTCAAAAGGAGACGAACTGCATCCGGTTCAGGCGGCATTTGTTGAACATGATGCCTACCAATGCGGTTATTGCACACCCGGTCAAATTTGTTCGGCCGTTGGTTTAATTAATGAAGGTAAAGCAACAACGCGTGATGAAATAAGTGAACTCATGAGTGGCAATATCTGTCGGTGTGGTGCTTACCCCCACATTTTGGATGCTATTGAGCAAGTGAAAGGAGCCGGTAGTCATGAATAAGTTTACCTATGTAAGCGTTAATAGCACAGATGCTGCTATAAGGGAACTGGACGAGCACGACAGCCCTAAATACATAGCTGGTGGTACAAACCTGCTCGACTTAATGAAAATAAGCGTCGAGAGTCCCGATCACCTAATCGATATCACTCATCTTGCTTTTCATAGTATTGAAGATACCAATAACGGCGGCCTGCGTTTAGGGGCTTTAGTAACCAATGCTGATACCGCCTGGAACGAAAAGGTGGAGGAACGATATCCGCTCTTGTCAAAAGCCATATTAGCCGGAGCCTCTCCACAGCTGCGTAACATGGCTACCAATGGGGGCAACCTTATGCAGCGCACACGCTGTTATTATTTTTATGATAAAGCCACGCCCTGTAATAAGCGCGAGCCGGGTTCAGGCTGCTCGGCCGTAAACGGGTACAACCGTATACATGCTATTTTAGGTGCCAGCGAACAGTGCATCGCAACGCATCCCAGTGATATGTGTGTAGCGCTCGCAGCGTTAGGGGCTACGGTAAACATAACCGGAAAAAACGGTGACCGGAGTATTCCATTTGCCGATTTTCATCGCTTACCGGGAGACCGGCCGGATTTGGATAACACGCTCGATGCAGGCGATATCGTTACATCCATAGATTTACCAACTGAAGGATTTGCTGAGAACTTTGAATATCTAAAGGTTCGTGATAGGGCCTCGTACGCTTTTGCATTAGTATCCGTAGCCGTAGGGCTAAAAATGGATGGTAATGTAATTACCGAAGCACGCCTAGCCTTGGGTGGCGTTGCGCATAAGCCCTGGAGAAGTATTGAAGCGGAAGCTGCACTGACCAATCAGGTAGCATTAACTGAAAATTTTAAGAAAGCAGCAGAAATTGCTTTGGAAGGTGCAAAAGGCTTTGGCGACAATACCTTTAAAATAGATCTCGCAAAGCGGGCAATTGTAAGAGCGTTATTAAAGGCAGCTAAACTGGAGGAACAAGCATGAGTACAGAATATATAGGCAAACCCATTAGCCGGGTAGATGGCCGCGCTAAGGTAACCGGGCAGGCGAAATATGCTGCCGAATTTAACGTAGCTGCCGGAATTACCTACGGTTACGTGGTATCAAGTCCTATAGCCAAGGGTAAAATTACCGCCGTAAATACGCGGCAGGCACTTAGTCAAAAGGGAGTTTTACAAGTTTTTACGCACGAAAATGTGCCCGACTTTGCCTGGTTTGACCGGAGTTACAAAGATCAGGACGCACCTAAAGACGGCTCGCCATTTAGGCCTTTTCAAAACAATGAAATTCAATTCAGCTTACAGCCTATTGCTTTAGTAGTGGCCGAAACGTTTGAGCTGGCGCGTTATGCATCAACCTTAATTCATTTCGAATACGAGATAGATGAAAACCTGCAGTCGGGCATAGAGCTTAATTTAGATAAAGCTAAAAAGCCTAAATCCTATAAGGTACCGGTTACCAAGCCCCGTGGCGATGCACAGAAAGCTTTCGATAAGTCTGCTATTCAACATCAAGCCGATTATTTTCACGGTAGCGAGCACCACAACCCTATGGAGATGCATGCTACAACTGTTATTTATGGCGATGATGATAAATTAACCATATATGATAAAACGCAAAGCGTGCTCAACAGCCAAAGCTATGTGAAAAGTGTGTTCGGCTTGTCTACAGATGAAGCACGTGTCATATCACCTTTTGTGGGTGGTGCATTTGGTGCTGGCTTACGGCCACAATACCAATTGTACCTGGCTGTAATGGCAGCTATGGAATTGAAGCGCTCAATTAAAGTAGTGCTCACACGGCAGCAAATGTTTTCATTCGGACATCGCCCGGCAACGCTGCAAAAAATAACCATTGGCGCGTCTGCTGATGGTAAGCTACAGGCTGTCATCAACAATACTTTTAGCGAAACATCGCAATTTGAGGAGTATACTGAGAATATTGTCAACTGGTCGGGCTTTTTATACAATTGCCAAAATGTTAGTTTCTCGCATAAAATAGTTCCTCTTGATGTGTATACCCCTTTAGATATGCGAGCGCCCGGCGGTGTAACCGGCGTGTATGCTATTGAGTGTGCCATTGATGAAACTGCTTACAAAGCCGGTATCGATCCGCTTGAGTTCCGCTTAATAAATTATGCGGAGAAGGATCTGAATGATGATTTGCCCTTTTCGAGCAAGGAGTTGAGGGAATGTTACCGGCAGGGGGCTGAAAAGTTTGGCTGGGATCAGCGTAAGGCAGAACCTCGTGCTACCCGTAAAGGCAACTACCTCATTGGATCGGGCATGGCTACAGGTGCGTGGGAAGCGCAGCAAATGCCGGCCAGGGCAAAAGCAATGTTTACCATTGATGGCAAGCTAACGGTTAGCAGTGCAACTGCCGACATAGGCACCGGTACCTACACCAGTATGACCCAAATAGCTGCGGAAACTTTGGGGCTGCCGTTAGAAGACGTGCAATTTAAGTTGGGTGACAGTGTTATGCCTATGGCGCCGCTGCAAGGTGGCTCCTGGACTGCTGCTACCATTGGCTCAGCTGTAAAGCTGGTTTGTGATGATGTTAAAGGCAAGCTGTTTAAAATGGCACGTAAGCTACCAAATTCACCTTTTGCCGATGCCGATGATGAAGATGTGATTTTTGCAAACGGCAGTATTAGCTTAAAAGACAAGCCCGACGTTTATTACACGCTTACAGAGGTAATGAAAATGAGCGAGGCAAATTATATTGAAGCCGATGTTACGTCACTGCCCAACATGCTTAAGCAGAAAAAATACTCCCGCTATACACATTCGGCCGTTTTTGCCGAAGTGGCAGTAGATGAGGATTTAGGAACCGTACATGTTAACCGTGTGGTAACAGCTGTAGCTGCCGGACGTATCATCAACACTAAAATGGCGCGCAGTCAGGTGTTAGGTGGTGTAGTTTGGGGTATTAGTATGGCCCTGCATGAGGATTCGGTAATGGACAACAACATTGCCCGCTTCATCAACCATGACCTTGCCGAGTACCATGTACCCGTCAACGCCGATATTAAAGATGTGGACATCATTTTTGTAGAGGAGCACGATGAAGTTGTAAATCCATTGGGCGTTAAGGGAGTGGGCGAAATAGGCATTGTTGGTGTGGCTGCAGCAATAGCCAATGCCGTATATCATGCAACAGGCAAACGAGTAAGAGATTTGCCTATACAGTTAAATAAACTGATGTAAGCTTTTATTAAACCCTCCCGAGAAGGGAAGGACTAGATAAATGATGTTATTTCTGCCGTATGCGTGAGATCTTTTCAAAGTAATAAGTTAATTAATTTGAAAAGATGCCTTCTCTAACTATTGTTAGAGAAGGCATCTTTTAGAAAGTTACAATACTCCTATAGGATGGACAGGGCCAAGTTTTATGTTTAGCTTTGTATGCATCCAAGCACTTCTATGAATCAACCCGTCAAAACATTCTCGCATATTAACCCCGATACCAACTACCCAACCATGGTTGATGTGAGCGATAAGCAGGTGACTAAACGCATAGCCAAAGCTCAAAGTACAGTGGTTTTAGGGCCAGAAATAATGCAGCACCTGCAGGGCAATGATATCCAAACTAAAAAGGGACCTGTATTTCAAACAGCCATTATAGCCGGCACTATGGCTGCAAAAAAGACGGCAGACCTGATACCACTGTGCCACCCGCTGGCGTTGGAAAGCTGTAAGATTGAAATTACGATTAACGAAGAGCAGGAAGTGGTGATAGGATGTACGGCTGCCGTCACATCAAAAACCGGCGTAGAAATGGAAGCCTTAACCGGCGCCAGCGTAGCTGCACTAACTATTTATGATATGTGCAAAGCATTTTCGCATAACATCCTTATTAAAGAAACCAAACTGCTGGAGAAAACAGGAGGCAAAAGCGATTTCAATGGATAATCATCAAAAACATGCTAAGCTGGCAAAGCCTTCATTGGGGGAGTTCCACCGAAATGAACTGGCCATTTTAGGTACTAATTGTGCTAACATCCGCAAGCTGTCTAACCAAATTATACAAGAGCTTTACGCCAAATACCAAGTCGCTTTTGTTGATGCCGATCATCAAGCGGCTCAGGCAGATGAAAACTCAGTTTTAGCTCATGGCGCAGCACTTGAGTTTACCGATAAAGTTAGCCACCGTGTGTTTGCTTACAAGCAAAAGTTTAATGCTTTCCAAAACCGCACGGTATTTAATGAACAGGACCTGGTGTTGGTAAATGGCAATCACTTTGCGGCACAAAGCCAAATTGTAGTGATAGATCCGGTTAAACCTTTAGATAAAAAACTGGAGAAACTTACCAATGTACAGCTTATTTTGTTGACAGATGGCGTCAGTTCGATTCCAGATTACCTCACCAACCACTTACCTGCCGGCGCAGCTGTGCCTATTTTAAAGATGGCTGATGTGTTGGCTTTAACAACTTTTATTGACAAATATTTGCTTAGCCGTTTGCCGGTTCTTAACGGCTTGGTATTAGCTGGCGGGCAAAGCCAGCGTATGCAAACGGATAAAGGCAGCATACAATACTTTGGAAAAAGCCAGCGGTTGCATATGTATGAGATGATGAGTGCGTTGTGCACGGAAACCTTTGTATCTTATGCCAGCCAGCAATGGGTTAACCAGCAGGAGCAACTGCCTGTTGTGTTAGATAGCTTTATAGGTTTAGGACCTTTTGGTGGCATCCTATCTGCCTTTCAGCAAAACCCCAACGCGGCCTGGCTTACCGTAGCTTGCGACCTGCCATACTTAACCGCGCAAACCCTAAATCATCTGATAGAAAATCGTAATCTATCTAAAATAGCTACCTGTTTTATGGATAGTGAAAACCAGTTTCCGGAGCCTTTAATTACTATTTGGGAACCCAGGGCCTATCCGGTAATGCTACAGTTTTTAAATCAGGGGTACTCTTGTCCGCGCAAAGTCCTCATTAATTCTGACGTGGAATTGTTACAAGCTCCTGCTGTTGAGGAGCTGCAGAATGTAAACTACCCGGCGCAACGGCAGGAAGCAATGGCTCGCTTGCAGCAAGGTGGTTTATAAAAAACTGCTATCTTGCCGGTTAAACTAATATATACTCATGAGGAAATTTTATATAGTAATGTGCCCATTGTTGCTGTGCATGGCTTTTGGCCTGCAATCAGTAGCTCAAAACATTACTATTAGCGGCGATAGCATTGCAACTTTTACCATTAATAAAACAATGTTTCGTGAAATGAAGCAGGCGGTAGTAATGGCCAAAGCGCATGACGACAAAGTGCACCGCTATACCGGTGTAACGGTGGCCAACCTGCTTGCCAAAGCCGGCATTTTGTTAGGAGATACCGCTAAACATAAAAGCATTATCAGCTACATTGTTGTTACCGCTGCCGATAATTACAAAGCTATTTACTCCCTTCCCGAAATTGACCCTCTTTTTGCTAACCGTACCATTTTACTGGCCGATAAGGAAGACAAAAAGTTATTGGCTTCAGAGAACGGGCCCTATCAAATGATTGTACCGGCCGAAAAGGAGCATGCCCGTTGGGTGCGCCAGGTAGTGAGTATTGAAGTAGTAACTCTTAAACAATAATTAGAATGAAAAAGCAATGGATTTCTATTCTTGCTTTATTGATGATAATGCCGTTTGCCGCAACAGCGCAAAAGCTGCGCATTGCAGTAGCTGCTAATGCACAGTTTGTAGCCGGTGTGCTGGCCAAAGCCTTTAAGCAGCAAACCGGTATTAAAGCCGAACTTATAGTTGGTTCATCCGGAAAGTTAACCGCCCAAATTGAGCAGAGGGCGCCTTTTGACGCGTTCTTGTCGGCCGATATGAAATACCCGCAGGAACTATTTGATAAAGGGTTTACTACAGGCAAGCCCAAGGTGTATGCCTATGGCGCTTTAGTAGTATGGAGCAAACAGCCGTTAAAAGCCGGTTTGGCATCGCTAAAAGAAAATGAGTTTCGCAAAGTGGCCATTGCTAATCCCGCGCTGGCACCTTACGGCGAGGCGGCCATGCAGGCGCTCAAAAAGCTAAAACTGGCTGATGATCTGCAACCTAAAATAGTGTATGGCGAAAGCGTTGCCCAGGTAAATCAATACTTGCTTACCGGTGCTGTTGATGCCGCTTTTACGGCCAAGTCGGTAGTGTTTGAGCCGGCACAGAAAAGTATAGGGGCCTGGACTGAAGTAAGTAACAAACTATACAGGCCCATTGCACAAGGCGTGGTTATCATAAAGCCAGCAGCCGGAAAGAATAGCAAGTATGCACAGGCGTTTTATAATTTTCTGTTCAGTGCAAAAGCTAAACAGATTTTCAAGCAATATGGCTACAGGTAGATAGGGGCTTCCTGAAATCAAGTATCAGCAATCTGAATTAAAGATGGATTATCAACCTTTATGGCTTACCCTAAAACTGGCAATGGTAACAACCGTTTGCTTGCTGGCCATAGGTATACCATTGGCGGCTTTGCTGGCCAAAACTAAATCTCCCTTAAAGCCCGTTGCCGAGGCTATTGTTGGCTTGCCGCTGGTATTGCCGCCCTCTGTTTTAGGCTTTTACCTCTTACTGGCCTTTAGCCCTAACAGCGGCTTGGGTAAGTTTCTCGAATGGGTATTCAATGTACGATTGGTTTTTTCATTCCCCGGGTTGGTTATCGGGTCCATTATTTACAGTTTGCCATTTATGGTGCACCCTGTACAAGCGGGACTGGAGGCCTTACCTCCTAGTTTGCGCGAAGCTTCGCAAACATTGGGAAAATCCAATTGGCAAACGTTTCTACATGTACTGCTGCCTAATATTAAGCCGGCCTTATTAACCGGCACCATACTCACTTTTGCGCATACTATAGGCGAGTTTGGCCTGGTGCTGATGATAGGCGGCAATATACCAGGGGTTACACGGGTTGCCAGTATTGCAATTTACACAGAGGTTGAAGCTTTAAACTTTAAGGCGGCGCATGTTTATGCCGGTATCATACTGGTTGTAGCCTTCATTATTCTGCTCTCAGTTTATCTCATTAACAAGCGACTTGCCAGAAAGGGTTTGCCGGTATGATTAGAATCGATATCCGTAAAAAACTTCACATGGCTGGCGGGAATGGCGAATTGGTAGTAAATACAGACCTGGCCCAAGGTTCTTTTACCGCGGTTTTCGGGCCTTCGGGTGCCGGCAAGACCTCTCTTTTACGGATACTTGCAGGACTAATGCAGCCAGAAGAAGGCTACATAGAAGTGAATGGAGAAGTTTGGCTGGATACAGTACGTAAAGTTAATCTTCCCCCGCAAAAACGGAATGTTGGTTTTCTTTTTCAGGATTATGCGCTTTTTCCGAACATGACAGTGCGCGAAAACTTGCTGTATGCCTTACCGGATGCAGGAGACAAGCTACAGGTGAACTCATTACTGCTTACCCTGAATATGCAGGCGCTGGCCGATAAAAGACCGGAGTTACTATCAGGTGGGCAGAAGCAACGCGTGGCGCTGGCCCGGGCCTTATTACGCAGGCCGCAATTGCTGTTGCTGGATGAACCGCTCTCGGCGCTTGACCATAGCACCCGTATAGCTTTACAGGATGAGTTGAAAATAGTGCATCATAAATATGGCGTCACTACATTGCTGGTAAGCCACGATGTACCCGAGGTTTACAAACTGGCTGAGAACGTTATTAGTTTGGATGCAGGCACCATACAACAAGTTGGCAGTCCGGCACAAGTATTCGGCTTACAGCAGTATACTAACGGACTAATAGTTATAGGTGAGGTTATTGCAGTGAACAATGGTATCATACAGGTACTAACCGGTCATGCTGTAATTCAGCTGAGTGAAACTGAACAAACAGCAGGTTTAAGCATCGGCACCCGGGTAAGTATACATGCGGCTGACTTATCTTTACAAAAGCTTTTGTAACTTTATAATTATTAAGAAACCTTTAGTATAACGGTCAGTTTCTTAAACAGACAACAGATGAAAGTATTGCTTTTTGGGATAACCCGCGAAATTACAGGACAGAGCAGGCTTACCATTCCTGCCGATGCCGGTATTGGTACGGTAAAGGCCTTAAAGAATTGGTTAGCGCAGCAATACCCGGCCATGCAGGGCCTAACCTCACTGGCCGTAGCGGTAGACAGTGAGTATGCCAGCGATGAAGATTTAATAAACCCCGATCAGGAAATTGCATTAATTCCGCCGGTTAGCGGCGGATAATAAGCAAACGATAAAACGTGTTAATTAAGTTAGTTGAACATATAGATTTGAATGAGGCGTATGCCTACCTGCATTCGGCCGAGGCTGGTGCCGTTAACTTTTTTATAGGTACGGTACGCAATCATTCAAAAGGCAAAGAAGTAATCAGACTGGATTTTGAAGCTTATGATGCTATGGCCATCCGGCAAATGGAGCATTTGGCTAATGAGGCTTACAGTAAATGGCCACTGGTTAATCTGGCTATAATACATGCGGTGGGCGCTAAGGATCCTGGAACGCCGGTAGTTGTTATAGGTGTATCATCGGCACATCGCGATGCCTCTTTTGAGGCCTGCCGCTTTTTAATCGATGAGTTGAAAAAGACAGTGCCTATTTGGAAAAAGGAATTTTACGAAGATAATAGTGTTTGGGTAAACGCCCATCCTTAATATAATGAAGCAGAGCTTATTGATTGATAAATATGGCAGGCAGCTGAATTACCTGCGGCTTTCGGTAACCGACCGCTGCAATTTCAGATGCTATTATTGCATGCCCGAAGAAGGCATCAACTTTGCTCCGCGCAAGGAGTTGATGACTTTTGACGAGATGCTGCTTTTATCAACCACTTTCTGTAACCTGGGTATATCCAAAATACGCATTACCGGCGGCGAGCCTTTTGTGCGTAATGGTATTATGCCTTTTCTCAAAAAGTTGAGTGTTATAGAAGGCTTAAACGAAATTACGGTTACCAGCAATGGTACGCTCTCTGCCAAATACCAGGCTGAGTTATTGCAAATGGGTATCCGCAAGATCAATATCAGTTTGGATTCATTGAGTCGCGAGCGCTTTGAACACATAACGCGCCGCGACACCTTCGACAGCGTTTATGCCGGAATTTTCAAGTTGCTGGATAACGGCTTTGAGGTAAAACTAAACTGCGTGGTAGCCGAGAATAAAAATATTCAGGACATTGTGCCCTTTATTGAACTTACCAAAAATCATTCACTATCCGTACGTTTTCTGGAAGAAATGCCTTTCAACGGCAGCGACGGATCGCAGGTACAGTCAGACTGGGATTACAAGCGTATCTATGGTCACATCGAGCAATATTATCCTGAAATTAATCGCTTAATCAGCGATGCCAATTCAACTTCGGTTAATTATAAAATATCGGGTTATAAAGGGAGCTTTGGGATTATCCCTTCCTTTAGCCGTACTTTTTGCGGCACCTGTAACCGTATCCGCCTTTCGGCAACGGGCGAACTGCGCACGTGCTTGTATGGCCCGCCTGTAATTAACCTGCGCGATTTATTGCGCAAAGGGGCATCCTTAGCTGATTTAGAACAAGCTATATTGCATGCTGTAAGTCAGCGTGAGCGCAACGGCTATGCTGCCGAAGTTGCCAGTAAAGGTGCTATTCATACATCAATGTCGGTTTTGGGTGGATAGCTATGGAAACGTTTTCACATACAGAACCAACCTCTTCTTTCAACAATCGTTACTCCCGCCAAATGCAATTGGCTAATTTTGGTGAAGCGGCGCAACAAAAGTTAAGCAAAGCCAGTGTGTTGGTTGTAGGTGCTGGAGGACTTGGTGTGCCCGTTCTGCAATATTTAACAGGGATGGGCGTAGGCAAAATTGGCATTATAGATCATGATGTTATTAGCTCTACTAATCTGCATAGACAGGTTTTGTACAACGAGAGCGAGGTTGGCCAAAGCAAAGCAGCAGTGGCCGCCGCTAAACTACAAGGCCTGAACCGCGACGTGAGCTTTCAGGTGTATAACGAAGCCATAATACCTCAAAATGCGTTACCTATCATCCAAAAATATGATGTAGTAATAGATGCGACCGATAATTTCAGTGCCCGCTATTTGCTGAACGATGCCTGCGTTATACTCAACAAACCGCTGGTGTATGGTGCTGTGCAACAGTATGAAGGGCATGTAAGCGTATTTAACTATCGGGGTGGGCCAACCTATCGGTGCCTTTATCCAACGGCGCCAGTGGCAGGTGAGATACCCGATTGCAATACGGCGGGTGTATTGGGTGTTGTGCCAGGTATTGTAGGTTGCCAGCAAGCCCTACAAGCTATTAAAGTTATTACCGGCGTTGGGCAAACACTATCAGGCTACCTGCAGATATTTGACTTTTTGCAGGATGAGCAATATAAAATAAAATTGAAAGCCAAGCCTGCTAACAGGCAGCTAACCACTTTGCAGCCAAGCTACGAAGCGGTCGTTTGTAATACTGTAGCACCGCTTTCGGTAGAGGAATTATATGACTGGTACGAAGCTGGAAAAATTTTTAAACTGATTGATGTTCGTGAGGCAAATGAGTTTGCTGATGAACATTTGAAAGGGGCTGTTTCGATGCCTTTAATGCAGTTTAAGCCGGCTGATATTACTTTGCAAACAGATATACCCGTGGTAACATTTTGCCAAAAAGGCGCCCGCAGCAACAAAGCTGCTCAAATGTTGCAAGCTTACTATCCAACTGCAACTATCTATAGTGTAATTGGAGGGATGGAATATTGGCAGGATGAGTTCGACGATGAGTATATTGTAACATCGGAGGTCCTCCCCGGTGAAAAATTAGGAGGGACCTTATGATAGCTGTATCTGAGGCGCTGCAACTCGTAAATGATCAAGCACAAAGCTTCCACCCCGAGGAGGTCGATCTGCTACAATCTGTCGGCCGCATATTGGCTCAGCCGGTAATTGCCGACCGCGACTTCCCACCTTTTCACCGCGCCACAATGGATGGCATAGCTGTTAACAGTGCAACTTTTGCAAATGGAATTCGACAATTCCCTATTGAGGATATTCAGCCGGCAGGGCACTCGCAAAAGCAATTATACAATCCCGACAAGTGTATCGAAATAATGACCGGCGCTGTGTTGCCCATAGGTACAGACGCCGTGATCAGGTATGAGGATTTAGAGATAGCCGAACAGGTGGCACAGGTAAACCTGGATGCTGTAACGCCTTACCAAAATGTGCACCTGCAAGGCACCGATGAAAAAGCACAACAGACATTGGTTAAACCGGGTGTTAAAATTACGCCGGCAATAATAGCAATAATGGCATCAGTGGGGCTGAGCAGGGTAAAGGTTTATTGCCTGCCACGCATAGCCGTTTGTGCAACCGGAGATGAACTTGTACCGGTAACTCAACAGCCCAAACCACATCAAATCAGGCAATCAAATAGTTACATGCTCTTAGCTGCGCTACAGGAAGAGGGTATTAAGGCCGCCGGTTATCATTTACCCGATGAACCTGTGGGCATGACGACACAGCTATCAACCATGCTTCAGCAGTATGACGTGCTACTCTTTTCTGGCGCGGTTTCTAAAGGTAAGTTTGACTACCTGCCACAAGTTTTACAGCAATTGGGTATGCAAACTGTTTTTCACAGTATTGCACAAAAACCGGGTAAGCCCCTATTGTTTGGCAAGTTTAAAAGCGGCGTGCTTGCGTTTGGTTTTCCTGGTAACCCGGTTTCTACCTGGGTCTGTTTCCAGTTGTACTTTAAAGCCTGGTTATACAGTTCGCTTGGGGTACCGCTATCAACTATTAAAGCTGAGCTTGGTAAAAGCACCACCTTTAAACCAGCGCTTACCCATCATGTGTTGGTACGCCTGTCGAGTCAGGAGGATAAGATAATTGCTACGCCGGTGGATACCTCAACATCGGGTGATGTGGTGAATTTAATGCACGCCGAAGGCTTTATCAGTTTGCCTGCGGAGCGAATTCAGTTTGAGGCTGGGCAAACATTCAACGTTCAGCTTTTCTAAGCAAAAATTAAACTTACTCTTCGTCCGGGTCGTCAATAATAGCCGGCGTTGTACTGTTTGACGGCTGTACTGGTGTAGAAGGCGTTCTGCCTCTCCTAAACAAATTCCTGAAAAACTCGCCAAACGTATCAAAATCACGTTGATAGATTAAGCCTAAACCATTAACATACTGTGCAGCAGAGATCGAACTAGTAATTGTAGTGGTATTCAACACACGATAAGAAAACCTGCCCCGTAACTGGCCATCGCTACGGATAAGATATTCTGCATTGAAGTCGGTTGTTAATGCTCTAAATCCAGAGTTGAAGATATTAGCCGAATTATTGCTAAAAAGGTCATTAGTCCCTAACGCGTTGTATACACTTCCGTTAAGCAAAACACGATCGTTGAATAATCGCAGTGATGCACTGGCGTCACTTTGTGAGCGTATATTGATATCCAGACTTCGGAAATTGGTTGATTGTGCAATATAGCTATTGAGTTTGTTAAAGAAAAACTCGCTGGCTGCAGATGTTGCCGTACCTAAAACCTGTTCATTGATATTGGTACCTGTACCAGGTGCAAATTGTCGTCTTACAATGAGGCTTAATGCCTGCTGGTTACGGTTATTAACGTCTGAAAGATAGGCACCCATATCATCCTTAATGCTTGGATTGAGCGGGAAGTTAAAATCAAATTCAATGTTAGGTTGTAGCAAGGTACGTGTTAAATAAAGCTGCGCCTGTACCAATTCCTGCCTTGTGCCCTGTGGTGATTGCTGGCCAGCGGCCTGGTACAATGGTGCAATATTAGCTCTTAACTCATAGATGGCGTTTAGATTGATCTCGGCATTTGATGGATTTCCTGTCCAGCGTAGTGAACCACCCTGGTTAATTTGAAAGTTTTTGCTGATAAAGTTTTTGGCCGTAAATTCAAATTTACCCGAATTGATTAGGAAGTCGCCCCGCATATCAAAATCGCCCAGGCTGTTAATGTTAAGTTTAAGCCCACTGGCGGTTCCGCGGCCTTCCAGTAAACCTAAGTCTGTTGTGATGCGCACTAATGTTTTCTCATCTGCCGAAAGGTCAAAGTTCAGCGTTACGCCTTTGAACGCATTTCTGCTCGAAATAACCTTAGTAGAATCGGTATGGCTCACAAAGCGTATAAAATCGTATTCACCTGCTGTGGCCGATGTGTTTAATGGGATATTGAATACCGTACCTTCTTCAGTTTTGGCCTTGATGTCGATATTCATATTATCAATAGGGCCGGTGAAGCTAAAGCGGCCGGTACCAAAGGCTGTACCATAATAGAGGCGGTTATCTCTAAAAGTAGTATTCAGCGCCATTAACTTGGTTGCTTGTATGTTAATGTCTAAAGTGGGAGTGGAAATGTTAGTTAAGTCTACCGTGCCATTGGCTATTGCCTTGCCGCCTCTTGGGTCGGTCAGCGTCATGCCGTCAATCTTGATAACGCTGTTGCTTACAGTGAGTTTGTCATTAATGGTGTAAGGTACTTTCAAATAGTCAACCGTAACGCCGGTGTTAGCAAGGGTGATATCACCGTTCAGTTGCGGGTTGGATGGAGCGCCTGTAAGTTTCAAGTCAGCCGAGATGGTGCCTTTAACATCAGAAACCAAATTCTTGATAAACGGTGCAAAAATAACCGCCTCTGTTTGATCCATGCGGACATCGAAATCCAACTTATCACCCGATTCCTTATTAAGATAGTAAGCGCCGGCTATATTCAGCGTCTCCAACCCTCGGTTAAGGATGTTCATTTTTACGTTGGCCCGCTTACGCTCATTGTCCAGGTCTGATACGATTTTTACATCGCCCACCAGGGTCTTGTTCATCATGAGCGAATCAATGCGCATATCGGCATCTATGCCGGGCGCTTTCAATACGGCACTTAAATTTACATCACCGCTAAGAGCGCCCCCAAGCAATACCCCGCCCGACTTGGTTAATTGGTTAAGCGTAGACATTCTGAATTTGTCAAACTGCAACTTTAGTCTATCCTTTGCGCTCGATGATATGAAACCGTTAATACGTACGTGCTGCTCACCGTTACTCAGTTCAAATCCTTCAACCTGGGTTTTACCGTTCAGCAAGCGTATACGAACCTGCTCTGTAAGTCGCCATGATTCGCGCTCCAAAACTACCTCAGATGGCAGTAGCTTAAGCTTAGCCGTGGTGTCGCGTCCAAACTCCACCAGGCCATATAAGTCTAATTGGTTGGTGGCGTTTTTATCTGATAGTTTCACGTTGAAATTTAGGCTGTCATTACGTAAAAAGTTGGTAATGTTAATATCTTTAATGTACAAGCTATCGGTTAAATCTACTTTACTTAACGAGACGTTAAGGTTCAATAAACTATCGGCGGTGCTCTCATCCACAATGAAATCATGAAACACCATCTTGCCGTACTGTACCTTTTTAATAAGGCCGCTCAGCGTGGCGGTTTTGTTAGCCGAATTGAACCGGCCTACGAAAGTACCGCCCTCCGGAATTTTCAAATCGGGTGCAAAAATGAGCAAAGCAGGATCGAGGTTTTTGAGATTAAGCCTAAACTCAAAGTCTTGAAAACCGGGTTTGTATATCTTGGTCTTTAATGAGGGGATGTACTTTTTGGCAATGGTTTTATAGTAAGACGGCAAGGTATTTAAATCAAACCGGCCTTTAATACTGCCATCGGCCAGGTCAGATTGCAGGCTGATGGTGCGGTTGCTGCCTAAGCCCGTTGCCGTTAACATTAGCGAGTCGACCACGTAATTCTCATGCGGCGTACTTACACGGGTAGGCGTGAGGCTTACAAAGCCCTGTAAATTATTAGCGTTGCTACCCGAAAAGTTAGTGTTAATAGTGGTGCTTAGCGTAAGCGTGTCTTTAATAAATCCAAGCTTGTTTAACCGAGCGTCTTTAATTGTTCCGGCCAACTGGTATTGTGGCGATGCAGGTTTGAGATTCACATTGCCGGTTAAATTTAGCTTTATATTACGGTCGGCCACCTTAACGTTGGCTTTGGCAATCTGATTTTTAAAGCTGCCTTTAGTGCTAATGTTATGGTAAGTATATCCCTTAAAGTCCAGGTAATTTATTTGCGCATCCAGATCGGTTCGCAGG
This sequence comes from Mucilaginibacter sp. PAMB04274, assembly GCF_039634385.2. NCBI lineage: Bacteria > Pseudomonadati > Bacteroidota > Sphingobacteriia > Sphingobacteriales > Sphingobacteriaceae > Mucilaginibacter > Mucilaginibacter sp. PAMB04274. The sequence goes on from NZ_CP155081.2 coordinate 664,982, forward strand.
TTTTTCAGCTCATCACCGCTGCCATCAATCTTGGCAGAAAATGTACTGCGGCCAAGCATGCTGTTATCCAGCAAATGGGCCAAATTAAAATTAGTGGCTGCAACAGTGCCCTTGTAAGCCGGAACACCCTTGTCAATAAACCGCAAATTAATGTTAGGATTGAGGCGGCCCAGTAAGGTTTTAAAGGTGCCTTTAAGATTAAAATTGTTTTGGGTGCCGTTTAACTGACCATTAAAGCTGATGTTGCCAAACTTGGCCAAAAACTCAGGAAGTTTACGGTTGGGCGTGCCAGTAAAGCGGCTGTATAAATTATCGAGATCTTTTTTATTAGTGGCCAGTTGGTCAAAGCTGAGCGCCAGGCGGGTGGTTTCCCACTCGGGCAACCCTTTTAGCTCAAAATTACCTTTTAGGTAAGTAGCCTGACCTGCAGATACAGTAAGGTTACGAGCTTTAATGTTATTTACCTTGCCGCTGGCACGCCCGCTTAAATCAAGTTCGAAGTTGATTTTGCCTAATGAGCTGGTAAAATAACCAATATCAGCTGATGACAAGTGAGAGCTCTTCAAATCGGCATCCATCACCACCTTGTTCTCGAAATCACTAAAATCATCAAATGATTTATAGCGCATTCTAAAATAGTCTTTCAGCCTGGAGTTTGGCGTAGCCAGAAAAAGGTTTTGCAGTCTGATCTGGTTAGTGTCAACCGTAGCATTTACAGAAAGGCTTTTAACAATAAACCCACTTTTTTCATGCAGTGTTAAATTTTGCAGATTGCCCTTAAAAAGGTGGTTTTTCAAATCCATGCCGGTAAGCACGGTAGTAAAACGACTAACATCCAAATCGTTAAAATTAACCTGATGTGGGGTAGCAGTACGGTTTAACGAATTTTTGTACCTGAAGTGAAAATTACTGATGCCAATGCGATCAAAATTCAGTGTCCAGGGTTTGCCGGCTTTTTTTATGGTATCTGCCGGGCGGTTGAAATAATCTATAATGAATTGTACGTTTGTAGTGCTATCTTTTAGCTTCTTCAGGTAGACAGAGCCATTATTCAACTGTATGCGCTTAAACTCTATATGCCGGTCTTTCAGGCTGTTGAAGATCGAAAAATTGCTAAGCTCTACTTCAAGCAGGGGGGTGCGTAGCAGCGTGTCTTTTTGTTTGTCGAGCACATAAAAATCCTCCAACACAACCGACGAGAATGGCTTAACGTAAAGGCTCTTGATATCAACCTTGGTATGCAGCTCTTCCGAAAGGTATTTTGCAGCTTTACGGGCAGCCCAGGTTTGTACCGGCTTGTACTGGATAAGAACTAACATTATACTGACAATGAGCAGCACAATGAGTACCAGAACAAGCGCTATTTTGAGTATTTTTTTGATAATTTTGTAGCTTTAAAAACATATCAAGTGCCTGTAATTTTAGGAATAGAATCTTCTTGCGATGAAACCTCGGCTGCTGTATGTGCGGATGGTGCGATGCTTAGTAACATCATAGCCAACCAAACCATACATGAGGCCTATGGAGGCGTTGTGCCTGAGCTGGCATCAAGGGTTCATCAACAGAATATCATTCCTGCTGTACAGCAAGCAATATCTAACGCAAAAATACGCAAAAATGATATTGATGCAGTAGCTTTTACACGCGGACCAGGCCTTTTAGGTTCACTTTTAGTGGGCGTATCATTTGCCAAAGCATTTGCCCTGGCTAATAACCTTCCACTTATTGAGGTGAACCACATGCAGGCCCATATTTTGGCGCACTTTATTGATGAACCTAAACCATCATTTCCCTTTTTATGTTTGACTGTTTCGGGCGGACATACACAAATAGTTTTGGTAAAGGATCACTTTGATATGGAAGTGATTGGCCACACGCAGGACGACGCTGCAGGCGAGGCAATGGATAAGACCAGTAAAATACTGGGTTTGCCCTATCCCGGCGGTCCGCTGATTGATAAGCATGCCCGATTGGGCAATCCGGATGCTTTCCAGTTTCCGGAGCCGCAGATACCCGGCTATAACTTTAGCTTTAGCGGGTTAAAAACAGCTATCTTGTATTTCATCCAAAACAACGAAGCTAAAAATGCCGCCTTTGTAAAGGACAACTTAGCCGATATTTGCGCTTCTGTTGAAAAACGCATTGTGACCATATTGCTGAACAAATTAACCAAAGCAGCAAAGGCTTATGGCATTAAGGATATAGCTTTGGCCGGAGGCGTTTCGGCTAACACCGGTTTACGGCAAGGTTTGCTCGATGTTGGCGCAAAATACCACTGGAATACTTTTATACCCAAAATGGAGTATTGTACCGACAATGCTGCAATGATAGCCATAGCCGGTTACCATAAATATTTAAAAGGTGATTTTACGGACCAACATGTGGCGCCGCTGGCCCGCATGCCATTTTAAACATAATTTTATGAGCATACCCTCACTAATATTCTGGTTGATTTTTGTAGTTCCCCTGGTAGGGTTGTTAATTTGGGTAATGCGGCAGGACAAGCGCAAAGGCATCACCGGTTTGGTGGTACTTGGCTTAACTGTTGTTATTGCTATTGTTTACATGTATGTGCGTACAGGCGGCAAATAATTAAAAAACTTATGGTAAGGTGCCTTTTTTTGATTGCAAGCTTATTGGTGGCTACGGGTACATACGCCCAGCGCACTGCCGGCCTTACACAACAGCCCGATGCCTCTTTTACTAATTATAGCGCTTACAAAAACGCTAAAAAGAAGTATCCGCAAATACAATTGGTAAAAGACAGTCTGCCGCCATTGGTAAAGGCAAATCAAAATATCAATTATCTAACAGTAAACGATCAGAAGTTGCTATTAGATGTGTTTAGGCCAAAGAAAGCAGCTCAAAAGCTTTTGCCCGCCGTAATCATTATTCATGGTGGTGGCTGGCGCTCCGGTAGCCGTACACAGCATCACCCACTTGCTGCGCGACTGGCGGAGCAAGGTTTTGTTTGCTTTACACCTGCTTACCGCTTATCAACCCATGCTTTGTACCCGGCAGCCGTGCAAGATCTGCAAGCTGCTATTAGCTGGATAAAAGCCAATGCAAAAAAATACAAAGTAGATACGCAAAGAATAGTTGTTTGCGGCTTTTCGGCAGGAGGGCAGTTGGCCACCTTGTTAGGTACTACCGTACCTGGCATTAAAGCCATTGTTGATATTGATGGCACGCTCGCTTTCATTCACCCCGAATCGGGCGAGGGTGACGACAGTAAGTCTGTTTCGGCTGGCACAAATTGGTTTGGTTATACCAAAACTGAAAAACCGGAATTATGGCAACAAGCAGGCGCTTTGGCCCATGTTGGTTCCCGCACACCACCTACGCTTTTCATCAACAGTTCGGTAGACCGAATGCATGCTGGTCGTACCGATTATATAAACATCTTAAACCAGTATCATATTTATAACGAGGTGCATACCTTTCCGGATTCTCCTCATGCGTTTTGCCTATTTGAGCCCTGGTTTACACCTACAGTGGCATATATTACAGGTTTCCTAAATAAAGTTTTAAAATAAGAAAAGCCGCTTTGACCAACAAAGCGGCTTTTCTTATCTTATATAATTGCCGATTAATAAAACTTAGGCGGCGGTATCAGTTGCGGGTTTTGACGTTGGTGCCAGTAAGGATATATCGGGTCGCGGTCGCTGGCAGCGTCCAGTTTTTTAACTTGGTCGGTAGTTAAGTTCCAGCCCACGGCGCCCAAATTTTGTTTTAGTTGCTCTTCATCGCGTGCGCCAATTATAATGTTGGCAATAGTTGGGCGCTGTAGCAACCAGTTTAAGGCCACTTGCGGTACTGATTTGCCGGTCTCCTCGGCTACTTCATCTAAGGCATCCACAATTTTGTACAACAACTCAAAGTTGGTAGCCGGACCATGTGATCCGCCTTGGGCCATGCGGTTATTTTCGGGAATCGGCTGGTTTCTGCGGAACTTGCCACCTAAACGGCCCGACGATAGCGGACTCCAAACGATAGTGCTTACTTTGTGTTCAATACCTAACGGCATCAATTCCCACTCAAATTCGCGGTCGAGTAATGAATAATATGCCTGGTGGGCTACATATTTAGACCAGCCGTAACGTTCTGATATGGATAAAGATTTCATTAAGTGCCAACCCGAAAAATTTGAGCAGGCAATGTAACGTATCTTGCCACTGGTGACCAGGTCATCTAAAGCTTTTAATGTTTCCTCAACCGGTGTGTTGGCATCAAAACCGTGCATGTGGTAAATATCAATATGATCGGTCTTGAGGCGGCGCAAGCTGTCTTCACATTGTTTTATAAGGTGTGAGCGTGATGAACCAAAATCGTTTGGCTTATCGCTCATAGGAAAGGTTGCTTTGGTGGATATAAGTACCTGGCTGCGTAAGCCTTCTAACGCCTGGCCTAAGATTTCTTCAGAAGCGCCGCCTGAGTAAATATTGGCTGTGTCGAAAAAGTTAACACCTGCATCAAGGCAAAGGTTCACCAGGCGTTTAGCCTCATCAACCTGGGTATTGCCCCAAGCCTTAAAAAATTCGTTGCCGCCGCCAAAGGTTGCTGTGCCAAAGCTAAGCACCGGTACAAATAGCCCCGATGCGCCTAATTGTCTGAATTCCATAGTGTGTATTTGTAGTTGAAATGAATGTATTTGCTGGTATTAAAATAACACACTATGCCGCAAATGTTTGTCAGTTATTTATCAGGATGCACAGAAGGTCTTTTACTTTCGGCATAAGCATCATCTATATTGTAAACGCAGTTATCATCTGATGCTTCAACAAACTAAATAATAATGGCACACAAAAAAAGCCGCTTAAAAGCGGCTTGTATAATTAATCAGATTTAAAAAGCTTATTCCACTTCCTCAGGCATGTTATCACCTGATACAACTTGTTTAATCTTGTTTTCCAGTTCCTCGGCTAATTCCGGATTGTCGATAATTAATTGTTTTACAGCATCACGACCCTGGCCTAAGCGGCTGTCGCCGTAGCTAAACCATGAACCTGCTTTTTTAATGATGTTATGCTCAACACCCAGGTCAATGATCTCGCCGGCTTTGGATATACCTTCGCCAAACATAATGTCAAACTCGGCTAAACGGAACGGAGGTGCCACTTTATTTTTTACAATTTTTACCTTTACACGGTTACCCGATACTTCATCACTATCTTTAATTTGAGATATACGGCGTACATCCAAACGTACAGAAGCATAGAATTTTAAGGCGTTACCACCGGTAGTAGTTTCGGGGTTACCAAACATTACACCAATCTTATCGCGTAACTGGTTAATGAAAATACAGCAACATCCGGTTTTGCTAATGGTACCGGTAAGCTTCCGTAAGGCCTGTGACATTAAGCGGGCATGTAAACCCATTTTAGAGTCGCCCATTTCTCCTTCAATTTCGCCTTTAGGTACCAATGCTGCTACCGAGTCAATTACTAATATATCAATGGCGCCCGAGCGGATCAGGTTGTCGGCAATTTCTAAAGCCTGCTCACCGTTGTCAGGTTGAGAGATCAGTAGGTTCTCTACATCTACTCCTAATTTTTGAGCATAGAAACGATCAAAGGCATGCTCAGCATCAATAAAGGCTGCAATGCCGCCTCTCTTCTGCGATTCCGCAATGGCATGGATAGCCAAAGTGGTTTTACCTGATGATTCGGGACCGTAAATCTCAATTACACGGCCTTTGGGTAATCCGCCTACACCTAAAGCCAGGTCCAACGTTAACGAACCGGTCGGAATTACCTCTATAGGCTCGATTACAGAATCGCCCAGTTTCATGATGGTTCCTTTACCGTACGATTTTTCCAGCTTATCCAGTGTAAGCTGCAATGCTTTTAATTTATCTGCGCTTGCGTTACTCATCTTGTTTATTTTCTATAACAAATATACTTAATAAAGTTTATATACTAAAAAAATTAGTAATTTATTTTTGGTTGATATAAAGGTAGGTAACTTAAATTTTTAAACGAGGTTTTGGTTTATTAAGGGTTTAATAAACCCGTTAGTCTTATTTTCCGTATAGCATAAATATACAGCAAAAATATTCCATTACAGATCATCATTATGCCATTTAAGAAAGGCGAGTTTGTGCCAGAGATACTAAAGAGAGCTATTAGATACAGTTTTAAGTACGGGTGGCATGGGCGCTATGCTAACTGGCAGGATGCGCTGCAAAAAACCACCGGCTATAATGCCCAAACGGTATTGCACCGTGTTAAGGCCGGCGCATTGCAAGTTAAAGAGGGCAAGTATGCTTATGAGCGTGATGGCATTACTTATAGCAATATTGAAGTAGCTTATCCGCTTTTAGCTGCACTACTGTGGATAGCATCGCAAAACGACAACAGGCTTAGCCTGGTTGATTATGGCGGCTCGCTGGGCACATCGTACCGGCAAAATCTTCCTTTTTTAAAGCACCTGCAAACATTAGAATGGCGCCTGGTTGAACAAGCTATGTTTGTAGAAGAAGGCCGCAGGAATTTTGAGGATGAACATCTGCACTTTTACTATTCACTTGAGGAGGCGTGTAAGAACAACGGTACACCACAGTTATTGCTGTTCTCCAGTTCACTGCAATATATGGAAAGGCCATACGAACTGTTAACAAAGGTGGTAGAATCTAATATTCCCTACCTGATGATAGACCGTACTGCATTTATTGATGAGCCTGAAGACCGCCTCACAATTCAAAGCGTGCCGCCTGCTTTTTATGATGCTTCATATCCATGCTGGTTTTTTAGCGAGGCTAAAATGAATATGTTCTTACAAAACGCCTTTGAACCGGTCTGGGGCTTTACGTCGGGTCAGAAAGTACAGTTGGGATTACAGGAACTGGATTATACCGGCAAGCTGTGGCGCAGAAAATAATAGCAGGCAGTTAATGTCGCAATTGGCATTGTAGATTGCCGTGTTAGCACCCTGCCTTGAACCGGCAATGCCTATAGCTTTGTATCATATTTTTAATGATATGATAGCACAAGCCATAAGCGAGTATGAAGAAACTACCCAGCAACTGCTGAGATTGTTAAGCAAATTTACACCTGCACAATTTAACCAGGTACCTTTTGAGGGCAGTTGGACGGCGGGGCAATTAGCAGAGCACGTGTTAAAATCACAATCGAGCATCGGTGAATTATTTGGAGGCAGCGCCAGGCCGGCTAATCGTAAGCCCGACGAAAACGGGAAGAAATCAGGAGTGCGTTTCTGGATTTTACCATCAAGATGCAATCGCCGGAGTTTGTGGTGCCTTCTGATGGGGCAAAAGATAAGGATACGCTTTTGCAGCAATTGGAAGCAACCCGCGGTAAGGTAACACAAGCCGCTGCTGCTTATGATTATACTTATGAATGCATAGGTTTTGAATTGCTGGGCTCGGGTCCGTATACCCGCATTGAATGGCTTTACTTCATTATATATCACACGCAGCGGCATGTTCATCAACTGCGCAATATTTTTCACAAGTTGTGTTTGGTATAAATACTCCAATTTAAAATACGAGCTGTTAAAAAGAGTTAAAGTATTGGTTTACAATTATTAGTAATATAACTTAGTAATAACAACCACTAACACTCACATTATGCCAGCTCAAACCTTATCCAAAGCACAGCCGGTTGCCCAAGCCGACCGTATACAGTCTATTGACATTTTGCGGGGCATAGCCTTATTGGGAATCCTTCTGATGAACATTCCGGGTTTTGCCATGCCCGAAAGGTATTCGGACGTTTTTCATCAGGATACACACAGCATTAATTTTTGGACGGACGCTGTAATTACGGTATTATTTGAAGGTAAGATGCGTGCCTTGTTCTCTATGGTTTTTGGGGCCGGCATACTGCTTTTTGTAATGCGTAAAGCGCAGAACGGACAACCGTTTAAGGCCTTGTTTTTTAGACGCATGGGCTGGCTGGTATTGTTTGGCCTGATACATGCCCATGTTTTACTTTGGGAGGGTGACATCTTATACGGATACGGCGTTATAGGTATGCTGGCTTTTATTTTTCGTAACATGAAGCCTAAGTACCTGGTTTGGGCAGTACCTATTGTAGCTATATTGGATTTTACGGCGTCTACATTATTCTATCAAAATATCAGAGGGCAGCGGCTGGCTTACAATAGCGCTATAGCCCTGCAAAAACAAAACAAGCCATTAAGTAAACAGCAACTGCAAGCGATTACCACCTGGCGGGCAACCGAAAAAGAGTTTTTGCCCAATAAAACCGAGATAGCCGCGCATACCCGCAGTATGAAATCTGACTACAACGGGGTGGCCAGTTATATACGTCCGCTAACCTGGGGCTTTCAAACTAAATACTTTATTTTTTTAATATGGGATGTGCTGGCCTTAATGATGCTGGGCATGGCTCTTTATAAGTGGGGATTTATGACCGGCGGGTGGACGGCCACCCAATACAGGTTAACAGCGCTGGTTGGCTACGGTGTTGGCCTGCCATTGGTTATGTTAGATTACTACCATGATTACCGGCAAGCGCATGGCAGTGCGGCTTCTATACATTACCTCGAAACGCATGCCATGTCGTGGTGGGGGTTAATTTATCCCTTTCAACGTATATTGTTGGTTATGGCACATGCCAGCGTACTGTTGCTTATGGTACGTGCCGGGGTGTTTAAAGGGTTAACTAACCGCCTGGCCGCTGTTGGACAAATGGCTTTTACCAATTACATTATGCAAACTATGTTTTGTACGCTTTACTTTTTTGGTTATGGCTTAAATAAATTTGCAGACCTGCAGTATTACCAATTATACTATGTAGTTGCTGTGATATGGGTCATACAACTAATTGTAAGCCCGGTATGGCTAAAGTATTTTTTGTTTGGACCGCTCGAATGGCTGTGGCGTAGCTTAACTTATTGGCAGTTACAACCTATGCGGCGCAATGCACAACAAATAGCAGTTGCTGTTTAATTGGAGTGATAGACCAACGGTAAGTCATCTATTGTTTTAAATTAGCCCTGATTGTTCCAGTTAAACCAATTATAGTAAGTGAATTGATGTTACCCGCCGCTTTAACTTTACCAATATTAGCAGCGCTATAAAATTCGCCGTAATATTAGGTATTTATGAAGCATAAAGTAAAATGTTAATGGCACAGTTTTGACCAGGCTGCTTTAAGATAAGCTGGCGTTTTTTTACACAGAGTTTTATGCCATTTTAAAATTATGCTACTTCACCCGTGCCCTTATGGTATACAGGAAACTTAACCGAATTGGCAACAAAGCAAAACCGGTTAGCTGTGTGGTGCAGTTCATCCAACTTTGCAAGCATTGTAGCGTCGCTAACTAGCACGTGCGGCTTCAGTGTAGCCTCGGTAAAGTAGCCGCTGCCATTAGTTTCCTCAATCATAACAGCGGTAGCCTTATCGGTATAGGCTAATACATTAACACCTGCTTCGGCGCACACATGCAAAAACCAAAGCATGTGACAACTCGATAACGAAGCCAGCAACATTTCCTCCGGGTTATGTTTATCTGCATCGCCACGAAAAGCCGGATCTGACGATCCCTGAATTACCGCTTTATTGCCGATGCTGATTTCGTAAGAACGCTCATAAACGCGATAGTTTGAGGTACCTTGGCCTGTGTTGCCGGTCCAGGTTAGGGTTGAGGCGTAGGTGTGTTGTTTGTGCATATCAATAAGATAGTAAGCTGTACAATTACTTTTTAAACAAAAATCCCGGACTGAATAGCCCGGGATCGTTATAATCATGGAGTAACATTAAACACCTAAATCCTGCATTATGGCGTCAATCTTGGCATCCATTTGCTGGTCGGTTTCCTGATAAACCTCTTTTCTGGTTAATTCACCTTTTACGCTGCAATAGAATTTAATTTTAGGCTCGGTGCCTGATGGACGAGCGGATATAATACTGCCATCTTCGGTAACGAACTGTAATACGTCTGACTTAGGTAGCTCGATAGGCTTAGTCGTATTGGTATTCAAGTCTGTTTCCACACGCTGCTCATAATCTTTTAACGCAACTACTTTTGAACCACCCAATGTTGCAGGCGGATTGGTACGGTAGCGCTGCATCATGGCTTTAATCTCCTCGGCTCCTTCCTTACCTTTTTTGGTTATGGAGATCAGTTTTTCTTTGTAGAAACCATATTTAAGATAGATGTTGGCCAGTGCATCAAACAGGCTGTTGCCTTTATCTTTGTAAAAAGCCGTCATCTCGGCAATAAATGCTGCCGATACTACAGCATCTTTATCGCGTACAAACTCGCCGATAAGGTAACCATAGCTTTCTTCGCCACCGCCAATAAAGGTTTGTTTGCCTTCAAACTGGGTCATCAGCTCGCCGATAAATTTAAAGCCGGTAAGGGTGTTGTAGCATTTTACGCCCTTGTCGGCCGCTATAGCATCGAGCAGATATGAGGTTACAATAGTTTTTACGATGTACTCATTACCAGTTAATTTGCCTTTCTCTTCCCAGGCGGTTAACAGGTAATCAATAAGCAAGCTAGCTGTTTGGTTACCGTTCAGCAGCACAAACTCGCCGCTGCTGTTTTTTACTGCAATGCCTACGCGGTCGGCATCAGGGTCGGTTGCCATTACCAGGTCGGCGTCAACGTCCTGCGCTTTTTTGAGGGCCAGGGTTAGAGCTTCTTTTTCCTCAGGGTTAGGGTAAACCACGGTTGGAAAGTTGCCATCAGGCGTGGTTTGCTCTTCTACCAGAATTACGTTCTCAAAACCAAACTGTTCCAAAGCTTTAGGAACCAAAGTAATGCCGGTGCCATGTATAGGCGAGTAAACTATTTTTAAACCTTTTTGGCGCTGTATAGCCTCAGGCGATATGGAAAGCGTAGCAATGCTATCCAGATAGAGTTTATCAATCTCCTCACCAATCAGCTCAATGTTAGCTTCGTTGCGGGTAAACTTTACTTCGTCTATACTTTTAATTGCTGCTACTTCCTGCAACACCGCTTTATCATGAGGCGCTACGTACTGGCCACCATCAGCCCCGTAGGCCTTATAGCCGTTGTACTCTTTAGGATTGTGCGAAGCCGTTAACATAACACCGCTTTTGCACCCTAAATGCCTAACTGCAAACGACAGTTCGGGAGTAGGACGCAAAGCTTTAAAGAAGTAAACATAAATGCCGTTAGCCGAAAATACATCGGCCGTAATACCGGCCAATACATCAGAGTTGTTGCGGCTATCATGCGCAATTGCCACCTTTACCTGCTCGCCGGGATAGGTCTTTTTAAGATAATTAGCCAGGCCTTGCGTAGCCACACCAATAGTATATTTATTTACCCGGTTTGAACCCGGCCCCATAATGCCGCGCAAGCCACCGGTACCAAATTCCAGATCGCGGTAAAACGAGTCGGTTAATTCTGTATATGCTTTGTCGTCCAGTAACTTTTGTACGGCCTGTTTAACATCGGCATCATAATTACCTTCGAGCCATGAATTTGCTTTTTGTAAAATGGTTGGGTCTAACTCCTGCATATGTAATATATTTTGTTCTGGTAGTGACGATTGTTTTAGTTCAAATATGATAATAAAAAGGATTTATCACATTATCATATTCCATTTATGTGTTAAATACGTTTAGTGTTTTACGCTATGTGTGCATTTAACCTTGGGGTAAGCAACAATCTTGTAGTCCACTAACCAAGGCTAACCAAAATGGTTCTCAACTTTTCGCAAATTTGTTTGTCTTTACCTTAATTAACAAACCAAATCTGCCTGTCATGACCAAAACAATTTATGTAGCTACAGCTCTATTAATACTATCTGCAAGTGCATTTGCACAAAAAGTTGCTAATTATTCATCTGGTAAACGGGGCACTGCTGCTTATGAGCACTTTTCTTTCTGGACTAAGGGTAGTAAGCGTGTGGAAATCATTTACTCTTATGGAAAGAATGACAAGACTCAGCCTGCGCAATACTTGGGTAAAACCACTTATAAGGGCAAACCGGGGTTTAAAGTTGGCCTGCCCGGCAATTATCAACTATATGTGATACCTGAAGGAATTAATTTGCGGGTAATTGGACCAACAAAAAAATACAATAAGCTATTTGCCTGGGAGTACGAAGGCCCGGTTAATGGCATAGGCACCTTTTGCGATGTTTGCGCGGATGATGAGAAAGCGGCTATGCAGTTGGTAAAAGCGTACTTCATTCATTGAAGGTGAGTTAAACTTGAGTGTAGATACCCCAAACAAGGTTTGAGAATTCGCCTGCAGCAAAGGTTATAGTTTGAGTAGCCGTAATGATCTGGTAAATGGCCATTACATGTGTCTGTCCATATATTGGGTCTTTAACCGATACCAACTCCTGGGTGTTCGTCCACTCATAATCCCAAATGTTAAGCCCTTGTATCTCGTAATATTGCCCATCAATAATTGCGGATTGGCACACCCATGCAGTATTCACATTGGTTAAGTTAAGGCAGTGTATTGCGCGATATGTAGATTATGGCCGAGTCATCAGTACCGCCACCATTAAAGCTATTAGTTTCGGCAATGTACGCACCGCCCGACGCTGCCACATATAAGCGGTCATGATTATCCAGGTATAAGTTGTGTATTTTTCTCTTGAATGGAAAATTAATCAGATTGGTGCTGCCGTAAATGGTTCTTGTAATTTGCGTAGGGTTATGTATATAGGCGGTATAATCGTTTTTTGTAAGCGGCGAAACATTATACTTTAACTTGTAAGTAACCTGTTTATCGGCCGACTGTGAAATTCCAATTGATTTGGAGCGATAACCTCCATCAGGTTTTAAATAAGGATTCCAGCTTCTGCCATAATCTAACGTGTAATATTGTGCAAGGCCAGCTCCGTAAGTTCCTTCAAGTTCGAGGCCGCCGGTTGCAGCCAGTGCAATAACTGAATCGCCCGATGTAATTAAGCCCTGTACCTGTCCGTTAAAATTCTTTGATTCTTGCCAGGTTTTCCCTTTGTTGGTGGTAAAGTAAGCCTTAACCCAAGTGGTAACCAGTAGTGTATCATCAATACTACCGGCAAAAGCATAAGCATCGCGTGCATTAGGAATTTCCAACTTAATCCAGTTAGGGTCGTCCTGCTCCTGTTTAACAGTGTTGATCTTATCCTTTTTGCAGGAGCAAATCATGATTGCAATACAGGCAAGCATTAAAAAAGCGTGTCTCATGGTATTCAAAAATAGCATTAACCTTTAATTAAATCAAAGTGATTAAGTGCAGGACCATTAACTGCCTGAGCTAAGGCTTAAATCGTCGCCTATTACATCAGCCTTAACTGCTTTTGCCGCTTTAACCGTTTTTACCTTTGCTACCTTAGCCGTTTTGCTGAACACCAGCGCTGCCTTACCGCTTTGGTAATACTTACAAAAATGGGTAAGGGGGCATATCTCGCATTTGGGTTTACGGGCCACACAAATGTAGCGGCCGTGCAGTATAAGCCAGTGGTGTGCAAAACCCAGTGTTTGCTTGGGCAAATACTCAACTAATTGTTTCTCTACCGCCAGCGGTGTTTTTGCGTTGGTGGTTAAACCTAAGCGGTTGGCTACTCTAAATACGTGGGTATCTACTGCTATGGCCGGTGCATCATACACTACAGATGCTATTACGTTAGCCGTTTTACGGCCTACGCCGGGGAGCTTTTGCAGCTCATCCAAATCTGAGGGTACCTGGCTGTTAAATTGCTCTACCAGCATTTTTGCCATGCCGGCCAGGTGCTTGGCTTTATTGTTAGGATAGCTTACGCTGCGTATGTAAGTAAAAATTTCATCTGATGAAGATGCAGCCAGGTCTTCAACCGTCGGAAAGCGTTGGAATAGGGCAGGCGTGATCTGATTGATGCGCTTATCGGTGCATTGGGCCGATAGTATTACAGCCACTAGTAGCTCATATGGATTGGAATAATGCAGCTCGGTTACCGGGTTAGGTTGGTTTTTTGAGAAATAATCAACAAATAACTGGTAGCGTTCTTTTTTTAACATGAGGGTACAAATATACAAAAAGCCCTGCGTTGGCAGGGCTTTGGTAGTTTGTTAACGCAAGCTTTTCGAATAGTTGAGCAGGTTTTCGATGGTTTGCTGTTTTGGCTTTTTTTGCAAAAGATCCAGTTCAGTGCGGATAGCATGATGAAACAACAGTTCATCGGCGTCCACGTGTTCGGTTACATCTAATCCCTCCACCATAGTGTTGTTTGTAAGTGCGTTTAAAAATCTTGTAGAAGTTTCGCCCATAAGCTTTAAAGTGTTTGTATTACACCATAACGCATATCGCTTATCTAATATTTTAGCGGGCGATATAAATTTTTAATTTTAATTACAATCAGTTCTTCAAACTCAACTCTTTGGTCTGCATCATCTTGCGTAAGTTATTTAAGGCATAGCGCATGCGGCCCAGGGCAGTGTTTATGCTCACCTCGGTTACGTCGGCAATTTCCTTAAAGCTCATGTCGCCAAAGTGGCGCATAATCAATACTTCTTTTTGCTCAGCCGGTAATAAATGGATTAATGCTTTTAAATCTTTGTGGGTTTGCTCGCGTACCATGCGGTCTTCGGTGCTCTCGTCATAATGACCTAACACTTCAAAAATGTCAAAGTCGTCGCCACCGCTCACTAAAGGCGTGCGTTTTTCACGGCGAAAATGGTCAATCACCAAGTTATGGGCAATGCGGCTTACCCAGGGTAAAAATTTACCTTCCTCGTTATATTTGCCGGCCTTTAGCGTGTTAATTACTTTGATGAAGGTATCCTGGAAAATATCCTCGGCCAGGTATTCATCTTTAACCAGCAAGTAAATGGATGTGTAAATTTTAGTTTGATAACGGCGGATGAGCTCAACAAGCCCTCCCTCATGGCCGTCTATATACAGATGGATTAAATCCTGATCACTTTTCAAATGAAAATCCATAGAACTTCTACTTTAAAATCAATTAATTTAAATTAAACTACGTTTCAAGTAAAGTTCTAATCGATAGGGGTTCCTCTTAATTACTATATCAAATAAACTAAATATTGTGTTAACATGCAAATAATTTTTAAGGTTATATGTTATAACACATTACAATGACAAACTCCCTGGCGCACAAACTGAACGCGTCTTGAAAAGAACATTTACTGATAATAATGTCTTAGGTTATTGGTTATATATACGTAACATCTTGATACTATGTAACAAGCTGCTTTGTATTATTTGACTGCTTTTTGTACTGAAGGTTTAACCGTCATTGCCTGTTAATTGGAAATATCGCACAACTTTTGGGAGAGGAAAGTTAGCGACTTTTTCGTAAGTTTTTCTACAATAACCTATGGATTTATATCACCTTTCTTTTACTTAAGTGTTTAAGTATGCAGTAAAGTAATCAATGCTTGCATAATGCTAAATAATTTAGGATTTTTGCACATTAAATAAGTTGTAAAGTTAGGTTTGTAATTAGCGAATAAAGAGTGGTTAATCACTAGCCATAACCATCAGCCCCTGAACTCAAAATAGAATGAGCATAGAAACTGAGAAAGATCCTCAACACCATATTATTATTAAAGGCGCCCGTGTACATAATTTGAAGAACATGGACATTGCCATACCTAAAAACCAGTTGGTGGTTATAACTGGTATGTCTGGATCGGGCAAATCATCACTGGCGTTTGATACGCTGTACGCCGAGGGGCAACGCCGCTATGTAGAGAGTTTATCCTCTTACGCGCGCCAGTTTTTGGGCCGCATGAATAAGCCCGACGTAGATTATATAAAAGGCATTGCACCTGCCATTGCCATTGAGCAAAAGGTAATTACCAGCAACCCCCGCTCAACCGTAGGCACCAGTACCGAAATTTACGATTACCTTAAACTGCTGTTCTCGCGTATTGGTAAAACCTTTTCACCAGTATCGGGCCTGCAGGTAAAAAAAGATACCGTTACCGATGTGGTTAACTTTGCGCAGGCCCAGCCTGATGATACGCAACTGACCATACTTTGTCCGCTGCACCCGCATAACAACCGCAGCCTGAAAGAGGAACTGGCAGTGTTGCTGCAAAAAGGTTTTGTACGTGTGGAATACCGCGGACAAGTATCACGCATTGAAAGTTTGTTGGAAGACGAATCTATAGGGAACGATTCGCTGGCTGATAATGATCCGCTACGTATTGTAGTAGATCGTGTAACCAAGAACAATGAAGAGGAAACGCTGAGCCGTATAGCCGATTCGGCCCAAACTGCTTTTTTTGAGGGTAAAGGCGATTGCTACTTAAAATACCAGGAGCCTGAAAGCGAACAGGAGAAGGAAAGCTTTTTTTGTGACCGTTTTGAGTTGGATGGGATTAGGTTTGAAGAGCCTACGCCCAATTTTTTTAGCTTTAATAACCCGTATGGTGCTTGCCGTAAATGCGAAGGTTATGGTAAGGTGATTGGTATAGATGAGGATTTGGTTATACCCGATAAAAGCAAATCTATATATGATAACGCCATAGCGCCCTGGCGCGGCGAAAAAATGGGCGAGTGGAACCAAAACCTTATTCGCCAGGCCGATAAGTTTGATTTTCCAATACATCGGTCTTACAGCCAGTTAACCGATAAGCAAAAGAAGCTTTTGTGGACAGGTAATAAATACTTCAGAGGGCTGGATGCTTTCTTTAAAGAGATAGAGGAACAAACCTACAAGATACAATACCGGGTAATATTGTCGCGCTACCGCGGTAAAACCACCTGTCCTGATTGTAAGGGCAGCCGTTTACGGCCTGATGCCACTTATGTAAAAGTGGCCGGCCACTCTATTACCGATATTGTGCTGATGCCGCTGGATATTGCACAGCAGTTTTTTGGTGATTTGCAACTGGATGCACACGATGCCAAAATTGGTAAGCGTTTGCTGATGGAAATAACCAACCGCATATCTTTCTTGAACGATGTGGGCTTAGGGTACCTAACGCTCAACCGGCTCTCAAATACTCTTTCGGGCGGTGAATCGCAGCGTATTAACCTGGCTACCTCATTGGGAAGCAGCCTGGTAGGGTCGGTTTATGTGCTGGATGAACCTAGTATTGGCCTGCACCCGCGCGATACCCAGCGACTAATTACGGTATTAAAATCCCTGCGCGATGTAGGTAATACCGTATTGGTAGTAGAGCATGAAGAAGAAATTATGCAAGCTGCCGATCACCTGATTGATATTGGCCCAGAGGCTGGCACACACGGTGGTCAGCTTATATTTTCGGGTACTTATGCGCAAATCTTAACCGATGATAATAGCTTAACCGGAAAATACCTGAGCGGCCGCGAAGAGATAGTTGTACCTGCACAACGCCGTAAGTGGAATGATTTCATCCAGATAAAAGGCGCCCGCGAAAATAACTTAAAGCATGTAGATGTGAAGTTTCCGTTGGGCGTACTTTCGGTAGTAACCGGTGTATCTGGCTCGGGTAAAACCAGTTTGGTGAAACGTATACTGCACCCGGCACTGCAAAAGGTATTGGGTAATTACTCAGGCGAACAAACCGGTTCTTATGATAGTATTGAAGGCGATTATGGCAAAATAGAATCTGTTGAGCTGGTAGACCAGAACCCGATAGGCCGTTCATCGCGCTCAAACCCGGTTACTTATGTAAAGGCGTGGGATGAGATACGTAATCTTTATGCTAGCCAGCCGGCGGCTAAAGCTGCGGGTTTAAAACCATCGGCATTCTCATTTAACGTAGAGGGCGGCCGCTGTGATGTATGCCAGGGCGAGGGCGAGGTAAAGATTGAAATGCAATTTATGGCTGATATCTTTTTGCCTTGCGAGGCGTGTAACGGCAACCGCTTTAAGCAGCATATACTTGACGTAACTTACCAGGAAAAAAACGTTTCAGAAATCCTTCAAATGACGATTGATGAGGCGCTGGAATTTTTTGTAAAAGAGCAAAAGATCATCAACAAAATAAAACCTTTGCAAGATGTAGGTTTGGGTTATGTACAATTAGGGCAATCGTCTAACACGCTTTCGGGCGGCGAGGCGCAGCGCATTAAACTGGCATCTTTCCTTATTAAAGGTAATAATGCCAGCAAAACACTGTTCATTTTTGATGAGCCTACTACCGGCTTACACTTTGCCGATATCAAGAAGCTCCTAAAATCATTTGACGCCCTGCTGGAACAAGGCAATACCATTATTGTAATAGAGCACAACATGGATGTAATTAAGTGCGCCGACTGGGTGATCGACATCGGTCCTGGCGGTGGCAACAATGGCGGTGCCCTGGTTTTTGAGGGTTTGCCCGAAGATCTGCTTAAAGACAAGAAAAGTTTTACCGGGCAGTTTTTAAAGGAACGGTTAAAAAAATAAAATTGAAGAGGCACTTTTAAAGTGCCTCTTTTGTATGGTAAAAGTTTTAGCGGTATCAACTATATGGTTTGTGCAATGTTTACTTTACCTAACTAATCTGTAATTATGACCTCTTTTATTGTTGTAGCCGTTATTGTAATACTCTTGTTAGCCTTCATTGGTGTTAAACTTTTTGGTAAAAAGCGGTCGGCCGAAACGCCGTTACAACCATTGGATTCAAATTACAAACAGCTGCTAACCGAGCATGTGCCTTATTTTCAAAAGCTCGATGAACCGGAAAAGCAAAAGTTTGAGGGCATGATTGCCGGGTTTATACAAAGCATCCGGATTGAAGGCGTAGGGTTAGAGGTTGATGATGTTGACCGTGTACTGGTAGCTGCAAGTGCCGTAATCCCTATTTTTGGTTACAACGAGTGGCGGTATAACAACCTGACCAACGTTATTTTATACCCTGATGCTTTTAACAATGATTTTCAGTTTGAAGGGGAGGACGGCAGCCGTAACATTATGGGCATGGTTGGCTCAGGCTTTATGAACGGGCAAATGTTGTTATCGAGGGCCGCATTAAGAAATGGTTTTTCCAGTTCGTCGGGAAAGCAGAATACGGGTATACATGAGTTTGTGCATCTGCTCGATAAGTCTGATGGCGCTACAGATGGCGTGCCTGAAAACCTGCTGCCGCATGAGTATGCAGCCCCCTGGCTAAAAATGATGCACCAGGAGATTAACAGGATTGAGAAAGGCAAGTCAGATATTAACCCTTATGCCGCTACCAACGAAGCGGAATTTTTGGCCGTAGCTGCCGAGTACTTTTTTGAAAAGCCCGAACAGCTACAAAACAAACACCCTGAGCTTTACCAGCAATTAAGTCGCCTGTTTGCACAAGACCCGGCTGCTGAGTAAATTAGCATTCCAATTATTTTTATGGAAGAGATAGCCATATTGCAACAGCAATATCAGATGATTAAAGGTTCGCGCGAGGTAGTGTTGGATTTTGCTGCACAGCATTTAAGCGATCTGTTACAGGTGCCGGTACCTGCGTTTGGTAAAAGCATAGCCTACTTGCTAGTGCACAATGCCAACGTATACTTGCACTGGACGGCTAACTTTGCCATGCAGTTCAATCGGGAATATGCCAATGAAAATGCCTTCACCAGTATAAGCAGCATTAGGGAGCTATACAGTATGGTTGATTTAATGGTGGATACCTTTTTAAACCATTACCGTAGTAAATTAAACGAGGTAGTTAGCGGCATCACCGCAAACGGCCAAAACGAGCAATCAACCCCGCTTGAGATATTTACCCATGTAATTACGCATGAGTTTCACCATAAAGGGCAGTTGTTAAGTATGTTCAGGCTGTTGGGGCATACACCGCCCGATGCGGATGTAATCAGGTTCTAAATACTAGCTTGATTGATACGCCATAAATTGAGTTGTGATAATGCATCAAACTTGCAAAGTGTTATTTCAAATACTGGCTTATGGGCACTAATTGATAAGCAGGGTCATTTTCAAAAATCTTAGACAATACCGCCGCATGACGCTGGCCCATAATAAGCAAAATGCGTTTGCCCTGGTAAGCTTGCTGTACGCTTAGGATGTTACTATAAATTTTAAGCTCGCGGCTGTAGAATAAAGAGATATAATCGGCGCCAATGTGTTCTTTGTCAATCCGGGCGGTATCCGTAATTTGGTCGGTTTTGCCAAAGCTACCGTTGGTGATTTTCGCCGGGTTAATGTAAATGTTATAATAGGTAAGCTGGTAAAGTTGGGGCGAGTTCAACTTTAGCAGGTAGCCTTTCAGGCTTAGCTTTTGTTCTTTCAAATCCCCATCAAGCGTTCGTCCTATTGCTGAGTAGGCGTTCATGGCATCAGTAAAATGCTCTAAATTCTTCCCCTCCTTAATTAAGCGGGTAGGTACGCTGGTATAAAAGTCTACAGCATAAACACGCGGTAAATTCAATTTTCGCGCTATGTTGTAGCCAAACTGGTATTGTTCAGCACGGCCATGCTCCAACTGGATAAACTCAAGTTTTCCGGATTTAAATAGCTGGTATAAGCTATCCACCATATGCTGCTCACTTGGCTCTCGCTCAATGAGAATCATATCGGGCTTGTAAGCCGCCAGTTGGTTGTTAATAGCGGCTATTTCCTTTTGGCGGCCCGCGCTGAACAGGTCCATAGACGGGCCTTGTTTGTGAAAAGCTTCTTGCCCAAAGTGTGTGCTGCCCATCAGCATAATGCTGATTTTATCTTGCGGTTTTTGTGTTTGTGAAAATCCGGGTAGTACAAGGCCGGTTAATAGTATAAGCAGGCTATATAATGGTTTCATGCAGGATAGGTATATATAATTAAGAGCTTAAAAGTAAGCTATCGTTACACGCCTGCCGCATAATTTATATTAAATTGAGCTTTAATGCTGATGGTGAGGAGGTTATTTTAGCTGTCTTCTTTTTCTAACAGCACACGTTCAATACGTCTGTCGGGTATGATCCACATCAGGGCAACGAGGGTATATAAAACCAAACTGATCGCCGGTTCTATAAAGGCCACTGCTACCGAAACAAGGTAAATTATTACCGAAAGCTTTCCTTTCCAATCCTTGCCAATAGCTATTGCCAATGTTGATTGTGGCCCGGCTTGTTTAACCAGTAATAAGGCCAGTATACTGTAAGCCGCGCCATTCATCAATAATATAACACCGTAAAGCGCCACGGGCCATTTCGAAAAGTGGTTTTCGCCCATCCAACTGGTTACAAACGGAATAACGGATAGCCAGAACAGCAAGTGCAGGTTGGCCCAAAGCACGCTACCCCGTACCTGTCGCACGGCATGCAGCATGTGGTGATGGTTGTTCCAGTATATGCCTACATAAACAAAGCTGAGTATATAGCTTAAAGCCACCGGTATCAACGGCTTTAAATCGGCGGGTGTGCCGCCGTGGGGTGTTTTTAGTTCCAGTACCATAATGGTGATGATAATGGCGATCACACCATCGCTAAATGCCTCTAAGCGTCCTTTATTCATGCAGTTGGTTTAAGTAAAGCTAATGTACAGTAAAAATAGTAACGCAAAAGGGCGGTTGTAAGCTATCAATGAAATATTTTCGGATATTTAGCACAATGTATAGCTACAAACAATACTGGCTGCTGTTACTGTGGGCATGTATAATGGCGGGTTGCCGCCCGGCAAATGATTCATCGCATAAAACCATCTTTAGCGTCAACCTCGATCAAGGTCTTAGCTCGCTGGACCCGGCTTTTGCACGGAACCAGAATGCAGTGTGGATGGATAACCAAATTTATAACGGGTTAGTACAGATTAATGATAGCCTGCACGTGATACCCTGCGTTGCCAAAACCTGGGAGCTGTCTGCTGATGGAACCATTTATACCTTTCATTTACGCAACGATGTGCGCTTTCAGGACGATGCCTTATTTGCCGGAGGAAAGGGGAGGATAGCCACCGCTGCTGATTTTGCCTACAGCTTCGGCCGCCTTATTGACCCAAAAGTAGCCTCGTCAGGTTCATGGATTTTTAGTGATAAGGTAACCGGTAAAGAGGCGTTTGTAGCATTGAACGATACTACCTTTCAAATCCGGTTAAAGCAGCCCTTTCCGCCGTTGTTGAGTGTGCTTACTGCCCAATACTGTTCTTTAGTTCCACGCGAGGTAGTTGAACACTATGGCAAGGATTTCCGGAGCCACCCCGTGGGAACCGGTCCGTTTAAATTTAAGTACTGGAAAGAAGGCGAGGTAATGGTGTTGCTCAAGAACGAACATTACTGGGAAAAGGATAAGCAAGGCGGGCCGCTACCTCACCTGGATGCTATAAGGTCAACCTTTATCAGCGATAAGCAGACCGCATTTATGGAGTTCATCAAAAAAAAGCTCGACTTTTTTAATGGCATCGATGGCAGCTATCGCGATGATATTCTAACCAAATCGGGTCGGGTAACCAAAAAATACAAAGGCAGGTTTAAGGTTCACATTGCCCCCTATTTAAATACCGAATACCTGGGTATATTGGTTGATACCAATATTGCCATTGTTAAAAACTCGCCTTTAAAGCAATTAAAGATTAGGCAGGCGGTTAATTACGCTATTAACAAACCCAACATGATCAAATTTTTGCGCAACAGTACCGGTACGCCGGGATATGCCGGCTTTATACCGCAGGGTATGCCCGGGTTTGATACTGCTGCGGTGCATGGATACCGCTATAATCCCGAAAAAGCCAAGCAACTGCTGGTAGAGGCCGGGTTTCCGGGTGGTAAAAATTTACCCGAGGTAGTGTTGAGTACCACTACAAGCTACCGCGACCTAATTGAATTTATACAGGGCGAGCTGCAAAAGGTAGGCATACGCACACGGGTGGAGCTTGTACAGGGAGCCAGCTTGCGCGATTTGATTGCCAAAAATGGCGTTAATTTCTTTAGAGCATCATGGATTGCCGATTACCCAGATGCTGAAAATTACCTGTCGGTATTTTACGGGAAAAATAAGATACCATTCGGGCCCAATTATACGGGCTTTCATAACCGGCAGTTTGATGCACTGTTTGAGCAGGCTTACCGCATAAGCGACAATCAGCAGCGATTTAAATTATACCAGCAAATGGACAACCTGATGATGCAGCAATCGCCTGTGGTGATTTTGTATTATGACAAGCTGGTTAACCTTTACCAAAACAACCTGAGCGGTTATAGCATTAACCCGCTCAATTTGCTGATATTAAAGAATGTCAAAAAAGAATAAGTGAACGTCAAATTGCCCCTCATAAAGGCAGATGCTTGCGTGACAGCAAGGGCTCACCAGGCGACTAACGAACACACCCTTGCTTTCTTATTAAGAAGGAGCAGTAAGGACAAATTATTAAGATAGCATGCGCTTAATCAGTAAAATACCACATCCGCTATCCGTTTTAATGGTGGTCATTATATTGGCTGCACTGGCAACATGGCTGGTTCCTGCCGGTAAGTTTTATACGCTAACCTACTCGGCCCCATACTTTGTCCTGAATAAAAACGGTACCGAAGTGCAGCTTTCTGTTACTCAAAAAACGCTGGACAGCTTGCACATAAGCGCGCCCGTTGCGGCTTTTACCAATGGAACTATACGCAAGCCGGTATCTGTGCCCGGCAGTTATCATCGGCTACCGCGAAATTCTCAGGGGGTAGTAAGTGTAATTGAGGCTCCCATTAAAGGTATTTATGATACTATTGATATTATTTTGTTTGTGCTGCTCATTGGCGGCTTTATTCAGGTTTTTAATGCTACCGGCGCTTTGGAGGCCGGTCTGAAGAGCTTATCTGCAACCATGCGCGGCCGTGAGGGCTGGCTCATTATCATTATTACATTCCTGCTCACTTTTGGCGGCGCATCTTACGGTATGGCCGAGGAAGCCTTTGCATTTTACCCTGTACTGGTACCCTTGTTTTTAGCTGCGGGGTATGATTTGCTGGTTCCGGTAGCGATTATATTTGGTGGTACGCAACTGGGTACGCTATCTTCATTCTCCAATCCTTTCTCTACCATAATTGCATCAAATGCCTGTGGTATCAGCTGGACCGATGGTCTGAATGGCCGCTTGTTGATGTTTGTCTTGTCATCCGCTATATACATCACTTACGTGTTCCGGTACGCGCAAAAAGTGCGTAATAATCCTTCTGCTTCGCTGGTTTACCGGTCTGATGGCGCTGTGCAAAGCCCGTTCCCAGCATTTAGCGAACAGGGCGGCGGCAGCCCGCTAACATCACGCACTATTTTATTGCTAATCGTTTTCTTTTTGGCATTTGCCACCATGATAACGGGTGTTGTGGTATGGCACTGGTGGCTGCTGGAAATGTCGGCCGTGTTTTTGGTAGCTGCTGTGTTAATTGCCATACTGCAGCGCATGGGGCAAAAGGATTTTATAGAAACGTTTATTAAAGGTGCCGAAGGTTTATTAAGCGTAGCTTTCATTATTGGGGCGGCCCGGGGCGTTACCGCTATACTGGATGGCGGCAACATTAGCGATACCATTGTTTACGAGGCATCCCAATTGGTGAGTGGTATGCCATCGGGCGTGTTTATGGTGATGATGCTGGTATTGTATTGTTTGTTCACCTTATTTATTTCGAGCTCGTCTGGTATGGCGGTAGTTACGATGCCTATTATGGGTGGGCTGGCCGCCGCAGCACACGTGCCCGGTAGGGAGATTGTAAATAGCTACTTGTTTGGTATGGGCATTATGGGCTTCATTACCCCAACTGGCTTGCTGTTACCTTCGCTCGCACTGGTAGGCATCAGCCTTAAATCATGGTGGAAGTTTGTTTGGCCGTTAATGGCTATACTGCTGATAGTTTGTGCAGTGTTTTTAGTAATAGGCGTAAGGCTTTAAGGCTTACGCTCTGCCGCCGCCCGTATGTCTTTAACTTCCAGCGTTTGTTTTGGATAACCGTAGGCAGTAGCATTAATCATTCCTTGCCCAAGCTCTTTTAAGGTACCAAAAGCGCCCGGAAACAATGGCCGTAATACAGGATATAACCAATTAATATACTTGTAAAAGTTAAGCGTATTTTTTAGCCCGGGTGTGGGCAGCATAAAGCCCGGCCTAAAGTTGTACACTTGCTTAAAGGGCAGCAGCTTTAAATCGTTCTCGGTTTTGCCTTTTACCCGGCTCCAGTTACTGCCACCCTGCTCGCTGCTATTGGTACCAGCGCCCGATATGTAGCTAAATGTCATGTTACCATTTAAGCGGCTCAGTGTGGTAGCCACTTTTATGGTCAGTTCATAAGTAGTTTTGTAATATTCCTCCTTGCTTACACCAACTGATGACATACCGAGGCAAAAGAAACAAGCGTTGTAACCAATCAACTGGTTTTCAACAGCTGTAAGATCAAACAGATCGGCATGCACAACTTCGGTAACTTTAGGGTGCTGAATGCCCGATGGGCGGCGGTTAAGCAGCAGCACTTCCGCTACCTCGGCAGCTTCCAGGCATTCGTGCAGAACGCCTTCGCCTACCATGCCAGTGGCTCCTGTTATAATAACCCGCAGAAGTGTTGATGTTTGGTTCATAAGCTCCCTGATTTTATACCGTTAAGTACAGACTTACCATAACTTTGTTTAAAAACGGTGATAAGGCTATTTTACTTCTTTTATGTTTACCACCCGGTAGTTAACGCCTAAACGCTTGGCATTCTCCTCAACGGTTGTGGTAAAGCCTGCATTAATGCGGCGGGCATTTACCGTGGACGGATTTTTTACCGGCCATATAAAGCAATCCTGCTTCCCATTTTTAAGGTTACGGCAGGTAGCCTGGGTGCCGTATATCTGCTCTTTACCTTCGTCCATCAGGTGGCGGTCCAACATCATGGCGTACAAACGGTAGGGTAGCTCGCGGTGGTTGGCGGCAGTTTCAATAACAGTAATATAGCGAGCTATTTTACCCGAGTGTTGTATCACATTCCAAGCCGACTCGTTAGCCGGCTCACCTACCAGCTTTTTACCGGGGTAGCCATACTGCTTAAATGTGTTCTCAATAAAGATTAAGTTAAGCGAGTCAATCCTGCCTTGTAGCTTCCAGTAATGTGCGTTAGCTTGTGCAGGTCCCATCCCTAATTTTCTCAACATCGCATCTTTAGTGACCGGCATCATTAATTGCATTAACGTATCGCGGTACTTTTGGTCGAGCACCATAATGCTGTCCAGTTGGTGTTTTAACTGAGGGTTGGTTTGTGCCCCGGCATGCAGGCCGGCAATCAGTAAAAAAAGCAAAGCGACTTTTTTCATAACGCTTAAGGCTAGATATGAGCAAAGTTAATGTAAATGAACAAGTTAGAAAGAAAGTTTAACAGGATGTACTTAAAAGAAGTGTGTAAGATATAACCGAAAAATAAAACCATCAGTAAATAGTACCATAACGGCCCTAAATACTACCATAGTTGGTGGTAATTTGTAGTGTACATTTGTAATGTTATGAAAAAGGAAATACCAGTTTATGATATATGCACACTCTCTGACTTTAAGCAGGAAGATATACTAATAAGCCGGTTTGCACCTTACCTGGCACAACACCACAAGCTTCACTTGGCGCATAAACATACTTTTTACCATTTGGTATTTTTTACCGAAGGGGCGGGTACACACGCTATAGATTTTGAGCAGTTTAAGGTGAAACCTTATCAAATTTATTTTATGGTGCCCGGACAGGTACACAGCTGGGACTTTGCCGGTAAGGTTGATGGTTATGTCATCAATTTTTCTACACTGTTCTTTCAATCATTCCTGTTAAAGCCCGATTACCTGGAGCAGTTCCCTTTTTTAAGCGGCAACATTACCGACGCTGTTATTAACCTGCCGCAAGCTGTGCAGGCAGCCGTTATACAATTGTTTGAACACCTGGTTAATGAAAGCGATGATGCGCAGCGCATGGGTGTGGATATGGTACGTGCATTACTATTACAACTGTTCATCAGCATTGGTAGGCTGGGTTTTGAGCAAAACGTTAAACAGCCTAATGCCTATAATTATACCTTGCTCAAAAACTTTCAGAAGCTGATTGAGCAGCATTATGCCGAACTGCGTTTGCCCAAAGATTACGCCGAACTGCTTTACATTACGCCCAACCATTTAAATGCGCTTTGTAAGGATGTGCTGGGAATACCGGCCGGCGAGGTGATCCGTAACCGCATTGTGCTGGAAGCTAAGCGCCTGCTTATTAACCTGGAGCTTACCATAGCCGAAATAGCCGGGCGCCTGCATTTTGACGATAACTCTTATTTTACCAAATTTTTTAAGAAACACACGGGCATCACACCTGAAGAATTCAGGAAAGAGGCCTTAAAATCAATAAACCATGAAAACGTTAAGCTTAGATAAAACACGTATGGCCCATCCGTCAGAAATTAAATCAGCCGTACATGCCAAGTGCCCAAAATGCCGCACCGGCAACATGTTTGCCAACGGCATGTACCAGTTTGGTGGACAAAAAATGCATAACGAATGCCCGCACTGCGGTTTCCATTTTGAAATAGAGCCCGGTTATTTTTACGTGGCCATGTTTGTAAGCTACGCCATGAACGTGGCCGAAATGGTTACACTGGCTGTCGCCACGTACATACTCACCGGCAATCTGGAATCGCCGTGGCTGTATATAGGTATACTGTTAACCTCGGCATTGTTACTGGCCCCGTTCAACTTTCGTTTTTCGCGGGTGATATTGTTATACTGGTTAACGCCCAATTTGCATTTTGACCCTAACCGAATGAACAGGTAACGGCAGCAATTACTGTTTAGTTATTTGCACTTTTCTAATCTCACCTTTTGTGTTTTTGATAGTTAAAGTAACCTGTTCTACATTTTCTAAAATGGGTTTGCCATTGAGCCATTGGCACAGGTTAGTTTTGGGGAAGGGGACATCATTGATGGCTGTGATATGGTCGCCGGGAGTAATCTGATTTTGCAGATTACCCCATACTACACCGGCAATAAGTTTTTCTCCTTGTGTGGTAAAATCAACCGGCCATTGTTTTTCGGTCAAGTCTATATTGCTGGAGTTTGGGTCAAAGTAAAACTTGCCGTGTTTATAATCTAAGGTAACAGCGCCATATTGCAGTAGGGTAGTGCCTAAACGGGGTGTTGTATTGGCTATGGTTTCTACCGCTGCATGCTTAAAGGTAACACCTGCAACGGTTACTGTTGGAAATACAAGCCGGTAAGTCGAATCCATTTTTTGCAAGCCGTAAATACTGCGGTGTACTGCGCCAAAGCCTTTTTCAATTACGTTAAACGCGCCAAAGCGGCCCAACTGTTGCATATGCTGTGGCGATAGCAGTAAAAAGCCGTTATCACCCGAGTCGAACTCTACCTCGAGGTTAACCCGGTTATTTAAGTCGATTTTTAATATAGGGCTGCTTTGCTTGTTTCTGAGCAAGTTCAGTTTAGCGCTATGGCTTTTGTTCAGCCCTAGCCTTTGCTCATTATCGGTCAAAATAAGCACCTTTTTTACGGGGGCAATTTTAACAATAGCGTTACGGAGCAAATTGCTGCCTATAACCCCTTCAATTTTCCAGCAATCATATAATTCATTGGCTACTATCAAAGCGGGGACATTGGTAAAAGAAATTTTGCCCAAGCTTATCGTATTTAACTCTACCAGATTGAGCGAGTCTTTATTGCCGTTGGCATCTGTAGCAACAATGCTGTTTAGAAACAGGCTGTTTAATTCCTTGGCCAAGTCCGGCGTGAGCTGGGTTGGTGCACCGGTATCCAGCAAAAAGCGGGCTGTGCGCTGGTTAATGGTTACCTGTATGAACAGCTTCCCGTTAATCATTTCATAAGGAATTTCCTGATAGTAGTTTTTAGCATCGGTCCCTCCCTTATTGTAATCGATGCTTTGACTGCAGCTGTTAAAGCAGATGCTAATAAACACGAGGAGGCTTGCCCAAAATATTCGTACACCAGAATAACGCATAGTTTAAAACTAACAAAAAACAGGGCGTAAACAAAAAGCGCCACTGCAATGCAATGGCGCTTGTATAAAATAGGGTTGCTTAATTAAGCAACTTGTTGCCTGCGGATGATGTTTAATGCACCACCGGCCTTAAACCACTCAATTTGCTGAGCGTTGTAAGTATGGTTAACCGGGAATGAATCCTCAGTTCCATCGGCGTGGTGTAATACTACGGTTAACTGTTTGCCGGGGGCAAACTCGGTTAAACCTAAAACGTCAATGCGGTCATCTTCCTGAACTTTATCGTAGTCGGCAGTATCAGCAAAAGTGATACCCAGCATACCTTGTTTTTTCAGGTTGGTTTCGTGGATACGGGCAAATGATTTTACCAGGATTACACGAACGCCCAGGTGACGTGGCTCCATTGCAGCATGCTCGCGTGATGAACCTTCGCCATAGTTCTCGTCTCCTACAACGATTGAACCGATGCCGTTAGCCTTGTAATCGCGCTGTGTAGCAGGAACCGGGCCGTACTCGCCGGTCAATTGGTTTTTAACGCTGTCGGCAGTGTTGTTATAATAGTTAATAGCGCCAATCAGCATGTTGTTACTGATGTTATCCAGGTGACCACGGAATTTTAACCATGGACCAGCCATAGAAATGTGGTCGGTAGTACATTTACCTTTAGCTTTAATTAACAAGCGCAGGTCTTTAATGTCGGTACCTTCCCATGCTGCAAATGGATCAAGCAGTTGCAAACGTGATGATTTCGGATCAACCAAAACTTCCACCTGGCTGCCATCTTCGGCAGGGGCCTGGTAGCCCGCATCTTCAACCGCAAAACCTTTTACCGGTAATTCAATACCTAGTGGCTCGTCTAGTTTCACCTGCTCGCCGTTTTCGTTGGTCAGGGTATCGGTTAACGGGTTAAAGGTTA
This sequence comes from Mucilaginibacter sp. PAMB04274, assembly GCF_039634385.2. Taxonomy (NCBI): domain Bacteria; kingdom Pseudomonadati; phylum Bacteroidota; class Sphingobacteriia; order Sphingobacteriales; family Sphingobacteriaceae; genus Mucilaginibacter; species Mucilaginibacter sp. PAMB04274. Next base: position 694,648 of record NZ_CP155081.2, read on the forward strand.
GATCACCTGCAATAGCAAACGCCGTAACAATCTCCGGAGAGGCTACGAAAGCGTGTGTATTCGGGTTACCATCCTGGCGTTTAGCAAAGTTACGGTTAAACGAAGTGATGATAGAGTTTTTGCGGGTAGGATCATCAGTATGGCGTGACCATTGACCAATACAAGGGCCGCAGGCGTTAGCCAGTACTACACCACCAATTTGCTCAAACGTATTTAAGTAACCATCGCGCTCTACAGTATAACGTACCAGCTCTGAACCTGGCGTTACGGTGTACTCAGCTTTGGTTTTTAAGTTTTTATCGGTAGCTTGTTTTGCAATAGAAGCGGCACGGGTAATATCCTCATAAGATGAGTTGGTACATGAACCAATCAAGCCAACTTCCAGCTCGGTAGGCCAGCCGTTTTCTTTAACTGCAGTAGCAAATTTAGAAATAGGCCATGCCAAATCCGGAGTAAACGGACCGTTAACGTGTGGCTCAAGCTCGCTCAGGTTAATTTCGATCACCTGGTCAAAGTATTGCTCAGGCGTTGCATAAACTTCAGCATCGCCGGTTAAGTGCTCTCTAACTGCATCGGCTAAGCCCGCAATATCTTCACGTTGCGTGCCGCGTAAGTAAGCAGCCATTTTTTCATCGTAACCGAAGATGGATGTAGTTGCACCGATCTCGGCACCCATGTTACAGATAGTACCTTTACCAGTTGCTGATAGTGAACGTGCGCCTTCGCCAAAGTACTCCACAATAGCACCGGTACCACCTTTAACGGTTAATATACCAGCCACTTTCAGGATAACGTCTTTTGCTGATGCCCAGCCCGATAGTTTGCCGGTTAAGTGAACACCAATCAGTTTAGGGAATTTAAGCTCCCATGGTAAACCAGCCATTACGTCGCAAGCATCAGCACCGCCAACACCAATGGCAATCATACCTAAACCACCTGCATTAGGTGTATGCGAATCGGTACCGATCATCATACCACCCGGGAAAGCATAGTTCTCTAATACTACCTGGTGAATAATACCTGCACCCGGTTTCCAGAAACCAATGCCGTATTTATCAGAAACAGAAGCCAGGAAGTCATAAACTTCGCTATTGATATCTTTAGCGGTGCTTAAATCTTCTGCAGCGCCAATTTTAGCTTGTATTAAGTGGTCACAATGTACAGTTGAAGGTACAGCCACCTGCGGACGACCAGCTTGCATAAATTGCAGCAACGCCATCTGCGCTGTTGCATCTTGCATAGCCACGCGGTCAGGTGCAAAATCTACATAGTCAACACCACGCTGATAGGCTGCTTTAGCATCGCCTTCAGTTAGGTGGGCATATAAAATTTTCTCAGTTAAAGTCAAAGGTTTGCCGGTCGCTTGGCGGGCAGCTTCAATACGGCTGCTGTAGCGGTCGTACACCTTTTTAATCATATCTAAATCAAAAGCCATTTGATTGATTTTTAGGTAAAAAATGAACAATTTGCTGTTCGAAAGCCCTGTAAAGGGGGAACGCCGCGAATGTACAAAATTTAACGCCCAAATGGTAGTACAGGTTTGCGCAAATGCTATTTAGATTTGTTCTGAATAGTGGTTGGTTAATTAGCATTATCTTAAAAAAATTAATTATGCTGTTATCTCAGATTGACGTTTTGCATATTGCATTCGGGTGAGCGTAGCTTACGCATCTTGTCATCTGTTTTAGGTATAAAACTGGATATATTCAACTCACAATGATGAATCAAATTGAAATGCTTGTTAAGCAAACCAACGATGCTTACAACTGGACGAATAAGCTATTAAACTCTGTCCCTTATCATAAATGGAAGGATACGCCCAAGGTTATGGATTCTAACATTTGCTGGCAGGCAGGGCATATATTGGTTGGCATTTATTTTCATTCTATCATGGTGGTTATTGGTCATCAAATGGATGTATTGCAAAAGATCCCGTTAAAAGATTATGCAGACCGTTTTATGGATAAATCTCCAGAAGAGGCAGCTGAAAATGTAAATCCGGAGGAGTTATATGAGCAGTTGCTTTTTATGCAGCAAAAATCGATTCAAACACTTAGCGCATTGCCTGAATCGGGACTGGATAATGCATTGGAGCCGTCGCCCACGCCACACCCCATCGCTCATAATAAATTTGAAGCCTTAGACTGGAACATAAAGCATACCATGTGGCATTGTGGTCAGCTGGGTATGCTTAAGCGGGTTGTTGATGAAAGATTTGATTTTGGTTTGAAGAGATAAGCAGATGCTGGGATCTACTTTTACCCGTTAATTACATGGTGAATAAAATACGCATAGCACCCACTCCAAGTGGTTTCCTGCACTTGGGCAACGTGTTGTCGTTTGCATTAACGGCTGCGCTCGCCCAGCGTGTAAACGCCAGTATACTGCTGCGTATTGATGACCTGGATAGGCAGCGCGCCAACCCGGCGTACGTGCAGGATGTGTTTGATACGCTTAACTTTCTGGAGATTCCCTGGCATGAGGGTCCGCGCAATATGCAGGATTTTGAAAGCGAGTGGTCGCAACTGCACCGGATGGATTTGTACCAGCAGGCCCTAATCCAATTGCAGCAAAGCAGACAAGTATTTGCCTGTACCTGTTCCCGCTCACAAATACGCAGTTTAAGTGCCGATGAAAGTTATCCTGGTACCTGTTGTATGAAAGTGTTGCCGCTTACAACCGATGCAGCCAGCTGGCGTTTACTCACTGCTACAGGCGAGCCAGTGCTGGTAAATAACTGGCCGGTGGGCATTCAATCAGCCTCGTTGCCTGCGGCAATTCAACACTTTGTGGTACGTAAAAGGGATGGCTATCCGGCTTACCAATTAAGTTCACTGGTTGATGATTTGCATTTTGGTATTACGCATATTATGCGGGGAGCTGATTTGTGGGCATCAACACTGGCTCAATTTTATCTGTCGGGGATATTAAAGGAGGATAGCTTTCAGCAAATAAAGTTTCATCACCATGATCTGCTATTGGGGGATGGTCATGCAAAGTTATCCAAATCGGCTGGCGCTACTTCAATTCGTTATTTGCGGGAGCAGGGTTATAAGTCGGCAGATGTGTACCAGCAAATAGCCCGGCAGTTAGGTGTTGGGGAAACGATTGCCGACTGGCAGCAATTGGCTGAAGCTTACTTTGGGCACCGCAGCTTTTAAGCAAGTTAGCATAGCATACCCTCAGTCGCGTTACTCTTTACGCAAACGATTGCGCAAATTTTATTTCTGGTAAAGTAGCAACTTAACCGGTAAAAATTTAGCTTAGTTTCTACTAACCAAGTAAACCAATTATATGCTTCGCAGAAAATTTATACAGCAAACGGGCGCCGTTGCGGCCGGTACTTTGCTATCTGAAACTTTATTGGCATCGGCCACGCTGGCTAAGCAACGGGTGGCTATGGTGGGTACCGGTCACCGGGGTACGGGCATGTGGGGCACCGAAGTGCTAAGCGAGCACGGTAGCCGTATGGAGTTTGTAGGCCTGTGCGATAAGAACCCCGGCCGGGTAGAAACTGCCAAAAAGATGTTAAAAGTAACCTGCCCCACTTATACTGATTTGGATAAGATGCTGAAGGAAACTAAGCCAGAGGTGCTCATTGTGACCACTATGGACAGCACCCACCACGAAATGATTGTTAAAGGTCTGGAAGCCGGTTGCAATATCGTAACCGAAAAACCTATGACCACCGACGAAGATAAATGCCAAACCATATTGGATGCCGAAAAGCGTACCGGCAAAAAAGTATACGTTACCTTTAACTACCGTTACTCACCCCACCGGCAAAAAATTTGGGAATTGCTAAATAGCGGTGAAATAGGAAAAGTAACCTCGGTTGATTTTCACTGGTACCTGGACACCTCGCACGGCGCCGATTACTTTCGCCGCTGGCACCGCAAGCGCGAAAACAGCGGATCGCTGCTGGTGCATAAAGCAACCCACCATTTTGATTTACTGAACTGGTGGCTTAACTCTGATCCGGAAGAAGTATTTGCCTATGGTTCCTTAGACTTTTATGGTAAAAACAATCCATTCAGGTATACCCATTGCAGACCTTGCCCTTATAAAGACAAGTGTCAGTTTTATTTTGACATGACCAAAGACGAGCGGCTGATGAAGCTGTATGCCGATAATGAGAAATACGACGGCTACCACCGCGATGGCTGCGTTTGGAAGGAGGATATAGATATTTTTGATAAGATGGCTGTACAGATTAAGTATGCCAATAAAGTACAGGTTAGTTACTCTTTAACGGCATACTCGCCTTACGAGGGTTATCGTATTTCCTTTAGCGGTACCAAAGGTAAGCTGGATGCCTGGATACACGAAAAGCAGCCCTGGCCAATGGAAAAGTATGATGAAATACAGCTCACCAAAAACTTTGGTAAAACAGAATACATCCGCATAGATAATACCGAAGTCGGGCATGGCGGAGGCGATATGCGTTTGCGTAAACAGATTTTTAACCCGGGTGCCGATCCTTACAAGCAGGGGGCAGGCAGCCGTGATGGGGCCATGTCTATTATGGTTGGCATTGCTGCCCGTAATAGTATAGATAGTGGCAAGCCGGTAAAGGTTCAGGATTTAGTTTCCATTAAGCCGCATCCTACAAGGGGGAGTGTATGATGTTCTGCCAGTAAAAAGAAAACCGAAGGCTCCTGATTTTTAGTAGCCTTCGGTTTTAAAATCTTAATCTAAAATTTCGTTTGCCTGCGTTAAAATGACAGGTAGGCCGCCGGTAACCATAATGGTATGCTCATGCTGTGCCACAAAGCCGCCTTTGTTGCCTTTTAAGGTCCATTTATCGCCCTCTGCAGTTTGCGCATAGGTCGATTGAGTGGCTATAAAGGTTTCAATGGCTACAATGCTGTTCTTTTTAAAGCGGGTAGTGTTGTAGCGATCATAACAGTTCAATATATCGTGCGGCTCCTCATGTAAGCTTCTGCCTACACCATGGCCAGCCAGGTTTTTGATAACCTTGTAGCCTCTTTTGGCTGCCTGGGTTTCTATAAGCCGTCCAATGTCGGCTATCTTTACCCCGCCGCGTATCTGGTTTAAAGCGCTTTCCAGTATTTCTTTTGAAGCCTTAACCAACGCAGCATGATTATGCTTGTCTTCTCCCAACACAAAAGATCCGCCGTTATCGGCCCAGTAACCGTCCAGCTCGGCCGATACATCAATATTAATCAAATCTCCTTCTTGCAAAACCACATTGGCTGAGGGCAGGCCGTGAGCAACAACCTCGTTTACACTGATACAGGTATGACCCGGAAAGCCATAAGTTAGTTTCGGAGCAGATTTTGCGCCCATTTGGCTTAATAGTCTGCCACCGAACTCGTCAAGCTCCAGAGTGTTAATGCCTGGCTTGCAATACTCGCGCATAGCTTTTAATACCTGGGCTACGCACTCGCTAATTTTTTGCATACCAGTAAATTCTGCATCTGATGTTATAGACATATCAAAATATATAAGAATTAACAAAAGTAAAAAGTGTATTGCCAAGTTGCGTCATACCTCGGTATGAATTGTGAAATAATATAGTTTGCTGTTACAAATGAACCGTTGTCTGCGTCATGAGGTATACTTATCACAAATTTATGAAACTCACACGATCCATCGCGGCCTTATTGTCGCTTCTCATTTTACAAAGCAGTTGTCAAAAAAGTACGCAGCAGCCACAAACTAATACTATTCCTATTGTTAATGTTCAGCCGGTAGGTCCGGTCCTTAAATCAACTACCTGGAGCAATACCGCAACCGAAGAATTTACCTATAACGTTGATGGAACGCTGAAAAAAACGATTGGCGGCCTGGCCGCTTCATGGGGCCATACCCGCAACTTTACCTATCAGAATGGTAAACTTGTTGGTGTAGTAAAAGATGATATCAAAAAGGATGAAATAGCTTATAACACTGCGGGGCAAATCATTACAATAAAAGAATTTGTAATGAGCAGCGATTACCACGGCACCCGGTTGGAGTTTGAGTACAACACCACAGGTACCGTTAAAGCCATGAAATATATGGCATATGATGAGTTTAAAAGCGTAATAAAAGCCCAGACCAATTATGATTATGACGCCCAGAATCAGTTGCAGAAAGCTACTGTGACTTACCCGGGTCAGCCCCAGCAACAACTGGTTTATACGTTTAGCGATTACAGCACGGATGTGCAATTTAACCCCTGGGCCTTGCTTAGTAGCTGGGATTTATTGATGGTTGATTATGCCTATTACAATTACCCCGTACTAAGCCGTTTAAACCAGTTGCCAGGAAAGATTACCCGAAAGCTTTTAGTGGATAACGCGGTGCAAGAAACGGTGGTAAAAGAATTTAATTACACCATTGTAAGTAAGCAACTACAAAAAATTCAATATCTGAAGGATGGTTTGGAGGTTGCCTTCAATTATTAATCTTTTTTAATTGATTGTGAAATAAAATGTAGCATTGTGTATAAAATTGGTTAAATAATTTTCTTTTAAGTTGAAACAAAGCGTCCTTCAATCTGCTGTATAAGCAGTTATAAATAAAGTTATTCTTATGAAGATTGTTGTTACTCAACTTAAAAATGTAATTGTTTACTCGCTCTTAATCCTGGCGACTTTTTCTTTTTCGGCATGCTCTAAAAAGGTGGCTTTTATCAACTCAACGGTTGTGCCTGCTGCCGAGGGTAAGATAGATATAGACCGGGACGAAAATAAAAATTATACCATCGATATAGAAGTTATACGTCTTGCTGATCCGTCGAGACTTACGCCACCTAAAAAAACTTATGTAACCTGGTTAGAGACCGAGAGTGAAGGGACTAAAAACATAGGGCAGTTAAAAAGCATAAGCGGCTTTTTTACCAATTCGTTAAAAGCAACATTAAGAGCGGTTTCGCCATTAAAGCCAAAACGGGTGTTTATTACCGCCGAAGATGATGCCACCGCGCAATCGCCAGGTTCGCAAGTGGTCATGACCACAAAATCGTTTTAAGCGTGGGATTAAGGGCGTTATAATTACGCTATGTTAAGCGCTTGTGTGCAACGAGTGCTTAACATAGCGTAATTGAATGTATGGGCTCTTTTATAATAGTGCCTGCAATAGTTTGTGTTGGTACCGCGCATCAATTGTACGTTGCCCATTGTAAGGCTTATAGCCTCACAACGTCTCAAACCTGTAACCTGCCTTACTCCACTCTGCTAACGCTCTTGGCAGCACATATTCCAGCCGGTTAAAGGCTTTTAAACTATCATGAAATACAATGATAGCACCGTTGCCGGTGTGTTTTAGCACCCCCTTCAGGCAGTCGTGTGGTTTTAAGGTCATATCAAAATCGCCGCTCAGTACATCCCACATTATAATTTGTAAATCAGGTCGTAAGGCTTTGAGTTGCTTTATTTGCGAGCGCTTAATGCGACCATAGGGCGGGCGAAATAAGGAGGAATGCAACAACTCGTCGGCCTGTAGGAAATTCTGCGTGTAAACGGCATCTTCGGTCTTCCATCCTTTCAGGTGATTAAAAGTATGGTTGCCAATGGCATGTCCATCGGCTTGTAATTGCTTAAAAATATCCGGGTGTTTCTGTACATTATCGCCAATGCAAAAAAAGGTAGCTTTAGCATGGTAGTGTTTTAGCGTTCTAAGCACAAATGGCGTTACAATGGGTATGGGGCCATCATCAAAGGTTAAGTACAATACCGGCTCAGTACGGTTTTGGTTCCAAACCAGTTTTGGATAAAGCTTTTTGAGCAGCCAGGGCGTTTTAACCAGGTACATGCACAAAGTAAGTTATTTTATGCTTAAGTAGTTTAATTAGTCAGTTACAGGACTAATTAAACGGCCCAATTTTATTGGGTATGCCACCGTAACATAAACTTTACATCATTGCATGCGTCTTTTACCGTCACACAGGCGTTTACGCACATTTGCACACCAAAACTTATATCTTTGCCATCCGTTTAACTATTTTACGGCCTATAATTAAACCATGCAAGGCGAACCATATAAAATTTTGGTAGTAGGAGGGGGCAGTTGGGCCACCGCCAACATAAAAATGCTTACCGACAATACTACGCAAAAGGAAATATTTTGGTGGATGCGTAACCCGCAGGCTGTGGAGGATGTGCAAAAGTTAAGGCGTAATCCTAATTACCTAAGCTCGGTGGAAATTAAAGTTCCTGCCGATAATATTTCGGCCGATCTGAAGAGCCTGGTAGCTAAAGCCGATTTTGTATTATTAAACGTACCGGCCGCCTTCCTAAAAACAGCCTTGGCCGAAATTACACCTGCCGACCTGGCCGGCAAAAAAATCATATCGGCTATTAAGGGTATTGTGCCCGATGAGAATTTAATCATCGGCGAGTTTTTACACAAGTTTTATAACATCCCTTTTAATGATCTGGTGGTAATCAGCGGGCCTTGCCATGCTGAGGAGGTGGCGCTGGAGAAATTGTCTTATTTAACCATCGCCTCGGCCGATGCAGAATTGGCCACGCAACTGGCTGGTTTGTTAAACACCCGTTACCTCAAAACCATCGTATCCGACGATATATACGGTACCGAGTACGCGGCCGTATTAAAAAATATTTATGCCGTTGCCAGCGGTATTTGCCACGGAGTAGGGTATGGCGATAACTTTCAGGCCGTGCTGATTTCCAACGCTATCCGCGAGATGAAAGATTTTGTAGATGCCGTACATCCTATTGATCGGGATATTAAAGAATCGGCTTACCTGGGCGATTTGCTGGTAACTGCCTATTCGCAATTTAGCCGTAACCGTACTTTTGGCAACATGATAGGCAAAGGCTATACGGTAACCTCTGCACAGTTGGAGATGAATATGGTTGCTGAGGGCTATTATGCAGTAAATTGCCTACACCAAATAAATAAACAATACACCGTAAGAATGCCTATTTGCGAGGCTGTTTACCGTATTTTATATAAAAAACAAGCCCCCGTACTGGAAATGAGACGTTTGGCAGAACAATTGAGTTAGTTATACAAATTAATTCAATTGAAACCATGAAAAACGTAATTAAAGTTGCTTTACTGGCAGCGGGATTATTTGTAGCTGCCGATACTCAAGCTCAAGTTGTTAAAAAAACCGGAACAGCCATTAAAAAAGGTGCTAAAGCGGTAGGTAATACTGCCGAAGACGGCGCAAAAGCTGTAGGCAAAGGTGCAAAAAAAGCCGGAAATAAAACCGCCGAGGTAGCCTCAAAAGGTAAATCGGCCGTTGTTGATAAAAAGTATGATAGCAAGGTTGGTCCGGGCGGACAAACCATCTATATCGATAAAAACTCGGCTTATTATTACGTTAACAAAAAAGGCCGTCACATTTATGTGAGAGAAGCTGATTTGGTTGTTAAACCTATGTAATACCTTTACCACGGGCGCTTGTAAAGCAGGCGCTCGTGTTCTTATTTCTACCGTTTGCCATGAAAAATTCTTTGTTAGTTGCAGTGCACGTTGTATGTGCATTTATACTGTTATTCGCCGCTTGTTCCGACTCTCCCAAAAGTAATTTAAAAGGTAAGTGGCATACATCCGATGGAAGTACAAAGCTTGAAATTACAGGCAAGCAGTTTATCCTGACCGAAGATGCACCCATTGCCGAAGACTATTTCTTAAAAGGCGACACCATTTTCACCTCTTTTGAAGGCAACCAGCCTTATACCCGCTTTGTGATACAGCAGCTCGACGACCACAATCTCAAACTTTTGTATCCCGATTCAGTGAGTGTGGCCTTTATGCGTTAAGGAATTATTAAGTTTTTGGTTTGTCATATATCTCTTATGCTTTTATCGTTCTTGATGAAACATAAAATACATGAACAAATTTATTTCAACCTTAATTCTTATTATCTCAACCATTGCCGTTAAGGCACAAACCGACAAGGGAACCGTTTTTGTAGGCGGTGGAATTTCCTATAATTCACAAACATCAAAAGACCTAACCAACAACAGCAAACACATTAACATGGATCTGCTTCCTACCGTTGGCGTGTTTTTGGGGAATAACTGGAGTATCGGCCTTACTCCACAGTATTCCTACGCAAGAGATTCATCATTTTACAAGTACGAAGATTATTCAAGTAAATCAGGGCACAAGTCCAAACTCTTAGGTATTGGCTTGTCGGTAAGGCATTACTGGATGATTATACCCCAGTTAGCCTTATTTCCAGAGTTATCGGGGAGTTATTTATTTTCAGTAGGGGATGCGGGGGCAAGTGTTAAGAGTTACAATATGAATATCACTCCCAATATGGCTCTTTTTCCAACCAAGCATATTGCAATTACCTTTGGCTACGGCGGTTTGAGATACCTGCATCAAACTAACAAAGATACGGCCTTGGGCACTACAGCTTCTTATAATACATTTGGTTTTAACGTTAATCAGGGGATGATCTTGGGCGTCAATTATCATTTTACCAACTAAGCTATAAATAAATAAGGCCTCCCAAACGGGAGGCCTTAAAAACTAAACTAAAACTAACTGCTTCAATAAGCTTTGAAGCTTAAACTAAATCACTAGTATCTTTTACGACGTTCGCCACGGTCTTCACGGCGCTTGCCTGAAAAGTCGCGGAAACCACCGCCGCTGCTTCTTTCGCCTCCGCGGTTGCTGCTGCTACCTCCATCACGACGGTTACCACCACCCTCGCGTTTTTTGTAGCCGCCGCCAAATCCGCCACGGCTTTCGCCACGGTCGCCATCGGCAGATACTTCTATCCTAACCTCGCGGCCTTTAAATTCGGCAGATTTGAAGCTTTCAAATGCTTTGTCTTTATCCTCATTGGCAACTTCCAGGAAAGAGTAAACACCCTTTACATCAATTTTGCCAATGGTGCGGCCAACAATACCGGTTTGGTTACAAAAATACCCTAACAAATCGCCACGGGTAAAGCCATCAACCGAACCCAGGTTAATAAACAAGCGGGTAAAGTCTCCGCGTGAACCACCTGTGCGGGCAAATTTATCACCCGAATCGCGACCCATGCGGGTATCTTCGGCAACGTTAAGATCCGGAGCGTTTTTATAGTATTCCAAAAAGCTGTTAAACTCAATAGAGGCAAAACGCTTAATGATATCTTCTTTGCTTAAATCGGCAAACTCGGCCATAATGCGTGGCAGGTACTGCTCAATCTGCTGCTCGTTTACTTCAACGTTATGCACCTTGTGTATCAGGCCAAACAGTTGTTTTTCGCAAACGTCAAAACCGGTAGGTATCTCAGCTTTGATGAACTTTTTACCAATAACACGCTCAATCTGGCGTATTTTACCAACTTCTTTGGCGTTGATGATAGCGATAGATACACCAGTTTTACCAGCACGGGCTGTACGGCCGCTACGGTGGGTGTAGTTCTCAATCTCATCAGGTAACGAGTAGTTAATAACGTGTGTAACGTCGTTAACGTCAATACCACGGGCGGCAACGTCAGTAGCGATAAGCAACTGCAGGTTACGCTCACGGTAGCGTTTCATTACCTTATCGCGTTGTTGCTGCGAAAGGTCTCCGTGTAAAGAGTCGGCATTGTAACCGTCTTTTACCAGGGCCTCGGCAATTTCCTGAGTCTCTATTTTGGTACGGCAAAATACGATACCAAAAATCTCGGGGTTAAAGTCAACAATACGTTTAAATGCAGCATATTTATCACGGGCACGTACAATGTAGTACTCGTGTTCAATATTGGCATTGCCGGTATTCTTTTCGCCCATGGTCAACTCAAAAGGGTCGGTCATGTACTTTTTAGAAATGCGGCGTACCTCGCTTGGCATGGTGGCTGAAAATAGCCATGTTTTTTTATCCTCGGGCGTGGTGGATAAGATACTGTCAATGTCTTCCTGAAAGCCCATGTTGAGCATTTCATCAGCTTCATCCAGTACTACAAATTGTACCTGCGAAAAATCAATAGCCTTGCGGTTGATAATATCGAGCATACGGCCCGGTGTAGCAACAACAATCTGTACGCCGCGTTTAATTTGGCGTAACTGATCTGAAATACTGGCACCTCCATAAACAGCCACAACATTTACGTTGTTCATGTTTTTGGAGTAGTTTTTCAAATCATTGGTGATTTGTAAACAAAGTTCACGTGTAGGGCACAGAATTAGTGCCTGTGGATAATTTTCTTCAAAATCCAGCAGTTCCAATAATGGTAAGCCAAAAGCAGCAGTTTTTCCGGTCCCGGTTTGGGCTAATCCGACAAAATCGTTGCTGCCTGTTAACAATACCGGAATTGACTGTTCCTGGATTGGTGTAGGATTTTCAAATCCTAACTCAGTGATGGCATTAACAATATCATGACGGATTCCCAGTTCAATAAATGGGTTGTTCATGAATTAAAATAACGAATTTGACAACATCGTCAAATCGGGTGCAAAGGTACGAAAGATATGCACCATTTCAAACCATTATTCTAAAATGAGACTGTAGTGACTCGCCGTAATAAGTTTTTGATTGACAAATACTTAACTATTGCCAATCTATGACGCCGATATTTACCTTAACCTGTCTGCCGACCGCACAAGCGCATCATCGCGCTTAATAGCTTTAATGGCTGCAAGAATTAACAGGATGGCAATAGGCGGCAGGAATAAACCTACGCCAAAGTTGTTGGTGCCTAATATAGCACCGCCTGTAGCTGCTTTTACCGTTTGGGCCAGCCAAAAGCTGTGGCCAATAATTACCAGTATAGTGCTGTAGCTAAGTGTAACCTGCTGTTTGCGGTTACGGAATAAAAATATAATCACCAATGGCAGCAAAGCTACAACAGCGGTAACGGCCGTAAGCGCCACAAAGTTTTGGGTATGTGTTTGTGCCCCGTTCACATCCTGAAACAGGCCGGTTACTTTAACACTGGTAGGTACATTGTTTAAATACACATTATTAGCAATGGTAACCAGGTAAAGAGCAAACATAGCCAGGCTGGCTAAAAACAGGTATATACTTTGTACACGTTGTATCATGGTAAGCGTATTAGCAGGGCAAAGATAAAATTGTTTGCCTAAATTTGTCGCCGTGGCTCAACTACAACGTTATTTTTTAGAACTGGCTTACCAGGGTACCGCTTACCACGGCTGGCAACTGCAACCCAATGCCGTAACGGTACAACAAAAATTAAATGATGCGCTAACTACCCTGTTGCGCCACCCGGTTGAAACCACAGGCGCAGGCCGTACTGATACGGGCGTACATGCCAGGCAGTTATTTGCGCACTTGGACGCAGCGCCTGGTATTGCAAATGTAAAATTTGAAGCGAGCTTGAACGCGTTACTGCCGTATGATATTGCCGTAAAGCGCATTTTACCGGTACACGATGAGGCACACGCACGGTTTGATGCTACTATGCGCTCTTACGAGTATCACCTGCACTTTCATAAGGATCCGTTTAAGCAAAATTACTCATGGCTGGTTAAAGGTGAGTTAGATGTGGACGCCATGAACCAAGCTGCACAAGTAATGATGGCGTACACCGATTTTAGTTGCTTCAGCAAATCAAATACACAGGTATTTACCAATAACTGCCAGCTAATGCGGGCCGAGTGGATACGCAAGAACGATGGACTAGTGTTCCATATCTCGGCCGACCGCTTTTTGCGCAACATGGTACGGGCCATTGTAGGCACCTGCATGATGGTTGGCCGTCATGAAATTGAGCCCGAAGGTATCCGCGAGATTATAGAAAGTAAAAACCGCAGCAACGCCGGAACATCTGTGCCTGCCTGTGGTTTATACTTAACCGAAGTAAAGTACCCGTATCTTTAAAACAGCTGATTTAAGGATTTCGGAATGATATATGATTAACTTTGTCATCTCGAACGGTATTGAGTTTCCGGGCAATACAAACTATCGCCTAGAAGAGATTTCTCGCTAACGTTCAAAATGACAGGAGGAGTGGTGTTTACAAAACAAATCATTCATTCACTCCTTCACTCATTCATTAAATGATACATGTCTCAAGCTCAAGTAACCGGTAAAGCATTTGATTGGGAGCTGCTTAAACGCATAATGCAGTATGTAAAGCCATACAAGCGTACGTTTATCATTGCGGCTGCTCTTACTATATTTTTAGCCATCATCACTTTGGCGCAGCCCATCCTCATGGAAACAGCGATGGATAAATACATCCTCTCGGGTAATTACAACGGGCTGGTGTTTATTGTTATTTTAATGATCCTGCAACTGGGTGTCCAAACCGTTGCCCAGTATTATCAAACCTACTCTACCAATGCACTGGGCCAGTCTGTGATCCGCGATTTGCGTATTCATGTGTTTAACCATATCATGAGCTTGCGTTTGCGGTATTTTGACCGTACGCCTATAGGCATGCTCATTACCCGTACCGTGTCTGATCTGGAAACCATAGCCGATATTTTTTCAGAAGGGCTGATTTCCATTATAGGCGATATACTGCTGTTGTTTGCTATCATTATTTGCATGCTGGTAAAGGACTGGAAACTAACGCTGATCACTCTTATACCGCTGCCTTTTTTGCTGGGGGCGACGTATGTGTTTAAGGAGGCCATTAAATCGTCGTTTCAGGATGTGCGTACCCATGTGGCACAACTGAATACCTTTTTACAGGAACATATATCGGGGGTTAGCATTATCCAGTACTTTGCTCGCGAGGCGCAGGAAATGCGCAAATTCAGAGGCGTAAATGAAAAGTACCGCGATGCTAATATTCGCTCCAACTGGTATTACTCTATCTTTTTTCCGGTGGTGGAGGTTTTTGTGGCCTGCTCCATTGGCCTGCTGGTTTGGTATGGCTGTAAACGTATCCTGAGCGATCAGCAAATGGCATCTTTAACGGCCGATGAGCATGGCATAACGCCGGGCAAAATTTTGGCGTTCATGACTTTTTTAAACTTACTGTTTAGGCCCGTACGCCAGCTGGCCGATAAATTTAATACCCTGCAAATGGGTATGGTTGGCGCCGACCGTATTTTTAAAGTGCTGGATACTGATGAGACGGCACCCAACACCGGCACCATTACAACCGGCACCTTAAAGGGGCAAATTGAATTTAAAAATGTTTGGTTTGCTTATATTGATGATAACTGGGTACTCAAAAATATTAACTTTAGCATCCAACCCGGCGAAACCCTGGCATTGGTAGGGGCTACAGGCGCAGGCAAATCGTCAACCATTAACATCCTGAACCGTTTTTACGAGATAGGGCAGGGCAGCGTACAGGTTGATGGCGTAGATATTGAAAATTTCGAGCTGGGTTTTTTGCGCTCACAGATTGCTACCGTTATACAGGATGTGTTCTTGTTTTCGGATACTATTGCCAATAACATCAGCCTTAACAATCCGGCCATAACCCGTGAGCAGATCATCGCTGCGGCTACCGATGTAGGCGCACATGAGTTTATAGAACGTTTACCCGGCGGGTATGATTATAATGTGATGGAACGCGGCGCTACGCTTTCGGCAGGGCAGGCGCAGCTTATTTCATTTGTACGGGCGCTGGTTTATAACCCCGCTATCCTGGTGCTCGATGAGGCTACCTCATCGGTAGATACCGAAACGGAGATACTCATTCAAAACGCTATTGATAAGCTGATGCAAGGCCGTACAGCTATTGTGATTGCCCACCGGCTATCCACCATTCAAAAAGCCGATAAAATTATAGTGCTGGACCACGGCGAAATTAAAGAAGTAGGCACCCACCAGGAACTCTTGCGTATAGAAGATGGCTACTACCGCAAACTCTACGACCTGCAATTTAACTCAGCAGGAATAGAGAGGTAGTTTTAAGAGTAAAGAGTATAGAGTCAAGATTTCAATTTGGAACTGCTATTTGCATACTAAACGTTGAACAATGTGGCTTCTGCCTGTATTGCTAACTCTATACTCTTGGTTCCGAAACTAGCTTTTCGGAATCGGTGGATTATCCTTCTCCGGATCCTGAAATTCGTCGGGTGGCGTTTTAATCGGATTTACCGGTTCTTCGTCCTGCTCGTGCTGTTTGGCTACGTTGCCAAAATCTGCATTATCAGCATGGTATTCTTCATCCTCTTCACGTCTTACGGTTTTGTTGCCATTGTCGTCCGGCCTGTCGGTAGGCGTGTCTGAAGGAGAGGGTTTGTTATGAGAGTTAGCTGGGGTTGTCATATACTATTGTTTTTTGAATAACAGCCGCAATGCGGCTTTGTTTAGATGTAGCAGTGCGGCGTAACAGGCATTATGCGTTAAATTTTGTTAAAACCATAGCGCCCTGCTTACCTAAATGGTATTAATAACCAATAAAGTTTTACCTTTAACCACGCGTTTTTTAATTTCGCATTCCAACTGGTACTATATGGAAGAATTTGAAGCAAGCACGGCCGCCAAAAAAACCAAAGCCATTTACATCTCAACGGTTTTGGGTATTGCTATGGTATTACTGATGGTGGGTATGCTGGGGTTGATTATTGTGCACATTAACGGTGTTTCGCGCTACATTAAAGAAAACATGGTAGTTAACGTTTTTGTGGATGAAGGCGCTCGCGAAACGGATGTACTGCAATTTCAACGGCAGCTGGATGCCAATAAGTATGTAAAACGTACCCAGTATGTGAGCAAGGAACTGGCTGCACGTAATCTGCAAAAAGACCTGGGCAGCGATTTTGTGAAGTTTTTAGGCGTAAACCCGCTCTCGCAGTCTATTGATGTATACATGAAAGCGGAGTATACCAACAATGCAGATTTGGTTAGGTTTGCCAACCAACTGCGTCAAAACCCGCTGGTAAAGGAAGTTAAATACCAAACTTCGCTGGTTGACCAGATGAACCGTAACATGACCAATATTACGCTGATCATATTAGGTTTTACAGGTATATTCCTGGTGGTATCTGTTGCTTTAATTAATAATACCATTCGTTTGGCAATCTACTCGCAAAGGTTCTTGATTAAATCAATGCAGCTGGTGGGGGCAACCAAAGCCTTTATACGCAAACCATTTTTACTTTACGGTATATGGCATGGTTTGTTAGGGGCGCTTATTGCAACTATACTATTGGTAGGCAGCTTATACCTGGCCTACCGCCAAATACCCGACCTTGTAATTTTGCAAAACCCTTACGAGTTTGCCTTGGTATTTTTAGGCATTGTATTGCTGGGGATATTTATAGCAGGTTTTAGCACCTTTTTGGCCGTTAACCGCTTTTTACGTTTAAAAATTTATCAACTATACAGATAATATTATGGCACAAAAATATGTGAAGCCAACGGCTACCACTACCCGCCCATCCATTTTGGGTGAAACTAAAACAACGGCTACCGCGCCGGTGCATTTTGTATTCGGAAAGGCTAATTACCAGTTGCTGCTGGCCAGCGTTCTGGTTGTCGCTTTCGGCTTCGTAATCATGTCGGGCACTACCGATATTTACAGCACTACTAAAATTGTAATAGCACCACTGGTGGTACTAGCCGGTTTTGGCTTAGGCTTTTATGCTATCTTTAAAAAATCAGGTGCTGAGGCATGAATTTAATACATGCTATCATCCTGGCCATTATTGAGGGCCTAACAGAGTTTTTGCCGGTGTCGTCGACCGGGCACATGATCATTGCCTCATCGGCCATGGGTATTGCCAATAACGATTTTGTAAAGCTATTCACTGTAGCCATACAGTTAGGCGCAATCTTATCGGTAGTGGTGCTATACTTTAAGCGCTTTTTCCGGTCGTTCGATTTTTATATTAAACTGCTGGTGGCCTTTATACCAGCCGCAGTGTTTGGTGTATTATTTAGCCATAAGATTGACGAGCTGATGGAAAGCGCCCTTACCGTAGGCATAACCTTATTTATAGGTGGCATCATTTTGCTTTTTGTGGATAAATGGTTTAACAACCCTACTATCGAGAAGGAAGAAGATATCAGTTATCTTACTGCACTAAAAATTGGTTTCTTTCAGTGTATAGCTATGATACCGGGTACCTCACGTTCGGCATCCACCATTGTTGGGGGTATGTCGCAAAAGCTGAGCCGTACCGCAGCCGCTGAGTTCTCCTTCTTTTTGGCTGTACCCACCATGTTTGCAGCTACTGCCAAAAAACTGTACGACTTTTACAAAGAAGGTCACGTTTTTACGGGCGAAGAAGTTAAGTTGTTGGCCATTGGTAATGTAATTGCTTTTATAGTCGCGCTGTTGGCTATCCGTACTTTTATTACCTTTTTAGAACGTAAGGGCTTCGTTCTTTTTGGCTGGTACCGCATTATTGTAGGCGCTGTCATCATCGGCTTGTACATGACCGGGCATAACCTGGAAGTTATATAACTAATAAACTTAACAGAACGAGAGCTAAGAATATATAAGGCCCGCTTTACGCGGGCTTTTTGCTTTTGTAATATCCTCTATAAACTATTGCGCAACAAGGTGCTCGTTACTGGCTCTTGTTTCTTGTTTCTAATAGTTACTTTTGCACTTTACTATTGAATTTTGAGCGAATCACATCCCAAACATAAAGACTTTAACTTTGCCGAAGGTGAGCTGCTGCTCATCAACAAACCCTATCGCTGGACCAGCTTTGATATCGTAGGCAAAGTTCGCAACGCGTTTAAGCCCTTAAAGCTCAAAGTTGGTCATGCTGGTACATTAGACCCGCTGGCTACCGGTTTGCTTATTGTTTGCACCGGTAAAATGACCAAGCAAATTGATACCTTCCAGGCGGAGGAAAAGGAATACACCGGCACGATGACGCTCGGTGCCACCACGCCGTCTTATGATATGGAAACTGAGGCAGACCAGCAATTTGAAACTGCTCATCTGAATGAGCAATCTTTAAGAGATGCCTGCAGCCAGTTTATTGGCGAGATACAGCAGTACCCGCCGGCGCACTCGGCCATTAAAGTAAACGGCGAACGCTTGTACGAAAAAGCCCGCCGTGGCGAAGATGTGGAACTAAAAGCACGTACCTTAACCATAACCGAATTTGAACTTACGCGTATTGAACTCCCTGAAATTGATTTTAGGGTAGTGTGCAGTAAGGGCACTTATATACGCTCCTTAGTAAACGATTTTGGCAAAGCAGTGAACAGCGGCGCCTATCTATCCAGGCTCAGGCGCACCCGGAGCGGTAACTATAAGGTTGAAGATGCCTGGGAGGTAATGGAGTTGGTGAATGTGATCAGAAATCAGCCCCTCCCAAACCCTCCCCAGAAAGAGGAACTTCTAGAAAAGAATACAAATGTTTCCAGTTTTAGGGAGAATGCCGATTCCATCCGTTATGAACCTCTGAAAGATAATAGTAGAGTAAATCGCCATTTCTCTGCTGAGGCAGAAAATGTTTTATGGCAGTTATTAAGACAAGATAGTACAGGTTATAAAATTTGGAGGCAACATGCAATAGATAATTATATTGCTGATTTCGTATGCCTGCAAAAGGGTTTAGTTATTGAGGTAGACGGCGAGTATCACGAGCTAACTAAAGAAGCTGATGCTATAAGAACTGGCATGTTAAATCATTGGGGATTCGAAGCTGTGCGCTTTACTAATGATGAGGTGTTGAAATTTCCACAGCAAGTCTTTGAAACGATTAAAACTAAAATAGGTAGCATGCCTGATCATCAAAACACCCTCCCTAGTGGGGAGGGTCGGGGAGGGGCATCTTTATGAAGATCTACCACCATATAGATGAGTTTAAACCACTGATCAATGCAGTGGTAACCATTGGTACGTTTGATGGTGTACACCAGGGGCACCGGCAAATTATAGCCGGACTTAAAGAACTGGCACGGCAAACCGGCGGCGAAACAGTCATCCTCACTTTCTTTCCGCATCCGCGTATGATCATCCACCCTGAGCAGCAGGACCTAAAGCTGATTACCACCATACAGGAACGCGCTACGTTGTTGGAGCAGTTAGGCGTAGATCATTTGATTATAACGCCTTTCTCCCGTGATTTTTCTAACCAAACTGCTGAGGCTTATATACGCGATATATTAGTTAATAAGATCGGTACACGCAAAATCATTATTGGTTACGATCATCGTTTTGGCAAAGATCGCCAGGGCGGACTGGCCGATTTGCAAAATGCTGCGCCGGTTTACGGCTTCGAGGTGATTGAGATACCCGAGCAGGATATTGACCACGTTGCCATAAGCTCCACCCGTATACGGCAGGCCTTACTTAAGGCCGATATTGCACAGGCTAATGCTTTTTTAGGGTATCCTTTCTTTTTAACCGGCGGTGTAATACGCGGCAACCAAATTGGGAGGCAGCTGGGATATCCTACGGCTAACTTACTGATAGAAGAAAGCTACAAGCTCATACCGGCCGATGGCATATTTGCGGTTACTGTGCAATTGGGGGATGAAGTATTTAAAGGCATGGCCTACATTGGTCACAGGCCAACCATCAACGGCATGACCCGTAATATCGAGGTTAATATTTTTGATTTTAACCGTGATATTTACAACCAAACCTTACGAATGAACTTTTTACATTTTGTAAGGCACGATGTAAAGTTTACTTCGCTGGAAGGATTGAAGGAGCAGTTGGCACAGGATAAGATTGATGTACTGAAGTTGCTGGAGAATGAGTAGTTTATTGTAGCCCGACCAGAGTAGATATACTATCAACGATGAACAATCAACCATCACCCTATTAATTTTTATTACATTGCTGCAAATTGTTCAAAGTTATTAAATTCGAATTTTAGTTGCAGTTGACTGGGGTTTAAACACCTTACCTTCGGCTACCAACTCCTGAACTAACTCCATGAAACTTAACCTCGATAAACAGGAAAGCGAATTTTTAAACCGGGTGATTGCACACTGGGAAAAAGAACAGCTTATTTCGGAAGACCAGGCACAGGTTCTGCGTAATTCGGCTGAGGTTAAGGGATTTGATTGGATGCGCCTGGCTAAGTACTCTTTTTGGGTAGCTTTGGTTTGCGGCGCCATCGCCATCGGCTCGCTCATCATCAGCGATAAGGTTATTAACTGGCTTAAAAGCTTGTATTATACGCCCGATATTATTATTAGTATAGGTGCCGGTATAATTGCTGCAGGCGCTTTTTACCTGGGCAGGCGGCGTCAAAAACTTACCCCCGAGCGAGTTTTTAGTAATGAGGCTACTATATTTACCGGTATACTGTTTACGGCATGTTGTATTGCTTACCTAGGCAAAACTTTCGATAACGGCTCAGGGCATTACTCCCTGCTCTTTTTACTTTCGGTGTTTGTGTATGGCTTTTTAGGAATCAAGCTCAATTCTCGCTTAATATGGCTGTTTGCGCTGGTATCACTGGGGAGCTGGTTTGGCACGGAAACCGGTTACCAGACCAAATGGAGCTATTACTTTTTGGGCATGAACTATCCTCTGCGTTTTGTGCTGTTTGGCCTGGTGTTACTGGTGGGCTGCTATATGCTTAAAGGCCGTAAATGGATACAACCTTTTTGGGAGCTTACGTATGTAGTTGGTTTGCTGTACCTGTTTTTATCGCTTTGGCTGCTTAGTATTTTTGGTAATTACGGCCAGCTGGAGGAGTGGCTGCAGGTAAAACAACTGAGCTTATACTATTGGGGTATCATATCGTTAGCTGTAGCAGGGGCTTTTACCTTGTACGGACTGAAAACCAAGGACGGCATTGCCCGCGAGTTTGGAATTACCTTTGTACTCATCTTTATATATACCAAGTATTTTGAGTACTTGTGGAACCACATACCGTATACCTTATTCTTTGCCATACTGGCCGTATCATTTTGGTTTATTGGACGTAAAGCAGAGAAAATTTGGAACCTGGATACCCAATAATTATTAGAAGCTCATTAGGATTTAATGCTGCAAAGCTTACATTTCCGTGTAAAAAACAAATGCACTTTTAAACAGTTAAACCAAAGAGTATTGTAAATTTGCAGTACATAAAACGAATTGACGTGAGAGCCAAAGCTTTTACATACGGAATAATATTTTGCTTGCTTATTGGTATACTCGAGAGCAACGGAATCCGTGTGCTGTCTGTTTTTGGCAAATCTGTTAATACTACCAAGCAGGCAGACGATAAAAGCGCTGAGGATCCGGTTAAGGAATCTGAAAATTTTAGGGTTGAAACGATTAAGCCCTGGCTGCACCACACCGTTATTTACAATTTTAACGAACCTGTATTTTCCTTGCCGGTAAGTCAGCCCATTGGCTATTTAGCAAAGCTGTGGTATAGCTTTTGTCCCGACGTACTTACGCCCCCGCCAAACTGCTAAGTTTCATTAGCATCTGTAATCATCTAAAATAAAGTAATAATGTTCGTCCTTTGAACAAGGAGGGCATGTTGTGTTATATAATTATTAAAATCATGAAAACTTCAAAATTTGTTATAGCATTATTAGCGTTAGCCTCTTTCACCACTGTAGGATACGCCCAAACAAAAGTTAGCGAAAGTCAGCTTAAAGAAAACACTACACCTATAACCGGTGCATTAGCCTCTGTAAATTTGATTGAGCCTATTACTTACCAGTACAATCAGCAGGCAATTAAAAATACCAAGTTACCTACCGGAACACAATATGGCTTTAATGCAGCCAGTGTACAATCGGCGTTACCTGGTTTGGTTAAAACCGAAAGTATTTTATACCCGGCAGGTAAAAATCAGTACCGCTCGGCCGATATAAGCAAGGTTGATGTGCAAAGCCTCATCCCGGTGTTACTGGGCGCTATTAAAGAACAGCAACAGCAAATAGACGCGCTGAAAGCTGAAGTGCAATCGCTTAAACAAAACCGAACTACATCTGCCGCTGTGAGGTAATGTAAGTTCCCATTTATATATGAGCCCCGCTAACTGCGGGGCTTTTTTGTTAAAATGGCTGTGCTAACACAAAGCTGCGTATGTGGTGTTAGTTACCTGTTACAATCATTTTTCACAACGGCTTCTATTTTAAAAAAATGGCATTACGCGAACCTCAAGACTGGCGCTTTAAACTGCATGAGGTTATTTATGAGTCGAACACGCGGGCAGGTAAGGCATTCGACGTAGCCTTGCTGATAGCTATTTTCACCAGCATCATTGTGGTAATGCTGGATAGCGTACAAAACGTTCACCAAAAGTATGGCGAATTGTTCTATTATCTCGAATGGGCTTACTCCATACTGTTCACTATAGAGTATGTTTTAAGGTTAGTAAGCATTAAACGGCCGCTCAGCTATGTTGTTAGTCCGCTGGGTATAATTGATTTGCTCGCATTAATTCCCTCTTATTTAAGCATATTTTTCGTTGGCGCGCAATCACTGCTGGTATTCAGGGCGCTTCGGTTGCTGCGTGTTTTCCGGATATTTAAATTAAGCCGCTTTCTTACAGAAATTAACTTTTTAACCGTGGCGTTGAAAAGCAGCTTGCGTAAAATCAGTATCTTCCTGCTTACCGTGCTTACGCTGGCCGTTATATTAGGATCAATCATGTACCTGGTGGAACGACGCGAGAACGGTTTTTCAAACATCCCCGAGAGTGTTTACTGGGCCATTGTTACTATTACCACGGTTGGGTATGGAGACATATCGCCCGTTACGCCTGTTGGTAAGTTTGTGGCCTCAGTAGTAATGCTTATAGGTTATGCCATTATAGCAGTACCCACTGGTATATTAACGCATGACCTGGCTATGGCAGCCCGGCAGAAGAAGGAATTGCCCGAGTCATGCCCCAATTGCGGCCGTGAAGGGCATGATGGCGATGCCAATTACTGTAAGTATTGCGGTTCTAACCTATACGCCTGAGGCCCTTTAAATTCTGTGTCCATTATGGTTCTTATAAGCCATTCTACTACACCTCTTAATTGAGAATAAAAATATTTTTAAAATTATTTGTTAATGTAAATTACTTATCTACATTTGTAGTGTACTATGTAACTAATACACTATTATGGTTGAATTATCACAATTAACATTTGGTTATGGCAAGCAAAAGCTTTTCGATAACCTAAACCTAACCTTAAAGCCCGGCCATATATATGGGTTATTAGGCAAAAATGGTGCAGGCAAATCAACCCTGCTTAAAAACATGGCAGGGTTGGTTTTTCCTTGGAGCGGTAAGTGTACCGTAAAAGGGTACAACGCCGCCAAACGCCAGCCAGATTTTCTGCAGGAGGTATTTTTTGTACCCGAAGAAATTTACATGCCGGCAGTAACCGCTACGCAGTTTGCCGAAAGCACCGGGCACTTTTATCCAAATTTTAACCCGCAGCAGTTTGCCAACTTTTTATCGGAGTTTGATGTACTGCCCGATAAGCTTTTAACCAAGCTTTCATTCGGTCAGCAAAAAAAGGTAATGATTGCCTTTGGTTTAGCAACCAACACGGCACTGCTTATTATGGATGAGCCAACTAACGGACTCGATATTCCTTCAAAAAGCCAGTTCCGAAAAATTATTGCCTCGGCTTTAAGTGATGAGCAGTGTGTAATTATATCAACCCACCAGGTACGCGATTTAGATAACTTAATTGACACCATAGTGGTAGTGCATAACCGCCAAATTGTGGTTAACAAATCGCTTGATGAAATTGCCGAGAAGCTAACTTTTGGCAACATACCAACCACCCGTACTGATTTTATTTATGCCGAAGAGGGTATGCTGGGTTTAAATGCCATTACGCCGAACACGGACGGCGATTACGGCAAGGTAGATATGGAAATACTATTTAATGCCATTATTAGCAATAATAAACAACTAACCGAAATTTTAAAATAACCTTATCATGAGCAATACATTTAGTTTTAAGCGTTTTACCATGCTGTTTAAAAAGCACACGCTTGAGCATGGCAAAACCTATCTTTTATCATCGGCTGTGCTGGCCGGCTTGTTATTTATAAGCCTGGGTTTTATTTCATACATAAACCATGGAGATCTTCAACCGGGCTCACAAGGAGTAATCTTTGTCATTTTTTTATTGTTTGCCGGCAGTATATTCACCAGCTTAATCTTTGCCGAGCTAGGTGATAAAAAGAAGGCAGTACCCGTACTAACACTGCCGGCTTCACATCTCGAAAAATATTTAATTGGTTGGGTGTACTCTTTCATCATCTATCAATTGGTGTACATTGGTCTATTTTATGCTGTTGATGGTATTGTACTTAGTATCAGTAATACGGCTCCATCCGGTAAATTGCAGTTGGTTAATCTCCTTGATGATAACAGCAAGTTTTACTATGTATTTACCATCTACGCATTATTTAACGCACTTACACTTTGCGGCGCAATTTGGTTTGAGAAACTGCATTTTATTAAAACAGCTTTTTTGTTCTTCATTTTTGTGCTGGTATTAACGCTTATTAACCAGCCTGTTTTGCAAGCTATAATAGGCAGGGATATTTTCAAAGGTGTGCTTTTTGAAAACTTGCGGTTTGACGACGGCGGGCACTATCGCAGTATTGAACCTGGCTTTGATGCGCCTGTGGTTCACTTTATTATTACCATGCTCATTTCAGTTTTAGTGTGGGGATGCGCTTACTTTAAGCTTAGAGAAAAGGAGGTTTAATTACATGAATTTTAAAGACAAAGAAGCCATATATCTGCAAATAGCAGCGTATGTGAGCGAACATATATCACTGGGTAAATGGCAGCCCGAGCAAAAGTTGCCTTCAGTAAGAGAGCTGGCAGGCGAGCTGCAAGTAAATCCTAACACCGTTATGCGTACCTACGAACATTTACAAAATCAGGAAGTGGTTTTTAATAAGCGTGGACTTGGCTTGTTTGTAGCGCCCGATGCTTTAGAGAAAATTAAAGTAATACGTAAGGAGCGTTTTTTACAACAGGAACTACCCGATTTTTTCAGGAGCCTGTACCTGTTAGACATAAGCCTTAATGAGGTACAACAGCATTACGAAACCTTTAAAGCCCAAAACTTTTCAAACTAAACACATCATGAAAACCAGTAATAAAATATTGCTTGCAGCTGTGCTTATTGTAGTAGCTTACACCGTAGGGTATGACTTTGCCCTGAAAGCCGAGTACGATAAGGGTGCTTACAAAAACAAATTTTACAGAATGACAGAGTTCAAAGTGAGTAACTTTGATTCTATTAGTCATAACACTACTAACATTGCAGGGGTTAAAATAGAGCAGGGCGATAAGTATGGCGTGTGGGTTGATGACAACATGAAAGATCAGGTAAAAATTGAACAGCAGGGCACAACCCTCAACATCAATTGTGATACTACTAAAGATCTTCGCAGGCGTCCATATTACGCCAGCATAGTAATAACCTGTCCTAAATTAAAAGGCTTAAGTACGCACCAATTGAAAACTGCACATGACGAGGACAATGCTAACGGCGATGGAAGAATAGAAATAATAGGGCTAAACCAAACCGTACCACTTAGTATCACGGCAGACAAGGGTGTTGATATCCTCCTATCTAAGAATAAGCTGGGTATGCTTAATGTTAATTTAGGTACAGCAAAAGACAGAGCCGAACTATTCATCTATAACAGCAACTCCATACAGGCGGCTAACCTGCAACTTAAAGGCCGCAGCCAGTTAAATTTAGATAACCCAACCATTGTAAAAGGTAACTACCACTTTGGCGACAGCACTATGGTTACCTTATCGGGCCAAGCGCTGAAACTGGTGCCGCAACAATAATTTAGTTTTAGTTTTGTATTCATAGCCACTGCCGCGGGGGCAGTGGCTTTTTTGTTTTGCGTTGGTAAGGCTACAAGCCAATAGTGCGGTTGATGATCATATGTTAGCGGCGAAACAGCAGTTCATAATGCTTGAAGGGTGATTGCCCGGCTATCAATTTCTACTGTATGTCTCGTCCTGAACAAGTGTTCGCATAGTACTTTATGGACACTTGCTGAGCTAAAATTGAGGATTAATAAGGGTCACCTTACTGACACAATGTTGTCATTAACCTTTTATGGTTTAGGTAATCAGCTTTTTCATAATAGCTTCCCGCAGTATCGAACACCTCACTGGGATAACTATGATTGGTGAAAAGCCTGTTATTCTTCGCGCTTTGTCCAGCTCACCATTGCCTTAATTTCGGCATAACTATAGCCGTCGCCTAACACTTCTTTAAGCGGGGCCAGTCGGTCTGCACCATAATTTTCTATCACCTTTTGTATAGCCTGCATTTTTTGTTGAGGTACTATCTCGGTCACATCCATTTCGCCGGTTTGTATAAAACTGCACAAGTGCGACTCGATGGTATTGACCGACAAGCTGCGCTGGGCCGCAATCTCGGCTATGGTTTTGCCCGAGCGGTAAAGCTCAAAACTCTCGCGCTGCGTGCCACTTTTAGGCGCACGGGCTGTTTTAGTTTTTGCACGCGCTGGTGGCTTAGCCCGTTTGCTGCTTATTTGAGACGACAACCCATGCTGCTCACAGTAAGCGTTAATGGCCTGCAAAAATCCGGCACCGTAACGGTTTAGCTTCACCTCACCAAAGCCCGATATCCGGCCAAGCTCCTGAGCCGTTTGCGGCAAATAGGTTGCCATCTCCAGCAGCGTAGCATCTGAGAGAATGATATAAGCAGGTACATTTTCGTTCATGGCCATATTGTAGCGTACAGTTTTCAAATCCTCCAAAAGGCCACCCTCATATGCCGGTGTTTGTATATCGGCCGCAACTTCTATTGCTTCTGCTTCAATAAATTCCACTTTTTGGTGGCCTTTCAGCACAGCATCACTGGCGGGGGTTAGCCTAAGCACCGGGTAAGCGTCATCAGTAACCTGCAGGTAGCCTTGGGTAACCAGTTGGTTTAAGTAGCGCTGCCAATCGGCCTTGCTCACATCGGCCCCAATGCCGTATGTTTTCAGTTGCTTGTGTTCTTCCCTGATCTTCTCGCTTTTGGAGCCGCGCAACAGGTCAATCACGTAGGTAGTGCCAAACCGCTGATGAAGCCGCACCACTGCCGATAGCGCTTTTTGCGCCAATATAGTGCCGTCGAACCTTTTAAACTCCGTTAAACAAACATCGCAGGAGCCACAATGCTCAGGGAACTGTTCGTTAAAGTAGTGCATGAGGTACTGGCGGCGGCAAGTTTGCAGCTGGCAGTACTTAACCATATCATCCAGCTTTTTAAGCATTATGCGGCTCTGCTCCTCATTGCCATCTACCTTGGCAAAGCGCTGCAGCTTAAACGCATCACCAGCCGAAAAGAACAGCAGTGCCTCCGATGGTAGGCCGTCGCGCCCGGCGCGGCCGGTTTCTTGGTAATAACCTTCTATGTTCTTAGGCAGGTCATAATGTACCACATAGCGCACGTTCGATTTATTGATGCCCATACCAAAAGCAATAGTAGCCACCATAATTTTAACCTCATCGCGCAGGAATTGTTCCTGGTTACGGGCTTTGGTTTCGTTATCCAAACCCGCGTGATAGGCCTTGGCTGCATATCCCTGGCTGCGTAGGTCGGCTGCTACATCTTCGGTAGAAGAACGGGAAAGACAGTAAATGATGCCCGAGTCATCCTTACGGGAAGCCAAAAAATCGAGCAGTTGTGCGTAACTGTTTTTCTTGGGCGCTACAGTATAACTTATATTGGGGCGGTTAAATGAGGATACGAATTCGGCAGGCCGGTGCAGGGCTAGCTTTTCTTTAATATCCTGCCGGGTAAGGGTGTCGGCGGTAGCGGTAAGCGCTATAACCGGAATGGCCGGGAACTCCGTTTTAAAATGCGACAGCATCAGGTATTCGGGCCTGAAATCGTGCCCCCAGTGTGAAATACAGTGTGCCTCATCAATAGCAATCAAGCTTACGGGCAGCGACTTTAAAAAGCCTACCAATCGGCTTTCAGAGCTAAACAAGCGCTCAGGTGCCAGGTACAACAACTTAATCTGCCCGGCTTTTAACCGGTTAATAATATCTTGCTGCTCACCGTTGCTTTGTGTTGAATTTAAATAGGCCGCGGGTATGCCGTTAATGTTCAGGCTGTCTACCTGATCTTTCATCAAAGCAATAAGTGGCGAAATAACAATGGTTAGGCCGGGCAGCAATACGGCCGGTAACTGATAGCATAAGGATTTACCGCCGCCGGTGGGCATCAGCACCATGGCATCGCCTCCGTTTAGCAGTTGTTGTATAATGGCTTCCTGCTGATGACGAAATTGGGTATAACCAAAATATTTTTGCAGGGCTTGTATAGGGGTCATGTATATAAATAAAGGGTATTAAAGATACTCAAAATTGGGCAAACGGTCAATTATTTATAGCAACCCGTAAGGTAATTGACAATAGTTTGTTAGTTTTAATGCATACAACGTTATGAAGAAAATCTTTACGCTTTTATTGCTTTGTTCAAGCTTAATCCGTTCAGTTTCCGCCCAGGGCTTGCAGTCTCCAGCGCATTTTTTAGGGTATGAGCTGGGTAGTCAGTACACTTACCATTACCGCATTGCAGAGTATGTAAGGCATGTGGCACAAAACTCTAAACTGGTTAAGTTGCAGTCTTACGGCACCACTAATGAGGGGCGCCCGCTTATGGTAGCTTTTGTAGGCAGTGAAGAAAATATAGCCCGGTTGGATGATATCCGAAAGCACAATCTTTACCTGGCCGGCTTAAGTAACGGACCCGCAACCTTGAGCAATGCACCTGCTATTGTTTGGTTGAGCTATAACGTGCATGGCAACGAGCCCAGCAGCAGTGAGGCTGCGCTCCAAACGTTGTATGATTTGGTTAACCCCGCTAACACGCGTACGCAAGCCTGGCTAAAAAATACAGTTATCGTAATTGACCCCTGCCTTAACCCCGACGGGCGCGACCGGTACGTGAACTATTATAACCAAACACGCGGCTTACTGCCCGATCCCAATTCATCATCGCGCG
The DNA here is from genome assembly GCF_039634385.2 of Mucilaginibacter sp. PAMB04274. Taxonomy (NCBI): domain Bacteria; kingdom Pseudomonadati; phylum Bacteroidota; class Sphingobacteriia; order Sphingobacteriales; family Sphingobacteriaceae; genus Mucilaginibacter; species Mucilaginibacter sp. PAMB04274. The sequence goes on from NZ_CP155081.2 coordinate 724,375, forward strand.
AGCATATTGAACCCTGGCCGGGCGGGCGCGTAAATCATTATTATTTTGATTTAAACCGCGACTGGGCCTGGCAAACACAAAAAGAAGTGCAAGGCAGGGTAGGGTTGTACAACCAATGGCTGCCGCAAATTCATGTGGATTTTCACGAGCAGGGCTTCAATAACCCATATTATTTTGCACCTGCTGCAGAGCCTTTTCATAAAGATATCACGCCATGGCAACGCGAGTTTCAGACTACCATTGGCAAAAATAACGCTAAGTACTTTGACCAAAATGGCTGGCTATACTTTACTAAAGAAGTGTTTGATTTACTTTATCCATCATACGGTGATACTTATCCGCTTTATAACGGCTCTATTGGTATGACCTACGAACAGGGTGGCGGGCCTGCAGGTGGTTTGGCAGTTACTATGCGTAGCGGCGATACCTTAACCCTGGCCGACCGTATTGCTCACCATCACTCAAATGGGCTAAGTACCGTAGAAACGGCATCTAATAATGCGTCTAAAATACTTGCTGAGTATAAAAAGTATTTTGATAACAGCCGTACCAACCCGCCCGGCGTGTATAAAACTTATGTTATTAAAAACGAAAATGAGGATAAGATGAGGAAGCTGCAAGAGCTATTGTACGCTAATCAAATTACGTTTTCGGTAGGCACAAGCCGACAGGCCAGCGGTTATAACTACTTTAATGGTAAAAACGAAAGTTTTACTATTAATAAAAACGATATGGTTATTAGCGCTTACCAACCCAAAGCGGTATTGTTGAATGTGCTGTTAGAACCCAAAACTTTCATTGCAGACTCTAACACCTATGACATCACCGCATGGTCGTTACCTTATGCGTATGGCTTAAAAGCTTACGGATTAAAGGACGCCATTAATAAACCGGCACCCGGCAAAAATGAAGAAGTTGTGTTAGCACATCAGCCAGCCAAACCTGTACAAACTGGAAAGGCCTATGCTTATGTAGCGCAGTGGACCTCTGTAGAAGACGTGAAGTTTTTATCGGCATTGCTGCAAAAAGGTATAAAGGTGCGCTATGCATCAGATGCGTTTACAATGGGCAATAAGAAGTTCAATGCCGGTTCTATCATTATCACACGTGCCAGTAACAATCAGCCCAATTTTGACCGGATGATTAACGAGATAAGTGAACGCTACTCGCGCACGCTTACACCTTTAGCCACGGGTTTTGCCGATACCGGTGCCGATTTGGGTTCCAGCGCAGTAGGTTTTATAACCAAGCCACGTGTAATGTTGGTATCAGGCGAGGGCGTCTCAGCTAATGATATGGGCGAGGTATGGCACTTTTTTGAACAGCAGATTGGTTACCCGGTATCTATTGTGCGTTACCAGGATTTAGGCAGAATCAAACTGAGCGATTTTGACGTGGCAATATTGCCCGATGGCCGCTACTCAAATTTTCCGTTAGATCGTTTGCAGGATTGGGTTAATGATGGAGGCAAACTGATTGCCATGGGAGGTGCTATCCGCCAGTTTGCTGACAAAAAAGGATTTGCCTTAAAAAGTAAGGACGAAAAGAAGGATGATAAAGACGGCAAAAAGACGCCCGATCTTTCGGCCTATAACAGCCGCGATCGCGAATCGATAAAGTACAATGTGCCGGGCGCTATATTTAAGGTTTACCTTGATAATACACATCCTTTGGGTTATGGCTACCCTCCTTTCTACTACACTTTAAAATTAGGGGATGATATTTACGATTATTTGGATAACAGCGGCGTAAATGTGGGTGTGCTTAAAAAGGATAGTTATGTATCAGGCTTTGCTGGCCAAAAAGCCAAAGAAAAATTAAGTAACGGTTTATTGTTCGGCGTACAATCAATGGGCCGTGGATCTATAGTTTACCTGACCGATGATCCTCTGTTCCGCAGTTTTTGGGAAAACGGTAAGCTGTTGTTTAGTAACGCTGTATTTATGGTAAATTAAGATAGATACAAAAAAGAGCCAGGAGACAGGTGAGCTGATTTTCAAAGTCCCCTGTCTCTTGGCTCTTATTGTTGGCCGGCTAAGTTTAGTTACCCGATTTTACACGGCTTTTCTCCGCATCAGAACCCGTAGTGCGTTTGCGAGCTTGTATTTTGCTGTTACCAAAATTATAAGTGAAAGTTAAGCGGGCCACACGCGTTTCATTCTTTTGGAACACGTTGAAGTTTAAGTTGCCCTGGCGCACTGTTAAGTTTTGCTTACGGGTGTTAAACACATCGCTAACCGAAAATTTCAAATTAGCTTTTTTCTGCGCAAAAGATTTACTGATACCTGCATCAAAGTTATATTGATGACCAATATGGAATAAAGCGTAGGTTAACGGAGACTGATAGTTAAAGGTTCCTTCAAATTTTACGGTTTTACTTAAGGTAAAGGTGTTGATGGAATTGCCTTGAAGGGCATACTGTCCGTTATCTAATTCAAGTGCAGCAGATTTAAAGCCCAGGTAAAAACCGGTAACGTTGTTATTCATGTTCCACCATTTGGTGATACCGAACGGTAGGCTTAGGTTCAGGTTAAATGAATTTTGCTCGGCCAGGTTTTCACGGGTAATAAAAGTTATCTTTTTATCGTCAATTTGTCTAGGTACCTCAGCCATTACATCGGTTGTTAGGCTGTAGCCTAAAGTAGCATTAAACCTCTTTTTAAAAGTGTATGACAATTCATAAGAGTTGGTGTACTGTGGCTTTAAATTAGGATTACCTTGCACATAAGTGTAAGCGTTCAGTATCTGGGTAAAGCTGTTCAGGTCATCATAACTTGGGCGATCTATACGGCGGCTGTAATTTAACCCGAGGCTGTGATTGTCCGAAAATTCATGGTTTACAAATACGCTTGGAAATAAGCTCAGGTAATGTCTGTCGTTCACAGTGGCTACATTGTAAATGTCGCGTGAATCGCCTTTAGAGTTCGTTTGCTCCGCACGCAAACCAGCCTGAACTGAGGTTTTTTTCCAGCTCTTACTAAAGTTAAAATAACCGGCATTAATGTTTTCAGTGTACTTGTACAGGTTAGTGCGTCCGGCATCTGTTACCCAATTACCGTTCAATATCGAGTCGGTACGTAAATCATTATCAGTACCCACATAGCTAAATTTTATACCTGCTTCCAGCTTCATGGTTTTTCCAATTGGGTTGGTATAATCGGCTTTGTAGGTGGCAATGTTTATTTTGGTAGGCAGGTTGTTTCTAAGCAAAGAGCCATATTTCAAAGTGCTGCCATCAGCCTGGAAAAAGTTGTTGGTGTAATTGTTACTCTGCCTGTTAGCGAAGTGTGAATAATCGGCATCCATACTTAACTCTTTGCCTAAAGTGTCTAAAATAATCCGGTTGTTAATATTAGCGGTAATGTTGTTATATCTCTCGGCAGATGTGTTGCGGGTTGTAGTCACCGCGCTGTTATTAATCCGATCCAGACTAATTAGTGTGTTATTGAAAGTATTGGCATCAAACGATGAGTTGTATCCGGTTAGTTGAATGCCAAGCGTGTTGGTTTTGCTCAAATCATAGTCTGCACCTAATTTATAATTGTGAGCGCTACGACTGCCTAACATATCGGTCGACTCGTTAAAAAATGTATTAACACCGGCATTGTTTATAGTCCGGTTCAGATTTATATCCTGCGGACGTTTGTTGTTAAAGTAGCTGTAGTTACCAAAAACGTTTAGCTTACCATCTTTATGGTTTAAGTTTAATGATGAACTGGCTTTGTGATTGTTGCCATAACCGCCTGTAGCTGCAATACTGCCGTTAGTACCGGCGTTGCGGTTCTTTTTCATCTTAATGTTAATGATGCCTGAATTACCGGCAGCATCATATTTAGCCGATGGGTTGGTGATGATTTCTATGGATTGAATAGAGTTGCCATCAGTAGAACGCAGCAGGCTTGATAGCTGTTGTGCTGAAAGGTAGGTAAGCTTACCATCAATCATCACAGTAACCCCTTGTTTGCCTTTTAAGCTTATGTTGTCATCCTTATCAACCGTAACACCAGGGGCACGCTCTAAAATCTCCATGGCAGAATTGCCGGCGGCCAACACACTGTTCTCCACATTCATTACGGTGCGGTCTATCTTGCGTTCAATTAAGGGCTTGGTAGCTACAACACTTACAGCTTTTAAGCTGTTGCTGCCTGGTACAAGTTTCAGCACGGGCACGCTTACTACAGCGTTTGCAGCAACGGTTACTGGTCCGCTAACTGATTTATCATACCCTATAATGGTGGCTTTAATTAAATAAGTACCGGCTACAACACGCTCAATAGCGTATTGGCCGCTTTCGTTGGTTAGGCTGCTTTTTACTATAGAAGAGTCTTTAACGCGTAACAGGCTAACGGTTGCAAAATCGGCAGGTTTTCCTTGTTCTGTAATTACCGAACCTGTGATTTTGCCGGTAGGGCCTATGTTTTGTGCTTTTACTGTAGCCAGGCAGGTTGTAAGCCCTAAAAGTAGAAGTGTGTTATATATTATTGATTTCATGTGGGGTTAGGGTTTATGTGATTTGTAAAGTTTGGGCAATAGATATCCAGTTAAAGATTTATAGTCTTTTTTTAATTTGTTAAACTTGATTGTTTTTGATTTATCTGCCAGTGCGGGCAGCTTGTGTTCTGTTATTTGATAGTAAGATGCAGAAAGGGCGCTTCTGGTTACACAAAAAATGAAATTTTTTAAAATACTATCGTCACCAGCTTTTAACCATAATTTTTTAACAACACACTTCCTCTACGTTATGGTAAGGATCGGTGTTAGCAAAATTAGCGCCCTGCCCATGACATCATGAACCTTAGTACACAGGCAGGGCGCCGGTTTTATTGCTTTTTGTGTAAGCGGCGTATTACCACCGTTTTTTTGCGCACTGGTGCCGGAGCCACAGTGCTATCTATATATACCGTATCTGTTGATACCTTAACTGTGGTATCCATTTGAGCTATGGTTGTATCTTTAACAGGAGCGTCTTGTTTTACAGCTGTGATTGCGCTGTCCAGCTTACACTTCAAACCTTCCTCGGTCATGATGAATGGTGCGGGTTCAGTACGCGAATGGTCGCGTTGACCCGGAAAGCAAGCATCAACATCCATATAGTTGGAGATAAATTCATTCATCTTATTGCTTACCATTATAGTTGCGTTAAGCGGAATGCGTAAAGTAAGTTTTACTTCTTCATTGTACCACTGATTGTTCTTCAATCTGCGAAGTTTTGAATCAAATTTTAAGATAGAATCCTGCTGAACAAAAACATAGCGGGTGTTGCGGGCATGATCCAGTGCATCCTCAAAATTTTTGCCTCGGGCGGTGAATTCTTCAATTAATACAGGGTAAGGTACATCACCTTTTTCGATATCAATTCTAACGTTACGCGGCTCAAAGTCATCATCGCCCTCATCGGTCAGCGTTAGGTTTTTAAACTTGTTTTTGATGTCTAAACGGGCGCTGTCTTCTGCGGTTAAAAACATGGCATCGTTCAGTTCCAGGTAGTATATCTGTTTAGCATTAGGCTTTATATTAATAGTTTGCGTAAACCCGGCTGATTCTTTGAACTCTGCGGCCGCACGTGCGCCATGGTAAAGCAACACAAACAAGGAGCTTACCCATATAATAAGCAAGGTATAACCAGCAGACCTGTTTAACGATACGGTATTAAACACAGCAGTTGAAATAACTACAATAAGCGCTGTAAGCGGTATGATAGTTAACAAGGCAAAGGCAACTCTTACCTGGTTGATGTACTCGTAGCTAAAGAACATGTCGGGTACGGAGAAATTGGTATTTCCAAAAAACATGGTACCTATTAATAACACTATAATGGCTATAATACCGGCAATGCATGACAAGATGATGCCAACACCCAGCACCTTTACCAGCACACTGCCAGCACCTCCTAAAAACTTGCCAAGGTGATGGAAAAAATCGCTCACAAAATCGCGGGTTTTATAAGCTAAGGGGCGGGCTTCCTGCCTTACATCATGTAAACGGCCGCCAACTGCGCTCAATTCAGCTTCAAAGTTTCGTTTAAAGCCTTGTAAATCTAGGGGTTCACCTTTCATGGCCATCCTGTCGGCACGGGTAACTGCCTTCGGAACAATGATCCATAATATAATATATACCAAGAAACCTGTGCCTGCAAATATGAATGCCACAGCGAAGAATAACCTTACCCAAACCGCTTGTATATCAAAGTAATTAGCAATACCTGCACAAACACCGCCTATTAAATGATCATCCTGATCGCGAAATAAGCGGCGAGTACCCATAGGTGCTTCAAAAGCTGGTTCGCCAAAGCCTGCAGTACCTCCTGTTTCATCAAGCGTTTCAAAATCCTTTACCGACCCCATCTGCTCTATAACGGCTTGTACGTCCTGATCTACCAGTGCCTGACGGTTTTCGCGGGCAAGTATTTCGGTAAACATCTCAGCAATGCGGTTTTCGATGTCGGTTGTAATCTCCAAACTGTCGGCCGAGTTGAAAAAATGACGTTTTACATCGGTCATGTACTCCTTAAGTAGCTCGTAAGCCTGCTCCTCTATGTGAAATACAGTGCCGTTTATATTGATAATGATTGTTTTGTTCATGATGATTTATAGTTTACTAAGGTTTTTTATTTTCTTCCTTCGATAGAGGATTGCACGGCAAATGCCAGTTCCTGCCAGGTTTTGTCTAGCTGTTGGAGCACGTGGAGGCCCTCATCAGACAGTACATAATATTTTCGTGGAGGTCCCGATGTAGATTCGACCCAGTTGTAACTGAGCAGGCCGTTGTTTTTCAGTCGGGTAAGCAGGGGGTACAGAGTCCCCTCAACTACAAGAAGTTGCGCTTTTTTCAATTCGGCAATTATATCCGACGCGTATATTTCGCCTCTGGCAATTATACTCAGTATGCAGTACTCGAGTATGCCTTTTCGCATTTGGGTTTGGGTGTTTTCTACAAGCATAATACAAAGATATATGTTTTGTAATGTATTATGCAATACATAGTACTAAATTATTTTTCTTAAATGGAATGTTTATAAATTTTTAATAATTTTTAACTAATACTTGTGTATTTGGGAACTTCAGCCTACTTTTATTAATTAACTATTAACTGATCTTATATTAACAAACAAATGAAGAAACTTCTACTTCTGAGTTTGTGCATGGTTTTGCTCTTTTTTGGGCAGAGTTATGCGCAAGACCGTACAGTAACAGGTACGGTTACAGGTAAAGACGACGGACAACCCCTACCTGGTGTTGTTGTGAAAATTAAAGGGACCCAATCTGCGGTTAGTACGGATGGGTTCGGCAAATACTCTATCAAGGCGCCAGCCAACAGTGCTTTGGTGTTTTCATTTATTGGCTACGTTCAACTTGAGGCTGCAGCTAGAGGTAACGTACTGAATGTTGCCTTAGAGCCTAACGTAAAGCAACTAGGTGAGGTAGTGGTAACAGCGTTAGGTACACGCCGCGAAAAGAAATCATTAGGTTATGCCCAAACAACGGTTACTGCTGAGCAAATTAATGCTTCATCATCAATAAACCTGTTTAGTGGTATACAAGGTAAAGTAGCTGGTGTTAATATTTCTAACACTTCGGGTTCACCAGGTGGTTCAACTAAGGTTATTATCCGTAGTTTCTCTTCCATTACCGGAAGTAACCAGCCCTTATACATCGTAGATGGTGTGCCTATTGACAACTCACGTCCAGGTTCAGATAATAACTTCGATTTTGGTAACAATGCGAACGACATCGATCCTAACTCTATTGAGAGCATGAGTATCCTCAAAGGTTCAGCTGCAACTGCTTTATACGGCTCTCGTGGTTCAAACGGTGTTATTTTAATTACTACAAAGAGGGGCAAGGCAGGTAAGCCTGTTGTTGACGTTACACTGGGTACTACCCTAACAAGCCTGGCTTCAGTATATAACCCTCAAAAGGTTTTTGGACAGGGTTGGGATTCTCAATCTTACATATCTGAAAATGGTAACTGGGGGCCCAAATTTGATGGTGTAGTAAGGCCTTGGGGTGCTATTGTAAATAACTCGCAATTGCTTAAGCCATTTTCTTATGTAGATAATAACGTAAAGAATGCTTTTGATACTGGTTTTGAAACCAACAACCAGATTGCCTTAAGCGGTGGTAACGAAACGTCTACCTATTACATGTCATACGGTAATGTATATAGCAATGGTATTCTGCCAACCAGCAACGATAGCTATAAAAGAAACAACTTCAGCTTAAAAGGATCTACCTCTTACAAAGGCTTTACTGCCGAGGCTTCTATGAACTACGTAAGCAAAGCTTCGAGGTTTGTAGCTACCGGCCAGGGTGATTCTGGTATTGGTGCTGGTTTTTATGAGGAAATACTGCAAATTCCGGGTAACATTCCAATCCGTGACTTACGCGATTACAAGAACCGGTATTTCAACGTAGATAATTACTTTACGCCATTTGCTGAAAACCCATACTACGTTTTAAACGAAAACGGCAGCCGTTATCGCAGTGACAGGATTTACGGTAACATTAACCTGAATTACAAAGCCAACAAATGGCTGTCATTCCAGATACAGCAAGGTGTTGACGTTAATAATGCCGGCGACAAAATCTGGCATAATGTAAACAGCCCTGTGCCGGGCAGCTGGAACGGTGGAGATGATACAATAGATCCAACCAATCCGGAAGGCGCTAAGCGCGCAGCTGATGTTGGTAACGTTATTGAGGAATCGTTTAAGCAATTTGAATATGATTCAAAACTTAACGCCTTATTCAATACAACAATTACATCAGACTTTGACGTGAATGGCTTGGTAGGTGTGAACTATAATGACAGAGGTACCCGTAGCCTGTATACTGAAGTTCAAGGATTAACTATTCCTGGATTCTATCAACTATCTAATACTTCTAACTTGCCAACTGCTAGTGAATCAGAAACACATCGCCGTTTATTAGGTGTATACGGACAGGCAACATTTGGCTACAAACGTTACCTTTATTTAACCCTTACAGGCCGTAACGACTGGTCTTCAACACTACCTAAAGGTGGTAACAGCTATTTTTATCCAGGAGCTAGCTTAGCGTATAACATAATTGAGTCGTTAGGTTTACAAAACACTGCTGTTTCGAGCGCTAAATTAAGAGCGAGCTATGGTAAAACCGGTAGTGATACAGATCCATATCGTATTATTAACACGCTTAACGCTACAAACGTGGTTTTGGGCTTTGGTAATAATACATTACCTTTTAATGGAGTTCCAGGTTATACCATCAATAACCAGTTAAACAACGGCACGCTGAAGCCTGAAACGCAAACCGAGCTCGAGTTGGGTGCCGAAGCTAACTTCTTTAAAAACCGTTTAGGTTTTGATTTTACCTACTACGCCCGTGTTAAAAAAGATCAAATATTACCGGTTGCTACAGCTCCTTCATCAGGATACACCACTGCGATATTGAACTTTGGTAAAGTAAGAAACCGTGGTATTGAGCTTGCCATTCATGGCACCCCAATACAGACCAAAACAGTTACCTGGGATGTAAACTACAATTTTACACGCAACCGCAACTTGGTACTTGAATTAAATAACGGTCTTGAAAAAGCTGTATTGACTTCTGCCTATGATGCTCAATTTGCTGCTATAGCTGGCCAACCATTGGGAGTTTTCCTGGCACCTGTACCAGTTTATGATCCAGAAGGCCGTATTGTAGTTAACAACCAGGGCTTCCCGGTTACTTCTACAGCGTTGGGTAACTATGGTACATCACAATCTGATTTTCAGATGGGCTTAAGCAACAGTATCCGCGTAAAAAACTTTGCACTAAGTTTTACATTTGACTGGCGTCAGGGTGGCCGTTTCTATTCTGGAACTGCAGATTTGTTGAATTTTGTGGGTGCTGATCAAAAAACATTATATAATGATCGTCGTCCGTTCATCGTTCCTAATTCGGTACAAGCTGTTGCAGGCCCAAATGGTACGACAACGTATGTAGAAAACACTACACCTATCAGCGAAATCAATTACGACGATTACTACTATACTAACCAAAACAAGGGGATAGCTTACCAAAACCGTATTTTGGACAAAACCTTCGTTAAGTTGCGTGAACTTACATTGTCTTACACTCTCCCAGTAGCTATTGCTCAAAAGATAGGTGCACAAAGAGCAATGTTTACGGTATTTGGCCGCAACCTATATACATGGTTGCCAAAACGTAATCAAACTATTGATCCGGAAGTGTCTAACCAGGGTATAGATTTGACCAGTGAGTTTGGAGAGTTTAGAACAGCACCTCCGTTAAGATATTTCGGAGCGTCATTGAAAGTTTCATTTTAATTTGATCTGAAAAACATGAAAAGAAATACATTATATAAATCAGCGCTTACATTTGGCATAGCATTTTTGTCATTTGGCTGTAGCAAAATTGCTGATATAAACGTTAGCCCCAACAACCCTTCGGTTGATGCGGCTACACCACAAATTTTGTTTCCTTCGGCTGTTCTTTCAGCAGCGGGCCGCATTGGCGGCGAGTTAAATATATTAGGAGGCGTTTGGTCACAGTATTGGACACAATCCAACAGTTCAGCCCAATACCGCAGTATTGATTCTTACAATCTGATACGTACCGATCTAAATGCCAATTATAGCGAATTATTTGCTGGCTCGTTAAGCGATTTGCAGTTAGCTATTACGCAGGCAAAAGCTGCGAATAACAATCAGTACTATTTAATGTGTACGGTGATGAAAGCTGTTGTATATGAAACATTGGTTGATTTGTATGACCAGGTTCCCTATACCGAGGCATTTAAGGGAATTGAGAACATACAACCAAAGTTTGATGACGGTTATAGCATTTACAAAGGTTTATTAGCCGAAATTGATGCAGCTTTGGCTACGAACTACAATGGTAAGCTGGTTGGATCAGCTGCTACCGCCGACCTAGTATTTGGCGGTGATATGGATAAGTGGCGCCAATTTGCAAATACATTAGAATTAAGAATGTATTTACGTATGATTAATGCCAAGCCGGCTGAAGCACAAGCCGGATACCAAAAGCTGGTAGCCCGAAAAGCTGATTACCTTACAGTAAATGCTGGCGTTACGCAGTACACTGATGCCACAGATAAACGTAATCCGTTTTACACTTATAACGTATTTGCCTTAAACAGTTCAACTAACTTAAGGGCCAGTACTACGTTGGTTTCTTACTTGAAAACCAATGGCGACCCACGTATAGTGCCTTATTTTACCTCAGCTACCACTACCTCAATTAATCAGGGCGATTTTAATGCAACACCTGCGGCACGCCCTGAATACTCAACTGCTAATACTCCTAATCAGGACGCTACAGATCCTGTTTTTTTCCTGACTGCTGCTGAGTCTTATTTTTTGCAGGCTGAAGCTGATTTGCGGTTTAATGGAGGTGTAAATACTGCTGCTTTGTACAACGAAGGGGTTAATGCAGCTTTTGAACAAGTTGGTGCTGTGCGCGGTAACCTTTATCCTTTCCCAACTGCAGGAACAACCGAACAAAAGATTGAAGCTATCATTGTACAAAAATGGGCCTCTTTACCTAAAACTGGCCATACTTTAGAAGGCTTTTTTGAGCAGGAGCGTACAGGCTATCCAAGAATTAGCCCTGTGTACTCAACTGCCCTTGCTTATGTACCTGGTCAGTGGGTTTATTCTGCCACTGGTGTAACTACTGGCAAATTGTTCCCTAAGCGCCTGGTGTTTCCTGATGTTGAGCGTAGCCGTAACAACAATACTCCGGCCGAGGTGCCTATAACTACACCGGTATGGTGGGGTAAATAATTGTTCAAAAAAAATTGATTCTTATTATGAAAAAATATATAAAGCTTATTGGAATAGCATTAGTTTGTATTTCGGTATACTCATGCCAAAAAGATAAATTCGATTATAAGGAAGGGTACGTTGGCGAGTCGAAAATAACGAACTACGCGACGTTTACCATGAAAGGGGATACTTATACTTCTGTAGTAAAGGGTAGTACTTACACTGATGCCGGAGCGGCTGCAAAAGAAGGTAGTTCGGATTTGAAAGTAACTGCAACCGGTACAGTTAACACAGCTGTTGTTGGGTTATATACCATCAGCTACAGTGCAACCAACAGCGATGGTTTCCCTGCAAGTGTAACCCGTTACGTTGCTGTAATACCTACTGCTGAAGTGGCTGGTGTGAATGTTGCCGGAAGTTATGATTATGCTTCCGGAGGTACTACTGCTACGGTTACTAAACTAGCTCCAGGTTTTTACAGAACAAGTAATTTGTATTCAGCAGCTACAACAATTCCTGCATACGTTATTACAAGCGATGGTTTAAACTGGACTATTCCGCTGCAAAGTACAGCCTATGGCCGCTTGCAGGGGACAGCAAAGTTAGCCGGATTTACATCGGGTAGTACTTTGAATTACTCTGTTGATTTGCTTGATCAAGGTATAGCCGGCTCAACTCGCAGATGGTTAAAACAATAACAAATTATTGATGAACATTATGAAAAAGATAATTTATATACTGGTAGCATTTGCGTTTGCGTTTAGCTCTTGTCGCAAAGATGAAATAGAAGCTGGAGGCACAAACGTGCAAGAGATGGCTGGTGAATTTTGGGTTCAGGCCGATGATGGCGATGATTCTTTTTATAAAATTACCACCTTTAATACTGCATCTAATTCTTCTACCCAAATGTGGCTAAAAGAAGAAGATTACGGGTACCAAACTTTGGTCAACGTAAACTTAACTGATGGTACGTTTTCTCAGCCAAACGGCACCGATATTACAGGAAGTTATATAGCTAAGCCGATAGTTATAACAGCTGGTAAAATTGTAAAAAATGGCACAAAGGCACCTGGCTCTGGTGTTCCTACTGACTTGATTACGTTTACTGCTACGTTTTCAAATGCTTCTGGTAACAACCAGGTTACCTACACGGGCTACCGGAGAACTAAGTTTTTATCAGACGATCATTAATCGTTTACCACATTAAACAAAAAAGGAGCAGGTAACTGCTCCTTTTTTGTTTAAACCAATTCCGGTTATTCGCCATCAAGTCCTTCCGGGTCACCTTCCTGCTTCAGCTGGTCAAGCGACAGGTTTGTGGTGCCGCCCATATTTTCTTCAACCTCGCCAATATCACCTTGGGTAGTTAATGGAGGCTGCGTTTCATTATGCGGCACTGCGCTACCGGCGTCAATGTCTTCAGCATCTTCGTATTCGGTCTCTTCGCGTTCGTTTACGGCCTCTTCCTGCTCATCTGTGTTAAACTTTGCAGCATCGCTGTTGGCCATATCTTGTATTTTATCGTTATCGGTGTTTAAATAATCGTCCTGATTAGTTAAACCAGCATCATCATATTCTGTCATATATATGGTTTTATTAAACAACGTACAAAGCCGTTACTGGTTTTACTTTAAGTTAACAAGGGGTGTGCGCAGGGAATTAATGTTTAGTAAAAATTAATAGAGCGCTGTTAAACCGTAGTCAGTTTATACAGTCAAACTAATCAAATAAACAAAAACAACAGCTTGCTTAGGTAAGCTTTAAACTCCTCATATCATACATGAAAAAACTTAATAAATATTTGCTTACACTGGGACTTAGCGTTTTAACAACACTGTCCCTTTCCTTAACTGCAGATGCACAACGCGGCGGAAGAGGCGGTGGTTTTGGTGGTGGCAACCGCGGCGGCAGTTTTGGCGGGTCTCGTGGTGGTGGTTTTGGCGGTGGCGGTTTTCAAGGTCGTTCAGGCGGTGGTTTCCAGGGCCGCTCAGGTGGCAGCTTTTCTCCACGGGGTGGCGATTTTGGTAATCGGGGCAGTTACAATACGCCACGAGGTAATTCAGGCCCAGGCCGCCAGAGTTATGGCATGCGTCCAAATTTTGGCGACAGGCAAGGCATTACACCTCGCGGAAGCTTTGATCGTAACCGTACTTACAGCGCACCCAGAGGTTCTTTTGGTTATCCACGCGGCAATTACAGCTACCGCGGCAATGTAGGCCGTCAGGGTTTCTATGGTCGTCCGGGTTACAGAGGTAGTGTTGGGCGCAGCTATTTTTATGGCCGTTCGTACTATCGTGGTGGTATAAGAGGTTACTACGGTCGTCCGTATACTGGCTTCTACCATAATTACCGGGGTTATTACAACAGTTATTATTATCCACGTTTAGGTTTTAGTCTTGGTGTGTTACCTTTTGGTTATTACTCATTTAATTGGGGAGGTAACCCGTATTTTTACAGCAATGGTTTTTATTATCAACAGTATAACAATCAATATACTGTGGTTGAACCACCGGTAGGTGCCGAGATAGATCGTTTACCCGATGATGCCGAAGCCATCACTATTGATGGTCAGGAATATTATGAATCGAATGGTGTATACTACCAGCCGGTTACTAAAGACAACGGCCGCATTGCTTACCGTGTAGCCGGTAAAGACGGCGAGTTGAATACTGATAATAACAACAGCCAATACAATGGCGACGATAATGGTGATTATCCGCAAATAGGAGACGTTATTGAAGAGTTGCCTGATGGCGCCCGTAAGGTGAAGGTAGATGGCGAAAAATATTACGTAACTCCCGAAGGTGTTTATTTACACGAGCAACGCGATGCCAGCGGCAAAAAGATTTTCGTAGTAACCAGCGTACCCGGTAATGACGATAATGATGATCAGAATTAATTAATAAATGATAATAGTTTTTTTCTAAGGGTACGGCATATGCCGTACCCTTTTTTATTCTTATACAAATAAAAATGTTTGCATTAACAAAGCACGGCAAAATGATAGCGGGTAATATGCAGCACTTTGCTCTTAGGTTTGGTGTATCGGAATAATTAAGAAACCGGCTCTCGGCTTTTGCTGTCCTCTCAGCTAACAGCAGGATTCTTTTTTTCCGGCCATAACTTCTTTTGTAGTCTATACGTAAATAAGCTTATAGGGATGCTGTATTGTTAGTCGTAATGATATATTTGCTTGCATCTATCTATGTATAAGTACTCCCTAATTAAGCCCGTGTATGGATGGAATTGTAAACCAAGGCGTAGAGCCATTTTTTAAGATCCTTTTTTATCAAAACCCACAACCCATGTGGTTTTTCGATACGGTTACTTTGCGATTTCTTGAAGTGAATGATGCCGCTACCAAGCACTATGGTTACAGTCGCGAAGCTTTTTTAAGCATGACGGTACGTGACATTCGTCCGGAAGAAGATCTGGAAAGATTTGAGGAAGTAAGGCGGGCCCTGAATGGTGCCAACACAATGCAACGCCCGTTCAGGCATATAAAAGGAGATGGCGCCATCATTCACGTACAACTTATTTCTTATCCTGTTGCCTATGAGGGTTATAATGCCCGCCTGGTGATGGTGCATGATGTTACCGAACAAGAACTGCTTATTGAGCGGTTTAATCTGATTTCAAAGGCTACCCATGATGCTATTTGGGACTGGAACCTGGAAAGTGACGAGGTTTTGTGGAGCAAATCGTTTATGCAGATGTTCGGCTATACGGCCAGTGATATCGAGTCAAGTTCAAAATTCTGGTCGGCCCGTATCCACCCCGATGACCGGGACCGGGTAATGAGCAGTATATATGAGGTAATTAACACCCAAGAGAAGAACTGGACCGGGCAGTACCGCTTTCTAAGAGCTGACGGTACTTATGCCTACATTTTGGATCGTGGTTATACCCTGTTTAAAGATGGCAAAGCTCTGCGTATGGTAGGGTCTATGATGGATACCAGCGAACAGGTTGCATTGTTGCAGGCCCGGTTAGATACGGAGGCGCGCTTGCATACCCTTACATCAGCATCGCCCACAGCTTTATGGATGTCAGATCTCGACGGGGCTATCATTTACGCCAACCAAAAGTGGAAAGACTGGTGTGATGTACAAGGCAATGAGGATTTGCGAGGCCAGTGGAGCCGGATCATTCATCCAGATGACCTGGAGATGGTTGTTGACCGTTTTACAAAGGCGCATATTAACCGGGCTGAGTACAACGTTGATTACCGTATTATGCTGAAAGATGGTTCACTGCACTGGCTAACTTCAACTGGTTTGCCCCGTTATCAGGAAGATGAATTTTTGGGCTTTGTTGGCTCGTGTACCGATATTACCAGGCAAAAGTATCTGGAGTTGCAAAAGGATGAGTTTATAAGCACTGTAAGCCATGAACTGAAAACGCCGATTACCTCTATTAAAGCTTATGAGCAGCTAATATCGCGCTTAAAAACCGTTGATGACCCTAAAGCAGTTAGCTTCTTAGGGCGCATGCGACTACAGATAAGCAGACTGGATGCATTAGTGCAAGACCTGCTTGATATATCACGTATAGAATCGGGTAAATTAACATTCAATGCAACTGAACTGGAAATGGATGTGCTGCTTGCCGATCTGGTTAGCGACCTACAATTGGTATTTACATCCCATCGCTTAGTAATTACCGAAAATCAGCCTTGCAAGATCAACGCCGATCGTAACCGTACAATTCAGCTCATTACCAATTTAATAGATAACGCCGTTAAGTACTCACCGTTAGGCAATGAAATATTTATTAACCTGGTGTGTGATGAAGCGTACCTAACATTTAGCATTCAGGATTTTGGACGAGGTATACCGCGGGAGCAGCAGCCGTATATTTTTGACAGATTTTACCAGGTAAACGATGTTTATAAAGCACCAGGCTTGGGCATTGGGCTGTACTTATGCAAGGAGATTGTTAAACATTTGGACGGTAAAATATGGTTTGAGAGCGATCCGGGCGAAGGCACTACATTCTACTTCAAACTTTTACGGAATATCTAATGCCAAGAAGAATGGCGTATTAATTATTCGTTTAAAAACTTTCGTTTATGTGGACTGTTTGTAATAAGCCTTATTTGTGATTACATATGGGCACATGTGCGTCTATAAATGCAGTCTAATTAGTCAAGAACTTATTATAGACAAATGTTATATATCATCTTATTATTTGATACCCTGAACTTTTACAAAGTGTAGCTGTACTTTTATAAGTAGATTCAAAGAATAAACAGATTATAATTGATCTAAACCGTTAATTCTTACGCCAGCAAAACTTAACATTATGGACAACGGAAAAATTTTAAACCCAAACAGCCAGCAGGAGGGGGAAGGTGCTAAAACCTTAACCACCCGCCAAGGGCACCCCGTTACGGATAACCAGAACATTCGTACAGTAGGTAACCGCGGACCGGCAACGCTCGAAAATTATCAGTTCCTGGAGAAGATATCTCATTTCGACCGGGAGCGTATCCCCGAGCGGGTAGTACATGCCCGCGGTGCAGGTGCTCACGGTATCTTCGAAGCTTACGGAACGGTAGGTGATGAGCCGGTAGGTAAGTATACCCGTGCCAGGCTATTTCAGGAGAAAGGCAAGCAAACACCCGTGTTCGTACGCTTTTCATCGGTTATACACGGCGGTAACTCGCCCGAGACCTTACGCGACCCGCGTGGTTTTGCCGTTAAATTTTATACAGAGGATGGTAACTGGGATTTGGTAGGTAATAACCTCAAAGTGTTTTTCATTCGCGATGCGATGAAATTCCCCGACCTTGTCCATGCCTTTAAGCCCGATCCTGTAACCAACAGGCAAGATGGCGAGCGTATTTTCGATTTCATCAGCAATACGCCTGAGGCTATGCACATGATCACGTTCTTGTTCTCGCCTTATGGCATTCCGGCTAACTACCGCCAAATGCAGGGTTCGGGCGTAAACACTTACAAGTGGGTGAATAAAGAAGGAACCGGCGTATTGGTAAAATACCATTGGGAGCCGGTGCAAGGCATTAAGAACCTAACACAGGAGCAGGCCGAAGCCATACAAGCTAAAAACTTTAACCACGCTACGCAAGATCTGTTTGATGCTATTGAAGCTGGTAATTATCCGCAATGGGAATTGCTGGTTCAAATTATGAGTGATGAGGAACATCCTGAGCTGGATTTTGACCCTTTGGATGATACCAAAATATGGCCTGAAGATCAGTTCCCTTGGCTACCTGTAGGGAAAATGACCCTCAACCGCAACCCGGTTAATTACTTTGCTGAGGTTGAACAATCGGCCTTTGGTACAGGTGTGTTGGTTGATGGATTAGATTTTAGCGATGATAAAATGTTGCAGGGGCGTACCTTCTCTTACTCCGATACGCAGCGTTACCGGGTAGGGTCAAACTATTTGCAACTGCCAATAAATGCACCTAAAACCCACGTGGCTACTAACCAGCGCGATGGACAGATGGCTTACCATGTAGATTTACCACAAGGTGCTAATGCGCACGTGAACTATGAACCTTCAACTTTAAACGGTTTGCAGGAAGCACCAAAAGCAGGTGCAGATCATGAGCCGGAATACAAGACCACTAAACTGGTTCGGAAAAAAATTGACCGCACCAACAATTTTGCTCAAGCCGGCGAACGCTATCACCTGCTTGAAGATTGGGAGCGTGATGACCTGATTAACAACTTGGTTAACACCTTAGCACCTGTTCAGAAACATATACAGGATAAAATGATTGAACTGTTTACCCAGTGCGATGCAGATTATGGCCGCCGTGTAGCCGAAGGTATTCAAGCCGCCAGCGCTAATATCTCAAAAGGTCCCATCGGTGCTACCCATTCTGACGAAGCTGTTAAGCAGGCAGAAGACGTTGCGCAGGAATCAAAGCCTTATTAACTCATATTTATATAAACAGAAAACGCCTGCAAAATTTGCAGGCGTTTTCTGTTTATATCCGTTTGGCAATTTCAGTGATCGGTTGCTCATCAAAAATCATCCAAACCCGAATGCACAAAAGGCGTGTCTAGCAGGCTGCTATCAAATATAGGTTTTAGCGCATACCTAAGCTGTACTAAACCCGTATCATAAGTTTGGGTGTTTTGCAATAACAGGTCAACCCGATTGCTAAGCTCCGTAAATAAAGGCTTGCCGCTACCTAATATAAGCGGGTGAACAGATAGCAGCATCTCGGCAACTAATCTGCGTTGAAGAAAAGTTGATAGCAGGTTGGCTCCGCCAAATAACCAAATATTGGAACCATCAAGTTCTAAAATGGCTTTTACGCGTTCATCAAAATCTGCGCTTTTAATAAACTCAACCTTTGCATTGGCAGCTGTATTCAAAGAATCTGAAAAAACATAGACCTTTTGGATATGCGGAAAGTACTCATCCTCCATGCCTGCAATCATCTCATAGCTTTTACGCCCAATAAATATGGTATCGGTCTGCGCAAAAAATTCAGTCATGCCGTAGTCCTGATCGGCAAGGCACCAGTCATACTCGCCGTTAGGGCCTTCAATAAATCCATCAAGGCTAACGGCAAGGTTTAAAACAACTTTTCTCATTTTCAATCTTTTTCGGTTTGGTTGTGCTCTTCGGCCCAGCGTTGTGCAAATGATTTTTCGGCTACGGTAGGCATTTCGCGGTGATGCCCCCATGATTTTTTGAAGAAAGTACGCAATAAAAAGTTCTTCATTTTACCGCCGAAAAAATCGGTTAGTTTACGGCTTAGCATAGCTTTTTTCCAGCCGGCCCAGCTCCACTTCTCAACCGTATTCACCACGCCCGATTTTACAGCATCACGCCGGTTAAGTAACAGCATTTTGTGAATATCAATTTTAACAGGGCATACCTCGGTACAACGCCCGCATAAACTGGAGGCATAGCTTAAGTGTTTAAACTCTTCCATGCCTTTCATATGCGGTGTAATTACCGATCCAATAGGCCCGCTATAGGTGGTATTATAGGTATGGCCACCCACATTTTGATACACCGGGCAGGCATTTAAGCACGCCCCGCATCTAATGCAGTACAGACCCTGCCGCTGGTCTTTCTGAGCAAGCAAATCGGTACGGCCGTTATCCAGTAATATTACATACATTTCTTCCGGTCCATCCTTTTCGCCCGGCTGGCGCGGACCCGTTAAAATAGTATTGTATACGGTTAGGTTTTGCCCGGTGCCATGAGTGGACAAGAGTGGCCAAAACAGGTCGAGATCAGCAATAGACGGTATAATTTTCTCAATACCTACAACGGCAATATGTATTTTAGGAAAGGTAGTGCTTAAGCGGGTGTTACCCTCGTTTTCACTTAAGGCAATGCTGCCCGTGTCTGATATCAGAAAGTTGGCGCCGGTAATACCTGCATCAGCCTGAAGGTATTTGTCGCGCAGTAATTCGCGGGCTTTGGCCGTAAGTTGCTCGGGTGTGGCATCTATGGGAGTGCCAAATTTTTCATGGAACAGTTTGGCTATATCCTCTTTAGAGAGGTGCATAGCCGGTGTTACAATATGATAAGGCTTTTGGCCAAGCAATTGTACAATGTACTCACCCAAATCGGTTTCTAACGACTCTATGTTGTTTTGCTCCAAAAACTCATTTAAATGAATCTCTTCAGTAGCCATAGTTTTGGATTTGACCACCTTTTTAGCGTTTGCCCTTTGCAGAATACTAAGTATTTCCTGCTGTGCCTCAGCTACATCATTGGCCCAGATTACCTTGCCACCACGGCGCTGAAAATTAGCTTCAAACTCGGGTAAAAACTTGTCCAGGTTTTCCATCACCCGCCATTTTACTACGTGTGCTTTACGCTTAGCCGTTTCTAAATTGACTAAACGGGCAGTGCCACGGGCAACTGCCGTGTGGTACTTGCCCATGTTATAATTAATAATCTGGCGATGTTCAGGGTTGAATGCCTTCTCTTCCGAATCCACCAAAAATTTCTCGGCCGTGCTTCCCATATCCGCAAATATAATTGGTGAGTGAGTACTTAGTGAATAAATGAGTAGTTAAAATAGAAAAAGGCAGCTTATAGTTTGTATAAGCTGCCTTTTTATGATCAAAAATGTTTGAGCGGTTAACTTTTCATTCATTCCAACTCACACATTCATTAATTTCTGTTTGCCGGCATGTCGTTTTTCACATCAACAACGGGGCGTTCATCGCGGTTGGCTAAATCCCAACCGGTATAAAATACCAGCTGTGCGCGTTTAACTAATAATGGAAAGTCGATTTTATCTACCTCATCGCTTACACGGTGATAATCGGCGTGTACACCATCAAAATAAAATACGATTGGCACATCGTGCTTCGCAAAGTTATAATGATCTGAGCGGTAGTAAATACGCTCAGGGTCTTTCGGGTCATTATATTTATAATCTACCGCTAACTTGGTGTAAGTGTTATTAGCATTCTCGCTGATCTTGTGCAGCGTGGTGCTCAGTTTATCAGAACCAATCAGGTAGCAATAATCAGGTGTTTTTTCGTGAGCAGGGTCGCGGCGGCCAATCATATCAATGTTTAAATCGGTAATGGTATTAGCCAATGGAAATACCGGGTGCTCCGAGTAATACTCTGAACCTAATAAACCTTTTTCTTCACCTACGTTACCCAGGAACAGGATACTGCGGCGAGGGCCTTTACCGTCCTTTTTTGCTTGTGTGAATGCACGGGCAATCTCCAAAATACCGGTAGTACCCGAACCGTCATCATCAGCGCCGTTGTTAATGCGGTCGCCAGGCGTACCTTCGGGTTCCATGCCAATATGGTCATAGTGTGCCGAAAAAACTAAAACTTCTTCCTTTAATTTAGCGTCCGAACCTGGTAAAAAGCCTAAAACATCAACTGCTTTGGCATCTTTTACTACAGTTTCGTAATCGGCTGTAACATCAGCCTTAACGGTTTGTATAGCAGTTGTAGCTTTTAATTGCTCATAAGTTTTACCGCTTGCTTTAAGCAACTGGTCGGCAACGGCAGATGTAATGGTCAGTGCCAGTGGACGCGGCGTGATAGGGCGTGGGTTAGCTTGTTTAAGCGTTATACGCTCGCTTTGCTTACCGGCCATGCTGCCTTGAGTTACAGTGCCAACTGCAAGTACTAAAGCTGCATTTTTTGCACGTATACCTTGTACCAAACGTGTAAAGGCCATCATGGCTGCACGAGGATTGGAATTATCAACGGTGGTGCCTGGTTTAGGCTCGGCTATAACTAAGGCTACTTTGCCGGTAAGGTCAACATTGGCTAACTCCGCTTCGGTACCATAACCCACAAATACTACTTCGCTGGCTTTTACAGTTTGTGTGCCTGTACCACCCATCGATGTATAGTCTTTACCATAAGTAAGCGTGGTGCCGTTTAAGGTAACCGATTTGAGAGTGAAAGCTGTATTGGTTAAAGGTATATCCAAAAAATATGACCCATTAACCGGAGCCTGAAGGCCCATCTTTTTGAACTCGCCAGCCAAGTAAGCGGCTGCTTTGTCAGCGCCTGGTTTGCCGGTTTCACGACCCTCAAAAGCGTCGGAAGCGATAATGCTTAAGTGCTTTTTAGCATCGGCAACAGTTATATACTGCGCATATTTAACCGCAGTGGTATTTTTTTGGGCACATGCCCCCAGTGCTGCAACTAAGGCAGCGCTACATAATAATGTTTTTCTCATTTTCAAATACAACAATTACAAGCAGCAAGGTAACGAAACTTTACCAACTGCATGAGCAACAAATGCGTGACTTTTATAAAATGCTAACAAGACATTTTACCAACCCGTGTAGCATGGCGGCCACCTTCAAATTGGGTTGTTAAAAACAACTCTACAATGGCTTTGGCATCGGCAAGTGATATGAAGCGCTCGGGTATGCAAACAATATTGGCATTATTATGCTGGCGTGCTAAACTGGCCAACTCGGGCTGCCAGCATATAGCGGCACGTATACCCTGGTGTTTATTGGCTGTGATAGCTACACCATTGGCACTACCACAAACGAGAATGCCAAAATCAAATTCACCGCTCTCAACAGCTGATGCCACAGGGTGTGCAAAATCAGGATAATCGGTTGAATCGGTTGAGTAAGTGCCGAAATCCTTAATAGCAGTTTGAGGCAACCACTCTAGTAAGGCTTGTTTATACTTAAAGCCGGCATGATCGGAGCCTATGGCTATTTTAAGTTCTGTATTCATGAATTTTATAGAATTGACAGGAAAGATTCTATCACCTGTTTAATTTCCGGTCTTCATCACCTCACTATGCTTTTTGAGCTTACGTCGTTCAACCGAACCGGCTACAACAATGCCCACTTCATAAAGCACAAACAGCGGTAAACTAACAATGGCCATGGTCATCATATCGGGCGTAGGGGTAATAACTGCCGCAATAATTAATATAGCTACAATGGCATAGCGGCGTCCCGAACGCATAAACTGGGGGGTAAGGATACCCAATGTTGATAGGATATAAACCAGGATTGGCAACTGAAATACTACACCAGTAGCTAATGTAAGCGTAGCTACTGATGAAAGATATGAATCGATAGTAAACGTATTTTCTATAATATCGCTGATTTTATAACCGGCCAAAAAGCTTATCGACTCGGGCGCTATAATGAAGTAACCGAACAGAATGCCCAGTATAAACAGCAATGAAGCATATAACACAAACCCTGAAGCCGCTTTGCGTTCATTATCATGCAGGGCCGGTTTAATAAAGCGCCATATTTCCCAAAGCAGGTAGGGAAAGCCGAGGGTAACACCTACTATAAGCGCCGAATTTATTTGCAGCGTAAACTGCCCGGCCATTTCAGTATTGATGATCTTTCCCTGAATTTCTTTTACGCAGAAACCGGGGCGGTTGAGGTAATCGCCCAGTTTACATAGCATGCGGTAGGTCCAAAAATCAGGGCGCATTGGGCCCATGATAATCTTATCGAATAAGAAATCATAATAATAAAAGGCCAGGGAAGTAAATATGAGGATTGCTATACACGCACGTATCAAGTGCCAGCGAAGCACCTCAATATGGTCAAAAAACGACATTTCGACCTCAAGGTCTTTACTCTTATCCTTTATTGCTTTTATTATCTTATTATCGCTCATGTACTGCAAACAAAAATACCATTCTGTATTACATACGAATGGTATTGTAGTTTAATTTTATTTCATGAAAATTATTCGGCTATCACAAAGCTTTCCATAAACTTGGTAGTAAAGTTGCCAGCCCTGAAATTAGGATCTTGCAACAACTGTAAGTGGAATGGAATAGTTGTTTTGATACCCTCGATTACAAATTCACTTAGTGCACGCTCCATGGTATTTAAAGCTTCTTCGCGGGTTTGTGCAACACAAATGAGTTTGGCTATCATGGAGTCGTAATTCGGTGGAATTACATAACCACTGTAAACGTGCGTATCAACCCGAACACCATGGCCACCCGGCGAGTGAAAATTGGTGATCTTGCCTGGCGAAGGACGGAAGTTGTTAAACGGATCCTCGGCGTTAATACGACACTCAATAGCATGCATAGTAGGCTCGTAATTTTTGCCCGATATAGGTGTACCTGCTGCCACTTTAATCTGCTCTTTGATAAGGTCCACATTGATCACCTCTTCGGTTACCGGATGCTCCACCTGTATACGGGTGTTCATCTCCATAAAATAGAAGTTGTGGTGTTTGTCAACCAAAAACTCTATAGTACCAGCTCCTTCGTATCTAACAGCTTTGGCGCCTTTAATGGCAGCTTCACCCATTTTTTTACGCAGTTTTTCGGTCATGAAAGGCGAAGGCGATTCTTCAACCAGTTTTTGGTGACGACGCTGGATAGAGCAATCGCGTTCAGATAAGTGGCAAACTTTACCATACTGATCGCCTACTACTTGTATCTCGATGTGACGTGGATCTTCAACAAATTTTTCCAGGTAAATACCATCGTTACCAAAGGCAGCGCCGGCCTCGGCACGGGCCGAATCCCAGGCGGGTTCAAACTCCATATCGTTCCAAACAATACGCATACCACGGCCGCCGCCTCCAGCGGTAGCTTTCAGTATAATCGGGTAACCTATTTTGTTGGCTATTTGTATGCCTTCTTTAACGTCGTGGAGCAAGCCTTCAGAGCCCGGAATAGTAGGTACACCGGCTTTTTTCATGGTTGCTTTGGCTGCTGCCTTATCGCCCATGTCGTTAATCTGATCGGCTGTGGCACCAATAAACTTGATACCGTACTCGGCGCAGATGGCCGAAAACTTGGCATTCTCAGATAAGAAACCGTAACCAGGATGTATGGCATCAGCATTGGTTAACTCAGCTGCCGAAATAATGTTTGGTATATTTAAGTAAGAATCGCGGCTTGCCGGCGGACCAATACATACCGCTTCGTCAGCGAAGCGTACGTGCAAACTGTCGCGGTCTGCGGTTGAATATACAGCTACCGTTTTTATGCCCATTTCCTTACAGGTACGGATAATGCGCAGGGCTATTTCGCCCCGGTTAGCAATCAGAATTTTTTTAAACATGTCTTTTTAGATGTGCTGATATGCAGATGTGCAGACAGGCAGATGATTGATTTCATTTGCACATCTGCACATTCACACATTTGCATATTTACATAGGTTCAACTAAAAACAAGGGTTGGTCGTACTCAACCGGAGATGAGTTATCAACCAGAACTTTCACAATTTTACCAGATACTTCTGATTCAATTTCATTGAACAATTTCATGGCTTCGATAATGCAAAGTACGCTGCCAGCCTGAATTTCGTCGCCAACGTTTACAAAATAAGGCTTATCTGGTGATGATGAACGATAAAAAGTACCAATCATAGGCGATTTGATAGTTACATATTTAGATACATCAGCAGCGGCCGGAGCCTCTGTTGCAGCTGGTGTATGTACAGTAGCTACCGGTACAGCTGGCACTGCCGCTTGTACGGCAGGTTGACCTGTAGGAATAGTTGCATTAACTATAGTTGGTGCCTGATTGGTTTTTATGGTGATTTTGAAATCGTTCTGTTCAATGGATACTTCGTTTACGCCAGATTTTGAAACGAAGCGGATAAGATCTTGTATCTGTTTAATATCCATATTTAGGTGTAGTTGGGTTTTAAAAATGAAAATTAAAAACCTAAGTTATAACAAATTAAATAAAAATTGTTTCCAAAATTAGTAAGCCCATTTTAAATAAAGAGAGCCCCACGTGAAGCCGCCTCCAAAGGCAGCCAGCACAATGTTATCTCCTTTTTTAAACTTGCTTTCCCATTCCCAAAGGCATAGGGGTATAGTACCGTTGGTGGTGTTGCCGTAGCGTTCAATATTAATTACTACTTTTTCATCACTAATGCCCATACGGCTTGCGGTTGCGTCGATAATACGCTTGTTGGCCTGGTGTGGTACCAGCCAGGCAATATCATCGGCAACCAGGTTGTTACGCTCCATTATTTCGGCAGCAACGTCGGCCATGTTGGTAACGGCGAATTTAAATACGGTTTTACCTTCCTGGTAAGCGTAATGTTCGCGGTTGGTCACGGTTTCATGCGTTGCTGGGCGTAATGAGCCACCTGCTTTCATGTGTAAAAATTCGCGCCCCGAGCCATCGCTTTTCAGCACCGAATCAACCACGCCATAACCTTCCGTATTAGGTTCAAGCAGGGCGCAGCCACAACCATCGCCAAAAATAATACAGGTGGCACGGTCATGATAATCGATAATCGAAGACATTTTATCGCCGCCGACTACTAATACCTTTTTATGCTTGCCACTTTCTATAAATGCAGCGCCGGTGGCCAAGCCAAATACAAAGCCCGAGCAGGCCGCCTGCAAATCATAACCCCAGGCGTTTTTAGCGCCAATTTTATCGGCCAATATATTGGCCGTAGCAGGGAAAGGCATATCGGGGGTGGTAGTGCAAAAAATAATCAGGTCAATTTCTTCGGCGCCGATGCCACGCTTTTTAAGCAAGCCTTCAACGGCCGGCACAGCCAAATCGGATGTAGCGGTGCCTTCGCCTTTTAGTATACGACGCTCTTTAATGCCGGTGCGGGTGGTGATCCACTCGTCATTGGTATCTACCAATGCTTCCAGCTCGTGGTTAGTGAGCACATATTCGGGTGCATAGCCATGTACAGCGGTAATTGCAGCCTGTAGTTTATGCATTTATCTAATTAGTTTTAAACGAAAGCCTGTTTAATCTTTTCAACCAGGTTACTCTCGGCCATATTGAGCGACAGGAGTACCATGTTCTTAATAGCTTCGGGGCTGGAAATGCCGTGCCCTACAACCACCGGTGCATTTACACCTAAAATAGGGCTGCCTCCGTATTGTTCGTAATTGAAACGGTTAAAAAATTCATCGTTGAATCCTTTTTTGCGGGCTATTACGTAATAGGACTCTGCCATTTTTATGATAACATTGCCCGTAAAGCCATCGCAAACAAATACGTCGGCGGCATCGCCAAAAAGGTCTCGGCCCTCTACGTTGCCCACAAAGTTAAACAGCGATGTGCCTTTCATAAGCGGGTAGGTGGCCTGACAAAGCATATTGCCTTTTTCTTCCTCTTCGCCAATGTTCATCAGCGCAACCTTAGGGTTTTCAAGGTGATAAACATGTTCGGCCAATAGGCTGCCCAATACGCCAAACTGCAGTAGCACATCTGGCTTACAATCGGCATTGGCACCTACATCCAACAAAATACCCAAACCGCCTTTCAGTTTGGGTACAATGGTTGTCATGGCCGGACGAATAACACCCGGAATAGTTTTTACGCTGAACATAGCGCCCACCAGCATAGCTCCGGTATTACCTGCCGATGAGAAGGCCTGAATATGGTCTTCCTTTAACAGCCTAAAACCAGTGGCAATGCTCGAACCAGGCTTTTGTGTAATAGCCTTGGTAGGGTGCTCGCCCATTCCAATCACTTCGGTTGTGTGTATAAACTCAAAGTGATCAGGATTGAAATCATTTTCCTGAAGAATACTTACAGCAACATCTTTATCGCCTACCAGTACCAGGGTTTGATTGCCTGGTAAAGCTTTATAAGCTTCGATTGCTCCTAAAACAGCGGCTTTTGGAGCATAATCGCCGCCCATAATATCTAAGCCTATCTTCATTGCAGAAAATTAGGCTTAAACAGTAGCAGCTTTTTCAATCAGTAATTTACCGTTGTAGTAAAGGTTACCATCAACAGTATAAGCGCGGTGCGGTAAATGCACAGCGCCAGTAGTGGCACATGTAGTTAAAGTAGGCGCTTCTGCTTTATAATGCGTTCTGCGTTTAGCAGTTCTTGATTTGGAGAACTTACGTTTTGGATTTGGCATAACTTCTTAGTATTATATCATTTTAACTTTTTAAGCGCGTCCCAGCGTGGGTCGGCACTTTTCTCTTGTTCATCACCGCCCGATAGTTTATTTAAACGATCAAGCATATCTTTATCACAATAAGGCGTTTGGCCTTCGTTACCGCATGTTGCAATGAACGGAACGGCAACGTTAATATATTCATATATCAACCCTGAAATGTTGATTTCTGTCTCATTCTTAGTCAGGGTTATAATTTCTTCATCTGCATCAATCTCCTCTTCACTAAATTTTGCTACCTGCTGCTCATGTATATCCATCGGTTGCGGATATTCGGATAAACAACGGTCGCAAGGTAAATCAATGTTGCCAAAAATGTGGAAATTCAAAATAAGCATAGTTTCCTGCTTATCCAGCTCCACCTGGCATTGTAAATTGGCCTTTTTTACCAGCGAGTAGTCGAACTCTTTAAAAAATTCACTATCAATTACATACTCAAACTGATGCTTGCCCAGCTTAAGGCCGGTAAAAGGTATCGAATATGTCTTTAACGATTTCAATGAGCGATAATTAGCCCGCAAATGTAGGGAAAAATAATGTAATGGGAAAGTGTTTTTTCAAATTCCGGACACACCGTTTAAGCGCATATTTGCTGAGGCCAAAGTTAGTTATATTTTTAGCCGCACGTTAACCTTATCGAGCAGGCCGGCAACCCATATCATAACAAACGAAAATACCAGGCATTTAATTAAGCCGCCGGTGCCTTCGCTCAGGTACTCGGGGTATCCCACATCCAGCATACCATAAATAGGATAAAAGATAAAAGGAATTAAATAACAGGTGAATGTGTTGGTGCCTGCCGGTTCAATTACCTTAAACCAGTTATAGCGCTGTTTTACATCTACCAAAAACAAAAATGCGATATAAGCTACCAAACTTATGGCAGTGCATATGAGTACCCATGATGGTGTATCGTGTGCTTTGGAAATACCGCCGCTTACGTAACGTACAATAAAGCCCAGGTTAGCAAGTATAATGGCTAATAAGATAATACCGGGCCATAAAAGGTTAAGCTCGCGGCTTTTCATTAAGCGCATGTACATAACCGATACCACTATGCCAGCCATGGTAAATGCCTGCATAGCGCCGTTGCCGGCCAGCCAAAAATAGCTTTTTAACTGCATTAAAAACGGCAGCCAGCCAAAATGAAAGTCGAGATTGATAAGAATGAAGATAACCCAGGCGGCGGCTTGTATCCACAATAAGCCTTTAGAGTAATGATAAATAAGGGCGCAAATCATGTACGACCAGCCAATTAAACCTAAAATACCCCACCAGCTAAAATGCAGCCACTGCCAATGGTTAGGGTCATTACTGCGGTATAAGGCCGACATGGTGACCAGCAGGACCAAACCGAAGCCTCGTAACACGTTGCGTGTTAATTTTGAGGTGTCGCGATAGTCCAGAAAAAGGAAAAAGAAGCTAAAAGTAAGCAGGCTTTCCCAAACAGGTTTGGGCAAAAGTGTAGTAACATCATCATAAGTTTCCATATTGGCATGGAAAAAACCAATGAGGATGAGTGCCAGTGAGCGCGTTATTATACGGTAAGGAACCCGCCCGCCGCTGCTTTGCCTGTTTTGAAAAGCGAACGGTATGGATAAACCAACAATAAATAAAAATGCAGGAAAGATAACATCGGCCAGGCCCAGTGCATCAACGTTTTCGCCGGCATGTTTTAGCCATTCCGGTACGTTGGGTACACCTTCCAAATCATTTACAAAAATCATCAGGAACATGGTAACCGCACGGAAGGCGTCTATAGAGCGCACCCGGATATATTGGTTATTCATTATGTGGTAGAAGTGCTAATATTGACAACTGATACCTTTTAGTAACGGCTGCATGGCGCAAACATTGCCACCGCAAGGCGGCAATGTTGTTAAAAAGCTAATCTCTGTCGCGGCTCAGCTTGCTAAACTGCAACGGATTTTCATTTAAGACGGCTGTTTCCCTACGGTGTTTTACAATGTGTATAGCCTGAAACAAGGCTTCACGGAAAGATACTTCTGACGCCTTATTTTTTCCGGCTATATCATAAGCTGTACCATGATCGGGCGAAGTGCGTACAAAGCTTAAGCCTGCTGTATAGTTTACACCCGACTCAAACGAAATTTGCTTAAACGGAATTAATCCCTGGTCATGATACATGGCCAGTACTGCATCAAACTGCATGTAGGCGCCGTTGGCAAAAAAGCCATCAGCAGGGTAGGGCCCCAGGGCTAAGATGCCATTAGCGCGTGCTTCTTCCAACGCGGGCATAATGATGTCTTTTTCTTCGTTACCAATAAGGCCGTTATCGCCGGCATGGGGGTTGAGACCAAGCACCGCAATTTTAGGTTTACGAATCCAAAAATCCTGTTTTAAGCTGGTGTTCATTAGTTTTAGCTTAGCCAGTATCTTTTCGGCAGTTATACTTTGTGCCACCTGCGCTACTGGGATATGCCCGGTAACTACGCCTACCCGTAAGGTATCGCTCACTAAAAACATAAGTACTTCGGGCGAGTTATCTCGCTGTTGCAAATACTCTGTATGGCCCGGAAAGTTAAATTCCTCGTTTTGGATATTATCCTTATTAATAGGCGCTGTAACCAGCGCGTCTATATGACCAGAAATTAAATCATCTGTAGCTCTTTGCAGCGACAGGAAAGCATATTTTCCTCCTGTTTCGTTAGCTGCACCAAGTTCAATCTTTACATCCTCTTCCCAGCAATTAATAATATTGGCTTTTTTGTGATGCGCATTAGCCGGGCTATCAATTACATTAAAATTAAGGTCGTGTACCTGAACTGTACGGCGGTGAAACGAGGCTACTTTAGTATGACCATAAACAATAGGTGTACAGTAATCAAATATGCGGGAGTCTGCCAGTGTTTTGATGATAACCTCAAGGCCAACGCCGTTAACGTCACCAATACTGATTCCTATTTTAAGCTTCTCACTCATAATAATATGTTTTGTGATTTCACTTATAGTTATGTGATTTCACTGATTAGCCGGTTGGTTATTGAGAAATGATGTAATCATTATGCAATTAAGCAAGTAATCATAATAAACAACCAAACACGTAATTGATGCAAATAAAGGATTTTTGGTAATAATGTTTACCATAGGAGCGCAAATATCACGTAATTTGTAAAAATTTGAGTACCAATAATGTCATTAGTCCGCGCAAAGAAACACCTGGGTCAGCACTTTTTAACTGATAAGAACATTGCTTCCAAAATAGTAGAAAGCCTGAGGCCGGCCGGAAAATATACACAAGTGCTCGAAGTGGGGCCTGGAATGGGTATTCTATCCGACTTTTTGCTGCAAAAAACCGATTATCAAACTTATTTAATTGATATCGATACCGAGTCCTATCTCTTTCTGCAAAAAAAGTATCCGCAATTGCAGCAGCGCCTTATTAACGCCGATTTTTTAGAAATGGATTTTGGCAGTGTTTTCAAAGAACCCTTTGCTATAATAGGCAACTTTCCTTACAACATATCCTCCCAAATACTATTTAAAGTGTTAGACAACCGCCAACAAGTAGTTGAGGTAGTTGGCATGTTTCAGAAAGAAGTAGCTGAGCGTTGTAACGCAAAGGCGGGGAGCAAGGAGTATGGTATATTGAGCGTGTTTTTGCAGGCTTACTATAAAGTGGAGTACCTGTTTACGGTAAAGGCTGGTGTATTTAATCCGCCGCCCAAAGTGCTATCGGCTGTAATAAGGCTAACCCGCAATGAGGTCGATCAGCTTAATTGTGACGAAAAGCTATTTTGGCAGGTGGTAAAAGCCGGTTTTAACCAGCGGAGAAAAACGCTGCGTAATGCCTTATCATCCTTAATTAATAAAGAGGCTATGACGAATGAGCCAATGCTTGACCTTCGGGCTGAGCGCTTAACTGTAGCCAATTTTGTAGAACTGACTAATAAGATAACTGCAAACCGATAAATGAAGAATATACTCATTGTCGACGACCTACACCCAATCTTCATTGAACAAACCGAAGCTTTGGGTTATACATGCGATTACCGGCCCACCATTAAACTGGATGAAGCTTTAACACTGTTACCTAACTACGAAGGTTTAGTTATCCGTTCCAAATTCCAAGTAGATAAAGCAGTGCTTGACACGGCCGTTAACCTCAAATTTATTGCACGGGCCGGTGCTGGTATGGATAACATTGATGAGAATTATGCCGGGCAAAAAGGTGTAATATTAGTTAACGCACCCGAGGGCAACCGCGATGCCGTTGGCGAGCATGCCGTAGGTATGCTGCTATCGCTGATGAATAACCTGAACCGGGGCGACGCCGAAGTACGCGCCGGCCTTTGGCAGCGCGAGGCCAACCGGGGTTATGAGCTAAAAGGCCGTACGGTAGGTATTATAGGTTACGGTCACATGGGCCAAAGCTTTGCGCGCAAGTTAAAAGGCTTTGATGTAGAAGTTATAGCTTACGATAAATATAAAACCGGCTTTAGCGATGCCTACGCCCGCGAGGTAAGCATGGAGGAAATTGTAAAGCATAGTGATGTGCTGAGCCTGCATGTGCCGCTTACGCCCGAAACTAAAGGATTGGTAAATGATGAATACCTGTTTCACTTTCGCAAGCCTATCTTTTTGTTAAATACCTCACGGGGCAAAGTTGTAGAGGTGCAAGCTGTATTAAATGCCATTAAGCAGGAGAAAATATTAGGAGCAGGTTTGGACGTACTGGAAGTAGAAAAGTTTCCGGCCCTGGGCGAGCAGGCCTGGTTTGAGGAGTTGCGGCAAAGCGATAAAGTGCTATTGAGCCCACACGTGGCCGGGTGGACTTTTGACTCGTACCGTAAAATAAGCGAGGTGATGGCGGCCAAAATAAAAAATTTGGATATTCAAACTTAAATCACCTATCTTCGTTTTTATACCCACAAGACTATGCAGGCACAGGTGCCCGCATAGTCTTGTTTGTTTTTAGTAGCTGTCGCGTCCTTCTTATTGGTAACAGGAAGGGCGGTTTTTTTTGATAGCTCATCATCGGTCAAATTATCTATTTAAAATATTTTGTGTTTATGGCAGACGTTGCATACTATACCAAAGAAGGTTTAGAAAGACTAAAAGAAGAATTACAACAATTAAAGACCAGCGGCCGTGCCCAGATAGCCAAAGCCATTGCCGAGGCGCGTGATAAAGGCGATTTATCGGAGAATGCTGAATATGATGCGGCAAAAGAAGCGCAGGGACATCATGAAACTAAAATTGCCAAGCTGGAAGAAACCTTAGCCAATGCCCGTTTACTTGATGAATCAAAAATTGACACGTCAAAGGTACTGGCTTTATCCAAAGTAAAAATAAAAAATACCAAGAACGGCGCTACCATGACTTACCAGCTGGTATCAGAAAGCGAAGCAGATTTAAAAGCGGGTAAAATATCGGTAAGTTCACCTATTGCCAAGGGATTGTTGGGTAAAAAAGTAGGTGATACCACCGAAATACAGGTGCCTGCCGGTACAATTGAATTTGAAATTTTGGAAATAAACAGATAGTTTGTATTTGGGTTGCCAGATAAATGATTGTTCCATATTTCGCAACCCAACTAACAGATTAATTAACTTAATAACTACCTATGTCAACTATATTTTCAAAGATCGTGTCGGGCGAAATACCGGCTTATAAAGTAGCCGAAAGTATTGACTATCTGGCTTTTTTAGATATTAATCCACTGGTTGAGGGGCATGTACTCGTTATCCCTAAAAAAGAGGTAGATTACTTGTTTGACCTGGAGGATGAACTATATACAGGCTTGCAATTATTTGCTAAAATAGTAGCAACTGCCATGAAAGAGGTTATTCCATGTAAAAAGGTTGGCGTAGCTGTAATTGGCTTGGAAGTACCTCATGCGCACATTCACCTGATACCTATGAATTCGGTAAGTGATCTGAATTTCTCTCGTCCAAAATTGACCTTGACACCCGAACAACTGGAAGCTACGGCCGAGAAAATTAAGGCTGCTTTGCGCGAAGAATAGTTTTATAGAAAGGTTACAGAACCAGGAATGCAGGGTTGAAAAATAGTATTTTACCCTTGTTCCTGATTCTGTATTTTTTTACTCTTTTTTCTTAATCTGTAGGGGAGAGGCCACCCTTCTGCTGTTTTCCTTCACAAATGACTCCCAACCCGAGTAGCTTATTTTGCTACCACGGCCGGTGGTTATTCTTTGAAAACTGTGGCATACGGCAACAGCCAGTCCGTCTGTTGCATCTAAAAACTCAGGCGTTTCCTGAAAATTTAATAAGCGCTGCAGCATGGCCGCTACCTGCTCTTTAGTGGCATTGCCATTGCCGGTGATAGCCTGCTTAATTTTACGCGGCGAATACTCGTTTACTGGTATATTGCGGGACAAGGCCGCTGCTATAGCGGTTCCCTGCGCGCGACCCAGTTTTAGCATAACCTGTATGTTTTTGCCATAAAAGGGTGCTTCAATGGCGAGTGCATCTGGGTGGTAGTTGTCAATAAGTGCAACGGTTTTCTCAAAAATGCGTTGCAGTTTTAGCATATGCTCGTCGGTGGTTCCGGGTATTTTAACCACACCCAGGGCAATCAGCTCCATTTTAGAGCCGGTTTCTTTAATAATGCCATAGCCCATTACCGCTGTGCCCGGGTCAATTCCTAATATAATACGTTCTTTAAGCGGCTGTTGTAAGTTCACAAATACAAAGATACGCTTTCAATAAGCATCGCTTTGTAATATGTGCAGATAATCTTGTCGGCTTATCATGCGGGCACCCATGCTTTCAAGATGCTCGGTATGCAACTGGCAGTCTATCAAATGGTATTGCTCGGTTTGGCATAGGGTAATAAGCGCTGTTTTGGAGGCGTTACTTGCCCGGCTAAACATGCTCTCGCCACAAAACACGCGCCCCGCATGTACACCGTATAAACCTCCAACCAACTGCTCATCCTGCCAAACCTCATAAGAATGGGCATGGCCCAGCTGGTGTAAGTTAATGTAAGCCTGTTTCATATCGGCGGTTATCCAGGTGCCATCCTGCCCCTCGCGTGGTACTTGTGAACAGGCTTCAATCACCTCTGCAAAGCATCGATTTGTAGTTATCTTATATCGTCCGGAACGCAGCACCTGCCGCATGCTTTTACTCACCTTGAGCTCATGAGGGTGCAATACAAAACGTTCATGCGGCGAGTACCATAAAATTGGGGTATCGTCACTATACCACGGAAAAATGCCATGCTGATAGGCCAGTAATAAACGGCGGGCCGACAAATCGCCGCCAACGGCCAGCAAGCCATCAGGCTCCGCAAGTTCGGGGTTGGGGAAAACCAGGCGCTCATCTAACCGGAAAATCATGGTGCAAAGATATTTTTGATTTCCGAATTCAAGCAATGAGTAAGCACATAACCGTTGCAAACAAAAAGAGCAGTGTAACTCCGATAGGGCTAACGTAGTTGCACTGCTCTTTAAGCCTACCTCAAATGAGGTACATTACTATTATGCTTTCTTATGCACAATGAGCTTTTTATTTTGTGCTTTGGCTATGTTATCCATGTATTGCTGCAGCTCTGTATACTTTGCAGCTGGAATCACATGTTTGTTCATGTTAAAATTTACTACGCTAACTACTTCATTTTTTGCAGCATCATATTTGTAAGTAGCTTCATAGGTGCCATAACTGAATTTTAAGGTCACGTTTTCGGGTACCGATTCGGCCTCAAAACCTTCTGGCAAACTAATAACAGTAGTACAGGTTTTTTGCATGGGGTGCTCAAAGTAATAGTCGCCGCGGCGCTTCTCTGCCACGGGCAGGGTAAGGCCCCACAAATCAAAAACACGCGGGCGATAGAATTTTTTAGTGCCTGCCGCTGCCTCGTTAAAGGTGTCGTAATTCAGTTCAAAGTTTACTTCTTTTACACCGGCGCTGTCTGAAGCTTCCTTGAAATCAAAAAAGGCTGGCTGCTTAAAATTGAGCGCCCGTATGAGGTACTCCTTTTGTTTATCCTGACTTATAGTGGGTAAACCCTCTACAAATAAATCGCGATAGCCGCCGGTAGTTAAAATCTTTACTTTGGCTACAGCGCCGCCTTCAGCATCAAGCTTTACCTGTACCCGGCTGTTAAACTGATTATCTTGCAGGGTACTTTTAGGGGTACTTACCAATTTGCCACCCTCCTCGGTTACCAGTAATGCATTGCGATTTTCGGTAAACGTGCCCAGCTTGCCGTAAGGCTGGGTGTGGCTGGTACATTCCAGCCAGGTAGTGTCGCCTTTAAACGGAATGCACAGAATTACATGGTTAAACGGATCGGCCGGGAAATTAGGATCTGCCGGCTCTTCATTTACGCCGGCATTAATCATGGCGTAGTGGGAGCGTATGCCGACAGCTTTCAGCATGGCGTGCATGTAGTTAGTGAGCGCTTTGCAATCACCATATTTTTTCTGATCCACAAACGTGGCGGGAAAGGGCTTTAAGCCGCCTATGCCTAACTGTATACTTACATAACGCATGTTTTGCTGCAAGTAGTTGTATAAAAACCGGGCTTTATCGGGGTCGGTCTTTAGATGAGCCGTCATCTGTTTAATCTCTTCGGCGCGTTGTGGCGGCAGGCTGCATACATCTGCGTTTAAGGCCAACTGCCAGTTGCCATAGTTTTTCCAGTTGCTAATATCACCGGGTAAGCCGTTGTATGAAAACTTATCGGCTGCAAAAATTATGCGTGGTGTAACTGTCCAGGCGGGTACATCCTCCTCAGGGGTGAGCGCCTTTAAGTTCTTTACTTCCCAGGTGTAAACATCAAACCCGCCCTGCGATTCCTTTTTAGGCGCGATACTTATATTTTTATTTTTATAACGGAAGTTGACGCCCGGCACTACCGCTATTTTGTAAGCAGCGGTTTGTACCGCTGTTTCTTTAGTTTGAATATCCCATTCTGACAGATCGAGGTAACTGTTGTGGGCAATCTCATAATAAGTCTCTACAGTAACAGGGTACGTGCCAATATCATGTTGGGCCACCATAAAACGGCTGTCGGTTATAATGGAGATGCCATCGGCTGCCGAGCGGTCGTACATGTCGCTTTTGCCGTATTTTTTTATGAGCTTACCTTCGGCATTGTAAACCAGCATTTGCGCCATGTTTACGCTGCTGAACTTTTTATCATAGGGTACATACAGCACTGCAGCGTCATCTGCCTTTTCGTTAAGGATGGTAACAATCTGATGCCCTTTAGACAATAGTTTGCCGGGACCGGATACTTTCATTTCCCTAAGCGAGTAACGGACTACCTTGTTGGCATCTTGCTTTAAAGAATCGGGAATTGCGGCAGCTAAATATAAGTCCTTAGGCAGGTTTTTATCCTGGCTTAAAGCCACTATGGGGTGCAACAAAAGCGTAGCGGCTAATAAGGCTACGCTTTTAATTTGTTTAATAAACATCGAATAGTTTTATGACTTTTTCAATACGATCTGCTCGTTCAGCAATTCGTGCATTTTCTTGTAAAACGCGTATAAATCAGGGTAGCTGTCCTTAAAAAAAAGCGACTTTTTGTAATTAATCATATAGCGCACCATTAGCGTTCCGTTCTCCTGCGCAACTATGCGGCGGCATACAATGCTTTCATCGGGCATAATGATACTCATGGTTTTGGGCAGCGCTTCAAATGCATAACCCGCCGGTATTTTAATGAGGGCCGTTACATTGTAGTTGTTTAAGTGCCCAAAATCAATGTCGGTAACCCGGCTTTCGTTAATAAACGGATTGTTGTGGAGTGACGAGAATAGGTTGGCGTTAAAATAGATATAGTTTTTATCTGAGCCTGTTAGTTCCTGCTTAAAGGCCACATTTTGTGTAAGTGGCAAGCTGTCAACATCCATATTGTCCATCTTAAGCGATGTAATGCTGAGGCTGTTATTATTATCGCGCAAATAATCAATATATTTTTTCTCTCCGTTGGTTTTGTAATTTTCAATACAGGTTAACCTGTTATAGCTAAAAGCACTTATTTGTGCAGTACCGTCCATAAAACCCTCTGGCTTTATCTCAGCATTTACCACAATTACCTGCCTAACCGGCGTAGAGCGGTTGATCATGAGCATATCATACTGCTTATTTTCCTTGTCAATATACAAACCACTCGAGCCTAAAAGCTCAGCAGGGGTTTCCAGGTAGCTGTTGTATTTGTTGGTTGCGTCTAAAACATAGTTTTTAGTACTATCAACCGGTACGTAAACCACTGCACGATTAAACTGGTATAAGAAAGAATAACTTGGGTTCACCTTTCCGTGTGAACGTGTACTCACCACCATAGGGTAGGCCTTTACGCCCGATTGTTTCAGTAAATGGTATAGTATCAGGTTTATTTCGGTTGAGTTACCAGTCTTTTTTTCCCAGGCCTTGCTGGTTCCATCATTGGTGTACCAACGGTCAACGTTATTCCATTTCATGGTATTTTTTACCTCGTTAAAAACGTAGGCAATTTTCTCTGCATCTGTTTTTAAGGTTTTCGCCTTGTCAACAATTGCTGCCTCGCCCAGTAACTTTTTCTTAAGCTGTGCACCAAAGTCTTCGTCGTCGGACAATATACCGCCTACTTTGGCCCAGCTGTCCGAAAAAGATTGCGTAAAGCCCGCCGGTGGCCTAAATGTGGTTAAGTGGTAATACAAACCCTGCCTGTTGTCTATCTCTGATGTCATGTACGGTTCCTTGGCCAGCGCTGGTACGTTGGTCATTACATACTGCGTTTTGTTGTCAATAAATAAAAGCGGCGATCCGCTGCTTACGCCTAATGACCTGGATTGCGTAGTGGTTTGGTAATTGCTAAAAGGCTTGTAACTACGCTGCTGTACATTATAATAAAACCATTCGGGTATGGCGGTGCTCCAGTCGCTGGTTTTAACCGGTATGCTTTCCTGAAAAAACCAGCTTGGTATATCACTCAGCGAGTTAACGGTTTGCGTATATCGGTATTCGATAACAGAACCTGACTTGACGTTGGGAAAAGAGAAAACCAGTGCCTGGGTTATCTTGTCTACATTTTCCGTGAAAAGCTGTTTCTTATCAAGCTTGGTTATTTCTACCTTACCATCAACCAGGTTAAAAATTTCGCCTTGCAGGCCGGTGATATATTCAAACCGGTTGCCGCCATAAAATTCGATACGAACGTCGGCCTGTTTTTTTCCGGCCTCATTGAAGATTTTAATGCGTTTATGGTGCTGAATAACAATATTCAGATTGTCATCATAATAAAGGTCGCCTTTTTTAAATAACACCATAGCGTTGGCGTCTTTTTCAAAATCGCAGCTTTTTAGTTCGAGGTCGGCTTTGTCAATTTTACCATAAGGCATAATGTCCGACACGTATTTTTGCGCCTGAGAGGTATTAGCGCCCATAAAAAGCACTAACAGTGCAGTAAAGGTTTTCTTCATTTGATAAGGTTTACTGCTACTAAAATAAATATATTAAAACATAATTAGAAATTATTTGTAGGTAGTCACTTATATGTCGTATAAATTAATTAAAACATTCTGCATCAATCAACTATTGATTAAAAAGCGCTTTTGGTAACTTGTTACAAGTTTATTTCTACTAACTTTATAATATTATAAGTTTAAGCCAACAACTTTAAACGCTATGCCTTAGCGTTATATTCACGCTGTCATGGATAACTCAAAACAGGTAAAACATTTATACGCACGTGCAGGCTTCGGTATCGATTATAGTTTACTGCAGGAGCAGCGTAACTGGTCGGCTAAAAAAGCGGTAAAGAAGATAATCAAGGATTCGGAGCAGGTAACACCCATTAGAGCCGTTACGGAAAACATGGATCTGAACCCCATAAAAGATCCTACGGAGGAGCAGCGCAAGGCCTTGCAAGAAAAGCGTAACCAGCAGGAAAAAGCACTAAATAATGCCTGGATGCAGCAAATGAGCAACAGCTCCGCACAACTGCGTGAAAAGATGACGCTCTTTTGGCACAACCATTTTGCCTGCAATATTGGCAACTATTATTATCAGCAGCAACTTAATAATATTCAGCGCACGCATGCGCTGGGTAATTTTAAAACTTTGCTTACGGCGGTTTCGCAATCGCCGGCCATGCTGCAGTTCTTAAATAATCAGCAAAATTATAAAGGCCATCCCAACGAGAATTTTGCCCGGGAGTTAATGGAATTGTTTACGCTGGGCCGCGGCCATTATACCGAGCAAGACATTAAAGAATCGGCACGGGCATTTACCGGCTGGGCCTACAATGGTAAAACAGGCGACTTTGCTTTTAGGCCCAATAACCATGATGAGAAGTCAAAAAGCTTTATGGGTAAAACCGAAAACTTTTGCGGAGAGGATATTATCAATATCATTTTAAATAATAAGCAAACGGCAAAATACATTAGCACCAAGTTGTACCGTTACCTGGTAAATGAGGTGCCCGACGAAGCGCATATAAACGAAATGGCCGACGTTTTTTATTCGGCTGATTATGAGATTAAGCCTTTGCTGGAGCATGTATTTACAGCCGATTGGTTTTATGAAGATAAAAATGTGGGTAACCTTATTAAATCGCCGGTAGAACTGCTGGTTGATCTGAACCGTCGTTTTTATATCAGCTACCAAAATCCGGACGTGTTAATACAATTTCAACGCACGTTGGGGCAGGTGCTTTTCCGCCCGCCCAATGTAGCTGGCTGGCCGGGTGGCCGTAACTGGATCGACAGCTCATCGCTCATGTATCGTATCAAAATTCCGTCAACTATACTAAACGCCGGACTGATTGATTTTGCAGGCAAGGCATCGCCCGAAGACGAGGCTTACCTTGCGTCACAGCGCAAACAGCAACTGAATGTTATAAAACGTGTACAGGCCCAGCCCGACTGGAATAAGTTTTTAGAAGGTATACCACTAAAAATACCACACGAGCAGGTAGCCCAGTACCTACTTGAGCCAGCGCTCAATGCCCGCATTATTGCAGAAGTGAACCAGGCACCTGATATTAAGGCAATGGTAATACAGGTAGTATCCACACCAGAGTATCAGTTGTGCTGAAACTAAACTGTGAGCTGATGAATGAAATTAGAGTGAGTAGAGAGGGGTGTTGATGATCAACTATTCACTGATCCGCTCATGCACTCATTAAAAAAATGATCTATGAAAAGAAGAGATTTTTTGAAAGGTACCGCCCTGGCATCAGGTGCGTTTTTGATACCGGCCTTTTTGAAGCCCATGGAGGCGTTGGCCATGAATGCTATTTCAGGGTACAAAAATCTGGTTATCATACAGCTCTCAGGCGGTAACGATGGCTTAAATACTATTGTGCCTTTTGGCAGCGATGTGTATTACAACAAACGTAAAACGTTAGCTATTAAAACCCCGGATGTAATTAAGCTGAATGATATGCAGGGCTTTAATCCTAACCTGGCTGCCCTGCAAGAGATATACGACCAAGGCTGGATGAGTATCATTAACTCGGTTGGTTACCCTAACCCCGATCGCTCGCATTTCCGTTCTATGGATATATGGCAAACCGCCAGTGACGCCGACCAGTTTTTAAGCACTGGCTGGATTGGCCGCTACCTGGATGCCAATTGCCAAAACTGCAGTTACCCTTATACAGCCGTAGAGGTGGATGATACACTGTCATTAGCGCTTAAAGGTGCCAACCTGAAAGGT
Source organism: Mucilaginibacter sp. PAMB04274 (assembly GCF_039634385.2). Taxonomy (NCBI): domain Bacteria; kingdom Pseudomonadati; phylum Bacteroidota; class Sphingobacteriia; order Sphingobacteriales; family Sphingobacteriaceae; genus Mucilaginibacter; species Mucilaginibacter sp. PAMB04274. The sequence goes on from NZ_CP155081.2 coordinate 766,127, forward strand.
ATAGCTGTGCAAGACCCTAACAAGCTCTTCCAAACCACACGCGAGCCGTTCTTTAAAGATTTGGTACATGCTCCTAAGGATGACCATCTGCACGAGGATAATCTGGGCTACCTGTATAAGACCATGATAGAGACCTACTCATCAGCCGATTATATACAAAAAACATCAAAAACATATAATGTTGCTGGGGTATATCCAACCACCGGCTTAGGCTACCAGTTAAAAAATGTATCTAAGTTTATCAACTCAGGCCTGCAAACACGTATTTACTATGTATCCCTCAGCGGATTTGATACGCATGTAGGTCAGCAAAACCAGCAGGGCCGGCAGCTGAAGACATATGCCGACGCAGTAGCCGCCTTTGTGAAAGACCTCAAACAGACAGGCAAACTGGATGACACCCTGGTAATGACTTTTTCGGAATTCGGCCGCAGGGTTGAACAAAATGCCAGCAATGGCACCGACCACGGTACCGCCAACAACGTATTCCTGTTTGGCGGCAAACTGGCCAAAGCCGGCATTTACAACAACGCCCCCGATTTAGTAAACCTTGAAAACGGGGATTTGAAGTACCAGGTTGATTTCCGCGAGATTTATGCTACGTTGTTAAATAAGTGGTTAGAAGTAGATAACAGTAAAATTTTGAATAAGAATTTTAGCGGGTTGGATTTGGTGTGAGGGGATGCCAATAATTAAACAGAAATATAAAAGTACCTGTTACATTTTGTTATTGGCAGGCGTATATACATAAAATGTAACCGCCATGAGGACTTTAGTCAAAGTGTTAGCCACTATTATTATCATTACTGTTTCTTGCAAAAAAGAGCTTAACTACAATGTACTTACAGGTAAATGGAGGCTTGCCGAAGTTACACTTAGCACAGGAGGTTTTCCTACAACAAAGGCTGTAGATAAATCAAATAATAATTATGTACACTTTAAAAGCAGTGGCGATTTTGAAAGCAATTCACTAACAGAATACACCCGTTATGAGGTAAAAGACGATTTGATCATTCTCTACAAAAGAGATAACTCCTCATTTACTTATGCTTACCGATTGAACAATCAAATGCTTTATTTAAGCCCGCGTACAGTTATGTGTATTGAGGGTTGTTCTGATAGCTATAAAAAGGTTGCTGATTGATCAGGCTGTGGGTCTAATGCCAATCTCGCTCAACAAATCAACCGCCTCCAAAACGCTGTGCACACCCTCCACACTAATTCGTAAGGTGTTCTTCACTTCCTTCATGTTAACCCGGCGCGGGTTAGTTTTTACAAAGCTAAGCACCTGCATAAATGCTGGCGATTCAAAATAAGCTGATTGTTGGTTGGTGAGGAAATAGCCGCGCAGCACATTCTTTTTAAGCGATATTTTTTCGAAACCAATGGCTTTGCCCAGCCATTGCAGGCGTATGGTGTTGAATAGATCGTGCACCTGCGGTGGGATGGGACCAAAGCGGTCGGCCAGTTGTTTTTCAAAGGCCAGTAGCTGCGTTTCGTTGTCCAGTTTTGATATTTCGGTGTACAGGTTGTAACGCTCGGTAAGGCTGGTTACATACTCATCGGGTATGAGGATCTCCATATCCGTATCAATCTGCGTAAAACTGATAAAAGGCCTTGGCTTTTCATCTTTAAACAGTTCTTTAAACTCTTCATCCTTAAGTTCCTGTATGGCTTCGTCCAATATCTTGTGGTACATTTCAAAGCCAATTTCGGCAATAAAGCCGCTTTGCTCGGCGCCCAGCAGGTTACCGCTGCCGCGTATGTCCAAATCGCGCATGGCTACATTAAAACCGCTGCCCAGGTCGCTAAACTCTTCAATAGCGCTCAGGCGTTTACGAGCCTCTGGCGTTAGGGTAGAAAGCGGCGGGCTTAGCAAATAACAAAATGCCTTTTTATTGCTCCTGCCTACCCGGCCCCGCATCTGGTGCAAATCGCTCAGGCCAAACATGTGTGCATGGTTAATGATGATGGTATTGGCGTTAGGTATATCCAAACCGGCCTCAATTATGGTAGTGGCCACCAGTACATCATACTCATGGTTTACAAATTTAAGCATCACATCCTCCAAATCATCACCCTCCAGCTGTCCATGGGCTATACCTATGCGTGCTTTGGGTACCAGTTTGCGTATCATGCCACCCAGTTGCATTAAATCGGCAACGCGGTTATGAATAAAGAATATTTGTCCGCCGCGGTCAATTTCATATTCAACCGCTTCTTTAATCAGCTTGTCGTTGAATACGTGTAATTCGGTTACTACCGGCTGGCGATTAGGCGGCGGGGTAGATATGATAGATAAGTCGCGCGCGCCCATTAAAGAAAAGTGCAGCGTACGCGGAATAGGGGTGGCCGTTAACGTGAGCGTATCTACATTGGCACGCATGGCTTTCAACTTCTCTTTAGTTGCCACGCCGAATTTTTGCTCCTCGTCAATAATCATCAGGCCCAGGTCTCTGAACTTTACATCCTTGCTAACCAACCGATGGGTACCTATAATAATATCCAGCTTACCTTCGGCCAGTTTAGCCAGGCTGTCCTTAATTTGCTTATTGGTTTTAAAGCGGTTAATAAAATCAATATTGGCTGGAAAGCCCTTCAACCGGTCAGAAAAGGTTTTGTAATGCTGTGCGGCCAAAATAGTGGTTGGCACCAGTACGGCTACCTGTTTACTATCGGCCACTGCTTTAAAGGCGGCACGTATTGCTACCTCAGTTTTACCAAAACCTACGTCGCCACAAATAAGGCGGTCCATAGGATGGGGTGATTCCATGTCCTTCTTGAAGTCGGCTGTGGCTTTTTCCTGGTCGGGCGTGTCCTCGTAAATAAAGCTCGCTTCTAACTCAGTTTGCAAATAACTATCGGGCGAGTAAGCGTTACCCTCTTTAGTTTTACGTATGGCGTAAAGCTTAATCAGGTCGCGGGCTATGTCTTTAACTTTTTTTTTTGTGGTCTTCTTTAACCGTTCCCAGGTATCGGTACCCAGCTTATTCATTTTGGGAACCGAGCCTTCTTTGCCGCTAAATTTAGAGATACGGTTAAGCGAGTTGATGTTTACATACAGCAAATCATTGTCGGCATATATGAGCCGTATCATTTCCTGCATCTTGCCGTTTACCTCCACTTTTTCTAAGCCGGCATATTTGCCAATACCATGGTCAATGTGGGTTACATAATCACCAGGCTTAAGCTCGCGCAACTCTTTTAGGGTAATGGCTTGTGTGCGCTGATACCCTTTGCGCAGTTTATATTTATAATAGCGGTCAAATATCTGGTGGTCGGTATAGCAGGCTAGTTTCTGCTCGCGGTCAATAAATCCTTCGCGGATGGAAACATGTACCGGCGTAAATTTCGCTGTCTTATCCAGATCATCAAAAATGGCGTATAAGCGCTCCACCTGTTTGGCCGAATCTGTGAAAATTAAATTCTCAATCCGCTCGGCATCATTGTTCTTGATATTATGGATTAGCAGCTGGAAGTCCTTATTAAAAGAGGGCTGCGGCTTTATATCAAAGTTAATGCTATGATTGGCCGTATAAAAAAACTGTTTGCCAAACTCAACCACTGCAAAATCATGCAGCTGGTCGGCAATCATTTTTTCATCGGTAAAGGCATATTTAGGGTCAATCCAGTCGGGGTTTTGGTTCTTCTCATCGGCTGAAAGCGCTTTCCACAACTGGCTGGCTTTTTTATAGCCTTCCTGTATAATGTCTAAAGTAAATTGTACGTCTCTTATCCAAACTTGCGTATCGCCTTCAATATATTCCAGCAGTGAGATATTGTTTTCGGTCAAGAACTTGGACTGAACGTTAGGAACGATGGTAACGGTTTTAACCTTCTCGGCCGAAAGCTGGCTTTCTATTTCAAACGTACGTATCGACTCGATATGATCACCGAAGAATTCTACCCGGTAAGGCAGGTCATGTGAAAAAGAAAAGATATCAACTATACCACCCCGAATAGAAAACTGCCCGGGCTCGTATACAAACTCAACCCGTTCAAAATCGTACTCAATTAAAAATTCATTAATAAAATCGATACTCAGCTTATTATTAACTGCAATTTCGAGCGTGTTTTTTTCGAGCGATGAACGGTCAATCACCTTTTCGGCAACAGCCTCGGGATAGGTTACAATGATCTGGCCAAACTCGGTGGAGTGATTCAGTTCGTTTAAAACCTCGGCGCGGGCCAGCACATTGCTGCTGTCGGGCTGGGTAAACTCAAATGCTTTACGATAGCTGGAGGGAAACAGCAATACTTCCTTACCGGTCAGGTTTTCCAGATCGGCCATAAAATAGCTGGCCTCCTCGCGGTCGGGCAGAATGAAAAGCTGGTGCTTGTGCTGTAAAAAGTACAAGGCTACCGCAATAGTGGCATCGCTTGATCCCACCAGTCCGCGCAGCTGCACCCTGGGGTTTTTGGAACTATTAAGTGCCTGGGCAAGCTCTTTTACCCGCTCGTCGGTTTTATACCTATCTAAAATATCACGAATGTTCAAAACAGTACAAAGATAAGCAAAAAAGATGCCGTTGAAGCCAGCGCTGACAAGAACAGAGAGCCAAGTTGTACAGGTAAAGATCTGGTTCTTGATTCTTGGCTTCTGTTTCTGTGCAGCGAGCAAACAATTACCCAGCTCTGTTCCTTTTAGTGATATTATAGATACTAAATAGATCAACTTAACCAATAATACCATGAAAAACGCAATTTCATCCGGACTAATAATAGGTGTACTAAGCGGGCTTTGGCTGTTTATCATGCGCTGGGCCGGCTATACAACGTTTAACGATCAGGTTTCACCTATCGAATATATATCGGTAATCATCCCTATAGTTGGGGTACTCTTAGGGCTTAAGAGCTACCGAGACCATGACCTGAATGGTAGAATGAGTTTTTTAGAAGGACTGATACAAAGCTTTAAAATACTGGTAGTGGGTGGTATCGTAGCCATATTTGTAGGCATCATATATGTGAACTATGTAGAGTCGCAACATAACATGCGCGATTTTTCGGGCAGATTGTTTGGTGCATTGCTTATTGGCGTATTGTCATCATTAGGCGCTACGCTGCTGCTCATGACCAAATCAAAAAACAGCGTCGATTAATATCTTAGCTTAATAACAAAAAAAGCTCCGGAATTGCCGGGGCTTTTTTTGTTTGAAGTGGTCTGGCAGTTGATTTCAATATTAACGCACCGTTAAAATTAAATGATGGTATGTAACAAAATAATTAGGTGCAAGTCTTATATTTAAAAACTAAGAAACTTAAATTATCATGCAACAAAATCCATTCATTATGCTGCCGGGCATCACACCCGAAGAGTTTGCCTTTTTACAACAGGCTACTGCAGGTTTAACCGATGAGCAAGTGAATAGCTTTAGGTTCGTTTACCAGGGGAAACGTCGCAATCCTTCTGATATATTGTTATTTACACTATTAGGTTTTATTGTTGTAGCCGGTGTGCAGCGTTTTGTAGTTGGCCAGATAGGCATGGGTATTATTTACTTGCTTACAGGTGGCTTTTGTTTAATAGGTACTATTGTTGACTTAATTAATTACAAAAGCCTGGCTAACGATTATAACAAAGATATGGCTTACGAAGCGCTGCAAATGGTAAACATGAGCGGCGGTTTTAAGGCTTAATGGTAGGTAACAGTACGGTAAGTTGTTGGTGGTTATTGGAGCGTTCATACTATTGGCGGGCGTTATCTGGTACTTTTTGGGTGATAGGTTACGTTGGATAGGGCACCTGCCCGGCGATATCAATATTGAACGTGAGAATTTTAAATTTTACTTTCCTGTTGCCACGCTTATATTATTGAACCTGTTAATATTTATCATCATTCGTGTTTGGAACTGGATAAGCAACAGCTAACTTGCCGCACTTATGAAGTTGAACGAATTAACCTCTTTTTTGGAAAGCGTAGCGCCGCTGGCTTACCAGGAAGATTATGATAACTCGGGCCTGATTGTGGGTAACGGAAACCGCGAAGTTACACAGGCTCTTATTTCACTGGATTGTACCGAAGCCGTGGTTGATGAAGCCATTGCTTCCGGCTGCCAGGTTATCATCTCACATCACCCTATTGTTTTTAAAGGTCTTAAGAAGTTTAATGGCAAAACATATGTAGAGCGTGTGGTAGAAAAAGCTATTAAGCATGATATTGCGCTCTATGCCATCCACACCAACCTGGATAATGTAATGGACGGCGTAAACGCCCGCATTGCACAAACCCTTGGACTGAAAAACGCTAGGATATTATCTGCCAAGGCGGGGTTGCTTAAAAAGCTGGTTACCTATGCACCGCATAGCCATGCCGATGTAGTACGTAACGCTCTATTTAAAGCAGGAGCCGGGCATATAGGTAATTACAGCGAGTGCAGCTTTAATACTGAAGGCACAGGAACATTTAAGGCCGAACAGGGCACCGACCCTTACGTTGGTGAACAAGGCAAAATACATCAGGAAGCCGAAACCCAGATCAAGATCATCTATCCGGCACACCTGGAAAGTAAGTTATTGATGGCGCTTTTTCTAAACCACCCGTATGAGGAGGTAGCGTACGATCTGTACACACTAAGCAACCAGCACCAACAAGTAGGCTCAGGAATGATTGGCGAATTAGAAAGCCCATTAAGCGAAAACGAGTTTTTAAGGCATTTAAAAAATAATATGAAGGCTGCCGTAGTTCGGCACACCCAACTTACGGGCAAACTGGTTAAAAAGGTAGCGGTTTGCGGCGGCTCGGGAGGCTTTTTGTTGAAGCAGGCGATAGCTGCCGGAGCCGATGTTTTTGTAACTGCAGACTACAAGTACCATGAGTTTTTTGATGCTGAAGGCCGCATCGTAATTGCCGACATTGGACATTTTGAAAGTGAGCAATTTACACAGCAGTTATTGTATGAAATAATACAGAAAAAATTTAGTAACTTTGCGGTCCGTTTAACAGAAATTAATACAAACCCCATAAAATATTTTATTTGATGGAACAAACCGTAGAACAAAAGCTGAAAGCTTTATATGACCTACAAACTATCCATACCAAGATTGACAGAATACGCCAGGTAAGAGGAGAACTACCTATGGAAGTTGCCGACCTGGAAGATGATGTAGCTGGTCTGGAAACCCGCATTCAGAAAATAAAAAATGAGCTGGATGATGTGGAGGATGATATTGTAACCCGCAAGAACCTAATCCGTGATGCTCAGGCTAATATCAAAAAATATGAGGCGCAGCTAAACGAGGTTAAGAATAACCGCGAGTATGATGCCATCTCAAAAGAGATTGAGATACAAGGATTGGATATTCAGGTTAGTGAGAAAAAAATAAGGGAGTATGGTTTTGAGGTTACCTCAAAAACACAGATCTATGAAAAAGCTTTGGCCGAACTGGAAGGCCGCCGTGCCGACCTGGAAGCAAAAAGAGCTGAACTGGGTACTATTACTTCTGAAACTGAGAAAGAAGAAAACGAATTAACCGCACATGCAGAAGCTGCCAAGCAAAACATCGAAGAGCGTTTGCTGATAGCTTATAACCGTTTACGTGGTAACGCTAAAAATGGTTTGGCTGTTGTTACCATTCAGCGCGATTCATGTTCAGGTTGTTTCAACCAGATTCCACCACAGCGTCAGTCTGACATTCGTCAGCGCAAAAAAATTATTGTTTGCGAACACTGCGGCCGTATTTTAGTTGATGAGCAAATGGCGCTTGAAGAAGAGCAAACTGCTTAATAAGCCAATTAAGAACATAAAACAAAACCCTTTACTATTGGTAAAGGGTTTTTTGTTTTTATAGTGTTTTGCTTAAATGCTGCTTGGGATGGTCACAGGAACCGGCCTTTTCCTGTCGCCGTATTTAATTTTATTGGAAAGCCTGGCAAAAGGGTCTTCAACATATTTCCAAAATACCAGGCAAATCAAAATTACAAACACCAGCGTGCCTGAAAACAAGCCCAACCAGTAATTTGGGTTGATATGCGTCATCGCCACATTGATGAATTTTACGCCGATAGGGTAGTGAATTAAATAAATGGAATAAGACACCTCGCCCATATAATTAAAAAATGGACTGATTTCGCCTCTGAAGAAGAGTATAAATAGCACTGTAAACAATGCTGCCAAAGCTCCGCCAAAAGGATAATATACAAAAGTGAAAATACTCAAAGCGGCAAGTGAGGCCCATTCCAATATACCAGGAGCCTGTTTCATGTATATAAGGTAACCGGTTGCGCCGATTAAAAAAAACACCAGGTGCTCAAACAAGCCAATGTAATCGGGTAATTGGGTTTGGCTTAAAAACATAAACAGTGGGTAGCTTAAGCACATGGTTAGCTTAGGGAAGTTTTTAAGTAACACAAAGTACAGGCCCATGAAAATATAATATTCCGCCTCAATTTTCAAAGTCCAGAATACAGGTATGTGCTGCGGCTCATGCAAGTAAAAGCAGCTTTTAAGGGTCGATATAATAGTTTCGGGGTAAGGAACATGTTTAACCTTGTTGGCTAGAAAAATGATAACGAGTGTGAGCGCTAAGGCAACCAGGTAGGGTGGGTGCAAACGTACTGCACGCTTGACTATAAATTTAAAGTAGTGTTTAATAGAATACTGGGCTTTATCCATACTGAGTGGTATAACAAAGCCTGATATGACGAAAAAAATTTGAACACCATGTACGCCGTATATTTTAATCCATTGAAATATTGGTGCTAAGGGATTGTTTGCAACTAACGGATTAGCAAAATGACAAAAGCAAACCAGCATTACAGCTAAAAATCTCAAGAAGCTTAAACTATTAACCTTTTTGGTAGTTTCCATTATTGAAATTATAGGGCTAAAATAATTAAATGTTTTTAAGGTAATAGCTGTTCTATTGCTAAAATAATTGCTTACGTTACAACGCTTAATGTCGGCCGTAATTAGACAGGCTTAGCTACGAATTTGCGCTGAGGCAAAAAACGATGTGTAATTTTTTCGGCAAATCGTGTTAAAGGCATTTCAACAATTCTGTAAAAAATTACACTAATACCCAGACAGATAGGAATAAGCAGCAGTAAGAAGATATTTGTATTAATATGTAGCGCATTAAATACCTTTGCAATAGCCGGATAAGTATGCATATGGATTAAGTAACAGGAATAAGAGGCATCACCACAAAGTATGAGTATATATGGTATTTTTATATTAAAGTGCTTTTCAGATAAAACAACGCCTATTAAGAATATTGCGCTGGGTACGCCCATTATAATTACCCTTTTTAAAGCGGCCATATTATTGTTGGCAACCGTAGTTAACTCGCCAAGTATATTGCCATTATGGGTAGGCAATATAAATAGCGATATACAGGAGAGGCCTATGCCCAAAACAACAAGGAGCACTGAAACAAATTTGTAAGTATTATTCGAGAAAGCTATTGTATTAGCTCTTTCATAAATTAATCCGCAAATTACACCCATGCCAAATTCTAACAGCAAAGGGCTGGTAAGGAACTTAATTAACGGATTTACAGGATCCAGAAATGTGCCCACGGTGGCCAGGGCTGCTATAATGAGTAAAAGATTTCGGTAAATATTCTTTTTCAAACAAATCATAAGGCAAACCAGGAGATAAAAGTACATCTCATAGGATAGCGTCCATCAACAATGGTGTATGGTTTTACGAATGTAGACTGGTCGAAAAAAGGGAAGAAAAACAAGCTTTTGCATAGCACCTGCAAGTCTAACTGCTTATGATGTTTAAAAACCGCTATGCCCAAATCAAATAATGTGATCAGATAATATAAAGGGATAATTCTGACTACTCTTTTAATCGCAAATTTTTTCCACCCGCCTTCCTTTAAGTAGGATGGAACTACAACGGTCATGATAAACCCGCTAATGCAGAAAAATAAATCTACACCAATAAAGCCCCAGTATTTTAAATTGAAAAAGTGTTCAACAAAATTATTTGATGAGATGTTGATTTGCCTGTCGGCAGCTGCATGGATTAGAACAACTAAAGCCACAGCGATGGCTCTTAGCATTTGTAACGCAAGTATTTTTTTAGACATTAAGCATTATATTATCTAACACAGGTCGAATTTTGAAGCAATATATCCATTTATTGTTGGTTTTTCTGTTAATCCAACTCATATCAGTAAATAATACTTACGCTAATTTTGATGTAAACGCCAATTGCACGCAGGCCTACAAGAACATCCTAAGCTTTAAACTTAAAGCTGCACGTCAGCAAATTGATCATGAAAAGGCGGTTCATCCCCAAAACAGCTTTGCCATAATGCTTGATAATTATTACGATTACTTTTGGATGCTGAGTACGGAAAGCAAAGCCGAATACGACCGTCTGAAAGCAAATAAGTCTGACCGTTTGGACAAGCTGGACGATGAAGATAAAAACTCGCCCTGGCGTAATTTTGCGCTGGCCCAAGTAAACTTACAATGGGCGCTGCTGCATAGCCGCTTTGGCGATAATACAACCGCTGGCTTTGCCATTAACAGGGCTTACCGGTTGTTGCAGGATAACCAAAAGAAATTCCCAGCGTTTTTACCGAATGATATACCGTTAGGAGTGGTGAATGTAGCGCTTGGCGCTTTGCCCGACGGTGCGCTAAAGAGTGTACTAAACGTTTTTGGTATTAAGGGATCAATAGTTGGCGGCATTAACATGTTGCAAACCGTAACTGCTCATTTGCCGGCATCAAAGTATGCTATGTTTTACGATGAGGCTGTGTTTTACACCACCTACTTGCAAACCGATGTGGTTGATGATCCGCAGGCATATCCTAAGATGCTGCAATACACCGGTCGAATAGATAGCAGCAGTTTGTTAAAGTACTATATACAGGGCTATGTGGCATTGCGTACCGGACACAGTACTGAAGCCATCAGGTATTTTGATAAGCGCCCGGAGGGTGATGAATATCAGCCTTATCCTTACCTGGATTACTTAACCGGCATGGCCAGGATGAACGTGTCTGACGAGACAGCCATCAATTATTTCAACAAGTTTTTGCAAACGAATAAAGGTGTAAACTTTATTAAAGACACCTATCTGCGCTTAGCGTGGGACGCCTTGTTGGACGGAAATACTAAGCGTTACACCGCGTTTACGCAATTTGTTAAAACTAAGGGCTACACCTATAATGATAAAGATAAGCGTGCCCTTACCGAAATAGCCGACCCGCAATACAATCCTACTCTGTTACGTGCACGCTTATGGTTTGATGGCGGTTTGTACAATAAGGCCTTAACGCTTTTAAAACAAAAAGAAGCAGATAGCTATTCGTCTGCACATGACAAGGCCGAGTACTATTATCGTCTAGGCCGCGTTTATGATGCCCTGCAAAAAGATAGCGATGCTTTAAGTAACTATCAGCAAGCCATTACGGTTGGAAAGGGAATGGCGTATTATTTTGGGCCCATGTCGGCTTTAAAATCTGGCAATATTTACGAGCAGCGGCAGGATAAGAGTAAAGCCATCAATTATTACAACATGGCTATCGGTTTTAAAAATCATCAGCAGGAAAGTAGTATAGAGCAAAAGGCAAAAGAGGGATTAAAGAGGCTGAAGCAGTAGCCCGTAGTGCTTAACAGAAGGCTTTTGCTTATCAATGCTATCATGGTGGATCGTATGCGAGAGACCTTCTCTAAGCCAAACGTTAATCAGCTTAAAAGATCTCTCGTATACGTTCGAGATGACCTATTGGTAAAATGTGTCGTTCTCAAGCTGTCTGTTCCGGTGTTAGGAAAGGCGGCTCTACAAATATTTTTCGGGAAGCGAGTGTAGCGCAACTCTATTGCCTTCTGTATCCAGGAATACTGCCATATAACCGTACTCGGGCGATATTTCAACTTTAGGGCTTACAATGGTACCGCCGGCGGCCTCTATTCTGTCTGCTATGATTTGTACATCGGGGTTAGCGTTCAGGTAAATGAGGCTGCCGCTATCAGCATTGGGTTTATGAAATTCTGATTGCTGGCAAATAGCGCCTCCAACACCGCTCATTGGATCTTCGAGCGGAAACATAGCCATTTTGTATCCTTCGTGCTCAATAGCCTGCATCTGAATGTCAAAAATGGCTTCATAAAATTTTTGCGCACGGGCAACATCTGTGGCTGGTATTTCGAACCAGCTGATAGCGTTTTTAAAGGTCATGACAAAATGATTGTAGGTTATTTGCTTAAAGGTAAGTGGCTTAACCTATAAAAGCAAATTTTTAGATAGCAGTGTTCTCAGTGTCGATTAACCGTCATAATGGGAAGCTCCGCGTCCTACTTAAATCAGCCATTTTATTTTATCAAGATGCCAGTTCAAATAACTTAACAATGCTAGGCTTTATCTTTTGGCTCGGGTTTTGGTCTTGGGCCACGTTTGTAAATAATAAGGCCGTTCAAAAAGTTACGCAGGATCTGATCGCCGCAGGGTTTAAAGTTTGGGTGATCATCAGCCCTGAAAATAGCCGTAATTTCAGTTTTCGTGATGCGAAAGTTTACCAGGTCCAGTACCTTGATAATGTCATCATCGGTAAATTTCATGGCTACCCGCAGCTTCTTCATGATATCGTTATTGCTCATATTCTTTTTTAATTAGCGGGATATTTCAATCTTTATTTTCTTATTCTTAATCTTTTCGTCCTTTAGCAGCTTTACGGTACGTTCAATCAGGTTACGCTTTACAGCAGCATAAGATGAATTATCGAGCACTTCAATCAATCCCAGTTCATCTTTAGCCAGCTCTCCTTTTTTAAGTAATAACCCTACAATATCTACCTTGTTTACCTTGTCTTTTTTACCGGCGGCAATATAAAGCGTTGCCCAGGGCGATAGCTGCGGTGGTACCGGTTCTGCCGTAAGATCTTCGGTCTCGGGTATTTCTTTTAAGTAAGTTGGCTTTTCGGTAGGCGTAAGCATAAGGTAGGAGGTGCCCTTGGCATTCATACGTGCTGTACGACCGTTGCGGTGTGTAAAGGCTTCTTCGTTATGTGGCAGCTGGTAATGTACAATGTGTTCAATTTCAGGTATATCCAAGCCACGTGAAGCCAGGTCGGTTGTGATTAAGATTTTATGGCTGCCGTTTCTAAATTTGATTAAAGCACGTTCTCTATCGTCTTGCTCCATACCGCCATGAAAAATGCCATGCGGTATGCCCATATCCCAAAGCACGTCGCTGATGCGGTCAACAGCATCGCGGTGATTGCAAAATACCAGGGTCGATTCGTTACCTATCTTACAAAGCAATGCAAATACCGCTTCCAGTTTATCTTCACTGGCCGCTATCACCGCTTTTTGCTTTATATCGGGTGCTGATGCTACATTGGTTAAAAAATTAAGCGTAGCAGGGTTTACCATGCCGGTAAAATCCGGAATCTCGTCCATTTTGGTAGCGGAGGTAAGCATGCGCTTTTTAACTGCAGTTAGTTGCTTTATGATATAGGCCATATCCTCCTGAAAGCCAAATTCCAGCGCCTTGTCAAACTCATCCAATATAAGGGTGTGAATTGTGCGGGTACTAAAGCTTTCGCGGCGCAGGTGGTGTGCAATGCGGCCCGGTGTGCCAATAAGTACAGCCGGCGGGTGCGATAGGTTATTCAGTTCGGTTTTAACATCATGACCGCCATAGCAGCAATTTATTTTAAAGCCGGTGCCCATAGTTTTAAAAACCTGTTCAATCTGTAAAGCCAGCTCGCGCGAAGGTACCAAAACTAATGCCTGTACGGTAGTTACATTGGGTTTCAAAGCGCCCAGCATGGGCAGCAAAAAACCCAGTGTTTTGCCCGAGCCGGTTGGCGAAAGCAAAATAACGTCACTTTTCTTAGCGGCGGCAATGGCTGCTTCCTGCATTGGGTTAAGCGCAGTTATTTTAAGATTTTTAAGGGATTGCTGGATCATGTATGTTATGGCTTACCGCAAAGATAAGGTAATTATATGGGAGGGTGATTAGCTATACATGCATCCTAACAACAACCGGCTGCTTTTCATTCAGGCATAAGGGATAAATATTGTCCAGCGACTTTAACTATCTACCTTAATTTACTATTCTTTACCTGTACTTAAAATAACGTAATCTGCCGGCCGGTCTTTGGCGTAAAAATGGAAAGGTTGTAACCGGGCATTTCCCTATCGGCCAGGTAGCGGTTGCAGGCCAGGCGGTAAAGCTGGTGAATCGAATCGGCTACTTGTCCATCGCCGCTCATGCGTCGGCCAAACTCGCTATCGTTCAGGTTGCCGTCATGGCATTCGCGTATCAGGTTTAGTACCTTCTCGGCCCTGTCGGGGAAAGTTTTGTGAATCCAGTCGGTAAACAGCTCGGCAATGCTACCGTTAAGGCGTACCATGGTAAAGCCAGCGGCCACTGCACCGCGGTTAGCCGCCGCTTTAATAATGGCAGGTACTTCGTTACTGTTCAGGCCAGGGATGATGGGCGCTGTCATTACTCGCACTGGTACACTTTTGGCAGCCAGCTTTTCAATCACATTCAAACGGCCAATAGAGGTTACCGTACGCGGCTCCAGCTTTTGGCGCAGTTGTTCATCCAGTGATGTAATGGATACATTGACGTGGATGAGGTTCAGTTTGGCCAACTCGGTAATAATATCCATGTCACGCAAAATGAGATTGTTTTTGGTGATGATGCTTACCGGGTGGCGGTATTGCAAAAATATTTGCAGCAGGCGACGGGTAATCTCCAGGTCGCGCTCAATAGGCTGATAGCAATCGGTATTGCCTGATAGTACAATGGGTGTAGGCTCATAACGGCGTTTGTTAAAATAGGCTTCCAGCAGTTCTGGCGCGTTACGTTTTACAATTATCTTGCGCTCAAAATCTAACCCAGCGCTAAAGCCATAGTACTCATGGCTGTTGCGGGCGTAGCAGTAAATGCATCCATGCTCGCACCCCTGGTAGGGGTTAATAGAATGCATGTGGCTTAAATCGGGACTGTTAGACTTGCTGACGATCTTGCGGGGCGTTTCTTCAAAAATTTGAGTTTTGCTGTGTTGCAGTAATGGCTCGTCGAGTGCTTCGATATGTTGAGCTACATACTTGTTTTTCAGGAACTTGTTATGCGTGTTAACCTGTGCCCCCCGCCCCTTAAAAAAATCCTGATTCGCCTCAAATGCCATACAACAAATTTGCTAAATTAATTAGTAAATTTGCAAGGCCAAAAGCTAATTATTTTATAAAGGAAGTTGTTAAGCTACTTCAACCACTTCCACCTCAGCAACCGGGCTAAATAAGTATACCCGCCTGGTACTCACCTCCACACATTTGAAACGCTTGCGCAACTGTTCCTCTTTACGAAAAACACGACCGTCTTTCAATTTAAACACAGCTTTCAACGGCAGTTTTTCAACCGTGGTTGCCGATGAATGTGCCGCGTCGTATTTGCGCAAAGCACGGTATAAATTCAAGTCAGAACAGCTGGATGCGGCCGGGTTATTCAAGTAAGCGGTAATGGCAGTCTGAATATCAGCGGGGAAAACCCGCTGCTCAAAAAAAGGCTGCATCATTTTTTTGAAGTTAGCCTTCCATTCAGCACCATGAGGTTTAATAAGATGTTTATGTTGGTTCCAGGTATACAGGTGAGCAAACTCGTGTACGGTAGTTACCAAAAATGCATAAGGGTTTAAATTATGGTTCACGGAGATGCGGTGACCTTTGTTCTGAAACGGCGGACGATAATCACCAAACTTGCTATTACGGCTGCGCGAAATTTTAAATTCGCACTTAAAATAATCAATCCACTTCGCCAATAAAGGCGCAGCGCCGTCAGGAACGTATTTCTCTAAAACTTTAACTTTATCCAACTCAGATACTCCTGATCAAATGTAGGAATGAAAGTGCCTATTTCAGCAATGTATAGGTAATGAAACTAGCTGTATAAGCCAGCGCCGTCATGTACACAAATTGTACTGCGGGCCAGCGCCAGTCTTTGGTTTCGCGGTAAACTACGGCTACCGTGCTGGCGCACTGCATGGCAAAGGCGTAAAACATCATGAGCGAAAAGGCCACAGCCAAAGTAAACGTAGGTTTGCCGGTTTCAGCATTGCGGGCGTTATGCATTTTAGCTTTTACCGATTGAATCTCATCGGCGTTATCCACACTGTAAATGGTGGCCATAGTGCCCACAAAAACTTCGCGGGCAGCAAACGAGGTAATGATGGCAATGCCTATCTTCCAGTCAAAACCGAGCGGTTTAATAACCGGCTCAATGACCCGGCCCAGGTGACCGGCGTATGAGCTTTCCAGCTTTTCGGATGCAATGGCATGGTCAACCTCGCTGGGTTTCATTTTCTGGCCATATTGCGGTTCCTTATATTTCTTTTCAATCTGCTCAAAACTATTACCAGGGCCGTACGAAGCCAGCACCCACAGGATGATAGAAACGGCAATTATTACTTTACCGGCTTCCAGCACAAAGGTTTTGGCCCTATCAAACATGGTAAGCAGTACGTTGTTCCAGCGGGGCATGCGGTAAACCGGCAACTCCATAATGAAGTAACCTCGTTCGCGCGCTTTTAGAATATGCTTCATTACCCAGGCTACCACAATGGCCGATACCAGGCTTAACACATACATACCCGTAAGCGCCAGGCCCTGCAGGTTAAATATCCACCAAATATTGCGACTAGGCACCACCAAGGCAATAAGCAGCGTGTAAACCGGTAAACGCGCCGAGCAGCTAATGAGCGGCGTTACCATAATGGTGATCATGCGGTCCTTCCAGTTCTCAATGGTGCGCGTACTCATAATAGAGGGCACTGCACAGGCAAAACCACCTATAAGCGGTACAACCGATTTGCCGTTTAAGCCTACTTTGCGCATCAGCTTATCCATCATAAAGGTAACGCGGGCCATGTAGCCGGTATCTTCCAAAATAGCTATAAAGGCAAATAGGATAGCTATTTGCGGAATAAACACCAGTACGCCACTCAGGCCGGCAATTACACCATCGGCCAGTAAATCGGTAAGCGGACCAGCTGGCAGCAATTGGTGTATGCCGCCCTGCATCCAGATGAATAGCGTTTCGATCAGCTCCATAGGGTAGGCCGACCACGCAAATATAGCCTGGAATATAAAAAGTAAAATGCCGAAAAATATAAGGAAGCCAAATACCCGGTGCGTTAAAACTTTATCAATACGATTACTTGCACTTTCCTCGCGGGCAGCTTCTTTTACCTTTACGGTATCATATAGTAAATCGTTGATGTAATTATACCGGGCAATGGTCTCGGTAGCCTGGGCCTTTTGCGAGTGAAAGTTGTGGATTTGTTCCAACTCCTCGATGCGTCCGCTTTCGGTAACCGACAAGAAGCATAGGTGCTCGTGCTGGTGCGCCAGCTGCAGGGCAAAGTATGGAATGTCTACGTTCAACTCCTCGCCAATGGCTTCCACCAGTTGAGGGGCTATCGCTTTAACATCAATACTGTCTTGCTGTAAGGCAAATGTATTAGCGTAAGAAATAGCTTTTTTTAGTTCATCAATACCCTCGTTACGGCGGGCAGATATAGGAACCACCGGAACGCCAAGCTTTGCCGAAAGGCCGTTTATGTCAATACTGATGCCGTCTTTATTGGCCACGTCCATCATGTTAAGCGCCACAATAACAGGTGTTTTTAAATCGGCAACCTGGGTATATAAAAGTAAATTACGTTTTAGGTTTGATGCATCCAGAATAACCACAATCAGATCGGGTGCCTGATCGTTCACACGATCGGCCAGTACGGAGAAGACAATAGATTCGTCGCGGCTTTTAGGATAGAGGCTGTAAGTGCCCGGAAGATCTATGATTTCGGCACGGCGGCCATCGGGCAAGTTGAGATAGCCGGTTTTTTTATCAACTGTTACACCCGGAAAATTTCCTATTTTTTGGTTAAGTCCGGTTAGTAAATTAAACAGGGTTGATTTACCGGTATTGGGATTTCCTACAAGCGCAACTCTAATCTCAGCCTTCAATGCAATAACTACTGTAAAATAATGGTCGAAGCTTCTTGCTTACGCAAGCTCAACATATAGCCAGACACGTTAACGGCAATTGGATCGCCCAGTGGTGCTACCCGCTCAATAACGATTTCTTCGCCGGGGAGGCAACCCATTTCCATTAATTTTAATGACATTTCAAGGTCTGTGAATTCCTTAATCACGCCTTTTTTACCTATCTGTAATTGCGAAAGCTTCTTCATAAACCGAAGACAAACATAGCGCTTATTTAAATCAAATCCAAATAAGAGAAGTGTTTGATTTCTGTAAAAAAGAGAGCCGTTTACAGCATTATCTCATAATGATCATGCCGCCAGGCGTGTTGCTGTTTGGGGTGCCCACGCGTGATATTTTGTAAGTTAGCCGCAGCGAAAAATATTGTCCGATAGTATTGGTTTGTGTACGCGTGGTTTGCCCCGTATTTGATAAGGAGCGTTGTAAGGCTGCATTCTGATCGAGCAGGTCGAACGCATTTAGACCTATAGTAAGGTTCTGACCTTTTAGCAAATAACGCTCAATGCCTGCATTGAGCAAATACACTGATGTATTGCTTGTAGATGGTTTGCCCCTATAAAGGTTTTGAAACAACTCGGAGAAGATGCGCCAGTTTTTAACCGGTTTTACACTGGCCGAATACCAGTTATTGAAACTAAAGTACTGACGGTCGGCCGCGCTTTGGTAAGAGTTTTTAGCATTGTTGTATGCCGTGTAGGTACGTATGCTAAACTGGTAGTTGTCGCGGTCGAAGCTGCTTCCCAAACTCAATCCAGGTGATATGCGCAGTACCGAATTTTTGTTATCGTTTATAAAGTTGATATTGCGGTTAAGGTTGCCATTAAGCCCCAGGTTAAAACGCAGCCCTTTGATTTTTGAAGGTCTGCCCAGGTTGGTACCTAATGATAAATTGTAATTACCATCGGCATTAATAGGGCGCGAAGTGGTTACACCGCCTTCGTCTGTAAAGCTCTCGGTCGAAAAGCCGTTCCAGTAATAATTGTAGCTAGCGTAAAAATTTATATAGTTATTGGTTTTCTGATCGTAAGTATTAAAATTGGTACTCACGGTTACATACCTGGCCAAACGCAAATCGGGGTTGCCTATCCTTTTATAATTGGTGTTGGCCGTGTTTAAAAATGGTTGGAGATCAGTAATAGCCGGCATAAGGGCATCATTACGCATGTAAAAGTAAAAGTTCGACCCTGGCTTTGGGCGGTAAGATATATTGGCACTGGGGGCAAGTACCCATTGGTTGCGTTCTATAGGGCTTGTTGCGGTGTTTACCTGTCCTTTTAATCCCAGGTTGGCGGCCTCGGCACTTAGGTTAACCGTTAGCTTATCGGTAGCTTTGTTTAAGCCCACGCTTGATGAATAGCGGTAGTTCGTGTTGTTATAGTCGCCGCTGTATTGCGGGTTCAATATATCGTAATTGCCGGTTACTGCATTATAGTTTAAGGTAGCTTGTTCTGCTTCATCATGCCGGTATTGCAAATTCTGACTAACGGTTAAGTTGAGCTTTTGCTTCTTGTTAATTTGCCTGATGTGAGATAGGGTTCCGTTGATCTGGCTGCCATCGGTTGTCTGGCCGGTATACAAGTTGCTTAAACTATCCTGCCTAATACCCGCGTCGTTAAAGCGCGCTAAAAGCGAATTATTGGAGTATTTGTTGCTGTAAGGGCTGTAACTGCCGGTAACATACATGTTGTAAGAGCCGCGGCCATTCGGTATTCTGCGGTTTACGCTGAACTGGCCTGCCAGCACAGGTGTACGTATGGTTTGATCCAGAAACTGATTGCCCAAGTTGCGCGGGTCGGCGGCATAGCTGGTGGTATTATAATTTACAGTATTGCGGCCCGAGCGGTAACCGTATGACAAGTTGGGCTTTATGCGCATGGTAGTAAGACTATCCATCTTGTACTCTAAGTTCATATTGAGGCGGTAACTGTTATACTTGTTCTCGCCAACACTGCGCTGTGTGGTAAGCAGATTTTGAGCCGGATTTTCGATGGCATCATCCTGCACCAGCGTATTGTTCGACACTACGGTTACAAAGCTGCTGTTGAATTTGATCTCATCTTTCTTACCCCATAGGTCTGAGTAGTTTAAACCACCTGTATGGTTGGTTATTAAACCACCGCTAACACCCGAAAAAACGCCATTTACATTGGCCCGGCCATTAGCTCCAATATTAATAGACGTGTTGCCATTAGCATCTCTAAATGCATCGAAGGTATTGCCGCCTGTGAAGGCATTCAGGTCTTCCATCGAAAAACCCGACTCGTTGATGTTATTGCTGAGGAACAACGCTGAAACTTGCTTTTGCTTATCAAAACGGTTGATGTTGAACTGGCCCAAAAAGCGATCGGTGTTACCGCCTGATGCAGATGCGTTACCAAACCAGCCTTTCTTTTTATCTTCTTTCAGGGTTAAGTTCAAGACCTTTTCGCGCTGACCATCGTCAATGCCGGTATTTTTGGTTTTCTCGGTCTTGTCATCAATCACCTGTACTTTGGCTATGGCGTCGGCAGGCAGGTTTTTGATAGCCGCCTTAGGATCATTGCCGAAGAACTCTTTACCGTCCACATAAACTTTGCTTACCTGCTGGCCCTGGGCGGTTACTTTACCATCTCTATCCACCTCAACGCCGGGCAATTTTTTTAAAAGCTGCTCCACATTATCATTAGGCTGAGTTTTGTAAGAGCCGGCATTAAACTCAACGGTATCTTTTTTAACGCGTACAGGTGCCTGTTGTCCTTCAACCACAATAGCGCTTAGCGATTTAACATCAGGCTGCATGATTAATTTTCCTAAGTCTATGGTCATTTTGCC
Organism: Mucilaginibacter sp. PAMB04274; assembly: GCF_039634385.2. NCBI lineage: Bacteria > Pseudomonadati > Bacteroidota > Sphingobacteriia > Sphingobacteriales > Sphingobacteriaceae > Mucilaginibacter > Mucilaginibacter sp. PAMB04274. The sequence continues at coordinate 786,922 of NZ_CP155081.2, forward strand.
CGTACTTAAGCTAAAGGGTGTAACCTTAGCTGCTAACCCTAGCTGCTTTGCCACCAGTTTATAGTTACCAGGTGCAAGGCCAGTGATGGTTATACGGCCATTTTGATCTGCGTTAGCATTGGTTACAGTTGCAGAGTCGGCGGCCTTCACAACCGCCACCATGGCAAATTCAACAGGCTCGTTGCTTTTTGAGTTAACCAAGTGCGCTTTAACACTACCGCCACTTTGTGCAAAAGTAGGGTGGTGAATAAAGGTAAGTACAGTAAAGGTTAAGAGAAGGAGTAAAGCTCTTTTCATGCGTCTTGTGATAAGTTAGATGATTGCCGGCCATAATATTTGCCGGTCAATTTCTTATCACAAGACGCAGCACAACACTAAACGTTGCGCAGTGCCGGATAATTTTTTACTGTGCTCCCAAAGTGTGGGCAGTTACAATCCTTTTTAAATATGCCGCAAGAAGAAAGGGCTATACAAATAATAAATGCAGCTGTTAATTTAATTCTTTTCATCACGTATCGCTGTTACTGTTATTAAACCGCTAAAAGTAGCCATGCCGGCGCCTACAGTATCAGCAAATAAATCTCCCCACTCGGCACCGCGCCACGGGAAAAAGTACTTTTGGATAACCTCTATCGCAGCGCCATAAGCCACGGCTATGATGAACACTTTTACGGCGGCAGCCAAAGTAAGGTTACCACGCTGTTTAATAATGCCATAACCGGCCAATGCAGTAAACATAAAAAAGAAGCCGCAATGCACCAGCTTATCAAACCCGGCAAAAAACAGCGGCGAATGACCGGCTTTACCCATTTTGATGTTGCACATCACTAAAACAAATAAAGCCCACCATAAGGTGAGCTTTTGATATTTTAACAAATTTTGCATTACGCGCCTACTAACGATTGATAATCCTCGGCCGATAATAAGCCTTCAACTGCTGACGGATCACTTAATTTGATCTTTACCATCCAGCCGTCGCCATAAGGGTCAGTGTTTACCAGTTCGGGCTGGCTGTCAAGCAAGGCGTTAACCTCTAAAACGCTTGCAGCAACCGGCATAAACAAGTCTGAAACGGTTTTAACAGCCTCAACAGTGCCAAAAACTTCTTCTTTACTTACTTCCTGACCTACAGTGTTAATGTCAATGTAAACAATGTCGCCCAGTTCGCGCTGTGCAAACTCGGTGATGCCTATGTAAGCTTCATCGCCTTCTACTCTGATCCACTCGTGGTCTTTGGTATATTTTAATTCTGCCGGAAAATTCATATCATTTTGTGTTGGGTGCCCAAAAATAACAAAACCTTTAAGTTTACCATAATAATACTATACACAAATGTATTTAACCAATGATAAAAACCTGTACGCTATTAATTTGTTAATACCTCACACAACTATAAAAATGAAGCTACCTATGAAAAAGATTTGTTCGATGTTGATGCTAGCGGCAGCTGCCCTGGCATTCCAATCATGCGGCGGTAACGCTGCTAATGACAGTAAGGCAAATGCCGACAGTGCAAACGAAACCAAGGATACCTCAACTCATGCAGTTGAAACCGGCGGTATTGCTGTTGTAACCGATGACGCACAGTTTGCCGTTGAAGCTGCTAACGGCGGCATGGCCGAAGTAGAACTGGCCAAATTAGCTCAAACCAAAGCTACTAATGCTAAGGTAAAAGAGTATGCTGAAATGATGATCAAAGATCACTCAAAAGCAAATACCGAGTTAATGGATCTTGCCAAAACTAAAAACATCACGCTGCCTACTACTGTAGGTGCCGATCAGCAAACCGTTATGGCTGATTTACAAAAAAAATCAGGTGCTGATTTTGATAAAGCTTATGTTGACGCTATGGTAAAAGATCATGACAAAGACGTTTCTTTATTCGAAAAAGCATCAACTGATGCCAAAGACGCGGAATTGAAATCTTTTGCTGTTAAAACTTTGCCAGTGCTTAAAATGCACCAGCAACATATCAAAGTTATACAAGATGGTATGAAATAGTCGGCAGTAAAAAAGCTGATACAAAAAGGGTTTGCCGCAAACGGCAAGCCCTTTTTTATGCGCTGTAGTTTGATACACGGCCTAAAAACAATATTTTTAGGGAATAAGATCAATCCTTAACTCCACAGTATGAAAAAAGCTTACCTGCTGTACCTATTATTCTTCATGTTCTTGTTCCCTGCCTTTGCCCAAAAGGCTGACGGCATTGACGGCAAAACGCAAGGCTTCACTAAACAAGCCGGTTATTTTAATACTTATTGGGATGATAAAACCGGCCGCCTGCTTTTAGAAATCGACAAACTGGGTCAGGAGTTTTTATATGTAGAATCCATGCCAGCTGGCGTTGGCTCTAATGACTTAGGGCTGGATCGTGGTCAGTTAGGCGATACTAAGATTGTGAAATTTATAAGGAGCGGCCCCAAGGTGCTGCTCATACAGCCTAATTATGATTACCGTGCGGTGAGCAATAATGCTGATGAGCGCCGATCGGTTGAGGAGGCTTTTGCACAATCGGTAATATGGGGATTTAAAGTTGAGGCGGCAGAGGGCGATAAAATCCTCATTGATATGACGCCGTTTTTGTTGAGGGACAGCCACCAGTTATCCTTGAGCCTGGCACGCGCTAACCAGGGCACTTACCGTGCCGACGACACCCGTTCGGCCATATACATGGCCAATACTAAAAGCTTTCCGTACAATACCGAAATGGAGGCTACCGTTACGCTGGCCGGCAATGGCAGCGGCGGCGAAATTCGTTCAGTTACGCCCGATGCCAATTTTGTGACCGTGCGCATGCATCACTCATTTATCCAGTTACCCGATAACAAGTACAAACCACGGGCTTTCGATCCGCGGTCGGGCTTTTTTAGTACCGATTATATGGACTTTGCCACGCCGATAGACCAGCCTATTGTTAAACGGCTAATTAACCGGCACCGCTTAGAAAAGAAAAACCCGGGTTCGGCCGTTAGCGAAGCCGTAAAGCCTATTATATATTACGTTGACCGCGGCGCACCCGAAATTGTACGCAATGCACTCATTGAAGGAGCCAGCTGGTGGAACCAGGCTTTCGAAGCAGCAGGCTACAAAAATGCGTTCCAGGTAAAACTGCTGCCTGAAGATGTTGACCCAATGGATATTCGATATAATATTATTCAATGGGTACACCGTTCTACCAGAGGATGGTCATACGGCTCCTCTGTAACCGACCCGCGTACCGGTGAGATCATCAAAGGTCAGGTATCACTTGGCTCACTGCGCGACCGGCAAGATTTTTTGATTGCCGAAGGTTTGGTCCAGCCTTATGAAGATGGCAAGCCGGTGAGCGACAAAATGATAAAACTAGCCGTTGCCCGTTTAAAACAACTGGCAGCGCATGAGGTGGGGCACACGCTGGGTTTATACCACAACTATGTAGCCAGTACTAACAAGCGGGCTTCAGTAATGGATTACCCGCCGCCAACTGTTACGTTAAAGGCTGATGGTACCATTGACCTGAGCGATGCTTACACCGCCGAAATTGGTAGCTGGGACAAGCGTGCTATTATTTATGGCTATTCAGACGTTTCGCAAAACGGCGATGAAGGTAAGGCTCTCAAAAACATCATTACCGAAACCCTAAAGCAAGGCGAGGTGTTTATTGCCGATGCCGATTCGCGCCCAACGGGTAGTGCACACCCCAAGGCTCACCTGTGGGACAGCGGCACAAATGCGGCTGATGAACTGAACCGCCTAATGGCTTTGCGTAAGCAGGTGATCAATACCTTTTCCGAGAAATCCATTCGGCAGGATGCACCTATGGCTACCATTGAGGAAGTACTGGTGCCTATGTATCTCATTCATCGTTATCAAATTGAGGCGGCCTCTAAAGTTGTGGGTGGTTTATATTATACCTACGCTATAAAAGGGGATGGCCAAACTGTAACCCGCATGGTGCCTGCTGCTGAGCAATGGAAAGCGTTTGATGCCTTAATGAGCACCATTACACCTGATGCGCTGGCTCTGCCCGAAGCCCTGATTGCTAAGATACCGCCCCGCCCGGTAGGCTACCCGCGCACCCGCGAGTTGTTTAAATCGCGCACCGGTTTAACATTTGATCCCATAGGCGCTGCCGAATCTGCAGCCGGAACCACACTGTCGTTCATATTACAGCCGCAGCGTGCCGCACGTTTGGTAGAATACCAATCGCGCGATAATACACAGCCGGGACTAGTCGCCGTACTGGACAAGCTGATAGCACGAACCTGGAAAGCTCCGCAAATGGCAGGTTACAAAGGGGAACTACAGCGCATGGTGAATAACCAAGCGCTCAAACAATTGCTAACGCTGGCAGCCACCACACAAGCGCCAGAAAACGTGCGTAGCATTACTATGCTCAAAATTGATGAGCTTAAAAAATGGATGCAAACTGCGCAAAGCGCCGCTGGTACCATGCAAAAAGCTAATTTGCTTTATGGCTTATCGCAAATTAAGCAGTTTGAGGACACACCAGACAAGTTTCAGCCTGCTCCGGGTTTAATGATGCCTGACGGCTCTCCAATTGGTATGGGCGATGAGATGGAATGCCCGGTTAAGTAAGCTTTCGGTTAATCATTAAAAGCTGGAGCCAACTTAGTTTAGAAAGCCGTTATGGGAAGGTAGAGATTGTAAAATTTATCTTTTTATGAGGCGGCTAACCGGATAAGATTTATACTTGTAACATGTCATCACCTATTGTAACCGGTATATTGTCTTTCGGCATGTCGGGCCGTATTTTTCATGCGCCTTTTGTGCATGCGCACCCCGGCTTTCAGTTTAAAGCTGTGCTGGAGCGCAACCAAAAAAATGCAGTGAAGTACTATCCTGATGTGGTTAGTTATGACCGTATAGAGGATATGCTTAATGATGCTGAAATTGAGCTTATTGTTGTAAATACGCCAAACCAACTGCATTACGAGCAGGCCAAACAGGTTTTGCAGGCAGGTAAACATGTGCTGATCGAAAAGCCGGTTACTGCAAACCTAACACAGTTGCTGGAGCTTTACGACCTGGCTAAAGCGCAAAACAAGCATTTGTTTGTTTACCAGAACCGCCGCTTGGATAGTGACTTCCAATCGGTAAAAGAGGTGATTGAGAGTGGCCGGTTGGGCAACCTGGTTGAAGCACATTTTAGGTATGACCGTTACAAGCCGGTGCTAAGTCCTAAAGCATTTAAAGAAGCTGCCGGAATGGATTCTAATGGACTGGTATACGACTTAGGTCCGCACCTGCTCGATCAGGTGATCAGTTTATTTGGCAAGCCGCTTACCAGTCATAAAGTTACGGCTTCACACCGCGAAGGTTCTGCCGTAATAGATTATTTTAATTATCAGCTTACGTATCCGCACCAGTTAACCGTGCAGGTAACCTCAAGCCTGCTGGTGGCGCAGCCACTACCAGCGTTTGTGCTGCATGGCACAGCAGGTAGCTATATAAAAGACCGCTGCGATGTGCAGGAAGCCCAGTTGGACCAGGAAATTAAACCTACCGATGCAGGCTACGGCGTAGAGCCCGAAGGTTGCGAAGGCCAATTGGTGCTGATGGGTATTAACAATGAAAAGACCATTGAAAAGATACCCTCGCATACCGGCAACTATTTAAATTTATTCGAAGCCGTTTATCAAACTATTGTAAACGGTGCATTGTACCCTATAACAGATGAACATATTGCCTGGCAGGTTGAACTGCTGGAGGCATAGCTATAAACTTATAATGAAGAAATTACTTTTTATACTGAGCCTGGTGGTTATGGCCGGCTGCACACAGGCGCAAAACAAAACGAGTATACAAAACCTGCCCGATTACCACATTGTTACCGCGCCCGATAGCGCTACACGTACCCCTGCTACTTTAAAAAAGAACAAGCCCGTAATGCTTGTTTATTTTTCGCCCGATTGCGGCCACTGCCAGCAATTAATGTATGAGATGAAAGGGCAGATGAAAAGTTTTAAAGACATACAGATTGTAATGGTAAGCGCAGTAGATTACAAGCTGATTAAAGGGTTTTATCGCGACTTTGGCATATCAACCTATCCCAACATTACCGTTGGTACCGAAGGTAACAGCTACAAGGTGCTGCAGTACTACAATGTAAAAATGACGCCCTATATTGCTATTTACAACCATCAGCACAAGCTGCTAAAAGCTTACGAAAAAGCGCCTAAGTTAAAGGAACTGGCCGCCATGGTAAAGAAAGCTTAAGACGTAGCAAAGTTTAAAACAACTGCAACAACAGCTCGTGCTTTCAAGTGATAGCGAGAATCTTTTTCGAAGCGGTTAGCTTATCGTTAAGTAAGATTGCTCACTATCGTTTGAGATGACAAGATTTGGATCAACGGAGCCGGTATTTAGCAGCTCCGTTTTTTGTTTTCTCCTAACTGTCTTTTTCAGGACATGCGAGACAGCTTGTCCGAAGCGATAGTTTTCATTCCAAAGGATTCCCCACTATCGTTCGGGATGATAGTTTTATAAGCTTACTTTGGCGCCAACCTGCATGGTAACCCCTCCTAACCCTTTGCCAGGAGGGATGAAAGATTAATCAAGCTTTAATCATGCAACTCATCACTTAGTAATAAAAAATTTACTTGCTGCTAACCTTGCTTAGCAATAAAGTTACAAGCCCGGTAAGTCGACTAAGTTTAAAAAGCCTGACTTTTGCGGGATGAACTTTTTGGTACTGAAACGACTGTTACTTTTAACACTTTTTATTATAACGATTAAAGCCGGTGCACAAACTGCAGCACCTACCGGCGGTACGGTTACCGGTAAACTGGTAGACGCCAATACCAACCAGCCGCTTGATTTTGCCAGCGTAAGTGTAACCCACAAAGGCGATAAAACAACCAAGGGTATACAAACCGATTTAAACGGTAACTTTAAGCTGGACGGCCTGAAAGATGGCGTTTACTTGTTTAAGGCCACTTTTGTAGGCTATTTAACTTACGCAAAAGATAGTATCCTGATTAATGCCTCGCGCAAACTGGTGCAACTGGGTAACGTTAAGGTGCGCCCTGCAAAAGGAGTACTAAAAGAAGTGGTGGTAACGGCACAGCGCAGCCAAATTAAGCTAAGCACCGATAAAAAGGTTTTTAGTGTTGATCAAAGCCTGGTAAGCCAGGGTGGTTCCGCTACTGACCTGTTAACCAACGTGCCATCGGTACAGGTGGATGTGGAAGGTAACGTTAACCTGCGCGGCTCCAGCAATGTGCGTGTGCTTATCAATGGTAAACCTTCAGCACTATCAGGCGGTAGCGTGAGCGATATTCTGCAGTCTATACCGGCCAGCGCTATCGAAAACATTGAAGTAATAACCAATCCTTCATCAAAATACGATGCCGAAGGCCAGTCGGGTATTATCAATATTGTTTTAAAACGTAATGCACAGCTGGGTTTCAATGGTTCGGTTGCCGGTACTGTTGGTACACAAAATACCTATAACGGCAGCTTAAACTTATCTTACCAAACATCAAAAGTAAACTTGTTTGGTAACTACAGTTACCGTAAGGCCGACCGTGTAGGCAATGGCTATACCGATCGTATTACTTACCCCGGCACTGCCGATGCTATTTTTCAGAATCAGTTATCCGACCAAAAATTTAGTTTTAACTCGCACAACGTGCGTACGGGTATCGATTTTAACCTGAGTCCTAAAACGGTACTTACCCTGTCTGATAATATTAACGTTCGGGACCGCGACCGTTTCCAGAATGGTGAAACCCGCACTACCACCCGTAACGCACTTACGCAACTTACCCAGCAAAATAACTTCTCGGGCAACTCGGGTATAAACTTTGATGCCAACGCCGATTTTAGTCACAAATACAAAAAGCAAGGGCAGGAGTTAACGGCCAATTTGGGTTATTCTTCGGAAAAAGAGGATGGCGATGAAAACTTGTCGACCGTTTATAATTACTACCGTAACAACATTACTACTGGCCGCAGCTTTAACCAGAACACCTATACCAACGGCAAGCAGCGTAATTTTAACTTACAGGCCGACTACACCATGCCTTTGGGTAAAGAAAGCAAACTTGAAGCCGGGTACCGCAGCACCTTTAACCGTAATGATAATGATTACCGAGTTGATACATTGATTAACAGAACAGTTAACCAGTATGTGTTTGATAACACCCGCTCCAACCATTTTATATACAATGAGCAGGTACATGCTTTATATGCCAACTACCAGCGCCAGTTTGGTAAGTTTGGTGTGCAGGTAGGAGCCCGCGTGGAGGATGCCCACATACGTACCCGTCTGGTTGATAGTGTGCAGCAGTACAAGCAAGACTACTTAAGGGTGTACCCAAGTGTGTTTTTGAGCGATAAACTGACCGAAAACCAAACGCTGCAACTAAGTTACACCCGTAGGGTTAGCCGTCCGCGCGACAGGCAGTTATCGCCGTTTGTTGACCGTAGCGATCCCTTTAACTTTCAGCAGGGTAATCCTAACTTGTTACCTGAGGATACGCATGCTTTTGAGTTAAGCTACATTAACTATTGGAATGCTTTAACGCTTACTTCTTCACTTTACTATCGTTATACCAACAATAACATTCAGCAGGTACGCATACCGCTCGATTCGGCTACTACCTTAACCCGGTTTGAGAATATTAACAGTGCAGCCAATGCAGGTTACGAGTTAATTGCCAAATGGACGTTCTCTCCTAAATTAGACTTAACCGGTAATGTAAACGTTTACTACCGTAACATTAAAGGCGATGAGGCACTTAATGTACGGTCTACTTCGGGTTATGCCTTTAACGGTAACCTTACGGCTAACATTAAGCCCGTTAAAAAGTTAGGGATACAATTGCGTGGAGATTACCAGGGCAAGCAGGTGATAGCACAAGGTTACAGCAAGGCTTTATACGGTTTGGATGGCGGTGTGCGGTATGATGTTACCAAGACATTGAACATGAGCGTAAACGCCCGCGATATCTTTAATACCCGTAAGTTTGGCTCTATTATTAACAACACCAACACGGCTATACCTTACACTTCTGAGTCGTACCGCAGGTTTGCTACGCGTACCGTGATGTTTACGGTATCCTATCGCTTCGGCAACAGCAGCACCGAGCAAAAACGCCAAAAACAACGCGACCAGGATAACGGCGGTAACGGCAACCCCGATGACCTGGGCAGCGCAGGTGGCGGTGGTCCGAGATAGGGGATTGTATATCTTTCCATGTCATCGCGAACGATACTGACAGATTACATGGAGAGATTTACGAGGTTTAGCTATTACTGCTGTTGCTGTTGCTGTTGCTGCTGCAACAGGATGGCTTCTTTATAGCGCTGGTAGCTGTTGGTGGTAAATTCCGGCGCTTCGGCGGCTTTTATAAAATTGTTGGAATCAATTTCGTCGGTCGGTTCGGAGCTCGGCTGGTCGCGGTACTCTACGCTTACCTTTACTTCCAGTAAATGGCCCGATGTGCCTTTGTAAACACCTTTTACCGGCGAGCAATCTGAGAAATTACGGCCTACTGCAAGGCGCACGTGGGTTTCATTGGCTACACAATTATTGGTTGGATCAATACCCAGCCAACCGTACTCGGGCAAATAAACTTCGGCCCAGGCATGGGTAGCACCTTCGCCGCGCATGCCGTTATGATTTGGACAAATATAGCCGCTTACATAACGCGCAGGTATATTTAACAGGCGCAGCATGAGTATAAGTATATGGGCAAAATCCTGGCAAACGCCAGCTTTAAGTTTCCATACTTCTTTAAGCGTAGTTTCAACCGTGGTTACCCCGGGCAGGTACTCAAAATTGCGGTACACGTAATCACAAAAGCGCAAAGCAGTTCGGTAAGGTGTATCTCCGGCTTGTTTTTCTTTATCAATTGCAGCCAAAAGTTCGGGCAGGGCTTCAAAGTACTCGTGCATTAAAAAATCAATGTAAGGCACTATATTTTGCAGCGAAGCCAGCTTTTGCCATTGCTCCTGCGCCGAAAGCGACTCAGCAGGCAGTTCTTTAGCATGGGTAACTACCAGCACCTCTGAGTTGATAATGAGTTGATTATGGGGCTCCAGGTAAGTGAAGCTGCCCACCTCATTGCCGTAATAATCTACATGGGTATCAACCACGGGATTGCCGGTTATTGTCAAATCATGCTTTAATACTTCCTGGTTTACATCGGTAATAGGGAAGAGGATTACCTGGTTGGCGCTGTCGCGCACTTTGCCATCGTAAGTATACCGGGTTATATGTTGTATTTTAAATTCAGGCATGAGAGTAGAATTAAAAGTTCAAGATCAGGAGTTAGCAAAGTAATGCTCGTTAAGCGATGTGCCAATGGCGTATAAGTCCTGTTTAATCTGTGTCAGGAACTGGTGTAAACCTACCTGGCGAATGCTTTGTGCCGAGCTGTATTGGATGTAGCTTTGTAGTTTGCCTATCTGAAAAGCAATATCGCGGTAATTGCCCAGGTTGCTCTCCTTTTTTAAACGCTCATAATACCGGCTAATGTTATTAACCGAGTAAATAACTGAGCGCGGAAAATCGGTATTTAGAATAATCAACTCCATGACGTTTTGCGCCTCAATGCCGTCGCGGTAGGTTTTTAGGTACAATTCATAACCGCCAATTGATTGCAGCAGGTGTTTCCAATAGGTAATATCGGTAAGCAGGTCGGGGTTAGTATTAACTGAACCAAATTTGATGTCCAGTATATCGATAGCCTGTATACTACGCTCTAAAAACTTGCCGATGTTCATAAAACTCCGACCCTGGCCGCGCTCCATTGATACCTCGGCCGTACCGTAATACAGCATAATCTGTTTAATCAAAATATCCAGTACACTGATGGGGTCGTCTTTTTGTAAGCGCTCGTCGAGTGACGGGTCTTTAACGCAGTGATAATATTCGTTAAGGCATTGCCAAAGATCTCGGGTAATGTGTTCCTGTACGCTACGGGCATTTTCCCGCGCCAGGGTAATCATATTCGATATGGAATTGGGATTGTTCTTTCCGTTTACCATATAGCTCAGTACGGCCCTGCTATCATTATTAAGCTGCTTCATCAGTTCAGTATCGGCCCCCGAATAAATACGGATAACCGGTTCCCAGGTAAATTCGCGCACAGCATCCTGCGATGAAGCGTAGTTGATCTTCAGCATCCTCAAAATACCATCGCTCCGCTCTATGTACCGGCTTAACCAATAAAAACTTGCTGCTACTCTACTTAACATATATCGTTATTTCGGATTTCGGATGTTCGCTTCCCATTGATTCGGAAGCAATCTGCCGTCGTCATCGTAGTTAATTATTTAATTATTCTTAAGTTTAACATACTAACTCGCAAGCATATGAACGGATGTTAAGATCCAAACTTACATTCAAATGCAATATCAGGCCAGTACCCAGGTATCCTTACTGCCGCCGCCTTGCGAGCTGTTTACCACTAATGAGCCTTCTTTTAGCGCTACGCGAGTAAGTCCGCCCGGCACAATCTCAATGCCATCGGGGCCGCATAAGGCGTAAGGCCTTAAATCGATGCGTCGGGGCTGTAACACCCCTTGTATATAGCACGGTGCTGCCGATAGGCTAATGGTAGGCTGGGCAATAAAATTTCGGGGATCTTTCAGGATTTCTTTTTTATAATCATCAATTTCCTGCTCACTGGCCGCATGGCCCATTAGCATACCGTAACCACCGCTCTCATTAGTTTTTTTAACCACCATGGTATTAATGTTGGCAAAGGTAAATTCACGTTCGTCGGCGTTGCGCAGCTGGTAGGTGGGTACGTTCTTAAGCAGTGGCTCCTCGTTCAAGTAGTACCTAATCATATCGGGCACATAGCTGTAAATGGCTTTGTCATCGGCTACGCCGTTACCAATAGCGTTCACAATAGCTACGTTACCTTTACGGTAGGCGCTCATTAAACCAGCCACGCCCAGCACACTGGCAGGGTTAAATACCAAAGGGTCCAAAAACTCATCATCAACACGGCGGTATATTACATCAACCTGTTGCAGGCCGGTAGTGGTTTTCATGTATACCTTATGGTTACTAACCACCAAGTCGCGACCTTCAACCAGTTCAACGCCCATTAGGCGGGCCAGGGTAGTATGCTCAAAGTAAGCCGAATTATAAATACCCGGGCTCAACAGCACAATGGTAGGGTTGCTGATTTGCCTTGGCGACAGCGCCATTAGGTTTTTATACAGGATGCTGGGGTATTCGGTTACGCTTCGTACGTTACATTGCGGCAACAGGTCGGGGAAAAGGCGCTTGGTAATCTCGCGGTTCTCCAACATATAACTCACACCCGATGGTGTACGGAGGTTGTCTTCCAGCACGTAGAATGCGCCGTGCTCATCGCGTATCAGGTCTATACCGGCAATGTGAACGTAAATATCGTAAGGGACATTCAGTTGATACATCTCCCGCAAAAAGTGGGGGCAGGAGTAAATTACATCAATAGGCACAATACCATCTTTAATGATGAATTGATTATGATAGACGTCTTTTAAGAACAAATTAAGCGCTGTTAGCCTTTGCTTAATACCCTTTTCAACCAGGGTCCACTCGGCGGCTGTTATAATACGTGGTATAATATCGAAAGGAAAGATTTTTTCAATGCCTTCACCACTGTTATACACGGTGAACGTTATACCTTGGGTCATGAAAAGGCGACGGGCCAGTTCTTCTTTTTTATTTAGATTGTCAGTCGATTCCTTGGTTAAATAGCTAATCACCCGCTGATAGTGCTCTCGTATAGCCGAATTTTCACTATACATTTCATCCCATACGTCGTTTATGGCGTTATACTCACTAAAATGCGCAGATTTGTACATAGAAAATTCAATAAGTTTATGGCTGTTAAATATAATTTATGCCAGATTGGGTAATTTAGTAACTGTTTTTTAATAAATACTAAATGAAGAGATGTTTTTTTATAAAATACTCGCAGCTAAAGCGTAAAAACAGATATTTTTACGGCACAGTTTAAGAGAACAATATTAATTGGTGGCAGCAAAGAACAAAAAAGGCTTAAGAAATATTTCTTAAGCCTTTTTTGTTAGGTTAAATATTTAATTAACCTTCACTTACATGATGAACTTCTTCTTCTTTAAAGAATTTAGCGTTAAAGAAGTCAAAATTCATGTTAGCGATATTAGTTAATGTGATCTCTTTAGGGCATTCGGCTTCGCAAGCACCTGTATTGGTACAGCTGCCAAAACCTTCAGCATCCATTTGTGCCACCATGCTTTGCACACGACGGTAGCGTTCCGGCTGACCTTGCGGCAATAAAGCCAACTGGTTAATTTTAGCCGATGTGAACAGCATTGCTGAAGCATTTTTACAAGCCGCTACGCAGGCGCCGCACTGGATACAGGTAGCCGAGTTGAAGGCCTCGTCGGCAATTACCTTAGGGATTGGAATTTCGTTAGCATCAGGTACGCCACCGGTATTTACCGATACATAGCCCCCCGCCTGCTGTATGCGGTCAAACGCAGAACGGTCGGTTGCCAAGTCTTTTACCACCGGGAAAGCAGCTGCTCTCCATGGTTCAATAGTGATGGTTTCGCCATCACTAAAGCTACGCATGTGTAACTGACAGGTGGTAATAGCACGTTTAGGCCCATGCGGACGGCCGTTAATATATAATGAACACATACCGCAAATACCCTCACGGCAATCGTGGTCAAAATGAATCGGATCTTCTTTGGCATGAATAAGGCTCTCATTCACTACGTCCAGCATCTCCAGAAAAGACATATCCGGAGATATGTTTTCGGCCTTATAAGTCACAAACTTACCAGCAGTTTGTGCATTCTTTTGGCGCCAAACTTTCAGCGTCAAATTCATTGTTCCGTTTGCGTTACTCATGTTTTTTGAGTTTGATATTTTGTATCAAGTAGCCAGTATCAAGTATTAAGATTTTTTAAACCTTTTGTGCCCGATGTCAAGTCTTTATACTTGATACTAGCTACTTGATACTCGTATGCTATCTTATTTATAGCTTCTTTGTGTTAACTTAACGTTTTCGTATACCAGGTCTTCTTTGTGTAATACTTCGGGCTGGTTATCGCCGGTATATTCCCAGGCGGCAACGTAGGCAAACTCGTCGTCGTTACGTAAAGCTTCGCCTTCTTCTGTTTGCGATTCCACCCGGAAGTGACCACCGCATGATTCGCGACGGCTTAAGGCATCTTCCACCATTAATGCACCTAACTCTATAAAGTCGGCCACGCGGCCAGCTCTTTCCAGTGAAGCATTAATTTCTTCATTTTCGCCTACCACTATAGCATTTTTCCAGAAGTCGTCTTTTAAAGCTTGGATTAAACCACGTGCTTTGGTCAAACCTTCTTCCGTACGGGCCATACCGCAGTATTCCCACATAATGTGACCTAGCTCACGGTGATATTCCACTACGGTTTTGTTGCCTTTAAGCGCTAATAATTTTGCGATATAAGCTTCAACGTCTTTTTTGGTTTGTGCAAAAGCCGGGTGATTGGTATCAACCGCTTTAGGGCCTATGGTAGCCAGGTAATCACCTAAAGTGTATGGGATAACAAAGTAACCATCGGCCAAACCCTGCATTAGTGCAGATGCGCCTAAGCGGTTAGCGCCGTGATCGGAAAAGTTAGCCTCGCCCAGGCAGTATAAACCAGGTATGTTAGTGCTCAGGTTATAATCAACCCAAAGGCCACCCATGGTATAGTGTACAGCGGGGTAAATACGCATTGGCTGTTTGTATGGATTTTCATCAGTAATCTGATAATACATGTCAAACAGGTTGCCATATTTAGCACGTACGGTATCTTCGCCTAAACGCTGTATAGCATCGCGGAAATCAAGGAACACGGCAATACCTGAGCCACCTACACCACGGCCATCGTCAACCATTTCTTTAGCGTTACGTGAAGCCACGTCGCGCGGTACAAGGTTACCGAATGATGGGTATTTGCGCTCCAGGAAGTAATCGCGGTCGTCTTCCTTAACGTTTTCAATTTTAACTTCACCTTTACGTAGCTTTTCGGCCACTTCCTTGGTTTTAGGTGCCCATACACGCCCATCATTACGCAATGATTCAGACATCAGCGTTAATTTAGACTGGTGGGTGCCTGTTACCGGGATACAGGTAGGGTGAATTTGTGTATAGCAGGGGTTAGCAAAGTAAGCACCGCGTTTGTGTGCACGCCATGCTGCCGTTACATTTGAGCCGATAGCATTAGTGGATAGGTAGAACACGTTGCTATAACCGCCGGTACACAACAATACTGCATGACCTGAATGGGTTTCAATAGCGCCGGTTTTTAAGTTACGGGTAACAATACCTTTAGCCTGACCGTCGGCCACAACCAC
The DNA here is from genome assembly GCF_039634385.2 of Mucilaginibacter sp. PAMB04274. Lineage (NCBI taxonomy): Bacteria > Pseudomonadati > Bacteroidota > Sphingobacteriia > Sphingobacteriales > Sphingobacteriaceae > Mucilaginibacter > Mucilaginibacter sp. PAMB04274. The sequence goes on from NZ_CP155081.2 coordinate 802,253, forward strand.
ATCAAGCATTTCGGTACGGGTATACATTTTTACCTTGCCTTCATGTATCTGGCGGTTAAGAGCCGAGTAGGCACCTAACAATAATTGCTGTCCGGTTTGGCCGCGGGCATAAAACGTACGCGACACCTGTGCACCACCAAAAGAACGGTTATCCAGCAAGCCACCGTACTCGCGGGCAAAAGGAACACCTTGTGCAACACACTGGTCAATAATATTTACAGATACCTCTGCCAAACGGTAAACGTTGGCTTCGCGTGCGCGGTAATCGCCACCTTTAATAGTATCATAAAACAAACGGTAAACGCTGTCGCCATCGTTACGGTAGTTTTTAGCAGCGTTAATACCACCCTGTGCAGCAATAGAGTGTGCACGGCGTGGGCTATCCTGAAAACAAAAAGCAGTAACGTTGTAGCCCAGCTCGGCCAATGAAGCCGCTGCCGAAGCACCTGCCAGGCCGGTACCTACCACAATAATGTTGTATTTACGCTTGTTGGCGGGGTTAACCAGCTTTAAGTTAAATTTATGTTTGCTCCATTTTTCGGCTAATGCGCCTTGTGGAATTTTTGAATCTAAACTCATCGTTCAAATTTATATTTAGATAACAGCGGTTAAGCGGTTATTATCTGGTGAAATAATAAATGATAGGCATCAAAGCAAAACCTATAGGTATAATTACAGCAAACAGCCAGGTACCTATAAACTCATAAATTGGTTTGTACTTGCGGTGTACCCAGCCTATAGAGTGAAATGCACTTTGGAAGCCATGCTTTAAGTGGAACGATAGCGTTACCATAGCAATTACGTAAAATATAACGTAAAAGATGTTTTTAAAGCTGGTTTCAACGCTGGCGTTCAGGTTTTTAGCAATTAAGGTTTCGGTGCTGCCTTCAGTAAACCTTGCATATTCGTACTCGCCCGGTGGCAGTGCCTTAGCAGAAATTTGCTTGCCGGTACGCAAATCGGTTTTGTACTCTGTAAACGGAACGGAATAAGCGCTTTTACCAAACCAGTCGTCCTGGTGGTATTTAAACCAGAAATCTTTCATGTGAATAACAATGAACAACAGTAGGATTGATCCTAACAGGCCCATGTTTTTTGATGAAAAAGAAACGGGAGACTTGGTACCCACTGCGTAACTAACCGGACGAGCCTTGCGGTTCTGTATGGTTAAAATTAACGCGTACACACTGTGTATTATGATAGATAAATACAACAGAATGGACACCACCCGTATTGGCGGGAAGTGGGTCATGAAGTTGGCATACTCGTTAAACGCCTGGCCATTGTCATGTTTAAACAGCGACAGGTTACCGCTCAAATGCACAATTAGAAAAGTACACAGAAACAAGCCTGTTAAAGCCATAATCAGCTTTTTTCCCAGTGAAGAGTTAAAGGTTTGTTTTAATTCACTCATTATATCAGATTTTTAATCAGGCAAAAATATTTATTATAACCCAAAACATAGGTATTGATTTGAGTAATTGTCAGGTTATTGTCTATTTAGAAACATTCTAAAATTATGCAGCCGTTTTTATTAAGCTAACCTTAAAATACTATATTAGCCCATCACACTTTTGAGTTTAATGAAAAGAATTTACTACCTGTTTGCGGCTGCAGTTTTCATCGCCGGTTGCAACACTAAGTTGCCAAAAATCGCTTTCAGCGGTAACGTTACAGGCGCAAAAGACGCCGTTATTATTGTTACTGATGCTGATGGCAATAACATTGCCGGCCAGAATATTACCAACGGCTCCTTTAAAATGGATACGGTTTTTGAAAACCCCGGTTATGGCAAAGTGAGCATTAAGCAAACCGGTAGTGATGATTACCCCATGGAAGTTTACCTGGAGGCCGGCCAGTATACACTTGAAGCCGATGCAGCCCACCTGGACCGCTATCCAAAAATTACCTCATCATCTGCTATACAAAACGAGCTTACGGCTTATTATACCATACAGGATGAACTAAGCCTTAAAGCACACCATAAAGTAGTGGGTAAATTGGAGCCGGGCGAAACAGATATTGATAGGCTGAAGCTTAAGGCATTCCGGCAATTTATTAACAAGCACCCCAATAGTACGGCCGCCACACACATCATGTTAGGCCTGCAATACGAACGTGACGTGCAGCCTTACTATGAAATTTATAATAAGCTAAGCCAGGCAGCAAAAAGTAGCGAGGAAGGTAAGTTTGTAGGCAAAAAACTGGCCGGTATGATGAAGTTGTTACCTGGCGCCAAAGCACCCGATATTGCCGGCACCACACCTGATGGTGCTAAATTTGATAAAACTAAACTGGACAAGAAGGTATATGTATTGGAGGTTTGGAAGGCAGGCAACCAGATCAGCCGCATGAACCATAAAGATATAATCGATGGCATGTTGAAAAACCTGGATAACAAAAAGGCAGGTTTCATTGGTATATCGCTGGATAGTAAGCGTGACTGGTGGACTAAAGCCATTGCCGATGATAAAGTTACCTGGCCGCAGTATGCCGACCTGAAAGGTGATGAATCGGCCAATGCGCAGCAGTGGGCTATCAATAAAATACCTACCTATTATGTATTGAACGGTAAATGGGAAATTATAGAGCGTGATGCAAGCTTTAGCCGCTTAGAATTTATAGTGCGCGATTACCTGGCGCATCATTAAACTGCAATCACTTTATTTTCCAGTATGCCGAACACTTTGTCGGTTTCATGATGCTTTACTGCCACCTTGCCGGTAAACTTACCGAAAGATGGGAGTATAGCCTGACGATCACTAAAAGCAAAGCAGGGCAGTGTTACAGATTGCCGGCCTTTACCGCTAAGCTTAACCCCCGGGTGTATGTGGCCACAAAACACATAATGCTCATGTTGATTCAGGCACTGGTTATCTTGCGGGTGATGCAGCATTAAAAACGGCCCAACCTGCAACTCCTGATGCGTGGATATATCAATATCGTGGTAGTGCTGCTCCTTAATAATGTCATGGTTACCTATAACCAGCTGCATTATAATGGCGGGATATTGCTGCCGCCATTGGGCAAAATCATGCCAATCACCGTTCATGCTGCTGTGAAACAAATCGCCCAGAAACCAGATCTTTTTGGGTTGATGCAGATGAATGAGTTTGGTTAAGCATTTAAGATCCTCATGGCCAACTTGTGAAGGCACAGCTATACCAGCCTTGCGAAAATGCCCCGACTTGCCCAAGTGTACATCGGCTACAATTAAAGCTTTTTGCTGCTGCCAGTAAATGGCACGCTCTGGTAATAAAAGGAGATCCTGTTCTAAAATATTAAAATTCAACCCTGCACTCATCTTGATTATGAGTTGCAAAGATAAAGAATTGCTAATAAAGTTAGTTAGTTGTAAATAAAAAAAGCCATCCCGGTACTAGGATGGCTTTTTTTATTTGTAAAGCTATGTATAGCTTATGCTTTTTCGCTTTTAGCGCCAATGTTAATTGAGCTTTCGGCTAACTGAGTTAACAACTCGTCAGTTTTTTTCTCTTCAGCTAAAGTTTCTTCCAGCAATTGAGCTGCTTCGCTGTAACCTAAAGTGTTGGCCAGTGTGCGCAGGGTGCCGTATGAAGCAATTTCGTAGTGCTCTGATTTTTGAGCAGCTGAAATAATGCCAGCGTCACGGGTAATTGATCCGTCTTCGGTATCTTCAACAATGCTTTCTGATTCCGCGATCAAACCTTCCATAGCATCACATTTTTTAGCTGATGCTTTTTCACCTATCAGTTCAAATACCTGTTCAAGGCGGGTTACCTGATTGTCGGTTTCTTCTTTGTGAGTTTCTAATGATGCACGCAGTTCATCAGAAGTAGCTGCTTTAGCTAATTTAACCAAGGCTTTTGACAGGTGCTTTTCAGCCCAGTAAATGTCTTTTAACTCGTCAACAAATAATTCTTTTAATGCTGATTCTTCAACGTTCTCGGTATTCTCCGGTTGTTTTTTTGCTTTAGTAGTTGCCATAATGTAGATGTTTTGTTTTTCTGTACTCACTTAACGCTACGGAGCTTCATCAGTTTTAACTAATTATTAACATTTGTTAATAAAGTGAAATATCCGTTTGCTGCCCTCATTAGGCATAACAAAGTTTATAATATGAAGTTTGGCTAAATTATCTTACTGATAATCAATTAAAGAAAATGAAAAAACAGTATTTGCAACGTTGCTGTTCTTACAAATTATTTATAAATTTACGATCCCTGCTTAATAACAAATGTATTGTAAAAAACTTAAGTGTTCTGTACTTATTATTGCTGTTGTGTTACTGGCTACTGCCTGTAAAAAAGATTCACTAACAAATGAATTTGCCGACGACAATGCAACCGTTAACGTTCCATCTAACCCGCTAGATATAGATCCGGGTAAGATAATTGATACCACTAAGCGTATTGTAATTATAGGTTCTTCTACTGCTGCCGGTTTTGGTGCGAGTGTAGCCGATTCATGCTGGGCCGGACGCTTAAACGCCAAACTCGTTCGTGATAAGAAGCCCTTCAAATTAATTAACCTTGGTAAAGGGGGGTATACCACTTTCCAGCTCATGCAAACCGGGTCGTCTCCTGCATCTATAAGGCCAAAGCCTGATACCAACAGAAATGTAACGGCAGCGCTCAAGTATAATCCCTCATTAGTTATCATCAATTTGCCTACCAACGATATTGCCCTTAATTTCAGAGATGAAGAAATTATAAGCAACTATCGGAACATTATTGGTCAGATTGCTGCCAAACGTATAGAGTTTATTATTACAAGCACTCAGCCTCGTAACTTTCAACTGCTGGATCAGCGTAAACGTATCAAGATATTAAATGATAAGGTATTAGCTATGTTTCCGGGCCATGTTGATGATTACCTGCGTAAATTAAGCTCGCCAACATGGAGTATTTTAAAGTACTATTCGGCTGGTGATGGCATACATTTAAATAATAACGGCCACCGTGTTATCTATCAAACCTTGGTTGATTTTCCGATTTTTAAAACTGTAGTAGGTTACTAAAATTAATATTCTCATATAACAAAAAAGCCCTGTAGCAATACAGGGCTTTTTTGTTATATGAATCTGTTCGGCTCAGCGTTTAAGTTTGCTAAGCAAGGGGTAAATAAATCAGCCGGTATTAAAACTCTTCCAGTTCAATACTGTCCCAGCCCTGGCGCTTATAGTAGTAAAGCATTATCCAAAATACAATAGCTGCTGGGATAATTAATATCCAGATAACCATATCAAAGCCAAACTTAATCAACGCATAATGCCCGGCGCCTATTACCAGTATAAAGCTCATAACGAGCAGTGAAGTAATTATGCGGCCGCCCGATTGCTTAATTAACACCGGTTTAGAGAACGGCAACCCTTTTACCATAAAAAGCGCCATCAGTATGCCGTATATCATTCCTACAAAAAAGGCCAGTATAATGTCGTTTATAACTTTTGGGCCCCATATGGCTATACTTATGCCACCCAGTATAATGCAGTAGGGCAAATAATACAATACCACTACAGCCTTATACATGCCCGATAAAATTTTGCCCGGCTGCTTAACGGGCAGCGCATAATATATCCATGCCGGTTTGAATTTTTCCGAAAACGAAATGTTCTGAAGTACTGATGAAACAATAAATGTGCTTAAGTAAATTAAAAAAATGTAGTAGTAGCCGGCTTGTAATTTATGAAACCTGTCGGCAAGGCTACCTTTGCCATTTAAGGCAAAGTATACAAAGTAGATGGGCACATAGGCAAAGGCAGGATATACTTTTAATTTGAATTCGCGTACACGGGCAGCCAGTTTCCAGGTAATACGAAAGCCGGCATTTTCTACCGGGTTTGGTGCTAAAAGATTGGCCATTTTACCAACCAAGTCGAATTTTGGCTTTTTGCCGGCACCGTGGGCAGGAGCCGGGCCGGTAGAATTGCCATCGGATGTGGCCGCTACAGCCAGGCGTTTATTAAAGCCCGGGGCTAATACTTTCGCTACCAGCCATAAACCAACCAAAGGAGCAGTAACGCCAATTATTGCCATTAAACTGGTTATAAGCGTAGCCCTGTTGGGATGGATTAAAACTTCGTTAAGGGCTGCAATCCAAACCGGTGGTATAAAGTACGACCAAGTATGATGTAGTAACTCTATTCTGGCTAAATCTGATACGTCAATCAACCTGGGCAGCAGGTAATAGGCGGCAAAAATAACAACCGAAAATCCGATTTGGAAATAGCTGATTACATCTTTAAACCGTTCGGGTGATACGGTTCTCATGAGTATAAGGTATACCACGTTTACCAGTACAATGCTCAGAAAGGTGATCTGTATAATCTGTACAATAAATAACGGCACGGCCAGCAAACCATCAACAAAGCCTATAATTACTATACCTGCCAAACCCTGCAACAAGGCTAGCTTGAAAACATAAATACTGATGTGTAAAATACGCGATATAGCCAGTGTACGGTCACTCACAGGGCGGGGTAATAAAATGTACTGGTCGCGTACATCAAGCAGTACGGTGGTAAAATCGGTAATGAGCGTTAAAGCCATCATTACCATAAACATGCTGAAGTAAACTGTTTGACCACTCATGGGGCCCTTGAACAACAATAAAGTTACCCCCATAAAGCCGCCTACAAATACCGTAACCAATGATACAGCCCAGGAACTGGTGGCCTTGCCTGGTGTTGCTGCAGCTTTACGGCGGTGGCTAAACATAGCGCTCGGTCTGCGATCGTCCATTTGCAGCTTTATCCGCAGTATATGATAGAGCTGATAAGTATCTACCCCAGTCCTTTCGAGCAGGGGCATTAAAAGGTTTACCAGCTTTAGTAGTAATTTATTCATACCAGGCCGTTGTTAATCAAATGCGTTAATAATGGCATCAGCCTCACTGGTGTCTTCATCGCGGCCGGTAAGTTTGGCAAAAACGCGTTCCAGCGTGTCGGCATGGTTTTGCTTTAACGACTCAAATGTGCCATCGGCAATAATTTCTCCTTTGTTTATAAGCAGGATACGGTCTGATACTTTTTCAACCACATCCATCATGTGTGAGCAATAAAATATGGTTTTTCCTTCCTGCGAAAGGCGCATAATCAGTTCCTTGATCATAATTACCGCGTTGGCATCCAAACCCGAGAGCGGCTCGTCAAGTATGATGATTTGCGGATTGTGTATAATGCCCGATATAAGCAGCACCTTTTGTTTCATTCCTTTGGAGAAGGTGTCCATACGGTCGTCTTTATTATTACCCAAGCCAAAGGCAGTAAGTAACCGTGCCGCGCGGGTATGCAATTGATCCTCATCCATGTCATACAATTTGCCAATAAAGTCCAGGTATTCCATTGGGGTGAGCACGTCGTACAACTCGGCATTTTCAGGTACATAGCCAATGCGTTTTTTGATCTCCTGCGGATCCTGCTGCATGCTGATGCCATCAACCAGTACCTCGCCGCCAAACTCGGGTATAAGCCCGGTAAGTATTTTAACTGTAGTAGATTTGCCTGCACCGTTTGGGCCTATGTAACCAATAACCTGCCCGGGGTAAATATCAAGCGACAAATTTTTGAGCACCAATTTGCTGCCATACAATTTGGAAAGGTTGCGTATTTGTATTAATGGAGTATCACTCATAACATCATCATTTGGGTGAAATATACAAAGTATATTGCCAGTATTTATGCCATTAGATGAGCTGCAGCCAATAATGTTACAAAACACAAAAGCCTGCTTACAAAGCAGGCTTTTGTGTTTTATGGTACAATTGTTTATTCGTTCTCTATAGCCGAGTAAATTTCCAGTATGATGTTCCAACGATGTTGGCTATCCATTTCCCAAACGCGCAGGTAGTTGTAATTGCTTACAATGTTGCCCTTGCGAATGCGGGCACGACCCTGGCTATAAGCCAGATCATTGCTGGTTGCGCGACCTGCATTTATGGTTTCGCCAGAGATAGTGATAGCCTGATTTGCTACAAATTTCAAGGACTGATCTATGCCCGACATGGGTTCAAAACCAGGAAAGTATAAGTGACCTTCGGGCGTAAAAAATTCTTTGTAAGCGCCTAAAGTTGATATTTTAAGCCCCTGGTTAAACTGGCGGTCGTTATCCATAATAATCTTTTTAGGATTAAATGGATCTTTGCTGGCGGCTACCAAAGTTGTGGAATTAGGATCCTTAATATCAGTTAACTGTGTTCTGGTGCTTGGCGGGTGTTGTATACCCATGTTCATCAGCAGCTTTAAACTATTGGTAGCTGCATCCAAACGCCATAACGATACATAGTCACCATATACCTTGTCATCATCGGTTTTGCCGTTTTGGTAAACATATGGGCCGGCCGTAAAAGCCAAATCGCCGTTGGCAGATATACGTGCAAATTTTGGCTGCCAGGTAAGGGTACCCGGCTGCTTATCAATACGGCCGTAAAAATCAGTTATTTTAATGGGCTCTGGTTTAAAAACAATGCCCTCGGCATCGGCTACTGCCAGGAATGCTTCTTTGATGCCTTTGCGGCTGGTCTGTTTTACAAAATCTTCTTCGGCTTTAACTACGGTTTGTACAGAGGCGCTTTTTTGCGCAGTTGCCGTTAAGGCGTAAAAACTCAGGGAGGCTACAGCCAATATAGCTTTGTTCATTTTCATATTTAGATTGAAGCTTTGCTTAAATGAAGCGGTAAGATTACTTAAATTAAAGCGATAAATGCAAATTGATATAACTAAAATTGGTTGAAAATATTGTGAATGGAACTATACGAAACGCTAATTGTCTGATCTTTAAATCAAATAAGCTATGATTTTTTTGATAAGTGGCCAATCATCACTATTTTGTTAGTGATTTATTTGCCGGCATTTTAATGGCATTACATACCCTATACACTATTCTCATTAACATTAACAGCTTTTAGTCATGAACCTATCTAAACCCGCCTTATTCTTCTTTGTTTTACTTTTAACAGTATTTAAGGTTAGCGCACAATCAACATCCACAGTTGTGGAATATTTTGTGAATGGCGAAAACGGACTAATTAGGAAAGGGACTTACGAGGATGTGGATGGAACCCCGTTTATGTACAACAAGTTTCTGCCAGGTAAGGCCGTAACAACTACGGGCAAGGTGTATGACAATATAAAATTGAATTACAATTTGTATGATGATATGTTGCTCTTTGTTTATGATACCAGCGACAAAGCCATGAAGTTTGAAGACCAAATAAAGTCTTTCACTATTTATACGCCGCTATCGCCAACGTTTGCCAACGGCTATCCGGCAATAGATAAGCAAACAGCAGGTTCTTATTACGAGGTATTATCGAGCAATGGTAAAGTGGCTTTACTCAAACATCAGGGCAAACTACTCAACAAAGTGAAAAATTACGATGCCACCGAAACCAGGAAATTTCAGGATTATACCAATTACTATGTTTATAAAAAAAACAAGCTTGAAAAGCTTGAAAAAAGCAAAAGCGCAGTATTAACTGCGCTGGCCGATAAGAAAACTGAACTGGACGTTTACTTAAAAACAGCAGGCCTTAACTTTAAAAAGGATGAAGACCTGGCTAAAATATTTGATTATTACAATACTTTATAATGATATCAGGCTTTATTCCAGGTAGTGCCTTCCTTGCTGTCTTTAAGCTGAAAACCTATTTTTTGCAGGCCATCGCGTATTTTATCTGAAGTGGCATAGTCGCGGTTAAACTTAGCTTCGCTTCGCAGATTCACAATAAAATCGAGCACCTGGGGTAGTTCATCAGTGCTGGCCTGTTCGTTCCTTAAGCCCAAAATGCCGGTCACAAAGGTCTGCATCAAGGTTTTTAGCAATTGCAGGTTCGCCTCGTCAATTTTTAGCTTGCCGTCATGCACTGAATTAATAATACGCGAAGCTTCAAACAATTCGGCAATTAACACCGGGCTGTTAAAATCGTCGTTTAAGGCTTGGTAACAACGGTCAGATAAGGGTTGTATTTCTACCTCAGTTCCGGAAGAAGGCTTTAAGCCATCCAATAAAGTATAAGCATTCATTAACCGTTTGAAACCTTTTTCGGAGGCTTCCATAGCATCATTACTAAAATCGAGCGTACTGCGGTAATGAGCTTGCAACATAAAGAAACGCACCGTCATAGGGCTGTAGCCTTTATTCAGGATACTGTTGTTGCCGCTAAATAACTCATGTGGTAAAAAGCTGTTGCCTAATGATTTTGACATTTTTTGCCCGTTCACGGTAAGCATATTGGTGTGTACCCAGTACTTGGCCGGGTTTTTACCATAGCAGGCTGTGTTTTGAGCTACCTCATTGGTGTGATGGGTTGGAATTAAATCAATACCGCCACCATGAATATCAAATTGCTCACCTAAATATTTATGGCTCATGGCCGAGCATTCTAAATGCCAGCCAGGAAAACCCACACTCCAGGGTGAGGGCCATTTCATTAAGTGCTCGGGCTTGGCTTTAATCCAAAGCGCAAAATCGAGCCTGCCGCGCTTTTCATCCTGGCCACCAAGGGTACGGGTATTGGTTAACAGGTCTTCCAGGTGGCGGCCACTTAGTACGCCATAATCAGTTCCCTGGTTATATTTTTCAACGTCAAAATAAATAGAGCCATCTACTTCGTAAGCATAGCCCTTATCCAGCATAATCTTTACCAGCTCAATTTGCTCAATAATGTGGCCGGTGGCAGTAGGCTCAATGCTGGGAGGCAATACGTTAAACTCGCGCATTATATCATGAAAGCCAGTGCTGTACTTTTGCACAATTTCCATAGGTTCCAGCTTAGCCAGTTTTGCCTTCTTTGAAATTTTGTCTTCGCCTTCATCGCCATCACCTTCCAGGTGGCCGGCATCGGTTATATTGCGTACATAGCGTACCTTGTAACCTAAGTGCGTAAGGTAGCGGAAAATCAGATCAAATGATATATACGTACGGGCATTACCCAAATGGGCATCGCTGTACACGGTAGGGCCGCAAACATACATGCCTACATAAGGGGCATCAAGCGGAATAAATTCTTCTTTGGTACGGGTTAAAGTATTGTAAACAAATACCGTTTGTGTCATGGGCGCAAACTTACAATTTTTAATTCAGGGTAGTAATGTTTGCAGTAAACTATGCTGTTAGAAATGGCATAATCCTTACTTAAACAGCAAGGTGCTGCAAACCGGATAATGGTCTGACAGGCGCTTTTTTACAATGTGATAACTGGCAACGTTCATATTAGGGCTTGCCATAATATAGTCTATCTGGAAGTTAGGAAAACTACCGTTGTACGTACGTGCAAAACCCGATCCTTTCTCGCGGAATGCATTTTTAAGTCCTTTGGCCATTTGGTGCACGGCATATGATGCGGGCGTATCGTTAAAATCACCTGCAATAACATACGGGTAGGGGCAGCTGGCAGCGTGATTCTTTATTTTAATTACCTGTTCGCTGCGTTTTAAAAATGCACGTTTTAGTTTACCGCCAATGCGTTTAGACGAGCCAAGGTTAGCGCCGCCATCTTTAGATACCTTGCTCAGGTAATCATAATCAGTAGGGTCAAATTGAATAGATTGCAGGTGAATGCTATAAAAGCGAAAGGTGTGGTTGGCTTTTTTGATATCAACGTACAGGCACTGGTTGCCGCTGTTTCTCTCTTCGGATAAAATAATGTTACCCTTGTTAACGATTGGATATTTTGAAAACACGGCTATGCCCATCGCCTCATCCTCATTGCTGAAACTAAATGGCTCAAAATAGTAAACCTGCGACTGCATGATCTTACACATCGAGTCTTTAATAGCATACTGACCGCGTTTACGGCTGTAAAACTCCTGTATGCCTATTACATCGGGCTGCTCATCACTAATTAACTGCAACATTTGTTGCTTGGTGGCGAGGTCGTTTTTTTCGCCGTATGGTTTAAAATTATGGGCATTGTAGGTCATTACCCTAACCGAATTTGCAGACTCTATATTTTCATCGGCTTTACCTGATGACCGGAACCCGATGTTGTCCTTAAGGGTACTTATCCCTAGGAGTACGCAAACTACGGGTACTACAATGTACTTGCTTTTGCGTAGCAGCCAGTAAAGCGCCAGCAGGCAATTACCTAGCAAAAGGAAAGGGTAGGCTAAGCCAAAGAAAGCAATTGGCCAAAACGTGCGTGGATCGGTTACAGGCGAAAGGTAACTGATAAGTAAACCCAGGCTGAGCAAAACGCTCAGCCATAAAAATAACCTATCTAGAATATTAAGCTTCTTTTTTTTACCCGTCATGTTTACTAGCCCGGAACAATACTTCTTTTTCGTGCTTATTCAGGCTGTCATAACCACTTTGCGAAATTTTATCTAAAATACGGTCAATTTCTTCCTGCCGGGGCACGGATGAAGTTTGCTGCTGATAAGTTTTGTTTTGCGATACCACTTTAACCTTTGGTCGCTGGTTAAAAACAGAATCTACCGAACGGCCCCAATCATGCCCACGGTTAAGTTGTTTAATATAAATAAAGCCTAGCAATGCACCGCCCAGGTGTGCAATCTCTCCACCGGCATTGGGGCCAACTATGCTCAAAAAGTCAATTACTACATAAAATAAGGCAATCCACTTCAATTTAACCGGGCCCAAAAACATCAGGTAAATAGTATAATTAGGCAGTAACGTTGCTGTAGCAATAATAATAGCCATTACACTGGCCGATGCGCCTACCACATAGCTTACTGGTAAAACACCTGCAAAAGCCGGGAATACATTAAAAGATAGGATGTAAAGCGCAGCGCCGGCTAAACCGCCCATGATGTACAGGGCAAGTATGCGTTTTTTGCCCAGGTACTCTTCAAATATCTGCCCCATCCAAAACAGCCAAAGCATATTAAACAGGATGTGGAATATATCAGCATGCATAAACATGTAAGAAACGGGCGTCCAAAAACGGGTGGCCAGTTTGGGCAAACTTGCGGGCAGGGCAAGATATTCATTGGCAAACTCGTTCAGCATGGGGTTTCCCATAAATAAATACAGGAACGTGCCAGGGATATTGATTAATAAAAAAACCAGTACGTTAATGCCAATAAGCAGGTTAATGCGGCTGCCGGATTGAAGCATCTTATAACGTATATCTTGCCAGAAGGAGTTCATAAAATAGAAGCTGTTTTATTACTTAAACTTACATTAGTTAATAAAAATTGTTTGGCCTTTGCATACCCCAAATTTTTATTAAAATAAACCCAAACAACGCTCCGCCCAAATGCGCCCAATGCGCTACTGAATCGCCTGCATATTGCGCCACGCCCGAGTATAACTCAAGCAGTATGTAACCAATTACAGCATATTTGGCCTTAATAGGCAGCGGAATAAACATAATAAATAATTCCACATTAGGGTAAAGCATGCCAAAGGCTACAAGCAAACCAAATATAGCACCTGATGCACCAACTATACCACTTAACGGACTATAAATTTCTACAAGTTTTTCATAACCCGGCGTAGCAAAGTAAGGGGATATATCGCCGTGGGGCACTGTGAATGTACCAATAACCTGGTAAACCTCCAAAGCCTGAACCAGCATTTGCAATGCCAAAGCGCCTATACCGGTAATAAAATAATATTGTAAAAAGCGCTTAGGCCCCATGGTATACTCCAGTGTGGGACCAAACATGTAAAGGGCGAGCATATTAAAGAAAATATGCATCAGGCCACCATGCATAAACATGTAGGTGATAATTTGCCATACCCTAAAAATTGGAGCATTAAAGTAATGCGCTGCCAGGTAAGGCTCTAAGTTAATACCTGCTGATTGTAAGAACCAGTTACCTACAAAGAATATAACATTTATGATTAGTAAGTTCTGTACAACTGGTGTAAGGTTAGCGAATGGGTTTTGCCTGTATGCATTCATAGATGTATTTTCTTTTTAGAGCCGGACACGAGAGTCACGAAACAAGACGTTGGGTAGTTGAAATAATCATGTTGTTTGATGTCCTCATTATTAATTTTAGCTCCGGCGCTCGTTAGCTCTTATTTTTCAAAGCGCTCCATTAGTTCGTTCAGGGTAAATGTACTAATTACCGGTTTGCCGTTCAAAGCTATGTTGGGCATCTGGCAGGCAAAAAGTTGGTCAATCAGTAAATTCATCTCTTCTAAAGTAAGCCGGGTGCCGGCTTTAGTAGCCGCATTACGGGCCAGTGTACGGGCTAAGGCGTCGCGCTTATCTAACTTCAATATAGCCAGATTGTTTTTAAATCCTTCTAGCAAATGCTCGAGCAACTGGTGCTCGCTGGCTTGGTTTAAATCGGCCGGTATGCCATCAACCACTACTGTGTTTTTACCAAACTCGCGTATATCAAAACCTAATGCTTTAATGTCGGGCAAAAGCTCTTTCAGTAACGTAAAGTCGCTGCTGTTAAGGGTTACTGTTTGCGGAAATAAACTTTGCTGACTAACGCCCGAGTGATTTTGCAGTTGCTGCAAAAAACGCTCATACAAAATGCGCTCGTGTGCAGCCTGCTGGTTTATGAGCATGAAGCCGGATTTTATCTGCGACAGGATGTACCGGTTATGAATCTGGAACAATTGCCGCTCGCTTGGCTTGCTTATGGCCTGGTCGTTTACCTCAAAACTATCATCAGGCAGCATTTGCTGTTGCTGACTTGGCGCTTGCTGCGTTATCTCATACAAGGTTTCCCAATTTTGCGGCATGCCGCTTTTGTAAGGGTTGTGCGACTGCTGGTAGCTGCTTTCGCGCTGTGCAGGTGCTTTGGGCGCACTATCAAACGGATTAAAGTTGGGGTTAAAGGTAATGCCCGGCGGCGTAATTTGCTCCAGCGGCTTATGCGTTATCAGGTGCTCAATGCTATTCTCCTGATCAAAATCCAGGGTAGGGGTAATGTTATACCTGCCCAGCGAACGTTTTACAGCCGAGCGGATGATGGCATAAATGGCCTTCTCGTCCTGGTATTTGATTTCCGTTTTGGTAGGATGTACGTTGATATCGATTTTGCTGGGGTCAATATCAATAAACAACACATAAAAAGGATAAGTATCCTCTGGCAACAGTTCCTCAAAAGCCGTCATTACGGCATGGTTAAGGTAATTATCGCGTATAAAGCGGTTGTTTACAAAAAAGAACTGCTCGCCCCGCGTGCGGCGTGCAAACTCGGGCTTCCCTACAAAGCCGCGCAGGTTAATAATGGTGGTATCTTCTTCAACAGGCACCAGACGCTGGTTGTAATTGTTGCCAAACAAATGAACAATGCGCTGCTTAAGCTGCGTAGCGGGCAGGTGATATACCTCCTGCCCGTCATGATGCATGGTGAAAAATATTTGCGGATTAGCCAGTGCTACCCGCTGAAACTCGTCAATAATGTGGCGTAGCTCAACCGGATTACTTTTTAGAAAGTTACGGCGTGCCGGGGTATTATAAAACAGATTTTTGATAGAGGTAGAGGTGCCGCCGCTGGTGCCACAAGCCTCCTGGCTAATTACTTCCGAGCCTTCAATAATAATGCAGGTGCCCAGCTCGTCCTCGCGGCGGCGGGTTTTCATCTCCACCTGGGCAATAGCAGCTATGGAGGCCATGGCCTCGCCCCTGAAACCCATAGTACGTATGGCAAAAAGGTCTTCGGCTTTGCGTATCTTAGAGGTGGCATGGCGTTCAAAGCACATGCGGGCATCAGTCATGCTCATGCCGCAACCGTTATCAATTACCTGTATCAGCGCCTTACCGGCATCTTTTAAAATGAGCTGTATTTTGTCAGCGCCCGAATCTATCGCATTCTCTACCAGTTCTTTTACGGCCGACGCTGGTCGCTGCACTACTTCTCCCGCGGCTATCTGGTTAGCTACGGCGTCTGGTAAAAGCTGTATTATATCTGACATCAAAAAAATCCCTTCAATTTCGAGGGGCTAAATTAAAAATTTGATGGCATAACTTTACCTTTGGTGCGTTGTATATTTAGCTGGACGGCATAAGTACGCCGTGCAATGCAATCAAAAGCGTAACATAAAAGCGCCTGCCGCTGTATAAGCGATAGCAAGGTTTGGTGTGGCTTTTGATGCGAATGTTTTTTTATTTTAGTCTACTGTATGAAAAAATTCTGGCCCGGGTTGTTGCTGATACTTTTTGTAGCCTGCAAACAAAAGGAGTATAATGCCGATCTGTTGGTGAAAAATGCGTTGGTGTACACTGTTGACAGCAACTTTAGTACTACCGAAGCCTTTGTGGTAAACGCCGGCAAAATAGTGGCCGTAGGCAAAGCCGACAGTTTGGAAAAAATTTACCTGGCCCGCGAAGTGGTGGATGCGAATGGTAAAGCCGTATACCCTGGTTTTATAGATGCGCATACTCACTTTTACCGCTATGGCCTGGGCCTGCAAGAAGTACATTTGGAAGGCACCAAAGGCTGGGATGAAATTTTAGATTCAGTACAATCCTATTCCGCCCGTAACCCCGAGGGCTGGATCATAGGTCGTGGCTGGGACCAAAACGACTGGAAAGGCACACAGTTTCCAGACAAAACCAAGCTCGACTCCCTGTTTCCGGTTAGGCCGGTTATTTTGAACCGGATTGATGGCCATGCCGCTATTGCTAACCAGGCGGCTTTAAACATTGCTGGTATTAAGCCCGGCCAAAAGCTGGAAGGGGGCGAGATACAAACCGTTAATAACAAGCTTACCGGTATATTGGTTGATAATGCCGTTGACCTGGTTACCCGCAAAATACCCGAGCCAGCCGATGCACAGGTACAAGGTGCTTTACTTAACGCACAGCGTAATTGCTTTGCCGTGGGTTTAACCACGGTTGATGACTGCGGGCTGGACTATCCTATGATTAATACCATTGCCGAGCTGCAGCACAAAAAAGCATTAAAAATGCGCATGTATGTAATGCTGTCTGATAATGAAGAAAATATAAATTACCTATTTAAACGGGGTGTTTACAAAACACCAGGCTTAAACGTACGCTCGTTTAAAGTGTATGCTGATGGTGCGTTGGGATCAAGAGGGGCTTGCCTGCTGCATGATTACAATGATCAAAAAGGCTGGAAAGGTTTCTTATTAAGTAGTCAAAAGCATTTCGAAGATGTGGCCACACGTATTGCCGGCAAGGGTTTCCAGATGTGTACCCATGCCATTGGCGACTCGGCCAACCGCACCATCCTGAAAATTTATGCTAATGCCCTTAAAGGTAAGAATGATTTGCGCTGGCGTATAGAACATGCCCAGATAATAGACGCAGCCGATTTTAAATATTTTGGCGAAAATAGCATCATACCATCGGTGCAGCCAACGCATGCCACGTCAGATATGAACTGGGCAGGCGAGCGCTTGGGTGCCCAGCGTTTAAAAGGCGCCTATGCTTACAAGCAATTATTACAGCAAAATGGCTGGCTACCCTTAGGAACCGATTTTCCGGTAGAGGATATCAATCCGCTTTATACCTTTTATTCGGCCACAGAACGTAAGGACATGAAGGGCCTGCCTGCCAGAGGCTTTCAGCCCGAGAATGCATTGAAGCGTGTCGAAGCCCTGCGAGGGATGACCATTTGGGCGGCCCGCGCCAACTTTGAGGAAAAAGAGAAGGGTAGCATAGAAGTAGGTAAATACGCCGACTTTGTGATATTAGAACAGGATTTAATGAAGGCGAAAGGCGCAGATTTACCGCACATTAAAGTATTAAAGACCTACGTGAATGGTGAGAAAGTTTATGAGAAGAAATAAGTTAAGTACCTTAATATTTGTTGCCCTATCCGGATTTATATTTTTAAGCACCGCTTGCGCACAAAAGCCGCCGCTAATTAATCTTACTGGTTTGGCTTACGTGAATGAAGAGAAGCTGGCCGAGCAATTTACCGTGTTGCTGAATAACGAACAGAATCTGGTTCCTTTACAAGATCTGGATAAAAGCACTATAGCCAGTGTGCGTTTTAACCATGCAAACGACGCCATATTTGATAGTTTGCTGAACAAGTATACCAAAGTTAAAAGCTTTAACGCTTTGTCTTACCTGACTATAGGTAAGTTAACCGACGATTTAAAGCTTTATAACACAGTATTATTGCAAATAACGGATGTGGATTTGAGTAACGCACAGTTGCTTAATTTCATTACCATGAATGATAAGCTAAAAAAACTGGTGGTTGTTTATTGGGGTAGCGGAGCGGCATTGAGTAAGCTTGATCCGGTAACTACACCTGTTATTTGGTGCTCGAGGGTAACGCCGGTTGCTGCAGCTTATGCAGCACAGGCTGTATTTGGTGGCGTAGCTGTTACACATAAGCTGGAGAAAAGCGTGTCGGCCAAATACACTGCCGGCTCGGGTTTTCTTACGGCTAAAACCCGGCTACAGTACACCGTGCCCGAAGCCGCAGGAATGAAGGCCGAAAACCTTTTAGCTATAGACAACATTGCCCGCGAAGCCATTGGCGACCAGGCCACACCAGGTTTTGTAGTTTTGGCTGCCAAAGATGGTAAGGTAATATTTAACAAGGCGTACGGCTCTCATACCTATGATAAAACGCAGCCTGATAAAATTACTGATATTTTTGATATCGCTTCCGTTACTAAAATATCGGCCACTACTATGGAGGTAATGAAACTGGTTGAGCAGGGTAAACTAAGCCTTGACTCTACCGTGGGTAGTTACCTGGCTTTAGCTAAACCCACTAATAAAAACAACATCAGGGTGAGAGAGCTGATGCTGCACCAGGCAGGTTTAATTTCTTATATTCCTTTTTACGAACGCATAAAAGCAACCGATCACAGCTCTGATTCATCAGCAGCATACCCAACCAAGGTGGCCGACGGGTATTACATGCGCAAGGATTACTTTAAGGATGTAATGTGGCCGCAAATGCTCAATTCGTCTTTACGCACGCGGGGGCAGTATGTGTACAGTGACCTGAGCATGTACTTTATGAAAGAGATTGTAGAAACGGTTACCGCTACGCCGTTAAACGTTTACGTGCAGGATAATTTCTACAATCCGCTGGGCATGCAAACAGCAGGTTTTTTACCCCGAAACCGTTTCAGCCGCGATCAGATCATCCCAACCGAGAACGATACTTACTTCAGACGCACGCTTTTAACCGGCTATGTGCACGATCAGGGTGCAGCTATGGTGGGTGGCGTGTCTGGTCATGCAGGTTTGTTTGCCTCGGCAAATGACCTGGCCATACTTTATCAAATGGTATTAAACGGTGGCACTTACGGCGGTATACAGTACTTTAAGCCCGAAACGGTTAAGCAGTTTACCACCAGGCAATCGAACGTTAGCCGTCGCGGTCTGGGTTTCGATATGTGGGATCCTGAGGTAAGCAAACACTATCCATCAGCCATGGCATCGCCACAAACCTATGGGCACACCGGTTATACCGGTACCTGTATCTGGGTTGATCCTAAGACAAACCTGGTTTATATCTTCCTTTCCAACCGTGTATATCCTAAAGATTCGCAACTGTTGGTAAGCCGCCGCATCCGGCCGCGTATACAGGACGTGTTTTACGAGGCTATTGCAAAAGGACTGTAGTAGTATATAGGGTGGCAACAAGGCAACAAAAGTTTATTTGTTAATCAGCTTTTGTTCTTATCTTGCTTTATATCAGCCTAAAATATGCAAGAGCTTAATATTCCCGAGGGCTATCAACGTGTAATGCCTTACCTGATTGTAAAAGATGCAGCCCGCTTTTTTACCTTTTATGCAAACCGTTTTTGGCGCTACCGAGAAACTAAAGGTTATGCGCAATGAAACGACCATTATGCATGCCGAACTACAGGTAGGTACCAGCACCATTATGTTTACCGATGCTACCGAAGATTATCCGGTACAAAATGCCGGCTTATTTATTTACGTAGCCGATTGTGATACTACCTACCAAAAAGCGTTAGCTAACGGCGCCAGCAGTATTATGGAACCCGCTAATCAGGATTATGGCCGCAGTGCAGGCGTGCTGGATGCTTTTGGTAATACGTGGTGGATATCGCAGGTTTTGTAGTTAAAGTTGAGATAAGTGATAGGAGCATGGAACGCACTACCGCATAAACCAATGAATGTAGCCGCATTCGCTGCAAATAAAGCAGGTAGCGGTCTTATCAGTCCATTCTAGGTCAAAAAACGTACGCGATGGGCTATGCAGTTGTTCTTGGCGGGTAAAAAAGAAATCGTTTTGGCAAAACATACAAATGAGTTGCTTACCGTCAATTTCGTAGTGCAGTGGTTCTTCTGGTGAAAAAAGGCCCATGATTTTTAGGATTAGGTTTAAAGTACATGCAAGTTAAGAATTTGCCTGTAACATCATAAAAATGTTGCGTTTTAAATAAAGTGAGTAAGCCAAAACCACAGCCGTGTAACAATCTGATGCATAAGAATCGAGCTTTGTAAAGATTACATACGCTTAACACATTTGCCGCAAAATGCTGTTAAACTTGCGGGCATAAACTCACCTGGTACAGATTTTACTTCGGGTAAATCGGGTAGTTTCATTTTAACTTAAATCAGATTTTCTGCATGAAAATAGGCATAGTATGCTACCCAACCTTTGGTGGTAGCGGTGTGGTGGCCACCGAGCTGGGCAAAGGCCTGGCCGATAGGGGTCATCAGGTGCATTTTGTAACCTACAATCAGCCCGTTCGGTTAGATTTCTTTTCCGAAAACCTGTTTTACCACGAGGTTGCCGTTAGCAAATATCCTTTATTTGAATACCCACCTTACGAGCTTGCCCTGGCCAGCCGCCTGGTAGATGTGGTGCGCTTTGAAAAGCTGGACGTGTTGCACGTGCATTACGCCATACCGCATGCTTCGGCCGCTTTTATGGCTAAGCAAATACTGGCCACTTATGGAATTCATATCCCGGTAATTACAACGCTGCACGGTACCGATATAACGCTGGTAGGTAATGATCGTACGTACAAGCCGGTAGTTACCTTCTCTATAAACCAAAGCGATGGGGTAACCTCGGTATCGGAGCATTTGAGGAAGGATACTTATCGGTTTTTTGAGATAGAAAAGGACATTAAAGTGATCTACAACTTCATTGACCTGAGCCGCTTTAACCATACGCCTAAAGAACACTTTAAAAAAGCCATTGCACCTGAGGGTGAAAAGATACTGGTGCATACGTCCAACTTCAGGAGGGTTAAACGCACGTCTCACGTGATTAGCATATTTGCCAAGGTAAATGCGCAAATACCGTCAAAACTGTTAATGGTAGGCGATGGGCAAGACCGCCCCGAGTGTGAGCAACTGGCACGCGACCTGGGTGTGAGCCAGAATGTGCGCTTTTTGGGCAAGCAGGACGCGGTAGAAGAGATCATGTCGGTATCTGACCTGTTCCTGATGCCTTCACAATCTGAGAGTTTTGGTTTGGCCGCGTTGGAAGCTATGGCATGCCGCGTACCGGTCATCAGCAGTAATGCCGGCGGTTTGCCCGAGCTAAATGTAGAGGGTTACACCGGGTATTTGTGTGATGTAGGCGATGTTGACGGCATGGCCGAAAAAGCTATTTACATGTTGCAGGATGAAGAGCGTTTGAACACCTTTAAGGAGAACGCCCTTACGCATGCCCGTAAATTTGACCTGGCTAATATACTGCCACAGTATGAAAACTACTATATGGAAGTGATTGAAAGCAGCAAGCGGTTTTAACAGCGCTAAAACAAGCTTGGCAAGATTTGTGTATAATACCAAGAACACACATCACAACATATGAAAAGGATACTTGAAATTATTTTAATGGCTGTAGTAATCGGGCTTACCGTTACGGCTTGCTCAACTCAAAATGCCGCTACTGGTGTAAGTAATGTAGGCCGGGGTAAATTTACCGGCACCTGGACATTGAATAATGTAAGCTACCAGGGTTTGGTAGAAAGCGCTGTATCAAATGTATTCGATCAGGCTCGTCCGTCGGCATTTGTGGGTAGTACCTGGAAACTGACCAACAGCGGCAACGGTATGTATACTTTAGCCGATGGTACTTCGCAAACTATTTTCTGGTCTGTAAATAACTCAGGCCCTAGCGGACAGATGTTCCAATTTAAAAAGATTTTTGAAGGCGATAAAGCCAAAAACGTGCAACAAGGCTACCAGTTGCTGGTAAACAGCAATGATGGTAACAATATGGTACTTCGTTCGCCTGTTAGTATTGGCAACGGTACGGGTTACATTGTGTACTCGTTCAGTAAGCAATAGGGATCAATATTTAATCAAACAAAAACGCCGGCAATTGCCGGCGTTTTTGTTTGATTAGTTTTTTACATGCCCCTTCTTAATTCAATTCAGAGCCATGATAAGCCGTGTCATTACACGTATTCTTCATGTTTCAAGCAATGAAGCAAGATGCTGGTTAGGAGGCTAAATTAGTGGAAGCCTGACCCGCCGGCAAACGCCTCTGCTTAACACCATCATAATCTCTACTCGGCTGATGCGAACTTTAAACAGCTTGGGCTGCTTATCTCTAAGCGCGTACTGGTAGGGGTTAACTTACCTGTGGTTTTGTTAATCTTAAAAACAACAATATTATTACTCTTTTGGTTGGCCACCAAAAGATAGCTACCGGTTGGATCGATAACAAAGTTACGAGGGTGATTGCCCAGCGTACCCTGGCGCTCTATAAAAGTAAGCAGGCCGGT
Organism: Mucilaginibacter sp. PAMB04274; assembly: GCF_039634385.2. Taxonomy (NCBI): domain Bacteria; kingdom Pseudomonadati; phylum Bacteroidota; class Sphingobacteriia; order Sphingobacteriales; family Sphingobacteriaceae; genus Mucilaginibacter; species Mucilaginibacter sp. PAMB04274. Next base: position 824,830 of record NZ_CP155081.2, read on the forward strand.
TTCAGAATTTATAGCGTAAACAATAATCTCGTTGGCATCGCCACGGTTTGTAGCATATACAAATTTACCATCGGGTGATACATGTATATCCGCGCCACCTGTTTGCTTGGTATAACCATCGGGTATCATGCTTATGCTCTGAATTTGTTTGGGCTGGCCGTTGTTGTACTCGTAGGCAATTACATTACCGCCCATTTCGGTAGCCAGGTACATGTACTTACGGTTAGGTGTAAAATCGATATGCCTTGGGCCTTCGCCAGGTGCAACGCTTATAGAAGCCGGCGAAGCTGGTGTAAGTGGTTGCGCTTGAGATGCCTTGTAGCGGTAAATGTTCACCTTGTCGGCACCCAAATCGGTCCAGAGTAGGTTTTTCTCATCAGGAGATAAAATAGCCGTGTGTACATGTGGCTTATCCTGTCGGGATTTATTTGGTCCCAAACCTGTTGACGGCCCTTGTAAAACCTGCGAGGCCGGCGCTAAAGAGCCATCTTTGTTTACAGGGAATACATACATGCTACCGCCAGCATAATTGGCAGAAAAAACATGCTTTTGCGCCTTGTCTACCGAAATATAGCAAGGACCTGCTCCAGTTGTTTGTTTATTAAGCAGCTCAATTTTCCCAACCTTAGGCTCAAATGAAAAAGCGCTCACGCTGCCTTTACGGTCATCTCCAATTTCGTTTACCGAATAGATGAACCTGCCGTTGGCTGATACGCACAGGTACGATGGGTTATCCACATTTCTTTCTGTTCTGCTTAAGTAAGCCAGCCTTCCGCTTTCGGTGTAAAAGCGATAAACGTATATACCGTCGCTGCCATTGGTGGTGTAAGTGCCAATCAACAGATCGAGCGTTTTAGGCGGCTTAGGCTGTGCAGCAAGTGTTGCAGGTATCATATACAGTAGTAATAACAGTTTTTTCATTGGAATTTTGGTTTTGAAGAACGCAAGGTAGCAAAAACGGTTTTTATTAGATGAAGGGTTTCTGCAAGTAAAGTATTTTGATAAGTTATTGCAAGATGATTAGCTTGCCAACCTAGGGTGTTGATCTTTCCGGCCCGTACATTCAATCTTTTGTCGCGATGAGGATTTTGTTAGTTTTATTTTAAGCCACCTGAAAGGGAAGTTTATCCATAAAAAAAGCCTTTGCATAACTGCAAAGGCTGTATTCTCATATATTCTATATTCCAAAAATAAACTAAACCTGAACCAGGTGCTTCAGTTGGATAATTTCTTTTTCATCCAGGTAACGCCAGCGGCCGCGTGGAAGATCTTTTTTAGTTAGGTTGGCGTAGATGGTGCGATCCAGCTTTACCACCTCGTAACCTAAGTGTTCAAAGATACGGCGTACAATACGGTTTTTACCGCTGTGGATCTGTATACCCACTTCGCGTTTAGTGCCGCCTTGTACATAGCTTACGGTATCAGGCTTAATGAGGCCGTCTTCAAGTTCTAAACCAAAGCTTATCTTGTTCAGGTCGCCCTGGGTTAAGCTCTTGTTTAGTTCAACTTGGTATATTTTAGTAATGCTGTTGCGCGGATGCGAAAGCTTGTCGGCTAATTCACCGTCATTGGTCATGAGTAGTAAGCCGGTAGTGTTACGATCTAACCTGCCAACAGGGTAAATACGTTCACGGCTGGCTTTTTCTACCAGGTGCATTACCGTGCGGCGTTCCTGCGGGTCTTCGGTTGTGGTGATATAATCTTTAGGTTTGTTCAATAGAACATACACCATCTTTTCCCTTTTAAGTGTTTCGCCGTTGTAGCGTATCACATCTTTTGATGGGTCCACTTTATGGCCCAGTTCAGAAATTACCTCGCCATTAACAGAAACCACACCGGCGGCAATCAGCTCATCGGCCTTGCGGCGCGAACAAATACCGGCGTTAGATATATAACGGTTCAATCTAATTAAGTGGCTTTCGTCTTTATCAGATGCCTTTTTCGTATTGCGGCCCCTTAATACACGAGTAGGGCGTTCATCGGCATTCTCGTTACGAGCCGGTTTGCGGTCCTCTGAACGCTCAATGCGCTCGCGGAATGGCTTGTCTTGAAAATCAGCTGGTTTCTCGCTCCAGGTACGTGATGATGCAGTAGGTCGGCTGTACTTTTTGTCGCCGCCCTCGCGCTGCTCACCGCCGGTACGTTTTTTAAATGAAGAATCTCTGTCGCTTTTAAAACCACCCTCAGAACTTTTTCGGAAAGGTTTATCTCCGCTTTCTGCATTTCTTTTAAATGGCCTGTCTGCGCCTTGTGCAGGTCTTTTAAAAGGTTTGTCTCCTCCTTCGCGGTCTGGCCTGCTGCCACGGGGCGCAAACGGCTTTTTATCGGTTGATGCACCGTAGCTCCTTTTAGGCCGGTCGTCGGCATTATAGCTGCCGGTTGAAGGTTTGCGTGATGCAGAAAACGGCTTTTTATCAGTATCGCTGCCGAACCTTTTTTTAGGAGCGCTGCCATCGTCTGACTTTTTAAAACCTGAATTTGCATTACGGGTGCGTGGAGAAGAGCTGTTGCGTGGCTGATCGCCACTGCCGGTACGCCTACCGGCTGATTTGTTGGACTTGTCGTCGCGACTGTTCCCTGGTTTTTTGAACACCATATTTTTTTGTTAAAGCGCTAAAAGCGGGCAGCAAAGGTACGAAAATTTGCCATTTAATAAAAAAAATTTCCACATCGAAAACTTGGCTTACGGGCGTTTAAACCCAGTGTTTTTAAAAGTTTTCAACAGTGCTCCAAACACTAAGTATGCCTAAGTGTTTGATTATGTGTAAGGTTTTGTATCTTTGCCAACACATCTAGACCTGTATTGTTGAACTAAAATTAATTGAATGATTAAAAAACACCTAGTTACGTGCTCCGTAATATGTGTGCTGTTTATCATTTCAAAGCTCTTTGTCTTTAGTGTTCCTGACAAGAAGCCATTGAAAAACAGTCCTGTTCTTTTTAACTTTTTAGAGTTTAAAAAAAGTACAAACGCTACTCCCTTAAACTTTGCCGATGAGGAGTTGCCTTTAACTAATGCGAAAGTAAAACGCAAAATCAGGTACTCTATCTGGAAGCATAGTCATCATGTGCTGAAAACTGATGATTTACAGACCAAAGCCGAAAAATGGTTTCCTGTAATTGAGCCCATCCTAAAGATTTATGGTATACCCGAAGATTTTAAGTATATCCCTTTGCTGGAGTCGGGTTTTGAAAGACAAGCCCGTTCTCCCCGCGGTGCAGCAGGTATATGGCAATTTATGCCCGGTACCGCCCGCGAGTATGGCCTTAAAGTGGGCCATGGTAAGGATGATCGCTTAAATGCGCGTAAGTCAACCATTGCGGCCTGCAAATACCTTAAAGAGCTGTATGCTCAATTTAATAGCTGGACTTTGGCCGCCGCCGCTTACAATGCTGGTTCGCCAAGGGTGCAAAAAGCCATTAATCGAAAAAACAAAGGCAATTATTTTTACATGCGCCTCAACCGCGAAACCAGTATGTATGTATACAAACTGGTTGCCATGAAAGAAGTGATTGACAAGCCAGTCGAGAACGGCTACGGCAACATGTGGGCAAATCTTAAGCCTGCGCAAGTGTTGTCACTCAACTAAAAAAATTAGTATTTACGGAGCAAATTGGGCCGGCTTGCATTGTGTAAGCCGGCCTTTTTCGTATATTTGCGCCTCTATCTGAGTTATTTACAGGCGGCTAAAAACTTAGCGGCCTTTTACAAGTTTACATACTTGTTGCTAAACAAAATATGAGCGAAAAAACAATTGATCTGGGCGAACAAAGTGAAGTTGAGGTATACGGGGCCCGGGTACATAATTTAAAAAATATCGATGTTTCTTTTCCGCGCAACCAGCTGGTTGTTATCACCGGCCTGAGCGGCAGCGGCAAATCGTCTTTAGCTTTTGATACCATATATGCCGAGGGGCAGCGCCGTTATATGGAAACGTTTTCGGCCTACTCGCGCCAGTTTATGGGCGGTATGGAGCGGCCCGATGTAGATAAAGTATCAGGCCTGAGTCCGGTTATTGCCATTGAGCAAAAAACTACCAGTAAAAATCCGCGGTCAACGGTAGGTACTATTACCGAGATCTATGATTTTATGCGTTTGCTTTATGCCCGTGCCGGCGAGGCCTACTCCTACATAAGCGGGCAAAAAATGGAGCGTATGAGCGAAGACCAAATACTGCGCACCATTACCGAGAAGTTTGACGGCCAACCCGTAAACATACTGGCGCCGGTGGTAAAAGGGCGTAAAGGCCACTACCGCGAACTTTTTGAGCAGATACGCAAACAAGGCTTTTTAAAAGTATATGTTGATGGTGCTATTGTGGACGTGGAACCCAAAATGCAGGTAGACCGCTACAAAATACACGATATTGATATTGTGGTAGATCGCCTGGTGGTAACCGAAAAAGACAGCAAGCGTTTATATACTTCGGTTCAGGCGGCGCTTAAAACAGCCAAAGGCATTATCCGTATTGCCGATAAGGATAACAACGTATCCTATTTTAGTAAGTTTTTGATGGACCCGGTTTCGGGCATCTCTTACGATGAACCACAGCCCAATACTTTTTCGTTTAACTCGCCTTATGGCGCGTGCGATAAGTGCGATGGCTTAGGCTACATATTTGTTGTTGATGAGGCTTCGGTTATACCCAACCCTAAGTTGAGTATCATCAATGGCGGCCTGGCCCCTATAGGAGAGTATCGTGAAACATGGATATTTCATGTGCTGAAAGCTTTGGCCAAAAAATATGAATTCTCATTGTCGGTGCCTATCGAGAAAATTCCGCGCGAGAAGCTGGATATCATCTTAAATGGCTCGCACGAGATCATTACCGTGGCAGTTGAGTACAATAAATGGAATGTACAGAACTACCAGGTAACGTTTGATGGTTTGATCCGCATGCTGGAAGAGCAGCAGGAGCGCAAAAGCGAAGATATATCTGATGATATGGAAGCTTACCGTGTGCTGAAAACCTGCCCGGTTTGCGAAGGCGCCCGTTTAAAGAAGGAATCGCTGCATTTTAAGGTTGATGAGAAGAATATATTTGAGCTGGCCTGTATGGATATCCGCACGCTGCAGGATTGGTTTACCGGTTTAGAGGAACGCCTAAATGAACGCCAGAACATAATTGCCCGTGAGATACTCAAAGAGATACGTGCCCGCATTGGCTTTTTACTGGATGTGGGACTGAGCTACTTAACGCTCGACCGTACCGCACGTACGCTATCGGGCGGTGAAGCGCAGCGTATCCGGCTGGCTACGCAGATTGGCTCACAATTGATGAATGTAATGTACATCTTAGATGAACCGAGTATTGGCCTGCACCAGCGGGATAATGACCGGCTTATAAAAGCGCTTAAAAACCTGCGCGACCTGGGCAATACCGTTTTAGTGGTTGAGCATGATAAAGACATGATACTGGAGGCCGATTATGTAATTGACATGGGGCCGGCAGCTGGTGTACACGGTGGCCAGGTAGTGGCCGAGGGTACGCCTAAAGAGCTAATGAGCGCGCATACGCTTACCACATCTTACATGAACGGTGAGCGGGAGATTGCCGTTCCGAAAACCCGCCGTAAGGGCAATGGCAAATCGCTGGCGCTTAAAAAAGCTACCGGTCATAATCTCAAAAAGGTAACGGTTGAATTTCCGTTAGGTAAGCTTATTGGTATAACCGGCGTATCGGGCAGTGGCAAATCCAGTTTAATTACAGAGACGTTGTATCCGATTCTGAATCACCATTTTTTCCGGGCTAAAAAGCAACCTTTGGCTTACGATAAAATTGAGGGATTAGAGAACATTGACAAGGTAATTGAAATAGACCAAACGCCTATTGGCCGTACGCCACGTTCAAACCCGGCTACGTACACTGGTGTTTTCTCTGATATTCGTGCATTATATGTACAACTACCCGAGTCGAAGATAAGGGGCTACAAACCAGGGCGTTTTTCGTTCAACGTAAAAGGCGGCCGTTGCGAAACCTGCCAGGGTGCCGGTCAGAAGGTTATCGAAATGAACTTTTTGCCTGATGTGCAGGTACCCTGCGAGGAGTGCGGCGGCAAACGCTACAACCGCGAAACGCTCGAAGTACGCTACCGTGGGAAATCCATTAGTGACGTATTGGATATGAGCATTGAGGATGCTACGGCATTTTTTGAACATATCCCATCTATTTACCGCAAGGTGAGGACCTTGAATGATGTAGGCTTAGGGTATATTACCTTAGGGCAGTCTTCGTTAACACTTTCAGGTGGCGAAGCACAACGCGTTAAGCTAGCTACCGAGTTATCTAAAAAAGATACGGGTAACACCTTTTATATATTGGATGAACCAACCACAGGCTTGCACTTTGAAGACATTAACGTACTGTTAGGTGTACTGCAGCAATTGGTTGATAAAGGAAATACCGTATTGGTTATTGAACACAACCTGGATGTAATTAAAGTAGTTGACCACGTGATTGACCTTGGCCCCGAAGGTGGATCCGGCGGCGGCCAGATCTTATTTAAAGGCACACCTGAAGGTTTGTGTAAAGTTAAAGAAAGCTTCACCGGTCAGTTCTTGGCAAAGGAAATGGAACCTGCTAAAGCTTCTAAATAAAAAACAAAGGCTGCCAGCTATGGCAGCCTTTGTTGTACAAATAGTAGGCTTACTCTTTGCCAACTAATTTTTCTACCAGTTTAGATCCCTTGAGCAAGGTTTTGCCCAGTTTTTTGATAGCGGCATTTTCTTTACCATCCGCTTTTTCGGCCGCTTTAACAGTTTCATTACCTAGTTTTTCCAGTAAAGTATAAACCTTTTTTCCGTCCTTGTCTGCAATGGCATCTTTTAATTTTTCCAGATCATGTACAATGGTTTGGTACCCTTTATGATCTGAAAGTGTTTTAATCCAGCTGTTAATACTGGTTGAAGAGCCAGTAGCCGATTCTTTTTCAATACTGTTTTCTAACGCTTCAATGGTTTTTTCTAAATGTTGTTCTTCTGACTTAGTTTCTGACATGATTTCTGTAAATTAGATGTTGAGTAACAACTACTTCCGAGCTGTAAGGTTTATACTTTGACGAAAGTTATTATCAACAAAGTGTTGGTAATTTATTTAAACAGAAAGTGTATTTTTGTATCAGTTTGGCTTAATTAGAATTGTTTTGGATTTTATTTCTTAAAACAAAGGGTCTGTTTATCTGCTTTTTACCTTATGTTACCCTTATTAACAGCTCCTCAAATTCGCGAAGCGGATGCTTATACCATTGCGCATGAACCCATCAGTTCTGTTGACTTGATGGAACGTGCTTCTAAAGCTTTTGTAAGCTGGTTTATCAACCACTTTTCCGATAAGCGGAAGTCTATAACCGTATACTGCGGTACCGGTAATAATGGAGGTGATGGCATGGCTATTACCCGGCTGCTGCATGAGCATGGCTACACCCTTCTCAATGTAAAAATTGCTCGCTTTTCTGACCGCACATCTGATGATTTTAGTACCAACTTGCAGCGCTTACAATTGCTGCCGGTAACTATAACTGAGTTAACAGCCGGTTATCAGGAACTCAGTGAAACCAGCGATATTTTAATAGATGCCCTGTTAGGCAGTGGCCTTAATAAACCGTTAAGCGGCGATTACGAAAGACTGGTCACCTACCTCAACAGTCTTGAAAAGCCGGTAGTAGCTATTGATGTGCCCACCGGGTTTTTTACCGACGGTGAAGTTATGCCTGATGCTACTGTGCTGAAAGCCGATCTGGTCATCACTTTTCAGCAGCCTAAAATAAATTTTTTGCTGCCCGAATCGGGGCCTTACATAAATTGTTGGGAAGCGGTAAATATAGGATTGAACGAGACCTACATTCAATCATTGCAATCGCCCTATCAGCTGGTAGAAGAGAAGGATATTAAAGCATGGCTTAAACCCCGGCAGCGGTTTAGTCATAAGGGTACCTTTGGGCATGCGCTTATTATTGCAGGGCAGGCCAAAACAATGGGTGCGGCTTTGCTGTGCTCGTCGGCCTGTGTTTATACTGGCGCCGGTTTAACCACCGCATGTATACCCCAAAGCGGACTAACCGCACTTAACAGTTACCAGGCCGAGGTTATGGCCATTGTGCGGCAGGAGTATGAATTGCCCGATCTGGAACTGGATAGGTACAGCGCTGTGGCCATTGGCCCGGGGTTAGGTAAAGATGAGGATGCACTCAGCCTGCTACAGCATGTTTTGAATGAATATGATAAGCCCGTTGTAGTTGATGCCGACGGACTGAACTTGCTTGCCACGCATTCTAAATTACTTTGTGAGCTGCCGGCCGGTAGCATCATTACCCCACACATGAAAGAGTTTGACCGCTTGTTTGGCGAACATGACAGTTGGTGGCAACGCCTGCAAACGCTAAGGTTGAAAGCGCAGGAATTGAAACTGTGCATCGTGCTAAAAAATAGTTATACCATAACCGGCACACCCGATGGTAACCTGTATTTTAACTCCACCAGCAATGCGGCCATGGCAGTAGGCGGCATGGGCGATGTGTTAACAGGTATTATCACGGCTTTACTGGCGCAGAAATTTACGCCCGAACAGGCTTGTATAATGGGCGTGTATTTGCATGGCAAGGCGGGGGATGAGTTGGCGTTGCCTAACCGTTTACAGGTTGTATTACCGGGGCAGGTTGCTGCACGTATACCGGCTACAGTAGCTAAAATGCTATAAAAATAAAAGGCCTGGTGTATTTGTAACAGACCTTTTATCATTAACTGACCTTATAAAGAACAACAAATACTTTTAAAAGTACCGATAAGACGCACTGTATTACAAAGTGTTACACAAAAAAAATAATTTTTTTTTATAGCTACATGAATGAGGATCTGGAAGACATAATTAATGCTAGCTGGAAGAAGCTAACAGGCCAAAGAGACGGTGATAATGCAGGTTTTAAGTATATCCAGGTATGTAGTTATGCAGCCGATTATATTGATGCTTATACGGTGGTTTTAAGAGAAGGCTCGGCAGATAACCGCTCGATCATTTTTTATACCGACGTACGCTCACCGAAAGTAGGGGACATAAAGCAAAATAATAAACTCACCGTAATTAGCTATAACGATGAGCAAAAGATACAACTGATTTTGAAAGGGGAGGCCGAAATACATTTTCAGAATGATACTGCTGCATTTTACTGGCAAAAGGACGGTTACAGAAGCCGGAGGTCTTACCTGGCTCAGCCAGCGCCCACAACATCTGTTGAGGAGGCAACGGATGGATTATTACATCTATCGAATCGAAAGTTTGATGATGCCGACGCCGCCGGATATGAAAACTTTGCTGTGGTTAAAATAAATGTGAATTATTTGGAATATCTGCAACTGAGTCGCGATGGCAACCGCCGGGCTAAGTTTAGCTGGCAAGGTGCCGGGTGGGATGGTACATGGTTAATACCTTGATACCTGACTTTTATTACTGCTATAACGTTTAAGGCAAAAGACTCATCATCCCCATTGTGCTTTTTCTAAATAATAGGTACAATTGCACCCATAAACATGACTCAACAAGAAATAGACGCAGGTGTTGCCGCCGTTGTAGAAGGCCGCCAAATACAAATATTTACGGTAGATATGGAGCTAATGATTGCCGACGGAATAACCCTCCGCGAAGCCATCCGGCTTGCATTCCAGCAAATGGGCGTTGAGGTGGAGTTTAGCGGCAGAGGCACACACGAGCGCGGCGTGGTAATAGACCTGGATCCTGATCACATGGCTAGCCTGAATCTTGACCCTGACCTGCTCAGGTTTGGGCAAACAGTGGTAAGGGTAACCGCATAGGTTACTGTAATAGCTATTAAGTTTGCTGTAAAACTATTTACTAATACTACTAATTAAAGGTTCTCTGTCTCGACTCTTGGCTCTCTCAACGCTGCGCCTAAGAAGCAATGATATGTTGGTTTTGCTTAACACCCATGCTTTTTACCGTGCGTATTATGCTTGCTGCATCGTAACCGCATTCGGCCCAAAGTTCGGGTTGCTCACCATGTTCAATCACTGCATCTGGTATACCTAAGCGTACTACTTCGGCTTGGTATTTATGGTCAGCCATGAATTCTAGTACGGCGCTTCCGGCACCGCCTTCCAGGCAGCCGTCTTCTACCGTAATTACTTTGCTGTATTTGGTAAACACTTCATGTAGCATAGCTTCATCAAGCGGTTTTACAAAACGCAAATCATAATGGGCTGGATAGATGCCGTCATTATTTAATTCGCCTGTCGCTTTAACTACCTCGTTTCCAATGGCGCCAATAGACAGGATAGCTAGTTCTTCGCCATCGCAAATTTTGCGGCCTTTGCCTACAGGGATTGCTTTCATAGGGCGTTGCCAATCTACCATTACCCCATTACCACGCGGATAGCGTATTACAAACGGACCTGCGTTTTCCAATTGTGCAGTAAACATCAGGTTGCGTAGCTCTTCCTCATTCATGGGCGATGATACCACCAGGTTAGGAATACAGCGCATGTAAGCCAAATCATAAGCGCCGTGGTGTGTTGGTCCGTCGGCACCGGCCAGGCCGGCACGGTCAAGGCATAACACCACGTTCAGCTTTTGTATAGCTACATCATGTACCACCTGGTCAAAAGCCCGCTGCATAAAGCTGGAGTATATGTTACAGAACGGAACTAAGCCCTGGGACGCTAATCCGGCCGAAAAAGTAACGGCATGCTGTTCGGCAATACCTACGTCAAAAGCACGGTCGGGCATGGCCTTCATCATCAGGTTTAAAGAACAGCCCGATGGCATGGCCGGGGTAATACCCATAATTTTAGCGTTTTGCTCCGCTAATTCAATCATCGTGTGCCCAAACACATCCTGAAATTTAGGTGGCTGGGGCTTTTCATAGTAAGTCTTTTTAATCTCGCCGGTAATTTTATCAAATAAGCCGGGGGCGTGCCACTTGGTTTGGTCCTTTTCGGCCAAAGCATAACCTTTACCTTTAACGGTAACGCAATGCAATAATTTGGGCCCAGGTATATCACGCAAATCACGCAGCACTTTGGTCAGGTGTTTTACATCATGGCCGTCAATAGGACCAAAATACCTGAATTTTAAGGCCTCAAACAAATTGCTTTGTTTAAGTAAAGTTCCCTTAATGCTTTTTTCTATCTTTTTAGCATACTTCAAAGCGTCGGGCCCAATGGCCGAAAGCTTGGAAAGCACATAGCCAATATCGGCCCTAAAGCTGTTATACGGCTTTGAGGTGGTAATATCGGCCAGGTATTCTTTTAAAGCACCCACGTTAGGGTCAATAGACATGTTATTGTCATTCAGTATAACGAGCAGGTTACTGTTGGCAATACCGGCATGATTTAATGCCTCGAAGGCCATACCGGCAGTCATGGCGCCATCGCCAATTACGGCTACGTGCTGGCGGTCTTTCTCACCTTTATAATGCGAAGCAACGGCCATGCCTAATGCAGCCGATATAGAAGTGGAAGAGTGGCCTACGCCAAACGTGTCATATTCACTTTCTGAACGTTTAGGAAACCCGCTCAAACCTCCGTAAATACGGTTGGTATGAAAATTATCACGACGGCCGGTCAGTATCTTGTGCCCGTAGGCCTGGTGGCCTACATCCCAAACCAGTTGGTCATAAGGGGTATTCAGTACATAATGCAGGGCTACAGTTAGTTCAACCACACCCAGGCTGGCGCCAAAATGGCCGCCATTTACCGACACCACATCAATGATATATTGGCGTAGCTGTTGCGAGATCTGCTCTAAGTCATCCTCACTAAACTGCTTTAAATCAGATGGTGAATTTATTTTTTGGAGTAAATCGCCGGCCGGTACTTGCATGAATTGAATACAGATAATTAACTTACAAAGTAAGCTATTTTTGTTGGTATTTGAATTGACAATTTGTTAAAGCTATTTGTTTTTATGGGCATTGAATTTAATTAGCCAGTAAAATAGCTTGTGGTTGTAAGCTAGTTGTACGTATGTTTTAACCGTTAATCAGATTGCTTCTGTTCTTTTATGGTTTGTATGAACTTCTTTTCAGCCTTATTAATATCGTCCAAATAACCCTGCCTGTCTATAAACGGTGCTATAGGGTCTTTTGCAATGCTGCGTTCGGCCAGCTTACGCTTCTGGCTGTAGGTTCGGGCGTGGTTGGCAAGGTAAATGTCGGTGGGCAAGCTGCGCAGTGTTTTAAAACCACGTTCAAATTCTTTCTGAATTTGTGTATCATAATTCCAATTAAAAATTGACTGGGGCATAGGCAATTGTAAATCGCACATATCAACCGCAAGCAATTTGCGGTTACCTTCCTGAACCGGGATTGCCCAGGTAGTGGCACCAGGCGTGTGGCCGCCGGTAACGTGTGCGGTAAGTTCAATTGGTCCCAGGCGTATTTGGGCTCCGTCCTTAAACCGGTGGTTAACCCGGGCAGCAGGATAGCCTATAATACCCAGATGCATCAGTAAATTTAACGGGCCCGGGTTTCTGTAACTTGCGCCGCCCGACTCAATAATATCGGCATCATTCTCGCTCACCCACAATTGTGCCCCCGATGCTTTTTGCAGTTGGGCCAAGCCACCTGCATGGTCAACGTGAGCATGTGAGTTGAGCAGTATTTTTACATCCGTAATTTTAAAGCCGAGTTGGGTAATGCTCTTTATAATCATAGGCGCAGTTCCCGGGTAGCCACCATCAATCAGCACGTGGCCTTTTGGTCCGGCCAACAGGTATGAAGTTACATCGCGTGTACCTACGTAATAAAGGTTGCCGGCTATGCGGAAAGGCTCCTTATATCGCTGGCCGCCGTAGTTGCTGGCGTCTTTCCACCTAATATATAGCCATATTGCGCCTACGGTAATAATCACTTTTATACCAATCCATATTTTTCGTTTAATGCTCATGCCGCTATTATTGCTAAGGAGACTACGTTTTTAATATCAAGCACAACCTGAAATTGCTGTATGCAAATATATATAAAAGTACTTTTAATTTGAAAGTGTGATGCGGGATTTATTTTATGGCCTTTTTCCTGTTATTATAAAAAATGATTGTAACGTATTGAAGTCTATGTCCATAACCAGCTATAATTGCCATATTTGAAAATAGATTATCAACCTGATTAATTGCTATGATATTTTCAAGAAGCCGTTGCTTTATTGGCTGGTTAATGGCGGTGCTTGTTGCGTTAAACGCCTGTAAAAATGGTCCAGGTACCTGGAAAAATGAGGAAATTCCGTCGGGCATCGCCGGTGATTTTCATAACATGAACCAAACACTTTTAGCCGGCTTAAAAGCCAACAATGCCAAGCTGTTTGAGGATATCATGTCGCGCACTATGTTGCAGGATGTAAATATTAACCGCACGGTTGAGCTGTGCAGCATACGCATGCAATCGGGCCAAAACAGCTTACTCGATGAATTTTACGTAGTGCATCAGTATAAGCGCCCTAACGTTATTAAAGCTAACCATCACGGGGCTAACAATTATTCGCTCAATTATCAGCCCGGTACTAAGGAGATGTACTTTGCCTTTTATCTATTAAAAAATGGAACTGATAAATGGTTGCTGACAGCTTATTATAACAAACTGGATTACGGTTGGAAACTAACCGAGCTGGAATTAAACCCTCACGCTATACAAGGTAAAACCGCTCCGGAGCTTTACGAAGTTGCTAAACAAAAATATGCCAAGGGCTACCTTATGGACGTTGTTAATACGCTTAACCTGTCACGCAGTTGCGCGCTGCCCAGCACTATATGGCGCTATGCCAAAGAGCCGGAGATTGACGAATTTTATAGTAAGGTAATTACTGAAGCGGAGGCTGCCTACAAGTTTCCGCTTATTGTGAAACAATTGCCTACACAGCCTAAAATATTTAGGGTGTTTAACCAGCCTATGGATGAAGGTATGTTTCCGATGATTTATTACGTATCAAAACTGAACTTAAAAGATACCGCTGCCTTGAAAAAGGAAAATATGCAGCTGAGGAAGGTAATAGGCCAGGTGATGCCGGGTATTGATTCAGACAAAAAGTATCTGCAGTATACCGCCTTTGATAATTACCCGGGTGGATCAAAAAAATCAGTTATGCATTATGGTTTGATAGATACTTTACAATAACCGTTGTATGTGGTTACGTGCAATAGGGGGTGAATTAAAGAAATTTGTAAGGTCAATTTATAATAATCTTATCTTTGGTATACTATGGCCGATGAGAGTTTTGCTATCCGGTTGCCGCAGTTTGAAGGCCCCTTCGATTTACTGCTCTTTTTTATTGAAAGAGATGAGCTGGATATACATGAGATTGCCATAGCCCGCATCACCAACGATTTTCTGGACTACATACACCAGATGAATAGCCTGAATATGGAGCTGGCCAGCGAGTTTATATTTGTGGCCGCTACCCTTATGCGCATAAAGGCTAAAATGCTATTACCCCGTTATGAGGCCGAAAATGGTGAGAACGAGGTTGACAGCAAAGAGGACCTCATCAGAAAACTGATTGAGTATAAAAAGTTTAAAGATATATGCGAGCAGTTGCGGCCACTTGAGGATGAGCGCTTTAAGCAGGAGCGCCGTGGCAATATCGCGGCCGAACTTGCTGGCATTGAAGCCGTAGCTACCCCCGGCGAAGAGCTTTCAGAACTTACCCTTTACCGCCTGATGCAGGTTTACGAACGGGTTACACGACGTTACCTTAGCCGCTCAGAGGAAGTAACGCACACGGTAGTGCAATACCCTTACACCATTGAGCAACAAAAGAAAGTGATTGATGATCTGCTGCGTATTAATGGCAAGCTCGATTTTAATGCCATGGTGAAAAACTCAGAGAACCGGGTGCATTTTATTTATAACTTTTTGGCCATGCTGGAGATGCTGCAGCAGGAGTTAATAGATATACAATTAGGACTGGATTATAATAATTTTTGGATTGCGCCCCGAACACCACACTGATTTTGATTAACTTAGGCGCCTTGTAAAGACCATGAAAAAAGACAAACTGATATTTGAATTACTGGATGCTGAGCAACAACGCCAGGAAGAAGGCTTAGAGCTTATTGCGTCAGAAAACTTTGTAAGCAAGCAGGTAATGGAAGCTGCCGGCTCGGTAGCAACTAACAAATATGCCGAAGGCTTACCCGGTAAGCGTTACTATGGCGGTTGCCAGATTGTGGATGAAATTGAAACCATTGCCATTGAGCGTGCCAAGCAACTGTTTAATGCCGAGTGGGTAAATGTGCAGCCGCACTCGGGCGCGCAAGCCAATGCCGCTGTTATGCTGGCCGTATTACAGCCCGGCGATAAGATATTAGGGTTCGACCTGTCGCACGGCGGTCACTTAACCCATGGTTCGCCTGTAAACTTCTCGGGTAAATTGTACCAGCCGTTCTTTTATGGTGTAGTTAAAGAAACAGGTTTGATTGATTATGAGCAACTACGTGCAACCGCATTGCAGGAGAAACCTAAACTGATCATCTGCGGCGCTTCGGCTTACTCGCGCGATTGGGATTATGCCTTTATACGCCAGGTGGCCGATGAGGTAGGTGCTTTAGTACTGGCCGATATTTCTCACCCGGCAGGTTTAATTGCGCGTGGTTTATTAACCGATCCGCTTCCGCATTGTCATATTGTAACTACAACTACCCACAAAACCTTGCGCGGCCCACGTGGCGGTATGATTATGATGGGTAAGGATTTTGATAATCCATGGGGCCTGAAAACGCCTAAAGGCGAGATCAAAAAAATGTCGGCTTTGTTGGATGGCGCTGTTTTCCCCGGCACACAGGGTGGCCCGCTGGAGCATATTATCGCTGCTAAAGCTGTGGCTTTTCAGGAAGCGCTTAGCGACAGCTATATGAAGTATGTGCTGCAGGTAAAACTTAATGCACAGGCCATTTCTAAAAAACTGATCGAACTGGGTTACGAAATTGTATCGGGCGGTACGGATAACCATTTGATATTAATTGATCTTCGTAACAAAAATATTTCGGGCAAAGCTGCTGAAAATGCCTTAGTGCAGGCAGATATAACCGTAAATAAAAACATGGTTCCGTTTGATGATAAATCGCCTTTTGTAACTTCAGGTATACGTATAGGTACCGCAGCGGTAACTACCCGCGGCATGAAAGAAAAACAAATGGAGCAGATAGCCGAATTAATTGATGATGTAATTAAAGATCCGGAAAGCGAACAATCTTTAAAGAAAGTACGTAAAAGTGTACATGCGTTAACTGAAAAGTTTCCCTTGTATAGTTAAGCACGTATAATCATTAAAGTAATACATGGTAATTGACCGGTCGTCTGTTCCTGCCAATGAAGATGAACGTTTAAAAGCGCTTCATTCTTACGATATTCTGGATTCGTTTCCGGAAGAGGAGTATGATGCGCTCACCCGTTTGGCTTCATACATTTGCCAGGCGCCTTTAGCCTTTATTACCTTTATTGATGGAAATAGGCAGTGGTTTAAATCAAAAATAGGTTTGCCGGTTGATGAAATACCGCGGGCCGACGCCTTTTGCCGTTATACCATTATGGATGATGTGCTGGTAGAGGTTAACGACGCCAGCAAGCATGAAATTTTTGCAGAAAGTGACTTCGTGAAAGGCGGCATGGGCATACGTTTTTATGCAAGTGCACCATTGGTTGATCCCGACGGTTACCGTTTGGGATCACTTTGTGTTTTTGATAATCAGCCGAAAACATTAAGCCCAGAGCAACGCGACGCCCTGCAAACCCTGGCCGGCGAGGTCATCTCACACCTTTCGCTTCGCAGGCAAAAAAAGGAGCTGGAACAAAACCTGGAGCGGCATAAAGATTTTTTTACGCTGTTTAACAGTTCATCTGAAATACATTACATCGCTGATGAAACTTCGAAGATTGAACTGATTAACAATGCTGTTGAAAATGTGCTGGGTTACAAACCCGAGCAACTGATAGGCCGCTCATTATGGGAGTTTGTAGTTGATCATGACCGTAATCAGTTTGCACAGTTAATTGAGTCGGGTTTGCGTACTAAAAAAGCATTCGAGCTTGAAACCTGTGTACTTGCTAAAAGTCAGGAAGAAAAGTGCATAAGCTGGACAGCCATAAACCGCGACGGTAAATGGTATGCTAGTGGACGCGATATAACAGCCCAGAAAAAGACCCAGGCCCAAATTGAACAGCTTTCGCTGGTTGCCAGTAAGGTGAGCAACGGCGTCGCTATTACCAACGCCGATAACAAGGTGATATGGACCAACGAAGCTTTTGAAAGCATTACCGGATATAACCTGGCCGATTTGATGAATAAGCAGATGGGCGAAGTGTTTAAAGGTGATTATACCGATCATGCTATCAGTACCCGGTTAAACGAACTGCTGCAGTCTAAAAAAGCTTTCGAAATCGAGATTAAAATTCAGCATAAGGATGGCCACTTTATGTGGGTATCGGTAACAAATTCGCCTATATTGAATAGCGAAGGCAAGGTTGAAAAGTACATTAAAATCCTTCTTGATATCTCTGCACGTAAAACGGCCGAGCAGGACCTCGAAGTTTTATCATTTGCATCAGCCAAATCGCCAAGCGGTGTTCTCATCCGCGACCGCGAAGGCCGGGTGATTTGGATGAATGAGGCGCTGGAAGAGGCTTTAGGTTACACCCTGCAAGAGATGAAAGGCAGGATGTTTGGCAATATGCTGGTTGGTGAACATACCGACCTTAATGTGTTCGAAAAAGCCAAAGAAGCTTATGCCCACAACACACCTTACGAAATAGAGATCCTAATCTACAAAAAAGATGGTACCCCACACTGGGTATTCTTGTCTAACAGTCCTTTCTTTAACGAGAGCGGACAATTAGAAAGACAGGTTACTGTATGTGTGGATATCAACGACCGTAAGAAAAACGAAGAAGAATTAACGCTACTCTCATTAGTGGCCAGTAACACGGTGAGCGGCATAGTAATTAATGATAGCGAAGGCAACGTAGAATGGGTAAATGATGCCTTCGAGAAAATTACAGGGTACGACCTGGACGTTGTAAAAGGCACCCATCTAGGCGATGTATTGAAGGGAGAACTTACTGACTGTAGTATCATTGAGAAATCACGGGAGCTTTCAAAAAACAAGCAGTCGTTTGAAGTGGATTTGCTGGTGTACCGAAAGGACGGGCAGCCATTGTGGATATCTGTAATTAATTCGGTTATTTTAGATGAAACGGGTAAGGTTAAAAAGTTTATTGAAGTAATTATTGATATAACATCCAAGAAAAAAGCCGAGCTGGAGCTGATTGCGGCCAAAGAAGAAGCACTGCAGCTAAGCAAGGCTAAGGATATGTTTATATCGGTAATGAGCCATGAGATACGTACGCCGTTGAACGCCGTGATAGGTATGTCGCACCTATTGTCAGAAGATAACCCGACAGAGTCACAAAAAGAGAATTTACATATTCTGAAATTCTCGGCAGAGAACTTGATGACGTTGATTAACGATGTGCTCGACTTTGCCAAAATTGAAACCGGCAATATAGAGCTCGAAAAAACGCCGGTAGATTTACGTGAGCTGGTGCATAGCGTGGTAAGCTCTATGCAGTATAAGCTTAATGCTACAGAAATTTATTTTAAAGAAAGCGTAGACAGCGAGGTGCCGCAACGCATACTTGCCGATCGTACCCGTTTGGTTCAAATACTGCTTAACCTGGCAAGTAATGCGGTTAAGTTTACCGAAAAAGGCGGTGTCACTATCGACTTGAAAGTGTTAGAGCAAACCTCGCAGGAGGTACGCATACGTTTCGCCGTAACTGATACCGGCATAGGCATTCCTGCTAACAAAACTAATACTATATTTGAGTCATTTAAACAGGCTTCTACCGATACTACCCGTAAGTATGGTGGTACAGGTTTAGGGCTGGCTATAACAAAAAGCTTGATCGAACTGCACGATTCGCGTATTAACGTCGACAGCGTGCTGGGGCAGGGTTCAACTTTTTGGTTTACTATTACCTTCAAAAAAGTGGAAAATTACACCATGGCAAATGATAATGCAGCCGAGATTGGCTTAAAAATAAATGTACTGGTGGCCGATGATAATCAAATTAACCGTCTGTTAATTAATAAGGTGCTCAAAAAGTGGGGTATACAAGCCGATTTTGCCGAAAATGGCTTAGAAGCTGTGCAAAAAACAGTTGCCAACCGCAATTATGATGTTATTTTGATGGATATTCATATGCCCGAAATGGGCGGCCTGGAAGCTACACAGGCTTTGCGCGGTAAGGACGATGAGTACTTTAAAAATGTGCCTATTATAGCTTTAACAGCGTCTATGTTAAGCAATCAGCTAAATCAGATTGAAGAGGTGGGTATGAATGATTTTATTCTGAAGCCGTTCGATCCGAAAAATTTGTACGATAAGCTGAGCCGCTACCAGCAGCAGTAAAAGAATCTTGAAAGCATGTAAGCCGGTTTTGCCGGCTTTTTTTGTGGTTATATGATAACAAAAAACAGGAGCCGCTTTTTACAACGAACTCCTGCCATTAATTATGATCAAACGCTCCATGTACTTGTACGGAGTTGTTTCTCAGAAAGTTTCAAAAATATTTCAGATTTCTGATGTTGGATTTTTGATTGCTTATTCCTCGCCAAAAAAGCGCTCTTAAGGTGTGTGATGTGATAAAAAACATCTGTTTAATTCCTATATTCAGGTTAGATAATCTGAAATAGACCATCTATAATTCAAACTTACACCGCGTAGGCAATGGTGGCAATACTTAAGGTGAGCCCCTGCACTTTTAATAATTCTTGCGCGCAGGCTTCCAGCGTGGAGCCGGTGGTTACAATATCATCAACCAGTAAAATATGTTTGCCGGCAAGCTGTTCTGGTTTCAATACAGCAAAAACCTGTTTCATATTTTCGTGCCTTTCAAAACGCGATTTACGCGTTTGGGTAGAAGTTTTAACCAGTCGCACCAAATTGTTTTCCAATGCAGGCGCTGAAAGCTTATCGGCTAATCCTTGTGCAAAGCGGGCGCTTTGATTGTAACCACGTTCGCGCAAGCGGTTCTTATGTAACGGCACGGGGATAATATAATCAACTGTGCCGAGTGATGGATTGACAATTAATTGTTCGCCTGCTATATTGCCCAGCTTATTGCCAATGGCGGGCATGTCTTTATACTTAAACTGGTGTATTAAGTGCTGTACTTTGCCTCCTTTTTCAAAATAAAGCAGGGCGTAGGCAAATTGTACATTAACCTTGCCCCAAAATTGTTGCGCTACAATATTGCCCGGTTGGCTGGCAAAGTTGGTATAAGGCAAATCATAAAGGCAGTGTGTGCAAAGAAGATCTTCGGTACCCAGCAAACTGGCCCGACAGGCCTGGCACAACCTCGGGAAAAGCAGGTTTAAAAAATTACCGAGATAGGTGTTGCGCAGATTCACTTTTGTTTAAGCTTCAGTAACCAAGAATAAAGATGCAGTACTAAAAAAGCAAACTATCAGTGCACAATAGGTGATTGCAGCTTTAAACAACCAGCGTTTTTTCTGCCGATTGTTCACTCTTTACTTTATCGCCATCTTTTACCGCTAACTGACCGCATGCGGCGTCAATGTCCTTACCGCGGCTACGGCGCACGTTGGTAATAATGCCTTGTTTACGCAAATAAGCGGCAAAGGCATCAATTTTGTCTTCACCAGCATTTACAAAGTCGGCAAATGAGATTGGATTGTATTCAATGATATTTACCTTGCAGGGGAGGTGCTTGCAAAAACGGGCCAGTTCCATGGCGTCCTGCAATTCATCATTAAAGTTGTTAAATACAATATACTCGTAAGTAACCGAGTTTTTAGTTTTGTTGTAGTAATATTTTAAAGCCTCGGCCAACGCTTTTAGTGAGTTTTGCTCATTAATGGGCATAATTTGGTTGCGCTTTTCGTCATTAGCAGCGTGTAAGGATAATGCCAGGTTAAACTTCACCTGATCGTCACCAAGCTTTTTAATCATCTTGGCAATACCAGCGGTTGATACCGTAATGCGTTTAGCAGCCATATTGAGTCCATCTTCGGCGGTAATGCGTTCAATAGATTTTAGTACGTTGGCATAATTAAGTAAAGGCTCACCCATGCCCATGTAAACAATATTGGTAAGCGGTATGCCGTAATTTTGCTGTGCCTGCTGGCTTAATAAAACAACCTGATCATAAATTTCATCCGGGTTAAGGTTGCGCTTACGGTCCATATAGCCGGTAGCACAAAACTTACAAGTGAGGCTGCAACCAACTTGTGATGACACACAGGCCGTCATTCTGTCTGTAGTTGGAATCAACACACCCTCAATTAAGTGTGTATCATACAACTTAAAGGAATTTTTTATAGTTTTATCCGCGCTAAACTGTGAGTTGTTAATAATCACATTATTAATAGTAAATTGCGCCTCCAGTTTCTGGCGTAGTTCTTTTGAAATATTACTCATGTCCTCAAATGAAAAACATGATTTTTTCCAAAGCCACTCATACACCTGCTTAGCACGAAAGGCCTTTTCGCCCATGCTTATAAAGTGTTGTTGCAGAGCTTCTAAACTTAGGCTGCGGATATCAATCTTACTATTGTTTGCGTTCACAATACAAAGATAAATAAAATAGTTGGGCGGCTTTTAAAGCTTCGTTTTAGAATTGTAAAATTAAAAAACAACAACTAAAAGTTAATTGTAGTACACAGTTATGTTGCTACATTTAAATAATGTTCTGGATAGGTGGGGAGTTTGAAAGATAAATTTCATTAAATGAAAAGTTTTAGAGCCGATTACGTTTTTTCAATAATAGCCGATCCGATAAAAAATGGAATTGTAACCGTTGACGATGAAGGTAAGATCATTTCAGTAAGTACTTTCGCACAACCCGGAGTTGAGGTTGAGCAGTTGAACGGTATACTTTGCCCTGGGTTTGTGAATACCCACTGCCATGTGGAACTATCTCACTTACAGGGCCAAACTCAAAAAGGTACAGGCCTTGTAGAGTTTATTAAGGACGTGCAAAAGCTGCGCGTTGCTGATGACGATGCTATAGCGAAAGCAGCAGCAGCGGCCGATCAGCAGATGTTTGACAATGGCATTGTAGCTGTTGGTGATATCTCCAACAGTGCCAACAGTTTAGCTGCTAAACAGGGCAGTAAATTATATTACCATACGTTTATTGAGATGTTTAGCTTTTTGCCCGAACGGGCAGAAATTGCCTTTCAAAATGCGCTCGAGCTGCAAAAGCAGTTCAAGCCAATGGCTACATCCATTACTCCCCATGCACCTTACTCGGTATCTAAAGAACTTTTTAGGCTAATTAAGGCCTATAGCGATAATTACGATAATCTTCTGAGCATGCATAACCAGGAGTGCGAGGATGAGAATAAATTTTACCGTTACAAAAACGGAAAGTTTATTGACCTTTATGAGTCATTTGGAATGGATATCAGCTATTTCAAACCTCAGGCCCGTAATTCCCTTCAATCAATAGTGCCCCTGCTGAGCAGCCGAAGCGAGATTTTAATGGTACATAACACCTGTACCAACTTAAAAGATATTTATTTTGTAAAACGGTTTGACCGTAAAATAAACTGGTGCTTTTGCCCCAATGCTAACTTGTACATTGAAGGCCGCCTCCCTAAAGTTGAACTGTTTTTAGACGAAGGTTTTAATCTTACCTTAGGTACCGATAGCCTGGCATCCAACGATAAACTGTGTATTTTAAGCGAGATGCGCACTCTGCAAGGCGCTTTTCCATCACTAACTATTGCTAAATTGCTGGAGTGGGGCACTATAAATGGGGCCCGCTTTTTAGGAATCGATGATGAGTATGGTACATTAGAGCCCGGTAAAACACCAGGGTTGAACTTATTAACCGGGTTAGATGGGTTGAAAATTACACCCGAAACGCAGGTAAAACGTTTACTTTAATCACTTCCCATTGTGTCATAAGCCGTATTATTGCAGTTAATTTATAAGGCTGTATGATAAAGCATTTAAATATAACCGTGCAAGGCAAAGTACAGGGCGTTTTTTTTCGTGCCTCAACCAAGGCCGTGGCTGATCAGTTAGGCGTACGTGGTATTGCCCGTAACGAAGCCAATGGCGATGTATACATCGAAGCAGAGGCCGAGCCCGCTATGCTCGAAATGTTTTTAGAATGGTGCAATGAAGGACCCGAACGGGCACGCGTAACATCGGTAAACAGTGAGGAAGGCGAAATCAAAAACTATCGTAACTTTGAAGTAGTTAAAAGATGAAAATAAGGTCTTAGTTTGTAATTCACAGTTTACGACGGTTTAAGGACTTTCGCATACTATGAGTTGTCAACCATCATCTACGGACGCTAAATTCAAACAATTTGTCTACTGCTAAAAAATTTGCCGGTCAAACTGCTGTATATGGGTTAACAACCGTTGCAGGCCGAACGTTAAATTTCTTCCTCACCTCGTTATACACCCGGGCGTACCCACCGCGCGTGTATGGTATTTTCGGAAACATGTTCAGCTGGGCATCTATGCTCAATGCCTTGCTGTCTTTTGGTATGGAAACCACCTACTTTAGGTACCTTAATAAAAGAGCCGACGATAAGCAGCAGGTTTACAACAACTCCTTTGCTGCCATATTCATTATCACCTTGCTTTTTTTGTTTACTACGCTGCCTTTTGTGAGCGCTATAACCAATTGGATCAGGGTAGATTCCCAAACATCAGTTGCTGATTATGATAATTACACCCGCTTTTTTATTGCCATTCTGGTTATTGACGCCTGGTGTGTTATCCCTTTTGCCAAGCTACGTGCAGATGGGCGGCCGGGGCGATACGGCTTGTTAAAGCTGGTGAACATATTTACATTTATTGGGCTTAACCTTATTTTTATACTGGTGCTGCCTTATGTAGTAAACCACCAATTACCAGGGGCGGTATGGATTCAGTCTTGGTTTAGGCCGGGTTGGCTGGGGTATGTATTCCTATCTAATGTAGTAGCCAGTTTGCTCACCTTTGTAATGCTGTTGCCTGAACTGCTAAAACTGAAACCTAATTTTGATGCGCCCATGTTTAAAGACATGCTGCGCTATAGCTGGCCGGTGCTCATTGCCAACTTCTCCTTTATTATTAATGAAAATCTCGATAAGATATTGATAGGGAAGCTTTTGCCGGAGAATATCAGCAGTACACAATTGGGTATTTATAATGCCTGTGCCAAAATCGCCATCTTTTTAAACTTGTTTGTACAGGCGTTCAGGCTGGGCGCAGAACCATTCTTTTTCAGCCAGGCAAAAAAAGAGAATGCTGCAAATACATATGCGCAAATCATGAATTACTTTGTGATTGCCGTGTCGGTAATTTTTGTGGGTTTAATGGCTAATATAGAATTGCTTAAGTATTTTATAGGCAAATCATACTGGTCGGGTCTTAATGTAGTGCCATTGCTGCTTTTCGGGTATGTAAGTTTAGGTATATACATGAATTTGTCCATTTGGTATAAGCTGTCAGACCAAACCAAGTATGGCTTATATATATCTGGTGTAGGCGCTTTAGTTACTGTTGTACTCAACGTTGTTTTTATCCCGGCGTACAGTTACATGGCGTCTGCCTGGGCCTCTTTAATTGCTTACACGGTTATGATGGTGCTGTCCTACTTATGGGGGCAAAAAAACTATCCCATACCATACAACGTCAAAAAAAACTTAACCTATATTATAAGTTCAATCATAATCGTATTTTTATCATTCAGTGTTTTTCATCGCAGTTTAGTGGTAGGTAATGCCCTGCTTGTGTTATTTGCAGGGGCTGCCTTTATGGCTGAGCGGAAAAGAATACTGGCCATACTAAAAAGATAGTAATGACCATCAAAATCATCAATAACTCTAAAAATGACCTGCCGGCTTATGAAACCTTGCATGCTGCCGGTATGGATCTGCGCGCCGATATAGAAGACACTGTGGTTCTAAAACCCATGGAACGTAAACTAATTCCAACCGGCCTGCACATTGAACTGCCAGAAAGTTTTGAAGCACAAATACGCCCACGTAGTGGTTTAGCGTTTAAGCATGGTATTGGCATTGTAAATTCTCCGGGTACGGTTGATGCCGATTACCGCGGCGAGATAAAAGTGTTGCTCATTAATTTTTCGGATAATGATTTTGAGATCAACACCGGCGACCGTATTGCACAAATGGTAGTAGCCAAGCATGAAAAAGTGGAGTGGCAACAAGTTGAAGTGTTGAGTGAAACATCGCGCGGTGCTGGCGGTTATGGGCATACAGGCGTAGTATAAATAAGTATATGAAAATCGGGTACTTTGGTATAGGCTTATTACTCATTCCGGCTATGGCGGTTGCACAAACCAATGGCACAAACTTGAGTTCCCGTAAGCCGGTAACATCCGTTGACAGCATGGCTGTGCAGCAAATTTATTATGAGGCCCTGCGCAAAAAAACGATAGAAGATCTTAAAGGCGCTGCCGAGCTTTTTGCACGTGTGTTGCAGGTTGATGCCAATAATGATGCAGCTATGTACCAGTTGTCGGGCTTGCGCAGTATGGAAAACAAGCATGCTGATGTACAGCAACTACTTGAAAAAGCCGTAACCCTGAAACCCAATAATGAATGGTATTGGGTAGCCCTGGCCGATAGTTACGAGAAAACCAGCAGCATGCCCAAGCTGGAGCATGTTTTTGACGAGTTACTGCGTCTTAACCCCGATAAAACCGATTATTACTATGACAAAGCCAATGCCCTTTTCCTGGAAAAGCGGTATGACGAGGCCCTGGCCGTATATGCCAAGCTGGAGCAGCTAACCGGTTTAACCGATGACCTAGTAATTAACCGGCAAAAGGTATATCTGAAACAAAATAACGTAGAAAAAGCCGCGGCGGAGTTGGAGCAACTGATTGCCTCAAATCCCGACCAGGTGAGGTATTACCTGCTGCTGGGCGAAATTTATAATTCTAACCACCTTACTGATAAGGCCGTTAAAGTATTGCAACGCGGCGAAAAGGTATTGCCTAACAACGGCATGCTGCACCTGGCCCTGGCCGATGCTTACCGCAACAAAAAAGAAATTGAGGCCAGTTACAAACAACTGCAATTGGCTTTTGAAGCGCCGGGTCTGGATATAGACCAAAAGATACGCATTATACTCGGTTATACGCCCAAGTTTCCGGATGCTAACGCTAAAGCCAGTGCATTGGAGCTAAGTCGTATTGCCACCAACGTTCATCCTAATGATGCCAAAGCGCAGGCCATTTATGGCGATATGCTGGCGCAAAACAATAAGCTGAAGGAAGCTAAAGCCGCTTATAAAAAATCGGTAGAACTGAACTCGGAGATCTATATGGTGCATGAGCAGCTAGTACGACTGGAGCTCGGCGAAAATGCGATAGATGAAGCCATTAAAGATGGAGACAATGCCTTGTCGTTATTTCCTAATCAGGCGTGGATGAACTACCTGGTAGCTATAGCGTACTTGCAAAAAAAGCAACCGGCCAAGGCATTAGGTTATTTAAAATATACCATAGCGCTTGAACTGGATGATAAAGACCTTTCGGCGCAAAGTTATGCCGCATTGGGCGATTGTTATCACGAACTGAAGGATAATACAAAATCTGACGCTGCTTACGATAAAGCATTAACTTATAATCCGGATAACGCCTATGCATTAAACAACTACGCCTATTATCTGTCTATACGTGGTGAGCAGCTCGAAAAGGCTGCCCAAATGTCGAAACATAGTATTGATCTGCAACCTAATACAGCATCGTTTGAAGATACGTATGCCTGGATTTTGTTTAGGCAAAAAAAGTATGCAGACGCACGCCAATGGATAGAAAAAGCGTTAACGCATAGTAAAGACGGTAATGCCGTACAAACCGAGCATTACGGCGATATTATGTTTTACCTGGGCAATACCGAAGCTGCGGTACAAAACTGGAAAAAAGCAAAGGAGTATGGCGGGCAATCGTCAGTTTTAGATCGTAAGATAAATGAGAAGAAATATGTTGAATAAGCTGCTGTTGACATTATGCCTGGCAGCACTGTTTGGATGCAAGGCAAAGAAGCAACTGGTAGTTCGTAAAGCCGATTCAACCGTAACCGCGAAAGCTGTAAACCCTATGCTGGCACGTTTAGAGGCTATTCGTTCTAAGCAAACTGTTTTTAATACGTTTTCGGGCAGGGCCAAAACTAAGCTTACTATTGACGGTAAAAGCAATGATGTTACCCTGAATATCCGTATACAACACGGTAAAAAGATATGGGTTTCTATAACAGCTCTGTTAGGTATAGAAGTTGCCCGTGCGCAAATCACGCCTGATAGTATAGTGGTTGTAAACCGCCTGCAGCGCGTATATCTGAAAAAGCCTTTCAGCTACATAAACAACTACGCCAGTCGGCAGGTAAATTACCAAACAGTTGAATCGTTGCTGGTTGGCAATGCAATAAACGAATTGCTAAGCGAGAACGGAAAAATTGAAAGTGCACCGGGCGGTGGTATAACTATAACCGGTAATTTAAATGAGATTGCTTACCGGTTGCTGGTAGGGATTGACTCGAAGGTTACGCAAACCAGTTTTGCCAATGCACCTGCACGCCAATCGCTGCAGGTAACCAATAGCCAGTTTATCCAGGCCGATAATAAGATCATTCCATCGCAGATTAACATTCTGTCTAACGTGCGTGATAAAAGCATTGAAGCCTCGCTGCAGTACAACCGCACCGAGTTTAACCAGCCTTTAGAATACCCGTTCAGCATACCGGATGGATTTGAACCTGCCAATTAAAATAGGTACTTTTGGATTAATGAAATTTATAAAGCTTGTACTGTTTGTAATTCTTGCCTTCTGCATTTTTGATGCGCACGCCCAAAGCAGTGCCGAACTGAAACGCCGCCGGGCCGAGTTAAATAATGAGTTGGAAGATTTGAACCGCGAGTATCGCGCTACCTTAAGCAATAAAAAATCGACCATCAAGCAACTTAACATCCTAAAAGCACAAATAGGCCTTCGCGAAGAAAAGATCAGGAATGTTAACTCGGAGATCAGGTTGCTTAACAACGAGATTAGCGAGAACAGCAATACCGTTCAAACCCTGCAACAACAGCTAAATCAGCTAAAGAAGGAATATGCAGCCATGATTGTGTTTGCTTATCATAACCAGAGCGCCTACAACAAGTTAATGTTCGTTTTTGCATCCAAGGATTTTAATCAGGCTTATAAGCGTCTCAAATACCTGCAACAATTTGGTACTTACCGCGAGCGTCAGGCTCAATCTATACAAGGCACCCAAAAGGATCTTCACGTCAAAATAAACGAGCTGGACCGTACCAAGAACCAAAAAAGCAGTTTGCTGCAAGAACAGGAAAAAGAGAAGGAAACCTTAGGTAAGGAGCGCAATAACCAGGTAGCCGTAGTAGCCGATCTTTCTAAACAGGAGGGGCAGCTTAAAAAACAACAAAGAGCTGTACTGGCGCAACGCCGCAAGGTAGATCAGCAAATTTCGGCCGCCATACGCCGTGAGATTGCTGAGGCTCGCCGCCGAGCTGAAGAGGAAGCGCGCGCCGAGGCTGCCCGTCGTGCCGCTTTAGCTGCCGATAAAGCCCGGGCCGACAATAAATCGGCTGCTGAAATTGCCGTTGCCGCTAAGCCTAAACCTATTACCCGTAAAACCGACTCAGAAGTACTGTCGGCTACGCCAGCTGCCGCCAAACTCTCAAACGACTTTTTAGGTAACCGAGGCCGTTTGCCGTGGCCGGTAGGTGTAGGGCAAATTATTCAGGGCTTTGGTATTTACACCACGCCAGAAGGCATTAGGAATGACAACCGCGGTGTTGATATCCGTACGTCGGGCGGTGCGCCTGTACGTGTGGTGTTTGAAGGTACCGTAGCTGCCGTAAACGATATTAGCGGTACGTACCTGGTGGTTATACAGCATGGTTCTTATTTTACGGGCTACGCTAACTTAAAGTCGGTTAGTGTAAGTGCGGGTCAAAAGGTAAGTACACGCCAAACTATCGGTGCAGCTGCAACTGATGCTGCTACCGGCGAAACCACAGTTCACTTTGAGTTGTATAATGGCAGTACGCCGGTTAATCCAAAATCTTGGTTGGCATCACAATAAGTGAAACATTGTACAGTTATAATTGTATATATTTGTACCTTTAAATAAATTACTCATGTTCAGTTCGGTTTTTTTGTTTTTGAACATTGGCACACCGGAGCTAATATTAATTCTGTTTGTAGCCTTATTGCTTTTTGGTGGTAACAAGCTTCCTGAACTGGCACGGGGTTTAGGCAAAGGTATACGCGACTTTAAAGATGCGTCGGAAGGGGTGAAACGGGAGATACATAATCAAATAAATAGCTTTGATGAAAAACCGTCTGAGCCTGTAGTGCGTACTTCTGTTATTGAGGCCGAGACCGAGACACAAAACACGGTTCCTGCTGCCAATACCGAAACGGTTACAGTTGAGCCGGAACACTCTATCAAAAAAGAATTTTAAATATAAAAATTATCAATCATGGGATTAGGCGCACCAGAAATCATTCTGATTATCGTTGCAATTTTAATTTTATTCGGAGGACGCAAAATTCCTGAGCTAATGAAAGGATTAGGCCAGGGCGTTAAAGAATTTAAAGATGCATCGAACACAAAGGAAACGCAAGAAGACAAAACTAAAGTGCAATCCTAATCGGATAAACGATACTTTATTCTTCATAAATTAAGCTTATCGGTAGATAATTATTTATTATCAACTGATAAGTTTTTTTATTTTAGCGGCCTATGGCTAAAATTTACACCACTTTAACGGATATACAGCAGGATTTGCAGTGCGGACAAACAACCGTTAAAGAACTGGTAAACCAATACCTGGCTAACATTAAGCAATACGCACACTTAAATGCCTATAACGAGGTATTTGCGGATGAAGCTTTACAAAAAGCCGAAGAGTTGGATAGCCGCTTAAAAAGCGGTGCACCTACTGGCAGGCTTGCCGGTATGGTTGTTGCTATAAAAGACAATATTTGCTACAAAGGGCACACCGTTACCGCCTCTTCTAAAATATTAGAAAACTTTACTTCTATATACTCTTCAACCGTTGTTGAGCGGTTGTTGGCCGAAGATGCCATTATTATTGGTCGTTGCAATTGCGACGAGTTTGCCATGGGCGGCGCCAACGAGAACTCTTATTTTGGCCCCGTAAAGAACATGGCCGATGAAACACGCGTACCGGGTGGCTCATCGGGCGGTTCGGCGGTGGCTGTACAAGCGGGTATGTGCCATGCGGCCATTGGTACCGATACGGGAGGTTCCATCCGCCAGCCTGCATCATTTTGCGGTGTGGTTGGGTTAAAACCCACCTATGGCCGCGTATCAAGGCATGGTATTATAGCCTACGCATCTTCTTTCGATCAGCCCGGGCCTATAACCCAAAGTGTTGAAGACGCTGCGCTGTTATTGGAAGTAATGGCCGGGCCCGACGCTTATGACGGCACTGCATCGCAACAAGCTGTGCCCAGCTACACCAAAACCTTACAGGCATCAACCGACAAAAAGAAAGTAGCTTATTTACAGGAAGTGCTGGACAGCGAAGGTCTGGATGCTGAAGTAAAGGCAGCATTATTAAAAGCAATAGACGATCTGAAAGCCGATGGCCACACAGTTGAGCCAGTATCGTTCGAGTACCTGGATTATGTGGTGCCAACCTATTATATACTAACCATGGCCGAGGCCTCATCAAACCTGGCACGGTATGACGGGGTGCATTATGGATACCGCAGTCCTGATGCGGTCGATCTCGTTACCACTTATAAACGTTCGCGTTCGGAGGGGTTCGGGACCGAGGTTAAACGCCGTATTATGCTGGGCACATTTGTACTGAGTGCCGGTTACTACGATGCCTATTATGCCAAAGCGCAAAAAGTACGCAGGCTTATAAAGAACCGTACTAACGAAATTTTACTGGAATACGATTTTATATTGACGCCCACTGCGCCTGAGCCTGCTTTTAAGATAGGTCGGCAAGATATTGATCCGATAGTTACTTATTTAGAAGACATATTTACCGTACAGGCATCACTGGCCGGGGTTCCTGCAATTTCGTTACCGGTTCAAAACAATAGCAAGGGTTTGCCGTTAGGCTTACAATTCATCACCAAAGCTTTTAACGAAACCGAATTGTTAAATTTTGCAACTTATTTTGGGGGTTTGCGTAAAAGTTAATAATTTAGTAAAATGCGGAAATTAACCCAATAGCCGTATTTATAGTACCCTGATAATGAGAAAACTATTTACGATTGTTTTTTGTCTTACAGCCTTACAGTCCTATAAAGCGTTGGCGCAGCCCGCCTACCAGGACACTTCATACGAGCAAGGATTAGGCCAAAGTTTTTTACAGAGCTATAAACGTACAACACCCGTACCCGCTCAAGTAGCAGCACAGTTACAACAAAACGCTTACGAAAATTCAGCCTTTAAAATTCGTCTGGATTCTATACAAAAAGACGTTCAACTGGACTATAATGAGTACGTACAAGCCTTTATTAATAACTACACCTCACCCAATCGCCGCGGCGAAATGGGGCGGGTAATGGGCTTGAGCAAATATTACTTTCCTATTTACGAAAAGGCTTTTCGCGATGCCGGTATCCCCGACGAGATCAAATACCTTTCGATTGTGGAGTCGCAATTAAACCCTAATGCAGTTTCGCGTGTTGGCGCTACAGGCCCATGGCAGTTCATGTACTCCACAGCTAAAATGTACGGGCTCAACATGAACAACTATGTAGATGAGCGCCGCGATCCTATACAAGCCAGCTATGCAGCTGCAGCTTACTTAAAAGATGCCTACCAGGAATTTGGCGATTGGCTGCTGGCTATCGCATCGTACAACTGTGGTAAAAACAGTGTAGAACGCGCCATGCAACAAGCCAACGCGGTTGATTTTTGGTCTATACGCCAATACCTTCCGGCCGAAACCCGTGGCTACGTGCCCGCCTTCATTGCCACCATGTATGTAATGAAATATTACAACCAGCACGGCATTATGCCGCAGGCCTGCAACATGACCATGAATACCGATACCGTTATGGTAAACAAGTTTGTATCGATCAACAACGTAGCCCGTATATTAAACCTGGACGCTAATGAGTTAGCCAAGTTAAACCCGGCTTATACACAACGCATTGTAAACGGTACTACCAAAGCACCGCGCCGTATGGTTATACCGCAATTAGGTAAAGAGAAATATAGTTTGCTTTATAGCGCGCTTAATGGCGAGTCTTTAAGCGTAAGTGCCCAGCCGGTATACGCTTCATTGCCTGATGATGCACCTGCAGAAGCTGTGGCTGTAAATAAAAGCGCCGCTGCATTGCATACGGTAAAAAGAGGCGAAACGCTAAGTGGCATTGCCGATAAATACGGTATTGATTTAGAAGATTTAAGAATTTGGAATAATATACGCGGCAATAAAGCGCTGCCGGGCCAAAGGCTAAAAGTTTCTGCGCCAGGTTTGGCGGCTGGTAAATCGGTTAAAACAGGCAAAGAACTGGCCACCTTGGGCAACGCCATAGGTGCTGCGGGTATGGCCAACTAAATATTCAATAACCTACTATGAACCTGGAGCCTTGGATAGCAAAACTATCCAAGGCTTTTTTGTTATTATAGTTTTAAATTGGATGTAGGCTACCGGGTTTGCATCAGCGCATGCACTTTGCGCTATACCGGAGATGCCTTGCCATTAAGAAATTTTTACCACTTCACTGCTTATCCTGCTAAAACATCGCTCCTAGCATGTAATCTATGCCAAATTGGTTAATATTAACCTAATCTTCATTTGGTTAAAAAAGGAATTGTAATTTTGCCCACCTGAATACGAGAAGAATGAATAATACGAAACGTAAACAAGATGCGCTGAATTACCACTCTAAAGGCCGTCCCGGCAAGATACAGGTAATCCCAACTAAGCCCACCAATTCCCAACGCGATTTAACAATGGCCTACTCGCCCGGCGTTGCCGAGCCCTGCCGCGAAATTGCACAAAACGTTGATGATGTGTACAAATACACCGCCAAGGGTAACTTGGTTGCTGTAATCAGTAACGGTACGGCGGTGTTGGGCCTGGGCGATATTGGTCCCGAAGCCAGTAAACCCGTAATGGAAGGTAAAGGCCTTTTGTTTAAAATATATGCCGATATTGATGTGTTTGACCTGGAGCTGAACACCAAAAATGTAGATGAGTTTGTAAACATTGTAAAGGCTTTGGAGCCAACTTTTGGTGGTGTAAACCTCGAAGACATATCGGCCCCAACCTGCTTTGAGATTGAGCGGCGGCTTAAAGCGGAGATGAAGATCCCGGTGATGCACGACGATCAGCATGGCACGGCCATTATATCGGGTGCTGCTTTAATGAATGCTTGCGAAATTCAGGGCAAAAAGCTGGAAGATATTAAATTGGTGATTAACGGTGCTGGCGCAGCAGCCGTATCGTGTACCAAAATATATCTATCACTGGGTGTGAAAAAAGAGAACCTGGTAATGTTCGATATTGGCGGTTTAATTACACCGAACCGCACCGATTTGGACGAAATCCGTTTAGAGTTTGCCTCTAACCGTACTGATATAACCACCCTGGCCGATGCGATGAACGGTGCTGATGTGTTTATTGGCCTTTCGGCAGGTAACCTGGTTAATGCGGATATGCTGCGCAGCATGGCGCCAAATCCTATCGTGTTTGCCATGGCTAACCCCGAACCCGAGGTAGCTTATGACATTGCTGTAGCTGCTCGTCAGGACATTATAATGGCCACCGGCCGTAGCGATTATCCAAACCAGGTAAATAACGTACTGGGTTTCCCATACATTTTCCGCGGTGCGCTGGATGTGCGTGCCACAGCTATTAACGAAGAAATGAAACTGGCTGCGGTTAAAGCCATTGCCGAGCTTACCAAAAAGCCGGTTCCGGAAGCGGTTAACCTGGCTTATAATACCACCAACTTGCGCTTTGGCCGCGATTACATTATTCCTAAACCAATGGATCAGCGCCTCATAACTGAGGTGTCATCTGCCGTTGCTAAAGCTGCTGTTGAATCGGGCGTGGCGCGTTTGCCTATAACCGATTGGGATGCTTACGCCGAGCAACTACGTGCCCGTATTGGTGCAGATGATAAACTGATGCGTAATCTATCGGGCAAAGCCAAGCAGGATCCTAAGCGCGTGGTGTTTGCCGAGGCCGATAATTATAAGATTTTACGCGCTGCCCAAATTGTGAAAGACGAAGGCATTGCCATTCCTATACTGTTGGGTAATACCGAAAAAATTAAGCAAATCATTGAAGAGCATAAGCTTGATTTAGGCGATGTGCAGATCATCAATACACTGCTGCCCTGCAAAAAGCAGGAGGAGTATGCCGAGCACCTGTACCAAAAGCGCCAGCGCAGGGGTATAACTTTGTATGAGGCCCGCAAAATGATGCGCGACCGTAACTATTATGGTGCTAGCATGGTGCAGTTTGGCGATGCCGACGCGCTTATCTCCGGCTTAACCAAAAATTATGTAACCACAGTGAAACCGGCCTTGCAAATCATCGGTACCGAAACCGGCGTAAACAAGGTAGCCGGTATGTACATGATGATTACCAAGAAGGGGCCGTTGTTTTTTGCTGATACCACAGTAAATGTAAACCCAACAACACAAGATTTGGTTGATATCACTGTGCTGGTAGAGCGTTCGGTGAAGCAGTTTAACATCAATCCTCGTATCGCCATGCTATCTTACTCAAACTTTGGCTCAAACGATGGCGAGGTGCCCGATAAAACCCGTGAAGCAGTGAAAGTATTGCATAAGCAATATCCTGACATGGTAATTGATGGCGAAATGCAGGCTAACTTTGCTATGAACCCCGCTTTGCTGAGCGATAACTTTCCGTTCTCGACCTTAAATGGTAAGGCCGCAAACACGCTTATTTTCCCTAACCTCGAATCGGGCAACATTGCTTATAAACTGTTGCAGGAAGTAGGCGGTGCCGAGGCGGTCGGTCCAATCTTACTGGGTATGAAAAAGCCGGTTCATGTACTCCAGTTAGGCAGTTCTGTACGCGAGATTGTGAATATGATTACCATTGCAGTGGTTGATGCACAGCAAAAAGCCCATGCCGAAGGCTTGCTGCTCAACCTGTAAATTTTAGTCATCTTAATTTTAAAGTCATTTGCCTCTGTTCATTTAAACAGAGGCAAATCTTTTTTTAGAGCGTACCGTATAAGCGTTTGTTTTAGTATTTTTAACAAAAAATACATCATATCGAATAAAACATGTACGCATATATTGATGGGAAGCTGGTATTCAAAAGCCCGGCTTATGTGGTGATTGATGCAGGCGGTATAGGCTATCAAATCAACATCTCTTTAAACACATTCTCTAAACTTGCTGATGCCGAGCGCTGTCGCCTGTACGTGTGGCTGCACGTAAAGGAAGATGCACACACCCTTTATGGCTTTGCCGATGAAGGTGAAAAACGTCTGTTTTTACACCTGATATCTGTTTCGGGCATTGGCCCTAATACCGGTCGCATGATGCTATCATCGATAACGCCCGAAGAGATCCAGACTGCCATTGTAAAAGGTAATGTTACTCAAATACAGCGTATAAAGGGTATCGGCCCAAAATCGGCTCAGCGTGTTATCCTCGAGCTGCAGGATAAATTGCGTAAGGAAGGGCCTGATAGCCTGATATCCATGCCATCAAATAATACGGTTAAAGACGAAGCGCTATCGGCTTTGGTAATGTTGGGCTTTGCCCGCGCTGCTGCCGAAAAGGTTATAGACCAGGAGATAGGTAAGAGCACAGATACTTTAACAGTAGAACAACTGATTAAATCGGCTTTAAAAAGTTTATAGTTTTAAATCTTTAATTCTTAACGGTTCTTGATTCGAAATTTTACTGCAAGGTTTGTTGCATGGTTGGTGTTGTGGTCTGCTTGCAGCGGAATAAGTTTTGTTTTTGCCCAAAAAAAGCCTGCTGGCAGGAAGGACTCTGTTACCATCAGTGTTCCGTACCGCAACCAGCAATCTAAAAACGCGAAACTACGCGAGGGGCGCTTTGAGAACGATCCGCCGAATTTAGTGCGTACCATTCAGTATGATGCTTCATCCAATCGTTACATACTTATTGAGAAGGTGGGCAACTTGCTTTATCGAGCGCCCCGGTATTTAACCTTTACCGAATACCTGCAGCTAACTCAGCAGCAAAACCGCCGGGAGTACTTTAAAAAACTTGCTGACGATTATGCTTACAGTTCTCAGCAGCCTGGGTTTATTCCGCAAATAAAAATCAGGAGCCGTACTTTTGAGCAGATATTTGGTAGCAATACCATTGATATTCGTCCGCAAGGATCGGCCCAACTGGTATTTGCGGGTCAGGTAAACAGCAATCAAAACCCGCTGTTTAATACCCAGCAGCGCAAGCAGTTCAACTTCAATTTTGACCAGCGCATCCAAATGAATGTTACGGGTGCTATCGGCGATAAATTAAAGATTGCCACCAATTACAATACAGATGCCCAATTTCAGTTTGAGAACCAGGTAAAGCTCGACTATACCGGCCGACCTGACGAGATCATTCAAAAGATTGAGGCCGGTACGGTAAGCATGCCTTTGAACACCGCCCTTATTCGTGGCAGTCAGGCGCTGTTTGGCTTAAAAACCATGTTGAAATTTGGAAAGCTCGATGTAACCAGCATATTCTCCCAACAACGCTCACAAGCACGTACAATTACCATTACTAACGGTGCACAGCAAGGCGAGTTTAGGCTTACACCAGCCGATTATGAGGCCAACCGCCATTACTTTCTGTCACAGTATTTCAGAAACAATTATAACAGGGCTTTAGCAAATATTCCGCTCATCAGCACCAATGTGGTGGTTACCCGTGTGGAGGTTTGGACCACCAACCGAACTAATACTACTACCGATTCGCGCGATATCATCGGCTTGTTAGACTTAGGTGAGAACAGGCCATACAACACCGCTCAAATACAAGGCGGACCGGGCTTTTCGGGCTTGCCTGCAGGCTTCCAGGGGCCTGGTTTTACACAACAGTCTAACTCATTGTTAAACCGCTTATTCAGTTTACCAAACCAGGGGCGCTTGTCTAACTCTAATGATGTTGCTAATTTTTTCCAGTCATCTGGCGCTACTGATAACTATGCCAAGCTACCTTATGCGCGTAAATTAACCAGCAAGGAGTTTACGCTTCATCCGCAGTTGGGCTATATCTCCTTAAATTATCCGCTTAATAACGATGAGGTACTGGCAGTTGCCTACCGCTATACTTACAACGGTGTTGAATATCAGGTAGGGGAGTTCTCTAACGATATACCCGTTGACCCGGTAAACCCAAAAGCACTTTATGTGAAGTTGCTGAAGAACGAGATACTGAAAACTAATCTCCCCACCTGGGATCTGATGATGAAAAACATCTACTCGCTGGGTGCTTACCAGGTTAGCCCGGTAAACTTCAGGCTTACCATTGCCCGTTTGGACGACCGGACGAACATCGAGAAACAGAACATTGACGAGGGGGCCAACATAACCGGCAAGCGGTGGTTGCAACTTACCCGCCTGGATACCCTGAACCAGCAGAACGACCGCCTGCCTGAGGGCGACGGTTACTTTGACTTTTTGGAAGGTATTACGATTGATTCGCAGAACGGGCGTATCATGTTTCCGGTGGTAGAGCCATTTGGTAGCGACTTAGCTCGCAGGTTCAGGCCAACAGAGCAGGATTTGGTGAGGCGCTATGTATACCAGCCGCTGTACGATAGTACGCGTACTATTGCCCAGCAATACTTTCCACAGCTTAACCGGTATATTATTAAAGGTACTTATTCATCACAGTCCGGCTCAGAGTTTCAACTTAATGCGGTAAACATACCCCAGGGCTCGGTAGTAGTAAATGCCGGTGCACTGCGCTTGCAGGAAGGAACCGATTTTACCGTTGACTACAGTATTGGCCGTATAAGGGTTTTAAACCAGGCTCTGTTATCATCGGGCCAGCCGCTTACTATTAATATTGAGAATAACGAGCTCTTTGGCATCCAGCAAAAAACTTTGTATGGTTCCCGGTTTGATTACCGTGCCAGCCCTAAATTAGCCTTGGGTGGTACCATCATGCACTTAAGTGAGCAGCCGCTTACCCAAAAGCAAATCATTGGCGAGGAGTCGGTATCCAACACGATTATGGGCCTCGATGTTAATTATAGTACCGAGTCGCGCTGGTTAACGCGTTTGGTAGATCGATTACCATTCATCAATACCAAAGCACCCTCGTTCATTAACTTTTCGGGAGAGGTGGCGCGCCTTATGCCGGGCAGCCCCAGCGCAGTGAATTTTGCGGGCTCCAAAGGCGGTACATCCTACCTCGATGATTTTGAAAGCAGCCAATCCATTATCGACTTAAAAAGCGCCTTAAACTGGCAAATTTCGGGCACGCCGCAATTGTTCCCGGAGTCGCGTTTGTTTAACGATCTGAGTTATGGTTACAACCGTGCCCGCCTGGCCTTTTACAACATCGACCCTATATTTTACACATCCAGTTCTAACTTTAACATTACCCGGGCCGATCTGTCAAACCACTACGTGCGCCAGGTGCTCGAAACCGAGGTGTTGCCTTACCGACAATCGGTAACCGGCCAGCCCTTGATATTGCCTACGCTCGATTTGGCTTTTTACCCTAATACACGTGGTCAGTACAATTATACTACCACAGGCATCAGTCCGGATGGTACATTGCTCAATCCGCGTACGCGCTGGGGCGGTATGTTCCGCAAGCTGGAAACCAACGATTTTGAATCGCTCAACGTACAGTACATTGAGTTTTGGATGATGGACCCTTTCATTTACAAACCCAACTCACAAGGTGGTGATCTGTATTTAAACCTGGGCAGCATAACCGAAGATATTTTAAAAGACGGCCGTAAGTCAGTAGAAAACGGTTTGCCGCCCGACGGCAGCAATACGCAAACCGACGAAACTGTTTGGGGACGCGTGCCGCGCCTGCAGCCGGTTATTAATGCTTTTGATAATAACCCCGATGCCCGCCGTTTGCAGGATGTGGGTTTGGATGGCATGAATGATGCCGGCGAGCAAACCAAATTCTCCGGCTTTTTGCAGCAGGTAAGAACACAGCTTACACCACAAGCAGCCAACGCACTTACTGCCGACCCATCATCTGACAATTACCAATATTACCAGGGTTCGCAGCAGGATCAGAACCGGGCCGGCATTTTGCAGCGCTACAGCCGCTACAACGGTACCGAGGGTAACTCCAAAACTGCCGAGCAATCACAGGCCGAGCTGGGTGTTTCTACTTCCGCTTCAACCTCTCTGCCAGATGGGGAAGATCTGAACCGTGACAACAGCATGAGTCAGGCTGATGAATATTTTCAGTACAAGGTATCGGTAAGGCCGCAGGATTTGGTGGTGGGACAAAACTTTATAAACGATAAGGTAACCGCACAGGTTAAACTTGCTGATGGTACCACACAGAGTGTAAACTGGTACCAGTTCAGGGTGCCTATTTTAGCTTATCAATCGCGCGAGGGAAATATTCAGGACTTTAAGGCCATCCGCTACATGCGTATGTTCATGACCAACTTTGCCGATACAGCAGTGTTACGTATGGGTACGCTGCAATTGGTACGTGGCGAATGGCGCGGATATAACGTAGAGAACAATGCCACTAAGGTAATTGCCGATCCTGCACTGGTCAACGCGCCGATAGATAATTCGACCCTGAATGTACAAGCTGTAAACCTGGAGGCCAACGGTAACCGCAGCCCAATACCTTACGTACTGCCTCCGGGCATTGAACGTCAGCGCGATTATAACAACCTGCGTACTGATACCCGGTTAAATGAGCAGTCTCTTTCTTTAAATGTATTAAACCTGCGCAATGGTTATTCAAGGGCGGCATATCGTACTTTCTATAATGATTTACGTGCCTACAAACGCCTG
Source organism: Mucilaginibacter sp. PAMB04274 (assembly GCF_039634385.2). NCBI lineage: Bacteria > Pseudomonadati > Bacteroidota > Sphingobacteriia > Sphingobacteriales > Sphingobacteriaceae > Mucilaginibacter > Mucilaginibacter sp. PAMB04274. The sequence goes on from NZ_CP155081.2 coordinate 864,816, forward strand.
CAAATGTTTGTGCACGCCGAGGGCGATCAGTTGAACGATAACGACCTGAGCGCTTTTATACGTTTGGGGGTTGATTACCAGGATAGCTATTACGAGTATGAGGTGCCGTTGAAAATAACTCGTCCGGGCACGTCAGACCCAGGAGCTATATGGCCTGAGGTTAATAATATAGACCTGGAGCTGGCGGCTTTAACACGTGCTAAGCTGGCTCGTGATAATGCCATAGCTACCGGTCAGGCTTCTTTAACGGTACCTTTTACCATAATGGAAGGCAACAACCGCATCACCATTAAAGGCCAGCCCGATTTGAGTCGTTTGCGTGCCATTATGCTGGGAGTACGTAATCCTTACAGGGCAACAGGTGGTTTTGATAAGTCGGCCATTGTGTGGTTTAACGAGTTGCGCTTAACCGATTTTGACCAGCGCGGCGGCTGGGCAGCCACTGCACGGCTTAACGCCAAGCTGGCCGATTTTGCCGACGTAACGTTGGCTGGCAGCAAAACTACTATCGGTTTTGGTTCTATTGAGCAGCGCGTAAGCGAGCGCAGCCGGAGCGACAACCAAACATTTGACGTAGCCGGCAGCCTGGAACTGGGCAAGTTCTTTCCGGCTAAAACGGGTGTACATATACCTATGTATGTTAACTTATCGCAACAGGTAGCCATGCCGCAATATAACCCGGCTCAGCCCGATGTGGAAATGAAAGATGCACTGCGCAATGCCCCAACCGATGAAAAGCGTGATGAAATAAAACGCACGGCTCAGGATTATACTATGCGCAAAAGCATCAACTTTACCAATGTGCACAAAGCTAAAACCAACCCCGCCGAGCCGGTACGCTTATGGGATGTAGAAAACTTAAATGCCACTTACGCTTACTCAGAGTATGAGCACCATGATTTTATAACTGAAAACGATAATCAAAAAATATACAAGGTGGCATTGGCTTATAACTACTTAAACCAAGCCAGGTATTATACGCCGCTCGAGAAGGTAATTAAAAGCAATATGCTCTCACTGCTGCGCGATTTCAACTTCAGTATTTTACCATCAAGGTTAAATTTTGCGATCAGTTTCGATAGATTTTATTCGGAGAATACCCTGCGTAATAACGACCCGAATAACTTTTTACCCATACCTACCACTACTTTCAACAAAAACTTTAACATTACCCGTGTTTATGGTATAGGCTGGAACCTCACCAAATCACTGCAAATGGATATTGACGCTACTAACCTATCGGTAGTGGATGAACCTGCCGGGCGGGTGAATGGTTTAAAGCGCGACACCCTGTGGGATAACCTGAAACGCCTGGGCCGCACCACTAATTACAACCATACCATCAATTTTAACTATACCGTGCCTATTAACAAGGTGCCGGGGCTGGATTGGGTAAGCACTATTGCACGTTACAGCACCAACTTTAACTGGCAAACCCAACCCAAATTTGCTATTGATGATGTCAACCTCAATGTGGGTAATACTATTCAAAATTCACGGTCGGTTCAAATTAACCCAACCCTTAACTTAACCGGGCTTTACAATAAGTTTGCTTACCTGCGCAAGTTTAACAATGCTGATGACAAGGGAACAAATAAAGCCAGTAAGCTACTGGTGGGTTTGCTGACCAGTGTTAAAAACCTTGGCGCAACGTATACCCGTAGCGAAGGCACTTATTTACCGGGCTACTTACCAACTACCTCATTTGCAGGTCAGGATTTTAGTTACAATGCACCCGGTATAGGCTTTTTGCTGGGCAGCCAGGCCGATCTGCGTCCTAAGGCCATTGCCAACGGCTGGTTAAGCAGAGATACCTTACAAAATCAGCTTTATTCGACCACGCTGAATGAGGATATGCACTTCCGGAGCACCATCAGGCCGTTTCCCGACTTAAATATAGAACTGACCGCCTTTCGTACACGCGACCGTAATTTTCAAACCAACTATAAGTACAACGCTGCATCAGGCGGTTTCGAGAGCTTAAGTCCCATCACGTCCGGGACATACAGTGTTTCTTTCCTCTCTATAGGTACAGCGTTTTCAAAAGAACAGGGTATCAACAAGTACTCCAGTACTTTCCAGGCCCTGTTGAATAACCGCCGTATAATATCGCAGCGTTTAGGGGCGCAAAACGCCAATTCGGGTGGTACTACCGCAGATGGTTATCGTGAAGGGTATGGGCCAAACCAGCAGGACGTATTAGTGTCTTCTTTCCTGGCGGCTTATAGTGGTAAGGATGCCAGCAAGTCGAGTCTGAACAGCTTTCCGCAAATACCTATCCCTAACTGGCAGCTTACCTATAATGGCTTAAGCAGAATTAGCTGGTTTAAAGAACTGTTTGATTCATTTGACCTACGCCATGGTTATCGTTCAACTTACAGCGTAAACAGCTTTAACTCGCTTATCCGTTACCGCGAAGTAAACGGTGCGCCAAGTGAACGTGATGTAAACAGCGATTTTTTGCCGTTTTACCAGTTTACGCAAGTAACCTTATTTGAACAGTTTGTGCCTTTGTTAGGAGTTGACATCCGCTTTAAAAATAGCATGACCGTAAATGCCGAATACCGTAACAGCCGTACCATGAGCCTGAGCTTGCTGAATAGCCAGCTGGCGCAGCAAAATGAAAATATTATGGTGTTTGGCTTTGGATATCGTACCCGTAACTTCAGGTTTCCGTTTGGTTTGCTCAGGAATTTTAAGCTGAATAACGATTTGAACTTTAAAATGGACTTTGCCCTGCGCGATAATAAGATTGTAATTTACCGTGCTGATGTGCAAACTGCCGAAATATCATCAGGCGCCAAAAATATCACCATCCGCCCGTCTATTGATTATGTGATTAACCAGCGTTTTAACTTCAACCTTTTCTACGACTCGAACATTACCAAGCCCTATACCTCACAAACATTTAACACGGCGTTTACCAACTTTGGCGTAAACTTGAAATTATTGCTGCAATAAGAGGAACGCTCAAGAGGTTAAATTTTATTGTTAATGTTATACTTTTAATGATTTATCGTATTGGCTGTAAAGTTATTATGATGAAGAAGATCGTGCTGGTTTTTACATTGTTGATAATTGTTGTTATTGCTTGCAAAAAGGACAAAACTAATAACAAAATTATAGGGCGGTGGGAAACCGAAGGAGCACCACAGCTTGCGGCCAATCACATACATGAGTTTTATCTTTTTGATAAACAGGGTAAGTACTACCTTACCAGGATGGTACAAGACCCCAATAGCTCCAATTATTTAGGTTATCTGCAATACACATCCGGCAGGTACCGGCTGCAAGGAAATACGATTCTATTTTATAATAAGGAGTCTTATATTAATGATCCGGTTAATGGGCCGTATGCCAGCCGGGATAAGTTGGTAAAAACAAACGATCCTGACGCATCTGCAAATTTCACCATCGAATCAAATGGTTTGCGACGGCTTGCCATATCCAGTATTTGCTCACCAAACGCCTTGTGCGTGGAGATCACATCGAGATACCAGTTTATAGCCGATGAGGACTAAACGAAAAAGGCACTGTGAATTCACAGTGCCTTTATTATATATATAATGGGGCGGTAAGTTTAGTTTGCCTTGGTTACCTTGCCCGATCCTATACTACGGCTTTCCACTTCGGCATTGCCTGTGTAAATAACCTGGCCCGATCCGGTGATATGAGCACTTACGTGTTTATCCGCCGCCACATATACCTGACCCGATCCTGTTATAACGGTCGAAGTTTTTTCGGTACCTAATGATTTACCCAGCACCTGGCCCGATCCCGTTACAACCATGCTGGCATCCTGGGCGCTGCCGCTCAGTTTAATAAAGCCTGAGCCACTTAATACGGCATGTAGGTCTTTAGTTTTTATATCGGTTGATATACTGCCCGAGCCGCTCATTACAGTCTTGAAGTGGTCGGTATTGATAGTGCCATCAACCTTAATGCTGCCCGATCCGCTGTTAATAAGCGTGTTTAAACTCTTGGCTGTAACATAAACTTCAACTTTGCCAATATTTCTGTCCCATTTAATGTCCTTCTTCAGTCTAATTTGTAAGGTCTCTTTCTCCACAACAGTTTCAATATATTGAAGTACATCTTCATCACCTGTAACGCGCACGCTCTCTGTGCCATTCAATACTACCTGCACCTGGAACGGCCCCGCCGAAGCCACCTTATCAAAGCTGCTTACCGGCCGGCTTTGTGCAGTAGTTTTTTGTGCTGATGCCTGCTGTCCGGCTATCATGAATAAGATAGCAATTGCGGTATAGATAAACTTTTTCATCATGTTATGAGGGTTGGTTTATTTACAAGACAGCAGTAAGACGGTATCCGTTGCACCAAATAAAGAAAATAATTTACTGACGCCTTAACGCCTGCCCTGCCGCCGGCGGCGCAGCTGCCTGCGTAACTCGCGTCTTTTTTTATCGTCTATACGTTGGGCTATATGCTGCTTTACCATTTTTTCAGTAGCTGCATCATAACCGGCTCCGGCTTTTATGCCTATGGCGAGGCTTTTCCACACCGTTTTAAAAAAGGGCGTATCGGGCTGGCGGATATAGGTAACATCAGTTTCGCGCGGTGTTCCGCCTAAAAAATCGGGATTATGTCGTTTTACAACAAGCGCATTAGCCAATATAGAAGCGATAGTACGATGACGGTAACGGTCGGCCAGGGTATCCATTTTCAGAATACGCACTTTTAAATCGTGGTACAAAAAGCTAACTTTTCCCTTGGTTTTATATCGGTCGGCCTTAAAATCAAATGATAGTCTATCCAGCTTGCCCGAGGCAATTTTTATGAGACCAAATGGCATGGTAGCCTTGTTCATCTTTTCCAAATCCATAGGGCCAACGCTGCCTTTATAGGTGAATGATTTGGCCGAATCGGTGAGGTTGAAAGATACTTCTGCCTCCACCGGGCCGCTTTCCATTAAGTACGAACGAAGCTTTACCAGTGTTATGGGGTTGCGCTTTAAAGCTGCACTATCATTTGTTATATTAAAAATACGGCCTTCAGTATTGTAAAAGGAGACGTAGCCCGGCTTATGCGACTTTTTACCGTACCCATTATACGTAATATGGATGCGATGCAGATCAACAGTATCCAACTTGAAATTACTTTTTACCTGCCTGATGGCGACGTGCGGATAAGTTATAAGCCGGTCGCCTTTTTTTGACTGGCCTTCGGGGTTTGAGAACACTGTTAAATTGCTGCGGCCTATTAAAAGCCGGGCAGCGTTAAGTGAACGCACTTTGTTATACTTCTTAAAATCAAATCCTGATAAGTTTAAGGTATCGGCATCAAACTGAAACCAGGTACGCACATGGCGGTTAAAAAAAACAGAATCTGCAGCGGGTAGTAAAGCTACACCTCTTGCCTTTAATTGCGAGGTAAGGGTTGAATATTGCAGCTGATTAATGCGGTAAGTATAAAGGCCATTATCTGCAGGCCGGCTAAAGTTATTCAGTTCGGCCTGTACGTCCTTAAAATAATAAAACCGTGTAGAATCGAATTGCGTAACCGAATCAATAAGCAGGTCTTTACCGGTTAGGTTCATTTCTTTTAGCTCCGATATATCCAGCTTGTTTCCGGAATAATCCTGGTAAGTTAGTTTTACATCGTTCAACATCACCTCACCTATATGTACCGATTTAAGTAAGCCCTTAATACGCTGCCAGGCGCTTATTTTTTTTTGCGATGGTTTGCTTAGCTGATGATTGAGCTGATAACTCACCCGTAGCTCTGGTGCGCTCAACACTATCTGCGTAATATCCAGCTTGCGTTTGTAGTATAATTTTAAAGGATGGATATGCTTAAAAACAATACGTTTCACTTTAAGCGTATACAAATTGTTAGGCGCTATACCACGGGCTAACTGCCTGTTGTAAACAGATAGGTTAGGTTTAAGCGTAAGATTATGAACAATTACCTTACCCTGAACAATGTGTAATTCTGCATCGGTGAAATCGGCTTGGTATAAGCTGTCTGAGCTGGCCAAAACAGTGTTGCGCAGCTCTGTAGCCAAAATAGGTGCCCAGTGCCGGTTTACAAAATAAGCCACTACCGTTACCATCAACAAAAATACTACGAAAGCGGCTGCTAAAAACTTTTGCCAAGTATGTCTTAAAAAGGATAATTTCATTTATGCTCGGCCCCCATCACACCTTAAGCCGGGTGTGGCATCAATAGTTCTCATTTTCCTTCCCAAAATAGCTATTTGTTGCCACACCTAAAAACTAAATTCTTAGCTAATAAAAGTATTGTTCTATCAGCTTTTGCAACATATCCGATTTTTACAAAATGCTGCCAATCTGTCACGCTATTATTTAAATTTTGTGTATTTTTGCAACTCAAAAATTTTAACAAATGATGGATTTGCTAATTCCGGAAAAAACACATGATGAAAGCAGGCAAGGTGAAGCGTTGATGCTGGAGCAAACCCCTGAAAAATATAGTGGCCGTAAACTTTACATTGAAAGTTATGGCTGCGCCATGAATTTCTCGGACAGTGAAATTGTTGCATCTATTTTATTAGATAAAGGCTTTGAAACCACCAAAGACTTTAACAATGCCGACGTGATTTTTATAAATACCTGCTCTATTCGCGAAAATGCCGAGCAACGTGTGCGCAACCGCTTAAAAGAATTTACGATTGCAAAAGTTAAAAATCCGGGTATGATTGTGGGGGTACTCGGCTGTATGGCCGAGCGCCTGAAAGCAAAGTTTCTGGAAGAAGAAAAGCTGGTTGATGTGGTGGTAGGTCCTGATGCTTACCGTGATTTACCAAACCTGATAGACCAGGTAGACGACGGACAGAAAGCCGTTAACGTATTACTATCACGTGAGGAAACTTATGCAGATATTAATCCGGTTAGGTTAAATACTAATGGTATTAATGCCTTTGTATCTATTATGCGTGGCTGCGACAACATGTGCTCATTCTGTGTTGTGCCGTTTACCCGGGGCCGCGAACGCAGCCGCGATCCGCAGTCTATTATAAAAGAATGTACCGATCTGTTTAACCAAGGCTACCGCGAGGTTACCTTGTTAGGGCAGAATGTGGATTCGTATAAATGGAAGCCTGATACCAGCGAAAGTGAAGAAGTATCAATTAACGATATTAAGGGAACCAACTTTGCACAGCTGCTGGAGATGGTAGCATTGATTAATCCTGATTTACGGGTTCGTTTTTCTACCTCACACCCTAAAGATATTACCGATGAGGTGTTGTATACCATTGCCAAACACGATAATATTTGCCAGTATATTCACCTGCCGGTACAATCTGGTAACAGCCGTGTGCTGGAGCTGATGAACCGCACTTATGACCGTGAATGGTATATGAACCGGGTAGAAGCCATTCGCCGCATTATTCCGGGTTGTGCCATATCAACCGATGTAATAGCCGGCTTTTGCAGTGAAACGGAAGAAGAACATCAGGATACATTAAGCATGATGGATTTTGTACAGTATGATTATGCGTATATGTTCATGTACTCGGAACGCCCTGGCACGCTGGCTGCCAAGCGTTATGCCGACGATATACCCGAGGCTATAAAAAGCCGCCGTTTGAAGGAAATAGTAATTAAGCAGCAACAACATTCGCATTTGCGTTTGCAGGCACAGGTTGGTAAAGTGCAAAGGGTACTGATTGAGGGATTTTCAAAAAAATCAAACCTCGATTATTGCGGCCGCAGCGATAACAATGCTATGGTAGTTTTTCCGGTTAGTGAAAACTATAAGCCAGGTCAGTATGTAAACGTATTAATAGACCGGTGCACAACCGCAACACTGTTAGGAAAGGTTATATAGATTCAAGAGTACAGAGTCAGTAATCCATTTTGCGGAATTTTTATTGAAGGTCGGTTTCTTCATTATGAGTTATAAGCTCAATTAATAATTTACCAAGGAAGAAAAAATATAGGAATGTTGAATTATTGATTAACGGTTTAGCTACAACTGAATAAACTCAAGAGATGCTGTTCTCTTTTTAGAGAATATATACTTAGCGACAAGAGCGTTAGTCTTGATTCTATACTCTTTATTCTAATCTATGAACGTACAGGAAATTAAACAACGCTTTGGTATCATCGGCAGTTCGCCGTTGCTTAACCGGGCTATAGATATTGCAAACCAGGTAGCACCTACCGATATTTCGGTACTCATTACCGGGGAGAGTGGTAGCGGTAAAGAGGCTTTTTCGCATATCATTCATCAGTTAAGTGCACGCAAGCATGGGCCTTTTATTGCCGTAAACTGTGGTGCCATACCCGAGGGTACAATCGATTCGGAGCTTTTTGGTCATGAAAAAGGTGCCTACACGGGAGCTGTTGGCGAGCGTAAAGGGTACTTTGAAACCGTAAACGGCGGCACTATATTTTTAGATGAGATAGGGGAGATGCCATTGGGTACCCAAGCGCGTTTGTTACGTGTGCTGGAGTCGGGGCAGTTTATCCGCGTGGGCTCATCCAAAGTAGAGAAAACCAACGTGCGTGTTATAGCAGCTACCAACGTTGATGTGTATGAGGCTGTAAAAGCAGGCAAGTTTCGCGAAGACTTATATTATCGTTTAAATACCGTTCCGTTGCGTATACCACCTTTGCGCGACCGGAAAGAAGATATTATTTTGCTGTTTCGTAAATTTTCGGCCGATTTTACCGACAAATACCGAACGCCAGGCTTACACCTGGACGAAAGCGCTCAGCAGGTATTGGTTAGCTATACGTGGCCAGGTAACGTGCGCCAGCTAAAAAACGTAGCCGAGCAGTTGGCCGTGTTAGAGCGAGATCGTACCATTAACGCAGCTACCTTACTTACTTATATGCCGCAAGAGGCCGGCCGTAGTAATTTACCCATGCGACTGGACAACCAGCCGCGCGAAGACTTCTCAGAGCGGGACTTGTTATATAAGGTGCTTTTTGATATGAAGCGGGATATGGTGGAACTTAAAAAGCTGGTAGCCGAGATAATTGAACACGGCGGTGCTCCTGGCTCATATACGCCCAGCAGCACGCAAACGCTTAATCAACTTTATCATGATATTGAGCTGCCGGCTCGTCCCGAAGCACAATTTACCATCCAACAGCCCGTTGTAAATAATCATAAGAACGAAACTGTGATTACCCCGCATGCTGAAGAGGTAGAAGAGTCCTTATCACTTATCGAAAAGGAATCTGACTTGATACGCAAGGCGCTTAAAAAGCACAAAGGGAAGCGCAAACTTGCAGCCAATGAGCTGGGTATATCGGAGCGGACGCTGTACCGTAAAATAAAAGAATTAAACCTGTAATGTTTAAAAAGAAACTATTGTGCTTTGCTATATTGATGATAGGCATGATCTACTCATCGTGCTCCGTTACGCTTAACGGCGCTTCCATACCGCGCGATATGCAAACCATTAACATCGTGTTTTTTGAAAACACGGCCCCATTAGTGGTTAGCAATATGAGTCAATCTTTTACCGAGGCGCTTAAGGAGCGTATACGCTCGCAAAGCAGGCTTAGTATTGTGAGAGGTGATGCTGATGCTATAATGGAAGGGGCAATAACCGGCTTTAGCTATGCGCCGGTATCTGTACAGGCTACCGATAATAATACGGCGCCAAGGGCTACCGCCACACGTTTAACCATAACCGTTAACGTAAAGTACACCAATAACAAAGACAAAAAGCTATCGCCTGACTTTGAGCAATCATTTTCACGCTATACCGATTTTACCGGTGATATTAACTCGCAGGAACAAAACCTGATCAGAATTATCAACCAGCAGTTAACAGAGGATATTTTTAACAAAGCCTTTGCTAACTGGTAATCATTTTATTAGTTTCAACCACGTGCAACAAGATATCAGCCATAATCCTACCGATCTTTTAAAGCAGGTGCTTAGCAGTACAGCCAAGCTTACCGATGCGCATAGGGATAGTTTGCAAACTTTGTTGTATAGCTTTCCGCAGTGCGGGGTGTTGCATGCCATACAAGCACGGTTGGGCAACGCAACGCAACTAAGCGAAGCCGCTGCCTGGTTTGGTGATAGTATGTTACTTCAAAAAGTAATCAAATCACCCGAGAAGTTACCAGCTGTATCTCCCGCTCAAATTATATTTAAAGAGAATAAGATAAAAGCCCGGCCGGCTGTAGACGTGGCTGAGGCTCCTGTTATTGTTACAGAGCCTGCAGTGCAGCCTGCTACAGAAGCTTTTGTATCCAAAGAGCCGGAACCTGCCGATGCTTATGAAAATATTAAAAACGATGCTCCCGTTGCAACACCGGATGCCGGGCCCGTTGCAAAAGTTGAAAGTAACGACAGAGCAGATCAACCGCTAAGGCCTATTTTTAAAGATGAACCTTTAGACGAAACACAGCAGCTGATTATTGAAAGCATTGCCGCTAATGACTACTTTGTGTTTGATCAGGCTTTTGTTGAGCGTAACCAGCCCAACCCCGAACCCGAAGTGCTTGTTCAACCTGTTGCCGAGCCTAAAGTAGAGCAGCCGACTATGGAAGAGGGCCAGGTTACCCGCTACCACGACGATAAAATGCCTTACAGCTTTTTGTGGTGGTTAGATAAAACCCGCAGCAAACACAGCTCTATGTACCGGCCTTATGCCGGTTCTACTGCTGGTAACTCTTTAAGGCCGGTAACCGAATCCAAGCCAGAAGCCGAGGAGCATAAAACAGACGATATTGTTGATCGCTTTATACAGGAAGAACCTCAAATGAAGCCGCCCACCAGCGATAAAATTGATACCGAAAATAAAGCCAAACATAGTGCCGAGGATCAGGAAGAATTGATTACCGAAACGTTAGCCCGTATTTATGCCGACCAAATGTTATATTCCAAAGCTATAGCTGCTTATAAAATATTAATGTTGAAAAATCCGGAAAAAAGACGTTACTTTGCCAGCCAGATTGAAGTTTTAGAAAAGAAAATTAATTAGCATATAAAATGTATTTAGTATTATTAATTGTTGCCATCCTGGTTTGTATACTATTAGGCGTAATTGTATTAATTCAAAACCCTAAAGGTGGCGGCCTGTCTTCAAACTTTTCAAGCTCATCACAGCTATTAGGCGTTCAAAAAACAGGTGATATTCTTGAAAAAGGTACCTGGATCTTGGCTATAATGCTGATGGTATTGTCATTAGCGGTAAACGTAGCTATTAAAAGCGGCGGTACAAGTGCTGGTGGTTCAGAGTACCGGGATCAGATCCAAAAGGCATCTAAGCCGAGCGGTCCGGTTGGTACTACAGCTCCATTGAGCCTGCCTGCTAAACCAGCTGATACAACCAAGAAATAAAGTATAACAATAAATTAACAGAAAAGGCTTCGGTACTACCGAAGCCTTTTTTAGTTTTATACTGTCCTGTCATCATGGCATTGTCACACCGGTGTAAAGTCAAAATTTCTTTGCCTTTTTAGGCTTAATATTTTGCAACTGACAACTCAACAGTTAAAGCATGTCATTTACACGGTTGGCATAATTAGTGATGAATGGCAATCAAACATTCAATCAATTTATAATTAATTATAGTTATGTCATTAAACATTAAACCTATTGGCGACAGAGTAGTAGTGGAAGCTGCTCCTGCCGAAGAAAAGACTGCGTCTGGTATCTTCATTCCGGATACTGCTAAAGAAAAACCTCAACAAGGTACTGTAGTAGCTGTTGGTGACGGTAAAAAAGATGAGCCTATGACTGTTAAAGTAGGTGATAAAGTGTTATACAGCAAATACGGCGGTACCGAAATTACAATTGATGGTAATGAGTACCTGATGATGCGTGAATCTGACATTTACGGCATACTGTAAATTCAGATGTGAGACGTTAGATAGGAGATTTGAGACAGCTTCTTTTTTCTTGCATCTAACGCAGATTACTTAGTTCAAATAAATTTATTAAAACATAGGGGTTTGAAATTGCAGATGAGAGTTTAATCTCAAATCTCAGTACTCAAATCTCAAACTCAACAAATCATGGCAAAACAAGTTAAATACAACGTTGAAGCACGTGACGCTTTAAAACGTGGCGTGGATATTTTAGCTAACGCAGTTAAAGTAACCTTAGGTCCTAAAGGTCGTAACGTTATTATCGACAAAAAATTCGGTTCACCAGCTATTACTAAAGATGGTGTAACTGTGGCTAAAGAAATCGAATTAAAAGATGCTTTAGAAAACATGGGTGCCCAAATGGTGAAAGAAGTAGCCTCAAAAACTGCTGATATTGCAGGTGATGGTACTACTACTGCAACTGTACTGGCTCAGGCAATTGTAACTGCAGGTATTAAAAACGTAGCTGCTGGCGCTAACCCAATGGATCTTAAACGTGGTATTGACAAAGCAGTAGCTGCCGTGGTAGCTAACCTGAAAGAGCAATCACAAGCAGTGGGTGATGACAATAACAAAATTAAACAAGTAGCCAGTATTTCGGCTAACAATGATGAGGTTATTGGTACCCTGATTGCCGATGCAATGGGCAAAGTTGGTAAAGACGGTGTAATTACTGTTGAAGAAGCTAAAGGTACTGAAACCGAAGTTAGAACTGTAGAAGGTATGCAGTTTGACCGTGGTTACCTTTCTCCGTACTTTGTAACCAATGCTGATAAAATGGAAGCAGAACTGGATAATCCTTACATCCTGATCTACGACAAAAAGATTTCTTCAATGAAGGAATTGCTTCCAATCCTTGAAAAACAAGTGCAAACCGGCAAACCACTGGTTATTATCTCTGAAGATTTAGATGGTGAAGCTTTAGCTACTTTAGTAGTTAACAAAATTCGTGGTTCACTGAAAGTAGCTGCTGTTAAAGCGCCTGGTTTTGGTGACCGTCGTAAAGCTATGTTAGAAGACCTTGCTATCTTGACCGGTGGTACCGTTATTTCTGAAGAGCGTGGTTACAAATTAGAAAATGCAGACCTGACTTACTTAGGTACTGCTGAAAAAGTAGTTATTGACAAAGACAATACTACTGTTATTAACGGTTTTGGTGACGCTGAAAGCATTAAAGCCCGCGTAAACCAAATCAAAGCTCAAATTGAAACTACTACATCTGATTACGATAAAGAAAAACTGCAAGAGCGTTTAGCTAAATTATCAGGTGGCGTGGCTGTATTATATGTAGGTGCAGCTACCGAGGTTGAAATGAAAGAGAAAAAAGACCGTGTTGATGATGCATTACACGCAACACGCGCTGCGGTTGAAGAAGGTATCGTTGCTGGTGGTGGTGTAGCCTTCATCCGTGCGGTTGCTGCCTTAGCAGATCTGCAAGGTGCTAATGAAGACGAGAAAACAGGTATCCAAATTATCAGACGTGCTATAGAAGAGCCTTTACGTCAGATTTGCGAAAACGCAGGTATCGAAGGTTCAATCGTTGTTCAAAAAGTTAAAGAAGGCACTGCCGACTTTGGTTACAATGCACGTACCGATAAATACGAGAACCTAATTGGTGCTGGTGTTATCGATCCAACTAAAGTATCACGCGTAGCTTTAGAAAATGCTGCTTCTATTTCATCAATGCTATTAACTACCGAGTGTGTGTTGGCTGATGATCCTGAAGATGAAAAAGCCGGTGCAGGCGCTCCTCCAATGGGCGGCATGGGCGGTATGATGTAATCATCATACGCGTTATAATATATACAATAAAGAAACCCTGTCTGATTTTTCAGACAGGGTTTCTTGTTTTTAGAACCGCATGTTTACGAAAAAGTGCGTTTTAGGTTGTAATTTATTAATCAAATGATTAACTAATGACAAATTTTGCTTGAGACAACTGTATTTTTGTAGAAAATAATCAATAATCATCCGCAGGCATATCATTTGATATGTAAGCAGTATTATGAAACACATTACCCAAAGAAAGAAGCAGTTGCAGACAAGGATATTTGAATGGGTTATCATCAAAGGTCCTGAGTTGTTCGTGAGTTTAATGTCGTAGGTTAAACGCTTGCTACTGTATTTTTATAGCTTTAGCGTATTCTTCCAATCGGCTCGGCCTTATCCAGTAATAAAGTTTAAGCGTTCTGTTTAAATTTTTTGCCTTGCCTTTAGTTCCAAATAGCGGTTCACCGCATTCACTGTTAAATTTTGTGGCGTTGTTAGTATGGATTGTATGCCATGCTTGGCCAATTCTTTAACAATCAGTTTTTTATCATAAGCAAACTTTTCGGCAATCGTTTTTATGTAAATGCCCTCCACATCGGTAGCTGGCTCCTGGCTTACCTTTTTAAGCTCCGTATTCTCAAAAAACACCACCAGCAGTAAATGAAAGCTGGCTATCCGTTTCAAAAAAGGCAAATGCCGTTGCAGGGCCGAGAGGCTTTCATAATTGGTGAAGAATACCACAAGGCTGCGCTGCTTAATAACGCGTCTAACCGTGCTGTATAACATTTCCATATTGGTTTCCAGGTAGCGTGTCTTCTCCTTGTAAAGTACTTCTAATATTTTGTTTATGTGGGCAGGCTTGCGCTCGGCAGGTATAACAGCGCCCGTGCGTTCACCTATAGTAATAAGTCCGGCTTTATCCTCTTTAAGCAAAGCCACGTTAGATAGTACTAAACTGGCGTTAATGGCATAATCAAGCAGGCTTAGCCCTTCAAACGGCATCTTCATAGCCCTTGATTTATCAACAATGCAGTACACCTGCTGCGATTTCTCGTCAGTATAAGAATTGGTCATGAGGCTGCCTTGGCGTGCAGATGCTTTCCAGTTAATGTCGCGGTAATCATCGCCGGGCACATAAGTTTTGATCTGCTCAAACTCCATGCTGTTACCCAGCCTTCTTATCTTTTTTATCCCCAGTTCATTCAGTCGGTTAGAAATGGCCATCAGCTCATACTGCCGCATCTGTAAAAAAGAGGGGTAAACGGGTAAAACTTCTTCTTCTTTAAAATTATAACGCCGGCTTAGCAAGCCAATAGGGGAGTGCACAAACACACGTATCAATCCAAAATCATACTCACCGCGTTTAAGCGGCTTTAGTATATAGGTTAATGTCTTATTCCTGCGCGGTTGAACGCTGGTTTTAAACCAAACGTCGCGTTTTTGAAACTGGTGCGGAATTTCGTCGATAATGCCTGCTTGTATTGTGAATGGGTAAAAATTCTCTATGTAAACAGCCAGCTCATTCTCATCGCCGTTGCTGAGCCGATCGGGTGCTTGCCTGCGGGCAAATACGCCGTTGCGGGTACGGTATAGCAATAATATATCAAGCAGCATTAAAACCATCAATGTCCCAAAGAACAGGTAAGGCAAAATGCCCAGCCATTCCATAAAAAAGCTTACAACAAATATTATGCTGCAACCTATCAGCGCGGCCGTTAAGCGGCGGGTTAAAAACAAGTTGGTATAAAACAGGCTGATAAGGTTTTTCACTTGCTTAGCGGGGTATTTCTATTTTCTGAATTATTTGAGCAACCACCTCGTCAGGGGTAACGCCTTCCATTTCCTTATCGGGCGTAAGCATAATACGGTGCCGTAACACGGCAGGGGCAACCCATATAATGTCTTCGGGCGTAACAAAATCGCGGCCTTTCATAGCGGCAAGTGCTTTAGCACCACTTACTATAGCCAGTGAGGCCCGTGGCGATCCACCCAAATAAAGTGATTTATTGTTGCGGCTTTCATGAATAATCTTGGCCACAAACTCAAGTAGCTTAGGTTCCACATAAAGCTCACGCACCTGCTGCCGTATGCTGATAATATCCTGTGCAGACAATACCGGCTGAATATCGGTAAGCTGCAGTGCGGTTTTTTGCTGATGCTGACGGGTTAATATGGCTATCTCGTCTTCAAGTGTTGGGTACTTTACCTCAACTTTAAATAAGAAGCGGTCTAATTGCGCCTCTGGCAGGCGGTAGGTGCCTTCTTGCTCAACGGGGTTTTGGGTAGCCAGTATAATAAAAGGTTCATGCAAAGGGTAAACATGGCCATCTACTGTAATTTGCCGCTCTTCCATTACCTCAAACAAGGCCGACTGTGTTTTAGCCGGGGCTCTGTTCACCTCGTCAATCAGTACAATGTTTCCAAATACAGGTCCGCGTCTAAACTCAAAATCAGTGGTTTTGGGATTGAATACCGATGTGCCTATCACATCCGAAGGCATTAAATCGGGCGTAAACTGAATGCGGGAGTACTGAGCGTCAATAGCTTTGGCAATGAGTTTGGCCGTTAAGGTTTTAGCTACGCCGGGCACGCCCTCAATAAGCAGGTGGCCATCGGCTAGTATGCCGGCAATCAGCAAATCAACGGTCTCCTGCTGGCCTACTACTATTTTGCCAATGGTGGCTTTAATTTGCTCAACCGCATGGCTCAGTTTGCTCAGATCAGTTCTTTGTTCAAATATTTCTTCTTCCATTATTTTCCGGTTTGAGAATAAAAGTTTTCTATAGCTTGGTTCAGTGCAATAAGCTCGCTGTCGGTTACTTTTTGTTGCACATGGGTATAATTAATCAGGTTAACCAGTTCGCGGGCAAAGGTTGGCTCAATGCCGGTTTTGTTCGCTAAGGCATCGGTAAATTCCTTATTCAGTACGCTGGTTTTTAAATAGTAGGCAGTGCGCCAATGCTCCAGTAGGTAAGTGATCTTTTTGTGCGCAATGTTGCTGTTATCACGCTGCTCATAATAAACCTGGCCCACTACGTTCACAAAGTCGAGCGTGTTATTGCGGAGGGGTTCTATAACCGGTATGATACGCTGGCGGCGCTTTGCCTCGTAAATAATATATACAAGAGCAGTAATTAAGCTAATGTAGTAAGCCCACCGCAAACTATCATGGCTAAAAATTACCCGCAAAGGCGAGTCATCAAAAGGTATATCCTTATTCTGATACTGGTCCCAGTAAACGTTAGCTGCTGCTGGCAGATAGGAAAGCGCCTTGGCAGCGTAATCGGCACCCTGATCAGACAGTAAGCTGTAATTGGTAAACAGCTGCGGATTAGCGCTCAAATATAAATGCCCCTTACCAAAAGCAAAGCTGAGGTAATTGGCATGCTTCATAGAATTTTGACCTAACACTACAGCATGTGCAGTATCAAACCTGCTAAAATACTGGTTGCATATATCGCGCTGGAAAGTGTAATTGGCGGCCTTTTTTAGCTGCGGGTTTACCAGGTTAATGGCCACATTGCTTTTACCATACTCGGCATTGGTGTGCAGTTTAAGCGTATCGGGCAAAATGCCATCCCACACAAACGCCGACATGAAGACGTTGTTGCCGGCCTTTATGAATTTCACTAGTTCCGCATAATCATACTTCGTTAAATCGATAGTTTTAGCTATGATGAAGTAGTTGCCCTGTAGGTTTTTCTGATGCAGTGCGTTGTACAATGGCTCATTAGTACGTATCACCTTGCCGGTAGGGTATAGGTTTACGAGTTGCTGGTGCAGTACGTAAGTACCAAACGGAATTTTATCGCCGTATGACAAGGTAGACTGCCAGTTTACCGGCTTGGGTTTGTTATACTCGGCTAATAAGTACGCCGCCAACAATATAGCCCCTATCCATGTGATTACTTTAAAATCTTTCATGACAGGGTTTGTTTAAAGTTACCAAATAAGGCACTGATGTTTTGAAATGCCGAATTGTTGATCATAAATTCACCATACCACACAAACTCAAACTGGCGTGTAAGTACAGTGAAAGCCTCACGCTGTTCAGGGTTGGTTAACTCTTCAATATAGGCGGCATTGGTTTTATCGATTTGCCAGTTTATCAAACCTGCATCATTGAGCTGTTTTAATGAGCGCAGGTAAAGCAGCCTCACGGCTAAACGATAGTTGTGCTGAGCAATGGCCTTGTCAATATCGGTATCAAAGTTTATCTCATGGATGTTTTCAAGCGTCTCCTCGTACGGCACGCTGGCATCTGCAGGCTTACGCTTAAACAGGCCGGTTACATCAACACCTACCAGCCTCAGGATAATAAATGCAATGGCAGCTATGCCCAAGGCAATAAAAAAGTATTTTAATACAGTGAACAGTATATTGGTTTCGGGCCTGAATTTAGGCATAGTAAACAGATGCCAGAACCAGCGCCAAAAGCGGGTCCAGAGTGATGGGCCCGAGGCTTCTTCATCATACCTAAAATCGGGCTTTTGTTTGAGCCGGGCTAACTGTGCTGCATCAAAATGCCGTACTTGTACTACCGAACTATCGGTACGGAGTACGGCTTTGGCCTTAGTTTTAGCTATAGGCACCAGTTTTACAGGTTGGCCCGCCTTAACGGTTGCAAATGGTATAAAAAGAAGTAGCAATAAGTACAGAAAGCGCATTCTTAATATTCTTCGGCTGGTAAATTACTGTCGGGGTTGTGAGTGCCAAACTGATTGATACGATCTATAAGGCCAGATCCTTCTTTAACCTCCGTTAAATTATAGTAACAAAAGCCCAGGGCAATTAACGGTAACACATATAATATTTGTCCGGCTTGTTGTATTAACGAAATAACAATAAGTAAAGGAGCCGAAGATGCAGCCGTTTTAGTACCATGCGTAAAAAGGTTAACCACAGTGATGATGATAGTAGGAATAGAAAAGATCATGTAACCCACATAAGTAATTAAGCCCATTACGAACAGCGTTCCGAAGGTCAACCACCAGTTCTCTTTAATAATAGTAAAGCTGCGGTTAAAAGCGTAAGTGAAACTCGCATTTTCCATAATCATGATGGGGAACACTAATCCGAATATAGGATACACGTACACGCCGGGTATAATACACGCTGCAGTAGCTAATATTAATAAAATGCTAAGCAGTATAGTGCCGCCTAATACTCTTAAAAAGTAGTATTTAATATATCCCCAAACCTCTTCTGTGGTAGGGGGTACGTTTCCTTTTTGCTTGTACAAAGCCATATAACTTAACACGGTAAGCGTCATTAAAGTGTAGCTAAGCATCATAAACAGCATCGACAAAAGATACTCAATGCCAAAACGATCAAGAGGTGAAGAGAAACTTTGTGCTCCGGCTCCGTTAAATAACTCACGTTGCAGTTCAAAAGTCTTAAGCTGCTGCATGGCATACGCCGCAGCGGTGGCCAACATAAACAAGCCGCAAAAGGTAAGAACCACTTTAAAAAGCGGCTTAAAGTTTTGCTTTATAAAAGTGAACGTGTCACTTACTACTTCGCCCAGGTCGCGTTTTTTTGAAAGTTCAATGTTCTGCTGTTGCATGTAAGGTTTTATTTGTATACAATTGGTTAGGATAAATAATTACATACCATACCATAAAAGCCAAGGAGCCGCCCAATATAGTTAGGCTTAACCACAAAGGCATTTCGGTATGGCGGGTTACAAAGCTTTCAAAAAAGCCCGCTGTTACAAATAACGGCAATAGGCCGATAACGATCTTCATGCCATCCTTTGCGCCATTTTTAAAGGATGTGATACGATTATAGGTTTTAGGGAAAAGCAGGCTGTTACCCACAACCAAGCCGGCTCCTCCCGCTATTATAATTGA
This sequence comes from Mucilaginibacter sp. PAMB04274, assembly GCF_039634385.2. Classification (NCBI taxonomy): domain Bacteria; kingdom Pseudomonadati; phylum Bacteroidota; class Sphingobacteriia; order Sphingobacteriales; family Sphingobacteriaceae; genus Mucilaginibacter; species Mucilaginibacter sp. PAMB04274. Next base: position 884,263 of record NZ_CP155081.2, read on the forward strand.
AGATATTTCGATGGTGCCGTGTATCCATATAACCAGTATAGACTGCCAGCCTAAACCCTTGCTAAAAAAATAGTACTCAAATGAGCCGAGCATGATACCATTTTTGAGTAGAAAGAACACCGTGCCTGCCGAACCAAACACGCCTGCCACAAACGTAACAAAGGATACAAATATGTTATTCATCGTAATGCGAAAGAACATATAGAACTCATTGCTTGATTTGTAAACACCGAATGGATCACCTTTGGCTATGTTCTCATTGGTCATATTTACGTATTCGGGGCCCAAAATGAGCTGTACAAACTGGTCGTCGTACTTGGCAGATAAAGCGCCCAGTAACGAAAAAACGATAAAGAAGACGAAGGAATAAAGCAATGGCTTTTCATGTGTTTTGAAAAGCAGCGGTAACTCGTACTTCCAAAAAAGTTTAAAGCGGTTTTTCTTTACCTTTTTGTTTTTGTAGATAGATTGGTGCAGATTAGCCGCCAGTCCGTTTAAATAAGCTGTTGTTTTTGATTTAGGGTAAAAGGTTTTGGCATAAGCCAGGTCGTCGGTTATTTGTATAAAGCGGTCGGCCAGCTCATCGGGCGTGCCGGTTATACCCTGCTCAAAGGTTTTCCATTTAGCAGTGTTTTGCTTTACAAACAAGGGTTCGCGCATGGGTTAGGTCAATTATTAAATCCGGCTTAAAATAAATAGAAAAACAATAGCTTTCAATTTTAAAATTCAGTTTTGCTTATATATTTGTTAGCATGCAAACCGTTACCATACACACCTCCCAAAATATCGATATTGACTATGAAGTAGCCAGCCTTGGCGATCGTATACTGGCTCGTTTGGTAGATATAGCTTTGTTTATAATTATAATGATTATGCTGGTTATTATTGCCATAGCCAGTAATTATAAAACGCTGGGTGACGTTGTTATTGGGCTTGTAATTGGTACTTATTTTACACTGTATGTGTTTTATGATCTGGCTTGCGAAATTTTTTTGAATGGACAGAGTATTGGCAAACGGGTAATGAAGATTAAGGTAGTAAGTTTAGATGGTGCGCAGCCCAGCATTGGGCAATACTTGTTGCGCTGGCTTTTCCGGATTGTAGATTTTAGCTTAACCTCCGATCTTTGCGCGCTTATCACTGTAGCCGTATCTGACAAAAAACAGCGTGTGGGCGATATTGTAGCCAATACCACGCTAATTAAAACTGAGCCACGTACACAAATGGATCAGGTAGCCTTCGCGCCGGTTGATCAAAGCTATGAGCCTGTTTATAAGGAAGCTACGCAGTTAAATGACAGGGATATAGAATTAATGCATGAAGTAATTAATACTTACATGCAAACCGGCAACACCACGGTTGTGTATAACATGGCCGCAAAAGTAAAGGAGCATTTGAGTGTGGAAACGAAACCATTTATGGACGATCTGCAATTTTTGCAAACCTTAATTAAAGATTATAACCACATTGTTGCCACAAGCAATAGTAATTTTAGTGCTTAAAAGGATAAGTGGGCAAATTGCGGATGATGAAGTAAGCAACTGTAATTACGCCAACCACCACCGGGGTAACCTTGTGGTAAAGTAAAGCCCATTTATGGTCTTTTTTTGTTAGCCAGCTTTTGGTTCTATAACCGGCCTGTATGGCCAGGAAAGGCAAGCTGGCAACTAACAGCAAGTTTTGATGTATGGCACCTTTTACGTCGCCATGCAGCAAACAAAATACCGCCCTTTGCGAGCCGCAGCCCGGGCAATCTAACCCGGTAAGTTTATGAAAGGGGCACTGCAAAAAAAAGCTATACTTTGCCGGGTTGTAATTGTAATACAGCCACAGCAAAAACACAACGGCCAGTGCTGTTAATGCAAAGTATAGCTTTTTCAAATGTTATCTGTATCCGGCCAATCCGCCGCCAATACCTATTACAAATACTAAAATAACATATAATATAATAAATACTATACCAATACCGAAACCGATTTTAGTCCATTTACCGGCAGCCTGCGATGCTGCTAAAGCGCCATTGTAATCGCCGGCATCATAACGGCTGTTTACGCTGGCTGCGTTTACAATGCCTACAATGCCCAATGGCAAGCAGCAAAATAAAGTTACCAGGATTGATTCCACCAGCCAGTTTTTAGGGCGTGGCATAGGAGCCTGTGAGAAAGGTTGCTGAGAAAAAGGAGGTTGTTCCATTTTGAGTGATTGTTTTTGTTTAGTGGCATAAGTTATCTATATAATTTTACTTTACCAATAGCGTTACCAAATTTGCTATATGTAAATTTGCGGTACATGCAACGAGAGCAGATTTCTGTATTTGATATCTTTAAGATTGGTATTGGCCCATCCAGTTCACACACGCTTGGCCCCTGGCGTGCCGCGCAGCAGTTTGTGCAGCTTTTGCAGCAACAGGACGCTTTGAACGAGGTTGTTCAAATTAAAATATTATTGTACGGCTCACTGGCTAAAACGGGTAAGGGGCATGGTACCGATATTGCCATACTGCTCGGCTTAAGCGGGTATGATCCGGTAACTTTTCCGGTAGACCAGCTGGATAACCGCATTGAAGAAATTCAACGTTTACACCAGCTTCAGCTGGGCGGCAGTCACCAGGTTAGTTTTTTTACAGAAGACGACTTGTTATTCTTGTACAGCCAAAGTCTGCCCTTTCATCCTAACGCAGTTACCTTTCAGGCATTTTTAAGCAGCGGCAAGGCTATTTCCGAAACATACTACTCCATAGGTGGCGGCTTTGTAGTTAAAGAGGGGGCCGAAAGCAATTGTGTAACGGAAGTAGATTTACCTTTCCCTATTGATACCGCCGACGAACTGTTGCACTGGTGCCGCAAAACAGGCCTGAAAATATCGGAAGTGGTAATGGAGAACGAGCTGGCTTGGCGCCCCGAGGCTAAAACCAAAGAAGGCGTGCTAGAAATCTTCAGGGTGATTAAAGAATGTATTTACAGGGGATGCCACACAACGGGTTATTTACCCGGAGGCCTGAACGTAGCCCGCAGGGCCGCCGGCCTTAACGGCAGGCTTATTGGTAACCGCGACTACAATAATTTTAACGAATGGGTAAATATGGTACGCCAAACAGGTAACGGTTTTCAGAACATACTTGATTGGGTAAGCTGCTTTGCGCTGTCAGTAAATGAAGAAAATGCTTCATTTGGCCGCGTGGTTACAGCCCCTACCAACGGTGCTGCCGGTGTGATACCTGCGGTATTGATGTATTACATTGCTTTTTGCGATGGCTTTAGCGATGAGCGTATCATTCAGTTTTTGCTGACAGCATCTGAGATAGGATGTATATTTAAAAAAGGCGCCACTATATCGGCAGCGATGGGCGGTTGTCAGGCAGAGATTGGTGTATCTTCAGCAATGGCAGCTGCGGCCTTAACAGAGTGCCTGGGTGGTTCGCAAAGACAGGTATTGATGGCAGCCGAAATAGCCATGGAACATCACCTTGGCCTTACATGCGACCCCATTGGCGGACTGGTGCAGGTGCCCTGCATCGAACGTAATACCATGGGTGCTATAAAAGCCATTACCGCCTCGCAACTGGCCCTACAAAGTAATCCCGACAATGCCAAAGTAAGCTTAGATGCCGTGGTAAAAACCATGTGGCAAACCGCGCTTGATATGAACTCCAAATACAAAGAAACTTCCGATGGCGGTTTGGCCATTAATATACCTATAAGCTTGCCAGAGTGTTAATTATCAGGACACTTAGTGAAGATGGCTAATGGCTGAAGCCTACATTACGGGATTAGTAACGAAAATGGTGACTTATTCATTAGGCTTTGTGCTACCTTTTGGGCATGAATTTTTGTGAAACATCATGAACAAAATGGGTTACCCACTAAATGGGTAAATATGTCCTTATAAAATGCTGAGTGCACTTGTACGGGGACAGAATATAGTTGTATTTAAAGGAGATCGGTCGAAGCTAATTAGAACGGCTTAATCTACTGAAACAGTTAGCCCTTCCTGTTGCAGTATTTTGCGGTAAACTTCCATTTCAGTGAATGAGCCTTCCAGTACGGCGCATTTACCTTCATTATGCACTTTCCAGGCAATTTTTTCAGCTTGCGATTCAGTGTAATCCAAATACTTCATCATACAGTAGATCACGTGCTCAAAAGTGTTCACATCATCGTTCCACAATATAAGGCGGTGCATTTCTTTTAAGCTCGCCAGTATCTCTTCAAGCGTTAGCGTTTCTTCCTGTACTTCAGTTGGCATATCAACGCAAAGATACTAAAAGCCTCAAACTTCAAAGCTTATCCCTTAAAAAACGCTACGCGGGCTATATCCTCTACTGCACCTGGTACCGGTATACCTGCCGCCCAATAAAGCCTTCATCGTTTATGCCTTCAATCACTACGCGGTAGGTGCCCTTGCTGCCTGCGTTGAAGTACTCAAATGAGGCGTTGCCATTACTATCGGTCAGTATGTTCGGAACCCAATGTATAGTTGTGCGCAAATCGGCCAGTACGGTGTTGGTTTTAGGATCATCGTACTTAGGCGCATAAAACTGGCGTGCGCTGTAAAACCCTTTAGGGGTATAAGTCACTATGCCTGGTGAATAGATCTGCGAGGCATTGTAAGCGTATTCTCCGCCACGCTTTGTGTTGATAATAAGTACACCGCCGCCGCCGCGGCTACCGTAAATAGCGGTATTGCCTATGGTACGTAGTACTTCAACACTAGCTACGTTAGATGGAGGGATAGTGGTTAAATAATCGCCTTCTACATAAATTCCATCAACAATTAACTGCATCGGGCTGTTGAAACTGCGGGTAGAATACGGTATGCCATTTCTAAAAATCACACCCAGCAGCCTGCCCTGCAAACATTGATCAATTGTGGCGCAACCCATTTTATCGAGCGCATCACTGGTAATTACCTGGTCGGCGTTACCTGGCCCGTTCAAATTAGAGGAGTTGCTCACCGCCGATTTACGCTTTTCGGTTACGGTAACTTCTTTAAGCATAATGGTATGATTGCCAATGCCATATTTAGCTTCCTCGTCATACTGTTTTTTGCTGTATTTGAGGTAGGATGTAAGGGCAGCTACACTGTTTATTTGTAGGTCGGGCATCCTTTTGCTGCTCATCTTAGCCTGAGATGGCAGATTGTCTAACGCAATCTCCACATTTTTACTGCCCTTAGCTGTGCGGGCCTGTAGTACAAACTTGATACTATCTTTAAATACCAGATTTTTAAACGCAAACTTGCCCTGGCTGTCGGCAACGGTGTCTAATATAAAAGTACCGCCGGCAGTTGTGAGTAACATAATTTTACCGTTAGGTACCGGTTTGCCGCCTGATGTTTTTAAAGTGCCCGATATTTGTAAAGATTTTTCGGGTTGATACAAAGTTGGGGACAATTGGTTAGCCATCAAAGGCTTCCACTCAAAACGGCGATAGCCCTGCGTCATCATTAATATGTCCAAATCAGCGGCAGTTTTTTCAGTAGCTTTAGTAAAGTAGTAGTTGGGTTGCTCAACATAGCCTTTTAAATCAGAGGTTAAGAGCAACTGCGACATAATGCTGGTTTCGGCGGTTTCATCGCTTTGTACCTTCGATTCGTCAATTACCGCAGCTGAAAAGACACCCACTACGGGCTTACCACCGTTATTGCGTGCATTTAAGCTGATCTTAACTTTTTGGCGCGGTGCCGAATTAGGCTGATCGGCGTTTACACTCAGTTTAAGCAAATCGTCCTGGCGCTGTACAAAGGCAATGCGCTCGTTCAATGGTTCTCCTGTAGCCGAGAACAATGTGAACTGTGCAATCCCTGATGGAAATTTACTTTTCGGTATCACAGCGCTAAAGGAATTTGATCCCGCATTGTTGCGGGCCACATAGCAAACCGCTCCGGATGATTGCGCAACTAGGTATACATTTTTGCTATCTACACCGGCAGCTCCGTTTACCCGTACACTTATGCTGGCTGTATCGTTATTATTTACTGTAAGTACATAGCCTTGTGGTAAAGCCTGAGGTAAGGTAATTGTATTTTGTGAGCCGTCGGGGTAAGTGATTTGCGCTTTATAAATTTTACCGCTTTGTGGTGTTATGGCAAATATGCCCATACCTAAATGGCGCGTGCTTATAACAGCCAGTTCCTGATTGTCATTATCAGTAACAGTACCTTTGATCTCTACGCCCAGTCCGTCTGGTCCAACAGCCTTGAACGCAATCCTTGAACGCAAGCCATTCACAAGGTTGCCGCTTTCAGGAAAAAACTGAACATCCACCTGTCCGGAGGCCGAACTAAAGCTGATGGTTTTGGTAACGGTCTTTTTATCGGCCACCTTAATATTGGTCACAATACTACCTGATGATGTTGCCGCAGGTGTTGTGTTAAGGAAGCTTACCGCCAGGTTACCTTTATCATCAGTTACGCCTTTACTTTTTAAAATTTGTTTGTTGTTGAGTTTAACCGCATAACTAACTTCTTTGCCGGCGTAAGGCGCGTTGTCCAGATCAACATAATTTATGTTAGCATCTACCTTTTGTGCACCGTTGGCTTTAGTATAGCTATAGGTAGCTTTAGTAAAAACCGTATTGGTTGCTGCGTTGCCTATAGCTATGTTTTTCTCAAAGTAATAGTCTGGCCCGGCGTTGCGCATCCAGTTGGTGTAAGCTCTTATGCGGTAGTTGCCTTCCTGTAGGGTATCGCTCAGGGCCAGATCGCCCCAGGTAACGCCGCTGGTAACCGGCAACTTAATCCATTGTTTAACTGAGTCCTGCTCATCAAGCAGTTCCACATTCAAAGCACCGCTCAGGGCCGATAGCCGGTGTTCGGGGCCTACGGTTATATAAGCCTTTAGCCAAATATTGTCGCCAACGCCATAGTAAGGCTTGTCAAGTTGCAGGTAAACTTTTTCTTGGGGGTGGTCACTTGTCCATTTTTCAAGCTGGTCTACAATTTTCTTAATGATAGGATCATCATCAAATTTAACAAAGCCTGTAGCTGCAGCCGTTACAGCCAGTATAACCAGGCCGGCAAATATTTTTTTGAGGTTCATTTTTATGAAGGCAGGGTATATGCGTTTGCGTACTTAAAGAATAACAAGCAAATTGAGGTTAAGTTACTTAGTTATAACCTAATAACGTATAAATTAGAATTTATTTTTCCACATCATACTTTCAACCGGTCTTGTAGTAGGATTGTTATATTTAGCGTTGCCTTTAGTGTTATAAAGCGTTTCTATATCGCCTTCAACCGCAAAATAAATAAGCTGGCCAATGGGCATTCCTGCATAAATGCGCACAGGTTGTGCTACCGATATTTCGAGGGTCCAGGTGTTGCAAAAGCCCACATCGCCTTTACCTGCTGTGGCATGTATGTCAATACCCAGCCTGCCCGTGCTTGATTTTCCTTCCAAAAAAGGCACATGCTTGTGTGTTTCGGTATACTCCACCGTTACGCCCAAGTACAAGGTGCCCGGTTGCAGCACAAAGCCTTCCTTCGGAATCTCAAACTGGTCTATCTCATTATGTACTTTAGCATCCAGCACCCTGTTACGGTAAGTGGCCAGGTATTTACCTAAATGCACATCGTAAGAGTTTGTGCCCAGGCACTCACGCTTAAAGGGTTCAATAATTATACTGCCTTTTTCTATTTCCTCTAAAATACGTTTGTCTGATAAAATCATTTTGGGGTGACGGCTTGCACCGCCTAAATTATAATTATTTAAGCTAATTTTGCGCTCTGTTTTTTAATTTAACATATGGCCATAGCATTCAGAAAGCAGGTTGATGCCGATACCGAAATAGCCCTTTGGCGCATAGAGGAAGATGCTGATACGCTGTACCATAAACTACAGCTAAACGAGCAGGAAAAGGCTTATGTTGATCAGTTGGCTAATGGGAAAAGGCACCTGCACTGGCTGGGTACACGGGTGCTGCTGCGCACCATGCTCAATACTACTAACTATATTGATTGCCGCATTGATACTCACGGTAAACCCTATCTATATGATATGCCTTACCATATCTCACTCAGTCATTCGTTTGATTATGCTGCCGTGATGATAAGCAAAAGCCGACCGGTGGGAATAGATATTGAGCAGATTAAGCAAAAAGTGGAGCGCATAGCACCTAAGTTTTTGCGCCATGAGGAACAGGCTGCTATTGATGCGGATAACAAGATTGCTCACCTTTATGTGTGCTGGTGTGCCAAAGAGGCCATTTACAAATGTTACGGACAAAAGGAAGTGTCGTTCTTAGATAATATTGCTTTAGAGCGTTTTCCGTTTACCGCCGAAGGTAGCCTGCAAGCGCATTTACATAAAGGCGAACTGCACATAGATTATAAAGTTGATTTTTTGCAGTACGAGGATTACATGATTGGTTACGTAAAAGCATAAACCATGAAAAACAAGAGGGTAGAATATCAGGATTGGGGACTGATAGATTATAAAGAAGCCTGGGATAAACAGGAAAATTTGTTTTCGGCCAGTGTGCAACTTAAAACACAACTGCGTAATAAACAGTTGGCCGTTGCGGCAGGCCAAGAACCGGAAGATGATATTCTGACACCCAATTACCTCGTGTTTTGTGAGCATCCGCATGTTTACACCTTGGGCAAAAGCGGCAAGGCCGACCACTTGTTGCTTGATGAAGCAGGTTTGAAAGAAAAGAACGCTGTTTATTATCCCATAAATCGTGGTGGCGATATTACCTACCATGGCCCGGGACAGTTGGTAGCCTATCCTATATTGGATCTCGACAATTTTTTTACGGATATTCACCTTTACCTGCGTACCCTCGAAGAAGCTGTTATAAACACATTAGCTCATTACGGTATAACAGCTGGCCGCTACCCCGGTTACACGGGCGTTTGGCTGGATGCTGATAATGAGCATGCCCGCAAAATTTGTGCTATGGGCGTACGCTGCAGCCGTTGGGTTACTATGCACGGGCTGGCACTTAACGTAAACGCCAATCTCGATTATTTTAAAAACATTGTACCGTGTGGCATTGAGGATAAGGCTGTAGCCTCTTTAAACCAGGAGCTGGGCCGCGATGTAGATTTGAATGAAGTAAAAAAAATCCTAAAGCAGGAAATTTCCGTACTTTTTGGTATGGAGATTTTTGGATGAGAAACCTGAGTTTAACCCTGCTAATAATAACCGCCCTGATGGGCTGCTCCGGCAAAAATATGGACGATGTACAATATGGATCAGTGCCAACCATAATACCCGGCACAACCTTTACCGGCGACGGCTCGGCTGTAAGCTACCTCGCCTTGGGCGATTCCTACACCATTGGCGAGTCTGTACCCGCTGCGCAGTCATTCCCGTATCAGCTGAGTGCTGCGCTTAATAAAGCTAATTATAAAGCGGCCCAACCAGTTATCATAGCACGAACAGGATGGACAACTGATGAGTTGATTAACGAAATTAAAGCGCAGAACATTACCCGGAAGTTTGACATAGTTACGTTGCTTATTGGCGTTAATAATCAATACCGCAACTATAATATTAATACCTACCGTACCGAGTTTGTGCAATTGCTGAATACTACTTTAATATATGCCAACGGCAATAAAAAGCGTGTATTTGTTATTTCCATTCCTGACTGGGGTGTTACGCCTTTTGGCCAGGGGCGTGATATGACCCAGATAGCCAAAGAAATTAATGCTTACAATGCCATTAACAAGGAAGAAAGCGACAAAGCGGGCGTAAGCTATACTAATATTACGCCTATATCACGCCAGGCCATTGCCGACCCTACGCTGGTTGCTGGCGATGGTTTACATCCGTCGGGTAAAATGTATATGTTATGGGTAGATATGCTGGTTAACGAGGTAGCAAAGAATTTGCAGGTTAAATAGCGCTCAGTGTTTCGAGCAGCAGCAGAAAGTCTTATTTAAAATGTAATTTGTACATCATACCTAAGAGACTACCACTTGGCTATCGCTCCTTATATGTAATAAAATAGGATTAAAAAGTATTTGCCGTTCCTGAATTATAAATTTTGATTTTGGTGATGAACTTAGTTCTTCTTGAAAAGTCCGTTCATTAATCTGTCACTTCCATCCACACTATATTTTTCCACGCCTTTACGTTGTGCGCTGTAGATGCCTGTATCGCCGCTAAAAAAATAGGCGGTAAAGCAGGCCACCGCAAAAAGCAGGGCGTGCTGGCTGCCAAATAGCTCAATACCCATTATGGTACAGGCCAACGGTGTGTTTGATGCGCCGGCAAAAACAGCTATAAAGCCTAAAGCTGCAAACAAGCTCTCAGGTGCGTTAAATATATTGGCAAGGGTGTTGCCCAACGTGGCACCAATGTAAAAAAGGGGGGTAACTTCGCCACCCTTAAAGCCGGTGCCAAGTGTAATGGCGGTATAGATAAGTTTCCACAACCAGCTAAAAAAGTGTGCCCCACCTTGCTCAAAGGCCGATACAATGGTTACTGCGCCGGGGTATTCGGGTTCTACCCCCAAGCTTAAATAATCGGGCTTACCTAAGAGGAGCGTGAGCAAGATAATGATTATGCCACCCACAGCCGGAATCATCCAGCCTGTTTTAATGAAGTTGTTGGCTAATGTTTTAATCCCATGTACGGCTTTGGCAAAAGCATAAGCCGCTAATCCAAAAAATACGGATGAAACTATAACCTTTACAAGCAACCAAAAGTTAACGGCTATGTGATGGCCATAAATGGTTTGGCCTGTGGTTAAATATCGAATATGGTAGGTGGTATGCTGCACGCCCCAGGCTGCTACAGTAGCATCACCTATTAAACCGGCTATAAGGCAGGGGATAAGCGCATTGTATTGAATGCGGCCTATGGTAACTACTTCCATGGCGAATATAGTACCTGCCAGCGGCGTACCAAACACGGCACCAAAGCCCGCTGCTACGCCTGCCGTAAGCACAATGCGCAAGTCTTTAGCGTTGAGTTTAAACAAGCTGCCAATCCAGTGCGCTATGCTGCCGCCTATCTGTACGGCAGTGCCTTCGCGCCCGGCCGATCCGCCAAACAAGTGCGTAATTACGGTGGTTGCCAAAATAAGTGGAGCCATGCGCTTAGGAATACCGGCTCCCGGCTCGTGTATCTGGTCAATAATCAGGTTATTGCCCTTTTCAGCAGACTGACCGTAAAGCTTATACAAAAAATGAATAGCAATACCCGCAAAAGGCAGTAGATATAAAAGCCAGGTATGTGCAAAACGATAATGAATGCTCCAGTTAAGCAGCCACAAAAATAGGGCAACCATGCTGCCCACAGCTACGGCCACCGGAATAGTTACGATCGTCCAACGGAGTAAATACTGTAAGGCCGAATAATGCCTGGAAGAAAAAAGTTTATACATAAACCTGCAGTGCCATAAATTACAATTTACCGGGCAGGCGTCATCAGCTTTTGCAAGCGGTTCAATTAGGTGGAGCACCATCACCTTTTGGTATAACGCAAATGTATAAAATTGCCTTACTTATCTCAAGTAGTTAACTTGAAGAAGGAGCTAAATAGATAGAAGTTATACTTATGGTTTTGGTAGGTAAGGTAGTTCCTGAACAGGCAAGGGTGAACCTATCGACCAGTTTTCCAGATCATGTACTGCCATAAAAACGTAATCAGGGTAAGTGGTATCGGGCATGTAGGGCTCCAGGTCTTTTAATCGCAATAAGTCTGCCGTCAGGCTGTCGTAATCAACCGGGAATGGAACAATCAAGATTTCCTGTATCGTTAAACCGTTATGTTCTTCGCCTATTAAGTGCCGGCTTTCGTCTAGTAATATTTCAGCTTCTTCAAAGGTCATTGCGCTTAAGTTTTTTGATAATAACGTAAGCAATTTAAAAAGAGAATGTTTGCAGTAATGTATGCGCTTTGCGTTACGGACAGTTAAAAACTACTTCAACAACAGTTCAATTAACTTGCCTTCCAACGCTGCGCCGCGAAGGTTTTTGCCTACAATCTTGCCATCAGGATCAATCAAAAAGTTTTGCGGTATGGCGTTCACATAATACAGCATTGCTGCTTCATTGTTCCATTCTTTAAAATCACTCACCTGGGTCCAATCTAAATTATTTTGCTTGATGGCATTTAACCAGGCTGTTTTATAAGTGGCTTTATCAAGCGATACGCCCAGAACGGTGAACTTTTTGTAATACTTTTCATAAACCCTAACCAGGTTTGGGTAACTCTGTAGGCAAGGTTCGCAGTTGGATGACCAAAAATCGAGCAGTACATATTTGCCCCTTAAAGATGATAACTTAATCGGGTTTCCGGCGGTATCTGGCTGGGTAAAATCGGGTGCTGTAACACCAATGGCGGTTGCCCTTAATCCAACAAACGACTGCTGCAGTTTTTTACCTGCATCGGTTTCTTTAAGCTTTGTGGCCAGGTTGTTATACAAAGGCTCAATAACAGACAAATCTGCCGATGGCCCACCCATTGAGCTTAAGGCCATCAGGCTTAAATAACTGTCGGGATGCGCAATAATGAATGTTCTGAGCGCGGCCTCCCGCTCTTTTTGAATAGCTTGAAACTTATCTTGCAAAGTATTCTGATAAACGGCCGAACGTTGCATGTCGGCCGTGGCTGCGCGCTGCTCGGCCTGCAGTTGTTGCCCTTTTAGGTATATGGGGGCCATGGCTGTACTCAATTGCTCGTTATCGGCATTTATGGCTGAACCCGTAATTTGCGTGTTGGAGATGGAGTCGGCTCCGGCAATGTATATATTGCCTTTTTCCAGGTAAAAGCTCAGTACGTCATCATCTGGCTTAAAACCTTTAAAACCTGCTCCCTTGTGGTCAACCAGCATAAGTGCGCTAACCGGCGCCGGTATTTTGCCCGTGAACTGAAAACTGCCATCAACCAGTACGGTAGAGTCGAGCACTTTTTTATTATTAACCAGGTAGCTCAAATATACCCTTAAAGGAGTTTTAACCGTATTGAGCCGGCCGTTGACTATAAACGTCTCGGGCGTTTGTGCCGATAATAACAAGGGAGACAGAATAGCTATGTACAGGAAAAACTTTTTAAGCATGCTTGTTAAAATGAATATCTAACGGACGGGCATAGCTTTTGGTATAAGTGTAATCATCCGTTAATAAGTAAGATGCGTTTAAGCCAGCTTTTGGTAGGTCCGCCACCATAAATCGGGCATTTCTCCGTTAATGGCCGTCGTGTAATCTTCATAGCGGCAGGGCACCAGGTGGTAGCGCTCGTTGAGTGAGCCACCGGTAGGATAGGGCACCTGCATCCACCAGCGGTCGGTCTTTTTGCTTTTTACAAACACAATCTCGTGTTCATCGTGCCTAAGCGTAGTTTTATATACCAGGTACTGCGATTTGGGTTGCAGCGGAAAATCCATTTTACGGTTGTAAAAGCCGTCAATGAAATACCATACCATTTCGGCCAACAGCATAGCAGTTTGTCCGTTGCTGTCATAAGCCGGGTTAAATTCGTAAAACCCTATAGAGCTCAACTTGTCGTTAAAGCCGGCGTACCGGCACATCTGGCAGGCTTCTTCGCCATAAAAACCGTTAGGCGTGGCGTTGGCATTGCCCATCGCATCTGATGAACGTACGGCGCCAATATCAAAGCTTATTGCGTTGGCATTGCGTATAACAGGCTCAGTAACACTAACGTTGCCCATCAATTCGCCCAGGCGGTGCACATCAAAAAACAGGTTGTCCATTACGCGCAGGCTATCCTGGCTCACAAAATAAGTTTGGTACCCCAGGTTGCTGAAATTAAACAAGTAATTAGGCTCGTGCAAAAATATCTTATTGAGGTAGGAGTGTGATGTAGTGGAATCATCCTGCTCCATATCGGCTTGTTCATCTAAGTCAAAATGCGAATCGATAACCACCATATCCACTTTTTGCTCCATCTCTTCATAAGCGAGGTATTGGGCATAGGTAAGATCCTGCCCACCACCTAAAACTATGGCTACTATATCCTGTTTCACCAGTTCGGCTAAAACAGTTTTAAGGGCAAAGTAGGTGTCGTTTATGCTGGCGCCGCGGCGTATATTGCCCAGGTCGTATATTTTTGATTTGTAGTCGCCCTCGTGCAGGTTGTACAGTTTTTCACGAATATAGTCGGGCCCCAGTGCACAACCCGGATTGCCCACGGCATTGCGATCATCCTGAACACCAAAAACTACCAGATCGGGCCTTTGTTCCAGGTCCGGAAAGTATTGGGTATAGGTTTCAATCTTATTACCCAATTGGCTGGGCTTATAACCCTCGCTCGGCGCAATTTTGTTTAATTCAACCGGGGTAAAGAAATCCGCTAATGACATATCCGTGCTTGCAAAAAGTTCAAATATCCATTTTTTAAATTAAATTGCGCTGTTTTAATAAAAACTAACCCTCATAGATGATTCTGGTTACCGGCGCAACAGGTTTTGTAGGTTCCGTACTGGCCCGACAGCTGGTTGAGCAAAATATTCCCATCCGATGTATTAAGCGCAGTACCTCTGTTACGCCCGAATTTCTGAGACGTTTTAGTCATTTGATAGACTGGCGGGAAGCCGACTTATTAGACAGCACTACCCTGGAGGATGCTTTTGAAGACGTTACTCATGTTTACCATTGTGCCGCCTGGGTATCATTTAAGGAAGCCGATAAGGCTCAAATGATTAACACTAATGTGAATGGTACCGCTAATGTTGTAAACCTGTGCCTGGATAATGATGTACGGCTGCTGCATGTAAGCTCAATAGCCGCCATAGGGCAGGCCAAGCCCGGCGAGTTGATCAGTGAGAAACATCACCTCGAAGAAACGCCGGCTAACAACGGATATGCCATCTCCAAACTGGAAAGCGAGATGGAAGTTTGGCGCGGTATTGCTGAAGGGTTGGATGCCGTAATTGTAAACCCGTCGGTAATTATAGGGCCTGCTGCAGGTGTTGATGGCAGCGGTAAAATATTTGAAACAGTACGCCGCGGCCTGAAATTTTATACCCGCGGCAGCTGCGGCTTAGTGGATGTGGAAGACGTAGCCCATTGTATGATTATGTTGATGAACAGCGATATAACAGCCGAGCGCTACATTATAAATGCCGAGAACTGGACGTTTAAAAAACTCACCCAAACCATAGCCCAATGTTTCCAGATAAAGCCACCCGCCACCGAGGCCAAGCCATGGATGCTGGAACTAGCCTGGCGCAGCGCCGCATTTGTAGCCACGCTAACAGGTAAAGACCCCTCACTGGATAAGATTGCCGCCCGCTCTGCTACTGTTGAGCAAAACTACGATAACAGTAAGATTAAAAAAGCAACTGGCCTGGAGTTTAAATCTGTGGCAAATACCATCAAAGAGGTTTGCGAGGCGCTAAAGCTGGCTAAGTAGTTGAATGGATAAGGGGCTGATTAGTTCGATATTTTATTTATTCTATTCAATATTGCAAGCTTTAACCAGGGAACCACTTGCCATTTAACCACTCAACTAATCAACCAATCTGCTATATTTGCCGCAACCATGGGGCAATATTATATTATAGATTTTGATAGCACCTTTACACAGGTTGAAGCGTTAGATGAACTGGCGCGTATCAGTTTAAAAGATCATCCCGGGCGGGAACAGATTTACCAGCAGATTGAAGATTTAACCAATGCGGCAATGGAAGGCAAGCTTTCCTTTGCTGATAGTTTGGAAGGGCGTATTAGACTATTAAGCGCTAACCGCGAGCATTTGAGTCAACTGGTGAAACATCTTCGTAAAAAGGTGTCGCCTTCTTTTTCCCGTAACAGTATGTTTTTTAAAAATCACCAGGACGAGGTACTGATCGTATCGGGTGGTTTTAAAGAATTTATTACTCCTGTTGTAAGCGAGTATTATATTAAAAAAGAAAATATATACGCCAACACGTTTGAGTTTAACGAGCAGGGCGACATTATAGGTTACGACCGCAGCAATCCTTTATCACAAGAAGGCGGTAAAGTGAAGCTGCTTAAAGAACTTAATTTACAAGGCGAGATCCATGGCATTGGCGATGGCTATTCAGATTTTCAGTTGAAGGAATCGGGTCTTATTAAAAAGTTTTTTGCTTTTACGGAGAACATCGAACGTAAATCGGTAGTGGAAAAGGCAGATCACGTAACGCCCAGCCTCGATGAGTTTTTATACATTAATCGCTTGCCCCGGGCTATATCTTACCCTAAAAATCGTATAAAGTGCTTGGTGGTAGGTAAGGTTGAAGAAGAGGCGCTGGTACAAATGCAAAAGGAAGGTTACAATATTCGCCATCATGACGAAATAAAGGAATCCTATTTGCAGGAGGCCGGTGTTTTACTTTGCGATGAAGCTCACCAGCCCACGCCCGAGCAATTACAGAATGCAGGCCGGTTAAAAGTAATAGGTTGCTTTGGCAAAGTTAACAGCAGAAAAGTGATGGATGCTGCCTGCGAAAATGGTATCATTATTTTTGATGATCCGAAGCATAATCCGCGTAATGCTGATTTTATCCCTAAAAGGGTTATAGCCTTCATGAACGAGGGTAAAACCCATACCAGTTGTAATTTTCCTGATTTGCAGCCACCCCGTATTAATAATGCACACCGGTTAATACACATTCACAAAAATGTACCGGGTATACTTGCCAAGATAAACGAGGTTTTTGCTCGCCATAATATTAATATTGTAGGAGAGTTTCTGGTTACTAACGCACAAATTGGTTATGTAATTACCGACGTAAGTTCCGGCTACGACGAGCAGATACTCAGCGAACTGAAAGCTATAGAAAATACAATTAAATTTAGGCTGCTATATTAATAAGTGTATAGAATCGAGATAAAAGCGCAGTTTTGTGTTCATAATCTCGATTCTGTACACTTGCCTCTCTAAATAAAAACATATCCTGTTTCATCTGTTATAAAGTAATAAAACCGTAAAACCTTTTAGGATGGAAACTACCCGAATATTGATAGGTATAGATGAAAGCAAATATGCCGACTACGCTGCCGAGTATGGTTTTAACCTTGCCCGTAAACTGGATGCCGCTGTAGGTATTGTAAATATTATAGAGCCTGTGCCTGCCGTGGTTTCGCCCATGAATGATACCACTTTTGGTTTGCCTTTTGAAGGTACTGCCGAAATAAACACCGTTGAAATGATGAATACTCAAAACCAGGCAGCCGATAGCTTACTTGGACGTATTGTACAAAAATATGGTACTGACTTGCAGGTAACCCAATACACCGACTACGGCTCGAGCGCCGATGGTATTGTGAACTGCGGCGCTCAATTTGGCGCTACCTTGATTGTGATAGGCACCCATCACCGTAGCGGATTCGACCGCTTGTTGATGGGCAGCGTGGCTGAAGAGGTTGTTCGTAAATCAAAGGTTCCGGTATTAGTTGTTCCTTTGAACGAAGCAGAGACCGTATAATTTGACATGATTTATTAGCTTTTTGCCAGGTGTATTGGCTACAAGGCTTGAGCCACTTGCTATAATACAACAAAAAAGGCGTTTCTATCAAAAGAAACGCCTTTTTTGTTGATGCACGTATTGGTGTTTTATACCATATAGTTCCAGCCATGCGTATCTGCTATACGGCCGTAGCGGAGGTCGTTCAGGGTATTAAATACACGGTTAGAGAATTCGCGGGTAGCAGGATCGCTCAATGTATATTCTTCGCCTTCAAAGTTAAAGGCACCAACAGGGGCAATGGTAGCAGCTGTTCCGGCGCCAAAGGCATCCGTTAACTTGCCGCTACGGGCACCTTCCAAAATTTCGGTAATAGATATGCGGCGCTCTTCAACTGTAATGCCCCAGTCTTTAGCCATTGCAATTACGGTATCGCGGGTTACACCATCCAAGATGGTATCGCGGGTTGATGGCGTAACCAATTTGCCATCCAACAGAAACATAACGTTGGCAGCACCCATTTCTTCTGCATACAAATGTTCTTTGGCGTCGGTCCAGATCAACTGGTCAAATCCTTCTTCAATAGCCCGGCGGGTAGGCAACATTGCGCCGCCATAGTTGCCGGCTGCCTTGGCGTAGCCAAAGCCACCTTCGGCCGAACGTGTGAAAGTAGTTTCGAATTTTACGCGCAGTGGCTTGCTGAAGTAAGGACCAACAGGGCAGGTTAAAATTACGTATTTATAAGTTTTTGAGGGAACAACACCCAAAAACGGATCGGTAGCAAACATAACCGGACGAATGTACAGCGAGTGATTGTCGGCGGTAGGGATCCAATCGCGCTCTACATCAACCAGTGCGGCAATGCTTTGTACAAAAAGTTCTTCGGGCATTACGGGCATGCACAAGCGCTCAGCAGATTTGTTAAAGCGGGCTGCGTTCTTATCCGGACGGAAGACAGAGACCTGTCCGTCGGCATGTTTGTAAGCTTTTAGCCCTTCAAAAAAGGCTTGTCCGTAGTGCAATGATGAAATAGCCGGGCTCATACCTATTTCGCCGTAAGGCACAATCTCGAAATTTTTCCATTCGCCGTCGGCATAATCGGCCACCAGCATGTGATCGGTAAAAGTATGTCCAAATACTAACTTACTAAAGTCGGTTTGCGCCAGGCGCGATTGGGCAGATTTGGTTATCTTGATGTCAAGCGTTTCAGTAGTCATGGCCTGATATATTTTAAGTAAAGTGGCAATTTATGATTTTTTGCATGAATTGGCTACTCTAACTGAAAATTAGCAGCTTAATACCTCATGGTACTGATAGATGAAATGCATAATGCCGAATTTGTAATGGGCCTGATATATACAAGCTTGTAATTGTTAATATTATAAAAGCAGTTAAATGGTTGTAATTGAGGTAGCACAATATTAGATTTGTAATAGGGCATTTGGAATTTATACACCTTTCAATTGGTCATAAAAAGAATTAAGCAAACATGAAAAAAATAATAATAACCGCCCTTGCTGCACTACCAGTTGCGGTAATGGCACAGGCGCCTGCCGGTACTTTTACCGTAAAAGGGAAAGTTGGAAACTTAAGTGCGCCGGCTAAAGCTTACCTTGAGTATCGTGCGGATGGAAAAACCATCGATGATTCGGTGACGCTTAAAAATGGTGAGTTTCAATTTAACGGTACGGCTCCAGCAGCTCCGGTACAAGCTTATTTGTTACTCAACCCGGCGGGTAATGGTTTAAATAAAAGCCGCGACTATCAGTTAATTTACCTGGAGAAAGGAACAATTACTGTGCAAAGCAAGGTTGATACCATGAAAATGGCAACAGTAAGCGGTACGCCCACCAACATGGATAATCAGGCTTTTAGAGATGCCAACAAACCAGTGAATGATATTTATGCAGCTATGAATGCCAAAGCAAAAGCTGCAACTCCTCAACAGCGCGAATCGGCAGAATTTAAAAAGGAAATAGAAGCCATGGATAAAGCAGCTGATGAAAAGTCAGAAGCTATTACCAAGGACTTTGTAAAAAGCCATCCTAAATCTGTAATGAGCTTGAACCTGTTGCGCAATATTGCTTACGGTGCCGATTATGCTGAAATAGCGCCGTTATACGCTGCTTTGTCGCCATCAGTAAAATCCAGCGAAAGCGGTAAAAAGTTCGGTGAACAATTGGCTGGGATGAAAAGGGTAGCCCTTGGCGCCACTGCTCCTGATTTTGCCATGGCCGATACCAGCGGAACGATGGTGAAGTTATCATCTTTTAGAGGTAAGTATTTACTGGTTGATCTGTGGGCATCATGGTGTGGCCCTTGCCGTCATGAAAATCCAAATGTGGTACGTACGTTTAACAAATACAAAGACCGTAATTTTACTGTTTTAGGCGTATCTCTTGACAGACCAGACGCTAAAGCCAAGTGGCTGGCGGCTATTCAAAAAGATGGTTTAACGTGGACTCACGTATCTGATTTGAAATATTGGGAAAATGCAGTAGCAAAAGCTTGGGGTGTACAAGCTATACCGCAAAACTTTTTACTTGACCCTAACGGAAAAGTAATTGCCAAAAATTTACGGGGCGATGCTTTAGATGCTAAGCTAGCCGAGGTGTTAGCTAAGAGTGATAAAACGAAAGCGGAGTAAAATCATATAGTAAAAAAACAACAAAGGCCTTTTGATATTTATCGAAAGGCCTTTGTTGTTTAAGAACAACTTTATACGGCGCCACTAAGTGGTATTTGTTTACCGTTATTAATTTCCTAACTGCTTTAATGCCATATAAGCCATCAGGCCGGTACTTACTGTTAGTGCGCTTTCCTCCACATCAAAAGTCGGCGTGTGTACAGCTGATGTGATGCCGCGGCTTTCATTACGGGTGCCCAGGCGGTAAAAGCAGGCGTCGGCTACTTGTGAGTAGTAGGCAAAGTCTTCGGCAGCCATCCATATATCCAGGTCCAGCACATTTTCTTTACCTAAATAATCTTCAGCATAGCCACGTACCGATGCAGTTAGCTTTTCTTCATTAATCAGGAAAGGGTAACCTCGCATGATGTTGAACTCGCAGCTGCCGCCCATGCTTTCAGCAATGCCTTCAGCCATTTTTTTCATGCGGATATGAGCTTCACTGCGCCACTTTTCATCCATGGTACGGAAAGTGCCCTCCAGGTAAACCTCGTTAGGGATAATGTTGGTAGCGCCGTTGGCAATCACTTTACCAAAAGATAACACCGATGGGCTTTTAGGATCGGCAAACCGGCTAACTACTTGTTGTAGTGCGGTAAGTATATGGGCAGTAATAATTACCGGGTCAATATTTTGCTGTGGCTGTGCACCGTGGCCGCCTTTACCCTTTACGGTAACGTAAATCTCATCGGTGCTGGCCATGTATTTGCCCGCCCTGAAACCTACCTTGCCCGCATCAATAAGGGGCATTACATGCTGCCCTAGTACGGCTTGCGGTTTGGGGTTTTCCAATACGCCCTCCTGTATCATCAGGTTGGCTCCGCCAGGCAGCTTCTCTTCAGCTGGCTGGAAAATAAGTTTTACAGTACCGCCAAACTGGTCTTTTAGGCTGGTTAATATAGTGGCCGTACCCAACAATGATGAAGTATGCACATCATGGCCACAGGCATGCATTACACCGGTGTTTTGCGATTTGTAAGGCACGTCATTAGCTTCTGTAATAGGGAGGGCATCCATATCTGCACGCAGGGCTACTACCTGGTCCGACGGCTTGTTTCCTTTCAGTAGCCCTACAATGCCATTATCTGCCATGCGTACATACGGAATGTTCAGCTCATCAAGCTTTGATGCCACATAAGCTGATGTTGCCACTTCATGGAATGAAAGCTCGGGATTGGCGTGCAGGTGCCTGCGGTTGGCTACTACATCCTTAAATATCTTTTGCGAGAGTTCCTGTATTTGTTCCTTCATCATTGCGGGGTGGTGTTTGGATCTAATTTGGGCAAATTTATTTTTTCTGATAAAATATAAAGCGGGCTAAATATTCCCTTTAACTCTTGCACCAGTTTAGATGCCTCCAGCCGGGAACGGAAATCGCCGCCTTTTACCTTAAAGTTAGGCTCTTTATAATTAATATACGTGCGCAATTCGGGGTGCAGCTGCTGAAATTTGTTTTGTGCGTTAAAGGCGGCTTTGCGATTTGGCCCGCTAAAGAACTGTACCCGGTAGCCGTAAGCCGAAATACCGCTCCGGGTAGCTTTGCCGGTGCCTTTGTTTTTACTGTACCGGTGCGCAATTAAAGAGTCAATGCGCGGATCTTTTATTATCTCCAGCTTTCCGCGCTGCTGGGTTTGAGCCTGGGCAGGCAGGTATAACGCAAGGCAAATAAAAGTTATTAAGCATACGCTAGGGTTAAGCTTCAGATAACGTTTAACAAATGATTTCCCTCTATCCATTTTTTACAAAAAATGCTGTTTACAGGCTTGTGTTCAAATCCTGCAAACAGCATTACATAGTTATTTTTGTGTTAACGAAACCTATGCGCCGTGGCAGTTTTTGAACTTTTTGCCGCTACCACACGGGCAAGGATCGTTACGACCTATTTTTTGCTCAGCGCGTACAGGTGTTTGTTTCTCCTGTATCTCTTCATCGGGCACGCCGTTGGTTTCGTGTACCAGTTCGGGCTTGCTCATCCGCATCTGACGCATATCGGTACGCGGAATAGGGCGGGCCTCGTGCACTTCTTCGGGAGCCTGCTGTACCGGAATACCGCCTCTAAACAGGAAGCTAACCAGCTCCTTGTTTACATTGGCCAGCATTTGACGGAACAATTGGAAAGCTTCGAACTTGTAAACCAGCAATGGGTCCTTTTGCTCATAAACGGCATTTTGTACCGATTGCTTTAATTCGTCCATCTCGCGCAGGTGTTCTTTCCATGCATCGTCAATCAAGTACAAGGTTACGTTCTTTTCAAAAGATTTGAACACCTCCAGACCGTGATTGTCAACCGCTTTTTTCAACGGAACAGCTACCTGTATGCCATGTACACCATCGGTAAATGGCACTACAATGTTTTCTACATACTCACCGCGGGTTTCATAAACGTCTTTCAGTACCGGGTATGCCTGCTCGGCAATGCCTTCAGTTTTGCGTTTATAAAAATCGGTTACTACATTAAAGGTGCCTTCAACCAGGTTATTCAGGTTAGCCGCGGTAAATTCTTCCTGGCTTATCTCCGGATCAACCGAAAACAAGCGGATCATTTCCATACGGAAGCCTTCGTAGTTGTTAGCCTCTTTGTATTCGGTAACTACATCCTCAACCACATCAAAAATGGTGTTGCTAATGTCAACATCCAAACGCTCGCCAAATAAGGCGTTTTTACGTTTAGCGTAAACTACGGTACGCTGTGAGTTCATCACGTCATCATACTCCAGCAAGCGCTTACGGATACCAAAGTTGTTTTCTTCCACTTTTTTCTGCGCACGCTCTATCGATTTGGTAATCATAGAGTGCTGAATAACTTCGCCTTCTTCAATGCCCATGCGTACCATCAGGTTAGAGATACGCTCTGAGCCGAATAAACGCATCAGGTTATCCTCTAACGATACAAAGAACTGTGAAGAACCCGGGTCGCCCTGACGACCTGCACGACCGCGCAACTGGCGGTCAACACGGCGCGACTCATGACGCTCTGTACCTACAATGGCTAAACCGCCGGCTTCTTTTACGCCTTTGCCTAGCTTAATATCCGTACCACGGCCAGCCATGTTGGTAGCTATGGTTACAGTACCAGCCTGACCCGCTTCGGCCACAATATCGGCCTCCTTTTGGTGCATTTTGGCATTCAGTACGTTATGCTTGATACCGCGCAGCTTAAGCATACGGCTCAATAGTTCTGATATTTCTACCGAAGTGGTACCTACCAACACCGGGCGACCTGCCTGGGTAAGCTTTACGATCTCCTCGGCCACGGCGTTGTATTTTTCGCGCATGGTGCGATATACCAAATCCTGGCGGTCATCGCGCTGGGCAACTACGTTGGTTGGAATTTCTACCACATCCAGCTTGTAAATTTCCCATAGCTCACCTGCTTCAGTTACAGCTGTACCGGTCATACCGCAAAGCTTGTGGTACATCCTAAAGTAATTTTGCAGGGTAATGGTTGCAAAGGTTTGCGTAGCGTCCTCAACCTTTACATTCTCTTTAGCTTCAATAGCCTGGTGCAAACCGTCAGAATAGCGGCGGCCATCCAGTACACGACCGGTTTGCTCATCCACAATCTTTACCTTGCCTTCATCCAGAATGTATTCAGTATCCTTTTCGAAAAGGGTATAGGCTTTTAGTAACTGGTTGATAGAGTGGATACGCTCAGATTTAATAGAGAAATCACGCATCAGCTCATCTTTCTGCGCCAATTTTTCCTCGGGCGAAAGATCAGACTTCTCAATTTTTGCAATCTCGGTACCAACATCAGGCATTACAAAGAATTTAGGATCTTCGCCGGATGCAGTGATCAGCTCAATACCTTTTTCAGTAAGTTCAACCGAGTTGTTTTTTTCATCAATTACAAAGAACAATTCCGTATCAACCTTAGGCATTTCCTTGCCTTGGTCTTGCATGTAATAATTCTCTGTTTTTTGCAAAACGGTACGGTTAGCGCCTTCACTTAAAAATTTGATCAGCGCTTTGCTCTTAGGCAAACCACGGTGAGCACGCAATAGGGCCAAGCCACCTTCATCGCTACCGGTTTTGCCGTCGTTTATTTGTTTTTTTGCTTCGTTTAAAGCAGTGTTTATATAAGTTTTCTGTGCATTTACCAAGCGCTCAATACGTGGTTTAAGCATGTAAAATTCATGCTCATCACCGCGTGGTATAGGGCCCGAAATAATTAAAGGCGTACGAGCGTCGTCAACTAACACAGAGTCAACCTCATCCACCATAGCAAAGTGAAGTTTGCGTTGTACCAGCTCTTCTGGAGTGCGTGTCATATTGTCACGCAGGTAATCAAAACCAAACTCATTGTTGGTACCAAAGGTGATATCGGCCAGGTAAGCATTACGGCGTGATTCCGAATTAGGCTCATGCTTGTCAATACAATCAACCGATAAACCATGGAATTCGTACAGCGGTCCCATCCACTCCGAGTCACGACGAGCCAGGTAATCGTTCACGGTTACGATATGTACGCCTTGGCCGGCCAGTGCATTTAAATATGCAGGTAGTGTAGCTACCAGGGTTTTACCCTCACCGGTTGCCATCTCGGCAATTTTACCGCTATGGAGTACAATACCGCCAATCAGCTGCACATCATAGTGCACCATGTTCCATGTAACTTCGTTTCCTGCAGCTATCCAGGTATTGCTGTGGGTGGCTTTATCGCCTTTAATTACAACGTTGCCTTTTTTAGCAGCCAGCTGGCGGTCGAAATCGGTAGCGGTAACTTCAATAGTAGGGTTGTTGGCAAAACGGCGGGCCGTTTCTTTTACTACGGCAAAAGCCGAAGGTAATATATCTAACAGGATAACTTCCAGCTCTTTGTTGCGGTCTTTTTCAAGCTTGTCAACACGGCTGTAAAGCTCCACTTTGGCGTTCACGTCCAGGTTGGTATCAGCCGATTCAATTTCGCTTTTAATGGCTTGTATTTGCTCATCAATGGCAGCAAGGCCTTCGGCAATTCTCGCTTTAAAATCTGTTGTTTTAGCCCTTAACTCATCATTGCTGAGGTTGTCGAGCTTTGCAAATTCGCCTTTTATTTTTTCAACCAGGGGCTGTATGCTTTTTACATCCCTTTCCGATTTACTTCCAAAAAGCTTACTAATAAATCCTAACATAATTTCGATATAATACTCCGTCTATCCCAACAATTACGCCAGCCACACCTTGGGTGGCATAATGGCAGGTAAAGGTAGTGATTTTTAGGCATAGAGCCAAGAATCAACACTCAAGAAACAAGCGTTTGGAACCACGTTTTTTAATGAGCTATAGAAATACGAACCGGTTCTCGACTCTTGGCACTTGGTTCTGAACCCAAACTATTATCTTTACCGCCATGAACATTCTACTCATCGGTTCGGGCGGCCGCGAAAGTGCATTTGCCTGGAAACTAAGCCAAAGCCCTAAATGCGAACAGCTTTTTATTGCACCCGGTAATGCAGGCACCGGCCAGTATGGTACCAACGTTGATATTAAAGTAACCGATTTTGAAGGTATTAAGGCCTTTGTACTTAGCAACGGCATTAACCTGGTTATAGTAGGACCCGAAGAACCGCTGGTAAAAGGTATACACGATTTCTTTTTAAATGATGAGCAACTGAAAAACGTTCCGGTTATTGGGCCGCAGCGTGAAGCGGCTCAGCTTGAAGGCAGTAAGGATTTTTCGAAGCAGTTTATGCAGCGGCACAACATCCCAACGGCGGCATCGCGCACGTTCACTCGCGATACCTTGCAGGATGGTTTAAGCTACCTGGCTACCCAGGGTTTGCCGGTGGTTTTAAAGGCCGACGGCCTGGCGGCAGGCAAAGGCGTTTTAATATGCCTTACCCTGCAGGAAGCCCAGCAGGAATTGGTAGAAATGCTTACCGAAGCCAAGTTTGGTGAAGCCAGTTCAAAAGTAGTAGTAGAACAGTTTTTACAAGGCATAGAACTATCGGTTTTTGTACTGACTGATGGTAACAGCTATAAGATTTTACCGGAGGCTAAAGATTATAAACGTATTGGCGAAGGTGATAGCGGCTTAAATACAGGTGGTATGGGTTCAGTATCGCCGGTTCCGTTTGCCGATGAAATTTTTATGCGGAAAGTAGAAGAGCGTGTGGTGATACCCACTGTTGAAGGATTAAAGCAGGATGGCATTCCTTACAAAGGGTTTATTTTTATTGGGCTGATGAATTGTGAGGGTGAGCCATGGGTAATTGAATATAACTGCCGCATGGGCGACCCTGAAACCGAGAGCGTGTTGCCACGTATAGAGTCTGACCTGATAGATTTATTAATGGGCGTGGCCGAAGGCAATCTGATTGAAAAACAATTCACCATATCACCCAAAATAGCGGCTACTGTAGTTTGTGTAGCAGGCGGCTATCCGGGCGAGTATTTGAAAGATAAAGCAATAAGCGGATTGGATAATGTGCGCGGATCCATCGCTTTTCATGCCGGCACTGGCATGCAGGGCGAAGATGTGATAACTACCGGCGGCCGTGTGCTGGCCATTACTTCATTGCAGGACGATCTTTTTACCGCCCTGCAACAAGCCACACTGGATGCAAGCCGTATTTATTATGACGGTAAGTATTTTAGGAAAGATATTGGATTTGATTTGTTGTAATATCCTGGCAACCCTCCCAGATGGGCTTTGCACCAGGTTGGTAAAATACATTTATAGTTGTCTGTTTATACTGAGTTAACGGATGGTAAAACACAAAGAGCCTGGCAAATGCCGGGCTCTTTGTGTTTAAGGCCATAAAACCTATCACCTCGAATGGCAGGGAGATATCTTGAATGGATGAGCTTATTTGTATGTTTTGTAAAGCTCTCTCTCCGCTCTAAGGGGTGGCGATTAGTGACCTTTTACCGTTTGCAGCATCTCCTTAACGGCTGCTTCCAGTTGTTGGTCTTGCCCGTTCAAAATCTTGCTGTAGTCAGCCGGAACGCGAATATCTGGCTCCAGCTGATGGTTTTCTGTCGGGTGGTTCTCACCTGGTCCCCATGAGGACACCATCGGGATCCCGAACACCAGGGTGCCGTCTATCTGGCGTTCCCACCAAACAGCGGTACCTGTGCCGGCAACCGGCATACCTACCAGTTTGCCTAATTTTAAAGCTTTATAAGCGTATGGGAACATAAATGCGTCAGAGTAATTACCCTCGCTCATGAGCACGCAGCTGGGTTTGTTCCATTTGCTTAATGATTCTCCTCCCTCGGTTGGTGTGCCCTGTGGCCGCAGCTGGAAGTATAGCTTGCCGCCTAAAAAGGTAACCAATTCATCGTGCAGCCAGCCACCGCCGTTAAAGCGGGTATCTACAATTAGTGCTTTTTTGTTATAGTTGCGGCCAAGTACCTTGTCAACTGTTACGCGGTAGCTGGGGTCATTCATTCCCTGTACATGCACATAGCCAACCTGTCCGTTCGATAGGCTGTCAGTCAGGTGTTCCATCTGCCTGATCCAGCGGTTGTACAGTAGAACGCTTCTTTCAAAACCAGGGCGTACCGGTTTTACATTCTCTTCGTAGCGGGTATTGGTTTTAGGATCATGGAAGCTAATTAGCGTATACTTATCGGCCTTGTGGTTCAATAGCTTTGTCCAATCTGCATCATCGGTAATAGTTTCGCCATCAATTTTATCAATCACAAAGCCTTTTTTCATCTTGGTACGGGCCACATCAAACGGACCGCCGGTTATTATATCGGCCACTACCAAGCCGTTGCCGCCTTTGGTTTGATCGTACAGCAAGCCCAGTGCGCCGGTTTCATCAGCGTTAGGGAACACTGGCGAATAGCGGCCGCCAGTATGTGAGCCATTCAGCTCGCCCAAAAACTCGCTTAACAGTATCTGAAAATCATAGTTATTGTTGATGTGCGGCAGGAACTTAGCATAGGTGGTATGGTAGTAATCCCAATCCACGCCCTGCAGTTTAGGATCGAAGAACTTTTTGGTTACTTGTTTCCAGGCATGGTCAAACACATAAGCACGTTCACCGGCAGCATCCAGATCCATAGTGCTGTTGATTTTTACAGGCGTTATTTTGCCGTCATCAACGTTTACTTTCATCACATTACCACCAGCCAGCACAAACAGGCTTTTACCATCGGGCGTTAGCTCCAACGAACCGCCTTGTGCATTAAGCGAAGCCAGTACTTTACTTTCCTTGGTACGTGGCATGCTCACCCATAGGTCAAAGCCTTTATCAAAACGGGCCAGGTAAAAGACCTTTTCGCCGTCTTTAGACATAATAACGTCCGAAATATCGGTAGACGTTAAAGTTAAGCGTACGGTGCGGTCGCTCAGATTTTTAAGGTTGGGCGTATATGCATAAGGAGCTATGCCTGCCGGAGTTTTGGCATTAGCAGGTGTTGATTTGGTAGTGGCCGATGATCTGTTTAGCGAATCTCTCTTTTCTTCCTGTTTGCGAATATCCAAGTCCTCCTTGCTTAGCTGGAACCTATCCCAGGCAGCCTGATCAAAAAACATGGCATAAACGTCATCTTGCGCACCGCGCGAGAAGTTTTTACGGCCCTGCTTATCGGATAGCCAGTAGATCATCTTACCGTTCAGTCCCCATTGCGGATGGCCATCATTGAAGCCGCTTTCGGTTAAGTTGATGCGGTCGCCGGTGCCATCGGCTTTTATTAAGGCTATTTCGCTACGGCCATAAGCACCCTCGCTTGATTCGGCAGCCAGGTAACGGCTATCGGGCGACCATGAAAAGAACTGGTCGCCATCAGAGTAAGAAAAATTAATGCCTGCAGGAATTACAGTGACCGACTTTTTGGTAGCCACGTCATACACTTTAACGGTGTTGCGTTCTTCCAGGTAGGCTATCTTTTTGCCATCCGGCGAGTAAACGCCCTGAAATTCTTCTTTGGAGGAATTAATAACCGGTTCGGTTGCCAACGTGGTTGATGCAAAAAAGTAAGGCTCATTGCGGTTGGCTAAGCTGGTTTTATAAATGTCCCATGATGTGGTATTTTCAACCGAATACAGCAAAGTGCGGCCATCCGGGCTAAATTTTACCATACGCTCCTGGTAAGGGGTGTTGGTAATGCGCTTGGTAATGTTCCCATCTGCCGAGGCTACAAATATTTCGCCACGGTAAACAAAGGCTACTTCCTTGCCGTTCGGTGATACGGTAATTTCGGTAGCATCGCCGCGTACAGGCATGTTTTGTACCTGGTCGCCGTTAAAATCAGCGCTGAGGCCAATGTTTACTTTCACCGGTTGCTGGCCGTCTTTCATGGTAAACAGTTCGCCGTTTTGGGTGAATGCCAACAGGCCGTCATCAGAGCGGGAAAGGTTACGTACCGGGTCTTTGGTAAAGGTGGTAAGCTGTGTAGGGTTGTTATAATCGCTTAATGAGGCGCGGTACAAGTTTTGGTTGCCATTGCGTTCACTCAGATAATAAAAGGCATCGCCGTTGCCCCAAACCGGTTCGCGGTCTTCGCCTACGTAGGTTGATACCTTGGTATATGATTTTTTGGTTACATCATACGCCCAGATGTCGCGTGTAACGGCTGAGGTATGGTGTTTGCGCCAGGGGTCTTCATACCCTTTGCGGTCCTGGTAAATAAATTTATCGCCTGTCTTGTTAAAATGTACATACTCTGTACCTGCCGAGTTAATCATAACACTGCGTCCGCCTTTAACCGGCACAGCGTACATCTTAGCAAAATAAGCATTGCCCGGAAAGCGTACCGAAGTATAAATATCATGACGGTCGGTGCCAAAATATACCTTCTGATTATCTACCGAAAAGTCCATTGGAATATCCCTTTCAGAAGCAAAGGTAAGGCGGGTAGCCTGGCCGCCATCAGCAGGCATTACATACACGTCAAAATTGCCATAACGGTCGGAGGCAAAGGCAATAGTTTTACTATCATGGCTCCAAACAGGGTAGCCGTTATAGGCGCTGTTGATAGTTAAGGGAACAGCAGTGCCGCCGCTTGCGGCTACTTTAAACAGGTTACCTTTGTATTCAAAAGCAATCCACTTACCATCTGGAGATAGGGTAGGTTGCTGCATCCAGAGTAAGTGTTGCTGCGCAAACACCGTACTTTGGGCTAAAACAAATGCAGTAAGCAGGAGTAGGAGTTTTTTCATGCACTTAGTGAGTTAAATAAGAAGTTAATGCATTAAAAGTAGGCAAAAAGCTGTTTAATGCCTTTTTTTTAATGGATTTATTACAAAAAAGAAAAGCCTCCTGTAAGGGAGGCTCTATTTGTAAGTACTTTATTAAAACTCGGCGTTCTTTGGGAACCTTGGAAAAGGAATCACATCGCGGATATTACCCATGCCCGTTACAAACAGTACCAGGCGCTCAAAGCCTAAGCCAAAGCCGGCGTGCGGGCAGCCACCAAAACGGCGGGTATCCAGGTACCACCAAAGCTCATCCTTAGGGATGCCAATCTCGTCCATACGCTGCTCCAGCTTGTCCAAACGTTCTTCACGCTGCGAACCGCCTACAATTTCGCCTATGCCAGGGAACAGAATGTCCATAGCGGCAACTGTTTTTCCGTCATCGTTTTGGCGCATGTAAAAGGACTTGATCTCCTTAGGGTAATCGGTTAAAATAACCGGTTTCTTAAAGTGTTTCTCTACCAGGTAACGCTCATGCTCTGATTGCAAATCGGCACCCCAACCCTCAATTAGGTACTGGAACTTTTTCTTTTTATTCGGCGTCGAATCTTTTAAAATATCGATAGCCTGCGTATAGGTTAAACGCTCAAACTCATTATCTAAACAAAACTGTAGTTTCTCCAGCAAGGTCATTTCCGAGCGTTCCTGTTGTGGTTTGGTTTTCTCTTCTTCCTGCAGGCGCTGGGTTAAAAACTCAATATCCTCGCGGTTATGCTCTAAGGCATAGTTTATCACGTATTTTAACAAGCCTTCGGCCAGGTCCATATTGTCGGCCAGGTCATAAAAAGCCATTTCGGGCTCAATCATCCAAAACTCCGCCAGGTGACGGGTTGTGTTGGAGTTTTCGGCACGGAAAGTTGGACCGAAAGTATAGATGTCGCTCAGGGCCATAGCGCCTAATTCACCTTCTAACTGACCAGATACGGTAAGATTAGTGGCACGGCCAAAAAAGTCTTGTTTAAAATCTATCTCACCCGTCTCGGTTCTTGGCGGATTGGCCAGATCGAGGTTGGTTACCTTAAAAGCCTCGCCGGCACCCTCTGCATCCGAAGCCGTAATTACCGGCGTATGCAGGTACACAAAGCCTTTCTCCTGAAAAAACTGATGCACCGCAAAAGCCAGGCTGTTACGCACTCTGAAGATGGCGCCAAACGTATTGGTACGAAAACGCAGGTGTGCAATCTCACGCAAAAATTCCAGGCTGTGCTTTTTGGGCTGCAAGGGGTATTTTTCGGGGTCGCTATCGCCCAAAATCTCAATGTGGGTAGCTTTAACATCAACCGCCTGCCCTTTGCCTAAACTGGCAACCAGTTTACCCGTTACACTCAGCGCAGCACCGGTGGTAATGCGCTTAAGTAAAGCCTCGTCTGTATTTTGAAAATCAACAACAATTTGAATGTTATTATTGGTTGAGCCATCATTTAAAGCAATAAACTGATTATTACGGAAGGTGCGTACCCATCCTTTAACGTTTACTTCCTGTTCGGTAGGTATAGTTTGCAACAGTGCTTTAATTTTAATTCGATCGCTCATGTCTAAAAATTTAAGAAGCGCAAAAATACAATTTAGATGCAAGAATCAAGAGCCGGGAACCAAGAGTATTATCAGCACTTCGCGGGGTGCTTTTTAATTTGTTTAGTTTTGTAGTAAACCAGCCATAAATTTTAGATGCCCGTTAAATCGCTCCAGCAAATCTTTGATGATTACGAAACCAATTTTGTGGATAGTCCGGCTTTCGTGATCAAGTTTGTTGAACTCAATCCGGCTGTGCTGGCTGCACCGGGCCAGTTGCGCGAACGGGATGACCTTTTAAAAGTGGCTGCCATTGTTGGCAAGTATTTTAAAGCGTTGATGCAAACCAAGCAGTACCAAAAAGTAGTTAATGAAGTTGATCTTGTGCTTACGGAGTTTGATGCAAATATGCGCCTGTTAAAAATGCAGCCAAATCAAGAGAAATGGTACCTGCACCTTATGTTTTTTAAAGGTGAGGCGCTGTACAATTTAAACTTTTACAAAAATGCGCTGGATCATTTTAACCAGATGTTGGTTTTAACACCCGACAATGCCATTATTAAAAAGTGGATCTTTTACTCCAAAACCATGGTATACAAACGGTATCATGACGGGGCCTTTATAATAGGCGGGGTGCTTATTATAGGTAGCATTTTATTGGTTAACTATTTCCATCACTGGATAAATGCAATGATTAGCTTTATTGGGTTAGCGTTGGTGCTTTACACTTTTGCCATTAAGTACATCTATCACAAAAACAGAAAAGCCGATATGAGCTAATCCGTTTTTAACTCTGTGGGCAATTAGTTATATCTTTGTACCTGCATGATTACCAAAGCCACCATAGACCGTATAATGGAAGCCATCGACATTGTTGAGGTGATTGGGGAGTTTGTGCAATTGAAAAAACGAGGGGCTAACTTTATAGGCTTGTCGCCGTTTGCAAACGAGAAAACGCCATCGTTCACGGTGTCGCCGGCTAAGGGAATATTTAAGGATTTTTCCACTGGTAAAGGCGGGTCGGCCGTTACGTTCCTGATGGAGCATGAGAAATTCAGCTACCCTGAGGCGCTAAAATGGCTGGCAAAAAAATACAACATCGAGGTAGACGAATTACAGGACAGGCCGGAAAATGCAGAGGCCGATAACCGTCGCGAAAACCTGATGGTGGTAACCAGCTACGCTGCCAAGTTTTTTCAGGAGGCCATGTGGGATACCAGTGAGGGTAAAAGCATTGGCCTGAGCTACTTTAAAGAACGCGGTTTTACAACCGATATCATCAAGAAATTCGAGCTCGGTTACTCGCCCGATAATTGGGAGGCGTTTACCTCAACAGCTATCAATAAGGGCTACCAGCCGCAGTATCTCGAAGAAAGCGGGTTATCGGTAAAACGTGATAATGGTACATTGTATGACCGCTATCGTGGCCGGGTAATGTTTCCAATACACGGCTTTACCGGCCGGGTAATTGCTTTTGGCGGGCGTACGCTTAAAACCGATAAAAAGGTACCCAAGTACGTAAACTCACCCGAGTCAGAGATCTATCACAAATCGAGCGTATTATACGGGCTTTTCTTTGCCAAAAAAAGCATACGCGACGAGGATAATTGCTACCTGGTTGAGGGTTATGCCGACGTGTTGTCGGTGCACCAGGCCGGTATTGAAAACGTGGTGGCTTCATCAGGTACGTCGCTTACGGTGGAGCAGATCAGGCTCATTGGTCGATTCACCAAAAATATCACCATTTTATACGATGGTGATGCGGCAGGTATCAAGGCATCGCTGCGCGGACTTGATCTTATACTGGAAGAAGGACTTAATGTTAAGGTAGTGCTCTTTCCGGATGGGCACGACCCCGACTCTTACGTGCGCGAAGTTGGCAGCAATGCGTTTAAGGGCTATATCGATCAAAACAAAAAAGACTTTATTTTATATAAAACCAGCATCCTACTTAAAGAAGCTGGCTCCGATCCCATACAGCGCGCTAACGTAATACGCGAAATAGTGGAGAGCATTGCGCGTATACCCGACTCTATTAAAGCATCGGTATTCATTCGCGAGTGCAGTCACCAGTTGCAGATTGATGAGCGTATTTTGTTGTCGGAACTGAATAAGATGCGGTTGGCCAAAAGTAAAAAGGATGGTCAGCAACAGCAACAACAACGGCCTTATGGATACGAAGAGTTGCCCCCGCCCGATGAACCGCACTTTTTTGATGAGCCTGTTGCACCAGCCAAGCCCGTTGAAACCAGCCTCCTGCAAGAGCGCGAAGTGATACGTTTATTATTGGTTTATGGCAACCAGATCATTAACTGGGATAATATTGCCAATACTTACATTGGTCCGTTTGTAATAGCAGAGCTAAGCGATGTGGAGTTTGAGAACGCCGCCTGCAAAAGCTTTTTTGAAATATATAAGCAACAGCTTGAGAACGGTGTATTGCCCGAAGAACAGTTTTTTATTCATCATCTTGATAAGCAGATTGTTGATTTAACAGTAGATCTGCTGGCTACCAAATATACATTGAGCGAGAACTGGTATAACATGCATCGCATTTTTGTGCACGAGGAGCAAATGAACATGAAAGCCACTATATTGGGCGCCATATTTCACCTCAAAAAACAAAAGGTGGGCAAGATACTAGACCAGCTGCGTACCGATCTGCAAAATGCCCAGGAACCGGCCGATCAGGACATCATCATGACGCAGTACCTGCAAATGAAGAAGATTGAAAAGCACATTGTAGATTACCTGGGGTCTGTTATTATTAAATAAAAATGGCCGTCCACAATGAATTAGGCCGCCGAGGCGAAGCATTAGCCAAGGCGCATCTGGAAGCAGCCAGTTATGAGATACTGGACGAAAACTGGACTTTTGGCCGCGCCGAGGTAGATTTAATTGCTTATAAAGACAAGGTTATTATATTTACCGAAGTTAAAACGCGTACCGGCAACGGCTTTGGTGAACCCGAAGATTTTGTGGATAGCCGAAAGCAGAAGCTGCTGGCCGATGCGGCCGACGAATATATTTATTTAATGAATCATCAGGGCGAAGTGCGATTTGATATTGTGGCTATACTATTTACACCTAAAGATACGTATACATTAAAACATATTGAAGATGCCTTTTGGCCAACAGCCTGATTATAAATTTTGCATGAAGCATAAGCATATCTTATACCTGGCGGCGGGTTTGCTGGCCATATACAGTTGTAATCCTAAAAATCAATCGGTAAACCTGGGCATTAGCCCCGAGGCCGGCACCAATTACAAACAAGGCGATAAAGTAAGTATTAAGGTTGCTTACCCCGCCGATATGAAGACTGACTCAGTAGTGTACCTGCTCGATTCGGCTCGTTTAGCCAGTCGTAAAGACTCATCTGCGTTTGAACTTACCACTGATAGCATTACCCTGGGTCCAAAAATCATCACAGCAAAAATTTACGCTGCAGGCCAGGTGCAGGAGGTAAGTACCAACATAAACGTGTTGGCTGCCAGGGCACCTGAGGCTTACGGTTTCGAGGTTGAGAAGACCTTTCCGCATGATACCAGCAGTTATATTGAAGGATTAGTATATCATAACGGCTTTTTATATGAAAGCGATGGTGGCAGGGTAGCCGAAGGAACCGGGCAATCCAGCCTGCGTAAAGTAGATTTAACCACCGGCAAGGTGCTGCAAAAAACAGATGTTGACCCTAAAGTTTTTGCTGAAGGTATTGCCTTGGTAGACGATAAAATTGTACAGCTCACCTACACCGAAAAGATTGGCTACGTTTACGATGCTAACACATTTAAGCTGCTACAAACCTTTACCAATAATGTAGGCATTGAGGGCTGGGGAATGTGTTATGATGGTAAACAGCTATATATGGACGATAGCAGTAACCGCATATGGTTCCTGGATAAAAACAATTACCATGCAATCGGTTCTATTGATGTATATGATGATCAGGGCCCTGTAAATAAGCTTAATGAATTAGAGTATATTAATGGCAAAATATACGCCAACGTGTACGAAACCAACGATATTGTGGTAATTGATCCTAAAACAGGTGCCGTGCTACAGCGGGTAGATTTAAGTACCTTGTATCCTGAGGATGCGCGCGCAAATTCTCCGGGCGCTGAGGTCATGAACGGCATAGCCTGGGATGCTGCAGGCAAGCGCTTATTTGTAACTGGCAAGAAATGGCCAAAATTGTATCAAATTAAACTGGTGAAAAAGTAAGCTGGCGTTACATATTAAAAGTAAGACTTTAAAAGTCCGGTCAATAAGAGCCGGACTTTCCTTTTTTAATTAAAGCAGCTCACTTGTTGCTCGTGCTGAATAAAATTTACTTTAAATGTAATATAGAAAAATATCCCGTTATCACTTATTTAAAATACCTACTTTTAGGCCGAGAATTAATTAATAGGTACTGATTTATCTTTTTTGCTAAATCAGCAATTATAATTTTAAAATCATTCCTAAGTTTCAATCTGAACAATATGGCTCAATCTGCACAGATCTTAAAGAACAAGAAAAATGACATCCTGGAACTATGGATGAAAAACCAGTTAACTGATGCTGGCCTTCGCGATGATTTGATGAGTAACGAAGAATTACGCTCACAATCTGAAGAGCTGGTAGACACGCTGATTGGTTCGCTAAGTGCAGATAATATTACCGATGCCGAGTCGTCTGACTTTGACGGTGTTATTGAGATACTGGGTGGCATATCTATAACACGTGCCCGCCAGGGTTACAGCCCACGCGAAACAGGAGCTTACGTACTAAGCCTGAAGGAAGCGCTGCTTTCCATCCTGGAAACTGAACTTAAAAATGACTTGGCTTCTTTGTATGAAGAAAGCATTAAAGTAAGTCGCCTGATTGACAATTTTAGCATTATCACTTTTGAAACTTTTATTAAGGGTCGTGAGGAAGTTATTTTACGTCAAACAGATGAGATTGCTGAAATCTCTACACCCGTTATACGCGTTTGGGACGGCATTTTAGCCCTGCCCATTATTGGTACTTTAGATAGCTCACGCACACAGGTAGTAATGGAAAACCTGCTGCAGGAGATTGTAGATACCGGTAGCAGTATTGCCATATTGGATATATCGGGCGTACCGGCGGTTGACTCGCTTGTAGCGCAGCACTTAATAAAAACCGTAAGCGCTACCCGCTTAATGGGTGCCGAATGTATAATCAGTGGTATTCGTCCCGAAATTGCGCAAACCATTGTTCACCTCGGTATAGATCTTTCTAACATCGTAACCAAGGCTTCATTAGCCCATGCACTTAAATTTGCTTTTGCTACTCTGCGATTAGAGGTGAAAAAGAAAGCTGGAGTAGTGGTTGAAAAAGCGAATTAATTAAAACATGGATCGTATTCCTATTTTAAAAATGGGTCACTTTTTACTGGTGACCATACAGGTGGATTTGTACGACAGGCTGGCTATGGACCTGGAGGCCGATTTGGTAAAAATGGTAAGCATCACTGGTGCTAAAGCTGTTTTGATCGATATTTCGGCCGTTAGCATTGTGGACTCGTTCATGGGCCGTATTATTGGCAACATTGCCAGTATGTCGAAGCTTTTAGACGCCGAAACAGTAGTAGTGGGTATGCAGCCTGCTGTAGCCATAACCCTGGTTGAACTGGGCCTGGAACTGCCGGGTGTGCATACCGCCCTGAATGTTGAAAAAGGCATGGCGCTATTAAGCAGCCTGATTATTATAGACGAAGAAACAGAAGAGGAAGAAGATGACGATACTGCCCTTAGCTAAAGATACCCTCAAGGTATATAAGGAGCAGGATGTTATTTTGTTCAGAAATCGTGTTAAAGAGCACGCAGTTAAAATAAAAATGGGATTGGTTAATCAAACCAAGCTCATTACCGCCGCAAGCGAGCTGGTGCGTAACATGCTCAGGTACGGCGGCGGCGGCGAAACGGTAGTTGAAGTAGTTACCCGTGGCCGCGATAACGGTATCAGGTTAACGTTTAAAGACCAGGGGCCGGGTATACCTGATATTGCCAAAGCGATGATGGACGGCTACTCAACCGGAAAAAGCCTGGGTTTGGGTTTGCCCGGTGCCAAAAGACTGGTTAATGAATTCAATATCAAAAGTGAGGCTGGAAAAGGTACTACAGTTACCATAATTAAGTGGGCTAATGGTTGATGCAACACATACCAGCTATCCGGCTGGCGACAGGAGTTACTTTTCGTTATTAAAAAAAGATATACACCACAAAGCGCAGCAGGCAGGTTTTAACGCGGGCAGGCTTGCCGAGCTTGATCTTGTACTGGCCGAGCTTACCTCAAACTTGCACAAGTATGCTAATGATGGCGAAATACTGGTTTCGGTAGGCCGGGATGCTCTTGGTGACTATATGGAAATTATAGCCATTGATAACGGCCCCGGGATGGTCGATCCGGCTAAAATGATGCAGGATGGTTATTCGACCGGAAGCAGTATGGGGCACGGTTTGGGCAGCATCAGCAGAATGTCTGATGTTTTTGACCTGTATTCTGTTAAAGGCTGGGGATCAATCATTTTAAGCCGCCTTTATCAAAGCCCGCCCGACGTAAAAAAATTGCCACTCCATAATTTAGAAATTAAAACGCTGGTGGTAGCTAAAACTGGCGAAACCGTAAGCGGCGATGGTACGTATTATAAAACGGAGGGCAATACCGTAAAAATGCTGGTTGCCGATGGTTTAGGGCACGGCGTAGAGGCTAATGTAGCAGTAAACGAGGCCGTAAAATGCTTTGAAACTTGCCCGCATGAGTTGCCGGTTGATATTTTACGATATTTGCACCAGGGTATCCGCAAAACGCGGGGCATGGTGGGCACCGTGGTAACTTTTGATGTTGAAGCCAAAAAGCTACAGATTGCAGGCATAGGCAATATTGCCGCCAAGCTTTTACATTTAGGGGGCGATGTGAAAAACCAAATCTCCTACAATGGTATTATAGGTCATAATATTCCGAATACCATGAACAACCAGCAATATAACTTTGCTGATTATAGTTATTTAATATTATGTTCAGATGGTATAAAATCGAGATTAGATCTGAACAAGTATCAGGGGATAGGCAGATATGATGCAGCGGTGCTGGCAGCGGCTATTTATAAAGATTTTTCAAGACGCACAGATGATACATCGGTGGTGATCGTTAAACTGAGATAAGATATGTTGGAAATTGTTAGTATTAATTTAGATAATGAACTGGATTTGCCCATTACGCATAAAAAAGCAGCGGCCATAACCAAGTATATCGGATTAACGCTTTCAACGCAAACAACTTTCGCTACCGCCGTTTCAGAAGCCTGCCGGGCAGTTTTGGAGAAAACGCTGAGCAGTGTGCTGTCTTTTCGGCTTAAACGCGAGGACGGCAGGTGGTTTCTATCTGCCCGCATTACAACTGATGGTCACTTTACCGAAAACAGCGAAGAACTAAAATATGCCAAACGTTTGATACCTGTGCTTGAGGTGTCCAAAAATCATGGCGCCACCATTATCCTGCTCAGATTAGGTATACCGCGTTCGGTAAAAGTAAGTGGCGACATGGCATCCCGCCTGGCCGAGCATATGCGCACCACTGTCGCCGAATCGCCATACGAGGAGGTTAAGCAGCGTAACCAGGAATTATTCAGCCTGGCCGAGCAAAAAGAAGAGCAGCTAAAATTGGCGGCCTTGCTTAACGAAAAAAAATCCGAGTTCCTCTCTATTGCTTCGCACGAGTTGCGCTCGCCGTTAACCATCATTAAGGCTTATGCACAAATGGGTAAAAGCTTTGAAAGCAAAGACCCCGCAAAAATGGCCATGTATCTTGATAAGATTAACCAGCAGGCTACCAAAGTAAATACCCTTATCCAGCAACTGCTGGATGTATCCAAGATTGAAAATAACAAGCTGGAGTACCAAATGGAAAGGGTAGATCTGAACACGTTTATTGCCGAAGTATTGGGTGATATACGAATTGCAAACCCCTCACATGTTATCGAAATAAAACCAATGGCTGGCAACGGTTTTGTGAGTATTGACAAGCTGCGGTTAGAACAGGCTTTGGTAAACCTAATTGGTAACGCAATCAAATACTCCGCAAAAGGTAAACTCATAACCGTTTCTGTAAACTTACAGCTGAACGACCAGGTAGTCATTAGCGTAAAAGATGAAGGTATTGGTCTTTCTGAAGAGAACCTTGCCCGTGTTTTCGAAAAGTTCTTCAGGGCAGAAGATATCTCTCAAAAAGTATCGGGCTTGGGGATGGGCTTGTACATCACTACTCACATCATCAAAGGGCATAGGGGCAACATCTGGGCCGAAAGTAAGGAAAACGAAGGTTCTACCTTTTCCTTCTCATTGCCTTTGGTTGCTTAGTTTGCCATAAAACATAATTGCTTTACAACTATAGTTTTGCTGTCATTTTATTCGTTTGCTTCGGCTAGTCAATAGCTTTTAGAGCGGCTGGTTGTAGGAGTGATTGGTTGATTAAATCATGTTAACCATCGCGATATTTTCGTCAAGTTAAGCTAACTTTTTGCTGCTACAACCAGTATAACACATCGGTATGTGTTTAAATTGCGTAGTTGGTTATTTTAAATATTACACTTTTTATGCCTCATAAAGAATACGGGCGGTTGCAGGCTGTTAGGCGTTTTCTCGAACTCGAAATCAGCAAAGAAAAAGAATTACAGGACATTGTAGAACTGGCTGCCAAAATTTGCGGCACGCCCACGGCCCTGCTTACCTTGATCGACAAGGACACACAGTTCATCAAGTTTAAGCACGCCTTTGCGTTTGATACCACACCCCGGGGCGATGCCTTTTGTAACCATGTTATTGAGCAATCAGAGGTTATGACAGTTCCGGATGCTTTGCTTGATCATCGTTTTCTTAATAACCCGTTGGTATTGGGCAATCCAAATATCCGCTTTTATGCAGGAGCACCCCTTACTACCAAAGACGGATACAACCTGGGCAGTTTATGCGTAATTGACCAGCAGCCCGGCACTTTAACAGAAATGCAGGAACTTATGTTGCAGGCGCTTTCAAAACAAGCCATCCAGTTAATGGAACTTGATAACAGTATGCAGTTACTTAAGCAACAATATCAGGAAGCGAAACGTACCGAGATTGAACTTAGATCTTTTTTTGAAAGCTCAATAGATTGTCATTTACTTTTAGGAAGAGAGTTTGAAATTTTGGCCTTTAATAAGGCTTGGGAAAGTTATACACAAGCAGCTTATGGATTGCCCTTAGAAAGGGGTAAATCTATGTCGGGCTTTCTTCATCCGGATAATCTGGTAACCTTTTACCAGGACTATAGCAAAGCGCTTAAGGGTACGGCCGTTTTTGTACAACGACGAGTTAAGAATGGCAATGATTACGACTGGCGCATAGCCAAATTTGAACCTGCATTTGATGCCGAAGGTGTGATTATAGGTGTAACCGTTAACTCAACTGATATAACCAAAAAAATTGAGCACGAAGAGACGGTGTTGGCACAAAACGAATCACTCAAACAAATTGCCTTTATACAATCGCACGAGTTACGCCGGCCGGTTGCATCTATTATGGGCTTAATGAATATATTAAAGATTGATGGCCATACTGAAAGTATTGAGGAACTGCAATTGATGCAGGAAGCCGTAGCCGAACTGGACGAAAAAATAAGATTAGTGGTCAATTATACCAACGTACAGTAAAATTCAAACGACCGCTAGTGGTTAGCTGCTTAAAATAATTTTAGCTGCTGCTGAACAGGGGGCTTGGCTTTGCCAAACACCGTGCGGCCGCCGTACCGCCAAGATTCATTTCTTTCCTTTTCAATCACTTTTTCAAAATCGGCATTGGGCGTAAACCCCTGTTCGGCTTGCCGGGCTATCTGGCTTAGCTTTTTTATGGCTTCGGCCTTATCACTATTGCCCAGCTTAGATTGCTGTATTGAGGTGTGTAGAACACCTAAGGTTTCGTCATACACTTTTACAGGTACCGGAAAAGGGTGACCATCCTTACCCCCATGTGCAAACGAGAACCGGGCAGGGTCAGTAAACCGCGATGGCGCGCCGTGAATCACCTCGCTTACTAAAGCCAATGATTGCAATGTACGCGGGCCTAAGCCTTGCAATAGTAGTAATTCCTCAAAATCGGCAGGTTGCTTTTCGTGCGCCAGCCATAACAATGCGCCGAGTCGTTTCAAATCCACATCCTTTGCCCTAACGTCATGGTGTGATGGCATAACCAGTTGACTGATCTCTTTCAGCATATGTTCGGGGCGCTCACTGGCCATGCTCATAATAGCGTTGCGCGAGCCTTGGGCGCGGGCATCGGCCATATTGAGGATACGGCCGGTATTAGGGCCGCATATGCCCGTATGCGGGTCACTTACAAATGATTGCAGATTTTCAGAATGCCAGTGATAGCGGCGGGCAACGCGTGTTTGGGTATTCATGCCCTGTTGTATCACTGTCCACTGCCCAGCGCTGTTCACAACAAAGTTATGGGTGTATAACTGAAAGCCATCCTGTACGGCGGTATTATCTACCTTGGCGCTCAACTTGCTGCAACGCACTAGGTAATTGCCATCAAGCCCTGTAGTTTCGCTCAGTTTCATTAACTCGTTAGGGGTTTGAGTTGAGTGCTTGCCCTTGCCGCCGCATATATAAATACCCAGTTCTTTAGCATGCGGATTAACAGCCCGCTTCAAAGCGCCCATAACCGATGTAGTAATACCCGATGAGTGCCAGTCCATTCCCATAACCGCACCGAGGCTCTGAAACCAGAATGGGTCGCTAAGTTTGGAGAGTACTGCAGTATTGCCATACTCCATCACCATGGTTTCAACCACTGCGAGGCCAAGCTTGGCCATACGTTCGGCCAGCCATGGTGGTACAAAGCCATAGTGTAAAGGTAAATCGGCCTTGCCCGAGCGTTTCATACTAACAAAGTTAGCTAATTGTAATGGGTTGTACTTGTTTTTTTACCATTGGTTTAATATTTAATGAAACAGGACAATGCAGATTCAAGAAAAGGTTACGAACTGAGAAGTGTGGAGTTTAGTCGAGCGTAAAGTAATTTATGTCGATGTATAAATCGTGGCACAGAAATAGCACATTATCAGTTAATCAATTAATTGAAGTAAAATGGGCTCACTAATATCCTCTCAGCTTAACCTGCAAAAAGTAAAAGACGGCTTTAAAGACGTTCTGGCCGACCTTTCTAAGGGTGGCTTTCAGAAAATTTATAGCCAAATAGATCAGCTTAGCATTAAAAAGGGTGTAGACCAATTAGGGCTTGACAAATTTATTAATCAATGCGCATTACTGGCAGCTGGATCGGGCGCTTTAACGGGTGCAGGTGGTATAGCTACCATGCTTATTGGTGTACCGTTAGATTTTATTAACCTCATTACACAACAATTCAGAGTAACGCTAGCGGTGTCTTATTATAAAACAGGTAGCTATCAATTAAACTTCAACGATTTCTTTAGAATTGTGGCGTCATCGCTTAAGGTAGATGCTGGTATGACCGTTAGCAAGAACGTAATGGAGGAGGTTGCTCAGAAACTGTTGCTTGTATTTGGAGGCAAGGCAGCACGCAGACTGGTGCCCGTAGTAGGCGCTGTTATAGGCGGCTCAGCTAATTATATGTTCATCAAACGCATGGCGGCTACCGTAAAAAAAACACAGTTAGCCGGCTTAAAGAGATAACATATACCGTTAAGGTTATGAAGTATTTTGCAGGCATAGTACCACCACTGCACATTTACCGCAAGCTCTTAGAAATACAACAGCAGTTTGGCGATAACCGGCTCGAACCGCATATAACCCTGCGACCGCCGGTTAGTCCATTAGATGCCGAAGCCTGGGTAAATATAGTAACTGAAACCGCCAGTAATTTTCAACCCTTTGACATCAAACTGCCATGTACGGGCTATTTTGGTAAACGAGTATTATTTGTGAGCGTAAACTCCACTCGCCTCAGCTTGTTACATGATCTGCTTATTCCAGCCCTTAAACATTTTGAGGCGCCTGAAGTAAACAAAGGTCCTGAAGGTCTTCACCCACATCTTACCCTGGGCAGAGCATGGTGCGGCTTTACGCCTGAAAATTTTATTCAAATGCAACAACTGGCTGATGCCTATTTATCTGCCAGTCCGGTGTCTTTCAAAGCAACCCACGTTCGCATTTATCACAAACCCGATCATCATGGCAGATACCAACCCTACAAGGATGTATCCCTTGGTAAATAAGCTGGCTATTTACTAACCGGCATCTCCATCAGCAAGGTTCCTTTAATTACGGTACTTACGCTCTTCAAGTCCTTTATATCATGCAAAGGATTCTTGTCTAAAATTAGTATATCAGCGCTTTTGCCGAAGTCAATGCTGCCGGTTTGGGCCAACAGCTTCATGAATTTTGCCGGCACAACGGTTGCCGTCTGTATAGCCTGTAAAGGCGTCAGGCCCGCATCTGTATACAACTGTAATTCGTCGGCAATGGTGCCTTCATTGTCTGTTCCGGCTACAATTGGTAGGCCGTAGTCATTAAAAAATTTTACCAGTCGTTTGTATGACGGCAGCTTGGGGTCGTTTGTGAGCGCATAAACGCTGAGTGTAGGGTCTAATACTACGCCACGCAACTTCATTTTATCTAGCAGGTCTTTGTTGTCCGCTATTGTAAAGGTGCTGTTCTTCCATTTTAAAGCATTCATAAAGTAATGAATATGACTAATGCTTTTCATGCCCGCTTCCACGCAACGTGTTGCGGTAGTGCCAACCGGAACATGCCCTACCACATCCATGTTATACCCGTGGGCCTCCTGTACAATTTTAGCTAAGTTGCCGGGCTTAATGGAGCTGTAAACTTTAATTTGATCAAACCCGGCATCATAGTACTGCTTAACGGCATCTTTTATTTCCTTATCGCCACTAGCCAGCATACTGCCTAATGTAGCAGCGCTGCGGCCGTCAATTAGCCCGGCGTTATGAACAGTTGGTGCACGTAGCATACTGCTGGTTGCGGCCGCTTTTAGCCGGGTTATAAAATCAAACTCATTGCCTAGATCGCGTACAGTTGTAACGCCAGACAGTAGTTCTCTCTTCAAATAATCAGGATGAAACAAGTGTGCATGCATATTCCATAGACCGGGAAGCAGAAACCTGCCTGAAGCATTTATGACCTTTATGTCTTTGGTGATGCGCGACGCATCCATTTTGCCTATGTAGGCTATCCTGCTGTCTTC
This sequence comes from Mucilaginibacter sp. PAMB04274, assembly GCF_039634385.2. Taxonomy (NCBI): domain Bacteria; kingdom Pseudomonadati; phylum Bacteroidota; class Sphingobacteriia; order Sphingobacteriales; family Sphingobacteriaceae; genus Mucilaginibacter; species Mucilaginibacter sp. PAMB04274. Next base: position 929,173 of record NZ_CP155081.2, read on the forward strand.
TATGAGAACTAAGGTGTTGTACATAATGTGCCCATCGTTAAGCACATCAATTACATTGCCACCGGTTATGGCCATGCGCCTGTAGGTTTTGCCGAGCGTTTGGTTATGGACCGCATAAGCGTTAATAAGGTACTGGTTCGACTTTTGGTTGAAAGCTTTAAATAAAGATATATAGCTGTTGTCGATCACTTCACGCTTGTCACCCTCGGTATCGCAAGTTGCCAAAAAAACAGCATGCCCCTCATTGTCAGTCCACAGTATTTCGTTTACTGAATTAACTCCTTCTATAGCAATAACAATAAGCTCTTTATTTGGAATTAGTGCCTGCTCCGTACCCAGAACGTTCAGCTTAATGCCTGCTTTATTAAAGGCCGATTGTAAAAGAGGTGGTTTTGAAGCCTTTATCCAAGAGGCTACCAGCAGCTCTTTAAGTTTTATAGAGCCATTGTTGCTGATAGCGAAGCCGCCGGCTGATGACACCATCGTATCAATACTTTCGGTCTTAAAGCGCGATGTTTGTCCGGCTGATGAGTACTTTATTTGGCTAGTGCTGAGCGTTAACGAGGCACGTAATTTGAGTGGTGTGCCCCGGTCGTTGGTTTCAATAGTTATATCATACAACTGCTCGCCCGCCACCGACCGAGTAGTACACCGCTCTTCTCCAATCTTCCTTTCGAGTTTGTAAACCGAATACGTTGCTACATTTTGCCCATAGGCAGAAAAATAAACAGCCAGCAAGGCAAAGGTGAAGAGAGAACGGAGGAGTGTGTAAGTTTTTATAGCCAAAAGCATAATAAAATAGAGAGTTATAAAGAAAGCAAAAATGCGCCGGTGGTTCAAATCGCTTTCCTATATTATTGTAGCAGGGCTGTTATCCCTCAAACATTAGGCAATATCTAACCAACTACATTTTGCAAATAAGCAAGGGCTTTAGGGCTATGCAAGGCCTCGGTCGATTCCATTGTCATTTGTGCGGCTTCTGCAGCTCTAGCACGCATTTGCTTTTCATAAGTTGCAATGGCCGAGTGAAGGTTAGGGCAATCATTATCGGTAAGGTGCTGGCTCAATTCCAGTGCATCAAGCATAGCCATGTTTACACCTTCGCCGGCGTATGGCGGCATTAGGTGTGCAGCATCACCCAGCATGGTTAAGTTTGGTTGAGCCTCCCAAGTTTGATCTAAAGGCATACAATACTGCGGGCGGGGCACAAACGGAGCATCTGCGTTTTTGTACAGCTCCAGCCATATTGGGTCCCATCCCGCAAACTCTTGTTTAAACCAAGCCAGTACCTGTGCTTTATCTGCAAAGTTTATCCCGCATTCTTTGCTCCAGTCTTCGCTGGTTTTACAGCCGGTATAAAACACAAGGCTGCCATCGCCTTTCGAGCTTATAATTAACGATTTTTCATTACCCAGTGCAAAAATCTTACCGCCGTTCAATAGCTTATGTATTTTAGGGCTTGCTGTTTCACTGTTGTGCACAGCGCCTTCTAATACTGTAATGCCCGAATAAAAAGGCTTTATGGGTGTTATATAAGAACGAATTTTAGAGTTTGCCCCATCAGCAGCAATCACCATATGAGCAATAGCCGACTGACCGTTTTGGAAGTACAGTCTCCATAAATCACCCTGTGGCGTAAGTGATATCAATTTGCTGTCCCAAACAACTGTACCTGGTTGTAACGAGTCTAACAACAAATTTTGCAGCGGGCCACGATCAATTTCTGGTCTGAATGTTTCATCGCTTTCAAAAGTATGATCGTCTGAAATGATGTTTGCATTCTGGTCCATAATGCGCAACCGGTCTGCTCCGGGCCGGTAGTTGGCCATAAAGGCTTCTATCAGCCCTGCGTCACGTATAGCTTTCAAGCCTGATTCTTTATGTAGATCCAGCGTGGCACCTTGTGGTCTGGCGTTTCTGTCGGTATCTCTTTCATACACTACTACATTTGCACCCTTTATTTGTAAAAGCCGGGCCAGTGTGAGGCCTCCGGGGCCACCGCCCACGATAGCTATAGTTTTATTTTTGATATTGTTCATGTTGTTATTTTAATGCCAGTATTCCGGCTGTAACAGATTCGCAGCAGGCTACAATCAATTCTTCAGTAATTATTTGTTCAGGTCTTTCCCGGTAGTCAAAATACTCGCTTACCAGGTCAATAACAGGGGAGAAGAGCATGGCGCGGAGTACATCATACGGAAAAGCCTTAATTGTACCTTCCGCCACATGCCGTACCAAGAACTGATGGATGGGCGCAAAGAACTGTCCTTCGCGAATGTTAGCCTTTTGAAAAGCTTTATTAAGCAACGGAGATGATTTTCCGTATTGTATAAGCGCAAATTGTGGCCTGTTACTAGTCAAATACCTGAAGGTATTTAACCAGATTAATTTAAGACCTTCGTCAAAATTTAAATCTGGACTAAAATCTGTTAGTACCGCTCGTTCATAAGCACCTAAAACTTCCTCAATAAACAGTTTAATAAGTAAGTCTTCCTTGTTCTCGTATTTGATGTAGATGGTACGCGGCGAAATTCCAGCAGCTTTAGCCAGCCTTTGCATACTTAGGTTTTCCAGTCCTTCCTCTGCTATTATGTGCAATGCCATTGTGCGTATAGCCTGCTCTTTGTCTAAATTTTTTGGTCTCATGTTTATAGCAATCGCTTTAACGGTACAAATATAAGTAAATGTTTATTTACTTATATAAATGTTATTTGTTTTATGAACGTTACTGACAAAGCGATGTCATGAACAGCGTGCGTGATGTTGTCTGCAACTTTTGATTTTGGAAGGGTGTTTTGCCCGTTTCACTGCAACAGCCAACAATAGGCCTGTCAAGGCAGGATAAGGTTGTAAGATTTGGCAAGTCTGAAATTGAACATCCGGATACTGAAATCAAAAAAATCCTATCTTTGGCTGATTAGTCTATATAATGAAGATTTCGTACAACTGGCTTAAAGAGTTTATTAACACTGATAAGTCGCCTGAAGATATATCACAGATACTAACCGGTATAGGGCTGGAAGTGGAAAGCCTCGAAAAGGTGCAGGCCATTCCGGGCGGCCTGGAAGGTTTGGTAATTGGCTACGTAAAGGATGCTCAACAGCACCCGAATGCAGATCGCCTTCGCGTAACCAAGGTTGATGTTGGCGGTACTGAGGATTTGCAGATTGTTTGCGGCGCACCTAATGTTGCTGCTGGTCAAAAGGTGGTAGTAGCTGTAGTTGGCTCAACCGTGCATCCAACTGCGGGGGAGCCGTTTAAGATTAACAAATCTAAAATCAGAGGCGAGGTGTCCGAAGGGATGATCTGTGCCGAGGATGAGATAGGTTTGGGCGATGATCATGGTGGCATTATGGTACTTGATGCCGATGCTCCGGTAGGTTCAGCCGCCAAAGCATATTTTAAACTGAACGATGATTACCTTTTCGAGATTGGCCTTACCCCGAACCGGGCTGATGCTGCCTCGCATCTTGGTACTGCCCGCGATATTGCCGCCTTCCTGAAAATTGGCATTAACAAGCCCGATGTATCTGCCTTTAAAGTAGATAACCAGGATAGAACCATTCCGGTTACTATTGAGGCAGAGGCGGCTTGTCCGCGTTATGCCAGTGTAACTATAACCGGCGTTAAGGTGCAAGATTCGCCGCAGTGGTTAAAAGAACGTTTGGCCGTTATAGGAGTACGCAGTATTAACAATATTGTGGATGTAACCAACTATGTACTTCATGAACTGGGACAGCCCCTGCATGCTTTTGATGCTGATGCTATAGCCGGCAACCAGGTTTTAGTAAAAACATATGCAGAAGGTACCACCTTTGTTACGCTTGATGATGTTGAACGCAAGTTATCAGCTGATGATTTAATGATTGGGAATGCCGAAGAGCCTATGTGTATTGCAGGTGTATTCGGTGGCGCCGGCTCAGGTGTTAAAGAAAGTACGACTGCCATATTTTTAGAGAGTGCATACTTTAATCCGGTATCGGTACGTAAAACGTCTAAGCGCCATGGTTTAAAAACTGATGCTTCATTCCGCTTTGAGCGTGGTGTTGATCCTAACATTACAGTGTTTGCTTTAAAACGTGCCGCTTTACTAATACAGCGAGTAGCAGGCGGTGTGATTTCATCTGAGATTTCGGATATTTATCCAGCACCGGTTGAGCCATTTGCCGTTGAAGTGACTTATAAAAATATCGACAGGTTGATTGGAAAGGCTATTGGTCAGGATACAATTAAATCCATCATCCAGGCTTTAGATATTACTATGGTTAATGAAACAGCGGAAGGCTTGTCGCTGCAGGTGCCGCCGTACCGTGTTGATGTAACCCGCGATGTGGATGTGATAGAGGAGATACTGCGTATTTACGGTTATAATAACATCGAAATACCTACGCAGATTCGTGCATCATTAAACAACTCGCAAAGGCCAGAGAAAGATACTGTACAAAATGCCATCTCTGAATTGCTGACTGCCAATGGCTTTAACGAGATACTATCAAATTCTTTAACAAGCTCCTCTTATTCAGACAACCTGAATAATGCCGTTAAACTATTAAACCCGCTAAGCAGTGATTTGGATATTATGCGCCAAACGCTGTTGTATTCGGGTTTGGAAGCTGTTGCTTACAACCAAAATCGTCGTCAGGCCGATCTAAGGTTTTACGAGTTTGGCAAAACATACTTCTTTGAAGGCGGCAAGTATGTCGAAAACCAGCGTATGGCTGTTTTCATTACCGGCGCTATACAACATGAGCAATGGAATCAAAAAACTGGTACCGTTTCTTTCTATCACTTAAAAGCTATTGTAGATGGCTTGTTGGGCAGGCTTAATATTGCAGATTATACTGTTGAAGAAATACAAGACCAGGAGTTTGCTTACGGCCTTCAATATAATTTCCGTGGTGGCAAAACACTGGTTAAACTTGGGGCCGTGCTGCCTGCCGCATTGAAAAAGACCGGCGTTGAAAGAGATGTGTTTTATGCCGATTTCGATTTTGACGCCATATTAGCGCTGGTTAAAAAGAATAAGATCATCAATAAAGAAATATCTAAATTCCCTTCTGTTCGTCGGGACTTGTCCATGCTGGTAGATACTGCAGTTACTTTTGGTCAGTTGAAACAAATAGCTCAAAAGACAGAGCGTAAGTTACTGACCGAAGTTAGTGTTTTTGATGTTTATCAAGGTGATAAGCTTCCGGTTGGTAAAAAATCGTATGCATTGAGCTTTACCCTGCAAGATGAAGAGAAAACGCTTACTGATAAAACCATTGATGCCATTATGCAGAAATTGATTTACAATTTTGGGAAAGAAGTAGGGGCAGAGATTAGAAAATAGATATCAGTGTATAAGTTATTAAGTATCTTAGTCGCTTCAAGCGGCACATTTTAAATAATATAGTAGCTTAATAACTGAATAACTAAAACAAATAATGCCTTCAGTAACTGATCAGTTAAGTATAGTAGTTGAAAAAACAGAGCGCCTGATTGCGCTTTGTCAGGCTTTGCAGGAAGAAAATGACTTACTGAAGTTGGAAAATCAGTCGTTAGGTACGGCATTAAATGTAAGTCAGGATAAGAATAAAGACCTGGAGGAAAAGCTTCGTGTATTGAAACTGGCAAAATCATTTTCAGACACAAATGAAAAAAGCCTTGACATCAAGCAAAAAATTAACGAATTTGTGCGGGAAATTGATAAGTGTATCGTGTTGCTAAAAAAGTAACACTGTAAAGTGAACAAGCTCAAATGGGAGAGATCTCCATAAAAATAAACATTGCCGACCGTGTTTACCCTTTAAAGGTAGAGATGGAAGAAGAGGAATTAATACGCCGTGCAGCCAAGTTAATTAACGATCGCATAAAAGAATATCAGGATAATTATGCGGTTAAAGATAAACAGGATTTGCTTTCAATGAGTGTGTTACATTATGCAACTGCGGCATTGAAGGCAGAGCGCAAGGTAACGGTAGAAGATACGACGGTAGCTGAAAAGGCTTACCAATTGGATCATATGCTAACGGAATTCTTTAACAAGCAATAACGTTCTTTATAACGACATAGAGCAAATTGAATTTAACCGCAGTTAAATTTTAAGTTTCACTGGCAAGCATAAGCTTTGCTATAACTGTTTTATACGGTATATACTGTTAACAGCTATAGTAATGGCTTAATCACATGATACTTAAATTTTATTGCGGTTTTTTTATATATAACTAAATTATGAACATACTAGAAATAATCATCGGCCTGCTGGTCGGAGCCATAATAGGCTTCGCTATTGGGCGTTACCTGCTCAACAAGCTATTCAAGGAGCGGGACATAGCAGCACAAAACAAGGCTAAGAAGATACTGAAAGACGCCGAAAATAATGCTGAGATACTCAAAAAGAATAAACAACTCGAAGCTAAAGAGAGGTTCTTACAACTTAAAGCTGAGCACGAGCAGGAAGTAAACGCTAAGAATAATGCAATCAATCAGCGCGAGAATTCCCTTAAACAAAAAGAGCAGTCATTAAATCAAAAGATCGAGAATGCCAGCCGTAAGGAAAACGAGCTGGATAATACTCGCAAAAATCTGGAAAAGCAAACGGATGTGTTGCACAAAAAGCAGGAGGAAGTTGAGCACCTGAAACAACAGCATGTACAGCAGTTGGAAACCATTGCAGGCTTAACTGCCGAGGAAGCAAAAAATCACTTAGTGGATACCCTGCGCGAAGAAGCCCGTACTAAAGCCATGATGCAAATAAAAGACATTGTGGATGAGGCTAAGCTTACGGCAACTAAAGAAGCAAAGAAAGTAGTAATACAAACCATACAACGTACCGCCACCGAATCAGCTATCGAAAACACGGTGTCAATCTTCAATATTGAGAATGACGAAATTAAAGGCCGTATAATTGGTCGTGAAGGTCGTAACATCCGCGCACTGGAAGCAGCTACCGGTATTGAGATTATTGTAGATGATACTCCTGAGGCTATCATATTGTCGGGATTTGACCCGGTTCGCAGGGAGATTGCTCGTTTAGCTATGCACCGTTTGGTAACTGATGGCCGCATACATCCTGCCCGTATTGAAGAGGTGGTTGCCAAAACACGCAAGCAAATTGAAGAAGAAATTGTAGAGATAGGTGAGCGTACAGTGATCGACCTTGGTATTCACGGCCTGCACCCCGAGTTGATCAGAATGGTTGGTCGTATGCGTTACCGTTCATCCTATGGTCAAAACTTACTGCAGCACTCGCGTGAGGTAGCTAATTTCTGTGCTACCATGGCTGCAGAGTTAGGTTTAAACGTAAAGCTGGCTAAACGTGCAGGCTTACTTCATGATATAGGTAAGGTGCCTGATGATAATCCGGAACTGCCACACGCCATTTTGGGCATGCAGCTGGCCGAGAAATATAAAGAACACCCTGAAGTTTGCAATGCTATTGGCGCTCACCATGATGAGGTGGAGATGACTTCTATGATTTCGCCCATTATTCAGGCTTGTGATGCTATCTCTGGCGCTCGCCCTGGTGCACGCCGAGAGGTTGTTGAAAGCTATATTAAGCGTTTAAAGGAACTTGAAGAACTGGCTTTATCATACCCTGGTGTTGAAAAGACATTTGCTATACAGGCAGGCCGTGAACTACGTGTGGTAGTTGAAAGTGAAAAAATAAGTGATGCACAATCAGAGGTTTTAGCCGCTGATATATCCAACCGCATACAAACAGAAATGACCTATCCGGGTCAAATTAAAGTAACCGTTATCCGTGAAACACGTTCGGTTGCTTTTGCTAAATAATCTTTTTAGTAAACTAATATTAAGCGATAAGGACTTCCTTATCGCTTTTTTTAATCCCTAAAACCATGAATCCCCAAACAGGGCAGCGTACTATTGATCGTTATGTGGAAGAATATGATCTAATAGATAAGCGTACACCATATCGCGTAGTGTTATATATGTCTATAGTGCTCACTTTGTTTGGTTTGGTAGCTTTGATTTGGGCGTTGCCTTTTCCGCATCTCGCATTTTTAGGTAAGTATAATGGATACCTTAATTGGGCGTCTTTTTTAATCGCCGGACTGATTTATTACCTCTTACGCTTGTCGCCTGTGATATCTTATGTGATGTTATTTGTGATGTTTTCTTTTTCTTACATTATCATACAAATTGAAGGTTGGCAGAAAAGCGGCGGACCTCAGTTATGGCTTATAAGTGCGGTTGCACTAATAATGGGTTTGACAATACAGTTGCTCTTTTATAGTGAAACGAAGCTTAGCAAGAGGATGAAATTGCTCATTAAAGCACCCTTATGGATGCTGACCGCCATTATGAAGCGCTTTAAACTGAATTATTAATTGTTGTATTGATATTTAAAAAATTTCTCGGTTTTTACACAATTTCATCAACAAACCAATATATTATTTGATAAAAAGATAAATATTTAGTTGCATGTCAAATTACTATTGAGTAGTTTTGTTACTCAATCTATTCTGTAAGTTAAATTCAGATAGAATATTATACATGCTCGATACACTTATAACATCAAAAACTCGCCTAAAATTGCTGCTTAAGTTTTTCTTAAATGGTAATAATAAATCCTACCTCCGGGGTTTAGAAAGCGAATTTGGTGAATCGAGCAACGCCATTCGTATAGAGCTAAACCGGTTCGAAGAAGCTGGTCTTTTGGTGTCTGCCACCGAGGGAAACAAAAAGATTTACCAGGCAAATAAGAATAACTCCATATATAACGATATCCATAACTTACTGATGAAGTTTGTGGGTATAGATGAAATCATTGAAAAAGTTTTACGCCGTGTTGGCGATCTTCAATCGGCTTATATAATAGGCGATTTTGCACGCGGAATTGATAGCCAGCAAATAGACTTGTTGCTGGTGGGTAGTAAAATGAATGAAAAATATATTCTAAGCTTAATTAACAAAGTTGAAGGACTTGTTAAGCGGCATATCAACCTAAGTACGTTGGTTCCGGAGCAACTTCCCGAATTTTTGAGCAGTACGAACAGTTTGCTTATTTGGAGCGGGGGAAGTAGTAAAGATTCAAACTGAATACATATAAATTACTTGAATTATAAATAAACATGAGTACTGTAACTACTGAAACCAACGAGTGGGATATAGAGCTTAAACCGCAGGATAGCGTGTTTAATCTTCATCTTAAGGATGTTTGGAATTATCGGGATTTATTATGGTTATTAGTTCGGCGCGACTTTGTGTCATTCTATAAGCAAACCATTTTTGGTCCGCTTTGGTTCTTTATTCAGCCCATCTTTACTACCATAACCTTCACTTTCATCTTTGGTAAGTTAGCCGGTATTAGTACCAGTGGTGCGCCCGCGCCGCTATTTTATATGTCGGGTACTATCGCCTGGAACTATTTTTCTGACTGTTTGAACAAAACATCTACTGTATTTAGAGATAACGCGAGCGTTTTTGGTAAAGTGTATTTTCCTCGTTTAATTATGCCGCTGAGTATAGTTTTTTCAAACTTGGTGAAGTTTTCTGTACAGTTGGTGCTATTCTTACTATTATTAGTTTACTACATTTTTCAAGAGAACAGCACCATTCAGCCAAACTGGTATATAATGTTATTTCCAGTTGTTATACTGCTTATGGCTATGATCGGCTTGGGCTTAGGTTTAATAATAACCGCTATGACAACTAAGTACCGTGATTTAGTTTTCTTAATAACATTTGGTGTGCAATTGTTAATGTATGCTACTCCTGTTATTTATCCACTGGCAGCAGCTCCGGCCAAATACCGTGATATTATTGCTCTAAACCCGTTAAGTGGTTTAATTGAGACAGTGCGGTATGGCTTCTTAGGTACAGGACATTTCTATGTCGGCGCTTTTGCCTATAGTATAGCCTTTGCTATAGTGATATTTTTTCTGGGCCTGGTAGTGTTTAACAGGGTAGAGAAGAATTTTGTGGATACGGTTTAATTAAATTTTTAGACAATTAGTATGAGTATTGCTATTAAAGCCGAAAACCTGAGCAAAGCCTATCAGTTAGGAGAATTCAGTACAGGTACGCTTTCCAGAGATATACAACGCCGTATTGCATTAATGCGCGGTAAAGAAGATCCGTATTTGAAGATTGGACAAACCAATGATCGCACAATTAAGGGTACAAGTGATATTGTTTGGAGTTTAAAAGATATAAACTTTGAGATAGGGCAAGGCGATGCCGTTGGAATTATAGGGCGCAATGGTGCCGGCAAAAGTACTTTGTTAAAAGTGTTGAGTCGGGTAACCACACCGACTACCGGGTCGGTAAAAATAAAAGGCCGTGTAGCCAGCTTACTGGAAGTGGGTACGGGCTTTCACCCTGAACTCACCGGTCGTGAGAACATCTTTCTCAATGGCGCCATCCTAGGAATGCGCAAACACGAAATCAAGAAGCACTTTGATGCCATAGTTGATTTTGCGGGTGTAGAACGTTATATAGACACCCCGGTAAAACGCTACTCAAGCGGTATGTACGTACGTTTGGCATTTGCCGTGGCCGCCCACCTCGAGTCTGAGATATTGATTGTAGATGAAGTATTAGCCGTAGGCGATGCAGAATTTCAAAAGAAGTGCTTGGGTAAGATGAACGATGTGAGTAAGGGCGAGGGAAGGACGGTTTTGTTTGTAAGTCATAATATGAGCAGCATATCTCAGTTATGCAAGAAAGGTATTTTATTACAACAAGGTAATGTGTTGGTTGATAGTGATGTGCATGAAACTTTAAAAACTTACATGTCAGCCGGAGGGGATATTTCCTCTTATTTTGTAGAGGCTAATCCTATAAAGAGAGGGCAGTTTATATCGGCGAAGATTTACAATGAATCAGGTGAACTCACAAATGTCTTTCAGGGCGGTACTAAGCCGTATATTGAATTAGAATATGTTGTAAATGAAGACTATGTAAATTTTAACGTAGGTGTTTTAGTTAAGGATGCGTTTGAAACTCATATATATTCAAATGCAGATACAGACTTGGACGAATCCTTGCTGCACAGAAAGAAAGGAAGATATAAAGTAGTAGTACCAATAGATATTCATAATTTGAATACTGGAAATTATAAAGTCCAATTTTTAATGGGTATCGTTAATATTGAACTTTTTGATTTGATAGACCTTACTTTCAGTATTGAACATGATAATTTCCTAAACACAGGAGCTAGACCAGGATTACTTATATCTATAAATAAATGGCATTATCAGGGATAGTCGACGCCTTTTTAATTAAGGTTAAAGTAAAATTAGATAACAAAATTAATTTTATTAATAAACAAAAGCTCTTAAAAGATGCACCTAACCTGTCTATAGGTGACGGATTTAGGTTTGACTTTAAAAAAAATGCTATAGAAATAGATCCTAAAGCTTATGTACAAATTAAAAATGATGTGCGGTTTAGAGAGTTCTGTAACATCATGGTGTATAAAGACGCAAGTTTAATCCTAGAAGATTCAGTGCATTTTAACAGATATTGTTCTATCAATTGCTTAGGCAACATTCGCATAGGAAAATATACAATTTTTGGGGAGGGAGTGAAATTATATGATCACAATCATATTTACGAAAACGTGGATTCCATCATCCAAAATGAACCTTGTAAGATAGGCCATATAACAATTGGTTCTAATTGTTGGATAGGGGCTAATGTTACTATATTGAACAATGTTACTATTGGTGATAATGTTGTAATAGGTGCAGGCAATTTAATTTTTAAAGATGTTCCATCAAATGTGTTGGTCAAGAATAGAACTGAAGCAATCGTGCAAGTAAGAAATTGATTTAAAATGGAAGTAACTTTGGTGAATCTTTCTAATAATCTTTATGAAGAAAGTCGTTTTAGGCTGAATACTTCGGCGCAGTCATTTAATATCAATAGAATAGAATCATATGACTTTGATGATATTAAGGAATCTTCGTTTTTTAAAGACAATGAAAGTATCCTTTCGCAACCTAAGGGAATTGGTTATTGGTTATGGAAACCTTACATTATTCTAGAGGCTTTTAATAAGCTTGCCGAAGATGATATTGTGATATACTGTGATGCTGGTTTGGAAGTTATAGCAGACCTGCAACCTTTAATAAACATATGTGCACACAAAGAACCTATTCTTCTTTTTGGTAATGCTAACCAGTTAAATTACGAATGGACGAAAAGAGATTGTTTTGTCCTAATGAACTGTGATGAATCTGAATACTGGCACGCCCCGCATTGTGATGCTGCTTTTTCTCTTTGGAGGAAAAATGAACTTTCCATATCTTTTTTAAATGAGTGGCTGAAATACGGCTCTGACGAAAGAATAATAACTGATTTGCCAAATACCTGTGGTAAAGAGAACCTACCTGGATTTGCTGATCATCGTTGGGATCAATCCATACTTTCATTACTGGCCCAAAAAAGAAAGATAAACTTATATAGGATGCCTACTCAATTTGGAAATCATTATAAAGAACATTGTTATAGAATTAGCAAGGAATTTCTTTGTGTTAATCAGAGTAAGCAAGGCAGAATAGATTATTACCATTTCTTACCATATTATAATTCGCCTTATGGCCAACTCTTGAATCATCATAGAAGTAAGAAGGTACTTGAAACACCGCACACTAATATTTCGCATGCGACAAGGAAGCAGGCCTCCTCGATTTACAAAAAGTTATTCAGGCGGACTATCAAAAAGCTTTTTCGTGTTTTGGGATATAAATTGGTTAAATCTTAATGATAAATAACTCCCCTATATATTCTCTAGTAATTCCGACGTATAACAGCTCGGCAACTATAGGGTATGCATTGGATAGTATCTTAAATCAAACTAACGACAGGTATGAAATTTTGATAATAGACGGACTATCAAAAGATGAAACTTCTAAAATTATAAATTCCTACAGTGACCCCAAAATCAAAATCATCTCAGAAGCGGATAAGGGAATATACGATGCCATGAATAAGGGTATCGCTTTAGCAAAAGGCCAGTGGTTGATGTTTTTAGGAAGCGATGATCAACTTGCGGATGACAAGGTGCTTAGTGACATAGTTGATGTTATTAAGGATAGGAATGAAAAAGTTATTTACGGAAACGTTATCCTGAGAGGGAATACTGGCTGGGGAACTGACGGCCAACTCTATGATGGAAAATTCAGCATTGAAAAGCTACTTAAAAAGAATATTGCGCATCAAGCTCTATTCTATCATAGAAGCGTATTTCAAGAGTGCGGAAATTATAACCAGTTGTATAAAATTTGTGCTGACTATGACTTGAATCTCAGGGTCGCAGCTAAGTTCAAAATGCATTATATAGATCGAAAAATTGCTGTGTTCAATGCTGGGGGGGCTAGTACCAGTTCCAGAGATTTGAATTTTGAGCAAGATTTTTCAAATAATATAATTAAGTACTTTTTTAAGGATCTTTATAAAGACACATTTAAAGGCTTAGAGCGGAAGATTTCGCGTTATGCTAAGCTACAATTAAGACAATTTAAGTTTTTGAGTGCCGCTTACTTGCTTCTTATAAGTTTATATTTTAAAATACGAAGGCATATAAAATGATCAAACCTATCGCTATAAATCTTCCACAATTTCATCCATTTGCCGAGAATGACGAATGGTGGGGGAAGGGCTTTACTGAATGGACTAACGTTACCAAAGCTAAACCGCTTTTCAAAGGCCACTATCAACCTCATCTGCCCGCCGATTTAGGATTTTATGACTTAAGGCTGGAAGAGGCCCGAATCGCTCAGGCCGAATTAGCGCGTATGTACGGTATTCATGGCTTTTGTTATTATCATTATTGGTTTAATGGTAAGCGTATCATGAACAGGCCCTTAGATGATATGCTGAAAACTCAGACTCCTGACTTTCCATTTATGCTTTGCTGGGCTAATGAAAATTGGACAAAAAGGTGGGATGGGCTCGATCATGAGGTTTTGATTAAGCAAGATTATAGTACGGAAGATGACATTGAACATATTCAGTTCTTGCTGGACACATTCTTTAAGGACGACAGATATATCAAAGTAAAAGGCAAACCATTTTTTGTGATATACCGTCCTGCACTTTTTCCTGATATTAAGCAAACCATCAAAACCTGGCGGGATGAAGCTGCCAAAAGCGGCATAGAACTGTATATAGGCTTTATGCAGAGTTTCGCTTACAAGCCCGATAACTTTGAAAGTCTGGGATTTGATTGTTCAATTGATTTTCAACCGAATTTGTCAAGCTTTGCCAAAAAGCCTAAGCGGAAATTGAAAGACAGGATAAAGCACCGTTTGGGGCACCCGTTGCCTGATTTTTATAGTCACCGTTTTGCTTCGTACCCAAGTTATGTGGATCAAATGATTAATAGCGAATTCACTTACAAAGCAAACGAGTTTCCGGGTATTACGCCCGGTTGGGACAATGCAGCCCGGCGTACAAAAGGGGCAACCATATTCACAAATTCAACACCTTCAGACTATAGCAAATGGCTGAAAGCTATAAAGGAAAGATACGAGAATAAGGATACCTATCTCTTTATAAATGCCTGGAATGAATGGGCAGAAGGCAATCACCTCGAACCCGACCAAAAGTGGGGAAGACAATATTTGGAACAAACAGCTAAGATCTTAAAGGATGCCTGAAGTTTCTGTCATTATCCCGAATTATAACCACGAGCGTTTTCTTGACCAGCGAATCACTTCTGTTTTAAATCAAACGTTTCAGAACTTTGAATTGATTATTTTAGATGATTGCTCAACTGACAAGAGCAAGGAGGTAATAGAAAAATACCGGGATAATGATAAGGTAAGTCACATCATTTTCAACGAAAAGAATAGCGGCACTACTTTTAAACAATGGCAAAAAGGTCTATCCCTTGCTAAGGGAAATTATATATGGGTAGCAGAAAGTGATGATTGGTGTGCCCCAGTTTTTCTAGCAACAGCTATTAATACCCTAAAAAGCGATCCAAATTTGGCTTTATTCTTTTCCGCTTCTAACCAGGTTGATGAACATGATAAAGTGCTTAGCAATTTATTGTGGTGGACAAGTGACTTGCCACAATATAATTGGGAAGCTGATTTTGTAACAAGCGGAGATAAGTTGATTGAAACCTGTTTGCTCAAAAAAAATGTAATAGTAAATGCTAGCGCAGTTGTTTTTAGAAAATCCTATTTACAAGAAAGTGCTTTCAAACTAATTGAAAGACTAAAAAAGTCTGGAGATTGGTTGTTTTGGATATTGCTTATTAAAAGTAACAAAGTTGCGTACAATGCCCTTGCGCTAAATTATTTCCGAGAACATGCAAATTCGACGAGAAACTATGCTAGTGCGGAAAGTAGACTGACCAAAATGGTCGAGGAGTATTACGTAATATCAATGTTATATGATGTTATGCAAATGCCCGAGCTCTTGTCGTATGTAAAAAATGCTTATAACAGGCTATTTCTTCGTACATCTATCAAGGATTACCAGGTATTAGCAAGGCTATTTAAGGAGTTACTTAATAAGAAAATGTCTTTTTCTAATTTTTTATGTAAGCGTTATACCATGAAAGCAACTGGTCGACTAAATAAAGCTTTTAAATAAATCGCTGCCTAATCTGTTTCAAAATGCAAAAGGAGCTCAACGTTTTTTTTACCATAGATGAAAATTATATTCAGCACTTCACTGTGGCATTAACATCTTTGTTAGAAAATAACAAAGACTTAACAACGCATATATACTTAATAAGCGACATCGCTGATTTTAGTCCCTTTAATTATGTGGTTAAATACTTTCAGGAAAGGTACCAAACGTCAATAAACTTGATAGCAATAGAGCGCGAATTGTTTGAAAAATTTGTTGTTTCTCATCACCTATCAAAGGCCGTCTACTTTAGGTTATTATTGGCTGATATATTACCTGCCCATATAAACTCAGGATTATTTTTAGACTCAGATCTGATTGTCACAAATAGCTTAAAAGAGTTGGCCGATACTGACCTAAAAGATAATTATCTCATGGCTTCTCATGATTTTAATCTTTCAGACAGCATTGCATGGATGAACGAAATTGGCTTCCCTACAAAGGAATATTTTAACGCAGGTGTTTTATTAATTAATCTGAAGAAATGGCGTGAAGACAACGTGTCGGACAAATTAATGGATATAGCCCAAAAGTTTATGGAAATACTGCGTTGGTGGGATCAGGACGTACTGAACATTTTCTTCCGTAATAAATGGGAGCGATTTGACGAAAAGTTTAATTCAATGAATTTAACATCAAAACTACCGGTTACACCAACTATAATTCATTACGCAACTGGCGGCAAACCGTGGCATTACTTCAATAATCACCCTTATAAAAAGCTTTACTGGAAATATATTAAACTTACGCCGTTTAAGAATGCTAAGCCTAAAGACTTTTCCTATACCAACGTTTTAAGGAAGAATTACAGGTTACTGAAAAAACGCTTTAATATTCACGCCTAAACATTCGATTAAATGAAGATTGCTGTTGCTAGCTTAGGTGACCCTTATTCTGTAAAGACCTGGTCAGGTACGCCTGCACATATTATACATTCCTTAGAAAAACGAGGGCATAGCATCTCAGCAATTACTTTAATAACACCAACCGAGCCTTGGTATTACAATTGGTTGCGCCGTTTTTATCACCGCTTTCAAGGCAAATGGTTTATGTCTGCTGTCGAAAAAACAACGCTTCAGGCCATTGCCCGTCAGTTTGATGCAGAAGTGGCCCGTATTAAACCCGATGTTGTACTTTGCATTCATGCTGATTTTTTAGCTTATACAACCTTTCAACAACCAGCCATATCGATTCACGATACTACTTTTGCAAGCTTGGTAGGCTACTACCGCGATTTTAGCAATTTAGCTGGGCGAAGTATTAAGGCTGGTAATGATATGTATCAAAAGGCCTTAAACAGAGCCACTGCAACAGTTTTTTCTGCAGGCTGGGCTTCTGAAAGTGCTTTAAAAGATTACAATGTTGAAGCATCCAAAATTCATACTATACCCTTAGGTGCTAATTTAAAAGAAGCACCTGATGCACATACTGTACATACATGGATAGGCAGTCGTGCCCAAAGCGACACCTGCAACCTTTTATTTTTAGGCGTTGCCTGGGAACGTAAGGGCGGTCCAGACGCGCTGCGGTTTGTGGTTCATCTAAATAAACTGGGTGTAAAGGCGCAACTGCTTATTGTTGGCTGCACTCCTAATATTGCAGCAGAGTTTGAACCTTACGTAAAACAGATTGGCTTTTTGCGGAAGAATATACCGGAACAGGCGGAGCGCTTAAGGCAGTTGTTGGCAACATCCTCGGCGCTAATGTTGCCATCAGTAGCTGAGTGTTATGGATGTGTCTTTTGCGAGGCGAATGCTTATGGATTACCCGCCTTAGGCCGGCACACAGGTGGAATAACTGAAATTATAATAGAAGGTGTCAATGGTTTGATGTTAGGGGAGTCGGAGTCGCCGGAAGCATTTGCAAAGCGGTGGGCGAAGATTTGGAATAACAGGGAAACTTATGTGGAGCTCTCTAAGTCCTCGTTAAATGAGTTTGAAACCAGGTTAAATTACGATGCATTTAGCGCCAAACTCGAGGACGTTATTAAGTTAGTGATGTAAAAGGACGGGGCTGCTTTCCGTTTTGATAGAGCAGCGCCACTTTAGCAATCCGTTTAGAATAAGTGGCATCGTTTGTTTCGGGGTTTTAAAGCCAACTTCCTATTGTATATTACCATTAATATGAGGAGCCGTTACTTTAACTTCTCAATAACACTCAAGTAACCTTAAGGCTATATCATCAATGCAAACCTGGCTCATTAACATTAGTTTAACATGAACCAAACACATCGTTAATTTAGAGGTAATATTGAGCTAATCTTGTGCTAATATTTTTGCTGCATCAATCAAACGCAAGTGAAAAAAATAGCCCCGATCCAATTTAAACTTATCCTTTGTTTATTATTAACCGTTTTATTCAATGTAGCCCAGGCCCAAACCGGGGGCAAGTTGAGTGGCAAAATCACCGATCAGAAAACCGGTGAAGCACTTATTGGCGCTACCCTAATGGTACAAGGTATTAACAAAGGTACCGCCACTAATGTAAACGGCGAGTATAGCCTAACCGGCGTTAACGCCGGCACATACAGTATCTTAATACGATATGTAGGTTATCAAAACAAGATCATTTCAGATGTACAAATAAAGGCTACTGGTGTTACACCATTAAATATTACGTTAACATCGGCTAACTCACAGCAGCTTCAGCAGGTTACGGTACGGGCCACGTTCCGTCAGGAATCGGTTAACTCTTTATACGCACAGCAAAAAAATAATGCGGCCATTACCGATGGTATAACTTCCGAAACAATTAAACGCTCGCCCGATAAAAGCGCATCTGAAGTTTTGCGTAGGGTAAGTGGTGCTACCGTTCAGGATAACAAGTTTGTGGTAGTGCGTGGCTTAGGCGACCGTTATAATACTGCTTTGTTGGATAACACTGCTCTGCCCAGCACCGAGCCTAACCGCAAAGCTTTTTCATTTGATATTGTGCCATCAAACCTTATTGATAATTTAATCATTAACAAAACGGCTATGCCCAACTTGCCAGGCGATTTTGCAGGCGGCGCTGTGCAAATCATCACACGTGATATACCGCAGGAGGATTTTACATCAATAAACGTCGGTTTAGGTTACAATACCAACACCACCTTTAAAGATTTTAAAAGCGGTTACCGTAACACAACCGATTATTTTGGCTTTGACAATGGATCACATAAATTGCCCGGCAGCTTTCCTTCTTCAACTCGTGTACAATCCATAAGCACTACTAACCCCGAGCAAAGCATTGCGCCTTTACGTTCACTGAACCCAAATTTCAATGTTTACAACACCAATGCTTTTTTGAACCAAAACTATCAGGTTTCATTAGGTCGTGTAAAAGAGGTAGGCAAAAACGGCAATAAGTTAGGCGCTATTTTCGCAGTTACTTACCGCAACTCTTTGCAGCACGATCCTAACGTAATAAATGATTTTCACGTTTACACTTACAATGCCGATCGTTATAAGTTTTCAACTAACGTAGGAGCCATCGCCAACTTTGCCTACACCTTCGGTAAAAATAAAATCACATTTAAAAACCTATATAATAAGGTTTTTGACGACCAATATTTTACCCGATCAGGTGTTGATATGACCACGGGCAGCGCCGACAATCGTTTTACCGCTTTTGACCTAACTGAAAAAAGTATATACAAAGGTACACTGCAAGGCGATCATGGCTTGGGTAATGGCAGTTCTAAAATTACCTGGAATGCCAGCTATAGCAATGTAATGAACCAACAGCCTGATCAGCGTAAAACAAACTATCAGTTACGCGACGGTATTTATATAGCCGACGTCACCTCGGTAGGCAAGCAAAATGCTCGCTTTTTTTCAGACCTGAACGAAAATATATTTGCCGGAGATGTCAACTACAGCAAACCCGTTAAGCTTTTTAACCAGCAGGCAACCTTTAAAGCTGGTTTGGTTTCGCAATACCGCGACAGAACCTTTGACGTGCGCTTTTTAGGATTATTATTAAATGATAATTCGCCTAACGCATCGGCTGTACGCCAGCTGCCTTTAAATCAAATTTTCAGTCGCTCGGTTATAAATGGCGGTAATTTCTACCTGCGCGAGCTGCCCAATGCTGATGAACGCTATACAGCTAATGCCATGACTAATGCCGGTTATGCGATGTTGGATAACAAATTTGGCGATAAAATGCGTTTGGTTTGGGGTTTACGCGTTGAAAAATTTAATCTTAATCTGAAGACTCGTAACCCATCTACGCCAGAAGTAACTTTAGATAACATTGACTTTTTACCATCTGCTAACTTTACTTACAGCTTAACGCAAAAAGCTAACCTCAGATTTTCTTATTCACGCACAGTTGCCCGGCCCGAGTTAAGAGAACTGGCACCATTTGGTTATTATGATTATGAGTTGCTGGCTACTATTACTGGTAACCCAAGCTTAAAGCGTTCGCAAATTCATAATGTTGATTTACGCTATGAGTTTTACCCATCGGCCGGTCAAATTATATCTATATCTGGTTTCTATAAAAACTTTAAAAACCTGATTGAATCTGGTTACTATGATGTGAACAGTA
Organism: Mucilaginibacter sp. PAMB04274; assembly: GCF_039634385.2. Taxonomy (NCBI): domain Bacteria; kingdom Pseudomonadati; phylum Bacteroidota; class Sphingobacteriia; order Sphingobacteriales; family Sphingobacteriaceae; genus Mucilaginibacter; species Mucilaginibacter sp. PAMB04274. The sequence goes on from NZ_CP155081.2 coordinate 949,303, forward strand.
CACCCGATTTTAACTTCTTTAACGCACAAAAAGCAAATAATTACGGCGTTGAGTTTGAGTTGCGCAAAACGCTCGATTTTATCGGTCCTAAGTTTAAGCATACCACCTTTTATACCAACGTAGCCATTATTAAATCGCAGGTAACTGATACGCGCTCGTTTATTGCCGATGAAGGTGGCAAACGCCCAATGATAGGCCAGGCACCTTATGTAATTAACGGAGGCCTGTTACAAACCGCCATGGATAATAAGTTAAGCTTTAATTTATTGTATAACCGCGTTGGCGAGCGCATTTACCGTGCACGTGGCTTCCAGTTCCCGGCTATTTACGAGCGTTCACGCGATGTAGTAGATGCACAAATAGGCTACCGGGTATTTAAAGGCAAGGGCGAGTTTAAATTGAATGCCGGCGACATCCTTAACCAGCCAACACAGTTCTATTACAAAAACAGCACTAAGCAGTATAACATTGAGCGCGATGGTTCAATTGTTAGCCACTTTAAGTCAGGTAGTAACTATACACTGTCATACGCTTATACTTTCTAGCTAGCGTTAACGGTATCATAAAGGCCACTTAACATATACTTTATACTGTCTTAATTACTTTGTACAAATCAAAAAATTGATATGAAAAAATATTCCTTACTCCTATTATTACTTGCAGTTTTAGGCTTCGCTTCATGCAGCAAAAATGAAGACGAAGGCGAAGAAGTAACTTTCTCTAATGAAGTTTCGGGCGATATTACCAGCAACACAACCTGGACCGCCGATAAAATTTATACCCTTAAAGGCTTTGTTTATGTAACCAATGGCGCTACTCTAACTATTGAGCCGGGCACTATCATTAAAGGCGATAAAGCTAGCAAAGCAACTTTGGTTATTACCCGCGGCGCTAAAATTAACGCTACCGGGACAGTTGATAAACCTATTGTGTTCACATCAAATGCAGCAGCTGGTGGCCGTTCAAGCGGCGACTGGGGCGGTGTAATTTTATTAGGTAAAGCACCTATTAACCCAACTGGTAACACTGCCCGTATCGAAGGTGGTTTAGATGCCAAAGGCGACGAGGAAAAATACATCCGTTATGGCGGTACTGATGCTAATGATAACTCGGGTACGTTAAAATATGTACGTATAGAGTACGCTGGTATTCCATTTTCACCAGATAACGAAATCAATGGCTTAACCATGGGTGGTGTTGGTGCTGGTACTACAATTGATTATGTAGAAGTTTACCGCTCGGGCGATGACTCTTTCGAATGGTTTGGCGGGACTGTAAATGCTAAGCACTTATTATCAATTGGTGCGGTGGATGATGACTTTGATACTGATTTTGGTTTCTCGGGTAAAGTGCAATTTGGTTTAGCGCAACGTGCACAAGTAATAGCCGACTTTTCGGGCTCAAACGGTTTTGAGTCTGATAACGATGCTGCCGGTTCAACCAACTCACCACAAACCAGCGCGATTTTTTCAAACATGACTATTGTTGGTCCATTAGTATCAGTTACCAGCACATCAAACATCAATGCTAACTTTCAGCATGCTGCTCAAATACGTCGTAACTCATCTATCAGCATATTCAACACATTATTAACTAACTATACTGAAGGTGTTTATTATGATGACGGTACAGGTACTGCTGCTTCATCAAACTATGTAGCTGGTCGTTCGGTATTTTTGGATAACATCATTTATGGTTGCAATGTTAAGGGCAATGAAGTGAAAGGTGTAAATGCCGCCAGCAAGCTTTTATTCGAAGCAGGCTTGCGTGCAAACAACCTATTTGATGCTACTAAATCGGTAAATGATTTATTAACTGCACCGTTGAAATACGGTATCGACTTTAAGTCTTCTACTGATGCAACATACGCAGGTACACCAGACTTTACCTTAAAAGCAGGTTCGGTTGCTGCTACAGGTGCTGCATTTGCTTCACCTAAATTTACCGGCGATTCTTTCTTTGAAAGAGTTGCTTACAAAGGTGCCTTTGGTACTACTAACTGGGCTGCAACCTGGGCGGTATTCGATCCTCAAAATATAGCCTACACTACTCCAGGTATGGTTAAGTAACTAACAGTATCTAAATAACAAAAAAGGCTGCCTAATACAGGCAGCCTTTTTTGTTATTCATTTTTTTAAAGCTTACAAATTGCGTCCTATTTTATCTAACACATCTTGAGGTACCTTTTGCAGATCCAGCACTAAGAAGCCGTCCAGGCAATCGGCAAACTTAGGATCGATATTAAAGCAGATAATTTTAGCGTTTAAAGCAATGTATTGGCGCAGCAGCACTGGTACTTTAATGTTGTGCGTTTCAATTTCCGAAATGAGGTTGTCCAGTTTCTTAAAATTTTCCTCACCGGCCAGCAGCAAATCGGTGTCAATGCTGGCAAAATCCACTTTGAATTTCTTGCGTGGCTTTACATACTGCGCCATTTCGTGATCAAAATGGTTACGGGTGATGTAATCAACAATAAGCGACTTAGAGAATTTTGAGAAAGTATTACTAATACTAACCGGGCCAATCAGGTATCTATAACGCGGATTATCAATCAAAAACTTTAGGATCCCTTTCCATAGTAAAAATAAGGGGAGAGCTTTTTGCTGGTATTCCTTACGTATCCACGAGCGTCCCAGCTCTAAACTGGTTTGCAGCACTTCGCTAAATTGCGATTTAATTTTAAACAGGTTGGCTGTATAAAATCCCTTTTTACCGTAACTGTCAAATATCTCATCGCCCATACCAATGCGGTAGGCACCCACAATCATATTGGTTTTGGTATCCCATATAAATAAATGATGATAGTAAATATCATACTCGTCCAAATCGGTACTGTTATTGGTGCCTTCGCCTACTGCCCTGAAGGTAAGTTCGCGCAAACGGCCAATCTCGCGTATAATGCAGGGTATGAGTGCTGTTGGGGCTATAAAAACCTCATAATTCTTCTCCGTCCAAACTTTGTAATTTTCTCTCAGCGGGGCCAGTTCCCGGGCCATGAGTTCGCTGTTCGTTGGGGCTACAATTTCTTTCGGATCTTTTTTTATCTTGAACAGGTTGCGCGGGTTAAACAAGCGCTTCTCATTTTCGAGTCCGGTGCCTAAAGCATAAGTTTTAGCCCGTAAAAAATTGAGCAGCTGCGTAGCATTATTATAATTAGGTATATCCTGTACGTTAATGGGTTTGCCTATGCGCAGCTTAATGGTATGGCCCTGTTTGTTAAACAATTCTGACGGCAGCTTGGCGGTACGCAGCGTTGGGTGTATGAGGCTAAGCAGGTTAAACAGTAGTCCATTATTGCCATGAAAGTAAATAGGCACTACCGGCACTTTTGCTTTGGCTATTAGCTTACCCACTACCGGGTGCCACATGCGGTCGGTAACCTGTTTGGCATCCAGCTTATAGGTTGATACCTCGCCGGCCGGAAATATGCCTATAGGCGTACCGTCCCTGAGCAGCTCCAGTGTAGTTTTAATGCCACTTATGCTTGATGAATGTTCTACGTTCTCGAAAGGATTTACGGCAACAAAGTAATCGCTCAGGTTCGGGATCTTCTTGAGCAAAAAGTTAGCCATGAGCTTAGCATCAGGCCTGGCCATACAAAGTATCTTCAGCAATATCATGCCTTCAATACCGCCGTAAGGGTGGTTGGCAATGGCAATAAAAGCGCCATCAGCAGGCAAGTTCTTTAGTTCACTTTCGTCAAAATCTACAGTAACTCCGCAACCCTGTAAAATGGCATCCACAAATTCGGGGCCTTGTTTGGGTTGCGCTTGTGCAAACAGATCGTTAACCTGGTTAATCTTCATCAGCTCCATCAGCAAAGCCGCCAGGCCGGGCATTTTCAGCCTGTCCAGCTTAGTGGCTTTAGCAAACTCATCGGTGGTTATAATCTTCATATAGTATAAGGTAAGGGTAAATTTCTATAAAATTATTTAATTTAACGTCCTGTTAGCTTATCGCAATTGAAACCATCCGTTAAAAATTACTTCGCTATAACCAAAACTGAATGGAACGGGTTGGTTATACTGATACTGCTGATTGTTGTTGTATTGGCTATACCGCCGGCGTACAAACATTTTCATAAAGATAAGCCTTTAAATTTTAAGAAATTTAACCAGGCGGTGGCGCAACTGGAAAGGGCTGGTGCGGCCGGCGATGCATATAATGCTGACCATACGGGCACGGGGACTACCAATGTGCATTTGTTTGCTTTTAATCCCAATAAGCTATCCATTGCTCAGTGGGAAAAGCTTGGTTTGAGTATGCGGCAAATTAAGGGCATAAAAAACTATGAAGCCAAAGGCGGTAACTTCTACACCAAAGCCGATGTGAAAAAAATGTATACGCTAAGTGCCGATGATTACAAACGTTTAGAACCTTACATTTTGCTGCCTGCTAAAGACGGTAATGGCAAAAGCAGCGCACCCGGCATAATAGTGGAACTTAACACGGCCGATTCTGCAACACTTACTCAGTTAAAAGGCATTGGTCCCGGCTTTGCACGCCGTATAGTGCAGTACCGCAATCGCCTGGGCGGGTTTCATAATAAACAGCAGTTAAAGGAAATTTTCGGCATGGACGATATGCACTACCACGATATACAAGCACAGTTTAAACTGGATAATCGTAAAGTGCAACGCAAGGATGTAAACAAGGTTGAACTGGAAGACCTGAAAGACTTTCCGTACCTTACCTACAAACAAGCCAACGCCATTGTACAATACCGCAAACAGCATGGCGATTACGAATCGTTTGATGAACTGCATAATATCGCCATTCTTGACGGTGAGGTGCTGCGTAAGATAAAACCCTATATTCTTATTCGCTGATTGTAGATGTTTAAATGATCAATTCGCTTTCACTCTTTTAAGTTGTAAGCGAAAATGGAACTTTACAAATCCTATAGTATTGTAATTGCGTAAGTGGTATTAATGGCAAATGCCAGCTGCGTAAAATTATATGAACCAAGCGAAATTAAAACCAGGTACTTGCATTACGGCTCAGCCGTGGGGTAAGCTTGTTGTTTTAATTTTACTGACGGCTTTTATTGGCCGGGTACTATTGGTTAGTATATACGGCTATGCGGGTGTGAAGAAAACCATGGCTGTATTGTCGGCAACTGAGAAGGAGCAAAGTGATGATGAAAATAGTGAGGATGGAAGGTATGCAGGAGAACAAGTTAAGTGTTATGCCTCATTAAGTGTTGCCAATTTTAAGCCGATTTTTGCACTTACCCGTATAGCCTCTTTTACAAGGTATCTTACCAGTTCAGTTATTTCAATCTATCCTGTCGTTTTAACGCCTCCGCCCAACGGCTAATACATGTCCTTTCTCCTAATTATATATGGCGCTCACTGCGTCGGTACTTTTTAATACATCAATATTTATGAAAACAATTCGAACTTTTAGACCCTTAAAAGCGGTACTACTGTGCGCTATAGCGTTTGTTGTTACGCTATCATCCTGCAAAAAGGATCGGGACCGTGATGATGATCGCGACGTGCTGGTAATTGCGCCTAATGTAAATGTTTATGCTTTACGGCAAGACAATAAATTGATTGCGTTTAACGCACAAAATGGTTTTGACGTAAATCCGCTGGTTAATATTACAGGCATGTCAACAGGTGAAAATATGCTTGCTATTGATTTTAGACCTGCAACCGGCCAGTTATACGGTGTAAGCAGTGGTAGCCGTATATATGTAATCAACCCCGTTACCGGTGTAGCACGTGCTATAAACAGCACTCCATTTACCCCTGCAATTGATGGCACTGCCGTAGGTTTCGACTTTAACCCAACAGTTGACCGCATACGCCTGGTTACCTCTAACGGGCAAAACCTGCGCCTTAATCCCGAAACAGGCCTGGTAGCTGCTACCGATGCGCCTATAAACGGTGCAACCGGCGCTAAAGTTTCTTCGGTGGCTTATACAGAGAGCCGTGCAGGTGCTTCAACAACTATTTTATATGACATTGATGCGGTAACTAAAAAGCTTTATAAGCAGGATCCGCCTAATGATGGCAAATTAGTAGAGGTAGGCAACCTGGGCGTTGACGCTACTGAAGTTGCTGATTTCGACATTAGTTACGATAATAAAGCAGCGCTGGCACCAATCACAGTAAATAATCAGCAAGGGCTGTATTTAATTGATCTGACTACGGGCAAAGCTTATAAGTCGGCCGTGTTTAATAACAAAATAATTAGTTTGGCTATACCTACAGCGCCTGTTGCCTATGCAGTAAGTACCAATAACGAGTTACTGATTTTTAACCCCGCTAGTCCTGCTCCGGTAGCTAAAGCTATAACCGGCTTACAAGCAAATGAAACTATACTAGGAATCGATTTCAGACCAGCGAACGGCCAGTTATACGCCTTAGGTAGCACAAGTCGCCTTTATACTGTTAATGCCTCATCGGGTGTGGCAACGGCAGTTGGTGCAACCCCTTTCAGTACTGCTCTGTCTGGTACTTCGTTTGGATTTGATTTTAACCCAACGGTTGATCGGATAAGAGTAGTGAGCAACACCGGCCAAAACCTGCGCCTCAACCCTAATGACGGTACTGTAGTTGCGGTTGATGGTGCACTTACACCAGCCAGTTCATCAATAAGCGGTGCGGCCTATACCAACAACTTTGCAGGTGCCGCTACAACAGTGCTTTATGATATTAACGCACAAACCGGTAAACTATACCGCCAGGAGCCACCTAACGATGGTACACTGGTTGAAGTAGGCTCACTAAACATTAACATTGATGCCGCTAACGGCTTTGATATTGGTGGTGCAAGCAATACAGCCTATGCACTGTTTACGGTAAGCGGTGTTACACGTTTGTATGCAGTTAACCTGCAAACAGGAGCTGTTACAGCCGGACCAACATTTGCACAAGGTGTGCGTGGCTTTACGTTAGGCTTAAACCTGTAAAGTAGTTCTTGCCACTTAAAAAAAGGAGTTAACCGTTTGGTTAGCTCCTTTTTTTATTTATAAAATTTAAGAGCTTGATTTATTTGAGTTTTTTGGAAGATTCGCGCACAATAAGCTCCGTCTCCACTTGCTGGGTGGTATAATCGTAAATGGGATGTTTGCTTTGGATGGTCTTAATCAGCATTTCGGTGGCTAGTTGCCCCATCATAAAGGCAGGTTGGCGTACCACGGTAAGAGGTGGATCGAACGATTCGGCAACATCTGAATTGGTAAAGCCAGCCAGCGCTACATCATAAGGGATACGGTATCCTAACTTTTTTAAAACCGGGATACAACTGGTTGTTAGCCTGTCGTTAGTCGTAAAGATAGCCTCAGGGCGGTCAGGCAAGCTCATCAAATCCTGTACTGCTGTTTCTACTTCATCCAGCAGCATGCCGCCGTGGTCGCAATATCTAATGTATTCGCGTGGAAAATCAATGCCATGTTTATCCAGCGCAGCTTTAAAGCCTTCAAAACGTTCGCGGCTTATCAGGAGATTATTAGTACTGGTAATATGTGCAATTTTACGAAAGCCAGTATTGATCAATAGCTCAGTCGCTTCAAACGCTCCTTTAAAATTGTTAAGTGTTACCCGGTGTGTGTCTATATCTTGTGCTATACGGTCAAAAAATACAATCGGGAAGCCTTTCTCATGCAGGTATTTGTATGGTGATGTGTCTGTTGTCTCGGCCGAAAGGGAAATAAGTAAGCCATCTACATGGCGCGAAAGCAGGTGTTGTACGTTAGCTGCCTCACGTGCTGATGACTCATGTGTTTGGGTAATGATAACGTGGTAGCCCGAATTGTAGGCAATGGATTCGATTCCGTTTATAGCCTGCGAAAAGTAATTATTGGCCACCTCGCAAACCACCACGCCTATAGAATGGCTCTTTTGTTCCTTTAAGCTTAAAGCAATAGGATTGGGCCGGTAATTAATCTTCTCGGCATACTCCAGTACCAGCTTTTTAGTTTCAGCGCCAATCTCATAGCTCCCATTGAGTGCTCTGGATACGGTTGAAGTAGATAAACCCAGCGCCTTCGCTATATCTTTTATAGTATAGGATTTGAACATAATAGGTGGTTAAATTTAAACTTAATAATCCTGATATCATAGGAAATTAGCACGCAATTGCTCCTGAACGTGCAGTTTTACTCAAACGTTTCCGGGAACGATTGCATAGTTTTAGTTGCTCATAAACTTTGTTTATTTGTGCATAGTGAGTAATCTTGTTTAAGAAAATACTGTCGATATACCATTTACGTTAAACTCGCAGTACTTTTCTGTTTAACCAATTATATAGTTTATTAACCAATTTTCTTTTTAAATCAAGTGCAAGTAACGCTTTTGCTAAGGGCTGTTCATGCAATTTGTTCAGCCGGCTTATGTGCTTATTTCGCGCACGCAATTTTTAAACCAATCTTAAATTATGAATAAATTATTACTTCAAATTTTCATGTTCTTACTGCTATGCGGTACTGCATGGGCGCAAACCCGTACAGTAACCGGTAAGGTAGTTGACAGAAGCGGCGACCCTTTGATTGGGGTGAGCTTACTGGTTAAAGGAACCACTCAGGGCGTAAGTACTGATGTTAATGGTGCTTACAAAATTAATGTACCCACCACTGGCAATGCGGTTTTAGTAGTACGGTACATTGGCTATAAAACCCAGGAAATTGCGGTAGGTAACCAAAACCCGCTTAACATTACCATGCAAAATGATGATGCTAGCCAGTTAAACGAGGTAGTGGTAGTGGGTTATGAGGCCGTTAAAAGACGTGATCTGACAGGTTCAGTATCATCAGTTGGTGCAAAGCAACTGAAAGATATTCCCCTATCAAACGCGGCCGAAGCGCTTACAGGCCGTTTGGCTGGTGTGCAGGTAACTACAACAGAAGGTGCACCCGGCGCCGACGTTTTGATCCGTGTACGTGGCGGTAGCTCCATTACGCAGGATAACTCGCCCATATATATTGTTGACGGTATCCAGGTGGAAAATGCGTTATCTGTAATTTCACCACAAGACATCGCTTCTGTTGACGTATTAAAAGATGCATCAACAACTGCTATTTACGGTGCCCGCGGTGCTAATGGTGTGGTAATTATTACTACCAAGGGCGGCAGGGCCGGTAAAACGGTTGTAGCTTATAATGGCGCAGGCGGTTTCCGGAAGATTACTAAAACGATGGATGTGCTTAGTCCGTACGATTATACTGTATGGCAGTACGAGCGGACACGTTCAAGCCAAACCGACCGTGATAATTTTGCTAAACAGTACGGCAGTACTTTTGATACGCTGCAAGTTTATAAAAACAAGCCTTTTATTAACTGGCAGGATGAAGTCTTTGGCCGGTCGGCAGCTTTCCAGCAACACAATGTTTCTATCAGCGGCGGTGATGTTAAAACCACCTTTAACCTGAGTTTAACGGCCAACAATGAGGATGGTATTTTGCTGGAATCGGGCTTTAAGCGTTATTTAACAAATTTCAGGTTAGATCACCAGGCATCAGACAAGTTAAAGGTAGGGGTAACCATGAGGTATACCGACCAGGTTGTAAAAGGTGCTGGTACTACCAATAGCGGAACACGCACTACCAACCGTTTGCGTCACAGTATCGTTTATCGTCCGTTCGATTTGCCTACCATACCAACCAGCGATCAGTTTGATGAGGATTACTACCTGAATTCGAACCAGATTCAAAACCCGGTAATTTTAACACAAGCGGAGTACCGCAACTCGCCCTCTACTGATATTAACCTGAGCGGTTATATCAATTATCAAATAACCAAAGACTTAACTTTTAGAAGCACCGGAGGTTTTGATAATGCTAACTCGAGAGTAGAACTATTCTATAGTAAAATAACGCCTACTGCACGTAATTTTGGTTCGCTGCCATTAGCTTCCATTGCTACACAAAGAAACATTACCATCAATAACAGCAATACGCTGCAATACGTAAAAAACGGCATTGGCAAACATCATGACATTAGTGTTCTGCTTGGTCAGGAGATTTACGAATACCGTTCAAATGCTGCCACAGTTGAAACCCGTTATTTTCCGGCTGATATTTCGGCAAGCAGTGCACTGGCTAACTTAGGCTTAGGTTCGCCGCCAACAGGTTCAACCCAGCCCCGGCCAACCACTACTATAGCGCCTCCAAACCGTATATTTTCTTTATTCAGCAGGGTAAGCTATGCGTATGACAAAAACTTGCTGGCATCAGTGACGGTGCGCGGCGACCGTTCATCAAAATTTGCTGCTGACAATGGTTTGCTGCTGTTCCCTTCAGGTAATTTGGCCTACCGTTTCTCCGGAGCTGATTTTATGAAAAAGCTGCCATTTATCAATGATGCCAAGTTAAGATTAGGTTATGGCGTGGCTGGTAATAATCGTATAGGCGATTTATTATACCTGCAATTATACAGCGTAGCCGGCGAGTACTCGCTTAATCATACCGTTTTACCGGGCTTTTCAACACCTGCACTGGCTAACCCTAATCTTCGTTGGGAACGCAACGTTTCTCAAAGCATTGGTTTAGACCTGTCGATGTTTAAAGACCGGGTGCAGTTTACTACTGATGTTTACTTTAACAAAGGGAAAGATCTGCTGCTATTAGCCGCTATACCGCAAACTACCGGTTATAGTACCGGGCAGCTCCAAAATATTGGTTCAACCTCTAATAAGGGTGTTGAGTTTCAGGTGAACGCTACAGCAGTACGCAGCAAAAACTTTAACTGGACAAGTAATTTTAACATATCGTTCAATAGAAATAAGGTGCTGAGCCTGGGCACAGTTACGCAGCAAACCCGCAGCTCAGGCTGGCAAGGATCTGACGGTGCCGATGATTATATTGTTCAGGTAGGCAAACCGGTGGGCCAGATGTACGGCTTTGTAACCGACGGTTATTACCAGATAAGCGATTTTAATTATGCCAATGGCGTGTATACTTTAAAAAATGGCGTGCCTAGTAATATCTCGGTTTTTGGTGCCCCGCAGCCTGGTACAGTAAAGCTTAAGGATATTGATGGTGATGGCCAGGTAACGTTAGACCGTGACCGCACGATTATAGGCAACGCTAACCCTAAGTTTACAGGTGGCTGGAATAACCAATTTTCCTATAAGAATTTTGACATGAGTGTATTCGTAAACTTTGTTTACGGTAACGATGTGTACAATGCCAACAAACTGGAATGGACAGACGGTAGTTTCCTGAACCTCAACATGCTGAACATCATGAAAGACCGTTGGACCAACATCAACAGCGCGGGCGTTGTTGTTACCGACCCAACCGAACTTGCTGCATTGAATGCTAATGCCAAAATATGGTCTCCGGTTCGTAATCAGCGTTATTATTTGCACTCGTTTGCTATTGAGGATGGTTCTTTCCTGCGTATCAACAACATAACTTTCGGTTATACATTACCTAAAAGCCTGGTGAAAAGGGTAGGCTTAACCAACGCACGCTTTTATGCAACGGTTAACAACGTAGGCACCATAACCGGCTACAGCGGTTACGATCCTGAAATTAGCACCCGCCGTACTGATCCTTTAACACAAGGCGTAGATTTTGCAGGTTATCCGCGTGCGCGTCTGTTCACTTTTGGTACTAACATCACTTTTTAAGTAGATCTTAAATTAATATAAAGATGAAATTTTATAATAAAGCAATAATTGCATTTACAGCCAGTATAGCGGCAGTTACTTACAGTGGCTGTAAAAAATATACAGAGGTTGAGCCGCAATCACAATATAGCCTCGAGCAGGCATTCTCAAGTGTCTCTAATGCCACCACCGCCTTGTTAGGAGTTTATGACGAATTATCGGGCGATAACGGTTATGGCATCCGCTTAAACCTGTATTACCCTTACGATACGGATGAAGGTATTGTAAGCGGTGCTATTGATAACGGGCGTCGTGGCATTGGCCGTTACCAATTGCAAACATCGAACACTGAGCTAACCAACCCTTTCAACCAGCTATACCGTGGTGTTGAAAAAGCAAACCTGTGTATAGACCAGATTCCGCAAATGCCAGCTTATACCAGTGGCTCTGCAGCCGATCAAAAAGAGCTAAAGCGTTTGTATGGCGAAGCCTTAACTTTGCGTGCACAATTCCTGTTCGAATTGATCAGAAATTGGGGTGATGTTCCGGCTCCGTTTCAGCCTTCATACAAACAGCCGGATTTGTATATACCCGCTGCAAACCGCGACGCCACTTACGATCATTTAATTGACGACCTGGCTTTGGCCGAAACTTTAGTGCCCTGGCGTACCGAGGTAGCCCGCAATGAGCGTATTACCAAAGGTGCAGTTAAAGCAATGCGTGCAAAGTTGGCCCTGTTCAGAGGCGGTTACTCCTTGCGCACCGATACCAAAACAATGGAGCGTCGCCCCGACTACTTAAAATATTATACCATTGCCCGCGATGAATGCGCTGAGTTGATATCGTCAGCCAATCGCAGTCAGCATATGCTTAACCCGGTTTTTGAAGATGTTTGGAAGAAATATATCTCTGCCTTTACACCCGACCCAGCCGGCGAAATTATGTTTGAAGTTGGCGCAGGTGGTGGTAACAGCATATCTGACAGCCGTATGGGTAACTATGACGGTCCAAGCATAAACGCTGCATCAAGGTATGGTACAGGTGGTGGCGGTATACTTATGCTGCCTAACTATTTCTACGCATTCAATCCGTTAGATACGCGCAGAGACGTAACCATTCCAATTTATGCTATAGGTGCCACAAATCTGAAAAGCTTACGCAGGCTTGGCGAGCTTACCGACGGTAAGTTTAGAAGAGACTGGCGCACGCCGACATTACCCGGAACTGTGTTGAACTTAGGTTATAACTGGCCTATTATTCGTTTTGCTGATGTGCTTTTAATGTTTGCGGAGGCCGACAATGAAATAAAAGGTGCACCTTCGGCTGAAGCTATAGCCGCTTTTGAAGAGGTTAGAAAAAGAGCATTTAAAGGAAATGAATCTGCAATTGGCGTTACGCCAACCGACAAGGCTGGCTTTTTTAACGCTATTGTAAATGAGCGTTACCTGGAGTTTGGCGCCGAAGGCATTCGCAAGTATGATTTGATTCGCTGGAATTTGCTGGGTACTAAAATTGCAGAAGCCCGCTTAAAGATCACTCAAATTAGAGATAATGTAGGTGCCTATGCTAACGTGCCACAGTATATTTACTGGAAAAACAACGGTGAGGAAATCCAATACTTCTCCACCAATCCATTTTATACCACTGCGGTTCCGTCGCCAACCACCGGTTGGACCCGTACCGACTGGCGTCAGCATCTGGTATTTTCAATATCATCAACCGGTACTATCTCAGGTGCATCAATTGATAACCTGCCATTGCAGGAGGGTATTGCCCGCTTCTTTACTCCAAACAAAAGCGAGCTGTTCCCTTATACTACTGCTATATTAGATACTTACGGCGGCAGGCTTAAACAAAACCCTGGCTATTAAGTACTCAAGCACAAAAGCAAGGCTAAATTGCCTTGCTTTTGTGCTTATAACAATAAAAAGAATTTAATGAGAATACGATAAATTCCGTATTTACAACCCAACACTACCTATGCTTCGTAATTGCTTTTTATTACTGTTTTTATCTTTAACATCATTTACATTATCGCCGCCCAAGCAGGTTACGGTATACCTCATCGGGGATTCCACTCTGTCTATTAAAGAAAAAAAATATTACCCTGAAACCGGGTGGGGAATGCCTTTTGTTAACTATTTCGATAGTACGATAACGGTAGATAACCGCGCCAAAAATGGTCGTAGTACCAAAACCTTTATTACCGAAGGTTTATGGCAACCGGTATCAACTGGGATGAAAGCCGGCGATTACCTGTTCATCCAGTTTGGGCATAATGATGAAGTACCTACCAAAAAAAGTTTCACCACCGAAGACGATTTTAGAAAGAACCTTACACTGTTTATTAATGCCGCACGCAGCAAGCAGGCAATACCCGTACTTATTACGCCGGTAGCACGCCGTAAGTTCGATAGTGTTGGTCATGTGGTATCAACACATACGGTTTATGCGCAGATAGTACGCGAAGTGGCGCAGCGAAACAACGTTCCGCTTATTGACCTGGATGCCAAGAGCCAGCAGTTATTGCAGCAGTTGGGTGTTGAGCCGTCAAAATTTTTGTACAATCACCTTGAACCGGGCCAAAATCCTAACTACCCGAAAGGGAAAATAGACGACACCCACTTTAGCGAGCTGGGTGCACGCCGCATGGCCGAGCTGGTGTTAAAAAGTATTGAAGAGTTAAAATTGGAGCTGGCCAATCATATCGTAAAAGCCAATTCTTGATAATTACAGCCAATGTTTTGGCTAATATTGGTCAAGGTTGTTCGTAAACATTTAAGTTATTTTGATAAAACTGATATAAACCAGAAACCTAATGTTAAATATAAAGAGAACTGCACTTGCAGTTATGTTATTAATGGGCGCTTCGGCACCAGTATGGGCACAAACCAAGCCCTATTCGTGGACTAATCTGCCTAAAATAGCCCGCCCGGTATTTAAAAAAGACACATTCAATATTGTTAAATATGGTGCTAAATCTGACGGTATTACCCTGAATACTAAAAGCATCAACAATGCTATTGCCGCATGCAGCGCCAAAGGCGGTGGTGTGGTACTGGTACCCGATGGTTTATGGATGACCGGCCCCATACAGTTAAAAAGCAATGTTAACTTGCACATAAGCCGGGCAGCCCTTTTACAGCTCACGGATGATAAAAGCCAGTATAAATTGGTTGAGGGCAACTGGGAAGGCCATGCAGCCTACCGTAATGAGTCGCCTATTTCGGGTACTAACCTGGTTAATATTGCCATAACGGGCGAGGGTGTAATTGATGGTAACGGGGAGGTTTGGCGTGCAATTGGCAAAGACCGCCTTACCGAGGAGGACTGGAAGAGAAAGTTGGCTGCTGGTGGTGTATTGAGTGAGAACGGTCGCAGCTGGTACCCTTCTGAAAGTTATGCCAAGGCCGCTAAAACACCACGTGCCGGTTACATTGAGCCGGGTTCAAGCGCGGCTGCAAACGAGCAGTACAAAGACTTTTTCAGGCCCAACATGCTGGTGCTAACCAATTGCAAAAAGGTTTTGTTGCAAAATACTACTTTTCAAAATTCTGCTGCCTGGTGTTTACATACTTTGATGTGCCAGGATTTAACCTTGCAGGGTGTACGTGTGCGCAACCCATGGTATGCGCAAAATGGCGATGGTATAGATGTGGAATCATGCAAAAATGTAATGATTGACAACAGCACCTTTGATTGCGGCGATGACGGTATTTGCGTAAAGTCGGGGCGTGACGAGGAAGGCCGCAAACGCGGTATGCCAACGGAGAACATGATTGTAAAAAACAGCATTGTATACCGTGCCCATGGCGGCTTTGTAATAGGTAGCGAAATGTCGGGTGGTGCACGCAATATCTTTGTGTCTGACTGTACTTTTATGACTACCGATATCGGCTTGCGTTTTAAAACTACCCGTGGCCGTGGCGGCATTGTAGAAAACATCCATATTAAAAACATCGCCATGAAGGATATCATAACCAGCGCAATCCTGCTGGATATGTACTACACTGGCAAATCACCAACTGAAGAAGAAATTGCGAACGATAGCGGTTACCCGCCGGTTACTGAGGCAACACCACAGTTCAGGAACATCTACATCAGCAACGTAGCTTGTAATGGTGCCGATAAGGCTTTAATGGTAAGAGGATTACCTGAAATGAATATCAAAGGTATTCACCTGGAAAATATTTCGCTCAAAACCAAAAAAGGTATTGAGATTACTGAGGGACAGGATATAACCCTGAAGAACGTTTATGTGGAGAGCGCTAATACTAAGCCGTTAATCAGCATTTTGAATGGCAACGGGATCAAGTTTGATAACCTGCGTTTTGGTTCCAATACCGAGCAACTGTTCAGCATTGGCGGCAAAAGATCAGCCAATATACAGGTTATCAACTCCGACCTGTCTAAAGCTAAAAACAAAGCTGAGTTTAAAAGCGGTGCAGATAGCAAAGCGTTAATTACTACTGCAAAATAATTAATAAAGATAGCTACATGAAAGTGTTACGTGTATTATTGATTGGTTTAATGCTCACAAGCAGGCTGTTTGCACAACAGCCTGCTTTGCCGTTGCAGCTTACTGTAGCGCAAGATGGTAGTGGCAATTACAAAACCATACAAGAAGCCGTTAATGCCGTGCGCGATTTGGGGCAACAGCAGGTGACCATCCATATAAAAAAAGGTGTTTACCACGAAAAGCTGGTTATCCCCACCTGGAAAACTCATATTTCCTTAATTGGTGAAAGCGCGGAGAATACCATCGTTACTAACGATGATTACTCAGGTAAACCGGTACCCGGCGGTAAAGATGCTTACGGAAAAGAAAAAATGAGCACTTTTACCTCTTACACAGTACTGGTACAGGGCGATGATTTTCGTGCTGAGAACCTAACTATAGCCAACACTGCAGGAAGGGTAGGGCAGGCGGTGGCCCTGCATGTGGAAGGCGATCGTTGTGTTATAAAAAGCTGCCGCATTTTAGGCAACCAGGATACGCTGTATACTGCTACAGGTAGTAGTCGCCAGTTATACCAGGATTGTTATATTGAAGGTACCACTGATTTTATTTTTGGCGAGGCAACGGTAATATTTCAAAACTGTACCATTAAAAGCTTAATGAACTCGTATATCACCGCCGCTGCAACAACGCCTCAGCAAGCATACGGTTATGTATTATTGAACTGCAAGCTGATAGCTGACACGGCCGCCAAAAAAGTGTTTTTAGGCAGACCATGGCGGCCTTACGCCCAAACGGTTTTTTTAAACACCCAAATGGGCAGCCATATTGTGCCGCAAGGCTGGAACCCCTGGAAAGGCGATGCTATGTTTCCGGAGAAGGAAAAAACAGCTTATTATGCCGAGTATAACAATACCGGCCCGGGCGCTAAGACTGCCGACCGGGTAGCCTGGGCTAAGCAGCTTACAGCAAAAGAAGCTAAGCAGTATACCGTTAGAAACGTATTAACAGGTAAAGATAACTGGCAACCGGGCTTGTAGTCACCTTGGTAAACGAGTAAGCAACCGCGTTTGCAGCAGGATAGTACAACATGGTTAAGTAAGTATATTTGGTAGCTGAAATTAGACTTTGTTGTGGGAACGATTGCATGGATTTTATCTTTTGATGCCATACGGTTTCTCAAATTAGGTGTAAAATTGCAATAGAAAATGTTCTGCCCGTAAACCAACATATAAACCATGGTAAGACATCATAGTCTTATCTGCACTTTAAATTAACTTATGAAATATAAAGAATTGATAAGGAAAGGTTTTGTAGCAAGCTTGCTGCTGTTTGGCGCTCATGTGGTGCATGCACAAACGCAGCCCTACTCGCAGCGTATGGCTAAAACAGCTATGTCGGTGTGGAGTGATACCTCAAGCAAAGTGCGCTGGACTTACGAGCAAGGTGTAGTTTGGAAAGGTATTGAACGTGTTTGGCTGCAAACCGGCGAGAAGAAATACTTCCAGTTTTTACAGAATACCGTTGATAAGCTGATACAGCCCGATGGTACAATAAGTAACTATAAGATGGAAGATTACAACATTGATAACGTGCTGCCCGGCCGCACGGTGTTGATGCTGTACAAAGTATTAAATAACGAAAAATATTATAAAGCGGCTAAAACCCTGCGCGAGCAGCTAAGCAAACAGCCCCGGGTACCACAAGGCGGCTTTTGGCACAAAAAGCGTTACCCGAACCAAATGTGGCTGGATGGCCTGTACATGGGTGAACCTTTTTATGCCGAGTATGCGAGCACTTTTCATGAAGATACTGCCTTTAACGACATCGCTCGTCAGTTTATCTTGATGGAGCGCCAATCTCGCGATGCTAAAACCGGCTTGTTATATCATGCCTGGGATCAAAGCAAGCAGGAGCGTTGGGCAAATAAAGAAACTGGTGTATCGCCTCATTTTTGGGGACGTGCAATGGGCTGGTACGGTATGGCACTGGTTGATGTGTTAGATCAAATGCCAACTAATCATCCTAAACGTGCCGAGCTGCTGGTTATCCTGAACCGTTTTGCTACCGCTGTAGCTAAGTACCAGGACAAGCAATCGGGCTTATGGTACCAGGTGCTGGATAAAGGCACCTCAAAAGGTAATTACCTCGAAGCTTCTGCGTCATGTATGTTTGTGTATGCGCTGGCTAAAGGCGTTCGTCAGCACAACCTGCCTAAGTACTTTCAAACCGTAGCCGAAAGCGGTTACAAAGGCATTCTCAATAAGTTCATTAGTACCGACGCAAATGGTCTGATCCATTTAAATGGTACTGTAAGCGTAGCCGGTTTAGGTGGCAACCCCTACCGCGATGGCAGCTACGAGTACTACCTGAGCGAAAAGGTTGTTACCGACGATGCCAAAGGTGTGGGCGCCTTTATACAGGCCAGTGTTGAAATGGAACGCCTTCCAAACCTGGCAGCCGGCCGCAACAAGAATGTAATGCTCGATAGTTACTTTAACGATGAGCGAAAAAAAGACATTACTGGTGAAGCCTACCCTTACCATTACAAATGGGAGGGATGGGATAATAATGGGTTTTCACTATTTGGCAATATATTCAACAACTATGGTTTAAACCTGGGCACACTTTATCAGGCGCCTACGGCCGCTAACTTAAAACCAGCTTCTATCTATGTAATTGTTGATCCTGATATTCCTAAAGAAAACCCGAATGCCAAATACATGCAGCCTGCTCATGCCTCGGCCATTGCCGATTGGGTAAAGCAAGGTGGTGTATTACTGGTGCTGCATAATGATACCGGTAATGCCGAGTTCAAAAACTTTAACACCTTAATGAGCAAGTTTGGCTTAACTTTTAAAGAAAACAGCATCAACCACGTGCAAGGCAGCCAGTTTGAACAAGGTGCAGTGCAGATACCTGCAGGCAACCCGGTATTTAAAACGGCTAAAAAGATCTATATTAAAGAGATTAGCACATTTGCTTTAACGCCTCCAGGCAAATCAGTACTGAACCAAAAAGGCGAAGTGGCGGTTGCCATGGCCAAATACGGCAAAGGCACCGTGCTTGCTGTGGGCGATCCGTGGTTTTACAACGAATACCTGGATGGCCGCAAGCTAACTCCTGATCTGGAAAATTTTAAAGCCGCTAATGATGTAGTGGCGTGGTTAGTGCAGCAAATACCCGCAAAGTAAAATCATGAAGCAGCTGGCATTTATAATAGGTTTACTGGCTATGGGCATAGCTCACAGCTTTGGCCAGCCAAAGGCTAAGCTGCCTGTGGTGGTAGATGCTGCAGGCAAAGGCCAATTTAAAACTATTCAGGCCGCCATTAACAGTTTACCGGATTCGGCAACGGCCGATAGGGTGATCTTGATAAAGAACGGCACATATAACGAAAAGCTGTTCATTACCAAAAATCACATTGTACTAAAAGGCGAAAGCGAAAAAGGCGTGGTAATAACCCAGGACATTGCACGCGATATATGGCGCTGTCAGGGTAACGCTGATGATTGGGGGGTGGCCACTATGAATTTGCGCGGTAGCGATATTACCCTGCAAAATCTGTCGGTTATTAATGGTTACGGCTTCCATCACAAGGCAGATACCATAGTGAGCTGCCAGGTGGGTAGCGAACCGGCTACGCAAAAAGCGGTAAAAAATACTGGTCATCAGATGGCCCTGCGTTCTTTCCAAACTACCCGGCTAAAAGTGCTTAACTGTACGTTTCGCGCTTTGGGTGGCGACACCGTAAGTCCATGGAATGCTGCCAGCGGCTTGTTCTATTTTAAAGACTGCACTATGGAAGGCGGCGTTGATTTTTACTGCCCGCGCGGCTGGGCCTATGCCGAGGGCTGTACCTTTATATGTCATAGTAAAGAGGCCGCTATATGGCACGATGGTTCCGGAAATCCCGATCAAAAGACTGTGTTGGTAAACTGCACATTTAAAGGTGATGAAGGCTTTAAACTGGGCCGCTACCACCGCGAATCGCAGTTTTATTTAATTAACTGCTCATTTGCGGCTACCATGGCCAACGCGCCTGTTTTTCAGGCGGCCAGTTCAACTGGTGTAAAATGGGGCGAGCGGGTATATTACTACAATTGTCACCGTACAGGCGGCGATTTTGCCTGGTTTGCCAATAATTTAAACAAGGCTAAAACAGCACCGGTTGCTAGTCAGATCAATGCGCAATGGGCGCTTGACCAGCAATGGAACCCGATGCTTAATTAAGTAACAAAATGAAGATTTATATAAAAATATTAACCTTGGTTATGCTGTTGGGTTTTACCTATACAACGCAAGCTCAAACAGCACAAACCGACCCTATAGCCGAAAATATGCTGGTATACCAGCGTAGTGTTGGCGGCTGGCCAAAAGCAGTAGCCGAAGTAAAGGTAGATTATAACAAAGTGCTAACCGATGCACAGAAAGCTGCCACCCTGAAAGATGCCGGCCGTATTGATGCCACTATTGATAACAGCGCCACTTACAAAGAAATTACTTACCTGGTTGGTGCCTATAAACAAACCAACAACAAAGCCTACCTCCAATCGGCCGAAAAGGGAATCCGTTATCTGCTGAAGGCTCAGTACGCTAATGGCGGATGGCCGCAATATTACCCCGATAGCGCTTTATACCGTGCGCAGATCACTTACAACGATAACGCCATGATGAACGTAATGGAAATTATGTACAACGTGGCCAACCGCAAAAATGGTTTTGATGTAATTGATGCATCATTGGTAGCGCCGGCTGCTAACGCGGTAAAAAGAGGCATTGATTGCATTTTAAAAACCCAGATTAAAGTAAACGGCAAACTAACCGCCTGGAACCAGCAATATGACCACCGCACACTGCAGCCTGTAATGGCCCGCAAGTTCGAACTGGTTGGGTTGGCCTCGTCCGAATCTGCCGCTATTGTGCAATTTCTCATGCAGTTGCCTTCGCCATCAACCGAAATAAAGGCTGCCATTAAAGGCGCCGTTGAGTGGTTTGATGACGTGAAATTAAAAGGTATCCGTTTTGATCACGTGCCAGATGCAGCAAACCCTGGTAAAAAGGATGGTGTAGTTGTACCCGATTCTTCATCAGTTATTTGGGCACGTTATTATGAAATTGGTACCAACAAGCCTTTCTTTTCAGGCCGTAACAGCGAAAAGAGATATAACCTTACTGAAATAGAGCAGGAGCGCAGAGGCGGCTATGCATGGTATGGCGTGTGGCCTAAAAAAATATTAGACAAACAATACCCGGCATGGGCAAAAAAGAACGGCGTTAAGTAAAAAGCATATGATATTATCCCGATATAATTTGAACAAGATAAGCGTACCAGAGTTGGTATTGCCTGCAGAAGAAGTATTTGAACTGCCCGAAAGAGTATTGCAATTTGGTACAGGCGTGCTGTTGCGCGGTTTGCCCGATTATTACATAGATAAAGCCAATCGCGCCGGCGTATTTAACGGCCGTGCGGTGGTAGTTAAATCAACTGATACAGGTTCAGCTACCGATTTTGACCGCCAGGACAGCTTATATACCTTGTACATCAAAGGCATTGAGAATGGCGAGGGTGTTGACGAACAGATAGTATGCTCTGCGATCAGCCGGGTACTATCAGCCGGTACCGACTGGGATAGCATCCTCAAAGTGGCTCAAAGTCCTGACCTGCAAATCGTAATTTCCAATACTACCGAGGTAGGTATACAGTTGGTGCAGGATGATATCCGTAAACATCCGCCGGTATCTTTTCCAGGCAAGTTGCTGGCCATTTTATACGAGCGTTACCAGACCTTTAAAGGTAGCGCCGATAGCGGTTTAGTGATAGTGCCAACCGAACTAATTGTTGATAACGGCAAAAAGCTGGAAGCCATTGTGCTGGAGCTGGCCCACCTGAACAAGCTGGAGCCCGCCTTCATGGATTGGTTGGAGGAGCATAACCATTTCTGCAACTCATTGGTTGATCGTATTGTACCCGGTAAGCCTGATGCTAAATTAGCTGCCGAGCTGGAGAGCAAAAGCGGTTATCAGGATGATCTGCGCACGGTATCTGAAGTATACTCGCTTTGGGCTATTGAGGGTGATGAGCATATCAAAAATGTACTTTCATTTGCCCAGGTTGATAAAGGCGTGGTAATTGTTCCAAATATTGAGATTTTCCGCGAGCTGAAATTGCGCTTGTTGAACGGTACGCATACCTTGAGTTGTGCTGTTGCCTTTTTGTCAGGCTTCAGAACTGTCAAGGAGGCAATGGACGATGCTGCCTTTTCTAACTTTATTACCCAGTTAATGCTTAGGGAAATTGCCCCGGCTATCCCATATGACGTTGATCATGATACTGCGGCCGATTTTGCAGGCAAAGTGCTTGACAGGTTCCGTAATCCTTATATTGAGCATCAGTGGATCAGCATTTCGGCACAATATTCGTCTAAAATAAAAATGCGTGTGATGCCGTTATTGTTAAATCACTACCAATCTCATGATAATGCGCCAGCTTTGTTTACTTTTGGCTTTGCCGCCTTCCTAAGGTTTATGAAATCGGAAAAGAATGCCGAAGGAAAGTTTGTCGGCAATGTTAATGGTAAGGATTATACAATTACCGATAGCCAGGCTGAGGTATTTTACAATGCATGGCAAAAGACCGAATTGCATGATGTAGCCTACACCTTACTGGCTGATAAAAACCTTTGGGATGCCGATTTAACGCAGTTGAAAGGGTTTAAAGAAGCCGTATTAAATCAGTTACAGCAGATAGTAGCAAACGGAACACAAGATATTTTATTAAAAGAAGCAACAGTTTAAACAGGAAGCGATTCTGATGAAACAGACGATATTAAAAATACACCCCGATGATAATGTGTTGGTTGCCTTGACTGACATACCAGCTGGCGACGTAATAACTTACGGCCAGGATACTTTTACCACTATACAAATGATACCTGCCAAACATAAGGTGGCTATTCATGAGATTAAGGCTGGCGACAGCATTATCATGTATGGCGTACTGGTAGGTAAGGCTCAGTTTGATATAGCGTCGGGAGGCTTACTTACCACCAGCAATATTAAACATGCGGCTAACGGTATGTCTACCGAGAGTAAGCACACCAGCTGGCAACAACCTAATGTAAGCGAATGGCAGGGGCGTACTTTTAAAGGTTATCATCGTTCTGATGGCAGCGTTGGTACCGCAAATTACTGGCTGGTTATACCTATGGTATTCTGCGAAAATCGTAATCTCGAAGTTTTACAGGAGGCTTTGGTAAAACCACTGGGATATGGCCGCAAAAAAACATACGAAACCAAGGCGCTGCAACTCATTAACAAAGTAAAAGCAGGTGGCGGTATCGAAGAAGTATTATTCACCGAGATTGAAAGCGGCGACGGTTTAGATCGCGAAGCGAAAGTTTTCCCTAATGTTGATGGTATTAAGTTTTTAACCCATACAGGTGGCTGCGGCGGTATCCGTCAGGATGCTGAAACTTTATGCGGCCTGCTGGCAGGTTACATTACGCACCCTAACGTAGCCGGAGCAACCGTGCTTAGCCTAGGCTGCCAAAATGCACAAGTAAGTATCTTACAACGTGAGATCGAAAAACGCTCTCCTATGTTTGATAAGCCGTTGTACATCTTAGATCAGCAAACAATTGGTAAAGAGTCTGACATTATTGACCAGGCCCTGCGCAAGACGATGGCGGGCTTAATTCATGCCAATCAGTACACTCGTCAGCCTGCGCCATTAAGCAAGCTAACTATTGGCTTAGAGTGCGGTGGTTCTGATGGTTTTTCGGGCATATCTGCTAACCCGGCTATAGGCTATACATCAGATTTGCTGGTGGCTTTAGGTGGTTCGGTTATTTTGGCCGAGTTTCCGGAACTGTGTGGCGTGGAGCAAAACCTGATTGACCGTTGTGTAGAGGAAGAAGATGCAAACCGCTTTGTAAGCCTGGTGCGTACCTACGCCCAACGCGCCGAAGAGGTAGGTTCAGGCTTTGATATGAACCCATCACCAGGTAATATTAAAGATGGTTTAATTACCGATGCAATCAAATCTGCAGGTGCAGCCAAAAAAGGTGGTACTTCGCCAGTGGTAGATGTATTGGATTATCCTGAAAAAGTGGTTAAACCAGGTTTAAACCTGTTGTGTACACCGGGTAACGATGTGGAAAGTACCACTGCCGAAGTAGGCTCTGGTGCCAACGTTGTATTATTTACTACGGGCTTAGGTACACCAACCGGTAACCCCATTACGCCGGTAGTTAAAATTGCTACCAATACCAACCTGTATAATAAAATGAGCGACATCATTGACCTTAACACAGGTACCATTATTGAAGGCGAAGAGACGATTGAACAAGCCGGAGAACGCATACTGGATTACGTAGTAAAAGTAGCCAGTGGCGAGGTTGAAGTATGTGCTGTACGCCATGGTCAGGATGATTTCATTCCATGGAAAAGAGGCGTGTCTTTGTAAAATAAAAGATTTACTGTAAAATAAAATAGCCCCTGGTCAAGCGCCAGGGGCTATTTTATTTTAGCTTTTTTCCACCGATTTCGAAGTGTATTATTTGGTTTGATCGGTGTATTGGCAAAAAAATGCATATCAAAATCAAATCCCTTATCCATAGGGGCAAAATTAACCGCCGTATTATAAATATTAAAGCCAAGGTATTGCCAAGCAGTAGTGCTAATTAAGCGCACTAGGAGCATAGTTTTTTGGTCCGCTATCTTGACAATTAAGATTTAATTGTGGTTATTTATGCCAACAATTATCCTGTTGGCACATGTAAGTTTTCTGTTAATGGCAACATCCTATAAAAAACAGACAATTACAGCAAATTTTATTCTGGTTATTTTTAATCTATTTGAAAAATGCCATTTATAAGTCCTGCCCCAAACAGGGTTATAAACCATAACTACCATGTATAGACTTGATGCTCATCAGCACTTCTGGAAATTTGACCCGGTAAGAGACAGCTGGATTACGGAAGAAATGGATACCATTCGCCGCGACTTTCTGCCGCAGGATTTGATGCACATCCTCATGCACAATCAAATTGAGGGATGCATAGCCGTACAGGCCAGCCAAACCGAAAAGGAAAACGATTTCTTGCTTAATCTGGCTGCCGTAAACCCTTTCATAAAAGGTGTGGTGGGTTGGGTTGATTTGCAGGCCGAAGATGTAGAAGAGCGGCTGAAGTACTACAGTTTGCGCGACAAGATGGTAGGGTTCAGGCATGTGTTACAAGGCGAACCACAGCGCGATTTTATGCTGCGGCCCGAGTTTTTAAAAGGAATTGGTTTGCTCGGTAAGTATGATTTTACTTATGACATACTAATCTTTCCAGACCAGTTGGACTATACGGCCGAGTTTGTGGCTAAGTTTCCAAACCAGCGCTTTGTGATAGACCATATTGCCAAGCCCGATATTAAAAACCAGGAGGTTGCAGAGTGGGAAAAAGCCATACGAAAGGTGGCACAATATACCAACGTTTACTGCAAGGTATCGGGTATGGTAACTGAAGCTAATTGGTACGGTTGGGAGGAAGAAGATTTTAAGCCCTACCTGGATATTGTATTTGATGCCTTTGGCGTTGAAAGAGTAATGTTTGGGTCAGACTGGCCCGTGTGCATGGTGGCCGGTGGCTACAACCGCGTGGTTAAAATGGTAAAGCATCATACCGAATCATTAAGTGACCACGAAAAGGCCTTGTTTTGGGGAGGCAACGCCATAAAGTTTTATAATTTGGAAGAGTAGAAAGAAAAGATGAAAATATTAACCTGTACTACCCCTGGCACGTTCGATTATGGCGAGGTGGAGAAACCCCAGCTTAAACCCGATCATGCCATTATCAAAATAAAGCGCATAGGTATTTGCGGTACCGATTTGCATGCCTACCGCGGCACCCAGCCCTTCTTTAGTTACCCCCGTATTTTGGGTCATGAGCTATCGGGCGAGTTGGTGGAGTTTGATAATGCACCGGGCTTTGAGGTAGGTGAGGCACTAACCTTTATTCCTTATTTTAATTGCGGCGTTTGCGTGGCCTGTCGTTCGGGCAAACCTAACTGCTGCGTAAATATACAAGTTTGCGGTGTGCATGCTGATGGCGGCATGGTAGAGTATCTGCAAGTACCATCTTACGCGCTGGTACACGGCGAAGGATTAACTTATGACGAGCTGGCACTGGTTGAGCCTTTGGCCATAGGTGCGCATGGTATCCGTAGGGCCATGGTTGAGCCGGGCGAATTTGTGCTGGTAATAGGAGCCGGGCCGATTGGTTTGGGCACTATAGAATTTGCCCGTATAGCAGGGGGCAATGTAATTGCTATGGATGTAAGTAATGATCGTCTTAACTTTTGTGAAAACAAGCTGGGCATACAGCACACCATTAACCCGCTTGAAGGTAACGCGATTGAGCAATTACGGGCCATTACAAACGGCGATATGGCTTCGGTAGTGGTAGATGCAACCGGCAACCTGAAAGCCATAAACGGCGGTATTGATTACCTGGCACATGGCGGCCGTTATGTATTGATTGGGTTGCAAAAAGAAGCATTCAGCTTTAATCACCCAGAGTTTCACAAGCGCGAATCTACCCTGATGAGCAGCCGTAACGCTACCCGTCAGGACTTTGAGCACGTAGTAGCTAGCATGAAACAAGGACTGGTAGACCCTAAAACTTATATCACTCACCGCGTTAATTTCGACGAAGTGAAACAAGAATTTGAAAGCTGGCTGTTACCCGAAACGCAGGTGATAAAAGCTATGATTGTGAATGAATGAGGTGAGGGAGGATTTAGTGAGGAAAGCCGAAGGACTTATAGGGAGAGCCAAGAAACAAAAGAATTAGTAAATTAAAGAAGCGTGGGGCTGCCAACGCACCCGGCCAGGAGTATGGCCTGTAGCGCTGGCAGGGATTGTGTTGGCTAGGCCTTTTGGTTACTTTGTGGCTATGGCAAAGTAACAGCCGCTGCGGCGAATGAGCAGACGAAGTGAGTTTATAGCACTGAACAAAGTAAACGAAGCACCAACTGAAGTTAACAGCACAAGTAAGACTATCCTTCGCAGAAATTTGCTTCGCGCCTCGCAATGACGTAAGGTCAGTTCGTGAGCGAAGACCATTATAAACAATATAAATGAAGAAGTTATTTATTTACCTCTTACTAACCTTTACGGCAATCTCAACCCAGGCGCAAACCAAGCTTGGATTAAGCACCGATAAGTTGAAGTTTTACGTTACCGAGTTTAATAAAATTGATACCGAGACGGTAAAGAACTATGTAACCAACGATAACGCTTTTGGCTGGTTATCGCAAAATGTGCCGCTGTTTGAGTGCCCGGATAGTACCATCGAGAAGATTTACTACTACCGCTGGTGGACCTTTCGTAAACATTTAAAGCAAACACCCGAGGGCTTTATCTTCACCGAGTTTATAACCCCGATGAACCATGCTGGTAAATACAATACCATCAGTAGTGCATTAGGTCATCACATTTACGAAGGGCGCTGGCTGCGTAATCCGCAATTCATCAATGAGTATATTAATTTTTGGTTGTATGTAGATCCCAAAACACCAAAGCCCCACCTGCATGCCTTTAGCAGTTGGTTGCAGGATGCCGTGTACAACTATTACCTGGTAAAAGGCAACAAAAACTGGGTGCAAAAATTACTGCCCACGCTGGATGCCGACTACCGCCAATGGGAAGCCGAAAAACAACTGCCTAACCAAATGTTCTGGCAATTTGATGTACGCGACGCCATGGAGGAATCCATAAGCGGTGGCCGTAAGGATAAAAATATCCGTCCCACAATAAACAGCTATATGTATGGCAACGCAGTAGCACTCTCCAAAATGGCCGATTTAGCCGGCAATGATACCCTGAAGAAAAAATATGCAGCTAAAGCCAAGCTATTAAAAAAGCTTGTTCAGGATACTTTGTGGGATAATAAGGCAAATTTCTTCAAAGTAAAACAAGTAGCCAAGAACCAACTGGCCGATGCCCGGGAAGAATTGGGTTACATTCCATGGTATTTTAACCTGCCCGATGATAAAGCAAAATACGCTGAACAGTGGGAGCAGTTAACCGACGAGAAAGGCTTTAACGCACCCTGGGGCATTACCACGGCCGAGCGCAGGCACCCTGGGTTCCGTACGCATGGTTCAGGACATGGCTGTGAATGGGACGGCGCGGTATGGCCTTTTGCAACCACGCAAACGCTTAAAGGGCTGGCAAGTTTGTTAACGAGTTATAAGAATAAGGATGGCATGTCTACCAAAGTGTTCTATAACGAACTGCACAAGTATGCCGCATCGCACACTAAGCGTGGCTTGCCATACCTGGGCGAGTACCAGGATGAAAAAAATGGCGAATGGCTAAAAGGCGATAACCCGCGCAGCAGCTACTATAATCACTCCGGCTTTGCCGATCTGATTATCAGTAATTTAATTGGCTTAAAACCACGTGATGATGAAAAGCTGGAAGTTTATCCGCTGTTGCCGCCTAACCAGTGGGATTGGTTTGCCCTAGATAAAGTGAACTACCGCGGCAGACTGATTACCATCCGCTGGGATAAGACGGGTGAGAAGTACCATCAGGGAAAAGGCTTCTTTGTTTACGCCGATGGTAAAGAGATTTCAAAGAGCAGTGAGTTAAAACATATTGTGGTGAAACTGCCCTTGCCGGCGCTTAGTAAAGATAAAATGGTACAATAGCATGAAAAAATGCTATACAAAAACTTTGAGCTGTACCCATAGATTTGAACCTGATAAAATAACCAATAGTAAACTTTCAGTCTGTTTGTTAAACTGTAATTAAAGTCAGTTATATAGCGTTAATTATTTAGCCTATAGCATAGCAGCTAAAGTCGTTTTTGATATAACTGATATGACTAAAATACTCCAGGGCTTTTTTGCAGGCGTTTTGTGCTTGCTGATAGGTAATGCAGGTATGGCAAAAATTAACGTTGCAGCACCTAAAGCAGTAACCATCGTAACGCCGGCCGGTTCACATGTACGTATCACGTTCGGCGCTGCAAAACTGGCTAAAGCATTATCGGCCAATGGTTACCAGGTTAAAACTGTTCACCAGATGCCAACTACTGCTTCGGCTACCGTTGTAATTGGCCGTTTGCAGGATGTATTGATAAAAAACAGCTTAACAAAATACAAGCTTAAAATTTCGCGTAAGCCGGGTAAAGAAGGGTTTGCTATCAACACCGGCAAAAATACCGTCGTGGTAGCAGGCACCGATAATTCGGGTGTGTTATATGGTTGTATGGAACTGGCCGAGCGTATTGCAAAGCAAGGCGGAATGCCTGCTGCTTTAAGCCTAACCGACCAACCCGAGATGGTCATGCGTGGTGCTTGCGTAGGCGTGCAAAAGCCCGTTCTGTTAGAAGGGCGCGGTACTTACGAATATCCTTACACGCCCGAAAACTTTCCTTGGTTTTATGATAAAGCTTTGTGGTTGCGTTACCTGGATACACTGGCACAAAACCGCATGAATGCCCTGTACTTGTGGAACGGTCATCCGTTTGCCTCACTGGTAAGGGTAAAAGAGTATCCGTATGCAGTTGAGGTTGATGAGGCTACGTTTAAGAAGAACGAGGAAATGTATAAGTTCCTGACCGATGAGGCCGATAAGCGGGGTATTTGGGTGATACAAATGTTCTACAACATCATCGTCTCCAAACCATTCGCTGTTAAAAACAACCTCAAAACGCAGGATCGTAACCGCCCTATTGTTCCCATCATTGCCGATTATACCCGCAAGTCTATCGCAGCCTTTGTTCAAAAATATCCAAACGTAGGCTTAATGGTGGCCTTGGGCGAAGCTATGGAAGGCGTAGGGCAGGATGATATTGATTGGTTTACTAAAACCATCATTCCTGGTGTAAAAGACGGGTTAAAAGCCTTAGGCAAAACCGAAGAACCACCCATCGTTTTGCGGGCGCATGATACCGATGCACCGGCGGTGATGAAAGCGGCGCTCCCACTTTATAAAAATTTGTATACCGAGGCTAAATTTAATGGCGAGGCTTTAACCACCTACACACCTCATGGTGCCTGGGCCGATCTGCACCGCACCCTGAGCCGCATTGGCACCGTACAAATTGAGAACGTACACATTTTAGCCAACCTCGAGCCTTTTCGCTATGGTTCGGCCGATTTTATACAAAAAAGTGTGCTGGCCATGCATAACGTTTATGAAGCTAACGGCCTGCACCTGTACCCGCAGGCTTCCTATTGGGATTGGCCGTACTCGGCCGATAAACGCGACGAGCGTTTGATCCAAATAGACCGCGACTGGATATGGTACAAAGAATGGGCCCGTTATGCCTGGAATTGTCACCGCAGTCGTTCTGAAGAGGTTAAATACTGGTCGGCTCAACTGGCTGCTAAATTTGGATGTACGCAAGCACAAGGTGGGCAAATCTTGAAGGCTTATGAAGAATCGGGCGAAATATCGCCGCAGATACTACGCAGAGTAGGTATTACCGATGGTAACCGCCAAACTATGACTTTGGGTATGCTAATGGCACAATTTACCAATCCCGAAAAATTTGGTTTGTTTAGCTTGTTGTACGAGTCTGAAGCGCCAGAAGGAGAGATACTGAGTCAGTATGCCGAAAAAGAGTGGAAACACGAGCCTCACCGTGGCGAAACGCCCATGGATGTATTGAACAACATTGTAACCTATGGCAAAAAGTCAGTAGATGCTATAGAGCAGGCTTCGCCGGGCGTTACTAAAGATAAAGAAGAGTTTAGCAGACTTAAAAATGATATGTACTGCTACAATGCCATGGCTAACAGCTATTCGCATAAAATACGGGCAGCTATATCTATCCTGAGGTACAAATATTCTGACGATGTAACTGATCTGGACAAAGCCCTGCCCGATATGGAGCTGAGCTTAAACCATTTCAGAGAACTCGTTAAACTGACCAAGGATAGCTACTTGTACGCCAACAGTATGCAAACCCGCCAGCGTAAAATCCCGGTACCGGGTACTGATGGTAAAATGAAAACCTGGGCCGAACTGCTGCCCGTTTATGAGCAGGAATTGGCTAATTTCAAAAAGAATATTGACTCATTGAAATCGCCGGAGTCTAAAGCAAAGAAGGGACAGCAAACAGCGTTGGTAAACGCACAGATAAACCTTATAAGCGGTGGAGCTGGCACCTACACCATTGGCGCCGGTGCCCGGCCATTTGCAGATACGGCCGCCACTATAACTGAATTTGCCAAAGAACTGCAAGGCCTAAAAGGCGTACAGCTGGATCGTACCAAGCAATTCAAAGAAGGCACCGCTATTAAGTTTAATAACGCACAACCGGTTAAAGTACTGGTAGGCTATTTCAACAAAGGAGGTTTTATTAATCCTGATACTTGGCGCTACGCCTTGGCCCCCCAGTTGGAAATTGATGCCAGCGCCAATGATTATGGCCAGGCCGATGTAAAGCTGTCTAATGGCATATTGATTCCCGGGCAGCCATCTGTAAGCATACATACCTATAGCTTTAAAGCCGGCACAAATACCCTCACTTTACCTAAAGGTATAGCCCTGGTGCTGGGTTTTGTGACAGAAAGCCAGGTTGTACCTGTGTATGATGCCGGTTTCAGCAACGTAGGCAACATCAAAGATTTAAGATGGTTGTTTAATTAAGAGTTGAAAGGTAAAAGTTTAAAGCGGAACGGTTGTATCTGAAGGTTGACAGAGAAAGTTCTAATAAATGTAAACACAGGCAGAACACCTTATTCTTCACGCGGCATCAGGGCTGTTGCGGCTTGCATAAACTTAAGTAGAAGCACGAGCCGAGGTAGCCGCAGCACTTAGCCGCAGGTTTTCTTTTTAGTACTTTTTTCTTTTGTACAAAAGAAAAAGTACATCCACAGGCGATGGTACAAACACATTACCAAGCCTAACGGAGCACTGAAATAAGTACAAGCATAAGTCAAACAGCAGAAATGAAAAAAACGGTAACCTTTTCAAAACTAATAACATTAAGCCTTGCTGCTTTATCATTCACATCTGCTTATACCCAAACTCAACCCCTTAAACTCTGGTACAATAAACCCTCCCAAAAGTGGACTGATGCTCTGCCAATTGGTAATGGCCGCATGGGTGGCATGATCTATGGCGGTATTGATACCGAGCGCGTGCAATTTAACGAACAAACCTTATGGACGGGTGCACCACGTGATTATCAGCGCGAAGGTGCCTATAAATACCTGCAGCCCATCCGACAGCTTATATTTGATGGCAAACAAAAGGAAGCTGAAGCCATGGCCGAAGCACACTTTATGGGCCGCAAAAGCAACGAGGATACCTATGAGGCTCAAAAAACCTCCTGGTTCAAAACCGCCAGCAGCGTAAAAGCACCGGCTACCGCTCAGTACGACGACAGTAAATGGAAAACGGTAACCCTCCCAACCGAAAAGGGATGGGAAATAGTGCCTGGGTTTGAGGGGGTGGATGGCGCTGTTTGGTTTTGTACCGCCTTTGAGCTGCCTGCTAACTGGGTGGGTAAAAACGTGGTGTTGAGCCTCGGCCGCATTCGTGACCGGGATTTTACTTTTATAAATGGTGAACAAGTAGGCTCAGTGGATGGTCCTGATTACCGGAGGTACACTATCCCCGCTAAACTGCTGCATGCTGGTACCAACCAAATAGCCATACAAGTGATCAACTACTGGGATAAAGGCGGCCTAACCAGCAACGCCCGTGAGCTGGCCGTTTACCCTGAGGGTTACCAACTGGTTGACGAAAAAGCAGCCCGGGCCAGCGGTAAGTACGACGAAGCCATAAATGCCACAACCGGCGAAACCATCAAAGTAGTTAAACTAAACGGCAACTGGAAATACTGGATACAGGATGATAATCCACCGCAGTTCCCCCGCTACAATGCCGATTACCAGCCCTTTGCAGATTTATACTTGCAATTTTTTAAACAAGGCAACGTCAGCAACTATCGCCGCGATCTGGATATCAGCAATTCAACTGCACATGTGAGCTACACGGCATCGGGCGTTAATTACGCCCGCGAGTTTCTGGCCAGCAATCCGGCGCAGGTACTGGCCGTACATTTAACGGCTGATAAACCGGGCAAAATAACCTTTAACGCACTGTTAAAAACCTTACATCAGGGAGTTGCTATTCGTAAAGTGGATGCACACACGCTGGCTTTATCATTTAAAGTGCGTAACGGCGTATTGCGGGGTGTAAGCTACCTGTATGCCGATGCTAAGGGCGGCAAGCTAGCCGTAACCAATCAGGGCATCACTATAACCGGTGCTAACGAGGCGACATTGTACTTAACAGCGGCAACCAACTTTAAAAATTATAAAGACGTATCTGGCAATCCCGAGGCGCTTTGCCAAAAAGCTATGCAAGCTGTTCGTGGCAAAGCTTATGCGGCGGTTAAGGCCAAACACATAGCCGACTATCAACAATACTTTAACAAGTTTGCCCTTAACCTAGGCACCGGTAAAAACCAGCACCTGCCAACCGATGAGCGCATCTTGAAATACAACAGCACTGATGACCCCGCGCTGGTGAGCCTGTTTATGCAATACAGCCGTTATTTGCTCATCTCTACATCGAGGCTAGGCGGTGGTCCGGCAAATTTACAGGGTTTATGGAATGATCTGCTTACACCGCCCTGGGGCAGCAAGTTTACCACCAATATTAATCTGCAAATGAACTACTGGCCTGCCGAGGTGCTTAACCTTTCGGCCTGCACGCAACCATTGTTCAACATGGTAGATGACCTGGTGCAAACGGGTAAACTAACCGCCAAAGCACATTACAACATGCCCGGCTGGGTACTGCACCATAACACTGACCTGTGGCGTGGTACGGCCCCGGTTAATGCGGCTAATCACGGCATTTGGGTAACGGGTGCGGCTTGGTTAAGCGAAAGCTTGTGGGAGCATTACCAGTTTACACAGGATAAGGCCTTTTTGCAAACCCGTGCTTACCCGGTGATGAAAGGGGCGGCTGAGTTTTTTGTGAACTACCTGGTTAAGGATCCTAAAACCGGTTACCTCATTAGCACGCCATCCAACTCACCCGAGCATGGCGGATTGGTGGCCGGACCGACCATGGATCACCAGATCATCCGCGAAATATTTAAGAATACCGTAGCAGCGGCAAAAATATTAGGTACCGATGAGGCTTTTAGTAAAGTGTTAGAAGAAAAATACAAGCAGATAGCACCTAATATGATTGGCAAGTATGGCCAGCTACAGGAGTGGATTGTGGATAAGGATGATACCACCGATACCCACCGCCACGTATCACATATGTGGGGTATACACCCGGGTACCGATATTACCCCCGCCGATGTAAACCTGATGGACGCCGCCAAAAAATCTATGAAATATCGGGGCGACGAAGGTACCGGTTGGAGCCTGGCCTGGAAGATCAACATTTGGGCACGTATGCGTGACGGCGACCATGCCTACAAAATGCTCACCATGCTGTTGTCGCCAGCTGATGCCGTGCCAAACCACGAGAAAGGTGGCATTTACCACAATATGTTTGACGCCCACCCGCCGTTCCAGATTGATGGTAACTTTGGCGGTGCTGCAGGTGTAGCCGAAATGTTGCTGCAAAGCCAGTTCGGCAAGCTGGAGTTATTACCTGCTCTGCCCTCAGCTTTGCCAAACGGCGAGGTAAAAGGCATCCGTGCCCGTGGTGGTTTCGTTCTCAATTTAAGATGGCAAAACGGTGCGCTACAGCAAGCTGAAATATTATCGGAAACAGGCGCCCCTTGTACTGTAAAATATAAAGAAAAAGAAATAAAGTTCGATACGCAAAAAGGGAAAACCTACAAGTTAAGCAGCGAACTAAAGAAAATATAAATAATGGCTTACCAAACACATAACTTAACTCTAACTCGTGCTCAAACCACGGCCCTGCATTTTCCCCCTCGGGAGGGGAGAGCACTGCTGGTACGTTTTGTAAAAGTTTATGTGAGGAGTGTGTTGTTGCTTCTTGCAGTTACAATTTTCGGTGTGCTAACGGCATTGGCACAAACCCGGCAGCAAGTATCACTCAATAGCAACTGGCAAAGCGTTGCCGATGATAACAATGCACAGGCTTACAACGGCTTTGAGCAAGCCGCATTTAAAACTAAAAACTGGAAAGCGGTAACGGTTCCACATAACTGGGACCAGTACGAAGGGTATCGCCGCTTAAAACATGGCAACAAGCATGGTTATGCCTGGTATCGTAAAGTGTTTTCGGCTGAGCAGTTGAAGGCTGGTCAACGTTATTTTTTGTGGTTTGAAGGGATAAGCTCTTATGCTACCGTTTGGCTTAACGGCAAAAAAGTAGGCACACATGCCGGTGGCCGTACTTCTTTTACACTGGATGTTACCAAAGCCATTAAACTAAATCAACCTAACTTGCTGGCCGTGCGTGCCGACCATCCTGCGCATATTCGAAACCTGCCCTGGGTATGTGGTGGCTGTTCAGACGAAACAGGCTTTTCAGAAGGTTCGCAGCCAATGGGTATTTTCAGACCTGTGCATTTAATTGCTACCAACCCCGTAAGGGTAGAGCCGTTCGGCGTTTACATCTGGAACGACACGACGGTAACCAAGAAATCAGCAACGCTAAATCTAGAAACTGAAGTTAAGAACTACAGCGCTCAAACCGGCATCATTACCGTAGTTAATAAACTAACCGACGCACAAGGCAAAGCTATCGTTACCGCTCAAGTACAAAAAATACTGCAACCGGGTACAAAAGCCGTAGTGTTGCAGCAGTTAGCTAATATCAAAAACGTACAGCTATGGTCGCCCGATAAGCCTTATCTGTACACCCTGCATACACAGATTGTTCAAAACGGAAAAATTGTTGACGAGGTAAACACCCCATACGGCATCCGTTGGATAAAATGGGGAATGGGCATCAATGGCGATGGCCGGTTTTATGTAAATGGTAAACCCGTGTTCATCAATGGCATGGGCGAGTATGAGCACCTGATGGGCCGTAGCCATGCCTTTACGTCCGAAGAAATTAAAGCCCGGGTGATGCAATTGCAAGCTTCAGGGTTTAACGCATTCCGCGATGCGCACCAGCCGCACAACCTGGAGTATCAGCAATATTGGGATAAGTTGGGCATGCTATGGTGGCCGCAATTTTCGGCACATATCTGGTATGATACGCCCGAGTTTAAGGAAAACTATAAAAAGCTAATTGTTGACTGGATTAAGGAACGGCGTAATAGTCCGTCGGTTACGCTGTGGGGTTTAGAAAACGAGAGCAAACTGCCCGAAGCTTTTGCCCGCGAGTGTACCGAACTGATCCGCTCGCTCGATCATACGGCCTCATCGCAACGCAAGGTAA
Organism: Mucilaginibacter sp. PAMB04274; assembly: GCF_039634385.2. Classification (NCBI taxonomy): domain Bacteria; kingdom Pseudomonadati; phylum Bacteroidota; class Sphingobacteriia; order Sphingobacteriales; family Sphingobacteriaceae; genus Mucilaginibacter; species Mucilaginibacter sp. PAMB04274. Next base: position 985,677 of record NZ_CP155081.2, read on the forward strand.
CTACCTGTAACGGCGGTAAAGGTACCGACTGGGACGTGCCCCAAAACTGGACCGGTACCTATGGTGGCAACCCGCTTACTTATGGCGAAGACCTGAAAAAGCAAGTGCTAGTAGGCGAATACGGCGCCTGGCGCAGCCTCGAACTGCATACCGAAGGGCCTTTCGTTGCCAACGGACCGGTAAGTGAAGACCGCATGGCGCAGCTTATGGAAACCAAAGTACGCCTGGCCGAATCCGTACGTAATGAGGTTGCCGGTCAGTACCACTGGCTGCTGTACTCGCATGAGAATCCCGGTCGTATACAAGGCGGCGAGGGATTACGAGAACTGGACAGGGTAGGGCCAATCAACTACAAAGGCTTGTTTACCCCCTGGGGACAGCCGCTTGATGTGTATTACATGTTCCGCTCCAACTACGCACCAAAGGATAACGACCCTATGGTGTACATTGTATCGCACACCTGGCCTAACCGCTGGCTTAAGCCCGGTAAAAAGGATAGTATAACTGTATACGCTAACTGCGATGAGGTGGAGCTTTTCAATGATGTAAAAACCGTATCGCTGGGCAAGCGCAAACGCCAGGGCGGTATCGGTACCCACTTCCAGTGGGATGGCGCCAACATACAATATAACGTACTATATGCCGTAGGCTACGTAAACGGCAAGGCCGTAACCCAAGATTACATAGTGCTCAACCACTTGCCCAAAGCACCGCATCTTGCTCAATTAACTGGCAGCAGACCACAGGCAACAGACAACAGACAAGACCTCAACTACCTATACCGCATTAATTGCGGCGGACCAGATTATACCGACAAGCAGGGCAACCTGTGGCTTGCCGACCGTCACCAAATCGGCGCCAACACCTGGGGCTCTAAATCATGGACCGATGATTTTGAGGGAATGCCTGCATTCTTCGCCAGTCAGCAACGCACGTTTGATGTGGTAAAAGGCACGGCCGATGGCACATTGTTCCAAACTTTTCGTTATGGTATGGATAAGCTGCGCTATGAGTTTCCGGTGCCCGATGGACAGTACCAGGTAGAGCTTTACTTTAACGAGCCATGGTATGGCATAGGCGGCGGCAACTGTGCAGGTTGGCGTTTGTTTGATGTGGCAGTCAACAACAAAACCGTTCTGCACAACCTCGATATTTGGAAAGAAGCCGGAACCAATCAAGTACTAAAAAAGACTGTTACTGCAAAGGTAACAGGGGGTAAACTAATAATTTCCTTCCCTAACGTAACGGCGGGGCAGGCTATTGTATCGGCTATTGCTATTAGTACTGCTAACACCAAAGCGGTAGCTGCTGCGCCATCGGCCGGCATTATCCAAAATTTAAAAGCGCCGCAGGCATGGAAGCAAAAATCATGGCTGGACGTAGGCGACCAGCTTTATGCGGATGACCGAAACATTACCATTAACCAACTACCGCCGGTTTTATACGGTGCCGATCGGATACAAACAACTACCCGCCCCGGTACAGCAACTTTTGTAATGAATGCCGATGGCAGTGTTTATGTAGCTGCGAACATAGCAGGTGCCGGTACTCCGGCCTGGCTCAAAAGCTATGAGGTTACCGGTTTACAAATAAAATCAGATGCGAACGGTGAGCAGGGCATGGCCTTGTACCGCAAGGCGTTTAAAAAAGGTGAAACAGTTACACTTGGTGAAGCTTCGGGCACGGCTGTGTATACCGTAGCGGTAATGCCGGTGGTAACGCTGGAGCCGGCAACCGATCTGCGCAAAACCGTAACCTACCGTGCCGATAATGCATTGGTGCAAGGTAACGGCGCAGTGCTCGATACCCTGAGCGGCCGCAAGGTGGTACGCTTTACGCAGCCTGCAGGTAGTAGCGCAACGTTTGCCATTACCCCCGGCGTGGCCGATTTGTACGCGCTTCGGATAAAATATTACAACTTCACCGATAAGCCCTTAACCGCTAAAATGCAGTTGCTGGCGGCCGACGGTACTTTGATGAAAGAAGAAACGCTGACGTTTAAAATCATAGCCAAAGGTAAATCGGGTACTATTGCAACTACTACCGGCACCAGTATAAATGCCGGTAACTATAGGGTGGTAATAACCGCTCTTGATGCGCAGGACTTGAACCTTTCGGGCATTGAAATGCAGTAGCCCTTATAAATAAAAGAGTGATGAAGAAATTTTACCTGTGGTGTTTATTGCTCCCCTTGCAGGCTTTAGCACAAAACCTAAAGGTGGCTAACCTGCAATGCGAGTATAAAGCCAATGCACAAGGAGTGGATGTACCCGCACCCAAATTAAGCTGGCAACTGCAAAGCAGCGGTTATAATGTCACCCAAACCTCTTACCAGGTGTTGGTAGCTGATAATGCCGACGCTTTGGAGAAGAACACCGGTAACGTTTGGGATTCTAAAAAAGTGGCTTCATCTGCCTCCATACAGGTTTTGTACCGGGGCAAGCCCTTGCAATCGGCCAAAACCTATTACTGGAAAGTAAAAGTTTGGGATAACCAGCAGCATACCTCAGGCTGGAGCAAGCCGGCGCAATGGCAAATGGGCCTGCTCACCAAGGCCGACTGGAAAGGCGCACAGTGGATTGCTTATGACCAACTGCCTGACAGTTCACGCATCACACCGCTTATCCACCTGCGCGGACCAAAAAAGTTGGGCGAGGCTAATGATGTATTGCCGCTATTGCGTAAAACATTTACCATTAATAAGCCGGTAAAAAAGGCTACCCTATACATATGCGGACTTGGGCATTTTGAGCTGAGCATTAACGGCACAAAAACGGGCGACCACTTCCTGGACCCCGGATGGACCGATTATGACGACCAGGCACTGTATGTGCCTTTTGTTGTAACCAGCCAACTTAAGCAGGGCGGCAATGCCATAGGCGTAATGCTGGGCAACGGGTTCTACTTTATTCCGCGCGATAAGCGCTACCGCAAGTTAACCGGCGCTTACGGGCACCCAAAGATGATATGCCGCCTGGTTACCGAGTATGCCGATGGCACTACCGAAAGTGTTGTGAGTGACCAAAGCTGGAAGACCACTGCCGGCCCCATTACCTATACCAGTATTTACGGTGGCGAAGATTACGACGCCAACAAAGAACAACCCGGTTGGGATAAACCCGGCTTTAACGATGCGGGTTGGAAAAAGGTAATTACCGTAACCGGTTCGCCCCGGCTGGATGCGCAGATTGCCGAGCCGCTAAAAGTGTTTCAGCAGTTTAACCCTAAAAGCGTAAAATCATTGGGTGCAGGCGTTACCGGCCAGTACATCAAATCAAAAGATACCACCGTAAAGCAACAGGTTATGAACAACCGGGTGCTGTATGATTTTGGACAGAACTTATCGGGCATTGTTCAAATCACCGTGAAAGGCAAAAAAGGCGATACGGTACGCATTTACCCTGCCGAGCTACTAGCCACCGAGGGCACCATTAACCAAAAAGGTTCGGGCAACCCGCATTATTACGATTATGTGTTAAAAGGCAGTGGTGAAGAAACCTGGCAGCCACGTTTTACTTATTACGGTTTTAGGTATGCGCAGGTGGAAAATGCCGTAGCGAAGGATGAGGCTAACCCGCATAATCTGCCTGTAGTAACTGCTATTAAAAGCCTGCACACCCGCAATGCAGCACCCGAAGTGGGCCGGTTTGCCTGCTCAAATGAGCTTTTTAATAAAACCTTTACATTAATTGACTGGGCCATACGCAGCAACATGGCCAGCGTGTTTACCGATTGCCCTCACCGCGAAAAGCTGGGCTGGCTGGAAGAGGCACACCTGGTAGGCAGCTCCATTCGTTACACATATGATATTGCCAACCTGAGCCGCAAGTGCATTGATGATATGCGGTACTCGCAAACACCCGAAGGCCTGGTGCCCGAGATTGCCCCGGAGTTTACCAACTTTGGCGGCATGTTCCGCGATTCGCCTGAGTGGGGTAGTAATGCTATTATATTGCCCTGGTATGTGTACCAATGGTATGGCGATAAAAAAGTGCTGACTGATGGTTACCCGGTAATGCTCAAATACTTGGATTACTTAGCCGGTATGGCCAAAGATCACATTTTAACGCAGGGTTTGGGTGATTGGTATGATCTGGGTCCAAATTCGCCAGGTTTATCTCAGCATACCACCAAAGGCGTTACCGCAACGGCTATTTATCATTATGATTTGCAGATTATGAGCCAGATAGCCCGTTTGCTGGGCAAACCTGCTGATGCCGTAAAGTTTGATAAATTGGCTGTAGAGGTAAAAAAATCTTTCAACCATACCTTTTTTAATGTGCAAACCAGGCAATATGCTACGGGCAGTCAAACCTCCAATGCTATGGCCGTTTATTGTGGTTTGGTAGAGCCGCAGTACAAGGATGCCGTAATTGCCAATCTGATTAAAGATATCCGCAACCGTAACAACAGTCTTACCGCCGGCGATATTGGCTTCCGCTATTTGCTGCGTGTGCTGGATGATGCGGGCCGGTCTGACGTGATATTTGAGATGAACAACCGCGATGATGTGCCGGGTTACGGCTACCAGCTGGCTAAAGGCGCTACGGCTTTGACCGAATCATGGCAGGCGCTGGCCGGTGTGTCAAACAATCACCTCATGCTGGGGCATATAGCCGAATGGTTTTACAGTGCGCTGGCTGGCATTCGTCCGGGCGGCGGTGTGGCGTTCAAGTATATTGAGATACGCCCCGAGCCGGTAGGCGACGTGACATCCGCACAGGCCAGCCATGAGTCGCCTTATGGTACCATCAGCACCAAATGGGAGAAGAAGAACGGGGCGTTTGTGATGGAGGTGGAAGTGCCGGTTAATACCGGTGCAGCGGTTTACCTGCCGGTTAGTCAAACGGCTAAAATAACTATGAATGGTAAAAGTGTTAAAGCGCAAAGTTATAACAAGGGTAAGGCAATGGTGAAAATAGGATCGGGAAAATATAGTTTTACGGCTAAATAAGTACTAACATGATGTTGTAAGTGTTTCAATAACTTTTTTACGGAACACTTTGAAACACTCCTTAAAAAGTAATATGCTAGATGCCAAACATTAACAGTGTTCACCTCACTGCACAAAATTCGTCACTAACTTAATAGTGCTGATACAAAATGTTTCATAAAGTGTGCACGCCAGATGGAACAACTGAAACACAGTAATAACAATACGATTAAAACTAGAATATGAATATAATTCGACATATAAGCACTAAACTACTGCTGGGCATTATGCTGCTGGCGGGTACAACGGCATGGGGGCAGTCGGGCAATAAAACAGTGTCCGATAAAGTGATGCAAGAAGTTTACCAGGAGATAAAAACACCTTTCAAGTATGGCTTGGTGCTTACTCCCGATAGTAACAACCGCAAAATGGATTGTCCAACCGTTTTCCGTAAGGGTAACCAATGGTATATGGTGTATATTATTTTTGATGGCCGGGGTTACGAAACCTGGCTGGCTAAAAGTAAAGACCTGCTCAACTGGAAAACCACCGGTCGCATCATGTCTTTCAGTGATACTACCGATTGGGATAGCAACCAGAAAGCCGGCTATCTTTCCTTGCAGGATACCAAGTGGGGCGGTTCATACCAATTGGAAAAATACAACAACAAGTACTGGATGTCTTACTTCGGTGGTTCGAGCAAGGGCTATGAAAAAGGGTTGCTGTCTATCAGTATGGCTTATACAGATAATGATCCAACCACTCCGCATGAATGGCAACGCTTAGGTAAACCGGTACTCATGGCTACCGACAGTAATGTGCAATGGTGGGATAACCACACCTTGTATAAAGAAACGGTAATATGGGATAAAAAGAAATCACTCGGACATCCTTTTATTATGTACTACAACGCCAACGGCGACAGCGTAAACAAAAAACGTGGTGCCGAGCGTATAGGCATGGCTTTTTCTGATGATATGGTAACCTGGAAACGGGCGGCCAACAACCCCATCCTTAATCATAATGTAGGCATCACCGGCGATCCATATATTCAAAAGATAGGAGATGTGTGGGTAATGTTCTATTTTGGCGCATTCTGGAAAGACAAAGGCGGGGCATTTAACCGTTTTGCCTGCTCCTATGATTTAGCGAACTGGACGGAGTGGAAAGGCGATGACCTGATCCAATCATCAGAGCCTTATGATAACATGTTTGCGCATAAATCATTTGTGGTAAAGTACAAGGGCGTAGTTTATCATTTCTACTGTGCGGTTAATAAGGCCGATCAGCGGGGTATAGCAGTGGCTACTTCTAAAGATATGGGCAAAAGCACGGTCGGCTTTATAGCACCGCCGCCATCCAAAGCAAAAAAGAATTAGAACAAATTGCACGGTTAGTGTGATTACAAAAAGTTGATACATGCAGTTTAAGTGGTATAGCGTTATCGTATTGTTGTTGTTGTTTGGTATGGTTGAGGCCCAAGGGCAGATCAACCCGCGCAAGGTGGAGCTTTTTAACAGCAACTGGCGGTTTTACTTAGGTGATGATAACGCCGCAAAGAACGAAGTTTATAACGATAACGCATGGCGGCAGCTTAGCTTACCACATGACTGGAGTATTGAAGGTGCCTTTAACGAGAAGAACCCAACCACACAGGCGGGTGGGGGCTTACCAGCTGGCATAGGCTGGTACCGCAAGAACTTTGTGGTGCCGGCATCGGCACAGGGTAAAAACGTGTTTATTGACTTTGATGGCGTTTACTGCAACAGCGAAGTCTGGATAAATGACCATTACCTGGGTAAGCGTCCCAACGGCTATATATCATTTCAGTACGATTTAACACCTTACCTGCATTACGGAACGCAGGCCAATGTAATTGCGGTGAAAGTAGATAATTCGGCACAGCCTAACTCGCGCTGGTATACCGGTTCGGGTATTTACCGTAATGTGTGGTTAAGTACTGTGGCTAAATCTTACATACCACAATGGGGGAGTTTTGTTACCACACAGGTCAACAAAGCCAACGCCATAGTACGTATGCAAACACAGATTGTTAAACATCAGGAAGGGTTATACTTAAAAGCTGCGGTTTACACACCGGCCGGGCAATTGGTTAATTCTATTACTACACCTGTTGAAAGTAACGATACGGCTGTAACCATTAATCAGAATATTGTTGTTGGCCAGCCTAAACTCTGGTCGGTTGACAATCCTAATCTGTATAAGGTGGTATTACAGGTACTGGCTGGCAAGCAGGTTGTTGATAAATACCAAACCTATATTGGTATACGCACCTTTGATTTTGATAACGACGAAGGCTTTTCTTTAAATGATGAGCCGATGAAAATAAAAGGTGTATGTATGCACCACGATTTGGGCGCTTTAGGCGCGGCCATTAATGTGCGGGCAATGGAACGCCAGCTCGAAATACTGAAGGCGATGGGCTGTAATGCCATCCGCACGGCCCACAATCCGCCTGCACCTGAGTTTTTGGACTTGTGCGACCGCATGGGCTTCCTGGTAATGGATGAAGCCTTTGACATGTGGCGCAAAAAGAAAAATAAGCAGGATTATTACCAGCATTTTGACAAATGGCACAAACGCGACTTGGAAGACCAGGTAAAACGCGACCGGAACCATCCCTCTATCATTATATGGAGCATTGGCAACGAGATACGCGAACAGTTTGATAGTACCGGCATCAGTATTACCCGTGAGTTGGTAGGTATTGTGAAAGGGCTGGACGGCACCCGTTATGTTACCTCTGCCTTAAGCGAGGCCGACCCGAAAAAGAACTTTATCTATCAATCGGGGGCTTTGGATATACTGGGCTTTAACTATCATCCTGAAACTTATGCCAATTTTCCGAAGATATACCCTGGGCAAAAGTTCCTGGCTACAGAGACCATATCGGGTTATGCCACCAGGGGTTTTTATGATACGCCAACTGATAGTACCCGCCACTGGCCTACCAGTTCTAAAGAAAAATTTACACAAGGTAACCCCGAGTTTGCCGTTACGGCATACGATAATGTGGCAGCTTACTGGGGTTCAACGCATGAGGAAACCTGGAAGATCATCAAAAAGTACGATTACTTATCGGGCGAGTTTGTATGGTCGGGTTTTGATTTTATAGGTGAGCCGGTGCCTTATCCATGGCCGGCGCGTAGTTCCTATTACGGTATAATTGATCTGGCCGGATTTCCGAAGGACGTTTACTACATGTACCAGAGCGAATGGACCGATAAGCCGGTTTTACATATATTGCCTCACTGGAACTGGCAACCCGGTAAAACGGTTGATGTTTGGGCTTACTATAATAACGCCGACGAAGTGGAGCTGTACCTGAACGGGCGTTCATTAGGTGTTCAGAAAAAACAGGGGGAAGATTTGCATATAAGCTGGAAAGTTCCGTTTGAACCGGGTACTTTAAGGGCAGTATCACGCAAAAATGGCCGCATTGTGCTTACTAAAGAAATAAGAACCGCTGCTGAGCCGGCGCGTATCGAACTGCTTGCCGACCGTAAGTTACTTAAGAGCAACGGTACGGATTTATCGTTTGTTACCGTACGTGTATTAGACAAAAATGGGAATTTAGTTCCTGATGCTGATAATCAGATCAACTTTACCGTAACCGGAAAAGGCGCATTGGCCGGGGTTGATAATGGTGCACAGAGCAGCATGGAGCCGTTCAAAGCATCGCAGCGTAAAGCATTTCATGGCATGTGCCTCGCTATTGTGCAGGCTGCTCAAAGTTCTGGTGTGGTTACAATTACAGCAAGGGCAGATGGTTTGCTACCGGCAAGCGTTGTTATTCGTGTAAGATAGCTAAATGCTGCTTCAGGATAATATGCTATAACAGGTAGCAAACATGTTATAAAATAGCAAGTTGTCTATCCAATAGATTTGTCATTCGGGCAACCACAATTGCCGCCAATTAAACCAAAAGACGAATTTTTGTAAGGATGAGAAGCTTGCCCACGCTTGATCTTGCCGTTATTGCCATTTACCTGCTTGCTATGCTACTGGTAGGCTTCTACTTTTCGCGCAAAAACAAGAATTCAGAACAGTTTACCAAGGCATCGGGCAGTATACCGGGCTGGGCATTAGGTATTTCCATATACGCTACCTTTCTGAGCAGTAATACGTTTTTAGGCGTGCCGGGCAAAACCTTCGGCACCAATTGGAATGCCTTTGTATTCAGTATTTCCATGCCACTGGCCGCCTGGATTGCCGCCAAATATTTTGTGCCATTTTACCGCCACACGGGTGAAGTATCGGCTTACACGCACCTTGAGCACCGTTTTGGGGCATGGGCACGTACTTATGCTGTTGTGTGTTTTTTGCTTACGCAATTAGCCCGCATGGGGTCTATTTTTTTTGGTATAGCACTCAGCTTACAGGCCCTTACAGGATTCAGTATGAAGCTTATCATCCTGTCTATGGGTATTTGTATCATCATTTATACTGTACTCGGAGGTATTGAAGCCGTAATATGGACAGAAGTTGTACAGGGCATTGTTAAAACTTTTGGTGCATTGCTAATTCTGTACATTATTATAACAAATATGCCGGGTGGCGTAAGCAAGATTGTAGATATAGGGCATACTGACAGCAAATTTAGTTTGGGAAGTTACATGCCCGATTTTAAGCAGTCTACTTTTTGGGTTGTGCTGTTGTACGGCTTTTTTATTAATCTTAATAATTTTGGCATGGACCAAAATTATGTACAACGCTATCATACGGCTACGTCTTCAAAGCAGGCTGTCAAATCAATATGGTTGTGTGTGGTGCTGTATGTGCCGGTATCGCTGCTGTTTTGCATCATAGGCTCAAGTTTATACGCCTATTACCAGGTTCATCCCGAGCTAACAGAGGCAATACGCCATCAAGTAGCGGTGGAACGTTTGCCGCAGGGGGCCTCTGCCATAGACATCGCAAAAACGATTGCCAGCCTTAAGCCCGAAGATTACGGCGATAAGGTAATGCCCAACTTTATGGTTACCAAAATACCCGCCGGCCTGGTAGGGCTAATTGTCTCTGCTATTCTCTCGGCTGCCATGAGCACCATTAGTTCGGGCATGAATGCCTCTGCAACGGTGTTTTCAGAAGATATTTACAAGCGATACTTTAAGCCGGGTATTACCGAAAAACAAACCATGACCTTACTGCACGTGGCTACTATTGTAGTAGGTGTAGCCGGCGTAGCAGCCGGTATAGCGATGATTGGCGTAAAAAGCGTGCTGGACGTATGGTGGCAGTTATCGGGCATATTTGCCGGTGGCATGTTAGGGCTGTTTTTACTGGGCATTATCAGTAAACAAACCCGCAACCATGAGGCTATTCTGGCCATTACCATTGGCATAGTGGTAATCATCTGGATGACGCTCTCCCCCTTATTACCTGCCGAATACGGATGGTTACGCAACTCGCTGCATCAAAACATGGTAATTGTGGTTGGCACGCTTGCGATTTTTTTGGTTGGGTTGCTAGCAACTAAACTGCGTAAGGCAGGCATCTTATCCTCACCTGTAAACAAATAATATTGTATTTATCTATCATACCATGACTAACAGTCCTGACAATAACAAAAAAGGTTTTATTCCGGTTATGCTAACGCCCTTTACCAACAGTGGCGCTGTAGACTTTGATGCGCTGGCCTCCCTTACCGAGTTTTATCTGGAGGCAGGGGCCGCCGGCCTTTTTGCTAACTGCCTATCCAGCGAAATGTTTGAACTCGAGGAAGATGAGCGCATACAGATTATTAACCAGGTTGTTAAGGTAACCAATGGTGTGGTGCCGGTAGTAGCAACGGGAACCTTTGGCGGGCCTATTGAAGAACAGGCAGATTTTGTAAAAGAGGTTTATGATACCGGTGTGCAGGCTGTAATTGCCATAACTGGTTTGCTGGCCGGCAGTGATGAACCCAATGCTATTTTTAACAACCGTGTTGAGCAACTTTTACAGCTAACCGATAATGTTCCGCTTGGCTTTTATGAGTGCCCGGTACCTTACAAGCGCCTGCTTGGCGCCGAACAGCTAAAGCAATTTGTAGCCAGCGGAAGGGTAATTTACCATAAAGATACCTGTTTGGACATAGAGCAAGTGAAAGCAAAAATTGCTGCTACACAAAATTACCCCGCCTTCGGCCTGTATGATGCCTACCTGGTGCATGCTGTGGAATCATTAAAGGCTGGTTCGGCAGGCTTATCATGCATACAAGGCAACTATTTTCCGGAGCTTATTGTATGGTTATGCAATAACTACAACAATCAGGCACTTGTTGAGCAGGTTCAATTGGTACAACAATTTTTAACAAGTAATATGGACGTAATGCACAATGTTTACCCTACGGTATCAAAATATTATCTGCAGCAGCGTGGCGTAAATATTTCAACGTTCACCAGGCGTGATGTTGGCCCGTTTACCAGTCAAAATAAGCAGGAAGTAGAGTTGTTATTTCATAATTACGAACGTTTACAACAGCAAATAGGTCTTACAAGTGTATTATAGCTAAAAATTGGCATGTAATAGCATGTCTGTTTATTTGATTCGGTGCAATCATTAGGATATAGTACCGCGTAGTTAACAATTTCACATCATTTCTTATTATTGTTATATATTTTCTTAAAATATATATGTTGTTTTTATGAGCCTGTTATTTAACTGGCGTCAAAATAATGTACAGGATTGGTTCACTACAATAAATGCTATCAAAAAGCTTGATGAAAGTTTGTTTTGTTAGAAAAGCCTTATGATAACATCCTATAGTAAATAGATAAAAAACTGTAAAAAAACCGACCGCCTATACAGCATATTTGTAAAGCTAACCAGTTTGTAAAGCAAACAAAAATTATAAATCATAACCTAATTGGTCTTATAAGCTGCTAAAAATCAGTTTATTGTGTTTTGTTTACACTAAGGCTTAGTGTAATTAATGGCGGTTTGTATAAAGTCGTTTGTTAGGGTTCAATTTATATCATTGGCTTCGCTGGTTACTTTAATAATATGATAAATCCAAGTAATCAAAAGCAAGTTCTATTAGTAGCCAGTGGTGATTTAAGGCTGTCGGCAAATCAAAACTGTTGGGCTGCCCAGCAGGAGATGGAAAGCTTGTTAACTGCTGCAATTCAAAAACAAGGTTGGACCGTACAACGCGCCCACGTTTATGACGAAGTAAAGCAGCATGGTTTTATCGATTCTCAAAAAATGGGTATCGAAGTTTTTCGCAGCCTTGACCCTAATCAGCCTATTATTGTAGCCGAAAGCGTTTGGCAATATACACATCACGTACTAGCCGGCTTAACCACGCATAAAGGCCCTGTATTAACTTTAGCTAACTGGAGCGGTACCTGGCCGGGCCTGGTAGGTATGCTAAATCTGAATGGTTCTTTAACCAAGGCCGGTGTAAACTATAGCACCCTTTGGAGCGAAGACTTTACAGACGCTTTTTTTACCCATAAGCTTCAGGAGTGGCTGCAAACCGGTAAAATTAAACACGATCAAACTCATGTTAAAAGCTATGATCTGGTAAGCATCCCGCTGGAGGATGAAGCTACCGGGCGCAACTTTGCTCAAAAGCTTAAGCATAATAAAGCTATTATGGGCGTGTTTGACGAGGGTTGCATGGGCATGTTCAATGCCATTGTTCCGGATGACCTGCTGCATGCGACCGGTATATTTAAGGAACGTTTAAGTCAATCATCGTTATACGCCGCCATGCGCGAGGTTAAAGACGAAGAGGCCCGCGAGGTATTAAATTGGCTTTTAAACAAAGGCATGCAGTTTAACTGGGGCACCAATCCCGAAACAGAACTTACCGAGGCGCAAACGTTGGAGCAATGCAAAATGTACATTGCTGCCACCCGTATTGCTGATAATTTTGGTTGCGATACCATAGGTATTCAATACCAGCAAGGCTTAAAAGATCTTACCGCTGCCAGTGATCTGGTAGAAGGCTTACTGAATAATCAGGATCGCCCCCCTGTTTTTTCAACCGAAGGTAAAGAACTTTATGCAGGCGATGCACTGCCACACTTTAATGAGGTAGACGAATGCGCCGGTATTGACGCACTGGTAACTTACCACTTGTGGAAAGAGCTGGGCATGCCTGGTGAAACCACCCTGCACGATTTACGCTGGGGCGAACATTTTAAAGGCGATGGTATTGATGATTTTGTTTGGGTGTTCCTGATATCGGGCGCTGCACCACCTGCTCACTTTATTGGCGGCTACGAGGGTGCATCGAGCGACAGACAGCCTGCCATGTATTTCCGTTTAGGTGGTGGAAGCCTAAAGGGTATTAGCAAACCAGGTTTCCTGGTTTGGAGCCGCATTTATGTAATGGATAACCAGTTGCACTGCGATATTGGCGTAGGCGAATCTGTTTTACTGCCCGATGCCGAAACCCATCGCCGCTGGGAGCTTACCACACCACAATGGCCCATTATGAACGCAACGCTTAAAGGCGTAACGCAAAACCAGTTAATGGGGCGCCATAAAGCCAACCACATACAAGTAGTATACGCTACTGATGAGCAACAAGCGCATAGGGCCTGCCGTATAAAAGCGGCTGCCTTGCAGGAACTGGGCATAAAAGTGCACTTCTGTGGCGATGTGAATTTTACAAACTCTGCTAATTAAAAAGATAGATATAGATGAAAAGGATTGTATTCAATGTATTGATGTTGCTGCTGTTAGTGCAGGTATTACCGGCGCTGGCGCAAGACAATACTACGGCAGTTGAAAAAGAGATTGCTTACCGCAAAACGGTGTTTCAACGTTCGGCAAAAATTGTAAAGGCCCTTAACTTACCCGATTCAGTACAGGCGCTTAAAATAACCAACATTGTTGCCAAACAGTACCAGGACCTGAATGATATTTATGTGCTGCGCGATAATAAAAAGTCAGTCATCAAAACTGAAACGGGCGACAACAAAGAAGCCGCAACTGTTAAGCTGAAAGCCGTTGAAGAGGAAGTGACTGCCAGTATTGATAAGCTGCACCCGCAATATTTAAAAAACTTGTCAAAGGCTGGCTTAACCGCGCAGCAGATTGACCAGATCAAAAACGGTATGACCTATAACGTTTTAAACGTAACCTGGGATGCTTACCAAAAAATGCTGCCTAACCTTACCGAGGCGCAAAAAACGCAGATTATGACCTGGTTAACCGAGGCCCGCGAACATGCCATGGATGCTGAATCGTCTGAAAAAAAACATGCTTGGTTTGGAAAATATAAAGGCCGTATCAACAACTACCTCTCTGCTGCCGGTATTGATATGAAAAAAGAAGAAGCAGCCTGGATGGCCCGCATTAAGGAAGAGAAAGAGAAAACCTCGAAACAATAATGAAGAAGGCACATGCTTACGCCTTTGCCTTTTCTTATATAAAGATAAAGAACCCTAATAATTTAATATGATTTAAAAAGCTGTATCTAATCCCCGAAAAGAAGATTAAACCCAATTATTGAACCACAAAAATTAGAAATGAAGAAATTTTTACTATTCTTACTGCTCTCTGTATTTGCCGGAACGGTGTTCGCACAAACGCGCACTATAACCGGTAGTGTTGTTAGCAGTGATAAAAACGAGCCGCTTGTTGGCGTAACCATACAAGTAAAAGGCAATACCACAGCTGCACAAACAGACGTTAACGGTAGGTACTCATTAAAAGTAACCAACCAGCAAAACGTTGTTTTAACTGTAAAATATGTAGGCTATGCTTACCAGGAGCATACGCTGAGAGTTGGTGAAAACAACCTGGATGTAAAGCTTGTGCCATCTGCCGCAACCAACCTGGAAGATGTAGTTGTTGTTGGTTACGGTACGCAAAGAAAGGCCTCACTTACTGGAGCCGTAGCTCAAATTAATATGAAAGCCGTTGAAGATATACCTTCAACCAATCTTGCAGCTACTTTACGTGGCCAACTACCAAATGTTAGCATATCAGGTGGTGTTGATCGTCCGGGTAATAATGCCAGCATTACCATTCGTAACCCTAAGTTTTTTGCTAAAGACGGTGCAACAGATCCGCTGTATATTATTGATGACGTTCAGCGTACGTTAAATGATTTTAACCTGCTGGATGCTAGTGAGGTTGAAAGTGTAACTATCCTGAAAGATGCAGCTGCAGCCATATACGGTATTTTGGGTGCTAACGGTGTTGTAATCGTAAAAACAAAACGAGGCAAAGCCGGTGCTCCTAAAATCAGCTACAGTGGCTCGTACGGTATAACCGATGCAACGATGCTGCCCACAATGATGAATGGATTACAGCAGGCAACCTACCTGAACGATGTATTGCAGGTTCAAAACAACTTTTTAATAAAGCCTAACGGCGATTATACTAATCCTACCACTGGCGTTACAACCCGCATAACCGGCTATTACACGCCTGATGAGCTTGATTATTTCTCCAAAAATAACTACGATCATATTAAAGAAGCGTGGCAATCATCATACATTATGCGCCATGCAGTAAATGTTAGTGGTGGCAGTGATAAGGCAACCTATTTTGCAGGAACAACTTATACCAAACAGAACTCAAATTTTGCAGGTGTAAGTACGGATAAGCTAACGTTCAGATCGAGTGCTGATGTAAGGGTAGCAAATGGTTTAAAAGTAGCCGCATCGGTAAGTGGTGCATTTGGTAATAATAAAAGGTATTATTTTAAGCAAGGCTCTGAAAGTTTGAATAACGATTTTATCTCATTGTTAGCTATCCCGCAATTCAGGCCTATGTACTATAATGGTTTGCCTGTATTGCAGGCTACCAATACAGGTTCAACAGAAGGAGCTCACTTTTTTGAAGTACAACGGTTAGATAACTACACGTTGCAAAGAAGTACGATGCTGAACGTGCAGTTGAATGCTGACTATGAGGTTCCGTTTATTAAGGGGTTAAAAGCCAGTTTGAGCTATAACCGTAACATCAATAACGATTTTAGCAAACAATACGGTACACGCTATAACCTGTACAATTTTGAGGGAACAGGTGACAACAAGCATATTGTTGGTGGTAACCTTGTAAATGTTGTGTCTGCCAAAAATGGCGATATCGTAAGATTTAATCCGGGCTTTTTAGACGTGTATCAGTTTAATGGTATCTTAAACTATGCCAATAAATTCGGTAAACATGATATCTCAGCAATTGCATTATTTGAACAGCGCGATACACACGGTGAAACACTGGTAGCGTTACGCGAAGGCACTTTAGTTGGCGGGTTTGATAATATGAACTTTGCAACCGGCGCACAAGCGACCGACCAAGCCAATGGGCAGATAAAGAATTTTGGACGCCTTGCATATGCCACTCGTGTAAACTATGCTTATGACAGCAAATATCTGGTAGAAGTATCTTTACGTACAGATGCTAACAATAATTTTGCCCCTGGTAAACAATATGGTTTCTTCCCGTCAGGCTCATTAGGATGGGTAATATCTGAAGAAGGGTTCTTTAAAAATAAAGTAAAATTTGTCGACTTCCTGAAAGTTAGAGGGTCAGTTGGTTTATTGGGTAACGATAGTTCCAAACCTTTCTTATATCAGGAAAACTACAAACTCGAAACCTCAAAAGCGGCCGTGTTTGGCGGTAACAATGACCGAGGTTTAACTTACGCACCTAACGTTGTTATTGCAAATGCAAATACTACTTGGGATAGTAATTTGACTACAAACTTTGGTATTGATGCACAACTTTTCAGCAACAGACTGTCGTTAACAGCTGATGGGTACTTTTCGCACAGATATAATATGCTTTCGGCATTAACTTCTTCGGTACCTGCAACTATTGGAACAGCTCCACCGACAGAAAACTTTGCTTCAGTTAATACCTTTGGTTACGAAATATCACTGGGATGGAGAGATAGAATAGGTAAAGATTTCACTTATAACTTTAGTCCATTCTTTGCATGGAGTGATGACAGGAATTTAGTTGTTGACCAACCACTGGGCAATGTTGGTACCTATCTTGAAGCTAATGGTTTTTCAAGCGATAAAGGAACGCTGGCTTACCATACTTTGGGCATGTTCAGGTCACAGGCAGAGGCTGATGCCTATGTTGTAGCTCATCCTGGTTACACTATTAAAGGTCAAAAGCCAATGGCGGGTATGTTATACTACCAAGACGTTAGGGGCCCGATGGATGCTTCAGGCCGCTATACCGCTCCTGATGGTAAGATTAATGATGAGGACATGGATTACCTCACTAACAAAGCTGACAATCACTATAGCCTTGGTTTAAACTTTGGCGCTGGTTATAAAGGTATAACGTTGGCGGTAACTATGGGTATGAGCTTTGGTGGGCAGGGTGCAATTGAAGGCGATGCACGTAAACAGGCAACTGCTACCATTAATCGTCCGGAGTTTTGGTCAGATCACTGGACACCAGAAAATCCTAACGCAAAATACCCAAGTCCATACTATAAAGATACTTATGATCTTCCATCAGACTTCTGGTTCGTTAGTTCCTATACTTTCAGAGTATCAAACGTTAATTTAGGTTATGCTTTCCCGGCATCTTTAACCAAGAAGATGGGCATTGGCAGCTTGCGTGCATTTGCAGTAGCAACCAATCCTTTAAACTTCTACAACCCGTTCACCTACCGGGATAATGCCTCGCCGTATAACGTATATCCAAACTTAAAATCGATATCGTTTGGTTTAAATGTTGGTTTTTAATCAGTAACAAAATGAAAAAATTATATACAGTAATAATAGCGGCTTTATGTGTGCCAATGCTGCTTACAAGTTGTAAGAAAGCATTAGATAATGTTGACGAAAACTACTCAGTGGCCAGTCAGATATTTAACGACTCAACATTAGCGGTATTAAATCTTAATTATATTTACGAGCAGAATTTACCAGGCTGGGCAGGCATTAGCCCAAGTAGCGCTATCTCAAACCCCACAGGTATTTCTGATGAAGGATATGCAGATGTGAAGTTTTTTAGAGGAACTTTAGGTGTTTCTGAAGTGGGTGATATTGCAACCGGTGTAAACGTAACCAATAATTATGGAAAGATACGTTTTATCAACACATTCATCAGAGATGTTAAAGCAGGCTCGCTGCCAGCAGGTACTAAAAATCGCTTAATATCTCAGGCGTTGTTTTTGCGCGCTTTCAGATATTTTGACCTGGTTCGCCTTTATGGCGGTGTACCGTTGGTGTTAACACCTTTAGAGGCAGTTGGCGATGAGGCCAAGGAGGCCGCATTGGTTCCCCGTAGCAAAACTTCAGATTGTATTAAGCAAATAACTGCCGATTTAGATACCGCGATTAAGTACCTGCCAAAAAAATGGGCATCATCTGCTGATTGGGGACGTTTTACTGCTGGCGCAGCAGCAGCCTTTAAAGGTCGTGTATTAATTACCTGGGCTAGTCCGCAATTTGTTACCGAAGGTGTGAGTGATCCAAATGCACCAGCAAGCATCCCTGAAAGGTGGGAAGCAGCTTATAATACCTGCAAGCAAGCGGTAACACTTTTAGGTACCGATTGGAAACTTAATACTTCTTACCAAAATATGTGGTTTTCAGAAGTTAGCAATCCCGAAGCCGTAATGGTGACCGGTTATAATAATCTTACAACAGAAACCCGCAAACCGAACACCTATGATAATCAGGCCCGTCCTGCTTATATGGGAACAGGTAGCAGCAGTACTTATCAGCCAACCTGGGAAATGGTAAAGGCCTACCCAATGCTTGACGGTAAGGCACCCGGCACATCAACAAAGTACACTTACAACGATCAGAATTTTTATCAAAACCGTGATCCGCGCTTCAATGCAACTATAGCCTACAATGGCGCCGTGTGGCCACTCATAGGAAATCAAAACTACCGTTTATGGACTTATTTTGTTAGCAACAAAACTGTTGAACCAGGCACAGCCAGTACAACAGGTTTTTATTGCCGCAAGGCGGTTGATCCAAGTGTACTGCAAAGTAACGTGCAGTTTGTTGGAACCGACTGGATGGAGATACGTTATGCCGAAGTATTATTAAATCTTGCGGAGGCGGCCGCTGCCACTAACCGCCCTCAAGAAGCTTATGACAACTTGATTTTGGTACGTGCAAGGGCTGGTATTGAAAAAGGGGCGGATAATTTATACGGTTTATCAGCAGGTTTAAGTGGAGCTGCACTTATTAATGCTGTAATGTATGAGCGCCAGATTGAATTTGCTTTTGAAGGTAAACGCTTCTGGGATTTACGCCGCCGCAAATTATTTGCATCGGTATTAAACGGTAAAGTACGTACAGGTAAACAAATCAACCTGAATGCCGGAGCACCTGCAAGCCTTTCAACATCACCTTACGTAGGTCGCGATGCATTGACAAATGATCAGGCGTATGCATTCTTTACTATTCTTCCAAAAAACCTGGATAATGGATACACCATTGCCTGGAAAGATGAATACTATTTCTTCGGGATACCCCAGGCTACAATGACTAATAATCCTAAAATACAGCAAAATAAGGGTTGGGGTGGTAATTTCGATCCGCTTCAATAGTTGGGCTACTATAATAAAAAAGGGAAGTACATGTACTTCCCTTTTTTATTATAGTATTGTATGATATTAACAGACGGTAGTGGTTTGTAAAAGGTGCTTAAATTGACTTAACACTCATTTATGTGCCTTTGTAACAACTTTGCTATCATTAGCCTTTAAACACTTGAGAAGTGGTTATGCTAATATGTTACAAGAGTTTGTTAAGATTTTATATAAAATGCCAAGCCGTACAGTGCATATTTGAAATAGTTAAATTTTAGAAACCAAGAATTACCTAAGTTTCCTTTACTGTATTTGTAACTTGTTTTAATTGGTAGTCTGCTTGAGGCTTACTAATTAGAAACACGATTAAGTACATATTTAAAACCGCTATATAATGAGAAAAAGCTTTTTCCTGCTATCGCTGTGTTCGGCTGCATTTTTTGCCAAACCAGTGATGGCCCAATACCCTCAAATTCCGGCCGATGTTGCCGCCGCCAGCAATGCCATGATGAAGGAGGCAACACGCAAGTCAGACTCGGCCTGGAAGATTGCTTACACAGCTGTTGATTATGATATGCGCCATGGCAAACCTTATATTCCATGGGCTGCGCGTCCAAATGATTTACCGCAGGCAGATCTACTGGCTTTCCCAGGAGCAGAAGGTGGCGGTGCACACTCATTTGGCGGTCGTGGTGGTAAGGTATATGTGGTAACCAGCCTGGCCGATAGCGGCCCCGGCACTTTGCGCTGGGCATGTGAGCAGGGTGGTGCACGTATAATCGTTTTTAACGTTTCAGGTATCATCCGCATTAAAAGCCCGCTCATCATCCGGGCACCATATATTACTATCGAAGGCCAGTCGGCCCCGGGCAGTGGTATCTGTGTGGCAGGCGAATCAGTTTGGATTAACACGCACGATGTAGTGCTGCGCTATATGCGTTTCCGCCGTGGCGAAACGAATGTGGGCCGCCGTGATGATTCGCTAGGCGGCAACCCGGTAGGTAATATCATTATCGACCATTGTTCAACCAGCTGGGGATTGGATGAAAATATGTCCATCTACCGTCACATGTTCGATCCGGGCGATGGCTCAAAAGAAGAAAAGCTGGGTACGGTTAACGTAACCATTTCCAACTGTATCTACTCAGAATCGTTAGATACCTGGAACCATGCTTTTGGCAGTACTACCGGTGGCGAAAATAGCTTGCTTGTACGCAACTTATGGGCCGATAATACCGGCCGTAACCCATCAATTGGCTGGAACGGCATTTACAACTTTGTAAACAACGTAGTATTTAACTGGGTACACCGCTCAATGGATGGCGGCGATTACACAGCTAAATTTAACATCATCAACAATTATTTTCAACCAGGCCCGGCCACGCCTAAAAACGAGCCGGTTGGTCACCGTATTTTGAAACCCGAATCAGGCCGTTCTAAATTAAAAGAGCGTGTATTTGGTATGGCTTATGTGAATGGTAACGTAATGGAAGGCTATCCTAAAATTACTGCTGATAACTGGGCTGGCGGCGTTCAGGTAGAAGGTGAGGGCGGTAAAGAGATGGCCGACGCCGGTCAGTATACCGATTACATGAAATGGAACAAGCCTTTCCCTATGCCGGCTGTTAAAATATCGTCAGCTCATGCTGCCCGCCAATTCGTGTTAACCAATGCAGGTGCAACCCTACCCGTGCGTGATGCTGTGGATGCGCGCATTATCAAACAAGTGGCTACCGGTAAAATTGAATACAAAGAAGGCGTTAAACTGCCTGATACACAATTTAAACATCGCCGCCTGCCAATTGACTCGTACAAGATTGGAATCATAACTGATCCAAGCCAGGTAGGTGGTTATCCTGATTATAAAGGTACGCCTTATAAAGACAGTGATAACGATGGTTTACCTGATGCCTGGGAAACAGCGCATGGGTTAAATCCTAAAAATGCGGCAGATTCACCAGCCCTTGCTAAAAATGGCGGAGGTTACAGCAACATCGAAGTATACTTAAATGAGTTAGCTAAAAAAGGCGAAAGAGCACAGCATCAGCTAAATAATTTAAATGACAGTAAGTTTTAACAAGAACATAAGATTTTTGGTTGGTTGCATGTTAGGGTGCATGTTTATACATGCGCCCGCATGGAGCCAAAAGGCGCCGCCTAAAGCTAAGCCCCAACCACCAGTAGCCGCTGACAAGAGCGGCAAACTTGTTTATGCGGTTGATGCCAAAGGAGATCGCATACCCGATTATTCGTACGCCGGCTATAAAGCCTCAGAGCAGGCCATACCCGATGTGGCTGTTAAAGTAGTGGTGCCCGTAAAAGCAGGTGACGCTACTTTGCGTATACAAGCTGCACTGGATTATGTAGCATCGCTACCCATTGGTAAGGATGGTTTTAGGGGAGCTGTGTTACTTAGTAAAGGAACATACGAGGTAGGCGGTAGCTTAAAAATAAATGCATCGGGCGTGGTGCTGCGTGGCAGTGGCATGAGGAATGGCGGCACAACACTTATTGCGGCAGGTACCGATCGTGAAACTTTTATTCGGGTAGCCGGGCAAGGCAACCGCATGGTAAGCGATACGCTGAAAATTACCGAAGCCTATGTACCGGTTAATGCAACGTCTTTAAAGGTAGCATCGGGTAAGTTTAAAGCAGGTGATGAGATACTCATTCGCAGGCCAAGCACCAAGAACTGGATTGACTTTCTTAAAACTGATCACTTTGGTGGCGGCATTACCACCCTGGGCTGGAAGCCGGGCGAGCGTGATATTGTTTGGGACAGAAAAGTAACTGCTGTAAACGGTAACACCATTACTGTTGATGCGCCGTTAACAACAGCGCTTGACTCTGCTTATGGTGGTGGTCTGGTAAGTCATTACGCCTGGGCTGGCCGAATTGAAAATATTGGTGTCGAAAACCTACGCCTGCAATCTGCTTATAACGCAGCTAATCCTAAAGATGAGGCCCACCGATGGATGGCCATTACGCTCGAAAATGTGCGCGATGCCTGGGTACGGCAGGTAACTTTTGAGCATTTTGCCGGTTCGGCCGTGTTTGTGCTCGAAAGCGGCAATCGTATCACTGTTCAGGATTGTAAATCACTAGCTCCGGTTTCAGAAATAGGTGGCTATCGCCGCAATACATTTTGGACCATGGGCGGGCAAACCTTGTTTCAGCGTTTATACGCCGAGCAGGGCTTTCATGATTTTGCTGTGGGCTATTGTGCGCCCGGACCAACAGCATTTGTGCAATGCCAGGCTTTGCAGCCGTACAGTTTTAGCGGTCCAATTGATAGCTGGGCTTCGGGCGTGCTATATGATGTGATGAATATAGATGGACAGGCCTTAAGTTTAATGAATCGCGGCCAGGATGGTCAAGGTGCCGGCTGGAATGCCGCAAACAGCCTTTTCTGGAATTGTAGTGCAGCACGTGTAGATTGCTACCAGCCACCAGGCGCTCAAAACTGGGCATTTGGTACCTGGGCACAATTTGCAGGCGATGGCTACTGGGGCGATTCAAATAATACGCTTAGTCCGCGCAGCTTTTACTACACGCAGCTAAAACAGCGTTTAGAACGGGATATCAGCAAACAAGCCGATATTTTAGACATTGAGACCGAGGCATCGAGCAGTCCATCTGTAAAGGTAGCTGCTCAGCTCACGGCTAATTCGGTAAAACCTGCAGTAACTATTAGCGATTGGATTGACCAGGTACCGCAGCGCTACGCTATACCGGTTAATGCACAAGGTGTAAAAACTATAGACCAAATTGGTTATAAACAACCTGTTGCCCCAGCTATGGCAGGAGTAATGCAGGTAAGTAATGGCTGGTTAGTTAGAGGAAATTCGGTACTGAGTGGCATGCGCATGGATGCCCCCTGGTGGAATGGTTCTATCGATCCGGTGTATCTTAAAAAAGGAGCAAAGCCAGCTCTTACCCGTTGGGTACCTGGCCGTACAGGCACCGGTTTGACTGATGATTTGAACGAAGTTGCTAACTGGATGCAAAAGCAGCACCTGATAGGTTTTGAACAAAACTACGCTTTGTGGTATGAACGCCGCCGCGACGACCACGAGCGCATACGCCGTATAGATGGCGATGTTTGGGCTCCCTTTTATGAATTACCCTTTGCCCGTAGCGGTAAAGAAACCGCATGGGATGGCCTGAGCAAGTACGATATTACGCAATACAATAAGTGGTACTGGAGCCGCCTGAAACAGTTTGCCACCCTGGCCGATCAAAAGGGCTTGGTACTTATAAACCAAAATTATTTTCAGCATAATATTATTGAGGCCGGTGCCCATTATGCCGATTTCCCTTGGCGACCTGTTAACAATATTAACAATACCGGTTTCCCTGAGCCAGTACCTTACGCAGGTGATAAACGTGTGTTTATGTCTGAGCAGTTTTACGATGTAAACCATCCGGTACGCCGCAAGCTGCATCAGGCTTTCATCCGCCAAAACCTTGATAATTTTACCGGCAACAACGGCGTCATACAAATGATTGGCGCTGAGTTTACCGGTCCGCTGCACTTTGTTCAGTTTTGGGTAGAAACCATACAACAGTGGGAGAAAGAAAAAGGCAAGAAGGCCATTATTGGCTTAAGCACTACTAAAGACGTGCAAGACGCTATCCTGGCCGATCCTGTCCGTTCCTCAGCTATTGATGTGATCGATATCCGTTACTGGCACTATCAGGCCGATGGCAGCGCTTATGCACCTGCTGGCGGCCTGAACCTTGCGCCTCGTCAGCATGCCCGTTTACTAAAGCCCAAGGCAACATCGTTCGAGCAGGTTTACCGTGCAGTAAAAGAGTACCGACAAAAGTATCCCGAAAAGGCAGTCATCTACTCGGGCGATAGCTTCGATAAATTTGGTTGGGCTGCTTTTATAGCCGGTGGTTCATTACCAAATTTACCTGCAGGTGTTAATCAGCAGCTGTTGGCCGATGCTATAGGTATGAAAGCCTTAGAGCTAACCGGCAATCCTAAGGATCAATGGGCACTGGGCAATCCGGCTAAAGGTTTTATTATTTACAGCAATACCGGAGCTGTAGCTCCGGTTGCAACGGATGCAAATGCCAATTACCAGGTTAATTGGATAGATCCCAGAACAGGCAATAACTTATCGGCACCTAAGCAAATGAAAGGCGCTAAACTTGTCGGTTTGCAAAGCCCGGCTAACGGCGCTGCGGTATTGTGGTTAAAACGTATTTAAAGTTATGTCAAAAAAAATCATCTGCATATTATTTTTGGCGGTTATAGGCTTTGCTTTTATAGTGAAAGAGCCTGCACAACTGCCCCAGCTTAAAGTATCATCTAACAAACGCTATTTCACTACCGATAACGAAAAGCCGTTCTTTTGGCTGGGTGATACAGGCTGGCTGCTGTTCTCTAAACTCAATCGTGATGAGGCAGAAAAGTACCTGGAAGCCCGCCGCAAGCAAGGATATAACGTAATACAAGTAATGGTTATTCACGACATTAATGAAGTGAACATTTACGGCGATTCGGCTTTAGTTTCGGCCAACATTACCAAGCCTAAAATTACCCAGGGCAGTAATCCGGCTAATACTACAGAATACGATTATTGGGACCATGTAGACTGGATTGTAGACCGTGCAGCCGAAAAGGGTTTGTACATGGCTTTGGTACCTGTTTGGGGATCGGTTGTCAAATCAAAAACCGGTCATGTTAATTCGGCTAATGCTAAAGTTTATGCTGATTTTTTGGCCGAACGTTATAAAAACCGAAGCAACGTAATTTGGATGAATGGCGGCGATATTGCCGGCAGCGATTCAACACAGGTATGGAACACCATTGGCAGCACCCTGCGCACCGGTAATCCCGACAAACTGATCACTTATCACCCCCGTGGCCGTACGCAATCATCCACCTGGTTTCATAACGAAAACTGGCTGGACTTTAATTGCTTCCAATCTGGCCACCGTACTTATGCACAAGATACCTCTGCCAAAGACTTAAAGTATGGCGAGGATAACTGGAAATACGTAAAAGTTGATTACAACAAAACGCCAGTTAAGCCTACGCTGGATGCCGAGCCATCGTACGAAAAAATACCTTACGGTTTACATAACGTTAAACTGCCGCGTTGGAAAGCTGCCGATGTTCGTCGCTATGCCTACTGGTCGGTATTTGCAGGTGCTTGCGGTTACACGTATGGCAATAATGATGTAATGCAAATGCATAAGCCTACTGATAAAGGCAGTGCTTACGGCTCCAAGGAATACTGGTACCAATCCATTAACGATCCGGGTGCGCTGCAAATGCAGTATGTGAAAAAACTGATGCTTTCGCGCTCGTATTTCGACCGTGTACCCGATCAGTCTTTGATTGCAGGTAAACAAGGCACACGCTATAATTACTTGCTGGCTACCCGTGGCAGCAACTACGCTATGGTATACACTTATACAGGTAAAAACATAGCGGTGAATACTGCTAAGTTAAAAGGCGCTAAAATAAAAGCTTCTTGGTTCAACCCTCGCACCGGGCAAACCACCCTGGCGGGCACGCAAACCAAAACGGCTACCATGAACTTTAATCCGCCCGGCCAGCCCGCTTACGGCAACGATTGGGTGCTGATACTGGATGTAGTTTAAGGGAAGGAGATAGGTCTGATGAAAAGTTTGAATTCAAAAAGTGGACTGTCATTTCGCGCATATTTGAAGAATCTTCTTAAAGCGAAAAGTCCGTCCGTTCCGAAAGATCTCTTACTATCGTTTAAGACGATAAAGCTTGTTTGGTTGCTGGGCAGCTTAATGCTCATCACATCATGCGCATCCAAAAAAGACGTGTATATGTTCACGTCATTTAATGAGCCGGCCTCGGCAGGTTTGCGTTTGCTGTACAGCACCGATGCTTACAACTGGACCGACTTAAACCATGTTTTTATCAAGCCAGAGGTTGGTGATGCCAAAATAATGCGCGATCCTTCCATTGCTAAGGGGCCGGATGGTACCTTTCATTTGGTGTGGACTACCGGCTGGAAGGCCGATCAAGGTTTCGGCTATGCCAGCTCTAAAGATTTGATTCATTGGTCGGCACAGCAGCATATTAATATTATGGCTAATGAGCCGACTACCGTTAATGTGTGGGCGCCGGAAATATTTTATGACGATGAAGCTAAGCGCTTTATCATTGTATGGGCATCAACCATCCCTTTCCGCTTTCCCAAAGGGCAGGAGGATGAGAATAACAACCACCGCCTTTACTATACTGCCACAACAGATTTTAAAACCTTCACGCCAGCCAAGCTTTTCCTTGATCCAGGCTTCAGTGTAATTGATGCGCAAATTTTAAAGAGAGGCCATCAGGATTATGTACTGGTGATGAAAGATAACACGCGGCCTAACCGTAATATATTGGTGGCTTTTGCCAATAACCCCTTAGGGCCATACCATGACTACTCAAAGCGTTTTACTGAATTGTTTTCTGAAGGCCCTAATGCGACCAAGGCAGGCGATAAATGGCTCATTTACTATGATTCTTATCGCCTGAAACGTTACGGCGCTATGCAAACCACCGACTTTAAAACATTTACCGATATATCAAACCAGGTAAAAGTACCCGAAGGCCACAAGCACGGCACTATATTTAAAGCAAGTAAAAAAACGTTAAATAATATTAAGAAAGAGATAGGCCAGCAGTAATGCAGGCATTATAAAACCTATGAAGATATTGAAATTTAAATATTTGTTAACTGTAGTTACTGCTATAAGTGTGGCAACCATTACTTATGCGCAGGATACGGTACACTATAGCGGTAATACGGTGGTTAATGTTGATTACCATCATGGCCAGCTAACGCCGGTGGTAGGTGTACATAGTCAGCAAATATTCAGGGCCAACCGCGAACACCCCGAGCAGGCCGAGGGCTTTGGGTTTACCTATAATCACGCACCCATGCTGGCTTACTGGAAAAATACTTTTTATGTAGAGTACCTGAGCGATAAAGTGGGCGAGAGTGTGCCACCAGGCCAAACGTTAGTAATTACCTCTAAGGATGGCAATACCTGGTCTAAACCAACAGTTGTTTTTCCACAGTACAAAATACCCGATGGTACTACCAAACCCGGTAACCCGGGCGTTGCTAAAGATTTAATGTCGGTGATGCACCAGCGTATGGGTTTTTATACCTCCAAATTGAACCGCTTGCTGGTACTGGGCTTTTATGGTATTGTGCTGGATGCGCACGACGATCCAAATGATGGCCTGGGTATTGGCCGCGTGGTACGCGAGGTGTTGCCTAATGGTAAATATGGCCCTATCTATTTTATACATTACAATCCTAAATGGAATGAGAGCAACACGTCATACCCTTTCTATAAAAAAAGCAAAGACAAAGGTTTTGTACAGGCTTGTGATGAGCTGATGGCTAACCCGCTCATGATGATGCAATGGGTAGAAGAAACCGACCGTAAAGACCCGCTTATTCCATTACATAAAGAGTACAAGGCATTCAACTATTATCACCTGCCTGATGGCCGTGTAGTTGGCTTATGGAAAAATGCCTTAACCGCCATTAGTACCGATAATGGTAAAACATGGCCACAGAATGCTGCACGTGCACCGCGCTTTGTAAACGCTACCGCCAAAATATGGGGGCAGCGTACCAGCGATGGTAAGTATGCTACGGTGTACAATCCATCCGAATTTAGATGGCCGCTGGCCTTATCGGTAAGTGATGATGGGTTAGATTATAAAAACCTGCTGGTAGTGAACGGCGAAATTTCTACCATGCGTTACGGCGGTAACTACAAATCATACGGTCCGCAGTATGTGCGTGGTATTATTGAAGGTAACGGAACCCCGCCCGATGGTAAAATGTGGGTAACCTATAGCATGAATAAGGAAGATATCTGGGTTTCATTTATTCCGGTGCCGATTGCCAGTACGGTTTCCGAACATGCTAATGAAGATTTTAACAAGTTACCTGCTGGCCATGAACTGGATAAATGGAACACCTTTAGTCCGCAATGGTCGCCTGTGGGTATCGAAAAAGCGCCTGACGGTACCAAAAGCCTTTCGCTGAAAGATGGGGACCGTTTTGACTATGCCAAGGCTGAGCGGGTGGTACCAGTATCTAAAAAGCTGGAAACAGAGTTTACCGTTACACCGGCGCAAAACAATACCGGTATGCTCGATATCGAGTTTCAGGATGAGAAAGGCCAGGCGGCTATCCGCCTAAGTTTCGACTCAACGGGCAACTTCCGGGCAAAGGCAGGGTACCGCTATAAAAACTTTATGAAATACGAGGCTGGTAAGGCCTACACCATTAAGCTGAAGTTTAATGTAGATACCCGTTTCTACTATGTGAATGTAAATGGTAAAGACCTCTCTCCGTCGTTGTTTTTTGCGCCTGTTAACAGCATCAGCCGCGTAGTATTCCGCACGGGTGATGTACGCCGTTTCCCGGATGCCGATACCCCAACAGACCAGAGTTACGACTTGCCTAAAGCTGGCGAACCGGTTAAACAGGCCGCATTCTATATCAAATCGTTTACTACAAAGCCTTATTAATGTTGAAACGTAGTTTCCATATCGCTCTTTTTGCACTGGCTATTTGCGAGTTAAAACCGCTAAGCAGCAAAGCCCAAGTGGTGCTGCCCAATATTTTAGGCAATGGTATGGTTTTACAGCGTAACCGACCGGTACCCATATGGGGCACAGCCGCAGCTGGCGAAAAGGTTACGGTTAAATTCGGCAAGCAACTCAAAACTACCGTTGCCGGTGCTGATGGCAATTGGAAAGTTCTGTTAAGCGCCATGCCAGCATCGGCAAAAGGCGAGAGCCTGATCATAACCGGCACAAATAAAATTACGCTTACTGATGTATTGGTAGGAGAGGTATGGCTATGCTCGGGCCAAAGCAACATGCAGTATGAAATGCGCAAGAACAGCAAAGTGGCCAGGCCCGATACCAGCACGGCTGCATCGCCTATTGATGAGTTAGAACGGGCGCATAACCCGGCTATCCGCATTTTTCTGGTAGACCGCAAACGTCAGGTGAAACCCGATTCAACTCATAGTGGCTGGAGCATAGCGCAGGATTCAGCCTTGCGTAATTTTTCGGCGGTAGGGTATTTCTTTGCTAAAAAGTTGCAACAGGAGTTAAAAGTGCCCGTTGGTGTAATCTCATCAGCAGTAAGCGGCAGCCGTATTGAGCCTTGGATAGATACCACCGCGTACGATAAAGAGCCCTACTTTAAAACCATAAAAGTACCTGCCGATCATGGTAAGTTTTATTACTCCATGATTAAGACCTTGGCGCCTTATGCAATTAAAGGTGTACTATGGTACCAGGGCGAAAGCAATGTGGGCGAAACCACCAGCTATATTTACAAAATGAAGGCGCTAATGGAGAGCTGGCGTAAAGTGTTCCAGAATGCAGCCATGCCTTTTTATTATGTGCAGTTGGCACCCTTCCTCAACTCGCAAGACAAAAAGTTTACTACAGAAACACTGCCTGAGTTTAGAGAAGCGCAGGAGCAAGTGCTGAAAATACCAAACACAGGTATGATCATTACTACCGATTTAAATGATAACGTAAAAAACATTCATCCACCATTTAAGTGGGAAGTGGGTCGGAGGCTGGCGTTGGTTGCCTTAGGTAAAACATATGCTTCAAAAGCTGAGTATTTAGGTCCAGTGTTTAGCAACATGAAAGTAGACCGCGACCAGGCCATTTTAAGCTTTACCCATTTAGGTGGTGGCCTGATTAGCCAGGACGGTAAGCCGCTAACACATTTTACAATTGCGGGTGCCGATAATAAGTTTGTGCCTGCCAATGTAATGATTAAGGACAATCAGTTACTGCTTTCGGCACCGTCTGTTAAAAAGCCGGTTGCCGTACGTTTTGCTTGGGATGAAGCTGCTCAACCTAACTTTTACAACAAAGCCGGGTTGCCCGCTGCACCATTTCGTACTGATAATCCGCTGAATTTTAATCCAAATAATTAAGTGTTTTTAATGAAAACTATCTACCTGCGTATACTATTTTTTTGCCTGCTGTTTTCAACCGGGTTAAATGCCCATGCCCAGCAAACGCAAAAAATGTATCTGTCCGGTACCGGTAGTGATCATACGGTTAAATGGCAATTTTACTGCTCAGCCGGGCGCAATTCAGGTAAATGGACTACTATTCCGGTTCCCTCTAATTGGGAGCTACAGGGTTTTGGTAAATACAATTACGGTTGGGCTAAAGATACGGCCCGCGGTAAAGAAGTAGGACAGTACAAGTACAGGTTTAAAGTACCGGCATCTTTTAAAGGTAAAACCATACAAATTGTATTTGAAGGCGCCATGACTGATACCGAGGTTAAAATCAATGGTAAGTCGGCCGGCCCTGTTTATCAGGGTTCGTACTACGCCTTTAAGTATGACATCAGCCTGCTAATAAATTATAACGGCGAAAATTTACTCGAAGCTACTGTAGCCAAGCACTCGGCCAATCAATCGGTAAACGAAGCCGAGCGTAAAGGCGATTTCTGGATATTTGGCGGCATATTCCGCCCGGTATATCTGGAGGCATTGCCAGTACAGCATATTAGTCGTGCTTCACTGGATGCACAGGCCAGCGGAGATTTTAAGGCCGATATATATTTGAAAAATGTATTGGCTAACAGTTTGGTATCCGCACAAGTTTATACCATAACCGGCCAACCAGTAGGTGCATCTATAAAGCTGAACGCAACAGATACGCTGGTACATATGCAAAGCAAATTTGAGAGCCTTAAGCTATGGTCGCCCGAGGCTCCCAACCTATATAAAGTAGTGTTCAACCTCACGCAAAATGGCAAGGTAATACATACACTCACTAAGCGCTTTGGGTTCAGAACCATTGAAGTAAAACAACGTGATGGTGTTTATGTAAACGGAAGCAAAATTAAATTTAAAGGCATTAACCGTCACTCGTTTTGGCCAACAACGGGCAGGGCATTGAGCAAAGCGCGCAGCATAGCCGATGTAAACCTGATGAAGGATTTAAATCTGAATGCTGTGCGTATGTCGCATTACCCGCCAGATGATCATTTTTTGGATGTATGCGACTCGCTGGGCTTGTTTGTAATGGATGAACTGGCCGGCTGGCACGGCCATTATGATACGCCTACCGGTACCAGGCTAACGCAAGCGTTGCTGCAGCATGATGAAAATCATCCGTCGGTTGTATTTTGGATTAATGGTAACGAAGGTGGTCATAACTATGAGCTCGATCCACTATTTCGAAAACTGGATATACAGCACCGCCCGGTTATACATGCCTGGGAAGATTTTGGTGGGTTTGATACCCAGCACTACCGCGATTTTAACTATGGCATAGGCAATTATGATAACGGCCACAGCATTGTTATGCCTACCGAATTTTTACATGGTATGTATGATGGTGGACATGGCGCAGGCATACAAGATTATTGGGAAGCCATGTGGCACAACCCGCTGTCGGCCGGCGGCTTCTTGTGGGATTTTGCAGACCAGGGCGTAGTGCGTACCGATAAGAACGGCGCTATTGATACTGATAAAGACCATGGTGCCGATGGTATTGTGGGCCCGTATCATGAAAAAGAAGGCAGTTTTTTCACAGTAAAAGAGGTATGGTCGCCGGTGCATTTCGAGCGCCGCGAAATAGCTTCGGGATTTGACGGTACTTTTGAGCTGGAGAACCGCTATAACTTTACAAACCTTAACCAGTGCAGCTTTACCGGTAAATTGGTGCGGGTTGCAGATACTTATGGCAAGGCTAAAGCCGCCGAGCAAAGTTTTGCTATTACTTCACCTAACATCAAACCATTCGAGAAAGGCGAACTTAAGCTTAATCTGCCCTCCGATTATAAAGGCTACGACTTTTTATACATCACCGTAACCGACAACCACAATCGCGAACTGTTTACCTGGAGCTGGCCAATTACCCGTCCGGAAAGAGCGGCCCGTAAACTGGTGGTAAAAGATGCCAAAGGTGAGGTTATTGTAACAGAGGCCGATTCGCTTTACCGTGTTACGGCTAATGGAATTAAGCTGAGTTTTAGCAAAAATAATGGTATGCTTCGGGCCGTCGAAAATGCTAAGGGTGCCATTCCATTCACAAACGGGCCTATCCTGCAAGAAGGCTTAACTAACTTTAAAGGTTTTACGCAGAAAATGGATGGCAGGAACTTGGTTATTGAATCTACTTACGACCGTAAGGCCAGCTATAATACCCTACAGTGGACCATTTACCCATCGGGCTGGGTAAAGATGAAAGTACGCTATTTTCCCGGCGACTACTTCACCAATTTTGTAGGTGTAAACTTTTCCTTCCCCGAAAAGCAAATAAAGTCTGTAGAGTACATGGGTAGTGGACCGTACCGGGTTTGGAAAAACCGCATGAAGGGTACTCAGCTGGGTGTATGGAAAAAAGATTACAATGATACTGAGACCGGCGAAAGCTGGGTATATCCTGAATTTAAAGGCTATCATGCAAATTTGTACTGGTGTAAATTTATAACCACAGGTCAGCCGTTTACGGTTGTGGCCGAGGACGAGGATACGTTTTTGCGCCTGTTCACCCCAACGGCAAGAGACGACCAGTGGCATAACTATGTGGTTAAATTCCCGTCGGGCGATATATCGTTTATGCAGGGCATAGGCGCTATAGGTAACAAAACACTGGGAGCCGAAGATACCGGGCCGATGGGCATGAAACACATTTTTTACGATTACGAGAAGGAGCCTAAACGGGCCAAAGAATTGAACCTCTATTTTGATTTTTCAGGAAGATGAGAAGGACTTTAAAAATATATATGGGTATGCTTATTGGCTTGTGCCTCATGAGCGCCTCTACCTTTGCAGCCGATATCCAACTGCAAAATTTGCGTACAGAGATGCTGGTAAACCCACAAGGTATCGATGTAACCCAGCCGCGCTTAAGCTGGCAAATACAAAGTAGTGGCCGTAACGTTCAGCAAATGGCTTATGAAGTTCTAGTGGCATCCACTCAGGCTAAGCTGGCCGCCAACCAGGGTGATTTGTGGACTTCGGGCAAAACGGCCTCCAATGAATCGATCATGGTTACCTACAAAGGCAAGGCCCTTAAAAGTGGTACTGCCTGTTATTGGAAGGTGAAAGTGTACACCAACAACGGCGAAAGTGCCTGGAGCAGCCCGGCTAAATGGAGCATGGGTTTATTGCTGCCTGCCAACTGGAAAGCCAAATGGATAGGATATGAAAAAGGGTTTGCATGGGATAGCGTTTCTAAGTTTTCACGTTTATCGGCCCGGTATTTCCGTAAGGAGTTTGCTTCGGCAACGAAGGTGAAACGGGCAACGGCTTATATCTCTGGCCTTGGGCATTATGAGTTATATATCAATGGCAAATACATTGGTAACCAGGTATTGGCACAAATGCCTACCGATTATAACAAATCGGTACAGTACACCACTTATGATGTTACAGCTGAGGTAAAGCCAGGTAAGAATGCTGTTGCAACCGTATTAGGCAACGGGCGGTATTTTACTATGCGTCCTAAGTACAAGCCTAAAAAGATAAAGGAGTTCGGCTTTCCAAAAATGCTGTTGCAACTGGATATTGAGTATCAGGACGGTCATCACCAACTGGTAGTAAGCGACCAAACCTGGCGCATGACTGCCGATGGCCCTATACGCACCAATAACGAATATGATGGCGAAGAATATGATGCCACCAAAGAATTGGGAGGCTGGAATAAAGCAGGCTATAATGATACTAAATGGCTAAAGCCACAACTTACGCCGGTGCCTACCGGTAAACTGGTAGCCCAAATGAGCGAACCTATTAAGGTGATGCAAACGCTTAAACCAAAAAAGCTGAACGAGTTAAAATCGGGCACCTATATTATGGATATGGGCCAGAACATGACCGGCTGGATCAAGTTTAAAGTAAAGGGCAAACGCGGTGATAAAGTAACGCTCCGCTTTGCCGAAACACTGCAAAAAGACGGAAGCCTGTACATAGCCAACTTGCGCGACGCAAAGGTGACCGACGTTTACACTTTAAAGGGCAGCACCGAAGAAACCTGGCACCCAGTGTTTGTGTATCATGGTTTTAGATATGTAGAAGTTACCGGTTATCCGGGCAAACCTAAAGAGAGTGATTTTACAGGTGATGTGGTATATGATGCGCTGGCTACTATTGGAAGTTTCGAAACATCAAACGATATAATTAACCAGGTCTATAAAAATACCTGGTGGGGCGTGGCTGGTAATTACAAAGGCATGCCGGTTGATTGTCCGCAACGCAACGAGCGTATGCCGTGGCTGGGCGACCGCGCTACCGGTTCATTGGGCGAGAGCTTTATTTTTGATAACCATAAGCTATACTCCAAATGGCTGGATGATATTGAGGAAGCGCAAACACCTGAAGGTGCCATCCCTGACGTAGCCCCGGCTTACTGGAACTACTACAGTGATAACATGACCTGGCCCGGCACCTATATCTTGATTGCCGATATGCTGTACAAGCAATACGGCGACCTGCGCCCGGCAGAGAAGCACTATGCCTCCATGAAAAAATGGCTCAGTTACATGCAGGGCAAATACATGAAAGATTACATCCTTACTAAAGACAAGTACGGCGACTGGTGTGTACCGCCCGAATCGCCAGAATTAATTCACGCTAAGGATAGCACCCGTACCACAAACGGTCAGTTGATTGCAACAGCCTACTACCACCGCATGCTGTTCCTGATGAAGCGATTCGCAAAGCTGCTGAACAAACCACAGGATGCGCAAGCGTTTTCGGCGTTATCAGTAAAGATTGCTGATGCCTTTAACGCTAAATTTTATAATGCACAAACGCAGCAGTATGACAATGGCACCGTAACAGCCAACCTGCTGCCTTTATATTTTGATATTACGCCTGTTGCTAACCGCAAGGCCGTATTTGCCAACATTGTTAAACGGGTAACCACTACCGATAACAGCCATATAGCCACCGGTGTTATTGGTACGCAATGGCTCATGCGCGGACTAACCGAGTACGGCCGTCCCGACCTCGCTTATAAAATTGCTACTAATAAAGATTACCCCAGCTGGGGCTACATGGCCGAGCGCGGTGCTACCACCATATGGGAGTTGTGGAACGGCGATACGGCTAACCCTAGCATGAATTCGGGCAACCATGTGATGCTGCTGGGCGATTTGATAGTATGGTACTACCAAAATCTGGCGGCTATTAAAGCAGGTATTAACCAACCTGGCTTTAAACAGGTGGTTATGAAACCAATGCTTACCGATGGTTTAAGTTTCGTTAATGCATCTTACAAAACGCCGTACGGCCTGGTAAAAAGCGAGTGGAAAAAAGGTAATAATTTCGATTGGAATATTACCGTTCCGGCAAACGCAACAGCTTTGATTTCTATTCCCGCAAAATCGGTTGATGCGGTAACTGAGGGCGGAAAAAAAGCTGCAGAGGCTGATGGATTAAAGTTTGTGAAAATGGATGCAGGTATGGCAGTATTTGAGGCCGGTTCAGGTACTTACAGCTTTAAATCGGATTTATAGTCAAGTTTATTAAGAGAAGAAATTTCAATAACCAATTATGAAAAGCTTTAAACCATTATTCATCAGCGGAGCGGCAGCATTGCTTTTTACCGTAAATGCTTATGCCCAGCAGGGTACATCTGCGGCCGATGCCAAACCCGCCATGACTGCCGAACAGCGCGCCAAGTCTGACGAAGACTCCAATAAAAAAGCGGCAGAATGGGTTGCAGCATTAACCCTAAACGACACCAAAAAAGAAACCGCGTTGAAAGAGGTTATAGCTACACATCTTAAAACCATACGCGACTGGAACAACGATCATCCGTATACTACCGTTCCGGCAGGTATCAACCCTTATACTGGCAAGCCATTAAGCACCATGGACAGGCAGATCATCGCCATTTCGGCCATGCCCAAATCGGTGCATGAGAACCTGATGAGCGGCCTGCGCCAAAACCTTACTGAGCCGCAGGTAGAAGCGATACTGGATAAGTACACCATTGGCAAGGTAGCATTTACCTTAAATGGCTACAAGAGCATTGTTCCAAATCTGACGGAGCAGGAGGAAAAGGTACTGACCGATAACCTGAAAAAAGCCCGCGAACAAGCAGTTGACTTTAAGAACATGACCCAGATATCGGCCATATTTGAGATATACAAAACCTATAACGAGCAATACCTGAATACCCACGGCCGTAACTGGCACGATATGTTTAAAGCCTATACCGATGCGGTTAAGGCTAAAAAGGCGGCTGCTAAAGCGGCTGCTGAGGGTAAACCTGCCCAATAAATACTACCAAAATGAAGTACACCTCAATTGCAAAAAAAGGAATTATAGCACTGTTGTTTTCTGCCATGGCAGGAATAGGTAGCGCCCAAACTATAAGTAACCCCTGGCGTAGCGGCATCGTTAACGATGAGTTTATTTATGAGAAAGCGCCTTACAAAGAGTGCCATTCATCAACCGTTGTTGAAACGCCTAAAGGCTTGGTAGCTGCCTGGTTTGGTGGTACCAAAGAGCGTAACCCCGATGTTTGTATTTGGGTAAGCCGCCTGGTTAAGGGTAAATGGACCGAAGGGGTAAATGTAGCCAACGGCATACAAAACGATACGTTACGCTATCCAACCTGGAACCCCGTATTATACCAGATACCGGGCGGCGAGCTGATGCTGTTTTACAAAATTGGCCCCAGCCCATCCACCTGGAAAGGGTATTTTAAAACTTCTAAAGATGGTGGTATGACCTGGTCGGGACAAAAGGCTTTACCCGAAGGGTATTTAGGTCCTATTAAAAACAAGCCGGTATTAGTAGGTAAAAATTTAATTTGCCCAACCAGTACGGAAGGTAAAGGCGGCTGGCGCGTACATTTTGAGATAACTCCAGATTTTGGCAAAACCTGGAAAAAAGTAACAGTTGCTAAAGGGCCTGATTCTTTAGAAGCTATACAGCCAAGCATTTTAAAACATAAAGATGGCCGCTTGCAAATACTGGCCCGTAGCCGTAACCGTGCGGTGCTGGAGTCCTGGTCATCAGATCAGGGTATGACCTGGTCGCCGCTGGCTAAAACCAATTTGCCGAATAATAATTCGGGTACCGACGCGGTGACGTTAAAGGATGGCCGCCAGTTATTGGTTTATAACCACGTGCTGCCACCCGGAACATTAGCCAAAGGTCCGCGCACACCACTGAATGTAGCAGTAAGCAAAAACGGCAAAACCTGGTATGCAGCTTTAATCTTAGAAGATTCACCCATCAGCCAATATTCCTATCCGTCGGTTATACAAAGCAGCGATGGTATGGTGCACTTTGTGTACACCTGGCGTCGCCTGCGTATTAAGCACGTGGCAGTGGATCCTAAAAAGTTGAAACTGGTTGAGATTAAAAATGGTGAGTGGCCTAAGGTAGCCGGTTATACGTTGCCGGAGATAAAAGCGGATAGTAAGGATTTATAAAGCTAAACTATACCAATGTTGTTGCAAGGAGCGATAACAACGTGGCGATCTCCTCAAGCTTGGTCAATAGCCTTGTATATGGAGATTGCTTCGTTCCCTGTAATGAACGTATTAATATAAAATAACATTGAAAAAAATACTTAAAAAGTGCGTGGCAGGATTACTTTGGATAGTGATATTCAGTGTGAGCGCTTCCTATGCCCAAACCAACAATTCCGATAACGAGTACAAGAAACCCCTGAAGCAGGTGCTTACCGAAATTCAGGATCGTTTTCATGTAAAGATCAAGTACTCGGAAGATATGGTGAAAGACCGCTTCGTACCCTATGCCGACTGGCGCTACAAAACCACAGCTGCAGCAACACTCGCTTCGGTATTGGCACCGCTGGATATGAAGGTAAATGAGGAAGGCCACAATGCTTTCAAGCTAAAATATTATGAATACTCGCGCATAACAGTTGAGGAAGGACGAGAAAAGCTGGCTTACCTTTCATCACGTTATAACGACAAAACCAGCTGGGAGAAACGGAAGTACGATTTGCGCCCCTGCATGTTGCAGGCTTTGCAGTTATCGCCCATGCCCGCCCGGCCTAAATCAAAACCTATCATTACCAATAAACGGGTAATGGATGGCTATACCATCGAGAATATTGCTATTGAAACATTACCCGGCGTTTATGTAAGCGGGTCGTTATATAAGCCTTTAAAAATTAAAGGTAAAATACCGGTTGTACTTTGCCCAGACGGGCACTTTGGCGATGGCCGCTACCGTGCCGACGGGCAATACCGTTATGCCACGCTGGCTCGTATGGGTGCCATGGCTATTAGTTATGACCTGTTTGCCTGGGGCGAATCTTTGCTGCAATTTAAGGGCGAAGACCACCGCCGTAGTTTGGCTATGACGGTACAAGCGTTAAACAGTTTCCGCATACTGGATTATTTATTAACGCTTAAAGAAGCTGATCCAAACCGTGTTGCTATTACTGGCGCATCAGGCGGCGGCAGCCAAACTATGTTGATTACGGCTTTGGATGACCGTATTAAGTTAAGTGTACCTGTGGTAATGCTATCCAGCTATTTTTCGGGTGGATGTCCTTGCGAAAGCGGGCAACCGGTGCATTTGTGCGGTGGCGGCACCAATAATGATGAACTGGCTGCTATGGCTGCGCCACGCCCGCAACTGGTGATATCAGATGGTGGCGACTGGTCTGCCAATGTGCCCGATACCGATTTGCCTTACCTGCAAAAAATATACGGATACTATGGTAAACCCGAGATGGTGCAAAATGCCCACTTTCCAAAAGAAGGACATGACTACGGCAAATCAAAACGTTTAGCCATGTACGATTTTGTAGCTAAGCATTTTAACCTGAACCTTAACGCCGTAAAAGGTGCAGACGGTAAAGTTGACGAATCGAAAGTTACTATAGAAAAATACCCGGCTCAATACGTTTTTGGTCCTAAAGGTGAAAACCTGCCGGCCAATGCCATACACGGGTTTGATCAGTTAGAGAAACTGTTTAACAAGTAAGCTAAACGAAACCCTCTTTTGCCGTAATGGCGTGGAGTGTTGAAAAAATAAATGCGTTAGGAATAGCGGATAAAGGCTGGTGGCTAACGCCTGCAAGCGTATGAGCGGATAGCCCAGCCTGTAAGGAACGCCAATATAAACCAAAAATAAAAAGCTTTTTATTAAAGCGGAAACGTACAAAACGATGAAAACTACATCAACCAGGCGTAATTTCCTTGCCCAGGGAGCTATGTTAACAGCAAGTGTTGCACTGTTGCAAAGCAGCTGGGCATCTACGTTTACTAATATGGCTAAAGGTCAGCGTTATAAAGTTGCTGTGGTTGATCTGATGATCTTAAAAAGGCAAAAGCTTGGTGCCTTCCAGCTAGCTAAAGATATTGGCGCAGATGGGGTAGAGGTGGATATGGGAGGTTTAGGTAATCGCCCTACGTTCGAAAACCAGCTGGCCCAGCCCGAAATACGCCAGCAGTTTTTAGATAAGGCTAAAGAACTGAACTTGGAAATATGCTCGCTGGCCATGACCGGCTTTTTCGCCCAGTCGTTTGCCAAGCGTGATGGGGTGGACCGCATGGTGCAGGATTGTATCGATACCATGAAGGCCATGAACGTTAAAGTGGCATTTTTGCCATTAGGCGTAAACAGTGACCTGACCAAGAATCCTGAACTTCGTCCGGCTGTGATAGAGCGCCTGAAACTGATTGCGCCCAAAGCCGAAGAAGTAGGGGTGGTTATTGGGATAGAAACATCGCTGAATGCTACCGACGAAGCTAAGCTGCTGGATGAAGTAGGCTCAAAGGCTATTAAAAGTTACTTCAATTTTTCTAATGCCTGGGATAATGGGCGCGATGTGAACGAAGAATTGAAGATACTAGGAAAAAAACGCATTTGCCAGATCCATTGCACCAACACCGACGGCGCATGGCTGCAGAATGACCCTAAAGTTGATCTGAAAAAAGTTAAGAAAACCCTGGATAAGATGAAGTGGGAAGGCTGGCTAGTGATAGAACGCTCACGCGATGTGAAGGATCCTCGCAACGTAAAGTGGAATTTCAGTGCCAATACGGCTTTTGTGAAATCGGTGTTTCAAGAGTAAAAACAATTATGTCATTGCGAGGAGCGATAATGACGTGGCAATCTTCTCTGAGCGGTTAACAGCATTGCACGCAAAGATTGCCACTATAATGGTCGCAATAACTTGAGTGATTAAAATTAAATGATGGATAAAACCTTACGCCAAATAATCTGCATCCTTTCGATGGCCTGCCTTTCGGTAAGCGTACAAGCTGCAGATATTT
Source organism: Mucilaginibacter sp. PAMB04274 (assembly GCF_039634385.2). Taxonomy (NCBI): domain Bacteria; kingdom Pseudomonadati; phylum Bacteroidota; class Sphingobacteriia; order Sphingobacteriales; family Sphingobacteriaceae; genus Mucilaginibacter; species Mucilaginibacter sp. PAMB04274. The sequence goes on from NZ_CP155081.2 coordinate 1,026,388, forward strand.
ATTTATCGCCTACAGGCGCCGATAGCAACTCGGGTACTAAAGTAGCGCCCAAAGCTACACTGCATGCGGCCTTGCGTCAGGCACGTGAGCTGCGGCGGCTGGATGATGCATCGGTTAAAGGCGGTATCCATATTATAATGTTAGGCGGTACTTATGGACTTACCGAACCAGTATTTATCCGCCCCGAAGATTCAGGCACCGAGCAGTCACCTACCTATATCGAAGCAGCACCTAACCAACAACCTGTACTGGATGGCGGCATTGCCATAAAAGGTTGGAAAAAATTAAATACTCCCGTTTCCGGACTTTCAGCAGCAGCTAAGGGTAAAATTTGGGTGAGTGATTTGCCTGCATTTGAAGGCCAGCCCTTCCAATTCAGGCAAATCTGGATAAACGGCCACAAGGCTGTTCGTGCACGTGAAACAGACAGAGATAATCAAATGGCTCGAATCCTGTCGCTGGATAAGGCTAAACAAGAAATATGGATACCTACGCCAACGGTAAAATTGCCTGCCAATGCGGGGCAAATGGAAATGGTGATTCACCAGATGTGGGCTATTGCCAATCTGCGGGTAAAAACCGTTACAGTACAAGGCAAGCAAACCAAGCTTACCTTTCAACAACCCGAAAGTCGTATACAATTTGAACACCCCTGGCCGCAAGCAGTTATTGATAAGGACAATAAGATGAACGGCAATTCGGCGTTTTACCTTACTAACGCCATTGAGTTTTTAGATGAGCCGGGTGAGTGGTATGCCGACCTAAAAACCAATAAACTATATTATTGGCCACGTACAGGGGAGGATATGCCCCAGGCACGGGTGGTAGCTCCCGCTTTAGAAACTTTGTTAACGATAGCCGGTACTATTGACAGACCTGTGAGCAATGTGTATGTAAAAGGCATTGGTTTTGAGCACGCTACCTGGCTGCGCCCATCGCAGCAAGGGCATGTGCCGCACCAGGCCGGCATGTACATGATAGATGCCTACAAGTTGAAAATTGCCGGTACGCCGGAGAAACAAGGGCTTGAAAACCAGGCCTGGGTTGGTCGTCCGGAGGCAGCCGTTAAGGTAGCTTTTGCTAATCACACCGGTTTCGAGAGCTGCCGTTTTGAGCACCTGGCTTCTACCGGGCTTGATTATCAGCGGGGCACGCATAATAATGAGATAAAAGGTAATCTATTCAAAGACATTGGCGGTACGGGCATACAGGTGGGCATTTTTTCAGACGAGGCAATTGAGGTGCACCTGCCCTACAATCCCAAAGATGAACGAGAAGTTTGTACCAACGAGCAAGTAGTAAACAACCTGGTAACCGATGTAACCAATGAGGATTGGGGCTGTGTGGGCATTGGCGCTGGCTACGTTAAAAACATCAACATTGCGCATAACGAGATAAGCGAGGTTTCGTATTCTGGAATTAGTATGGGCTGGGGATGGAGTAAACTCAGTAACGTTATGAGCGGCAACAAAATAACTGCCAATAAGATACATCATTATGGCAAGCACTTGTACGATGTAGCGGGCATTTATACCCTATCAGCACAGCCCGGTTCAGTTATTAGCCAAAACATGGTTGATAGCATATACAAAGTGCCTTATGCGCATGATCTGCATCACTGGTTTTACTTGTACTGCGACGAAGGCTCGTCCGGGTTTACTGTAAAAGACAACTGGTGCCCTGCCGATAAGTTTCTGCAAAATGCCAACGGGCCCGATAATAAATGGACGAACAATGGTCCGCAGGTAGATGCAGCCATACGTGCCAATGCGGGTCTGGAGCCGGCTTATCGTCAGCTATTAAAATACCAGTCTGCTGTAGGCAGGCCGTCAACCATTAATTATGTAGGCTATGATGCTTATGCAGATGAACCGCAGATAATTGAAGTAGTAGGGGCTAGCAACGGCGGCTTAGATGCCGATAAGGTGAGAGATATATGCATGCGCCACGGCATACCGGCTTCATCTGTTTACCAGTGGAAAAACAGGCTGGTACTGTTTGGTTACATACCAGGCGCCGAAAAAATTCGCGAGCTGCTTAAAAAAGCGTTTCCGGATGCCGAGGTAAAAAACTATATCGATAAGGTATACACTTTCAATAATAAAAAGCACTGTAAAGATGCCACGGTGGCTAATCAATGGGATAACATTATCCTTACTGCCAATTTGGTGAATGACTCTAAAAAACAACAGGAGTATATTAATTACCATGCTACACAATTCCAGAAGTGGCCTGAAGTAAGCAGAGGCTTTTGCAAGGCAAGTTTTCAGCAACTATTGGTTTATAAAAATGGCAGGCAATTAATGCTGGTCATCAGCATACCCAAAGGTGAAAGCCTGGATAAGCTAAACCCGAAAACTACCGAAAATAACCCTCGGGTGGATGACTGGAACGCCATTATGAAAAATTATCAGGAAGGTATTACAGGTACCAAGCCAGGCAAGGTTTGGGTTTTTATGGAGCCGGTTAAGTAATAATAACAGCAATAAGGAACAACAATGTTAAAAATAGGAATATTAGGATTAGGAGAGGGGCGTAGCACCATGTCGGCTGCATTAGGGAGTGATAAGCTTGAACTGAAAATGGTATGTGACCGCAGCCAGGACGTATGTAAGCATCGGGCTAAAGAGTTCGATTTTCACAGCTATACCACCGAATACCAGGATATGCTGAACGATGCGGAGATTGATCTGATTGCTATTTATACGCCCGATCATTTGCATGCCGAACATGTAAAACAGGCACTGCTGGCAGGTAAACACGTGGTGTGTACCAAACCGTTTATTGATGATTTAAAAGACGCTAACGAACTGATTAGTTTGGCTGAATCAACCGGTAAAAAGGTGTTTGTTGGTCAAAGCTCACGTTTTTTTGAACCTGCCAAAAGGCAACGTAAAGATTTCGAGGCCGGATTAATTGGCGATCTTATTACCATTGAAGCCGAGTATCATGCCGATCATCGCTGGTTTTTAGAGAAGCCCTGGGCGCTTGAACCGGCTTTTAAATGGCTTTATGGCGGATTGAGCCACCCGGTTGACTTTGTGCGCTGGTACCTGCCTAATGTAGAAGAAGTGATGGGGTACGGCATGATTAGTAGTAACGGTAAAAAAGCCGGACTGAAAAATGAAGATACGATGCACTTTATTTTTAAGGCTACGGATGGCCGTATTGCCCGTGTAAGTGGTGCTTATACCGGTCCTACACAACCTGCCCAGCGCGATAGCGGCATGAGCACCATACTGCGCGGCACCGAAGGTGCATCGCAAGCCGATTATCATGAGCTGCGCTATGCCGTAACCGATAAAACAGGTGAGGAAAAGATCATCCATTGGGGTGACGCAACCTTGAAGCATTACTTTCGGTTTGAAGGGCAAAGCCACCACGCTGGCGAGTACCAGAATTACCTGGAATATGTGGCTGATTGTTTAGAAACCGAGCAAACCCCATACCCCGACGTAAAAGAGGGCATAGGCACCGTTGCCTTACTACAGGCTATGGATCGCACTCTAAAAACCGGCGCGCCTGTAAAGGTGGCCGATATACTGGCCGAATATAATATCACTGCTGAAACACTTAAAGCCTAACCAGAATGGGCAACATTATAGAGCGCTTAACCGGATTAGATTATGCCATTGTGGCCGTATACCTCATTATATTAATTGTAATAGGATACCGCGCAAGCTTTGGCAACAAAAAGAAAACAGACGAAACATTGTTTCTGGCCGATAAGTCATTAGGCTGGAGCAGCATTGGTTTCAACATGTGGGGCACCAATGTAGGGCCCTCTATGCTGCTGGCTTTTGCCAGTATCGGCTATAGCACCGGTATTGTGGCCGTAAATTTCGACTGGTATGCATTTGTATTTCTCATGCTGCTGGCGTTGGTATTTGCTCCGCGCTACCTTGCCGCCCGGGTAAGTACCATGCCCGAGTTTATGGGCAACCGTTACGGCGATTCAACACGCACTATCCTGGCCTGGTATGCACTCATTAAAATACTGATCTCCTGGCTGTCATTGGGCTTATTTGCCGGTGGCTTTTTGGTGCGTCAGATACTGGGTATACCCATGTGGCAATCCGTAATTGCACTGGTATCATTTGCCGGCCTGTTTGCTTTTGCGGGTGGATTAAAAGCAATAGCCAAGGTAAACGTTTTTCAGATGCTGTTGCTTATTGCCGTATCGTTAACCTTAACCATTTTAGGCGTAAATAAGGTAGGCGGCCTCTCGGCAGTTTACCACAGCGTACCTGCCGATTACTGGAACCTTGTACACCCCGCCAGTGATCCAAAATACCCCTGGTATGCTATTTTATTGGGTTATCCTGTGGCCGCTGTGGCTTTCTTTTGTACCGATCAGGCTATGGTGCAATCGGTACTTGGTGCCAAAAACCTGGAGCAGGGGCAACTGGGCGTAAACTTTATTGGCTGGCTTAAAATATTATCGCTGCCTTTATTTATCCTGACCGGCATTTTGTGTTACATCCTCTTCCCGCACTTAAAAGATCCGGCCGAAGCTTACATGACCATGGTAACCAACTTATTCCCTCCGGGTATGAATGGGCTGGTTATTGTAGTGTTGATTGCTGTACTGGTAGGCACTATTGGCTCATCACTTAATGCGTTAAGTACCGTATTTACAACGGATGTTTATGCCGAAAGCATCAACCCTAACGCCACAACTGCAGATAAGATCAGAGTAGGGCGTATTACCGTAGTAGTGGGCTGCCTGTTTGCCATTGTAATGGCGCTGGCTATTGACAGCATTAAAGGGCTTAATTTGTTTGATGTGTTTCAATCGGTATTGGGCTTCATCGCTCCGCCATTGTCGGTAGTGTTTTTGCTCACTGTTTTTTGGAAACGCACCACACGCAAGGCGGTTAATGTTACGCTGTCTGCAGGGTCGGCGTTTAGTTTACTGGTAGGCATAACTTATTTGTGGGTGTTACCACCCAGCCGGTATAATTTTTGGCCGCATTACCTGTTGCTTTCATTTTTAATTTTTGCGTTTCTGCTTATAGTGGCCGTTTTAATCTCGCTGCTGGATACATCGCCGGAAATTTACACGCCGGCCGAAAACGAAATACGTGATTTGCCTAAGGCCACATCACGCGTAAAAATTGCCTGGATATTGTTAACCATAGTGATGATAGGATTATACATCATTTTTAACGGACATTAATATGAAAAAAAGTATACTGGATAAATGTTTAACCGCTTTGTGTTCTGCATCGGCAGTAATGTTTGCTCTTTTAACTATAGTGCCTGCGATTGGGCATGCACAAGCACCAACTGCTAAAGCCACCTGGATATGGTACCCCGGCGATTACGAAATATGGTTAAGCAATAAAATGCAGAATCGCCGTACCGAGCGTGGTTCATTTTTTCCGCCATTTTGGAAACTGGATAGTCATTATGCCCTCATTGATTTTCATAAAGACTACAACCTGGCTGCTGCCGAGGAAGCTGAGATTGCCGTGGAAGGTCAGTACAATTTGAAGATAGATGGTAAAGCCTTTACTGGTTATCCCAAATCAATTACCCTTCCTGCAGGCAAGCACCGTATCAGCCTTAAGGTTTACAACCAGGGCAGCGTGCCTGCGGTATTTGTGAAAAGCCCGCATATAGCAACCGATAGCACCTGGCTGGTAACTTTTGAGGATAAGGAATGGATTGATGCTTCGGGCAAAACCTCGGATGTATCGGCTACGCAGTATGTGCCTGCTGGCGCCTGGAACTTTAACGAGGCGGCTTCTTTGCCATCTCAGTTCCATCTGCCTACCATACCGCAAAAAGCCGTTAGCCTGGATAAAAAAGGGCACTCCATACTGGTTGATTTTGGTAAAGAAACCTTTGGCTATGTTAAACTGCATGGCGTAAAAGGCAAAGGTAAAATTACGCTTTACTACGGCGAGTCTAAGGAGGAAGCGTTGGATACCCAAGGCGGCGAGTTGCTGGATAAAATTGAGGCCGACCAATCCCAAACAGGCGATATTACCATTAACGGCTCAAGGGCTTTCCGGTATGTGAATGTGCAGTATGATGATGACGTCAATATCAATGACGTATCAATGCTGTATGAATACTCGCCGGTAGAGCAACGCGGCAGCTTCCGTTGTTCAGACGAGCAAATAAATAAAATATGGGATGTGGCAGCCTATACCATGCAGCTTAATACCCGCGAGTTTTTTATTGATGGTATTAAGCGCGACCGCTGGGTATGGTCGGGCGATGCAGCGCAAAGTTACCTGATGAACTATTACCTGTACTTTGATTCGCCTACGGTAAAGCGCACCATCAGCGCCCTGCGCGGTAAAGATCCGGTTACCAGCCACATCAATACTATTATGGATTATACCTTTTACTGGTTTATCAGTATTTATGATTACTACCAGCATTCGGGCGATCAGGCGTTCATCAAACAATCGTACCCCGGTATGCAAAGCATGATGAACTATTGCCTTTCGCGCCGTAACGCTAACGGACTAATGCAGGGCCAGGCCGGCGACTGGGTATTTATTGACTGGGCCGATGGCCTGAGCAAACAAGGCGAAGTAAGTTTTGAGCAACTACTGCTGTGTCGCAGTTTGGAAACTATGGCGCTTTGTGCCAACATTATGAAAGACCCTAAAGCCGCTGCCAAATACAGCGCGCTGGCTAAGGATTTAAAAGCAAAGCTATTTACCTACTACTGGAATGCCCAAAAGCACGCCCTGGTACATAGCCGTGTTAATGGTAAGCAAACGGATAATGTTACCCGCTATGCCAACATGTTTGGCATCTTCTTCAACTACTTTAACGAGGCGCAAAAGCAGGATGTAAAAAAATATGTTTTGATGAACGATAAGGTACAAAAAATAACCACGCCTTACATGCGCTTTTATGAGCTGGAAGCCTTATGCGCTATGGGCGAGCAGGGTTATGTTTTAAAGCAGATGAAAGATTACTGGGGCGGTATGCTCAACTTGGGTGCAACATCATTTTGGGAAGAGTACAATCCGGACAAAAAAGGAGCTGAACATTACGCCATGTACGGCAGGCCGTTTGGTAAAAGTTTATGCCATGCCTGGGGCGCCAGTCCTATTTATTTGTTGGGTAAGTATTACCTGGGTGTAAAGCCAACAGCACCGGCCTATCAAACTTATGTTATTGAGCCGCAACTGGGTGGCCTGCAGTGGATGGAAGGTGCCGTACCTACGCCCAATGGTGATATAAAAGTTAATGTAACCACACAGCAAATTAAAGTAAGTGCCCAAACGGGTACGGGTACGTTACGTATTAAAAGCAAAACCAAGCCGGTTTGTAATGATGCAACCATCAAAACCATAGCTAACGGCGCGTACGAAATTAGTATACAAAAAGGAAAAGATTATACAATAAATTACACCGCAATTTAGGCAATTTGCGTGTTCGTCTAGCTTAGGCCGAAATGGCTAACCGATTGTAATTTAATGTATACAACAATATTCAGAAAGTATTTAAAGCCATCCCCCCCGGGGAGGGTTTGGGTAGGGCTCTTGTTGCTTTTACCTCTTCATGTGTTTGCTCAACTTGTAGATAAAACGCCTGCCGCAGTACCTAACGCACCTGTAGTTTTTAATACTGAGCCTTGGGAAGACCCGTTGGTAAACGGTATTAACCGCGATGCCTCACGTGCTACGGCTTACTCTTTTGGCAGCGTAGCCGATGCCTTGCAGGGCGACCGCGAAAAATCGGGCCGTATGCTTTCTTTAAACGGCCAATGGGATTTTGCTTTTGCTGAGAAACCTGCCGATGCACCCAAAGACTTTTACAAGAGCCGGGTGAGTGGCTGGAAAAAGATTACCGTGCCATCAAGCGTGGAGATGCTTGGCTATGGCAAACCTATTTATAAAAGTGCCGTTTACCCGTTTAGGCCGGTTAACCCGCCACATGTACCGCTTGACATGAACGGCGTTGGCAGCTACCAGCGCACTTTTACCCTGCCAGCCAACTGGAAAGATATGAATGTTACCCTGCATTTTGGTGGTGTAAGTTCGGGCTTTAAAGTATGGCTCAATGGCAAGTTTTTAGGTTATGGCGAGGATAGCTTCCTGTCGTCGGAGTTCAATATCACGCCTTACCTGAAAGCCGGCGAAAATATAGTATCTGTACAGAATATTCGTTGGAGCGATGGTTCTTTTCTGGAAGATCAGGATCAGTGGCGTTTGAGTGGTATCCACCGTGAGGTAATGCTGCTGGCCGAACCCAAACTGCGCATAGCCGATTTCTTTTATCAAACCAAGCTCGATAAGCAGTATAAAGATGCCGTGCTCAGCATCCGTCCGCGTATCGAAAATTTAACCGGCAAAGCAATTGCCGGTTACCAGCTTAAAGCCCGCTTGTTTGATAAGGATAAAAAAGAAGTTTTAGAAAAGCCGCTGGCGCGTAGCGTAGAAAGTATTGTCAATGAGATTTATCCGCGTTTGGATAATGTTAAATTTGGCCTGCTGGAAACTAAGGTAAGCAATCCTGATAAATGGAGCAATGAGCAACCTAATTTGTACACGCTCACCCTATCGTTAGAAGACAGCACCGGCCGTGTGCTGGAAGTGAAAAGCTGCCGCTTAGGTTTCCGCAGTATCGAGTTTTCAAAAACAGACAGTAAGCTGCTCATCAATGGTAAAGTAACTTACCTGTATGGCATTAACCGGCCCGATCATCATGCGGTTAAAGGCAAGGCGCTCTCGCGCGAAGATATTTTAGAGGATGTGCGCACCATTAAGCGTTTTAACTTCAATTGCATCCGTACAAGCCATTATCCTATGGATCCTTACCTGTATGATTTATGCGATCAGTACGGTATCCTGGTGATAGATGAGGCAAACCTGGAAACTCATGGCCTTGGCTCCAAGCTGAGTAACGATCCACAGTGGACCGGCGCTTACCTGGAGCGTGCTACCCGTATGGTAATGCGTGATAAAAATCATCCCAGCATCATCATCTGGAGCCTGGGTAACGAGGCCGGTCGGGGACCGAATCATGCTGCTATGGCCGCCTGGATACACGACTTTGATATTACCCGGCCTGTGCATTATGAACCTGCACAGGGAACCCCGCAGGCCGAAGGCTACGTAGACGTTACCGACCCACGGTATTTAAAGCCTAATGATCACTCTCACCGCCTGCAAAATCCTATTGACGAGCCTTATGTAGATATCGTAAGCCGTATGTACCCGGCATTATATACTGCTCCGTTGCTGGTTAACCAGCAAAACGGCGATACGCGGCCCATCTTTTTTGTGGAGTACTCACATGCTATGGGTAACTCCAATGGTAATTTAAAAGAGCTTTGGGACCAATGGCGTTCCAGCAAGCGCGTAATTGGCGGCGCTATCTGGGAGTTTAAGGATCAGGGCTTATTGAAAAAAGACTCAGTTGGTACGCCGTTTTTTGCTTACGGTGGCGATTACGGCGAAAAATATTTCGATAACTTCACCATCAAAGGAACTGTAGCTTCGGATGGCAGGCCTAAGGCCGCCATGTTTGAGTGCAAGCATATTTTCCAGCCGGTAGTGAGCGAATTGGTTGATGCCGCAAAGGGATTAGTTAAAATAACCAACCGTAGTGCTGTACAAACATTAGCTGGATATAGTGTAATGTTGCAAGTTCGGGAGGATGGTCGTTTAATTCTGCAAAAGGCATTGCCCGTTATGAACCTGGCTGCAGGCAAGGATACGGTCATCAGTATTAAATCATACCTGCCAGCGTTAAAAGCTGGGTATGGATACTTGGCGGCTATCCGTTTTAGCTTAGCACATGATGAATTATGGGCGGCCAAAGGTTACGAAATAGCTGCCGACCAATTAGCATTAACCGGTTTGCCTGTGGTTAAAATTCCAGCTAAAAACAGTGGTGCCGTTACGTTGGATGATAGGGCGGACGCTTATACATTATCAGGCAAGGGATTTAAGGTGAGCATCAGTAAGAAAAATGGTGCTTTAACCTCGTACCTATACAATAATCAGGAGCAGATATTTGCGCCGTTGCTGCCGCATTTTAGTCGCCCGGTTACCGATAACGATCACCGCGGCTGGAAAGCCGACCGTAAGCTAAAGCCATGGTTTAAAGCCATACCGGTACTTAAAAATATTACCGCTAATAAGTTGGGCAATGGTGCGGTTGCGGTAATTAGCAATTACAGCCTAATTAATGATAGTGCCGAAGTTAAGGTAACTTATACTATTAACGGAATGGGCGCAGTTAGGGTAGAACAACAGCTTACCCCAAAAGTTAACGGCTTGCCTAACTTGCCTAAAGTGGGCATGCAGGGCGGCATTAAGCGTAGTTACGATAATATTAGCTGGTATGGCCGTGGCCCAATGGAAAACTACATTGACCGCAGGAGCGGCTTTGAGTCGGCTATTTACACGCAGCCCATACAAGATTTTATGGAGCCTTACGCCGTGCCTCAGGAAAACGGCAACCGTACGGATGTACGTTGGATGCTCCTGGCAGATAAGCAATCGAACGGCTTACTGGTAGTGGCTGATAGCTTGTTGAGCATGAGCGCCTGGCCTTACACCGAAGCCAACATTGTGGCTGCTAAACATACCAATAAGCTGCAAGATGCCGGCTTTATAACGCTGAACATTGATTTGATACAAATGGGCCTGGGCGGCAATGATAGCTGGTCGGACGTGGCCGCACCATTGGATATCTACCAGATACCGGCTAAGCCGTATAAGTACAGCTTCTACCTTTATCCTTATAAAGGAAATGTAGGAAGTGTGCGTAGTGTGGTCAATAAAGTAAGGAATTAAGACATTACAAAGAGTATTGTCAACCCGAACCGAAGTGAGCGATCTTTTCAAATTGATTAGCTAATCGCTTTGCAAGGACTTCTCATTAGTACTCAAAATACAAAGGAGGAAAGATTTAAAACATGAAGAAACTCATACTGTACATATTGCTTTGCATTGTTTGCTTGGGTTCTTCGGTGAACCATGCCCGGGCACAGGTACGAGGCAAAGTACTGGCCCAAACCGATTTGGAACGTCTTTTTAAGAATCCACCACAATCGGCCAAACCCTGGGTGTTTTGGTATTGGATGCAAGCTGCTGTTACCAAGGCCGGCATTACCGCCGATCTGGAAGCCATGAAGCAGGCCGGTATGGGTGGCGCTTATTTAATGCCCATCAAAGGTGTTGCTAACCCGGCGTGGATAACGCCTCCGGTTGAGCAGTTAACGCCCGAGTGGTGGGCAATGGTAAAGTTTGCCATGCAGGAAGCAGATCGCCTGGGCCTGCAAATGGCCATGCATGATAGTGATGGTTTTGCCCTTGCCGGCGGCCCCTGGATTACACCCGAATTATCCATGCAAAAAGTGGTATGGACAAAAACACAATTGAAAGGTGGGCAACGCTTTAACGACACGCTAACCCGGCCTGAAAGCTACAAAGGCTATTACAAAGACATTGCGGTGCTAGCTTACCCTTCGCCGATAGGTGCAGGCATTACATCCAAACAAATTATTCCCAAGGTTATTAGCAGTGTTTCGGGAACAGATGTCCAGTTTTTAGCTGATCCAACCAACAAAAAGACCTTTACCAGCGCTGATTCTTGCTGGATACAGCTGGAGTTTGCCTCGCCGTTTACTTGTCGGTCGTTAATAGTGCGTACCAATGCTCCAAATTATCAGGCCGAGCGGTTGCTTATTGCCGTTAGTGATGATGGAAAAAGCTTTCGTCCTTTAACCCGTTTGCAGGCACCGCGCCACGGCTGGCAGGATAATGACACGTTTATTACCCAGTCGATAATACCAACTACGGCCAAATATTTCCGTTTCATTTATAATAAAGAGGGCTCGGAGCCGGGTGCCGAAGATTTGGATTTTGCCAAGTGGAAGCAATCGCTCAAAATATCGGGTATCGAATTATCGGCCGAGCCGAGCATTCATCAATACGAAGGCAAAACCGGCGAAGTTTGGCGCATTAGCAATCATACTACTACAGAGCAACTGCCTGATAATTTGTGTATCCCGAAAGATAAGATCATTAACTTAACCAGTAAGCTGGATGCAAGCGGCCGTTTGCAGTGGGATGCCCCGGCAGGCAACTGGACTATTTTACGCGTAGGGCATACATCAACCGGTTACACCAATGCTACCGGCGGTAAGGGAGCCGGGCTGGAATGCGATAAGTTCAACCCGCAGGCTATTAAGCTACAGTTCGACAGCTGGTTTGGCGAAGCCATTAAACAAATTGGACCCGACCTGGCCAAACGTGTGTTAAAAGTTTTCCATGTAGATAGTTGGGAATGTAGCAGTCAGAATTGGTCGGCCGGATTTGCGCAGGAATTTAAGCAACGCAGAGGGTATGATTTGATGGCATACCTACCGGTAATGGCAGGCGTGCCTATACAAAGCGCAGCACAATCAGAAAAAGTACTGGCCGATGTAAGGCAAACCATTGCCGAGTTGGTGGTTGATAAATTTTATACCACCATGGCTCAGTTAGCGCATGAAAAGGGCTGTATTTTTACAGCCGAAGCCGTTGCCCCAACCATGACAAGCGACGGCCTGCTGCACTACAGCAAAGCTGATATAGCCATGGGCGAATTTTGGCTGCGCAGCCCTACGCATGATAAGCCAAACGACATGCTGGATGCCATATCGGGCGGGCACATTTATGGCAAAAATATTATACAGGCCGAATCATTTACCGAACTGCGTACCATGTGGGATGAGCATCCTGCAATGTTGAAAGCACTTGGTGATCGTAACCTGGCCTTAGGTGTGAATAGGCTGGTTTTCCATGTCAATACGCATAACCCCTGGATGGATCGCAAGCCGGGCTTAACACTGGATGGCATTGGTGTGTTTATGCAACGCGACCAAACCTGGTTTAAACCAGGCCGTGCATGGATTGAATATCTGGAACGCTGCCAAGCGCTCCTCCAGCAAGGCAATCCGGTTACCGATATAGCGGTGTTCACCGGCGAGGAAACGCCGCGCAGGGCCATGCTACCCGATAGGCTGATCCCAACCTTGCCCGGCTTGTTCGGCGCTGAACGGGTGGAACGCGAAAAAGAACGGTTAGCTAATAAAGGGTTGCCCATGCGTACCATGCCAATTGGTGTAAACAGTAGCGCTAATACGCTTGATGCTGATGCCCTAACAGATCCGTTGAACGGTTATAAATATGACTCGTTTAACCTGGATGCCCTGATGCGGCTGGCCAAAGTAAACAATGGCCGCATAGAGTTACCTGGTGGCGCCAGTTACAAAGTGCTGGTTGTGCCGGGTAATACCCAAATGTTGCCCAATGGTGCTGTGATGTCGCAACGGGTAGTGAACCGGCTAAATGAGCTGGTAGCAGCCGGAGCAACCATCATTTACCACCCTAACGCAGGCCCTGCCTTGAAGCAAACAGGCAAGGGTAAAGTCATAACCGCACCATATAAGCAGCCGGATCTAAACGGTATTGGTTTAACCAAAGATTTTATAGTAAAGGATGCTACCGGCAATGATTCTAAAAACATAGCCTGGACACATCGTAGCTCGGCCGATTTTGATATCTACTTTATTTCTAACCAGGATAGCCTGGCGCGTGATGTACAGGTATCACTACGTATAACTGGCCGTGTGCCGGAGTTGGGCAATGCCTTAACCGGTGAGTTTAAGCAAGCTAATAATTGGCAGGTACAAAATGAACGAACAGTGCTGCCTGTTAAATTAGAGGCAAGCGGATCAGTGTTCATTATATTTAGAAAGCCAGGTACAGCACCTGTACTTACCAACTATAAAAAGGAACCGGTAACGCAATTTATGCAAACCCTGCAGCCTGCATGGACGGTAACTTTTGATACTAAAATGGGCGGACCAAACGCGCCTGTGCAATGGAGCGCATTGCAGGATTGGAGCAAATCGGCAGATACGACAATAAAGTATTATTCGGGTACTGCGGTTTACAATCAAACGTTTACTTATAAGGGTATTGCTAAAGTACAAGGTGTTTGGTTAAGCCTGGGTAGGGTGAATAACATAGCTGAGGTGTTTGTGAACAACGTTCCATGTGGTGTAGCCTGGACAGCGCCTTACCGTGTTAACATTAGTAATGCGTTAAAACCGGGTATTAACCAAATCAGAATTGAGGTAACTAACACCTGGGCCAACCGTTTGATGGGCGACCACCGCTTACCTAAAGAGAAACAAATAACCTGGACTAATGCACCTTATCGCCTGGAAGGTAAACCTTTGTTACCAGCAGGATTAATGGGGCCGGTGGTGATTGAAAAGTTGATAGAACAATAATATAAACCAATATTGCCATATCGAACAATAGTGATGAATCTTTTCCAATAGTGAGCGAATCGCTTGGAAAAGAGTTCTCTTAACACTCGAAATGACAGTTTAATAAGATATGATGAGAAGTGTAGTTAAGATTTTATGTATTGGGGCCCTAACCACCATTAGCGCCACCGCCTTTGCTCAAAGCAAAGCCTTGGTCAATACCTCGGCCAGCCCGTACGCCAAGCTAGGTAGTGTTGATATGGGTAATGTAACCTGGACAAAAGGTTTTTGGGCCGACCGTTTTCAGGTTTGCCGCGACACCATGATCCCGAATTTGTGGGCGGTGTATACCGATCCTAAAGTTAGCCATGCGTTCAAGAATTTTGAAATAGCAGCGGGGCTTGATACCGGTTCGCATTCTGGTCCGCCGTTTCATGATGGTGACTTTTACAAGTTGTTTGAGGCTGTGGCAAGCATGTATAGCGTAACACGCGACCCCAAGCTTGATGCCTTAATGGATAAGACCATAGCGGTGATAGCTAAAGCGCAACGGGCCGACGGTTACATACATACACCTACTATTATTGCTCAGCACAACGATCCTAAAAATGCAAAGGCCTTTGCCGACAGGCTGAACTTTGAGACTTATAATCTTGGGCATTTGATGACTGCAGGCTGTGTACATTACCGCGCTACTGGTAAAAAAACGCTGCTTAACGTGGCTATTAAAGCTACCGATTATTTGTATAAATTCTATAAAACCGCATCGCCCGAGCTGGCGCGAAATGCTATCTGCCCTTCGCACTATATGGGAGTGGTTGAGATGTACCGCACTACCCGCGATCCCAAATACCTGGAGCTATCCAAAAACCTGATTGATATACGCGGCTTAATGAAAGACGGAACGGATGACAACCAGGATCGCATTCCATTCCGCCAGCAAACCAAAGCTATGGGCCATGCAGTAAGGGCTAATTACCTGTTTGCCGGCGCTGCGGATGTGTACGCCGAAACCGGAGATAGTACGTTAATGCATACGCTTAACCTGATGTGGAACGATGTGGTGAACCGCAAAATGTACGTAACCGGTGGTACAGGGGCCTTGTACGATGGCGTGTCGCCCGACGGTACTTCTTATAACCCGGTTGATGTACAGAAGGTACATCAGGCGTACGGGCGTGATTACCAGCTACCTAATTTTACTTCGCACAACGAAACCTGCGCCAATATTGGTAACGTATTATGGAACTGGCGTATGCTGCAAACCACCGGCAAAGCACAATATGCTGATGTAATGGAACTGGCTTTATATAACAGCGTATTATCGGGCATTAGCCTTAATGGTAAGAACTTTTTATATACTAATCCCATGAGCTATTCGGACGATTTGCCGTTTAGTCAGCGGTGGTCAAAGGATAGAGTGGGATATATCAAGTTATCTAACTGCTGCCCGCCCAATGTGGTACGTACCATTGCGGAGGTGGGTAATTATGCTTATAGTGTATCAGACAAAGGGTTGTATTTTAATTTATATGGCGGTAATGCATTGAACACTTCCACTAAAAATGGCGCTAAAATTAAGTTAACACAAACTACAGAATACCCCTGGGATGGTAAAGTAAGCATTGTATTGCAGCAAGCGCCAGCCAGCGCTTACTCGTTGTTTTTGAGAATACCTGGCTGGTGTGATGGTGCAACTTTAACAGTTAATGGACAAGCCGTAAATACGCCAATCACATCGGGCCAGTATGCGGAGGTTAACCGCCAGTGGAAAGCCGGAGACAAAATAGAATTAAACCTGCCTATGCCGGTAAAATTGTTGGAAGCAAACCCATTGGTTGAAGAAACCCGCAACCAGGTAGCGGTAAAACGCGGACCGGTAGTATATTGCCTGGAATCGGCCGATTTACCCAAGGGACAAAAGGTATTTAACATTGCTATTCCGGTAAAAAATGATTTAAAGCCGGAGTTGATCCGCATCCAAAATAGCCCTATCATGAGCTTAACCGGCAAGGCGGATGTTAAAAATGGAGGTAGCTGGCAAAATACGCTTTACCGTGAGGTAGCCAGTACTGAATCATCAAAAATAAGCATCCGGTTAATACCTTACTACGCCTGGGGAAACCGCGGACATGTTGATATGGAAACCTGGATGCCGGTGGATAGATAGACTCAACAGTTTAACAAATAAATTTAAAGCTCATTTCGAGTACAAAGAGAGATATTATCTGAGCAATAATCTGATCGGTTCGAAAATCTCTCTCGTTCGAGATTATACATTTATAGTAAAAGAGCCTGGCATTTGCCAGGCTCTTTTACTATAAATGTACTGTTGTCATTTTCGAGCGTATGCGAGAATCTTTTTAAGCGACTAGCTTATTAACCTCAAAGGACGTCTTATCGCCGTTCGAAACTACAAATTTCATTTAGGAGTTATTTCAACATATTAACCACATCAGCCCTTCTGCTCTCCGGCCATACATTTAAATAAGTAAGCTTGCCATGTTTTACTTTAACTTCGATGGTAGTTTCATAAGGGGCGTGCAATTTAAAGTGTACATCCCATTTTTTTGGCCAGGCAGGTAGCAGGTATATTTTTCTGTCATCGGTTTGCAGCAGCATTTCCTGCAAGCCAATCATGCCAGAGCCTCCCCAGTTATGGTCGGGCGTCCAATCAAAACCCGGTCCCCAAAACGCCGGGAAGCGCCGGCCGGAGTCTTTTAGCTTAACGAGTGTAAGCTTTGTGGCTTCATCTGTTAAACCCAGCCGAGCCGCAAAAATGTTATCTTGCTTCCAGCCAATGCCGCTTCTGAATTTTACGGCCAGGGTATCATATTTCCAGGTATTTAGTGCTACGTCCAAATCGGGTTTGCCTATGCCATAAATGCCCCACGGGTAAACCGGGTAAAGTTGCATGGTCTCTACATTGTTCACCCGCTCCCAGCTTTGCGCTGGTGCAATGGTTTTATGGCCGTTAAATTCTCTGAAGCTGATTGGCGGAATGCGCTTAAGCATGGTTTCCCAAGCGGTGCGTTTTTCGGTACTAAGATATTCATCAGGTAGTTCCAGCAAACGGGTGAGCACTGTTTTTAAGGCGGCTATAGTGGAGGTAGAATTGTAAGTCATTTTAAACGTCTCACCTGCCGATCCGGGATATAAAACTAAATGTCCGGCTGCATCAAACACCTTGCTGCCCCGGTTACGGGCTATGTATTGGTAATGCTCATCAAAAAAAGTAAGGCAGCTTTCAATAAAAGGGATATACGGTTTAATGTTTCTACCTGTATAGCGTTCAGTCTCCAGCATCATGTAACAAAACTCCAGTACGGTATCCCACTCATATTCGAGCCAGGCATTGTATTCTACTCCCTTATCAAAACTGGCCGGACGTTTCCAGCCGTATTCAGATATGTTAGGAAGGCCAAAGTTTTCCAGCTGTTCAGTAAAGCTGGCGCCCGGGTGCCCCCAGTAGGTTTGTGAGCGCAATTCAGCATTTTTTAAAATTCGCAGATAAAAGTCAAACTGTGGTTTCATCAAGTCCCAGTCGCCGTTTTTAAGCATGGGGAAATAGACCAGTCGCTGGTTTTGTGCCGTAATTAAACCACCTCCCCAAAGACGAAAATCGGGGGTAAGCTTAATGGCCGTGTCAATAAAATTGGGATCGTAAGTAAAAAGTCCGCCGTTTGATTTACTAGGGAACTGGCCAAACGCATTGCACCCCAGCATGTAACGGAACAGTTGGTAATTGCGCCCTACCTGCCAGGCTTCCGTTTGTACCGAATCGGTATTGATATGTATAAAGCTGCGATTCCAGTATTGTTTCCACCAATTTTGCGTAGTTGCAAGGGCTTTGTGTGAGGATTGTACAGCTTTTGATATCGTTTTTTGTAGGCTCGCTTGCCAGGTGCTTACGGATGGGGTTTGCTCGGTGTGTAAGTAAACCTCAAAGCTTTGCGTTTTGGTGGCCGATTGGCTCTTTAAACTTAAGCCCTTAAAAGGCGTGCCTGCATACGTACCCTCATAAGTGCCCCCGGGCAACATGCCATTGCCCTGCATACGTCCGCCAAATGTTAAGTAGGAGAGTGGATTATAGAGTTGAGATTTTACAGCGGCCATGCCCTCATGTACCACTGTGGTATCAAAAATGGTTTTGCCGGTGTTTTGGTGGTAAAACTGAATTCCATTACTGGTAAAATTAACCTGATCCTTAGCTGTTCTTATATCCAGATTCTTAGCCCATTTCCAGGAACTTTGATTGTTCTCCTTACCGCTGGTAAAACGGTCTTTAAAACGCCAGTTTTCGTAGGCAGCTTGCACTATTACCGGTTTACTGGCTTTTACCTCAACGTGTATTACCGGGTTAAAAACGTCCACCCAAATTTTAATATCAGCCTTCAAGCCGGTATTGCTGCCTTCAATATGTACAGCGCCTGTTTGTAAGGATAGTTCCTGCTTAAAATCTTTCCCTTCGAACGGGTTGGGTGACAGCTTCACCCGTACACGGCCCAGCTTGAGCATGGTGTTATTCTCATCAAAAGTGCCGCTTCTTGAAATGTAAAAAAACAGTTCACCCTTTTCAACCCAAACGTTAAGCCCAATATCGCCACCTCCACAAGGCATAGATTCGCCCGAATTTTGGCTTTGGCTAGTCCATATAACATGGTTCTGCCTTAACTCAGTTGTTTGTGCTTGTGCAGCATAACAGCACAACAGCAATATAAAATAGATCAGGTGGCTAATGCGTCTCATTACATCGGCCAGTTATCTGTTCTGAAAGAAGATACCGGGAGGCCGTCGGTTCCATACAATTCGCCTACAATAAAATCGCGGAAGGCGTACCGTACCGCAACTGGTTTTTTAACCTGTGGAGCCGATACCGTAACGGAGCTGCCATTGATAACTGCCTTAGCCGGGTAAAATTTCTGATCATCGCCCGCTATTTCAAATTGCGTTAAAGGCTTACTGTACGATGTTAGACCGTTGTTGGCATTAACAAACCTTATTACGGCGGCCATATCCTTTACGGTAATAGATTCATACTCCGGACTGGTAAAACCAAATCCTTTTATCCCATAGGTTTTACCCAAGGCAAGGTAAGCCAAACGGGTTCCGCCCGGTTCCTTATGAGCCGGGTGAATGCTCGCCTGCTCGCCAATATCCATCAGCACGGCCATGGCACTGTTAGGTATGGTTTTTTGTGATTTGCGCTGTGCATCGCGCAGGTAGGCCGAGTTGTATTTGCCGCCTTTGTTGTAGGGTGGTAGCTGGGCATAATCGTAAGGCGCTATTTGTGCAAAGTAGAAAGGGAAATCTCCCTGTGCCCACAGCTCACGCCAGCGGGCAACAAGCGCCGGGAAAAGCTTTTCATACTGGTCGGGATTGTCATAGTTAGATTCGCCCTGGTACCATATAGCGCCTTTAATGCCGTAACCTAAAATAGGGTGCAGCATGCCGTTATATAAAGTAGTAGCCGTACGGCTTACTTGTTTTATGGTGTCGGTTTTGGCCGGTATTTTAACTGTTGGGAAAGCTTTCAACACATCCGCATCTACCCATGCCTCAGCAAACGATCCACTGTAACTGCAATTAATTAAACCGACAGGCACATTAAGCATGTCATTAAGCAGGCGGCCAAAGTAATAACCGGTTGCACTAAAATTGCTCACAAACTCCGGGCTGGCAACCCGCCACTCGGATGGTTTGCTGTTTTGCTGTACTTCTGTTACTGATGAACGGGGCACCGTATACAATCTGACATTGTTATTTTTAGATTTTAGGATAGCCTCATTTGACGCTGTAATGGGCTGGCCTTTGAACCCTTTCATGGGCATTTCCATGTTCGATTGACCGCCCAGTACCCAAACTTCACCAATTAACACATTGTCAAGCTTGGTTATCTGCCCGTTACTAATGGTAATTGTGTAAGGGCCGCCGGCTGCAGGGGTGCTTATTTTTATTTTCCATTTACCGGTTTGGTCGGCTGCCGCTTTATATAATTTCTTATTCCATGATGTGATAATCGTAATGGCTTTTCCGGGTGTATCCCATCCCCATATGGGCACATCCATTTGCTGTTGCAGTACCATATTGCTGGTAAATAAAGAAGCCAGCTTTACTTGCGCTTTGGATTGAATGGCACCCATCACCATCAGGAAAGCAACAATTGTCTTAATAACACTTATTCTCATGTTACCAAAGATAGTAGATTACAATGAGGCGCGCAAAGTAAGGTAAAAAGGATTTTCCACGTGTTCGCGCTGGTTGTTAATGATCATTTGCGCTACAATCTCACCCATCTTTTGAAAATCGGTCGATATCGTGGTTAAGCCATTCAAAATGATTTTTTTTAACGGCGTTTCATTGTAGGATATAACGCCGATATCTTCGCCTATTTTGTATTTGGTTTGCAGCAGGCGTTCAATTAAAACCACTACGTCGTTTTCCATCAGTGTAATATATACCTCGCCGCTATGCAAGGGCTCGCTTTGTATATCATGCACTACCTTGTAGTTGAAGGCGTACTGCGTACAAAAACTAAAAAAGCCTTTTAATATTTCGTTAGAGTGGTAAGTGTGTTCCGGAAAAGTTATTTTAATGGTATGGTACTTACTTAGTGGTTTAAGGGCCTGTTCAAGGGCATGGAAAATATCTTGCTCAAAGTTTTCATATACTGCGGCATACTCGCCTTCAACTCCCTTAACCAATTTATCCAGCAATATTAGTTTCTCTTTCGGTATTTTATTGATCACCTCATGTGCGGTGTCGCCACCCTCCAAAAAGTGCCCGATGATTACAAAATGGGTATAATCTTCGCTGGCATTTTCGAGCATTTTTTTGAAGAGCGAAAAATCATTGTTATAGATGTAAAAGTCTACGGCAGCCTGGTTATCCAATCCGGCTATAATAGCATCATAAATAAGTTTTTTATGCGTACTTAACTTGTTGAACATCAAAAACACCTTAAAACGCTGGAGTGTTTCGCTGCTTTTAATGTAATAACCTTTGCCAGGCACCGAGCCTAAAATGCCTATAGATTTTAAATGCTTATAGGCTTTTTCTGCCGTATCGCGAGATATTTCGAAGTTATAGTTTAGTTCATTTATAGAGGGCAGGGTGTCGTTCTTGTTCAAGCGGCCATCCCGTACAGCCTTTGCAATAGAATTGGCCAGTTGCAGGTATTTTGGTGTTGAGGAGTAGTAATCAATCTCAATATATTCTAAAAAAGAAATAGGTTTCATGAAGTATCAATTGGTCATCACTTGCACTAAAAAATAAATGTAGAACAAATAATTAGTTAACCCAACCATTTGCCTAAAGTATTGCCCAATGTTACATTAGGCAAGCGATTGCACCGGTAATTACGTGTGAGTTGGCTCGTGTTGCCATGTGAAAATTTTATTTGCTAATATTTACATTTTGTTGTACAAAATTATCCAGTTTGTTATTCACTTTGTGAATTGGTCTGGTAATAAAGTATTATTGCAAGTGTTAATTTTTACCGGCGTATTTGAGTAATTTATATAATTTAACCATGACAGTGCATGATAGCTGTATTACCCAGCTTTTCTACTTTCGCTATCACCAATTATAAAATATTTTAGAGAATGCAGGCAATATTAGGGGTTATTTTTCACTTCATCGGAGGTTTTGCATCCGGGAGCTTCTACATACCTTATAAAAAGGTAAAAGGCTGGGCTTGGGAAAGTTTCTGGATAGTAGGCGGACTTTTTTCGTGGTTAATTGTACCACCGCTGGCAGCCTGGCTAACTATACCGAACTTTACCGAAATTATAAAGAATACCAGTTTTAGCATATTACAGTTAACCTATATTTTTGGTGTGCTTTGGGGCATAGGTGGTTTAACATATGGCCTGGGTGTACGTTATTTAGGCGTAGCTTTGGGTAGTTCGGTTATACTGGGTTTGTGTTCTATATTCGGGTCGCTTATACCGTCCATTTATTATGAATTCAATCCGGAACCTAAAAAAGACACCATCTCAACACTAATGAATACCCATTGGGGTCAAATGGTGCTTTTGGGTATTTTGGTTTGTGTTATTGGCATTTTTATATGCGGCAAGGCCGGTGTGATGAAGGAGCGGGAATTATCTAAAGACCAGGAGGCAGCCAATAACAATTCCGATTATAAGTTTGGCTTAGGTATTACTTTAGCCATTATATCTGGGGTACTGAGCGCTTGCTTTAATTTTGGTATTGAGGCCGGTCATACCATGGCGGAAACTGCTAATAATTTATGGATGGCAAAAAACCCAGGCCAGGGCAATTTTTTGTACCAAAACAACGTAACCTACATTGTAATACTTTGGGGTGGTTTAACTACCAACCTTATATACTGTATGATACTGAATGCACGTAATAAAACATTTGGTAATTATACAGATAAGAAAACGCCACTATTAGCCAATTACCTGTTCTCGGCGCTGGCCGGTACAACCTGGTTCTTACAGTTCTTTTTCTATGGTATGGGCGAAAGCCGCTTAGGTAACGGCCCTAGCTCTTGGATACTGCACATGGCCTTCATTATACTCATAGCTAACATTTGGGGCTTAGTATTAAAAGAATGGAAAGGCGTAAGCCGCAAAGCATTTACCACCGTTATTGCGGGCATAGCTACTATCATACTATCAGTACTGATAGTGGGTTATGGAAATTCATTAAAATAAATTTAAAAGTAATAAGTAAAAATTCAATATGTCTGTCAACACAACCGAATTCAAGCACGTAAGCTATCTATGGGATGATGCCAAAGCAGCCGAACTGGCTGGTGATGAGGTAGCTTTATTAATATACCGCTCCAACTTATTAGGAGCCGATTTACGCCTTACCAACTATGGCGGCGGTAACACCTCGTGCAAATTGATGCAAAAGGATCCGCTTACCGGTCAGGAGGTAGAGGTAATGTGGATTAAAGGTTCGGGCGGCGATATTGGCACCCTGAAAAAAAGTGGCCTTGCTGCTTTATATGTTGATCGTTTACGTAGTCTTAAAAACGTTTACCGTGGTGTAGAGTTTGAAGACGAAATGGTTGAACTGTTTAACCACAGCATTTTTGATTTAGCCTCAAAAGCGCCATCTATTGATACGCCTTTACACGGTTTCCTGCCGTTTGCACACATCGATCACCTGCACCCTGATGCGGCCATAGCCATTGCTGCGGCTAAAGACGGTAAACAAATTACTGAAGAGTTATTTGGCGGTACCATTGGTTGGGTTGAATGGAAAAAACCAGGATTTGAACTAGGCTTACAGCTAAAAGCCTGTTTAGATGCAAACCCTGGCATACGTGGTATTATGTTAGGCTCACACGGTTTATTTACCTGGGGCGATACCGCTTATGAAAGCTACATCAATACGTTAGAGGTAATTGAAAAATGTGCAGAGTACCTGGAGCAAAACTATGGCAAAAAAGGCCCTGTTTTTGGCGGTCAGAAAATACAAAGCCTGGATGAGGCTAACCGTAAAAAGCAAGCGGTTGCATTAGCGCCAATACTGCGCGGTTTTTGCTCAAGCGAGCGCAACATGATTGGTCACTTTACTGATGATGCCCGTGTGTTGGAATACATTAACTCTAACGATTTAGAGCGTTTGGCACCTATGGGTACCAGCTGCCCGGATCACTTCCTGCGCACCAAGATCAGTCCGTTAGTGCTGGACTTAACACCTGATGCTGATTTAAGTGATGTAGAAGGCTTGAAAGCTAAACTGGCTCCTGCATTTGAGGCTTACCGCCAAATGTATACCGATTATTACAACACCTGCAAACACGATAACAGCCCTGCTATACGCGATACCAACCCGGTTATTATTTTATACCCTGGTGTAGGTATGTTCAGCTTCTCTAAAGACAAGCAAACTGCCCGTGTAGCCGCCGAGTTCTATACCAACGCTATCAACGTAATGAAAGGTGCTGAGGCTATCTCCGAGTACACTTCGTTACCACGTCAGGAAGCTTTTGATATTGAGTATTGGTTACTGGAAGAAGCCAAGTTACAGCGTATGCCTAAGCCCAAAGCTTTAAGCGGCCGTATTGCTTTAATTACCGGTAGTGCCGGTGGTATTGGTAAAGCTATTGCTAAAAAGTTTGTTGAAGAAGGTGCCGTTGTTATCTTGAATGATATGAACGCTGAGCGTTTAGAAGGTACTGGCGAAGAATTTAAAGCTGCTTACGGTAAAGATTCATACGCTACTGCCGTTATGGACGTAACCAGCGCCGATCAAATTCAGGCGGCTATGGATGTTGCCGCCTTAAACTTTGGCGGTGTTGATTTGATTGTAAACAACGCAGGCTTATCTATATCCAAAACCATTGGCGATCATACCGAAAAAGACTGGGACCTGTTATATGATGTATTGGTGAAAGGCCAGTTCTTTGTTACCCAGGCTGCTGTTGCGGTAATGAAAAAACAAGCCATTGGTGGCGATGTAATTAATATTGTAAGTAAGAATGCCTTGGTTAGCGGACCAAACAATGCCGGTTACGGTAGCGCTAAAGCTGCACAATTGCATTTAAGCCGCTTAAACGCAGCCGAGTTAGGTCCCGATAAAATTCGTGTTAACGTGGTAAACCCTGATGCCGTTATCAGTGATAGCAATATCTGGGCTGGTGGCTGGGCCGAGGGCCGTGCAAAAGCTTACGGTATTACCGTAGCCGAACTGCCTGCCTACTACGCTAAACGTACGTTATTAAACGAGATTATTTTACCTATTGATATTGCCAACGCTTGCTTTGCCTTAACCGGCGGCTTACTGGCCAAATCAACCGGTAACGTTATTAACGTTGATGGTGGCGTTGCTGCCGGCTTCGTACGATAAGCTCCCTCTAAATCTCGCCCGGTAGGGGAGACTTAAAAATTATTAATCAAGCTCCTAAAAGCCCTCCCTTTCGGGGAGGGTTTGGGAGGGGCTTCTAATTATAACCAATTATGCAAATAGAGAAATATAAAATTGATGAAGCCAATCATCAGTTAAGCAGCAAGCATCAGCGCCAGTTTGATTATGTAGCTGCCGATGTAAAGAATTTGGATGAGGTTATGCAAAAGCTTTCGGCTTTTAACATCACCATCCCCAGCTGGGCTTTAGGAACCGGTGGTACTCGTTTTGGCCGTTTCTCTGGCGGTGGCGAGCCACGCAGCCTCGAAGAAAAAATTGAAGATGTAGGCGTTATTCATGCCCTGAATAAATCAAGTGATTCTATTTCTCTGCACATTCCATGGGATATCCCAAAAAATGCGAATGATATAAAAGCTTTAGCTGCACAAAACGGATTACGTTTCGATGCGGTAAACTCTAACACCTTTCAAGACCAGAAAGATCAGCAACTGAGCTACAAATACGGCTCTTTGCACCATGTTGACAAGGCTGTGCGCAAACAGGCAGTTGAACATAACATTGAGGTAATCAAATACGGTGTGGAGTTAGGCTCCAATGCTTTATCGGTTTGGTTGGCTGATGGTTCCAACTTTCCGGGCCAGTTAAACTTCCGTAACGCATTCCAAAACACGTTGGAAAGTTTGCAGGAGATTTACGAGGCACTGCCGGATGATTGGAAAGTTTGGGTGGAGTACAAACCATACGAGCCAAACTTTTACTCAACTACAATTGGTGATTGGGGCCAATCCTTATTACTCGCTACCAAATTAGGCCCAAAAGCATCAACTTTGGTTGATTTGGGTCACCATTTACCTAATACTAACATTGAACAGATCGTATCATTGTTACTGATGGAAGGCAGACTGGCCGGTTTCCACTTCAACGATTCGAAATACGGAGATGACGATTTAACCGTAGGTAGCATTAACCCTTACCAATTGTTCCTGATTTTTAACGAACTTGTTGAAGGTATGGACGCCCGTGGTATGACACACTCTAAAGATTTGGGCTGGATGATAGACGCTTCACACAACGTGAAAGACCCTATCGAAGATCTGATCCAATCGGTTGAGGCTATTAAAATTGCCTATGCACAGGCTTTAATTGTTGATACAGAGGCTTTAAAACAAGCGCAGCTGTCAAATGATGTTGCCCAGGCACAGGAAATTCTGCAAACCGCTTACCGTACTGATGTTCGCCCGTTAGTGGCCGAGGCGCGTTTAAGAACCGGTGGTGCTTTAAGCCCGCTGGCCGCTTACCGCAGCTTTGATGTACGTAAAAATTTAATTAAAGAACGTGGCGAAAAAACTGTAGCCACAGGATTATAAGCATGACGCCAACACCCGTAATAGCAGTATTTGATGTAGGCAAAACCAACAAGAAATTATTTTTGCTGGATGAAGACTATAACATCGTTTACGAAAAGTCGGCAAGG
The DNA here is from genome assembly GCF_039634385.2 of Mucilaginibacter sp. PAMB04274. Classification (NCBI taxonomy): domain Bacteria; kingdom Pseudomonadati; phylum Bacteroidota; class Sphingobacteriia; order Sphingobacteriales; family Sphingobacteriaceae; genus Mucilaginibacter; species Mucilaginibacter sp. PAMB04274. The sequence continues at coordinate 1,052,961 of NZ_CP155081.2, forward strand.
TTTATTGAAACGTTAGACGAGGACGGCGACGCCTGCGAAAATCTGGAAAGTTTGCAGCTGTCTATTTTTGATTCTTTGCATGAAATTTACCGTCTCGATCAGTTTGAGATCAGGGCCATTAACTTTTCATCGTACGGAGCAAGCCTGGTATACATTAATGAACAGGGGGAGCCATTAGCCCCCCTCTATAATTACCTTAAAGCTTACCCCGAAGAAATAAGCAGGAAGTTTTACCAGGAGTATGGCTCGCCCGAAAAAATAGCTGCTGAAACGGCATCGCCGGTATTGGGCAACCTAAATTCGGGGATGCAGTTGTACCGCATTAAACACCAGAAGCCTGATTTGTTTAACCAGGTTAAATATGCCTTACACCTGCCGCAGTATTTGAGTTTATTGGTATCGGGTGCGGCCTATTCTGATATTACCAGTATAGGCTGCCATACGCAGCTTTGGGATTTTAACCAGCAGGATTACCATTCGTGGGTTAAAGCAGAGCATCTTCGTAAAAAGCTGGCTCCTATATTTCCGTCAAATCAGGCTTTGGCTATGATTATTGAAGGCAGGAGCTGTGCTGTTGGTATTGGCTTGCACGATAGTTCCGCCGCGCTTATTCCTTACCTGGTGAGCTTTACCGAGCCTTTTGTGCTTTTATCTACCGGTACCTGGTGCATAAGCCTTAATCCGTTCAATAACCAGCCCCTAACACCTGAAGAGTTAAGTAAAGACTGTTTGGCCTACCTGCAATACCAGGGTAAACCGGTAAAGGCATCGCGCGTATTTTCGGGCAATGAGCATGAGCAGGAGGTTAAGCGCATAGCGGCCTGGTTTAAGCAAAGTGTTGTAAAATACCGTACAATGCCTTATCAACCCGAAATTATTGCTAAGCTGAAAGCAGAGCAGCCACCGGCAAGTACTGTTAAAGATAGTACAGGTCTAATCACTTCGGGCTTCTCGAAAAGGGACCTTGCTGCATTTGCAACAGATATTGAGGCTTATCATCAACTGATGCTTGACCTGGCTTCGCTGCAATATCAATCAACTCAACTTGTGCTGCAAGGAACCAGCGTAAAAGATATTTATGTAGACGGAGGTTTTGGTAAGAATGAGATCTTTATGAATCTTTTGGCTGATTTGTTTCCGGATGTTAAGGTATGGGCCGCTTCTGTAGCGCAGGCTACTGCTGTAGGTACTGCGCTGGCTATCCATAAATCATGGAATAATAAAGCTTTGCCTAATAATTTAATTCAACTTAAACGTTATAATACAGCATCGAATACTGTACATATATGACTGTAGGACTATTTATACCGTGTTACGTTGATCAGTTTTACCCGGGGGCGGCCATAGCCACCCTACAGCTGTTAGAAAAGCTGGGGGTAAATGTTGTGTATCCGCCTAACCAAACCTGTTGCGGCCAGCCTATGGCTAATTCGGGTTTTGAGCATTTAACGGGTGGCTGTAACCGGTTATTTATCGATAATTTTTCGGGTTTTGACTATATCGTGTCGCCCTCGGGCAGTTGTGTGCTGCACATAAGGGAGCATTTACACGATGATAAGCGCCCGGCAGAAGCCAAAGAGGTTAGCCATAAGGTTTGGGAACTTACATCGTTTTTAACCGATGTGCTGAAAGTGGAAAGCCTGCCTTCGCGTTTTCCGCACAAGGTTGGTGTACACCAAAGTTGCCACGGCCAGCGCGGACTGCACCTGAGCTCGATGACCGAACTGGTCGCGCCGAGTTTCTCTAAGCCGGGCTCACTTTTAAACATGGTGAAAGGCCTGGAACTGATTGAGCTGGATCGCAAAGACGAATGCTGTGGCTTTGGCGGTACGTTTTGCGTAGCCGAAGAAGCAGTGTCGGCCAAAATGGGGAAAGACCGTGTTGCCGATCACCTAAAACATGGTGCCGAATATATTACCGGTGCTGATATGTCATGCCTTATGCACATGGAAGGCATTTTAAAACGTCAGGGTAGTAAAGTTAAAGTGCTACACATTGCCGAGATTTTGAATAGCGAAGGGTAAGTTATAGGCCATGGCCTAAAGACCATGGAAAGACTAACTTCAAACAAAAACCATGGACTATGGTCTATTGTCCATGGGCTTAAAACAAAAGAGCCATGACTACAACAACAAAAGACCACGCCGAACTGGCCGATATATTCAATAAAGACGAGGAGCGTGTTGACTGGCATGATGAGACCTTATGGTGGATACGTGCCAAGCGCGATAAAAGCGTGCACCAGCTGCCCGAGTGGGAAGCTTTGCGTGAGGCCGCGTCTAATATTAAGTTTAACGTACTAAGTAACCTCGATACGTACCTTACAGCATTTGAGGCTGCGGCCAAGGCCAATGGCATTACTGTGCATTGGGCTGCCGATGCTCAGGAGCATAACCAGATTGTGCATGGTTTGCTTACCGAGAACAAGGTAACACAAATGGTTAAAAGCAAGAGCATGCTTACCGAGGAGTGCCATTTGAACGATTACCTGGCCACGCATGGCATTGAGGTGATCGACTCCGACCTGGGTGAGCGGATTGTGCAGTTGGCTGGCGAAGCGCCCAGCCACATCGTACTGCCCTGCATCCATAAAAAGAAAGAAGAAATAGGCGACCTTTTTCACATGTACTTGGGTACGCCATCTAATATGTCAGACCCGCAGTTCCTGACCGAAACAGCACGCGGAAGCCTGCGGGAAACTTTCCTGACCCGTAAAGTGGCCCTAACCGGGGTAAACTTTGCCGTGGCCGAAACTGGTGAGTTTGTAGTGTGTACCAACGAGGGTAACGCCGATATGGGCGCCCACCTGGCCGATGTACATATTGCTTGTATGGGTATCGAAAAACTGATTCCTAAACGGGAGCATTTGGGTGTGTTTTTAAGATTACTAACCCGTAGTGCTACCGGCCAGCCTATTACCACTTACAGCAGCCACTTTAGTAAACCAAGGGCAGGGCAGCAAATGCACCTGGTACTGGTAGATAACGGCCGTAGTGTGCAACTGGGCCGGAAAGATTTCCGCAACTCGTTAAAATGTATACGTTGCGGTGCTTGCATGAACACTTGTCCGGTGTATCGAAGAAGCGGTGGGCACAGTTATCATACCGCTGTGGCAGGGCCTATAGGTTCTATCCTGGCACCAAACCTGGATATGAAAAAGTATGCCGACTTGCCGTTTGCTTCTACGCTTTGCGGCTCGTGCTCAAACGTATGTCCGGTTAAGATTGATATACACGATCAGCTTTATAAATGGCGGCAGGTGCTGGTGAAGGAAGGTTATGCGCCAACGGGTAAAAAGATAGCCATGCAGGTTATGGCAGCTACGCTGGCGTCCCCAACTTTATACCATGCAGCCGGTAAAATGGGCAGAGCTACTATTAAGTATGCACCATTTGCGGTAAACAACAAGCTTAACCCGTGGTATAAACAACGTGATATGCCCGAATCTCCAAAAGAATCATTTGGCGAGTGGTACGGTAAAAACAGAAGCAAGAAGTAAGAAACAAAGATCAGTATAATTAAAATATACAACAGGAGTAAGGATAATAGAATTGATGCAACGATTTGAATTAGATCATCAAACACTCAATCAATAACTCACTCATTAACCTATGAGCAGCAGAGATACAATTTTAGCAGCGGTAGCAAGTAATAAGCCTGAGACAATGCCTATTCCGGATATTGAACGCTTTAAGCATATTGGTTACGATGATGTGCTGGCACAGTACGAAATGGTGCTTACCGCCATTGGGGGCGCTGTTCACCGTGTGAGCAATTGGGACGAAATTAAGACTATTGTTAAAGAAAAGTATGACTCCCAACATGTGCGGGTACTAAGTTTAGTTCCGGAGCTTGATGAAGTAGCGACTTCTGCTTATGAAATAAACCCTGCCGCCCACCAACTGGCCGACGTAGAACTGGCAGTTATCAAAGCGCATTTTGGTGTTGCTGAAAACGGTTCTGTTTGGGTAACCGAAGAATTGTTGGGCCACCGGGCAGTACCTTTTATTTGTCAGCACTTAGCCGCGGTAATAACGGCCGACAATATGGTAGATACCATGCACCGTGCTTATATGCGTATAGCAGATACTCAGTACGGATGGGGTGCATTTATAGCAGGCCCTTCTAAAACCGCCGACATTGAGCAATCACTGGTGCTTGGCGCTCACGGACCACGCTCCATGACCGTATTTGTGCTGGATCAACAAAATTAATACAAGCGTTGCCTGTATACCGCGGATAGATTGGTTTATTTACGGTATTACAGGCAACGTTTCTTTAGTATGGGCTTCAAGTTACCTGCTTTCCTGCCTTAAAAGAGCGCCTCGTAATACGTTAAGGTGATACTTATCAAACACCCATTTAAGTTTACCTTGCGGATATGATTTTGCGTTTAATTATATGATGCTGACAGGCAGCGGAAGAGGCTCAACCAGATAGCCTAGGTTAATTTAATCTATTCGAAGTACCGCCATTGCAGGTAGGTGCACAGCCCTTCAAGTTCAGGGAAAATGGTAAATGCGTTTACACCTACGGTATTAAGGTCTGTTCTGATATCAACCAGCTTGTCGGCCGGAATCTTAACTTTAATAAGCTTATCGGCATAACTGTCACTCTCATTCATATAGCGTTTATGTAACAATTCTTCCGATGAAGGAACACTGAACACGCCGGATTGATTGTTGATCCGTTGTTTGATAATGCGCGGCCTGAAAATCTTCGTTTGCTTCACATCAAAAGGGCTTACTTTTTCTATGTTCAAATCAAAGTCTTTCTGGTGGGCCATTAGTATCCACACTACTGAATAGGTACTGTTTTCTTCGTCGCCGTAGCTTTCACCTGTAGCAAACCAAAGGGCTGTTAGTGCATTGTTAGACCAATCGAGCAAGCGGGTTGGTAAACCAAAGTGCTGCCCCAAGGTTAAATAATCCCAGTCATCCATTGGGCTATGCCCTTCAATAAGTAATGGATTGGTTCGTTTAAATTCATGCAAAAGTAGCTGTTCTACCTGTAGCAGTTCGCCTTTAGCTTTTAACCGGCAAATTTTGGGAATGAGCGGATAGTCGGCCGTTTGTCCCCTGAATAAAAAATCTTCAAAGTTACCATCGCTTATATTTTCTTCCTTGCTTAACTTAATTAGCTTCAGATAATCTTCAATGTTATCAACCTCTACTTCCCTCATAATTATGCCAGATTACACAATGCCTAATATTGTTTTTGCCAAACCAATCATGTGCTCGCTGCCGGTGTATTTGCCATATTCGTCTGAAAGTTTTACCACCTCTGTCCATTCGCCATTATGCGGACAAGCCTCGGTCATTTTTATCACAATGTTCATTGCCTGTGGCCCAACATCATTAGTAAAGTTTGTACCAATACCAAATGATATGCCCACGCGGTTGCGGCAGTGTCCGGCAATACGCGCTACCTTATCATAATTTAAAGCATCTGAAAAGATGATAGTTTTGGTTAAAGGATCGATGCCTAAACTGTTATAATGTGCAATTACCTGATCTGCAAATTGCAAAGGGTCGCCGCTGTCATGTCGTACGCCATCAAAAAGCTTAGAGAACATTTTATCAAATTGCTTAAAGAATACGCCGGTCGTATACGTGTCTGATAAAGCAATACCTAAATCGCCCCGGTATACCTGTACCCAATGCTCAAGCCCCAGGGCATTAGCCATTTTAAAACCATAACGGGCCGCATGGAACATAAACCATTCGTGTGCATGCGTACCGATAGGCTTGGTTTGATGAAGCATGGCCATGTGTACGTTGCTGGTGCCCACAAAGCTGTCTGTTCCGTACTGCCTCAATGCTTGTACAACCATGCGTTGCACTTGGTAGGAGTGCCTGCGCCTGGTGCCAAATTCGGCCACGTTAACACCCAGAGCAGTATACCTATCAATCTTTTCCTTAGTGCGCTCTGTAACCTCTTCATTGCTGATCCGTTCGGTATGATTGAGCTTGTAATACAACTCGCATATGAGCGACATAATGGGCACTTCCCATAAGATGGTGCGGTACCATAAACCTTCAATGTATACCTGAAGCTCGTTGTCATGCTGCTCTATCTGTACCTCTTCGGGATTGTAACGGTAGCCTTCCAAAAAATCCAGATAAAGCGGATCGAGGTAAGGGCAGCTAACACGTAGAAAGTTTTTTTCTTCGCGGGTGAGCTGTAGGTGGGCCATATCATTTACAGCCTCACGCAGGGCTTGTGCAAACCCCGGCGGAAAGCTGTGCTTGCCGCGGTTAATGAACTGGTAACGAGCCTTGGCGTACGGAAATAATCGAATAACACCCTGTTGCATTGTGAACTTGTAGAAATCGTTATCTAAAAGTGATGGTAATGAAACCATTGGGTGTGTAGGCATAAAGGTTTACATTTAAAAGAAAACCCATTCTGCAAGAGTGTTGCAGAATGGGTTAATAATTAAGATTTATGCTGTTAAGCGCAATTCGTCAAAAAAGCTGTTTAAGGCTTTATCTAACGATGGCAGAAGCATTCCGCGCTGGCTTTTTAGTGCGCTGTACTTCGGTCTTACCGCCCGGTAATCCATTGAGTGCAGGGGTACCGGGGTTATTAAATGAGCACTGTAACCAGCCCGTTGAGCCAGTTCAGTAGCAAAATTAGCCCAGCTTTCGCTGCCGTGATTGGCCAGATGCCAAATGCCGTATTCGCCGTCAATTAATAAGTTAAGTGCGGCATTTACCAGATCGGGCACATAAGTTGGCGAAACAAAAACATCATGCTCAGCCATAATGGATGTACGGCTCTTTAAATTGTTGAGTACACTGATTACATAATTGTTTGAATCCCATGCACTAAACAAAGCGCCGGTGCGTACAACTAAAGCCGACGGATCATTTTTTAATACACACTCCTCTGCCAGGGCTTTGCTTTGGCCGTAAATGTTAAGTGGTTTAACCAGGTCATTTTCCAGATAGTGTTCGTTCTTTTCGCCATCGAAAACTAAATCGGTTGAAAAGTTGACTAATTTAATGCCGTACTTCCCGGTAAAATAAGATAAGTTTTCGGCACCCTGAGTATTTAACTCATAGCAGCTGTTACACGCAATTTCGGCATGGTCGATCTGCAAAAAGTCGGCCGTGTTAATAATAGCCCATGGCTTAACGTCCTTTATAACCCGTTCAATTTGGTCGCGGTTAGTGATATCAAGCTCTGTTTTACTGAGCATTTTAAACCTGATGTTTCTTAGCTTACATACCCGTGCGAATGCATAAGCCAGTGAGTTTGATTTGCCTACGATTAATAATGGTGAAGCGACCGGTTCGGTGCTTTTGATAAGCTGATGAGCCGAATGGTTATATAGCACCCTTATTTCTCTTTCCCACCATCCCTTGCCATTCATTACCGGATGATTGAAATCTTCACCTTTTGAAAGACATTGAAGCATCTGCGTTAATGCGGTAGCGCGTGGATAGCCCGATAGCACATCAAAAACGCCAGGTTCATAATCGCCGTTGGGCTGGGTAAGCAGCCTGTTCCAGCCGAATGAACCTAAAAGGGCCCAAGCAGTTATGCCCCTAACATCTACTTTTTCATTTTCGAGTTTTACTGCTGCATCCCAAATCGTTTTAATCCAGCGCAATTGTTCTTCACGTGTACAGTGCAGGTGTACCTCGGTTATGGCCATTGGCTGATGATACCGCTCCCAAGCCTCTCTAAGCAGCGCATAAATTCCGGAAGCCTGTGCATTGCCAACGCGCAGTACTTCTACGTCGGCATAGGTGTGGCGGCCGTTGCTGCCGTGCGTATGTTCCGGAAAACGATCTATATTTTCATCCAGATAACGCTCTGATGTAAGGTAATAGTTGAATCCAAAAATATCCGGTGTGCAAGGGTTCTCAGTAAAGAATGTTAATTCTTCAGCATTTATGCCGCTATCAATAATATACCTGTACAGTGCGTGCGACGGTGTAACCTTTCCACACAACAAATCAAAACTTAACCACCGGCGGTGGTTCTCAAAGTCGGCTTGGTATTTAAGCAGTGGTGTGCTATGTATCTTACCCAAATCTTCGGTTTGCACCAGTTTGGCGTTCGGATTTACCTTACGTATAGCCCGCATTGCCAAGGTAGTAGCTTTGCATTCATTAATAAGAATTTTTAGAAAGCTTTTGTCGCCGGTTCCGTGCGGATGCCATATACCATATAGCCCGCAAAAGCGCGCGGTTGTTAATGGTTCGTTTACAGGTGTGTAATAATTTATCCAAGGAAATTCTTCGGCAACTTTTCCAGCATATTCTGCAAGTCCGTATACAAAGGAGTCTTCGAGCATATTTACGTAAGCGGGGCCGCTGCCGTGGTGTACTAATCCTGCAATAGGATCTATGTTATGCTCTTTTAGTAGGTTTAGCTTATTTTTAGTGTCTGTCCAGTCGATTTTTATATTACTATCTGGCTGGTGTTTTTCCCATAATACTGGGTATCTTAATTTTTCAACGCCCAGTTCGGCAAATAGTTTAATGTCTTCAGGTCTGTTGTAGTGCCCCGAATAGGTCAGTTGATCAATATAACTATCACTGACACGGTTGATCGTACACTCGATACCACCCCAAATTTTCATATATAAGAACTAAGTTAAACAATAGCTACATAGCTATAACAACTACAGCTATGTAGCGAATTAGTTTATTTACAAGCGTACTTGTAAGCGTTTTTGTTAAAATGTAATCTTTTAACTGGCTACAGAAATGTTGTTCTTACTACGGGCAACATTTAGAATGTGTTTTTGCATTTGCTGATGCGTCATATCCCAGGAGTTAAGGGCAAGGAAAGTATCGACTTTTTTGAGCCATTGTTTTCTGTCAGCAACGGCCAGTTCCTGATCAATAGCCAGCACAAACTCCTGAGCCGTTACGCCGATGTGCACCAGGTTTTTGGTGCCATAAGGGTTCACCACATCTTTGATAGGGGTGGATACCACCGGTATGCCTGCTGCCAGGTACTCAGGCGTTTTAGTTGGACTGATAAAGCGGGTGGACTCATTTAGCGCAAAAGGAATCAGGGCTACATCCCAGCCCGACAGGTAAGCTGGCAGTTCCTTGTAGGTCTTTTGTCCCAGATAATGGATATTAGCATTCTTGGGCAAAGTAGCCGGGTCGATCTTTACAACCGGGCCTATCAGCATGATCTGCCAATCGGGTCTGGCATCAGCAATACCGCGAATGAGTTCAATGTCAAAGCGCTCATCGATCACCCCGTAAAAGCCAAGCTTGGGACCTTTAATCCCTGCCTGATCTTGCGGCTCTGCTTTGGCTTTGCGGGCCTTGGCAAAGTGTTCCTTTTCAATGCTGGAAGGGAAGGGGTAGATGTTGGCATGCTGATTTTTTTTAGCCTCGTACAGTGAGTGACCACCGGTAAAGACTACATCAGCATACTTCATGAGCTTCTTTTCCATGTCTTTAAGCGCTTTAGGAGCATTCTTAAAGGCAGAGAGCTCGTCCATGCAATCGTATATGGTCACCTTAGGCGTATGTTTTTCGGAGAAAGACATGGCCATGGGTGAGTAGTACCAGAAGGCAAAGTCTTCTAAGTCCTTGTCCTGTAAAAACTGATTAAGCAGGCTGCCCACGGTGCTGGTCACTTCCTGTTCAGAAAGGCCGTGCGGCAGGTGAGGTACGCCTACAAAAATGTTGCCCTCGCGTGGTGAAAAAGAAAGGCTGGCCTCGGAGCAGTCCTCAAAAAGCGGCTCTTCTAAAAAGTAAACTTTAAAGTAGGCAGCAAAACGGCTCAGCAAATGTTGTGGACGCTGGTACACAAAGTCCCAGCGCAAATGTGAAAAGCATAGCAGGTTAGTTGGTAATGTATTTATTATGTTTTTCATAGATAGATAAAGGGTATTATAACTTTACATTTTTAATAGCAATTGGTATGCCCATGTTTACTTAAAACTTAAAGGAATATCAATTTACGCAAATAAACACGTAAAAAAATTTGATAAACAGGTGTTTATACGTAGTCCGGCATGCACGTGTCAATACGCAATTTGTATCCTAATTGTATAAAAATTAAACTAATCTGAAGTAAATAATGTTAGTTAATGTCGAGAAATAGCTACATCCTAAATAATATTTAATAACAATAATTAGTTTTTGATAGTTATGGAAGAAAATAACACCTGTCCGGTGCCAAATGGTACATTACTTATAATAGGTGGAGCCGAAGCCAAAGAAGATAATCAGGAAGCCGAGAAAAACGACAGCCGGTATAGTATAGGCATGGAAGTATTATCTTGCTTTGTAAACTTGCTTGAAGCTGAGCATGCTATTGTTGAGGTAATAACTTCGGCATCATCTTCTGAACCGGAAGAGTCATTTAAGAACTATGAACGTTCTTTCAAGGATTTGGGTGTTTACCAGATAAATCACATACATCATGATAACAGGGCAGATGTTAAGTTAGATGAGCTTGAAGAAAGGCTTACTGCCGCACACGGCGTTTTTATTGCCGGTGGTGATCAGTTGAAATTAACGGCTGTATATGGTGGTACTGATGTACTATTATTGTTAAAACAGCGGTACATACACGATAGGTTGATCATTGCGGGTACAAGCGCCGGCGCCATGGCTATGTCCACCCCGATGATATACCAAGGCGTTGGCCGGGATGAAATGATTGCCGGCAATGTGAAAATTACAACCGGGCTGGAGTTTTTGCGTGACGTATGTATTGATACCCACTTTGTAAACCGTGGGCGCTTTGTACGTATGTCGCAGGTTATTGCTACTAATCCAACCTCTATTGGTGTAGGTATTGAAGAAGATACCGCTATGATTGTAAGGAATGGCAAGGAGGCCGAAGTAGTTGGCTGCGGCGTTCTTATTGTTATAAATGGTTACGAAAGCCATGGTACAAACATTCATAATCATGGCGATGACGAGCCTTTAACCATACGCGGGCTTAATGTTGATATCCTATCTAAAGGCGAGAAATTTATTATCCCTGAGCTTAACCCCCCACATAAGTAATTTGGAGATATAGGGCGGTGTAATAAAGCGTTGTTACGCCGCCCTAATAATCATCTTGCTTTATTTTAAATATGGCTTCCTCAGGTATTTGAAATGTTTTTTAACTGGCAAGCCAGGCGACTGTCGGGCTCGGCATCTTATAAAATGTCAAGCGTTTGCATTTCGTTTGGATTAGGGAGCGGTAACAAGTTTAGTACCTGTACAACCTGTACATGGCACGTGGCGCATAGGCCCTTACCGCCGCAGGTGGCCAGAATATCATACCCCGAAGCTTTAATGATTTCCATAAGATTATCCAGGCTATTTGTATTTAGGCCACCACTTTGCAAGTAATAGCTGTACCCTCATTAGTGGTAACCACAGAAGAGCCGTACTCTTCACAACGCAATGATTCAACCCGTTCGCCCAATGTAAAACCGGGATGGAACGAATCAATTTGCTCAATAAGCTTTTCTACTAACTCCTGTGCTTTAATAACCGGGTATCCGGGTATGTCATAAATCGGCTTATGTGGATAGATCTCTGCCAACCGGCCGCCGACTTGAGGGAGTGCATCTATAAGATGGCAACGCATTTTAAGCAATCCAGCTTCAAAAACCGCAAATAAGCCAACAGGACCGGCGCCAATTATGCAGATATCTGTCTTTATCATGAGCTATGCTTTAATTTAAAGTGCATTTCACGAGAAGGATGTGCGGGCATCTTGAAATTTCTTAGTCAGACGTCCTGCAAAAACTTCAAATAAACCGAATGCCAGGTATGGCCATCGCGTGCTGTCAGAGAATCCGAACAGCCAAGGCGTTATGATCAGGAAAGCGCCTGTATATACATCCAGTGTTAAGTGCGTAGGAATTGAAATCTGCTTAACAACGCCAGCCTCATAGTTAGTGAATATGGCCATTAATAGCAGCAAACATCCCATGATTATGATCACCCATTGGGCTGCCGTGCCGTTATTATATTTAAATAACCATGGCGAGGCAACAAAGAGTATTCCGCTCATATAATCTGTTATACCGTGCACTTTTGTTGAAATTACTCTCATACTACCTTTCTTTTAGTTTACTATTTGCGATGTCAATCGCCTTATTAGTCCGGCTAGTATATTTCATCGCCAAAAGATTGTAGAAGGCGTGATGACGAAATCATTTACAGCAGAGCAAGGGTGCGTACCATAAAGATTGTTGATGTATTCAAATGTTAATCAAAGGTTAATAGGTTTTGTTTTGAAAATCTGATTATTGGGGTTTTGCCGCCAGCTATAGCACCTCACAGGTAAGAATTCTGTTTTCTGCTAATTTTTAAAACCCTTTGTTGTTTCTTAAAGTTATTGTTGTATTAACTATTATATAAATAGTTTTCAGCAATATTAACACACAACTTATGGGAAAAGATAAGAACGGCGGATACGTTCCACCAAAAGGTAAACCATCCGGAAGTGGTAGAGAGACACATGGATTAAAAGACGCATTTGCAGCAATTGATCCGGAAACCGAGAACGAAATAGCAGCTAAATACACTAATGACCATACCGATGAACTGGCTAACGGAGTACATGTAAGGCATGTAAACCGAAACCTGCACAAAGGTGAGGATTTAGGAGAAAACAATAACAGTAACAACGGATAACCATATCAAAAACAGATGGAATTAATATCAAAAGAAGAGTTCAAAGAGCTGATAAATTATCATGGTAATAATTGCATCTCCATTTATATACCCACACACCGGGCAGGTGTTGAGGTGAATGAAAAACAAGATGCTATTGTTTTAAAGAATGCATTGCAGGCAGTGAATGCCGATTTGCAAAAGAAAGGGCTTAATTCACAAACTATTGAGCAACTGTTAAAACCGGGCTTTGAGTTGTATAACAACGAAATTTTCTGGAACAGCCAGCTCGATGGGTTGGCGGTGTTTATGGCCGATGACTTTTTTAAGGTTATACAATTGCCATTTGCAGTAAACGAAGAATCCTATCTGAACAACTCGTTTTATATTAGTCCGCTTTTGCCGGCCATAACTAATAATGAGGAGTTTTATTTACTGGTGCTGAGTAAAAGCGACGCTATCTTTTTTCAGGGTAACGCCTTTGGCTTGCAGCGTTTAGAAGTAGAAGGCCTGCCAAACGGCATGGATGATGTAGTGCACTTTGAAGAAAAAGAAGATCAACAATTATTTAGGCAAGGCGGTAAAGGAGGCACAGGCAGTGCAAGCTTCCACGGCCACGGCGAGGGGCAGCTTGATGATAAGGCTAATCTAGGCATTTACTTTCAGGAAGTGGATAAAACGCTGTTTACTGAAGTGCTGCATGATAAACATGTACCTTTGGTACTTGCTGGTGTAGAATACCTGATACCTATATATAAAGGGGTAAGCAAATATAACAATATAGCCAATGAGGCTATAACCGGCAGCCAGGAGCACGAAAGTCCGCATGTACTGTTTACTAAGGTGCGCGAAATTTTGGAGCCCTATTTTGAACAGGAAACAAAAAAACGGCTCGAGAACTACTATAACCAGATCGCAACACCGCTTACTTCGTCAATGCCCGATAAGGTTATTCCCGCAAGTTTTTATGCGCAGGTGTCTGACCTGTTTATATGTAAAGGCGAGCATATTTGGGGAAGGTTTAATGAGGTCGATAACCAACTGGAAATTCATGCCGAAAAGCAAGATGGCGATGAGTGTTTGATAAACCAGGCCGCTGCGAAAACGTATGCCAATGGTGGCTCGGTATATTTATTAGAGAGAGAACAAATGCCTAAAGAAAGCATTATAGCAGCCTTTATGCGGTACTAATTTGATAGGTTAAAAAGGCGGTATATTACCGCCTTTTTATTTAAATGAAAGGAGAGGAATTGTGGAACAAGAAAACGATCAATTAAACGAGCAAGGTGCCAACCCTTATAATGAAAAGGAAGGTTTGCAGGACGCCCATCAAAGCGGGCAGGAAATTAGAGACGGTGCACGCAATGAAGACCAGTTAGATAAGATAAAAGCATCGGTGCCTAAAGGCGGGCGCGATGCTTATCCGGAGCAACAGGCCGGCACGCCACCTAATACGTACCTGTCTTCTGAAGAGAACCCGGAAGAGTAGTTGGGAAGTAGATCCATATAACGTAAAGGACTAGAGCACATTCGCTCTGGTCCTTTTTTTGGGAGGCTTATTGTTCGTTACGCTTGTAGCTTTCTGTTTAATTGGTCAATTGCATCAACAATTTGCGGCAGTACATCGTCGTCCAGCTTTTCGTCGGCATCTTGTTTCCACTCTCCGTCTTGTTCGTAAAAAACTGCGTATTTGCCGTCAATACCTATTTCATATAAGTGCTTGCCCTGGTAAATACTGGGCTCTATAGTAATGGCCTTAATTGCGCCGTTAATATCAATGTTTAATTTATGCTTCATGTAATATTACTTATTTAAACTTTTATTAATGTTATTCAACCGCGTTAGTCCATTTACAGTCGTGGCAATTTGGGCATTCAGCTTTTTCATCAAAAGGCTTGTTTTGTGTTAAACCACAGGTTTGGCAAACCAGTATCTCATCATGCTTTTTAAAAAGCTTGTTAAAGTCTTCATCCCATCTGGGTATGATAGATAGGCCAGGCTTAGCATTGGCCTCCTGTATTAGCGTAAAGGCACCATTAGCTTCAATATAAAGTCTTTTTACCTTACCTAAATGTTTAATTCCGGATGAGCGCAGCTGAGCTACCAAACGTTCGCGGGTTAACCGCACTTTTTTCATAGTCTTTAAATCCATCACCGAATCCTTAACCACAACGTCGATATTACCATTTGTAAACTGCTCAAATTCCTGATTATTAAACGCCTTACCCGCCACCCAACGGCCAATATATACCACCACAATGCCTATCACGAGCGCTGGCAGCAATCCGCGGTCGGGTGCTTGCAGTGGTACACCAATGCCTGCAGCAAGTGTAACCATAGCAGCTAGTTCAACTCGCCCAAGCTGTGATGACATACGCTTGCCCAGCAGGCGCATGCACACCATCAACAACAAATAGAAAAAAGCGGCCCTAATAACCAGCTCAATATAAAATCCTGCCGGCACATCGCCTACCAGTATGCGGGTCCAGTCTGTTAATTTAAAATCTTGAGAGTTCATTTTAAATGTCAGTTTACAGCATTAACCCATTCATCATGCCCGCAATCTTCACATGGAGCAGCTGAGTCTTTTGGCTTAACGTAGCCGCAGTTTACACAGGCTAATAGCATAACCTGTTGTGGTGTTGCTGTTGTAGCCTGGTTTGTACTTTTTAAAATATCCTGATCGTCTGGTGGTAACACAGGTAAGCCTGGCCGTGGTCCATCTGATTTAATAATGCTGAACAGGCCACACGCTTCCAGGTAAATTCGATCAACAATGCCCAGGTTAAATATTTCCTGCTGCCTGAGTTCAGAAAATAGCTGCTGTTTTGATACCCTGTCTTTCGCCATCTGGTCAATTTGCATAACGCCATCTTTAACCAGCAAGCTGCTTTTACCTTGTAGTATATCTTCTATTCTCCCGTTCCTGAAACCCAGCAGGCTAATACCTCGTTGAAAGCCCACAGCACACAATAGCAATACCACGCCCTGTATTATACCACGGTCGGGCATTTGCATCGGTACCGATACAATGGCACCCAATGTGAGCATTACCGACATTTCCATAATGGTCAGTTGTCCGCTCATGCGCTTACCCAGCCACCGTACAATAAACAACAGTACAATGTATATAACCAGCGTACGGATAAATACTTCCAGCAAAAACTCAGGAGGTGCCTGCCCAAAAAGGATACGCTGAATGTCTGCCAGATGTATTTCCTCTTTTTTCATATAACACTTATTCTCGTAACGGGCTATTTAAATTGCAGTAAGTATGAAAAAGGATCGATAAGAGACGTGTAAGATTAACAACAGTGATTTGTTATGGTTTCTTAATAATTAAACTATTAAGTTTCTTATTAATTCAGGAATGGTGTTGAATACAACCCTAAGGAATGAAACAATTTGAGACGATTAAAAGTTGACTTATAATTCAAGTCAATTACCAATTAACATACCTATGCCAACTAATAAAACCAAACACTCGTTCCTATACCGCAACGGCTTAACCTTATTTTTTATGGCGCTGTTTATTGTCACCTTAGGGGCGCAGGCCTTAACAGGCTGGAAGGAGAACAATCAGGAAATGAAAGATATAGGCGGACAAGAAATCGGGTTCGTTTCTTACTTAGGAACCGGCCATTTCCTGTCGGCCACGTTCGAAAATTTCCAGAGTGAATTTTTGCAGATGGGGATGTATGTGCTATTGACTGTTAGCCTAAGGCAGATAGGCTCGGCCGAATCTAAAAGCTTGGATGAGGAGGAAGATGTAGATAAGGAGCCACAACCAGCGCCCGATGCGCCCGGACCGGTCAAAAAGGGCGGATTTATTCTAAAGCTCTATAGCAACTCTTTATCACTATGCTTTCTGATACTGTTCCTGATAAGTTGGGCGCTGCATTTGTACGGCAGTTGGGTTGACCACAACGATCACCAATTGCTAATGCATAAACCGCAGGACAGTTTAGCCAAGTTTTTGACAGAGCCTACCTTTTGGTTTGAGACTTTCCAAAACTGGCAAAGTGAATTTTTATCTATTGTTTCTATCGTATTCCTAACCATTTACCTGCGTCAGAAGGGGTCGTCAGAGTCGAAACCGGTTGATGCACCACATATGAAAACAGGTAAATAACCAATAACTATTGTATAAACTATGAATCAAACGTACTTTTTTCCATTCTTAGTACTTAGCTTGTGCTGTGCAAGCTTTGTAAGTACAGCTAACGCGCAAGCACTTGATACTACCCGTAAGTCATATTCTATTTTTAAACCCATGCCTAAGCAATTAGAGCGGGAAGAAATGGAAACTGACAGACCGAACGTAACCGAAACGCCCCATACTGTTGATGCGGGCCATTTCCAGTATGAAACCGATTTGGTTAAGCTTACACGCGAAACTACGGAAGAGAGTAAGCAACGCCGCTGGTTGGTAAACCAGGCTAATTTAAAATTTGGCCTACTGAAGAACACAGCCTTGCAGGTGATTGTACAAAGTTATGGTAAGGAAACAAACACAGAACTAATAGGCGGTGATAAAGAAACAATGTCGGGTTTCGGCAACATAACGGTGCGCCTAAAGCAATGTTTATTTAACAATTATGAAGGTACGTTCAGCATGGCGCTTATGCCTTACGTTAAATTTCCTACTAACCGTTATTCAGACCAGCAAAAATATGAAGAAGGTTTGCTGGTGCCTATGCTGATAAAACTACCTCACGATTGGAAGATTGGACTACAGGTAGAGGGCGACTACATGAATGACGAGGACGAGCAGGCCCGCCATGCCGAGCTACTGCAATCGTTCGTGATAAGCCATGTACTTTTTAAAAAGCTGGAGGTATTCGGAGAGACGTTTTATACCTACAACTTTAAAGAGCATAAAATGAACAACTTTATTAACACTGCTCTGGAATTAGAAATAACCCCCGACTTTAAGGTAGATGCAGGTCTAAACTACGGTATTCAAAAATCGGCACATAAGGATTACTTTGTGGGGCTGGCATTCAGGTATTAGCACTTATTGTTATGAAAATAAAAGACGTTTTAACGGCCAACCTTGTAAGTACTACGCTAATGACACTTTTTAGTGAGGCGGTGTCTAAGGCAGATGGCAATACCTATAACGAGGCTAAGATATTGGGCGAGTTATTAAATCGTATTACACCGTTAAATAAGCGGCAAGCACAAATAGCGGGTTGGATTGGGCATTACAGTGTAGGTGTTGGCTTTGCAGGCGTTTATGCCGCCTATCTGGAAAAGGCAAAAGCAAAGCCAACCTTGGTAAACGGATTAGCTTATGGTGCTTTAAGTGGATTAGCAGGTGCATTCATATGGCATGCCACATTTAAGGCGCACCCTAACCCGCCCGGCGTTAACCTGAAAACCTATTATAAACAGCTTGTGTTAGCCCATATTGTGTTTGGCTTATCGGCCGCGGTGGTTTTAAAAAAGCTGGAAAAATGAACAGTAGCTGGTTAATGTACATAATTTATTAACTGTTTATACCTGCCACGTAATTTGTAAATTTGAGTATTTGTTGTTTACTTAGGTAACCAATTGTAAGTGCTTTCCGGAGCAATTGGCTTACCTATAAGCAACCATGTATAAAATCATCTTCGTTTTTGTATGCCTTTGTACAAGCGCTGCTGCCCAGGTATGGAAAGCCGATAAGGGTGATGGAACTTATAAAAATCCGATCATCTATGCCGACTACTCCGACCCGGATGTAATAAGGGTGCACAATGATTATTACATGGTGGCATCCAGTTTTAATTGCCAGCCCGGTGTGCCGGTTTTGCATTCTAAAGACTTGGTAAACTGGCACATCATTAACCATGTTTATAATCGCCTGCCGTTGCAGCGATATAATAAAATGCAGCCAGGGCAAGGCTCATGGGCTCCATCCATTCGTTATCATAATGGCTTATATTACGTTTATTTCTGCACACCCGAAGATGGCTTATTTATGGCTACAGCCACAAACCCTGCCGGTAAGTGGACCATGCAACTGGTACAGCAGGTAGGTAATTGGGAAGATCCTTGTCCGTTTTGGGATGATGATGGGCAGGCTTATTTGTTACATGGTGTGGTAGGGGCAGGTCCGGCCGTTCTGCATAAAATGTCGGCTGATGGTAAGCATCTGCTTGACAATGGCCAGATAATTTATCGCAATGATAAAAAGCAACCGGTATTGGAAGGGTTTAAGTTTATGGATAAACGTAATGGCTACTACTATTTTTCGGCGCCGGCAGGCGGTGTAGCCACGGGCTGGCAATCTGTTTTTCGCTCAAAGAATATTTACGGGCCTTATGACGATAAGGTTGTTTTGCAGCAAGGAAATACAATAGTGAATGGGCCACATCAGGGTGGGCTGGTACAAACGCAAACCGGACAGTGGTGGTTTATTCATTTTCAGGATAAAGATGCATACGGTCGCATAGTGCATCTGCAGCCAGCAATATGGAAAGATGGCTGGCCCGTTATAGGCAGTGATGCGGATGGCGATGGAACCGGCGAACCTGTCTTAGTACACAAAAAGCCCGATGTTGGCGATGCTCATGTGCAGGTAAATATGCAGGAATCTGATGAGTTTTCATTACCAAAGATGGGCCTACAATGGCAATGGCAGGCAGCGCCGCAAAGTAATTGGTATAGCTTGACCGTGCGTAGAGGCTTTATGCGCTTAAGCGCTGTTGCTAATCCTACAGATAGCGGCAGTTTGTTTTATACGCCTGGTATATTGTTGCAAAAGTTTATGGCTCCTTCATTTAGCGTTACTACCAAACTGCAGTTTAACCCGCAAATGGTAGGAGATAGGGCGGGCCTTACAATAACCGGCAACGCTTATACTTTGCTCTGTATCGAAAAGCTGGCCACTGGCAATAGCTTGGTTATTTATAGTGGTAAGCGTGAAAATCGTAAGTTTTTGATGCCTGTAAAATTGGTTGCACTTCCTGTTAACAAGCGAACCGTATGGTTTAAAGTTACAGTGAACGATGATGCTAAATATCAATATGCTTATAGCCTGGATGGCAAAGCCTATGAAAGTATCGGGCAAACTTACCAGGCCGAAAAAGGTACCTGGATTGGCGCTAAGGTTGGTGTTGTATGTTTATCCCCAAGTTTGGTGCGATCAGCAGGCTATGCAGATTTCGATTTCTTTAAAGTAAATCCCTGACACATTGAATATGAAATACCCACTTCGGAGTGCCTTATTGCTATTAGCCGTAATGGTAATGATGATTACCAAAGGGCTTGGGCAGGATATAAAAACCGGCATATCTGTTCATGATCCGGTGATGATAAAGCAGGATTCGGTTTATCACTTATTTTGTACAGGGCAGGGCATAGCGCACTGGTCGTCGATAGATATGGTGCACTGGAGAGCCGAAAAGCCGGTGTTTGACAAGCCGCCTGCATGGGCAATCGAAGCTGTACCCTCCTTTAAAGGGCATATATGGGCGCCCGACATATCATTTTATAATGGCTTGTACTACCTTTACTATTCGGTTTCGGCTTTTGGCAAGAATACTTCTTGTATTGGAGTAGCCACTAATAAAACCTTGAATACGTCAAACGTTGAATACCAATGGATCGATCACGGAAAGGTTATACAATCTATACCCGGAAAAACCAATTGGAATGCGATAGACCCGAATTTAGCCATTGACAAAAAAGGTGCCGCCTACCTGGCTTTCGGATCCTTTTGGGCCGGTTTAAAAATGGTAAAACTAACTAAGAACCGGTTATCATTAGCGCAAAATACAGATAACCTGCCAACCATTGCTTCAAGGATAAGGATTAAGCAAGGCAATAATCCAGCAGCCATTGATGACAACCCTAAAGATGCAGGTGGTAACGCCATAGAAGCGCCGTTTATATTTAAGAAAGGTAAGTACTTTTACCTTTTTGCCTCGGCCGATTATTGCTGTAAAGGTCCTAAAAGTACTTATAAGATGATTGTAGGCCGGTCTAAAAAGTTAGCCGGCCCTTATTTAGACAAGAGCGGAGAGCGGATGGACAAGGGTGGCGGCACCCTGTTGCTTGAAGGGGACCAGAATTGGTACGGCGTAGGGCACAACGCCGTCTGCAAATTTGACGGCGCCGATTACTTGGTTTATCATGGTTATGATGCTGCCGATAAAGGTCGGTCAAAGCTCCTCATTAGTAAGATAACCTGGCTCAATGGCTGGCCCGAGGCTAAAATACCAATTGTTAATTAGGCGCTTTATTTAGATATCCGGTAATTTAAAGTAACCACAAACTGCCTGAGGGGCCTTACATCAAACAGGTTAAACTGCCACGGATTAAGATAGCTTACCTGGTTGGTTAAATTCATTACATTTAACTGGGCACTAATCTGTTTAAATTTGTAGCCCGCTGCAACATCGACGGTATAACTGGCTGGTATCTTTAAATTAGCATCATTGGTTAAACTGGAAAAGAAGCTGTCTTTATAGAACACGCCGGCGCCAAAGTTGAATCCCTTAAGCAACTTCACAGGCTCATAATTTAACCAACCGTTAGCAGTGTACTTAGGTGCATTGGGCAGCCTGTTTCCGGTAGGATAGCCTGGGTCTTCAATTACCCGGGTTTGCGTATAGGCCGCGCCGGCCGTTATTGACAATGCCGGAGACAGTTTACCATCCATATCCAGTTCTACTCCGCAGCTGCGATGATGGCCCTGGTAGTAAACGTTATATTCATCGTAATTAGGATTAACCGCATCAAGGTATACATAGCCGTATGGGTTATGCTTGTTTATTTCGTAAATACTGAGCGTTACTCCCAGACTGTTGTTAAGCAGGTTTGCTTTGGTGCCGAATTCGACCTGGGTACTGCTGGTAGCAGGTGGTGTGGCATATTGTTCAAAGTTTGTCGCAAAAATATCAGGTGAGTTTATCTCAAAGCCCTTGGAATAAGAACCGTAATACGAGATCCAGGTTTGCGGCTTATAAACTAAACCCACACGTGGCGTTAATACGTTTTTGGAGATAATATTATCAGTATAACCCTCATACACCGTTCCGGGCAGTTCATCCTGGTAATAGTGGTTGCCTTGCCGTGTTTTTCCGGCGCGCAACCCTAAAAGGAGATGCAGCTTTTCATTGAAAAACATTACCTGATCCTGCAAATAGATACCTGACCGCGCTATTATTGACTCGTAGGGGCGGTAAGGAAATGTTGCAGGCTCGGGGCTTGGCGTTACGCCGTAAACAGGTGCGTAAATATTGTTTATATCAAAAGGGATTAATGCGCCGGCGTACGTGTAACGGTAATGAGTAGATTGATATTCAAAACCCACTAATAAGTTATGCTTTAGTGTTCCGGTATAAAAAGTGCCGTTTACATCGGCAGATATTGTGCCGTTGTTGGCTTTTTGATAGAAATCATATTCCCGGCGCTGAAAATCTCCGTTTTCATCGGGCTGGTCAAACCACATACCGAACGGGCGGTTTGTGCTGTGGCCGTAAAAGCCGGTAGCCTTTAAGCGCCATGTTTTACCCAGTTCGTAACTAATGGTAGTTAAATAACTTTGATCATTATATAAATATTTACGCGATGGTTCCCCCAGGTAAAGTGACGAGCTTAGCTTCTTTAAACCTTCAATGGTGCCATCAGGAGACACTAGTCCAGCATCATCTGTAGACTTAGATTTTTTGAATACAGCTTCTACGTTTACAGACAGCTTGGGCGTAATATCCCATGCCAGGGCAGGTGCAATAAATGCGCGTTCAGATGATACAAAGTCCCTGAAACTGTCGCTGCGTTCAAAAGATGTATTTAAACGGAAGCGAAGTGAGCGTGCGCTATTGAGTGGACCGGTTATGTCTAAAGCTGGCCTTAAAAGCCCCCAGGAGCCTGTTTTGAAATTTAAATTGGCCATGAAGGTAGCCAGTGGTTTTTTGGTTACAAAGTTTAGCACACCACCGGGGGCAACATCACCAAAGAGGATTGACGTGGGCCCCTTTAAAAACTCCACCTGCTCAATATTATCGGCATAGTTATTACCCCAGTTCCATATCATTGACCCGTTAAGCCTGTAATTCTGCGCATCGTTTAAATCAAAGCCACGGGCATTAAAGAACTGCGAGGAGCCGGTACCAGCATAGCTGCCGGTAAAATTTAGTCCGCTTATATTGCGGGTAATGGTAGGTAAATCAAAAGCTGCTTGCTGGTTAATGGTTTTTTGCCCAATTACTGTTATAGCTTGTGGTATATCCTGTATTTGTGTAACCATGCGTGTGGCAGTAGCACTTTTTACTTTTACACCTGATACAATAACCTCCTTTAACAGGCTGCTATCGCGCAGTAGGGTAAAAGGTATATTGATAGACTTGCCGTCAGTCACATTTATATTCCGCTCCACTGGTAAATAACCCATGAGCTTGGCTAAAACGGTGTATCTACTCGTAGGGATTTTTAAGAGATAGTTGCCCTTTTCGTTGGTGGTAGTCTCATAAGGTGTGCCTTTTAGCGATAAGACAACATAGGATAACGGTTGGTTTTGAGCATCGGTGATTTTACCTGATATTAAACCTTTGTGATCTTGGGCATGGACAAAAGAATTTAAAAGTATTACCGCAATTGCAGTTAGTAAAGGCTTCATGAAATAAGTAGAGATTGCTAATAAGATTGATTTTAGTAGTGAAAATTGGGTTGAAGCTGTCAGGACTGAATTTTGAGATACATTTCTTTTAACTCACTTACTAACAGTTCCAAATTAATTGGCTTAGAAAGGTAGCCATCCATACCGGCTATAAAACAGCTATCTTTATCTTCGCTTAGCGCATTGGCAGTCATAGCTAAAATTGCAGGTTTGCTTCCATACAACTGCCTTATTTGTCGTGTAGCTTCCAAACCATCCAGGTGTGGCATTTGAACGTCCATTAATATAATATCATACGTATTTTCACGCACTTTTTCAAGTACCTCCCTGCCATCATTAGCCAGGTCTGGCTCGTAACCAAGCTTGTGCAGTACTCTCAAGATGAGTTTTTGGTTCATTAAATTGTCTTCGGCAACCAGTATACTGAAAGGATAGGTGGCTGCAAAGTGTTCCGACAGGATGTTCTTTTTTTTGCCATCATGAACATCAGGGTTATGTTTCAATGCCGACTCAACAACCTCAAATAAATGTTGCTGCTTTACAGGCTTTGTTAAGATAGAGGAAAATAAGTCTTTTGGTGCATTGCTTCTGTGGTCGCCGGTTGAACTGAGCAAGATAATAGGTGTACTTTGATTAATGTCCCTGATATGTTTGCTCAGGCTAATGCCATCCATATCAGGCATTTGCATGTCGGTTATGATTAGATCAATGTCAGGTTTGCTGCGTAGCAGATCTAAAGCATCTTTGCCCGATGATACTGCATTTACCATCATTTTGCGCTTATGCAACTGCGTTTGTAAAATACGCAAATTGGTGGCGTTATCATCAACAATAACAACCTTTTTGCCCGCACAAAGTGCCGTATCGGTATCAGCAGCATTGCTATGAGGCTTAACGCCTTCTTTACAAGCTAAAGTAAACGTAAACGCACTACCCTCACCTGCTTTGCTTTTTACCTGTATGGTGCCGCTTAAAAGTTTTACCAGCCGCTCGCATATAGCCAAGCCTAAGCCCGAGCCGCCATATCTACGCGTAACGGAAGAATCGATCTGGTTAAAGGCTTGAAAAAGGTTTTTAAGTTGATGCTCTGGTATGCCAATCCCAGTGTCACGTACGTCGAAGCGCAGGGTAATGCAATCTCCGCTGGTCTTTTCTTTAAATATGTCAACATACACCTCACCCTTGTGCGTAAACTTTACGGCATTACCCACTAAATTTATGAGCACCTGGCGTAACCTGAAGCTATCCGTATAGATATGCTGCGGTATATCATCTGCTATATGATATAATAGGTCTATACCGGTTTCGGCAATCTTGGAGCTAAATAAATCTAAAACATCCTCAACGCATTTGCGTAGCTCAAAATCGTGCGGGTCGAGTTCCATATTACCCGATTCAATTTTTGAGAAGTCGAGCACATCATTAATGACATTCAACAAGGCTTCGCCGCTATTCAGTATAGCCTCTGTGTATTCACGCTGCTCTGTATCCAGTTCTGTTTCTGATAACAGAGAGGCCATTCCTAAAACACCGTTCATGGGTGTCCGGATTTCATGGCTCATAGTAGCCAGGAATGTACTCTTTGCTTTATTAGCTTTATCTGCCTCCAATTTGGCCTGTTCGGCCATTACCCTTGCTCTTTCTTCCTGATCTTTTTGTGCTTTCAGCTGGTCATTAAGCGCTTCGAGGGTGTTGGTTTTAGACAACAGCTCTTCCGCTTGCGATTGTAGTTCTTCAGACTGGGCCTGTAGTTCCTCAGACTGCACCTGTAACTCTTCAGCCTGCGACTGCAGATCATTGTTCAACATCTTCAACTCTTCCGACTGTTTCCTGATCTCCCGCGTACGTTGTCTTACCTGTTTCTTTAACTGAACCCTTTGCTGATGCAGAAAGCTTACCCGTTGCCGGTACAAGGCATAACTTAAACCAATAACAAACATTATAGCTAAAGTGCGGAACCACCACGTTTTCCAATACGGCGGTTTAATGATGATGGTAAGTGTTGTGGGAGTATTGTTCCAAACACCATCGTTATTAGCTGCTTTAACTCTAAAAGTGTAGGTGCCAGGGTCCAAATTAGTATAGGTAGCCCGTCGTAAACTGCCTGCCTGCCGCCATTCTTTATCGAAACCTTCGAGCATATAGGCATACTGGTTTTTTTCAGGAACGGTGTAATTAAGTGCAGCAAAATGAATACTAAAAACTGATTGCCTGTAATTGAGCTCTACCTGATTAGACGATATTATGGAACGCTTTAAAGGTGATTTCTTATCACCGATTTTAACCGGCTTGTTAAAGAGATCAAAGCCTGATAGCACAACAATTGGCTTGTTGGCATTAAAGGGGATGGTGTTGGGGTTAATAATGGTAAAGCCGTTGATGCTACCCATAACCAAATTGCCATTGCGCATGGTAATGCCCGAACCAATATTAAATTCTAAACTGTTTAGGCCGTTATAGAGACCAAAGCTTTTAAGCGTATTTTTAACAGGATCAAAACGGGTAATGCCCTGGTTTGTGCTTAGCCATAAAAAACCATGCATATCTCCTAAAACTGAATTGACGGTGTTATCAATCAACCCCCGCTCTTCTGTTAGAGCTGTGAATCTTTTAGTCCGAGCATTGTAGCAATTTAAGCCGCCTTCCATTGTAGCTACCCACATATTGCCCTTCGGGTCCTCATAAAAATCGCTGATTACATCGCTGTTTAGGTTGCTGTTGCGCGTATTAAGGTGCGAAAATGATTTTGAGCCCCGATTATAAATACTTATCCCATTAGAATAACCGCCGATCCAGATGTTACCCAAATGATCTTCGTATAGTGTTTGCACCACATTATCACATAAACTATTGGGGTTTTTAGGGTTATGGGTAATTTTGATGAATGTTTGAGTTTTTGTATTAAACACGTTTACGCCACCGTAATTGGTAGCTACCCATATATTGCCCTCTTTGTCTTCCATTAGCATGCAAATGGAACCGCAATTTAACTGCTGCGGGCCGTTGCCGGTTGAATAGTGTTTAAATTTCCCCGACTTAAGGTCCAAATAATCAAGACCACTGCTCGATGTACCAATCCATACGCCTTTGTTATCACGGGTAACTAATACATCGGTGGTATAATTACTAGAAAGGCTGTTACTAGAATTACTTTTGTGCTGATATAATAAGGAGTTCTTTTTGGTAAAGTCAAAATACTCCAGTCCTGCATCAGTCGCCAGGTATAGATTCCCTGCTTTATCTTCAGCTACCGACCGGATAATGTTTTTGGCTGATGGAATGCTGCCCAGGGCAGATCTGTAAAATGGAAATATAGTCAGATGTTTATCATACTTAAGTATGCCCTGGCTTGATGTACCTATCCATAAAGTGCCTGTATTATCCTGCAAAAGAGAATAAACGGCATCATTGGGCATTAGGTTGTTGTCAGCAGTTCTATCACTTACGGGTAATAACCTTCTCGAGTCTACATCAAACAGCTGCAACGTCGTATTCGTCCCCAACCAAAATTGATTACCATTGGCTTGAGCAATACAAAATACCGGATTGGTGCCGTCAACAGAGTTGTGGTCTGGTTCTGTTGCATAATAGGTAAACGTTTTCTTTTGTCGGTTAAGCACCTTTAGGCCTGCACCAGTACCCATCCATAAATTATGTTTAACATCTTCGGCTATAACATAAATTAATTGGTGACCCGATTGCCGATTGGCGCCTGTATCTAAAATTCGCTCAAAGCGATGTGTGCGCTTGTTAAGCAGGTTTAAACCGTTGGCGGTGCCAACCCAAAGCTGTTTATCAGCCCCTTCAAAAACAGCATACACATTTGCATGACTGATGGTTGCCGATTCATTTGCACTGGGCAGGAAATGCTCGAAATTATTTGCTTTTTTATTAAATAGATTAAGGCCGTTTTCGGTACCTATCCATAAGTTGGCGCTTTTGTCTTTATATATGCAATTAACGGTATTATTGCTGAGCGAGTAGGGGTTGGCTGAAGCGTACTTATAATTAACAAATGAGTCGAGTGAGCGGTCATACTTACTAAGTCCTCCTAAGCGTGTCCCTATCCACAAATTTCCGTCTGCATCTTCACCCAAAGAAGTGATGTGATTAGCCGGCAATGTTTTTTTATCCTCACTGTGGTGCTTGTATACAGTTACGTTATAACCATCATATTTATTCAAGCCAT
Source organism: Mucilaginibacter sp. PAMB04274 (assembly GCF_039634385.2). Taxonomy (NCBI): domain Bacteria; kingdom Pseudomonadati; phylum Bacteroidota; class Sphingobacteriia; order Sphingobacteriales; family Sphingobacteriaceae; genus Mucilaginibacter; species Mucilaginibacter sp. PAMB04274. The sequence goes on from NZ_CP155081.2 coordinate 1,080,367, forward strand.
CCTGTGTGCCAAACCACATGAACCCATAACGGTCTTTAAAGCAGCAATTTATGGTATTTTGTGATAAGCCGTTGTAACTATTAAATGTAGTTAAGCTTATTTGCGATTGTTGGGCATATACACCGGTTAGATGAGCAAAGTAGACAGCAAGAAGTAATAATACAAAATTGTATAATTTGCTCATTTATAAGGTAAAAATTGGTATACGAAAGTAACGCCTTAAAGTTATAGGACGGGGGTTAGGTTGAAAGCAGATTTGCCTCACAAGGCGTTCCATAAGATCTGAACGGCAACTTACTGCTTAGCAAACCTATAGAAATTATAGACTAAGTGGAAGAAATGTTTGTTATGCACAATTAGTCTAATTAAGCATTAATGAATTTGTTATAAAAATTTTACAAAACTACTTCTAATCAATTACGCTAACTTCAATTTGAAAGGCGCTTGATGAGATTGGAAATGTGGTAACTATAAGCACACTATTAGATAAGCCGTATGGAGACCCTTGAACAACATTACGGCAAACTTGTTACTAACAGGTAATAGAAAAATCATGAGCTTTATCAACTCCGTTCCATTTTATGCAGGCACCAGCAACGTGGTGTTGCCAGTACCCAATAAAGAATGTTTTCCTGAGGAGTTTAAAAGCAAGAGCAGGTTATGCTATTACGGCTCCCTGTTTAATAGTGTAGAGGTAAATAGTACCTTTTATAAATTGCCCCTGGCCCGTACTATTGAGCGATGGGCGACCGAAGTGCCCGATAATTTCAAATTTACTTTTAAGCTTTGGCAGGAAGTAACGCACTGTAAAGGGAGGGTCTTTGATCCGGAGAACATTGACCGTTTTATGCATATTGTTAATCATGCAGGCGAAAAGAAAGGCAGTTTGCTTATCCAGTTCCCGCCCAGTGTAACCATTAGTATAGTAACACTTACCGGTATTTTATCGCAAATAAGGTTGGCTGATCCTGGTGAATTATGGCACGTAGCAGTCGAGTTCAGGAACAAGTCATGGTATAATGATACTGTTTTTGAACTGTTAGACCAGTACAAGGCTGGTATAGTGTTGCATGATATGCCAGCATCGGCGGCGCCATTACAGGTAGGGGAGGCTGATTTTGTTTATCTACGTTTTCACGGCCCCGAGGGTGGTTATAGAGGCAGTTACACCGACGATTTTTTAAGTGAGTATGCCTCTTACGTAAAAGAATGGCTGGAGGACGGCAAAGCCGTTTATGCTTACTTTAACAACACCATGGGCGCTGCTGTACAGAACCTGATAACGTTGAATGACTTTGTTAAAGAAGCGTATTGAAAAACTGCTATAATCAAAAAAGCCCTTGCATAAACATGCAAGGGCTTTTTTGATTATAGCTTTGCTTATGAAGGAAACAATAACAAAGGCACAGGCAAGGCGTCTGTTCCGGCCACCTGAACTTGCTGATCGGTAAGCGACTTAAAGTGGAAGCGGCGATAAGCCATGGCGATTAAATCGTTATGCATAGTGTTTATTAAAACGTCGGCAGCCTTTTTAACATTTCTTTCTTTAATGTGATTAAAAGTAATCTTTATACCGTCGTTTCTGCGTCCTGCAATATTTTGAAAAAGAGATATAGCGTAGTTTTCCTCAGGCTCAGGCAAACCCGAAGCCGAAATGTGCGCTATGCTGTAACTCGATTTAAATACATGCGCCATACTTCTTAGATAACTGCTTATCTGGTAACGGCAGTATCTCAAATCGGCCATGTACACCATACGTTTTAATGGCCTAAACGCGGCATCCTTTGGTACAAGCAACACCGGGCAATAGGTGGTGCATAAAACCCGTGAAGCAAATTCATCCACTTCCGAAAAAATACTTTTAGTGCCTTTAATTATTAGTTGCACATTTTGTTCAAGCACAATTTCGTGTACCGTTTTATTTACCGTTTCCATAAGCTGCAAAGTTTTTGCGTTTGTAGCTGGTACAGGCGAGTGCTGCACACTCTTGGATGTTGCAGCAGACGTAGGGTGGTGGGTAGTAGAGTTTTTAGCGGCCACATGAACCAATACTTTTGCAGTTGTTGCTTTTTTGGGTTCATCTATATCCCACACCAGCAAATTTACTTGCAGGTGGGCGGCCAGCAGTTGGCCATAAGCAAGCGCATGCGCTGCCTCAGGCGAAAAATCGTTTAATAATAAAATGTTTTTCATGCAGTTGCTTCGACCATAATGGTCAGTGAAACAAATCATTATAATGAATGACGGGGGTCAGTAGTTAGAATGATTGTTGTGGTTAATGATTAGTTAACAATCTGTGATGGGAAATGGTTTACAGAAAACGCCACTTTTTTCAGATTTTTCAAACAATTTGAGCGTTGGCTATTATTATGTTATTTAAACAGCAGAAAATCTAGCACTTAGAGTTTAAAGTATACTCTTGAGAGATTTATATCGTCTTCGCTATTAGCAATATTTCTTATTTGTAAATCTTAATAGTCCTAATTTCATGATCTGTTAAACATTTTATGCAGCTCATAGGTTAGCATATACGGAAACTATTAAAGTACCTTCGGTTACAGTACAAGTAGCCAAGCCATACATAAAATACAAGTTAATGATCCAATCGAGCGGCCAAAAAAGAGTTATCATTACCAACGTATCTCCCCGTGTTGAGGAAGGACGATTTCCTGCCAAAGTTGTAGTGAATGAAGACGTCACCTTATCTGCCGATATTTTTAGTGATGGCCATGATGAAATTGCTGCCAGCGCCTATATTAAACACGCAGATGATACAGCATGGTCTGAAATTCCCATGACCTTTGTGATAAACGACCACTGGGAGGCCATCTTAAAAACTGGAAAGCTGGGCTTTTATGATTTTAAGATTGAAGGTTGGGTAGACCATTATACCACCTGGAAAAAAGGTTTAAAAAAGAAGTTTGACGCTGGGCAGGATATAGCTGTGGAGCTGCTGATAGGTATCGAGTTACTGGAAGAAGCTGCTGCTCATAACGTTGATGATAAAGCGTCGCTATTATCTTGGGCTAGTCAAATTAAGCGGCTAACAGATCCGAAAGAAGCAGTTGCATTGGCTTTAAGCCCCGATATAGCTGGTGTGATGTACAAGCACCGGCACCCCGAATTGGTTACGCAATTCCCGGTTACTTACCGTATAGAGGTTGAGCGTCTTAAAGCCGCTTTTAGTACCTGGTATGAACTGTTCCCCCGTTCGGCTGCTGATGGGCCCGGAAAGCATGGTACGTTTAAAGATGTGGTAAGGCTTCTGCCACGGGTAGCCAAAATGGGTTTTGACGTGCTTTACTTTCCGCCTATTCATCCAATAGGAGAGAAGAACCGTAAGGGCAAGAACAATTCTTTAACCGCCGGACCTGATGATCCCGGATCGCCTTGGGCAATAGGTAACCGTTTGGGCGGCCACAAAGCCATTCATCCGCAGCTGGGAACTTTAAAAGATTTTAAAAGCTTAATTAAGGAAGCAGAAAAGCTGGGTGTTGAAATTGCCATGGATATCGCTTACCAGTGTGCGCCCGATCACCCATATGTGAAAGAACACCCGCAGTGGTTTAAGTGGCGGCCTGATGGTACTGTACAGTATGCCGAAAATCCGCCTAAAAAATATGAAGATATACTACCCTTTAACTTCGAAACCGAAGATTGGGAGAATTTATGGCAAGAGCTAAAAAGCGTGATCGATTACTGGGTAGATGCCGGTATACGGGTATTTCGTATTGATAATCCGCACACCAAGGCGTTTGGTTTTTGGCAGTGGATGATTGGCGAAGTACGGACAAAAAATCCTGAAGTTATCTTTTTGGCCGAAGCCTTTACCCGTCCGCGTATTATGGAGCGGTTAGGCAAAGCTGGGTTCAATCAATCTTACAGTTACTTTACCTGGCGTAACACCAAGCAAGAATTGGAAGAGTATCTAACGGAACTGACCAAAACAGAAATGCGGTATTTCTACCGTCCTAACTTTTGGCCCAATACGCCTGACATCCTGCCACCGGCCTTAACGCAAGGTGGCGACAATGCCCATATTACGCGGGTTATTCTGGCAGCAACGCTTTCATCCAATTATGGCTTATACGGCCCGGTTTATGAGTTTGGTATCAATGCGCCTCATGGTGCTAAGGAAGAATACATTGATAACGAAAAATACGAGATCAAGAATTGGGACTGGAACCGGTATACCCGCATAGGCGATATCATTACCCGTGTAAACCGCATCCGGAAACAAAACCCTGCATTGCAAACTACCTGGAACATCGAGTTTGCCACTACCAGTAACGAACAGATTATCTGTTACGTTAAAACTGACAAGGCAACCCATAATAACCTCGTTATAGCTGTAAATCTTGATGTATTTAACACACAGGGCGCACATGTAAAAATACCTCTACCCAAACTGGGTATTGGTTATGATGAGCCTTACCAGGTAACCGACCTTTTAAGCGGTAGCACCTATCAATGGACCGGCGATTACAATTACGTGGAACTGAACCCGTACCAAATGCCTGCCCACATTTTTAAAGTTGAAAAAATTTACTAACCATGCCTCAGGATATAAACCAATTAGACGACAAATTACACTGGTATAAAGATGCCATCATTTACGAACTGCATATTAAGGCGTTCCGCGATGGTAACTGCGACGGTATAGGCGATTTTAAAGGCCTTATGGAAAAGCTGGATTACCTGCAGGATTTAGGTATAACTGCTATTTGGCTGCTACCCTTTTATCCATCGCCTTTGCGTGATGATGGGTATGATATTTCTGACTACTATAACATCAATCCTTCATACGGTGATATAAAAGAATTTAGGCTGTTTTTAAAGGAGGCCCATAAAAGGGGGTTAAAGGTGATTACTGAGCTTGTTATTAATCACACATCCGATCAGCACCCTTGGTTTCAGCGTGCGCGTAAAGCGCCTAAGGGTTCTGATAAGCGTAATTATTACGTTTGGACCGATGATCCGCAGCAATTTAAAGATGCCCGTATTATATTTCAGGATTACGAAGCCTCGAACTGGACCTGGGACCCTGTGGCGCAACAATACTACTGGCACCGTTTCTTTCACCACCAGCCCGATCTGAACTACGATAACCCGCAGGTACAGCAGGAAATATTTAAGATATTGGATTACTGGTGTAAAATGGGGGTAGACGGCTTCAGGCTCGATGCCGTACCTTATTTATTTGAGCGAGACGGCACCAATTGTGAAAACCTTCCCGAGACACACGATTTTCTAAAAAGCCTTCGTAAATATATAGATGACCGTTATCCGGGCACTTTGTTATTAGCCGAGGCTAATATGTGGCCGGAGGATTCGGCCGCCTACTTTGGTGATGGTGATGAGTGTCAGATGAATTATCACTTCCCGGTAATGCCGCGTATGTTTATGGCCTTACAAATGGAAGACAAATATCCTATTACCGATATTTTTGACCAAACCCCCGAAATACCCAATACCTGTCAATGGGCAATCTTTCTGCGTAACCATGATGAGCTGACGCTGGAGATGGTGACTGATGAAGAACGCGATTACATGTACAAAGTATATGTTAAAGATCCCAAAGCCCGTATCAACTTAGGTATAAGGCACCGCCTGGCGCCACTGCTGGAAAATAACCGCCGGAAGATAGAGTTGTTAAACGTGCTGTTGTTTTCACTTCCGGGTACACCGGTGATGTATTATGGCGATGAAATAGGCATGGGCGACAATTTTTACCTGGGCGACCGCGATGGTGTACGTACGCCTATGCAATGGGATTCCGATCGTAATGGCGGTTTCTCAGAAGCAAACCCGCAACGTTTGTACCTGCCAATGATCCTGGATCCGCAGTTTCATTATGAAGCAGTAAATGTTGATCTGCAATCACGTAACACATCATCATTGCTATGGTGGATGAAGCGCATCATTGCTACACGCAAAAAGTACAAAGCCTTCAGTCGGGGTGATATGAAGTTTGTGCAGAGCGAAAACTCAAAAGTACTGGCCTTTACCCGTACTTATGAGGATCAAACCATGCTTATTATCTGTAACCTGTCGCGTTTTCCGCAGCCGCTTGAGCTGGAACTGGCCGAGTATAAAGGCTATGTTCCGGTTGAGATATTGAGCCGTAACCGTTTCCCTATTATTAAAGAGGATGCACCATACTTTGTAACGCTTGGTTCATACGGTACGCAGGCTTTTGTTTTAGAAAAGGTCAATCCCGAAATAGGGGAAGATCAGCAATTACGTAACCTTACCCTGCAGCGCTGGAAAGATCTGATTAGCCGTGAATTGTTTGAGGGATTAAGCAACGCCATACTGCCAGAATACCTCATGCGTATGCGGTGGTTTGGCGGCAAGGCGCGTGGAATGGAAACTGTAGCCATTGTTGATGCAGCTAATATTCCACTTGCACAAGGCAGTGCTTACACTTTGTTAATGGAAGTGTCTTACCGCGAGGGACTACCAGACCTGTACCAATTATCGGTTGCTTTTGCTACAGATCAGCAGGCGCGTAAGCTGCAAACCGAATATCCGCAAGCCATTATAGCTAATGTTACTGTTAATGGAGAGGACGGGGTGTTGTACGATGCGATATACGGCATTGATTTTCAGCAGGCCATTATAACTAATATGGGCCACCGTCATACTATACCACAATCGCGCGGCGAACTGGTATTTAGCGGCAACCGCGAATTGAAAGCGCACATAACGGAGCATCCGGAAACTAAGCCGAAAATGCTTTCGGCTGAGCAAAGCAATACTTCCATCACTTACGATAACGCTTTTTATCTTAAAATTTACCGTAAGGTTGACAGGGCCATTAACCCCGATATGGAACTGACCAAGTTTTTGAGTAACGAGGCTCAGTTCAAAAATATACCGGGTTTTGTGGGCGCCATTGAATGGGATTTTGGCAAAGGTACCATGGTTTTGGGTATGATGCAGGAAATTGTAAAAGCCAACAGTGATAGCTGGGAGTACATGCTCGATCGTTTGAATGACTACAACGACGAGTTACTTACTAATACTAACCCTAACCAAACCAATGTTGAAGTAGTTGGCAGTTTAACACAGCCCGTAGCTTACGAGCAGATTCCCGAAACGCTAAAGGCTAAGTTTGATGCAACCGTAGCAGAACAGGTTAGGCTATTAGGCGAAAGGACCGGTGAAATGCACCTGGCTTTGGCATCAGAGCAAAATAATCCGGCATTTAAGCCAGAGGAGTATTCTTTGCATTACCAGCGTTCTTTATTTTCGGGACTGCAATCTTCTGTAAGAGTAGCATTCCAAAGCCTCAGCAGAAATTTGAAAAAGCTGCCCGACAGTGTCCGGAAAGAGGCCGAAGAGGTACTCGGCATGAAAGAAGAGATACTAACTATCCTTAAAAAGATATATAGCCGCAAGATTGATGTAACCAAGATACGCATACATGGCGATTACCACCTGGGGCAGGTGCTGTTTACGGGAAAGGACTTTATTATACTAGACTTTGAAGGTGAACCGGCACGCAGTTACAGCGAGCGCAGACTAAAATATTCGCCATTACGTGATGTGGCAGGCATGATACGGTCTTTCCATTATGCTGCATTTGGCAGTTTGTTCTTGGATAATCAGATCAGGCCTGAAGATATTGAGCAATTGATTCCGCATGTGGAACAATGGTATCATTACATGTCGGGCTTCTTCATGAGATCGTACCTCGACACCGTTAAAGGTTCATCCTTTGTGCCAAAACAAGTTGAAGATCTGGAGATCATGTTACAAACCTTCCTGCTGCAAAAGGCAGTGTATGAGTTAAACTATGAGCTTAATAACCGGCCCGACTGGGTGGTAGTGCCTTTAAGAGGCATTAAATCAATAGTAATGAAAAACAGACTCGCAGGAGCAACAATAGTATAAGCATGGAATATACAGTGGAAGATACCGCCCCTACACAAGAAACATTACCATGGTTCTCGTTATTCAGCGAGTTTGATATAAGCTTGTTTAAAGCGGGTAAGCATTATCAGCTATACAATAAGTTAGGTTCGCATCAGGTACAACACTTGGGTAAAACAGGTACTTATTTTGCCGTCTGGGCACCTAACGCCAAAAATGTATCGGTGATTGGTAACTTTAATGGCTGGAACCGCACCGCACATGCCATGCATGTACGCTGGGACCATTCGGGTATATGGGAGCTTTTTATTCCGGAAGTGGCAGTGGGCGAGTGTTATAAATACTTTATCGAATCGCACAACGGTTATAAGGTAGAAAAAGGCGACCCATACGCTTATCATTGGGAAACGCCTCCGCATACGGCCACCATAACTTCCGATTTAAGCTATGCCTGGGCCGATGAGCAATGGATGACCAACAGGCACCAGTCAAAGCCATTACAAAAGCCCTTATCTGTTTACGAAGTGCATTTGGGTTCATGGCGCCGTGTGCTCGATCCCGAAAGCCGGTTTATGACCTATAGGGAAATGGCCGTTGAGTTGACTGCATATTGTAAGGACATGAATTTTACGCATGTGGAGTTCATGCCCGTTATGGAGCATCCATTCTATGGCTCCTGGGGTTACCAGTTAACCGGCTACTTTGCGCCGTCAAGTCGGTACGGCAATGCGCAGGATTTCATGTATCTAATTGACCAGTTGCATCAGGCAGGTATTGGTGTAATATTGGATTGGGTTCCATCGCACTTTCCCACTGATGAACATGGCCTGGGTTATTTTGACGGCACCCACCTGTATGAGTATGCCGATCCTCGGAAGGGTTTTCATCCCGATTGGAAAAGTTTAATATTCAATTTTTGCCGTAACGAGGTTAGAGCATTCTTAATATCAAATGCCCTGTATTGGCTTGATAAATATCATATAGATGGTTTACGTGTTGACGCCGTAGCTTCAATGCTTTATTTAGATTACTCTCGCAAAGAAGGGGAGTGGATACCTAATGAACATGGTGGGCGGGAGAACCTGGAGGCTATCAGCTTTCTACAGGAATTTAATGACGCTGTTCATCAACATCACCCTGATGTAATTACCATTGCCGAAGAATCGACCGCATGGCCAGGCGTTACCCAACCAACCAGCTGGGGTGGCTTAGGGTTTGATTTGAAGTGGATGATGGGCTGGATGCATGATACCTTAAGCTATTTTGAAAATGAGCCTTTGTACCGTAGCTATCACCAGGGCCAATTAACTTTTAGCTTGGTTTATGCCTTTACCGAAAAATTTGTACTGCCGCTTTCACATGACGAAGTGGTGTACGGCAAGCATTCATTAATTAACAAAATGCCGGGTGATAACTGGCAGCAGTTTGCCAACCTCAGATTGCTTTACGGCTACATGTACGGACACCCAGGAGCAAAAATGATCTTCATGGGCGGTGATTTCGCTCAGCGACATGAGTGGGCGCATGATTATAGCATGGACTGGCACGAAACACATGATCCGCTGCACAAGGGTGTACAGCAGTGGCTTAAACAGCTAAACACACTATACAAGCAGTATCCTGCTTTTTATGAAAACAGTTACTCGCCCGATGGCTTTGAGTGGATTGATATGAATGATAGTGTAAATAGTGTGCTATCATGGGTGCGTAAGGGTTTTAATGAACAAGACAGGCTGCTGTTTGTAGCAAACTTTACACCAGTAGTAAGGCACAATTATCGTATTGGTGTGCCACAATTGGGTGTATACCAAGAGATACTTAACTCGGATAACCTGAGTTATGGCGGTAGCGACGTACTTAATTCGGGTAATTTGGAAACTTACCCCATTCCTATGCATGGTAAACAACATTCGCTGTTGCTGACCTTGCCGCCATTGGGTATAACTATATTAAAATATGATACTTCTTTTGATTGGCTTTATACCGCATAATACGAATTAGGAAATAGGTACTAAAGCCGCCCCAATTTACGGGCGGCTTTTTTCTTGTGCCATTGAGATAGCCAAATAATAAACATACTTGGCTACCTTCTTAGCATATATTTCAACAGCATGCTATTGCTTGATGGTAAGATGTCATAATTCCTTGCATATATTGTATAAACAATAATAGGCTTAGGGCAATACATTTGCTATCTTACCAATTAACATACCGCATAGTATACATCAAAGTATAGTACGATATCCGGAAGGATAAAATACAGATAAACTGATGTACTGCGATGCTTGTTACCTATATGTCTGATCAAATTATATTAAAGGGAATTACCTGGAACCATAGTCGTGGTTTTGTACCCATGACAGCGACTGCCCAGCGTTTTTCTGAATTAAATCCCGGTGTGGAAATTATATGGGAAAAACGCTCCCTGCAACAATTTGCCGATCTGTCTATCGAGCAGTTAGCTGCCCGTTATGATCTGCTGGTAATTGATCACCCTTGGGCTGGTTTTGCGGCTAACACCCGTACTATATTGCCTTTTGATGAGTTTTTATCGCCAGAATTTTTGAAAGATCAGGAAGTAAATACAGTTGGCGAATCTTACATCAGCTATAACTTTCATGGCCAGCAATGGGCTTTGCCTATTGATGCCGCCACACCGGTGGCTGCAAGTCGCCCTGATTTATTGACTGCACACGGTACCGACAAGCCATCAACTTATGATGAACTGATTGACCTGGCTAAACGCGGGTTGGTTGCTTGTCCACTTATACCAATAGATTCACTGATGACTTTCTACACCTTCTGCTGTTCATTAGGTGAAGATCCTTTTCAGCAGGAAGGCGAGGTGGTAAGTCGTGAGACAGGCATACAAGCCCTGCAGATGTACCGCCAGCTGGCGCAACTTGTTGATCCGGCTTGCTTCGGTTACAATCCCATTAAAGTATATGAGCGCATGACGCTTACTGATGATATTGCCTACTGCCCGTTTGCTTACGGCTATTCTAACTACTCACGTGAGGGTTATGCTCGCCGTGTACTGCATTTTCATGATATGGTAACGCTAAACGGCAAAACCAATCTGCGTTCCACATTGGGCGGTACAGGGTTAGCCGTTTCATCGCAATGCCAGCACATTGATGTGGCTATGAAGTATGCGGAGTATGTAGCCTCGCCGGCTTGTCAGCAAGGTTTGTACACCGATAATGGCGGGCAGCCCGGCCACTTAAGTGCCTGGACGAGCAGCGCAACCAACAGTAAAACGCACAACTACTTCTCAAATACATTGCCCGCCTTACAACGCGCATTTTTGCGACCGCGATACAATGGCTCTATGTATTTTCAGGATCATGGCGGCGATGTAGTGCGCAACTACCTCATGAATGGTGGTAGCGAAATGCAGGTGTTGGCTGATCTGGATAAATTGTATCAAACTTCAAGAGAAAATGTGCAGCATGGTTAAGCCCTTAGAAGGATTATTGGTGCTGGAGTTCAGCCAGTTTATGGCCGGACCAACAGCGGGTCTGCGCCTGGCCGACTTGGGTGCGCGCGTTATTAAGATTGAGCGTCCGGTAAAAGGTGAGGCAGGTCGGCAAATTGCTATCCGCAACATCTTTGTAAATGGTGACAGCCTGGTTTTTCATACCATTAACCGTAACAAAGAATCATACGCGGCCGACTTGAAAGATCCGGAGGATTTAGAGCGCGTAAAGAAACTGATTGCACAGGCTGATGTAATGACCCATAACTTCCGTCCGGGTGTAATGGAAAAGATTGGGTTGGATTACGGGGCTGTACAAGCCATAAATCCTAAAATTATATATGGCGTAGTTACCGGTTATGGCAGCAAAGGCCCTTGGGCATCAAGGCCAGGGCAGGATTTGCTCATCCAATCATTATCTGGTTTAACTTATCTGTCAGACACGCAGGATGCTGGTCCGGTGCCGTTTGGCTTGGCCGTTGCTGATATTATGTGCGGTGCACACTTTGTACAGGGCATTCTGGCTGCTTTAATTAAGCGCCATAAAACACAAAAAAGTGTATTAGTTGAGGTAAGTTTGCTCGAATCAGTACTTGACTTGCAATTCGAGTTCCTCACAACGCATCTGAACGATGGCGAAAAGCTGCCGCAACGCAGTCGCATAAAAGGTACCGGTCATCCCTATCTAAGCGCACCTTACGGCATTTACCGTACGGCCGATGGTTACGTTTCATTAGCCATGGGCAATTTGCATAAGATAGGAGAGGCTGTTGACATAGATTTAACAGCCTACGCCGAAAAAGCATCCTGGTTTGAACAGCGTGATGAGATTATGCAGTTGTTGGCCGGGCAATTACAAAATAGAAATACTGCTGAATGGCTGGCTTTACTGGAGCCGTTAAACATATGGTGTTCTGATGTATTAAACTATGCACAAAGCCTGCACCATGAGGCTTTCGAAGCGATGGGCATACAGCAGCATGTTATGCTACCCGATGGCAAGCAACTAAGTACCACACGTTGCCCTATCCGCATTGATCATACAAGATTATACTCATCCGTAGCCGCCCCACGACCAGGCGCTCAAACCGAAATTATCAACCAACAATTTAATTTAACCAAAGCATGAGGCCTTTAGAAGATTATTTAGTGGTAGATTTTAGCCAGTTTCTATCCGGCCCATCGGCAGGTTTACGGTTGGCAGATTTAGGCGCGCGCGTTATCAAAATAGAACGACCTGATACCGGCGATATTTGCCGGCATTTATATACGTCAAACGTCATTATGAATGGCGAGTCGTCGGTATTTCATGCCATTAACCGTAATAAAGAAAGCTTTACGGCTGATTTGAAAAATGATGATGACGTACAAAACGTTTGGGAGCTGGTAAAAAAAGCTGACGTGGTAATGCATAATTACCGCCCTGGCGTAATGGAACGTTTAGGTTTTGATTATGAAAGTGTAAAAGCCGTGAACCCAACCGTTATTTATGGCGAAATTTCAGGCTACGGCAATGTTGGTCCGTGGAAGGATAAGCCAGGGCAGGATTTGCTGTTGCAGTCACTAACGGGTTTAACCTGGCTAACTGGCAATGCTGGTGGCCCGGTGCCTATGGGTTTGTCCATTATAGATATGCTGGCCGGTACGCATTTAACGCAAGGCATTTTAGCCTGTCTGGTTAGGCGCACATTAAAGAATGAAGGCGCATTGGTGCAGGTAAGTATGCTGGAGTCGGCTTATGACTTACAGTTTGAGGCCATAACCACCTATTACTATGATGGCCTGCTGCCTGAGCGTTCTGCCAAAAACAACGCGCATGCTTATTTAGGGGCACCTTATGGGGTATATAAAACAGCCAACGGTTATATGGCTTTGGCAATGGGCTCTATACCTCAACTGGCACAATTACTCCAATGCGATGCGCTTTTGCCCTATACCGAGGTAGCACAGGCGTTTCATCAGCGTGACGAAATTAAGACTCTACTGGCCGATCACTTGCAAACTAACACCACCGAAAGCTGGCTGGCTGTTTTACAACCTGCCGATATATGGTGTGCAGAGGTGCTGGATTGGAAAACCCTCATGCAGCAGGAAGGCTTTAAGGCACTAGATATGATACAGGAAGTAACCATGAACGATGGCTACCAGTACCGTACCACTCGATGCCCTATACGCATAGATGGTGAAATACTTACGTCATTCAAAGGATCGCCTGCTTTAGGGCAGGATACTCAAGCTATATTAAATGAGATGAGTAAATGAGCACCCCCGATACGATAAGAATAGCTGTACGTAAGTTTGGTCCTTTTGAAAGTGCCCTGCAAAAGCTTTGGGATAGTTACTGTGCCGAAACCGGCTGTACCTTAAAAGCCGAAATGGTGCCCATGGACCTGGATCTGCTTTATGAAACCATCATACAAAACAAAGGCTTGCAAAACGGCGACTGGGATATAGCACACGTGGTAACCGATTGGCTGTACGAAGCCTGGACTGATGGCTTACTGGAAGACTTAACGCCTTATATAAAACGGAACCCGCCTGAAGGGTATCCTGATGGATGGAGCTCTTCATTACTGTCTGCGCAGCAATACGGCGAATCCGTTGCGGGCTTGCCGTTTCATGATGGCCCTGAATGTTTCATCTACCGTAAAGATTTGTTTGAAGACCTAAACGAACAACAAGCATTTCAAGCTCAATATGGCAGGCCGTTGCAGGTGCCTCAAACCTGGGATGACTTCTTAGCCGTTGCCCGGTTTTTTAACCGGCCTGAGCAAAACCTGTACGGAACCATCTTTGCAGGTTATCCCGACGGACACAATACCGTATTTGATTTTGTGCTCCAACTGTGGACACGCGGTGGAGAACTGACCGATGCCAGCGGTAGGGTAAATATTGACACCCCGCAGGCTGTAAAAGCTCTTGAGTTCTACCGTAATATTCTGAATGATGATACCGCTATTCACCCGCAATCATCACAATACGAATCGGTAGCTATGGGCATGGCCTTTGCCCGTGGCGAGGCGGCTATGATGGTGAATTGGTTTGGTTTTGCCTCTATGTGTGAGGTAGTAGCTGAGTCGAACGTTAAAGGCAAGGTAGATATAGCAAACATACCTGCTGAACTGGGTAGCCAACCGGCATCATTAAATGTTTACTGGCTTTATACAATAGGTTCAGGTAGCCGGCATAAACAAAAAGCTTACGATTTTCTGCGCTTTGCCACTAACCGGCAAAATGATAAGCTGCTAACACTTGAAGGTGGCATAGGTTGTCGGCTTTCTACCTGGAACGATGCAGATATAAATCATACCATACCTTACTACCACAAGCTGGGCATGCTGCATGAGGTAGCTCGTTCGCTTCCTCAAAAACGTAACTGGGCTCAGATAGCACACATTATTGATGAGGTAGTATTAGCTGCTGTTAATACGCAAATACCGGCTGAACGCTTACTGCAGCAAGGCCAGCAAAAGATAAACCAATTAAGTAAAGACTAACATGCAAATACCTTATAAACCCATACTGCCGCAAAACCCGCAACCTATCATCATAATAGGTGCCGGCGGCATTGTGGGCGATGCACACCTGCCTGCCTACAAAAAAGCAGGTTTTCAGGTTTTTGGCATTACCAACCGTACGCGCGCCAAGGCCGAAAAACTGGCTACCGACTGGAATATACCAAACGTTTTTGATACCGTAGCTGATGCTGTAGCGCATGCTCCTGCCGGTACTGTATACGATGTTACTATTATGCCCGAAAAATTTGTAGAAACGCTGGAATTATTGCCTGATGGCAGCGGCGTGCTCATACAAAAGCCCATGGGCGATTATTTTTGGCAGAGTAAAGAGATTCTGGAGGTATGCCGCCGTAAAAAGCTGGCTGCTGCTATAAACTGTCAGCTGCGTTTTGCACCCTATGTAAGCGCTGCGCGCTACATGATTGAGCAGGGATTGATTGGACAAGTGTACGATATGGAAGTGCGGGTTACACTCGAAACTCCCTGGGAGTTATTTCCTTTTGTAATGGTACACCCACGATTAGAAATACAGTATCACAGCATTCATTATATAGACCTTATGCGGTCATTTTTGGGCGAGCCACGTACCGTTATGGCCAAAACGCTAAAACATCCTGCAAAGGAACTTTCATCGTCGCGTTCAACCATCTTATTTGATTATGGCGATACCATGCATGCCGTTATCAATACCAATCACGATCACTCTTTTGGGCCGCACAACCAGGAAAGCTTTATTAAATGGGAGGGAACCAAAGGCGCTATCAAAGCCCGCATGGGTTTACTTATGGATTACCCGCATGGTGTGCCCGATAAATTTGAGTACTGCATTGTGGAAGAAGGGAAGGCGCCTGAGTGGAAGGAATTGCAGTTAGAGGGGTCCTGGTTTCCAGATGCATTTATCGGTACCATGTCTAGCCTGATGCGCTATAAGGCTGGCGAAATTGATGTGCTGCCTACCAGTGTGGAAGACGTTATTAAAACTATGGCTGTAGTAGAAAGTGCTTACCAAAGCAGTGACGATGGAGGCGTGCTGGTGGCTAATCAGTTAACAGATATTTGAATCAGCATTACTGAATTCAAAAATTAATAGAATTTATTTAGTGAATGACTGAAGGATAAAATACCGAAAGTCTAAATTCATAAGCCAAAAACATTATGTACTTTAAATCAACTTTTTTTGACGATTATACCATAGGCGATAAACGTGTAACCTTGGGCCGTACCATTACCGAAACCGACTTTGTGGTTCATGCAGGCCATACGGGTGATTTCTTTCCGCACCATTTGGATGCAGAGTGGTGTGCTACCCAGCCGTTCAAGCAACGTATTGCTCATGGTACCATGATATTTAGTATTGGTATAGGGCTCACAGCATCTGAAATTAATCCTGAAGCATTTTCAAAAGGATATGATAAATTGCGTTTTGTAAAGCCGGTATTTATCGGTGATACCATACATTCGGAAGTAACCATCTCAGAAAAAGCTGATGCTAAAAAACCTGAGCAGGGTACGGTAACCGAACATGTAGAAGTCATCAATCAGCATGGCCAGGTTGTACTGGCATGTGATCATCTGCTGATTGTTAATCGCAAATAAACCAATTCATAAACCAATAAACAAAATGGCCATAATAACCGATAATGATTCGGGTTTAGTAACCGAAACCAACACACAGGGCAAAAGCTATACTTTGCCGTTTATTTTAATAACATGCCTGTTCTTTTTGTGGGGAATGGCACACAATTTAGACTCTATCCTTATTCCGCACTTGAAAAAGGCTTGCCAGTTAGATAACCGGCAATCGACGTTGATTGATACAGCTGTATTTTTGGCCTATTTCTTAATGGCCATTCCAGCAGGAATGATGTTGAAAAAGTGGGGTTATAAGAACAGCATTTTGGCTGGTTTGGTCATATTTGCTATCGGGGCCTTATTATTTGTTCCGGCAGCAAATACGCTGGCTTATGGCATATTCTTGGTCGCTTTGTTTATTATAGGTTGCGGATTAACCATATTGGAAACGGCAGCCAATCCTTATGCAACTGTGTTGGGGGATCCGGCAGGGGCTACAACCCGTTTAAACCTGGCAGCGTCCTTTAATGGGCTGGCAGCTATGGTGGCGCCCTTGGTTGGTGCAAACTTCATTCTTTCTGGTAAGGAGTTTACGCCCGCACAACTATCAGCCATGACTGATACTGCCCGTGCAGCTTACCTGCAAGGCGAAGCTTCGGCGGTAAAGCTTCCCTATATTATTTTGGCTGCTGTTCTTATTCTGGTGGCGGTACTTTTTTATTTCATAAAGTTTCCGGAGATAAAGAATGTATCGAAAGAGCCTACTACAGGAGGGAGCTTTTTTGGTGTGCTAAAGCACCGTCATTTACTACTAGGTGTGTTTGCCCAGTTTTTTTATGTAGGTGCACAAGTTTGTGTAACCAGTTTTTTTATACGTATGGCTAAACAGGGCGGAGGACTTGATGAAAAAACAGCCGGTTATTACCTGGGTCTTTATGGCTTTTTATTTATGGCGGGCCGGTTTGTTGGCACTGCATTTTTGCGCTTTATATCATCCGCTAAACTGCTGGCTATATATTCGGTTGTTGCAGTTGCCCTGTGCGCAATAGCTATATTAGGCAACGGCGCTTATGTCATTTATGCATTGGGTGCACTTGGTTTTTTCATGTCTATTATGTTCCCTACCATTTTTGCCTTAGGTATTGATGGTTTGGGCGACGATACGAAGCCAGGCTCCTCATGGTTGGTTATGTCTATTGTTGGCGGTGCTATCATTCCTTATGCTATGGCCACAGTTATTGATTACAGTAGCGACCGCATACAACCAGGTTACATAATTCCACTGGTGTGCTTCCTGTTTATCCTGTACTATGGCCTTAGCGGCTACAAAATTAAAAAGCACCTCATCACTACCTAATACACATGGAGCGAATAACCGGAAAATATTATATAGAAACACCTTACGAGCTTGAGAAAGCAGCTGCAGTGCTGGCAGGCGAGCAATCGAGCGGTACATTTGTGGCCGTACCCGGCGAAACGGAGGAGCTTAAGCAACGCTTTGCAGCGCGGGTTGAAAAGATAACACCTTTAGAGTCGGTTAAAGAGCCGGCTATACCGGGGGCGACATCGAAAAGTGGCCTGTATCACAGAGCGAATATTGAGGTATCATGGTCGATTGAAAACTTTGGTTACAACTTGCCTGTACTTATTTCTACGCTACAAGGTAACTTATATGAGCTTACGCAGTTTACTGGGCTTAAGCTGATGGACATTGAGCTGCCTACTTCTTATAGCGGGCATTTTAAGGGTCCGCAATTTGGTATTACCGGTTGCCGCGAGCTTACAAAGGTACAAGATAGACCATTGATAGGAACTATCATAAAGCCCAGCATTGGCATGTCGCCCCAGCAAACCGCTGCGCTGGTTAAAACCCTGGCTGAAGCAGGAATTGACTTTGTTAAAGATGATGAATTGCAGTCATCTGCCGCTAACTCTAAATTTGAGGACAGGGTTGATGCCATTATGCGGGTAATTAACGACCATGCCGATAAAACGGGTAAAAAGGTAATGTATGCTTTTAACATCAGCGATGAGGTAGATAGTATGCTGCGCCGTTACGAATATATAGTAAATGCAGGCGGTACATGCGCCATGCTCAGCTTAAATAGCGTGGGGCTTTCGGGCGTTAAGAAGATTTGCGATCAGCGTCAACTGGCTATTCACGGGCACCGCAATGGCTGGGGTATGTTAAACCGCCATCCGCTGCTGGGTATTGAATTTCCGGCTTATCAAAAGCTATGGCGCTTGGCCGGTGTTGATCAGATCCATGTTAACGGTATCCAAAACAAATTCTGGGAGTCTGATGATTCTGTTGTACGGTCAATCGAAGCCTGTTTGCAACCATTAGCTAATGGAACAACGGTATTACCGGTGGTATCTTCAGGTCAATGGGGAGGGCAGGCATTTGAGACGTATCGTCGTACCCAAACGGTTGATTTGCTTTATATGGCCGGCGGGGGCATTATGGCGCATCCTGACGGGCCAACCGGCGGGGTTGTGGCTTTGCAGCAAGCCTGGCAGGGGGCGGTTTACGGGTTAACCCAGCAAGAAGCAGTTAAAAAATATCCCGAGTTTGCCAATTCGGTTGAAAAGTTTGGCACCTCCGCATGAGTCAAAACAATCTTTTGTTAGCATATTATGGCGACGATTTTACCGGCTCGACCGATGCGCTTGAGTTTTTAAGCCGCGCCGGTATCAAAACAGTACTCTTTATGGAGCCACCCACGCCCGCACAATTGGCCCGTTATGAGGGGTTGCAGGCGGTAGGCGTAGCCGGTTTAACCCGATCTATGCCGCCTGATGAAATGGAGCAGGTGTTACTTCCGGCGTTTGCGGCTTTAAAAGCCTTAGGTGCGCCTCATGTGCATTATAAAGTTTGTTCTACGTTTGATTCTTCACCGCAAATTGGCAGCATTGGTCGCGCGGCAGATGTTGGTGCCAGTGTTTTTCAAGCGCCTTTTATACCCCTGTTGGTTGCCGCACCTGCATTAGGCCGTTATTGTTTGTTTGGTAACCTGTTTGCCCGTATGGGTATTGGCACGCAAGGACAGATCTACCGTTTAGACAGGCATCCATCAATGAGCAGGCACCCAGTTACTCCGGCCGATGAAAGTGATTTGCGCCTGCATTTAAGTAAGCAAACGCAAAAGAAGGTAGGCTTGCTGGATATATTACAGATTAGCCAATTGATAGAACAGGCACAACAGACACTTGAAAAAACGATAGCGGATGGTGCCGATATTGTATTATTTGACGGTTTAAGTCAGGAGCACTTGTTGCAGGTTGGCCAATTGATTGATGCATATGCCAGCAGTAACAGGCCTTTATTCTCTATCGGGTCATCTGGTATTGAAATGGCCTTAGGCGGATATTGGGAGATATTGGATAAAGTGACACCAGCTTCGGTATGGCGCAACACCGGTAAAGTGGAGGCAATCCTGGTTGTTTCGGGTAGTTGCTCACCGGTTACCGCCAAACAGATTGAGGCCGCTTTGGCCAACGGCTTTGCTGGCATTGCTATTGATACCACCGCATTAGTAGCGGGCGCTGACATAGAAACCCTGCTTGCGCCTTACATACAACAGGCGTCGGCTTATATACAGCAGGGGCGTAGCGTTATTGTACATACCAGCATAGGCGGAGATGACAGCCGCATTACGGCTGCACACCAGCAATTACTCAGTAAAGGATTAAATGAGCAAGCCATACGCACGCAGAGCGCCCAGCTTTTGGGTACTGCGCTTGGCCGGGTAGCCGATGGTGTAATTAGCCAAACCAAGCTGCGGCGACTAGTAATAGCTGGTGGCGATACATCAAGCTATGCAGCACGTGCCCTGGGTATTGAAGCTGTGGAAATGATAGCGCCGGTTACGCCTGGTGCGCCACTATGTAAAGCCTACGCACCCGGTAAGCCGGTAGACGGACTTGAGGTGAATATTAAAGGCGGACAAGTAGGCGACGAGAATTATTTTTTAACCGTATTAAAAGGAAAACCTTTGTAAACTATGAAACAAAAGACTTTAGGCCTGATACACACATCAGCTACACTGATACCGGTATTTCAGCAATTATGCCAGCAACATTTGCCAGGAGTGGCAACCTTCAATATTGTTGATGATAGCCTGGTTAAAAACATTATAGCACGTGGCGAGCTTACAACATCCATCAGCAAGCGTGTGGCCGATTATGTTTCATCAGCCGAAGATTCGGGAGCTGATTATATTTTGGTTACCTGCTCATCTATAGGGGCAGCTGTTGAAGCTGCTGCAGATAACAGCAAAGTGCCTGTACTGCGTGTTGATCAGCCTATGGCTGATGAAGCCGTACAAATGGGCAAACGTATTGGCGTGATAGCCACATTATCAACCACGTTAGAGCCCACCAGTGATTTGGTAAAACGCCGGGCAGCGGCCGCCGGCAAAGAAATTGAACTGGTACCCAAATTGTGCGAGGGCGCTTTCGATGCCCTGATGAGCGGCGATGCTGCTACGCACGACGCTATAGTAACTGACGCTCTGCGCGAACTTTCTACCCGGGTAGATGTGATCTTGCTGGCACAGGCTTCTATGGCCCGGGTGGTAGATGGGTTAAGCGATGCCGATAAGCAAGTGCCTATTGTGGCCAGTCCGCCTAACGCTATCAAGTATTTGGCTTCCATAATATAAGGGCATGAAAGCGCTTCGTAAACTTTGTTTGGCCCTGTGCCTGCTATCCGCATTGGCCCTTATATGGGGGCTGCTAAGTGCACATAGCCTTATTTGGCAGCCTGCCGCTGTGGCTGTGTGCTTAATGGGGGCTATTGGCATTGGAGCAGTACCTGCGTTGCAAAACTACCAGTATACAGCCTGGATTATTACTGCTGTAGTTGCAGCCATGATATATCCGGCTGCTTTTCTGAAATGGGGCAGCTTTGATTTGCGTAATAAGTGGCTCATACTGGTGGTGGTGCAAATAGTAATGTTTGGCATGGGCATACAAATGAGTTTACGTGATTTTACCGGCTTAGGTAGTACCGGTAAAGGCGTTTTGATTGGTTTGACTTGCCATTTTACTATTATGCCGCTTACAGGGTTTTTGCTTACCAAGATTCTTCATTTTGAACCTGAAATTGCCGCTGGTATAATCCTTATTGGTTCATGTTCCAGCGGTTTGGCATCAAACGTAATGGTTTATTTGGCAAGGGCTAACCTGATATTGTCAGTTACAGTTACCGCTATGGCAACCTTGGCTGCACCATTTCTTACGCCGGTGTTAATGAAGCTGCTGGCTGGCACGCTTATTCAGATCAAATTCATTAATATGATGATGGAGATTATTAAGATTGTGTTGGTACCTATTGGTGCGGCCTTGCTTCATGATTATTTGAAGCGGGCTTTAAGCGCAAAGCGCCGTATGGTATACCTGATTGCAACGGCCTGTATGTTGTACTTACTTGCATTGCCTATGGGGCTCTACCATGTTCAGCAAAATTACTTGCCCGAAGCAGCCATGCAATCGGTAGAAGTGTTCGGGTTTTTGGTTGGCGCTTTTGTAGTGGGCGCCGCCTATCATCAGTTATACCGTGCAAAGCCTAAGGTGGATCAGTATATACCTTATCTGTCTATGTTTGGCATTATTTATTTTACGGCGGTTACCACTGCCGCAGGTAGGGAAAACCTATTGCATGTAGGTTTGCTGCTGTTTCTGGCCTCTGTATTTCATAATGGCGCCGGTTACTTTTTCGGTTATTGGCTAAGCCGGCTTTTTGGTCTCGACAAAAACTCAAGCCGTACCGTCGCATTTGAAGTTGGCTTGCAAAATGGGGGTATGGCTTCTGGTTTGGCGGGCACTATGGGCAAACTAGCCACGGTTGGCCTGGCTGCTGCGGTATTCAGCCCTTGGATGAACATTTCGGGATCTATTTTAGCTAATTACTGGCGAAGAAAGCCGGCTGATGATACACCAGAAACGAATGTGAATGTTATGCACAGCAAACAAGATTTATAACAATAAACTGAGATTGCATTGTGGAAGCTCATCATTCGGTAGGCATGGTAAATTTAAAACAGGTACCTTGACCAACTTCGCTTTCTACGCTGATTGTACCACCATGCTGAACAACGAAGTCTTTTACCAGCATCAACCCTAAACCCGTGCCTCTTTCCTGACTGGTGCCTAACACTGTTGGAAACCCTGATCTGTTGAACAGCTTACTCATGGTCTCTTTAGACATGCCAACGCCTGCATCCTGCACACATATCTCCACCATGTCTTCAACAGGTGTAGCGGTAACTTTTACAGAACTGCCGCCCGGCGGGGTGAATTTTATGGCGTTTGTAACCAGGTTCTGTAAAACCGACCGCAGCATATAAAGATCGGCATTCACATAAAGGCCGTGCTCAATATTGTTCTCCAAGGCGATGCTCTTTTGCACAGCGTTTTCTTTCAATAACTCTAAAGCATCATTAATACCTTCAAAAAGATGGATACGTTCACGCTTTAAGTCTATTTTTTCCCGTTGGGTTTTTGCCCATTCAACCAGTTCATTGAGCTGGTTCAGTATTTTCTTTGATGTTTTATGAATAATGCCCGAGAACATTTTGATCTGTTCCGGTCTTAGCTTTTCTGCGTCCCGCATCAGGTTCTCTGATGATACCAGTAAGGAGGTAAGCGGGTTGCGAAGGTCATGAGAGATAACAGAAAGAAACTTATCTTTTGACTCATTAAGCGCTCTCAACTCTTCGTTAACGTTCTCCAGCTCGGTTGTACGTTCAAGCACGCGCTGTTCCAGTTCCAGGTTTAGCTTAACCAAGTCATTATTTATAGCTTGGAGTTTTTCTTCCTGCTGCATCAATAACCGGTTCTTTTTATGCAGCTCGGCAAAAATAGCCACTTTAGAACGGAGGATATCAGGGTTGAAAGGTTTTCTTACAAAGTCGACAGCGCCAGCCTTGTAGCCTTTAAACATGGCCGCCTCTTCATAGTCATGCGCGGTAATAAAAATGATGGGAATGTCCTTCAATTTATCACGCTGGTAAATCAACTCTGCGGTTTCATAACCATCCATGATCGGCATTTTCACGTCCAGTAATATCAGTGAAAAATCTTCCTCTTTAAGCAAAATTCTCAATGCCTCTCTTCCGGAAGCAGCTTTCGAGAAGGAATATCCTTCCTTCTCGAGTACCACTTCCATAGACATTAAATTGTTCTCATTATCATCAACCAAAAGTATTTTTATGGCTGTATCTGTACCCATTTATTAATCTATTTAGTACTGTTTGTTAATGGGCTTATTTTATGAGCCATACACGCATTAATGATAATAATTGGTCGGTTTTAACAGGTTTGGTAATATAATCTGATGCACCTGAGGCTATACACTTTTGCCTGTCGCCAATCATTGCCTTTGCGGTCACCGCAATTATAGGCAAACTTTTATGACGCGGCTCTTTTCTTATCATTTTTATAGTCTCATAGCCATCCATTTCCGGCATCATAATATCCATCAGCACAATGTCTATGGTCTTATCCTTGTTCAGTATTTCAATTGCCTCCCTACCGCTCTCTGCCGTAATTACTGTAATTTGAGACCGTTCAAAAACGGCAGTAAGTGCAAATAAGTTACGTACGTCATCATCAACTACCAATACTTTTTTGTTGTCGAGTACATCGTATTTGGTTCTGATGCCATCAAGCATTTTCCATTTACCTTCACTAATAAACTTCTTATCAATGTGTAATAACACCAGTATCTCTTGTAACAACGCTACATGCGAGGTTGGTGTCTTGGTGATGATCTTATGGTTAAGACGTTTCAACTGAATCAACTCGTCTTGCGTAAAGTCGCGAGCGGAGTGTAGTATGATTGTAGTTTGCTCTTGTTTTAACAGGTTGATGCGATTAAGCAGGTCAAAACCATTGGCATCAGGTAAAACAAAATCCAGGATGATACAGTCGAACAACTCCTTCTTAAGTACAGACAGGGCCTTGTTAGCTGTTGTTGAGCCAAAGATCTCCACCCGGTCGTTTGAAAGCAGTTCGGTTAATCGTTGCAGTTCATTTTCATTGTCTTCAATAATCAGAATGCGTTTTTTAACTTGTTCCTGAAAGCTTACAATTCCCGATATAAGATCTTCGAGCAAGTTGTTGGACAGGGGTTTAAGGCTGAACGATTTGGCGCCATACTTTAATGCCATCACCTTATTGTCCTCGCCCGAAATAACATGTATCGGGATGTGCTGCAAATTGATATCGCCTTTTAAAAGCTTAAGCAGTTTCCAGCCATTCGACTCAGGCATGTTTACATCAAGCGTTATGGCTATTGGGTTATATTTAATAATGCTATCAAATATCTCCAGGTAGGTCATGGCCACAACAACCTTTAAGTTAAAATCGTGGGCCTTATCAATCAGAATCTTGGTGAAACGAAGGTCATCTTCAACTACGAGTATGACTTTGTCTTCGGTTACAATGTTATGGCGGTCATCATCAATAACCAGCTCGGCGGTATCAATGAGATTGGTACGCGTGTGCGACACGGTAGCCGAATAAGCCTCTTTAACTTTAACCGGTACCGATTTTTCTTCTTTATATTTTAATGGTAAGAATAAAGTAAATGTACTGCCTCTGCCCAGTTCGCTGCTTACAGTGATGGTACCGCCCAAAAGTTCGGCAAAACCTTTACTAATGGATAAGCCTAAGCCTGTACCGCCATACTTACGGCTGGTCGATCCTTCGGCCTGTTGGAACGCTTCGAATATGATGCCTTGCGTGTTTTCGGAAATACCAATTCCTGAGTCTTCAATCGAAAATGCAATGACCGGTTCATTTCTGCCCAGCGGATTTTCCTGATCGGCTTCGGGCTTAAATATGTGTAGTTTAACCCGGCCTTTTTCGGTAAACTTAAATGCATTCGACAACAAATTCTTCAGGATCTGGTTCAGGCGCTGCATGTCGGTTTCCATTAGCTCCGGTAAACCATCCTGCAGTTCAACCTCAAATTTAAGGTTCTTGGTTTCTGAAATTGGTTTAAACGTAGATTCGGCAAACGAAATAACTTCTCTGAAGCTAACCGGCATTACATCGGCCGCAATTACACCCGACTCAATTTTAGACAGATCCAGGATATCATTAATCAGCTGGATCAAGTCGTCGCCGCAGGAGTGGATAGTTTTGGCAAACATCCGCTGTTTTTCGGTTAGGTTACCCTCAGGATTCTCAAACAGTTGCTGCGCTAAAATGAGCAAGCTGTTAAGCGGCGTACGCAACTCATGCGACATGTTGGCCAAGAACTCTGATTTATACTTAGAAGTAAGTGTAAGCTGCTCGGCCTTTTCTTCTAACGAGCGGCCTTTATCATGCAACTCATCATTAGCCCGCCTTAATTCTTCTTGTTGTGACGAAAGCTCACCGGCCAGTGATTGTGATTGGGCCAGGAGTTCCTCGGTGCGTGTATTGGTCTCAATATTGTTTAGTACGATACCGATACTTTCGGTTAACTGATCCAAAAAGTCAATGTGCGTATCGCTAAAGTTTTCGAACGAAGCTAATTCAATAACGGCTTTTACGTTATTCTCGAACAACACTGGTAGTATCACCAGGTCAATAGGTGCTGCATGACCAATACCGGAGCTAATTTGCAGATACTCGTTAGGTACGTTTGATATACGGATGCGTTCCTTGTCTGTAGCACACTGTCCAATCAATCCTTCAGTTAACGAAAATTCCTGGTTTATTGATTTTGAACCGTCCTGCGCATAACCGGCAAACAGCTTTAGTTTGGCTTCATCGGCTAACTCTGGCTGTTCCAGAATATAGAATGCGCCATAACGTGCGTTTACCAGTTCGGCCAGCTCAGATAGTACTTTATTGGCTACTGCATTCCGGTCGCGCTGGCCCTGAAGCATCTGGGCAAATTTAGCTAAGTTTGATTTTAGCCAATCCTGCTCGTGGTTACGCAGCGTAGTATCTTTCAGGTTGGCAATCATCTGGTTAATGGTATCCTTCAACGCTTCCAGCTCACCTTTAGCTTCTACCCGTATGGTACGGGTTAAGTCGCCTTTGGTTACGGCAGATGCTACTTCGGAAATTGAACGCACCTGTACGGTTAAGTTCTGTGCCAGCTGGTTTACGTTCTCCGTTAAATCTTTCCAGGTACCTGATGCACCCGGTACGCTGGCTTGTCCGCCCAAACGACCCTGCACACCCACCTCACGCGCTACGGTGGTTACCTCATCGGCAAATACCGCCAGCGTATCAATCATCTCATTAATGGTATCGGTTAACTGGGCCACCTCACCCAACGCGTTAATAGAAAGGCGTTGCTTCAGGTTACCCTTGGCAATACCGGTTGCCACTTTAGCAATACCACGTATTTGCCCGGTAAGGTTAGATGCCATCTGGTTCACCGAGTCGGTCAAATCCTTCCAGGTACCGGCCACACCTTTTACGTGCGCCTGGCCGCCCAGTTTACCCTCGGTACCTACCTCACGCGCTACACGCGTTACTTCGGATGCAAATGAGTTAAGCTGATCCACCATCGTATTGATGGTGTTTTTAAGGTCCATGATCTCGCCTTTTACGTCGATGATTACCGTTTTGGATAAGTCGCCGCTGGCCACCGCCTTGGTTACCTCTGCAATGTTACGCACTTGTGAGGTTAAGTTACTCGACATTTGGTTTACCGAGTCGGTTAAATCCTTCCAGGTACCTGCAACGCCCGGCACAAAGGCCTGGCCGCCCAGGTTACCATCCGTACCTACCTCACGCGCTACACGCGTTACTTCAGATGCAAAACCACGCAGCTGATCCACCATCGTATTAATGGTTTCCTTTAGCTGCAAGATCTCGCCCCGCACGTCAACCGTGATTTTCTTCGACAAGTCACCATTCGCAATAGCGATGGATACGTCGGCTATATTACGTAGCTGGGCAGTAAGATTGCCCGCCATTTTATTTACAGAGTCGGTCAAATCCTTCCAGGTACCATCCACACCCGGTACGTTGGCCTGGCCGCCTAACTGCCCTTCTGATCCCACCTCACGTGCCACACGCGTTACTTCTGATGCAAAACCGCGCAGCTGATCCACCATGGTATTAATCGTATCTTTCAGTTCCAGGAGCTCACCTTTGGCGTTTACCGTAATTTTACGGGATAAATCGCCCTTAGCTACTGCGGTAGTTACCTCGGCAATGTTACGCACCTGTGAGGTTAAGTTGTCCGCCATCTTGTTCACCGAGTCGGTTAAGTCCTTCCAGGTACCACCTACGCCCGGTACGTTGGCCTGCCCACCCAGTTGCCCTTCAGAACCCACCTCACGCGCTACACGCGTTACTTCGGAACCGAAGGAGTTCAACTGATCCACCATCGTATTGATGGTTATTTTTAGTTCGAGCATTTCGCCCTGTACGTCAACCGTAATTTTTTTAGATAAGTCGCCTTTGGCCACCGCTGTTGTCACCTCGGCTATATTACGTACCTGGCCTGTTAAGTTACCGGCCATCTGGTTTACCGAGTCGGTCAAATCCTTCCAGGTACCACCTACGCCCGGCACGTTGGCCTGACCGCCCAGCTGACCTTCAGAACCCACCTCACGTGCCACACGCGTTACTTCGGACGAGAAGGAGTTCAACTGATCCACCATCGTGTTTATGGTATTCTTCAGCTCCAAAAGTTCGCCCTTGGCATCCACCGTAATTTTGCGTGATAAGTCGCCTTTAGCTACCGCTGTGGTTACACCGGCAATGTTACGTACCTGGTCGGTAAGGTTGCTACCCATTTGGTTTACGGAGTCGGTTAGGTCTTTCCAAACCCCGCCTACACCTTTTACACGTGCCTGGCCACCCAGTTTACCTTCTGTACCCACCTCGAGCGCCACACGCGTTACTTCGGATGCAAAGGAGTTGAGCTGATCCACCATCGTATTGATGGTTTTTTTCAACTCGAGCATTTCACCCTTAACGTCAACCGTGATCTTCTTGGAAAGGTCTCCATTGGCCACCGCAGTGGTTACACCGGCAATGTTACGTACCTGCGAGGTTAAGTTACCCGCCATGCGGTTTACAGAGTCGGTCAAATCTTTCCAGGTACCCGCAACACCGGGTACCTTGGCCTGGCCACCCAGCTTACCTTCTGTACCCACTTCGAGCGCCACACGCGTTACTTCGGATGAGAAGGAGTTGAGCTGATCCACCATCGTATTGATGGTGTTCTTCAGTTCCAAAATCTCGCCCTTAGCTTCTACCGTAATTTTACGGGATAAGTCGCCCTTGGCTACAGCCGTGGTTACACCTGCAATGTTACGCACTTGCGAGGTTAAGTTACCGGCCATTTGGTTTACCGAGTCGGTTAGTTCGGCCCATACGCCGGCTACGCCCTTAATTTTAGCCTGCTCACCTAGTTTACCTTCCGAACCTACCTGGCGGGCTACACGGGTTACTTCCATGGAGAATGAACGAAGCTTGGAGAGCATTTGGTTCGACTCTTTAGCAATGCGTAAAAATTCGCCTTTTAAAGGGTGCCCCTTAATTTCGAGTGGTATATGCTTGGAAAGGTCGCCGTTGGCAACCGAGTTAATCATGCCTGCAATCTCCAGGGTAGGAGAGGTAAGGTCTTCTATTAAATTATTGAGTGAGGTTACGCCATTTGCCCATTCGCCTTTAGCGTCGGTCAATTCTATCCGTTTATTAAGGTTTCCTTTTTTTCCTATCGTTTTTTCGGCTGTCGATATCTCGGCTACCAAACGCTCGTTCATATCAATAATGTCGTTCAGTACCTCGCAAATGCGGCCGTTTATGCCAGCTTGCGTTACGGGCATGCGTACGTTTAGCCTGCCGTTTTTTACGTTCGAAAGCACTTTCAAAAGCTCTTTTAAATCGAGCGAGTCGGTAAGGTGCTCATTAAGCACACCGGTATCATCCAGTACTTTGGCTAAAATGTCGTCGTCTTTCATAGGATAAGTTGGTAGATAAAATGCCGTTAAATTTAATTAAATATCGAACACGAACAAATAATATAATATAATGAATATCGCTGCTGCAATAACGTCGTTATTGCAACAGTAGGCTTTTGCGCTGACAAGCGCCTGCGCGCAATTAAATTGCCAAAACATTAGTAAATAGGTGCTCTAAAATAGTAACATGCGCAGAACCCTTAAACGGTGACACAAAGCTTATAGTTTTACTTTGTTTTGGTGTTTATTTAAATAATATTTGTTAATATAATGTATTTGGATATGATAGTTGCTGAGAATATATGTATCATATTTATTAAAAATAGCGGTTATGAAATATGATAATACTGCTGTTATTCATATGTAGCTTAGTAATTCGAAAAAAACTCAGATCGAAATATTCCCAAAAAGTTTAATTGGCTGTAATTACCTTGTATATTTGTTTTTATGTTACCCTGCTTTGCAAGCAGAAGTCTAATACCTCCCCGATATATATCAACGTTTATTTCACGGTCATAAAAATCTGCATTAAACAACTGTTGACTACGTTTTGGGATTAAAAGTTTTTAAATGGCAAACCATCAAGAAGATAACAAAAATAAATACCAGAACGGCATGGCAGATAATAAAGACAACAAGCCTGCAAAAACAAAATCGTTCCCAATTATATGTATTGGTGGTTCGGCAGGAGCATTCCAGGCCATGGAAAAATTATTTGCACATATGCCCGCCGATAGCGGCATGGCCTTTATTGTGGTAATGCACCTGGATAAAAACCACGTGGGCAGCGTAGCCGAGCTTTTACAGAATTTTACATCCCTACCGGTAACCGAGGCTGAAGATGGTCAACCGGTTAAACCCGACCGTGTATACCTAATTCCGCCCAACAAAGACATGGGCATACATAACGGTAAATTGTTGCTCATGGCACCATCGAGGTTCAACGGTTACCGCCTGCCTGTTGATCACTTTTTGCAAAGCCTGGCCGAAGACCAGTGGAACCGTGCTGTAGCCATCATCTTGTCGGGTATGGGATCTGACGGGGAAACTGGCATACGCATGATAAAGGAAAAACTGGGCATGGTAATGGTACAGGATCCCGAATCGGCGCAGTATGACAGTATGCCGCAAAGCGCCATAGCAACCAACCTGGTAGATTATGTGCTTGCTCCTGAGGAGATGCCCATAAAGCTCATACAGTATTTAAAGCATCCGGCTATGGCCGATGAGCTGAATGATGAGCTGAAAAACCAAAACCGGGATGCAACAGCTATTCAAAAGGTATTAATGTTGCTGCGTACCCAAACCGGACATGATTTTTCGCAATACAAAAAAAACACCATCACCCGCCGTATAGACCGTAGGCTGGCATTTCATCAACTGCCCGATTATACACACTATATTGCCTTTTTGCGCGAGAATCCGCAAGAGATTGATGTGCTTTTTAATGAGTTGTTGATAGGCGTAACCAAGTTTTTTAGAGATGCAGCAGCTTTTGATGTACTAAAAGAGAAACTGTACGGGCTGTTGCGCGTTAAAGCCGACAATGAACCCGTGCGCATATGGGTGGTAGGCTGTTCAACCGGCGAGGAGGCTTACTCAATAGCCATACTTATTATGGAGTGTTTTAGCAGCATAGGCGGAGCCAAAACACCCAAAGTGCAAATTTTTGCCACTGATTTGGATGAGGCCGCTATTGAACATGCGCGCACCGGCCTTTACCTGGATAACATAGCGGCCGATATTTCGCCCGAGCGTTTGGGGCGGTATTTTGTAAAAAAGGAAAAAGGGTACCAGGTGACAAAAGATTTGCGCGAAATGATTGTATTTGCGCAGCATAATCTTATTAAGGATGCGCCCTTTACCCGCCTGGATCTGTTAACCTGCCGCAATGTGATGATTTATTTAAATGCAGAGTTGCAGGCCAAAATTATACCCGTATTTCATTATTCGCTCAATGCGCGCGGCGTGCTGTTTTTAGGCCCCGCCGAAACACTGGGCGGCTTCAGCGAAATGTTCTCGGCAATAGATCCCAAATGGAAGATATATGAACGTAGGGATGGAGCCCCCATTATGAGCAAAATGGTTGATTTTCCGTTTAATATATCTAAGCAGGCACTTCATCTTTATCGGGTTGATGAACCTGAGAAGCCTATTAAAAAGAAAACACTGGCCGAAACCTTTAGCAAAATACTGCTTGAAAATTACACGCCGGCCTCTGTGCTTATTAATGGTAAAGGCGATATATTGTATATAAACGGCCGTACCGGCAAGTTTTTGGAGCTTAATGCCGGCGAGGTGACCATGAACATTAATGAAATGGCTAAGGATGATCTGAAGTATCCCCTGAGTAACGCCATCCATCAGGCCGGTTCGCAAAAAGACACTATTAACGTAAACGGCATCAGGCTTACAGAAGACGGAAAAGTACGGTTGGTTGATTTGAAGGTTAGCCAGTTGCAAAACAACGCCTTGCAGGGGTTGCTGCTGGTAGTTTTTGATGATAAGGGCTTACTTACTAAAACCGAACGCAGAAAGAAATACAAGGGGCCGGAACATAATGAAGCGGTTGAGGAGCTGGAAAAGGAACTGGTATATACCAAACAGCAGCTACGTAATACGGTAGAGCAAATGGAAACCTCGCTGGAGGAACTTAAATCGACCAATGAGGAGTTGCAGAGCACTAATGAGGAGTTGCAGAGCACCAATGAGGAGTCGCTGACTACTAAAGAGGAAATGCAATCGCTTAATGAGGAATTGATGACCATTAATGTGCAGTACCAATCCAAAGCCGAAGAGCTTACCCAGCTTAACAATGACATGAAGAATATGCTGGACAGTACGGAAATTGGTACCATATTTTTGGACATTAATATGATTATACTGCGGTTTACACCACAGGTTAAAAAGCTGTTTAATGTTATTACTACCGATATTGGCCGCTCTATAAATGACATTGTTTTTAACTTTCAGTACGCCAGCCTTGAGACCGATATACACCATGTGATTGAGACGCTGGCCGTTAAAGAAGTAGAGGTAAAAACAAAAAAAGATGAATGGTACAGGCTGCGTATGATGCCTTACCGCACGCTCGATAACTTTATTAATGGCGTTGTATTAACATTTACCAAAGTGACCGAGCTAAAAGCTATCGAATTTAAATTCGAAACGCTGAATAGGTATGTTAAAAGCATGTTGACGGTTTTAACAACACCAGCGCTATTATTAGATAAAGACCTTAACATTATTAGCTCTAATGAAGCTTATGTATCTTTTTTTAAGATTAGCAGTATAAAAGAAATGATAGGCCTTAGTTTAAACATACTGGTGCACGAGTTTTGGAAAACCAGTAAGCTCGACAAATTTTTGAAGCAATGTACAAACCAGGAAACTAAAATTACGTTTACGAACGATTTTTTGGTTATTGGCACAAAAACTATCACAATAACCTCAAAACCGTCTGTAAATGAAATTGACGGCGAAACTTTGATGACGATGATTGTTATTGAAGAGTAGAAGGAATTTAATCTGGCGATATGTATAGGAAGGATTTTTGGAAGAAAGATACGCTGGAGAAGCTGCGAAAAAAGGCGGAAGGATTGCTTCTTGAAAAGACCTATCAAATTGAGCACTCGGAATCATTAGAGATGCAAACCCTTTTCCATGAGTTGCAGATTTACCAGCTTGAACTGGAAATGCAAAATGAGGAACTGAGTAGTATTGCCCAGGAGCTGGAAACACAGAAGGACCGGTTTTCTGACTTGTTTGAACTTGCGCCGGTTGGCTATTTAGTGTTAGACAGCAGGGCAGTTATAGAGGAAGTAAATGTAACAGGCAGTAAGCAGTTTGGCGTACGCAAAGCGGCATTATTGGGTAAACCGTTAACCAGCTATTTACATGCCGATGATCTGCAGCAATTTTATTTTTTCTTCAGAAGACTCCAATCATCGGGTTCGGAACAGGAAGAGCAGGTCCGTTTCAAGAAAGCCAACAATGAAACGCTTTATGCACAGGTTAATGGTAAGGTAATAACTAAAGGCAAATTTGCTTTCAGTTGCTACCTTACCATTACCGATATAACCGAGAAAAAGAAAGCCCAGTTGGAGCATGAGAAAGCCAAACGCCGTTTGGAGGTTGCGCTGGATGCCTCCCAAACCGGTATTTGGGAGCTTGCGGTTCCGGGCGGCCAGGTGTATGTTGATGAGCTGAGTTGCAGCTTGTTTGGCATTAAGCCGCAAGAGTTTGATGGTAGCTACAATACCCTGCTTAATTTAATTGACAAAGACGATAGGGCAAATGTTGATGCTACACTACGCAGTTCAATGATTAACGGCAAAGATTTTACGGCCGAGTTTTTTGTAAATCAGCCATCGGGTATACGTAAATATGTAGCTGCAAGGGGGCAAATGATTGATTTACAAGAATTGGGTAGCCGTTTTATTGGAACCATAATCGATATAAGCGATAAAAAGCAAATTGAGCAGGAAACACAGCAGCTCAAAGAGAACCAGCAATATATGATAACAGCCGCATCACTGCTGGCCGAAGAGAATGAACGCAAACGGATAAGTGATACCTTGCATGACAGTGTTGGGCAAATGTTATATGCCATAAAACTGAATTTGCAACAGCTCAAGCAAATGTCATCGAGCCCTTACTATGAGCAGGCCGTAAAAATGTTAGATCAAACTGTAAAAGACGTACGCAATATATCTTTCCAATTGGCGCCTTCTATACTTGATGACTTTGGTGTTGTTGCCGCTATAGAGGATATGGCTAAGCGCTTGTCCGGCCCGCAGTTAAGCATAGTAACCAAGTTTGGCAGCACAAAAAACCTGGATGCTACCCTTTCGCTCAATATTTTCCGTATTGTACAAGAGTTGGTTAACAACGGCATAAAACATGGCAAAGCAACTTGTATTTGTATTGAGTTGTTTAAAAAGGGCAGCCAAATAAATTTAAAGGTTACAGACAATGGAGAAGGCTTCACATTACCAAACCCTGGCACCACGCCAACAGGTGCCGGTTTAAGCAGCATACGTAACCGCCTAAACCTGTATAAAGGTACTATGGAAATTCATTCGGCGCCAGGCACCGGTACTACGGTAGCCATTACTATAAAACAATAAAACTATAATTAAGGTTAATTTTTACATGAGTGAAATAAAATCAATTGTGGTGGTAGGCGCCTCGGCCGGTGGTTTTCACGCAATTGGCGAACTAATATCCAATATGCCTCAAAAGCTAGATTTAGCTGTTTTTGTGGTACTGCATATGGGTCGTAATTCAATGGCCGACGTTTTAGTACAGTATATACAAAAGAAAACAGCACTTACTTGTGAACTTGCTGAAAATAACAAGCCTATACAAAGCGGGCATGTTTACGTTGCCCCTCCCGACATTCAGACCGTTGTAAAGAAAGGAACAATGCGCCTGATTAAAGGACCGCATGAAAACCGCTGGCGCCCCTCAATTGATGTGCTGTTCCGGTCGGCCGCTGCTTATTATGATTCACATGCCATAGGTATTGTATTAACCGGTTTACTGGATGATGGTACCTCGGGTATGGCGGCTATCAAGCGGTCGGGCGGTAAGTGCATTGTACAGGAACCGCTTGAGGCCGAGTTTGCCGATATGCCTATCAATGTGTTAAATAATGTAGAAGTAGACCATAGAGTGCCCATTGCCGATATGGGATACGTATTACAGGATATATTGTCGAAAATGCCTGCCGATTCATTACACGAAATACCAGAAGATGTAAGAATAGAAGCTGAAATTACCGAACGGAGGATGAGCAGTATGGAAGAGTTGGAAAAGATAGGTACCCGAAGCAATTACAGTTGCCCCGACTGTGGCGGTGGCTTGTATGAAATTAAGAACGATGTAATAACACGTTTCCGATGTTATACCGGCCACGTTTATACCGGCAACCTTCTGCTCGAAAAACAATCAGAAGGATTGGAAGACAGTATATGGGTATCCATACGCATGCTCGAAGAGCGCAAAAACCTACTGATGCGCATGGCTAATCAGAACGGTAATGAAGTAGGAGGAGAGGGCAGTAAAAAAGAAAAAGCGCGTGAACTGGGAGAACATATTGAGCGGTTGAAATCGCTGTTAGTAAGCATTAACAAAAATAGCGGTACAACAGGCGGATATGAGTAAGCCGTGTATTGGCAAGGTATGGTGCCATTAAATAAATTAATATACCTTTGCTTACACGCATTCGCATTGTATGAAAATTGCACTGTTTCCGGGTTCTTTTGACCCTATTACCAAAGCCCACGTTGATATCGTAAAACGCTCGCTAAGCTTGTTCGACAAGCTGTATATAGGCATAGGGGTTAACAGTTCGAAACAAAGCCTTTTAACTATTGAGCAGCGCCAGCAAATGCTGCGTGCCGTATTTGCCATGGAGCCTAAAATTCACATCATAGCTTATGAAGGCCTTACGGTAGATTTTTGTAAAAGTATTGATGCCAATTATATGATACGCGGCATACGTACCGTATCAGACTTTGAATATGAAAAGGCTATAGCACAAATGAATCATGCCCTGGCCCCCGATATTGAAAGCATCTTTATTGTGAGCAAACCCGGCTACTCATCCATCAGCTCAACCATTGTGCGCGAAGTACTGCGGCACAATGGCGATGTAAGCCAGTTTATTCCGAAAGAGGCGCTGGAATATCTGCAAGCAAATCACGCTTCGCCAGCACATCCATAATAGACGGAAAGGTGTTGTTTGTTACCATGTTAATCTCTTTTTTGCTCAGCCACTTTACATCGGTAATCCCTTCTTCAATCTGAGGTTTTAGCTTAGCCTTACCTTTGTATTTCATTTTATACCAGTAGGTTTTTTTGAGTACCACTTCGCCCCGGCTGGTATAAACATGGTAGGTGTTCACTATCTTTTTGCCGCAGTTGTCAATGGTAATGCCGCACTCTTCCTCAACTTCGCGTATAGCGCCTTCTTTAGGCTTTTCACCTTTTTCCAGCTTGCCTTTTGGTATGTCCCACTTGCCGTTACGGTATATAAAAAGATAATTTCCTTTGTCATTTTTAACCAGTCCACCGGCGGCTTCTATCAAGGTTACGCTTTTCATTACCTGCTTTAAAAAAGCTTTTGCATTATCGCACAGCACATAGTAATACAACCCGGCGTTGTTGGTGGTGAGCTGGTTGTATAAAATTTTCAAATCAAACGATTGCTGGTCAAGCTGTTCATAGTTCTCGGCCTGTGCAGGGGCAGATTCTGTTACCAAAATAACCTTCTGGTTGATATAAATTCTGTATTTTTGTGCCATGTTTAATAAAAATGAGATTGAACAGCAAGTGGCTGAATTTCTGTTGCAAATTAAAGCAATTAAATTACAACCCGACAATCCTTTTACATGGGCTTCGGGCTGGAAATCTCCAATTTACTGTGATAATCGCGTAACGCTCTCATACCCGTCTATTCGTACTTACATCAGGCAGCAATTAAGTCTTGTTATTCAGGAAGAATTTGGCTCAGTGGCTTGTATTGCTGGTGTGGCCACGGCTGGTATTCCGCAAGGGGCTTTAGTAGCGCAGGAGCTGGGCTTGCCTTTTGTTTACGTACGCGCAAAACCTAAAGACCACGGAACCGGTAACCTCATTGAAGGCGAAATTATGCCCGGCAAACGCGTAGCCGTGGTTGAAGACCTGATATCGACCGGGAAAAGCAGCCTGCAGGCTGTTGATGCCTTGCGCGAAGCTGGTTATGAAGTGGCTGGCCTTGCCGCCATTTTTAGTTACGGCTTTGATGTTGCCGAAGAGAACTTTAAAAAAGCAAAATGCCGTTACGTAACACTTTCTAACTATAACGCTATGCTAAAGTTTGCGGAAGAGAAGCAATACATTAACAGCGCCAGTATGGACCTGTTAAAGCAATGGCGTAATAACCCTGCCGAGTGGGGAAAATAAAAAAGCAAGCCGGTTACTAACCAGCTTGCTTGAATGTTTTTATAAAAGAAGCCTTGCAGTGTATGCACTGCAAGCATGTAGATGTACTATATAACTTTTTTACTCTCTGAGTTGTAATATGCAACTATCACATTTACAACCACCAATCCAACGATAACTGCTAACATAATTTGTGTCTTTTTATATATGTTAAACGCAAATGCTGAACCAATAGTTCGTGTTTAAGCGTTTTAAAAGCACTTTTCAATTATTAATAGCAATATCGACACATCACTGCAAAAGTTAATAATAAAACTTTTGCGCCATTATGAAAATCAAACTTAGCTAAAGTTCTGTTGCTATCATTTTAGCGTAAATATGATGTTATAGTTGTTGAATTGGCACCCCAAAAGGCAGCAATTGTAGCATTTTTACCGTATTTTTGTACAAAATTCTTTTAAAGGAACGGCATGATAACAGTTTCTAATTTATCCTTGCGCTATGGTAAGCGCACCTTGTTCGAAGACGTAAATCTTAAGTTTACCCAAGGTAACTGCTATGGCATTATAGGCGCTAATGGTGCCGGTAAATCTACCTTCTTAAAAATCCTGTCGGGCGATATTGATCCAAGTACTGGCTCGGTGAGTTTTACACCAGGCGAACGTATGGCTGTTTTAAAGCAGAATCACTACGAGTTTGATGAGTACCCAGTAATTGAAACCGTACTGATAGGGCACAAGGAGCTGTATGCTACCATGAAAGAAAAAGATGCCATTTACCTGAAAGAAGATTTTACAGATGCTGACGGCGAGCGTGCCGGCGAACTGGAAAACCTGTTTGCCGAAATGGATGGCTGGAACGCCGAAAGCAATGCCGCCACTTTGTTAAGCAACCTGGGCATTAAAGAGGATTTACATTACAAGCTTCTAAAAGAGTTAGACGGTACGCAGAAAGTACGTGTGTTACTTGCTCAGGCGTTATTTGGTAAACCCGACATTTTGTTACTGGATGAGCCTACCAACGATTTGGATATACACACTATTGGCTGGCTTGAAGACTTTTTAGCAGGTTATGAGGCCATAGTACTGGTGGTATCGCACGACAGGCACTTTTTAGATACGGTATGTACCCACGTAGTGGATATTGACTTTAGCAAGATGACCATTTATACCGGTAACTATACGTTCTGGTATCAATCGAGCCAGTTAGCGCTAAAGCAACGTGCCGATCAGAATAAGAAACTGGAAGATAAGGTAAAAGAGCTACAGGAATTCATTAGCCGGTTCAGCGCTAATGCATCCAAATCAAAACAGGCAACCAGTCGTAAAAAGGCTTTAGATAAGATTAACCTGGATGAGATTAAGCCTTCTAACCGTAAGTACCCGGCTATCATGTTCAATCAGCAAAGCCGCGAGGCGGGTGACCAGATTTTGCAAATTGAAAATCTGGGCAAAACACAGGGTGGCGACGTTTTCTTTAATAACATCAACCTGATGGTAGGCAAGGGTGATAAAATTGCGGTTTTATCACAAAATAGTTTAGCTACATCAGCTTTCTACGATATTTTAAGCGGTCGTGATACCGATTATACCGGCAGTTTTAAATGGGGAGTAACCA
This sequence comes from Mucilaginibacter sp. PAMB04274, assembly GCF_039634385.2. Classification (NCBI taxonomy): domain Bacteria; kingdom Pseudomonadati; phylum Bacteroidota; class Sphingobacteriia; order Sphingobacteriales; family Sphingobacteriaceae; genus Mucilaginibacter; species Mucilaginibacter sp. PAMB04274. Next base: position 1,119,288 of record NZ_CP155081.2, read on the forward strand.
TTAACCCGGCCGACATACCGATGGATAACGCCAGCTATTTTAAAGACGGCAATGATTTAAACCTGGTAGACTGGCTGCGCCAGTATGCGCCTGGCGATAAGGATGAACAGTTTATCCGTAGCTTTCTTGGTCGTATGTTGTTCTCGGGCGAAGAGGTTTTGAAGAAAAGTTCGGTACTGTCGGGAGGCGAAAAAATGCGTTGTATGTTTAGCCGCATGATGCTGCAACAACCCAACGTGCTGCTGTTTGATGAGCCAACCAATCACCTGGATCTGGAATCGATAACGGCCTTGAACAACGGTATGAAAGATTTTAAAGGAACGATTTTGTTTACCTCGCGCGACCATGAGTTAACGCAAACGGTAGCAACCCGCATTATAGAGTTAACTCCAGGCGGCCTCATTGATAAAATGATGAGTTACGACGATTACATTAATAGCACAGCCGTACAAAAGCAGCGCGAAGAGATGTATGCGATGGCATAAGCATTTGAGATAGCTTAAATAATACTTATATACTATTTACACGCACGTTATGAACTAACGTAATAATTCAGTTTATTTGCATCCCCAATAAACTGACCGACTCGGTAGCTCAGTTGGTAGAGCAACTGACTCTTAATCAGTGGGTCGAGAGTTCGAGCCTCTCCCGGGTCACTACCTTAAAAAGCCTTTTAGATCATCTGAAAGGCTTTTTTCTTTGGAGTCAGTTAAAAGAACTGCCTTCCCCTCTCTATGAAAAACGCGCTTTAGTGTCAATAATATGAGTTACTTTGTCACTTCTGATTGTGAGGTTCTCTATACCAAGAAAGAAGTAAAGGCAGAAATTACTAATGAATAAAGTGTCGTTATAATTAAATTTATAACTATCATATAATCATAAGTTACATCAAACAACCACAAGTTAATTTATCAATATAAATTTTTGTAATTTAGTGTCTTATTACACTTAAACCATGAGTAAAATAATACTCTTACTGGCCACGTTAGGGCTATTTATGTCTTGCAAAAAATCCGGTGATTCTTTCATTGAAACACCTGTTCCAGAAACTATTAAAGAAATGAATTTTGCCGTTACCGGGCCTAAGCCTGTGTCTTTAGCACCAGTTCGGCAAGGAACAGGCAACTTCAACTTTTTAGGATATGGATATAATGTAGTGGGTAAATACGCCGATACCAGCTCAGTTAAGGCACAGGTTATTAATATCGAAGCTTATGCCGCAGCTTTCCCCCGAAACATCAATACCAGCCGCACTACTTCCCAAGCCTCCACACCACTTTATGCAGAAAATGCTGAAGATTATTTAAGTAAAATGACATCAAGTCGAAGTACGGATGTGAATTTTTTCAAAGGTACAATTACTTCTGCTTTTCCGGGTCAGGACGCTATTTTGAATAAAAACGTTTATGCGCAATTTGTACACGCAATGACGTGGAAAACTATTACTAACAACTGGGATAGGGCTGAACCCCAAAACTATCTAACATCTGAATTTAAACACGACGTTCAAAACTTAACCTCCGAAAACTTGGTAAAAAAATATGGTACTCACATCTTATCCGGTGTTGCTTTAGGAGAAAAGTTCAATGTTTATTTTCAGGCAAACTCATCTGCTAACAACAAGCTGCATTCATCGAAAGTTGGCTTTACCTACGCATTAAATAAGGTTTTTGGCATTAGTACTGGCTATGCAGATCCACTTAAACCAAACGACATAAATGCCATTTCTGAACCCAAGTTGGTTTACGAAGCCATAGGTGGCGATCCATCAAAAATTACCCAAAAGGTAACTAATAAAGGAACACTTATCTGGTATTACGATTGGATTGCAACCTGCACTGAAGAGAAAGCTTTGTTTATAGACGTTGTAGCCTTAACTCCGTTACAAGATATGATTGCTAATCCTGCTAAAAAGGCTGAAGTGAAAAATTACATCACGTCATACATTCAGCAAAACCAGGTTAAAATGTAAACGCCCCCGCCAACAATTTAAAGTTTAGGAGATTTTTGAAACTTTTGGTTACGCCCGGTAGAAAGATTAAGTACTAAGACACTTCTTGTCACCTATTCGCCCCTTAAGTCGATCGTTTCGAAAACTTACAAAACAGTTCTAGAAAAGACTGCTCTGTGTAACCATAGAAGGCATCAAGATTTATTTTGATTTGCCTTTTTTTGCCATAAAAAGTTGAGGACTACTTCATTCAATGTAGCTGTTCGATATCGTAAACCGCCAAAATTTGCGTTTTCGTGGCGTTAAGAGTCACGCAATAAGGGTATGATTCTCTAACAGTGCTTAGCGATTTTTATGGATAAGCACATCGTAAAAAAGCCGTTAACCCTAAGAGTTAACGGCTCGGCTATGTGATAAGATAAAGTTTATGGCTTGTTATAATTAAGGTTTGATCTCAAAAATATCTCCGCTGGTGTAGATACTTAAATTAATGTTTTTAAATTTAAGTAAGCCGCCTGCTGTTGTTGCGCTATTTTCGGAGTTCACAAACCTCAATACCTGGCTGTCGCCGGCTACGGTTGCTTTACTGCCGTGTACGATAATGGCTGTACTTTCGTCAATCCCTACACCCATATAACCAGGTTTACTAGCCAGGGCCGATATGATTCGATTGTAGCGGTTACGTTTTAAAAAGTGCTGGTCTATAATGGTATGTTCCAGCAAGCCCAAGCCTTCACTAAATTCTATATTTTGATCCCAAAGTTTATCAAACGTCTCTTTGTATTTGCTGTCTTTAAGCTGTACTCCGGTAATCATATATTTACTCATTACTGCAGCACCGGCACTGGTACCGGCTATTGTTGAGCCGCTTTGATAGGCCTTGTGAATAGCGTCATAAACCGGGGTATTTAAAACGGCTTTCATAAAGCGGTTTTGGTTGCCGCCTAAAATATAGATCAATTTAGCTTTGGCAACTGAGTCGACCCATTTCGGATCTTTCGAATCATGCTTGCTGAAATTAAAGTTGCGGATAGGCAAGCTGGTTTGAACCCGGAGTTGCTGACTAATATATTTAAAGCCGGTGTCAGGAATTTCGCTGGCCATGGGCAGTATGATAATATAATCTTTTGCTCCTAACTTAGCGGTCGATACCAATTGCCTGATCAACGCATCAGAGCGGGTTCCTCCGCCAATAATAAATAACGAGCCTTTAGGTATAACCCGTGTTTGAGCGTTCAGGCGCAAGCTTGCTGTAAACAGTAATAAAAGAAACAGGCAGGTAGATAAGCGTTTCATTATTTATAGATCTGAACTTCAACTTTACCATCTGCTGTTACAGTACCCCGGTACATACCTTCGGTATTGAATGGCATTGCAATGTTTCCTTTTTTATCTAAAGCAATAAGGCCGCCGTCGCCACCCATTTTGCCAACTTTGTTCAACACAATTTTAGATGCTTCGGCCACACCTAAACCTTTGTATTCCATTAAATCGGAAATGGTTTTAGCCACCACATTACGGATGTAAAATTCGCCCCAGCCAGTGCAGGAAATACCGGCTGTTTCATTGTTACAATAAGTACCGGCACCTATAATAGGCGCATCGCCAACTCGGCCGTACTTCTTATTGGTCATGCCACCGGTTGAGGTACCGGCAGCCAGATTGCCGGCGTTGTCAAGCGCAACACAACCTACCGTACCAAATTTATAGTCATGATTTTTAGTACCCAGCAGCATTGATTTTTTACTGCCATGATCTAACACCGCTTTGGTCGAATCTTCTTTGATGGCCTGTTGTAAACCATCCCAGCGTTCTTTGGTCCAGTAGTACTTAGGGTCAACAATGGTGAGGCCCACTTCTTTCGCAAACTTATCGGCGCCGTCTCCTACCATCATCACATGTTCAGATTTTTCCATCACCGCCCGTGCGCCGCTAATAGGGTTACGAATGGTGGTTACGCCAGCAATAGCGCCGGCTTCGAGTGTTTTGCCGTTCATTATAGCGGCATCCAGTTCATTGCGCCCGTCGTGCGTAAATACGGCTCCTTTACCAGCATTAAACAAGGGCGAATCTTCCAATACATGTATGGTAGCTTCAACAGCGTCTAAACTGCTTTTGCCCTGCTTCAGTGTTTTGTAACCTGTTTCAAGAGCTAGGGTTAAAGCGGCCTTATAGGCAGCTTCCTTTTCAGGGGTCATGTTTTTTTTGAGGATAGTGCCTGCGCCGCCATGTATAATTAATACATATTTTTTTTGCTGTGCATTAACACTTGCACTCATTGCCATAAGCAGGCCTAAAGCCAGATATCTTAATTTTTTCATCTGTGAAAGTTATTGTTCTTTTTTGTTCAAAATACCGTTATCTGCCCACCACCAGTACCACTTACCGCCTGTTGCCTCTGCCAAATTAAAATTGCTTACGTTGAAACTTCCACCTCCGTTAACCGAAGCTGCAATTTCATAAACAGCAACGGCTTTGCCGCCCCGGTTCCAGTTCAGCGGCTTGCCGGCAGTTATTTGTTCAGGCAGTTTAGCTTGGTCGGTTATAATAAAATAGGCGTAGCTATAGGGACGAGTTTCATTATAATCTCCATAAACTTTTGCTTTTCCATCTTTATCAATACATACAGCCGTTCGTTCGTCAGATGCAATTACTTTAGCCGCAATATTCCAATCCTTTAAAATACGGCCGGCAAATACCAGCGACCGCCCTTCACGTTGGCGGGTCAGATAGTGCTGGTCGGTGATTACCTGTTGCAGGTAAGGTGCCTTTAAAAAATCATTGTTATATACGTTTATGGTATTCGTGTAAGGGTTTTGCAAAGCTTCGGCCGAAGTTACGCTACCGTTTTCGCCGCTGTAATATAGGCCGCCCAAAATTGCACAGCCTGCGCTGGTTCCGCCAACAGGTGCCCTTTTTTCGGTCAGCAAATAATTTATCGCCTTTTCGGTTTTAGTTCCCTTCCAGTAGTTCATATAATCCGATTGGTCTCCGCCTGCAATAAATAGCATTTCAGCGTTTTGGATAATATGAGCAACGGTATCATTATTGGCCAGGTCCTTACTGTCAATTTTAAGCGTTTCAACAGAATTTACTGTACCTAAGCTATTGATGTAAGGGTTGTAGGCATCTGTACCTGTAGCACGAATTATAACAACATCGCCACCACCACTGCGTTCAATCATCCATCTAAATGCGGCATCAACATCTTTGCCGCCGCCCATTAAAACCATTCCGCCTGTAACTGTTTTATCAACATTAGCGCTGTCGCCAACAATCCCTAAAGATGCGGGGCGACGTTTAAGTATTACGCCCGGGCCGGTTGTGCCTTTGCCATTAGCAGGGGCTGCTTCAGCAGTTCCCGATTTACTGCAGGCAACCAAACAAAACCAAGTGCCTAACGATAAAAATAAAGTAAGCTGTTTCATAAACGGATAAATAATACCCGGATGCTCAATACATCCGGGTAAGGCTCATTAATATTTTGAATTTTGAATGGTATTCTTATTGATTAGTACTTCCTGTGCTGGAATGGGAAAGGCATACTGGGCCTGAGTTGGCAGCAAAGTAACTGCTCCCGAAGCGTTCGTAGCATCGGCCGCAAGGCGTTGTACCGGCAGGTTACGGCGGCGAAGATCGTAAAAACGATGCCCTTCAAACGCCAGCTCCTTATAACGCTCGGTATAAATTGCATCAATCAAAGCTTGTTTATCGGCAAAGGTTGAATTGGTATAACCATTTATACGGGCTGCGCGCAAAGCATTCAGGTCTGCAGCTGCGTCACCGGTGCTTTCGGCCCGGGCTTCGGCCCTGATGAGATACATTTCGCCTGTACGGAACAATTTAATATCGGTTAAACCGGGCGCCGTTGATGTACCACCAATGTACTTATTAACCAGATATTGTGATTTAGTACCCGTACGGGTGGCATCAAACTTAATGTAGGCAGGGTAACGCAAATCGTTCACCTGGTCAAAAGTGTTGATGAGCTTTAAAGCAGGTGCGTAAAGCACAATACCGCCTGTTTGGCGAAAGAAAAAGTCGCCCACGCGTGAATCGTTTGTTCCAACCCTTTTCAACTTCCAAACCACTTCATTATCGTTAGCATCGGTCCATATGCCCGTGAATTGAGCCTTGGTGGCCAGTGGTATGGCTGTAATAACCTCAGATGAATAGGTGACGGCGTCAGTCCAGTTTTTTTCGTAAAGGGCTACCCGGGCCTGAATGGCAGCAACGATTGTGCGATTGCTGATACGGCTTTTATCGGTAGAGGTCGAAGGCATTAGTGTTTTAGCTTCGGCCAAATCTGCTTTCGCATTATTAACAACCACCTCAAAATTATCACGTGCAGGATAGCCGATGTCTGAAACCTTCATGTAAGGCACGCCTAATGCGCCAGCCTGGTAAGATGCTGCATAAGCTCTAAGTAATTCAAAGTGCAGATAAGCACGCAAAGCCAGCAATTCGCCTTTATAGCGGTTTGCTGTTGCTGCGTCGGCACCGGTAAAAGTTAAGGCTTCTAAACCTTCAATAGTGCGGTTGGCACGATCAATGGCCTGGTAATAAGTAATATAAAGAGATGTTACCGAGCCACTGCTAGGATTATACAGCCAGCGATACGCATCACTGTTGCCAACATTGTTTTCTGTTGGGTAAGTAGCCTCGTCGGTTACGGTTGCGTTTAAGCTTATTTGCGTATAATCCAATAGTGCATAAACACCTAATATGCCCATATTAATATCATTGATATTGCGATAGGCTTTAGTAGGATCGATAATATCGGTGGGTTGCAAATCCAATTTGGTGCATGAAGCCGATAGTATCAGGATTGGTAATATAAGCGTATATGTTTTATATAGTTTCTTTATCATCGTTGTAGTATTAAAAATTAACATTTAAACCGGCTGTAAAAGTGCGTGTATTAGGATATTGAAATCTGCCATAAACGCTATTGTTCTCAGGGTCTAAACCTCTCCATTTTGTCCATGTATACAAGTTTTCGCCTTGTATAAAAACTCTTACCGATTTAAAAACCTTGGTTTTTTGTAGAAGAGCCTGAGGGATATTGTAGCCAATATTTAAGTTTCTGAATCGTAAAAAGGAAGCGTCCTGGATGTCTTTAGAAGTAAAGTTACGCGGAACATCAAAGCGTTGCAATGTTGCCATGTCTCCAGGCTTTTTCCAGATATCATTGAGCATTCGGATAGATTGGTTACTGGTTGCATAACGTTGATTTTCGTTGTAAAAATCTTCATTGTTCCAGCGTTTTACACCCGATACAAAAGAGAACAAGGCGCTCAAAGTAAAGTTTTTCCAGGTAACATTAGTATTAAAGCCACCTGTAAAGGCAGGATATAAGCTACCTGAGTTTGTTGCGTTTTGCGCGGCTGCGTTATAGGTTGTGGTAACACTACCATCGAGGTTGTAATATTGTGCATTACCGGTTTGCGGGTCAACGCCGGCCCAGTCTGGTGCATAATAAGTTCCGTAAGGCAGGCCAACTTTAAATATGCGGGTGTCGCCGTCCAGCAGCATATCGGCAAGTGGTGTAAGTTCTAATATGGTATTTTTATTGTAACCGGCATTAGCTCCAATTGTCCAGGTGATGCTGCGGTTTTTAACGATATCGCCGCTTACGTCAAATTCAACCCCACGATTACGCATTTTACCAGAGCTCAAAGGCAATGTATTAAAGCCCGAGGTGGCCGACAGTGGCTGATCGAAGAACATGTTGGAGGTGATGCGATTGTAATAATCGGCCGAAATACGTACCCGGTCAGATTTAAACAAATGCAAATCAAAGCCTACGTTTAATTCATTTACATACTCCCAATCATAGTCGGCATTTCCTGGCGATGTTGGGCGTGTACCTGCCACCCCGCCATAGGAGGTATTGGCACTGAACGAAGCCAGGTATCCAAAATCGGAATTTAAAGGGCTCGCCGTAGTGCCGTAGCTTGCACGAAAGCGCAGGTCATTAACTAAATCAACATCTTTCAGAAAATCTTCCTTTTTTGCCACCCAATTACCACCTACAGAATAAAACCCATGCCATTTATTAACAGGGGCAACCTTGGTAGATCCGTCATAGCGGTAGCTTCCGGTAAGGGTATATTTATCATTGTAAGTGTAACGGGCAATTCCCATAAATGAGGCTAAAGCACTTTTGGTTTTGCTTCCGCTTACACTCGGTAAAAATGTTGCACTGCCATTAGTTATACCAGCGGGAGTTTCGGGCAAGCGCCCATCTATACCAAAGCCGGTGAAACCAAAACTGTTGTAATTATTATAGATGTACTCATAAAAGCCAGATACTTCGAGGTTATGTACATCATTAAATACCTTTGAATAGGTTAAACCTGAAGTGGATATGATATTAAAATTACGTCGGGTTGCTTCATCAAAGCGGCCTTTGCCGCCCAGTGTGTTAGCAACGCTACGCGATCCATAGTACGAATCGGGATTGATATAAAGCTGATCGGTAGAGTTACGGTAATCTATACCAGCCCTGGTGGTAACCTTAAGCTCAGGTAAAATCTGGTAGGCAAACGACATGCCTATGATACTCTTTAACTGATCGGTTTTATTAGACGAGTTAAGCAAGCGCTCTAAACCCTGGCTACCCTCACGCAGATCTAGGATATTGTATTGACTTTTATTACCCTGATGAATCAGTGTTCCATCGGGGGCATAAGGGTACTCATAAGGCAGGGCATAGTATACCGACGCCATTGAGGTGCCTACACCTGTACCGCCTTCGCCCTCTGTAAAGCTTGAGTTGGAGTAGCCTATAGAAACGTTGGTACTACCCGAAAACTTACCTGATTTAAAGTCCAGGTTACTTCTTAAAGCATAGCGATCGAGTCCTGTACGTTTGGCCACGCCTTCCTGCTTGTAATAATTTAAGGAGTTATAAAACCTCAAACCTTCGTTCCCCCCGCTAATGCTCACCTGTTGTTCCTGAAATTTACCGGTTTGGAAAAATTCGTCTCTCCAATCGGTATTAATTCCTCTTAAACTGTCCAATATGGCATCGGCCCGTGATCTGAAGGCAGGCGTACCCGCCGCATAGGCCGGATTCTTGGGCGAATAAGTCCAGCCCGGGCCTAAGGTGCGGTTGTAAGCAGCGCCAATTTCTTCTTCAAATTGCAGGCGTTCTGCCGTATTCATCATAATAAAGTTAGGGCGGCTTAGTTTCGAGATACCATATTGTGAATTGTACTGAACAGCAACTTTACCCAGTTTGCCTTTTTTTGTGGTTAATACAATTACACCATTAGATCCCCTCGAACCGTACAATGCTTTGGCTGAGGCATCTTTAAGCACCGTTGCCGATTCGATATCCTCAGGATTGATTGTTTGGAAATACGTTCCTTCTATAGGAATACCATCTAACACGTATAGGGGAGTTGAGGAGCCGTTTACACTTCCAATACCCCTAATAACCACAGACGCACTCTGACCTGGCTGGCCTGATGACGAAATTACACTCATGCCGGGTACACGTCCCTGCAAAATCTGATCGAGCGTTAGACCTGGTACCTGGTTTATTTTTTCTGCCGTTACCAGCGTTGCGGCATTGGCCGATTGGTTACGTGAATAATTAGTATAACCGGTTACCACCACATCATTCAGGGTGCCTACAGAAGGCAAGAGGCTCACCGTCCCTAACTGTGCCGTGGCTTTCACTTCTTTGGAGGTGTAACCTATGTAAGAAATTAACAGTGTGGCATCTTCCTTAACGTTTGGAAGGGTAAAATTACCATTTATATCAGTAACCGCACCTAAAGAGGTGCCTTTTGCAGTTACCGTAACACCCATTAGCGGTTGTCCGTTTTCATCAATTATCTTTCCGCGTACATCTATGTTTTGTGTTTCCGCTTTGTTAAGCGGTTTAACTGAAACCGGTTTAATAAGAATGGTGTTTTCAGAAATTTCCCAGTTAAACGGCTGCGATTTCAAAGCAATGTTCATGACTTCTTCAATAGCCGTGTTTTTTACATTAATGCTTACCGGCTTAGATCTTTGCTGAAGCAAATCGGCGTCATATAAAAAGTATATACCTGTTTGGCGTTTAATTTCCTTCAACACCTGTTCCAATGGCATATTACGCTCGTTTAAACTAACGCGTTGAGAAAACGTTTTTGCACTGATCTGCAGGCAAAATAAAGTCATGAGCAGCGCTGTAATTTTCATCATCCTGAAAATTTTTGGGTGATTAGCGTTTAAGGTAATAGTGGTGGAGTTTGTGCCCTTGGGCTTAAATGGATCATGGTAGAATTTCATACATTCCGTTGGGGTTAGAGGGTTTGATAATTAATGGAGTAGGGTAGATTTTTATTGTGTGATTGATTTTGAGATGGGGCGTTAACGATTATTCGGCCATCACGCTTAGCTGCCGGTTGTTCTGAATTTCAAATTTGATGTTGCCGGTAACTTCAAGCATTTTGAGTACTCTTGATAAGTTTGCACTGCGGGGTACCATCCCATTGTAGCGTTTTGCAGGGAGACTGCTGTAATCTACTTTAATATCGTACCAGCGCTCCAACTGACTCATGATTTGCCTCAAGCTTGCATTATTGAACTCAAACAATCCATTTTTCCAGGCCACAACTTCTTCAGTATCTACAGTCTGTACTTTTATGGCAAATGGGTTAGTTGAAACGTTTGCTTGCTTGCCGGGTATAATTTTCTGTGAGCGACCATGGTGGTGTAGCGTTATGCCGCCTTCGAGCAGGGTGGTATTAATCGATCCATCATCCATATAACCGTTAATGTTAAAATGTGTCCCGGTAACTTCTACATCCTGGTTGCCAGTAAAAACATGAAAAGGCATAGCCTTATTTTTTGATACTTCAAAGTAGCCCTCGCCTTCCAGTTTAACTTCGCGTGTTTTGCCAGCAAAAACTTGCGGGTAGGTTAGTCTGGATGCGGCATTCAGCCAAACGCGCGTACCATCGGGCAACACCACCTGATATTGCCCGCCTTTGGGTGTAGTTACGGTATTGATTGTGGTAACTTGCTCACTGCTTTGTTTACTTAAGACCTTATATACCAGCTCGCCTTTATGTGTTTTAGTAATGATGAGGCCAGGCAGCTCTTTCAAGTTGCCATCTGCCTTATCGTCGAGTATCATGGTTGAGCCATCGGCAAGGGTAAGTATGGCTTTGTTAGAGCCCGGCATTACGTCAAGCGGTTTTTTAACACTTACATTCTCAAGCTTGTTGCTTGGAGATGCTCGATGTAAAAATAAATAAGCAGTAGTGGTGGCTACCAATAACACTGCAGCAGCCGTTGCGTACCTATAGATGTTAATGATACGTTTTTTAGTTTGTGGTGTAGCGTTCAGTTGATTAGATATATTTTCAAAAGTTTCTTTGCGAAGTGCTTCTTTTTCGTCTGCCGAAATGTCGGGTACTTCATTACGATCCTGGTAGGCATAGTATGATTCAACAAATGCAGCCTCCTCAGCAGTGGCTGTTCCTGCCACATACTTTTCGATCATTTTTTGAATATCCTTATAAGAATTGTAGCCGGACATAGCAATTGTATTTATTACTATGTACCCTGATGTTAGAATTGTCCCAAAAAAATCTTAACGAAAAGATAATACTATCTGTATTGCAAAATAGCTAGGATAATTACATAGCTAAATAGGTGGGTAAGTTTTAGCCGAAGTGCGTGTGATGCAGTGGTAAGCTGGTTTTGAACGGTTTTCTGAGACAAGCTTAATTCCTGTGCAATATGCGCTGTGCTCAGATCATTCATATAGTGCATTACGAAAATTTTTCTTCGTTTTGCAGGAAGAGCTTTTATGAATTGCTCAACCAATTTTTGCGCTTCTTTTTTAAGCAGGTTTTCATCGCTTTGCAATCCTGAGGTGATGTTGCTATTAAAAGCCTCAATAAAAATAGTTTTGTTTGACAGTTTACTAATTGCTTTTAGTGCCTGAAAGCGTGCTGCCGTATGGAGGTATGCTTGTAAATTCAGTATTTCTAATTCGTTTCTCCTGTTCCAAAGATCAGTGAATACGTTTTGAACTATATCCCGGCACTTTTCTTTATCATTAAGTCGCTTAAAGGCAGTTTTATACAGATCGTACCAGTATTTATTATAAATATCTTCAAACGCTTGATTGTCTCCTTGCTTTAACAAAGCAAAAAGTTTCAAGTCGTCATTGATATTTACATTAACAAGCAAAAAGTGTGAGTTTTTTATAAAAATACATTCTTTTATTAAACAATTATTGCCTAAATAAAAATTTAATGTCTTAAAAAGGCGCTTTATCGAGATTTATCAAAGAAATCTTTCGGCAAGGAGATGACTAGAGCGGGTCAGTAAAGCGTTTATTAATCACGTTAAAAGTCTTCCGCTATATCAAAGCTGATTTTTTCATTCGTGCTGGGATGTACAAATTCAAGATAGGCGGCGTGCAAGTACAAGCGCTCCGCACTTGTACCGTAAAGGTCATCTCCAACAATAGGTGCGTTAAGCCCTAACTCATGGGCCGAATGCATACGCAATTGGTGCGTTCTGCCGGTGAGCGGCCAAAAATGTACCTTGGTTGTGGCTTCTTGTCTTTCAACTAATTTCCATCTGGTAACGCTTCTTTTTCCTGATTCGAAACAAACCAGTTGCCTGGGCCGGTTATAAAAGTCCCCACGTAATGGCAGATCTATCTCGCCTTCGGCCTGATCGATTACTTTAGACAGTATGGCCGTATAGCGTTTGCTAACGGTACGTTTAAGAAATTGCCTTTGGATATGCTTGTGCGCCTCCGGCGTTTTAGCGACCACTAACAGCCCCGAAGTGCCCATATCCAACCGGTGAATAATAAGCGGTTCAATGGTTTGCCAGGTAAGTTTCAGTCTGCTGTAAACTGAGTCCTGGATGTTAACGCCCGGAACAGAGAGTAATCCAGCCGGTTTATTAACTACTACAAAGTATTGGTCTTCGAAAATTATTTCCAGCTTGCTGCTTTCTCCAGGGTTTTGCAAAAAAGGATCTTCGTCAATCTGCATTCCTTTTAGCATGTGTCCTAATATGGGCTTACATTTACCGGTACAGGCCGGGTAAAACTGTTTGTGCTTTTTAATCTCTGATTTTGGTGCGGCTCCCCACCAAAACTCCGCCATGGCAAGCGGTTTGTATCCATTGGCAAATGCAAATTGCAATAGTTTGGGCGTAGCACATTCGCCCGCTGCCGAAGGAGGCTTGCCATAGATGGTTGTGCTAAATATTTCTTGTAAACTTTTACTTTCGCCGTCTTTGTTTAGAAATACGTATTGCTCAAAAAGTTGTTGCTGTAAAGCAGCAGACCGCTCCCTGCGTTCATTCTTTAAAGTTTCAATACCGGCTTCAAATTGAGCTATTTTACCCCGCACTTCTTCCAGATGCTGCTTCCATTTTTGGGTAAGAACATTAAGCTGATGCTTATCGTGCAAACTGTGCCTTATCAGGTTAGCTTCAAACTGCGCGTAATTATCTTGGTTCAGGGTGTGCTTATGTTGCTCACGTAGCTTCTTGCGGGTTTCTTTATTGTTTTTTAACTGTTTCTTAAACTCAGCTAATTCCTGTTCGGATTGCGCAAAAAGCTGCTTAAGGTCATGTCTTAGGTGCTCATATTCCCCGTCTGACCATATTTTTGAAACCTGTGTATTTATGGTGTTGATGATCTCCTGCTCTTTCAGAAAAAAACTGTTTTCGACCAGCATGTCAAAAACCGGTGGCACAAATTTAACATGATCATTGGAGCCGGCCAGCTTGCCGGAGAAAGCTGACAGGTAACCTATTTTTCCTTCCGTGTCCTGCACCACCAAAACACCAAACATTTTCCCAATGGCCAATCCATCCTGATTGCCGTTTAACCCAAAGTTGTGGTCCAGCTCAGTCTGCGTTTCCAGATAATGCTGTAATTTGGCAGCAGCGATTTTGGTTAAAGAATGCGGTTCGTAAAAAAAGGGAAAGGTAAACCGCTCAGGTAACGCTATATCATTGATTAACTTATCAGAAAAGTACGAAATCCTGTTATGAGTGTTGTTGCCCAAGTGCTTATTACAAAGTTTAATTTGCAAAATTAACACTTCTTGCCGAATAGTTTTTATTTAACACAGTGTTCCTTGAGGCGAAGCAAAGCTCCTTTGATGATTTAGCTTTTATTCAGCAGCCGTTCGAGTTCATGGCGTGTTAAAAGCCGGCCTCCGTTCCATTGGCAATGGTCGGCATTTGGGAATTTCTCAGCGTAGCGGCTGTTGAAACCATTATGCAGCGGTTTACGCCTTATTTTGAGCAGAGTTAATAATTTCAGAAAGGTTGCATTCTTGCTTTTAAACTTAAGCTTTTGAAGCTGGGTGCTTTTGTTGGTGAACAGATTGCTACGATTTGCCATAACTTTAGGTGCTGAGCGTTATAATGATATTACGTTGTTAACTCCCTAAGTGCTGGGTAAAAATGCAGTAAGAAAAATTTTATAAATTACCCAGCATTTCACTGCCGGCTTACGTAAAGTAAAATAGCTATTGCTATTCCTTATTGTCTGAACTCTCTGAATGAACATTTTTACTAAGCAATTGCCCAGGCTAATGAAGGGGTGCAAGGCCAACAAGCGCTCTGCCCAGGAGGCTTTGTATAAGCTGTTTTATACAGATATGCTTAGGCTGTGCTATCGTTACCTCAAGTCAGACGAGTTGGCGCAAGAGGCATTGAATAGCGGTTTCCTGAAGGTGTTTCAAAACATAAATGATTTTGATGAGCGTAAAGGCGAACCCGGCGCCTGGATCCGTACCATTATTGTGCGTACGTGTATCGATCTCGGTCGTAAAGAAGCACGTTTCATTGAAGTTGAAAATATAGAAGATGTGAGCGAAGAGGCTTTTATAGCACCATCCGTTTTAGAGAAGCTATATGTTGAAGATTTGCTGAGGGTAATAAGAGCTTTGCCCGCTGCCACGCAGATTGTTTTTAACCTTTATGTGATTGAAGGGTACTCCCACCATGAAATAAGTGAACATCTACATATAAGTAAAAGTACCTCCAGGTGGCATTTATCTGAAGCAAAAAAACAACTAAGAGTATTGCTGGAGCCCATAGTGAGTGAAGTTAACCAACCAACTGAAAAACAAAATAAGGCAACATGAAAAATTCAGCATGGTATAGTAAACTTTGGCGTAGCAAGCTGGATAAATTGCCTGTTAAAAGCGATGCGGGCGCAGCCTGGACTGTTATGCAACAACGGTTGGATGCACATTTGCCTGTAAATCCAATAACTACTGCTGCCCCGGCTGCAAAATCCCTTATTGCCAAAATTATCACAATGGCCGGTTATGTATTGCCTGCTGCCGCCATGATAGGCACGGCAACTTGGTTTGCCGTAAAACAGCCGGCTAAGCAAAAGGCCGTAGTTAAAGTGCAAAAGAAATACGAGTACCGTTCTAAGGGTGATTCAGCACAGAGCAAGCTTTTATTAACCGACAGTAGTACTCTTAACGGAGCATTGCAAACCGATAGTAGTATCGGTAATATCCAATCTATTGATAGTATTCCAGCCAGTTACAACAATTTGAAAAGCTGGCAAGATTCTGCCGACGAAAGTATAACTACCTCAAAGAACAATTCAGCAAATAGTTTGCATACACCAGCTAGCCTAAAGGAAGCGCATGACAAGCTTAATTTGTTTAATAAAACAAAGGCTCCGGTATTAAAAGGTACTTATGACCCAAATAGTAAACCGGGTAATTCTGAGAGAGCGGTGCAGGCAGGAGGGGCAACTCAAAGACGTTTATCTGGCAGTCCGTATTCATCGCGTGTTAATAACAAGCAGAACAGCATCAATGCAGCCGTCTTAAAAACAGGAGCTTATAAAGATATGGAAAGTGTATTTAGGGCTGAAAGGATTGGGACGGGTGTGAAAGAAAATTATGAAGAACTTAAGTCCTACCCCCTTAAAGGAAGCGGCGCAAGCAGTTCGCAAAGTGCAGGTCAGGACTTTTTAGTAGTTAGTGACGAATCTCTGCACAGTAAAATTACCGGAAATAGATCTTTGCTGATAGCTGACGGAAAGCCGGAATTAAAAACAACCGCCATAAACGACAAAAGCACCGCAGCTAAAACCAAATCCAAAAGGTTAAAACCTCAAAAGGAAAAAACAATTCAACCAATACTTACTCCGACCGCTAACTACGGGTTTGAAACCGGGATTAACGTAGCCGGTAAAATTAGTGGCTTTTATGTTGGTGTAGCCGGTAATTATGCATTAACCAATCGTTGGGTTATTGGCGCTGCATTGCGTTACAACAGTCCGCGAACGTTGTCGGGCAGCTACACGCATCCCAGCTTTTTTCAGCCCGACTCTTCATCAGCCTTCTCCATAAACGATTCTCGAAAATTACAGGTAATTGATTTGCCGCTTACGCTGGGGTATAGAGTAAACAACTTTATTAGCCTTAAAGCCGGCGCAGTAGTTAGTTTTGCCGGTAAGCAAAGCAGTATATCAACCAGGCTGGGCACGGTTGCTGGTTTCAGGGATACGCTTCGGCGGAGCAAGACCATTGATTCGGTATTTAAAAGTACGGTTGTTAGCAGTAAAGTTAATTTAGGTTTTACAGCAGGCATGAGTATCACTATTAAGCAGTTTAACATTGATGCACGTTACCTGGCCCTGCCTGCTTACAAAGTGCGCAACAGTATGGGTGGCTATACCCAATCGTACAGTCCGTTCCAAATTGGTATAAGTTACTGGCTAAAGTCTGGAAAGAAATAATGTATTTTACGGCAGTTTAAGACCTTTTGCTGCCTAATATTTTCTATATGATAGGGGCCGTCTTGCTGGCGCCCGGCAGAACAGAAGAAGTTATTTTAAGCTGATAAAACACCTTAATACAACTGCCATTTTAGTCGGTGGGTAAACAAGTGTGTTTATCATGACGTACATTTCTTAAATCAATTCGGTGTTATTCCTGTTATGTGTAACAGAATAAGAAATGCTATGGCAATAATAGGTGAACTGATAAAAAAGGCGATTGATTTTACTGATAAACTTGTTAAACAACCAGACCCGGTTGAGGCGCAAAAAGAAGTTTTAGTTAGTTTACTGACCGAAGCCGCCAATACTGATTTTGGCAAGCACTATAATTTCGAAAGCATCTTAAACAGTGCTGATGTTGCTAAAGCTTTTGCTGAAGGTATACCGGTTTTTGACTATGACCGCCTTTTTAAAGAATGGTGGCACCGCGTGGTTGACGGCGAAGACGATGTGACCTGGCCTGGTAGCACCCACTACCTGGCGCTCAGCAGCGGTACTACAAGTCATAGCAAAACCATACCTGTAACTGATGAAATGCTGGCTGCCATCCGCCGGTCGGGCATGCAGCAGGTGGCTGCTTTAGCTAATTTCAATTTGCCTGCAGAGTTTTTTGAAAAACAAATTCTCATGCTCGGTAGCAGTACAGATTTAAAAGATATTAAAGGTCATTTAGCTGGCGAAATAAGCGGTATAAGCGCCAGCAATATTCCGTTCTGGTTTCGGGGTTATTATAAACCTGGTAAAGAAATTGCCAACATTAGCGATTTTGACGAGCGTATTAAAGAAATTGCTAAGCAGGCGCCCAACTGGGATATAGGCAGCCTGTCGGGTATCCCGGCATGGATTGAGCTGATGCTGAAAGAAATTATTAAGCAACACAACTTAAAAAACATTCACGAGCTTTGGCCTAACCTGGCCGTGTATACTACAGGCGGCGTAGCGTTTGATCCCTACAAAAAGAGTTTCGAAAAACTACTTGCACACCCGCTGGTTTACATCGACACTTACCTGGCTTCCGAAGGTTTTCTGGCTATGCAAAAACGGCCGCATACATCAGCCATGTCACTTGTAGTTGATAACGGGATTTACTTTGAGTTTGTGCCTTTCGAGGATAAGAACATCACCAGCGAAGGCGCTATTGTGGAGGGAGCCGAGGTGCTTACCCTTGCCGATGTAGAAGAAGAGCAAGAATATGTTTTGCTTATTTCTACCGTATCGGGCGCCTGGCGTTACATGATAGGGGATACCATTATGTTTACCGACAAAAGCCGCTACGAGATTAAGATAACCGGTCGTACCAAGCAGTTTTTGAACGTAGCTGGTTCGCAGCTTTCTGTTTTGCAAATGAACAAAGCCATACAAGATATGGAGGATGCTTATGATACCGCGATACAGGAATTTGTGGTCGCAACCATACATCGTGGTGATGAACTGATTGACCGCTGGTACATCAGTACAGATAAAGACTTAGACAAGGCAGCTGTAGCGAAAGCACTCGACCAAAACTTAAAGGATAATAACAAAAATTATGCAGTTGCCCGTACTCGTGCTCTAAAAGACGTGGAAGTAGAAACGGTGCCTGTTGAGTTTTTTCATAAATGGAGCGAAGAAAATAAAAAGCTGGGTGGCCAGGTTAAAATACCTCGTGTAATGAAAGAGGAGCAATTTTTAGAGTGGGAAGACTTTGTTAAAAAGCACCGTGCCTAGTTAACTTCGTGCTTTTTGAGCTTCTTTACTAAATCAATAACTTGCTGAGGGGATGGGTATAACCTTTGTATTCTTGCCCTGTATTCTGGTGGTATTTCTGAATTAGTTAAGATGAAATTCTTGGTGCTCACAATGTAATCGCCTAAGCCATGGTCAATAGCATAGGCATCGGCATGTTGCTCGGCTCGCATGATGTATTTATCTGAACTAATATAACGTATACCAAAACCAATCATCTCTAAATTACTGTGTGAACGGTAATCCATCACATGGCCAAGTTCATGTCCAAACCAGCCAACAAGTACATTTTTGGGCACATCCTGTATAGGAATTACCCTGTGTACCAGCTTAAAGCGAGGATTGATTTTGATAACGTACGAACGCTTTAGCCGTCCTCTGAAAAAACTTGACAAAACGGGCTGCGAGAGCATAATAGATTTGCTGGTGTTAGGATCAAAGACGAAATCGATGGGTGTGTCTTTCAGTTCCGGGTAATGGCTTAAAGCCGTAAGTATTTCTTTTTGAACTACTACAGGTATGGTTTTACGTTCGTGAAATACATTTCGCATATCCACCCCCGCTAAGTCGGCGGGCTTGCTCGAAAAATAAACCAGCGCATATACGTAAGCCACCACTAAGACAATAACCACAATAATGGTTACAAAATATATCCTAAGCATACTTCAACAACATGCCTGCTTTTAAATGGTTCTTAATAGTTAGCGCTAAGCTATTGTATAGTTGTTCTATTCATCTTTAGCTGGCAGTGCAAAAAAAGAAAAAGAAGAATGTCCATAGCGCCGTTGCTCAATAAAATTAGGATGATTACCCAGGTTTTGCATGGATTGATGCTCAACGATAAGCATGCCACCCGGTAACAGCAGGTCTTTCTCGAAAACAATCTTAGCTATTTCCGGAATACGGCTCAAATCGTACGGTGGATCGGCAAAAATGAGGTCATACCTTTCAGTCTCCAGTTCCAGGTACTTAAATACATCGGCCTTAAAAGTTGATATTTGGGTAAGGCCATGCTGCCGGGCCGCATCTTTGAGATAGTTGATACAATGTATGCTACGATCAATAGCTGTTACGCTTTGGGCATAGCGCGAAGCAAATTCCAACGCCAGGTTGCCCGTACCGCTAAATAGATCAAGCACTTTGATGCCTTCTAAGTCTATTTGATTTTGCAGAATATTAAATAAAGCCTCCTTAGCCAAATCAGTAGTGGGGCGTACGGGTAGGTTTTTAGGTGGATTTAAACGTAATCCTTTTAAGCGTCCGCCAATGATGCGCATAATGAAAGGCTTGTAAGCGCCAAAAGCTGATGGTTAGGTAAAGATGCCGGTAGCTCAGCAACGCTGATGGTATTTAATTCTACCGTTTTAAAAAAGTTAGATAGTATGTTGTGATAACGGTTATCGCCGGCCATAATTTCACCGCTCAGTATAACGGTGGTTAGGCTCATATCCAGTTTCAATTGCTGGCAAACAAATGCATTATAATAAGCCAGTTCATCTTCGTGTGTAAATTCGAAGGTGTTATACAAGTGTAACTTGCCATGCCTAAAATATGCAATATCAAAGGTAGTAGCATGGAGGTTAACGTAAAGGCTGTAGTTTGAAGGCATATTAGCCTCAATAGCCAATATCCAACCCGCTGATCCGAACGTCACTTTCTGCAAATCAAACTTTCCGGCGGCCAGGGTTAATGCCTCCTGTGTTTTAAACACTACCTGATTATTAGCATCTAACACTTGCGCAAAAACGGTATCAGTAGCTTGCACATCGAGGTAGCGGGCTACTTCTGTTACTTGGTCTTTTTCGAATAGGGTTTGCGGCACCAACGTAAAATAGGGTGTGTTAATTCCCGTTATAATATCATGAAAACTGAAGCTTAAAACCTCCTGTACCTCGCCCGGCTGGGTTATTTCAGCTAAGGGGGCTGCCTTACGCCAAACCATTAATTTTTGCCCGTGCATAACAGCCAGCTCAAAACTTTGTGCATTTAGCAGTAAAAGCAGCGTGTAATTACCCACTTGCGTGTGGCTAAAGCCAGGGTCAATGTAATGATATAGGGTATCGTTCATCAGTAATGCGCAAAAATAACTATTTTTTCATTGTTTTGTTAACGGCTTATAGCCAATAAACCACAACATGCCTGTTCAGGAACAAATTAGTAAATCATTTCCACACCAGCCGGGTGCCCAGCAGCTCGACTTGTTTAACCGTCTGCATACCTTTTTGCAAAGCAATAACGGCTACGAATGCTTTTTATTGAAAGGCTATGCCGGTACCGGTAAAACAACGATAGTAAGTGCATTGGTTAAAGCACTGAAGTTGTATGCGCTTAAATCCGTCTTACTGGCGCCAACTGGTCGGGCGGCTAAGGTGATAACCGGTTACTCGGGCCGCAAGGCTTTTACCATACACAAGCGTATT
The DNA here is from genome assembly GCF_039634385.2 of Mucilaginibacter sp. PAMB04274. NCBI lineage: Bacteria > Pseudomonadati > Bacteroidota > Sphingobacteriia > Sphingobacteriales > Sphingobacteriaceae > Mucilaginibacter > Mucilaginibacter sp. PAMB04274. Next base: position 1,140,184 of record NZ_CP155081.2, read on the forward strand.
TATCGTCGCAAATCTGCTATGAATATGGACGATACATTTGCGCTGGCTGCTAACACTGCCGAGAATACGCTTTTTATTGTAGATGAGGCCTCCATGATATCAGACGAGATTAGCGGTAACAATCGCGAAACGCTCCTTAAAGATCTCATTGATTATGTATACAATTTTAAGAATTGCAAATTAATGCTTGTGGGAGATACCGCCCAGTTGCCGCCTGTAGGTTCGGCCTACAGCCCTGCGTTGGATATTGGGGTACTTAAGGACCAGTTTGGTTTAGATGTTCATACCTACGAATTAACTGATGTACTGCGCCAGCAAAAGAATTCAGGTATCCTGCACAATGTAACTTCCGTTCGTGATATTATTCGTTGCGAAGAAGAAGCATTTCCGCAGATCATTACCAAAGGATACAAGGATGTATACCGAATGACGGGCGACCGGCTTGAAGAAGGGCTTAACTACGCTTATCAAAAATATGGATTTGATGGTTCGCTGGTTATTTGCCGCTCAAATAAAAATGCCAATCTGTACAACCGGCAAATACGCAACCGCATACTCATGCGCGAAGAGGAACTTACCGGGGGGGACCAGATTATGATTGTGCGTAACAATTACTTTTGGTTGCAGGAGCATGAGGAAGATAGTACCGGCTTTATTGCCAACGGCGATATTGCCCGTATAAAAAAGGTTCGCCGGTTTGAAGAGATTTATGGATTTAGGTTTGCTGATGTGCAGCTTGAGTTTATAGATTATGCAGAAGATCCGGTAATTGATTGCAAGGTGTTGCTGGATGCTTTGTATTCAGACTCTCCCTCACTGCAGCCTGCTGATCAAAAACGGTTCTTTTTAGAAGTAATGAAGGATTATGATCATATTCCTAACCGGCGTGATAAGCTGAAGGAACTTAAACTTAATCCGTATTATAACGCTTTACAGATTAAGTTTGCCTATGCAGTAACCTGTCATAAAGCACAGGGTGGCCAATGGGAAGCCGTCTTTGTTGACCAGGGTTACCTTACCGACGAAATGATGAACACTGATTTTTTGCGTTGGTTTTACACGGCATGCACCCGTGCAACTACAGAATTGTTTTTAGTAAATTTTAATGAGAAGTTTTATTTGGCACCAGCCGACTAAGGCGGCCATTAAATGAGACCGGTAGGCACAAAAAACGCATCTATACGTAAATGTATAAATGCGTTTTGAGTTTAAAAACACTCCTTAATAGTGAGGGTCTTTTATATTGAAAAAAATCACCACCAGTAAGTACATCAGCGCAAAAAATGCTGCAATTGAGGTAAACGCCTTTTTCATATTTGTTAGGTATAATGGTTAACAATGGTACAATTTATTAATACTATACTTTACAAAAATTTCACCAGAAATTAACTTTTAGTAGAATAACAAGGTATGCGTCAATTGATTGCAGAAAGTTTAACGAACAAAACTTTAAATTATAAAACGAGTAACAACAGCGTTTTTAACACTGTGAAATAAAGTACACAACTGTGATTAATTTTGGACAAAATACTTTTACCTGCTGTTTGAAAAGCTCTTGGGTATTGTTATAGAGTGAGTTATGATGAATTAACTCAGATGTCTGCTTCTATCTCGGGCAGGCGTATAGTAAAGGTGGAACCTTTTCCTTCCTCGCTTTGTACATCAATACGGCCGTTATGCATCTCAACAATTTGTTTGGAAATACTTAAACCCAAACCAGTAGACTGTTCGCCTTTTAAACCGTTACGGCCCGCTTTAGAAAAACGATCAAATATATTAGGTATTAAACTGGCAGGTATGCCCATGCCGTTATCTTTCACTTCTATATGCACCAGGTTTTTGTGCTCGTATAATTTTAACTCAATGGTGTCTTTTTCTTTTGAAAACTTGGCGGCATTGCTGATGAGGTTATCAATAACCCTGTGAAATTTTTCGGGGTTGATACTGGCATGTACCGGCCTGTCGGGTACAGTTAACTTCAGTTGGTTGGTGAAATCACTCATGTGCTTCCATACTTGTACCAGGTCCCGCAAAAAGTCGTTCATGTTAACCAACGTATAGTTTAGCACATCACTGTTGTCATTGCGGGCAACTTCCAGCAGGTCATTTATAATAGTCATTGCTTTGCGGCATGATGTTCTGATCATCGCTGTATTTTCACGCGTATCATCATCCAGTTCATCCATTTCCATCAGTAGCGCAATCGACTCAATGGCGCCTATTGGGTTACGGAGGTCATGTGCCACCATCCCCAGCACATCGTTTTTAAACGCGCCGGCCTTTTCAATCTCAATATTCTTTTCTTTAATGATTCGGAACTGTAAATATTCTCCTGCGCGATAAGTATAAACATGGCGTGAAACAAAAAAGAAAATTCCCGATAGAACCACAAGCAGCAACTCATTGTAAATAATTTCGGTTGGGTCTGCCCGCACATACATGAGCAGCAACGTAAACAGGAGCGCATTCACTACAGTAAGCAACAGTGTTTCCTGATACTCGAGGGTGTAAACGCTGGCAACCGCAATTAAGGCCACCAGGTAAATAATAATGCTGTTGCTTGGGTCGGATGTGGCAATAAAATTAAATAGCATACCACACGCCAGCAGGTAAATACAAAAGGTAAGCACATAGCCTAGTGATATAGCAAGGTTACTTCGTTTTTTGAATTGCTTTATCAATTGGTGTCCTGCCAGGTAAAATATAGGCGTAATAACAAGGCAGGTCCAGTTTGCCAGGCTAAACTCCGGGTAATTATGTATATGCGTAATGCTTGGCGGAACCAGGTAAGTAAAAATATGTATAGCAAGGTTTAAGCAAAAGAACACCATACACGCTACCTGTATAGTGTTTAAGTTTTGAAGCATATAATACCGCTTGTATGCCGAGCGGTATTTTGATGGAATGCTTTTGAAGTAATAAGTGTCCACTGCCAATTAAGTTTTCTAAAGCTTCAAAACTATAGGTTTTAAGCGTGAATTGTATAATGCAACGGCTTATTATTGAACAATTTAACTACACAAACAATTTGATTTAATTAATACTATTTTTAATGCCAGGAGATCGTTTCTTATTCTGTTACTCATAGTATTAAGGTGAACAACAGGGTTTGGCGGTAAAGAGTGAAGTGCTTTCATAAAGAGACAAAATGTCGGCCGACGATTAATTTTGCTGACTTTTTTACATTTATACGTTGCTGGCAGGTGGTTTGAATAGTATATAATACCATGAATTTTAACAACTTTACCATCAAAGCCCAGGAAGCCGTACAAAAGGCTTCGGAAATAGCAACCGGTAATCAGCAACAGGCTATAGAGAATGCTCACCTGCTGAAAGGATTGTTACTGGTTGATGAAAACGTAATCAGCTATTTGCTTAAAAAGCTGAACGTTAATATAGGCCGCTTAAATGATACGTTGGATAAGCAAATCGAATCGTATCCAAAAGTAAGCGGCGATAATATTTATTTGTCATCTAACACTAACACTGCGCTACAAAAAGCGCAGGGATATTTAAAAGAGTTTAAAGACGAGTTTGTATCTGTTGAGCACATACTGTTGGGTATTTTAGCAGTTAATGATAAGGCCAGCAGTGCTCTTAAGGACTACGGCGTTACCGAAAAGGACCTTAAAACTGTAATAACCGCACTACGTGGCGACAGCAAGGTTACCGGTCAAAATGCTGAGGCAACCTATAATGCGCTGAACAAATATGCCCGTAATTTGAACGATTATGCCGAATCAGGCAAGCTTGATCCGGTTATTGGTCGCGATGAGGAGATACGTCGGGTTATACAAATCCTGTCTCGCCGTACCAAAAATAACCCGGTGCTGGTAGGTGAACCCGGTGTAGGTAAAACTGCCATTGCCGAAGGGATTGCACACCGTATCATAAAAGGTGATGCGCCTGAAAATCTAAAAACCAAAACGGTATACTCGCTGGATATGGGTGCGCTGGTAGCAGGCGCCAAATACAAAGGGGAGTTTGAGGAACGCCTGAAGGCTGTAGTAAACGAGGTGATTAAAAGCGATGGCGAGATCATTCTGTTTATTGATGAGATACACACGCTGGTAGGTGCCGGGGGAGGTGAGGGCGCCATGGATGCCGCAAATATTTTGAAACCGGCACTTGCGCGTGGCGAGCTGCGTGCTATAGGTGCAACTACGCTGAACGAGTATCAAAAATATATTGAAAAAGATAAAGCGCTCGAACGCCGTTTCCAACGGGTAATGGTTGATGAGCCCGATGCTGCCGATGCCATATCTATTTTGCGTGGTTTAAAAGAACGGTACGAAGCGCATCATAAAGTGCGCATCAAAGACGAGGCTATTATTGCTTCGGTTGAAATGTCGCAACGTTACATTGCTGACCGCTTTTTGCCTGATAAAGCGATAGACTTAATGGACGAAGCTGCTTCAAAGCTTCGCCTGGAAATGAATTCCGTTCCAGAAGCGGTGGATGAGTTAGAGCGTCGCATTATGCAGTTGGAAATTGAGCGTGAGGCCATCAAGCGTGAAAGTGATGACCGTAAGGTTAAAGAGCTGAGTGAAGAGATAGCCAACCTATCGGCCGAGCGTGATTCGCTGCGTGCCAAATGGCAAAGCGAGAAAGACCTGGTTGATGGCATCAACTTAAAGATTGAAGCCATTGAAGCCTACAAATTGGAAGCCGAGCAGGCCGAACGTGCGGGCGATTATGGTAAGGTGGCCGAACTGCGCTACGGTCGTATCCGTGAGACGGAAGCTGAAGTAGAGCAATTAAAAGCCGCTCTGCTAGAAAATCAGTCGGATCGCCGCATGCTGAAAGAGGAGGTTACAGCCGACGATATTGCCGGCGTGGTTTCCCGCTGGACAGGTGTACCGGTATCTAAGATGATCCAAAGCGAGCGCGAGAAACTTTTGAATTTGGAAGAAGAGTTACACAAGCGTGTAGCCGGTCAGGAGGAAGCTATTGAGGCCATTAGTGATGCTATACGCCGTAGTCGTGCCGGATTGCAGGATAAGCGCAAGCCCATTGGTTCATTTATCTTTTTAGGAACAACCGGGGTAGGTAAAACCGAGCTGGCTAAAGCCCTGGCTGAGTTCTTGTTTAACGATGAACAAAGCATGGTGCGAATTGATATGTCTGAGTACCAGGAACGTCATGCGGTGAGCCGCCTTATTGGTGCGCCTCCGGGCTATGTAGGCTATGATGAAGGCGGACAATTAACCGAAGCTGTGCGTCGTAAACCATACAGTGTTATCCTGCTGGATGAAATTGAGAAAGCCCACCCTGATGTGTTTAACATTTTGCTGCAGGTGTTGGATGATGGCCGCCTAACCGATAACAAAGGCCGGGTGGTTAACTTTAAGAACACCATCATCATCATGACCTCTAACATAGGTTCGCACATCATTCAGGAAAACTTCCAGAATTATGAGGACGGCGATAAGGAAGAAGTGATGGCCAAAACCAAGAACCAATTGTTTGAGCTGTTACAGAAAACCATCCGCCCAGAGTTTTTGAACCGTATTGATGAGATCATTATGTTTACGCCGCTTGGCAGGGATGAAATTGGAGCCATTGTGAAACTACAGTTCAGAGGCTTGCAACATACGCTAAACGAAATGGGTATTCATATGGAAGCAACCGATGAGGCGCTGGATTGGCTTGCACAATTGGGTTACGACCCGCAATACGGTGCCCGTCCGCTTAAAAGGGTTATCCAAAAGAAAATCCTGAACGAGCTCTCAAAGCAGATATTAGCCGGTAAGGTAGACAAAGACAGCAAGATTAAGCTGGACATGTTCGATCATCAATTTGTTTTTCTGAACGAGTAACGGCTCTTTCGCCTTGAAGGAGAGTATTATAACAGAGGAGCAGTCTTAAGATTGCTCCTTTTTTGTTATCGATCATATGAATTTTTCTTCAATTAGTATTTGGACTGCTTCTAAATAATGTTAAATTTGTCGTTGTAATATGACTGGGGTTAAAACTGCAACTGCTACAAATTTTACTGAGGTGTTTTGCACCAAGGCCGGCACCGTTTATCAAAGCGACCGCGAAGGATGTTGGTATATTGATTTTGCCGGCAAACTGGTCAAGTTTGATTACCGTAGTTTGATGAAGCTCAAAAAATCCATTTACCGGGTTGATATTGAAGATCTGTTACTGGACAGCAGTAAATCTCCCGAGATTGAAATGGTGTTTATTTGTGCTTGCAATCACTGTTATTTCCTCAACCTGCTGCAGATCATATCTCTCAAAGAACTACTTGAGGGCACTTTCGCTATGTTCGAGCTCAACCAAATTATCCACGATCGTTTGTTCAGAGTAGTGGTATAGTTAATACACAATAACAAATCGTACGTATCATCTCGAGTACTAAACGAGAAATCTTTTTTGAGTGATACGCCTGTACTTGAAAGGATCTTTTACTGTCGTTAGAGACAACAGGCCCTTGTTCCGGGTTCCCGGCTCTGATTTCAAACCCTTACAACTATTTAGACTTATTTCATATTGCTATTAATTTACAGTTGTGCAATTTTATAGCACTATAATTGTATGTACCCCATATGTATACAGCACATAACTGTAAAATATTATGAAAGATATTATGCGTGTAAAGTGTTTGCTATCTGAAGATATCGAAACGCTTTTAAATCAACAAATAAAGAAAGAAGCTCATTCATCGGCTATGTACCTGGCTATGGCTTCATGGTGTAACCAAAATGGTTTCGACTATTCTTCTGACTACTTTTTTAAACAGGCAGAAGAAGAACGTATGCACCAGCTTAAATTGTTTAAATATGTGTTAGACATGGGTGGCCGAGCTGTATCACCTGATGTAAATAATATTAAGCAGGATTACACTAGTTTCCGTGAGGTATTTGAAGATGCTCTGGAAGCCGAGGTAGCCATCACCCAATCTTTCAAAAATATTGCAGCCAACTGCATGAAAGAGCAAGACTTTGTTACTTTCGAATTCCTGAATTGGTTTATGAAAGAACAACGTGAAGAGGAATACAAAGCCCGCCGCGCACTGGAACTGTTCGAAGTTATTGGCGAAGAAGGAACCGGTCGTTGGGAAATTGACAAACACGTTAATAAGATTAAATACGACAGCGAAACTGCCGGCGAGTAATTGTCGAAACTTTCTGTTAAAAAAAGCCGATGTACATTTATACATCGGCTTTTTTTATATAAGTATTCATCCCGCAATGCTTAAAGCCGGGTAGCCGTTAGCTTAATTTTATCAACGTAGTTGTCCTGAGGATTAGATCCTGGAGTGGTGTAACCATAAGAGATTTCGAGGAAGGTTTTGGTGATGTTATTGATAAAGAAGGAAAAGCTACCGTTTGACCAGTGTCCGTTTACATCATTTTCATTTAAAGTATTAGCTGTAAAAGTGATATTGCCGTACGGCTTGTTATCATAAGTGTTCTTAATGGCCATGTAACCTGTGCCGTTATCATTAAATAGCAAATAGTCATTTGCTGTAAACTGGCTTTGCGTTTCGGTACTGCTTACCTGGTTATTTACCGTGTGGTCTGTAATGATCTTTGTAATTTGCCATTTTCCCAGCAATAATTGGCGGGTTGATGGCGATTCTTCTTTTTTACAGCAGGTTAGTGTGATGCTGATGAAGGCAGCAAACAATAATCGTAATTGGAGTGACATGGGTTTAAGTTGAATTAATCGTTAAAGTTTCAGCTAATATAGCCCTTTCATGCAGCACTGCCTATATTCTTAGGCGTTAACAACAAAATTTTAATTTATTTTTTGCGATCAATAAATTAAAAATATATTTGCCTACTAAATCTATAGACTATGTATGGTAAATTAATCACAGTAGCAAATGCAGGCAATATAAATCAACTTTCTGTTGATTGCTGTTGCTACCGTTGCTGTTGATCCCGTAGTCTTTCTAACAGATCCCTTATAAAAATAACCATCATTTCATGTCATTTACGGGCCTAACTATGTGTCGCGTAATTGATGCTCAAGTTTCTCAATCACTTTATCATGATCACCAAACGTTTACTCATTACTTTTTTAACCTTTGTTGCTACCTTGAGTGCCTCCGCACAAAACGTATTAACGGGTACGGTAAAAAATAAAGATGGCCAGCCGGCCGTTAATGCAACCATTGTAATAAAAGGCACTAAAACATATACCCAGGCCGATACTGCAGGTCATTTCAGTGTTGATGCCGCACAAAGGCTCCCCTTTACACTTCGTGTAACGTTGGTTGGTTACCAGCCTTATGAAGCTAGGATAACAGACTTATCCGCCCAGCCACTGGCAATTACATTAACAACAGCCAATGCATTAGGCGAGGTCGTAATAACTTCACGCAGGCGCATTGAAAGGGTACAGGAGGTTCCTATCCCTATTACAGTGGTAGGTGGCGCGCAGATTGAAAACGCAGGTGCCTTTAACGTAAACCGGGTAAAGGAGCTAATCCCGTCCGTGCAGTTATACAGTTCAAACCCCCGTAATACAGGTATCAACATCAGAGGAATTGGATCACCTTTCGGCTTAACTAATGATGGCCTCGACCCTGGCGTGGGCTTTTATGTTGACGGTGTTTACTACGCCAGGCCTGCGGCAGCAACTCTCGACTTTTTAGATATTGAACGAATTGAGGTATTGCGTGGCCCACAGGGTACTTTATTCGGCAAGAATGCCAGTGCCGGAGCCATTAACATCACTACACGCAAAGCCAGCTTTACGCCTGAGGCTACGTTTGAAACCAGTTTTGGAAATTATGGCTACATACAAGCTAAAGCATCAGTATCGGGACCTTTGAGTAAAAAGTTTGCCGGGCGTTTGTCGTTTTCAGGTACCCAGCGTAACGGACTGGTTGATAATATACGTACCGGGAAAGCCACTAACGATTTGAATAACCTCGGCGGACGGGCACAGTTGCTCTTTAAGCCTTCTGATAATATATCACTTACACTTGCCGGTGATATAACCGATCAAAAACCCGACGGATATGCACAGGTAATCGCGGGGGTAGTGACCACCAAACGCCCGGCATACCGGCAGTTTAATAATATTATTGCCGACCTGGGTTACCAGTTGCCCAGCTTAAACGCTTATGACCGTGTTATTGATCACGACACACCATGGCGATCTGGTAACCAATTAGGAGGCGTGTCGTTAAACGGCGACTTCAAAATTGGTGCAGGCACGCTTACTTCCACAACGGCGTGGCGCTACTGGAACTGGGATCCATCCAACGATCGTGATTTTACCGGACTGCCCGTGTTGGCTAAATCGCAAAATCCGGCTAAGCACAAAAACTGGTCGCAAGAAGTACGTTATGCCGGCCAGTTCCTTGAAAAGTTAAGTGGCGTTGTTGGGTTATTCTATATTAACCAGGACGTTAAGATTATGGGTACCGAGGAGTCTGGATCAGCTCAGGCCAGGTTTGCCAAAAGTTCAACCGGTAATAACGCAAATACACCTGGTACAACTAACGATCAGTTATGGGCCACTCCCGGCCTGCTGGAAGGCTATGGCATTTATACCGACGCTTCAATCAAATCACAGAGTGCCGCAGCATTCGCCAGCGTGGATTGGGAGGTTGTAAAAAGCTTTCATATTTTACCCGGCGTACGCGTAAACTACGATAACAAAGATGTGTACTATAACCGCGTAGCTAGAGGCGGTCTAGATATTGCCGGCAGCAGCTACAGTGCCTCGGTAAAAAGTGAGTTGCAAAAAATAAAAAACGGCGTATACAGCAGCCAGCAATATGATGCCAATGCTGATGAAAAAAACTTTACTTACTCGGTAACCGCTGCTTACAGGCCTGGTAAGCGTATTAATGCTTTTGCTACTTATTCAACAAGCTTTAAGCCGGTAGGTGTAAACGTAGCCGGCTTACCCAGTGTTGTGGGTAGTACGTTGGCCGATTTGAGCTTGGCCGTTATAAAGCCAGAAAGAACCAAGCATTATGAACTAGGCGTAAAAACTACACCGCTTGATAACCTGATCTTGAATCTGAATTTTCACAACTCAGATATTAAAGACTACCAAACCAACGTTCAATCGCCCGAGCTGGGCGTAAACCGCGGTTACATTGCTAATGCTGATAAGGTTAATGTAAAAGGTGTTGAATTTGATGGCAATTTCAGAGCTGATGAAAACTTTTCATTTTATGGCGCCGCAGCTTATACTAATGCCAAATATGTTAAATTTACTAATGCGCCGCTGCCGCTCGAAGAAACTGGTTTAACGGTTAACGGCCAGCAGGTAGCGTTTAAAGATATATCGGGCAGTGCATTACCTGGCATATCGAAATGGGCCGGTTCACTTGGTGGAGAATACAACAAAGCTGCAAAGTTTATAGGCAATGAAACACGTTTTTTTATAGCAGCAGACGGGTTCTTCCGCTCGTCTTTCTCATCTAGCCCTTCGCCTTCAGCCTACCTGAATATTGATGGGTACACCATTATTAATGCCCGTGCAGGCTTCAGAGCAGCACATGGTGTTTCGGCGTATATTTGGAGCCGCAACCTGCTTAATAAAAATTACTTTGAACAGTTACTGCCTGCAGGTGGCAACGCCGGTCAATATGCTGCAGTGCTTGGCGATCAACGCACATTTGGTGTAACGCTGCGTTACGCTTTTTTAAAAAACACCAATATGAACATTATATAAGGGCATCGCGAGATGCCCTTTTCGTTTTATGTGCTTATTATAATTAAATCTTTATTGCATAACCTCACAACCTAAAGGAGTCTTTAAAAACAACATAGTGGCTATTAGCTTATAGTTAACAACATATGTTAGAAACTACCGATAAAGAGGCTTTTGTACTGGAAGTGCACCATCGTCTGTCAGCATTATATGGTACTCAAATTAAGTACTTTCATGATCTCGACCCTTTGAGTGAACTCATGTCGGCGTTGCTATCCCATCGTACTAAAAATCGCGACTCAGGTAAGGCATTTGCTAATTTGTTGGATACGTTCGGCTCATGGGAAGCCGTACGTATTGCACCTACGGAGGCTGTGCAACAGGCCATTAAACCGTGTACATGGCCCGAGCAGAAAGCACCTCGCCTGCAACAAGTATTAACACTGATACTTGAGAAGCATGGTTCGCTCACTTTAAACTTTTTGGCCGATATGGAAGTGCATGCTGCGCGGCAGTGGCTAGAGGAACTGCCGGGTGTTGGGCCTAAAAGCAGTGCGGCGGTTATGTCGTTCAGCACCTTGCGTGCAAAGGCGTTGCCAGTTGATTCTCATCATTTCAGGGTAGCAGTACGTTTAGGCATCATTGAAGAAAAGATAGGAGAGGGCAAAGCAAACAGGGTGTTGGAAAACCTTTTACCACCCGATTTTACAGCCCAGGAAATGTACGATAACCACCAGGTGATGATGCGGCACGGGCAGAAGGTGTGCTTTCACTATAAGCCAAATTGTAAAGACTGTGTGCTACTTGATAGGTGCCCTACCGGACAACGCCTGGTAAACAAACCGTGAAAATTAAAAAGCAGGCCATTTAAGAACCTGCTTTTACCTACTTAAACATATATAACAAAACTTATTCTACAGCTGCGCGAAGCATGAGTGCGCCAACCGTTACGTTGGTGCGACTATCAATAATAATAGCGCCGCCATTGGCTTTGTTATTTTGGTAAACATCAAAAGCCAGCGGTTCTGCAGTTTTAATAATGATGCGTCCAATATCGTTCAGCTTAAAATCTTCTTCGTACACCTTGTCCAGGGTATTGATGTTAAATTTGTATAAAACCTCTTGTATACGGCAACGGGTAACCTTACTGTTATGCTGTATAAGGTATGTGAGTGATGTATCGAGTGCACGGGTATCCATCCAACATAAATCGGCCTCAAGTAATTGTGCTACTTCAGGTTGTGCACTGCTGTTAACCAATATATCGCCACGGCTTATGTCAATATCATCCTGCAGGTGCACAGTTACTGATTGACCGGAAAACGCTTCCTCAAACTCCCGGTCGAGTAGCTCTATTTTTGTGATGGTCGAGCTAAAGCCCGAGGGAAGTACAGTAACCTTGTCATTAACTTTGAAACTACCACTGCTAATACGGCCGGCGTATCCCCGGTAATCATGCAATTTTTCTGTTTGTGGGCGTACCACCCATTGTACTGGTAATCGGGCATGGGCCGAGCTGTCATCAACCGGAATCTCAACCGTTTCCAGGTGTTCTAACAGGATTTTGCCAGTATACCAGGTCATGTTGTATGATTCATGTACAATGTTATCTCCCTTCAAAGCGCTTACTGGTATGTAGGTTACGTTTTGCAGATTGAGCTTGGTAGCCAATTGCCGGTATTGCTCAACTATCTGGTTAAAGGTAGCCTCATCATAATCTACCATATCCATTTTGTTGATGCAAACTACAACCTGTGGCAGCGCAAGCAGCGATACCAGGAACGAATGACGGTTGGTTTGTTCAACCACCCCTTTACGAGCATCAATTAAGATGATGGCTAGGTTGGAATTTGATGCACCAGTAACCATGTTGCGGGTGTACTGGATATGACCCGGGGCATCAGCTATAATGAATTTACGTTTCTCGGTCTGAAAGTATTTGTAGGCCACATCAATGGTGATGCCTTGCTCGCGTTCGGCTTTTAGTCCATCCGTTAAAATAGCCAAATCAATGCTGCCATCATCGTTTTTACGGTTTGAACGGTGCAGTGCTTCCAATTGATCGGCCAGTATGGCGTCGGTATCATACAGCAGTCGGCCAATAAGGGTGCTCTTACCATCATCAACACTGCCGGCAGTTATAAATTTAAGTATCTCCATATTAAAAGTAGCCTCCTTTCTTGCGTTCTTCCATGGCTGCTTCCGATACTTTGTCATCCATACGGGCACCACGTTCGCTTATTTTAGAAGCGCTTATTTCGTTTATAATATCGTCAATTAAATACGCGTCTGATTCTACCGCGGCTGTACAGGTCATGTCGCCTACGGTACGGAAACGTACGTTACGGCGGGTTATCACGTCCTCTTCATCCATATTTAAAAACTCGGCAGCAGCCATAAGCTGACCATTGCGGGTAATACACTCGCGCTCATGTGCAAAATAGATGGATGGCAGGGCAATATTTTCTCGGCGGATGTAGTTCCATACATCCAGTTCGGTCCAGTTACTGATAGGGAACACGCGTACGTTCTCACCCTTATGAATTTTACCGTTGTAGATGTTCCATAACTCCGGGCGCTGGCGTTTAGGATCCCACTGGCCAAACTCGTCACGTACCGAAAAGATACGCTCCTTGGCACGGGCTTTTTCCTCATCGCGGCGTGCGCCGCCAATACAGGCATCAAACTGGTGCTGCGCAATGGTATCCAACAAAGTAACGGTTTGTAACGCATTGCGGCTCGCGTTCTTGCCTTTTTGCTCTACTACTTTGCCCTGGTTTATTGAATCCTGTACATGGCCTACAATCAGTTTTTCGCCCAGGCGGGCAATCATCTCATCGCGGTATTGTATGGTTTCCGGAAAGTTATGACCGGTATCGATATGAACTAACGGAAAGGGAAACTTACCTGGTCGGAAAGCTTTTTCGGCCAGGCGCACCAGTGTGATAGAGTCCTTTCCGCCCGAAAACAGTAGGGCAGGCTTCTCAAACTGACCCGCCACCTCACGCAATATGTGTATGGCTTCCGCCTCTAGTTCATCCAGATAATCTAAGTGATGTTTACTCATTTTTCTGTTATAATTTCTTTAACTGAATGCAAACCGCATTCTTTTTTCGATTGATCTTCCCACCACCAGCGGCCTGCCCTAAAGTCTTCGCCAGGTTGTACCGCACGGGTACAAGGCTGGCAGCCAATGCTCGGAAAGCCGCGGTCGTGCAGGGTATTGTAGGGTATGTTGTTGTTTTTAATATAGGTTTTTACCTCATCCAGGCTCCACTCAAATACAGGGTGATATTTAACCAGCTGATTGCCTTCGTCCCACTCCACATTTACCATATCCTGGCGGTTGGGCGATTGCTCGGCACGTATGCCAGTGATCCATATCTTATTACCTTTGAGCGCCCGTTTCAACGGTTCAATTTTGCGTATGCCGCAGCATTCTTTACGGTTCTCTACCGACTCATAAAAACTGCTCGGGCCTTTAGCGTTCACCATGGCTTCAAGCGCTTCGTTTTGCGGGTAGTAAGCATATATAGGTTGCCCGTATATTTCCATGGTGCGGTTCCACACGTAATAGGTTTCGGGGAAGAGGCGGCCGGTTTCTAACGTAAATACTTTAATAGGCAGGTTGTTAGAGAAAATCATATGCGTAATCACCTGATCTTCCCACCCAAAGCTGGTAGAGAACACAATCTCACCCGGAAAAGCATCTGCCAGCCAGGCCAAAGCACTGCTGGGTGCCATGCCGGTGGTTTGTTGCTTTATATCTTCTACAATCTTACTGTTCATCTTAAATAAACTTCATTAAAAAGCTGGTGATGCTTTTTAAACTAACTAATATCACAATTATGCCCACAGCAACCATAATAACCTTAACCGATATACGGTTTGAGATACGGGCCGCAATAGGTGCTGCCAGGGCACTGCCAATGATTAACCCTGCTATAGCGCTCCACGGGGCACCGTTAAGCATGGTTAAGAATATGAGCGAGCCAATCATGGCTATAAAAAATCTGGTTAATTTTACCGTACCTAATGAAAAACGGGGGTGCCGGCCACCTGCTATTAACGACGATAATACAATTGAGCCCCAGCCACCTCCGCCTACAGCGTCAATAAAACCCCCGCCTAAGCCCAGTAACGATATCCGCTTAATTTTATCGGCTGATTTCTTTTTACCCGTTTTAAATGCTTTAGAAAGGATTACTGACCCTAATATAAGTGTATAAACCGATACCAAGGGCTTGGTATACATTGCATAATGCTCTAATGACGATATTAAGCAAGCGCCAGTTGCTGCACCTATTATGCCGGGTATGATGAGCAGCTTAAACATTTTCCAGTTTACATTACCCATGCGGTAGTGCATCCAGCCGGCAATGCCGTTACTCATGATCTCAGACAGGTGCACCGCCATGCTTGCTGAAGCGGGGGAGATGCCCATGGACAAAGAAAAAGCTGTTGAAGTAACACCATACGACATGCCAATGGCGCCATCTATCATGGCAAATACAAAACCCGCAGCCAGGAAGTAGTAAAATACGGGGCTGATGTCTTGTACATACAACTTAAATCCCGGTTCGTTAAACCACAGCGCTGTTACAGCAATAGCTATTGATGCAATAATGGATAGCCAGATCAGCCATTTAAAGTTTTTCTTTTTAACCGGTTTAGGTTCAACCAGGATGGCTGTTGCTTTATTGAGCGCTTTTACCTTTCCGGCAAAGTCGCCGGTTAGAGTTTCGCGTAAGGCACTTAGTTGTTGTAAAGTAGTGTCCAATTCGGCAGGTAACGCCTCGTTTAAAACCTGCTTTAGGCGCTTGGCTACTGTAGGCGATTTACCATTGGTAGATATAGCCAGTTTAAGGTCGCCTTTTTTAACAATTGAGCCCAGATAAAAATCACAAAGTTCTGGTTTATCAGCTACATTAATCAATAGTTTACGCTGATGTGCTGCCTGCCTTATGCGCTCATTCAAAATATTATTGGCTGTGGCAGCCACTACCAGGTCGGCATCATCCAGATCTTCCTCTGTAAAGCTTTTTTTTATCAGCTTTACCCTAGGGTACCCGGCCGCCAAATCATACACCTCAGGCAATAACTGCTCAGCCACTACCGTTACCTGTGCTTGCTGGCTATTGTTCAGCAATGCGGTCAGTTTTTCCAAACCTACATTACCACCGCCAATAAGCACCGTGTGCAGCTGGTTGAGTTTTAGGAATACAGGGAAAAGCTGATTGCCTTCCAGAGCTTCCGAAACTGCTAAAGGGGTTATATGATTATTCCTGGGCAAGGATGTCATAAAATTCGCGAATGGGTTGAAACTTTGGATGTAATGAAACTACCTCGCCAAATACCATCATAGCCGGAGCCTTTATCTTATTTTCTTCGGCTAGTTCAACAATGGTATCTACAATGCCTACCACCACCTTTTCATTTGCGGTTGAGCCGCTTTGAATTAGTGCAACAGGTAGGCGATGTTTGCCTTCAGCTTTAAAGATCTCAGTAATTTCGGCTAATTTGTGTAATCCCATTAAAACTACTACAGTAGCTTTGCTGCGGGCGGCTTGTTGCAAATCACCAGATATTTCTCCGCTGGCGGTGGTGCCTGTTACCACCCAAAAACTTTCGCTTAAACCGCGGTGCGTTACGGGTATTTGCTGTAAGCCCGGTACACCAATTGAACTGGATATACCAGGGATAACCTCGGCGGGGATGCTGTACGACGCTGCAAAATCCAGTTCTTCATAACCGCGACCAAAAACAAACGGGTCGCCGCCTTTCAGCCGTACCACATGGCCATAATTTATGGCGTAATCGATCATTAACTTATTCACAGCTTCCTGCGAGTAGGAGTGTTCGCCCGAACGTTTGCCAACGTACACTTTGTGCGCATGTGCGGGGGCAAAGCTCAACAGATCTTCATTCACCAGTGCATCATATAAAACCACGTTGGCAGTTTGTAAAGCTTTCATGCCTTTTATGGTAATCAGCTCAGCATCACCTGGGCCGGCACCAACTAAAGTTATTTTAGGTTCCTTTACGGATTGCTTTGTTTCTGTTGATATAATCATGCTTTTAGCGCCTCCCTAGCCGCTGTCATTTCGGTTATAAATTCTTGGGCACTTTGCAGGTATGCACCGGCAAATGCCTCTGATGGTTCGTTTTGATTGATCTGCAATACAAGATCATTAAAGGATACTGGTAAAGTTACCAGTCCGGTATTTACATAGTGGTTGTCAAACTCTTTTATTACTCCTGCCTGGGTGCTGCTGTTAACCGCCTTATCCAACAACAATGCCTTTGCAGTACTCACCATAGTATTGTAGCTATGATAAATGGCATCGGCCCAGCGGCTTCCCGCAAAAGCCTCTTTGGCCCAGCCCAGTTTTTCATCAGCCTCAAAAAGGAGCGTAGCCACCAGGTCAATCATTACGCCGGCGCACTCGCCCACGCCAATGGCAGTGGCAAAAGTTTCTTCGTGGCCCCAATCTACAAATTCTTCTTCGGTTAGGGTGGTCAGGTCGGCCAGCGGCTTTAACAGTTGGTAAAAATAATCCTTACCCTGGCGATCGTAATAGGCATGAAAGGTTTCTTCAGCTATGGAGTTAGTCTGATAGTCATTCAAAACATAGCGCAGCACATGTGTAGCACGCTTGGCTGGTACCTTAATTACTTTATCGGCAGCACGGCCAATGCCATCGCCAACCGTACCTCCGCCTAATAGCACTTGCACAGACGGCAATACGCGTTTATCAGCCTTTAATGAGCTGCCATGAAATCCTATATGAGCTAAACCATGCTGACCACAGCTATTCATGCAACCGCTAATCTTAATTTTAATATCGCGGTTATAAATTAAATCCTCGTATTCATTATAGATCACATCTTCCAGCACACGGGAAAGAGTCATGCTGTTAGATATGCCCAGGTTACAGGTGTCGGTACCGGGACAAGTGGTAACATCAGCCACGCTATCAAAGCCGGGTTCGGCCAGGTGCAGTTCGTTTAAGACGTTAAACAGGGCGGGCAGAGCTTCCTTGCGGGCATATTTTAACAGCAATCCCTGGTTCTGTGTAATGCGTATTTCATCAGCTACTAAACCACGCAAGCCTTCAACCAGCCTGCGGGCTTCTGGTGTGTGTATGTCGCCAACGGGCACTTTTACAAATACGCCATAAAAACCAGGCTGCTTTTGTTCAAAAACGTTGGTAAGCAGCCATTGTTCATACTTTAACGGGTTCTGTAAAGCAACTTCGGCAAAGGTAACCGCTTCCGGGGCCACTGGTTGTGGCACGGCATCGCGGTTAATTTTATAGGTCTTTACTTTATTGGCAATTTTTTCAGTCTCGGCCAGGCGTAAAACTTCATCAAGTCCAATCTTCTGAACCAGGAATTTTAAGCGTGCTTTGTTACGGTTATTACGTTCGCCGTAGCGGTCAAACACACGAATAATCGACTCGATATAAGGTATCACCTCATCTTCAGGTAAAAACTCTTTTACCACACTGGCTAAAGCAGGTTGTGCACCTAAACCGCCGCCCAACAGTACTTTAAAGCCGCGTTCGTCGCCACGCTGTTTTGGAATGAAACCCAGATCATGGATGTAAGAAAATGCAGTATCTTCTTCGTTTGATGAAAAAGAAATTTTGAATTTACGGCCCATTTCCTGGCAAATAGGATTGCGCAAAAAGTATTCGAACGTAGCATGAGCGTATGGTGATACGTCAAACGGTTCCTTCGGGTCGATGCCTGAAGTGGGCGAGGACGTTACATTGCGTACTGTGTTACCGCAAGCCTCGCGCAGGGTTATATCATCTTGCTCTAACTTGGCCCATAATTCCGGTGTACGGTCAAGGCTAACATAGTGTATCTGTATATCCTGCCGGGTGGTTAAGTGAAGATTGCCGCTGCCGTACTCGTCGGCTATATCGGCAATGCGCAGTATTTGTTTAAAAGTTACCTTGCCAAACGGCAGCTTAATGCGTACCATTTGGACACCGGGCTGGCGTTGGCCGTAAACTCCGCGTGCCAGGCGCAGGCTCCTGAACTTTTCCTCGTGTATTTTGCCTTCACGGAAAGCCCTTATCTTTCTGTCCAGATCGATGATGTCTTTTTCAACAATAGGGTTTTCCAGTTCGGTTCTAAAACTCTGCATGTGTTTATATTCAAGAAAGCCTCTTACAGGTTACTGAAAGAGGCTTATATAATTAATCACTTAAAATTTAAAATAAGCCTCAATAAGTGCTGAATATACAGCAACAGATGCAGTTAATGCGCATGCTATGGGCTATTTGTTTTGTCATTACTTTTCAAATATATATAAAGTATATAGAAGTAGTAGATTTTGTTTTCGATTTTTTACATATTGCGTATAATAGTGCGTGGAGTTGCACATAATTGTTGCAATGCCCTATGTGAATTATTGAGTAGGTTTGTCATTGTGCAACAGTTTAGCTGATGCCGCTTAGGTTTTAATTATCATCATCATGTTACCGAATAGTGCTGCGCCGTCTCTCATAAATGCCTCAACCGGAACCCTCATTAGTCACTTGGAATGCCCCAACTGTGGGAAAATTTATAGTACAGATGTAGTAAGAACAGTTTGTGAAGATGCAGCCTGTTTATCATCACTGCTGGCCCGATATGATTTAACTGGCGGGCTACATAAGGACATACTCATTGGTAGGGTGGCTAACATGTGGCGCTACAAAGAGGTGTTGCCCATTGTAAACGAAGAAAACATTGTAACCTTGGGCGAAGGTTTTACGCCTATACTACCTTTGAAAAATTTACAGCACCTGGCCGGTAAAATTGAGGTGTTATGGAAGGATGAGTCTGGTAATCCAACTGGTTCATTTAAAGCGCGCGGAATAGGAGCGGCGGTATCAAAAGCTAAAGAGTTAGGTATTAACACCATTGTAACGCCTACCGCTGGCAATGCGGGCGGTGCATTGGCTGCTTATGCTGCAAGGGCGGGTATGCAAGCTGTAGTGTACATGCCTAAACTAACACCGCACGTTTTTAAAGATGAATGCCGTTTGTACGGTGCAGAACTGATTGAAGTAGAAGGTAACATTAGTGATTGCGGCAAGCTGGCTAATGAACAGGCTGTGATTAACGGTTGGTTCCAGGTATCTACCCTTAAAGAACCCTACCGGCTTGAAGGTAAAAAGACGATGGGTTATGAAATTGCTGAACAATTGAACTGGCAACTACCCGATGTGATCTTGTACCCAACAGGCGGCGGCACCGGTTTAATTGGTTTATGGAAAGCATTTGATGAGATGGAGCAGTTAGGCTGGATAGGAAGCCACCGCCCGAGGATGGTAGCCGTACAGTCCACCAGTTGTGATGGTATTGTACAGGCGTTTCATGGCGGACAAGTGACGGCCACTTTTGTAGATGGCGGCTTTACCATAGCCAACGGACTACGTGTACCCAAACCCTATGCCGATAAATTAATACTAAAGGTGTTGCGTGATAGTAACGGTACAGCCGTTAGCATACCTGATGTGCTCATGAGTGCTGCCTTAAAGGAAATTGCCCGCCATGAAGGAATGCTTATTGCTCCCGAAGGTGCTGCCCTTTGGCAAGCATTTAAACAGCTAAAAGCCAAAAACTGGATAAAAAGTAATGAGCAGGTACTGCTACTAAACACAGGCAGTGGCTATAAGTACCTGGAAAATATAGAGGTATAGATTAAATAACCACTACTTGGAGCGGCCTGGCAATTTGCCGGGCCGTTTTGGTTTTAAATAAAGATTAAATAATTTCTTTTCGTAACCCATAAGTTACGTATTATTGTGTAACCAAATGGTTACCTATTATGGAGCGAGATATTATTGTTACCTGGTATTTTGAGCAATCGCCTGCGCAAGTGTGGCAGTGCCTAACCCAGCCGGAGCTGCTGAGTCAATGGTTTATGAAGAATGACTTTAAGGCTGAGGTAGGACATCAGTTTACCTTTATCAGTAAACCTATACGTGCGGTAAATTGGGACGGTATTGTTTACTGCGAGGTGTTGGAAAGTACACCTGAGCACAAACTGGTGTACACCTGGAAAGGTGGACCCAAGCCTGGAATAATCAATTTGGACACCATACTTACCTGGACGCTCACTCCTCAAAACGGGGGCACCCTATTGCGGCTTGAACACAAAGGGTTTAAGGGAATCAAAAACTACCTATCGAGCTTCATGATGGAAAAAGGCTGGGGAAAAGTGCTACGCAGGTTTCAGCAAACACTTAAAGACTATAGTAATGTTTAAAAATAAACCTGACGTATTCCAGGCCATTGCCGACCCCACCCGGCGTGCTATACTGGTAATGCTTGCCACGCAAGCCCTGCCTGTAAACGCCCTGGCCGAAAATTTTGAAATGAGCCGACCAGCGGTATCAAAACATATTAAAGTGTTACATGAGTCGGGGCTGGTTAAAATTACCGATTCCGGCCGTGAGCGGTATTGTACGCTCAATCAACTGGGTTTTAAAGAGGTAACCAATTGGTTCGCTTATTTTGATAAGTTCTGGAATGAGAAACTAAACAACCTGGAAAATTTTCTTAACCAACAACATAAAACCAATGAACCATGACACAACCTTATGAGATTGAGCGGGTGTACCGCGCTCCTGTCAACGAAGTATGGGCAGCCCTCACCACTTACGATCAGATGAAACAATGGTATTTTGATTTACCAGGCTTTAAAGCCGAGGTGGGTTATACTTTTACCTTTTTAGGTGGCCACGAAAATGGCATACAGTATAAACATGTTTGCCAAATAACCAATGTTGAGGAAAATAAAAAGCTAAGCTATACCTGGCGCTATGAAGGTTATCCAGGAGAATCAGAAGTAAGCTTTGAGCTCTTCCCGGAGGGCGATGGTACCCGGCTAAAATTAACGCATAAAGGACTGGAAACCTTTCCTGCCAATAACCCTGATTTTGCTGCATCGAACTTCGCAGCGGGATGGGAACATATTATTGGTGCCAGCCTTAAACGTTTTTTGGAACCAGCTTAACAGCAGCTTTACTTTTAGTCATATCGCGGCTATTTGCCGCGATATGACTTCACTTACTACTCGGGCAGTAAGCTAATTTCTTCTTTGCTGAAAATTTCACGTTTGTGATCGCCATCTGTCAAATCAACAAATATTTCGTCATCTATCACTTCGTTTATATAGCCATGTCCCTTTGGTGTGTTCACGGCATCGCCTGGTTGAAATTCCATTTTAATATAATTTTTAAGTAAGTATCTATTGTTGCAGGTGCCGCCACATGCCCGGGTTGTCTCTGTAGTGGCTTATGTGTTCTATAATCTCTTCAACCTGATCTGAGCTGAGCTCTTCCTTTCCATCTGCCGTGTAGGTAAATAACTTGCCCGGATCTTCGAAAGTAATGAAGCCCATATAGTTTGGATCAGTATGCTTTTCCAGGTGCAGTTCATTGCTCTTGGTTTGTTCCAGCGCGGGGTTGCCATGGCTTGTATCTCTAAATACACTATAAGTATAAGTGATTACAGCATGACCGTTGGCCTGTGCCCTTGTGTCTGGTACAATCATTAAGGGCATTTCTTCTACAGTAAAAAACAAAGCAGACATGGCGTTTTACAATTTGGTATTTAAACTAACTATTGTCCGAAAATAAAGTTTGCATTTTTCGATGTTTGATGGTGGGGGGCAGATCAACTGTAATTTTAAAAATTGCTTGATGGTCTGGGAAATTACGTTTACTATTGTGATATCATTTTAATATCAAATTGAATCATTATGAAAACTGAAAAGATACTTAAGCCTTTTAGTGGTTACTTAGCCATTTTTTTAGCACTCGGTTGCGTAGTGCTATTTATGCTCAGCCTGGTTAATCAGACTCCGTTGGGCGTTATTGCTGGTGTGTTCATATTCATCGTTATTGTAAAGGGTCTGGTCATTATTGGTCCCAACAGTTCAAAAGTGCTTTTGCTGTTTGGTAAGTATACCGGCAGTGTTGTTGATAATGGTTTGTTTTGGGTAAATCCGCTTTACTGGCGCATCGATGTTTCATTAAAAGCCCGCAACTTTGAAAGCGAACTGATTAAGGTGAACGATAAGATGGGTAACCCGGTTCTGATCAGTGTGATATTGGTGTGGCGGGTAAAGGATACCTATAAAGCTTCGTTCTCGGTTGATAATTATGTGCAGTTTGTACGTATACAAACCGATTCGGCCGTACGTAAGCTTGCCGGCAGTTTTCCGTATGATCATTTTGAGGACGAGCGCGCACAAATTACCCTGAGTACTAACTTTGAGGATATTAATAATGCGCTGGAACATGAGATAGCCGAGCGTATGGAGATGGCAGGCATTGAGGTGGTCGAAGCACGTATTGGCCACCTGGCTTATGCACCCGAGATTGCACATTCTATGCTGCGCAGGCAACAGGCATCGGCCATTGTGGCGGCCAGGCATAAGATAGTAGAGGGCGCTGTAGGTATGGTTGAAAGTGCACTAAAACTCTTATCTGAAAAAGATATTATTAACCTTGATGAAGAACGAAAAGCTGCTATGGTAAGCAACCTAATGGTTGTACTTTGCGGCGACAGGGAAACACAGCCGGTGGTGAACACCGGAACATTATATCAGTAATTATGGCCGAAAAAAAATCATTTGCCTTACGTATTGATGCAGAAACCA
Source organism: Mucilaginibacter sp. PAMB04274 (assembly GCF_039634385.2). NCBI lineage: Bacteria > Pseudomonadati > Bacteroidota > Sphingobacteriia > Sphingobacteriales > Sphingobacteriaceae > Mucilaginibacter > Mucilaginibacter sp. PAMB04274. Next base: position 1,163,486 of record NZ_CP155081.2, read on the forward strand.
TGAAGGCCATTGAAAGGTGGGCCACAGATGAGTTTAGGAGTGTGAACGGGCAAATAGAATGGATTTTACACAAAGCCCTTACCGAAGCCGGCAGGCTCAAAAATAAGGAAGAGAAAAAAGAAAGTAAGTGAACAATGGTTCAGTTGCAGTATGCGGCTGAACCATTGTTTTGCTCTAACTCCCGGTTATGCTATTACCGGGAGTTATTTGTTTTTATGGTAAGCTGAACTATCTAACCCATTGGTATCCTGTTTAGCAGCCGAGTTTGAGTCGGCAGCCATTTTGCCTGTTTCGCTGTTTAATCTGGCAATAGAATCGTTCCGTTCTCTGTCTAGCATGGTTGAGTCTTGTTTATCACCTGAGAAACCACCTTTGCACGCTGCCAGCATGCTTGTAAGCGCCAGTACAAATAATCCTGTTTTTATTGTTGATTTCATTGTAACTTAATTTTCATGTTTTCAATATAGTAAGTAAAACTTGTACCGATTTGTTTGCATATTACAATAAGGCCGTTACGCTATCTTCACAAATTTGTTACTTAAACCTTGGCTTTATAAATCAATCTATCTCATTAAATAATTATTGATATGATAAAGTTTGTAAAATCTATAGCGTTGGTTACCCTGGTGGTTTCAGCGTTATCATTAGGTGCAAAGGCGCAAACCAAAGCCCACGCCGATAGCAGTAGAATTGTTCGCAAAGAGGCTCACCAAAAGCTTAAAGCGTTACTTACACCGCAGCAACAGGCCGCTTTAAAAGAAAATCATGACAAGCAGAAGGCAGCCATGGCCGGTTTTAGAGCTAGTTTAACTGCTGATCAGAAAGCGATAATGAAGGATAAGGCACTGTCGCATAAAGAACGTAAAAGCAAGCTTGCCGAAACCTTTACTGCCGAGCAGAAAAAAACCATAGCGGCCAATAAAGCAGCACGTAAAGAAAGCAGAAAAGCATTTTTAGCCACCCTTACCGAAGCGCAAAAAGCCCAAATGAAGGAAATTTTCAAAGACCGAAAAGGGCATGGTGGTTTCCGTCATCACAAAGCGCAAAAAGCGTAAGTTTTAAAAAGTTTTAATGTGTTTTATACCAACCTATAGTGATTAGCTATAGGTTGTTTTTATTTTAAGCCAGATTGATCTAAACTTGTGCTTTTAACTAATTAAGTAGATATTGTAAGCCAGTTAGTTTCCAAAAAGGTCACATTTGCATTTTCCGTTCAACATACCGCTTGGTGATTCGGTTATACCCATTCACTTTTTGTTAGAAACACTGGCTTATGCCGTTGGTTACCGTTATTATGTGTACTTAAGGAAACATCAGCCCGATACCATTAGCGATCATAACCGGCTTATTATTTTTATAGGCGCCGCCGCAGGCGCTTTTTTAGGTTCGCATATTTTGGGGGTGTTAGAGAATCCCGCTAAGTTGCTCCGTACCAATCTGATTTACTTTATGGGAAACACTACTATTATCGGAGGCTTGTTAGGCGGACTAATAGGAGTGGAGCTTATTAAAAAGCAAATCGGCGTTAAAGTTTCATCCGGAGATTTAATGGTTTATCCCATTGTGCTGAGCATGATGATTGGTCGTACCGGATGCTTTTTAGCCGGGCTTGAAGATGGTACCTATGGCATTGCAAGCAGTTTGCCCTGGGCTATCAACTTTGGTGATGGCATTTACCGTCATCCTACCAATTTGTACGAAATACTGTTTTGGCTCATACTAGGATTGAGTTTAAGTGCCATTGAACGTAAATATCAATTTGCAGATGGCTATCGTTTTAAATTATTGATGGTTGCCTATTTGGGCTTCCGCTTTTGTATAGAATTTATAAAGCCGGCTTATTTCTTTAACTTCGGACTATCGGTTCTGCAATTGGCCTGCCTTGCTGGTTTGGCCTATTACTATAAAGTGTTTGTATATCCTTCAAAAATAACGAAAACCTATGCCTGAGCGCCCGTACGTTTATTATGATTTTACGATCAGTATATGCTCAACCTGCCTGCGGCGCGTGGATGCTAAAATTGTATTTGAGGATGAAAAGGTGTACATGCTTAAGAATTGCCGTCTGCACGGACCCGAGAAAGTGCTGATAGCCACCGATATTGAGTATTATAAAAACTGCCGCAATTACGCCAAGCGCAGTGAAATGCCGCTTAAATTTAATTCGGCCACCCACTACGGCTGCCCGTACGACTGCGGCCTGTGCCGCGACCACGAGCAGCACTCCTGCCTTACCGTAATCGAAGTAACCGACCGTTGTAATTTAGCCTGTCCTACCTGCTATGCCATGTCATCGCCACATTATGGCAGGCACCGTTCCCTGGCCGAAATAGAACAGATGCTGGATGTAATTGTAGCTAACGAGGGCGAACCCGATGTAGTGCAAATAAGTGGCGGCGAACCCACCGTGCACCCGCAGTTTTTCGAAATATTGGATATCGCCAAGCGCAAGCCTATTAAACATCTCATGCTCAACACCAATGGTATACGCATAGCAAAGGATGAAGAGTTCGTAAAGCGGCTGGCTACATACACGCCCGATTTTGAAATATACTTGCAGTTTGATTCGTTCAAGAAAGAAGCGCTTGAGCAGTTGCGTGGCGAAGATCTGCGCGAGGTAAGGGCTAAGGCTATGGCCAACCTGAACAAATACAACCTATCTACCACGCTGGTGGTTACCCTGCAAAAGAATTTGAATACCGACGAGATAGGAACAATTATAGAATACGCCCTGCAGCAGCGTTGCGTACGCGGCGTTACCTTTCAGCCCACTCAACAGGCCGGTCGGCTGGAAAACTTTAATCCGGCTACAGACCGGTATACACTTACTGAAGTACGCTCGGCCATATTGGAGCAAACCGATACATTTACGGCTCAAGATCTGTTACCAGTACCCTGTAATCCCGATGCTTTGGTAATGGGCTATGCGTTAAAAGTTGGCGGCTGTGTGTTCCCACTTACGCGGATGATAAACCCGGATGACTTGCTGGATAACTCAAAAAATACGATTGTATACGAGCAGGATGAATTGTTAAAGCAGCACTTGTTGCACATGTTCAGCACCGGTAACTCGGTTGATAAGGCGCAGGAGCACCTGGCATCCATTATGTGCTGCCTGCCAAACATTGATGCACCTGGATTAAGTTATGATAATTTGTTCCGTGTTATCATCATGAACTTTATTGACGCGCAGAATTTTGATGTGCGTGCCATTAAAAAATCATGCGTGCACATTGTAAATAAAGATATGCGGATTATCCCATTCGAAACCATGAACCTGTTTTATCGGGACGATAAAGCTGCTTATTTGGAAACCCTCAGAAATGAAATACCCGTATGATAGCACCACCCGAACCTCCAAAAAGAACCTCCGACGGTAAAATACTCGGCTATAACCTGCTGGTGTTTGCAGGCTATACGGTGTTGGCAATTTTGGCTAACCCTAAAGAGGGTGCTTTTGTGGCATTTTTTATATCCATTGCCCATTTTGTAGTGGCCATAATAGCGGCTTTAGTTGCACAACGCTGGATATGGCTGCTAGCCGGTGCTTTAGTTCTCATTATTGGCTTTGGCACTTGTGTTAGTAACTTTACCATGGGTGATATGCGTTAAATAAAAACCATTTAGTTTTTATTTAACTTACTGAAGCTCTTAATTTAACATCTGTTAGTACTGCCGGGTTATACTCTTAAAAATCTTTTCGTCAACCACTTGATAATCAAAAAACAAGTGCGTACTTTTGCAGTCCTTAAAATAAGGATAAAACTGTAACATTAAAAGGAAGAAATGCCTACTATTCAACAATTAGTTAGAAAAGGTAGAGTAGCTCTGGAGGATAAGAGTAAATCCCCAGCGTTGGACAGCTGTCCACAGCGAAGAGGCGTGTGTACCCGTGTATACACCACTACCCCTAAGAAACCAAACTCAGCAATGCGTAAAGTGGCCCGTGTGCGCCTTACTAACGGTAAAGAGGTGAATGCCTACATACCGGGTGAAGGTCACAACTTACAGGAGCACTCTATTGTGTTGATACGTGGCGGCCGTGTTAAAGACTTACCAGGTGTTCGTTACCACATCATTCGTGGTGCATTGGATACTTCAGGTGTAAATGGTCGTAACCAACGTCGTTCTAAATATGGTACTAAACGCCCTAAACCAGGTCAACCGGCTGCAGCAGGCAAAGGTGCACCAGCTAAAGGCAAAAAGAAATAATTAAAGGAGGATAGTAATAATGAGAAAGTCGAAACCAAAAAAGAGAATCCTTCTTCCTGACCCGCGTTTTAATGACGTGATGGTAACCAGGTTCGTAAATAACATGATGTATGACGGTAAAAAATCTACCGCATATGGCATTTTCTATAACGCCGTTGATATTGTTGAGAAAAAAACAAACGAAAACGGTTTAGAAACTTGGAAAAAAGCACTAAACAACGTTATGCCTGCCGTTGAGGTTAAATCTCGTCGTGTGGGTGGTGCTAACTTCCAGGTACCAACCGAAGTTCGTCCGGAGCGTAAAATCGCTTTAGGTATGAAATGGTTAATCAGCTATGCTCGTCGTCGTGGTGAAAAAACCATGATGGAGAAACTGGCCGGTGAAATCATCTCAGCTGCTAAAGGTGAAGGTGCTGCCGTGAAGAAAAAAGAAGATACGCATAAAATGGCTGAAGCCAACAAAGCGTTCTCACACTTCCGTTTCTAAGAAAAAACGGTACGAAGTGAAAGGTACGAGGAGCGAGGTTATACTCCGTAATTTGTACCTTTTACTTTATACTTAACAAATAAAAGACATGTCAAGAGATCTTAAATATACTAGAAACATTGGTATTGCCGCTCACATTGATGCCGGTAAAACCACTACTACCGAGCGTATCCTTTACTATGCTGGTGTGAGCCACAAAATAGGCGAGGTACACGAAGGTGCTGCTACCATGGACTGGATGGCACAGGAGCAAGAGCGTGGTATTACCATTACTTCGGCTGCTACTACCGTGTTCTGGAACTACCGTGGTAACAAATTCCAGGTAAACGTAATTGACACTCCGGGCCACGTTGACTTTACCGTAGAGGTAAACCGTTCATTACGTGTACTGGATGGTCTTGTTTTCCTTTTCTCGGCCGTTGATGGTGTTGAGCCTCAGTCAGAAACTAACTGGCGTTTGGCTAACAACTACAACGTACCGCGTATAGGTTTCGTTAACAAAATGGACCGTTCAGGTGCCGATTTCCTAAAAGTTGTTAAGCAAGTACGTGATATGCTGGGCAGCCACGCTGTGCCGCTGCAAATCCCTATCGGTGCTGAAGATAACTTTAAAGGTGTGGTCGACTTAATCAACTTCCGTGGTGTGGTTTGGAATGAGCACGATAAAGGTATGACCTTTACCGAAGTGCCAATACCTGACGATTTGGTTGACGAAGCTACCGAATGGAGAGAGAAATTACTGGAAGCCGTTGCTGAGTTTGACGACACGTTAATGGAGAAATTCTTCGACGATCCGACCACTATCACTGAGCGCGAAGTATTAGACGCTTTACGCCAAGCTACTTTAGCCGGTAAAATCGTTCCGATGACTTGTGGTTCATCTTTCAAAAACAAGGGTGTACAAACCATGCTTGATTACGTGATGGAGTTATTGCCTTCACCTATCGATTCAAAAGGCGTTACCGGTACCAATCCTAACACTGGCGAAGAGGTGATTGTTAAACCTGATGTGAAAGAGCCGTTTGCCGCTTTAGCATTTAAAATTGCAACCGATCCGTTCGTTGGTCGTTTGTGCTTTATCCGCGTGTATTCAGGTAATCTGGATGCTGGTTCGTATGTGCACAACATGCGTTCAGACAACAAAGAGCGTATCTCTCGTATTTTCCAAATGCACGCTAACAAGCAAAACCCTATCCCTAATGTAGGTGCTGGTGATATTGCTGCGGTAGTAGGCTTTAAAGATATTAAAACAGGTGATACCCTTTGTGACGAGAAGAACCCTGTGGTTCTGGAGTCAATGGTATTCCCTGAACCGGTTATCGGTTTGGCTATTGAGCCTAAAACACAGGCCGACGTAGATAAATTAGGTATGGCTTTAGGTAAACTTGCCGAAGAGGATCCAACCTTCCGCGTAAACTCTGACGAAGAAACCGGCCAAACCGTTATTTCGGGTATGGGCGAGTTACACTTAGATATCATCATGGACCGCTTAAAACGTGAGTTTAAAGTGGAAGTTAACCAAGGTGCGCCACAAGTGGCTTACAAAGAGTCTATCACAGGTACTGTTCAACACCGCGAAACCTACAAAAAACAAACTGGTGGTCGTGGTAAATTTGCCGACATCCAGGTTGTCATTTCTCCAAATGATGAAGGTAAAGAGGGCTTGCAGTTTGTGAACGAAATTAGCGGTGGTGCTATCCCTCGCGAGTTTATTCCATCTGTTGAAAAAGGATTTGCTGCTGCCATGGCTAATGGTGTGTTAGCAGGTTATCCTTTAACCAGCTTAAAAGTACGTTTGATTGATGGTTCGTTCCACGCAGTCGATTCGGATGCGTTATCTTTCGAGATCGCAGCTCGTTCGGCTTACCGCGAGGCATTGCCAAAATGTAAACCAGTATTACTGGAGCCTATCATGAAAATCGAGATCTTAACCCCTGAAGAAAACATGGGTGATGTGATCGGTGACATGAACCGTCGTCGTGGTCAGTTGTTAGGTATGGATAGCCGTGCCGGTGCTCAAGTAATTAAAGCTACTGTGCCACTTTCAGAAATGTTTGGTTACGTAACGCAATTACGTACCATCACTTCAGGTCGCGCTACTTCAACTATGGAGTTTGATCACTATGCTGAAGCACCACGTAACGTACAAGACGAAGTGGTTGCCAAAGCAAAAGGTAAAAAAGGCGTTTCAGCTTAATTTGCAAATATGCAGATGAGTAAATGTGCGGATGCTAAATCTGCACATTTGCACGTCTGAAATCAATAAATCACTCTCTGTAATAAATAGCTCTTACAGGTAGTTAAACAAACAAAACAAAATGAGCCAAAGAATCAGAATTAAACTGAAATCTTACGACTACAATCTGGTTGACAAATCAGCAGAGAAGATCGTTAAGACTGTAAAGCCAACCGGCGCTGTAGTAAGCGGACCGCTTCCTTTACCAACTGAAAAGAAAATCTTTACAGTATTGCGTTCACCGCACGTAAACAAAAAAGCACGTGAGCAATTCCAATTATGCAGCTACAAACGCTTATTGGACATTTACAGCTCTAACTCTAAAACTGTTGATGCGTTGATGAAACTTGAACTACCTAGCGGTGTTGAAGTAGAAATCAAAGTGTGATAGTACCGGAAGATACAAATACAAAAGGCTGCCTTACAAAAGGTGGCCTTTTGTATTTTACAACGTGTTTCACTACCGTACGTAAACTTGTATCAGAAACGAACGCTTATTTAGGTAATTTGAAGATAATATGTTGATTATCAAAAAGATGTTCGGGTGGCACTGTCTTGGCAATATATGTGCTATACTTCAAGTACTCAAAACATCACGCTTATGTTAAAGAACTACTTTAAAATTGCCTGGCGTAATCTGCTCAAAAACAAGGTTTACTCCTTCATCAATATAATGGGCCTGGCGTTAGGTATGGCTGTAGCTATGCTAATTGGTTTATGGATATGGGATGAGGTATCATTTGATACTTACCATAAAGATTATAAAACTGTTACGCGGGTAATGAATACCCAAACTTTCAACGGCCACATAGGCACAAGTGAGGCTGTAGCCATGCCCCTGGCCAACGAATTGCGTACTAAGTTTCCGGCCGATTTTAAACATGTGGCCTTAACATCGTGGCAGCAGGAGTTTGTGCTCAAAGCGGGCGACAAAAAGATAACAGGTAAAGGGTTGTGGGCTGAAGAGGACTTGCCTGAAATGTTTAGTATTAAGATGTTAAAAGGTGATATAAACGCGCTGAAAGACCCTTCATCAGCACTTATCACACCATCGCTTGCAAAGTCGCTCTTTGGAGAGGCGGACCCTATTAATCAAACTGTACGCATCAACAACAAAACAGAAGTTAAGATAGCAGGCCTTTACGAGGATTTGCCACGTAATACTACCTTTAGAGAAGTGAGGATACTTTTGCCCTGGAAAAAGTTCGAGGCTACGGAAAACTGGGTTAAAAGCTCGGCAGAACAATGGGGAAATCACTCCTTCGCTTTATTTGCCCAGATTAATAATGATGCAGACATTGATAAAATAAACGCCAAAATTAAAAATATAGCTAAAGCACACTTTAAAGAAGGGAACGATGAACTGCAATTACATCCTATGCGTAAATGGCATTTATACAGTGAGTTCACAAACGGTAAAGTTACAGGCGGATTAGTTAGATTTGTTTGGCTGTTTGGTATTATTGGCATATTTGTGCTGCTGCTGGCCTGCATCAATTTTATGAATCTGAGCACCGCCCGGTCCGAAAAACGTGCTAAGGAAGTAGGCGTACGTAAAGCCATAGGTTCCATGCGTCAGCAAATCATTTCGCAGTTTTTAAGTGAGTCTATTCTAATGTCGTTACTTGCATTTGCATTGTCTATTGCCTTGGTAATGCTGGCCCTGCCGCTGTTCAATAATCTGTCGAGCAAAGAGATGAGCTTACCTTGGCTAAACCCGGTATTCTGGCTGCTGTCACTAACATTTACACTTATCACAGGTTTGGTGTCGGGCAGCTATCCTGCATTATATTTATCCAGTTTTAACCCCGTAAAAGTGCTTAAAGGAACGTTTAAAGCCGGCCGGTATGCGGCATTACCTCGCAAAGTACTGGTGGTTATTCAGTTTACTGTGTCGGTGATGCTCATTATAGGCACTATTGTAGTATACAGGCAAATACAGCATGCCAAGAACCGTCCGGTAGGCTACAGTCGTGATGGGTTGATTGCCGTTGAGATTAACACGCCTGAGCTGGAGGGGCATTATGATGCTTTGAGAGAGCAACTGCTTGCTACCGGTGCGGTAGAAAATATGGCTGAATCATCGAGCCGCTCCACCGAAGTGAGCAGCAACCAAATCGGCTATGATTGGAAAGGCATGGATCCAGGCTCAAATCCTCTACTGGGTACCATTGCCGTTACCCATGATTTTGGTAAAACGATAGGCTGGCAAATAATAAAGGGACGAGATTTTTCGAGAGCGTATGCAGCCGATTCATCAGGCATTATATTGAACGAGGCGGCCACCAAAATGATGGGCTTTAAAGAGCCCATTGGGCAAACAATAAATTACAATGGCAAAGCGCTTACGGTTACCGGTGTAATTAAAAACATGATTATGGAATCGCCATACACGGCGGTACAGCCTACGGTGTTTATGATCAATTATGGGTGGATCTCAACCATTACCATCCGGCTTAAGCCTAACATGCCTGCAAGCGAAGCCCTTGGCAAGGTAGAAGCCGTATTTAAGCGCATTAACCCCGGCAGCCCGTTTGCTTACCAGTTTACGGATGAAACCTATGGGCGCAAATTTACGGCCGAGCAGCGTATTGGTAACCTGGCCACCTTTTTTGCCATACTGGCTATCGTTATATCATCGTTAGGCTTATTTGGCTTGGCATCCTTTGTGGCCGAGCAGCGTACCAAAGAGATTGGCGTACGTAAAGTGCTTGGTGCATCGGTATATAACCTATGGAATATGCTGTCGAAAGAGTTTATCACACTGGTTATCATATCGTGTGCTATTGCTATACCTATAGCTTGGTATTTTCTTAACCAGTGGCTGCAGGTCTATGAGTATCGCACGGTGATATCCTGGTGGGTATTCGCCCTGTCGGCGACTGGCGCTTTAGCCATCACCTTGCTTACGGTAAGCTTTCAGGCCATTAAAGCAGCGCTTGCCAACCCTGTCAAAAGCCTTCGTACCGAATGAAATACTCTAAATATAATAAAGGCCGCCTTGCAAAGGTGGCCTTTATTGTTATGGTATTTGTGCTCGGCAGAATTCAACACATTCTGATTATGTAAGCAATTTTGAGGGAGTAGTCTGCTCATTTATCGAAAGCCCAATTATAAAGGTATCAGCTCGTTTTTATAACTTCAATGTCAATAGTAACTCCATCTTTTAAAAGGATGGGAATAGCTTCTAAGCCAGGCACATAGTTAAATATCCGGCTATTATTGTTTGGTAAAAACTTAAATGGCATGCTGGATTTAACGCTTACCGTTGCTGCCTTTTTACTGATTACTAAGTGCTTGTTATTATTCAAATGTAACGTCTCCTGCTTTGATGCTATGATAGGGAATATAACGTCAACCGGCGTACTATGATCGGCTCCAAAAGCTTCATACTTAATCCTAACTTTATCTTTGGTAAACACATAGGTTATAGCACATGATATTTTTCCCGTAGGATGCTCGTGCTGATCGCGGTCGACGAGCTTAGAAGAAGTTTTCAACACTATACTATTTGCATCTTCTAACACTTCAATACGTGCCGATAGATCGTTAATGTTAGTATAAGTTTTATCATCTGTTTTTAATTCCAAACGTGGTGTAAGCGACATTGAAGATGGATCAGTATCCAACTGCATGTTATCGGCCTCGAGTAACTGGTATTCATTCATACTGCCGGCCAGTATAGGCCCGGTTAGCGGATGCCACAGCATGGTTAAAGCGCCCCCAGTAGGATGCCCGGCTCTATAATTCTTGTATTCACAATCGTACCCGGTAATGGTGGCCCTGAAATCATTTTGAGCTACCAGGTAGGTTTGTATTTCGGGATAAAATTTATAGTCATACACCTCCTCGCGGGGTAGCTTCAGATTACCCGGATACAAGGTGGCTCTATTACCATTATCTAATATAGTAGTAAGTGCCTTGGCATGACAAAAAGTATGATGTACGCTGGTTTTAACGCCATGTGAACTGTAATGCGGTCCGCCGGTTAATAAGCCATCATGTGTACAGGCCTGTAATAGCTTCGTATTTTGAAGCGCAGCTTTATAAAAGCGTGCATCCCTACTTGCTAATAAAGCGTATGCGGGCAGGCAGCCATCGGTAGTACGGCTGCCCCAGTAGGTCCATTTATAGTTGCGCGTGCCCCAGCTGTTGTCCCAGCCACCATCGGGCAGCATAAACTCTAAATGTGTTCGTAATGATTTAATTACCATATCCAGCACTTCTTCATCTTTAGTATGCAAGGCATACATTGTTAGTGCCGGCAACGATTCTTCTACGTTATAGGCTAAATCGATGGGCAGGCAACCTTTGGCGCTGTGTTTAAGGCTGCCTTCGCCGTATAAAAAATGATTATTTTTCGTAAAACATGCGAGTGATTGATGCGCAAATAAACGCCCTTTTTCGGTGTATGGCCTGTGATCGAGTATTTCACCTAGTAAGGTCAGCGCATAGGCTGCATTGATAGGGTAATTAATGTTGCCGTACTCAATAGTGAAAGTGTTGTACACATACTCACCGGCCTTTTTGAGCCTGTCGAGCATCCCTGCTTTCCATCCGGGATCAAGTACATTGCCATGCTTGCTTATGGCTTCGCAAAGCGCAATGATTGTAAATACCGTTGTTCCCTTCCATGAGCCTTTTACAGGTTCGTTGAGCCATGAACCGTCGGGCTGGGTGACGTTACGCTCCATCCACGCATACAATAGTGAAGCGGCATCCACATACCTGCTCTCTTGCGTTTGATTAGCCAGATAGAGCAGTGGATAAATAGTATCGGCCACACGACCATGCACCTTGCCATTGGCCGGGCTCAAGATTCCGCCGTAGTCGGCAGCATTCCGCTTGTCTTTAATCTGCAATTCAAGCAAGGCATTGACCCAGGTGGTCAAAAGCGAACGGCTCAGTGTATATAGCTCAGAAGAAGGCGCAGTAAACATCGACGCAGCATCAGCAGCATGTGTGGCTATAACTAACCCTGCTGTACCAACCGTAGCCGATTTAACAAAGCTTCTGCGGTTCATGTTATGGACATTGGATTAGGATGCTAACACTGGTTAGGGTGGGGTGATTAGCTCCTGCCTAAGAGTTCGTCCAGCTTGTTACGCTCAGTTTGTAACTCCCGGGCTAGTTTCTTTTCTTTTTCATTGGCTTTTACTTTGTAGGCTTTATACTCCTCGTCCAGCTCTTCGTAAAGCTTAATGCGGTATTTGGCTTCCCTGCGTGCACTGCCCGATTGCAGGATCACTATGGTGGCTACCGCACCAAATACAATAACAAGTCCCCACATTATTGAATTGTAAGTGGCTTTAGACACGGGTATGCCCAACAAGCTAATTGCATCAACTTTAGAATTTGACTCGCTCAGGCTTTGTTCTTTTGCATTAACGTCAGATTGTAAAGTTTGCACTGTTTTGCCCTGCGCAGTTAGTGATTTCTGCAACTCTTTCACTTTGTTTTTTTGAGCGCGCAAAGTATCGGTCACGTTTTTATAAAATGCAGCCAGTTGCGGCTTTTGGTAATTATAAAATTTAGAAGACAGATATTGATACTGACCGTTTAAGCTTTTATCGGTATTTACCGGAGCAGTAATAGGTTGTTGAGCAGGGTATGGATTACGTGCAACAGCCGGTGCCCGGTATGAAGTGGGTTTATTAACCGCAGGTTTGGCTTTACGGGTGCTGTCTTGTGCCGAAACCAACAGCACACTTCCCGAAAAAAAGATCGACAATAATAAAGCCTTAAAAGCAAAGCAAGTATTCATATAAATGATGGTTAGTAATTGCAAATAAACACAACTGTATTTAATATGTACTATTTAGTGTTAAAAAAAGCTTATTGATATAGCAATTTTGTGGAAGCCTTGCAATGCATACCTGCAGCTTTCGCAGACAATCCAGCAGGGCGAATACTTAGGTAATTCCAACCGTCATTTTACTGACGGTTAAAAATAGAAAAAAGATATTAGCCTTGCGAAACAGAATACTATCTTTCGGCAGTATATTATAAAAGTATAAAATGAACATCGGTATAATAGGTTTGGGCGATATGGGCAAGGTATATGCCAGGGCGTTTGCTAAAGCAGGCTATAGTGTGTGCGGCTGCGACCTGCCTCAAAACCGTGAGGTGTTGGAGGCCGATCTTAATCCGATAGGTGTTAAGCTTATGGATGATGGAAAGCAGGTGGCCCGTGTAAGCGATCTGCTTATATACTCGGTAGAAGCCGAACTGATGGAGCAGGTAATAGCGCAAAGTTGTGATGCTATTAAGTATGGCGCCATCGTGGCAGGGCAAACTTCAGTTAAGCATCCCGAGATTGAGCTGTTTGATAAGTATCTACCAGCCGATGTACAGATTATAACTTTCCATGCCATGCACGGCGGCGGATTTGAACCGGCAGGCCAAAAGCTTATACTCATACGATACCGAGCCACAGATGACGCTTACCAGCGCATGTTGGATTTGTTTGTTGCCATTGGTTCTGACCTGGTTGAATTGGCCGATTATCATGAACATGATCAGATTGTAGCCGACACGCAGGCCGTTACCCATGTGGGTTTCGAGAGTATGGGTACGGCGTGGGCTGCATCGGGCTTTTTCCCGTGGGAGAATGCTTCCTATTTGGGCGGTATAGACAATGTGAAGATTTTAATAACCTTACGCATATTTAGTTACAAAGCACACGTTTACGCCGGGCTGGCCATTTTGAACCCGTACGCCCGCCAACAAGTAAGGCGATATGCGCAATCAGAATCGGAGCTGTTTAAGCTAATGATACAGGAAGATGAAGCGACCTTGCGGGAGCGTTTATACAAAGCCCGTGATTTTGTATTTCATGAAAGCCGTAAACCTATCATGCTCAATGATGCGGTGATGGATGAATTTGCTTTTCATGGCAACCAGGGCGAGCGTAAGCCTAATTCGCATTTAAGTGTATTAAGTATGGTTGATGCCTGGTACCATTTGGGCGTAAACCCTTACGACAATCTGATAGGACAAACACCGCCGTTCCGTTTGCGCTTGGGTATAGCCGAGTACTTATTCAAGAACGACGATTTGCTGGAAGAATCTATACAAACCGCATTGTATGACAAATCTATTAGAGGCGATGATTTAGAGTTTCATTCGGCTGTACGAGAGTGGGCATCCATTATCAACTATGGGGATATAGAAGGATACAAGAAACACTTCAATCAGGTGCAATCCTTTTTTAGTGACAGGCTTGCCGAGGCACAAAAGCAAAGTGCCGATATGATACGGCGTTTAATGAAACCCTAACTGAATACATCAGCTATTTGCCCATCATTTTACGAACCACTTTACCATAAGACCTGCGAATATTCCAGGCGCGCTTTACATCGTTTAAAGAAGTTTTAAAGTAATACTTAGCCCAATCTTTATTCAAATAGCTTTTCCATGCCAAGTAGGCTTTGTGTAAGAACCGGCCACCTATATCCCATGGCTTTGGTGAGCCTAAAAAGTGCAGTATCATCCTGTCGGCAATTTTGGGCCTGTTCCTATAAGCGTACCAGGCACAGTTGTACGCTGCCGGAAGGTGGTAATAATTTTGTGCAAACACAGCGTTTAGCAGTGTTTGATCATGAGAAATTAAATCATTAGGATACCTCTCTGCAATGTTTAATAACTTTTGTTTGGTGTTTTCACTGCGCCAGTGAACAAGGTTCATCAGTAAAACGCCCGAATTAAAATAGTCGGCCTCTAATGATATGTTTAGCTTTCCATTCAGAAAGGGATTGTCTAAGGCGTGTTTTAATTTTGCGCCAGGCACCGCAGCTAAACCATAGTTGCCCAAATCGGCATCAAGCAGCTCTAGTACATCTACTTCTATAAGTAAATCGGCATCTAAATACATCACTACATCAACTGGCAGTAAATCGGCAAGCAGTAATCTCCCATAAGGGGTCCAGTCGCCATGCAAAGGAGTTAACATTTTAAACTGGCTTACCGGATCAAAATCAACCAAATGATACGAACCCTTAAAGTTTTCGGCATTTAACAGGAGCTTGATATTGTTTTTGTCTGTCTCAGTTAGTCCGGCACACATAAACCAGAATGTGATTTTTGACGGATCCGAGCAGTTTCTGATTAGTGATGATACTGTTGAACCTAAGCCCACAAGTGCTAAGCGATTTATACAGAAAGCAATATTTAACGAAGGCATCAGCGTTTAAGTTGTAGTACAAATTTGTATAGTGACAGTAGTGGGAGCGAAGCTATAAATAAACATTTAAATTAATTCCTTGTAATTAATGCTAACTTAGCCTGTGTATACAAAGCACACGCTAAATATATAAATCTTGCCACTACTATAAGTTCATTATGCTCCCGCCAAAGGTATCTGTTATATTGCCTGTTTATAACCAAGAAAAATATATAGCCCAAACAATTGACAGCGTATTAGCGCAAACCTTCCAGGATTTCGAGATTGTTATACTTGATGATGGTTCGACAGATAACACAGCACAAGTTATAAAAGAATACCTAAAAAAGGATGGTAGAATACGGGCATATTTTCATGATAACGCCGGGCGTAGTGAGGCTGCCAACAAAATAGTATCAATGGCTCGGGGAGAACTATGTGCTTTTTTAGATGCCGATGATATTATGCTGCCTCAACGGTTGGAAAAGCAGGTAGCATACCACCTCGCTCACCCAAATGTTTCGGCAACGAGTTGCAACTGCAGGTACATTGATAGCGACGGGAACGACAGGGGTGTTGCTGTATATCCCGGCCTCCGCTCCGAAGCGGAGTGCCGCGCTGCAATAAGCGAAAATAAGATAGTTATGATCGCCATCACCGGTTTAATGATTTACAGAGAAGCCTACGTTAAGATAGGCGGAATGAAAAAGAATTTTTGGCCGTGTGATGATTTGGAGATATCTAACAATATAATTGAACAGGGGTACATCCTGGTAATCATTCAGGAGATACTAATGAAGTATCGGGTTCACCCAAACTCCGACAGTGTAAAAAACAGGTGGTATGTTTTAAATTATACTGCTTACGCAAGGTATGCCATAAAACAGCGCAGAGCTAATTTACCAGTTGAAAGTTACAAGGAGTATGAGCAAAGAAAAAACAAGGACCCCTGGCTTGAAAGATTAAACCGAAAGAAACATAATTACGCAATTATATACCAAAAGAAAGCTGGCTTCTCTCTCCACGGAAAAGATTACGTGCGCTTTTTATACCAGATGGCAATAGTAGTGCTGTGTGACTTTAGCTACGCAAAGGCTGCTTTGGCAAACCGGCGCAAGCGTTAATAAAAGGTGCCAATTATCGCCTCTGCTGCCTTACTTAAATGGGCACGTTAATATCTTATACACTATTCAAGTGATGGCTTCAAGCATAGCAGGAGGCATTTCTTGTTGAATTACTCACCGACGAATTATATTGCTAAAAGCTGCATAAGTAAGTAATGTATTTGAGGAAGGTGGGCGTTTCTTGACGTCTAAATTCCATGAAAAGTTTGTGAACTAAAAAGGTTAGTCAAAATAGTTGATAATCAACCTCAAATTCTTTGAAAAATAATTCCGTAACTATTTGACACATAATTAAAAATTCCTATCTTTGCCCTCCCTTAAACCGGGAAAATGCCTTGAACGAAGCCCTACTGCTTCGATGGGCAAAACAAATTAATTAAGAAAATGTCAGGAATTATTGGTAAAAAAGTAGGAATGACCAGCATTTTCGATGAGGCAGGGAAAAATATTCCTTGTACAGTAATCGAAGCTGGCCCTTGCGTGGTAACTCACGTTAAGTCTGTTGATACAGACGGATATGCAGCTGTTCAGCTAGCATATGATGAGCAAAAAGAAAAAAACACCCCTGCTCCTCTAAAAGGTCATTTCCAGAAAGCCGGTACAACGCCAAAGCGTAAACTGGTTGAGTTCAAAACCTTCGAAGACGAAAAATCATTAGGTGACACTGTTACCGTTGATATTTTTGCCGCCGGAGATTTTGTGGATGTGGTTGGAACTTCAAAAGGTAAAGGTTTTCAGGGTGTTGTAAAGCGTCACGGCTTTAGCGGTGTGGGTATGCAAACTCACGGTCAGCATAACCGTTTACGCGCTCCGGGTTCACTGGGTGCTTCATCATGGCCTTCTCGCGTATTTAAAGGTATGCGTATGGCGGGTCAAACTGGTAATGTACGTGTTAAAGTACAAAACCTTGAAGTGGTTAAGGTGTTTGCCGAGCAAAATTTGCTGGTTGTTAAAGGTTCCATCCCAGGAGCTAAGGGTTCATTCGTAATCGTGGATAAATAAGATGGAAGTTAATGTATTAAATGTATCAGGTCAGCAAACAGGTGCCAAGGTGCAGCTTCCTGATTCGGTTTTCGCGGTAGAACCTAACGATCACGCAATCTATCTGGATGTTAAGCTTTATTTAGCTAACCAACGTCAAGGTACACACAAAGCAAAACAGCGTAATGAAATTGCAGGTTCAACCCGCAAATTACATAAGCAAAAAGGTACTGGTGGCGCCCGTGCGGGTAGCATCAAATCACCTTTGTTTAACGGTGGTGGCCGTGTATTCGGTCCGCAACCACGCGACTATAATTTCAAGCTGAACAAAAAGCTTAAACAATTAGCGCGTAAATCAGCCCTTACTTACAAAGCTCAGGATAACAGTATCGTTGTTTTAGAAGACTTCAACTTCGACAGTGTTAAAACCAAGAACTACATTAAGTTGGTTGCTGATTTAAACTTCACCAATGAAAAAACATTACTGGTGTTGCCTGCTGCTAACAACAATATTTATTTATCAAGCAGAAACCTGAAAAAAGCCAAGGTTATCACCGCCGATCAGTTAAGCACTTATGATGTGTTAAACGCTGGTAAGCTGTTACTGACTACAGGTTCTGTTAAAACTCTGGAGGAAGCGTTCGCTAAGTAATTATGGAGATATTAAAAAAACCTTTACTTACTGAGAAAGTATCTCTGCTAACAGAGAAACTGAATCGTTATGCTTTTAAAGTTGATCCAAGAGCGAATAAAATTCAGATCAAATTAGCAGTAGAAGCAATGTACGGTGTTACTGTTACCGCAGTAAACACAATGAAATATGCCGGCAAACTGAAGAGCCGCTCAACTAAAGCAGGAACTGTAACCGGGAGGCCAGCTGCTTTTAAGAAAGCGATCATCACTTTAAAGGATGGTGAAACAATAGATTTTTATAGCACAATATAAAAAGAGAAATGGCAGTTAAAAGATTTAAACCGGTTACTCCGGGTACCCGTTTCAGGGTAGGTGCTGATTACTCTGACGTAACTACCAACGTTCCTGAAAAATCATTGGTGGTTTCTCACAAGAAATCAGGCGGACGTAACAATACCGGTAAAATGACCATGCGTTACATCGGTGGGGGACATAAGAAATCATACCGATTGATCGACTTTAAACGTGACAAGTTTGACATCCCCGCAACTGTTGCTACTATCGAGTACGATCCAAACCGTTCAGCACGTATCGCTCTGCTTAACTATGCAGATGGCGAAAAACGCTACATGATCGCTCCAGAAGGCTTGACCGTAGGTCAGATAGTTCTTTCAGGTGCAGGTTCACCTCCTGAAGTAGGTAATACCTTACCGTTAAAGAACATTCCTTTAGGTTCTATCATACACAATATTGAACTGAACCCTGGTCAGGGTGGCACAATTGCCCGCTCTGCAGGAACATACGCACAACTGTCTGCCCGTGATGGTAAATATGCCATCATCAAGTTGCCTTCAGGTGAAACCCGTATGATATTGTCAACTTGTTTAGCTACTATCGGTACGGTATCAAATGCTGAGAAAGCAAATGAAGTACTGGGTAAAGCTGGTCGTAAACGTTGGATTGGTCGTCGTCCAAGAGTTCGTGGTGTTGCCATGAACCCGGTAGATCACCCTATGGGTGGTGGTGAAGGCCGTTCATCAGGTGGTCACCCACGCTCACGTAAAGGTTTGTTAGCTAAAGGCTACAAAACCCGCGACAAAAAGAAAACATCTGATCGTTATATCATAGAAAGAAGGAAGAAATAATGGCACGTTCGATTAAAAAAGGACCTTATATTGATCACAATCTGGACAAAAAAGTTCAGGTGCTGAATGATTCAAGTAAGAAATCTGTTGTAAAAACATGGTCACGTCGTTCCATGATTTCTCCAGATTTCGTTGGTCATACATTCGCTGTACACAACGGTAATAAATTTATACCTGTGTACGTAACAGAAAACATGGTGGGTCACAAGCTGGGAGAGTTTGCCCCAACCCGTACATTCCGTGGTCACGCAGAAAAGAAAAAATAATAGGCAATGGAAGCAACAACAAAAATTAAAAAGTCTGTATTAATCAGACAACGCAAAGAGCAAGAGAAAGCTCAGCAAGGAGGAGCTTCTGTTGCCAAATTACAGAACTGCCCAACTTCGCCGCGTAAAATGCGCTTAGTGGTAGATCTGATCCGCGGTGAGCAGGTTGAAAAAGCATTATATATCTTAAAATACACTAACAAAGAAGCAGCTATCCGTGTGGAGAAATTACTTCTTTCCGCTATCAAAAACTGGGAATCCAGAAATGAAGGCAAGCGTGTTGAAGACAGTGCTTTATATGTAAAAGAAGTTTCAGTGGGTGGTGGTCGTCAGTTAAAAAGACTGCGTCCGGCTCCTCAGGGCCGCGGATACCGTATCCGTAAGCGCTCAAACCACGTTACTTTAATTGTGGATAGTAAAACCGAAATCAACTAATTAGAAATGGGACAAAAAGCACATCCAATAGGTAACCGTTTAGGAATCATCCGTGGTTGGGATTCTAACTGGTTCGGTGGCAACAACTACTCCGATAAATTAGTTGAGGACGAAAAAATCCGCAAATACTTATCTGTACGTATTGCAAAAGGCGGCGTATCAAAAGTAGTTATTGAGCGTACCTTAAAACGCATCACTGTAACCATTCACACTGCCCGTCCGGGTATCGTTATCGGTAAAGGCGGTCAGGAAGTAGATAAGATCAAAGAAGAGCTTAAAAAACTTACCAAGAAAGACGTTCAAATCAACATTTTTGAAATCAAACGTCCTGAACTTGACGCTCAATTAGTAGCTGAAGGTATTGCTAAGCAATTAGAGGCTCGTATCTCTTTCCGTCGTGCAATGAAAACTACAATAGCTTCAACCATGAGAATGGGTGCTGAAGGTATTAAAGTGATGACATCAGGCCGTTTAGGTGGTGCTGAGATGGCACGTACTGAGCAATATAAAGAAGGAAGAATTCCTCTGCATACTTTCCGTGCTGACATTGATTATGCACTGGCTGAAGCCTTAACTACTTATGGTAAAATAGGTGTTAAAGTATGGATCTGTAAAGGTGAGGTTTACGGTAAACGTGATCTATCTCCAAACATAGGTTCAACCAGCAGCGCAAGTGGCCGTGGTGGTCGTCCGGAAGGCGCAGCCGCATTTGGCAACGAGCGTGGTGGTGATCGCCGTGGTGGTGGTGACCGTCGTCAAGGTGGTGGCGGTGACCGCAGAGGTGGTAACAACAGCAACCAGCGTGGTGGTGGTAACAACAACCGTCCAGGTGGCCAAAATCGTCAGGGTGGTGGTAACCGTCCGGGCGGAAACAGATAATTAATCAAAGTCGAGACAGACATCGTTTAGATATAATAAGCTAATAAAATGCTACAGCCAAAAAGAACGAAGTTCAGAAAGATGCAAAAAGGCAGAATGAAAGGTGCCGCCACTCGTGGTGCTGAGCTTTCATTCGGATCTTTCGGTATAAAATCACTCGAGCCGGCCTGGATTACCAGCCGTCAGATCGAGGCTGCACGTATCGCTGTAACACGTTTTATGAAACGTGAAGGCCAGGTGTGGATCAGGATATTTCCTGACAAACCCGTAACTAAAAAACCTGCAGAGGTACGTATGGGTAAAGGTAAAGGTGCTCCGGAATACTGGGTAGCGGTTGTACGCCCCGGCAGGATCATCTTTGAAGCAGAAGGTGTGCCATTAGAAGTTGCTAAAGAAGCACTTCGTTTGGCTGCACAAAAACTGCCAATTCAAACAAAATTTGTAGTACGTAGGGATTACGTAGAAGCATAGTAAGTTTACAGGTTGTAAGTTGTGAGTTGCGTAAAGAGCTTGCAACCTGTAACCTGAAATATAATAACAAAAGAAAGAAGCGTGACGTAAGCATCCAACTTACCTCTCACTGTTCAAAACTCACACAAAATGAAAAGCTCAGAAATATCAGCGCTGTCAACTGAAGAGTTGGTTGCTAAAATTGGCGAGGAAAAAACTAATCTTACCAAACTGAAATTTGCACATGCAGTTTCGGCGATAGAGAATCCTATCCGTATTAAAAATGTACGTAAGGAAGTTGCTCGTTTAAATACTGAATTAACCAAGCGTAAAGCGGCGTCAGCTTCTGAACAGCAATAATTTAAGCGTCGAAACAATGGAAAGAAATTTAAGAAAAACACGTACCGGACTGGTAGTAAGCAACAAGATGGATAAATCTATCGTGGTTGCAGTAGAAAGGAAAGTAAAACACCCTATCTACGGTAAGTTCGTAAACAAAACTGCCAAGTTCATGGCTCATGACGAAGCTAATACCTGTGGTATTGGTGATACCGTATTGATTATGGAAACACGCCCACTGAGCAAAAATAAAAACTGGAGATTAGTTCAAATTTTAGAAAGGGCTAAATAAGATGGTACAACAGGAATCGAGATTAAATGTAGCTGATAACAGTGGTGCTAAAGAAGTGCTGGTTATCCGCGTATTAGGCGGTACAGCTAAGCGCTATGCCTCTGTTGGCGATAAAATTGTAGTAACTGTAAAGAGCGCTATACCATCAGGTAACGTTAAAAAGGGTACTGTATCAAAAGCCGTAGTTGTAAGAACCAAAAAAGAGGTTCGCCGTAAAGACGGTTCTTATATCCGTTTCGACGATAACGCAGCTGTTTTGTTAAACAACCAGGATGAGCCTCGTGGCACACGTATCTTCGGTCCGGTAGCAAGAGAGTTACGCGAGAAACAATTCATGAAAATTGTATCATTAGCACCGGAGGTATTGTAACATGGAAAACAAAAAAGTAAAATTAAAGATCCGTAAAGGTGACCTGGTTAAGGTTATTGCCGGTGATTCAAAAGGTCAGCAAGGTAAGGTTACCGAAATCATAATCGATAAAAACCGCGCGGTGATTGAAGGTGTCAACATGATATCTAAACACACTAAGCCCAATGCAGCCAACCCTAACGGTGGTATTGTAAAAAAGGAAGCCGCTATTCATATCTCTAACCTGGCATTGGTTGATCCTAAATCAGGAGAAACTACCCGTGTTGGTCGTAAAAAGAATGATGCTGGTAAATTAGTTAGAGTATCAAAAAAATCAGGGGAGGAAATTAAATAATGTCTTACGTTCCAAGATTAAAATCCAAATACAAAGAGGAGATCCGTACCGCACTGAAAGATAAATTTCAGTACAAAAGCGTAATGCAGGTTCCTAAGTTGGAGAAAATTGCAATCAACCAGGGTGTTGGTGCTGCTACAACTGATAAGAAACTGATTGATACTACAATTGCTGAACTGGCAACTATTACCGGTCAAAAACCAGTTGCTTCGAAATCTAAGAAAGATATCTCGAACTTTAAGTTACGTAAAGGTATGCCTGTAGGTGTACGTGTTACTTTACGTGACAACAACATGTACGAGTTCTTAGATCGTTTGATTGCTGTTGCGCTGCCACGTATTCGTGATTTCAAAGGTATCAACGATAAAGGATTTGACGGAAAAGGTAACTATACATTAGGTATTACCGAGCAAATCATTTTCCCTGAAATTAACATTGACAAGATCAACAAAATTCAGGGTATGGATATTACCTTTGTAACTTCGGCAACAAATGATGTTGAAGCACTAGAGTTACTTAAACAGTTTGGTTTACCATTTAAAAATCAAAATCCTACTAACAATGGCTAAAGAAGGTGTAAAAGCGCGTGAAGTTAAACGTGCTAAATTAGTAGCTAGATATGCTGATAAAAGAGCAGCCCTAAAAGCCGCTGGTGATTTCGAAGCGTTAGACAAATTGCCTAAAGCGTCATCACCGGTTAAATTGCACAACCGTTGCAAGCTTACCGGCCGCCCTCGCGGATACATGCGTCAGTTTGGTATTTCACGTGTAACGTTCCGTGAAATGGCTCTGGCCGGAAAGATCCCCGGAGTAAAGAAAGCTAGCTGGTAACAATCAGTATTACAGGTATAAAATTGCCGGTTGCAGGTTGAGAATTAATTTCTTACCTTTGCGGCCGGCAATTTGCAAAATATAGACCTGCAATAGCAAAAAGAATTTTTTAACCGATGGAAGGTCGTCGTTGGGAAAACGAAGGAAACCACCATCATAATTTAACATAATGAATACAGATCCAATCGCAGATTATCTTACCAGAGTAAGGAATGCTATTAAAGCCAACCAAAGGGTTGTTGAAATTCCTGCATCAAATCTGAAAAAGGAAATCACTAAAGTGCTTTTCGACAAAGGTTACATTGCTAACTTCAAATTTGAAGACAATGGTCCTCAAGGCAATATTAAAGTTGCGTTGAAGTATCACCCTGTAACTAAAGTTCCTGCTATCCGCACGCTTACACGTGTAAGTAAACCAGGTTTGAGAAAATATGCAGGCATGGACAAAATGCCAAGAGTATTAAATGGTTTAGGTATCGCTATCCTGTCAACTTCAAAAGGAGTAATGACTGATAAAGAGGCCCGTCAGCAAAACATCGGTGGCGAAGTTTTATGCTTCGTTTATTAATTGCAAGGAGGAATTAAGAAATGTCAAGAGTAGGAAAAGCCCCCATTACTATCCCGCAAGGTGTTACTATTTCTGTTAGCGATGCTAACTTAGTAACTGTAAAAGGCCCAAAAGGCGAACTTGTACAGGCGATAGACAGTGATATAACTGTATCACAAGAAGACGGCGTACTTACGGTAGTACGTCCAACAGATCAAAAACGTCATAAAGCATTACATGGTTTATACCGTGCCTTAATCAACAACATGGTTACAGGTGTAACAACTGGTTACAAACTGGAGCAAGAGTTGGTTGGTGTAGGTTATCGTGCTACCAACACTGGTAATACATTAGACTTAGTGTTAGGTTATTCTCACCATTACGTGTTTGAGTTACCACAAGAAATCAAAGTATCCACTACTGCTGAAAAAGGTAAAAACCCAACCATTATTCTCGAGTCGATCGACAAACAGTTAATTGGTCAGGTTGCAGCCAAAATCCGCTCACTACGTACACCAGAGCCTTACAAAGGTAAAGGTATCAAGTTTGTTGGCGAAGTGTTAAGAAGAAAAGCAGGTAAATCAGCATCTAAAAAATAAGCGTCATGACAGGTAAATTATCAAGAAGAGACAGAATAAAAAAAGGAATCAGGAAACGTGTTTCAGGTTCTGCAGAACGTCCGCGCTTGTCAGTGTACAGAAGCAACAAAGGCATCTACGCACAAATCATTGACGATGTAGCCGGAAAAACTTTGGTTTCAGCATCATCTTTATCAAAAGATTTTACTGCTACCGGTAGCAAAGGCGAACAATCAGTAGCCGTAGGTAAACTGATTGCCGAGAAAGCTAAAGCTGCTGGTATCGAAGCCGTAGTATTTGATAGAAATGGATACTTGTATCATGGCCGTGTTAAACAACTGGCTGATGGTGCACGTGAAGCTGGTTTAAACTTCTAACCGTAACAAGTAATGTCAACAATAAATATTAAAAGAGTAAAAACAAGCGAGATCGAATTAAAGGATCGCTTGGTTAGCATACAGCGTGTTGCCAAAGTAACTAAAGGTGGCCGTACTTTCAGCTTCTCTGCCATTGTGGTAGTAGGTGATGAGAACGGTGTTGTTGGTTACGGTTTAGGTAAAGCAAAAGAAGTTACTGAGGCAATTGCCAAAGGTATAGATGATGCTAAAAAGAACCTGGTAAAAGTGCCTATCATTAACAGCACTATACCTCACGAGCAAATAGGTAAATTTTCTGGCGGTTTTGTGTTTATCAAACCAGCAGCAAATGGTACTGGTGTAATTGCAGGTGGTGCGATGCGTGCCGTTCTGGAGAGTGCTGGTGTACATAACGTATTGGCAAAATCTAAAGGATCATCAAATCCGCATAACGTGGTTAAAGCAACAGTATCGGCCTTAGCGCAATTGCGTGATGCTTACACAGTAGCTCAGCACCGTGGTATTAATTTAGGTAAAGTATTTAACGGGTAATCAGTCATGGCAAAAATCAAAATAACTCAGATTAAAAGCGTGATCGATAGAAGTGAGCGCCAGAAAAAAACTGTTGAGGCGTTAGGTTTAAAGAAAATTAACCATAGCGTTGAAGTTGAAGCTAATCCTGCTATCATTGGCATGATTAGAAAAGTTAATCATTTGGTAGCAGTAGAAAACATTTAATGTTATGAATTTAAGTAATCTTAAACCTGCAGAAGGTTCTACTAAAAATAGAAAAAGAATAGGCCGTGGTACTGGTTCAGGCCGTGGCGGTACATCAACCCGTGGTCATAAAGGCGCCGGTTCACGTTCAGGTACATCAACCAAGGTTGGTTTTGAAGGTGGCCAAATGCCCTTACAGCGCCGCGTACCTAAGGTAGGTTTTAAAAACCCTAACCGTGTTGAGTACAACGGTATCAACTTGGATACATTACAACAATTAGCTGATACTTATTCGGTGTCAACTATTAACTTTGATACATTAAAAGAGCACGGTTTAGTGTCAAGAAACGATCTTGTTAAAATCTTAGGTCGTGGTACACTGACAGCTAAAGTTGATGTTCAGGCACATGCATTTTCTGCTACTGCACAAAAAGCCATTGAAGCAGCCGGCGGTTCAATTGTTAAGTTGTAATTTTCAATGAAAAATTTTTTCACCACATTATCCAATATCTGGAAAATTGAAGATTTAAGAGTGCGTATCACAAACACACTCTTATTTCTTTTAATATATCGTGTAGGTTCATACGTGGCCTTACCCGGTGTTGATGCTAACGTTTTAAACAATCAGGCTGCTAAAGAAGGTCTGCTTGGCTTACTGAATATGTTTGCCGGCGGTTCTTTCTCTCGTGCGTCTATATTTGCATTAGGTGTAATGCCTTACATTTCTGCATCTATTGTGGTGCAGTTATTAGGTATTGCGGTACCTTACTTTGCTAAATTGCAAAAGGAAGGTGAAAGCGGCCGTAGCAAAATTAACCAGTGGACCCGTTACCTGACCATTGGTATCACCATGGCCCAGGCGGTACCTTACGTACGTTCGCAAATCACACCTAACGCCATCAGCCCTGTTATCGGGATGACCATGTTTACCATCAGCACTGTTTGCGTTTTAACCGCAGGCACTTTGTTTGTGATGTGGTTAGGTGAAAAAATTACAGACAAAGGTATTGGCAACGGTATTTCTTTAATCATTATGGTGGGTATCATTGCCCAGTTGCCATCAGCTATTATCGATGAATTCAGTTCACGTGTAAGCGGTGCAAACGCATCAGGCGGCCCATTGGTGTTTATTGTAGAAATATTAGCCCTTATCGGTGTTATTATGTTTACTATACTGGTGGTACAAGGTACACGTAAAATTGCGGTGCAGTATGCTAAGCGTATTGTAGGTAACAAGCAATACGGCGGCGTACGTCAGTACATTCCTCTGAAGGTAAATGCAGCGGGTGTAATGCCAATCATTTTTGCTCAGGCTTTAATGTTTATTCCGGCGACTATATCTTCGTTCTTCCCTAACATTGCTTCAAACGGTATATTGATATCTTTATCAAGCTATACCTCATGGTTGCACAATATCGTATTTGCTGTATTGATTATTTTATTCACATACTTCTATACGGCTATTACGGTGAACCCTAAGCAAATGTCGGACGACATGAAGAAGAATGGTGGATTCATTCCGGGTGTTGCTCCTGGTAATGCAACCTCCGACTTTATTGATGCTGTTATTTCACGCATTACATTGCCTGGCTCTATCTTTTTGGCAATAATTGCCATTATGCCTGCTTTGGCGAGTATATTCCATGTGAACAGCCAATTTGCCCGCTTCTTCGGTGGTACATCACTGATTATCTTAGTAGGTGTGGTGCTGGATACTTTGCAGCAAATAGAAAGTCATTTGTTGATGCGTCATTATGATGGCTTAATGAAAACCGGAAGAGTAAAAGGACGTACGGCTATACCAACCGCAGCAGGTACTGTTCCACCGGCTATCTAATTTAACGCATGTCGAAAATAATTTATAAGACAGCTGAAGAGATAGAGCTCATACGTCAAAGTGCTTTACTGGTTGCTAAAACCTTAGGTGAAGTAGCTAAGATTGTAAAGCCCGGTACTAAGACTATAGAATTGGACAAGCTGGCAGAAACCTTTATCCGTGATAATGGGGGAGTGCCAGCTTTCCTTGGTTTCCATGGTTTCCCAAGCTCCCTTTGCATTTCTCCAAACGATCAAGTCGTTCATGGTTTTCCGGGTGAGCATGTACTCATTGATGGCGATATCATATCGGTTGATTGCGGAGTTATTCTAAATGGTTTTTATGGCGACTCTGCTTACACATTCGCTATTGGTGAGGTTAGTGAGGAAGCTAAATTACTGCTTAAGGTAACAAAGGAATGCCTTGAGAAAGGAATAGAAAAGGCGGTTACCGGTATGCGTGTTGGCGATATTGGTTACGCTGTGCAAGACCATGCAGAGAAGCATGGCTTTGGTGTGGTTAAAGAGCTGGTTGGCCATGGTGTAGGCGTAAAACTGCATGAAAAGCCGGAGGTTCCTAACTATGGTAAACGCGGATCTGGCGTTAAACTGGAAGAAGGCATGGTGATAGCTATTGAGCCCATGATTAATGCCGGCAAAGCCGGTGTTAAGTTTTGGAAGGATGGTTGGACCGTATCTACAGTTGATGGCAAGCCATCCGCCCATTTTGAGCATACCGTAGCTGTACGCAAAGGTAAAGCCGATATTCTTTCTTCATTTTCATACGTTGAAGAAGTTTTAGCAAAAAATAATTAAAAATTAGAAAAATAATTTATATTTTTGCGTCCCGAATAAAATCGGTATAAACAAGTAATAATCAGTAAAATATGGCTAAACAATCATCGATTGAGCAAGACGGAACTATCAGGGAGGCATTATCAAATGCAATGTTTAGGGTAGAGCTGGAAAATGGTCATGAGATTATTGCACACATATCGGGTAAAATGCGCATGCACTACATCAAAATCTTACCTGGCGACAGAGTAAAGCTGGAGATGAGCCCGTATGATTTAACAAAAGGCAGAATAACCTACAGATATAAATAATTAATATGAAAGTTAGAGCATCCATCAAAAAGCGTAGCGCTGATTGCAAAATCATCCGTCGTAAAGGAAAGCTTTTTGTAATTAACAAAAAGAACCCTAAGTACAAACAACGTCAGGGATAATTAAAACATTGGAATGATCGTACAACGGTGGCCCGCCGTTCGGTCATTCACTTAAAGAACAATTTAGAAATATGGCAAGGATATCAGGTATTGATTTACCAAGAAATAAAAGAGGAGAAATCGGACTTACTTACATCTACGGTGTTGGTCGTTCAACTGCACAAAGCATTTTGGACCAGGCTGGCATATCATATGATGTAAAAGTACAAGAATGGACCGATGAGCAATTAGCTGCAATCCGTGGAATTATCAACGATCAAATTAAAGTTGAAGGTGCTCTGCGTTCAGAAGTACAACTGAACATTAAACGTTTAATGGATATTGGTTGCTACCGTGGTACCCGTCATCGTAAAGGTTTACCTCTGCGTGGTCAGCGTACTAAGAACAACTCACGTACCCGTAAAGGTAAACGTAAAACAGTTGCTAACAAGAAAAAAGCTACTAAGTAGTAATTGATTAATAAAGTAGGAGGATTAATTTTCTTGCTTTATTAGGAATACATAAATTATCAAACAGTTAATGGGTCCGGGTTATTCGGTAACTCACTAATCCATTAGCTCAATAATTCAAAAAATGGCTAAAGCTAAAAAAGTAACCAAAAAGCGCATCGTAATAGTTGAACCGGTAGGTCAGGCTCACGTGAATGCTACTTTCAACAACATTATTATTACCCTTACCAACAGTTCAGGCCAGGCTATATCTTGGTCTTCAGCTGGTAAAATGGGCTTCAAAGGTTCTAAAAAGAACACTCCTTACGCTGCATCCCAGGCTGCTGCCGATTGCGGTAAAGTAGCTTATGATTTAGGCTTACGTAAAGTTGAAGTGTTTGTTAAGGGCCCTGGTGCTGGTCGTGAGTCAGCTATCCGTACCCTGCAAACTTCAGGTATTGAAGTTACCACTATTAAGGACATTACTCCGCTTCCACACAATGGTTGCCGTCCTGCAAAAAGAAGAAGAGTTTAATTAATCGATTTTTTAAAGCTAAGATTCTGCAGCTACAGGTTGCATGATACTTTAAAAACAAAAACAAAATGGCTAGATATACCGGACCCAAGTCCAAAATTGCACGTAAATTCAGAGAGCCTATCTTTGGCCCTGATAAAGTGTTAGAAAGAAAAAATTATCCTCCCGGCATGCATGGCGTGTCGAAACGCAGAGGTAAACAATCAGAGTACGCTGTACAGCTGATGGAGAAACAAAAAGTTAAATACACTTACGGTGTATTAGAGCGTTATTTCGAAAACTTATTTCACCGTGCATCAGCTCGTGAAGGTATAACTGGTACTAACTTGCTACAATTGTTAGAGGCACGTTTGGATAATGCAGTTTACCGTTTAGGCATTGCGCCAACACGTTCAGGTGCCCGTCAGTTAGTAGGTCACAAACACATCACAGTAAATGGTGAGGTGGTGAACATTCCATCTTACACATTAAGAGCTGGTGACGTAATTGCTGTACGCGAAAAATCAAAATCACTGGAAGCTATCACTAACTCTGTAGCTGGCCGTAAGATTAACAAATATAGCTGGTTTGAATGGGATGCTGCTGCTTTAAGCGGTAAACTGTTAAACTATCCTAACCGCGATGAGATTCCTGAAAATATTAAGGAAAACTTAATTGTCGAGTTATATTCTAAATAATACTTGTAGTACAGAGATGTGAGATATTGGATATGAGATAGCCCATAGTGGTTCTCATATCCAATATCTCATGTCTCATATCTATTAATCAGTAAACAATAAACCAAGCATATAAATGGCAATTTTAGCATTTCAAAAACCAGACAAGGTTATCATGCAGAAGTCAACCGACTTTGAAGGCACGTTTGAATTTCGTCCGTTAGAACCAGGCTTCGGTGTAACCATTGGTAATGCTTTACGTCGTATCTTACTTTCTTCACTGGAAGGTTATGCTATTACCTCTGTACGTTTTTCAGGTGTAACGCATGAGTTTTCAACCATCAAAGGTGTTGTTGAAGACGTTACCGAAATTATATTGAACCTGAAACAAGTACGCTTGAGCAGAACAGGTGATTCGGGCGATTCTGAAAAGATCTTTGTCATCATAAGCGGACAAGATAGTTTCAAGGCTGGTGATATCACACAGTTCTCCAACAACTTCTCTATCCTGAACCCTGAGCTGGTTATCTGCAATATGGATCCTTCAGTTACTTTGGAAGTTGAATTAACTGTTGGCAAAGGCCGTGGTTACATTCCAAGCGAAGAGAATAAAAACCCTGATGCTGCTATTGGTGTAATTGCTATCGACTCAATTTACACACCAATTAAAAACGTAAAATATACTATAGAAAACTATCGTGTAGAACAAAAGACTGACTACGAAAAGTTGGTTTTGGATATTACTACTGATGGTTCTATTCACCCTGAAGACGCTCTTAAAGAAGCTGCTAAGATCCTTATACAACACTTTATGTTGTTCTCTGACGAGAACATGATGTTGGAGGCGCAGGCTAAAGAGGAAACCAAAGAAGTTGACGAAGAGATTCTGCATATGCGTAAAATCTTGAAGACTGAATTGGTTGATCTTGATCTTTCAGTACGTGCGTTAAACTGCTTAAAAGCAGCTGATATCCGCAGCCTGGCTGACCTGGTATCTTATGACGTAGCTGACATGTTAAAGTTCAGGAACTTTGGTAAAAAGTCTTTAACTGAGATTCAGGACCTGGTTAAATCAAAAGGCTTATCTTTTGGTATGAACCTGGCTAAATACAAATTAGACGAGGAGTAATCCTTTGATAATAGGTTTGGGATAACGTGCTAAGCTTCCACTTTAGCACAGCATCCCAGGCCTTCATTTAATATACAATAAGCGAGGGCATAATTCCGCGGGCTTGACTTAAACAGCCGCCCAACGGTATGCACGTGCGAAACAAACAAACAAATGAGACACGGAAAAAAACACAATCACTTAGGCCGTACCAAAAGCCACCGCGTGGCAATGATGGGTAACATGGCTTCATCGCTTATCCTTCACAAGCGTATTACTACCACTTTGGCAAAAGCGAAAGCACTGCGTGTGTATGTTGAGCCTTTGGTAACCAAATCAAAAAGCGATACTACGCACTCACGCCGTACTGTATTTAGCTACCTGCAAAATAAAGATGCGGTAACTATCCTGTTCCGCGAAATTGCCGAGAAAGTAGCTACCCGTCCGGGTGGTTATACACGTATCATTAAGTTAGAGAACCGTTTGGGCGACAACGCCGAAATGGCAATTATCGAGTTAGTTGATTACAACACTGTATACGGTGGTAGCGAAGCTGCTGCTCCTGCTAAGAAAGCTACTCGTCGTCGTGGTGGTGCTGGTAAAGGTAAAGCTGCTGCTGCAACTGCCGAAGTAACTCCTGCTGACGAAGCTGTAGTTGCCGAACCAGAAGCTACTGCTGCTCCTGCTGTTGAAGAAACACCTGAAGCTCCGGCTGCTAACGAAGAGAACGCTGAGAAAGGCGAATAATCTTTTAGCTATTTATAGAAAAAAGCCTTGTTCATTCGAACAAGGCTTTTTTTATGCCAAAAGAACGGCGGTAATTGCTAAATTTAAACGTCTAAATATTAGCTATTATATTTTGTGTACTTGCTTGGGCCGGTACTGCATACTGTTATTCATATTTAATGGGTGTTAAAACTGGGGAAAAATTAAGTTGGCGTATAAGTTATATCCTTGATTCGCTCAGGCTCTGCGCTGCATCAATAGTGTTTATAGTGCACGCCTACAAAATATGGTATCACACCTTTAATCTGCAGGGTTTCGATTTAGAAATAATTGCCCATTTCAGTGTGATTGTGTTCTTTGCCTTGTCAGGCTATTTAATTTCATACACTACTTTTAACAACGATAGGGGTATAATGCAGTATGCACAGGCACGGTTAAGCCGGCTGTATTCTGTTTTATTTCCGGCTATCATCATTACGGTTGTATGCCAATGGGTGTTGTGGCAAACCGATCCTCAAACCAATATCCAATTTTTAAAGCCACAGATTGGCCTGCGTTATGTGCTGGCTGCGTTCTACATAACCGATGTTTGGTTTAAATCTGCTACTCCGCCGTTGAATGGGCCATTATGGTCTTTAGGGTATGAGTTTTGGTATTACGTAATATTTGGTTTGTGGTTTTATTACCGCAACACGTCTAAGCGTTTGTTCATATTTATAGCGGCACTTGTAGCCGGACCTTCCATATTGTTGATGATGCCTATATGGATATTAGGCGGCTTTGCTTATAAAATAAAAAAGCCGGTGTTACCTACCTGGCTATCCTACATCATATTCATAGTGCTGCTTATGGGCGGTTTGTTGCTAGCTTATAATTTTGGCGGCATTCCGCGCAGTCTTGGATATGCCCCTTTGTATTACGCCAGCTAATTTTTAACAGACCTGGCTTGCGGCGTAATGGTAGCTGGAGCTTTGTGGGTGATTACCGGCATGAAAGGCACATCACAGCCTAAACCTAAAAGCCTTAATACATTCAGAAAGGTTGCTGACCTTACCTTTCCGTTATACATTTTGCATTTTCCGCTACTTGTTGTGGTAAAAAGCTTGCTCAAAGTGCAGCTAAGTACAACTATGCATTTTGTTGTATGCATGTTGATAGTAGTGATACTCGTTAGTGTGATTGGTACCTACCTGGAAGCAAAGCGGCCCTGGTGGAACCAACTGTTTGGCAACCTGCTTATCAGGATAAGGAAGACAACCAACGTCTCTGTATCTAAAGCGACGGTTTAAACAAATAGCCGGCTTTTATAAACCGGCTATTTGTTTATTTGATTAGGCCTGCGCCGGCATCAAATGTGTGGTGATGGCTATGCGGTTCCAGGCATTGATGGTTACGGCAGCCATAATTACCTGAGCTGTTTTCTTATCGCCTAATATACTTACGGCTTTGTTATAAGTTTCGGTCGAAACGTGGCCCTGGATATTAGTTATTTCTTCTGTTATGGCAAGAGCTGCTTGTTCCTCTTCGGTAAAGAAATTAGTTTCGCGCCAAGCATTTAATACATAGATGCGTTGTTCGCTTTCGCCTAACTTGCGGGCATCCCTTGTGTGCATGTCCAAACAAAAAGCACATCCATTTATTTGTGATGCGCGAATTTTGATGAGTTCGTAAAGCTTCTTATCAAGACCACTTTTTTGTATGTAGCCTTCCAGTGCGAACATGGCTTTATAAGCGTCTGGCTCTACTTCGTTGATGTTGATTCTGGATTCCATGATTTTATTGTTTTTGTGTTTTACTTTGTTAGTCGTTGTTGTGTGTCGACATAGCAAAGGTGCACAGGGCCACCCGCCAGAATCTTAATCATGATTAAGAAATGAAGTAGGATTAAAATTAATGATGCTTTGCTCTTACTTTGCTTAAAAATTCGGGGGTGAAGCCCAGGTACGAAGCGAGCATATACTGCGGAATGCGCTGTACAAAATCGGGAAAGCGACTGGCAAAGTGATGGTATTTCTCTTCGCCGGATAGATCTGTAAAAAATATCAGCCGTGTTTGTGCCGCTGCATAGGCCCGTTGGTATATCCTTCTAAAATAGCGCTCTAGTTTCGGTAGCTTGTCCAGCAATTCGTCTTGCTTGGCTTGTGTGAGCGTAATTACCTTGCTGCGCTGTACGGTTTGCAAATAAAACTGTGAAGGATTGTGTAAAGTAAAGCTGGTGTAATCGCTGATCCACCAATTATCAATACCGAACTGTACAATCTGTTCTACCCCGTTCTCTTTAATGAAATACATCCTGATACAGCCCTCCACTACAAAGTACTGCGCATTACAAATATCCCCTTCGCTAAGTAAGTATTTCTTTTTGCTTAGCTCTTCGTACTTTAGGTAGGCGGTAAGTAGTGCTTGTTCTTCTGTATTCAGTGCAACAAATTTCTGTATGTGTGTGATGAGCGGTTCGAACATGTTTTAGTGTTGTTACCAAATTATAAAAAGTTAACGTCAGTTGCACATAAAAAAAGCCCAGTTTAATTTACGGGGCTAATGTGTTTCCTTTTGGAAGCCTGTAATACAGCAAGCCATTTTTACTGTCGGTATGCTTAAAACCGGCTTTAATAAGCACCCTTTGCGAAAGGAGATTGTGTGATTGCGTGTCGGCCTTTAAGGCTTTAAGTAAGGTAAATGCAAATCCCCATTTTGAAATTGTATTCAACGCCTCAGTAGCATAACCAAAACCCCAGTGCTGCTGGTCTACTACATAGCCAATTGACGTTTCGCCATAATCGTCGGGATATCCGCCAAAGCCTATGCCGCCAATGGAAGTATTAGTTTGTTTAAGTACAATTTCCCAACTGGTATACCAGTAATACAGTTCCGGATATAACTTAGTATTGGGCAGCCAAAAGTTTTGCAACGCATCCTTAGTTTCGGCCTTATAAAAAGCATCAATTACCATGGTGGATGGATTTAATCCTAAAGCCTTTTCCAACGCCGGCCTGTTGTTTTTACAAAGCAGCAAGTGCTCATAATTTAACGGTATCAATTTCAACCTTTCCGATTCGATATAATACATGTAATAGCTTAAAGTTAAGAACAACGTTACGATTATGGATGACCATTTTTTAGATTGGTGGCACCACCTGTGGCGATGTCTATTTAACCCAAGGCATGGCTGCCTTAAGTTGTAATATTGCACAAATGCATTAGCGCATAACTTTACAGCAGCTAACTTTCAGATACAAGCCAAGGTTTAATAATAATAGCATCGAACTTAAGCTTTACAGATAGGGATTTATTGCCGCCCGGCGGTGTCTGTAGTCTTCATACTATCAGCTTTTGGCGTGGCTGTTCGTACAGGAGCTTGTTCTGCAGGCCTTGCTGAAATCACTCCCGAGTCTGAATTCTTGCCAGCAGTGCCGTTACCAGATGAGCAGGAAATTGCGCTTGCTGTTAGAAACAAGCCAAAGGCTGAATAAAGGAATGTTTTCATGGCCATATGTTTACAAGGTTACGCTAATGGGTAACACGTTGATTAGCTAAAAGTTTCTGCATGCATTGTTAGTGGAACACTCCCTTTATATATCTAAACGCGTTACGACCGTCCTAACGCAGCTAGTAACTTAAATTTGTGATAAGTACGAGAATCATCCGGTTTGCTTTGCTTACTATTTGTTTGTAGCAATATGCCAGCAGCAACCATATCCCTAATGCCATTTCATCAATCAGAAAATATTATGCAATGTTAAATTATCATCAAATCTGCCAAGCTGTCACTGGTTAAATAATTATGCCTGACCAGATAGAACTTTCTCACCAATATTACACATTATACACTGCCATTAGAACGTTGGCACAACCCTTGATAAATAGAGGTAACACTAAATAGCAAAAAAGGAAAAATCAATCATATGTCTAAAATCATTGGAATCGACTTAGGAACAACAAACTCCTGCGTAGCAGTAATGGAAGGTAACGAGCCGGTAGTTATTGCCAACAGCGAAGGTAAGCGCACTACGCCATCAGTAGTAGCTTTTGTTGATAACGGCGAACGTAAAGTAGGTGATCCTGCTAAACGTCAATCTATCACCAACCCCCGTAAAACTGTTTATTCGGTAAAACGCTTTATGGGTAACCAGTTTAACGAGGTTACTAAAGAAGCTGAGCGTGTACCTTATTCAGTTGTTAAAGGTGATAACAATACTCCACGCGTTGAAATAGACGATAGAAAATATACTCCGCAAGAAATTT
Source organism: Mucilaginibacter sp. PAMB04274 (assembly GCF_039634385.2). Lineage (NCBI taxonomy): Bacteria > Pseudomonadati > Bacteroidota > Sphingobacteriia > Sphingobacteriales > Sphingobacteriaceae > Mucilaginibacter > Mucilaginibacter sp. PAMB04274. The sequence continues at coordinate 1,199,600 of NZ_CP155081.2, forward strand.
CGGCTATGATTCTTCAAAAAATGAAGAAAACTGCTGAAGATTTCTTAGGAACTGAAGTAACTGAAGCGGTTATTACCGTACCTGCATACTTCAATGATGCACAGCGTCAGGCTACTAAAGAAGCCGGCGAAATTGCAGGCTTAAAAGTACGCCGTATCATTAACGAACCTACTGCTGCTGCCTTGGCTTATGGCCTTGACAAAGCCCACAAAGACATGAAAATTGTGGTGTTTGACTGCGGTGGCGGTACACATGACGTATCAGTTCTTGAGCTGGGCGATGGTGTGTTCGAAGTGAAATCTACTGATGGTGATACACACTTAGGTGGCGACGATTTTGACCAGGTTATTATCGATTGGATGGCCGACGAGTTTAAAAGCGACGAAGGTTTTGACCTGCGCCGCGATCCAATGGCCCTTCAACGTTTGAAAGAGGCCGCTGAAAAAGCAAAGATTGAGTTATCAAGCTCAAGCACTACTGAGATTAACCTGCCTTATATCACCGCTGTTGACGGTATGCCTAAACACTTGGTTAAGCAATTAACCCGTGCTAAATTTGAGCAACTGGCCGATAGCTTAATTAAACGTACTATTGAGCCTTGCCGCACTGCTTTGAAAAACGCAGGTTACAGCACTACAGATATCGATGAGATCATCTTAGTAGGTGGTTCAACCCGTATCCCGGCCATTCAGGAAGCTGTTGAGAAATTCTTTGGCAAATCGCCTTCAAAAGGTGTAAACCCTGATGAAGTAGTTGCTATCGGTGCTGCTATACAAGGTGGTGTATTAACCGGTGAGGTTAAAGACGTGTTATTGTTAGACGTTACCCCGCTTTCATTAGGTATCGAAACCATGGGTGGTGTAATGACCAAGCTGATCGAATCTAACACCACTATCCCGAGCAAGAAATCAGAAGTGTTCTCTACTGCATCTGATAACCAGCCATCAGTTGAGATTCACATTTTGCAAGGTGAGCGCCCAATGGCTGCACAAAACCGCACGTTAGGCCGCTTCCATTTGGATAGTATCCCGCCGGCGCCTCGTGGTGTGCCTCAAATCGAAGTTACTTTTGATATTGACGCCAATGGTATCTTGCACGTATCAGCTAAAGATAAAGCAACCGGTAAAGAGCAAAAAATCCGTATCGAAGCTTCATCTGGTTTAACTGATGCAGAGATCAAGAGAATGAAGGAAGAAGCTGAAGCGAATGCTGACGCTGACAGACAAGCAAAAGAGGAAATTGAAAAGCTGAACGCTGCTGATGCGCTGATCTTCTCGACTGAGAAACAGTTGAAAGAATACGGTGATAAGATACCTGCTGACAAAAAAGCACCTATCGAATCGGCTTTAGAAAGATTGAAAACAGCTTACGCTTCTAAAAACCTAGCTGATATTGAAGCTGCACAAACAGAATTAAACACTGCCTGGGGTGCTGCTTCTGAAGATATGTACAAAGCCTCAGCCGAAGGTGGCCAGCCCGGAGCTCAGCCAGGTGCTGATAATGCCGGGGGTAACGCTCAAAACAGCAGCGACACCGTAACTGATGTTGACTTTGAAGAAGTGAAGTAATAAACTTTTTATTGATTAATAATAAGCCCCCGGCCGATAGGTCGGGGGCTTTTATTTTGGCAACTTTTTGAATAAGATGCAGATGGCTGTAAAAGTCTATATTTCCTATAGAGATACGATGTTAAATTGGGAGATAATTAATTTTTAAAAATTTGAGTTTTTGGTCAAAGTGTTTTAAATAATTTACTTTCAATCAGATTTTTAGAAATATTTTAAAATAAAGTTTGTTTATTGATAAAATTTTTAAAGATTTGGCACGGAAAGTTTTATATTAGCTTTCAATTTAAAAAATCAAGGTAAAAAAATAAGCGACTTTCCCTTAATTAGTAAACAACCTACAAAAAATGGCAGCAAAATTAGAGTACATCTGGCTGGATGGTTACAAACCAACCCAAAGTTTACGTAGCAAAACAAAAATTGAAAAGGATTTTTCTGGTAAATTAGAAGATTGCCCAAACTGGAGCTTCGACGGTTCATCAACCGAGCAGGCACCAGGTGGTTCATCTGATTGTATTTTGAAACCTGTTTTTATTTGTCCTGATCCGCAAAGAAAAGAAGGTTACCTGGTTATGTGCGAAGTTTTAAGTTCAGACGGTAACGCGCATGAATCAAACGGCCGTGCGTTGATTGAGGATGACGATAATGATTTTTGGTTTGGCTTTGAGCAAGAGTACTTTTTATGGGATCCACAAACTAATAAACCATTAGGTTTCCCTGCAGGTGGTTATCCTGGTCCGCAAGGCCCTTACTACTGTTCGGTAGGCGCTAATAATGCTTTCGGTCGCGAAATTGTAGAGGAGCACTTAGACGTATGTTTAGAGGCTGGTTTGAACGTAGAAGGTATCAACGCTGAAGTTGCTGCAGGTCAATGGGAATTCCAGATCTTCTCTAAAGGTGCAAAAGATGCAGGTGACCAGATTTGGGTAGCCCGCTATTTATTAGAAAGAATTGGCGAGAAATACGGAGTGTCAATCAACTGGCATTGTAAACCATTGGGTACCTTAGATTGGAATGGTTCAGGTATGCATGCCAACTTCTCAAACACTACTTTACGTACCGCCGCTAGCGAAGAAACTTACAAAAAGATTTTGGAAGCTTTCCGTCCGGTTGTTAAAGAACATATTGATGTTTACGGTGCCGATAACGAATTGCGTTTAACCGGTAAACACGAAACTGCATCAATACATGATTACAGCTATGGTGTATCTGACCGTGGTGCTTCTATCCGTATCCCTTTGTATACTGTACAAAAAGGCTGGAGCGGTTACCTGGAAGATCGTCGTCCTAACTCAGCGGCAGATCCTTACAAAGTAGCAGCACGTATTATCAAGACTGTTAAATCAGCAGTGTTATAAAGAATTTGTAAATTGAGCTAAGCCTCCTGACAGCGAGTGTCGGGAGGCTTTTTTTGTTTAAGGCAGGTGTTTAAAAACAGGTCATTTCAAACAGCAGGGTAAGATCTCATTCAACTGATTGCTTATCGTTCTAAAAGGATTTCGCATACGTCCCAAATGACGGTCTTAGCTACGAATGTTTAAACTAGTATTGTATTACTATTTCCTCATTTATATAGGCTACCCTATTCACTTCATTTCCATCAAAACCGTGTAATACCACTTGTACCTGTTGGAATTTTGATGTATAACCACCCTCTACTGCTGATAAAGTAATTGTTTTTGCTGCCGGATTGAAGTTAATAATGCGTTTATGGTGACTACCGTTTTCATAATTATAAGTATCACCATCGTCCTCATAATAAACGAAGCTGGTTGGTTTATCTCCTTGGTAAACATGTATTTTTAATATGCCATCGCCGGCGTGTTGCGTGCTTTGTATTACACTTTGCATAGGTATAATGGCGCCTGCTTTTACAAACACGGGCAGGTCATTAAGTGGTGAATCCACTACATATTCGCGGCCGCCTTCAAATTTTTCTTCAGTGCTAAGCCTTATCCAGTTACCCTGCGGGAGGTATACTTTTGCCGTTAGTTGTGTGCTTATAACCGGCGCTACCAGGAGGCTATCGCCAAACATAAACTGGTTCTGGTAATCTTCGTAATATATAGCTTCGTCGTGCGTATAATCAATTGCCAGGGTACGGCAAACCGGTAGGCCGGTTTGCGTAGCAGTGTAAAAAGCAGAATATAAGTAGGGTAGCAACTCATAGCGCCTTTCAATAGACTTTTTAATTAAGGCTTCATTTTCAGATCCGTACTGCCAAGGTTCGCGGTAATCGGCACCCTGTATGGCGTGGTTGCGGTACATAGGCGTATAAGTGCCCAGGCTGTTCCAGCGCACCATCATTTCGGGCGTTGGATTGCCGCTAAAGCCGCCAATATCAACCCCTACATTAGCCATACCGCTTACACCCAAGCTGTTTACCAACCGAACGCCCAACAGAATATGATCGTCGTTAGCCGTGTTGTCACCCGTCCACACCGCCGAATACCGTTGTGTGCCTGCATAGGCTGCACGGGTTAGTACAAAAGGGCGTTTGTTATACAACAGCTTACGCGTCCCCTCATAAGTGGCACGAGCCATTTGCATGCCATATACGTTACGTACTTCAGGCATAAATTTATCGCCAAATTTTACAATCCAAGGCATATTTTGGTTCCATACGGCAGGCTCGTTCATGTCATTCCAAAAACCGTCAACACCGGGCTCGGTAAGCGCATTGAAAGAGGCCCCCCACCACTCGCGCACGTCTTCCCTAAAAAAGTCGGGAAAATGGCAACGGCCCGGCCATACTTCGCCAACATAGTTTTGGCCATTTGGGTAAGTGGCAAAGAACCCTTTTTCAACCCCTTCATCGTATTGTGGGTACCCTTTTTCAACCTTAATACCCGGGTCTACTATCGTAACCAGTTTAAAGTTCATTGCCTTTAACTGTTCCAAAAATTGTTTGGGGTCGGCAAATGTGTCAGGGTTCCAGGTAAAGATTTTGTAGCCGTCCATGTAATCGATATCGCAATACATTACATCGGCAGGAATATTCCGCTCACGGAACTTGGCGGCTATATCCAGCACTTCCTGAGCACTCATGTAACTCCAGCGGCATTGCTGGTAACCCAGGCTCCAAAGCGGTGGCATTTCCATGCGTCCGGTTAACCATGTGTAATCTTCAATAATGCCGGCTACGGTTTGCGCCCCAAAAAAATAATAATTCAGGTCGCCGTCATCAGCCCCCAGCCACATAAATTCATTATCGGTAGAAGCGCCAAAATCAAAGTAGCTCTTATGCGTATTGTCCAAAAACAGCCCGTAAGTACGCCCGCTGTGTATGCCTATAAAAAACGGAAAGCTTTCGTAAATAGGATCTGTTTTGGGACCATAATCGGGTGCATCGGTATTCCAGTTAACATACGAACTGGCGCGGCGGTTGAGGTTGCCAACTTTTTCGCCCAAGCCAATAAACTTTTCATCAGGCTGAAGCTCCCGGTAATTTACTACCTGGCTGTTTTGCCATGCAATGCCAAAGCGCTCATCATCGCGACTGAGCAAATGGCCTTCGGGTGTATAAAATGCAAAGCGTAACGAACTCTTATTGATGCGAACGGTTAGCGCCGATGTTTGCAGGGTAATTTCTGCTTCTGTCTCCTGGTATGTTAACGCGTTAGACAGGGGCTTCCGGATAACAGCAAAGGATTCATCTGCATTATTGGGCTGCTGTATAACCTTCACCCTGATGATAGAAGGGCTATAAATAGTAATCTGTGCCTCAGCTTCTGCAGTTTTAATGACAAGCTGGTTGTTGTTAGAGTTAATGCTTTGAGCGGGGCCTAGTATCTTAAAGTTCATACGGTATGCGATGATGTGTTGCAATTTGGACATAAATTCAACAGTAATAAAGTTGTGTAGTTTGGCAATAAATTTATTTAAAGCAATCTCTACTAATTGTGGCATTTAAAAGTCATCTTTAGGCATCGTTTAGGTGATAAAAAGAACTTTTAATATTATTGAGATGTAAGTGTTTCAAAGAATAAAGTTCGATCTGTTAATAGTTTCACATGTTACCATATTTGTTAGGGATTGATATAGGTACTGGCAGTACTAAAGCCGTTGCCCTTAGTTTTGATGGTGCAGTACTGGCTTCTGCGCAGCATCATTATGATATAAGCAGCCCACAGCAGGGCTATAGTGAGCAGGATCCTGAAATGATATGGCAGGCTTTTGTTAGCTGCGTTAACGATGTGGTAAAGCAGCTCAACTATCAGCCGGAAGGTATGGGCTTTAGCAGTGCCATGCACAGCCTAATAGCTGTTGATGAAGGAGGCAAAGCGTTACACCCTATGATTACCTGGGCCGATACCCGGAGCGAGGCGATAGCTAAAAACATCAGGGAGTCTGCCCAGGCAGAAGAATTATACCGGCAAACCGGTACACCTATTCATCCCATGTCGCCGTTGTGTAAGCTGATATGGCTGCGGGAAAACGATAATGAATTGGTTAAAAAAACGGCTAAGTTCATTTCCATTAAAGAATATATATGGTATAAACTATTTAACCACTTTGAGGTAGATTACTCTATTGCCTCGGCCACGGGTTTGTTTGATATTAAAAGCCTTACCTGGAGTACAGAAGCCTGCAACTTGGCAGGTGTAACCCCGGCACAATTATCTGAGCCGGTTAATACAAACTACACCCGCAGAGATATAGATGAGCAAACTGCAGCGCTTTTAAGCATACCTGCATCAACGCCTGTTGTAATAGGCGCAAGCGATGGTTGTTGTGCTAATTTGGGTAGCCAAATAAACGATACTATCACTGCAGCCTTAACTATTGGCACCAGTGGCGCGGTACGTATTACCAGCAAAACACCCATCTATAATTTTAAGGCCATGACGTTTAACTACCTGCTTAACGAGAATACTTATGTATGTGGCGGAGCGGTAAATAATGGTGGTATAGCTGTTGACTGGCTGATTCGTAATTTTTTGAACCTGAAAGACATTAAAGAAGATAGTTATCATTTACTTTTTGCAGCTATAGATGAGGTACCTGCCGGCAGCGATGGATTACTGTTTTTGCCTTACCTGTATGGCGACCGTGCACCGATTTGGGATTCGCAAAGCAGCGGGGCATTCCTAAATGTAAAGCCTCAGCATACGCAAAACCACTTCTTAAGGGCGGCTCTGGAAGGTATTTGTTATGCGCTTAACGATGTTATTGTGACGTTAGAAAGCACGGCAAATATTACTATTGAACGCTTAAACATTAGCGGTGGCTTTGTAAATTCAAAGACCTGGGTGCAAACCCTTGCCGATATTACCGGTAAAAAGTTAAGCGTAATACAACAGGAGGATGCCTCTACCATTGGTGCCATACTGCTTACGCTGGGTGCGCTGTTTCCGGGCAAAACCATTCCAACTACTGATGAAACCATTATTACCGACTGTATACCGCAAAACCACGACGTCTATTTACGGGCGTTCTCCAAGTTCCGCAAGGTTTACCAGGATTTAAAGGAGTCGATGCATGGCTTTGAATAAGTTGATTGTTTAGAAAACTCTAACAACGGCAACCAACCGCGATTTAAAATAGTCATAACTCAGCATTGATGTAGTTACGCCATTAGCCTGGCCCGATGAGGCGTGCACAAACTGTATATCTTTCCCCTTAGCGGTTATAATACCCATGTGGCCCGGTAATCTGCTGCTGGCATCGGCACCGGTAAACAGTAAAATATCGCCCGGGCGGGCTTCAGTGATAGATACCTTCTTTTCTGCATTTTTAAAATCGAATGTACGCCGGGGTACCTGTATATTGAAGTGATTAAATACATGGGTAATAAAGCCCGAGCAATCCAACCCGTAAGCCGGATTGGTGGAGCCATATACATAGGGCGTGCCTTTTAGCGTTAAGGCATAGGCTACAAAATCTTTGGGTGTTAGGGTTGATGTGTTAAAATGGTATACCGTATCTGTATTGGTAATCAGCGTGTCGGTTGTAATCATATCATTAACTAGTGGCGCTGGTGTATCCCTAATGGCGGTGTTATCCGGCTCTGATGGACCATTCTCTCCTCCGGTACTGGTAGTGGGCGATTTGGTTTCTGGCTGTTTCTTGCCTTTCAGAGCATCATCCACTGCTTTGTCTAATACTCTTTCGCCTATTTGTTTGGCTTTCTGAGTTAGTTTTCCGAATAAGCCTTGTGCGCTGCCCTGTGTGTCAGATAAAGTGATGAGTAATAACAGCGCAATAACGCACTTAAAGTTTAAGGTCATGGTCTGAAAAATTGTGTAAGGCACCAAAGGAGAAGGTTGAGTTTCCGTTGGTTAATCTATCAGACGTTAACAGGGTTCAGAATGTTACACCATCGCATGGGTTAAACAAAAAAGTCCTGCGCAAATGGCAGGACTTTTTTGTTTAATATCAAAAAGGTAATTACGACCAAAGTTTCTCCGGGTAAGTACCGTTTTTAACCAATTCAGAAATGCTTTCCTGTACAATTGGCTTATCTTCTTTATAAGTAACGCCAAACCATTTGTTACCGGTAGGGATAACTTTAAACTGTGCAGTGCCCGACTTAATCAATTCATCAGCCACCAGCGGGATGAAAAATTCGGCTTTAGGGTTGTTTTCATTAGCGTCAACAAAGCGCTTAAACATTTCTTCGCTTTGTTTAAATACAGCCGGTGTAAAGCCCCAAAAGTTCATCGATACGCGGGTATCATTAGGTAGCGGATGCTCGCCTGTTGCATCTTTGTAAAATACGTCACCATCTTTAAAGTAAACTTCGGTACGTTCGTTAATTTCAACCATGTAACCGTCTTCTACTTTACAAACACCGCGAGATACGGAACCATAGTCAGACAAAGTTCTGTCAATCTGGTAACCCATCAGCGAGTAATTGTCATCGGCAACTTCAGTGGTTAAAAACTGGGCCATTTTTTCAAAAGCCTCGTAGCCATAAAAATCATCGGCGTTAATAACACAAAAAGGTTCGTGTACCTGGTTGCGTGCAGCCAATACAGCATGGGCAGTACCCCATGGTTTGGCGCGCTCAATGGTTTTATCGATGCCAAACTGGGTTAAATCATAACTCTGAAACACATAATCAGTCTCGATACGGCCGGCAAGCTTTGGCTCAAATATGGCTTTGAATGAATCTAAAAACTCCTCGCGGATGATAAAGCTCACTTTACCGAAGCCAGCTTTAATAGCGTCATAAATAGAGTAGTCAATAATGGTTTCGCCATTAGGGCCAAATCCATCAACCTGTTTCATGCTGCCATAACGGCTGGCCATACCTGCGGCCAATATTAATAACGTTGGTTTCATAGTGTTTGTAAAATATAAATATAAGCTTTACAGGCTTACTTAAGTGAATTAAAGTTTATAGTTAGAACAAGGATAACAATTATTTAATATATCTGAAATCCTGTCCGGCTTCAATATTTAATAAAGTTTCATAAATGAGGCGTATTACGTTGTCTACGTCTTCTTTATGTATCATTTCGACTGTTGTATGCATGTAACGCAAAGGCAACGAAATAAGCGCTGAAGGCACACCGTCATTTGAGTATGCAAAAGCATCCGTATCTGTACCGGTTGAACGTGATGACGCCTGGCGCTGAAATGGGATGTCTGCTTTTTGAGCCGACTCGATTAATAGCTTGTTCAGGTTGTTTTGCACAGCCGGTGCATAAGAAATAACCGGGCCGCGGCCACAAGCCAGATCGCCCTGCGTGATCTTGTTAATCATTGGCGTTTGTGTATCGTGGGTAACATCGGTTACAATGGCTACGTGCGGTTTAATTTTGTGAGCAATCATTTCGGCACCACGTAAGCCTATTTCTTCCTGCACGGCATTTACAATATACAGACCAAAGGGTAGCGTCTTGTTATTTTCTTTCAACAGGCGAGCTACCTCAGCTATCATAAAGCCGCCAGCGCGGTTATCCAGCGCACGCCCCATGTAGTAGCGGTTGTTTAATACCGAGAACTCATCCTCATAAGTTATAACACAACCTACATGTATACCCATAGCTTCAACCTCTTCCTTAGAAGTGCAGCCGCAATCCAGGAATATGTTTTTCAACGTGGGCGCTTCTTCTTTGTCGCCGCCCTGGCGGGTGTGTATAGCAGGCCAGCCAAAAACAGCTTTTACAACGCCTTTGTCAGTATGTATGTTAACCCGTTTCGATGGCGCTATCTGGTGGTCGGAGCCGCCGTTGCGTATAACGTAAATCAAGCCATCGCTGGTAATGTAATTCACAAACCATGATATTTCATCGGCATGTGCTTCAATTACCACTTTGTATTCAGCTTCAGGGTTAATGATACCTACAGCAGTGCCGTAGTTATCTACATAGTAAGTATCTATGTACGGTTTCAGGTATTCGAGCCAAAGTAACTGGCCTTTCCACTCAAAGCCGGTAGGCGAGGGGTTGTTTATATATTTCTCAAAAAATGAAAGGGAAGTATCGTTTACAACAGCTACATGCTGAGGCTTATTATCGTTTTCTTGTTCAGACATAATGTGTATTTACTTGTTTATCAGGTAGCAAATATAATAAAGCTGCTGACATTGAGTTTGCCGGACTTGTAGTACCACGAAAGCTCAAATTTGTTTGTAGTTTAATATAAACTTAATAGGTAACCTGTTGTTTTGTGATGAGTAAAATTTCAGGAGTTAATAGTTTTCTGGAACCGGTTTGTGGAGACAAACCGGTTCTTTTTATATAAGCGGTTTTTCCATTACCACATATTCGATGCCGTTCTTATTAAAAGGATAGCCTGTTTGGACAAAGCCCGCTCTGGAATAAAAGCCTGTAGCCGATAGACGGGCATTGCACCAAATGCGTTCACCAGCCTGGGCCAATGCAAAATGGCTGATGTATTGTAGCAGCTGCAAACCAATGCCCTGATTCTGTAGTTGTGGGTCTACCGCAAACTTGCGAAACTGGAAATCGGTGCCATCTTGAAAAAGCGATACCACACCAACCAGTTTATCCGGGTAAAAAGCGCCAAAGTGCACGCCGTAATCATCTTCGTCCATCTCCATGGTATGCAGGGGCGCTTCAGGATATAAAGCACCACGACGTAGCCTCCAGGTTAACTCTGGCCTTATTTGCTCTATATGTAAATTATCCAATTTTAATTTGGTTAAACAATTGTTACGGTTTTGTAATTATAGGGAAATCGCAATATTTTTATGACAAAAAAAAGCTATAATTGCAGTTGATGAAAATCAGGACTAACAAAGTTTTTGTTTGCTTGCTGTTTATGACCATCTTTCTTACAAAGTTGATCATATCTATAGCTCCTGCGTTTTTATCGCTTAATAACAAAACTGTTAGTGCTGTAATTATGCAGCTTGAACAGGAAAGTAAAAACGAAAAAGACGATCCTGATAAGGAAGGCAGCAAAGAAAAAAAGTTTTTTGATGAAGACTGCATGTACGCCTTTCAAATAGTGCATGAGCCATTAATCATTAACACGTTAACAACGCTCAACCCCGAGCTCTGCCTTTATCAGCAAATTTACCACTCTTCGGTACCCACACCGCCTCCCGACTGCAAAATAGCGTAAGCCCTACAGGCTTAGTTTACTTTGTAATAGTACTTTATTTAATAAGGCTTTTCAATAATTGTCATGGCGCAACAAGGGTCGGCTGCAGGTGGCTTGCATCTGCAAAAATATTTCTTGTCTAAAAATTTAAAGAAGGATATTCCGGCAAGTATTGTCGTTTTCCTGGTGGCTTTACCGCTATGTTTGGGTATCGCCCTGGCATCGGGTGCACCGCTTTTTGCCGGTTTGTTAACCGGTATTATTGGCGGTATAGTAGTTGGCACGGTCAGCGGTTCACAACTGAGCGTGGCAGGCCCTGCTGCTGGGTTAACGGTTATTGTGTTAACGGCAATTGGCAAACTGGGTTCTTACGAGGCCTTTTTGCTAAGTGTAATGATAGCTGGTGTATTCCAAATACTGCTGGGTGTAATTAAAGCCGGCACAATAGGTAATTACTTTCCCTCTGCAGTAATTGAAGGTATGCTGGCGGCTATCGGTTTAATACTGATATTGAAACAGTTTCCGCACGCAGTAGGTTACGATGCAGATTTTGAAGGTGATGAAGGTTTTATGCAGGTTGATAAGGACAATACCTTTTCGGGTATATTGAGTGCCGTGTCTAAAATTAATTATGGAGCTGTGATCATCAGCCTGGTATCGCTGGCATTGATGATTTACTGGCCCAAAATTAAGAAGGTAGCCCTTGTACCTGCGCCACTGCTGGTGGTACTGGCCGGTGTATTACTAAGCACTTTGTTTGCCGGCACCAGCTTTGCGTTGCGCGATAAACAGTTTGTACAAATACCCGTTGTGGATGGTATTGGATCTGTCCTCTCCTTGTTCAAGTCGCCTAATTTTTCGGAGATAACCAATAAGCAAGTTTGGATTACTGCCTTTACCATTGCTGTAATAGCCAGTTTGGAAACACTGCTCAGTTTAGAAGCTGTGGATAAGATCGACCCTATAAAGCGTATATCTCCCACTAACCGCGAGTTGATAGCACAGGGTGCGGGCAACATTGTGAGTGGCCTTTTAGGCGGTTTGCCCATGACTGCCGTTATTGTGCGTTCATCAGCTAACGTAAATGCCGGTGCACGTACCAAAACCAGCGCTGTTTTACACGGCTTTTGGTTGCTGTTGTCATTCCTGTTTATACCTACGCTTATTAATTTGATACCACTATCGTGTTTAGCGGCTATACTGCTGGTAACAGGTTACAAGTTGGCTCGTATAGCTTTATTTAAGCATATGTGGCACAAAGGATGGAGCCAGTTCATCCCCTTTGTGGTTACCATTGTGGCCGTACTGCTAACCGATTTGCTGATTGGTGTAGGGATAGGCATGCTGGTAGGTATATTCTATATACTGCGTACCAATTTGCGTAACCCTTACTTTTATCAAATTGATTGCAAGGAAGACAAAGAGGTAATTCGTATCAAACTGGCCGAAGAAGTATCCTTTTTAAATAAAGCCGCTATACAAGTAACGCTAACCAGCCTGCCGGCCGAGTCGCATGTGGTTATTGATGGTTCCAACTCACGTTATATTGATGTTGACGTGTTGGAGATCATTCATAATTATAAGCACAACGCCTTTACCAAAGGCATCATAGTAGAACTTTATGAGATAAAAGACAGGTATGATGTACCTGCATTTAAGGAATTAAAGTATAAACAACCAGTATAATCACTGTAACTCTTTGGTAAGTCAGCGCTCTTTTCATCTACCTGGAAAAGCAAGCACAGAAACTAATATTTTGAATGACAAAGCATAAACTATTGCTTATATCCAAATAATAAAATAATAAGTACATCCGGGTACACGGCTCTACCAACATGCAACGGTGTTAGTTGAAGCTCATTTAGTAGTTGTAACATTTACCATTTGCCGTTAACGTCGTTACAGCGCTTTGTTCCCAAACAGCACGGTTGGTTAAGTGGGTAAAGCCAAACTTAAAGAATCGAAAACCGGATTACTGTTCTCCAATTTTTAATAATGAAGAAACATCATCACAAGGAAATACTTACACCGTGGCAAAGGCTTGTGCGTATTTTGCACTACGAGCGTTCAACCATTAACTACATATTTATTTACGCAATGCTTATAGGCCTCATAGGCCTTACATTGCCTTTAGGTACTACTGCCGTATTCAATTTGTTATCAAACGGCGCGTTATACAGTTCTACTTACCTCCTCATAGCCGTAATTCTGGTGGGCATAATTATTGGTGGGTTGCTCCTCATCGGGCAGTTATCACTGGTTGAAGTAATTGAGCAAAAGATATTTGCCAAAACTGCACTTGAATTTGCCTATAGGCTGCCACGCATTAAAAAACAAGCGTTGGCTGATGAGAATCCGTCGGAATTGGTAAACCGATTTTTTGATATACTCACCATTCAAAAGGGGTTAACCAAGTTGCTGGTTGAAATTGTTGCAGCTGCAGTTCAGATCTTTTTTAGTGCTATACTACTGTCTTTTTATCACCCGTTTTTTATCGCATTTGGTATCCTTGTTATACTGTTTGTTATCTTGATACTATGGCTGTATTTCAAGTCGGGTGTTGAAACCAGTATGGAAGAATCTGAATATAAATACGAGGTTGTTGCTTATCTTGAAGAAGTAGCTGCCGATTTAGACCCTTACCGCAACAGCGCTGAGAAGCGGCGGGAAGTTGTTGAAACGACTGACGAAATTACCGCCAACTACCTGCAAGCCCGTAACGACCACTTTGCTATCCTGAAACGCTTTTTTGTAAGTGCGGTTGCCATACGCACTATCCTCATGGGTGGACTGCTATTACTGGGATCTTACTTTGTGGTAACGCGCGAAATGTCATTTGGCCAGTTCGTGGCAGCAGAAGTTATTGTTGTTCAGATTAGCTATGCGATAGAAAAGCTTATGACCAATATGAACACTGTATTTGACATGGTTACCGGTAGTGAAAAGCTGGCTATAGTAACTGATTTAGAGTTACAGGAAGGAGAGTTGAGCCATGAGTAAAAAGCAGAATATTACTGAGGTAATGGAAAACTGGGAGCAGCTATCCGAAAAATCGGTTCAGAAATTAATGCCGGCCAAAGGTGCGCGTTTGCTGGGCCGCATACTTATTGCCGTACTAATCCTCTTTATCATTATTTTAATGTTGCCCTGGCGGCAAACCATACCCGGCAGGGGTACTGTAACAGCCTTGCGGCCGCAAGACCGGCCGCAGACGGTGCAAAACCAAATTGGGGGCCGTATTGAGCGCTGGGCGGTTAGCGAAGGACAGGAAGTAAAGAAAGGTGACACTATACTTGTGTTATCAGAAACCAGCCAGTCGTACTTTGATCCGGAATTGCCCGAAAGGTTAAATGAGCAGCTAACTGCTAAACGTGGAAGCGAAGTAGCCGCAGTTCAGAAAATAGAGGCAGGCAATGCGCAGATTGCGGCGCTAACCAACGGCTTACGCTTTCAGTTAAGTGCGGCCGAAAATAAAGTAAGGCAGGCTAAAAACTATGTTGACATTGACAGCGCTGACTTAGTGGCTGTTCAAAATTTTTACGACATCAGCCAGGCACGGCTTAAGCGTTATGAAGCGGGTTACAAAACCGGTTTGTTTTCGCTTACTGATATTGAGTCGAGAAGGCTCAAACTTCAGGAAGATAAAGCTAAAGTGATCAGTCAGCAAAATAAGCTCAATAATTCCAAGCAAAATCTAATCAACGCACGTATTGATCTGGATAATATCCGCGCCAAATATCAGGAAACGCTGGCTAAAGCCCAGTCTGACCTGGGTTCGGCCATATCTGGCCGTGCCAGTGTGCAGGGTGAGATTGCCAAACTGCGTAATGATATTGCCAACATATCTATCAGGCGTAACTTGTATGTGGTACGGGCGCCGCAAAGCGGGTTTGTGGTAAAAACTTTAAAAGCAGGTTTAGGCGAAAATATTAAGGAAGGCGAATCTATAGCCACCCTGCAGCCTAAATCACCACAGGTGGCTGCCGAAATTTATGTAAGCGCAATGGATGTTCCGCTTATACTGGATACCAGCGATGTAAGGCTTCAATTTGAGGGCTGGCCATCAATCCAGTTTTCGGGCTGGCCATCGGTTGCGGTAGGGACGTTTGCCGGCAAGGTCTTTTCTATTGATAAGGTTAGCAGTTCGGGTGGAAAGTATCGCTTGTTAATAAAGCAAGCTAACCCGGTTCCAACCAAAGATGAGCCCTGGCCGCCGCAATTGCGTCAGGGATCGGGCGTGTACGGCCGTGTAATATTACGTTCGGTACCGGTATGGTATGAAATATGGCGGCAGCTTAACGGTTTCCCGCCCAGCCTGGAAAAGGAACCTGATACCGGTAGCAAGGATAAAGAAAAAGAAAAGAAAAGTTAGTAGCATCTGACAGAAGAGAATATGAAGATACTGAAAGTAAGAACTCATATGATTGCTCTGTTACTGCCGCTGCTGTTATTGCTACATTCAATGGCAGTTAGTGCCCAAAACAGGCAAACTATTGATACCAATAAAATATTTGCGCTTGATGATTTGCAAATGATGGCGTTTAGGTACCATCCCATCATAAAGCAGGCTGCGCTTTTAACAGATGCCGCAAGGGCAAACGTGTTACAATCTTTGGGATATTTTGATCCTAACATAAAGGCTACTTTTGGCCGTAAGCTTTTTGGCGGTACCGATTATTACAACCACTGGAACAGCGAGCTTAAAGTGCCGCTTTGGCTGGCCGGTGCCGACCTGAAAGTAGGGTATGACCGTAACGTAGGTTATTATACCAACCCCGAAACCCGTACCAGCCTGTCGGGCTTAACAGGTGTTGGCTTGTCAATTCCGCTCGGCCAGGGTCTCCTGATCGATGCCAGGCGCAGTACCTTAAGGCAGGCAAAAATAATGGTACAGTACGCGGAAGCCGAAAGGGTGAAGCAGATAAACAGTACGTGGTATGCCATAGCTAAAGATTATTGGAGCTGGTACTATGCATACAGGCAATTAATGCTGACCCAAGAAGGGGTTGAACTAGCGCAACGACGGTTTAAAGCGGTAAGCGCTCAAACCCAAATTGGCGATAAGGCTCCCATTGATTCTGTAGAGGCTTATGTTACGGTACAGGAGCGGCTCATTCAGTTTGAAAAGAATAAGATTGAATTAGCCAACGCCCGTTTGATACTATCTAACCATTTGTGGAATGAGCAAGGTAATCCGCTGGAACTGCCACAAGATGCCGTACCACAGGTGTTAGATGGGAACGTACAGCATGTAAATAAAGTTGTTTTGGATACACTGGTGGCCCAGGCGGCCGTACAACACCCTGAGCTGGTCAAGCTCCGTTCAAAACGAGGCCAGCTAGCCATTGAACAGGCGTACCGGCAGGAGTTGCTTAAACCAAAGATTAATGTTAGCGGAACCCTGATATCCAGCCGCAGATCGCTGAATAGTTATGTACCCGATTATTATGATTTTAATTGGAATAACCATAAAATAGGTCTTGATTTTTCTTTTCCGTTATTTTTGCGTGCCGAAAGAGGTAAGCTCCGGGAGGTGAAAATTAAGCAACAGGAATTGGATTTCGACCTGCAGCAATCCGGGCGCGAGATCAACAATAATATCCGCACAGCGTATAACGATTTGCAGGCCTATGAATCGCAATTAGCGGTACAATTGCAGAGCGTTAAAAACCAGAGTTTACTGTTGCAGGGTGAAAACCAAAAGTTTGAACTTGGCGAGAGCACGCTTTTTTTAATTAACAGCCGTGAAACTAAATTAATTGATATGCGGATCAAACTGGAAAGTATGATCTCGGGTTATCAGAAAACCTTGGCCGAGCTTTACTATAAGGCGGGAACGCGCCAGATGCTTTAGTTGTTAATGTGGCTGGAAATATTGCTGTGCCTGTAAAATGTATTTTACTTAATAACATATTAATAACAAACCAAATTGAATTTATATCATGGACAATCAACCAATTCATTTAAGTATTCATGACACCAGTCACATCACTTACGAAAGTTTGCTGGAAGGTAACCAGAAGTTTGTAGAAGAGGCGTTACAGGAAGACCCGCAGTTTTTCCAAAAGTTGGCAAACGGGCAAAAGCCACCGGTACTATGGATTGGCTGTGCCGATAGCCGGGTGCCTGCCGACCGTATTACCCGCACTAATCCGGGTGAAATATTCGTGCACCGTAACATTGCCAACGTAGTAGTGCATACCGATTTAAACTTGTTATCGGTGCTTGATTATGCCGTAAATGTGTTGAAAGTTAAGCATGTTATTGTAGTTGGTCATTACGGTTGTGGAGGCGTGCAGGCTGCAATGGGTAACCAGCAGTTTGGCCTGATTGATAACTGGTTGCGCGTAATTAAAGACGTTTATAACAAGTATTCGACTGATTTAAGCGAGATTACTGATCCGAAGGAGAAGTTCGATAAAATGGTTGAATACAACGTAATTGAAGGAGTAAATAACCTTTGTAAAACTACTATAGTACAAGGCGCTTGGGCAAAAGGCCAGGAACTGCATGTTCACGGTTGGGTTTATGCCTTGGATACAGGTTTGATAAAAGACTTGAAAGTGGGCGCGAGCGACAGCAGTGCAATGGGTGACGTTTACAAATTTGTTTAACAACTGTTAGCAACCATCATGAAGAGCAGGCCTTATGGGCCTGCTTTTTTTATTGGCGTATTTATCGTATCTTTGTGTTATCAGTCCACTATAATTAATCCCGGATTGCTAAAACTCATCATGATACTGTACTGTCTGTACAGCTTTATATACGTTATTCATTTTACATGTTATTTCAAGATTTAAATTTAATAGAGCCTATTCTTAAAGCGCTTAAAACCGAAGGATATACTCAACCCACCCCCATACAGGAACAAGCCATACCTATTATATTACAGCGAAAGGATTTGCTTGGCTGTGCACAAACCGGTACCGGTAAAACAGCGGCTTTCTCCATCCCTTTGCTGCAAATACTGCACGAGGAACGTACACAGCATAAGGAACAAAAAACTATAAAAGCCTTAATATTAACGCCAACCCGCGAGCTTGCTATTCAGATTGATGAAAGCCTGGCAGCGTATGGCCGTCATACCGGCTTAAAACACATGGTTATTTTTGGCGGCGTGTCACAAAACCCGCAAACAGATGCTTTAAGGCGTGGTATTGACATATTGGTGGCTACGCCCGGCCGTTTACTGGATTTAATGAACCAGCGCTTTGTGCATCTTGATCATATCAAGTTTTTGATATTGGACGAAGCCGACCGTATGCTGGATATGGGCTTTGTACACGATGTTAAAAAAATCATTGCCAAGGTGCCTGCCAAGCGTCAAACGCTTTTCTTTTCGGCTACCATGCCTAAAGAGATACAGCAACTGGCCGACACGATTTTAAATAAGCCCGAAAAGGTTGAGGTTACACCGGTATCTTCAACTGCAGATACCATACAACAGGAGGTATTCTTTGTAGAAAAAGGAGATAAAAAAGCCCTGCTTAATCACATTCTGCAAGATAAAAGCATACAAAGCGTACTGGTATTTACCCGTACCAAACACGGTGCCGATAAAGTTGTAAAAGATTTGAGCCGTGTAGGTATCACAGCCGAGGCTATACATGGCAATAAATCGCAAAATGCGCGGCAGCGTGCGTTGAGTAACTTTAAGGCCCGTACTACAAGGGTATTAGTAGCTACCGATATTGCAGCACGTGGTATTGACGTGGAGGAATTAACGCACGTGATTAATTTTGAACTGCCCAACGTGCCCGAAACCTACGTACACCGCATTGGCCGTACAGGTAGGGCAGGTGCCAGTGGTATTGCATTTTCTTTTTGCGATCACGAGGAAAAAGATTTTCTGAAAGACATTCACAAGCTGATTGCCAAAACCATCCCTGTGAATGATGCGCACCCTTATCCCATGAAACAAATGAACACGGTAGATCGCATTCGCGAGCAGATGAGTAATGAAAAGCCTGGACAAGGCGGCCGTTCATCCAACAATCACCGTAATGGCAAG
The DNA here is from genome assembly GCF_039634385.2 of Mucilaginibacter sp. PAMB04274. Classification (NCBI taxonomy): domain Bacteria; kingdom Pseudomonadati; phylum Bacteroidota; class Sphingobacteriia; order Sphingobacteriales; family Sphingobacteriaceae; genus Mucilaginibacter; species Mucilaginibacter sp. PAMB04274. Next base: position 1,218,695 of record NZ_CP155081.2, read on the forward strand.
CGCCGTTTTGGGAACAGTAACGGTAACAGCCGTAGCGGCGGAAGCAGGGCTGATACGTCATCAAAAAATTAACAGTCAGATAGTTGTAGGGTTCAATTTTTCGATTTACATTTATAATGAATTTGAAATCACCTTTTAATATGAAACGGGCAATTGATTTGTTTAAGAACAAGTTTTTCCTGGTAACTGTAGTATTTGTGGTATGGATGCTGTTTTTTGATAAGAACGATCTGTACAGCCAGTATGAGCAACGGCAACAGTTGAGCAAGCTGGAACAGGAACGCGACTTTTACACTAAAGAGACCGCTCAGGTATCCAAGGAGCTTGATGAGTTAAGCTCTAATCCGCAAAAGCTTGAGAAATTTGCCCGTGAAAAGTATTTGATGAAACGCGCTAATGAAGACGTTTTTGTGATCGTAAAAGAGAAGAAGAAAGAAGACTGATATTTTCACTTTATACAAAATCAAAAAAGGCACAGTGATGTGCCTTTTTTGATTTAATACATTTTGGGGCAGGCTAACTGGGAATAAAATATTCCGTATTCATTAGCGAATATATTAGAGTTGTTTGATGCACATTATTTACAAAGGTAGCTCTTATCATCTTTGTAAGATCACTTACATAAAAGCTTTGGCTGTTAGCAGCAAGAAAGAACAGCAGAAAAGTAACAGCATTAGTATAAATTACTTCATTAGAATAATGTGGGATAAAATTTAGTCCCTAAAAGAGAATGCTGTTTTAACTAATCATACCCACTTATATTATACCATATAAGCTGCCGCCCTTTTGAGCCATCTTATCTACTAACTTTTCTACAGCCGGGTCCTTTTCTAACACGGGTGCGTGGTGAGGCTTAATGCGGGCGTTAATGATAAGCGGGCCGTTGCAGCCCCAGTGCTTATGCTCGGTAAAACTGCGAATACCATAAATATCGTGTGAGGGGTTACTGCGGGTAAAGGTTACCCACACCAGGTTATTGATGTTTTGTGCGGTAAAGCCAGCGTTATCGCATAGCACTATTAATGGCAGGCCTGTAAGGTTTTCATCTTTCAAATAATCATCTAAAATGCTTAAAGCATTTGTTACATCATCTTCGTGCAAGTGCTTGTCAATTTCAATAGCCAATACGCCAGGCATAGCCATTTTAAATACATTAAATGGTCGTGGCAAGCTAAAACCGGCAGGCAGCTCGGTCCACAACTCACGCTTCTTTTCGCCGGCTACGGCTATGGCTACCTTGCTGCCGCTGTTGAGGCCGCTGCCGCTGTAGTCAAGCGTATCAATGGTGGTCCGGGTGTAAAAGTGAAGGTCGCGGGTTAAATCAACACGCTCAAGCACATGTTTCAAAAAGCCGGTAATGTCATTAATGTTCAAATCCGGGTTGTCTTCCTTTGCTGCAATAAATAAGTACTTAGCCAGGCTCAGCTGATTCTTGCCCAAAATGTGATTGGCAATGGTAAGTATCTCCTGCGGGCGGCGCTCTTTCAGGTAAGGCGTGTAACGCTCACTGCCAATAGCAAACAATAAGGGGTGCACACCGGCGGCATCTACAGCATTTACGGCATGTAGTCCGGGTATTTCTGATGGCAGGGCTGAGCCGGTTATTTCATGTATCAGCGCACCAAAGCTGGTATCTTCCTGTGGTGGGCGGCCTACCACCGTAAAAGACCATACAGCATCCTTACGATGGTATACGTTATGCACCCTCATTAACGGGAAAGGATGAGTTAAGCTATAGTAACCCAAATGATCGCCAAAGGGGCCCTCGGGTTTGTTTTCATGCGGCATCACCGTACCTGTAATTACAAAGTCAGCATCGGCCGATATACAAAAGCCTTCAGCATCATAAAAGTACCTGAACCTGCGGTTTCCCAATGCACCTGCAAATGTCATTTCTGATAGCCCCTCGGGTAAGGGCATAACGGCCGCTACCGGATGCGATGGCGGGCCACCTACAAATATGCTGACCTTAAGCGGCTGCCCTTTAGCGTTGGCCTTAGTTTGATGCACTCCAATGCCTCTATGCAATTGGTAATGCAGGCCTATCTCTTTATCAGTTATGTAATCATTGCCGCCCAACTGTATGCGGTACATGCCTAAATTGGCATTCAGGATACCTGGTTTGTCGGCATCCTCTGTATATACCTGTGGCATGGTTACAAAAGGACCACCATCCATGGGCCAATTTACCACCTGAGGCAAGGCGCTTATTACTGTGCGACCAAAATTGATAGGGGCGCTTTTGCCAGTTTTCATGGGCAGGGCTGATAGTGCAGTGAGTGCCACATTGGCATAGCTAAAAGGCCTTCTAATTGCTTTTATCGGGTCGGTCTTTAAATCAACCAGCGTTTTGATTTTCTCCAGCGTATCCCTAAAAATGAAGCGTGAGCGATCAAGCGTACCAAACAGGTTAGATACGGCGGGGAACTTACTGCCTTTTACATTTTCGAATAAAATGGCTGGTCCCTGATGTTCAAACACCCGAAGGTGAATAGCGGCCATTTGCAGATAAGGATCTACCTCTTCTTTAATGCGTATTAAATGACCGTTTTTTTCCAGGTCGGTTATGCAGGCTGGTAAGCTTGGGTATCCCATGTTGCAGATGAAGTTTAAACGTTCAAAACTACTTAAAATATCAGCGCAATAAGTTTATAGAGCCACAGGGTTTACCTTTTTATGAAACTATTTGAATGTTAAAACGTGGTTAAAGAAAGAATATTAACCTTATGGAAACTACGGCATTGAGATTAAGCGCAGAAATGGATTTCAAAGTTCCTGTGCAAGTGTTATATAAAGCTTGGGTAACTCCCGAAGACTTGAAACAGTGGTGGCATCCATCAGAAAATCATTTACAAAATGTGGAGCTCGATATTCAGGAAGGTGGGCAGTTTAAGTACGAGTTTATGGGAAAAGATGAACAACCTTCGCTTACCATAACCGGTGATTATAAAGAAGTAAAAGAAAATGAAAAGCTAGTATACAGCTGGAACTGGACTGTGCCAACCGCCGAATTCAAACCCAGCGAGCATTTGCTCTCCATTATGTTCGTATCGGAAGGTGAAGGCAGCCGGATTAAAGTGGTGCAGGAAAACTTTCAGAGTGAAGAATCTATTAACCCACACCAGGAAGGGTGGGAAAAGGCCTTGAATGATTTACAGGCCTATTTAAATAAGTAAGCTTAAATTAAATTTGATAAATTGGGCAGTGCATTTATTCGTGCACTGCTTTTTTTATGTCTATCAAAAAATTATCGGCCGTTTTCAGTGTGCTGGCTTTAAGCACTTCATTAGTTGCCGTTGCGCAAAGTAATAGCGGTAACAAGTTATTCAGCGCTGCTACTTACACTAAATATGTAAAAGAGCTGTCGGCGGATGATTTGCAGGGCCGCATGCCTTTCAGTGCCGGCGAAACCAAGACTATAGCTTACCTGGAGCAGCAGTTTAAGGCATTGGGTCTTCAGCCAGGTAACAAAGGCAGCTATGTGCAGGAAGTACCCATGGTCGCTATCAGCTGCAATCCTAACCCCTCAATGACCCTTGGGCAGCAGGATAGAGTGCCGAATGCTGACTATCAATTGCAAGGCCTGAGGGACTACGTATTGTGGACACGCCGGACAGAAAGTAACATTGACGTTAAGGGGGAACTGATTTTTGCCGGCTTCGGCATAACAGCTCCTGAGTATAACCATGATGATTATGCCGGACTTGACGTAAAAGACAAAATTGTAGTAGTGCTGGTAAATGACCCTGGTTACTATGATGCCAAACAGTTTAAAGGCAAAGCCATGACTTACTACGGCCGTTGGACCTACAAGTACGACGAGGCTGCACGGCACGGCGCCAAAGGCTGCTTAATTATACATGATACTGGCCCAGCTGCTTATGGCTTCGGCGTGGTGCAAAACAGCTGGAAGGCTACCAAATTATATCTGGATAACAGGGGCCATGAAACATATAAGTGTGCTATTGAGGGCTGGCTCTCGATGGATGCTGCCAAGTTAGTATTTGGGGGAGAAAGGGCTTACAAAGCAATGCTCGAAAGTGCACTGCAACCAGGTTTTAAGGCTAAGCCGCTTTCGCTCACCTTGAATACATCATTAGCCGTAACAGCCACCTACAAAAAATCGCACAATGTAATAGCCACTATACCGGGCAGTAAAAAGCCGGATGAGTGCATTATTTACTCGGCCCACTGGGATCACCTGGGCATAGGTAAGCCCAACGCAAAAGGAGATACCATCTACAACGGTGCCGTTGATAATGCCAGCGGCACGGCTGCCTTGCTCGAACTGGCCCGCGTATTTAAAAGGAGCAAAAATAAGCCCGCCCGTAGTATCGTGTTTCTGTCGGTAACGGCTGAGGAGCAGGGGTTGTGGGGATCTGCCTGGTATGCCGAGAACCCGGTTTTCGCCAAAGAGAAAACTGTGGCCGATATTAATATGGATATGTTTTACCCGTATGGCAAAACCAAGGATATTGGATTGATAGGCTTTGGCCAGTCAGAGCTGGAAGATTACTTGAAGGAAGTTGCCAAAGGGCAGGGCCGTTACATCGCACCCGAATCTGACCCGTCTAAAGGCATGTACTTTAGGTCTGACCATTTTAACTTTGCCAAGATTGGCATACCTGCCCTTTACACCGAAAGCGGTATAGATCTAGTGGGCAAAGGCAAAGCAGCCGGCACTCAGCTGCATGATGATTTTACTGCCAAAACCTACCACAAACCATCAGACGAATACAATGCCACCACCTGGGATGTAAGCGGAACCATACAGGATTTGCAATTGCTTTATGCCGTGGGTTACAAACTCGCTTACTCCACCACGCTATGGCCTAAATGGAAAGCAGGTTCGGAGTTTAAAGCTATACGTGATAAATACAGGAAGTAACAGTTTTGTAAGGCCGGGAAACATTACCGGCCTTTGTTTTTTTCTGGTCTGAACAGGATTTAACGTAAAAGAATATGCCTACCCAAACCAAGCCTTTTAGCAGGAAGAACATAAAACCGGCAAAGCCTATACGTTTAAGCCATTTTATCATTGAGTTGATATATCAATACAAATTAATAATTTATTCTATCATCAACCAAGTGCGCTACAGTTTGTTGTCGCTAAAAAGATTTTATGGCCGACAATAATTCAAACCTGATAACCGAGTTGCATAAACTGATGGATGGAGGTACAGCCCATGCCGGTTTAGATGACGCCCTGAAAGATTTGCCAGCGAGCCAGCGCGGCGAGAGGCCTTATGGGTTGCCTTATAGCATATGGCAACTGGTAGAACACATACGCATTGCGCAATGGGATATGCTGGAATTTTGTAAAGACGGCAACCATCAATCGCCTAAATGGCCAGACGAATACTGGCCTAAAGAAGCCGCGCCGGCCAGCGAAGATGATTGGGACCGCTCAGTAACGCAAATTAAAACAGATTTGCACGAATTGATGGAGCTTGTTGGAACGGAAGATCTGTACAAGCCTATTCCGCATGGTAGCGGGCAAACTTTGTTGCGTGAGGCATTACAAGCTGCCGATCATACTGCTTACCATACCGCCGAAATTATTGTATTGAGGCGCTTGCTGGGCAGCTGGAAATCTTAACCCAGGCCGGTTAATACCCGCACAAAACATAGCATTATTGTAAGGCTTATTTAAGGGCCTTAACAAAGTCAACCACTGCGCCTACCAACTCGGTTTTGATAGGCAGGTTGGGCTGATTGTAGGTGGCTATGTTGGCTGGCGCAGCTAATGGTGCGTCTTTAAGTACATAATTCATCCCCGGAATGATAACCAGTTTGGCATCCGACTTGGCTTTCTTTAGCTTTTCGGCATCGGCAACGCTCACCTGTACATCATTAGCGCCTTGTACAAGTAGCACCGGTACTTTTACTTTTTTAATCTCTTTCGTAGGATCAAATCTCATCCAGGTCATGAGGTAAGGTTGCACACTCACGCGGGCAATGCTGTATAAAGCCGGATCAACCTGATCGTAGGTTTTCCCTTTGCGCAAACTATCGGTAATAGTTTTAAAGCCTTTTGTAATATAGTCGGGTTGCGATTTTAGCTGTTCGGTAATAATCTTGTCGGCTGTCATGCTTTCGCCTTCAACCGAAATAAAGGCGCTTACCGGCTGGCCTGCCGTTGAGAGCATACCTACCAAAGAGCCTTCGCTGTGCCCAAGTATCACTACTTTCGAAAAACGCGGATCATCATGCAATTGAGTTATCAGCGCTACCGCATCGTCAACATAATCATCAAAACGTAGTTGTGCTTCGCGGGTGGAGCTAATGGTTTCGCCAACCAAACGTTTATCATAACGTAGTGAAGCAATTCCGTTTTTTGCCAGTTCGGTTGCCAGTAGCCGGTAACTATTAGTGGTTTGGTTTACTTTAGGTTTGTTGCCGTTGCGGTCGGTGGGCCCAGCGGCTGCTATAATTAACACAACCGGCACTTTACCAGTTACTTGTTTAGGCATAGCCAACGTTCCGTGAATAGTACCCGATAGGGTTTTTAGTTCTAAAGGTGTTTCTGCCGTATTAGGGTCATTGGTATTAGTAGCAGTAGTAGCCTGTGTTTCTGGTTTCAGGTTGTCGAATAATAGCCCGCTTATCTGGTGGGCGGTGTTCATGCTAACTTTCATAGCCAGGCTCGATTTCTGGAAATCAGCTTTGTAAGTGGCTACGTTATCGCTCATGCTCATAAAGGTGGCCTTTTGTATACCACCTAACTGTGTTTGCAGTTGTCCCAGCATTTGCCGGTTCTTCTCCAACGGTAGTTCCTTTTTTACCTCAGGAGAAAACATCAGGAAAATACTATCTGCCTGGTTGCGGTTGTAGTATAGCATAAACTTATTTAGTGCCGCACGGTAGTTGCCTGGTTCAGTTTGTGCCAGTGCGGGTAGTAAGCTTAAAAGGAGACTGCTGAGCAGAAGTAATTTTTTCATCATCAAAATATGCTATCAAAAATGCGGCTTGTTACCCGGCATGACCAGTTAACGCACTACCTATTATAATGGCCAACACCAGGAGCGTTAAGCCCGTGTACAGCCAATCTTTCTCTAACGCAAAACCAATGGCCGAAAATATAATGCGGATCACCGGTGTAGCAATCAGCAATATAATACCAGCTTGTATAATAGCCCTGCCCCTTAGCGTTAATATGCCATGCCATATGCCTAACGGCGTATGCACAAAGTCGGGAACACCTTTAAACTGGCTGTATTGCAACACCTCGGTGCCGTGCCTGTACAAATATAAGCAGCCACCTGCAAAAACAACAAACATGGATATGATCACACCCAGGCGCAGTATCCAGCCGATAATGTGCTGTATATCTATATCAGTTGTTGATTTTTGGCTAAGCATAATGAGTTAAATTTTGTGAGTTATACCGTTGTAAATCATTTGCGCGGCCAAAAAAGTTACTATAACAGCAAATACCCACCGTACCCATTGCGAGGATTGCGTATGCACCAGTATTTTGGAACCGGTTAATGCACCCAGCAATACGCCAATTACTACCGGCATAGAAAGACCTGGATCGATATACCCGCGCTGTAAATACACTACGGCGCTGGCTGCGGCTGTAACGCCTATCATGAAATTACTGGTAGTGGTTGATACCTTGAAAGGGATGCGCATAATGCCATCCATCGCCACAACCTTTAATGCGCCCGACCCGATGCCTAGCAGGCCCGATATAATACCGGCAAACAGCATCATAAAAAAGCCGCCGCCTACGTTTACCACGCCGTATTCAACCAAGCCATCCTGGGTAGGGTAGTGGCTGTTTAGTTTCAGCTTTTCGGCCAGTTGGCTTTTGTGCTGGTTTATGTGTTCTTTTTTCTCTTTAAGCGACATCAGGGCCGAGAAGATCAATATCAGTCCGAAAACTATAGCAATAACACTGGTTTGAATGTGCAGGGCAAGCATAGCGCCTACCATGGCCCCGATAGTAGTGGCAATTTCCAGGAACATACCCAGCCGTATATTGGTGATGCCTTCCTTAACATAGGCCGCTGCAGAACCGGAGGATGTAGCGATAACCGATACCAATGATGCACCAATGGCGTAATGAATGTTAACGTTGAGCACCAGGGTAAGCAGGGGTATGATAACCACACCGCCACCCAAACCCGTTAAGGAGCCGAGTAAGCCCGCCAGGTACGAGCCGGCTAAAATTATAAGAGTTACTGCCAGTACCGTCATGCCGGCGGCTAAGGTAGCAAATTAGCCGCAAGGGGCAAGTAACAAGATGCAAGACAGACAGGCAGCCCCATTAAAATGCCTCGTTCAATCCCAAAAAGAAACCTCGGGCGCCAAACTTTCCAAAAGCATAATCTAAACAAAGATTAGTACGGGTAGCTTTGTTGAAAAGTACGCGCAGGCCACCGCCATAGCCGGGCTGCCATTTTTCAAAGAGCTGCGTACCGGCATCATCATTAGCGGTTTGCAGGTGGTAAAAGGCTACGCCGCTCAGAAACTTGTTACGGGTTATAGGGAAGCGATATTCGGCTTCGGTATAAAAATACTGGGTGCCTTTAAAATAACCGATGGTATAACCACGGCCGCTCCGCAGGCTGGGATCTTTGCCGGTGCCAGGTAAATCGAGGTAAGGTAGTGCCCCGCTTAATACGTACGAGCTCCAGTTCCATAATGCAATCACATGCTCGGGATGCCGTTTCGATAAACTGATATATTTCCGCAAATCGTAGGTAAATTGTACGGCATTTTTGCTGCTGGCCATCCAGCGTTGGTTAATCCTGAAGCCGGCATCAGCATAAATGCCTTTATAAGCCCGGTTCTGATTGTCGCGGGTGGTATATTCTGCACTAAAAAGTAAGCCGTTGGAAGTGTAATTATTCAGGTCGAACCCGTTGCGGTCGCTATAAATATTATAAGGTGTTAGGTTGGTAGTCGATATCCGGTCTTCTATACTTCGTCTGATATCGAACGATGCGCCAGCGCCCACAAACAGGTTGGGATAAACCTGCTTATACACCTTCTCGCGAATGTTGAAGTAAATGGAGTGGAGCACGTATCCTTTACGTGCAGGGTTGGCCAGTACCTGGTCGGCCGTGCTGCCTTCGGCACTTTGGCCAATACCCAATCCAAAATCGGGTGTAACGGTTTTGGCTACAACCAGGCTACCCTGCAGGTTCCACTTATTTTGTGGCGTAAACACATTGTGGTTAACGTAAAAATAAATGATGCCTTTAGTAGTAATAGATGCAGAGGTTGCCGCTACCGACATTAAGGTGCGCGGATCATTACCCAACTTACGGCCGGCTACCGCTTTGATACCAATTTGCGAACCAATGCTGGGGTTAGAAGCGATGTTTGGAATAATGGTAATGCCTGATTTCTTTTTCAACGAGTCGGGCTTTCTGCCCGGATGAAAGATGGTCGTGAAAAGGTCGCCTACGTCATATTGCTTGTAAAGCGTATCCACTACTTTGGGTTGGCCCAAACGTGCACGGCGCAATGAATCGGCCTTTAGCGAATCGACCGGTGTAAGCTGGGCATAACTGCAAAACGGCATTACTGCAAGCAGAAATGCAAATAAGAAGTTTAATTGTAGTTTAAACGTTATGTAAACGTAATTGCGCTGCCTCATCCGGATGAATTACTGTGTGTTATCTAAAACCTCACTTGTTTCTTGAAAAGACGAAGAAACCATAGAAATGTTTTAGACGGCAACAGTTCATAACGAGCTGATGACAATACTAACCGTTAACGTGCCTGCAGAAATATTTAACTAAGAGAGACTGGCGTTCTCAGCCCCCATATCGGTTATATTGGTGGCTGGTACTTCGCATGGGTAGCCAAACAAGCAGCGTTCTTTAATCATGGTGGCTACTTCGGCCGGTACATATTCTTCCCAGCCATCTGCTCCCTGTTTTATCAGTTCCAAAACTTTATCTGTCTGTACATGCAGGTTGGTTTCGTTATAATGCCTTATATCCTCAATCTTGTCATTGGCAATCAGGTAGCGGTATAAATCAATAAGGTGTGGCGGAAGCGTAAACTTAAGGCAGTTCCAGATCAGGCCATCGCGCAGGGTAGGGTAAACAAACAGTTTTACCTTACGGCTAAACAGCGTAGCGAACGATTCGAGGATACCGCCCGGCAAATTCTGATAATGCTCCTCCGAGAAGATATATTCGAGGTTAGGATAGCCTAAAACCACGCCTACCTTTAATTTGGTAATTTTGGAAAGATAGGCCACCAGTTTATAATATTCATGAAAATTGGAGATTAGCACCGTTTGGCCTAACGAACATAAAATGTCAACCCGGTCTAAAAAGTCTTTTTCATCAATATCGGCCGTTTCATCGGCATTACGTTCTTTCAGGGCTTGCAGCGTAAGCTCGGTAACCACCACAACCTTGCTTTCGTCCACATCGGGTTCTTGCATAAATTGCTTTACACCGGTGTTGAGCATATCTAAATGCACATTAATCAGCGGCCTGAACCTGCCGCGTATAACCACCATGTGCTTTTTATATAACACCTCTGATGGTTGCATGTTCTTGCCATCCGGACCAAACAGGGCAGCGTCACTAAAACCGTACTTAACCAAATGTAAGCTCATCAGGCGGTTGTCTACCTTGGCAAACCTTGGCCCTTCAAAGCGCACCATATCTATCTGGATGCGGTCTTTAGATAAGTCATCCATCAACGACATCAGGAAAACTGATGGTGTTTCATTATAATAAAAACAGGCATATATTAGGTTTACACCTAATATACCTACAGCTTGCTGCTGCAGGTTGGCATCGTTATCAATTAATTTTACGTGTATAACTACTTCGTGGTACTCGCCATTGGGTTCTAACTGAAAGCGTACACCCATCCAACCGTGGCCCTCGTTGGTTTTATGGTAATTGAGGGTTGAGAAGGTGCCCGAAAAGGCAAAAAATGTTGAGGTGCTTCCGCGTTGTTCGGCTAACCGTTCTATCATTAGCCCGTATTCGCGCTCCAGCATGGCTATGAGCCGCTGCTCACTTACATAGCGTTTTACTTTTTGTACGCCGTAAATGGCGTCAGAAAATATCATGTCATAAGCCGACATGGTTTTAGCCACTGTGCCCGATGATGCGCCTGCCTTAAAAAAGTGCGCCGCAACATCTTGCCCTGCGCCAATTTCGGCAAAAGTGCCATAAATTGCAGGGTCCAGATTAATGGTTAGGGCTTTATGTTTGGTACCGATGTTTTTATTGTAGCTGGTGATCATAGACTAAAGTATAACCGATATAATTGATAACGGTTTTTTGCTGCGAGTAGCATAACCTGATAGAACAACGCAAAAATACACCTTTTTACTGAAAGGACGGAGCTTAGGTTAAGATAAGCAATTATTGCCGACAGATGATCGGTTTGCTTGTAAGGCGGAAGGCTATAAAGGTTTAAGCCTGGTTAAGCGGTTTTACGCACAGCTTTATAAATCTTCATTCTTCAGTAGCGTCATCACTATTCATTTGCTCATGATAGCGAATGATTTTGTGCAGCACTTCAGTTGCGATGTTGAAATCATCTTCGCCAACCAGTAGCTTGTAATTAGCTACCAGGTTAGATAGCCTCAGGTTTGCGGCCTGTACAAATTGCAACCCTTCATCGGTTAAATTAATTTGGTAGCTTCTTTTATCGTTTGATAAGGGCTGCGTGCTAATCATACCCTTGTTTTCCAACTCTTTTACCGTGCGGCTCATGGCCTGCTTGGCCGTAAGCGACCGCTTAGCAATCTCGGTATTGGTACTGCCCTTGGTACTGATGTTGAATATAAGCGGCATATAGGAAAGCTTTAACTGCCCTTGCCCCGGCCTGATGCTTTGATGTGACCATATATCGAGGTGCTTTTTGGCAATATATACCAGCCGTGCCCAATTTTTATCGTCGTTATGTTCCGGAAAATCTTTTTTGCTTTTGGATTCCATCATGCTTAATTAATAAGATAGTAAACAATGTTTACTATTTTGCGTTCGATAGGAAGGTTGCTATTTAAATTCAATGATGCAACCTGCAACAATAAAACAAAGATTACTTAAATAGTTATGGAAAAAATAATTCTGGTTGCAGGCGCTACCGGCAATCTGGGTGGCCGCATTGTAAAAGCCTTACTTAAACGCGGTGCAAGTGTACGTGCAGTAGTACGTTCAACAACCGACCCGGTAAAAGTAAATGAGTTTAAGGAAATGGGAGTGGAGGTGATGGAAGCAGATTTGCTTAATAAGGCGGAAATTACGGAAGCATGTATGGGCGTCTCTTGCGTAATTTCGGCTGTGCAAGGTTTGCGCGATGTGCTGATTGATATGCAAGGGGTGTTGGTAGATGCTGCTGTTGCGGCAGGTGTGCCACGTTTTATTCCGTCAGATTTTGCATCAGACTTTACACAGCAGCCCATGGGCGAGAATCGCAATTTTGACCTGCGTAAAGAGTTTATGGAACGCATAAATCAAGCTCCCATAGCCGCAACTTCTATCTTAAACGGTGCTTTTGCAGAAATATTGGGTTATGGTACGCCTGTGCTGGACGTACGTAAAAAGACAGCTGGCTATTGGGATAATGCCGACTGGCTGATTGATTATACCACCATGGATAATACGGCCGATTTTACAGCAGCAGCAGCTTTAGACGATGCTACGCCAAGAATACTGCACATTGCCAGCTTTCAGCTTACACAAACCCAAATGGCTGTTGTTGCCAGCAAAGTAAAACAGGAAGAATTTAAGCTGATAAATATGGGTACTTTGGAAAGCCTTGCCGCCTATAACAAAGCCGAAAGGGCGGCCCATCCCGAAGGCGAAAATGAAATTTATCCACGCTGGCAAAGCAGCCAGTATATTCAGAGCATGTTTACCATACAAGCCCGGCCGCTCGATAATGACCGCTATCCGGACGTTAACTGGACAAGCGCTGAAGAAGTAATTGCCGGTTTTTAATTACTGCTCGGTTATTTAAAAGAACCGGTCTTTACTGCTTACGTGGTTACACCGGTTCTTTCAGTTAACGCTTATTTTAGTATGCCAGGTAAATCCCAAAGTACCAGGTCCACGTTATAAACAGTACCTGCAGAGGTATGCGGAACCATAGATAGCTTAAACCGTTGCCGGTGTAGTCTGCCCTTTCTAAATTAACATGCTCACGGGCTGCTTTGATATTGCCGGGCAGTATTAGTACAAAAAAAGCCACAAGCAGGATGGCCATTATGTTGGTAGCAGCCGGTATGAGTAAGCCAATACCTGCTATAACTTCCAATACACCCGTACCGTAAACAATGGCTTTTTTGTTTGGTAGTGCCTTGGGCAGCATGAGCGCCATACCCCGCCAGAATACAAAGTGGGCAACTGAAGTAAAAACCAGCATGGCGGCCATTGCTCTACGTCCGCTTAGCAATAGGGCAACTTGCCCGCCACTAAACCAGGTAAGCAAACAACTTAAACCAAACACACCTAAAAGTACAAAAAGCGGTTTCATAGCGTAAAGTTAGGCTGGACAATAATGGTGCTAATGCCTTTCCGGACGAATGGTAGGAAACAGTTGCTGAATAGTTTTGTACGCCGTAAATTGGTACAGCATGCCTGGGCAGCTGGGCTTGCTGACGACGCAATACTGCTATTCAACTACTCATTGGCAAGGTGTTTCAACAACATTTTTACGGACCTCCCCTAAAAGCCTAATACATTATTTGCTAAAATTTAAGTAGTGTTTACTCACTGACGCAAATTTGTCACTAAACTTTTAGAATGTTGATAGGCAAAGTGTTTCAGAAGAGGCGCATGCCAGATGGAACACCCTTTTTAACCTGTTCAAAGTATGTTTTAACAAGGGGTACTAAGGCGTGGTTACGGCAACCGGCAGTACCTTGCCATTAAAAAACTTATGACCGGTAATAGCAAAATCGGCAATGTACTTACCCATTTCAAAGGCCATCACCGGCGATTGATAATCCGGAAAAGCTTTTTCCAGCATCTCGGTTTGTGCCGAACCCAAAGCCAGGCAGTTTACGCTGATCTGCTGATCGCGCAATTCGAGTGCCAGGCACTCGGTAAGTGTGTGTAGTGCCGCTTTACTGGCAGAGTAAGCCGATAATCCGCCAAACTTAATACTACCGGGAAAGCCACCCATGCTGCCAATATTTACAATATGGCTGCCCTGAGCCATTTGCGGCAGCAGGTTTTGTATCATACGCACATGCCCCAGGTAATTGCTTTGCAGCATTTCAACAAAGTCAGTCTCGTCGGTTTGGTTAAATGGTTTGTTAATTAAAGCGCCGGCGTTATTAATAAGTACGTCAATCTTACCCTCAAAGCGGCTGTTCACAAACTGCTGCAAGCCGTCGTAATCATCATGTACAATATCAAACGCAACAGGATACAAAGTGCACTCCGGGTTTAAACCCTTCGCAATTTCCAGTAAACGGGTAAGCTTATCCTGTGAACGGGCCAATGCAATTATTTGATGGTTGTTGGTTAGCGCAAGTTCTATTACTGCCTCAAAACCCACGCCGCTGCTGGCACCTGTAATAACAATGTTCATAAACGTTTTTGCTAAAATGCTTTTTAGAAAAGCCTTATCAATCAACAGTAAATTATTGTACTGGTTTTTGGGCCAGTTCCTCGTCCTCGTCCACAACCGGCGGTACGCCTTCTTCCAGCTTATCCTCCCGGAAAACATAGTACACACCTACTAACGATACAATTGCCGATATAACATAGAACGACAGGCTTACAAACACAGCAAGATTGGCATTCATATCAAATATGGTAGAAAGCCAGGTGAAGATATACTCTCGCGCACCCAAACCACCCAATGTAAATGGAAATACCGCAGCCAATGATGACATTAGAAAGCTGAGCAAATAAGGGGCAAACTTACCATCAAAATGCAAGCCCAGCAGTACCATTAAAACCGTAAGTACCTGCAGCGATTGTACGCCTACTGCTTTAATATGTGCCTCAAAGAAATAATGGGTATATTCCTTAAAAAAGCGCCGCGCTACAAAGTAGTAAACAGCTGTGCCCGCTAAAAAAATAGTGAGTGGAATAGCAATATGAATTTCAACTTGCGGTACGAATAGAATTAGTGCTACCGTAATTAACCCAATAGCCCAAAAGCCGCTTAAACGGTCAAACAATATAGCCCAAAATACTTTTTTAGCAGGTAAGTTGTACCGTTGGTTAAGCAGGTAAATTTTATAGCCGTCGCCGCCAATGCCGCCTGGCAGGCACAGGTTATAAAACATACCTAATAAATAAAGCCGCAAGTTGAAGGCAGTACCCAACCTGAGATGAATGGATTTAAAAAAGCTTAATAGCCTGGATGCCGATACAATAGTAGATGTAAAAAAGCATAACAGCGCGGCCAGCATCCACCAGGGATTAGATTGTAGGATCAAATTTTTGACCTTGCCAATTTCAATTTTGCTAAAAACGTAGTAAAGTAAAGCCGATGTAACTGCAAGCTTAAGCAGCAGTTTGGTGATGCTCCATAAAGTATCTTTCCAGGTTTTCGGCTTCGTGACAGTTTCTTTATCAGTCATTTCAACGGCAAAACTATGAAAAATCGCTGAAAAGTGAATACTGGCGGCTTAAGTAGCAATCAGTTTACAAAGTGTATTCCTTAAAAAAACATCTTTTTGTAATAACTATGAATGCCAGTTAACTATTCATTGTTTACAACCAATTATTCAGTTCACAATCTGTATTTTTGCGCAAATTTTTTATAGCCCATGAGCAAAGTAAAAGTAGGTTTGGTACAGATGAGCTGTACAGCTGATAAGCAGCAAAATTTACAGAAAGCTATTGAAAAAGTACGCGAGGCAGCCCAACAGGGTGCCCAAATTGTGTGCTTGCAGGAGCTTTTTACTTCGTTGTATTTTTGCGATGAGGAGAATTACGACAATTTTAAGTTAGCTGAGGCAATACCCGGCCCGTCAACAGATGAGCTGTCTAAAGTGGCGGCTGAGCTGGGGGTAGTTATCATTGCGTCGCTGTTTGAGAAACGTACGCAAGGGTTGTATCACAACACCACAGCTATATTGGATGCTGATGGCGCCTACCTCGGTAAATATCGTAAAATGCATATTCCGGATGATCCGGGCTTTTATGAGAAATTTTATTTTACGCCGGGCGATTTAGGGTATAAAGTATTTCAAACCAAGTTTGCCAAAATAGGCGTGCTTATTTGCTGGGATCAATGGTATCCTGAAGCAGCCCGCATTACCGCTTTAATGGGCGCCGAAATCTTATTTTATCCAACGGCTATTGGCTGGGCATCAACCCAGGATGTAGACACCAACACGGAGCAATACGATGCCTGGCAAACCATACAGCGTTCGCATGCGGTGGCCAATGGTGTGCATGTGGTAAGTGTGAATAGAGTAGGCGAGGAAGTTGGCCTCAAATTCTGGGGTGGATCTTTTGTATCTAATCCATTTGGTAAGGTTATTTTCCAGGGGGATCATCGGGAAGAGCAGGTAACCACTGTTGAGCTTGATTTAGCTAAAACAGATTACTACCGCACCCACTGGCCTTTCCTGCGCGACAGACGCATAGACACCTATCAGCCCATTACCAAACGCCTGTTAGACGATGAGTAATTTTGATGGCTCGCCTGCTAAGCATGGCTTTGCTTTTCCGGCCGAATGGGCGAAGCATACGGCTACCTGGCTGAGCTGGCCGCATAAGGAAGCCTCATGGCCCGGAAAGATTGAAACTATATTTGCCCGCTACAGTGAGTTCATAAAAGAAGTTACTGCAGGCGAGTTAGTACGCATTAACGTGGCCGACCGGCAAATGGAAGAATTTGCAAAACGTCACCTCGTAGAAAATGGTGTTGACTTAAGCCAAATTGAGTTCTATAACTTTCCTACGAATGATGCCTGGTGCAGAGACCATGGTCCGGCGTTCTTGATAAACCGCGATACTAAACAAAAAGTGGTGGTTGACTGGGGCTATAACGCCTGGGGGGGTAAATATCCGCCGTATGATTTGGATGATGTGATTCCGACCCGTATAGCCGAACATTTTAGCCTGCCGGTTTACCATCCGGGTATTGTGATGGAAGGTGGCTCGGTTGATTTTAATGGCGCAGGTACAGTACTTACCACTACCGCCTGTTTGTTGAACCAAAACCGGAACCCACATTTAAATCAGCAACAGATAGAAGAATACCTGCAAAACTACTATGGTGTGGAGCAGGTACTTTGGCTTGGTGATGGTATTATTGGGGACGATACGGATGGCCATATTGATGACATAACCCGTTTTGTAAACGAGGATACCGTTGTTACTGTTGTTGAGGAAAACAAAAACGATGAAAATTATCACCTTCTTCAAGAGAACCTGCAAGCGTTAAGCCGTATGCGCCTGCTAAATGGCAAACAACTAAACGTAGTTGAATTGCCTATGCCTACGCCGGTTATTCATGAAGACCAATTGCTGCCGGCCTCATATGCTAACTTTTACATTAGCAATGCAGCCGTGGTTGTGCCAACCTACCGCTGCGCCAGCGATGACAAAGCATTAGATATTATAACGCAATGTTTCCCCGATCGTAAAGTGGTAGGAATTGATTCTACCGATATTATTTGGGGTTTAGGCAGTTTTCACTGTCTCAGCCAGCAAGAACCGGAGATATAATAAAACAAAAAAGCCCTGCTCACCTGAGCCGGGCTTTTTTGTTTTTAACCAGTTAAGGTTATATCAAAGCAGCTCTTTTGCGGGGCCTAGCTTTTGGGCGTAAACTTTACTACCTGGTTAGTAATAGGCTTTAAAGTTTTCAAGTAAGCAAAAATCGCCTTCAAATCACTGTCTTTCATGCCGGCATACATCGTCCACGGCATAATAGAATTAAACTCGTTCGGATTAACCGCGCGATGTGCCGCATTGGCATTTCGGTACTGCGCAAAGCGGCTTAAAAAGTTGGCTTCCGTCCAACTGCCAAGTCCGGTAGATACATCCGAAGTGATGTTAGCTGATGCTATATCGCCGCCGGGCATCGGAAATTTGCGGCCACCACCAAATTCGGTTCCTGCTATAGCAGCTCCTTTATCATCTACCCGGGTATGGCAATCCTGGCAGGCTGCTACTGTAACTAAATACTTTCCATAAGCCAACTGGTTAGTGGTATCCGGTTTTGCCTGTAAACTGGCTTTAACGGGCATAGTACGCATAATGAGGTTAACCGGAAAATCGGCTTTTGAGGCAGGTACCTTATTCTCAATAGCAGGAATGCTGCGTAGATAAGCAATCACAGCAATTACATCAATCGAATCGGCATGCCCATAAGCGTGGTAGGGCATAACCGGAAAAATGGGCTCACCTCCTTTGGTAACACCTGTAGTAATGGCCCTGAAGATCTCCCCGTCAGTCCAGTCTTTTAAACTGGCCGGTGTAATGTTGCGGGCATAGAACGTACCCGGAAAGCCCATCTCCGGCCCAAAGCGGTCGCCACCTTTGCCTAATGTGCCTTCAACCATCGGGCCGGCAAATTGGCTAAAGTTACGCGTGCTATGGCAGTCCATACACGCCATTACATGCATAGCCATATAGCGGCCACGTTCAATTAATGCCTGAGTGTTTTTAACATGAATTTCTGGAGGTGGACCAACATTCGGTTTGGCCAGTTTAAGGTAGCTTACACCGGAAGCTATTACTACAGCGAGCAAAAGGAGGATAATAATAACAATCTTACCCAACCTGTTCTTTTTTTTAGGCATATTTTTAATGTAATAAGGTTATAATTAGGACGTTGCTTACCGGCAATAAGTTACAAACAAATTTTTTACCGACAAAATCCTGCCGTTTACCGACATACTACAGCCGGTTGCCAGTTTTGAGTAGGCGTTTTTTAAGTATTGCTGTAGTTTTGAATCATCAAATACATAGCATATACATAATCATGAGTATCGAACCATCATATCCTAACTCTCCGCAAAATAACGGTAAAGTTTTTGCCGGATTGATTTTACTAGCTGTAGGCAGTTTGTTGCTGCTCCATCAATTTGCCGACTTCTTTTTTCCGAGCTGGTTGTTTAGCTTCCCCATGCTGCTGATAGTAATAGGGCTTTTTGTTGGCTTCAAGAATAATTTTAAAAGCTCAGCCTGGCTTATATTAGTAGGTATCGGTGTATTCTTTCTATCAGGCCGTATTCTTCCGGATTTTAATTTACGGGCTTTTTTCTGGCCATTAGCCATTATTGGCGTGGGTTTATGGCTTATTGTTAAACGTAATCATACACCTGCGTACAAAAAGAAATGGAGAGCAGATAAATTTAATAATGCAGTTGAGGCAGATTACGTGGTAAGGCCGGATGGTTCAACCGAAACGGCTGATGCAGGCACCGGCGGTAGTGACTTTACTGCTAAGGAAAAATTCACTACCCAGGGCAAAGGCGATGATGTTATTGAAGCGGTTTCTGTTTTTGGCGGTATAAAAAAGACCATACTCTCTAAAGATTTTAAAGGAGGGGAGATCATAAACATTTTTGGCGGTGCCGAGCTGGATTTTACGCGGGCAGATATTAACGGGATAGTAGAGATTGAGATTGTGCAAATATTTGGAGGTGTTAAGCTTTTGGTGCCCCCGCACTGGCAAGTACGATCTGATGTGGCAGCCATATTTGCGAGCGTTGATGACAAGCGCTTTGGCAATGCAACCGCACAGAGTTCTGACAAGATATTGGTATTAAAAGGCACCTCAATTTTTGCAGGTGTAGATGTTCGTAGTTTTTAAACTTTAAAATTCAGGAATCATGAACTGGTATTTAATCATCGTTAGCGTATACACCATTCTAAAATTGATAATTGGCTTTTTAGCCGCGCCTATCAATTAACAGCGTTGAGCTTAAATCTTTAACCCCGCATGACCTCATCATCCACGCTGTTTAGAAAACTGAACCTGGCCTTTATAATAGGTGGCCTGGTTTGGGCGGCTTTACAAACTTATATTATACATAGTTTCGGCTTCGATTGGTATATAGCCGGTTTGGATAGTATGGTAAGTGCCGTACCACTGGCTGCAGCTTGCTGGCTTATTGATAACAACCTGCGTTATTACCAGCCCGGCAAAGGCAGTTACATTAATTTGTTTATATGGTGTGTTGTGCTGGCTGGCGCTTGTACGTTGGCTGTTAGATGGGCGTTGCCCTTTTTAAGTGTGGGCGATACTTACATCGCCTTTTTAAAGCAATCGTTGATCATCAGGCTGTTCACTAACTTTTTGGCTATTGGCTGGATGGCCATGATTAGCCTGGTTTGGTACGTGCAGCAAGACCAAAAGGAGAACGAAAAGCGCAAGGCCGAAGCTGAGCAGTTAGCCCGTGATGCGGAGCTATACAATTTGCGCCAGCAGCTACAACCCCACTTCTTGTTTAATAGCTTAAATTCTATAAACGCCCTTATTGGCTTTAAGCCCGATGAGGCGCGGAGAATGATTCACCAATTGTCTGACTTTTTACGTGGCACTTTAAAAAAAGACGACCAGCAGCAGGTAAGTTTAAGTGAGGAGCTGCAACACCTTAACCTGTATTTGGATATCGAAAAAGTACGTTTTGGCCACCGTTTGCAAACTGAGATTAGCTGTGACGATAAATGCAGACAGGCCATGTTGCCACC
Organism: Mucilaginibacter sp. PAMB04274; assembly: GCF_039634385.2. Classification (NCBI taxonomy): domain Bacteria; kingdom Pseudomonadati; phylum Bacteroidota; class Sphingobacteriia; order Sphingobacteriales; family Sphingobacteriaceae; genus Mucilaginibacter; species Mucilaginibacter sp. PAMB04274. Next base: position 1,239,310 of record NZ_CP155081.2, read on the forward strand.
GCTGCTTTTACAACCAATTGTTGAAAATGCCATAAAGTTTGGTTTGTATGATACAACCGGCGAAGTAACCATCAGTGTACGGGCCGAAACTGAAGATAACTACCTGTTAGTGATGGTGCAAAACCCTTACGATCCGCAAACGTCTCGGCCGCGGCATGGTACCGGTTTTGGCATACGTGGCATTCAGCGCCGGCTTTACTTACTATTTGCCCGTAATGATCTGGTGGAAACTTACCAAAATGATGATATATTTACTATCATGATTAAGATACCACAGGTATGACACGCGTACTGATTATTGATGACGAACCTTTAGCCCGCATGGTAGTGCAGGAATATTTGCAGCCTTTTAACCAACAGGTACAGGTATTGCAGGAATGCGGCGATGGTTTTGAGGGTATAAAAGCCATTATGCAACACCAGCCCGACCTGATATTTCTGGATGTACAAATGCCTAAAATAAACGGCTTTGAAATGTTGGAACTGGTGGATCAGCCGCCGCAGGTTATTTTTACCACTGCATTTGATGAATACGCTATAAAAGCTTTTGAAACTCACGCGGTAGATTACCTCTTGAAACCTTTCAGTCGTGAACGCTTTAATAAGGCTATAGATAAGTACCTGGCGCAAAATTCAGTTAAGCCTGCTGTTAAACCAACGGAAGCTTTATTAGAAACTGCTTCGCAATCACCAGCGCAGCATGAGCGCATTGTGGTTAAAACCGGTACTAAGGTAAAGATCATTCCGGTGCATGACATTGAGTATCTTGCTGCTGATGACGATTATGTTAGCATTTATACGCCCGAGGGTTCATTTTTAAAGAACAAGACGATGAGCTTTTTTGAGCAAACCCTTGATGCGCGCCATTTTGCCCGTGTGCACCGTTCTTACATCATCAACTTATCGCAAATAACCCGTATTGATCCGTTTGAGAAAGATGCACATGTTGCCATCCTGAAATCTGGAACCCGTATTCCGGTTAGCAAGGCTGGGTATGCCAGGTTAAAGCAGGTATTGGGCATTTAAGTGGTGTAGAGACGCATACCTGGCGCAATGATAGTCATTTTTTAAAGCGCCAAACCATCTCTTCGATTTGCGCATCTAATAAGTGCTTTTTAAAATCTTTGTTGTCTTTAAAACTTAACTGAGGTATCGTTCTCTTTTCCAACCTTACTTGAAATTCATCTTCTTCAAATGGCCAGGGGGTGACGGTTAATTGCTCATTTGATTTTTGCTGAAGGTGGTAGGTGGTGTTTGAGGGGCCCTGGCTTATCTCAATATTGCGCTTCTCGGGCTGCACCTCATTGCGGCAAAGCAATAGTGAGCAAGCATCGCACCATTCCAACAAACGGTATATCTGGCTAGCTTCCTGTTCATCAATTTCTAAGTCGGTACGCCATTGCTTTTGCAAACGGGCTTGCTCTTTTAAAAAAGGCTTTAATAACGGATTACTGTCAGCCTCTTTTTCAAAAAGGAAAACCATATGCATGGAAGTAAGCAACGCTATATAACGGCTTTTAGATAGCGATATATTAGCCATTAACCGGCAATGTTCCGGGTCGAACAATTGCATGTCAAAATTTAGTGGGCCGCCTTGTTCGGTCAATAATTGGTCTGATTCGAGCTCGGTGCGGGCATCATCATGCTCGGCAATGGCCAGCAACGTTTCTGTCCAGCGCGTTGGGCGCTCCTTCTTATTCCAGTGCATGGCCAACTGGGCAGCCAGTAAGCCGTGTGCACGTTGTGTTATTACTTCCCATCCCTGGCTGGTATAATTTACAATCATTTATAGTTGTTGCATTTGCTTTACTATAAACCTCTAACCACATTCAAATGTGTGATGTAAATATAAAAAACACCGCGGCTTAAACACTAAGCTCGCTTGCCGGTAATTTAAGAAGCAAACCGCCGTTGCAGAATTGCGTAAAACTTATCTACCGTGTCGGGCTTATCGGCCCAATTATTTTTGGCTACATAGTTCGACTTCAGGAAGCGGTCGGCCTCGTCAAACGTCTTGCACCGGTTAAGCAATTCAATAGCTTCGCTATAAGCCAGGCTGTAGCCATTAAACAGGTCCTTTACAAACAGCATCTTATCATTCAGGTTAATTGCCGATTTAATATCAGTAACCGATTGAGCATGTAATGCACCAGTGGCAGCTTGTTTACTGCCGTTTAACTGGGCCGAAAGCCGCTCATTTAATGTTAAAGGCTGCTCAGGCTCGAGCTTGGCTTGTTCAAAAACCGGTGGTGCATAAGTTGTTACAGGCTCCTGTGCTATAGGCTCAAACGCATGTTGTTGTGTTGTTGCAAGCTGTGGCGTAGGTTCTTCAACAGGTGCAGGCGCAGTGGGTTCTTCAACGGGTTCTGCCGGGGGCTGTGGTTCCTCTTCGTCGGGTTGTTGTATTTCAGGAGTGTATGCAGGTTCTGTTTCTGCTGCAGGTGCTTCAAACAGGGGGGCAGCTGGTTCAGTAACATCTACATGTACTGGTGTTGGCTCTTCTTCGGTATGGCTGCTGCTTAAGCTAAAGCTATGTTGTTCGCTGCTTACTTCTGGTTCATGCCTAAAAAAGCCATAAGTGTCCTGCGTATGCTCAATAACTACATCATGGTGGTGGTTATTATCTTCTTCAGGCAACTGTTGCCAGGCTGATTCCGTGTTAGCTTCAGTAAATGTTTCAGTAACGTCAGGCCTTACTTGTTCATCCTCTTCGGAGTTTAAATGATAGTTTATCGCTGTTTCCGACAATGGCGGTAGTGGCGTATTTTCAGGCAGTTCGAATACGTTAGCCTGGGGTATTTCATTGTCCTCGGTGGTTACCGGTTCAAGCAAAAGCGTGGCGTGATCATCGGTATGTTCGGGCAGGCTTAATTTTGCATCATGAAGCTGTATGTTGATCTTTCTGAGTATTTCGGTATGATCGGTTAAAAACTTGGCATTGGCTGCAAATAATTCAAGTTCTAAGTCGTTCTGATGCATTTCTTCTGCTTGCAGATACTCGTACTGCTCGTTCAGCTCTTTCAGTATATTGCCTATCTTTCTTAATATCTCCTGCTGTTTCATGTACCCGGGTGTTGAAAATGTATCCACTCAAAAGTAAGATATAATTCTGATATTAGCCGGCTGTAAAAAGTTCTGGAATGCTGTTTAGTGAAGATGTTTTTAAAAGGCGCAGTGAACACGGCGGTAGTATTGAAGTGGTATGCGGATCTATGTTCTCAGGCAAAACCGAGGAGCTTATACGCAGGCTTCGACGTGCACAAATTGCGCGTTTACAGGTGGAGATTTTTAAACCCAATACAGATACCCGTTATGACGAAAGCGCGGTAGTTTCTCACAACCAGAACAGCATTCCCTGTACGCCAGTTGAAAGCTCATCGGCCATTTTACTTTTAGGCAGCCATGTACAGGTAGTTGGTATTGATGAAGCCCAGTTTTTTGATGATGAGCTGCCCTACGTATGTAATGCGCTGGCAAACAGAGGCGTTAGGGTTATAGTTGCCGGTTTAGATATGGACTATAAAGGCAAGCCTTTTGGCCCCATGCCTGCCATTATGGCCATGGCCGAATCGGTTACCAAAGTACATGCTGTTTGTGTAAAATGTGGCAATCCTGCTTTATATTCTTACCGGCTGGTTGCTGATGGTAACCGGATATTGCTTGGCGAAAAAGAAAGCTACGAACCCCGCTGCCGCCCCTGCTATATGGAAGCATAGAACTAGCTTTTTATTACACTTACTTTAAGATTGCTGAACAAATTGTTGCTGCTATTGGTTATTAAGTAATATAACCAACCAATTATGAGTGTTAAACTGATAGCTATTTTGCATTGCCATGCTGATGCGGAGGAAGCATTTGAGCAGGAGTTAAAAAAACTGGTTGAAACATCATTAAGCGAAGAAGGCTGTATGAGTTATGAGTTGTACCAGTACAATGATGAACGCTGCCGGTATGTGATTATAGAAGAGTGGGAAGACGAAGAATCATTAAAGAAGCACCAGGAAGCTGTGCATTATAAACATTTTGTTAGAGTATCGCCAGTGTTGCTAACCAAACCTGCCAAAATTAAGACATTAACCAGGCTTGTGTAATAAGCCCGGGCCTTTAAAAATTTGTAGTATTTACTAGCATAGTAAAACAAAAAGCAGGGGTATTGCTGTTTACTATTTAAAATTAATGAGGCTTCAATAATAGCTGAAGTCATTTTTTTAGATAGATCACGTTATTATACTTACCGCTACGAGTTATGGCTAAGAAAGTTCTGCTTATTGAAGATGATAAGGACATAAGAGATACCATCACCTATGCCTTAAAGGAGCATGGCTACGAAGTAATAGCATCAGAAGATGCCAGAATTTTGAAGGACATTGCCCAGATCAATCCAAATCTTATTCTGTTGGATAATTGGTTAACCGACTGGAAAAGTGATGCCAATGGGCAGCAGCTAAGTAAGGAGTTAAAAACCAATCCTGCTACCAGTCATATTCCTATAATAATGGTATCGGCAGTTAGCAATATTAAAGAAGTTACTGAAGCTGGCTTAGCCGATGGTTATCTGAAAAAGCCTTTTGAGTTAGCAGACCTTTTTGCTATTGTACACAAGTTTACAGATTGACACCTGTTGTTGAAACCCGATATTACTAAACAATAAAGCCGCTCATTGAGCGGCTTTATTGTTTTTATTGTTACTGGCAGCTGAACATATCAACTACTCATTAATCAATTAATTATCTCTTCTTCAAAAATTTGAAGTCTTTGCCTATAAATTTAGCGTTGGCACCTAATTCTTCCTCAATGCGCAACAGTTGGTTGTATTTAGCGATCCGGTCTGAACGTGAGGCTGAACCAGTTTTGATCTGACCGCAGTTAAGCGCAACTGCCAGGTCGGCAATAGTGCTGTCTTCAGTCTCGCCCGAACGGTGACTCATTACCGAGGTGTAACCATTAGTTTGTGCTAATGATACCGCGTTGATGGTTTCGGTTAAAGAACCAATTTGGTTTACTTTAACCAAAATAGAATTACCCACATTAGTATCAATGCCTTGTTGTAAACGGGTTACGTTAGTTACAAACAAATCATCACCTACCAACTGAACTTTATTGCCAATTCTTTCTGTCAGCAATTTCCATCCATCCCAATCGTCCTCGGCCATGCCGTCTTCAATAGAAATGATCGGATATTTTTCGGCTAATTGGGCCAGGTATTCAACCTGCTCAGCGCTGGTACGGATAGCACCTTTTTCGCCTTCAAACTTAGTATAGTCGTATTTGCCGTCTACATAAAATTCAGATGCAGCACAATCAAACGCCAAAAAAATCTCTTCGCCAGCTTTGTAGCCTGCTTTTTCTATAGCTTTTAAAATGGTTTCAACACCATCCTCAGTGCCTTCAAAGGTCGGGGCAAAACCACCTTCATCACCTACAGCGGTTGACAGGCCGCGGTCGTGCAAAATCTTTTTCAGGTTATGAAATACCTCAGTTCCCCAACGTAAGGCCTCAGAGAAAGAAGGAGCGCCCACTGGCATAATCATAAACTCCTGAAATGCGATAGGTGCATCAGAGTGTGAACCACCGTTAACGATGTTCATCATAGGGATAGGCAGCGTGTTAGCATTAACGCCCCCAATGTAACGGTATAATGGCTGGCGGCTTTCTTGTGCAGCAGCTTTAGCAACGGCTAATGATACACCCAGGATGGCGTTTGCGCCTAAGTTGCCTTTATTAGCGGTGCCGTCTATTTCGAGCATTACTTTATCAATGGCATTTTGCTCAAAAACGTCCATGCCTTGTAACTCTTTAGCCAGTTTGTCATTTACATTAGCTACAGCTTGTAATACGCCTTTGCCCATGTATTTGGTTTTGTCGTTATCACGCAGTTCAACCGCTTCGTGAGCACCTGTTGACGCGCCCGATGGTACAGCAGCACGACCTAGAGCGCCGTTCTCGGTTAAAACTTCAACTTCAACAGTTGGGTTACCGCGCGAGTCGAGTATCTGGCGGGCATGTACATTAATAATTAAGCTCATAATGCTATTATAATTTTTTGGTAAGTGTATGGGTATACAATTATTTGCGCGCTAAGATAAGGGCAAAAAATGATATTCAAAGTGTAAAAATTGAATACTTAGTGTTTTGTTTACAATAACTTAAACCCGGCGGGAGCAGCCGTTCAGCAATAGTTATAAATATTGCAAATAACTATTTGCGCTGTATAGTGTAAATAGCGTTTAAAAGGAAATAGTATTTGCGGTTATCGGCTGTATTGGTATTATTAAACTGGTTAAGTATACCAGTTTGTATACTGAATGCTTTATTAAATTGAAAACCTAACAATGCTGCCACCCGGTTCCGTTCAAAATTTGGTTCTTTGTTGTTAAAGAATAATTCATCATAAACAATCCCAAACAAGGTGCCCGGCTCCACTTTGGGCTTGTTGATAGGAATGTTGGCACTTAACCTGTACCTAAACCTGTTGCGATAGCCGGTATTGAACCAGCGTTGCTCTACACGGTAACGGTGTTCAAACTTAATACGGCTTAAGTACTGCGTTGATGCAAATTGTTCCCATAAACGAAATTCCTGAAAATCCGGGCCATCATCTATATCTTGGTAGTTGTAAGTTACATATCTGCCCATGCCTAACAGGGCCGTGTTGTTTTTATCTAAGGCATAGCTTACCCCACCCTTAAACTCATAGTAGTAAAACCGATTGGTAACGCTATAGTTGCGGTTTTGCGCTTCCAAATACCCACCCCAGCGGTGTTCAGTAGTGGAGGGCAAATTAAGGGTAACTACATTCCAGCCACCTACACCATTGTATTGGGCTTTGACACTTAAAGTGGTAACAAATAAAGTGAGGAAGAAAAAAAGCGGTTTAAACATAAAGCGCGCTTGTTAAGCTAATATTAACAAGCGCACAAATATAAGAGTAGTTTAAACTTAATGTTAATTTATTGTTATTCCCATTTGAAAGATTTTACAGCTACTGCATAGATTACTATTCCCCATATAAACAGTATAAGCAACTGGTGTGTAACGTCTCCTAATGCGGCACCTTCAAATGCTATTTTACGCATTGCGTTGTTTAAGTGGGTTAGCGGCAATGCATTGCTAACAGGCTGCAGCCATTTTGGAAATGCAGAAGTGGAGAAGAACGTGCCTGATAATAGAAATTGCGGTAGTGTAATGATGTTTGAAAGCGGCGGCACACTTGTTTCGTTTTTGGCCAAGCCTGATATGATAAAGCCAAAACCCATAAATATGACCAGTCCAATAAAAGCGAGCAACAACATATTTAAAACAGTGACGGCACCGTGTACCAGCGTAAAGCCAAACGCGTAATGGCCTATGCCAATAATTACAATTGCGCCGAGTAAAGCAAAAGCCACCCGGGCAAGCATCTCACCCAGCACAATGCTATACCTTTGTACAGGTGTAGCAAAAAAGCGTTTTATAACCAGTGTTTGGCGCAGGCTCAGGAACACAAAGGCGGTGCCGAATACACCGATGTTAAGCAAGGAGAAGCCAAGCTGACCGGGTAGAATAAAGTCGATGTACTTGTACTCGCGGCCTTTTACAACAGTTTCTTGCAGTTTAACTATTTTAGGCATGCCACTAAGCGCAAACGTATTAATTTGATAAATAGTACTGTTTAATACCGACTTAAGAATGTTGACTTTATCGGGCGATGCAGCACTGTACTGTGTGCTAACCTCAAAAGGTGATCGGTTTGCTGCTATTGGTGCTTGTGGCAAGGCTGAGAGCGGCGGGTATATAGTGAAGGAACCATTTACCTTGATGTTAATTACGGCATCTATACTGCCTTTTTTTAGATTTTTAAGCATAGTAGCCTCATCCTGGTTATGTATGAGGTTAATGATTTTGCTTTGCTTTAAAGCGAGATAAACGAAATTAGTGGTATCACAGCCTTTTGCAACGCCTACATCCACACTTACTGCCCCGCCACCCACATTAGCGAAGATGACAATAAAAATAAGCGGAAACAGCAGGCTGAAAACTACAGCCGATGGACTGCGGAATATAGATCGTAAACTGGCTTTGGTTATGGCTAACGTTGCACGGGTATTACTATAATTGTTCATGTGATTAGGGTTGATTTGTTCGGTGGTTTATTTGTTTTAATGGATTGTAAGAGTAGGGAAGACCTGATAGCGGTAAGCTGACAAGCAATTCAATTACTCCCTCCATTCCTTTCCCGTAAGGTTAATGAACACATCTTCCAGGTTGGCTTGCTTAAAAGTTTTCTTACGTTCAAAACCGGTGGCTACCAATTCATCAATAAAGCTGTCGGGGGTGTTAATGCCTATTACACGGCCACCATCAATAAAGGCTACCCGGTCACAAAGCTCCTCCGCTTCGTCCATGTAGTGGGTAGTAATTACTACTGTGGTTCCGGCATTGCGTATTTCACGAATAAGTTCCCACAGATTGCGGCGTGCCTGCGGATCGAGGCCGGTTGTAGGCTCATCCAAAAAAATAATGCGGGGGTTGTTAATTAGGGTGGTGGCAATGGAGAAACGCTGTTTTTGTCCGCCCGAAAGGTCCTTGTACTTGGCTTTGGCCTTATCAGTCAGTGCAACTTTGGCCAGCATATCTATGGGGTTAATGTGGTTGCCATACAGACCTGCAAATAGCTCCAGCAGTTCGGTTAAATTGAGGCCAGGGTAATATCCTGCCGCTTGTAGCTGAACGCCAATGCGCTGTTTAATTTGGTTGGCTTGCTTATCGATTGAAAAACCATCAACGCTTACCTCGCCGGATGTTTTGGAGCGAAGCGTTTCAATAATTTCGAGCGTAGTGGTTTTGCCTGCGCCATTGGGGCCGAGCAAACCAAAGATCTCACCTTCGTATACTTCAAAGCTTATGCCCTTAACGGCTGTAAAATCAGCGTACTGCTTTACCAGATTGTTAACTGAAATGATAGGTTGTGTTGCCATGCCCTAAAAGTAAGGTTCAAGACGTGGCATAGGAAACTATTTTCGGTGAATGGCAGAATTTAAGGGGCGAATGGTGGGGTAGGAGTTGTAGATTTTTATGCCTGATGAAGTTTGGTAATCAATTAAGCAGAAGAGAAGGATGTTTGGTCTTCTAAAACGATTATGAGAGGCGTTATACCGGAGCAAGAAATGCATCAGGCAAGAGCTCTCACAATTGTTCATGATAGCAATTCTTTAAATTCCAAAATAAAAGACAACAATATTAAAAATCAAGCGGACCTAACCTGCGCATGTTTTTCATGATGAGATAGCGGCGGTGCCTGATAAAACGGGTAGGATTGGTAGCCGATCTTTTTAACGGACTGGGAAAGATAGCCGCAATAGCCGCCGCTTCGCGCCGGGTAAGATTGGCTGCAGGTTTATGGAAATAGTTTTGTGCTGCGGCCTCAGCACCATAAATGCCATCGCCCATTTCAATAACATTCAAGTACACCTCCATAATGCGTTGTTTGCTCCACAACAATTCCATAAGCATGGTAAAATATGCTTCGAATGCCTTACGGATGTAAGAACGGCCTGACCATAAAAAGACGTTTTTGGCCGTTTGCTGAGAAATAGTACTGCCACCAATAACCTTTTTACTCTTTTGGTTTTTGGCAATTGCTCGTTCAATGGCTTTAAAATCAAAGCCATTATGTTCCAGAAAAGACTGATCCTCGCCGGCTATAGCAGCTTTCTTCATGTTTATGGAAATTTCGTCAAAGTCTTTCCATTCTTTGTCAATTTTCCAGGTCTTTCCGGCAGCTTTGCGTTCAAAGCCCCTGCTCATCATGAGCCAGGTTACCGGCGGATTGACAAAGCGGTACAGCAGTACCCATAAAAACGAAATGCCTACAAATGCGATAACAAACAGCCTAACAAAGCGCCAGATCAGCTTGCCAATGCCTCTTTTAATCATGCCATAAAAGTAAATAAAAAAGGTGTTTAGCCTAAACTAAACACCTTTTTCAATATTATAATGTTCTCAAATCCGAAATTGACATTCCGGATGTTGAAATCAAATTTACTCAGCTACTACTTCGAAAGGTACCTGAACTTTAACCTCTTTGTGCAGGTTTAAGATTGCGGTGTACTCACCAACAAATTTAGGATCCTCGTTGAAAGTAATGCGACGACGGTCAACCTCAAAACCTTGTTTTTTAAGGGCATCAGCAACCTGGATAGTGTTGATAGCTCCAAAGATTTTACCGCTTTCACCGGCTTTAGCACCGATAGTTAATTTAACGCCTTCTAAACGTGCAGCAACTTCATCAGCATCCTTACGGATTTTGTCTTGTTTAAACTGAGCTTGTTTCAAGTTTTCAGCTAAAACTTTGCGTGCTGATTCGGTAGCCAGGATACCAAAACCTTTTGGGATTAAAAAGTTACGGCCGTAACCGGCTTTAACTTTAACCACTTCGTCTTTCTCGCCGAGGTTTTTAACGTCTTGTTTTAAAATAATGTCCATTTTGTTAACCTCCTATATTATTTTAACGAGTCAGTAACGTAAGGTAATAAACCAATGTGACGGGCACGTTTAACAGCCTGGGCCACTTTACGCTGAAATTTCAATGAAGTACCAGTTAAGCGACGTGGTAATACTTTACCCTGATCGTTAATGAACTTTAATAAAAAGTTAGCGTCTTTATAATCAATGTACTTGATACCGTTCTTTTTGAAACGGCAGTATTTTTTGCGGTTATCGTCCACTTTAGGAGCGGTAACGTATTGAATTTGATCGTTTGCCATAATTAAGCTGCTGCCTCCTCTGTTTTAGGTTTTTTGTTGAAAGCACCGCTGCGTTTTTTCTCATTGTAAGCAATGGCATTTTTATCCAAAGCAATAGTTAAGAAACGCATTACACGCTCATCACGACGGAATTCAACCTCCAGTTTATTGATTAATTCACCCGGAGCGCGGAATTCGGTGAGGTGGTAATACCCGGTCGATTTTTTTTGAATCGGGTACGCTAGTTTTCTCAAACCCCAATTGTCCTCTTGAACAATTTCGGCTCCGTTATCAGTTAAAAGCTTGCTAAATTTGGCAATTACCTCTTTAGCAGCCTCATCCGATAACAACGGGGTTAGAATGATTACGGTTTCGTACTGTTGCATTTTATACGTTTTGTTAATTAATTACCCGTGCAAAACGGGGACGCAAATGTAGAAATATTTACAGTAAAATGCAAGCCTGATTCGGATAATTAATTGAGCTTGTGTATGCTTGGCATGAAGTTGCCTGTGTTTTACTAATTTGGTAGTAAACTTTTTTAGTGGTTTAAAGTCTAAGTATTATATGAAAAGAGCTTACCGCAGCCTTACCTGTATTGTTCTGGCTTTAATGTTAGTGCGCTTTGGTGCGCATGCACAAAGTAGCACGCCGGGTGATGCCGCATTAAACTTTACCGATTTTGCAGACATGCCCGAACGCGTTATATACTCATCATATGCTAATGATGGGCAGTATTTGTACAGTTTAAACGGTATGTTGTATAATAAGCGTATATCGCCAAAAGCTCTGCGGTTTGACCCGGCCACCAAAAAATGGCGGCAAATAACCGACAAGTTAGTACCTAAAATTAATGCAGCCTCCGTTTATGTGCCATCAGTACACAAAATATATATTATGGGGGGTATGAAGGTATTTTCGAACGGCTTATTTTTCAATGTTGAGACTCTTGATACACAAACTGGAGAGGTAAGTATTTTAAAAACAGAAAACCCTAACCCGCAAATAAACTGTGCGCTGGCCGTTTGGGATAACAAGATCTATTTGTTTGGTGGTAGTGATAACGGCTATGGTTCGAGCAGGTTGTATGAGTTTGATGTAGCTACCGAAAAGTTTAAACGTTTAAAGGACATGCCTTTTACTGCGCAAACAGCTGGTACAGTGATAAACGGCGTGCTTTATACTTTTGGTGGTTATAATCCTTACAATAAGTTCATTTTCGATGAAGTTTATGCTTACGATATTAAGACTGATACCTGGAAGCGTGCAGGTAAGCTACCCAACCGGGTGTCGGCTACGGGCATAGCGTCAACCGGCAAAAACGTTTATGTTATTGGATCATACGGCGACCCCGATTTTATTGGGTATTACAATACCGATAGTGGTCGGTTCATTAAATTGAAAAGCAATATGGCCGGAAGGCGTTTTGCCAGCTCGGGAATTATTGGCCATAAGCTATGGGTATATGGCGGTAGTAGCTCAGTAATTGATCCGGGAGTTATCAAAGTGCAGGCAGCTGACATTCAGTGAGAAATTTTTAAGTAGCTGTATTAACAATTGTAAAAAAAGTTTTGCTCCTATAGCATATGCTAAAGACTATGTACATGTACTGATAACTCTATATTTGCAGCAAACTAACACTTGTCATGCAAAAAATATCTTTGTTGCTTATTATGGCTTTTACTGCTATTACTGCACTTAAAGCACAAACTAAGCCCGGCCCGGCCGAAAAGAAACTGACCGACAGTATATGCAATTGTGTAAATCAAGTAAATGTTAGTTCAATAAAAACAACTGAAGCTGCCAACGCGGCTATTATGGATTGTTTTACCAAGTATACATCCATACTTATGGAAATTGCCGAAGAGCGCAAAATTGAATTTACCAATGACGATGCTATGAGCCAGATTGGAACCGATATTGGCAAAAATCTACTAAAGCAGAATTGCAGCAATTTTATCAAGCTCTCTGTAATTTCAAACAAGCAGGATGAAAGTGCTTCCAATAATACCTCAGGAAGCACCACCGGCACCTTTAAGCGTATGGAGAATAAGGGGTTCAATTATATAGTGTTGCTGGATGCCGATAGCAAAGAGCGCACGTTTTTATGGTTGCGGCAGTTTGCCGGTTCAGAAAATTTGTCTAATCGTCCAGCTTCATACGCCGGTAAAAAGGTTAAAATTAACTGGAAAGAGATTGAAGTATACCTGCCGCAGGCAAAAGGCTATTATAAGGTGAAAGAAATCACCGCAGTCGATATTCTGTAACAACCCATTCGGCACATCACAGCTAAGCTTAGGAGTAAACGCGTCGTATTTAAGGGCACAGCAACTTGCTTGTGCCCTTAAATAACCATTGCAATAATGCAGGTAAACTGTGATAGGTACTTGTATAAAGGTTGAAAGTGCAGGCCACTAATTTAACCAATGCATGTAAAGTTGAGGTTAAGTTTTAAGACAGTTGAATGATTTTCTGCCTTGAGCATTTCAGCAAATTTGCCTAACTTAGTGGCTGTGGATAATTTTATTGTTTCGGCTCGTAAATACCGCCCGGCTACTTTTGAAAGCGTTGTAGGTCAGCAACATGTGACCAATACGCTAAAAAATGCGATTAAAAATAATCAGCTGGCGCAGGCATTTTTATTCTGCGGGCCACGTGGGGTGGGTAAAACAACATGCGCGCGTATACTGGCTAAAACCATTAACTGTACCAACCTTCAGCCTAATGGCGAAGCCTGCAGTCAATGTGATTCCTGCCGCGCATTTCAGAACGGAAACTCTTTTAATGTGCACGAGCTGGATGCGGCATCTAACAACTCGGTTGATGATATACGCAGCCTGATTGAGCAGGTACGGATACCACCACAAGCCGGCCGTTACAAGGTTTACATAATTGATGAGGTGCACATGCTTTCGCAGGCCGCGTTCAACGCGTTCCTGAAAACGCTGGAAGAGCCGCCCAATTATGCTATCTTCATCCTGGCTACTACCGAGAAGCATAAGATACTGCCAACCATACTTTCGCGTTGCCAGATTTTTGATTTTAACCGTATACGGGTAGAGGACATGGCCAATCACCTGGCCTCTATTGCCCAAAAGGAAAGCATAAGCTATGAGCCCGATGGGCTGCACATCATTGCCCAAAAGGCAGATGGCGGCTTGCGCGATGCCTTGTCCATGTTCGATCAGATTGTAAGTTTCTCGGGCGGTCAGGTTACTTACCGTTCGGTAATAGATAACCTTAACATACTCGACTACGATTACTATTTTAATGTAACCGATAGTTTGTTGGGCGAAGATACAACCAATACCTTGCTGCTGTTTGACGAAATCTTATCTAACGGATTTGATGGCAGCCATTTCATAACCGGCTTATCAGGGCATTTACGCAACCTGCTTGTGGCTAAGGATGCACCCACACTTAAGCTGCTTGAAGTAAGCGAAGGCATACGCCAAAAATACCTGCAGCAGTCTCAAAGAGCATCTGCATCGTTCCTGCTATCGGCCATGAATATTGCTAATCAGTGCGATTTAAACTATCGGCTGAGTAAAAATCAGCGCTTGCAAGTGGAGCTGGCCTTGTTAAAAATATGTCATTTGCCCTCTGTGTTTGCCGCTGCAAGTGTATCTACACAAACTTCACCACAGGGTGAGGTCTTAAAAAAAAACTCTAATGCAGGCGTAGCCGAGGTGCCAAAGCCGGTAAATGCTATTTCGATAGAGGTCCCAAAAGCTGATAAGGTTGTAGTGGCACCACCTGCAGTGCCGGTGGTAAATGAGCCTAAACCGGCTTATCAGCAGGCAACGCCATCGCTCCAGGCTACACCGCAACTTTCGGCAACACCATCGTTACAGGCACAGCCCATAGCAAAACATACCGAGGCGCTGCCGTCTGCATCGCCACAACCGGAGGTTAAGAAACCAGCACCAACCGTGGCCGAAAATCCGGGCATGGTAAAGCCGCTTGTTGCATCTTTATTAGCTACGCCATCGCTAAGCCCGTCGCTAAAAGGGGGAGGAGGCGGTACGCTTGTGGTTGAAGAAGAGGAAGACCCTTACCTGTACGGTACCGATAAAGAGGATTTTACAACAGATGCTTTCTTGAAGTGCTGGCATGATTACGCAGCCAAGGTTAAAGCAGATGGTAAAGCGACGCTGGTTACCATACTTACCGCCAATGCACCGGTAATGCACAAACCTTATCAATTCGAAATTGCCGTAAGTAACCGTACGCAGGAGAACGTTTTCAGGGATGAGAAACCAGGTTTGATGAATCACTTACGCACCACGTTGCGTAACTTTGATATTGAAGTAACTACGCGTATAGATGAACAAACGGTAGTAAAGAAGCCGTACACCGCAATGGAAAAGTTTCAGCACATGGCAGCCAAAAACTCCCAGTTGATGGAATTAAAAAAGCGGTTTAATCTGGAGTTAGATTAAAACCGCTTTTTGATATATTCCTGTCAGTATGAACTGCTTTGTTCAGGCTGACAGCATAAGATTATTATTTCAAATATTCGTTATCTTCATCCTCGGCACTAATGTCGGAGTCGGATTTTGAATCGCCTCCACTTAAGTCAGCATCGTTTTTTGGATAACCTTCTTCGTCCAAGTCGTCACGGTCATCCTCAGGTGTGCGGGCAAGCGATTCGTCAATTGGGTCAAGCTCCACAATCTCACCGCTGTCAATATGCATTCCTAAACCATCAACATCTGTTTCGAGTGAGCGGTTCTTATCATATTCCCCTTTGGTATCATAAGGATTAGCCTCGTCATAACTTGAGTCGAAATCACTGCCTCCGGGCGCTGCCGTATCAAACAATTGAGGCGGATCATAGTCCGGATCATCGTTTTCCACAGCAATTTCGTAACTGTCAGTTTCCGGGTCGTATTTCAAATCGTGTGATGATGTTTCGCCATCCAGATCATCTTTCATTTTCTTATCTCTGTCCAGGTTCTCATCATTAAAACCAGGATAGAAGGTATCGTCGTTTTTCATAGGTTTAAACTTTGTATATAGATGAACATTAAACATCCTGTCAAAGTTTTAAACGGTTTGAAATATTAAGACGAAAGCTCTTGACGCATAATCATCAACCACACCGTCATTCCCGAGCGTAGGCAAAAAATCTTTTCAAAGCGATGAACGAAACCAGTTTGAAAAGACCTCTCCCATCGTTCGAGATGACAGGTAGGTGTTAAGAAGATTAATTTTTTAGGAGGAACTATTTACCTTAATGTAAGCGGCTTGCGGTAGGAGGTGAAACCGCCAACTGCAAATTTAAAGCCCAGTACAAACTGGCTGTACAGGTCTTTACGGGTCCCCGCCTTTATGCCGTCAAGTTGGTCGCCTAATACGTAATTAGCTTGCCAGCCAAAATCCACTTTAATGGTAGGCTCGTTATAACTATTAAATATTTTTAGCTCGTAACCTAGTTTTAGCGGTATCATGAGTTCACTGCTGGTATTGCGGCCGGTGGATGTAAAATCGGGTATGTATAGCGAACTGCGGTTAATTTCAGTTATGTTGTTATAAATAACACCCAAGCCGGCACTCGCATAAACGTTTTTTAATGCGTTAAAAAATGGCTTGTTGTTGTAATCCATCAACTCGCCAGCTTGTATTTGCGCCCTAAAAGTTACCGCTGTATAGTTGTTTTTAAACTGCCGGCCCGATAGCGTATTGAGCGAATCGCCGCCTGCCAGTTTACCAATTTGCACCTCAGCAATGTAATTTAAGAATGGAGTATGGTTGTAGGTGAAATTTATGTGTGCAGCAGGTGTTCCCTTAACCGTTTCGGCATCGGTATATGCATAGTTGAGCGCTGCAGCAAATCCTAAATCATATTGGGCATAATTATAACCTAACTGCGCCTTTGCGAAAAGGAAGGAAAGGCAGATACCTATTGTTAAAAATAGCTTTTTCATTATTATGGTATCCGGCTGTAGGTGTAACGATTAGTTATGGTTGTGGTTACGCCCCCAACAGTGCTGGTTGTAGTTTCATAAATAACAAACTGCAGCGTGTCTATACTTTCCACTTGGTATTTCAACAGCAAATTGCCGCTTTTAAAACTTAGGGTTTGCGGCGTGGTTGAGGAGTTGGCAGAATAATAGCCTTCAAAGACTCTTCCGTATAAGGTAGATGAGTAGGTAGCCTGGTTGTCTGTTTTAAATTCAAAATAATCCTTATCAGTAAAATCGGTTAAGTTAACCGTGGTAGGAGCATCTGCATCAACCTGGGTGGTGATCTCAAAATCAGTTAAAAACCACTTGCCAAGTAGTTTAAGGTTTTGCAAACTATCCGGAACAACAGCCGGATCCGTTTTGCAACCACTGGCAAATAGTATAGTTACCAGTAATAAAACGCCGTAAATCTTTTTCGTCATGTCTTTCGCCTTTAAAATTAGTGTTTTATTTATCGGCCACCAATTTTTCCTTGTTACGATTAAACAAAAGTTTAAGTTATAAAATAAATTCGGCTATAGGCAAAATGTATATATTTGGGCGTTTTTAAAATTAAATACAACTACAACAAACCCGATATGTCAAAAATTAAAGTAGAAAATCCGGTAGTTGAACTGGATGGCGATGAGATGACCCGCATCATCTGGCAATTTATCAAGGACAAATTGATATTCCCTTACCTTGATCTGGATGTTAAGTATTACGATTTAGGTATTGAGTACCGCGATGAAACTAACGACCAGGTTACCATTGATGCGGCTAACGCTATCAGACAATATGGTGTAGGTATCAAATGTGCTACTATTACGCCAGACGAAGCCCGTGTAAAAGAGTTTGGCCTGAAACAAATGTGGAAATCACCAAACGGTACGATCCGTAATATTTTGGACGGTACAGTTTTCCGTGAGCCAATTGTGATGAGCAACGTTCCGCGTTTGGTTCCAAACTGGACAGCGCCTATCTGCATTGGCCGTCATGCTTTTGGCGATCAGTACCGTGCTACCGATTTTGTTACTAAAGGCAAAGGTAAATTAACCATCACTTTCACTCCTGAGGATGGTAGCGAAGAGCAATCATTCGAGGTGTTTAACTTTAAGAGCGATGGCGTTGCCCTGGCTATGTATAATACCGATGAGTCTATCCGTGGTTTTGCACATGCTTGTTTTAACCAGGCATTGATGAAAGGCTGGCCTTTATACCTGTCAACCAAAAACACCATCCTTAAAAAATACGACGGTCGTTTCAAAGATATTTTCGAAGAGATCTATCAAAACGATTACAAAGCTAAATTCGACGAAGCAGGTATTGTGTACGAGCACCGTTTAATTGATGACATGGTTGCATCGGCCCTTAAATGGAACGGTAACTTTGTTTGGGCTTGTAAGAACTATGACGGCGACGTTCAGTCTGATACCGTAGCACAAGGTTTTGGTTCATTAGGTTTAATGACCTCTACATTGGTTACACCCGATGGTACTGTAATGGAAGCTGAAGCTGCACACGGTACCGTTACCCGCCACTACCGCGAGCACCAGGCCGGCCGCCCTACATCAACTAACCCTATTGCTTCTATCTTTGCCTGGACCCGCGGTTTGGAGTTCCGTGGTAAACTGGATAACAACCAGGAACTGATTGATTTTTGCCACACTCTAGAGCAGGTTTGTATTGAAACTGTTGAAAGCGGCAAAATGACTAAAGATTTGGCCATAACAGTAAAACCTAAAGTTGAGCATGGTACCGATTACCTGTACACCGAAGAGTTTTTAGAGGCTATCAACGAAAACCTGAAAGCTAAGTTGGGTAAGTAAGCCTAATTAGTTTTTACATAAACAAGCGATGCCCTACTTCCCCATAAGTAGGGCATTGCTGTTTATAGAATGCATTGTTCATGTTGAGAGCATCTTAAACACAGGTGTTGTACACCAACAACAAGTTGGGTGTAAGTAGTTTTATAACATTAGGTTTAAAAAACTAAATTTGAACAATTTCTATTTATCAACTTAGTATTTAATCAGTAGCTTATCATGTCGGTACTTTATCCTTTAAAATTCAGAACCATTTATAAAGATAAAATTTGGGGCGGCCAAAAAATCAGAACCTACCTGCATAAAGATTTTGGCGACCTGCCTAACTGTGGAGAAACCTGGGAAATATCGGGCGTAAAGTCTGATGTGTCAGTTGTAAACGGAGGCGCGCTTGAAGGGCAATCTTTAGCCGATTTATTGGAGCAGTATAAGGATGAATTGGTAGGCAAGGCGGTTTACGCGCGTTTTGGTAATATTTTTCCGTTGCTGGTAAAGTTTATTGATGCCAATGATGATCTTTCTATACAGGTACACCCTGATGATGAATTAGCCAAAAAACGCCATAACTCATTTGGTAAAACCGAAATGTGGTATGTGATTGAAGCCGATCCAGGTTCGAGCCTCATTGCCGGCTTTAACCAGGAAGTGAATGAGCAGGTTTATGTAGACAAGCTGAATAGCGGTCACCTTACCGATATACTCAACCGTGAGGATGTACAGGCGGGCGATGTATTCTTTTTACCTGCAGGCCGGGTACACACTATTGGAAAAGGCCTACTGATTGCCGAAATACAGCAAACATCAGACATTACCTACCGCATCTACGATTTTGACCGTGTAGATGATAAAGGCCAAAAACGCGAGTTGCATACCGAAGAAGCTTTAGCGGCAATTGATTACAAAAAGTATCCTGAATATAAAACCCAATACGAGCCTAAACAGAATGAGGCCGTACACCTGGTAAGCTGCTCGTATTTTACAACTAATGTGCTCGATTATACCGAAGGGGTGAGCAAGGATTATTCCTCATTAGATTCCTTTGTTATACATGTTTGCCTGGAAGGTAGCTACCAGATTAAATACAACGGCGAGACCTATTCAGTAAAGATGGGTGATAGTATTTTGTTGCCTAACAGTGTGAACCAGATTGAGCTAACTACCACAACCGGATTTAAAATATTGGAAAGCTATATAGCTTAATCATACTACCAGAACTGTTATTTCGAGCGTATGCGAGAAATCTTTTCATGCAACAGCCTTGTCAATATGAAAAGATTTCTCACTATCGTTCGAGATCACAGATTTGAAAACTTCCTTACTCTGCCAGTAACTTACCAAACAACTGCACATGCCAGCTATCCTTTAGCGGCACTTCCCATTTGGTTTGCAACTCAGCTATGTTTTGTAGCAGGTTGTTGAATACAACGGTATCTGCAGTTATTTCGCCAGCTTTAATCAGTTCCTCAAACTCATTACGCGGAACCGAAAAAATGTTCCCGCCATTACGATAGGCCAGGTTAAAGCGGTCGAACAAGTTAATTTGAAACTGTTCTTCTAACTCTTTCAAAAAACGCACCGACTTATCAATAGAACAGCCGCTGGCACCAGCCTGGCTTTCATCAACCACTAATATAATAAAGCGGTTGTATTTAACTTGCGCGCCTGCTTTAAGCTGGTTGTTATGAGCGGTCCAGGCCTGGGTAAATTCCTGAAGCTGTTGTTGTAGTTGCTGAGTTTGATCATCTGTCAACTCTTTGTTTGACTGGTAAATCCATACTCTTGAATTTTGAGAAAATTGCATATACAAAGTTATCATTTTTGTAACTTCGGGATGAGAGTATTGTTGTCATGCTGAAATCAGGTTTTCGAACATACAAAGGGCTATTCGTAGGTGGACTTATTGCCTTGGCAGGAGCGGGGCTTAGCTTCACTACAATGCTCGATAGGTTTCAAACCCTTACCTGGGGCAATAAATGCCTGTTCGAGGCTTATGACCCATCTGACGAGATAAAACTGCGCAGGTGGGAGCTTAATTTAACGCATGATGACTTTTTACGCTTCAAGAAAGTTTATCAAAACGGTAAGCAGGAATACTATTCTGTTAGCTTGCGCCGCTTCAAAGACATGGATTACCTGGGTACCACCACCCGCGGCATACTCCGCATAAAAACCCAAACCGACGATATCATTGTACAAACCTATAATGACCCTAAAGGCAATGTAGACTCTATGACCACCACCCTGATAATTCCTGTCAAAAATATGGAAGCCGAACGGTTGGATAGCTTGTACACTGCGTTGAATTTTTTGAAGATACCAATGGGCGTAAAGTAGTTTTTAATTTTACCACTTGTTTAACCACGGTTGGCTTAGCGTGCTTAGTGCCCAATTCTTCGTCCATATCCGATCCCTCCATGAAACTGTATACATGCCGGGATTATTGGCGGTGAAGAGTAAAGCTGTAGCCTTGCCATCTTTGATGAGTTGCTATTACAAGCTTCCAACGCACGGAGAGCGAATAATACGTTTCACCAAACCGTTACAATCATTAGCCAGCTCGATATATATAATGCCGCTTTTAGCAGAAGCGCTTAAGAAAGCTGCATCAAAAATTTAAACTTTAAACCAAAGCGTATCGCCCATTACATAACCCCGCTTGTCGATATGTAAATGAACTTTTCAATTTCCTGCTGATGAATATGGCTATTTACGGTACTCAGAAAATTACAAACCTGGCCCCGATGGGAGGTTTCGCATAGTCATTGCTTGTAACGTAAAGCAGCACTAACATAGCAGGCAGATACCCGGATAACGAATGCACCATGCCTTTAAGCATAATTTGATTTTGGGCAGGTAGGATAGAGCTGTTTTTTTAGAAGTATCTATCTCCTGCTATATTTACTACAGGCTCTCGAAAAAAAATAATTACCTTATTCGTCTTGAAGTCAATTAATTAAGCCGCTGATTGAGATTTGACGGGAGAAAAAGTGAAAATATTTTCAAAATAAATTTTCATAAATCAAAAAACAAGCTACATTTGCAGTCCCAAAACGACGGTATCATAGCTCAGTTGGTAGAGCAAAGGACTGAAAATCCTTGTGTCGCTGGTTCGATTCCAGCTGATACCACCAGAACGAGTATCAACTCAAATCAAAACCCTGTAGATCGCTGATTTGCAGGGTTTTTTGTTTTCTAACTTACTCAAAACTGATCAAAATTTCTTGATAGCTGTGATACCGAAAAGGATACCTGTCAAAGTCTTTTAATTTGCAGGTACCAAATAGGGGGTTAACTGGCTTTGATACAGCTGGTTGTTATGTAGAGATACCTTATATTTGCGGTGTTTGAACCCTTTTGATGCGGTTTTTAAAGGACTTTTTTGTGTGGAAATATCACAGGAGATGCCCGTGTTTCAACTCCTCGCGCCTTTGCTTCACTGTAAATTGGATTTATCTATAAAATGGAGGAGATTTCATGTTGCATATTTTTGCGTCTCAAATCCGATGCAAGTACCATTTTCGCAACTCGGGAAATCGCGCGGAACACTGTTGAATTGGATAACGGGGATTGGGATACCCCTGCTAAGATTGCACACTTAAATGAATTAGATGCAAATTACAGTAATGTTGCTCTCGAAGTAATTAACAAGGTAATTAATAGATAGGGATTTAGTAATAAATTTGTAATATGTTGATTTTATTAGATATAGATGGTGTAATGGTTCCTGCTAACTCTTGGAAGAAACCTGAGTTTTTGGAAGACGGCTTTCCAATCTTTAATTTCAGATCTGTGAAAGCTCTTCAGCGAATATTAGCTGCAACTAATGCATCTGTTGTATTAACAACGTCGCATAAAACGAAGTATAACGCTAATGAGTGGAAGCGAATTTTAAAGTCTAGAGGAATTAATCCGAAAAAAGTGCGGAGGTTGCCCACAAATAGTTTGAGGGTGAGCCGGCAGGATGAAATATTGGAATGGTATAGAAAACATCCTGATTTAAAGGAGGAATTTGTCATTATTGACGATGATAAAATGTTAAGTAATTTGCCAGAAAATCTTAAAGAAAACTTGGTGTTAACAAGCCCCTCTGTAGGACTGACAGATGATCTCGCGGATGAAGCAATTTCAATTTTAAACAAAAAATCTACACATTATTATTGAGGAAAATAATCCTGAAGAATATTGCAAGTTTTGCAGGTACTAAATGGCTCAGATCCATACTCGGATGGTTAAGAACGAATGTCTTTTAAATGAATGTACAATTCCCATTGGAGCTACCAACTTAGTTGTAACTCCATTTATTATGTTTATTCAACGTTAACTACTGGTGCTCGTGAGTTTAGGAGCAATAAACTTTTAAGATATTTAAATAAAGGGTGGAAGTCGGCTGGGGTAAATTAATAAATAGGGTAATAAAACCCCGCAGGCTTGCAAGGCAAGGCACTGCGGGGAAGTAACCGCTACGTTACAGTTCTTTATCTCCAATCAACTTTGCGTCGCGGGTATTCTTTTGTACAGCAATGGCCGAAAATATGCTGAGGCAAAAAGCCATTGCGTAAAAGCCTTTCTCACTTCTGGCGATGCCAGCATTCCATAAGCCAATCGTTAACAGAATCATTGAAGCTATGGTGGCAAACCAGCTCAGGCCGTAGTATAAGTCGGTCACTGCTAGTCCTTCAGCCCGGTCCCTTACACTCTTTTGCACGGAGATTACGGCGAATAGACCAAACAATAAAATGGTAAAGTAATAGCCTTTTTCGTTCAGCTGCATACTGGCATTCCATAAGCCAATGCAATAGGCTACTGTTCCGGATAACAAGGCAAACCAGGAGGCGCCTATAAACGCGGCAGTTGGTTTGAACGGGTTTCTGCCGTTCTCAGTAAGTTTTGTAAAAGTTGAATTTTCGTCTGTTTTGTGTTGTAGCGGTTCCATGTTGTTTTTGTTTTAATGATTAATATGGAAGCAAATGTGCGCTATAAAACAGCACTTATAAATTCAGATTTCGCTATTTACTGACGATACATTCTATGATAACATTAGCTTTATAGGTATTATTGTATCCTCATGGATCCACTTTCAGCGTTAATCAGTTTGCTCGATACTAACGATAAAAAGCTTTTCAGGCAGTTTTTAAAGCGCAAAAACAAACGGAACGATGTAAAGAATTTGCAACTACTAGATTTGATAGAAACTGACGATATCAGCAGGTTAGACCAACTCTATCATCCAGAAAAAAACAAGGACGCCTACCACTCTTTACGTAAAAGGCTACAGGATAGCCTGCTCGTGTTCTTGTCGCAAAAAGCCTTCGAAAGCAATCAATCGGACACTTATGACGCGCTACGACTCGTGGTTGTAGGGCGTTTCCTATTAGAAAACGATGTGGTGAAGGTGGGTTTCAAATGTTTGGATAAGGCAGAACGGCTGGCTGAGCACTTAGAGCAGTTTAACTTGTTGAATGAGCTTCTGCTATTAAAGCTGCAATATGCGCACTTACCGGAAGCCGAGGATTTTGAAGGTTTAACGGCACGCTTCCTGCACAATCAATCAGATATGCAACGCGAAGCCAAACTCAACATGGCCTATGCCTTTTTAAGGCATGAATTGCAGCAGATACACCTGGGAGGGAAGGTTGTTAATCTGAATACCTTAATGCTGACTACTATCCGGAAATACAAAATTTCGGTGCAGGATCTGATGACTTACAAGTCCGTTTACCAAATCCTTTTTATTGCTAATGAATACGCAGCTATACAGCATAATTACGGGTTAATAGAACGCTACATCGACCGGACTCATCAGTTTATACAAAGGCAGGCTAACCAAAAGAAAGCCTATCTCTTTTACCATATCTCCATCTTGTACTTTCTATCAAATTTCCATTTACGACAAAAGGATTTCGCAAAGAGTACGGCTATATTAAAGGAAATGATAGACTTGATGACTTTGGATAGTCGTTATCATGCGGTGTTTTATTTGCGTTATCAGTTGCTCTCAGCCCTCAACCTATTCTTTACCGGTTTTGCTGATCGGGCAGTAGTCATATTGCGGGAATCATTATCGGTTTCCAAACCCTCATCTAAACCCGAGGACATTGAGGATATACGAATATGCCTGGCTATGTTTTTAGCCCTCTGTGACAACCGCGAAAGCTTGAAGCAGTTAACGCTGCTAACACGTACAGACACCTGGTATGAGAAAAAGATGGGTATGCTTTGGGCCATCCGCAAAAACCTGATGGAAATTTTGGTACAAGCACAATTCTCTAACATTGAGCTTGCCATGTCCCGCTTAGCCAGCTTTCGCCGCAGATACAGAAAGTACTTGCTTAAAACATCTGAAGAGCGTGTGCTGATGTTTTTAAGTTTGGTTGAGAGATACCTGTTAAAGCCCGACATTGTTTTTGAAACATCTTATCAAAAAAAGGTATTGAACTTTCAAGGCGAGACCGGCAATAGCGACATTTTTATTTTAAGCTTTATCAGTTGGTTAATAGCACAGTGGAAGAAAAAAAATGCATATCAAGTGGTGCTGCAACTAATTCAGGATGATAGCCAGTTACAAGAATAAGTAGGGTATTCTTCCTCTTTCAATTTTCCTGTTCTCAAAATAATCCGGTCCGCATCTAATCTTTACTAATGGCTAGCCATTAAGCAGGATAGCGCTAAATTGGCCGTTATTTTTAGAAATTTAATTATATTTACCTGAACCAATTGTTAAAGCTAAAGTATGAGCGGATTTGTGCAGCGAAAGCATACTTTCTATATACTTGTTATTTTCTTTTTATTTCAGTTTGCTGCCACCTTAGCTCAACAGCCACTGAGGTTTAATCATTTGTCTTTCAAGGAAGGGCTTATACAAAGTCCTGTAGCAACATTGTTTCAGGACGATAGAGACTTTATTTGGATTGGTAACTGGAAAGGCTTAACCCGTTATAATGGCTATGAATTTACCACTTTTAAGCATCAGGAAAATAACCCCGAAAGTTTAAGTAATAACCGGGTAAATGCTATTTGCCAGGATAAAAAAAAACGGCTTTGGGTTGCTACCTCAAACGGGCTGAATATTTATGATCCTAAGACTGAAAAATTCAAGCATATAGGTATCCTGAATATCAAAGGCGGGCGCAATTATATCTCGTCTGTTATTCAGGACCATAACCGTAATATTTGGATAGCCACTTTCGGTGGTGTAAAACAGGTAGATACAGCAACCCTAAAAATCGAAGACGTTGCGGCTTTTAAAGGTGATGGCCATTCAGACATCAATAATGGCATTACCTTTACACTTTTTCAGGACAGGTCATCCGTCATCTGGATAGGTACACGCCAGGGAGTTAAGCGATTCAATCCCCAAACCAAAGCAATAGTTCCCCTTCCACCATGTTTGGCTAACAACACAGAGCTATCTCAATCCAAGGTTCTGGTGATCAGGCAGGACAGGCAAAACAACATTTGGTTTGGTACAGAAACATCGGGCCTGTTTGTTTACAATCCTGCTACGGGCAACTGTCACCAATACAAGCATGATGATCAAAACACTAGATCACTGCAATCAGACTGGATTAAAGCTTTATTGATACGTAATGATAATACCATTTGGGTGGGTACCCGTCGTGGCTTAAGCATTTTCCACCCCGAAAGTGAAAATTTTGATAATTACACGCACGACCCGGCCAATGCAACTAGCCTGAACGACCACACAATCTGGAGTTTTTTGCAGGATAATGCGGGCGGAGTCTGGATTGGTACTTTTGCTGGTGGGATCAACATATCCTATCCCGGAAATAACAATTTTACCAACATCGGCGAACGGGTAGGTAACGAGGCCGGCCTAAACCACCCGGTGGTAAATGCCATATTAGAGGATACCGGCCACAAGTTGTGGATTGGCACTTATGGGGGTGGCCTTAACCTGGTTAACCGTGAAACTGGCAGCCACATTTACTACTCTGTTAAAAACACACGACAGGGCAATTCAAGCAACGGTGTAAAGTGCTTGGCGCAAGACAAGCAGGGCAACTTGTGGATTGGTACGCTGGATGGTCTGTGTAAATTTAACAAGCAAACTAAAGCCGTTACTTATTTTAAATTTGCCATTCATGAGGGTAAATTAAGTGAAAATCTGATTAATGCTGTTTTGCCCGATAAAGATGGCGTTTGGGCGGGCACTAACGGCGGCGGCTTGCAGTTTTTAAAGCCCGACGGTTCTTACACAACCCTTACGCACCAGGAAAGCGACAAGCACTCGCTAAGCGATAATTTTGTTACCGCACTGCTGTATGATGAAAAAGGTAACCTGTGGATAGGGACGCAAAGTGGTTTAAACTATTATGACAAGGCGCAAAAACGTATAACAGCCTGCTATAAAAGAAAAGGACCTTTCGCTATAAGCCATAATACAGTTACCTGCCTGTTTTATGACAGTAAAAAACGTCTTTGGGTAGGTACGGAGGGTGGAGGCCTCAATTGCTTTGATGAAAAATCGGGCCGGTTTTACAATGTCAACACTAAGTTGGGTGTTACGGATGATGTAATACACACCATTGTGGCAGATAACACAGGCAAACTATGGGTAAGTACTGACGACGGCTTGTTCAGAATACGCTTCAGCAATCATCAATTTCCCTTTACCAGCCTTAATACACACATCACTCAGTTCACCGCCAATGATGGCCTTGCCAGCAACCAGTTTTTAACCAACTCGGGGCTCAAAACTAAAAATGGCGAACTGCTTTTTGGAGGCATCAACGGTCTAACTATCTTCAATCCCCAAAGCTTGCTTAAAAATAGCCATAAACCGCAGGTGGTGCTAACCCGATTGTCGATCAAAAATAAGCCGGTGGCAATTAATGACGAAGATTCACCCTTAAAAGAAGCGATAACGGAAACGCGAAATCTTACACTTCAATACAATCAGGGATATATTACGCTTGATTTTGCTGCATTAAACTTTAATAACCCTGAAAATAACCAGTATGCCTATAAGCTCGAAGGTTTAAAAAGTAGCGATGATTGGCATTACGTGGGTGCGCAGCATAGCGCCAGCTACACCAATTTAGATCCGGGCAATTATGTGTTTAAAGTAAAAGCGTCCAATAACGATGGTTTATGGAACGACGAGCCAACGGTGCTTAACATTAAAGTATTGCCTCCGTTTTGGCTCACCTGGTGGGCTTATGCTTTGTATGCAATAACCTTTTTCTTTGTTCTGTATGTTATCATCAGGTTTTTTAAAGTACAGGCTCGCCTGGAGCGGGATCTGTATCACGAACACCTGCACAACGAACGGCAGCAGGAGCTTTACCAACTGAAACTGAATTTTTTTACCAATATATCGCACGAAATACGTACACCATTAACGCTCATTTTAGGTCCGCTGGAAAAGCTAATGGAAAGCACAAGGGAAAACTTCAGCCTTTATAGGCAGATTGGTACCGTAAAAAACAATGCTGACCGCCTGCTGCGCTTAGTTACGGAGTTGCTCGATTTTAGAAAGGCCGAAGCCGGCCACCTAAAAATGTACTATGCCGAAAACGATATTGTAAAGTTTGTAGAAGAAATCTTCCTTTCGTTTCAGAACCTGGCTATTAGTAAAGACATCAATTATAAGTTTGCTTCGGTCTATAACCATCAAGAAATTTATTTCGACAAAGACCAGTTAGAAAAGGTATTCTTTAACCTGCTTTCCAACGCTTTTAAGTTTACACCTAACGGAGGCTGTATTACCTTAACTATACAGCAAAGTAGTGCAAACGAGGGCTGGATTGAGATCAGCGTAAAAGATAACGGCAGGGGTATTCCAGAAAATGGTCAGCAAAACCTTTTTCAGAACTTTTTCCAAGTAGAGGATGGCCAAAATCATCCGATAGGAACTGGTATTGGTTTGGCGCTTTCCAAAAACATTGTTGAGTTACATAAAGGAGAAATTGATGTACGCAGCAAAATGGCCACTGCCACTGCTGCGGGCGAAACCGAGTTTATTGTTTCTCTTCAAAAAGGAACGCAACACCTGAATGCCGGTGCCATTATAGAACATGATGCCAACGGTGAAGATGCAGCCCAGTATTATTTACATACAGAAGTTGACGATATAACCGAGAATCACGGTAATGCTTTAACCGTTGAAAGCGCTTATACCATTTTAGTGGTAGAAGATAATGATGAAGTACGAAAGTTTATAACCGAATCGCTCGAAAGCCAATACCGGGTAATAGGAGCAATGCATGGTGTTGAAGGGTTGACGACTGCACTTGAGTATTTGCCCGATTTGATAATTACTGATGTGATGATGCCCGAAATGGATGGCACAGAATTTTGCAGGCAGGTAAAGAGCGATGAACGGTTGAATCATGTTCCCGTAATTATGCTTACGGCCCGCGCAAACTATGTGCATCAGTTAAGCGGTTTTGAACATGGCGCCGATGCCTATATTACTAAACCTTTCAGCTTGCAACTGCTGCAGTTACAGGTGAGCAACATTTTGGCATCCAAGCAGGCTATAAGACAAAGGTTTAGCCGGGAGTTGCTATTGCAGCCACAAAAAACAACACTCGTATCCCCAGATGATAAATTTTTAGCCAGGCTCATGAGTGTTATTGAAAAGCACTTGGATGATGCTGGTTTTGGAGTAGCCGAACTGATTGAGGAAATAGGCATGAGCAAAAATGTACTCTATAAAAAAGTACAGGCTTTAACTAATCTTTCTGTGGCCGATTTTATAAAGTTCATTCGCCTTAAGAAGGCCGCACAGTATTTTGACGAAAACAAACTCTCAATTGCTGAGGTAGCTTTTGCCGTTGGTTTTAACGACCGGAAGTACTTTAGTAAAGAGTTTAAAAAGCAATTCAACTTGTCGCCATCAGAGTACCTGTCTAAGCATGCCCCCGAAGCTGCCAACTAACACGTTATAATTCGCAAACCCATATCGGTTTAGTTTAAATAAGCCGATTTTTGCTTTATGGCGAAGATTTTACCCCTATTTAAGGAAATTTGACGCCCCCTGTCCATGTAAAATCGCTACATATTTGCCTAACCAATTTAACTAATTTTTAAGATGAGAGACTTTTACCTTCACCAGGGCAAAGGCAACTTTGTGTTGTATACGCCTGCCTTACCTATGCACCCGGCATGTGTGCCCGGTCAATCAGCCATTGGCAAATTCATAAAAACCAATTAACCATAAACCACTGTATGGACAAATTTTACTCTGTAAGAGCGTCTGTTGGGAACAGTTTTTTTAGCAAGCTCAAAGCAATAGTAACAATCCTGATTACTGGTATTGTACTTTGCTCAGGTTTAAACTCGTTTGCTCAACAGACCATAACGGTAACCGGTACCGTAAAAGATTCAAAAGGCGAGGCGCTGCCCGGCGTAAGCGTGCGCATCAAAGATTCGCAATCGGGTACTACTTCACTGGCTACCGGCAACTATAGCATCAGGGTGCCTAATGCCAACGCTACGCTGATATTCAGTTTTATTGGCTTTGGTACACAAGAAGTTGCCATTGCAGGCAGAACCCGAATTGATGTTACCATGGGCGATAATGCTACCGGTCTTAACGAGGTGGTAGTATTGGGCTTTAACCAGCAACAAAAGAAATCATCATTAACAGCGGCAGTAAGTACAGTTAGCGGGCGCGAAATTTTGCAGTCGCCAACAGCTAATACTACCAATAGCCTGGTTGGCAGGGTAACGGGTGTTACCGCTGTGCAGCGCAGCGGGCAGCCAGGTGCAGATGGTGCCGTGCTTAACGTACGCGGGCAGTCCACTTACAACAACTCAGGTGCTATTGTGGTGGTTGATGGTATTGAGCGCCCCAATTTTGGCGACATTGACCCTAACGAGATTGAAAACATCAGCATACTAAAAGATGCCGCTTCAACGGCCATTTATGGTATACGTGGTGCCAACGGGGTAATTGTAGTTACCACAAAGGTGGGCCGTATAGGTAAACCCAAAGTAAGCTATACCGGTAACTTCAGTTTGCAAAGCTATACCGGTATTCCTAAGGCGTTAAGTGCCTATGATAATGCTTACCTCATGAACGAGGGCATGCGCAATGATGGCGTTGCTCCACGCTGGACCGACACCGAGCTGCAAAAGTTTAAGGATGGTTCAGATCCCTTGGGTTATCCGGATGTAAACTGGTTTGATTACCTCACGCGCAAATATTACCCGCAAACGCAGCATAACGTAAACATTAGCGGCGGTACCAATGTGATCAGGTATGCTGTTTCTGCCGGCTATTTATATCAGGGTGGTATATTCAAAAAGTTCGATTCGCCTTTTGGCATCAACTCACAACCCGATTATAACCGTTATAATTTCAGAAGCAACGTTGATATAAACCTGAGCAAAAGTTTAACGGTAAGCGTTAAACTTGGCGGGCGCATGGAGCGCCGCTATCAGCCGGCGGGTTTGCGCGCTTCATCGGGCAATTTCTCGTACGATAACCTGGAAGGTATGATCTCGCGTATTTTACAAACGCCATCATTTGCCTATCCGGTTATGTTGCCCGATGGTCGCATTGCACAAAACTCCGAAGTGGGTACCAATATTTGGAATCCACTGGCGGTAATTACCCGCTGGGGCACTCGTAACGATGATAATAACACGGTTGAAAGTACCTTTAACCTTAACTGGAAACTGGATGCCATAACTAAAGGACTAACCTTTACTACCAATTTTGGTTACGACTCCTATTACACCAGCGCCACCCGCCGTAATGCCGTTTGGGCCGCCTATACTTATGATAGGCAAACAGGTGCAATAACGCTATCGAGCGACAGGCCGCGCGATGAGCCTTTGAGTACACTGATATCTGAAAGCGGCGGTACATTGCGTACCAATATCCAAACAGGGTTTAATTACAACCGCAGTTTCGGTAATGATCATAACGTAAGCGGGTTATTGTTAGGCACCCGCCAGCTCATAAAAGGTGAGGGCACTACACAATACACCATACCGCCACGTGCCGCTCAGGGCGTATTAGGCCGTATTACCTACAACTTTCGCGAAAAATATTTCTTTGAAGCTGATGCTGGTTACAATGGTTCTGAAAACTTTGCCAAAGGCAAACAGTATGGTTTCTTTCCGGCAATATCGGCCGGGTGGACTATCTCTAAAGAAAGCTTCCTGAAAAATGTAGAATGGCTGGACTTTTTGAAGATTAGAGGAAGTTACGGTAAAGTGGGTAATGATCAGTTAGATCAGCGCTTCTTATTCCTTACCAATTACGCTATTACCACCAACGGTATACAGTTTGGCCAGGTAACTGCGCCAACCAACAACCAAATAGTTTATCTGCCAAATACCTCGACCCTTAACGGGTTAGGCAACCCGGATATTACCTGGGAGACCGGTATTAAAAGGAACATCGGTTTTGAGAGTGAGTTTTTTAATCATCGCCTGAAAATTAATGTTGATTTCTTTGACGAAAAGCGTTCGGATATCTTAACCGACAGGCGTTCGGGCTTATTAGCATTTGGGCACTTATACCCATCGCTTAACGTAGGTGAAGTATACAATAAAGGTTATGAGGCGGAAGTTGACTATCAACACAAGATTGGTAAGCTAACATTGGGCATTAATACCCAGCTATCATTTGCACGCAACCGTATTGACAATGCCGATGAGCCAATTGGTGCGCCCGACTATCAAAAGCAGCAAGGTAAAAGGGTTGGCCAGTTCTTTGGTTATAAAACCAACGGCTTCTTTACCTCCGAGCAGGATATAGCCAACTCGCCTTTAGTAAGCTTTACAACTAAATCCATCCCCGGCGATTTGAAATATGTTGACGTTAATGGCGACAATGTAATTAACACGGATGACCGTGTAGCGATAGGTTATTCGCGCATACCCGAGTATACTTACAGTTTTACACCACGTGCATCATGGAATAATATATCATTATCCATCCTGTTTCAGGGGGTAGCCAATGTAAGTTCGGATGTTTTTTTGTCTGAGCAAAACAATGGCCAGCAGATGTATGAATTCATGCTCGACAGGTGGACGCCACAAACCGCGGCCAGTGCAACATGGCCTGCTATACACTCACGTTCAAGCACGTACCCCAACTACCAGCTTAATGATTTTGTGCTGCAAAACGCGGCTTACCTCAAAATTCGTAATGCTGAGTTAGCCTGGATGTTGCCTTCGCGCTGGGTTAAGGCATTAAAAGTAGCATCCATAAGGGTATTTGCCAACGGTCAAAACCTGCACACCTGGACCAAATTTAAAATGTATGTAGATCCGGAGAACGTGAACCTTTCTAACACGAGCTTCTCTAAGCAATCGCTTTACCCGTCATCACGCATCTACAATTTTGGTGTTAACCTGCAATTTTAAACTTGTTATGAAAGCTTTTAAATTATACACTATCATATGCACCGCTTTACTGCTCACCTCATGCAGTAAAGACTTTTTAGACCGCACCCCGGGTGTAACCCTACCTGAAGATGCAGTGTTTACAGATCCGGTACTGGCATCACAATATGCCATTAGCGCCTACGCTTATCTCGTGGACGATTACGTGCGCTTTGACGACCACCGCGGTACCACATCGCAGGCCTCAGACGAGGCCGTATCCGGTAACCTCGACCGCTCAGTGCTTTATCTGAACCAAGGGCTTTTTCATGATCATTCAGAAAGGGTAGCCTCGCTGAATGATATTGTGAACGTTTGGGACAGGGAGTACCAAGGGATTGCCATTACCAACATGATGCTCTCTAAAATGGCCACCGTGCCCTGGACAAGCATTCAAAACCCGGCACGTATAGAGGGTGAAACACGTTTTCTACGGGCATTTTTTTATTTCGAACTTATTAAAAGGTTTGGCGGTGTGCCGCTTATAGATCGCGTTTATGGCGTTAATGAAGACATTGACCTGCCACGTGCAAGCTACAATGATTGTGTAAAGTTCATCATGGCCGATCTGGAGAAAGCCGAAACACAATTGCCTCGGGCAGAAGATTTGCCCCTTGCCGAGAACGGCCGCGCTACAATCGGTGCTGCCAAAGCGCTGAAGGCAAGAGTACTGTTGTATGCGGCCAGCGCTTTGAATAATGAAAGTAATGACTTATCTAAATGGGCACAAGCTGCTGCAGCCGCTAAAGCGGTGATGGATTTAGGCACTTACTCATTGCAACCTACCTACAAAGATATCTTAAATGTAACCTCATCAACCGAGTATATCATGATGAAGGTTAGATCGACCCGTGTTAATACGGACGGTAAAATCATCGACTTTGCACAATCCCCAGGTTCGGGCGGAGCCAACGGGCAGATGAACCCTACCCAAAACCATGTGGATTTGTATGAAATGACCAATGGCAAGGCCATAGCAGATCCCACCTCAGGATATGACCAGCAGCGGCCTTACGCTAACCGCGATCCGCGTTTAACCTGGAACGTTATTTATAACGACGAAAATTATCAGTCTCGCAGAATAGAAATGTGGTCGCAAAACAATGCTAACGGTACCGTAACCTACGGCAAAGATTACAATGCCAACAACATAATTTATACTGCTACCCGCTACTATTGCCGCAAATACTGGCCCGAGGTTTACATTAACCGTGTAGCAGGCGCCACTTACCTTAACTTTTTGTTTTTTAGATATGCGGAGGTACTGCTCAATTATGCCGAGGCACAAAATGAGGCAGTTGGTCCGGATGCCAGTGTGTATGATGCCATAAACCAGATAAGGGCACGAGGCGATGTAAACATGCCACCCTTGCCCCTCGGCTTAACTAAAGATCAAATGCGCGAACGTGTCCGTAACGAGCGTGCCGTTGAACTAGCCTTTGAAGATCATCGCTGGTATGACATCATGCGCTGGAAAAAAGGCCCCGAGATTGTGGCCCAGCCCGTTTATGGGATGAATGTGATAAAAAATGCTAACGGCAGTTTTACCTACAGCAAGGTACTTTTGGGTTCCAACTACCAAAAAGTATTCAGGGATTATATGCACCGCTATCCTATACCACGCACCGAGATATACAAGAGTAAGGGCAAACTGGTGCAAAATACCGGGTGGTAGCGTAACTAACAGTCGGGAAATATTTCTCTTAACCCTAAATTCATTATGAGCTTAACCAAATACAAATATATTCTTTCGGTACTATGCTGTTTGCTTTGGGCAGGTATGGTACTGGCCCAAAGGCCTGATGAGCAGCTTACCATTTCGGGTAAAGTGCTGGGCGCTAACAGGCAGCCACTGGCCGGCGTAAACGTTTACAAGCAAGAATCGGGAGCATCGGTTCAAACCGGTGCCGATGGTGGCTTTTCCTTTCAAGGTACAGCTACCGACGTTATTGTTTTTCAATACGCAGGATACATAACTATAACAAAAATAGCCCCGGAGTTATCAAACGCCGACGTGGTGCTCCAGCCCGCATTGATTGATGCTGGCGATGCCGACGATGTTTATATACCATTCGGCATTCGTAAAAAGCGGCAGTTAACAGGCACGGTAAGTGCTGTTAAGGGAAGCCAGTTACCACAGTTGCCTTCATCAACCTTAAACAACGTACTGGTGGGCCGCCTTGCCGGCTTGTATATACAGCAAACTGATGTTGGGCCCGGTGCTGATGAGGCTACGTTTCTGGTACGCGGGCGCTCCTCATACAACAGTAACCAGCAACCAATTATATTGGTTGATGGTGTGCAGCGCAACTTTACCGATATGGATTTGAACGAAGTTGAAAGCATCAGTGTGTTCAAGGACGCAGCATCGCTTTCCTGGTACGGTATGTATGGTGCTAATGGCATTATATCGGTACGTACCAAACGTGGTTCAGCTACACGCACCCGCATTACGTTTGATGCACAGGGAGGTATGCAAACACCGTTAAGCCTCACCAGGCCATTGGATGCTTATACCTATGCTTCTTTATACAACGAGGCGCAGGCAAACAGCGGAGCAGCTCCTGTATATAACCAGGCTGCATTGGATGCTTACCGTAACGGAACAGATCCAATAGCCTATCCGAACAACAACTTTGTTGATCAGTTTATTAAAAAAGCTGCACCGGTACAGCGCTATGTAGCCACGGTTAGCGGTGGCAACAGCTTTGCACGTTACTTTACCATGATAAGCTATTTTAACCAGGATGGCTTATACAAAGGCGCCAACAACCCGGAGTACAATGCTAACAGCAATTTTCAACGGTATAACTTTCGTACCAATCTGGATCTGCATGTTAACAAAAATCTGGATGTGCAGGTTGATGTAGGCGGCCGTATTAACAGCTTGCGCCATGCCGATGCTACTAACTCAACTATACTGGGTGCTATTTATACCACACCGGCAAATGCCTATCCTTTGTTAAATCCAAATGGCTCATTTGGTGGTACTTCATTGTTCAGAAATAACCCGCTGGCACTTTTAACAGCCGATGGTAATGCCACCGATTTAACCCGAAGCCTTTTGGCCACCTTAACTGCCCGCCAAAAGGTAAACTTTATACCAGGCCTTTCTATAAATGTGTTGTATTCGTATGACATACGCAGCAATTATACCTCGGGCTATGCACAGGATTTCGCCGTGTATGAACCGGGTGCAACCGCGGGTAGCTACTCGGCTTATGGTACAGCAACTCCATTAACTTT
This sequence comes from Mucilaginibacter sp. PAMB04274, assembly GCF_039634385.2. Taxonomy (NCBI): domain Bacteria; kingdom Pseudomonadati; phylum Bacteroidota; class Sphingobacteriia; order Sphingobacteriales; family Sphingobacteriaceae; genus Mucilaginibacter; species Mucilaginibacter sp. PAMB04274. The sequence goes on from NZ_CP155081.2 coordinate 1,275,421, forward strand.
TGCCAATACCGATTTTAACAGCAACCTGCGCAGTAACGAGTTTTGGGGCGGTTTTGATTATGATAAGACGTTTGGCAGTCACGGCATCAATTTTACTACACGCTATATGCGTACTGTTATATCGGCCCCTGGTTCACTTGATGATAAGGCAGAGGGTTGGTCTAACCGGCTTTCTTATAACTACAACCAACGTTACTTCGTGGATGTAATTGGCACCTATTCAGGTTCGCAAGTGTTTGCGCCGGGTAAGCAATGGGGCTTTTTTCCGGCCGTGTCTGCCGGATGGATTGTCTCTGAGGAAAGCTTCCTAAAATCGGCAAAGCTTTTAAACTACCTAAAACTGCGCGCATCCTACGGCATAGTAGGTAACGATGACTATAGCCTGGGCCGTCGGTACGCTTATAACAACTACTTTAGCCGCGGGCAAACCGGCTTTATATTTGGTACCGGCTTTTCTGCACCAAATGCAACAACCCAAAATGCATTGGCCAATCCTGATCTTACCTGGGAAAGAGCCCGCAAAACCAGCATTGGCTTTGATGCCAAATTTCTGAACCAGATGTTCAGCTTGAGCGCTGATTATTTTCAGGAACTGCGTTCGGACTTGTTGACCAATTCGCTCACACCAAGTATTATAGGCCAGAACTTAATACAGGTTAATGCCGGCAAGGCACGCTATCGCGGTGTTGAAACAGAACTGAGCTTTTATAAAAAACTGAATAAAGTTGAGCTGAACCTATTTGGTAACTATACTTATCAAAAAAGCAAAGTTCTGGCTATTAATGAAGAGGCTGGTTTACCCGCTTACCAGAAAGCGTTAGGCCATACTATTGGCAGTGTAATGCAGGTAAGTTCAAGCGGCCCTACCTACATTAGCAACTTTTTACAGGCCGACGGTATTTTCCAAAGCGATGCCGAGGTTGCTGCTTCACCCGTACAGCGTTTTGCCGGTACAGTTAAAGCTGGCGATATCAAGTACAAAGATATTAACGGCGATAACGTTATTGATAATTTAGACTTTGTGCGTACCGATTACAATTATGTGCCCAAGGCTTACTATGGTTTTGGTGGCTCGGTGAAGTATGCAGGTGTTGATGTGGCCGTGATGTTTCAGGGAACAGCAGGCCGAACAATTTCTATTAATAACCTGGTAAACAGCGGCACTGCAAGTAATGGTTACCTTAACCAGTTTAGCGTTAACCGCTGGACACCCGCCAACGCTAATGCTGCGATTTACCCACGCCTGCTGGTGGCCGATCGCGCTAACAACACGCAAAACTCTGACTTCTGGCTGCGCAATGGCGATTACCTGCGCCTCAAGCATGCCGAAATTGGCTATACCTTACCCGCCCGTTGGGTTAATAAGATAAAGCTCTCATCACTGCGCATTTACCTGAGTGGCTTTAACCTGCTTACGTTTGATAAGCTCGATGGTTTGGGTATAGACCCGGAGATGCCACAATCGGGTTATGCGTTCGCCTATCCCAACCTCAGGACCTACTCTGTTGGTATAAACGTGAAATTTTAATTGTGAACCTATGATGTTGAATGAGATGAAAAGTAAAAAATACACCTTTTACATAGCTATCATGCTGCTTACAGCGTTGGGCACAGGTTGCAAAAAGTATCTGGACGATGGTAGTGTTACCGAAGGTCCTATAACCGGCCAGCAGGTTTGGGCAAATAATGATTATGCCCGCGGTGTGTTAAACAGCGCCTACACCAATGTGCCCGATCGTTATGATATTGACGATAACGGTGCCATGCAGGCATCGGCCACCGATGAGGCAGTTAACTCTAACCTGAACTCAAGTATCTACACCTTTACCAACGGCACTTGGAGCCCGTTTCGCACGGTTGATGATCTGTACAGTAACCTGTATACCGGCTTAAGACGGGCCAACCTATTCTTGGCTAATGTAAATGCCAGTAACATTGTTAGCGTACCTTCTGAAGTGGTGAAAGACCCGGATCCGGTAAAGGCCGCTTATGATTCGACCTTAACAGGCCAAAAAGCGAGATTGAAAGGCGAGGCGTTTTTTCTGCGTGCCTACTTTCATTTTGAGCTGTTGCAACGTTATGGCCGTATTGTGTTGGCTACCCGCGTTTTTGAGAATAACGAAGAGCTTAACCTGCCCCGCAATACCTTTGCTGAGTGTGTAAGCCAGATAACGCTCGATTGCGACTCGGCAATTCAGCGCCTGCCTGCTTATACCGATTCCTACAGCAATACTTACAAAGGCAGGGCCACACAGACTGCAGCTATGGCGCTGAAATCGCGTTTGCTGTTATACGCTGCCAGCCCTCAGTACAATCCATCGGCCGATGTTGCGAAGTGGCAAACCGCCGCCAACGCTGCTAAGGCTATCATCGACCGTAATTTACACTCTTTAATTACGCCTTACAACAACATATTCCTGTTCGGCACAGCGCCATATAATAAGGAGGTGATCTTTTCCGGGCAACCCAGCAGCCGTAACGATATTGAGCAGAACAATGCGCCCGTTGGTTATGATGGTGCGCTGGGCAGAACCAATCCTACACAGGAAATGGTAGATGCTTTCGAAATGCGTACCACCGGTCGCCTTGTTACCGATCCGCTTTCGGGTTATAGCGCTACCAACCCTTACGCCAACCGCGATCCCCGTTTCGATCTGGTTATTCATTACAATGGTAAAACTTATAAAAGCCGCGCTATCGAAACATTTGTGGGTGGTCGTGATGGACTAGGGGCTAATGTGAATGCTACAAAAACAGGTTATTACATGCGTAAGTTTTTTAACGATGGGGTTACCTGGAACCAGCAAAGCAATACCAGTTCTCGCCGGCCATGGGTAATTTTCCGTTACGCCGAAATATTACTCAATTATGCAGAGGCGCTTAATGAAGTGCAAGGTCCTAACGCCGAGGTGTTAAGATACGTAAATTTAGTTAGGCAGCGTACAGGCGTAGCTTTGCCAGCCCTACAAACTACCAACCCGACAGGGAATGCTTACGTACAGCCTACTAAAGAGGCCATGCGCGAGCGTATACATCATGAACGCCAGGTAGAACTTTGTTTTGAAGGCCATCGCTTTTTTGATGTACGGCGCTGGAAAGAAGGTGCCCGTTTCTTTAACGTGCCTGTAAATGGTATGCGCATTACAAAAAATGCTAACGGTACCTTTAATTATGAGCGCTTCCAGGTACAAAACCGTGTATTTGGAGATCAGAACTATCTATATCCCATTTCCCAGAACGAACTAAACCGGGCACCTGCTTTAGGGCAAAACCCAGGCTATTAATCTTAAAAGCGCATCTGCATTAATAAGGACCGTAATATTAAGACCACCCAACAGTAATAGCGTTTAAAGTAATTCAAGTTCACTGACCAAAAACACCAATTATGAGAAGATTAAATGTTTATAAGGGCTTGTTTTTAGCCATAGTTTTAATTAGCTGCAAAAAGATGGATCATGGGCAAACGCAGGTTACCGATGGTACAATACAAAAAAAAGACAGTGCTACAGGTTCCATAATTGTTTATCAAACAGCAGAGGATGCTTCCAAAAAAATGTACCGCGAACTTAATTTAACTTTTAATACCAATCCGGCAAGCAGTATAGAAATTACAGTTGACCCTAATACCCTTTACCAGCATATACAAGGCGTAGGTATGGCCCTTACCGGCTCCGCAGCTTATACCGTAAAGCAGTTGCCAACTGATAACCGTACGGCCTTGCTTACAGATATTTTTGGCGATAGCGGCATGAAAATGAATATGCTGAGAGTAACTATTGGTGCATCAGACTATTCTACAACCGAATATACTTATGATGATCAAACCGGCACCAACACAGACAACGACCTGAGCGATTTTGCATTAAAAGGAGACGATCTGAATTATGTGATACCGGTACTTCAGGAGATAAAAACCATTAAACAAGCCAACCCTAACTTGTATGTAATGGGCAGCCCCTGGAGTGCTCCTGCATGGATGAAAAAGAATAATTTATTGAAGCAGGCTGTAGCTGCAGCTACAGATAGCGCCAATAATCAGCTGAAATATGGCTATTATTTAACGTGGGCCAATTACCTAACCAAATATGTGGAAGCTATGGCAGCCAGCCCCAACAATATTACAATTAATGCTATAACTCCTCAAAACGAGCCACGAACCAGTAGCAATGAGTACATCACCATGTTTATGGATCCACAATGGCAAAAGGTTCTGGTGCGTGATTATTTACGGCAAAAGCTGGATGAAGCCGGATTAACATCAACAAAGATTTTTGTTGGCGATAACAACTGGTCGGGTTCCAGCTATCAATCTGCCATTTACGCAGATGCAACAGCGCGTAGCAAAGTGCAGGGCGCAGCCTTTCATGGGTATGCCGGAGAACCTGCTGTGATGACTAACATACGCAACCTGGATACCGACAAAGAGGTGCACATGACCGAATGGACCAGCCGCCGTGATTACACCTGGGCTAATGATTTGGATAATATGGCCAGTAAGTATATGATACAACCTTTTCGTAATTGGGCCAAAAGCGTAATGTACTGGAACCTGGCGCTTGATGAGGTAAGCGAACCTAATGTTAGGGCCGGCACCAATTATAGCCGTCCGGTGGTTACTATCAACAAAACAACCAAAGCCATTACTAAAAATGTCGATTACTATGTGTTAAGCCACGTTTCAAAGTTTATACAGCCTGGCCTTACTCGACGCATGAGTTCAACCGATATATCGGCCAATCAGAATATTGATAACGTGGCCTTTTTGAATACCGACGGCTGGAAAACCGTACTGTTGGTAAACAAAAACACCACTGCAAAAACTGTTGACATCAAGGTGCAGGGCACAACCAATAAATTCACCTACACCATACCAGCGCGGTCTGTAATGACCTTTAACTGGAACTAATAACTCTACCATTGTATGCAAAAATTACACTACATACTTATTCTACTTCTATTAGTAACTATCAAAAGCAGTGTTGCGCAAACACCGCTTATCCAGAACATTCAGGCACGTAAGGTACTGAGCCTTAACGGCCGTTGGAACTACATTGTTGACCCTTACGAAAACGGCTATTATGATTACCGGCATGAGGCTTTCGATCAGTCGGCATCAGGTACCGGTGGTTTTTATGATGATAAGAAGCCAAAGGACAAAGGCGAATTGATTGAGTATGATTTTGACTACTCGCCAACCTTAAATGTGCCGGGTGACTGGAACTCACAAGTTGAAAAGCTCGAAATGTACGAGGGAACGGTTTGGTACCGCCGTAAGTTTAAGGCCGATGTTAAGGCGGGTAAACGCTACATCTTGTACTTCGGCGCCGTAAATTACGAATCGCATGTTTACCTGAACGGTAAGAAGCTGGGCACACATAAAGGCGGTTTTAACTCTTTTCAGTTTGATGTTACGGGTAAGTTGAAGGATGGTGAAAACTTTGTGGTAGTAAAAGCAGATAACAGCCGTAAGCAGGACGAAATACCCACCATTAATACCGACTGGTGGAACTATGGCGGCATAACCCGCGATGTATTTATAGCCGAAGTGCCTGATACTTACATAGCCGACTACAAAGTGCAGTTAGCCAAAGGCGATGCTGCGCACTTGGAAGGTTATGTGCAGTTAGATGGTAAAGACCTCTCGCAAACAGTGACATTGAACATACCCGAAGCGGGCGTAAAAACTACGCTAAAAACTGATGGTAATGGGCGTGCTTTAATTAATCTGCCGGTTAAAAAATTAAGCTACTGGTCGCCCGAAAGTCCTAAGCTTTACAATGTTACTTTAAGCAGTGCAAGCGATAACGTGGCCGACCGGATAGGTTTCCGCACCATACAGGTAAAGGGTACAGATATATTGCTGAATGGTAAGTCGGTTTTTTTAAGAGGTATTTCTATACACGATGAGAACCCGTTATTAAAGGGCCGTAACCGTTCAACCGGTGATTTAAAAATGCTGCTTACATGGGCTAAAGAGATGAACTGTAACTATGTTCGCCTGGCGCATTACCAGCACAACGAAGAAATGCTGCGCCTGGCCGACGAGATGGGCTTAATGGTTTGGGCCGAAGTGCCGGTATACTGGACTATCTCATGGGAAAACGCTGCTACTTATCAAAATGCTGAAAATCAGCTTACCGGATTAGTAACCCGCGATGCCAACAGGGCCAGTATTGTTGTATGGTCAATAGGCAACGAAACACCCGTAAGCGAACCACGGCTTAAATTTATGAGCAGCCTGGCCAGTAAAGCCCGCAGCTTGGATAATACCCGTTTAGTTGCTGCCGCCTTAGAAGTGCACCGCAAAGGAAATGAGGCCATTGTTGATGATCCGCTTGGCGAAAAACTGGACCTGGTAAGCTTTAACGAGTATGCAGGCTGGTACTGGGGTGGAGATCCATCAGGCATTACCAAGTACAACTTCAACATTAAATATAACAAGCCGGTAGTGATAACCGAGTTTGGCGGCGATGCCCTGGCCGGTTACCATGCTGATGCTAATACCCGCTGGAGCGAGGAATACCAGGAAGCATTATATAAGAACCAGATAGCCATGCTAGGCAAAATTACCGCCTTACGGGGTATGACGCCCTGGATTTTGGCCGACTTTCGTTCACCGCGCCGCCAGCACCCGGTTTATCAAAATTTTTGGAACCGTAAGGGACTGGTGTCTGAAACGGGCAAAAAGAAACTTGCTTTCTACGTGCTCAAAAATTTCTATGATCAGGTACAAATGAAGTATAAATAACATCAACTTTATGAAAAAGCTTCTTCTGTTAGCCATGCTATCCTGTTCTATGGTGCTGGCTTGTTCAAAGCGCGGCGTAACCACCGATCCAAATCCTACGGCACCTGTCGTACCAGTGGTTCCGGATAATACAACCTTGCAAAACAGCTTGCCGTTTCCATTTGGTGCGGCGGTAAACATCGGGTTGCTAAAAACCAATACGGCGTATAGGGCCACTGTTGTAAAAGAATACAGCAGCTTAACGGCCGAAAATGCCATGAAAACCGGTAGTTTGCACCCACAGCAAAACACGTATGACTGGACCGATGCCGACTACCTGGTTGACTTTGCGAAACAGAACAACAAGCGTATACACGGTCATACGCTGGTGTGGTACAAATCTTTGCCGGCATGGATCACCAATTTTCAGGGTGATGCTGCTGCTTGGGAGAACTTGCTTAAAACACATATTCAAACCATAGTAACGCACTTTAAAGGTAAAGTAGCCTCGTGGGATGTAGTTAATGAAGCTTTTGAAGATGACGGTACTTTGCGCAACAGTATCTGGCTGCAAAAGCTGGGGCCTGATTATATAGCCCGCAGCTTTCAATACGCACACGAGGCCGACCCTGACGCCTTGTTGTTTTATAATGATTACGGTCATGAATATGGCCCAACCAAGCGTACCGCTATCTTGAACCTGGTTAATAATTTAAAAACCAGAGGTATTCCTATCAATGGTATAGGCATGCAAATGCATACGCGTTATAACATGACCGAAAGCAACTGGCTAACTGCCATAACCACTGCGGCGCAAACCGGCTTAAAAGTTCATATATCTGAATTGGACATTGCCATGAACCCGGATGACAATCAAAGCCTTACCTTAACTCCGGCTTTGGCTCAAACGCAGGCACAAAAGTACGCATACATTGTAAAAGCATACAATGCCATACCTAAAACACAGCAATTTGGCATTACTACCTGGAACGTGTCAGACGCCGACACTTGGATAACCGGTAACTATAACCGACCCGACTGGCCACTGCCTTTTGATAACAATTACAACCGAAAACCTGCCTACCAAGGCATTTTAGATGGCGTAAAATAAACAGCTGCTAACCATATGAAACCAATAAATCTATATTATGAGAAATGTAACATTAACCTTAATTGCTGCTTGCATGGTGATGGGCGCCTGCAAGAAAGAAGCGGCAAACACAGGGCTTTCGAAGGACCTGACTGAAACCGGTAATTACCACGCCTTCGCTGATTCTGAAAAGATTTTAAAAGAGGCTAACCCCAACGTGCTGGTTGGTGCTGCAGTTAACTCTTCGTTGCTGGCAGAGGTGGGCTCTGCTTATCGCGAAATGGTTAAAAAGCAGTACAGCTGCCTTACCGCTGAGAACGACATGAAGATGAATGCTTTAAACACATCAAAGTATGTCTGGAACTTTACCGCTAAAAGCACAATTCCTCAGTTTGCCAAGGATTTTCATTTTGCACGTATTCATGGGCACGTTTTGGTATGGCACCGGGCATTGCCGCAGCATGTTACGGATATTCGTACGGCCAGTGCATCAAACGCGCAAAAGGCAGATACGCTACGGAATATGATGAAGCGGCATATTGACAAAACCATAGCTTACTACACCAACAACTTTAAAGATGTGAATGGCCAGCCGTTGGTAAAATCATGGGACGTGGTGAATGAGGCTTATGATGATGCAGGCGCACTGCGTACCGGCAACACGGCCGAAGGCAGTATTTGGATGAACTACATGGGCGAATCATATATTGAAACAGCTTTCAGGTACGCAAGGCAAGCAGCTAACGCCAATAACAACCCCGATCTGAAGCTCTTTTATAACGACTATGGTCATGATTATAGTGTGAGCAAACGCAACGCGATCTATAACAAAGTAATGGCCTTAAAAGCCATGACCGAAGGTGGCCTGCCCATTATTGATGGCGTAGCCATGCAAATGCATATACGTTACAATACACCTAAGGAAAACGTAGAGGCTGCCATTTTAAAAATGAAACAAACAGGCTTAAAAGTATTCATAGCTGAGCTGGATGTAAACCTGCGTTCGGCAGCCGAGCAGGAAGCCAATACGGTATTAGCAGCTTCAACAATAACCACTCGTGAGTTGCAGCAAAAGCAGCTTTACAAGGATGTGGTTGAGATATATACCCGCATAGTACCGGTTAACCAGCGATGGGGTATCACACTGTGGAATGTAGGTGATGCTGATTCGGCCTGGGGTGATGATGCCAGAGCCTGTTTGTATGATTTAAATTACTTAAGAAAAACAAACTTTTATTACTTCTTTGACGGCTTGCAGATACGGCCCTGATGGGCTCTGGCAAGAACTTAAAGACGATGATTATTCCTACAACATGTTTAGCTACAGAAAACTCCTCGGCACGCTGTTCATACTTGTTATATGGGCGGCAACGGCAAGCGCACAAAAGAAAACGATTAACCAGCGTGTGGATTCCTTACTACGGTTAATGACGCTGGAGGAAAAGGTAGGCCAGCTAAACCAGTACTCAGGTAAAGAGGTAACCGGTCCGGTAAGTGAGCGTAAAACCAACCAGCTTAATGATATCAAAAATGGGCTGGTAGGTTCTATGCTTAACGTAAAAGGTGCTAAGGACACGCGCGAAATACAGGCGGTAGCTATGCAGTCGCGCCTTAAAATTCCGTTGTTGTTTAGCCTTGATGTTATACATGGGTATAAAACCATATTTCCTATCCCGTTGGCCGAAGCAGCTTCATGGGATATGGATGCCATCGGGCAATCGGCTCATATTGCTGCCAAGGAAGCAGCTGCAGTTGGTCAGCACTGGACGTTTGCACCCATGGTTGATGTAGGCCGTGATCCGCGCTGGGGCCGTGTAATGGAAGGTGCGGGTGAGGATACTTACCTCGGCTCAATGATTGCAAAAGCGCGGGTAAAAGGCTTCCAGGGTGAAAAGCTGGGTGGTACAGATGCGGTAATGGCCTGTGCCAAACACTTTGCGGCTTATGGTGCAGCCTTAGCCGGACGTGATTATAACGCAGTTGATATGAGCGATAATATGCTTTGGGAAACTTATCTGCCACCGTTTAAAGCGGCAGCAGATGCAGGTGTGGCTACCTTCATGAACTCGTTCAATACGCTTAATGGCATACCAGCCACAGGAAACACCTATCTGCAACGTGATATTTTAAAAGGCAAATGGGGCTACAAAGGCTTTGTGGTAAGCGACTGGGGCTCTATAGGCGAAATGGTTTCGTGGGGTTATGCAAGTAACAATACCGATGCGGCACTTAAAGCTATAACCGCTGGCAGTGATATGGACATGGAAAGCCATGCCTACATTACCAGCTTAGTGCAGCTGGTAAAAAACAAGAAAGTAGATATAAAACTCATCGACGATGCGGTACGACGCATTTTGTATAAAAAGTTTGAGCTGGGCTTATTTGAGGACCCTTACCGTTTCAGTAGCGAAACCCGTGAAAAGCTGGTGCTAAATGATCCTCAGCACAAGCTCATTGCGCGTGATGTAGCTCAAAAATCTATGGTGTTACTTAAAAATGAAAACCATTTATTACCTCTTTCCAAAACAATAAAAACCATTGCCTTAATCGGTCCACTCGTTAAATCAAAGCGCGATTTGGAGGGCAGCTGGATACCGCAGTCAGACACTACACTGGTTACTAGTTTGTACGAAGGTTTAAAAAATAAAGTAAACGATAGTGTAAACTTAATTTGTGCTGAGGGTACAGATGTAATGGGTAAACTAGGCGGCAACTTTGACGATGCTGTAGCTACCGCTCGAAAAGCTGACATTGTGGTAATGGCGCTCGGCGAAGCTTGGGATATGAGCGGTGAATCTAAATCAAGGGCTGATATTCGCTTACCTGGCCGGCAGGAAGCATTATTTAACGCCATCAGCGCTACAGGTAAACCGGTTGTAGTTGTACTAATGGCTGGCCGCCCCATGATCTTTAACCAGATTGCTGAAAAAGCCCAGGCTATACTATATGCATGGTGGCCAGGTGCCGAAGGTGGGAATGCTATAGCCAATGTGCTTTTTGGCGATTACAATCCGTCGGGCAAATTACCGGCAACCTTTCCGCGGGCAGTAGGGCAGATACCTTTAAGTTATGCCAGTTACACCACAGGCCGACCCATCAAAAGTCCTAAAGACATTAAGTATAAATCAGCTTACATTGATGTGCCTAACACGCCGCAGTACGCTTTTGGGCATGGATTGAGCTATACTACATTTGCATATACCGATTTAAAGCTGGGCAAAAAAGCAGTAAAAAGGAATGAAATGGTAGGTGTTAGCTTTAAGCTGACCAACACAGGTAAGTACGCCGGCGAGGAGGTAGTACAATTATATCTTCAGGACCCGGTAGCTTCCTTGGCCCGCCCCGTTAAAGAGCTTAAAGATTTTCAGAAAGTATCATTAAACCCCGGAGAATCCAAGATTATCAAGTTTCAAATTACTTACGATAAGCTTTGTTTCTACAACAGAAAGCTGCAGTGGGTGGCCGAACCCGGAAGGTTTAAAATCATGATTGGTAGTGCCTCTGATGATATAAAGCTAAATGCCGAATTTGAGCTTCAGTAAATCGAACGCTGAAATTAACATTCAGACATAGCAGTGCCTGTTAGCTTCTACCTGGTATTTTTATCATTGCCGAAGTTTGTAAGGATAGAATAAAACCGTTTAATCAGAGGCAGGACTTATTAAAGTAGCTAAAGCCGTTCCTTTTAGGTAACGGCTTTAGCTTTTACATTAGGTTGTATTTACTATAGCCATACTAAGAATCTCTGTTATGGGCACCTATCTGACTGTTAAACTACTTGAGTTAGCAGGTACTTCCTGGCATTTAAGGCTTGTTATTTTTTAAGAGATAACTTTTACTAAAAATGCATTTATATTGATGTTATGTAAATGAAATTGCATCAAAATGTTTAAAATTTCATAATAATGCATCAATTTATTGGAAAATTAACTCGTAATAACATGTTTTTATTTAAATTACGGTCGTAAATGTGAGTTTAAGTGTTATTCCGTGAAAGTTATGCCAGCTTATGACGTTCAAAATGAAAAGTTGCTTCTTTATCGCTTATCAACTGGCGATGAAGCAGCCTTTAAATTATTGTACGATGCATACAAGAACAAAATTTTCGCTTTTGTAAGCAAGTTTGTGCACTCAGCAGCAGATGCAGAAGAGATTGTGCAGGAAACATTCATGGTTTTATGGAAGAATAGGGCGGGTCTTACGCTAATTGAACAGCCGCGCAACTATGTATATACTATAGCACGCAACAAAACTTACGATTATCTTTCCCGAATAGCCCGAAACGAGCAATCAATTACGCTGGCATGGAGCAATATGCAACAGGAGGCTAATACAACCGAAGATTCTTTATTGGCAAGAGAGTGTAGACTACTGATCAACTCTGCACTTTCTCAACTATCAGATCAAAAGCAGGCAATTTTTAATATGAGCCGATCAGATCATATGAGCCATGAAGAGATTGCCGCAGCAACCGGCTTATCTAAAAGCAGGGTAAAAAATATTATAGTTGAGGTGCTAAAACATATCAGGTGTTATTTAACTCAAAATTCGGTAATAGTAAGCCTTTTGCTTATGGTAATTACCGGCAGCAGACCCTAATTTTCCAGCTTTTACTTGTAGCTGATAGCAAACTTATCAGGTCTTGTTCATCTCCTCTTTCACTTTTCTTAACAATTATAAAATAATTCCGGTCCTATATTGAGTTTTAACAGTCTATATTATTAAACAGCCAGGCTATGTACTGTCTGCTTAAGAAATATGTCTGTGGATAAAGAACGCCATAATTACCTTTTGAAAAGGTACACCGATAAAACATGTACGCAGGAAGAACTCCGTGAGCTGTTTGCCATCATTAAGCAAGGTGAAAGTAAAGACGACTTGTTGGCTTTTATGGATGAAACTTATAAATCCAGCGAGATCAATGCAGATGTGCATCAGGTGGACTGGGATAATGTTTACACTAACATAACCGGCGGTAAAGCAGCGAAACCTGTACAGACTAACACATGGATAAAATATATGGTAGCCGCTATGCTGTTGTTAATAACCGGTTACGGTTTATGGACACTGCAGCGGCCACAACAACAGCATCAACAGGTTGCAGCTAAAAAAGACGTTAAGGCAGGTGGCAATAAAGCCGTACTAACGTTAGCTAATGGCTCGCAAATAACTTTGGATAATGCAGGCAAGGGAATTATAAGGAAAGAGAACGGAATTGCCATTGATAAGGCTGGTGACGGCCTGCTGGTTTATGAAGCCGCAAATGATAAACAGGTGGCGGCTGTACAAAGCAACGATGTGCCCTATAATACATTAGCTACTCCTCGGGCCGGGCAGTACCACCTGGTATTACCCGACGGATCCAATGTGTGGCTAAATGCTGCTTCATCTATTACCTACCCGGTTGCATTTGCAGATAAAACCCGTAGGGTTACATTAAGTGGTGAAGCTTATTTTGAAGTTGCCAAGGATAAGACAAAGCCCTTTATAGTACAAACAGCCGATGCCGAGGTAAAGGTATTAGGAACTCACTTTAATGTGATGGCTTACCCAGACGATAAGGTAAAGGAAACTACCTTGCTCGAAGGCGCTGTACAAGTTGCCCATTTATCGCATCAGCAAATTTTAAAACCGGGTCAGCAGGCATTGTTTCAGGCCGGGGTAGACCAGCTTCAAATAAAAGAGATTGATGCAGAAGATGTAATAGCATGGAAAAATGGCCTGTTCTTATTTGATAACCATACCATTGATGACGTTATGAAACAGATTGAGCGATGGTATGATTTGGAAATTGAATATGCAGGTGCCAAGCCGCAAATGAGCTTTACCGGTGTAATACCACGTAACAGCAATGTGTCTAAAGTACTACATGTTCTGGAGCTTACAGGAGGTGTAAGGTTTGAAATTTCAGGCGACAAGATAATTGTAAAAACTATTCGTAAACATTAAAACTCCCCCGATTAATTGATGAAACCAGCTACTTAGAAGAGTATGCAATTACAATTCCAGATAAAAAACCCTCCCCGGTTGCAGCCGGAAAGGGCCATAAATGTCTGGTCTTAATTAAAACCCTCTATTGATTTAATGACAAACCCAAACACAACAAATGTATGAAACAACCTATACATTGTAAAGCCCTTGCCATGCCTTTATCGGCGCATCGAAACACGCATTCAAAGTATAAAAAAGGAGTAAGAAAGGCCTTCCTCATCATGAAAATTACAAGTCTTATAGTGTTGGTTTTTGCTTTACAGGTAAGCGCAGCAACCTACGCTCAAAAAGTAAGTGTATCTGTTAAAAATGCATCAATCAAGTCAGTATTTAAAAAGCTGCGCCAGCAAACAGGTTACTTTTTTATTTACAACAACGTTTCCTTATCAAATGCCAATAGCATTACTTTAAATGTAAAAAACACTGAGCTGAATGATGTGCTCAGCGCTGTGTTTAAAGATCAGCCCTTTACTTATGAGGTGCAGGAAAAAATTATCATTGTAAAAGAAAAAGCCGATCAGGTTACGGTTGTTAATTCAAATGCTATAAAAGTGGTTACCGGTATAGTAACCGCTGCCGATACAGACTTTCCGCTTCAGGGCGTAACGGTGCGTATCAAAGGCAGCCAAACCGTGGCAATTACAAATAAAGAAGGCCGTTTTTCCATTAATGTACCTGATAATGTCAAAACTTTACGATTCAGCTTTTTGGGATACGCCACTTTAGAGGCTCCCATTGGTCCGGGCAACAAAATAAGTGTGAAGCTGGAGCCGCAGGTAACGCAGCTGAACGAGGTGCAGGTCGCCTTCGGCACATCAACCAAGCGTGAACTTACCAATTCAGTAGCGCAAATTACCAGTAAAGATTTTGATAAGAGAGCGATTACCAATTTAAACAGCGCTTTGGTTGGCGCTTTCCCTGGCGTCCAAACTAATGCTGGCAGCGGGCAACCGGGCGATGGTCCTGATATTCGTATTCGTGGGTTCAGTTCTATCAACAATGGTAACGGGCCGTTATACGTGGTTGACGGGGCACCATACGAGGGTGTGATCAGTAATATCAACCCCGATGATATAGAGAGCATATCGGTATTAAAAGACGCTTCTGCAACGTCCTTATATGGTTCGAGGGGAGCAAACGGCATTGTACTCATTACCACTAAACGAGGCAAGCGTAACCAAAATAACATTTCGGTAAAGGCAATGCAGGGCATTATCTCACGGGGATTGCCAAATTATGAAACTGTAAATGCCTACCAATATTACCCTTTAATGTGGGAGGCCTTACGTAATACATTAGTAAGCGCTACCGTTACTACAGAGCAGGCGAACCGTATAGCATCCGGTCTGGATCCTGATCCCGGCCGTGGCGCTATCTATGGTGTTAAAGACGCATTGGGTGTAAATCCGTTTAACGTTGCCGATAATAACATTGTACTGCCTAACGGAATCATCAACCCTTCGACCTCGTTGCTTTATCCGGATGATCTGAGTATAAAGAATGCTATCAAGCGTACGGGTGTACGTAGTGATTACACTCTAAGTATGAGTGGTGGCGCTGCCAAGAGCGATTATTTTGTGTCGTTAAATTACCTCAACGATAAGGGTTTTGCCATTGGTTCCGATTTTAGGCGTATATCGGGGCGGGTGAAATTAAACGCGCAGCCAAAAACCTGGTTAAACGCAGGTTTAAACATTTCAGCCAATCGTAGTATATCTAACCAGGCTAATGAAGCCAGTGGTATAAATGAAAATCCTTTTTATGCAGATTTAATTTTAGGCCCCATATATTCCGTTTACCGGCATGACCCGGTAACCGGCGATTACTTGTATGATAGCAATGGCAATAAAATATTTGATAACGGCGATTCACGTTCGGTAATGACCGGACGTAATATTGTTGCCGAAACCATGTACAACATAAACGAAATTAATCGTAGCGCTATACTGGGTAATGGTAACGTTGACATTACCTTTTTAAAAAATTTCAAGTTCAGTACCAACTTCAGCGTTAACCTGGGTAATTACAGGTCTATTGCTTTTGATAATCCTATTATAGGTGATGCCATTGGTGCGGGGCGTACCTCACGTACCAATACCACTTCAACATACAGCAACTTTAACCAGTTGCTTAATTACAGCAAAACGTTTGATAATCATAGGGTAAAGGTGTTATTAGGCCATGAAAACTATTATAATGGCTATGATAACTTCAATGCTGCCCGTCGCGGGCAAATTGTGCAGGGCTCCATCGTGCTCGATAATTATACAACAACTACCGATGTGGGGTCGTATGATCGTGAGTACAAAACCGAGGGTTATTTTTCGAGACTGGATTACGATTATAAGGGTAAGTATTTAGTAAACGGCTCGTTCCGTCATGATGGCTCATCGAAGTTCAGCCCTGATAAAAGATGGGGTAACTTTTGGTCTGTCGGTGCTGCCTGGAATATAGATCGTGAATCATTTTTTAAGTCCAAGTGGATAGATTATCTTAAGTTACGCAGTTCATACGGTAAAGTAGGTGCCGACAATCTTTCTGGTTATTTTTTGTACCAAGCCTTATACACTATTGGTTATAACAACGGTTCAGAACCTGGCGTGCAGCAAAGCACAGTAGCCAGTAAT
Source organism: Mucilaginibacter sp. PAMB04274 (assembly GCF_039634385.2). Taxonomy (NCBI): domain Bacteria; kingdom Pseudomonadati; phylum Bacteroidota; class Sphingobacteriia; order Sphingobacteriales; family Sphingobacteriaceae; genus Mucilaginibacter; species Mucilaginibacter sp. PAMB04274. The sequence continues at coordinate 1,291,856 of NZ_CP155081.2, forward strand.
GATCTGCAATGGGAAACTAACAGCAGTGCAGATGCGGCAATAGAATTTGCCATGTTCAAAAGCCGGGTAAGCGGAACTATCGAAGTCTTTCACCGCGAATCGAGCAACCTGCTGTTCAGCCTGCCTTTGCCGCTTACTAGTGGTTTGCTAAACCGGAACGTAAACCTGGGCGGTATGCGTAACCAGGGTATTGAGGTGCAGGTTGCGGTAGATGCTGTAAGGAAAAAGAACTTCAACTGGAATATCAATGTAAATGCTACCACATTTAAAAATAAAGTAGTTACGCTACCGGCCGAATACAGAGGGCGTATAAACGGAACTAAAAGGTATGAAGAAGGCCGCTCTATGTATGAGTTTTGGTTACGCGATTGGTACGGTGTAAACCCGGCCGATGGTCGTGAGCTTTATTTTGCCGAAAACACTAAGGCCACCACGGGTTTGGTTTATATAGGCACCGATACCCTTACCACCAGTGCAACCAATGCCAAATATCACTACACCGGTAGTGCTATACCTAAGGTTTATGGCAGTATCAGCAATACGTTTACTTATAAAAGCTTTTCGTTACAGGTGCAAATGATTTACCAGTTGGGTGGTAAAACTTTCGATAGTGATTATCAATCGTTAATGTATCAGGGTACTTACGGCCGGGCACTGCACGTAGATGCATTAAAACGCTGGCAAAATCCTGGCGATGAAACCGACGTGCCACGCCGCATAACAGGTGCAACCATGTACGATAGTGACCGCTGGCTGGTGAATTCCTCATACCTAAACCTGCGCACTGCCACCCTCAATTACAACATAAGCAAAACCCTGTCAAACAGGCTCGGGATACAAAATGCCCGGGTGTACGTGAGCGGCGAAAACTTGTTTATATCCACAGCCCGCAAAGGTCTCGATCCTACTCAAACTTTTACAGGTGCGCCATCATACACGTATGCCCCGGCTCGTGTGGTTAGCCTTGGTTTAAATGTAACCTTATAAATATAAAGTGCAATGAAATTAAAAAGATTAACCCAATACGCACTGTTATTGATATTAACTGCGTTTGCATCTTGTAAAAAAACATATTTAGATACCAAGCCTTCTGATCAGGTATCAGAAGCCGATGCTTTAAGTACCGTAGCCAATGCTCGTGTGGCTTTAAACGGTATATACCGGGCCATGTATATGCAGTATTCCGATCAGGAACAGGATGGTTTTCCGGCACTGATGATTTTTTCTGATTTTATGGGCGAGGATATTGTGCATTCTGCAGCCGGAACGGTTTACTTCAGAGGTGGTTTACGGTGGACCGATCACCGAAGTGTTTCAAGCGACCTGAACTACTTTTCGTACCGGTTCTTTTACAAGATTATTGCCAATGCCAATATGATATTGAGCCGTATTGACGATATGGATGGCGTAGCAGCTGAGAAAGCAGCCATTAAAGGTGAGGCATTGGCTTTACGCGGCTGGGCACATTACCAATCGGTACAATTTTTTGGCAAACGCTACGATGCAACTACGGTACCTAATTCGCAGCCGGGCATCCCGATTTTACTAACCAACTCGTTGGATGCACAGCCACGAAGCTCTGTTGAGGATGTATATAAGCAGATAACTACCGATCTAAATGCCGCTATAACGAGTTTGTCTTCTGCAGGTGCGCGTGCTTACAAAACACATATTGATTTAAATGTAGCCAAAGGTTTAAGAGCCCGTGTTGCCTTAACCATGCAAGACTGGCCAAACGCAGCTAAGTATGCTGCTGAGGCACGTGCAGGCAGTAGCCTGATGTCGGCTGCCGATTATTTTTCCGGTTTCAATAACCTGGCGAATGCAGAGTGGATGTGGGGAGCAAATCAACTGGCCGATCAACTACCTACTTACGGTTCGTTCTTTGCCTACATGTCGGCCAATTTTAATTCGGCGCATACTCGTCCAAATCCAAAGCTTATCAATTCTAAACTGTATGCTTTAATTACCGCTACTGATATACGTAAAAAATTGTGGTGGGACGGAACCACCGCCGATGCCGTGAATTTTCCGGGAGTTATCAATGCATCAACCGGACAGCCCGAACCTTCGCAGAGGAAGGCCCGCTACCAGCACCGTAAGTACCTGGTAAAAGATCCAACCGTAAGTGTAGGCGATATACCGTACATGCGAACAGCCGAAATGTATTTGATAGAGGCTGAGGCCAATGCTCGTGCCGGCCTTAACGATGCTGCGGCAACCGCCTTATTTCCATTAGCTGTTGCGCGTGACCCAAGTTATAAAAAGTCGACCAAAACCGGCCAGGCGCTTATTGATGAAATCATGATACAAAGGCGAGTGGAACTTTGGGGTGAGGGCTTTAGGTTTTTAGACCTTAAACGTACCAATAGCCCGCTCGATCGCAGTGGCACGGGTGCTACCGTTGCGTTAGCCACCGTAGGTATTACCACGCCAATTCCTGCAGGCGATGTACGCTGGCAATTTCTTATTCCGCGCAGAGAAATTGAAAGCAATCCATCAATAGAACAAAATCCTTAAAGTTAATGGTGTATGCAATAATGCTGCACTTTGTGTTAGTTAAATAGTTAATATGGGCATTTGTGGCTTAGGCTGCAAATGCCCTCTTTATTCCGTTTATGAAAATTTTTATAAAATATACCCTTGCATTTTTCGCATGCCTTGCTGCATACGCATACCCTAACAAGTCTCTTGCCTTACACTGTATAGCTGATACAACCGCTACCCTGAAGCCGGGTTCCGTTGTTTATGGCTCTAACCGGTACACACAGTTTATGGTGGGCGATCTTGCTTCTCCAATAATATTATCCTCTCCGCATGCAGGCACGTTGAGGCCCAACGAAATTCCAGACCGTACGGAAGGCGTATTAAAGTCGGACGTTTTTGTGACCGACCTTGTTCTAAAAATGGCCGATACCATTCAAAAGCTTACTGGCTTACGCCCGCACATTATCATTAATAATTTGCACCGCATAAAAATGGAACCTAACCGCTCTTTAGATGATGCATTTTTAACCAATGCTGATGCTATAGCCGCTTGGAACGATTACCAGGGCTTTATAATGAAAGCGCGTAAAATAGTAGAACAGCATGTTGGTAAAGGTCTGTATCTTGATATGCATGGGCATGCGCATCCTATACATCGTATTGAGGTTGGTTACTTATTGCGCCCGGCCGAATTAAACGAGGATGATGCGGCTATTGATAAAAAGGCAAGTCAATCCAGCATCAGGGCTTTGGCATTGAGTACAAAAAAGCCTTTTTCGGCATTAATAAGGGGCGATATAAGTTTGGGTACCCTGCTGCAAAACGAAGGTTATCGTGCCGTACCAAGCAAGCAGGAACCTACTCCCGGCACCGACAAATACTTTAATGGCGGATATTGTACAGCTGAATATGGATCGCGCAAAGGAGGCAATATTTCGGCTATACAATTAGAAACACCCGGTGTTGACGTAAGGAATACCCCGGCTTTAAGGGCAAAATCATCGGGAGCCATAGCAAGGGCGGCACTCAAATACCTAAACCTTAACTATGACATGAATTTAATTCGCTGATTATGAGTTTTTCAGATAAAAAGTGGATTTATTTTACTGTGTTGGGGTTCTGTGTTTTATATGCTTGTACGATAACCAAGAAGGTGGGAGCCACTCGTGTTATCAACAAAGCGGTGATTGAAATGCAAGCCCGAAAAACCTTCGATTTTGATGCTGTGCATTTCAACAACCAATTTGCGACCGCCCGCGCCAATGATGTTCTTCAGCAAGATGACAGTACATTTGCAATACTTATTAAACCCGAAAGTACGCCTGTTAACCCAAGCCCCTGGTACGCGTTTAAAGTTTGGGGCAAGGCGGGTAAGCGTATAACGATTATACTAAATTATGCAAAGGTAAAACACAGGTACAATCCTAAAATAAGTTACCAAGCTAAAGTATGGACTGATATTGGCCGGGTTAATTTAAGTCGTGACAGTACCCAAGCCTCCTTTAAACTAAACCTAACCGGTGATACAGCATTAATCGCCGCACAGGAGATTATATCGTCCGCTAATTCTTATGCCTGGATGGATAGCCTGGCCCGCAGTCCGTTTATTAAGAAGTATGTTATTGGCAATAGCTTGCTGGGTAATCCCATTGTGGCCTTAACAACCACGAACGATGATGGTAAAAAGCTGGTTGTGGTATTAAGCAGGCAGCATCCACCAGAGGTAACAGGGTACATGGCCATGCAGGCATTTGTAAATAGCGTAACAGGCAATACTCCGCTGGCTCAAGCTTTTAGGAAACAGTACCGTTTAGTGCTGATTCCTTTGCTTAATCCCGACGGTGTTGATGAGGGTAATTGGCGTCATAGTGCTGCAGGAGTAGATTTAAATCGTGACTGGGATGCCTTTAAACAGCCCGAAACACAGGCTGCTAAGCAGTTCTTGACAAAAATGGTGGCTCATGAAGATGCTAAGGTGTATTTCGGAATCGACTTTCATTCAACTTATCATGATGTATTTTACACTAATATTGATACCCTTCACACTACAGTGCCTGGGTTTACTAATAAATGGTTGAATGCCTTCCAACAGGCCATTCCGGGTTTTAAAGCAAGAGTGCAGGCATCGGGTAATGGAGGGAATGTATCTAAAAGCTGGATGATGCGTGCTTTAGGCACAGATGCCATTACCTATGAAGTTGGCGATAATACATCGCGCCAGATGTTGCGGAACAAGGGTAGGGTTGCTGCAGAAAAGATGATGGATTTATTGTTAAAAGGCAATAGGAGGGTTAAAGATTGATATGAGCTATCTATCGGCTCGCTTAAAAGGTCTGTGATTAATTAACACGGACCAGTTACCACCGGCACAGGCAAGTTCCAGTGTCGGCAATTAACAAGTGTAATAGGCGTAGCGCTTAATAACAATTATTTGCTATAGCAAGGTATTTGATTGACTGCGATTCATAATGGCGTTTGTGGCGCCTATAGCATCTTGCAGTGCTTCGGCATAAGGCCGGTGAAGCATTCGCTGTTGTATGTCGTCTGACGTCTCTACACGATCCCATAAGCCGGAATGGTGCCAGTAACTTAGACTGTCCCAATCTGGGCGGTCTATAATAGGGTAGAGGCAAACTCCCCATAACGGAAAGTCTTCTTCAAGCAATAACTGGCACTCTTTTGCAATAAAAGTGATCCAATTAGGCCTGTCGGTACCCGAGTGACTGGTTTCTGTTAATAATACCGGCCTGCTGTATCTTTCATGAGCTTCTTTTAACAAACTGCTTAATGAACGCCACCTGGGATCAGGCTCCAAGTTAGCCCAAGGCAAAAAGCCTTGTTGCCCAATTATCCATTGATTGTTGTAGTAGAAATTAAATCCTAACAGGTCAGCATACTCCGGCTTACCGCCCAACTCAGGGCAAATTCTTCCGCAAAGCATATCTACGGCCTGGTATTGCAGTTCGTGCTCTTTTAAAGCCTCTTCAATCTCCTCATTAGTTGCATTTAAAGGAGGAACCATATTAACCAGCGGCTCGGTTGTGAGTATACGTATGGTAGGGTCTAACTCTTTCATAGCGGCAACTCCTTTAATATAAGCCCTCATGAGCTGGTATTTAACATCCCAGCCTTTTCCCGCACAATAGGGTGCTGTACCTCCGCACTCACCACCCAGCCACGAAAGGTAGCTTACCTCATTAATAGGCGTTACAATTAGTGCGTCATCTGGTAGTTGTGAACGGTAAAATTTAACGAATGCGCAACACAGGGCAACAAACCGGTCTGAAAAATCAGAATGAAATGGATCCAGATCATCCGGAAAGCCGAAGTGACAAATATCCCAAACCTGTTGAATGCCATTCCTTTTACCACTTTGCAACATTTGTTCTACGGCCAACCAATCGTACTTGTACGGCTCAGTTTCAACAACACTCCAGCGGATTCCTTCGCGCACAGTCTTTATTCCGAAAGGCTTGAGTAAAAGGTAGTCTGAATCGATATGTTGCAGGTGTCCGGTTTCGGTAAGCAAGTCAACACGCTTACGGTGTAAGTTCAGTTTGTCAGAGCATTCGTAACCGGCCATCCAGAACGAATGAAATGGTGATGTTTCAGCAGCGTAAGTAATTGAATTAAGCACTATATATAAAATAGATTGAAATAAATATTAGTTTTAATGCCTTGCCGGCAGAGCAATAAACGATAGAACCAGCTTTTGTGTTTTAACTAAACCGCCGGTAATGGTTAATCCAAAAATTTCTCGTATCGTCGTCCTTCTGACGCTGTGTTTGTAAATTGACAAATATATAAGCAACTTTATAACTGGTTGCCAGGTGGTTTGCATTGATAGCATTATAAGGTTACCCAAATAAAAACTCGACTTTGAAAATCAATAGACACTTAATACTGGCGTTTGCATTATTACTAATTGCCTGCAACTCATTTGCGCAAAAGCTGGGCAAATACAACGCTATCTATTCGGGCATTCCGTGGTTTGATAATAATGGAAAGGTAGTTAGTGCACACGGAGCTAATATGGTGAAAGACCATGGCAAATTTTATCTCTTCGGTGAAGCGCATTCTGATACCAGTAATGCGTTTGCCGGTTTTAATTGTTATTCATCTGACAATTTGTATAACTGGAAATTTGAACGTATTGCCTTACCTGTTCAGGACAGTGGCAAACTAGGGCCTGGCCGCGTTGGCGAACGTCCGAAAGTGCTGAGGTGCCCTAAAACGGGAGAGTATATAATGCTTATGCATACGGACAACTTAGCTTACAAAGATCCTTGCGTTGGTTATGCGACGGCTAAAAGTATTACGGGTCCTTACAAGTTTCAAGGACCACTATTGTTTAACGGAGAGCCTGTGCGTAAATGGGACATGGGCACATTTAATGACAGTGATGGTACTGGCTACCTGATTATACACAGCGGCCTCCTTTTTAAACTGGCCGATGATTACAAAAGCATTACTGAAAAGGTGGTAGACAATAAGTGGCGCGGACACGAATCTCCGGCGATATTTAAAAAAGGTGGCATTTATTTCTGGCTGGCTTCAGATCTGACGAGTTGGGAGCGTAATGATAATTTTTATTATACAGCTACAACGCTCAAAGGGCCTTGGATTGCGCGCGGTAATTTTGCACCCAAAGGCACCCTTACCTGGAACTCGCAAACTACGTTTGTAATGCCAATAACAGGAGCAAATGACACCACGATTATGTTTATGGGCGATAGGTGGTCATACCCGCATCAAGCTTCATCGGCCACTTATGTTTGGCAGCCAATTATTGTAAACGGAAGTACTGCTTCCATTTCACAGTATATGGAGGGCTGGCAAATTAACACCTCTGCTGCAGTTGTACGAATAATTGATGCTAGGAACAAGGGTATTAACCGAGTTAATAAAACGGGTATACAGTATAAAGGAAACTGGCAGCATACATTGTCTGATACGGTGTTAATAAGCAGATCTGATCAAAAAGGCGACAGTTTTTCTGTACAATATAATGGTACACAGATTGGATTCTATGGGCAGGCCGGACCTGATGGCGGTTATGCCAGGGTAATTTTGTTTGATAATAAAGGAAAAGCAATGCTGCATGCCATGATTGATACGTATAGCAAATATCCGGTAACAGGGCTTAGATTCTTGAGTCCTGTTTTACCTAAAGGACTGTATACATTAACCGTTTCGGTATTGGGAGAACATGGAAGCTGGTCAGATAAGCAAAGATCTGATTATGGTAGTAAGGGAAATTTCGTTTCGCTGGAAAAGATTACTGTTAAGGACTAAATGGCTTGGGAAGACAGCATAATGTAGTGGCTTAAAACACACCGGTGAAATTCAACCTCCGTAGGTAAACGCAGTTGGTTATTAGTTGCTGTACCTGGTACACAAATCTGCAGAATTATTAAGCTTTTCTCATCAAGCTGAAGTATTTATTATTTCAAATTTGAAAATAATAATTTAAATTTAAAAAGTTTTATATAACCTTTTGACCCAGGTTATCGTAAAACTTAATATTAGTAAATACCTGTTATATGAGTGCCGCAAATAATAGCTTAAAGTTAAATGGTCAGAAAATGCGTGACCTTGCTGATTACGTAAAATCTGAAATTCCGGGTTGTGGTTTTGCAATTATTGCTTTTGAAGTTGAAAATGGCCCCAAGGTTGGGAATTATGTCTCAAATGTGCAAGATGAATTCATGATCAAGGCGTTAGAGACTCAACTCAATGCTTTAAAGCGTGGCAAAACCTTTAAAACACCCGAAGTCGAAACTTCCCAATTGCAATCTTAAGCCAACTGTTGGCAAATACCTTCTTTGGGTTATTTACCTATTTCATTTAAAGTAAAATAATAAATAATAACGATATTATTTGTCTTTAAAGCGCTCTCCCTTCATTTTAATTAAAATAAAATTACAGATATAGTGCCTTTGGCACGGGGTATTTATCTGGACGCTTTTCTTTTCGAATATACATCTCTCAAATTCTTTGGGTTCTGCATTAACCTAATAAACAGCCTTTTTAGGCAATTATCTGCTCTTCTTGTTAATGACTGGCCAAACTGGCATGCGTGTTATTTGCCTGATTTTTTAAATTTTTTATGCTTGGTGTAGTATTTTAAGGTCGCTGTGTTTGTTTTTTGCGACAATTTTTTGCTTTTGTGTAACCTTCTTTATAACTTAATCGTAATAACTAATATGACACAAAAAAACTACATAATAAGCACTAATAAGCTAGCTATTATTATCGCTTTAGTTATGGGAAACCTTTGTTCATGGTTAATTATTTATAGCCTATTTAGTTACTTTTTTATATAAGCGCCGATACATGAAAATATTTGATAACTTGTATAAAGCTATCGGTAAAACGATAGCTTTATGCTTGCTAACAGCACTATCTAACTCCGGATATGCTACAGTATATTACTTCTCCAGCTCAACTGGTAACGATGATTACAATAGTTTGCAGGCGCGCAATCCGGCCACACCCTGGAAATCCTTAAGCAAGCTAAACACATTTTTCAGGAACTTGAATTCGGGTGACTCTGTTCTTTTTAAAAGAGGTGATGTATTTAATGGCTCTATCATCGCATCAAAATCAGGTGCGGTATTTTCACCTATTTATCTTGGCGCCTATGGCAGTGGTAAAACACCCGAAATTAACGGCTTGGCCACATTAACCAACTGGAAACAGGTTAAAACAGGCGTATTCCAAACTGCATGTGAGGCAACCGGTTCATTGCTCTTAGTTAACGGCGCGCAAAAGCCTATGGGTAGATATCCTAATGCCGGTTACCTTTCATATGAGTCACACCAGGCTAACAGTTCAATTACTGACAAGGAACTTGCCGACGATATAAACTGGACTGGCGCTGAAGTGGTGATCCGTAAAAACAGGTGGATTATTGACAAGAGCCAAGTAACGTCACAGGCTGGTGGTACCTTAACCTATGCCGCCGGTACTCGCGATATGCCGACTAACGGATATGGTTATTTTATTCAAAAGAGCGCAAAAACACTTGATGTTTTTGGCGAGTGGTACTATGACGCTGCCGGAAAAAATATGCAAGTGTATTTCGGATCAAAAAATCCAAATGCGTTGGCTGTTAAAACATCGGTTGTAAACAACCTGGTAGATATACGCCGGTTCAATTACATCACTTTTGAAAATCTTGCGTTTACAGGCGCTGGCAATAACACTTTTAATATTATCCAGGCCAAAAACATTACCATTAAAAACTGTAGCATAGATATGACTGGGGCCGAAGCTGTATATGCAAACTATACGCCTTTTATGTCGGTTGAAAACTGCCAGATCAATCATTCATTAAGCAGTGGTATTTCTTTTGATGCCGGTTGCGCCAATTCGTCTATCCTAAATAATCACATCCAAAACACCGGACTAATAGCTGGTGCTGGTAAAAGTGGTTCGGGTACTTATGAAGCCATCACTTCGTTTGGCGATAACACCAAGATTGTAAAAAATACAATTGATAGTGTTGGTTATAACGGCATATACTTCGGTGGTAACTCGTCTTATGTTAAGAATAATTATATAGCCTATTTTTGCCTTGTTAAGGATGATGGTGGTGGTATCTATATTGGCGACTGGACCAAGACTATCAACAAGAAAGTAATTGGTAACATTATACTACACGGTGTTGGCAATGCTTCGGGTGCTGGTCGGTCTACCTCTTTACAGGCTGAAGGTATATACATTGACGATAACTCGCAAAGTGTAACTATAGCCAGCAACACTGTAGCAATGTGCAATAATAACGGTATCAAAATTCATAATGCGAAAGATGTAACCATCCACAACAACAATGTAGTGAATAATGGTGTACAGCTAAGATTAGAGCAGGACCATTACCTGGTAACCAGCAGCTACATCCGCAATAACAAAATTCGTAACAACACGTTCATGTCCGCTTCCCCGGTTCAGTCTACCGCTAAGTTTTCAACCCACCAGGATGATATTAGCGAGTTTGGCCAACTTGACAGTAATTACTATTACCAGCCGGCCCGCAAAACAGCAACTATAGAGGCCGCGACAGTGAAGAACGGAAAAAATGATTTTAAAAATTATAACCTGGCTAATTGGAAATCAACCTCAGGCAAAGATATATCTTCTACAGAAGCTAACTCGGAGTCGATGTTGTTTGAGTACAATGCCAGCAATAGCAGCAAAACTGTGGTATTAAAAAATCGCTATGTGGATGCGCACAACAATGTTTATTCAGGTAAAATAAACATTGGTTCTTATTCATCGGTGGTGTTGCTCTTAAGCAGCAGGCAGCCGGCAAAAGTTTCGAGAGTGGCTGCAGTTGATGTGCCACGTAATAACGCAGTAAGCTATTTGGCAGCTAATACCTCTCGCTCTGCATCTTCGGGCAGGCTGCAAAGGTAAGCAGCCTGCGGTGGCATAGTGAAATATTTGCTAGTTTAACGACGCTTTATGCATAATAGACTTATAAGCGCTAGGTCTAAATTTTTCTTTCAATATTAACCCAACAAATACAGGTCCGTAGTACAGGTATCTTTTCCATAAGCGCTTTGGCTCATGCACCAAACGGCCCAACCACTCTAAACCTAAATTTATCCATACCTTACTTGGGCGTTCAACCGTACCTGCGTAAAAATCAAACACGGCGCCTATAGTGCATATAACCCTGGCATTGAGTTGTGCTTTGTGCTGGTAAGCCCATTTTTCTTGTTTAGGAGCAGTCATGCCTATAAACAATACATCTGGTTTGTAAGCGTTAACCGCTTTAACCATATCAGCGTTATCCAAATCGCTAAATTCTTTTTTGAATGGGGGAGAGTAAGAACCAACTTTAACGTTCGGATATTCCTTAGATAGCTTTTCTTTGATTTTTTTTAAAGTGCTTTCTGATGCACCCAAGTAAAAACATTTTCCACCATCCTTATTCAATTTTTTAAGCAGGAAACCATGTGCATCTGCGCCGGCTATTTTATGGAGTTTCTCGCCGGTTAAAAAGCGTGTAGCGGCAACCACACCAACGCCATCCGGAAGTAGTATGTCCGAGTGTTGCAATGATTCCTTGAAATCTTTGTCTTGAGCGGCCATGCAAAACGAGTACTGGTTTATGGTATTAATCAGCACAGATTTTTGGGGTAAATTGTCGGTCAAAAGATCATCAATATTATGATCGAAAATCGGATACTCGGATAAGCTGTATTGATTTTGAAGTAACATTTTTTACCTATGGTTAATATTGTTAATTAATGAATAATATTAATTCTATACTGTTAATAAAGTATTATTAATATCTAAAATCATGTTAAACTATGCAGTAAGCATGCCAATTAACTCATACGCTATAATATTTTCAAAAAATATTATATATTACTTTTTACAGTAACTTATTTGGTTCAATATCGTATAAGTTATAGACAAGAAGTGTTTAAACTTCAATAGTATAGGTTTTAATATATTTTTAACTGTTCAGTTTAGTGAACAACGTGCATATAGGCACAAATCTACTAAATTTTAGCGAAATTTAATATGTTAAAAATTAATCGTATTTCGCATCCGGAAATATTAGGAAACTGCAGTTAAGTTTACAGTAGCGAAAATTAGGCACTTTTTATATGTTGCTCTAATTCTTGTTGAGAATTGAATCGGTCTTTGATCTTTTTAGCAGGCACTCCTGCATATATAGAGTAGGGCTCCACATTTTTGGTGACTACAGAGCCAGCTGCGATAATGGAACCGGTGCCGATTCTAACGCCACTCATAATAATACATCCATAGCCCACCCAAACGTCGTCACCTATAACGGTAAGATTGTCCAAACCGAGCCAGTTATAGTCTTTATCACGTATTTGTGAGGCCAGTCTAACCGGTACGCCTACCTGCTGGTAATTATGATCGTACCTTCCTACCAGTGCAACACGGTTTGCCCAAAGTACGTTATCGCCAATAACCACGTCGCTTTCAATAAATGAGTCGCGGCCAATGTAAAAGTTTTTGCCAATAACTATTTTCTGCCGCGCCCAAATCCGTACCCTGATACCGCTGTGAAAGCCAGGACCAATCTGGTATCTGCGGTAAATTACTCTACGCAACAGCTCGTTTCTGAGTTTTTTTAAAGCAGTTATTAACCACATTACAATTTAATTGACTGATTAACTATTTGAGCGAGCTCCAAAGATACCTGCTTTTTGCTGAACGATTCACCTTTGGCAACATTATTATCCCGCATACTTAGTGCCAATTGGGAGTTGTTCAGTAATTTTTGTACAGCGTTGTATACGCTTTGGCTGTTTTGTGGTTCAACCCACAGGCAATTAACCGGCTCAGTCAGGTAGTCTGCCGCGGCGCGGGTAGGGGTAGTAATAACGGCTAAACCAGCAGCTACTGAATTAAACAGCGACATTGGAAACCCTTCAGGGAAATAAGTAGGAAAAACTAATATATCGCTGTTGGCATAGTAGCTAACCACATCCTGCTCAGGTACGAAACCGGTAAAAATCACTTTTTCATTAATGCCCAACTCCTGGCATCGCTTTTTTAAATTTTCCTCTTCGGTTCCCCATCCCACTACTATCAATATCGCATCGGCATTGTGCGGTAGTTTGGCAAAGCCCTCAATTACTTCGTTAATACCTTTTTCGGGTATCAGCCGGCCAACAAATAGTAAAACCTGCGTGCTTTCTGTTATATTAAGTTTTGATTTAAATGCCGGATCTTTTTTGAAATGATTAGTGCGTACAATGTTCTTAGTTACAAACACTCTATCAGCTGGCAAAAAGCCCGAATCCACAATGTTAGCCTTTTCTTCTGACGACAAAAAAAGCCAGCCCGTTACATTTTTTCGTAAATAAGGGAGCACCAGCTTTTGCAAAATACCTTTGGTGCTTTGCAGTACGGCCATGTCTGAACCATGCGATTTAAGCAGGAACTTTACAGGCTGCCGGTAAAAAGTTTTGAATAATGATATAGTTATAAAATCGCGTATGCCGGCAAGCGCTTCCAGCCTCGAGTTTAAATAGATAACATCGGGTTTAAACTGGCGGGCAGTTCTAATGAGCGAGAGCGCATTTTGCACAATTACTTTCAACCTGCCGGGCGTAGAAGTAACACCTTCTTTAGCTGCATAGCTAAACTGGCCGCACGTATATCCAAGTTCCTGCAGGCCATCCAACTCATCTAACGCAATTTCAACATGGTGGCGGGTGGGCACACTAAATAATATACGCGATTTCATACAGTTGTCGAATTTGTTAGGGCACTTGTTATTTTTCTCTCAACACCGGGGTTGCCGGTTACAACGCTGTAAGGTGATACGTTTTTAACCACCACAGCTCCGCAACCAATCTTAACATGGTCCTGAATTACAATGTTGCCTATTATGCACACGTTGCTGCCTATGTCTACATAATTTCCAATATTTGGCGAAGCGCTAAAGCCACCGTCTTTTAATTGCTTATTGCCAATAGTAGTGCTTTGTCTTAAGGTGCAGTTTTCACCAATCACAACCTGATTGGTCATTACTAAGGCCTGACCATGATACAGGCGCAGGTTCTTGCCTATTTTAGTGTTCCATGGTATTTCTACACTAAAGAACCACTCTACCAAGATGCGGTAAAATAACAGGTACACAAAACCTATATAATAATAGATTTTACGGGTAGAGCAAAAATTAGCTATTCGGAAAAGCAGGAGTATAACACGGCCTTTTATATTGCCTTTGTTTGCATCCCAGTCTTGAAAAATAAAAGTAAAGAAGGACATATACGCTATAATAATTTATCCTGTTATGTACCTCCCGTAAGGTAGTTTACTAACAGCCCACGCTATAAAGCAGGTAATTAACAGGCAAATAATGGTAGTTAAAGGTATCCCTATTAACGGTGTTACCAAATTATAGTTCAAATTAAAGTGAACCATAAACATAAGTGGTAACGGGTGAATCAGGTAGATACTAAACCCGTACCGGGTCATAAAATTTCTTACGTTCAATAAAGTATCAGGCGGCGTACCGGTAAAGGCGCCTTTAATATAAATAAAGCCACCTGCTGACAGCAAAACTACGTTAAGCGTAAGATATTCATACAAGGATGCTGTGAAAGTACCGGCCTTATGCGATAGTAAATACGTGCCTGTAAAAGTTATGAAAAAACCAGTTAATATAAGCGCCACCGCAAGGTATTTAAGTGCTTTAGTAATGATAACGCGGTTGGCCAGGTAATGGCCAAGTATTAAAAATCCAACATAACCACTAAAATACCGCAGCTCTATAGGAGATGAAGCAGGCACGGCCTTAAATTGATTTAAAGCCAGTGTAATAACCCATATAATTAAAAAGTATTGCAAGGCCCGGTTGCTGGCTTTTTGTATCCAGGGCTGTAGTATGGGTATAATAAGGTACAGGCCAATAAGCACATAAATGTACCAGTAGGAGTATATAGGGCCATCCAGCAATTGAGTGCTTAACCATGGGCCAATATTGCCAAATGCCTCCTGTCCCTCATTTTTATGTTTGATGCCGAAATTATAGGCCACATAAACACACCCCCAAAAAATGGCCGGCCACAGTATGCGGTTAAGTCTCTTTTTTAAAAATGCCGTTAAGGGTAATTCTTGCGGCAGCAATAAAGCGCCGGTTAACATCAGGAAAAAAGGGACACAGCACCTAAAAGCCGACTCGTAGAAATTGCACACCCACCAATTGTTGGTAGCCCCCACCTTATTAACCTCATTAACTACGCCATAAGCCGTAACATGGATGCCTATAACAAAGGTTATAGCTACAACCCGTAAGTTGTCTATCCAGTTAATACGATTATTGAGCTCCGGTAGCGGCATCTATAGTTGAGGGTTGTTTTTGAGTTCGTTTGGTTATTTCGGCACCGGTTAAAACGCTATACAAGTACATGATTTGCGTATACAGCCAGGGCGATGCAGTAAACATACGGTAAGCATACTTGTGCTTTCGCCGCACATGTCCATCTTTATTTATGAAATAGCTATAGTGCTTTAGGGTGTGCGTTACCCGGTTATATTGTTCGGGGTATGCATCCTTGCCCGACAGCAGTAACAGGTTTAGTAATGAGATGTTGGCCATCACATCGAAGGCCTGCGCCTCGGGCAGGCAGTTAACCGCTTGCTCTTGTACCCGGTTTACAATGCTGGCCGACACGGCTGTCGTCTCAAAATATCTAGGGCTAAACTGCCCAACACTCACCGAGTTATCACGCACCAGGTAGTTATATTTAATAGCGTTTTCCAGTACGGTATTTTGCGCTTTCAAAAATATCTGACTCAGGTACAGGATATCTTCATACATACGCCCGGCAAATTCAACAGATTTAGCTAATGCCGCCTTATAAACCTTTGTATTAGCGCTCATATCCAGCTCGCCTTTCAAAAATAGCGATAATGCGTGTTCCCGATCATATTTTTCTATCCCTGGCGTTTCCTGCGGCGCTACCACTTTATTAGGAAATATAGTTCTGAGCCGGCAAACGGATACATCGGCATTGTATGTCTTAATATTCCTCAAAAGCAGCTCATACATATCAGGGTCTATCGTATCATCACTATCTATAAAGCCTATATACTCTCCCAAAGCCTCGCTTAAACCGCGGTTACGTGCAGTAGATACACCTCCGTTAGGTTTGTTGATTAGCTTCACGCGTTTATCTGTTTCGGCAAAGCGCTGGCAAATGGCTGCGCTATCATCTTTTGAGCCATCATTAACCAAAATAAGTTCAAAATCGGTAAATGTTTGATCCAAGATGGATTGAATGCAAGCGGCAATGTATTGCTCTTTGTTATAAACCGGTACAATTACAGATAGGGTAGGCATGTTGGCTTACAGTTTAATTTCATTAATTAGCCCGCCTGCATTTAATCGTTTTTGCCCAAAGGCGTATAACATAAATACAAGCGTTAAAATTGCAGCAAAACATACAAAAAACAAGTAAGGGTTCATCATAGAGCTGAAATACCAGCAGCTTACAATGGTTCCTAATAAAATGACGTAAAATAGCAGACAGTGGCTCACGGTCATTATTTTACGGCGTATAAGCGATACATCTTGCAGCACATGAAACGCAAAGAAAGATATGAATATGGAGTAGTTCACTATGTAAAGCTCCTTGTAAAGGTGTAAACCAATTAAGCAGCCAATCACATTAATAACCAAGCTTAGCAGATTAAACCACATATCCAATTTTTCGAGCCCGATGGCTACAATAATGTTGGCTTGTAAAATAACCGTAGGCAACAGCAGAAAGGTTAAAAACATTTGCTGCATACAAAGTGCCGCACCCGGATAGTTATTACCAAACGCTAAAGGCACAATGAGCCCAGAAAATGCGTAGATGAAGGCATACGATAGGACCGCAAAAGCAGTATATAACATAAAAACTTTATGAAAGAAGCCCTTTAGATCTGCCTGCCTGCCTTCGTTGTAATATTTAATAAATTGCGGATAAACCGTTGATGCCGCCACTACCGGTACAATCTGCAGTACAGAGAAAATGCGAAAAGCAATTTCATAATCGGCCACATTGGCGAGGCTTAGTTGTTTGGAGATGATAATGTTACCAATTTTCCAGTAAATAATAGAGATACTGCCTATCACCATAAACTGCCAGTTTTTAACAACCAGCTGTTTCACATCCTCCCATACTATTTGCGCCTGCCAGAGCAGTTTTAAACTAATGCTGTTTGATGAACCTACTTTAATGAACAAGCTTACCGTTAACAGACGTACCACAATCATCAATACCGATAACACTACGGTGCTTAGAGGATAAATGAACAGAAGGCAGCCTACCAGTAATTTCAAAAACCCATCGGCCACTAAGATGACTGCCGTCTTCTTTTGCTCACCCTCTGCTATGTTCAAGGTTTTTATTGCATTAATAAAATTGTCAAAAATGATGTTGGTACCCAGTATAAAGCATAAGATGCGAATCTGCGCATCAGGATATATAACCAGTGCAAGCAGTATGTTTACCACCATAAACAGCAGGCCGAGGCCTGCCTGCATTTTCAAAAACTTACTGGTAAATGATAGCTTATTATCCTCCAATACATACTGCCTAATAAACCACTGACCCAAACCCATCGATGAAAATGCTGCTACGATTTGATATACCGTATTCGATATTAAAAACCGTGCAAACTCATCAGGATGATACTTGCGTGCTACTATGGCGAAAAAAAGGCATACGAATACAATTTGTAAAATATTGGCAATAATTCCCCAAGCGCTGTTTTTAACCAGCGATGATTGCAAGAGCTTATTTTTCTTTTCAGGCTGCGCTGTTAGCATCGTAATCGTTTCGTGGGAATGATATAATCAGGATAAGCATGCTTGTTATCATGATGAGTAGCCGAAATTCGGATATAGTATAAACAGTGTAAAAGGCAACCATCCAGCTAATGAGCGCCGCAATCAACAACAAAACACGCCGGTCGTACACGCCTGTAAAAAAGTTAATGAGCCCTTTAAGGATAGGTATGGCCAAAAACAATACAAATATGGCAAAGCCTGTATAACCCAGTTCAACCATAATTTTCAGGTAGCCGTTCTCGGGCTGTGTAAAGTAAACCAGCTCGTTGTTTTCCACCTCTAGGTACTGATCCTGTACGTGCCGCATAATATAGTTCTGATAGTTATTACTGCCAATGCCCAGGTAAGGGTGCTTTTTAGCAATTTGTAAAGCTTCTTTCCAAATAGAGGCACGGAATGAGTAGTCTTCAGAAATATTGCCAGCCCGTTCAAAGATACCTGATGAGGGCGTGAATACCAGGTAAGCAATTAAACCCGCGCCTATTACAATGCTACCGTATAACCGGTACTGGGCTGACCCGAGCATGATTACAACAACCAAACCTAAAACAAGGCCTCCCAATGCAGCCCGGCTGCCGGCCAGTATTACACCTGCAACGGCAATGGCAAATACCAGGTAGTTAAGTACGGCTGTTTTGCGTGGTGCGTTTTTCTCAAAGTATAAAAATAAAAAGCTGCCCATAGCCAGAAACTGACCGCTGGCCTGCGAATCGTAAAATACGCCGGGGTAACGTATCGTCTTAAATACCGGGTCGACTGTGTTTGGTGCCAGTGAAGGATAGAAGGTAAGTTTAAGCCCTACAACTACCTGCAAAAGCAGGAAAGCCAGCGAAACGAAATAGGCCACCTTTAACGCTTTTATGGCCCGGTAATGAAACGTTGGGTCTTTATAAATTTCAGTTAGCAAAAACCGTCCAAAAA
Organism: Mucilaginibacter sp. PAMB04274; assembly: GCF_039634385.2. Taxonomy (NCBI): domain Bacteria; kingdom Pseudomonadati; phylum Bacteroidota; class Sphingobacteriia; order Sphingobacteriales; family Sphingobacteriaceae; genus Mucilaginibacter; species Mucilaginibacter sp. PAMB04274. The sequence goes on from NZ_CP155081.2 coordinate 1,310,607, forward strand.
TGAATATAGTGCATGTTTTTACTACGTTAAGGTATGTTTTATCCGGAAACTCAGATGCCAGGCCACCTATAAGCGTAACAATGCCGAGTAGCAAGAACAGCAAAAAGTAAAGGTTGTTATTTACATTCAGGTTGATGGTTATAAACTCCTTAAGCAGGAATACAAGACAGTAAACGCAAATAAAATCAAATACTTTAAAGCCACCCCAGGCCTCAATGGTTACTTTGAGATCCATGAGGGGCAAAAAAGTTAGGATGAATAACAGGCATGATTGTACTGTATTCCCTTTACAAAAAACGTTAATAAAGAACAGCAGTAAGGTTATGCCCGGTAAAATGAAAATCAATTTATCCGACATTGAAAAATATCAAACAGTATATTGTTAAATAAGTAAATGGCCGGTTACTAAAACCGGCTCATAAAGCGTTTAAACGAACCCGTAAATGTTGCTTTTTGTGGCTCAGAATAGTAGCTGTTGTCATAGCGGTAACCATAGCCGTACTTATTAGTGCGAATGCCATTGAATACCAAATTCAAATTAGCTATCTTTTCACTATCGTTAACCTCTTTTATGAAAGTGAGCTCTTCCTTACCGGTATACCCTTGTCTGATTACATAAAGATTAATATCCGTCAGTTTAGATATAATCATGGCATCTGTTACCAGGTGCAAGGGCGGAGAGTCTATGATTACGTCATCATAACGTTCGCGCAGTTCGGCAATCAGTTCGGCTAGTTTGTTGCTTTCCAATAATTCTGATGGCTCACTTGAAATTTCACCGCTTCCTATAATATCCAGGTAAGGGATGCCCGATGGCCGTATAATGCTATCAAGATTAGCTTTGTGGGTTAGGTAGTCGGTTATGCCTATATGATCTGCCGACAGGTCAAAATTCTTTAGAATTTTAGGCTTACGCAGGTCCATTTCTAAAATAACTGTTTTTCTGCGTAAGGCGGCTAATGCTACGGCTGTGTTAGTGCTCACAAAGCTTTTGCCTTCTTTAGCAATGCTCGATGTAAAGAGAGTTACACGGGCATGGTTATCATTGCCATCATGTAATGAACTGCTCTCTAAGCTGCCGTTGTGAAGGTTTAGCTTGATGGCCGATGGACTAAGCTTACGGTTTTGATGCAAATAGTACAAATTGGTGCGTATGGTTCTGAATTGCTCGCCCAGCAAACTGTGCTTGTTGTTTACAACAATCACTTTGTTGTCGCTGGTATCATATGAAACTTCACCCGCAATAGGTACGTCTACAGCACGCTCAATATCACGGCGACTGGTAACCTTATCATTAAATGAATCGCGGAAGAAGATGAGCAGGAATGGCAACCCAATGCCGCACAGTAATGCAATTGCAGATATAAGCGCCGGCCGTGGCCATTTCACATCACCAACGGTAGCATTATCTACTATGCGGGCATCAGTAAAGGTAGAGGCATAGCTTAAAGCCAGCTCTTCCCGTTTTTGCAATAGGTAAACATACAGGTTCTCTTTAATAGACTGCTGCCTTTTCATATCCACAAACTGACGTTCCTGAACAGGCAGGTCTCGGATAGAAGATTGTGTTCTGTTGTTTACTGATTGTAACTCACGTTTAGAATTTAGCAACGATGATTTTACGCCGCTGATAGCATCTTTAATTGATTGCTTGGTTAGCGTAATTTGTTTGTTGATTGGGTTAAACATAGGGTTGCTCTCGGGCGTGGTGGCCAGCAACGCACTGCGTTTTAGTTGAAGCTCTGAAAGCTTGCTTACCAAATTTACCAGGGTAGGGTCGGAGATACCCATGGTTGATGGTGGATTGTCTGATGATGAATTTACATACTGCTCAATACCGTTAATGATATTAAGTTGCACGTTTACATCATTCAGTTTCGAATCGTTAGACTGGGTGTTTTCGAGATAGGTTTTAGCCTGGGTGCTGATGTCGGTTAATCCCTGGCTGCTGCGGTATCCCTGAACGCTTTTTTCGGCATGGCTTAGCTCACCCGAAAGGGAAGATAAACGATTGTCGATAAAGTCGATAGTGGATTTGGTTTTACGCTTTTGCTCCGCCATTGCCGCATCGTTGTATGCAGTAATTAAGCCGTTCAAAAAGTCGCGTCCGCGTTGAGGTACTTCGTCACTCACAAATAAGCCAATAGTTGGTGCCGTTTTATCGAGTAAATGTGCATCAAGCGATTTAACGTAGTTGTTAGTAACCGCTTGTTCATCATCAACCTCAATAGTGATGGTTGAGCCAATATATTGGTCAATAAAATCTGTCGGTTTAAGTTTCCAGCTTCCAAACTCGCTTTTGTAAGGCGTATTAAAAGCAACTGTTTGCTTTTGGCCGCTTAGATTTTCAATCTCAAAGCTATTTTTATCTTTTATAAGCACTTCAAGAGAGTGGGCAGTAAGCATACCTGCTTTCTGCACCATCTCAAATTTTACCGGGGTCGACTCATACAAATCAAGTGTTTTTAAGCCTCTTTTGGTCTTGTAGGTGGTCCATAACTGAAATCTGTTTACTACCTGGTTAATGAGGTTTTTTGAACGCAATATTTCAATCTCGGCCTCTGCATTTTTAGGAGAGGCCGATTGATCCAGTTCTGGTACCATAGATTTCTCTTCGGGCGACTTTTTTTCGTCTTTAACCAAAATGGTTGCACTAACTTCGTAAACCCGGTTTGCAGTTTGCAGATAAGTATAGGCTCCGGCAGCGGCTAATATAAGCCCCAGTAAAAACAGGGGCCAGTGGTAGAGGTATCGTTTTAAAACAGACCTGAGATCTGTAAAATGACTTTTATTGTCCATTTTAACACTTAATTGTATAGTAACCGGTTAAGGCTTAGTTGTTATGAAATAGGGATATAGCAATGGCAATTAGTGATAATGCCGAAATGATAAGTGATGCTTTTTGGTAACCGTTATCGGCGTTGGCTAATTTAAGTTTACCAGGTTGCACATAAATCAAATCATTTGGTTTTAGATAGAAGTATGGCGACTCGAACAATTTTTTAGAAGTCAGGTCGATAGGAACGTAAACTCTTTTACCATCAACTTCTCTTACCAGCACTACGTCATCGCGGTGACCGGTAATATTTAAATCGCCTGCTAAGCTTAATGCCTCAGTAATGGTTAATCTTTCGCTTGGGCTGGTATATACATTCGGGCGTAATACATCGCCTAATACGGCAACTTTAAAATTTACCAACCTAACAGATACTGTTGGTGTTGTTAAGTAAGTAGCCAGGCGCTGCTCCAGCATGGTAGCTACTTGCTGAGTAGTCATCCCGGACACTTTGGTTACACCTACTAATGGCAGCTTAACTTCGCCGTTCTGATCAACCACATAGCCATAAACAGGGCTTTCGGTTGTAGTGCCCGCATTTTGTACGTTGTTAGAGAATACATTGGCAGCATCCTGATTTAAACTGGTTACGCTGATTGAGATTTGGTCTTTAGCCTGAATGGTTGGGAAAGATAAATTGTTGATTTCAGTACTGGTAATTTGGCTACGGCTCAAGTCCTGAAAGTATGGTACTTTTTGGTATGATGCACATGAGCTTAGGAACAGTACAGCTACTGCCACAAGCAGCTGAAAGAAGTTAGAAGATTTAATGGTAACGTTTGTTTTCATAATGGTACTTGTATTATATAGTAGATTTAAAATTTAACTTTAATAAGCGTTCTTTTCGCCCCTTATCATATTAATTATCGTCAGGAACACAATTTTAAGATCGAGCATAACCGACCAGTGTTCCATATACCAGATGTCGTGTTCCACTCGTTTTTCCATCAGGTAACTCTCACGGGTTTCACCGCGATAGCCGTTTATTTGTGCCCATCCGGTAATACCTGGTTTTAGAAATTGGCGCACCATGTATTTATCAATTATTTTACTGTACTGCTCCGTATGCGAAAGCATGTGCGGCCGTGGGCCAACAATACTCATATAACCCAGCAAAACATTAAAAAACTGCGGAAACTCGTCGAGACTCGTCTTCCGGATAAACCGGCCTATTGGCGTTATGCGGTCATCGTTTACACTGGCCTGCCGTTTATCACTGTCCGTATTCATGCGCATGCTTCTAAACTTGTAGCACCAAAATGGCCTGTTGTTACGGCCTGTGCGTAACTGGGCAAAAAACACCGGGCCGCGGCTTTGTAATTTAATAAGTACGGCCAGAAGCGGGTATAGCCAACTGAAAATGAAAACGATCACTCCAAGGCTAACAGCAATGTCAAATACACGTTTTTTAAACCTGTTTGTTATATCTTCCAAAGGCTCGCGGCGTGCGCATAACACTGCGAAATCTCCCATGCGGTTAAATTTAAATTTTGATTCTAATCCGCTCAAATCAGGTACAAATTTCAGGCGTATGCAATTTTGCTCGCCTACTTTAAGCAGGTAGCTTAGGTTGTCTATCTTATCTGGCTTAACAGATATATAAACTTCCTCCACTCCATTTAATGCCGCGTTACGTATATATTGTACAGCATCCGACAGGTCAACATCCTCATTGCTGTGAGCGTTTGCCCTGTCCTTATCCAGGATACCTACAAAATTTAAACTGTTTTGTTTGATCAAATAGGACGCCAATTTTAGGCCACACTCATTCATACCCAACACAGCCACCGCTTTACCCATGTGTAAATTCTTGCTGTAAAGACTCATTATCAGTGTTCCGATAAAACGGCTGAGCAAAAATCCCATCACCATTACCGCATAAAAATAAATTAAGAACCGCCGCGGAAAATGAGTTTGCTCACAAAAGAAAAGAAACGTTAGAAACAGTACAAGGTGCAGTATAATACTTTGCGAGGTGGTTTTGTACACGCTTTCTAATTTATGAATGGTTTTATCGAAGTATAAACCATATATAGATGTACATAGTATCCATAATAAGTTGCTTATGATTAAATCATAGCGGTAGTCAAGTGTAAAAGTCGAATCATAAGTATTTGATAAATTGGAAGCGGCATAAAAACATAAATTGACCAGCAGCATGTCGCTAAAAGCGAGTGCATATCTCAGAATGTAAAAACTCCTTGTTTCCATGAATTAGTGTATAACTTATACTTCAAATCGTTTAAAATTCAATGCAAGTTTTATTTACTAATAGTTTAAATGCAACAATTTAAGCACAAGCATTCAACATTTATGCCAAAGCAGATGTTAATGGTAAACCCAAGGCTTTTGGTATCAGCTATAGTTTTTTAAAGGGCGGTTATAATTTATTGTGGGATGATATTATTAACTCATAATACATATATAATATATTAATGGTTAATTAAAGCGGCAATTTGCGGCAACAAACCTAAATATAAAATCCGACTTTGTGAATCGAGTTGCAATAAAAAATTGGCCAGGTATTTCATTTAATTTCGCGCTGTTCTGAAATTTGTCTATTAAGTAATACTCCTTACATGAAATTTTTATACGCTTTTTGTTTCCTGATCCTGTGGCTGCCTGTTGCCGGAAAAAATTATTATGTAAGCAGCCGTACTGGTAACGACAGCTTTAGCGGGCAGAGTCCGGCAAAAGCAAAAAAGCACTTGCAAAATGCCGCCATGCTAACCAAAGCTGGCGATACTGTTTTTGTAATGAACGGTGTGTATAGCAATGATTGTGACGTTTGTGATGTGCTCTCTGTAACCAAAGGCGGCAAAAGGAACAAGTATGTTGTGTTCACTAATTTTCCGGGACAGCACCCTGTAATTAAGTTTGATGGTTGGGCGGGTATATCTATAAAAAAGGGTGCTAGCTATGTTCGTATAAATGGATTTGAAGTGGTGGGAGACAATGCAAACGTAAAATTGGCAAAAGCCCTAGCGCAACCACAGGGTTGCGTAAATAAAAAAGGAACGCTCGATCCGCTTTACAATGGTAACGGCATTATAGTTCAGCCCGAAAAAAATAAGCGTTCACACCATATCATTATCTCCAATAACACAGTACATGATTGTGGAGGTGGCGGTATTGGTGCTATACAAGCCGACTATATTATAGTAGAAGGTAATACTGTTTACAACACCAGCTGGTATACTGTATTTGGTACCAGCGGCATTGCATTTTACCAGTTTTGGAATTCGGACAGGGCAGGGGGCTATCATAACATTATCAGGCGTAATAAATGCTATAACAATAAATCATTGGTGCCGTGGATGAAAAACTGTCAGATTAGCGATGGAAATGGCATTATTATCGATGATTTCAGGAACAAGCAGAACGGCTCGCGATTAGGTAACTACCAAGGGCGTACCCTTATTGAGAATAATATTAGCTGGTTTAATGGCGGTACTGGCATACATACCTTTCAAAGCGATCATATTGATATTATCAACAATACGGCTTATTGTAACTCGCGTACCAAAGGGCTAAATGCCGGTCAAATCCTTTCCGGATTAAGCAACGATAATAAAATTATTAACAACATCCTGGTATCAGATTCGACCGTTATGATCAACTCAAATTATGTTAATACTAATTTGACTTATCAAAATAATATACATTACAATATTACCTATCCTAAATATGAAAAACTGGGCATTACCGGCCCTGCCTGTATAAACGGTGTAAATCCGGGGTTTGTAAACCCAGCTAATTCACTTAAGGCCAGTTTTAAACTACTAAGCAATAGTATAGCTATTGATAAGGGCCATACCATAATATTTAGTAAAACAGATTTTGACGGCCGCATAAGAGATCAGGGTACCGCACCAGATATAGGGGCCTATGAGTATTAGTGGTTAGAAAGGTCGACTTCTTACTATCAGTTATTTATGCAAGTGTTAACAAAGGTTATTTTGTAGCCATAGCTGGGCTTTTTACAGCGGTAACCGGTTGCTCTAATATAAGTTTGCTCCATCCCTGGCGTGTATTTTTCTTGCTCCGGTGTTTATGCTCCTCCATTACTTTTTTAATGCGCAGGGCATACTGCCAGCAGGTACTTTGCCTTATCTGCAATTTTTCGGACAATTGATAAGATGAAATAGTGCCTTTGGTGGTATAAATTAAATACACAATATAAAAGGCCTTGTTAATAGGAATGCGGTTGTTCTGAAAGATAGTGTTAAACAGTACCGACTCTTCATAATTGCATTTGGTGCAACGGCGGCTATACGGCGCCCTGCCATGTTTATATGCGTCATGACTGCATTTTTTGCAGGCAAAGCCGTTAGCCCACTTAATATCCGCTAAAAATTTATTGCAGGTTTCCTGATCTGGGTACTTGGAGCTGAACTCCTCAAATGATAGCTCAGTTGAGAGTACCCGGGCATCGGTCACTTTCTCAATGTTGGTCTTGAGTTCGATATTGTCTTTTTCCAGTAACACATTCATCCGGGTAATCTCAGATGCCTGCTCTTCGAGCTGATGGTTTATAGTAACCAGTTCTTTGTTCTGATCTTCTATTATCTGAGACTGCTTGATGATCTCTTCTGATTTTTCAAGTACCTCCCGCGTGCGCTCATTTACCTTAATTTCGAGTTCTTTATTGATGGAGTCTTTCAATTTGTAATTGATATCCATTTGCCTGATGGTTTCGTCCTGCGCTTTTTCTTTCTGCCGGCGCAGCAACCGTACCTGATCGCCAATGGAGAAAGACAGGAACAGCATTTCGAGTACAAAGCTGAAACCAAGACTATAATTAGATACCACGCCCGGTATAATACGCGCATAACCCAGCACCGTAATTGCTTTAACAATAAAGCCAAGGGCAAGGAAAGTGTAGCCTAATACAAAGAATCGGGCCGGCTTAAAGCCATTGAGCCATATACGCACGCCGGTAGCAAAAGCAATAGCCAGCGGAATAAATTCAACAAACTTGTAATAAAAAAGGCTATGATCAAATAGCAGGCAGTAAAGGAAATAGGCTGTTCTTAAGGCAATAACGTAATTAATAAGGCGGTGCAGCTTGGGCGCTTTTTTTCGTACATGCAAAAGTTCTTTAGTAAAAACCAAGGCAAAAAAGCTTAAACTGTACAAGGCTACGCCATAGGCGTATTGGTTCCAGTTAGGGGCGTTGGGCCATATATATTGAAAGGCGATACCATCTGTGCTCATCTCAAACACACCAACACTCAGTATATATAATACATAGTACAGGTACTGGCGCTTTTTAACCGCCATAAACATAAGCAGGTTATGAAAGCTAAAAATTAAGATAATGCCGTAGAACAGGCCATAGGTCAAATACTCCGTTAAAGCATAATGTACAAAAAAGCTTACCGTACGGTACACGATAATCAGATTCACGCCATCTTTAGACCGCACCTTGAAATACAGGGTATGGTCGCCTTTAGGTAAGGCACGCAATTGAAACTCGAAGTTTTTATGCTGGTAAAGCCGTTGGGTGAAATTGTAATCGGCACCAGCACGGCTTTCGTAATAGCGGCCATTTGAATCGGGTAAAAACGCAGTAATTTGATTAGTGGTCTGATCAAAAAACTCTATCACCGCTGCTTTATCGCCTATGGGTTGTGTAACGTGTAGTTTTACCTTATACCAGTAAGTTGCGTTGGGTTCATTTTCAGGGTAATAATTGTAGTTAATTTTGAATTGATGGTTCCGGTCGGCACGTTGCGCATCGCCAAATGTTAGCTGCTTTTTATCCTCTTTAAGCACATTTACTTCACCATGTATAAAAATATGCTGCTCGATTTTGTTGCTTATTTCAACAGTGTTTTGAGCATTTGCGGTGTGCCAAAATATAATTACAAAAAGTACAAACAGACTAGTAAAAGTTTTTCTGCCCATAGAAAGTTGCCTACTGTTATAAGACGGTAAATAATAATTGGTTAGCAAAGCTGTGTAGCCATTAAGGCACCATCAGTATGCATTTGGAGCGTAAATATACGTTATAAAGCACCAAAATTTAAACGTATCCGGAGCATATTATTTTAATACGCTTTATGCAAAAATAGCTGTCAATTTAACACTTAAGCTTCGTTTTAGCGCAGTAGGGGCGTTTTTGCCTAACCACTATTGCCGTCATAAAACTTTTTTTTCAGGATTTTAACGTATTGCTTTTCTCCCTAGATATATTGCAAAACCTGTTATTGTATTAATAATGAGCATTAAACTTAACTAATGCACTGTTCATAAAGCGTATTAATATCTGTGTAAATTATTTATTATCAGTAAGTTATAAATTTTTTTCTTGTTTAATTGAATCGAAATTCAATAATTTTGACTCATTAATAATGGCCGCCTCCCGGCCGCCATTTTAATTTAACCAATTAAAACGCCATGTTCAAATCTCTGTGCTATCTAACAGCGTACGGCTAAGTTATAGGTCAACGCCAACAATCTAGCAGCCTTAGCTGCCGATCTTAACCCATCAATTTTTAACAATAACATTTATGAGAAAAATTTTTACACTTATTATTTGCTTGCTCATAACCCAATATTCGATTGTGCTTGCTCAGTCTTCGGCCGTGCAGGGCAGGGTGAGCGACAAGGCCGGTGAGCCACTGGTAGGGGTAACCGTAAAAGCAAACGGAACTACTAATACCACCATTACCGATGTTAACGGCAAGTATTCGATAACCCCGGCTGTAAACGGAACATTGACCTTTAGTTATATCGGATTTGCGTCGCAAACTGTTACTATAGGCGGTCAGTCGGTAGTTAACGTTACCCTAACCGAAAGCCAAAACAATCTGAACGATGTAGTAGTGGTAGGCTACGGTACCCAAAAGAAAAGCGTGGTTACGGGCGCCATTTCAGGCGTTAGAGCATCCGATCTCGAAAACCAGCCTGTAATTCGTATAGAGCAATCGCTGCAGGGCCGTGCTTCAGGTTTAACCATCGCATCTAATTCAGGCCAGCCGGGCGCAGCTTCAACGGTGCGTTTACGTGGTTTCACCTCGTTGGGTAACGGCAAGAACGAGCCCCTGTGGGTAATTGATGGTGTGGTTATCGACAATGGCGGTATCGGATACCTTAATCAGGATGACATCGAGTCTATAGAAGTATTAAAGGACGCGGCCTCGGCAGCTATTTATGGTACGCGTGCTGCTGCGGGTGTTATATTAGTTAGCACTAAAAAAGGCAAAGCCGGAACCATGAATATTAATTACAACGGCTATTACGGTACGCAACGTGCTGCAAAAAAAGTTGATTTACTAAACGCAACCGAGTATGCTACGTTAAGAAACCTGGCCTTTACCAATAATCCCGCTAATGCAAACCGGCCATTACCATTCCCTAACCCTTCGCAGTACGGCGAGGGCACCGATTGGCAATCTGTGATATTTAATAACAGTGCACCTAAACAGATCCATGAGTTTAGCGTAAGTGGTGGCAGTGAGAAAGCTACTTTCTTTACCTCATTCTCTTACTATGATATTAAAGGTATCGTAGCTACGCCAATATCTAAAGCTAACCGTGCCAACATCCGTTTAAACTCAACCTACAAACCGGCAAAATGGATAAGCTTTGGTGAAAACTTAGGATATGCACACGGTGTAAACAGCGGCATTGGCGAAACTAACCGCGAGTACGGTGGTGTTTTAAGCTCAGCTGTAAATTTGGATCCTTTAACCCCTGTAGTTATTACCGACCCAGCCTCACAAGGCGCATTCTTCCCGGCTGCACCTCCGGCAGGTGTTTCGCCAACGGCGGCTTATACGGCAGCAGTTAGAGATCAGCAAGGCCGTTTTTATGGTATATCGCCATATGTAGCTAATGAGATGAGAAACCCGCTGGCTTATATCCAAACCCGTTTGGGTAACTATGCCTGGGACCACAACATCGTAGGTAATGCTTTTTTGGATATCGAACCGGTAAAAGGCCTGAGGTTCCACTCATCATTAGGTACTAAACTGGCATTTTACGGCAGCGAGACTTTTAACCCTTCCGTGTATTTTAATACCTCATCGTCGGTTCAGCCAAACTCGTTATCACGTGCCAACAACTACCTTATTAATTGGAACATCGAAAACACGTTATCTTATAACCGTGCTTTTGGCAAACACAACCTTACCTTATTGTTAGGCCATGGCGAGTATAAAGACAATAATACCCGTGGTACAACGGTAACTTATTCCAACATTCCGGCCACCAACTTCGACGAGGCTTCGTTCCGCTTTAATGCATTACAGGCTAACCGTACCAGCGAAGGTCGCGATGGTACCGATCACCGTATTAACTCCCTGTTTTCACGTGTGCAGTATAATTATGACGAAAAGTACTTGTTAACTGCGTTAATCAGAAGAGACGGTTCATCGAGGTTTGGTGCTAATAACAAGTTCGGCTATTTCCCTTCGGCATCAGTTGGATGGGTACCAACACTGGAGTCGTTCTTCCCCAAAAATGATGTAGTGACTTTCCTGAAACTACGTGGTAGTTATGGTGTTACCGGTAATGACGGTATAGGCGATTTTGCTTTCGTATCACAAGTTGATGCAGGCGGTCAGCGTAACTATACTTTTGGTACCAGTACAGTAGAGTCGATTAACATTGGCTACAGCCCTGGCGTGCCTGAGAACCGCGATTTGCGTTGGGAAGAAACCAGCCAGCTCGACTTGGGTTTTGACGCTACCCTGTTTCAGAATTTAACTGTAGCGTTTGACGTATACAAAAAGAAAACTACCGGTATTCTTCAAAACCCACCTATTCCGGGCTATGCAGGTTATGGCAGTTTTGCACAAAATGCTGCCGATATCGAGAACAAAGGTTTGGAACTGGAGCTTGGCTACCGCAAAAAAATCGGCGACTTTAACTTTGGTGTAAATGGTAATGTATCATTCTACAAAAATAAAGTTACCAAGCTGCTGCCGGGTATTCAATTTATTAATGATAACAACGCTACTTTCCAAACACTGGGTGATATTACCCGTACAGGCTTAAACCGTCCATACAATCAGTTCTTCGGGTACGAAACTTTGGGTATTTTCCAAAGCCAGGCCGAGATTGACCGTCACGTAGGTGCTGATGGTGTAACTAAATTACAGCCTAACGCCCGTCCTGGTGATTTGAAATACGCCAACTTAAACAACGATAATACCATTAACGGTGATGACCGCGACTACATTGGTAACCCTAATCCAACCATGAGTTATGGTTTAACCATTAACCTGGCTTATAAGAACTTCGATTTTACTGCATTTGGCAGTGGGGTAGGTGGCAACAAAGTATTCCAGGGTTTAAGAAGGCTTGATTTGGCCACAGCTAATTATCAGACTAAATATTTGAATACCTGGTCGCCAACCAATACATCTGCAACGCTTCCAAGACTGTCTGAAGGTGAAAATACATTTAACTATACCCGTTTAACTAACCTTTACCTGGAGAATGGCAGCTATTTCCGTCTCAGAACAATTCAGCTTGGCTATAATTTACCGTCAAAATTGATCAGCAAAATCAGCATGAAAAGATTGCGTGTTTATGTGTTGAGCGAAAACTTGTTCACTATCACAAAATATACCGGTTACGATCCGGAGTTGGGTGTGAGTGCTGATGCAGGTGGTGGCGCTGTGTTTAGCGTTGACCGTGGTGCATATCCACAAGCTCGCACGTTCTTATTTGGTGTAAACGTTGGATTTTAATTAACATAACGATGAAAAAGAAATATACATACTTAGCTGCACTGGTTATTGCCACTCAGTTATTAGGCTCATGTAAGAAAGATTTGGATGTTAATCCACAGAATCGTATCCTTTTAGAAAATTATTATAAAACAGAGGCAGATGCATTTGCCGCTCTAGTATCAGTTTACGACCGCTTTGGCTTTCAAGCCAGCGGCCTGTACGACAAGGTGGCCATTATGGACGTAGCTTCTGATGACCAGGTTGCCGGTGGTGGTAGTGCAACAGATATTAACGATTTACAGGTTGTATCGAATTATTCGCTAAGTGCCAACGTTGGTCCGCAGGGTTATTTATGGAACCGTGGTTATTCAGGCATTTTTAGGGCCAATACGTTACTTCAGAAAATTGATGGCATTAATATGGATGCCGGTAAAAAAGCCCGCATTGCCGCCGAAACCAAAACTTTGCGTGCTATATTCTATTTTGACTTGGTTAGGTTCTTCAAAAATATACCATTAATTACAGGTATTGTTGATCCTAACGATTTGTATAATGTAGTACAAGCTCCACCCGCAGAAGTGTATGCACTTATTGAAAAGGACCTTACGGAAGCTATACCGGGTTTGCCTAACACGGTAGTAGCAGCCGAGAATGGCCGTATCACCAAAGGTGCAGCACAGGCATTGTTAGGTAAAGTATACCTGTGGCAAAAAAAGTACCAGCAGGCTGCTGATCAATTGCAAATTGTGAATGGCCCAACTCCCGGACAAACCAATCCCACTTATGGTTATAAACTGATACCCAACTTTGGCGATTTGTTCAAAACAACCAATAAATTCAATTCCGAATCTATTTTGGAGATTGTACATAGTGCAAACTCTTTAGGAGGATGGGGTGATGCGGGTGCCAGCGAAGGTAATTTATTAAGTATTATAGCCGGTCCCCGCGGGTATGCAGCGTTAACTACAACTGCGCCCGATTATCATACCGGATACGGCTTTCTAAGTTTCTACAAAAGCTTTTTTGATCTGATTCATTTTGACCCAAGAAATAAAGCTACTGTTGCTAACCTGGATAGTTTGAAAACCAATGGTATAGCTAATTACCAAAACAGCTTCAATAATACCGGCTATTTTCTGGAAAAATTTGCGGGCCGTGTGTCAAACCGTACCACACAGCCTTCCGCAACCATCGACCTGAATTTTCCACATGATATTTACGAAATCCGGTTGGCTGATACCTACCTTCTTGAGGCTGAAGCGCTATTAAGTGCCGGCGCAAACGTAAGTACCGGAAGCCGGGCCTACCAGCTGCTTAATGCAGTGCGCGCACGTGTAGCGCTTAACCCTGTAGCTGTCACTATGGATAACATAGAAAAAGAACGCCGCCTTGAACTGGCCGGAGAAGGCCATCGCTGGCTGGATTTGGTACGTTGGGGCAAAGCTGCGAGTGCCCTTGCATTTAAAGGCTTTGTGGCCGGCAAACATGAAGTGTTCCCAATTCCGCAAAGTGAGCTGAACAACACTAAACTCCAACAAAACAAAGAGTGGGGCGGGACTAAATAATTGAACCTTATAAACCAGGGTATGCCAAGTGCATACCCTGGTTTGTTTTTGATTGTATGACAGGTAATATCAGGTCGGTCATTATTATAATTGCATTGCTGGCAGGTGTTCTTACACTTGCAGGTATTCAGTGCACCAATTCTGCCCAAGTTAAAGCCGATCCGAGGGGTGCAGCCTATGCGAGCGAAGCAAGTTGCGTTAAATGCCACAATGCCATTAGCCGCAACTATGCACATACCAGTCATTACACCACATCGGCACCTTTAACTGAGCATGCGCTGCCAAAAAACATAGTGGCTAAGGTGAATACATTCCTGTTTAACGATACGTTAAAAGTGAATGTAACTCAACAACCCGATGGCATGTATCAGGCCGCTTATAACGGTAATCAAAAATTACGTGCTGAGCGATTTGATGTGGCATTTGGTTCGGGCACAAGGGCGCAAACTTACGCGTACTGGCAGGGTAACCGGCTCTTGCAACTGCCGCTTTCTTACTTTAAAGAGATACACAACTGGGCCAACAGCCCGGGGTTTCCTTCGCAGGCGGCTAACTTTAACAGGGTAATCATTAGCCGGTGTCTTGAATGCCATGCCTCATTTGCCGAAAATCAATTTGTACAAACCGGTAGTCTGTCGGTAACCCAGGAGTACAATAAAAACAGTATGATTTATGGCATTAATTGCCAGCGCTGCCATGGGCCGGCAGCACAACATGTAGAATACCAGGAGCAGCATCCGGATGATAAGCACGCCAAGTACATGGTAAGGTATCAATCATTAACCAGAGCACAAAAAGTAGACATGTGTGCTGTATGCCATTCGGGTAGCGATAAAGAGCTTCAGAAAACAATCTTTGCCTTTAAGCCTGGCGACAGGTTAAACGATTATTATGTGCCATTCGGTCAAACGAACGATATACCCGATGTGCACGGTAACCAGGCTAACCTGCTTAGCAGCAGTAAGTGCTATACCAATAGCGCCGTTATGACGTGTACAACCTGCCACAGTTCACACACAAAAGAAACTAATAAGCTAACGGCTTATACACAAAAGTGCATAACGTGCCATAAAGAGGAGAACCATACCTTTTGCAAAATGGCCCCTAAGCTTGGTGCGGCAATTAATAATAAGTGTATTGATTGCCACATGCCTGCTATGCCTTCAAAATTGATTACTTACCAGGTAACAGCAGCTAAACAGAGATCGTCTTACTATTTGCATACCCACCAAATAGCTGTTTACCCCGATAAAACTAAGGAGATAACAGCCTTTATAAAAAGAACAAAAAGTTGATTGCGCTTAAATATAATATGAATAATTACAAGCTACCGCAGGTAGCAAATCCAGTCTTATGAAAAAACAATTGTTACTACCCATTTTGTTAGGATGCGCATGCATAGCAGGAGCCCAAACTAAGCCCGTGGCAAAAAAGCCAGCGGAAGTTTCTGCCAGCCGTGTTAAAATATTTGTAACGGCTAAGGGCACCGATTATCGCTTCAAGTCAACCGAAACACTAAACTTGGCTGTTACGCCGCAGCCTGTTGAAACTGAAGTGTCGGTATTTGTGGATCCAACCAAAACTTTTCAAACCATGGTAGGCATTGGTGGAGCCCTGACTGATGCCGCTGCCGAAACTTATGCCAAGCTGCCCGCTGCTAAACAGAAAGAATTTTTAACCGCTTACTATGATAAAGAAAAAGGTATAGGTTATACTTTTGCCCGTACGCATATACAAAGCTGCGATTTTTCGAGCGGTAGCTACAGCTATGTACCCAATGTCGATCCGCAGTTAAAGTCGTTTGATATAAGCCATGATAAGCAATATCGTATACCTTTCATCAAAGCAGCACAGCAGGCTGCCGGCGGCAAGTTTACCCTGTTTGTTAGCCCCTGGAGCCCGCCTGCCTGGATGAAGGATAACAACAATATGCTGCGGGGTGGCAAATTGAAACCCGAGTACCGCCAAACATGGGCAACCTTTTATACTAAATTTATTAAGGCTTATGAAAAGGAAGGTGTTCCCGTCTGGGGGCTTTCTGTACAGAACGAGCCAATGGCTGTACAAAAATGGGAATCATGCATTTTTACGGCGGAAGAAGAACGCGATTTTGTAAAACAGTACCTGGGCCCCACCCTGCAGAAAGAAGGTTTGGCCAGCAAAAAGCTGATTGTATGGGATCATAACCGCGATTTGCTGTATCAGCGTGCCAGTACCATACTAAATGATCCGGCGGCTGCCAAGTATGTTTGGGGTGTAGGCTACCACTGGTACGAAACCTGGACAGGTGGCGGTATGCAGTTTGAAAGTACACGCCGCGTAAACGAAGCTTTTCCAAATACCCATTTGGTTTTCACCGAAGGCTGCATCGAAAAATTTGATTTTAACCGTTTGGATGATTGGGCATTGGGCGAAAAGTACGGCAACTCCATGATAAACGACTTTAATGCCGGCACCGTAGCCTGGACAGACTGGAACATACTGCTCGATGAAAAAGGCGGCCCTAACCATGTAGGCAATTTTTGCTTTGCGCCCATACATGCCGATACACGCGATGGCAGCCTGCATTATACCAGCGAGTACTATTACATTGGTCACTTTTCAAAATACATTAAAGCGGGTGCTAAGCGAATCGTAAGCTCATCAAGCCGCGATAAGTTGTTAACCACCGCTTACCTGAACCCCGACGGTAAAATTGCCGTAGTGGTAATGAATCCGGGAGATGCTGCCATATCTTATAAACTATGGTTAAAAAACAAGGCTGTAGCAGTATCAAGCCTGCCGCACTCTATTGCTACACTAATAATTGAGTAAGGCTACAACATGATTAATTTAAAAAACACACTGTTATCAGCTGCATTTACGCTATGCACAGCTGCGTTATTTGCACAACAAAAGGGTGCTGCAGAGGTATGGCTTACTAATGCTGATCAGTCGGCTTTGTTTGAGAAGCAGGCTAAGACTCTGGCGTTTGAAAAAGCCACCGGCGCTGATTCTACTATCACAATTAACGCTAAAGAGGTTTACCAATCTATTGATGGCTTTGGCTTTTCCTTAACCGGCGGCAGTGCACAATTGATGATGAAAATGTCGGCGGAGAGCCGCAAGGCGCTGATTAAGGAGCTTTTTGCCGCAAACGACAAAAATATTGGCATTAGTTATTTACGGGTAAGTATCGGTGCATCAGATTTAAACGAATTTGTTTTTTCATATGATGATCTGCCTGCCGGTCAGACCGACGAAAAGCTTGAAAAATTTGACCTGGCTCAGGATAAAAAAGACGTGGTGCCGGTATTGAAAGAAATTCTGGCTGTAAACCCCCGGATAAAAATATTAGGTTCGCCATGGTCGGCACCGGTATGGATGAAGGATAACGGCGATGCCCGCGGTGGCAGCTTGAAGCCAGAATATTTTGATGCCTATGCCCGCTACTTGGTCAAATACGTTCAGGCCATGAAAGTTCAGGGTATAGCCATTGATGCCATTACGGTGCAGAATGAACCCCTGCACCCGGGTAATAATCCGAGTATGCTAATGCTGGCACCCGATCAAGCCAAATTTGTGAAGGCCAATTTAGGACCGGCATTTACAAATGCCGGGTTGAAAACGAAGATTATTATTTATGATCACAACTGCGATAAACCCGAGTACCCAATATCTATCCTCAACGACCCAGAAGCTAAAAAATACATTGACGGATCGGCATTTCACCTGTATGCCGGCAAAATTGAAGCGCTAAGCGAGGTTCACAAAGCGCACCCCGACCACAACGTTTACTTTACCGAGCAATGGATGGGCGCGCCGGGCAATTTTAAGCGCGATATATCGCAACACATTAATAAACTTACCATTGGCGCTACCCGTAACTGGAGCCGTAACGTAATTGAATGGAACCTGGCTGCAGACCCTAACAGTAACCCCCATACCGACCGCGGCGGCTGTAGTAGCTGTATGGGGGGCGTTACCATCGATCAGGATAAGGTAACACGCAACCCGGCTTATTACGTAGTGGCACATGCCGCTAAATTTGTAAGGCCTGGCTCGGTTCGCATAGGTTCTAACCTGTTGGCCAACCTACCTAATGTGGCCTTTAAAACGCCCGATGATAAAGTAGTTCTTATTGTAATAAATAATAGCAATGAAGTTCAAAACTTCAATATCAATTGTAACGGTCGCATAGCCAAGGCGGCATTAAATAGTGGTTCGGTAGCTACTTACGTGTGGTAAAACCTCATAAATGTTCAATAAAAAAGGGAGTAAGCCACGGCTTACTCCCTTTTTTATGTGACGGCAAAGCTTAGCTTTCCAGTTGGGTTAAAATGGTATAAAAAGCATGATAAACCAGACGCAGCTCTGCGGGGTCAATAAGGCCTTGGTTGATGTTCAGCTCTAAAAAAGGCTGTTCGTAACCAGTCTCCTCAAGCGCGCGGTGATGTATGCCCAAATCAAAGTCTTCCAATGTGCTGAGCACCTGTCTTACTTCCGGGTCGGCAAAAAGCTCCCGTACTTTGGGTTCGTGGTTTGTTTTTATAATAACGTGCTCATCCAGATCGGGGTAACCGGTTTTTACACTGTCGAGGCCAAAAAAGCTGCCTATGCTGTCTAAAAAGTCTTCATCATGCACGGCAAACTTAAATTCGGGTGTTATAGATAAAGGGGCCGAAAGCTGGGTAGTTTCAGAACCACCTTCAAAGCCGCCGCCCAAGTCAATGTCAATGTAAAGCTCAATCTGTCTCGAGCCATGATTAATCAAGGCGTCGTAGCTTAAAATTTCTTCTTCTGTAGAGGTGAGGTCGGCCTCAATGGCTGCAAATACTTCCTGCTCGGTACTTCCTGTTATTACTCTTTGATCTTCCATAATTGGGTTGTGATATAGCAGCAACAAGTTGGTTATAATAATGTTTAAAGGCTGCCATTATTGGCTGTATTAAACTGCGTATTGCAACTACTGTTATAAATGCTATTTTAGTAGCAGCTGCCATATGCAAACTACCATGCAATCAACCACAAGCGTTAAATTACACCAGTTTAAAGCCATATTTGGCGGCTCGGTAGGCAATCTTATAGAGTGGTACGATTGGTATGCTTATTCGGTATTCTCATTATACTTTGCCTCAACATTCTTTCCAAAAGAAAGTGAAACGGCACAGTTGCTTAACACGGCTGGCATATTTGCTATTGGCTTTTTAATGCGGCCTATAGGCGGGTGGCTAATGGGAACCTATGCCGACCGTAAAGGGCGCAAAGCCGCGCTTACCCTATCGGTATTATTGATGAGTGCCGGCTCGCTCATGATTACGCTGGTGCCGGGCTACAGGCAAATTGGAATAGCAGCACCCATTATACTGGTGCTGGCCCGGATGGTTCAGGGATTAAGCATAGGCGGCGAGTATGGCACAGCCGCTACATACCTGAGCGAGATAGCACCGCCCAACCGCCGCGGGTTATACTCCAGCTTTCAGTACGTAACCACCACTATGGGGCAGCTTATTGCTTTGGCGATACTAATAATTTTGGAACGCTGGTTATTAACGCCGGAGCAATTGGCCGAGTGGGGGTGGCGCATACCGTTTGCCGTTGGTGCGCTGCTGGCCTTATCCGCCTTATACCTGCGCCGTAACCTGCCCGAAACGGAATCTTTTAGCGTAGAAACCGTATCGGTAGAAAAGCGGGGTACGTTTACCGAGTTAAAGAAATACAACCGCCAGGTACGTACTATAGTGGGATTTACCATTGGGTTAACGGTGTCTTATTATACGTTTTCAACCTATGTGCAGAAATTTTTGGTGAACACGGCAGGTTTTACAAAGCGCGACTCTACCTTGATTACTACGCTTGCCTTGCTGGCTTTTATGCTCATGCAGCCCCTTGCCGGTATGCTGGGCGATTATATAGGCCGCAAACGCTTAATGATTATTTATGGTGTGTTGGCCCTAGTTACCACAACGCCTATTTTGATGATGCTGGGCAACACTCACCAGGCATGGCTGGCTACCTTGCTCATTGTTATTGCTTTGGGCATCCTGAGTTTGAATACCTCTATTTCAGCAATCATCAAAGCTGAGTTGTTCCCCGTTAATGTACGCTCGCTAGGGGTGAGCTTTCCGTATGCATTTACGGTGGCGCTATTTGGCGGAACGGCCGAGTATGTTGCCCTGTTGTTTAAAAATGCGGGTCATGCCAGCTGGTTTTACTGGTATATCACCTTGTGTATTGCTTTGTCGCTGGTGGTCAGCATCCGCATGGCCAACCCTGAAAAGCATTCTAAAATGGAAACTAAGTAAAAGCGTGACCAAACAAAGCCTTTCGTAATTGCTTTAATAGGATACATTAAACATAAATCATATGGCATCCGAAAATACAGTTCCTATTAATGAGGAAGAAAATGAAAATGCAGCCAGCCGCGATCCGCAAGACACCTCTTTAGGTTCGGCAGAACTGAATGACATTGAGAAGAATGAACAGGCAGGAGAAGTAGAAGCATGGAACCGTGCTTACGAAGCATCCACACCATCTTATGAATTGAACCTGGATGCCGGAGACTTTGCCGGCGGCACTGCAGGCGAAGCAGAGGGCGACCCTGATGATGCGAACCTGAAACAGTAAAAAAGAACCAGGAGCCAAAACATTGATGAGTTTTTCAGTCTCATTGAATCTGGCTCCTGGCTCTACTCTTTTAAAGTTCTTTTGTTAAAAACGGGTATCTATAATCCTTCGGTGGATCAAAGGTTTCTTTGATGGTGCGTGGGGATACCCAGCGCAGCAGGTTAAGCATCGAACCAGCTTTATCATTTGTGCCCGAGCCGCGCGCGCCGCCAAAAGGCTGCTGACCAACCACTGCACCAGTAGGCTTATCATTAATATAGAAGTTACCGGCAGCATTACGTAAGCGTTGGCTGGCCATATTAACTGCATAACGGTCTTGCGCAATAATAGAACCTGTTAAGGCATAGGCCGACGTTTTATCGATGATGTTCATGATCTCTTCAAACTGCTCATCCTCATAAACGTAAACTGTTAATACCGGACCAAAAAGTTCCTCACACATAGTTACGTAGTAAGGGTCCTGCACCTGGATCACGGTAGGCTCTACAAAATAACCGATAGATTTATCGTATATACCACCCGCAATAATCTCAACATCAGCATTAGCCTTGGCTTCGTCAATATACTTAGCCAGTTTATCAAACGATGCCTCGGTGATTACGGCGTTCACAAAGTTTTCAAAATCTTCAACCGGACCTACTTTCAGAGTAGCAATATCGCGCTGCAATTTCTCTTTTACCGCAGGCCATAATGATTTGGGAACATAAGCGCGGGATGCAGCCGAGCATTTTTGTCCCTGGTACTCAAACGCACCACGTACCAAGGCTACATTTACCACATCGGCATCGGCGCTTGGGTGGGCCAGCACAAAGTCTTTACCACCGGTTTCGCCCACAATGCGCGGGTAAGTTTTATACAGGCTAATGTTATTGCCAATGATTTTCCACAGGTTTTGGAACACATGTGTTGAACCGGTAAAGTGCAGGCCTGCAAAATCTGGGTGACTAAAAATTACGTCGCCAGCCACCGGTCCATCCACACTGATCATGTTGATAACACCCGGAGGAACGCCGGCCTCGTTAAAGATCTGCATAAGCACGTTGGCTGCATAAATTTGGGTAGGAGCAGGTTTCCATACCACCACATTACCCATAAGGGCAGGGGCGGCGCAAAGGTTGCCGGCGATAGCCGTAAAGTTGAACGGCGTAATAGCAAATACAAAACCTTCCAGCGGGCGTTGCTCTACACGGTTCCATACACCTTTGCCCGATATAGGCTGCTGGGCGTAAATCTCCGTCATGAAATGCACGTTAAAACGCAAAAAGTCTATCAGCTCGCAAGCGGCGTCAATTTCGGCCTGGTAAGCATTTTTGCTTTGGCCCAGCATGGTAGCGGCGTTGATTTTAGCGCGGTACGGACCGGCAATCAAATCGGCAGCTTTCAGAAAAATGGCGGCACGGTGCTCCCAGGGTAATTTTTCCCAGTTGGCTTTAGCGCCCAAGGCAGCATCAATAGCCGCTTGTACATGGCTGGCATCACCCTCGTGGTAGGTGGCCAGCAGGTGTTTATGATCATGCGGGGGGCGTACTTCCAGCGTTTTGCCGGTGCGTACTTCCTCCCCGCCAATGTACATAGGTATATCCAGTTGCTGCGCACGAGCTTCATCCAGTGCAGCCTTTAAAGCGGCACGTTCCACACTGCGCGGACCATAGTTTAAAACCGGCTCGTTTTGAGGTTCCGGCACATTAAAAAATCCTTTTAACATAGGCTAATTTTTATGGCCGCAAAGATAAGATTTTGATTCCGGATGTGCGAATGTGCAGATATGCGGATGGGCTATTGTGACTTTGTGGTTATGAGAATGAATTATTACAATTTGTGTTATTATCTGCGTCTTGAGCTAGGTTGAGAAGCCTGTTGGTCAACCCCCATTGTTCTTATGCTTTGTTGCATAAGCCACTGCTTCCGTGTGCGTACGAAACGACATCAATCTGTCATCTCCCTGGAAAGTGCTGTAACGTTCTTGCCCTGTGGCAGTTTTCCAAGTCACCACATGATAGCCATCGGGAATCTGCTTTTTAAATAAAACTAATTTAATTTTCATGATAGGTATAGGTTTAGCGAAGCTTTCCTCACTAACTATACGGTCCAAATATTTGTAACGCTGGGTTACAACATACAAATCTACCTGTCCTTGCACTTACAACTTTTGATCTTAGCCTGCAAACCTTGCTGATCTTGTTTCAGCAAGCCCTAGGATAGGTAGTACACTAAGCAAGATGCTGAAACAAGTTCAGCAAGGCTTTAAATATTAATACAACTTCCGCTCATACCTGCCCCTCACTGCTTTGCTAATAAAGGTACTTAGCCCACGCCCTTGCCGGGCTAACTCCTTCATTTGTTCCACCATTACCTTGCCGGGTTTTTTGTAGGTGTAGGCGTATATATCGCCGCTGGCAAATTGCACCAGGATGCGGTCGGCCTCAATTTGGTAGGCTACAACGCCCGAGTCGCGGCTGGTATTTTGGTAGCGGGTCATGTGTAAATAATAACCCTAAGCAGCAATTTGTTTAGCATGAAACACTATTGCAGTAGGATGCCTTCATTGTTGGCGAGCTGCTGCCGCCTGAAAGAGAATTGCCTCGAAAAACATGTTTATCCGGAATTTCATTGTTCAAGACAATAAACACTTGGCAAAAATGGCATACAGCGACTGCTTGAAATTCAGCATTATTATACTGAACTAAATCGTGAGTTAACGGTGTATTTTATGAGTGATGATTATTGAGGGTGTTTCATAAAAATACATTTTTCATGAAACACCCTGATTGTTATGTTGGACAACAATTAAGATAGTTATTTTGCTTTGTCTCCAGCAATTACAATGTTAGGTTTAGGCGGTGTTTTCATGCCCTCGCCTATGTAAAAGCTGGTATGGGGTGGCTGGTTGTACGCTACGTTTTGCCAGGCAATACTTACGCGGTATTGCGGATCGTGCATAAAGGTGTAAAAGCGGTTTTTGGCTGGTATGGTGGTGGTAAAAATGCGCAGTTCCTTACCATCGCGTGTGGCGTAAATGGCTTCTTCGCGCCAGTCGCCCAGTATATCGCCGCTCAGTACTGGGTTTTGCTTGGTGCCGTTGTTGCTCACACAATCGTATAAGGCAGCGTTCAGGAGCATATCCGGTTTACTGTTGAGGTAATCCCATTTGGTTATGCGGGTACCGTCCAGCAACTCGCTCAACATATCATCGTCCCAAAAAATACCAAAGTTTACAGATGGGTTGCGCTCGGCTATCTTATTTCCTTTCACATCAAACATACCCGAAATACCAGCCCCGGCCACCCATGATTCAAATCCGCGGTAACGCGGGTCAACATCCAGCGAAAGGCCACGGCCTGGCCCCTCGCCATCATCGCCCGCCTTCACCGAACTCTTTTTCCAGATCACTTCGCCGGTGCGTGCGTCTCTAAAATTAGCCCCGGCATCACCAAAGCGTTCCTGTATGTCAAATACTTCCAAACCAGGCCGGTCGGGGTCAAGGTCAGACACGTGCAGGGCATCTGCATGGCCTATGCCAGTGGTATACAAGCCCTTGCCATTATCGTCGAGCGTCATGGCGCCGTATACAATTTCATCTTTGCCGTCACCATCTACATCGGTAACGGTTAGGTTGTGGTTGCCCTGGCCGCGAAAAGGACGGGTTTCGGGCGTGGCATCGCTGTCAAATACCCAGCGCTGTTTCAACTGGCCTTTTACTAAATCCCAGGCTGCAATAACGGTGCGGGTGTAATAACCGCGGCACATAATTAAGCTGGGGTGCTTGCCATCCAGGTAGGCTACTGCAGCCAAATAGCGCTCGCCACGGTTGCCGTAGCCATCGCCCCAAATGGCTTTCATTTCTTCGGTAGTGGGGTCTTGTTTGGTAGGATGACGGCCGGGCACATAGGCTGTGGTATTAATGGCAGCGCCGGTTTGTCCGTTAAAAACGGTTAAGTACTCGGGGCCTTGTAAAACGTGGCCGTCCTGGTTTCGCCAGGTTTTGCTAGAGTCGCCAATTACCTTGCCTTTACCATCCATACTGCCATCGGCTGTTTTGCAGGCAATTTCAGCTTTGCCGTCGCCATCCAGGTCATATACCATAAACTGGGTGTAGTGTGCACCCTCGCGTATGTTACGGCCAAGGTTAATGCGCCATAACAAGGTGCCATCCAGTTTGTAAGCTTCCAGTATGGGTGGGGTGGTCATACCCTTATGCGAATTATCGTGCCCCATCCCAACCTGATGTACAATAATTTCGTACTCGCCGTCGCCGTCCAGGTCGCCTACCGAACCATCATTAGGCTTGTATCCGTCTGGGGTTTGTAATGGCACAGATAAATAAGGTTTGGCACCGGCACGCAGGGTGAAAGGAGCGCTTGCTTTGCCTTCTTTACCATTTACTACTTCTTTTACAAAGTAAGCGGTTGTAGCAGTGGTATCGGTAAGTTGGTCTACATAATTGGTAGTTGCCATAACAGGCTCTTTATTGAGCTTTACAGCCGTTTTGTTCCCGGCTTGGCGGTATAAATTAAATGCCAGTTTATCCGGGTCGGTTCCCAGCAATCGCCAGCCTACGTACACTTTGCCGCCGCCCTGGTTAACGGCTACTACGCCGCGGCCCAGCTTTTCCATCATTTTTTGTGAAAATGCAGATGTGCCTGTACACAGCGTTGCCGCGCAGAGCAGGCACGCTGCCTTTAAATAATTTCGCATTTTAGGTAATTGGTTTTAATTGATGAGGTTAAAATAAATTTCGTAGGGCAAACAACTGTGATGCACTGTAGGGTAGTAGCCAAAATGTTACACTGATGCTGTAGCTGCGTAAAAAACAGGATTGTGGCTGCGTTTAATGTGTTGTAATGTTGTTATTATTGTAGAATGTTTAGTAGCTGCAACTTATTACGTATAAAAAGTGGTTTATTATCGGTTTTTGCGCTGGTAATAGTTTGTTTGTGCTTTGTAGAGAGCGGCACTGCGCAAACTACCCAGCTTGACGTTGACCGCTTGTACGAAAAGTATAAAGGCCATTCGGAAACCACCATTTTTGTGGGCGACCGTGAAATAACTGCCCGGGTGCTTATTGGCTATAATACCAAAAATAAGCCGTACCGCATTATAGTTTACGGCGAAGCAGCAGCCGATACCGATTTACAAGAACTGGTTGATCAGCTGGGAGAGGCTAAAGTAAAATCGGGTTACCGAAAGCTCGGCGGCGCCAACGTGGTCAACTTTGATCAGAACGGCATGTACGAGAATAACATACCGGTGCGGGCATATCAAAAAGGTACACAGTACGCTAAATATGGTATTAAAGATATGGAGGCCCGTAATCAGCTTACTGGTGAAAATGGCACCGCCCGCTTCAATTCAGACTTTTTTTATTTTGAAGTAGGTGATACCGCGCGTAAAAGAACCAGCAAGCCCGAAAAATTTGATTTTTAAACTGCCGGTTGTTGTAGTAGCTAACTAATACGTTACCTAAGCGAAAATAGTGTTGTAAAAGGTATTTTCCGCTACAATAAACCTGTGATTTATGAAGTTATGTTGTATTATACGTATTATTGTACTTC
Organism: Mucilaginibacter sp. PAMB04274; assembly: GCF_039634385.2. NCBI lineage: Bacteria > Pseudomonadati > Bacteroidota > Sphingobacteriia > Sphingobacteriales > Sphingobacteriaceae > Mucilaginibacter > Mucilaginibacter sp. PAMB04274. Next base: position 1,336,852 of record NZ_CP155081.2, read on the forward strand.
GGTACAGGCGTTAAACAGCATACATGAAAAAAGTTTACTTCATTATTATTAGCTTATTATTTGCCCAGGCTGTTGTGGCTCAAAAGAAAGCAACCGGTCCTGAACTGGATGTTGACCGCATTTACAACCTTTATAAAGATACCAGCGATATCGTCATCAAAACCGGCGGCAAGGAAATCAAAGCTAAAATCAAGATATCTTATAACGCCCTGGATAAGCCTTACTCCGTAATTGCCTACGGCGAGGCAGACGCTGATATGGATGAAGTATTACAAAAGCTGAAAACAGAGCTTGGTGTGGCCAAATTGCAGGCCGGCTACAAGCAATCGCCGGGCACATTTCCTGTGGCGTTTAATCCATCAGGCAGTTACGAGCATAACATCTTAATTTCATACTTTCAAAAAGGAACCCAATCGGCCAAGTATGGCATTCAGAAAATCATGTATAATGACCAGGATGTTAACGGCATATCTGTTCAGCGCCATGTGAGCGATTTTTTTTACTTCGAGGTTTGTGATGAAAGCCGCCGCAATGAAACAAAAGCAGGCGATAAATTTGTGTTTTAAACCGTCTCCTTTTAAATCTGACGCATCCTTCATTTAAGCCGCTCTCCACCTTCTGTTAAAGGCTATTTGCTTTTCGTATCTTTAGCCCTTTAGTTATGAAATACCTGCGCTGGTTATTATTTCCTTTTTCGCTATTGTATGGGCTGGTTGTTATATTACGCAACTGGTTTTACGATGCCGGAATATTTCAAAGCCGGCGGTTTACCATTCCGGTTATTTGCATAGGTAATCTGGATATTGGTGGAGCAGGCAAAAGCCCTATGACGGAGTACCTGGTAAGGCTGCTTAAAAACAATCATCAACTGGCTACCTTAAGCCGTGGTTATGGCCGTCAAACCAAAGGTTACCTGATAGCTGAGAAAGATGCTACTGCTGCCCAAATAGGGGATGAGCCTGCTCAGTTCAAACAAAAGTTTCCGGATGTTACCGTGGCCGTGTGCGAGAAGCGGGTAATAGGTATTGAGCAATTGCAAATCAACCACAGCCTGGTAATTTTAGATGATGCTTACCAGCACAGGGCAGTACAGGCGGGTTTAAGTATTTTATTATTTGATTATAACCGCCTGCATGAACCCCACCTGCTTTTACCTGCAGGCAACCTGCGGGAGCCCTTTGTAGGCCGCTACCGGGCCGATGTTATGATAGTGAGCAAATGTCCCGTCAATATGACGGCTAACCAGCTGCATGCGGCACAGCAACGATTAAAGCCATTTGGCTTTCAACAGGTGTATTTTACCGCGATAGACTACCTGGCTATGCTTGATTTAGACGGAAGACCGGCTAAAACATTGCCCGATGCCGATACTACCGTTTTTGTGTTAACCGGAATAGCCAACCCCCAGCCTTTATTGCAATATATTAAACAATACAGCGTACATATTGTACATCATAATTATCCCGACCATCACCAATTTAGCTTAAAAAATATTGTTAAACTTGCGCAGGATTATGACATCTGCAGTGCCGCAAAAAAGGTAATTATTACTACCGAAAAGGATGCACAGCGCTTAAGAGAACCCGAATTGCTGCCCTATGTACAAACCTTGCCTATATGGACTTTACCTATAGGCATAAAATTTTTAAACAATGGTGAACAGCAGTTCAACGAAACGATAAATAACTATGTTAAACAGTATAAAAAGCACAGTAGCTTACATTAAAAGCCGTATTGGCGAATTTGAGCCCGAGGCTGGTATTATTTTAGGCACCGGCCTTGGCGGCTTGGTAAAAGAAATGGAGATTGAAAAGCAATTACCGTACTCCAACATACCTGGCTTTCCCATTTCAACACTGGAGTTTCACTCAGGCAGGTTAATATTTGGTACTTTGGCAGGTAAAAAAGTAGTGGCCATGCAGGGTAGGCTGCACTATTACGAAGGATACAGTATGCAGCAGATCACTTTTCCGGTTAGGGTAATGAAAATGCTGGGCATTAAAACGCTTTTTGTATCAAACGCCAGCGGTGCGCTTAATCCGGATTTTAGAAAAGGCGATCTGATGGTGATAGACGATCATATTAACCTGCAACCTACAAACCCACTGGTGGGTACTAACGATGAGGAGCTTGGTCCACGTTTTCCGGACATGAGCGAGCCCTATAGCCGCCGTTTAACCGAAAAAGCTTTACAAATTGCAGCCGCTAACAATATTACTTGCCATAAAGGAGTTTATGTAGCGGTAACGGGGCCTAACCTGGAAACGCGTGCTGAGTACCGGTATCTGCGTATAATAGGCGGCGATGCCGTGGGCATGAGCACTGCGCCCGAAGTTATAGTAGCCAATCATATGGGTTTGCCGGTTTTTGCCATATCGGTACTTACCGACGAAGGTTTCCCTGACACGCTGCAGCCGGTATCTATAGAAGAGATTATTGATATAGCACAGCATGCTGAGCCGCATATGACACACATTTTAAAAGAATTGATTGCGCAGGGTTAGCGTAAACTATGTAAACAAGCAGAAATTACAAGAAGTGGTTTCTTTAAAGTTTCGGCTTGGCCGTTGAGCGGCGCGCTTCTTTTTTCTTGCCTTACTTAATTTAGATAACGAAGGTCTGTTTTGACTGATTTAAATGCTGAACAAGCTTAAATACCTTTTTACAACGTTGCTGCTGCTGGCTGTAGCTCGTACGGCGTTTGCACAAATACCTGACCGCCCTTATGGTGCCGATACCCTGCGCAATGGCCGCAGCAAGCTCACCGATGCTCAGATGATAGACAGTACGCGCAAGCGCGAAGAAAATAAACGCGATACCGTCATCTACACATCTAAATTTGTTAAGGTGACCAACGAGCGCTTATTGAATGATAGCACGCAGGTATTTCCGTTAGATACTGGGTTGGTGAACTTTGAAAATTACAGCCCCCTTAATCAGCCACGTAGTCCGCGTATACACTTGGGCAGTACCGGCTTGCCACAACGCCCGCTGTTGTTTGAACCATTAAAAGGGGTAGGGTTTGATGTGGGTAACCATGCACTCGATGTGTACATGATTACGCCACAGGATATTATGTATTACCGTACCCGAGTAGCCTATACCAACTTGTCGTTTTATAGCGGAGCCTTTGGTAACCCCAATGCCGATCAGATATTTAAGCTGGTACATACGCAAAACATAAAGCCAAACTGGAATTTTACATTCAACTTCAACTCAACCGGTTCGCGCGGCTTTTATCGCCGGCAGAATGTGAGTGATTTAAATGCCGCGGTGGCTACCTGGTACGAGTCGAAAAGCAAGCGGTATAACTTGTTAGCCAACGTTATATTCAATAATATGAAAGCGCCGGAAAGCGGGGCCATTGTTGATAATAATATATTTAACGCTTCAACATTTAATAACGATAAGCAGAACCTGCCGGTAAGGCTAAGCAGCGCTTACATAAACAACCGTAACAATGGCTTATATGTAAAGCAATTTTACTACCTGGGCCGTATTGATACCATCGTGAACCAGGCAAAAGATGCGCAAAAGATATTGCCCACGCAGCGCTTGTCGCACACTTTTTATTACAATGTTCAAAAGTACAGGTTCTATCAAAATGAGCCTGATAACTATCGGGTTTTTCCCGATTACTTCTTTAATTCGACTGTAGGGCAGGATTCTTTGGCGGTAACTGATATACGTAACGACTTTTCCTACAGCTTTTACCTCAGAGGAAAATCGGTCAGTTTTGTTAAAAACGAGGTGAAGCTGGATGTCGGCTTAACGCATGACTTGTTTCATTATTCGCAGTACATTATTGATTCTATAGACGTAAATACAAATTTGCGTAACCAGCAGCGCCGGGTGCAAAAGGCTACTTATCAAAACATTAAACTAAACGCTAAATTCAGTTATCGCTTTAGCGACAGAGTGGGGTTGGAAGGTGACTTTCAGCAGGTGGTTCAGGGTTACAACTTCGGAGATTACCTGTATGATGCCAAGCTAACCTTGGCCGGAGGGCAAAAGGCCGGGCGCATAATTTTAGGTGCTTATGCACAAAACAACGAGGCTCCGCTTATTTTTAAAGACTGGATATCAAACCACTATATTTATCGTAACACGGGTATTGGCAAGCAGCAGATCAATAACATATCATTCAATTACATTAACGATAAATTGCAGCTGGATTTAAAAGCAGAATACTTTTTGGTAAATGGTTACCAGTACTTTGCCGCGCAAACGCCCGGCGGTATTGATGCCGCACCGGCACAGCTCAGTTCGCCGCTTAACTTGCTTAAAATTAGCGCAGGTAAAAAGTTCGATTTAGGTAACTGGCACTTTGAAGACTATTTTGTTTACCAGCGGTCAGATTACCAGTCGACCTTGCGCACGCCGCAGATCTATAATTATGTTAACATCTATTTTACCAAGCTGTTCTTTACGGTACTTAATACCAGCATCGGTGTTAATGCACGTTACAATACCGCTTACACGGCACCTAATTATGCCATAGGAATCGGCCAGTTTTATAATAGCACCGATATATCTTTTTTAACTTATCCGGTTATCACACCATATGTTAAGGCCACGCTTTTCCGTACTAACTTGTTCCTGATGTATGATTATGCCAACCAGGGGTTGCAAAGCAACGGTTACTACATGGTGAACCGTTACCCCGCGCCCGATAAGTTGCTTAAATTCGGCGTAAGCTGGACGTTCTATAACTAATTAAGATATACCAGAAGTAATAGCTGCTTAAAGGATACTGTGCGCTATATTTATATTTGCTTGATTGAGACAAAAAAAGGTCATCAAAGCAAGATAAATTAAGTCTTCTGCTTTTTCTTTTTAGCCGCAGGGAATAACACGTTATTCAGGATCAAGCGATAGCCCGGCGAGTTAGAGTGAAGTTTCAAGTCTGTAGGTGGGTCCCCAACGGCGTGCTGATAATCCTCAGGATCATGACCGCCGTAAAAAGTCCACTGCCCTTTGCCATATTCTCCATGTATGTAGCGGGCTTCGTTTTGGGTCTTCATTTCACCCATAATGGTTACACCTGGCTTTAACCGGCTTTTATTGTAGGCTGTTGTTAAACCCATAAAGCCTTTAATAACTTTATCATGGTTTTGGGTTAGCATGCTAGGTACGATATCCCACTTGGCTGAAAAATCAAATAGCGTAAAGAAATCGTGCGTACGCTCAACCTGCCGGTAAGGCGTTACGTCAATATCGCTAAATTGGTGCGACATCGGGTTCATATCCAGCCGGAAGTTTTGAAACGCAAAGGTTTGGCTGTAATCAAGCTTTCCCTGGGCACGGTAATCGGCCGGGTCGCCATCAAACATGGCCTCACAAATATCGGTTCCAGCCGAAGCCAGGGCAATGTCAAACGTATCGGTACCCGAACACATGGCAAATAGAAAGCCGCCACCACCGCAAAAATCATGTATGTGCTGTGCTACCGAGAGTTTCATTTGCGACACCTTTTTAAAGCCCAGCCTTCGTGCCGTAGCTTCTTGCGCTTTTACATCATCCTGGTACCAGGGCTGGAAGCGAAAGCTGCCGTAAAACTTGCTATACTGGCCTGTAAAATCTTCGTGATGCAGGTGTAACCAGTCATACTTCTGCAGGTCGCCTTTTATCACTTCCTCATCATAAACCACATCATAGGGGATCTCGGCATATTTGAGCACCAAGGTAACGGCGTCATCCCAGGGTAGCTTATTTTTAGGGGAGTAAACTGCCATTTTTGGCGCTTTTTCCAGCTTTACCACGTCCATGTTAACCGACGGATCGCTCACTTCGCTTAATATGGCGTTTACCTTGGCATCGGCCACCACTTCGTAGCTTACGCCGCGTATTTTGCATTCATCTTCAATTTGCTTGCTATACTTGGTCATGAAACTGCCGCCCCGGTAATTAAGCAGCCAATCAATAGACTCTCCGTTGCTTAAAACCCAGTAAGCAATACCGTATGACTTTAAATGATCTTTTTGTACCTCATCCATCGGCAGCAAAATTGAGGCTGCCCTTAGCATGGATGAAAAAAATATAAGGGAGAAAGCTAAGAGGTATTTCTTCATTTCGGATACCGGATATTCGATTTCAGATTGCTGGAGCCCTTTTTCTAAGTACTCTGTAACCAGGAGTATGAAGCGGGCTTACCAAATGTAACGATTAAATATTGAAGCTATTATAAATTTACGGTAATGCACAAAATGTTTAACTTTGCCACCTTGTTGAAATAATTGAGAAGATATGAGCAAAGCAATAATGAGAACCGAAAAGGGCGACATGACTATCGAATTTTACGATAAAGACGCTCCTAATACTGTAGCCAACTTTCTTAACCTGGCTAAAACCGGCTTTTACAATGGTGTAACTTTTCACCGTGTAATACCTAATTTTGTTGTACAAGGTGGCGATCCTACCGGCACAGGCGCTGGCGGTTCTGGTACCCGTATCAATTGTGAATTAACCGGCGAGAACCAATACCATGACCGTGGCGTGCTTTCTATGGCACATGCAGGCCGTAATACCGGCAGCTCTCAGTTCTTTATTTGCCACAGCCGCGATAACACTGCTCACCTTGACAGAAACCACACTTGTTTTGGTAAAGTGGTTGAAAACGTTGATGTGGTTGATGCTATCCGCCAAGGCGATAAAATTTTGAGCGTAGACGTAATTGAGGAATAATATACGGTTGTAAGTTTTGTGTTGTAAGTTGAATGCCTGGCTTCGCTTACAACACGAAACATATAATTCACATACTTAAAAGAAATGAATTTACAAGGAATTGTATCGGTAGCGGGTAAGCCGGGCTTGTGGAGAGCGCTGGCCCAAAACAAAACCGGTTTTGTGCTCGAAAGCCTGGATGAGAAAAAGACCAAACTGGTTGTAAACTTATCGACCGCTAAACTGGCTGCTTTAGATGAGATTACCATTTTTAGTAACGATGAAGATATTAAACTGACTGACGTATTAGAGCGAATGAAAAACGCAGCATCAGTACCCGAGGCTAAAGCTGATGGTAAAACGATGCGTGAGTTTTTCAGAGAAGTAGCGCCCGATCATGATGAAGAGAAAGTTTATGCATCGGACATGAAAAAGATCTTAACCTGGTTTCACCTTTTAAAAGACATGCCGTTGTTTAACGAGGAAGCAGCAGCACCTAAAGCTACTGAAGGCGAGGCCGAAGTAGCAGCGGTAGAAGAATAAAAGTTTAAGCGCTTAAATAACAAAAGCCGGCTACCTGCCGGCTTTTGTTATTTAAAAGGAAATGATAGCAGCAGATTTAGCTGCATATCTTTTCATGACACGGCTCGCCTGCAAACTCAGGCTCAAATGTGCTATGCTGAATGTCCAGGTGCTCAAGCCTGTGGCGCAGGTCGTGCTTTATATCATTGAAATTAGCCATTTCTTCTGTGTGTATAACCAGGTGGGCCGTTAAAGCGTTCTCTGTAGTGCTGAGCGCCCATACGTGCATGTGGTGAACATCTTTTACACCTTTGGCCTTTAATAATTCTGCTTTAATTTTATCAAGTTCCAGTTGCTTGGGTACGCCGTCAATTTCCAGGCGTATGCTATCCATCAGTAGCCGCCAGGTACCCGTAATAATAACCACTACAATAATGAGGCTTACGGCGCTATCTATCCAATACCACTTGGTAAAATAAATAACGATACCCGATACTACTACCCCTAATGATACCAGTGCATCAACAGCCATGTGCATGTAAGCTCCTTTTACGTTCAGGTCTTTTTCCTTATCTCGCATAAATAGCCATGCCGTAACGCCGTTTACCAGTATACCGGCAAAGGCCACCCAAGCTACCGTAATGCCCGAGATAGGCTGGGGATGACCAATGCGCATGATAGCCTCATAGGCAATAATACCTACAGCGCCTACCAATATTATAGCGTTAAGTAATGATACCACAATGGTTGACCGCTTATAACCATAGGTATAAACATTGTTGGCTCTCATTTTAGACAGCTTGAAGGCCAGCAGGGCAAGGGCTAAACTGGCCACATCGCTCAGGTTATGGCCGGCATCGGTAAGCAGGGAGAGCGAATGATTGGCAAAGCCTACCACCGCCTCAACAACTACAAACAAGGAGTTTAGTATGATACCTACTATAAAGGCAGTGTTCAGATGATCGAGCTTTGGCGCGTGATCGTGGTGGTGATGTGCGTGGTCGTGACCCATAATTTTAGCCAGGCTAAGCGTAACTGCTCTATATTGTATTTAACTCAAATATAACAAGCTATATTACTTATGTAATTGGATTATTCGAGGATTGTTTGGTAGTTGTAAATAACAGCGCACACTATTGATGATGATAAGGCTCCCCTTTAATGATGGTGTATGCCCTGTAAAGCTGTTCCACAAAAAACAGGCGTACCATTTGGTGCGAAAACGTCATGCGCGATAAGGCCAGTTGTGCATTGGCTCGTTGATATACGCTGGTATCAAAACCATACGGACCACCTATAATAAACACGATGTTCTGCACTGAGGTTATCGCTTTTTTATCCAGGTAATCGGCAAACTGAACAGAACTAAATTCCAGGCCCTTTTCATCCAGCAAAACCACATGGTCTGTAGCTGTAATTTTTTTCAATATCAGCTCGGCCTCCTTGCTTTTTTGCTGGTCCTGCGTTAGGGCTTTGGTGTTTTTGAGTTCGGGCAGATCAACCATATCCAGCTTGGTATAGTGCTTTAGTCTTTTCACAAACTTATCAATCCCTTCCCTAATATAAGCATCTTCGGTTTTACCTACGGTAAGCAAAACGATTTTCATGCTGCAAATAAACGCTAAAAATGCCGGGCTCGTAAAATTTCGTTTAATTTGTTCAAATTTCAGCCGCTATGTCTACAAATGTCTTATCTGTTTATACGCAGAATATCAGTCTTTCCGAGCAGCAAATTAAGTACTACCAGCAAAGGGTAAACCTGTTTTCTGTATTGCGCTTAGTAGCGTTTGGCTGCCTGCTGGCGCTGGTATACTGGTCGGTAAAAATTGGGTCTTTAGGTATGTTTGCCATAGGAGCCGTTGCAATAGGCGCGGTATTTAACTGGTTGGTAGGGCAGCAAAACCAGTTTGATAAACAACGAAACTATTACGAGAGCTTTAAAGCCGTTAATCAAAACGAGATAGAGAGCGTTAATGCGCACACCAATATATATGATAACGGACAGGCTTACGCTGATGACAAGCACTTTTATACCGCCGATCTTGACATATTCGGTCAGGCGTCCCTTTATCAGCTTACCAATCGTGCTGCTACAGTGCCTGGCAAAAACTTGCTTGCTCGCTGGCTTAAAGCGCCTGCCAGCAAACCCGATATATTAAGCCGCCAGGAAGCTATTGAAGATATTGCTTCTAAAACTGGGTGGAAGCTTAAAATGCAGGCCATGCTGCTGTTTAACAATAAGCAGGAGACCGATGAACTGGACAGGTTGTTTAGCTACCTCAACAAGCCGGTAATCATTCCGGGCGAGGCCTGGCTGCGCTATTATGTAAAAGTTGCGCCTTGGATAATGATTGTCGCCATCGTAGCCTCCTTTTATTATGCGCCGGTTAAGCATCTCGCTACGTTTTTAGGTTTGCTTAATTTTGCGATCACAGGTTTAACCAGCAAGGCAACCCAACAAACCGATCTTATAGCAGGCAGAATAGGCAATACACTGAAAAGTTATGCCGATATTTTTAAGAGCATAGAGGAGGAGCAGTGGGCGGCCAAATTGAGTATTGCACTTGCACAGGAAATAAAACCGGCAAACGGCAGAAGCACCGCTTTGGTTGTTGCAAAACTTTCCGCACATATCAATAGCTTAAATGCCCGTTTAAACCTGGTTGTAGGTTTTGTTTTGAATGTAGTGCTGGTATGGAATGTGCGTTATGTAATAGCCATTGAAGACTGGAAGCGCAATAACCATGAAAATGTAGAGGCAGCGTTTGGTGCAATTGCCGGGTTTGAAGCCTTGCTGAGTGTTGCAGGCCTGCGTATCAACCACCCTGAATGGTGTATGCCACAGATAGCCGAAGGGGCGGATTATACGTTAACTGCTAAAGCAATAGCCCACCCGCTAATAAAGGGAACAGTTGCGGTAGCTAATGATTATACGTTGGTTAATACTCGTACGGTAGATATTATAACAGGCTCAAACATGGCCGGCAAAAGTACCTTTCTGCGTACGCTTGGTATTAATACCGTGCTGGCTTTAGCTGGTGCACCGGCTTGTGCACAGGCTATGCAGGTTTCGGTAGTACAGTTGTTTAGTTATATGCGCATTAAGGACTCACTTAATGAGAGTACCTCTACATTTAAAGCAGAGCTTGATCGTTTGCAAATGCTACTGCAGGCAGTAGAGGAGCAGCCAAACATCTTCTTTTTAATTGATGAAATGCTCAGGGGGACCAATTCAGTTGATAAATACCTCGGCTCAAAAGCGGTGATAGAACGGCTGGTTAGCCGCCGCGAAGTAGGCCTGGTGGCCACGCATGATTTGCAGCTGGCCGAGCTCGAGAAGCAATACTCTGACTACATACGTAACTTTTACTTCGACATACAAGTACAGGATGGCGAAATGTTGTTCGACTACAAACTTAAGCCCGGGGAGTGCAAAACCTTTAATGCATCGCTGCTGCTGGAAAGAATAGGCATTAAAACGCAGGCTGAGTAACAGCATAGTTAATCTTCCCGTAGCGAAACAAGTTCGGCATAACACTATAAGGACTAAAAAGAAAACGCCATTCCGGATCTACGGAATGGCGTTTTCTTTAAAAGCCGTCTTGTTTCGTGGCTCTGTTGTATTTGCTTATTGACGAGGTGCACCGCCTTGGCCACCTGGGGCACCGCCCTGGTCGCCGCCTTGCAGTAAGTCGTCGTTGTTTACACCTTTTTTCTTGGTTTGCTGACCGTAAGTAACACTACCAAAGTTGTAAGTAAACGAGATACCGAATGATTGCAAAGGATATCTGATTTTCTGAGTTTGGTTTAGGTTAGGTGTATTGATCGACTGATCCAGCTTTAAGTATTTCTGGAACGGTGACAATGCGTTCAATCCTAAGGTGAATTTTTTAGCGATAATTTCTTTCTTCACACCAAAGCCAAATAAGTTAAAGGCTGGGTTTTCGCCTTGTATGGTACGGCGTGGTGAGTTAAATACACCAAAGAATTCAGTTGTCCAGCCGCCTTTTATAGTTGCCGAAGCACTCAGGAACGCGTTGTATTGAAAATAAGTAGTGCCGGTTGCAGTTTGCTGATTTTGATTGGCAGAATTAACGGTTGGCCGATAAGTATAACCATTAACACTTCCTCTGATGGTTAAAGGCTTCCACGGTGTAACCGATCCAAAAAAGCTTGCACCAAATGATTTGTTGCTGCCTATGTTTTGATAAACTGTTCTTGATGCTGATCCATTAGGGTTGCTTTCGCTTCTCAGATCGGGGTCATTAATGGTTTGAACAATGCCTTCAATCAAGTTATTAGTGTACTTGTAATACGTTGATAAGTTAATTACAGACGTTTTAATAAACGTTGTATAGCCCAATTCAATGGTTTGGGTAACCTCCGGTGATAACTCCGGATTACCTTGTGATTGGTTTTGGTTATTAGCCTTATTGATAAACGGATTTAAGAACTGTAAGCTTGGGCGTTGAATACGCTTGTTGTAACTTAATTTGTATGTCTGCGTGCCTTTTACGGTTTTTGACAGTATAAAGCTAGGTACAAAGGTTGTATAGCTTTGTGAAAACGGCTGAAGGTTTCTTTGAACTAAGTTAGTGGGGTCACCATCAATTTGTGTGTTTTCAACACGTAAACCTGTTTGTAACGAGTAGTTTTTAGGTAAAGTAAAGCTTAAAACTGTGTATCCGGCATAAACATTCTGGCTGTAATCATATTTGTTAGACGCCGTATCATTAAGCGTATAAGGTCCCTGGTTAATGATCTGCCCTTGTGCGTTTATTTGTCTGTAAACGTCATAATCACTATTTATCTTTCTTAAAATAGCTTTACCACCGGCTTCCAGTTTAATCACCTTACTTAAAGGATTAGCATAATCAGCTTGAGCGGTATATTCATCATTAACGCCATTGTTGCTACCTTGTTGGTTAGGGAATGCCCTCGGCGGAACGTTAAAATATTCAGAGGTATAATCTGATGCTATTTTACTATGGCTCCACTGTCCGGCAATGGTCAGTTCTTCACCTTCTTTTTTAAATTTGTGAGTGTAGTCGGCATTGTAATCAAAACCGCTAAAAGAGGCTTTATTAAAGTTATTGCTGGTATAAGCAAAGTTTTGTGGTATAAAGCCCACCGGATTGATTCTGGTGGTTCTAAAAGAGTTGGTAGCGCCTCCGTTGGTTTCAAAACCACCGCCATTGATTCTCAGTGTGGTAGTAAAACTATTGTAGTTATTTATATCATAGCTGGCATTTACGGAGCCAATAGTTCCAAAGCGCTTAGTTCTGGCGCTTGAATTCTGAACGTTTGTGGTTGTAGTATCATTGCTTCTGCGGGCACTTTCAAAATCAACCAACGAAGTTTGAGGCCATGCGAAGTTACTGCCTATGTTAGCGCCTAAGCTAAAACGGTTCTTTTTGTAGTTAATATTAACGTTGCCATTGTTTTGACGAGTACCAACTCCACCACTTACTGAGCCGCTTAAGCCCGATACGTTTTTGCTTTTGGTAATGATATTGATGATACCGCCTGATCCTTCTGCATCGTACTTGGCAGATGGAGCAGTGATTACCTCAATACTTTTGATCTGATCAGCAGGGATGGTGCGCAATACGTCAGCTAAACTGCTTGATAGGGCACCTGATGGCTTACCATTTATCAATACACGAACATTTTGGTCGCCACGCAGAGATGGTTTGCCGTCTAAGTCTACCGATACCAGCGGTACTTTACGCAGCACGTCGGTAGCGTTGCCACCAGCAGATGTTACGTCTTTCTCGGCATTGTAAACAATCTTATCCAGCTTGTTTTCAATGATGGCTGTTTGGCCGGTTACAGTAACGGCGCCCAGTGTTTTGCCACTTGGGGCAACTATAACGGTACCTACGTTGTTATCGGGTTTGCCTGGAGTGGTCTCAACCGGATCGATAGTTTTGGTTGGGTAACCAATATAAGTAACCGCAATTTTGTATTTGCCCGGCGCAATATTGTCCAGTCTGAACGAGCCTTTACCGTCGGTTAGGGTACCGTTCAACACCGCCTTGCCGCCGCTGCGGTAAAGGCTTATGGTAGCGTAATCTAAAGGTTTTTTAGTAACAGAGTCGATAACCGTACCTGAGATGCGACCCGTGATTTGGGCGCTGGCACTCAGCATGGTACCTATTAATGCAATTAGGGTAAAAAAACGTTTCATTTATAATGATTTTGGTAGTAAGATTGGATAAGGATTGATTTGTTACAGCCTATCACCTATTTTTTTTAAAATATGCGTAAAGCACCTTTTGTATCACAAATGTTGCAGATTAAGCTAAAGGTATGCTGCTGTGCGGTTATTGGTGATCATGCAGCAAAGGTGCATAGCAGATTTAAAACAGCGGTATGTTTTTGGGCGAACGGTTGTTTTTGCGGCGCGAATGGTGCGAAAGAATATATTAATGCATTTATAAATGTCATCTGGAGCAGATAGCGAGATACTTTTAATAAGTAAGCTGATCACTTAAAAAAAGACTTCCCGCTATCAGCTCAGATGACAGTATGGAGAAGTGAAATTCTTATATCACAATATTTACGATACGGCCTTTTACTACAATTACCTTCTTCGGTGTCTTACCTTCAAGGTATTTTTGTACATCGGCATGGGCCAGTACAAGCGCTTCTACTTCTTTTGGCTCCATAGTTAACGGCATGTTTATATTTAGACGGGTTTTACCATTTACCGATATAGGATAAGCAAACTCATCTTCTACCAGATAAGCAGCGTTAAATACCGGGTAAGCAGCGTAGGATAAGGTGCCGGCTTCGTTGCCCAGCAAGGTCCAAAGTTCTTCACAAATATGCGGAGCATAAGGGGAGAGGATGATGACCATATCCTGCAATATGCTGCGTTTATTACATTTCAAATCGGTCAATTCATTTACCGCAATCATAAAGCTGGAAACTGAGGTATTGAACGAAAAACGCTCCACGTCTTCTTCAACCTTACGGATTATTTTGTGCAGTGCTTTCTGCTCCGCTTTAGTTGGCGCTTCATTAGACACCTTAAAATCCCACTGCTCATTGTGGAACAAACGCCAAAATTTGCGCAGAAATTTAAAGACACCCTCAATACCGTTGGTGTTCCAGGGTTTACTTTGCTCCAGCGGACCTAAGAACATCTCGTACATGCGCAGTGTATCGGCGCCGTAACGCTCAATCAAATCATCGGGATTTACCACGTTGAACTTTGATTTCGACATTTTCTCAACCTCTACATCGCAAATAAACTTGCTCTCGTACTGTGTATCATCATTAGGATAACTAACGCTGCCATCTTCTAAAATCACGATAGCACCGGCGTTATCCGGCCGCCATTTAAGGAAAGCAGCTACGTCAAGTGCATCATTGCTTACAATGTTTACGTCCACATGCAGCTTGCTGAATTCCATTTCGCCAAGCTCTGCACCTTCGGGAAGCAGGTCTTTGTAAAAAAGTGCAATTTGCTCAATAGTATCAAAGTCGCCCTCTTTATAAAGCTCATAAATACCTTTAGATACATAAACTTCGGGTTTTGCAAAGTTCTCATCGGTATTTAACAACAAGGGGTTCAGCCTATAAGTAAAGCTCGAACGACCTTGTATCATGCCCTGGTTAATAAGCTTTTTGAACGGCTCTTCCTCAACGGCTAAACCTATATCCTTCAAAAACTTGTTCCAGAAACGGCTGTACAGTAAGTGCCCGGTGGCATGCTCCGATCCGCCAATATACAAGTCAACGTCTTTCCAGTAGTTGATGGCTTCTGTTGAAGCAAAAGTATTGGGGTTTTGTGCATCCATGTAGCGGTACCAATACCAGCTGCTGCCGGCCCAACCTGGCATAGTGCTTAGCTCATACTCGTACGCATCCTGATATTTCCAGCCGTCGGCACGGCCCAGTGGTGGCTCGCCGCTTTCAGTTGGCAGATATTTGTCTATTTCGGGCAGTATAAGCGGTAATTCGCTTTCATTGATCAGATAAGGCAAGCCGTTTTTAAAGTAAACTGGTACCGGCTCACCCCAATAACGCTGACGACCAAAAATGGCGTCACGCATTCTGAAGTTTACCTTGGCTTTACCAGCGCCAATTTCTTCCAGTTTAGCTACAACTGCAGCCGTAGCCTCCTTATAACCTAAACCGTTAATGAAATCAGAATTAATATACTTTCCGTCCTTGGTGGGGTCGGCCTCTGTTTCGATGTTCTGAATATCGATGATAGGTACAATAGGCAAATTGAAATGCTTGGCAAACAGGTAATCTCGCTGATCGCCTGATGGTACGGCCATAACTGCACCTGTTCCGTAACCAGCTAATACATAGTCTGCAATCCAAAGCTGTATTTTTTCGCCGTTTAGCGGGTTAAGTACATAGCTGCCTGTAAAAGCGCCCGACACGGTTTTAGTATCGGCCATGCGGTCCAGTTCTGATTTCTTTTTGGTTTGAGCAATATAAGCTTCCACTGTTTCTTTTTGCTCAGGCGTGGTTAAGCTTGGCACCAGTTCATGCTCGGGTGCTAGTACTACAAACGTAACACCAAAAATGGTGTCGACGCGGGTGGTGAAAACCTCTATGTAGTTGTCTGTTCTCTGTTGTGAGCTGTCAGATAACTGACCGCTGTTAACTGCTAACGGAAAACGCACACTCGCGCCAACGCTTTTGCCTATCCAGTTGCGCTGCATTTCTTTCAGAGGCTCGGGCCAGTCAATGGTGTCCAGTCCCTGCAGCAGGCGCTCGGCGTAAGCGGTAATGCGCATGCTCCACTGCATCATTTTCTTTTGCTCAACAGGGTAGCCGCCACGTTCTGAAAAGCCGTCTTTTACCTCATCGTTAGCCAACACCGTACCCAGTGCTGGGCACCAGTTAACGGTGCTTTCGCGCAGGTAGGTTAGGCGGTATTTTAACAGTTCTGTTTGTTGCTCTTCTTCGCTCATGGCGTTCCATTCGGCAGCGGTAAAGGTTAATACCTCATCATCGCAAACGGCATTGATGCCGGCAGAGCCGTTGGTGGCAAAATGAGCAGTTAGCTTTTCAATAGCTTCTGCTTTCTCATCGGCTTTGTTGTACCATGAGTTAAATAGCTGCATGAAGATCCACTGCGTCCATCTATAATAATCGGGCGAACTAGTGCGCACCTCGCGGCTCCAGTCGAACGAAAAGCCAAGCTGATCCAGCTGACGGCGGTAAGTGGCAATGTTTTGCTCCGTTGTAAGAGCTGGGTGCTGACCGGTTTGTATGGCGTACTGTTCGGCCGGTAAACCAAACGAATCGTAGCCCATAGGGTGCAGCACATTAAAACCCCGCAGGCGTTTATAGCGCGAAAAAATATCTGAAGCAATATAACCAAGCGGGTGACCTACGTGTAAACCGGCTCCCGAAGGATACGGAAACATATCGAGCACATAATACTTTGGCTTGGCCGATTGGTTATCGGCTTTATAGGTGTGATGGCTTGCCCAAAATTGCTGCCACTTATTTTCGATGTCTTTAAACTGATAATCCATTTCGCAGGGTCTCAACAAATAATGCGCGAAACTACGAAAAAAATCAGAAGCTACTTTTTAAGCGTATAAGTAAATTCAGCAGATAAACTGCCTGTTTTACTTTCTGCTATCTATATAACGAAAGCTATCTGCATGAGATTATTAACCCGGTACTAATTGGTTTGTGCGGCCTGATGTATTAGCTGAACAGGGTAAATAAAATAATTCGGCGTAACTGCAGTCCACCGCAAATTTGCTATCTGGCGAACTATTTTAGTCCGAATGTGTATGTACTGATAACTAACAGAAAATCAAAAGTTTGCTTCATGCGAAAATAATTTTTATTATTGTAATCCTGAACCTGCTAATTACTTAAATGGATCTACTATCCGCCAGAAAAAGACCGGGTAAAAATGGCCGGCTACCTCTTTGTCCCGTTTGCGGGCACGAGTTTAAATATCGTGTAAAGCGCAGCCGCGTGGTAAAAATCTTGCTCTTTTGGCTAACCATGAAACGTTATTTTTGTGAACACTGCTTAGAACGCTACTATGTTCGTAAGCCTCAGTATGCTGATTAATCTATAAAAGTTACATCTCTAAAACGGCGTTAAGATTTACTTTAAGCAACAATTATATTTATACTTGTTGCCTAATGTCACGCCCGTTTTATGAAACGTTTACTCTCTAATCTTACTTTTCAGGTTATTGCTGCCATTTTGCTGGGCGTGCTGGTAGGATTGTATCTGCCTGAGTTTGCCCCCGCAGCACAGCGTATCAGTAAAATGTTTATCAGCGTAATTAGCATGCTGATAGCCCCCATCATATTTTTTACTATAGTGCTAGGTATTGCCGGTATGAACGATATGAAAAAGGTGGGCAGAGTGGGCGGCAAGGCTTTGCTGTATTTTGAGCTGGTAACTACTTTTGCCCTTGTTATAGGTGTAACGGTTGCTAATTTAATTAAACCAGGTGCCGGCCTAAATATGCAACTCCCGACCGACCTAAGTAAGGTAGCTCAATATCAGAAGCAAGCCGGCGAGATGAATTGGGGCGACTTTTTTACACACATTATACCCAGTAATTTTATAGGTGCCTTTGCTGAGGGCGACATTTTACAAGTGCTTTTTATAGCTGTTTTGTTTGGCTTCGGGCTAAGCCGCATGGGCGGAACCGGCCAAACCTTGCTGCAAAGTTTTGATAAAATTGCCAAAGTGTTTTTTAACATGATGCATATTGTGATGAGGGCCGCACCGCTTGGAGCTTTTGGCGGCATGGCCTATACCGTAAGCACATATGGTATAAAAACATTAAAACCCCTGGCTATGCTCATGGGATCGGTTTACCTTACCATGGCGCTGTTTATTTTTATAGTGCTGAATGCCATTTGTTATTTTTTTAAATTCAGCTTGTTTAAATATCTCCGTTACATTCGTGAAGAAATATTGATTGTGCTCGGAACATCATCCTCTGAACCAGCATTGCCGCTCATGATGGAGAAGTTGGAAAAGCTGGGTTGCGCCCGCTCGGTGGTAGGACTGGTTATCCCTACGGGTTATTCCTTTAACCTGGACGGTACCACCATTTACCTATCTATGGCTACCATATTCCTGGCGCAGGTTTTTCATGTGCCGCTAACCATAGGGCAGGAGCTTACCATTATAGGTATACTCATGGTAACGTCAAAAGGTGCAGCGGGCGTAACCGGCAGCGGCTTTATCGTGCTAACGTCTACACTCGCCGCCATAAAGATTATCCCGGTAGAAGGCGTGGCACTGCTGCTGGGCGTAGATCGTTTTATGTCTGAAGCGCGGGCTATTACCAACGTAATTGGCAACGGCGTAGCTACTATGGTGATAGCCATCAGTGAGAAGGCATTTGACCGCAGTAAATACGAGGCAGCCACAGCCAATAGCTCCTCTTAAATATCTTCGTGAGTAGTAGGCAACAAGGCAAGGTATACGGACACACATTTCTTCTCGTTCTGTGATGATCGGCCCTTCGTATGTATAGCCTGTACTTGGTGTCTGAAACCTGTACTTGGTGCAAAACTGCCACTTTAGCTGCTTCGTAACCTAAACCCCGCTCCAAATTCTTCATTACATTCACTTGTGCCTTATTTCTTTTTTTATAGCTTTGCCGTACAAAAACTAAAACCATGAGTGTTCTCGTAAATAAAGACTCCAAAGTAATTGTACAGGGTTTTACCGGCAACGAAGGTACTTATCATGCATCGCAAATGATTGAGTACGGAACCCAGGTAGTAGGTGGTGTTACCCCCGGTAAAGGCGGTCAGCAGCACCTGGAACGCCCGGTGTTTAATACCGTTAAGGATGCGGTTGACCAAACCGGCGCCGATGTATCTATCATTTTTGTACCGCCCGCGTTTGCAGCAGACGCCATTATGGAAGCTGCCGAAGCTGGTATTAAGGTAATTGTTTGTATTACTGAAGGTATACCAACCAAGGATATGATACAGGTTAAAGAGTATTTAACCGACAAAGACACTCGTTTAATTGGCCCTAACTGCCCTGGTATTATTACTGCCGATGAGGCTAAGATTGGCATCATGCCCGGTTTTATCTTTAAAAAAGGTAATGTGGGTGTGGTATCAAAATCAGGAACTTTAACTTACGAAGCGGTAGACCAGGTAGTAAAAGCCGGTTTAGGCATTACTACAGCTATTGGTATTGGTGGCGACCCTATCATAGGTACTCCAACCAAAGAAGCGGTGGAATTGCTAATGAACGATCCGGAAACACACGGTATCATCATGAT
Source organism: Mucilaginibacter sp. PAMB04274 (assembly GCF_039634385.2). Taxonomy (NCBI): domain Bacteria; kingdom Pseudomonadati; phylum Bacteroidota; class Sphingobacteriia; order Sphingobacteriales; family Sphingobacteriaceae; genus Mucilaginibacter; species Mucilaginibacter sp. PAMB04274. The sequence continues at coordinate 1,356,299 of NZ_CP155081.2, forward strand.
TGGTGAAATTGGTGGCGGTATGGAAGCTGATGCTGCCCGTTGGATTAAAGAACATGGTACTAAACCCGTAGTAGGCTTTATTGCTGGCCAAACCGCGCCTCCGGGCCGCAGAATGGGTCATGCTGGTGCTATTGTGGGTGGTGCTGATGATACAGCTGCAGCCAAAATGAAAATTATGGCCGAGTGCGGTATCCGCGTGGTAGAATCGCCAGCCGAAATTGGCGCTGCCATGGCAGAAGAATTGGCTAAGTTAGCGTAACTGAAACTGCAAGCTAAATACAAAAGCCAGGTATGGCTTGAAATATATAGAGATCCCGGTCAACTATGGCCGGGATTTTTTGTTTGCGCTGAATTTTAAAATAAACTTTCTGATAGTATCTTGCTGCTTCAATAACAGCCGTTTCCAGTCAACTACCTTACTTACCTTGGCTTAGCCAACTTGCTTTTCCTTCACCAGTTTCCAATCTAAATACTGCACGGCTATTAAGCCCAGCGCTGCAAATACAATAGCCCATTTGTAAGGGCTTATGGCATAGGCAAGTTGGGAGGCAAGGGGTGTACGGGCGTAGTAAAGCATAACAAACGCCAATATGGTGCTAAACATTACAAGTAATGCCAATAAGCCATATAATCCACGGCTTTGTGCCCGTTCCGTTTGCGCTTTTACCCGCCGCATTACCCCGGCCGAAAAGTGATAAGGCAAGCCTTTGACCGGCTCTTGTTTAAGGGCCTCAAATACCAGTTGATAGGCTTGCCATTCATTCTGCTGTTCTTGAGCCACAGGCAAATTTGCTTGGTTTAAGCTATTGTCCAGCAGCTTTTGCAGTTCATCATCATTTAGTTCTTTCATAACTGTTCGTCTTTCAGGTCTTGTTGTATTTTTTCCTTAAGCCATTTTCGCCCCCTGAAAAGGTGGCTTTTTATATTGCTCTCGGGTATGCCGGTTATCTCCTCAATTTCCTGGTAGCTAAACTCGTTTAAGTGATATAACGTAAGTACGGTTCTGTACTGTACGGGCATTTGCGCAATGAGCAGGTTAACATATTCGGCAGTGTTTTTACGGGTTAAGGTAAGCTCTGGTGTATCGTAGGTAAAATGGAAGTTCTCAATATCATCTGGGTAGTGTGTTATCCTTTCGGTTTTGTTTTTGCGTAAGTGGTTAATGGCTGTAAGGTAGGCTATACGGGCAATCCAGGTTGATAGTTTAGATTGAAACGCAAAGTTGTGCAGGCTTTTATGCACCTTTACGAACACTTCCTGGCAAATATCTTCCATGTCCTCGCGGTTGCTGATAAGCCGGTTCACTACAAAAAAGACCAGTCGCTCATATTGTTTCACCAGCAGTTCAAAGGCTTGCATATTGCCTTTTAAAATACTGGAAACGACCTCCTTTTCATTAAACATGTACAAGTAGTCACAGGTTGTGCAGTAAAGGTTGCAATTAATTTTTATAAATTGTTGCAACCCTTTGGGGCCGAGTGTTGACTACTGGGCAAATTAAAGCACAAAACCATGAGATATATTGAAAGCATAACCATTACGCTGGCGTTTTTTTTAGCGCTTGTGGTGATCATAATGGCAATACTCAATTTTATTTTAAAAATGCGTATCCTTAATTCAGATAGTAGGGATACCTATGCCTACTTTTTCAAAAAAACGAGTGACTATAAAGGAGCGGCTCTTAAATGGGCTATTATGTTGTTTTTTGCCGGATTAGGTCTTATAGTCATTCCATTTGTGCCATTGGACGAAATGGCCGTTAACTCGCCCTTGCCTTATGGTACCGAAGCTGTGTTTCTGGCAATGGGCTTTTTTGTGTACTACCTGGTAGCACGCAAGCCGCAAGCTTAATCTTCTCGGTTCGGATCAGCCTTTTCCAACTGTAGCTCCCAATTTATTAACCGTCAATAATTAAAAAGTGCATTTAGCCTTTAAGGGGATTGCTATGCCTTTTACTTCCAAAATTTTAAGCTAATAGAAATGAAAAACAACCTTATCACCGTGCTTGTGGCAGTTCTTATCATATGTTTAAACCAAACGGTGCAGGCGCAAAAAGCTGCGGCTTACAAAATATATGGTACAGTAATCGACTCCGCAAATAACAAGCCTGCAGACCTGATCACGGTGAATTTAAGAACTGCCGACAAGAACATTAAAACAACATTAACCGCCGCAGACGGCTCTTTTAGTGTGGAAGTAACCGAGCCACAACCCTATAAACTGGTGATAGTAGGGGTAGGATATCAAACCAGAACCATAGCGGTTGCTATTAACACGGCATCGGTCCTCCACATTAATGTAGGTAAAATAGCTTTAATTAGGCAGACTACACAACTGAAAGATGTGGTGGTGGCAGGTAACAGGCCAACAATAAAGCAGGAGGCCGGCCGCATTATATATGACCTCACGGCCGATCCTGAAAGTAAGGGAAATAACCTGATGACCATGATGCGCAAAGTGCCCTTTATTTCGGTAGATGCCAGCGACAATCTTTTACTTAAGGGCAATAGCAGTTTTAAGGTATTTATTGATGGTAAGCCCTCCAATATGATTGAGAATAACTTAAAGGCTATTTTGCAAAGTATGCCTGCTTCTACCATTGAGCGTATTGAAGTTATTACCAATCCACCAGCCAAGTACGATGCTGAAGGGCTGGCGGGCATTATTAACATAGTTACCCTGAAAAAGATAGGTGACGGATACAAAGGTACATTAAACACCAACGGCAATTATCCGGTAGGTGGGCCGGGCTTGGGTAGCAGCTTTTCGATTAAGCAGGGCAAAGTGGGTTTTAGTTTTAACGGGGGTGCTAATTATAGCCGTTCGCCCGCTGTACAGAATTTAAATAGCAGGCAAACCTTTGGCTCCAATGCTACCTTGTTAACACAAACAGGTAACCGTAAGCCTGAAAGCCGCACAGGTTATATGGGCACAGAGTTAAGCCTGGAGATCAACCCGCGTAATTTGCTCACTGCACAACTGAGTATTAATGGCTATCATTTTGATAGCGACTATAGCCAGCAATCTTTACTTGCCGGCAATACAGGCACCTTAGAAAGCTATAATCTGTATAACAATAATACGGGCAGTAATAACGGCTTCGATGTTGGGCTAAACTATCAGGCCGGCTTTAAGAGCGATAAAAGTAAGTTGCTTACCTTTTCGTACCGCTACACTAATTATGGAAGTATTCGTAACGGGCAAATAGATATTGCGAATCCCGTAAATTATAACCAGGCCGACTACGAACAGGATAATAGCACACAAACCGCCGAACAGACCCTACAGATTGATTATGTACAGGGCATTAAAGCGCTGGTAATTGAAGCCGGGCTAAAAGGTATATTGCGCAAAAGTGAAAGCGATTTTCAATACCTGTTATATAATGCGGGTACCAGCAAGTTTGAGCCTTTTTCAGAATTTTCGAACCAGTTTAATTACCATCAAAACGTGTTTAGCGCATACAATTCCTACCAATATAATTTAAAAAGCTGGAGTGTTAACGCTGGAGTCCGTTTGGAAAAAACCTTTATCGATGCTAATTTTATCTCATCCGGTACTGTTATTAGTCCCAATTACCTAAACGTAGTGCCATCGGTATCGTTCAACAAAACCTTTACAGATAAAAGCAGCTTGAGCGTTGGCTATAACCAGCGTATCAAGCGTCCGGGTATAAACCGGCTTAATCCATTTGTAGACAGGTCTAACCCTAATTATGAAAGCACCGGTAACCCCGCGTTGCAACCGGTTTTAATCAATAATTTTCAGTTAACTTATAACCTGCCTAAAAAGTTAGCTGTTACCATGGGGCTGAGTTATTCTTTTATAAATAATATCGATCTAAGGGTTTATATAACAGATCCGGCTACTGGCATTACCCGTAGTACCTATCAAAACATGGGTAAGGCAAGTAATTTAAATCTCGATTTTAACCTCAGTTACCCGCTTACACAACGCTGGAACCTGAGCGCTAATGGCAACCTGGCCTACTTTAACGTTATGGGCGTGGTAGACAATGCCGAAATCGAAAATAAAATGCTGACTCGAAATGTTACAGTTTCTACCAGTTATAAGCTGGATAGGGGCTGGCGTTTAAATGCCGGTGCCGTAAATATTGGCCGTAACATTACCGACCTGCAAACCAAAGCTAACGGATTGTTACGTACAAGCTTTAGCGTTAATAAGGAACTGATTAGAAATAAACTGAACTTTGCCACCGTGATCAATAATCCATTTACCAAATACCGCAATAATGAGCAAAGAACCATAGGGGCAAACTTTACGCAATTGAATATTACCCGCGATTATTTTCGCAGTTATAGCGTAAGCCTTAATTATAACTTTGGCGAGTTAAAGAGTAACATTAAAAAGAATATAAGAGGGATAAAGAATGACGACGTTTCGAACTGATAAAATTGTTGGCTGTGACGTTGGTCAGGCTCGCGTCAATAAGCAACCATTGCAAACCAATCAAGTCAAATATTAGTATATTAGGTAGTCACTGCAAAACTTTTCAATTAGTGCAATCAAAACAATCGGTGACGTGATAAATAAAATGGAAGACAAAAAATATAACGAGTTAACACCTGCCGAAGAATACGTAATATTACATAAAGGTACCGAGCGCCCTTTTACCGGCGAGCTTTTAAATAATAAGGCGCAAGGCCTGTATGTATGCCGCCGTTGTGATGCGGCCTTGTACCGTAGCGAGGATAAATTTGAATCATTTTGCGGCTGGCCAAGTTTTGATGATGAGATACCCGGAGCAGTTACCAAAGAGACGGATGCTGATGGCCGCCGTACCGAAATACTGTGCTCAAACTGTGGTGCGCATTTAGGCCACGTGTTTACGGGCGAGCGTTTTACCCCTAAAAATACCCGTCATTGCGTCAACTCTATCTCGATGAAGTTTGTACCACTTAACGAGGCTAAATAATTTTTAACTACGATATCGAAAGCCCTGTTAAGCTTATAGTTTAACAGGGCTTTTTGTTGTTATAGAGTACCGGTTGCCTTTGGTAAATAAGCGTTGCCATTTGTCATCCAAATGTATGTGTTGCACTATGGTTTTAATTGCACGGGTTTAAATGTTTACTTGAAATTCTTAAGAGTAAAAATATTAAACTAAATGATTATTAATTCCGTAAAGCATCATGTATTACTGCTTCTTACCTACTATGCACATTATTTTAAGTGAGCTTTTTGTTGAGGAAAATTATGTACTTGATGCTTTTATGCCCTTAAATTGCTGATTTACATAACCCTTGAATGTAGGTAGCTTTTCGGCAAAAATAGTTCCCTACACTGATGTTGATAACTATTTGGGGCATGTGAAAAACTACGTTAAACCACCATGAAATCCAAACGTAGTTAGTATGTACATTTGATACCATGAGTTCTTCACAGAATTCATCACAGTTATCGGCTGTCTCCGGTAAAGCAAGGGTAGTTAGGCAATCTAAGTCTGCTGGCCCCGAAATGTGCAGGTGAAGTAACTAAAAACCACCACTATACAGCAAACACAATAACCTGATTAACAGTTGGGCGGCTGGGTTGGCTGTCGGTATTTGAGAGAGAAATAAGATATTAAAAGGAAGAATATGAGCCAGGAAAACGAAGTATTATTAAAAGAGAACAAAGACCGTTTTGTTATCCTGCCGATCAACTACCCGGCAATTTGGGAGATGTACAAAAAGCATGAAGCCAGCTTTTGGACAGCAGAAGAAATTGATCTATCAGACGATCAGAAGCATTGGGATGGTCTAAACGACGGCGAACGTCACTTTGTATCGCATGTGCTTGCTTTTTTTGCGGCCAGCGATGGTATTGTGAATGAAAACCTGGCCGTAAACTTTATGAGCGAGGTACAGGTGCCAGAGGCGCGTTGTTTTTACGGTTTCCAGATCATGATGGAGAATATCCATTCAGAAACCTACGCCTTACTGATTGATACGTATGTTAAAGACCCGGTAGAGAAAGATCGTTTATTTCATGCTATTGACACCGTGCCTTGCGTGGGTAAAAAAGCGCAATGGGCTTTAAAATGGATCAATAACGGAACCTTTGCTCAACGCCTGGTTGCTTTTGCTGCCGTAGAAGGCATCTTTTTTTCCGGAAGTTTCTGCTCTATCTTTTGGTTAAAAAAACGTGGCTTAATGCCGGGCTTAACCTTCAGTAATGAATTGATCTCTCGCGATGAAGGTATGCATTGCGAATTTGCCTGTTTGTTGTACTCAATGTTAGAGAATAAATTGAGCAAAGAAGAAGCTACCGGAATCATTACTGAAGCTGTAGAAATTGAAAAGGAATTTATTACTGATGCGCTGCCAGTTAGATTAATTGGTATGAATGCCGACTTGATGAGCCAATACATTGAGTTTGTGGCAGACCGCTGGTTACAGGAATTAGGATATGATAAAGTGTACAACGCTACCAATCCGTTCGATTTTATGGAAATGATATCACTGCAAGGCAAAACCAACTTCTTTGAAAAACGCGTTGGCGATTATCAAAAGAGCGGTGTACTTAACGCGCAACCTTCAGGTCAGGCATTTTCATTGGATGAGGATTTCTAAGAAGCGTTCTCAAGTACCTGTCATCGATTATCACGATTAACAACATCATAAGTAATTAACAATATTCAACATAAGCAGCTAGTAAACGTGTCCATACTTAATATTAGCTACTAAATAATAAAACATCGCCATGTTTGTAATTAAAAGAGACGGAAGAACGGAGTCGGTAAAATTTGATAAAATTACCGCGCGTATTGAAAAATTATGCTACGGCCTAAACCCGCACCTGGTTGACCCGGTAGATGTGGCCCGCAAGGTAATTGAAGGTTTATACGACGGAGTAACCACTTCCGAACTGGATAACCTGGCTGCAGAAACTGCTGCATCACTAACCACTAAGCATCCCGATTATGCTTTGCTAGCTTCGCGTATAGCAGTATCAAACCTGCATAAAAACACGGTTAAGTCGTTCAGTGAAACTATGCGTAAGCTTTATAATTACAAAGATCCTAAAACCGGCAGAAACGCATCTTTAATAGCCGATGATGTTTGGGATGTAATTGAAGCCAATGCCGATGTATTAGACAGCAGCATTATTTATGATCGCGACTTTGGTTTTGACTATTTTGGTTTTAAAACCCTTGAGAAATCATACCTGTTAAAGTTAGACGGCCGCATTGCCGAGCGTCCGCAGCATTTGTTCATGCGTGTATCGGTAGGTATCCACAAAGAGGATATTGATAGCGCTATCAAAACATACAACCTGATGAGTGAGCGTTGGTTTACGCATGCTACACCAACCTTGTTTAATGCAGGTACGCCAAAACCTCAAATGTCATCATGCTTTTTATTAACCATGAAAGATGATAGCATTGAAGGTATTTACGATACGCTTAAACAAACTGCACAAATCTCACAAAGTGCCGGCGGTATTGGTTTAAGCATTCACAATGTACGTGCAACCGGTTCTTACATCAGCGGCACTAACGGTACCAGCAACGGTATTATCCCAATGCTGCGTGTGTTTAATGATACTGCCCGTTACGTTGACCAGGGTGGTGGCAAGCGTAAAGGAGCTTTCGCTATTTACCTGGAACCATGGCATGCTGATGTTTTCGAATTTCTTGACCTGCGCAAGAACCACGGTAAAGAAGAAATGCGCGCACGCGATCTATTCTACGCCCTGTGGATTTGCGACTTGTTCATGAAACGTGTAGAAGCTAACGAAGATTGGAGCTTATTCTGCCCGCATGAAGCACCAGGCCTGGCCGAGTGTTTTGGTGCAGAGTTCGAAGCTTTGTATACTAAATACGAAAATGAAGGCCGTGCACGCAAAAAAGTAAAAGCACAAGAACTTTGGTATGCTATATTGGATTCACAAGTTGAAACCGGTACGCCTTACCTTTTATATAAAGATGCGGCTAACAGCAAATCAAATCAGCAAAATTTGGGTACCATTAAAAGTTCAAACTTATGTACCGAAATTATGGAGTATACCTCTGCTGATGAGGTAGCTGTTTGTAACCTGGCGTCGCTGGCATTACCGCGCTACGTAATAAACGGTAAGTTTGATCATGAAAAATTATATGAGGTTACTTATCAGGCTACTTTAAACCTGAATAAGATCATTGACCATAACTACTACCCGGTTAAAGAGGCCGAGTATTCTAACCTGCGTCACCGTCCGATTGGTTTAGGCGTACAAGGTTTGGCAGATACGTTCATTTGCCTGCGTATGCCATTTGAAAGTGACGAGGCCAAGCAACTGAACAAAGAGATTTTTGAAACCATCTACTTTGCAGCCATGACGGCTTCAAAAGACCTGGCTATTAAAGATGGTGCTTACGAAACATTTAAAGGCTCGCCACTTTCTGAAGGTAAGTTTCAGTTTGACCTGTGGGGTGTTAAACCTGCCAGCAGCCGCTGGGATTGGGAAAACCTACGCTTGGATGTAATGAACCATGGCGTGCGTAATTCCCTGTTGGTAGCGCCAATGCCTACAGCATCAACATCGCAAATTTTGGGTAACAACGAGTGCTTTGAGCCTTACACCTCAAATATTTACACCCGCCGTGTATTAAGCGGTGAGTTTGTAATTGTGAACAAGCACCTGTTACGTGACCTGGTTGACCGCAACCTTTGGAACGGTAACATTAAAGATCAGATTATTACTGCAAACGGATCAATACAGGGCATTGCCGAAATTCCGGCCGACTTGAAAGAACTGTACAAAACAGTTTGGGAGATCAAAATGCGTAACATCATTGATATGGCTGCCGACCGTGGCGCTTATATTTGCCAGTCGCAATCGCTTAACTTGTTTATCAATGCACCAAATGCATCTAAGTTAACATCGATGCACTTCTATGCCTGGAAAAAAGGTTTGAAAACTGGTATGTATTACCTGCGTACACAGGCAGCATCGCAAGCAGTTAAGTTTACAGTAGAAAACCAAGGCGGCAAAAACATGGATCCGGTTATTCCGGCCCAGGTTGCCACCGTTGCAGATGATGTGCCGGCCGGCCCAACCTGCTCAATGGAAGAAGGCTGCGTAACCTGCTCTGCATAAGCATAACCTCTTACAATAAATGACTAAGCCCTGAAGTATTATTACTTCAGGGCTTTTTATATTTGTAACCATGCACACCACGTTTCAAAAGCACGAAATAATACAATGCGACCGCTGTCGCACGGCTTTTGAGTGCAAGGCCAATTCTTACACGCGCTGCCAGTGCAGCGCGGTTCAGCTCACTATAAACGAGGTGCAATACGTGGCAGAGCTGTACGACGGCTGCCTATGCGCCAACTGCTTGCTCGAGTTGCAAAAGGAATATCAGGAAGGGCTATAACTTATACACGTACAAACTTCCTGACGGTCTCACCATACTTGTTCACCCGATCGGCAGTGAGGAACCTTTCCACTCGGCGAGCTTATCAATTCGAAAGGACCTCTAACTACTGTTTGAGAGGATACCGACTTATTATCGTGGACTACATAAAATTTTATTTCTGATATTTCCAATTTTTTGACTTGCCCTCACTTAAAAGTGCTACTGCAGATTGCATGCGCTTTAAGCGGGTGGCTTCCGTTTTGGCACCGGTAATCCACTCCAGGTATTCCTTTTTGTGCGAGTAAGCGTACTGGTTAAATTGTGTCTCGGCTTTCGGATGATCTTTCAGAAAATCAACAAAGTAATCCGGAATAAGCAGCTCCGCTTTTTCGGCAGGTTTACCTTTTACCACTTTTACACCCTTTTCGTTGAGCGCTACAGCCTCGCGTATATACGCTATCAAAATTTCCGCCGAAGGCATATCAGTTACAGCGGTTATGCGTCCCAACTGGCCCATGGCATTATTATCTTTAACACTAAGCAGGTTATGAGGATCGGTGAGTAATGAACCTTTCCAAAAACCGAAAGCACAATGCTGCTTAAACGAGGCCATGTTGCAAACGGCACCTTTGCACTCAAAAAAAGGCATGCTCCATTTAATAGTTTCTTCAATTTCGGGACAGGATTGGTGTACTAACTCGCGTAAATGAATAAGAATGGGTTTTGCAAAATCGGCCGCTTTGCCAATGTAGGCGTCGTGTTGTGGGTTACAGGATGGCATTTTTTTTACTGATTGGTACTACAAGTTAAGCAACCGTTTTAAAAATAACAAGCAGGCCAATTTAACGCTTGCAGTAGAGCAGCGAACTTAATTACATTGGTTATTATAATTTGAGTTTATAAACTGCTTGTTATAGCACGTGGCCTAACCGGTTCGAGTCCAGCTTAATCAGAATGAATAACAGGATAGTAAAGCTCCACAGCGACGAACCGCCATAGCTAATAAAAGGTAAGGGGATGCCTATAACCGGCACCAGGCCTATCGTCATACCGATGTTGATAACCAGGTGAAAAAAGAGGATGGAGGCTACCCCGTAACCGTAAACGCGCGAGAAAGGCGATCGTTGCCTTTCGGCCATCATGATGACGCGCATGAGCATAAACATAAACAGGCCAATAACCACCACCGAGCCTGCAAAGCCCCATTCCTCGCCAATAGTACAAAAAATAAAGTCGGTACTTTGGGCGGGTACAAACGAGTACTTGGTTTGCGTACCCTGTAAATAACCTTTACCCCACAGCTTACCCGAACCAATGGCAATCTTAGACTGATTAACATTATAACCCGCTCCCCGGGGGTCGCTCGATATACCCAAAAGCTCGTCGATACGGGATTTTTGATGCGCTTGGAGTACGTTTTTGTATAAGAAGTTAACGCTGAATATAAAGGCAATAGAAACTATTAATGCGCCCACTAACGCAATAATAGCGTCTCTTCGCAAGCGCAGCAGGTAAACCACTAAAACGGTTAAAACTACCAACGCTCCAATTAAGTACAATTGATTAAACAATAGTGATAATACAAACAAGGCTATAAGCACACCTGCAATAATGAGAAAGTAGGGTGAAAGGCCTTCGCGATAGAGTACAAATATAAGCGAACAAAAAACGAGTGTAGAACCGGTATCGGGCTGCAGCATAATAAGCATCATGGGTAATGCAATAATACCCGCCGCTGTAAAAAAAGATTTAGGCTCTGTAATACGAACGTTTACACCGCTTAAGTATCGAGCCAGCAACAGGCAGGTACTAAACTTGGCAAACTCGGAGGGTTGAAGCCTGAAGCTGCCCAACGGTATCCAGGCCTGGTTGCCGCCCACATTGCGGCCAACTACTAAAACTACTAATAACAACAGTACGGTAACAACATAAAATACCGGCGCCAGGCCGCTAAAAAAGCGGCTATCCAAAAGCAAGATAACAGCGCCCAATACAATGGCCGATAGGATGAATATGAATTGCTTGCCATAATTGGTATCCAAATCAACAATACTTGGATGCGTTTCGTCAAAAACGGCAGCATGAATGTTAAACCAGCCAATGGTGCAAAGGGCCAGGTAAAGTAATACTGTTAACCAGTCTACATTAAAGAAAAAACTGCGCTGATTATTCATCCTCTCTTCGTTTTGGCTGATAGGCTAGTATCTTGTTTACCGTATCGTTCTTATTTTTCTTACCTGCCGACCGCAGTTCGGGCTTAACGCTGATGGTATCGGCCTTGCGTTTTTTTATGCTGTCCTTTCTGAGGCTATCTCTGCACAAACTATCTTTTTTGGACAGCTTCTTTACCGGAGGCTTCCATCCCGGAGGAGGGGGCAGTAAGTTGGCGTTGAGGATGTAACGTACCTCGGCCTTAGGTTTGGTGATAGTGTCGCGCAAGTATTTTTCAACCAGATAGCTGGCAATAGGGGCTGCCCATGAGGAGCCGTAACCCGCGTTTTCTACCACCACGGCAATCGCAATTTTGGGGTTTTCGCGTGGGGCAAAGGCTACAAATACCGAGTGATTCTTGCCGTGCGGGTTCTGTACCGTACCGGTTTTACCACACATTACAATGCCCGGTATGCGCGCCTGTGCAGCTGTACCACGGTCAACCACATCCTGCATGCCATCAATTACAGGCTCAAAATATTGTGCATCAATACCCACATAGTTTCTTTGTGTATATTCTTTTTTTATGATCTGCTTATCGCCAATGGCCTTAATTAAGTGAGGTTTGTAGTAAAACCCATGGTTGGCTATTACCGCTTCTATATTGGCCATCTGTAAGGGTGTGGCCAGTAATTCTCCCTGACCAATAGCCAGCGAAATAATAGAGCTTGACCGCCAGCGATTTTTGCCGAACACCCTGTCATAACGTAATGGAGTCGGCACGTTACCTTTGTACTCAAACGGAAGTTCCACATCCAGCTTAACCCCAAACCCAAACTTGTTCACTTTTTCTTTCCACGTGGTGAGGGTGTTACGGATGTTTCTCGATCCGTTAACGTTCATCAGTTTATCAAACACATTACAAAAATAGGGGTTGCATGATTGAGATATGCCTTTTCTGAGATCGGTGACGCCGTCAAAGTGCTCGCAGTTTACCCTATGGTTACCCGCCATGTAGTAATGCGGACAAAAGAATGTTGTTTGTGGTGTAATTATACCTTCCTGCAAAGCAATAAGCGCATCCAAAGGCTTAAATGAAGAACCCGGCGGATAGGTAGCCTGAATGGGGCGTACAAAGGTTGGCTTGTAAGGGTCTTTTAGCATTTTGGCCATGTTGTTTCCACGTTCGCGGCCAGCCATAAGGTTAGGATCGTATGTGGGGCTGCTTACAAAGGCCAGGATTTCGCCCGTTGATGGCTCAATGGCTACTATGCTGCCTACTTTATTCCTCATTAACTGCTCGCCCAATTTCTGTATACGAATATCCAGCGATGATATCAGTCGCTCGCCTGCTACCGCAACAGTATCATATGCGCCATTGGCAAAGCTGCCTTTTTTTACATTGCGCGAATCAACCATGTCATTCCGCACACCGCGCTGTCCGCGCAATACTTCTTCAAATGATCTTTCGATACCGGAAATGCCTACATAGTCGCCAGGGCGGTAAAAGCCCCCCGACTTTTCTATAGTGGCTTGGCTGGCCTCACCAATGTAGCCTAAAAAGTGTGCAGCAACAGAGTCGGGGTAGGTACGTACGGTGCGGGCCTGTACGGTAAACCCTTTAAATTCATCAGCCAATCTCTCCTGCAAAGGGGCGTAAAGCTGCACAGAAATCTGTTTCTCAAAGACAGAAGCGCGGAAAGGAGAGTATTTTTTGGCTTTTTCAAAGCGTTTATCAAAGCCAGCTTTATCAATGCCAATCAGGCGGCAAAACTCCAGCGTGTCAAAGGGCTTCACCTCCCGGGGGGTAACCAAAATATCATATACGGGTACGTTTTGCACCAGTATTTTATTGTTGCGGTCAAATATCGGGCCGCGGGCAGGGTAAATAATAGTACGCCTTAATACGTTGCCTTTGGCAAATAGAAAATAGCGGTCGTCAATTATTTGTATATAAAACAACCTTGCCAGCAGTATGAAAGCAATCGTAATAAAAATAGCGGTAATTACGTAGCGTCGCTCAAAATAGCTGTTCATTTTAACGTTCTTTCCTTCTGTAAAATAAAAAGCTGGATATTAATATCAAAAATAAGGTAAATACTGAACTTGACAGGAAACGCAGTAAAGTATATTGTATTTCGGTTAAACGAAATACCTCGAGGTTGAAAAGAAAAAAGTGATGGAACAGGGTAAGTATAGCAGCATAAGTAAAAAACCACCTGAAGCCCATGTTGCCCAGCGTAGGCTCGGGCTCGTTATCAAATCCATCTTTTTGCACCGTTATGCTCACAAACAACACCCGAACAAATGCCAGTACCACGCTGGCAGCAGCATGCAGGCCGGGGGTGTCATAAAACGCATCAATGGTTAATCCCATTAAAAACGATAAGGCAAATAGCAAGAGGTTCGGCGTTTCGAGCGGGAGCAGCAGAATGAACAAGATATACAGGTAGGGTACTGACAAGTTGTACAGGCTGATGTTCTTTAACAGAAATACCTGTAAAAGCACCAGCACAATAAAGCGAATGAGGTTATATATCAATGCTCTACTCATCTTGTTTTTCCTGCCCCTCCAGTGCCTGGCGCTCTAAAGAAAGTTTGTTATTTACTACGTACACGTATTGCAGTTTGCTAAAATCAACCGCTAAGTTAACCTCCATGTTAAGGAAGAAACCGCCACTCTTTGCATGCAGGTTACTTACACGGCCTAGCGGTATGCCGGCAGGGTACAAGCTGGAGTAAGTGGAGGTAACTACCCATTGGCCAATGTGCGGTTTAACATGATTTGGCACATCCTTCAGTAAGCCTTTATGCGGATCGATATCATCCCCCCATACCAGGCTGCCAATGTCTTTGGTATCGGCCAGCATGGCACTCACTTGCGAATCTTTGTGTAACAATGATTGCACGATAGATAAATGCTCTGACGTATAAATGATTTTACCTACCACACCCGAGCTGCTGATTACGCCCATGCCTTTGGTGATACCATCTTTGGTGCCTTTAAGTATAGTGATATAATTGTTGCGCTTATTTACCGAGTTGTTAATTACACGTGCCTCGGTGTATGTGTACTGCTGTTTGTAAACACTGTCGGTAACGGTGCGTTTAGCCAGCGTATCAGTATAGTAGGCTGAATTAAGCTGGCCCCGCAGCCTGGCATTTTCACGTGCAAGGCTGTCGTTAACGTCTTTAAGTGACAAATAGCTATTTAACTCGTTCACCCGGGCATACATGCTGCCGGTAACATCATTAGCCGTGTTAATGTAAGTAGCCCGCTGAAACGAGTTGTACTTTACATAAATAACCAGCGCCGAAACCTCAAAAATAAGAAACAGGAAAAATGCGTTGTACTTACTGATGAAGATCAAAAGGTTACGCATGGGCTAGGAGATGTGAGGACTGAGATTACAGATGTGAGATAATTTATTACAAGGCTTGCGCATTGGCTCATATCTCACATCTGTAATCTCATATCCAAATTATTGCATTAAGAATTTATAGTTACCGATATTTTTAAGGGCGGTGCCGGTGCCGCGTACTACCGCACGAAGCGGATCTTCGGCTACGTGTACCGGTAATTTGGTTTTGGCTGCAACGCGTTTATCCAAACCACGCAGTAATGCGCCACCACCTGTTAAATAGATACCGGTCTGATAAATATCAGCAGATAGCTCCGGAGGAGTGATCTCGAGGGCCTTTAAGATAGCTTCCTCAATTTTAGAGATTGATTTGTCGAGGCAATGAGCAATCTCAGTGTACGATACGGTAATTTGCTTAGGTACGCCGGTCATTAAATCGCGGCCTTGTACTGCAAAATCGCCCGGAGGATCGGCAAGCTCAGGAAGAGCGGCACCAACCTCAATTTTGATCTTTTCGGCCGTACGGTCGCCAATCATGATGTTATGCTGACGGCGGATATATTGCACAATATCAGAGTCAAAATTATCACCTGCTACACGGATAGACTGATCGCACACAATACCTGATAGAGCAATAACGGCAATTTCGGTAGTACCGCCGCCTATATCAATTATCATGTTACCCATGGGTTCTTCCACATCAATACCAATACCAACAGCAGCTGCCATAGGCTCATGAATAAGGTAAACCTCTTTAGCGCCTGCAATTTCGGCCGATTGATGTACCGCCCGTTTTTCTACCTCAGTAATACCCGACGGAATACAGATTACCATACGCAAAGAAGGGAAAAACCAGCCCTTGCCTTTGTTAATCATCTTGATCATACCGCGTATCATGTGCTCGGCTGCATCAAAGTCGGCAATTACGCCATCCTTTAGCGGTCGTACTGTACGAATATTATCGTGTGTCTTACCTTCCATCTGCATTGCCTGCCTGCCAATGGCAATTACCTTGTTGGTTTTTCGGTCAAATGCTACGATAGATGGTTCGTCGACCACTACTTTGTCGTTATGTATAATGAGGGTATTTGCAGTTCCTAAATCAATAGCAACTTCTTGCGTGAAAAAATTAAATAAACCCATTGAATGTTTGTGTCAAATAATCTGCAAAGATTAAAAAATTATGTGTAAGTATATCAATAAGCGTTTGCATTTCAAAACAAACTTCAAGAGATAAGAGTCAAAAAATAAGAGTGAAAACGATGGCATTTTTGATGCCCATTGTACTTTCTAAGTACCGCTCTCTTGCTTCTTGGCTCTTCTTTCCTGGTTCTGTTCCTTAATGTTTAAAATGCCTAACGCCAGTTGTAACCATGGCAATGCCGCGGGCATTAGCCATGTCAATTGAATCCTGGTCTTTGATTGATCCGCCCGGTTGTAAAACTGCTGTTATCCCAGCTTCGGCAGCTATCTCTACACAATCTGGGAAGGGAAAGAAAGCATCCGAAGTCATTACAGCGCCATTCAAATCAAAGCCGAAATTACGGGCTTTGTCAATAGCCTGACGCAAAGCATCAACCCTTGAAGTTTGCCCAACGCCACTGGCCAGCAGCTGGTTGTTCTTAGCCAGTACTACCGTGTTCGACTTGGTGTGCTTTACTACTTTGTTGGCAAAGAACAGATCTTTAAGTTCATGCTCAGTTGGCTGTTGCTGCGTCACTGTAGTCATTTGCTCCGGACCTTCGATCACCAGGTCCTTATCCTGCTCAATTACGCCGTTGAGCAAGGTTTTAAACTGCTTAACACCGAGCTCAACCCGCTGGCGGATGAGTATTATACGGTTCTTTTTGGCTTTTAGTATCTCGATAGCTTCATCAGTGTAGGCCGGAGCAATCAATACCTCGAAGAAAATTTTACTGATTTCTGTCGCAGTTTCGGCGTTAATTTCCTCATTAGCAATAATTACACCACCAAATGCTGATACCGGGTCACAAGCTAAAGCATCAATCCAGGCTTCTTTAATAAACGACCGTGTAGCAATACCACAGGCATTAGTGTGTTTTAATATGGCGATGGTAGGGTCGGTAAATTCATCAATCAGTGCAACCGCTGCATCCACATCAACCAAATTATTGTAGGATAGCTCTTTGCCGTGCAGTTTGGTGAACATAGCATCCAGGTTACCATAGAAAGTGCCTTGCTGATGTGGATTTTCGCCATAACGAAGCGTTTGGCTGGTTTGTATGCTTTGTTTAAATACCGGTAAAGGCTGGCTTTGGTCATCTTGCGCTATATTAAAGTATTGAAATATAGCCGTATCATAGTGCGATGAGATGTTGAAGGCTTTTTGTGCAAAGTTGCGGCGTTGGTCAAATGTGGTTGATCCATTTTGAGTTTTCAACAGTTCTTCAAGCTGCTGGTAATCATCTTTGGATGCCACAATAACTACGTCTTTAAAATTTTTTGCCGCTGCACGTATGAGTGATATACCGCCAATGTCAATCTTTTCAATTACATCGGGCTGTTCTGCACCCGAGCGTACAGTTTCCTCGAAAGGATATAGGTCCACTATAACGAGATCAATTTCTGGTATTTCGTATTCGGCCAGCTGCTGCTCATCGCTTTCAAAACTGCGGCGGGCCAGTATGCCGCCAAATACTTTAGGGTGGAGCGTTTTTACCCGGCCACCCAGTATAGAAGGGTAGGATGTTAGGTCTTCAACTGCTATTACATCAGCGCCCAGGCTGCGTATAAATGTTTCTGTTCCGCCGGTTGAGTAAATTTTAACCCCCAGGCGTTTTAATTCGTGAATAACAGGTTCCAGGTGGTCCTTGTAATAAACCGAAATTAAAGCATTTTTTATTTGAACAGACTGGCTCATGTAATAATGTTTTTTTTGAGCCGCAAAGGTAGTGATTTTAAAAAAGAATAGCTGTTTGCCTTTGTTGTTTTGTATTGAAATAATGTATGATGAATATTGAAATTTACTCGTAGGTCTACCTTCTTAAAGTCGAGTACACATTTACAACAACATTCATGACCACTTTGCATTCCACCGTGGTATGGTTAACGGTAGCAGGGATAAATTCTTTAGAGTCTTCGTCAAACTCTTTGTCAGTCAATAAATAAAGCTTGCTGGTGTTATTTACCGTAACCAGTGCTTCATGCTTAATTAGTTTACCCTCCGGACTAACCGTGAAAATATGATCGCATGGAAATTGGTTTGTGTTAGGAAAGTCATTTGTCAGGGTTCTTACCAAATCGGGTTGTGCGTTAACAAATGAATTTAAGCCATAATAGGAGCCACCAATTTTTACAGGATAACGTACAGTATCGCCTTGATGCACGCTATCTGTGAAATGATATTTCAGATACTTTGCATCGTCCGGGTTATAATAATATAGCTTTTTATTACTGTAATCATAGTTCTGCACAGGTTCGCCTTTATAGTTATAAAAGACCCAATGCCCAATTCTTTTACCCCGACTATATAGGCCTTGAGCTATTAGCGTGTCTTTGCTATCGACAGCCTTATAAAGCCCGTGGCGAATTTTTTTATCTGATTTAAGAACTTCAAATTTTTCGGTGTAAAAGCTTAAGTTTTTATTAGTTCGCTTAACCGTTTCTTGTGCATGGCTGGCTGGCAGGTTAAATAACAAAATCAAAAGGAAAGATAACCACTTCATGAGACGACTAAAAAATTATTTCAGGCGAAATCTCATAAAATAAAAGCTGATATGCAAACAAGCCCCATCATTAAATAGCTTATCCGTTGATAAGCTGCCTATTCGAATATAGTATCTTCTGTAACCACCGGGTTTGTTTCAATTTAATTAGGCTTATTCTGGTCATTCTAAATTGATTTGGGTAAACTGGAGCTTAACCATTCTGAAATGAGCTTAGCTAAGGCATGGGGCTTTTTTAGCCAGTTAAAATGGTTTAATGGAGATACATTTAAAGTGATTTCATCTAAATGCATGTGTTCTAATGGCGCTGTAGGGAATTTGTTTACTAAGTTAATTACGGAGGTGTAAGTAGCCATCTTATCCTCTTTAACAGACAAGGCCAGCACCGGAATGGAAAGGTTATGCAAAGCCTCATCATAATTAAAAGCCGATTCAGATAGATTGTATTTTCCAGTTAAGGCGTTGCTGCACCAATCTTTCATAACCATTCGGGCTTCGTTACCGGCAAATCCTATTTTATGACCTGGAAAATATCCGTAGAGGTTAGCCAGCCGATAAAATGTGCAGCCGGCCAAAAATACCTTGAGTTGTTCTTTACCGCGCCAGCCCTTGTAATAAACGTTACATGATGTAATTAATATTATTGAGCTAACCAGCCTACTGAACCTACTGGCAAACAGTGCCGCAATTTGCCCGCCTAAGCTATGGCCTATAATGATTTTGGTGGTTGAGGGATAATGAAGTTCGGCTTGTTCAACAAGGTCTTTTACATCAAATATAAGGCGCTCGTAACCGAAGTTGACTTTACCACCTGGTCTTACGCTTGAGTGACCCGAGCCTCGCCAGTCCATAGCAATAACATTAAAGCCTGCTGTTTTAAGACTGTCGGCAAACTTTTTATAAAGAATAGCCCGGGTGCCCATAGCGGGCAAAAGTATAATGGTAATTTTTGCTGTGCCGTATGTAAAATCAAAGGCTTTGTTGGTTGCGCCGTCACTGTGATGAACAACAATCATAGCAATTTAAGCCTTCAGACTTTTCATTTTAGCAGCTAAGCCTTCAATCACCTTCGGAAAGTGGTGGTGCTCTAGTTGTTGGCCTTTAAGTTTGATGGAGTCGAGCGTGTCGGCAGAGTCTATCTTGAATTTGGCCTGGTGTATGATTTCTCCCTCGTCAAAGTGCTCGTTCACAAAATGTATGGTAATGCCTGATTCGGCTTCACCATCGGCCAGTACGGCTTTGTGCACATGATCTCCATACATGCCTTTGCCGCCGTATTTGGGTAGCAGAGCTGGGTGTATGTTTATAATTTGATTGGGGAAAGCCTTGAGCAGTGAAGCTGGCACCAGCCATAAAAAGCCGGCCAGCACAATCAAATCAACCTCCATCGTCTTGAGCAGTTTTACCACATCATCCGTCTGGTAAAACTCCTGGCGGCTGAAGATGTGTGTTGGTATCTCAAAATTATCGGCCCTTTGCAGTACAAAAGCATGCGGGTTGTTGGTTAATACCAATACAATTTCGGCTTGAGTATGGTGTTTAAAGTACTCCATAATCTTTTGGGCGTTCGATCCCGATCCTGAAGCAAAAATGGCTATTCTGGTTTTCAAAGCTGCAAGTATATGTTTGGAGATAAATATAACATTTTTGGGATTTAATGAATAAACCCGTACCGTGTAATTTTGCGCCTTAATACGACAACCGGGGTTTTACGAAACGTATCAATAATCACCGTTTGTAATATGAGCGAGTTTCGGCCCAGGTTAATCACCTGCGAACGGGAGAATGGCCTTATGCTTATGGTGCCAATCTTAGTGGTATCCTTACAAACCAAAGGTGAGCGTAAGAAAACGGAATCATAATCATTTGAGGTTAGCTCCCAGGTGCTGCTTGCGCTATCGTTAATGCAGCTATAATACTTGTATGTGCATCTGGCGTCATCGGTAAACTTAAACGACTGTGCAAAACCGCAGTTAGTGTTTAAAGTGTCTCTGCGTATGGTGGTGTCGCCATGCAAGGTTTCAACCCGCATTGAGGCAAGGCGCCATATGCCGTTACCTGTTAGCAGATTGTTTATGCTGGTATCGGCCTCCTTTTTGCACGAACTCACCAATGCGCCCGTGAGCATAAAGGCAATAACGATTAACACAGGTAGCTTACTTTTGATGGTGTACACGGTGCAAAAATACAAAATCCCGCAAACTACTGGGTACGGGATTGTACATATATAAACGCTGCTTGCCGTTATAAATTGTAGGCGTCGAATAGTATACAATAAGCCGGATAAAATCCTTAGATAACACTAATGTGATCTGCGCAACCGAAGCTCCCAGTACTTTGCTGATGCCCGTAAACGTTCAAAAAGCGAACACACAAGTGTTCGCTTTGCTTAAGTATACCGCTATGTATTCTTTTTGAAAATTATTTATTGTTCCGGAACCTTCACCTCTTCGAGATTTGAATTGGCCGGGCCGTTCATTAATTCGCCTTTACAGCTAAAGCGTGATCCATGGCAGGGGCAATCAAATGATTTTTCGTCGTTGTTCCATTGTACTACGCAACCCATGTGCGGGCAAACCGCGCTGTAGGCGTTAAAGGCGCCGGCTTCATCGCGGTAAACGGCTACCTTTTTAAGCTTGCCTACTATGGCCGCTTCGCCGGGTTTAATATCGGTCAGCTTTTCAACATCCGATGGCAGCAGGTAATCAACAAACTGCTTTAGCGTGGTGTACTGTTCTTCAATGTAGGTTTTGGTAGTTTGTAGGGTCACCGTAATACGGCTGGGGTCGTACAATTCTGCCCAAGGGTTTTGTTTGCCGGTAATCAGATCGGTGATGAGTATGCCAGCTAAGGTTCCGTGCGTCATGCCATTACCTGAGTCGCCGGTTACAATGTAAATGTTTTCATCACCAGGATTCTTACCAATATAACCCATATCATCCACAGGCTCCATTACCTGGCCCGACCAGCGGTAAACTATTTCCTGTGCTTGCGGAAACCGTTCACGCAGCCAGGTTTCCAAACGTTGGTAGCGTTCTTCCTCAACCTCTTCCTCTTTGTTGGCCTGGCCGGTTTTATGGTCGGCACCGCCGTGTATCAGTAAGTCATACTGGTCGTCAAAAGGCTGGGTACGTACATAATTATAAGGCATAGTAGGCCAAACAGAATTTTGATCGCCGGTATCCCACCACAGCGCTGGTTCAATAGCATCCTTAGGCACTTTTGCCACAATAACATAAGTGCGGTAAGGCGCTTGCTTGGTGTGCATGGTTGCCCAGTCGTTAAAAGGGGTGTTGGTAGCTACCACAATTTGTTCGGCTTCTACTTTGAAGCCGTTGGCTTCAACCAAGCCTTCTTCAACCTTGTCAGCACGGGTTTGAGTGTAAATCTTGCCACCCAGTCTCACAAAGGCTTCAGCCAGGCCGTTCAGGTATTTTAAGGGATGAAACTGCGCCTGGTTAGGATAGCGCAGGCTTGGTCCGCTTTCAGACGGAATACCCGGTACGCTGTATACCATTTCGGTAGCTATGCCCACTTTGTGTGTTGCGTCTAATTCTTCATCCAATGATTTTTTTTCATCGCTGGGGTGCAAAAATAAGTAGCCGTTAACCCGCTTAAAGTCACAGTCTATGTTTTCTTCGGTCACAATTTTTTCAACCAAATCTATAGCGGCGGTATGACTTTCGGCAGCGTAGCGTGCTTTTTCTTCACCAAACAAACTTTCTATTTCGCTATAAAGATCATCCAGTGCATTCACTATATGGGCTGTAGTGCGACCGGTTTCGCCACTACCAATCAAACCATCCTCAATAACCACCACCTGTTTGCCGGCTTTGGCCAGGCAGTAAGCCACGGTAAGTCCCGAGATGCCTGCGCCTATAATGGCCACCTGTGTTTTAATATCGCTAGTTAGTTTCTCGAAAGACAGCGGTTGTGCCGTTGCCGTCCAGCAGGATAAATGCGTGCCCGATGTGGTCTGACCATCGGTATTGATTTGGTTTTGTTCCATGTTATTCAAGTAGATAAATGATTATAGAAATAACCCTGGATGGGTGTGTAAGGTTTTAAGGAAATGAAGACCGGGAATAACTGCTGCACGTTCTAAGTTTTACGTTATCATAAAAACCATCAAGCAGCATAATCCTTTAAATAAACAGCATTTGTTAACTTACCCTCAATATATAGTCATCGTACACCTATGAGAGTACCTTTTGAAACCCTGCAGGCCGAATTTAAGCGCGTGCTACTTAGCCTTAACTTTTCAAGCGAAAAGGCGCAGCAATGTGCTACCCTTTTTGCCGAAAATAGCCGTGATGGTGTTTATACCCATGGATTAAACCGTTTTCCGGTGTTTGTGCAGTATGTGAAAGATGGCTTAGTACATCCCCATGCTGAACCTACACCCGAGCAGGGCTTAGGCTTGGTAGAACGCTGGGACGGCCACCTAGGCCCCGGCCCGCTAAACGCCCGCTTCTGTATGGACAGGGCTATCAAATTGGCGCAAGAACATGGTATAGGCTGCGTAGCCATACGCAATACTAATCATTGGATGCGCGGCGGTACCTACGGCTGGCAGGCAGCGGACGGTGGTTGCATTGGCATTTGCTTTACCAACACCATTGCCAATTTACCGCCGTGGGGTGGTGTAGACCCACGTTTGGGTAACAATCCTTTAGTGATAGCTGTACCCCGTGCAGAGGGGCATGTGGTGCTGGATATGGCCGTATCGCAATACTCATTTGGCAAGCTGCAGCAGTATAAAGCAAAAGATGAGGAGTTGCCCTTACCGGGTGGTTATGACCAACAAGGGGCGCTATCGGTTAATGCTGCGGATATTATGGAGAGTGGCCGTTTGCTACCGGTGGGCTTTTGGAAAGGTTCGGGCTTATCGTTAATGCTTGATCTGCTGGTAACGGTGTTAAGTGAGGGCCGCTCCACGGCAGAGATTACGAAGAGCCAGGCCGAATACGGCGTATCCCAAGTGTTTATTTGCATAAAGCCTGCCAGCGATGCACAAATAGCCGGTTTAATAGAACAGATCGTCAGCTTTACAAAAACCAGCGGTTTGGTTGATGATCAGCAGTCTATTCGCTATCCTGGGGAAAGTACCTTGAAAACCAGGTTACAAAATATGAAGGAAGGGATCCCAGTAGATGAAGAAATTTGGAATAAAGTACTGGAGCTATGATTGCTAGATGTTCCCTGGTATTGGCCCGCGCCTTAGTTTTCTTTCAAAACAATTTCACTATCCTTATCCTGTACCAGGTGAGCAAACTTTTCCCAAAAACCGTCTTTAGGTAGTGGGGCTTTGATATCAACAGGTTCCTTTTTTACCGGGTGAATAAACTGGAGGCGACGCGCGTGCAGGCAGATGCTCTTTTTTAAACTACCACGCGGATAGCCATATTTATTATCTCCAACTATAGGGCAGCCCAAGGTAGAAAGCTGTACCCTTATTTGGTGCGGCCTGCCGGTTATAGGGTTAACTTGTATAAGGTAATAGCCGTTTAATTCGCCTGTTAGGCGGTAATGCAACTCCGAGCGCAGGCTGCCCTGTACCTCGTGCCCATGAGCCTTGGTTACATTCTTTTGCGGATTTTTAATCAGCCAGTGTACCAGGTTGCCGTAAGGTGGATCGGGGCGGTTACGTACTACGGCATAGTAGGTTTTACGCATTTCGCGCGTTTTAAACATCTCGTTTACCCGCTCAAGCGCTTTGCTCGTTTTAGCAAACAGGATAACGCCGCTTACGGGCCTGTCCAGCCGGTGTACCACACCCAAAAAGGCGCCGTTTGGTTTGTTGTATTTTTTAGCCAGGTAACGTTTTACTTTCTCATCCAATGGCTCATCGCCGGTATCATCAACCTGCACAATATCTCCCGCGCGCTTATTGATGGCAATCAGGTGATTGTCTTCATACAACACATCATTATCAGTAACGTCGGCATATATTTCTTGCATAGGTTTTTGTAGTTGGAATGTCGGTAGGCCGTAAGTCAGTTAGTGTATATAAAAATACGAATTTATTGAGTGATTGTTTTATCAGGTATGAGCCATGATCAAAGAAGGATTCTCGTCCCTTATAGCTAATATTGTTCTTTTTCGTTCGGAAAAGCCTTGGCTTTTACATCGCCAACATAACCTTGAATGGCATCGTTCATCACTTCATACAAAGTGGCGTACTGGCGCAAAAAACGCGGACGGAAGCCTTTGTTTATACCCAGCATATCATGTATTACCAGCACTTGTCCATCGCAATGCTGCCCGGCACCAATGCCTATGGTAGGTATTTGCAGGCTTTGTGACACCTCTTGGGCCAATGCAGCCGGAATTTTTTCTAACACCACCGCAAAACAGCCCAGCTCTTGTAATTTCTGCGCATCCTCCCGTAGTTTTTGTGCCTCAGCTTCTTGCTTGGCGCGTACGGTATAAGTGCCAAATTTGTAAATAGATTGAGGCGTTAAGCCCAGGTGACCCATCACTGGTATACCTGCCGTTAAGATACGTGTAATAGATTCCGCAATTTCTATACCGCCCTCCAGCTTTACGGCATGCGCACCCGATTCTTTCATGATACGTATGGCCGAGCTTAACGCTTCTTTTGAATTACCTTGATACGAGCCAAAGGGCAGATCTACCACTACCAGAGCGCGGTTGGCGGCTCTAACCACAGATGAAGCATGATAGATCATTTGATCTAACGTTATAGGCAGGGTGGTTTCATGACCGGCCATTACGTTAGAAGCCGAGTCACCCACCAGGATTACATCCACACCGGCATCATCCACAATTTTGGCCATAGAGTAATCATAGGCGGTGAGCATGGCTATTTTTTCGCCCTTGCCTTTCATGGCCTGTAATATGTGGGTAGTAACGCGTTTTATTTCTTTGTTAACTGACATGTTTTAAATAAGGTCAAGAGTAAAGAGTTAGTAGTACAGATCAGGCCGTACAAAAAATAGGGTAAGCAGCCTTTGGCAGCTCACCGTAAATTCTATTCACCATTCTAAATGTTACAAAGGTAGAAACTACCCATCATATAATTATTGAAAATTTACATGGCGTAAACATAAAAATAACGTATTTTTGCGGCGTGAATACAGACGCAAGTTTACTGCTGCTACAACACTGCTTTCACGGAGCTGCAACGCAGGCCAACCGGCCCATCATTCATCCTTTTATTTTTTTTGTAAAATGACTAACTACACAAAGTTACCGGCTATTTTATTACTGGCTGATGGTACTGTTTTTCATGGTAAAGCAGCCGGGAAGATAGGTACTACAACCGGGGAGATATGCTTTAATACCGGTATGACGGGCTATCAGGAAATTTTTACCGATCCATCATACTTCGGACAAATTATGGTAACTACCAATGCGCACATTGGTAATTACGGCGTAACTAACGAAGAAACCGAATCGAATAAAATACAGATAGCCGGTTTAGTTTGTAAGAATTACAACATCGCTTATAGCCGTAAACAGGCCGATGAGTCAATTCAGGATTACTTCCAGGAGCAGAATATTTCCTGTATTTCAGATATTGATACCCGCCAGTTAGTACGTCATATCAGAGATAAGGGCGCTATGAATGCTATAATCTCATCCGAGATTTTAGATGTTGAAGAACTGAAAGCTCGCTTGAATGCCGTACCATCAATGGATGGACTGGAGCTTTCATCGCAGGTATCAACTACAGAAACTTACACTTTTGGTAACGAGAACGCTGCATACCGTGTTGCCGTGCTCGATTTAGGTGTGAAGAAAAACATTCTGCGCAATTTTTCTGAGCGCGATGTATACGCCAAGGTTTATCCAGCCAAAACATCGTTCGAGGAAATGGAGAAAGATTTTCAACCTAACGGTTATTTTATTTCTAACGGTCCCGGCGATCCATCGGCCATGCCTTATGCTATTGATACGGTAAAAGAAATTCTGGAAGCCGACAAACCTATGTTTGGTATTTGCTTAGGTCACCAGTTATTAGCTTTGGCAAATGGTATACCCACCAAAAAAATGTTTAACGGTCACCGTGGACTAAACCACCCCGTGAAAAATATAGTGAAAGACCACTGCGAGGTAACTTCACAGAACCACGGTTTCGGTGTGGTGCAAGATGCTGTTCGGGCTTCTGATAAAGTAGAAATTACCCACATAAATTTGAACGATCAATCTATAGAAGGTATTCGCGTGAAAGACAAAAAGGCTTTTTCGGTACAATACCACCCGGAATCATCACCTGGCCCGCATGATAGCCGTTATTTATTTGATGACTTTGTTGATTTGATGAAGTAAGAAAACAGATAGGGTTAGCACACAGCTAACCCTTTTTTATCATAAGCGTAAGTTTATCGATACAATTTCTAATTTTAACGGTGGTTTATTGTTTATTTAATAGTTAACAGGTAGCTTTACAGCACAATTAAACCTATTTGATTTTTCTGTAGTCGAAATTGTGTAGAACAGTTCACGTTACAACCGCCTGAACATGAAGAAAATTTTATCTGTACTTACCATTTTAACTGTGCTTACAGCCGTTTCTTGCCAGAAATCGGAGCTGAAGGACGTGGTAAATGCCGATAACTTCTTTAGCGTGAAGCAAGCAGCTATAGCCAGCGTAAACGGCCCTACCACGGCAACTGTTAATCAGAACGTTACCTTTACCGTATCATGGCCTTACACCGGTAATTGCGAAAAATTTAGCAAGTTTGAGGCAGATAGCCTGAGTGATACCACAAAAATCAAATTATTTACATCTACTAACATAGCCGACGACTGCACCGGCAAAGAAGTGCAACACTCGTCGGTATATAAGTTTAGGGCAAAAAAGGCAGGCACTTATTTTTTAAAATTCGTTGGTCCTGATAGTAATGCCCGCCCAATTGTGGATACGCTAACTGTAAAGTAGCTTTTTAATCATTCTGTTAAGCTGCTCCGAATGGTTGCTGACGTATTACAACCTCCATCTTGCCTCCTGATAACATTTTTGTAAAGCCACAACTCGTTGTTTTAAAGTAAATTGTTGGCCGGCGTTTTGTGTAATCTTACCTAAACATACTACTATGAAAAAGGGAGAAAACGTACACTGGGCGTGGGGAAAATCAGAGGCAGAAGGCAAAATAGAAGCTAAGCATACCGAGCCGGTAAAAAAGAAAACCAAAGGCACCACGGTAAAACGCAATGCCAGCAAAGACGAACCCGCCTATGAGATAAAGCAATCCAACGGCACAAAAGTGCTCAAATCAGAAAGTGAATTGAAAAAGGGAAATAAAAAATAAAGTCAAAAATCAGGAAATAAGAGCCAAGGGCAAGATTGTTTACATCGCAATGTTAGCTCCTTGGCTGTTATTTCTTGACTCTATTACTTATTCCTTGATGTATACCTCTCCCTTATACGGCGTGATGGTATCGTAAAAATTGTACCCGGCTACATGTAACAGGTAGTAGGTCATGATATCGCACCAGCAAATCTCGTCATGAAACATGGGCACTTTGGGGAATTTGCCTTCCTGGCGGCTTTCTTCCTTGTTGTAATTATATTCGCCTTCATGTTGTTTAATCCATTCCCTGAATTTGTCAAACTCGGCAGGTTCTGAAAAAACGATCTTGAAATGCGTTTCCTCTTTAACCTCTTTTAGATCATCATTCATATAATGATGGTATTTATGCCTGTGACGAATAATTTTGGCTGTATACATATACTTGGCTCCGCTTAATGTGTGTTAGCCTAACAAAGAAAGTTGCCTTGCGTTTGAACGAATAATAAGTATCACTGAAATTAAAAAATTTCTCTATACCGCACCGTTCACTGGCTAATATGTTCGGTCAATGAAATAACGACAAATTTAGGTCAACAACTACTTAAATCCTTGCTCATTAAGTCTACTTGTCATCACGCCTATGAACTAAAAACTAATTTCCCTACCTTCACGCCCTCTTATATTATCCTAAAAATATGAAATTGTTAGAAGGAAAAACCGCATTAATAACCGGTGCTTCAAAAGGCATTGGCCGCAAAATAGCCGAAAAGTTTGCCGAGCAAGGCGCTAATGTAGCATTCACTTACTTATCGTCGGTAGAAAAGGGCCAGGCGCTGGAGCAAGAACTACAGGCGTACGGTACCCAGGTAAAAGGTTACCGCTCTGATGCCTCCAAATTTGATGAAGCCGATAAACTCATTAATGATATAGTAGCCGATTTTGGCAAACTGGATATTGTGGTGAACAACGCCGGCATTACCAAAGACGGCCTATTGATGCGTATGACCGAGGAGCAATGGGATGAAGTGCTGAACGTAAACCTGAAATCAATTTTCAACGTAACCAAAGCAGCATCAAAAATCATGATGAAAGCTCGCCAGGGTGTATTCATCAATATGAGCTCGGTGGTAGGCATTCAGGGCAATGCCGGCCAGGGTAATTATGCAGCCTCTAAGGCGGGTATTATAGGCTTTTCTAAATCAATGGCTAAGGAGTTGGGTTCGCGTAATATACGTACCAATGTGGTAGCCCCCGGTTTTATCAAAACTGAAATGACCGAGGTGCTTGACCCGAAAGTGGTTGAAGGATGGACTCAAAATATTCCATTAAAACGTGCAGGCGAAACCGAAGATATTGCCAATGCCTGCGTTTTCTTGGCGTCAGACATGAGCACTTATATAACCGGTCAGGTAATATCGGTTGATGGTGGGATGGCTTAACGAAAGAAACAAGAATTAAGAGCCAGAAACCAATATTTTTTGTTTGGATAAAAGTGCAATACAAGAACGTGTGCTAACCATGGCAACCGAGCGTGGAGCGGATAAAACCATCTGCCCGTCGGAAGTGGCCAGGGCTTTATTTCCTGCTAACTGGCGCAAACATATGGATGAGGTGCGGGAGGCTGCCGTTGCATTGCAGCAACAGGGCAAGGTTGTCATCACCCAAAAAGGGGAGCCGGTTAATGTAAATCACATTAAAGGGCCCGTACGTATCAAAATAATAAAGTGAGTAGTTAAGGAGTTGATTGGTGAGTTGTTGCCAAAATTAAATAACTTTAAAGCGATACCCCTTGAGGGTAACAACAATGAACTACTTAGCTACTCACAACTTACTATTCAACAGTATTGCCTGGGGTTCGGTATCGGGCTGGTGGACCCTGCCTTGTTTGCTATTGGGCGGGCTTTACGCCTGGCTCATGTACAAGCAGCCAAGCCATCTATCTTCCAATTTCCGTTTCTTACTGTCTGGTTTTCGTGCGGTAGCCGTTTTTCTGATCGCTTTCCTGCTCGTATCGCCATTGGTTAAAACGGTTAAATATCAGCCACAAAAACCGCTGGTAATGATAGCGCAGGATAACTCATCGTCCATAAATACTTTTAAACCGGCCGGTTTGAACATCAGCCAGTTTAACAGCACACTCGGCACACTTAAGCAATTGTTGGGTAACGATTATGAGGTCCGCGAGTTTAACTTCGACAGCAATTTGCACCCAGGTCTTTCCACCACATACGGGGGCAAGCAAACCAATATTGCCTCTGCATTACACCAATTAAATGAGCGCTTTGTAAACCAAAATATTGGTGCGCTTATCCTTTCAACTGATGGTTTGTATAATCAAGGAGCCGATCCGCAATACGAGGCACGCAATCTTAAAACTAGTATCTATACCATTGCCCTGGGCGATACTGTGCCCCGTCGTGATTTAGTAACTAGCAACATTAATTACAATAAAACGGCCTTTTTAGGCAACGATTTTATGCTTGAAGTACTGGCCGAAGCTTACCAAAGTCAGGGCGAGGTATTAAGACTTAGCATTACCGAAGATGGGCGTAGTATTTATAATCAAAATATACCAGTTGCATCAGCAGCCTTCCGTAAGACCATATCGGTTAAGCTGAACGCCGATAAAAAGGGCATACATCAGTTTACCGTGAAACTCGCGCCGGTAAGCAACGAGCTTTCGGTGCAAAACAATACTGAAACTGTTTATATTGAGGTGCTGGACGCCCGGCAAAAGGTACTGCTGGCCTATGCATCACCACACCCCGATATTAGCGTTATTAAACAACTCATAGAGCGCAACAAGAACTACGAACTTAAAGCTGTACAACTGGATAAGCTATCCACTGTAAAGCTTAGTGATTACGGGATTATCATCCTTCACCAGATAACGGCTGCCGATAACCTGTCGCTTAAAAGCTTTATAACACAAAGCAAGGTGCCACTATGGTACATCGCCGGCGCGCAAACCGACCTGCAAGATTTAAACCAAGAACAAAATACCATACGTATTATAGCAGGCCGTACCGATGTGCAGGAGGAGTTTGCCGTGCCGGTAACCGGTTTTTCCCTCTTTACCCTAACCGATTCTACGATAAATAAATTGGGTAAGATGCCGCCGTTAATGGCGCCCTTCGGTAATTATGGATCGGCTGCCACGGCATCTATATTGCTTAAACAAAAAATAGGCAGTGTAAGCACAACCTACCCACTAATGGCCTTTAACGAGGCGGATGGCCGGCGCACAGCAGTGTTAGCTGGCGAGGGCATCTGGCGCTGGAATTTATCGGAGTACCAGGATTACGGCTCGCACTATGCTTTGGAAGAACTTTTTAGCCAAAGTATTCAATACTTAACGGCTAATGCTAACCGCCAACGTTTTAGAGCTTACCCTGCTAAAAATGTTTTTGATGAAGGGGAAAATATACTGCTTAATGCCGAACTATACAACGAGGCGCTCGAGCTGGTGAATGCCCCTGACGTGAACATCAACCTCAAAAGTACCAGTGGTAAAAATTACAGTTATCTGTTCAGCCGTAGTGGTAAAAGCTATCAGCTTAATGCCGGTATGCTGCCGGTAGGTAATTACAGTTACACGGCAAATACAAAACTGGGCAAGCAAGCCTTTAGTGCAAAAGGGCAGTTTACTATTAAGCCGTTAAATCTTGAAAGCAGGCAAAGTACCGCTAATCACCAGTTGCTTTACAACCTTTCCACTCAGTCGGGCGGGCGCATGCTACAGCCTGCACAAATCAATCAGCTGGCTAATCTGATCAAGAAGAATGAAAACATTAAAACCATTGTATATGACGACCAGCGCTTCAGCGACCTGATTGATAGTAAATGGCTATTTGCACTCATTGTTGTTTTGTTAGGCATGGAGTGGTTTTTACGCAAGCGGGAAGGGGAGGTGTAATGTTGAGCGTAACCTCCGTTATAGAGCTACTGGGTACTATAGCCTTCACCATAGCGGGCGCTTTCTCGGCCATGCAAAAGCGACTGGATGCCTTTGGGGTAATTGTAATAGCTTTTATAACCGCTATTGGCGGCGGTACCATACGCGATGTGCTAATTGGCTATACACCTGTAAGCTGGATGCGCAATTTGAATGGTCCAATTCTCATAACTGTGACTGCCGTTGTGGCCATCCTATTCAAAAGGAATATCAAGAACTTTAAGGTTACGCTGTTTGTTTTTGACGCCTTGGGCTTGGGATTGTTTACCTTAATTGGCTTGCAAAAAGGTATAGATGCCGGCCTTAAACCTGGTATATGTGTCATACTGGGCACTATTACGGGGTGCTTTGGCGGTGTACTGAGGGATATTCTGCTTAATAACATCCCGCTTATATTCCGCAAAGAAATTTATGCCACGGCCTGCATTGTTGGTGGCGTCGTTTACTTCGCCCTCATACCGTTTATGGATCCCAATTGGGCTAAAGTAATAGCCATAGCTATAATTTGTAGCATTCGTATATTGGCAGTTAGGTATGATTTGAAGCTGCCTGTGCGGTAGGGAGATTATATACGTGACTGCATGGAAATGAAGAAGCCTTTACAGGGCATTTAATCTATGTTCTGCAAAGTGAGTTTGTGCTTTGCCGATTTGCTCTTTAGCTTTAATAAGGTGCCACTAACCATCAGCATAAATACAATCCCCGAAAGCCAATAGTCACCGAATTTATCAAGCATCATCTTATAAAAAGTTGGGCGTTGCGGTGGCGGCTCAAAATTTCCGATGCCACCGCATAGTGGTAGCTGTAACTTTTTATCTCTATGCCCCGGATGAAAGCTCCACATGGCGTACATGTTATTTTGATAGGGCATGTATAGCTGTAGGTCTATTGCCTTGCAAACGTTAATGGCTTCAACAAAAGCCCAGTATTTTGATTTATTTCCGAAATGAAAGTTAACGCCTTGTATGTCGTCCTTGGCCGCTTTCCACCGGCTTAATAGTACCTGCGCATATTGCAGGCTTATTTTATCGGCTTCAAGGTTTCCTGTTAAGTTAATAGTGGTGTATTTCTTTTTTGGAGGGAACACATTATTAGGGTAAATGACTATGAAGCTCGGATTAAAAAATACGATGTCAATAATGCGCTTCTCTTCGAACGCCTTATGCTGTTTGAGCCAAACAAGGCAAACTGTTGGGAGTAGCACTAAGCTGATTAAGCCCGGCGAGTAATACAGCTTTGGGCGAACAGGATAACTTAGCAGCTTCATAATCAAATATACCTTTTAGACCGGCTTATTCAAATAGATATGAAATAACGTTCGGGCCTGTTATTTACGTCGATAGTCTTTTCCACAAATTACAAAAATCTTTCTCCCACTATTGGTTCGTCGATTAAACCTCATACTTACTTCAACTCGTCCAAAACCTTAAACAGCTTCTGCCTTACGGTGCTGGTTGAGCCATTGTAATTGTTAATGATAGCCGAAAAACACAAACGGCGACCGTTATGATTCTGATAACCTGCGTAGGCCACCACGTCGGCTATAGTGCCGCTTTTCATGTGCATGCCGTTGTACAAGGGCAAACTATCATAAAAAGCGCTGAACCAGGGTTGCGCCACTGCTGATTGTAAAATGCTGGCCAGCGTATGGGTAGTTATGCGGTTGCCGGGCGACAGGCCGCTGCCATCATAAATATTCATGGAGTTGGCATCAATGCCACGTGCCTTCCAAAAGTTTTGCAACGTTTGTACACCGGCATTGGTTGATACTTTTTTACCTGCTTTGAGCGCCATGGTCTTAAGTAACTGCTCTGCGTACAGGTTAATGCTTTCTTTATTGAGCCAATATACAATCTGGCTAAGTTGCGGTGACGTTAAGGTAGCCAGCTTAGTATTAATTACAGGAGCTTGTTCTGCTGTTGTGTTTAGTGTAATTACCGATTCCGGCTCGCGGCTTACCGTAATACCTATGCGTTTCAGCGTATCAGTTAAGCGCCAGGCGGCGTCATAAGCAGGGTCGGGCAAGGCAACGGTGATGCTCTTTTTAGCCTTGTCTATGGCGTACGCGCCCCGTATGTACATCGATTTGTTACCAACCGGCAAGTAAGCGTAAGAGTGATCGCCCGAACCCGGGCCAGAGGTGGCGACCTCGCTCTTAAAATCAAAATAAGGCATGGCCGGTACAGTGCGCAATATTTTTACCGGACTGCCCACCACACCAGTTTCATATTTAATATCAAAAGTGTTTTCGCGCCAGCATAAGGCCGATGGACCAGCGCCGTAGTAATTACCCAAATCCTGCCATATCCAGCCATCGGGTACAGACTGGGTATCAAAAAGGGAATCATCACCTATAATGCGGCCATTGATCTGTTTAATGCCGGCTTGTTTAAGGCTGTTAACCAGTTCGGCCAAAACGTGGCCCTCCTGCGTGTTAGGCCAGCGCCAGCTGCCCAGGGTAGGGTCGCCGCCACCTTTCATGATCACGTCACCATTTAGCGTGCCGGCAGCATCTATAGCGCCGGTGTAACCAAATTGGGTTTGAAACTGGTAATCGGCACCCAGTAGGTTAAATGCAGTTATTGAGGTGGCCGTTTTTAAAGTAGAAGCCGGTGCCAAACCCATTTTAGGATTTACGGCAAAAACCTGTTCACCTGTTGCCGCGTCGAGTACGGTTAACGAGATGGAGGCATACTGGCACTGGCTGTCTTGTTGTAAGCGATTAAAAGCCGTTTGCAGGCTTTTTTGTAAAGTGGTTTGCCCTTGGGTATAAGTATTAACAAATAAAAAACTAACTATCAGAAAGTATGGTATCCTCATGCTTAACGTTGCGTTGCGATATATAATATATAGGGATGCCAATCAATACAATAATCAGGCCGGGCCAGGTATATTGCGGTTTATAGATGATTAAAAGTGTACAAAAGGCTAGCCCCATAACAACATATATAGCAGGCAATACCGGGTAGCCGAAAGCTTTGTATGGCCTTGGCGCCTCAGGACGTTTAATGCGTAATATGTAAATGCCTACAATCGTCAACACATAAAATATAACGACAACAAATGAAATCATATCCAGCAAATCGCCGTACCGGCCGCTTAAACATAGTATGCTGGCCACCAGGCATTGTATCCATAAGCCAAATTCAGGAACAGCATTTTTATTTAAGGTACCGGTCTTTTTAAAGAAAACACCATCCTTGGCCATAGTATAATACACACGGGCACCAGCCAGGATTAAGCCGTTATTGCAGCCAAACGTAGATACCATAATCATGATAGCGATGATAATAGTACCGATGTTACCAAATATAACATGAGATGCCGCTACGGCGACACGGTCTCTTTCTGCACTGGCTATCTCCTGCAAAGGCAATACAGCTGTGTACATTACGTTGGCCGATACATAAATCAGCGTAACAATCATGGTGCCTAAAAACAGGCTTAAGCCTATGTTGCGCTGTGGGTTCTTCATTTCGCCGGCAATGAAAGTTACGTTGTTCCAAGCATCGCTGCTGAAGATAGAACCTACCATTGATGCAGCAATAGCACCCAATGCGGCAGCCATTGTAAGTGATGTAACACTGCCATCCTTACCCAAATTGTGCATATCCCAGGCATTGGTCCAGTTAGCTGTCCATACATCACCCTTCAGCATAATAAAGCCAAACGTTATTAAACCGAACAAGCTTAAAAGCTTGGTTAAAGTAAAAGTAGTTTGAATAAGCTTACCGCCTTTAACGCCACGGGTGTTAATATAAGTAAGCAACACAATTATAACAATGGAAACTAATTGAGCGGCACTTAGCGTAAAAGTAAAGCTACCGAGGGGGAGGCTAAGCAAAATATTGGCTTCACTAACCGCAGGTATCAGGTAAGCTGCAAACTTAGAAAATGCTACACCTACCGCAGCAATGGTACCTGTTTGTATTACTGCAAAAAAGCTCCAGCCGTATAAAAAGGCGATGAGTTTATTATAAGCTTCTTTGAGGTAAACATACTGGCCGCCTGCTTTAGGGAACATGGCGCTTAGCTCACCATAGCTTACAGCTGCGGTTAAGGTCATAAAACCGGTAATTACCCAAACGGCAATCAGCCAGCCGGCCGAGCCTACGTTGCGAATAATATCGGCGCTTACAATAAAAATACCCGACCCGATCATAGAGCCGGCTACCAGCATAGTGCCATCTAAAAGGCCAAGTTCACTTTTAAGTTTAGGTTGCGTAGAGGTTCGTTCCATTAATGGTTACAGCTTAAAAGCCCTAAGCTATTTAAAAATGTTTGCATTTTGAATGGGTAACAAAAAAATGGCGTTGGCGCTTAGCGTCAGTTAACCGTGCATACCCTAATGAGCCACGCCGCACTCGTTGCTGTATGGTTATGCTGCAGGCAAGTTTATGCGTTAGGGTTGATAGCTGCTACCAGCCTTTAGATAAAACCTGCAGGTCTATACGCGGATGACTCGGACCAGGAACCCCCCCCGTAATAAAGGGAAACGAAACAAAGCCTGAATTATCCAGCCTGCTTATAAGCTTTAGCTGTATATAAATAATCAACGAAGATTAAGGCTTTCGTAAAGCTGCAACACGGGCATTTTGAATGTGGAGTATTTTATAATAAATACCTGAAAGTCAAGCCGTCGACTTGCAATATTCAATTATTTTTTCGCACATTCGTTAATACCAATCTTTTATAAACCAATTTACTTATTATGGATTTTTTGTACCACAATTTAATTTACCTTATTCCGGCTATGGGCCTCGTTGGCCTGGTAGCAATGGCGGTAAAATCGGCTTGGGTAACCAAGCAACCAGCCGGCGATGCAGGCATGAATCAGCTGGCCGGCTACATTGCTGATGGGGCAATGGCGTTTTTGCGTGCCGAGTGGAAAGTGCTGAGCTATTTTGCTGTAATAGCCATAGTGCTATTGGCGTGGTCGGGCAACGCGGTCGAAAACTCAAGTCCGGTGATTGCTGTTTCTTTCTTAATTGGCGCATTCTTGTCGGCTTTTGCCGGCTATTTAGGAATGCGCATTGCCACCAAAGCAA
Organism: Mucilaginibacter sp. PAMB04274; assembly: GCF_039634385.2. Taxonomy (NCBI): domain Bacteria; kingdom Pseudomonadati; phylum Bacteroidota; class Sphingobacteriia; order Sphingobacteriales; family Sphingobacteriaceae; genus Mucilaginibacter; species Mucilaginibacter sp. PAMB04274. The sequence continues at coordinate 1,393,107 of NZ_CP155081.2, forward strand.
ACGTACGTACTACTGAGGCTGCCAAAACCAGCTTGGCAAAAGCCTTAAAAGTATCGTTTACCGGCGGCACCGTGATGGGCCTTGGCGTTGCCGGTTTAGCGGTTATGGGACTAGGCGCGTTGTTTATTTTGTTTTACCACATTTACGTGCTTAAAACAGGCGGTAACGTTAACGGCGCAGCCATGTCAAAGGCACTGGAAGTGCTGGCCGGTTTTTCGTTAGGGGCAGAGTCGATTGCGCTGTTTGCCCGGGTAGGCGGCGGCATTTATACCAAGGCTGCCGATGTTGGTGCCGATTTGGTGGGTAAGGTAGAAGCCGGTATTCCGGAAGATGACGTACGTAACCCCGCTACCATTGCCGATAACGTAGGCGATAACGTAGGAGACGTGGCCGGTATGGGTGCCGATTTATTCGGATCATATGTAGCCACCATTTTGGCTACCATGGTTTTAGGGCGCGAAATTGTATCACACGATAGCTTTGGCGGTATTGCACCTGTGCTGTTGCCTATGGTAATTGCAGGCCTTGGGCTACTGTTCTCTATTATAAGCGCCTCTTTTGTCCGCATTAAAAACGAAACGGATAGTGTGCAAAAGGCGTTGAACATAGGTAACTGGTCATCTATATTTCTAACCGCTATTGCTACCTTTTTTGTAGTACAATGGATGCTGCCAGAGGGCTCGTTCCATTTAGTTAGGGATGAAGATGTAAATGGCCAAGTGAAAGCCGGCGCATTGGTTTTTGACAAAACCGGCGTGTTCCTGTCTATCATGGTAGGCTTAATTGTAGGCACATTAATGTCTATCATTACAGAGTACTATACGGCCATGGGTAAACGGCCGGTGTTAAGCATCATCAGGCAATCGTCAACCGGGCATGCTACCAATATTATTGCAGGTTTAGCTGTGGGTATGGAGTCAACTGTATTACCTATCCTGGTATTAGCCGCTGGCATATTTGGGTCATACCATTTTGCCGGACTGTATGGCGTAGCTATTGCTGCTGCTGGTATGATGGCTACCACGGCCATGCAGTTGGCTATTGATGCTTTTGGGCCAATTGCCGACAACGCCGGTGGTATTGCCGAAATGAACCAACTGCCCGAGGAAGTTCGTCACCGTACCGATAATCTGGATGCTGTGGGTAATACTACTGCTGCAACCGGCAAAGGTTTTGCCATAGCATCAGCGGCGTTAACCTCGCTGGCCTTGTTTGCAGCCTTTGTGGGCGTGGCAGGTATTGAGCATATAGACATTTACAAGGCAAATGTGCTGGCCGGTTTGTTTGTAGGCGGCATGATACCGTTTATCTTTTCGGCGCTGTGTATATCGGCTGTTGGCCGGGCAGCTATGGCCATGGTAGAGGAGGTGCGCCGGCAGTTTAGGGAAATACCTGGTATAATGGAGTACAAGGCTAAGCCTGAATATGAAAAATGCGTAGCTATATCAACCAAGGCTTCCATTCGCGAAATGATAGCGCCTGGTCTTATCGCGCTGATTACACCTATCATTATTGGTTTCGCTTTCGGGCCGGAAGTATTGGGCGGTCTGCTGGCCGGTGTGACTGTATCGGGTGTGCTGATGGGGATATTCCAAAGCAATGCCGGCGGTGCGTGGGATAATGCCAAAAAGTCGTTCGAGAAAGGTGTAGAAATCAATGGCGAAATGTATTACAAAAAGTCTGACCCGCACAAGGCATCAGTAACAGGTGACACCGTTGGCGATCCGTTTAAAGATACATCAGGGCCGTCTATGAATATCCTGATCAAGCTGATGTCTATTGTGTCGCTGGTTATTGCCCCGCATCTAAACCAGGAGGTAAATTCCAACAAGCGTATACAGAAAGAATTACGAATGCAGTCACAAACCATACATGTTTTAAAGGCTGATAAAAAGGCCTGAAGAAAAAAGGGATGCGAAAGCATCCCTTTTTCGGTAATAAAGTTATGGAGGATTGCTGGCAGACATAATTTTTATACACAGAAACGCCAGAATTATGGATACAGTAAAGCACATTTAGTTAAATTATCTGAAAAGCTTGGACGGTTTTGTGGCGACGCCTGTGCTATTGAAAATAGTTAACTTCATGAATTTGAACATGAATTAAAGGTTACATTATCATCATTTTAATGTTACAAGCGGTGTTTTATCTTTTCAATAAAAATAAGTACGTTTGGGGAAACATGATTAAATCTATACAACTGATCAAAGAACATGAGTTTATTTATTAAAAAGTCCATTCAGTCGTTGCTGGCTGCGTCAGCTGAATCGGATAAGAGCTTAAAGCGCACTTTAGGCCCAACGGCGTTGATTGCCTTGGGTATAGGTGCAATTATTGGTGCAGGTTTGTTTGTGCGTACAGCTGCTGCGGCAGGTGGTAATGCCGGTCCGGCCGTAACCATTTCGTTCATCATTGCTGCTATTGGTTGCGCACTGGCTGGTTTATGCTATGCTGAGTTTGCCAGTATGATTCCTATTGCAGGCAGCGCTTACACTTACTCTTATGCCACCATGGGCGAATTTATTGCCTGGATTATTGGCTGGGACTTAGTGCTTGAATATGCCTTAGGTGCAGCTACCGTAGCCATTGGTTGGTCGCAGTATCTCAATGATTTGCTCATGACGTTTTTTGGTACCTCTATACCGTATGAATGGAGCCATTCGCCATTTCAGTCGGCAGGAGGTGTGCATGGTATCGTTAATTTACCGGCTATCCTGATCATATTTTTGCTAACCATGCTGCTTATCCGCGGTACTGCAGAATCTGCAGTAGTGAATAACATCATTGTAATGGTTAAAGTGGCTATCGTGTTGCTGATTATCGGTTTTGGTTGGCAATTTATAAACCCGTTAAATCACACTCCGTACATGATACCTGCTGATGCCGGTACTGTAAAACTAAGCACTGGTGTATTGCACGATTACGCAACCACAGGTAACCATGGTTGGTTTGGGGTACTACGTGGCGCTAGTATTGTGTTCTTCGCTTTCATTGGTTTCGATGCCGTATCTACAGCCGCTCAGGAAGCTAAAAATCCACAGAAAGATATGCCTTTGGGTATTCTTGTATCGCTGGTTATTTGTACTGCTTTGTACATATTGTTCTCTCACGTTTTAACTGGTATAGCTTCTTACAAAGAGTTTTTAACCCAGGGGAGCGAAGCATCAGTTTCTTATGCAATCCGTCATCATATGCCGGGTTACGAGTGGTTGGCTAAGCTGGTAACAGTAGCTATTTTAGCAGGCTTTTCATCAGTTATCTTAGTGATGCTGATGGGTCAAACCCGGGTATTTTATACCATGAGTATTGATGGTTTGGTTCCTCCGGTATTCTCCAAACTGCACCCTAAACATCGTACGCCTTATAAATCACAATGGTTATTCTTCGTTTTTGTATCGCTGTTTGCAGGCTTTGTGCCCGATAGTATCGTGGGCGATATGGTAAGTATTGGTACCTTGTTTGCATTCGTACTGGTATGTGTAGGTATATTCATCCTGCGTTCAACCGACCCTGACCTTAATCGTCCTTTCAAAACGCCGTTGTACTTCATAGTATGCCCATTGGGCGCTATTGTTTGCTTATTCATGATTGCCAGTGAAGGCTGGGAGAACTGGGCACGCTTAATTGTATGGTTAATTATAGGCTTTATTATTTACTTTGGTTATGGTATTAAGCACTCCAAAGTACGTTTGGGGGCAGATAAAACACCACTGGATCCGCCAAATCCTAAATTTGTTGATTAATCAAATATTGTATATAAACAAGAAAGGTTCTGCATATCGTGCAGAACCTTTTTTGTTTTCAATCCTTTGTTATCCGTACCAGCAACTACACAGCCTGAATGAAAGGAGATAAGAATTTATGGATACTGGTTTTTATATGTGTAATCAACTCTATGGGGTTTGGCATCATTGTGCCTTTATTATATGATTATGGTAAGAAATTCGGTTTAACGGGACAGACCATCGGTATTCTTACCGCTTCGTTTTCTGTTGCCCAGTTTTTTGCTACGCTGCTATTAGGCGCACTTTCAGATAAATGGGGCCGTAAGCCACTCCTAGCTATAAGCCTGGCAGGTACATGCCTGTCCTTCCTGATGTTTGCATTGGCGCAAAACCTGGTTATGCTGTTTGCCGCACGTGTTTTAGACGGCATTACAGGTGGAAACATATCAGTGGCCCAAGCCATGGTATCAGACCGCTCCACACCCGAAGACCGGGCCAAAAAGTTTGGTATCCTGAGTTCGGCATTCGGTTTCGGCTTTGTATTAGGGCCGGCTCTTGGGGGCCTGTTAAGCAAACTGGGCATGCAGGTGCCCTTCTTTTTTGCCGCAGGTATTGCTTTAGTTGGTGCACTTTGTACGTTTTTCTTTTTAAAAGAAACCAAGCCTGGAGTAGAACAAGGAACTACGAGCGAGGAGACAAGCACTGGTAACAATGGAGGTAAGGCAACTGGCAGCCAACAATCTAAAACAAACCATCAAAAACACAAGTTTTCTTTTGCATCGCTCGTTACTTCATTAAAGATACCGGTAGTAGGTACTGCTGTATTTGTCGGGTTTTTACTAACCATGGCGCAGTTTATAATGATCATCGGTTTTCAAACCTTTTCGGTTGATGAGCTTAAGATTAAGCCCACACAAATTGGTTTGTTGTATGCGGGGTTTGGCATAACCGGTATTTTAATGCAATTGGCCGTGCCTTTTATAACGCGGGTTATTTCATCAAAGGCGGTAATCCTTTTACTTTCAACGGCTGTATGTTTAGGTGCTATGCTTTTTACCGGCTTTACAAATGCTCTAATCCCGTTTGCGGCCTGCTTGTTTATATACGGTTTATTCAATGGCTTGCGTAACCCTATGCTCAACGCCATTATTGCCGACCGAAGCGACGATAACACGCAAGGCGAAATCCTGGGTGTAAATCAATCATATGCCTCGGTAGGGCAAGCACTGGGGCCTGTTGCTGCCGGTTTAATGACAGCCGTATCCATACACGCGGTGTTCTTTTTATCGGCATTTTTTATTTTGATGGGCTTTTTGCTTACCTTTCGCTTAAAAGCAAAAGAGAAGCAAACAACCTAATCCATGTTCAATACGTTCGATCCGCGGCAAATACTATCTGTAACCATGATTCTGTTTGCCATTATTGATATTCTGGGAGCCATTCCTATCATCATCGATCTGCGCCAGCGTGCAGGCCATATCGAATCTGAAAAGGCGTCTTTCACAGTATTAATTTTGATGATCGTATTCCTGTTCGTAGGGGAGGAACTGCTTAAGATTATTGGACTCGATATATCGTCTTTTGCCATTGCCGGTTCGTTGGTCATTTTTATTATCGCTATGGAGATGATACTGGGCATTACCTTTTTTAAGGAAGACGAGCACATAGCATCTACCGTTTCCATCGTACCGCTGGCATTCCCCCTTATTGCCGGTGCCGGCACCATGACTACGCTGCTTTCGTTAAAATCTCAATATGCTACCGCTAACATCATTGTAGGCATTACACTAAATACTATAATTGTATATGTGGTATTGAAAAACGTGCAGTTGCTGGAAAAAATGCTGGGTAAAACCGGCTTGGGCGTATTGCGTAAAGCTTTTGGCATCATATTGCTGGCCATTGCTATCAAGCTGTTCAGAAGCAACAGTGGGTTGTAGGCAGTAATTGATTGTACAGAACGTATCTAAGTGAAACTTTTGATTGCCAGTTGCCAGATAAGGGTGCTCTGTCAAATCTTTACTTCAGTGTAGGAGCAATGGTAAAGGCGGATTGGTACCTGTAGGTGATTACTGTACCTTACTTGATTACCTTATTAATTTGTATAAACACAGCCACACCATAAGCAATAACCATTACGGCGTTAACCACTAAAAGCCAGTTTAGCTCCTGAACGTTAAACTTTTTAACGGCCGCAGTAATCATCAATCCCACAAAGCCACCAAGTAACAGCACCGGGAATATCAGTTGCCATTGAAGTAGATTAATATAACCTAGTTGTTGTAGTTTACCGGTATTTTGCATAATGCCAAAACCAGCCGCCAGAAGCAGGATAAATACCAATCTGATAACTAGCTTAGCTAAAAATTTGCTTAGTTTCATAAGTCTATAAGCTGCAAAGTAATTCAAATTATCTGGCACTTTCATACAAATTATGTGCGTAACTGCGACTACTGCGGTCTTATCTTAAATCTCTTATCTCAAATCTCGCATCTAAAAACTATCTTTGCCCATGCCTGAAAAAATTCTTATTCTCGATTTCGGCTCCCAGTTTACCCAGCTAATAGCCCGCCGTGTCAGAGAGCTTAACATTTATTGCGAAATCCACCCTTTCAATCATTTTCCTGAAGTTGACAGCACTGTAAAAGGTATCATCCTTTCCGGCAGCCCGTATTCAGTCCGTCAGGAAGATGCGCCGCAGTTTGACTTTGCGCCTTACCATGGTAAAATGCCTATTTTAGGTGTATGCTACGGTGCACAGTATTTAGCGCAGCATAATGGTGGCGAAGTACAAGCCTCGAACACCCGCGAGTATGGCCGGGCTAACCTGCAATACATTAATCAATCTAACCGGCTGTTCAGAGATGTCCCGGCTAACTCACAGGTTTGGATGTCGCACGGCGATACCATTACCAGCCTTGCCGATAATTTTGACATTATTGCCAGTACCGATACCGTTGAGGTAGCGGCTTATCAAATAAAAGACACACAAACTTACGCCATACAATTTCACCCGGAGGTTACCCATAGTTTAGATGGCAAGCAACTGCTGCAAAACTTTTTGGTTGATATTTGCGGTTGTCACCAGGAGTGGACTTCAGAATCATTTGTAGAAACCACCGTTGCCGCTTTAAAAGAGAAGCTGGGCAATGATAAAGTAGTTTTAGGCCTTTCGGGCGGTGTAGATTCATCGGTTGCGGCTGTGCTACTGCATCAGGCAATAGGCAAAAACCTGTATTGTATTTTTGTTGATAATGGGTTGCTGCGCAAAGATGAATTTGAATCTGTGCTCGACTCTTACAAAGACATGGGCTTAAACGTAAAGGGCATTGATGCTAAACAGCGTTTTTATGATGCACTGGAAGGCTTAAGCGACCCTGAAAAGAAACGTAAGGCGATTGGCCGTGTATTTATTGAAGTGTTTGATGACGCTGCCCATGAAGTACAAGACGTAAAATGGTTGGGCCAGGGTACTATTTATCCCGACGTAATTGAATCCGTATCGGTTAACGGCCCATCGGCTACCATTAAATCGCATCACAACGTGGGCGGCTTGCCCGATTTTATGAAGTTGAAGGTAGTGGAACCCCTAAACACTTTATTTAAAGATGAAGTACGACGCGTAGGAAAAACTTTAGGCATTGACGATAAAATTTTAGGTCGTCATCCTTTCCCCGGACCTGGTTTAGCTATCCGTATACTGGGCGAAGTAACACCTGAAAAGGTGGCTATATTACAACAGGCAGATGCAATTTATATCAATAATTTGCGCCAGGCTGGTGTTTACGATAAGGTTTGGCAGGCGGGCGCTATTTATTTGCCGGTACAATCGGTGGGTGTAATGGGCGATGAGCGAACCTACGAGAACGTAGTTTGCTTACGCGCCGTAGAATCACTGGATGGCATGACGGCCGACTGGTGCCACTTACCATATGAGCTGCTTGCTAAGATATCAAATGAGATTATTAACAACGTGAAAGGAATAAACCGGGTTGTATATGACATTAGTTCAAAACCACCGGCTACCATTGAGTGGGAATAAGGCTCTCTGGCTGCTGGCCTTACTTTGGGTAAGCGCTTGCTCGCCCAAGGTAAATCCGGTAACCAAAACGCCAGCACGTAAGCCTGCGCCGGTTACAACGCAGCCCGCAGTACCACCCGTTACGGCAACGCCTGTTAGGCCGCTGGTTACGCCTGCGTCTGCCAAAACATCAACCGTTGCTTTGCTATTGCCATTCAGCTTAGATAATTTGGGTTCGGTGAGAGGTTACCGTGCCGCCGATTTAAAGAAAGCGAACATTGCCATCGAGTATTATCAGGGCTTTAAACTTGCGCTCGACTCGCTTACCAGCCGCGGTTATAACTACAAACTGCAGGTTTTTGACACCAAGGATGAGCCTGCTTACACGCACAGTCTGGCGGGTAATCCAAATGTGCGCGGCAGTCAGTTAATTGTAGGCCCCGTGTTTCCGGAAGGTATCAAGTCTTTCATCGGTAAGCCGGCCGCTTTGAACAAGCCTTTGTTATCGCCGCTGTCGCCGGCATCGCCCGATGAGTTTGGAAGCACTAACCTCATAACCATCAACCCACCGCTGGAGTATCATGCTCGGTCGGCCGCGTTGTATGTAAACAATAAGCTCAGGCCCCGTAAAATATTTATCCTGCGGTCGGGCTTCAGTGCAGATAACAAATACATCGACCCTTTTAAAAAAACGATTGACACCGCTAGTAAGCGGAAGATACAAGTGATTAACTTTACTGTATCGCATGGTAGCATTACTGCTTTATTGCCCCAACTGAATAACAAAGTAGAGAACGTTTTTATTGTGGCATCGGTTAATCAATCGTTTTTGTCGGTCACTCTGCGGTCGTTGGATACGCTCTCGCGGCATTATCCGGTTACGGTAATTGGCCACCCTAATTGGGAAAAAGCCACCTTTTTAAAGGCAGACTTGTTGCAACGTATCAAAACGCACATTACTTCGGCCGATAGGGTAAATTACCGGTCGGCAGCTACCATTAATTTTATCAAAGCATATCGTAAAACCTTTGCCAGTGAGCCCACTGCTTATGCTTACAAAGGGTTTGACGAAGGAATGTACTTTGGTGAAATACTAGGGCAGGATGGGAATGAAATGACCCGGTTGAACCAGCATAAGTTTACGGCCCTGCATAATGACTTTCAATTTATAACAAAGCCAGGCCTGGGTTGGGTAAACACTCATGTAAGTGTGTTGAAATATGTAAACTTCGAGTTAAGGAAAGTAGAATGAAAGCCTTCAATCAGCTCAAAATATTTCAGCGCATATTAGCCGAGTTTCCAGAGAACACCCAGCTTAGTAAATTTTTACCTGGCTTTTTCAGGCAAAACAAGCAGATGGGCTCAACAGACCGGCGTGTGGCAAGCAGGCTGGTGTATAATTATTTTCGGCTGGGTAATGCCTTGCACGGCTTACCGGCTGAGGATCGCCTGATGGTTGCCGAGTTTTTATGCAATATCCAAATCAACTCTTTTTTGCAGCATTTTAAGCCGGAGTGGGCCGCCTGCGTACATTTTGAGGTGGACGAAAAGTTAAAAATGGTAAAAGCGGCGTATCCTGATTTTAAGCTTGAAGACATTTACCCCTGGCATGACCAGTTATCGGCAGGGATAGATAAAGAGGCTTTCTTGAAGTCGTTTTTTATACAGCCCGATCTGTTTATACGTGTACGCAAAGGCTTTGAGCAGCAGGTAAAAGCCATACTAAGCAAAGCAGAGGTTGTTTTTAAAGATGAAGGCAATAATTGCCTTACCCTGCCCAATGGTACAAAATTAGAAACCTTATTTCCAAACCAATACTGGTTTGATGTGCAGGACTACTCATCGCAGCAAACGGCACGTTACTTTAAGCCGCACAAGTGGGAGAACTGGTGGGATGCCTGTGCTGCGTCGGGTGGTAAGTCATTACTGCTGCATGAACAGGAAGTAAATTTGAAGCTGGTAGTGTCAGACATTCGCGAATCGATACTGGCTAATTTGGACGAACGTTTCAGGCAGGCGGGGCTGATGAAGTATCAAAAGAAGATACTCGACCTGACACAGAACGCCGACTATATCATGCATAATTATGCCTTCGATGGCATTATACTGGACGCGCCCTGCACCGGCTCGGGAACCTGGGGGCGTACGCCGGAGCTCATTACGCAGTTTAACGGCCACCGTATTGAGTTTTTTCAGCGTTTGCAGCAGAGCATAGCCCGCAACGTAGTAAAGTACCTGAAGGGCGGAAAACCGCTTATTTACATTACTTGCTCAGCCTTTAAAGCCGAGAACGAGGACGCTGTAGATTTTATGGTAAAAGAGTTGGGCCTTAAGCTCGAAGAAATGCAGGTACTAAAGGGATATGAGCGCAAGGCCGATACCATGTTTGTAGCCCGTTTAATATCTACCGCACCGGCCAAAGACGAACAAGTGTTGAAGTAGTGGAAACTACTCCGTTTTCATTTCTTCCTGCGCTTCACGCTTATATTCGTAATCGCCGCCCAGTAAGTATCCCCATGGCCGTAAGCCATTAATGTGATCAAATATGATCTTGCATATGGCAATCACCGGGATAGACAGGAACATGCCCGATAATCCCCAAAGCATTTCGCCTAGTATAATACCTATAAAGGTAATCAGGGCATTTAAACGTACTTTGGAACCCACTACCATAGGCAGGATCACGTTCGAGTCTACCGCATGGATAGCGATAACTACCAGAGCCACCACCAGCGCTTTGCTGATAGCGCCCGTAGCAAAGGTGATGAGGGAACTCAACACCAGTGCCGAAAATATGCCAACATAGGGTATAATATTAAATATGCCTGTAATGATGCCCAAAAGAATAGCATATTTCACCCCAATAATCCAAAAAGCGATGCAAGATATAGTGGCTACAATCACCATTTCCAGCAACAAGCCGAGGATGTATTTGCGGAGAATGCTTTGTATGTTTTCTACCACAGCCTGCACCACCGGTGTCGATTCTTCATCAAATACATAAAGTACAAAGCGGAAAAGCAAACGCCTGTAAAAAAGAATCAGGAAGGTAAAAATGATGATAAACAGGTAAAACAGGAGCAGAGATGATAATGCACCAAACGTTGTGCCTAATACGGTAGTGCCCGAAGCCACAATCTTATCGGTGGTGTCATTCACGTACAGCATTTGTTTTTCCGCATTTACATGAAAGGTCTTTTGGATCCATACCTGCAGATCAACCAGTGATTTACTTACCTGTTCTTTAAGCTGCGGCCAATCATTAGCCAGGTTAGATATTTGTGTGCCCACCAGGTATATAATACCGCCTAAGAAAGCTACCATTAATAATATAGACAGAAAAGCTGCCATGCTGCGAGGTAATTTAATCCGTCTTTCAAAAAAGTTAGCTAACGGCAGCAGCAATATGGCGAACAGAAAGCCGAACATCAGAGGGTCGAGAAGTTCTTTACCCAGGATAATTAAAAAGCCGAGCGCCATAATACCGATGAGTATAAAGGCAAGTTTGGCATAAAAGGGCAGAGGCGTATTTTTAACTATCATGGGCTGGCTGGTATCGCGTAATATGGATCAAAGGGTTAACATGACTCGTGGCTTTTGGTTTTGAAACGAAGTTGTAACTGAAAATTATAAAGCACTTGTGATGCGGTTAAGCACCTCACGTATGTGTTTGTCCATAATTTTAAGCGGCTGCTTGCTGAATTGATGTGTGACCCGGTTGGCCAGAATAATGTTGAACGATATGGCCTTATGATCCAGATTAGCCCCTAAACCGTAAATGCCCGCTGTTTCCATTTCAAGATTGGTGATGCGTTGCTGGTGTATGCTAAAATCGCTGATAAGGTTGAGCAAATTGGGTGTAGAAGATCTGGCGCGCACTTGCCGTCCTTGCGGTGTGTAAAAGCCCGGTGCGGTAATGGTAATGCCTTGCTGTAAATCGGTAGCGAGGGCGCTTATTAACTCGGCACTGGCTGTGGCAACATAAGGGTGAAGTTTAAAATGCGCCGGTAAGCTATTGTTAAATGCAGTCAGTATCTCCGCTTCCTGCTTACTAAGGCTGTGCTCATAATAATGCATCAGCGGGTCCAATCCTATAGCCGCGGCCGATACCAGCAGGCTATCCACAGCAATATCGGCCTGCACAGCACCCGATGTACCTATGCGGATAATATTAAGGCTGCGTAACTTTTCGTTCACCGTACGGGTATTAAAATCAATGTTCACCAGGGCATCTAATTCATTCAGTACAATATCAATATTATCAGTGCCTATACCGGTAGATATAACGGTGATGCGTTTTTGGCCAATGTAGCCCGTATGTGTAATAAATTCGCGCTTACCTTTTCTTAGTTCTATGTTATCGAAATGCTTACTTATTTCGGCCACCCGGTCCTGGTCGCCAACCGTAATCACAATGTCGGCAACATCCTCAGGTAAAATATTAAGGTGGTAGGCGCTGCCATCGGCATTTAATATCAAATCAGTTTCAGAGATGTAATTCATGACGCGTTAAAATTAGGCGTAATATGTTGTTTGCTTTAACAATAAATATCTAATTTTGTAAGGCCTTAAGCATAAGGCAACTTTACCAATGGTAATATAATCGACCTGCTGCACACGTTATTGCTTCTCATCTTACGCCCCTTTAAGATTGCAGGTCGGTAATTCCCGGTTAACATTTACTGGTCCCATTTAAATTAACTGTTATGCTTTTACAAGGTCCTAACCCGCATAAGATACACCCTTTAGAAAATTATCCTCATCTCGTTTTTCTAAAAAATATTATTACGCATCCCAATATCGAGGTGGGCGACTATACCTATTACGATGATACGCTCGATCCCTACAATTTTGAAAAGAACGTATTATACCACTTTGATTTTATAGGCGATAAGCTTATCATCGGTAAATTTTGTGCTATTGCCTGCGGTGCAAAGTTTATTATGAATGGCGCTAATCATGAAATTACGCCAATATCTACATTTCCCTTCGGCATATTTGGAAATGGTTGGCAAAAGATAAATGAAGGTGTTGATCTGACTGAAAAATACCCTAACAAAGGTAACACTGTGATTGGTAATGATGTGTGGATAGGACATGATGCTACGCTGATGCCGGGTGTTAAAGTGGGCAACGGCGCTGTAATAGCCAGTAAAAGTGTAGTGACCAGGGATGTGCCGGATTATGCCATTGTAGGTGGCAACCCTGCCCAAGTGATCCGGATGCGTTTTAACGAAGATGCTATTGAACGCTTGCTCGGTATAGCCTGGTGGAACTGGAGCGCCGAAAAGATAACCGAGCATTTGCACCTCATTAATTCCATAAATTTGGATGAACTGGAGACGGTAGCTCATAATAAATAAACCAATCTCTGTCTTAATTGTACTTATGGAAGTATCCACTTAAAATTGAGTACCATGGCAAAATATTCAGAAAAAGCACAGGAGAAAGTTGGCGAGGCCCTGCACGAAATGAAGGAAGGCAAGCTGAAGAGCGGCAAGAGCGATAAAAAGGTAACCAATCCTAAACAAGCAGTAGCCATTGGCCTTTCGGAAGCGCGTAAAAACGGTGCGAAAGTGCCCAAGAAATCTTCAAAATAATACAGTTTTGTAAAAGACATTAAGAGAAAAGCCCCGGGTTTGTGCCGGGGCTTTTCTTTTAATGAGTATTGACTAATATCCTTATTTCACTGTAAAGGCAACTAATTTATCGCCCCAGGCCAAGCTTACTTTGCCCGATGGGTCTACTGCAAATTTTAGCTGCTCCACAAAGCCGCTTGATTTACCCGGTTTAACATTTACACGCAGTACATCGTTTTCTTCTTTGTAAACCGTACCCCAGCTTTTGATGTCTTTATTAAATATAATTACCCACTCGTTCTCGTTAGGAATGCTATATAAGGCGTATTTGCCTGCAGCAAGTGCTTTGCCTTCCACTTTTACATCTTTGCTAAACTCAATTGTAGTCACCTCGTTAGCGCCGGTACGCCACCATTTGCCGTAAGGAGCAATATCAGTACCAATGGTACGGCCTTTTACCGATGGCTGGCTGTAGGCAATGGTAATGTTAACACCACTCTTGGTCGTAGCTTTAACGGTATCAGCAGGGCTGGGTCTTGGTTTTTTAGGCGTTTGTGCCGATGCCGAAATGGTAGTTAAAATAAAGCCGGTTATGGCCAATAATTTGAATAACTGTTTCATGGTTTATGTGTCTTTTTTATGGTAAATAAAGATAGTGTTATTTGCTGGGTTTGCTCGAAAAAGCGTCCATGATTTTCATGAGGGTTAGCGCCTCATCAATGGTGCAGGGATTTGGGCCTTCGCCATTCAGATAGCTTACTACGGCGGCAATCATTGGGTGCTGTATGTTTTCTGGGGGTACAAAATCAATTACCTGTTCATCTTCAGCGGTTTTTAAGGTAACCGTATTACCGAATATAGGGAAGCTGATCTTGCCTTCACTGCCTATCATCTCGCAACTGTCAACGTTTTCGGTCTCGGCCACACTAAAGCACCATGAACCATTTACCACCACGTTGTTCTCAAACAATATGGAGCCACATACATGGTCATCGGCCTGGTTTGTTTGGGTTTGGTTAAAGCCGAATCCCTGATAGTAAGCGGGGTTTCCAAAAAAGTATAGCATCAAATCCAACTGGTGAGGAGCGAGGTCATGAAAATAACCACCGCCGGAAAGTTCGGGTTGTACACGCCAGTTGGGTGCTCCTGTGGTTACTAACGCCGGTTTGCGGCTTTGCCACAGCCTGAGTTGTACAGTACGCACTTCGCCAATCGCTTGCTGTTGTAATAGCTCTTTCACCTTTAAAAACATAGGCAATTGCCTGCGGTAATGGGCAACTACCAACTTTCCATTGTGCTTTTGAACTGCGTTAGCCAGTTCCTCAGCCTGTGCAGCGTTTAGCGTAACCGGCTTTTCTACATAAACGGGCAGGCCTTTTTTTAATGCGGTTAGCGCGTACTCTAGGTGTGATGAAGGTGGCGTAGCTATGTAGATGGCATTCACTTCAGTATCATTAAAAAGATCGGCCGCATTGCTAAACCATTTTCCAACGCCGTGGCGTTGGGCATAATCGGCAGCTTTTTCGGCGTCACGGCGCATTACGGCTACTAGTTTACTGCCCGTTACTTTGTTAAATGCCGGTCCGCTTTTCTTTTCGGTAACATCGCCAACGCCTATTATTCCCCAGTTAAGGCTTGCCATTAGGATTTATTGTTTAAAATGGTTTCTATTTGAGTGAGCTCTTCGGTCGTAAAGACGCTGTTGTGTAAACATTGAAGCGAGTCAGCCAGTTGCTCGGGCCTGCTGGCACCTATAAGAACGGAGGTAACGCGCTGGTCTTTTAATAACCACGCCAGTGCCATCTGTGCCAGTGTTTGGTTGCGTTGCAGGGCCAGTTCATTAAGCTGTTTAATTTGTGCCAGCTTATCATCGGTCAATTGCTTAGTTTGCAGATTTCCGGTGGTTTTAGCTGCCCTTGAATCTTGCGGTATGCCGTGTAGATACTTATCAGTAAGCATGCCTTGTGCCAGAGGTGAAAACGGTATGCAGCCAACGCCTTCCTGCTCCAGCACATCTAGCAGGCCGCCCTCTACCCAGCGCTCAAACATGGAGTATTTAGGCTGGTGGATAAGGCAGGGCGTGCCCAACTGCTTCAAAATAGTAATTGCTTTTTGCGCTTCATCGGCCTTATAATTAGAGATGCCTACATACAAAGCCTTGCCCTGCCGTACAATCAAGTCAAGTGCCATCATCGTTTCTTCAAGTGGTGTGTCAGGGTCAGGGCGGTGATGATAAAAAATGTCTACATAGTCAAGTCCCATGCGTTTCAGGCTTTGATCTAAGCTGGCTACCAGGTATTTTTTTGATCCCCAGTTGCCATACGGACCAGGCCACATGTCATAGCCGGCTTTGCTTGAGATGATCAACTCATCGCGGTAGGCTGCAAAATCTTTTTTTAATAGCAGCCCAAAATTTTCTTCGGCCGAGCCATACGGCGGACCATAATTGTTGGCCAAATCGAAGTGTGTAATGCCGCTATCAAACGCTAGGTGCAAGATTTTTCGGTAATTTTCGAACACGTCTACACCGCCGAAATTGTGCCACAAGCCCAACGAAAGTGCAGGCAACTTAATGCCGCTTTTGCCGCAGCGCCGGTAAGGCATAGTTTCATAGCGGCTGGAAGAAGGTAGATAAGTCATGTAGTTGATGGTTTATAGTTCGTAGATGCTAGGTTCATATTCTTTTTAATATAAACCATTATCCATGAACATCAGCTGTAAATATATCAAACTATTTCGGCCACTACAAAGGTGCTGCCGCCTGCAAAAACCAAATCTTTTGGGCCTGCCTTTTGTTGCGCGGCTTGCAAGGCTTCAGGTACCGTTGGGTAGGTTTTACCCTGCAAGCCAACCATCATAGCTTGTTGTTGCAAAGACTGCACCTCAAGCCCGCGAGGAATATCTGGTTTGCAAAAGTAGTACGTAGCATCCTTAGGCAGCAGGTTTAATACCTTGGTAATATCCTTATCGTTCACCATACCTATCACAAAATGTAAGTGCTCGTATGGTACGGCTGCAATGTTTTTCAGCACTTCCAATATGCCATCAGGATTATGGCCGGTATCGCAAATGGTAAGCGGGTGGGTGCTCAAAGTTTGCCAGCGGCCCTGTAAACCGGTTAGGGTTTTAACCTGGCGTAAAGCTTCGGCTACATGTTTAACAGCAATATTAAATCCCTGTGTGTTTAACTCCTGCACTGCACACAGAACCGCCTTCACATTCTTAAGCTGATAACTACCTGTTAGGTCGAGTTGTAAATTATGGGTAGCGTTGAGAGCCTCAAAGCTTGCAGATAAATATTTCTCATTCTCTAATGCTTCCCGGTTCCTGGTGCCCGGTTCTATGCTCCCTTCATTCCATTGTTCGGATGCGAATATTAATTCGGCTCCTGCTTTTTGCGCTTTTTCAATAAATACCTGTGCTACTTCGGGCTGGTGTTCGCCAATGATGACCGGGATGCCCGGTTTAATAATGCCGGCTTTTTCGGCAGCTATTTTGGGCAGGGTATTGCCCAGCATGTTCATGTGGTCCCAGCCTATGTTGGTAATGATGGATAACAGCGGCGTAATAATATTGGTTGAATCGAGCCGGCCGCCCAGGCCCACTTCAATAACTGCAATATCTACCTCATGACGGGCAAAGGCATCGAAGGCCAGGGCTACGGTCATTTCAAAAAAAGAAGGTTCAATTTCCTCAAAATCTGCCCGGTGCTTTGCCACAAAATCAACCACCTCGTCTTCGCTGATCATTTGCCCGTTGATGCGAATACGTTCTCTGAAATCTTTAAGGTGAGGTGAGGTATACAATCCGGTTTTATATCCGGCAGTTTGTAACACCGCCGCCAGCATATGCGATGTAGAGCCCTTTCCATTAGTTCCTGCTACATGAACGCTCTTAAATTGGTGCTGTGGATTACCCAGCCGGTCGCAAAGGGCTATGGTATTGGTTAGATCTTTCTTAAATGCCGATGTGCCCACCCGGGTAAACATAGGGAGCTGGTTGTACAGATAGTTGAGCGTTTCTGCGTAATTCATTCTGGAAGATGTAGGCAATGATGGATTGCCATGGGCGCAAAGCTATCAACTAAAATTGAAAAGGAAAATTAGGCTGTAAGCCATTCAAATTACTTTTACTGTACCCTGAATACAAATACTACAGTGCCTTGCTGCATTTCGGGGGCACTGTCTAAAGAGTTGAGGCGGGAGCGTTTTACGGCGTCTTCACATTTTTCGATCAGCGCCTGGTCGGTTATGGTAGTACCACGGGCGCCGCCGCGGGCGTAGGTTACGTTGCCGTCCTTATCCACGCGTATATCAACCACCACTTTTCCTGTATGGCGGCTATCATCACTTACCGATGGTTTGCTTACAAAGTTGCGCTGAGGCATGCCGGTAAGGTTACCGCCGTTGCCTGAGCCCGTACCGTTATAATTGTTGGTTAAGGTCGTACCCGTTGTTTTGCCCTGGTTGCCGGGTGTGTTGCCAGTTCCATCTCCCTCGCCTGTACCATTGTTGGTTTTGCCTTTGTAAAGGGCGTTTTGGTTTATAGTAGGCTTAGGTGGCTCTTTGGTAGGCTGCTGCTGTGTATTTACCGATTGTGTAGGCTTTTTGCTGCTGGCAATTTCAGGCGCATCCTCAGTGTTTTGAGTTACTACCTGTTTGCTGCTGTTGTCTGTTGTGTTCACCTGCTCGGTTGGTGGGGCAGGGGTTACTTTGTCAGGCTTGGTATGGTTCGCATTTTCGGCAACAGATGGCTCCTCGGTGCTCATATAGTCATCGCCCATGCCTTCATCTACTGTGCCGTAATTTATCAGGATACCGCCCGTGCCGTCTTCTTCTTTAGCCGGATGCTGAAAGACAATAAAATAGCTCAGGCCTATCAGCAAAGCCAGTATAATGCCGGTTGCTAAAAAGGCCCTTGGGTAATTATTTTCTTCCTGACGGTAATCCATATCCTGTTATTTAGGCTCGGTGGCTAATACCAGTTTAATATTCAATTTCTGTGCTATGTCCATCACCTGTACCACATCCTGTATAGCAACCGTGCGGTCAACATGCAGTACAATAGTCAGTTCGCTGGCTATGTTTTTGTAACCGGCTAATGTAGGTTGTAAAGCATCAACCGCTACTTCTTTCTTCTCCACGTAATACCTTAAGTCTTGCGTAACCGAAACAGTAATGGTTTTTTTAGATACCGCCTGGCCTGATGAAGACTTGGGCAGCATCAATTTGATTACGTTAGGATTGGTAACAGTTGAAGCTATCAAAAAGAACAGCAACAAAAAGAACATAATATCATTCATGGCCGAGGTATGTACCTCGGCTGATGCACGGCTATGTTTTTTTCTCAGGTTCATTTGCTGGGCTCTTCTAACAGGTCAATAAATTCAATGGCGTCAGTCTCCAATTTCAAAATTACCTTCTCTACCATCATGTTCAGGATGTGGTAGCATACATAAGCTACTATGCCCACAAATAAACCAGCTGCTGAGGTCACCATTTTTACATACAAACCTCCTGATATAACGCCCATACTAATGTTATCTGTTTTAGAGATATCATAAAAGATCTTAATTACACCGGCGATGGTACCTAAAAAGCCGAACATGGGCGCAATACCGGCCACAATGCCAATAATGCCAATGTTTTTTTCCAGTTTGGCTACTTCAATTTTGCCAACGTTTTCAATAGCGCCTTCAATGTCTTTAATAGGCCGACCGATGCGCAGCAAACCTTTTTGCAGCATGCGGCCCAGCGGCGTATTACTGTTACGGGCAACCGCAACGGCCGAGTCCAATTTACCCGATGTTATACTGCTCCGGATCTGGCTCATTAGGTTCGATTCATCTTTAGCGGCCTTACGGATGGTAAAATAGCGCTCAAAAAATATAACCAAACCTAAAACGGCCAGTATTCCGATAGGAACCATAACCCATCCACCTTTTATAAGCAGATCGCCGAAGCGTAAATCATCAACAGGGGCGGCAGTGGTGGCAGGCAGTGCTGCACGGTTTACCGAATCAACAACATTTTGAGCTGTATCCTGTAACAGCATAAATAGCATCATTTCTTTTTATTTCTTTTAGTTTCAACATAAAGATCGCTGCTTCTGAGGTGTTTCAGTTTCACGAGTCTTACTTTAGCTGCCTGTCCTTCGGCATAGGTTTTATAAAATCCAAGTCCAACCTTAACGTATTTAGTTGGATTAAAGTCTTTAACAATGCCAGCATTAATGCCTACGGCCTTGTAACGGTTTACAACTTTAATGGCTTCTGCCTCGTTGCTGAAAGCGCCACTCATGAGCACATTGTTGTAACCCTTTGGGTTGGCCAATACTACCGAAGTGTTATTTTTACCAGTTGCAACAGGCGTTTCCACCTCGGGCGCATACTCGGTTGAAGCCGGTAAGGCTTGTTTTTGTACAGATGTATCTGGCGTTACTGGTGTTTGGTGCTGTTCGGTTCCGGTATCTGCTTTAACTGGTGTTTTAACCACTACAGAATCCATGCTTGGTGTAGTCGTTGTTGTATTGTCCGAAGCTGCTACAGCCGGACGGGTGGAGACGTTCTGTTTTGAATAGAATACCGCTACTGCTGTTGCAATAAGCACAGCTGCGGCTAATCCCCAAAACCAGGGCTTGGCGTAGAATGGTTTGTTAGTTTCTGCCGTACTGTTTGCAACTGCTATCGGTTGGGGCTCAGCCGCTGGTTTAACGTCGGCTGGCTGTTGCTCCACAACTGGTTTTGCCGGTTGAGCTGTAGGTTTAACAGATTGCCTTAATAGAGGTGAGGTTGCCGTTACCGGTCCTTCGGGTATGGCATTTCCTGCTTTTAAAGCGTCTTTTTCGACTGAGAATAAGGGCGTATTAACGGGTGGCAAAGCTGGTGCAGGTTGCGGCTCTGCCACAACAGGAGCATCGTCTGGTAAATGGTCCTCAGCTGTATTTGTAACCGGCTCAGGTTGAACAGATACTGGCGTGAAGCCAAATGGAGAGGTACTGGTATCTGCATTAGGTACAGGTCTGAAGTTCAGTGTATCTTGTTCTTTAGATAACCAACCTAATCTGCCCAACATAACTTCGCCTATTTCGGCTTGTTGCAAAATGCTGTGCAGATAGCGGTCCATAAAATACCTGGCCGATGCTCCCGACACCTTGCTTTTAGCAACCAGGTATTGTAACAGGCTTTCATCCTCTACCGGTTGTTGCTCAAACTCGGTTTCATAATAAGGTGGATACAGTTTGCCTTCATCAGCATTATAGTAGCCCCTTTTACGAACCTGCTTAAACACCCCTATCTGAGGGATGCTTACAGTGCCTTGTTCGTTAAGCAGCTCACTGATGTAAACAGATAAATCCATTCTTTAATAATGTCCGGGGTTTAATTTGCGGTGAGGCAAATATAGTTAAAAAGTGAACCCTGCACCGCCAAATATATTAAATCCGTAGTTGGGGTAGTTTAAGTAAGTTTGATATGTAGTGTTTAAAATATTGTTAACCTGAACAAAAACCGAGATTTGCTTGGTAGCTTTGTAGTTTACACCACCGCTCAAATCGGCAAACGATTTTAGGGTAACTACCTGCTCATTGGTGAGCAAATCTTTAGTTGTGCCTCTAAAAAGTAAAGAACCGTTGATGTCCACTTTATCGTTGATATGAATAGCGGTACCCGCTGTCAATTTAAACTTAGGCAGGTTCCAGGGCTGTGCCTGACTGGCCAGCTTATAATCGCGAAATTCCACAAGTCCAAAGATATTTACATCGTCGGAAGCTTTGTAATCCAGCTCGCCGTTAAAGCCGCTGATGCGGGCGCGGCCATCATCATAAACTACGTTAAAGCGGTGCAAAGTGCCCGGTATAGGCTGATTGCCGGTTAAGGCCGGTTGTACATTACTTACAAACAACGGCAGATCAGAGACCGTGTTGCGGAAGATAGCGGCTTTGAACCCTAAGCCAGGTATAATGCGGCCCTTCAAACCCACGGTGATGTCAAGCTTATCAACCGAGTTTTGAATACCGATATTCTGGTCAAGGAACGGATTGGCTTCTGATAGATTGCGCAAAGAAGTACGATTCACATCGCCTTTAGCTTCGGCAAACAGGCGCACAAAATCAGGTATTACCTGGAACTCCAGTTTTACGGCCGGAAAGATGAAGAAACGTGATGAGAAGCCAAACTCCTGAGCAATATTTACGCCTGCATCAATTTTATAATTATCGCCCTGAAACTTTAAGTAAGGGTTTAAGCGCAAAAAGCTGTTGTTTAAAGAATATAAGCTGTCTTTTTGAGAGGCCAAGTCTAACGATGCACCCAGCCCTGCATAAAATTGGTTGATAGTTTGATTTAAATAGCCGCTTAAAACCACGTTGTTTTCTTTTGCTTTAAAGGCATTGTTAAAAAGGTAGCCGTTCACCTTTAGGGCATAGGTAAGTACGCGGTCGGTATCCTGGTAATTGCGGGCCAGCTCACCTTCAGCACTTAGGGTGTTATAATGCTGCTTCATTGGTTCAGCCGCCGGGTTTGTTAGGGCCAGTGTATTATAGCCATAGTAATAATTGTTGCGACGCAAGTAGTTTACACGCCCTGTAATGGTGTTAGCCTCGCCAATACTTTTGCCGAATACACCAACCTCGCTGCGGCTTTCATTTTGTTTAGGAAGGTTGCCCTGCTGACCGAAATGCTTTAAAAATGCACCTACCTGCAGCGCTTCATCTTGCCCATTATTAAAATAGGCCTCGCCGAAAGTAGTTTTAAGGCTTCCAAAGCCGGCGCGTACAAAGTTGTTAGCGGGTAAGGAGTCGCGTTCGGCAGGCATTTTCATGGCCTCCAACTGGCGTATATCACTGTTTTGTTCCAGGCGTTTATCAAGCGTAGTGTAGCTCAAAGGGGCTTTGTACGGTTGGGTATCATCAAGGTTTGGGTTACGGCGTATTTTAACGGCATCGGCCAGTACTGGTTTGTAAACCGTGGTTACTACAATCTCTTCAGATAGGCTGCCGCCATTTTGAGCGGCATTAGCGGGCGTTGTTTGACCTCCTTTTTTGGAGGTATCCTGTTTTGCTTTAGCTGCGGCATCTCCAAGCTTTTTTGCTGCCGGCTTGCTTTGAGTAGATTTTTGTGCCGGCTTTTTGACCGGCTGCTTTACTTGTGCCTGTGTAGTTGCA
This sequence comes from Mucilaginibacter sp. PAMB04274, assembly GCF_039634385.2. Lineage (NCBI taxonomy): Bacteria > Pseudomonadati > Bacteroidota > Sphingobacteriia > Sphingobacteriales > Sphingobacteriaceae > Mucilaginibacter > Mucilaginibacter sp. PAMB04274. The sequence goes on from NZ_CP155081.2 coordinate 1,415,594, forward strand.
CTTGCAGCCAGTAATATTGTAAGTAATATATATATAGGTCTCTTTATCATGACTATGGGTTGGGTATTGCTTATTAATCCTGTTTGTTGGGGTCGGTACCGGTGGCGGGTGCAGTGCCGGTAGCCTCATTCAGTTTTTGCAATTTCTCTTTAGCTGTAGGCAATATATCATCATCGCCTTTATAATTCTCAATTACACTTTGCAGGGTAGCTTTAGCCTGGAAGGTGTCTTTTAATGCGGCGTAGTTGTCAGCAATCAGAATGTAAGCCTTGGTTAGCCAGTAGTCGTAATTGGATAGTTTTTTGGTTAAATCGAAGCTGGTGTTTAACGAGGCTTTGTAGTTACGCTTTTTATATTCAATCAAAGCAACGTTGTATTTTGCTTCGGCAGCTGCCACGGTTTTGGTATTGTTAACCGTATAATTAAACTCTTTTACAGCGGCTGTAGTGTCGCCTTTATCCAAGTGAGCTAAGCCGGCGTACAATCCGGTTTTAAACTTATCCTCTTCGGATGACTTTTCGTTTTCGCGAACGAGTTGAACATAATGCAGGGCATCATCGGCCATTTCCATGTGTGCATAGCACAGCAGCAGGTTATTAATAGCAAAAGTATAGTCGGCTTTATATTCAGAATTGGTCTCTAAACGTTTAAGGAATACAACCGCCTCGTTATATTTCTTTTGCGCCATATAAAGCTTAGCCATGCTAATGAGCGATTTTTCAGTGTATGCGCTGGTCCAATCGTTCAAAATAACATTGTAATCGGCCACTGCTTCATCCGGGCGGTTTAAGTTCACTAAGCTTTGCGCCCTTATAAAGCGCATTTGTTTATCGTAAATAGGGCGTTTGGCTTTATCGTAATAAGCACCTACGGCAGCAACGGTACCTGCCCAGTCGCCTTTTAAATACAAATTGTTGGCGGCAGTAGCCATAATGCTTTCCTGCTCGGCAGCGCTGTAATTACCAATTGGCGTAGTGCCGGCATAGTTAATAAAGGTTTGTGCATCACCCTTATCGGTGTAAATTTTTTCGATCTGCTTGAGCGCTTGTTTAGCTTCTGGCGCAGAAGGGTAGGTTTGTACCACTTTTTTGAAAGACTCTACAGCCAAATCGTCCTGGTTGGCGTTGTAATCAATTAAACCCATCGTAACCAACGCGCGTGGTACATAGCTGCTGTTTGGATACTTTTGTATCATTGATTGCAAATCGGCCTTAGCTTTATCACCCTCATTTTTCAGGAAGTAGGTATAAGCTATCTCGAAGGCGGCATCATCTGCAAAGTCAGAATTTGGGTAACGCGTCAGCACATCATTCATGGTGCTAATTTTTGCGTCGGGTGCCGATTGCAGGCCTTGTATCATACCGCGTTGAAACAGCGCATAGTCCTGACTTTGACTGCCACTGCTCCTCAAACGATCATAGTAGTTCAACGCTGTGCTGTAGCTCTTTAATACAAAATAGCTGTCGGCAATACGTGCTGTAGCATCGTTGATCGTATTTTTATCCTTTGGCTCGCCTGCTAAAAAGCGTTCAAAATAGGTAGCCGCTTTTTTATATTGCTCATCGCCAAAAGCAGCGTAGCCTAAACCGTAATTGGCGTAGTTATATACCCCGGATTGCTTGGCTTCCGGGTTAGCTAAAAAGTCCTCAAACTGCTCAACAGATTCGCCATACTTTCGTACCTCGTACATTGATTCAGCAAGCCAGTAGGTAGTTAGCGCCGTAATTTTCTCATCGCGCGGATGTTTTAAAGAGCGTAAGAAGATGCCTATGGCATTCTCAAAAGCACGCTCATTGTAAAATTCCAAGCCGCGGTAATAAGTCACTTTTTGATAAGCTTCCGCAGCGCCGGGGTTAGTTGCAACTACGGGTTCCAGTATCTCAACAGCCTCCTTATAATTTTTAGAATTGAGCAACGCTTCGCCCAATAACGTTTTAACTTCGTCTAAACGTTTTGAACGCGGATAATTGCGCAGGTACAGGCGCGTTGCCTCTAAAGCCTGGTTATTAAAGTCCAGTTCGTATGATAGCTTTGCATATTCAAAAAGGGCATCTTCCTGCAACTGTTTGTCAAAATCCAGCTTGGATGCAACCTGGAATGCGTTGCGGGCGGCTTGTTTGTTGTTAAGCTTTAAAAAGATACTGCCCAGGGTGTAATTACCACTTTGGCTGTAAACGTCGTTTTTATCAATCAGTTTCTCCAGTTCCTTTGTAGCCTTAGCATTGTTGCCTGTTTTGTAATATGCATAGCCAATCTGGTAGCTGTCTTGCGTGTTTTGTGTTTTGCCTAAGTCGCGGTCCTGGAAACGGCTGTAATATTTTACGGCGTTTACATAATCGGCTTTAGCAAAATAAGAGGCGCCCACAATACGCAGCATATCTGTTTCGTGCTGTTGTTGTGTGCTGTTTAAAATTGGGATGGCGTAATTGATGACGTCATCATACCGCTTGTCTAAAAAATAAACTGCGGTAATGTAATACGGATAGCTATTCTCGTACTTTTTTGAATTTTTAAGTTTCTCAAAACTGGCCAGTGCTACATGGTAATCTTTGTTCAGATAAGCAATGTAGGCGTAATAGTAAGTGGCATCTTCAGAGAACTGCGATTTCTTGTCCTTAATATCACTAAACTGCTGTTGGGCATTTGGGTAATCGGCCAGCTCGAAATATGCGTAACCTTTGCGAAATTTGTATTCAACATATTCGCGGCCACTTAATTCGCTGCCATCAATTTTATTGAACCAAAGCAGTGCATCGCCATACTTGTGTTGTTTGGCGTATGACTTACCAATCTGATAAAAAGCCAGTTTAGCTAAGGGATTTTCGGGGTGCTCTTTAATGAAACGCATAAACATGCTTTCTGCATCATCATTATTGAGTTCGAGCGCGCATAAGGCTTCATAATATTGTGCGTTTTCCTTCAGCAACGACAGTTCAGATTCAAACTGAGGCTGATTGGCAGCCTTAAGGCGCGATTGTTCGATTAGACGAAACTGTTCGGCTGCGGCTACATATTGACCATTGTTAAGCAGCGTAGTAGCGGTATGGTAAGTGCGGTATATTTGAAATGAGGCGTTTTGCTGGGCCTTTACAGTAAGCGTGCCCAACAGCAATGCACACGCGGCAATAGGTTTGAGTTTAATCATAGAAAGCGTTTAACAAAAGCAAATGCAAAAATGCAATCCGTAGCATGTTTTCACAAACCGGATAGCATATTTTTAACGAAAGTAAAGATTAGATGGTATATGTAGGTAAAGTTTCTGGAACAAAGCGTTTACCTACAGCACATTAAATTTAAATATCCGAAACAGCTTGTTAAGGCTTTTAAAGTTAAGCAGCCAGTTGGCGCTGTATTTTAATGAGTAGTGTATTGATGTCAAACGGTTTAGCCAAGAAATCATCGGGAGCACATTCCTGCTTCAGAACGTCAGACACATTATGACTGGCTGATATCATGATTACCGGAATATCGTGCGTTCTTATATTCAGCTTAACATTCTTGCAAAGATCTCTGCCATCAAGGCCGTTCAGCATAATATCCATCAAAATGAGGTCAGGGAGTTCCTCATTTAATTTTTCAAAAAGTAGGTGACCGTCAGAGAGGGTGTTAACCTGATAGCCAGAATCTTCAAGTATCAACTGAAGTACTTCCAAAATATCCTGATCATCGTCTACCGCCAATATCCTATTCATCGCTATATATAAGTCTTATGTTTAATGGCTGCCTAACTCCTTGGTCTTACAAAGGTTTGTAATAATTACAGTAAGCAGTTAACATGCATTTACAATATATAAGCCAAACAATATGCTTCGGCCGTTTTATGAGCTATTGTAAAGCAAATAGTGCTTTCTGACAGTAAAAGTTAAGCTTTTAATTTATGGCGGGGATTAGTAAAACTAGCTATTTCGTTACCTAAGTACTTAGGTAGAGTGTAGCAACATCTTTTAAAACGATGTTAAAGCACCTTTTTTGCACAAAAATTTATCATTTCTTAACAATTGCAAATTTTGCTGATGGGCGTATATAAAATGTGTGTTTTTTAAAAAACAACGGCCTGTTTTTTATACACTTCTATCAGTTTGCTGTTATAGTATTGATATACAGTTGCTAATAACGAAGCCAGCCCATTTTGTCTACTTATTTTGCCTTACCAAATTAAAAATAAGAATTAGTTTGTTCACTGTTTCTCTGTAATAATTGATGATAGCTATTACGCTATAGATGATAAAAGTTAGGCAACGTTGGATTCATCCTAATTGGCCGGCAGCTTGGCAATAAATGTTTCCTTGACAGGTGCGGTTTTACACACAACTTAGTTATTAATAGGCATACCCGTAAAAGTTCTTTAAAAAATTTAAGGTATGATACAGGTATTAAACTTAACGTCTGATAAATTCAAACTTTCCGCTTGGATCCAAACGCATGATGGTAGACGGCTTTTTGGCCGAAAGGTCGTGCTGGTCAATATCAACTACATAATCTACACCATCAATAATTTCCGGCGATATTTGCTGAAAGTTTTGTGGCGATGGCTGTCCGCTTATATTAGCAGAGGTTGATACCAGCGGTTTGCGCAGGCGTTGTATAAGTTGCTGGCAAAAGGGGTGTTTACTGACACGCACACCAATGCTGCCGTCCTCGGCAATAAGAGCCGGTGGGAGATTTTTAGCACCGGGCATAACCAGTGTTAACGGGTTTTCTGCAAACTCAATTAAATCATAAGCAATGGCCGGTACCTCACGTATATAGCTTTCCAGCTTGTTCTCCGTATCCAGCAAAACAATCATGCTTTTTTCTTGAGCACGCTGCTTTAGTTTATATATCTTCTCTATGGCTTCAGTATTGGTAGCATCGCACCCTAAACCCCAAATAGTATCGGTAGGGTACAAAATAATACCTCCTTGCTGTACAACGTCAAAAGCCTTTTTTACCTCGTCTCTAAGCATGTGTAAGTGTGTTTTGGTACAGGGCCATTAATTGGCCGGCAAGTTTTTCATCGTCAAAGTTATGACAATATTCGAAGCCTTTCAAAGCCATGTTTTGCCTCAGCGCGGGCATGTTCCAAACACGGTTTATCTTCTTAGCCAGGTCGTGCTCGTTGTCGGGATCAACATAAACGCTATCCGGGCCGCCAGCCTCTTCCAGGCAGGAGCCGGTTGCAGCAATAACAGGTGTACCTGAGTGCAAAGCTTCGAGTACAGGTATGCCAAACCCTTCGTAGCGTGAGGGGTAAATAAATATGGTTGCCAGCTGGTATATAGCCGGCAGCTCATCAAAGCTCACCTCATGCAAAAAAGTTACGCGATTGCCCAGCTGATGCTGTTCTATAAAAGCTTTTACTTGATCAAGATAAGGCGTAGGCTTGCCAACCACAACTAAAGGAATGTTTCCCCGCGTGTATTGCAGCGACTTGACAAGCAGCAGCAGGTTTTTACGCTCCTCAATTGTCCCAACCGTTAGCAGAAACCTTTTAGGCAACTTGTATTTTTTTTGCACGGTGGTTTTGTAATTATCACTTTGACGTAGCGAAAAGGCCCGGTCGCAGTTTTGATATACTACCTCAATCTTAGCTGCATCGACTCCGAGTAATTCAATCAGGTCGTTTTTGGTCTTTTGGCTAATGGCAACTATACGGTTAGCCGCTTTACAAGCGTATTTAATTTTTACTTTGTAAATGGTGCGGTTTATCCAGCCGTAATAATGCGGAAAGCGCAGAAAGATCAGATCGTGCACAGTTAGCACGCTTTTTACGCCACTTTGCTGAATGCCAAGAGGCAGTTCATGACTTAACCCATGGTATAACTGAATCTCATCGCTTTTCAGATTTTTAACTATACCCTTCGTGCGCCACCAGGAAGAAAGAAATTTGGTATCCGGCTCAATGCATTTGGTGTTAAGCAAACTTTTTAATAAGCCTAAATGCCGGTTATCTTTTATTTTAGGCGTGTATAACCAATAAATGTTATCAGGATAATACGTTGCCATAGCTTTAATTAACCACCTACTGTAATTACCCAGGCCGGTATTATTTAAAAAAGCTCGCTTGGCATCGTAGCCGATGTTCATAGATTGGTTATAAGTTAAAACGGCATTGCGAGGAACAAAGCAATCTCTGAGCTGTATACGAACAATAGAAATGCCCCCCTGCAGCGATTGCTTCATTCCCCGCAATGAGGAAATAAGATTAATTATACAGCTACGTTGTTATCACGTAATGCATCGTTTAATGAAGTCTTTTTGTCGGTTGATTGTTTGCGTTTGCCAATAATTAAAGCACAAGGAACCTGGTATTCGCCGGCAGGGAACTTTTTAGTGTAAGAGCCAGGAATAACTACCGAGCGGGCAGGTACGCGGCCTTTATACTCAACAGGCTTTTCGCCGGTAACATCTATAATCTTAGTAGAAGCAGTTAATACTACGTTGGCGCCTAAAACGGCTTCGCGTTCTACATGTACGCCCTCTACTACAATAGCACGTGAACCAATAAAGCAGTTATCTTCAATAATTACCGGTGCCGCTTGTACTGGCTCCAGTACACCACCAATGCCTACACCTCCACTCAGGTGGCAATGCTTGCCAATTTGTGCACATGAACCTACTGTTGCCCAGGTATCTACCATGGTACCTTCATCTACATAGGCGCCTATGTTTACGTATGATGGCATCATGATTACGCCTTTGGCCAGGTAAGCGCCATAACGGGCAATACCATGCGGCACCACACGCACGCCGGTTTTCTTGTAATCGGTTTTTAGCTTCATTTTATCATGAAACACAAACGGACCTACCTTTATCTCCTCCATTTGCATGATAGGGAAGTACAGGATAACAGCTTTTTTAACCCAGTCGTTTACGTGCCAGCGGTTAGTGATTAATTCGGCAACACGCATTTCGCCCTTATCAAGGCGCTCAATAACGGTTTCAACCGCATTGACATATTCATTCATATTGAGTAATCCCCGGTCTTCCCAGGCATCCTCGATCATTTTTTTTAAAGTAGCGGGCATGATTAAAGTTTTCGCAAATTAAGGGAATTTTAGGCATATTAGGAACGCTTGTATCATCAACACGCGAATAAGCACTATCCCTACCTTAAATCACTTAGCAATGCAGTACGTCAAAGCCCAATACATTTTTATTTTAACCGCGGTAATTGTCGTCCTTTTTGGTCGGCTAAGTTCTCCTGGCAATTCGTTATCAGTATGAATGATACTTACTACATTATAACTTGGTGGTGGTGGTCTGGTATACCAGCAATGGTGTTAATTGGGTATGGTATTATATATGAGCTGTTTGACAGATATCATAAACCGGTAAACCGTTTTATAGGGTTAGGCCATGTTCTACTGAGTGTTCTATTCATATTTACAGCGCTTTATGCCGGCACATTCAACTATGCCGGGCCCAGGCGCTATTATTCTTTTATGCGGAAGCCGCCTATTTTTTTATGAGCAAACGTTAATGTGGTTTGCAATTGTTGTGTTTGTTTTAAGTCTGCTTGTTTTTTTAGCGGGTATCATTAGCGCGTTGGTAAAAGGTAAACTATCTGTTCGTTAAATCAATTTTAAGCGGATAGTGTTAAATTTGTACTATGCCTGAAAAAGAAAAGCTCCGTATAGATAAATACCTGTGGTCCATTCGCCTGTTTAAAACACGTACGCTGGCCTCTGATGCCTGTAAAGCTGGCCGTGTAAAATTAAATGGCACCAATATCAAACCCTCGCACGAGGTTAAGGTAGGGGAGATATACCATGTATCTAAAGGGCTAGAACGCAAAGTGGTGAAAGTAACGGGTTTGCTGGAAAGCAGGACTGATGCCAAAACAGCTGTAATGTTTTATGATGACATTACGCCGGTTGAGCAAACTACGGCTTTTAAATCTATGTTCCATGCACCTGTACTAAGCCGTGACCGTGGTGCAGGCCGACCGACCAAACGCGACCGCCGTGAGATTGATGATTTGCAAGGCGGCTATTTTACCCCTGCCAAACCTGACGAAGAGGACAGCGAATGAAGCCGACTATTAGTATAGAATATTGCCCCAAGTGCGGCTGGATGCTACGGGCGGCCTACATGTCGCAAGAACTGCTCACCACATTTACTGATGATGTGCACGGCGTGTTATTGCAGCCGAGCGAGGTGAGTGGCAGTTACGTGATTCGTGTCAACGATCAGGAAATCTTTAACCGTAAACTTGAAGGCCGTTTTCCGGAGATTAAAGAATTAAAACAATTGGTACGTGATGTAGTGGCCCCTGAGAAAAGTTTAGGGCATTCAGATAAGAGGTAATTTATTTAAGGCACTGTCATCCCCAACAACAATAAGATATCTTCCGGCAGGAATAGTCATCGGTTCACCGCTTCGAAAAGATTTCTCGCCATTATCGAAATGACAGTGCTCGTTGATTGGCCCCGCCTTACGAGCCCGCATTTTAATAATGTGTTTTCGATACCGAAGTTTCCCAAGCCTTAAATGCCCCTAAAGCTTCATCGCGCAGTAACTCTACCACGGGTAACTTTCGTTGGTCTTTCGGGCGGTCCAGTTCTTCATAAATAAACTGATCATCAAAGCCTATAGCAGCCGCATCACTTTTGTTGTTGGCATAGTATATCTTGTCCAACCGCGCCCAATAAATAGCGCCCAGGCACATAGGGCAGGGCTCGCAGCTGGTGTAAATTACGCAGCCTTCCAAACTAAAAGTTCCCAATTCCTGGCAGGCTAGTCGTATAGCCGATACCTCGGCATGGGCAGTAGGGTCATTGCTGGGTACCACCTTGTTGCCGCTAGCCGCTATAACTTTATCACCTTTTACAATTACGGCACCAAACGGACCGCCCAATCCCAGCGCAACATTTTGCTCTGAAAGGCCAATGGCCATGCGCATAAATTCTTCGTGGTTCATAAACCCCTCCTAAGTCCTCCCCCTGAAGGGAAGACTTTAATGTGAAAATTAGTAGTTAAAAAATAATGCCTTCTGCTTTTTATCAGCAGAAGGCACTCTATATTTGTTCCATCCCTCCAGGGAGAGTTAGGCTATTATTTTTTGTCTTTAGCGTAAGCCTCATTTAGTTTTTTAACCACATCGCTGGTTATGTCCAAGCTTGGGTCGCCGTATAAAATACCGCTGTTGCCTTTTTGGTAGGTCATTACCATTTTGTAGCCTTTATCTTTAGCATAAGTTTTCAAAAACTCGGCAACTTTTTCATAAAGTTTAGCCTGCTCGCCGGCTTGGTCATTTTGTACCTGGGCTCCTGCATTTTGCTGGTAAGCTTGTAATTCCTGCTGTTTGCGTTGCAGGCGTTGCTCGGTAGCCTGGCGCTGATCGGCAGGCATGGTAGCAGCAGCTTTTTGATACTCGGCCACTTCACGTTGAAAAGCCTGGCCTCTGTTCACAAGGTCGGCCTGTGCAGCTTTGCCTTTTTTCTCCAAACGCGCGCTCATGTCTTTGAAGTAATCGTACTTGGTTAACAATGAGTCAGAGTTTACAAATACAATTTCTTCAGCCTTAGGTGTTGCAGAAGCAGAGGTTGCCGCTGGTGTGGCAGCTGTAGTTTTTTCTTCGGTTTTGTTCTGGTTGCAGGCGGCTAAGCTTCCTGCCAGTAATAAGCTTAAAGTAATTTTCGATATCATCGAAGCCGGGGTTTTCATCTTGCTCAATTAAAAAAATTTCACAAATATATCATTTCAATCGCACTATCCTAATCATTTTTAATGACCTGTGTGTGACTGCCCAAGTTATCAACATACGTTTAAATTGCTCAAAAAAGCGTATATTTGTTAGTTATTTTTAAACTTAAACATGAGCGAAGAAATTCAGGACAGATCCAATTACTCAGCAGATAATATTCAGGTTCTGGAAGGCTTGGAAGCGGTACGCAAAAGACCTTCCATGTATATTGGCGATACGGGCGTAAAAGGCCTGCACCACCTGGTATATGAGGTGGTTGATAACTCGATTGACGAGGCCATGGCTGGTTACTGCGATACCATTAAGGTTACTATTCACGAAGGAAATTCCATCACTGTTGAAGATAATGGCCGTGGTATTCCTACAGGTATCAATACTAAAGAAAATAAATCCGCGCTTGAAATTGTAATGACCGTATTACACGCCGGTGGTAAATTTGATAAAGATACCTATAAGGTTTCGGGCGGTTTGCATGGTGTGGGTGTAAGTTGTGTTAACGCACTCTCTACCCATTTAATAACACTGGTACACCGCGAGGGTAAAGTATTTACCCAAGAGTACGAGCGTGGCAAACCAATGTTCGAGGTAAAAGCCATCGGCGAATCAAACCGTACAGGTACCATTCAATGGTTTCAGCCCGATCCGGAAATTTTTACCCAAACTATAGAATATAAATATGACACACTGGCCGCCCGCTTACGCGAGCTGGCTTTCTTAAATAAAGGCATCCGTCTAACTTTAACAGACGAGCGCGTTACCGAAGATGATGGTACACATCCCTCCGAGGAGTTCTACTCTGAAGGCGGTTTAAAAGAGTTTGTTAAATTTTTGGACGGCACCCGTGCATCTATTATTCCTGAGCCTATTTATGTAGAGGGTATTAAACAGGGCATACCGGTTGAACTGGCCCTGCAATACAACGAAACTTATAGCGAGAACGTTCACTCTTACGTCAACAACATTAATACTATTGAGGGCGGTACGCATGTGGCCGGTTTCAGAATGGGCTTGACACGTACTTTAAAAGCCTATGCTGATAAATCGGGCTTGCTAAAGAATGTGAAGGTTGATATAACCGGCGATGACTTTAGAGAGGGCTTAACAGCAATTATTTCAGTTAAAGTAGCCGAGCCTCAGTTTGAAGGCCAAACTAAATCCAAACTGGGTAACAGTGAGGTAAGTGGTGCGGTTAACGTTGCCGTTGGTGAGATATTAGGTATTTACCTGGAAGAAAACCCAAAAGAGGCAAGACTGATTGTTAACAAAGTGATTTTGGCAGCTACTGCCCGTGCAGCTGCTCGTAAGGCGCGCGAAATGGTACAACGCAAAAGCGTAATGACCGGTTCGGGCTTGCCTGGCAAACTGGCCGATTGTGCTAATAGTGATCCTTCGGTTTGTGAAATATTTCTGGTGGAAGGTGACTCGGCTGGTGGTACAGCCAAACAAGGCCGTGCACGTGATTTTCAGGCTATATTGCCATTGAGGGGTAAGATCCTGAACGTGGAAAAAGCAATGGAGCATAAGATCTACGAGAATGAAGAGATCAAGAACATGTTTACAGCTTTAGGTGTAAGTATTGGTACGCCTGAGGACGACAAAGCGCTGAACATTTCTAAGCTGCGTTATCATAAAATCGTAATCATGACGGATGCTGACGTGGATGGCTCGCACATTACCACGCTAATCTTGACCTTCTTTTTCCGTTACATGAAAGAGCTGGTTGAGCACGGTTATGTATACATAGCATCGCCGCCGTTGTACCTGGTTAAAAAAGGTAAAGAGTTTGAATACTGCTGGACCGATGAGCAGCGCAATACAGCCATACAGCGCCTTAAAGGTGCCGGTAAAGAGGATAGCGTACACGTACAGCGTTACAAAGGTTTAGGTGAGATGAACGACGTACAGTTGTGGGACACTACCATGAACCCTGCAACCCGTACTTTGCGCCGTGCAACCATTGAAAATGCTGCCGAGTGTGATCACACTTTCTCTATGCTAATGGGGGATGAAGTTGCACCACGCCGGGAGTTTATTGAGAAAAATGCAAAGTATGCACGTATTGATGCATAACTGATATTAAATATAAGAAAGCCCCGCCCCAAAAAGGCGGGGCTTTTTTTATGCTCTAGCAATAAATTACGGCCTAAGAAAGAATATGATTATTAAACACTAAGAGTGCTGGGAATAAATTTCTTGCTCTTGTCAACTAATTGAATATTTAATAGTTATAAGTTAGTATTTTGCACCTGTAAACTGCTGCTTTATCTAACCAATTATAAGCTTTAGGGCAGTTTTTTAATAAGTTAATACTGCCAAGCGTGAGCGACTACCTTTTATTTGTAGATACAGAAGCATCGGGTTTGCCGGTGAATTGGCATTTGCCCTACTCAACAGAGGGTAACTGGCCGTCGGCTGTACAAATCAGTTGGATGGTTTATACCAGGGATGGGCGGGAAATTAAGCGCGAAGACCATTACATTCTTAACGCCGATTTTGTAATTACGCCCAAGGCTATGGAGATACACGGCATTAATCCGGGTATTTTAGCCGTAAAAGGAGAAGCCCGTGCGCAGGTGATGCAGTTGCTGGCCAATGATCTGAACCAATATAAACCTTTGATTATAGGCCACTTTGTACAGTTGGATTACCATATCCTGAGCGCTGATTTTTACCGTGCCGGTATCGACAATCCGTTAGTAGGCTTGCCTTTATTTTGCACCATGCTGGCCACTACGCAGTTTAACTGGAACCCTATGCCCAAAAGCTTGCTGCTGGGCGACCTTTACGCTTACCTGTTTTATCATCCGCTGCAAAACCAGCACAATGCTCTTTCAGATGCCACGGCTACGGCCGATTGCTTTTTTGAACTGATGAAGCGTGGTGAGATCGGTGAAAAGCTAATCCAGAAGCAACAGGAACAGGCTGGTATCAAAAATCTTAAAAAAGGCTCCGGTAAAGTGTTGCAGGTTTTTGTTCCGCTTGTTGTTTTAATACTCATGGTATTACTAGCACACCATTTATGAATGAGCGTGTAAAATATTTGCAAAGCATCACCCCCTTTAATCTCTTACCCATAGAGGTTTTGCAAAGCGTTGCGGAGCAGCTACAGGAAGTAAGTTATAAAAAAGATACGATTATATACCAGCAGGAAACCACCAAGCTGAAAGGGGTAGACATTATCGTTAAAGGGCAATATGAGTCTTTTTTTTATGATAGTGTACAAAATAAGCGCCTGATGGAATACCACGATGCTGGTTTTTGTTATGGCGGCGTTTCGGTATTGCTTAACCGCAGGCAATCGTTACGCACGGTAATTGCCAAAAAAGGTACGCTGGTTTATTTTTTGCACCGTAAAGACTTCAGAGCCCTGTGCAAGGCATATGAGGATTTCTTCCTGTACTTTACCGCAGAGTTTGGCAAGCGCATGCAAAATGAGGAGTTTGTGCATTTCTTTAAGCGCCCTGCCGCCTTTGAGGAAAGCTATTTGGCTGCCGATCAGGTTTATTCGCGTAAAATTGAGAGTGTAGAGTATCGTCCTATTGTGCAATGTACGGGCAATACACCTGTTTTTGAAGCGGCCGCACACATGGCTGCGCATAAAGTAAGTTGCCTTTTTGTAACCGACGAAGCGAACCATATAGTTGGCTACGTAACCGATATTACCCTGCGTGATAAGGTAATTGCCCAGCAGCGCAGTGCCGCTGATGCTGTAAGCAGCGTAATGGGCAACCCCATTGTTGCCATTGATGTGGAAGCTTATGTGTATGAGGCTGTGCTGATGATGTTCAGTACCAAAACACGTTACCTACTGGTGAAAAAGGATGACCAGTACGTTGGCTTTTTAAGCCGTAACAAACTGCTGAGCGAACAGGCACAATCGCCGTTGGTGTTCATACAGTCGGTTAAATCTGCAGTAAGCGATGAAGAGCTGAAACGTAAATGGGATTCGGTACCGCACTTTGTAAACCAGTTGTTGGAGCGCGGTGTAAACGCTCAGATTGCCAACCAGGTAATTAGCACTATTGCCGATACCATTGCGCAAAAAGTAATTGAAAGCACTATTGATGTGGTAGGTTTACCGCCGGCCAAATTTGTGTTTATGGTATTGGGTAGTGAAGGACGCAAGGAGCAAACTTTTAAGACCGACCAAGACAATGCCATTATTTACGAGGATAAGGCCAACGAACACCGAGAAGAAGTAAGGGAGTATTTTCTCGACTTTGCGCAACAGGTATCAGGCCGGTTAAATAGTATTGGCATTAGTTACTGCACCGGAGGTTTTATGGCGCAAAACCCAAAATGGACGCATTCGCTTTCGCACTGGAAACGTAATTATATAAGCTGGATGGCTGAATCGCTGCCCGAAACGGTGATTAATTTTTCTACCTTTTTTGATTGCCGTTTTGTGTATGGAGAGGCGTCTATTATGGATGAGTTGCACGAGTTTTTAAACGAGGAATTGCAAAAGCCTATGGACAAGCTGTTCCATAACATGGCCATAAATGCCTTGCAGTATGAGCCGCCGCTTACCTTTTTTAACACCATACGCACGTTTAAAAAGAATGAGCGTGAGGTTTTTGATATTAAAAAAGCAATGACGCCTATTGTGGATCTGGTGCGGGTATACGCCTTAAAGAACCGTGTTTTTGAAGTAAATACAGGTGAGCGGATGAAAGCATTGCGCAAGTTGGAAGTATTCTCAGAAACGGCTTACCATGAGCTTTCACAATCATATTATTTTTTAATGAGCATGCGCCTTAAAAAACAAGCCGTGCAAATTATTTACGATAAAGCCTCACCCGATAATTACATTGACCTATCCAGCCTTACTAAAATTGAGCGGGTAACTCTAAAGGAGATCTTTAAAGTGATTGGCAATTTCCAATCGAAAATAAAGATGGATTTTACCAACAGCGTATTAGGTTAGATGCAGGTAAGAGGCAAGAGACAAGATGTAATTTGGCATCTTAAACCATCATGACCCTCGGTCATAACCGATTCTCTTACATTTGCTTTAATTTCAGGGTTTTCTTTCCGTAATCTATCACCGCATTGTATTCCATTAAAATATCGCCGCCAAGTACGCCCAGCACCTGCGGGTGGTTGAATTGAGCATAGGCCTGATTAATGGTTGAGAGGTCTAAGATAGCAACCTCAAAGCCTGTCAATTTAAAACGTCCCAGCTTTAACTCGGGTATAACTGCCGTGAATGATTCCATGGATAGCGTGCCCAAGCCGGCTGATAATCTGTTGGTAGATACGATATCAATCTTATTATGAGTCTGTAATAGCGTTTGGTGATCAAAAACCGTTTTTGATGCACCGGTATCTAGCACAAGTTTGTAAGCATTACGGCCAATTTTAACGTCAACCAGTAGGTGATAGCCGTCGCCTTGCATATCGATGATATGAAGCGGAATGTTGATATTCATGAGCGGTAAAAGTAACAGAATAGTAAACGGTATTAAAATAAAAACGCCATCCACGTAGTACGAGATGGCGTTTTTTATTTTGTTGTCAGTATTTAGAATGGATACCCAATAGCTAAGTTAAATACCATTTTATCATTAGCAGTATCAGACTTGTAAGGGCGGGTCAGCGGGAAACCAAAGTCGGTACGTAATACCAGTATGCTGGCATCAAAGCGCAAACCAAAGCCAGCATCGGTAGCCAGTTGGGTTAAAAACTTCTTATTGAACGTGCCGCCGGGCAGCGTTGCATAAGATTTGGCGTTCCATATGTTACCTGCATCGAAAAACAGCGCGCCATAAACAATGCTGAAAAGGTGAGGACGGTATTCTACGTTGGCTTCTAATTTAATATCACCCGACTGATCGCCTATAAAGCCGTTAGGATTTGCTGACAGAGGATCAACTGTACCCGGACCGATAGAACGGGCCCTGAAACCACGTAAGCTATTAGCACCGCCAATAAAGAATTGTTGACTGTATGGCAATATAGTGGAGTTTCCGTAAGGCAAACCAGCACTGGCAATTACACGGGCAGCAACTGTGCTTTTGGGGCCAAGCTTGTGAAAAAATCTGAATTCATTTTCCAGCTTAACATACTGGTTGTAGTTGGTTCCGAATAGTTTTTTTGCGTTACCGGCTAAAGTATCGGCACCGCTTACAATACCCAGTACATTGCCCGATAAGCTTACACGGCCGTTGTAATAAACGGTATTAGTACGATAAGTTTCAGTAGTATTGGTGTAAGTATAACTGTAAGTTGGACCAAAAGTAAACTGCGGATCAATAACATGCTTAAGGGCCGGGTTTGGCGTCCTTCTAATGCTGTCCCTATATAATTCGGTTACACTTGCAGGTTTTACATAAGTCACCATCAGCAAGTTAAGCTCATGTTGTTTGTGTACGCTTTGTTTCCATTGATAACCAAATGATCCGTTAAACGAACTTAAATTATAGAGCTGACTACGGTTGATGATGGAATAGCCCAAGCTAAAATTAGTGCGCGGAATGTAAGCGTTATCGGCACTGAAATTAAAAGGACTAATAAACCTCGGCCACGATAATGTGGTTTGAATACCTACCTGCGATAAAGCATAGCCACCGTTGTTAGCAGCTATTTGTCCATCGGTGCTACCAAACAAAGTAACGGTAAGCGCCTCGGCACCTTTAAAGGCATTGCGGTGACGCCAGTTAATATTTAGCTGTGTACCATTATAATTGGCCGATGTAGTACGTACCAAGGCATCAAAAGAAAGCGTTTTACGTGGGTACTGTGTTAAAAAGTAAAACACATTAAGTTTGGCCGAATCTGTGGTTACATCCTCAAAGCGGTTCTTTACGAATTTAAACGGCCCTAATTCTACAAAGCGGTTCAATGAGTTATTATGATCGGTACGATTATAAACTTCGCCTGGGTGCAGTAAAACTGTGTTTTTAAATACAAACGGCCTTACGGTTCGGCGGCGAGTTTCTATAATATTATACCAGCGATAAGATAGGGCAGAATCTAATTTAAGCGCAGTGTCTCTTAACGAATAGTTAGGATACACATAAATCTTATTGATCTTGTAAACCTGCCGTGCACGATCGCTCACGTCGTCTTTAATTTTGATACGCGCATCGATTTGATGACCGGCTACGGTGGTGTCGAACGCGCTGAAAATTAGATTTTCGGGCGCAAAGTAGTAAAAGCCTTTTTCCTTAAGCCGGGCATCTATTCGTAAGCGTTCGGCCTTAATGGCATCCAAGTTATACTGGTCGCCCTTTTTTAAGATAGTCTCGCCTGCAGTAGCCGCAATTGCGCTATCTAACGGGTTGGTACCACTTGGCCATATGATATTGCGGTACTTGTAAGACGGGCCTGCCGATACGGTATAAACCGCCTTGGCAACCTTCTCTTTCCCCACAGTATCTCCCGCTACCTGGGCCTGAAAATAGCTGCGGTTTTGCAAGCGATTTTGTAAAATACTGCTGTTTTGCACCAGGTCAACAGCGCTTACCAATACAGGCGGCTCGCCAAATTTGGTATTTAGCCAGTGCTTTAAACCTTTAGTTTTGGTAGTGCGTGTTTTTTGGTAAACCCAAAGTTTAAACCTGAACGGACCAATTTTGCCGTTAGGCTTTGGTCTTAATAAACCTTGCAGGTCACTTTTTAAAAAGCTTTTTTCTTTTTTAGGCAGGTCTTTATCAGTAAAATTTATTTCAGCGCCGGTATATAACTTTTGGCCTGCAGGTAAATCTTTGGTGGTACTGCATGCGCTTAAAAGTATAACCGATGTTAAAGTAAAATATGCTAAATTTTTAATCATAGGTTTAGTTTGTCGTAGCGGTAGTAGTCTGCTTTGGTTCTTCAGCAGGCTGTTGTTGTTTTTCTTTTTCTTCTTGTTGTTCTTTGCGTTCTTTTTCTTCGCGTTTCTTTTGACGCAGTAACGCTTTTTCTTCCCGGCTGTTTTTCGAGAAGATCTCTTTAAAGCGGTTGTAGTCTACATTGAGCGAGAAGCCAACGCCGGTTTCAATAACCTGACCCTGTATCACAATGTATTGGTCGCGGCGGTAAGCACGTAGCATATAGCGGCCATCTTTAGTTAGGCGGTAATTAACAGATACGTTGCCCGCAATGGTGCTTGATTGCTGACCCGGTTGCTGTTTACCCTCTAATTGGAAGTTGTTACCAATGGTTACAGTAAGCCTATCGTTCAGGAAGCGTTTGGATAGCCCTACGTTCAGGTCCGTCCGGTTTTGTTCGGTACCGGTTGAGTAATCCTGTCCGGATTGCAGGTCGAAGTTCAAATCGAAGCCTCCGATCATGTTACCAGCCAGTTTATTCAGCTGGTTCGAAAGTAAGCTGCTTACACTGTTACGAACGGCGCCTTCAACACCTGCACTGCCACCCTGGCTTTGCAGTGGGTTATCTCCAATGAAGTGGCCCAATACCAATACACCCAGTACTTGTTTATTCATCTCGTTAGGGTCTCGGCGTATTTGGCCAAGACGAACATTTACAGCGTCTATAACATCTGGCTGAACGGTGTAATTACTATCAGGCAAAACGATATCGAAGCCAATACGCGGAGTTAGTAATTGGTCGCGTAGGCTCAGGTTTACATTGAATGGCAGTTTTTGTTTATACATACCGCTCTGCGCATCGGTTCCGGCCGACTGGTTTTCAACCAGGTCAATAGGTGGAATATTGGCTACATAAATAGCGGTTAGGTCAACAGTTGCATTGGTGGGGTCGCCGTTCCAAACAATGGTACTGCCTTGTTTAAAGCGGAACAGGCGATTAACCGGACCGTAAGATAACTGATAAGAACCTTCGTTTACCGTATAGGTACCGGTTAGGTTGATCTTACCGCTGGGGTCAATGCCAGCACTTAGCTGAGCGTCACCTTTAATATGTACTACGTCGCCATTGCGCTCATCAATTACAATGTTAAAATTGGCATTCTTACTAACGTTCAGCGTAGCATTTAAATCCAACCCGGTTACGTCCGATTTCCGTAAAGAGTCCAGTCGTTTGGCTATAAGAATTGAATCAAGGTTAGGGTCTTTGGATACAAATTCAACCACGCCTTTCCGGTCTTCAATACTTGGATCGGTTGTGGGCAGCACAAAGGTCATATCTGTTTTGTCGTTCACGGTAAGGCTGGCATCCACAATAGGCTTGTTCATGTCGCCACGTATTTTCACACGGCTATCTACATAAAGTTGTCCATAAAATAACTTATTGTCGGCACGTGTAGAGTTAACCGCACGGAAATTATCCATACGCATATCAATACCAAAGCGGAAATCCGTATAGGTCTTGGTATAAACTGCCCCGGTAACCACAGCTTTATTACCGGTCGAGTCGACCAGGGTAAAGTCGTTAAAGCGCACACCTTCGCTGGTAAAGCTTATGCTCTCGTTAGGCATAGTGAAATACGAGTTCAGCATCGATACGTTGAAGCCAACCTGGTTGAACTTTATATCGCCGCGTACGCTTGGTGCAGTGGTAGTTCCGGTAATTTTTAAACCACCGGTTATATTACCCGTAGCCCGGCGTATGTTACCAAAGCTGAAGCCTTCAACGCTCTTCATGCTTAGGTTCACAATGTTCAGGTTCATGTCCATACGGCCTTCGGGTGCAGTGTAGTACATGCCGGTTAAATCAACCTGGTTGCCTTTGCCTGTTATACTTACATTGGCTGCATAGGCATTAGCAGTTTGATTGTTGACCTTAATGGCAATGTTACCCACTGTATCACCTTTAAAGCTAAAGTCACCAACGTTCATGTTAGCCACAAAAACAGGGGACGCTTGCAGGTTGCTTACTACGGCGTTACCGTTAATGGTACCACCTACCAGTAAGGAATCCTGTTGAGCTAAACGGGTTAAAGTTTCTATATGGAAATTAGTGAATTGAACAGTTAGCGGTGCATTGGCCTGCGGTGGGTTGCTGTTGATACTTAGTACCTGATTGTTACTGGTGATGGCAAAATCGCGTGCCAGGATGCCTTTATTGCCATACTGGAACATGTTGTTAGGGTTAACAGCCCACTCGGTATAATCGAGTAGTAAACCGTTTTGCAGAAAGTTGAATTGGTAAGCGCTTGGCAATACACTGAAAACACCGGCAATACGGTAACGCTCTTTGCGGGCAGCATCACGTACTTGCAGGCTCAGGTTTAGTTTATCATTTGCGGCGTTGCCGGTTATACTCGGATATAGCAGCTTTAAGCTCGAGCCGGCTTGTATCTGGTCGAAAGTTAAGCTATAGTTTAATGCGTTGTTTGTATTAATATTCAGCTTGCCATTGCTTACAATGTTAGTGCCGTATACCACACGCGGTATAGAACCGTTTACCAGCAATTCACCGGATTGACTGTTAAAACGGCCGTTAATCACTATAGGATCCAGCTGTTTCAAATCAGGAACAAACTGTGTCACCAGCGGTGTTTTTACCATGCGCAGGTCAAAGTTAAACTGTTGTGGCGAATAAGGTGGCGTTTTAACTGCACCGCCACGTGTGGTTGGGGCAGCAGCTAAAGCGGTGTTGAAGTACTTGTTAATGTTATCTTGCAGTGCGGTGCCTATTTGGGTAAGCTTGTATTTACCACCCAAATGGGCGCTTAAAAATGGCGTGCTTAGGCGAAGGCTGCTACTATCGGCGTTAGCGGTGGATACCACACTCACAGTATCTAGCTGTATGCGCTGGCCTTTGTTTACAACCAGCATGTCGGTTAGCAGTACACTACCGTTCAGAAAATCCGGGTCGGCAGTTGGCAAATTAGCCACCAGCTTGCCATGAAAACGCATATCATCCTTTACAAAGTTCAGTTTTTGCAGGTTAATGCTGTCTATCATCATCGTTGCATTGACAGACGGGTACTTTTTGTTCATGTTAGCCTTGGCATCCAAACTAAAGTTGATGTTCGGGTCTTTCATGCGGGCAGTAGCTACATAGCTGCCGTTGCGGGCGCTGCCTTTAGCAACCAGGTTGCGGTAAGTGTAGCCTTTAACCTGCGCGCTCACCACATTAGCCGCAAAACGCACGTTCAAATGTTTTGGATCAGCTCCGGCACCTTCCACATTGGCCGTAAGGGTTAAGCGTCCTACGGTTTGGGGCTGCTTTGTTAGCGCGCCTGCGTTAAGGTTATTTACCCGCACTTTGGCGGCGTATTGTATGCGGTTGATGTTGGTAGCATTCTTCACGTTGGCAGTTACATCGGCACTACCATAGCTCGAGCGCAAGTTCATTTGCGTGGCCAGATTAGCCATATTGCCTTTCAACTTGCCTTTTAAGCTCATGTATTCGGGTATGCTTACGCTCGGCGGAATGGTGCCCCGTGGTGCCAGGCGCATAATATCGCGGCGGCTGGTGGTAAAATCGGCCAGGTTTACATCAAAGTAAGCTTTGTTTACATCGGGCAGTCCGCGTAATACGGCCGATGTTTTAATGTGTGTATTAGATAAGCCTATAAGCTCAAAGTTTTGTATCCGTAAATCGTTTACCCGGCCACTTACCCGGCCGTTTATGCGTAATACCGCATTAGGCGTGCTTCTGAAAGGTTCCATGCTGGCCATCGTAGGCATCAGCAGCAACACATCGCGCAATCCCAAACGGCTGCCGTCCAAATTGGCGTTAATACCTAAAGCGCCAACATTCTTAGTCAGGCTTTCAATGCTGGGGTAGGTTACTTCTAAATTACGTTGAATAACTGTTTGCGGCGTTTCTACATATAAGTCTTTCAGGTAAGCACTTTTGGGACCGTATAAAAAGCTTGTGTGAAACTGTTTCAGGTTAAAACCACTTTTGTCGCTGAAGGTAAATTGGTTTACCTTACCGGTAATGGTATCGGTTGTATAAGCCAGGTCATCAATATCGGTAGATAGATTTTTAATGTCCATGTGGGCAAAGTCCAAACCCCGACTCAGGGGCGCTGTAGCATCGTTGTCAAACTTAATGTCGTTATTGGCGAAGGTGATTTTGCCTACAGTAGCGCGCCACGGTGCACTGCTTTTAGGGGCGGTTACCAGTGTATCTAGCTTTTTAACACCTTTCTCTATCGCTTTAGCAACCGATTCGGGTTTAGACAAACGCAGGTTAGCTTTGGTGTCATTTAACGTAATGCTCTTAACACCCACGCGCTGGTTCTTAAGGTCTATCTTATCCATCTCAACCAGTAATTTACCCAGGTTGGTAACGGTAGACATTTCTTTAGTGCGGTAATCGACCTTAATTTTAGAAAAATCGATGGTACCCAGCTCCAATTTCAGATTAAGCGGCGTAGTAGCGGTATCAACAGCGTTGGTTTGGGCGATGGTGGATCCTGCCGGGGTTTGTATAATGCGAGCGTTAACATCGCTCAGGTTTATTTTAGGGATAGCGAACCGCATGCTGTCCAAATCAAAAGTCTTAATGCGGGTATCAAAATGGCCCAGCAAAAATTTAACGTCGTTGCCAGTAGTTACATCCTTATAGGCAATGTTAATACGGTCGAGGATGATCTTATCCAGCGCAAACTTCATGCTGGAGGTAGTATCGGTTGGTTTAGGTTCCTTTTTTTGCTCGCCGGCAAAGGCCTTAATAATGTAATCGAAGTTAAAGGTACTGTCGGCACCGCGGCTTATTTTCGCAGTAATGCCTTGCAGGTTAATTTCGTTAATTTCAACCTGGCTTTTCAGCAGTTTCATCATGCTGATGTCTACCTTCAGTTTGTCGCCTGCAATAAGGGTATCGCGTTTCTGATCTTCAAAGTAAACGTCTTCCAAAACCAGCATTTTCGGAAAGCCGATGGTGATGTGACCAATTTCAACTTTGGTATGAATTTTACCTTCTAAAAAGCTTACGGCTTTATTTTTTGCGAATTGTTGTACAGCGGGTACTTGTATCAAAAGAACTACAAGCAGCACCAGAAAAATGACACTGCCAACTATCCAAAGAATGGTTTTTAAAGCTATACGTCCAAATTTTTCCAATTTTAGTAGATTTTCAAGGTGGAGTTTGATGTGTGTTTGAAGTAGTACAAACACTATGCCTCCGGCTTCCTGAGCGAAGTGCAGAGGGGTATCTAAGTTAGAAACCTGCATGGCCTAAAAATGTTTTTACAGATTATTTTTGTTGAAAAGTAGCCTGCCTTGTCAGTAATTATTTGCCACCCGTTTAGTAGGCCGTAGGGCTTTTTCGTATCTTTGTACTGCTGGAACGGATAAGCTATGCCTGATTTTTCTCATTTACACGTACATACCCAATTCTCACTGCTAGACGGTGCTGCCGATATATCTAAACTTTATAAAAAAGCAGCCGCCGATGGCATGAAAGCCCTTGCCATAACCGACCATGGTAACATGTTTGGTGTGTTTAAATTTGTGGCCGAGGCTGCTAAGCACAATGTAAAACCCATTGTGGGCTGCGAGTTTTACGTAGTAGAAGACCGCCATAAAAAGCAGTTTACCAAAGAGAAAAAGGATGTTCGTCATCACCAGTTATTTCTGGCAAAGAATGCCGAGGGTTACCGCAATTTGATAAAGCTGTGTTCCCTAGGGTATATGGAGGGCTTGTACAGTAAATGGCCTCGTATTGATAAGGAACTTATTTTAAAATATCACAAAGGGTTAATAGCCACTACCTGCTGTATCGGTGCATCGGTACCACAGGCTATTCTCAAAAAAACAGAGGAGGAAGCCGAAGCTGAGTTTAAATGGTGGCTGGATATTTTTGGTGAGGACTACTATATAGAGGTACAACGCCATGAAATCCCCGAGCAGGAGATTATCAATAATACGCTGCGGAAGTTTGCCAAAAAGCACCAGGTAAAAATAATCTGCTCTAACGACTCGCATTACGTTGACCAGCAGGATGCCAACGCGCACGATATTTTGCTGTGTGTAAATACCGGCGATATGCAGAGCACGCCCATTGCTACCGACGAGGAAGGCGGCAAAGGCTATCGCTTCGGTTTCCCGAACGATCAGTTCTATTTCAAAACCCAGGCCGAAATGGCCCAGTTGTTTCATGATATTCCAGAATCGTTGGATAATACCAACGAGATTGTTGATAAGGTAGACGTGCTGAAGCTGAAGCGCGACATCATGCTGCCTAATTTCCCTATACCGCCCGAGTTTAAGATACACGATGGACCCGAATCTGACGTGCTGAACCAGTGGGAATACCTTAAGCACCTTACCATGACCGGTGCGCGCGAACGGTATGTTGATTTTACCCCTGAGGTTGAAGAGCGCATCAATTTTGAGCTGTTCACCATTAAAACCATGGGTTTTGCAGGTTACTTCTTAATCGTGGCCGACTTTATTAAGGAAGGCCGAAACATGGGCGTGTTCATTGGGCCCGGCCGTGGTTCGGCGGCGGGATCAGTGGTGGCCTATTGTACGGGTATCACTAATATCGATCCTATAAAATATAACCTGCTTTTCGAGAGGTTTCTGAACCCCGACCGTAAATCCATGCCCGATATTGATACCGACTTTGACGATGCCGGTCGCCAGCGGGTTATTGACTATGTGGTTGATAAATATGGTAAGAATCAGGTGGCCCAGATCATTACTTATGGTTCTATGGCTGCACGTACCAGTATACAGGACGTAGGCCGTGTGCTGGATATGCCGCTGAGCGAGGTAAACGCCATGAAAAAATTGGTGCCCGATACCTTGGGCATCAACCTTAAAACGGCTATTGAGCAAGTACCCGAACTGCAGGCTATAAAAAACGGTAACGATTTACGAGCCACTGTGCTGCGCGAGGCCGAAAAGCTGGAAGGCTCTGTACGCAACACAGGTGTGCATGCCGCGGGTATCATCATTGCGCCCGATGATTTAACCAATATTGTTCCGGTTGCAACGGCTAAAGATTCTGACCTGCTGGTTACCCAGTATGACGGTCGTGTAATTGAAGATGCCGGTGTAATTAAGATGGACTTTTTGGGTTTAAAAACCCTTACCATTATTAAGGATGCGCTGCGCCTCATTAAGCAAAACCATGGCGTTGAAATTGATATAGACTATATACCGCTCGATGATCAAAAGACATATGAGCTATACCAACGCGGCGATACCAACGGTACATTTCAGTTTGAAAGTGATGGTATGCAAATGTACCTGCGCGACCTGAAACCCGATAGGTTTGAGGATTTGATTGCCATGAATGCCCTGTACCGCCCGGGTCCGATAGAGTACATCCCCAGCTTTATTAAGCGTAAGCACGGCTTAGAGCCCGTGGCGTTCGATTTGCCGGATATGGAAGAGTACCTGGGCGAAACCTATGGTATTACGGTGTACCAGGAACAGGTAATGCTTTTATCGCAAAAGTTGGCCGGCTTTAGTAAAGGCGATGCCGACGTTTTGCGTAAGGCCATGGGTAAAAAGCAAATTGAGGTACTTAACAAAATGGAAGCCCAGTTTATGGACGGGGCAGCGGCCAAAGGCCACCCAAAAGATAAGCTTACTAAAATTTGGACCGACTGGAAAGCTTTTGCACAATACGCTTTCAATAAATCGCACTCCACCTGTTACGCGTTTGTGGCTTACCAAACGGCTTACTTAAAGGCGCATTACCCGCCCGAGTATATGGCTGCGGTATTAAATAACCAGAACAGCATCGATAAGATTTCTTTCTTCATGGAAGAAACCCGCCGGATGGGTATCAAAGTTTTAGGACCTGATGTGAACGAGTCGGACATGGCATTTGCCGTAAATAAAGCCGGCGATGTGCGCTTTGGTTTAACCGGTGTAAAAGGCGTGGGCGATAAGGCGATTGAAAGTATTATAGAGGAGCGTAACGAGCGCGGCCCTTACAAATCTATATTCGATTTCGCACAGCGCAGTAACGTGCGCAACGTTAACAAAAAATCATACGAAAACCTGGTGTATAGTGGTGGGTTTGATAGCTTTGGTTTAAATCGTTCGTGCTTTTTTGCCAAAACCGAAAACGGCTTGCTCACCGGTATAGAGCGTTTGATAAAATATAGTAACGATTACCAAAACACCAAAAATAGTTCACAATCATCATTATTTGGCGGAACAGTAGAAGCTTATATACCAGAGCCTGCTCTGCCCGAGTGCGAAGAGTGGCCGCTGATTGAGAAGCTGAAGTATGAAAAGGATGTGATTGGTATCTATCTAACCGGTCACCCGTTAGATAATTACAAGCTGGAGCTGGAAAAATATTGCCAGAACAAGGTCTCGGACCTTAAAATATTAGTTGCCATGCGTAACGGCGAGGCTCCGCCCGAAATTATGGAACGCTTTGCACACCTGCGTAAGCAGGGCGAACTTACCATTGGCGGCTTAATGGCTAACGTGCAGCACAAAATGACCAAAACCGGCAAGCCCTTTGGTACATTTGTAATAGAAGATTACTTTGACAGCTACGAGTTCGCGCTGTTTGGCGATGACTACATTAAATTCCGAAACCTGCTGGGTGACGGCTACTTTATACAAATTAAAGGTAATGTAGAAGAAAAATACCGCCAGAAAGATAACTGGGATTTGCGCCTCTCGGCTATCAACCTGTTATCTGAAATGCGCGATAAAATGACCAAGTCCCTCACGGTATGTCTGCATCTGCATAACATTAATGAGCAATTGGTAGAAAGCCTGGAGCGTATGGTTGAAGCCAATAACCAAAAGTACGAGGTGAAAAATTGTGCTTTACGCTTTATGGTGAAGGATAGCGAGGATACTTTGTTTATAGACCTACCATCCAAAACATGCCGCGTAAACCCAAGTGACGATCTGCTGGAAGGTATTTATGCGTTAACTAACGTACAGCCGGTGCTGAAGTAAGCAATAAATTCAGTTTCAAAAAAGAGATATTGTCGTTATTACCCACTCCTTGGGTTACCGGCTAATAGTATTGCCTGATTTATATAAACAACGAGGGCTGCCCTTTTGAGGCAGCCCTGTTGCGTAGTTGGTATTTAGAAATAGTTATTTGCTGTA
The DNA here is from genome assembly GCF_039634385.2 of Mucilaginibacter sp. PAMB04274. NCBI lineage: Bacteria > Pseudomonadati > Bacteroidota > Sphingobacteriia > Sphingobacteriales > Sphingobacteriaceae > Mucilaginibacter > Mucilaginibacter sp. PAMB04274. Next base: position 1,442,189 of record NZ_CP155081.2, read on the forward strand.
TATTTTAGAGTTGTCTCTGAAACCGGCTAATACACTGCTGTACCAGTCGGGGAATAATGTACCACCTGATTGTGCCCACTCAGCAAAGTGCAGGTAAGCACCGGTTACAGGTTGTAATTCTACAGGGTATTTGTACTCGCCAACAAAGTTAATAGCCCATGGGTAGTTTTCTTTCGACAGGTAATATTTGCCACTTGCAGGAGCCGAAGCATCATCATCAGTTCCGAACAGGCTGGTGGTAGCTTTATCGGTAGGTGCAAAACCTGGCAGGTGAATTTCATAACCGCGGCGACCATTGCTGATCAGGAACGGATTGAAGTTAGATACCTGTAAGGTTGAAGCAGATACTGCTGAGGCAAAATCAACAATTACAGTAGCCACGCTGCCGGTAACTTTGTTTTTATCCATCAGGGTGTTGATAAAGAAAGCACCGTCAGGGTTTCTCAGCAGGTTCTCATGGTTATCGAAAGGAACAATTACCGCTTTGCTTTGGCCGGCTTCAACACCGTTAGCAGCTCTGCTAATTATACCTGTAGTAAGGTTCTGACCGCTAACAGCGCTAACTGCTGATGCTGCAACCGGTAATTGTATACCAAAACCGTTTTTGAATGATGCACCAGAGGCTAAAGGTAAAAACTCACCTTTTAATTGCACTACCTGGTTGTTGGCATTGCTGGTAAAAGTATAACGATAGTTGATTACTAAGTCGTTCAGGTCAAAATCACCTTTTTTAGGCCAGTTGTCTTCAAAAGCAATGCTGGCATAACCAGTTTGTGATGGGTAGTAGCTTACAAAAGCTTTAGTAGGATCGGTAGGAAATGCGTCTTGCTCGTCTTGCACGCCATCGCCATCAGTATCTCCGCCTTTATCAATAGCTGGTACACCGATAGGTGATATAGCAGTTACCGGGTTAGAAGTAGCATATACTACAAGGTCATTAAAATCTTGGTCTGAACCATTTTCGCGGTTAATGTCCTCAAAACCCATTAGGAACAATTTGTGAACGTCATCCCAAAGGGTTACTGAGTGTTTTTTATTACTAGTTCTGATCTCAGGGTTCAGTTTGTAATCTGAATAGAATTTAGTGTTGCCGGTTAATACGCCACTGCCATTCCATGCATTTTGAATCAAAACAAAGCCTACAGAAGTACCTGCGCTAAAACGGCCGATTTTAACTTTGTCACCAGCTTTTAAGCCACCGCCTGAACCGTATGACGATGCATTAGGAAATACCAATGTAGCATTGTCAACATCATAAACGCTTTGCGGCGGATTGTTAGTAGGATAGGTGTAGTAAGCAAGGCTGTTCGCGTAACCTGCACCTTCAGATACAAATGTTATCCAAACATCAGAAGTTGCAGTTATATTCAGGTTAGGCACTGCAGTAGTAGTCAAATACTCAGGGTGTGAGGTTGGTAATGCTACGCCTTCTGGTAATGATGCATTGATATAAGAAAGTAGGGAAGCATCAATGTTATCGGGTGTTGCCTCAAGGTAAACCGGGCGACCCAATTTAAACGGATAAGTAGTAGTATTAACAATAGCGCTTGATGAACCGCTATAAGGACTTGGGTAAGCAATTATCGGATCGCCGTAAGCAACCGTTGATTTGGTTGAGGCTGTACCGGTTGTGGTACTAACAGTTACCTCCTGAGCAGTGATATCACCACTAAAACCGTCTTTGCCACCAATAGTAGCTGTAATAGTATTGCTGTTAGTGATAGTGCCTTGTGCATAACGCATCAATCCAACATAAGCCGGATCTATAATTAACTGGCTAACAGAAGCAGGTACAGTAATAGTGCCTTGCAATACGCCATTGCTATTAGTAACGCCTTTAAAAATAGGCTCTTCAGTATTGGTTGGTAAGTAAACGCTTACTACTACGCCGCCTAACGCATCATTATTGTTGGCTTTTAATGTAAGGTTTAAAGCTACATTTTTGGTGGTAGAAAAATTAAAGCCATCAGGTGCTATTTTATTTCCGGTAACAGTAGTTGTGGTTGTTTCTTCCTGCTGCATTGTGTCTTTCTTACAAGCCGAGAATGTTACTACTCCCGCTAATAATGCACATGTAAAAAGGTGTTTCATATAATTATTTATTCGTTGTATGAATACCTTTAGGCAAACGGTGTTCCAACGCCTATTTATAGCTAAAAAAGTAGTTACCTCAATATATTTGTGGTGGCATTTCCCCAAAACATGAGAGAACAAAGCCTCAAACAGTGGTTAATTAATCCCCATACTTCCACAGTGCGCAAATATGCGCTTGTTGATTAATAAGTAATATTTAGTAGCGGAATACTTAATATTTATAAACAAGCAGGAAACTGAGTTTGAATTTTTAAAGAATAATTAACGATGCTACTACTTCTTCTTGGGTGATTTAGCCATAGGGTTGAATTGCAGGCACAGGTGGAGCCACTATTTTGCGTGGGAAGGCTTTTCCAATGTTGTGGTGTTTACCTATGCGTAATCTTTCATCAGCCGTTCGTTATATATCACTGGGAGGCAATTGTCTTTTTCCATCGGCTAAAACCTGTGTTTCACCTATAAGGGCAAGAGGTGATTTGCACTTACAAATACGCATCTTATCATTCGCTATGTATATTCCTAAAACATTTTCTTCTAGTCTACATTAGGCCCATTGCCTAAGCTTCGCAAATCACGTCTTAAATGGTTGCGGCAGTGATTATTGGTATTTGATGAATTGTTAATATGTTATAAGGCGGCGCTTATAAAAATATGTATAAATTTGAGCATTAGTAATAGTAATGAGCAGATTAACACCTTTTCATGTAGCGGTGCCAGTTTATGATTTAGACGGGGCACGCCGGTTTTACCGCGATGTTTTAGGCTGTGCCGAAGGCCGCAGCTCCGACCACTGGACAGATTTTAACTTATACGGACATCAATTTGTTATTCACTTAAAATCCAGGCCGGCCGTTCCGGAAGAACATCCAACCAATTTAGTTGACGGTCACAATGTACCCATACCGCATTATGGTGTGGTATTGGAATGGGAAGCATGGCACGAGTTGGAAAGCCGCTTGCGGAAAAAAAATACCCATTTTATTATTGAGCCGGGAATTCGTTTTGTTGGCCAGCCGGGCGAGCAGGCCACTATGTTTTTCCTGGACCCGTCAGGCAATGCCTTAGAGTTTAAGGCATTTAAAGATATGGGTCAGTTGTTTGCAGTGTAACAAGTTCATTATCAAAGTTAAGTTTGTGTTAAATTCACTATATCGCTAAACCTTGATGAAAATTTAGCGTCTAAAATCCGCTATCAATAACCTTATTTATGAAAATTCGCATCCAACAACTGTTATATGTAGTTGCCATTTTGTTTATGGTAACCGGGCTTTGCGCTTTTTACAGTATTGCTCATGCTTATAAAGCAACCGTAAAGTTTCCCTACAAGCAAGCGGGGTTAACCGAGCGGCAGGCCGCGGCGCACTTATTAAGCCGTTTCACTTACGGCGCTACGCCCGGGCAGGTTGATGAGGTAATTAAAATAGGGTTGGAGAACTGGTTTGCTCAACAACTCGAAGCAAAGAAGTCTGACGATTCGCTCGCACAACTACTTAACCGTTTGGATGCGGAAAACATGAGTAATGCGCAACTGGTTGCCAAATATCCGCGTAACGGCCAATTAGTTAGAATGGCCATACGCGATGGCGTGGTGAACAAAGATTCGGTTAAAACCGATAAAAAAGAATATCGTACTGTGCTGCTCAACTACATGCAGCAAAAAGGCATGGCGCCTGAGCAGGAGCTGTTTCGTCAGTTTATTAACCAAAAGGTACTGCGTGCAGCCTATACGCAAAACCAACTGCAGGAAGTAATGACCGATTTTTGGTTTAACCATTTTAACGTGTCTATTACTAAAAATCAATGTGCCGTGTTTATTCCGGCTTATGAGCGCGATGTAATTAGGCCAAATGTGTTTGGTAAATTCGGAACCATGCTGCTGTCCACCGCAAAAGCGCCCGCCATGCTGGTCTACCTTGATAACTTTACCAGCGTTGGTGAAAATGCAGGGGGAGCTAAGCCGGTAGCTGCACTTAAGCGTAAGCGTTTAGCTGCCATGATGCAAAGCAATCAGGGCGATTCGATGATGACAAATGCACCAATGGTTAAAAAGCTGCCTAAAGCAAAGAGGGCGCAAGGATTGAATGAGAACTATGCCCGTGAGGTTATGGAGCTGCATACTTTAGGCGTTGATGGTGGTTACTCCCAGCAAGACGTTACCCAGGCAGCACGAGTGCTAACTGGTTGGACCGTTTACCCAATGGGTGACGAAGCATACGGGGGCGGAGTGAAGAAGGTTTTGGAGCGTTTAAGCCCAGAACAGTTGGATAAGCAAGGCTTTGTACACGAGGGCGACTTCCTGTTTATACCTAACCGGCATGATAAAGGCGAGAAAACTGTTTTGGGCAAAAAGTTTGGCCCTAATGGTGGTTACCAGGAAGGGGTGGATCTACTTAATATGCTGGCCCATCATCAGTCTACAGCAAAATTCATAAGCCGTAAGTTGGCCGTGCGTTTTGTGAGCGATGCTCCCGTACAATCATTGGTTGATAAAATGGCCCGCACTTTTAAAGAAAAGGATGGTGATATTAAAGAAGTTTTATTAACCTTGGTATCATCGCCCGAGTTCTGGAGCGCTTCAGCTCTCAGGGAGAAGACCAAGTCGCCGTTTGAATTAGCAGTTGGTGCTGTACGGAGCTTGCATGCCGAAATAAGGCAACCTTACCAGCTTTATAGCTGGGTAAACAAAATGGGAGAGAAGAAATATTACTACCAGGCACCAACCGGTTTCCCTGATAAGGGACAATACTGGATAAACACCGGAGCGTTATTAAACCGTATGAACTTTGGTTTGGCCCTAGCCTCTGGCCGTATACCTGGTGTTAAGGTAGATCTGGCCTCTTTAAACAATCATCGCGAGCCAGAGAGTGCACAAGATGCCTTAGCTACGTACAGTAAATTGATTATGCCCGAGCGTAATTTAAGCGAGACCATTAAGCGGCTTACACCTTTGTTAAATGATCCGCAGTTGATGACCAAGGTAGAAGTAGCCAGCGCACAAGCCAAGCCGGCAGGTAATTCAGCCATGTTACCTGATGACCCAATGATGGGCGGCAGCGAACCTGCAATGAAAGGAAAAGGGCTCAAAGGAAAAGGTAGGAATGCCTATACGGCTGTGCAAACAGCTAATGGTAATAATTCTATGCTGGCACAGGTGGTAGGTGTTATTATTGGATCGCCGGAATTTCAGCGCCGTTAACTAATTATAAACAAAACAACTCCAAATGTTATGGTAAACAGAAGAGGCTTTTTAAAATCTGGCGGTTTAGCGTTAATGGGTGTAGGCCTTATGGGCGGTATACCTGGCTTTTTGGCCGAAGCCGTTGCCAGTGAGCAAATCATAAAACCTTATGGTAAACGTAAAGTGCTGGTGTGTATATTTCAGCGCGGCGCTATGGATGGCTTGATGGCCGTAACGCCATTTACCGATACGTATTTAAAGGCTGCGCGGCCTACGCTGTTTATGTCGGCAGCAAAAGCAAGTACCACTGGCAAGCCGCTAATTGATTTAGATGGTCATTTTGGTTTGCACCCGGCCATGCAGGCATTCGAACCTATGTTTAGAGAAAAGCGTTTGGGTATTGTACATGGTATTGGTTCACCTAACACCACCCGCTCTCACTTTGATGCACAGGACTTTATGGAGTCGGGCACGCCATTTAATAAAGGTACAGCCAGTGGCTGGCTTAACCGGGCTGTAGGTTTGCTGGGGCATGATGCTGTTACACCGTTTACGGCGGTAAGTTTAACTTCGGCTATGCCGCGTTCTTTTTATGGCGATAACCCGGCTGTAGCTATTAGCAACTTGCAAGATTTTGCCATACAAATGCAGGGTAACAAGGCGGGGGCTAACCTGGCTGCTAAAAGTTTTGAAGACCTGTATGATAAAACATCAACAGGCTTGTTGCATAACACCGGCAAGGAAAGCTTCGATGCCGTAAAAATGCTGCAGAAAGCCGATATCAAAAATTATAAGCCGGCCAACAACGTAACTTACCCAACCTCGGCATTGGGCAATTCACTTAAACAAATAGCCCAGTTAATTAAGATGGATGTGGGGCTTGAAGTGGCTTTTACTGAATCTAACGGATGGGATACTCACTATAACCAGGGCACAGAAAACGGTATTTTTGCTCGTAACGTTGGCGACTTAAGTAATAGCATGATGGCCTTTTGGAACGACCTGAGCGCTTATCAGGATGATGTAACCGTAATGACGATGACCGAATTTGGCCGTACCGTGCATCAAAATGGTACTGGTGGTACTGACCATGGTCGCGCCTCTTGTAACTTTATTTTAGGTAATAATGTTAATGGTGGTTTGGTACATGGTAACATTAAGCCGCTGGCTGTAGAGAATTTGGAGGATGGCCGTGACCTTGCTGTTACCACCGATTTCCGTAGCGTATTTAGCGAAGTAGCCGACCGCCAGCTTAAAGTGAACAATGACAGACTACTATTTCCGGATTGGAAAGGCGAGAAGATAGGTGTAATGAAAGCATAACAGGTAATAAAGCATGCACACTGTTGTGCTTTAGCTGCCAGCAGATTGCGGGAGGCAGCTTTTTTGCTATTTTAGCAGCATGAAGGCTAACAATGATATTCAAAAGTGGAAAGTTCTGAATGAAGAAGACGTGTCGCCAAGCCCTTGGTTTCCGCTATTGCGCCATACCGTTGAAATAGCTGAAGGTCAGGTTATAGACGATTACTACTTTTCACCCCTGGGTGATGTGGTACAAGTGTTAGCGCTTACACCATCGCATGAGGTGATATTAGTAAGGCAATACAAACATGGCTTAGGCGAAATATTGCTCGAATTACCCGGCGGCATGCAGCAAAAAGGTAAGTCGCTTATTCAATCGGCTTTAAATGAATTGGAAGAGGAAGCCGGTATTAAAGCCCACGAGAACCAGCTGATATCATTAGGCATGATAGCCAATAATCCTACTAAAACCCGGCAGATCACCTACGGATATTTGCTATTCAATGCGGAGATTAATTCGGTTCAGAAATTTGATGTTACTGAAAATATTGAAGTGCTCACCATGCCTGCGCCCCAGGTATTGCAATACGTAAAAGAAGGTAAAATATGGGTAACTGATTCCATGAACTTTATACTCAAAGCAGCGTTGCAGTACCCGGAGATATTTGGGTTGTAATTAGAGCATAATTAATGCGTCGTTCCATCCCATCAGCAACATCATTCGTTCAAACTCGGGTTGCAATGACGCTTGTACGGTAATTGGCTTGTCGTTCATAGGGTGTGTAAATTGTAACTGCTGTGCATGTAACATCATGGTGTTCATTTCCCATGTTTCGGTAAATAGCTTGTTTTGCTTATTGCAGCCGTGCGTGCGATCTCCTATAATAGGATGGAAGATATGACTGAAATGCTTGCGCAACTGGTGCATACGTCCGGTGGTAGGGTTTGCCCTAATTAATGAATAACGCGAGGTAGGGTGTTTACCCAGGGCAACCGGCAGCTCTGTATGGGCAAGTGTTGTGTAAGCAGTAAAGGCCTCCTGGACAGTACCATTCTCCTTTTTCAATGGGTAGTCAATTGCGCCTGTTTCGGGCGTATGCCCGCGCACAATCGCCAAATAAGACTTTATGACCTGATTGTTGGAGAATTGCTGCTGCATGGCAATTTCTGCCGGCTTGTTTAATGCAAACAACAATACACCGGAAGTTTTACGATCAAGCCTATGCACGGGGTAAACATGCTGGTTAATTTGGTTGCGCAACAGTTGTAAAGCAAACTCTGAAGCATCAGCAGCTATAGGCGATCGGTGAACGAGCAGGCCATTAGGCTTATTAATGGCAATCAGATCTTCATCTCGGTAAATTATAGATAACATTCAGGAGCAAAAGTAGCCATTTCCTGTGCATTCAATTAATAAATAATCGTATGATGCACTTAAATGGCTTACGAGTTATTACATCAAAATAATATCTTAAATAGTTTGCTTTTTAACATATTATTTTGTTTACTTTGTTTATAACCTGGGTTACCCCACCTCCGTATAAACACCAATTTTTATCTTATCAAGCTCATGAATGTAGCGGCTATGGTCCCTGAATCTGACGTAATTGAATTGCTCAGTGATGCCTATAACTGCCGTGGCCATAACCCCAATCATAGCATTAGCCTGGCCAAAAAAGCGCTTCAAATTAGCAAAGACCGAAGTGACCAAAGCCTCATAGGTAAAAGCCTTAACCACCTCTCGCTGTTTTACATGATTAGGGGTGAGTATAAGCGCTCCATTAGTGCGGCTAAAGAAGCCATGCGGTATTTCAAAGCGCTTAAAGATGAAAGAGGAATAGCCGATGCACAGTACAGTATAGCAGGTGTTTATTATAAAACAGATAATTATCATTTGGGCTTAATGCACCTTATTGATAGCCTTGTTATATACCGTAAGTTTAACGACTATCATAATGAGGCCCGTGTACAAAAGTCGTTAGGAACCATATACGAGTATTTTGGCGACCGTAAAAATGCAATACGCTCTTACGAGGCCTCGATTGAGGCAGCCAAAAAAGTAAAAGATGCAGATCTTATTGCCAACGCTTACAATCCGCTTTCGGGTATTTATCTTAAGCAAAATAAGATAAAAAAGGCGATGGACATTATACAACGGTCTATTGCTATCAAGCAAAAAACAGGCGATGTAAGGGGATTGGCATTTGCCCTCTATGGCCGCGGAAAAGTCTATGCAGCACAAGGACTTTGGCATGAGGCCGAGCTTGATTATCAGAACGCGCTTAATATACATCAGGAGATGGGCGAAAGGCTTGGCTTAGCTATGGCCTATTGCAAATTAGGCGAATTATATATCAAAACCAACCGGTTTGATAAAGCCAAGCACATACTCGAAAAGGCTGTTCAGTTCAGCACGCAGTACAATATCATTTATATCAAGTTCAAGTCTAATTACCAGCTTTATCAGCTTTATAAATCAGAGCAGGATACGGTTAAGTCGTTAGCATACCTCGAACAGTATCTGCATAATAAGGAAGCGGTTATTAACACGCAAACGCTCAAGATTATTGAGAATTACGAATTGATAACACGTATGGAGTCGCTTGAAAAAGCCGCTCAAATGGAGCAGGAGCGGGCCCGTATTATGGAAAACCAGGCCAGGGCCGAGCATACCGCAAAAATGAAGCAGAACTTTCTCTCCACCATGAGCCATGAAATTCGCACGCCGCTTAATGCTGTTATCACCATAACGTCACTATTAAGCGAACGCATTGTGGATGAGGAGAAGCAGTTGATGGATTCGCTCAAGTTTGCATCCAATAACCTGCTCATGATTATTAATGATATTCTGGACTTTACCAAACTGGACACCGGCAAAGTAAATTTAGAATGCCGCCCAAGCAGCTTAATTAAGCTGTTGAACGGCCTTTGCGAAGCCTTTAGCAAAGTAGGCAAAGCAAAAGGGCTGGAATGTGAACTAATTATAGATAACCGTATAGCCGACATTTACGAACTGGATGAAACTAAACTCTCCCAGATACTCAACAACCTGATCGGAAATGCTATAAAATATACTAATGCAGGTAAAGTAACAACACAAGTGACTTTGCTTTCGACCGAACCAGAGCACGATGTTATTCGCTTCACTATTACCGATACGGGCATAGGTATACCCGAAGAATTTTTCGCTGAAATGTTCGATAGTTTTTCGCAGCCTAAAGCAATTACTACGCGTAGGCAGGGTGGCTCAGGTTTAGGCTTGGCCATTGTTAAAAAGCTGGTCGAATTACACCGTAGTGAGGTGGGCTTTAATAGTAAAATAGGGCAGGGTTCGCAGTTCTACTTCGATATTAAATTCAAGAAAAGCATCCTGCTACAAAAAACACCTACAAAGCATCTTAATCAGTTGCAAAACAAGGTGGCGCTCCTTGCTGATGATAATATGATCAACGCTATGGTAGCTCGCAAGTTATTGTCAAAGTGGGGGATATTGGCAGAGCACGCCATAAATGGGCTTGATGCAGTAGAAAAAGCCCAAACCAAAGCTTTCGACTTTATTTTAATGGACATACACATGCCCGAAATGAACGGCTTTGATGCTACCGTGCATATTCGTAAAAACCAGAATCCTAACTTACTTACGCCCATATTTGCTTTAACGGCAGATATAACGGCCGAGAATAACGAGGAGTATGCTGACTATTTCACCGGCTTTTTAAGGAAGCCAATTGAAATTGAAAAACTGTATGAGGCTTTATTAGCAGTGTCTTAAGTTCAGTTACCATACTTCTTTCCCTAAAAGTATTCTGCATTAAATGATTTTTAAAATAGCAGGCAATTAAAAAAAAAGTTGTTTCTTTATGCAACCGATTGCAAAACTATTTTACAACATCAATTATGCTTAAAATCACCCATCTGCCTGCTGTTGCTTTGTTAAGCGTTGCCGCATTGGCTTCATGTCAAAATGCCGGTAATAAAACGGGCATACCTGGCGTTACCCGTAAAGAAATACCGAAATCAAAATTTATATCTCCACCATTAGTTACCCATATTTATACGGCAGATCCGTCAGCACATGTGTTTAACGGTAAGGTTTACATTTATCCATCGCACGATATTGATACCGGTACGCCCGAGAATGATAATGGCGACCATTTCAATATGAAAGATTTTCATGTGTTATCAATGGACAGTGTAGGTGGAGAGGTTAAAGACAACGGGGTAGCATTAGATATTAAAAACATTCCGTGGGCAGGTCGCCAGTTGTGGGCTCCGGATGCAGCCTTTGAAAAAGGGACTTATTACCTGTATTTTCCGGTTAAAGACAAGCAAGACATATTCCGTATCGGCGTAGCAACCAGCAAATCGCCGGTGGGGCCGTTCAAAGCACAACCTAAGCCAATTGAGGGAAGCTTTAGTATAGATCCTTGCGTTTTTAAAGATACTGATGGTAGTTACTACATGTATTTTGGTGGTATTTGGGGAGGCCAGTTACAGCGCTGGGCTACCGGAAGCTACTCAGGGCCTAATGGGTCTAAAACGGATTTGCAAAAAGACGATGCGCCGGCGTTAACAGCTAAAGTAGCTAAACTGGGCGCAAATATGCTCGAATTTAGCGAGAAACCTAAGGATGTAATTATACTAGATGAGCAAGGTAAGCCCTTGCTGGGTAAAGACCACGATCGTCGTTTTTTCGAAGGCTCATGGATGTATAAATATAACAATAAGTATTACTTCACCTATTCAACCGGCGACACGCATAATTTATGCTATGCTATTGGTACCAGCCCTTACGGGCCGTTTACTTATAAAGGCGTAATTCTGGAACCGGTACAAGGATGGACCACTCACCACTCTATTGTGCAAATTAAAGATAAATGGTATCTGTTCTACCACGATACGGAGCTATCTGGCAAAACTCACCTGCGTAATGTAAAAGTAACCGAACTAAAGCATCGTCCTGATGGCAGCATCGAAACCATCAACGAATTTGCTAAATAAGCCTCCTGATTTTTTGTTATTGATAAAGCGGATAGCCAACAGGGCTTCCGCTTTTTTTATATAAAAGTATTCTCATGTGAATATCACAAACCTGATTACGGTAAACCACACATGCGGTTCTTTTGTAGTGTTAATAAACGCTACAGTTATGGAAGGTACCCTTAAAAATACGGCCGACGGCTTAAATCATTTAATCATTATTGCCAACGATGGTAAGGAAGGCTATTTACAAGCTACAGAAATTGTTGGCGACTCCATATTAAAAGCGGTATTTGCCAGGTTGGCCGCCGAGCGGGCGGAGTTTGCTGATGAGTTACGCACGCTGGTACAAGCCAGTGGCTTTGAAGCCGAAACAGGTGGCGGACCGGTAGGCGCACTGCACCGGGTTTGGGTTGATATTAAAACAGCGTTGGTAAGTAACGATGAAAAGTCGGTATTGAATGAATGTATAAGAGGAGACCGCGCGGCAGAAACAGCTTACGAAACAGTAATGGATGAAAATACATTAACTGATGAGCAGCGAAACATTCTGCTTAAACAATTGAAGCTAACCCGCGACGCTTTGTTTTCATTACAGCAGGAATTAGATAGATTTGCAGATTAATACAACCCTCATTGTGCAATCTGCAGAACACCGTACTTTTAAATTATGGCCGTTAATCGTTAGCCTGCTTATTACGTTATGTATAGCTGTAACGGCGTCGTTATTTACTATACCGCAAATACCGGGCTGGTACAGCGCGCTTAACAAGCCATCTTTTAATCCGCCAAACTGGTTGTTTGGCCCTGTGTGGTCAGCATTATATGTAATGATTGCGATAGCCGCCTACCTGGTTTATCAAAAACGAAACAGTGGTGCACAATATAATTCAGCCCGGATAGTCTACTTTGTACAACTGCTGCTTAACTTTTTATGGTCTGCCATGTTTTTTGGTATGCACCAAATTTGGGGAGCGCTGGTTGTGATTGTATTGCTCTTAATAGCTATTGTAGCTAATATTTATTACTTTGGTAAGTATAGCAAAGTTGCGGCGGGGCTTCTTGTTCCCTATTTACTATGGGTAAGCTTCGCCTCGGTGCTAAATCTGTATATTTACCTGCTCAACAGGTAGTAGCTTTAAGAGCCTAAGCCTTTGTCATCCTATAAGTACAATGAGAAAGACACTCTTTTCAGTAATGTTGTTTATGCTGTTTGCAGGCTTGGCCATGGCAGATACCGTTAACATTAAGCGTTTCGTAATTAAAGAAAATCCGTTTGCACAAAAGGAGATCGCCATTGTGGCCACCGATACGCTTAATCAGGTACAGGAAAACATCAGTGGTAAATATACCTTCACCCTGAATGGATTCGAGAATGAACTGACTTTTCAGAACGGCACAGCTTTTTACAGGCATAAGGTGGAAAAGTCTGCTTTCATGTTTATTAAGCACAAAAACGAAAGCGGTTCTTACTCTACGCTATATTATATATATAAGCATGGCGATAAGCTAAGTCCGCTGCGCATAAGCTGGATGTGGTTGGTGGCTATTCCGCTTATTATTGTATTTATAGGCTACCTATTTAAACGCTTCATTGTAATAGCAGCCATCGTGCTCATAATCTTTCTGTATTTTAATTATAGCAAAGGATTAAGCATTCCTACATTTTTCGAAAGTATCTTCGACGGGCTGAAACATTCTATCATAGGCTAACGTACAAATTGATAAAGAAATAATTACAAATAACAGGTAATTTTATTTCTATTGTATTAATATTTGTATATTTGAGTTGAAACTTTTTTGTAAATAGTTCGCTATTGTTAAAAACTTCACAAAAGTTGCACAGTTCACTGTGTAATTGTCTACTTCACAGTATACACATCTTTTAGCTGGTACCCAAACATATTTGCGTTGCGTGCAAATTAATCTCGAATTCCATTTTATATAAGCTTTTATGCGCAGTAAGTATTTTTACCACGCCTTAGGTGTGCTATGTTCGGCAACGATCATATTTTTCTTCAATGCACGGTGTTTAGCTCAATCAGAACAGAGAATACCTGTCATCTCCGTTAATGCGAGCGAAGATACAGGTCAGGATTACTCATCGCTATTAAATGATGATCTAAACAACCTGATACCTGATGCCTGGCAAAATAATTTTAAGTATGTTGATGTAACGCTGCGATTACAAAAACGCAGTACCATTTCACGTCTGTCATTATACGATTACAAAGGCGTATTCGATGATAATCCTGCGGATATTTATATTTTAAATGGAAAAACTAAAACCCTCATAGGAAAATTTACCGGTCCAAGCTACATGGTAATGCAGGATATGAATCTGCCACAGCCAATGGAAGCTGATGCCATTATAATACATAAGTATTGTAACAGCATGCCGCAAAAGGTGTTCGTGTACGGATATTTGACAGAAGAGGCTAAACCCGAACCTGTAGAGCAAACTCCGGCACCTGTTGAAACACCTGCTGATCCGGTAAAAACGCCGCCGGTAGTGTTGCCTGAACCAGCTCCAGCACCTGTTGAAGCACCAGCCGATACAGTAAAAACGCCACCAGTAGTGCTGCCCGATCCAACTCCTGCGCCTGTAGAAGTGCCAATCGATACGGTAAAAACGCCGCCTGTGGTATTGCCAGCGGAACCTGCGAAACCGGCGCCGGTTGTTACTACGCCCAGCCCTGTAATCACTCCCGCTCCTGACCCTGCACCAAAACCTGATCCCGCGCCTGCAGATCCGGCAGCTATTGTAAAAATTCCTATTGATGCTAAAAGATGGTACCAGATCAACAGCAGCAATGATGGTATAGCCGATTTGTTTGACGGTGTGGTTGATGTACCTATTAGTAATACCTGGGGAAAGATATTTAACAACTATGACGCCTGGTACCCGGTTGCTGATGGTGAGAAGATCACGTTATCAAAAATTAAGTTTTATGATGCTTCAGGTACATTAGGTGATAAGCCATTTACCGTATCAGTAATTACCAGTAGCGGCAAAAGAATACAAATTGCAACGTTTAACGGCGACAGGTATAACACCTGGGTTGGGCCTTACCCCGAAAGAAACTTAAACGGCGACGGTCAGTTTGAATTGGACAACCCAATTACCGACGTTAAATTTATTGTGTTTAACTGCTGGTACATGTTCCCGACCGAGGTAGAGTTTTATGGCACCTACCAGGCAGCGCATGCAGTTACGGCTGCACCAAAAAAAGACGTGCCTTTTAATCATTACTTTGGTGTAAATGCCTTTGAGTGGGATTTTGAAGATCCGAACAAGCCGTACGAGATAGATGAATCGCGTTTAAAAGCCATGAAAACCTTTACCCAGGTAAGGCATTATCTGGATTGGCAACGTATTGAACCGCAACAAGGTCGTTTCACTTTCAACCCTTCCCATAGCGGTGGCTGGAATTATGATGTCATGTACCAACGTGCTAAGGCCGAAGGAATTGAAATACTTGCTGACTTGAAAACGTTACCTGATTGGTTGCTCGATAGCTATCCAGGCGATATGCGCGATGCTGAAAACGTGCCTGTAAAATATGGTCAGGATTTTACCAAACCAACATCTTACATTGAGCAGGCCAGGGCTGGCTTTCAGTTTGCGGCCAGGTACGGTTCAAGTACAGGCGTAGATGCATCTCAGCTTAGCGTAAATACCACGCAACGCTGGTATGGCGATGGTGTAAACACCGTAAAGCAGGGGATGGACCTGATTAAATACATTGAATGTGATAACGAGCGCGACAAATGGTGGAAAGGCCGCAAGGCTTATCAAACCGCCTTTGAATATGCGGCCAACCTTTCTGCTTTCTATGATGGGCACAAGAATACCATGGGGCCGGGTGTAGGTGTTAAAAATGCCGACCCGAATATGAAAGTGGTAATGGCTGGTTTGGCTTCGCCCAATACCGATTACTTACGCGCCATGGTTGACTGGTGCAAGCAAAACCGGGGTTACAATGCCGACGGCAGCGTAAATTTATGTTGGGATGTAATTAATTACCACCTGTACTCAAACGATGCTAAATCATCACAGGGTGGAAACGCTACACGCGGCATGGCGCCCGAAACCGGTGAAACTGCCCAGGTAGCGCAAGACTTTATTGCAGCCGCTCATCAATATGCTGCAGATATGCCGGTATGGGTTACCGAACTTGGATATGATGTTAACCAGGGTAGTTACTTAAAAGCTATTCCGATTGGCGACAAAACGGCGTTGCAAACCCAGGCCGACTGGATATTGCGTTCTGCGCTGTTGTATGCCCGGGTAGGTGCCGACCGTATTTTCTTTTACCAGGCTTATGACGATAACCCAAATAGTTCTATACAATTTGGCTCATCTGGCTTGCTTAACCGCGATAAATCACGTAAGCCAGCGGGAGACTTCATTTACCAGGCGCAGCAATTGTTGGGTAATTATACTTTCAAACAAACTGTTCATAGCAACCCGATTGTAGACAGATATGAGAACAACGGGCAATCGGCCTATATGCTTGTTATACCTGATGAAAAGGGCCGAACAGCCGATTATACGCTTGATTTGGGCAATGCAGACTCAGCCAGCATATACACACCCAAAGTAGGAAGCGACCAGATGGAACTGAAAAAAGTGCAGATCAGTAATGGTCAGTTAGCGCTTACCGTTACCGAAACGCCTCAATTTGTGATACCCTCATCACCTAAAGCTTTTGAAACAGGAGAGATGTTGAAACTGGCCACTAAAGTTGCCAATAAAACCGACTCGGTGCAAAACGGTATCATAAGCAATACATTAAAGGTGTATCCTAACCCGGCTATAAATTATGTTGATGTAACGTTTAACAATAAATTGAGTGGCAAAGTAGATATTAAAGTGTATGATGCACGCACAGGCCGGGCGTATCGCACTTATAGCTTTAACAAGCAAGCCGACGAGTTCTCGCAACGCATTGATTTAACGGGTACACCTTATGGCGTTTGCCTGGTAGAGATTAGGCAGGACCAGGCCATAGTTACCCGAAGGGTGATTAAATTAAACTAAATCTGTAATACTATATCTCGCTAACAAATCCGGCTAAGGCAATCGCAACACCTAATAAAACAGCGATTAACTTACGCCGGTTAAACTTGTGATCGGGGCCTGCTTCAAATAAAATGGTAGTTGATATATGCAAAAATATACCAATAACCACACCCATAATGCGGTTAAAATATTGCTGTAGGTTTCCAATTCCGCCGCTGCTTAAGGCGTTGCTGAAAAAGTAGCCGGCAGGTGCCATAATTGCGAACAGGGCTATAAAAAAAATAGTCCTGTTTTTGCTTTGGTGGTTGGCCAGTAGCACCGTAGCCAGTGCAAATGCTGCCGGAATATGATGCAACGCAATACCAAAAACCAACTGGTTTTGGTAACCGCCAGCCAGGGGCATACCTTCTAAAAAGCCGTGGAGGCATAAACTTACCATAACACCCAACGGAAATGCTGCTTTTTCATGTTCGTGTACATGCATGTGGCCGTGCTCAATGCCTTCTGAAAATTGCTCCAGCACGATCTGAAAGATAAAGCCGGCTAAAATAAATACGCCAACCAGGTGGTCGTTGCCATGATAAGCATCCGGAATTAAGTGCAGTACCGTTATGCCAAACAAGTAGGCACCACTAAAAGACAATACCAGCTTTAGCTGTTTGTGATTACCGCCTTTAAACAGAAAAACGGCCATGCCGCCTAAAAAGGCCGCCAAGAAAAGCAGAACTAAATACCAGTACATTAAAATTGAGGTTGAAGTTTTTTAAACACTTGCGCAAAAATAGAGCCTATTAAAGCACCAAACAGAGCCCCGGCTGTAACATCAACCGGAAAATGTACGCCTACATACACTTGCGCAAAGCATACCAGCACCGCCCATAGCAATACCCAAACCCATACCCAACGCCACCTGCGGCTGTAAACCATGCCTAAAAACACCGACATGGCAAAATGATCGGTAGCATGGGTTGAGGGGAAGCTGAAGCCTGTACCGCAGGGGGCCCGGCTTATAATAGTTTTCGATACCACATCATCGCGGCAGGGCCTTAAGCGTTGCACTTGCTTTTTTATGAGGCTTGCGCTGCTAAAATCGGCTACGCCTACTGTAACTATGAGTAGTAAAATAAGCCATGCGCCGGTTTTCTTGTACTTCCAAATACTGAATGCGATGATGAACACATAAACAGGTATCCAAAACTTGGGGTTGCGCAACCAGGGCATTACTACATCAAATACCGGATTGGCAAGCGTATAGTTAACAAAATGAAATAACTGCCGGTCTAGCTGCAGTAAAAAATCGGGCATTGATAACGGTTTTATAAGCGCAGCAAATATAACCAATTAACTATGGCATAAATACCACACGCTTTTTATAAGCTATACATCAATAAATTTTTACTTTTGCTCCATTAATTCATACTCATTTTGACGCTCATTAAATCTATATCAGGCATAAGGGGTACCATTGGTGGTAGTGCCGGCGATGGTTTAACACCCTTGGATGTTGTAAAGTTCACCTCGGCTTTTGGCGCATGGGCTCTTAAAAAGACCGGGATCCGCAAGATTGTGGTAGGCCGTGACGCCCGCTTATCGGGCACAATGGTGAACAACCTGGTTATAGGAACGCTACAGGGATTAGGCATCAATGTGATAGACCTGGGTTTATCTACAACACCTACGGTTGAGATTGCCGTACCCGCCGAACAAGCTGCAGGTGGTATTATTTTAACAGCCAGCCATAACCCTAAACAATGGAATGCCTTGAAATTGCTAAACAGTACCGGTGAGTTCATCACAGATACTGACGGTAAAGAGGTGCTGGAAATGGCGGAGAACAGCGCATTTGATTATGCATCTGTAGATGATTTGGGTAAGGTAGCTACCGATAATAGCTACCTGCAAAAGCATATAGACCAAATATTGTCCCTGCCTTTGGTAGACAAAGAAGCAATAGCGGCTGCTAATTTCAAGGTAGTGGTAGATGCGGTAAATTCTACAGGAGGCATTTATGTACCTGCATTATTGGAGGCTTTAGGTGTTAAAACCGTTCATCAACTATATTGTGATCCAACCGGTCATTTCCCGCATAACCCCGAGCCACTTCCTGAAAACCTGACTGAGTTATCTGCGCAGGTATTGGCTAATCAGGCTAATTTGGGCATAGCTGTTGACCCTGACGTTGACCGCCTTTGCTTTGTTTGTGAAGATGGTAAGATGTTTGGCGAGGAGTATACCCTGGTTGCAGTTGCCGATTATATATTGCAGCACGTTAAAGGCAATACAGTATCTAACCTATCATCAACCCGTGCCCTGCGCGATGTAACCGAGCGGGCGGGAGGAGAGTACCATGCTGCCGCTGTTGGTGAAGTGAATGTGGTTACTAAAATGAAAGAGGTAAACGCTGTGATAGGCGGTGAAGGTAACGGTGGCGTCATCTATCCGGATACACATTATGGCCGCGACGCCCTGGTTGGTATTGCCTTATTTTTAACGCACCTTGCCAAATTTGGCAAACCGGTATCTGTATTACGTGCCAGCTATCCTAGCTACTTTATTTCTAAAAATAAAATAGAGCTAACAGCAGGTATGGACATAGATGGGCTATTGGTAAAGGTGGAAGAGATGTACATGTCGCAACCCCACAGTACTATTGACGGCTTAAAGATAGAGTTCGATAAGCAATGGGTACACCTGCGTAAGTCGAATACCGAGCCCATTATCCGCATCTACTCGGAGGCCGAAGATGAAGCCGCTGCTAATGATTTAGCACACAAGATTATAGCTGACATAAAAGGAATTTTGAATATACAATAGGTAACTGATGTGTTAGTGGTTGATTGGTTTCAAATAAATCGATTATTAGCCCAACACGTACTTAAATAATCACTTAAACATGCGAATTTATCTCGATAACGCAGCTACTACGCCAATTGATCCGGAAGTAATGAAGCAGATGGTGCAGGTGATGGAAAGCCAATATGGTAACCCGTCGTCCATCCATGCTCATGGTCGCGAGGCTCGTTCCATAGTGGAAAAGGCCCGTAAAACCATCGCTAATTTGCTGCACACGTCACCGGCCGAAATTTTTTTCACGTCGGGCGGTACCGAGGCTGATAATACAGCAATTCGTTGCGGTATCATTGATCATGGCTTAAGGCATGCTATTACCAGTCGTATCGAGCACCATGCGGTAGTACACACGCTTGAAGCACTGGAAAAAACTGGTGCTATTAAGCTAAGCTTCGTAGATATAGATGATAAAGGCCATGTTAACTACGAGCATCTGGAGCAATTACTGAAGGATAACGAGCGCAGTTTTGTTTCGCTTATGCATGCCAATAACGAGCTGGGTACGCTGAATGATTTAGAGCGTATTGGTGCTCTTTGCGAACAGTACAATGCATTATTTCATAGTGATACTGTGCAAACGGTTGGTCACTATGCGCATGATCTGAGCAAGTTAAAAGTTCACTTCATGGTTTGCGCTGCGCACAAGCTTCATGGGCCAAAAGGTACCGGCTTTTTGTACATAAATCATAAAGTGAAGATAAACCCGATGATTTACGGCGGTTCTCAGGAACGAAATATGCGCGGGGGAACCGAGAATGTGTACGGCATTGTGGGTCTCGCTAAAGCCTTAGAAATGGCTTATAGCGAGATGTCTCATCATCAGTCATACATACAAGGCCTAAAAAGCTATATGATGGAGCAGTTACAGCAAATTCCGGGTATACACTTTAATGGTGAGACTGATCCGGATAAGAGCCTGTATACGGTTCTTAACGTTTCTTTCCCGGAGATGGAAATGGCCGATATGCTTTTATTTAGTCTGGACATTGCCGGCGTCTCTGCATCGGGTGGTAGCGCGTGTAGCTCCGGTACTAATATTGGTTCACACGTTTTAAATGGTATAGGCGCTAATCCCAATCGCCCTGCTGTTCGCTTCTCTTTCTCCAAATACAATACCCGCGAAGAAGTAGATTTTGCAGTGAGCAAGATCAGAGAGATTTGCGCAGTTAACGCCTGATCTGGAATTTCCTCTATTGCATAAATATATAAACATCCAATGTTTTTAAGATTAGCTAAGCACCTTGGTGCTTAGCTAATGTATTCTCTATCCTCGTCACTTAGTGTATCGGGACGCCTTCTGGGCTGTTCGTTATCAGTGTCATCTTCCTGGTCATCTTCGTATTGTCTTACCACCTTTTTCTGCCGAGGGCGACTAACCAGTACACCCAAAATAAAGGCACTTACAGAGATAGCTGTTAACATAACCAGCTTAGGTAAGGTTACCGGTACAAACAGAATTATGAATTCTGTTTCCTCTGTATTTTGCATAATAGTAACCGTGAGGAAGACAGTTATTATGATAGCCAAGGTGGTTCTAAAGCTCATGATCCTTTAAAAGTTGTGTGGCCTAATATGCAAAATTTTCGGCAAACCCTTCTTTACCTAACGCTATACTATCCAAATTTAAGCTTACGCCAACTTGTGTAAAAGACTTAGGGTTAGCAAAAACGAATGTAATAACTACGAGGGATTAAATAGGGTAGTATACATTTTACTGAAACTAACACCACTCCTAACAAAAACCATGGTACCTCAACTTTTTGTTAATTACACTAACTAAACTGGCTTATCAACAAACGTTGTAGTAAAATTAGTTTATATGATTTATGTTAAATATTTGATATACAATGCTTAAAGTAGGTATCACGACTTTAGAAAACGTCAATTGCTAATTTTGTTAGTAAGTCCATTTTATAAATTGTGTAATAGTATGTTTTTTATGTTTATATGATTTTTATAATTAATTGATAATCAATTTATAATAAAATTTTCGTAAAGTGAATTACTGGACGTGTTCAGTCTTTTATTAGATAAATTTGAAGAATTTTATAAGATGGCCATTTCTAAATCTATACACTAAGCAAAAAATGGATTTTACATCTGCTCAATTATTTTAATGATGGTGTTCCTGTGTAGCTAAAAAAAGCTAAACTTCAATACAGGTCTTTAAAATGAGTTTTAGAGGTGAGTGCCCAACTTAGGCTTTGGTTCATAATTTAAGAAAGGCGAGCCGCCTAGATTATTGAATCTAAATGCTTAGAAGAACTTGTACGCTAAAAAAGTATGGAGGTGTCTGGTAACGATCAGCAAGTTTTGGATAACCGGAGAGCAACTTGAAGTCACATGCTTTTCGTCGGCAAGAAGTCAGGCGACATGAATACGCCAAACAAACGGTGGAATGTGATTGCTTAGGACAGTCTGGCTAAAAGGACATACTTAGCAGTGAAGTTGTTGCTTTTTATAATAGCCAGGAAAATTTCTTAGTGTATCGTTGATGATTATGCCGGTGTGCCAGCTCTTCGGTTTTTAATTCGTGATGCTTGCTTCTGTACAACCGGGAAAAGAAAAATGGTAGATAATATGATAGCCGCACCTATCCAAAAACCTAAGCTCATAGTATGCAAATCTCCAAAAAACATGAAGGCCATAATAATGCCGTACACGGGTTCCAGGTTGGTTATAAGTGCTACTTTAAAGGCGGATAATTCGCGCATAACCGATACGCCTGCTACGTAGGCCAGTGAAGTGCAAATGGTTCCTAATATAACCAGATAGCCAATATCATTGGCCTTAGGAATGTGTAAATCAGCCATGCCATTGGTTAACAGCATAAACAGTGTAATCCAAAAGAAAGCGCCTATAAGCTCGTAAAAAGCAATGATGGCAGGGTGGTGGCTTTTTACCTCATTTGAGTTAATTATCGAAAACAGGCTAGCGGCAGCAGCGCAAAGCAGCCCTAAAAAAATCCCTAAAGTATATTGAGACTCAAATTTAAAGATAAGTACTATGCCGGTAATAATGAGCAATCCTGAAAAGATCTCCAGTTTGGATATAGGCTTTCGTTTAATAAGCGGCTCAAACACCGCGGTAAACAAGGTAAGCGACGACAGGCAAACCAACGTTACCGATACAGTAGAAACCTTAATGGCCTGGAAGAAAAGTATCCAGTGCCCGCCTACCAAAGCGCCTGTGAAAAACAATTTCAGGAACGTTTTGCGATTTACTTTAAGCGCCTGCTTATTAAATTTGAAGTAAAGGAAAAGTGTACAAAATGCAATGAGAACCCGGTACCAAACCAGGCTTACCGCCGTGATAGTTATTAGTTTGCCCAGTATGCCGGTAAAACCCCATATAAATACAGTAAAGTGCAGAATAAGTAAGTTTTTATTCAATTCGGTATTGGGCGCTGTAAGTTTGGGCATAAGAACAATATTTTTTTAGCGCTTATTTAGGCGCTTTTTGTAACATGTATAAACCCGTAAGGCCAAACAGTACATTGGGAATAAAAACGGCAATGATAGGAGCTAAGCCGGCTTTGAGTGAAAATACGTTCGCGAAGCGGTCTACTACGATGTATAAAAAGCACAGCAGTATGCCTATTCCCAAGGGCAGGCCTATCCCTCCGCGTACTTTACGTGATGATATGGAAACGCCGATGAGCGTAAGCACAAAAGCCGAAAACGGATAAATAAAACGCCTGTACTTCTCCAACTGCAGTTCAATTAACCTGCCTGTGCCCCTTATTTTTTCCTTTTCAATCTGCTTGCTTAGGTCGGGGGTTGATATAGCCCTGTATATGTTGGTGTTGATATCGGTGTTTGCCTCAAAGTCTGTTGGCTTCATATCCAGCAGTGTATCTTTCCGGGAGCCTTCTATCATTTGCTCCTTTAGTCCGTTTACATATCGTACTTTGAAATCTTGTATCGACCAGGTGTGTTTCAATGAGTCGTAGCTAATTCTCTGAGCAGTTAGCCTTTCCTTTAAAACATCGCCGTCAAATTTTTCGAGCATGAAATTATAACCTGCTTTTACCGCATTATCGTATGACTGGAGATAAACGAAGGTACGGTCGTCCAGTTGCATGTGCATCTCTTTTTTGGTTGGATCCGATTCGTTGGTATAAGTGTCAGCGAATTTTACGCTTAACTGATTGGTTAACGGGATCAGGTAAACGTTACCGATAAAAAAGAAGACGAAAATAACACCCGACGCAATGAAGTAAGGTCTTAAAAAGCGGTTAAAACTCGTCTTGCCGCTTAATATGGGCACAATCTCAGTTTGGTTGGCCATTTTGGCCGTAAAAAATATCACCGCCAGGAAATTGATAAGCGGCAGCAAAATGTTGGCGTAATAGGGTAGGTAACCCCCATAGTACTGAAAAACAATAGCGCTCAGGGGGGCTTTGCTCTTCAAAAAATCATCCAGGTGTTCAGATACATCAAACACCACGATTATTACCAAAAACAGCGACAGCGTGAACACAAAGGTGCCCAGATACTTCTTAATGATGTACCAGTCGATGATCTTGATGTAGTTATCTAAGAATTTAAACATCAGAGGCGTTGGGCTAATTGTTTAACCATGCTATTCTTCCAACTGTAAAACTCTCCACTTATTATCTTTTCGCGAGCTTGCGTTACCAGCCACAGGTAAAAATGCAGGTTGTGTAAGCTTGCTATTTGTGCACCCAGCATCTCGCCGGAGGTTATTAAGTGTCTTAAATAAGCTTTAGAGTGCTCGCGGTCTACCCATAGGTCGCTATTCTCGTCAATCGGCGAAAAATCGTTCTTCCATTTCTCGTTACGCATATTGAGGATGCCGTTGCTGGTAAACAGCAATCCGTGCCGGGCATTACGGGTGGGCATTACACAGTCAAACATATCAACGCCTAAGGCAATGTTCTCCAGTATGTTAGCAGGCGTGCCCACGCCCATAAGGTAACGGGGTTTGCTTTCGGGCAGTATATTGCATACCAGTTCCGTCATCGCGTACATCTCCTCGGCGGGTTCTCCAACCGAAAGGCCGCCTATAGCATTACCTTCACGCTCAAAGCTGGCAATTACCTCGGCTGATTTTACCCGAAGATCTTTGTAAACAGATCCCTGCACAATAGGAAAGAGTGTTTGGCTATAGCCGTACTTAGGCTCAGTGCTATCAAACCGGTCGCAGCAGCGTTTAAGCCACCGGTGCGTCATTTCTATGGACCGGCGTGCGTAGCCGTATTCACAAGGGTAGGGTGTGCATTCATCAAAAGCCATAATTATGTCTGCACCAATAACGCGCTGTATGTCCATGGCCGATTCTGGCGTAAACAAATGCTTCGAGCCATCAATATGCGATCTAAATGTAACGCCTTCCTCCTTAATTTTACGCGCTTGACTTAGCGAATACACCTGGTAGCCACCACTATCTGTTAAAATGGGCTTATCCCAGCCGTTAAATTTGTGCAGGCCGCCGGCCTGTTCAAGTGTGCCTAACCCGGGGCGCAAATAAAGATGATAGGTATTTCCCAGTATAATTTGCGCTTCAATATCATTCTTTAGTTCGCGCTGATGGACCGCTTTAACGGTTCCGGCGGTACCAACGGGCATAAAAATGGGCGTTTGTATAACGCCATGGTCTGTAGTTATTTCGCCGGCCCGAGCCTTTGAAAATTTATCTTGAGCAGTTAAATTAAATTTCATTGTAAGTTGACAAAATTACTAAATAAATAAACCTAAGCCAAAAAGCCGTTTACGTGCCCTTACAGAAGGATTTAGTCGAAATCAAAGAGGAATAAGTGGTGTGTTTAAAGCAGAGGTTAGCTACAGGTTAATTTGAAGTATTTGCCCTATAAGTCGCTTAAATTTAACAAATTTGCCCTTTATTTTAGTTGGTTAAAATTTGGAACAATATATACCCGAAGTTTTATTTTATCTATTCCTGTTTTGCTTTGTGGTGCAAATGGGGTTTTTGCTGATACAGCAATGTCGCCTGGCTGTTTATCGTTTGCCCGAGCAGGATTTGTCGGCTGTGCAACTGCCGGTTTCGGTTATCATCAGCGCACGTAATGAGGCCCAAAATCTAGTTAAATATTTGCCTGCAATTTTAGGGCAGCAATATCCAACCTTCGAAGTTGTGGTTGTAAATGACTGTTCAGTTGATGATTCACATCATATTTTACTGAATATGAGTGAAAACTATCCGCATCTTAAAATGGTTACTGTTACAGAGCATCCGCGTTTTAAAACCGGAAAAAAATTCGCCTTAACCATGGGTATTAAAGCTGCTACCTACGAGCACTTGCTATTCACTGATGCCGACTGTCAACCGGCTTCCGTTAACTGGATTGCCCATATGGCAGCTAATTTTACCGGTGCAACAGAGATTGTACTAGGCTATTCGCCTTATGTAAAAGCAGGCGGCTTTATAAACGCTTTTACCCGGTTCGAAACTCTAAAAACAGGTATTAACTACTTTTCGGCCGCTTTAGGCCGCAACGCGTACATGGGTATTGGTCGTAATCTGGCTTATACCAAATCATTGTTTTTTCGTACAAAGGGTTTTGCCTCGCACCTCCATATACTGGCTGGTGATGATGATTTGTTTGTAAACCGTAATGCCACTCCAGATAATACGGCCGTTGAACTGCACGCCGATTCCTTTGTTTATACCGATGCCAAGGAAACTCTTCAAGCCTATTATCGCCAAAAGAAGCGACACATGGGTGTGGGCGGTTTATATAAAAATAAGCACCGGCGTATGCTGAGCCTCGACGCTATGGCCGGGTTTTTATTTTACGTAACATTATGTTTATGCTTGCATTACCATATGCAGCCCATGGTAATTGCTGTAGCATATTTTGTGCGTTTGATAACTCAAGTTATAATTTATAAAAAATCGGCTAATAAATTGACAGGGAAGGACTTAATATGGTTTCTTCCCTTCTTTGATTTATTGTACTACTTATACCTGAATGTATTTGGCCTAATAGGAACCTTTATAAAAACCACCCAATGGAAGTAAATGCCAATTTTACTGAGAACGCCAAAAACGACTTTCAACTTGTAATGAAAGCCAAAGAAGGCAACCAGAAAGCTTATGCTGATCTGATGCAGCGCTATAAGGATTCGATCTACTTTATGTCGCTTAAAATGGTGAACAATAGGGAAGATGCAATGGATATAACGGTGGAAACGTTTGCGAAAGCTTTTGAAAAGTTGGACAAGTATCAACCGGAGTATGCATTCAGTACCTGGTTGTTCAGGGTGGCAACTAATAACTGTATCGACTTTTTGCGTAAAAAGAAGTTAAATACTGTATCCATTAACAACATGATGGACGAGGAGGATGACCGACCACTGCAAATTAAGTCGGATACATTAAATCCTGAGGAGACCTCCATTAAGAAGCAACAATCAGCAGAGATAAAGCTACTGATCGAGAGCTTGCCGCCAAGATATCGTAACTTGTTAACCCTAAGGTATTTCGACGAGTTATCTTACGAAGAGATTGCACAGCAACTGGACTTACCCTTGGGTACAGTTAAGGCCCAATTGTTCCGCGCCAAGTACTTGCTTGGTAACATCATCAACCGCATAGACAGATAAATGGACGCCGGACTCATACTTAAATATTTTCCTGAGTTAACCGAATTACAACAGGCGCAATACGGCCAACTGGCCCAGTTGTATGGCTACTGGAATGAGCAGATCAACGTTATATCTCGCAAGGATTTGGACTTGCTATACGAGCGGCACGTGCTGCATTCATTGGGGATAGCCAAGGTAATGCGCTTTTTGCCTGGCGAGCAAGTGTTAGACGTTGGTACCGGAGGCGGATTTCCGGGTATACCGCTGGCTATTATGTTTCCGCAAACCAGCTTTCATTTGGTTGATAGTATTGGCAAAAAGATTAAAGTGGTGCAGGAGGTAGCTAACGCCCTGGGTTTGCAAAACGTAAAAGCTTCGCATAGCCGTGCAGAGCAAGTGCCCGGTAAGGTGAACTTCGTTATATCAAGAGCAGTAACGCAGTTGAAGGATTTTTATCCCTGGGTAAAAAACAAATTCAGCAAGCAGTCTGACAATCAGCTGGCTAATGGAATTTTATATTTGAAAGGTGGAGACCTGAAACAGGAAATTGCCGAGTCGGGTTTAGCCGTTCAGCAATACTTCCTGAAGAACTACTTTGAGGAAGAGTTCTTCGAGACTAAGCAGGTGATTTATGTGAAGGGGTGGCTACAAGTTTGACGAAATTATGCCGACAAATTCTTTTATGCCATCTTTGGCAATGGAGCCGTATTTGGCTATATCATCCGGATTATTAGGTTTGTGATAAATTACCTTTTCGGCATATAGCAGTCTGCCTGTTTTGTTCTTCGTGCTAATGCTCGCAGACCGTCTTTCTAACTCATCTACCGTATATGTTTTGCCATCAATAAGATAAATAGGGTTGTCGCCAAATACGATGGGCTTGTTGGGTTCGATATTTTCCATTTTAAGGTTATTCACCTGTATGTAAACCTTTTGAGGCCTTATTAAGTATTCGTCTGTCATGTTGTCGAACTGCATTTCTGGCGACGACCCTAAAAACACATTACCTACAAAGTGTTTCAGTCCGGGTAATGCAGAAATCACCCTTCCCTTACTGTCGTTAATAGCAGATGATAAGGTGCCTGGCTGCATAGCTTTTTCCGATTTGTTTTTAACCGGTTTTACATCTGGCGGCGGCGGCACGCCTTTAACCTCTTCCATTACCTGTGGGGTGTATTTAACGCTTACAGATACCACAGCCGGTTTTTTAGGCTTTCGTGATGCTGTGGGGGGCGTGGGCGGTAAAACAATACTTGTAGTGGTTGCTAATGCGCTGATTATTTCAACCCTTATTCCATAATTTTTTAGTAATAATTTCTTGTCCTCCTCAACTAATGTTTTAGCAGTATAAATAAAGGTTTGACCTGGATTGCCTTTAATTTCCAGTTTGTCCGTAATTCCTGTCACGCCTCCACTAGTTACCTTTAGTCTTAATTTTCTTACTGATGTGTCACTAGAGGTTTTTTGCATTAGTTCACTAATTTTCTGTGTTTTAAGGTTAAGCTTAATCCAGCCATAATCTTTGCTAAAGGCTAAGGTAGAAGCACAGAGCAGGCCGGCGCAGAGCGGTATGGCCACAAGGTAGTTTAGCCTGGCTAACTTACCTGATCTTTTTTGATAGAGCTTCATTATTCTTGATTTTAAAAGTTGCTGGTTTGAGAAATGATTGGCAAACGGTACCCCACTGGTTTGATAGGCTTGAGCGATCAGGAAATTGACATACTCGTCCTTTTGCTCAGCGCACGACGCTTTGTTATCAGCCTCAAACTCATGGAGAGCTTTAAGGCTGTTTTGCAGCAAGTACACGAGTGGGTTAAACCAACTGATGATTTTAACCAGTTCGGTGAATAGGATATCCCAACTATGTTTTTGCCGGATATGCACCAGTTCGTGCTGTAAAACGGCATCTTCTACTTGTCGATTACATTCAACAAACAAGTAGCCAAGAAACGAGAATGGAGCAGGGCTGTTATTAAGGCAAATTAATGTGTAGCCTTTATGCTTGATTCGGGTGTTTTTAAAAATCAATTTAAAAAGGCTGTAAAGCTTTAAGACGAATAAAGCGAATGCTAGTATCACCCCAGTTGTGTAAAGCGCTGTAGCGGCTTTATTTCGCGTTATAAGCGGCTCTATAGTCGGTTGCTTACTAACCAGATGCGTAGTTTGGCTAATTATGGTTATTGTTTGCTGCGGTTGCAAAGCCTGATGTGACCGCCCGGGCGTGCCTAACTGTACCACTGGCATTACAAAGCAGATTACGGTGCTTAACAGCAGGTAAACCCGGTTGGCGGTGTAAAACGTTTGTTTGCGGAATAGCAACCAATAGCATCCGTAAGCCACCGCAAGGTATAAGTTTGCTTCCAAAAGGTATTGTAGCCAGCTCATCATCATTTGTCTTTATTGCGGCTGCGTTCGGCCAGTAAAATCAACTCTGCCAATTCGCTCAAGTTTAGCTTTTGCTCCTTTACGAGGTAGGATACCAAGGTTTTGTAAGAGTTGTTAAAATAGCTTTTGATAACCTTATCGAAAGCAAATTTCTTGTACTCTTCTTCGCTCACGATAGGGAAGTAGACGTGCGAGTTGCCATACGCCTTGTGGTCAACAAAGCCTTTGCTTTCCAACACCCGTACTACGGTACTTACAGTGTTGTAGGCCGGCTTTGGGTCATCGGGCATTTTGTCTAATATCTGTTTTACTATGGCTTCTTTCAACTGCCATAAAATCTGCATTACCTGCTCCTCTGCTTTAGTTAATTCTTTCATGATTTTTTCGCTCCAAATAGATAACTATTTCTGTAGTTTGGGTAAACTATGCGAATAGTTTGCAAACTGTTTTTATAGTTCGGATAGTCAAATATACTACTATGGTTATAGTTTGCAAACTATTTAAATAGTTTTAATGTGTAACAGTCTGATTATTAAGTATAATTATTTATTGTTGGTTGGAATGAAGGCAAGTGCGTACTTTAGGGCAAATAGTTATGTCACTTAAACACCAATTAGCCTTATCATTTATCAAGGGCATAGGTCCTGCATCGGCTAAAGCCTTAATTACCTATTTCGGCAATGCTACAGCAATCTTTAATGCACCATTAAGCCACCTTAAAAAAGTTCCGGGAATAGGCGCCTTCAGGGCCGAGCTGCTTAACACAACGGAGGCTTTGGAGCGGGCCGAGGAAGAGATGGCGTTTATTAGTAAGAACAATATTGACGTTATATTTTATACAGATAGCCGTTACCCGCAAAAACTTAAGCACTGTAATGATGCCCCCATATTATTATACAGCAGAGGTAATGCCGATTTAAACAACCAGCGCATTGTAAGCATAGTGGGTACCCGCAACGCCACTGATTATGGACGGCAACTGTGTAAACAATTGCTGGAGGATTTGCAGCAATATCAGGTACTGGTAGTAAGTGGTTTGGCGTTGGGTATAGATGTAGCTGCACACAAGGAGAGCTTGCGCCTTGATATACCGACAGTAGGTGTGTTGGGGCATGGATTAGACAGGTTGTATCCTACTCAAAACCGGGGAGTGGCTGAGAAGATGTTATTGAACGGAGGCCTGCTTTCCGAATATCCATCGGGTACCAAACCCGACCGGGAAAATTTTCCGCAACGTAACCGCATTGTGGCCGGCATGGCCGATGTAACGGTAGTGGTAGAAGCCGGAATTAAGGGAGGGGCTTTAATAACTGCCGAGATAGCCAACTCGTATAACCGGGATGTATTTGCTTTTCCGGGCCGTACTACTGATGAGTTTTCTGAAGGTTGTAATTTCCTGATCAGGCATAACAAAGCCGGCTTGCTCACTTGTGCGGCCGACCTGGCTTACTTGTTAGGGTGGGATAATGAAAAAAGCGGAAAACCGGCCGTTAAGCAATTTGCCCTGCCTATAGATTTGAACGATCAGGAGCGCATTATTTTTGAGACTTTGTACCAGCACAGTGCACCATTAGCTATTGATGAGTTAAGCTTTAAGCTCAATATGCCTACCAGTCAGCTGGCCATGAATTTGTTAAACATGGAAATGCAGGGATACATCAGCACCCGGCCCGGTAAACTGTACGCTATTAATTAGCCTCTTTTGGGGAGGTATAATAAGCTATAGAGCCAGAACCTGAACTTACAGTTTGCCAACTATCCACCTCAAACGTCACCAGTATAGCGGTGCAGGGCGGTACGTCCCTTATTTCGCCCGATAAGCCGAGCAGCAGGTAGCTGATGCCGGGGTTGTGGCCTACCAGTGCCGTAAAGTCGTGTTCATCCGGAAAGCGGTTAATAACTTTTAGTAAGGTGTGCTCAGACGCTTCATAAATTGCTGGATCGGTGTGCGGTTCTGATAAGTGTAATTCGTTTGCCAGTATCTGTGCTGTGGTAATGGTACGCATTGCAGGGCTGCATACAATTGCATGGGGTATGATATTGTATTGGTTTAGTTTGCCAGCCAGTTCTGTTGCCTGCTTTATTCCTTTAGCAGACAATGCCCTTTCAAAGTCTCCATGGGGTGAGTCTGGTTCTGCTTTGGCGTGCCTGATCAAAAGTAGGTGCTTCATGATGCAATAAAAACAAAAAAAGAGGACATTGATGCCCTCTTTTTTTGTTTTTTATTTAATGGTATTAGAAGCTATAACCTACAGACAGGCCTACCACACGATGTTTAATCTTAGCATCAGATTCAGGTGATACATTGCTTAGACCTAAATCGTAATTTACTTTAAAAAGTAGGCCATTGGTTAAGCCGATGCCAGCCATACCGGTAGCGCCAAAATCAGTTCTTTTGTAGAAATCTGTAGCTGGGTTATCGCCAAATTTAATGTCTTCGCTTTCTTTAGCATTACCATCTGTACCTTCCAGTTTGCCATTTAGGCCTATAGCGGCATATGGGCCCGCACCGAAAAATACCTTACCTTCACTGAACGGTACATTGTAAACCAGGCTTACAGGCACTTGCAGATAGAAGGGTTTAGATTTAATGGAAGTACCAGCTTCGCTAAGCTGGAAGCCTTTTCCGGTGTAATATAAGCCGGGTTGTACAGAAAGATTTTTGCTGCCAACAGGTATATCGGCAAATGCACCTACCGAGAATGTTGTTAATGAGCTTGTTGAAATGCTCAAAGACGACCCGGTTGCTGAAATGCCGACTTTAGCGAAGTTTACACCACCGCTGATGCCGTAAGTAACTTTTGATTGTGCAGATGCTGTTGCAAATGAACCTGCTGCCAGGATGGCTAATAGTAGTTTTTTCATGAATTGTGATATAAATTTGTTGTTGAATGATGGGATAGACTACGCAAAAGGTCAAAAGTTACACGGCTATTTGAAAATAATTCACAACAGACTGACTTTTAGTACTATAAAATTAAAAATAAACTCAAATTAATCTTCGTAAGCCTGCTTCATAGCGAATAATGTTGCTAAATGATTGTTGAATTGGAATGAAATGGCATTACTTTTTCTGTTACAGTAGTAGTTTTATGCTGATGGTACTTTAAGTTTAACTTTCAATACTTACGTGCGGCTATTTAAAATAGTAGCCAACTGATACGCCCAATACACGTGTTTTTACATTATTGTAATAAGAAGTATTTGCCACGCCTAAATCGTACGAAACCGTAAACAGCAAGCCATTATTGAGTGAATAACCTGCCAGGCCTGTAATGCCGTAGTCCATACGTTTAATGTTATCAGAACTCCCGTCGGCAAGGTTTGTGTTGCTGCCTATGGTTATTTTAGAACTATAATATCCTGGGGTTGTATCGTAATAGTATGTGGGGCCATAACGTTTTCTGTTTGCACTAACAGCTACAGCAGCAAATGGGCCCGCACCAAAAAAGAATTTGCCAGGTCCTGCCGATTGTTGATAAACGAAAGGAACCGGAATATGTATATAACCTAAATTTATTTTCTCATTGCGGTCTCCCATTTTATACCCTTTTCCCGAATAAAATGTGCCCGGTTGTAAAGATATAGCCTGGCTTAGTTTGACGTTTATAAAAATACCCGCCGAAAAACTCGTTATACTGCCATTGTAAGGTTTGGCTGAAGCGAAGTTTATGCCACCTTTGATGCCAATAGATGATTTTGATTGTGCAGATGCCGTTAAAAATGAACCTGCCGCTAAAATGAACAGTAACGCTTTTTCATAAACAGTGTATAGATTTTTAGGGTAAGACCAGGAAAGTTTAAATAGTAAGCTGCCTTAAACACTTGTTATTATATCTAATACAGCCCCATAAAGTTATAACTTAACACTGATGCAGAAAATTAAATTATTGTTAACTTTCCTTAAAAACTAAATCCTGCCGAAACGGTGAATGTGCGTGTCTTGGTTACAGCCCCATCATTACCAAAGTAGATGTTAGCTAAACCATAATCATAACCTGCACTCAATAAAAACCCGCTGTTGAATCTAAAACCAGCCAAAGCCGTAGCGCCGTAATCGAACCTTTTGATGCCATCTTCTTTGCCAATCTCAACTTTTTCATCAAAATCTTGTGTATCAGTACTTGTATTACCGCCCATAGTTGCAGATAAAAAGACTTTGCGTTTGTTTTTGGCCGAAATGGCAGCTGCTGCGAATGGGCCGGCTCCTAAAAGAATTTGCCGGCATTTATATTACCATTATAAAGAAAGTGCACAGGTAACTCTACATAGGTTATCTTATTATCTATTTTGGTTTGTAACGAACCGGTAAAGCCCGGCTCAAATTCAAAATCTAGCATTACTTCATCCAACTTAAGTCCTTTTATAGTATAGTACAGGCCTGGTTGGATAGAGAAATTTTCGGTAACTACAACATCTGCAAATACGCCGGCGGAGAATGCCTTAAGTGTGCTGAAGGTGTATGAGCCGGACTCGCCGGTTTGAGTAAGTTCCATATTGGCTAAGTTAAGTCCGCCTTTGAAGCCAAAAGTTGTTTTGTTAGGTAAAGTGAACTGGCCGAAAGCTAACAGTGTAAAACAGGCCAATAAAGTTGTGAGTAAGGTTTTCTTCATATTATGTGGGGAAATTTATTGCCTAAATATAGAGGGAAAAGGCGTTTTAACGGAAGCTGGCCTCTTGAATAGCACGTTTTTGCATTGAATTAAACGTGCGGTTAAATGTGTGTTTCTCACTCGTTAAAGAGAGACAAGAGCAAGCAGTTTACTGGCAATATCCTGGGGGTGGATATTATATAAACAAGCATAGTCGCCACGGAAACATGGTTTGTTACCATATACCGAGCAGGGGCGGCATGCAATATCATCTGCCACTATATTATCTTCAGTCTGGCCATAACCTAAAAAGCCGGCGTAATGGTGTGTTGCCCCCCAAACCGACACAACCGGTGTGCCCACTAGTGATGCCATATGCATACCGGCCGAATCCATGGCCAGCATTACGTCCAGTTGTGTAATCAGGTCAAGTTCCTGCTTCATATCCATTCGGTCAATTACGGATGTAACCGATGCATACTTTTGTTCCCATTCATCTGCTATGGCTTTTTCGTAGGGCAAGCCGCCGAATACAAATATTTTCACCCTACTGCGGTTAAGCATTTCTATCACCTGTTCCATACGGCCTAACGGGTAAATTTTGCCTTTGTGCTGTGCGAAGGGAGAAATACCAATCCAAGGTTGATTCTTAGTGTCTGCAAACGTGTTGACTGCTGGTAATGATTTGCCAAGTTTTCCGGAGAGCGTCAAACTAAAACCGAGCTGCCTAAATACATCTGCATAACGTTCGGGTATAGAGCGAAGCGGTTTCAGTACTTTGTTAGGGAAGCGGGTAAGCAGCTTTTTCTCCTGGCGGCCCTTTGTGATTTGTTGGCCGGAGATGCCACTTAGTTTAAAGAGGGCCTGCAACAGGTTTGTGCGTAAGTTATTGTGGAGATTTGCTAAGGCATCATAAGGCCCAAGCGTTTTTAAATATCGAAACAACTTAAGCGTGCCTGTAAAACCTGAGTACTCCGCTTTAAAATCTGCTTTCACATACTGCAACCGGTCGATGCCCTCAAAGAAGGCTGCAAAAGCCGGGCGCGAAACATAGGTGATCTTCAAATCGGGATGCTGTTGCAACAGTTCTTTGATCACCGGCACCGTCATAGCTACATCGCCCATAGCCGAAAAGCGCATAACGAGTATGTGCTTTTTGCCTGTCATGATTGCTTGTTGCCGTATAATACCGGGTTAAGCAAGGGGTCGTTATACATTTTCATTTGCCGGTAAACGTGCATACGTCTTTCGCCACTTGCAATATCTTCCAAGAGCTCATCAATAGCGGTCGACAGATCCACGCGTTGCTGTAATAAGACCGTTAATTTACGGTTGCAGGCTGCAAGTTGATCTTGGTCAATGTCAATGCGCTGGGTTTCTTCCTGCATATGGTATATTTTTAGTGCAAGTATGGAAAGCCGGTCAATTGCCCAGGCAGGACTTTCTGTGTTGTACCGGGCAGATGGACCGGGTACTACATGTTTAAATTGTTCGGCAAAGTAATCGTCTATACGCTCCACAATATCGGTCCGGTCCTGGTTCGATTTATCAATGAGACGTTTCCAGCGCAGTGCAGCTACAGGGTCAATGTCGGGGTGACGTACCTCATCCTCCATATGCCACTGCGCAGCATCTATCCAGCATTTTTGGTATAGCAGGTTCGAAAGATCTCCGGCGGCATAAGGATTTACGGGTGGGCGTTCTATCTCATTATAGATGTGATAGTCTTTAACAACCTCGTTAAACAGCTTATTACATTGTTCGCTAACCATAGTAACTGGTAAAAAGCTGCAAATATAACGATTTACCCTTTTATCTTGTTGATTATTGCGGTAGACGAGTATCCATCTACAAAGGTGATGGTTTTTACCTCGCCGCCATTGGCAATTACCTCTTTAGCCCCGGCAATGTTTTCTATCTGGTAATCGGCACCTTTTACCAATACATCCGGCAGCAAGGTGCTGATCAGATTGAGCGGTGTGTCTTCTTCAAACAAAACAATGGCATCAATAAAAAAGAATGCAGCCAAAAGCATGGCCCGGCTATTTTCATTGTTTACCGGTCGGCTCTCACCCTTTAATCGCTTAACCGATGCATCAGCATTGAGGCCTATAATTAACTTATCACCCAACTCCGCCGCCTTTGCCATATAGCTTATGTGCCCAATATGCACCAGATCAAATACGCCATTGGTAAATACTACTTTTTGGCCTTGCTGCTTCCATTCATTTACTTTGGTTTTTAATGTTGCATGGTCGGTTATTTTAGATAGTATTTGTTGTTCTACATTTTTTTCCATGTTTTAGCCTTGTACAGGTTGACCTGACTTTTTAAATTTAAAAATTTCCGTTATCTCCGATAGCGAAAATGCGTTAAGGCAGTTTTGTTTGGTTACGCCGCCTTTGCGGGCCACTAGTACACCATACTCCATATCCCTAAACCCTTCAACACGGTGAGCATCTGGATTTATAGATAGCTTAACGCCTTTATTTATGGCGTACTGGCACCAGCGCCAATCCAGATCCAGGCGAAAAGGATTAGCATTAATTTCAATAACTACATTATTAGCTGCACAAGCGTCAATCACTTTTTCGTAGTTTATCTCGTATCCCTTACGGCTTAATAGGAGCCGGCCTGTAGGGTGTCCAAGTATAGTGGTATCAGGATTTTCAATGGCCTTTATAATCCGCGCGGTAGCCTTTTCCTTGTCCATTTTAAGGTTAGAGTGTACCGATGCTACTATGAAATCAAACTTTTCCAATATCTCATCCGGATAATCAAGCGAACCGTCGTTCAAAATGTCCGACTCTATACCTTTAAATATATGAAAGTTGTCAAGTTTCTGGTTCAGTCGGTCAATCTCCTCATGCTGCTGCAAAACGCGCTCAATGCTCAAACCTTTGGCGTAAAACGCACTTTTGCTGTGGTCACAAATGCCCAGGTATTGCAATTTGATTTCATCGCGGCAATAGAGGGCCATTTCCTCAAGCGTGTTGATGCCATCGCTCCAGGTACTGTGATTGTGTAATGAACCTTTCAGGTCATACAGGTCAATTAAATCGGGCAATAACGGCTTGTTAACATAACTATCGCCTTCCCGTAACTCAGGCGGAATCCAGGGCAGGCTTGCCTTTGTGTAAATAAATTCCTCGCTCTCCGGCTGGTCAACCACGTCCACAATATTTTTCATTACGGCATCTACGTGCTCCTCGTTGCCGGTGTAGGCAAACAAATCGCGATAAAAGAAGCGTTTCTCGGTCACAATAATATCTACCAGCAAACCGTTTGCGGTTTCGCCGTTCACATGGCAGTCTTTCACCGTTAGTTTGTTAAGCAGGGTGGAAGTCGATAAATTGCTCAGCGCCAGTTCTACGTCACGTGTGCCTAACACAATGGAAAGTTCTGATATTACCTCGCAGCAACGGCGGTAATCGCCGGCAAACTCTGCCAGCGCACCCGGGAACATCTCTGTGAGCAGTAACATCAATTCTTCAGCCTCGTGGCGGGCTTGTGCGTATAGAAATTTGCCGTTACTGGCCATGCGAAATTCTAATGCGCGTTTGATCTCGTCCTGGGTTTTTATACCAAAGCCTTTTGCTTCCACCAAACGGTTTTCGTTGCAGGCATAATAAAGCTCGCCAGTGTTTTCTATACCCAGCTGGTTCCATATAATGCTTACCTTTTTGGGGCCAATGCCTTTGATGTGCAACATCTCAACAACACCGTCGGGTGTAGCCTGCAGCAGGTCTTCCAGGTCTTTGATGGAACCTGTATCCAACAGTTCCTTTACGTAGGCAGCCAGAGTTTTGCCTATACCATCAATCTGGTTTATCTCTTCAATGCTCTTGCTGGCTAACTTGTAGGGGAGCTTATCAATTTTAAAAGCGGCATTTGCCACCGAACGTATCTTGAATGCATTTTGATTATGCAGTTCCATTAATTGCGCTAAAAGCTTAAGGCGGCCAGCAATAGGTTTATTTTCCATATCGGATAGTAAGTCAGTAAAAATACGAAAGGCTTTGAATTGAACAGCTAGCATGCCGGTTTTGTTGAAAACAAATTAGCTGCCATTGTGCCTGAATGGCTTGCGTTACAATTGTAGCGATGGAATGTGCATATAATTGAAAAAAGCCGCTGTGCTCATTTGTTGCATAGCGGCTTTTTCATTTCGCCTATAGAATGGTCTGAACTAACTAGTCAATCCCTGGGTTGAGTTTTATAGTTCTGGTAGCCATTTTTAATCCAGTGGTCTAATGAGTAAGGTCCTGATCCGGTTACCCAGCATACAACGAGAAGCAAAAGTACAACGATTGATAGCCAAAGTTCGGAGTTGATGAAGGATAAGCCACGGGTGCTGTTCACAAACAAAATGGCTCCTAACAAAATAGGGATTTGAATAACAACGGCAAACCGGGTTATCAAGCCGATCATAATTAGTAGCCCACCTACCAGATGAACCAGCGCCACGGTATGGATTAGCACCATAGCCATAAGTCCCGATACACCAAACGTACTATTTTGTATAATCCAGTCTTGCTGTACCTGCGTTTGGCTAATGAAGGTAACCCCTTTGCTAAATATGACCAGTCCCAGCAGTATCCTAACCACTTCGAGCCATTTGGTGTGATGCAGGTCGCCCCAGTGCTCCACTTTCTGTACCATGTTCATAATGTCCTCCTTTTTAATTGGTTACTTAAAGTTACAAATAATTAAACAGCAAGATACTCCTATAAAATGTAATATAATTTTGTGTACTAATATGTAAAACAACTGGATAGTTAACTAAGAGCTAACTTAAATTTAGGGTAGCCATACCGCTATAGACACACAAAAGTTCACATTACATCAGCGTATAAGCCGATATAGGTATGTTAAAAGCAAAAAAAATGATGGTGTTGATAATTTTCTTTCTACTTTTCGGTCAATATTTTCGTATACCGTAGTAAATACGTTAACAGTTATTGTGTTATGGCTTAATTATTGGTACTTAAGCCTAAATATTTGTTACATGCGTTTACATATATCCTAATTCTACTAGTTAATTTAAATGGAACCTATTATTCCCCCAACTGAACCCACTCCGGAATCTCCTGCTGTAAAATTAATTGAACAGGAAGAGGAAGTTTTTCAACACGTTAATAACCCCGTACTGGGTTTAAAACCCATTGTAAAAAAATATCTGGGCTCACCCAACCAGGTTGAGCAAAAAGGCAACAAGTTCTTTTTCAGCGATGGCGAGGCTAAGGTTGAAGTGGTTGTTGTAACTGATGAGATTATTCGGGTACGTATGGCCCCGCACGGCGTGTTTCTCGAAGAGTTTTCATACGCTGTGCCTAAGCTCCAATCTAAAGTGTCGGTATTTCACCTGCACGAAAATGATGAAGAATATCGCATTTCCACCAACACCGCTAATTGCCATATAAACAAGAAGGACTTTTTTATATCGTTTTCAGACAGCCAAAACCATGTAACCAGCGCCGATGCTGCCCCCATGCACTGGGAAGAAAATGTGCAGTTTGGTGGTTATTATGTTTTTGGCACCAAGGTTTGCCATCCCGAGGAAGCTTTTTTTGGCCTGGGCGATAAGCCTACTGACCTTAACCTGCGTGGCAAACGTTTTGTAAACTGGAATACAGATGCGTATTCATTTGCCTGGAATCAGGATCCTATTTACCGCAGCATACCTTTCTATATTAGCTTAAACGAAGGTATTGCTCATGGTATCTTTTTTGATAACACCTTTAAAGCACATTTCGATTTTGGTGCCGAAGATCATGGTAAGACTAGTTTTTGGGCCGATGGCGGAGAACTGCAGTATTACTATATACATGGGCCTAATATGA
Source organism: Mucilaginibacter sp. PAMB04274 (assembly GCF_039634385.2). Classification (NCBI taxonomy): domain Bacteria; kingdom Pseudomonadati; phylum Bacteroidota; class Sphingobacteriia; order Sphingobacteriales; family Sphingobacteriaceae; genus Mucilaginibacter; species Mucilaginibacter sp. PAMB04274. The sequence goes on from NZ_CP155081.2 coordinate 1,482,010, forward strand.
TGGATGTGGTTAAACGTTACCACATACTAACCGGTACGCATCCAATGCCACCGCTTTGGGCGCTGGGATATCATCAATGCCGCTGGAGCTATTACCCCGAATCTAAAGTGCACAAGGTGGCCAAAAACTTCCGTGAGCATAAAATTCCATGTGATGGTATTTATCTGGATATTGATTATATGGATGGCTACCGTTGCTTCACCTGGAACCGTAAATATTTTCCTGATCCAAAAAAGATGATTAAGGAACTGGCGGCTGATGGATTTAAAACCGTAGTAATTATAGACCCGGGTATAAGGGTGGACGACAATTACTCAGTGTTTAGGGAAGGGAAAGCCAACCGGTATTTTTGCCGACGCAGCGATGACTACTTTATGGAAGGCCACGTATGGCCAGGCCGCTGCCAGTTCCCAGACTTTACCAACCCCGAAGTACGCGAATGGTGGGGAACATTATTTGATGAACTGGTACAAATGGGCGTAGCCGGTGTATGGAATGATATGAATGAGCCGGCTGTGTTCGGTGCCGGAACTTTCCCGGATGATGTCCGTCATCAGTTTGATGGCTTCCGTGGCTCTCATCGTAAGGCGCATAACGTATATGGTATGCAAATGGTGCGTGCTACTTACGAGGGCATGCGCAAGCTGATGAAAAACAAGCGCCCGTTCACTATTACCCGTGCGGGCTATTCGGGTGTGCAGCGTTTTACCTCCGTTTGGACGGGTGATAACGTAGCCTCATGGGAGCATTTGCGTTTAGGCAATGTGCAATGCCAACGTTTGTCTATGTCGGGCATACCATTTTGCGGCACTGATATAGGCGGCTTCAGCGGCGAGCCCGATGGTGAGCTGTTTACACGCTGGATACAGATGGGCACCTTCTCGCCGTTTATGCGTGCGCATTCAGCCGGCGATACCAAGGAGCGTGAGCCATGGAGTTTTGGTGAGCCGTATACCGCTATTAACCGTAAGTTTATTGAACTGCGTTATAAACTTATCCCTTATTTATATTCTACTTTTTGGGAGCACCATCGTTACGGTTTTCCTATCCTGCGCCCGGTAATAATGCAGGAGCAGGACGAGATCAATAACCAGGCGCGCCAGGATGAGTTTACCTATGGTGATAAAATTTTGGTATGCCCTGTAATGGAGCCCGGCCAAACCAGTAGGCGTGTTTACCTGCCCAAGGGCAACTGGTACTATTATTGGGATAATGCTATGGTTGCGGGTGGCGAAGAAGTTGAAGTGGCTACACCGTTAGAAAATATTCCAATCTTTGTTAAAGCCGGTTCTGTTATACCCGAATACCCGGTAATGCAATATGTCGGTGAAAAAGAAATAGAGGAGGTAAAGCTGAACGTTTACTACAGCGACGCACCCGCCAACTCTTTCTTTTTTGAAGATTATGGTGAAACCTTTGCTTACGAACAGGATATCTACTCAGAAAAAAAGTTTGTGGTAAGCGGCAAGCCATCATCCATGACTATACAGCAAACTATGGAGGGCCTTTACACACCGCGTTACGAAAATTATTATTTCAATGTAGCCGGGTTGCCGTTTAAGCCGACCAAAATAATTGCCGACGGTAAAGAGGTAAGTGATTTTGATTTTACGGCTGAAAAAGTGCTAAACTTTAAATTCACTAAAAATTTTAAGCAGATAGAGGTGATGTAATCATAACGACTTCCAAGCATCGTCAAAAATGCTTGCAGGATTATAAATTGGTATTTAATAAGGCGTTTCCTAAAGGAGCGCCTTTTTTATTTGGGCATGTAAATAACATGCACCCTGGAGCAAGCTAAAAATTAAAGAATATTTATTTGTCGTTATATGGCGTCATGTTTATATTTGTCGTTATATAGCGACACAATGATTTTAAGACGAGACATATTTCAGGCCATTGCCGATCCAACCAGAAGGTCTATTTTAATTCTGCTGGCTTCACAGTCTATTACAGCAGGGGCAATTGCCGATCAATTTGATGCTGCCCGATCTACCGTTTCCAAGCATATCCAGATACTAACCGAATGTGATTTAATAGAATCGAACCAACGAGGGCGGGAGATATACTACCAGATTAAAATGGACAAGGTGAAAGAAATTGACGTTTGGTTGGATCAACTTAAAAGGGTCTGGGATGAGCGCTTTAATAATTTGGATAAGTATTTAGAAAAAATTCAACAAAACAAACTATAACAATGGAACACACAGAAAGCAGGGAAATGCGCATTACCCGGGTATTTAAAGCGCCTATTGAATTGATGTGGGAAGTATGGACAGCCCCCGAGCACATTGTAAATTGGTGGGGACCCAATGGCTTTAGCAATACTATTCACCAAATGGATGTGCAAAACGGAGGAGAGTGGCAGTTAACCATGCATGGGCCAGATGGAACGGACTACCTTAACAAAAGTATCTTTAAGGAAATCATTCCGTTAAAGAAAATAGTGTTCGAGCACTTTAATCCGCATTTCATTACTACAGTTGTTTTTGAGGCTATAGGTCAGGAAACCCAAATAGATTGGAGTATGCTGTTCGATACAGCAGACATGCGTGAAATAGTGATTAAAGCACATAAAGCTGATGAGGGGCAGAAGCAAAATGTTGAAAAACTGGAAAGGTATGTAGCCAACCTGCAAAGTGAGCCAAAAGCCGGGTAAACAAGCACCAGTATAAATGGCTGCTTCTTGTAAACAAGGGGTAGCTTTTTTTATTTAGATGATACCTAAGGTAAAGCGAAGTTAATTTAAAAGAGCACTGTGTTAGTGGCTTTTGCATTTTTGGTGTAACTTGAACCCCGAAACCGTCGTCATACTGAAAAATAAGACATGAAAAATCGCATATCTATTCTCCTTTTGTTAGTAGCCGTTACCAGCTTGTCTGTTATGTCATCCTGCCATTTAGGATGCATTAAAGGTTCAGGTAAGCAGGTGAGCGAAAATCGTAAGATATCTAAGTTCAGTAAATTAGAAATTTCGGGCGGGTTTAAAATAAACCTGAAACAAGACAGCTCTTACACGTTAAGCGTTACTGCTGATGAAAACCTGATGAAATACATTCGCACCGAGGTAAGTGGCAATAAGCTTAAACTATATACCCGCAAAAACTTTTGCAGTGAAAGCCCCATTATGTTAAACGTTGGCATTGGCCAGCTGGAAGAAATTAAAGGATCTGGCGCTGTAGAGCTAGTTTCGGAAGGCCGTATAAATGCACAGAACTTTAAAATGAGTTTTTCTGGCGCTAGCAAAATCGATATGGACTTAAGCGTGGCAGATCTGCAGACCGAAGCCAGTGGCGCAACGCAAATTAACTTAAAAGGACAGGCTGCATCGCACACTTTAAAGGTATCAGGCGTGGGTAAATTGCACGCATTCGATTTTGTGGTAGGTAATTACAACATTAAAACTTCGGGCTCCGGCAACTGTGAAATCAATGTGTTGAAAAGTCTTATTACGCATACCAGTGGTGTAGCCAACATTCAGTACAAGGGTAATCCATCCAATGTAGAAACACATAAATCAGGCGCTTCGTCTATTAAGAAGGTGCAATAAAAATGCCTCTGATATGCCCGTAAGCAGGGCTTTGTAATATAGCCTTTAATGTCATTTGGGGTTCATGTGGGAAACCCTGGCGTTGGTAAGTAAATCAGCTTGGATATGGCCTTTCAATTGTTTGAAATGGCCAAACAAGTGCAAGGCTACCTGCCTCAGCATGCAGAACCTTACATGGGCGGACTTGGCGGCAGTGGGTCAGGAATAGGATTGGGCCGAACGTTGGGTACTGGCGAAGGCGTTAGTTTAGCAGTAGGCGTTGTTCCGGTTGAGTCGTTATTGAAGCTGCTGGCTGGTACAGGGCTGTTTTTCGCAACCTTTCCTGTACGTTTTGCTTTGCATCCGCTGGCAACGCTTAGCCCTATAGCAGCGTACAACACTAAGCCTAAAACTGATCTTTGAATTTTCATGATATGATTAAGCTAACGTTTAAACCTTGTTTTAGTTTACACGTCTATCGAATTGTTGCTGGCAAAGCTGCTACGGCCTGCTGGTAACAAGTAAATTAAACACAACCTTATCACTTTATGAAAAAATTTCACTGGCTGCTGCTTAGTGCAGCGCTATACCTGCTCAGTAGCTGTACAGCACCCCGCATTGCTTTAACCGACGCTTCATGGCATAATACTATAGGTTATGCGGTAGAGGGACGCACGCAAACAGTACTACAAAAAAAGCCGCTACGTTTTGGCGAGTTCTATACTACCAGCGTTAAAACCTCTTCTAAAAAATCTTCAGTCTACACCACCGATCTGGACGGACGCCTTGCTCAGCGGCACCAAAATACGCTTGGCTTATTGCACGAGCGCAGTCAGTCGTCGCGCCGGTTCAGGCTGAGCAATGGCAGGGGGCCTGAGTGGCAGGTGTATACCTTTACTCATCTTAATGCGTCAAGCTATTTTGTGGGGCGCAGTTTAGAGCTCAATTTTAGCTGGTTGCTCAAATCACTAGGTCTGGGCAGTAAAACCGAAAACAGCTACTATGTACAGGTGTTTGAACCCGGTGCCGACCGTCCCTGGGAGCTGTTGCTGGACATGGACGCCATTGACTTGAATGCTAAAAATTACATGGGCTACTTTGCGCTCAACGATGAAGAGTATTATACTATTAAGCCGGTGCGGCACGTAATGGGCAAAAACGGCCCTTCGCGTATTCCTTTTGGCCTGGTAGGGTACGAGATAAGCAATGCCGAAGGTAAAGCCGTGGCTGCGGTTTCAGCCATAAATAAGGGCGTAGTTTACCTGCAGGATTCGCTGATGCCACATGAGCGTTTTTTGATGGCCAATTTGTGTGCTGCGCTACTGTTGTACGAGCCGGCAAGCATCTATATGGAGGGGTAAACAACTGATGATTAAGTAGCTGAAATAAAAAATTATTTGCTTACCTTTGCGCTCCAAAACCGCTAAGGTTAGCGTATAGTTATCGCGGTTATCAAATACTTAATATCAGGTATAAATTATGAATATATCACAGGAAAAAAAGGATAACCTAAACGCGGTTATCAAGATCAACATCAACGCTGAGGATTATCAGGCACGTGTGGATAAGGCGATTAAAGATCAGGCAAAAAAAGCCCAGATACCTGGCTTTCGTAAAGGTATGGTGCCTGCATCACATATTAAACGCATGTATGGCAAAAGCATATTGGTTGATGAGATCAACAACCTGTTATCAGATACACTAAACAATTACTTAAACGAGCAGCAACTGGAAGTATTAGGTCAGCCGTTGCCAAAGGTTGACGACGAAAAAGAGTACAACTGGGATTTTGCCGATAATTTTGAGTTCAACTACGAAGTAGGTTTGGCACCAGAGTTTGCGGTTGATTTTTCATCTGCAGATAAACTGCCCAGTTATAAAATCAAGGTAGACGAGGAAACGCTAGCTTCACGTATCTCAAATCTTCGCCGCAGCTATGGCAAGATGACAAACCCTGACGTATCGGCAGATAATGACGTGTTATACGCAGAATTGAAACAGCTTTCGCCAGATGGTTCTGTTTTTGAAGGGGGTATTACCAATACAGCATCTGTACGTTTAGACCAGGTACAAGATGAAGCTATCAAAGCCTCATTAATTGGTTTGAAAAAAGATGATGTAGTTGAATTTGATATTCAAAAAGCGTTCAACAATGAGGCTGCACGTGTAGCTGCCATCCTTAAAATAGATGAAGCTACCGCAACTGATCTGCAATCGAAATTTCAATTAACTGTTAAGAACATTAACCGTTTAGAGGAAAGCGACCTGGATCAGGCGTTCTTTGACAAAATATTTGGCGAAGGTACGGTAACAACTGAAGAAGAGTTCCGCACTAAGATTACCGAAGAACTGGAAAACATGATGGTACAGGATGCAGACAATAAACTGCAAGGCGAGATGTACAATTATGTTTTGAACAAAATCAACTTCGAACTGCCTGATGAGTTCCTTAAGCGCTGGTTGAAAGCCACCAACGAAAAATTGAGCGAAGAGGAATTAACTGGTGGTTATGCTGATTTTGCCAAAAACCTGAAATGGACTTTAATCGGCAACAAGATTATCCGCGATAATAACATCGAAGTAAAATACGAAGATGTACTGGATATGGCTAAAGCTCGCATTGATGCACAGTTTAGGATGTACAGCCCTCAGCCTATCAGCGAGGAGCAGCTTAACCAGTATGCTGTACAGTTTTTACAGGATAAAGAAAACGCCAACCGCATTTTTGAGGAAGCCAAATCACTTAAAGTGTTTGAGTACCTGAAAAGCGTAGTTACACTGGAAGAACAGGAAATTACTTTTGATGAGTTTAGCAAGTTAGGACAATCCTAACCGCCAACTTATACTGAAAACGAAAGCAACCTCACATCCGGGGTTGCTTTTTGCTTTTTATAAAACTTAGTTTTAAAGGAGTTGTTACAGCTACGGCTTTATTTAACCCCGTAAAATGAAACGTTTTGAATAATTAAGTTATATGATTTGTAGTTATATGGCGCAAGGTTAAGGCCGGTAGGCCCAAGGTTGATGCCTGCGTAGTATGACTGCAAACTTAGCTGAAAAGGAAAACACTTACTTGAACAGCTTATAAACGATTCTTCGGTTATTTAATCAAGTTAAATAAGCCATTTTAATAAGTGTCTTGCTTTAAGGTGATAATTTTATATTTTGCCCCACTTATGTGCAAGTGCACTAAAAATTTTTAACCGCCTGCGCCGGATGCGCAATTAAATTTAAAAAATATCTTCACACAATGAATAACATTGATAAAAACGAATTCCGCAAGTATGCGGTTAAGCACCACCGTATTAACAGCATTTTTGTTGACAAATTTATATCGAGCGTAGAGCATAAAATGATGCCTACTGCTATTGCCCACCCGGTTGACATGACTCCTTATATTATTGAGGAACGCCAACTGAACGTAGCACAAATGGATGTATTCTCTCGTTTAATGATGGACCGTATCATCTTTTTAGGTGATGCCATCTATGAGAATATCGCCAACATTATTCAGGCACAATTGCTGTTCTTACAATCAGCCGATGCCAAACGCGATATCCAAATCTACATTAACTCGCCAGGTGGTTCAGTATATGCTGGTTTGGGCATATATGATACCATGCAATTTGTAACCAACGATGTGGCTACAATTTGTACCGGTATGGCTGCATCAATGGCTGCCGTGTTGTTATGTGCAGGTGCCGATGGCAAACGTGCTGCATTGCCGCATTCACGTGTAATGATTCACCAACCGCTGGGTGGCGCGCAAGGTCAGGCTTCTGATATTGAAATTACTGCCCGTGAAATTCAAAAACTGAAAAAGGAACTTTACGAGATCATATCTAAACACAGCGGTACACCATATGAGAAGGTTTGGGAAGCATCTGACCGCGATCATTGGATGATTGCCGATGAAGCTAAAGAGTTTGGCATGGTTGATGAGGTGTTAGGTCGCAACAACGAGAAATAATTATTTAATAGTTTTTCCAACTAACTGAATTATTTTAGGTTATTGCTTAAAATAATTCAGTTATTAGTATTTTTGATATACAAATCTCAATCAGATGAACAAAAACAGCAAGGAAATCAGGTGTTCGTTTTGTGGTGCCGGAAAACAGGATTCTCTGATGCTGATAGCCGGACTTGATGCGCACATTTGTGATAAGTGTGTAAACCAGGCCAACGAAATATTAGCCGAAGAGTTAAAAGTACGGAAAGTAAAATCTGCACCTTCTGCACCTGCTATACTTAAACCATCTGAAATAAAATCTCACCTGGATCAGTATGTGATTGGGCAGGATGATGCCAAAAAAGTATTGGCTGTAGCTGTTTACAATCACTACAAACGCCTTAACCAGCGGGTGGAAAAGGATGAGGTAGAGATTGAAAAATCGAACATTATGATGGTGGGCGAAACCGGTACAGGTAAAACCTTACTGGCTAAGACCATTGCCAAAGTGCTGAACGTTCCTTTTTGCATATCTGACGCTACTGTATTAACCGAAGCCGGTTATGTAGGAGAGGATGTGGAAAGTATTTTAACCCGCCTGCTGCAGGCCGCCGATTATGATGTTGCTGCTGCCGAAAAAGGCATTGTTTATATTGATGAGGTAGACAAGATTGCCCGCAAGAGCGATAATGCTTCTATTACCCGCGATGTATCTGGTGAGGGCGTTCAACAAGCTTTATTAAAAATACTGGAAGGCACCATGGTAAACGTACCGCCTCAGGGTGGACGTAAACACCCCGATCAAAAAATGATCTCGGTAAACACCAGCAATATCCTATTTATTTGTGGCGGTGCATTTGATGGTATTGATAAGAAGATTGCTAGCCGCCTGCGTACACAAACGGTAGGGTATAAGCTGAAGCGCGATGAAAACGAGGTAGATACAAAAAACCTTTATAAATACATTACGCCACAGGATTTAAAGTCATTTGGTTTAATACCTGAGTTAATTGGCCGTTTGCCGGTTTTAACGTACTTAAACCCGTTAGACCGCGAGGCTTTGCAGAATATTTTAATAGAGCCTAAAAATTCATTACTTAAACAGTATAAAAAGCTGTTTGATTACGAAGGTGTGAAACTGGAGTTTGATGATGATGTGCTTGACTTTATCGTGGATAAAGCAATGGAGTTTAAACTTGGTGCACGTGGTTTGCGTTCAATTTGCGAGGCTATCATGATCGATGCGATGTTTGAGTTCCCGTCTAAAAAAGATGTAAAGCGATTGACCGTTACCCTTGACTACGCCCGTGAGAAGTTTGAAAAATCTGATCTGAAGAAATTGAAGGTAGCTTAATACAAGTAAGCGCAAAAACGCTTATATTTGTAAAATCTCTTATAAAAAAACACAACCCTGGTGCAACGCCGGGGTTTGTTGTATCTATAGATTTTTGGAGAAGTAACTCCTGTTTAATTGCAAACGTGCAACCTGTTACAGGGCATATCAGCGCAATTAAACATTTACAACAATAACATGGTTATAATAGCGTCCGGAAAAACCGGAGGCTTTCTTGTACACAAACATGTCATCCGGTAGTCCGGTTAACAATAAAAAAAGGAGAAAGAATATGAATGAAGAAATGGATGTAAACAAAGACGCTGAAATTGTAGCGCAGGCAAAAAAAGTAAAAGAAGTACAGTCGCCCGTAAAAAGCGGCTTAAAAACGAAGGAAGCTATTGTAGCCAATTGGCTGCCCCGTTATACCGGCCGTACCTTGGCAGATTTTGGCGGATACATTATCCTTACCAACTTTTCAAAATATCTGCAGCTGTTTTCGCAATGGCACAACGACGCCCCTATAATGGGTTTAGATAAACCTATGCAAAGTGTAACGGCTGATGGTATTACTATGATTAACTTTGGTATGGGCAGCTCTGTTGCAGCCACGGTAATGGATTTGTTGACTGCCATTCATCCCAAGGCTGTGATATTTTTAGGCAAATGCGGCGGCTTGAAAAAGAAAAACAATGTAGGCGACCTTATTCTGCCCATTGCCGCTATCAGGGGAGAAGGAACCTCAAATGATTACCTGCCTGCCGAAGTGCCTGCATTACCTTCGTTTGCACTGCAAAAGGCGATATCGACCACTATACGTGATATGGGCCGCGATTACTGGACCGGTACCTGCTACACCACTAACCGCCGCGTGTGGGAGCACGATAAGGAGTTTAAAAAGTATCTTAAAGAACTGCGTGCCATGGCAGTGGATATGGAAACGGCAACTATTTTTACCACCGGTTTTGCCAATAAAATACCTACGGGAGCCTTGTTGCTGGTATCAGACCAGCCAATGATACCAGAGGGTGTAAAAACAGCTGAAAGCGATTCTAAAGTAACCGAGCAATACGTTGAAACGCATTTAAAGGTAGGTATCGAATCATTAAAGCAACTTATCAACAACGGCCTGACTGTAAAACATCTGAAATTTTAAACAAGAATACGCGCGGGCTTATTCCCGTGAGAATTTAAGCCGCGTTGGTGAGATAACCAATTATAATTGCAATTGTCATCTCGAGCGACAGTGAGAGATTTTTTTAAATAGTGTAGTGACGCTTAGAAAAGGTTTCTCCGCATACCGCTTGAAATGGCACAGGCATTTGCTTTAGGAGTTGGCCGCCTTATTCACGCCGAGCACTTCCATGATTGCCTTTGCCTTTAATAAGCATTCTGCGTATTCCTGCTCTGCCACGGCATCAAAAGTGATGGCACTGCCTACCTGGAAAGACAAATACTTGTTATTGGCATTATAAAAGAGCGTTCGGATCACTACATTGAAATCAAAGTCATTATCGGGATTAAAGTACCCTATAGCGCCCGAGTAAACTCCGCGCCGGCTTCGCTCATAATGCTCTATGAGCTGCATGGCACGCAATTTAGGTGCACCTGTCATGCTACCCATAGGGAAAGTATTGCGCACAGCATCTATAACTGAAATTCCCGTCTGTGCCTGGCATGTTATGGTAGAGATCATTTGATGCACCTGCTCAAAGCTGTAGATACCGAAAAGTTCCTCAGTTTGCACGGTGCCGGGTAGGGCCGACTTGGTGAGATCATTACGTACCAGGTCAACAATCATTACATTCTCCTGCTGCTCTTTGAGGTTGCTGCGTAACGCTTGTTGAATGGCTTTATCTTCGGCGGGTGTGCTACCGCGCCTGGCTGTTCCTTTAATAGGCTGAGAGATAAGCTTATTGCCGCGCTTGGCCATAAAACGTTCGGGCGAGGCGCAAATAATGTACTGATTATTATATTTTAAAAAGCTGGCAAATGGGGTAGGCGACACCCTGTTAAGTTCATGAAAAATATCTAGGGGATCTATGACCGCATTTTCAGCATAAAACTCTTGGCAAAGGTTAGTAACGTAAATATCGCCCCGGTTAATGTGTTGCTTGATTTGGTTGAAGGTATCAATATACGCTTCCCTTGTGAAACGAGATTGCAGATTTACGTTACTTTCTCCATTCGACCGACTGATGGTTTGCTGGTTGATGTCATTCCATACTTGTACCGCATCATCGCTTATAATCTCTACCTTGTTACCTTCAATCATAATAAGGTGTAGTGGCGAAAAAAAATACAGGTCAGGAAATTGCAGATTATCTGCATTATTTGATTCGAGATCTTCGAGTTCGTTTTTGAGGTCATAACCCATAAAGCCGGTTATCCAGCCGTTATGTTGCATCCTAAACGCCTTTAAGGCCTCAAATGCGTCGGCTGCAAAGGCAGTAACCTGATCTTGCACACCAACTGCCAGTAACACGTCAAACTTACTATATAGGCTGGTGTAATGATTTGAATCCAGATAGCAGCACACATTAAATGAAGCGGCCCATTGCAATGCCTGCTTTTTAACATATGCGCTATCGTGCGTTTCGAAAATCATTTACTTCAAAATAAGCTTCAAACAAAAAGGCCGGGAGAACCGGCCTAGATAAACATTTCATCATTGCGAGAAACAAAGCAACTCATGAGTTATGCTGTGCAATTTGCTCACCTTAATCAGATATCGCTTCGTTCTTGGTATTAACGGAATTAATGTAACACCAATGTCTGCTTCCTATCTGGACCTACTGAAAGATACTTAATAGGTACCTGGAGTTCGGCCTCCAAAAAGTCGATGTATGATTTCAGCCTTGCAGGTATTTCCGATAGTTCGGTAATGCCGGTTAAATCCTCATTCCAGCCATCAATTTCTTTTAATACAGGCTCCGGCTTAATCGTGCAAATATCATACGGCATGTAATCAATAGTCTCGCCCTGGTAGTTATAGTGTGTGCAAGCGTATATCTTTTCAAAGCCGCTCAGTACATCGGCCTTGGTCATTACAAGCTGTGTTACGCCGTTTAGCATAATCGCATACTTCATAGCCGGCAGATCGATCCAACCGGTACGGCGGGGGCGGCCGGTTGTAGCGCCAAACTCATGGCCTAACTGGCGTAATTGTTCACCTAATTCATTATCTAGTTCCGTAGGAAACGGACCACCACCCACGCGGGTGCAATACGCTTTAAAAATGCCAATTACATCGCCTATCTTGCTTGGTGCAATACCCAAACCGGTACAAGCGCCTGCAGTTGTGGTGTTTGATGACGTAACAAAAGGGTATGAGCCGAAGTCAATATCCAACATAGCGCCTTGTGCACCTTCGGCCAAAACTTTTTTACCTTGTTTAAGGTAATCGTTTACCAGATGTTCAGAGTCTACCAGTTTAAACTGTTTAATTAGCTCAATCGCTTCAAAGAAAGCAGCTTCACGTTCGCTAAAATCAACCACATCACCATATAAAGCCTCGAGCATTGAGGTGTGTTTGTGAACCAGCTTTTGGTAGCGCTCTTTAAAATCGGGCAGGGTAATATCACCTACGCGTAAGCCATTACGACCAGTTTTGTCCATATAAGTTGGACCAATGCCTTTCAGCGTTGACCCAATTTTACCTTCGCCCATCTTTTTCTCATTAGCTGCATCCAACAACTGGTGCGTAGGTAAAATGAGATGCGCTTTTTTGGCAATCATAAGGTTGCCTTTAGCCAACAAATCATGGCCGGCATCCTTTAATTTGTCCAGTTCCTTTTTTAAAGTAATTGGATCGATTACAACACCGTTACCAATCAGGTTCATGGTGTTTTCGAAGAATATACCTGAAGGAATGGTGTTCAGTACGAACTTTTTACCATCAAACTCCAATGTGTGCCCGGCGTTAGGGCCACCCTGAAAGCGTGCTATTAAATCATAACCAGCGCTCAGCACGTCTACAATTTTTCCCTTGCCTTCGTCGCCCCATTGGAGGCCTAATAAAACATCAACAGCCATTTATCGAATATTTTTACATCGTTGCCCTTTGTTGCAACAACAGTATGCAGATCAAAATTTTAAGCTGCAAAAGTAAGATTATAAAAGAAACAATCCCTATCAAATCCAAAAACTTCTGCTTTGAATTTGATAGGGACAAGTATGCAGAAAATTAATTCCTGCGGTCACAGTAGCCTTCTTTTAATTTGGTGCAGTTGCCATACAAATTTAAAGAATGGTGCTTAATGTCGAACTTTAATAAATCACCCATCATGCTTTGTATCTGCTGTATGCGCGGGTCACAAAATTCAACCACTTTACCGCAGTCAATGCAAATAATATGATCGTGCTGCTTATAGCCGTATGATTTCTCAAACTGGGCCATGTTTTTTCCAAACTGATGCTTGGTTACCAAATCGCACGATACCAGTAATTCGAGTGTGTTATATACCGTGGCGCGGCTTACCCGGTATTTCTTATTCTTCATGTGGATGTATAGGGATTCCACATCAAAGTGATCACTGCGCGAGTAGATCTCTTCGAGGATGGCAAAGCGCTCAGGCGTTTTGCGCAAACTTTTATTTTCGAGATACGCCTCGAAAATTTTTTTAACCATATCAATGGTTTCCTGTAGAGGCATGATATTACAACAGTTAAGAAGTCAAAGGTAGGAATTTATGTATAGAAACAAGAACTAAGAGCCAAGAAACGAAGGCAGGGTTGACAGGCTAATGTAATTCTTTTAACCAACAAAAAGCAGAAGCTGAGACGGTTTATAATGTCTTGGCTTCAGCTGTTTGTTGGTCTTTGTGCTTAAGACGCTTTTTCTACCGGCGTAGGCGCCGAGTCGAAGCGTGTAACGGCAGTTATGCCTTTTACTTGCTTCAGGCGCTTAATCAGGTTATCTAAGTGCTCGGTATCGTTTACATACATCATAATGGTGCCTTCAAAAATACCATTATCACTATCTACTGATATGGAGCGCATGTTTACTTTAAAGTCAGACGATATTACGGTGGTTAATTTATTAATCAAGCCTACATCGTCAATACCGGTAATACGTAATCCCGTCAGGAAGGCCAGCTCGTGCTGGGTAGTCCAGCGGGCTTTCACTATGCGGTAACCATAGTTTGCCATCAGTTTGGCTGCGTTAGGGCAGTTGGTGCGGTGTATTTTAATGCCATCGCTTACCGTAATAAACCCAAACACGTCATCTCCGGGTATGGGGTTACAACAGGTGGCCAGTTTATAGTCTATCTTTTGCATGTCTTCGCCAATAAGCAGTATGTCGCTGTCCTTGGCTTTAACGTTACGCATCAGGCTTTGCACCTGTTCCTGATCAATCTTATCCTGCGGCTTGTTCTCAATCACCCGTTCAGATGCCTGGTATTCTTTCAAATCCTGCAAATCAATCAGGCCCTTGGCTACATTGTAGAACAAATCTTGGGTTGATGAAAGTTTGAAGTAGTAAGAGAGCTTATGAATGTTTTCAGAATTGTAAGTAATCTTCAATGATTTTAACTTACGCTCCAGTATCTCTTTACCATCCTCGGCAATTTTACGCTTAGCCTCCTTAAGCGAGGATTTAATTTTAGCTTTAGCCTTTGCTGTAACCACAAAGTTAAGCCAGTCCTCTTTAGGGCTTTGCTTACTTGAGGTGATGATTTCCACCTGGTCGCCGTTTTGCAGGTTGTAATTTAACGGAACCAGTTTGTGGTTTACCTTGGCGCCAATACAGCTGGCACCCACGTCGGTATGTATCTCAAAGGCAAAATCAAGCGCGGTAGCGTTTGATGGCAATTGAATAAGCGCACCCTTAGGTGTGAAAATGAAAATTTCATCGCTGAAGAGGTTCATCTTAAAATCGTCCAAAAAGTCGAGCGCGTTACTGTCGGGGTTACGCAATAATTCGCGAACTTTATGTATCCACTGGTCTAAACCACTGTCACTCGATGACTCTTTATATTTCCAATGTGCTGCAAAACCCTTCTCCGCAATCTCGTTCATGCGTTTAGTGCGTATTTGCACCTCAACCCATTGCCCGCGTGGGCCCATTACCGTAGTGTGTAATGATTCATAACCGTTGGCTTTAGGTGATGATACCCAATCGCGCAAACGATCGGGATTAGGGCGATAGGAGTCTGTTACTACTGAGTAAGCTTTCCAACAGTCTGCTTTTTCATTTTCAGGGGTGCTGTCCAGAATAATGCGGATCGCAAAAAGGTCATATACCTCTTCAAACGGAATGGCCTTCTTTTTCATCTTATTCCAAATGGAATGGATGGATTTAGGCCTTCCGAAAATATCAGCATGTAAGCCCTGGCTGGCTAGGGTAGCTTTTACCGGTTCAATAAAATCATGAATAAATCGTTCGCGTTCGGCCTTTTTTTCATTCAGTTTCTTTTTAATGAACTGATAGGTCTCGCGCTCCATGTATTTCATGGAAAGGTCTTCGAGCTCTGACTTAATGGCATATAAACCCAGCCTGTGCGCTAGTGGCGCATACAGATAAACCGTTTCAGATGATAGCTTAAGCTGCTTGTCGCGCGGCATAAACTCCATTGTACGCATATTGTGCAGGCGGTCGGCCAGCTTTATCAGTATTACCCTTACATCATCGGCCAGGGTAAGCAGCATTTTTCTAAAATTTTCGGCCTGCAGGGAGCTGTTGGTATCAAATACACCTGATATTTTGGTTAAGCCATCAATAATCTTAGCTACCTTCTTACCAAATTCTCTTTCAATATCTTCCAGTGATATGTCGGTATCTTCAACCACATCATGCAACAAGGCGCACACAATAGAGGTAGTGCCCAAGCCAATCTCTTCGGCCGCAATTTGGGCCACGGCAATGGGGTGATATATATAAGGCTCGCCCGATTTTCGGCGCATATCTTTATGACTCTCTAAAGCCATATCGAATGCTTTGCGAATCATTCTCTTGTCGCCTTTTTGCAAGGTAGACTTGGATGCCCGCAACAAAGCACGGTATCTTTTTAATATTTCCGCTTTTTCGGCTTCCAGATCAATCACTAAATCTTTCATTTATAAGCGTTTGTTATCTAAATATCATAAATAGGGCAGCTAAATAATTAATTGCCCGAGATTTGTAAATCACTAAAAAATAGCATTATTTTTGTGTTACGTAAATATATGAAATATATTGGTTTAATGCTATTGTTATGCTGTGTGGTGGGGCAGGTGATGTCTCAAAACCAGTTGCCTCACCCTAAAGTGGGCAAAAATGATACCATTAAAACCTACCTGACAGAAAGCAACGGCGAACTGGTGCCTTGGGTTGTTTTGGCAGAAGTGCCGGTAACCGGGGTCCGCATATTTCCGAGTGAGGCTGACCGCAAAGCGTACTATCGGTTAAAATACAACGTTTATAAGGTTATACCTTATGCACGTATAGCGGGTGACAAGTACCGCCAGCTGCAGCGTGATTTGGCTGTTACTACCGATAAAGATAAACAGAAGGAGTTGATTAAGGCCTGCGAAATGCAGGTAAAGGAATTATTTAATAAGCAAGTAAAGAACCTGACCATCACACAGGGCGAAATTTTAATTAAATTAATTGACCGCGAAACAGGCGCTACCAGTTATGATTTAGCAAAACAATTAAAAGGTGGATTTCATGCTTTTATGTTTCAATCTGTAGCACGTATATTTGGCCACAATTTAAAAGAAACTTACGACCCGGATCAAGAACGTGATATAGAAGCCATCCTCAGACAGGCGGGCTATTACTCCAACAGATATTAATAATGGACGAACAAAGTATTTACCGGTTTAGCGTACAAAAGCTAAACGGTGAAGAAGTGAACTTGAGCGATTATAAAAACAAAGTTTTATTAATTGTTAACACAGCCTCGCAATGCGGCTTTACCCCACAGCTTAAAGACCTTGAAGTACTAAGGAACGAGTTTGAGGGAAAGGATTTTGAAATTCTTGCTTTCCCATCAAACGATTTTGGAGGGCAGGAACCCTTGGAAGGAAATACGATAGGCAAATTTTGTAAGATCAATTTCGGCGCGCATTTTCCGGTTTTCAGCAAGGTAAAAGTGAAAGGGCAGGATGCGCATCCGCTGTTTAAATTTTTAGGCAGCAAAAACCTTAACGGCCGTATTCAAGCGGCGCCAAGATGGAACTTTCACAAATATCTGGTTGATCGTAGCGGCCACGTGATCGATTTTTTTTACCCTTTTACTAAACCTACCTCAGCTAAAATTAAAAAGAAGATAGGCGAACTGCTTTCGGCTGATGAGGCAATCTTAAGCTCATGAGCATAAAGTTGGATATACTGGTACTGGCTGTGCACCCCGATGATGCAGAGCTGGGCTGTGCCGGCGTTATTTTAAAGCATAACGCTATGGGTAAAAAAACAGGCATCGTCGATTTAACCCGGGGCGAGCTGGGTACACGTGGTTCTGCTGAAATACGTGCCGCCGAAGCCGAAGCCGCAGGCCGGATTTTAGGCTTAGCCCTACGCGAAAATTTGGGCATTCCGGATGGTTTCTTTCAAAATACTCCCGAGTATCAGCTTAAAATTGTTGAAGTAATTAGGCGCTACCAGCCCGAAATAGTAATTACTAACGCCTATCACGACCGTCATCCTGACCATGGGCGGGCCAGTGAGTTAGTAGAAACATCGTGCTTTTTAGCCGGCTTGCGCAAAATCGAAACTTTCCATGATGGGCAACCACAAGAAGCATGGCGGCCTAAGCAATTGCTGCACTTTATACAAGACCGGTATATTGAACCGGATATATTAGTTGATATAACAGACTACTGGGACACAAAAGTTGCCAGCATTATGGCCTATGGATCCCAATTCCACAATCCAAACTGGGAAAACGAACCACAAACGTACATTTCGTCACCAGAATTTATTAAAGGCGTAGAAGCACGAGCCAGAGAAATGGCGCGTTCAATTCAGACCAGGTATGCCGAGGGTTTTACTTCGCGAAAGATATTGGGCGTTGATAGCTTATTTGATTTAAAATAGGTGTAAAAAGTCAAGAGCCAGTAAACAAGAACAAGCTTTGTGTAATAAGCTTAGAGGTTCTTGTTTACTGGCTCTTGTTTTGAGCTGTGGCTCTAATTACGTTCTTACGTACTCAAAGCGGTTGCTTTCATCGCTGCGTTCCCGGCGCAGTTTATTTTCGTTAGCCAGTTTCAGCAGTATGCCCGAAAGTTCCGAAGTCTTAAAATCTGAATCGTACTGGTTTTTACAAAAAGTAGCAATATCGGCAATAGAGTGTGGTGCGTTAAAATAATCAGTTTGCAATAGTTGATTTAAAACTTTAGTTGCCCCCGGCTTTCTTATGCTTTCGCCTCGTGGCCCTGTTTCGCCGTTGTGGTTACGGCTCCGCCTGTTTAAAGTTTCATCAACTTCTTTTTCCCACTCCAAGGTGTCTAACAGTTTGTCAATAATTTTTACTTGTACAGCCTCAGATTGAAATGCGTTGATAACATCAGAAAATTCGAGAAGCTGTTTTTTCAATTTCTCAGTTTGTTTACTCATTTTAATAGTAGATCCCTTAATCCCTTTAATAATATAACAATGTTTCAGCTAGATAAATGTTTACTTCCTTGTTTCTTCATTATTATAACGTAACCGTACAATAATAGTATACAGCAAATAAAAACTTATTTCATTGCAAAGTAAGCTTCATTATCTGTATTATCACAGTAGTGTGAAGTATAATGATATACTTTAATATCATTATGTAACCATAACGTTGTCTTGCAAGTTAAAATTATACGAACTTATTTAAAATATTCGCAGAAATACTAATGAAATGTTAACTGTTAGTAAATGTACGGATTGCCAATATGATCATTTTATGAACAAGTGTTTTTATAGTATTTAAACTATTAAGCACACCATTACATAAACTTTTCTTTCATGCCTAATAGCCCCCATATGCCACCACTATGTATGGCCAGAATATTGCTACCGGGGTTAAAGCGATTTTTAATAACTTGATCATAAAGGGCATAGAGCATTTTGCCGGTGTAAACCGGCTCAATCAGTATACCTGTGTTAGCAACAAAGCTTTGTATGAAGCTGATAAGCTCGGGAGAGGTTTTGGCATAGCCACCAAAATGGTATTCGGTATGCAAGGTATAGTCGGCTTTAAACGGCAAATACCTATCTATTTCATTTCGCATAAAATTGCCGTTTTTAAAAACGGGCACAGCATGAAATTGGGTAGGTAATTTATGCCGGCTTAAGCCGGTAATGATGCCGGCCGCAGTTGTACCCGTGCCACATGCGCAAAAAAGGTGGTTGTATAAAAGGGGTAATTCATCAACAAGTTCGGCGCAACCTTGAACCGCTTCAGCTGATGCGCCACCCTCACCTATAAAATAGGCACGTTGGTCATCACCAAAGTAACGTTCAAAAAGCACTTGTTTTTCCCGGTAAGTGTCCCTGTCAACAAATATAAGCTTCATACCGTGCAGGCGGCATAAAAATAGCGTGTCATTTTGCACCTCCTCGCCACGTACAAAGCCGGTGGATGCAAAGCCAAAACGCGCCGCCGCCGCAGCCGTGGCTAACAAATGGTTGGAATACGCACCGCCAAAAGTAACCAGGTGGTTTTTGTTTATCGAATGCGCTTTTTGCAGTATATATTTAAGCTTGCGCCATTTATTGCCCGATATCAGCGGATGAATGAGATCATCCCGCTTAATAAAAACATTCAGCCCCTTTTCAGCAAACAGCGGATGCTGCCACGGCTGAATGGGGCTGAATATTTCTAAATTAAACATTAGGCAAATTTACAAGCCTAAACCAATACCTGCAGTAACTGATTTGTAATTACCTAAACTTCCGGATGCATAGAATTTAAAGAACGCCAGATCCAGCTGAAAGCCGGCATCTACCTTGAAGCTGCTAATGCCGTTGCTTTTATCATTAATACGAACCGGATCAGTGTATACCGTGTAGGTTGCAGCGCCATTGGTCACCGGAAAATTTCCGTATAAACCAACATCGGTTTTAGAAGTATTGTAGCCCAAAGCCGCGAAAGGTGTAAAAGCCAATAGTTTTTTTGAAAAAATAGCTTGCACGTTAAAGCCGTTAAAGTGTCCGTCTAAGCGTTGGGTGCTGAAGTCGGTACGGCCAACACTGCCCGGCTCCGGCACTTTGCCCGAACTTGGGCGCACCTGTACCGGTAGTTCATAGTTGATGCGGGTATAACCAGCAGCGATTGCTAAATCAAAAGGGACTAATTTACCGCCAACGCCGCCAAAAATATCTTCCATGATGTTGTGTTTGAAGCCAAAGCCAATCATACCAATAGAACCTACATCATCACCTGCCTTTATTTTAGGAATGGCACGTATAGTTACATCGGTATGGTGTATCAAACCTACGGTGAGCTGTAATTGTGGGGCCGGTATAATAGGGGTAACACGTTCAGGTAAGGTGAAGCGGTCAACCTCGGCTTCTGTGCCGGCTATGTTGGAGTATATGCCCAATGTAGCTGGCTTGGTGTCATTACTGCCACCAATAGTAGGTGTAATGCTGGGGCTACCCTGAACAGGACGTACACTGCTTGATAAGCCAATTCTCGTAACATCAAAAGTTTTATCAGCAGTGGGCACAAACACACCCGATGCCGATACTCTTAGTTCAAAGCCTAGCAGGCCTTTAGTTTTTGCAGTGTTGGTCCAGCCGTTATTTAAGCCGGTGCCCAGGCCCTTAAAAAGCGGGTTAGCATATGCACCAATCAACTTTCCTGCATCGCCCGGTGCTGTTTTAAGTAATTGCGCTATACCATCGTCTTGCGCTTTAACCTGCGTTGCAGCCAGCGTGATGATTGTTATAAGGGGTAAAAGTTTTTTCATATATATATCTAAAAGTTAATAAAAAATTACTTGACAACTGCCGGCTTAAAAAGCCGTATTTTTGCGCCGATGTTAACAGATACAGCATTTAATGAGCCTGACGAACAGGATCTGTATGAGCACCTTCGCGTTGTGGTTGATAAGGGGCAATCGCTGCTCCGAATAGATAAATTTTTGATGCACCGGATAGAGAATGCATCACGCAACCGCATACAAAACGCTATTGAGCTAGGTAATGTGCTGGTGAATGAAAAGCCAGCCAAATCCAGCTATAAGGTTAAACCGCAGGATGTTATTTCGGTTGTGTTGCCACACCCGCCACGTGATACCGAAGTTTACCCAGAGAATATTCCATTAAACATTGTTTACGAGGATGACGACGTTTTAGTTATAAATAAACCGGCCGGGCTGGTAGTTCATCCCGGTTATAATAATTATACTGGCACGTTAGTTAATGGCTTGGTGTATCACTTTCAGCAATTGCCCACATTGCCGGGTAATGACGGCAGGCCGGGGCTGGTACACCGAATAGATAAGGACACATCGGGCTTGCTGCTCATTAGTAAAAACGAGCGGGCTATGGCCTGGCTGGCACGTCAGTTTTATGAGCATACTATTACGCGCAAATACATGGCCCTTGCCTGGGGAGATCTGGAGGAGGATGGTACGGTAAGTGGCTATATTGGCCGCAGCATTGCAGATAGGCGCGTAATGTCGGTTTATGACGATGAAAGCAAAGGTAAATGGTCGGTAACGCATTATAAAGTTCTAGAGCGCTTTGGGTATGTTACACTAATTGAGTGCCAATTGGAAACCGGTCGCACGCATCAGATCAGAGCACATATGAAACACATAGGACATCCTTTATTTAGTGATGCCAACTATGGTGGTGATAAAATATTAAAGGGAACTACCTTTAATAAGTACAAGCAGTTTATAGAAAACTGTTTTGAGCTGATGCCTCGCCAGGCCCTTCACGCACAAAGTTTAGGGTTTGTGCACCCAACTACCCGCAAATACATTTACTTTGAGGCGCCTCTGCCTGCCGATTTTGATGCCGTTTTACAAAAATGGCGAAAATATATTAGCGGCTCGGTAGAGCAAAATGCCTGAAAAGTTGTTTACACCATTGCATGATGCCTTTTTTTGTAAATTTTAACGGTCAGCTGTTACCTGCTGACAATGCTTTGCTAACGGTTGCTAACCGGGCTTTTAAATATGGTGATGGTTTGTTTGAGAGCATGCGCCTGGTAAATGGACAGCTTAAGTTCGCCGATTTGCATGCCGATCGCCTGCAACAAGGAATGAAGGCGCTGAAGCTGGAAGGGTATAGTCTGTTGGATTCCTGGTTCTTAAAGGATAAGGCCGAAGAGCTGGCTGTTTGGAATAAGGCCAAAAATGGCCGGCTACGCTTAACAGTTTACCGTGATGCTGATGGTTTGTATACGCCCAATGACAATAAATCGGGCTGGTGTTTGGAGCTGCAGCCCGATGAAGTTTCTAATTATCGCCTCAACCAAAAGGGGCTTATAATGGACGTGTATACCGAATTGCTTAAGCCGGTAAATTTCCTTTCTAACTACAAAACCTGTAATTCCCTGCCTTATGTAATGGCAGGCCTTTATAAAACTGAACACCGGCTCGACGACGTATTTTTGCTAAACCAGGGTGGCTTTTTGTGTGAAAGTATCAGTTCGAACGTGTTTGTGTGGTACAAGGACCATTTATACACGCCTGCGTTAAGTGAGGGCTGCGTGGCCGGCATAATGCGGCAGGTGGTCATCAACCTATGCATAGCAAAGGAGATTCCAGTTACCGAAGCGCAGATTAACCCGGATATTTTGCACGAAGCAGATGAGGTGTTTGTTACTAATGCCACCCGTGGCATACAATGGGTGATAGGATACGGCATTAAACGATACTTTAACGGCTTAAGTAAAATGCTGATTGACGAGGTGAACAAAGTGCAAGGCTAATACAACAGAGGCTTTGCACACCCTGCGTTAAAGATTGAAGTGGATACCGGCCCGTGACTAAGGCCTGTGCAGTATGAACCTAAAGCATGACCCTATAGGGGAACGCCTTTATTATTGTGCAGCTAACCAAGCTTTGTAGGTTTGCGTAATTCGCTGTTCGGCTACTTTTAATCCTGTATAAATGTGAGGTTGCGATAATTTCTGCAACTAAAACTTTTATATTCATTTAATAATCCCAAATTTGTCTACTAATTATGTGGAGTAATAATATACTGGAAACCATTGGCAATACGCCCATGGTTAAACTCAATAAAATAACAAAGGATATTAAGGCTACTGTGCTGGCTAAGATAGAAACCACCAACCCCGGTAACTCTATTAAAGACCGCATGGCCTTAAAGATGATAGAAGACGCCGAAAAGGATGGTCGCCTGAAACCGGGCGGAACCATCATTGAAGGTACATCGGGCAATACGGGCATGGGCCTGGCCATTGCCGCCGTTATTAAAGGCTACAAATGTATTTTTACCAGTACCGATAAGCAATCAAAAGAAAAGTTTGACGCCCTGCGCGCTTTTGGTGCTGAGGTAATTGTATGCCCCACTAACGTGGAGCCCGAAGATCCGCGCTCATATTATTCAGTATCTTCACGTTTAGAGAAAGAAGTACCTAATTCGTGGAAACCCAACCAATATGATAACCTGTCGAACTCTCAGGCTCATTACGAGCAAACCGGTCCTGAGATATGGGAACAAACGGAAGGAAAGATCACTCATTTGGTGGTGGGAGTAGGTACTGGCGGTACTATATCAGGCACGGCCAGGTTTTTAAAAGAAAAGAACCCCAATATACAGGTGTTGGGTATTGATACTTACGGTTCTATATTTAAGAAGTACAAAGAGACTGGAATATTTGATAAGAATGAAATTTATCCATACATCACCGAGGGTATTGGCGAAGACTTTTTACCGCAAAACGTTGACTTCAGCTTAATTGACCATTTTGAAAAAGTGAGCGATAAGGATGCCGCCTTAATGACCCGCCAAATAGCCATGCAAGAAGGTATTTTTGCTGGCAATTCAACCGGATCGGCAGTGGCCGGTGTGCTGCAAATGAAAGACCGTTTCAAAGAAGGAGATGTGGTTGTGATCATTTTCCCCGATCATGGTACGCGTTACCTGGGTAAAATGTATAATGAGGATTGGCTGCGCGAGCGCGGTTTCCTAAAAGACGATAAGCTGACGGCCCGCGATATTATCCGCAAAAAGGAAAGTACGGAGATTGTTACGATTGATACGGAAAAAACAGTTTTGGAGGCTATTAATACCATTAAAACGCTTAATATCTCGCAAATTCCGGTTACACAACAGGGTATGGTAATAGGTAAGATTACCGAAAGCGATATTTTGGATGCTTTGTTGGAGAACCCCGCGCTTAAATCTCAGCCTGTACAAACTATCACTACTGCACCATTTCCGTTTGTTGACTTAAATGCTTCTATAGATAAAATATCGAGCATGATTAACAAAGACAATATTGCCGTACTGGTTGAAGATGAGGAAGGCAAGATTGAGATTATTACGCAATATGACATTATCAACGCTATATCAGCTTAATCACACACTTGCTGATTATAACACAAGAAAGCCTCCAATTTGGAGGCTTTCTTGTGTTATAACTATTTAATAAATAACAATTCCCTAAATTTAGGAAGTGGCCAAAGGGCATCATCTACCAATTGCTCCAGCTTGTCAACATGGTAACGGATGGGGTCGAAGTAAGCCTTCACCTTTTCGTCATAGGCAATGGCTCTGTCGCGGGCATCTTCAATTACGTTAGCTTTCCTGCGTTCGTCAACCATCTCGTCATTGTTGGTTTTAATGAAGTTGATGTGCTCGGCAAGCTTTCTAATAATGTCCATTTGCGCAGCGTAGACATCCTCTTTTAAGCCAATATCTTTTAAGCCTCTTACGTTCTCTACCAGCTTGGTTTGGTAGTTGATAGCTGCAGGGATAATAACATTATTTACCAGTTCGCCCATAACACGGGCCTCAATCTGGAGTTTTTTGTAAAAATCGTCTAACAGCACCTCATGGCGTGCATGTGCTTCGCGGCGAGTAAATACACCGGTACTTTCAAATACCGTTTCCGCTTTTTCGCTAATGAGTGCATCAAGGGCCTTTGGTGTAGTTTTAATGTTGGCCAGGTTACGTTCTTCAGCCAATTGCTGCCATTCATCACTGTAACCATTTCCCTCAAAACGTATTGATTTTGATTCCTTGATGTACCTTTTAATGATGGTTAATAAGGCTACATCTTTCTTTTCGCCTTTTTTTAGCAACTTATCAACCTCAACCTTAAATTTCTTCAACTGATCGGCTACGATCAGGTTCAGGATGGTCATGGGGTTAGCTGAGTTGGCTGATGAACCTACAGCGCGTAACTCAAATTTATTACCGGTGAAGGCAAAAGGTGAGGTGCGGTTACGGTCAGTGTTATCCTGTAATATTTGTGGTATTTTAGGTATGCCTTGCCATAACAAAGCTTCTTCCTTAGCTTTTTTGCTGATGCGTGAGGTCTCTATTTCGTCGAGCACATCGTTTAACTGACTGCCTAAAAATATAGATATAATAGCAGGCGGCGCCTCGTTGGCTCCCAGCCGGTGGTCGTTATTTACTGATGCGATAGATGCTCGTAACAGATCAGCATGCTCATAAACTGCTTTTATGGTGTTTACAAAAAACGTAAGGAACATGAGGTTGCTCTTTGGCGTTTTACCTGGCGAAAGCAGATTTTTACCTGTATTGGTAATCATGCTCCAATTATTATGCTTGCCCGAGCCATTTACGCCGGCGTATGGTTTTTCGTGCAGCAAAACTTTAAAGTTATGACGCTTGCCCACACGATCCATGATATCCATTAACAGCTGGTTATGGTCAATAGCCAAATTTATTTCTTCGTAAACTGGTGCACACTCAAATTGGGAGGGTGCTACTTCGTTATGGCGTGTTTTTAACGGGATGCCTAATTGCAGCGCTTCGTTCTCAAAATCCTGCATAAAGGCGTACACCCTGCTTGGTATAGAACCAAAGTAGTGATCTTCCAGTTGCTGGTTTTTGGCCGACATGTGACCAAACAGCGTACGGCCGGTTAAATAAAGATCGGGGCGGGCGTTAAATAAAGCTAAATCAACTAAAAAGTATTCCTGCTCAATACCTAACGAAGCATTTACCTTTTCAATGCTTTTGTCAAAATACTGCGCTACATCAACAGCTGCCTTATCCAGCGCGTTCAGCGCCTTTAATAAAGGTACTTTATAATCAAGTGCTTCGCCAGTGTAAGAAACAAATACCGTAGGGATACACAATGTACGGCCCATGATGAAAGCCGGCGAGGAGGGATCCCAGGCGGTATAACCGCGGGCTTCAAAAGTATTACGTATGCCACCATTTGGAAAGCTGGACGCATCAGGTTCCTGCTGTGCCAATGCGTCGCCACTGAATTTTTCAATAGCTCCGTCGGATGTCGGCTCAAAAAAAGCGTCGTGTTTTTCAGCAGTAGTACCGGTTAAAGGCTGAAACCAGTGCGTGTAGTGTGTAGCTCCTTTACTTAATGCCCAAGCCTTCATGGCAGATGCCACTTGGTCTGCCATGTCGCGTTCAACAGGCTCACCCATATCTATGGAATTGGCAATACTTTCAAAAGCTTCTCTGGATAAATATTCCTTCATTTTCTTTTTATCGAAAACGTTAGAACCGAAATACTCTGAAATTTTTGCCGCCGGTGCTTTTACTTCAGGAATTGTACGTGTAAGCACTGCTTGAAGTGCCTGAAAACGAATATTAGACATATATAACTGCTGCTTTAAGGCTTTAAGTTGCCAAATATAGCGCTATACCTTATATATATAGGTGGAATTGATGTAAAAATGTGGTGAAATACTTAGTTAAGATCAAAAAAGACGTGTGGATAATAAGGTTACTTAACAAAAGCTAAAGCAAATGTAACTAACGCCAACTAAAACGCCAGAAGCTTTATTGTTAAACGAATTTTATTGTACTGTTAGGTAAGTGGGGATATTTTATTAGGTAAAATGTGTTTTTGACAAAATTTTATTAAAAATATTTGTAGTTTTTTACATTTTTGTTGCTAAATTTAGAAAAACTAAATAAAATATTCACTTAATGATTAAAAACTAACCCAAAAAGACAAAAAAGCATGGAAAATTCGTTTAAAAGGTATCTCCCTTTCATTGTATTACTCGCAATAGCGGTCGTTTCTATTTTTATTCCCGCTATTCCTGACTTTACTGACGTTACCAAATATAACGGCGCCGACATTGCCTGGGTAATTGTGGCTTCAGCACTAGTTTTCCTGATGACACCAGGTCTTGCCTTTTTCTACGGCGGTATGGTGACACGGAAAAACGTATTGTCGACCATGATTAAAAGTGTGGTAGCGGCCGGAGTAGTAACTGTTTTATGGATCGTAGTAGGTTATAGCCTGTGCTTTGGCGATTCTATTGGCGGTTTCATTGGTGATCCGCGTACCCACCTTTTCTTCAAAGGTGTGAACTCGAGCGGTCCATGGAATTTGGCTCCTACCATTCCACGTTCTTTATTTGCCGTTTTCCAGTTAATGTTTGCCATTATCACTCCCGGCCTGGTAGTGGGTGCTATTGCCGAACGTATACGTTTTACTTCCTACATTTTATTTACTGTTCTGTTCAGCTTACTGGTTTATGCGCCTTTAGCACACTGGAGCTGGCATCCAAAAGGCTTTTTAGCGGTAATGGGTGTGTGGGATTTTGCCGGTGGTACTGTAGTGCACATTTCAGCCGGTTGTGCTGCTTTGGCTGGTGCTATTGTTTTAAAACGCCGCAAAGCTCATATTGAAGGTTTATCAATTCCGCCCGCCAACATTCCATATGTGTTAATTGGTACCGGTTTGTTGTGGTTCGGTTGGTTTGGGTTTAATGCAGGCTCTGCGCTGGGTGCAAACGCTTTAGCTGTTTCTGCTTTCCTTACTACTAATACTGCTGCTGGTGCTGCCGGTTTATCATGGATGTTTTTTGATGTACTGCGCGGTAAAAAACCATCGGTTTTAGGTTTTTGTATTGGTGCGGTAGTTGGTTTGGTTGCTATTACGCCGGGTGCAGGTTTTGTGGCAATTCCGCAAAGTATCTTTATCGGCTTTATTGCAGCAATTATATCAAACCTGGTTGCACACTGGAAAACTACTACCAGCCTTGATGATATGTTAGATGTATTCCCTTGCCACGGTGTGGGAGGTATAGTAGGTATGATCCTTACCGGTGTTTTTGCTACCAAAACTGTGAATGCAGCAGGCCCTAACGGTGCATTGTATGGCGACGTGGGTTTCCTGATTACCCAACTGAAAGGCCTTGCGGTAGTAATACCATTTAGCTTTATCGTATCATTCCTGATTTTTAAACTGGTTAACCTAATTGAGCCGCTTCGCGTAACTACCGAAGAAGAAGAGCTTGGTTTGGATGCCAGCCAGCACGACGAGCGTTACACTTCACAACGCCTTACCGTGTAAATATTAATAAAAGCGCTGCATTTTATACCAATGCAGCGCTTTTATTATCTGCTTCATTAACTGAAAATTTGCCGTGCTTAATTGCCCGCGTTATTTCAACAAAAATAGCTGGTTAGCCATTGGTATGTCTATTGCAAAGGCATTCGGTAAACGTATAATTAATTCAACATCAAACCCTTAATTAAATTATCACACATGAAAAAGAAATTTTTACTTGCAGGTGCACTATTGTTTGCCGCCTACGCTTCGCAGGCGCAAGACACAACCAAGGCCACCCCGGCAACGGCCGATCCGGGCTTAACTATCTTTGGCTCGGTTGATACTTATTACAAATATGATTTCGCCGGTAAAAAAAATGCAAACATTGCTACCAGCTTTGCCAATGAATCCAATTCTATTTCCATAGGAATGGTTGATTTAGGAGTAAAAAAGAAGTATAAAAAGGCCTTGTTTGTAGGCGAATTGTCGTTCGGTCCGCGCGGTCAGGGGCAATCAATACCCAATCAGGATTTAACAGGAGGTATTGTTGTTAATGATAATGGCGTACCTTACAATAATACCAATGTAATAGGTAGCCAAAGCTTCCACATCCAAAACTTGTATGTAGGTTATGATCTGACCGATAAATTGAACGTTACTGCAGGGTACATGGCTACTTTTGTAGGTTATGAGGTGATATCGCCGGTAGGCAATTTCAACTACTCAACTTCTTATTTATTTACTAACGGTCCATTTCAAAATGCTGGTGTAAAGCTTACTTATGCTTTTACCGATAAGGTAAGCCTGATGGCCGGCGTATTTAATGACAGCTGGAACAGTTACCAATCAAGCCGTGATGTATCAACTTTTGGTGCACAGCTAATGGTAAGCCCGGTTACCGGTTGGACAGCCTATGTAAATTTGTTGAGCGGCTATGCTTCGGGTACTGAAGTTGATTTAACAACCTCTTATCAAATAACCAGCAAGTTCAAATTGGGCTTAAATGCAGCAACCTTATCGTTGCCAGAAGATGGCGGAGGGTTTTCTGGTGCCGCACTGTATCCGCAATACTCGGTATCTGATGCCGTAACATTAGGTTTAAGAGGTGAGTTTTTTAAAAATAAGGCCAAAACAGGTGCCCCTTATTCCAATATTATCCCAGGTGATAACGTAAAGGCATTTACTTTAACGGCTAATGTGAAAGCCGGGCCGCTTACTTTTATTCCTGAAGTGCGTTTAGATAACGCCAAAAGTGATGCTTCTTTCTTTAAAAAGAGTGGTGCACCAAGTAAATCAGCCGGCCAATTTTTATTCGCAGCTGTGTACGCGTTTTAAGTAAAACAAAAAATTAAATTTGAGGGCTGCCGATGTTAATCCCGGTAGCCCTTTTTTATGATGAAACAGTTAATGTTATTATTTATAGCTTTATGTATAGGCCAGTTTAGCTATGCACAAAAAGGGCTGTTGTCGTTAAACGAGCATAACCAGTATACTTATTTCCAAGTAAAGCCGGTAAGCAAACCGGTTAGCGCGGAGTTGCTGGCAGCATATCTCAAAAAGAATGAGTCGGGCGTGCAGTCTGCCACTGTGGTTGATAACGGCGGCATGGCCGCTAAGGGCGGTATGCTGGTGTACAAACAGGGTTTAGTAACCGGGCAGGAAGATGGGCAAATTGCCTATAAGTTGACTGTTGATTTTAAAGATAACAAGTACCGGCTCATGATAACCGATTTTATGTTTACGCCATATCAGCGCAACCGTTTTGGCGTGTTTGCACCTACCGGCATTACTACCCCCCTTGAAAAAGCGCAGGGAAAAATAAGAGATAAACAGCTTAATAATTATTTAGATAAGTTGGGTGCTTATTGTGCTAAAGTGGACAAGCTTATTCAAAATTATATTAATAACCCCGAGCCGGCAAAAAGTAATCCGGCGGGTTTAAAGAAAATTGATACTCAGAATTGGTAGATAATTTCTTTGCCAACTATATTTGTGCTGATAATCAGCACGTATGGCTGTTTAAAAAAGCTAATGAATTAAACAATTCATTAGCTTTTTTCTTGTAAAAGTGCGTTTGAAATAGAAAGTTTGTTATAACATGTATCTGTAAATATTATTTTTATAATAATAAGATACGGTGAAATAAATAAGAGGTGTTTGATGTTATATTTAAAATATAATTTCAATCACTATGCTTAACTCAAAATTTGATTTGTACAAGACCGAGTGGCTCGACCTTGTATTCGCTGACCGGAACAAAAATTATGGCGCTTATGATTTAAGAGCCCATTACGGCGAAAATATGCTTAAGGCATTAGCCGTAACTGTGTTAGGGTTTACAGTCGCCGCGGTATCTTTAACAATCGCATTTAAGCATAAAAAAACTGCCGAAGTAACTATAGTTACAGAGGTTGGACCTACGAAATATATAGAGCCACCCAAGGTAGATGAACCTATTGAAGCTAAAATAAGACCTAAATCTCAAGCTCAGGGGCCTAAAACAGAAGTAACATCACCGAAAATAGACGTAGCCAGCCGTCGATATGTTGAACCGGTAGTAACAAATAATCCGGTAACTACAGAACCAACTCCAATTGATGAGAGGGTTATTTCGAACGTAAATAATGAGGGCAAGAATAACCAGCCGGTTTTAAATACCACAACCCAGGTTGGCCCGGGAAACGGCCCCATCACCGATCCAAGAGGTAGTGGAGAGGGCGACACAAACGATCCCGTAACCCTTGATGGTTTAGACGTTATGCCTGAGCCGTATGGTGGTGCAGCTGCGTGGAGCAGGTTTTTGCAAAAGAACATACGCTACCCTGATACCGAGGTGCAAGGCCGTGTGGTGATCAGTTTTATTATTGAGAAGGATGGTCGTTTAACCGATCTGCAAGTTATAAAAGGTGTAGTATCTGAGCTTGACCGCGAGGCCATGCGAGTGCTTAAATTAGCACCAGCCTGGAAACCCGGCATGCAAAACGGTAAACCTGTACGTGTGAAATATACTATTCCAATCGTATTCCAAATGCAGGAGTAAGGCCAGCCAGCTACCTCCCTGCTAAATGTGAGTAGAGCGCCATTATTAAATATGGCGCTTTTTTTTATGCTTAAAATTGAGTTTTATACCTTACCAATAGTGGGCAGGTACTTGCTTGTAGTAAATACCGCAGGCGTGTAAGCTTACACCGGGGCTCGTGAGTAAACACCCTAGTTTTAAAAGGAATAGCTGCGAAATTAACATTCATATTTATATGTAATCGTTTGCTGTACTTAGCTAAGTTATTTGCTGCAAAACATTATTTTTGCAGGCTATGAGTATTTCAAAGACCTATCAGTTTAATGAAGTTGAAGATAAATGGTACAGCTACTGGCTCGAACATAAGTTTTTTAAATCGGTGCCCGATGAGCGTGAACCATACACTATAGTTATTCCTCCACCTAACGTTACCGGTGTGCTGCATATGGGGCACATGCTTAACAATACCATTCAGGACGTATTGATACGCCGGGCCCGCATGAAAGGCAAAAATGCTTGTTGGGTACCCGGTACCGACCATGCCAGTATAGCAACCGAAGCTAAGGTTGTTGCTATGCTCAAAGAACGCGGCATTGCTAAAACTGACCTCAGCCGCGAAGAGTTCTTAAACTACGCATGGGAGTGGAAAGAGAAATACGGCGGTATTATTTTGGATCAGTTAAAAAAGCTGGGCGCTTCATGCGACTGGGACCGTACCCGCTTTACTATGGAGGATGATTTATCTGAAGCAGTTATTGATACCTTTATTCATCTTTATAAAAAAGGCTGGATTTACAGAGGGGTACGTATGATTAACTGGGACCCCAGAGGACTTACCGCAGTATCAGACGAGGAGGTGATCCGTAAGGAAGTAAATCAGAAACTTTACTACATACGTTATGAAATTGTGGGCGAGCAACTATCAGTTATCAATGAACTTGATCCGGCACAAACAACCGAGGGGCCTGCTAACTATATCACTATTGCCACCACCCGGCCCGAAACGATAATGGCCGATTCGGCGGTATGTATAAATCCCGAAGACGGGCGGTATACACATTTGCATGGTCAGAAAGTTAAAGTGCCGCTAATTAACCGCGAGATACCAGTAATACTGGACGAGTATGTAACCATGGATTTTGGTACAGGCTGTCTTAAAGTGACACCTGCACACGATTTAAATGACTATGAGCTGGGCCAAAAACACAATTTGCCGGTGATCGACATCTTAAATGATGACGGAACGTTGAATGACAGTGCCGAGATACTTATAGGCGAAGATCGTTTTGCAGCTCGCAAAAAGATAGCCGTGCTGTTAGAAGAGGCCGGCGCGTTGGATAAAGTTGAAGAATACAAATCGCAAGTAGGTTTCTCGGAGCGTACTGACGCTGTAATTGAGCCTAAACTATCTATGCAGTGGTTTTGCAAGATGGGCGAGATGGCCAAACCAGCGCTAGATTATGTATTAAATGGTGACGTAAAACTCATACCCGATAAGTTCATTAATACCTACCGGCACTGGATGGAGAACGTGCGCGACTGGAACATTAGCCGGCAGCTCTGGTGGGGACAACAAATACCCGCCTGGTACCTTCCTAATGGGCAGTTTGTAGTTGCTAAAACGGCTGCTGAGGCTTTAGAAGAAGCTAAGAAGCTGGATACACAAAACACACACTTAACTATAGCAGATCTGCGCCAGGATGAAGATGTGGTGGATACCTGGTTTTCATCATGGTTGTGGCCCATTTCTGTTTTCGATGGATTTAAGGACCCTGACAACGCAGATATTAATTATTACTATCCAACTAACGATCTGGTAACTGCACCTGAGATCCTGTTCTTCT
Organism: Mucilaginibacter sp. PAMB04274; assembly: GCF_039634385.2. Lineage (NCBI taxonomy): Bacteria > Pseudomonadati > Bacteroidota > Sphingobacteriia > Sphingobacteriales > Sphingobacteriaceae > Mucilaginibacter > Mucilaginibacter sp. PAMB04274. Next base: position 1,515,075 of record NZ_CP155081.2, read on the forward strand.
GGGTGGCGCGTATGATTATGGCGGGGCATGAGTTTAAAGGTAAAGCGCCGTTTAAGAATGTGTACTTAACTGGTATAGTGCGCGATAAACTGGGCCGTAAAATGTCAAAATCGCTTGGTAATTCCCCCGATCCTATAGATTTGATCGGAAAATACGGTGCAGATGGTGTACGCGTGGGTATGCTGCTTTGCTCGCCCGCAGGTAACGACCTCATGTTTGATGAAAGCTATTGTGAGCAAGGCCGTAATTTTGCCAATAAGATATGGAATGCCTTCAGGTTGGTAAAAGGCTGGGAGGTAAGCCAGGAGTTAGAAAATCCTAACACGACGGCGATAAGCTGGTTTAAAAACCGTTTCAACGAAGCCTTGGGTGAAATTGAAGGCCTGTTTGATCAGTACCGTTTATCTGAAGCCATAATGGCCGTTTATAAACTCGTATGGGACGATTTTTGTGCCTGGTACCTTGAAATGGTTAAGCCGGTTTATCAGCAGCCCATTGATGCCGAGACTTTTAGAGTGACAATAGCTTACTTTGAAGATATACTGAAGTTATTGCATCCGTTTATGCCCTTTATTACCGAGGAGTTATGGCATGACGACCTATTTGGAAACCGTGCGGCTGGAGATTGCTGTATTGTTGCACAATTGCCTGTAGTTGAGCAAACAGATACACAACTGTTAACCCAATGCGAAAATATAAAACAGATAATTACTGAAATACGCAATACCCGCAACGCAAAAAAGCTGTCTCCTAAAGAAAGCCTCGAACTATTCATCAAGCAGAATTCAATGGTAAAGTATGAGGTTTTTCTGTCCATTATCACTAAGCTGGGTAATATTTCGAGCATCGGCTTCACAGATGATAAATTAGCTGGCGCTGTAAACTTTATGGTATCAACAGACGAGTTTTTTATACCGTTGAGCAATAATATAGATGCAGAAGAAGAGCGGGTACGCTTGCAAAAGGAAAAAGAGTATTTAATCGGCTTCCTGAAATCTGTTGATGCTAAACTATCTAACGAAAAATTCGTTAATAACGCAAAGCCCGAAATTATAGAGAATGAGCGCAAGAAAAAGGCCGATGCACAAGCCAAGCTGCAGATAATTGAAGATAATTTGAATTTTTTGGCAAACTAATTGCACCACAGGGGTAATACCAAATAAACAACTTTAATTATTGCCCAACCTAATACTTATTATTAACCCTAATTGATAAGTACAAACTGTAATAAAAATGAGTAACGAAGCAGGTTTCTTTAACCTCTCTATAAAGAATATTGTGTTTGCCGGGCAGTCAATGCTTACGCAAGCGCGTATTCGCTTGTTGTATTATGGTATGTTTCTGGTTTTTGTATCTGTAAGTGCTGTATTAATAAATGTGCTCTTTTTGCATCAAAGCGCATTAGTAGTAATTGCCGCAAGCGTATTGGTTATAGCTGCCGTGTTATTTAAATACTTAACGTGGAAAGCTGACTGGAAAGCCGTTGCTCATATTCTGCTGGTGATAGGTACAATTATCAACCTTTCGGACGCATTTTTGATTTTTCAAAAAGTTGATATATTAACAGTGCAATTAGTACTGCTCATTATCATATTTGCTTTCTATATGCTTGGGCAAAATTGGGGCTTGTTATACTCATTAGCCAATTTGTTGCCTGTTCTGTTATTTATGGTTTATAGCTATAATAACATATACATCATCGACATGAAGCCTGAGGTGTTAGAGCAATCCACCATTATCATTTGCGTTATAGCGAATTTTACTTTGATGGTGTTCATACACAATCACTTCTACAATGCATTTTTGAAGAATATCTGGCAACTTAAACGTACCAGCGAAGACCAGGCTCGCCTCAATGTGAATTTGGAAACAGCTATCGAAAAGGCCGAGAAATCGTCGCATGCCAAGTCAGAGTTTTTGTCTACCATGTCTCATGAAATACGCACACCATTAAACGCGGTGATTGGGATGAGCAACCTGTTATTAATGGGTAACCCACGGCCCGATCAGTTGGAAAATTTGGAAATACTCAAATTTTCGGCCAACAACTTGCTGGCTATTGTAAACGATGTGCTCGACTTTAATAAGATCGAATCAGGGAAGGTTGTGTTTGAAAACATTCGGTTCAACCTTATGGAGTTGATGCACAATATTTGCGGCGGCCAGATCATCAAGGCAAACGAAAAAGGCCTGATATTTAAGCTAAAGATAGATGATGCACTGCGTAACCGCATTGTAATTGGTGATCCTACCCGTATTACACAGATTATTTTTAACCTGGTAAGCAACGCCATTAAGTTTACCCGCCAGGGCTTTGTTGAAGTAAAGGTAAATTGTGTAGAAGACAGGCATAATCAGGTCCTGATTCGGTTCTCTGTTAGGGATTCGGGCATAGGCATTGAGCGCGATAACTTAAAGGCGATATTCGAACCGTTTACGCAAGAATCCATTACCACTACGCGAAAATATGGTGGTACCGGTTTAGGTTTAGCCATAGTTAAACGTTTACTGGAGTTAAAGGGTGTGCAAATGGAAGTCAACAGTAAGCCCGGGCAGGGATCGGAGTTTGCTTTTAATCTTGATTTGCCTGTAGCAACAGAAAGACTAGAAGAGCCTGCTGCAAAAGTTAGTAGCAGTGATGACAGTGATAGTCAAATAAACCACCTTAATATACTGGTAGCAGAGGATAACATGGTTAATACCATGCTTATGAAGAAATTTTTCTCGAAGTGGCAAGTAAAGGCGTCGTTTGCCGAAAATGGTGAGCGTGCAATAGAAATGATGCAGTATGGCAACTTTGATATTGTACTGATGGATTTGCAGATGCCGGTATTAAACGGGTTTGATGCTGCTATGGAGATACGTAAACTGCCCGATTCGCAAAAGGCAAGTATACCTATCATTGCGTTAACTGCATCGGCGTTAACTGATATACGCGAAAAAGTGTTTAGTTCAGGTATGAACGATTATGTTTCGAAACCTTTTAAACCTGAAGAGCTAAAGCAGAAGATTATTACGTTAGTGAACCGTAAGGCCATGTTTAATCAACCGTCGGCTTAAAATAACCCGTAGGCGGGCAGTTCTTCTAAAAAACGGTAGTTTTTCTTGTCAAAGTTAATGGCACAATAATAGTGCTGCAAGCCATTGGTAACTGCCAGCAGCTTTATGCGGTGAGTTATGTTATAACGGGCAACCTGGTCAAATACTTTTTGATCTATGACCACGCCCGGCGCTTTGCATTCAACCATTAATACTTTTTCTCCCGCCGGATTAAATACAACGATGTCGGATCGTTTGGCCATACCATGTACTTTGAGCCCTCCCTCAAGCTTAATAAGTGTTTTGGGATAGCTTTTTTGCTGAATAAGGTACTGCACAAAGTGTTGCCGTACCCATTCCTCGGGGGTTAAAACCAGTTGCTTTTTACGTATATCGTCAAATATATAGAGTTGGCCGCTTTGCTCTGTTAACTTAAAAGGGTAGGGTGGCAAAGCCAAAGGCTGCAACAAATCCATGCGGCTAAATTCCGTATTAAATCTGCCAAATCCTAATCGGTATTCGTAAATTTGCCCTTATACAATGACCGCTAACGACATTATAAAAGATATAAAAAACCGCCGTTTTAAGCCGCTTTACCTGCTGCACGGAGAGGAGCCGTACTTTATTGATTTGATTGGCAATTATATAGAAGACAATGTGCTGTCTGATGCGGAAAAAGGCTTTAATCAAACCGTTTTGTACGGAAAGGATACCGATATAATGACGGTGCTTAACGCAGCTAAGCGTTACCCAATGATGGCTGAATACCAGGTTATCCTTATAAAAGAAGCACAAGATATGAAGTGGGGCAAGGAAGATGCCGATAAGAAAGGCATAAACCCAGTGCTGAGCTACTTCGAAAATCCACTTAACAGTACTGTACTGGTATTTTGTTACAAGTACGGAAAGTTTGACAAGCGCAAAAAGGCTTACAAAGCCATTGAGAAGAACGGTTTGGTATTTGAGTCGACATCTTTGTATGATAATAAGATACCGGCCTGGATTGAGAGCTATGCCACCGAAAAAAAGTATCGAATTAGCGCCCAGGCGGCTGCCATGCTTTGTGAGTATTTGGGTAATGATCTTTCTAAGATAGCTAACGAGCTGGATAAGCTAATGCTCAACATTGCGGCAGGGCAGGAGATTGGATTAAAGGATGTTCAGGATAATATTGGTATAAGCAAGGAATACAATGTATTTGAGCTGCAATCGGCGCTTATTAAAAGAGATGTGCTAAAAGCCAATCAGATTATAAATTATTTTGAAGCTAACCCCAAGGCAAACCCTATTGTGCTTATACTAGGTAATCTTAATAATTTTTTCAGTAAGGTACTACTGTACCATTACGTGAAAGATAAAACACCACAAAACGTTGCACGCGAGTTGGGCGTAAACCCATATTTTATCAAGGATTATGAAATGGCAGCCCGCAGCTTCGACTATTATCGTTCTACCCAAATTATAGGCTGGCTACGCGAGTATGATCTTAAAAGCAAAGGCCTAAACTCTTCTGCATCGCACGGCGAGCTCTTAAAAGAATTAGTATTTAAGGTACTGCATTAAAGAGAACCAAGAGCTAAGGAATAATAACATGGTTTTAGTTTCTTAACTCTTGGTTTTATACGTTATTCGCCTGTATTGTCTGGTTGGTAATCTTCATCAAAGTCCAGTTCATCTTCGTTAAACTGCTTTACCTCTCCCGATGCCAGTGCTACCTCAACAGGATCGCCATCTTTTAACTGGTTTATATTTACAGTGCCTTTTTCATCGGTAGCCGTAATTACCACCTCGTCTCCGTATTCAAATAATCCGTTTTTCATATTATAGTTATTGAGCTTTTTGTTTAAACTGTCTAAAGAAATGAATGTTTTGCGGCATATTTTAATTTTGAGTAAAGTTCCTTTTAACTTAAATAACAGTTATAATAATATCACCTCTTTAATTTACGCTTTAGAGTTTTTAGTTGTACTTTCGGATGGCATCATCCCAACGTTACATACATGAATTTTCATTTGCTGCTGGATGCAGAAGGGCGAATAGCCTTTTTTAATAATTCATTTCAGGCCTGGTCAGGTTATCATCTTTCTGAATTACAGCAAAAGCCCATACAAAATTACTTACTACCTACCTACGCGCAGTTAGTTAACAACTTTTTGAGTGAGCCTTATTTTCAGGATAGCCTTAACCTGCCGCGTATAGCTTTTTTTTGCAAAGATGCAGTTAAATGGGCCGGCATGGTACTTACTTGCCTGCCGCAACAAGGCAACAACAGCCACACCATAATGATTAGCCTGAGTGATGTGACCAAGCAGGCGCAGCAGGAAATGGATGAAGTTAAACAAACACATGCTTCCTTTTTCGAAGGGCATCCATTTGGTGTGTTAAGGTTAAATAACGATGGCGAGGTTACAAATATTAACCCGCAGCTTTACGCCGATGCAGGTTACAACCTGGCTGTATTGCAACAAACCGCGTTTGTGAATTTTGTGCTTACCAAATACCGTCAGCGGGTGTTACGAGAATACGTTAATACAACCAAGTTCGGTAAAGGGTCAACGTTTGATATTCAGATTTTGACAGCCCAACAACAACCACTGGATGTAAACTTAACCATGATACCTGTTATTTATCATGGCAAAACTATCGAAACTTATTTAGTAGTAAAAAATATTGCCGAACGAATAGCGCTGCAGCAAAATCTTAAAAAACTATCACTTGTGGCCGATAAAGCTACCAATGGGGTGGCGGTGTTGGACAAGAATTTTGAGATAGAGCTTATTAATGATGGGTTTACGCAAATGAGCGGTTACACCCGCATGGATGCCATAGGCAAGGGTTTGGGAGAATTGCTTAAAATGGACGAAACCGACACAGAGGTAGCTAAAGTAGCCCGGCAAAAAATGGCGAACGGCCTGCCATTGGAAGGCGAAGTGCTCTGTTATAAAAAAGATGGAACCAGTTATTGGAACTTGCTTAGACTTGCGCCCGTTTTGAATGAGGAAGGTGAGATGGAAATGTGTATTACTATACATTCTGACATCACTGAAAAACGCAAAACAGAAATGGAACTCCGTTTACTGGCCGATGATTTGTATCGGCAAAATAAGGAACTGCACCAGTTCGCATACATTGTATCGCATAACCTTCGTTCGCCTGTAGCCAATATCGTTGGACTAATTAATTTGATGGAGTTATTTAAAGACGACAGCGAAACGTTAAATCAGACGCTCAAGGAATTATCTAAATCGGCCAGCAATCTCGACACCGTAATTAAAGACTTAAGTTATATACTTACCGTAAATAATGCAAGCAAAGAGCTGTTGAAAGAACCCGTAAACTTACAGGATACCCTGCAACAGGTATTGATAGATTTACAGCCCCAAATTTTAATGACTGATGCAGATGTGAAAATACCGGTTAAACCAGTGGTAATGCGCACCAACCGCGCTTACCTTCACAGCATTTTTTATAACCTAATCAGTAACGCTATTAAGTATAAATCACACCAAACGCCTTACATTAAAATAGATTATTACCTTACGGATGAGCATACCGTAATTTATGTTGCCGATAACGGTAAAGGTATTGACTTGAATAAGCACGGCCATGAATTATTTAAGCCCTACAAACGATTTGATTTTAAGGTTGAAGGGAAAGGCCTGGGCTTGTTTTTAGTAAAAAGCCACATAGAGGCGCTGGGCGGGCACTTAACCGTTAAAAGCGAGGTAAAAAAAGGCTCAACTTTTTATATGAAGATACCTTTTGCTTAATCAAATACTTGCCGGCCACATTTAATGAAAAAAATTATTGTACTGGTGGCTTCCTTCAAAACAACATCTTAGTTCACGCTTGAAGCGCCTGTAATCTTAAAGCAATAGCCTGAAGTAAACCAATTTCCAGCTTGTTATTTTTGTCAGATAATTGTTCTGGGTTGATTAATGCTCTGTAACTTCCTTCTTCATCGGGCTCAAAAAATACTATTAAGCCATCCAAATCTACCGCTACCTTTTGGACATAGCCGTAATTGCGAAATTCAGCATCATACTTTAATACTTCTCCGTTATAAATCACTTCTAACAAAAAGCGTTCGTCCATAACCATTAAGTGAGCAATCAATAAATGTTTAATTTACAAGCATAGCCAAACAAAAGCAAGCTGACGTAAGTGTTAATGATGCAATATGCATTAAAACACCTGCTTGTCATAAAGCAGAAGGTAGAGCCAGATCAGCAAAAAAAACAGGGCTTGTGCTACCGGGGAGAGCCGCTGAAACAGGCGGTCGAAATAAGTTCCATCCAGCATGGGTATGCCGCTAAGTTCGGCATTCTTATGTAGTTCGTAATCTTTTCTAATATTGCTCATCCGCCTTATAGCCTTTACGATATCTAACAAGGTAAAGAGGCTTACCAATACGCCAACATACGGGAGCACAATACTTAACATTTGTGCCTTGGCATGCCAGTAGGTAGTTGGTGATGAAAATAGGGTAACTGCAGCATATACACCAAACATAAATGCCAGGCAGTTATTAAGCCAGATCAGCCTCATGCCTATGGAAATGTCATCATGCTCTATTTGAGACCTGCTGATAGCATAAAGTTGAGAGGGAGAATCTTTGTCAGATACCATATTCTTAAATACAAATGTTTAATGCTCTGGTTTGCAGATAATCATTAAAATCGGACAAATTAGTATGCGATGTTTTTTCGGTAATGCTTTTGCAAACCTTAAAGGCGGAAATCACATGCTTGTTATGATTATTTAATACTTAAAAAAGGCTATCCCTTAAGAGGGGTGAAGAACAGAGCTAACCTACAACCATTGTATATACGTTAGGATCATGCAACAAGATAGGTCCTTATTATTTCAAACAGTTTTACACCTTGCAAGCCTGTAAATGTCGTCCTGGTTCTGTTCGCCACTTACTATGTAGTGGAAGTAAATAAATAGCTTGTCTATGCCTTCACAATGATTAGGCCGGCTAGAAAGAACTCATAGTCTTCCTATGCCATGAATTAGTAGCGACCTTTTTCATTGTTGCATTTTTTTGCCTTATTTTGTAGCTACTGTCGTCGTTAGGCCTTCTGACGACAAAGCAAAACTGCTTAAACATTATCAGAATCAGGGATTTATGCGATATTTTTTAGTCAAATCGGAACCTTTCAAATACAGTTGGGAAAAGTTTAACCAGGATGGACGGACCTTTTGGGATGGGGTACGCAATTACCAGGCGCGTAATAACCTGAAAGCAATGCAGGAAGGCGATTTAGTACTGTTTTACCATAGTAATGAGGGTAAGGCGGTGGTAGGGATTGCCAAGGTGGTTAAAGAAGCTTATCAGGATCCAACTACGGATGATACTAACTGGGTAGTGGTAGATTTGTCGCCGGTTGAATCTTTGAAAAAACCTGTTACGCTCGAGCAGATCAAAGCTGATGATCAGTTAAAAGACATTTCGCTGGTTAGGCAAGGTCGTTTGTCGGTAATGGAACTTAAGGCCACAGAGTTTGACCGCATCATTGAAATGGGCAGTTAAATAATAACTGCAGTATCAATCTTTAAGTAAAGTTGTTTGTTCGTCTTAAACAGCATTATTAAAAAGACATCAATTTTCGATATCTACCATGAAATACAGATCATTTAAAGAAGAACAGGTGGCCGAAGTGGGCTTGGGCACATGGCAGTTAGGCAGTGCAGATTGGGGCAATGTTGACGAAGAGGCAGCCTTACAAATATTAAAAGCTTACACCGATGCAGGCGGTAACTTTATTGATACGGCCGATGTATACGGCATGGGCGTGAGCGAAACGGTTATTGGTAAATTTTTAAAAACGGTTGGCAAAAAAATTTACATTGCTACAAAGTTAGGTCGGCGTGGCGATGATGGCAATGGATGGCCGCAAAACTTTACTTACGACGCTATGAAGCGCCAGGCTGAAGATTCGCTACAGCACCTGGGGGTATCGCAATTGTTTTTAGAACAATTACACTGTATTCCTACTGAAGAAATGCGCTCGGGGAAGGTATTTGACCACTTGCGCAAATTGCAGCACGAAGGCTTAATTAAGCATTTCGGCGCCAGTGTGGAGACTTCGGAAGAAGCGCTTTTATGCTTGGAGCAAGAGGGATTGGCATCGCTGCAAATCATCTTCAATTTGTTTCGCCAGCATGTGGCCGACGAGGTATTTGCCAAAGCCAAAGAAAAAGGAGTGGCACTGATTGTGCGTGTGCCTCTGGCCAGCGGGCTCTTAAGCGGAAAGTTTACTCAAGAAACTAAGTTTGAAAGTAATGATCACCGTAATTTTAACGCAAATGGTGAGTCATTTAACGCAGGTGAGACGTTCTCTGGAATAGATTTTAAAGAAGGGGTTAACCTTTCGGACAAAATTAAAACACTGTTACCTGACGAACGGATGGCGCAGTGGGCTATCCGTTGGATTTTAGACCATCCTGAAGTAACTACAGTTATTCCAGGGGCTTCAAAAATTAGCCAGGTTGGCAGTAATGTAGAGGCATCAGATCTGGCTCCGTTATCTGCAGATGTGCATCAGCAATTAAGAAAATTGTACGATGAACAGATTTACGACAAAATAAGGGGACATTTTTAAGCAAAGCCTCATCTCAATATTAGGGCTGTTGTTTCGAACGTAAGTAAGAAGGGACAGCTTTATTTTTTAATAGATGAATTGCTTCTGAGATGATTAGTCAGGTTACTCGTGCTTAGCTGCCAAAAATAACGCTTTCAATTCGGTAGCATCATTGGGTTCCATACGGCCGCTTAATATAAGACGTAATTGACGACGGCGTAATGCGCCGTCATACATCAGTTGTTCCTGCTCGGTCTCTGGTTCAATTTCAGAAACAGCCACTGGCTTGCCCGCATCATCTAACGCTACAAAGGTATAATAAGCCTCATTGCTCTTAACTTTAGTACCCGACGGTATGTTCTGTGCCCACACATCCAGCCGCACTTCCATAGATTTGTTGAATGCACGCGTAACCTTGGCCTCAATAGTTACGGCATCGCCCAGTTTAATAGATTGCTGAAAGGAAACATTGTCAACAGATGCGGTAACCACCAGGCGGTTACTATGTTTTTGGGCCGACATGGCCGCTGCAATATCCATCCAGTACAGCAAGCGCCCCCCCATCAGGTTGTGCATCATATTGGTATCATTAGGTAATACCAGTTCATTCATTATAACTAAAGATTCCTGAGGCTTTTTGGCTTGCATAAGGCAAAGATAAAATTTTTTGTCAGAGCGCGAGCGACAGGTAAGGGGTGGAGAGCGGGTACGAGAAGCGGAAGAAATGGATGCGAGGTGGTGTATGTTTACCTTGAAAATTTTGACCTTTGCGTCTTATTGACGCACCTCGCCCTGCTCAGTCAGCGCTTAGTGTTCACTACTTTGTAGCCAATGAGTTCCTCCCAGCGCGAGCCGGGGGGGCGGTAATAAACCAGGAGCTGATAGTCATTCTCAGTTTCAAAATAGCTACCTTCTAATGGCTGGCTGTCGGGTTTTTTTGTATCGGGGTTTATCCATACGTACTGATAATCATATACCCCTTGCTTAAGCAGGGCATGGGCGGTATACTGGTTACGCGAGGCGTCAAACACCAGTTTACCTGCTTCTGTCAACCCAAAGTTGTTAAACTTGCCAGTAAGATAAATATCGCCTTTTGACGGTACGCTGCTAGCCGAGAGGTTAAAGAATACATATGCATAGTCTGCGTCGGTGCGGGCATCGCGGCCATCCTGGTTAATTACGTAAAAGCTGCCGTTAATATCATACTGAAACAAATAAGCGTTTTGATTCCGGCTTTCATCTCCGAGCAATAAAACGGTATTAGCCGTATCCTTAAATATGCGTGCAATGCGCTCAGAGTTTAATTTTAACGTGCGTGTATCAAAATGTCTAAACTCATTGCCACCTGCAAAATCGTTAATGTTATAGTCATTGTAAATTAGTTGATTGCCTCGGATAAACGTTGGTTTTGTATTGAGCTGCATAGTTTCGGGCCTGCCGTTTTGCATCACCACTACTTTAATATCATTATAAGGGTTTTGCACGTTAAGGCCGCCGTAGTTTACCTGAAAGTTAAGCTTCTGATTCCGCAGCCTTAAGGTCACGTTATTTGATGGCACCACCTCGGCACCAATACCTGTAGCCGAGCCGGTTACATAAATGCGGCGAGTAATAATGAGCTTACTTTGGTCGTTATCCTCATAAACTTTCAGAAGGTAATTGCCGGATAGTTTAGGACTGAGGTTCTGATTAGGCAATTTAACTTCATAATGAATATACTTTTGCACCGTACCGCTAGAGTAATTGTAATCCATAATGCGGTCTTCCATAAAGCCCTGCAGGTACTCAGCCGGCGACAGGCGCGAGGTGTTCCACTGCGCGTCACAATGTTCAATCGTATAATAGTAATTGCGGCTACGGCCTTCTAAATCATCAAAAGCCAGCGTTATTTGCTCGTTAGAGCGTAATTGTATGATAGGGAAGGAACCCGGCTTAGTAGCATTATAACATTCTACACTTTTGATGCTTGCACGATACGTGTGATCGGTATACTGCATGCCTGTTTGTGCCTGGGATGGTAGTATACCGAAGCTCAGAAAAAAAGCGCATGTTAAAAGAGCCGCAAAAAAAATGTCATTCCGAACGTTAGAGAACCACCTTTTTGAATTGCAAACTTTGCGTCCTGCAGCATTAAAAAGGTTTCTCGTTATCACTCGAAATGACATCTTACAGGTATAAGTAAGCCTTAAGCTTCCAGCTCCATAATCTGTTCGGCCAAAGATTCCCATTGCCCCTGTACCTGTTTAAGCTGGCTTTGCTTTTGCTGATAGGTGGCATTGGTTTCTTTTAGCTTAGCGGCGTTGTTAAAAACGCCATCTTCGGCTAATTTACTTTCCAGCTGTTTTACCTCTTTTTCCAAGTCGGCAATTTGCTGCTCCATGCGGGTTAAATCGCCGTTCAGCTTTTTTAACTGTTTATTTTTATCTTCTGTAGGCTGTTGTTTAACAGGCTCTTTCTTTTCTTCTTTTTTAGGCTGAGGAGCAGGTGTAGCTTTAGGCTCAAACTTTCGCTTGCTCATCCATTCCTCGTACTCCTGGTAAGTGCCCGGGTATTCTTTAATCTTATGATCTTCGATAAACCAAATCTTGTTGGCAATATTATCCAGAAAGTACCTATCGTGCGATACGGCTATAAACGTGCCCTCGTACTGTTGCAGGGCCTGTATAAGGATGTTTACCGATTGCATATCCAGGTGGTTGGTAGGCTCATCCAGTATCAGGAAGTTAGCATCGGCTGTAAGGGCCTTAGCCAGCGCAACCCGCGATTTTTCACCACCCGATAGTACCTTGATTTTCTTAAACACATCGTCGCCCGTAAATAGAAACGAACCTAAAATAGAGCGCAGCTCAGTGTCGGTATGCTTAGGGGCAAAGTTTTGCAGTTCCTGCAAAATTTCGCTTTCCAAATGCAGCGACTCCAGCTGGTGCTGGGCAAAAAAGGTTTGTGTTACGTTGTAACCAGTTTCACATTTGCCCGTAAATTCCTTGTCGGCACCTGCAATAATGCGTAACAAGGTAGATTTACCACGGCCGTTAGCACCAATCAATGCAATTTTATCGCCTTTTTCAATTATAGCATCGGCATTATCCAGTATAGTTAAATTAGGATAGCTCTTGTTTATGCCTTCTACAGTGATAACGTTACGGCCCGATTGCTTGCCAAATTTAAAGGTGAAGTTAACGGATGGATTATCATCATCCACATCATCAACCCGTTCCATTTTATCAAGCATTTTTATGCGCGACTGAGCCATTTTGGCTTTAGATGCCTTGGCTCGGAAACGCTCAATCAGGCGCTCTTCCTGTTTAATTTTAGCTTGCTGGTTTTTAAACTCGCCACGCTGAATTTCTTCACGCATGCCTTTCTCTTCCAGGTAAAAAGTATAATTGCCTGAGTAAACCGTGAGCTTACCTTTGCGCGATTCAACCGTACGGTTAATTACCTTGTCCAAAAACCATCTATCGTGCGATACTATTACAATAGCACCTTCAAAGTTTCTTAAGTAATCTTCCAGCCACACAATAGAGGGTAAGTCTAAGTGGTTGGTGGGCTCATCCAGCAACAAAATATCGGGTGCTTGTAAAAGTATTTTGGCCAGCATAACCCGCATGCGCCACCCACCCGAAAACGTGCTCAGTTTGCGTTCCTGATCTTCATCAGCAAAACCTAAACCGGCTAAAATTTCGTGTGCCTTATATTCAATGCTGTAACCGTCCAAAGCTTCAAACTCACTTTGTTTATCGCTCAGTTTGTGCAATAAATCTTCGCTGTAGTCGGTTTCCAGTTTTTTTAATAGCGCTTCAATTTCTGTATGTAGTTGATTTTGGCGTTCAAAAGCTTCCATCGCCACGTGCAAAATCGATTTGTCTGACGAATAAGAAAGCAAATCCTGGTTCAGATAGCCAATAGTTAAATCCTTGGCTTTTGATATAGTGCCCGATGTAGGTTTGTAGTCGCCTACAATAATTTTAAGTAAAGTAGTTTTACCGGTTCCGTTGGCCCCAATTAGGCCTATTTTTTCTCCGGGTTTAATATGCCAGTTAGCTTCATCATACAGGGCGCGGGCACCAATCTCGAACGTCAGGTTATTTATAGCAATCATTTACCTACAAATATACCATTTTGGGCCGAAAGGCTAAAGAGGAAAGGTTAAGGGGATTGTCAAAAATGCTTTAATTGCTTTAAATATTGTGTTTGGCATTGCCTTAAAAATGAATACGTTAGAATCATACTAATTCACCCTAAATAGAGTTACTATAACACCAACCCCTTATTTTTATGCAATTTACATTAGATCGACAAACGCTGGCCGATTTGGCAGTAGCCGGTTCAGGAACACAGCAATCCTTGACGAGCCTATTCAAGCCTGATACGTTGGGAGGACAGACAATGCTTATCCAGTTGTTTAATCATCCGTTGGCTGATATGGAATTGCTTTGGAATCGCTCGGCTGCAATAGCTTATTTGCATGTAAATGAATTTGAGATTAAGTTTGACAAGGATGAGCTGGACTTTATTGAACATTACCTTAGGCAGGGTCAAAGTCCGGATAGCGTATCAAAAGTTAGGGCTGTCAAAAATGATTTATTGAATAAGATTAGTCCTTCAAACCATTATTATGTGGTTAAAAGAGGGGTTGGGTTATTGGTGAAGTTGCTTAATTATATGGATAACTTTTTTCAAAGCATCCATTCACAACACAGGCCGTCATTATTTGTTGATTTTGCCCTTTGTACGAATGTACTCCTTGATGCAGGGGATGGCATTATTATCAGCGGTTTAAAAAACAAGCGCTACCTAAATGCAATGGATCTGGAGCGGTGTGATTATCTGTTCAGACGAAAAGCGCATCAACAGGTGAAAGCATTTTTAGATGTGGTTTATGAGGTAGATGTTTATAACGCAGTAGCCTGCACTGCTGTATCAAGAGGGTTTTCATACCCGGTAATTGTTGATCAAGATGGCCCTGTGTTAGAGTTAGAAGACTTGTTCCATCCGTTTGTTCAACGCCCGGTAACCAACAACATCAGTTTCGCCAAACACAACTTGTGTTTCGTAACGGGGGCAAATATGGCTGGTAAATCTACCCTGCTTAAATCAATCGGCGTTGCTGTTTTGCTGGCACATATTGGTTTTCCTGTACCTGCGTCGGCAATGAAGACTTCCTTGTTTAAAGGCTTGTTTACCACCATCAATCTCTCAGACAATATAAATTTAGGGCACAGCCATTTCTACGCTGAGGTTTTAAGAGTTAAAGAAATAGCTCAACATATTAACGACCTTGAAAGCATTGTAGTGATCTTTGATGAGCTTTTTAGAGGTACAAATGTAAAGGATGCTTATGATGCATCACTGGCAATCATTAAGGCGCTTGCCCAAGTTAAAAAATGTATATTTATTGTATCGACTCATATTATAGAAGTTGCCGAGCAATTGCAGGAAACCAATGGCGTTTTTTTTAAATGCTTTAGTACCAGCTTAAAAGGAAATAAAGCTTTCTACAACTATAAGCTGGGAGATGGTGTAAATACCGAAAGGCTGGGTATGAAAATTATCGAAGATGAAAATATACTGGCCATGCTACAGGCCAGCGCTTATAACATTGAGCATAGCTAACTATACTCAATGTTTGTACATTACTATCTGTATTACTTCACTGCTTTTAACCATGCATGGGCCATTAAGTTGGCGCCTGCAAGAGTAGGGTGTACGCCGTCGGCAGTCCAGTAGCTGCCTGGGGCTGTTTTTTGTGCTTCATCAAATACATCCTGGTAAGGGATGAAAGGCGCATCGTATTCGGCAGCAATTTCGCGTGCCGCCCGGCGATATTCATTAAATTTGGGATACCAGTTATCGTTTACAGATTTAACACCTTTAACCGCAAACGGTTCACCTATAATAAATTTCACATCAGGTAGCGCTTGTTTAGTACGGTCTAACAGCTTCCTGTAATCGGTACGGTAAGTATCAATCGTGCCCTGGTAGCCATTGGTTAGCGTATGCCAAAAATCGTTCACGCCAATCATTATGCTTAGTACATTGGGTTTAATCTGCAGGCAGTCGGCATCCCAGCGGTCGGCCAATTGAAAAACCTTATTCCCGCTGATCCCCTTGTTATATATCTTGAAATCCTTTCCGGGGTTCTTGAGCAGCAGATCGGCGCTGGCCAGGTACGGATAACCACTGCCCAGCATCCCGTTACTATTAGGCGATGTGTTAGTGCGGTTGCGACCAGAATCGGTAATACTATCACCTTGAAACAGGATGATATCATTAGCATTTAAGGTTAGCTTTTTAGCATTCTCATTTTTAACAGCAGCCGATACCATATCGGGTATAGCGATGGCAGCAAGAGTGGCTGTGGCAGCACTGCTTATAAAATTACGTCGGTTAAATTGGTTACTCATTATAATAAGTTGGTTTGCTAAAGTATATTCTTTGCATCAAATCTGCAAACTGAGTGTATAAAGCTATAACTTCGCGCTATGTATTCCATACTTAAACCCATTTTATTTAAGTTCGATCCTGAAAAGGTACATTATTTTGTAACCCGCAACCTGAAACGCTTTAACCGGTTACCCGGTGGGGCGGCACTTAGTCGTTCAATTTGGGCAGTGAATGATAAGCGACTGGAGCGCGAGGTATTCGGTCTGAAATTTAAAAATCCGGTTGGTTTGGCAGCCGGGTTTGATAAAAACGGCGATACCATAGCCGAAATGGCTAACCTGGGTTTTGGTTTTATTGAAGTGGGCACGGTAACACCATTGCCACAACCCGGGAACGATAAACCCCGTATGTTCAGACTGCCTGCCGATGGCGCTTTAATTAACCGAATGGGATTCAATAACCTTGGGGTAGATGTACTGGCATCGCGTATAGCTGCATACCGCAAAAGTGCGGAGGCTGCCAAAAATCCGGTCATTATCGGCGGCAATATCGGCAAAAATAAAAACACGCCTAACGAAGACGCCGTAAGCGACTACATAAAATGTTTTGACCGGCTGTTTGATGTGGTTGATTATTTTGTGGTAAACGTAAGCTCGCCCAACACACCCGGCTTACGGGCGCTGCAGGAAAAAGAACCATTGATGAACATCTTGAACACGCTGCAGCAACGTAATCGCAAAAATGATATTAGCAGGCCGATACTGCTCAAAATAGCGCCCGATTTAACGGATGAGCAACTGAACGATATTGTTGAGATTGTACAAAAAACCGGTATCGCCGGCGTAATTGCCACAAATACAACCATAAGTCGGGATGGATTAGCAGCGCCGCAAAGCGTGGTTAATGAAATGGGTGGTTTGAGTGGTAAGCCTTTAACGCAACGCTCAACAGCAGTAATCAAGTATTTGGCGCAAAAGTCTAATCAATCGTTTCCAATAATAGGAGTGGGTGGCATACACTCACCGGAGGATGCGTTGGAGAAATTAGCTGCCGGCGCGGTATTAGTGCAATTATATACCGGCTTTATTTACGAAGGGCCGGCGCTGATTGGCCGCATTAATCAAAAGTTGTTAGCGCAAACCAGCTAACAATTGTCATTTGGAATCCCTGCTTTGCGATCACGGAGAAAATGAGCAACAAAAAAAGACCTGCAGGATATATCTGCAGGTCTTTTTTTGTTGCTTGATTACGACAGTTTTCTTATTTAGAAGAAAGCTGAGCTAAAACTGCATTGTTTTTAGCAATCTGGCTCTTTTTAGGCTCTGCTGAGCGGCTTCCCAGCTCTAAGTTAGTAGCCAATTTCAAGAACTGTACTTCTAAACGAGATACAGTTTTATTTTTTCTGTCTTTTCTTTTTAAACGTGTTACGCCCATGGTAATTTATCTTTAACGGTTAACCCTTTGGAGGTCGAGAGCGGATTCGAACCGCTGTACGAGGTTTTGCAGACCTCTGCCTAGCCACTCGGCCACCCGACCATTTTAATGGAGCGCAAAAATAACAATTATTTATTCACCAGCAATATTATTTAAACCTTTTTCTACCTATTTCTGAACAAAACAGCGCTGTTGCTATCGCCACATTCAATGATTCAGCCTCGCCAATGCGCGGTATAGTGATTGCCCGTGTAACGAGGCGTTGAATATCAGCGCGTAAGCCATTGCCTTCGTTACCCATCACAATTAATCCTTCGTGGCCAAATTCGGTAGTGTAAATGTTATCACCATTTAGCATAGCGCCTAAAACAGGTAAATTGAGATGTGGTAACAGCTCGGCCAGGTTACTATAATGCACCTTTACACGTGCTAATGAGCCCATAGTAGCCTGTACAACCTTTGGGTTATAAGCATCAACAGTATCTTCCGAGCAAATAATGTTTTGGATGCCGAACCAGTCGGCCGTGCGAATGATAGTGCCCAGGTTGCCGGGATCCTGTACGCCATCCAGCACCAGCGTAAAAGTATTTACCAACCGGGTTTGCGTTAAAGCGGGCCATTCGGGCATTTTTATAACGGCTAATACTTCCTGCGGGGTGGTAAGGTTGCTTATTTTTTGCAGATCTGCTGCCGATATCTCTTGAAAATTGATTTTCTTTGATAGTTTATGCAATTTTGCACCTACATCGGGCGTATGATATACCGTTTGTATATGGTAACTTGCTGCTATAAATTCTGATACAGATTTATAGCCTTCGGCCACAAAAAGCCGGTGCTCTTTGCGGAATTTTTTTTGTTGTAAGGACTTTATTAAACTGATCTGAGATTTTGAAACCATTCTACCCGGAAACTAAGCTTTACTGCCTTGCAATAATAAGTATTCTTTTAATTTTTACGGTGAGTGGCTGCAGCTTAACCCGGGGGGTACCCGATAACCAGTACCTGGTGCGCGGTATAAAAGTTGACAGCGTAGACAAAGAATTTTCGGATGCAGCTTTGTTGCACGTTGACCGCCTGCAACAGCCTAATAGCTGGTTTAACCTGCAACTTTACTACCTTTTTAACAGAAAAGGCAAAAAAGATTTAGGTGAACCACCCGCTTTGTTAGATAGTAGCCTAGTCGAATATTCGCGCCTGCAAATTGAGCGCTTTCTGCGTAACAAAGGTTATGTAAAGGCAACCGTGGCCAGCGATATCGAAACCAAGCAAAAAAAGGCTTACCTTAAGTTTACCGCCAAACAAGGTCCGCTTTTCAGGATAAGGAACATTCAGGATAGTGTGGGCGACCCTAAAGTTCAGGCCTTGTACCGGGTGAATCGCAGGCGTTTTTCGCATGTACAGCCTGGCGGGCGTTTTGACCTGGATAGTTTAGCTTACGACCGCGATGAGTTTTACCAGGTGATGAAACGTAATGGCTATTATGATTTTTACAGACAATACGTAAATTACAACTACGATACCACTTTTAACAATAGCGTAGTGGATGTTAAAATGATCATCGACAATCCGCCCGGCAAAAAAGAACATCCCATATACAAAATCAATAACACACTTATTACAATATCAACCTCAACCGGCCGCACTACCGGTTTGGCTGATACTTTAAAAGTAGACTCGCAATTTACGTTTGTAGATTATTCGCGCCGTTTTAAACCTAATGCGCTTACCAGGTACATATTTCAGCGAAAGGGAGATATTTATAACATTGACCAGCAAACACTCACCACATCGCGCTTATCAGAGCTTAATGTGTTCAGGAATGTGCCTAACCCAGTGTATAAGAAGCTGCCCGACAGTACTAACCGACGTTTAGACAGCCGTATAGATATCATTCCGCTCAAGCGCATGTCTGACCGGATTGAGGCTGAATACCTGCACTCGGGACCGGCATTTTTTGATTTCTTTTCGGGGACCGGGTTCGGCTTTAACATCGGTAACACTTTTACCAACCGCAACTTGTTTAAGCAGGCTGAAATATTGCAATTTAAGCTCAACTATAGTGTTTTATATGGTGGCGAAAATTCAGGCATAATTGGTGGCATACAAAATCAAGACTTTAAAATTGGGGTAAATCTGGTTTATCCGCGCATTATAGCGCCATTTAATGTGCCGGTATTAGGTAAGTACGGCGTGCCACATACGACCTTCTCGTCAAACTTTCAGTTATTCTATCAAAATGGACTGGTTAAACGCCGCAGCTTTATCAATTCAATTACTTATGACTGGATAGAGACCACCCGCAAGCAGCACTCCTTTACACCAATTAGTATTGAGTTTTCAAACGGAACCATCGACCCCAGCGCTAAGGATTCATTATTAAAGCAGGACAGGTACTCATACGTTTATCTTATTGGCCGTACAGTATTTACTACCAGCACACAATATACATTTCAACTTAATGCCAATAAGTTGAACACACTGGCAAACTTTATATACTTCAGAGGTTCGGCCGATATTGGTGGCAATACCTTAAGCGCACTCAGCAACTTGTTTAACACGCCGCGTGATACCGCAGGGCAGCGTACTATGTTTGGTTATACATTTGCCCAATATGCCAAGGCCGATGTAGACTTGCGTTTTTACAAGAGCTTTGGTACTAATGAGCAGCAATTTGTTTTTCGCATAAACCCGGGCATTGGCATTCCATTTGGTAACAGCGATCAGCTTATTTTTGAAAAGAACTTTTATGCAGGCGGTGCTAATGACATGCGTGCCTGGCTACCACGCACACTTGGCCCAGGTAAGTTTAATCGAGCCATATACACTACCAATACGCTACGTAACAGGTTAAAATATCTCGATCAGTTTGGGGAGATAAAAATTATAGGCAATGCCGAATACCGGTATAAGATAGCTAATGACTTTTATGGCTCCAAGGTTAAAGGCGCTTTCTTTATGGATTTTGGAAATATATGGCGCTTAAAAGAATCGGTAGAGAACCCAGGCGGCGAATTTAAATTGAACAACCTGTTCCAGTCTACCGCTATTGGCATCGGTACCGGTTTGCGGTTCGATTTAACTTTCTTTGTTTTTCGTTTGGATGCAGCGTTTAAGTTTAAGGATCCACAGTTCACAGGTCGCGATCAGTATGTGCTGTTAAGGCATTTCGACGAACTGTTTAAAGCAGGATCATTTAAAGATGCTTACTATAACAGCAATAACGAGCCTTACCGTTTTATGCAGATTAATTTTGGTATAGGGTTGCCGTTCTAATTTTTTAATCTAAACGGTTTCAAAACTGCACGGTAATTATACCTAATACAATATTATCCTCGCAACTTATCCAGTAAATTGCTTAGGGTAGAGGCTTCTTCTTCAGTAAAATGGTTTTTGAAAAGGTTGGCCGTTTTAAATTCGGCATCCATTTTTGCAAGCACCTCTAAACCTTTTTCGGTAATATGAATATCAACCGCCCGGCGGTCAGCGTTGTTGGTGCAACGCGATACCAGTTCTTTTTGCACCAGGCGGTCCACAATACGCGAGGCATCCGACATTTTGTCGATCATGCGCTCCTTAATCATGTTTATGGTAGCCGGTTTGGGGCTTTGGCCGCGTAAAATACGCAGCACATTAAATTGCTGGCTGGTAAGGTTATACTTTTCGAAATGGATGCGCAGCAGGTTGCTCATCCAACTATAAGTATATGAAATATTGATGACTGCTTTATGGTAGTTGTCTTCGAATTTACTGCTCTGTATTTCGTCTTCTATTTTCATCCGTTACAATTATAGTAAATAAGCTGTTACATTTATTTTTTTTTACAACCTTTTGGTGTTTTTGGTTGCCCAAACAGCCAAGGGCAATGAAGGCATTTGTTTTTACAGCAATGCCCTCGTTTGAGGTGATACTCGCGCGTGAAAACATAATTTCCTTCAACGTTAATGTAATAGTCGGTACCCTTAATTAGCATACGGCTTAGTTAAGGGCTTTAGTAAATATTCGGCTACCAAGATAATTTTTTAAATGTATACCCTCGCCGTGCAATGTCCAAACTTGTGTAGGTGATACATGGTCAATAGCCTGTAATACGTCGCTCCAGTCGGCATGGTCAGATATAAATAGGGTATCCTGCTCATTCACCTGCAGGTTTTTCCACCCTGAGGCAAACAGCCGCTTTACACCTGTGGCACGTGCGTAACTATCAAAAGTAAACGGCGGCACTACATAAACAAACTGCTCCTGGTTCTTCATTAGCTTGCGGTTGTAAAGCTGGTATTTGCCCAGGTTAAAGCCATTTTTTTCGTAAATGGCATTTAGCGGTGCAATGCGGAAATGAACCAGCACCTGTTTTTGTGGTGCGTAATCGTTTATCATTTTAATAAGGCGCTGCGCTTTGCCCAGTCCGTAAGCGCCAAGCAATATATTGCTTTGAATGGAATTAAGTTTTTGAATTTCAGCCTCCGGATCAGGGTGGAGCGTAGCGGGGTTAGCAAATGTACTTTCTGTAATTAGCACATCAGCCTTTATCCATTCAATTGGTTCGCAGGTTGCATCGGCCTGCAGCTTATAATCGCCGGTATACAGGTAAGTAACGCCGCGGTGCTGCATAATTACCTGTGCCGAACCCAATATATGCCCGGCTGAAAGGAAGCTTACGCTAACCTCACCTAACAAAAACGTTTGGTGCCAACCGAACAAGCTAAAATTTTTACCTGCATTTTTACCATATCTCAGCCGCATAAAATCGGCTGTGGGAGTGGTGCAGTAAACGTTAAGATTGCCGGGTACAGCATGATCACCATGAGCATGACTTATTACGGCATGTTCAACAGGTTGCTTGGGGTCCAAATAAAACTTACCGTATTTGCAGTACAGGCCATTTTCATCAAAGGCCAAAAAGTCATCTAAAATAGTCATGAAAGGGTAGAAGACAGTTCGAGGAACTGTTGGTGTAAAGCCAAAATTTGCGGAATGATCAGCTCTGAGTTATCATTCTTGATAGTAAAGTTGGCCAGCTGTTCTTTTTTTTCCTGCGGCATTTGTTTGGCGTTGCGGCTTTCCGCCTCAAGCTGGCTAATACCATCGCGCTGCATAACACGCTGTATACGCATAGTTATTGGTGCAGTTACTATAATGGTGTAATTGCAATCTTTATAGGAGCCGCTTTCAAACAGTACGGCAGCTTCCTTAAGCACATAAGGCGAATGGATATGTTGTAAAGCCCAGGCATCAAACGCCCTGAACACTGCCGGATGCACTAATGCATTTAGTTTTTGCAATTCGTCCTCATTATTGAATACAATGCCGGATATGTACTTGCGGTTCAATTGGCCATCAGCAAAATAAGCTTCAGTACCAAAAGCTTGCATGATGCCGCTTATCAATTCTGCATCGGTTACCATCACATTTTTAGCATGATAGTCAGCATAAAAAACGGGTATGCCTAAAAGTTCAAACACCTGGCTTACGGTTGTTTTTCCGCTGCCTATATTGCCTGTTATCCCAATTTTAAGCATCTTATTTTGTTACTAAAAAATCAACATTACGCGGTACAACGCTCATTACCTTACAATAGGCCGGCATGCGGCTAACGTCTACAGGCAATACGCTGTACCCTTTTTCCCATAAAGCCAGATCGGCTGTAGCTTCAAAAAAGTTTTCATCAATCTCCATGTAACGACTAAGCGGCACCATAAATTTTATAGCTACAAACTGCGGAACAATTTTTACATGATAATAATGCGGGTTGTTAATCAGCTTTATGGGAATACGCAAAGTCTTCTCGGTAAACTCCTCAACTGGAATATGTATTTGCACCGCTTTAGGGTAAATACTAATGTTGCCTACTTTAACAGGCTGTAGTTTGAGCGTAGCCGTTACATCATTATTTACACGTGTTGCTGCTAAGGTGTCGGTTTTCCATGAATGGATACTGGTAATAACATTTTCGGGCCCGTTTAATGTAATATATGCCGGGTGAATGCTTGTTTTACCTGATGGAGCAAACTGCCGCTCATAAACAATGTCGAGAACAGGTTCCACAGGTACTTTTTTTACTACACGATTAGTGAAGTCAAAGTATAATGTGTCGGGGTTAAAAGCGATTATCCGGTGAGCTGAATCTTTCTTTTTGTTGATTTGCTCTATTTGTGTGTTAAGCGCTATAAAGTTGCTATGTTCTAAAGTATGGAGGTCTACGGCCACAGGCTGGTCGCTAATTTTCATACGGGAAAAAAGCATTTGCCACCCACTGCCTTGTATGGTGGTTTCTACCGTATCGGCTTGCAGAGCCCTGAATGCACGGCGCTGCGGCGCATTTTTAAAGGTGAGTACCTGCTTAACCGTAAAATTGTAGCTGCCCGACAGGGTAGCGAATACCCAGGCCACTAATGCCAGCACCAGGCAAAAGAAAAACACCGTAAGGCGTCTGCGCTCAGATACTGACAATTTTATAATGGGCATGCAAAAAGTATAATTAGCGTAAATGTAAAATGCCGTTTCCTTACTTGCAAGGGAACGGCATTTTAAGTTCTATTTCAGTGCGGTTATGCTTTAGTAACTGCAGGAGTATTTAAGGCTTTAGAAGCATCCAGCGATATTGCCGATTTATCAAAACGGATCTTGCCGTTTTCAACCTCGACCAAAAACGTTGTATCGTTCAGGTCTATGATGCGGCCGTGTATACCGGCAGTGGTAACTATCCTATCGCCTTTTTTCAACTCATCAACATATTTTTTTTGGTCTTTTTGCTTTTTAACCTGAGGGCGTATCATGAAAAAATAAAACACCACAATGATTAACACCATAGTGACGATCTGGCCGGTAGCCATGCCACCTCCAAGTTGTAATAAAATTGCTTTTGTCATTTACTGTTTAAATTTACTTTTTATCGGTTGTTACCTCGCCGGTTAAGTGTACACGGTTTTCTGCAGGTACGGTATTGGCCACTATCGTTACCAGTTTATCCTGTAGGCCACTTTTGCCTGCGCTGTTAAAAGTTACCTTAACGGTGCTTGCAGCGCCGGGTTGTATAGGCTCTTTTGCAATCTCAGGCGTGGTACAACCACAAGTTGCATAGGCATCTGTAATAATTAAAGGCGATTTACCAGTGTTGGTATACTTAAACTCGTAAGTTACTTTATCGCCTTGTTTTATCTTGCCAAAATCATGCGATTCAGTTTCAAACTTCATTACCGGCGCATTAGCTGCATTTACGGTTGTGCCTGTTTTTGCACTATCGCCGCTAACTTTTGTTTGTGTGTTGGCTTGGTTGCAGGCGGCCAAAGCGATGGCCATACTTAATACTGCGGTTATTTTTTTAATCATTATTCAATTAAGCCACGTCCGGATTTACGGATCTTGTTTTGTTCCTTAAGCTCAAATAAAATTTTGTCCAATATACCGTTTATAAACGAATTACTTTTTGGCGTGCTCAGTTCCTTCGCAATCTCCAGGTACTCATTTATGGTGACCTTTACAGGTACCGATGCAAAGTTGACAAATTCGGTAATGGCCATTTTCATGAGCAGGGTGTCCATCATGGCAATACGCTCAGGCTCCCAGTTTTGGGTTTTCTGTCCAATTAGCTCCTGATATTCGGCATCATGTCTTACTGCCTGTCTAAACAGGTCTACAATAAAATCACGATCCTCATTCCAGTTACCGGTTACATCAGCCAATTTATTTTGCTGAGGATTGTCAAAAGAAAAGTTTTTGAATGTTTTGGCAATCAACGCCTGTAATACGTCCCTGTCAATAGGCCATGATATGAACTTATCTTCAAAAACCTGCTCGGCAAGGCTCGATTTTAATATTACTTTTTTAAAGATGAACTTAATGATATCCTTATCGGATTGCAGCGTATCATCCGTTTTTTGAAGATAGGCCTTATACTCATCAGAGCTTTTAAGAATGATAAATAATGACTTAGCCAATTCAGGTTCAAAATCCCATGATACTTTGTACTTCTTGATAGCGGCAATGTAGTCTTTGTTCACATGCAGCGAGGCAATAAAGCGGTTTTCAAGAATTTTAAGATTGGGTTTCAGATCTTCGGCAGTAGGCAGGTGTTTGTTAGCCCTTTCGGCAGCATCGTTGCTGGAGTATTGTATCACCTCATCAATAAGGGACAGCATCCAGATGTACATTTCAAAAACCTTGTCAATATTCTGCAACAGCAGTTTTTCGTGCTGGCTCGCATCTTTTGGTTCAGATTGATGATAAGCGTACAGTGCCTGTAATACTTTTACCCTCAGGTGCCTTCTATTTAACATGGATAAGAACGATTTTTGTAAGATGTATTATTCAAATTTTAGCTAACGGTTATTAAGTAAGTAGTTAAGTAGCAAAGCGGTTTTTTTGTTGCAGCAAATTAAAAAATTAATTAGCGCTAGCACAAATTCCGCAAACCATTTGAACCCATCAAATCAATGAACCGATTATGGGGCAAAAGTAGGTAATTTTTATTTGCAGGTAAATAGCCGAGCACAGAAAAGTTGTAGCGTATTGAGCATGTGGGCGCAAAGTGCATATCCTTGCAAGCATTATAATAACTCTATTTTACCGGGATGCAAGGCGCTACTTAAGCTACCTTACTTTGGATGGGCCTGGTATTTGTAGTACATTTGCCCTGCAACATGAAAAGCCTTGCTTACCTTAATAAATACTTTTACAAGTACCGCTGGCGCTTGGTGCCGGGTGTATTGTTTGTAGTAATATCCAATGTTTTTGGTGTGTTGCCCGCACAGGTAATCAGGGTTGCATTTAACCTGGTGGCCGAAAATATTCAGATCTATCACCTTTATTCAGGATTTGAGCGGCAGCGTATTATTTATGACATCTTTGGGTCGAGCCTGCTTTTGTTTGGGAGCCTGGTGCTGGTGCTATCTCTGTTGAGGGGCTTGTTCCTGTTCTTTATGCGGCAAACCATCATCCTTATGTCGCGGCATATAGAGTATGATTTAAAAAATGAGTTGTACGAGCACTATCAAAAACTGTCGCTTGCGTTCTACCGCCACCACAACACGGGCGATTTAATGAACCGTGTTACGGAAGATGTAAGCCGAGTACGCATGTACCTGGGGCCGGGTATTATGTACGCCATTAACACCATTGTGCTCTTTATACTCACCGTTTACGCTATGATGAGTGTAAACGTGTGGCTGGCATTCTTCTCGCTGTTACCCATGCCTTTGCTGGTGCTGAGTATATATTATGTAAACAATATAATAGAACACCGCAGCGAGAGGATACAGGAAAAGCTGTCGTCGCTGTCAAGCTTTGTGCAGGAGAACATATCGGGTATACGGGTTATTAAATCATACGTGCGCGAAGGCTTTGTAAACGAACGTTTTGAGCACGAAAGCGAGAACTACAAAAGTCATTCGATGGAACTTACCCGGGTACAGGCATTGTTTTTTCCGATGATGCTGCTGCTGGTAGGTGTCAGTAACGTGCTCATTATTTACATAGGCGGGGTAGAGGTTATGAAGGGAAACATAACCTCAGGTAACATTGCCGAGTTTGTGGTGTACCTGGGGCAGCTAACCTTTCCGGTAATGTCCTTGGGGTGGGTAAGCTCTTTAATACAACGCGCAGCAGCCTCGCAAAAGCGCATTAACGAGTTTTTACATGAACAGCCGCAGATAACCTCGGCAACTACAGCTATACACACCGTTGCAGGCAAGGTAGAGTTTGATAATGTAAGTTTTACTTATCCCGATACCGGTATAGAAGCACTTAAATCTGTCTGCTTTACCATTGAGCCCGGGCAATTGGTGGCTATAATCGGTCGCACAGGTTCAGGTAAATCAACTATGGCTAACTTGCTGATGCGTATGTACGATGTTACCGGCGGCGAGATCAGAATTGATAACCAATCGATCAGGCAGCTTAATCTCGAAGATTACCGTTCACAGGTGGGTTTTGTGCCGCAGGAGGTCTTTCTGTTTTCGGACACCATAGCTAATAACATAGCCTTTAGCGCCAATAAGCTGGATATGGCTGCTGTTGAACAGGCCGCTAAGGATGCCGCCGTATATGATAACATTGCGGAGCTCGAAAATAAGTTTCTTACGCTTATTGGCGAGCGGGGCGTTACCCTATCGGGTGGTCAAAAGCAGCGTGTAAGTATAGCCCGGGCTATTATTAAACAGCCGCAGATTCTTATATTCGACGATTGCCTTTCGGCAGTAGATACCCGTACGGAAGAAGCCATATTAGGCAATATGGGCCGTATCATGAAGTGGAAAACCAGCGTCATTATTGCCCACCGCATCTCCACCATTCGTAACGCCGATAAAATATTGGTAATGGAAAATGGCCGAATTGCCGAGCAGGGAAACCATCAGCAGCTTATGGACCTGAAAGGCGTTTATGCCGATTTGTATGATAAACAGTTGCTGGAGGAGCAAGAGGAGATCCATTAGCATCTTATATTATAACCAATATCACTTCCAAAGGAATGGCAGCAGATGGATATCTGGCTGTTACCTAAAGTAACAAAATAAGGCACAACACCGTATTAGAATTTATTAAGTAGATTATATTTAATAGTGTTAATAGTTTAATTTTTATCAACATTGTTAAGAAAAATACTTGCGATTTCAAAAAATGATTATATTTATGCAATCAAACTAATACAACACTTTTAAAAAAATGGGAGATTTTGACAACAGAGAGCGGGATGAAGTTTTCTCGAAGAAGGTAAGAGCCGGAAAGAGAACTTATTTTTTTGATGTAAAAGCAACACGTTCAAACGACTATTACATCACAATTACGGAGAGTAAGAAGCGTTTAGAGGATGGTGTTTTTGTGAAACACAAAATTTTCCTTTACAAAGAAGACTTCGAGAAATTCGCAGAAGGATTGAAAGATACTGTTGATTACATCAAAGCCAACCAGGAAGTAGTTGAAAAACGTTATGAATACAGCGAGCTGAATGAAATAACTAAAGCAGCCGGTGTTGCCGGAGCTACTGAAGAAGATTTCACTTTCTAAAAAAATACTTATTATAAACTTGGATTTTAGAGCTTGCCTTTATTAAAGGCAGGCTTTTTTATTTACATAGGTTTCGCGTCTTAGGCGGATGTTTTATAAGCTGAGGCTGGCGCTTCTTGTCAATATTGATGACTTTAGGATAGGCAGTTCCATCAAAAAATCACATATTTGCCATGTATACTCTTATTTTGTAATCTATAATCTTGAGCAATGGCTGGCAATTCATTTGGGCAAATATTTCGTATCACTACCTTTGGCGAATCACATGGTGTGGCCATTGGGGTAATTATTGATGGTTGCCCGGCTGGTTTACCTGTTGATATTGAATATATACAGGCCGAATTGGATAAGCGTAAACCGGGCCAATCTAAAATTACTACCCAGCGCAAAGAGAGCGATACGGTGCAGATACTATCAGGTATGTTTGACGGAAAAACTACCGGTACACCAATAGCCATGCTGATACCCAATGAGGATCAGCGTTCTAAAGATTACAGTCACAACACCGATGTTTTTCGCCCTTCGCATGCCGATTACACCTACTTTACCAAGTACGGCATACGCGACCATAGAGGAGGAGGGCGCTCATCGGCGCGTGAAACGGCTGCACGTGTGGCGGCAGGCGCCATAGCCAAATTACTGCTTAAAACGGCAGGTATGGATGTGCTGGCTCATGTAAGCAGCGTAGGCACTATTGATGCGCCTAATATCAGCATTACATCGGCCAATGAGTTTTTAGAAGTAAGGGAGGCCAATATTGTGCGTTGTGCCGATCCGGCCACTGCCGAAGAGATGATTGCCCGTATTGACGAGATACGCAAGCAAGGTGATACTATAGGCGGTAAAATTAGCTGCACTATTACCAATTGCCCTGTTGGTTTGGGCGAGCCGGTTTTTGATAAGCTGCACGCCGATTTAGGCAAAGCCATGTTGAGCATTAACGCAGTGCATGGTTTTGAGTATGGGTCGGGTTTTACCGGTAGCGAAATGCTAGGTTCGGAGCATAACGATATTTTTATTAAAGAAGCTTCGGGCGAGGTTAAAACGTTAACCAATTTTTCGGGCGGTATACAAGGCGGGATCAGTAATGGTATGCCCATAGAATTTAAAGTGGCCTTTAAGCCAGTAGCCACCATCATGACCAATCAAAACACTATTGATGCTGAAGGCAACGCTGCCCAAATACAAGGTAAAGGCCGTCATGATCCTTGCGTAGTGCCCCGCGCCGTACCTATTGTGGAAGCAATGGCGGCATTAGTATTAGCCGATCATTGGTTAAGGGATAAAACGGTAAAGCTGTAATATTAATGCATACCTTTTAAACGTAGCATATAGCGGTCCGAAATAATACACAGTTGGAATTCCTTCCGCACCCTCATAACAGGTATACGCTTCTTTATAAGGGTTTTGACTTATGCTTTTAACCCCTCCCGGCGAGGGAGAGGTCGGCACGATAGCGGAAATCGGCCAGTAACTTTCTTTATACCATCATCCATAGCATCACTGCGCTCATGGCAATCATCAGGCCGTCTTCTATAATGGTAACAGTGCTCATGGGCAGGTTAAATACAGCACCCAGGCAGGCACAGCGTATTGCTTTTTTGTTGAGTACACTTTGAAGTACACCAATAATACTTACCGACATGACAACCAGCGTAACCAGGTTTGTTATAACAGGGCTAATGTTAGCGGCATAAGCGATGCCTAGTGCCAGTTCCAAAAGTGCATACACATAACCCCAGCTCTTAAAGCGGCGTGCAATTACATCATACATGGCATAACTTTCGGCAAAGCCATCAAGGTTGAGCAATTTAAAAAATGAAAATACCAGAAAGAAGCCAGCCATAAATACCCGCATGGCTAGCATTTCATCAAAACCCAATAGGGTAGAGCCGGCTATAATTGATACTAGCGTGATATAAAAAAAGATAAGCACAATAGGCTTATAAGTTTCCAACCACGATTTTTGCTCACCATCCCCCATTGTATCGCCACTAATGGGACTTGTTACTGCCGCAGGTATGTCGGTTAATTGATATTTTGGGTAATCTTTTAAAGCATTTTGCAGGGTACCGGTATTCAGATGCTTATCCATTTCTACGGTTACTTCGCCCTTGGCTAAATCAACAGTAGCCTCTTTTACATCATCAACTTGCGATAAAAGATGCTGTACTTTATATTGACAACCGGCGCAGGTCATGCCGGTTACGTTATAGGTGTGTTTCATGTCTTCGTTATTTACCATACAAAGGTACGGCGGTATGATGTGGAGAGTTTATACTTTTTATAGATAGTATTTCGAAATTTACAGTTCCTCAATATTACGACGCTTGTTATCCTTAATACGCTTGAAATAAGTGGGCGTTAAACCGGTCTCTTTCTTAAACTGGCTCGACAGGTAGGCCACACTGCTGTAACCCATTTGGTACGAAATTTCGCTTAAAGTAAGCTCATCGTAAATCAGTAACTCTTTTACTTTCTCTATTTTCTGGCTAATGTAGTATTTCTCAATGGTAGTGCCCTCCGCTTCGGAAAAGAGATTGCTCAGGTAATTATATTCATAATGCAGCTGACCAGCGAGGTATTCGGAAAGATTTATTGTTAATGGTTCATGGGTATGATGTACCAGTTCTACAATCAGGTTTTTAACTTTTTCAACCAGTCGGCTTTTGCGATCGTCAATTAGTTCAAAGCCCAAGTGTTTTAGCCGTAGGTCGAGGTTATGTAATTGCTGGCCGTTCAATTCTTCGTGAATGATGGCCTCGCCCAGTTGCAGGTGCTGCAGATGATACCCGCTTTGCTTCAACTCTTGTTCCACCGCCAGTTTACACCTGTGGCAAACCATATTTTTGATGTGAATTTTCATAAACGTTAGATAGCAGCAGGCAAATTATTAAATAGCTAATTATTTTTAGCAAAGCCACCGCCATGGCAATATCACAAAATTCTAATGCCAAAACTTGTGGGCCGCTTACATTTTTTTTCGTTATTTTCAATATACCAATAATACGGCTAAGCAGGAGCTTTACACGTTTATTGCAAACGCTATGGCTTGCCCAAAGTAATATGCCGAACAGTAGCTATGCGCTTTTGGCTTTCCACAAGCCGAACGCTGAGCACATGAGTTACATTAGCGATGATAGTGATTTAACTGATATTTAACTCTTTGCAGAGTGTTACGCAAGAATAGGAGGGGTGATGATGCTCTGGCCTGCGAGTATGGAGTGGGAATCTTCTTTATTATGCATATTAAACCATCTTTAGAAGCGGTTTATCATGGGCACTAGCTAAAAATCAGAGCTTTTGAAATAACAGATGGGGAGGTATAAAAGCAAACCGTAATTGCTTGCGTCAGGCAATTACGGTTTGCACAAGCATTTTTGATTCTTGTTGCTTAGCACTTGGTTTTCTTTTCCCTTATTTTACGTCGAACCCGGCCTTTTCAAAATCTTTCCAAAAAGCAGGGTATGATTTTTCGACCACTTGTGCGTCTTCTATCTCCACTTGAGGAATGATTAGGGCAAGCGGTGCAAATGCCATAGCCATACGATGGTCTTCATAAGTTTGGATAGTGATGTGCTCTGGAATAAAGCGTTCACTGCAATCCAGTTTATACACCAGGCCTTTTTCAATCAGTTTAACGCCCATTTTGGCCAGCTCGTTTTGTAAAGCGGCAATACGGTCGGTTTCCTTAATTTTAAGTGTTTCCAGCCCGGTAAAAGTGGCATCATGACCTAAAGCTGCACAAACCACAATCAGCGTTTGTGCCAGGTCGGGGCACGATTTAAGGTCAAATATTTTACGGATAACCGGCTTAGGGTCTTTACGGAGGTATACCCCGCCATCTTTAAACTGTGAGGTAATACCAAAGTTTGCCATCAACTCAGTAATCACACTATCTCCCTGTAAGCTGTACGAGGTTAATCCTGGTAAAAAAAGTTCGACCTCATCGGCTAAAGCGGCTACGGCGTACCAATAAGAAGCGGCGCTCCAATCGGGCTCCACCCATATGCTGGTTTCTCTAAAGTCTTGATGTGCTATGCTGATCACCTTGTCATCCCACTGGTGCTGAATACCAGCTTGCTGTAACATGCTTAGTGTCATTTCAACATACGGGCGGGAGGTAAGCTCGCCATCAATATGTAGTTGCAATCCTTGCGGCAAACTGCTGGCAATCAACAGCAACGCAGTGATGTACTGGCTGCTGATATCTCCCTTAATGGTGATGTTATCTGTAAGTTGGGTAAAGCCGCCATTAATGTGCAGGGGCGGATAGCCTTCATTCTCGGCATAGCTAATGTTGGCACCTAACGATCTTAAAGCATCTACCAAGATGCCTATAGGGCGCTGTTTCATGCGCTCGGTGCCAGTTAATAGCACTTCGCCATTCTGCAACGCAAAATATGCTGTCAGAAAACGCATAGCTGTACCGGCGGGGCCAATGTTTACTTCGGGAGCAAGGAGCGTGGAGGCCGGGAGTGAGGATAACGACCCGAAGTTTTCTTTGCTCTTCGGAAGCTTTGCTTCGCTTTCTGTACCTCTTAATATCCCTGCCAGGGTAACGGCATCAGCAGCATCTGATAGGTTAGTTACCTTAACTTTGCCTTTGCTCAGTGCTTCAATAACCAGCGCACGGTTGCACTCGCTTTTGGAGCCGGTAAGTTGTATGGTAGCCTTAACCGTTTTGTGGTTGCGGCTAAGGGTGATGTTGTTTGACATATGAAGCTGTGTAATTGTATACAAATCTCATGATGTCATCCGAACGATGGCGAAAGATTCTTTTAGGTTAACAAGTTAATTGCCTCTAAAAGATTTCTTTTATACGTTCGGAATGACAAGTTTTTTGATGAACAGCTAATTAGTGCGTCAATTGTTCCTGAACCGGTGCGTTGCCTTGGCCCTTGTTCATAATCTCAGTTTGCTTGCGGATAGACTCGCCATGAATAAGTTCGAGTAATTTCTCGGTAAACTCCGGGCTCAGATTTAAGGCTTTAGCATAATTAGTGCGTTTTTGCAGTATCTCGTCCCAGCGGTTAACTTGTAAAATGGTGATGCCGTTTTCTTTTTTGTAGTTGCCTATTTGTTCCACAATTTTCATGCGCTCGGCAAGTTTGGCAATTACCAGGTCATCCAGTTTATCGATGCCATTACGTAGGTCGGCCAGTTTGTCTTTCAGATCATTATTTACTACCTCTGGCTTACGAAGCGCCAGGCGGTCAATCAGATCCACTAAAGCGGCAGGGGTTACTTGCTGTTTAGCATCTGTCCAGGCTACCGATGGGTCGATATGTGATTCGATCATAAGCCCCTGCATATCCATATCTAAAGCTTTTTGCGACACGTAAGGAATCAGCTCGCGGTTGCCAGAAATGTGGCTCGGATCGCAGATGATAGGCAACTCCGGTGCGTGAGTTTTAAGATTAATAGCCAGATCCCACATTGGCTCGTTACGGAAAGCTGTTTTTTCGTAAGATGAAAAGCCGCGATGAATAGCCGCCAGTTTGGTAATACCAGCGTTATTAATACGCTCCAAAGCCCCAATCCATAAAGATAAGTCGGGATTTACAGGGTTTTTAATCATTACCGGAATATCAACTCCTTTCAAGGCGTCGGCAATTTCCTGCACGGTAAAGGGGTTGGCGGTTGAGCGGGCGCCTACCCATAAAATATCAACGCCGGCTTTAAGCGCTTCTTCTACGTGTTTTGCGGTGGCTACTTCAACAGCTGTGGGCAGGCCGGTTTCGGCTTTGGCGCGTTTTAACCATTCCAAACCAATGCTGCCAATACCTTCAAACTCGCCGGGGCGGGTACGTGGTTTCCAAATACCGGCACGCAAGGCAGTTACCTTGCCGGTGTTTGCCAGCAGGTGTGCGGTTGCTACCAATTGTTCTTCAGTTTCGGCACTGCAAGGACCGGCAATTAACAAAGGCTCTTTTTTAGCGGTAATCCAAGAGCTAAGCGGCTGTATTTTTAAATCGAGTTTCATATGCGTTTTTTTAGTCCGGAAGTTAGCAAGACGTTAAGTCCGGGAGTTTGTATTTTATAAATTATGTGTTGTTGTTTAGTGTTAATTTGTATGTAAGCACACGGTGTTAGGGGCTCAAAACCTCCTCCACGTACCGCTCATACTCGCCCAAAATGTTAAAGTTTTGCGTGTACTTCAGTATTTGGCGTATGGCTTGGTCATATTGAGTGTTTTCATTCCACTCTATGTCTACGTAAAAGTTGTATTCGTTACGCTTGCCCAGCACCGGCATGCTCTGGATTTTGCTCATGTTAATTTCCTGCTCAGCCAGTACATTCAGCACCTTAGCCAATGCGCCTACCTCGTTGCTCACCTGGAAACATAGCGAGGCTTTGTTAGCTGGTACTTTTCTTGCGTTTTCGTGGCTGGTAAAAATCAGGAAGCGGGTAAAGTTCTTTTTATTGCTTTCTATGCGGCGTTCCTTAACCTCTAAATCATAGATCTTGGCTGCTAAGCTATTGGCAATAGCGGCGGTATCGGTTAATTTTTCATCGTGTACCCGTTTAGCGCAGGCCGCGGTGTCACTGCTCTCCACCACTTTAATATGCGGGTACTCATCCATAAAATCAACACATTGGCGCAGGGCAATGGGGTGTGAAATAACCGTTTTAATATCCTCAAACTTAACGCCAGGTAGCGTTAAAAAATGCAGCTGTATAGGTAAATATACCTCGCCCACAATAGGGAAGTTATAACTCATGAGCAACGAGTAGTTGGGCAGTATACTGCCGGCTATATTGTTTTCAATAGCCATCACCACATAATCGGCCTGTTTATTTTTGAGTGCCTCAAATGTTTGTTTAAATGAGTTGCACTCCACCGTTTGTATGTTGGTGCCAAAATACTTAAAGGCCGCTTCTTCATGAAACGATGCGCGGATACCTTGTATGGCCACTCGTGGCGTTTTACTTTCCATAACCCTGTTAAATGCAGAAAGTCCCGGCTGTTGGGCCGGGACTTTCTGTTTGTTTATATGTCTTTGTTAAAGCATATCAGTCCCGGCTCTTACTGCTAAAGTAAAAGTAATAGAAACCAAAACCGAATGCGTTGTTTAACTTCATTGTTGTGTTGTTGACGGTAAATGTACAAGATAAAAACGAACTGTCAAGAGAAAATTTTAAAAAAATTATTTAAACCAAATTTTGTTGGGTTTGTGGTAGCACTTGTTGAGGGGATAGGGAGTGCCAAGTTGGTGATAAAAAGAGAAAAATAAGCGTTCTATCATTATGGGACTATTGTAAAGAACAACCTTATAAGTGCGTTAAATGTAATGGAGACACATTCTCGCCGATTAAGCAAACACTTCATGAGGCTGGTAAACAAGCGTTTTAACGCTTTTACCGGCTGTTCTTTAGTATAATAATAATTTGTAAAACACCTGTTTCTGAAAAAGGATAGTACAGTAGTTAAACTAAAAAGCTGGCCGCTAACCGGAACACACTACCCGTAACTGATAAGCGTGTGAAGTATTCAAGCCAGGTTAAACAGTGATATCCGATGATGGTACTTATCATATAGGCTGCTATGATACTTTGCGCAGTCAGATTCATGATTTGCGAGTTATCTATTGCTGCAATGCTTTACACTCAAATGATAGTTTGTTTAAAACAATGATGCGGTGCAACCTTTTATAGAAAGAACAAAATATTAACTCATGATAAATAACAATAACCCGGTTTGGTTTATTACAGGTTGCTCTACCGGCTTTGGCAGAGAACTGGCCAAACTGATATTAGACCGCGGATGGAATGCGGTAATAACAGCCCGCAATATTGACCAAGTCAAGGATCTGGCCAATGGTTTCGAAAATTCGGCACTGGTACTACCGTTGGATGTAAACGATAAAGGCCAGATCGCGTTGGCTGTGGCCAAAGCCGAAGAAACCTTTGGTAAGATAGATGTGTTGGTGAACAACGCCGGCTACGGTTACTTCAGTAGTATTGAAGAGGGCGAAGAAGAAAAGATAAGGGCACAGTTTGAAACCAATTTTTTTGGATTAGTGAGTATGATACAGGCTGTGTTGCCCGGTATGCGCAGCCGTAAAGCGGGGCATATTATTAACTTTTCGTCTATTGGCGGCTTAAGGGCATTTACCGCAACGGGTTATTATCATGCAACCAAGTTTGCAGTAGAAGGCTTGTCTGAATCTTTATCGCAGGAAGTTGCCTCATTGGGAATTAAAGTACTACTGGTTGAGCCCGGACCATTCCGCACTGATTGGGCCGGTCGTTCAACCTCGCGTACGCCGGTTCAGATAGCAGATTATGCCGATGCGGTAGGCAAACGCATGGAAGCCAGCCAAAACGGAAGCGGCAAGCAGCAGGGCGACCCGGTTAGAGGCTGCGAGGCCATTATTAAAGCGGTAGAAGCGGAGCAGCACCAGTTGCGTTTACTGTTAGGCGAGCCTGCTTACAATTTAGCAATGGAAAAGATTGACCAGTTGAAAACGAACTTCGAATCGTTGAAAGACCTTACGCTGAGTGCAGATTTTCCGGAATCTGAAAGATAAGTATTCCGTGTAGATTGAATTAGAGGGGGCTATTGCTTTTAAGCGATAGCCCCCTTTTATGTTTTTTACAGCTTATTGTAATAGCTTAAGCTATCGCACAGCTCTTCTTCAGTACATATATGGTCTATGCTGCACTCTCCAATTCTATTGATCAGGGTACAGTTAATTAAGCCATTTTGGTTTTTCTTGTCGGTTTTCATTAATGCGTACAGAACCGTATGGCACGAATCCTCTAACACGTATTTAGGGTATAACGCTTTTAAAACGCTGCTTATATCATTAAGTTCTTCCAAACTTAAGCCCGCTTTTTTGTGTGATAGCCAAGCTTCACATATCATACCCAATGCTACGGCCTCGCCATGCGTTAAGTGGTTATCATCGTTTTGCAGCGAGTACGTTTCAACCGCATGCCCAACGGTATGGCCAAAGTTGAGGCATTTGCGAAAACCTTTTTCAAATGGATCGGAAACTACGACTTTGTTTTTTATGGCTACCGATTGATAAACCAACTGGGCCGATGGCAAGCTTAAGGGGCTGCCCAGGCCTTTCAACTCATTCCAGTAAGCGGCATCCTGTATCAGGCCATGTTTCAGCATTTCGGCATAGCCAGACAAAACCTGGCGTTCGGGAAGCGTCTTTAAAAAGGCATGCTCTATAAAAACCGCTTTAGGCGACGTGAAAGTGCCTATAATATTTTTGAGGTTATCAAAGTCGATACCTGTTTTGCCGCCAACAGACGCGTCAACCTGCGAAAGCAGGGTAGTGGGCATTTGCACAAAATCTATCCCGCGTTTGTAGGTTGACGCGGCAAAACCACCCATATCGCCAATTACACCACCTCCCAGGTTTATCATAAGGCTATGGCGGTCGGCGCCAAAATCAATCAGCATTTTCCAAATGCCTGCGCAAAAATCAATATTCTTGCTTTCTTCACCGGCATTTACCTCAATTACATCATAATTGTTATTTAAATGCTCTAAGCGGCTTTGCAGCAATGGTAAACAATGCTGGCCGGTATGTTCATCAGTTAAAATAAAAAAACGGGAGTAATTGCCTTGTTCAATAAAATTAACCAGTTGGGTTAGCGTATCCTCAAAATATACAGGGTAGTCAATGCTATCAATCGTATCCATAAAATTAAATCACCACAATCTTTTTCGACCGGAATTCTACTACATCGCCTTTTTTTACTTTAAGACGCTTGCGGTAATCAACCTGGCCGTTATATTTCACTTCACCTTCAGTTACCACAATTTGTGCTTCGCCGCCGGTATATACTAAACCGGTGGCCTTTAATAATTGTATTAGAGGGATAAAGTCGCCGTTTAGTTTAAATTCAATCATGATATTGCAAAAATAAACTATTACCGCATAAAATGAGTTATATAGATTGATTTTCTAATTTTGCGCGATGTTTGCTGAACCTACCGATGTGCCACAGCCCGAAAGGGGTAACTTATCCTTTGAGAATACAGAAATTGCTTTTAAGCATGCCTCCAACGCCGATTTAAAACGTGCTTATTGGCTGTTTACCGCTATAAACAACAACTTTTTAGTGAAGATTGGCCCAGGCATGACCAATTTTGCCATGAACATTGGCCTGCCTATTAAAGGCATTATTAAGGCTACTATATTTAAACAATTTTGCGGCGGCGAAACCATTGCAGAATGCAATGACACCATAAAAAACCTATACTCAGGGGGGGTAGGCACTATTCTCGATTACTCTGTTGAGGGTGAGGAAGATGAAAAAGTGTTTGATCATACGCGCGACGAAATTATTCGTACTATTGAACGTGCCACCGGCGACCCGGCCATTCCCATAACTGTTTTTAAAGTAACCGGCGTAGGGCGTTTTGGCCTGCTCGAGAAATTGGATGCTGGTACCGCTTTAACGCAGGCGGAGGAAGAGGAATGGCAAAAAGTGCAGAACAGGGTACAGGCCATTTGCCAAAAAGCGCATCAGGCCGGCATACCGGTTATGATTGATGCAGAGGAAACCTGGATACAAAAGACGATTGATAAACTGACGCTGAATGTGATGCGCCGGTATAACCGCGATAAAGCCATTATATTTAATACCTATCAAATTTACCGGCACGATAAGCTAGCCTCATTAAAAACTGATTTTGATATAGCCCGTACTGAAGAGTTTATGCTGGGCGTTAAAATTGTGCGTGGCGCCTATATGGAAAAGGAACGCCGCCGCGCCGCAGAAATGGGTTATCCATCGCCCATACAGCCCGATAAGCTTTCTGCCGACCGCGATTATAACGACGCTTTGCGTTTTTGCATTGAGCATATTGATCGCATTGCGCTGGTAGCCGGTACGCATAACGAAGATAGCTGCCGTCTGCTAGCCGATTTACTGAACCAGCTGCATATACCGCATAACCATCCGCATGTATACTTTTCGCAATTGCTCGGCATGAGCGACAACCTGAGCTTTAACCTGGCCAATGCGGGCTACAATGTGGTAAAATATGTACCCTACGGACCAGTGAAAGCAGTAATGCCGTACCTGTTTCGCCGAGCGCAGGAAAACACGGCTATTGCCGGCCAAATGAGCCGCGAGTTGGGATTGATTATCAAAGAAAAAAAGCGCAGGGGTATGTAATTAAGCCTAAAGCAAAAATGTGTCAGGCAAAACGCTTAACTTCACCAGTTCATCTTCTACCAAAAATTGCATAGCATGCATCGGAGCTTTCAATGGGCAGTTTTGCTCGTTTTTGTTGTGGTTTGTTCGTTCATTATTAAAGATGAGCAAAACCTGAGTGTTGTGTTTATTGGAGACAGTATTACGGTTGGTTCTGTGCCACGCGTGCAGTCGCCACCCCGATTTGCGGGCGAGTACTTGCAACAACAACGGGGCATAGGTAAAGTAAAAGTGGCAAACGCGGGTATAAGTGGCTACACCACCGTTAACTTTTTACCAGGTAGCAGCACTTATGAAAAGGTTAAGCTTGCTGCAGATACCATTCAGGCAAATACAAATGCAACGCTAATTTTTTCCATTATGTTGGGTACTAATGATAGCGCCATAAAAGGGCCTTTGGGTGCACCCCTTACACCCGCAAACTATCGTGCTAATCTTAAAACTATCACCGATAGCCTTATGGCCCGTTATCCGTATTGCAGGGTTATTATCAACTATCCGATATGGTATAGCGATAGTACGGCTAATGGTCATTCCTCTTACCTGAAGGCGGGGCAGGAGCGGGTGTTACTTTACCAAAAGCAAATTGATACGCTTACCAACCTGTACAAAAAGGCCAGACCGCAACGTGTATTTCTGGGTGATAAAAAGGCTTATCAATATTTCAGGGAAAACTACCTTACCGATTTTAAAGAGCAGAAAGGCCCCTCGGGTGTTTATTACCTGCATCCCAATCAAAAAGGAGATAAAGCTTTAGGCGAATTTTGGGCCAAATCTATTTTAAGATCTTTAAAATAGATTAGCTTTCATCACGTTGAAAACGTTTAGGTAGTCAATGCCGTACTTAGCTGCGCTTTAACTCGTATTGGAAAGCTACAATCCCGCACTCAAATGCTGTGGAACCTACCAGGTTCAAGCTTTGTTGGCTATCCAAATCTTTGAAAATAGCCATGCCACTTCCAATCGCGGTCGGGTCAATTAATAAGTTAAACTCATCAATCAACCCCTCTTTAATAAGCGATGATACAAACGTTGCACCACCGTAAGCGATAATATCATTACCGTCTTGCTCTTTTAGTTGGTTGATTTCCTGGGCAAGGTTGCCTTTTGCCAAAACGGTATTGTTCCAGGTTGATTGCTGGAGTGTTTTTGTAAAAACAACTTTGGGTGTATTAGTGAACTTTTGACCAGCAATAAAGTCGGCCGCGTCTAAGTTTTCGGCAACAGAAGCCCAATAGGGGATAAAGCCTTCGGCAAGTTTTCTGCCCAAAACAATAGTATCAACAGTTGCCGTAATCTCGCCTACATATTTGTTAAGATCTTCTGTCCAGGGTAGAGTCATCCAGTTCATTTCCCCATTTGGTCCGGCTATAAAACCATCTATCGTCATTTGCACCTGTAGCTTTAATTTTCTCATAGCATAAGTTTAACTGTGTTACACAAACATACACAAGGGCGGTAAGCCTTTTAAGGGATAGAACGACAAATTGAGGGCTAAATGCGGCAAGGTAGTAACAGGTGGTTGTATAACTATAAATTGTTAAAAACCGTTTCAATTTACTGTACGTGTATTAAAAAGTCATTTCTACATTCGCTGAACCGCAAAGTGCACAATTAGATTACCTTTGCGGGAACGAGCTTTATATCTAAAATGCCGTTGCTTAGGATTAATTTCTGTAGGCATCCGGTGTTAAATGAAATAGTTAGCTTATACTATCTGCATCAAAATAATCAATGGCAAACCCTATTAGCT
Organism: Mucilaginibacter sp. PAMB04274; assembly: GCF_039634385.2. Lineage (NCBI taxonomy): Bacteria > Pseudomonadati > Bacteroidota > Sphingobacteriia > Sphingobacteriales > Sphingobacteriaceae > Mucilaginibacter > Mucilaginibacter sp. PAMB04274. Next base: position 1,556,463 of record NZ_CP155081.2, read on the forward strand.
ATATTCAGCGTTGTAAATCGTTTTACGAAATTACTAATACAGAACTGTACGCAGCCATGCGGCTACGTAATGAAGTGTTTGTGGTTGAACAAAACTGTGTTTTTCAGGATGCCGACAATAAAGACCAGCAATGCTATCACCTGATGCTTTGGCAGGACAGTTTATTAGTGGCCTACGCCCGTTTGGTGCCAGCCGGATTGTCTTACCGCGAGGTATCTATAGGCCGAATTATTACCAGTGGCTCGGTTAGGGGAACGGGCATGGGCGCTATACTGATGCGCCATGCTATTGAAGAGTGCCAGCGTTTATTTGGTACAGGGCATATCCGTATTGGCGCGCAGGTTTATGCCGTGCCTTTTTATGAGAAGTTTGGCTTCCAAGCCCAGGGCGAACACTACGATGAGGACGGCATTCCCCATGTAGAAATGTTACGGTTGTTGTAGCCGGCCAACTCGACCATTCTAACACTTAAAAGTAAAGAAGCCGTAGTCAAATCACCGCTAAATGCAATAGGTTACAAGTTTGAGAACGATCTTGAAACCTTGTATGCATCAAGCAAATAAGCGGGCTTTAGCTTTTTCCGATTACTTCCTGACGGTGTCTTATTCCCCAATCAGTCAGGTTGTTTATAATTGTTTGTAATGTTTTACCATGTTTGGTCAGTTCATACTGGACCGTTACCGGGTGCGTGTCCAAAACGGTTCGTTCTACTAACTTATTAAGTTCCAGCTCCTTTAGTTCTTTACTGAGCATTTTGTTCGAAATGCCTACCACATCGTTTAAAATATCTGTAAATCGCCTCTTATTGTAATGGCAGATGGAAGATATTATATAGATTTTCCATTTCCCGTTTAACACGTCCATAGCATCGTGGACCGCCATCATCTCTTTTTTGCGGTCTGTTTGAAATTCTTTTTTGCACTCCATAGGTTACTTCGTTACCTCAAGGATACTGTTACTTTTGTATACAAAGTTACTAAAATATATTTCGTGGATGTAGCTTTGCAACCTAAATAGTAACAACAATATGAATAAGTTAAAAAACAAAGTAGCTATAGTTACAGGTGCATCAAAAGGCATAGGTGCCGCTATTGCAACATATTTTGCAGCAGAAGGTGCTAAGGTTGTGGTAAATTATGGCTCGAGCAAAGAGGGGGCAGATAAAGTAGCTGAAGCCATAACTGCTAACGGGGGTACGGCCATCGCGGTACAGGCCGATGTATCTAAAGAAGCCGACGTGATCAGGCTGTTTGAAGAAACAAAAAATGCGTACGGTACGCTGAATATTTTAGTAAACAATGCAGGTGTTTACCAATTTTGTCCAATCGAGCAGTTCACCACAGATTCTTTTCATCAGCATTTTAATATCAACGTGTTGGGGTCTTTGCTGGCTATCCGCGAAGCGGTAAAGTTATTTGGTGATAATGGTGGCAATATCATTAATATCAGCTCAGAAGTACGCAAAATGCCTATTAGTACCGGATCGGTTTATGCAGCAACTAAAGCTGCGTTAGATGCTATTACTATCGCCTTGTCTAAAGAGCTGGGCGCCAAAAATATCCGTGTTAACTCCATTTTACCCGGTTCAGTAGAAATCGAAGGCACGCATAGCACAGGGATTACGGGTAGCGATCTTGAAAAGATGCTGATTGCCAATACACCGCTCGGTCGTATCGGCCAGCCCGACGACATTGCCAAAGTTGCTTTATTCCTCGCTTCTGATGAAGCTGCCTGGATAACCGGAGAAAAAATTTCTGTATCAGGCGGTATTTACGGGTTCTGATTTTAGTTTAAACCTGCCTTACACATTATAAATAATCAAAATGGCAAAAGAAAATTATAACGGAGCGTTACAGCATCCCATAGGTACAGGCTTTAACGCCACATCAACAACTACCGACGTAATTAAGGGAATAGATCTTAACGGAAAAATTGCCATTGTTACCGGCGGTAATACAGGCATAGGTTTAGAAACGGTAAAAACACTTTCCAAAGCAGGCGCAACAGTAATTGTACCGGCACGTGATGTACAAAAGGCCAGGAAAAACCTCGAAGGGATTACTAACGTTGAAATAGAGGAATTGGACCTGATGAACCCCGATTCTGTTGACACTTTTGCCGAAAAGTTTTTGGCATCGGGTCGGCCGTTACATCTGCTCATCAACAACGCGGGTATCATGTTCGTGCCCTTACGTCGCAACTCACGCGGTATCGAATCGCAACTTGCAGTCAATTATCTGGCCGTTTTTCAACTTACTGCCCTGTTGTAGAGAGCGCTAAAACAAGCTGATGGCGCGAGAGTAATTAACGTTTCTTCGCTGGGGCATCATTTTGCACCGTTTAACTTTGATGACCCAAATTTTGAGCAGCGCGAGTATAATACCCTGCAGGCTTATGGTCACTCAAAAACAGCTGTTAATTTGTTCTCGCTCGAACTGGACAATCGTGCCAAACCTTTTGGAGTAAGAGCTTATTCCTTACATCCGGGTAATATATGGGGAACAGAACTAACCAGGGAGGCACCATTGGAAATATTACAGCAGTTTGGCTTTTATGATGACAAGGGCAATGCTGTACCTGAAGTAATTGAATCGCTGAAAACGGTTCCGCAAGGTGCTGCCACAACAGTTTGGGCTGCTACGAGCCCGTTGCTTAGCTCAACAGGCGGTGTGTACCTCGAGGATGTTGACGTAGCTGCCTTAGCTACCGATTCATCCATTTCCAACGGTGTAAAATCCTATTCATTAGAGGAGGCTAGTGCCAAGCGATTATGGCAACTGACTGAAGGGCTAGCAGGCGTTAAATTTAACTTTAGTTAATTGTAAAATGTAACACTAGCAATTACTAGCCGGCTAAGCGCCGGCTTTTTTCGTTTTTGCGCCGTTATATCCAACTCAATTATTTTTCATGCGGTTTGCAACTTTTAAATAATTAAGCCGTACAAGCAGCAAGTGGTGGACTAAAAGCAGAATTCGCTTTATGGTATGTGCACTAAAGGTATTGTAAGTAAGCCCGTTCTTATGGGCGGGCATATTTACTTTAACAACCAAATCTTATGAATACACAAGTTGAGATGACACTGGATACGCTAGAAGGCTTCATACAAAAGTCTTTTGACGGATTCTTCGACGAAATGCACTTTCAGGCAATTCAGATGCCCGCCAAAATGTTAAAGGTCAGTGCTACTTACCATAATATCCCTTTTTCTTATACCTTCAATTTATTCGAGTGGAACTTTTATTCAAGGTCTAAAATGGCATTGCATATACTCGAGAACATGAAAGGAAAGATCGCGCGCAACGAACAAACCATTTTTACCAAGAAAGCTCTCGCTACTCAATCTCTACACGGATAACATCTTCAATCTTGGTTATAAAGCATGGGCTGAGGAGTTAATTACGCAGTTGCAGCTCCTTGTATCTTTCATAAGCGTCTATAAACCATCTGGCCCGGCCGTACCGGTCATTAATCTGATCTAACATTTTGTTGTAAAATGGCATGGTGTGTTTAGTGGAGGATTGGAATGTATTAACATGTGCTTTTAGCCCTTTTTAAGTTTTTGAGAAGTGATAGCTTGAGAAAAGCTGAGGTTAACCGTTTTTTTTCAGATCAGGAAAGAGGGCAGGCAATACCCCCTGGTACGCAGCGTGGTGATGAATCTCTACCGTGAGGTTGCTTGCTTTAAGGGCAAGAAGGAAAGGATTCATATTTACAGCCGGATAGTATTCCGGTAATATACTATCCTTTACTACATCAAAACATTAAAAGTAGTGCTAATTAAATGAGCTTCTAAACGCTAAAGGCGATACACTGGTTTTGATCTTGAACAATTTGGAAAAGCTCTGACTGTGCTCAAACCCCAGTTGAAAAGCAATTTCCGAAACAGATAATTCAGTAGTTGATAGCTTCTCTTTTGCTTTTTCTATTAGTTTTTCGTGAATATGCTGTTGCGTGGTTAACCCCGTAAGTGATTTAAGTAAGCTGCTTAAGTACATGGGCGATATATTCAAAGAATCAGCAATATGCTGTACAGTCGGCAAACCGGTGGTGTTTTCATTGTTGAAATGATCGTCAATAATTTTTTCTAATTTCTCTAAAATTTTATGATCGTTAGCTTTTCGGGTTAAAAATTGCCTTTGATAAAAGCGGTCGGAGTAGTTAAGCAGGGTTTCGATTTGAGAAACGATGATATTTTGACTGAACTTATCTAAATTGGCATTATACTCCTGTTCAATATTTTTAACAATAGCATTAAGCGTTGCCTCTTCCTTTTCAGAAAGAAACAACGCCTCATTTACGGCGTAATCAAAGAACTCATAATGGTTAATGCTTTTTGCCAGGGGCGTGTTCCATAAAAAATCAGGATGGATCATTAAAATCCAGCCGCTTTTAGTAGATGCCAGTTCTTCGATGGTTTCAATACCAAAAACCTGGTTAGGGGCAATAAAAAACATCACTCCATCATCAAAATCGTAATGGTTTTGCCCATACTTGAATGTTGCACCAATGCTGCGCTTGATGGAGATATGATAAAAATCAAATACAAAGTTCTTATGATGGATTTCTTCTGAGCAGTTGAAGGTTCCATAATCAAACAAGCTGATTAAGGGGTGCTGAGGTGAAGGCAAGCCTTTCATTTTGTGAAATTCAGCAATCGATCTTACCCTGTGTACCTGATGTTGACTCATATTCAAATTTACAAATAATGTTATATCATCATTCCACCGGAGAGTTCAATCCTTTGGCCGTTCATCCAGCCGGCTTCAGGGGTACAAAGAAAAGCAACTACACCACCAATGTCTTCGGGTACGCCCACACGTCCCAACGCGGTAACCGAAGCTATCATGTTTCTTTTGTTTTCATCAGATTTATTTGATCCTCCGCCAAAATCAGTAGCGATTGCGCCGGGTGCAACCACGTTGGCTTTAATTTGCCTTGGTCCAAGCTCTTTGGCCAAACATTTGGTGTAAGTTTCAATTGCGCCTTTCATGCTTGCATAGGCCGAAACATTCGGAAAAGCTATTCTTGTTAGCCCTGAGGAAATATTAATAATCCCTCCGCCGTCATTTAAGATGGGCAAAAGTTTTTGAGTCAGAAAATAAACTCCTTTAAAATGAACATTCATCATGGCGTCAAATGCTTCTTCGGTAGTCTCCGTCACCGAACCATATACGCCGGCTCCGGCATTGTTAATTAAAAAATCGAAGTTAGGTGACCCCTCGTGTTCTTGTAAATGCTGACTAACCTGTGCTACAAAAGCGTCGAAGGTTTTGGTGTCACTCACATCCAGTTGGTAAGCAATAGCTTTCTGGCCCATGGATAATACTTCTTGTACCACTTTATCCGCTTCTGCCTTGTTGTTGCGATAGGTGAAGATGATGTTGTTTCCATTTTTCGCTAACTGGATCACCATATCTCTGCCCAAACCACGGCTACCACCGGTTACAATTGCAATTTTGTTTTTTGTTGACATACTTTATACTTTTAATAACACAAAGTTCAGCACATCCTAGTATACTTTTGTAGCCGAACTATAGGTTGTTGTAGTCGTTTTTAATACTGATTCCTGTGCATTCTTCAATGCCCCGAATGAAGGTGTCTATTGCGAAAAATTGCTTATTCAACTGGTTTTACTCACTTTGCAGCCTGCAACACATGGCCTACAGCGCGTTTACTACATTAAACGTAAACCAACTTATATTTGGCGTTTCTCTTCTTAAAAAGGATATTCCAATCTGTTGGTGGCGTAGTTATAAAACCTTGATCGCGAAACTTCGTTTCATTCTTATGCCATACAGCCAATCCACAGTTATTGCCGGCGACAGTGAGCCCAGTGTGAATTTAAAGTGTGGCAACGTGCGCGCCGCGTTTCTGATATTCTGCATGATTTTTTGGTTGTTTAGCTTAGTTTTTCTTTGTCAAATGGCAGAGTATAGCGGTTTCCCAAAGCTGGCAGAGCAGGCTCATGCCATAAATGATTACTTTGGTCACAGTTCGACCGCCTTTATGGCCGGACCAGTAATCATCCTGGCTACATTTTTATATTTTTTTTGGGCGCGTAAAAAGCTTACTTGGTTCAACGGTGTTATGATTGATGATGAGTCTATAAATGTGGTGCATTATGAATTTAAGAAAATCACCAATAACATCTCTTTGATCTATCTCCAAACACCCGGATGGCTTTACATTATTTACCCGGTTACCTCACAGGACGGGCGAAAGTTCCCGAACGTGAAGTTGATGAAGACAGAAGCAGCATTGAACGAGGTGCAGGTTGAACTTTTAAAGAGTAAGCTGCAAACATCCACCGCCACAGAGAAAGCGTTTTGGTTTGTCAGCAAAGATGTGGTCATATCTTTTGTGATTTTTGTTCTGATTGCTGCGTCTGCCTTTTTATTTACCTGATTGCTTGTGAAGCAATGCATTACAATCGCTTAAAAGGGCGCTGAGCGTGGCCGCATTTATCTTTTAATTTTGGTAGTTTACCAATGATGATTTTGTAATCTCACAGTTTTAACGATGCCTCTCTGAGGTCTTGCGGAAATCTTTGATCAATGCCAATATTTGCTCAGGCCGTTTGTCCAAGCCGTCTAAATGGAATTTACGGTTTCTGCCGGGCGTTTCAAACCACAGAAACCATGTTGGTTTAACCGAACCGAGCGGCACCAACTTTTCATTGGAGATGTACTGCCACTCATAAAATTCTCCGTCGTGAGTGGTAATGCCCTTGGTGCTGATAACAAGCTGAGGCTTATTCAAGTTCAATATGTTCCAGTATTCCTGATAGGCGAGTGTAGCACCAACTGTTATGCTTACTATGGACATAATATATTTGATGACACTGCCACCCTGAAGCAATGAAACTATGCCGCCGACGAATACTAATGCCATGGCCATAAACCAAAGTATTTTTAACTTAGAAAATTTGATAATCACCTCATCTGATGCGTGCATATTGTAGATATTGTTTAATATATGCTTATGGATTAAACGGAATACCCAAATCTGTTAAGATATAAGGTGCCATAAACCCGGCAACGAAACCACCCATAATACAGAAAGCGCAAAGTATGAATAACGGTATGGCAGCGACCATGTAATAAGCCGACCTGCTTTCTCTCACCTGTAAAAAATACTGGCTATAGTCAACGGGCTTACCAGGAAATAATTCAAAAAGCAAGCGCTCGAACAAAGATACGCTCGATCCTTCCACAATTTGCAGACGATAGTGACCAGGTTCAGCGAAGAACCGGTTCATCTCTATGCGCGCCGTATCCAAACTACTTGAATGAGGACGAAAAACAGATGCGTCTATTGGAACAGGCTCACCGGATGGCACACTAAATAGCTTTAAAGCAAACCTATCAACCGGAGTACGCCGAAATAACCGTCCTTTCTGCCAAACAGCATACACCCCCTTTTTTTTGACTTCAAAGTGGATCTCTTTTTCGGTAAACGGCTTTTCTGCAATGACTTCTCCATTGAATATATCTTTAAGCATGCGGATAGCTTTAATAAGTATGAACACACCTAATGGTACGAGGCAAAAAAATAGTGTTCTGAATATAGTTAAGCTCATGGTTAAAACTTTTAAATCGTATCAATGATATGAATGCTCATTTTTTTGCCGTTCGCATTTGATCGGTATTGTTATCAATAGCCGTTAGATGGCTGTCATAACGACGACGGTAGACATATAGCAAGCGTTCTAGCTCTATACGGCCTATGGCGTATAAGGTGAGTTTAAGGTCCTCACTTCCGCTGCTATGATCATAACATAAGAAATCTGACCGGGCACCTTTGCCAAGCGAACGTTCAACGATCCTTTCATTTTTGATATCTTTCCAGGAATGAAAACCCGACTGAACAGTTTGTATACCTTCATCGTCAAGAATCAATTCAGGCCGTTTAATCAGCATATCCCGAATAAGCGTAATCATAGTATAAGCCAGCGCAAGTAACAATCCGCCAGCCAGAATACGAGCTAATAAGCTTACATCTTTTGGTGCATATATCAGCACAATCGTTGCTAAGCCCATACCCAACAATTGAAAAGCAAAGTTGAATAGCCAGTGCCGCCAAGAGATCCCGATTGTGGTTTTAGCCGGTACGCCAGGGTCGTCAACAAATTGAACCGGCTGGGCAAAGCGCTCATTTAGTTCCTTCCATATCGCACGGTCTGCCGGTGTGATTGGAAGCATCCGGCCAATAAGTGTGTCATTATCCAGGTAGAGGCCGGCAAGTTTAGCGTCCTTACGTAATTGATGCACATCACTGCAGTGCGCAAACGCCCATAAGTTCCATGAAATCATTTTTCTGCTCCAATAGCGAAAGGGCAAATAAATAAAGAGGAAAAAAGTAAATAGGATAACGCCTGCCATAATTAGTAATGGCTGCCCGGAACCATTGGTATAATTAGCAACGATCAGGGCAAGCAAAGTAAGTGGCGCTATAAAGATTAAAGCTCCAAATAGCAATAATATACGTGGCAGGAGAAGTTGTTTTCGTCCCTGCTCAAGCACTTCCTGCACGGTAAGCGTGTGTTCCATCGGCAATAAAATGCAAACATCAAACCCCGGCAAACGTTTTGAAATATGTAAAGTGACAAATAAATAATATTGGCTTATGAAGTTAAATGCTCTTTATGCGATAGAGTTAATTGTCTTAATCTTGGTAGCGGTGTTATAAACCACCAGCGTTCATGTGCAAACTTGTAACATGTTTTTTTATAAAGAGGCTATTTATGGAAACTTACCAAAACCGGACCTTGCAGTCTTTTGGCCAGTAAAGTAGCTATACACTCCCGGTATGGCGATAAGACATTTGCTGCAAATGCAAACAAGGCCACTGCAAGGGCGACCATAAACCCAGTTCAGAAAAGGTACAAGACGATACAAAATAATGGGGTTCTTGGTTTAACGTTATTCCATTGGCTATTTAGGCAAACCCGATAAATTATAAAATGAAAAAACTACTGTGGGTTATACGTTTATTGATACTGCTGGCGTTTGCCAGCGGTTGTACACCAGGGCCAAAAAGATTAACTGGGCAATTTTTGAATGAGCTGCGAAACGGACAGTATACAAGTGCCGATACTATGGCTGCCCCTGAGGTTATAAAGGAAATATCCATTATTGAACAAGATAAATATGCACTTTACAACGGCCAGAAATGGAATTTCGGGGAACTTACGGCGCAATTTAAAGATGATATTGCTACAGTTTTATATAGCGTAATGCTTAAAGACGGTACAAAGATCAGACAACGGGCCAAATTAGCAAAATCAAACAACCGCTGGTTAATACATGCTATTGAAAATATAAAGATTAACTATTCGGCAAAGGCATTGAAAGAACGGACTTATCAGGATTACGGAAACCAAATGCTTATAGCACCCTTAGATATAGAATATATTACAAAATCAAAATTACCAAAGCACCTAGGGCAATTCGTAATGATCTCAGGCAACCTGTGTGATTTTGAGGAGCGGAATAATACATTAACAATGTCAATGGGTGAAGACAGTTCTATGCCTTTGTTATATGTTACAATAGTTGGAAGCGCAAAAACACGCGCAATAAAGGACCATAAGAAATACTTGCAGATTGATTATAGGGTCGAGTCGCCGTTGGGTGACACATTTACCGCCATCGGTTTGCTTCGCCAAGCTAAGGGACGCTTTTCGATGGAAGTCAGTAATCCGCAGAATATCGTTACAGGCCCGGTTCTGCGTGTTGAAAAACGCTGATCAGTTAAACAATGATAGCTTTGCCTGGTTACTTTGAATTGTATATTCGAGCTAAAGCTTGTGTATATACTTGTATTTTAAACGGGGCTTGATAGGTGCGTTCAGTAGTTATTTATATTAACCCATAATATTGATGAAATACCTTTTTGTAAACCTGTTACTTAGTTTAACTGTACTGTCTTGCACATCGGGGCGTAAAGATAATGCCAAAGCCGATTCTACAAACGCTGCGGCGTCGGTATCAAATACCGGACCTTTCGATCTGGCCACACTTACACTGAAAGAAAAGAATGCGCCGGGTCTGATAGCAGCCCGTAAAGTTAAACCCGAGCCGGTCTCAGATGTTGAGCAGACGTTATTAGGTTACGAGGTTTTAAAAAGCAGCAACGCTAATGTACTGCGGTTTGGAGGCAAAGATTTGTCTGGAGCGAACGGCACTAACAAAAACCACGTCTTATTCCATTATGATGATCAGACAAAGGCGCTGGCTTTTTACGTGGTTGCGCTTTACACACAGCAACAAGCTGACGCTTTACTGAAGGAGCTTGAGAAAATGGGGAAACCACAGTTTGAAAAAATTGGTCTGGATAAAGGAGAGGTAGCACTGGACCTGAACGGAGACCCAATAGAACGTGGCAAAGAGCAAAAACAAGCTTACCGGGTTTGGGAAAACAAAAAGAATAGGCTAACTTATTTTTTTGGCGAGCTGGGTTCAGGGAAGGATTTCGAAGCCGAGTTAACCGTTTTAGACAGATCTGCCAAATATGCTAAAGATTGGATCTCATTTGATTCATTAGACTGGTATAAAAAGTAAATTCGGCTATACTTCAGATGCATGATATTGATTTATTTGCTTTGATTTACAGCTACCTTTAGATTTATCTTAATATCCACAAGCGATATCTGAAATTCGTAATGATTTTTGCTACTCATTTGAGTTTACTTGTAAGTAAGCATACTCGGCTATGCGTTGTATTACTATTTAATCCTTCCAGTCTCTGCATCAAGTGCCGAGTTTCGGGCGCGCGGACCTTTTGCGTTGCCCCCCGTAAACCGGTAGGTGAAGTTTAACCGCACCTGTCGCGATTCGTAATATCCGTAGTTGGTTGCATAATACCCTGGAAAGCTTTGGGTGAAGCGGGATTGATTGCCCTTATAGATATCATTTACGGCTAATCTGATCGTTGCTTTTTTATTGAATAGTAGGCGCTGCAAACCCAAATCCAACTGGCTGGTGGCCTGTACAAAGTTATTAGCCCCCGTTAAGCGGCGCGAATTGAATGTGGAGATAATTTCGCCGGTTAAATCGAACGGAAGTTTTATAGTTTGCTGCAAACTCATCCGGTAGGCCAGTTGTTTTAGGTTTAAGGTGCGGTACTGATCAAAAGCAATATCGTTTTTAATATAGTATAATAAGCCGTTAAAGGTGATGTCCCATTTGTTAGTAAGCGCAAACAGCTGCGTCAATGATGCAGACCAATTGGTTTGCGTGCCCAGATTGCGGCTCACCATTACAATTTTATTTTGCTGCAGCGTATCGGTCACGTTGGCGCTGAACTGATTGGTGTATGAAAAGTTTAGGCCAACGATGGTGGAACTTTCGTAGGCATACAACAGCCCTAGGCGGTGAACCAGTTGAGGTTTTAAAAACGGGTTACCCTGCCAAAAAGAAAGCTCGTCCAGTAAATACACAAATGGATTTAAATCCTGATAGGCCGGCCGTTCAATACGTTTGGCGTATGACAGGGCAATGCTGTGTAGCTTAGCTGGTTTTAAGGTAATACTAACCGCCGGGAATAAACTGGTATAGTTGCGATGAATGATTGTAAGCGAATCGGCGGTGAGGGTTTGATAACGTAGGTTACCGGACGAGGCTGTGTTTTCCAGTCTCAATCCGGCTTGTACCTGCCATTTCGCCATGGTTTTTTTATAGCTCACATAACCGGCGCTAATCTGCTCGGTATATTTAAAATCGTTCGACCGGCGGTAATCCAAACTATCAAAGGCCAGCACATGGTAAAATCTTGCATCGTTACCCGAAGCCACCGATGAGTATTTTAGACCCGATTCCAGTTGCCCGCTAAACAGGTTAGTGGTGTAGTCCACTTTGATTCCCCGCAGGTTAATATCAATATCATTCAGCGTGCGATACAGGTTTTGGCTTTGCAGCAATGCTTGAGCATCACGGTAAACATTGGATTGCAGATTGCCGTTCCACTTATTAAACGAGCCGTAATCGGCGTCTACATTAAAAGTATGACCAGCAGTGTCCTCGTATTTATAGTTCAGGTTAAAATTATAGCGTTCGGTGTGCTGCCCATAATAATCATTATAGGCATCGAGTGTTTGATCGATACCGGATGCCGGCGGTGTGCTGATGAGCGTTTTGGTATCGGTTAAACCGCCGCCAAAAATAAAGTTTCCGCTTACCAGCAACCCTATAGTATTCTTTCGGTTAATCACATAATCGGCACCCACGCGGCCCGACATTTTTTGTCGCTTGTCTACATCATAGGTGTCGCTGTTATAATTTTTGCCACTTTGCAGGCGGTCGGTACCGTATAGGTAGGTATAGTTGCCTAAAAAATGGCTGTAGCTGCCATAAACATTAAGCTTACCAGTGCGATAATTAAGGCTGATGTCTTCATTTTGTTTAGCCGTAATACCATAAGCAACGCCTGTAGTTACTGAGCCATTAAAACCTTTAGCCAAAATGCGGTTGGTTTTGATATTGATGATACCAGCCGTGCCAGAGGCTTCATATTTGGCTGATGGGTTATTCATAATTTCAATTGATTTGATACTGCTGGAAGGCATGGCTTTCAGCAGGTCGGTTAGCTCTTTTCCAGATAAATACGTTTGTTTACCGTCGATCATGATCAGCACACCTGCTTTGCCGTTAAGTGTGATATTGCTTTCATTCTCTACAAATACCCCGGGCGCTTTCTTCAAGGCCTCTAAAGCTGTAACGCCCTGCCCAGCAATGGTGCCGCTTACGTTGTAAACCAAAGTGCTACCGTCCAGTTCAATAGGGTTCTTTTTTCCTTGTATTACCACATCTTTCAACGTTTTGGCCGATGCTTGTAAACTAATGCTGCTGAATAAGGTATCTCTAAGCCTAAAAGGTGTGCTTTGCCAGGTTATAAAGCCAACGCAGCTTACTTTGAGCACATAACTGCCGTTAATGTTATACGGCGGCAGTTTAAACTGTCCGGTGCTGTCAGTCAGTGTTTGAATCCTGGTTAGCCCGCCAACTGTTAATAAGGCTACCGTAGCGAAAGGAACCGGCGTAGTATTACTAACCACCACGCCCTCCACCTGGTGGCTTTTTTGCTGTGCCAATAATTGGCCGGGCAGCGACAGGCTGGTAAGCAATAGCATGAATATCAGGTATCGCTGTAGCGGCATAAGCATTGTTTAAGTTTGTTCTACTGCAAAGTAATAAAAATGCTGGAGCAGAACAGGGTTTTATTAGCCGCCTTTAGATGACACCTATGATTACGGCTAAGCCGTGCAGGCAAACTGTCTTTTGTGCCTACCCCGGAGTGGGCCAATTTGTAATCAATTCATAGGCACCTTATATTAAGTAGTGAATTTATTAAAGGTAGGCAACAGGTTGGAAAGTAGCTGCCCACAACCATAACACCTATCTGGGATATATTAACCTCTTAAAAGTCTATAAGACAAACGGTCATTCATGGGCTATATTGAAGAATTGATCATTGCGCTTTTTCTAACGAATTCAAATAATCGTAGTACAGTTCTTATCTTTATAAGCTGTTATACAATTCATCCGATTGCAGGTGGGTGAGGTGGCGAGGTTTATTAAAAATACAAACATGAGTACTGAAAGAGAAAAAATGTTGGTTGGGCAACCCTATCATATCAATGATCCTGAGTTGGTTGAAATAAGATATCAAACAAGAGAGCTCGTAGATGAATTTAATAATACTGGTCCACGTGATAAGGATTTAAAAGAAGCTTTACAACGAAAAATTTTTGGTAGTGTAGGAGACAATGTTCATATCGAAAAGGCTATCAGGATTGACTATGGAATCAATACAACTATAGGCAGTAATGTCTTTATCAACTTCAATTTCGTGTTGCTGGATTGCGCTCCAGTTACCATCGGCAATAACGTTTTTATTGCGCCGAATGTGCAGATATATACAGCACGCCACCCAATAGATCCCATAGAACGCAATAAGCATATTGGTTCTGCCAGTCCGGTTAATATAGGAAATGACGTTTGGATAGGAGGCAATTGTGTAATACTTCCAGGAGTTAGCATTGGGGATGGATGTACGATAGGAGCAGGTAGCGTTGTTACCAAAAGCATACCTGCAAATAGTGTGGCAGTTGGATCCCCCTGCGCAGTAATTAAAGCCACCAAGAGCTAGATTCGGTAATACATAACAACCCGTTTAATAGGTATTAGAAAAGAAGCTGATTAACAAAGTGAGGTAGGCTAGCGATCCAGCAACAGGTTTGTTTACCTCATTGCTACAAAACTATTACTCATTTGAGCTGTCACTAGCTGACAAATTAAGAAGGGCTGCTACTTTTCGAGAAAGATCTTCGTTATCAAATGGTTTGTGAATTATCTGATCTGCGCCATAATGTCCCAAAGATTCCAGTACTCTGCCATAGCCAGATAGAATAATTACGGGTATGTGTGATGTACGCGGGTCGCGCTTCAGCTGACTGCAGTACTCGCCTCCGTTAATGCCGTTTAAGATATAATCGGTAATGACCAGGTCTGGTTTGATTTCTTGCACGCTATTGATGATGTCTTCTGTTTCTGCTATTGCCGTAACCCGGTAGCCATCATCTGTTAAAATAATTGTAATGACCTCGGCAATATCCGGATCATCTTCTATAATTAATATTGACCTTCTTGTCATAGCACTTTTCCGTTTTAGCTTTTATAATAGTTTTACGGGAGTGACAAAAATCATGCTACTATGATCAACCTCAATTATCCGTGCTTTCCAATACTTCAAATCGTGCCATTTTGTTTTTGCTGATCAAAAGTAGATCGCCTGCTATTCGTTAAATAGCTTTTAGCAAACAGTCATCAAAACACAAACGAAGTATTTAGGGTTCCATTTAAATGCGTAATATCATGAGTAAAAATCTGTACTTGATAGCCGGTCTGGCAGGCGTTGTGGCGCTTGGAATGAAATTAGCGTCCTGCGTTTCCATACCACGTGGTGCTACACCGGTTAGGCCCTTCGACCAGAAGAGATACTTGGGCACTTGGTATGAAATAGCCCGCATGGATTTTAAGTTTGAGAAAGGATTATCTCGTGTTACTGCAACCTATACAGCCAATGGTGACGGAACGATCAGCGTAAATAATAAAGGCTTCAAGGAAAAAGACCAGCAATGGAAACAAAGTATAGGCAAAGCCAAGGCGGTCGGTTCACCTACCGAAGGCAGACTGAAGGTGTCATTTTTTGGCCCCTTTTATGCCGGTTATAATGTAATAGAGATTGACAGCAGTTACAAATATGCGTTGGTTGTAGGTAATAATCTGAAGTATCTTTGGCTTCTTTCCAGAGAGAAGTCTATACCTGATAACATCCGGAAACAATACCTTGATCATGCCAAAGCACTCGGCTATGACGTCGAAAAGCTGATCTGGACGGATCAGCATTAACGTTTGATCACAATAGATCAATTAAGTAGGATAGTGGATTAGTTGCCATTAATGCGAATCTCAGGGCAACAAAAGAGGAAGTTGATAGCATTTAAGGTATGGTAGCCGTTCTTGTCAGCACAACGGCGAGAAAGGCGACCAGACGCTACATACGTTTGCGCTGGCTACGTTTTATTTTAAGAGTCATTGATCAATTATAGCCCCTAATGGCTAGAGATTGCCAATCCTTGTTGATTACAAAGCTTTAACTGCAAGTCAGCGCGGTACTACCTCAACAGTAAGTAATGAACTGTCTAATGCTGTTATCTACTTGTTTTTCACTGTGTTAGCTGCTAAAAAAAGAAGGGCAAGAACTGATAAATCAGTCTTGCCCACTTGGGTGCGCCCACCTGGGCTCGAACCAGGGACCAAAAGATTATGAGTCTTCTACTCTAACCGACTGAGCTATAGGCGCGGTTTGGATTTGCTTTCCGGGTGCAAATTTAGATATTTGCAGCAAATACCCAAATACAATATGCAAAATATTAAAAACATCATTTTTGACTACGGCAATGTTATCTTTAGTATTGACTTTGCAAAGGTGCAACAGTCGCTGAAGGGGCTGGGTATCAGCAATGTGGATGAATTTTATGGCCATTTGCAACAGGATGCCATATTTGATGCTTTTGACCGCGGGCAGATCACTGCTGCACAATTTAGAGATCGCATACGCGAAAAAGCTAATAATGCGGCGCTTTCTGACGAAGAAATTGATACAGCCTGGAACAGCATATTGGTGGGTATCGCCGAAGGTACACATGACCTGCTGCTGCAGCTGAAAGATAAGTACCGTACCTTTTTGCTCAGTAATATAAACGATATACACTACAACTTCATTATGAAGTACCTGAAAGATGAATTCGGGTTTGATAATAACGACCACCTTTTCGAGAAAATATACTATTCGCACTTCACCGGCAAGCGCAAGCCCGAGATTGCCATATTTGAACAGGTGTTACAAGAGAATAACCTTGACCCGGCCGAAACTTTATTTATTGACGATAGCCCTCAACACCTGGCTGCCGCTAAAACCTTGGGTATCCAAACTTTTTTAATGACTGCACCGGATACTATCAAGGCTTTTATTGAGCGTGAGCAATTGTTGTAATAGCAAAGGGCAGAAGCTGAATAGCCTGCTAATACAACATATAATTATTGTTGTATTAGCAGGCCATTTACAAATACGAGATGTGTTTGATCGTCAATAATTATGTTAAGGTTGGCTTTCTCATCCAGTATGAGCGCTCCGCTTAATACAGCGCCGTTTGCGTCATGCCGGTGGTAGGCATTCCAAACAGAGAGGTCGCCCATGTCTGTTACTGCGTAAGTCTTAATTAAGGTTTTACTTTCAGGGTCAAGCTTTTCTGTGTAATTCAAACCAACATCAACAGTTATGGTACCGCCATAAGTTGCTACCTTGCAGTTTTTGATAATGATGTGAAATAGCTCTTTACTGTTGGTTGGTATATTATAGTAAGGTGTGGCGCTTTGGTTGCGGTATTGTCCGGTTGCTATATGATTTAAGGCATGCAGCACTACATCAAAATTGAGTTTACGCACCAGTTGCCGTTCAGGATCGTTGTGATGGCCGCCGGCTTCTACCAGTATGGTAGCCGTTCCCAACCGCTGAAAATTATCGCCAAAAGCACGTGGCTCAAAATCTTCGCTCCAGCGGCCAACCTGACCGGGAATGAGTTCATTAAGCATCTCGGATATTGACGATATAACCTGAATGGCTTTAAGCCGTTCAGGCGTTACTGTTGCAGCAGCATCACAGGGAGGGGCTAATAAGGATATGCTCGCCGGCTGTTTAGTACCTGCCACTGACCATAAACTCTCCTGATCATGCATATTGAAACCAAACTCGGGTTGTACCTCTTGCTGCAAACGAGCCAGCAATTGAGCCTCAGGCGATTGCTGCTGTAAAAAATCACGGTTAATGTCAATCCCCTGTGCGTTGCGCCGCTGGTAAAGTTCGGCACCATCAGGGTTAACCATGGGGATGAAATGCAGCGTGCAGGTGTTTAATAGGTGTTCGCGCAATGCTTTGTGCTCATCGTTTGCGGCAAAAAAATTAAACAGGTCAAAAAAGGCCAGGGTGCCTGTGGGTTCATCGCCATGCATTTGGCTCCACAGCAACACGGAGGTGCTGCCGTGACCCAGTGTTACACTATAAATCTCTCGTTGCTGTGCAGAGTATCCAGCAACATCTACCTTAAATAGTCCGTGGCTTCGCAGCTTATTAACCTTGTCTTTTAATGTACTATGTTTGATGATCCGGTTGGTGAATAAGGATTCTTTGTACAGCGTATGGTCGATAGAGTTGATGTTGTTCATGAAATTACAGCCTGAAACAGCGATGCAAAAATACGTTTGATAGCCATACCTGCATAACCGCATTAAAACAAAAAGGCATCCTGTTTAACAGAATGCCTTTTTGTTGATTAAACCGAAAAACTGTTTACGGCTGATCCCAGAATATACGGTCGGTAAGTGCACCTACATTTGGCACATTAGCCGTATTCTTCCTGGTCTCGCTGGTTGGGTAAGCCAAACGGCGGATGAATGTTGTAAGCACTGCGTTTGCAGGCAGCGTAAAATCCTTGTATTTATAATCATAACGGCGTGCATCGTTCCAAGCCTCCGGGTTGAGGTAGGTGGCTACATACTTTTCTTTAAAAATCAAGTCCAAAGTAAGGTTAGCGGCACCAACAGCTACTATAGGGCTGGCCATGTAGGCTATCCGTTCAGCATCAGTAGCGGGCACTTGCAGTTTATCCATATTGGCATTGATACCGGCGAGGTAAGCCGCGTATGCACTGGTACGGTCGTTTGAACGCAGGGCAGCTTCTGCCTCAATAAACTTCATTTCGGCATAAGTTGCAATAAGCAGGGGAGCAGTATCAGCCGTCCAGGGCGATTTTTGAGAAATATAGTTCTCATCCTTAGTGGTATTTGCACCTGGGGCCCTGTTGCCCGCACCATTAACCGTACCAATAAATGTATTAGTGACCGTAGGGTCGGTAATCTTACGAATCCGTGGATCAAATATGCCGTAAGTAGTACCGTTTAGGTGATCAACCAATTGTTCGGACAGCCAGCCGCCTAAGGTGGCGTTGGCGTTGGATAGTGCTACGCCTGCCCACGGGTTACGTGTAATAAATGTAGCCATGCCTGCATCATCGGCATTGGTGGTATATGAACTTCTTACGGCAGCTAAAACGGCTGCTGCGTCATAATTGGGTCTTTTGCTTAATTTGTTTAATAAACGGGCCTTTATTGCATAAGCCGTTTTAAGCCATTTTACACGGTCGCCGCCGTGTACCAGATCAGCAGTAGGTGTAGTGTTAAGCTTTATGGTCGCATCGGTTTTTGATAATTGGGTTATCGCCTCATTAATTAAGGTAACACAAGTGTTGTAAACGTCTTGCTGCGAGTCATATTTCGGCGTAAAGTTATTTGTTTTAAAAGCTTCGCTGTAAGGGCCGCTTCCCCAAAGGTCATTAATCAGGCTTAAGTTATAAGCTAGAGCTACATCAGCTACGCCAATAAATTCACTCGAATTTTGCGCAACTGCCTTATTTTTCATGTCAGTAGCATCGGCCAAAGCATAGTAGATGGCGTCCCACGTGCCCGAATAATCAACCGGTTGATAAGTATCGGTGGCCGAGCTGGCCGTTGGGTTTGCCAGGTATTGTACATAGGGCGCTACTGTACTGCCAGCGTTGTAACTGTTATTCCCCATTTTAAAGGTAGTGTTAGTTAGCAACGATTGCAGTGTGGGGTCGTTTACCAAATTTGGGTCTTGATCCAGCGCAAAATACTTTTTGCAGCTCGGCATAGTTGCCGTAGCCAGGGCTAAAAGTGCTATTGATGTATATTTATATATTCTTTGCATTTCTGTAAAATTAGAATCCTACGTTAATAGTAAAAAAGAACTGACGGGCTGCCGGGTAAGTAAAGCCCGACCATCCGTCAACGTTGCTGCCGCTATCTGCCGAAACAGATTCCGGATCCAGGCCATAATAGTTGGTATGCAACCATAAGTTGGTGCCGGTAACCGATGCCGAAGCACGTTTTATGAATTTGGGCAAATAATTATTTGGAATGTTGTAGCTAAGACTCGCCGAGCGTAAGCGGATCCATGAGGCATCGCTCACAAAAGGTTCAGATATGGCGCGGTAATATGTACGGTAGTAACCCTCGCCGTAATTTACACCATCCGGACCTGTTGCCTGCCCTAACCATACCGATTTAGTGTTTGGCTGACCATTAGCTAATAAGCCATCGAACACTTTAAATTGGCGGCGATCGGCAGTGTAATCGGCAATACCGAATGCAGCAAAGAAGTTTTCGAGACGATTAAATTTCTGCAAACCCCAGCGACCGTCTAAAAGCGCAGTAAGGCTTAGTCGCTTGTAGGTGAAGGTGTTTGATAAGCCACCAATCCACCGGGGTTGTGAGTTTCCTAAAATTTTAAGGTTGTTAACCGACCCCAACACCGGGAAACCATTAGCGCCTATTAATAATGGAAGGTCTTTTTCTGCCTTGGTTGCATTAGGGTCGGCGCCATAGCGTTGCCAAACCGTTCCATACAGGTTGCCATAAGCTTCGCCCTCAACCAAACGTAAGGTAACCGGCGAGTTTAAGTAACCACCGCTGTTGCCGCCGTAGTTAACAGGGGCATGGTTAAGTGTTTCAACCACCTTATTACGATTAGCAGAGAAGTTTAAAGTTGCATCCCAGCTAAAGTTTTTTGAACGTATGGGGGAGCCCTTTAATATAAGCTCTACACCTTTATTTTGTATGCTGCCTGCATTTACAAAAGCGGTAAGATAGCCTGTTGCGGATGAAACGTCGGCCTGGGTAATCATATCTTTACTTAAAGAACGATAATAGGTGAAGTCAAATCCAAAACGACTTTTCAGGAAGCTCATTTCCAAACCTGCTTCATAAGTGCTGGTAAATTCTGGGCGTAGTTCGGGGTTACGTAAGCTGTTGGTTCTGGTAAAGCCGGTTGAGCCGGTAGCAATACTGCTGTTTCTGGTATAACCGTTTACGTATGAGTATTCGGGCGCATCCTTACCCAGCTTAGCGTATGATAACCTAAGCTTACCAAATGATATAAATTCGGGCAGTTTGAACTGATCGGAAAATGCATAAGATAAACTGGCAGAAGGGTAGTAGAACGCCCGGTTCGATTCTGGCAGGGTGGATGTGATATCTCTTCTTAAGCTAAGGGTTAAAAATAAATAGTTCTTATAATCAAGTGTACCTTCTGCAAACAAGCCCATTAACCGGTATTTATATTGGCTGTCAACTATATCCTGAAATGCAGTGGCATTCCAAAGCGTAAACAAATCGTACTTTGCCAGTTTGGTTCCGGTAATGCCTTTGCTCGAATTTTGCCTGTCGAATATATCTTGTCCTAAACGCAAGGTTCCTTTCAGGTCTGTAGTTATTTGGCCATTTAAAGTAGCAATTAAGGTAGAGCTCAGTGAGCGGTATTTATTATTATAATCACCTACATAACCATCGGAGTTGTCGTACAGTCGCTCGCCGGGTATACCCATCGGGCCAGGAGCGGTGCGGAAGCGGTTTTCATTATAGATATCAACACCAAAGCGGTAAGTTAAATCGAACCACTTAACTGGGGTGTAACTATAGGTAACACCACCTATAAAGCGGTTGTTGTCATCTTTTAAACGGTTAGTAGCTGCGCCGTAAATTGGGTTATTGGTGCCCTTCCAAAGCTGGGTACCATCTGGGTTAAGGTATTCGCTTACATCCCAGCGTGGCGAAAAATAGGCCAGGCTTTCTCCAAAACGGTCGGCATCATAACGGTAACCGCCCGAGTTAACAAAGTTCATGTTAACTGAACTTTTGAATTTACTGCTGATTTTAAAGTCGGCGTTTAATCTGGCTGATATGTTGCGATAATCTGTAAATGGCAGCATACCGCTTTGTTTGAAGTAAGATAACGACGAGAAGATACGGGCATTCTCCGTTCCGCCTGATACAGAAAGCGAGTTACGATTCTGGTGACCTGTGCGGTACGCTTGCTTATAATTATCAAAAAGCTCATCCGGATGGGTTGGATCGAGCAGTTTTGCCTCTGCAATGTTAGGTCCCCAGGCTGGCCCTAAGCCAATGGGGGTGTAAACTCCCAAAATACCTGCGGTATATTCTTTTTGTACCTTAGGGAGCTTATCTGGATTCTCAAAACCGTAAGTGCTGGTAAGGTCAACCCTAAGCTCATTACCCTTGCCTTTTTTAGTAGTAATTACAATTACACCATTTGAGCCTAATAACCCGTACAGCGCAGTTGCAGCGCCGCCTTTTAATACGTTAATAGTTTCTATATCCTCGGGGTTGATATCTGAACCGCGGTTGCCTACACTGCGTACGTTGAAGCCTGAGCCGGCACCTACTGTAGAAGTACTGTTATCTATAATAACACCGTCTACCACAAATAAAGGCTGGTTGCTTTTATTAGGATCGATAGAGTTTACACCCCTGATGATAATACGTGCACCCTGGCCCGGACCGCCACCCGTACTGGATATGGTAGCGCCAGCAACCTTGCCCTGTAAGGCATTTACCAAATTTGGCTGATGGTTTTGATTCAGCTCTTCTGAGGTAACGCTTTGTGCGGCATAAGCCAGCTCCTTTTTGTTACGGGCAATACCTAAACCGGTATTTACCACTACCTCGTTCAGCATTTTACTATCGGGAGCAAGTTTTACGTCGATGGTGCGACGGCCGCTAATAGCTATTTCCTGACTTGTGTAGCCAATAAACCTAAATAGCAGTGCAGTGCTGCCCTGCGGCGTTTTAATGCGATAGTTGCCGTTTACGTCGGTGCCTACGGCAGTAGTGGTTCCTTTAACCGATACCGTAACGCCGGTCACAGGGGTGTTGTCATTGGCGTCGGTAACCTTACCGCTAATTTCAACGGTTTGCGCCATAGCAGTTACGGCGCAAAACATCATCAGAAGCAGAAATTTTAACGTAAAAATTTTCTTCATAAAATGGATTTTAGTCAATGAAATGATAAAGCAGTAAATTTAGCGCAAAAATATTATTGATGTTAAGTGTTTTTAACGAAAATGGTAAATAATTTTCAATAAAGTCAATAAATTTAATATAATTATCGAATTTTTATGAAAAGCGGTAATGCATCCTATGCAAAACGGACGTATTTTGGCCGCAACTTAAATATTGTTCAGAAAATTAGATAAAAAATGGCTTAAGATTGGTGTAAAAGTTAATTGTAAATTTTATATAGCTGTTGCTGAGTTTACCAATTAATTTTTAAAACTTTACAAAGGTGAAGTTATAGCAAAAAATTAACTATAAGAAAATAATAATTATAAATTAGCCCGTCTGCCATAGCCATGAAAAAACTGATACTTCGTGTTTTATTCGCTCTTATATTCTGCAGCGGTCCAACATTTGCCCAAAAGTTCTCCTTAAACCAGGTGCTCAGCTACCCTTTTCCAACCGAGCTTACAAGTAGTGAACAGGGGTCTAAAATTGCCGTTGCTATTAACGAGGAGGGCAAACGCAATGTTTACGTAGCTGAAGGGCCAAGTTTCAAATTACGAAAGTTAACTAACTATAATACAGACGACGGGCAGGAAATAAGTAGCTTATCCATATCACCTGATGGCAATTTCGTGGTGTTTGTGCGGGGCGGCGATCACAGCTCCAACGAGGGTAGTGTGCCTGTAAATCCGGCTTTTGATCCGGCGGGTACTAAAGTGCAGGTATGGAGCATTGCCTTTGCTGGCGGAGAAGCCAAGGCATTAAGCGAAGGCGATTATCCAGCCATTTCGACAAAAAGTAACCAGGTAGCATTTATAAAAAACAGCCAAGTTTGGATTGCACCTATTGATGGCTCTGTACCGGCTAAAAGCTTATTTACAGCCCGCGGCAGTTCAAGTTCGGTTAAGTGGTCGCCTGATAGTGAGAAGCTGGCTTTCGTTTCTGCCCGTACCGATCACAGTTTTATAGGTATATACTCAGGCGCCGGCAAACCAATACAATGGATAGCTCCATCGTTTGCGCGAGACGGGCAGCCGCGTTGGTCGCCCGATGGTACGCACATGGCTTTTATCCGCACTCCTGGTACCGGCAGTGTGCCTGATTCTATTTTGGCTCGCAAGCACCAGCCCTGGGCTATATGGACCGCCGACCTAAATACAGGCAAAGCAACTCAAGTATGGAAAGCCCCTGCAACGCTGGCTGGCTCTATGCCTACGACTGATGGGGGTGCTAACCTCAACTGGGCTGCAGGTAACCGTATTGTTTTTGTATCCTACCATGATGGTTGGCCGCATTTATACAGCGTGCCCTCAACTGGCGGACAGCCTTTGTTACTGACACCCGGTAACTTTATGGTAGAGCAGGTTATGCTAAGTGCCGATGGCAAGAGTGTTTTGTTCAGTGCCAATAAAGGCACCGAAAAACAGGATATTGACAGAAGGCATATAGGCCGTGTTGCGGTTGATAAAGCTGCCATGGAGATGCTTACCGCGGGCAATGGTATTGAAGCTTACCCTGTGCTTACCGGCGATGGTAATACCATAGTTTACTTAAGCTCAACCGCCCAACGGCCGCTGGTGCCTGCTGTAATGGATGTCCGGAAAAAAAAGGTAGCCTTAATTGGTGAAGAGCTAATCCCAGGGAACTTTCCTAAACAGATGGTTGCGCCCAGGCAGGTAGTGTTTAAAGCGCCTGATGGGATAGAGGTTCATGGGCAGCTTTTTGAGCCTGTTGGCGTTAAAGGTAAAAGCCCAGCCATTGTTTATGTACATGGTGGCCCGCAAAGGCAAATGGTTTTAGGCTGGCACTTTATGGACTATTATTCGATAGATTATGCCCTGAATCAATACCTGGCAAGCATGGGTTTTACTGTATTGTCTGTAAACTATCGCCTGGGCGTGGGTTACGGTTACGAATTTCACAAACCTGCTCAGGGTGGCGCCACAGGCGCTATCGAGTATCAGGATATAAAGGCAGCTGGCGATTGGCTGGCTGCGCAACCTAATATTGATGCCAAACGCATAGGTATTTATGGCGGCTCTTACGGTGGTTTTTTAACCGCTATGGCCTTAGCCAAAAACTCAGACAGGTTTGCCGCCGGCGTAGATATACATGGCGTACACAACTGGGTGAGAACTCCGGCAACCCAAAGCCCGGAAAAAGCGCCGGATGCCGAAGAAGCCTTGAAAGTAGCCCGTCAATCATCTCCGGTAAATTGGATAGACGGCTGGAAGTCGCCGGTATTATTTATTCATGCCGATGACGACCGCAATGTGGCTTATAGTCAAACGGTTGATCTGATACGCCGTTTTGAAAATAAGGGCATGCCTTACGAGTTTCTGGCCATTCCGGATGATACGCACCACTGGATGAAGTATAGTAACGCCGTAACCGTGAGTGAAGCCACCGCCGAATTTTTAAAGAGAAAACTTATAAAATAACTAAAGCTTACCGTGAAGTTTACCGCATTTGAGATTTACAAATACTCTATACCAATTGAGCCTTTTACCATAGCAACGGGTACTATGCACTTTGCCCAAAACGTTTTGGTGAAAGCCTATACCGATAATGGCTTAACCGGCTTAGGCGAGTGCTCGGCTTTCCCCATGATAGTTGGTGAAACGCAGGCAACCGGCTTTGAAATGGCCAAAGACTTCGCAGCCATTTGGAAAGATAAAGATGCTGCCAATATGGAAGCACGCCTGGCCGAACTGCATCTATATACAGCAGGCAACTATACCATTAAAAGCGCTTTTGATATGGTGCTCTACGATTTGGCAGCAAAAAAAGCCAGCATGCCTTTGTATCAATACCTGGGCGGCCAAAAAAGAAAAATTATTACTGATGTTACGGTAGGTATAGATACGCCCGAGGGTATGGCTGCGTCGGCTGTAAAGTTCGAAAGTCAGGGCTTTAACATTATTAAAGTCAAGCTCGGCAAAAAGCCTGATGCTGATATTGAACGTATGCAGCATATACGGCGGGCCTTAAAACCTGAAACGCAAATTCGGATAGATGCTAACCAGGGATGGACGTTTGAGGAGGCTGTTTATGCGCTGCAGGAACTGGCCAAATATGATATTGCCTTTTGCGAGCAGCCGATGCGTACTTATAACGATGAATTGCTGCCCGCACTGTGCGAACAATCACCAATAGCCATTATGGCCGACGAAAGCGTTTACACCCATCGCGATGCAGAGCGCATCATTCGCAACAAGGCTGCTAAATATATTAATATAAAATTTGCCAAAAGCGGGGGCATTAACGAGGCCATCCTAATAAACCAGGTAGCTGAAAAGAACGGTGTGCAATGTATGCTGGGCAGTATGCTCGAAAGCCGACTGGCCCTTACCGCTAACGTGCATTTTGCTATGGCTCATACCAACCTGCATTATTTTGACCTGGATACCTGCTTACTGGGCCAACTGGCCGACCCAGTTATTGGTGGCTTTTGGTACAATGGGATGGAGCTGGAGATTACCGATGCCCCGGGTATTGGGGCTGATGTAGATCAGGCTTATCTGGATAAGCTTGAATCAGTAAAAATTTAATAAAGTTGCTGCAAAATAATAGGAGATGGAAGGTATAGAAGCCAATTTATACTTAGACGGTAAGCCGGGCCGCACAGCCGTGGTAAATGGTAAGGAGTATCTCTTTTTTACCGGATACCATTACCTGGGCATTAATTCAGACCCCGAGTTCATGAACCTAGTAGCGGAAGGTATGGATAAGTATGGTTGGCTGTACCCATCTTCGCGCATCTCAAATACCCGGCTGGATTTATATGAAGCTTGTGAGGCCTTGCTTGCTAAGCTTACAGGTACTGAAGATACCGTGCTATTTTCGTCTGGCTTTGCTGCCGGGCGGGTAGCTATTGCAGGGCACCAAACGGTATACAACTCGCCCAATTCGCACCCAGCTATATTACAGCAAAAGGCCATCATTCAGGATATGGAAGAATGGCAGCAATGGGTATTGCGTGAGGGCAGGCGTCAGGCCAGTGTGGGTATCCCTATGGTATTAGCAAGTGATTCTGTTAACCCGCTTACCTCTACTGTTATTAACTTTTCGTTCCTGGCCCATTTGTCGCAGCCAGCTTTGGCCATTGTTGATGATTCACATGGAATAGGGTTGTTGGGCGAAAACGGTTTTGGCACCAGCGCTACCTTGCCAAGGCACAATCAGCTTAACTACATCCTAACTTATTCTTTATCGAAAGCTTTAGGTATAGGCGGCGGTGCTATAAGCTGCACAAAGGAACAAGCTGCTGCTTTACGTAATTTGCCCGAATACACAGGTGCTACACCTATATCGCCGGCACAGGTTTACGCATTTTTAAAAGGACAGCACATCTACACCCGTCAGCACGAAAAACTTAAGGCAAATATTGCATACTTTGAGATGCTTGTGCAGGATTTACCTGGCATTCAGCATCACCCGGATTTGCCCGTATTCATCTTACCTTCGGCTATTAACGAGGATGTGTTTTACAACTCAGGCATCTTGATTTCCTCTTTCCCGTATCCTAACCCCGCTGGTGTGCGGCTTAAACGCATTGTGCTGAACGCTCTGCATACTTTTAATGACCTGGATGTACTAGCCCGCGTTTTGCGTAAAGCCTACCAGCAGCAACCTATCAATTAATCTGTAAAATTATACAATGAATAAACGCCTTACATTATCCGCTAGCCCATCTTCGGTATGCCTTAACGGTAAACTGTTGCTGGGTTTGCTTCTGGCCTGCGTAGTGCTAAGCCGGTGCACCGTACAAAGCATACCTAAAAATAAAATCCGTAAAATGGTGGAATCTTCGGCTATTAATCGCGACCACTATACCGGCTTCGCTTTATACGATCCGGAGCAGAAAAAGATGATCTACGAAATGAATGCCGACAGATACTTTATACCGGCATCCAACACCAAACTTTACACCCTGTATACTGCACTGCAGATGCTGGGTGACTCTATTCCCGGCTTACGTTATGTAAACAAAGGCGATTCGCTGATTTTTTGGGGTACGGGAGATCCGTCTTTCCTGCATTCAACGTTAAAATCGACCAAGGCTTTTGATTTGCTTAAGCATTCATCCAAGCGGTTGTTTTATTCGCCAACCAACTACAAAGGCGACTTTTATGGTGCGAACTGGCCTTACGATAATTACAAGTATTATTTTCAGGCCGAAATTAACGATATGCCAGTGATGGATAATGTAGCCGTCATTTCTGCTGATGGCAAAGGTGGCTTGAAAATATGGCCTGCTTACTTTAAAGTTTATTTACAGCAGGATACATCCTTTCACCCGCGTTCATTTGAAGTGGAACGTTCGCTTACCGAAAATAAGTTCCGTTACCCAGCCATGCCTGTGCCGGCAAATTTTCGTCAGGAAATACCCTGGAAAACCAGTCCGGAGTTAACACTCGCTTTATTGCAGGATACGCTAAAGAAACCCATCAGCTTAATCAGGCTGAATATGCCAGACAGCGCCCGTACACTTTATTCTGCATCATCAGACTCGGTGTATAAGCGCATGATGTTGCCAAGTGATAATTTTATAGCCGAGCAACTATTGCTGGTATGTTCATCTACCTTACGTGGCGGCGCCTTAAGCACATCGGCCGTTATTGCACACAGCATAAAAAACTATATGAGCGATTTGCCCGATGTGCCACAGTGGGTGGATGGCTCGGGGCTTTCGCGGCAGGATTTGTTTACGCCGCGTACTACCATTGCTTTGCTAACTAAAATATCTGCCAAGCTGGGTAGCGAGGAGCGCATGCACAACTTATTTCCAACGGGCGGTGTATCGGGTACGCTCAAAAACGCCTATAAGACCGATAATGGTGTGCCGTTTGTTTGGGGTAAAACCGGCAGTTTATCTAATAACCACAACCAGAGCGGCTATATTGTGACCCGCAAAGGCAAAAAGCTGCTTTTCTCTTACATGAACAACAATTACACCCGCCCAACAGCCGACATACGCGGCGAGATGGTGCGCATCATGACCCAAATACACGAGCAGTTTTGATTCTGCACAGCCTTGTAACAAAAAAGGAGTAGCTAAATCAGCTACTCCTTTTTTGTTACTCGTTAAAAAGCTTGTGCCTTAATTCGGCCGATATGTCATCGGTTATTTTGATTATATCGTCGGCTATCTGCGTGTTATTCACCACAATTTTATCACATGTTTCGCGATAGGGCAACAAGTACTCCTTATAAGCAGGTACTACATGGTTGTGCCATTTGTACATTACGTCGTCATTCGAGTAACCTCGCTCTTCCAAATCGCGTTTAAGGCGACGTTTAAGCGCTACATCTTCATCGGTCTCTAAAAATATCTTGAGGTTAAGCTTTTCGGCAATGTCCTTAAAATGCAGAATAAATAAACCTTCCACAATCAGTATGGGTGCGGGTTTAATTTCCAGCGTTTTAGGTACTGCAGTAGGGTTATTGAAAGTATACTCTTGTTTTAATACCGTTTCATAATTCATCAGGCTTATGATGTCATCATGAAAATGTTTGCTGTCGATAGTACGGGGTAGGTCGAAGTTATACAACTTGTTTTCTTCGGCCGTCATGTTGTGGGCAACCGGGATGTAATAATCATCTTGCGACACAAGGCATACTTCATCAGCCGTAAAGTGCTGCAAAAAACATTTTAAAAAGAAGGTTTTGCCCGAGCCGCTACCGCCGGCAATACCAATGATGTAAGGCTTATTGTTGCTCACTTGGCGTTCCATAGCTAATATTTACTTGAAAACGCTTATCAAGCGCACCTAAGGCATCGGCTGCACTTTTAGTGAGCACAATGATTACATCTTTAGTCATTTGGTTATCGGTAAAACGGCCTACCACTTTGGCGTAAGTGGTACGGTTAGTCATAGGATTGGTAATCTTAAATACGGTACCTATTGGCGCAGTTTGGTGTAAAACCAGTTTTTTGTTTGGGTCAAGGCCTAAACCTGCATCATCAAAATAGGTAGCTACGCCTTTCTCGTTCCGTTCGGTTAAGCCATAACGGTTAGCCGGTAAACGGCGTTCAACAGCACTAGTGTCGGTTTTGGCAACAAGAATAGAATCACGCTTGGTAACTGCAGGTGCGGTTACAGGTGGTGTTGTAACTACAGCCGGTTGTGTTGTAGTGGTTTGGGCAACTGGCGGCGGCGTTGCAGCTGCGGCTACTGCGCGTATTTGCAATATCTGACCCGGGTACAGACTGCTTGATTTTAAATTATTTTGGCTAATAATATCCTCAACCCGAACGCTGAAACGCCTGGATATAGCGTATAATGTTTCACCGGCCGATACTTTGTATTCGGTAACAGCTCCGTTGGCAGTACCCTGATTGATTGTGCCTGTGCTGGCTTGCTGTGAACCGGCTATAACAAAGGGCTGTTCGGTTGGTACTTTAATAATACCACCAACCCTAAGCGAAGCATTGTTGTTGTATTGAATAATAACACCGGGTTTAATGTTATACCGGCGACCAATTGAGAAATAGTTATCCTTGGGTTCCAGTTTATGCAGAATGATCTTTTTGCCATCCTGGTTTTCGACGCCAACAGAGTCGAGCAGGGGGCGGGCTATTAGCGGTGCAGTTAGCAATGATAATACACCTGCCAGTACAGAAATTTTCAATGTCATGTTTAAACTTTTCAGCTATAAATTCAATACCTTAATCTCTACTTTGTCTTTCAGGTAGATAAGTTGATTATGGTATAAAACAAACGCCTCGGGCTGCAATTTTTGTATATTGGTATTTAATATATCTTCAAAAACTAACTCATCATCCTGGTAAAGGTATAAGTACTGCCTTAGCTGGCCTGCCCAAAACGCGTGCAAAGATACAATTCTTAAGCTATTGTGCTCTACGTAATGCACACTGTTACGGTGAGGCTCCACCGGAAGTTTTGGAAAATTGTCAGGCAAAGGTATAACTTGCGGAAGGATGATCTTATTGTCGGCCACTATATCAATAGCCGCATTGTAATTACGTTGTACAGCGCCTGTTTTAATGTTTGCAAGCTTATAGCTGGGGGGCTGCAGCCGGTTATCAAACACGACAGGGCCGTTAGCACTGAGGTGGTCAAAAGTGTAGTTAAAGTTATGCCAAAGTACTTGTCCGTTTTCGGCTTCAATAGCTGCCAGGCCTTTGTGTGCCGGGCTGCCGGCTGTTTGGTAGTAATGGAGCAGCAAAACACCGTCATAAGCAGTTTCAATGCCGGTTAACCAACTTTCATCAATGGTGTGGTTTTTAAAATAAGTTTTACCGGTGGTAAGGCCAAGTGCGGCAAAGCTTACTTTTCGGTCTTCGCTTTTGCGTATTTCAGCAAACAGAGTATGAGTTACAGGGTCTATTTCCATGCGCCATACTTCTCCATCAAAATGCTCGGCTATCAACAGCTTTAACTGAGTCATGTTTAAAAGTAGTCTTTTTATTTAAATGTTAGCTTTTTTGAAACACTTACTTTAGGTTTGTGTTGAAAATCTAACTTTATAAATACAAATCGTACCATGGATGCAAAAGAAATAAGCCTCGACGAGAAAGAGGTAAAACCAGTTGTTGATCATTTGAATGAGCTATTAGCAAACTATCATATTCACTATCAAAAAATAAGAGGTTGCCACTGGAATATTAAAGGGCCAAGCTTTTTCACGCTGCATGTTAAATTTGAGGAAATGTATACCACTGCAGTACAAACCATTGATGATTTGGCTGAGCGTATTTTAACCTTAGGCAAACCGCCTTACAGTACTTTTGACGACTACATCAGGGTATCTACCATAAAAGAAGTAAATACCATTGGTCAAACCGATACTTTTTTAGTTAAGGCCTTAATTGAAGATATGGCGATACTAATTGAAAAAGAACGCGAAATTTTAGAGATAAGTGCTGCTGCCGGCGACGACGGCACTAATGATATGGTGAACGGTTTTATGCAGTACAAGGAGAAAAATACATGGATGCTGCGTTCATTCGTAAATGAAGATTAATCTGAATAACATGTTATGAATAAAAAAGGGCCGGCTATTTAGCCGACCCTTTTTTATTATTGCTTTTTGGTCTTTTAAAATCTTAAGCCCATGGTTAAGAATACGTTGCTGTTTTTACTTTTGATATCAGCAACAGGACTAAAATCACCAATATCATAGGGCAGCTGCGAGTTTGTGCGCCTTACATGGGTATATGTGGCATCAATATAATAATTAGCAAAACGGTAACCTAAACCGCCGCTTGCCGTTTTGATGTCACTTGCATTAGTTTTGGATGGGCTGCCTTGTATACCGAAACCACCTCTTAAAAAGAAGCTTCCAGGTAAACGGGCTTCGGCACCTATACGTGCATTAACGGCCGATTGGTAATTACGTTTAATATCATTGTTATCTTGGGTAACATCATAGTCATCGCTGGTAATTTTGGTGCTGGTATAATCCAGATATTCAACATCACCGGTGATAAAGCCAGCCTTACCTAAAAATACAGCTAAACCACCGGCAACCTTAAACGGTGTACGCATGTTATAACGCGCAGGGTAGGTGTCGCTGTTACGGTAGTTAGCACCACCCACATAGTTGGTGGCCAAGCCCTCATAACTGTTGTCATCAACAGTATACCATGTTGGTGTAGTTACGGTAGCGCCTACACGCACAGCTTCTACCGGTTTGTATATAAACCCAAAACGGGCGTTAAAACCATTTCCCTTAGTAACCTGATCACGTGTATAAGTAGAAATAAAATCGCGATTATTAGCAAGGTTGAAGTTATCTTCCACAAAATCGGAAGTACTGTTGTAACGTATATTGGTAATGCCAAAACCAGCACCTATATACAGCTTGTTGCTGTAGTTAGCGCCAAAAGAGAAATTGTATTCGGTTTGGCCGCCGGTTGATGTAATTGTGTTTGACTGGGTACCACCCAAAGTTGTTGCTGGTACATAAGTATTGGGATCTGCATTGTTGTTAATTAACTGATGATTGCGTGCCCAACCTTCCAGGTAACCATCCAAACTAAAGCCATTGTCGACAGCCTGGTTACCCAGGTAGGCATAGTAATCGGCAATAGAGCTGTTGGGATTAACGGCACTATAATAAGTGTTCTGATAAAAATTATTAGTGCGGGCATATGATGCGCCGAAGTTTACACTTAACCAGCCCTTAGTTTTATCCTCACCCCGACCTTTGTTTAATTTACCGTAAAAAACTACAGATGCATTATTAAAATTAGCATCGTTTCGTTTATCGTTAGAGTTACCGGTTAAGTAAGAACTATTGCTTTTACTCATGTTAAACTCCGGTGTAATACTAAGTTCCGAACGGGTAAAAAAGCCTAGTCCGGCTGGATTGCTACCAATGGCGGTTAAATCACCGCCAACAGCAACGTTAGCATTACCGATTGCCTTAATACGCGATGTTGAGCCGGCCTGCGACCCCGAAAAGCGTATGGCATCTTGCGAATATTGAGCAAAAGCCTGCTGTGTAATGGCTACTGTAGCCATTGCCAGTAATGAATATTTGATTTTCATTGAAGTATATGCAATAAGATATTAAGGTCTTGATGGACGGCCGCCTCCTCTGCTACCACCACCGCCGCCACCTGATGATGAACTACCGGATGATTGTGAGCCAGAAGACATGCTCCTGTCTACAGAAGCTGGTTGATAGGTTGGGCGACTAACCTCAGTACGTTGCGGGCGGTAAACTGGTTGAGGGCTTGCAGCGCCGCGTGTTGGTCTTGCGCCGTTGCCACCATAAGTGTTGCCTTCTACGCTGCTGGTTCTGCGGCCGGGATAGCTCATTGTGTTTGGATAATTGCCATTATAGCCAACCGGACGGCCGGATGTGCGGCCTCCTGTATTAGAACTAGGGAAACCTGATCCACGGTATGGACGTGCCCTGGCTACCGTATTGTTAGCCGAGTAAACACCCCAGTAACCGCCGCCATAGCCGTACCCAGTACCCCAGTAGGAGTAAGGTGAGTATAAGCCACCGTAGCCATAGCCTAAACCATAGCCATAACCCCATGGGTTATATCCAAAGCCGCCGTAACCGTACCCGCCGTAACCATAGCCTAAGCCAAGGCCCAAACCCCAGCCCCCGCCGTATGACCCAACGCCGGCGTAGCCGTATGGGTTATTGTAAGCATATGGCGAATACCCGTAATAGTAATCATCATAATAATCAAACGGTGAGTTGTAACCAAAACGATTTATACGTGATGAATAGCTATCATAATAGTAATAATCATCATCATCGCCGGTGTTGGATTGTGTGTACAGGTCGCCGCTTACAGGCTGGCGGTAAACAGGCGCCTCGCCGGCTTCAGCCTTGCTAAAATAAACGTCATCATCAACTTTCTGATTAGACGCAACTTTATTGGTGGTTGAACAGGAAGCCAGTGCTAGTGCACTTAAAAGAACGAAGGTGTGCAGTATGTTCCTTTTCATTTTATAGGGAAGTTAAAAGTTGAAGTTTAAAAACATAATTAATTTATAAATTTGACGCAATATAACACATTCAATAGTCAAAATCTATTCCACAAAAGTACATATGAGCAAGGGGATTATTAGTAAAGACGAAGATTACTCGCAATGGTTTAATGACCTTGTAATAAAAGCTGATCTTGCCGAATATTCACCGGTAAGAGGCTGCATGATCATTAAGCCATACGGCTATTCCATTTGGGAAAAAATGCAGGCCGCGTTGGATAAAATGTTTAAGGATACCGGGCACAGCAATGCATATTTTCCGCTGTTTATACCAAAATCTTTCTTCTCAAAAGAAGCGAGCCATGTGGAAGGATTTGCTAAGGAGTGTGCGGTTGTAACACATTACAGGTTAAAGAACGATGGTGAAGGGAACATTATTGTTGATGAGGATGCAAAATTAGAAGAAGAACTGATTGTTCGTCCTACCTCTGAAACCATCATCTGGAATACCTACCGTGGGTGGATACAATCTTACCGTGATTTACCCATTTTAGTTAACCAGTGGGCTAACGTGGTACGCTGGGAAATGCGTACACGTTTATTTTTACGTACCAGTGAATTTTTATGGCAGGAAGGCCATACTGCGCACGCCACAGCCGAAGAAGCTGTAGCCGAAACAGAACAAATGCTGGAGGTTTATGCCGACTTTGTGGAGAACTGGATGGGCGTGCCGGTAGTAAAAGGCCGTAAAACACCTAACGAACGTTTTGCCGGTGCGTTAGATACCTATTGTATTGAAGCGTTGATGCAAGACGGAAAAGCTTTGCAGGCAGGTACATCACACTTCTTAGGTCAAAACTTTGCGAAAGCATTTGATGTAAAGTTCACCAGCAAAGAAGGTAAGCTCGATTATGTTTGGGCCACCTCATGGGGCGTATCAACCCGCTTAATGGGCGCGCTTGTAATGACCCATTCTGATGATGCCGGTTTAGTATTGCCGCCAAAATTAGCGCCTATACAGGTTGTAGTGGTGCCTATTTACAAGCATGATGAGGAACTGGAGAACATACGTACCTACGTTAAAGGTTTAACTGCCGAGTTGCGTGCAAAAGGTATCTCCATAAAATTTGATGACCGCGATACACAACGCCCAGGCTTTAAGTTTGCCGAGTATGAGCTGAAAGGTGTGCCGTTGCGTATAGCCATAGGCAGCCGCGACATGCAGAACAGCACGGTTGAACTGGCACGGCGTGATACCAAAACCAAGGAGACCGTAAACCAGGAAGGCTTAGCCGACCGTATTGAAAAGCTGCTGGAAGAGATTCAGGCTAATATTTACCAAAAGGCATTTAATTTCAGAGCCGAAAACACCACCGAGGTTGACAGCTACGAAGAATTTAAACGTCTGCTTGACGAAAAACCCGGCTTCCTTTCTGCCCACTGGGATGGCACGTCTGAAACTGAGCAACGCATAAAAGAAGAAACTAAAGCTACCATACGCTGCATACCTTTAAACAACAAACAGGAAGAAGGTAAATGCATTTTAACCGGCAAGCCATCAACCCAAAGGGTGTTGTTTGCAAGAGCGTACTAAATTGAGTTAGCGGTTGCCTGTTGCAGAAAGTATCTTGGGTATATTAAGATTAACATAGGTAGCAGACAACCGGGTATAGAAAACATAATTATGAAATTCGCAACTAAAGCTATACATGCAGGCCAGCACCCCGACCCAACTACAGGTGCGGTGATGACGCCTATTTATCAAACGTCAACCTATGCCCAGGCTGCGCCGGGCGATCATAAAGGTTACGAGTATTCGCGCGGTACTAACCCTACGCGTAAAGCGCTGGAGGATTGCCTGGCAGCCTTGGAAAATGCAAAGTACGGCCTGGCCTTTTCAAGTGGCATGGGCGCTACTGATGCGGTAATGAAGCTATTAAAGCCAGGCGATGAGGTAATAACCAATAATGATTTGTATGGTGGTTCTTACCGTATCTTTACCAAAATATTTGCTAACTATGGCATCAAGTTCCATTTTGTGAATTTGCATAAACCTGAAATTATCAGTGAGTATGTAAACACCAATACCAAAATGATATGGATCGAAACGCCAACTAACCCCACCATGCAGGTGGTAGATATACAGGAAGTAGCCGGCATAGCCAAAGCCAGCAATGTAATGCTGGTGGTTGATAATACTTTTGCCTCGCCATACCTGCAAAACCCAATGGATTTAGGGGCCGACCTGGTGATGCATTCAGTTACCAAATACATTGGCGGTCACTCTGACCTGGTTATGGGGGCTTTGATGATGAATGATGAGGACTTGTATAAACGCTTGTGGTTCATCTATAACTCTTGCGGTGCTACACCTGGGCCAATGGATAGTTTTTTGGCGCTGCGTGGTATTAAAACGCTGCACCTGCGCATGAAAGCCCACTGCGAAAACGGTCGTGCCGTTGCCGAATTTTTGAAAGATCACCCTAAGGTGGAGCGCATTTTTTGGCCGGGCTTTACCGATCATCCAAACCATCACATTGCCGCAAAACAAATGCGAGATTTTGGCGGCATGATCTCTATTGTGCTTAAAGGAGCCGATTTAAAGGAAACTTTCCGAATTGCCTCTAACTTCAAAGTATTTACACTGGCCGAATCATTAGGTGGCGTGGAATCGCTCATTAATCACCCTGCTACCATGACGCATGCCTCCATACCCCGCGAAACCCGCGAAGCTGCCGGCGTAGTTGATAACCTGCTGCGCATCAGCGTAGGCGTAGAAGATATTGAGGATTTGCTGGAAGATTTGAAGAACGCATTAAGCTAGAATCAAGAGTAGAGAGTCAGGAAGCATGACATTTAAGGTCATATTAGGCAATATGGATCTTAGTCTTGATTCCTGACTCTTTATTCTTTACTCTCCATACATGGTTACCGACATCAAAGCCTTTCTCGATTCTAAAGTAGCGCAGTACAACCGGCCGGAGTTTATTGAAAACGACCCTATTATAATCCCCCACCAGTTTACGCTACAGCAAGACATCGAGATCATGGGCTTTTGGGCCGCTACACTGGCCTGGGGGCAGCGGGTAACCATCATTAAAAAATGCCGGGAGTTGATTGCCTTGATGGATGGCGCTCCGTATGACTTCATTGTCAACCACCAGGAGCCCGACTTGAAACGTTTGCTCAGCTTTAAGCACCGCACTTTTAACGATGTTGATACCCTTTACTTTATAAGCTTTTTTAAACAGCATTATAAGCAGTATGAGAGCTTGGAGGAT
This sequence comes from Mucilaginibacter sp. PAMB04274, assembly GCF_039634385.2. Lineage (NCBI taxonomy): Bacteria > Pseudomonadati > Bacteroidota > Sphingobacteriia > Sphingobacteriales > Sphingobacteriaceae > Mucilaginibacter > Mucilaginibacter sp. PAMB04274. Next base: position 1,593,663 of record NZ_CP155081.2, read on the forward strand.
GCGTTTTTACCCCCTGGCCGCCCGAAGGTAGAGCAGGAGTTGCCAAGCCCCGAATATGATTTCTCTTTAGGGAACCCGGGAGGAGCCGGCTTGGAAGCTGAAGCTATGCTCAATCATTTCCGTTCTTACTTCTTTTCGCTGCCCGATTATCCGCACCGTACCAAGAAGCATGTATCATCGCCATCGCAAAAATCGACTTGCAAGCGGCTGAATATGTTTATGCGATGGATGGTACGTAAGGACGAGCAGGGGGTAGATTTTGGCATTTGGAACCGCATCAATTCGGCAGAACTGGTTTGCCCTTGCGATTTGCACGTAGACCGTATAGCACGCAGGCTGAAACTCATTACCCGCAAGCGAACCGACTGGCAAACCGCTCTCGAACTTACCGAACACCTGCGCCAGTTTGACCCGCTCGACCCGGTAAAATACGACTTTGCACTGTTTGGACTGGGGATAGAGGAGCGCTGGGGGCTGGATAACATACTGGCAGGCTTATAAGAGTTAGGAGTAGTTGATTGTTTACAAGCGGAGCCGTCATTTTTCGCCACGTGGTTTTTGTCGGTACTAGATTTAAGCTGCGTTCAAACCCATGTTAATGTGGGAAAAGAAGCGACCTTTACCTTGAACATTTCGTCTGCATAGTGAACACTAATCTGTGTTTTACCGAGCATGAATTAATGCTTATCAGCTAATTGCTGCTGCGCGTTTAACTGTTCCCATCAACCTTTGGTTTTTCCATTAATAAGGCTTGTTCTTGCCGTACTATGATGCTTCTGATGCTACGGAGAGCCTGTAATTGCAGTTTGGCGCCAAAGTATACATCCCATTCCATTAAATTAAATGTGTGCTTGAACTGAAATCCTTTGCGGTTGGCGGTAAGCACAACCGCCTTGGTAGGAATGTGAACAGCTCGTAAATCCATTTCATCAAAAAAGTCTTTGAAAAAGCTGCTTACAGTCTCTTCCAGTACGTTGAGCGTTAAATCAATTTCCATGTTTAAATTAGTTTTATAAAAAGGCCCGTCAAATACATGACGGGCCAGGATCGGCTAGTACTAGTATGATCTTCACCGCTATCACAAAGCGTTTTTTGCTTTCAATAGACGTTTTTTTGACTATTAAGAAATAAAAAGGTTTAATTAGCTGTTTAAGCGCTTGCTTTAGGGAACCGATGCGACAAAATTCAATATATTTAATTATGCAAAACTTTACGCAATCTGCAGGCGATACGGAACTTATTGCGGCCTTTTTAAACGGGAAATCCGAACAGACACTTGCTTTGTTCCACTACTTTGTACAGCAATACGCACGGCTGGGAAACATCATGCTTCATCCTACTAAAACCATGATTGCCATAGGCCATCCCGATAAACGTGTAGCCTGGATAACGCAGCTAGGTAAGAATTTTATACATGTAGTATTTCCTTTTAAAGAAGCCTATTACGATAATTTATGCTTCACCAAAATTGGCTTGGTACCTGGCAGCACAAGTCAGGTTAATCATCATTTCAGAATGTACAGTACAGATGACCTGACAGATGAGGTGCTTAAATTTATGCGGTTGTCATTAGAGCAGCATTAATCAACAAACTGCCGGAGGTGCTGTCTAAGTTCTGTTCTGATTTTGTAATAGTTTTTTGGCGACTCATCCTTAAAGTCCAGCGTCTGTACTTCTTCCCAATTAGGTAGTACAATAGCCGGCTTGCCGCCATATTTAATTAACGTGCCGCGTACCCGGGCATACTCACCTAACAGGTAGGTGTAGTTTTTTAAATACTTTAACCCAACTGTATTATCTTTTACTATTACTGCAAGCTGGTGTTTAGGGGGATGATCGCCTATATATATTAATGTGGTTTTAGTGTTCGCTATTTTTCTGATTTCGTAAACTTGTCCGTCCACGTAACCATACCGGCCAATGTTTGCCGCAGCCTCTTTAGCTTCAATAACTTGCGCAGATAACTTTGATGTTAGTAATAGGAGCGTTGCTAAATAAACTAATAGTTTCATGCATTGAATATAGGAATATCTTTGTATTGATATTATCGATAAGGCTTCCGGAGCCAATTCCCACGGCATGCACTTTAAGTACAATTCGGTACAAGCGTTTTAAATTAATTACCGCGCCACCGTTCACAGGGTTAGACTGCCAATTAGTATGCTAACGGGCATTAGCCTGCTGTAAAGCCGACAAATCTACTTCGCCCGCACACACCCAGCCTCAAAATGCGTTATACTTGCTGTACCAAAACATGACCATAGCGCAAATACTACAGCATTACTGGAAACATGAGGCTTTCAGGCCGTTGCAGCAGCCCATTATCGAGTCGGTAATGCAGGGGCGCGATACGCTGGCCTTGCTGCCCACTGGTGGGGGTAAATCGGTTTGCTACCAGGTGCCTGCCCTGGCTATGGAGGGTATTTGCCTGGTTATTTCGCCTTTAATTGCCCTGATGAAAGACCAGGTAGATGGCCTGAAGGCAAAGGGTATTGAGGCTATTGCCATTGTATCGGGCATGGGTAAGCGCGAGGTAGATATTGCACTTGATAACTGCATTTATGGCCCGGTGAAATTCTTGTATCTCTCGCCCGAACGGTTGATGAGCGACTTGGTTAGGGAACGCATCAAGTACATGAAAGTAAACCTGATTGCGGTTGACGAGGCGCATTGCATATCACAATGGGGATATGATTTCCGTCCGCCTTATTTGCACGTGGCCGATTTGCGGCAGCTGCACCCCAAGGTGCCCATCCTGGCCCTGACAGCGACGGCCACAGCCGAGGTAAAGGACGATATACAAGATAAGCTGCTATTCAGGGAACGCAATGTTTTTCAGCAAAGCTTTGAGCGGCAGAATATAAGTTACCGGGTACAACATGAAGAAAATAAGCTTCGCCGTATGCTGGAGGTGGCGCGAAGTGTTAATGGCAGCGGCATTGTTTATGTGCGCAGCCGAAAGGAAACTACCGAACTGGCCCGCTTCTTTAACGAGAACGGCATCCCGGCCGATTATTACCATGCAGGCCTGAGCGGTGATTTGCGTACCGCCCGGCAAGAGCAGTGGAAAAACAATCATATACGTATTATAGTAGCCACTAACGCCTTTGGTATGGGTATTGACAAGCCCGATGTGCGTTATGTAATGCACAAAGATTTGCCCGAAAGCCTGGAAGCCTACTATCAGGAAGCCGGTAGGGCGGGGCGCGATGAGCAAAAAGCTTACGCCGTGCTGTTTTATAACGAAAACGACCGCCTTAAACAGCAACGTAAATTTGAAGTAGCATTTCCAACCGTAGAAGAAATTAAGCAGGTATATCATTACCTGGCCAATTATTACCAGCTGGCCTATGGGGCTGGCGAGGGTATGAGCTTTGATCTGGATTTGGCTGATTTTAGCAGTCGTTTTAAGCTCGATGCCTTGAAAAGTTTAAATGCGCTTAAGTTTTTGGAACAGGGCGAATACCTGTCATTCAACGAAAGCGTTTTTCTTCCTTCCCGTTTTCAGTTTGAGATAGGGCACGAGGAATTATATAATTTCCAGATACAAAACCCGGCTTGGGATCCTTTTATAAAAACGCTGCTGCGCTCATACGGTGGCGCATTTGAGAACTATACCCGCATGCGCGAGTTTGATATTGCCCGGCGTACTAACCTCAGCGTACAGCAGGTAACTGATGCCATGCAGCAGCTGAATGACTTTAGTGTTTTAACCTACCTGCCGCAAACCGATAAACCGCAGGTTACCTATCTTAAACCCCGCCAAACGTCAGACCATTTATGGATTGACCGCCAATACCTGGAAAACCGTAAGGCCGTGTACCGCAAAAAAATGGAAGCCATGCTGGGCTATGTAACCCACAATCAATGTCGTAGCCAGCAATTGTTGGCATATTTCAACGAGTTGAACGCTCCAAAATGTGGCGTGTGTGATGTTTGCCGCCGTGAGAAGCAGGCCCAAAACGCTGGTCAGTTGCAGGGCTTAATTACCGAAGAAATACTGCAGCTCTTAAACACTGGCCCTTTGCATCTCGAACAGCTAGTTACCTCGCTTAAACACGGCAAAAGTGCCGACAGACTGACCGTGATCAGGCAGTTGCTTGATAACGGCCGGGTTAAAAGCAATGGCGAAGCTTATTACCTCTGATGCTGTTTTTACCTAAATAGGCTTACGGTAAGTGGTAACTCCCGGAATAGCAAATTTAAAACCCAGTGTGAGCTGGTGAAACATGTCATTACTTTTACCGCTGAGGTTACCATCCAATTTATCGCCAATAAGATAATTGAATTGATACCCTACATCAATTTTCATGAATGGTTCATCCTCTACAAAGATCTTAAATTCATAACCCAATCGAGCCGGAATAAACATTGAATAATCAACTACCTTATCATAGCCTGTGGTATAGCTGCTACCGGATGCAGCAATAGTGTTTACGTTTGATCGAGTATAAATAACGCCTATACCCGGACTGATATACATATTTTTTAAAGTGTTTAAAAAACTGCTGCTGTTATAATCTACAAACTCGCCCAATTGAAACTGTACCCTGAAACTTGGCGCCAGATAGTTAGTTTTAAAATCTCTCTGTAACGAATTAGCATAGTTACTGTTTCCCATAAACTGACCGCCTTGTATCTCTGCAACGTAATTTATGTAAGGTGTTTGGTTGTAAGTTATGCCCGCCAAACCAAGAACGGCAACATCTGAGTTCCTTTCATCGGTAAATGACTTGCTGATACCTCCGGATATGCTGAAGTCAAATCTGGAAAATTGGTTAATGACCTGGCCTTTTGCAACCAGCTGTAGCAAAATGAATAAGGCTACGAAATAAGATTTTTTCACAAGTTTAACGCTATACAAATTTTTGGTTAAACTTATTAATATATAATTAACTCCGGGCAGGGAAAACTACTCAATTTTCATATTTATCCAGCCCGTGTTTTCGTTATCATCAGTAATTAAATAATAGTTTTTGAACGAGCCTCTGATAGCCACCTGCGTACCGTTGGCCAGGGTTGCTTTACGGGCAGCCGTTGCACTATCCGGTGCATCTAACAGCGGCCGGGCTTGATTGAGGGTAATACGGCGCAGAGTAGCTGTTGCTGTGGTTACGTTACGGCTTTGTATGTAGCCCTGCGTACCGTCAGGAAGGGTGGCTTTGTACCAGCCGTCTGTGGCTGCTTCAAGAGTAAGTGGTGTGCTAATGGGTACAGATTGGCGGGTAAGTGCCTTGTCAGTCGGTTCGATATGTAGGGCGTTGTTGCGGGCGGTTGTACGGGCCGTGGCATTGAGCAATGTTAACGAGGCTTTGATAGGAGGTGGAGACTTTACTTCGCGGTCGACAAAAATCAGCGGATCAATTGCCCCACCGTTAGTGTAAATGCCAAAGTGCAGATGCGGCGGTGTAGTGCGGGCATTACCAGTGTTACCTACCAGCCCAAGGGTGTCGCCTATGCGTACAGTTTGTCCGTCTTGCACCAGTTGTTTGTCCAGGTGGGCATAATACAGCGTATAATCGCGGTTATCGGGGTGCATAAATACTACCAGGCCGCCCAAAGTGTTTTCGGTGACCTTGGTTACCGTGCCATTGGCAGCAGCAATGGCTGGTGTGTGTTTGGTAGCAAATATATCAACGCCCTCGTGCCGTCGGCCGCCGTTATCGCGCCCATCGCCCCAAAAGCTCCCTATATGCGGCTTGCCGCTTGATGAAACCGGAAAGCTGAGTGAAGGGCCGGAAGTGATGGTAAGGGTGTATTCGCCGCTGCGCAACAATTCTGGCTGGAGGCGTAATACGTATTTACCGTTCTCCTTAACCTCGTATTCCAAGCTGCGGCCGCTAGTATCTGCCGAGGCTAAAACTTTTTGTTCGGTCGCGCTTTGTTCCTGCAGCAGATCTATATAGATGGAGAAATTGGTCTGCGGCTTTTTAGTTAGGCTTATATTTAGCTTTTGCCCACGCCGGGCATCGAATCGCAAAGCAGTAACTGGTATTTTTTCGGCCGAAAAATAACCGGTTTCCTTGTATGGAATGCTAATGTTTAAAGGATTGCTAACGCTCAACTGCCCTTTTTGCAACCAGGCGCTGCCCATAGCTGAGCGTTCTAATCCAGCATCTTTCAGTCGTTGGGCATAGGCATCATGTGGCGACAGTTTGTTAAACAGCGCAAGCGGGCCTCTTTTGCTGCAAGAGCAGCAAAGCATTGCTGTTAAAAAGATTAAAAAAAGACAGGCAGAATAATTCTTCATCACCAAAGTTTAATTTCTTAAACCTGATGTATGATGAAAGGTTTTAAAGTATGGAACGTAGTACAAGTAACAGGTTTGCATCAGTTTACATAGCGCTACCTGCCCAGCCATATTTCTATATATCCAGGCTTTGCCTTGGCATCTACATAGTATTTGGCTGCAAAGTTTGATGCATCAAATTTAAATCTTACAAATTCTGCTATCTTTTCAGCCTGTTGCTGATCAGACATGTTGAAATACCTAACCTCCGGTGCATCGGGCCGACCAACATCAATGATATTTTTTGCTCCCATTACTTTGAAACCAGCTGAAGTAAGTTTGCTGTTAAGGTCGGTAAATGCTATAGCCTTATTTTTACTGCCTGTTAGTAAATAAAGTCTGGCGTTATTTATTATAGGCGGTTCAAGAGATTGAGCTGCTGCCGGTTTAATTTGTGGAATGGTCTCTGGGTCTTTTTCGCTTTGCAGTATGTACCTGCTTACACTATCCCTTACGTCTGATTCTTTAATTAAGTTGGTATGAACAAGCAGTTTAAGCGTTTGTAAACGTTCTTCGGCAGAACTTGACTCCAAAGCCTTTAACACCAGATCCGACTGATATTTTCTTTCCGCGAGCTGAACATTCCAGTACCCTTGAACGACGCCTCCCACAATTGTCCCTAATATGGCAAATAAGCCCGATAACGTAATAGTAATTAATGGTAAATTCTTATTCTCCATAACCGGTTGGTTTACTGCTGCTTATAATCAAATATAAAAACAGTAAAAGGTGTAGGCGAACGCTTTTTTACTTGTGTAGCAAAATGGATAGTAAGAGTACAATGTTTCTGCACTCGTAATGACAGCTAATTATTTAGTAGCCTGTTTTAGCTTTTCCAAGTCTTCAGGCGTATCTACCGCTTGTGTTTCTAGCTCCGTTTCGGCTACTTTAATACGGTAACCGTTTTCAATCCAGCGTAATTGCTCCAGGCTTTCGGCTTTCTCTAATAACGAAACAGGTAAACGTGTTACAGCCTGCAACACCTCCGAACGGAAGCCGTAAATACCAATGTGCTTGAAGTAATCAAAATGTTCAAACCACTGTTCCGGCTCCTGACCACGTATATGCGGCACGGCCGAGCGGGAGAAGTAAATGGCGTCTCCCAGCTTGTTCACAATTACCTTCGGCGAGTTGGCGTTATGCAGGTCGGCAGCAACCGTAATCTTTTTAATGAGGGTAGCTATTTGTGTACCAGGAGTGTTAAAACAGGCGGCTACTTTACTGATTTGTACCGGATCGATATAGGGCTCATCGCCCTGTATGTTGATGACGATCTCATATTCGGGATGATTAGCTGCTACTTCGGCGCAACGGTCGGTACCACTTTGATGGTCAGGAGAAGTCATTACTGCCTTGCCACCAAAGTCATGAATGTGATTGAGGATGCGCACATCATCGGTAGCCACAATAACTTCATCCAAACTTGCGCATTTAACACACTGCTCGTACACCCGTTGTATCATTACTTTGCCGGTAATATCAACCAGTGGCTTACCCGGAAAACGGGTAGACGCATAACGTGCAGGTATAATGCCAAGTATTTTCATGTGAGTAAAGTTGTTGGTTGTTTGAATTGAGAAGAAGTTAAAAACTGCTTAATCACTCACCGATCAACTATCAGGCTAAAACAATCCGTTTATTTCGCCTTCAATGCGTTCAATAATTGTGGCCAGGTCTTCGGTGTTATTGGCAAAATCGAGATTATCCATATCTACAATAAGCAGTTTGCCCAGCTTATAACCGGATATCCATTTTTCGTATTTTTCGTTCAGTTTAGATAAATAATCCAACCGGATGCCAATTTCGTACTCGCGGCCACGACGGTGTATATTATTAACCAATTTAGGTATGGAGGCCTTTAGATAAACCAGCAGGTCGGGCGGGTTTATGAATGATGTAATATTCTCAAAAATGGATTGGTAATTATCATAATCGCGGGTATCCATTAGGTCCATATCGTGCAGGTTCTCGGCAAAGATGTAGGCATCTTCATAAATGGTACGGTCCTGGATAATATTTTTTTGGCTCTGCTGTATATCAGTAATCTGGCGGAAACGGCTGTTGAGGAAGTAGATCTGCAGGTTAAAGCTCCAGCGCTTCATATCCTTATAAAAATCCTCCAGATAGGGGTTGTTATCTACCGCCTCGTACTGTGGCTCCCAACCGTAATTTTTAGCTAATAAACTGGTAAGGGTAGTTTTACCCGCACCTATATTTCCAACAATTGCAATGTGCATTTGGTAAAGTTAATAGTTATTGTGTTACTAAGTTAACAGGATAATTGAGATAGCGGCTAAATTTTATGGTTGCGGTTTTATACAAGGCAATTAATAACTATTAACCAACAGCTCAATAATAACTTTAAAAGTTTCTGAATCCTATAATTTCCCGTACCTCTCTAATAGTTTTTTGCGCACTTTCGCGGGCTTTAGCGGCGCCGTAGCGGGCTACCTGGCGTAGGTAGGCCTGGTCGTTGGCTATATCATTTATTTTTTCGCGAATGGGCGCTGTGGCTATAATCATATCTTCGGCCAGTTGCTTTTTCAAATCGCCGTAACGTATTTGCATCGTATTGTATAAGCCATCAAAATGCTCATACGTATCCGTAGTTGATACCACCTTCATGAGGTCGAACAGGTTTTGAATTTCGGATGGCTTCTCCTGGTTTTCGGTAGTTGGGCCGGCATCGGTAACGGCTTTCATTACCTTTTTACGGATCACCTCCGGAGAGTCTGACAAGTAAACAGCGTTACCTTCGCCTTCCGATTTGCCCATTTTGCCCTTACCGTCCAATCCGGGGATTTTGACCAGGTTGCTGCTGTAGTTAAAAGCGTAAGGCTCGGGGAAATATTCGGTGTTATATAAACGGTTAAAACGATTGCCAAAAGTGCGGGCCATTTCCAGGTGTTGCTCCTGGTCTTTACCCACAGGTACTTTGGTGGCTTTATGGATGATGATATCGGCTGCCATTAACACTGGGTAGGTAAGCAAACCAGCGTTAACGTTATCGGGGTTGGCGCGTACCTTATCTTTAAATGAAGTGGCTCGTTCCAGCTCGCCCAGGTAAGCGTTCATGTTAAGGTACAGGTATAGCTCTGCTACTTCGGGTACATCACTTTGTACATATATAGTGGCGCGTTCAGGGTCGATGCCTGCGGCCAGGTACTCTACCAACACCTGTTTTACGTTGCCATGCAGGTTGGCAGGGGTAGGGTGTGTGGTGAGTGAGTGTAAGTCGGCAATAAAAAAATAGCAATTGTATTCGTGCTGCATTTTAATAAAATTCTGGATAGCACCATAGTAGTTACCCAAATGCAGTTTACCGGTTGAACGAATACCACTAACAACAGTTTCCATAATGGGGCGAAAGTAAGGAATTTTTATATTTTTGGCATCGATGAAAAAACTATTGAGAAAAGTACACAGTCATTTTTACCGCTATGGCGTGGCTTTTTTCTATTTTTTGTTATGGCCCTTTCTCTATTACTTTTCGCGTAAGCCGGAGCGTTATGGCTCCATGAATGTGTTTCGCCGCATATGGGGTTTATGCAGCTCCTCAATGGCCGGTATTTTTTATCGTTTCCAGTTCGAGCAGCCTTTAGATTGGAGCAAAACTTACATCATTTGCTCAAACCATACCTCCAACCTGGATATTACGGCCATGAGCATACTGGTCAAAAGTAACTTCTGTTTTATTGGTAAAGAAGAGTTGCTGAAAAACCTCGTGACCAAAATATTTTTTAAAACCATTGATATCCCGGTGAACCGAGACAGCAAGATGTCATCGTTCAGGGCGTTTAAAAGTGCGGCCGAGCGCTTGCAGCAGGGCATGAGCATGGTGATTTTTCCGGAGGGCAAGATACCTGATGATTACCCGCCCCGTTTGCATGAGTTTAAGAACGGGCCGTTCAGGCTGGCCATTGAGCATAAGGTACCCATTATACCGGTAACATCCTTAAACACCTGGAAGGTACTTTGGGACACGGGTTTGGAACTGGGCAGCCGCCCGGGTATTTGTGATGTTTACGTGCATAAACCTATAGAAACCGCTAACCTTACCGTTGATGATGCTGATGCATTGCGCGATGAGGTATATGCCTTAATAAACCGTAAATTTGAAAGCTATGCAAATTGATAAAGATACCGTTGCCAAAATAGCTCACCTGGCCAGGCTCGAAGTGAATGAGCAAGAAACCGAGACACTCATGACCGACATGAACAAGATTCTGGACTTTATGGCTAAGCTAAATGAGGTTGATACGGAAAACGTAGAGCCCCTGATTTACATGACCGACGAAGTAAATACTTTGCGCGAGGATGTGGTAAAGCAAGAAATAACGCACGACGAAGCGCTGCTAAACGCCCCTCAGCAAGACGGCAAGCACTTTTTGGTAGCTAAGGTTATTGAGCAGAAAAAGTAACGATCACAAAGTACAATGTACGGTTATAGATGTGCAGATGTATTCGGAAGTAACGAGCGTGACCTTTGGTACTTATCAAAATTTTATGAAGACCGAAAAAGAAAAAATGCTGTCGGGCGAGTATTACCTGGCCAATGATCCCCAACTTTTACAAGAACGTACCGACTGCAAGCGCCTGCTGCATCAGCTTAATGTTACGGAGTATGTAGTGAGTGATAAAACCAAAGCTATTTTGGCTAAACTCATTCCTAATGCACCGGCAAGCCTTTACATTGAGCCTCCCTTTCATTGTGATTATGGTTATAATATAACTTGTGGTGAGAATGTGTACTTCAATGTTAACTGCGTAGTGCTTGATGTAATGGAGGTGAAGTTAGGCTCGAACGTGTTTTGTGCACCGGGCGTACAAATTTATACCGCTACGCACCCGCTGGATGCCGAGTTTCGCCGGAGTAAAGAGAATGCCGAACCTGTTACCATAGGTGATGACTGCTGGATAGGTGGCGGCGCTATTATTTGCCCGGGTGTTACTATCGGGAATCGCTGTGTTGTAGGCGCAGGTTCGATTGTTACCAAAGATATCCCGGATGACTCTTTAGCAGTAGGCAACCCGGCTAAGGTAATCAGGAGCTTAAAGAAGTAACAAACTATCATTAGGCTTTTAGACGTGCTAAACTATATGCGCTTAGGCTGTACCTAAAGTGGCTAAATACTAACTGCTTTAAAGGAACATAATCTGTTTGTCACTTTGTCATGCATCACTTGTGGCAAGCTATTTGATTATTATATATTTGTTAAAACATAAACAATAGAAATCATGGCTGTAGAAATTACTGACGCTAACTTCGAAGAATTAGTGTTAAAATCAGATAAACCAGTTTTAGTTGACTTTTGGGCAGAGTGGTGTGGTCCTTGTCGTATGGTAGGCCCCGTAGTTGAAGAGATTGCTAAAGAATATGATGGTCAGGCCATTGTAGGAAAAGTAAACGTAGACAATAACCCCGGTGTGTCCATGAAGTTCGGCATCCGTAATATCCCCGCCTTGCTGTTCTTTAAAAACGGTGAGATCGTAGATAAACAAATTGGTGCAGTGCCTAAATCAGTATTAACCGATAAACTGGCTAAACAACTGGCCTAAGCCCGGTTTATAATCATATAAAAAAAGCGTTACCTTAAAGCGGTAGCGCTTTTTTTATTTACTTTAGTTGCAATGGCCCAGCTAAATAATAATCAGGAGATCCGTCAGTTAGCCAACCTCGAGTTGCTGGCCCGCCAGGTGGTGGAGGGCTTCATTACTGGTTTGCACCAAAGTCCGTTTCATGGTTTTTCTGTAGAGTTTGCCGAACACCGTTTGTATAACAGCGGCGAATCGGTTAAGAATATTGATTGGAAACTTTTTGCGAAAACCGATAAATTGTTTGTGAAGCAATTTGAGGAAGAAACTAATCTGCGTAGCTACCTATTGCTGGATACCTCATCATCTATGAATTTTCCGGAAAAAGGGTTAAGCAAACTGCAGTTTTCAGTATATGCCATTGCCTCGTTAATGTACCTGTTCAAAAAACAGCGCGATGCCTTTGGGCTGGGTTTGTTTGCTGACAAGATTGACTGGTTGAGCGCGGCCCGTTCTACCTCCACACATATGTATTACCTGTTTGCGGAATTGGAGAAAGCTTACAATCAGCCCAGGCAAAGTACGCAAACCAATCTGAGCAATGTAATACACCACATTGCTGAGGATGTGCATCAGCGTTCCATGATTATAATTTTTAGCGACATGCTAGGGAACAGCATGGATGCCAACAAAAGCCAGGACCTGTTTGCTGCATTGCAGCACCTTAAATACAACAAACATGAGGTAATCATATTTAACGTAAATGACCGGCGGCACGAGCTTGATTTTGACTTTGATAACCGACCACACCATTTTGTAGATATGGAAAGCGGGCAGGAAGTGAAGGTGCATCCGGGCAGGGTACGCGAAAGCTATCGCCAGGCCCTTAACCAATACCGGCATGAACTCGAACTGAAGTGTGCGCAATACCAGGTAGAGCTGGTTGATGCTAATATTGACGAAGGATATAATCACCTGCTGAAAGCTTATCTGGTGAAGCGTAACAAGGTGATTTGAACGCGTAGCGCCAATGCGTAAGCACTAATATTTCAAAAACCTAAAACTATAGTGAATATAATTTGCTTTAGATAAGATGTTAAACCAGCTTTTTTGTAAGAGCCGGGTATTAAATTTGTTGCGTTAAGTTTTTAGCCAATATACTACTGATATAATATATTATTCCCCATATGAGACTTTCCATCGAGCGTAAGGCTGTTAAAGTAAATCCTGATCCGAAGCGTGTTATTGCCCGATTCTTTTTTAATGGTAACGAACGTTCAAAAGATGTAATACAACGTGTAATGGAGGTGGATGAAGAAAGGGTGTTTAGCCTCATCTCTCCGCTGCTGCAAGAGTATTCCAGTCGTCACCGTAACATAACCCGTGTGCTTAACCGGCATTGTGCCAAGCTCAAGCACCTGTTTACCGAGTTGGAAATCGATTTCGACTCGTTAAGCGTATACCGTAAGTTATTGATAGGCTCGTACTTTACGCATGAGTATTCTATTGAGTCGGCAGCATTTTTTAACCCATCTATTATTGAAGACCCCGACCAAAGTGATTTGGAAGCAGGTGAGCGTCGGGTAATTATTAGTTTTAGGGCAGTAGGTGAGGGCCATATTTCGTCCATTACTTTCCGCCGCGCACTTTTTGATAAAAACAATAATATTACCGTGATGCCAGCTGGTAATTATATTGATGAGGCCGAGATTGTTCGTAATGCGGTTTACAATAAAAAGCTGTTTTTCGAAAAGGCAACTACAACGCAAATTAATGTTGATGTACTGAAGGAGCTCGAAGAAAAGCTGGATCATCATTTTGAGTACACTAATTTGCGCCGGTTAATTCAGGATTCGCAAAGCCTGCAGCATGATGATATGCGCAAACTAGAGTATGATAAAGTGCTTTGGCTGGCCGATTCTTATTATGAGATCGTTTTCTCACTGGATACCGATATATCCGACCGCGTTATCTTCCCTATTTCGGAGTATGAACGTAAGGGTATTGAGGACGCCCGTTTTGTAAAGTTTATAAACGACGATGGGAGCTGGTCGTACTATGCCACTTACACCGCTTATGATGGGGCGCTGATTATGCCAAAATTGTTGCAAACTAACGATTTTATAAACTTCCGTATCATGCCGCTTTATGGTGCAGGCGCACAAAATAAAAATCTGGCCCTGTTTCCGCGTAAAATAAACGGTAAGTATGTTATGATGTCGCGTATTGATGGCTGCAACAATTACATTATGTACTCAGATAAAATAAACATCTGGGAAAAGCCAGAGGTATTGCAAAAGCCTAAGTTTAGCTGGGAGTTTATCCAGATAGGTAACTGCGGTTCGCCTATTGAGACAGAGGACGGTTGGTTGGTGATTACCCACGGCGTAGGTCCTATGCGTAAATATGTTTTAGGTGCCAGCTTACTTAAACTGGATGATCCGGCAATAGAGATTGGCCGCCTTAAGGAACCACTATTGACGCCTAACAACGATGAGCGTGAAGGTTATGTTCCTAACGTTATTTATTCGTGCGGTTCAATAGTTCATAACGATAAACTAATTATTCCTTACGGTTTGTCTGATTATTCCTCATCATTTGCTGAGGTAGATTTGAAAACATTGCTGAACAAGCTAAAAGAGGATGGTGTGTAATTCACATCATTGATAAAGCAGAAAGGCTAACCTCATGGTTAGCCTTTCTGCTTTGTGTACAATTGCGAATTCTGCGGACTAGTGTTAAAAATAAAGCCTGCCAATGGCGGGCTTTATTTTGGGATACCAAGAAGTTACGCGCTACACGTTCAAAATCTTCTCATACAGGCTATAGTAATCGTTTACCATTTTCTCACTCGAGAACTGATCACCTGCCCAATTCCTGCAATCTTGCCGGTTAATGGTGTTAAGGTTTGATACGGCTTTCACAGCTTCATCTATAGTATTTACTAAAAAGCCGGTTTGTTCGTGTTTAATTAGCTCAGGCATCGACCCTTTGCTGAAAGCTATGACTGGTGTACCACAAAGCATCGCTTCGGCCACGCTCATACCAAACGGTTCGTTAAAATTAATGGGATGTAACAGTGCAGCCGCTTTACCTAAAAGCGCATTGCGTTCTTCTGGTCCGGCGTGGCCCACGTATACAATCTGCTCATTATCAATAAATGGTTCTACTTTTTCACGATAATACCCGGCATCTTGTATAATGCCTGCTATCAAAAGTTTTCTATTGCTTTTAAGCGCTATTTCAATTGCCTCGGCAGTGCCTTTGTCATGGTGTATACGGCCAAAATACATCAGGTAATCTTCTGCCTTTGGGCTAAAGGCAAAGTCTGAGGTATTTAATCCGTTATAAACTGTAGCCAAATAATTCAATTCAGGGCTACGGTCGGCATTACTTATAGATACGTAATGTGACGTAGCGTTGTACTTTTTATAAACCGGTATAATACGCTGTGATGAAAAACCGTGTATGGTGGTTATCACCGGTGTTTTAATAAGCCCGGAGTAGGTTAGTGGCAAAAAGTCAAAGTTGTTGTGTATTAAATCAAATTGCCCGGCCTTTTCCATCAGGTTGCTGATGTGCAGGCACTCAAGCACCTTGGCTTCCTGGTTACGGTCTTCCTCGTAACCTGTAGAACAAACAGCATCAAGTTTGCCTGCAGTTATAGAATCGCCGGTTGCAAATAAGGTGACTTCCACGCCTTTTGCTACCAGTCCCTCGGCTATGTTAGAGGCTACTTGTTCCCATGGCCCATAATGCCTTGGCGGTGTGCGCCATGCAACGGGTGATAAAACGGCAACCCTCATTTAGCAAACTTCAGCTTTCTGCCCAAACTTGTTATACTCGTACTCCAGTTCAAACGCTTTTAATACGGTAAGGTGCGATATCATATAAGCAAGTGTACTTTCCGCACCCTGGTTACGGTTAATACCGGTAGGCATCAAGCCATCGCAGCAACCCTTAGTTTCATGGTCATACAATGGTGCGCGCAAGGTATTTTCTCCAAGAAACCATTTGTAGCTCAAGAACATTTTTTCAATGTATTCGGGCTTGCGTAAGGTTTCATAAGCTTGGAAATACATTAGTACCATAGCCATGGTCTCAATAGCTTGTTGATCAAAAGTAGGGAAGGTGCCTCCCCGGTAGTACCAGCCATCATTACCAATAGGGCTTAAATAGCCGTTTGATAAAGTAAGCTTATCTAAAAAGGCCATCGATTCAAGGGCAATCTCCTTAACCTTTTCGTTACTGGTTATTTCGTACGAATGTAATAGTGCTAACGGTAAAATAGCATTGTCATAAGTCATTACCTCTTCAAACCATTGCCACTCCGGGCTAGCAGTCTTTTCGTAAGCCTCTATTAACGGAGCAGTAAGCCTGTTGAGCTCATTCATCATGCCTTCATCGGTAGGCACAGCCTTTAAGTACAAGCATATCCCAATAATGGTGTTAGCCATGCCCCTAATGTGCTGCAGCTTTTGAAAGTGCGGGAATGAGCGATGAAAAAGCTCCATGGCAAACTCGCGGTATGAATTGTGTGCTGCGCAACCAATCAGGTGCCCCAGTGCCCAAATAGTACGCCCAAATGAATCCTCTGAACCAACCTCATCCAAATAGCGACGGTCAAAGCTCAGGAAATTACGGAAGTTGCCATCATCGGTCTGCATGTAATGGATGTAGCTGAGGTATATTGGCAATAACCTGAAAGCCTCGGGGCTTTTATTACGCTGATAAGCCATCAGTGCCATAATTAAAGCACGGGCGTTATCATCTAGGCAATATCCTTCCTTTAAATTAGGTATTCCGTATTTAGCATGCTGTACAATACCAGTATCATCAGTTAAGCGTAATACGTGGGCCAGGTTAAAGGCAGGCATAATTTCGGGGTCAACAATACTGTTACGCAGTATCTTATCTCTAAAATCATGACGGCTGCTGGCCTCTTGTGCAACTCTTATATATTCGGCGCCAACTACCGGCCAACGTAAGTGCAGGCCGTATTCGTAAGCATTTTGTTTAATTTCGTTCCATTTGGCTTCATCGTCAAGTAACTCGTTAACGGTGTCGGCAAGTGCGTCTGCATCTTTAAAATCAAACAGGCAGCCGCGGCCATCGGCCAGCAGCTCGGTAGCATGCCAGTAAGGAGTTGATACCACAGCAGCGCCCGCACCTACAGCGTAAGATAAAGTACCGCTGGTAATTTGCGCCTCGTTATGATATGGCGTAACATAAACAGTCGCAGCTGTTAGGTAGTCAATCAATTCTTCCTCGGCCACAAACTTGTTAATAAAGCTTAAGTGGTTTGATACCTTTAGCTGAGCAGCTAGGCTTTTTAAGTAATCGCGGTATTCCTCGCCAGAGTGCTTTACAACGCCCGGGTGAGTATTTCCTAACACAACATACATTACATCGGGGTGCTTGGCCACAATTTTGGGCAAAGCTTTTACTACCACTTCCAACCCTTTGTTACGGCTAATTAAACCGAAGGTTAAAAGCACTTTTCTGTTTTTAAATGCGGTAAGCCCTTTAACCGGATTTAGCATAGGCGCTTCCAGATCAGGCACACCGTGTTCAATAATTTGTATTTTTTCGGCCGGTATATCGTAAATAGTGGTTAAAAACTCAACAGCACGTTTACTCATCACTATAATTTTGGCCGATTGCTCAGCAATTTCACGAATGATGATCCTTTGTGCGTAGCTAGGCTCGCGTAATACGGTATGTAAGATTGAAATTAGCGGTTTTTCTAAACGATTAAGCAATGGCAGTATATAAATACCGCTTTCGCCGCCGTAAATACCAAATTCATGCTCCATAATACAAACATCAGCAGTACTGGTGTTAATGTAATTTGCTGCACGGATATAATCCTTTTGGTGGTTCTGTCTTATAACATACTTTACCTCCTGTGGATATTCATATTCCTGCAGACTTTCCGAATCATTAACCGCAACAACATAACCGCCGTCAACAAGTGATTCGCGGTTAGGAAAGTTGGCGCTGATTGCACGCATCAGGTTTTGATTGAATGTAGCAATTCCGCACTCGCGGGGAGGATAGGTGGAGATGTACGCTATTTTCATTTTATATAAAAGTATCTGGTGTTAACCGTTAATATTATGTTGAAACAGATAAAGTAATGCAGTAATATACACTTTGACTATAAAACAGGGCAATGGCCGCTCATCGATACTGCATATTCAGGGCTATAGCCCGTATAGAATAATATCATGCTATATATCGCACAAATTGTACCAAAATGTTCCAATTTTAGTGTTTTACGTACACTAAGCCGTATGACTTAAAAGAAACGGATGTGGTTTGTTTAGTTAAGCAGTTGCATAACCAAATGTGCGCAAGTCTTAGCTTACGTTGTAATTTACAAAGTCAACTATACCGCAAATATGTTTATGGCCTGAATTATTGTAGCACAGGCTTCTTTAATTTGTTCAGAAGTGATAATAAGAGGAGGAGCAATGCGCATGGAATTGCTGCAATGTAAAAACCAGTCGATAATAATGCCCTGCTCAATACAATGATCAATGATGGCTTTATTAAGTTCAAAGCTGTCCAGTTCGGCAGCCAGCATCAGCCCTTTTCCGCGTATCTGTTTAATGGCAGGGTGTACCAGTAATTGTTTAAACAGCGCTTCTTTGGCGGCAACTTGTTCAATCAGGTTTTCATTTAATAAAACCTCTAAAGATGCCAGTCCGGATGCACAGCACACCGGGTGCCCGCCAAATGTGGTGATATGCCCCAGAATAGGATTGTTTTTCAGGGCTCCCATTACTTCATTCGAGGCAATGAAAGCGCCCAGCGGCATCCCGCCACCCAGGGCTTTGCCAAGCACCAAAATGTCGGGTATGATGCCAAAATGCTCAAAAGCAAACAGCTTTCCGGTACGGCCAAAGGCTGTTTGGTTTTCATCGAGTATCAATAGCGTGCCTGTTTTGGTGCAGCGGTTACGCAGGGCCAGCATGTATGCTGCATTAGGTACGCGTATGCCTGCCTCGCCCTGTATGGTCTCTATCACCACGCAGGCTGTCTCACTGGTAATGAGATCCAGATCGTTAAGGCTATTGAAATTAATAAATTGTATGCCGGGCAGTAAGGGCCTGTAGGCTTGTTTAAAATCCTCGTTACCCATTATGCTCAGTGCACCTTGCGTACTGCCGTGGTAAGCGTTATGGCAGGCAATGATCTGGTTACGGCCAGTATAGCGTTTAGCCAGTTTCATGGCGCCCTCAATCGCTTCGGCTCCCGAGTTGGTAAAGTATACCGACTGCAAACTTTCGGGCAGGAGGGAGGTAAGCTTTTCGGCGAAACGTACCTGTGGGGTTTGTACGTATTCACCATATACCATTAGGTGCATATATTTATCCAACTGATTTTTGATAGCCTCAATAACCTGCGCATTGCCATGGCCAATGTTACTCACACCAATGCCCGATATAAGGTCCAGGTATGGTTTGCCCTCTGCATTGTACAGATAAACTCCTTGCGCACGTTCAAACTCCAGTAGAAGCGGAAAATCGGTGGTTTGAGCGTTATTTGCTAAAAACAGCTGGCGGAGGGTTAACATGGGGCAAAAATACAAAAGGCCTTACACTTTCCGTGTAAGGCCTTTTGTATTTTTTGGTTAAGTAGTTTGATAATCGGCTCGCAATAGCTAACTATTGAAACAGACTTTGCATGTGCCTTTATCAACTAATCTCAATCTGGTGTTCCGCGTTCGCGGTAAATTTTTATAAGCTCATCTCTAAACTCGCTTTCGCTCCGAAAGACAAGATTCACTTTGGCCTGCGGTAATATCTTTGAAAACTCCTGTGTGTACTTACGTTTGATATCAACCAGTTGCTGATCATAAAGCAAATCCTTATCAATTTGGTCTTTTGAACGGTTATTCAGCATGTTTTGGCGTTTCAGCTTACGCACGCTGGTTATTTCCTGGCTGTACTGCCGATAAAGCGGCCAAAATTTAACTGACTCATCGTCAGATAGGTCCAGCTGCCTGTCAATGTAGTTCTCCCTGGCAGTTTCGATCTTTTTATAAGGAGAAAAATTACCCTTACTGTTCCTGAACGAAGCCGGGGGCTGGCTATAAGCCTTAGCTCCGGCAACAATAAGCAGGGTAACTATTATATATTTAACAAAGTTATTCATTTCAAAATCTTTTATTGGGCGTCCACATAATCCTGAATAGCGGCTCTTAGTGCGTCGTCATCAAGCTGCGAACCGTCAGCTATAACGGTGCGTTCTGTTTGGGTGGCATCTGCCTGGTTTTCCAGGTAGTTCTCCAATACATCGGTTGATACATCTTGTAATTGCTCATGCATAAATGTATGGTTTTGAGCTGCAGATGGTAATGAGGCCTGTTTCATGTAAACAGCCAATCCTACAATGATAGCAAAACATGCAGCAGATGCATACTTAAATGCCGCTGTTGATACCAGTTTTCTTATAACATTGCCTCTTGATGGCATTTGAACCACTTTGGTTTCCGGCTTTTGAGCTGTTTGGCTTAAAATGCTTTGCTGTAACTGATTAAAGTAACCATCGGGCACAGCATAAGCATTGCTGTCAGCGCTTACAGTTTCCTCAATAGTTATGCGGCTTTGTATATTACTGCTTAAACTTTCAAAGTACCCTTCAGGAACGGCAAACTCTTCAGTCTGACCCGCCAGAGCTTCTTCCATAGCTATGCGGCTTTGTACGTTGCTGCTCAGCTCGTCAAAATAGCCTTGCGGTACGGTGAAGCTTTCTGCGGTTTCACCCACCGCTTCTTCTAAGGCAATACGACTTTGTATATTGCTGCTCAGCTCATTAAAATAATTCTTCGGAACCGCGAAACTCTCGCCTTCTGCAGCCATTGCTTCTTCAATGGCAATGCGGCTTTGTATGTTGGTGCTTAATTCAGTAAAATAGTTTCCAGGTAAGGTAAAACCTCCTAAAGCATCGGCTTGCTTAATTTCTTCTAAATGTACACCCGATATAATCCGCTCGCTCAAGTCATCAAAGTATCCGGCAGGCACGCTAAAAGGGTTACCTGTCGGTAACTTTTGGCGCCATGAGTCGTCCTCATGCCAGTCTTTATGTTCTATATCGATTTCCATATCCTACGTTTGATGAAAATAAAACAATAAGGTTTAATGTAAAAATGAAAATTAATCGTGTGAGAGTAAATGCGCCTCAATCTTTTTCACTGCCAGGTGGAACGATGCTTTTAGCGCACCTACACTGGTTCCCAATACTTCAGACATTTCCTCGTACTTCATATCATCATAATACTTCATATTAAACACTAACCGCTGTTTGTCGGGCAGGGTAAGTAAAGCCTGTTGCAGCTTTAACTGTACTTTGTCGCCACTTAAGTAAGTTGAGTCGGCTAATGACTCGGCCAGCTCATAAGATACATCATCCAGCGGTATGTTATTTTTCTGTTTCTTTTTATTTAAGAACGTAATGCACTCATTCGTGGCAATACGATACATCCAGGTGTAAAGCTGGGCATCGCTCCTAAAGCCGGGCAGGTTCTTCCATATTTTAATAAACACGTCCTGCACCAGGTCATCGGCGTCGTCATGGTCAATTACCATGCGGCGCACGTGCCAATATATTTTCTGCTGGTACTTGCTCAGCAGTAAGTTAAAAGCTTCGTTCCGGGTTTTTTCGTCCTGAAACTTGCTGAGTATCTCGGTATCGCTAACGGATGCTGACATCTATTGTTCTTTCTATTGGATGGATGGAATTGTAATAGGTTTAATACAAAACTGTTTTAACTATAACAGAATTAAAGATATTAAATGTTTTTATAATAGCCTTATGCCTTGAGCAAATCCAGTATTTGCTGCGATGAATTCTTGGTGTCAACTTTACTAATGATATGACTTATAACCCCCTCAGGGTTTATAATAAAAGTGGTGCGCTGGGTACCCATATACTTTTTGCCATACATGTTCTTTTCAACCCAAACGCCATAATTGTTTACAATTTGCTGGTCGGCGTCGGCAATAAGCGTAAACGGCAGGTTATACTTGGTCTCAAACTTTTTGTGCGATTTTTCGTCATCGGTGCTAACGCCGATAACTTCATAACCTTGTGTTGAAAGGAACTGGTAATTGTCTCTAAAATCGCAGGCTTCGGCCGTACAGCCCGGGGTATCATCTTTAGGATAAAAATAGAGTACTACGGTTTTGCCCTTATAGTCGGCTAATGATACGGTTTTGCCGTTCTGGTCTTTAGCGGTAAAATTAGGTGCTTTATCACCTTCGTTTAATGTTGCCATATAAATATAGGTTACTTATCGGTTGAATGCTGCCGCGTATTGCGATACATTATCTTTTTGGTCGGTAACGGTTACCTCAAAAGTATGTTTACCTGCCGTGATGCTTTCGTCAAAGGTATATCTAAAAACGCGGGTTTTATAATCCTGTTCCAGCAAAATCCATTTACCGTCAATCTTGCCCACCACGGTTTTTACGCCAGAGAGGTTGTCGCTTGTGCGCAAGGCAATACTGCGTACACCAGCCAGGTTACTGCCATTGCGAATGTTAATTGGAGTTATTACCGGTGCAACGGTATCAACCCGTATATAAAAGTCGCCAAATGAAGCTGGTTTAGCTTTAACATAGCCATCCTGGTAAATGCCGCCCACTGAGCCGCCCATGGCGTTTACGATTACTGCTTTATTAGCCAGGCTGCCAATGCTGGCATCTGGCTTTATCCACAAGTCATAGTTAAGATGAATAGGGGTGAGCCGGTTGTGTACACGGTGTGTGGCCGAGTATGTGCCCGGCTTTTGCGGTAGCAGACTGTACTGAAAATCCACATCATCATATAAATTGCCGGGAGAAACTACCACTTTAAGCGGGCCGCTATTAAACTCGTTACGCTGATCGTACCGGAAACGGGTACCGGTGTAATTAACCACCGGCCTGTCCTTAGCAATGCTGGATTGTACTTTAAGCTTCAGGGTAGAAGTATTGCCGGCTATATCCTTAACCACATATTCCACATCGTGCAGCAAAGTGTCGCGGAAGCTGACAACGCCCCGGTTTTCTGACTGCGGATAAAGTGAAATATGGCTGCCCGGCGGCACAAAACATTTCTGTATCCAGCGCCTGGCTTTGATGTATTGCGGATAGTCGATATAGCCGTTAATAGCATGTGTTTGGTCAAATGCAAAACGTTCAACTGCAAACGTATACACTGTACGGCCGTCAACCTTTAGCTGTAGTGAGTAAAAGCCATTGCGGTTAACCGATGAGCTGTTCTGATCGTAAGCGGTTATACCGAAGCCTATATCGCCACTTAAAAACAGTGTTTGCGGTTTGGTTAAGCGGTAGTTGCCGCCAGCACCTGATACGTCATAATACTGGCGCAAGGTGTTTTCGCTAAAAGGGTGGCCATTAAGATGATATAAAGTAATGCTGTTAATTGCCGGCGGAATATTATCAGGGATGGTTAAGCCAAACAGTTGAGGATTAACAGTTTCTTCGGTTAACGAATCGCGTATTTCAAAGTGCAGGTGTGGCCCGCCTGATGCGCCGGTATTGCCCGATATGGCAATAAGCTGCCCTTTAGTAACCGGGAATTGAAATGGCTGCAGCCTGAAATCGGCCTCATAAGTTTGGTGCTCATACTGGTACTGACGCACAGCCTTGGCCAGTTCAGGTGTCAGGTGATCGAGGTGGCCGTAAACCGTTGTATAGCCGTTAGGGTGAGTTAAATAAACCGCATTTCCAAAGCCGCCTAGTTGCACACGCAAACGCGACACGTAACCATACATGGCAGCATGAACAGGGTAGCCTATTCGGCGGTTGGTCCTGAAATCGAGCCCAGAATGAAAGTGATTGGCACGCAATTCACCAAAGGAGCCAGCCGTACTTGGCGGTAAATCGAGCGGGTACTGAAACGCACCCAAGGGGTAAGTTTTACTTTTTACAATATCTTGCGCATGGCTACATGTGAACATAGCTATGCCTCCCAGCAAACAAATAATATTTTTTAGCATCAGCTTATTTAACGTGAAAATCGAGTAGTTTTTGTCCTTCCAGGTAACCTTCCAGGTGGTCTCCCGGTTTAACGGCAGCTACACCTTCTGGGGTACCGGTAAAGATCAAGTCGCCTTTTTTAAGGGTAATGTATTGAGATACAAAAGCAATTAGCCGCTCAAAAGAAAACAGCAGGTCTTTGGTGTTACCGTCCTGGCGTGTTTGCCCGTTTACATCAAGTTTTAAATTGATGTTATATAAGTCGGCAAACTGGCTTTTGGGTAAAAAGTTACTGATAGGTGCAGAGTGGTCAAACCCTTTGGCCAGTTCCCATGGCAAGCCCTTCTCTTTATGACGGCTTTGTATGTCGCGGGCGGTGAAGTCAATTCCCAAACCTATTTCGTCAAAATAATCGCCTGCAAATTTTTCGCTGATGTGCCTGCCTTCTTTGCTTACCTTCAATACCAGTTCAATCTCGTGGTGTACATCCTGCGAAAATTCCGGATGATAAAAAGGCTTATTGTCTTTAAGCAGTGCAGTGTCCGGTTTCATAAATATTACCGGCGTAGTAGGCACAGGGTTATTCAGTTCTTTAGCGTGTTCGGCGTAGTTGCGGCCAATGGCAATTATCTTCATAGCAAAATAGTGTGTACAAGGCCAAATCTATATTATTTACACAATAATTTAAGTTGTTGCGCCATGTAACTTTCAAGTAACAGAAATAATAACTTAAAGTTCAAGCATAAGTTTTAATGATTTTATATATTTAGAGCAACCAGTCAACGCTTTTCTTATGGAAGTTATGATCCCTTAAAAATGGAAGAGAGAGTACCTCATTGCCGTAAATGTAAAAAGCCTTACAGCTATCGTGTACCACGCACACGCCTGGTAAAGCGCTTGTTCTTTTTCTTACCTGTAAAAAGATTTTTTTGCAATACCTGCTTTAAGAAAAGGCATGTTTGGGCAGCAAATTGAGCGCCTAATAAGAATGTAAAAAGCTTTACAGTATCGTAATACGCTTTATCACCGATTCGGTGCCTACCATTACCCGTAAAAAGTAAAAACCACTGGTTAACCTGTTTGTAGCAATGTTATGAACAAAGGTCTTTTCGCCAGATTCCACCCTGTCAGAAAACAAAGTAGCCACATTGTTGCCTAACACATCCATAATTTTAATTGTTACGTTGCTGTTGCGCGATAACATGTATTTCAGTGTTATCTGATCGGTTACGGTAACTGGGTATATCTGCACATTGCTGAGCAGCTTATCGGTATTGGTTTGTACGCTCGGCTTTATGTTTGAGTAAGGCGACGGCTTTACCTGTGGCATTGAAGCGACGCTGATGCCATTTTTAAGGTAAGAACTTTTTTGATTAACCTTTGGTTTACGCACATAAATAGTGTCGCGCCGCGTGTCCTTACCGGGCCCCGCAGCAAAGGCAAAGTTTATGGCCATTGCCGAAGCAATTAATATTATCCATAAATGATTAAAAGTATATCTTTGCCCCATATTTACATTCAATTACAAAGGTACTAATAAATCAAGTTAATCGTTACAGTGTAAAAAGTACATATACATTTTTTAACAATTTTTAACAAAAATTGATTTGGCTGGTTATGCTACTAATCAGTTGATTTTAAACAGGTGACAGCCTGTTATGCGTTATTCTGCGCATGTTCTGAATTTTATAATTTTATTCATTCTAAAAGTGTCATCACACAATAAAGATCTGCAAAAACTGACAGCCGCCGGGTTGCTTATCAGTTTAGGAATTGTTTATGGCGATATTGGTACATCACCTTTATACGTTTTTAAAGCAATTGTAGGGGAAGAACCAATTTCAGAAGCACTGGTATTAGGCGGCGTCTCGTGTATCTTCTGGACGCTCACACTGCAAACCACTATAAAGTATGTCATGATCACGCTTCAGGCTGATAATAAAGGCGAGGGCGGCATATTTTCTCTATTCTCTTTAGTACGCCGGCGTGCCAAATGGCTTATTATACCGGCCATAGTTGGTGGCTGCGCTCTGCTCGCAGATGGTATTATTACACCACCAATTACCATATCTTCGGCTATTGAGGGGCTGCACACCCGGTATCCTCATTTGCCCACCATGAGCGTGGTTATTGCCATTATTGCTTTCTTGTTTTTTATCCAGCAGTTTGGTACCTCCTTAGTGGGTAAGGCTTTCGGTCCAATGATGTTTATATGGTTTACCATGATTGGTGTACTTGGTGTTAATTACATTGTGGAGATGCCATCGGTAGTGAAGGCACTAAACCCTTACTACGCTTACCATATATTAACCACCGATCCGGCTGCTTTTGCCATATTAGGTGGGGTGTTTTTGTGTACAACCGGGGCTGAGGCTTTGTATTCAGACCTTGGCCATTGCGGTCGTAAAAATATCAGGGCGAGTTGGGTATATGTAAAAAGCTGTTTAATTATCAATTACCTGGGGCAGGCCGTATGGTTACTGCAACACAACGGGCAAAAGCTTGATCTGGATAAACTGAATCCGTTCTATCAAATAATGCCCGAATGGTTCTTGATATTTGGTATCGGTATAGCTACTATAGCGGCTATTATCGCTAGTCAGGCATTAATTTCGGGGTCATATACGCTTATTGCCGAGGCGGTGCGTTTAAACTTGTGGCCTAAAGTAAAAATCAATTATCCGTCTGAGCAAAAGGGACAATTATACGTGCCCAGCATAAACTGGATTTTATTAGCGGGCTGTGTTGGCGTGGTGTTGCTTTTCCAGGAGTCTAAAAAGATGGAAGCTGCATACGGTTTAAGCATCACAATTGCCATGCTCATGACTACCATTTTAGTGTCTAAATTTTTGAGAAGACGTAAGGTGCCATCCTATCTGATCAATTTGTTCCTGGTGGTTTACGTACTGGTTGAAGGTACTTTTCTATACGGAAATTTGGGTCGGTTTGCTGCTGGCGGCTGGTTTACCGTAACTATAGGTGTGGTGCTCTTCGGCGTAATGTGGACCTGGCACACTGCCCGTAAAATCCGTAACCGCTATGTTAAGTTTGTTGAAGTTGAAGACTACTATGATATCTTAAAAGAGCTGAGTGAAGACGAATCGGTACCTAAGTATGCCTCGCAATTAGTTTACCTTACCAGCGCCAATTTTAACTCCGAGCTCGAGTCGAAGATTATTTACTCTATACTGCAAAAGCAACCTAAACGTGCCGATGTGTACTGGTTGGTGCATGTTGACGTTATGGATGAGCCGTATACCCGCGATTACGAAGTGGACTTTTTAGTGCCAAACAAACTAATCCGTATCGACTTTAAACTGGGCTTTAGGGTAGGGCAGCAAATAAACCTCTTATTCCGCAAAGTAGTAGAAGACTTGGTTAAGAACGGCGAGGTGGATATCACCAGCAGGTATGAATCTCTGAGCAAGCGTAAAATTGTGGGCGACTTTAGATTTGTGGTAATTGAAAAAGTGCTTTCGCGCTCACATAACCTGTCTTTTTACGAGCGCATTATTATGGCCGCATATAGCCAGCTTAAAAAGGTGAGTATATCTGAAGAACGCGGCTTTGGCTTAGACCTGAGCTTTGTAACGGTAGAAAAGGTACCGCTCATGCTTACCGACCCCGAAACGGTTACCATCAATCGTGTGATTTAATACATTATAACCATAAAAAAAGCCTGCTCATAAGCAGGCTTTTTTTATGGTTATAATTTCGGGGCGACGATTGCAATAGCTATTTATTGGGATAACACGATCATTTTCTTTTTAATATACCCCTGCTCCAACCTTGTGAATGCATAAATGGCCTATTATCCAGCCAGGTTATCCACATAATAGTGCTAAAGGTGCCCAATATAGAACCAGCTGTAACGTCTTCAAAAAAATGCTGACTCAAGTACATGCGCGAATAGGCAACCGACATAGCAAACAACAAAAAGATAAAGCCGTAACGTTTGTTTACTGCCACATAGGACAGCACTACCGCTGCAGAAAATGCCGTAACCGTATGGCCGGAAGGAAAACTGTTGTTATGCAACATGTTAATGCCCTTTACAAAGTGAATGGTGCTCAATTGTTTTTCGAAGTATACCACAGGCCGTGGCGCATGATAAATGTGTTTTACAATCTGTACCAGTATACCGCTAATGGCGAAGCTACTAGCTACTAAAAGCGTTTTACGGTAACTATGGCAAAGCATAATAAAAGTTATGATGAGTACCATATAAAATTCGCCTAAGTGGGTAGCGTAGGGAAAGATATAATCGCCGATGTTGCTGTGTAACGCGTTTAGGGAAAAATAGATCTCTTCGCGGGTATAGTTAATCTTGATTATTAAACAAGTAACTAATACAGCTAAATATGGTAAAAAGAATAGTCTTATCTGGTGTAAAACATCGGTAATGCGGGCGTTCATGTTACAAATTAAGCACAATATAACTAATCACATAAAATTTGGTTATGTTTGGTACTGCAAACTATTTAACGTACATGTCGAAAAGTATATTTCGCAAAAAATCCCTTGATAAAATTCTGGCCGATGTGCAAAGCGGCTTTAGCGACAGCGAACACTCAGGCACACACCTCAAAAAAGAACTCCGTGTAAAAGATTTAACCCTGATGGGTATTGCTGCTGTAGTGGGCGCCGGTATATTCTCAACCATAGGCACCGCCTCGTTTAACGGCGGACCAGGAGTTAGCATTCTGTTCATACTTACGGCAATTACCTGTGGCTTTTCGGCCATGTGCTATGCTGAGTTTGCTTCACGTATACCGGTAGCTGGCAGCGCCTATACCTATGCTTATGCTTCTTTTGGTGAATTAATAGCCTGGATTATTGGCTGGGATTTATTGATGGAATATGCCATTGGTAACATTGCGGTTGCTATATCATGGAGCGAATACTTTGTAAACCTGCTCGAAGGTTTTCACATTCATTTGCCCCGTTATCTCACTATGGACTACTTTTCGGCCTTTAAGGGGTACGAACAGTTGCAGCAGCTAACAGCATCCGGCCATGCTGCCGAAATAACGGAACGTATTAAAGCCGAAGCCCTTGCCTGGAGCACAGCGCCCGGCATAGGCGGAATAAAATTTGTAGCAAACCTGCCGGCTTTACTAATTGTAGTGCTGATTACCTACCTCGTATACATTGGTATACGCGAAACCAAAAAAGTAACCAACGCCATGGTACTGCTCAAAGTAGGCGTGGTGATTGCTGTAATTGTTTTAGGCTTTTTTTACGTTACACCAGCCAACTGGCACCCCTTTATGCCTAATGGCTTTAGCGGGATGATGAAAGGCGTATCGGGCGTATTTTTTGCCTATATAGGTTTTGATGCCATTTCTACCACTGCCGAGGAATGTGAGAACCCACAGCGCGACTTACCAAAGGGGATGATTTACTCCCTTATTGTATGCACTGTTTTGTATGTACTTATTGCGCTGGTGCTTACCGGTATGGTTAGTTACAAAGAGTTGCAGGTTGGCGATCCGCTGGCATTTGTATTTGCAAGAGTGGGTTTAACCAACATTAGTTACGTGATATCCGTTAGTGCAGTAATAGCCACCGCGAGTGTGTTGCTCATCTTCCAGATGGGGCAACCGCGTATATGGATGAGCATGAGCCGTGATGGTTTATTGCCAAAAGCTTTTTCGCGTATACATCCCAAATTTCAAACACCTTCATTTGCTACTGTTGTAACCGGTTTTGTGGTGGCTATACCTGCTTTGTTCATGAATTTAACTGAAGTGACCGACTTAACCAGTATAGGAACCCTGTTTGCTTTTGTGCTGGTATGTGGGGGCGTGTTGTTGCTGCCCAAAACCGAAGCTGTAAAGGGTAAGTTTCGCATTCCCTATGTGAACGCTAAATGGATTGTGCCAATTCTGTTCATAGCCGGTATGATATTCTTTTGGAAACCTATGATGGCCATGTTTGCTGAAGAGAATAGTCATGAACGCTTTCCGTTTCTGTTGTTCATTATCTTATCAGCCGCATTAGCGGTGCTTTCTTTCGTTAAAAATCTTTCATTGATACCCGTGTTGGGCTTGTTAAGTTGCTTTTATTTAATGACGGAATTGGGCTACATTAACTGGCTGCGTTTCCTGATCTGGCTGGTGATAGGTTTGGTGATCTATTTTACCTACGGCTACAAAAACAGTCGTTTAGGTAAAGAAGCGGTTTAGTGTTGCCACGCATTACACTTTGGCCAAGGCTTAAGCATTTTAACAGAATGGTTAAGAACGCTTGGCTTGAAAGGTTGCCCAATGATGTCCCAAACGAGGGAGCGGAAAAACAGTGAGGACTGGAAGTAAGTATAGCCTGGCAATGTACCGCTAAGCAAAGGCGAGGTTGGGTGAAATCAATTGGTAAGCCAAGCAGGTATTTGTTCATGGTGGAGAATCTTAATGCCATAAAAACAAAGGTTTTCAACGAAGCCAAAGGCATGTAACAGGATTGTTTTATCCTTACTTAAACAATTTGCCAGTGTTTAGGCTTTGGCTCTTATCATTATGCTACGCCTTATTGTATTAATCTTACTTTTTTTTGCATCACTGCTTACTTGCTTTAAAGCGCCTACATACCACTTATGGATGCTGGCTATTCTAGTAAGCGAGTATGGGCTGCTTTTTATCGGCGTTACAGTGCTGGTTTTGTTAAGCGGCTTGTGGATTAAAAAATATCAGGTGTTAGGTACAGCCGCAGGAATAATTACCCTGGCGCTTTTGTTATTGCCTATAGTAAAGGCTTATAACGTCGGTACCAATATAAAAGCCGATATAGACCGGGCGTTTTTACTTTGCGGAAAGCCTGCAAAAACATTTTCTTCCGCATTTAAGCCTTTTACCTTTTCTAAGCTTTTTCGGAAAGATCCGCAATCTGCTTTCCAAACGTTAAAGTACGTAAGCTATCCGGACACCTCTTTAACGCTTGATTATTACAAAAGCAATGCTACAGGCAAGCGGCCGTGCATAGTAGTTATACACGGCGGATCGTGGAGTAGTGGCGATAGCCGGCAACTGCCCGAACTAAATGCTATGTTATCTCAGTCTGGCTATCAGGTGGCCAGCATTAACTATCGTTTGGCCCCTCGTTGGAAAAGCCCCGCCCCCTTGCAGGATGTAAAGGCTGCATTAACCTATTTACGCAAACATGCCTGCCAATTGCAGATTGATACCGGTAAGATCATCCTGTTAGGCCGATCAGCCGGTGCACAAATAGCTTTACTTGCGGCTTACACCCTTAAGCAGCAAGGCATTAAAGGGGTAATAGATTTTTACGGGCCCGCCGATATGGTTTGGGGATACTCAGTGCCCGCACCTAAGCTGATTATGGATTCGCGCGGTGTAATGGCTAATTATCTGGATGGCTATTATTCAAAAGTTCCGCAAAATTATGCCGGTAGCTCACCTATAAGGTATGTTAGCGTGCAAAGTGTGCCAACGCTCATCATTCACGGTGCTAATGATGTGCTGGTAGCTTATGAGCATAGCCGCCGATTGAGCGAGAAACTTAAGCAAAATGGTGTACCGCACTATTGGCTGCAGTTGCCTTGGGCAACTCACGGGTTCGATCATCACCTTAACGGGCCAGGTGGACAATTATCCTCCTTTGCGGTTCAGCAATTTTTACGGCAGATATTGTAACAGTATTGTTGGGTTGCTTAAAAACAAATGCGTGTATTGGTACTTAATTAGTTAGTATTAATTAAATCAGCATTATGAAACACGCCTTTATCTTCGCCACCAATGTTTTTATTAGTGGTGAGCGCACAATAAGCTATGCCACTGAAGATCAGAAGATAGAATTTTTAAAAATTTTATCCTTTTACGAGCATCACAGTAATAATACGCCCGATAAAGTTTTGCGCATCGATGCCCAAATAGGCACATCAGACGGGGTTAATTTCAATATTCAGGATAACCAACTCGATGCAGGAACTAACACTGAAGCGCGCATAAGTGACAAACGTATTCAATTGTTTCGCCCGGGCCATGAAGAGCCGGTATTGGATGTGCGACAATTGGATGAAGATGAATATAAAGAGTTATCGAGTCACATTGTTAACGAGATTGACGCACAGCACGCTTACCCGGTGCTTATGGTCAGAGGCGATTTTAGCGTGAACGGGCACCGTATTGTAATTGATAATGACAAGCTCTTTGTTAACGGAGACGACTTTGCCAATGGTGTTACCAACGCCCATGAAGGAGTCATCTTAAGACCGAATGACTCGGCGTATTGAGCAACAACAAAGTAGGAAGTTTAAGCGCGCAGATAGGAAGCGCCATTTAAGTCGATTATGCCGGCGGTAGTAAACTCAAAGCCTGGCGAAGCGTATACGGCAGCCACACGGGCAACTTCCTGCGTTTCGGCCACACGGTTATATGGGCTTTGTTTTTTAATGGCTATGCCTTCCTCGCTGTTCAATAGTTCGGCTGTCATGTCGGTTTCTACAAAACCGGGCGCTATAACATGAACGCTGATGTGATGCGGCGCCAAACTTACCGCTAAGGACTGACTCATGGCATTTAGCCCGGCTTTACTGGCTGCATAGGCAGGATGGTTGGGCTCGCCTCGAAATGCACCTCGTGAAGAAATATTAATGATTTTGCCGCCGCCTTTTTGAATCATATGTCTTGAAGCAAAAAAGCACAGGTTGGCTACGCCGTTGAGGTTGGTGCTGATGGTATCTTCCCAACTCTGCAGCCATTGCGCATAGCTCACCTCATCTATTTTATGTTCAAGGTATACGCCGGCATTGTTAACAATAACATCTATACGGGGGTAATGCTGAAGCAGCTTGGTAAAAAAGCGTTCTACATTTTTAGGATGACGTTGATCTAACTGAAAGAGGCCATGATTGCCACGTGGGTCTAACTCACTCAGTGTGCGCTCGGCCTCGTCATGGTTAATGTTATAAGTGATAATAACATCAGCGTTGAGTGATGCAAACAATTGAGCGCAAGCCTTACCTATGCCCCTTGAGCCACCTGTAATAAGTACAGTTTTGCCGGTGTAATCAATTAACATAACTTGCTCTTGTTTTCTTATGGTTTAAGTATTGTTTTACTATTACGCAAAACAAGAGTAAATGTTACCTCGGCATTATATAAAGTTTAGCGCCCTAAGTAACAAGTTTGTTATGATATTTTTAGCGGCTTACTTTTTTTGCTGCACTTCTGCTGCTTTTTCGCGCTCTTTATCACGTTTTTTGAAAAATCCGCGAAGCAGGAAGTTGTGCTGAACGGCCTCAAGGTCGTCGTTTAACTTAATGGAGCTTTGGTTAAGATAATCAAGAGTGCTTTTTAATTGATTAGCCGTTGGCTGATCATTCAGCAGAACACCAATCGCATTGTCGTTAGTGTTTAGCTTATTACTGGCTTTGTTCAAATTGTCGGTCAAAGTACTTGCCTTCGCAGTTGCTTCCTGTAACTGGTTAGCTGATTGTTGCAACTTGGCAAATACAGCAGTGTCAGTCAGCATTTTATCAGCCAAACCGCCTTTAGTGTTCATTTTGTTGCCAAAGCGGCTCAGTTGATCGGCCATGGTTGCGGTACGTGCAGTTGTAGTTTGCAGGTTTTGTACCATGGCCCTAAATTGCATGGCTAGGCTTGAGTCGGCCAGTAAAGAGCCGGCTAAACCTTTGCCTTCTACCAATTTCTTGCTAAGCGTTTTAAAATCGTTGGTGATAACCAACAGGTTTTCGTTGTTTTTCTGGAAGGTCTTCATGATCTCATCAGTAGAGAGCATACCTTTTGAATTTAACAAATCGCCATCCTGAATGGTAGGGGCAGAGGGGCTGCCGCCATCAATGGTGATGATTTTGTTGCCAATAAAGCCTTCGGAACTTATAGCTGCAGTCGCATCTCTGTGAACAAACTGCTGTATAGCCTGATCAACATTAAACTCTACGTCAACCTGGTTTACGCCGGTGAACGATATGTTTTTAATGGTACCTACCTTAACGCCCGAAAACCAAACGTTGTTGCCTTTAATTAAGCCCGAAACGTTATCAAAACGCGCTTTTAAGTGCAAGCCTTTAGCAAAGCTTTTTTGCTGGTTACCTAACGTAAATATGGCTACCACTAAAATAGCCAAACCCACGGCGATGAACAAGCCCACCCAAAAAGCATATTTATTTTCCTTTAATTCCATCTTAATTGATAAAGTTATAGTCGTAAAATTGTTTCACCCGTTCATCTTCGCTTGTAAACACTTCTTCAAAGCTGCCCTGGCGCTGAAACTGCCCATCCAGTAACATGGCTACACGGTTGCCTGTAGCCTTGGCACAGGTTAAATCGTGCGTTATAATAATAGATGATGTATTGAAACGCTCCTGAACGCGGTTAATCAAATTATTAATTTCCATTGAGGTAATTGGATCTAAACCAGCGGTTGGTTCATCATACAGCATAATTTCGGGCCGTAATATGAGTGTACGGGCAATGCCTATACGCTTACGCTGACCGCCCGATAACTCGGCCGGCATCTGGTTAATGGTTTGCTTTAAACCAACCGCCTCCAGCACCCGCTCCACCATCTCATCGATCTCTCTGCGGCGTAAATTTTTTTGGTTACGCACCAGCGGAAACTCAAGATTTTTGCGCACAGTCATACTGTCGTATAAAGCACTGTTTTGAAAGGAGAAACCTATGCGGCGGCGTAAATCTTCTAACTCCCTGGGTGTAATAGTTGTTACCTCGTTGCCCAGTACATTTACCGAACCTGCATCAGCGCGGAGTAAGCCCGAAATAATCTTGATCAATACCGATTTTCCGGTACCCGAACGGCCAAGTACTACCAGGTTTTCATTCTTATATAGATCAAGGTCAACGCCACGCAGTACGTGGTAATCGCCAAACGACTTAGTAAGGCTTTTAATACTGATTACCTTTTCGTTGTAATTTATGGATGAATTTTCTTTGCCCATGTCATAAATTCTTAGCGGAACCAGCCGGTTATCTGCACTATAATTACTTCTTCAATAAACACCAAAAACATAGCTGTTACTACGGCCGAGTTAGCCGCCTTACCCACACCCGACGTGCCGCTCGATGAGTTCCAGCCTTTGTAAGCGCCCACAATGCCTATCGTAAAGCCAAACACCATAGATTTGATGATGGATGATTCGAAATCAATAAAGCCGAGTGGCTGAAAAAATTGCTGTATGTAAGTGCTAAAGCTGGTACCTTCATTCACCATTACGTTTAAATAACCACCCAGCATGGCAATCAAGCCGTTATATATAGCCAAAATAGGAATACTGATAGTGGTAGCCAGCGTGCGGATGCACACCAGGTATTTAAATGGGCGCGTACCCGATACTTCCATTGCGTCGATTTGTTCGGTTACCCGCATAGAGCCCAGTTCGGCTCCTATACTGGAGCCCACCCGGCCAGCGCTTATCAAGGCCGTAACTAATGGTGCCAGTGCCCGCATAAGCGCAATGGATACCAATGATGGGATCCACGAGGTTGCCCCGAACTGAACCAGTGACGGACGCGACTGTTTGGTGAAAATCAGCCCTACAATAAATCCGGTTACTGTAATAAGCAATAACGAACGCACGCCCACTTCCCAGCACTGTTTAATCAGTTCCCTGAACTCGTAAGGCGGCACAAAGGCTTCCTTAAAAAAGCGACCAATAAAGCGGAATACGTCGTAAACGTCTACAAAAAACTGGGTAAAGCCTTTAAATATAGACGGTACTGCTTTCGCTTCCGTTGCTGATGTGCTATTTTGTGTATCCATTAATTAAGCTGGTAAAATTACACCATATTTTCAACTAACCGCCAAATAACAGCAAAGTATTGGCAAAACTTTGTAAGTGCTTTGTAAAAACTGTTTTGATAAGCATATTTGAAGTAATGATAAATAAAAGGCATTGCATACTTATTACCATGCTGTTAAGTATAATGCAAATTGCTGTTGCCCAGCAGCAAGCTCCGGCAGATACGCTGGCCACAACCGAAACCCGGTGGCTGTTGAGCAGTATGCGGAAGCTTACCGGTGCAGGGGTGTTGTTTGGTCATCATGATGCTACAGCATATGGTGTAAATTGGCGTTTAAAGGATAGCTCTGACATAAAGAACGTTACAGGCAGCTATCCCGCAGTTTACGGCTGGGACCTTTCGGGTATTGAAGTAGATAGTACTTATGATATTAATGCCATACCGTTTGCAACGCAAAGCCGGTTGGTGCGCGAAGCTTATGAGCGGGGAGGCGTTAACACTTTTTGCTGGCACATGCACAACCCAGTAAATGGCAAGTCGGCCTGGGATACTGTTGGCACCACGGTTAATCAATTATTGCCGGGCGGTAGTTTTCATCAAACCTACCTAACTTACTTAGACAAGGCTGCTAAATATATAAGCACCCTTAATGGCCGCGATGGTGAGCCTATTCCCATTTTGTTCAGACCTTTTCATGAATTAACAGGTGAGTGGTTTTGGTGGGGTATTTACACCGCCACGCCCGACGAGTTTAAGGAGTTGTGGCGATTTACGGTAGACTATCTGCGCAATACCAAAAAGCTGCATAACTTGCTCATGGTATACTCGGCCGCCGATTTTTATGAGGAATTGGAACTGCTGGAACGCTACCCCGGCGATGATTATGTTGATTTTATGGGGTTTGATCGCTATTGCTTCGATAGCACTGCATTATACCAACGCAATATGAACCGCCAATTAAAACTATTGCAGCAGGTGGCTGATGAGCATCATAAACTAACTTGTATTGCCGAAACCGGCTACCAGGGCTTACCAGTAGCCAACTGGTGGACTGAAACCCTGGGGCCTATATTATCTCAAAACAATAAGATTTCGTACCTGTTGATTTGGCGTAATAACGGGCCGGAGCATTATTACGCGCCCTATCCGGGGCAGGTTAGTGCACCTGATTTTAAACAGTTTTATCAAAACAATTATATAATGTTTCAGGATAAGCTTACACCGCTTGAGATTTACGGCCCAAAGCATGCACAGCGCTATAACCGCAAGGCCGGTCCGTGAATAAATGTAGATTAAACAATTATTGCGAATACTGATTTTTTTACACATTTTAGGCGGCCTGATTACAGCAGTTAACGGAGAGGAACAGACGCTTGTAATGAGGTAAAACGATTCTAAAACCCAATTAACCTGTTATGATAAACTTAAAAAGTAAAAGTTTTTATGCAGCTATGCTGGCAGCCGGTTTACTATCGGTAGCAGCCTGCAACCAATCATCTAACAAACAATCTACTAATATGACAGACAGTACCACCAACACTGGGCAACTGCCGGCGGCTTCAGGCTTCGAGAAAACTATCGACGGTAAGCAAACCAAACTTTACGTATTAAAAAACAGCAAGGGCGTGCAGGCAGCCATTACCAATTACGGCGGTCGTTTGGTTAGTATGCTGGTGCCCGATAAAAGCGGTAAAATGGTAGACGTAGTAGCGGGTGCAGGCAGTGTAGACGGTTTTGAGGATGCTAAAGGTAATTACTACGGCGCGTTGATTGGCCGTTACGGCAACCGCATAGGCAATGCTAAATTCACTTTAGAAGGTAAAGAATACAAGCTACCTGCTAACAACGGTCCTAATACCTTACATGGAGGTAAAGAAGGTTTCGACGTAAAAGTTTGGGATGCTAAGCAGGTTGATGATCATACCTTAGAGCTTTCATACCTATCGGCCGATGGCGAGCAAGGCTTTCCGGGCAACCTGAAAACCACGGTTACCTATAAGCTAACAGATGATAACGCTTTAGAGATTTCCTATAATGCTACTACAGATAAGCCTACGGTGGTTAATTTAACCAACCATGCTTATTATAACTTAAATGGTAATGGCAGCGGATCTATTTTAAAGCACAGCTTACAATTGGCAGCCGATGCTTATACCCCGGTTGACAGCACCCTGATACCAACCGGTAAAATTGCCCCGGTTGATGGTACACCATTCGATTTTAGAAAAGCGACTACGATAGGCGCCCGTATTAATGAAGGCGATGAACAATTGAAAAACGGCCAGGGCTATGATCATAACTTTGTATTGAACAAGCATGATCTTAAAACGCCGATTGCCACTGTACAAGGCGATAATACCGGCATTGTAATGGAGGTGTTTACTGAGGAGCCGGGCATCCAGTTTTATAGCGGTAATTTTATGAAGGGCGAGTTCAAATTTAAAAATGATGTGAAGGATGATAACCGCACTGCGTTTGCATTAGAAACACAACATTTTCCAGACTCACCTAATAAACCTTCGTTCCCGTCAACAGAGTTAAAGCCAGGGCAAACTTATAAAACTACCACTATTTATAAATTTTCGGCTAAGTAGTAGTTAGGCATTATAAGGCTTTAATTCATAAAGGGCCTGCAGCAAATCTTTTAGAAGATTTACTGCAGGCCCTTTTGCTGTGTGATGCCTGGATGTATGGTAGCCGAATGCTGTTTAGAATGATTCCATGTTTTGCGCTTAACAATACGTTAAACCCGCGCTTATCTTAACGTTACAGTGGCAGGTTAAGTTTGCTGCAAATAATTACTCATGAAAAATTTGTACGCAAAAAAATTAGGTCTGGCATTTACAGCATCGGCTATAGCGGTGGCTGCATTTGTTGCCGGTTGTGGTAAGGATGATGATGGCGGCGAAGAAACCACAAACCCGGTAATGCTAAAAAATTACTCGGCCACCCCGGCACTGCTCTTAAAGAAAGCAGGCTTTGAAAGTATTGAGGTTTTCTCGCTTTTTAGTTCTGAAGACAAGTTTGAGCAATCTCCTAATTACATTTTTGGTGGTTCGGCAGATGGTGCAGGTGTGGTTAAAAATCCTGACGGAAGCGGTTATATAATGATGGTGAACAACGAGGACAATTACTCCGTGTCGCGCATTACCTTAGATAATAATTTTAAACCTGTAAAGGGTGAATATGCACTTAACTCTGATGGTGGGCAATGGCGCCTGTGCTCCGGCACCATGGTTACCCCGGCCGTACACGGCTTTGGCCCGTTATACTTAAGTGCCGGCGAAAGCGCGGTTGAAGCACAAACACATAGCTTAAATCCGTTTACAGCAGGCTTGCAAAGCAATACGGTAACACAGGGCTTTAGTCACTGGAGCGCTGAAAACGCTGTTCCGTTGCCTAAAGATGCGTATACAGGTAAAACCGTTGTACTCATAGGCGAGGATGCTGATGACACATCAGGTGGCCAGTTAGTACTTTATGTATCTAATACTGTAGGCGATCTTAACAATGGCTCACAGTATATGCTCAAACGTACTGATAACAATCAAAAAGAAACTGATATAGCCGTTGGTACCAGCTACGATGTAGAATTTGTGAAGATAGAGAATCATAAAACGCTTACAGGTGCGCAGATCCAGGCGATGGTTGATCCGCTCAAAGCCATCAAATTTGGCCGTGTTGAGGATGTTGACTACCGCAAAGGAGGTGGTGCTAATAGTCGCGAAATATACTTCAACGTAACCGGGCAAGCTGCTACCGTTGCTAATGCTGATAAGTCCAGAACTGTTTTTGGCCGCACGTACAAGTTGGTAATGGATGTTAATGATCCGACTAAAGGTAAAATGGAGTGTATCCTGGATGGTGATAATGATAATGGTCCTGCTAAAGATTTCCAAAACCCGGATAATATCTGTGTAACCAACAACTACGTATACATTCAGGAAGATTCGAACACTTACGGTGCCGAAACACATGATGCTTATATTTATCAATACAATATTGCTACCAAAGAGCTAAAAGTAGTATTAGAGTTAGACCACCGCCGTAATGACCCTAAATTTGGCGCTACTGCTGCAAAGGGCAACTGGGAATACGGTGCACTGGTTGATATATCTGACGTTGTGGGTATACCGGATACGTTTACTTTATCGATACAGCCACACACCTGGACCGGTAACGCATTTAAAAGCCCTGACGGTGGCACAAAACGACCAAGTGAAAGCCAGGCCAGCCAGGTTGTGGTATTAAAAGGCTTACCCCGTTAACGTTCTTAAAATCAATATCCTTATCCTCCGGGCGCTCGTCCGGGGGATTTTCTGTTTTAACTATCCGGAATGAAAAAATTATTGATTGTAATTTTTCTGCTGTCTACCATATTATGGCTGGCCTGCAGGCAGCGTAATCAACAAACACATGCCCAGCAGGTCCAAGCTTTCCAATTGTTGCAGGTAGAGCACGCCGACTCAGCCCTTAGGCAATTAAGATTATTGGTAAAAACCGGAGCGCAAACCTTGGTCTTACAACAGGCTTTTAAAAACGCGCGTTTGGCCTACAAGCGTACCGAATTTTTAACCGAATATTATACACCTGTTACCGCCAAGGCACTGAACGGCGCTCCTATACCCGTAATGGACGACAATGACCAGCACCGTATAGACCTTCCAGAGGGCTTTCAGGTAATTGAGCCCTATTTGTTCCCGGTGATTGATGGAAATAATAAAGCTGAATTGCTGAAGCAACTCGATATGATGATACCGAGCTTTAAACGGCTGAAACAACTCACTCAAACGCAGGAACTGGCCGATGCACAGATATTTGATGCCATGCGACTGGAGGTCTTCCGCATCATTACGCAAGGCATTACCGGTTTTGACGCGCCAATTGCACAAAACTCAATGGCCGAGGCATCGGCGGTTTTAAGCACTTTGCATGATGTACTGGCTATTTATGAAGATGATATTACAAGTAAAGACGAAAACCTATACCAACAGCTGCAACAAACTATCGGCAAGAGCAGGCGGTACTTAAGCCAGCATACCGGCTTTAATAGTTTCAACCGTATGGCGTTTATTATGCAATATGCTAACCCGCTTTCTGTAAACCTGGCCAAAGCATCGCATCTGCTTGGCATTGATAAGTTTTTGGAAATGAGGGCGCTTAAAGCAAATGCCAAAACCGTGTTTGATGAGCATGCTTTTGACCCCGACTATTATACGGCAAGCTATGATGCCCACAGCAGCCCCGCCAAAGTGGAGCTGGGTAAACGCCTGTTTTATGATCCCATTCTATCAGGCACGGGCAAGCGCTCATGCGCCAGTTGCCACGAACCGCCAAAGGCTTTTACCGATGGCTTAGTTAAAAGCGAATCCATCGATGGTAAGACGCGCATTCGCCGCAACACACCAACACTGCTTAATGCCGGGTTACAACCCGCATTGTTTTATGATAACCGCGTAGCTTACCTAGAAGATCAGGCAACGGATGTAATAAATAATAAGGACGAAATGCATGGCTCGTTGCCGGCGGCGCTTAAACGCCTCGGTGCAAACCCGGCATACAACGGCTTGTTTAAAAGGGCTTTTCCGAAGGTAAAGGAGCCGGTTACCGATTATAACCTGCGTAATGCTTTAGGCAGCTATATACGCTCGCTCGAAAGTTTAAACTCACCTTTTGATAAATACATGCGGGGCGACCGTACGCAACTAAATGCCGCCGAGGTAAACGGGTTTAATTTATACATGGGCAAAGCTAAATGTGCAACCTGTCACTTTATGCCGCTGTTTAACGGCACCGTACCGCCCGACTACAGGACCATAGAGACAGAGGTAATTGGTGTGCCTGCAATAGCTGGAAAGCTGGGTATTGATGACGATAAAGGTAAGTATGAACTTCGTAAAATTAACTTGTACAAGTATGCCTTTCGTACACCTACAGTACGTAACATTGCCTTAACAGCGCCTTACATGCACAACGGCGTATTTAAAACGCTTGAAGACGTGGTTGATTTTTACAACAAGGGTGGCGGCCTAAGTGCCGGCGCCAACCTGCCTAACCTTACCCTGCCGTTTGATGAACTGCATTTAACACCGCAGGACCAAAAAGATATTGTAGCGTTTTTGAAAAAATTGACAGATACAGGTACCAAATAAATTCGTTGTAATCATTCTAAAAGCAATTGAGATCGTCATATCGAGCGTATGCGAAATATCTTTTTAAACTATTAAACTTAAAAGACCTATACGTCGTTTAAGGTTCCTGGTACTTGCCTCTTGTTTCTATATTCTTTACCTTTAATTTATGATATTTAGTCGTTCCCCCCGGTTAGTTATGCTGCTGGTTATAATATGTGCTGTGCTGTCCTCCTGTAAATCCAAAAAGGCGGTGCTGAAAGGCTCGCCCGGCGATGTTGTAAAGCCGCAGGCATTTATAGCCGAAAAATATGCTGGTATAATGGGGGTAAGCGAAAATGACATTGCCAACGGCCGGTTGTATAACTTTATAGAACAATGGTATGGTACACCTTACAAATTTGGTGGCATGGACCATGATGGCGTTGATTGCTCGGGACTAACCTTGTTGCTGCAACAGCAGGTTTATGGTATCACCATTCCGCGTAATACGGGTAAGCAAATTAATGCCATTAAACGTAAGTACGAAGAAGAACTACAGGAGGGCGATCTGGTGTTCTTTGATTTTGATGGTAAAAAATTTAGTCACGTTGGGGTTTACCTCCAAAACGGCTACCTGGTACATGCCAGCACACGCCGTGGTGTAATGATCGTCAAACTGCGAGATCCATCTATGTACAAATACTTTTCGCGCGGCGGGTCGGTTTCCAATACAACCAATATTGCTCAGAATGAATAACTTTAGTTACAGGCTAACGTTGTATACTTTATGAAGAAGCGTGTTTTACTTTGCATAGGTATGGTTTTGTGCAGCGCGGCAACTTTTGCGCAGGTAAAAACAATCAACCTGCAGCAACTGCAAAAGCGCATAAGTAATCCCGATACCGTTTATGTGGTAAACTTTTGGGCTACCTGGTGTGCGCCTTGTGTAGCTGAGTTGCCGTACTTTGAGAAGTTGCAGGCTACTTATAAAAGTAAGCCGTTAAAAGTATTACTGGTTAGCATGGATTTCGAATCGAAGCTGCAGGCCGTTAAAACTTTTGCCCGTACACATAAGCTTGCATCTGAAGTATTTTTGGCCACCCGTAAAAGCGACCAGGAGATGATTGATGGAATTGACAAGGAGTGGAGCGGGGCTTTACCGGGCACTCTTATCGTAAATGGTAAAAAAGGCATCCGTAAATTTCAGGAGCAGGAATTTACTTATGACGAACTGAATAAACTCTATCAAACCAATAAATAGTATACCATGAAAAAGTTAATTGCACTAACGCTGATTGCCATGGCGGGTCTGGCTTTTAAACCTGCCGACACCGGTTACAAAGTGGGCGACGTGGCCACCGATTTTAAATTGAAAAATGTGGATGGTAAAACGGTGTCGCTGGCCAACTATAAAGCGGCCAAAGGTTACATTGTGGTGTTTACCTGCAACCATTGCCCTTTTGCCAAGGCTTACGAAAGCCGTATAATGGCGCTTGATAAGCAATACGCCGGCAAGGGCTACCCGGTTATTGCCATTAGCCCTAACGATCCGATTGCCGAGCCGGCAGACTCTTATGAGAACATGCAAAAACTGGCTGCGCAAAAAGGATATACCTTCCCTTACTTAATTGACGAAACACAGGATATTACCCGTGCCTACGGTGCTAAAGCTACGCCGCATGTGTATGTACTTCAAAAAACTGCAGCCGGTAACGTGGTGCAATATATAGGCGCTATAGATAACGATACCGAAAACACCAAAACCGATAAGGTTAAATACGTTGAAACTGCTGTAAACGCCTTAATAGCCGGTAAAAAGATTGAGACTACTGCTACCAAAGCTATAGGCTGCACTATTAAATGGAAAAAAAGCGCTTAATATAATCAGGCATAAAAAAAGCTCCGCATCTTTTGCGGAGCTTTTTTTATGCCTTTATTTTTTGGGGTAATACTTACGACGGGCAATGCCTGTTATAATGGCAGCAACCGGAATTGTGTAAAGCGAAAAAAAGAAATTTAAATTGAAGTAATTAAAAAGCAATACAGCTATACCTAAAACAGGTATCATAAAATAATAAAGCCGTTGCACCTTCCATTGCAGGGTTGTTTCAATATTGGGGTTAGCAATGCAGAGTTCCGCTTTGTTTCTTACAATAAAACCTACCAATAGTGCTTGGGTTAAAAGATTGGCCAGCACAACACTTATATAAATGTTAACAGAGTAAGTATACAGTAGGGTATTAAAGCCTGCCGTTCCTGCAAAAAATGAGATGCCGAAAGGGAACAGCGAGATAGTGAAAAGAAAGAGCAGGTTATACACCAGGAACGTTCTGTTATAATCTTTAAGATAACTGCATATCTTGATGTGCCGCATCCAAAAATTAGCTACCAGAAAGAAACTTAAAGCATAACCCAACAACCGCGGTACTAATTCCTTAAAAGCGTGCTTTACCTCATGGTTAAATTGGTGAACCTTTTCGCTATCTGTGTTTTTAATGCCCTTTAAACCCTCGGCCAAAGTGGTTAAATGCTCGGGCATTTTAATCTCTATTACCATAATGGTAATAATGATGGCAAACACGGCATCGCTAAACAGGATTATCCTTTCCAGCAAAAACTCCTTCTTAATCTCCTGTTGCTCGGCGGCGTTCATGACGTTGAGTGTTAATGTTTTTGATTTTATATCTTTGTGCTGTATATGTCAAAGCAAAAAGAAGACTACTCCTTTTGGACTAAATATAAGCAGTTTGCCGGTAATGAGATATTGCTTTACGTAATTATGATTATTGGTATTATTGTAGGCATTATGCTGTTTAGTTAGCCTTTACCAGGGCAATTTTGTGGTTGTCGGCATCGGCTACGTGCTGGTAAAAGTCAACCAGTTCCTCGTATTTATCTTTAGGATAAGTGCCGTCGATAATTTCCAGTGTGCGCTTATAAACTACCTGGTTATCCTTGTTCAGAAAAGCGCTGGCCGTGTACCTGCCAAAGGGCTTGTTAATAGTAACTAAAAGCGGGTTGTTGTCTAACTTATAGCCTGCGGGTATTTGGTAAGTAATCTCATCCACATCAGTATAGCCGCGGTTTATATACACTTCTGTAGTTCGGTTGCGCACTTCGCGGGGCACCGAAGTACGGCGGTTGGCCAGGTTAGCCATAAAAAATAATTTCCCGCCCG
This sequence comes from Mucilaginibacter sp. PAMB04274, assembly GCF_039634385.2. Lineage (NCBI taxonomy): Bacteria > Pseudomonadati > Bacteroidota > Sphingobacteriia > Sphingobacteriales > Sphingobacteriaceae > Mucilaginibacter > Mucilaginibacter sp. PAMB04274. The sequence continues at coordinate 1,638,509 of NZ_CP155081.2, forward strand.
ATACCGAAGCATAATCACGCGCCTTAAATTTCATCTCTTCGTTATTAACCGGATGCAACGTTTTTAACGGACTTAATTTCAAGTCTTCTATTTCCAGATTTTCTATGCTGTAGCGCTTAACGGCGTCTTTAATCTCGTCGCTAGTTTCGCCGGGCGTAAGCGTAATATTGTCATATTGAGTACCCTCAAAAGTAGTGACCATATTACCGGCAAGCTCACCATCCTCCTTTAAGGTAAGCATCGCTTTACGGCTCTGCCGGCTATCTGCCGAGGTATACACCGGTGTATGCATCAGTTTTCCACCATCTGGCGTGCAGGCTAAAACCCAGCGGTCATCGGTAAAATCACCCAAAAAACCAAACGGCATGTGTTTGCTTGTACACTCTAACCAGGTTGTATCGTTTTTAAAGGGAAGGCATAATATAATATGATTACCCTGCTCTATACTGGCAAAATCGGGCATCAGGCTTTTCTTCATACTGCCCGCCTGTACTATGCAGTAATAAGAATCAATATTAACAGCTTTCAACAACGCTTGTGTGTAATTCACTAAGCCTTTACAGTCGCCATAGCTGAGCTGGTCAACCTCGCTCGCAGTAAAAGGCCGCAGCCCGCCTATACCCACTTGTATGCTTACATACCTGCTTTTGCGCTGCATGTACTCATAAATTGCTTTAGCTTTTAATTTTTGACTGGTAATGGTGTCGGTTAAACCCCTTATAAACGCTACAGTTGCGGGCTGTAAAACGGTTCGGCCAACCAGTAATTTACTGTATACCCAGCCACCTAAACCTTTCCAATCGCTGAACGAACCTTCGAAGCCTTCATAAGTAAAATGATCCGGAGCGATTTTTACCATGGTTTGGTAACGTTCAGGATCGGGGCTGTAAGGCTCATTGCGTAGCGCTTTTAAATTGCTTACTTCCCAACTGTAGGTATTTAGCCCGGCGGCATTAGTAGCTGTTTTAGCCGTACCCTGGTAATTAATTTCTTTGTAACGGATTGGAAAATCGGCCTTACAGACCAACTGGAATGAACTGTGTTCAACCGCCGTGCCTGTGCCAGCATTGGGTTGCCATTCACTTAGGTTTAATGATTGCTTTGCATTAACCTCATATTCATATTCAACAGTGTAAGGATAATCTGTTACGGCTGGCTGGTAATATTTGTAACGAGTATCAGTGAACATCGAAAAGCCATCTGCCGCGCTTTGATCTGTAAAGTTTTTATCCGAAAATTTGTTTACGGGCATGCCAAGTTCATTATAAACGGTCCCTTTCAAGTATTTTATCCGGCGGCTCTTGTCATACCAAATTCTTATGCTGGCGTCGCTATCACCATTTTTGTTAAGTACCGTAACTGCCGTTTTATAGTGGTAAGTAGTGTTGGTTAAATCTTTAACCTCGGTTATTACATCCATGTTACGCACCACTGCACTTGCATAGGGGAGCAGGTCTTTAGCAATGGCAGCTACTTCATACCTGGCCTGTGCGTAGCTTTGGCAAGCTATAATGCCAAGCACTAAGGTTAATTTTAAACGCTTCATTATTGCTTTTTGAATACGATGTCTGCCTTCTCTGTTTGTATAATCTTGTTGAAAAGCTCCTTCAGGTAAGGGTACTCTGCTGACGAGTATATGGATTGATTAAGCTTGATAACGTGAGAAAACGTCAGCACATTTTTGTCGTTGTTGTAATCCGTGATGAATTGACCACCAGTGTTAGGCAAGCCAACGCTCAATTGTTGCGGAGGTGTTTCCAGTGTAAAGTCGGCAGGTAAATGCATGGTTAACACTACCCGGCTTTCAAATGGTGCGCCCCAGTCAACCGGATAGGTACGTTCGGCCAGTTTAAAAGGGTTTTCTGTAAACCGGTTAAAGATGAAGGGATTAAAAGTAAGGCGGCTGGCGTTCAAATCATTGTACAGATTCATTTCCACTTCGTAAACCTCGCTAAGCGGCAAATCAAGACTATCCAAATTGGTTATGTTTGATTTTAAAATCTTGATTTTTGGCATCTTCTCGTCCAGGTTCTCTACATATTCGTCCAGGCTGTTAAATTTTTTAATTGCCTTTCGTTTTTCCAGCGCTTCATAACCCAGCGAATATTGAGTTATCTTACCGGTAAGCTTGCCGGTAGGCTGCAGCGTTAGATCCATTAAATAAGTCTGACCGCGTTTTTGCGAGGCTTTCAGGTCAATCCAGTAAGACGGTTTATCCAAACTAATCACGCGGCCCTGATCATTAATACACTCTATAGGCAGCAAACCAAATGGCAGTTGGGCGTCGGTAGCATCAAGCAGGTAAGAGTTTTCGCCTATGTTGGCCTTTGCCACAACGTAATTAAAATCGCTTACAACCGGGTAGAGCTTATTAACCACACCATTTTCGCGGGTTGATAACAAAACTGCTTCTGTTTTTATACCGGCGGCATTGAGCGCTACAACAAGGGACAGGTTTATATCGCCAATACTACCGCTTCGGGTTTCAAGCGTTTTACGTATACCGTTTAATGACCATATACCGGTATAGTTATTATGCTTAATGTGTTTTTGAATATACACATATATGGCCTTGGCCTTAGCCAAATCATCGGTCTTACCAGCAACCATTTCAGGGAGCTTTTCTTTGAATAAACTGGTTTTACGGAGCTGGCTTCCAAATTCATCCTGCTGTTTCAGGTATCTGTCAATATCGGCCCAGGTTTGTGTTTTCGATTGCTTAGTGCCGTCGTACGGGTTTATATAATCGCTCAACTCAAAATTTATAGCCGACATGAAATTTTTAGGAGCCGTCATGTGGTCTTCTTTAATAAAGGCAGGTAAATCGGCCATAACGAACACGAGTTTGGAACAATCGCACTTATTACCGCGTACCTGAAAGCAATCACGATCAATATCACCCGTATTTTTAGTAAGCTTGTACGGCCCTCTTAAGGTTGCTTTAAAATTAAAATAGGCCGGTATACGGGCTTCGTATTCAGAATATATTTTAGGAATACTGCTTTGAAAATCCCAGTCGCGAAAAGTTAGCGGGTTGGGCGACTCCAGGGTATACTTGTATTCAATTACGCATCCCTCACGTAAGTTAGGCATGGCAAACTTTACCAGGTCCCAGTATTTATTACGGTTCTCGATGATGACTTTTTTATTATCTAATACGCTGCGTTGCACCATGCCCTGCTCGTCGGTATAAAAGGTCATGCCCTCAATGTCACGTACTCTTTGAAAGCTGTTATTATCGTATTTATAAATAGGGATAGTCACATTGCCTTCATCGAAAGCCTTGCTGTTAAATATTTTTATTTTAACGTGATACTCGTGTATCAATGGTAAACCATCATTACTACTAATCCAGCTCTTGCCAAACTCTTGCAATACAACGGCGTTTGCAGTTGGGTCTTTAGCGTAGCTCTTCATGCTCATGTCTTCGAGCTTGTAGTTGCCGTAGGGAAAGTCTTCGGAAAAGGCGGGTTTGCAGGCCAGGGCGGCGATTACCAGCAGGAGTAAAAGTTTTCTCATTTAAATTGGAATAGTTTAGGATTGAAGCAATAAATACTATGGCATAAATATAAAAACTTATAACAAATCTTTTTAAACGTTTTACGACCTTTGTGAAAACGCCCGTTGATGAAATTAAACTTAAAACGCCCGCTCGCTTTTTTTGATCTGGAAACTACAGGTACCAATGTTGGCGCCGACCGGATCATTGAAATAGCCATAATTAAATTATTACCTGATGGGAGCGAGGCCAGCAAAACCTGGGTTATTAACCCAGAAATGCCTATACCGCTCGAAACCTCGCTGATACATGGTTTTTACGATGAGCATGTGAAAGATGCTCCCTTATTTAAAGCGGTAGGCACCGAAATAGCTGAGTTTTTAGGCGACGCCGACCTGGCAGGCTACAACTCAAACAAGTTTGACATTCCCATGCTGATGGAGGAGTTTTTACGGGCTGGTATTGCTTTCGATTTATCTGGAAGACACTTTGTGGATGTGCAGAACATTTTTCACCAGATGGAGCAGCGCACTTTAAAGGCAGCTTACCAGTTTTACTGCAACAAGGAAATTGTAAACGCCCACTCGGCCGAAGCAGATACCCGTGCCACCATGGAAGTGCTGCTGGCCCAGGTTGAGAAATATAAAGACACCGAATTTATTGACAAAAAGGGCAACAAACTAATACCTGTACAAAATGAGATAGCTGCCTTGCACGAATTTACGAACATGCAGCGCGCGGTTGATTTTGTAGGCCGTATGGTTTACAATGATGCCGGTGAAGAACTGTTTAACTTCGGCAAGCATAAAGGCAAGCGGGTTGAGGACGTGTTTGATATAGAGCCCAGCTACTTTGCCTGGATTATGCAGGGCGATTTTCCGCTGTATACCAAGCAAAAAGTTAAAGAGATACACGATAGATGGAACCAGCATCGGGCGCCTCGTCCGCAGCAACCCAAGCCGGCGCAGCAAAAACCGGCACAGGCTGATGGCAATACCCAAAAGAAGCCGTTTCAAAAGCCTTTCAACAAGCCGAATTTTCAGCAAAAGCCATATCAAAAGCCGGAACGAAGGCCAGATGAAACACCAGCTCAGCCCGTAAATGAGGATATGCTACAGGCGCTGGCTAATAAATTTAAGAAAAGTTAGTTTACTGGAGTAGTTGATCGGTTAATTCTAATTGATTAAGCGTCAGAAACTGCCTTCTTCCTATAAATTCTTTAAAAAAAACGGTGGGTAACAGCCCGCCGTTTTTGTTTTGCGCGCTTGTCTATTCAATAGCTGTTTTGGCTACAACAACAGTTGAATCGGTTACGTTTGCCGTTTTGATACAGCCGAGCTTTGGGGTATCAAAACAAACAAATATGAAAATCATTGTAACAGGTTCATTAGGACACATTAGTAAACCGCTTGCCGAAGAGTTGGTACAGAAAGGACATGCAGTTACCGTAATTAGCAGCAGTGCAGAAAGACAAGCAGAAATAGAAAGCCTTGGTGCTACCGCAGCTATTGGCTCCCTAGAAGACGTTCAGTTTTTAACTGATACCTTTGCTGGGGCCGATGCTGTTTACACTATGGTGCCACCCAACAATTACTTCGACCCCAATTTGGATCTTATTGCTTATTATACCAGGCTTGGGCACAATTACGCAACTGCCGTTAAGCAATCGGGCGTAAAACGCGTGGTAAACCTCAGCACCATTGGCGGCCAGCTGGAAAAGGGCTCGGGGATATTACTTGGTGCTCATGGTTTGCAACTTATTTTAGATGAGTTAGCACCCGAAGTGGCTATTACACATATGCGCCCTACATCATTCTATTACAATTTATACGCTTATGCAGACATGATAAAAAACGCCGGATTTATCGCTGCAAATTATGGCGGAGATGACATTGTGCCTTGGGTATCGCCGAAAGATATAGCGGCTGCCGTTGCCGAAGAATTGGAAACGCCACTTACGGGCATTAAAATAAGGTACGTAGCCAGCGAAGAGCTTAGTTGCAATGATACTGCCCGTGTTATTGGCGAAGCTATTGGTAAGCCAGATTTGCAATGGCATATTATAACTGACGAGGAAATGCTGAATGGTTTGAAGGCCGCAGGTATGAACCCCGGCATTGCAGCTGGTTTAGTTGAAATGTACGCCGGTTTACACAGCGGCCTTTTAGCCGAAGACTATTACAAAAACAGACCAGCAGTAATGGGTAAAGTAAAGGTGGCCGATTTTGCTCAGGAATTTGCAGCAGTTTATAAACAAAAGTAATTACCTTGTATTATGGCCAGTAGCACACCGTTCAGGATTAAAACCATAAGCGAAATACATCATTTCAGGGAGTTGCCTAAGCCCCAGCATCCACTCATTAGTGTGGTGAATGTGGAACAAATGAAGCGATTAAGCAACGATGAGCCCATGAGCTTGGTGCTCGACTTTTACTGCATTGCCCTGAAACGGAACTTTAACGGCCGGATGAAGTATGGGCAGCAGGAATATGATTTTGATGGTGGTATATTCACTTTTGTGGCACCCGGCCAGGTTTTCGGTATAGAAGTAAGCGGCGATGAAGATCTCAAGCATTCGGGATGGATATTATATATCCATCCTGACTTTTTGTGGAACACGCCTTTAGCTCAGAAAATAAAGCAGTACGAGTATTTTGATTATTCGGTGAACGAAGCATTGTTTTTATCGGAGAAAGAGGAGGCCACTATTGAAGGTATTATATTGAATATTGAGCAGGAGTACCACGCTAACATTGATAAGTTCAGCCAGGAAATTATTATTGCCCAACTGGAACTGATGTTTACTTACGCCGAAAGATTTTACCAACGTCAGTTCATCACCCGGAAGATAACCAACCACCAGATACTGAACCGGCTTGAAGACGTGCTTAACGATTACTTTAAAAACGGAGATTTACTGAAAAAGGGATTGCCTTCGGTAACGTACGTTGCCGAAAAATTAAACCTTTCGCCAGGGTATTTAGGTTCGGCTTTAAGGGTATTAACCGGCCAGAGTACCCAGCATCATATCCACGAAAAACTAATTGAAAAAGCGAAGGAAAGGCTATCTACAACGGGTTTATCTGTGAGTGAAATTGCTTATGAACTGGGCTTTGAGCATCCTCAATCTTTCAGTAAACTGTTCAAAACAAAAACTACACAGTCGCCCTTGGAGTTCAGGCAATCGTTTAACTGAATCGGCTAAGGATGCTTAAAGTAAAACTTGTTAATTAACTGGTTTAATACTCCCTTTAGCGTGCACAAAATTGCCGTTGGGCCAGGTCCAGTTCATGTAAACAACCTGTTTTTTGTGGTCTTGCAGTTGCACTATAGTATTGCCGTTCTTTTCTTTCCAGGTAAGCATAAAAACTTTGGACCTGATCTGCGTAATGGCAATCTCCACAGTTTCAGACTCGTCTACCTGTACGCCGTCTTTTTCGGAGATATAAAAAGTTAAGCTTGTTTCGCTTTCAATGTCGAGTACGGCTTTCGCCCCAAAATCTACCTCAAACTTTTTTCCTACTATCTTCATAATAAGGGATTTAATTGTTGATCAACCTGATTGATGCGCTGTTGATACAATATGCGAATTTAAATTAACATCGTACCTTTACTCTACACACTAATATAAATCACAATCCCTATGCTTACCCATATCAACCCTAAGTTACCTATGCGCAACAAAGCTGCCACCAGAGATTTTTACCTTAAGCGGTTGGGCTTTGAGCAATTTGGCGGCGATTATGAAGGCTACCTTATGGTGCAGAAAGACAATATTCAGATCCACTTTTTTGAGTTTGCCGCGTTGGACCCAAAAGAAAACTACGGGCAAGTTTATATCCGTACGGATGACATAGAACGCTGGTACAACTTTGTAAAAGATAAAAACCTTAACTATAACAAACTGGAGCACAAACCCTGGATGCAAACAGAGTTTTCTATTCTCGACCCGGATAATAACCTGCTTACTTTTGGACAAAATATAGCTTAAACAAACAAGGCCTTTTGTAAAAAAGGCCTTGTTTGTTTAGGTTGTTTCATGATGTGTTATTGTATCACTAACGGAGTGCCGTTTACGGTTACGTTTTTAGCTTTAACATCCTGGTATTTGTTTTTAAATTGAGGGTTTTTAGCTGTAGCCTCTATATTCTCAAAAATTACGTTGGCTACTTTGTCGGCAGTATTACCCTCCATAGCGCCGAAGCTGTTGCATTCTACTTTAATACTCTTCATAGCAATGTTACGCACGGTTCCGAACGGTTTTTCGGCGCTGCCGCCCAAATCAAAAAACTGTTTCCAGGGGTTCATGTCAATCACCATCCCACATTTGCCGGTTATGTTTTCAACGGTTACATCCTCATATATTTGGTAGGTATCCGGCCTCATTTTCAGTTTCAGGATGGGGCAGTTGTTGTTCACCTTGCAGTTACGCATTACAATGTTTTTGGCATGTATGCATTCGCTCCCTAAGGTAAGGGTGGCATGCGCCTCGCCAAATGTGCAGTTTTCTACCAGTATGTCCTCAACTATGCCGTTTTCGGGCCGCTTATGTGCATCGGGGCCTTTACCGCCTTTTATAACAATAGCATCATCATTAACCGATATGTAACAATTACGTACGGTTACTTTTTTACATACGTCAATATCTACACCGTCGGTGCTTGGCGCTTTTACCGGCCTAAAGGGGGAGCGGATATCGCAATTCTCAATTAACACGTTGTTGCACTGATACAAGTGGGTAGTCCAAAAACCGGAGTTACGGAGTTTCACATTCTGAATGTTCACATTATTACTACCCCAAATAAAAATTAATCTTGGCCGATGTACTTCCAGATTGGTGCTCTCCTTTTTTAACCGGCTCATGGAATCGCGGTGCGCCCAAAATCCCTTCCAAAACTTAAGTCCGTTACCATCAATAGCCCCCGGGCCGGTAATGCTAAAATTATCTACATTGCGCGCATTAACCAAAGCTGCATAATAATCCAGGCTCCTGCCCTCCATACGTGATGGTAGAAGAGGATAGTCGCCAATATTGTCAGACCCTTTCAGCACCGCACCTTCTTGCAAGCGCAGTTTGGTTTTTGGTTTAAAAAACAAGGCGCCGGTTAGGTAAGTGCCTTTTGGAATCACAATAGTGCCACCGCCCTTGGCGTTAGCATTATCAATAACACGCTGTATGGCTTTGGTGTTAAGTTTGGTGCTGTCGTTGGCAGCAACGCCAAATTTGGTAATCACGTACTCTTGCGAATAGGCACTAAAAGCTAGGCCTATGAGTAAGGTTAATAAACTAAGTTTTCTCATAATTGGTTGTAAGGAATAGTAAAAGTATTATTTTACCGTTACAAAGCCATCCTGTTCTTTCAGGCAGCAATGCATCCTTAAACTAAAAATTCAATATTGCGCTTTAGTCCGTCGAACTTGGTGCGCTTTACGGGCGATTTTTTGAATACCTGCTGGAAAGTTTCCTGCGTAATTTCCTGCCAGTCGCGCTGGCTCATTCCGAGCAAGTCGGGGTTGGGATTAAAAGCGGGTTCGTTGTGTGTGGTCGAGAAGCGGTTCCAGGGGCAAACGTTTTGGCAAACATCGCAGCCAAACATCCAGTTATCGGTTTTGCCTTTAAATTCTTCGGGGATGTTGTTTTTTAATTCAATCGTGAGGTAAGAAATGCAGCGACTACCGTCAACTACGTAGGGCGCTACAATGGCCTCGGTAGGGCAGGCGTCTATACAGCGGGTGCAGGTACCGCAATGGTCGGTGGTCGGTGCTATGTCATACGCCAGTTCGGCGTCAACAATCAGTTCGGCTAAAAAGAAGAACGAGCCATTCTTTTTGTTAATGAGATTGGAGTTTTTGCCAATCCAGCCAATGCCCGCACGTTGCGCCCAGGCACGGTCCAAAACAGGTGCCGAATCCACAAAGGCCCGGCCGCCAACCTCTCCAATGCTTTCCTGCATAAAGTAAAGCAGTTGCTTTAGCTTGTCTTTAATTACCTCATGGTAATCCATGCCATAGGCGTATTTTGAAATCTTAGGAGCTAATGGATCAGCCTGCTGCTGGTCGGTATAATAGTTTAATGCGAGCGAGATAACTGATTGGGCACCATCCACCAGTAAACGCGGGTCAAGGCGTTTATCAAAATGATTTTCCATGTACTGCATTTCGCCATGGTGGCCTTGTTTTAGCCAGCTTTCAAGACGTGGTGCTTCTTCTTCTAAGAAATCTGCCTTGGCAATACCGCAGAACATAAAGCCCAGGCGCTTAGCCTCGGCCTTAATTAACTGGCTATATTGCTGTAACTGCTGATTCATTTATACAAAGATAAACAATTGTAAGTGGTCTGAGTTCGGCTTGTTTAATGCTAAAAATAGGTTGGTGTTAACACCCCTCGTCTACTCTGTTGCTGTAGCTCTTACTTTGTAGTAACCGGCCTTTACCGCCAAGAGCAGCCAATGTAAGTGCACTGGTCCTGAAAATTAGTAAACACAGGTGCAACTTAAAGCACAAATGCATATAGTTTATTGTCAAAACCAACAAGAAAGTCTTGGGCTTAGCAATATCACCCAAAAGGGAAACTTACTTAGCAATCAGCCAAATACCACTACCGGCAAACACATTTGCTCTGTAGGCGTTGTATAGTCGAAACAACATTTAACCTATATGCTGCAATTTATAAATGATTTACCTGATAATATAATTGGCATACATGCCATAGGAGAGGTGACCAAAGAAGACATTGATAACGTACTAATACCACGATTGGATGATCTGGTAAAACGCCAGGGCGAGATCAATTACCTGCTGGTACTTGAAACTGATGCGCAGAACTTTAGCGCCGGGGCATGGTGGGACGATGTAAAAGTAGGCCTTAAGCATTTTACCAAATGGAAGAAAGTGGCCGTAGTAACCGACCAGAAAAGCGTAGAATGGTTTACCAGCAATATTTTTAAATTCCTGATTCCGGGAACTTCAAAAGGTTTTTCGTTAGATAAACTGGAAGAGGCCGTTAAATGGATAGCAGAATAATTAACAACTATAAATATACTACTTATGGCAACTGAGAACACCCCGAATGGCAACGAAGATACCAGCCCTAACAATGATCAGATAGGCGAAAATGCCGGTGATAGCGAATTATCAAAAGGCAATACGCCTACCGAACATACCAAAGAAGATGATGAACGCGTAGATACTGTGGTGCCCGATAATGATAGTGGCGCGCCCGGTGCTCCGAGTGAGGAGTCATCCAACAAAGGTCAGGGTCCGGCAAACGAAAACCTGTAAAAAGCAAAAGCCCTTTCTGCATGCAGAAAGGGCTTTTGCTTTTAATAATGCGTTAAAAACTATTTTTAATACTGTTATGCAAGGTTTTGGCGCTCCAGTAACCGCTATCTAAAATACGGCGTATGGTCATCAGCGGATCATTAGGATCACGCTTCTCAGCCAATTGAAAGGCTGCCTTGAAACCACGTTTATGCAGTTCAGGCAAACCCTGCGCATTCCATAAACCGAATGGGTAGGCAAAATATTCTATCTTCTTACCGGTTATTTCTTCCAGTTTTTTAGTAGGCTTATCAATTTGTGTCTCCCAATCTTTACCGGCAAACTTTTTAAAGTTGTGATGATCCCAGGTGTGGCTAGCAATTACGTTGCCCTCGTCTGACAGTTGTTTGATCTGCTCCTTGTTCATATAGTTAGGCCGGCCAATAGATACGGTCATGATGAAGTATACCGCCTTAAAGCCATACTTTTTCAGTTCGGGATTGGCAATGGTAAATTGGTCCAAATCGGTATCATCAAACGTAAGCATGATGGGTTTGCTGGGCAATGCAGCGCCGGTGGTAAGGTAGTCATACAATTGGTTGGGCAGTATGGTATGGTAACCGCTATCGGCCAGCATCTTTATTTTTTCCTTAAAGCTGGCTATGGGTACAATATAGTCCTTCGCTGTTTTAGAGTCGCGCGGGCGCCAGTCGCGTATTTGGTGGTAGCACAAAATAGGCACCTGCTTACGGGCAATAATCTCGGCATTGGTGCCCATTTTGCCTGGCTTTTTGGCTGCTGGCTCTGTTGTTGCGGTTGTAGTAGTGGCTGTTGTAGTAGTAGCGGTACTATCAGTAACACTGGCCGTTTTGCCCGACTGACAGGCAGCTAAACTTAGGGTACAAGCGGCAATAGCTGTAAATATTCTATACATGGGATAACAAATACGCAAAAAGTATCTGAGGCGAAAATAAAATAAATAAGAAGACAACGTATATAAAATTATAACTGTAAATATGAAAGCTTTATGCGCTCACTGCAAGCTCTTTAAGTAGATAATTTGCTATTTCATCTATAGCTTTCAAAATTACCTGTTCCGGCTCATCATCAATATAAAGGCGAAGTTTCCAGGGCTTATCCTTAAAAAAGCCATGTACAAACATGGTACCTACGGGCTTTTCTTCCGTTTCGCTGCCACCAGGCGCTGCAAGGCCGGTAACTGCAACTATTACGTCGGAGGGGATGAGCTTGCGCAGGCCAATGGCCAATTGTTCTGTTACCTCGGCAGATTCGGGCGTGAATTTTTCAATCATTTCGTCAGTTACGCCCAGTAAGCTTTTTTTTACACTCACATCGTAACACACAATACTGCCGTTAAGTACGCTGCCACAATTGGGTATAAGCGCAAACTCAGATATAACTTTACCGGCAGTTACGCTCTCGGCAAATGCAATGGTTAATTTACGGTCTTTTAAAGTATGACTACAGTCAATAACGATATCAGATGGCATATAAAGAATAATTGGTTTACTGCTTATTAGACATCGAAAACGGGTAATCTGTTTGCCTGTTTCCTCTTATTTTGTTGGGAACAGACTGCATTTTAAAATGTAATACACCGCCTTTTAATAATGTTTGATGGCTTAACCAATTGTAAGTGTAAGGTTTACCGTTAAAGGTTAAGTTGTTTATATACCTGTTCGCATCACTGTTTTGGGGCGAACTAATCACAACAGTTTTGCCGTTTTCAAGTGTTAGGGTAACCTTTTTAAATAACGGTGCCCCCAGTACATACTGGTCACTTACGGGGCAAACTGGGTAGAAGCCCATGGCCGAGAATACGTACCAAGCTGATGTTTGACCATTGTCTTCATCGCCGCAGTAACCATCTGGTGTGGGCTTGTATAGGCGGTTCATCACTTCGCGGGCCCAGTATTGGGTTTTCCAGGGTTGGCCGGCGTAATTATACAGGTAAATCATGTGCTGTATGGGCTGGTTGCCGTGTGCATATTGGCCCATGTTCATGATCTGCATCTCCCGTATCTCATGTATCACACCGCCATAGTAGCTGTCGTCAAAAACAGGCGGCAGGCTAAATACCGAATCCAGCTTGGAAGTAAATTTCCGCTCGCCGCCCATAAGGTTAATCAGCCCCTGCACATCATGAAACACCGACCAGGAGTAGTGCCAGCTGTTACCCTCGGTAAAGGCATCGCCCCACTTTAACGGGTTAAAAGGCGACTGAAAGCTGCCATCTCTATTTTTACCCCGCATTAAGCCCGTTGCCGGGTCAAACAGCTTTCGGTAGTTCTGACTGCGCGTTTTGTACAACTCCACTTCGGATGCCGGGCGGTTTAAGGCCTTGGCCAGTTGATAAATGGCAAAGTCGTCATAAGCATACTCTAGGGTACGGGCAGCGCTTTCGTTTATTTTAACATCATAAGGTACGTAGCCCAGTTCGTTATAATATTTTACACCATAACGGCCAGTGGCCGTGACCGGGCCCTCGTTGTTAGCACCGTGCTGCAGGGCTTCGTATAGCTTGTTAATATCGTAGCCCCGCAAACCTTTCAGGTAAGCTTCGGCCACTACCGATGCCGAGTTGTTGCCCACCATAATATCGGCATAACCAGGGCTGCTCCACTCGGGCAGCCAGCCGCCCTCCGTATAATCACTAATAAGGCCCTGCTGCATCTCTTTGTTAATGGATGGATACACCAAGTTTAAAAAAGGGTACAGCGCCCGGAAAGTATCCCAAAAACCGGTGCCAGCAAATTTGTAACCCGGCATAGTTTTGCCGGTGTAAGGACTGTAATGAACTACTTTGCCTTTAGCATCAACCTCATATAGCTTATTAGGGAACATCACCGTACGGTACAGGCAGGAGTAAAAAGTACGGGTTTGATCTGCCGTGCCACCTTCTACCTGTATGCGGCTCAGTACCTTGTTCCAGGCAATGTGAGCTTTTTGCTTGGTGGCCTCAAAGCTGTCATCGCCTACCTCGCGCTGTAAATTCAGTTCGGCCTGCTCAAAGCTAATGAGCGATGATGCTACCCGCAGGTGCACCTTTTCGCCTTTAGCAGTTTTAAAACCAATAATAGCGCCCGCATGGTTGTTGGTTATTTCCAGCGAATCGGCACCGGCTAGTGTTTTACCATGCCATGCCCGTGCAATGTTAAAAGGCTTGTCGGTATAGATTACAAAGTAGTTTTTAAAATTAACCGGCTTGCTGCGGGCATTGCGCGTAGTATAGCCAATAATCTTGTTTTGCTGAGGTATGATCCTGATATACGATCCTCGGTCTAAAGCATCAATTACAATAAATGAGCTATCGCTTTTAGGGTAACTGAACTGAAACTGCGCAGCACGCTCAGTGGTGGTCATCTCGGCGGTTACATCATGGTCGGCCAGGTAAACGCTGTAGTAATAAGGTTTTACCACCTCTGCCTTGTGGCTAAACCAACTGGCCCTGTCCTCCTGTGTAAATTTGGTTTTACCAGTTACCGGCATAATGGCAAATTGCCCGTAGTCGTTCATCCAGGGGGAGGGTTGGTGGGTTTGCTTAAAGCCCCGTATCTTATCAGCCGCATATTGGTACATCCAGCCGTTGCCCATAGTGCCTGTTTGGGCCGACCAATAATTCATCCCCCAGGGTACACCCACAGCAGGATAAGTATTACCGTTGCTCAGATCGGGCTTTGAGTCGGTACCCATAAGCGGGTTCACCCACTCGGCCGGATCGGTTACTTTGTTTACCTGCTGGGCTTGTACTGCGGTGGCTATCAAAAATATAATAAGAGACCAGATATACTTCATGGGTATGTGTTGATGTAACAAATATAAAACAGTTGCCAAACGTGACACAATCAAGTACTATGTTTTACGGGGGAGGACCACACTAAGGTCATATATTACCAGCTTTTATTATTGTACATATTTATAGTAACTATAAGTATGTATAATCGGTATAAGTGGCTGTTGCAGAAAATATGTATAATCGTTCCGTAACATACCGACAAAAAGTAACGACTAAGGGGATATGAATAAATTTTACTTATTTTTAACAGCATTTGTGGCATTAACGGTTCAGGCTAAAGCACAGAGCAAACCACAAGTACCGCCCACTTCTACCTTCAATAACAATTGGTCTCTACAGGTTGTGGCAGGTACGCAGGGTGTGGGAGCTGATGTGCGTCACGGCGTTACTAAAAATCTTTCCGTACGGGCTGGTGCTGCTTTTATACCGGTAAAAGCTAATAACGTATTCAGCTTTTCGGGCTTCCAGTCTACCAACAATGTTTCTGTAAAGTTTTCGAACATACACCTGCTGGCCGATTTTGTGCCTTTTAAAAACGCCCGCGGCTTTAGGTTGGTAGGCGGGGCGGGTTACTTGTACAAGGCTACCGGTGGGATAGAAGTATTGCCAACGGGTAATTACAAGGTGGGCAACTACAACCTTTCGAGCGCCGATTTAGGCACACTCAATATTGATATGAGCTGGAAAGGCATTGCCCCCTATGCAGGCATTGGCTTGTTCAAAAGCTTTCCGCAACGGTTGTTTAACGTTAACCTTGATTTAGGTACCTACTACCTGTCAAAACCACAAAGCAAGATTACCGGTACCGAAATGCTGGCCGATAATTACAAGCTCGAGCCGCAGTTCGATTCCAACTTTAAAAGCTACCGCTGGCTGCCTGTAGTACAGCTTAACTTTAATTTCAAGATACGATAATAACCCCTGATAATTTATACTACTTATGAAACTATTAAGCAGATTTGTTTTTGCAGCATCATTTAGCCTGGTAAGTTTATTGGCTATAAATGCCTGTAAAAAACCTACTGACGATATTAATCTCATTGTTAATACCAGTACGCTGTCTAAAGCGCCAACGCTGTTGCAGTTTGTTAACGCTAACCCAACAAGCAATACGGCCATACCTGCCAGCTTTGCTGTTACCATAAGTGGTGCCAATGCGGCGCTGGTACAGGTTGATGGTGGCGGTACAAATTTTACGGCCACCAACGGCATCTTGCCTTTAAGCCTTACCAAAAGCGCCAACCCGAGTATTGCCAATCCGCTTACTTACCATATTTATGTGAATGTACCGGGCTTTATGCCGGTATCAAAAACCATTGTTGTTACCAGTAATGCCGCTTCTGCACCGGTTATTCCGTTAGTGGAGTACGCCAGCCCGGCTAATGGTACAGCAACTGTAGTACAACAATCTACGGTTAGCGCAGGTACATCTTCAGCCGTTAGCATTAATACCAGCGCTAATACATCTACTACCGAGGCCAGCAACGTTAGTATACCATCGGGCACACAGCTGCTGGATGCAAACGGCAGTCTAATCAACAGTTCGCAACTAAAATCGAGCGTTGTATTTTTCGGAACCGGTAATACCTCGTCTTATAATGCGCTGCCAGGTGGCTTAAATCCATCAAATGCCATTGGCCCTAACGGACAAGCATTACCAGCCGGTACCTCATTTGTTACCGCCGGTTTATTATCTATCAATATGGTTGCCGGCTCAACAGCGGTAAAGGGTTTTTCTAAACCGGTTACGCTAACCATGGAGATTAACAGCAATCTGGTTAACCCGCAAACCAAACAACAGGTTGCTGCGGGTGATGCCATCCCTATTTGGAGTTTAAACGAGCAAACCGGCCAATGGAAATATGAAACTACAGCTAATGTGATCCGCAAAGGTAATAAGCTGGCTGTTACCTTTCCTATTACGCACCTTTCGAGCTGGAGTGCCGACTGGTATGGCGCCAGCTGTTCATCAACCTTAACCGTTAATATGCATACTGCGCAACAGTTGAACGGCGATTTTCTGGTGAGCCTGACTACGGCAAACGAGCAACCGGTGAGCTCTGCAGCTGTAAGCCAACTTAAGGAAGGTGTGCAAGCCGTTTTATCTGATATCCCCGCAGACGCAGGCGATTTAAAAGTAGTGGTTTATGCACGCAACGGTAACAGCTTAACCAAACTTGGCGAAACGCCAACCTTCGGCGCGTGTGGTAAGGGTTCGGTAGAGGTAACACTGGCTACACAGCCTACTGTTAACTATATAAAAACCATGGTTAACGTGGTTGCAAAATGCTCAAACCAGCAAGTGGTTGCTTATCCATCAACCTGGTTAGTACTTAAGAACACCACAACCGGCGAAAGTACTAATGTTTATATGACCGATGGCGTAGCAACCACAAACCTGGTAGATGGTAACAGCTATAGTATTACAACCACTTATGCCGGCAAAACATACAACTCAAGCGCATTTAAGCTCGATAAATCGGCCGTGGTTGCAATACCGGCTGTTAATGGATTAAGCGGAACAACACGTTACGATGCGGTTTCGAACACCGTGGTGGTTGATGCCACCTTTGTGCTTACCGATTGTAAGTAAGATTATAGGTTTCTGTTATAACGAAGAAGGGCCCAGAGATGATCTCGGGGCCCTTCTTCGTTATTTGGTTAATGTTTTCAATTCTTTCTCAATCTTTTCGTCCCATTGCGATTGCACGTAACGGTCTCTGCCATGACTGGTTTGGTTATCATAGGCTAACTGCATAGCATCCATATCGCGGTACGAGTCGAGGTACTGCATGCTCAGAAAAGCCTCGTAAGTATCTGGCGTTAGTTTTTCGGCCAGCACTTTCCGTTTATATTGTTCCGCTATAATCTTAACAATGTCGAAATGCTTTTGCTCGTGGTTCAGCGTGTAATCTTCTTTAGCATTGTAACTAACCCAACAGGTGCTTTTGGGTACAAATGCTTTCATGGCTATGTTTACATAAATGGTTCCATCTTTAATATTGGCATGTTGCTCATAAGCTATGCTGGGCATTACCATGGCGCTAAAGGTGCCGCTTGGCTTATATTTCGACTGAAAATCGGCCCAGGTAAGCGGGCGCTTGGCAGTGTAATAAATGGTATCGCCTTCTATATTATCGGTGTAATTGGTAAAAATAAATTTAACGTTGCGCGCCAGTTTTACGTTCATACCATGGTTCGTTTTCATCCAGTCGTTAAAATAATTTAACCCGTTTTTTAAAGCCTTGCGTAGCTGTGGTTCTACTACGTTGGCATTATCGGCCGAGCGCACATAGCGGAAAGTGCTTCCATACCCAACTAGTGGATCGGTGCCCCAATCCTTTTGCAGGCCGAAAGATAGATACAAGCGGATGCTGCCTTCAACACGGTTGCCCGCCAAGCTTGTCTCTGTAATTTTAAGCTCCTTTAAGCTCATGATTACGGGGCGTTCGGCTTCGTTTTTAGGAAGGTTACGCTCCATAAATTGTTGAATGGCTTTGCTCGGGCCACCTTGCAGGTCGGCCGGTTGTACCAGCATTTTGTTGCCGGGTGCTTTAACAATCAGCTGCGCTATGGCGTTTTTGCTGCTCCGTTCATCCGCTACGTTAGCAATGTAAAAGCCCATCGGTTTTAAAGCCAGGGGTTCATCCTGCAACACAATAGAACCGGTTGGATTAAGCGTCTTAAGGCTAGTAAGACCAATGAAAAGGAAAAGAAGTAAAGTGGTTGTGGTAAAAAAAAATCTCTTGCACATATCAGTTATCTGAAAAACGATATGCAGTACAAAATAGTATGAAAGCCGTTACAAAAGAGTTGTAATTAAGCAGGTTAGGGCTTTTTTAAGAAAATAAGTGATGCCGCTGTACCTGCACCTAAAACTGCCCCTCCGGCTACATCGGTAGGGTAGTGTACGCCCAGGTACATGCGCGAGTAACTGGTGGCGCCTGCCCATAAAAACGAGGGCGCAATTACATACCACTTGGGGTAGGAAATGCTGAGTGCCGTAGCGGTAGAAATGCTGAGTGCCGTATGGCCCGAAGGGAAGGAGTAACGTGTTGGCTCGTAAACAGGTGTAATGCTCACGTTGCGGATAAATGGCCGGTCGCGCTTAACCAGTTTTTTTATAATAGCCGATAAGCCATAGGAGATGAGTGTGCTGCTGGCTACATAGGCCGCATTTTGTCGTAGTTCTTTATTTTGGCCAATGGCACCGCCTACAAACATACCTACCGGGATGCTGTAATCGATGTATTGGTAGTTTTTGGATAAAAACATCAGCACTTCGGTTTGCGGGCGTGTGCGCGATTTCGCCAGATCCAGCAGAATCCCATCTTCAATTCTGTCAAGCCTGCTGTTTTGGGCATTTGCATTGAAAGACGTGCTGCTTGTGAGGAATATGATCAGTAAAATATAGATAGACTTAATATTCATTGTTGATAAAAACGTGGCCATGCCCGGGCATTCTGTAATTGTTGTTTAGCCGATAAAAGACACAGGAGGAGCAAATATTCTGAAAAAACCACAAACACACTAAATTGTGTTTAAAATATATCGTTTAGCCAAAGCTGCACTTGGAAACAAAAAGAAAAGCGGCATAAGCCGCTTTTAATATCAAAATAACCTTGGAGCCTGGCCTGTGCGCATGATGCCCAGGTGCCGGTAGGCATTGTCGGTAGCTTCACGCCCGCGCGAGGTACGCATCAGGTAACCTTCCTGGATCAGGAAAGGTTCGTAAACTTCTTCAATGGTGCCCTCATCTTCGCCTACGGCGGTGGCAATGGTTTTTACGCCAACCGGGCCCCCTTTAAATTTCTCAATAATAGTAAGCAGTATCTTATTGTCCATCTCGTCGAGCCCGTGCTCGTCCACGTTCAGGGCAGTAAGTGCATATTTGGCAATCTCGGTATCAATGCTGCCATTGCCTTTTATTTGCGCAAAATCGCGCGTACGGCGTAGCAGGGCATTGGCAATACGGGGTGTACCACGGCTGCGGCGTGCAATCTCATAAGCGCCCTCATCGGTAATGGGCGTTTTAAGGATAGAGGCCGAACGCAGAACAATTGTAGTAAGCAACTTGGCGTCATAATATTCCAGCCTTGAGTTGATGCCGAAGCGGGCCCGTAACGGTGCGGTAAGCAAACCTGAGCGGGTAGTAGCGCCCACCAGCGTAAACGGATTTAAGGTTAACTGCACCGAGCGGGCATTTGGGCCGCTCTCCAGCATAATGTCAATCTTGAAATCCTCCATGGCTGAGTACAGGTATTCTTCTACCAGTGGGCTCAGGCGGTGTATCTCGTCAATAAAAAGTATATCTCCGGCTTCGAGGTTGGTTAGCAGGCCGGCCAGATCGCCGGGCTTGTCCAGTACCGGACCGGAAGTAATCTTAATGCCTACGTCCATTTCGTTGGCGATAATGTGCGATAGGGTAGTTTTACCCAAGCCGGGAGGGCCATGCAACAGCACATGATCAAGCGATTCGCCGCGCTGGCGTGCCGCCTGTACAAACACTTTTAAGTTGGCTAATATTTTATGCTGACCGGTGAAATCTTCAAAAGCCTGCGGCCGCAACACTTTTTCAATGTCGCGTTCGGTAGAGGTAAGGCGTTCCTGATTTGGGTCTAAATTCTCATTCATTTACCAACAAATTTAGCATTTTTATGATGCATTTGCAAGTAAGTGAATGCTGATCTGCATAATCGCTAGGCAATTAAATAGTAATCAATAATCACATTGGAACCACAGTTCCACAAGCAATAAATTGTACACAGAGACCCAATTATTCTCCTTCGGGATACTTTCTGAAAATGCTGTTCAGCTTCATCTGGATTACGCCTAAAAAGGCTTCGCGGAAAATGCGTGTTGACATTTTAGAGACGCCTTCGGTGCGGTCGGTAAATATGATGGGGATCTCTACCACCTTAAAGCCATGTTTAATGGTGGTATATTTCATTTCAATCTGGAAGGCGTAACCTACAAATTTGATCTTATCCAGCCGGATAGTTTCGAGCACCTTGCGCTTGTAACATACAAAGCCTGCGGTAGCATCCTTAATGTTGATGCCGGTTATAAACCGCACGTATGCCGAGGCATAGTAGCTCATCAGCACTCGGTTCATGGGCCAGTTTACCACGTTAACGCCTTTAACGTAGCGTGAGCCTATGGCCATATCGGCACCTTCTACACAAGTCTCACGTAAGCGCAGCAAATCGTTCGGATTGTGTGAAAAATCGGCATCCATCTCAAATATGTAATCGTACTTGCGTTGTATGCTCCACTTAAAACCGTGTATATACGCCGTGCCCAAACCCTGCTTGCCCTTGCGCTCCTCTATAAACAAACGCTCGGGGTATTCAGCCTGCAGACCTTTTACAATTGCGCCTGTACCATCGGGCGATCCGTCATCAACTATCAGTAAATGAAAGTCATGCGGAAGCGATAACACTTTGCGTATCATGCGCTCAATGTTTTCTTTTTCGTTATAAGTAGGTATGATAACTATGCTATCGGGCACGGGTGTAATAAAGTTTTAAGCCGCAAAAGTACGTATTTAAGCCCTTAAAAAACAAAAGCAGGAAAGCATGTACCTTCCTGCTTTTGTTAAAAGATGTTAAGTTTTTACAAGTTAGTCGTTTCTGCCGCAACTTGGTTCTCATCTTCGGCCACATAATTACGTTCTTTTAAGCGAGGGGAAACGAACAGGTAAACAAAAATGAATACAGAAATCAGACCCACAAAGAACCAGTAATAATTAGCCCCCTCAAACTGAGAGAAGAAGCCTTTATTTGATATACTATTGTTAACATAAGCTACAAAGATGTTCCCTATAGCTACTGTAAGTAACCAGATAGCAGACATGGTACTTTTCATTGATTTGGGAGATTGTGTATAAGCATATTCTAAGCCGGTAATCGAAACCAGTGTTTCACCAGCCGACAGTACCATATAGGCCAATATTTGCCACCAAACTGACGGATGTTCGCCAGCATCAACACGGGTTTGTATCAAAGCGATGATTACAAAAGACAAGCCTGTTAATATTAAACCTGCACCAAAGCGACGTAACGGCGTGGTTTTAAGCCCCATTCTATCTAAAAATGGGTAGATACCATAATTGAAAATAGGAATAAACGAAAGCAGGAAAACAGGGTTGGCAGTTTGAACCTGCTCAGGCAGTAACTGGTACCCAAACATGTGTAAATCAAGCTTGGTAGCCTGCAACACCCATTCCGATAAGCTTTGATCCCACATGGCCCAAAAGATAGGGACAAACGCAAATACAGCCATTACACGCCATACCGCTTTAATACCTTCTACTTTTTCATGGTCGAAACTGTCTTTAGCTACATCGAGTAATGCCTGCCCTTTTTGTTTTTTACCAATGTTAAACAGCGCATAAAGAGATATGAACAGGAAGTTGTTACGGTTGATGCCTGAGGGCGGGAGCTTGACATACTTTTTACGGCCCGAAAAGAAAATAATAGTGGCCAGGGCCATCAAAATACCAGGAACGCCAAAAGCCCATTTAGCACCATAATGCTCATAAATGTACGGTATAGCGATGGTTGAGAGTACAGAACCAGAGTTAATGGCAAAATAAAACCATCCATAAACTTTTGATAGTAAGCTTTGGTTGGTTTTGTCAAACTGATCGCCCACGTTAGCTGATACACATGACTTAATACCACCGGCGCCAACTGCAATCAATACAAGGCCGTAACGAAAGCCTTGCAAATCGGTATCAAATATAGCCAGCAACAAGTGGCCGAAGCAATATAATATCGAAACGTATAAGATTACTTTGTATTTACCAAAGAACCAATCGGCCATTAAGGCGCCAACAAACGGCATGGCATAAGCCAGTGCCACAAATATGTGGGTTATTTCGTTAGCTTTCGCCTCTGCCACAGTTTGCAATGCAGCGTTATGGGTGGGGTTGAAGAACTGTGCTACCAGGAAGGTGGCAAGTATAGAGCGCATGCCATAGAAGCTAAAACGCTCTGCGGCTTCATTGCCTATAATGTAGGGAATACTTTTTGGGTACTTCGGTTCGACAAGTTCTTTATCGATCGAAAGCGTATCTTGAACCATAGTTTCAATTAAAAAATTTTCTAAAAATAGTATTTATCCCCGAAACCGGAATTTTGTGTTGAAATCTTTACAAGTTACAACAGTAAACCGAGGGTGCAAGTATAACTTACCGCACTTAATTTTTTCGTAAAGGAACAGAATTGCGATCTCTAATAGCTTGCTTTTTAGGGTCTGCAATATCCACGTCTACCGGGGAGGGAATGTTACGCATGTCTAAATTGTCTACATAGGTCCACTTGCCATTTTGCAACTTATAACCGTCATAGGTAAGGTCGGGGCCGTATGTGTCTTGCTGGGTTTTAAACTTGTCATCTGGAGGGGCCAGGTGATCAAACACAATTAGATGCTGTTCAGGTACATGCCGAAGCAACATAGAGGCCTGGCGGCTGTACTCAAAAATAACACGGTTCCTGGTTTTCTTATTGCCGGCAAATACAGGTAAGCCAAAAGCCGGCTTGCCATTTTTAAATGATATAACCTCGATAACCTTTTTAGTAGATTTTATTGTATTTCCTTTCCAGCCCAATAACACGTAATAAGGTGTTACGGCATTAACCTGAATAATTTTATAGTACTCGGCACCATACCACTTATGATTGTCAGTTACAGAATCTTCGGGATTTTTAAGTAGGTGAGAATAGTCCTCAAGTGGGTGTAGTTGTAATTTGCCACCCGTGTTTACCTGCAACGCACCGTAAAAGCGGTAACTGCCATCTTCGTTCATAACGAACCAGCTAAAAATGCGGAATTTGTTATCGGGCGCACGCAAAATGCTTATCATTTTGAGGGAATCAAAATTGAAAGCATAGGAGTTAGGTACCTGGAGTGCTCTTACGAGCGTGCGGATAAATGTGTAATTAGCATTCTTGCGTTCCGGATCGCCCGGGTTATTAACCATTTGGCTACCCAGCCTAATCAGGCTATCCTGTAACGGGCGCAGCTTATTGAGCTGGTCTGGCGAGTTGAAACGCTGTGCATGTGCGTTACCAAGCAGGCAAGTAGTAATTAAAGTAAACAGTAAGAAAAATTTTCTCATGCAAATGTATAACGTATAAGATTAAAATTGGTTATAGCTAAACCTTGGTTTTGAGCGTCGGTTAACCGCCTAATTTAACAAAATGAACTTACTGAATGTATATTGTAGCATTTAGACTATAATTGCAAGGATTAGTTTAGGCGCCAAAATCGCACTATATTTGATAAGTAACTCTTGAATGGCAAAGTTTAGTATTTCACGACAAAGGGCAGTAGTACGCAAGTACGCGGTTGGCGTAAAGTTTTTATTGATACTCCTGTGTGTATTATTAATCATTTTAGCGCTTCCTAAGCAAACCAAATTCAGGTACGAATTCGAGAAAGGCCGTATCTGGAATCAGAAAGAGCTGATTGCCCCCTATAATTTTGCCATCCTAAAAACGAGTGCCGAACTGGAAAAAGATCAGGAGGCCGCACTGCAGAATATTTCGCCCGTTTACCAGCTTAACGAGGACGTACAGCGCCAACAGGTTGAAGGTTTCGTTAACGATTTTAACCTGAAATGGGCTAGTGCTGGCCTGCCCGACAAAGTTAAGTCGCGTTACTTGGAAATGGGTAGAACGTTGCTTAATCATGTTTATGCTACCGGCTTAATAACCCTGGGTATAAAAAACCAACCAGCCACCGATAACTATAATGTCACCGCAGTAAATAAAAACGTAGCGTCAGCTAAGAACACATCAGGCTTATTTACAAAAGAAAAGGCTGTGACCTATTTTGAGCAGGAGCTTACCCTTCATAACGTAGATAAGGCGTTTATGCTCGATCTGCTGCAAAACCGCCTTCAAAACAACCTCATTTATGATGATAAATTAACCAGTCGTTTAAAGCGCGATGCCCTGGATAATATTTCGACCACGCAAGGCATGGTACAAAAAGATGAAGTAATTATCACAAAGGGGTCTGTGATAAACGACGAAGTTTACCAAAAGCTTGTTTCCTACAAAAAATATTTTGAAGATAGCGCACGGGCAAATGGTAACCGTTGGCAAGTTTTCTTTGGTCAGTTTTTACTTGTATCGTTAACAATAACGCTGCTTATTATATTCCTAAGGCTGTTCCGTAAAGATATTTATCAGAACAACCGCCTGGTGGGTTTGATATTATTGGTAATCACAGCCATGCTGGCTACATTGTCGGGTGCTATTATGCTGCAAATACCAAATTTGTATTACATCCCTTACTGTATTGTGCCCATCATCATCCGGATATTGTTTGATACGCGGCTGGCGCTCAACATTCACCTGCTCGTCATACTAATTGCCGGCTTTTATGTACCTAACAGCTTTGAGTTTGCCTTTTATGAGATTACAGCCGGTATGGTATCTATCTACAGTATCAAAAACCTGTTGCGCAGGGGGCAGTTTTTAACTTCGGCACTCATTATTACCTTAAACTATTTTGCTGCCTTTGTAGGTATATCCTTTATTAGAGAGGGTGATATTTCCAGTATCGAGTGGCTGGAGTTCTTTCCGTTTGTAGTAAGCGTAATGCTTACATTATTAGCTTACCCGCTTATTTACGCCTTCGAGAAAGCATTCAGGATAACGTCTGATTTAACGCTTATTGAGCTCACCAATACGAATGCCGCTTTGCTGCGTGAAATGGCTTTCAAAGCGCCCGGAACCTTTCAGCACTCCCTGCAGGTGGCTAACCTGGCCGAAAATGCAATTTACAGCATTGGCGGTAATGCGCTTCTGGTTAGGGCAGGGGCTTTATACCATGATATTGGTAAAATGGAGAACCCGCTGTATTTTATTGAGAACCAAACGGCAGGATTTAATCCTCATGATAAGCTATCATACGAAGAAAGCGCACAAATCATTATCCGGCATGTGCGCAAAGGAGTAGAAATGGCTGGTAGAGCCAACCTGCCTGATGATATCATTAACTTTATACGTACCCACCACGGTAATACAAGGGTTGATTACTTTTACCAGTCATTCCTGAAAAATTTTCCCGAAAAATTCATTGATGAGAACATTTTTCGTTACCCTGGACCCATACCTTTCTCTAAAGAGACGGGTGTTTTAATGCTGGCCGACTCTGTAGAAGCCGCTTCGCGCTCAATAAAAGAGCCAGATGCAAAATCCATAAGCGACCTGGTTGACCGCATTGTGAATTACAAATTAAATCAGAACCAGTTGAAAGACAGTGATATTACGTTGAAAGATTTGGAAACCATTAAAACTATATTTAAGCGCATGCTCATGAGTATTTACCACGTGCGAATAGATTATTAGAAATACCGTATTTTTTTTTTGACGGTTTACTTGAATTACTATATTTGCAATCCCAAACGGGGACGTATTATTGAAAATTGGTGAGGTGCCTGAGAGGCCGAAAGGATCAGTTTGCTAAACTGACGTACGGGAAACTGTACCGAGGGTTCGAATCCCTCCCTCACCGCTAGAAACAGTGTTAAAACAGCTCAAAACCCTCTAAATCGTTGATTTAGAGGGTTTTTTGTTTCTGCTGCTATCCCAAACTATTCAATAATTATCAAAAAAAATGGGAGTAATTCCGGGAGTAGTAGCAATCAGATTTACTACTCCCGAAAAGTGCCACAAATAACTGATAATCAACTTGTTCATTATTTGAACATCTTGTTTTCCAAGCGCTGCAAGTCGACATTTGTTAACCTTTTAATTGCAGTGTTATGTTAGAAAGAAGCTTTAGTATTTTAACTCATCTCAAAAAACCCAAGTTTTACAAGGATGGTGATCCTTACCAAGTTTATTTAAGGATTACCGTGGACGGCATTCCAGTAGAAATATCAACCAAGCGCACCTGGGACCTTGCCCGTTGGAATAAGCGGAGCGGAAGAGCTTCGGGAACAAAAGAGGATGCGAAGTCCATCAACAACTTCCTGGAGATCATGACGAACAAAGTTCATGATGCAAGACGCTGTTTGATTGACCTGAACAAAGCAGTTACAGCAGTTAGCATTAAGAACTATCTGATGGGCGTGGACGACCGGAAATATATTCTTCGGGAGTTTAGGGCGCATAATGATCAGGTAAAGGCATTGGTGCCGGAGGAGTATTCGGAAGGCACATTGGACCTTTTCGAACGGACGCTTTTGCATACGAAGAATTTTATCGAATGGCAGTACAAGGCCGATGACCTGGATATCCGCAAACTGGATTATGAATTTATCAGCCAGTTCTCTTTCTGGCTCAAGAGCATCCGGAAGTGTCAGCACAATACAACCATTAAATACCTGACCTACTTTAAAAAAATTGTTCTTTTATGCGTCAAACGGCGCTGGTTGCCTCAAGACCCTTTTGCAGAATTCAGCCTGGCCAAAAAGGAAAATGACCGACCTTTTTTAACCGACGGTGAATTAACTAAAATAAGCCAAAAGGAATTTGCGACTGAAAGGCTTGCTGTTGTGCGTGACATTTTCTTGTTTTCTTGTTACACCGGCTTAGCTTATGCTGATGTGCTAAAACTCAAGCGTTCAGAGATTGTTATCGGTTTTGATGGTGAGGAATGGATTGACACCAGTCGGCAGAAAACAAATAGTGCATCCAAGATACCTTTGTTACCACAAGCCTTGTCAATTGTCAGAAAATACGCTGATCATCCATTGTGTCAGGTAAAAGGTACCGTTTTGCCGATCTTGAGTAATCAAAAGATGAACGCTTATTTAAAGGAGATCGCCGATGTTTGCGGTATTCGTAAGAGCCTCAGTTTTCATATCGCCCGCCATACATTTGCAACAACAGTTACCTTGAGCAAGGGCGTACCTATCGAGTCGGTTTCCAAAATGCTGGGCCATAAGAACCTCAAGCAAACACAACATTACGCGAGAATTTTAGATATTAAAGTCAGTAGTGATATGCACCTGTTGAAGAAGCGATTACAGTCTGGATTGTAACTATAAGGGCAGAAACCCCTTGTTTGCTGGATTTAACCATTTAACTCGGAATTGAAGTATTGATCTCAAACTCTATTATATTAAATGAAAATAAGGACTGCATGATTTGCCTAGGAACGAATATAAGCATACATTAGAAAGCCATGCTGCAAACAGCATGGCTTCTCCAGAACACTCCTGACCTTTTATTCTGCTTGGTTGTTAAGCTTGGTTACTTCCTGAGCCAATGGTTCCTGTTTGCTGCACACCGTTCGTTATGCCGGTACCTGCCGCTTTAAAACTATTTGAAAGGGTGGCAATGTTATCAATAACAGCAGGGGCACAAGTAAAAATGCCGCTGCCTGTAGTAACTTTGCATTCTGCGACGAAAGGTGCATTCCTGGCGATCACAATTTCTTTATTTAAGAAGCCAGGGGCCAGGAAAGTTCATAGCAACTCTATCCTTCCTAGTGCAACCGATAATAATGGTGCGACCCGAGCAGGTGTGTCTACAGGCAGCGATCATGAAAAAATTTTCATCACCAACACTCGGAAGCCCATTAAAATCCAGGTTGTAGCCGGAAAGCGCTTGTCTTTTTTTCAGTTCGTTAACTGCAGCAGAAACTTCATTAATCTTCCAGTTCTTTTTAGGGGGAGTGAAAAGCATCGGCCCGCCTTTGGGGCTGTAAGTGTACGAAATTCAGGTATGGATTGTTACTGTTGTCCCGATTTAAGACACACCGGAGATCGAATAGAGCAGTCAAAAACACGCTTGTTCCGCTTCTGCACGCATAAGCCAGCCGCGAAGCGTGGGTGTCATGCTCGAGTTATCGACTTCTGTCGGACTACTACAGCAACGTTTCCAGCTTGCTGCGCAGGTCGTCCGGCTTAAAGGGTTTCAGGATACAATCCGTCAGGTAAGCATAGGCCTGGTGATGTTCAATAGCTGCCCCTACGGATGCGGTCAGGGCAATAATGGGGATATTAGCCTTGCGGGAATCGGGTAATTCCCGGATCAGCCGGGAGGCTTCGAAGCCATCCATTACCGGCATATTGATATCCATCAGCACGACATCATAATCACAGGATACAACGGCATCTATCGCCAACCGCCCGTTTTCTACTACCGTCGGCGTAATAGACCAGACTTTCAGTAGTTTCCTAATCACCAGCACGTTTAATGGATTGTCCTCTGCCACTAAAACGCGCAGGCTGGCCAGCTCTTTTTGGTCGTGAGACACCGTTGCCCGGGTGACAACCGTTTCACCTGCTATCTTGAACAACAGTGTAAAGTTAAACTTCGTTCCCGTCCCTTCCTCGCTTTCCAGCAGCAGTTCCCCGCCCAACAGCTCCACCAGTTTTTTAGCGATGGTAAGGCCGAGCCCGGTACCGTGGTATTGCCTGTTGGTACTGGCCCGAGACTGGGTATAAGGTTCGAATATTTGTGCTAAATTTTCCGAAGGTATCCCGATGCCGGTATCGCTGATTTCGAAAGCAACTTCAAGGACTTCTGCTGCCTGTGTCTTTACGTTTGCCAGGACGGCTACCGTTCCGACGGCGGTAAATTTGATCGCATTCCCGATCAGGTTGAAGAGAATCTGGGTTAAATGGACCTGGTCGCCATGAAGCGTTTTGCCTGACAGCTCTGGTGCAGACTGGCATTGGAAATCGATTCCCTTTGCTGCCGCTCTTTCTTTAAACGTACCGCAAAGACGATCCAGCAGCACATCCAGACGGAAATCGACAGGACGTAGTTCCGTTTTGCCCGCATCAAGCTTATTGAAATCCAGTATATCGTTGATAATGGACATGAGATTATCTGAAGAAAACTGTAAAACTTCCAGATTTGCCTTCTGCTCCTCCGTATGCTTTTCAATCAGCAACAGGTTGGTCATTCCGATCACGGCGTTTAAGGGCGTGCGCAGTTCGTGGGACATGGTGGCTAAGAAGTTGGTCTTCTCCTGTGCCGTGTGATTCGCCGCCAGCAAAGCTTTTTGTAATTCACGTCTGTTTTCAGCTTGCTGGACGTTGACCGATTTGTATTCCCGAAAAAAATAGTAGTGTATATAGATCAGTATCACGAAGTTGCAGGCCAGTACAACGTGATAAGCAGTATTGTTGAGGTTCTGAATGGGGCTGGCGATGCTGAGGCCGGCGTATTCATTCATATAGATGTAGGCCAGTAACGGTATAATATTGATGGTGGCGTAAACCAGTCCCCATTTTTCCTCTAAAAGATAAAAGCCGCAGGTAACAATCAAAACGATGTACTGAACCATGACCAGGTTGACACCCTGCCGGATAAAGAGAATATTCGTCCAGATGATCAACGTCAGACAAAAGATAAAGGCATGAGCAATGCGACGCCAGCTTCCGCCTCGCAGTAGCCATATCAGGTTGATGACAAGGACCACCAGGATAAAACTGGAACGAACCAGCAGGTAGTTTCTTTCGAATATCAGATAAAATAAAGTGAGCAGGACAAAAATACCGGCGTAGGCTACGAGCAGCGCACGTAGTATTTGAATGCGGGCCTGATTAAGCTGTTGTTCCTCCGTTTGACGAAGAGACGAGGTATTAAATGGAAGCAGTATCGGCATAAACAAGTGATATAGAATCCTAAAAATAATATCTTCGCATTAAAGAAAGCTATTTATACGCAAAAGCCGGTTTGCCGGATGTGGCCAATTGCAATATTTCTGCAGCATTGCCTTAATATTGAATGCTTTAGGTCAAGGTGTTTGAAAAGGAGATACCCGCCTTGAAAACTTACTGACACTCGGGTAGCAGTTTGCCCCCCCCCCATATTTATAGCAATTTCTGCAGTGTTATACTTAAATCCGGCACATGACCTGCGTACTGATGCCAGCAGCACATCAGTATTTAAAGGAAATCAGCGATGGATTTGCGTTCGAATTATTATCAGTCAAGATCAGGCAATTCCCATAGCGCGGTCCGTTTGCTGTTGGCATAGCCCTATAATTGTTGACACATCGAATTAATGATGCATTTAATCTTTGGTTCCAAGGGTAAATTTGACGATACTTGCCCATAAGGAAAGCAACCCACTTTCCGAATTGTGATAAGGTTTAGGTTGAAGCCTTCAGACAGCGAGTGCCGGAAGGCTTTATTTTTTAGCTGTCAGGCAGAATTGCTCGTGGTCAATGTC
Source organism: Mucilaginibacter sp. PAMB04274 (assembly GCF_039634385.2). Lineage (NCBI taxonomy): Bacteria > Pseudomonadati > Bacteroidota > Sphingobacteriia > Sphingobacteriales > Sphingobacteriaceae > Mucilaginibacter > Mucilaginibacter sp. PAMB04274. Next base: position 1,669,239 of record NZ_CP155081.2, read on the forward strand.
CAGCGAACCAGGAAAATGTAGATAGGTCATTACTTGTGGCCCGTTAAGCGTAAACTATTTGCGGAAGTTGTCTTTAAGCCATTGTTCCACGTTGCGCTGCTGATGATACATGGCCAAAAGCGTATCGAGGCTGCCGAAGTATTTGACAATGTCGCTCTGCGGGCGATTGGCCTGTTCTGCAATACGACCGGCCGTCAGTAATAAAATATCTTCCTGCATTGTAAGTACTGCAATCGCTTCTGTGAATACAAGATTGGCTTCCTGAAATTCCGGAAATGCAATCTTTGATGGGCCTTGTTTCATCATGGCTTTTTTTTTCTATAAAGATAAGTCCCGCTTTTTTCAAAAGTGGTGACATAACATGCGAGCGAGTTTTTTACGTTCTTCTACTTCCCAGGCACCTGCTTGCTAACCCGACAACTGGTTCCATGATGACAGCATTAAGCTTTCTTCGTTTGGCAAACCGGTTTACTAGTTGGCTGAAAAACAAATCTTCCTGGTAGCCGCAGATTGAATCCGCATTCTAGAAAATGATTTTCTTTTACAGCTGCAATTATGGACTGTCCCTCGTCCTGCATTTGTGGTAAAGTAGCTTTACTGTTTGCGGATGCCTTTTGAACCCGATGTTGTATTCGGCTTTGTTTTTAAGCTCAGCTACTTCACGGCGCATTTTCTGAGCCAGTGTTTTCAGTTTCTGTATTGCGTTCCTCACACAAGTACCTGCCGTTTTATTTTCTTTGTAGAAAAGCAGCGAAAATGGCTTCCATTGCAGGGAACACCTATTTGATTTGATCAAATGTGTCCATCTATGACCGTATTAAAAAGGTCTAGGATAGGCGAAAATCTGCTAGCAAGCGGGAAGAGTATCCAACATATCAGCCATTTCATACCAATAATTATCACCTTCGAAATATTTCCTTTGTGAAATTCTATGCGTTTTTTTATCCCGTATTGAGTGCTTTGTAGCCCGAAAACTGATTGGTAATCAAGCTTCTTTCAGCCACAGTCCCAAACTGCTATCTTTTCTGTAGTGAAGTACTGCGAGTTCTTCAGTAAAAACATTTGACTAAAGTTACTGATAATGAGCTTTTTATAAGTATATCCCATTGTTTTTGTTAGATATCCTGGTATCGTTTTTGGGAAAAACAAGAAGTGTGGGTCTCGAATTCAATATATAGCTAACAATAACAGTAAGGAAGCCTTACAACTTAAATAGATAATTTTGTACGGAAGCAAAAGGTGGTTCCTTTATTTTAATATACGCTACGCTATTTGTCTTGAAAAACTATGCTCCGATTTTCGCAAATCAATCGGTTTAAAAATCTTTAGCTAAGTTCTATTATGGTTTATCCAAATCAATCCCGGTATTCTGATCACTTTACGAAATATCTCTGGTCTATTGCTTATCCGGAATATTATTCCAAGGATACTGTTTTACTTCGGCCAAGTGATGTAAATAATCGAATTTGGTACATCCGGAGTGGTCTTGCCAAGATTTTTCATTTTTCTGAGGACCATAGGATGAACAAACGGCCAGTTATTGATTGTTTTCTTGCAGACGGCGATTTTATCTGCGCAGTAGATAGCTTTTTTGGCAAAGAACCCAATCGGCATTATGTGCAGTTATTAGCCGATAGCAGTTTGTCCGTTATTACCTATGCGCAACTTGAAGCGACTCGGAAACTGTTTCCCGAAACAACTCAGTTTGAGAGGGAGATTATATTGGGCTTTAAACAACGGTCGGATTTTCGAAGCTATCTGCTGAGCTTGCCTGCGCAGCTTCGTGATGAAACATTTAGTCGTCTATTCGATACAAGTCGCCTGCAACAACAAGATATCGTATCCTACCTTAACGTATCCAGATCCCACTACAGCCGTACGAGAAGTGCCCGGTCATCTTAAAAGTATCCTGTTCAAATTTTGAAGGCATACCTATAGTGATATTTTCCACATACCACTTTTCGGGCCAAATAGCATTGCATCCTTGCGGAGAAGATTAACAACAAGTGATGACCTCTTCGAACGTCTGCTTTAAGAGCAGCGTATGTCCGCTGTGAGCATTGCCATTGTTTCAATTGAGACACTCGGAGCTGCCCCGGAAGGTGCTTTATTTCAGTTTGTTTAATAGGCGTTATAGTTTTGTATAAAGCGATGGCGTATGGCACAGACCTATTTCTACCAGCTTGTTTCCTACAAACCGTTATTGAAGCAGGCACGATTAAATTTCAGGGAGGATGAAAAATGCCTAGTAGTGGGCAGCATCAAGCCCCACAATGGATGGGCTTTAATCATATCCTGCAAAACAAAAAGTACCCCTGATCTTCTCCAAAAAGTTCTTCCTTATTTGAAAAGCTCGGAGTGTGCGTTCCGAATTATAAAAGACCAGACGCACCAATACAGGCTTAATTCAGGAACCTATGGTGAAGAAGAAATTGGTAAAGCAATCATCGTCTTTCCTGATACATTAGAATTGGCTCTTGAAATAGCGGTGGAATTAGCTGACTTAAGTAGGGGCTACCAGGGACCGGTGGTGCCTGCAGCATTACGAATCGGAGAAATATTGTATGTTCAGAAAGTATTTCTCGGCGATGGAGTTATGCATTTGGGAAAACCAGACAAAAAGGGCTTTCCTTTTGCAATCCCGAAAATCTATAAGAAGGAAGCTAACCGGCCGAAAATTCTTGGCGGGTGCTACCTCCCGGTACAAGAAATGAGAACAAGTCCTAAGGGAGCAGTTTATAAAGCTGTGAACTTGCGAATGATGGCTTTCAACTGGTGCCTGATAAAAGAAGGGAGGCCCATGATCTTTGATGATCATTTTGACCGGGATATGAAAGACAGGTTGTTGTGGCAAAAGGAGGTGGTTCTTCAGATTCACGATCACATCAAAACACCAGGCTTCATTGATTATATCGAAAGAGGAGACAAAGCCTACCTGGTATTGGACTTTGCAGAAGGCGAGTCCCTGGGCCATCACGTGCGTTCTGCATTACAGGGCCGGGAATGGCGTTCTCTTGACAGGGCAAACCAGGAAAGAATGGTTCGATGGTTTCTGGAAGCTGTTCTGCTGACAGAGCAAATCCACAATCTTGGAATGATACACCGGGACATTACAGACAGTAATTTCATCGTTCTGCAGGACGATAGCCTGTGCATTATAGACTTTGAGCTAAGCTATTCCCGATTGGAGACAAAACCTGACCCTCCGTTTCTTCTTGGAACGTTTGGGTATGTGTCACCGCAACAACTGGAGTATCAGGAACCTGACACAGGTGATGATGTTTATTCGCTAGGCGCGCTGCTCGCGTTTGTACTGACGGGTGTCCAGCCACACGTATTGCTTTCTGCAAATCTTCAGACTCTCCGTACCAAGCTTTTACGCTTAACCGGTAGTGTAGTATTAGTTGATGCCGTAATAAAATGCTTGAAGGCAACAAGGCAGCAACGCTGTAGAATTGACGATATAAAACAGGCAATCCAACATTATTTGACAATTTCAAGCAAGCATAATGACTATGAAAATCATGTATTGGCTATATGAAGGCTGTGTTCACCTTTTGGCATTACTTTTCCTTTTTACAGCAACCAATAAAATCCTGGATTGGAACCATTTCGTCCGCCAGATGAACAATCAGGTTTTCTCCAAGTCATTGTCTGCCGTTCTGGTAGTGGCGGTGCCCTTTGTGGAATTTTTGGCGGTTTTTCTCCTTATGAAAGTAAAGACACGTATGCTCGGACTACGGCTATCCTTAGTCTTGATGACTGCTTTCACGATGTATATCGGATTGATCATCTTGCAGATCTTTCCGAGAGTACCCTGTTCCTGTGCCGGTGTATTCAATCAAATGAGCTGGCACCAACATTTCCTGTTTAACATTGCATTTACTGCCCTTGCCGCAGCAGGTATATTCATTAAAGTAAAGCTCGAAAGGGCCAGTACAGAGGTACTGACACTATAAGATATTCTATGCGCATCGAATCAGGAGAAGCCGAAAACCTGTATCAGAGTAGGCACTAATTCAAAAATTCGCTATTATGTTAAACAACAAGAAAAGCCTTTTACAAAGGGCTCGTATCGCCATGTTGGCGATAGTTACCATCGTGGGCATCAGCGGCGCATTCGCCATGACGCCGCGGAATTCAGCCGCACTGCAAACTTGGGGTGTATTGCAGACCAATGCATCAACGTATGTAGTAACTGCGGTGACCGCAGGCTCTACATGTAACGTTAGCTCAAGAATTTGTGAGGTTCGTTCAGACGCAACTCCAAACCCGATGACCAAAGAAATACCGATCGCGGGGGCTGAGTTAGTCCAAAATGGTGCCTTCCAGAAGTAGGCGGAACAGGTGGGAATACAACAGTATTCCCACCTGTTATTTCGCACTCCTTATGGACGCAATAATCGCTGAAGCTGAACGAAGGATGTGGTCTGCTTTAAGTATACGTTGATCTTTTCCTATCAATACAGGCCGAGGGTAGCCAAATACACCATACCTTTTAATAACATCGTGGTTGGTTCCTGCTCCATCAGTGTACAGATTAATGACGTCCGAGGAGGTATATTGCCTTGCCTGTATGCTTTTTACCCATAGGGCTTTTGATCGGTCAATACTAATCGTCAAAAAGACGACCGAGGTGTCGTTTTTAAAATATTCTTCCACTTTGGACAGTTCATTGCGATAAAAATACAGGCAGTTACCACAACCGGTATACCAAAAGTCTATAAGAACTACTTTTCCTCGAAAATCTGAAAGCCGTATGTGTCTGCCATCTTTATCGGGTAAGTCGAAATCAAAAGCTGGTGCACCCGGCCCAAAAGTAAGGGAGTTGAGATAGTTTTTGTAATCTCCTTCCTCGGCAAGCATAGCCGCTTCATGTAAATTGCCGATTGCGCCAGGATGAGTATGCGATAAATAGGCAAAGTATTGAACCAGTAATTGATCTCGCAATAACCCCGGCTTCTCAGACCTGATCTTTGCAAATAGGCTGTCCCGATAATCAAAAGTGCCGGTTAATATTGCATGAATGCATTTTTTATAATATTCCGCCTGCGGATAATCCATGGAATAACGTAGTATACCGGGTGGAAGAATAGACTGAGCAGCATGAAATGCGGAATCGTATCGACTTTGAAATGCTTTACGTTCCGTATCGCTGTAATTCCGCAGCGCTTTCTCCTGCGTACGGGTGATAAGATAGGCTTCGTCTTTTTTCGCCTTGAACGTTGCATGCGCTATAAGGAAGAGATAGTCCGATTGTGAAAGATGGTTTTTGTGGTTTTCCAAGAAACGCTTACTGTCGGCAATGATTTTATTTTCATAGTTCTCAACAAGGTAAGTGTGCTTTTCACCGGTAAAAGGAGAAAGGCGGACATGATAGTCAATCGAGTCCACGCCATACCATAAGTTCTGCGTTTCTGCACCTTTTCCCGAAAAGCGTAAGGAAAAATTGTGCCGGTATCCCCGCCGCGGTTCGAAGTTGCCTTTTTTGCTAACTTGAAGAACCAAATTATCTCCGTTTTTAAACGCATAATAGGTCAGGATCTCTTCTCCTACAAATGATTCCTGAGAAATAGCGTTGGTGTCTTTTCTTTCGCTCTGACGCTTCAGGCGAGCCAGTATAACATGGGTATAAGGTGATCTACCCGCAGGCATTATGAAGTCAAAAGCCCCGTCTTTGCCTTTGACGGATTTAATGCCCATCTTCTCCTCGAAAAAATTATTGGTAAGTATTTTCTGAACATTGTCGGTACTAAAAAGGATTAGGGTATCCTCAGTTGTCGTATTTGGATAGAAAACCTTTAGCCTTATTGCTTTCTGGTCTGTGTGGTTAATTTTTATCCGGGACTGTCCCATACTAAAATTCGCGTGGCCAATGCACAACGTCAGCACTAGGCAGGCGTTTGCAATTGAGATTAGATTCTGTTGTTTCATCTTTAAAACTTAGCGGCTATTTTGTGGAAGATTATTGAGCTGTAGTTCGTCGTCTGGTAACGGATATACATACCGTGGATCATTGGGGAGCAGAATGTATTCGTTATTTCTATACAAGCGGCGCAATGTGCTTTGTGTCTCAGTTTGCCGATTTAATCGCTTCAGATCCTCCCATCGGAGTTGTGCCGTAAAAGGCATTTCCTTACGACGCTCCAGTATAATCCGATTCAGAATTGCGCCTTTATTAGCCAGGCTCACGGGCAAGTAAGCAGTCTTCGTGTACCGGTTACGCAACAGCAGGTTAAGATTATCTAATGCGCCTGTGATATCTTCCCGGCGAGCAAGGCATTCCGCTTTGATGAGTAATAATTCGTTGACAGCTATACCACAGAAATAATAGGCGTTAGCTGAGTAGGAGCCTTTAAACCGATAATATCCGGTGGTTCCATCAGCAGTAAAGAAAGCCGCTTTCCGCAGGTCACCCGCTTCGTAGGACTGATACAAATCAGGGGAGATGCGTCCTCTTCCACTCAGGGTAGTTAGGGTGTAACCAAGACCCCATGCATGAAAGATGACCTCGGGATTTCCTTTGGCCAACGTTGGAAATGGGTTGGCTGTAGTTAGGGTCAGCGTGTTAAAGTCTATGAGTGAACTGTTATCTAGCAATGCGTTATTCACATAATTCAGTGCCTGATCATAGTCTCCTTTTGAAAAATACACTTTAGCCAGTAAGGCTTGAGCTGCTGTAGATGACGGGCGGGTTTTATAAAGCGGCACCTTAGGCAGCAGTACAACGGATGATTTCAGGTCGTTCAGAATCTGATCATAAGTGGCTTGTAGCGTCGAACGGCCCACCCTGACGTTAACGTCGGATGTAAGCCGTAACGGGATACCAAGATCAGTTGCTGCACTTTCGGGGGTATAAGTTTTGCAATACAGTTGCGCTAACTCATAAAACGCGTATGCCCTGAAGAATAACGCGGATCCCTTAATGTTACTGACGGCTTGCGATTGTTCATCAGCACTTAGGGCATTCAAGCCATCAAGAACAATGTTAGCGTACTCAACCACTTGATAGGGGTATTGCCATTCCGCTGCGGTTGTTCCCTGGTAAATATCTTTGTTCCATAAATAAGCATTACGGACGGTCTGATCTGCAGCATCCAGGTAAGTATCCGGCGCATACAGATTATCGGTTCCGATTAGGCCGATAATAGAACTATATCCGTTCATAACCTGATTGTTATCCAAGACGGCCTGGAAATCTTCAAGTGTTTTGGGCGTCACGTCTGTCTTGTTGCGCTTGATGTCCAGATATTCATCTTGTTTTTTGCAGGCTGTCATCATAACAATCAAGCAGATATAACAAACCGTTATCAGGCTGATTTTTTTCATATGATACTTATTCATGATATGTTTGATTATAAGTGAGCATTAAGTCCAAAGGATATGGAAAATGGGTTCGGCAGGAGGTGAGACTGAAAAGTCGGCAGGCCCGGGTCCAGACCGTATTTATTTGCCCGCCATATAACGCCGAGATTTGTCGCATAGGCAAATAACTGAAGTGATTTAAACGGCAGTTTTGCCCATTCCGTCCTTTGAAACTCATATCCTAACCGGAGGTCCAGTAGTCTGATGTTCGAAGCATCGGCAACCAGCGCTTCTGAGTACTGGTAAAACAGGTTGCGGTTGTTGTTGGCAGGGTAAGCTAATGAAGGTACATTCGTGTGTAGCTCATCTCCAGTTTTTGTCCAGCGTGCAGCATAATCAGCGTGCTGGCCGTAAGGAGCACTAATCAGGTCCTGAAGGTTGGTGCTCACCGAATTTCGGCGAAAGACATACCCGAACTGATAGCCTACGTTCGCTGATAAGGTGAAATTATGATAGCTGAAATCGTTCCGTAGTGAACCGTAAACTTTCGGCCGGGCTGGTCCGTTATAAACCAGGCTGTCCGGCCGGAAATTATTGATGATGGCGGCATAGTCCTTGGAAACCTTTCCGTTTAAATATCCCATGGGATCACCATTGATGGGGTCAAGGCCCGCCCATTTATAGCTGTAAATTCCATACAGTGAGCGACCGACAGAAGGAATCCCACCACCTGGATTTTGCCGGATCGTTGCGTTATTATAGGTGATATTGTAATTTTTTACTTCATCGTGCAGCGTGCTGGCGAGAATTGTTGCTATCCACTTTAAACGGTTACTCAATACTTTATAGGCAAGGGTGACATCAAATCCAGTTGTCACTGTACTTGCTGCGTTTCCGATAAAAGAAGAAAATCCGGACGATGGGAAAAGCGGGATGTTCTGAATGAGATCCTGCCCGTCCTTTCGATAATATTCGATGGTGCCAGCAAGCCGGCTTTTTGCTGTGGCAAAGTCCAACCCGAGGTTGATGTTTCTCACTTTCTCCCATCTGAGTTCCGGATTGGGTGCGGTCAGGTTGGTGATCTGCTGCGCACCGGTGAGAGAATTCGTGGAGTAGGTGCCTGTTACATAAGCTGAGCCATTATAGACGTTGCCATTGTAACCATAAGTTGCCCGCAACTTTAATCTCGGCAACCATTCAACCGAATAGAAATCTTCTCTGTCAATGTCATAGGCAATACCAGCCGACCATAACGGTGTAATCTTGTCATTGGTTCTAACACCAAACAGGTTAGCACCGTCCTTGCGTCCGCTTAAAGTTGCCGTGTACTTTTGATTAAAAGTATAAGCTACATTTGCAAAATAGGAAATGAAACGGTTTGTACTGGTTCGCACGGCATTGTCAGGTCTTGGTAGTTGCGCATATCCATAGGGGCTGATCTGATAAAAGTCAACGTAATTTAAAGCACCTGCTGCAGTTCCGAATTCGTCATCGTAGCCGATGCTGTTGCGGTTATAACCTGAAGCAACGACCTGCCGGATCTCTGCGCCCGCCAAAGCTGTGACTTGATGACGGTCTCCGAAATTCCGGTTGAAGTTTAGAAGTATCCTGCCATTTTGAGAGACAAGTTCATTATCACTCAGATCCAGAAAACCTCCTGCGGGTGCTTGATGGGTGACAACTTTCGTAACAGGGTCAATAAGGGTGAATTGATTGTAGAATTTTCTGGCAGCATAACTATCCGCGGACTGGTAATTTCTTAGCAACGCCACTTGCCGCTCGCGTCCATATTGTATGTCCACATTCAGGTCAGGAGTGAACTTATATTTTGCTGATGCTCTCAAAAGCAAGGAATTCACTTTGGTTGTATTATCAGCCAGTTGCAACTCGTCAAGTGGAAAATAATACCAGTTCAGGAAGCCGTTGCTTACAGCGTCGTTGATGTAAGAGGCCCGGTAGTCTTTGGTAACAGCTAACGACCTGCCGGAAGGATCAGCCAGCCTTGCATAAGGATAGATGTTGCTTACTGGCCCTCCGACGGCGATACTGCCCATACTTAGACTGTTGTTCAGTGCGGTTGTGTTTTCACTATAGTTGATGGCTGCCGTTAATTCCAGGTTTTGAACAGGGTTATAAACATTCGTCGCATTGAGGGTAAAACGGTTAAACCCGTTCCTTTGCAAATTGTCCTGATTATTATCATAGCCTACCGAAAACGAATACCGGTTCATCGTGTTGCCGCCTCGAAGCCCCAGGGAATATTGTTGTTTGACGGCTTTCCGGTAGACATACTTCTGCAAGTCATTCCGGATGTCATAGCTGCGAACATTGCTTATACGCGTGTCGGCTTCCGCTGCTGATAGCAGTCCTTTCTTTTGTTGGTCCAGGATATCAACGACAAGAGATAACGGCGGTAGGTTCTGGGCGTCGTTGAGGTAACTGTCAAAATATCCTTTCTTGAACAGATCGGTTTCTACATTTATATAATCTGAGGCGGATAGATAATTCCGGTCATAAAACAAATTGGGCTTATTTTGCAGGGTAACTACAGCGTTCCATTCCACACTCAGGGGCTGGTTTGAGCGTCCCTTTTTTGTTGTGATGACAATAACCCCGTTGCCTGAACGGGCACCCCAAATACTAGCTGCTGCTGCATCCTTCAGTACGGTTATGCTTTCGATATCATTCGGGTTAATATTGCTGATGTTTCCTTCATAGGGGAAATTGTCCAATACGATCAAGGGGTCTCGACCCACGTTGTTAGATAATGTACTTTCTCCCCGAATGTTGATTCCCAGCAGGCGATTGGCCGGACTTGTCGAAATATTGTTCAGGGCTGCTCCATTAAAGCGTATGCCACTGGCAACACCATTTAGACGATCCAAAATATTAGAGCTGGTACTGCGGCTAACAAGTTTACTATCAATCTGATCGAAAGATCCAGTGGCTCTTTCCTTTGGCAGTGTCTGGTAACCGGTTGATACCACGTTCACTTCGTTCAGCAAGAAAGCATTGCTTTGGAGCGTTACCGTTAGATATTCGTTACCGTTAACAACAATATCCTTGGTATGGTAGCCAACGATGCTGAATTGGAGAATGGTGCTATCTGAGATGTCTTCAACGTGGAACTCTCCGTTGCTGTCCGTTGTAGTTAACACAGCCCCGCCTTTTACCTGGATGGTCACAGCGGACAAGGGGGAGTTGTTGGAATTGATGACACGGCCCTTCAAAGGGTGGTACTGATCGCTGGAGCGTTCTGAAGTCGGTGCTTTGAATTCTGCAGACGCAAACTTGATGACGATACGGTCATCTATATCTTCGTAAGTCAGGTTCAGCGGTCGTAACAAGTCATGCAGCACTTTGGTAACGGCCTTGTCCTTTACGTGGATGGTGACTGCTTTAGTGGTCATTCCCTTTAAGTCGCTGTAGATGAATGAAATATGTGCCTGGCTTGCAATCAGGTCAAGCGTTTGCTTCAGCGTTTTCCTGTCGACGTCCAGGGATATCCGCTGATTTAAATCTTGTGACCGCACAGGTGGTCTGATGAAGGCCAGGTTTAGGATACAGCTTACCATCGCAGTCATGACAATGAGCTTGATCCTTAATTTAAAAAGGGCATTTTCGAGCATAGTGTTGATTGTTTAGGGGTTTGAAGAGGAACTTGTTTTATGTTTTAGGGTAAGTCAATCAGGGAATAAACTTGACAGAAAAGGCACTAGCGGTCCTGTAAAGCAAATAATTTGTTTTTTGCAGTTAAATCGTGATGGTATAAAATAAGCTTATAGGGCAGCAGAAGCGCCAGTCAGAATTACTTGAGACTACTATCGTTCATCACATCCCCCTTCTAAGATATACTGGCCTTCTTTCTCCAAAACGTTCGCGCCTATGGCGGTGGAAAGCTGACGCAGGACGATTGAAATTGGTCTTGTTGTATTGAACTCTCCATAGCACAAGCAAGAGAACGAAGGCTTTTGCATGATGATGTGCGTATCGTAATATCGGTTGAGATCCGCAACAACTTCAGTTATCGGTGTCCCATTATAGCTTAGGATTCCGTTTCTTTTTTGTAGAACAGGCTTAGTATCTGGCACTTCGCTCGCGATTAGAGATGGTCTGTGAGGTGTGAAAACAACCTGTTGGTTTGGCCTTAGAATCACTTGTGATAGCTTCTTTGAAGCGGCAGACAAGTGAGCCACTTTAACCACGCCAGTGACCACCGTCACGGTGTAATCTTTTCCCTTTAAGTATGATTTGACATTGAAAGATGTACCAACAACTTCTGTTTGCATGGCGCCGCTGTGAACAATGAAGGGATGCCTTTTGTCTTTGGCGACTTCGAAAAAAGCTTCGCCGTCCAGCGTGACTTCTCGAAAACTACTTATTAACTGATCGGTATATTGCAGGGTGCTGGACGGGCTAAGCCATATCTTCGTGCCATCAAATAGTGTTATCATTTTCTTTTGCCCGGTACGGGTGACCAGAGTTTTTGTGGATTGCTTTAGCTTGGCTGTATAGTTATCAGTAAAGTGCCGGTAAAATAGAAAAAGGGTAACAGATCCAACAAAGAGCCATAATGCAGCTACCTTGAACCATGTGCTCTGTAGTTTCTTTATAACTTTACTTGCAGGGGATTTGGATGAAAGACGCGGGGAGTGGATTTCATTTAACAATGTCGTTTTTACTATCGCAACTGCTTTCTTTTCACCTTCGATGTCTTCTGCTTTGGGCACATCGCCGCTGAATTCTGCTGTTACTAGCGAGAAGAAATGGTCGTCGTTCTCCTTTTGGTTGATCAGCTCGAAGAGTTGCTGAATTTCATCAGCAGAACACCGTTGTGCGATATACTTCTTGAAGAGGAAGGTTAATTGTTCTTGATCTTTCACTGGTGCTTTTTTACCTAAAACACGCTTGGATATAAAATCAATGGTTGATAAGGAAATTTTTTTGGTTTGCTGAGCGGATGGGGTAGAGTGAATCAATGGTCGATAAGATGGAGGACAACTACAATCACAGTCATGCTGTAATTAGCCCAAAAATATTGCTTGATCGCTTTATTTGCCTTGACAACGTGTTCGTTTATTGTTGCATTGGAGATGCCTAAGGTATTACTTACCTCATCATAGCTTTTACCTTCCAATTTGCATAGCGTAAATACTTTCTTTCGTTGAGTTGGCAAATGATCGATGGCCTGCCGTAATAACGCCTGTGTTTCTTCGTCGATGAGCGTGTCTTCGATGTTGGTTACGTGATCAACTGTAGTCAGAATGAGTTGGCTGATGAGGCGCTGGTCTTGCGCAATCTTTCGAAAATGGTTGTAGGCCAATCTACTTGCCATTTTGTACAGGTAGGGTTGCAAAGGTTTCTCTACATTCAATTCGGTGCGCTTAGTCCATAATTTTAGAAACAAGTCTTGTAAGAGTTCCTTGGCCACATCTTCGTCCTTAATCAAGTGAAGTAAATTACGGTATAATGGTCTACTGTAATAATCATAGATTACAACAAAGGCCTTGTCACTGCCGCGCTGCAATTCGTGAAGAAGGAGTGAGGTATTTATATTTTTAGCTGCCATCAGAGGTTATGTTTGAGCCTCTGATTACCGCCGATTAATCTTCAATTTGATTATAATAGGGCCGGTAACTCGTCATATCCGATGTCCTAAGGCTCTGGTAAGCCTCTCACTTCTTGCGAAATGATTCCCCCATGGACATAAGCGAGCCCCGGCCCTATCACATGTATAGGGTGGAAGCTCAACTTACGCTCGCGGGAAAAAATTTACCAGATTTTAGGGCGAGGCTCGTTCTAGCAGCTTTATTATTTGAAACTGCTAAGTTATAAAATGTTACTTAACTGACCGTGTGTGCCATTTTTATTTCTCAATTAAATAGCTTGTAGAGTATTATTCACGTCGTATGAATAATGTATTGCTAATTTAAGTTAAATATTTGTATATGGCTAATAAATGTTTCCAAAATGGGAATATTTATATCAGTGTTGGTAATATTCCATTGTTTTAAGTGCCGTGCTACTGATTTTTGGTTAGGAACTCTCAGCATGGTAAAAATTAACTCTGATAGACTACTTAATACGATTGCATCCATAAAAGCCCGATTTGAAACTGGATCGATACATAGTATGAATGACCTAACTGAGCTGTATGTCACTGGAATGTTAGCTGCTTTGGGAATGGGATATGATAGCTTTGTCAAGAAATGTGCAGCACCCGAGAAATTCCTTATTGAAGATCTGATTAAGCTCTCTCAGGTGTTGGAGGTTGATATTAATTTAATTTTGGCTTTGGTAGTTAAACAGGCATCTAAGAATGTCAAACAAAGAAATATCAGTCATCTTTTAGCACAGAGAAATAAATAGTAATAAATCACGGATTTGAAGCAACCTGCGAAATCAGACGTATGTTTCCATAGCTTTGTGTCCAAAATATCTTTTAATATTTTACCCCTGATGTAATTTGATTAGTCGAACCGCAATCCAACTTATTTACAGTTCCAAGCTCGACAAACGTGAATAATAGTATATAGATCGGTCAAAAATGAATAGTTATATCTGCTCAATGATGAACAAGTTCAATAGTAACGCCCACTTGTAAAGCCGACGATCTGTATTGAGCACCATTGAATTGAGTTAGAAGGCGATTGCCATTCTGTAGAAAGGATTCATCCACTCCAATATTGGTTTTGAAATGAGTGAAGGTAGTCGAGGCGAAAATGCTGCACGAGCGACTTACCTTAACATTAATTACAACTTCCCCAGTAACGCCTTGTCCATTGGCATGTTGCAGGAAACTTATAGGATGCATGAATGTCTCAATTAGGTTCCAATCTGCCGTTGCGTTGTAGTTTACCAAAGCATACTTACAAACGGCTTTGAGCAATACTCGTTTACTGATATCAATTCTTGCACCTGCATGTGGCATCAAACCTTTCCAACTGGCAGTGTAAGTACTGTTAAGATTATCAAACCCCGTATTTAAAATGAAAAGCTGCTGCGTGTCTGAAAGGTAGGCAATTCCCACTTGTAAAGTTACCTTCTGAAGTTCAAGAGGAGTTAAAGATATGCCTGTTTCCAGGTTTTTCAAACTACCTTTACTGCTCGTGAAGCCTTCATCATATGTCGGATTCGATCTGTCGTCACCTTGATAATCAACATCGGTTCCGGTTCCGTGATAAATAAAATTTTGCTGAAACTTGATATACCCGCTCAAAAAGCTAATCGGTCGGTACTCGCTATTAAAGAATATGCCAGCGGAAGCAATTCTATTCCATTTTAATTCCGATAATATGTTTGGTGATTTTCCTTCACTGTTTCCTGCTATAGACCAAGTGAGTTTACTCGTTCCAGTTGCCACGCCAGTAGAGAAGGAGAAGTTCGCTTGGGCCCTGCAAGTCAGTACTCCGCTTGAGAGGAACAGTACGACAAAGATTTTTAATGTCAAAGCACTGAGATTATTGAAACAAAAAAGTAGCAGGTGGTGCCCGCTACTTTCTGGTATAAGTTGAAGTCGTATTTTTCGCCTTAAAGATTATTAGGGATACGGCAACAGTTGGGAGGGTTCGGATTGCCGTTGTTTAATTGGGCTTGCAAATTTAGTCGTTCCTGCGGTGTCATGATTGTACCGTCCGGTTTATAGACCGTAGCATCTAATTCGGCATAAACGTCGGATCTGGCGATGTAGGGAATATAGAATGTGTTTGCCCATGCTTTGTCCAGGGTTGAAACAACACTTCCCTGAGACCATGTTGATCCATCTGATTTCTTGGTCAAAACGGGGACTGAGGGGTTAATTGCAAAATCATAAGAGCCATAGATCATAACTGAACTATAGTCTATACCGCCAATAGCGTAATAGTTTGTTGTGATTTTTTGGAAGTTGTGCCGGTTCGTATCAACGACGTTGTTCAGATTAACGTTGATTGAATTATCCCGGTCATATCTGGATTGCTCGTGAAACAAGCCTATCGCATGCCCTATCTCGTGTATGGCAACACTCACAGTTTGAAAGGCTGCAAGGTTTATGATTTGCCTGCCAGCCGTTGGTCCAGAGCCTTGCTGTGGCTGCCGTCCAACAGGTGAATTGTTAACGTTTGAATTGGTGAATTCAATATACGGATAAGGAAAGCCATATGTTGGGTCTTGAGTTGGTTGGTCGGTGGCATTATAGAACCGTACGTTGGTATTGGCTTGCCAATGAAGCATAGCCTGCTGCGCAATATATCTCCGGTCGGATGTCAGATTATTGGCATATCTGAACCTAACCATAGCCCATAAATTGTATGAGGTTGGGTAAACACCAAATGCTCTCGGTATCGCTGTGTTGTTCGTACCCACCTTGACTGGTATGTTTAACACTGGATTTATCGAGGTATCCGGACCTATGTAAGATGGTTTTCCAGTAAAAAAGGATCCATTTTCATCTAAAGCTTTCAATTGAGCTGAAGATAGGGCGATATCACCAAGCCAGAAAAAGTTATCACCCTGCTTTTTGACTACTAGACCTGACTTCAATGTTACAAAGCCATCCGCTGGTCGGAGAGGGTCCGGGTATTTGTGCGTTAATTGATCATCATAGCCTTGTTCGGCTTTTTTACAGGAACTTCCTGCAAGGATTACGATTGCAAAAAAGTAAAGTAAAAAGTTTTTCATAATACAATGGGTTTGTATTCAAGAATTTATTTTCTTGTCGGTTAAGGATTAAATTATTGGTTGCAGCAGCGATCGTTTGCTCTGAACAAATTTATTTAATGTTATCCGTCACCCATAAAATTGAGGCTTATATCCATCCCGAAAAGGATGCCATCTGTACCGGAAATTTTTACTGTTGAGAAATATATCAATACCTGAAGGTGTGTTAGACCTCCGGTCGTGTTGTCCGTAATGTGGGGAGTGTGTCCGGAAACTTAGTGGCTAAAACGTTTCAATTTGCGGCTACGTCTATTTCGCGTTAACCTGGGAAGTAGGCATTGGTGCATAGGCGCAGTATGTAAAATTGCGATGGCAGAAAGTTCAAAATTAGGACTTAGATCATTGGCTTATATTGGTTTTCAGAATCTTATAAAGTGCTATATGTCAAGTACACCATTTGTTTTTAGTGCAAAGCTAATTATATCCTGTATGTAAAAATTTCGTTTTTAGCTTTGCTCATTTCCAATAAATTATACTTTTGCTACTGAATGAAGTATCTGGCACTCATATTCAGCCTCTATATGACCATCCTGGCCGTACTGCCTTGCAGGGACAGTGATGATTTTGCGGATGTTGCCAGGTCTTATCCTTCTATCGGGAAGAGTCATACCGCAAATGAAAAAGCAGGGCAAGAAACCTGCCCGCCATTTTGCACATGTGCCTGCTGCTCTACGGTAAGAACTCTTACCCCGCAGCTTTCTAAGACGACGATATTCATTCAGCCAATTTCCCGCTCTTACGCGGAAGCGCCTGTTCCTGCCGTCCGGGAGCAAAGCATTTCTATCTGGCAACCGCCCCGGCTCGGTTAATACGCTTACTTTTTTTGATTCAATCATTGCCTAAAGGATAGCTATGCCTATGCCTTATCTGCAATGAAGTATTCCGTATTAATCTTACTATTTTATGTTTGATAAGATCATTGCGTTTTCCATCAGCAATAAGCTGGTGGTGGGAGCATTCATATTCTTACTGGTAGCCGGGGGTATTTATTCCCTGTCGCGGCTACCCATCGATGCGCAGCCCGATATTACTAATAATCAGGTGCAAATCATCACACAGGCACCTACACTCGGTGCTCAGGAAGTGGAGCAGTATATTACCGCGCCTATTGAGCTGGCAATTGCCAACGTACCGCAAGTCATCGAAAAACGTTCTATTTCCCGTTCCGGTCTTTCGGTCATTACTGTGGTGTTTGAAGATGATGCTGATATTTACTGGGCACGTCAGCAGATCAGCGAAGGGCTGAAAGAAGCCGAAGCGCAGATACCTAAAGATACCGGGGAACCTACGCTGGCACCTATTACTACCGGTTTGGGTGAGATTTACCAATATGTCATTCATGCCAAGCCAGGTTACGAGCATAAGTATTCGGCCACCGATTTACGCACGATGCAGGACTGGATAGTCCGCAGGCAACTGGCCGGAACGCCAGGCATTGCCGAGATCAGCGGCTGGGGCGGCTATGTTAAGCAGTACGAAATTGCTATTGACAATGAAAGGCTCAACAGCCTGAACATTACGATCAGCGATATCTATACGGCACTGGAAAAGAACAACCAGAATACCGGCGGCTCTTATATCGAGCAGCGCAGCAACGCTTATTTTATCCGGGGATTGGGCCAGGTTAAAACGCTGGACGATATTGAACATATCGTGGTCAAGAACCGCGAAGATGCCCCGGTGGTCATTGGTGATATTGCCAAAGTACAGTATGGCAGTGCCAATCGTTATGGTGCCGTTACCCGCAACGGGCAGGGCGAAGTGGTGGCGGGTGTTGCCCTGATGCTCAAGGGTGAAAACTTTAACGAGGTCATCAAGCGCGTTAAGGAACGCATGGCACAGGTGCAGAAATCGCTGCCCGAAGGCGTAGTGATCGAACCATTTATCGACCGTACCGAACTGGTCGGCAGGGCTATTGGTACTGTCGAACGGAACCTGATTGAAGGCGGTTTAATCGTGGTATTCATACTGGTGCTGCTATTGGGTAACTGGCGGGCCGGTTTAGTCGTGGCATCGGTTATCCCGCTGGCGATGCTGTTTGCCATCACGCTCATGTACCTCTTTGGCGTATCAGGCAACCTGATGAGCCTGGGCGCAATAGATTTTGGCCTGATCGTCGATGGAGCCGTTATTATTGTCGAAGCCATTGTTCACCGTATCACAGAAACCAATAAGTTTCAGGATAGAGAAGCGCTTAATCAACAGGAAATGGATGGTGAGGTTTATGAAGCCGCCTCGCAAATCCGGCATAGTGCTGCTTTCGGAGAAATTATTATCCTGATCGTGTACCTGCCGCTGTTTGCGCTGGTGGGCATTGAGGGCAAGATGTTCCGCCCAATGGCAGAAACGGTAGCCTTTGCTATCCTGGGTGCTTTTGTCCTTTCGCTGACCTATGTGCCGATGGCAAGCGCCTTATTCTTAAGCAAGAAAACACACCACAAGCGTAATATATCCGACCGTATTATAGATGGTTTGCACCGCATTTACACGCCTGCTTTGAATGCTGTACTTCGAGCCAAAAAGCTGACTGTTTTTCTTTCTGCCGTATTATTAGCTGTTGCTATCTGGGCGTTTTCCAAAATGGGCGGTGAGTTTATCCCTACGCTGGAAGAAGGCGACTTAACCGTAGAGATTGCTATGATGCAGGGCACTTCGCTTAGCCAGGTGGTCGAAACCTTCGGTAAAGCGGAAAGGCTTTTAAAGCAGAAGTTTCCGGAGATCAAACAGGCCGTAACGCGCATTGGCAGTGCAGAGGTGCCCACTGACCCGATGCCGTTTGAGCGCGGCGATATGATGCTGTCGATGAAGCCGAAAGACGAGTGGACTTCAGCCAGTGACCGCGGGGAAATGATGGAAAAGATAGAGCAAACCCTTAATAATATTCCCGGCATCAATGTGGAAGTTACGCAACCCATGCAGATGCGCTTTAACGAGCTGATGACCGGTATCCGTCAGGACGTCGCTATCAAAATCTTTGGCGACGACCTGGACGTGCTTGCAGCACAAGCTGATAAAACAGCCAAACTGATCAGCAGCGTAAAAGGCGTCAGCGAACCAATCGTTGAAAAAGTAAGCGGCCTGCCGCAGGTAGCCGTTACCTACGACCGCCATAAGATTGCGCAGTATGGATTGAATATTGAAGATGTCAATACCGCTTTAAGTACAGCCTTTGCAGGCAGGGTGGCAGGTGTCGTGTTCGAGGGCGAGAAACGTTTTGAAATCGTTTTGCGCTTAAGTCGCGAACTACGTTCCGATATCGTGAATATCGAAAATCTGTATATCCCGTTGCCGAGCGGCAGCAAGGTGCCGTTGAGCCAGGTGGCTTCCATCAAAATTGAGGACGCACCATCACAGATCAGCCGGGAGGACGGCAAGCGCAGGATTTATGTGGGCTTTAACGTACGTGGCCGTGACGTGGAAAGCACCGTTAAGGATATTCAGCAGCTGTTAAACCAAAAGATGAAAATGCCTGCCGGATATTATACGACCTATGGCGGCCAGTTCCAGAACCTGCAGGAAGCCAAAGGCCGTTTGGGGGTTGCCGTACCGGTAGCCCTGCTGCTGATTTTGGTGCTGCTGTATTTTACTTTCCGTTCCGTAAGAGAAACGCTGCTGATCTTCTCTGCAGTGCCGTTATCGGCAGTGGGCGGCGTAGCAGCTTTATACCTCAGAGGTATGCCATTCAGTATCAGTGCAGGCGTTGGCTTTATCGCGCTCTTTGGCGTTGCCGTACTCAATGGCATCGTACTGATCGGCTACTTTAACCAGCTCCAGGCCGAAGGCATTTCGGATATCGTAGAACGTGTCAAAAAAGGTACGCAGGTTAGGTTAAGGCCGGTCATCATGACCGCATCGGTCGCTTCATTGGGCTTTTTGCCGATGGCAATATCTACTACGGCCGGTGCCGAGGTACAAAGACCACTGGCAACTGTGGTGATTGGCGGGCTGATCTCCGCAACGCTGCTCACCTTACTGGTACTCCCCGTACTTTATATTCTTTTTACTAAAAACCATCCTCAAAAACCGGATAAGGTTATGCCATTATCACCTAAATTAGTGACCATATTCGTCCTACTGGCAGGCAGCTTGTTTGCTACGCAGACCGTACAGGCGCAGGATGCGAGGCCGCTTACTTTAATGGAAAGTATCCAAACGGCTATCCGGAATAACCCGAATCTAAGAAGGTCAACCCTCGAAGTAAGCCAGAACAAGGCATTGCAGGGAACGGCTTTTGACCCTGGCAAAACTGATATTACGCTGACGCAAGACCCGACTTCGGGCGGAAATATTGATAATAGCCTGGGAATCACGCAAAGCTTTGCTTTCCCGACCGTCTACAAGGCGCAGGGTAAGGTACTCAAAGCGCAAACCGCTCTGAGTGAACGGGCAAAGGCCATAACGGAAAACGAACTGGAAAAAGAGGTCAGCGCAGCTTATTACCAATTATGGTATGCCCAAAACAAGCTCGGGCAGCTTACCAGCCAGGACAGCTTGTATAAACGTTTTTCCGAGCGGGCTGCCTTGCGCTATAAAACCGGGGAAACCTCTTACCTCGAACAGCTATCAGCCGTAAATGCCTACCGGGAAATCGGGGTAGCCAAAAAGCAGGCCGAAGCGGACGTGCTCATCGCCAGGCAGGAATTACAGCAGCTTTTAAGCGTAAACTATCTGCCTTCAATTCCCGAGGCTCCTTTAGAAAGGTTGATCTTTACCGCGCCGGACAGCGCAGCGATCAGCAAGCATCCCCGGGTGGCTTATTACCAGCAGCGCAGCGCCTTAGCCGAGGCACAGTTTAAGGCCGAGAAAAGCAGGTATCTGCCCGACCTGACCTTAGGATACCGGCAGCAGCTTTTGGTCGGTGCCTTTAATCCGGCAAACATCAACCGCAATTACTATCCGGGAACCCGTATTGGGGGATTTGAAGTTGGCGTTGCTGTTCCCTTGTTTTTCGGGGCGCAGAAAAGCAAGGTCAAAGCGGCACAGGTCGGCCAGCAGATTGCCCAGACCGAGCAGCAGCAGGCAGCAATATTCTTGACCAAGCAATACAATCAGGGCTTGCAGGAGCTGGCAAAGCAGGACGAGGCGCTCCGCTATTATAATGAGGCCGGATTAAAACAGGCAGCCGAACAGATACGGATTGCCCAGTTTGCCTACAGCAAAGGGGAGATCGGTTATGTGGAGTTCATTCAAAACATGACCCAGGCGATGAATATTCGCCTGAGCTACCTGACCGCATTGCGCGATTACAACCAGGCCGTTATTGAACTCAATTATTTGACCTCCAGCGAAAAATTATAATGAATACATTGATAATTAAAAAATTTCAACTTGGCTTGGCTGCGATGTTTGCAGCATTGTTACTGCTCACATCCTGCTCGCAGCAGCCGAAAACCGGGGACAACGAAGAAGCCAAAAGCGAAAAGCCTGAAGCTGCACCCGAAGGCGTTACATTGACGCAAAGCCAGCTCGATGCGGTTGGTATCCGCCTGGGCAGTATCGAACAAAAAAATCTAAAGTCAGTGGTAAAAGCCAGCGGCCAGCTTGAAGTACCGCCGCAAAACAAAGCCGAGGTAACGCTGCTGATGGGCGGCGTTGTCAACCAGGTGTTTGTTTTGGAGGGGCAGCATGTTTCCAAAGGTCAAAAACTGGCCACCATTGAAAACAACCAGCTCATACAGTTGCAGCAGGACTATATGGCTGCGTTATCCAGCCTGTCTTATGCGGCCAAGGAGTACGAGCGCCAGCGGGAACTGAATGAAGCCAATGCAGGTACCGGTAAGATCTACCAGCAGTCGCAAACTGCCTTACAAAGCGAGCAGGCCAAAGTTTCTGCGCTCGGCCGCCAGCTCCGGCAGGTGGGCGTTAGCCCGGAAAGTGCCGCCCATGGCAGGTTTATCACGCAGATACCCGTATACGCGCCGATCAGCGGCACTATAGGTAAGATCGTGATCCAGACCGGCTCCTACGCGGAACCAGCCAGGCCGCTAATGAACATTATTGATAAC
Organism: Mucilaginibacter sp. PAMB04274; assembly: GCF_039634385.2. Taxonomy (NCBI): domain Bacteria; kingdom Pseudomonadati; phylum Bacteroidota; class Sphingobacteriia; order Sphingobacteriales; family Sphingobacteriaceae; genus Mucilaginibacter; species Mucilaginibacter sp. PAMB04274. Next base: position 1,691,246 of record NZ_CP155081.2, read on the forward strand.
TCGAAAGTGCATTGTGACTTGGTGGTCTATGAAAAGGACTTGTTTAAAGTAAAGGCGGGCCAGCAGGTAAGCTTTATCCTCACCAACCAGAACAACCGGGAGATCACCGGGAAAATTTACGGCGTAAACCAGTCCTTTGAAAACGAAAGCAAGGCCATTATTGCACACGCAGTGATCGAGCAGGCGGCCAAAAATAACCTTATCCAGGGTATGTATGTCTCGGCATTGATCGACGTGGGCAAGCAGGAGGCTACAGCCGTTCCAAGAGAGGCTGTCATCAAAACCGGTGGCAAGGAATATATTTATTATCTGGTTCGGGTTGCTGAACGTGCTGGCGCAAAAGAAAAGTCAGAAAAGGACGAAGAAGATACATCCGGTAAATCTTATGTTTTTGAAAAAGCAGAGGTAGTGACCGGCGTCAGCGATTTGGGGTATACTGAAATTAGACTGGTGAAGGCCTTGCCTAAAGATATCAAGATCGTCACCAAAGGGGCATTTTACATTCTTTCCTCGGAGAACGCTACCGGCGACGAGGAGGAATAACCTAACAAAGGAGAACAGATGCGAATAGTGATCATGATATTGCAATTTGTGGCCGGAATGTCCCTCCTGGTGCTGGTGCACGAGCTGGGGCACTTTTTAGCCGCAAAGGCATTTGGCATAAGGGTCAGGAAGTTTTACCTGTTTTTTGATGCCTGGGGATTGAGATTGTTCCGGTTCCATTTTAAAGGAACGGAATATGGGATAGGCTGGCTCCCGCTGGGCGGCTATGTGAAAATGGCAGGGATGCTTAGTAACCATGAGGATGAGGAAAGTCATGAAGGTACCTTTGCGCACCGCAGGTACCATAACAAGCCGGTATGGCAGCGGATTATTGTGATGCTCAGCGGCATTCTCATGAATGTCTTGCTGGCGGTCGTCGTATTTACCGGCCTGACGCTTAGATACGGTAAAGGGTCTGTTGCCACGCTTGGACAGGAATACCGGATCGAACCGGGTAAATTGGGTAAACTCGCTGGCCTTGAGGCAGGCGATCAGCTGGTCGCGGTTGACGATGAACCCCTGGTGGATGAAGAAGAACTAACAAGCAGCCGCCTGATACGCGGCAAAACAGTCCTGTCCGTAATACGGTCAAAAGGCAGAGAGCGGGTACATTTGCATATCGCCGTTCCACCGCAGGTGATGCAGACGATCGCTGATGAAGGCATGACCGATTTCTTTTCGGTCAATGCAGATTATAAAGCGGATTCCGTGCTAACCAATCTTAATTTGTACGGCACCAAAGAATTCAAGCATACCGGAATTTTCACGATCAACGGGGATTCGATACATTCCTATGAGGAATTCCAGGTCCGTTTACAAGAGAATAAGAAGCGTGAATTGTATGTCACGGTCATTCATGATGGTAAGACGATGCGGCTCAGGGCGCACCGGGACAAGGACGGTCATATCGGCTTTAGTCTGAACAGTAAAAAACCTGCTTACCGGCCCGGGCCTGTTTCAGTGGCAGGGTCCATTGCAACCGGGACAACACGTACCTTGACTTCTATATCGGATAATGTAAAAGGGTTCGGGCAGATGCTTTCGGGCGAGGTCAAGATGAAAGAAGCGCTGAACGGGCCGGTTAAAATCGCGACCATGTTTGGCGAACACCTCGAATGGAAGCGCTTTTGGAGCCTGATTGCCTTGCTTTCGATCGGCATTGGCTTTATCAATGTGCTGCCCATACCATCACTTGATGGCGGCCAAATTTTCCTGGTAGCCATTGAAGGCATACGGGGCAGCCCTTTTAAGCCGGAGACTTTGCAGCGTATACAGATCACCGGCTTTTTGATTCTGATGGTGATCGTGGCTTTAGTTTTTTATAATGATATCCGCAGTCTCGTGTAGGCTGCAAAAGCATAGCAAACAAATTTGTAGACATTCACTTAATTTAAGATAATGGAAAACGAGCAATACCAGGTTGATGGTAAAGAACCTATCGGAAAGCCTTCTGAAAACCGGCGGACCGCAGTGAATAATGAGCGGGCACACGAAGCCGACCAGCACGCCGCAAAGGAGCATGATCATGACGAGGAAGATGAGACGCTGAACCTGACGGAAGCGCCCGAGGAAGCGGAAAGCTGGCTGAGCCACTGGCCGCTGCTCACCGCTCTTTTGATCCTCGTCGTGATGCTGACGCTGGAATATGGATTCGAGTGGCAGCCGCCGTTTCCGGTGAATCTGATCGTTTTTTTAATTGCCTTTGGGCTGTCTGGCTATAACGTACTGGACATGGCTTGGCGTAAGGCGAAGCACTTCGATTTCTTTAACGAGTTTTTCCTCATGAGCGTGGCTACCATTGGTGCTTTCAGCATTGGGTCTTACAGCGAGGGCGTGGCCGTAATGGTGTTTTATTCCATCGGTGAGTGGTTTCAGGATGCAGCGGTGAACCGCGCGAAAAAAAGCATCAAGGCATTGTTGGATATCCGGCCGGATAAGGTGACGGTGATGCGTGACGGCAAGCCCTCGGAGGTTGACCCGAAAAGCGTCCAGGTGGATGAGATCATCCAGGTGAAGGCAGGTGAAAAGGTCGCATTGGATGGCGAGCTTTCTTCAGATTCGGCCAGCTTCAATACCGCAGCGCTGACGGGTGAAAGTAAGCCGGACACGAAGCGCAAGGGCGAAAAGGTACTAGCGGGTATGATCAACCTGGATAAGGTCAGCGAGGTTCAGGTCAAAGCCTTATTTAAAGACAGCAAGCTAAGCCAAATTCTGGAAATGGTGCAGGATGCTACCGCCCGTAAATCGCAGACGCAATTGTTTATCAGCCGCTTTGCCAAAGTTTATACGCCTATCGTCTTTGCTTTGGCCTTACTGGTATGTTTTGCACCTTACTTCTTTCTGGACAGTTATAACTTCCATCAATGGTTCTATAGGGCCTTGGTCTTCCTGGTGATCAGTTGCCCCTGCGCGCTGGTAGTGTCAATACCGCTGGGCTACTTTGGGGGTATCGGGCTGGCCTCACGAAATGGTATCCTTTTTAAAGGTTCCAACTTTTTAGACGTCATGACGAAGATCAATACGGTCATCATGGATAAAACGGGAACCCTGACCAAAGGCGTGTTTAAGGTGCAGGAAGTGAAAGCCGAAGGATTGAGTAATGATGAATTGGTGGGGATGGCAGCGGCTATCGAAGCCAATTCAACTCATCCTATCGCCAAAGCGGTGGTATCTTATGCTGGCGATAAGGCCAAAGCTATCCAGGCAGAAAATGTCGAAGAGATTTCCGGCCATGGCTTGAAAGGTATCATAAACGGTAAAGTGGTGCTGGCTGGCAACGCGAAGCTTTTAAAGAAATTCAATATTGCCTATCCTGGCGAAGTGGATGGTTTGGTTGATACCGTTGTCGTGCTGGCTGTCGATAACCGTTATGCGGGTTACATCACCATTGCAGACGAAATTAAAGAGGACGCTAAAGATGCCATCGAGCGGATGCACAATCTGAAGCTGCAAACCGTCATGTTATCCGGGGACAAGCAAGCCGTCGTAGATAAAGTGGCTAAGTCCCTGGGCATAGATAAAGCCTTTGGTGATCTACTGCCGGACGGTAAAGTTGAAAAGGTACAGGGCTTTAAGGATGCTGGCAGCCGTATCGCTTTCGTAGGTGATGGGGTGAATGATGCGCCGGTGGTTGCCTTAGCTGACGCGGGTATCGCCATGGGCGGTTTGGGAAGTGATGCCACAATTGAGACCGCAGATATCGTGATCCAGAATGACCAGCCCTCGAAGATCACGACCGCTATTAAAGTCGGTAAAATAACGAGCCGTGTTGTTTGGCAAAATATCACAATCGCCATGGTCGTGAAAGTGATCGTATTGATTTTAGGCGCAGGCGGTGTTGCGAACCTTTGGGAGGCAGTGATCGCAGATGTAGGTGTTGCCTTGCTGGCTATTTTGAATGCGGTAAGGATACAGCGAATGAAACTTTGAACTGATAGAAAATGTTAAAGCTCATGTCATACGGCAAGAGCTTTTATTTTGAACAGTAACGAAATCGTTTTGGTTGATTAGTGTTGAACATGCGACTGAGAAAATTGAACCAGCCGTACTATTAAGCGGTTTATAAAGTTTATCATAAACGGCTGCAAAAGACTTGAAATAATAAAAAGATAGGCTAATATACGGCTACGAGCAATTTCGGCCTGTTATGAGGACCATATCCATAAAGGTAGTTTTGTATCCTAATTTTTGTTAAACCATATCATAACTGACTAATGTGAGTGATTGAACTGGTTTGCAAGAACTTTATAGTTACAGATGTTGTATATCTCCTTACTATATATATTGATAGGCAGATTACTGCTGATCCTTTAAAGAATTCCATTCCCAAACGATCCCTATTTGTCGCGCTTGAGGTCAATAATTTCTTCCGCTGATCATAACCAGGCATGAGATAGCTGTGTCTACTCTCATCTTGCTTTTTTTGATGCTGAATTTGGAGTCTTGCATTGATATGATCATTGTGCCTGGAAGCGGAATACAGGTTTAAATGGGCATCGATGAAACCGGTGAACACAAATGTCCACCGTTATGCAATTGCGGCTGTTTCAGTACATTTCAATTGTTCATTTAAGCATGCTAGTCCTGTTACCTACCGACCGGATCAAAAACTGTTTATATAGCGACGCGATCTAGCCAAAGACGGTTACAAGGGCAATAAACATCTGGCATCCAGCCCAACTTGCTTGGTCCTCGCTATAATCTGTTTGAAATTTTTCAATTGTTGGTGTACCCCCGTACACCACTCATATTGCTGTGAGGGGAGGGATGGAATGTATTTCTGCTGAAGGAGCAATTGGCCATTCAGGTCAGTTTATATCCCGTAACTTGAAATTTTTATAAATCTTTTAATTGTAAAGCACTGGTCGTTTCGTAAAATGGTAGCTGGGCTTTTTTCCCTAACCGCACGCTTTTTAAATATAGCATTTCCTTCATCTTCTAACTCTTGTCTATCGCGAAGCTCTCGCTCAAAAACTTGATGATAGATTTGGTGCAAGCTTTTTGGATAACTGAGAATACAAGGAATTTATATTAGCCTTGAATTAGTTCGAACAGCCTAAGATTTGATGCTAACGGGTACATGAATTTGGGGCGAAAGGTTTCTCTTAGAAAAATATAGCGGTCATGCGTAATCAAAACCATAGTGAGCACTGGCTATTCAGCGCAGCGGTATTTCACAGAGAAGGCCTGATTAGAGATTCCCCGTCCTTTACTAAATGATACGTTAGAGATACTTCCGCCCGAAAACGGAAGGGCTTTTTGCCTACCATAAAACCAACTGGTTCAATGGGCTCGCGGTTATCAATGATTAAGCCGGCAAACTACTACAGACATGGAACAATTCATATTTGAGGCGCAAGGGTGATATTCAATCAGCAAAAGTGCCTTAGGATACTTTAAATACTTATTTGTATATTCCATAATGCTGGGGCAGCAATTAAGGTTCCGGAGGATAGTATTAGAGACAATCGTTTGCTATATAATCTTTAATATAATTTACAGAGTGAAATGGAATTTAAAAGACTATGAGATCAAACTAACTTTAAGCAATTTAATTATTATAATCAATGAATGTTCGTTATGCTGTTAAATAAAAAGATTTCTATAGGTTATTTTATAAGTCTGATCAAATATGATCTTATTGCTATCGCATCCTATGCAATTCTAGCCGGATCTTTTGATCACTACTGGATATTTGCCAAGATCAATATTCCGCTTGCGATCTCCGCTTTTGTAGGTACGGTATTATCACTGCTGCTTGCTTTCCGGACCTCACAATCCTATGAACGATGGTGGGAGGCAAGAACTGTTTGGGGAGCGATTGTTAATGACAGCCGGACATTGGTCAGGCAGGTCCAGCAGTTTCTACCCGATGATCATGTAGGTGCAGCTTACGTAAAAAAAATCGCTGAACAGCAGATCGTCTGGTGTCATGCCCTGTCTCAATCTTTAAGAAAATTACCCTGGTCCGGGCTCGTAAAAGATCATGTCGACCAACTGCACACTACCACAACGAATCTGCCGAACCATTTGCTTAGCGAGCATTCGCGCTTACTGGCAAAGGTAAGCAAGGAGTTCAGCATTGACCCTAACAAGCAGGTGCAGATCGATATGACGATCATGCGTTTGTGCGATTCCATGGGCAAATGCGAGCGGATCAAAAACACGGTCTTTCCCCGTTCCTACAGTGTCTTACTGCATTTCATTATATATGTGCTGATGAGCCTGTTACCATTCGGTCTTGAGGACAACTCCAAACTGGTGGAGGTCCTGCTCACCTTTGTGATACCTGCACTATTCATCAGCATAGAAAAGACAGCCCATTTGATGCAGGACCCGTTCGAGAATAGGCCTACCGATACACCCACTACAGCGTTGAGTCTCACGATTGAGCGGAACCTGCGAGAAATGTCTCTTATGGATGGCGAAATAGCCGACAACGATCAAAAAGGAACCTATTATTTGTTATAATTCCGCCGGATGGCCATTGAAGTTAGAATCATTCCCATGAGAACAGTATTATCATTGATCGCCTGCCTATTCTATCTGCTGGTTACAGCGGGTGATCTTGATTGCTATGTCGGTCAGGGATTGAGTGTGCTGATGGAAGTGATGGGACGTAATGAAGCGTCCGCACCTGATCATGCCCACAAAGATTGTTCAAGTGCTTGCGATCTGTTGAAACATAAGACAACGGTCGACTATAAGAGTATCCTCAGCGAGTGGCGGACCGCCAGGATCAGTGCCGAATCTTTCATCAAACTTAGCAGTGCGATCTGCTCGTTGTCCAGGGTATTATTTGTAATGATCATCGGTAGATTAGCGTTGATCAGGTATGCTAGGCAAGCCAATCGCTGCATTTTTATGTATCATTATTTGTGGTTTAAGATTCTCAGGATCTGATGTGAACGGTAATAAATACCTAGTCACACATATCATCTGTCAATTCTTAATAACTTATAATGAAACTACAACTTTTGCGGGTGTGCTGCACCCTTTTGGTCCTATTGCCTTTCGCTAACCTTAAAGCCCAATCTTCAAAAGACACTGCGCGGGTAGATTCTGCCAGAAGCCTGACCGTAATACCCGATTCTGTAAAACCACTTAAAAGTAAATTCCGTGCTTTTATTGTACCGGGTGCTTGTATTACCTATGGAGCGTTATCGTTTGCAGTTCCTCCTATCCGTGAGATCGATCACCGCATTCATAACGAAATGACCCAGCATTATCCCAATTTCCGATCACCTATAGATAACTACCTCCAATTTGCGCCGACCGTCGGTGTCTATGCCCTTAACCTCGCAGGGGTAAAGGGGAAAAATACATTCATAGACCGCACTATCTTACTGGTCATGTCCGAAGCAATCTTTTATGGTATGACCGCTTTTCTTAAGGAAACGACCGGAAGGTTAAGACCGGATGAATCTAACCGGCTGTCTTGGCCATCCGGTCATGCCGGCAATGCCTTTACATCAGCGGAATTCATGGCGCAGGAATTTTCAGGTCGTTCGCCTTGGTACGGAGTAGCCGCTTATTCGTTTGCGACCACCACTGCCGTTCTCAGGGTCTATAACGATAAGCACTGGTTCAGTGATATTGTGGCTGGTGCCGGTTTCGGCATCATCGCCACGAAAACGGCATATTATATTTATCCCACTATAAGAAAAAAAGTCTTCCGGATTAAATCGAATAAGAATAATGCCTTGCTGTTACCATCATTTCGTAATGGAAGTCTGGGTGTACAATTCTCTGCCAGCTTTTAAACAGACGACCGACATGATGTATACTATTAAATCCTTCAGCGATCTGCAGAAGTTGCTGGTCGGTCTGGATAGCAAGGTCAGGCTATATATATCGCTGGGTGTATCAGCGATACTTTTTATCTTGAGTTTAAAAAATGCAGTTCCATCCGGGCATTGGATGCTGACCTGGCTTGGCTTTTGTACCACGCATCTGCTATTCAGTTGGTTAACGATCGCTACCTGTGCTCCCGAGCAGATCAGACGGACCGCAGGAAAACAAGATACGGGCCGTGCTGTCATATCGGTATTCATACTGATTGCTGCCTGTGCCAGTTTGGTTGCGCTAGCTATACTGATAAGTCCCATTAAAAACCTAGGTGATGGAAGTCAGACCATCCATGTCGTCCTGGCCATCGCATCAGTGTTCTGCGCTTGGATGCTTATTCATACCAACTTTGTATTCAGGTATGCACATTTATATTACTCTGAGCGCAAAGGAGATCAGGACACGACAGGCGGATTGGACTTTCCCGGAGATGAGGAGCCTGATTACCTCGATTTTACGTATTTCACCTATGTGATCGGAACGACCTTTCAGGTAGCTGACGTGGCCATATCCTCGAAAAAGATCAGGCGGGTCGTTTGCCTGCACGGTGTAATGTCATTTATCTTCAATACCGTCATTTTAGCCTTAAGTATCAATCTGATCTCCGGTATCGTGCAAAAATGAACAAGCCGGCGTCTGTTGTCCGTACATCATTGGGTCAATTAAAAAACATCATAATTATAGTCACATCCATGAATCCCTTTAGAAAGATATATGCCAGTAAGCAGAAATAAGAGACATAGGCGGAAGGAATATAAAAGAGCTATGATACTACGTGATACGGCGGACACCAGTAGGAAGCGAAATCCACGGTCGTTGAGATCAAGGACACTGCTGATCATTCAGGTGATCGCTGGGATACTTCTCGCCTTGGCGTTACTCGTTAAAATGCACTCGTATATCAAGTCGGTACGCAAATACAAAGAACATTTGGAACAAATGGACCGAACGACCAATCATGGCTTAAGAAAGTCTTAAGGAATATGCCGTCGAAGTATTCGATAGGGTTAAGGTTTCAGGAACTGTTCCAGTGAGATGATTTTCCTGTCCTTCCCTTTATCCCAAAGTTCCCTGGCGGTTTGAGTAAAGTAATGATGCTGTTTCAAAAAATTTAAACTCATCAGTGCCCAATCATGGTCTGAATATTTGAGCTTGCAGTACTGCTTCCATTCCTGGCGCAGCCATTCGGATTCGATGATATAATTCGGATCTCCGAGATGAGCCATATCGGCATCGCACATGATCGAGTGCGTAAGCGATCTGGGCGTTTGTGGCATCCGGGTAATCCGAATACAATCGGTCACACCTCTGATCAGGAGATCTGAACAGCGATGATCTTTGAGAAAATCCATCGCCAAGGTCATGCTGATAGATTCAAGGCCATCATAGGTGTAGCAATAACCCACGTCGTGTAGCCATCCTGCCAAAAGAAGCGTGTTCTTCTCCCATTCGTTGATCAATGTATCTGCGCTTAGTGTTTTGATCGCAGCTACGACCTGGTGTGTATGGTGTAAATTATGATAATAGTAATGATCTGGTAATTGGCTGCTCAGCATTCGGGTCACATAGGTCTTGGTCTCTTCGATCAGTTGTTTCATAAGGTCAATTGATTAATAGTGTGTAGATATCATTGTAAAGGACAAATGCCATGAGGATGATCAAAATGATTAAGCCTCCCAATTGGAATATCGCTTTGATATTGGGCTCTATGGGGCGCTTGGTGATCTGCTCATAGAAAAGCAGCAAAACAGCACCGCCGTCCAATATACCCAAGGGCAATAAATTGAAGACCGCGATCGCAATAGACAACACCGCCAGGATGTTCCAAAAACGAAGTGCCTCAAAGCTGTTCCCGAACAATGCGGCGATTTTCAGCGGGCCAGACAGTCCATCTTTAAGTTTGATATTGCCATTTACGATCTGTTTAAAACCTTGTGAGTTAGCAGCGATCGTATTCCAAACCCTTCCCGTCCCGTCTGAGATAGAGGCTATAGCTGAAACCTGTTCACGCCGCGTCGTATTTATTCTATCATTCATGCTAAAGGAGATGTGCCCATCCCGGTCACGGTGCGCAGGAATAATGCTGGTCTTACCCTCATGAATGACCGTAAGCAACAACTGTCGCTGTTCATTTTTCTTTAAGCGTATGATAAATTCTTCGTAAGAGTGAACACTGTCTTTGCCAACAGCAACGATCTTTGCCAATTTGAAATTTTTAATCTTTCGCAGGTCCAGGTTCGTGAAGATGGAGTCGAGTTGATATTTGGCCTGTATCGAAAAGAATTGACCGATCCCTTTATCAGCGATCTGTTGCATGATCCCAGGCGCAACGCTGATATGCAGATGAACCTGCTCCTTGCCTTTCTTCCTGATGACCGACAGTACAGTATTACCCTTCAGCAATCGGGTATTGAAAAGCTCATCTTCAAACAGGGTAGAGTCCATATTGATCGCCAGGACCTTGTCACCTTGCCGCAGGCCTGCTTGATGACCTAACTTGCCAGGTGTGATGGTAAATGCTTCACCGACACCGAGAAGTTGATTTCTGCCGTATACGTATGACAGGATGGAAAACACCAGTAAGGCGAACACAAGATTCATCATAATACCGCCAAGCATGACCAGTACCCGTTGCCAGACAGGCTTTGTATCGAATCGCTCGTTATCCGGTATCTGGGCATCCGTATCATCGTCCCCCTTGGACAAGATGCCAGCCATCTGGATATAACCACCTACAGGTAGCCAGCCTATTCCCAGTTCGGTCCCATTTTTATGTTTGTGGTAAAGACGCAGGCCAAAAACATCAAAGAACAAATAAAATTTCTTGACACGGATGCCAAATGCCCTTGCTGCCAGATAATGGCCTAGTTCGTGTACAAAAACGACCAGACTCATTCCAGCCAGAAACTGTAAGATCATGACTATTACATCCATTTGTTGTTCTATTCTTAGGTGATATCAAGCGCTTGCGAAAAGGCTTGCTCCAGCTGATCCTGGATATCGTTTCTGCTGTGCACAGCGATAGCGTCATAATAACCTTGTCGCTTCGCGCAATTGATATGCATAAATAATTCGTCTTTTATCAGCACTGTTCCCGGATCACTGTCTAGACCATTCTGAAGCCATTCCATCAATTCGTCTTTCCGTTCCTGAATCAAACAGAAAAAGGAGATCTGAGAGCTGTCTTCCCCGAGATCTTCCTCGGGGATACTCCGTATGGTCATGACATCTTTAAGCCTGATCACCAATCGGTCCGCTGATGAAACCGCTGCATTCACAGGAGAAGAACAGGTAAAGCCGGGGTTCACGGCCATACCTCTGAAATCGTCGGCGATCAAATCATATCTTCGTTTAGTGGTCGCCAAAACATCCGGCGCATCTTCCAGCGAAACTGAATAAGGGATTATCGCATAAATACCCTTACTGCCGATCAGGTTTTTGACGAAGCGTAGGTAGGCACATAAGCGCTGTTCACAAGAACTGATCGTTAAAGGAAAATCAGGTTGGTCGAACCACAGGTAAGTGTGGCCGTTGGAAGTGGGTGTAATCTTAAATGTAGGTTTCATACGCTGTTTTGAGTAAGTTGTGAATGCTTATGATGGGACAGATAAATCACTTGTTCGCGGAACGATCTCAACCCTCTAGGTCGGTGAACCATTCCTGGGCTAACCTGATCGCTGTTTTCACGCGATCAGAGCCTACCGGAATTTCGTCCTCTGCCAGGGTGTTCGCGATCTCTATCGCTTTTTCTTTGATCGCTGGTTTTAGATTGCTAAAAGCAGCGAAATCATTTTCATTAAACATAGGATACATGAACGTTATAAAATAATACCCAAGATCAGAAAGATCAGAAACCCCGCAAAAAATGTGGCCGTATAGTAAGGAGAGTCCTTTTCTTCATGCGCTTCCACCAGAAGCTCTTCTGTAACCAAGTATAATAATGCCGCTGCGCCAAAAGATAAGATGAGCTCCATCAATTGGTCTCCAGCATTATGGAGGAGCAAAAGCCCTGCAGCTGCACCTGCAACGAAGATCGAACCCATTACTGCCAAGACCACAAAGATCGAGCGTTTTTTTTCCGCGACCTGGTCGATCGTTGTTACGATGGCAATACCCAGAGAAAAACATTCTAGAGATAAGGCGATCGCCAATAGCAAACCTTCTTTTTCGCCGGCAGCGAAACCGATCCCTAATAGAATACCGTCTATCAACAGGTCGATCCCTACGGCACTAAGAGCCGGCCATGGTAGACCGCTGGACTTACCTGAACCCACTGCTTTTTTCTCTAAATTACCGGTCACCTGTTTGACCCCCAGCATAAAAACGATACCCATGGTAAAGCCGATAATGATCGTGAGCGGAGCGTGCAGCCTCACCATGTCCGGAAGCAACTCAACCGCAACAACGGAGAATACAACGCCTGCCGCAAAATGAAGGGTTATGCTTTTAAAACTGCTGCTGGCGGCTCTATAGACCGCCAGGACACCACCACTAAATAGCAGAATTACAGGTAGGATGGTGAATAATAGTTCTTGTATTGGCTTACTCATTATGTTGATCTGATAGATGTATTTTCTTGTTCTAATGCGTTGTAGATCATATAGGCGATCGTCGCTGCCGAGATGGTCATGAACATATTGATCACCATCTGCAAAGGATAATAACGGCCTTGATTTAACAGGCTAGCCACAATTGCCAACGTGGAGATCGATAACATGATCTTTTCCATCCAATGGCGTCTTGGCAGAACGAGGATGGCTAACCACGTTGTACCGGCGATGCCGGTTACTAAAGGCGAAAGTAAAGCGCAGGACGGGTGCTGACGTATCTGATGGATGAAGTTGGCTGATCTCGCACATAGCTTTGGTAAAATGACGCTGATCAGCAGATCGATCAGTAGCGCCAGTGACACCGATATGAAAATGAACACACCGAATCGTTTGAACCATCTAGTCGATTTGAAACTGGCTTTGTATTGGAACAATAATAGTACAGCGCACCAGTAAGGCCACCAATATGCTCCTTGGCTGAGATGCGGTACGATGGCCTGTAACCAGGATGGTGGCGTTCGGTGGAATACGGATGCTGTGCTTTCATTAAGCCGGATCAATGGTGCATCAAAAACCATCGAGATCACCACGATCAGGTAGAGTAAGCATACGATCGATATCGATATACTCAATGCCTGGTAATTGCCGTTAGGTATCGACCTGCTCATGATGGATCAAAGAACTGTAGGTAGATCAAATAGGCCGCTGATAGCGACATGAGTACAAAAGTGATGATCCCAAGCGTATTGGATAACCTTGAATTGGTATAATCGCCCATGATCTTTTTGTTGTTGGCCAAGTGGAGGACGATCGCAATGATCACTGGGGATGTTATGCCATAAAGGATAGCGGTATAGATCAGTGCCTGTACAGGGTTGATGCCTAAATAGTTCATGGATAGACCGAGCAATAAGGCAACAATAATAATGATGTAGAACCCCTTGGCCTGATGAAACTTCTTGTCGAGGCTGCCTTTCCATCCGAAAGTTTCCGAAACGATATAGGACATGCATCCGCTTAACACCGGAATGGCTATAAATCCCGTTCCGATCACACCTACCGCAAATAATAAGTAGGACAGGTCTCCCGCCACAGGCTGAAGCGCCTTTGCTGCCTGTTCAACCGTTTCGATCTTCCGAACACCATTATTGTATAATGCAGTGCCCGCGGTAAGGATAATGAAGAACATGATCAGGTTAGACAATAGCATGCCCATGTTGACATCAAATCCCATTTTCTGAATGATGAGGTCCATTAGACGCTTTTCCCGACGTTGCGGGTCAGCATTATCAGCACCGACAGCGATCAGTCTTTTATTTACCATGATCTGCCCTTTGAGGGCTTTCACATCTTCCACCTCCATGGCGGTCTGCCAGAAAAAAAGGTAGGGGGATATAGTCGTTCCCAAGATAGCGACCAACATCCCGATAAAATTGCGGTCAGCGGATAAAGTGGGTATGAACAGACTGTGGAACACCTTTTTCCAGTCCGGTCCGGTGAGGAAAGGAACAATGATATATAACAACAATGCCAGACACAGATATTTCAGCACACTCACGAACCTATTATAGGGAAGATAAATGATCAGCAGCATCAGTAGTCCGGTAAAAAAGAGACTGAACCAGATGGGGGCTATTGCCGGGAACAAAAGGTTCGCCACAGCTCCCATACCAGCGATATCCGCGCCAATATTCAAAATAATGGCGGGTACACTGAAGATGATCATGATATACAGCACTGGCTTGGAATAATGCTTCTTTAAGGTGGTCGTCAGCCCCGCAGAGGTGACCAAGCCGATCCTCGCACACATCTCCTGGATAGCTGTCATCAGCGGGAATGTGATGATCACTGTCCACAATGTTGCCAGGCCATATTGTGCACCGGCCTGTGAGTAGGTTGCGATACCTGACGGGTCATCGTCACTGGCGCCGGTCACAAGTCCCGGCCCCAGTATTTTAAAAAAACGCTTGATCTTCTGCCACATCGTTTATGCTTTTACCTTGTTCTTGTAAGCCAGTAATCGCAAAGCATTGATCACTACCAATAGTGTCGAACCCTCGTGAACGACCACGGCTGGGCCAATGGAGGCGATACCGGATATGGTCAGCGGGATAAGCACAGCGACAATACCCAAACTGATCCAAAGATTCTGTTTGATGATCCCTCTGGACTTGCGGCTTAAACCGATCGCGAACGGCAGCGTTTCCAGCTTGTCGCCCATCAGCGCGATATCAGCTGTTTCGAGCGCGACATCCGAGCCTGCAGCCCCCATCGCAATGCCTACCGTGCTTTTGGCCATAGCTGGCGCATCATTCACGCCGTCACCCACCATAGCTACTTTTTTCTCCGACTGATCGAGTTTTTGTACAGAGCTCACTTTGTCCTCAGGCATTAGATTTCCCCAAGCTTCGGTAACCCCGATCTGCTTAGCTACTGCCTCGGCTACCTGCTGGTTATCGCCGGTCAGCATGATCATTTTACGAATGCCTAAGGTTTGCAATTCCTGCAGTACTTGCTGAGCCTCTTTACGCGGTGTGTCCATCAACGATATGATGCCGATGAACGTATCCTTGCGTTTGACGAGCATACTCGTATGCCCGTCTTTTTCCAAATGACTGACTTGGTCGCGTATATCCTTTGGAATACTACCTTTTCCCTGGTCCTCAAACAACGCCTTATTACCGATGTAGATCAATTCCCCAGCGACATCAGCCTGAACGCCGCGACCTGTGATGCCTTTCACATTAGTTGCTTCAGGTACGGAAAGATCCTTATTTTTTTCCATGGCTCCCTTAACAATGGCTTCAGCCAGCGGGTGATCACTGCGCTTTTCCACAGACACCACGATCTGAAGCAACTCCTGTTCACCGATCCCGTTTAAAGGGAAAACGTTGGTCAGCTTGGGTTTTCCTTCTGTAAGGGTGCCTGTTTTATCAAAAGCGATGGCGGTCAATTCTCCCAGGTCCTCTAAGGGACGCCCGCCTTTGATCAGTACGCCGCCACGGGCTGCCCGTGCAACACCACTGAGGACCGCGCTGGGTGTAGAGATCGCTAAAGCACATGGGCTGGCAGCCACCAATACGGACATCGCCCGATAAAAACTTTTACTGAATGGTTCGTCGATCACCAGAAAGGCGAAGCACAGCAGCGTCACTAAAACCAGCACGGAAGGAACAAAGTATCTTTCAAATCGATCGGTGAACATCTGCGTCGGAGATTTCTGCTTTTCAACCTCGTTTACCATTTTGATCAACCGGGATATCGTGGAATCCTTGGCCTCTTTGATCACTTTGATCTCCAGCACAGAGCCGCCATTGATCGTACCAGCGAAAACGCGATGTTCAGGTTTGATGGTCTTTTCCGCACTATAATCTTTTGCCGGATCATCTACCGGTCGTTTGTCCACTGGGACGCTTTCACCTGTGATCGGTGCCTGGTTTACACTGCCTTCCCCTTTGATCACGACCCCGTCGGCAGGGATCTTGGAGTTTGGTTTGACAATAATGGTCTCGCCCAGGCGCAGCTCCTCAATGCGGACCTCTGTTTCTTTTCCGTCACGAACGACCAGTGCTGTCGGCGGAGCAAGGTCGGTCAGTGCAGCGATAGATTTTCTCGCTTTTTCCATCGCGAAATGTTCCAGCGCATGGCCCAGGCTGAAAAGAAATAATAATAGCGCACCTTCCAGCCATTCGCCCAGGATACCGGCCCCTATAGCTGCCACAAGCATTAGGAAATCGATCTCGAAACCTCCTTTGGCGATCGTCTGAACAGCTTCTTTAGCGGTATAATAACCACCGAAATAATATGCGATAATGTACAAGACCAGGCTTACGGTCGGCGAGATACCGCTAACAAAAGATAGTCCCCAACCGGTTGCCAGCAGTGCGCCGCATAACAGTGCATAGACCAGTTCCGTGTTTTTACCAAAGATGCCGCCGTGCTCGTGGCCTTCGCTTTCGCCTTCCTCATGCACATGGCCTTTTTGCCCGTGGTCCTTTTTTTCTTCCTTGTCCTTAGCCGTGCTGATATCAATTTGGGGTTGCCTGCCCTGGCGACCGTTCTCAGGCGCCTGTTCTTTTGATTGTTCTTCCATAAGAGATGATTGTTTAATTATTCTTCTTCACTATTTTTTAATTTACTTAAAAGGTCATAAGCGCCCTTGATCACGATCTTACCTTTAAGGTCAAGGTTCGCAGGGATATGAACTTCAGCATAGCCACCTTCTGAGGTCCCGGTAGATACCTGGACCATCTTAAAGGTGAATACCGTGGTCACTGGTTCATTCTTGTTATCTTCTTTCTTGTACTCCGACGCGGACGCCTGTTCGACCGCTTTCCGTTCTTGCCCCTCACTAACAAAGATGTACTTGTTGCCTTCAAAATTGACAATGGCACTTTCTGGGAGAGAGGGCACCAGATTTTTACCGGTCTCAATGAAAGCCTTTACGTAGGTGCCGGGGAGAAAATTGAATCTGCCCTGTGCTATGCTGTGAACACGTACCGTTTTATCCTGGTTCACTTCTTTTCCGACCAGCGTCACCTTCGCCGTACGTTCGGTTGTATCATTGGTTAAGGTGAACCGGACAAGCTGACCTGCCTTAAGTTTATCCGCATCTTTTTCAAAAGCATTCAGCTCCACATGTAGATTATTGCTATTGACAATTTCCATCATCACGTCGTTAGGGTTAACGAATTTGCCTATGTTCGCCAGCACTTTAGTCACGTAACCACTGATGGGGGCGTAAATATTCACCCTACTGCGGATGCTTGATGCGGTCAGATTATCCGGGTTGATATTGATCAGGCGTAACCGTTGCTTCAGCGCATAAAGCCGTGCCATTGAACTTTGGTAATTAGCCCGGGCCTGCTGCAAGATCTTGGTGGAATTGACATTTTGCTTGGACAAGGTCTGCTGGCGCTCATATTCAGTAGTGCCAAGTTCAAATTGGCTCTTGCTATCGAGATAATCCTGCTGCAGCTGAACGTAGTCCTGGTTTTCCAGCACAGCGATCACCTGGCCCTTTTTGATGGGGCTACCTTGCAGAACCGGTATAGACCTGACCACGCCGCCCATTTGGGTACTGATACTGACCAGATTTTGAGGCGGGACATCGATGAAGCCGGTCACTTTCAAGACGCCGCTCAAAGCTTTGTCCTGCAAGGAGCCCAAGGTCAAACCGATGGTTTGATACTGCTCTTGTGTGATCTCCACGCTGGTAGGGTCTTCCTTCTTTTGTGCACTGTCTGCAGCAGCCGTTTGTTCTTCTCCCTCTTTAGCTGATTTGCCACCTCCACAACTTGTAAACGTGATCACCCCTGTCATCAGAACAGCGGCGGTATAAATATTTAAAATGGTACTTTTCATATGATGTTATTGCCCGATAAGGTATTCAAGAGTGTATACGGATTGATTATATTGATTGATGGCCTGTAAGTAAGCAATGCGAATATCCGAGAACGTCTTAAGCGCCTGGACGAATTCGACATAGCTGATCTCACCGTTCCGGTAGGCGATCTGACCTTGTTTCAAGATGAGGTTCACATTGGGTAAAGCGCTTTTTTCGTAGTATTCTGTAGATCGCTGATTTTTGATAAGATCCTGGAATGCCTGTGCGTACTCACTGCTCAGATTGCGCTGCGCAAGATCATATTCAGCTTGGGTAACTTCCTTTTGTATCCTGGCTGCTTTGATGCGTGATGCGTAGGGTTTAAAGAATAACGGCAGGGCGATCCCCCCTTGTACGCCCTGGAAACGGTCACCTGCACCGTAATTTCGTTCCAGGCCGTTCACGACCTGGCTGCCGCGTATACTTTGATTGAAATACCCGATCATGAAATCCGGTCCTGATCTTGCTTTTTCCAGATTAATGTTCTTATCGGCGATTTCCACTTGCTGACGTTGATAAGCTAATACGGGATTTTTATTGATCGTACTGTCCAGCTGGTTAAAAGCAGCTGTCGCCTTGACCAGCGCATTCCGGGGAATACTGACTGAGTCATTTTGATTCATTAATCTGGCGAGTTCAGATTTGGAAGCCTTGATATCCGAACTGTTCTTAACTAATTGATTCCTAATTTCGTTGGCTTGTGTTTCCGCTGTCGTTTTTTCCAGCAAGTTCGTCTCGCCGGCTTGGTAACGGGCTGTAGCTGCACGCAAGAATTCACGGTATATGGAATCTTGACTGATATACTGTCGCTGCAAAGCCTCAAAATAGGCTAGTTGCGTATATGCTTGTTTCACCTGATAGGTCAGTTGCGCCCGCGTTACGTCCAAGCCTAATTGAGCACCTTGTGTTTGTGCTTCATAAACCTGACGCTGACTTCTGAATAAGCCAGGAAAGGGGATGTTTTGTTGGATATTGATCTGGTTATCTTGCAGCCTGCTGTTAAATTGGCCATATTGTAAACTAACGTTCGTCTTGCCCAGGTCAAATGCGCTTGAACGTAACGTTCTGGCCTGTTCGATCTGCAATTGCCCGGAACGGACACCAAAGTTATTGGTCAGTGCCGTACTGATGGCCTGCTGCATATTTACGGGCGCCCCACCTATCGTTTGTCCCTTGGCATTGAAACCACCTGAACAAAGCAATAATACTAAACCGGAGATCACCGCTGTTTTCAACTGTTTTTTTCCAAACTTGAAGTTCTCGAAATAAGAATATAATACGGGTAATACGATCAAGGTCAATATTGTGGAAGTGATCAGACCGCCGATGACCACTGTGGCCAAAGGTTTCTGAACTTCCGCGCCTGCTGCCGTGGAAATTGCCATCGGGAAAAAGCCTAACGAGGCAACTGTCGCGGTCATCAGTACCGGCCGCAAACGTTCGTGTGTACCTTCTAAGATCACTTGATCAGTATCTGTCTCTCCTTCATTTTTACGCCGGTTGAATTCAGTGATCAGGACTATCCCATTAAGTACCGCCACACCGAACAAAGCGATGAAACCCACACCTGCAGAAATACTGAACGGCATACCGCGCAGTAGTAAAGCGAACACCCCGCCGATCGCTGCCATCGGGATAGCAGTGAAGATCAAGATGGACTGTTTGAATGAGGCGAACGTAAAATAGAGAAGGACCAAGATCAACAGTAAGGCCACTGGTACAGCGATCGATAAGCGGGCAGAAGCAGCTTTAAGATTCTCGAACTGCCCCCCATAGGTAACATAGTAACCTGCCGGCATCTTTACTTGCTGGCTGATCTTGCCTTCGATCTCGTTGACGACACTTTCGATATCCCTTCCCCTAACATTCAGACCGACAACAATTCTTCGTTTCGTATCTTCTCTTTGGATCTGATTGGGACCGACCTGCAGGCTGATATCAGCTAATTGTTCCAAAGGTACCTGCCTGCCATCCGGGCTGGTGACAAATATGTCTTTTACATCATCTACCTTCCTGCGATTACGGTCGTCCAAGCGTACGACCATATCGTAGCGTCGTTCCCCCTCGTAAACCTGACCCGCAGCTTGTCCGGCGAACGCAGCATTGACCGCTTGGTTCACGCTTTCCACACTCATTCCATATTGAGCGATATGATCCCTGTTGATCTTTACGACCACTTGCGGCAGACCGGTGGCCTGCTCGATATAAATATCTGCTGCCCCCTCTACAGACCCGGCGATCTTGCCTATCTTTTGTGACAGGTCAGTCAGCGTCTGCAGGTCTTCGCCGAATATTTTGATACCAATATCCTGGCGAACACCGGAGATCAGTTCGTTGGAGCGGAGTTGTATAGGCTGTGAAAATCCAAACGTAACACCAGGGATCTTTTCAAGCTCAGCCGCCATTTTGTTGGCCAGCTCATCCCGGCTTTCTGCAGAGGTCCATTCCTTTTTATCTTTGAGAATAACTGTAAGGTCACAGGCATCCATCGGCATGGGGTCGGTAGGGATCTCCGCCGCACCTATCTTACCGATCACTTCTTTGACCTCCGGGAACTTCTTGACCAGTATCGCTGATGCCTGGTTGACCTTGTCGATGGTCTGTGAAAGGGAACTGCCGGTCAGCAGTCTTGTTTCCACTGCAAAATCACCTTCCTCTAATTGCGGAATGAATTCGCCGCCTAAACGGGTAAAAATAAACACAGCTACCGCGAGTAAGACCACCGCCGTGATCACCACCGTCTTTTTCAGGTTCAGTGCGCCCTTGATCAATGGTGAATAAGCTTTGTGAACATGGTCCATCATCCGGTCCGAAAAGTTTTTTTTGTGCTGTGGTTTCTTGCTTAGGAAAAGTGCAGAAACCATAGGTACGTAGGTAAGTGACAAGATGAATGCCCCTAAAATGGCGAAGGCTACCGTCTGCGCCATTGGGCCGAACATTTTTCCTTCGATGCCTACCAAGGCGAGGATCGGTAAGTAGACAATGAGTATGATGATCTCTCCAAATGCGGCGGCAGACCGTATCCGGCTGGCCGATTCATAGACTTCATCGTTCATTTCTTCCTGACTCATCTTTTCTGTCGAATTGCGTAACGCCAGGTGATGCATCGTAGCCTCTACAATGATCACAGCACCATCGACGATCAGACCAAAATCTATAGCACCCAGACTCATGAGGTTCCCGGATACACCAAAAAGGTTCATCAAGCAGATCGCAAAGAGCATGGCCAATGGGATGACCGAGGCGACCACAAGGCCTGCACGAAGGTTACCCAGGAAGATCACCAGTACAAATATGACAATTAGTGCGCCTTCTGTCAGGTTTTTCTCAACCGTTCCGATCGCACGTTTTACCAAAGCGCTTCGGTCAAGGAATGATTCAATGACCACGCCGTTAGGCAGGGTCTTGTTGATCCGGGCGATACGCCCTTTCACTTCATTCACGACCTTGTTGGCATTAGCGCCTTTAAGCATCATCACGATCCCACCCACAGCTTCGCCGCTGCTTCCCTTGGCCGAACGGGTTAAAGCGCCGTAACGGATGGCGCTGCCGATCTGAACAGTGGCGACATCACGGACCAATACAGGCGTTCCATTCTCATTATTGCGAACAACGATCTTACCAATGTCTTCCAGACTGCCAACGAGCCCCTCGCTACGAATGAAGTAGGCATTGGGCTTTTTATCGATGTAAGCGCCTCCGGTGTTCTGGTTGTTCTTTTCCAGCGCGCTGAAGACATCAGAGATGCCCAGGTCGTAACTGCGCAGTTTGTCCGGGTCAATAGCGATCTCGTACTGTTTGAGCAAGCCGCCAAAGCTGTTGACCTCGGCTATGCCCGGTGTTCCCAGTAATTGACGCCGAACGATCCAATCCTGGATGCTTCGGAGTTCGCGGGCGTTATATTTTTTCTCAAATCCGGGTTTGGCATGCACCACATATTGATATATCTCTCCCAGGCCAGTAGAAATAGGGGATATTTCCGGATTACCAAGCCCGGCAGGAATGACGTTCTTTGCTTCAGCCAGTTTTTCGTTTACCTGCTGACGCGCCCAGTAGATGTCCACATCATCATGGAAGACTATGGTTACCACAGAAAGGCCGAACCTTGAGATGGAACGAACCTGCTCGATCTCGGGGATCGTGGCCATGGTCTGTTCTACTGGGAATGAAATCAATCGCTCCACTTCCTGTGTCGCCAATGCCGGACTTTGAGTGATCACCTGTACCTGATTATTGGTGATGTCCGGTACAGCATCTATAGGCAGTTGTTTAAGGGAATATATACCCCAGGCAATGAGCCCAAGGGTGAATATTCCGATTATAAGTTTATTATTAATTGAAAAATGAATGATCTTATTAAGCATAACGAAATTTAATGCTTGGATAAGATATGACAGTACCTCTGTACAATGCCTATCATGGCTATCAGCAGCACCAGCGTGATGATAATGAGCCCGATCATCCTGAAAACCCTCATCCAAAGGGGTTTGGAAGGCGCACGTTTTTTCCTGACAGAGGTATGCTTAACAGGCTTTGACCTGGTCTTTGCCATACCAATACAAGTAAGTAATAAATAAATAGGACAAGTCGCCTGTACACGTGAAGTATCACGCGTCAGCAACAGGCAGAAAAGTTATGCGTTAAGTTTTGGCGGCTGCCAGATATTGGTCGGGCGAGTGACCGGCTTCTGAGGAATAAAAGCGGTGATCTTAGGGGCCACGGTGATCTGAAGTGGCCTGATAATTATCGATTTGTTAAAAACGACCTGCATGTTGCAGCATCCGCAATGACACATAGGGGGACACTGATCCTGATACGGTTTAGACGTATGAGAATGATCCGCGGCTTCAAATGAAAGTCCTGCTAAGGCAACGCCCACACTATCCTTGCAAGGCTCCAGGTCCAAGCAAAGAAAGAAAGCGGCCAGTAAAAAGCAAAACCATTTCATTGATGAGGCAAATATAATATATACTTGTGACAAATGCCAGAACAGATATAATACTACTTTATGTTGACAGTTAAACGAGTAGACTACTCTTTTGTTTAGCTATTAGCACGTATTTGCTGCAAAATTCCATTAACTTACAGTATTAAAATATGACCTATCAGGGAGAACTATTAATATTTGCAAAGATTTTACTCGCTGCTATATTAGGAGCAATTATTGGATTTGATCGTGAAAAGCATGGACGTGATGCCGGCATCCGTACGTACGCGGCGGTCAGCGTTGGTGCCTGTTTATTTACAGCTATAGCCGCTCACCTGGGTGATGTTGCAGCTGCCTCGCGTATCGTTGCTAATATCGTGGTCGGCGTTGGCTTTTTAGGGGCCGGGATCATATCGCGGGATAAGCAAGACAAGAGTTCATTTGGTCTGACCACAGCGGCGACCGTATGGTGTACAGCTGCAGTAGGGGTCACTATTGGTTTGAACGAATTCATCATTGCCATCGGTACTTCCCTCATCCTATATTTTTTATTGGCTCTTCATCACCAATCCTGGTATGTAAATTGGAAGAAACGTATAAAGGAGAAAGATCCTGAGGAATAATAAAGGTCCGGCGGGGGTAAGCGCCAGACCTTGTACTAATGCTAATTATTACTTAGCATTAGTATTTTCATCGTGATGCTCCTGTTCACCATGATGTTCCTGCTCCTGGTGATGCTCCGGTTCATTTTCATGACCGGATCCCTCATGGTGTTCTGGATGGGGATGATGCTCAGGATGTTGGTACTGTTCACCGGAGTTTTCGGAGTTTTGGTCATGGTGCTCCTGTTCATCATGATGCTCTGCCTCTTGATGATGTTCAGGCTCGTTCTCATGGCCCGGACCCTCATGATGTTCCGGGTGCGGATGGTGTTCGGGATGAGCATCTTTCTCCTGCTGACCGGCTGCCGCCCCCGCATCGTGGTGTTCTTCTTCTGAATGATGCTCCTGCTCCAGGTGATGTTCAGGTTCATTCTCATGACCCGGACCCTCATGATGTTCCTTATGAGGGTGATGTTCCGGATGGTTATGTTGTTCCTTTTGGTCTGTATTTGAATTTTCGGTATTCATGATGTTGTGATGTTATGTTAAAAAATTATGCTATCGTGATGTTGGTTTCAGGTTTTGATTGCAATAGATATTATGTAACATCAGATCAGAAGTACACGGTTCTTCAAATAAAGGGGGAAAGCAAATGACGGATCGGCGGGTGAGATTTTGCAAATATACCAATTGCAGGTATGGAAGATATCTGGCAAACTTGGTATTTCTTGCTTGGAAGGAACTTTCAGTCCGTCCAGGTCTTTAAGAACCGGCTTAAGCGCTTCTTTGCTGCTGGCATAAATGCAGATTACGTCTTCACTGCACTCATTGTTGCATTCTGAAAATAGGTCAGCACTCACAATCGTCGCTGACTTTCCTGAAAGAACTTGATATACCAATATCAACCCGCGATCAACATTGCAGTATAAGACACCTGTTATCAAGGTCAAATAAAAAGTTGCCAATATGGTCGCAGCCGTTTTTTTCATCGTTATTCTTAATGACTACAGAGCTATACGATTTTAGTTTTAGGAAATTCTCGGTAGATCTGTGCTGAAGTAAATTCGGTGTTTCAAAAAGGATGTTCAAATTTAGAGCATATAGAAAAATAGCGATTTTGGAGATCTGCCATCGAGCGGATGCACAATCTGAAGCTGCAAACCGTCATGTTATCCGGGGACAAGCAAGCCGTCGTAGATAAAGTAGCGAAATCCCTGGGCATAGATAAAGCGTATGGCGACCTGTTACCAGACGGAAAAGTTGAAAAGGTACAGGGCTTTAAAGATGCTGGCAGCCGTATCGCTTTCGTAGGTGATGGCGTGAATGATGCGCCGGTGGTTGCCTTAGCCGATGCCGGTATCGCCATGGGCGGTTTGGGAAGTGATGCCACAATTGAAACCGCAGATATTGTCATTCAGAATGACCAGCCTTCTAAAATCACCACAGCTATCAATGTCGGTAAAATAACGAGCCGTGTTGTTTGGCAGAATATTACGATTGCCATGCTTGTGAAGGTGGTCGTCCTCGTATTGGGTGCAGGAGGGGTCGCCAACCTTTGGGAAGCAGTAATTGCCGATGTAGGCGTCGCCCTGCTGGCAATTCTGAACGCAGTAAGAATACAGCGAATGAAGTTGTAAGAAATAGGTTTTGCTTAAAGATGAAGCTGACTCAGCTTCATCTTTAAGCACTTAACGGGTGTAATTACATCTGCATTCCTGCCATAGCATTACCGCCCTGTTTCAACACCAGTTCACTATAGATCAGATAGGCCCCACTTGCTGCAATGGTCTCGCCAGCACTTAGCCCGTTCACAATTTCAATTGTCCGTTCATTTTCTGTGCCGGTTTTCACCATACGTGGTTCAAACGTATTGTTCGCTGTTTGAACAAAAACCATACTGCCCTTTGCGTCACGAACCAGTGCATTTAAAGGAACAACCACGGCCTGTTGTCCTGCAGATGGCATAGCTATTTGCACCTGCATGCCTGGCTGCAGCTTAAGCCCGGGGTTTTGAATAGTTGCCCGTATAACCGAAAGTTGCGTGCCAGCCTGTAGTTCCGGATTGATAAAGGAAACTTTAGCGGTAAGCGGCTGGTCTTCGCTTCCGGGGAGCAAGACTTTGATTTGCTGTCCCATTTTTACTTTACCGGCTTCTTCGGGATAGAGTTCGCCTTCCACCCATAGTTCATTCAAGCCTTCCAGGCTATACAGGGCAGTACCTTCTGCGACATATTGCCCCTCCGTCGCCTTTATTTCTGTAACGACACCTCCAGTGGTTGCATACATGGTGATTCTTGCATGAACCTGGTGCGTCTTTTTGAGCTGTCGTATCTGTGCAGGCTTTAGTCCGTATAATGCCAGTTTTTTGCCTGCGGATTCAAGAAATGAACCAAACCGTTCGTTTTCATTTCCCATAGCTTTATACTGGTCCCAAGCCAAAAGAAATTCGTTTTCAAGCGTTAATAACTCCTCGCTGTACAGCTCATATAAGGGCTGACCCTGATTGATCCTAATACCGGTCTGTTTGACGAATAGTTTCTCAATTCTTCCTGCTGCACGTGCGCTGATAACCTCGTTTTGTGTAGTGTTGGCAGCCAGCCTCCCATTGATCAGTTGGCTTTGTCCCGAATGACCATTACCAACTATCATCATGGTAATATTGGCCAGTTCCAATTGGGCAGGGCTGAATTTTAAGGAATGAGCTTTGGTTTCATTATGCGCAACCGGAACGAGGGTCATCCCGCAGATCGGGCAGTCGCCCGGATGGTCCTTTATGACTTGCGGATGCATCGGGCAGGTATATTGCTGTTTAACTGCCGCATGTTCCGGGGCATGACCGCTGGCTATTTCCTGCCGATCACCTTGCTGCTGCTGGCAGGCGGTGAAAACGGCTGCAAGAAAGAACCCTGTTATTAATAATTTTTTCATTCCTTGTTTTCTTCTTTCGTTTCGATAAAACTTTCACTATCCACCAGGAACTGCGCGTTAGCAGCAACCTCATCGTTGGCTGCTAGTCCCCTTCGTATCTGTACCCAATTCAATACCTCTGCACCACCAGTGACCGGCACAGGTGAAAGTGCATGATTTTTTCTGACAAACGCCACGCGGCGTGTACCAAGGTCAAGTAGAGCCGACGATGGTATCCATAGACCAAGAATTGGCTTGCCCACAACGGACGCCTTGATCAACTGACCGATGCGAAGGTTACGGGAACTGTTGTTTAAACTGATCCTGACTTTGGTAAAGGTTGACCCCTGATCGTAAAAAGGCTGAATGAGTTCAATGTGGCCTTGTGTTTTTTTCCCGTCATCCGCAATCACCATAACCCTGGCGTTTTTTTTAAAGCTGGCAGCCTGTGACGTGGAAATATTGATTTCTGCCCAAAGTTCACTTGGGTTAATAATGTTAAATAGAGTTTGACCTGCACTGACGTATCCGCCTTCTTGTAACAGACCTGTTCCAGGCTGAGCAGTGTTGATGTCAGCAGCACTCGTCGTGCCGCTGCTCATACCTCCACCGGAAGTCCGCATACCACCGCTGTTGTTCATGCCATCGTCGTCAGCCGTTGCCGCTGCTGCAGGTTGGTTCATGGCCTGGGGGGCTGAAACAGACGGACCTGCCAAATACCCGTTATAAGGGCTGTATATTGGAAAACGATAGTATTCCCGTCCGGTTCGCATTAGGGTGTTGACCTGCTGGCTGGTTACGCCAAGTAATTTCAGCTTCTGAACGGCACCACTGATCAGCGATTGATTGTCTTTGTCTGTTTTCAGAATGTACAAAAGTTCCCGCTGGGCAGTCACAAGCTCCGGACTGTATATCTCAGCGACAAGCTGGCCTTTGCTTACCGGCTGATATTGATATTTCAGGTACAGTTTTTCTATTCTGCCTCCAAAGCGGGCTGCTACCACATTTTGCCTGCGGGTATCATAAGTGATCACACCCGGTGCAATGAGAGAGTCCTGCATCGTTTTTTCTTCCGGACTGATTATGCCAATATTAGACACCACGGTACCGTTAGGCGATTTGATCAACGAAGCCAGATCAGCAGGAACCTGTAAGGTATCTTTCTCGCTGCCAGATTTTTTGACTAAATCCATACCGCATATGGGGCAGCTGCCAGGATGGTCACTTACAACCTGGGGATGCATGGGGCAAGTATATTGCGCCGATTGGCTTTGCTGACCTTTCTGTTTCTTGGACTGATGGTTACAACTCACAAATATGAAGGCCAGTATAGCGAGTAGAAGAAACGTCCAGCTAATTCTTTTCAATCTCTTTTTCATAATCTGCGGTCATCAAGTAATAAGCCTGTAATTCATCCAGATAATTCATCCGGTTCATATTGTAAGTCTCCCAAGAGGTCATAACCTGAGGCAGAGCAAGTGTGTTTTCTTCATAGGCGATCCTGTTGGCATCAAAGCTTTTTTGCAGGGCAGGTAGAATTTTTTGCTCGAAATTTTTTAAACGGCGTTGCATAGTCGTAATATCTGTTAACATGGAAGCAACCATGTTTTCTGTTTCAATCAGCATAGCCTGCCGCTCGTTTCTCATTGCCTCAATGCTGTATTGCATCGATTTAACCCCTGATTTGTACATTTTGGAAGACCAGGGCGCAATCGGTATGGATACCATCGCCATCGCCGTAAATTGTGTCGGCATCATCGGCGCTCTATTGAACATATTATCCAGGCGCAACCGGAAATCCGGTTTAGCTTCTGCTTTCATTGCGTCGATGTTCAAGTTCATCGAACTGATATTTTTATCCATTTGCCGCACAACGCTTTTTGCAGAACTTAGATAAGCTGTATCAGCAACAGCTACAGGGATAAATTTCAGTTGGTAAGCCGTGTCGATGGCAAATGCTGAACTGGCCGGACGGTTCATCAGGGTATTCAACTGATACATCTTTTTTCGCATATCCGCTTCTGTCATCAACTGCATGTTCTGTACTTCGGCAAGCCTGCCCTCGGCACTGTATACACTGCTCAATGTAGCTTTATTATACGGATAACGGATCTTTGCCAACTTATTCAGCGTGGTTAGGATGCGCTCATTTTCTTTCAGTACGCTCATTTTCTTACTGGCCACCAGCCAACCATAGTATAGTTTCTTCGCCTGTGTGCGAACGTCATTTAACGCTACGTTCCGGCCTTCCAGTTCAACAGCGGCTAAAGAATTTTCGTACGCTTGTTTTCGTCTGAGTTTGGCAGGATTGGTGATATCCTGTTCGGCGGAGAGCATCCATGCCCCCTTATCAGTTTCATCCATGACTTTTGTACCGGGGTACGGCGTCATCCAGGTGCCCGCACCTATCATCGGGGCCATCTGTGCCGTGGACCCCTGCGATTTGGCCACCTGGCTTTGAGCCCGGCTTGTATACGCCCGCAGGTTAGCGTTTTGCTGATCTATTCGGGCTATAATGGAATCCAGGGATAATATGTTCTGGCTGAAAGCAGCGGGTGCGCTCAGCAGAGATACGAAAACCAGAATGCTTTTTTTAATGCTTGACATCGTATACCTCCAATTTTCCAAACTTTTTTAGTTCGTATTCTTTTGTCATTAAAAATATCAGTGGTGTGACCAGCAAAATATGGGTGGAAGAGGTCAGTACGCCGCCGATCATTGGTAATACAATAGGTTGCATCACGTCGCTGCCAACACCGGTAGACCAAAGCACAGGAATTAGGCCGAACAGGGCTACACTTACGGTCATGATTTTGGGTCGCAGCCGTTTAGCTGCACCATGAATCACATATTCACGCAAATCGTCCCTGGTGATACTGTCTTTGGAGTTTCCTTTAACTTCCACCAGTTGCCGCATGGCATCATTGAGATAAATGACCATGACCACACCGGTTTCCACTGCTATGCCAAACAATGCGATGAACCCTACGGCCACTGCAATCGATAGGTTTACGCCATAGAAGTAAACCATGAATACCCCGCCAATGAGGGCGAATGGTATGGTGATCAGACTCAAAAAGGCTTCGCGGGCGGATTTGAAAGCGAGGTACAAGGCCAGAAAGATGATGATCAGTACCACAGGCAGGATGAGCAGCAGGGTTTTCTGCCCGCGGATCAGGTTCTCATACTGTCCGCTCCATTCAATATAATAACCTTTGGGCAGGCTCAGGGATGCATTCAGTCTTTTAATTGCTTCATCGACCGTATTACCCAGGTCCCGTCCCCGGACGTTAAACATAACCGCCCCCCTGAGCAGCGCATTTTCAGAATTGATCATGGGCGGCCCATCCTCAAAGCGAATGTCAGCTACTTCGGAAAGTGGGATACTACCCATTGTGGCTGTTTGTACCGGAATGCGCTTAAAGCTTTCCAGGCTGTTGCGAAAGTCCTGGGCCAGCCTTACATTGACTGAGAAACGCCTGCGCCCTTCTACTGTCGTGGCTACCGGTGCGCCGCCAATGGCAGATTCTACAACTGTATTCACGTCGTCTACAGAAAGCCCGAACCGGCCCAATGCTTCGCGCTTGATATCCATCGTCAGATAT
This sequence comes from Mucilaginibacter sp. PAMB04274, assembly GCF_039634385.2. Lineage (NCBI taxonomy): Bacteria > Pseudomonadati > Bacteroidota > Sphingobacteriia > Sphingobacteriales > Sphingobacteriaceae > Mucilaginibacter > Mucilaginibacter sp. PAMB04274. Next base: position 1,721,113 of record NZ_CP155081.2, read on the forward strand.
TTCCCGCCCGTAACAGGCTCTACGTATAAGTCATTGACCCCTGGAATACCTTTCAGCAATGAACTAACCTTTTCGGAGGCTGCACTGATGGTGTCCAGATTTTGTCCATAGACTTTTACGCCTACGTCGGTGCGTATACCGGTAGAAAGCATGTTGATCCGGTTGATGATAGGCTGCGTCCAGCCATTAACCACGCCGGGAATTTGCAGCTTGCGGTCCAATTCTTCGATAATCTTCTTTTTTGTCATTCCGGGCCGCCACTGGTCTTTCGGTTTCAGCATAATGATCGTCTCAATCATACTAATAGGGGAATTATCCGTTGCGGTACTGGCTCGTCCTGCCTTACCAAGGACCTTGGCTACTTCGGGCTGCATGCTAATGATCTTGTCCTGCACCTGCAGAATTCTCTTGGCCTCTGTATTAGAAATATCAGGCAGGGTCACCGGCATAAACAATACGGATTGTTCGTCAAGTGGCGGAAAGAACTCACGCCCCATATTCAATAGCAGCGGAATGCTGATAAGCAGGGCAAGGACATTAATTCCTAAAGTTATTTTCCGGTTGCGCATACAGGCCCGGATTACCGGCTCGTACACGCGCTCCAATAATCGGTTGATAGGGTTGTGAGTGTCATCCTTAAACCTTCCCTTCATAAAAAAGGAGATGGTGACCGGTGCCAATGTGACGACGAGCAGGGCATCTATAATCAGGATGAACGTTTTCGTATAAGCCAGCGGGTGAAAGAGTTTTCCTTCCTGACCGGTTAGCAAAAAAACCGGCAAAAACGAGGCAATGATGATAATGGTAGAGTAAAATACACCACGCGATACCTGCTTGCAAGACCTTTCTATAATTTCAAGGCGCTCAGTGTTGCTGAGCCTGACATAATCATTAGTCCCTTTTTTAAAATTCGGCCACATCAGTTCTTATCTGTTTTAAGGTTTGCTTCTTTATTTAATTCTGCCTGCCTGACCGCGAGATTTTTGTACGCATTCTCGGCCATGATAATACCGTTATCGACAATAACGCCGATCGCCAGAGCGATTCCGGTCAGGGACATGATATTGGAACTAATGTTCAGGGCATTCAATACAATAAAGCTGGCTGCAATGGTAATTGGAATCTGAATAATGATACTGACTGCGCTTCTCCAGTGTAGCAAGAAGATAATCACCACTAGTGAAACAACAATCATTTCTTCTATCAGCGTATGTTTTATCGAGTTTACCGACTCTTCAATCAGGCCGCTCCGGTCATAAACAATATTGAATTTCACGCCCTTTGGGAGCCCCTTGGCTACATCCTGCATTTTGGCTTTCACATTGCGAATCACTTCGTCTGCATTTTCTCCATAGCGCATCACGACAATGCCGCCTACTGCTTCTCCTTGGCCGTTCAGGTCAAATATGCCCAGCCTGGTTTCTCCGGTCAGTTGTACAGTTCCAATATCACCGACCGTTACAGGTATGGAATTTCGTGAGGCAATGGGCAGGCGGCTGATTTGATCAATGGAATTCAGGTAGCCACTGGTTTTGATAATATAGCCGACATCACCCATTTCCAGTTTTCTGCCGCCAGCTTCGTTATTATTGCTACGAACAGCACGGATAACCTCCAGTAGGGATACTTTATAATAGTTAAGTTTGTTGGGGTTTACAGTGACCTGGTATTGTTTCTGGAATCCGCCAAAAGAGGCGATCTCACTTACGCCCGGAACATTTTGTAGTCCAAATTTGACGTACCAATCCTGGATGGCACGCTGTTCCCCCAAATCGATCCCTGGCGCATCGAGCGTATACCAGAGAATATGACCAACACCAGTGCCATCAGGACCAAGTGTCGGCGTTACACCTTGCGGCAGTAACCGTGATGCATAGTTAAGTTTTTCAAGCACCCTTTCCCTCGCCCAGTAAACATCTGTATTGTCATTGAAGATAATGTAAACAAAGCTCATCCCGAACATGGAGGTGCCGCGTACATATTTCACCTGCGGTAAGCCCTGCAGATTGGTAACCAACGGGTAAGTTACCTGATCTTCTATGATCTGCGGACTGCGCCCCATCCATTCAGTAAATACGATCACCTGGTTTTCGGACAAGTCCGGTATCGCATCAATTTTATTCTGTTTGACCGAGTATACACCCCAGCCAAACAGAATCAATGCCACCAGCAAGACCAGAAACCGGTTCCTCATCGAAAAGGAAATCAGTTGATCTATCATGTAATTAGTGCTTATGGTTCATGGAATTACTTTGTTTACCTGGTGCTTTGGACGTTTCTTTTTTCACCAGATTCATGCCGCATTTGGGACATTTGCCGGGCTTAGAAGCAATGACGTCCGTATCCATAGGGCACGTATACTGTACCTTAGCAGTATCGGTCTTCTGTGTTTTTGCTTTTTTCTGAGCAGGTGATTGATGAGCGGCAAATAAATTTGAAGCAGAAACGGTTAACGACAGGGCAATTACAAATAGCTTTTTCATTGTTGAAGAATTATTAAAAATTATTAAAAGGGTTTGAAATCATTAGGTGCGATAAGCCAAAGCCATTCCTGCAGAACATAAAGCAGCATGGTTGCTGTTGCCGACATGGCATACAAGCATTTTCAGGAAATCGCAGGCGTGAGGGGACTTCTCGAATCAGAAAGATTTGAGAAGTCGAAAAGGTGGGAAATTAAATACGAAATGTTCGATTAAGCAGGTAAACAGGTTTACCAATTCCTATCGGGGGACTTTGGCTTACCGGATAAACCACTGCGAGCGAATGCACATCTACAGACTTCAGATTAGTAAATCTGGCGGGTAGAACGACCGGAAACAGGGCAGCAAACTGAAAGCTGAAACTAGCAACCCGCTGTTCCTTTCCAATTTTGAATTCATGCTGTTTATCCTTGCAGCATTTGTTTTTCAGTGCTTTGCTCTTCAGCATTCCACAGTTTTCACAGTGGTCGCTTTGCTGCTGGTTCAGGCTCATTCCCTGTAACTCACCCATGCAGTAATGCAGGGTCAGGCTGGTGCCCGAAGAGACACCGGCATACAGCAGGATCAAGAAGATGGCTATGAACCTTTTCATTTATACAAAAGTAATGATAATCAATTGACCGGGCAAAAGAGTTGCTACTTTGCCTTTGTTTTACCAGCCCTGTTTTTTATAAAATTTTTCAATCGCGTCCCCAATTAAATTAACGGTCAGCTGGTCCAGGTCGCCACTGGCTAAACTCCAAGAATTATCGCCATTGTTGATGATGGCGGTTTGTTTTCCGTTTAGTTCAAAGTCGTAGGTTTCACTGAAATGCACAACCTGCACGGCTTGCACATCATTGCCTGATTGATATTCAATCTGAAATGTTTTATCGTCTTTCATTATTATGGTAGATTTAAGTTCTGACTTTTAGTAAGCCTGCATTGATCGCAACAACAACCGTGCTAATGCTCATTAGGACCGCGCCAGCCGCAGGGCTTAACAATATTCCTTGTTTGTATAAAACGCCTGCAGCCAATGGTAGCGCAATAATGTTGTACCCAGTAGCCCAAGCCAGATTCTGTATCATTTTGCGATAAGTTGCCTTTCCAAATAAAATTAGATTGACAATATCCTTAGGGTTGCTGTTCACCAAAACGATACCAGCCGTTTCTGCGGCAATGTCACTTCCGGATCCTACTGCTATGCCAATATCGGCCTGTGCCAGTGCGGGTGCATCGTTGACGCCGTCGCCGGTCATGGCCACAAAATCACCTTTTGCCTGGAGCTGCTTGATCTTCTCCAACTTTTCATGTGGCAGCACCCCTGCAAAATAACCGTCCATATTCAACTGATTGCTTACGCTAGCGGCTACTTTCTCATTATCCCCGGTTAGCAGCAATGCTTTGATGCTGTTTTCATGCAAGGTTCGAATGGCACCTGCCGATTCCGGACGCAGGGTGTCTGCCAACGCAATGTAGCCGTACATCAGCTCATTCACCAAAACGAATACTACCGTCTCGTTGCTAGTGGAAGCAAAGTCGTTGGGGAGAGAAATGCTCTTTTCCTGCAAATAACCGGGACTGACTACTTTCACGTGTTTGCCTTCCACCATCGCCTCCACGCCCTTTCCGGTGATCGCCTGAAAATTTTGTGCTTCAGGAAGTGATAGTTTACGCCTGTTTACCTGATCCATTATCCCGGTGGCGATAGGATGCTCTGAGTTTCGCTCCAAGGCGCCTGCCATCCGCAGCAGATTATCTTCGGCAGCTTCTCCTCCCGGATGTTCCGGTATGACGATTCTGGCAACCTCAAATTTGCCTACGGTTAGTGTACCTGTCTTATCAAAAACGACCGTTGATATCTTCCGGGAGTTTTCAAATGCCGTACGGTTTTTTATGAGCAGTCCATGTTGTGCGGACAAAGAGGTTGATTTGGCAACCACCAGGGGAACAGCAAGGCCTAGTGCATGAGGGCAGCAAATGACAATAACGGTTACCATCCGTTCCATGGCAAACGCAAGATCCTGTCCTTCCCCCAGCCAGAATATAAAGGTGCCTATACCTGCTACCAGCGCAATCAAAGTCAGCCAACGGGCAGCTTTATCGGCTAACAATTGCGTATTGGACTTGGCCTCCTGAGCATTTCTTACCAGGTTGATGACCTTGGATAAATAAGAATCAGCGCCGCTGTGGATAACCCGAACTTTTAAGGAACCATTTCCATTTACCGAACCTGCAATGACCTGCTCGCCTTTAGTTTTGCTGACAGGAGCAGATTCGCCTGTTAGCATAGACTCATTTAAAAAGCTTTGCCCTTCCTCAATGACCCCATCTGCCGGTATTTTCTCTCCCGGTTTGATCAGGATAAGATCTTCCGCTTTCAACTGGTCAGTTTTAACTTCCTGAGTATGCCCTCCATTTAAAAGGTGTGCTTCCGCCGGCATGAGTTGAACCAAAAGTTCCAGCTCTTTAGAAGCTCCCGCGACAGAACGCATCTCTATCCAATGACCTAACAACATGATCAGAATCAGGGTAGCGAGCTCCCAAAAAAAATCCATCCCTTTCAATCCAAATACGGTGGCGGCGCTGTAGATATAGGCCACTGTAATGGCGAAGCCGATCAGCGTCATCATACCGGGATTTTTTGCCTTCATCTCGGAGAACCAGCCGTTAAGAAAGGGCCAGCCACCATATAAAAAAATGATGGAGGACAAGGCAAAGAGCACGTATGACGAACCGGGAAAAATGAGGTTAGTACCTATCCAGCGCTGTATCATAGGGGAAAGCAGCATCACAGGCGCCGTTAAAACTAATACGACATAGAACCGCTTCCTAAAATCGGTAATCATCATCGCATGGTGATTATGATGGCTACCATGAACTTCCATAGGATGATCTGAAGATGCAGCAGACATTATTTTATCATGCCCGTGCTGCATTTGATGATGGTGCTCGTGTTGATGTTCCATGATTTTATTGAACGGTCATTGTCCTGTTCGGTCTTCAGTTTACTCCGGAAATGTCAATCCTGTTAATCCAATCTACGATCGTTGCACTGTCCCGGCTGTTTATCTTGGCATTATGGTGAATGAGCAGGTATGACTTAAGCGGCATACTCCGTTCCTTTAGCGAATTGGCAATGGCACTCAGCTTATTTCGCCTACGGCGGTTTGAATAATTGCCGAATTCATCAAAGTTAAGCTCTTCTGTTCCTTGTTCAACATGCCTGTCGAGCCAATATCTCACCGGTTGCACTCTTGCATACCAAGGATATTGCGTATTATTGCTATGACAATCATAACAGGACCGCTTTAGTATCGACTCGATGTTTTCCGGAACAGGATAAGCGGCAACAAACGGCGCCGAGGGCTGCTTATGGCTTTCGTTCTTGTAGGACGGCATGAACTGCAGTCCCAGCAGCAGAACAACTAAGATTGCCAACACCAGTTTGATGCTGCGTTTCATACAATTATTTCAGTTCTTCTTTCACCACACCACAATTGGCCATTTTCTGACCCAAGTAGGGGTTTTGGATTGATTTAGTTTCGCTTAACCAATTCGCTCCTTTATTATTGTTGTACATTGGGCAGTGATCTACATATAGCGATTGCCCCGCGCCGACAAGCTTAACCAGATCGTACACATCTTTGCTCAGCATCTCGAAATGCTCCCTCTGATGGGAAATATTCCCTGCACTTTTCCCAATATGCTCACCATGCTCCCGGCCATCATCCGCAATATCTTCAAATGACTTTTTCTGTTTTTCGTCTAAAACTGCTTTATCAAACCCCTCAAAGTCCGTGGCTATGGCCTTACCTGATGCTGCCGCATCACCGGTATTATCTTTGGTCAAAGCGTTTTTCAATTGCAGATAGTCATTTATCAGTTTAGAGGCCGGTGAGCTCTTTTTTTCCCCTGCGTCGTCTTTCCGATCCGCGGGGACTTGGGTCGCTATCATTGAATCCTGTGTGGAAGAATTAGTTGTTTTCCCGGAGTTACAAGCAGCTAAAAAAATTGAAGTAGTGGCTACAGCCAAAAATATGGTTTTCATGATGAATTTTATCGATTAATAAATTAAGATACGAGCCATAAGGTTATGATCAATCATTTGAGTTATAGGAGGTTCCGGTTAATAAAAGAACCAACATCCCATAAGTCGATATCAAATCAGAAAACTTTGAAGTAAAATGCGAATTTTCTGATTTGGGGGGCGCTCCCGTATGATGCTATAAGAAATCGAATTACGTGCAGTGGCCGGGTGTAAGATTTCTCTTTTCAATTCATCGTTTGCGGTCAGAAAGATAGGCGTTTGTTTGACCTGTTTTTGTGCAGAAGGAACCAGTTTTGCGAGACCGTTAAACTTGCCTACTGAATCCTTACAACAATGTCCCTGACAACCTTTCTTTCCAGAACTATTTTGTCGATGTTCCTGATGAGTCGCCCCATGCAAACTGATTTGATGCTTCGGGTTTTCATGATTTGACGAACGTAAAGCGCATCCTAGCCCAACAAGCGTATGGAGCAGGAAGGTTGTCAATAATAGAAGTGCTTTACTTTTCATCCTGATACAAATTTACTTCAGCCGTAGAATGGGAACTTATATAATTCCTACTTAAATTTATATTTTATCGCAGTACATCACGCAACTGCTCTCGCAATTTTCTGCATGATAGAATGGTCATCCCCAAATTTGCACAGTGCATCACAATGCTGTCGGAGTTCCGAGAAACAGATGTACTTCATTTGAACTTGGCCTTTTTTGATAGAAGGCCTTGACAACTGCATGACTACATCTTTTTCGCGATTATCAGGTACGACCAGATAAAACACTTCTTCATTATTTACCAAGCTACAGCTCAGGTCTGTAAGACGTAGAATACCCGAATAGATACTGGTGCTTTTTTCTACTTCAAATGCGGCAACTACCTGCCCCGTTCCTTTTTTAAACCATAAAACATCAATGAGTTTTACGGTGTTGAGCACTTCTTTTTCAAGCGGCAGATCAGGGAAATCCTTAACGGAGATAAATGAAAACTTATTACCATTCCAGGATTTCGAGCGGTCGTTGGATGCTGCAATTACATCATAACCAAGCGCATTACCGATTTTGAGTAAATGATATTGCATTTCATTATGTAATTGTTCATCCTCTGTTTCTTTCCTCTTTTCCTGATGCCGCTTTTCAATCAGTTTTTCCAAACGGTTTCTTTCTGTTTCTGATAGATATTCGTCTTTGCCTAACAGGAGCTTCTGCATGCCGATTTCAAATAAAAGCCCCGCAAAAGCTCCTGTATCAAGTGATAGTTCGTTACAGTACTTTTTATTCATATCCATAATCACCTCACGAATTTTTAAGTACTCACTCCAACTGCCCAATTTCTTTTTGTCTTTGAACAGGTAATTGAAGCCGTTAATAATAGCTGTATTAAACGGCGGTATTAGTGTCGGGTGCAGGAAGTACAATATACTGGCCACTGCTGGCCCCAAACCCTTGATTTTCAAAGAATCTAAATGTAAAATTTCTTTGATGAGTTGTTCCTCATTTTTGGCAGTCAGGCAGTTTTCCAGAAACTGGCCAAAGGCTACTTTATTCTCCTGATTTTCATAAATATCAGGTATGCGTAGCTTCGGCTTCCAATAAAAAGGATGGGATGCTCCTTCAAACACTTGCTTTTGTTCAGTAATACAGGTGAGTACAAACTCTAAAGATGTGCCTTTGAAGTCATTACCAAACCGTTTATTTTTGATATCATCAATAACCTGGAGCACACCTCTGCGTATGGATCTAAATGCTTTCAGGCGTTCCTCGTTATTGATAAACCAGGTATTGTAAACAGATTCCCTGTCGTTTTTATATTGGTTGATGATGGATTGTAAATGATCATTCATATTCTCAAAGTATGAGCTAATATAATGTAATCTTTTACCTGCAGCACTTTTTAACAAAGAGAAACTTAAATAACCAGATGGCACATTTCTTCATCGCTATCATTGTATCGTTGAGATCACCTTATTTTTCCATCCTGGCAAGAATACGTTTCATTTCCGCTATTTCTTTTTCCTGCGCATCAATGATGCTTTTGGCAAGCCTTTGGACTTCCGGGTCTTTCAAATGAGCCTTTTTGCTGACCATGATCGCAATGGAATGATGTGGGATCATGCCTTTCATATACTGTTGATCTCCGATAGCAGTTTGCGTTCGGACACCTGCGAGAGCCAAGATAAACACTGCAATAGCAGAGGTGGCAATGATTAAATTAATTTTCTTGTTTTGATACATCATTCGCATCATCACTAGCATAACCAGCGCCATAGCCGAAACCATCAGCATAGTCATGTAAAATCGGGTCATATTAATGTACACATGGTCGAACTCGTCAACATTCAAATACATAATAGCATACATGATGAAGAATGAAACGACGAGCATCAATGCAAATTTTTGATAATTTCCTTTTTCCATTGTAATAACGTTAAGTGAATACTTCTTATTTAAAAAGCTACCTGCCCTGCATCAGCGCAGGGCAAGTAGCTGAACCAAGGTTATTTAAACAGCAGTTGCCATTTGTTCGCAAACTTCGGCACATTTCCGACAGGCTTCTGCACAGGCCTGGCAATGCTCCATATGATGCTTGCCGCATTCTTCAGCACAGGCATTACACACGTCAGCGCATACACGGCAAAGATGGGCACTGTAACCGCTGCCCAAACTCATAACTTCTGCAGCGGCTCTGCAAATAGCCGCACATTCCAGGTCGAGCTGGATACATTTTGCCATCATTTTTACATCCTCTTCCTGCAGGCAGGACGTAGCACAATAGTTGCAAGCTACTGCACACGCTACACAGGCATCGATACATTCCCGGAACTTTTGATATGACATAATTGAAATGTTTTATAGTTAGATAATGATTTATTACTTGTTACCGCGGGCTAACAGCCAGTCCTGAAACTGGCCTATCTCTTTCATCTGAGCATCAATAATATTTGTAGCCATCGTTTTCATACTTTGTTCCTGGCCGTGGATGAGTTCAAGGCGCGAGTTTTCGATAGCGCTTTGGTGATGACCAATCATCAGGATGGCAAAATCATGATCAATGTCTCCGTTGATAATTTGTAGGTCAGCTTGCTTTCCGGATTTTTTCATGTTGTCCATCAGCATCATATCGAAATCCGGATCGTTGCCGTGAGGGGGGTGTGATTTGAGAAAAGCAGAAAGCTGCGTGATTTCTGCCTGCTGGCTGGAAATTATGCTCTGCGCCATTTGCTTCATCGTCGCATCACTGCCGCTTTTCAGCTCCAGGTTAGCCATATCAATAGCCCCCTGGTGGTGCATGCGCATCATCATCGCGAAATCATTGTCCGGATCTTTGGTCATCTTCATAGTGTCCATTTTCGCCATCATCTGATGCATAATACCCATCATCTGATTCTGGTCATGACCCTGTATTTTGATTTTATCATCATCTTTGCTACATGCACTCATCACAGCCACTATTGCTGACAGCGTGATTAATTTTAAAAAGTTTTTCATCGTTTGTTTTTTTAGTTACCTCTTATATTGTTTATTGATGTGCTTTCATCCATTGTTCCATCTCACGGATTTCCTGCGTTTGTTCCGGTATAGATTGCTGCGCCATGGATTTTAGTTTCGCGCTTTTACTGTAGGTCACAATACTTTTAGCCATCATGATACCATCTTTGTGGTGCTTGGTCATCATGTCCGCAAATTCATGATCGATAGAACTCATGGACATATTACCCGGTTTCATCATTTCCATCATATTATCACTCATTGCTTTACCAGCTCCTGATTGCTTGTTAGCTGGATCGTAGTTTTTAGTGCTGTTTTGCAACTTTGCAATCAACTGATTGAGCTGTGCAACCTCTTTCGTCTGTTTGGTCAGTATTTTTTGAGCCATTTTTTTCATGGAAGCATCCTTTCCCTGCTGTAGCTCGATCCTGGCCATGTCGATAGCTCCCTGGTGGTGGGCTTTGAGCATGGAAGCAAAATCATAATCAACATTTCCTTTCATTTGCTGAGCATGCATTTGCTTCATCATCTTGTTCATAGATTCCATTAATGGATCGCTTTGGATGGCTGCAGGTGCAGTGATGATTAGTGCTCCATGATCAAATGGGCTAATGGTGTTTTGAGTAGTAAATCCTGCTACGCCTAGCGCAAGCATGGGAATCATTAACATGGTTGTTTTCATAGATTATTTATTAATGGTGATTAAATAAAATTTAATAGAGTATAGTGATACCGCCGCCAAATCCGTACTGGTTATCATAGCTGGCTGAAAGCGCAAAATATTTGGAGAGCACATAACGTGTATCAGCTTGCCATTCACTGTCTGTGTTGTAGGATGCGCCGAGATAAAGTCGGCTTGTTAACGGAATGTCTTCACGGCTCACGGTAAAGCGTAATCTGCCTTTATGGCTGATCCGTGCATCAGTTTGGATGAACATGGGCAATAAGTATCTTAAACCGACGACCGCCACATTGCTGCCGTCTTTAATAAAACGGCCACCTTTCTCATTTTTTTCAAATTCAGCACCTACGTACGCTGCAAAATATTGACCGTTATCAAGATACCGCTGAAAGCGAGGGTCGATTTCATAACGCCCATCATAACTGAACCGGTAGTTGGCATTGAATTCATAACGCGTATTGGAGATAAATAATGAACCGATACTTGTTTGTGAGTGGAATGATGCTTGAAACCATGTGTAGAATTGCCGGTCGTCGTTGATGACCGGATTTCGCGGTTGATATTTCGCAACTTCAGTGTTGCTCGGATTGTCTTCATACCGAACAACACGCGCCATGCCTGACATCATGTGATAAAGCGTGTGACAGTGGAAAAACCAGTCATGCGAATCATCGGCAAGAAACTCAATCGTCTGCACCTGCATGGGTTCAATACTTACCGTATGTTTTAGTGGTGATGATGTCCCCTTATTGTTTAGTACTCTAAAGAAGTGCCCGTGCAAGTGCATGGGATGCTCCATCATGGTCGTATTATGAAATACGAAGCGAACAATCTCTCCCTTACGAATCAGTAAGCGGTCGGCTTCGGAAAGGGCTTTGTTATTAATGAGCCAGGTATAACGAATCATACTACCCGTGAGATATAGGTGATATGTCCGTACCGTATGCCTTCCGTCGAAAGCAGTTGTACTATTGGATTCCAACTGATCATAACTTAAAATTTTTCCATCGCCGCCTAATCCAAGGAGCAAAGAGCCTCCCGGTCCCATTGGCGTACCTCTTCCGTCGTCCGGCATATTCATACTCATACCCTTCATGTTCATGCCGCCCATTTGCATATCATCCATACCAGACTTGCTGCTTTCATTCTTGGCCATATTTATGCCTTGATGGTTCTGCATACTCATACCCGTATCGGCTTTTGTCTTCATCTCCATCTGTGGCATTTTAGCACCAGGTTGGGTATCCTTGTTCATTCCCTTCATATCCATGCCTTTCATACTCATTGGCACGTCGCTGGTGCTGAAGGACAAACCATCATTTTTGACTTTTGCGTTGGGGACCCTGTTCATAGGCATTTTCATCTGGGTCATCATGCGGTTAAAAGTGTGAGCGAACTTATAATAGTTCACTTTTGGTATGTCTGTCGCTTTGACCTCTTTTCCGGCTCCTAGCCAGGCAGAAACCTTCCCGGAGATATCCTGGTAAGTCGCCCTAAATTCATACTTGCCCGTAGACGGTATTTTGATGAGTACATCATAAGTTTCTGCTGTGCCAATCAGAATCTTGTCCACCGTAACAGGTTTTACATTTAGGCCGTCCGCTGCAACGACCGTCATCGGACCGCCTGCAAAATTCAGCCAAAAATAACTGGAGGCGGAACCATTGATAATGCGCAGTTTTACCGTTTGTCCCGGCCCGAACTGTGTAAGTTGCTGGTCTGTTTTACCGTTAACAAGAAAGCGATCGTACTTAACATCCAGCAGATCCATCGCTGGCATGCGCATCCAATCTAGTTTTAAACGGTCACCAAGATAGCCCTGGGCAAATGCACCGCCATAACTCAAGACACTCCCTTTTTGTATCGAGAACCAATCCGTTCCCCGCTTCAGCATTCGGAGCACTTCTTTAGGCTGATAGTTCGTCCAATCCGAAAGCATAAGCACCTGTTCTTTCACCTGATCCTTTTGTGCTTGAGGCTCAATAACAATGGGGCCGTAAAGACCAGCCTGCTCATCCAGTTCCGTATGGGTGTGATACCAGTAAGTACCCGTCTGATGAAGTGGAATGATATTGGTATAGGTTGTGCCAGCCGCTATCGGCACTGTGCTGATGTAGGGCACACCATCGTATTTGTTAGGTACCAACAGCCCATGCCAGTGTATCGAAGTTTCTTTTTTTCGCAGGTTGTGTACCCGGATAACGGCAGTATCTCCCTCAGTGAATCGGAGCACAGGGCCAGGAATCTGACCATTGATGGCAAGCGCTTTTACCTTTTTGCCTGCATAAGCTGCAACCGTGTCATTGATGTAAAGATCGTATGTAACGCGCTTGCCAATATGTATCAAGTGATCATTCAATGAAGAGGAAGTACTCTTAATTGTGTCTCCCGGTCGCGCCTGCATACTTTGCATATTCATCTCCGAAGACTTTTCTTGATGATTCATATCCATCCCTTTCATTGGATGATCCGGCATTGCCATATCCGTATCCATCATATCATGATCTGACATCGGCTTAACACGATTCGATTCGGCTTTAGAGCGTCCGCCCCCGGAATGCTGCATGTTCATACTTTTCATATGGCCCATGCTTTTCATTGCTTTGTCAGTCTTCTGTTTTGAAGTACTTTTTTTATTCTTGCCTTTAGCGTAAGGCAGGGGCTTCTTAGCCATTGGAGCCTGCTTGTCACTCATATTCATGCCGGGCATGTTATGCTGCTGTGCATTTGCCTGAGCTGTTAGTACCAGAAGCCATATAGAAATTAACGTTTTAATGCTTTTCATAGTAGTGTCTTTATACTTTATCAAGTGATTTACGGGATGGATCGCCACAGGACTTGTATTGACGGGGACTCATGCCAGTAACACTTTTGAATTGTGCGGATAAGTGTGCACTACTGCTGTAACCCATACTGTAAGCGATCTCCGTAATGTTAAGCTCACCGTATTGTATTAATTCCTTAACCTTCTCTATCTTTTGTTGGATGATAAATTTCTCAATGGTCGTATCCTCTGATTCAGAGAAAAGACGACTGAGATAGGCGTAGTCTTTACATAGTCGATCAGCGATTGATGTCATGATATTTCCCTGTATTTCACTTAGGTCACCCTGGTGTACGATTTCAATAACAACGTTTTTTATTCGCTCAATAAGCTTATCCTTTTCCTTATTGATGAGCTCAAAGCCTGATACCTTAAGCATAGAGGTCAAATGGGATAATTGGCTTTCATCCGGGTCAGGATGAATATTGGCCGTGCCTAATGTAATAGCATCGACGGATAACCCTAAACTTTCCAGTTGCTGGCGTACGACCATAATGCAACGGTCGCAAACCATATTCTTAATAAATAATGTCATGTGTTAATTCAAGCTAAATGATAGACCAAAGGAATGTCCGGCCGCAGATGGGAGTCGCGGCAATGCTTGAATCAAATAAGAAGGGTACGATGGGATATGTACAGCGGAATGCAAGATATACGCGGCGGTCCGGTTGCATCCGGCCAGCTAACTAATGCTTTACTGTATATATGTACGGGAGGTAATTGTAGATAATTGTGGTGCGATAGGATGAACTCCTGGACAATAATTTGAAGCTCATCGTAATTACTTAAATTTTCCTTCACCACGTACAAGCCATGGTCTTTACTGCAGCAATCACAATCTTTACCTGGCCCGCAATCATCTTTGTGCTTACCCTTTTCCTTAGAATGAGCATCTTTGTCATGATCATCATCATGATGATCATTCTCTTCCTGCTCGTGGTGTTGTTCAGTAGCTATTTTGGGCCCGAGCAAAAAAACTTCAGTGCAATGAATCACGCACGCGAATGCGCCTGTCGTTAATAACAGGTAAAACGCAGCGAGACTTATTGCACCTAGTTTTCTCATCTAATAATAGTACACGAAATCGTTACAATTGTTCCCCCTTAATTCAAAAAACGAGATATTGCTTCCAATATAAGTTATTCAAATAAAAAGGCTGCTGGCAAAAGCCAGCCATAATTATAATTTTTCTGCCTGGTAGCCTTTTTCTTTCAATGTACTGATGATTAGTTCAGGGGACAGATCATTCTGCGCCTGAACTGTTAGAATCTTATCCGGGTTTGCAGTATCTACTTCCCATTTTTCCACACCTTTTAAATTATTCATCGAAGGAGTTACCGTAGCGATACAGCCGCCGCATTTGATATTGGTTTTAAATTTTAAAGTTTCCATGATATTATTCAAATAATTATTATAAACTAAGTTTAGAAAATCTGAGCCGTAAGCTGTTGCTGACTACAGATACAGAGCTTAACGCCATTGCTGCGCCTGCAATCATCGGGTTTAGTAAAAAGCCGTTCAGTGGATAAAGTATTCCTGCTGCAACCGGAATGCCGATGATATTATAAATGAATGCCCAAAACAAATTTTGCCGAATTGTTCTAACTGTCAACTTGGACAGCCTTAACGCTTTTGACACCTGTCGCAGATCAGCAGACACCAGCGTAATCTTAGATACATCTATTGCGATATCAGAGCCTTTGCCCATTGCAATAGAAACATCAGCCTGCGCGAGCGCCTGGCTATCATTGATACCATCGCCAATCATGGCTACGGTTTTTTGCTGGGACTGTAAGGCTTTGATAAACGCTGCTTTATCGTTCGGTAAGGCCTCCGCCTGGTACTGCTCGATGCCTGCTTTGCGTGCAATTGCGGCTGCCGTTTGTGCATTATCACCTGTCAGCATGTATACCTCGATGCCCTGTTTTTTCAACTGGCTGATTGCTTCTGCTGAGCCACTTTTAATTTGATCGGCGATGGCTGCAAAGGCGATAATCCTTTCGGAATTCATGAAGTAGACCACCGTTTTCGCATCATTTAGGTACTCGTCCGCTTTTTCCGCTAAATAGGGTGAACATAGCAGGTTTTGCTGGGTAGCCAATTTCGCTGTGCCCACCCGGTATAATTTACCTTTATGATATCCTTCAACACCATGACTGGTCAGGCTGCTGAATCCGCCTATTTTTACGGCGACAGCACCATCTGCTTTCAGGTAAGTAACGAGTGCTTCAGCTAGAGGGTGTTCTGACTGCTGTTCCAGTCCCAGGAGGATAGCTTTCAGCTCTTCATTGTTTTCTAGACCTTCTGACCATACAAGGTCGCTCACCACAGGCTTACCTTCAGTTATCGTTCCGGTTTTATCCAGGACAACTGCTGTAACTTTATAGGCGAGTTCGAGCCCTTCTGCATCCTTAATGAGAATGCCGTTTTCAGCACCTTTTCCGATTCCTACCATAATTGCAGTAGGTGTCGCAAGGCCTAAAGCGCAGGGACAGGCGATGACTAATACCGTTACCATGGCCAGTAATCCGTGGGAAAGTGCATGTTGTCCGCCAAAAAGAAACCATGTTCCTAATGTGATAAGTGCGATCAATAGAACGACAGGAACAAAGACGCCTGCAATTTTATCAACCAGCTTTTGAACCGGGGCTTTTGAACCCTGCGCATCCTGTACGAGTTTTATAATCTGAGCAAGCAAGGTGCTGCTACCTACTTTTTCTGCAACAAATTGAAAGCTGCCTTTCTGGTTCACTGTTCCGGCGAATACAGGCTCACCGGCACCTTTTTGCACCGGTATCGGTTCTCCTGTAATCATACTTTCATCCACAAAGGAATGTCCTTCCGTTACAGCACCATCTACCGGGATTTTTTCACCTGGTTTAACAAGAAGGCAGTCACCGATCTGCACCTCTGAAACAGGAATCTCTTTTTCTCCTTCAGTTGTAATCAGCGTTACAGTTTTAGGCTGTAAGCCGATAAGTTTTTTGATAGCGGAAGAAGTATTAGATTTAGCCCTTTCCTCTAACAGTTTGCCGAGCATGATGAAGACGATCACCACTGAAGCGGCTTCGTAATAAACATGTGGATGAAGCCCTCGTTGGTGCCAAAACTCTGGATTGAACGTATTAAAAACGCTGAAAAGAAAAGCAATTCCCGTACTCATTGCGACCAGGGTGTCCATATTCGCACGGCCATGACCAGCCTGTTTCCAAGCGTTCACGAAAAAATTGCGACCTGCAATAAACAATACGGGAGCTGTAAGCACAAGCATGATATAGTTCGCATAAGGTATCGTCATGAATACCATACCAATTAAAACAACCGGTATTGTTAGTATCGTTGCCCAAAGGATGTTTCGCTTCAGTTGTTTGTAATGACTCTGCTGAACTTCCTTTTGCTTTTCCTGTGCATTGAGCGTATCAATGATGAGATCGTAACCGATGGACTGGACTGATTGCCTAAGATTGCGTGGTCCAACGACGTCCGGATGAAATGCTACTTTCACGGATTGAGTGGCGTAATTCACCTCTGCCTTTTCAACACCTGTCTGAGCGCCAATCATAGATTCCACACTGGCTGCGCAGCCCGCGCAGGTCATGCCTGTAACGGGAAATGTAAGTGTTTCTAATTGTGCTGCCATTTGTATCGTTTAATTAACGTTACAAAAGTACCAGCAGCGCTAGGCGTTGACTTTATAGTATTTTGTGAAAAATTTATAAAATTTCGTGAGTTAAGAATCGACTATGCTTTATAGAGGAAAAACGCCTTTGCTTTTTACATTATCAAAGTACTAGCAGATCTTTAGTTTGTATACCTATTATATATTACTATATCAAACAGTAACGAAAACGTTGATTTACTTTACAAATATGCCCTATAAAGTATTATATGTAAAGTAAAGCGGAGTGATATTAGATACGGAACTAAAAAAGCCCTATGCTAACTGCAAGGGCTTTCTAACACTATTTGTTCAATAAGCTTTTCGCAGCCGGTCGGCAAATTCATCAGGCAGAGGACTATCTTCTATAGCCTTGGCCGCCTGCTCTACGTCATAAGCAAACCTGCAAAACTCAATTTCAATTGTCTCTTTTGCTGTTAAATTACTATCCTGATGAATAGTGACCATCACGTAGCAGCCCATTGGATTACCGTCTTTTGGTTTACCTACCGAGCCTGTGTTAATCACATGCTTATCTGTATCGCCTTGCCGAATAATCCGGTGGTAAGGTTTATGCGAGTGACCCACGCACAGGATATCGGCTTTTGCTTCGGCCATCATCCCTAGAACATAACTTTCATCCAGATCTTCCAGGACATATTCATCAATGCTGCGGGTACTGCCATGCGCGAGGACGATGTTCCAAGTATCATGATTCAACCGGTACTCGAGCCGGATATGCCGGGGCAGGGTAAGCAGATAATCTCTGTTTTCAGGCGAGACTAAATGGTAAGCATAGTTCTTACCACCTTCTTTTAAGCTACCAGATGTAGTAACCATTTTCTGTACTTTCAGGTCATGATTACCGGCCAACGTAGCAATACCGCGCCGCCTGAGAATTTCAGTTACCTCATTAGGCCAAACGTTATAGCCTACAAGGTCACCTAGGCAATAAACTGCATCAGGTTTTCGGTTTTCCAAGTCTGCGAGCATGGCTTCAAAGGCAGGCAGATTGGCATGTATATCGGAAAATAGCGCTATTCTTATTATCCGTTCCTTAACATATCCGCATACTCGTTCGGCAAAGGGCTGTCCTCAACAGCCTTGGCCGCTTTTTCGATGTCATAGTTAAACCGGATAAACTCTACCTGTATGCTGTCCTTATCTTTCACTGAGATGTTTTCGTTAATCTGCAGCAGCACGTAACCACCCCGGGGGTCTTTATCTTTCGGCTTGCCCACACTGCCGATATTGATGGCATGACGGTACGTATCACCTGTTCGAAGAACGCGATGGTATGGCTGATGGGTATGACCGAAGCATAAAATGTCAGCATCAGCCCCTTCCATAATGCGAAGCATACTTTTTTCATCCCTGTCCTCAAACAGATACTCGTTTACTTTGCGGGGGCTGCCATGTACCAAAAGCACGTTCAGCTTATCGTTATTGAGTTGGTACTCTAAACGGATATGTGAAGGCAGGGTACGTAGGTAGGCACGTTGTTCGTTCTTTACGATCTCGTTGGTATAGCTGATGGAGATTTTACCCATTGCTTTTTCTTCATCAGTTTTGTAGGCGCAGCCGCAATCATCGCTATGACGACCAATCCCAAAATCATAATTGCCGGTGATGCAGGGAATACCGCGTTTACGGATTTCATCAATGACCTCATTCGGCCAAATGTTATATCCCACCAGATCACCGAGGCAATAGATAGCATCGGGTTTACGGCTTTCTAAATCAGCAAAGAAAGCTTCCAGGGCAGGCAAGTTAGCGTGTATATCAGAAAAAAGAGCAATCTTCATTATTCAGCAGGCGTTAAAGTTCGAGTGGAATAGTATTTTTTGCGGAAATAAAAAGCCAGGTTCACCAGTGCAATCAGGGCAGGCACTTCGACGAGCGGGCCAATCACCCCTGCAAAAGCCTCACCCGAGTTGATACCGAACACGCCGATAGCAACTGCAATTGCCAGTTCAAAGTTGTTGCCCGTAGCGGTAAAGGCAATCGACGTGCTCCGGCTGTAATCCGCGCCAAAACCTTTGCCGATAAAGAAGCTGAGCACAAACATGATGGTAAAGTAAATTACCAATGGTATAGCAATCCGTACCACATCGAAAGGAATCTGCACGATCAGGTTACCTTTTAAGCTAAACATGACCACGATCGTAAACAGCAGCGCAATCAGGGTAATGGGCGAAATAAACGGCACATATTTGGATTGAAACCATTGCTCACCTTTTAAGCCGATCAACGCATAACGACTGATGATACCGGCAGCAAAAGGAACACCTAAATATATGCCTACGGATTTGGCAATCTCGCCAATGGTGATATTCACAGCCAAGCCTTCCAGACCAAACAGCGGAGGCAGAACGGTAATAAAAAGATAGGCATAAACACTGTAGAGCAATACCTGAAAAATACTGTTGAGGGCAATCAGTCCGGCAGCATATTCCCGGTTACCTTCGGCCAGTTCGTTCCAGACGACTACCATTGCAATGCAACGGGCAAGACCTATTAAGATCAGACCAACCATGTAGGCAGGGTGATCACGTAGTAAGGTGATGGCTAAAACAAACATGAGTACCGGCCCAATAATCCAGTTCAGTACCAGAGAGGCGGTAAGTACTTTGGTATCTTTGAATACCTCGCCCATTTTTTCATATTTCACTTTTGCCAGTGGCGGGTACATCATTAGTATGAGGCCAATGGCTAAGGGGATATTGGTTGTACCGCTGGAAAAGGAATTGATGAAGCCCGAAGACGAAGGCAGAAAGTAGCCCAGGGCCACCCCAATCGCCATCGCTAAAAAAATCCATAAGGTCAGATAGCGGTCTAAGAAACCTAATTTTTTTCGTTCTGCCACAGGGGCGCAGTTGTTAGCTGACATTGGAAAATATAGTTATTGTTTAAATGTAAATTGTAAACGCTTAATTCGTATAATCTTTTATCTTCATGGCAATAAAGGTCATTTCTAAAGCAATCTTTCTAGCTTGCTCATCGCTGCCGGTAGCAACAGGGTATTTTAACTTAACCGCATATTTATCGGGGCCGGCCAGTAAGCTTTCTGTACCTTCCTGTAGCAGGGCATGAACCGCCTGAGAACTGGAAGGAGAAGCACTAAAGGTAAGCGGTGGGACCTGTTCATTTACTTTCGCAGTTAAACCGTTATCGGTACTTACTTTAAACCCCATTTTGCTTAACACCGGCGCGACGGTTTCCGAAGCAGCCGAGCCAACGGTTTTAACTTCAATATCACTAATGCCGTAGCTAAGCAGTGCTGCTTTAAACACGGCCTTGGCAACCGGGGCTGTAAAACCGTCAGAACTTAGCAATTCAATTACTACCGGCTTTTTCTGCTGACGTGCCAGTATCACCATTTGCTGCACACCGGTTAATTCTTCCTGCCTGTTGTAAGAAATTGAGGTCATGTTCTTTTTCAACTGTTTGATGGTTTGCGCCAGTTCAGGATAAAGGGTTTGATCTGCCGGTGCAAAGGCCGAGCTTACCACCAGTAAGCAGGCTAAAAGGATAAAGTTAAGCTTTTTCATGATATATTGGTTTATTGCTATTTAACGATTGAATGATATGAAAGAAAAGCATAGCAGTGCTATGCTAAACCTAATACTTGTTACTGTAAGTTCTGACTGATAAATTCCGCAGCATATACCTTGACCATATCCCGTACTTTTCTAAACTGCTCCATTACTTCATCGGGTGTACCAGTAGCTTTGGCAGGGTCAGGAAAGTTGTAGTGAAAACGTTGTACGTTGCCAGGAAAATATGGGCAGGCTTCATTGGCATTATCGCATACTGTAATGACATAGTCGAAGGGGATAGAAAGGTATTCATCCACATGATTAGAGGTATGCCCGGATATATCTAAATGATCTTCGGCCATTACCTGGATGGCTTTCGGGTTCACGCCATGCGTTTCAATACCTGCACTATAAACGGCAGCTTTATCAGCTGCAAAATGCCTTAAGTATCCTTCGGCTAGTTGGCTACGGCAACTGTTGCCGGTACACAGCACTAATATATTCTTCATTAAGTTCAATTTGTATTTATCGGCAATGAAGCTTCTTACGAGGTTTCATTCCTTATTATAAAGTATCTGCTCTTACGTAAATTAATCAATTCCAACCGCGTTACTCCTTCGTTCCAGGAGGTAGACGTTTCGCCACACCCCATACTGTTTTGCTACCCGTTCGCGGTAGCCGATGATGCGGAAACCAAGTTTCTCATGCAACTTTACGCTTGCCTCGTTTTCAGGAAAGATACCGGCTTGCAGCGTCCACAGGTTGGCCTTCTCACTTTCGGTAATCAGGTGCTGCAAAAGCGCTTGGCCTACCTTTTTGCCCCGGAACTCCTCGCTCACATATACGCTTACTTCGGCAACCCCTGCATAAACGCAACGGCTGGATACTGGGGAGAGAGCTACCCAACCGGCCATGTTACCATCATCGGTTAGTGCCACATAGCGAAGATCAGATAAATGGCTTTTATCCCAATCTTCCCACTGGGGAGCATCAGTTTGAAAGGTCGCCTGACCGGTGGCGATACCTTCCAGATAAATCCGTCTCACGTCCGGCCAATGTGCAGGCTGTAATATTTCGATTTTTGTCATTACATCCTGATTATGATTAGCAGCAACCAGAACCGGGAGTGCAGCTCGGCGCTTCGGCAACTAAGTTTTTCAGTTGAATCTTAGGCTTAACTTCCACCACCGGTGTGCAGCATTCTTCTCCTTTTTCATTCGTACCGCAGCTACCGCCCCGAGTGATCGCCTTACACTGAACGGCATCAGGACGAAGATCCACAATCAAGTTTTCACCATCTGCAATTAGTTGTTTTGGCAACATCTGTCGGGTATCAAATTGTGCATTGCCAAATTCAATCTTTACTACGGCATGGGGATTAAGCGGAAGTGCTTTCTCTACAAGTTCAACGATAGACAACGCTTTACGTACTTTCATTGAGCGCAGTTGCTGTTCTTCCTCAGGCACCCACAATTGGACAATTACCTCTGTCCAGGCGTTCATCACTCCACCGCAATCAACGGAGGTAATGGGAGCCTGTTTAATTTCGGTAATATGGTAAGAGGCATCTACCCAGGTGTTTTCCGCATATTGAAATTGCAGGTCTAATGTTGGGTTAGCTTCTAATTGTTCTTTGAATGATTGCCATTTTAAAGTTTCCATAGTTTCTATATTAATGGTTTATTGCAATATTGCGATGTTTGTAGATAAAAAATTTTAGCAGCAGGATTTAGGCATTTCGTACAGGTTGAAGAACCCATTCAACTGATTTTGCAGCAGTGCCCAGGCTTTCGGCTCAATACAGTAACACACGCTTACCCCTTCAATGGTGCCTTGAATCAGACCTGCATTCTTGAGTTCTTTTAAGTGTTGTGAAATGGTCGCTTGGGCCAAACCAAGTTCCTCGACCAAATCACCACAGATACAGGCATTGGCCTTGATGATCTGCTCGAGTATGGCAATACGGGCAGGGTGCGCAATAGCTTTGAGCATCACAGCTAACCTGTTTTGTTCTTCGGTAAATATTTCTGTTTTGGTAATTCCCATAATTATATATTGCAATATTACGATGATTGTTTTAGTTATGCAAGTAAAATATTTATAAATTATATATCGTGAACTACAGTAACGAAAACGTTCTTTTTTATAACAATTTACAGAATTAAAGAAATGGGAAGTTTCTGATTGGAAAGTGGTAAAGAAATTCCGTTAACTTATCAAAGTACCACAACGTTGAAATCTCATGGATTTCGTTACTTTTGAAGAACCGATGTGATGTTAATCTGTGCCTGTAACTGAGTCAAAGTTCAGGGATTATCATTTACTAACTCATTCTTACAAGCTACAGTTCAAAAGCATTTGGGACCTCAAAATTACTCCCAATCGAATAAAATTATTTTTTCCTTGCCGTTGTAATAAGTTTTTGTCCGAGGTAGTCTGAGAACACACTCTTGAACCGCTCTCCAACCGTAAAAGTCAAATTGTTACACATTTTGACAGAATTACCTTCAATGTAGTTAATATGGTCAGTGGCCACAACAAAGGCTCTATGAAACTGCAGAAAGTTTTTACGACCCTTGACCAGTTCCAAAATATCTTTCATACTCAGGTATGCCGTCAGCGACTTTTCCGAGGCCAGATAGATTTTGACATAGTTGTGCAAACTCTCAAAAGCAATGACGTCTGCATATTTGACTTTAACAATCCGTAAATCCTCTTCCTTATTCTTCACCAGAAAGTATTCACTGGCTGCCAACGGGTTTTCGGTTTCCGGAAAAAGTTTGGCAATAGTTGTTGAGAACTTGGCAAATGAAAAGGGTTTTAACAGAAAGGCAGCTGCTTCCACTTCAAATGCGTCAAATGCATATTTGGAGTGAGATGTCGTGAAAATTAGCTTTCGGCATTGTTTTCCAAGAACTCTTGCTAAATCGATGCCGGAAATAAGCGGCATATCTACATCTAAAAACAGAAGATCGAAGGGCTCTGCATGCAACAACTCCTGAAGGGCCGTCTGCGGATTGGTGTATTGCCCTGCTATGGTTAAGTGGGGAACAAGTTCAATGTATTTCCGCAACGCTTCAATAGAAAACGCCTCATCATCTATGATCACACAACGCATCATGATCGAATGGTAATTGATATATCCATAAAGTTAATACAGCTTTTCAATTATTGCTAATTAAAAATTCAGATCGGTTTAAGCAAGTTTTTTATCCAGTTCGGACAAATTCCTACATAGATGGGTTGATTTTCTTCATTTTACGAGGATTTGGGTTTTTCAACCGATAAAGGGTTTCTTTAAGCTTTTCCGTAACAGCGCGTAATCACAAATCAAAATATGGAAAAGTTTAAGTGTGTAATTATTGATGACGACCGGTATGCTATTGATGGATTGAGGGCGTATATCAATGAAGTTCCGAATCTGGAGTTGATCAAGACCTATCAAAACCCCATTGAAGCGCTGGTCGACTTCGCTACTCTGCCAATGATCGACTTGATTTTGCTGGATATCCACATGCCGCAAATCACCGGCATCGAACTGGCCAAAGAGATCCGCTCCAAAACGAAGAAGCTGATTTTTACAACGTCCTATACCCATTACGGATATGAGGCTTTTGAGGCACAGGCAGACGGCTATCTACTAAAGCCTTATTCCCTAACAAAATTCACTTCAACGGTTTCGAAGGCGTTTGCTCACATAGAAAGGAAATACACGCCGCCAAGCAAGGACCAGTATTTTTTTGTCAAAAACACCAATGACCATCTTCGTATCGTTAAAGTATGGTACAACGATATTGTAGCCGTAGAAAGTAAACAGAATTATGTGCTGATCCATACTGTTCACAAGGATATCCTTACTTATATGTCGCTCACGTCCATGGCGAAGATGCTGTCAGATAATCCTGATTTCGTCCAGTTTCAACGCAGTTTTATCATAGCGAAAAGCCATATTGACTCCATTGTTGGGAACACGGTGAAGATGGATAACAGCCTGGAGTTCACGGTAGGGGACCTTTACCGAACGGCGTTTCAAAAGTTTGTACATCATAAACTACTCAGGACCGGAGTTTAGTCTCCGGTCCTGAGTAAAAAGCTACTTTCTTGGTACAGGCAGTCCGGTTCTCGTCAATGTAATGACGGTGGTGGTAGGATCAGTATCCAGCGTAACTTCAGTTGGATTTTTCCCGCTTTTCGATCCGCTATAGGTGAAAAGCGTTTGAACGTTGATTTTGAAATTTGAATGTTTCATATTGTTTTTTTTTCGAAATTTAGAGACCTAAACATAACTGCGGAAGGTTTTTATTCGTATAGGTTGTAATGCTCCACTGAAAACACTATTTACATGATTGCCGCTACACAGAACTGGTTTAGAAGATTTAAGGTCCACATCCTCATTTGGACGGCATTTATCTTGTATGAAACCGTGGTCATTGGCCTGGTCTTTGGTGAGTTTGGGCATCCTTTAACTTATTTGAGCCATTACGCCATTGCGTTGGTTCTTTTCTACGTTCATGCAGATGTAGTTCTGCCCAGGGCGGTCAACGGTACCCTTCATGTCGTGTGGCGAACGCCGTTACTGGTAGCGGTTGAGATATGGTTATATATTTTTGCGTGCTATTGCATAGACTATGCACTCGTGGAAGCCAGTATGATAAAGCGGGCCGGTTCACTCGCTTTTGACACTACTTACCAGCTCAAAACACTTTACAGAGGATTGCTCTTCATGGGCTTTGGTACAGGCTATTATTTCCTGAAAAGGTTTTTAAAGGAACGGGAGAGGAGCAGCGCTTTAGAAAAGGAGCAATTAAGGGAAATCATTAACAGACAAAAGTTTGAGCAACAACTTGCCAATGCAGAAAACGAATTTTTAAAAGCACAGATTAATCCTCATTTTTTGTTTAATACGCTGGATTTTGTCTATCACAACGTTCTTCTTGTTTCCCCGGTAGCGGCCAACACCATCATTGCCCTTTCGGAAATGGTACGCTTTGCCATGGATGCCAGTAAAACAGGGGGCTATATTCTTCTCGGAGACGAGATTGAGCAGGTCGATAATCTTATTTTTCTTAACCAGGTACGAAAGAGTGATAGCCTAAGTTTCTTATTCCAGTCGGATAGGTCCGTAGAAGGACTGTTCCTGATCCCTCTTGTTTTACTCACTCTTGCAGAAAATATCTTTAAACATGGTGAGTTGGACGATCCATCCGATCCGGCCAGGTTCACTGTAACAACACAGGGCGATGAGCTGATCATTGAAACGCGAAACGCTATTAACTTACAATATGTCCCATCAAGATCAAGTGGGAGCGGCTTAAGCAATATTTCTCAGCGGCTTAAATATGCCTACGGCGATCAATGCAGTTTTACGCATCGTGTTACTAGCGGCAGTCACTTTGAAGTCAGGATTACCATTTTGATGGACTTGCTACGCGAGCGGCCTTCATCCGCAGATGGTTCAACAGGTACTGATAGAGGATCGTCTCCTGTTGCCTTTGGTGGTCCGGAAATAATCGGTTGATATGTAAATGTACCAAATCGGAGAGGAGCTTCTCTGAAAACGAAAAATTGCCGATTTTGGCTATGGCATTTTCAATCAATTCAAATAAGGCTTGTTGGGTAGCACTTCTCGTCAATTCAGGGAAGTGCAGCGCCCTAATCGTCTTGTACTCCGAATTAATACTTTTAAAATCCAGCGGTGACATTTCAAACTCGAGCGCAAACGTACCGGCCAACCGCTTAACCAAGAGCATCCGCTGGTGAACGTCAGGGTACAGGCAGTTGAAAATGGAATCCATCCATTGAACCGTTTGAACCTGCAAATCCTGCCGGCCTAAAGGATGTTGAAGTAAATGTAAAACGTGCTCCGAATCCCGCCAAAACATCGTTTCGACTAAGTCGATGCCGGCAAAGCCATAGCGTTCCTGTTCGGGGTAGTAGGTTCTTATCTGAAGGTCCGAAATTTTTTTGGCTTTTAGAGCCGGTTTGAATATTTGCTCCATTAGGGAGATTATGGTTCGCAATCCACGCGGGCTCTTTAGTTTGATTCTTAATCTGAGATGGGGGGATGGGGTATTATAGCGTATAAAAAACCACTTGTCAATGAGATGTTGTGCTTTTATGACCACAGCAGCGATCTCGTTAACTACAATAGCGTCACTTCTTATCGGATGGCAGAAGATTTCGTAATATATCCACATACTTCCGGGGAGAAAAGCATTAGCTTCATCAATGTTCATAACCGGATTAAGTTGCGGAAGCACGCTTTGAAAAAGATGGTCGTTGTGGTAGTAAGTTAGTATTAGTTGAGCATTCAACATTTTTCCTTGGTCGTCAGCTACGGGAACTGAGGCGACCGAGGCCTCTGAAATAATGATCGGTGTTGCCCCATGCACTTTAAGCAACTTCAAAAATATTCGCAGATCTTCAGGTTCGCGGGTGTCGAAGGTTAGCGTCTGGTCGTGGATACCGTATTTAAAATAAGGGCCAACTTCATTATTCGTCATCCACCTTGTCAGGGTTTCCAGCGAGGTGTGGTCGGCTGAAGCTTGGCTGTTTCTAAATTCTTCCGGTATACGCCACATAGCCGGAGAGACAACAATACCCCGGTAACAAACTCTCGGATACCGGTTGCAGCCAGGAACCAGTTCGTCAAGTTTAAAGCTGAGTTGTGTTCTGAGCTGTTCATGTTGCAACTCACAAAGGAACCGAAAAAGTGCAAACCCTGACCTGCCAAAGTTATAGGCTGTGCTTACACGCGGCATCATCCGTTTGTGGTACTTCATTGACCAGAGTATAACCTCTGAATTGCGGATGCATACGCTGATATCGGATAGATCCAGGACCTCATCACTCAATGACCATGCGAGTAAAGGGAGCTCAGCATTATAAACATTCAATCGCCGGTTGACGTTGTCGACCGCCTTTTCTCCGCTGAAGGCAACATCAAAAAACAGAATGTCTGGGTTCGCTGCTTGCTCGATGGAAGCTAGCTCCCTTCCAAATGCTTCGAACGATGGATCGATCATTGTGAATCTTCCCAGCAGCGCGTTACCTGTTGCGCCTCCGGCGGTTTCGAGCAGCGGTAATCCATCCAGGTATGACATAACGGCTGAAAAGGTATTGGGAAACGGATCGTTGTGACGAAGGTCGGCTTGTTTGAAATTCTCCAGTTGGATGCCATTTTGCTCGACCATGCCGTTAATCAAAAACGACCGGAAGGCAGCGTCACATGAATCTACGCCATTAAGTTCCGCATCAGCCGTCCACCCCGAATTTGCCCGAGCTTTAATCTTGAATAAAGGCCAAGTTGTTTCGTGTAGTCCCGCAAAACCAATTCCCATCTCGGGATCCAATGCCAGCGCAAGCGGAATCATGCTGTCTCCGAATTTGTTTTTGAATGCAATCACAAAATCGGTCATGGCCGCTGAGCGAAATGGTTTGTTCACATTCCTCCAGAAATTAAAGAAGGCTGGTAAATCCCGGAACTGGTTTGCATCCAATTTTCCAGCCTTAACAGAACGATGGTCTATACGATACATCTTTGCACCGTTACCCCCAAATCCTGAACGTTTGAAATAGTCAATTCCGGTGATGTTGGGCGTCCGCTCAGAAAAGATGATTTCGGCGTCCAGCAGCTGCAGGAGCAGATTTTGTACGGCTGTTTTGCTGCATCCCAGTTTTTGCTGCATTGATGTTTTCAATTGGTTCACTGTGATCTTTTCTTGGCAACAATCCACAACGGCGGAGATCCACTTGTTTGTCATTACAGAGGCTAACGTAACGGCTCCTTCCTGCGCCCGTATATACCGTAGTTCATTT
Source organism: Mucilaginibacter sp. PAMB04274 (assembly GCF_039634385.2). Taxonomy (NCBI): domain Bacteria; kingdom Pseudomonadati; phylum Bacteroidota; class Sphingobacteriia; order Sphingobacteriales; family Sphingobacteriaceae; genus Mucilaginibacter; species Mucilaginibacter sp. PAMB04274. The sequence goes on from NZ_CP155081.2 coordinate 1,749,630, forward strand.
CCGATTCTATAGAGCGTGCTATTTGTCATTAACTCCATGGTATCACTTAGCGCAGTTCCAAACATATCCTTTGCCTTGTCTACTTCTGACCAATCGGTAAGATAATTCGATATTGGGTTACGCTGCACTATAAGGGTTTGCTGTTGGTCTGCTATTTCTGCAATCGATACCGAGGCAAACCCGCCGAATGGCGTTGCCCTGTATTTTGCCCTGTTAAAGTATTTCCATATGGTTAGTTGAGCCCTTTCGGCAAGCAAGGGTATTTCATGGAATGGTATGTCTTTGATGAGGGTATGAAAGTCGGGTGAGGCATCATAGATGAGTCGCTTCAATTCCTCCCATTTATCGGCCAGTATATCGGTAGGAGAGAAAGCTGGCGTGCGGCAGATGGCCTTTTGAAACAATTGGATTTTCATTGAGATTCTGGCTTAGTGGTTGCGTACCGTCAAAACAATCAATAAAAGGCCCAGTAGTGCAATAAATTATATGTATGGTATAATTTTCTTTTTAGAAAGGATTCTTTCCTATTGAACCACTTGATTTTGCTCATTTGCTTCTGCGCATGGTGATCGACATCGCTGCATCTCTAAAGCAAAAGATGTTTCAACGTCTTTTCGGTATATATCACAGGCAATTCGGGCTATATTTCGTATGGCTAATCCTCATTTTTAGACAACAACAATCTATTTTAGATTAAATACTTAACCATTGGTTTAGTTCTGTTGCGATCTTACATGAACCTTGCCGATGTTTCCAACAGACCCATATATTATGATAAAAGCTGCAGCGACAGACAGAAATTTAGTTGTCGAAATCTTAACCCGCTCATTCGACCGTAATCAAAGCGTGAACTATATCGTTCATCAAGGTGACGGAAGGCTAAAAGCCATAACAGCACTCATGGCATATTCCTTCGATTTGTGTTGCCTTTTTGGAGACGTATGGCTGTCTGAAGACCGTAACGCATGCGCGTTGGTTCTTTATCCACATAAAAAACGAGTCACAGTAAAATCCGTTTGGCTCGACATACGCCTTATCATTCAAGCTATCGGCTTGGCTAATGTTGCCAAGGTTCTCGACCGTGAAAAAAAGATCAAAAACAAGCAACCCCAGGAACCTATGGCCTATTTATGGTTTATTGGCGTTGACAAGCATCAGCAAAATCAGGGTATTGGCAGCCGGCTACTCCAGGATGTAATGGACCATGCTGCAGACCAGCATCTCCCGGTCTGTTTGGAAACATCCACGCTCCAAAACCTGCCTTGGTATCAAAAGAATGGTTTTGAGGTCTATGATGAGCTGCTTTTAAGCTATTCCCTATATTTTTTAAGAAAGAAGCACCTTGGCTGAATATATGCTGATACCCGGAACACAAATACATGTTGTAACCTTCGTCTTTATTATTCTGGAATTCATCATGTTTTGTTTCCAGTTGATTTACTACCTGTTTCGTCCACAGGACCTGCAACGGTTATGGTATCTTATTTTGTTAGGGTTGATGCTTATTTACAATATTACTGGTGGTCTTTTTCCGGATGTTGATATTCCGGTGCCTGTTCCGGTTCAAATGAGTATCGCTTATGGTAGTGGTTTTCTGATGGCCTCGTATTTTCCATTTTATTTCTATAAAGCGTTCGATTTAAAAGCTTTGCGCTGGCACGCGCTGTACGGTGTGCCCCTTTTTCTAATGTTGCCCTATGTCATATTTTTTATTATTGTTTATGCAATCAACGGCGATTTTGAAAAAGATCTGATCTATGGCATGATCATGCCTTTTATCTACGCCATGGTGCTGTTGTGGATGATGTTTCGCGCGATTTGGAAAAAGCATCATCCGCAAGTAAATAGGGAGGAACTGATGGAAGAGCTCGCCATGTACTTTGCGGTGAGTCCCTGGGCCGCATTAGCAGTATTCGGGTTGGTAGAGGAAAGCCAGCTGATAGAAGTGCTCTGCACAAACACCGGAATTGTTGCCATCAGTATTCTATTCATCTGGAAGTCCGTTAAACGTTCCAGATTGGAATACCGGCAATTCATGGAGATGATGATTAACGGTGTTCGACCCGAATTATTTACCGAAAATTGCTTGAAGTACCACCTGACCAACCGTGAGATTGAAATCGTTCAGCTCCTAAGAACCGGTTTAAAGCCCCGTGAGATAGGGGAGCGCTTGTTCATCGCTGAGCGAACGGTAACGACCCATTTGCAGAATATGATGAACAAAACACAGACCCGTAGCCGGATGGAACTGGTCCGGAAACTGGAAACGAACATTTTTGACACGCCTGACCGGTTAACTTTTTCTTAGGTGGGGGGGCTTTAAGCACCGGTTTAAGTCGATTAAGTAAAATTACGTACACCAAATCTCCGATTTACGTATTGCCTGATTGTTTGAGCAAAAGCACTTTTGTTTTCGTTTCGAGCGAGTTACAGCAAAAGGAGTTGGATATGGATGGCGTGAACGATTTAAAGGATTTTATCGAGTATGATCTTCGTTTGGAGAACCTGGATCGTAGACGGAAAATCACCGACTTACAACAGCAATGGAAAGCTTTATGGCAATTGTACCGGAAAGATATCTGGCAGTCGCTCCACTTGACTGCCGGCAATAGTGATTACCCCCTTAATCTACTGGTGCTGTGGAGCAACAAAGTGGAATCCTATCTTCACAAATATAACAACCTTTGGCGTCATCAAGCAAGTTTTCTACCCTTGAAGAAGCTTTATATGGAAGTGCTGAATCAACTCACGGCTTGCCTCGATGAAATTAGCAGCAATTACCCTGATAGATTTACTGACATTTCGTTTACTAATCAACAAAGAAGAACAGTTGTTCAGCAACTTACGGTGCAATATCGCAGGCTTGAACGGCATCTTAACCAGTTTGATTTGGATAGCAATTTAAGCAAACTAATGCTGGAGGGGTTTTTATTCGCGATACGCGAACGCCGCTTAACAAGACGAACGGCCTCCATTCTTAGAACGTCAATGAATCGATTCCTCATCATGTCGCCGTTAACTACGCCTATCGTAAAAAATACTCTATACCAGATTGACTTCAATACCCCTGCATTTTTACGGTATTGGCGGTCTGGCTGGGAACAACTTCTTGATACGGAGGATAGTCTCCATGATCAATTGGAAAACTTGATCCGGGAGCAGCAATATGTTAATGAGCTCCCGTTTGACCGGAACAATAGCTTTTTAATCGAGGAAGCATCGCTGAAAGAGGAGCTCATGGAGTCCATCGAGGACAAAAAGCAATCTTTGAAAGAACTTATCCGAGTACGCAGAATAAAGTTCAGGGATGACGAGATCACCAAAAAGCAGACCAGAATCAGGATCAATCTGCCTGTTGCTCAGTTCGGTCTTTTTATCAGGTTGCAGATTGAAAAAGGTATTCTTGCAAAAGAGCATATAGGCAAAATCTTCAGTTTCTATGCCACTCATTTTTACTCTCTCCAAACTGAACATATTTCACCTGAGAGCCTGCAAAAAAAGTCAACAGATGTAGAGTATGCGACAGCTCAAAAGTTGAAAGGTCAACTTATTGCCATGATCAACTGGCTGAACGAAAAATATTAGAAAGCTTAAAGATGCTGCTCAATTGTAATAGATGCCCCCTTCATAACAGCCGGGGCAGCAACTTTAATGCTACCTTATTTTGAGTCCCTTCAACGATTTTTGAGCCTAATAGTCCGACATCTTCTTTCCGTCAATTTACATTTTTGAGCGTATTTCCTTAAATAGGGTTATTTTCTAATATACTGATAATCAATATCCATAAGGTTTATTTAGCCTTGGGTGAAAAGAGGTTATTCACCCCTTTTCACTGTTTTTGCCTTCACTTATGCTGTTGTTTTGCCTCCATGATCGAGGAATCATTGGACACAAAACAACTTTCGGAGAAAAGGTAATCCTTTTTGAGAAAGCACCCGGATAGGGAATTTCAACACCGGGAAAATAGCAAAACAGAACGAAGCTTATCATAAAGACTACTGACCTGTCTTCTTGAGAGCCAGTCGCTTCTAGTCAACCGGACAAAGTAGATGGATCTCTGCCGTCGTTTTCCAAATCCAATCCTCTTAGATCGACATCGCTCAAGCTGTCAGGATGCTATCGGCAATCTGTAACCCTTGGGCAAGCATGCCATCCGCAGATGGCAGGTGTGTAGCGGTAACGCATACGCAATCGTTATTTGACATCCGGGGATGAAGCATTATCCTGCTAACCACAGGAAATCGGGCGAAGGTGAGATTATATCAAAACCCGAAAACGCCTGGGCAGACGAATGTCCGTATTGTAGAATATGAGGTGAGTAGTCCCGAAAAGATAGTAACGGCCGAATTCGGCCGTTATAACGACAAAGGGGAGCAGTTGCTCCCCTTTGTCGTTAACAGTAACTTCTGCGAAAGCAGTTCGATGGCTAAGGATTTGTCTCGCCAATCGCTTTCATAGCTTTCTCGAAAATTAGCCATCATCTTTCCAAGATCTGCATAGGTAAGAGTCCTGATAATTTTGGACAAAAGCTGGCTATTAATACAATCGCTGTAATAAGGGGACAGGTTTTTATTATGAACGGTTAATTGTTTTGACAGCAACGATGACTGTTCTGAAAGACACCTGGTTTGATTAATAAGTTTTGAGTTAACTCTCAAATAGCCTCATTCAGAATTCATTAGCTACTCTCATCAACAAACATTAAAAATCTAAATTATGGCTGAAATTTTGACTGCCTCGGAAATCAAGAACACGGTTTCCCTGGCCGAACTGTTAGAGCGCCTGGGTTATCGCCCGGCAAAGCGTTCCGGTAAAGAATTGTTTTTCTTGAGTATGCTTAGAGATTCAGATTCGAATCCCTCTTTGACTATCAATGAGGACCTCAATGTCTGGTATGATCACGGTTTAGGTATGGGTGGAGATGTCATTGATTTTGGTCTTCGTTACTGGGCCCCTTTATCTTTTCCAGAAGTTCTTGCCAAAATCAATGAAGCATGGCAGGGAGCTCCGCGATTTTCCAGGATTTCCGCAGAGCGGAAGCACCGCCGTCATGCGGTCAAATTGCCGCGCTATCGAATTGAAGAAGTAAAAGAACTTGGCAATAACCCTGTCATTACCGAATACCTGCAAAATCGTGGAATATGGGAGATAGCTCAGGGCAGACTTAACGAGATCTACTATTTCGTAGAGGATGAGAAAAAACGGCGCAAGTACTTCTTTGCTGCCGGGTGGAAGAACGAACTGGGTGCGTGGGAGGTCCGCAACAAATATTTCAAAGGATGTCTTGGTCATAAGGCCATTACCTTGATTTCCGGGCCGTCGGGTAAACTCTCTATATTCGAAGGCTATTTGAATTATTTAAGCTGGCTGTCGTTACACCCGGACGGCGGAGCCAATGTGTTGGTGTTGAACTCACTCTCATTACTTCCCGGGGCAATCAGGATTGCCGCTGATTATGGCGACATTGAACTTTTCCTTGATCGTGATGAGGCAGGTCACACGGCTTCCAAAGCTTTCATTGAAGCTGTGCCTGCTGCAAAGGATCAATCCACAGCTTATGCGGGGCACAATGATTACAATGATTTCCTGATAGCGCAACGCCGCCACTCCAATCGGTTGTTCTCCACAAACAGCAGCTTCTGAAATGATCTGCACACTGGTACTAGTCGATAAATTTGAACTCAATATCGTTCTTTCGACCGAAGCCGTTCCTTAGGTAGAGGATCAACATTCAGGCTTTTGTAATACATATTCAGGCTGCATACCGCCTTTCGCGTTACATAGTTATATTTTGGGTTTTCTCCTTGCAAGATGTCTTTTTGTAAGACAGAAACCCGCTTTGCTTTTGTTTCCGTCTTCAAAAAGAATCTTGCCTTAAAGCTCCGTGTCCTTCGCTTTAAGGGAGTATCGCAAATTCGCAACTCATTTACTCCTTATGAACAAGCGGCAGAATCTGGGAGGAAGGCCCCCTTTACTGGAGGGCAAGCGCAGTAAAATGATCAACGTACGCTTTACAGAAGAAGAGTTTAAATCTATTCTGCAGATGGAGGCTGATCTGGGTATCAGCAGAACCGACCTGATCCGCGCCCGGTTATTGAACGATATACCCCAAAGGGTCATCAATGCTAAGGAAGCGATCCTGCAGCTTGACCGGGTCGGTACTGAACTAGGGCGTTCGGGGAATAACATCAATCAACTGGCCCGTTATGCCAATATCCTGAAAAAGCAGCATGTCCTGTCCCAGGCGGTTATCGAGCGGTTCCTTATTTTGCTGGAAACTTATCATCAAAACCAGGCTGATCTGGAAGCCACGCTCCGCAAAATGATCCGTCTGATGACGCAGCCCTGAGCAATAGAGCTACATGACTTGATGGCTATTGAGCTTGGTAGCGCTATAGATATATAGCCCAATATCCATGTAGCTATATATCTATATAACCCTATAGCAACAGAGCCTCCGGGCTATGATGTTATAGTGCATAATAGCTACAGGGCTAAATAGCTACTGCGCCTCCCCGCTGTAAGGCTACACGACTATGTCGCTATGCTGCTCCATCGCCACTGAATCAACTATTTCATCCCACCAATAAATTTTATGGATACTCATCATAACCTTACCGAAGACGCTGAACGGTATCAGCAGCGGTCCTCAGGCATCCTGCCGCATATCTATATTGCCGGAACAGATTTTACCATCGACTGGCGGCTCAAAGAACTTCGGGAAACCGCCGCGCCATGGAATGCTATCTCAATGCGTCATATGGACATGGACCGCGAAGGTGACCACTACCTGTTCTTTTACGATACGGCACAACACCGTGTCTGGCACTTTGACCCTTACCTCACCGCCTTGCCGGCAAATGTGGTTTTGATGGAAATTCCCAATGAACTCAAGCTCGACCCTTATGCCGCCGCACACGAATATGGGGTAGATCCGGCGGAATTCGTCCAAAATTTCCCGATACCTCAAAAACTGGCTGGTACGGTAAAGCCACTGTCCGAATCAGGCCTGCCGGATATTGTTGCGGAAAACCTGGAAAAACTGGAAAAGGGCAGAAACCAGGGCAGCGAACTTTCGCAGGGTGGTAAACGCGGCAGATAACTCCTTAAACTAACACGATTATTAACTAAATAAATTTATGGCTATGGAAATTCATATGACCTGGATCCACCTGGTGGTGATCCTCAGTTTATACTTATTGTACCAATATGCAAGGAGCTGTTACCGCAAACTATATGATGGCTGCGACTCACCCTATAACCCTTTCGTCCCGTATGAAAGCCCGGAACTTTACCGGCAATGGCACCGGGGTTACGAGCATGGCAAGCTCGAGGTCCGGCAGCAATATGCTTACGAGCTGGGCCGTACGACAGAAAAAATCAGCCAGATGAACGACGAACTGGCCGAGCGAATGAAAAGCTATTCGCGCGGAAATGAGCGGGAAGATTTAAGTGATTCCCCGTGATCGTGCGGATATTGTCCTCGTCAGCGACCTTTAACGGCGTAATTTATAATACGGACAAGGTTGACCGTGGTCAAGGCGAACTGATGCTTGTCAGAAACTTCGGCTCTCTACAGGGCCTGGAACGCCTGCGGCCGGAAGATTACCGTAACTACCTGAAGATGCTTTCTGCCCGAAACACCCGAGTGGTCAAACCGCAATTCCATGCAGCAATATCCGCAAAGGGCAAAACTTATGACCCGGAAGCGCTGACCGATATCGCCGTCAAATGGCTGGAAGCTATGGGATACGGAGAGCAGCCCTATTTGGTGGTCTTTCACAAAGACACGGACAACCATCATGTTCATGTGGTCTCCACACGGATTGGCCGCGATGGCAAAAAAGTTAGCAGTGCTTTCGAACATGTTCACGCCCTGCAGCATCTTAACCAAATTATGGGTGTCAGACCTGAAGAGAACGTGGCCCGGGATATGCGCCGGGCACTGGACTATTCCTTTTCTACCACTGCCCAGTTCATGATGGTCCTGGAAAGTCTGGGGTATGCCTTAAAGCTAGAAGAAGGCCACATCGAAGTCAAAAAGTTCGGACAGCGGCTGCACCATATTCCGGTGAGCGAGGTGGAATACAAAGCCGGTCTGTATGTTAACGACGCGCGACGGCAACGGCAGCTCAGGGCAATACTGGAGAAATACAGTAGCATCTACCGCACGGAGCTGACCAAAGCTGAACAGCCGCTTGCAGGCGGCCGCAGTCAACCGGTGAAGGCACTGACGTCTGATCTCTCGCGTTTCCTGGAAGCAAAGTTTGGCCTCCAACTGAGCTTCCATGCCCGGGATAATCAGGCGGCCTATGGCTACACCGTCCTCGACCACGCTAACCAAACGGTATGGAAAGGAAGCGACATTCTTCCGTTGAAGGACTTGCTCAGCCGAACCGGGCAGCAGGAATTTAACAAGCAGGATGCAGTGAGGCCGGAGCAACCGGCGGAGAAACTTAAGCCCGTCAGTCCGGAAACGGTACAGCTCTATGCCGCACTATTGAAAGCCGCGGTTCGTAATTACCCCGACCTCGCCCAGGGACTGCATGATTTGGGCCTGTCGATCACCCGCGCCCATGATCAGTTGCTATTCACTGATCCATCTGCACAAGTGCAGGTGCCGCTTGGTGAGCTGCTTTCGGATGCCACGACAGGCGACCACGCAGCGGTACAGGATTATGCAGCCTCTAAAGGATTTAGCTATGTACCGCCGGTCAATATTGCCGGGGACATCGACGACGAACAGATCAATGGCCGTAACCGCAGGCGCAGGAAGAAGGCCCGCACGAATACCCGTTAACCTCAAATTTGTAAATCATTATGGTCGTTATCATCGGCAACCAGAAAGGCGGCGCAGGAAAAAGTACGCTCACACTGCTGCTGGCCAATTACCTGACCCTGTCTAAAAAGAAGGGCGTCATTGTGCTGGACCTAGATTACCAGCAGTCCATCTCGCAAAAGTATGAGAAAGCGAAAATGCTGGAGAACGAGGAACCCTACCAGGTGATCCCAGCCGGCCTGGATCATTTTCCGGATATGGCCGAAGTACTGCTGACGACGGAAGACAAGATCATCCTGATCGACCTTCCGGGCAAACTGGACGACGACGGGCTGATCCCGATCTTCAAAGCGGCCGACCTCGTCCTCTGTCCCTTTGCTTATGACGAAATGAGCTTTGAGTCTACCATCTTTTTTTCCATCGTACTGCGTAAGATCAACGCCAAAGTGCCGGTCTGCTTCATTCCCAACCGTTCAAAGGCGAACGTTCGCTGGGATACCCAGCGGGACGTGGACGAGCAGCTGGAAAAATTCGGCACAGTCAGCCAGAAGATCCCCGACCGGGTGGATTTTCAGCGGGTGAATACCCAGCAGACGCCGCTGGCCGTTTCACCGATCTTAACGGATGTGCTCGGGCCGATCTATGATCAATACTTTAAAAATAATTTATGAGCGATATCAAATCACTGGCCGACCAGCTTCGCAGTAAGGTCGCACCGAACGGAGCTGCCGGTGCGGCGGCAAAGACAAAAAAGACAGCGGTTGAAGTGGAGACCGAACAGCCGGCACGCGCAGCACCGCCACCAAGGATCCCGCCGCTGCTGGAACTGATCAGGGCTTTTGACAACTCCGATCATAAAAGTATGATCCACGTGCGCTTCGATGCCAAAACGCTGCAAACCATGAACCAGTTCAAGATGGCGACCGGCATTGATGTCACCAAACTGGTGGCTTACGCCGTACGGGAACTGCTGGCGAAGCACCCCGAGATCAAAACAATTATTAAACAATTTATCCAAAAACTTGACTAATGAACTGGTTGCAATTTTTCTTCTGGATCACCGGTATTTATACGATTTATTACCTGGTCGTGATCCTGGCCGAAGTACTGGGCAAGAAGCGTAACCAGGCGGGCGCTGCCCTTAGCCGTGAACTCACTTTCGAAGAACCCGTCACGGCGCAGCAGGTTGCTCCGCTGGCGCCGGAAAAAAATGATCCGGAAGCGGAAACGCCTTCGAACGTTACGCTGCAGCGCACTAAAAAAGTCGCTCAACCCGAATCGGTTGGTACAGGCGGCGTGCCTGTCGACAACATTTTTTTACTGGCCAGGGCTGAGGTTATCCAGTATACCGCTAAAGTAGCTTTCTGAACGATGAAAAAGATCGTGAAAATAGTGCTGATGTTATTGTGCTTATGCAATACGGCATATCAAGCATTTGCGCAGCCGGGCCTCAGCGAAATGCAGCAGGCCCGTCAGGACCTGACATCCTCGTTCTTTTCCTCGCTGGATGTTTCGCTGGTGCTGGCAGCCGTATTAGGGATTATCGGTGCCGTCCGGATCTATCACAACTGGCAGATGGGTAAGGAACGGATGACCGCTGACGTGGCTGCCTGGTTCTTCGCCTCCCTTTTTATGGTCCTGATGGGTGCCTTCGTACGCGCCATTTTTGGCATTTAAGCCAATCTCTTGCAAAGCCAGGTTGTCACCGGCCGGGACAGCCTTCTTTTTAGACCCAATTCCATTCAATTTTTTAACGAACGAACCAATGAAGAGAACAAAAAAAATGTTCGCTATGGTCATGCTATTGGCCATTACGCAATTACAGGCCTTTGCCCAAAGCGGCGTAAACGGCCTGAACACCGCTACCAGTACCCTGAAAACCTACATGGACCCGGTGACCAATATCGCGCTGGTGATCGGGGGTATCGTCGGTATTGTCGGCGGTATCCGTGTCTATTCCAAGTGGAACAGCGGAGACCAGGATATCAACAAGGAATTGATGGGCTGGGGTGGTTCCTGCCTCTTCCTGGTCTTGTCCTCGCTGATCATCAAGGCCTTCTTTGGACTATAAGGTATGGCAAAGCGATTTGCCGTTTATAAGGGGCTCCAGCGGCCCCTTACCTTTAAAGGCTTCAAAGGAAAATTCATTTACTGGGGTGTCGGCTCCCTGCTGCTCGGGCTGGTGGCCGGGTCCATTACGATGGCGCTGGTCAACATGTATGTGGGCGCAGCGGTATTGGTCGCCATTATTGTCGGTGGACTTTTTTATACCGCTTCCAGGCAAAAGGGCGGCTTGCATGACAAGCCCGAGCCCCGTGGCATCTACATCCATCCGGTCAACCTCAAAATTCTTAAAGTATATGGCAAGCAAAAACGTGTTTAAACTGCCCTATCTCGGCATTGATACCTTTCCTGAATTTGATGTCCTGTACGGGTTGAAGGGCGAATGTTCGGTAACCATCGGAATCACGAATCCGGTGTTGCAATATGCCGCATCAGCCGCAGCTTATGATGAATTTCACAGCATCTTTATCAGCCTGGTCAAGATACTGGGGGGCGGCTACATCCTCCAAAAACAGGATATCTTTATCCGGTCAACCTATAGCGGTGCGGCAGCTGATGATTATTTGCAGAATAAGTATAACGCCCATTTCGAGAACCGCGACCACCTGAAATTGCGCACTTACCTGACCATTACGCGGCAGCCCAAAAGAGGCCGGTTTTACGTATACGATCCTAAGGTAATGGCAGAATTTAAACAGGCTGTCGCTAAAGCGCTATCGATCCTTCAGCAGGCCAGCATGCAGCCGCGGCTGTTGCGTAAAAAGGAGATCAACAGGCTCGTTCTGGAGGTGCTGTCCATGGATTCCCAGGGGAAGAACCTGGTACTGGATAACATCGTTCCCGATCAGACCGAACTAAAAATGGGCAGCCGGTCGATACGCTCGATCCTGCTGGTCGATACGGATGAGATCAACCTGCCGAACGAGGTCGGTACGCATACCGTGCTGAACGAGAAGGATACGTTGAAAGGCTTTCCCGTCGATATACTGGCCTTCCTGATGAAGGTGCCGGATTTTGAAACCATCCTGTACAACCAGGTGATTGAGATACCGCCGCAGCAAATGACTTTGGCCAAGCTGGAGGCCAAGCGGAAAAGGCAATCCAGTTTACCTGACCCTGCTAACCAGCTTTGCGTTGAGGACATAGATCACCTGCTGAATGACGTGGCCCGGGAGAACCAACTGGTGGTCAACGTGCATTACAATATCATTGTCGCTACTGGCGAGGACAGGATGCAGAAAGCCGCGAATTTTATTGAAAGCGCTTTATTCAACCTGGGCATTATCACAAGTAAGCGCTCTTCCAATCAACTGGAACTCTACCGCGCTGCCCTGCCGGGCAACGGTGTGGAGCTGGGCGCTTACGACTGGTTCATGACGACCTGCGATGCGGCATTGTGCCTGTTTTTCAAGGAGTCGCTGCCGCAGGATGATCCCAGCAAGTTCCTGATCCGCTTTACCGACCGGCAAGGCATCCCCATCGGGATCGACCTATCAGACCTGCCCATGCGCAGCGGCCGCATCAGCAACCGGAACCGCTTTGTTCTGGGCGGCTCGGGTACGGGCAAAAGCTTTTTTATCAATAACCTGGTCGAACAGTACCTGCTGTATAATATGGATGTCGTGATTGTGGACGTCGGCCACTCGTATACGGGCCTTAACGCCTTTAAGTCCGGGAAGTACGTGACCTATACGGAAGACAAGCCGATCACCATGAACCCCTTTGCCATCAGTGAGGCGGAATACAATATTGAGAAAAAAGATTTTCTGGTGACCATGACCGGGCTGCTGTGGAAAGGCGCGGAAGGCAGTATCAGCACGGTGGAGCGCGATGTGATCTCCGGCGTGGTCGGCGCCTATTACAGCCGTTATTTCAATCCCGCTTTTCCGGGGCTTACCCAAAAGCACTTGTATGGCATTCGCCGCCGGGTATTTGATAGCATGAAGGCGGAACCCGTCTTTGAAGATTTTGGGGATGCGGACTGGGATGACCTCGCAGAAGATGTGTTTGCGTACGGGATAAGCGACACGGAAGAGGAGCTGATGACCGGCAGTGCAGAAGCCGGTGGCTTTATTGCTGCTTTCCGGCAGAAATACCGCGCTGCGGTTGCTGAAGAGACACGCATTGCGCGGATCAGGCATGAACGTACCGGCGTCAGGGCATTAAATTTCAACAGCTTTTATGATTTTGCGCTCTGGAGAATACCGGAAATCAAAAGCGAAGACCATATTCCCTTCGACCTGGACGAGTTCCGCTATGTGCTCAAGAAGTTTTACAAAGGCGGTGAATATGAAACTATGTTGAACGAGGCAGCTGATCAGTCACTGTTCCATGAGCCATTCATTATCTATGAAATTGATAATGTGAAAGGTGCGCACGTAATGGCTGCATAATAAATATACCCATGGCAGGGTATTAGGCCAGTGTTCAAAGGGCCTATCATCCGTCGGCTTATCCGTGAGGGAAACCAAATATCGGGGAGTGTAGCATGCCGACAGCATCTATAAGTTGGCCAGTTATCAGGCCACGACTGAATAGCGGATGAGAAAACAGATATAAGGATAAAATCCATACTGATTGAATGATAACCTGAGCGGCTCCTCGTTGTATCTGTGACGTAAGATAACTGAACTCGTCATACTGTGATACTCTTTTTCCATTCCTTGAGGAGGGAGAGCAAGAACAAATCACAGCGCAATTGCAATATGCAATAAAGGGTGGACATCATATCCGACAATCTGTTGCGCCATAGTTATTACGCAGCTAAACGTGGATTACCTAAGTCAGAACGCCGCTGGCGCGGCTATCGAGCGTAGGCTCTTGAATATCTGATATGGTAACGGAGCTTCCGTAGTAGTCCGAGCAAGGGAAAGCCTTGTACATGGCGAAGGGAAGCAGCTAATATTTATTAATACCTATTTAGGAAAATGTGAGAGACATTATGAGAAATCCAGAAAAAGTATTAATCAGTCTAACAGCGCATAGCAAACTTTCAGATTATAAGTTTGAAAGGCTCTATCGTATCCTTTTCAATGAGGAAATGTATTACGTGGCGTATCAAAATATTAATGCGAAGCCAGGTAATATGACTAATGGCACAGACAGTCAAACTATCGACGAAATGAGCCTTTCCCGAATTGAGAAACTAATTGAAGCTATCAGAAATGAAAGCTATCAGCCACGTCCTTCAAGGAGGACTTATATACCGAAGAAAAACGGTAAAAAGCGTCCTTTAGGGATACCAGTATTCGATGATAAGCTGGTGCAGGAGGTAATCAGGATGATACTTGAAGCTATTTATGAGGGAAGCTTTGAGCATACCTCTCATGGTTTCAGACCTCAAAGGAGTTGCCATACTGCGCTAATGCAAATCAGCAAATCTTTCAACGGAGCCAAATGGTTCATTGAGGGCGACATTAAAGGGTTCTTTGATAACATCAATCACGATGTTCTGATCAATATCCTGCAAGAACGCATCTCCGACGAACGTTTTATCAGGCTCATCAGGAAGTTTCTGAATGCTGGCTACATGGAAGATTGGGTATATCACAAGACATACAGCGGAACGCCGCAAGGTGGTATCGTTAGTCCGATACTGGCTAATATCTACCTTGACAGGTTGGACAAGTATGTTAAAGACTATATCAACCGCTTCGATTTGGGTGAAGGGCGTACCCCGAGCAGGGAACGCAATCAATTGGAATACGATAAGCGAATTGCTACGCAAATGCTTAAAGCCGAAGATGATGCTACCGACAGGAAACTGATAGGCAGGCGCATTAAGGAAATTGATAGAAAAAGAGCATTGATACCCAGTTGCGACGAGATGGACGCGGGCTACAAAAGACTCAAATATGTCAGGTACGCAGATGACTTTTTAATTGGCGTAATCGGTAGTTTGGACGATTGTAAGCGAATCAAACAGGATATTTCAAACTTCCTGAACGAACAGTTACAGCTTACTTTATCGGACGAAAAAACGTTGATTACCCATACTGAGAAACCTGCAAGGTTCCTTTCATTTGATATTACTGTACGCAAATCCAACTTGACAAAAAGGAACGTTGAAGGCAAGATAAGGCGAGCATATCACAAAAAAGTGGTTCTCAAAATACCGCCTGATACGATAAAACAGAAGTTGCTCGACTACGATGTGTTAGAAATAAAACTACACAACGGGAAGGAGCAATGGAAACCAAAGCATCGGAAAGGATTGATATTCAACGATGACCTGGAAATCCTTAGCAAGTACAATGCAGAACTGATTGGCTTCTATAACTACTATTCAATTGCACTTAACGCCGGAACTGTCAATAACTTCAAGTACATCATGGAGTATAGTATGTACAAAACTTTTGCAGGTAAGTACAGGACTACTGTACCCAACATCTGTAGAAAGTACAAGAAAGACGGCGTGTTCACCGTAAGTTACACGAATACGAAGCGGCAACAGCGTTTTCGCACATTCTACAATGACGGTTTTAAGCGGAAAACAGAGGCCAAAGATGCCTTCTTTGACAAGCTTCCCAATTACTATCACGCAAAAATGAGAACAAGCCTGATTGACAGGCTGAAAGCTCGCAATTGCGAATTATGCGGGGAGACGAGTGAACTGGAAATGCACCATGTCAGGAAACTGAAAGACGTCGCTAAGGGCAAAGACCCTTGGGAAGTTCACATGATTGCACGGAAAAGGAAAACGATGGCCGTATGCCATACTTGTCACATGAAGATACATCACGGTAAATAGACTGTGGATATTAGTGGAGAGCCGTATACGCTGAGAGGTGTACGTACGGTTCGGAGGCGAGTGCTGGGAAACCTAAGATAGTAATATTAAAAGGCGCCCGGTGCTTAGCCCTACACAACAAGGTGCTTTTCCCGATCGTCACGCTGATTATCATGGATGTCTTCATCCAAAAGATGCGCCATCGTAAGGACCGCCGCAAGGCCTTGATCCTGGAAGAGGCCTGGAAGGCACTGGCCTCGCCAATCATGGCGGAGTTCCTTTTGTATCTCAATAAAACCGTCCGCAAGTTCTGGGGCGAGATCATCGAGGTCACGCAGGAACTAACGGACATTCTGAGCAACCCGATCGTCAAGGACAGTATCATCAACAATTCCGATACCGTGATCCTGCTCGACCAGAGCAAAGCGCTGGAAAACTTCGATGAGGTCGCCAGGCTGCTTTCCATCACCGATACCGAACGGCGCAAAATTTTCACGACCAACCAGCTGAACAACCGCGAAGGCCGTGGCCTGTTCAAGGAAGTTTATATCCGCCGCGGGCAAACCGGTGAAGTCTACGGTGTCGAGGTTTCCCTCGAACAGTACTTGGTCTATACCACGGAAAAGCCGGAAAAATCTGCGGTGGAGATTTACACCCGGCAGTATGGCGAATATACCCGGGGACTGGATGCCTTTGTCGCCGATTACCGCAGCAGCGGTCAGTCGCTCACTGAATTTGTTACCTCGGTTAACCAGGCAGGACGCCCGTTAACCATCATGAATTAATTATTATGCAACGATACCTTTTGTTATTCCTGTTGCTGTCGGCAAGGTTGGTTGATGGGCAGGTGCTATATGTCGATCCGGTGACTTCCGGGGCCATGCTGATGCACAGTTCGACCATTGACGGTCAGCTCCAAACGACCAATAACAACCTGACGGCCATACAGCGGGGGCAGCTGGCGGTGAGCAGCCAGCTGGTGGTCGTTAACGACATGAAAAACAAGATCTACGCCGGTCTGAGCCAGGTAGCCAGTGTGCTGAACAATCTGACCACGATCAGAGAGATCGCGGACATCGGGACGGACATTATCAGCGACGTGGGCAAGGCGGTCGCGACCGCCAGATCCAATCCCACGCTGCTGCTCTTTGCCGAGCAAGGAGCGCGCGATTTCCAGGCCCGGGCAACCATGCTGGCTGCGGAAGTCAGCGGCTTTGTGCTCAAAGGCGGAAAGGATAATTTAATGGATTCAGGGGAAAGAGGTAAGCTGCTCAACCACATCGCGAACGAAATGCGCATCCTGCGCGGCATCGCTTACGGGATGCAGCGGGCGATGTACTGGGCAAAGATGCGCGGCATCTGGGCATCGCTCAATCCCTGGTCG
Source organism: Mucilaginibacter sp. PAMB04274 (assembly GCF_039634385.2). Taxonomy (NCBI): domain Bacteria; kingdom Pseudomonadati; phylum Bacteroidota; class Sphingobacteriia; order Sphingobacteriales; family Sphingobacteriaceae; genus Mucilaginibacter; species Mucilaginibacter sp. PAMB04274. The sequence continues at coordinate 1,766,586 of NZ_CP155081.2, forward strand.
GAATGGCAGAATATGGACGTGCAGATCGCTAACAGTGTGCTGGCTGAAGCTAAATACCTCAAGAAATGAAAACAATGATTCTAAGTCCGCTTATCTTCCTGTTCTGGTTAACCGGTGCACATGCGCAGAAAAGCGCCTTAAACATCCCAGGGTTATGGCAGTTGGTCGATTATTCCAAATCGGAAAACCAGCTGCAAAACGAGGCCCGAAACAATCAGACCGTGGTCACCGCCAATGAAGCTGCCAATCAAACCATGCTGGCCAGGCTGAAGGACACTTACCGGACTCTGCAAAGGCGCTACAACACCCTGGGCACGGCAATTGACGCGGCAATAATCGGGTTGCAGGCTACGCCTATGGTCAACCGGATCATCCGTAACCAGCGGCAGTTAGTTGAGCTGGCGCAGAAAAACCCTGCGCTGATCGCATTGGCCTACCAAACCGAAACAGCGTTCGTGGGTAAAGCGCAAAGCCTGGTCAATTACCTGGTTGGTCTGAGTGCTGCTATTGGCGACGTCAACCAGATGAGGATGGCTGACCGGAAGGTACTGTTCGACTTTATCCTGTCGGAACTGAGTGTGATTGACGACCTGGCGCGGAACCTCGCCAGTTCCATGCAATATGTGAACTTCAACGGCCTCATCCGGACTCTCAATCCCTTCCAGGATTACATTGATATGGACCGCTCGCTGATCAACGATATCATTCACAACGCCAAATACCTCAAACCATGAAAATCTACGGCTTACTGGTGCTAGGCTACATGTTGGCTTCCTCGGCTTACGCGCAGCGCATTGTATTTGATTCGCAGCATTTTGCAGCGGTGACCGAGAACGGTTCCGTCCAGAGTTCGGCGGAATTAACGCACAGCCAGTACCTGTCCAAAATAGACGCTAACCTGCAAACGGTCAATACAAACGTCGGTTCGGTCGTCCTGGCCCAAACCATGATCTACAACGGGCTCGCTAATGTTAACTCGGCCTTGAAGAACGGCCTGGTGGTTAAGGATCTGGCTTTTATCGTGTCTGATATCCTTAATTATACGAACCAGGCCATTGCCATGGCCAAATCCGAGCCCTACCTGCTGCTCTTTGCAGAAAGCTACGCCCGTGAGATTGGTGCGCGCGCTACCCGGCTGGTCACTGATATATCCGGATTTGTATTGAAGGAAGGCGGAGGCGTACTGGCTGATTACAATGCCCGCGACCAGCTGTTGAATCATGTCCGGCGGGAACTGCAGATCATCGGCGGGATGGCCTATGGCGCGTGGCGGGCCATGTTCTGGGCGAAGCAGCGAGGTATCATTGCTTCGGTCAACCCCTTTGCCGCTTACATCAATAACGACAAGGTGTTTGTAGCGGATATCATCCGCCAGGCTAAATACTTAAAACAATAACTGATGAAAAAAATATCGATGATACTGCTGATGAATTTGTGGTGGTTAACCCAGGCTTTCGCCCAGATGACGATCAGGGACGAGGCCATCCGCTACCAGGAGGAACGCATGGTCTTCAAGCAATGGGACCAGAACAAGTTCAAGCCTGGCAGCGGTTTTTTAGGATTGAGCCCTTATTACTGGTTGACCTGGGGACTGATGCCCGGTTATAAAAAGACGGACCTTCGTCCCTTAGGTCCTTCGGGACCGCAAACGCAGCGCCTCGCTTTGGTCAGCACGATGAACAGCACGGACAACAGTTATAAGCTGCATGCAGATACGCTTCGCAATTCAGCGCTTTCAGAAATCGCTAATCAGCAAGGCATGCTTTCCGGCGCTGATCCGCTGTGGTTGCTTTTTTATTCGAAAGAACTAAGACCGGTGCTTGATCATTCGGAAGCAACTATTCTGGGCAGCCTGCCCGCAGCTATCCGCAGCCAGGTGGTCAGCGAGGGTATTTACAATTGGTACAGCCGGGAACTCGACATGCTGAAAGAACGGCTCGACGCGGCGCGCAGTACCGATATGGACCGCGGCTCGCGCATTATGGCTTACCACCGGATGCTCCTGGAATACCGCGTATTGGCTGCAACCTGGGCCACACGAACAGCTACTGCCGTTTTGAACCGGCAGATGACCGATGGTCAGTCGCGGGCGACCAGCGGCCAGGTCACGATCGGCAACTGGTCGCCTGCTACCGATATTCAGATCGCCAACAGGGTGTTGGCTGACAGAAAATATTAATCTCAAGTATCATGAAGAAAAAAATCACACTGGCGTTCAGCTTATGGATGCTGCTGGGCGTCACGCTTTGTTTCGGCCAGGTTGGTCCCAGCCCGGAATACAAAAAGTCATTGCAGTTCCTGCAGGGTGACGGCGTCTATGAGGAAGGGATGATGACCATTCTCAAAGGGTTGAAGGATTCCATCTGGAGCAATTTTGACCTGTTCATCACGGATGCCAAGGCCTTGTCCGCCATTTTTATGATCATCTTTTTTGCGATCAAATCCTATGAAATGATGGCAGGCGATAAAAAGATGGAGATCATGCCGCTGCTGAGGCCCTTTGGTCTGGTCATGGTCATCATCTGGTGGGGGGGCTTTACCAAAGTCGTCGCTTTTCCCACCGACCTGGTCGCCTTAAAAACCGAAGAAATGTTTAAAAGCGAGCAGAATAACGTCAATGACCTGCGCTTTACCCGTGCGGATTATATGCTCAAGGTAGCCAATTCCCTGTATACTTACCAGGCGCAGACGGAAGTGGCCGCCAAGGAATCGGATACCTGGTATGGCCGGGCTTGGGATTCGGTGACCAGTACGGTCAAAGAAGGCATATCCACGGTCGTCTCACCCTTATTGGAACTGAAAAACCGGCTGACCGTCGGCTTGCAGCTGCTTTTCACCCAGCTGCTGGAACTGGCAGGCATCTGGATACTCCGGATCGCCGTGTATATTATTTTCATGATCCAGATCATCTACTCGTCCATCCTTATCATTCTGGGTCCCTTTGCGGTTGCCGCCAGTATCCTTCCGGCCTTCCGCGACAGCTTTTCTACCTGGGTTGCACGGTTCGTATCCGTAAATCTTTATTCCGGTATCGGCTACCTGGTGATGTACTTGTGTGCCCTGGTTCAGAAATATGCGCTGACCTCCGAGATCAGTAAATATAAAGAACTGGTCGGCGAGGACGGGCTCAATGCGAGTATCGAAAAGATGGCGGTGTTTGCCGGTAACGGCATACTCTCTTTCGGAACGGTGATCATTACTTTTGTGGTCGGCGCCATTTGTATGTTCACGGTACCGAGCATATCGACCTGGATTATTTCCACATCAGGCATCACGTCTGCCTCCTCCAGCTTCGGCCGTGGTGCTGCCACCATCGGAGGCCTGGCAAAAAAGGCATCGGGCAGCTTCCTCTGATACAATCGATCACTTCTTCTTTTCTGTTTCCTGTTTACCCGGCCGTCTGTACTTCCTGCAGGCGGCCTTTTTTCATTAAATCATGATCATCAAAAATATTGAATCCAAGATCCGGCTGGCGACAACGGTCGCCATCAGCAGCCTGGTTGCCGCAGTGATCATCGCCGGGCTGGCCTGCGGTTACGCTTACCGCCAGGTGCTCAGCGCCCGGCAGAGTGTGTATATCCTGGACGGCAATGTGCCCATTCTCGCCAAACAAACCGATGTCAAGATGAACCGACCTGCGGAGTACCGCGCACATATCGACCTGTTCCATTCCATCTTTTTTTCGCTGACACCTGATGACAAATACATCGAGTACCAGATGAAAAAGGCCATGTACCTGATCGATGAGTCCGGGGCTCAGCAGATGAACAACCTCAAGGAAAAGGGTTACTTCAATTCCGTGTTGTCATCCAGTTCCGTGCTGACCCTGCAGACCGACTCCATCACCCTGGACCTGCCGCACCATTATTTCCGGTTCTACGGCAAGCTGAAAATCGACCGGCGCAGCTCGACCATCGTCCGTTCGCTGGTCACAGAAGGCAACCTGAAAGATATTCCCAGGAGCGACAACAACCCGCACGGCGTGCTCATCACCGATTGGAAAACCTTAGAAAACAAAGATCTCGAAAATGTTCAAAAGAATTCATTCTAAACGCGACCCGGGCGATACGCTCGGCAGCGAGATCCAAAAAGAGTTCGCTGTCTATTTTAAAAATGCCGGCAGCCTTACGCAGTGCCTGCTGGAGCGTCATCCTAAATATACGCTGGCCGCGATGGCACTTTGTATTCTGGTTTCCCTTGTGCTCTCGTTCACGCTGTTTCACCAGCCGGCAAATGTGACGCCATCCCAACATGCTCCTGACAGAAACGGAACAATTCATCCGGACGCCCCGGTCAGCGACGGACTGGACCAGATCATGGCGACCACCTCCGCACTGCAGCAAACGCTGGACGTCAGAAAGCAGGTGGAAAACCTGCTCGCCAAACCGGCACTCACGGCTGCGGACAGCGGAGAACTGGAAAAAGCGCTGGACAGGCTCAGTCATTTACAAAAAACTATAAATCAAAGACCATGAAGATCGACTTTAAGCAGCCCAAATATATCCTGCCGCTGATCGTGCTGCCTTTCCTGGTATTGTTCTTTTACGTGTGGCACAGCCATGCTGCAAAACAGCAGCCGGCGGCAAAACCCGATGCAGGTATACAGGACAATATCGGCGAGGTATCGCCTGATGTCAAAAAGAAAGGGCTTTCTGATAAGCTGGACGCTTTTCGCAATACCTATAAAGAAGCTGACGGCTACACCGCTGTGAACCCGATCGGGACGGAATCGTCCGGCGGCACTGCTTTTACCAGTAGATACAGTACGGAAGAGCAGCGCAGGCTGGATTCCATCGACCAGCAAATGAAGCAGCAGTTCGGCAGCGGTCATACGGCCGCAACTCGCGGAAAAAGCGGTTCCTATTCATCGGTGAGCGGTCCTCGGCGGCCTGCGGCTTCTGATGCGGACGACCGGGCGCTGGCAGCGGCGCTAAACAATCTTTCTGCCGGGCGGCAACATCCGCCTGCCAGTCGCCCTGCTGCAGATATGACCAGCAAAGAAAAAGACCCGATGGAACTCTTCAAAACACAGATGGCTTATATGGACAGCGTCAGCAAGTCCAATGATCCGCAGTACCGGGCGGAGCAGCAAAAGAAGGCGGCTTTAGCCAAGGCGGAAGCCCTACGCAAAAGCCAGCCGGTACTGGAAGTCCGTAAATCGCTGGAAATGCCGGATGACTTCAACACCGTCATGCCCCAAAAGAAAGAGGCATTCATTACGGCGATCATTGATGAGAATGTGACCGGATTTGCCGGCTCCCGCATCCGGCTGCGCCTGCTGGACGACATCTATGCCGGAAGGGTGCTGATCAGAAAAGGTACTTATTTGTATGCGCTGATCTCCGGCTTCCAGGGGCAGCGTGTGACCTTATCGGTGACCACGGTGCTGACCGGGAATGAAATCCTGCCTGTGAAACTGGAAGTGTACGACCAGGACGGGTTGCCCGGCCTGTATGTGCCGGCTTCTGCTTTCCGGGACTTTACCAAGGACCTGAGCGGTAATTCCATGCAGGGGGTGACCATCGACGGCGGCGCACAAAACGGCAGCCAGTTCCTGATGAGTACGCTCGATAAAATGTTCCAGTCGACGTCTGCGGCCATCGCCAGCGCCATCCGCAAGAACAAAGCGAAGATCAAATACAATTCCTATATCTATTTAATCGACCCGCAGGCGCAGCAGAACGCCCTGCAAAACACCCATTAACCATGTTGAAATTACGCATGCTTTTAGCGGTCATGATGATGACCGCCGGGCATATCTTTGCCCAAATTTCCGGGAACAGCAACGGAGGAAAAGACGCGCTGCCCGTCGTTTACCTGCCGGATAACGTTTCGATACACTTCGTATCGCCCGAGCCGATCGGCTATGTGGATATTTCCAGCAAGTCCGTTGCCGGTGACCTGCCGGTCAGAAACATCCTGCGCATCCGTCAGCGTACCGACTCCCTGAAGTTCGCCGGTCAAGAGGGCGATGCCGTGCTGACCATCGTCGGCGAAAAATTCATTGCCCAGTACCGGCTGTTGTTTGTTCCGCCTGAGCCCCCGCTGCCGGTAAAAACAACTATCGAGATCGGGCCTGGCGACATTCGGCCGCTGGACTTTCCGGGCATTTCTTTTTCACAGGCCGAACTTCGCGGGTATGCTGCCGGGTTGATGAACCGAAAGCCGGAGAAACACCTGGAACACAGCAAGGCCTATGGCATCAAAGCGAGCCTGGGCCACGTCTATACATTAGGGGACTATATCTTTCTGGACATCGGCTTTGAGAACGACACCCGTTTGAAATATGATATTGACGAGCTGCGCTTTAAAATCGAGGATAAAAAGGTGACCAAGGCCAGCACTGTTCAAACGCTGGAGATCAGGCCGGACTTCGTGCTGTTCAACACGCCATTTTTTAAAGAGCATTACCGTAACGTGTTTGTCTTCAAAAAGTTCACCTTTCCCGGCAATAAGCTGCTGACGGTCGAGCTCAGTGAAAAGCAGCTTTCCGGCCGCACGGTCAGCCTGAAGATACCTTACCGGGACATTTTGGACGCGGACATCATCCCTGTTCCATAGGACAATCATTCATCTTAATAATCATTGCTATGGAGGACAAAGTAAAAAAGCTAACGCTCCGCCTGGCGCAGCTGGACCCCGAACTGTACATCCGCCTGCAGGACGAAGGACGCCTCGCTGATTACCTCGACAGTTTTTATGCCGTTCCTGATCCCTTGGCAGAAATGGCCTCCAGGTTTGGCGCCAGCCGTTATGACTATGTCGCCGGTGTCCTGGAAGAAGATTTTCTGGCCAGTTACCTGCTGTTCAGCGGCTGCGGCATCCTTCGCTATGAACTGATCAACCTGACGGCTGCCTGTGCGGATGATTTTGAACAGCACTGGTTCCCGGGGCAGGAGGACAGCCGCCTGCTTCGATACGCGGTCATTGCCACGATCGATACCTTCCTGAAAGGAGGGTCGCCCGATGGCATTTAACGCAGCACAAAAGCTCGCAGGCAATATCGCCGCTATCCGCCTGGCACTCGAGTGGGACGGGCAGCGCCGGTTTTCTTCCGATGAGTTGGAGACCCTGAAAAATTATGCCGGCTTCGGCGGGATCAAGGTGATCCTGTTCCCGGCGGGAGAACGCGGGGAATGGGTCAGCAACAACGCTTCTGAAGCCGACCTGCGCCTGTACCCTTTAGTCATGGAACTGCACGGCTTGCTCAAGGAAAAACTTCCAGAAGCAGCTTATAAAGATGCCGTCGACGCGATGCGGCAAAGCGCGCTGACCGCCTTTTTTACACCGGACCTGGTGCCGCGGGCACTCTACACCGCACTGGCTGACCAGGATATCCTGCCCAAAAGACTGTATGAACCCAGCGCAGGCGCCGGGATATTTATCACGGAGGCCCTGCGGTTCTTCCCGGATATGCAGGCGATCAATGCCGTAGAAAAGGATTTGCTGACCGGTAGAATCCTGACCGCAATCAGCAGCAGCATTAGCGTTCCCTCAACCGTGCAGATCCGAGGGCTGGAAGAAACGCCGGCTACCGAGAAGGCCCAGTACGACCTGGTCGTCAGCAATATTCCCTTCGGAAACTTTTCGGTTTTTGACCCGGCCTATGGCGCCGGTGGCGTAACGAGCCGCATCCACAATTACTTTTTTGCCAAGGGGCTGGAAAAGCTGGGCCATGGTGGTGTCATGGCTTACCTGACGACTAACGCCTTTCTGAACATCCCGGCCAATGAGCTTGCCCGGAAGCTGGTCTTCACCTCGGCCGATTTTATCAGCCTGTCCGTCCTGCCGGATAACCTGATGAAAGAGAACGCCAACGTGGAAGCGCCGAGCCACCTCCTCGTCGTCCAGAAGAACGATCACAAAAATTCCTTGACGGAGGATGAGCAGTTACTGATCTCCATCGTGGAGCAGGAGAACGGTTACGGCAGCTATACGGTGAATGGCTACGTCCTACGTCATCCCGAACTGATACTGGCCGATGAGGTCGGCGAGGGCACCAATCAATACGGCAAACCCTCACAAATGATCTGGCATAACGGTGAACTGGAAGATCTTTTTTCTGCCTTTGCCGAACAGATTGCTGAAGGCATAGACGCCCGGCTGGATAAAGGCAGGTTCGCAAACCTGCAAAGCGAATGGGCAGTTGAAAAAGAAGAGCGGCAAACCGGCGGCGCTGTGCTGCCCTCGCGAAACGGCGCTGCCCAACTGACCTATGTGCCGATGCCGGAAAATAAACAGGGCGCCAGCTCCGGGCAGCTGGGCTTGTTCGACAGCACCCCGGCCGCTGGTGACAACCGCGCGCATGCTTACCTGTCCGATCTGGATGAGGCGACAATCGATGCTGCAACAGCCAGGCTGATCGCTACCATCCGTACCCATGACCGGCCCGAACATGAAGCGGTGGTCCTGATCACGGCGAAAGCCCGGGGCAGTAACCGCTACTTGTACAAGCTCTATAGCAATGTGGCCGAGCTGCGCTTCCAGAACAAATGGCTGACCGGGAATGCGCTGACCTATGACCTGAAGGGCTTGTCCCTGCGTTTGAAGCATTTCGGACATGACTTCCGGTTTGAAGGGGACCGCAGCCTGGAAGCGGCATTCGGGCTGCAGCCCGAACGGACCGCTGCTTTTACGCAGCTGCAACCTTTCTACGTCAAGGAAACGCTGGTCATTCATGAAGGCAAGGCCGGCCTGCTGGATACACCGGCGAAGGGACAGGCAGTATTCCTGCCTTTCGAAGAGCAGCGCGACCGCGGCTTCTATCAGTCCTACGTACCGCTACGCGACAGTTACCTGGAGCTGTCCACACTGGAGGCGGAAACGATGACCGAGCAGCGCGAACTGCGCGATGAGCTTAATTTTCGTTACCAGCAGTTTCTCGAATCTTACGGCGAGCTGAACAAGACCTTAAACCGTTCCCGTATCCTGAATGACCCCGCATTTGGCTTTGTCATTTTATCCTCGCTGGAAAGGCGCGAAAATGAAGCCTGGATCAGGACCGATATTTTTAGCGGACCTGTTTTCCCCAGACAGGAATCCTTACGTACGGAAGACCCTGCGGAAGCTTTGGCGCGCTGTCTCAATGATAAAGGTTACGTTGATCTTTCTTACATCAGCCGGATGACCGGACTGGAAGAGAATCAGCTTATTCGCCGTTTGGAGAAGCAGGTGATACTTAACCCGGCTACCCGCGAATGGGAAACGACGGACCGGTACCTTTCCGGTAATGTGGTGATCAAATTGGGGGAAGCGGAAAAGGCCGCACAGGAGAACCCCGAAGACCTGCAGGTGGCCCGCAGCCTGGCCGCTATCCGCAGGGTTCAGCCGGAAAAGATCGCGTACGAGATCCTGGACTTTAACCTGGGCGAACGCTGGGTACCCCTGGATTATTACCAGCGCTTTGCCAGCGAACTTTTTGAGCTGGATACGCAGATCGAATATTTCGCTTCGCTCGATACGTTTAAAGTGAGCTATAAGTTCGGCAATACCATTACGGACGAGCAGTTCGCGGTATTGCCCAAATCGGGAAGAAAGATGAACGGTCACACTTTGCTGGAACACGCACTGGAAAACACCTCGTCGCACTTCACCTACGAGGTGGGAGAAGGCGCGGACAGGGTGCGGCTGCCGGATAACGAAGCCATTCAACTGGCCCACCAGAAGATCGAGACCATCCGAACGCGTTTCCTTGACTGGCTGAAAGAACTGCCGCAGGGAGAAAAGGCAGCACTGGAAAAACTTTATAACGACACGTTTAACTGCTATGTGCTGCGTCAGTACGATGGAAGTCACCTGCGTTTTCCGGGTTTGCAGTTGAAAGCATTGGGTATTGTGGACCTGTACGATTCTCAAAAAGATGCCGCCTGGCGCATCATCCAGAACCGGGGAGCGCTGATCGACCACGAGGTCGGCCTGGGTAAAACCCTGACCATGATCGTGGCCGCACAGGAAATGAAGCGGCTGGGCATTGTGCATAAACCCATGATCATTGCCCTCAAGGCCAATGTCAGCCAGATTGCCGAAACCTACCGGCTGGCCTATCCGAAAGCGCGTATCATGGCCCCGGCCGAAAATGACTTTGCGCCGGAACGACGCCAGCAGCTCTTTCACCAGATCAAGAATAATAACTGGGACTGCATCATTTTAACGCATGACCAGTTCGGCAAGATCCCGCAGTCGCCGGAGATCCAGCAGCAGATCGTTGAGGAGGAACTGGAAAACGTCGACCGTGACCTGGACACCCTGCGCAACCTCGGCGGTGAGATCAGCCGGAAAATGCTCAAAGGACTGGAGATCCGGAAGAATAACCTTGAAGCCAAGCTCAATGGGATACTTTATGCCATCGAGAACCACCAGGACACCGGCGTCACCTTCCAGGATATGAACATCGATCACCTGTTCGTTGACGAATCGCATAAGTTCAAAAACCTGACCTTTACGACCCGGCATAACCGGGTGGCGGGGCTGGGCAATACCGAGGGCAGCCAGCGTGCGCTGAATATGCTTTTCGCGGTGCGCAGCCTGCAGGATAAGTTTGGCGCTGATCTTTGCGTGACCTTTTTGTCCGGAACGCCCATCTCCAACAGCTTAACGGAAATGTATTTGCTTTTCAAATACCTCAGGCCAAGGGAACTGGAGCGGCAGCGCATCCAGAACTTTGACGGCTGGGCGGCGGTTTTTGCCCGCAAGACCGTCGACTTTGAGTTCTCCGTCACCAACGAGATCATTGCCAAGGAACGTTTCCGTCATTTTATCAAGGTGCCGGAACTGGCTTTGTTTTACAACGAGATCACCGATTATAAGACGGCTAAACAGATCAGCTTGGACCGGCCGGTACTCGACGAGGCATTAGTCAACATTCCGCCGACGCCTGATCAGGCCGAATTCATCAAAAAGCTCATGGCCTTTGCCAAGTCGGGGGATGCCACGCTGATCGGCCGGCCTCCGCTGACCGGGGACGAAGACAACGCACGCATGCTGATCGCGACCAACTATGCGAAAAAAATGTCGGCGGATATGCGGCTCATTGATCCGGACTACGGCGATCATCCCGGCAATAAGGTCAATGTCTGCGCCCGGAAAGTAGCAGAGATCTATTTTGAGAGCGATGCCAACAAGGGAACGCAGATTATATTCAGCGATATCGGCACGCCGAAGCCCGGCGCCTTCAATGTTTATGACGCGCTAAAAGAAAAACTGGTCCGTGACTTTCATATTCCTGCGCATGAGATCTCCTTTATCCATGATCCTGACTGGGCAAAAGGCAAAACGAAGCCCGCCATGTTCCGGAAAATGAATGAGGGCCAGGTTAGGATACTGCTGGGAAGCACGGAAAAAGCGGGCACCGGCCTGAACGTTCAGAAACGGATCGTCGCCATGCATCACCTCGACATCCCCTGGAAACCAAGCGAACTGGAGCAGCGTGAGGGGCGCGGGGCACGCCAGGGTAACTGGATCGCCAAGCTGTTTTATGGCAACAAGGTCAGGAACTTCATTTATGCGGTCGAACAGTCCCTGGACAATTACAAGTTCAATTTGCTCAAAAACAAGCAGATCTTTATCAGCCAGATGAAGCAATCGACGCTGAATGTCCGTACCATCGATGAAGGTGCAATGGACGAGAAAAGTGGCATGAACTTTTCCGAATATATTGCCATTCTTTCCGGTGACACTACGCTGCTGGAAAAAACACGGGTGGAGAAAAAGATCGCCGTCCTGGAAAGTTACCGCTCAGCCCATTACAAGGAAGTAGCCAGGAGCCGCTATACGCTGGAGAATATGGAGAAAGAGGCGGCATCGACTCATGACACGCTGCAAAAGCTGATGACAGACGAGGCGACCTATAAAGGGCAGCTGCAATATGACGCGGAAGGCGCTAAGTTAAACCCGCTCATGGTGCAATCGCTTGTCTCCGCCGACCCGGAAGTTATTGGCAAGCATTTTATTTCACTTTATCAGAAGTGGGAACCGGCTAAGGGCCAGCCGGACGAGATGCTGATGGGCAGCCTTTACGGCTTTGAATTGTATGTGCGCCGGGAACGGGAAGCCTACGAGAAGGATGAGATGGTGCAGTACCGCTACCAGAATCAGCTATACGCGGAGAGTCCTGCCTCGGGTATCAAGTACATATACAACAACGGGCATCCCAATATAGACAACCCGAAACTGGCTGCCCGGTACTTTCTGAACGCGATTGACCGGACGGTAGCGCTTCGTGAAAAATACGAACGGCAACTGAAGGAACATGAGCGGGAGGTCCCGATGCTGCGCAACCTGGTGCAGAAGAGCTTTGATAACGAAGACGAGCTGGCCGAACTAAAAGCCGAACAGGTGCGTCTTGAACAGGAGATAGCAAAGAAAATTCAGGAGAGCCAGCAAAAACCGGTTGAAGCAGCGGAATGCCCGGAACCGGTGCTGTTACATGTGACGGAAGGCGAACCGGAAGCGAAACAAGTTTCTGCGGAAAGTATAATCGTAAGCCAGCCGATAGCTGCTGAAGGCCAGAACGAGCGCAGGTTTGCTTACCGCCGTTAGCGCAATTTTTTCAGGTCGTTTCAGACCAATAACTAAACCATTGAATTTATGGAAGAAACACGTGAACAGCAGAAGCTGCATGGCTTTCTGCAATGCATCATTTACGTCATGGTCGTCCTGGAGGCGGCTATTTTTATTTACATCCGTGCGCCGGTTTGGGGGATATTTCACCCGGCACTGGTCAGGATCAGCCATATTGCGATTTACGATAACCTGGTCTACAGCAAACTGTCGACCCTGTTACTAATCTCCCTGGTCAGCATCGGGACACTCGCTAAAAAGGAAACGGAACTTGATCCGAAAACACATATCGTTTATCCGCTTGCCCTGGGGCTGTCGTTTTTCTTTGGCAGCCTGTGGTTCTATAACCGTCCATCCGGTTTCGCGTTTGCCTACACCAGCTGGTATAACCTGGGTTATTTAGTTTTATCCTTCACCGGGGCATTGCTGATGAGTATGGCGATGGACAATATCTCCAAGATCATCCGTTCAGGTCTGGGCAAGGATATCTGGAATGTCGAAGGGGAAAGCTTTATGCAGCCGGTCAGGCGCGTTGATACCCCTTACTCGGTCAATATCCCGATGCTGTTCTACTATAAAGGTAAGGTCCGTGACGGCTGGATCAATATTGTCAACCCCTTTCGCGGCAGTATCCTGATCGGCACACCCGGCAGCGGTAAGTCCTACGGGATTGTGAACCCCTTTATCCGCCAGCTGATTGCTAAGGAATTCTGTGCCTGTATCTACGATTATAAATATCCTGACCTGGGCAAGATTGCCTATTACAATTACCTCCTGGCCAAGCAGAAGGGGCGTTGCAGGATGCACGAATTCCATGTGGTTAACCTTAACCAGGTAGAAAAGAGCCGACGCATTAATCCCTGGCGCAGCGATTATATCACCACGCTGGCCGAAGCATCGGAAAGTGCCGAGGGCTTGGTCGAAGCTTTGAAAAAAGGTGATAAGTCCGGCGGCAGCGATCAGTTTTTTACGCAGTCCGCGATCAACTTTCTGGCGGCCTGTGTTTATTTCTTCAGCAAGCATGAAGGCGGTAAGTACTCCAGTCTGCCGCATGTGCTTTCGTTTTTGAACCGAAGCTATGAAGAGATATTTGGTACGCTCTTTAGTGAAGCGGAACTCGTCTCCCTGCTTTCACCATTCAGGAGCGCCTTTCTGGCCAAGGCCTTTGACCAACTGGAAGGCCAGGTCGGAACGCTCAAAATCTTTATCAGCCGCCTGGCCACGAAAGAATCGTTTTGGGTTTTCTCCGGTGATGACTTCGATTTGAAGATATCCAACCAGGATGCGCCGGGTATACTCGTTCTGGCCAATGATCCGAATACGCAGAACATCAACTCGGCCTGCTATTCGGTCATCCTGAACCGCCTGACCAAGCTCATTAACAATAAGGGTAATCTCCCTTCGGCGCTGATCATCGATGAGGTGCCGACGCTTTACGTGCACAAAGTAGAGAACCTTATTGCCGTAGCGCGTTCCAATAAGGTCAGTATCCTGCTCGGCCTGCAGGAGCTGCCCCAATTCCAGCAGCAGTACGGCAAGGACACGGCAGCGACGATCACTGCGGTGACCGGCAATGTCCTGTCCGGCTCGGTCCGAAACAAGGATACATTGGACTGGCTGGAAAAGCTGCTGGGCAAAAACAAGCAGATCGGCGAAGGCCTGTCCATCGACCGTAACAAAACGTCCACCTCGCTCAACGAAAAACTGGAATCACTAATACCAGCGGGTAAGATCGCTTCCCTGAACACGGGAGAAATGGTCGGGCTGATCGCCCAGGACGTGCAGGAAAATTTCACCGGCCGCTTCGAAACGTCGGCAATTAACTGCAAGGTCAACCTTGACCGGAAGGAAATCGAGGATGAAGAAGCCGGTTATCGCGACCTGCCGGTGTTTTATGATTTCCAAGGGCGTAAGGACGAGGTACTGCGCCAAAATTTCCTGCGCATTAACAGCGAGATAGAGCAGGTCATCGCCGCTTTTGCACCGTCAGCGCCGGTTACGCCTCCGGCAACGAAGGCATCTATGAATGCCCCGTCAACCCAATAAACTCACCTTTTAATTAAATAATTTATGGATGATTTAACAGGTACCCTTGTTTTGGTGCACCCCAGGCTGCCGTCAGATACAGCTGGAAAGCAGGGTGTCATTGGCATGATTACCTCAGCCGACCTGGAAAAAGACGATGTCTTTGTGAGCTTTGGCAAAGGGGAACAGGCGCTCTATGCCACCGACGCGCTCATGGTGCTGAAACACCCGGATAAGCTTTATCGCGATCTCATTTCTAATTTCAAACAGCTGGAAAAAGATGATTTCAAAACACTTTTTCAGATCAACCTGCTGCAACAGCACGGCACTTCAAAACAAATCAAGACCGCTATGGAACTGGCGTTAGGCAACGATACCCTGCTTAAGCATGCGATGAACACGCTGGATGACCATCTCGGGCTAAAAAAATCCGCTGCGCAGGATATTCAGCAGGCTTCTGCGGTAAGGATTGGACGCTAATGACGCGCTTTCTCATTTGGGTGACTTGCCTTGCTTTTTCGTCACCTATGCTGGGGCAGACTGCGCTATGGAACAGCACTTCTCCGCTAAGCCGCCTGAAACTTAACTTCGGTTACGGCTATCGCATTCACCCGCTTACCGGAAAAGAAAAGTTTCATGCCGGCATTGACCTCGCCGCGCGCAGTGACACGGTCTTAGCCGTTATGGACGGCGTTGTGACCCAAACGGGTTATCATCCCTTGCTCGGCCTGTATATCCGGATCAATCATGGCGGCGGCCTGGAAAGCCTATTCGGCCACTTGTCGCAATTATGGGTCGTAACAGGAGAAACCCTGAGCGCAGGAAGCCCTATCGGACTGACCGGGTCTACCGGCCAGGTCACCGGTGAACACCTCCACTTTGCCGTGAAATTCAATAACCGTTTTATTAACCCGCTGCTCTTTCTGAAAATAATTCTCCGAAGGAGCTGCTTTAACCCAACACATGCTGATCATGAATAGCACTGTAGAAGTCTCTTTGACCCGCAAGCTCCGCGAGCTGATGGGATTACAGGAGATCGCCCTTTCGGCAGAAGAGGCGGACCTGTATGATGTGCAGGGCGCTGACCTGCTTGAACCCGATTCATTTACCTCAGAAAAAGGAGAACAAAATTATGAGTAAATTCAAAGCACTGCACGAACAGGTGGCGGAAAAGCTGATTGCCGCACTGGAAGCCGGTACCTCGCCGTTTCAGAAGCCCTGGACCGACGATCACACGGCTGGTTTTATGACGCCGCTCAACCCGACGACCGGCAAACCTTACCGTGGTATGAACGCCTTATGGCTGGCCATGCAGGACCGGCAGGACCCCCGCTGGATGACGCTGAAACAGGCCTCGTTTAACAAGTGGACCGTGGAAAAAGGCGCTAAAGCCACGCTGATCAATTTCGTCAAGACCACCGATCTCCAACCGGTACTGGACAAAAAAGGTGAAAAAGTGCTGGACGAGAATGGTAAGGCCAAAATGCAAACGGTGAAGTTGGAGAATCCGATCATTACCAATGCCTGGGTATTTAACGGCGAACAGATCAAAGGTATTCCGGACTGGAAGGAAGCTTACGAAGCCAAACAGGCAGAACAGCAATGGTCGCCTATCGAAAAGGCAGAACAGATCGTGGAAGCCAGCAAGGCGAAGATCAAACATGGCGGTAACCAGGCTTACTACAACCTGACCAAGGATTTCATCCAATTGCCTAAAAAGGAACAGTTTGATTCCGCGGCCAAGTATTATGCGACCCTGCTGCATGAGCTCGGCCACTGGACGGGGGCAGAAAGCCGCCTGGACCGCCCCATGCAGGGTAAGTTCGGCTCAGAAGATTATGCCCGTGAAGAATTAAGGGCGGAGATCGCCTCGCTCATGATCGGCAGCGAGATCAATATCGGCCACAATTTCGGCCAGCACGCTGCCTATGTGGATTCCTGGATCAAGATCCTGAAAGATGAGCCGTTCGAACTGCACAAAGCCTCGGCTGATGCCCAGAAAATATTCGACTTTGTGCTGGATATCGAGAATAAACTGGCGCAAAAGCAGGAAGTCACCGCGGCAAAAACAAATGACAATGTGCTCAATAAAGGCGATGTCATCCCTTACAAAAATGCAGAGTACCGTGTTTTAGCTATCCTGAAAGGCAAAACTGCCCAAATGGTAGAACTGAACAGCGGTAACAAGTTTAAGCTAGGGCCTAAAGACGGCCTGTATAGTTCCTTGGTTTATGCCAGAAATAATCCCGTTGCACGCGAAGCTGAGCAGATGATGCATTATGATGCCACCAAGGACAAGGTCGAATTCAGTCACCAGATGGAAATGGCTGAACAGGAACAGGCACCAGGCCGGGGAATGAAACGCTAATCGAATTTTAACATGACACAACAGATTTTCAACGAAAACGATTTGCCTTTGGCGGAGCTCGAAAAGATCGGGCTCGCCAAAGATGGCAAAATACAGATGAATGCAGGTACGTTGCAGACGCTGCTCACCGGCAGGCGGACAGAAATGATCCGCCTGAATAACCTGTCCATGGATAGCTTTCACATCGCCGAGCTGGACGCCAAGCTTTCCATTCGCCCGGATGCAGATGGGAAGCTGGAATTATTCTTGCACCCGATATATAAAGAAGCGGATTACCCGGAATTCCTCACCGATGTGGAGGCTGAAGAACTACAGAAAGGACAGGCGGCCAATATCTGGAAGATCATTAAAGACGACGAAGGCAAGCCGATGGATATCCTCGTAGAATATGATCCGGAAACCCGGGAATTTATCATTACGGATACCGAGAAAATAGTGGTACCAGAGATGGTTAACAACGAAAAGCTGAATACCGAGCAAAAGGAACGTTATCGCAAGGGAAAAACCGTGGAACTTCCGGATGGTACGGTCATCCAGTTTTCCGGTAGTAACAGCCAGGGGGTACGCTCGAATAAATTGGCGCTCGTAGCGTCCATAATGATCGACGGCGGCATATCTTATATGCTTTATAAAGGTTTACACGCGCTGTTCGGTGAAACTGTGGATGAGAAACAGCGTGCCAGAATGAGCCCGGGTTACCGCCAGGCGCTGGAAGACCTTCGGACACAAAGGAGCACTAAACCAGCAGTGCCAGAATATGAAGTCAAGAATGAATATTCACGCGGTTATTCCCGCTCAGGCATGTCCCGCTAATGCACCCATTTCTGTCCAGATTAGGAATACCGACTGTAATTCAACAACATTTTACGCCCTTTTATACGAATGATGATAGCGGTAATTTGTGCTTTTCTTACCATGATCATCAGGAGGTTTTTGGATTTGGCTTTCATCGGGTCCCTGCAACTGAAGGTCTATGGATGGCGGGCGAGTTAAGTGATCCAGCTATAAAGTCAGTCTTTATCAGCCATTCAGCCATGGAGGTCATTCTGTTTGCCGCCCGGTACCGCCATTTGCTTGGCCCCCTGTACCAACACCTGTTTCTGGCTACCGGAGCGGGCCTTTATGCCTCGCAACTTTCTCGTATCAAGGAAAGTTGCGAGGGTAAAGGCTATGCCCTTATATTTGAGGATGATTTGCTGGGACGTATTGCAGATGTGAAAGCTGCTGCTGCGTTGCATAACCTGCCGGTATCCTTAGAACTGACCGGTCAAGAACGCCTTTACATCAGATTCCGTAATCAGCATTTTTGTTTACCCCAGCAAGGCTTTAGCCTGCATGCATTCGAAAGGGCTTCCGGTTACCGTTTTGGCATTAAAACCTATAAGTCTAAGACAGGAAGCTCTTTTTTGGACAATAGGTCTGTTTACTGACCTTCTCAATGTTGCATCTTTTTTCCGGTACTGTTGAGGCTAAAGGGAAGAATGATAATCGGACATCTATAGCTTTAGTTCTGTTTTTGGCATTTCACCTTAAGTTACGATGATTTTTGCAACTCAGCTGCACTTCAAATTTGAAGGACATGGTTAACGAGCAACAGTAATCGATTTAGGATCATTTACCTCAATTTCCGGCTTTCCTTTATAATTGATCAATTTGCCAACTACTGAAATAACCTTGCCGTCAACCTGAGTGGCCAAGCTCTGAACATCGCCGCGAAGGACAATTGTTAAGGGTGCATTTGGATATTCACCTCCAAAGTTCAATAACGTCATACCACCGAAAGCCTTGGTGCCAAAAACTTTGCTGGTAACGCTTACGGTTTCACCAACATGGCTGGCCGCATCTTTGGCATTGATCTTAAGAGGAGCTGACGGTTGTGTGGTGACGGCTGCATCAGTTGCCGGTGACACTTTGACCTTGGCCAGTACCTCGTTCAGTAGTCCGGCCAGGCGGATGCCTGCTTTTTGCAGCCGCTCGTGTACGATGGGCATATGGCTGTCGTAATAATCTTTTCCCGGTTTGTTGTTCTGTTCGATTTCCGCATACAGTTTGGAACTGATTTGGTAACTTTCCCAGAGCCACTGCATGAGCGGGTCCTTCTGCAGTTTCGCTATCGCTGCGGGGGTAAGATTATCGTCGGCTTTGGCCAGCTGTATATCCGTCATGCCCGAAGTGGCAATCATTTTGCCGTCCCACAAGCTGTGCAGGTTAGTCCCCTGGCCTTCATATTGCAGCTGGATGGTATTGCCGCCTTTATCTTCCGCACGGCTCACATGCATCGGCTGATGCAAATCGCCCACAAAGTGAATGATGAATTTTAAAGCGTCAGCCTGCTGCAGGTGGGTACTGGAGCCGTCTCTCAAAATTGCAATTTCTTTCTCGATTGCCGTGTAAACGTTGTCCTTACTCTGGTTCGTCACTAACTGCGCAAAGTCGTGGTAGCTTAGGCCCAGCGGCGCATTTACATAATGCCAGGGTTCAGTATGTTTGAACTCCGGCTGGTTACGGACCTGATCCGCCCACGAACTCACATCCGCCATGCTTTGCTCGCCCAGCAGTTCCTTTACTACTGCTTTAGCCTTCGGGTTGAGGTGATTGTCTGCGATCAGCGCAACGGTCCGGTGCCCGATACTACCCCAAGACACTAAAACCAGGGCAGAAAGGGCTACGATACCAAAAATTAAATATTTTTTCATGGCAGCAAATTTAAGGCAGGAAGATTAAGCTGCTGTTATGATCTTGTAACAATGAAGTGCCATGAATTTGAATGTGGACACTTAAAATTATCCGACAGAAAAGGGTATCAATGTTGGAGATCAGGCTGAAACCAAATACATGTCCTGTTGACAGTCAAAGTAACATTTGTTCAAAAAGCCGCTTCTGCTCAGAACTTTGCATGCAGCGAGGTTTTTACGGTTGACGACAGCAGCAATCTGTTCAATTCCCCTGGCTTTTAGCAGCTCCACCACTTGTGGCAGCAGGTTTGACATGAGCAATTGTCCACAAGCAGACTTGTTCAGGTAAAATTCGAGAAAGTAGGGGTACTCCGGAAGCTGATAATATTCCTGCGCTACCCGTGGAGGAATGAGATCGATAATTCCAAGCAAACGTTCTGTTTGTTTTGACAAAATCAGATGGGTCTGGTTGCGCCCGCAATACATATTCATTAAGGTTGTACCCAGCCAATGCTCTGCCTCGGCCAAACTAAACAACCGCTTTTCAGGTAAGAACTGTAATGTTTTATGATCAGACAATAACTGGAAAATGTCTTTAGTTAAACGCTGGTAGTTCAACAAAGCAGTCTGGTCAACAGGGCATATGAGCAGGTCATCATTTTCAAGGTAAATGTGATGCATAAGCAAGGGCTGGATCGGAAAGTAAATTTGTTCGACCAATTTAACGTCGGCTACTGTAAGTTGTTTACATTGTTGAAAACTTAGCAGGAGACAGCCATATAACAGTAATTGGTTTGACGTGCCAGATTGACCACATGGCTACAAATCTTTTATAAACGTAATCAGCCGCCCGGCTTCCACAAATCCTGCACGATGATGAAAGTCAAAACTCATCTGATTGTCAAACTGCATGTCGGAGCCAATTTGACGACAGCCCGCTTCCCGAAGCCACTGCTCACCGGCCTGTAAAAGGCGATAAGCTATGCCGTTCTTACGAAAAGCCGGCCGGACGTAAATACCTTCCACAAACCCGGTAGGTGAGTGGTCAGCTCCCTCCACATAGTCATATCTGATGCTTACATAGATAAAGCCGGTTGCAGTGGTATCCTGCCGGGAAACCCATATCCTGAACTTATTGGAACTCAATATTTCAGTTAGTGTTTGATGCAAACCTGTTGGCTCATCATCCGGCCATAGATCCCTAAATAATGGAAGAAGCTCATGAAGGTCTAAGTATGTTGCAGTGTGAATGGTTTCCATGTTAACGTAATTGTTTAAGGTGTTATCACAGTTAGGATATGCAATTCTTCGTGTACTATAGTATTATGGTTTTATATATCGATTCGTCAGCCATGCAGTGTTATCCGTGTCTTTTTAATCGGCTGTAATCTTTATGGTTTCTGCAAGCCTCACCCGTTTATGAAAAATTGCTGCAGCAACCGCTTACCATACCCAGGACTTGGTGACTATGCAGCAACTAAAGTTGTCTCAATACTTCTTAAGCGTGTACTGCCAAAATAAATCCGGCTGTTCTTGGTTTTTCCGGGATAGATAGGTCAACATTCGGGATACACAGTTCTGACTTTATGATAGTTTTTCTTTTAATCCAAGTAGATTAGGCTTGATATCTATTTTAAAGATACTCGTAAAATCTCAAGCTTTAATCACTATAGTTTACTATGATTACCTGTTATATTGTGGATGCAGATAACGATGCGATTTCAGTGTTGCGTGGCTTAATAGCAAAGGTTAGCGGGATCAAAATAATCGGTACCTCTTGTGATCCATATCAAGCATTGGATTACCTTATTAATAATAAAGAGTCTCCAGACTTAACCTTTCTCGATGTGGATTTGCCTGGTCTATCAGGAATGGATATTGCAGAAAACATCAAGTTAACAACAACAATAATCTTTACCACCAAGGTTAAAGATTATGCCTATGATGCTTTTGAAAGGCAAGCTTTTGATTATTTATTAAAACCTGTTGCTCAAAAACGACTACTGCAATGTATTAGCAGATATCAAAGCCTCTTTAATAAAAAAATCATGCTTTTACAGCATTTGACAGAGCGGACATTCTTTTATATCAAGAGTGAGGTTAAAGGGAGATTTACAAGGATAAACTTTGTCGATATCAACTTCATAGAGGCAGCACTTAACTATGTAATCATCCATCAGGATGATATGAGATTCATTACTTACCTCACCATGAATGAGGTTCAGCAGCACTTGCCGCCGGATCATTTTACAAGAATTCATAAATCCTATATCATCAACAATTTAAAAATAAAAGCCATTGAAAAAAACAACATTACCATGCGCGATAAAACGATACTGGTTTTAGGTCATGCATACAAAGAAGCTTTTACCCAGCTTATCAGAAAAGACCTTGTCTTTACAAAGAGAAAAGCACTACGCACCTGACTTTATGAGCAGAATACTTACTTCATTATTGCTATTACTGACTTTTTCCGCCAGTCTGCAGGCACAGAATTCTATTATAGGAAATGTAATTGATTCGGCTACAAAGCGACCGCTAGACTTTGTAACTGCCGTTCTGAAGGATCAATATGGCAGTATCAAGTATTCAACTTCTTCGCAACAAAACGGTCTGATTAGCTTTACAGCGTCCCATGCAAAATACACGCTGTTACTTACCAGTATTGGTTATCGCGATAAAATTTTACCCATTGATTTAAAAGAGCAATCTTCTAACCTCAACCTGGGGAACATCGAACTAACATCGACCACCAATACCCTGAAGGAAGTCTCTGTACAAGGCAAAAAAAGTGCTTTAAGCTTTGCTCCAGGAAAAATTATATACAGCGTAGCAACCGATTTGCGTGCAGAAGGGAAAAGTGGTTTGGAAGTTTTACGATATGCGCCACTGGTGTCGATCAATGGGACGGAATCTATACGGCTAAAAGGTCAGGATAACTTCAGAATCTTACTCAATGGGAAAAGCAACGCTGCGCTTAACACCAATGTCGGGTCATTTTTACAATCGCTCGATAGTAAAGACATTGAAAGTATCGAGGTGATAACCATTCCTTCCGCAAAGTACAGTGCCCAAGGTATTGGAGGAATCATCAATATCATAACGAAGAAATCGAAAGTCGATGGCACGTTTGGTGCTGTTGGCGCTGGTATCGATACCTACAACACGTCCTATTTGAATGGAAGCCTATCTGGACGTGAGGGCAAATTCGGGTACTCGCTAATCGCATCCGGCGGGTTTTTCCGAAACGGAACTTATGACTATTCATTGGTTCAGGCAGATAACGGAATAACTCATGATTACCAGGGACGGACGACCCCTAAACGCAAGCAGTTGAACTCATTAGCTCAATTCAGTTATGATTTTAATGCAAATAATCTTTTAAATATAGATGTCAACGGTTATACGGGCGACGGAAATATTACACAGTACTTTGCCGCGGATAACATAAGTAGCGTTAACACAATAAACCATTTAGTAAATCATAATTATGGTATTGGTGGAGGGTTTGAACACAAATTTAACAAAAAGGCATCCCTGATCTTTTCTTATAAGTATAACAAACAGAAAGACAGGTCAGAAATTACTTATTTAAGTACTGAAACTAATAATTCCAACAATAGAAGCCAAAGCTCAGAAAATATAATTCAACTGGATTATGTCAATGCTGGCTTTGAAACCGGCTTGAGAACAAGTTTGAGAGATTTTAATTCAGACGTTAGAAATAGTGAAAGTTCCTATTTTACGCAGAATATCTACGGTGCGTATGTATCCTATTCAAAAAAGATTAAAAGCATAAATGTCTTAGCTGGTACTCGCGGTGAGGTTTCCGATTACCAAAACACAACCGGCTCTCAGGTATTCATAGACAATAAAAAATTCAATCTTTTTCCAAGTATTTCCATTGATAAAACATTTACTGAATCACGGATAAATATTGGCCTCGGATACACCAGCCGCATTAACCGTCCCCAAATTTATTATCTTAATCCATTTCGAAATAACTCAAATCCCTATGTGACCAATAGTGGGAATGCAGCATTGGTGCCTGAGATTTCTCATAATGTCGAGCTTAGAATTACCAAGGACGATAACCGTGGCAATAATTATTTGGTGATGTTTTCCTATACCTATAACAAAAACGCCATCCAGGGCTATTCTTCCTTTCAGGCAGATAGCTCTGTCAATACGCAGTTTATTAATCTAAATAGCCAAAAGACGCTTGGCTTAAATGCCAGCAGCACCATAACCTTTGCCAAGAAGATTGAATTAAGTTTCTCATCGAACCTATACTATTCGTTGATGAAAAAAGCATTCCCGGATAACACCTTACTGCTCAATAATAATGGATTTTATGGCAGTTTTAGCGCTGATTTGACTACCAAACTATTCAAAAATTACAATGTCGCGCTATCTAATATTTACAATTTAAGGGATGTTTATTTACAGGGGTATGGTACAGCTTTCTTCTATCAAGATTTGACCTTATCGAGAAGCATTCTGGAAAAAAAGCTTCGGCTCACTTTCTCCTTAAGGCAGCCATTTATTAAAGATTATGCTTTTCGCCGGACATATCCTGATTTATACCAACAATCGGAAAGCATAACCCCGCAGCAGCGTCTTTTCTTCAGTGCTCGGTATTCATTTGGCAAACCTAAAAAGGCCAATTCGCAAACGAAAAAGAAAGCATCAGCAGACGACAAGAAAAACAAAAATAATGTAGAAAATATCAACTAATGAAAAACTTCATTAAAACAGCCGCTTTATTCAGTTTATTACCTGTTGCAGCAATTTTACTACTGCACATGACGATTAAAAAGACTAATGGCGTCAAACAAAATTTTAAGAGGATTTATACCGGACCTGGTGTGAACATTCTGTCCGAGATGGCCAATCCTAAAATAGTCGGGTTGAAATCATTTGAAGGAAAAGTCTATGCTGCAAGTTATAATGAAGTTTCTGCAGTTGATCTGGAGACCTTTAAGCTAAAATCGATATCTCCAAAGTCTGCTCGCCCGCTGATCAGCTGGTATTTAGCTGACAGAAAATTATTTGTTACTGAGGCAAATGAGAAGTCTATTGATAAAGTCGAAGGTGACTCTATTCGGTCCGTATTTTCACTTAGTACACCTTTGCTGAAAAATGTGCCGATTGATCATACAAAATTTGTCTATAAGACCTTCGATGCCAATTTTGCCAACGAGAATTTCTTTGTTCATTTCTCAAACACAAATAAGGATTCCATGCTTCATCCGAATACTCCTATCTATAATGATGGCGGCTTTGCAATGGACGGTGATTTCATACCGACCTCTGATAAGATTATATATCTTAATTATAACGTCGGCCGATTCTTAGTATTTGATAAATCAAGCCTAAAATTTTCTGCCCCAAAGCTTACGATTGACAGCAACACAAAGGCTCCACCAGTCGTGCATTTTTCGAAAGCAGGCTATCGGATAGACTCCAAATTTGACATCGTAAATTTGTTTGGGTTTACTGATGATAGATACCTGAACATTGTCACGAATGTTTACTCGTATGAAGATATCGCTCAGGACTACGATAAAGAAAACTATATCATCGATAGGTACTCGTTAGTCGATTATACATATAAAAATAGCATACGCGTACCAAAAGATCATAAAAAGTATGGACGATTGTTAAATGCTTTTCATTCCAATGGCCGCCTTTATCTTGTTTATAGCAAGAAAATCTTAAAAACATCTATATGAAAAACGTAAACCTAACAAAATTTGAAACAGTGGTTCAATGGCTAGTCGCCGGTTTATTCTTATATGCCGCTGTTTCCAAAGGGCTGGAATTCCAAAAGTTTCTAATTCAATTAAGCGGGTCTCCTTTGGTTCCTCGAAGTCTAGTTCTTTTTACAGCCATTTCGGTGATAGGTGTAGAACTGGCTATTGTATATCTTCTGTTCAGTAAACGATTTTATCTTATTGGTTTGTGGCTTTCGTATTCGTTAATGTTTTTCTTCAGCCTCTATATCTATTATTTATTGAATTTTCCGGATTTTATCCCTTGTGCTTGCGGTGGTATTTTGGGGAAATTGGGGCACAGAACTCATATGTACTTCAATATCATATGCACAATTCTGATATTCCTCTCTCTGCTTGTACATCATCTTAAGGGTAGCCGACTAAGCATTCGTGTTTTAAAACACAAATCTCCTCCACAACGATTGAATCCAACACAGATCTAGAATAAGGATAATGGAAACGTACTGTCCTTTCTGAATATAGGTTAAAGAAGTTTTTCAAGATTGTTCTTACATATTAACGCCTATTTATCAATCAAATCAATTAAATTATGAAAAAGTTATTGCTAATTACAGTGGTAGTCGTAGCTGCATTCAGCTCAAAAGGAGTCGCAATGTCAACAGAGGAAAATGATTGTCTGAAGGTTATGTGTGAACCGGGCCCAAGAGTATGTTGCACAAGCGGAGGTATCACGACCTATCATGATGATGAGGTTGTTTCAGACCTTTAATTCATCTGCTTTAAACTTAAAACCCGGTAAATTTTACCGGGTTTTTTTAATGGAAAAATAATCCTGTTTCCGACCAAGCAGCCAGAAAAAGTTGTGCTTGTATAGCCATTACGTACGTTCGTATGACAAATATGCTGAGTTGTGTAATATCCTGATTATCAATTATTTTATGTCTTTAAAACTTCTAAATTTGATTAAACTAAAATTTAAAACCATGAAAAAATTATTATTTTTAGCCCTGATTACCGTAGTGTCTGCAGGATCAGCAATTAAAGCCTTTGCCACAGAAATAGCTGCTCCAACCTGTGACTATACAAATTGTCCCAGTGGTAGTAAAAAGTGTTGTTCCGAAGGCGGTGTAACATTGTATAAGGACGGCGCAGAAGACTCAATTGAGTAATCAGATATAAAAGGAGTTCTTTTTTGATCAAGAGGACTCCTTTTATACTATAATGCATATCGTACTAAACAGGTAAGCATGGTTTCCAGATTACTTTAAGGCATCAGGACAAGTAGGTAGATGATAAAGGTTCTGCGTTAACTTAAGTAGTTCTCAGGTAGAAATTAAGATAAAAGACGAACTGTGTTGACTGGTTATGACTGTTTACAGTACTTACAATTATATTAAAATTATTAATTACAGCATCTCTCCATAAAGCTTTCAATCCCTGCTGCTGATACATCAAGCACTTTGGTAACTTTATCTAAAATCTCATCATCAACAGTTTCCATTTGTTGAATGCGCACAATATCAGGGTGGCAGCTGCGCCTCATCACTTCCTTCATGTACAAGTTCCGGGTCCGCTGTTTCCGGGGCATTTCGTTGATGAATCTTTACAATATCACCTCTCAAACAGACCATTCTACTCAGAGAAATACTTCAGGTATTGCTAAGTGAAACTTTTGCCCCACTTTCGGAAATTAAGGCGAACTCTTCAATTGTACCTCCTTTCTACAGGTCTAAGTATAAAGTTTGCCAGCTGTTCTTGCTCCGCAATGTCAAGGTCATGGCCATCATAAATCCAGCATCCTTCCTGGTCAAACAATATCCGGCCCAGATAGCCTGGGTATTCCCCATATGCCGTATATATCTGGTAGCATTGCGCGGCATGACTGCTGTCATCCGGCAGAATGCGAACCACATCGCTGGTCCCGTTCCGATGTTTAAGCCAGGCTTTCATCTCTATCGTCAGCAGCTGGTGTTTCAGTTTTTCTTTCATATCGCGCTCACTTTATTTTTTAATCCATCACCGGGTTTCCCTTGATGGGCAGCTTTTCCATAGTCTGCACTTCAAGGCTGGCAAAGCCGAACTCTTCCACTACCCGTCCGCGCATCACGTAGCAACCTTGCCCGCGGAAAGGATAGGAGGGTGTGGTATTCGGGAAATGCACGGTGTCAAAGAAGTTGCCCTCGGCATCAATGAAGTTGCCAAACCACATCTTTTGATTTTTTTTGGTATGCACCGTTTTCTCGCAGACATACCGCCCCACCATCTCGACCGTTTGCCCCACATGATTGATCAAATCGTTTGTCATGATCTGCCCACGGTACTCCGTTTCGAGCAGGTCAAAGTAGCTCATGGTTAAAGGAAAACCCAGGAGCTCCAGTTCATGATAGGCATGCTCGAGGTCGGTGTTCTCCAGCACCGGCAAAGCATAGTTTTTCCTTTCGACGGCAAAAAGCGCTGTGTCATTAGATGGCTTTGCTTTCCCACCTACGACCAGCTCCAGTTCCCAAAGCAGCGCCTTTTTGCTTTTACCCGTAAAGCGCAATGCGCCCACCCGGATCAGAATGATGGCTTGTTCTTTTCCAAGTCCGGTCCGTTTAACCAGGTTCTCCAGATCGGCATAAGGTCCGTTCATCCTGCGCTCCTCGGGGATGCGCTCCGCGAACTGGCCCTCCAGGCCATGCACGCCCACAAAACCCAGGTAGGCATCGATTCCGTTGATGTTCACGATAGTATCGCTGTGGTTCACGCAAGGCAGGTGCACATTGGCCCCGGCACGTTGTAATTCGTGAACGTAAATCGCCCGGTCATAAAAACCACCGTAGTTGTTCAGTACCGCGACCATGAACTCTCTTGGATAGTAGGTCTTGAGGAACAAGCTTTGATAACTCTCAACCGCAAAACTAGCTGAATGCGCCTTGGAAAAACTGTAGCCGGCAAAGGAGGATACCTGCCGCCAGACCTCGGCGGTGATATGCTCGGGCCTGCCCAAGGCTTTGGCGCATTCGAAGAAGCGTTCGACCAGACGGTCAAACTCCTTTCTGGAGCGGTACTTCCCGCTCATGCCCCGGCGGAGGATATCGGCATCCGTGCCATCCATCCCGGCATAATGAATGCAGATCTTGATCACATCTTCCTGGTAGACCATCACGCCGTAGGTTTCCTCCAGCTGCTCTTTCATAACCGGATGCAGGTACTTGACCTGGTGTGGCGCATGATGGTACTTGATATAGGCACCCATCATACCCGAACTAGCTACGCCCGGTCGGATGATGGAACTGGCCGCTACCAGCACGCGGTAGCTGTTGCACCCCAGCTTTCGATTCAGCTGGATCATGGCCGGTGACTCAATGTAAAAGCAGCCCCAGGTTTTGCCCTGGCTCAGGTTGGCATTGATCAGCGGGTCCTTCATGAACTTTTTGACGTCATGGATATCGATCTTGGCGTTCTGGTTCTCTTCCGCCAGTTGTACCGCCATTTTGATATGGCCGATACCGCGCTGGCTCAGGATGTCATACTTGTCAAAGCCGATCTTTTCGGCCTCGTACATATCCCACTGGACAGTCGGCATACCTTTGGGCGGCAGGTCAAGCGCGGTGTAGTAGGTGAGCGGTTCTTCGGAAATCAGTACACCGCCAGCGTGAATGGAACGCTGGTTGGGCATATCGGCCATGTGCTCGTAGATTGCTGCGATCTTTTTGAATTTGGCGTTATCCCTGTTCTGCGCCGCACGTGTAGGGTCGGTAAAACTATCGATCTCCGATTTGGGCAGGCCCATGACCTTGCCGATTTCCCGGATCACGCTGCGGTCCTTAAAGGTGGTCATTGTACCCAGCAGCGCGGTATACCCTTTGCCGTAGCGCTTAAAAATGTAATCCTGCACATCCTCGCGCTCGTCCCAGGAGTAGTCGATATCAAAATCAGGAGGTGACGTGCGCTGTGCATTCAAAAAACGCTCGAAGTACAGGTCCAGTTCAATAGGGTCCACATCCGTAATTTTCAGGCAATAAGCCACAATACTGT
Source organism: Mucilaginibacter sp. PAMB04274 (assembly GCF_039634385.2). NCBI lineage: Bacteria > Pseudomonadati > Bacteroidota > Sphingobacteriia > Sphingobacteriales > Sphingobacteriaceae > Mucilaginibacter > Mucilaginibacter sp. PAMB04274. The sequence continues at coordinate 1,795,970 of NZ_CP155081.2, forward strand.
TTGCGCCCGAACCCCGGCCTACATGGTAGTAGCCCTGGCTCATTGAGTAGCGGATGATGTCGTAGGTGATCAGAAAATAGGCACAAAAGTCCAGTTCCTCGATTACCTTGAGCTCATGTTTGACTTTAGCCAGCGCCTGCTTGTTATTTCGCCCGTAACGGTAAACCAGTCCTTTCATAGCCAGCTTCTCCAAAAGTTCCCGGTCATCCTTTTTGCTGCCGGAACTCGAAAAAGTACGCAGGTTCAGATTGGTTCGTCCCTTGGGATAGTCCATCACGCAGCGGTCCATGAGCCTTCGGGTATTATCCAAGATAAAGGCATACCTCGAGAACTTAGCTTCCAGTTCGCCCGGTGCCAGGAACATATCGGTCGGCAGGCATTTATCCACTGCCTTGACCTCCGTGAGCACAGTGTTCAGGTCGATGCCCCGAAGATACTGATGCAAACGGTAGCCGATCTTGTCCAATACGAATACTGGCTGCAGGGCCAGCAGTTTATCCCGGATCAGGGAAAGGTCTTTCCCATAAAGCTGGTTGAGTTCATGAAAGCAGATGCCGAGATAATCACGCTCCCGCAGTTCACCCTGGTAAGCATAAGGGTAAATGACGAACACGTTGCTGAACTCCGGTGCCAAATCGGGCAGCGGCTTCTGCTCCAGGTTATGCTCGGTCAGAAAGTCGTTCAGTTCTTTCATGCCCTCTCGGTTTTGCGCCAGCCCGATGAACAGCAAGCGGCCATCCCTGCGGAACTCGATGCCGCCGATAGGCTTCAAACCTTTTGCCTCACTTTCCCGCATGAACTCCATGATGCCGGTGGAGTTATTGATATCGGTGAGAGCCATCTGGGTAACGCCACGTGCCAATGCCTCTTCCACCAGTGTTCCGATGGACATAGTGCCGTAGCGCAGGCTGTATTGGGAATGGACATTTAGGTACATGCGCTATAAGTTTAAGTTCATTCCTGAAGCCATTTTGATAGCGTCTGAGCCAAACCGGCGACGGATCTTATCCATCGCCTGACACAGGCTGTATTGTTCCTCGGAGCCGCTGAGCAGGTCGATCTGCTCGAATCCGCTGACCAGATTGGACAGGCGCACGCCGACCAGGCGGATCAGCAAGCGTTTCTGGTAGGCCTGCCTGAACAGTTCCTTGGCTTTCTTGATCAGCACGCTGTCCAGCGCCGTATAGGGAATGGCTGCCTGCTTGGTCACGTCCTCCCGTGTCGTATAGCGGATGGTGACAGTAATACAGGCACACTGCCGGCGTTTCTCCCGAAGCTCAAACGCCAGTTCGCTGACCATCGAGGCCAATAAAAAATTGATTGACTCCAGGTCAATGCTGTCATTCTTGAACGTGGATTGCGTACCGATGCTTTTTTGTTCCTGGTAGGGTACCACCGGCAACTCGTCAATGCCCTGCGCTTTTTGCAGCAGCCATATACCGTTTTTTCCCAGGATGCTGGTCATGTATTCCGGGGAGACCTGCGCGAGCTCATGGATGCGCTTAACACCCATATCACTGAGCTTGATAAAGGTCTTTTCACCCAAGCCCGGTATTTTTTTGATGGACAAGGGGTTCAGAAAGGGCCGGACGCCGGTCGGCTCTACGAAGAGTTCCCCGTTAGGCTTGCACTCATTGGTCGCCATCTTAGATACCGTTTTGTTGACTGACAGGCCGAAGGAAATGGGCAAACCGGTCTCTTTGATCACTGCCGCACGCAGTTCCTTGCTGTACTTGAGCGTACCGTGATGCTTGTCCATACCGGTCATATCAATGTAGTGCTCATCAATACTGGCCTTTTCGATGACAGGCACCCGTTCTTTGAGGATGGCCGTGATCTCGTGGGAGGCCTTGGAATACTCGTCCATATTCCCGCGTATCCAGATCCCATGCGGGCAGAGCATGCGGGCGAGCTTGGCCGGCATAGCTGCGTGGACGCCGAATTGGCGGGCTTCATAGCTGGCAGAGGTAACCACGCCCCGGTCGGAAAGGCTGCCAATAATGACCGGTTTACCTGTCAAACGTGGGTCTTTGCGTACTTCCACGGACACAAAAAAGGCGTCCTGGTCCATGTGTATGATCTGGCGATTGGCGTTCATGTATAAATTGTTCAGTTAAGGGACTACAAAACTATGCTAATAATATTAGCATTTACAACAGGTGTGGACAAAATGTTTACAACTTTCTGCTTGTAATTTGTTATTCAATAAATTGCGATCATGTGTTATCATTATGCCTTGACGGCGGATAAAGTCGAGATCAGTACCCGCTATGCGCTGGAAGATGAAGAGACGATTGAGTTGATGAACGACTACGATATTGTCTATCATAACGATGGTTTTGCGCACCGCGCCATGCCGGTCATCACGGCCGATGAGCCCCATAAAATTCAGCTTTATGACTGGGGACTGATCCCGCATTGGTTCAAGCCGAAGGAAGGCGCCGTGGATGCGCAGGGTAACAAAATGACGGCTCTGCAACAGGCCCGGGCATTCAGTAACCAGACGCTAAACGCGATTGGGGAAACGGTATTTGATAAACCGTCTTTCCGCAATTACATCGGCCAAAAACGTTGTTTGGTGCCTGCAAACGGTATTTTTGAGTGGCATCACTTGGACAAGAAGACCAAAATGCCGCATTACATTTACCTCAAATCAAGGGAGATTTTTTCATTCGGCGGTATTTACAGCCACTGGGTGGACCCCGAAACCGGGGAAATTGTGAGGACCTACGCTATCCTGACTAACCCGGCCAATTCGCTGATGTCACGCATCCATAACAGCAAGCTTCGTCAGCCGTTTATTCTCCCGCGCGAATCCGAAGGAACGTGGATCGACTATGATCTGGCTAAGGAAAATGTGAAAGAACTAATCCGGCCTTTAGGGGATGAACACTTCACGGCGCATACGATTTCCAAGCTGATCACTTCCCGGTATGAAAGTTCTAATTCGCCGGAGGTTATGGCACCTTACGATTATGAAGGGTTTCAAAGTTTGTTGGATGCTTCTTAAAAGTTGTAAGAAACTTTTTAAATTACTAAAATAATTAGTATATCTTCGCAGTCAAGCTAAGGTATGAAGGAAGTATTTGACATCGAACACCTGGACGGGCATAACCTGTTAAGTGCACGTAATCGCAACCTGGAGATTTTTGTGACCGAACGGTTGGATATACCTGCGTACCCGGATCATTTGCCTCTGGTCTTTGCCGTGATCAAATGGAAAAACCATCCCCAGGTGCAGCATTTCAAAGATGATGTAGTGGTTTGTTTTGGCATTTGCCCTTTCAATGATATTGACTACGAACCTTTTTTCCGCCACCAGCTGGTCAGCAATGCCATCAGTGAGTATATGGCCAAGGAGTGGTGTTTAACTGCTGATGAGATCATTTATTCGCCGGCTTATAAAAAAGACTTTATCGAGAGCCGGTCACTGGACTTTAATGAGATGACGCCGGAACTGTTAGGCTATATGACCAGGGACGTATCGGAAGAGGCACTGGACTTTTTCGACTGGAAAGAAAAGCACCTAAAACCATTGTTGAACTGACCCACAATAAAACGCATTTACTGCCTTTTGTAAATTCTATTGACGGCCTATGGAAACGGACTGATATCTGAACAGAGTGTTAACCTACCTAAGGCAGGAGTTGTCACCTGCATACCAGGATTGGCTCGTTGTCAAGGCTGACCGGCTGATCATAAGCCTGCCCCAAAATTTTCCTTTTCAAGAGACCTACGAAACACTACAACCGATGATTGTAAGCCTGATCAATCGTATTCGGGACCGGCAGATGGATGTTCATTTTACGGTCAAATCGGAAAGGCAGGAAAGGGATTTTACCGTGCTGAAGCAAGTTCTATTTTATTCTTAACAAGTCATTGCATTTTCCTAAAAAATAAGTCTCATCCTGTCGCGTCTGATTTTCTCTTCACGTAACTGCTTCAGGGTATTCGCTTGCATTTTCATAACTGATACCCATACGGATATAAGATGGTCACGATCGTGTCTTATTGACGTGCCAACAAATTGTTACACCATAAAAGCTGGAGCTATGAGATTTAAAATGGTACTGTTTTATATATGCGTTGTAGCCTTGAGTGGCACCATCACCAAAGTTCGCGCGCAAACCAGATTTAATATCCAGGCAGGCGTGAACTTTTCCGATGTATCTATTAAAGGAGAGCGGAGTAATAAGGCCAATACAGCAACCGTGTCGGGTTTGCGGGTTGGGGTAAATGCAGAGGTTTCGCTAAGTCGTCAGTTTTCCATCCAACCTGCTTTATTCTACTCCCGAAAAGGATATCAACAGGAAGACGGCGTTTTCGGATCTGGTGGGAAGGCCACGATCAAAGCAGATTATATAGAGTTGCCGGTCACCTTAATTTTTAAACCTGAACTTTTGGGACGCCGTTTGCACCTGGGCGCCGGTCCTTATTTGGGCTACGGAATTGGCGGCAGTTGGAAGTCTGCGACCAGCCCCGTTATAGGCGACATTGTAGTTGGCAATAAAGGTGATGTCATTTTCAGGAATGACTCGGCCGAGGGTGGTAATTTAGAATCTTACGTTTATGGTAAATCGTTGGATTACGGTGTCAGCTTATTAGCCGCTTATGAAGTGTTTTCAGGACTGATTGCTCAGGTCAACAGCCAGTTGGGCTTGGCGAACCTGGTACCTGAATTTAGTGGTACCCAGCTGAATGGTTCTTTAAAGAATAAGAACTGGGGTATAGCACTGACGTACAAGTTTTAAGTAGAGAATGTGAGTGACATAAACGGAATTGTAAGTGTATGCTTTGCCAAGGCATTAGTGATGCAGAAATGACTGTTGCCTTTTCACTTAAGCGCAAGCTCGCCAATTTTTCATCGTTTCGAGTACTTTCTATTGACAGATAGGTAGTCTCACTAAACCGCACCAGTCACTTATGAATGAATTCGGCATTTCCCTGACGGATAGCAGAACAAAATCGGGGCTTCAGCAAGAGAGCGTATTATACGTGTTAATAAAGCACAATAGCTTTACCCGCCTTGCAACGTTTAATTCATTTTATCTGTTCACCGTCAGTATGTAGATTTTAATAATTCCAGAACGTACGCAGCTTTAAAAGCGATTAAGCAAAATTTAAGTCTATCATGGAAGGAACAGTAAAATAGTAGGTACAAACGGCTATTGACCTTGCCGCGATTTTGTGCAGCATGGCAGCGAATCCCTGATTTCCAATTAAGCGCTGCAATGGGAGCAAACCTCTTTGTTTTCAACATTGTCGGACGGGGCCGTTGTCCGCCATTTTGAGGACGCACCTTGCTTGCTGTGGAGTTGTATAGCTCCGGTGGAAACAGGGGCGGAATATTTAATAACGAATAAAATACTAACTTAGCTGCACTACAGTTAAGCGAAAGCTTGACTATTGTGATAAGGTTTAGGTTGAAAGTCCCTTGCAGCGAGTGTTAAGGGACTTTTATTATTCTTATGCAACCTTTATCCCTTAATTTATGAATAGTCATACGTCTACAAAAACCATCTGCTAATCATTCAAAAGCATCTTAAAAACTACAACTTGGTGCCATTCAGCAGGAATTTGTAAAACTGGAATAATTGTTTTGACTAATCTGCCTTAATATATTTATGCAGGGTGGCTTTGTCGCGCTCGGGCATGTATTCGGCGGCGATAGTCTGAAGGTTTCTTGCATCTAGCAATGAACCGCAGCCTGCTTCGTTAAAAAGAGAGCTTAATTCTTCATCCTCATGGATCTTATATGCGGTAAAAGTGGACAGTTTATCAATGCCTAAATATTTTTTGTCGTATTTCACCAACCCGGTAAGCTGGCGCAATTTACGGCCTTCGGGTGTGCCGTCGTTAGTCAAAAACAGAAAGGAGCGAATAACCAGTTTGTCGTCATGGAGCGTAGTTAGTAAATAACCGACTTTGTATTCATACATATTGAACTCGATTAGGGTGCAGCCATTGCCAAGGACGTAATTTAAAGGCTGTTCAAATAAGCTAAAAAATAAATGTGCGTGTACATTGTTGGCTTGTAAACCCAGTCGTTCATCCAAGCGCTGAAGGGCGTGGCGCTGTATATAAAGCGGTAAAGGATCATCTGCCACAGATTGAAGACCGATAGCGGAGGGTCGAATTTTAACTTGCAAACTGACACCACGCGGAACAAACCTGTTAACTGCTATTATTTCACGCTTACGGCCATTGATTGCTATATTACTGATGATTGGCTTAAATAAGTGAACAAAGATCGTATTTTCAGTTGCAGGAACTTTTCCGATGTTTGTCTGTGTACAGTCCGCGTGCAGGAAACCATCGTGAAAATTCCCATTGCGCACATCCATCAAAAACAGCAGAGAAGCTAGCTGGTCAGCAATATAGCCGTAATAGCCATGGGTTGTGATTAGAAAGGGTTTAAACACTGCACGAAGTTCTTCCGACCGAGGAAATCGATTTTCGGCCATCATTGAAACAAAATGTGTCAATGTCAAACCCTCGCTGAGCATCGTTTTTAAGGGAATGTTTTGCTCGATGACATTGAATGCGGGAGCATCAAGTAAAGTCGAAAGTGTTTCACGGTAGGTTTGCCAGCGGACTGTATCAATGACCACACCTGGAACTGGTTTTATGGTTAACGAGCGGTAACGTTTTTCGTAAATAATATCAATATCAGCCGCAGGAATCAATTCAAACCAGCCAGCGCCAACCAGCTTATCGCAAACCATTTTTAGGCGTGAGAGATAGTCCCGCTTATGTTTGGCCTGTAATTTAACCGGATCTTCCTGAACTATATTTTTCTTTTTTGCCATTGATTGAAATTGGACTGTCACAAAAATAAGATGTATTTTTAATCTGTCCATACTTGTCAATTTTTATCATATTTGGGAAACCCTAAACATGAATACCCTAAGCCAAACTATTGAAAATCTCGTGTTGAGATACCCCCAAGAATTAATACCACTGAAATATTTTGATAACAGCACATTAACAAGTCCTATAGTCCCTCAGCCGAAATACTTTTTTCGAGGAGAACGTTCGGCGAAATGGGAAACTTCAAAATCGACTTATAGCCGGAATCTACATGGCAAGCCGATTTTTGAAGAAGTTAATTATTTGGTAACTGGCATTCATCTTCCAACTTTAGAAATTATTAACAATTATAGTTTGTACCTTTTTTTGCGCGAAGCTCTATGGAATATTTCTATTGTTGACCGGAAAAAACAACACCCAAAAATTGAGGAATCAATTGCAGGTTTGATGCAGCATTATGGTTTTGATACGGGTTTCGTGGATGTGACAAGTGATCTATTGGTCGCTGCTCACTTTGCTGCTTGCGGTGTACCGGGTGATATAGGACAAATCATGGTACTGGAAACTCAAAACGTTGCAGATCAATATTTTGATCTGACGACATTATTCGGTAATCGGCCGAAGCTGCAAAGTTCTTTTGTCTTATCTGGTACAAACGAATTAGATCTTAAGAGCAATGAGTTTGCAATAGACTACAAACCTAAATGGTATCAATTTGAATTGACCGAATATGACCGTAATAGATTCATAAATCCTGAATTGCTAAGCTCTTCAAACGACGAAGTAATCCCTGAAATAATAAGCTGGTACGATAGTCATATTGCAAACAATGATGCAATCAGCTTTGAGGTGAAAACTTATTTGACCGGTAAAATTAATGCCCTTACAAGCTAAAACTTGGTGATATGCAGAAGAGAATGATAATCTCTGATTGGAATTTTTATAAGGCTGGTCAGGGATGTTTCTATGGCGGACAGATCACATCAAGAGGGAGTCAACAATTTTCAATGATTTACGATTGCGGTTCAACGCAGGGGACAGCCATCTTGAAAAAGGAAATTAGTGAATTCAAGAAGTTGATCGGCTCTGAAAAGCAGCATAATTTAGACTTGCTGATAATTTCTCACTTTGATGCCGACCACGTCAATCAATTGGATTATCTGTTAACAAATTGCAAGGTTAAGGTTGCGGTGCTCCCATACTTGTTTCCCATTGAGCGCTTGTATCTTTATTTTGCAAATGGGTATGACGACACAACTGATGATGACCTTTATTCGGGTTTTATTCAAGACCCTGCTGGCTTTTTGCTACAGCGCGGAGTAGACCAGGTTATTTTCATTACCGGAAATGGCGAAGTCGATGGTTTGGTAAATAATAATCCAAATCCAAACGGTCCACAAGGCTCTCCTGATACGTCAGAAATTAAGAATAATCAACTTTTTGATTTAAAAATTGGCTTGGACGATCAAGATGCACGCTTATTTTATCAAGAACAAGCGATGATTGACGCTAAATATAGCGGTAAAGTAAAATTTAAGAAAGGCGGTGGCGACATTTGTGCAGGTCTTTACTGGCAATTTTACTTCTATCAAATTCGCCAGGAACCCACCGATATAGCAGCTTTTAGAGCTCAAATCAAACATACGTTCGAAATAGAACTTGAAAATGGTTACATCGAAGGTGAAGACTTAAAAAAGATTTTTAAATATCAGGATAGAGTTGATCAGTTAAAAAAGGTTTTCAAACGTTACTTCAAAGAAACAAACAGTACGGGCATCGTAGTTATGCATGGTCCGATCAATCATTCCTTTGCACTTCTGTCGACGCCAAGAGAACAAGACTACTTCCCGGATTGCTATACGTTGCTGACGGGTGACACTAATATGAAAAAGGGATGGTCAAGGTTTATCAATGACCGCATAATTCAAACTCATATTGTACAAGTTCCTCATCACGGCTCAAAAGTAAATTGGGAACGATCGAAGTTGGACGATTTAGAAAACACAACGCTCATAATGAATTACGGGACTAAAAATACCTATGGTCATCCAAATTCCGACGTGAGAAATGAAATATTGTTAGAATCGCCCCATTGGCAGGCTATCGATAATACAGAGTTAAGTAGGTTCAAATACCGCGTAGTTTCTTACATTGAAGCCAGCAAAACTTTTAAGGATATAGCGCCGATGCACCTAACGCATAAGCCAGTCATAGCTACAGTTGATGCGAGGACTTTAGATGATCCAGAACATGACGGTAGTTGGACCGATGTCCGGTCGTTATCGATTGGTAAAGCACAATGGGACGACCCTGATGTATTTTCTGTTAAAATATGGCGAAGTGTGGATGGAAGATGGACACGTCAGAGTGAAGAAGTTCCATTACATCGCGCCCTTGATTTGGCTATTTTAGTGATTGATGCATTGATTGAAGAACGCTCAGGTACGTTTATGGGACACCACTTACATCCTGTGATTGTAGCCCCCAATAGTTTGGAAGAGTTACATGAATTTATTAGAGATAACCGTGGTATTTTGACTGAGCGAATAATCGAGATTAATAGCTTGATTCGTGAATATGGAAAATACCCAGTCCTATGAAGTTAAATGAACTAATTAACCAATTATAACCTTGATCAATGTTTATTAGAACCGATCTTTCTGACAAATTAATTCATTTCGTAAGGGCTGTGAATAGGGAAAGCAATGACTACATGTTGTCCGAAATGCATAGTTATGAATTCGCATTTGGCGAATTAGTTGAAGAAGATAAAATTTCACCATTTTTTATACTGAGGAGAATAATCAGGAAATTACAAGTCTTGTCCACTTGGTCCTATAGAAATGGGAGTTCGACGATCAGAGGCAACTATCCTGTTACTTGCTTCACAGATATGCCTATATCAGCGTTTGTCGCTACCAGTATAGATAGGCTGTCCAAAGGTCAGAAGATTAGTAATTATGCTTTGGTATTTGACAAAAAGCAAATGTTTGCCATCGGTGCCCGCCCAGTAATTTATGGGGCTACCAAAAACGAAGCACTGCCTGAAACAGAGAAATATCGCTTTGTAGCCTATGATCCGACCAGCTTGCCTTATGCAATAGATTGGACACATGAACGTGAATGGCGATGGGCCAATTTTGATTATATAAGCAAAATGATACCTCAACAGGATTTTTCTGACGAAGATCATCCGCTTGAGGAATATACACTAGAATTAATGCGCTTGAGGGACGAGGAACGAATTGAGTTTCACGGTTTGAACCTTGATAAACAACCTCTAAGCAATATAGGCTTCATTTTAAAAACAAAGGAACAAGCTAGATTAATATTGCGTGATATACTTTGGCTCATTGATCAGGGCAAGATTAGCGCTAACTTATTCACATATATCTTATTTTTTTCGGATCTGCAAGCAAATCCTGATTCCATTCAGGATCCAAAGTTTATCAATGATCTTATTAGCAACGGGCGAATAGAAATCGCCCCATATCTAATCATAGACAAACACAAGCAGCGGGAAGTTATCGCCAAGCTTGCTGAACTAAGTAGTTCGCTTATGGAGCGATTTAACCCTGATGAATTTCCTGGAGGCATCACTGGAATTAGCTTTCCTTGTTTTAATGACAATCTAAGTCAAGCAGCACGACTGCTTGTTGGGACAGCATATGTTAAAATTACGAAATTAGGACGATATCTGCTCAACTTACCCTGTTTGAATCAAACTCAGTCATTAGAGCTAAACGAGCAATTTGTGATTGATATAGTCAACCCACAACTATCAAATATTTTGGAAACTCCTTTAACCTACTATTCTGTAGGTAGTTTGAGCCGGGCGCCAATTTCGCAAATTGGCTTAAATGACATTCCGTTTTATACGGAGCCTAATGACGATGAATGGAATGAAGCTCACAGAGAAGAAGATTTCTGACATTGATAATTAGCTTTAATTGGTTTTGATTCGATAGAAACAAGTAGTTACAGAAGCAATCAAGTAAACAACAATTTAGTACACATAATATCCAAAAGGTTGATTTGTAAGTTTAATCGTCTCATAAAGTGCGAAATATTTAGTTCGAGTCTCGCAATTTTACTTCAAATTCAATGACCTATATTTAATGGTGTTTGCCCAAAAAGTTGCTTAAAAAAACTGGTGAAGTACTTGGTGTATTTCTTTTTTGTTGCCAATTCAATGTCTATTAACTAAGATTGGGTAATGGGACAGCATTCCAGTTCATCAAGAAACGCAATCCTCGTTTCTTATTTAAGTATGGAAGGTACATGTGACGAAACGTTTGACATTACTTATAGCGCAACATAAAACAAATATGGAGGTGTTAAATTCAAAAGTCGTTCCTTCCACTTCTGTCATAATGCATTTAATCATGGCGCAAAAAGATCAAATTGTGGGAAATCGATAGATATTGAAGCGTTGTGATAATTTTAAATAAACCTGTCTGAAGCGGCACACCTGGGTACACATGGTCAATGTTTCACCGGGAATTGCCGTTTACCTGTGCATATAGCTCCGGGCATTCATCCCTGAACTCCTTCTCGGGGTAGACCAGTATCCTGACTTCCATTTTCTCCTTGCCGTAGGTCTTGGAATGCAGGTCGCAGTAAAACAGGTCATTGTCCTGAAAGTCTGTAAAGTTTTCAATGGTTTGCGCATCATTCGTAAACTCCGCAGTGTGGAACCTGACCGTCTCACCGGGATTGGGGATGAACGGCGGATTTTCCACGCTAAAGATTTTGGGCCCTTTGAAGTCGTGGCTGAACAGAGATTCGTCGGTAAAGATGACGGTTAAGGTGCACTGCATAATTTCAAAGGGTTATGGGTTGGGTCAGGAACATTAAGCTCTGGTAACCATTTTACATCATTATAAAATTAATGAATTTGTCTGAAATATAGATAGATAAGTTGCTGTAATGCTTTATTTTTCTACCGTTTTTCATCTTTCAGTATTACATCAATCTCCTAATATCACTTTGGCCGATGCCTCCGGCCCGGGCTATCCGTTGTATCTGCTTCGCCCGATGTCACTGCTATCCCTATCGGGTGTAACTGTCGGGGAACTTTTGATGGTCCATTTTCCAGGCGAAACGGGTAAAAAGGGCAGCTAAAGTATTGGCCGCCGGTCGCTCCGAGCGCATAATGCCGCCATTTCATGCCGTCACCCTCCGGGACTTATAGCTCGCCGCTTCCTTTCCGGCCACTCCTCCTTTGCTTTCTTTTTTCCCTTTTTCTTTTGAAAAATAACACACAGACAGGCAAACGGAAGAAAGGATAAACGAACAAATTTTTGAAATCCTTTAAAATCAAAAACAATGGAAATCACAGGCAGAATGACCGCTAATGCGAACGTCAAAACCATCAAAGGCGGCAAAAAGGTAACCGAATTCACAATCGCCATCAATGACAGCTACCGCCCGTCTGGCGGCGAACGGGTACAAATCACCACTTACATTGAATGTGCCTACTGGCGCAATGCGGGCGTGGCCGAATACCTCAAAAAAGGGACGCTGGTTACCGTCAGTGGCAGGCTGGGTGCCGAAGCGTGGGTAAACCGCAGCGGCGAGGCGAAAGCCACCATCACCTTTCACGTGAGCGAAATCAAAATCTTGGGTAATTCCGGGAAAGCGGGTATCGAAAGGGCGGACAGTGTAGCGGTCAAAATGACCACAGCAGGAGCAGGCGCGGACGATGATGACCTGCCTTTCTGAACCAGGTAATAACCGTACAGGGTTCCGGCCTTGTACGGCTTTATTAAACTGAAGTAAACAACCCAAGCAAGCAAACGACTATGGCAAACTGGTGCAGCAATGTGGTGCTTTTCACAGGTGAAGCGCATCAAATGACCGCTCTGAGAACCTTGTTTCAAGCAATGGCAGACGAGGAACGCAGGCAGGACATGGGGCAATTGCCCGGCTTTGTTTCCGCGGAAGACGGTTATTTCTTTGACATCGGGTGGGAGGATGATGCGCTGTGTTATGGTACGAAATGGATACCGAACACGCATACCCTTATCCTGATTGCGCGGTTTATGGGCGTGGGTTTTATCCACAGCTACAGTGAACCGGATAACGGTATACATGGCGAGGCTACCTATGAAAACGGTCACCTGACTGACATTTGTCTGGAAGATGATGATTGGGCTGCTTACCACTATGATGAAGAAAACCAGATGTACCTGTTCGAGAACGAAGCCTATGACAGCAGCGAACTCATACTGGACATTCTCCTTGAAAGAAAAAAGGCTATTAAATCCCTGACCTCATGAAAACGATAACCCTCAACTTATACCGATTTAACGAACTGGACAAAACCGCACAGGAAAAGGCGCTGACCACCTACAGGCATGTAAATATAGAATTAGATTGGTGGGAAACGGAATATGAAGATTTTACAACGCTTTGCACTTATCTTGGCATGGCCGTAGACCCGTCGAGCATCCGCTTCAGTGGCTTTGATTCGCCCGGTGACGGCAGTGCATTCTCTGCCGGGGTGAACCTCCCGAAACTGTGTAAGGCCATACCTGAACAGGCATGGAAGGCGTATGCTCCCTTACAAACCTTTCCATTCTGTTTGCCAGATGCCGACCGCAGGCTAATGGCTTTAATCACCGAAGGTATCTTGACTATTAACCCTCAAATTATCGGCGGCCACAGTAGCTACGGAGTTTTTACCGACCTCATTGTGCAAATGCCGGGAGATAAGGGCAGGGAACATGGAAACATCCGCGCGGAACTGCTGAAACTCGAAGACTGGTTGCAGCAGGTTGCCGAAACGCTGAACCGTTACTTGTATGGAACCCTCGAAAAGCAGTATGAATACCTGACCAGTGATACCGCAGTGGGGGAAAGTATCGGCAGTGACGAATATCTCTTTACCGCCGATGGCCATCCGGCAGGTCACTTGTTAGCACTCAGCCAAGACCAATCGCATTTAAAATGAACCAACCATGACCACAAACTTTTTTCAAAATATCATAGCCTTACAGGTTCCCGGCAAATGGAACCGGTCCATCCATAGCGATGAACAAGGCCACCTTACCATATCCGCCTTATTTACCGCCGGGCATCAGGCCGACAACGCCACCAAAGCCATACCGCCCATGCTGCTGCGCGGAACCGCCGAAGAACTGGACAACGGCTTTTTTGAAGCAATTATGCAGCCCGTAGAGCAAACCGCAGGCTTGTATCATAACCTGAACGCTTACGCCAAAGAACTGGAAAAGGCAAAGCTGGCCTCCAAAATGGAGCAGGATAAGAAGGCGAAAGCCGCGAAAGCCAAAACCGAACCCAAGGAAAGTGAAGAAGAAGACGGCATAGAAGTTTCGGAGCCAAAGCCCGATAAGGAAGCGCAGCGCAGAGCATGGGAGGAAGCCATGCAGCAGGTGAGTGCGCTCGACAGTCAGTGCCTGTACGAGGAGGCGCTGGCCGTCCTGCCCTCTGTTACCGATTACCCTGACAAGGCAACAGAACTGGCCAAAAAGCAAGCAGACCTCGAACGCAGGCGCGAACAGAAAAAAGCCCTTTTATTTTAACCTTTTATCCTATCGACCATGTTACAGACCACCACACTATCCCGCATTTTCCTGCATCGGGAAAACCATATAGAAGTCCGGCTGACCGACCCCGGCGAAACATTCAGCCCCGAAGCAGTACTCAACTTCTATTCGGGAACTTATCCCATCCTGACCACCGCCAAAATTATCGGGCCGGAAATTCTTAACGACGAAATTCAGTACCGCTTTGAAAGCACGATGGGCACCAAAGGCTGATGACTATGAAAAGAAAACCCAATATTCAGACACGCAGGGTAAAAATACAAAAGGAGAACGACCAATGGCAGCTACACCAGCAATTCCAAAGCTTCACCGAGGCACTCGACCGCTTGCCGGACGCCGCAGCCGTACAGCGCAATCCTGCCCGGAGCGCACCGCCGGGAATGGTGCCAATGGTTTTTTAAAACATACGTTCCGGCCTTTCTGGGCAGTGGCGCAACGAACTTACAGGCAGGTGGAAGCGGAATTTTTCCGCTCCTTCGCCTTTCTGCAAAATAGCTATGAGTTGCCTGTTCTACAGTATGATAACCTGCCGTTCCCCCAAAATGTTGCCGCAGCCTATGCCGAAGCCGCCGCCGCAGTGAAAAAGCTGGACGCGAATGCAAACTGCATCATCGTACGGGACGAAAAGCATCTGGCCACATTAGCGGTGCTGAAAACCTATGACACCGGACGATGCCTTTATTATATCCCGGTCAGACCCCTGTGGCACCTCGTGCAGACCGCCGAGCAGCAGCCTTTGGCGGAACTCCTGCTCTCGATCTACTCTTATCTCTATCAGGTGGCTGGTATTCCATTCTATAGTGAAAGCGGTTCCTATATGGATTGCCAGTATGACAGCCTGCAAAACTGGATTGATGAAGCCGAATACGATAGCGTGGAAGACCAAGCCTGCGCAGACGAGCAAACCAAAGAAATGGACACCCTGCGCAGCGCAGGGGAGGGCTTGCTTGTGCTTCTGCGCGATAGGCGTTGGCTGGATAGTTGGGAAGCGAACCTAGCGGCTTACCGCCAGACTGCCGGGTGCAGGGTGGATTTCGTTGAACTGGCTGAACAGCTTTTAGCCTTGTACCGGGCTTACCCCCAAAATGGGCTGTTTGATAACATCCGCGATGACCTCATAGAACCCGAAGAAAACGAGCGCATCCGGGGGGAACAGTATATCAGCTTTTACTGGAGCGGTAACGACTGCTTTTACGATATGCTTTTCGAGATGGTGAACAACGACTTTCAGGAATGCGGTATCACCGATGAACCCACTAGCATCCGGCTCTTTGACACCCTGCAAGCAACGAAAGGAGATGACCTTGCCTACGAGCGAAAACTTTTTGAACTCATCGATGGGCTTTGCGAATTTTTAAACCCTTACGACCATGACGAACATCAGTGATACTTTCAGCGACCAGTATAGGCCCTATAAAGCCCTGCTGATCTACCAGTGCGCAAAAGAAAGCGGCGGCTATAGCCATTCCGATAATACCTGTGCTGTTTACGTCGAAAGTTACGACATCGGCAAACAGGGTAATCCCATCAATCCGCATCCTTTGACTATCCCCGAAAGCATTACCCTTGCCGGATTATTGCAAAGCAGCAGCGAATTACAGAACGGCTTTTTACGTGCCAAAGGCATCATTCCCGGTAACGTGCTGTACCTCGATATGCAAAATTCAGGATATGCCCTTTGGTATACGCCGCCGCAGGAGCGAAGCCTGTTTTTTGTCGAGAATTTAAATATTTCCTGCGGTAAAGCATTCGTGCCAGCCATGTTATGGAAAGCGTCCAGAGATCGCTTGCAGGTCTTTGCCCTCAAAGGCAAACGCAAGCCGACGATCACCACGAAATTGTACCATGCCCCGTACTTCAATATTTATGCGGATGGTGCCGTCTGCATGGGGACGGTCAGCATCCGCATCGACCGCAGTACCCGGCTGGAAGACTTCATGGCGCAGTGGGAAAAATATTTTTTCGGCAGCTATTTCAGTCACGGCTTGGCAGGCGGCGGTCTGACTGAGACCAATATCGTTCAGCTCTGGCAGCAGCAGGTAGATAGCGGCAAGCCTTTTCAAGAAGCCGCTTTAACTCCGCATACCCTCACCTTTAAATCCCTCATCCCATGAAAACGCATACCTTACCCAAAACCGCCGTTCATGTCGTGGAACCCGAATGGCTGCACCCTTACAATCCCATAGTGGTTAATCTTATCGGGGCAGGAGGGACAGGTTCCCAGGTGCTGACCGCCTTAGCCCGGATGAACCATGCGCTCATCAGCCTGAACCATCCCGGCTTGTTTGTGCGCGTGTTTGATGACGATAAGGTTGAACGCGCCAATCTCGGCAGGCAACTGTTTGCCAGCGCGGAAGTCGGGCAGTACAAGGCAACGGCGCTCATCAGTCGTATCAATCTCTTCTTCGGTACGAACTGGAAAGCGATATCCGAATGCTACGACCGGACGCTGTTCCGGCAGCAGCCGGAAATGGCGCACGCCGGGCTGACGATTGCCTGCGTCGATACCGTAGGGGCGAGGCTGGAAATAGCCGCTATCCTCAGGCAGGTGGAAAAGCGGTCGGCACATAGCCGCAACAAGCCTGTTTATTATATGGACTTCGGTAACAGCCGCTTTACGGGGCAGGTCGTGCTGTCCACTGTCGGGAAAATTGCTCAGCCCCTTATGCAGAAATATCACACAGTTGCCGAACTGCCGATGGTAACGGACGAGTTTAAAGATCTGTTACTGGCATCTGAACAGGGCGATAATACGCCAAGCTGCTCCCTCGCTGAAGCCCTGACCAAACAGGACTTGTTTATCAACTCCACTTTAGCTAATCTCGGTGCTTCCCTGCTCTGGCAACTGTTTCGGGAAGGCATGCTGACCAACCGGGGTTTCTTTTTAAACCTGAAAGATTTCAGAACCCAGCCCCTCAAAATTGTTGCCCCTGCGAAAGCAGTAACCGTTAAGAAAAGCCGTAAAAGAAACAACGCACCTCAATGCTCGTAAATATGTATGTCACAAATTTATATGGTAAGATCATCAAGGTGACCAACCTCGGTTTGGCCCTGCTGCAATCAGACGGTTACCGGCACTACCGGGTGGCCAAACCCACCAAAAGCGCTTTCGAACGATACGCTTACCACGGAAGACCTTTATCAGAAGTTACTGCAACTTAAAATGGATCTAATATGAAAACGTTAATTTATTTCCTCTGCACCTGCTTTTTGGCCACCGGGATTTATATGGTAGCCATAGGCAGTCTTAACGCCGTTCCCGGTATTCTCGTCGCCTGTGGTTTGTGGGCATGGTTCTTTTGGGGTTGGCACAAACGCAGGCAAAAAGCTGCGAAGAGAGGCCAAAGGGAACGGCGGCTGGAGGAATGGCTACGCCGGAGGGATGATTTCAACCGTTAAGGGCATTAATTCAAGTATGATAATGGTTAAAGATATCGCTGTTGAAACTTACCTGTAACCGCGGAAGATCAACTTTCTTTCCCAATCAGCGCTTTCTTTAAATGCCGCAATCCGCCTTGTTAGGAAATCACGGTGTTCAAGATAGTCGAGAGGATTTGGTAGATTAACTCTGATATACTCGTAAATACTAAGTAGCACATCGGCTTTATGATCCGCCCAAATCTGATTGCCTGATGAACTGAAATGGTTGTTAAAAAATTGCAGGTTTTCAAAAACCTCAAGGTTCGGGTTAATCGTTATGATCTTTTGAATGTAGGGATGGTATAATTCCGGGATGTTGTTGCGAGTGATGTCAAGAATAATATTAAGCATACGGACATCAGTGCTATGATTTAACACCAAGCGATCCAATACTTCTGTAGCCAAGGACATGAATTCTTCGGGCACATGGAAAAAGAATACAGCTGGCAGCAGGTCAACCGAACTCCAATATTCCATATGCCGCATTTTGATAATAGCCCCGTAAACCATATCAATTGCTCCTGGTAGAACCAGATGCGCGTCAGTGTCTTTCTGCTACCATTGAATGTCCGTTCCTGCCGGCTAGTTAGGTGGTCAATATAACGGTTGAAGAAAGTGATATCGTTATCAATGAGGTAAAATAATTCATCAGTTCGTAAATCATATTGCGCTTCCATTAAGTCCTGATGAAAATACAGCGCCTCGCAAAAAGCAGGATGCTTTGCTACAAGCTGGGGAAGTTTTTGGAAAAACTCATACTCAAGCTTGTAAATAAACTCCTGATCTGCTTCCCGTTTAGAATAATAGATATGCAGTAATTCATATATCGTATCTTCCCTTACCTTCTCGTAGCGCATGAAATGGTCCGGAAAGATGGCGAGATTGGAAGAAGCCACATGGTGGTAACACAACAACATTTTTTCTGACCAGCTAGCATTGACAATTTTCTCCGGCATCGTGTAAAAGAAGTTTTCCAACCAGTTTTGTCTATGTTTAAATGTTGCATTCAGGACAAGCTCATAAACGCGGGTGGCAGCCTCCGGATAATGATAAAAAAGTGTTCCAAATATTCGGTTGACATTGATCCAAACGTCATTGGGCTCTTTCATGTAGAACGTAAGCGCGGAAAGGCCGACCTCCAAATCAATTTTCAGCGCTTCAGACAAGATAACGGACAAACCGTCGCTAATGGCGTTTGCGCTTTCTATAGAATAGTTAGTTATCGTCGTGATATGTCGATAAATTTCTTCAAAAGCTGTTAATGAATGAACAGGAAGATGCTTCGCTATTGAACTGCTTCTGGCTTCTTCGATCTTGTCATGATTGTATATGCCGCGGTAATTTTGGTAGGAGAGCAGTTGGAATATTTCGTAAGTACGATTCATGTAGGTGCCATTTAAGCTTTTGTACTGCTCCGGTAAGCGTCCGTATGTGGCACTTAAAAGGCGCAGGAACTCCTGCACAAAATAACAATGTCCGAACACTGCAGGTTGCATGTTAGCCGAAATGAACCGCATGACGAATGCCTCGTCGAAATGCAATAACACCATGTTCAGGTGGGCTTTATCCTGCACATACTTTTGTAGTACAGGTTCTATCAGCCTGGGATGACCTAGATATTCCTTGATAATTCTTTCCCATAGCAACGTCCGCATCACTGCGAAATTAGGATGTAACTGGTGCCCATTCTCGATAGTGATATAGAACTGTGGTTCGTAGTGCGTGTTTAAAAAGCAATGTTTAAAAACCTGATAGAAGGCGTTGCGCCTGTAATCATTCAGGTGTTGGGTATCAGCTAGCCATTCAGAAAATTTCCGCAAGCGTGGAAAACCGTTGGAAACCTCTTCACCATCAGGGTATAAGGAGTTTTTAAGTTGTTCCACGTATTCGTCTTGGCGATCGGGCCTTTTCTCTATATATAAGAACCCCAGCGCCAGCGCTGTTAAAAAATTATTACTGTCCTTCGAATAAAATGGCGACAGCAGGTTGAGCAAAGTGCTTTTGCCGCTGAACCGCATAGCCTCCCATAATGCTTGTTGGTCACTTGGCTTGATCTCCTTAGTGTCTTTGATTTGTCGTGACACATACAGGAACAATTGCTCCGGGAAATAAGCGCCGAATAATTCCAAGAACACGGAGGCCGTTTGTGTATCCTCCTGTATTTCATCAAACACTTCCAGGAACATTTTTCTGTGTTTGCCAATAACCTTTTCGACTCCAAAAACGCTGATCACTGGTATGATCGTATCCATGAACCGCGACCTGTTTCTTTCAAGGTACTTGTGCAACAATAAACGAAGGTTCAGCACTTCCCGGGCAATAAAAGCCTGGTAAAACATGTAGGTTGATAAAATCTGCTCCGTAATTTTAACTACGGTGTGCTGATATATCTCGACAACCTCAACGTGCTCTAGGCGTTCGGCCGTACTGTAAAAATCTTCCACGGTAATACCAAACATGGTGAGAATGGGTAAATCCAGTTCAGAATTGATGTCAATGCTGTTAAAGAAAGATAGTATACCTAACACTTTTACCGATAACTCGTCCGTAAGCGAAAATCCATCATCCATAATTGATTGGAAGTATTCATCATATACGGCTGAAATATCAGATATCGAATGGACCACTGGATTTTGCGTATATACTCTGGCAGTCATCATCGCAAGGCGGGGATTGCCTTCCGCGATTTCGCAGATGCGCCTGCTTACCGACCAGTCTCTGATTTGGTATGGCTCACTGGAGATCATTCTCTGAATGCTTTCGTCATTTAGTTTCTGTAGATAATAAAATTCAAAATCCAATTTGCGGACGTATTTAATTATATCTTCTTTAGCATAATCCCTTACAGTCAGCATAATTTTAAGCTTAATGTCATGATCCAGCAGCCGGTCAAGTACTGACAGCAGATTTGTCAACTGCCGGTTCGCATCATCGATTAACAGGATATATTTTTTCCCAGGAATAAGGAAAGTTACCAGGTCCTCGATGATGTCTCCGGTTCTTAAAAATATATAGTAGGGTGTATATTCAGGATTTGCCATCACGAAATCATCCATCACTTGAAGCGCTAGCCGGGTTTTGCCATTTCCGGGACTGCCGCATAACACCGAAATAGCCCGATTTTCAACCATCGATAAAACCTTTTTTAAATCCATTTCCCTGCCAAAGAGCGGGTTCGTTAATGGCGTTGCCAAATTCTTCAGGCCGTAACGGGACAGGAACTCAGCTTTACTCAATATCTGGCCGGTATCAAAAGGGATATTCAGAAAGTCTCGGGCAAATACCTTACCGGTACTTGAATAGTAAGTGGACAGTGTATGAATGCCTACAATGCGAAGCCGGATGTTCAACGGGCTGACAATATGGTGGAGTTTTTCTTCGAACGCCAGATCGACCGCAGAGTTACAGCACAGTACAACCTGGTCGACCTGATGGGCCTTGATACCCAGCGAATCGAATTTAAGACATTCTTGCAAGTCAGCAAGCAGCTTATTCTCGAAGGCTTGTTTGTTGCTGTCATCTTTGGTTGTAAACTCGCCTAAAATATACTGGCCGGTAGACATACGCAAATATGCATCCGGCTGCCCCTTGCGGCTTTTTTCTTTCCCCTCCACTGTGCCGGTACTTTGCAGATCTCCTGAATACTCGCTTCTTAAAAAATCATTGCAAAGAATTTGAAAACGCCCTTGTTCAATGGCAGCCAACGCTTGGTTAACCTGAATATATTTACTCAAAATATGTTATTATTATAAATCTAAGATACACCGGTAACATCCTTTGTGATGCAGATAGCAATTATCAAACAAATTTGATTGACATGGAAGATGCCGTACGTTCGAATGATGCGGTCAAATATTTATGTACGCAGCAATGTATAATGCTGTTGAGCAATAATTTATGTTTGCGCTATCTGCGATTTGGTAAAAAATGAACGTAACCAGCCATCTGAACCTACTATTCCCTATTTAGCGAAATGGGTTATAATCTATTGGATGCAGGTAAAGAGTGCTCATTTACCGGCTCACTTAACTAATCACATTATAGACGTGCGCTTAGACCAACGTTGAACTCACTCTATTTTATGCTTTGAAATAAATAAGCAGTGCTATCTAAATCTAAGTGTGAACCATCGACATTAACCCCAATGGTCGTCCCTTAGACGGCTGATGTTAACAGAAAAAGGGAAGCCGAAGCTCCCCTTTTTTAATCTTCCGGCTCATCATCTGCTGCAAGCCCGGCTTCAATTGTTTTAACCGTCATAAACATTCGCCCGCTTCCGGGCAAAGGAATAAAACCGAAGGCCTTATAGAATTTGGCTGCTTTGTCGTCAATGGGATCCACCATAACGGCTAATATCCCCATTTGCTTTCCGAGTTCTGCACACCGGGTGAGCGCTTCACCTAACAGATAGTGGCCTAAACCTTTTCCCTGATGTGAACTACTCAACGCCAACCTGCCTAGCAGCACTGTCGGTATTTCCTGATAACTCAGCTTTTGGGCTAAGTCGTCAGGTAGCTCGTCTTTGCGGACAGCATGACTGGAAAGCGTATAATAGCCCATCACAGTGGTGTTACCCTTTTGGCAAAGTACGTAACAAACTGCCAGGTCCTTTTTGACGTCCTGGCTCGCTTGCCGTTTTATATAGTTGTCCAGCGCCGGCTGGCCGCATTCGAATTCCTTTTTATCGTGCGTCTTATCAAGTATCGAGATCGTTAGTTCCATTTCCGTTAAACTTTTTGGCTATTCGTAAAGCCTTCTTAAGTTTGTCGTTCGGAGCTGGCGGATTCAACAGCGCATTTACAAAAATCCTTTTGTCTTCCAGGCTGGTCAGCATGCTATTATTGTCGTTAATGATTTTTGTTGCTTCTGCGTTGATGCAGAAAACAACAAACTCCGACAAGCTTTTGAATCCCCGCAACTCTGACGCATACTTAATCAGCTCTTTTTGTTCTGTGCTAATACGAACATCGATTCTATCGTTAACTGCGGTTGACATAAAATATCGTTCTGGACTGTATTGACTGTTGTTGATTTGAATATATTCTGTGATGATTATTGAATTGATCTTTCTTCTTCGGTTATAATTTATTGATGCTTTTGATGATTGTCTTTTTAATAACGGATGCGCTTAAGTGTATGATTATGATCTTGATAATGTACTTGATATAATATTAATGATTGTACTGATGTGATGATCTTTTGATTTTTGATGATGCGCTTTAAATATGTTAAGACTGATTTTAATTGCTGCTGACTGATTAACCTTCTACTTTTCGATCGTTTACTTTATTGATTTTTAACTTGTTAAACTTTGTTTATCTGAATTTTCACGATAGCGGCCCGTCTGAGAGCCCTTTGTCGTGTTTGTATTAGCATTGCAAATGTACGTATAATACACGTACAATCAAAATTTGTTTTATATTTATAACTGCTGAAGAAACACGGTGATTTTTTTGCAATGGCCTTCTCGGGCATTCTGGTTGCTCGAAATGTTTATGTGCAGTATTCGGTTTGTATTCGTAATTTTAGCAGGTCATAGTAACTTATCTGTCCGTGCGTTTGCACACCGGAGTTGATTTCATATGCCAACATTATTGCAATGAATATTGAAAGATTAACGATCAAGAATTTTAGGAACATTGGAGAAGAGCGCTCATTCGAACTAGACCCCAAATTTACGACCATCATTGGTATTAATGGAAAGGGCAAATCGACGATTCTTCATGCCCTGAGAATAGCATGTGGCGCATTCTTCTTAGCCATTCCGGAAGTTAAAAAAAGGCATATTAAAAACGACGATATCCATTTGGCTGAACTAAATTATCAGTTGGTTCAGCAAAAACCAGTTAAAATAGAAGCCGTGGGAATGTTCCCTGGCTATGAAACATCTGTGCACTGGAAAAGGCAAATCACGGAAAATAGTAACACGACAACATCGAGTGAATCTGAAGTCGGAATCATCAGAAATGTCGGAAAGATTAGCTATGCAAAAGTCACTAAGGGCGAGGAGATTCCTCTTCCTGTTGTTGCTTTTTTTGGAACTTCAAGGGCGCATGGTGCAGGCAGGAACGTCAAATCCCGCTTAGGCCGGCAAGTATTTAAAGAAGGTTATCAGGATTGGTTCGAGATGAAATCAACCACCTTCAACTATGAGTCTTGGTTAAGGTCTTATAAGATTTTACGAAAGCAGGGAAAAGAGCGACCGCGTACGAGAGAAGCGTTTTTAGAAGCGATCAAGACTGCAAATCCACATATCTTAGAAGTTGAAACCGAAAATGGCGAATTGCTTCTGAAAGTTAAATTGGACGAATTTACTTCCGACTTGCTGCCTATATCTTTGCATAGTGATGGTATCCGCTTCTTTACGGAAATGGTTGCAGAACTGGCTTTCCGTTGTGTCACTTTGAACGGCTTTTTAGACGATCAAGCCGTGAGGGAATCCAAAGGCGTAGTCATGATTGATGAGATCGATTTGCACTTACATCCTAAATGGCAGAAACACGTGGTAGAGGATCTCAAGAAAGCTTTTCCCAATATTCAATTTGTCGTTACCACACATTCGCCCTTCATTGTGCAAAGTTTAAAAGCGGAAGAATTAATCAACTTAGATACGGTTACTGGACTTGACGATAACCCCGACCGATATAGTATTGAAGAGATAGCATCCCAGGAAATGGGCGTTGATCATGTTCAAAGAAGTGAGACATTCCAAAAAATGCAGCGAATTGCAAAAGAGTACTTTGACTTGATCAAAACCAACGCCAGTGCTGAAGACATTCAGCGCGCAAAGTTGTTGCTGGATGAGATCCGAATCAAGTACAACAACGATCCAGCCTATGTAGCTTTGTTAGAATCTGAATTTCCGAATACGATATAGTTATGCGACCGGTTGAAAAATCTGCCAGGTTTGATGCTCTGGGAGCGCCTCTGGAGATCGATCCTTATGATGCCGCAAAGCCTGATCTATGTGACGAAATTGGCACTTTCTGTTCGTTTTGCGAAAAGTACAATTCCAGATCTGCGCTCCACGTTGAGCACATCTATGCCAAAAATGCTGTGGACGCTCAAGGTAACAAGATTTACGACCACCTCAAACTTAGGTGGGATAATTTCCTTTTAGGCTGTGTAAATTGTAATGGTGTCAAAGGAAAGAAAGATGTCGCGGTATTAAACCCTTTTATGCCGCACACCGATAACCTGCTTTGTTACTTGGAAGCGATTACGGGTGGATTAATCGTCATTAAAAATGGCGTGACAGGAAATGACTTGACAAGAACTAATGCCTATTTGGAGTTAGTCGGTCTCGATCGTGTTCCAGGGCATCTGAAATATTCAGATAAGGATGATCGATGGGATAACCGTTTGAAGGTATACGATTTGGCTACCCGGCACTTGGCCAAATATACACAAGTTGTACCCACGACCGACTTAGAAACTATTGTTGATCTAGCGCAAACGAATGGTTTTTTTACAGTGTGGTACAGTGTCTTCCATGCGTTTGATGAAGTGAGGTCCGCGTTAATCAATGGTTTTAACAATGCACAAGGTGTTTTGGTGAAGCCATTTCCAGAAACCCATGCGGCTTCATTTAATGCGGCAAATCATTACAATCCTTTAACACGCCCCTAATATGGACAATCCAATTCTATTATTATAATATGGAATAAACCAACTCTTTAGGGCACATTGAACGCGACGCTTTCAACCGTACGGTACGACGAGAATCGAGGGCTTTTGATAGTCAATTTTCTATCGAATTGAGTATTGTTCCTGTTAATTTTTGTAAGAGTCAAGATCTTAGAGTAGATTCATTCAGGTGACTCATCATGGCTTAAAAGTATAATTTCTAAAGGAATAGGGATTTAGCGAATCAATCGAGTCTGTTCGTTTTATTCTATTGATACATACTTTTTGAACTAGGGAGTGTCCGGTTGCCCGGAATGATTACTGATACAATAAAGTCAGGATAATTTAGGTCCAACAATGTTGATGGGGATAAATGATGGATCTGAAACCAATCTTTAAAATTTGGTGGCGGAGCCTTCGTTTTATCACTCAAGTCAAGTAGCACGAAAATACCAAGCTGGTCGTAACCGGCGGTATAAGTTTGAGCTTGGGCAATGTAGTTCACTTCAAGAGAAGTTTTGTCTTGTCTTAAAAATGTTCTTTTTAATTCGATCGGAAGCGTGAGCACATCCCTCTTATACAAAATGTCAACTCGCCCTCCATCTACGAATTTAGCTTTTTCATGCTCCAGGCCATCGGCAATCTTCGAATGCTCTAAGTATATTAGCATACTATCTTGCAAATCTTGCTCAATGGCAGTTTGACCCTTTCCACCATCTGATTCACTGAATAGGAATTTAAATCTTACTTTATCATTGTTGACAAAAGTAACCCTTGCATAACGGATCACTTCTTCAAGGACGTTCATAAAGGCTTGTCGTTTGTCACCAGCATAGTCAGGCAAGGATTGATCAATACTACTCATAAGGGATATTAATACTTCTTCACCATAGATACTTCCTGTTTTAAAAGACTTATAAACACTTGCTTGCTGTTCTAGCAAGGAGCTGATGGCTTTTTCCAAAGAAATGTCCTTTTGCTGGATCTGCTGATATAATGTTAGCCCTTCATCACTGCCGGCAAAGCCTGATAATATGGCTAATAATTCTAGGTTCTCCACCGGTGCATCCGAGGTGGGTGGAAAAAGATCGATGACATAAGATATAAAAGCGACAAGATCGCTATCAGAACTATAATCCTTCAGCGCGGCTAATCTTCGTTTTTCGTTAGCCAGGTTAAATAAAAAAGCACTTTCTTCCAGCCTGGACAAAAGTTGGCCATTTATAGCGCTTAGCATACCGGCATTGACCGAGTCTGATGTTAGATGATCAATACGACCAGCCTGCAATTGCATCAATACTTCAATATTGGGTTTTAGTTCCAACCATACATCTGCACCAGATGCATGTTCCATGATCTGTTTAATAATTTCTACCTGCTGAAATATTCGGTATTGAATTGTGAAATCTGTTTCAGTCAGCGCATACATAGCATATTTGCGCAATTCATCTTTGAAAGTGGCGAAAGCGGTCATCATGGCCTGATGATCGTTATACATGAGTGATAAATTGAACCTGACAAAACTTACGAAGCAAACAGCATCAACCCGGTTCTCTACGCTTTCAGCAGAGGCCTGAAATAAACGTAATGCCTCATTGAGCAAAACGATCAAACTGTTGCGATCATCTGCGCCGACACCGGACGTAAATTTATGCAAACCGAGGAAGTAATAAGCTTGGCTGGATACATCCCCGTTTGGACTATCTGAAAGATTTGTAATCCTGTCAATCATGTCAACATTCAAGGATGAAGAAAAGTACGGGAGATATTTCATTGCAATCACCTGCAGATGAACATCATTTCCGTTGACAAAGTCATGGGCTATACTTAATACGGTATATCTGTTATTGACTTTTCCAACAATAGAAAGATCAGCCAAGATTTTAAAAGCCTCCCGTTTTATGGCACTTTCAGCACTCCCATAAATGACATAGGATAAAAAACCTGCGAGATCTGGCCCGCTGACCTGATCTATGTCGATATGGGAATAGAAATTATCAAGAAAAAGTGTTCGCTGGAAAACACTTCCGCTTCTAAAAAGTGTGAAATGTGCGGGTTCGATTGCTATCAAAATACGAATTCAACTTCATCTTTAACAAAGCTCTTTTCCGGTTCCGTGATCTGCTCGAATTCCCTAAGTGCTGATCCGATAAGTATCTGTAACTGATTGTTAAAGCGGCTATTAACTTTCTTGAGTATCTCGGAAAGACCCTGTAGGTGCTTTGGAACCATTTCTTCACTGCCCGGTGAGTCAAAGATGAGAAACCTTGGGTGTCGGCCAAGATTGTGTTCAATATCGAGTTGTATAAGACTTAAATAGAAGCCAAGTTTAACCCTGAGCTTCTCGCCCGGTTCCATTTCATTAAAGTCCACTGAAACAGTATTTTGAGTAAATGACAGGTTAAACTTGTCATCGATATCAACCTTCGTGATACTGGTTAAACCAAAAGCATTTACCTCATTTAAAATTAAGTCCTCCAGGATGTTCAAAATCTTTTTATTCAACTTGCTCCGTTTTTTGCCGAGAGCGATCAAGGCATATTCAAGGATCTCTTTTCTTAGTAGCAGTTTAGACAGTGTTTCAGTATTATCCACATGTTTTTGTTTCTGCAACTCCTCTAATTGGAATTCCAATACTGCTTTTTCCTTGATCAATTGTTCTTTTTTATCGAATAGTCCTTGCTGGTTCTTTCTGTCTCTGTTAACGGCTTCTATTTTATCTTCCAATTCCTTGAGCGTTTCAACCTCGTTATGAACCGAAGGAACTGCGATCACTTTGTTATACAGATTAGCTACAGTTATCTTTAATTGGTTTATGGTCAGTTTCAGATCTAAAATCTGTTTATCCACTACCACCAGACGGGCACTATGGCCGTTAATCTCCTGTTTGATACGTTCAGCCTTTTCTTTGAGTTCTTCCTCATCAATTTTTTGTTCTGTCGGTGTTTCTCCGCATAAACTGCAAGCGTGGCTGACATGTTCTTTTTCTTTTTTATGTTCGCTGACCTCCGTTTCGCAATGTGGACATAGCTTTATGTCCAAATTAGTAAAGAAGCTTTCTGCCTGGCGATATAACTCCACGTTTATTTCTTGTTTACTTAAACGGGTGATCTCAGCTTGGATCTTTTGCTTATCTTCCAGTAGATTACTCAATTCTTCATCGTATGGTCTTTGTTTTGCTTGTTCAGCGCGATAGGCATCTTCAGCGATCCTTTGTTGCCGCCGAACTTCATTAACCTTGTTTTGAATGGTAGAATACTCAGCTACAAACGCTTTTTCACTAAATGTAACAATAGTCAGTTTTTCTGCTTCGCGAAGCTCAGCGCTTGCTTTTTGATAGTTTTCCTCTAAAATTTTTTTGCTTGTCGACGTGTTTTCTGATCTTGTTTTGTCGGTTAATCTTATCCGGCCGATCTCTTCAGAGACCTTATCCAACTGAATACCTAACATATTTATAGGGTAGGTCAAGGGTAATCCAAGGATCATTTCGAAGATTTTTTTGCCTTGAGCACCGTAATTTTCATTGTCGAAAAACAGATATTCGTAATTGCTCGATTCCAAGTAAATCGATTTGAAATAAGTTGTCCAACTAAGGTTAGCCGTGTTTAATTCAAATTCCTCTTTAGAACTGTTCTTTTGTGTGTACTTTAAGGTGTAAAAAGAAAATTGTTCGAAAAAAAAATCCTGGATCTTCTCTTCATATTGCCGCATACTTCTGAACTCGAACTCAACATCGTTTCCGGCATCATCGAGTTTCTGATTTTCTCTGAGTGTCAGAAACTCGGCCATCGGCAATCTATATAACGCTCCCCGATCACGGCCCCGGCGATCAATATAACAGGTGTAAACAACTTGGCCTATATGGAATTCCAGTAGAATTTCATGGATCCAGTTTTTGATGTCCCTTTTGATACTGTCTGTTCCGGTAATAGCAAATTTGATGATTTTGAATATGGTCGATTTACCTTTGTGATTATCAGCGATCCAAACGTTTATACCTTTAAAAAGCGGCTTGTCGTAAATGAAATTGTCACCATTAATCTTTTGTCCGCTAAATCTTAACCGGTTAAGTACAAGAGATTTTCCAAGCGATGTAGGGCTATCTTTGTTGTAACCTTGTTTTAAGTAAAGTATTTCATTTACTTCTTCAATAGTGATCTGATCAGCAAAATGATCATGAACATATTTTACGAATTCTTTATAATTAATGTCTGTGCTGCTCATGAAAGCTGAAAGTTAAAACGGTCTTTGAATTTGTCCCTTACTTTATTATTCACATTCTGGATGTAGGATTTATAAGAGACGCTATATTCAGAATACTGATACTGCCGCTGTTTTAATTCTGAACCAGAAAATTTGTCGAAATATTCTTTGATCAACGAGCATCGCTCGAAAAACCAGGTGACTGAGGGAATGTCTTTCAAATACGTTTCTATACGATCAGCACATATATGGGTGATATAATAATTCTTGTCATACTTCTTTCCATCAGTTCTTTTCTTACTATCGTGTTTGAGAAACCCGACACTCACATGAAAAGCAATAACCTCATCGATACTTTCATAGGCACCGTGAAAGAACTTTTCCATTTCTTCCACCCGCAGTTCTGGCTCCTTTTGATCATAGATCGAGACGATCGTTTCTTTAATCTTGAATGAATCCAAAGTTTCATCATTTTCTAAAAGATCCAATAGTTCTAATTAGGTATTACGGGAATGTTGACCAGGCGATTCCGTGGCAAACTGACCAGTCTAAGAACTGGCGGAATGGTGCAGCAAATGCTGTAGAAGCATTATTACAAAGTTAGCTATTAAAGGTTATTATTGGTAACTGATTTCTTTTTCATCAGCCCTGCGTTTTTTTCTCATAGATTCTCCTTTGAGCTCCAGTCTGTGAGCGCTGTGTACAATACGATCCAGTATGGCATCAGCTATCGTTTTTTCGCCGATCACCTCATGCCATTTACTTACCGGAAGTTGTGAGGTAATGACCAGTGAGGCTTTGCCATGCCTGTCTTCGATGATCTCCATCAGGGCAGCCCTGTTTTGCGCATCAAATGGCTGCAATCCGAAGTCATCAAGTATAAGCAGGTGCTGCCGTTCGATCTTTGCTATTTCTTTGATGTATGAGCCATCGGCCTTGGCCATCTTTAGTTTGGCCAGTAGTTTGGGGGTACTGGCGTAGAGTACTCGGTAACCCTGCGTACAAGCTTGATAGCCAATTGCAGAGGCTATATAACTCTTACCTATACCGGTGCTACCTGTCAGCAATACATTCTCATAACGCTCGATGAATGTGCAATCTGCAAGCCGCATTACCTGATTACGATCAATGCTCCGGTCCGCATGGTAGTTTACATCTTCGATAGATGCTTTGTACCGGAACTTAGCATAATAGATCTGCCGCTCAATGCGACGATTATGCCGATCATCCCATTCGGCATCAATGAGATGAGCCAGCAATTCATCGGCCGTATAGCTATCTGTTTGCCCGGTTTCCAGGCTGCTTTGGAAAGCATGGAACATGCCGAAGAACTTCATCTTCCGCATCTTGTCTAAAGTGTTCGTGTTCATATTGATATTATTATTGTTTATTGGTAATAGTCTTCTCCTCTGATATTATCATGCTCCGGCATGGTAAGTTCATTTGCAAACAGGCTTTCTTCGTACTGATCAAGGTTCTTTTCCAGAATCATCTGTATGGTCTTGTAACTGTACATACCATAACTCAGCCCCCTTCTGCAAGCCATGATCAGGCGTTCATTACCCGCCTTACTGGCAAAGCCCAGTACGCCAACGCAAGATCTATAGGCATGCTCTGCGTAATTTTTGCGATTGAGAATGTGTTGAATATAAAGGCGCACGTCCTCATGGATTGATGCCGCCCATGAGAGGAACTTATCTGGATTCCAGTCGGCAACAAACTGGTGGGTGGAGGCCAGATGGTCTTTGTCAGTAATATAGCGATGCAGTCCTCTGGTACGCTTGTGAATGGCTATTCGTTCATAATGATAAAAGGCCTCTACTGTGGAACTGGAATAAAGCAGTTTTATCTTTTTGCCGATAAAGCGATAAGGGACACTATAGTAGTTTTTGTCAGGCCCAAGGCTGACATGCCCGTTTTTCATTACGGTTGCATGGAACTGTTTTTTAAGCTCATAGCGTAATACAGGCAGAGGCATGAGTGTTTCGCGCTCTACCTCCTCAAACTGCTGCCTGCGGCTATAGGGGCGGCTTTGCATTAACCTGTTATTGTGCTCTTCCAGTAGTTCATGTATAGCTGCATTCAGCTCTTTTAAAGAATGATAGACGTTCTTACGAAGCGGCACATAGATCCGAGTGTAAATGATCCTTACAGCACCTTCTACCAGTGCTTTATCCCGTGGCCGGAACGCCCGAGCCGGTAAGATAGTCGTGCAATAATGATTGCTAAAGTCTTCAAACGTTTCATTCAGCGTAGGTTCGTAACGGTTACTTTTAGTGACGGCAGCTTTCAGATTGTCCGGAACAATAGCTTCCGGCACGCCGCCAATATAGTGGAGTGTATTCTCACAGGCCGTTATGAAGTCTTCTTTTTGCTGGCTCAAAACAGCTTCTACATACGTCAGTTGGCTTGCTCCAAGTATGCCTATAAAGACCTCAACAGGAATGATCTCACCGGTTTCCTTATCGGTTATATTCAGCTTTTGACCGGCAAAGTCTACGTATAGCTTATCACCGGCTTTGTGATCAATATGCATGACAGGGTTAACCCGGGCCTTCCACTGCGTATAGTAAAAGCAGAACTGGCTATATTGATAACCATCCGGGAACTCTTTGCGGTAGGCCTCCCAAAGTATATGACGGGTAACACCAGTACGTTTCAGCTCTTTATCTACTTTGGGAAAGCAGCGCAGCATGGCTTGCATACGGCTATTGGGCGGTTGTTCTTTTGCTTTGCCAAACAGATCTTCCAGCTCTTTGTCATTGAAAGCATTTACTTCATCAAAGGTAAAGCCGCTCTCTTTGAAAGATGCCAGGTACTTCTTTACGGTGTTTCTGGATGCATCGGCCTGGGCGGCTATAGACATAATGCTGCGCCCATTCGTATACATCCTTAAGATCTTTCTTATCTTATTCATACTGATCGTAGTGTTTGCCATGCTATTGAGGAGTTTTAAACCCTCAAAGATGGCGGCTTCTACCGCATCAGCTGCATTCCAGGGTGGTCATTTTCGCCCGGAATCCCTGGTCAGTTTGTCCCGGAATAGGGTGGTCAATTTGCGCCGGAATGATCGACCTCTTTATTCCGGAATACTTGGTCATTTTCAGCAGAATACCCAGCTCTAAGTTATTGTTTTATCTTTATTTTAACAATCAGTAGGGGCACAATAACGGCAAAATATAGAGATGGGAGAAAATTTTTTTACCCTATCTTTCTGTACAGCCAGTTCAATATATCTAAATATTAAAATAGATGAATTTTGCTGCCTTCTTTTGGATGGAAACTTGGTTGATAACAAAGATAACCCCTGATACTCAATTCTACGATGCACTTATGATAGGTAGCAGCTGAAGAAATTTTACTGTGAAACATTAATTGTTTTCTTGAAATGTTAAAAGGATTGGTGCCTGCTTCCTTATAGCATCTATATAGAGCTAGAAACAAGCAGATGTGACTTGGGGTGATCAAATTATCTGTAACTGCTTGATCGAGGAAAATGAAAAGCTTGTTTGTTGAAGCCATTATAAATTCTCCTTTCCAGCATCTAGTAATCGCTTTATCTCGGAATGCTTGTAAAATAACGTGCCGCCAATTTTAGTGTAATTCAACCGCCCGGTGATACGCAGATTTTGTAAAGTGCCTGACGAGATGTTGAGCATTGTTCGGACCTCTTTGCTCTTTAACCATTGTCGTTCTTCCGTTTGTTGTGGCCTAATCAGTAATCTAAGCTCACTGAGTAACTCGGCTTTAAAAGCCAGTAAATCTTCTTTGGTAATAATTTCTATTGCCGCCATAGTCGTGAATAATACAGTAAAATGTAATGAGAGAATTAATGACGAATCTGAATTCGCTGACTATGGAAGGGAAAGCAGGCGAGAAGTCACCCGCTTGAATATGATGGTAATATACTGCTTTATTTCAAATCTTCGACTATTTTTTATAAAATATTTGATGATTATCATCAATAGATGAGGCTCTAAAGAATGTCTACAATGACATCGAGCCGTTGTCCAAAACAGACTCTCTCAATAGGACTGGACGCAAAACCCGTATAGTAACCATAAATAGTAAATTCATTACCAGTGCATTAAAATCGAGGAGAGGCCATCAACCTAAATTTTATTTGTGCCGGTTAAGAATGGTAAATCATAATTGCCTAAGTTGCTTACTGGTCTACCTACGACGGGCCTATTAGATTGAGATTCATTCAACCAGTCCGTCTAGTTGTTTCAAGCGCATGATGGACGCTTGGTGAGGAATGGGGCGCATATTTAGGATATGGCGGTCCGTTGCGCCAGGGTAAAAGCCATAGCATTAGGGATTGTACAGTCGCCGCCTAACATACATGCATGACTTCAGCAAAAACTGCATCTACCAACATATACAGATCGTCTGATCAAAGTACGCAAAAAGTCCGCTAAAATAATCATACTCCGTTTATTAATCTGTTGTAAACCAGTATTTAACACTGTTTTTAAATCTTACTTTATTCAACCGTGTTCTGGTAATATTTAAACGCGCAGCGGCTGCAATCCGTTGAATTGAGCAAAGTTGATTATAATGCAACCAGCTGCCGGATGGTGATGCTGCAAAGGGCACATGACCTCCGCCTGCCGATATCGTTGACCGCCACTGTCTAGAAGGAAACGCTAGTGTCAGAATTTGACTAACGTATCTGCTAATGGCTGGTCAGAACTTATGAAGGAATAACCAAGAGGCCGGGATTAACCTAGGATGCCTTTGGCAAACGCTATCACGAACTGCATTGTTCTACCTCTAGCGTTAATGCAGTAACCATCCCCGGCGCCCCGGCTTTGCCGAGGCGTTTCGCTGCTGCTTGGGTTTTCGTGTAGTGACGTGGAACCAGACACCGGGAATGAAACTACGGTGATAGCTGTTAGAAAAAAAGTTAGTGCCTTTGACGGAGTTTACAATAAGCGCAATTGTGAACATCGCTCTGCGTTGGCTATCAGTTGCATGTTGGTACAATAAAAGCCGGCGATATGCCGGGTATAGGGACAATAGCCGTAACGGACCAGCTTGATCTGACCTGCCCGTTTTAACCTGGCCACATACCGGCAGATGTTGGGCCGGAGTACACCTGTTTGGACTTCTATCATGCGCATCGTTGCAGGACCTGCAAAGAAGGCGTCAATGACGCGTTGGTACTCATCAGGCGCTGATTTTACGTTGTTGAATTTGCTGTTCTGCGGTGCAGATGAATTGTTGAATGATCGCATAAAATTTGATTTTTATGCAAGTTGCCCTTACCGATTTTCGCGATTTTCCCGAATGAAGATAAAGAAGAAAATGAAGCTAAATCTGCTTGATGAGCCGCTCCAGGTCGTTATAATACTGGTGGTAAGCTCTGCTGGGGGGATTCGATAGCGTGCGTTTGGTGATGTCCAGGCCGGGTATCAGCTCATTGATGAGTTTGGTTTTTACATCAGGACTCAACGCCGGGTCGGTTCTGTGTTCCCGCTGCAGCACATCGAACCAGGCGACCACCGCGCTTTTGGAGCGTTCACCTAAAATGTAATGTCCGGCCAGGCTGACAATGGGCGGTTTGACCACCTTTAAAACGTTGAGGTATTGCTCGGTAAGGGCGGGTTTCCTAAAAATGCTGGCTACTGGCGACGGGGTGGCCGCTACGGTCTTGACCGGCCCTTCCGCCGCACGCTTTTGGTTCAGCCATACCCGAAAGATATCTGCTTTTTTCAGGTTGGCCCCAGCCGAGTGGCGCTCTAAATTCCGATTACCCAGCAGTTCGACATAGTTCAGAAAGTCTGCTTTCGGCGCAGGCGTTAAAAGGTATTGTTCTTCCAAAAAAGGCACCAGTGCGCTTTCGGTAGCCTGCTTGAACGCATAGTTGAACTTGGTCTCTAAAACGATCTGTTGCTGCTGGAAACGGCTTTTGATATTTTCAGCCGCTGTCAGGTCCGGGTCGTTTTGAAAATGAAAGGTGTTCAGGTTGAAAGAAAAAAACCGGTGCGGGGCCTCATAATAGCCATGGCTGCGGTCATTCACCGCGATAATGTTGAACTTCTCAATGAAAGCAATGACCTCGCCGCAGATCTGTGCCAGCCGCGCATTATCGGCGATATAGTTAAACGGTTGGATTGGCAGGTTAATTCCTGCTTCTTGTAAAGCCGACCGATCCGTGCCAAAGACGATACTGGAAATATAGTGGGGATGAACAGTGACGATCGCATGGTACTTTTCGAGTTCATGGATCCGAACCTCCAGTGGCCGCTCCTGATCTTTCAAAAAGTCATCAACTAGCTTGTTTCTTGCGGTCAGCTTTTGATTGAAAAAGTTTAAACCCTCCAATGCCCGCTCGTGAATTTCGATCAGCTGGTTTTCCAGCAAGCGGTGATTCGATGCGGCTTCAAAGCGTTCAGTCATTTGCCGCTTGAATTCCTGGAGATTAAAGAGTTCAACTTCGGACGAGATGTCCATATGTTGAATATAACGTCCGTTGATGCCGCCACGACCGTCCGGGCCCAGTACCATAGGGTAAGCCTCCGGATTTTCGGGATCGTACTTGCTGTATTGCGATTTGAAAATGGCGATAATGATATTTAGTTCCCGCAACAGGCGGTCAACGGGTGTGATCGGTGGTTTTTCTGGTTGGTGGTCAGCCCCGGCAACCAGGGTATCCTGTAACGCGGATATAGCGGCCTGAAATACTTCATCGGCATAGGATTTTAAGATGATGAAACGTCCTTTCGCCTCCTCCTGTTCTGTGGAAGAGAGCCGATCGAACATCGCTTCGATAACCAGATTGACATCGATTGAACTGGCCATTACCCAATCCAATAAGGCCATCTTCAATTCCATATCATTGATTTTGGATATGGATGCCACAATGCTTTTGGCTGCAGCGTTACCGTAGGCTTGATAATTCGGAATGTGCAAGTCTCGGAAAATATACTTCTTGAAGACCTCTGCCTGTTCGTTGATTTTTTTGAGCAGTTGAACCGTCGGGGTTTCGGTGATCAACCGTCCATAATATTTTTCGGCGAGGGACTGGTTGGCAATAGCTTCCTGGAATTGTTCCATTAATTGGTAATAGCGACGTTCGGTCGCCGTCCGCGCTACGACAGGCGCCGCGACTGTTCCAGGACCGGACACGCTGGCCCGGGCATGACTTTCAGCAACCGATGTTTCCCATTGTTTGTCTGTAATTAAATCCTGCACGTAGAGATAGGGTTTCGGCCGCGGTTGCAGTCGCGCAAATTCTTTTTCGATGAGCGCCGTGAAACGATCGTTTTTTTTGATTAGATCGCTTAATGGGAAAGTGACAAACTTCAGCTCATGTAGGAAATCAATATGGATATTTTCTGGTATATTCATCGAAGTGCAATTGGAGTAACCGAAATTTCCGGCATTCATAAAAATACACAATTAACGCTTAAAATGAATTTTTTAGAGGAGTGGTATAATAGTCTTCAGCTCTTTAAATGGCAGCATGTCCTGGTCAATGACCCGCATTTCAGAAACATCGAGGGCATTCGGGATGAACTGGCAGCGTTTCTGCCTGCCGAGGACCTGGAATCGCCGCTGATGAAAAACCACGATAGCTGGCTGTTGCATATTTTAGCGGATAAGCAGCCCAATTCCATCTATCTGCTCAACGAAGTAGCGGAACTGTTAAGATTATACAAGACCTTACCCGATCATCATTGCTATAACCTGGTCCAGAAAAATGGCAGAATTAACTACAAGGGCTTTAACGAGAAGTTGTTCGAGCTACATGTCAACTACCTCTTACGGACCGTTGGCCTGGACCCCCAAATAGGGAAGACCTATCTGAGCGATGGCCGGCACAAGGAGATCGATATCTTAATGGCATTGAACGGCCAGATTTATAACGTCGAAATCACCAGGTACTACGATGTATTCACCGAGGAGCTTTTGGCTTACGCTACAGATGTTGTTGGCCATCTCCATAGGACAACGATCAACCGGACGCTCATGCCCCATGAAATCTTTTCCGGCTATATGGGTTTTAAAAAACGCGATGATTCGCTAATCCGACAAAGTAAGGAATTGTTTAATCAGGGCGTAAAATCCTTTTTACATGGTTACCGGTCGGCGAAGGATAACGTGATCCTACATCCTGCGAAAAAAGAAACGGATACGTATGTGTTCAACATTGAACCAACTTTCAGTCAGCACTACGAAAAGCACTACGAGGAGCTGCTGCATTCCTATCCTGGGTATATCAAGTTTAAAATAGAAGCTGATTTGAAAACGAATAAGTTTGTTGCTAATGCGTTTGTCGCGACCAACACCACAGTAGCGGACGTGAATAAACGACTTGTTACCAAAATCAGGGAAAAACTGGCACAGCATAAAACCTATAAAGAGGGAAATTTGGTCATTGTCCTGGGTATCGAGCGCGTCTTTAGCAGCTTTTCCAATAACCGGGCCATTCCAATCACGCAAAAAGATATTGATGCCAGGGCCATTCATGAGGAGATACGAGGAAGAGCCGCGGTCGTTTTGTTGTTTAAGGAGCTGAATCCTACCGGGATATCCTACCAGAAAATGGTTCTAGGAGACAGCGTATGGCATCATGATTTGTTTCAGGTGATAGAAAGGATCAACCCAAACATCAGGTACCTTAACGTCCAGACCTGAGGCGTCGAGTCAAGCATTCACCACGGCACGGGTGCTTTTGTATGAATTTTAAGGGGCAGCCGGTTAAAGTTTATATCAAGGAACCAGGAAAGTAGGGGCCGGGTAAACTGAAGAAGGACCTGTTGCTTCATTAGGTTTTCGTTGACATATGCCGGGCGTCCTTTAACGGTGATGCTGTTCACGCGAACCCATTGCGCTTCTTGCAGTGGCTTCCATCCGAGTCTTTCTCCTTTTGGACGGTGTTTCTTTAACATCTTGGGTGGCATCTTTACAAATATAGCAGGACGACTTATGAAAGTCAATTAAGTTCGCGTAATCGCACAGGCCGCCATTATATTTGACAAGATATCATTTGTTAAATATCAACATGCAAATAGACGATTTCTTAAGGCAGATAAACGACCTGGATTTTCAGGGTATTGTTCGCAGGGAAACAAGGGCATTCCTGGAACAAAATGCCAATTATTATGCCTACGAAAGAAGAGACGAACATAAAAAGCTGCTAGCCGATGGTGCACGCCGGTTCGCCAGTAAGAGTGACAAAACCATTTTTTATGCGGAGGCTATCAACTATTTCAATGAACGGCTGGACTGGCTCGCCGGGCGGCTGTTGCCTGCAAGAACTGGTGGCAGCGAGGATGAGTTTAGCATAACCGGTTTGGAAGAACACTCCAGGCAACAGGATTATCAGCGGTGTAAGCTTCGGTACGAGGCCCAGATATTTTATGCCGTGCGCGAACTGGAAAAAGCGGGCGTAACGCAATTAGGCAAGGATACTTTCTCGGTGGAGCAGGTCAAGGAGCTTTCCAGCAAAGTGGATCAGGTGATTGCGATTTTAGATAAACTCGCTGCGGGCCAGGAGATCGTTTTTAATTCGATCGAAGAGCTTCGAAGCGATTTTGGTAGTTTGAAAGCCGAGTTTCCATTAGGCAAAAAGCGCTGGTATCAGCGTGCCGCCGGTATTGTCGTGAGCTACGCCGGTAACAAAGGAGCGGATGAAATCTATGAGCATCTAAAGCCTGCCCTAAAGCGTTTGGTCGATATGTCTCCCGCCGTTTTGGAAAAGCTGTTGACGACTTAGGCTTCGGATTTTCTTGGTTGCAATCCGTAGTCCGAGCTTGATCCGCTTGCGCTTTCGGATGTCTTTCTGACAGTTTCTTACTGGCTTACTTTAAACATTGTTGTTATTTTAGCTCATATGACCATAAACCGTTTCTTTCGCCTGTATCTTCTTTTCTTCCTGCCTATCCTGCTTTTTCATCTCGTTTTGGAAAGCTTGTTTACCAAAACGGTCGTGTTTTACGTTCTGCAATGGGTAGAGGCTAGCTATTTAAATGACTTGGCATTTATAGGTGTGGCCGGTCTGCTGATCGCCTATTACCTGTCAAGACCGCTGGGCTATGTCCCATCTCTCAGGCGCAGTACCCTGCTTTGGGGCTTGGCCTTGGTTTACTTAGCATACCGTTACTTCCACAATATATGGATATTTACACCTTACCGTTTCTTTCCGGCCTTGAAATATGGGGATACTTTTATGCTGGTTGCAGCCGGTGAATGCTACCTGCATGCAATTAAGTGGTTGAAGCGTAAGCCGGAAAATATTGACCGTTCCGAATTTTATAGCAACCTGCCGGTTACCGCTGAAAGTGATGATAGGCTGGGGTATACGACGTATGCTGCCTCCATTGCAGAGCGATTAAACAAGAGCCATTTTCAGTCATCATTCGCTATCGGCATCAATGGCAAGTGGGGCAGTGGCAAATCTAGCTTTCTGAATCTTGTTGTGAAGAAATTGAATGGCCCTTCGCAGCTCATTGTTCCTTTCAATCCCTGGAACGCTCACGAGCCTACAGCTATTCTCAAAGATTTTTTTGAAAGCCTCGAACACAAGATCAGCCCTTTTCACATAACCTTAGCACGCGATATTCATGATTATGGTCAAAAACTGATCAGTTTACACGACAATACCATTGTACGGGGTATAGCCGCTGGTGCAGAAATGATCACTGGCGGTGCAGGTTCGTTGTCCGAGCAGTATGAAGACATCAATGCCAGGTTGAAAAAGATTGACCGGCAGATTATCATCGTGATCGATGATTTGGACCGGCTGGATAAAAGCGAAATTCGTGAAGTTATCCGGCTAATCAGGAATACGGCAAATTTTTACAACACCGTGTTTTTGGTCGCATATGACCGCGACTATCTGCTGAACGCCATCAAAGCGCTAAATGAACATCAATACAACCATTTTCTCGAAAAAATATTTCAGTTGGAGATCAATCTACCGAGCTTTAGCAGTCATATCTTAAAAGAGTACCTCGAATGCGAACTGATCAAGGTTTTCGGCACCCAGCAAGAAAAAGCGTGTCAAACCGCGATCAAAAAGATCTATGACCACGAGGTCAGTATTCTGGAAGACTGGTTGTCTTCTTTTCGAGATGTCAATCATATTTTAAATGCGTTGCTTGTCAATTCCGAGGAGCTAAAAAACGAGATTTTGATTGCAGACCTGCTTCGGTTAGAGCTTTTGCGCTATCGCTATCCACGGATATATAAAGATCTGTTTGATAAATCTACCACTTGGCTTTACGCCGGCAGGTCAGTCGTTTCAAACCGGGAGCATAGCTATGAACTGAAACAGGTCGACCACAAATCTGCGATGATTACGGAGTTGACGGAACCGAATGGTGAGTATCGCCTTTCAAAGGAGGAAGGAAAGAAAATTGAAATATTGTTGAACAGTATCTTCAAAGAAACTTGGGCGCACGAAGAACGGGATTTCTTATCCGTCCGGTATCCACTAAACTTTGCCAAGTACTTCCATTATAGCCTTAAAGGCTTCCAACTATCTTACAGCAGTTTTCTGAAGGCACGAAATAGTGATCTTCCTGAATTCAAAGAAAGTATTGTCAGTTGGTTGCATGGCGGCCATGCGATAGAACTCAACCGCCTTTTTGAACGGATTAAAATGGAGGATAATCAGCAGGATTTTGAAAAAGTCATCCAGGCGGTTTTCTTTGCCGCGAATGTTCCGCTGGTTTCGAATCCACATTTTCCTTGGAATTATATGCCCGTCCAGGTGAAAGATATTGCAGATAAGCTGCATGATTATAAGCACCGGATTTCGAATAAGGTTTACCAGGACAAAGGCGGGGTAGCGGGGTTATTCAAGAATTTTGTGCAACGCCTCTTCGAGCAGGCCGTTTACCCGTTTCATATCGAGGGGCAGTTGTTGCATTACTTTTTAATTGGTCAAAATATAGAGGCTTCGGTGCTGGATCGCAACGAGATTCGTGCTTACTTACTGCGTTATTTCAAGGAGGTGCTCGTTAATAACGAGGAGGTCAATTACGAAGTGATCCAATACTATGAGTACAATCGGACAAACGAAACTGTGATGGATGGTGACTTGCCCACCACTAAACTGAGAATGTGTCCTGAGGCGCAGTCGCTCATGCTGGACTTTATCTGTACACATCTTGAATCGGCAATTATTAGCGCAATCTCGTTCAATCATAAAAATGAAGATTCCTGGTACCTGGCGGATTGGTTTGCTGATGTATTCGAATCATGGAACCAACTCATTGACTTTGTCGATAACGTGCCTCCGGAGCATTCATACTTGCCGGAGTTTAAGGTTTTTTTACAACTATACGGTTCGATGGAGAAGAAGTATTTTCCGTTCGAGTTTCGAACAATTCCGGTTAATCGAGGCAGCCGAACAGGGTAGGCGGCTTTGAAAAGTACGCAAAACTTCTTTGTGAGAGCATGTTTAGCATAGTCAGTTTAAATGTTGAACCATGCGAGCATCCACAAGGTGTATGCCGCGGCAGATGACTATTTCTTGAAAAGAGCCGTGACACGACCCACGACTTTGTGTATTGTTCGTACATTATGGAATCGAATAAGAAAAATATCAATCTTGAATACATTCAAAATTTTATCAAAGGTCGAGAAATACCTTTGGTTGCTACGCAAACGAAATTGAGCGTGCAGATTATCTTTCGACTTTGTCAGAAAATGGCGCATGATATTAAGTTTGATGAAATTAAAGTGTCTGGTCATTTGGTGATCGACGGGCATCACCGTTATCTCAGTGCCTTGATCATGGCGGTTGAACTTGGCCAGTTAGCAACACATGCTACCTCAGCTACCCAGGAAGTCGGCTGGGATACCGTGCTCTTCGATGAAGAGGATTGGGATACACCCGCTAAAATCGCGCACTTGAATGAAATGGATGCGAAGTATAACAATTTAGAAGTGGATTTCGTTAAGGGAATAACCACCCGCTGAAAAATTAATTGTAAATTCGTATCATGTTGATTTTGTTGGACATTGATGGTGTTATGGTTCCTGCGAACTCCTGGAGAAAGCCGGAGTTTATGGAGGATGGTTTTCCCGTCTTTAGTTTCAGATCGGTAAAAGCACTGCAGCGTATTATTGTTGAAATGGATGCCTCCGTTTTGCTGACTACTTCACATAAGAGCCAGTATAGCGATTCTGAGTGGCAAAGAATGTTAGCGGTCAGAGGAATCAGGGCACGAAACGTGCAAAAACTATCCACAAACAGTTTAGAAGTCAGTCGCCTGAACGAAATACTGGAATGGTATCACCATGAACATAATCATTTGGAAAGGTTTGTGATTATAGACGACGATAAAATGCTGGGGAATCTGCCGGACAACATCAAAGAGCATTTGGTTTTGACTAGCCCCTCTGTTGGACTCACCGATGAATTAGCCGACGATGCGATTGCCATCTTAAAGAAACGGGCTATACAATACCATTAATCTCATTGGTTTCTCCATATAGAGAAGGCTTGTCGTTAAACTTGCTTTTTTGTTTTGAATGTTGTTGAGGGATTGAAATGAATCGGGCTATGTTCTACACTAGGGCATGTCAACGGGATGTCAACAACGAAAATGGTTTGCCAGTAATGCTGCATCATAAGCAGCTTAGAAACGGGCCAAGGCCTTTCCTCGGTTTGACAAAATTCTTCCAGGACGTCACTTCTCAGGACAGTGGCGTTATTTCCCTTTTGCTTTGAAGAACGCCTTGTGCATTTTGTGATCTACGGTCCATGAATCGAATTCAGGGCTATCGCTCAGCCCGGCAACAACATCATCATATCCAAATTGATAAGGGAACTCCTCAAGGAGTTCTGGTTTATTCAAATTGATATAATGACCGTAATAAGAAATGATGGTTTTGTGAACTTTGATCATATCGAAAATGTTTTTCGACAACAAAGTTGAATATCGTCCATCTGAACTGGACTGTTTTGTGTGAATGATCTCATTCCTAAGCTTTTCTAACGTAATAAATTTGCTCCACCACTTTTCCTGGCTTGGTTCTGTTGTCTGTAATACTTCGGTTAGCACTCGCTTAAATTTATCCCTCAACGTAAAGGTACGCTCGATCCCAGTTTTTGAATAGATGGTCTTAATACCTTGTTTTTCCTCCTCGATCGAATAATTGTCGGGAATACAAATATTTGCAAAAGCTTCAAGGGCAGTATAAGCAAATATCAACGAAGTTATAATGAACTGAAAATAGGTGAAGTATTCCTGTTGCTGCTCGACATGTGGAAACATACCATGGTAGTATTTATGGCGCGGAAGAATAGTTTCGTTGTAGAAGGAAAGGGCAAAATTTAGATTTTGGTCGCTGATACTTGAATAAATTGCAACATCGTTTGGCTGAAGCATTAACGTTTCCAGGTTGTCGAATTCCAGTACCCAGTTGTTATTGGTGATTTTATACTGGTGCAGATTATTTTTTTGAAATACGATCCAAGGTTTTTTAATTCGGTAATCGTTTTCTTGTAAATATTTACGGCTTATCCTGGAACTTTCTTCAAAGATAGGATTGATTACCTGCCACTCGTCTTCTATAAAGCGCAAATACTTGATGTGATCCGATTGAGCAAACACCGTTTTTAAAACAGATTTAACCCGCGATTTTCTGCTTTTGTTCAACACATAAATAGTCTCGAATGCGGATTTTACTTCGCGTTTCAGTCTTTCTTTGGAACCGTGTGTAAGTAGAAAGCGCAATTTTATGTTCTCATGAGTTACATACCATATGGAAAGCGGCGGGTAATCATTAAGAGGTGAACGCTCTTTCCCATCACCTTTAAACATGGAAAAAATTGATTCCCATTCCTGCATAAACGTTGTAAAGGCGACCGACTTTTTTTTAAAATGGTTGGTGATGAAAGCTTCCTTCACTATAAGGTTAATCCATGATGAAATGGGAATCCATTCTGATCGTTCATGGAGTTCATCGCCATCAAGTTCCACCAGTTCGATGCTCAGGTCCTCAGTGGTCAATCGCTTAACCACCAACTGATCCACCATGTGGTAGAATAGGGGCTTAGTCGTGATGAACTTTATATCTGATAAAAAATCACTCGTTATCATTAGGAAGCTTAAAAAATTAAGTTTGTATGGTTAAGTGCCTAAGGCAA
Organism: Mucilaginibacter sp. PAMB04274; assembly: GCF_039634385.2. Lineage (NCBI taxonomy): Bacteria > Pseudomonadati > Bacteroidota > Sphingobacteriia > Sphingobacteriales > Sphingobacteriaceae > Mucilaginibacter > Mucilaginibacter sp. PAMB04274. Next base: position 1,840,715 of record NZ_CP155081.2, read on the forward strand.
CAATGGAAGCACTTGCTTTTGCTTCCGTTTCCATAGCGTTCCGGTAAAAATCGGTAATTCTACGTTTTTTCTTGCATCGTTAATTTTTTTAAGATGCTCCAAACCACGTCAACTTCTTCCTTTATTCGAAGGCATGTTCAAACAGCAACGACGCCTCATTCAGCTTAGACATGAGAACATTGATTCATCCGCTATACCTTCATGGCGGAAATCTATCCATTAAATATTGGGCTAACCTGTGTTTTGTGTTTGCAAAGACAAAATTGCCATGAGCGGCGACTCTCATATAGTTACCAAATACTCTCAATCAGGTTTCTATGGACAACTGTTGACATTCATATCGTTGACAGTTGCTCCAAGCAACTGTAGAGAAGCTGTATGTTGAAACCGCTTCTCACTCGGCGAATTTACAAAAAAGCTTATTTACCTGGAACGGATCCTTCCTAGATAGGCTGCCTTTCATTATACTCCGGAACGGTAATCGTTCCCCTAAATGGTGCTGTCATGTGAGCTACTTTTCATTTCATTTAATACGACGCCTAAGAATTGATGCCTGTTAATTCGGACTAATGTTGCATTTTTACTTTTTGAACTGAAACTGATGAATGAGGACACCAAACGATTTGCGCCGCTGAAAGAAACCCTAACCAGGTTGTTCGCCTTGTCAGGTAACTGCTGTGCCTATCCGGGATGTTCCCATCCGTTGATTGACGAAGAAATGAATTTCATCGCACAGGTCTGCCACATCGAAGCGGCGATGGAAGGCGGCGAGCGATTTAACACACAACAGACCAACGAAAAGCGCCGGGGGTTCGACAACCTGATGCTTATGTGTTATGCTCATCATGTCAGGACTAATAACGTCGATAAATACCCGGTCGAAAAACTTAAGGAGATAAAAGCCAATCATGAGTCGAAGTTTCGGGCAACCGGGCAGCAATTCGCTGTGGAAGAGCAGCTGATTAACCGGGTCTACCAGGATCAGCTCGAATCAATCAAAAACGATACGACAGTGATCAGGCAGCAGACCACGCAACTGGTTACGGAACAGGCCACGCATACCGGTATCTCACTTGAGATCCTTGCGTTGATGAAAAAAATCGATTCAAACAGCCCTGCAACAGCGCCTGCCGACCTCGACGAAGAGATCACCAATATCATGAAATACCGCGACGGGCATCAGCACCGGCTGGCGATTAAGCAGTACTCCGATTTCAGGGGAAAGCACTGGCAACAGCTTAACGACCGTCAGCGTTACCGCGTGCTGGCCAATATGGGCATCTGTCATTTGGAGTTATTCGAACATATAACGGCGGGAACCATGTTGGTGGAAGCGGGCAAATACCAACCGGAAGATCTGAAGGCTCTGAACTTTGCGGCGTTAGGGCATGCTGTAATCGGCGAACATGATATAGCTCGAACCTTGCTTCAAAAGATATTCCAAGTATCACCTGATGACGCACAGGCCTGGTCCACCTACCTTCAGATTAGCAAAGGCGAGTCGTGGTCGACGCTTTTAGCGATTATGCCGGTACCGGCACGGCAGGACAGCCAAGTCGCTTTTATGCTATCAAAAGCCGCACTGGATCGGGGATTATCGCATGAGGCGATCACCTGGGCACAGGTTGCACTGGATGCAGGTGGCGAGACAGACCATGACTTGAAGGGTAATCTCGCAGCAGTGATCCTGAGTTCTATACACGACCCCTTCAAGGTCGCCTCAGGTCAGGTAAATCGGGAAACCATGAACAAGGCTAATTATGTGATCCGGTTACTGGATGAAGCCTGGTCCCGATTGCAGGGTACCGACCTGGCCGCCTCCCGTAGCTGGTTCCTTCGGAACCGCGGCGTGGCCAAACGGATATTGCAGAACAGGAAAGGCTGTTTAGAAGATATGCAGGAGGCCGGCCGTTTGCAGCAGACGTTTGAGATCCTACGTGAAACAGCCATCATCGCCATGGAATTGCGGGATAGTGCACAGGCCCTTCAATACACTTCCTTGGCGTCGCAATTAGCCAAAAGTGCTTCGGAACGGGAGGATATCCAACTATTGCAGGCAGAGAACAATTCTGTCGATGGTAAATATGCTGAAGCCATCGCGGGACTCAATGAATTGTTGGTCAACGCGACCAATGAACAAATTAAAACACATGCCTATGAACTGCTGATTAAATTATTGATCAGAATAGGAAATGCTGCGGCGGCCGACCGGGTGATCGATGAGGTTATTGCTTGGCAGCCTGAAAGGATATCGCCCTATGTCAATAAGGCACGCAGGTGCAGGGAGAAGGGAGATACGGTAGCAGTTATCGATAATTTAGAAATGGCCTACGCCAATGTACCCCAGGCGACCTCGAAGGAGGACGTGCACGAACTGGCGATGGAGCTCGCTAAGGTGGATGCTTATGATAAAGCGATACGTTTGATGGAAGACATCACGGATGCTTCGGTGCTTTCCCCTCTATCTAAAGACCTCGTTAGATTATATTTCGCGGCAGGTCTGACCAAAAAAGTGTTTGAATTATGCCAGCGGCTGATCAATGATCATGGCCCAAACCAATTCCTAACGGAATACATGGTAGCCACCTATCACCATATAAACGATGTGCCGAGTGCTTTACGGGCATGTGAACAGTACCTTGCTATTTACCCGGATGACCAGCGGATGATTGTGAGGTTATTGCAGATCAAATATCAGCAGAATGATTGGCAGGCAATACGCGTGCACTTGGCGGTGATTCATGAAATTGACCGGCAACTGCCTATGGAGATGCAGTACAAACTGGCTTTTCTATTTTACCTATGCGGGCAGAAAGAGCGTTGCTATGCTGCTGCGTATGAAACGAGAAAACAATTTATTACCCTTTTAGCGGCTCATGAACTTTTTTTTGGCCTGCTGATCGGCCATGGTTCTACGGTGGAACACCCTGCTGATCCGCAGACAGCGGGTATCGGTAGTGCAGTTACACTAACGGGCGAGGATGGCACCACAGTAAGCTGGGTGATCTGCCCGTCCTCCACACGAACCTTGCTACCCGACGAACGTCAGGAAGATGAAACGATTGCTCAATTACTGATCGGAAAAAAGCCCGGTGACCGTGTGACTTTAGAGACCGGTCAATGGACGATTGCGAAAATCCGTCACCGGTATAACTATGCCTACCAGGTTAGCATGGACATGTTGGCTGATGAGCAAAGCGGCTCAACTGCCTTACGGAAGTTTTCCTTGGGTACGACGGGTAATCCTGCCGTTGACTTTCAGCCCCTGTTTGAACAATTAAAAGAACAGGTGAAGCAACAGCGATACGTTAACTCTTTTATAGCGACCGGTAAAATGACGATCGGCGGTATCGCAGCGCTTCGACAGGTAAACCCAATACAGATATGGAGTGAACTGCTGCCATTTGACGCACCCGGCATACAGACCGCGAATGGACCGCAGGAGTTCATCACTGCCAGAAACATGCTTGCGGCAGGTAAAGGAATGATTATGGATATCATCACTTTATTCACGCTCGAGCAGTTAAAGCTTCTTGATCTAGTCGGCGCCTTGACTAATCCCTTAGCGGTCAGTCAATCCACCCTCGATGTTTTGAATGATCTGATGAGGGACTTTCCCGCCGGAAAGAAGGAAAGTAAGTCTCTGCTACCGCAGGGTGACGGCTTTGCATGGCAACACCTGACCGCCGTGGACATTGCCAATCAGCGTGCAAAGCTGGCCAGGTTGCATGACTGGATCACCCAACGTTGCGATGTGCTCCCCTGCCATAAGGCCATTGATCTTGGCTGGTCCGAGAAAACGAAGTTGAATGAGCTGATGGGTGAAAGCTTTGTAGATACGGCGTTAACGGCAAGGGAAAAAGATTACCTGCTTTTTGCGGAGGAATGGACATTCAGGGCACTGGCGTTTGATGAGCAAAAGGTCGATGGGATTTTCTCACTGGTGCTGCTCGATCATTTTCGTGAACGAAGTCTCATATCCCAGAAAGAATATGCTGATTTGGTCGTGGAACTGATTAGCATGAACTATCATGGCATTCCCGCGGATAGTATCGTCGTATTTACAGCACTGGATCGCTTCCGCGATGTTGTGCATCCTGTTGTCTTGCGTGCACTTGGCGGTATACATTCCGACCTTTTCGACGGCTACACATCCTTATCAATCGCAGTCAATATCTTTTACAAAACGGTACTAAGTCCAATTTTCAGCGAGATATATGGTGAAAATGGCGATGAGCAAAGGCGCCGGCTGATTTTTGCTTTGCTGGGTTCAATAGCACAATTGTATGAACCGGATCATGCGATCAAAAACAATCTGCTGCTCATTTCAAATGAACTTTCCTCGACCTACCCGGGGGGCCAAGCCGAAGTCGATCAGTTTATTCGGGAATTTTTCGGCCAGTTTGAAGACGACGCCGATGCGACGGCACTGTAAGTTGTTATTAGGCGATATTTAGTGGTCATAATTGTCCGTCAGGGACTAATTACAGCGTTTGTTGCCATGTCGTTCGACTGGTCTTTATCCGGACAATAAAAGAATTTATTTATATGCTAAATAGAGCCCATTTGAAGTTTTGATGAACTGCAAGCTGCCTTCAACGACTGAATAACTTTTGTAACGGCTGTTTGCCATGAAGTATGATAGGTCTCTGCATCAGAAACTTGGAGGTATATAGTCTTTGAAAGCAGCATCAAGATGTAGATCAAAAAATGTCTCTTGTTTGGACAGGAAAATACCGGTGAAGGTGGCGTATCATAAAGGTTTTCTTAGGTTACCACATCGCCTTTATTTTCGTTAATCTTGATTAACTGGAACTGCATTTTAAAGCTATAATACGTTTTTCGCGGTAGGATTAAATAGGGTTCAAGGTGTTTTTCACTTCGAACCTTGCAAATGGTACCGGATTGATTATCTTTGTGTTATAAACGATTTAAGCGCTCTTGAAAACTGCGAGTAGTTTCGGGAGTAGTAGAAAATTGAGTATATAAAACACTGAAAAATAATAGGTTAGGAGAGTGGTTCAGTTCCCTCCCTCACCGCCAAGAAAAAGCCGTCTACAGCAATGTAGGGGGCTTTTTGCTTTTTTGGTTAGGATCCATTCGGCATTGTAATGTAGCTTGTACACAGCATAGAACAGATATTCTTTATTAACCGCCAGTTTCCCGCTTAGCATCTGGCTAACATTAGCCTGAGTAATACCGGCCGCATTCGCAAAAGCTTGTTGTGTGCCTGCCTCTTTAACAATAATAGCAAGCCGTGCTAGTAGCTGGTTATCATGCATTGTTTAGATATGTTGATTAAGAAGTAGCGAAGCGCGGTAATGACGGGTTTGCAAGTCTATGTGTTTTGTTTTATAATCGGCGTTCAACCCGTTCATATCATCGTAGAAGAAACCATCGGGCTCAAAGCTAGGCCTCTCCAGTTTGAGTATGCGCATTTTAAGCTCCATGTTTTCTTTACAGCCCCGTTCGGTGAACGCCTTATTGACGTCCACGAACTGATTATTTGCTTTCACTTCTGCTTTCATGGCGTTAATTAGGCTTTGCTGTGCCTTAATAACATCCTGGTATTCTTTATCTAAACCTGCCATTGTGGTGATGAATTTGGATAAATATCGTGTGGTTTATGAACCTAATGGATTGCAGATAATTTAAAGTGGCGTTTGCTTGTATTAAAAGTCGTTAGAGTTGTTTTTAAGCATTGCTTTTTTAATAGAAAGCGACATTTCCTTAATCCGAGCGTCGAAAGCGGTCAAGAAGTTTCTAGCCTGTTTTTTTGTGAAGGTCTTTCTTCTGCCTGCCGCTAAATCTTCAAGGATCCTTTCCGGTGTAAAATCGAACGCTCTAAGCTTCCCATACATTCGTCCTAGGTCGACCTCTGGGCTAGTGATTACAAAGTCGTAAATCTTATACCTATATTTATTGTCTTTTGCATCGATCTGTACAGTTAATCCTGTGGGGTATGTTGTCGACGAAAATCCGCTCACTGTAGTGTTTACAGTGCCCTTGCCTATTACCCTACCCTGTTCCTTGTCTTCATTTTCAATCACCGCTTTGGAGCTAGTGAAGTAATCAATGAACCATTGCCTCGCATTGTAATACAGTTGTTGCTTATTAATTCCATTGAGGTCTACAACCTCTTCATAAATAACTTTACCTTCAGTATAAGGTATCTTAAGGCCGGTTGTATCCTGGGATTGCGCGAGGCATTGAATGGATATAAAAGCAATAAGGATTGTAAAAAGTCTTTTCATGATTGGCTATCTATATTGGGTAACGTTCACTATGTTGTATATCTGGTCTACATCGTCAAGGTGTATTTTGCGGTTGGGACATAGGGCTTTATTGGGGGTAAGGTTATCAATGTAGGTCAGTAGAATGGAGGTTTCTTCAGGGAGTTTAAAGATGGTATCCGTCAGAATAGCCAGCAAAACATAAACGGACAAGACAAATACGATTCAAATTCAGTGGACCAAGCTGGTTGTTTTTGTTTGAAGCGGTGAACATTGGTTTGGGTTTATGGCGTTAAATTAAGAATTAACGGGTTGATACTAACAGGTTTTTTTTATATTAACAGCCTGTATGAACACAATCAGCCATCCTAAACCCGAAATAGTTCTCGATCATTCTCCCGCCATCAATTTTGCTTTCCAGCAAAACCATGTCCCGGTTATCCGCAGTTTAACTATCAAAAACAATTCTGGACTACATTGGGAAAATGTAAAGTTAAATATTGAATCTGAACCTGATTTTGCGGCCATTTGGGATGGTGATATCAGTATTTTGCACAGTGGGGAAGAGCAGGTCTTCAAGAATATTCCCATCCACATTTCGTCGAAATACCTTGCCGAACTAACCGAACGCGTTTCAGGCAAGTTTATACTGACCGTAACTGCAGGTAACGATGTGATCTTTCGGGAACATTACTGCATAGAGCTTCTGGCCTATGATCAATGGAACGGTGTTGCTGTCCTACCGGAAATGTTGGCGGCCTTTATTACGCCTAATCATCCTGAGATAGTTAAAGTTATTAAAACAGCTTCGGATTTATTAAAAGAATGGACAGGCAGCCCATCGTTCGATGAGTATCAAAGCCGTAACCCAAACCGTGTCAGGAAACAGATGGCTGCTATATTTGAAGCCATAGTTGCAATGGACCTCGTGTATTGTACCGTACCGGCAAGTTTTGAAGAAAGTGGCCAGCGCATCAGGCTGGCTGATAATATTTTCCATAACAGATTGGCGAACTGCCTGGATCTGTCTTTGCTTTACGCAGCCTGTTTGGAAGCGGTAGGCATTCATCCCCTGGTCATCATCATCAAGGGGCATGCCTTTGTAGGTGGCTGGCTCATCGACGAGTCGTTTGCGGATACCGTTAATGATGACCCATCCTTGATCACCAAGCGCACGGCAGATGGCATCAACGATATTGTGATTCTGGAAGCAACCTGTATGAATGCAGGTAACCAAGCCTCGTTTGACGATGCCGTGCGATCGGCCGATCAAAAAATGATGAGGACCGAAGACTTCATTCTTTTCCTGGATGTAAAACGGGCCCGGTTCAGTTCCATCCGCCCGCTGCCGCTTCGAATGCCCACGCCCGCTGGTTGGGAGATCGTTGAAGAAGCGAGGCTGACCAAAGAAACAGCCTTGCCGGAGGATATCTTTATCGGCGAAAAGCTGATCCATGCTGATAAGATAGCTGTTTCCAAGCAAAGGCTTTGGGAGAGGAAGTTGCTTGACCTCACCCTTCGCAATAGTTTGTTGAACGTAAGAATTACCAAGAGTGTGATCCAGTTCATCACCATTAATGCGGGTAAGCTGGAAGATGCACTCGCAGATGGTACCGAGTTCCAGGTGCTGGCCAAGCCCACAGACTGGAGTAATAACCCACGGGATACCGGGGTATATGAAGCCTTACATCAATCAGACCCCATTGCCGACCTGGTTAAAAATGAACTGTCACAACGGCGGCTGAGAACTTATTTGTCTGATCTTGAACTTGATTACAGCCTCACCAGTCTGTACCGGTCTTCCCGTCTCTCTCTGGAAGAGAATGGCGCTAATACACTTTATGTTGGTTTGGGTTTGCTAAAATGGTTTGAAACCGACCTTAGCGAACGCCCCAGGTATGCACCCATCTTACTGCTGCCCGTTGAGATCGTACGTAAATCGGCGCAAAAGGGCTATGTGATCAGGAGTCGGGAAGAGGAAACGATCATGAACATTACCCTGCTGGAAATGATCAGGCAGGATTTTGGAATCACGATCGGTGGTTTAGAAACATTGCCAAAAGACGAAAGTGGGATAGATGTCAAGCGCGTTTTCAATATCATTCGCCAGGCTATCATGACCAGATCAAGGTGGGACGTGGAAGAGCAGGCCCTATTGGGCACTTTTTCTTTTAGCAAATTTATCTTATGGAACGATATTCATAATAACGCAGATAAGCTGGCTCGAAATAAGGTAGTAGCGAGCCTTATCTCGGGTAAATTGGAATGGCAGCCGGATGCTGAAGCAGATGCTGCATCGATAGCCGACGACCAGTTGCATCCGGGGGCTGTTTCCCTGCCTATCAGTTCAGACTCATCCCAATTACAGGCTATAGTCAGTTCGGGAGAGGGAAAAAGCTTTGTACTGCATGGCCCTCCGGGAACAGGCAAATCACAAACCATTACCAATATCATCGCCAACGCCTTGTATTCAGGTAAACGAGTGTTATTCGTGGCCGCTAAAAAAGCGGCCCTGGATGTGGTGGAAAGCAGGCTGGAATCTATCGGTATCGGTCCTTTTTGCCTGGAACTGCATTCCAATAAATCGAAAAAATCTGCCGTACTTGAACAGCTGAAAGCTGCTACAGAAGTTATCCGGAGAGAACCGCCTGAAACCTACCAGGCCGAGGCAGAGCGCTTACTCAATTTACGTAACGAGCTCAACGTTTACGTGACCGCATTGCATGAAAAATATCCTTTCGGGTTTTCGCTGTTTGAGTTATTTACCAGGTACAGCCGCTTGCCGCAAAGCCCCGACCTGGTCAATTTCTCGGCAGATTCATTGCAGGCATTAACTGCGCAACAGCTAACGGTTTGGAGAGATGCCGTACAAGAATTACAAGCTGCCGGTCAATTGATCGGGCATCCTTACGGCCACCCCTGGCAGGCGACCCGGATCGCACAATATAATCTTCAGCTCAAACAGGATATAAAGGTGGTTCTTGAAGATTTATTAGCGCAATTAAACAATTCTGCTGAGCAAACGCAGAAGGTGAGCGAGGTACTGAAGGTTGGGCAGTTGGTCAGAACAAGAGAGCAGGAAACAGCACTGGCACTTTTAGCGGAAGTTTTCCAGCAAATGGAAGATCTGCCGGCTTCGATGCTGCGCACAGATTCTTTGGAGCAGACTATGGGCAGGGTGGTGGAGATAGCTGCGCATGGGCGTAAGCGAGATAATATCCGTGCAGATTTATTAAGCCGTTTTCAAAAAGAAAGCTTGACTTACCCGGCGTCCCGTACGCTTGCGGACTGGAACATCGCCTCGGGGCAGTGGTTTTTACCACGCTGGTTTAAGCAAAGGGCTTTGTTGAAGGATGTGAACCGCCTGTCGTTATCCGGCGGAATCGAAAAAGAAGGTGTGCCGGGAGCCCTGCAGCAGATTATCCAGTATCAAGACGAGCAGGAAATATTGGCCAAAGCAGAATGGTTGCCTCCGGTAATAGGACACCTCTGGCGTAGTGGAGGTGCCGATTGGGACAGGGTGATCAAAGCCTGTGAACAGGTTATTCAATTGAACAGGGCAGCAGGCACTATTATCGGTTCAGCCGGTTTAAGAGGCTGGCGGCTGCAATTAGCAGATGAGTTTGCAGAAGGGAGCCAGGCCTTTATTTCCGGCCATTACAAGCTGCTACAAGCTTATGTAAGTTCCAACCGAAACGTCTTACAGCTACAGGACAGGCTTGCCTCGCTATTGGGGATCAACTTGAGTACTCCAGAAGAGCAGGGTACGGATTGGAAAAAAACGCTTTTTGCTGCGGCGTCCGAATGGTTAGTACATATCGACTCCTTGAAAGATTGGTTCAATTGGCTGGCAGCCCGGCAGAAAGCCTTGACAAACGGATTGGAGTCGTTGGTGGCCGCTTATGAAAGCGGAAAAGTGCAGACCGCAGACCTTACACAACAGTTCGAAAAAGGGTTTTACCGTTCTGCCGCTGAATATATTATTGAAAGAAATGTGCAACTGGCAACCTTCAACGGCAGCCTGTTCGATGAGAAGGTCCGCCGTTTTCGCGAGATCAACAAGGATTTTGAAGAGCTGACCAAGCAGGAGCTATACGCCCGACTTGCTTCAAGAATTCCATCATTCACACAGGAGGCGTCTCAAAGTTCAGAGATTGGGATGCTGCAACGCAATATCAGGAATAACGGACGTGCCATGTCTATCCGCAAGATATTTGATGCCATTCCCAATCTTTTGCAGCGTTTAACACCTTGCATGCTCATGAGTCCGATCTCTGTGGCACAATACTTTGATGCTAACAGCGCCAAGTTCGATCTGGTAGTGTTTGACGAAGCCTCCCAAATGCCGACTTGCGAAGCCGTTGGCGCCATAGCCAGGGGCACTAGTGTGATCGTTGTTGGAGATCCTAAGCAAATGCCGCCCACCAGTTTTTTCGCGACCAATAATGTGGACGAAGAAAATATTGACAAGGAAGACCTGGAAAGCATACTGGATGATTGTTTGGCGCTATCCATGCCATCACATCATTTATTATGGCATTATCGCAGTAAGCATGAAAGCCTTATCGCGTTCAGCAATGCCAAATATTATGAGAACAAATTACTTACATTTCCGTCCACAGATGATATTGTAAGTAAGGTCCAGTTCGTGCACGTGCCCGGCTTTTATGATAAGGGTAAGTCAAGGCAAAATAAGTTTGAAGCTAAAGCGATTGTAGATGAAGTGGTACACCGGCTGTCTGACCCTGAATTGGCGAAACGAAGTATCGGTATAATTACCTTCAGTTCCGTACAGCAAGTGCTGGTGGATGACCTGTTAAATGATGTTTTCAAGCTGCGACCGGATCTGGAAAAAATTGCTTTGGAACGTGATGAACCACTATTTATAAAAAACTTGGAGAATGTACAGGGAGATGAAAGAGACATCATCCTGTTCTCCATTGGTTACGGGCCGGATGAGCAGGGCAAAGTAAGCCTTAATTTTGGACCGATCAACCGGGAAGGTGGCTGGCGCAGGTTAAATGTTGCCGTGTCGCGGGCTCGTTACGAAATGAAGGTCTTTTCTACTTTACAAGCAGACCAGATCAACTTGAACCGCACAGGGTCAGAAGGGGTAGCCGGGCTAAAAGCGTTCCTGGCTTATGCCGAAAAAGGGAAGACGGCATTGCCCATTAGAACGAGTCCCGAAAATGATCCCGGTGATTCTTTCGAAAGCCTTATTGCTAATGTACTGCGCGAAAAAGGGTACAACGTGCACACACATATCGGTTGCTCTGCTTATAAAATCGATATCGGCGTAGTGGATAAGGACAATCCTTCAGGCTATATTTTAGGGATCATGACCGATGGCGTTAATTACTATAATGCGAAAACATCGCGTGACCGGGAGATCGTTCAGGTCGATGTATTGAAAATGCTGGGCTGGAATATTCATAAGATATATGCAACAGCCTGGTGGGAAAAGCCAGATCTGGTAATAGACGGCATTGTTGCAGCCATTCAGCATGCTGAAGAAAATAAAGTGACCCTACCCACCGCAGAAGTTCCTAAAGCCGTTGTACAAGAAGCTCCAATCGTATTGAACCGGACCTATCAACCGCCGGTTCAAAGGGAATGGGCATCGGAGCCCCCGGTTACTGCAGGTGTTGCGTACGAAATTTGCCCAATTGAAATTGTGCTGACCAGCTCGAATGAGGATATCCTGCTACCGCAAAATAGAGGAAAGTTGAAAACGCAGATCTTTAATGTTCTGGAAATTGAAGCGCCGATCAGCAAATCGTTGTTGAGCAAAAGGGTGCTTGCGGCCTGGGGCATCACCCGCATGGGAACTAGGATTGCTGCTCATCTCGATCTTTTATTTGAACAATTAGGCATGACGCCGATTCCTTGCACCTATAATGCCTTCTTTTGGAAAAAAGATCAGAATCCTGCTGATTACAAACAGTACCGTGTGGCGGTAAATGAAGCGCAAAAGAGAGATGCCGGTGACCTGCCGCCCCAAGAAGTAGCCAACGGTGTCAAACTGATTTTACAAAACCAGATCAGTTTAAATAGGGAAGACCTTGTGAGAGAAACGGCAAAACTATTCGGTTACGCGCGTATAGGCAGCAATGTAGAAAATGTGATGAATGCGGGGATCAATCACGCTGTTGAGGTGGGCTTTGCGGTTATTCAAGGAGAACGTGTTATCTGGCAGTCATCGTAATAACGTTTTTTTAATTTATCGGTAATAACGAAAGAATGGTCGATCCAAATCGGCCTTTTTTCAGTTGTTTTAAATAGGGGTTCTTAAAGTCTTATTAAAGCGGTTCCAGTAATTGTTTAGTTATGCCTGCAGTTCAAAATTTCAAGTTCATCTCATTTTTGAGATTCTTAAGCATATACTTAAGGCAAAATTGGTCTGCCGACATATCAGATTTAATTGTCTTAACCAATAGCTAAAGGCTAAATATTGAATGAACTGGTCTGACTTTGATCTGTTGTGGCTACCAGGCGTATACACTTGTATTTTGCTAACATAATATACCACCGACCGTATGAACAGAACTTATAGATCAACGACGTTAATTTTATCACTTCTTTAAAATAATGAGCTCAAAATCCATCGGATGGTTGATCGGCATTTTTGTCCTTTTTCCAATTTTTGTATTCATCTACAACAGGGTTATGGTTAGTGAAAACGATGGCGCTAAGTACTTGCAAGTTTATCTGCAGCAAATAATTCCATACAAAATTGTGGTTCCACAAATTAGTACTGCTTATACTAACCAATTAAAAGTTGAATATGACAGCTACAGAGCGGGAGCTAACCCAATAGGTTTTAAAGGGATTACTGGCCAACTTATGCTGATCTCTATCTACGATAAAAAAAGTAGGAAATTTTTTAAGATCTATCTATGTGATATCAATCGGCAGCGTACCTTTTCACTGGCCGATAAATTGGAAGGAAAAGAAATCTTGGTATATGTTAACAAAGAAGATTTGACAGATTCGAACTATGGAACACAAAAGAACCCTGTACCCGTGTTTAATTTTACGGGAACGAATGAAAAGATAGCTGTAGAATCGACTGATAATAATAATAACTTAGTAATGCGCAGCTTGGAACCAACAAAGCCGGAATGCGAACACAATGTACTTACCTACCTAACATATTTAATGTCTAAAGATGCCTTCAAAGCACGGTTTTCAACCAATACGAAGCATTAGCTATTCGGATTTTTGTAATGGTTTACTTTGAGGACCGGCAATACTTTCTTGGTAACGGAATAGGCGTTTAGGTGGATGTGATACCATTCTACTGCGTTGGTTCATTATGGATATATCAGAAATACGGAGATATTTAATGTAGGGAATCAGCAACAAAAAGAGATGATGGCAAGAAAAATATTTTAGGATTAATAACAAGAAGCGTTTTACTAATACATAGTAAAATGCTTCTTCATCAACCAGGCCTAATAGGAAAGCTTTTGCCCCTGCCAACCGGTGGTTCGCAAAAATTGTTCCCAACTCAAACTTTCCGGGTTTATCTGCCGGCTCCATGACCAGTCACGGTCTTTACTGAAATAACCACAGTCAACCGCATATGCTGTCATGCCTAAAATCTCACGTACTAAAAATTCGTTCGAACCAAATTCCGGGAAATGATGAAGTAATTCATCGCGCGTATATGCAGAACTGTAAACAGCGCTTTTGCCGGTGACCCGGTTAAAAGTTTCGATCATTTCCCGGGGTGAGATCATATCGCCTATTACTGGCAGCGATTTACCGGCATATTTGACTGGGTCAGATAATAATTCAAAAACCGCCGGTCCGGTAGCTGTAAGCGGGTCGACGAATGGTGCGCGGAAATCTTCAGGCAAATAAATTGGGAATACCAGCGTATCACCCTGCATTTTAGGCGTGTAAAATTCAACCAGGTTGGTGTAGAAGAAAGCCATGTAAATGAACGAGCTGATAACTGGCAGTGTCCGGATATACTCCTCGATTCTGGCTTTGTCCGTAAAATGAGGAGCAAACATTTTACCTGCTGTAATGCGGTCAACATTCTCCAGGCTGCTGAAGATAATACGAGGTACACCCGCTTCAACTGCGGCATCGGCCAACTCCTTACCTAATTCAAACTCATGCGTTGCCGGTGGGGCAATATTAGGCGTCATCAAGAAAACACCGTCTGAGCCACGAAAAGCTTCAACAAATTCTTTTTGGTATCCCTGATCAAGCGGTATGTTTACCAGTTCAGCTCCCTGTGCTACTAAATGTAGTGCCTCAGGAGAGTTAATGCGGCGGGTAATGCCCCGCACGCGATACTTGCCGCTTGCTAAAAGCGTTTGAGCTGCGCTACGTCCTTGTTTGCCTAAAACACCGGTGATGGTGATGAGCGGCTTATGTTGCCGTGGTGTTGTTTTCATGATTAAATGGTGAACTATAAAAATTATAGTTGCGAAACTATGTATAGCTTTATAGCTTTGCAATAACTATCCATAAGGATAGCTGCAACAAATCGAACAAATGGGTATAGAATGTAAAAGCGATCTGATAAAGGTGAATAATAAGGTTTATCCATGTACGGTAAGCCTGGCGATGGATTTGGTAGGCGGAAAATGGAAAGTGGTAATGCTATACCACCTAAAAGATACGGGTAAGCGTTATAGTGAGCTTGGAAAGGACATGCCGGGGATTACTGAAAGGACATTAAGCCTGCAATTAAAGCAATTGGAAGAGGATGGCCTGATCTCGAGAGAGGTCTTCGGAGAAAAGCCACCCATCAAAGTTATTTACAGCTTAACTGATTTTGGCCGTTCTTTTATACCTGTACTTGATGCAGTTCTTGGCTGGGGCAATCAGATTGCCTTGCAAAAAGGAGAGTTTGTTAATAAGCCTTTAAAAGGTATTTAACACTCAGGTATAATCTCCTGCTACGTCCGTTTTTACCGGGTTGATATCTTTAGTTTATAGACAATTTTGGTACTTCTAAAAAAGGTAAATTAGGGAGTAGGTAAGATTGAATAATATAAATCACTGTAGATCTACATTTTAAGGCTTGGGCTCAAATCCCTCCGTCACCACTATAAGCCTGTCAAAACATTTAAAACCCTCTAGATATCAATTTGGGGGGGCTTTATTTTACTACTTGGTCAAAGCATTAAGAAAATCATCTGTATAAAGGGAAATATTAGTGTTTATCTAGCTATTGTTCATGATCACCTCAAGCTATTGCATCAGAATGCAATTTTCAACATTTGTCCCCTGTAACTAACCGCTTTGCCCCCCTCAAACTACTTTAAGAATGTGGAGATTTGCTTAACTGACTTAGGAAAAGCTTTGAATTTAAGTCCGCAATCAACTTTTAAAAGTATTTCAACATGCGTTAATTCAATTACGCGATAGAGGAGTGCTTACATTTAATATTCAAACCGTATCTTTTATTGTAAGGAAATTGTTCTCCCGCAGAGGGCTAAAATATTGTTCGGCCAACAATGGAGTGTCCTGTCTTCTCCAAAACAGGATGGGGAAGCCATGACCCAGAATAGCGGCAATAATTTAATCAAACCAAAAATGAAAACTTTAAAAATCTATCTTCCAGGCATTTTTACTTGTATATTTCTATTAGCTTTTTCGTCTAAGGTTTCAGCGCAAACTGAATACAAATGTTATTTCCAATATACCTATGGAGATTATTCTGGCTTTGATTCTTACGGGACGTTTGAAATGGGTGATGACCCGTATTATTGTCCGGAATATCATGTAGCACCGGATACTGAAATTTATCTTGAGCCACGAAAATTTACATCAGGAGAATTAAGCGGATTTGGCTCCATAAGTCTTTATGCCGGTAACCCGGAAAGCTACTTTAATTATGGCCAATACGGTACTTTGCAACTGAGAGCCGGGCAGTATGCGCTTCTTAAAGCAGAATATTACACACCAACAGGTATGATAACCAAGTACATTTATTTGTCGTCATTTCAATAAATCTATTTGTAACTAGCTGTATTTTATTATAGTAAACCAGGGCGGTCGACTTTACTGTTACGCATTAAGCTAGATAAGCCTCGCTTTTAAAGCCAGCGGTTTTGGGTATGCGTTTAGAAAGCCAAAAGAATACTTTTGCCTGCGTTCCTTCTTTAATTCGGAGTATGAGTTTGTTAGTAGAATACAGCTTAATTATTTGTGATGAAATTAAGTTCGATATGGGTGGTTACCTTAACCACCCATATTGAACTCAAGTGTCAGCAGCACCAGTTTTCTAATCAATATATGTTTATATGAGGCTGATTGCATAGGTGTTGTAGTTCGTTAAACCGTTGTAAATGATTTTTAAAATTACAGCTGTCTGCGCCTAGATCGCTTGATTACATTAAATTGTATTTGGCTTTCAGTGGGACTTTATGACTAACTTATTGCCTTTAACTACTTCCTCTACAATTATTAATAACAAGGCCCCTAAGTAGGAGTTAGCCGTTAAGAATGTTGAAATGGCAATAATATTTAAGTGCTCTGCTTATGCTAAATCACTTTTCTAACTAGCGAACAGATGCCACTATCTTTTGTAGGAATGATATCTAAAGAGTGGACATCAAGTTGCGACTTAAACGTTAAGCCAATAGCTCATCGTAAAATTTGTCATCAATAAATCTTTACTAAATCGTTTAAGTTAACTAAGTTTGCTGTAGTAAATCAATTTTAAAGTAAGGTGACTTCAGGAGCTCAACAATGATTAAATAGATGAATTGGTTATGATGGGTGAATGCGAGGGCTAATCCTGTTACACGAATTTAGATCTTAAACAGAAGTAAAACCGTATTAACGCATCGAAAAGAGAAGACTATCGAGATTATTAGCGAACCGTATTTTAATTTAAGGCTTTTCAGATTGAATGTGATCATAAATCAAGCAGTTTAGTATCTCGTGAGACAGAAAATCGGCTATTCCGATATCGAATTGCATTTTATGCTTTCGTTACGTTTCTTTTAATTGCTTGAGAAATTCAACTTAGTTGTAGGTTATTTACTATAAGCACTGCCGCGTTTGAGATTGATTTGAATACGCGGAAGCAGTTTAAGATACAGTACGTGAACCAAGATGTTATCTATTATAGCTAACCAAGAGTGAGAATACATGATGATTATAAAATTTAAAATCACATGGAAGTACACAAACCAAAAATCTAAAATGAAAATAATTTCAAAAGGTATTTTTCTATCTGTTTTTTTGCTCAAAGTTATTTCGCTGCAGGCGCAACCATTTATTCATCCGGGAATATTACAAAGTCAGGAGGACTTAGTCCGTTTGAAGAAAGGAGTTCTTACCTCTTCCCAGCCTCTCTATGCCGGTTATTTAGTTTTTAAGGCGCATGCTCAATCACAACCCGACTATAAAATGCAGGGGGCTATGCCTACCGTAGGGAGAAACCCAACAGTTGGGCAAGCAATTTATGATGCAGATGCAAACGCTGCTTACCAAAATGCCATAATGTGGACTGTAACAGGTGAGCAGCGCTATGCAGAAAAGTCTAAAGAAATTATTAACAAATGGGCTAGCACACTCCAAGAAATTACAGGTAGGGATGCTGTGCTGATGGCCGGACTCGGGCCATTTAAAATGGTTAATGCAGCAGAAATTCTACGGTACACAAATGCTGGTTGGAGATCAGATGACATTAAAAAGGCCGAGGTGCATTTCAAAACGGTGATTTACCCGGTAATCAAAGATTTTGCGCCATTTGCTAACGGAAATTGGGATTCTGCCGCCCTTAAGACAATGATGGCTATTGCTATATTCTGTAATGATCGCATGATGTTTGAACGGGCTATTGTATATTACCAATATGGCTGGGGCGACGGAAGTTTACCCAATTATATCATTAATGAACAAGGTCAATGCCAGGAAAGCGGGCGTGATCAGGGCCACACACAACTGGGGATAGCGCACCTGGCTGACTGCTCGGAAATGGCATGGAACCAAGGCCTTAATTTATACAGCATTTACGATAACCGCCTCCTGAAGGGATTTGAATACACTGCTAAGTACAATTTAGGTATGGAAGTGCCTTATGTGCCTGCAATGGACAGAACTGGTAAATACTTACATCCTCGTATTTCGGAACAGGACAGGGGGAAGTTAAGAGCTGTTTATGAAGAAGTTTACAATCACTATGTTCATCGTATTAGTGTGCAAGCGCCATATACCCAGCAGGCGGCAGAGAAAGTTAGGCCCGAACTGCAGGGTTTGCCAGGCGCAGATCATATTGGCTTCGGAACTTTCCTTTATTCGAGAGCAGACAATGGTGCCAGCAAAAACAGATCGCATAACAACAATTTGGCTGCACCTGCAGGACTTCATGCAGAATATGAAAGCAAATCTGTTCACTTAACTTGGGTCCCGGTTATTGGAGCAACATCTTACATAGTAAAGCGGGCGCAAGATGGTGAAGGCGCCTTTAAAATAATTGCTAAAGGCATTAAACCTGCTGCTTTCTATGACCTGTCTGCCGCTAAAGGCAATCAATATCGTTATACGGTATGTGCGGTAAACGGAGAAGTGCAAAGTTCAAATGCCTATCCTTTAGCATTTAGTGCTGGATTGCCTTCAGGATGGAAGCAAACTGATCTTTCCGCTAAGCGTCAAAGTGTAGTGAATTACATTGACAACACGTTTATCATTCAAAGTAGTGGAATGGGCATGGATGTTCCTTATGATAAGGCTATGTTTGTGACCAAAGCAGTTAATGATGATGCTACTATCGGGGGGAAATACGTTCCTCAATTAAGTTCACAGTTTACGGGCTTTGGTTTAACATTCCGTGAGGCATCAGATGTTGGGTCAAAAAGCGTTGAAATAGTTGTGTCACCCCGATCAACATCCCAAATCGAAGCACCTGGATGGGTAGTGCAATTACGGGCTCGAGCTGCATCATCAGATAGTTCCAATATCATTTACACGTCGCCCGTTATCAGCGAACCTGCAGTCACTTACAATCGGTTAACTGGCCCGGTATGGTTGAAATTGGAGCGTAAAAACAATTTGTTCACAGCTGCTTACTCCACAGACGGTAAGACGTGGATGACAGCTGGTTCAGCACAATTGAATTGCAAAAAGAGTGGCGATTTTGGGATGTTGGTTTATTCTGGAATAAAAGATGTACCTACAACGGTGAGGTTTGGCGAGGTGAAGATTACTAGGTAATTCATATAAAAAAGTTTGATTTGACAGTTTAGCCGTAACTGCTTCAACTGCCTTCCAGTTCTGTCTCTTTACCTTATTCACAATGTCGGTCTGTTTTTGGCTCGTAACACTGTCGAGGTGAAAAGGATAATGCTCGTATTTAAGCTAATAACGGATTGTACTTCTAATAGTAAATTAAAATCGATATAGTTTTTCACTTTTCGTAATTTGCGTTTTAAAAATCTCTCGAATACAAGACTGCTGAACGTTGATGATGAAAAAAAAATTATCTATAAAGGATATTGCTGAACAGCTCAATGTATCCAAAACAACAGTGTCTTTTGTCTTGAATGGTAAGGCAGATGAAAACGGTATCAGCAAGGCCATGCAAAAAAAGGTCTTAAAGCATATTGAGAAAGTTGGTTATAGACCTAACAGAATGGCTCAAGGCCTTCGTACCGGCCGCAGTAAAACGATTGGAATATTGATTGAGGATATTTCAGACGCTTTCTTTTCTACAATTGCCAGGCGTTTCGAAGAGATATTAGGGAATAAAGGTTATCGTATTGTTTATGGTAGCACTGAGAATAACACGGAGGTCACAAAAGATCTTATCCAAGTGTTCCGTAACCATCAAGTTGACGGATTTATCATTGCTCCGGCGCCAGGAATTGAACAGGCAGTGCAAGAGCTAATTGATGACAAGATACCAGTTGTATTCTTTGACAGGCCGCTTGCAGAAGTAGACAGCAGTTGTGTTTTGGTTGATAATTTTAAAGGTACTACCCGGGCTATTCAGCATTTTTTGGATAATGATTATCAACATATTGCAATGATTACATTGGCTTCTGACCAAGCGCAGATGAAAGAACGCGAGAGGGGATACCTGGAGTGTATAAAAGAGGCAGGCCGGCAATCCTATGTAATGAAATTGAAATACCATGAACAAAAAGAAAAGACAGTAGCTGATATTGAAGATTATTTGAAAAATAACCCAACTATAGATGCCGTATTTTTTGCAACCAACTATCTGGCCGAGAATGGTCTTGAAGCAATATTGAACCTTGACCTTAAAATTCCACAACAAATAGGTATTATCGTTTTCGACGACGCTAATCTGTTCCGCCTTTTCAAACCTTCAATCACGGCGATATCCCAACCTATTCAAGCTATTTGCGACCAGACCGTTCAACTAATTCTGGAGCAACTGGACAATGATGGTGAGAGTGCCCCAAGAGTTGTCCAATTAGCCACTTCCCTTATAGTTCGTAATTCTACAACTCGCAAGCAAGTTGTAATGCTTTAAATAATCGGGAATTAGCGAGCTTTCATTAGTATCTGTAAATATCATCATAAGTGCTGTTTGTTTAAATACTATGGCATCAACGTGTTTAAGTATTCAGCGTTTACCTGGTTTTAAGCTCTTTTAATTCACTTCCACCCGTTTAACGCTATTCTTTTTAATGCTTAAAAACGTGTGTTTGCAATGAAATAGTTTTGAAGCTTGAATGATGAGGTATGCCAACTCATAATCTTGTTTCTCCGGCTTTTTACAGCATGCACCTTCATAGTTTACAAATGCGCTGATTCCTCCATTCACCAAGTAATGTAAAATCACTTACTCTCCACTTAACTGATTTAGTAATTTACTGACCGCTCAAACTGGAAGACGTTTAAACAAGACATACAGATAAAGGATATAGCTATTGTTAAAAATTCAATTAAAGTGACTTTATTTTAAGAAAAGTGCAGATTAAATTAAATCCGCGCTCTGGATTCCTAATAGATTTCAGAAGCTAATGAATTTTAAGCAAATCAAACCTGTGACATTAACTTAATCGATTTAGTAATTATTTTTGAGCGCGAGCTTCTTTCTATTCTGCGGCTCATGATAACTGAACTTTATAGTTTTTTTGGCAACGCGATTTAAGGACCATGCTTTAAAGATGGCTTGTTAGTAAGCTATCTTATCGTTAAAGGGCCGTCAGAGATAGATTAAAGTGCGCATCTATGAAGACAACGGTTCGGTAATGATAACTGGAGCTTGCTGCTCAATAATAAAATGTTTGCAGGCAGGCGTAATGTAGTTAACATGGCCAAACATTTAGAAATTATAAATAGAAGATTAAGGAATATTACCATGAAATTGGCTATTAAACACATTGCTGTCTTATTTTTAAGTTGTCTATGTTTGGTTTCAAATACCTATGCACAACAACCATTCTCAGCAATCTACAATATAAATTACTGCGCCAGCCAGGCTAATAAAGTACTTAAGCTTATACCGAACGATTCTGAGTTGAATATGCCCCGAAATATTCAAAACGGTCAGAATAAATGGAAATTTACAACCTACCGGGATTGGTGTAGTGGCTTTTGGCCCGGTGAACTTTGGTATTTATATGAAAGCACGCACAATAAAAAATGGCTGTCTGAAGCCGATAAATTTACACGCCATTTAACGCCGATTGCCAGTGAGCCCGGATTTGATCATGATTTGGGTTTTCAGTTGTTCAACAGCTTTGGTAACGGCTACCGTTTAACCAAAAATCCGGAATACAAAGCGGTTATACTTAAGGCAGCAGATTCGTTAGCTACACTATTTAATCCTAAAATCGGAACAATATTATCCTGGCCTCAAAATGTTAAACGTATGGGGTGGCCGCATAATACAATCATCGATAATATGATCAACTTAGAACTGCTGTTTTGGGCATCTAAAAACGGGGGCCCTAAAAGATTATGTGAAATTGCATCTGCCCATGCAAAGACAACTATGAAGAACCATTTCCGGCCAGATTATAGTGCCTATCATGTGGTAGTGTACGATACAATAACCGGAAAGAAAATTAAAGGCATTACACACCAGGGTTATTCAGACAGCAGTATGTGGGCAAGAGGGCAGGCATGGGCCATATATGGATACACGATGTGTTACAGGGAAACTAAAGATCCGCAATTTTTGCATTTTGCACAAAAAGTAGCTGGTATATACCTTGCAAAGCTTCCCGCAGACATGGTGCCATATTGGGATTTTAATGCACCCAATATACCAAACGAGTCTCGTGATGCGTCAGCCGCAGCAATTACTGCGTCTGCTTTACTCGAGCTGTCGACCTTTGTGAAGGATAAAAGCCAGGCCCGCTTATACCGTCAAAAAGCTGAGCAAATGCTAAACGCGTTATCATCAGCTCAATATCAAAGTAGGGATGTAAATTCGGCAGCGCTATTGCATTCCACCGGGCATCATCCTAATGGCTCCGAAATTGATGCATCAATAATCTATGCTGATTATTATTACCTGGAAGCCCTTGTCCGATTAAAGAAACTTCAGGTTGGTAAGCGTTTATGCCAAAATCTATAGTCATGAAGACAAGTCGTTCTTTGCTCTCATGTTGGCTAATACAAGTGTCGCGTAGGGGATTCAACAAGATTACTATAAACAAAGCAGTGGTTACCTGTCTAATACAACTGATGTGTGTGATTTGCACATCGGCCGAAGGACAAACTACGGCCATTCAGCATAATGTATTAAAATCTCCCAACGGAAACCTGCAGATTGACTTTCATCAGACGGGGGATGAAGGGCACCGAAGGATGTACTATTCAGTCAATTTTTATGGAAAAACGGTGATAAAGGAATCCGAACTGGATTTGCGGCTGGATAACAATTTATCTGAAAAGGCAATGGCACTGCAGGTAGATACACATCAAAGATGGTTTGAAAATCTGAAAGTGACCGGGGTTGTAACATCAAGCAAAGATTCTTTGTGGAAACCGGTCTATGGCGAACAAGCCCAAATCAGAGATTGCTACAACGCAGCTACCATAGCGTTTGTTAAAGATGATAATCCGATCTATATAATGTATCTTGAAATTCGTGCTTACGATGAAGGAGCCGCTATTCGCTATCGCTTTTCAGAAAATCCGAAAGGTACATACTATAACATAACCAGTGAAAACACTGAATTTTCGTTACCAGCTGGAACAATGGCCTGGTTTGCCAATTGGGCGCAAGCGCCTTATCAAAAACTACCACTTAAAAATTGGCCTGGCGAAAGTGAACGACCGCTAACACTGGAGTTGCCGGGCGGCATTTATGCTTGTCTCGCAGAAGCGCAGATGGTTGACTATGCACGGGCCAAGTTCCGTTTAAGTAATGATAAGCCTAATACACTCGTTACCTCAATGGCAGGCGAGGCAGCTTTGATTTCTCCTGTAGCTACACCATGGAGAGTCATTATGGTTGCGAACTCACCAGGGGTGTTAATTGAGAATAATAGTTTGCTGCTCAATTTAAACCCTCCTAATCAGATTCAAAACTCGGGGTGGATTAAACCCGGAAAAATTATGCGCGTAATGAATTTGACTACAGCTGAGGCTAAAGCGAACATCGATTTTGCTGCGCAACAAGGTTTACAATACATATTATTTGATTGGAAATGGTATGGCCCGGCGTTCAGTTTCAGCTCGGATGCTACCAAAGTAGCTATCCCTGATTTCGACCTGCCAGGTATTATTCAGTATGGATCTAACAAGGGAATAGGTGTCTGGCTGTATGTTAATCAACAAGCCTTGCTTGCTCAAAGCGATAGCTTATTTACTTATTACAAAAAATGGGGTGTAAAAGGCGTAAAATTTGGTTTTGTACAGGTGGGTTCTCACCGCTGGACGACCTGGCTCGAAAAAGCAATTCACCAAGCCGCCGACCAGCAGATCATGGTGAATATTCATGACGATTGGCGCCCTACCGGAGAGCAACGTACCTGGCCCAATCTAATGACAGCAGAAGGGATTCGTGGAAATGAGGAAATGCCCGACGCTACACATAACACGGTACTGCCGTTTACGCGATATATAGCCGGAGCGGCCGATTATACGATCTGTTACTTTGATAAACGTATTAAAACAACTCATGCCCACCAACTTGCGCTTGCAGCCGTGTATTACAGTCCTATTCAAACATTATTCTGGTACGACAGGCCGTCTCAATACCACGGTGAACCTGAACTTGATTATTGGAAAAAGATTCCTACCAGTTGGGACGAAACTAAAGTTATTGCAGGCTTACCCGGTCAGTATATTGCCACCGCTCGCAGAAGTAAAGATGATTGGTATGTTGGCATCATCACCAATAACGATGCGAGGAAACTCAGCCTTCGATTAGACTTTTTAAATAAAGACAGCCAGTACACGGCTACCATTTACAGTGATGATCCGGGGCTAAATACCACCACGCATGTCAAGGTGCGGACAGTTAGGGTAAATTATAAATCTGTTCTACAAGCTAATTTATTTGCATCAGGAGGAGAAGCAATTTACCTGACACCCTCAAAATAACCGATGCTTTTTTTACTTTTTTGTTAATGAAGATACCAAGCGAAGAGAAGTTCATTATTAGTGCCGACATAGGCGGATCGCACATTACAGTTGCTGTAATTGATTTACTTAATAAAACTATATTAAAAGATACCCGTACGAGACGCCCCGTCAACGCACAAGATTCGGCAGATAGAATTCTTTCGGCATGGTCCGATGCTATTAAAGCGGTATTGACGGTATTTCCGGAAAAAATCATGCGTTTAGCATTAGCCATGCCAGGCCCTTTCAATTATGAAACCGGTGTTTCTTTCATCAAAGGCTTGCATAAGTATGAACTTCTTTACGGGATTAATGTGAAAGAAGGCCTGGCAAGCCTTCTCAAACTGGAACCTGAAAATATCAGGTTTCGTAATGATGCGGAAGCGTTAGTGCATGGCGAGGTAATGGCTGGATCCGGACAGGATTGCTCCCGTTTAATCGGATTTACGCTGGGGACGGGAATGGGATCAGCAGTGAGTATGGCGGGCGTCACAACTGATGCCAATTGGGGAAGCGAGTGTTTTGGTAGCAGTATTGCCGATGATTACTTTTCAACGCGCTGGTTCCTTAAAGCATACTCGCTTTTGGCAGGCGTGAGTTGCAACAATGTAAAGGACTTAGCCGAACTTGCCGACGTTGATAGTAATGCGAGCAGTGTCTTTCTTTCCTTTGCCAGAAGTTTTGCTGCATTTATAACTGATAAGGTAGTTAGCCATCAGCCCCAAAAAGTGCTGATTGGAGGTAACATTGCAAAATCAAAACATTTGTTTTTGAATGAGTTACAAATACAATTAGCGCCATATATAGACCCGAACTTTGTTGTAACAGACCTTTTGGGCGAGGATGCTGCCTTAATTGGTGCTGCATTCACTTTTGAGCATAATCTTCACAACCAATCTAAATCTTAACCACCTGACATTGCATGGAACAAAAAGCGACTTTTACTGAAAGAAGATATCTTATCACTTTCATATTTGTAACATCGTTATTCTTGATGTGGGGATTGCTACATTCAATGAGTGATGTTTTAAATAAACATTTTCAAAATGTACTTCAGCTGTCAAAATCCCAATCTGGTTTAATTCAATTCTCGGTATTTGGTGCCTATTTCGTTATGAGCATTCCTGCCGGCTATTTTTTAAAGAGATTTGGTTATAAGCCTGGAGTCATCCTGGGGTTAAGTCTTTTTGCTATTGGTACCTTTCTGTTTGTGCCGGCAGCCAATGCTGGTTCTTTCGGCTATTTCCGGATTGCCTTATTTGTATTGGGTTGTGGTATGGCAACACTCGAGACAGTAGCTCACCCCTTCGCAGCTGCCTTAGGCGATCAACGTACCAGTGATCAACGCGTGAATCTTTCCCAATTTTTTAATGCAGTAGGTGCAATTGTTGGTCCGCAAATAGGCGAATACTTTTTGTTTCATGCTTCTGGTAACCAAGAAGACCATTTATCTTCCGTAAAAACATTGTATGTCGGTATCGGCTGTGTCATCGTTTTAATTGCATTCGTTTTTTTCTTTCTCCGCATTCCAGTATTAACCGATCCGCACACGGCAGAAGGCACCCATGTTGATCCTGAATCTGTTAATGTTGATATTGAACCCAGGAAGAAGCTGTATGAACACCGCCATTTTGTGTGGGCCGTTATTGCGCAGTTCTTTAACGTTGCTGCTCAGGGCGGCACTTGGGCTTTTTTTATTAACTATGGCCATGAAGTAATGGGCTTAAGTGATGCCACAGCCGTAGGTTATATGAGCATTTTTATGGCGATGATGGCTATTGGCCGGGCTGTAGGCACATTTTTAATGCGGTTTATTGCTCCTAACAAGTTGTTGGCCGCGTTTGCTGTGGGAAGCATTCTCATGTGCCTGATTGTTGCTCAGAAATTGGGATGGGTTTCTTATGTGGCACTTTTCATGATTAATTTCTTTTTCAGTATCATGTTCCCTACCATATTCAGCCTTGGAATCAAGAACCTGGGCAAACAAACCCAGCAAGCCTCCTCATTTATCTCTATGGGTGTAGTAGGCGGAGCTTTTTTCCCGATGCTGATGGGGCTGATTGCTAACCATGATGTGGCAACAGCTTATTACTTGCCAATTGTTTGTTACGCAGTAATCTTTCTTTTTGGCGCAAAGTTCTATCAAGTCAAGCATAAATAATTATTACCAGTGCACCATTTGAAGACCGGCTTGAAAATCATTGATGAACAGAAAGTATATATAGGAACCGAAACTTATAATCAGATCACTAAAACTATTAATAAAGTGCTGCAATGAAATTTTATAAAAAAGCTTTTTTGATCTGTTTTTACTTTTTACCGGGCGTTAATGTGTATTCGCAAGTATCGGAGGTATGGAAAGCAGATAACGGTGATGGAACTTATAAGAACCCTATTATACACGCTGATTACTCGGATCCGGACGCGATCCGTGTAGGTGATGATTACTATATGGTGTCTTCTAGTTTCAACTGTATGCCTGGATTGCCCATTTTGCATTCTCGTGATTTAGTTAACTGGACTATCGTTAATTACGCCTTAAACAAACAAGAGCCTGATGCTGTATATGATTTGCCACAACATGGCAAAGGTGTTTGGGCGCCAGCTATCCGTTACCACAAGGGTGAATATTTCATTTACTACCCTGATCCTGATTACGGTATATTTATGATTAAAACAGCCAATCCTCTATCTAATTGGAGTAAACCAGTTTTGGTGTTAGCTGAGAAGGGCGTTATCGATCCGTGTCCATTATGGGATGAAGATGGAAAAGTTTATCTGGCCGTAGGCTGGGCAGGAAGTAGGGCAGGGGTTAATAGCTTGCTAACGCTTTACGAAATGAATACAACGGGCACCAAGGTTGTTACAGAAGGCAGGCATGTGTTTGATGGCCATGGGTTTAACCATACGGTTGAAGGTCCTAAATTATATAAAAGAAACGGTTATTATTACATATTTGCTCCGGCTGGTGGAGTGGCAACCGGCTGGCAATTGGCACTACGTGCTAAATCCATTTACGGCCCATTTGAACAAAAAGTAGTTTTAGCACAAGGGAAATCTGAGATCAATGGCCCTCATCAAGGTGCTCTTGTGGACACACAAACCGGGGAGTCCTGGTTTCTGCATTTTCAGGATAAAGGCGCTTATGGCAGGGTGGTGCATCTGCAGCCGGTGAAATGGGTGAACAATTGGCCAGTAATGGGCCTTGATGCAGATGGCGACGGTACTGGTGAGCCGGTACTAACTTACAGAAAGCCTAACGTAGGAAGAAGTTACCGTGTTCAAACACCAGTTGAAAATGATGAATTTAATGTCAGCCATATAGGCTTGCAATGGCAATGGCACAGTAATCCTAAAATACAATGGAGTGCACTACTTCCTGGCAGTGGCTATTTGCGCCTTTTCTGTTATCCCCAAATAGCTAATGCCCAAAACTTATGGGATACGCCTAACTTGCTTCTCCAAAAGTTTCCTGCTCCGCGGTTCACGGCCACTGTCAAACTTCAGTTTCAAGTGGAATGGGACGTTTGGCAAAGTAAGAAAGCAGGAATTATAATTATGGGGAATGACTACGCTTATCTGGCAATCTCAAAAGATCAAAAAGGATATAAAATCAGTCAGGTAAAATGCGACCGGGCACTTGAAGGAACTCCAGAAAGTGTTCTTGAAGAGCAACGTATAAGTGGAGCAGCAGCTTTTCTTCGAGTCGAATTGGTTGACGATAAGGGTACTTGTAAGTTTAGTTATAGCGAAGATGGCGTTACATTTAACAACATTGGCAAATTGTTCACTGCTCAACCCGATAAATGGATTGGGGCCAAGGTAGGTTTGTTTAGTGTGTGTCAACCAAATGTACGCGTGGGAGGCTACGCGGACATTGACTGGTTCCGGATTGAGCGAAATGCTCTATAAAAATTTTGATAATTGAAGTGATGATTCCGAAAGCTGCTTGCCCTGAGTGTGTAGATGGCTGTTCATCACTGTTTACCTACAATGTAATGTTTAACTGGAATATTTAAACCTTTTCAAAGATGAAGAATCGATTCTTATTATTGGCGGGCTTACTGTTATTTATGTGCTTTTCCGCGCAAGCACAGGTGCGTAAAGTGAGCAGCTTAAGGTCGCCAAATGGCACAACGCTCATCGAATTGGGAATTCGTGATCAGCAGGACTTGGTTTATCGTATTTCTTTTAACCATAAACCAGCGGTTCTCTGGTCTTTACTTGGCTTGCGTCTTCATAACTACAAAACAGATAAAGTAGTTAATGCTCAACCCGGAAAAACAACTTCGGTACGGTCAAGCTTCCGCTGGCCATTGGGAGAAACCAGTTATGTTGATAACAGTTATAATGCTTTAACACTGCAGTGCAAAACAACGGGAACGCCGTATCAGCTATCTGTACGTGTATATAATGGCAGCATTGCAATACGATACAGGGTTGACTTAAAAAGTGGCTCAACCCGCTTAGAGGAAGAATTGACAGAGTACAATCTGGCCAGCGCCTCAACAGTTTATCAATATCATGAAGAATCACTCTTCAGACCGCTCAAGTTAGACTCTTTAACAGGCATCTGTGATCAGCCGGCTACCCTTGTTCAAAAAAGTGGTTTATACCTTTCTATAGGTGAAGCAGATAACCGGAATTATACCAAATGTGTTTTCGTCCATGGTAAGGATAAGAACAGTTTGAAACTCCAATTTTATACGGACACCGTTGGGCGTGATAAGCAAGTCACTATAGACACAGCGGTTACGTTTGATAAAAGTTTATTATCCCCTTGGCGTACTATTAGTATGTCAACAAATGCTGTAGGCCTGCACAATTTTAGTCAATTAAATTTAAAGTTGGTCGAGCCGTCTAATACCAATCTTGAAAACATCAGGCCGGGCAAAGTCTTTAGAGTACCTATCAGTACAGAAGGCGCCTTGGAAGGCGTGGATTTCGCTGCGAAAATGAATTTTCAGTATATTATGTTAGATGCTGGATGGTACGGCGCAGAATTCAGAACCACTTCCGATCCTACACAACCTATACCAACAGTAAACATACCTAAAATTACAAACTACGCCCGTTCAAAAGATATTGGTGTAATTCTTTATGTTAATTACGTTGGACTCAAAGCTAAGTTAGATACCATCTTACCGCTGTTCAAAAAATGGGGAGTAAGTGGGATGAAGTTTGGTTTTATTGATGGAGGAACGCAACAGGGTTTAGCATGGCTAGATCAGGCTGTTAAAAAAGTGAATGACTATGGGTTTGTGCTGAATGTTCATGACCATTATAAACCAACCGGAACAAGCAGGCGTTACCCTTACCATTTAAGTCAGGAGGGTATCCGCGGAGATGAGAACAGTCCGGACGCATTCCATAACATGGTCTTGCCATTTACCCGGTTCCTGGCTGGCCCGGCTGATTTTACTTTTTGTTTCCCTAACGCCAAAAGCGACTTTGCTAAGAATTTAAAGGTTAGCAAAGGCCAGCAACTGGCACTTACTGTGGTTTACTTTGACCCGTTGCAAGCTATTTTTTGGTATGGAAAGGCAGGTGATTATCAGGATGAAAAGGAGATAGAGTTTTTTAAATATGTTCCAACCGTTTGGGATGATAGCAAATACCTTGATGGTAAGATTGGCGAGTACATCAGCGTTGCCCGACGTAAAGGCGAAACCTGGTACATGGGCAATGCCGCCGGTCTGATTGCATGGAGGTCGAGTATACCACTGAGCTTTTTGACGCCCCGTAAAGAATATATAGCTACTATTTATGAAGATGACGAAAAGAAAGGAATCTTAAAAAGAGAGGTTACAGTTACCAGCCAGTCACAACTTGATATCAATCTTAAAGCTAAAGGTGGTCAGGCCCTTATCATCAGGCCAAAAATCAGAGAAACCCGATGATAGAGTAATCTGTTTATAACGAAGTTATGAAATTGATCAGCTTTATGCATGCGATCGTAAAATCATCCGGTTACTAATCAGATAACTCACAATGTATTCTACTAAATGCAAGCTGTTCGTTAAAAATGAGGGCGCTTGGATTTTTAAGATAACGGTGGACAAAGCATAGGCTAATAATAGCGAAGATGTTAGCAGTGAACCTTCTGCCAACTGAATGATACCAACAGGAATTTCAAAATGGGTCCCAAGTGGTACAACAAAAGTTCTCGGTTAAAAGACGGCTACGCCGTAAGTTTTAAATAAGCGTGCGCCATCAACTTATTCGCTTAAACTAATAACACGGACTAGGAATGTATAATAGCGGGTTATTTTTACGTCGTCTGAGTCATTGTGAAACCTGATGTATAAATTCCGATTAGCTTTTGAACATTTGAACTGGATAGTTAAGAAATTCCAGTGGCCAATTATCGTCGAAAGTGCGGGTTGAGTGCCATTATCCTGGAAACCCCTAGAGATTTTACTTACAGAACTATATTTTATAACGGCGCGATCATCACTATGAAGTAGCAAATGCTCCTGATGAAGTGATGCAAAACCGTAATGGTGAGACAAATTTGAAGCGAGGTCTGTATAAATTGGATAAAGCGATGGAGCGGAATGGTTCAGCAGTTCATCTTCATAACTCCAATACGCCACTTCTTTTAGTTCTGATTCATCAAAATACATACTCAAATAGATCAATCGCCTTAATGTTAATAACGTTACAGCGATACAAAATGATAGAAAGTAGATAGGTTAGTCAAAGGTTACGCTATACTTAATATATTCATCTGTTGCATTTTGCCCAAAAATGATGTAAGTAATAAGCAGATGAATTATTGGCTATTCATCTGCTTACCATAACCACTTGTGAAGTGTTTTTATCGGGTGTAGGTTAGCGTTCCAAAGCCTAATTGATCATAGCCACCGCTGGTTGTTCCATAATCGCCACCACCTCCTTCAGGTCTTACTTTTTGCGCATATGCAGTGATGTTAGGAGAGCTTAACCCTCTTAACTGTACATAATAGCCATAAAGCAGTTCCCAGCTTGGACGGGTGTCTCCTCTGCCCGAAGAAGAAATAACCGTTTGAGAATTGGCAGTACAAGTTTGTCCGCTTCCCCAATTGTAAGTGGTAAACGGCACGGTGTTTCCAAGGTTGTAAGAAGCCACATATTCGCACATGCCTTGAATTCTGGGACGGGTGTCGCTCCATGGATTGTACTGAAATAGATCTTGTCCCTGATTGAAAGCCATTTGACAAAGTGCACCATATAATGAAATATCCAGTCCACAATGCCCCTGATCCCGACCACTTTCCTGACATTGAGCTAAACCGCCATTAGTTGTGTAAGCAAAAGGAGCAACTTTACCGTAAGCCCCATTACCTGCACCGCTTTTAAAATACGTAATGGCCTCGTTAAATTTGGCTGTGTCGTCACACAAAACGCCTATAGCTAAAATGCTTGCCATGTTACAGGCGTCCCAATTAGCCCAATAGTTAGTGATGCAGGCTGTATTGTGATTAACCAAAAAGTCATGATTAAGTGGGTAAAATACGTTCAGCATCATATTTTTAAAACGCGTAAAGTCAGCGGCAGCCCAGCCGCTGTAACTGCGCATAATCTCAGCGGCATTGGCAAATTCATACCCATAGATACCAGCCGCCAGAAATCGATCAGCTGATCCCTGAATGGAAGTGAGCGTGTTTGACCAGGCGTTCATAATCGCAACTGCTTTGTCTGCATTAGCGGTTGTTCCTGCAATCTTCCAACGAAGAGCGTTTTGGTAAGCTGCTGCTATATCATTATAAAGTTTTGAATAGTTCTCCGGACTGCCCGATCCTCTATATACAATGGCAGCAGGGCCTTGCATGGTATAAGTGGCTAATGAGTGAGAGTTAGCCAAAAGTTTATCCCAGCCTGATTTCTGTGGCTGGGCATTGGCATTAACTTTACTAATCATTCGGGTAAAATCTGCAGCATTGTGCAGCAGTCCGGGATGGGCGAAGGTGGTTGCTAAAGTGACTTTACCAGCCTGCTCGCTTTGCGTTGCCGCCTGCTCAGATTTGTTACTTTTATTTTCTTTCTGACAGGAGATAGCGGTAAAGGTAAATGCTGCCGCCAAAGCAATAAGTGTTTGTTTTTTCATTCTACAAAAATTTAAGTTTGATATTGGTTCAGTGGTTATGGTTAAGCCAAAACTAGGAAGTTGAACCCGGGCGGAACGGTGTCAATTCAGTCAAATGAAGGGTGCAAAATTTAGCTACATCAACCGATTAGGTATCGATGCATTCAAGGGTGGTAATTATCTAAAAATATCTCCCGTAAATTGTTTCGTATAAGTTAACTGTTAATTCTTGTTCTTTATTTAATGACGCTGATTCAGTTCAGTAAAAAGTTATTGGAGCATTAACTTATTCAATTTAATAAACTTATCCATTTAGCTTGTTTTAACTTTTAAGGCCTTTCTAACCGGCTTTTCTTAGCAATTCTTCATTATGCCCCCCTCGTTTGACCCCTTTTCCCCCTCTTCGTAGTTCTATTTTCCTCGATTTTAGCCTCCATCAATTAAGCGGTCTTCACTTAAAAGCCGCTGATTAAAAACCAATTAATTATTTATTAAACCTTCATGTATGGAGAACTCTACTTTTAAACAGTGGACAAGGCAGCTTGTAATTACCTGCTTTTCTATGTTGCTGTTATACTTGCACGCCGCTGCACAGACTGGCCCCGTAACGGGGCGAATTCTGGATAATAAATCTAACGAATCTATTGTTGGCGCTACCGTTAAGGTAAAAGGACAGCAATTATCAACACAAACCGACGTTAATGGGCGGTTTACAATAAATGCTCCTGACGGTACAGTTCTTCAAATTAGCTACGTTGGTTATACCACCAAGGAGGTGCCGGCAAGCCGTTTGGGAGTAATGTCTATCTCGATTGAAGCGAATGCCAGTAATTTGGATGAGGTAGTGGTTGTGGCTTATGGCGCGCAAAAAAAAGCAACCTTAACAGGAGCCATTGCCACAGTATCGTCTAAGACTTTTCAAGACCGCGGCCCTACAAATAACCCAATCGCCAATTTGCAAGGGCAGGTACCGGGTGTTGTTGTTACCCGAAGCTCGGCTCAACCAGGCCGTGAAAATTGGAACTTCCAAATCCGCGGTGCTACATCTACCAACAATCAGGATCCATTGATTATACTTGATGGAGTAGCGTTGAACAACAATAATGCACTCAATTCCTTAAATCCAAGTGATATTGATAACATATCAGTATTAAAAGACGCTTCTGCGGCTATTTATGGTGCCCGTGCCGCTTATGGCGTGGTGCTGATAACTACAAAAAAAGGCAAGTCTGGTACCACACAAATACAGTACGATCCAACCGTTTCGAAGAAGTACATAGGATTGCAGCCGGAGATGACCAATGTTGAGCAGTGGGCAAATGGATTGAAAGAAGCCAAGATTAACGATTATTACGGCGTTGTTGATCCCAACGATCTATGGTACCAGATGGCTAATTTTGCTTTAGCCAACAATGGTACAATAGTTCTTGGCTCACAAGTTCCTGGCTATAATGGTTCATTCAATGTAACGCCGCAGTTAACTTACAATGGCTTACCTGTTCCCAAATTTGGAGATGTTAAGGAGCTGAATTTTACTGATACAAGAATGTCTGACTTCTTGTGGGGAACTGCTACGTCAACGCAACACAATCTGGCAGTATCAGGCGGTAGCGACAAAGTTACCTACCGCGCATCTTTAGGTTATTTGAATGATGGAAGCCAGTTACGTGTTGGCAATAATGGTAATCAACGCTACAACGTACGTTTAAATAACGGATTCCGCTTTAGCCCTAAAGTAAATTTGGATTTAAGTATTGCAC
This sequence comes from Mucilaginibacter sp. PAMB04274, assembly GCF_039634385.2. NCBI lineage: Bacteria > Pseudomonadati > Bacteroidota > Sphingobacteriia > Sphingobacteriales > Sphingobacteriaceae > Mucilaginibacter > Mucilaginibacter sp. PAMB04274. The sequence continues at coordinate 1,875,304 of NZ_CP155081.2, forward strand.
TCGAACGCAATAATATTCAGCAGCCAACGCAGTACGGCTACGGAGGGTATAGTGCGCTCAGTAATGGTTTTCAACCAGGCATACCGGCATATACACAGTCGGGCCAGCCTTATCAGTGGGGTACCGTACCAAGCCCTCCAGGGGCACTACGCGATGGTGGAGACAACCTGGAGTTCAACACCCGTGGTTATCTGAACTCTACGCTAACTTACAACTTTGCTAAGCACCTAACTTTCAGCAGTACGGTTGGCTACAACTCGTGGTATCAGGACGCTCAGATACAAACCAAGTCCGTAAGATTTTACTCTTATGACGATCGTTACTTAATTACTACTAATCCTTCAACAGGGACAGCGGGCAATACTGGCGCGAACGCTAATTATTACAGGGGTTATGTAAATGATGCTTACTACAACCTGGTTGGGCGGGTTACTTATGCGAATACTTTTGATAAGAACCACGATATGAGTATGATGCTGGGTAGTTCTTATGAAAGAGATGAGTATAATTCCACTTATTCAAGGACTTATAATTTAGCTAATGAAGATATCCCTTATTTAGGAGGAGGCTTAACCAGCGGTGTAGGCGGTTTTGTGGACAACGGAGAATCACGTAACCACTATGCGCTAGGCTCTTACTTTGCACGCGGAACCTACGCCTTTAAAAGTAAGTATCTGTTTGAAGGTTCTGTAAGATACGACGGCAGTTCAAAATTTGCTGCTGAAAAAAGGTGGAAAGCATTTTACGGGTTATCAGCAGCCTGGCGTATGTCCGAAGAAGGGTTTATTAAACGGTTAAATATTTTCAACGATTTAAAGTTCCGCGGTTCTTACAGCACCCGAGGAAGCCAAGCCGACATTGGATTGTATGACTACATTCTTCAACTGCAGGCCAGAACAAGTAACAACTTATTGGGCAGCAGCATTGCAACCCAAACCAACTCTACCGGAAACTTGGTATCACTAAACCGAACCTGGGAAACTGTCCGTGATATGAACTTAGGTTTTGATTTTGGTGTGCTAAAGGGCAAGCTAAGTGGCACTGTAGATGTATTTCAGCGCAAAAACGATAATATGTTAATCAGCGTCACTTATCCGGGTGTACTGGGTATTGGTGCACCAAGAAGCAATAATGGTAATTTGAAAACCTGGGGTTGGGAAGGTGTGATTACCTGGAAAGATCATATTGGCCAGTTTAACTATACGGTGTCAGGTAACCTAACCGATAGTCGGAACAAACTCATCTATTTCAATGGAAATCCTTTAGTGGCTTCCGGATTTAATTCGACAGTTGAAGGTTACTCACTCAACTCTTATTTTGGATTGCAGTATGCCGGCCGCCTGCAAACTCAGGCAGAAGTGGACGCTTACAATAAATACTACAATGTAGGTGGTGTGAATAATAATATCAATTTACCGGCAGCTACAGCACTACCCAATCTTCCCGGGCAATTTTCCGGTTTACGTCCCGGAGACAACTCATTTGCTGACGTGAATGGTGATGGTAAATTGTCAATAGGCAGTTCAACAGCCGACATGGGAGACTTAGTCTATTTAGGAAGTGACATTCCTCGGTTAACCTTTGGACTCAATTTTGGTTTCCAGTGGAAAGGGTTCGACTTCTACAGTATTTTTCAAGGAGTAGGAAACAGGACGATTTTCCGTGCCCAGGGTAGTCAGAATAACTGGCGCATACCATATACCGCATTGGGACAAGCCCAGGTGACTTCCTGGATAGGAAAAACATGGTCACCAACTAACACAGATGCTTATTACCCTAATTTGCATAGTAATGCTATTAACGCCTATAATTATCAGGCTTCAACCTGGTCGGTAGAGAACGGTGCATACGTAAGATGTAAAAACATTGTGGTGGGTTATACTTTACCTAAATCGCTAATGCAGCGAACAAAAGCTTTCAAAACAGTTAGATTTTATTTGTCTGGAAGTGATTTGTTTGAATTCAGTGGTATTCGTGACGGATGGGATCCTGAAGTAACCCGAACTACACAAGGAAATGAAAGGTATCCTTTTTACCGCTATGTAACCTTAGGTGCAAACCTTACTTTTTAAACGTAGATATGAAAAAACTTAATAGAAATATGCTGTATTGTACAGCGCTTATTTTAATCGCATTCCAGTGGGGATGTAATAAAGTTACCAATCTTGAACCTTTGGACACACTTGCCGATGCGGCCTATTTCAAGACCCCAAATGATTTCAAAACTTGGGCAAATCAATATTACAGCTATCTGCATAACTTTGGCAATTCATTTGCAGATAACGCTCACTATGACGGCCGGGCCGACGTCTTTAACGGTGGAGGCACCTACGGCGCCGGTATAAACACTGTACCGGCAACAGACAATAACTGGACTAACAATTACGCAAACATTCGCAACTGTAACTACTTGCTTGAAAAAGCGGCAGGTTATAGTGACCAGGCTGGCATTGCACAGTTTGTTGCAGAGGCTAAATTTTTTAGGGCGTACTGTTACTTTGAGCTGCTACAATTGTTTGGTGGCGTGCCATTAGTTACCAAAACGCTCGATCTGAATTCACCGGAACTTTACGGTCCAAAGGCAGATCGCGATGCAATAGCCGACCAGATTATTTCTGATTTAGAAGCAGCTATCCCTAACTTGCCGGCCTCTATACTGGCTAATTCTCCGGATTATGGAAGAGTAAGCCGTACGGCCGCTCAGGCTTTTTTAGGCAGGGTAGCCCTGTACGAAGGTACCTGGCTCAAATTCAGGAATTTAAGTCCTACACGCTACAAGGCGTTACTGGACAAATCAGCCGCTGCTTCTAATGCTGTTATCACCAGCAATCAATTTGCACTTTTTGGAACAGCCGCCTCCAACGCGTTAGGTGGAAACAGTACCATCTTAGGCGATTCAGCTCAGAAATACCTGTTTATATTAGAGAATCCTAAATCAAACCCTGCAGGTGTAAACAAAGTGGCCAATCATGAATATGTCTTAGCCTATCGCTACGATGATGTATCGAAAGTAATCAACATTAATGTCAGCCGTCAGGGCTGGCAAATTGGCCCTCAGCATAAGTTTGTCAATGCGTTTCTTTGTCAGGATGGCTTACCCATAGAAAAGTCGCCGTTGTTTCAAGGATTTCAACAATATGGGTCGGAATTTACAAACCGCGATAACCGTCTAAAATATACCATCAGAGTAATGAATTCTTACTATTGGTATGGCAATTCCAATGGGAGAATCACTTGGTTAAACGATGCGCCCGATATTAATAACTCTTTTAGTGGCAAAGTTACCCAAATAGCTGGTTACACCAACCAAAAGTGGATAGCGGAGCGAAGTGTTCCTGACACCAAGGAATCTTATGATTATCCAGTAATTCGGTATGCCGAGGTGTTATTGAACTATGCTGAAGCAGTATATGAAAGCAATGAGGCCATAAGCGATGCGGATTTAGACAAGTCCCTTAACGTTGTTCGGCTTCGCGTTAATAAGAATATGCCAAAGTTGAGTAACGGCTTTGTGTCTGCAAACGGATTAGATTTTAGAACCGAAATAAGACGCGAACGATTCATCGAATTGTATTATGAAAATTTCAGATTTGATGATATCAAACGCTGGCACAGTGCAGCAACAGACTTGGTAACTAACGTTGGTGGAACCGCTTATGGTAATGCAGCTGCATTTGTTAGTCCTTGGCCAATTGGCATTAAATACAAAGGCACACAGGCCGAACTAGGACCCAACGCGCTTAGCCCAAAACCAACCAATGGCCTGGATGCGAATGGCAATCTGATACTGGATAATACCGGAAGGCAGTTTACTGAGAAAAATTACTTATATCCAATACCATCTAGCCAATTGGTCCTTAACCCAAAACTTGTTCAAAATCCGGGTTGGTAAATAACAGATAACAAATCAGCCTGTATCGAGCATTCCGATGCAGGCTGTTTATACAATTTTTTGCTCTACATATTATGTTCAGATTCTTAAGTCTTGTTACTTTATACATCATATTTTCTGGCCCGAACACATTCGCACAAGATGCCAGCAAAGGGCTTATTCAGCCAGGCGCTATTTGGCCCGATAATAAAGGCAACCATGTTCAGGCACACGGTGGTGGCATTATTAAAATTAAAGATACCTATTATTGGTTCGGTGAATACCGCGCTCAGGATAACGATACCAGCCGCCGCTATGTGGGTTGCTATTCGTCAAAAGACTTAACACACTGGACTTTCAGGAATAAGGTTATCAATATTCAGGATCCCGAAAATCTTGGGTATCGTTGGGTACTGGAACGGCCAAAGGTGTTTTATAATGCCAAAACACGTAAATATGTAATGTATATGCATATTGATGATGCCCGATACAAAGTTGCACGGGTAGGCGTTGCTATATGCGATCGGGTCGACGGCGATTACCAGTACGTAAAAAGCTTCCGACCTTTAGGGTACGAGAGCCGGGACATTGGGCAATTTGTGGATGATGATGGCTCTGCTTATCTCATATTTGAAAGCAGACCTTCTAAAGGGTTTTACATAGCCCGCTTAACCGATGATTATATGAATGTGGATAAGGAAGTCTGTTTTATCCATGCGCCTTTAGAAGGCGGTGCTGTTGTGCATTATAAAGGGCTTTATTATGCCATTGGTTCAGCGCTTACCGGATGGCGGCCAAATCCTAATAAATTTGCAACTGCAAAATCACTTGCAGGCCCGTGGTCTGAATTTAAGGATATTGCACCGCCCGAAACTAATACTTACAGTTCTCAATCTACAATGATCCTTAAAGTTACCGGGACAAAAGGAACAACGGCTATTTTTATGGGCGATATCTGGAAGCCCAAAGAGCAATGGGATTCGAGATATTTATGGATGCCTTTGGAAATAGGAGATGGTAAATTAAAACTGCCCGAGCCTAAGCCCTGGTCTATCAATTTAAAGACCGGCCAATATAAACTAGCACCCTGATCATACCAGGTCAATTAAGTCTATACTGGCTACATAAGATTGTTGGCATGCGGTGCCACAAACCTTGAGGTAATTTGTCAACCTGCTTGTATCCCAAGGTTGATAAATTCCTCTGAGGTTGTAATATGAGCATCTTTACTCATGGTAACAAACGTATTAAACACGCTGCACAGATTGCAGTGTCTTCTGAGATGTTAGGTAACTCAGAATCGTTTGCCGTCATGCAGCGTTCGGCAACTGGCAGCTAACGAAACTTGATGTCGTTAAAGTGTTAGATTATCAACCGTCCTCAGGCGCCTTAGTGAAGAAGGGCAGATAAGCAGTTTGCACTATACAGGCTTATCGAAACTTTTACAATTCCCCCAAAAATCTGAAGCCCGAATCAAACTTTTACTGTTTTGAGGAATTAAGTAAAGAACAGCTCTTTTCTTTTTAGTTCTCATCAATTATATTAATTTAGCAGTAGCCAATTTTAATAACCATTTCTCCTCATTCATATCGCCTTAAATGGTTGTGCAGGGGTTAATTGTAAATTTTTGAGGATGGATTGCCAGAGGTTAAACTGCCGGATACTTTTTAGGGCGCTATTTTTTTTAACGGCCTTTCTATGTTCTACTTACGTTAAAGGTCAGCCCCTATACTACCTTGGTATAGAACAAGGGCTATCTAATAATACGGTAACCACCATTCATAAAGATAAAATTGGGTTAATGTGGTTTGGTACGAAAGATGGACTTAACCGGTTTGATGGTTATAATTTTAAAGTCTTTCGACACCGATACAAAGATTCCACCTCCCTGCCAGATGATCTTGTTAATTGTATAAATTCTGATGTTCATGGTAACCTTTGGGTTGGAACAGAAAAAGGGATAGGGCTGCTAAATAGTAAAACTCTCCAATTCAGCATCTTACCAATCGAAATTAACAATCACCAACTCATAAAGGCAACACATTGGACCAACGGTATAGAGTTTAATAAGAAAGGTGATGTGTTCTTCGCCTGCAACGAATTAGGGTTATTGTGCAAGGAAACTGGAAAAGCTAACGCTTATGTCATTCCGCTTCAAAAAGATGGCAAAAAGTTGGATAATTATACCGCAAGTGCCATCACTGTAGATCAAAGCGACAATGTATGGGTTATGGTCAACAATGTCGGCTTGTGTTTCTATGACCACAAGAGCTCGTCACTTAAAGTTTGCTGTAAAATTCAATCCTTGGCATCTTCCTTAAAAATTGTTAACTCAAAATTTGTCTGGATTGGCACCACGACTGGCCTTTTGTGTTATGAAATCCCATCTAAAAAGATGTATTCTATTACTTCCCGGGATTCTGAGCTCAACAATTGCAAAATCTTCGACTTATTAGTGACAAAAAGCGGACAATTGTGGGCCGCAACTGATGGCAAGGGTATCATTTACCTCACATCCACTACAAATCCGGCAATAGCTAGTCTTCAGTATTATAAAGTAAGTAATCTGTCGAGTGATGCAATCAATGCCCTTTACGAAGACGAATTGGGCCGCAAGTGGGTTGGGACGTTGCGGGGAGGGATTGACATCTTAAATGATAAAAAACATCAATTTACCACTTACAGCCATCAACCCGGCAATAGCACAAGTTTAAATAACAATTTTACTTTTTCTTTTTGTGAGGATGGAGACGATGTGTGGGTTGGAACGGACGGTGGCGGTGTAAGTTTATGGAAGCGGGCTACAGGACGTTTTACCGAAATACCTACCGGATCGCTCACCAGTCGGGATCAAGTGTCCGGAAATCGTATCTCGAGTATTACAAGGGATCATGAGTCTCAAATATGGATTGGAATTTTTGGCGGCGAAGGCGTTAAAAAATTCAATCGGAACACAAACAGGTTCGACCCTGTTCCCTTCAGCAACCGGAGTTTTCGTAACCCGGTCTGGAAACTTTATACAGATTTAAAAGGACGAATATTTGCGTCCATATTGAGAGGAAATAGCAAAACTGGTGGTAACAACCGTTTGTTTAGGTATGATGTTTTAGCCAAGGAGTTAAAACCAGTTAATTTCCCTGTAAATCAGGATATTCTTACCATAACCAGTGCTGATGATCAGCACCTTTGGCTGGGTAGCTTTACCAGTCTTTTAAAGGCAGATTTAACGCATGGTATAAAAGAAGTTTTGAATTTCGGTGCAGCAGTTCGGACCTTGCATCAAAGCGCTTCTGGATTATTATGGATAGGAACGTATGGAAGGGGTTTATTTGTTTACAATATTCGCACGGGTAAACTTACTAACTATACAGAGGCTAATGGATTATGCAATAACAAAGTACTTAATATTGAAGAGGATATTGCAGGAAACATATGGGCAAGTACCAATTATGGCCTGTCCAAATTCAACAAGCGCAGTGGTAAAATAGAGAATTATTATGCTGCAGATGGCCTGCAATCCAACCAGTTTTATTATAATGCTTCTGTTCGGCTACATACAGGTGAGCTAATATTTGGCGGTATAAAAGGCTTCACGATTTTTAATCCGGATAGTGTCAGGCAGTTTCATGACTTTCCTCCTTTGGTTATCTCTGGTGTGCGCCTGGCCAATCTATCGGTTGGGGCAAATTCAAATTATTTACCTGGTGCTGATAACATTTATCAAGTTAAAAAATTAACATTACCATACGATAAGGCCATTATTTCGTTAGATTATGCTGCACTAGAGTATTCACTTCCCGGAAAAATACAGTATGCTTATCTCTTACAGGGCAGAGATAAAGTTTGGAATTTTGTTGGTAGCCAGCGCTCTATTAATTATTCTCACCTAAATGAGGGTGCATACACCTTAAGGATCAAATCGACAAACTCTTCAGGTTTGTGGAATACGGTAGAAAGAAGGATATCCATTGTCATTTTACCGCCTTGGTACCGGGCCTGGTGGGCGTATGTATTTTACTTTACTTTAATATTTGGTTCTATTTACGGTTATCTTTTTTATCATCGCAAGCAAACCAGCTTAAAATATGAGTTGAAATTTATAGAGGAGATCAATGAAAAGAAGATCTCTTTCTTCACTAATATCGCTCATGAACTGAGAACTCCACTTACCTTAATTGTAAACCCCCTTAAAGATTTACTTCAAAGTGATGGTGCAAACCGTGATCTGATTGATTTAAGTTCTGTGTACCGTAACTCAAGACGGCTGCTGAATCTGGTTGATCAGATCATGCTTTTCAAAAAGTCTGAAAACGAGATAGCAGATCTCGATCTTTCTGTTTTTACGCTTCGTGAGGTTTGCCTGGAGGTATTCATCTGCTTTAATAATCAGGCAAGGTCAAAAGGAATATTTTATGAATTTTCATGCGTAAACGAGCATGCTGAAATGTTAGCTGATCGGGAGAAAATCGAAATAGTTCTGTTTAATCTGTTATCTAATGCATTAAAGTACACCCCTGTTGGCGGGACGGTCAGGCTGGACGTAAGTTTAAAAGATAACCAGGTATTAATGCTTGTTGAAGACAGTGGCGAGGGTATACCGAGCCACGTTGGCGATAAACTTTTTGATAAGTTTTATCGTCTATCCCAGTCTGGATCTGGCCATGCACAGAGCGGCTTTGGAATAGGGTTGTTTTTAGCAAAAAAGTTTGTAGAGCTACACAAAGGAGCCATTAGTTATACAAATAGGGTAGAAGGAGGAACTTCCTTCAATGTGCTGCTTCCACAGCGCAGTGTAAGACCTATTGATCAAACGAGGTTCGAAACAGCATCAAATTCTATGAGTAATACTTTGCCGCTCTTGCAGGAAATTGCTATAACCGATGCTGCTAGCGAGCCCCTCCAATCATCATCGGTTGTTCGGATAAATTCTGAGTCGGGTGCGATGGACGAAATTGTTCAAAATAGGGCAGTCGTATTATTGATTGACGATGATGAGGAGATCAGAAGTTACGTTAAATCCTTATTGGATAAAAGTTATCTCGTACTGGAAGCCGGGAACGCTGAAGCAGGATTTGAGCTGGTTCTGGAACATCATCCAGATATTATTGTTTGTGATGTTATTATGCCGGGGAAAAGCGGCGTGGAATTTTGTTCTGATATGAAGGATGCGCCATCATTGAGCCACATTCCAATTGTTTTGCTTACAGGTACTTCTTCGCCAGAAATTAAATTAAAGGGAATCGAATGCGGTGCAGATGACTACATCAGCAAGCCTTTTGAAAGCGATCTGTTGGTTGCCAAAATTAAAAGCTTACTAAAGGGCAGAGATACATTGAAAAATTACTTTTTCAATGAAATTACTTTAAAAAACAACGAGTTAAAGGTTCCGGCAGAATACAGTGATTTCTTACACAAATGCATAGTAGTTATTGAAAATCATTTGGAAAATGAAGAATTCACTGTGATTGTACTTGCTGAGGAACTCAATATGAGCCGATCAAAATTATTCCGGAAAATCAAATCCATTTGCGGTCTGACCGGAAGTGAGTTCATTCGGTACATTCGGCTTCGTAAGGCTGCTGAATTAATGATTCAGACTGATTTGCAGATTAAAGAAATCGCTTATAAAGTAGGCTTTCAAGACATCAAATATTTTCGGGAACAGTTTCAAAAGTTGTTTAAAACTAACCCTTCCGGGTTTATCAAAAAATACAGAGGAGCTTTTCTTCCAGCCTACAAACTAAACCCTACGCTAAAAGGGCAAAAATCAAAAAGCAGTTAAACCTATGTATTTGTAGTGCTTGCTTACTTAATTCTTTTTCCAGAGCGGCATTATATAATAGAATCGATTTGTTAGGTGATTCTATGCATTTAAGTGCTGTAACCTTAAATTGTGGAAGATGAGGGGAAATTCGTCATTTTGGCCCCTTTATATGACCGCTATACCCCCCTTGGCTTTCTGAATTACCCACCAAATTAGCGAACTGAATATGCATTATGCGTTAAGATCAGATTTAATATCCGATCATGCAATGCAGTTCAATAAGCTAAACCAATGGCTTTACCAAATTCAAAATTGTTGCTTTGGGGGAGGACTGCCACGATCATTAAGATGAAAAAAACGTTATTTTTAAACCTATGGCTGACTTTTTTTACTTCTGCAATTTGTGCGCAGGTAGTTAACTATCCCGCACCAAAGGGTAGTGCGCTCAACAATGAAAGGTATAAGGTCTCTATAAGGCAGAAAGGAGGTAGTTGGTTACCTGTTCCGGTCTATATGGCTCAAGTAGCTCAAACCACCGACACTAAAATTAGTCCACAAATCAGTTCTTTTGCTTATTTCGACTTTCAGGGTGAGTTTGATGTACTCGTCCAGGTTTTGAAAGAACAGGTTAGCGAGGCTAAACTACGTCCTAACCAAGAAAATTTGCCAATTAAAGTGACAGGCAATTCCATCTTACTTAAGCTAAGTAAACCGAAAAACTTTTCGTTGGAGGTAAATGGAGATATATTCAATAATCTACACCTATTTGCAAATCCTTTAGAGCAGCAGCCAACCCAGGGTGCCAACCTGGTTTATTACGGCCCGGGATTGCATACAATTGGTGACGTGGTATTAAAATCCGGCCAACGGGTTTACATTGCAGGTGGAGCGGTTGTTCAAGGTAGGTTCATTGTTTCTAACGCCGAAGATGTAAGGATCTATGGACATGGAATACTTACCCAATTGTTTAAACCCAACGCGCCTCCTGGAGCCGGAAACGGGTCAGCTACTCGGCAATACGCCAATGGAAGAGCAGATGCGATCACTGTAGAATATTCGAAAGATGTTAAAGTGGAAGGTATAATTGTATTACCTCACAAGTATACAGTTCTGATGGGCCAGTCCAGTGATATTAATGTCGACAATATTAAATCCTTTAGCTTTGAGGGAAACGGTGATGGTTTGGATATTTTCTGCTGCACTAATGTGAACATCAGTCGAGTCTTTATGCGGAATTCGGATGACTGTATTGCCATTTATGGCCATCGCTGGAAATATTATGGCAACAGTACTAATATAACCGTTAAGAACGCTGTGCTGTGGGCCGATGTGGCTCACCCGCTCCTGATTGGGACGCATGGTGACTCTGCGGATCCTGATACCTTGTCCAAAATGAAATTTGCAAATCTTGATATTCTTGATCAGCACGAAAACCAGTTGGATTACCAAGGCTGCCTGGCATTAAACGCTGGTGATGATAACTTGATAAAAGATATTGTTTTTGACAGCATTAGGGTAGATAATATTCGTAAAGGACAATTGATTAACCTTAGGGTAATGTTTAACAAAAAATACAATACTTCACCGGGGCGTGGAATTGAAGATGTGTTATTCAGAAACATTGTTTATAAGGGCGATAAGGCAAGTCCTTCTATTATTACGGGTTATGACGAATTACATAAAATCAAGAATATCACCTTTGAGAATCTTACAATAAACGGGAGGACCCTTTTTGACTCAATGCCACAAAAGCCATCGTATTACAAAACATCAGACCTGGGTGGAATTTTCATAGGCGAACATGTAGAGAACTATAAGTTTATTAAGAGTGAGGGTGGCGCTCCTAAGGTCGTCACGTCAGGGTATTAAGTACGATGAGAAGTATTCCTATAGTAAGGAGATGTAATTCCTTCTGATTCATTATAATGTCTAAGCTGTTTATGAACCGTGTCCAAGCTCCACTCAGATTAGTTAAAACATGGCTAATTTCAGTTCTTGAAACAAGTTTACTAATGCTTTATTATTATGGATTGGTATCATTCCCTTGGCAACAATATGGTAAACAATTGGTTAACGTCAATAGCCAGCCAGTGACGTTCTTCAATTGCAATTATAAACTTTATTTCTTTTGCTTAGTACCTTTAATCCAACACGCCAAAATACTCAGCAGTTGTCGAATACGTAAATTTACTAAATCGGTTTACGTCTTAGAGTAAAATGCGCTAGTCATTTACAAAGTTCTAAATACCAGATTATATACCTACAAAATGCTCAAGAAATATTATTAAAATATAAAAATTAGACAAAACTTATTATGCAAAATTACTTAACCGATTTAGTTAGTAATTTTGGGCAGTTAACTTAAAATTTAAAGTCGATCTCAAATCCACTTAAAGAATAATTCCAATTAATCCTAACCACACATTGATGAAACAAAGTTCTACTTTTGCTTTAACCAGTCGCATCTTTATTTCTACCCCGGTCACGTGGCAAATACTATTGTTAGTCTGTGCTTTCATCGTCATTTGCTCGCCCGCTTTTTCGCAAGCTATCATTATTAAAGGTACCGTTTCTGACGAGACGGGTACAATGGCTGGTGTGACCGTTACCCTGAAAACAACCCGAACCGCCACCCGTACAGATGCTAAAGGCAATTATTCTATCTCTGCTCCAAATAGGAATGCAGTGCTGGTGTTCACATTTGTGGGATATGAAAATAGGGAGATACCCATTGGATCCAACAATTCGATAGACGTTATCATGAAATCAAGTGCTAATGACCTCAATGATGTGGTTGTTATTGGTTATGGAACGTCAAAAAAAAGGGACCTAACAGGTTCTGTGGGTTCCGTAAACATGAAAGATATTCAAAAAGCTGCCGTGACTTCAGTTGACGGAGCGTTGGCAGGGCGCATTGCAGGTGTACAGGTCACGTCAAATGATGGCCAACCGGGCGCTAATGCAGAGATACTTGTACGGGGAGTGGGTTCGGTGTCGCAATCCTCGGCTCCGCTTTACGTAATTGATGGTTTTCCTCAGGAAGATGCCAACTTCAATTCCATCAATCCGGCTGATATCGCCTCCATCGATGTTTTAAAAGATGCCTCAGCTACTGCAATTTATGGTGCCCGTGGTTCTAATGGCGTTATTTTAATTACGACCAAAAAAGGCACCTCCGGCATCCCGCAACTAACATTTTCTACCAATAGTGGATTTCAAAAATCTATTAATAATGTGAAGCTGATGGATGCATATGAGTTTGTAAAACTTCAGAATGATATTAACCCTTATTTCACCAGCTATGTATACTTCCGCAATGGAAAAACGCTGGACAGTTACAAAAATGCTCAAACCATAAACTGGCAGGATATCATGTTCAATAAGCTGCCTGCATTCCAAAATCATAACGTGTCTCTTACCGGAAGATCAGGAAAAACGTCTTACGCTGTTTCTGCCTCCTATGCCGACCAAGCTGGTTTGATCATTAAAAGTGGTTTCAAGCGTTATCAGGCGCGGATTGTTCTTGATCAGGAAATTAATGATAAGCTGAAGATTGGTATCAATACCAACTACGCCGATACCAAATCTTATGGATCCATTCCTTCGGTTCAAGCCAATCCAACAGGAAACGGGCAAAACTTGGCCGCATTCAACCTCATGTATAACATTTGGAGCTACCGCCCGGTACTGAGTTCGGGTCTGTTTGATGAAAACTTCATTTACAATGACTTGGTCGATAATAACGAGGATGGCGGCCTGCCTGGTGGCAACTCATCCATTAATCCTTACATTAACACAAGCAATGTGATTAATGACCGCTTAGCTAACACGCTAACTGGCAACTCTTATCTTGAATATAAGATTATTCCTGGCTTGCAGCTTCGTGTAACTGCCGGAATTAATTTAACGAACTCACTTACCAACACCTTTTACAATTCCCGAACACAGTCCGGCAGCCCGTTAACAGCTGCCGGTGCTGCTTTCGGGGTTAACGGCAGCACATCTGCAGGAAAGTCAATTAGTTTTATTAATGAGAATACACTTTCTTACTCGAAAAATTTTAATCAAAATAATATCCTTTCGGCATTAATAGGTTATAGCTCGCAAACCAGTAAGAACAGCGGTAACGGCTTTTCTGCAACAAATTTACCGAACGAATCGTTGGGGATTAACGGGCTGGGACAGGGCACCCCCTACAGAGTGAGTTCTTCTTCTTCCCTGAGTGCGTTACAATCCTACTATGGAAGATTAAATTACACATACCGCAAAAATTACTTATTCACTGCCAACTTCAGAGCCGACGGATCTTCCAAATTTTACAAGGATAACAGATGGGGATATTTCCCTTCAGGTGCTTTAGCCTGGCGTTTCAGTGGTGAGAATTTCATGAAAAAGTACTCGTTCATTGACGATGCCAAGATTCGTTTTAGTTATGGTGTGATCGGCAACAACCGGGTAGCTGATTTTGCTTACCTATCCCAAATTAATACAGGTAGCAACATTTACTATGCCTATAACGATCAGAATGTTTATGGCTCAACCGTACAGACAATGTCTAACTATAATTTGAAATGGGAAACTACTTATGAATCAGACCTGGGCATTAATTTTTCATTGTTCAAAGGTCGATTGAACTTTGAGACCGATTATTATAAACGTATCACCAAAAATCTTCTTTTGAGCGCTGCAATGCCTTACAGTACAGGGTTTACAACGGCTTTTCAAAATGTGGGTAGCGTAAGTAACGAAGGTCTTGAATTTACGCTGGCAACCGTAAACATCAGTAAAAAGAATTTTACTTGGAGTAGTAGCTTTAATATTTCATTTAACAGGAACAGGGTACTGGAGTTAACGGGAGGAGAGGAATCGAGGTTAACAACAAGGAGCTTTGAATCTGCCATGACGACGCCCAATTATATTGCAAAAATTGGCCGGCCCGTGGCGCAGTTTTACGGCTATGTTGCTGACGGTTTATACCAACTGAACGACTTTTACAAGATTCCGAACGGAACAGCCGGATTTTATTACGTGCTCAAAGAAGGCATTCCTTATTACGCAGGCAAAAATACACTGGCAAGCCCACAAACAAATCAGTCATTGGTTGTTCAACCAGGCGATCCTAAATACAAAGACATAAACGGAGACGGATTGATCAACGGTGATGATTACACGGTAATTGGTAATCCTTATCCGCTACACTACGGCGGCTTTTCTAACAACTTCTCCTACAAAAATTTTGACTTGAACGTCTTCCTTCAATGGTCATATGGAAACCAGGTGATGAACGCCAATAAACTTAAGTTTGAAGGGAATACCAACGCACCCCAATCCGGAAATTCTCCAACAACAAACTTAGGTAGCGTAAATGTCAATCAGTTTGCTTCCTATGTTAACAGATGGACACCGACTAACCCGACCAATGAATACCCGCGCGCAAACGCGAATACTGGCGGACTGAGACAATATTCGACCCGCATCATTGAAGACGCTTCTTACTTACGTCTGAAAACCGTTTCAATCGGTTACAATTTACCCAGGAAAATGCTTACGCGCTTGCATATCAATAACCTTCGGTTTTCTCTGTCGGGACAAAATTTGCTAACGTTTACCAAATATACCGGACCTGATCCGGAGGTCAGCACGAATGCCGGCAACAACTTAGCCCCTGGATTCGATTTCTCTCCATATCCAAGAACGCGAGTATTAACCTTTGGCGCTAACCTAACCTTATAAGACCCATAATGAAAAAGATACTCATATACTTAATGATCATATTGCCTTTTACATCATGTAAAAAGGTGCTTGATACAGTACCTACAGGGGCATTGGTACCTCAGACTTCTTATTCTTCCGAAGCGCAGGTTAGGGCTGCTTTGGCAGGGCTGTATTTTAACTTAAGAGCCAGTACATTGTATGGATCATTTTATGCAACCCGCCTTACACTGGGTACCGACGAAACTTATTTTTATAATCTTAACTACGGTTACAATAACTACAGCTATACGATTGTCCCTTCTACGGATGGTGATATAGGCACATTTTGGCGACTTTGCTACCAATCGATCAATTATTGCAACAGTTTGTTAGACAACATAGATGTGTCCGCTGCATCGGGAACAGTAAGCGCCGCTACCGTAAGAAAGGCAAAAGGAGAGGCCCTGTTTTTGCGAGGTTATTATTACTTCCTGCTTGCACAGTGGTACGGGGACGTGCCGCTCATGGTCCATGCTACCCAAGATCCATCAGAAGGGCAAATTGAACGTACGCCTGTAAAGTTGGTTTATGACCAGATCATTAGTGATATGACTGCAGCAGAAGGAATGCTTACCGACCAAACATTCGCTTCTATAGGCTATTCAGAAAAAATTTCCGTCACGGCAGTTGAAGGAATACTTGCACGTGTGTGCCTTTATGCTGCTGGAAATCCGGTGAATGATACCAAACGTTTTGCTGATGCAAAAAAGTGGGCTGCAAAAGTGATCGAATCAAGGCAGCATACCTTACTTTCTTCCTATCAGCAGGTCTTTCTTGATGAGATTCAAAATCGCTATAACCAGGAAAATATCTGGGAAATTGGGTTCAATCAAAATGCTACCGGAGCGGTTTCAGCAGGGGGGCAGTTCAATGTGTTCATGAACATCGGCAAATCTACCGGGAGCGGCTCACCTGTTGTTTATGATGGCTATAGTTACGGTTACGTAAGGGCATACCCTCGCTTATATGTTTCCTACCAGCCGGGCGACCTGAGAAGAGATTGGAATTTATCAAGTTATGGTTGGGCCGGTTTAAACAAAACTTACTATACGTCCAATCAGATTTGGTCAAGGCAGATTAGTAAATGGAACAGGGAGTACGAACCAGACGTTAGCCGTTTAACGCAGACCACTTCTCAGGTGAATTTCCCTATGTTGCGTTATGCAGATGTGCTGCTAATGTATGCCGAAGCTGAGAATGAGCTTAACGGGCCAACCGCAGAAGCCTACAACGCCATAAATCAGGTACGCAGAAGGGCATACAGTAAAACCCCTTTAATATATAACTTTACCATCACTAACGCAGGCTCTGGCTATACAACTGCTCCGGCGGTTAATTTTTCCACAGGTAATGCTACTGCAGTAAGCACCTTAACCTCGGGCGCTGTAAGCCTGATTTCGGTAACTAATGCCGGTGGCGGTTATGCTACAGCACCCACCGTTATAATTGGTACGCCTTGGGCAGCAAATACAAACTATGCACTCAACACTCAAGTAACCAATGCAGGAAAACTGTATACAGTAACCAAGGCTGGCGTTTCAACTGCAACTCCACCCACACAGGCTTCTGGCGCATCTAATCCCGCCACAACCGGTGCCACATTCACTTATGCCGGAGTTCAAGCTACTGCGACCGCAAATTTAACAACAGTAACCACTGGTGATTTAACGCAGGTTCTGAGTAAAGACGATTTTCGCATAGCTGTTCAAAACGAACGTTATCTTGAACTGGCGTTTGAAGCACTGCGTAAGTCTGACCTTAAGCGCTGGGGAATATTTATACCAACGGTTCAGAGCTTGTTGGTAGATATAGCAGGATCGTCAAACCCAAAATGGAGTATGCCAATACCGCCAATGGCTACTGAAATTACAGCTGCTGATGTTATTGGTGCTGCAACCGCTCCCGGAACTAACATAGGCTCCAAGGATATTTTATGGCCGATTCCTCAAAATGAAATTTTACTTAACAAAAAGATAAAACAGAATCCAGGTTATTAATTCACTTCTTGAACATGAAAAGATACTTAATAATGCCTGCTTTATTACTAGCGCTATCTGCATGCAATAAGGTAAAAGTAACTCCCCCTTCGGACTTTGATGTAAAGGCTTCGAAAATAAATATGACAACTAAAGACACCGTGTATTTTTCTTTCAGCGGAAACCCGGATTATATTACCTTTTACTCGGGTGAACCTAACCATCGTTATGAGAACAGGGAACGCCTTAGCGCCGCTCCAGACTCCGTAATCCTGAATTTTTCCACATCAACAACTGCGCCTAGCGCAACTACACAGCCTGCATCTCTTAATAATTTGGCGGTGCTTGTGTCTAAAGATTTCAATGGCGGAAGTGATATTGCAAGTCTTCAAAAAGCAACCTGGACGGATATATCCTCCCGTGCGAAATTGGCAACCACAACAACAGCCGTTGCCTCGGGGAATGTCCATCTGGAGGATCAGTTGAACGGCTCGTCGCCGATTTATGTAGCCTTTCGGTATTTAGCCGATATGTCAACTGTAAATGCTGTATCGCGTAAATGGACAGTGGGTCCAACACCAGCATTGACGATACGAAGCTTTTTTAAAGATACCGTTAATACAATGGCAAGTAACGTTAACAGTGCGGGACTGAATAATATCATTTCGGTTGCTAACATTGATAATTCCTGGAATTTTGCCAATAATTCGCTGACATTCAACGCTCCTGCAATCGGCAGTGCAAAAGATGAAGACTGGGCAATTTCCCGACCACTTGTGTTGAACACCATTCCATCAGATTATGGACAGATTTTGAAAAACGCTACTGTAAAACCTACGGACTTTAGGTATATATTTAAAAAGCCGGGTACTTACAAGGTGACTTTCGTAGCCAAAAATCAGGATAGCGAAAACAGTGCAGAAGTTATTAAGGAATTCACATTTACGATTACCAACTAAAATCAATCTATTCAACTCATGAAAATTTGTTTGAAGAATGCCTTGTACGTCATAACCTGCCTTGGCAGCTTAAGCTTCTATTCTTGTAAAAAGTTTGACGACAGCAGGCCAAATGATCTTGGAAAGCTTGTTTTTGCGGGTACCGGTAACGCTGCGCAGTTAACACCGCCGGGAACTTCAACCGGCACAGCAACGTTTTCCGGTGTTTATGATGCTAACCAAAAGGTTTTTAATTACAAGCTAAACTGGAAAAATTTGGACACTACAGTTGTTACTGCCCGTTTTTATGGACCAAACGCAGTTGGACAGGAAAACGTTCAACTTAGGGATATCTTTGTTAGTACCACAACAGCGAACAATCGTCCGAAGACCGATAGCCTGACAAGTGCCTTTTTTTCTTTAAATGCACTATCTGATAAAGAAGCGAATGACCTTAAAGACGGGAAGTGGTCCTTTTTGATTACCACACCAACCTCACCGAATGGTGTTCTGAGAGGAAAGATTACATATGTTCGAACTTACTTTGACGAGTAAGCCCATTTCGATGAGCAAATTGAAATGAGAAATAAATGTTTACAACAAATGACGGACTGTCACATCCGTCATTTTCCTGTTTTATGGAAAGGTAATCGGTGAGTGAAATTCTGTAATAGGCCGGCATTAAATATTCGATACCAGCCCTGTAGGAAGCTCTTGCTGTTCAACCTAAATAGTACAACAACAAAGGTAAACAGGTCACGTAAAAAGCGATACATTAAACTTACCTGCTGCTGCCTCAGTAGCAGGCAGCCGGCTGCCATGAAAACGGTTTGCCGCTTTAGAGGGATGCCCCCTCGTAGCGGTGGGGATACATAGGTCAGATCAATGAAAGCACTTTTTTAGTTCACCTTTGACCGACAAATTAATTATTGTTCAGGACATTGTCTGTCCTACTTATTTATGCCAAGCATTTGCTTGTCAAATGAACCAAAGCTTACAGTAAACGATTCGTTTAGCAGCCGGAAGTTATGCCCTCCAAGTTTTACCCGGCAACTTAATTACTTCGTTGTTCATAGCGGTTGAGCCTTCGTAATGGTTTGGCGAACAATGATAACAAGATGGTTCTCTTGGTTTGCGAGATACCTTTATGCGGTCACGCCTTTAGGAGCACTTGGTGAAATGAACTGTTTTTGATACCAACCCGCTCAATTTTAAACTTGTTAGCCGTAGCTAGGGACCGGCCGAATACGCTATAGGCGACCATAATGCTGCTTAAGTCATTTAGCCAGTGATTAGCGGGCGTACTTTCGTGTTTTATGGCGTAAGATAAGCGCACGTATTGTCTAAATCAACCCCCTAAGATGTCTAAATAGCGGCCTGCCAGTACGCGATTATTACAATAGCTTTGATGATGACTTCATACGAAACCTTTTATCAGTTACATTACCAATCGAACCCGTTTTTATTGGCTAACGCCTGGAATGCTAAAAGTGCTCAACTAATCGAAGCTACCGGTTTTCCGGCCATCGGCACCTCCAGCGGCGCTATTGCAGATTCATTAGGATACGCAGATGGCGAAAAGATTCCTTTTAAGGAATTGCTCTACATCATTCAAAGAATAAAAGCCTCTACAACTATACCTTTATCCGTTGACTTTGAAAGGGGATATACGAACGACCTTTCTGTTATCAATGATCATACTCAACAACTGCTCGATCTTGGAGTTGCGGGCATCAATTTAGAAGATGCTGAAGGTGAGTCCGTGTATTTGCGGAAATTGGAAGGTATAAAAAATTACCTCGCAAGAACCAGCCAGCAACTTTTTATAAACGCCCGCACCGATGCTTTTCTACAAAGATTGCCAGAACCATTTTGAAACCGTTATCCGCAGGGCCAAGCTTTACAGAGATGTGGGTGCGGACGGTCTTTTCGTAACCGGCATTGGTGATCCTGCGGTAATCTCAGCAATCACCTCGGCCGTATTCTTACCGGTTAATATCGTAGGCGGCCCCAACCTGGCTACTGTTGAATCGTTGGCAAAAGCCGGTATAAAGAGAATTAGTATGGCGGTTTTCGTTTACCGGGCAACCTATCAAAATTTGGAAAAAGCAATTAAAGCCGTTAACACCTCTCAAACCTTAACACCTTTATTTTAAGATGAAACACCTCCTGATTACCACATTTTTAAGCCTTGCAGTATACCAAGGCCTGGCACAACAAAAAACAACAAATATGCTTACCTCACAAGAACGATCAAAGGCAGTCCAGCTATTACAGCAAACTGAAGCCGGCGTCTTTGCTGCCGTAAAAGGCTTAAGCGAAGCGCAACTTAACTTTAAACCGGCGGCCGACAAATGGAGCGTGGCCGAATGTATCAAACATATTGCAGCCGCTGAAAAGGAACTTTGGGCCATGGCAGAACCTGCCTTATCTCAACCGGCCAATCCGGAAAAAAGAACCGAGATCAGGTTCAGCGATGATGACCTGGTCAAAGCGGTGGAAGATCGTAGCCGTAGATCTAAAACTTTTACAGCACTGGAGCCTGCAAATTCACCCTATCAAACAGTAGCCGAAGCCTTAACTGCTTTTAAAGCCGGGCGTGAAAAATTGATTGCCCTGGTTAAAGAATCCAACGCTGATTTGCGCAACCATATTGTGGTTTTACCTGTTGGTACTTATGATAGCTATCAGTTTATCCTGCTCATCGCGGCACACAGCAACCGGCATACGCAGCAAATAGACGAAGTTAAAGCCGCCCTGAATTTTCCGAAGCAATGATATGCAGTTAACAGTAGGATGGAATGTATTTTAAGGGTTGCGTAAACTTGTCAAAGGCTTATGCTTGCTGGAGCACGAATGGTGACAAGTGATGGGCTTTCATTTGTTATTATGCTTGTAGGGCTAAAAAGGTACTATTCTGTTCGGGTTTAGGTTCCGTTGGTTTAACCGGTGACATAAGTCTTTTTATTTATATTATTTGCACTCGCAATCTAAAAATGATAGTTAGTTACTTGTAAGTACAAGTAACTAACTGTCATTTTTTTATGAAGGAAATAAAGTCGCGTTCTGATGGACCGCCGAGTCTAAACGCTCGACTTCTTTGGCGACAAACGGACAATTGATTATTTTGCGCGACATGATAATGGACGGGCAATCGACCTGCTGCTAATTTCCAAACTCTGCAGAGAAGATCGCAACCCATATCTTGGCCGACCGGTTAGGTTTGCTGGAAATAGTGGTTACGTGATCGCAACACCACCCAACAGCACTGAAGCAGGATCTGGTTGGGGTATGCGTAATGACCGGACAAATACGATACAAAATATTCAGACAAAACTCCGGAATAAGACAGAACGGATTTAGTAAAGAGAGCACATGTTAATAGAACAATTGGATAACCCTGTTTGGGCAGCTTTAACGTCGGGCAACGTGAATTTGGCTATAGGCAACGATAAAGCTAGATATTATGCACCGGGAGTTTCGGCCTTCGCCGCTGTTGCAGAAAACAATTTTGCACATTTCAAGGCTTTAATGGACCTTAAACCCTGGGGTGAAACCATTGCCGTTTTTACAACCGATAAAAATCTGAATGCACATCCCTGGACCATTGTTAACCGGATAGATGGATACCAAATGATGTATGACGGCGCAACACCTGAAGAACAGCGGCAAATAACAATTACTAAATTAAGTGAAGAAGACGTTCCGGCAATGTTGGAACTGACCAAATTGAGTCCGCCTGGACCTTTCATGGAAAAAACGATCAGGTTTGGTGGCTATGAAGGTATCTTTGAGGATAAACAACTGGTTGCTATGGCCGGTCATCGCTTTCATTGCGGGCCTTATGTCGAAATTAGTGCTGTTTGCACACATCCTGTTCATACCGGCAAAGGGTTTGCACGAGCGCTTATTAACAGTCATATCCGCCAATTACGCGCCGCCGGTAAGATGCCTTACTTACACGTTAGAGCAGATAACACCCGTGCTATTAACCTCTATCAGGCCATGGGATTCGTAATCCGAACAGAGATGATCATCTATGTGCTAACCGGTTCAGATGTAATATAAGTGCCGTTATCGTTGTCGTTTAGTAATTAAGATTCCAAATTAGCAAATGAAGGGCTCACTTATAAATTGATCAATCACAAATTCGTAATTAGCTACCTCCAGCAATGATAACAAATAACAAAAGGCATTTCACACTGCATAAAATGGCCAACCTATATACTTAATGAAGTTTGCTTACTTTTGCGGCGTATTAGCATACCGTTAAATTGAGTACAGTAAAACAAACCAGTTTCGTACAGGTGGTTACCATAACCAGCTTAGCCTTTGTGGTTGCGCAACTGGATGTATCTATAGTTAATCTTGCTTTACCTCAAATAGCGCAGTCTTACCAGGCAGGTATAAGCACCTTGCAATGGGTGGTTGATGCGTACACCCTGGCTTTTGCGGTACTCATGTTGTCAGCAGGTAGCTTAAGTGACCGCCTAGGTGCCTTACGGATTTTCCAAATCGGTATTGTAATTTTTGGTATTGCTTCTGCGGGCTGTGGGTTAGCGGGTAATTCATTTAGCCTGGTCATTTTCCGAATCTTGCAAGGTATAGGGGCTGCAACCATGATCCCAAGTTCGCTGTCATTACTAAACCAGGCCTTTGCACACGAACCTGCTACACGTGCACGGGCAGTAGGGCTCTGGACAGCTGCCGGCAGCTCGGCGTTGGCTGCTGGTCCGCTTATTGGAGGGGTTTTAATCCACATTAGTAACTGGCGGTTTATTTTTTACGTGAATATTCCTTTCTGTATAGCGGCTTTTGTTTTGAGTTTTAAGCTCCATAAAGGCGCCATTTCAACTGCTGCTAAAAAGTTTGATACCGCCGGACAGTTAATATGGATGCTGGCCGCTACTTTACTAATAGCCGCAATTATAGAGTGGCACCAGCTCGGATTGCAAAATCCTTTGATTTGGGGAGGGTTATTGCTAAGCCTTAGCTTTTTCGTTTTATTTTTAGCAATTGAAAAGCAGATATCGTATCCAATATTACCCTTACATCTATTTAATTCCTCACGCTTTAATGTGCTGCTTTTGTTAGGAGGGGTGCTTAACGGCACTTATTATGGCAGCGTGTTTGTGCTTAGCCTTTACCTGCAAAACGTTCTACATTATCCATCTATGACCGCGGGGCTTGCTTTTGTTCCATTGACGGTAGGCTTTGTAATCACTAATTTGCTGAGTGGAAAGGTGATTAACCGGTTTGGTATCGGCGCTTCCATCATAGCTGGGCTTGCGCTCTTCGCCGTCGGCTTTGCCGGCCTGTTCCTGGCTAAAGCAAATACCCCGTATTGGCAGCTTTTCTTTCCTTTTTTAATTATGCCGGTAGGCATGGGAATGGCTGTGCCTGCCATGATCACCGGTATTTTAGCCAGTGTAGAAAAATCATTATCGGGCACAGCTTCAGCTGTGCTAAATACTGTTAGGCAAACAGGTGGAGCTATTGGTGTTGCCGCGTTTGGCGCATTGGCAGCAGGTGGTCTGGAATCTATCCTTTCTGCTATACCATTAATTGCTTGTGTAGCTATCTTGCTAATTACGTTAACAACTATCTTAACTATTAAATATGTTAGGGTGAAAGGTAATTAAGCATAATGTATAGTTATTATACTAGGGAATACGTCCAGCATATTGGCTATAAAGCTTTTTTGTATCCATCAACCTTTAAAAATACTCGCTTCTCTCATTAAACAGTTGCTTGTTTGCGTTGTAATCAGTGGAACAAAAAATTAAGTATCATCAGAATATTTCCAAAACGCAGTGCTAATAATACGCTTTAGTATAATTTAAAACCGCCATAACAGCTGAAAGCGTGCCCTTTTTATTTCAACCTGGTCAATTTTTCAACCAGATACTGAATTTTTCTGCTTCTTTTCCTTCGTAGCATTAATGCCTCTATGGCACATTTCTATCTTCAAATCTTAAGTTGTACCTCAATATCATTCTAAGTTGCTGTTTGAGCAAAATTCTGTGTGGGGGCGATTTCTTGTGCAATGTTTGGCGGTACGCGAGTATCTACAACAGTCTTTAAATACTAAATCACTTACGGTGAAGAGCTAAAAATTGAAAATTATTTGTATTAAACTTTAACCGTATTAGCATTTTAAAGTGCTTTCATGAACGCTTCTTGAAATCAGCTAGTTATGCAGTTCCATTTAGGTGCATTAACCGTATTATTTTAATTATAAATACCTAATTATCAAGTATTTGCAAATAAAATTCCTTGTATTTCTCTTCTCTTTTCACATATCTTTAACCCGCCGGTTCCAACTGGTAATATCAAACCAATTTAACTTTATGAGAAAAATTCTACTTAAAAGAGTTTTGCAAAAAATTTCTTTGACCTTGGTATGGCTCGCTGTCATACATAGGGGCGAAGTATTGGCCAATGCACCAAACTATTTGCACAATGGTGCCGAAATATTAACCAGCCATCAGCAAGCTAACCAATCGCAAGTTACAGGCACTGTTACCGACATTGCCGGAAAGCCTTTAATTGATGTTAACGTTCAAGTTAAATCTAAAAACATTTCAACCCAAACAGATTTGGACGGCAAGTTCAGTATTAATGCCAACGCAGGTGATGTGCTGATTTTTAGTGTAGTTTCTTACCAAAAGAAAGAAGTGGCAGTCGAATTAGGCAAAACGATTCAGGTTACGCTTCAGGAAGCGGTTGCAGACTTACCTAAGGTATTTAATTCATTGTACGTGCCTCAAAAACGTACAACCAATACAGCAGCTATCGGAGAAGTTAGAAGTGAGGAACTCACTAAAACAGTTTCGACTTACATTAATGGCACAATCGCAGGCCGCCTTGCCGGCTTACAGGCCTTTCAGGGTAGTGGCGAACCTGGCGCCGACAATTATACAGTAACCCTTCGTGGCCAGGCGCCGCTTTTTATGCTGGATGGGGTACCGCAAAGTTTTTCATCTATCAATCCTGAACAAATTGAATCCATAACTGTGCTTAAAGACGCTGTGTCAACAGCCATGTTAGGCATGAGGTCATCAGGTGGTGTAATACAACTCACTACAAAAAAGGGAGCCGAAGGTGCACAGCGAATTTCGTTTACTGCGCTGTCAGGTCTGCAATCTCCGCTCAACCTGCCCAACTTTTTAAACGCCTATGATTACTCCCGTTTATACAATGAAGCATTGGCTAATGACGGCAAAGCTCCGGCCTATACACAGGCCGATTTAGATGCGTACCGCAATCATACAGACCCGATCGGGCATCCGGATGTAGACTGGCAAAAGGAGATACTGAAAAGCAAATCGCCTTACAACCGTTTCGATCTGGCTATTTCAGGAGGACGAAAGGTTGCGCGGTACTTCGTAGATCTGGATTATTTGAACCAGCAAGGCTTAATCAAAACGGCTGATTTCAATACTTACAACACAGGAGTAGGTTATAAACGATACATCTTTCGCTCCAATGTAGATGTTGATTTGAGTAAGGATGTGAGTACTTACCTTAATGTTTTTACGCGCATCCAAAACCAGGATCAGCCCGGAAATTCAGCGTCTAACATATTCTCAAGTTTCCGTGCAACGCCTAATAACGCTTACCCTGTATTAAACGATAATGGGACTTTAGGTGGCAACCGCGATTATACCAATAACATCTACGGGCAAACCGTTTACTCGGGCTACCAGCCGCAGTACTTCCGCGATTTTAGGGTAGACCTAGGGCTAAAAGCCAAATTGGATAAGATACTGCCTGGCTTATGGGTTGCCGGGCGCGGATCCATTAACGCCTACCTGGCCGAAACCATTACCCGTACCAAGGCTTTTGCTACGTATCAACAAAATGCCAATGCCCAGGGAGCGGCAGGTTATCAGCAGTTTAGTAATCCAAGTACTATGTCAAATGCCATTGAGATCACTGCGCAGAACACCCGTTTTTATACCGAGCTATCATCCGGATGGTCTAAAAAGATTGGTAATCATGAACTGCAGGCGCTGCTGTTGGGTAACATTGATAATGTAACAGAAAATTCCCAGCTACCTTCTTACGTTCAAGGCATTTCGGGCAAGTTGTCCTATAATTATCAGGAGAAATATCTGTTGGATGTAGCTTTAGCCTATAACGGTTCGCTTGCATATCCAAAAAATAACCGTTATGGTTTCTTCCCGGCTATTGGTTTGGGGTGGAATATCAAGCAGGAGGATTTTCTTAAAAATACAGCCAGTTGGCTTAATATCTTAAAGCTACGAGCCAGTTACGGCAAAACGGGCAACAACAACGCCGGGTATTTTGAGTATAACAAGTACTATGCTTCAGGAACCGGGTATAACTTTGGTGAAGCAGTAACCCCGGTAAGCGGAGTACAGGAAGGAGCTTTAAACAACCCTAACCTAACCTGGGAAAAAGCCCTAAAGTTTAACGGTGGTGTTGATGCCAGTATGTTTGAAAACAAACTGTCTATTAGTGCCGACTACTTTATTGATAGCTATTATGACCTTTTACAGTCTATTGGCGCTAATGCTCAGGTTTTAGGTAACGCTTACCCAAGGGTAAATATCGGCAAACAGCGTTACTCAGGTTTGGAGTTACAGCTAACCTACAGTAATAAAATAGGAAAGTTCGGCTATTTTATTTCGCCAAACATTTCAACTCTCAAAAGTAAAGTTACCTATCAGGACGAAGTTCAGCGGAAGTATAGCTGGATGCAGCGCACAGGCATGCCTGTGAACCAGGCGTTCGGCTATCAGGCCGACGGCCTTTACCAATCTGCTCAGGAAATAGCTTCAAGCGCAGTGCCTGTGGGCATTACACCACAACCGGGCGATATCAAGTTCCGTGACCTGAACCAGGATGGCACTATCGATGAAAATGATATCACTGCCATTGGGGGCACCAAACCTTTGCTATACGGTGGAGTGAACCTGGGTGCAAATTGGAAGGGATTTGATTTTTCGGCATTGGTGCAGGGTGTAGCTAACCGCATGGTTTACCTGTCAGGAAATTCGTACTGGGAATTCCAAGGTAGTGGTAAGGAGCAGGCTTATGAGCATCATCTTAACCGGTGGACACCTGCTACAGCAGCTACTGCTACCTATCCGCGTCTTTCTATCGGTCGTAATCTTAACAACCAGCAGTTTTCATCATACTGGTACAAACCAGCTAATTATCTGCGCCTCCGTTCTATTGAGTTAGGTTATACCTTGCCAGTTTCTATCATAAAAAAGATAAGGCTAACCCGGGCACGAATCTTTGTGAATGGCTACAATTTATTCACTACTACGCAACTCAACGGTTTGGATCCCGAAAGCTACACAGGCGGGTATCCCGTACAGAAACTTATTACCGCTGGCGTTAACATCAATTTATAGTTCATGAAAAACATATACTTAATTCTTTTAGCAGTTCTGATTATATCAGGCTGTAAAAAGTATCAGCAGGATGGGCCACTTGAAAACCTGACTGAAGACCTGGTTTTTGATCCTCAAGATAAAAACGGCTATTACGCCGAACAATATTTAAATAATTTGTATAGCAGTTTGCCAAATGGATTTAACCGCATTGGCGGCGACTTTTTAGATGCCGCTACAGATGATGCCCTGCCATCAAGAGATGGAACGGATATTGAAAATGTCTCTCAGGCACGTATTAGCAGCGTTATCAGCAACCCGGACGGTTATTGGAATAACGGTTACACCACCATTCGTAAAGTAAACGTGTTTTTGCAGAAAATTGACGTAGTGCCGGTAGCTGCCAGAATACCAGGCTGGAAAGCAGAAGTTCGTTTTTTACGTGCCATGGCCTATTTTGAACTGCTTAAGCGCTACGGTGGTATTCCATTGGTGGGCGACCAGGTTTTTTCTGATGCGGATAACCTGAATATCAAACGCAGCACATTTGCCGCCTGTGTAGATTACATAGTTAACGAATGCGATGCCATTAAAACCCTGGTGAAGCAAGAGCCGCTTTCAGCAACCGACTGGGGTCATGCTTCCCGTGGCGCTGTTTTAGCGCTTAAATCACGGGTGCTATTATATGCCGCCAGTCCGTTATTTAATGGTGGTGTTGCTGCCGGAGCCACTGCTGAGCAGCGAGAGGTAATGGGCTATGCCAATTTTGATGCTGAAAGGTGGAACAAAGCAGCCCAGGCAGCTTTAGAACTTATTAACCTTCCCGGCAAACCGTATAGCTTACCTGCACCTGCCAGCAAAAGCTTTAGCGCTATATTTTTAGACCGTAAAAATTCAGAGATCATCTTAGATTATCTGCGAGATGTTAATTATGATATTGAGTACAATAACGGGCCTATCGGTTTCTCTAATCAGGCAACCGGCTTGGGGCGTACCAGCCCTACACAGGATTTGGTTGATGCTTTCCCAACGCTTGCCGGACGAGGCATAGCAGAGACCGGCTCCGGCTATCAATCACAAGCCCCATACGCAAACCGCGATCCCAGGTTGGCTTTTACCGTACTGGCTAATGATGTAACCTGGCTAAATCGCAAACTGGAAATGTTTGAAGGTGGTTTGGACAAGCCTAACAAAGGCGGACGCGTGCAAACTAAAACGGGTTATTACCTGCGTAAATTCATGGGCAATTTTACCACGGCAACTTCTTATGCTAACGGCCCTCGCAACTTTATCATTTTTCGTTACGCCGAAATACTGCTCAACTTTGCAGAGGCGCAAAACGAATATCTATCTACCCCAAGCGCAGACATTTATAATGCCCTTCGCGACTTAAGAAGACGAGCTCAGATTACCGAAGGCACAACCAACAAGTTTGGCATTAAAGACAATATGACCAAGGCCGAAATGCGCGACGCCATTAAAAATGAAAGAAGGCTGGAACTGGCTTTTGAAGAACACCGTTATTGGGACCTGCGCAGATGGAAAGATGCCGAAAAGGTACTGAACCAAAGCCTCAGTGGCATGCAAATCATTAAAAATGCAAACGGCTCATTCACCTATACCAAAGTGCCGGTAGGGCAGGTGCGTTTTGCTTTTCCTAAAATGTATTTGTATCCCGTCCCTTTTGCCGAAATCTCGAAAAGCAGTAATCTGATTCAAAACTATGGCTGGTAACGATTGCCCATTTAACTAAACATGAAAAAATATTTATTGATTATTATAGGGCTCCTCTGCATACAGCAGCTGTTTGCCCAGCAAAGAACAATTACCGGTACGGTTACCGAAGGAAAGGAAAAAATACCGGGCGTTACGGTACTTGAGAAGAACCAAAATAACGGTACCACGTCTGACGGTGAGGGTAATTTTAAGATTACGTTGAAAGGTAACAGTCAGGTGCTGGTGGTTTCGTCGGTAGGTTATTTAACTAAAGAGGTAAATGTAGCCGGCCGGAGCAAGTTGGTTATTGACTTGCAGCCCGATGCCAAAGGCATTGAAGAGGTGGTGGTTGTAGGCTACGGTACCCAAAAGAAAATCACAAACACAGGCGCAATAAGTAGTATTAAAGGAGACGATATTCGGCAAACGCCTACCGCCAGTATCCAGAATGCGCTTATTGGTCGTTTACCTGGGTTTACATCACAACAGCGTTCGGGCAGACCCGGTGCTGATGGTGCCTCTTTCTTAATACGCGGACTAAGTACACCCAATGATGGTGCCCCGCTTATTATAGTTGATGATGTAGAATTTACACAACCCATCAGTGAGTTAGATCCTGATCAGGTGGAGTCAATTTCGTTATTAAAAGATGCGGCTACTACGGCTATTTACGGGGTAAGAGGAGCAAACGGGGTAATGGTAATTACTACCCGGCGTGGTAAACTGGGAAAACCGGTGGTCACCTTGCGATCTGAGGCAGGCTTTCAAACACCTACCAATCAACCGCATTATCTCGATGCCTATCAATCAGCTTTGCTGGTAAATGAAGGCTATGTGAACGCCGGTCAGCAGCCCTTGTATAACACCCGCGACCTTCAGCTCTTTCAAGACGGCACAGATCCGTATGGTCATCCGAATGTAAACTGGACTAAGACACTGATCAGGCCGTCGGCTTCAGAGTTCAGGGAGAATTTAAATATATCGGGCGGCGTGGATAAAGCCCGGTATTTCATTTCGGCAGGTTACCTATCACAAGGCGGCTTGCTGCAAAATTTTGATGACCCTAATTCACAGGTAAACACCAATTACTATTATCGCCGGTCAAACTTCCGGTCAAATTTAGATATCCAGGCAACCAAGACATTAGCGCTAAAATTGGATTTATCTGGCGCGTTTAATGAGGTCAATCAACCAAATATAGGCGGCCGAAACGGCCGTAATAATGCTTTTTATGAAATAAGTGATTACAACCAATTACCACCGTTTGCCTATCCCATTTACAACCCTGACGGCTCTTACGGTGCCAATTCAGCTACGGCAATCAATAACAACATTGTGGGCCGTATTGCCTTAAGCGGTTATAACCGCGACTATTATAATGACATAACCGCCAATCTTAAAGCAGTACAAAAACTCGATATGCTTACAAAAGGATTGTCTGCTATGATCAACTTTAGCTATAACGGGCGCTATCAATACTGGCGCAGCCTTACCCGTGGCACTGCATCGGGTTTTCCATCTTTCATCTATAACCCGGTTACTGATACCTATGCACCCAAAAACAACACCAGTCGTATCGAAAAGTATTCCTTGGTGTATGGAACAAACGGCGGTAATTCCTATAAGCGTCTGAACTACCTGGCGTCTTTAAACTACGACCGTACGTTTGGCGGAAACCACGTTTATGGACTGGCTTTGCTTAACGATCAGAACGCTGTTACCGGAACAGGTGATCCGGCCGCCCTGCGCGGATTAACCGGTCGTTTAGGGTATGATTATAAACGTAAGTACTTAATCGAATTCACAGCAGGTTACAACGGCTCAAACCGTTTTCCTGAGGGTAGCCGTTACGGGTTTTTCCCGGCAGTTGCAGCAGGTTGGAACATTAGCGAAGAGGAGTTTTTCAAGAAGCATATTCACTTTGTCGACTTGCTGAAATTCAGAGGTTCATACGGTTTAACAGGCAGTGACAAGGTGTATGGCAATACTTACATCTACCTGCAAACGTACGCAAACGGTGGAAGCTATTCGGTAGGTGAATCTAACAACAGCTTTACTGGTATTACTGAAGGTGCTTTGGGCAACATAGTTTCCTGGGAGAAAGAAAAGGTCACCAACGTGGGTATGGATTTAACCATGTTTAAAGGGAAAGTAACTGCCACTGTTGAGGTATTCAAACGTTATCGTTATGATATCCTGCAGCCTCGGGCATCAGTTCCAAGCTTAATTGGAGTTGATTTGCCTCCGGCTAACCTTTGGCGTGTTCAAAACCGCGGCTTTGAGGTTGATCTGGGCTATAACAACAACATTGGTAACTTAAATTACTCATTGCGCGGCAATGTTTCTTATGCCCGCAATAAAGTGCTGGAGCGGGATGAGCCCCGTCAGCCTTATCCATGGTTATCGCTTACCGGTCAGCCAATGGGTACCATACTGGGCTATACCTTTTTGGGCTACTATACGGCAGCAGATATAGCCGACCCTAAGGTTGCCAAGCCAGCAGCGGTTGGCGCAGCTAACGCCGGCGATTTAAAATACCTGGACAGAAATGGCGATGGCCTTATCACCACCGATGATCAGACCGTGCTTAAATATCCGAACTTACCTAATACGATTATCGGTTTTACGCCTTCTTTCAGTTACAAGGGTTTCAGCATTACGGCAACGTTTCAAAGCGCGCTTAATTTTGCACTTCGTGGAATAGCCGAATCTGTTGTTCCGTTTGTTAATAATTTCCGCGACATTCACCAGAATGCATGGCGGCCTGATAATCAGGAAAATCCGAGTTTTCCTCGCATAGCAACAAATATTGGTGCAACTACCAGCCACCCGGCTAATTACGTGTCCGACTATTGGATGAGAAGAGGGGATTACCTGAGGCTTAAAACCATGGAGATTGGTTATACACTTCCGGCAAAGTTTGTAAACAAATTCAAATTCAACGGTGTACGAGTTTATGCCAACGGTTATAACCTGGCCACATGGGCATTGATAGATAAAAATATCTATCAAATAGATCCTGAGAACAACTCAGGGCAGGACGGTTCAGCCTTTTACCCACAAACCAAAATTTTCAACTTCGGATTACAACTTACTTTTTAACGATATGAAAAAGCTTAGTTTTTTACTGGCCTTGTTGAGTATACTGCTTTACTCATGCAAGAACCAGGATTTGCTCGACCCGCAAACAAGTACAACACTAAATAAGGAGTCGACCTTTGCCGATAGTGTGCTTACTATGCGCTTTATGTACGGCATTTACAGCGATGTTAGCTTCACCTTTAGCTATAAGCGATATGAAGGTATTTTTGCCGGAACCGATGAAGGTGCCGGAGAAGGGTGGGGTACCTTAAGTGGCCCTACACAGCCTTTTGTAATGACCAGTTTGGGCACCATGAACCCAACCCAAACCACACCTTATATTGATGCCTGGAACATTGCCTGGCGAAATATCAGAAGATCGAACGTGTTTTTGGGTAATGTGAAAAATTCACCGCTTAAACCTGCCACACAAGAACTTACTATGGCCGAAGTACGCTTTTTGCGAGCGTGGTATTATGCCATACTGTTGCGCAACTTTGGCGGTGTGCCTTTAATAGGCGACAAGCTGTTCGAGCCATCTGACGATCTGAACATACCTCGAAATACTTATGCCGAGTGCGTTAGCTACATAATAAGCGAGTTAGATGCTATTGCAAACGTTTTGCCGATAGAGCACCTGCCGCAAAATTACGGCCGTATTACCAAAGGAGCCTGCCTTGGTTTAAAAGCCAGAGTGTTATTGTATGCGGCCAGCCCGTTATTTAATGGAGGCGGCGTATCCGGCAACCCTGAGCTAAAGGCGCTAACTTCCTATCCTGATTTTAATCCAGACCGTTGGAAACAAGCTGCTGATGCGGCAGAAGCAGTTATTAAACTGAATAAATACATGCTGATGGAAGACAATGTAACTGCCCCGGGATATGGTTTCTCGAGAGTCTTTCTTACCCGTGTAAACACAGAGTACGTTTTGCCGGGTATGCTTGCTCCCAATAAAACTTTAGAGAACCGGCTTTTGCCACCATCAAGAGGCAACAACACGGTTGAGTCTATGCCCACTCAGAATTTAGCCGAAGCTTTTGGAATGATTGACGGTAAACCTATTGTTGATGGCGGACCGATTGCAAAATCGCCGATGTATGCGGCTACAGATCCTTTTAAAAATCGGGACCCCCGTTTTAATTACACCTTTATTTACAACGAAACGCCGTGGTATAATAATACCACCGGAAAGAAAGACCCTATTTTTACTTATGATGGTGCCGCCAGAGACGGCTACAATGTAGTGAAGAATAGCACCGGATATTTTTGGCGAAAGATGATGAGCGATAACTCTGCTCAAAATGGCGGGTCAAACACCGACAGATGCTTTCCACTGATCCGGTATGCCGAAATTTTGCTGGCCTACGCAGAAGCAAAAAACGAGATGGGAGATGTAAATACAGCTTACGAGCAACTTAAACTGATAAGAAAGCGGGCCGGAATTTTACCTGGTGCAGATGGCTTATACGGTCTTACTGCCGGCCTTTCGAAAGACGACATGCGTAAAGTGATACAGAACGAATACCGGGTAGAATTTGCGTATGAGGATCACCGCTATTTTGATGTACGACGTTGGAAAATTGCACCTCTTACGCAAAATCAAACCATATATGCGATGAAGATCACTAAGACCGGCAATACCTACACTTATGCTAAAGTGGTAGCTACACCGTCGGGGAACGCTAATCATGTATTTGTGGAATCGAATTACCTGTTTCCAATACCGCAAACTGAAATTAACCGGGACAAGTCACTTGTTCAAAATCCGGGATATTAAACTGCAAAGCAACGTTGTATCGCCTAAATATGTACAAGATGTTTGGGTGATACATCAGGTGCAGTTAAAATTACGACCAACAAAAATGAAAAAATACAATGTGGCGCTTTGTTTTCTGCTCATGTATTGCCTCAATACATCGGCTCAAAACAAGCGCATTCATCAACGGGTTGATTCTGTACTTAGGTTTATGACGCTTAAAGAAAAGATTGGCCAGTTAAACCAATATTCCGGACGTGATGTAACCGGGCCATCCAACCCCCAGCAATATAACCTGCGTAACGAAATTAAAAACGGTATGGTGGGTTCGATGCTCAATGTAAAGGGCGTTAAAGATACACGCGAGATACAAGGAGTGGCCCTGCAATCGAGGCTGAAAATCCCGCTGCTTTTTAGCCTGGATGTAATTCATGGTTATAAAACCGTTTTTCCGGTCCCGTTGGCCGAAGCAGCATCCTGGGACACTGCCGCCATACGTTTGTCTGCGCATACAGCGGCTAAAGAGGCGGCTGCATCTGGTATTCACTGGACCTTTGCACCCATGGTTGATATTGCACGTGACGCGCGCTGGGGACGTGTAATGGAAGGGGCAGGAGAAGACACTTACTTAGGGTCGGTAATTGCCAAAGCAAGGGTAAAGGGTTTCCAGGGTGAAAGGCTTGGGGGTACCGATGCCGTTATGGCTTGCGCCAAACACTTTGCCGCCTATGGCGCTGCGCTTGCCGGCCGCGATTATAATGCGGTTGATATGAGCGAGCAAATGTTGCAGGAGGTATACTTACCGCCTTTTAAAGCAGCAGCAGATGCCGGCATTGCCACTTTTATGAATTCATTTAATACGTTGAACGGCATCCCGGCTACGGGCAACCGGTATTTGCAGCGCGATATATTAAAAGGCGACTGGAAGTACCCGGGATTTGTTGTAAGTGACTGGGGATCGATAGGTGAGATGACAACCTGGGGCTATGCTGATGATTTGAAAGATGCGGCACGCCATGCCATTACTGCCGGCAGCGATATGGATATGGAAAGTCAGGCGTACAAAAAGGAGCTGGAAAGCTTGGTTGTTTCCGGTAAGGTCAATATCAAATGGATAGATGATGCCGTACGGCGCATTTTATATAAAAAGTTCGAATTGGGCTTGTTTGATGATCCTTATAGGTTTTGTGATGCAACGCGCGAAGCAAAAGTGATGGCCGATAATTCGCACCAATTGATTGCAAGATCGGTTGCGGAAAAATCAATAGTGTTACTTAAAAATGAGAACCATATTTTACCCCTTCAGCAAGCACCTAAATCGGTAGCGCTAATTGGGCCGCTTATAAAAGCAAAAAAGGACTTAGCGGGAAGCTGGACCGTGTATGCAGATACAGCAAGTATAACCAGCGTATATATGGGTTTGCGTAAAAAGTTTAGCTCGCAAACCACGTTTAATTATGCCCGTGGTTGCGGCATCAATGATACCAGTAGTGCAGGCTTTCATGAAGCTATTGAACTGGCCACCAAGTCGGATATAGTAATTATGGCGTTGGGTGAGGCAGGAGATATGTCGGGTGAGGCTAAGTCGCGTTCAGACATTCATCTTCCCGGTAAACAGGAGGAATTGTTTAATGCCATTAAGGCCACCGGTAAAAAGGTAATTGTTGTATTAATGGCGGGTCGGCCAATGATTTTTAATGACATTGCTGATAAAGCAGAAGGTATTATATACGCTTTCTGGCTGGGTTCTGAAGCCGGAAATGCAATAGCTAACGTTATCTCAGGCGACTATAATCCATCCGGAAAGCTTCCGATCACTTTCCCACGCGCTATGGGGCAAATCCCTATATTTTATAATTACTCAAACACCGGCAGGCCGGTTACTGCTACCAGCGGAATCGTGTACAAATCAGCATATATTGACCTGCCTAATACCCCACGTTACGCATTTGGCTACGGGTTAAGCTACAGTAGTTTCACTTATAGCGACCTGAAAATTAGTAAAGCCAAGCTAACGCAAAAGGAAAGCTTTAATGTAACGTTCACACTCACTAACAACAGTGCCTTTGCCGGTGAAGAGGTAGTGCAGCTGTACTTACAGGATAAAAAGGCATCTGTTGTAAGGCCGGTTAAAGAACTAAAAGCTTTTGCCAAAATAATGCTTAAGCCCGGCGAACATCAGGGCGTTACATTTACGGTTAAACCAGATCAGTTAGCTTTTTATAAACCAACGCAAGGCTGGATCACTGAGCCGGGATCATTTAAATTAATGATTGGCGCCGCCTCAAACGATATTAAGCTGAGTACAGATTTTGAGTTACAAGATGTGGTAAACCAGGGATTGTCCAGCAACAAGTGAGGCCGGCTTTAACGCAATTAATACTAATCTAAAGTTTGAAATCAAATGAAAAGCCTGTTTTGCATTGCCTTAGTTATGTTATTCAGTATGTGCGCGCTTCGGGCGCGGGCGGGCCAGGTATCACATCGGCGTGTGCTGGTGCTATATGAAAATGGCGGTCATCACCTGGCCTATTCATTGGCAGCAAAAAACTGGTTAAACAAACTGGCTACCGATAGCGGTTTAACGATAGATTATATCACTGATGCGCAACAAATCGGGCCAGGTAGCCTGGATCACTATCAACTTATTATACAGCTTGATTATCCTCCTTACAGTTGGCCACCAAAAGCTGAAAAAGCTTTTCAACAATATATAGAACAGGGAAAAGGCGGCTGGTTAGGCTTTCATCATGCCACTTTGCTTGGGCAGTTTGATGGCTACCCGCTTTGGTCGTGGTTTGCACATTTTATGGGTGATATCCGCTTTAAAAATTACATCTCAACGTTTGCCAACGGAATGGTAAAGGTAGAAGATGGGAAGCACCCGGTAATGGAGGGTGTTCCGGCTACATTTCTTATCGAAAAAGAGGAATGGTACACCTACAATCAGAGCCCCCGTGGTAAGGTTAAGGTACTGGCCAGTGTTGATGAAAGCACGTATGAGCCATCTGCCACTAGTAAAATGGGTGATCATCCGGTAGTTTGGGTGAATCCGCAAGTCAAGGCAAGAAACGTGTATATTTTTATGGGGCATTCCCCCGAATTGTTTAAGAATGAGGCTTATAAACGGCTTGTTAGCAATGCGATATTCTGGGCCTTGAGAACTTAAAGTATACAAACGGCATTTGGTTTTAAAGAGCATACTATGATCTTTTACCGATATAACTAAAAACGAGATGAGCAAAATTTACCTTTCTGTTTTTTTGTGTTGGAGCGTGGCGTTACAGGTGTTTGGCATTGTCGCCGAAGGCCCCAAAAAGGTTATCATTGGTTATGTGGGTGGTTACCGGGGCAGGGTCATACCTGCAGAACAAATCCATGTTAACAAGATGACACACATCAATTATGCGTTTGCCAAGGTTGTACGCAACAGGGTCAGGCTGGCTTATACCAGAACAGACAGCATAAATTTAGTAAACTTAATAGGCCTTAAGAAAAAGAACCCGGCACTCAAAGTGTTACTGTCAGTAGGTGGGTGGAGCTGGAGCGATAGCTTCTCAGAAGCAGCACTTTCTGATACCTCCAGGCAAGCTTTTGCAGCCAGTGCTGTTGACCTTTTGAAGAGGTTTCACCTGGATGGGCTTGATATAGACTGGGAATATCCGGGCATGGCCGGCAGTGGGCACCACTTCCTGGCGTCGGATAAGCAAAATTTTACCCTGTTGCTTAAAGCATTGCGTTTGGAGCTGGATCTGGCTGGACGAAAGCTCGACAAGCGATTTCTGCTGACTGCTGCCACAGGTGCTTTCCGTACCTTTTTAAAGCATACCGAAATGGGCAAAGTTCAGGTCAGTTTGGATTACATCAATTTAATGACTTACGATTATTTTGGTGGTAATCGGGCTGTACATCATAGTAATTTGTATGCATCGGCAAGCGATCCGCGCGGCGACAGTGCAGATAAGGCTGTAAGAGATTATATAGCAGCAGGTGTACCCATCTCCAAGCTAGTTATGGGCCTTGCCTTTTATGGAAGAATGTTTCAGCTAGACAGCACTGCACGTACCGGACTTGGTGACCGTAAAAGTGCTTACATGCAAGGCCGTGACTTTTATGTGTTGCAGGATGAATTTATAAACAAAAACGGATTTCAAAGATACCAGGACACCTCAGCACGGGCTCCCTATCTTTTTAACCCAAAAAACAGGCAGTTTATCACCTATGAAGACGGATGGTCGGTTGGGCATAAATGCAAGTATGTGATCGATCATCAAATGGCCGGAGTAATGTTTTGGGAATACGATGCCGATCCAAACAGCCAGTTGTTAGATCAGATACAGCTTTCTCTAAAAAATATGCAGTCACGATAGTAAACAACAAATCCAAATATGAAGACAGCTTTTAAAGGCCTGGCTACTGTAGTTGCGTTATTCGCGCTTGTAGCTATTGGTGCTGCTGCAGATGCAGCAAAACCGAAATTTAAGGTCATTGCTTTTTATACCGCTAAAGCAGATTTAGCTCATATCAGTTTCGTACATGAAGCTAATCATTGGTTTCCCGAAATGGCTAAGAAATACAACTTTACTTATGACTCTACCAATAACTGGAACAACCTGAATATGGCTTTTTTAAGCAAGTACCAGGTGGTGCTTTTTTTAGATACCAGACCAGAGCAGCCTGAACAGCGTGCAGCGTTTGAGGCTTACATGAAAGGTGGCGGCGCCTGGATGGGGTTCCATTTTGCAGCCTTCGCATTAAGTCCTTCAGGCGTTCCTCAAAACTGGGACTGGTACCATAACGAATTTTTGGGCTCCGGGCAGTATAGCAGCAATACCTGGCGGCCAACTTCTGCTGTATTGCGTGTAGAAAATAAACGAAGTGAC
This sequence comes from Mucilaginibacter sp. PAMB04274, assembly GCF_039634385.2. Taxonomy (NCBI): domain Bacteria; kingdom Pseudomonadati; phylum Bacteroidota; class Sphingobacteriia; order Sphingobacteriales; family Sphingobacteriaceae; genus Mucilaginibacter; species Mucilaginibacter sp. PAMB04274. Next base: position 1,914,411 of record NZ_CP155081.2, read on the forward strand.
ATTACAAAAGGTCTTCCGGCAACTTTTACAGCAGCCCCTAACGAATGGTATAGGTGGGAAAAGAACCTGCGCCAGAATGCTGCAATCGAAATTCTGTTATCAGTTGATACGAGTAGCTTTCCGTTAGGAACCGGGCCAAAACCGAATGAAATTTGGCATAGCGGCGACTATCCGGTGGCTTGGAGAAACAAGAATTACCGTATGGTTTATGTGAATATGGGACACAACGATATGGACTACGAGCACAAGTTTGATAATACTAATAGAACCCTATCCTATACATTTCACAACAGCATGCAAAATAAGTTTTTATTAAACGCTTTACAATGGCTAGGCAAAAGGTAAGTTTAATTAGCGCTTAGCCAAATTGAGTAAAGCCATTAATAGGTTACTTGAATTTAGACAAATTGGGCAGGTGTTCTTTTTTGCGTTTTAACTCGTATGAATAAAGTACCTGGCCTATGTTCTTCAAAAAAGGAAGACATACGGTTTGGTACTCATACTTACTATCGTTGTAAATACCGTCTTCGTTTGATTGTACTACCGCCGTAATCATAAACTCTACCTTGTTTTTGAAATCAACAATGTAAGCGTTATCAATATTATAACCGTAAGAATCACCTATTTTGTTGAATATTCTTATATCCGGGTTAATCACTGCACTGCTGTCAGACCCATAAAACAAGAACTTACAAAACGCAGGATAAAACTCCGGGCGTTTGTAGGCAGGGTAATCGCTCTCGGTAGGCAGCATGCTCATGTATTTATAAATTAACCGGTAGTCATCCTGTAGTAAATTGAACCGCTGCTTTAACGGATATACCTCCGGGAACATCAATCGCTTTAGAACCGATTGCTGGTCGGCTATGGTGTAAATGTTCTTTTCACTAAAATCAAATGGCTTCATTACTAACTGGTCTTTGTTATCCAGATAGCCTTTACCTTGTAGCATATAGTCCATTTGCATGGGGTAATCATTAGCATCAAACAGGGCTGGTTTAGTATAAACCAATTTGCCGTCTTTAAAAAAATTTACCGGGTTGGTATGTTTAGTGCCTTCACCTACATCACCAATGGCTAAACGGCCAACAATGCGTGTATTGTTTAACTGATACTTTTTTAATTTTTGGTTGATCTCTTCACGGCCCACAAATTCGTACAAGCGGTTATAAGCATCATTATCGCTCACCAGCAAAATTTTTTTGATGTAATGCGCAATGCTGGGTGCGCCGTTGGGTGAGGTAGGGTCTTTAGTAACTTTAGTTTGGCCGGCAAAGGCGCTGTCAGTAATCATTACCGCATCTCTGTTAAAACCAGTAACTTTCAATTCATTTATTTTTTCAAGCGCAAAAATGGCTGTAGGTAATTTTACTGTACTTGCCGGGTAAAAGTATCGTTTGGGGTTAAGGCGGTAACTATATGAGGTAAAGTGCGGAACGTTATTCTTATCCCGGTCAATTTTTGTGTAAAGTAACTGAACCTCGTTTTGTTGCGGATGCTTTAGGATGTTTGCGAACAAGTCTGGCCGCGACTCTAATAATCTCTTTAAAAATACAGTGTCTATGTTTTGAGCAGAGGAGCTAAGTGTTGCCATAGTAAGCATTGCCAATAAAATGCGTTTCATGGTTGTAAATATAATGTGCAAAACCAGCTTAAAGATGCTAAAGTGCACGTACAATTAAAAAACATACTAACAATGTTTAACGCTGATAATTTACGCTAAGAATGGAACGTATAAATTGTTTAACGCCCAAAAGTGGACCAGGGAAAATAAATAACACAAAAAACAGCGAACCGATAAGCGCACCTTGCCTGTTGTAAATCTTTCGTTAGAGGTTCGGTTGACTATTTTATAAATTGGTTGCACGTCCTATCAGTTTTTGCTTAAGCAAGGCCGAATGTTTTTCTTGCCTCTACGGGAGTTTAAGCATATTATTGCATTGATTTACTTGCTATGCAAAATACCATTCTCATCATCGATGACGAAAAGAAATTAAGTGGCTTGCTTTCGCGCATTATAGAGTTAGAAGGTTTTAGCGTGTTGCAGGCGGCCACCGGCAAAGACGGCCTAAAGCTATTGGTACAGGAGGATGTGCAGGTAGTGCTTAGTGATGTAAAGCTACCCGATGTAAACGGGGTTGACCTGGTAAAAACCATTAAAGAAAGAAAACCATACGTAGAGGTTATTAATCTTACCGCTTATGGCACCATAGCAGATGGGGTAAAAGCCATGCAAAACGGCGCTTTTAATTACATAACTAAAGGCGACGATAATGACAAGATTATACCGCTTATAAACCAGGCATTACAGAAAGCACAACTGCAACAGCGTACCTTCGAACAGGAAAAGAAAATACATAGCAAGCATAGCTTTGCTCAAATAATCGGAACATCCAAGACCATTACAGAAGCGGTTAGCCTGGCCCGGAAGGTGGCTGCAACCGATACCACCGTATTGCTGTTAGGCGAAACCGGAACCGGCAAGGAGGTTTTTGCATCGGCCATACATTATGAAAGTCAGCGGCGGTTGATGCCGTTTGTGGCAATCAACTGCAGTAGTTTCACTGCTGAACTGCTGGAAAGCGAATTATTTGGTTACAAGGCAGGGGCATTTACAGGGGCTTTAAAAGACAAAAAAGGGCTTTTGGAAGAGGCCCAACATGGCACCGTTTTTTTAGACGAGATAGGCGAGGTAAGCATGGAACTGCAAGCCAAACTATTACGGGTGCTCGAGAGTAAAACCTTCATTAAGGTAGGCGATACACAAACTACCAAAGTAAACTTACGTATACTGGCTGCCACCAATCGCGATTTGCAAAAAGAGGCAGAAGCCGGCCGTTTCAGGTTAGATTTGTTTTACCGTTTGTCGGTTTTTACCATCCATTTACCGGCGCTTAATGAGCGCAAGGCCGATATTGAACTTTTGGCAAAGCACTACCTTAAAGAATTCACTGTTAAAGCCGGCAAGTACCCTATCAAACTTACTGACGACTTTTTACGCCTGCTCACCCAACATCATTGGAAGGGCAACATACGAGAACTGAAGAACGTGATGGAACGCGTGGTGATCCTGGCTGATAGCAACCTGCTTACGCCCGATTTACTACCGCCAGAATTTAATTACGTTAGTACCAATACCAATGCTTTAGACTTAGAAACAGTAGAACGGCAGCATATTCAAAAAGTACTTGCACACACCCGCGGCAACAAAACCGAAACAGCGCGCCTGTTAGGCATTGGCCTTACCACTTTGTACCGTAAGCTTGATGAGTATAAGCTAACATAGCATTTAGCACTTATCGGCCAAGCTGGGATACACTCATATGCACAGGTAATCAAAAAATTGAGGACAATAAGGTGTTTAATCTGGCATCCCTCTTAAAAGTATCGATAACAATATTCTTCTATTTAGGTGGCACGTTATTACCGGTTAGTAAGAGCTGTAATGCCAATGCGCCGCTATCACTTCACAATCATACGATTATACCGTTCAGCAATCGTGATTATGAAGTTGTCCTCTTCCAAAATGAAAATCAACCCTTCCAAAATGGAAGGGTTTTTTATTTCCTGGTTTTGCCACTTTGTTGTTTTTGTGGCTTAATTGACTGGTAGTCAAGGTTCTATTTATAGCGTATTAAAAACGGCACCTGCTTTGGCATTAGGGGTAAAAACAATTACTATGCTTACCATTCTGCTCTTTGCGATCCTGCTCATCCTGTGCTGGCTCATCTTTAAAACTATCGACTGGTTCGAAAAAATCTGAAAATTATGTTAGCGCTATTCATCATCTCTCTGGCAGTGTTTGCATACATGGTGTATGTACTGCTCAAACCCGAAAAATTTTAACCTTCACAAACAATGAACACTGAACTATTAGGCATCATTGCATCTTTTGTCATTACACTGGTCATAGCCATTCCGCTGGGTAAGTACCTGGCCAAAATGTTTGCCGGCGAAAAGGTATGGACAGATTTCATGAAGCCGCTCGAAAGAGGCCTTTTTAAATTATCGGGCATTAATCCTAATGAGCCCATGAACTGGAAACAGTTTTTGAAAGCTATGATGACCATCAATATCCTGTGGTTGGTTTACGGCTTTTTTGTGTTAATATATCAAGACAAGTTACCTCTAAATCCTGACGGTAACCCCGGTATGACGGCCGACCTTGCTTTTAACACCATTATAAGTTTCGTAGTTAACTGTAACCTGCAACACTACTCTGGCGAGAGCGGCGCTACCTACTTAACTCAGCACTTTATATTCATGTTTTTGCACTTTACCAGTGCGGCAACCGGTATAGCTGCAGCTGTTGCATTATTTAAAGCATTTCGCGATAAAACAACTACCGATTTGGGGAACTTTTGGAATTTCTTTGTAAAGGCCATTACCCGTTTGTTGCTGCCGTTAGCTATTGTTGTAGCTTTAATACTCACTTTCAACGGTACACCATCAAGCTACGCCGGTAAAGATCAGTTTGTATCCATGCAAGGCGATACTGTGAACGTGTCACGTGGACCGGCTGCCCAAATGATTGCTATTAAGCATCTGGGTACCAACGGTGGCGGCTGGTTTGGAGCCAACTCGGCGCACCCGCTCGAAAACCCCAACTATTTAACCAACGTAACCGAAATAGTATCGCAAATGATTATCCCTATGGCTATGATATTGGCCTTTGGTATTTTTATACGACGTAAAAAGCTGGGTTGGGTAATATTTGGAGTAATGATGGCGGGTATGTTTATGCTGTTGATACCTACTATAACAAGCGAGTTAAGTGGCAACCCTGCCATTGCTAAAATGGGTGTAACACAGGCCACCGGAGCCATGGAAGGCAAAGAAGTTAGGTTCGGACCAGCAGCTACCGCATACTGGAGCACATTAACTACTATTGTATCAACAGGGTCGGTTAACGGGATGCATGATAGTACCATGGCGCTTACCGGCTTGTGGCAACTGCTGGGTATGATGATCAATGGTTTCTTTGGTGGCTGTGGTGTGGGCATACTTAATTACTTTATCTACCTTATTATAGCCGTGTTTATATCGGGCTTAATGGTTGGCCGTACGCCCGAATTTTTAGGGCATAAAGTGGAAGCACGTGAGGTGAAAATAGCAGCGCTTATAACCCTGCTAAGTCCGCTGTTGATTATGGCAGGTACAGCCCTGGCCAGTTATGTTTTTGTAGCACACGGTAATGCCGATTGGGCTGTTAAGCCGGCCAATTGGTTAAATAACCCAGGTTATCATGGCTTTTCGGAAATGTTATACGAATTTACGTCATCTAACGCCAACAACGGTTCCGGGTTTGAAGGGTTGGGCGATAATAATATCTTTTGGAATATCAGTACCGGTATCGTACTTATACTGGGTCGTTTCCTGCCCATTTTTGGCCCTATAGCCATAGCTGGTTTATTGGCACAAAAGAAATATATACCTGAAAGTGCAGGTACCTTACGTGTAGATACGGTAACCTTCGGCCTCATGACGTTTGCCATCATTTTGGTGCTAAACGCCTTGTCTTACTTCCCTGCATTAGTATTAGGCCCCATTGCTGAATATTTTTCCATGATTAATTAAGCTCCTTCTCATCTCCCCCCGGGGGAGACTTGCAATCGAAACAGAAATATAAATTATGCTTCTCAAAGCCCTTCCTCTCCCGAGGAGGATTAAGAGCGGCAACCTTCATACTCAAAATGAAATCTCAATCCAATAAATTATTCGAACCGGCCTTAGTGCAATCAGCATTAAAACAGTCGTTTATAAAGCTTAATCCAAAGGTGATGATGCGGAACCCGGTAATGTTCACCGTGGAGATTGGCACCGCCATTATGCTATACGTAACCATATACAGTTTAACACACAATGGCCAGGGTACCTTTGCTTATAATCTTATCATATTTTTAATACTGCTTTTAACCCTGCTGTTTGCCAATTTTGCCGAAGCTATTGCCGAAGCACGTGGCAAAGCACAAGCGGATAGCTTACGCAAAACCCGCGAAGATACGCCCGCTAATGTGATCGATGATAAAGGCAATATCACTGTTGTATCATCCAATCAATTAAAAAAGGGCGATGTGTTTGTTTGTGAAGCCGGCGATACCATTCCTACCGATGGTGAAATTGTAGAAGGCCTGGCTACAATAGATGAATCGGCCATTACGGGTGAATCTGCCCCGGTTATACGCGAGTCTGGCGGCGATAAATCATCTGTTACCGGTGGTACAAAAGTTCTGTCAGACCGTATAAAGGTGATGGTTACCACGCAGCCCGGCGAAAGTTTTTTGGACAAAATGATTGCGCTGGTTGAAGGTGCATCACGGCAGAAAACCCCTAACGAAGTAGCCTTAACTATTTTGCTGGCCAGTTTTACCATCGTCTTTATTATCGTATGTGTAACGCTTAAGCCATTTGCTGATTATGCCAATACGCCCATTACCGTTGCTGCACTTATTTCGCTGTTTGTGTGTTTAATACCTACCACCATTGGCGGTTTGCTATCGGCCATTGGTATAGCCGGTATGGACAGGGCCTTGCGTGCCAATGTAATTACCAAAAGCGGTAAAGCGGTTGAAACCGCCGGTGATATTGACGTATTACTACTTGACAAAACCGGAACTATAACGATAGGCAACCGTAAAGCCACCCAGTTTTGGCCAGCGCCCGGCGTAGCTCCAGAAGATTTGGTTAAGGCCTGCGTAATGGCCTCATTAAGCGACGAAACGCCCGAAGGAAAATCGATCATCGAACTGGCTCAGCACAATAATAGCCGTGTGTCTTTGCAAGCTCCGCAAGGCTCGGTATCTATAAAATTCACTGCCGAAACCCGTTCAAGCGGCATAGATACGCCCGATGGTATACGTATACGCAAAGGCGCCTATGATTCTATGCGTAAGCTGGCGCTGAATGCCGGTCATACGGTGCAAGCTGTGGTTAAAGACAGGGTAGAAGCTATTTCATCAAACGGTGGTACGCCGCTGGTGGTAACCCAAAATGAAGAAGTTTTAGGTACGGTTGAATTACAGGATATTATTAAGCCAGGTATTGCCGAACGTTTTGAACGGCTGCGCAAAATGGGTGTTAAAACCGTAATGGTAACCGGCGATAACCCATTAACTGCCAAGTTTATAGCCGAAAAAGCTGGCGTGGATGATTTTATTGCCGAGGCTAAACCCGAAGATAAGATGAACTACATTAAACAGGAACAAGCAACTGGAAAGCTCGTGGCCATGATGGGCGACGGTACTAATGATGCACCTGCGCTGGCCCAGGCAGATGTTGGCGTAGCCATGAACAGTGGTACACAGGCGGCCAAGGAAGCGGGCAACATGGTAGACCTGGACAATGACCCCACCAAACTGATTGAAATTGTAGAAATAGGCAAACAGTTGCTCATTACCCGCGGTACGCTAACTACCTTCTCGATAGCTAATGATGTGGCCAAATATTTTGCCATTGTACCGGCATTGTTCATAGCCTCTATACCGGCCCTGCAGAGTATGAACATTATGCGCTTGCACAGTCCGGAAAGCGCCATCTTATCGGCCGTAATTTTTAATGCTGTTATTATTCCCTTACTCATACCATTGGCTTTAAAAGGGGTGGAATACAAGCCCATTGGTGCCACAGCGTTACTACGCCGCAACTTGCTGATATATGGCCTTGGCGGTGTAGTTGCGCCATTCATTGGCATAAAGCTGATTGATTTGGTTGTGGGACTTATGGTTTAGCCTCTCCAAATGAATTAAACGCTGTCATTTATAACAATAAATAAAATAATAAAATGAAAAGTTTAACACAGTCATTAAGACTAACACTGGTACTCGTAATACTATTATGTGTAATATACCCTGTATTAATTTCCTTTGCCGGCAAATTGGCCAAAGGCCAGGGTGATGGTGAGAAAGTAACCCTCAACGGGAAAATTATAGGCTACGCACTGCTGGGCCAAAAGTTCGATAAGCCGGAGTATTTCTGGACGCGCCCATCTGCCGTAGGTTACAATGCCGCAGGTTCTGCTGGTTCTAACAAAGGCCCCAGTAACCCCGATTACTTAAAGGATGTACAAAGCCGCATAGATACGTTATTAAAATATAATCCCGGTGTTAAAAAGAGCGATATACCTGCTGATCTGGTTACGGCATCGGGCAGCGGTTTAGATCCCGACATTTCACCCGAAGCAGCTGCTATACAAGTAAAAAGAGTAGCCGCAATTCGTAAGCTGGATGAAAAACAAGTGGCTCAATTGGTTGCTGCCAATACACAAAAGCCATTAATGGGCTTGTTCGGCCCGTCAAGCGTTAATGTTCTTAAACTGAACGTAGCATTAGACGCATTAAAGAAATAACCCGAAACTACCATAATATCCTTTGTCATCACCAATACTAATGAGGGACCTTTTTAGTGGCAAAAAGTTTACGCTGCAAAAAAAAGATTGCTCTCGTTACCACACTGAATGACCGAATGCTTTATAGCAAAACTGACAACACGAAATGAAAAATATTCTGCTCATAACAGCGCTTAGCTGCACCACTTTATTAGCGAAATCTCAAACCCAGGACAGTACAAAGGCCGGTAAATTAACCGTTAGCGGTTATGCCGAAATTTACTATGGGTTCGATTTTAATCGGCCAACCAATAATAACCGCCCGGGATTTATCTATTCGCACAACCGGCACAACGAGGTAAACCTGAACCTGGGTTTTATAAAAGCCAATTATGATAACGGCAGTATAAGAGCCAACATGGCTGTTATGGCAGGCACATATGCCAATGCTAATTTAGCTGCCGAACCTGGGGTTCTTAAGAATATACTGGAGGCTAATGCTGGTGTGAAGCTCTCAAAAACAGCCAGCCTTTGGCTCGATGCGGGTATCTTCGCCTCGCACATCGGGTTTGAAAGTGCTATTTCAAAAGACTGCTGGACGTTAACCCGCAGCATCCTGGCCGAAAATACACCTTATTATGAATCGGGCGTAAAGCTGGGATATACCACAACAGATGGTAAGCTAACCCTAACAGGCTTATACCTTAACGGATGGCAACGCATTAACCGTCAGGATGCCAACAGCAAGCCCGCCGGTGGTTTGCAGGTTTACTACAAGCCAACTGATAAAATTACCCTTAATTACAGTAATTATTTAGGAACAGAGGGAGCTGACTCTGTACTTGTACGCAGGTTTTATAATAACTTTTACGGCGTGTTTCAGCTCAGCAGCGCCTTTGGGTTAACAGCCGGTTTCGATTACGGTATGCAGCAGCAGGCCAAAGGCAGTAATCAATACAATCATATTATTTCTCCTGTAGCCATTGCCCGCTACCAGTTAGCTACGCAATGGGCGGTGGCTTGCAGGGTTGAGTATTATCATGACAAAAATGGCGTCATTATAGCCACCGGAACGCCTAATGGTTTTAAAACCACAGGCTATTCCATTAACTTGGATTACGCACCGGTAAGCAATGCCCTACTACGCTTAGAAGGTAAAGTGTATGATAGTAAAGATGCAATATTTACCAGGTTGGGTAATGCCGTTAATACCAACCCGGCTATCACGGCAAGCATAGCCGTTTCGTTTTAGTAATGTTAAAGCCGGTTTGTTGCAAAAGGTTAAGCTACCAATTAAACACAATCACCTTTAATTAGTAACCAAGATGCCCGAAGAAGAACATAAGGATGGTTCGGTTAAGAACTTTATCGAGCTGGTTAAAAAATCCAGGCGTGGCAAGCTAAAGGTATATATCGGCATGAGCGCAGGAGTTGGCAAAACTTACCGTATGCTGCAGGAGGCGCATGCCCTGCAGCGTAATGGTATAGGCATACAAATTGGCTATATAGAAACCCACAACCGAGCCGAAACACATGCCCTGTTGGATGGATTGCCCGTAATAGCCCGCCGCAAAACCTTTTATAAAGGCAAGCAACTCGAAGAAATGGACTTGCAGGGTATCTTGAACCGGCACCCGGAGGTAGTTATTGTTGACGAACTGGCCCATACTAATATTGAAGGCAGCAAGAATGGGAAGCGCTGGCAGGATGTGCTGGATATACTGGAGGCCGGAATCAGCGTAATAAGTGCTGTAAATATTCAGCATTTGGAAAGCCTGAACGAGGAAGTTGAAGATATTACCGGCATTGCCATCACTGAGCGCATCCCCGATAAGATATTGCAACTGGCTGATGAGATTGTAAACATTGACCTTACCGCCGACGAACTCATAGACCGGCTTAAGGAAGGGAAAATTTACGAGCAGGGCAAGATAGCACTGGCATTGCAGAACTTTTTTCAGAGCGATAAGATATTGCAGTTGCGCGAGATGGCATTGAAAGAAGTAGCACATCACCTGGAACGTAAAATTGACAACGAAATACCTAAGCAGATTAAACTCCGTCCGGAGAAATTTTTGGCCTGTATTTCGTCAAACTCAGTTACGGCCAAAATAGTGATCCGCAAAACCGCCCGGCTGGCTTCTTACTACCGGTCGCCCTGGGTGGTATTGTACGTGCAAAGCAGCAGCGAAAGCCTCGACAAAATTAAGCTGGACAAGCAGCGGCATTTAATTAATAACTTTAAACTGGCTACCGAATTAGGCGCCGAGGTTGTGAAAATTAAAAGCGACCAGATCACCCAAACCATTATGCAAATAGCCGATGAGCGCGAAGTAACCACCATTTGTATTGGCAAGCCGCACTTAAGCTTATTTCAGGTAATTTTACGCACTGCAGTGTTTAACGAGCTGCTTAAAAAAATAGCCGCTACAGAAACCGATTTAGTGATACTCTCATGAAAATTAAAACCAAACTCAGACTAGGATTCGGCTTTTTGTTTGTCGTGGTCCTGTTCTTTGGCGCTATCTCTCTTTATTATATCCAGGATATCTCCAACAATGCTAAAGTAATTTTAAAAGACAATTACGAAACCCTGAGCTACACCCGCGAAATGCGTACGCTGCTGGATGAGAACAACTTGCCCCTTGCGCCAGCAGTTGCAGCGCAGTTTGATAAGCAGTTAGGTAAAGAGGAACATAATGTAACCGAGAAAGGCGAGCAGCAAGCGGTAGCCCAACTACGCGTAGCTTTTGATCAGCTTAACCGCCAACAAACGCCCCTTAATCAGCAAGTGGCCCAAAGAGAGGTCCGTTCGCATTTACGGCAAATTGAGTTGTTAAACATGCAGGCTATTGTGCGCAAAAATGACGCTGCAAGGGCATCGGTAAACCAGGCTAGTTTAATGCTGGGTATTGCCGGTGCCTTTACCTTTCTGGTACTATTTAGTTTTAGTGTTAATTTCCCGGGTTTTATTGCCAACCCTTTGCGTGCACTGCTGGAGGGTATCCGCGAGATTAGCGAGCGTAATTACAGCAAACGATTGCATTTTGACCAGGGCGATGAGTTTGCCGAAGTGGCCGGCGCCTTTAACAACATGGCGGCCCGGCTCAATGAGTGGGAAAACAGCAATCTGGCCACCGTTTTATCCGAAAAGCGGCGCATCGAGACCATCATTGAGCAAATGCAGGATGCCATTGTAGGTGTAGACGAAAAGCAGGAGGTGTTATTTATGAATGATACGGCGCGCAAAGTACTCAATATTACTGAGGATAAGGTGATTGGCCAAAACACCCAAAAGCTGGTTCAGAACAACGACCTGTTTCGGTCTATCATCACAAATGATTCGGCTGTTAAGGCACTGAAGATTGTGCTCGATAGCAAGGAATCGCATTTTCAGCTGCAAAGCCGTGATATCTTTGTGCCTAACCTGGATAAGCAGAGTGATGCAATTAAAATTGCTACAAAATCGGCTGGCAAAGTTTATGTGCTGCGCAATATTACCGAGTTTAAGGAGCGTGATGAGGCTAAGACAAACTTTATTGCAACCATATCGCATGAGCTAAAAACGCCGATATCTTCTATTAAGATGAGTCTAAAATTGCTGAAGGACGAAAGGGTAGGAGCCATGAACACTGAACAACAGCAACTGGTAGAACACATTGCCGATGATAGCGCCCGCTTGCTCAAAATTACCAGCGAATTGCTGGAGCTATCGCAAGTTGAAACTGGAAATATTCAATTAAATTTTGTACCGGTTGACCCAATGCAGATAGTGGATTATGCAATTAATTCGGTCAATTTTCAGGCGGGGCAAAAGGGGATAGCTATAGATGTGGTTAGCGATGGGCGTTTACCCAAAGTGCAGGCTGACGTAGAAAAAACAGCCTGGGTGCTGGTTAACTTTTTATCAAACGCATTGCGATACAGTGCCGAAAAATCGAAGATCATCGTCAAGTTGGCCGTAGGTCATAAACAAGTTGAGTTTTCGGTGCGCGATTTCGGTAAGGGTATAGATGAGCAGTACCAGAAGCGCTTGTTCGATCGTTATTTTCAGGTACCTACAGATGGACAGAATAAATCGGGGTCGGGCCTGGGGCTTGCCATATCAAAAGACTTTATAGAAGCGCAGCAAGGTAAAATATGGGTTGAAAGCGCTATAGGTGAAGGTAGCAGATTTGTTTTTAGTTTGCCAGCTTCCTATTAATGATAGTAGTTCTTTTACCAGTTACAGCAATAGGGGCCGTTTTACTTTGATAATGTTAAAGCGACCTAATTTTTTCTTCCTCAATATCAATTAACCGCAAATGCTTCCTGATTATGTCTTCGTCAAAATGCTCATCGTCATCGTTCTTTTGAATGAGCCAGTTCCGTTGCTTATCCAGCAGGTTCAGGTAAATAGACCTGTATTCCAAGGAAATAGCCACTTCAGCAACATCGTTAACCTTGCCTTGCCATTTGGCTACCATTTGCTGTAGTAAAGGCGAATTTTCCCATTGCCCGGTGTACTTACTGTCAAGGTGTTGCAAGGCATGTTTGGCCAGTTCGCGGTGTATGTAGTTTTCGGCTTCGCCTTCGGGTGGGTAGTCATGAAAGTCGGGTATTTTGATTCTTTTAATCAGCGCAGGCAAAGTAAGACCCTGAAGTAGTAGCGTACCCAAGATAACAACAAAAGTAATGAACAGAATGAGGCTCCGCTGCGGAAACGCAGCACCATTGCTCATTTGCACTGGTATGGATAAGGCGGCCGCAAGTGAAACTACTCCACGCATGCCGGTCCATCCCAATATTAACGGCGTTTGAAAACCGGGGTTGCGTGGGTCTGCAACTTTAATGAAGTTTCTGGCAATCAGTGTTACAAACACCGCACCGTAGGCAGACATAATTCTGGTTACAATAAGTACGCCTGTAACCAGCAAGCCGTAACCAATAGCTCCAGAGATACTGGCCCCTTCCTGCTTAAGCCCGGCCGTAATTTCGGGCAGTTCGAGCCCTATCAGTAAAAAAACGAGTCCGTTAAGTACAAAGGCTAAGCTCTCCCATACGTTTACGCCCCTTAAACGAGAGCTGCCGCTTAAAAACGAATGCCGCTTGCTAGACAGCAGCAAGCCGCCGCTTACCACAGCCAACACGCCCGAGCTATGTATTTCCTCGGCAATGATGTACATTACGTAAGGCGTTACCAGGGTTAAAACAGTATCGATATTGGCATTGGTAGGTAAATGCCGGTGTGCCTTCATAAACAACCAGCCTACAATCAAACCTACACCTAAACCACCCAGTAGCATCCAGCCAAAACTTAAAGCGGCGCTGTACCAAATGAACTGGCCCGTAGCCAATGCAATCATTGCAAAACGAAAAATGATTAGTGAGGAAGCATCGTTAAGTAAGCTCTCACCTTCCAAAATAGAGGACACCCGTTTGGGTACCGTTACAAATTTTAAAATAGCGCCAGCGCTTACAGCATCAGGTGGCGACACAATGCCGCCCAGCAAAAAGCCGAGAGCCAGTGAAAACCCGGGAATGAACCGGTTGGCTATAAACGCAACAGACAAGGCCGTTAAAAAAACAACCACAAATGCAAAACTACCTACAATGCGCCGCCAGCGCCAAAGTTCTTTCCAGGAAATGGCCCAGGCAGCCTCATATAGCAGCGGCGGTAGGAAAACGACAAAAATCAAGTCGGGATTCATGCGCACCGCCGGCATAAACGGCATAAAACTAATGCCCAACCCAGCAACAACTAACACTACCGGATAGGCTACCTTTACCTTATCGGCAATCATCACCAGTACAACAATGGCAATAACAAGACTTATATAGAAAGGGAACTGCTCTGTCATGAATTAAAAGTAGCATTATCTGCTCAAAACTTGCTTATATCATACCGTAACTTAATGCCGTATGCGTCTTTTCATCGCGTCACGGTCCGGTACCTACAATACTTGAAGTAATTTCTTTTGGCTTATTATTATGGGGCGATGATATGAAACAGATCCTTCAAGACCCTTTTGGCTGCGTGGTAACCACACATACCATGCACACCACCACCGGGTGGAGTGGATGAAGAGCAGATATACAAACCCTTTGCCGAGGTTTTGTAAGGCGACCAGCGCAAAGCAGGGCGGGTAAACAATTGTGCTATATTTAACCTGCCGCCATTAATATCGCCGCCTATATAGTTGGGGTTATGTTCTTCGATTTGTTGTGTGTTGAATGTGTGCCGGGCTAAAACGCGGTCGCGAAAGCCAGGTGCGAAGCGTTCTACCTGCTGTTCTATACTAACCGTCATATCTTTAGTGGAACCGTTTGGTACGTGGCAGTAAGCCCAGGCCGTGTGCTTGCCCTCGGGCGCCCGGGTATTGTCAAATAAACTTTGCTGGGCCAGCAGTACATAAGGCTTGTCTGCATGCCTGCCTTTAGCCGATGCATTTTCGGCCATAACAATTTCCTCAAGCGTGCCTCCTAAATGCACAGTTCCGGCTTTGCGGCACTCCTCAGCCTTAAATGGGATGGGAGCGTCCAGCGCCCAATCTATCTTAAATACGCCATCTCCATAACGGTAGCGTTCCAACTGCCACTTGTAAAGTGACGAAAATCGATGACCTGCTATTTGCAAAAGCTGTTTAGGTGTTACATCAAACAGCACGGCATGTGCTGATGGTAACTGTGCCAGCGAAGTAACATGAATGCCGGTTTGTATGTTACCGCCTAACGATAAGAAATATCCGGCCAACGCATTAGCGATAGCTTGCGAGCCGCCCCTTGGAATAGGCCACCCGCCCAAATGGCCATTAGCCAGCAGTACCAAAGCAACAGCCGATGTGGCAAGATTGCCTAACGGCTGTATGGCATGGGCAGCCATGCCGGCAAATAGTGCCCGTGCCTCTGCAGTTTTAAAGTTTTTAGCTAGCAGAGTGGCCGGTTGCAAGGCCAATAAACCAAACCGGGCAAAGTCAAGCGGGTGCTTAGGGAATTGAAGAGGCCCTAATATATTAGGCGATAAACCAGCCCAGCTTTTTACAAGCGGCGCTAATAGTTTGAGATAAGTATTTTGATCGGCCTTCAGCAGTGCTGCCGTTTCATGTATGGAGCGTTTAAGCACAGCTGCGTTACCGTTATCAAAAGGATGTGCCGCATCTATTTCAGGCAAAACATACTGCAAACCATGTTGCTGAAGTGGCAGTGTTTTAAAAAATGGTGAACCCAGCGCTAAAGGATGAATGGCTGAGCAAATATCATGTTTGAAACCGGGTAATGTAAGCTCTGCAGTGCGCAAACCGCCCCCTATAGTGCTTTTGCTTTCTAATACTAAAACCTGGAGGCCGTGTTGCTGTAATAAGATGGCCGCAGAAAGGCCGTTAGGCCCTGAACCTACCACAATGGCATCGTAATCCCGCTTTTCCAGTTTTTTCATATACTGCCCAATAGAAGGGCTAGGTCAAAGTTACAATTACCTTGAGCCTTTGTACAATTTAAGTTAGGGCATCTGTAATTTGCAGGCCTTAGGTTACAAATGTCTCCTGTAAGCGGCTATATCAGGCCAGCACGTCAATGATCTTCAGCATGTTTAAATCCAGTTCTGAAGGTTGTAAAATAGCTTCTTTTAAGGGTACATATACAATGTCATGGTGCCTTACGCCAACCATCTCCTGGCTTCGACCCTGAAGCAAGCCTTCAACTGCTGCAACTCCAAAGCGGCTTGCCAATACCCTGTCTGTACAACTGGGGTGGCCACCACGCTGCATATGGCCTAAAACTGAAACCCGAGTATCATACTGAGGAAATCTCTCTTTAATTATACGTCCTATCTCAAATCCTCCACCTATTTCCTGGCCTTCAGCAACAATTAAAATTTTAGAGCTTTTATGATGCCGGGAATCTTCCAGTTTTTGAAAAACAGGCTCCAGGTTGTTCTTAATTTCAGGCAACATTACCGCCTCTGCACCAGCAGCAATACCTGCCCGCATGGCTATCATACCCGAGTCGCGGCCCATTACCTCTACAATAAACAGGCGGTCATGTGATTCGGCTGTGTCCCTGATCTGGTCAACAGACTTTAGCACCGTATTTAACGCCGTATCATAACCTATTGTAAAATCTGTTCCTTTCAAATCGTTATCTATAGTAGCCGGTATGCCTATAACCGGAACATCAAACAGTTCGCTGAACATATTAGCACCGGTAAAAGTGCCGTCGCCGCCAATAGCAACCAGCGCATCAATACCAAAGCGCTTTAGCTGTTTGTAAGCCTTTTGCTTTCCCGCTTCGGTTCTAAACTCTTCACTTCTGGCTGTTTTAAGTATAGTGCCCCCGCGATGGATAATATTACCAACCGATTTTGGCGTCATAGCGTGCATATCGCCGGTAATCATCCCCTCATAACCCAAACGAATACCTGTAACTTCTATTTTATTAAACAGGGCTGTTTTAACCACAGCACGGATGGCTGCATTCATGCCGGGCGCATCGCCCCCGGAGGTATAAACCCCTATATTTGAAATGTTATTCATTTTACTGTTCTTAAATCGGCGCCTTAATGGCCCCTGAAAAACTTATGCATTGGACCGGTTGCTTTGAAAACCAGCCATGCCCTGTGCACCGGCGAAAGATAGGAAATCTTAGTGTATACCTGACACTTAGATTTGAAAAAATATTTTTATGTATAAACGTAAGTAAACAGTGCGGTAAATAACCAACGCAACAATGTGCAGGCCGCAATGGCGGTAAAATATCTTGTCACTTACTTCTATAACAAACCCTTAAAAGTTATGCTACAAAGCACCAAATATGCGCTTTGGCCTATAACATATTTTAACCAAAACACGTAAGCAGATGTAATCTTAATAAGAAAAGTTGAAAACTACTTTTTGTAAACAGCACTGTCTTTGCTATCTTTATGATAACCAATTAGTAAGCTTACAACAGTTTCAAAACCGATACCACTTACATCTTATCAAATGAATGTTTGGGGTTTTATTAAGTTACTTTAACTTTGCTTTGAATTTATACGTGTTATGTCGTCCGAAAAAATTTCAGTATTATATGTAGATGATGAGGAAAATAATTTGTTTTCCTTTAAAGCGACCTTTAGAATAAAGTACCAGGTTTGGACTGCCATTAGCGGTGACGAAGCCTTGAAAATACTTGCGGCGCGTAAAATTCAAATCATCATAACCGATCAGCGTATGCCCGAAATGACCGGCGTTGAGTTTTTGGAAAAAGTGTTAGAAATTTATCCGGCACCTATGCGCATTCTTTTAACCGGTTATGCCGATATGGGAGCCGTAGTAGATGCGGTAAACAAGGGCAAGATATTTCATTATTTAGCAAAGCCCTGGAATGAGGAAGAACTGGATATGACAATCAATCGCGCTTACGAAAAATATCTGGAGAACGATCAGCTAAAGGAAATGAACGAGAAGCTTGAAGATTCTAACAACCAGCTGGAGTTTTTACTAAGGCAGAAACTGCTGTCTTAAGCATTAGGCTTCGACGTCGGTTCGCGCCAGAAGTGCGTAAAGTTTTTCTTTAGTAATGGGTTTGTCGATAAAGCTTTCTACAGATTTATAAGTTGAAAGCCTGGCTATATCACCGGGATTTCTGGTGCTGGAAAGGACAACGATCCTATACTTATCCTTTATGCCGGAAGGAAGCTTTTCAAATGCTTCAATAAATTCAAATCCATTCATCATCGGCATATTAATATCCAGCACAATCAGTCCAAACACATAATCCTCTTCGGTAACTTTTTTAAGGGCATCTAATGCTTTTTGGGCACTACGGTATATTTTAAAGTTGAAGTTGCTATCTATGTGCTGAATTATTTTCTGAATAATGAAGCAATCAAGTTCACTATCATCAATAATTATGAATGCTGGTTTCATGCCGATTAAATTGAGGGGATAACAACCTTAAATGTAGTGCCCTTATCCATAATCGAATTAACTTCTATATGCCCATTTAATTTTAACAAGGCGCTTTTAGCATTATATAAGCCAAAGCCCGATCCTGACCCTTGTGCAGTTGCACGATAGAATAAGTTGAATATTTCTCCTATATGGTTGCCTAATATACCAATTCCGGTATCCATAATGGTTATAGTGGCTACCCCTTTTTTAACTTCGATATGTAAATTTACCGCTTTTTCTGTCTTGTTCTTATCCTGGTATTTAAAGGCATTGGAGAGAAGATTATTTAAAATAAGCTTCAATGGTCTGTCATCACTTCTAAACGGCTCGCTTTGGTTTACGGTAACTTTAAAATCTATATTATCTAAAGTTGAAATGACGTTATAAAATGCCTGTAGTTCTTCTACTAATAATTTGAAGTCAACATCCTTTAATTTAAGCTCTCCTCTCTGAATAGCATAATAATCGTGCATACTTACAATGTATGTATCCAGCTTCTTTAAGGATTTTTCCATCAATACCAGCATCTCCTTCATTTCATCGATACTGTCAATCTCCCGCACCACGTTAATGGCACCTAACAAACCCGCTATTGGGCCCCTGATGTCATGACTCACGCTATAAGCAAACTTATTCAGTTCATTATAAGCGGTATTCAGTTCCTCGTTCTTTACCGAGAGCATTGAGCTGGCCAGGTAAAACTTGTTAGCCTCCTCAATAGCCGAAAGTAAGTCGGCCTCATTCCACGGTTTGTTTAAATACCTGAATATATTGCCTTTATTAATGGCGTTAATGATGGAGTCGACATCCGTGTAAGCGGTTAAGAGGATGCGGATAGGATGGGGGTGAGTAGGTCTGATACTCTCAAAAAACTCTACACCAGTCATTCCGGGCATCCGTTGATCACAAAATATGACCCTGATGTCTGGATTTTTATCAAGAATACCTGCCGCCAATTTTACATCAACAGTGGTAAACACCTGATAGCTCATACGTAGCGATGCTTTGAAACCAACAAGGTTATCCTGCTCATCGTCGATGTACAAAATCTTAATTTTTTCTGAATTCGGGATCAATGCCTGAGAAATTTTATTGAAAGATAATATCGTAGGGAAGAAGGCTATATTATTATAAATAACCTCTTTGTACGAATATAGTTTACATTAGGTTTGTCTCGGATCAAAATTTATTGGTATAACCAGTGTAAACTCTGTGCCCTCATTCAAAACACTCTCAACCCGTATTTGTCCCTGATGCTTTTTAATGGTGTTATAGGCAATAGACATACCCAAACCAGTGCCTTCGCCTACGTCTTTTGTGGTAAAAAACGGATCAAACATTTTTCGTTGTGTTTCAACGCTCATGCCGGTACCATTGTCTTTTATCTTGATGTAAACATTTTGCTGATCGTGTGTAGTAACGATTTCTAACTTGCCATCTGCACTGTCTCCAAATCTTTTCTTCACCGCATAAACTGCGTTTGAAATGATATTAAGGAATACCTGGTTTAGCTTACCGGCATAGCATTCAATAAACGGCAAGTCACCGTACTGTTTTTCAACCCTTATTTTTCCTATTAAATTGTTGGCAATAACCAGTGTCGAATCAAGACCCTCATTAACATCTGCACGCTTCAGGTCGTCTTCATCCAGGCGCGAAAAAATTCGGAGACCTTTAACAATTTCGGCAGTGCGGTTGGCACCCTCCGTAATTCCTTTCATCAGGTGGTTGATCTCTAGCGTGAGGTAATCAAAATCTAACTCGTCTTTGTAATCCTGTATCTGCTTTTGTTTTTCAGCTATGGGTAATTCTGATATGCCAATTTCCTCAACTGTTTTCAGCGTATCCAATACCATTTCAATGTCGCGCCTTAACGGGTTGATATTGGATGTGACAAAGTTGATAGGGTTGTTGATCTCGTGCGCAATGCCCGCCGTTAACTGACCAAGTGAGGCCATTTTTTCGGCTTCAACTAACTGGGTTTGTGCTTGTTTTAGTTCTTCCAGGGTTTGGTTGAGCTCCTGGTTCGATTGCCGGAGCTCCAGGGTGCGTTCGCTTACCCGTGCTTCTAATACTACGTTTTGCTCGCGTACAATGCGTTCGTTTTCCTTTACCGCTAATAGCGTCTCTTCCTGCGATTTTTCTTTTTCGGCTTTGAAAATGTTGATCTTATCGGCTAGTGCTAAAGAAAGCAGCGTAATCTCGAATGCAGTACCCACCTGCATAGTATAATTGGTGTATACATTGTATGGTAACACGCCCAGATTGCGCAGCACGAACAGGACGAGGCCACCTAAAAATATAGTCCAGGCCAGCAGGAAAAAACGAGCCGGACGATATCCCTGCGCGGATGTGATTAAGGCTGCCGCATATATACTGCCCGTAACGCATAATGCAGAAATGTCAATCATGCGATAACTGGCGTGATTGTATCCAAGCAGTCGTAAAATGATGGCAGTACTGTAAAGAATTATTACAACACCGAAGAATTTATGAAGCTTGGGCGTGCGCTGCTTGGTATGCAAGAACTTGCTTACAAACAATACGGCCGCCACACCGGCCAGGCCCGGAAAAACAACTATGGCTTTTTTGAAAAGCCAGGGGTGGTTGTAAAACAGGTAATGAAAAGTATAGCCCGATAAGGTAGTTTGGGTAAGGCCAATAAAGGTTGTATACAAAACGTAATACAGGTAGCTTACATCTTTGGTAGACAGATAGACAAACAAATTGTACAATATCATCACTAGTATAAGTCCTATCAGGATACCCCAAAAGAGGTTCTTAGCCAATAAAGATTCGGCTGTTTGCTGCTCGGTGCTTAAAATTAATGGCAATATCATCTGCTCGCTGCTTTCTACTTTAATGTAGTAAGTGGCCGCGCTGTCTTTTGGCAAATTGATGTCGAAAATAAAATCCTGATGTTTGTATTTTCTTTTATAGAACCCTGATGTGTCTGTGAACCGCGTAAGTTTATAGGTGTGATTTTCTGGACGGTAAAAATCACACACACTCAACGTAGGATACTCTAGCGACAGTAAGAGGTGATTGTACGCCGATTGATTTTTGATAGAAAACCGTAACCAGAAACTCGACTTACTTAACTTAAGGTTAGGGACTTCATTGCCAGAAGCTGCAAAGTTTTTATTTGTTAATACCTCGTTGATGGTTAAACGGTTGGTAGAATCCTCCAATATCGCAACATGCTCTCCAAGCACTACATTACCACCATTTTTGTAAATTACCGGCTGCTGTGCTACCGCTTTATGCACAAAAGCTACATGTGCCAGTATTAAAACGCAGATGTATCTGATAAGCTTAACACGTATATCTGTATTCATTGCTGTATTTGGTGCAATTAATCAATAAAAAGAGTTTGATGAATAGGCAGTCTGAAACTCTTTAAATCTGGTTCGTTCGCAATAGCTATTTTTGTTAAAAATACCTCGGCCTGGTTATTGTCTATACCGGTTAGCGCTATAAAGCGTTCCCTTAGTTGTTGTAGTTCCTGCTGGTTTTGCTCACTCAAGCCTTCGCCATTACCGTATACTATCCTCGGGAAAATATATAATGGGGAAATAACCGGATGTACAGCTATGTTGAGTTGGGTAGCAGCCAGCCAAAAGCGCTCCATGGCCCGGCCACCATCAAAAAAGCTTTGCAGGCCGTGTTGCGGTAGCGTAATAAAACAAAGGGCTGATGCTGCCGCTACTGTACGGGTTGCTAACATATCCAGTGCCTTGCCACCACCAAAATCATTAATGGATTGCACAACCTCTGCGCCTTTAATAACGCCTAATGCAGCCAGCTGCGAGTTGCTCAGTCCTAACGTCTTAACATCAATGCCATCTTTTGTGGCTTCGGCATCTTCACTTGTCCAGCGCATTTCGTGGTGTACAAAATCATGGTGGCCTTCTTTGTTCAGTAAACGTATCCGATCACAAGCCCCTATAATTTTCCCAAGCTCGCGCAGGGTATCGGCTTCGGTAAAGCAATGCAGCTTTGCACCAGGGATAGATTCGGTTAGTAGTGTTAATTGATCGAAGATGGGCTGCTGCAGGTCTGCACGGCCAGCAAGGTTACGGTTGGTGTGCCTTGTAAAAATACTGCCTTGCAGCGGTGTCAGCAGGTCCGCCTGTTGCTCGTTAATGGCCGGCCCGAAGCTAATGGCGGCTACCAGCCGCTCGCTGCTGTTATTGGGCATGAAATGAAGATGAGGCTGCAAACCCATGCTGAGTGCCTGAATGTTTAAATTCTCATAAGCGGCACCGAAACTAATGAATGAAGCCATCTTCCTAAAATCGCCGAAGGAGTAGGAGCGGTGTTCATCGTGGTACAAAAACAATGTTCCGTTGGTGTAAAGCCACTTCCATGGCTGGTCGTTCCCCGTTGAGGGAGCAGCACAGGCGGCCTGTACCAAAGTTTCTATAGTGCGAGCATCAGGCTTAATAGCTTGCGCATTATGATAAATTGCAGGCGTTTTCTGAGCCAGCAGTTTCATCTCATCAACCGCAAGGGGTGTAAACGGGTTACTGCGTACATAAGCTGGTGATACAGTTTTTTTATCGGCTACCAATTCCTCCAGATCAACATAATAACGGCCCGACTCATGAAATTCATTTAAC
This sequence comes from Mucilaginibacter sp. PAMB04274, assembly GCF_039634385.2. NCBI lineage: Bacteria > Pseudomonadati > Bacteroidota > Sphingobacteriia > Sphingobacteriales > Sphingobacteriaceae > Mucilaginibacter > Mucilaginibacter sp. PAMB04274. The sequence goes on from NZ_CP155081.2 coordinate 1,937,264, forward strand.
AAGATACGGCGGCAAACATCTGTTGTAAGTGCACCACCCAATACTACCGATGATGCCAGCTGAGGCCATGTGTTAATGGATTGCTGTACCTCCATCATTGAAACCTTCATACGGGTTGATATGGTTTCGGCACCTACCATTTTTAAAATGTAAGGTATTTTGTCCTCATTTGAGAGGCTTTTTATATTACTGGGATCTAAGCCCTCGGTTAAACCATGGAGGATAGGGCGGTCAGGTTCCAGGTCAAAGCGCTCCACATCCAGCATGCCGCGGTCGTTCGTATCCATTACCACCGGTATGTTCAGTTCCCGCGCTTTAAAGCGGCTTTCTATTTTAATGTCTAGCCCATCGCATACTTCAATGAAAAGGTCAAGCTTGCCATCGCCGGTAAAAAAAGCGTCAATATTACCTTGATGTAACCCTTCATGAAAAAGCTTTACCTTTAGGAATGGGTCTATCTCTGCAATTTCACGTGCGGCAATAACTGTTTTATTTAAACCCATATTATGAACGCCGGTGCGCAGGCGATTAAGATTACTTAATTCTGCCGTATCAAAATCTGCAAGCCTTAATTCGCCGCAGGTACGCTCCATAGCTAACGTTAGTGCAATAGACTGACCTACCGACAGGCCAACTATGCCTATCTTTTTCTCTCTTAACTGCTGCTGCTCCTGCTGGGTAATTTTGAGCTGGTTCCGGTTAGTTCTTACTTCAATAAACTCTTCTTCTTCAACTAAATGCACCAGGCTTCGGCTCCAGGGATAAAAAACCCATAGACCATAATCTTCCAAAGGTCGGCCTGCTAAATGCGCCTCAATTAAACGTTTATAGTCATCCGGACCGATCTTCGCTGCAGGGTTCCTGCTTTTTATTAGCTCTTGAAGCTGGGTTTGGATGGAGTCGTGTATGCGTAAAACCCTGCCTTGTGCCAGCAGGTCATTAAGCTGTGATTTTTGATCCTCGTAAGCACAATTAAAAAATTGAGGCTGATAAACCAAATTGTCTTCAGGAGATGTGTAGAGTGTGGAGTAGTTGTTGATCATAATAAACGTAGAGCCATTATACGACTGCTACCAGGAAAACGTTTTAACAATCGGCAAATTGTTAATCGTGTTGCTGTTTATTACTGGCCGTTCAACTACAAAATCTCCGGATCGTCGTCATTAAGTTTAATCTGCGAATAGGTTTTTTGAGCGTTGGCTATAACGGAGCTTAAATCCCACTGCTGTAAATTTGGTATTTCAATTTCGTAATGGATAGTAATCTCCTTTTTTCTGAGTACTTCGGTGCGGATAATATTCAGGTTTTCCCTTATTTTAAGAATCGCTGCCTTATCTTCCTCATAAGCTCTGGCTAGCGTAGGTACATCTTTTAATACCATTGTAGTGGCTACGAGGTCTAGTTTAGGATAATAAAATGTACCATTATTACCAACGGTAGGTTCAATTTCCATGCCTACGGCCTCACCGGGGGGGATGGTATAAGGTGCGCACAACGCAAAAAGCGATTGGATGCCAATTTGATAAGAAATAGCTACTGCCGTACGTATCAAAAAAATGCTGCCAATGCCGTATCCCGCAATTTCGCGGGAGTTCCACAGGCCGCATAATTCGCCTGTTCCGTGTTGTGCAAAGTGCCAAACTAAATCAAATATGCTCGGGTCCATGCGCCCTGTAGCCTGTTCAATAGGTAAAAGCTGCGATCCTCCGGCTACATGTACCCGTGCGCCGCCGTAAACTTTTTTTCCGTCTAATGATTCAACAACCATTACAAAAGCTGCCGGATTTTCGGTCCATTCGTCTTTTGACGATGTGACTTTGGTTACACCTATACTTGTTAAGACGTGCGTATGTCCTTCAATAAACAGTCGGCAGGTTTCAGGCTCGTCAATGGCTCTAAAAGCACGTAGTCTTACTTCAGGATTCTCTTTATTTAAACTCGATTCCATTTAACCAATAGTTATAAATAGTGCACTTAACAGCTAATATAGGGGTACAAATTAAGCAGTAAAAGTAAAATCAAAGCTATAAAGATGCAAGACAATAAAGCAGCCCGCATTTTAATAAGCGCATAAAAACAGGTTATAAATGTACTAGATGAGAAGTGCATCAATTTAACACATTAATCTACAGGATGTTCGTTAAATCTTAGTCATAATTATTTTACATTATTAACAGATACTTAACGGCAATTTTAGTTGATCAGCAAGCATAACAGGTGCAATTGCGGCGTATTTTGTGTTAGCTTTTAAATCGAGAACACTTGTAGCAGGCAAATTCAATGCATGACGTGCTGAATTGTTTGCTAGCATCAATAACCTGTAGGTTTGTGACAAGCTTAAAAAATCTTACGCGTTATAGTAATGATTGCCGTGCAGAAAATTACAATAGAATAAGTGTTAAGCCATGGCATGGGCACTACCAAGCAAACCGGTATCTTTTGTTTTGACCCCGAATGTGGTGGTTGTTAACGCGCTTGGGTAATTATGGAAGAGGAGGGATCTACGGAATTAAAATACCGGTAGCAATAAGCATGCTCACCAGCAACCAACGTTAAATAACCGCTAAGTTTAACTGTGATACAGGTAATTCTATAAAAAAGGTAACGCCGCTTACCGAGTCGCATTCAAACCAAACTTCGCCGTTTTGTACCTCGGCAAATTCCCGGCATAATACCAGGCCTAATCCAACGCCTTTTTCGTCAGCTGTTCCCCTGGTCGATTCGCCGTTCAGGTAAAATATCTGGTTGGACAGCTTTGCTGGTTTGCCATTGCCGCTATCTTTAATCTTGATTAACGCGTACTGATCATCCTGTTTTGCACTCACGGTGATGTGGCCACCGGGCGCTGTAAACTTTATAGCGTTATTGATGAGGTTGCGTACCATAAGTTGCAGCATATCGCCATTGGCAAGTACTTGTAGCTCATGATCAATCGACACCTCAATTTTTATCTTCTTGTTTTCGGCAATATGGGTAAAGAGTAACAATTGTGGCAGCAGTAATTCATGCACCGCTATGTCTGATAACTTGAACTTCAAGCCTTCCATTTGCGATTTGGACCACGACAATACATTATTCATCATATCTAATGTACTGCGGGTTGAATAGAGAAGTTTCTTTTGGATATCATGCTGTTCTTTGGCACTCAAGTCAACCTCTGTAAGCAACTCTAAATAATTTTGAACATTGGTGAGCGGTGCTCTTAAATCATGCGAAATGATAGAAAATAATTTGTTCTTTTCTTCATTGAGCAACTTCATCATGGCAGTCTTATGTTCTGCTGATTTACGTTCAGCCTCATAGTTGCGTCTGATAAAGTAATAATTAAACAAAGCAACGGCTACAACAACTACGTAGGCCGATGTTATGTCGGTGAACCGCGACAATTCACTCCGGTAAGTATAAGGCACCCAATGGGGGTTGGTGTATTGTATGTAATGCAGCCACAGAACAATGGCTATATTACTGATGATTAGATACCAGTAATGCCTAACCGGAATAACGGCTATCATAACCGACATGGTGACCACGAAAAACAGGTCGGTAGGTCCGTTGATACCCGAATTTAGAAAGAAATTGCTTATGAACAGCGCGTTGCCGCTTGCACAGAAGAGTATTAAAGATGCTGAACGATTTTTACGGAACCTTGAGAGGTAATAAATCAACGTAAACATAGCAAAGCTCGCTGCGCTCAACAAAGCTATACGCTTTAAACCTACAATGTAATTAAACGGAATGTTATAGCCAAGCGCCAGTATAATAAACAAACATATAGAGTGAAAAACGCGTGTTGTTAGATCGAACTCCGTCACAGAACCGGTTAACCAACGCCATAATGGTGTTAGCTTTCGTTTAAATTTGATAAAGGGTCTCAAAAGTCTTGCTGTGGTGAAGTTAAGAAATTATTCACCTTTTATCATACTAGAAAAGCTAAATTAAGTAAAAAGAAAAGCCTGTAAGTTTAACTTACAGGCTTTTTAATTATGGCATTAAATATCATTGCTGCATGAGCGCAGCAAACTTGTTTTGGTATTCGGTAAGGTGTTTTTGCAAGCGGTTGTTCACAGCTAACTGTTTGTGTTTATTGCCTAATATTGCCATTTCATTAAGTAATGACACGCCCATTTGCACATCATGTAGATTTACTGTATCAGCGTCCTGTTTTAATTGGTGGTAGTTGTAATCTAATATATCCTTTATATAGCTATCAACGCTGGTAAGTATCTTATTTGCCAGTTTAAAATCTTTTAAATAGCAGGCCGTGTCTGCTATGTAAAACTTACGGGCGGCAACATTCATATAGGGATAAAGGTCGGGCATAACCTGGTCGTACTTATGTAGTGCTTTCACGGCAAGCTCCGGCCGGCCTTCGCTAACCAGATTTTGGCTCAAGTTCATAAAGGTGGTAGCTATGAATGGGTAAAATAATGCGGTCGACTGCTGGTCTAAGTATCGTGCATGTTTCATGTTTCCCCATTTAAATTTGTTCATCACATTGTTGTACATGACCATGGTATTGGTTTTATCCTTGTACTGCTCAGTGGCTGTATCACGTTTTAGTGGTAACAAACGATACGCAAAGCCTTCATTGTACAAATATGGTCGTAGCCCTAAAATGCTTTCATCTGGTGCCGAGTTGGTGAAGTACACAGGCCTCTTCCAGTGGTTATGTACCAAAATGTCTATCATAGCCAAGTGGTCTTTGGTTAAAAAGTTACCTGGAAACTTCCATTCCATTGCACTTGCAATCTGGTTGCGCAGACCGGCAGGTACGGTGGCAGATTTTATCACCTCATCAGCATTAATGCTCAGTTTGAAATTTTTTGTTGGCAGGTAATTACTGGTAGTCCCATTTTCATACTGGAGCTTAGCTGCGCTGTCGTCAGAAGTAATGAAGTCGAATATTTCTTTCAGTTCTACCGAGTCGGGTATTTTAGCGTCCTGAAAAGTTAAGTAATCGCGCACGCCATCTTTAAACTTATCGTTGTTCATGGTTATGGGTAACGGTGCCGATTTATTCATTTGCTTCTTCATTTGCCGTATATACCAGTCGGTACCAAATAAGCTGAGGTTTACCAACCTCACATCGGGCCGTATGCCTTCTACCTCCTGAGCATACCACAACGAATAGGTGTCGTTATCACCGTATGTAAACAGGATGGCATTAGGTGCGCAGGAATTAAGGTAATTGCTAGCCATGTCATGCGCCGTTGTTTTGGTCGACCGGTCATGGGCGCTCCATTCCTGGGTGGCCATTAAAACGGGTGCTGCCAGTAAGCATATTCCTGTTGCTGCTAGGGTGGCATACCTCACATTAATCTTTTGCTTCAAAAATTGTACTATGCCTATAACACCCAGCCCAATCCATATAGCAAATGCGTAGAACGACCCCACATAAGAGTAATCGCGCTCGCGCGGCTGAATGCTGGGTTGGTTCACATATAAAACAATGGCAACGCCCATAAAAAAGTAAAGTAGGGCTATTACAGATGCATCGTTTTTACTGCGTTTAAAGTGGTAAAACATACCAAACAAACCAATAATAAGCGGCAAGGCGTAAAGCGGCGTGTAGGTAACATTTTGGGTGATGTTTTTTGGCAAATGTTTGCCGTCAAACCAACCCGAGGTCCAGTTGCCATCCAGGTCAGCTGTACTTGCTTGGCCATCCTGGTCGTTGTAGCGGCCAACAAAGTTCCACAAGAAGTAGCGAAAATACATTTGATATAGCTGCCAGCTAAACATAAACTTCAGGTTGTCACTAAAATTTGGCGATTGTCCCTCGCCCAAACGTAACCACTGTTTATAAAACTGCGGATCATTATCATTGCTGCTGTAAATACGTGGCAGGATGGTGTTACGGTCATAGACAAGGGATTGCTTTTTACCAACCACCTCGTATTGTGTTTTCCCTTTACGGTATATGGTAGCACCTTCTTTTTGCTCAATGGCTTGCGAGTCGAAGTATGGGCCGTACACCAGGGGCGGAGCAATGTATTGCTCGCGGTTTAGATAGCTTTGTAATTTAAAAGCATTATCCGGATGACTGTTGTTTAGATTGGTGCCTGCGTGAGCCCTGATAGGTATCATAGCAAACGATCCATACCCCAGGTAAATAAAAGTAAGGCAAACCAGTGCCAGGTTAAGAGCCGGTTTGTTTTTACGTATGCTGTAGAAAAGTCCGGTAACCAGCAGGCTTATCAAGGTAATTAAAAAAACGAATACACCGCTGCCAAAACCCATTCTCAAGCTATTCACAAAGAACAGATCAAAGTAAGCAGCAATTTTAACCGTATATTGAATAATGCCAAACTGTACAAGGGCAAGTAAAGCCACACCCGTAAATAAGGCAATGATAGTGCCTTTAGTACTCGTTTGCGAAGAGCGCCTGAAGTAATACACCATAGTTAGCGCCGGTATGGTAAGCAGGTTGAGCAAATGGATACCAATAGACAATCCCATTACATAGGCTATCAAAACAAGATAACGGTCGGCACCGGGTTCATCGGCGCGTGCTTCCCACTTCAAAATTGCCCAAAACACCACCGACACGCACAAAGCTGCTTGTGCAAATACAATTGTTTCCACTGCAGAGTACCAAAAGGTGTCAGTAAATGTAAAAGCTAGCGCCCCCACCACACCAGCGCACATAACAAGCAGTTGGTTGTTTCCGGTTGGTATTTCCCCCCGTTTAACTAATAGCTTTCGCGCCAGTGCGGTTATTGTCCAAAATAAGAACATAACTGTAGCAGCACTTGCCAATGCCGAAGCCATGTTGGTGAAGTAAGGCACTTTGGCATTATTGCCCATTGAAAGCAGGGAGAAAGCCTTGCCAATCATGGCAAATAGGGGGTAGCCTGGCTGGTGCGATACCTGCAAGCGGAAAGCACAGGAAATAAATTCGCCGCAGTCCCAAAAACTTACGGAAGGTTCGAGGGTAAGGATGTAGGTGGTTGCCGCAATAGCAAAGCATGCCCAGCCTAAAAGATTGTTGATCCGGTTGTAATGCATGAAATAATTAGTAAAGGTGTTACCATATTGTAATAAGCACCAAGGTCAGCGTAAATACTTAAAATGCCATGAACCTTAACATTCTTTAACATTGAGGTATTTATCCGCTACCATAATTTTTTAAAAAAAATTATGGTAGTGTATGTATGCTGTTTACTGACCATTATGTCTGTTTATCAGTTGTGTACAACTTTTGAAATTTGTAGCCGCCCAATTTAATAGCCATATACACCTTGGCAATAGAATTAAATAATTTGCAAATGAAGTGAATGACGTTATATTTGCAGCAGATTTACGGTAAAGACGATCTAAGTCTTATTAAAAATAAGAAGACTTAAAATTAATTTGTTGTAAATCAATCGCATAATTAAGCTGCTTTTTTAAGTAGCATGAAACGCGAAAGTTCTTTAAAAAAATATTTGCAAACGTGTTTTTAAATCTTACCTTTGCAAACCCTTTCGGGATGTAGCGTAGCCCGGTATCGCGCCACATTTGGGATGTGGAGGCCGCAGGTTCGAATCCTGCCATCCCGACAGATAGCGATATCAGAACAAATCAAAACCCTGTAAATCGTCTGATTCACAGGGTTTTGTGCTTTAGGGCACTTTCCTCAAATACCAAAGTAAACCAAAGTTTTCCAGTTATATTTCCCCTATCCGAACACCTGTTGGGGTTTTGCGTCTTTAAAGGTGTTCCGGGTGTTGTATTTGACAGGTATGCTGGGGAGAATGGGTAAGGCCATTGAGGCTGGTTATGCGAAAGCGGAAGGGCTGATTTACCAAGGCGATTAAGATGACCATAAATAATAGATTGAATTATCACTCCCGTTATTCCCAACACCTAAGCAAGGATTAATTCATATCAAATATTGATTAAAAGATTGTTCTATTTGTTTGCTGCTATACAGAGTAGTATATACCGACTGGAAAGGCAGATTTATAATTTTCTGAAGATATTTGTTTTATGGGCGTTAATCAGCATTTTAGCACCTGCACATTTTTGTACTTAATTACCAAAATATGGGACTTTTAAGCAACTTATTTAGTGAGTTTATTGATATAATTGAGTGGGTGGACAATACCAAAGATACACTCGTATGGAAGTTTGAGCGGCATAACAACGCCATCAAGATGGGAGCTAAGCTGACCGTTCGGGAGTCCCAGGTAGCGATCTTTCTAAATGAAGGAAAAATTGCGGACGTCTTCAAACCGGGCATGTATGAACTGACTACCCAGAACCTGCCCATACTTTCTACCCTGCAAGGGTGGAAGTACGGCTTAGAAAGTCCGTTCAAAGTAGATGTGTTTTTTGTGAGTACACGGCAGTTCACTAATCAAAAATGGGGCACTAAAAATCCCGTTATGATTAGGGATGCTGAATTTGGCCCGGTACGCCTCCGCGCCTTTGGTACTTTCAGCTTCCGAATAAATAATGCAGTAACTTTCTTGCAGGAAGTAGCAGCTACTAACCCTGATTTTAGCGTAGAGGACATCAACGAGCAGTTGCGCAACACTATTGTATCAAGGGGCATGGATGAAGTTGCTGCCTCCAAAATACCGGTCTTGGATCTGGCTGCCAATTATGACGAGGTATCGCAACTTATTAAAAATAAAATACAGGATGATTATGGCCGTTTAGGCCTTGAACTCACTACGCTTCTGGTAGAAAATATTTCACTGCCGCCTGAAGTAGAAACTGCACTTGACAAGCGGAGTCAAATGGGCATCATCGGTAACCTGGGTGCTTATTCACAGTTTCAGGCAGCTAATGCGATTGAAAAATCTGCCGAGAATACGATAGGCGGCAACCTGGGTGCTGCCGGGATGGGTTTGGGGGTGGGCGCTGCCATAATGGGACAGGTGGGTCAAATCTTTCAGCCTAACCACTTCGATGCCACCGGCAATAATGATGCAGGTGCTCCGCCACCGTTGCCGAAGATGGGTGAGTTTTTTATTGCAATTGACGGAAAATCAGATGGCCCACATGATTTGGCTGCGCTTACCCAAATGGCAGCAACGCAAAAAATCAGCGCCACTACCATGGTCTGGAAGAAGGGTATGGCCTCCTGGATGGCAGCAGGTAACGCGCCCGAACTAGCCGATCTGTTTAATAATATGCCGCCTCCAATACCGCAAGCCTGATAATTCGAGTATATGAATTCAACAAGTGAGGCTGTTGCCCATGGTTCGCTGAAATGCAACGGCTGTGGCGCTGTACTGCATTACGTGCCCGGTACGCGGGAACTCCAATGCGCATATTGCGGGGAAAGTAATCCGATTATATCTGCTGTTCCGCATACTGCCATAACCGCTATTGAATATACTTCGTTTCTGAAAGCGGTCAACGAACTGCCTCAAGCCACTGACATCAAAATTGTCAAGTGTAGCAGTTGTGGTTCCGAAACAAACTTTAGCGGCAATGAAGCAGCCGGCAAGTGTGGCTTTTGTGCCTCTCCACTAATTATTCAGTTGGGTAAGGGTTATCATTCGTTAAAGCCTCATTACATTTTGCCGTTCAGGCTAAATGAGCAGGAGGCCGGGCAAAAGTTCAGAGACTGGCTGGCGGATCTTTGGTTTGCGCCCAACGATATTGTAAAGGAAGCGAAGGCAAATGTATCCTTGAAAGGTATTTACCTGCCATACTGGACCTACGACTGTAACACCGTTACTCAGTATACCGGTGAGCGTGGTGAATATTATTATACCAAAGAATCGTATACTGTAACTGTAAACGGTAAAACCGAAACCCGTACCCGCGAGGTAAGGCATACGCGCTGGTACAGCGCTAGCGGAACTGTGTATTGCGACTTTGAGGATGTTACTATACCGGCCAGCAAGTCTTTGCCGGCAGAAACACTGGAAGCGCTTAATCCTTGGGATTTTGTAGACCTTCAAATTTATGATGAGCGCTACCTGAGCGGGTTTAGCGCAGAAACTTTCCAGATAAAACCGGACGACGGGTTAGAGGCCGCAAAGATAGTGATGGATTCAACAATTGAGTCAGCCATACGGAATGATATCGGCGGAGATGAACAGCGCATTTTCGGTTATCAAAATCAGTACCTTAACCTGGCCATCAAGTATGTACTGTTGCCGGTTTGGGTGAGCGCATACACCTATGATCGCAAAGTGTTTCAGTTCTCGGTCAATGCCTGCACCGGCGAGGTGATCGGCAAGCGTCCCTATAGCGCCATAAAGATCATTCTGGCAGTGATCTTGGGTTTGATAGTAGTTGCTGCAATTATCTTGTTCATTGCGTATGTTAAAGCACAGAACGAAATGCGCGAAACAGAAGCAGGGTTGCAGTCAATCGGCATGCTTTGTTTATAGATGCTGCCGAACCGCTTTAGCCGTTTATCGGCTTACGCGGAAATACGTTAGCGTAGCTGCCTCCCTCTAACAGAAGATGCTTATAGTTTTAGATAAGGCGCTAACTGTTCGACCTGGGTAAAGGATCCTATGCTGATCATTGGCAGTCCGGGTGATTGAAATTTAATGGGTGCCATCATGCAGTATCCATATACTGGGTTTATGTCATTGCCCGCTCAGCAATTTCCCCCAATCATTGCTATTCTTAGTTACAGTTATATCAGCCTAATTGTAGTCACCTATCAATATTTCAAGCTATTTGCAGACAGAAGCAATCAAAATCTAGACAAACTTGCTGCTTAAATTTTCTGTAAAACAATTTTATTGTTAGCTTTAAACTCTGTCTATTTACCAATGAAAAATATGCTTGAGTTAGTGATTGATTTAATTAGGTAATAATGATGGTTATAAAAAGCCCAAACTGGTGGACTTTATTTGATTTGTTATTTACCGGTTCATACCGGTTAATGTCAGAGCAAAGCGATTATTTCAATTCAAATCTCATACATAAATTTAAAGCTGGCGATGAAGCCGCATTTAAGCTGGTTTTTGACCAAAACTTTAAAAAGCTGTATGTCTTTGCTTTTAAAATGCTCAAAAGCCGCGAGCATGCAGAGGAGGTTGTCAATGATGCTTTTCTAAATGTATGGTCAAACCGTGATAGGATTGACGATTCGTTGTCGATTACACCTTATCTGTTTACGGTAACCAAGCGGCTTGCACTCAACGCACTCAGGCAAACTGCAAGCTCACAGAAAGCAATTGATAATCTTTGGAACCGAATGGAGAATGTTTCTAACCAAACGGAAGAAGCCATTTTACTGAACGACTTGCAGCGCTTTACAGAGAGTAAAATAGCAATTTTGCCTCCCCAGCAACAGCAGATCTTTAAATTAAGCAGAAATGAGGGTTTGAGTTATGAAGAAATTGCGGAACAGCTAGGTATTTCTAAAAATACCGTAAGAAATCACCTATCATCAGCGTTAAAAACGTTGCGCAAGCACTTAATTGATCCAAACATTTTCATTTTGGCAAGTTTTTTTGGCTTCTTTGAAAAAAATCCTAATATTTTTCACATCTCACTAGTACATCTTAAGTTTTAAAGTGTAATGTTAGTATTAAGGCTTTGTTAAGGCCGTATTAATACATGACAGATAAAACTATTGCCAACTTACTTGAGCAGTTTGCAGACAACACCATAAGTCGCGAAGATTTTCAAATCTTAATCCATCACTTTAAGCTATCAGGTAATGATGAGGAGATATGGTCTGCCATGGAAAAAATTTGGCAGGATTTAAAGACAGATGAATTTGCTTATCCAGACGAGGCAAAAAACGCATTTTACCAACGTTTAGTAGCCAACAAAAAGTTCAGGCAATCATCCAAGCTTAGATCTATAACACCCTGGTATAGATATGCAGCGGCAGCCGTACTAGTCTTAATAGGGGCGACGGGTTTGTACCTGTTAAAGCACGCTTCTGAAAATAGCGTTGCCAAACGTTATAAAAATGATATAAAACCCGGCTACACTCAGGCCACACTAACACTGGCCAATGGCCAGATAATTGATTTAAGCCGAACCAATGACAAAGCTGTGGCCCAGGAACAGGGTGTTATTATTAAAAAAACAGCCGATGGAGCATTACTATACGATTTTCAGTCTCGTGGTTCTGCTGTCGGTACCGACACTGCAGTAAACATTTTAAAAACACCCAAAGGAGGGCAGTTTCAAGTTACGCTTTCAGATGGTAGCCATGTTTGGCTGAACACAGCTTCAGCATTAACCTTCCCGGTAAGATTTAAAGGAAATGAACGCACCGTAAAACTCACGGGTGAAGCTTATTTCGAAGTGGCCAAAAATGAAAAAAGCCCTTTTAGGGTCATTACAGCTAACCAGCAAATTAAAGTACTGGGAACTCATTTTGATGTAAATGCTTATGATGATGAACCTGTTAGTAGTACCACCTTGTTGGAAGGCCGTGTTAATATTATTACACCGGCGCATAGTATAATTATTAAGCCAGGGCAGCAGGCTGTATTAACTAATAATCACATTGATGTGCAACCTGCAGATCTGGAAGAGGCAATGGCATGGAAAAACGGCTTGTTCCTATACAATCAACAAAGCTTAGAAACTATTATGAGGCAGGTTTCAAGGTGGTATAACGTAGAGGTTGTATTTGAGGACAAGGAGCTGAAAAAACAGCTATTTAGCGGGGCTTTATCACGCTTTAAGAATATATCCGAACTGCTTGAGGTTTTGGAAACAACCGGTTCTGTTCACTTTAAAATTGAAGGAAGGAGAGTAACCGCTATGCAATAAGTTTTATCCAGCCTGATAAACACATAAAAAAGCCGGGAATGGTGGAACATCCCCGGCCAAAATGATCAGTGTTTAGCCGAGACATATTCACACATTCAACTAAATCACTAACAAACAAATGTAATGAAATTTCAAGATCTAAATAGATCGGGGCATTCCGCCTGCAATAACATCTCAGTCATTCGCATCGTGAAACTTACTGTATTTTTTATGACTGCCTTCCTTATCCAGGTTAGCGCCGCCGGATTTGCACAGAAGGTCACTTTCGTCAAACAAAACGCTTCTTTCAAAGAATTGTTTACAGAAATTCGAAAACAGACAGGGTATAATGTTTTTTGGCAAGACAACAAAGTAAATGAGCAGCAAAAACTCAATGTGAATTATAAAGGAGAAACACTGCAAAAAGTACTTGACCAAACACTCATACCCCATGCGCTTACTTATACCATTGTGAACAAAACGGTAGTGATAAAGCCGCAGGAGAAAACCTTGCTCCAAAAGGTAGTGAGCTTATTTAGCAACATTGATGCTAATGGCAAAGTGCTAGATGCCGAGACGGGTTTACCTCTAACAAACGTGAATGTAACACTTAAAGGCACCACGCGCCGGGTTTTTACTAATGAGAAAGGTACATTCCTTTTCAAAGACATAAAGGATAACGATGTGCTGGTTTTCTCTTACATAGGCTATGCTAATATTGAAAAGACTGCATCTGAAACTATGGTGGTCCAGCTGTCGCCTAAGCCGCAAAATCTGGAGGACGTAGTGGTATCTACCGGTTATCAGCAGGTACGCAAAGGAGCTACAACCGGCTCATACAGTGTACTGACAGATAAGGACATTGAGGCCACGCCAAGCGTAAATCTTTTAGAACGCATGGTAGGTAAAGTGCCCGGTGTGCGTTTCGATGTGCGTAACAATACTATTCAGATGCGAAGCACAAATAGCTTATCAAGTGGTAACACTCCGCCTTTGATAGTGATCGATGGTTTCCCGGCGGCGAATCAAAACCTGGTGACTATCAGCACAGGATTTGCTGATAACAGCGCTAACCCTAATAGACCCAACAATCCAACAACGGTTACAAAGCCCAATACATCGGTTAATGCTGTAATGAACACCATCAACCCGAACGATATCGAGAGCATTACATTTTTGAAAGATGCGGCAGCTGCATCTATCTGGGGCGCTTCTGCGGCCAACGGCGTTATTGTAATTACTACCAAAAGGGGCCAGCGTTCAGCGCCAACCATCAACTACAACACTACGTTAAGTACTTCGGCTACTGCAAACTTTTCGAATGCAAAAGCCATGACAAATGCCGAGTATATTGACTTGGAACAGGAAATGTTCGACAAGAACTTTTTTACCGACCCCAATTCAAATAGGAGGGCTGGCCCCGTAACCGAAGCGCAGGAATGGATGTTCAGGGTCAAAAGAGGTACCGCCACAATTGCGCAACGCGACTCAGCACTAAAGGTGTTAGGCAACCGCTCAAACCGCGACCAACTGCGCGAATATCTGCTGCAACGTGCAACAACCCAGCAGCACAACCTGTCAATATCTGGCGGCGGTATCAATAGCAGCTATTATTTATCAGCTAACTATTCAAAGGACGTTCCTGTTTATCGCAGTAATTACGGCCAAACGTACTCGCTTACCTCTAACTTAAACAATGATTTCCTGAATCGTCACATCGTGGTGGCTACCAACATTAACTATGTAAATTCAAAAAGCCAGATAAACGGAGCTGCAAGTCAGGCCCTAAGTACAGGTTCTAGGGGTTTTGCGCCTTATGAAATGCTGGTTAATGCCAACGGGAATGCGATCAGCAAACCAATTGCCTATAACCAGCGCACAGCTGATAGTTTACAACGCATAGGTTACCTGCCATTTGGTTATAACGCTATAGATGAGCTGAACTATAACAACACCATCTTATCCAAAAATTCGCTGCGCTTAGGCACATCCATTAAGGGTATAATTACCTCATGGCTGACGTTAAGTGTTCAAGGGCAGTTCCAAAAGGTATTGACGAATGAATACTATCTGCAAAATCAAAACAGTTATGATACACGCTTGCTAATTAACAATGGTACTACTTATACAGGAGCCATCGCAACATATGGTGTACCTAAAGGCGGTATTTACAAAACAACCAATGGCACTTACGATGATTACAGCGTTCGCGGTCAGCTAAATATTAACAAAAGCTGGAAAGATCACCACATTGATTTCTTAGGTGGTTCCGAAATCAGGCAATTCAAGTACAATGGCGGCCAGCAAACCCGTTATGGATATAACGAAGATATATCAACCTCAGTGGCGGTTAATCCAACAGTTTCTTATGCCACTCTTTTTGGAGGAACCTCAACCCTAGGCTACGCAGATGGCAATATTTATAAAGACACCAAACGCTATCTTTCCTATTTTGGTTTAGCTACCTACTCTTTCCAAAACAAGTATTACGCCAGTGGTAGTGTTCGTTTTGATGATTACACTAACCAGGGCCTTGACCGTCGGCAACGTGCTATTCCACTGTACTCGGCAGGCTTACGCTGGAATGCCAAACGCGAAGATTTTTTGAAAGATGTTAGCTGGATAAGCAGCCTTAACGTGCGTGCTACTCTAGGTACAGGTGGTTCTATTCCTAATACCGGTAATTCTTATGCAACTATCAGCCTTGGCTCGAATGATCCTAATACTGGTCAGCCAACGGCCTCTATTGTGGTGCCTGCCAATAGCCAGCTTACCTGGGAAACTTCTCGCACTATCAATGAAGGTATTGATGTTGGTTTTTTTAATGATAGGTTGTCATTATCAGCAGATGTTTATCAGAAACGCAACTATAATTTGCTGGTTAATCTACCTTATAATGCTACCTACGGTTATACTTCATTACAGTATAATGCAGGTAACGCTAAAGGCCGTGGCGTAGAATTCATGGTTACGGGCGTGCCTGTTGCTACGAAAGATTGGAACTGGAACTCATCGTTCAACTTCTCCTATGCCACCAATACGATTACCGATCAGCGCTTGAAAAGTACTTTCGGCATAGCTGGTTTAAGTCAGGTTACTGATGGTTATCCCAGCGATAACATTTTTGTATATCGTTGGGCCGGGTTGGACAATAAAGGCCTGTCGCGCATTTATGGTGCTGATGGTGCCATTTTAAACGTTAACGGTTCGCGCAGCGTAACCAACGCCGACCTGATTTACGGCGGACGTACAACTCCGCCTTACTTTGGCGGCTGGACTAATACCGTGCGTTATCAAAATCTTAGCCTCATAGTAAGGGCCAGCTACAGCCTTGGTTATAAGTTCCTGATGAAAGACATTAATGCCGAATCGTTCCCAACCGGCACCAGCTACTCTGGGCTTGTTGCCAACAGCGCCCGTTTGGTAAACCGTTGGCGTAACCCAGGTGATGAAGCTAACACTAACATCCCTGGCTTAGGTAACAACACCTTCAACAATGTACCTTGGTTCGTAAATTCAGATTATAACCTGAGAGATGCCGGCAATGTACGCTTGCAACAGCTGTCCCTTAACTATAACCTGCCACAGACAATACTCCGTAAGGCACCTTTTCTTAAAGCAGTTAATGTGGGCTTCTCGGTTACTAACCTGGGTCTTATCTGGCGGGCCAATAAAGATGGTGTAGATCCGGATTACCAGGTAACCGGCCAGTATACCAACCTGCCGCCAAGTGCAACCTACCTGTTCAATCTCAATGTTTCACTCTAACGCTAATCATTATCATGAATAAAGTTAATTTATTGATTTTAAGCTGCCTGTTGCTTTGTGCCAGCGCCTGCCGTAAATATGTGGAAATTCCGCCCGAGTCGGTAAGGGCCTTAAAATACACATCTGATTATCAAGCGCTATTAAATGCAGGCTTAACTATTGAGCCTGGTTACTACTATCCCGTTTTAATGGCCGATGATTATGGCGTTGAAGACAATACCTGGTATACCCGCCTAAGCCCCAGTGCTGCTGCGAATGCTTACATCTGGGCCGACAAGATATATACCTCTGCCGAAGATGATACTGACTGGAGCACTTTGTATAAGAGCATCAACATTTTTAACACTGCTATAACCGGTGTTATAGCCAGCGAGGGCGGTACCGACGACCAGAAGAAAACCATTGAAGCCTGGGCCATGGTGCACAGGGCCTATGCCTATTTTACGCTGGTAAACATGTACGGCAAGCAGTATGATGCAGCCACATCTGCTTCAGACCCGGGTGTGCCGTTGCTGCTTACGCCTAACTTATTTGCTGATCTTACCCGTGCATCTGTAAAACAGGTGTATGATCAGGTTAGAGCAGATTTGATGAATGCGTTGCCCTACCTGCCTGATGTGCCAATTTATAATGTAAACCCATCAAAAATGGCGGTTTATGCGCTAATGGCTCGCCTATGCCTTAACACACGCGAGTTTGCCGAAGCTGAGCGTTATGCTAACCTTGCACTTTCATTAAAAAACGGCTTGCTGGACCTGAATAATTACCTGGCAGCAACCCCAGTGTTGCCACTTAAACTGGCCAACCCCGAAGAGATGTTTTTTAAACGTACTAGTCAGTTCATTACTAACCTTCCGCTTAACCCTAATGCTGTAAGCTTATACGATCCTAAAGACCTGCGTTATGTGGTTTTCACGAAAGATGCTACTGCCATAGTTGGAACAAATTTTACAGTAGGCCGCGGACTGTTCCGTCAGCGTTTAATTAACGACGGGCTTTACATTGGTCCAAGCGTGCCCGAAATGCTGTTAATTAAGGCTGAGTGCGAAGCGCGTGCCGGCAACACCGCCAATGCTATGGACGCCGTGAATACGCTGCGTAAAAAGCGCTTTAAGCCTGCTGAATACTATGACCTGACAGCCGCTAACGCCAACGCCGCTTTACATGTGGTGATTGATGAGCGCCAACGCGAATTTATGGGCCGCGGTTACCGCTGGTTCGATCAGCGCCGTTTGAGTAAAGATGCTGGTTTTATTTCAACTGTTACCCGCAAATTTAAAGATGCCACCTATACACTTGAGCCCGGCAGTAACCGGTATACCTTCCCAATTGCCGAAAAGTACATTTTATTAAACCCTGAAATTACACAGAATCCGAGATAACAAACTACAATGAATTTTAACAAAAACATGCTTCTCGTGGCATTTGCAACTGGCACGGTATTACTAGCGCCGGCTTGTAGATTGCTGCACAAAAAGAAGGCGGCGCCCGTACGCCCGCTAACAGCTGTAGATGCAGCGCAAAGACGGGCTGATAGTCTGAAAAGAGCAACGGCCCTAAAACCTTATGCAACCATAGTAACTAAGGGCACCAAAACAAACCGAGGATTTATAACTGTACATAAAACCGATGCTAAATATTATTTTGAAGTTCCTAAGAATATATTAGGCCGGGAAATTCTTACTGTAAGCCGCATTTCCAAAGCATCATCAGACATGCGAAATGGAAGTATGGGCTACGCAGGTGATCAAATTGGCGAAAGTGTTTATACTTTTGAAAAAGGGCCAGACAATAAACTGTTTATGCGCCGCCAGTCATTCAGGGAATACGCAAAGGATAGTACGTCCAGTATGTACGCAAGCGTAGTAAAGAATAACGTGAGTACCATTATGGCAGCTTTTCCAGTGGTTTCATATACGTCCGATTCAACAGCTATGGTGGTAGATGTTACCGAGTTTTTAAATACGGATAATGACGTAATTTATTTCCAAAGAAAAGAATTCAAAGATAAAGCTGGTATGGGCGGGCAGCAAAACGACAAAAGCTATGTCGATTACATCCACACCTTTCCAACCAACGTTGAAATCCATACGGTTAAAACCTATGCCGCCGGGATGAATCCAACTAATTCAAGTTACACGGTTGAGTTAAATACCTCGCTGGTATTACTCCCCATTAAAGCTATGCGCCCCAGGCTGCAGGATGAACGGGTAGGATATTTTACCACATCTTTCAGAGACTTTGATGTAAAGCCACAAGGTGTAGGCACTACCACTTATATTAAAAGATGGCGTCTAAATCCGAAGCCAGGCGACGAAGAGAAATATAAGCGTGGCGAACTGGTTGAGCCTGAAAAACCTATTGTGTTTTACATAGACCCGGTAACCCCACGCAAATGGATACCTTATTTAATGCAAGGCGTTAACGACTGGCAAAAAGCCTTTGAAGCAGCCGGTTTTAAAAATGCAGTGATAGCTAAAGAAGCACCCACCAAGGCACAAGATAGCACCTGGAGCATTGATGATGCCAATCACTCGGCAATCATTTACCGGCCATCTGTTGTAGCCAATGCAATGGGTCCAAGCATTTCAGACCCACGTAGTGGCGAAATTATTGAAAGTCACATTTTCTGGTATCACAATGTAATGTCGCTTTTACAGCAGTGGTACAGATTACAGACCGGCGCTGTTGATGCACGTGTGCGCAAGCCCGAATTGGATGATAAGCTGATGGGGTCACTTATCCGCTTCGTTTCATCGCACGAAGTTGGCCATACGCTGGGGTTATTACACAATTTCGGTTCCAGTTCAACTGTACCGGTCGAGAACTTACGTAACAAAGCATGGGTGGAGGCACACGGTCATACCCCATCAATCATGGATTATGCACGGTTTAATTATGTGGCCCAGCCCGAAGATAATATTGGTGAAAAGGGTTTGTTCCCACGCATAGGCGACTATGACAGATGGGCTATTAAATTTGGCTATACCTGGCGTCCCGAATTCGCTAATGAGGCAGAAGAACATAAAAGCATGGTTAAGGTGGTAACCGACTCGTTGGCTAAAAATCATCGCTTATGGTTTGGTAACGAGATGGAACCATTTGACCCCCGTTCACAAAACGAGGACTTAGGCAACAATTCGGTATTAGCAAGCGAATATGGTATTAAGAACCTTAAACGCATTGTGCCCCAGTTAAAACATTGGCTCAATAAACCGGAAGAAGACCAGGAAAATCTCCTTGAAGGATATAACGGCGTATGGGGGCAATTGTCGATGTACATCGGTCATGTGATAAAGAACGTGGGCGGCACTTACCATACCGTGCGTTTAAATGGCGAACATTTGCCAAGCTACGAACCGGTACCTTACAATCGTCAAAAACAAGCTGTAGCTTTTTTGAACAGACAGGTATTTAACACACCTACATGGCTTAACACTCCTGATCTGCAGTCATCTTTTGCTTTAAGCTTTCCGTTAGAGTTGAGCCGTTTGCAAGAGAATGCACTGAATTCGCTGATTACACGTATGCGGTTAAGTCATATGTACACCGACCAACTGGAAAGCAAAGTTAAAGTTTACACTTTAAATAACTTGCTGACAGATCTTCGTCAAGGTATATTTAAAGAGGTGTATGCTGCGGGAAATGTTGATGTTTACCGCCGTACTGTGCAAAAGCTGTACATATACCGGTTAACCGAACAGGCGTTTCTCGCAAATGAGATGAGCACCATTTTTATGGGCAACACATATCATTTCACGATAACTGATATTAATGCTATGCTAAAAGCCGAGTTGCAGCAATTGCAATCCTTGTTTAGGCAAAGGTCAAAAGCAACAAAACTTAACCAACTGACGCGTTTGCATTTACAGGAAATGGATGCAATGATCACTAAGAAGTTTGCTGCCGATAGGACAGGCCTTGTAAAATAACAAATGACTTAATTAAAAAGCTACCTTGTTTATAACAAGGTAGCTTTTTTCATTTAGTGTTAGCGAAGGGCAATCTATTCAAGGCAGATTAGCGCTTGTATCCATATTATAACTTTGCCCGATTTTTAACTCATTCCCTTTTCAATTAGAAATTATTTCTGCAAGGCAGCTAAAAATAAAAGAAACAATAACAAAAAAGGAGGCGAAAGCCTCCTTTTTTGTTATTGTTTCTTTTTTCTTGGGTTTGGTCCCGCTTTTTCTTCCATGTTTTTTAGGGTTTTCTCCTTAAACTCATTTAAGGCGTCAGCTAAATCCTGCATTTCCGGATCAAGTCCAGGTGCAAATTCTTCTGGTCTTTCTGGTGCCACCGGTATATCATAAGAGTTGTCGGGCTCTTTTTTAGTAACCAGTTCTGTGCCGTCGTTAGCAGGCGCACTGCCACTAAAAATTTTTTCCATCTCCGAAGAATCTAAACGGAAGTGGTATTGCTCACGGTGTAATCCTGCATCCAGTAGTTTTTTTACTTCCGGGTACTGAGACGAGTCAAATTTTGGAACTGGTAATACCTTAGCCCAATCTACACCCAGCGTTTCTAACGCTTTAGCAAAAGCCATTTGGTGTGCCTCGTCACGAACGATCAGGAATGAGACGGTTGCACGTAGTGTTTTGTTTGAAGACATCTGGTAGATGCGGGATTTTTGCAAACGACCTGTAGCCTCTAATACCAGGTTGTCCATCAGGTCGAGCACTAGGTTGCCGTGGTTATGTACATAAGATCCGCTCCATGGATTGCCGGCAGCATCAACAGGTAATGCCCCTTGTGCACCATGAATAAAGTGATGCGGGTTTTTAGCAAGTTTACCAATATCAAGCGTTGCTTCGCCACCTTTACCTGGGGTGTCAAATTTGTCTCCATTGTAACCCGGTGCACCGTCAAGCAGTTGAGCGATGGTTTTAGAAATCAGCTCTACGTGGCTAATCTCTTCAATGCCTATACCCTGAATAAGATCGAGGTAAGGAATGCCGTCGCCCCTAAAGTTGAAACTTTGAAACAGAAACTGCATCATGGTACGCATTTCACCAAACTGCCCGCCTAGGCCCTCTTGTAAAGCATTAGCAGCGGCCGGATCTGGTTCGTCGGCAACGATAGGGTTGATTAGTTTTTGAAGGTGGTAAAACATATAATAATAGCTAAGTTAATTGATCAATACGTTGTTGAAGTTTGAATATTAACCAGAAATTAATAATATTGTTTGGGTTATACTATAGTTTTAAGATATATAAAAAAATTATCCTTTGTATTAAACAGGGTTGTTTCATAGTTATACATTCCGGCCTCTGGTTAGGTTATATTATGCATTCAGGCCTAAATGATTTTCACTTGATATTATAACTTATTGTGCGGAAATTGGAGTGGTTAAACAATTTCCTTTTGTTTGCTGGCTTACGTAAATATTGTCGATATTTACGTTTTAAACCAATTATAAACTTTTCTTGCTACGGTGTTGTAATGCTTAAACGGATAGCAATCTGCTCTAATGCCTTAGTTTTACTTATTGCGATAGGTGCGCTGTTTTTTAGCGCACAGGCGCAGCCGCATTATAATTTAAAGCATTACTCTACAGAAGAGGGCCTGTCACATGACAGGGTATCCTGCATTATGAAGGACCGCCAAGGATTTATGTGGTTTGGCACCTGGGATGGCATTAACCGATTTGACGGGCATAATTTTGTTACTTACAAGGGTAGGGCAGGAGATAGTTCAAACCTGGAAAATAATAAAATCAGAATTATAGTTGAAGATAAGCAGGGTTATCTTTGGGTGAAAACTTTCGATAACAAAATTTACCGCTTTGATAAAAAGACCGAAGGCTTTTTATCAATTCCGGAGCGCGGGTCGCCTGCATACCTTGGTAAGTTATTGGTTGATCGCATCGTACCTGTTTCAAATGGAGACACCTGGCTGTTAACTGCAAGGCAAGGTGTGCTTTGTGCGTTTGCAAAGAAGCATGGACACGGTATGCCCCTGGTTAAATCGTATCATCAAAAAGCTATCGGCCAGTTTAAAATCCCAAGTAACCGCGTAGCTTTTTTTTATGAAGACAAAAATCACTTGATTTGGCTAGGCACCTCCAAGGGTGTAATTTGCCTGAGTAAAACAACCGCCGGTGAATACCAAAAAGTAAACTTAGTTAATCATCAGGGCATTCTGGGTAGTCAGTATGCGTTCACCTGCATAAGGTTTTATGAAAATGAGATATATTTTGGTACAACACAGGGTGTGGTGCTGGTTTATGACATCAAAACCAAGTCGGAAAAAACGATACGCATAGTACCGGGCACGCCCATAAATGATATTTTGGTTAGTAAGAATAAACTTTACCTAACCACTAGTGGCAGGGGCCTGATTGAGTATAACCTAACTGAACAAAGTCTTAGCTATCATGTACCCGGCTTTGCCACGCTACGCAAAATTTATCAGGATAAAACAGGGCTGTTATGGCTTGAACCGGGCAACGGTGTAATTAAATTCGACCCACAGCATGCCACGTTTAAGTGGTTTACGCAAAAAAAGGATGCTGAAGCATTAACTATTCATACTACTTACCAGGTGTTTGAAGATGCTTACAACATGTTGTGGGTTTGTATGGCCGGAGGTGGATTTGGTTACTATGATCAACGAGCTGACGAGGTCAAGTATTTTCATGACGAACCGGGTAAGCCAGATCAGCAATTTTCAAACGTAGTAACTGCACTATACCAAGATCCAGCTGGCATCATGTGGTTTAGCGGATATGATAGGGGAATAAACAAGGTTATTTTACAACCCCACGTTTTTAAGCACAACGTGATGTACCCTAATGCCACAGCCAAAACAGAAAATGAGGTGAGGGCACTGTGCGAAGACCATACTGGCCGGTTATGGGTAGGTACTAAAGCAGGGGAGGTGATTTTATATAAAAACGGCGTGAGGCAAGGCAATCCCTTTGTTAACCTGCAGCCAAAAGCCATCGGCAAAGTATATACAATTTTTGAGAGCCGGAACCATACCATATGGCTTGGCACAAAGGGAAGTGGTTTGATTGAAGCGCGTCCATTACCAAACGACTCCTTGCATTATGAAACAACCCGGCATGTTGCTGATAAAAATACCCCCAATAGCATAAGCAGTAACACCATTTATACAGTGTATGAAGATAAGAACGGGCGCATTTGGGTGGGTACGTTTGGCGGTGGGTTAAACCTGCTTCAGCGGGCAGGCAGCAAAACCCTTTTTAAAAATGCCAATAATGCCTTCAAAAATTATTCGGCTGCCAGGGCAAATGGTATAAGGCATATCCAGGAAGACATTAAGGGAAATATCTGGATTGCAACCACAAACGGATTAGTGATATTTAATCCGAATAACGGTATAAATTATTTTCGTTTTCGGAGGTATACAAAGGTTCGGGGAGATGAGAACTCCTTAGGCGGCAATGACGTGCAATTTATTCACCGCGATAGAGCAGGCACAATGTGGCTCGGCACTTTCGGCGGCGGTCTGCAAAAAGCAATCACCAACTTTAGCACAAGCCAAAAGGTTAAATTTAAAGTTTATACCACAGCTAACGGCCTACCCAATGATATAATACTCAGTATGAGTAGTGACAGCAAGCAACGGCTTTGGATTGCAACCGAAAACGGTTTATCGGAATTTAACCCGGCTACCGAAACGTTTAAAAACTATAACAGTGATGATGGTTTGCCCAAAACTCAATTTTCAGAGTCGGCTTTTATAAAGTCGAAGTCGGGAGATCTTTATCTGGGGTGTATAAGCGGGTATATTAACTTCAACCCAATGGCTGTCGGAACCATAAAACAAAGTGCAAACATTGCATTGACCAGGTTTCAGGTTTTTAATAAGGATATTTTGCCGGGCGCGCCCGATTCTATCTTGAAATATGCGATTGACCAGACCAACGATATTCGGTTAGCTTATAACCAAAATTTGATAAGTATAAATTATACTGTACTTAATTATAAAACTGCCCACAAGGTATGGTACGCCTACAAACTTGAAGGATACGATAAACAATGGAACCTGGTGAAAAATGCACGCCAGGCAACTTACACCAATTTGCCGCCCGGTAAGTATGTTTTTAGAGTAAAGAGTGTTAGTGGCTACTTATTTAACAACACCCCTCAAAAAAGCGTAGCTATCAATATATTGCCACCACCCTGGAAAACGTGGTGGGCTTACTGCATTTACCTAATAATTGGAGCGGCATTAATGGAAACAGCACGGCGAATCATCCTAACCATGGTGAAATTGCGTAACCGTATTGTAGTAGAGCAAAAGGTTGCCGAATTAAAATTGGGCTTTTTTACCAATATTTCGCACGAACTGCGTACACCTTTAACACTCATCGTAAATCCCCTTAAGGCAATTGCCCATCAGGAGACCTTAACAGCAAAGGGTAGGGAGCATATTAATTTGGCTACCAAAAACGCCGATCGTATGGTTAGGTTTATTAACCAGCTTCTTGATTTCAGAAAGCTGCAAAGCGGTAAAATCCGTTTAAAAATTGCTGAGACAGATGTTGTAGCCCTGGTTAAAAATACAACTACCTATTTTACAGAACTTGCACATGAAAAAGGCATAAGCTTCAATTTTCAAACGCATGTGCCGTTTTATTACACCTGGGTTGATGAAGATAAGATAGACATAGTCATTTATAATTTACTGGCCAATGCATTCAAATACACGCCGGAGGGTAAAGCTATCAACGTACTTCTGGAGCCTGATACGCATACAGGCCATTTATGTATTAAGGTAATTGATGAAGGCACGGGCGTGCCTGAAGATAAGCTCAAGCAAATTTTTGAGCTTTACTACGAAGCGGCTAATAATTTAGGCCAGCCAACTAAAGGAACGGGAATAGGTTTGGCCTTTTCCAAAGAGCTTATCAGCGGCCACCATGGAACAATAAGTGCGGCTAACAATCCCGCCGGGGGCATGACATTTACCGTGAGATTAAAATCGGGCAAAGCCCATTTTGCAGATGATGATGTTGACTTTGTTACACCGCTTATACCGGCACCAAACAACTTGGTTAGTGAACCTGACACCACAATGTCAAGTGGCGTTGAAACCGTAGTTCACAATGAAACACATCCTTTGGTCTTAATAGTTGAAGATAATACGGAGTTGCGTAAGTTTTTGGCAGATCAGTTAGGCCGTTATTACCGCGTAGCGACCGCCGCCGACGGCGTAATTGGCTTACAAAAAGCCACAGAACTCATTCCGGAACTAATTATAAGTGATGTAATGATGCCTAATATGGATGGCATTGCTATGTTGGATGCTATTAAACACAATATGATTACCAGCCATATACCGGTGGTGCTGCTTACGGCAAAATCGTCGGTAGAGCATCAGATTGAAGGGATGCGTTATGGCGCTGATTTTTATGTTACTAAACCTTTTAACACTGAATACCTGTTGGTACTGGTTGAAAACTTGATTAAACAACGTAAGCAGCTTGTTGATGGTTTATTAGGCAGCAAAAACCTTATTCAACTCTCGCCCGGCGAAATATTGATTACCTCGAAAGATGAACAGTTGTTGAAACAAGTTATTGAAACGGTTGAAAAAGGCATGGCAGACCCTGAATTCAATATTGATGATGTAGCCCGAACCGTTGGCTTAGGAAGAACCACTTTTTACAAAAAGTTGAAAAGCTTTACCGGCTTGGCTCCGGTTGAGTTTGTAAAAGAGATGCGTTTAAAACGCAGTAAGCAACTCATCGATTCTGGTGAGTATACTATGGCCGAAATAGCTTATCAGGTAGGCTTCAGCAGCTCAGGATATTTTAGCACTTGCTTTAAAGAAAAGTATAATCAATCTCCATCGCAGTATTTAAAGTCTATCAAACAACTGCATTGATAAACAGAGCGAACAAGAGGGCTAAATGCTCATTAAAAGTGCTTTTTAACGAATTTTAGAAGCATTTTGTCAATTTTTAAAACCTTTGGAACCTCCTCCATTAGTAGGTTTGCTTTACAATTATAACCAGCATATCTCCCGGTTTATTAAAAGTTCAGGGTTTATAGGCGTCAAAACCTATGTCTGACCTTTTGCTGCCCTCCGGGAATAAATGCTCATTTTTTTAGTATTCATGGAAAGCTGTCTGCCTTACAAAGGGTTGGCAATTCACTATTAATGCATTTATATGAGGAGAATTTTACAAAGTGCATCTGTTTTTATATTAAGCCTTGTTTTTTTAACGGGCTGCAGTAAAAAGGAGTTCAACGAGCGGTATGATCGTCCGGAAACCCTGGCCGATCCTATTTACCAGCAGCTGCAGCAGCGCGGAAATTTTACCAGCTTACTGGTTTGTATTGAAAAAGCTGGATATAAGGACATTCTAAGTAAAGCCGGGTTTTGGACAATGTTTGCTCCAAATGATGCCGCTTTCGCTGCGTACTTTAAAGAGAAAGGTATTAACAGCGCGGCTGATATTGATGCGGCAACTGCCCAAAAGATAGTGAAGTACGCCCTTGTGTTTAACGCTTTTAAAACAGACCGCTTACCTGATTTTCAATCAAGTGCGGGCTGGATGCCTAATACAGCATTCAAACGTCGCACGGCCTATTATGATGGTCCGCAGCCTATAAATTACAACGGTAAAGATATTTTGTATTTAAACTCCAACCGCAATAACCGTGGTAGCACAAGCTACTTTAGCGTAACCGATAATAACAACAAGTACGTACCTTACTTACTTGACCGGTTCCTGGCACCCAAAAATCTTACCTCTGCCGATTACAATTACTTCTATAATCAGAACCCTTACATCGGCTTCAACGTAGCCGATGCGCAAGTGGTAAGTAGCAACATAATTGCCGAGAATGGAGTAATTCATGAAATTAACCGGGTCATTTTGCCCTTGCCTAATATTGATCAGTACCTTGCTGCCAATCCACAGTATAGCAAGTTCAAATCGCTGTTTGATAGTTATATGGTGTCATACCTCATTAGTGAGGCTGCAACGGCAAAAAATCTGGAAAATACCGGTAAACAACAGGACATATATATCAAAACGTATGATGCCGGACTGGCCTACTCACCGAATAACGAAAATTATCTTAAACTGGATGATAACGACGGTCAAATGGAAGGCTACTCTATGTTCGCACCTACCAATGATGCATTGGATGCCTATATAAAAAATGTGTTGCTTGAATATTATCCGTCACTTGACGCCTTACCAAAGGATATATTGTTCGACTTTTTAAACGCGCACATGTTTTTAACTACCGTGTGGCCGAGCAAGTTTGCTACAACAACAAACGGGCAGGGACAAGGCGCATTGTTTAATAGTGCTACCGACGTGGTTGATAAAAAGTTACTGAGTAACGGTGTGTTTTATGGTACCAATAAAGTACAGAATGCCAACGTGTTCAGTACTGTTTTTGGCCGGGCTTATTTGAATCCCAATTACTCGTTAATGACTAGGGCTTTAACAGCTTCGCTCAAAACCAACATTATTAATACCAGTTTCAAGTACACACTTTTTCTAACTTCTGATGCCACCATACGTGCCTTAGGGTTCACTTATGATTTGGATGCTAATACCTGGCGTTATACACCGCCGGGTGGAGGTACGGCACTATCCGGCTCATCGGCGTTAGATAAACTAAACCGCATTATCAACACCCAGGTTGTACGTTCGGATGAGCAGAGTTTAGGTGGTAATGGCATTTTAGAAACTTACGGCGGCGAGTATATCAGGTATAGCAATAACACAGTTTACTCTGCCGGTACCCGCGATGCAGGTGTTACGTTAAATGTAACCGGAACGCGCAAAGCAGAAAATGGTACCGTATATTTTATTGATGGGCTATTATCAGAACCCAGCCTTTCGGTAGGTAAACACCTCGAAGCATTAGCTGCACCTGCTGGCTCCAATTACAAAAAGTTTGTTGATTATGTTAAAAACTCCGCCATTTATAACACTAGTAATGGTGAAATATTAGGTATTACTGCCGGTTCGTTCTACACAGTGTTGGCCCCAACCAATGCCGCCATAGATGCTGCTGTGGCACAGGGATACTTGCCTGCCTCTATAACACCCACCGATCAGCCGGGTAAGGATAAGGTAGCCAATTTTATCCGCTATCATATTATACAAAAAGCAACCATTGTACCCGACGGAAAAAAAGACGGCGGTTATTTAACGCTGTTACAGAGAAGCAACGGCGACCCCACATCGGTTACCGTTACCAATGTTGGCGTAAATAACATGCAGGTAAAGGACATGTTGGGTGGTTCGGCCAGCGTAGTGCCGGCAAGTAGTAATAACCTCTCAAACCGTACGGTTATACACCTTTTAAACACATTCCTGAAATTCAACGCCAATTAATAACTGGCAAACCTATAACCAATTACAATAGATATGCACCGGTTAATATGCCGGTGCATTAACCTGAATAAAAATATAGTTAATGGAAAAAATATTTACCCATCTTTTTTTCTTCTGCTCCATATTTACAGCGGCTTTGGTATGTAGCACCACCGTTAACGCGCAAACTACTGCTGCCCCTGTGGCTACCCTGCGTGGAAAGGTAACTGATAAAAAGGACCGTGCGCCACTGGTAGGGGTAACCGTAGTTGAAGTAGATAAAGAAAAACGTACCATTGGCGGCGTTACTACCGACATTGGCGGCAACTTTGCGTTGCGGGTTAAAAGTCCGCAAAACAGGATATCAATCTCTTTAATAGGCTACAAAACCGTTGTGCTGGATATAAACAACCGCACAACTGTTACTGTACAACTTGAGCAAAGCACAAACACACTAGCCGATGTAGCTATCACTGCTAACAGGACGTCGAGCAATGGTTTGTTGCAAATAGATCAGCGCAACTCAACAACCGCTGTTGCCAAATTAAGTGCTAAAGATATTGAAGAGCTTTCGGCATCCTCTATCGATCAGGCTATACAGGGGCGTTTACCGGGTGTAGACATTGCCGCAAACTCAGGCGATCCGGGTGCAGGTATGCAGATACGTATTCGCGGAACCTCTACCATCAATGGTTCAACCAATCCGCTTATTGTATTGGATGGTATGCCTTATGAAACCAACATACCTTCCGATTTTAATTTTGGTACGGCCGATGAACAGGGCTACGCCTCCTTACTTAACATTGCACCATCGGATATTCAGGATATATCTGTATTAAAAGATGCTGCTGCAACAGCCGTTTGGGGATCCAGAGCGGCAAATGGTGTGTTAATTATAAACACTAAACGGGGTAAAGTTGGAGCTCCGCAGGTTACTTACACCGTTAAGGCAACCGCTTCAAGGCAACCCAATGCCATACCCATGCTTTCTGGTGATCAATATTCCCAATTAATACCCGAGGAGGTAATGAACCGTACCGGTACGCCGCTGAATACTGAAACGGTTAAAGAGTTTTTATACGACCCCAGCGACCGTTATTACTACAACAACTACAGCAACAATACTAACTGGATTAATGCTATAACACGTACCGGTTATATGCAGGATCATTCCTTGTCATTATCTGGCGGTGGAGAGAAGGCGCGTTATTTTGCCTCAGTAAGTTACCTTAACCAAAAGGGCACAACTATTGGTACCGGCCTAAATCGTATAACAACCCGCCTTAACCTTGATTACAACGTATCAGACCGAATTCGGTTCCGTACTGATGTTTCTTACACGCGTTCAAATACAGACCGGGTTTATGATGACGATACCCGCAGCATTGCTTACCAGAAAATGCCTAACATGAGTATTTATGAGTTCAATAGTGCGGGTAATAACACAGGTAATTATTTATCGCCTATACAAAATATACAGGGCGGTTATCCGGGCACCTTTAACCCGGTAGCCATGCTAAACGCTGGTAAAAACAACGTAATTGGCCAGCGTATAGTGCCGCACTTTAACCTGCAGTATGATATACTGCCCAGCTTATTCAGAGCTACTTTTGATGTACAGTTTGACATCAACAATACTAAAAACAAAACCTTTTTACCACAGATAGCTACCGGTCGGCCTATAAGCGATGTAAATGTGAATAATGCTTTTGATGGTGATGCAGATCAGTTTGGCATTATTACAAAAACTAACTTCATATATACTCCCCGTTTAAACGATAAGCACAGCTTAATGGGGCTGGTATCTTTTATCACTAACGACAATAAGACAACTACATTACAAGCACAATCATCAAACTCGGCATCGGTAAATCTTCAAGATCCGTCGGTAGATGGTCGTGTGCGCAATCTGAGTTCTGGCTTTACACAATCGCGCAGTTTGGCCGCATTGATGAATGCGCAGTATGGGTTTCTGGACCGCTATATTGTTAATATGGCTTTACGTGCCGACGGTAACTCAAAATTCGGTCCTGAAAATCGCTGGGGTTTGTTTCCATCTGTATCCACACGGTGGAGAATATCGGGCGAACCTTTTATGAAAAAGCTAACGGTTTTTGATGATCTGAGCTTACGTTTAAGCTATGGAAAGAGCGGTAATGATCCTAAAAACAATTATTCGTTCTATAACATCTATGGAAATTATGCATATGATTATTTAGGCTCATCGGCTGTTTATTCGCAAAATATCGAATTACGCAACCTGCGTTATGAGACCGTAACCGGTCAGGATATAGGTTTAACCTTTGCCATGCTAAAAAATCGCATCAATGTAGATGTGGATGTGTATCGTAACCGTACCACCGATTTGTTTTTTAACGGGCTAAGATTGCCTGGTATATCTGGCTTCGGCAATATAAACCTCAACGTGGGTACTATGGATAACCAGGGTTGGGAGATAAACTTAGGTGCTGTGGCGGTAAAAAGCAAAAAAGTTATTGTTGAAATGAACTTTAACATTGCCAATAACACTAACATTATACGTAGCATATCAGAATTTTACCCCAGTACGAAGGGCGACATTACCACCAACGGGCAGTATAAAACGTTACTGCAAACCAATAATCCATTTGGGTCTTTTTATGGGTTCCGCTTTAAAGGGGTATACAAAGATCAGGCCGCTACCACAGCCATTAATGCAAACGGACAACCTATAGTAGGCCTGGACGGGCAGCCGCTGCAAATGCGCTTTAATTATCCGGCAACCGACTACCTTTTTAAACCCGGCGATGCCATATACGAAGATGTGAACCATGATGGTAACATTAATTACCAGGACGTGGTTTACCTGGGTAACGGTAACCCTAAATTTACCGGTGGTTTTGGGCCAACAATTACGTATAAGGGCAACTTAAAAATTAACGCTTTCTTCAGTTTCAGAACCGGTTACCAGCTCGTTAACGGTACCCGCATGCTTACCAGTAACATGTACAATTTTAACAATCAAAGTACCGAGGTGTTGCAAAGATGGCGTAACGAAGGCGATGTAACCAATGTTCCGCGGGCGTTATGGAATGATGGATATAACTGGTTAGGCTCGGACCGGTATGTGGAAGACGGCTCTTTTATACGCTTACGCTCGGTAACAGTTAGGTATAATTTAACCAAAAACCTGCTTAACCGAATTGGCATACGTAGTGCAAGCATTTACGTAACCGGCGAAAACCTGATAACCTTTACCAAATATACTGGTCAGGATCCTGAAGTTTCTGTAAAAGGCAGTGATCCGTTCAGGGTAGCTACCGATAATTCGATGACGCCGCCAACCCGCAATTTTGTAACGGGTTTAGTGGTAGGTTTTTAAGTATGAATGATAAGTACTGGCATGAATAAAAAAATTAAATATCCGGTTATATTATTGCTGTTGATGCTTTGCTCCACATCATGTAATAAGTACCTGTCGCTTGAGCCACAGGATGGCATCATCAGGCAAAACTTTTGGAAGACAAAGGAGCAGCTCAAGGCTGCGGTTATGGGCTGTTATGCTGCAATGCTGACTGATCCGCTAGTAGAAGACTTGTTTTTATGGGGCGAATTGAGAGCTGATATGCTTTCACCCGGCTCGGGCATCAGGAACCCGGAACTAAATGTGATTAACGTTAACATTACCTCCACCAATACCATAACCGATTGGTCTGTAATATATAAAGCGATAAACAATTGCAACACGGTATTGGATTTTGCTCCGCAGGTTATGGAGTCAGATAACACACTCACCCAAGCCACTTTAAACGGTTATATGGGCGAGGCGCTGGCTTTACGCGGCCTGCTATACTTTTACCTGGCCCGCAGTTTTGGCGATGTGCCACTCAAACTCAAATCCACAACCAGTGATGATGATGTGTTGCAGATAGCCAAAAGTACGCAGCAGGAAGTGTTTAACCAGGTTTTAGCCGATTTAAAACAAGCCGAACAATATGTTGCAACAACCTACGGCAACCGTAACGATGATAAGGGGCGGATAACACGGTACACGGTAAACGCTACCCTGGCCGATCTTTATTTATGGATGGACAGGTATGACGATTGTGTTAAAGCTTGCGATTACATTATCAATTCAAATCAGTTTATTTTAATACCCGGCGATAATAACTGGTTTACAACCCTTTTCTTTCAAGGCAACTCCAATGAAAGTTTGTTTGAGCTGCAGTTTAGCCAAAATAAACTTAACCCGTTTAACGACATGCTGGCTGTAGCAAATAAACGCTTTAGGGCTGCACTAAAAGTAGCTCCCGAGCTTTACACGGTTGATAATATTGATATTACCAATCAGGACATACGCGGTAACGGTGCGTCAGTAAGATTTAATGATGGTAGCATTTACAAGTATCAGGGCATAAGCGGCAGCTCAACCCGTACCTCGGCTACTTCATATGCACACTGGTTTGTTTACCGGTATGCTGATGTGTTGCTTATGAAAGCTGAGGCGCTTAATCAGTTAAATAATGGACAAGGCGCGCTGGACATTATTCAGATTATACGTGAAAGGGGCAATGCGCTGCCAACATCGGCGGCTATTGTGCAGCCCGACGACAAATCGGGTATAACCGATTATTTGCTTAATGAGCGTGCCCGTGAGTTTGCCTATGAGGGTAAACGCTGGTATGATTTGCTCCGCAACGCCCGCCGCAATAACTACGAAAGAATTGACCTGTTGCTTGATATAGTAAGCACAACAGCCAGCCCGGAATATCAGCAGGCAGCTATTGTTAA
This sequence comes from Mucilaginibacter sp. PAMB04274, assembly GCF_039634385.2. Lineage (NCBI taxonomy): Bacteria > Pseudomonadati > Bacteroidota > Sphingobacteriia > Sphingobacteriales > Sphingobacteriaceae > Mucilaginibacter > Mucilaginibacter sp. PAMB04274. Next base: position 1,970,796 of record NZ_CP155081.2, read on the forward strand.
ATACCGCGATAAACGCAGCCATTATTTCCCCATCTTTTTGGGAGAGTTGCAAACTAACAAAGCCTTGGTTCAAAATCCTTTTTATCAATAAGTACTACTAAATAAAGTGTTTATGAAGACATTAATAAAGCACAAATGGATAGCATCAATAACCCTGGTTTGGATATTGATAACCGTTTTGTCGGCCTGTAAACGCGAGGAATTTACAGTGAGCACAACCGGCGATGTAAACATAACCGAATACCTGAAGAACAACCCTGGCAGCTTCTCTCTATTGTCTAAAATATTAGAGATAACAGGCAGCGATAACTCCTTGGGCGGCTATGGAACTTACACCCTGTTCGCTCCAAATAATGAGGCAATAACCAAGTACCTTGCCGAGATTGGCAAAGCCTCCGTAGAGCAGGTTGGTGTTGAGGACTTGAAGGACCTAGTTAAGTTTCACCTCATTAGAGATACCATTACCACCGACAAGTTTACCGATGGTAAATTACGTACCGTAACCATGTATGGTCAGTCTCTACTTACAGGAGCACAAAACATAAATGGGGTAACAACGCTAACCATTAACAGGCAGGCTACACTTTTGCAGGCCAACATACGTACAGGTAATGGCATCATCCATGTTATTGATAGGGTACTAAAACCGTCGAGACTTACCTTGGCGCAAACTATTGAACAAAACCCGGCCTACTCCATATTTACCGAGGCATTGAAGGCAACCAAGCTGTACGACACGTTGAATATACTGCCAACCAATAACCCCGACACCACAAGGCGGTTCCTGACCGTACTGGCCGAATCGGATGCGGTGTTAAAGGCAGCCGGTATAAGTTCATACAGTGCTCTAAAGGCTAAATACAGTAACACCGGTAATCCGCAACTGGCAAATGATAGCCTGCATCTTTTCATTAACTATCACATCTTGCCTGGCTTAAAATATTTACCGGATATTTTCAATGCATCTTCGCATACTACATTGTCGCCGCTTGATGTAGTTACTTCCAAGCTTGTTAACAAGAGCGTCTTAATTAATGACGACACCTTTAATGGCATCTACGAGCCAGGTGCTGCTATTGATAGGGCATCGAGCGATAATACGACATCAAATGGCGTGCTGCATTTTATGGCTAGTCATTACGCCATAAAGGTAAGATTTCCAATACCGGTATACTGGGAGGTAACCGACCAGCCTGAATTTAAAGCGCTTACTGGTGTCTATCGTGTTACTAATAAAAACAGTCCTAGTTATTCGAACGGCGATTTGAAGGATATAAGCTGGCAGACCGGTTCTGTAAGTTATCGGGTGGCACCAGAGGCACGTCAGTTTTACGTGTACAATAACGATTATTTGTTTATAGCTGCGTTAAGAACTGCCGCAACCGCCAACAGCTTTGTTGAATTTAAAACACCATTGCTGGTTAAAGGCCGGTACAAAGTGTGGGTAAGCTTTGTAAGACGCGGTGGCGGCAGAGGCGTTTCAGTATTGTTCGATGGACAACCTTTGTCGCGGGTGCTTAACCTGACTGAAAGCTTGCCTGCCCAAGTGTTAGTGGGTAACAAATGGACGTACCCTGCCGGCACAACTCCGGAGTCGCTGGAGGCCTTGGGTAAAAAAATGACTTTCGGGGGTAATGTACCTTATTACAACAACCCCGCCCAAACTATTGATTACTATCGTGACAGCTACGCTTTATTGGCTGGTACAATTGACGTGACCAAAACCGACCGTCATTTGCTAAGGCTGCAAGCAGTAGCCGATGTATCTGGTGACGTACAGATAGATATGATCCACTTTATTCCCGAAAATATGGACCAGCTTTATCCAAAGTTTAACCCCGATGGCTCAATAGTTTATAAACAGTAACAAGCCTAGCATGATATTAAAAAACTTATTCAGATTTGTAGCATCAATTATATTCATTGCAACGCTGGCGGCCTGCAATAAATATAATGAGCAAACTAAAGCTAACAGCGAGGCTTTGGAGCAATCGCTTGCGCAGCTAATACAGCAAACGCCATCCATTAGCCGTTTTAATGAACTTTTAGTAAAAACCGGATATGACAAGTTGCTGGCTACATCAAAAATGTACACGGTTTGGGCTCCGGATAATCAAACACTGCAATCGCTTGATGCTGCTATTACAAACGACGGTGAACGCCTGAAGCAATTTGTAGGTAATCACATTGTTAATTTGGCTTACTATACTAACAGCCCCAATCCAAGCCTGCGTATTAAAACGCTTAATGGTAAGTATATCAAACTTACATCAACGCAATTTGAAGATGCTACTATTACACAAGGCAATCAGTATGTTGGTAATGGTGTACTGCACATTATTAATAAAATAGTGTTACCTAAACCTAATGTTTGGGAATACATTACCGGCACAGCGTATAAACAGAAAGATTATATAAAAGCGTTAGACTTTACCGCAATTGATTCTTCTAAAGCGGTGCAAACCGGCCTTGATCCGGCTACCGGAAAGCCCATTTACCAGGCGGGCACAGGGTTGGTTACCAAGAACTATTTGTTTGACCGCGTTGGCGATCTGCGTAATGAGGATCAGGAATACACATTTATTTTGCTAACCGATGATGCACTCGACGCCGAAAAAAATAAAATTAAGCCTTATGTGCAAAGCACAACAGAGGCCGAAACAGATAAGCTTAGCTCTCTGCATGTGATAAAGGATCTGGTAATAAAAGGTGTTTATGCCCCTCAAGACTTACCTGCTACGCTTGTATCTGCCGATGGGGTAGTTGTGCCCATTAACAAAAATGCTATACTCGAAACGCGCGTTACCAGCAATGGCATAGTGTATGTAATGAGTGAGGCAAATGTAAAGCTCTCTGATAAGATCAGACCGGTAAAGCGGGAAGGAGAAAAACCCGACGGCTTTAGCCGAAACGACAAAAGTGGTAACATAGCTTATCGCCTAAGAGTAAATCCCAACAACGGGCAGCAGTTTAATGACATTTATATTTTTAACCACAAAATACCGCTGTTTAATGTAAGATATAACCTGAAAGAGCTTTACAAGGTTAAATACAAGGTGTACTGGGTAGCACCAAATGATGTACAAACATTAACATTTAAACAGCGCTTTGCGGTAAACGATCCTAACTCAACAGCGTTTGCCGAAACACAGGTCAACTTAAAAGACTATAGTGAAATTTATGTGGGTGATTATTCTCCAGCAACATTTGGCGGCATAACAGCCTATGTTATAGCGGCCAACAATGGCGTAGATCAAACCAACTCTATAAACCTCGATTATTTCATACTGGTGCCGCAAATACCCTAACTAATTGATAAGATTTTTATACAACCTATAAACATGCGCATATTTACCAAAATACCTGTATTGGCTATATGCGGCACACTGTGCTTGTGTACGGCAGCTTATGCCCAGCAAACCAGCGCTCCGCAGACAGTTACTGCAGTTAAAAATAAGAATATAACCGGGTTAGAAGTAACTGGTCAGGTTACCGACGCTGCAACTAAAAAGCCGCTGCCCGGCATAAATGTAGTTATTGAAGATGTATCGGCAGCAATTACCGATGATAGGGGTAATTTTAAAATTACCGCACCTTCGCGCAATAGCTTGCTTCAGGTATCGGGCCAGGGTTACCAGTACAAGGAAGTGTCTGTTAATAACCGTAAAACTATTAATGTAGCACTTTATGAGGATAGTTTTGCCTCGGTTTATGATCAGGTAACACTTCCTTTCAGGCAGGTAGCAAAATCGCAGATCAATTATTCGGTTGCTTCTGTTAATACCGATGGCAGCTGGAACCGCCCTAAAGAAACGCCTGATAATTTTTTGCAGGGGCAGGTAAGCGGCCTCAATGTAACACGGCGTTCGGGAACGCCAGGGGTTGGCGCGAATCTTTTTTTACATGGTTTTAACTCTTTAAATGCCAGTAACCAACCATTATATGTAATTGACGGAATGATATATGATGCCAGTACTTATGGTAACTCTATCATAAGTGGTCATGTTACTAATCCACTTTCTAATATCGACATTAAAGATATTGATAACATAACTGTTGTAAAGGATGGTGCCTCTTATTATGGAAGCCGGGGCGCAAACGGCATAGTATTCATCAATACAGCGCATGCAAAAGAGCTAAGCACACGTATAGATTTTGCTGTTTATGGTGGCATGAATTTTACTCCCAAAAATGTCCCGCTTCTAAAAAGCAATGATTACCGCTTGTACTTATCCGATGTTTTGAGGAGCGCCGGGCAAACCGATGCGCAAATTCAAGCGCAACCCTACATGAATGATAATCCGGTTACTAACCCGGCCTATTATCAGTATCATAACGAAACAGATTGGCACAAGAAAGTATTCAGCACCAGCTACAGCCAAAACTATTACCTTAAAGTAACCGGTGGCGATAATATAGCTAAGTATGCGCTATCGGTAGGTTACTTAAACAATAGTGGTATTATTGACAGTACCAGCCTGCTGCGTTACAGCACCCGTTTTAATGCCGATTTAAACTTAACAGCCAAGCTAACGGCTAATACTAACTTGTCGTTTTCATCGTCCGAACAAAACCTGCGCGATCAGGGGTTAAGTACTTCTAACCCTATGTTGGTTAGCTTGGTAAAAGCGCCGTTCTTGTCAATTAACCAGATATCTGAAACCGGCGTACAATCGCCCAATTTGGCCGATGTTGATGTGTTTAACGTAAGCAATCCGGTCTCGTTAATTAAGAACGCACAGCAAACCAACAAGTACTACCGGTTCTTCGGCTCTGTAAAGTTCAATTACCAATTTAATAAACATCACAGCCTTAGTTCTTTAACCGGCTTGGTTTATGATAAAGTGCGTGAAAATACCTTTATACCACGGTTAGGTGTAGCGCCAGACACGCTTAGAAATGCGGTGGCTTACAGTCGCCTGGGTGCATCTATTCAGCGTTATAATTCATTTTATAATGATACCTGGTACAGCTACAAAAGGTCATTTACCGGTGAGCACGATCTTATGTTTAACGCCGGATTCCGGTATCATGATAGTGAAAGCGAGCAGGATTATGCCCAGGGATATAACTCGCCAACAGATGATTTTGTAAGCATAGGCACCGGTGTAAGCAGTTTACGCCGCCTTAGCGGAGATTATGGAAAATGGCGATGGTTAAACACTTACGCAGCAGCCAATTATAGTTTTCAGCACAAGTACTTCGTCTCGGCTAATCTTTCAATTGATGGCTCATCACGCTTCGGTAAGGAAATTCCGGGGGCGTTAAGTATAGCCGGCAACAAGTATGCGGTACTGCCATCAGTAGCGGCTGGCTGGCTCGTCTCGTCGGAAGAGTTTATGTCGGGTTTGAGCGCCGTTGATTTGTTTAAGGTGAGAGTGAGCTACGGCTTAACCGGTAATGATGATATTGGCAATTACAGTACCAAATCTTATTACGTTTCACAAAACCTGTTGGGCTCACAAGGTTTAGTACTGGGCAATATTGCCAACTCGCAACTGCAGTGGGAGTTGAGCAAAAAAGCCAATTTGGGTTTGGATATTGCTCTATTTAATGAGCGCCTGTCTTTAAGCATTGATGCTTACCATAACGTAACATCAAAAATGATAACCTTTGACCCGGTTAGCAGTGCTGCGGGTATGCGCTATGTAATAGCTAATAGCGGTGGCATGCGCACCAACGGAGTAGATCTGGCTTTAAATAGCCGCATAATTAACAGCGCAATTAAGCTCGATGTGGGTGTTAACCTGTCAACCTATAGCAATCGCATTACAGCCTTACCATCTAACAACACTGTTACCAACTATGGCGGTGCTACAGTTGTTACGCAAATAGGGCAGCCTGCTGCTATGTTTTATGGCTATAAAACCAGTGGTATATACGCGTCAAATGCAGAGGCTGCAACCGCAAATTTAAGTATAAGAGGCACCGATGGCGGTTTAATTCCTTTTAGAGGGGGAGATGTGCGTTTTGTTGATGCCAATGGCGACCGCGTTATTGATGATAACGACCGAACTATAATCGGGAACCCCAACCCCGACTTTTTTGGAAGCTTTAATGGGCGTTTAAGCTATAAAAACATATCTATAGCTGCATTATTTACGTTCAGCAGCGGTAATCAGCTTTATAACGGCCCAAGAGCTATCCTGCAGTCACTGTCATCACCAGCCAATCAGTTTGCAAACGTTATAAACCGTTGGCGTTTTGACGGGCAGGCAACCGATGTACCGAGGGCAGCCTACAGAGACCCTATGGGTAACGCCCGCTTTTCGGACCGGTTTATTGAGGACGGCTCTTACCTGCGCTTAAGAACATTGGCTATAAACTATAACCTGCCGGTTAAACCTAAGTTCATGAAGTACGCAACCATTTATTTAACAGCCGATAATTTATTTACGGTTACTAAGTATTTAGGCTACGATCCGGAATTCAGCGGATCGGGTAGCGCCTTAACACAAGGTATTGATACGGCTTTAGAACCCAACATCAGATCGGCGCAATTAGGCGTACGTATTGGACTTTAATAAGAACACAACATGAAACTTAAAATATCTTCTGTTATAAAAAGTGCAGCGTTAGTTGTATTGTTGTCAGGCTCATACTCATGCCGCAATATGTATGATGTAGAGCCTCAAAACCAAATTGAGTACAAAAACACATTTCAGAATATATACGATGCCGACGCAGCCGTTATTGGCATATACGGTAAAATGCTTGGGCTGGCCAGGCAGTATGAAGTACTCAATGAGTTACGTGCCGATTTAATGGACGTAACCCCTAATGCAGGTGCCGAACTGCAGCAAATTAACACGCACAGCGTTCAGGCGGGTAATACTTATGCCGACCCGCAGCCTTTTTATACCGTTATACTCAACTGTAACGATGTTATGAAGAACTTGAAAGTAATGTACGATACCAAAAAGATAACCAGCAACGATTTTAACCAGCGTTGGAGTGATGTTGCCGCCCTGCGTTCGTGGTTATACTTTCAGTTGGGTTTGCAGTTTGGCGAGGTGCCCTATGTTACAGAGAGCCTGGCTAATGCGGCCGATGTAAAGGATGAAAGTAAATATCCGAAGTTAAAGCTCGATGCATTAGTAAAAACACTCATTGCCTTTATGGAGGCATTACCGTATAAAGATCCTTACCCGGCAGCCAACTCACTGGTTACTCAAATAGACGGCTATCCATCAAAGATTTTCTTTATCAACAAGAAATGTTTACTGGGCGATTTGTATTTGTGGAATAACGACTATCATAATGCTGCAGTAGTTTTTAAACAGGTACTGGAAACATCGACGCCCGCAGGACCGAGTGATAGTTACAATTACTTTAATACCTACACGCTTAATAGCGGCTCAGACAATGATGCTGTTACGGCAAGCGCCTGGCAAACATTTTTCTCACGCTCTACACAAGATCGTGAATATCAAACCGAGTGGATATGGTCTATGGTATTCGACAAAAACTTTGCTCCGGAAAATCCATTTGTTGATCTTTTTGCAAATTCAGGCGGCAGGTACTTGGTTAAACCATCACAAACAGCAATTGATAACTGGAACGCCCAGCAGCAAAGTGACGGCACACCATTCGATTTAAGAGGACCAAACAATACATATAGGATTATAAATGGACAGCCGGTAATTGTTAAATTTTTATACAACTACTTAAGCACGTCTACAGGCTTGCCTATAAACCAGCTCGAAAAAAATGGCAAATGGTTCTTGTATCGTACGGCAACCCTGCACTTGCGCTATGCAGAAGCCGCTAACCGCGATGGCCAAACTAAAATTGCCTGGGCGCTGGTAAATGCTGGTATAAAAAGTGCGTATGATGATTTAACGCAGCCTGATGCAACTAAACGAAGAATAACGCTATTGCCTGAACCTTATGCGTTTGATGCACGCAAACTTGATGCGCCCTCAATTCGTGGAAAGTATCACCGCAATTTGGGCATTCGTGCCCGTGTTAACACCACGCTGCTTAACGTAAACCTGCAACAGGATATGCTCGGCATGGAAGACAAGCTTATGGAAGAAGCCGCCCTGGAGTTAGCGTACGAGGGTAACCGGTGGCAAGATCTGATGCGTATAGCGCAACGCCGTAACAATCCGGCTTTCCTGGCCGATAAGGTATACAATAAGCTTTTGAAAGATGGTAACCCTGCAGCTTCGGCGGTAAGGGCACGCCTGATGAATACAAGCAACTGGTTTTTACCTTTTAAATAACATAAACAAAAATTAACTTCTCTATTATGTTTTCAATACCATCTCTAAAATTACGCCTTCAAAAAGCAGCGCAAGGTATTTGCGCAACTATTGCTTTAGGAGGATGCCTTGCATCAACTACGGTTGAGGCGCAACAGCTGGCTTTTCCGGGTGCCGAAGGTTTTGGCCGCTTTGCAACCGGCGGGAGGGGAGGCAGCGTATATCATGTTACTAATTTAAATGATAAAGGCGAAGGTTCTTTCCGCGATGCAGTTAGCAAACCCAGCCGTATTGTGGTGTTTGATGTAACTGGTGTAATCAAAATTACCGATAAAATAGCCGCCGCATCCAAAATTACTATTGCCGGACAAACCGCACCGGGACAAGGAATTGTAGTTTACGGCAACGGTGTGTCATTTTCAGACAGTACCATTGTGCGTTATATGCGTTTTAGAGGCAGCATCAACATGCCACGCGGCGCCTGCACAGTAGTGGCTGATGATTGTAAAGATGTAATATTTGATCACGTAAGTATTGAGTGGGGAAGATGGGATAATTTGCACATCAAAAACAGCTCAAACATCACATTACAATACTGCCTCGTAGGTGAAGCCATTGACCCGCAAAGATTTGGAGCCTTGTTCGAGAACCCAACTAATGTAACCGTGCACCACTGTTTGTGGATTGACAACCAAAGCCGTAACCCCAAAGGTAAGGCCGGTTTAGAGTATGTGAACAACGTGGTGTATAATTGGGGAGTAAACGGATTTGTAGGTGGACACTCAGCCGCTGTGCACACACAAGATATTATAAATAATTACTTTATTGCCGGTCCTAATTCCGGTCATGCTTTTATTGGCATGTTTTCGACAACTGATAAGGTTTACCATAAGGGTAACTATGTAGATATGAACAAAGACGGCAAACTGAATGGCCGTTTAACAGTAGATTCAGATTTTGTAAAACGTGGCTTAACCATGTTGCCGCGCCCTACTTACAAAGCCAATGTCAAAGCCGAAAGTGCCACAGAGGCTTACCAAAAAGTATTGGCCGAAGCAGGCGCATCCCTGTCACGTGATGCCGTCGATACACGCATTATTGGCTACCTCCGGAGTTTGGGCAAGTCGGGCATTATATTTAAAAGCGAAGTTGATGCCGGCGGCCAGCCGGAATTACCTGTTGCGCAAAAGTTAGCCGACACAAACGGCAACGGTATACCCGATAAATGGGAGTCGACTCACCTAAGTGATACAGCTAACCTGGCAGATACCAGTAAAGTAGGCAAAGACGGCTATACGCTAATAGAAAAGTACGTAAACGAATTAGCTAAAATAAGATAGTTGATAGTAAGTAATATGATTTAAAAACTTCAAACCTCATTACATATCAAAAGAAAGCCTGCAGATGAATAATCTACAGGCTTTTCTTTTATTACTTAAATATCAATTATTTCTTTAAGCCAATAACCAGTGCGCTTGTAAGCAAGCCGGCCAATAAAGCTCCTGCTAAATACTTACGGTGTGCTCGTGGCTTCCCGGGTAGTCCAAAACCGCCATGCGTGCTCATTCCGTACTTTACGGTGGTAAACAAGTTGCCATCTGTTAAAGGAAGGTTATCGGCTACTTTAAAATATCTCCGCATTACAAATCCGGTAGCTTTAGCCGTAAGCTCCGGAAATAAGGCGTGTGATAATTTAAGCAAAAGCGACAAGCTCCCTACATAGGTATTAGACCGGGGATCTTTGATCACGTTTGCCATGGTTTGAGCAAGCCGCTTAGGATCGTAAACCGGTGGCGCAGGCCTTAGCACCTTGCCAGTGTAATTACCTGCATGATGAATGCCGGGAGTGTCCAAGAAAGCCGGGAACAGATCACAAATATGAATATCAGGCCATGCAGTCAATTCGGCCTTAAGCGCCTCTGAAAAGCCTCTTAAGCCAAATTTGCTTGCAGTATAACCAGCTCCATAAGGTACTGGTAAAAATCCGCCGATAGAGATGTTATTAATAATAGTGCCCTGTTTCTGTGCTTTGAAAATAGGTAATATGGCATGGGCTCCATTCATGTAGCCCAACAAATTAGTTTCTATAATTTGCTGATGCACTTCCATTGGCGTTTTATCAAAATCGCCGGCTGCTAACACGCCGGCGTTATTTATCCAAACGTCTACTTTGCCTTGCCACTCTTGTGCCGCATTGGCCAGGTTTATCATGGCTTTGGCATCAGTTACATCTACAGGCACAACCAGCGTTTGCGCGCCTAATTGCCTGCACTCGTCTGATAGTTCATTTAATGCATTTTCATTACGGGCAGCTAAAACCAAATTAGGACTAAATGGAGCAAACTCAAGCGCAGCTGCACGGCCGGCACCACTTGATGCCCCTGTTATAACAATTGTCTTACCTGTTAAATGGTTGTTTTGTAGTTCCATCTTTTTTTAACCATTGGTAACACTAAGTGTTTTGCATAACAATCACCATCATTGCCTATAAGTCAGGAAGCAATAAGGGGCAGACCTGCCGATAAAGTGATAAATAGGCGAAATAATCAAACAAAAAGTTTTATGCATATCACAAAATGATACCTTTGAAGCTGTGCATGTTACACAGATGTGTTAAATGCGTAATGAGTATTACACTAATAACAACTACAGATGTTTAGTTTAAGAGATAAAATCGCTGTTGTAACCGGCGGTGGTAGTGGTATAGGAAAAGCCATTTCCAAATTATTTGCACAGCAAGGTGCAACCGTTCATGTCATAGAACTTAATGCTGATGCGGCGCAGCAAACGATTGATGAAATACAGTCATCTGGCGGGCATGCTTTTGCGCATAGCGGCGACGTAACTAATCAACAACAGATAATACAGGTCTTCCAATCTATAGGTAAAATAGATGTTTTAGTTAATAATGCCGGTATTGCCCATGTTGGCAACGTTGAAAAAACCGAAGAGGCCGATTTTGAAAGGGTATATAATGTTAACGTAAAAGGTGCATATAATTGCCTTTATGCAGTTGTGCCGATTATGAAAAGCAACGGAGGTGGTGTTATCGTTAGTATGGCTTCCATTGCATCATCTGTGGGTATTGCCGATCGTTTTGCTTATTCTATGAGTAAAGGTGCAATTCATGCCATGAGCATGTCTGTAGCACGCGATTACCTGGGTGATAACATACGTAGCAACAGCATATCGCCGGCCAGAGTTCATACACCATTTGTTGATGGCTTTATTGCAAAGAACTATGCTGGTCGTGAGGCAGAGATGTTTGAAAAGCTATCGCAAAGCCAGCCTATAGGCCGTATGGCTAAGCCCGAAGAGGTAGCCGCCTTAGCGCTTTATTTATGTTCTGACGAGGCCGGCTTTATAACAGGATGTGATTATCCTATTGATGGAGGCTTTATTAAATTAAATAACTAGTTCTGCCTATAACAATATGGTTAAGAAGACAGTATAACGCTGTATTCCTTTTAACTTAAACAAAATGAACATAATATGGTTCAATTGACATGAAATCGTACGGACTGGTACACCAATTATTGAACCTTGTTGAACAGTTTGAAAAGGAGAGTAACGGATCGGAAATATCGATGCAGGGCTTCGCTGGTTTCTTAGTTAATCATTTGCAAGATTCGGCTCCGAACGAAACCACACCAGATATTCGCTTTGGTGAAAATGAGAAAGAGGCTCAATCACAGGCTTATCAAATTGATAATAGCATTGCACGCTTGTTTATTTACATGAGCCGCTATGCCAAATATTATATCAAAAAGGCTTTAGAAGGTACTCCTTTGCAAACGGGTGAAGACTTTACCTGTCTTGCCATTCTGCTTACTCACGATAATATGTCTAAAGGCGATCTGATTAGCCGTAACTTGCAGGAGAAGACATCAGGCACAGAAGTAATCAGACGTTTAATCACAGCCGGGTTAGTTGAGCAGTGGAACGATGACAAAGATAAGCGAGGAAAACGTATTTGCATTACTGATGCCGGACGCGAGTTGCTTTATGATGTGTTTAAAGAAATGAACAACGTAGGTAAAATAGTTACAGGCGAACTAAACTTGTCCGAAAAGCTGGTTTTGCAGCACCTGCTCCAAAAATTGGAATCGTTCCACTATCATCATCACGAAAAGAAGACCATCAATTCAAAGAGGGATTTGCAAGAATTCAATAGTTAAACGGGTTAGTACAATATTTAACTTATTCAAACAGTTTTGGTTCAAAGTTGTATTTATTATAACTTTGAATACTATGCTGAACTTATCAGTTGATATTGATGCCAATTCTGGTTTTTGTTTTGGAGTTGTTTACGCCATTGAGATGGCCGAACAAATTTTAGAAGAACAGGGTTATCTTTATTGCCTGGGCGATATTGTACACAACGACGAAGAAGTGCAGCGCTTGCAGCACAAAGGTTTACGGATAATTGATAACGATTCATTCAGCGTATTGCGTAACGAGAAAGTGCTGATACGTGCACATGGCGAGCCCCCTTCTACTTATCAGTTGGCCTTGGCTAATAACATACAGCTCATAGATGCATCCTGCCCTGTGGTGCTTAAACTGCAAAACCGAATTAAACGAAGTTATGATAACGGGGAGCCGATATTTATATTTGGTAAAGAAGGCCATGCCGAGGTAATTGGGTTAAAGGGTCAAACCAACAACAATGCCGTGGTTTTTGGTAGTTACACAGAACTGCAAACAGAGCTTCTCCCAGCGCAGATTACCTTATACAGCCAAACTACTAAAAGCACTGCAGAACTTTATAACATCAAAGATACCCTGGAGGCATCCGGAGCAAAGGTAGACTTAAAAGATACCATTTGCAGGCAGGTATCCAATCGTGATCTGGAACTGCGGGAATTTGCCGCCCTTTATGATACGGTTATCTTCGTTTCAGGCAAAAAATCATCTAATGGCAAAATGCTTTACCAGGTTTGCAAAGAGGCTAATTCAAAAACCCATTTTGTTTCAGGATTAAGCGACTTGCAGCCGGAATGGTTTAAGCAAAATGACCGTGTTGGCATTTGCGGTGCAACATCTACCCCTATGTGGCTTATGGAAGAAGTAAGGGACCGGATAATCAATCTTTAGCAACTGGAATTTTACTTGCAGAAGTTTATATAAAGGGCGTTATTTGAGCAATAATCCTTTAGCTAAACAACCTATGTATTTTGGTGACGAAACTCCGCTGAATATATTTCTTAATATTCTTTTTGAGCGCTATAGTAACAAGGTACCTGCGGTAAATAAAATTACGAATGCCCTCGTTGCGCAAGACGTAGTCCAATCACAAGACGAGATTGTAAACGATCATATTGCCTTTCGTACATTAGGCGTTCCACATTTGGGTATACAGTCTTTCGAAAAGATATTTCTGCATCATGGCTATCAAAAAAAAGACTACTATTATTTTGAAGGTAAAAAGCTAAATGCATACTGGTATGCGCCGCCGGCCGATAAGTATCCCCGCATTTTTATGAGCGAGTTAGTTGTAGATCAACTATCAGAACAGGCGCAGCGAATCATTCACCAATTTACCGACTCCATCATTGCTGATCCTGTCGATTCAGTTAACTTAAACGACGGAGCGCAGATTGGCGAGTTTCTGCATCAATCACTTTGGGCATTGCCAACCAAAGCAGACTACGAAAACCTATTGCAAGAAAGCGAGTATGCAGCCTGGGTAATTTATAACCGCTATTACCTTAACCATTATACGATAAGCGTACATGCCTTAAAAGAGGGCTATAACCGGCTCGAAGAATTCGATGCGTTTGTGGAGAGTTTAGGAATAAAATTAAATACTGCGGGTGGAAAAGTCAAAATTAGTGGTGATGGCCTACTGAAACAAAGTAGTACGGTAGCCGAAATGCAGGATGCCTTATTTGCTGACGGGCAAACCATGAGTATTGCGGGCAGCTATGTGGAGTTTGCCGAACGTCTTCCTTTGCCTGAATTTGCGCATTTAAAACCGGATGAATTGTTGACCCGGCACCGCCGCGACGGTTTTGAGACGAACAATGCAGATAAAATTTTTGAAAGCACTTACACAGGGCAAACCAAGGCTTAGCAATATGGATAAAAAGCTGCAGCAATTGGCCGGGCAGCTGGAGGGAGAGCTGTTTTGTGATGATACTATGCGTGTTCTGTACGCTACAGACGCTTCTGCTTATGCGGAAATGCCTTTGGCTGTGGCTATGCCTGCTAGTGTTGTTGATATAAGAAAGCTGATTGAATTTGCCCGAACTGAAGGCACTTCTCTTATTCCACGTACGGCTGGTACATCGCTTGCAGGTCAGGTTGTGGGTAAGGGTATAGTAGTAGATGTATCTAAACACTTCACTAAAATTCTCGAAATAAATGCTGCTGAACGTTGGGTGCGCGTTCAGCCAGGCGTGGTGCGTGACGAACTTAATCTGTTCTTAAAGCCTTATAATCTATTTTTTGGACCTGAGACCTCTACGGCTAACCGAGCTATGATAGGAGGAATGGTAGGGAATAACTCCTGTGGATCAAACTCTATCATTTACCGGAGTACTCGTGAACATACTATTGAGATCAAGGCGTTATTAAGCGATGGTTCGGAGGTTGAATTTAAAGCTTTGTCTTTTGATGACTTTATTTCAAAATGCGCCGGAGATACGTTGGAAGCCAGAGTGTACCAAGGTATACGCAGCCAACTAAGTAATTATGAGAATCAAGTAGAAATTAGGAGTGAGTTTCCAAAGCAAAGCATAGCACGGCGTAACACGGGCTATGCAATAGATATACTACTACAAAGTGCGCCCTTTGCAGCAGGTGGCGAAGATTTTAATTTTTGCAAGCTACTGGCCGGATCAGAAGGCACACTGGCATTTATAACCGAGATCAAACTAAACCTTGAGCCATTGCCGCCCCGGGAGAATGGTTTGCTTTGTGTGCATTTCAATTCTATTGACGAAGCTTTACGAGCAAACGTGATTGCTTTAAAGTATCGCCCCGGCGCAAGTGAACTGATAGACCATTACATTCTGGAATGTACCAAAGATAACATAGAACAAAGCCAAAACCGCTTTTTTGTTAAAGGTGATCCTGGTGCTATACTCGTTATAGAATATGCGCGGGAAACACGTGATGAAGTTTTAGCTATAGCGGCCCAGGTAGAGGCTGAAATGCGGGCGGCTGGTCTGGGTTATCATTTCCCGCTATTATTCGGAACCGATACGCAACGCATTTGGACTTTAAGAAAGGCCGGCCTGGGCTTATTAAGTAACTTGCCCGGTGATGAGAAGGCCGTTCCGGTTATAGAAGATACTGCCGTAGATGTACAGGATTTGCCGGCCTACATTCAAGACTTTAACGAAATTTTAAAAAAGTACGGCTTGTATGCCGTGCATTATGCACATGCCGGGTCGGGTGAACTGCATTTAAGGCCTATAATCAACTTAAAAACTGCCGAAGGAAACCGTCTGTTTCGGGTGATTGCACAGGAAATTGCAGCCTTAGTAAAAAAATATAAAGGTTCATTAAGCGGCGAACATGGCGACGGACGCCTTCGTGGCGAATTCATAGAGCAGATGATAGGCAGACGCAATTATGAGTTATTGCGAGAAATCAAAAGCACCTGGGATCCAAATAATCTCTTTAACCCTGGTAAGATAGTGGACACACCGCCCATGAACACTATGCTACGTTACCAACCCGGGCAGCAGAGCCCGGCATTCCGTACGGTATTTCGCTACCCCAATCAGGATGTACTGCGACATGCCGAGCAATGCAACGGATCGGGAGATTGCCGCAAATCGCATTTAATAGGGGGTACGATGTGTCCGTCGTACATGGCCACCTTAAACGAAAAGGATACCACACGCGCAAGGGCCAATATATTAAGGACATTTTTGACTAATTCTGACAAACCTAATCGCTTTGACCATGAGGAGATCAAAGAGGTGATGGACCTTTGCATTAGCTGTAAAGGCTGCAAATCTGAATGTCCTTCTAATGTGGACATGGCTAAGCTTAAGGCTGAGTTTTTGCAGCACTATCAGGATGCCAATGGTGTTCCTTTTCGTTCCCGGTTAATAGCAAACTATGCGGCATCAGCTAGATTAGGTTCGGTTGTGCCTGGCTTATATAATTTTATAATGACGAATGCGTTAACAGCCAGGTTGGTCAAATCCATAGCCGGCTTTGCGCAAAAACGTTCAATACCAACGCTTGGTAAGTTAACGCTGAAAAAATGGTTTGCTCAGCATAAAGGCAGCAACTCATTTGCTAGTAAAAAAACCCTAGGCAGAGTATACCTTTTTTGCGATGAGTTTACGAATTATCAGGATACCGGCATTGGCGTTAAAGCCATCATGCTACTAGAGCGCTTAGGTTACGAGGTGATACTACCGCAACATACTGAAAGCGGAAGAGCACACTTATCAAAAGGTTTACTACGAGAGGCTAAGAAGATAGCACATGTTAACGTCCAGATGCTTAGTAAGTTAATTTCAGCAGATGAGCCTTTGATTGGGATCGAACCATCGGCCATACTTACTTTTCGTGACGAGTACGTGGATCTGATAGATGATGATCTTTTACCGGCTGCCAAACATCTCGCATCAAACAGTTTCCTAATAGACGAGTTTATTGCTGCAGAGATAATTAAGGGGAATATAAAGCAAGAGAGCTTTACCAACGCACAACAGTTAATTAAGCTGCATGGCCATTGCCAGCAAAAGGCTTGGTCTGCCTTAGGCCCTACAAGTCGGATCTTGTCTTTTCCCAAACATTATACCGTAGAAACGATACCTTCCGGTTGCTGCGGAATGGCAGGCTCGTTCGGGTATGAGAAAGAGCATTACAACATTTCTATGCAAATCGGCGAACTGGTTTTGTTGCCAACGGTTCGTAAGCAGCCACACGATGTAATCATAGCGGCCCCTGGTACCAGTTGCCGTCATCAAATAAAGGATGGAACAGGCCGAAGAGCATTACACCCGGTAGAAATACTTTATAATGCCTTGCTATAACCCTCACGACTCATTAATCTCATTTCGTAGATAGTTGCCGTGGCAGATTTAGCTTATAATAGTAAAACGTCAATGCGATGAGCATGAACCATCTTTAACTTTTCTGACCATGCAAATACTGTGAACTGGCCATCCTGCGAGGCCACCAGGGCAACTGCATCATGCTGGTCATGTACAAATTGTGCTGCAGCAAGATGACGTGTGCCGCCATTTTGCGCCGGATGAATGCGTGTGGCTTGGGCACCTGCTATAGGTTCGGTAAGTATAATTTCTTCAACCGGTACGCTGTTGGCAGAGCGTGCCACTTTTGCACCAAATGCTAACAGATCATAATGTTGTGTAATCACAGTTGCGCCATCAACCGCTGTAAATCCGCCAATAATATCAATGGCCTGCAGCAGGGCTTCTTTCCATTCAAACTTATTACGCTCCTGCTCTTTTTGCAGCATCAAATCGGCAATTACGGTATAAGGCGGCGTTACAGCATATTTAATGGGATGAACGATAGATTCCTGCCAGCCAGTTGATGCGCGCGGAACAATCAAGACCAATCCCCCGCGGCGATGTATGCGTATAGATGATGCCAACTGTACCAGCACATTAAATTTTTCGCCCATAAACGAAGGCAGAGACATATTCATCAGCGAGGCATGCAAAGCAGGACAATCTGCAATGCCCATTGATTTTTCGTCGAGCACCTTAATCTGATCGCCATGTAAAACAGCAATATTTACAAACTTGCCAAAGCCTGCCAGGCGGCGGTGTTTAATAACTAGTAACCCCGGTTCAACCACTTCCAGCACAAAGCAAATTCCCGGTACAGTGTGTGTAGTGCCCCAAATGTACAACTCGTCATTTTCGTGCCATACGCCCAGGTGAATGCCCGGTTGCTCTACAGCTGGGGCCAGTTTAACCAGATTATGTGGTGTAAGCCTTAGGCGGTCACCAAATACCAGGGGCTTGCCAGCCTGTTCTGGTTTTAACAAAGCCATAGAAATACTTACCGAACGGCCTTCCTCCCGGCGCAAACTGGCCCAAAAAGCAGTGTCAATAACAGCTTCGATAATGTTTGCGCTGCAAGCTGTAGCCAGATCTTGCTCGCCGAGTTCGTGAGCCTGAGACAAATGCTCGGCAAAATGAACTTCAATGGTTTCGGCTACCATTCGCGCTGCCAGATAGGAGGGTTCGGAAAACATAAGGTTGACGAATTTTGAAACAATGATAGTGATGAAGCGCGGTATAACAAAAGATATAACGCAATGCTTATGTAAAATAAACGCCTGTCCCGTAATCGAGGCTATGGCAGATAGCATTAAAGGGGGCTAATCAACTTGAACCCGGACATTTAACAAAAATTTTATATTGTTTTTTTAACGTATCGCTAGGTAACGTGCTTTCATTTGGCAAAGGTCAATTTGAAGTTATAATTAAATCAATAACGCTTTGTCTGTTTGCTATTGAAGCGTATCACTGTTGGCTCAACTGGTTGATTTTTAGCATTTTGTTGGTATTTTAATATTGACAGTAAGATAAATTCTCCCTTAATTTGGTCTAACCAATTAGTCAAAGCACACGCCTTATTTAACTATTATTTGAATTGCAACGCAATGGCTTATTGCTGCACTGTGCAAACCAATAGCTTAATTAAAAGATCTGCTACTTTAAGGGTATAACCTTTTAAACCAATTTTTAACCTCTTACCAACCTGACTTGTATGACCACAAAAGTGAATAAGTATGCCATTTTGGAACGTAACATTTTTTTTGTGTTTAACCTACTGGTTGCAGTTTTAAGCAGCCAGTGTACAAAGCCGCAACTGAAGACTGAGGAGCCGTTTGCTAAAGCCCGCACACAGCAAGTCGATCAGTTAATTAAAACCTTTCAAAGCGACTTTTCTGTACCAGGCATTTCCTTGGCCATGGTCAGTGGCGATTCTGTTTATTGTACTACTATGGGGGTTGCTAACGCTGCAAACAAGCCTTTTACAGTAAATACGCCCTTTTTAGCAGGTAGCATCTCAGAACCTATGTTGGCTACTGCCGTATTAAAACTGGCCAATGATGGAAAGCTCGACCTTGATGAACCGGTAGTAAATTACTTACCATACTTTAAAATGGGGGGAGACAGTTATCAGAAAATAACCATCCGGCATTTGCTAACTCACACATCTGGCATACCTCATTACAACATTATGTGGGATATGCCCAATTATAACCCCAATGCGTTGGAGGTGACCACCCGAAGCATTGGCAGCCAACTCCCTGAATTTAAGGAGCCCGGCACACAGGTAAAACGTTCGCCTTACAACTACGATATACTGGCAGATGTAATTTGCAAAGTAACTCACAAGCCGTTTGAGGATTATATGAAGACTAATGTTTTTGGGGCATTAGGGATGAAAAGTTCATCCTTTATTAAGGTTAAAGGTACAGCTATGCCGTTTAAAACAAGTAACTGGCTTACCCACACCACAAAGCAGGATACGCTTTACCCTTATAACCGCGAGAACGGTGGCAGCGGCGGTTTCCATACTACCGCAACGGATATAGCCAGCTGGATGTTTACCTTGCTAAACAAAGGCCGTGCTGGAAGAGCTGAATCATTTGGTTCGGGTTTTTACGATGAAGTATTATCAACCCGGTTTAAAACAGGTAAAAGTACTGCTATCGGGTATGGATGGGAAATTACAGAAGAAAAAGGCCAGCGTATTTTTCTAAAGGGTAGCCAGTACGGTGGCTTCAGCAATTTGGTTGTGCTAATACCCGAAAAGAAGATCGGCGTGGCTGTAAGCAGTAACATAGCGGGTGAATTTAACCCTGCTAATTTGGGTAAACTTGTTGCACAATGGCTCATCGGTAGCGCCTTAACACAGCCCAAAATGCCCATAAGCCTGGCTATGAGCAAAGCACTTGCCCGTACCGGCGAGATAAGGGATGCTTTTAAAACTTTTTCTGCCTTGAAAAAAACAGAGCCTAACAGCTATGATTTTAGTGCACAGGCCTTAACACAATTTGGCATTAACCTTTTGCACCGTGTGCATAATAAACAACAAGCGCTGCAGGCATTTCAATTCTGTGTGCATCAATATCCTAATTCCGCGTTTGCCTACCTCAATTTGGCAGAGGCTTATGTTGTTGCTAAAGACGCTCGCAATACTCGCTTAGCCATCAGTAAGGCACAAGTGTTGCCCGACGATTCGGGCTCAAAAGCCAGTTACCTGTCATACCTGAAAGAGAACCTTGAGATTTTAGAGGAAAAGAAAAGCTAATCAAGTACTCAACCAATCCACATAAAACCAATCAATTATGAATTTTAAGAAAAACATGACCAGAATGCTGGCAGCTACCTTATTGTTGCCTGCAGTGTTTAGTGCCTGCAAAAAGGAAACGGGCAACGTGCAGCAAGAAGCCATTGTTGACAATGATGCCGTTGCAACACAAGCCATTTACGCCAGCAAATCAACCAGTTTTGCCCGCCCGGATGGTACTTATTCGCAATCGTCTGCCGAAGCTGATATGGGGCAGTTAGCCAGCGGCACCTGGAAAAATGCCGACATTTTTAGCGAGCAGGCCCGCATTCGTATCCCTGCCAATTCATTATCTAACGGTAACATCGTCAATATAGACGTATCTGACGGTACAGAGTACGAACTAACTTTCAGAGTAAGGTTCGGGCCGAATTTTTACTGGAGCCGTGGTGGTAAACTTGGTTTTGGTTTTCACATTGGTAACGGCTTTACCGGCTGTAACAAGGCTGATGACGGCACCGGGGGTACTGCACGCTTAATGTGGTACAATCCTAACGGTACCAAAACCAGCAGCAGCAGCGATGCTCCATATTTCCGCCCGTATGTTTACTATAAAGATATGCCTGAAAACTGCGGTAACAATTTTGGCAAGCAAAGTAATACCCTAAATAAAAATCAGTGGTATACGGTCAGGATCAGAGTTAAGAGTAATTCAGGAACCAGCACCAACGGCAGTGTACTGTACCAAATTGATGGTGTAACCTTACTAAGCCAAACCTTGCGGTGGACAACTGATGATAATTACCGTAAAATTAAGAACATTACGTTCCACACGTTCCGCGGCGGTAGTGAAGAATACTGGGAAGCTACTACTGATGGTTTAATCTATTATGATGATTTAAGCTATACCCGCATAGCCAGTTAAATACTAATTTAAAGGGTTGCTGTGGTTGGGGGCAACCCTTTATTCTTAATACAATATAAATATATATGCTTCGCAATCTTACTCATACACTTATTGCCATGTTGGTTGTCAACGCACTATTGTCGTGCGGTAAACAAAAGCCAATTGGCCCGTCAAACCAAAATAACGGTGTTTTACCGCCGCAAGTTACAGTTGCTTCAAAATCAGTAAACTGGAACTCTAATGCCGATGGTGTTTATACAGTTGCCTCCGCAAAGAGCGACATGGGCGATATCATTGGCACTTGGCGCAATGCTGATATCTTTAGCAATACAGTAAAAATTAAAATTCCTTCAAACACCTTATCAAACGGAAATATTGTAAATATTGATGTTGCCGATGGAACGGAATACGAATTAAGCTTTAAGGTCCGTTTCGGATCTACATTTGAATGGAGCAGGGGAGGGAAAGTAGGATTTGGCTTTCATATTGGAAATGGATTTACCGGTTGCAATAAAGCCGATGACGGTACCGGCGGTACAGCGCGTTTAATGTGGTATAACCCCAATGGTACTAAAACCAGTAATAGCGTTAATGATGCACCGTATTTTCGTCCGTATGTTTACTATAAAGACATGCCCGAAGACTGTGGCAATAGCTTTGGTAAACAGAGTGTAAGACTTAATAAAAATCAGTGGTACACGGTTAAAATAAGGGTGAAAAGTAATTCAGGTACCGCTACTGATGGTAACGTGCTTTATGAAATTGATGGCGTGCCACTGCTAAGCCAGGCAATAAGATGGACAACTAATGACGCATACCGGAAGATCAAAGAAATTACCTTTCATACTTTTAGAGGCGGGAGTGATGAATATTGGCAATCCACAACTGATGGTGATATTTATTATGACGATCTGACCTGGACAAAGATAGCCGACTAATTACCACGCTAACAGCAACTAAAGTAGGCTGAAATTAGCATGGCCTTCATTATAACAATTTTGTTCATATTACTGAGTTTAGGGCGCTAAGGGTATATTTGTGGTGCAGATGCTGATGTAGGGCACCTGCTAAATTATTTCTTATATATGCGTTTAAAGCCTCACCAGCTTTTTCTTTTTTTTCTGCCATTTTTTAGCTGGGTTTCCTGCCAGTCACATTATCAACTGGTAAAAAGTAATCGTTCAGAATACAATATAAATGATCGTCTTGCCGTAGATTCTGGCGTTATAAAAACTTATTTGCCATACAAGCAAAAAATGGATGCGCAGATGAATCGTGTTATAGGTCAAAGTGCACAGGCGCTTACTAAAAGCGATGACCCCGAAACTTTGTTGGGTAATTTCTATGCTGATGCTGTATTAACAGAGGCTAAAAAGATTGAGCCGAATATTGATTTTGCCGTTCCGACTACAAAAGGAGGGCTGCGCAACGATTTAGCCAAGGGCAATATTAACTTAAGTACCATGTTCGAGATGATGCCGTTTGAAAACGAATTGGTTACGTTAAAATTAAAAGGGACTGATGTAGAAGCACTGCTTAATTTTATTGCTGTAACTAATGGACAGCCGGTTAGTGCTATAAGGCTTAAGATAAAAGATAAACAGCCCGTTAATGTGCTGGTTAAAGGCCAGCCATTCGACCGTACGAAAACATACATTGTGCTAACCTCGGATTACCTAGCTAATGGTGGTGACAACATTGCTGGATTTAGTACCCCATTGGAAAGAAAGGTGCTCGGCTTGCGTGTACGTGACGCTTTAATTAATTATGTAAAACTGCAAACTGCAGCAGGCAAAACTGTTAACGCTCAATTAGATGGACGAGTTGCAAAATTATAATCGCCGAAAGTTTCTTAAAACCACAAGCTTGTTAGGGGCTTCTGCCGCCTTGAGCGCATACTCGTTTGATGCTTTTGCCGCCGGCGACTTGCAGCATCTTACTATATTACACACCAACGATGTGCATAGTCGTATTGAGCCTTTCCCGATGGATGGGTCCCGTAACCAGGGCTTAGGTGGTGCAGCCCGGCGGGCTGCACTGATTAAAAAGATCAGAGCAGAGCATGAAAACGTATTGTTGCTTGATGCAGGCGATATATTTCAGGGCACGCCATATTTTAATTTATTTGGCGGTGAGCTGGAGCTAAAGCTTATGAGCGATATGGGTTATGATGCAGCCACTATGGGTAACCATGATTTTGATAACGGCATAGACGGATTTTACAAGCAATTGCCTAATGCTAACTTCCCGATACTGGTGAGTAACTACGATTTCAGCAATACCGTTATGAACCAATCAACTAAGCCCTATAAAATATTCGATAAAAAAGGTTTAAAAATTGGGGTGTTTGGTTTAGGTATTGAATTGGCCGGATTGGTTGACCCGCGAAACTATAAAGAGACAGTTTATCTGGACCCAATCAGAAAAGGAAATGAGATAGCCTCACTGTTGAAAAAGGATTTAAATTGCAACCTTATTGTCTGTTTATCGCATTTAGGTTATCAATATAAAGAGAATAAAGTTTCTGATCAGGTGTTGGCCAAAAGCACCCGCAATATCGATTTAATTATAGGTGGGCATACGCATACATTTTTGGACCAGCCCGAAGATGTGCAAAACCTCGATGGCCATATCACTACTATTAACCAGGTAGGCTGGGCCGGCATAAACCTGGGCCGAATTGATTACTACTTCGAGAAACGTTCAGGTAAAAAATCTAAAGCAGCCTCTCAGTATAGTATATCAAATTCAATATAATGCTTTACCAATAATAAGTCGTAAGTAGTTGCCAATTTGTTGTGCGAACATAACAAAAAGCAGGGCGCATAGGCACCCTGCTTTTTTGCTTCAGAAGCTTATTATAAAAACATACCGCCTGATGCTTCGAGGCGCTGGGCGTTTACCCATTTGGCATCATCACTGCATAAAAAGGCAACTACGCTGCCAATGTCATCAGCTTTACCTACACGGCCTAAAGCTGTTTGCGAAGCAATGAAACTATTGAGCTGATCATTGTCGCGTACAACACCACCTCCAAAGTCGGTTTCTATAGCACCCGGAGCCACCGTGTTCACCCTAATGCCTCGGCTGCCTAATTCTTTAGCTTGGTACTTGGTAAGCGTTTCTATAGCACCCTTCATGGCTGCGTAAGCAGCGTAACCAGGTAAACTAAAACGCGCTAAACCGGTTGAAATGTTTACAATACCACCACCGTTGGCCAACAACCCTAATGCTTTTTGAGTAAGAAAGAAAACTCCTTTAAACTGAATATTAAGCAGGGTGTCAAATTGCTCTTCAGTAGTTTCGGCAAATGGTACATGTATGCCTATACCTGCATTGTTGACAAGGTAATTAAAACTGTCGGTAGCAAAGGTTTGTTGCAAGGCGCTGCTAACCTCAGCAAAAAACGAATCGAAGCTTTGTACATCAGCAACATTGAGCTGTAGCGCTATTGCTTTTTGTCCAAGTAACTCAATCTCTTTTACTGTATCCAGCGCTTCCTCTTTTTTACTGTTATAGGTAAGAATAATATCTAACCCTTTTTGTGCAAGGCTTAGTGCCATGTTTTTGCCCAGGCCACGGCTACCACCGGTAACCAAGGCTATTTTATTGGTGTTTATCATAAGTGTTGTTCAGTATTTGTTGACGAGACAAAGTTAGCCTAGCTACGCTAACAAAAAAGGTGTACTCTTCAGAATCTGTCAGGCAGTTATCTTACTTTCTTGCGGTATTGTAAAGGCGTAATGCCAGCCATACCTTTAAAAAATTTGGTAAAATTAGTCGGGTCGTTATAAGCAAACTTATAGCCTATCTCTGCAACAGATAAAGTTGGTTTCCTGCAACATTTTCTGTGCTTCCAGCAGCAAGCGCTCTTCCATAAAATCGCAAGGGGATTTGCCGGTAGTGAGCTTGATGGTATTGGTGAGGTGGCCCGGAGCAATAAATAGCAGGCTGGCAAATTGGCTTGCCGAATAGCGCTCCTGAACCTGGCCACTCATTAGGGCGCTAATATGCTCCTCAAACAACTGCAGGAAATCCTTGGTGATTTCATCTTTCCGAGTAAGTAATTTAGCAGGGATAGGCACGTAATAAAACTATGGTAATTAATGGCTGTACAATACTTGTTTTCTTGCTTACAAGCTATCCATATCAACTTGGTCTGGGCCGTTAAGTTTGGCAACATGGCATGCACATTTACCGCCAGATATTTTAAATGCTACCTTAATTATCTTATCATCGCTACGGGTAATTTGTAACTGCAGGTCGGTGCCTCTTTCGGCAAATTCCTTGCGGTGGCTATCGTCGGCTACAATTAGGGTATTGGTATTTTCGCTGGTGTTAGGCAATTCGGCGTTGTTCTTAATTTCTTTGCCTGTAGCGGTCTCAATAATTTTGTACGACTTGAAGCTAACTTCTTTACCAGATGTGCTGATCAGTTTAACCGGTATCATTTGAAACTCCTCGGTGCACATTATATCGGTACAGCCGTTGTTCGAATTTTGCTTTTGTGATTTACAAGCGGTAAATGCAAACAGGCATAACAGTATTAAACGTATATCTTTCATAGATCGGAAATTTAAAAGGCCAACCAATGGTCAACCTTTTTATGTATACTTTAAAAGAATGCTTTTTGTTTGCTATAGCGGCTTAAGCAACACAATTGGTTTTAATCCAAAATTGGTGCATGGCGCCCAGGCACTTAATCAGGTTGTTGTATCCAAGCGGCTTGGTTACATAGGCGTTTGCCCCAAAATCCAGCGATGCCCTAATATCTTTCGGATTGTCGGACGTTGAAAACATGATGGTAGGTACGTAGCGTAAGGCCGTACTTTCCCTGATTTTTCGGAGTAACTCCAGGCCAGAGAGACCAGGCAAATTCAAATCAATCAGTATCAATCGAGGCGGGGCCTTATCCTCCACTAATTTATCAAGTGTAGACAACGCAAGAGCGCCATCCTCGATGGTATGCATAACGGTTTGTTGATCTATTTGACTCAAAGCACGCTCAACAACGTCGATAAAATCTTCATTGTCTTCGATATATAAAATGTCAGGTGCTCCCATTATAGGTTTTTTCTAAATGCTATATAAAATACCGTGCCAACACCCAGCTCACTCTCCATCCAAATACGGGCGTTATGTTTTTCAATTATACGTTTAACAATGGCTAAGCCTACACCGGTACCCTCGTAGTTTCGCACGTTGTCCATCCGCTTAAACAGATCAAAGATACGGTTATAGTAATTTATATCAATTCCAACGCCGTTGTCAGTGATCGAGTATATCACTTCCGTCTGGGTTTCTTTTCCTTCAACCTTTACGTGTGGAGGGGCCGAACGGCTGGAATATTTAATGGCGTTATTTAACAAATTTGCGAAAACTTGCGTAACCATGGTTCTATCGCCATAGACAGACGGTGTGTTTCCAACCTCAAAAACTAAATTGTGGGTATTAAATGCTACAACTAAATCATTTTTTAAATCATTAATGATACTCGCCATTTCCAAGTCAGTATTCTGTAACTCTGCACGGCCAACGCGCGAGTAATTTAACACTTCTTTAATAAGGAAATTGAGTTTGTCGGCACCGCCAATTACTTTGTTCAGAATGCGTTTAGCATCTTCATCTAAACTGGAGTTCGATTCCAACAACAGTTCCGAATAGTTTTTTATAGTTGATAAAGGCGTACGCAAGTCATGGGAAATTGTAAAACTGAAAGTATCCAATTCCTCATACGCCTGTTTCAGTTTCTCATTAAGTATCCTAATCTCGTTTGCCTGGCGGTTTATGGCAAAAACCACCTCATCACGTAGCTTAAGTACATTGCTAATTTCCGCCTTGCTCCATCGTTGTGAGGTGTGTTTAACTGTTTCTTCCCACACGTCAAATGATCGCCTTGGTGACAAGCTCATCAAACCATCCTCATTAATTTCAACAGGTTTGTTAGGATTACCGGCCCAGTTAACAGTAGATATCTGTTCGGGCTTTAGCCATACAATCATTTCACCTAATTCTTTAGAAAGCGTGCACGCTAGTGCACCGCTGGCAACCGTGCTAAAAGCCTTGGCTGGTTGGTAAACGTCAGGTAATTTATGCGTATGGTATATGCGGTCTTCCATATTGGTTTTAAGCCAATCTACCAATGGTGTCATTTGTTCGGTGCTTGGAGTTACGCCAAGCATAATCAACTGATCTTCGAACGCAAGTACGGCGCCGCTGGCATCAGTTACATCTAAAATACTAGTGGTATGCTTGGTTATGGCATCGGCAACATTGCCGCCCTTGCGCAATATGCCCGTAAGTTCATCGTACGCAGCTTTATACTGGTTATTTTTACTGCTGTTCTCTTCGTCTTGTTTATATTCAAGCGCCGATGAAATTATTTGCCCGATTAGCTTGGATGCTTCACGTGCTTTGAAGTTGATGAAACGCGGTGTATAATTATGGCAGGCAATTAAACCCCACAGTTCATCCTGGTAAAGTAATGAAATGCTAAAGCTAGATGCCACACCCATATTTTTGAGGTATTGAATATGTATAGGCGAAACCGCACGCAGGGCCGAATGCGTAAGGTTTAAGGCTAATGTTTCGCCCTCGGTTGCAAGGGTTAAAATTGCAGAAGCTTCAGCATTTACATCGGTAATGATACGGGTTAAATTTACTTTATAAAGTTCACGTGCTTGCTTGGGAATATCAGTTGCAGGGTAGTGCAAACCTATGAATGGTTCAAGGTGCTCCTCTTTCACTTCTGCAATTACCTCGCCATGTCCATCATCTAAAAACTTATAAATCATCACCCTGTCATAGCCAATCAGGTTTTTAATTTGTTCGGCCGCGTTATCAAGTAAATGTTTTAAGCTTTTGCCGGTTAGCATTTCTGAAACCGATCTACCTATAGTCTTTTGAATATCAAACTCAGTAGCGGTACTGTCAGGCTCAAACTCGAGCAAATAATTAGTGCCAGCTTGCGATAAGATGAGATTAAAGCTCTCGTTGCTTATGCTGAGCCGGTAAGGATTAATGGTTTCGAAAGACTTAGTATGCTTGCCCAGCAGCAGCAGTTGAGTTATAAATCCTGCGTCTTCCTGGCTTAATAACAGCCTTTCAAGGTCAGCGATTTTCTTCCCTAACAGGCTGTTCGCATCTGTTGCCAAAAACTTTGAAATATTTTCACTGACGTAGTTAATAGCAAAGCTGTTGTCAACAGCTACTAAAAAGCCATGTGCCTGTACTTTGCCCGGAATGTGAATGGGCTCTCTATCGCAATTGGTTAAATCTACCTGGTAGTTAGTCATCGGGTTGTAATATGGGCCATGATGCCAGTGGCCTATCACAACCTGTAAGTATCAGTTTGGTTTGCGCGAACATATGATATTCGAACATTACCTAAAAGGCAAAATTATTAAATAGATATAGATTAACCTCGATTTTTTCTTAAAATTCTCGTTGTTCTTCAAAATTGTTACCTCCTGTACTTTGCCAACTTGTGAAAATTGAAACTAATACAATTTGAAAAATTAAGCTTGCTATTTCGCAATTAAATCTGGAAATTAGATTAACATCTATTATATGCTATCCGAAACAGAAGAGACCGGTTTTTCTGCCGGCAGCTTTTATCAGTCAGATAACCAACTCAGGCAAGCATTTATGCAGGCTCCTGGTGCGCTAGCTATTTTGCGCGGACCTGAGAGTTTATGTGAATTTAACAACCTTTTGTTTCAGAAGATATGTGGAGGCAGAGACCTGTTAAACAAACCCTTACGGCAGGCATGGCATGACCCGGAAGGGGGCGAATGGTTCCGGATGTTAGAAGAGGTGTATAAAACCGGCGAAACCGCACATAAATATGAGTATGCGGTAACAGCAGACTGGGACAGTGATGGTAATTTATCTGAACGCTTCTTCGACTTCGCATGCTCTCCTTATCGAAGTGCCGGAAATGATATTGATGGATTAATCTTATTTGGGCATGATGTTACCGTTAAGGTACAAGCACGCCAGCAATTTGCAGAACAACAATTACTATTCAAAGATATAACCGATGCAGCCGCAACAGCGTTGTGGACTGTTGACACCAAAGGCGATATAATTTTTGTAAACCAAACCTGGATTGACTGGACCGGCGAACCGTACGATGTTCACCTGGGCCGCGGCTGGATTGAATTTGTAGTACCGCTGGACCGTGAGCAGGTCATCAACAATTTTAGGCGGGATGTTAACCTTAAAAGCCAGTATCAGGTTGATTTTAGGGTTTTAAGAAAGGATGGATGTACCCAGTGGGTAGCGGCAACAGGAAAACCGCGTTATTTATCAAATGGTGAGTTTGCAGGTTATGTAGGCTCATGTATGGATATCACGGAGCGTAAAAAATCTGAGCAAATGCTGAGAGACAGCGAGGAGCGTTTCAGAAACATTGCCGACTCTGCTCCGGTACTCATCTGGATGACGGGTGTTGATAAACGTACTACTTTTTTGAATAAGAACTGGACGCAATTTGCCAACGTGGCCGAGTTGCTGTCAGATAATGGGCATCTGCAGAGCAGCCTTATGCATCCTAACGATAAGGAAATGGTTATCACCAGCTACAACCAGGCATTTGATAACCGCGAAGAATTTTACCTGGAGTACCGGATGAAGAGTGGCGAAGACTTTAGGTGGATTGGTATGAAAGGAGTTCCGCGGATGAACGCTGGTGTGTTTGAAGGCTATATAGGCTCGGGTATGGATATTACCGACATGAAAGAACACGAGCAAGTCAAAAACGATTTTATCGGCATGGCCAGTCACGAGCTAAAAACGCCAATTACATCAATAAAGGCGTATATACAACTGTTACTTTCCATTTATAAAGATCGTAGTGAGGATGAATTTCTGTTGAAATCCTTAAACACCGTTAATAAGCAAATTAATAAGCTAACACGTTTAATTACCGATTTACTTGACGTTTCGAAAATGGAAAGCGGCAGGCTAAGCCTTAATTGCGAGCCGTTTGTGTTGAATGATGTTTTAAAAGAAACGATAGAGGAAGTGCAGCATACAGCCACACACCATGACATCGTTTTTACGCCAGCGCCATCTTATACCGTTAACGCCGACCGCGACCGTATTGCCCAGGTAATGACTAATTTTTTGACTAATGCCATCAAATACTCGCCCGAAAGTGACCGTATAGATGTTAAAGTAAGCGCTACTGAGCATGAAGTAAAGATTGCGGTTCAGGATTATGGAATAGGTATTAATCCGGAGGAGCAAGCAAAAATATTTAACCGGTTTTACCGGGTTGAAGGGAAAAATGAGCAAACGTTCTCTGGCTTTGGAATTGGCCTGTATGTAGCTGCCGAAATTATTAAAAGGCACAGCGGGCATGTTTGGGTTCAGAGTGAAAAAAGCAATGGCTCTGCCTTCTACTTTTCGTTACCGTTGTATAGATATGAGGCTTAGCTTGTTGCTAATCTGCCCAATTACACTTTTTTGCAAATTATTTAAACAGTAGTGTTCATAAAACGTTATGCATTTATATCATCTGCTAAAAAGAACAAAGACATGAAAGATCAAACTAAAATTATTGCAGCACTTTTAGTAGGTGCTGCAGCTGGTGCAGCAATAGGTTTACTGTTAGCGCCTGAGAGTGGCTCAGAGTTGCGCGAAGACATTGCCGATTATGTAAATGACTTAGTTGAAAAAACGAAAGACAAAGCAAAAATTACCGGTGATGACCTGAAAGAATATGGCAATACACTGGTTGATAAAGCAAAGTCAAAATTCAACGGCGTATTGGGTAACTTATCAGACTACAAAGACGAGGCTGAAGCTAAGTTTGATGATGCAAAATCATATGCAAGTGATTCTGTTGACAGAGCCAAATCAGCCTTTAAAGGCGAAGCTGACGATCTGAACACTTCAGTTCAAAACGCATAATTTAAAGCAATTTATATAAACTAAAAAAGCCTTTAGCTTAACGCTAAAGGCTTTTTTAGTTTATCAATAAGCGTTAACGTTTAACATATTCGTCCGCAATCATCGCAAAAAGTTTGTCGTTATCTATCGCTTCATCAAAGCTTTCAAGCAGTAGTTGCTCCGCTTCTTTATAATTTAGTGCGGCGGCCAATACTTTTAACAGCCTGTATGAGGTTAAATTAATATGCTCTAAAAGCTGCAAGTAGAGTATAATATCCACATCATTGATCAGGTTGGTATCAGCACCATAATCCTGTGGTTCAAAGGCGTCTTTAAATACAGCAATTATAGGAACGCAATTTTCGTTAGCTGGCTGTTCATCAATAAGCACATATATTTCTTGCAGCCGCTTCACCTGGTTGCAAATATCTTCCCAAGTCTCATGTATAGCTAATTGTAGCTTGCGAAGAGAGGATATACCGATTAGATTAGGAACATGTTCCTGTAGGTATTTTTTGCCGAAATAAACTCTGTTTAAGTGATGCACAAAGTGCAATTTGAGCATCTCGGGGCTTGTTGAGTTGGCGAGGTTGAGTTCCATATAGTAAAGTAACTCATTAAAATGCGGCTTAGCAATTAGTTTAGTGAAAATTAATCTATAATTAATATTAACGATTGCTTCATCGTTTTTCAGAAAACCATCCGTGACTAAGTTTGTATTTTAAATATGCAACAAGAAAATTTCGACGAGCTTGACTTCAACGAGCAAAACAGCGAAGAGTCATTTAGAATTGAAGTTGATTTTTATGATACCGGCGATTTAAGCAACATGTTAGTCATACCTTGTAATGATACTTACATTGTTGTGGCTAACGACGAGCATTTGTGTACGCTGGTGCACACATGTAAAGAAATTGAATGCTGGGAACAGCAAGATGGCGCTTTGGATGACGACCTGGTTGAGCGAATTGGTGCCGCCATACAAAGTGTGCGCCCTGAAGCATTCAACAACGACAGCCAGGAAGAGCCTGATTTTGATAACGAGTAATTGAATAAGAATTAGAGAGACGTTAAAAGACCTGGTTTTGCCAGGTCTTCGCTTCTGCTACCAGTTTATACTCTTAAAGTTCCTTACGCAGGCGGGCTACCGGTATATTCATTTGCTCACGATATTTAGCCACGGTGCGGCGGGCAATGTTATAGCCCCTTTCTTTTAATATATCGGTAAGTTTTTCATCGGCCAGTGGGTGGCGTTTATCTTCGCCACCAATACACTCTTCCAAAATCTTCTTAACCTCTTTATTGGATACCTCTTCGCCGCTTTCGGTTTGAATAGCTTCGGAAAAGAAAGACTTAAGCAGGTAAGTTCCATGTTCGGTTTGCACGTATTTGGAGTTTGCCACGCGCGATACTGTAGAAATATCCATACCGATACGGTCTGCAATATCTTTTAATATCATAGGGCGCAAATTCTTTTCATCGCCGGTTAAAAAGAATTCATATTGATACTGCATAATAGCGTTCATTGTTTTTAACAATGTTTGCTGCCGTTGCTTAATAGCATCTATGAACCACTTGGCCGAGTCGAGTTTTTGCTTTACAAACTGTACCGCCTCTTTCATTTTTTTATCGCGCTGCGAAGCCTTATCATAATGCTCAAACATTTCCTGGTAAGAGCGGCTTACACGCAACTCGGGAGCGTTCTTGGCATTAAGGGTAAGTATCAGCACGCCATCATTATTGCTGATATGGAAATCAGGAATAACTTGCTGTTGTTTGGTATTAACCTCATTAGAGTCGCCCGGTTTAGGGTTGAGCTTCAAAATTTCGTTAACAACGCCACGCAACTCAATAGAGTTCATGTTCAACGATTTCTCTAGCTTGTCGTAGTGCTTGCGGGTAAACTCGTCCAAATAGTGCTCAACTACCAGTATGGCTTTAACAATGATAGGATCGGTAACGTCTTTGCGCCGTAATTGAATGAGCAAACATTCCTGCAAACTGCGTGCACCAACGCCCGGAGGATCGAAGCTTTGAATCACTTTTAACATTTCTTCCACTTCTTCGTCCTCGGCCATTACATTCTGTGAAAATGCCAGGTCATCAGTTAGCGACATGATAGGGCGGCGTAAATAACCATCATCATCTAAACTGCCTATAATTTGCTGCCCTATACGGAAATCTTTATCGCTCAATGGTACTAAATCCAATTGCGATTGCAGGTTTTCGAAAAATGAGCTTTGTATAGCTATAGGCATTTCCTTACGTTCCTCGTCGTCATCACCGTTTTGGTCATATCGGGAGCCGTAATCGTTTACGTTGTCGTCCTGCAGGTAGTCGTCGATATTAAACTCATCATACTCATTGCTTTCTTCGTTGCCTGAGTAATCTTCATCTGGGTCGCGGTCGGGATATTGTTCTTCCGGCTCGCTCATATTAGTTAAGCTTAAATCTTCAAGAGCCGGATTTTCTTCTAATTCTTCCTTAATACGGGTATCGAGCGATACCGTAGGTACTTGCAACAGCTTAATAAACTGAATTTGCTGTGGTGAAAGCTTTTGTAAGAGTTTTTGTTGAAGATTCTGTTTTAACATAATATAGACTACGCCAAAAATACATCAATAGGCGTTATTAAACAAAAAGTAAGTTTATAGATTAATGGGTAAATACCAAAAGCGGGGTTTTGTTTGTGCTGACATTGAATTTTGATATGCTAATATTATTGTAAATTAGCCTGCGTACAACTAATTATTCGCCTTATGTCGATTTTAAAAGAGTTTAAAGAGTTTGCCGTTAAAGGCAATGTGTTGGATTTAGCTGTTGCAGTAGTTATAGGCGCCGCTTTTGGAAAAATTGTTAGCTCGCTTGTGGAGGATATAATTACTCCGGCTATATTAACGCCTGCACTAAAAGCGGCTAACTTATCAAACCTGAGCCAGTTGGTGGTGCCCGGTACGGCCATTAAGTACGGCAATTTCTTGTCACAAATCATTTCTTTCGTTATCGTTGCCTTTGCTTTATTTTTATTTATAAAAGCAATCAACAGGTTCAAAAAGAAAGAAGCTGTGGCGCCCACAGTGGTTCCGGCACCAAGCAAAGAAGAGGTTTTATTAACTGAGATAAGAGATATTCTGGCTCGTAAGGCTTAACTAAAAGCTTTTCTGCAATTTAATGTCGGTTACAATTATATAATTGTTGGCTTTGTTGTATTTGCTCCAGTCAACCGTTTCTATATTGTCAATAGCATATGCCGCCACGTTTATTATGCGTGCTGTTGGTGCATACTTTTTAAGTTTTTCTACAGCGCCTAACTTATCCTCGCTGTGAAAGCCTCCATTGATTTGCATAATTTTGCAGCCGGCGTGTGCCTTAAGATGCTTGGTAATTGACCAGGCCATTGTGGCATCCCAAAGGTTTTGTGATTGGTACACTTGCATGCCCGGCATCCCGTGCCCTCCCATTAAAGCGGCAAACTTTTTAGCGTAGGCACCAGTTGCTGTATCAACAGGCAGGGGAGGAAGCCAAGTTTTTGCGGTGGAGCTCAAATCGTTTAAGCTGTTTAAGCCCAAGCGGGTTACCCGGTTGGTATATCGGCCGGGTGAGTTAGCAGCAATAACAGGTATGTGCTGCTGTTTAGCCAATTCTACCATCGGGCGGTAGTCTGTGTAATTAGGCCATGCACGTGCGTCGCTAATCATATTTTTTTCGCGTATCAAACCGTTGAGGTATTCATTTAGCACAGGCTGTGTATCTGTCTCAAACATCTCGAGCGATAAAGTAGCTTTGCCTGGATATTTTTCAATAAGTTTGGTAAACAACGCTAGCTCTAATGTGTGGCCAACCGAATCGTTATGTTCTTCACCATAAAACAACACATCCGCGTTAGCCATCTCCTTTGCAATATCATCAAGCGTGGCCAGCTTTTGTGTAGTGGTGTTAAACACTTTGTAGTTGTTTTGCGCTGGCGCCAGAAAGGGTATAAGTAGCAGTACATATACAAGACCTAATTTCATAATTACCTGTTTAGAATCGTAATTTACTGCCAATAAGCCATAATTTTAAATAGTAATAATTATATTTGATAACTAACAGAAAAACACTAAATTTGCGCTCCCGTTTTTTAGGAATATAACGAATATAAGAATATACAATCATGAAAAGAACGTTTCAGCCGTCTCAACGTAAAAGAAGAAACAAACACGGTTTCCGTGAGCGCATGGCAACTGCTAACGGCAGAAGGATATTAGCAGCCAGAAGAGCAAAAGGCAGAAAGAGATTATCAGTGTCTGACGAGCGTCGTCATAAGGCATAATACAGGTTGCTTGCTCCTATAACTGGGGTTGGTGCCGTTATTTATTAATCTCCGGTTAACCATATAAGCAATATGTATACTTTTAAAAAGGAAGAGCGGCTATGCAATAAAAGGCTTTTAGATGAGCTTTTTCGTAGCGGCTCTTCCTTTTTGTGTTATCCATTCCGTGTATCATGGTTGCAGGCATCAGTACAGCAGCCGGCTACTGTGCAGGTTGTTTTTGCAGTATCTAAGAAGCGCTATCGCCGTGCGGTTGATCGGAATTTGATTAAGAGGCGCATGCGTGAGGTGTACCGGCTACACAAACAACTGTTACTCTACCAACCGTTGCAAGAGCAAGGCACGCAAATCCTTTTATCCCTTAACTACATTGGTAAAGAGATAAACGATTTTACTTTTATGGATAAAAAGATGGTTAAACTATTGTCGCAACTGTGCGAGCAGGCTTATGCAAACCATCCTAAAGCTGTTTAATAACGTTATAAGCCGGTTATTTATCCTGCTCATAAGAGGTTATCAAATTGTGCTTTCGCCAATATTGGGCGCATCTTGCCGCTACACGCCTACCTGTTCGCATTATGGTTTGCAGGCTATAAAAAAACATGGTCCCTTTAAAGGTGGTTGGCTTACAATAAAGCGTATAATCCGTTGTAATCCTTGGGGAGGCCATGGGCATGATCCGGTACCTTAACTAAAACCAATGAGTTTAATTCTTCAAATAGAAACAGCCACTACAGCGTGTTCGGTAGCGTTAGTGGATAATGGAAATGTTTTAGCGTTAAAAGAACTCAACCAGCGAAACGTACACGCCGAAGTAATTACAATATTTATTGAAGACGTCTTCAAAACGGCCCAAAAAACTTACCAGGATATTGATGCCGTTGCAGTAAGCAGTGGGCCCGGTTCATACACGGGTTTACGGATAGGTGTATCAACAGCCAAAGGTATGTGCTATGCTTTGGATAAACCATTGATTGCTGTTGAAACTTTACAAGCTATGGCTGATGGTATGGCTAAGCAGGTAACGGATAAAAGCCTGTTATTATGCCCTATGATTGACGCCCGACGAATGGAGGTTTATACGGCCTTATTTGATGTTAACGGAAACCGTTTGCAAAATACCACTGCAGAAATTATTGATGAAAATAGTTTTGCTACTGTGCTGGCGAGTCAAAAAGTACTATTTTTTGGAGATGGTGCAGCTAAGTGCCAGTCCGTTTTAGAAGCACACGGCAACGCTTTATTTCATACCAACTTTATAAATTCTGCCGCTCATTTGGCATTCCGTGCAGGTGCAGCCTTTGAAGCTAGGCTGTTTGAGGACGTTGCTTACTTTGAGCCTTTTTATTTGAAGGAGTTTATTGCCGGCAAAAAGGCAGGTGCTTAAGCTTATTTATTAAACCACCGGTTCCAGGCCTGGCCAAGCGGTCCTTGTTCTGCTCCGTTGTAATGGTATCCTTCGCCCTTCCAGCGTTCTATAAGTTTACCAAACTTAAAGGAGAAGCCAAAGTAGATATTTCCACCCGAATGTGACATCGGTTTGAGTATAGCATCCTCGTTTTTTCCGCTTGCACTATTAAGGTTCATTGTTTTGCCGAGTTGCTCGCTGCCAACAAAAATCTCAAAGTTCGGTGATTTATACATGAATTGAAGGCCTAGATCAAAGCGCTTTTCTTCATTGGAAATACCGCTTAAAGAGGCACCAAATCCACCGAAATCTATTTGATTCACCAATGCGAGGGCAGTGCCAGATCCGTAAAGTTGCTTAGAAACTATAGCCGTAGGTAAATAGGTAGTTTTACCAAACATGAATTTCTTAGCCATCGAAAATTCGGCCCTACCCACAATAGGTTTAACAAAAGGTTTTTGTTCTGGTAATCGTTCTACTAATTTAGTTAAAGCATTGCTCACATTTTTTTCGCGTTGCGGTGTAGATAGACCCTCGATACGTGCAGGTGGTACACCATTGCCAAAGGTATAAGTTGTTGCGTCGCCTCCCCATCTTATAAAGCCAAGGTCTTTAATATTACCCTGCATAATGATGCCGGCTAAGCCTGTATACGTAGCACCTAAACCAATAGCTGCGCCTGGATTATTTATATTAGGAAGCAAATCCCGTTTTCGAAAGGTGCCAAGCTCATAAGTGCTTTGAAATGTACCGGCTAATGCGAGGACGGCAGCATCTTGTTGCCGGAAAAAGTCTATGTTCGATTGCGTAATGTTGATTTTGTTGTAAGCTATTCCTGATAAAGCACTTAACTTAACGCCAACTGCAAATGTTTGCGTTACCTTTTCACGGTAGGTGATACTAAACTGATGATAGGCTTCATAGAAGGCCTTGCTGTTAAATATATTTGCATAGCTTATAACAGGAGAGGGGTTGTTTCCAATAAAGGGGCCGGCTCCGTTAAAAAGGGCCATCGTTTCATCGGTAACCATACCGCGTCCATAACCCTTAACTTGCCATGACACGCCAACTTCCTGTTTGCCGCTTAAACTGGTAAACATTTTAAGCATTCCAATATACCCGTTAACATTAGCCATTACATTGTTATTCTGGTTTTGGCCTACAGTAATCGCTTCACTATTATATCGGCCCAAAAAAAGTCTCGATTTTAAGGTGTATTGACCGTTACCTTGTAAAAACGCATTTACACTTATGTTGGGTAACAAACTAAAAGCAAACTGCCGGCTCGAGTCGGGTATAAAAGCAGCCTGCGATGGGTTTTCAAAAGAGTCGTACAACGTGCCGGTATTATAGTGGGCAAAACGTTGAGCGTAACTTTTAGTACTTATGCCAATTAATAGTAAACCAATTAAAAACTTATTCATTCAGACGTTAAAGCAAGTATTAGTAGCATAGACGCAGAATATTGCCTTTTATTACAGCGCCAGCCACAAATTGTAAAAATAATGTTACCTGGATAAAGAAACGCTGTCGGGCGTGTTTAGTTTGAAACAAAGGTTGGTGTAATATTGATTTTCAGAAGCAGAAAGTTGATAGGATGCGGCGTAATAATCTTTTAGTCCGGGCTGCTGCTGGTAAGCTTTTGCATATGGCGATTTAAGCGTGCGCTTAAAAACGTAGCCGGCATTCTTAAAGTGCACGAAGTAACTTACATTACAACGTTGCGCCAACAAGTTGTTAAAAGCCACATAGTCGGCACTGTTGTTTAAAAATTCATTGTTCAGATAATTCTGTTTAAAGTTGGCTAAATCATGCGACGAGTTAGCCAGTACCAGATAATTATCTAAAATTATAAAATAGGGCCGGCGAAACGGTGTTAGGGCATCGCCTAATAAAAATA
The DNA here is from genome assembly GCF_039634385.2 of Mucilaginibacter sp. PAMB04274. Classification (NCBI taxonomy): domain Bacteria; kingdom Pseudomonadati; phylum Bacteroidota; class Sphingobacteriia; order Sphingobacteriales; family Sphingobacteriaceae; genus Mucilaginibacter; species Mucilaginibacter sp. PAMB04274. The sequence continues at coordinate 2,009,679 of NZ_CP155081.2, forward strand.
AGAAAACCTGGTTATAATTAAGCTGCCCGCTTTCCTCATCTGGTGTGAGTGTACTAATGTTGTTAAGGTATGGCCTAAGTGCTGTACCGTTTTTCACTTTAATAATGGCTAGCTTTTCTTGAAAACGGGTGGTAATTACGGCAAACTCATTATCGAGTAAATTGTCAAATTCCTTGTTGAATTGCACGCCGGTTTCGTTCTTTATCTTTTTAAAAAGCGATGATTTGTCTGCTTCTAAACCTGCCTTGTGTTGCCAGCTATTCAACAACTTTTTAAATAACTTTACATCCGGTGTTGCATAGCTACAGCCATAGGCAGTTGTGGAGGGAAACAAATTCTTCAGGTCCATTGCAACCGGGGCCATCTTTCTGAAAATGTCAACATAACTAATGTGCTGAGCGCTTTTAAACGTTGTAAACCCATTAAACATTAAGGCGTCGCTCTTATAATTTAGGCTTAAAGTAGCGGTAGCGGGGAGCATAGGCAAACCCTTCCAAAGATCTACATTTTCTCCTTTGTATAATTGGTTAAGTAAAGGTCCAACTTGCTTGTAATTGACGTAAAGGGTGCCTAAAGAAGTTGCATTTTGCTGATCAGGTAATAAAACAAATTGGCTTGTTTGCTCATTAGCAGCATACTTCAAGCTTTCCTCTACTAGGTCTTTCGAAAAACTACCCAGCCAAATACCACTACCTTTGTTAGCCAGATAAAAGTCTGAATCAAGCGAATCGGTTTTTAGTGCATAGCCTGCTTTTTTACCAAATTTAACAGCTTTTAATTTAACGTTGGGCTGGTGCACTGCCTGTGCTATAACATTATTGCCTAGCTCTGTTGTGGTAGATATGGTTATTAAAAATGCCAGGCTGTCATCACGTTGTGGGTGTATGGAGACGAAGATATTTTGATCAGAAAAGAAAGGCTTTAACAAATTGTTGCCCAATACAGATTGACGTAGCGCGTGTAACTGCGCCATTTTGTTTTTGCCTGTTACAGCACTAAATAGGCTGCTTTTTTGGTAAATGTCATAAAAGCTGTCATCATTGTTAAACTCAAAAATTAAGGCTGCTGACGGCGGTATGGTATTGATTACTTGAGTGGCTCGTTGACCCGGCGGGTTCAGGTGTTTAAAATATGCAACTGTTACCACCGCGGTTGCTATCAATAAAAGTATGGTGATGATAATCAGTTTCTTCATAATGCTTTACAATAGGCAAATGTAGATTTTTACCTTGTGCCAATAAAGGAATACTTGCAATTGGTTAATTTAGCATGAATTTACATCTGAATGAATAAAAGAATAATTGTTACTGCAGCGTTATTAGGCGCACTGGCTGTTATTACGGGCGCTTTTGGCGCCCATGGATTGAAGGCCCGGCTCGAACCACAGCAACTGCAAGTATGGGGTACTGCCGTTCAGTATCATTTTTACCATGTTTTTGCGTTATTGTTTCTGGCAGCATTTAACCGCAGCAATAATAATTTTACCTATGCCAGTTACTGGCTGTTTACGTTGGGTATATTATTTTTTTCCGGTTCATTATACTTGCTGGCCTGTAATAGTATACTGCAATGGAGCTGGCTCCACGTGTTGGGGCCAATCACACCAGTAGGCGGACTGTTGTTTATAGCCGGCTGGATTACACTGGCATTAGGCGCCGGGAAAGAAAAATAAATCATGTTAGAATTTGCTGAAACACACCACACCGACCGTGTTACTCTTTTTGCAGAGGTAATACTGCCGCTGGCTATTTCTAAAAATTACACGTACCGTGTGCCATTTGAACTTAATGATGCCGTTGCCATAGGTAAACGGGTGGTAGTACAGTTTGGTAAAAGCAAATTATACACTGCGATAATTAAAGAGATTACAAACGAAGCGCCTGGTAGGTATGAGGCCAAATATCTAATGGATGTGTTAGATAAAGAGCCTGTTGTTACGCCACAGCAGTTGGAATTTTGGAAGTGGCTGGCCGATTATTATTTATGCAACATAGGCGAAGTGATGGCTGCGGCGCTACCATCGGCCCTAAAGCTGGCCAGTGAAACCCGCATTATGCTCAACCCCGACGAACATGTTGACCGTTCTCAATTGCATGATAAGGAATTTTTAATTGTAGATGCACTTGACCTGCAACCTGTGCTCACGGTAAGTGATATTGTAAAGCTGCTGGGCCAAAAAACGGTAATGCCGGTGCTCAAATCCATGTTTGATAAGAACATCATCCACATATCGGAAGAGGTGAGTGAGCGTTATAAACCCCGTAAGCGTACTTACATCCGATTAAATCCGATTTACGATGATCCGGACCAGTTGAAGGCCTTGTTTGTACAACTCGAACGCCGGGCACCTAAACAGGCAGATGCCGTTTTAGCTTACATCAAATTGTCGCGCGAGAAAAAGCTGGTATCTAAAAACGACCTTACTGATGCAAGTGATGCAAGTTCATCTATCATTAAAGCATTAACAGATAAGCAGATATTGATAGCAGAAGATAAAAATGTAAGCCGGCTTTATTATGAAGATTATGAATCATTTGCAACCTTCAACTTAAATGAGGCACAGCAAGGGGCGTTAGAAGATATACAACAGCAATTTCATGAAAAGGAAGTGATATTACTGCATGGTGTGACATCATCCGGGAAAACGCAAATATATATCAGGCTGGTAGAAGAAGCTATACGGGCCGGCAAACAGGTTTTATATCTATTACCAGAGATTGCCTTAACCACGCACGTTATTGAGCGTTTACGTAAATATTTCGGTAATGATATAGGTGTTTACCATTCCCGTTTTAATGACAATGAACGCGTAGAGGTGTGGCAAAAGGTACTAAAGCATGAATACAAAGTGGTACTTGGCGCACGTTCATCGGTATTTTTGCCGTTTGATAATTTGGGCCTTATTATCATTGATGAAGAGCACGAAACTTCTTACAAGCAGTTTGAGCCAGCTCCGCGGTACAATGCTCGCGATGCCGCCATTTATCTGGCGGGCCGTTATCAAGCTAAAGTATTGTTGGGGTCGGCTACACCATCATTCGAATCTTACTTTAATGCCCGTACTAAAAAGTATGGTTTGGCCGAGTTAACGGAACGCTTTGGTGGCGTAAGCCTGCCGCAAATTGAGGTTGTGAGTATTACAGAGGAAACCAAGCGCAAAACCATGCAATCGCACTTTACGAGTGTGCTGATGAAGGATATGCAAAATGCTATAGCCAATAAAGAACAGGTTATTCTTTTCCAGAACAGGCGCGGGTACGCACCTGTATTGGTTTGCCGCGTTTGCGCCTTTACACCGCGTTGTATCAATTGTGATGTAAGTTTAACTTACCATAAAAGTAGTAGCCATTTGCATTGCCATTATTGTGGTTATAAAGAGGAATCACTCAATACCTGCCCGGCATGCGGTTCAACCCACTTGGAGTATAAGGGCTTTGGTACGGAAAAAATAGAAGACGAGCTGCAGGTTTTGCTACCCGATGCACGCATAGCCCGTATGGACCTGGACACCACCCGCACACGCAATGCTTACCAAAACATGCTTAACGACCTTGAGGAAAAACGCATAGACATACTGGTAGGTACGCAAATGGTGGCCAAGGGACTGGATTTTTCTGATGTAACCGTTATTGGTATCATCAATGCAGATAGTTTGCTAAAGTATCCTGATTATCGTGCCAACGAGCGTAGTTTTCAGATGTTGGCACAGGTGAGTGGAAGAGCCGGAAGACGGGGCAAGCAAGGTAAGGTAGTTATACAAACATACAATCCGCATCACCGGGTTGTTGACCAAGTAATACGGAATGATTATAAGGAACTTTATTTGACAGAGATAGAGGAACGTAAGAGCTTTAAGTATCCGCCGTTTTATCGCATCATACAAATGGACGTAAAACACAAAGATGCAGAACGATTATTTCATCAGGCCGAGTACCTGGCTAATGAACTTGGTAAGCACTTTGGCGACCGTGTGATAGGGCCAGAGTTTCCGTTGATAAGCCGGATACGTAACTTTTATATCAAATCTATCATGCTAAAATTCGAGAAGGACAGTGTTTCTATTGCTAAGGTTAAAACCGTAATTCGCGATGTGATTTTGCAGTTTCAGACCACCAAATTAAGTAAAGGGTGCTTGGTACAGCCCAATGTAGATCCTTACTAAGGCGGGCTATCTTTTGATATCGTACAAGTGGATAAAATTCGGACCACTGTTGTTAAATCCACATTGAAATTTAGCTTCTGATATAGTGTAAATAATTTTTACCTGAATGTTATTCAGTTTAAAAGCCTCAGGCAAATTATCCGGGCTGTAAGTTGTTCCGTTTGTTCTGATCAGCCATCCACAACCATCTAGGGCCGGGCTTCCACTATCAATAATGGTTGCAGTAGTTTCCAAGCGATCGTCTTCGACTTCTTCACAATCGTGTTTATTGCAAGCTATTGTTGATATGATCAACAAACAAGCCGCGAACCACGCTTTTGTACGTACAAATTTTGTCATTTAGTTATTGTTTAAATAAGTACGTGCAGCATTGCATAAATGCAACAACGTTTATTGTTATCAAATTGTGAAGTTTAGCTTCGATGCCAAACATCTTAGAACAATTTTTTACTGTGCTTACACCCAATAGCTTAAACGCCAATCACGCCCAAACTTTTTACAGCATCATCAAAAAGCGCCCGTTTTAACGTAGATTTGCAGAACAAATGGCTTACAAGTTTATTGATAATTACCGCGAGAAGGGTGCCCGTAAAAGGTTGGTTGAAGTTTTAAAAAAGAAGGGTATTGAAGATGAACAAGTGTTGGCCGCTATTGGTAAAGTACCCCGTCATTTCTTTTTTGATGAAACCTTTTGGAATCAGGCTTACAAAGATATTGCCTTTCCGATAGGGGCGGGGCAAACTATTTCACAGCCTTATACCGTAGCTTACCAGTCTGAGTTATTGCATATTCATAAAGGGCAAAAGGTGCTGGAAATAGGCACCGGTTGTGGTTATCAAACCTGCGTATTAATGGAATTAGGTGCGCAGGTTTATACCATTGAGCGGCAGGAGAAACTTTATGAGCGTACCATACAGGTGTTGCCATACATGGGTTACAAACCGCATTTCTTTTTAGGCGATGGCTCTAAGGGCATCGAAGCCCATGCTCCTTATGATAAAATTATTGTTACTGCAGGTGCACCCACGGTGCCCGAAATATTGTTGCGACAATTAAATGTGGGCGGCTTACTAGTTATTCCGGTTGGCGACGAGAATGAGCAAAAAATGGTAACTATTTTAAAAGTAGCTGAAAATGACTACGAAAAGGTAGTATTGGATACCTTTAGATTTGTACCACTAGTAGGCGACAAGGCATGGTAAGCATTTGAGGGTAATGATGTTATGCCAACCCGGTGTAGTACTGTATATATAATAACTCCTCATCACACCCTTCCTAAATCAAGGTTATCTTTTCATTACCCGGCTTAATTCAATCTTGGTGTCGCGCTCCTTCATGGTTTCGCGTTTGTCGAAAGTCTTCTTTCCCTGGGCCAGGCCAATTTTCAATTTGGCGAAGCCGCGCTCACTGATAAACAGGGCAAGTGGTACTATAGTAAATCCTTTCTCTTCAGACCGGGTACGAAGTTTTTTTAGCTCTTTTTTATTCAGCAGCAAAACCCTGTCGCGCTTGGCCTCGTGGTTATAAAATGAGCCGTGCGAATATTCGGATATGTGCAGGTTGCGAACGTACAATTGGTCACTGATGAATGTACAAAAGGCATCGTTAAGATTAGCCTTTCCATCACGGATAGATTTAATTTCGGTACCCAGCAATTTTATGCCGGCAGTATACTCGTCGAGTATATGATATTCAAAATACGCTTTTTTATTTTTTATATAGAGTTGTTCGTTCATGATGGCTGAGCATGCAAATATGCAAATTATTTTTTGGCTGGTTTTACCACCAGCACAGGCACATTTACCAGGTGCCTTACCGTATCAACAGTAGTGCCATAAATTAAATCTTTCATGGCCTTATGGCCGTGCGATCCCATTACCAAAAAGTCAACACCTTCGTCGCGTACAACCTTTGCTATGGCATTTGCCCTATTACCATAACCAATTCGCGTTACCGATTGGTAACCTAATTGCTCAAGCGCCGTTACGTATTGTTCCATATTGGCAAAATCGCTTTGGGTTTCATAGTCCATTACTTGTGTGCCGTGATAACGGGCGCCTGCAGTTTCAACAACATGTATAAGCGTATACATAGCCTTTTTGCCGCCTTGCGTTATGGCGTGCTTTATGGCTATTTGGTCATTGTTCGAAAAATCTATAGCAATGCCAATGCGGTTGTAGCTCACCTCATCCAACTCCTGGATAGCTACTGCGATGCCGTGCGGCACGGCAGCTGTGCTTTTTGTTGTTTTGCTAATTAATGGCTTGATGAATACATACAGCAGTAAGACGCCTACAGCTATAGCTATAGGAGTAATTACGTAATGCACAATATAGCGGGATTGGGGGTTGGCATCACTCCACTTATTAATTTCTTCAATAACCAAGCGTGCGTTTAAACCTACAATCAAAATTGCAAATATCCAGGCCAATATCTTTATCCACGGCTTTATCACAAACTTGCCCATGGTTTGCTTGTCTGAAGTAAAATGTATCAGTGGTATTACCGCAAAGCCGAGCTGTAAGCTCAAAACCACCTGACTTAGAACCAGCAAACGGCCTAGTCCGTTCTCGCCGGCGTACAGCAAGGTTAGGTATGCCGGTAGTATAGCCAGCAAACGGGTCAACAAACGGCGCAACCAAGGCGCTATGCGCAGATTGAGGTGGCCTTCCATTATAATTTGGCCTGCCAGCGTACCTGTTACAGTTGAGCTTTGACCAGCCGCAATTAAGGCAATGGCAAACAGTTTAGGTGCCATTGGGCCAAAGATATTACTTAACAATTTGTGCGCATCCTGAATTTCGGCAACCTGGTGGTAGCCGTTGCGAAAAAATGCACTGGCTGCTAAAATCAATATGGCTGCGTTTACAAAAAAGGCAAGATTTAAAGCTATAGTTGTATCCCAAAAGTTAAACTTTAAGGCACTGCGTATACCAGCATCACTCCGGTCTATTTTTCTGGTTTGCACCAGGGACGAATGTAGATACAAGTTGTGTGGCATTACTGTTGCGCCGATAATACCAATTGCAATGTATAACGCATCGTGATTTAGGGGGGATGGAATAAAGCCCTTGGCAAGTTCCGGCAAATCGGGCTTTACAATAATCATCTCTATAAGAAACGAAAACCCAACAATAAAAATCAGCGAAACAATGAAACCTTCAAGCCGTCGCATACCTTTGTTGAGCAGGAAAAGTAGCAGTATCGTATCCAGCATGGTGATGGATACACCCCAAATAAGCGGCAGGCCAAATAACAATTGCAAGCCAATGGCCATGCCAATAATTTCGGCCAGATCACATGCTATAATAGCAATCTGAGCCAAAACGTATAAACAGAAATTTATAAATCGTGGATAGGTGTTTTTTGAGGCCTGGGCTATATCCAAACCTCTTACAATGCCTAACCGCGCGCTTAACGATTGTAGCAACAGCGCAATTAGGTTCGACATCAAAAGCACCCATACCAATTTATAACCAAACTGGCTGCCCGCCTGTAAATCGGTTGCCCAATTGCCCGGGTCCATATAACCTACACTAATCAGGTAAGCGGGGCCAATGAAAGCCAGTATTTTACGCCAGCCGGTTTTATTTTGGGTTTCAACCGAACTGTGTACGCTGCTGAGCGATTCACTGTTAGTACTCATATAATTATTAATAAATTTTTAGCCACTTCATGGCTTATATTAAATTCCTTGTTGTTTGTATGTAATTGCACCGAAAGGTCATAATCTGTAACTTCCTTTACAGTTATAGTTTGGCCAAGTGTAAGCTGTGTCTTTTCCAGATACTGCAAAAAAGCAGGGGAGTGGTTGGCTACACCTGCAATGGTGCCGCTTTGATCTTTACAAAGCACTAGCATTGGCTGCATTTGCTGCTGGATTATCCGGCCGTCTACATCTGGTATTGGGTCGCCATGCGGATCAAATTGCGGACATCCCATAAACTCATCCAGCCTGTCAATTAATTTTGTCGAAGTAATATGCTCCAGTTCCTCAGCCATTTCGTGTACTTCATCCCATTTAAAGTTTAATTTTTCTACTAAAAAATATTCCCACAGGCGGTGCTTGCGCACAACAGCTAATGCAACCTGCTCACCACTTTCGGTTAAACTAACGCCTTGGTAGCGCGTGTAGTTAATAAGCTTTTTATCTGCCAGCTTTTTAAGCATATCTGTAACAGAGGCAGCTTTGGTGCCAAGCACCGCCGCAATATCATTTGTTGTAGCGCTTTGTGTGCGTACAAGTAAATGATAAATGCTTTTTATATAGTTTTCTTCTGTAAATGAGTGCATTTATACAAATCTAATATTAAATTTAGGCTTGTCTAAATTTTAAAACTTATAAAATTAACTTTTGTTTATCAAACTGAATAAAAAATTTTATTTTGTGCTGTACTGATATATCTTTGCAAACATGGGTGCTGAATTAGATAAGATAGACTTACAAATACTTAAAATACTTCAAGAGAACGGACGTATCACCAACCTGCAACTATCCAATGAAATTGGGTTATCGCCGGCACCTACCTTAGAACGTGTACGTAAGCTGGAGAATGCGGAATACATTAAAAGCTACCATGCCTTAGTAGATGAAGAGAAACTGGGATTAGGCATAAAAACGTTTATACAGGTCTCTCTGGACTTTCATAAAAGCAACACAATAGATGTTTTTTTAAAAGAAATTCAGAAAATAAAAGAGGTAACGGAATGTCACCACGTGACCGGGCAATGCGATTTTTTGCTGAAAGTATATGTACGCGATATAAAACTTTACGAGCAATTAATTATGGATAAGATAAGCCGGATACCCGTGGTAAAAACATTTCAAACTATGATGATTATGTCGACCAGTAAGAAAGAGCCTACTGTGCCTTTAGAATATTAGTAATTTAAGTTTACAAGTAAAACTGAAACGGCTGCATGTATAACACTTGCAGCCGTTCTTGTTCAAATCAAAAACTTATTTTACAATGCCTGGTTTTATTTTTTAGTCAATTTGCCAGTCGATAGGTGTTTTTCCGTCAGAAGTCAGTATACCATTTGTTTTTGAAAAATGATGACAGCCAAAAAAGCCGTTATCGGCAGAGTAGGGCGATGGGTGAGCAGCTTTAAGCACATGATGCCTTTCGGTATCAATAAGCTCAGTTTTTGCTTGTGCAAATTTGCCCCATAGCAAAAATACAATACCTTCTTTCTGTTCCGAGATGGTACGAATTACCGTATCAGTAAAAATCTCCCAGCCTTTCTTTTGATGTGAACCTGGTTTGCCCGCCTGTACAGTAAGTGTGGCGTTCAAGAGCAATATACCCTGGTTGGCCCATTTGGTAAGATCACCATGATTAGGAATTGTGAAGCCCGGGATATCCGTAGCTAACTCTTTGTAAATGTTTTTGAGGGATGGCGGCACTGTTATGCCTTTTTGTACGGCGAATGAAAGACCAAAGGCCTGATTGGCCCCATGATATGGATCCTGGCCTAAAATAACTGCTTTTAATTTGTTAAAAGGCGTATGGTTGAAGGCATTAAAAATATCGCTTCCTTTAGGATATACTTTATGGCCGGCATCTTTCTCCTGTTTCAAAAATTCTTTGAGCTTAATCATATAGTCTTTCTCAAACTCATTATGAAGTACTTTTAACCAAGATGGTTCCAATTCTATTGCCATATAAATATTTGTGCGGTTAATTGCTTAAACGTATAAATAAACGGATATTTGCACTTTAATACAACAAAGTACAAACGATGTCTAATATTGTTCGGTTAATAATAGCCTGTGTGGTAATGGGTGCAGGCGTTACCCTGTGTGCCTTTGGTTTTTGGGGCTGGGGCATTTTGGTGTTCCTGATTGGTGGTTTGGTATTACTTACTTTCTTTTTTAACGAAAATATGCTGGTTGCTCAATACTACCTGCGTAAAGAGAATTCTGAAGAAGCTGAGAAGTGGTTAATGAAGATTACCGATTACGAAAAACAATTATTTAAAGGACAACATGGTTACTATAACCTTTTAGTAGGTTTAATAGAATCTCGCAAGGCGCCTTTAAAATCAGAGAAATACTTTAAGAAAGCTATATCATTAGGCATGACCATGTCGCACAATATAGCGCTGGCCAAATTAAGTTTGGCTGGCATATCAATGGCTAAACGTAACAAACGTGAGGCGCAGCAATACCTACAGGAAGCTGCTAAAGAAGATAAAAATAAATTGCTGGCAGAGCAAATCAAAATGATGAAGGGCCAGATGGCTCAAATGGATAAGCAGCAAGTACAGCGTGGCGGTTACCGCAACTTTTAATTAGTTTAGAAGAATTAAAAAAGGCTTGAATAATAAACATTCAGGCCTTTTTTATTTTTCATCGATACTGCCAAAATAGTTGGGCTCAGCGTTGCGGTAGCTCGGTTGTATATTACGGTCGGGCATTACAAAGCTATCATCAGATGGGTTCGAAAATTCAACCAGCTTCAGCAAAGAACGTACAAAGGATACATTAAACTTTTTACGGTCTAGCTTAATTAAAAATTCTTGTTCTGTTATTTCAAGTGTAGAGTTCATATAATTCTCATTTTTATAAAAGTAAATGAGCATTATGAACACGAAGTTATTCTAATTTTAAGTTTCGGTTAAGGTTTTTAATAAAAACGCCATTGCCCTGAGTTTTATGACTCCAAACAATGGCGTAATATATATTAATCGATATTCTTAATTATTCAAACCAAGCCATTACGCTTTCTTTAGTTGGTATGCTTAAATCAAGCTTTAACTTTTTGCGCATGCCGCCTAAATCGTTGAAGACCTTGTTAGGATTGGCTGCCTTTAAGTCCTCAACAGTGTTAAAGCCCATCTTATTGATAACCGGTACCCACTCGGCCGGAACGCCTATGTTTACAAAATCATCTATAGTAACTACTTTAGCTTTTTTCTCAGGGCGCATTTGCGGAAAGAACAAAACTTCCTGAATAGTGCTTTGATTAGTCATTAGCATCACCAGGCGGTCTATACCTATACCCAAACCCGACGTTGGTGGCATACCATACTCCAGCGAGCGAAGGAAGTCTTCGTCCATCGCCATAGCCTCCTCATCACCACGGCCAGCTAACAGTAGCTGCTCTTCGAAGCGCTCGCGCTGATCTATAGGGTCATTCAATTCACTGTAAGCATTAGCAATTTCTTTACCGTTTACAAATAGCTCAAAACGCTCTACCAAGCCATCTTGGGTACGGTGTTTTTTTGCCAACGGCGTCATTTCAATCGGGTAGTCGGTTATATAGGTAGGCTGTATCAGGTTTGCCTCTACTTTGGCACCAAAAATCTCATCAATCAATTTGCCTTTACCCATCGTAGCATCTACGTCAATAGCCAAATCGCGACAGGTTTGACGCAATTGTGGCTCATCCATTTGAGATACATCTATATCCGTATACTTCAAAATTGATTCATACATAGACAGTTTCTCGTAAGGACCAGCAAAGTTTATATCATTACTGCCTACTTTTACAATTGGTGTTCCATGTACTGCAACGGCCACTTTTTCCAGGCACTCTTCTACCATCGCCATCATCCATATATAATCTTTGTAGGCTACGTAAATTTCCATAGCGGTATATTCCGGGTTGTGGGTACGGTCCATACCCTCGTTACGGAACATTTTGCCAAACTCGTACACACCATCAAAGCCAGCTACTATTAGTCTTTTCAAATACAATTCATTAGCTATGCGCAAGTAAAGGGGCATATCCAACGTGTTGTGATGCGTGTTGAACGGGCGAGCTGCTGCGCCGCCGTGTATGGCTTGTAAAATAGGAGTTTCTACTTCCATCCAACCTTGCTCGTTGAAGTAATTACGCATGGTGCTTACCACTTTTGAGCGGTTGATGAAGATCTGTTTGTACTCGGGGTTAACCGTCAAATCCACATAACGCTGGCGGTAGCGTAGCTCAGGGTCTGTAAAGCCATCGTAGATGTTACCGTCATCATCACGTTTTACAACCGGAAGCGGTTTTAATGATTTGGCTAATACGTTTAATTCCTGCACGTGTACAGAAATCTCGCCGGTTTGAGTTAAAAAAACATAACCTTTAATGCCAATGTAATCGCCAATATCCAACAGTTTTTTAAATACGGTATTGTAAAGCGTTTTATCCTCACCAGGGCATATGTCATCGCGCTTAATGTAAACCTGTAAGCGGCCGGTCGAATCCTGTATTTCAGCAAAAGAAGCGCTGCCCATAATGCGGCGCGTCATGATACGGCCTGCAATGGTTACTTCTTTATATTTATCAGGGTTAGTGTTGAAGTTGGTAATAATGTCATTTGCCCACGCGTTCACAGGGTAGGCCTCGGCAGGATAAGGGTTTATACCCAGCGCCCTAAGCTCCTGTAAAGACTTGCGACGTAATATTTCTTGCTCAGATAAAGCTGCAATACTCATAATAATAAACGGTATTTTTAAAGCTGCAAAGATAGGGATTTTTACTTAGTGGTTTACAGCGAATAGGTATACATGGCAGGTGCGGATAGGCAGGAAAAAAGAAAGGCTAATCATTTGTAAAATGATTAGCCTTTCAGAAGGTTAGCGCAACGCTGTTATTGGTTATAATAGGCGTTGGTTTGTATTTGAGCCGTAAGCTTTTTAGCATCGGTGGCCGCAGCCAAACCTTGTAACCATACTGTATAAACGGCATTTGATTTTAAATTTGCGTTGGGTATAGATGCTAATACCGTATTTGTGCCTGTTTGGCGGATCTCAAGCGTGTACGTGCCATTTCCTTGAACAGGTACAAACGTCGAGAAGCCTTTGTAAGCTTTATTGTTTACTAACACTGCACCATCTTTAATGGCCAGATCAACAGCTGGGGCAGTTGGGCTTACGTTCACCAAACGAATAGCAGCCTGACCTGCAGCCGGCTTTTCAATAGCGTCTTGTAACAAAACAAAATCTGGTGTCGCAGTTAAATTGGTTAAGTATAACGTGTACGCCCTGTCAACATTCAGGGTCATCGTATCCGACTTAATTTTAGTCTGCGTGCCAGCTACGTAAAAAGAGGCAGTTCTTTTACCGGTGTAAGCGTTAATGTAGTCGAGCCCGTTGCCATAGCTAATAGGGTAATTATTGCCACGGTTCTGATCCAGATAAAAATCAAGCGGCTGAGAATCGGGTGAGGCATTAATTACCGAAATTAAGGCGGACTTAGGTGCTACGTAACCGTCATTATCATTGTCTTTTAAACAGGAAGTAAGTGTTGTTGACACTAAAAACAAAAGGCCTAAAATCTTCACACTCCCTTTAACCATTTGTGTAATGTTTTTCATTGCTGTACGTATTAATTAAACTTTATAAAACCTTTACGCAAGGTTTTATAAAAACGCTACTGGCGGTTAAAAATTTTAATCATCATTACTTTAAAGACAGTAAATTTGACTGAAGATACAGGTTTGGTTAAGCTTCTGACTGGTCGGCTGCCTGTTGCAAATTAGTGCCAAATCGATTTTGCTGAATGCGGTCGTATTCCTTCACATAATCCGGGTGTTCTGTACCCATCAACCTATCCCAAACACGAAAATATAAGCCGTAATTTCCTTTAAACTTGCTGTGATGTAAATTGTGGTGAACCGAGGTGTTAAGCACCTCGAACAAAAATGAATTACGCAATTGTTTAGGGGCAATCTCATAGCCAAGGTGGCCGTAAACGTTGATCATAAAACCAATTACCGTAAAAAGCATTACTGTGAGCGGATGAACGGGTATCAGGAAGATGATTATGAACAGAACAGCACCTTCTGTCCAAGCCTCAATAAAGTGGAACGAATAGGACGACCATGGCGACGGATTAGTTGATTGATGGTGAACTAAATGTGCTAACTTAAAAAGCTTTTTATGGTGTAATAAACGGTGCATCCAGTAAAAATAGGTGTCATGAATAACCAAACTAATGACAAGACTGGCGGTTATCCACCAAGAAGGATAAGCATTTAAATCGGTGTAAATAAGCGTGTGGTTTTTTAGTGGGGTGTAAAGGGCCAGATATCCGATAACAACCAGCACAGCTGTGGTTTGCATAGAGTGCAGTATCTCCCGCTTAAAATCTTTTATATCTGCCTCCCGTTTTTGAATCTTGTTATTGGCAAACCAGTTGGTTAAAAATTTATAGAACACAATAAACGGCAAACCCGCAATTACAAAGTAGTGGACAGCCGATATGCTGAATATTTTAATGAATATTTCTAAAATAGGGTGCATAACAATAATTCCTTCGAACTCAAAATTACACAGCGGTTAATAACCAGCAATTAACAAAAGATAATTATCGCTTATGGGTTTGTGCAATTCGCTTGCGGATGCGGCTTAGTGATACTGGTGTTACGCCAAGTAGGGTAGCCAGATATTTATTATGTACCCGGTTAAAAATATTAGGCTTTTCTTTCATCAATTGCAAATATCTCTCCTCGGGCGTATACAGTACAAATGACTCCATTCTTTCCAACGCTTCGGCCAGCATACGCAATAAAAATAAATTGCGATGAGATGAAAGCTTAGGGTTATTATCTAGAATCGCCTGTATGCGCTCATAATCAAATTCCAGTAACGACGTGTCTTCAAGCGCCTCATAAATGAAACGGGAAGGCTGATTTAGAATTATATTATCATGGGAGGCCACAAATTGGTTTTCCCAGCGCAGCATTAGCGTAATATCATCACCATTCTCCTTAATGCAATAAGCGCGTATTAAACCACTACTTATTAAGCCGAGCTTTTTAGAGACAGCGCCTTGCTCAATGTATACATTACCAGCTTTTAAATTACGAGAATGAGCCATTTTAAACAGCTCATTCAGGTCGGATAAACTCAGACCTTTAAAAATGCCGAGATAGAACTTTATGTCTTCGGGTGTGAGCATGTGTTAATTAGCAACCATTACCTGTTAATGTATTGGTTAATTAATCTGCATCAACTTCCTGCATGTACATCTCATCAATGGCCTGAGCGTATTTTTTCTCGATTACCTTGCGTTTAGCTTTTAATGTCACCGTCATTTCGCCCTCTTCCATACTAAAAGGATTACGCTTTACTTTGAAGCTTTTAATGCGCTCAAATTTGGCCAGCTCATTACTTAGCTTACGTATGTCCTGATTAATCCAGTCGATAATTTGCTTGTCATCAACAAAAGCTTCGGACTGCTCAAACCAGGCTTCGTTCAAGTTAAACGTTTCCTGCAATAGCTCTTTCGGCGGAACAATAATGGCAGTTACATACTCGCGGCGATCGCCCACTAAAAATATCTGCTCTATTTTGGGGCTTTTTAGATAGGTGTTTTCTACCGGTGTAGGATATATGTTTTTACCGTAAGCATTAATGAGCATATTTTTTAGGCGGTCGGTAATTTGTAGATAACCTTTGTAAAACCGGCCAATATCGCCGCTGTGAAACCATCCATCTGCATCAATTGCAGCCTTGGTTTCTTCTGGCTTGTTCCAATAACCTTTCATTACAGCTACACCACGGATAATAATTTCACCCTCTTCCGAAATAAGGGTAGGATCCATAGAAGTATGCGTTTGTACAGTATAAATTTTTCCTGTTTCGATGTTTTGAATGGCGATTTCTGACCCTGGTAAAACTAAACCGGCCGTGCCATACACCTGGCGGTCAAACTCTGTAACACATACCGGCCCGGTGGTTTCCGTAAGTCCGTAACCTTCCAAAACAGGTATACCCACATTGCCAAAAAACTCGCCTACATTTTTAGGTAAAGCGCCACCACCAGAGATCAGGAACTTTAGGCGGCCGCCAGTTTTTTCTTTAATTTTGCTAAATACCAGTTTCTCGGCCAGTTTATACTGGTTACGTAATATTAACCCAGGCTGTTTTCCTTTTTCAAAAGTCTCCCGGCGTTGCTTGCCAATTTCAAATGCCCAATTAAAGATTTTGGTTTTTATGCCACCGGCTGTTGTACCGTTTTTCATGGCCTTATCATGTATACGCTCCAACAAACGAGGCACACAATTCATAATAGTAGGTTTAACTTCTATCATGTTCTTGGCCAGTAGCTCTAAGCTTTGTGCAAACGCTATTGTACAACCAGCACCCATGCATATATAATAAGTGGCAGCGCGCTCAAAAACGTGGGAGAGGGGCAGGAAAGACAAAAAAGTATCGTGTTTATCAACAATTGATATTTGCTCCAGGCCAGCCCAAACGGTTTGCACAAAGTTGCTGTGCATCAGCATAACACCTTTAGGGGTGCCTGTTGTTCCTGAAGTGTATATCAGGCACGATAAGTCTGATGGCAGGATAGCTTCACGGGCAATATCAATCGTTGTGCTATATTGGTTAACAATCTGTAAGCCTTCTTTGATCAAGTTATCGAAACTGATGACGCCGGCATTCAAATTTACCTTGTCGGTATACTTTTCATAGTCATCAAAGGCAGGTATAATACGGAGCAGGGTAGGGCAGTTATTAGCAACCTTTATAATTTTCCTTAATAAAAAAGGATTACCTACTAGTATGGCTTTCATGCCCGAATCATTGATAATGTATTCGGTTTCTGCTTCGGTTAGCGTTGGATATATGGAGGCATTAACAGCTCCTATTTGCTGAAGTGCCTGGTCAAAATAAATGTAATCTGGCCCATTCTCAATCACCAAACCTAAACGATCACCTTTCTGAATTCCCATATTTAGGAACCAGGCCGATATAGCGTCAATATTTTCGATAGCTTCGCGATAAGAAATTTCCACCCAAGTATCTTTTACTTTATGGGTAAGAAAAGTATGCGTGTCGGGATGCAGGTTGGCTACAATATTACGAATGAGTGCAGGAACAGTAGTGGGTTTTTTAACCGTATCCATTAAGTTTAAATTTGGCTTATATTAGTTTAACAAACTTAGGCAAATAACCATAAATACAAAAGCACGCTAATGCCTAATTGTTTGCTTCATTACATGAACATTATGGTTAGTAATTTACTTAGGCGTATCAGTATTTAACTATAGTTGCCCAACACTGATTTATGGCCCGGATGGGGCGCATTAAGCAAGCTAGGTAGATGATCATAAAAAAAGGCGCCTAGCGGCGCCTAAATATTCTATTTAAAAGTATAATAATAATTACACCGAGAAGCTTTCGCCGCAACCGCAGGTGCGGCTGGCATTAGGGTTAATAAAATTAAAGCCCTTGCCATTCAGCCCGTCCGAAAAATCGAGCTCAGTACCTGCCAGGTATAAAAAAGATTTCATATCCAAAGCTATGCGGATGCCTCTGTCTTCGAAAAATTGGTCGCCCTTTTTCTCTTCGTTGTCAAAGTCCATATTATATGATAAACCCGAACAGCCACCGCCCTGAACCGAAACCCGTAAAAAATACGAGGCATCAAGCCCGGCATCCTGCATCAGGTTATCAATTTTGCTTTTTGCTTTATCTGTTATGGTAACCATGTTTATTATATTAGAGCCAAGAGCCGAGAAACAATAACCAGGTAGAAAAAGTTGAAAATCTTATTTCCTTGATTTTGTTTCTTACCCTTAAAAATTAATGATGTGATTTTTCAAGCTCAATAGGAGCTAAGCCGTTTTTAACACGGTAATCGTTAATAGCGGCTTTGATAGCGTCTTCGGCCAGTACCGAACAGTGAATTTTAACCGGTGGCAATGCAAGTTCCTCTACAATGTCCATGTTGTCGATAGCCATTGCATCATCGATGCTTTTACCTTTCAACCATTCGGTTGCCAGTGATGAAGAGGCAATTGCCGAACCGCAGCCAAAGGTTTTAAATTTAGCATCAGTTATAACGTTGTTGTCATCTACTTCAATTTGCAAACGCATTACGTCGCCGCACTCAGGAGCACCTACCAAGCCGGTACCTACTTTAGTACTGCTTTTATCTAATGTACCTACGTTGCGCGGGTTAGTGTAATGGTCAATTACTTTATCTGAATAAGCCATAGCTTTATGTATTTAGTTATCAGTTATATTGTTTTGCCGCGTTTGGGTTGCCGGCTATTTAATTATCGTCTAAATGTATGCCAAAGTAATGAGTACAATTACTCATTACCCCACTTGATTAGTGTTCAGCCCACTCAATTGAGTTAAGGTCTATACCTTCTTTAAACATCTCCCATAGCGGAGAAAGCTCGCGAAGGTGATTAACAGCCTTTTTGGTCACCTCAATAGCATAATCAACTTCTTCTTCGGTAGTGAAACGACCTAAACCAAAGCGGATTGAAGAATGCGCCAAATCGTCAGACAAGCCTAAGCTTTTTAATACATATGATGGCTCTAATGAAGCCGAAGTACAAGCTGAACCAGATGATACAGCCAAATCTTTCATTGCCATCATTAAACCTTCGCCTTCAACATATTTAAAAGAAATGTTAGCTACGTGCGGTAAGCGATGTTCCTGGTTGCCGTTAACATAGCTTTCTTCAAGCACGGTTAAGGCCGCTTGCAGCTTATTGCGCAATGCTGACAAACGTGCTGCTTCTGCTTCCATTTCGTTGTAAGCTATTTCGCAGGCTTTACCTAAACCAACAATACCAGGTACATTTAAGGTGCCTGAACGCATACCGCGTTCGTGACCACCACCATCCATTTGGGCGGTAACTTTAACACGTGGACCTTTACGGCGTACGTATAAAGCACCTACACCTTTAGGGCCGTACATTTTATGTGCTGACAGCGCAAGCAGGTCAATACCGTCACGGTTTACATCAACCGATATTTTACCTACAGCTTGTGTGGCATCTGTCATAAACAAAGCACCATATTTATGAGCTATGTCAGCAATTGCTTTAACCGGTTGTATTACACCAATCTCGTTATTGCCGTACATAATTGAAACCAAAATGGTTTCTTTGGTCATAGCAGCTTCTAGCTGCGCAAGGTCAACCAACCCGTCTTCTTTAACCGGTAAGTAAGTAACCTTGCCGCCTAATTTTTCAACGTGTTTGCAGGCATCAAGCACAGCCTTGTGCTCAGTTACAGCAGTAATGATATGGTTGCCTTTATCTTTATACATCTCAAACACCCCTTTAATAGCCAGGTTATCTGACTCGGTAGCGCCTGATGTGAAGATGATCTCTTTTTCGTTTGCGCCAATTATTTTGGCCACCTGCTCGCGAGCGTAATCTACGCCCTCTTCGGCCACCCAGCCAAAATGGTGATTGCGGCTGGCCGCGTTACCAAATTTTTGGGTAAAGTAAGGAATCATCGCTTCCAGCACCCGTGGATCCATAGGTGTGGTTGCGTTGTTATCTAAATATATAGGAAGGTTCATATCCGTTTTATTAATAGTACAAAGATAAGTAAATGTTTTATAGTAAAGTTATACTAAACAGGCAGAGTACGTCATGTTTTTGCCATTTTAGAGCAGTTAATTTATCAAAAATAAATATGTTTTGATGGTTAGTTAATTTTAACGCTGTTGCTGGTTTAAAAAGGGCCATCGAATAATGTTGAAAATTAATTAAGTAGCGTATTTTTATAAGTGAAATATTTACTATATTTGCACCTCTTTTGAAAGGAAAGTATATAAATGAAAAAAGATCTGCATCCAGCAAACTATAGATTAGTGGTTTTTAAAGATATGTCTAACGACTACTCTTTCATCACTAAATCATGCATTGATACCCGTGAAACCGTAAAATGGGAAGACGGCAATGAGTACCCATTGGTGAAGTTAGAAATTTCCCACACCTCGCATCCATTCTATACCGGTAAAATGAAACTGGTTGATACTGCAGGTCGTATCGATAAATTCCGTACGCGTTACAACAAAAAGTAATAGCTTTAGAAACAAATATTTGAAAGTCTCCCATTACATCGGGAGACTTTTTTATTTTTGGCCCATGGCTATAATTTTGTTCGACGATAATGCACATTATACTTTACGGCCGTTAACGTTCACCCGGCCGGTAGCCAATTTACGCATAGGTATTTTAACCATTGCCGAGAAATGGGCCAAGTACCTCAACGCCGACTATTCTTATCTTACTCTACCTTACCTGCAAGGCAAGTTTCCTGTAAACATCTCAGCTCATAACGTCTTTATCAATGGTTCCGTGTGCCCAGATGAGGATCTGGTGGAAGCCATTGACAAATTGCAAACAGGTGAAGGGTTATACCATGCCGATTCGCTGATAGCGGTTAAGCTAAATGAAGGCGATGCACGCATGTTTACCTTCGACATGCGTTTGGACCGCATAGTGCAGTATGATACTTCTTTTGTTCAGCTGCGATATCCGGAAGATATTTTTAGGAAGAACGATACAGAACTACGGCGCGATTTTAAGCTGCTAACCAAAGGGCGTAGTAGCGCAGCCATTAGTAATAGTAACACCGTTATAGGCGACGACTTTTTTGCTGAGGAAGACGCCGTGGCAGAATGCTCAACATTTAATACAAAAAACGGCCCTATATACCTCGGCAGGACTACAGAGGTTTGGGAAGGAACGCATGTACGCGGTGCATTAGCATTATGTAACAACTCGCAGATAAAAATGGGTGCCAAAATATACGGCGCAACTACAATTGGTCCAAAATGCAGAGTAGGGGGCGAGATTAACAATGCAGTATTGTGGGGGCATTCTTCGAAAGGGCATGAGGGTTACCTGGGTAATGCAGTGCTGGGCGAGTGGTGTAACATTGGCGCAGATTCTAACAATTCAAATCTTAAAAATAATTATACTGAAGTGAAGCTATGGGATTATACAACCCATCACTTCCGTAAAACAGGTTTGCAGTTTTGCGGCTTGGTAATGGCCGACCATTCAAAATGTGGCATCAACACTATGTTTAATACCGGTACCGTAGTAGGTGTAAGTGCTAACGTTTTCGGCGCCGGCTACCCCCGGAACTTTGTACCTGACTTTGCCTGGGGAGGAGCCCACGGCTTCGAGGTTTATAAAATGGATAAGGTTTTCGAGACCGTAAAACTGGTTTATGACCGTCGGAATAAAGAGCTTGATGAGGTAGAAAAGCAGTTACTGCTGGATATATTTAACTTAACCCAACCATACAGAATATTTTAAAATTATGAGAAAAAAAATAGTTGCCGGCAACTGGAAAATGAACCTTGATTATAACGAAGGCTTAGCCTTGTTTTCTGAAATTGTAAACATGGTAAAGGACGAAGTGACCGGCTCACAACAGGCGGTTATCTGCTCGCCATATATTCATTTAAACAGCTTAGCACAATTAGCTAAAGGGTATGATAAAGTTGCCATAGGAGCGCAAAACGCTCATCAAAATGAATCGGGTGCCTATACGGGCGAGATATCGGCTAAAATGGTAAAATCAACTGGTGCGGCTTATGTGATTTTAGGTCACTCGGAGCGTCGTCAGTACTTTGGCGAAGATAATAAGTTGCTTTCTGTAAAGGCAGATACCGCTTTAAAAAACGGCTTAAAACCTATTTTTTGTATTGGCGAAACATTGGATGAGCGCGAAGCCGAACAGCACTTTGACGTTATTAAAACACAGTTGCAGGAAGGGACTTTTCACTTGCCTACTGAACAATTTGAGCAAGTGGTTTTAGCTTATGAACCCGTTTGGGCAATTGGTACAGGTAAAACTGCAAGTGCTGAGCAGGCGCAGGAAGTACATGCTTTTATTCGTGAAGAAATTGCCAACGCTTATAACCAGGAAGTGGCAGATAACACTACCATTTTATACGGCGGCAGTTGCAATCCTAAGAATGCCGCTGAGTTGTTTGCCCAACCCGACATTGACGGTGGCCTGATTGGCGGCGCTTCTCTAAAATCACGCGACTTTTTAGATATCGTAAAAGTGTTTAATTAGTCAGGGCACTTGAGATATGAGATTTGAGTGTTTAAACAAAACGTTAAGGTTCAAGTTGAGCACTCATCTCTATTTCTAACATATTATACCCAAACAGATGAATTATTACGAGCTGTTATTTACCGTAATGAGTGCGGAAAATCATCATCAGGATTTACTTATCGATGAACTGGCAGACTTGGGCTTTGATACATTTGAGGAGACTGATTTTGGTTTTAAGGCCTATATACCTTCAGAGGACTTTGATAAGGCGCAGGTGGATGACCGGTTATCGTTTTATAACGATATGGTTTCGTTTTCGTACGAGGTGAACTTGATACCGCAAAAAAACTGGAACGAGGTATGGGAAAGTAATTTTAAGCCCATTACCGTAGGCGATCAAATTTACGTACGCGCTACTTTTCATGAGGCTAAGCCGGAGTTTCCTTACGAAATCATTATTGATCCGAAGATGGCTTTCGGTACCGGTCACCATGATACCACTTGCCTGATGATGTCAAGTATGCTGGAAACCGATTTTAACGGTAAAAGCGTGCTTGACATGGGCTGCGGTACCGGTATATTAGCTATACTGGCCAGCAAACTAGGAGCAGGTAAGTTAACTGCAATAGACTATGATATGCTGTGCTACAAAAGTACTTTTGAGAACACGGCACTCAATCATGTAAAAGGTGTGCATGTCATTTGCGGCTCAAAAGAAGATATACCAGACGAAGAGTTTGATATTATACTGGCCAATATAAACCGTAATATTTTAATTGATCAGATGCCACGCTATAGTGAAGTGCTTAAAGCTGGCGGACAGATCTTTTTCAGCGGCTTCTACCAATCACCTGATCTGGACATTATAAAAGAAGAAGCACACCAATGCGGCTTTCAATATCAAGGTCATAAAGTAAGTAATGAGTGGGTTGCCGCTAAATTTGTGAAAGCATAATGCAGCGTTAAATATTTCAAACGGAGGCGGGTTACTAAATGCCCCGTCTCCGCTTGAGTAGGAATTAGTTAGTACCCCAAAGTAAACCGCTTTTTTACAAACCGGTTTTGCTCCACTTCATCTAATAATGCTACGGCTAAATCATCAACCGATATATCGTTTTTACCAGCTTCGTTAAATACGGGTGTATCTGTACCTAAACGGTACACGCCTGTGCGGTTTCCGGGGTGCAGGTTTATAGCTGGGCTTAAGAAGGTCCAGTCGAGTTCCTGTTCATTTTTAAGTTCGGTTAAGTAATCACGGGCCGATGTTGCACCTGGTTTATACTCAGCCGGAAAGTTAGGGGTATCTACTAACTGTACACCTGGTTCAATTTCCAGACTTCCGGCCCCTCCTACAAATATATAGCGTTTTATACCTGCCTTTTTAGTGGCCTCCTGTATGGATCTGGCACCTTTTAAGAAATCGCTATACAGGTTAGGGTTAGTCCACCCTGCATTAAAGGTGCTTATAACCACGTCATGGCCAACCATTAAGTTGGCTAAAATATCAGTGTCTGTCACATCAACCGACTGCTTTGTCAGCATTTCATTTTCAATGTCAAGTTTCTCCGGCTGACGGGCAAAGGCAGTAACCTCGTGCCCGCGGCTTAGCGCTTCATTTACTACTTTAGGGCCAACAAAGCCAGTTGCTCCAATAATTGCAATCTTCATGTTTAATGAAATTTAAATTGTTACAGTTTTGTTTAAAAAATATATTATTTAAAATTTCTATAGAATTCCTCGAGTGATGTTTTGTTCAGTTGCTTTACCAGTAACTCGCTTAAGCTGTTGTCTAAATGGTTCAGGTGCGCGCTTATTTGCCGACCTACAGGGCACTTCGGGTTAGGAATATTACGGGCTTTGCCTAATACCTGCGCTTGTTGCACTGCTTCATATACATCGGCCATAGAAATAGCGTTAGCAGGTTTCCCTAAGCTGTAGCCACCGTTTTTACCTTCTTTGCTGGCTACAAGTCCGGCGTTACGCAAAGTGCTTAATTCCTTGCGTATTAGTACCGGGTTAACATTTACGCTGCCTGCTATATATTCAGAAGACAGCATAGCGTCTCCGGCTGAATGTAAAAGGGTGAGTATGTGGACCGCTATCTGGAATCTTCCGTTCATCTGTAATGCTTATTATTACAGTACAATGGTATGATAATTTTGAGTAGGGTAAAAGCTTTTCCTCAATAATGACAGTAAGTAAACAATTGCTGATTATTGTCATTTAAGATCTTGATGATGAAAATGCATACATCGTAATAATCACAAATAGCTGATTTTTGCTTTTCTTTGCACCCAGTTGCTCAATTGCTAACAATTTACATGAAAGTACATTTTATAGCCATAGGTGGCAGTGCTATGCATAACCTGGCTATCGCCTTACATAAAAAGGGATTTATCGTATCAGGCTCGGATGATGCCATTTACGAACCATCAGTGTCGCGGCTATCCAGGTACGGTTTGTTGCCAGAGCAAAATGGCTGGTATCCTGAAAAAATTACACCCGATCTGGACGCAGTGATTTTAGGCATGCACGCCCGGCCAGATAATCCAGAACTATTGGAAGCGCAGCAAAAGGGCCTCAAGATTTTTTCGTACCCAGAATATGTGTATGAACAATCTAAAGACAAACTGCGTGTGGTGGTAGGAGGAAGCCATGGAAAAACAACTATTACCTCAATGATTTTGCACGCTTTGCAAGCTGCCGGTAAAGATTTTGACTACCTGGTAGGCGCGCAATTGCAAGGTTTTGATACAATGGTGAAACTAAGCGATGCGCCACTTATCGTTATTGAAGGCGATGAATATCTTTCGTCGCCTATAGACCGCCGCCCCAAGTTTCATTTATATAAAGCCAACTTGGCCGTCTTGAGCGGCATAGCGTGGGATCACATCAATGTGTTTCCTACATTCGAAAATTATACAGAGCAGTTTGAAATATTTATTCAAACTATGGTTCCTGGAGGCACTGTTTTTTACGCCGGTAACGATGAAGCCTTGCAAAAAGTAATTGCAGCTAACACGTCAAAAATTAACAAGATAAAATACCAATTACCCCAATACGAAGTTGTTAATGGCATAACCATTATTACTTATAAAGAAAAGCAATACCCGTTAGAAGTATTTGGTGAACACAATCTGCTCAATATAGAAGCTGCCCGTAACATATGCGGAGAGTTGGGTATAAGTACTGATGATTTTTACAGCAGTATGGTAACCTTTAAAGGAGCCGCATGCAGGTTGGAGTTGCTCGGAAAAAATGAAGCAACCAACATTTATAAAGATTTTGCACATTCTCCGTCAAAGCTAAAGGCTACCATAAATGCAGTTAAATCGCAGTTTCCGGACCGTAAGCTCATTGCCTGTATGGAGCTGCATACATTTAGCAGCTTAAATAAGGAATTTTTGCATGAGTACGCTGGTTGTATGAATGAGGCCGACCATGCCATTGTTTTTATTGATGCACACACGTTTATTCAAAAAAAGATGGAACCTTATGGCGAAGATTTCGTAAAAGAAGCATTCGACATGCCTACGCTTCAATTTTATAATCAGCCGGAGGTTTTAGAGGCTTTTTTACAACAACAGGATTATACCGATAAAAACTTGTTATTAATGAGCTCCGGAAACTTTGGAGGTGTTGATTTAAACGATTTAGCTGTGAAAATATTAAATAAATGAACTTGGATTTTTAATATTTAAATATTTTATTGTAACTTTATTAACTATTGAGAAATCCTTATCCAAAAACAAAAAAATGAAAACACTGGGCAAAAAAATTAGATTATTAAGACATCAAAAAGGTTGGAGTCAGGAAGATGTGGCCAAGAGGCTAGACATCTCGATCCCTGCATTTTCAAAAATTGAAACAGGTATTACAGATATCAACCTATCGCGATTAGAGCAAATAGCTAATTTGTTTGAAATGTCAGTGGTTCAGTTACTTACATTTAACGATGCCGAGTACGAACAAAAATATGTGAACGAGCTGGAGAACGTTAATAAGAAGTTAATGGATAGAGAGACGGAAGTTATTGACCTTCAGAAGAAAGTAATAGAGCTGTTTGAGGAGCTTAGACAGACCAAAGCAACTGCTTAATTATTTAACGGCCAGTAAAGATTTTAACAGATTTTCACTGGCCGTAATACTTTTATTCCTTTTTCTCTCATTAGCCGCCCAAGCCCAAAAGATCTCCATCAATACAATAGGCGGCAAGTTATCTCAGCAAGATACTATTTCGCTTGGCCGCTTGATAAAATATCAGGCTAACATCTACAACGGCTTATTCGCCAAATCCATACCCGACTCTTTACCTGTTGTTATAAATCTGTTCAGTAAGCGTAGCCAGTTTAATCAGGCAAAAAAAGAAGCTAATGTAACTGTTACGCACACCGGGTTTTACAGTCCTGCTACTAAGGAGTGTTTCGTATTTAAAGGTGAAGGTTTTCAGCACGTCATTAATCATGAGGTCAGTCACCTTTTTATGCACTTTCAGAATGTAAAACGAATGCCAAGGTGGGTAGACGAAGGTTTGGCTGAGTTTATTGAAGAGATATATGTAGGTGATAACGGTGCTATTTACATAAATGCGCAACCCGGCCGCTTACAACGCATGAAGGAATACGTGCGAGACGGAAAGCTTGACCTGTATGATTTTCTTAGCGAACAAACCAATGCAGGCTGGAATAAGAAAGAAGAACTAACTTTTCGTTATGATGTTGCTTATGCTTTGGTTTACTATATTGTTAAAACGAATCCGCAGTTTATGAACTATATATTCAGTGCACTGCAGGATGATAAATCATCAGTTGATGCCTTAGGTTTGGCGTACAGCGATCTGGAAATATTGCATAACCGGCTTAAGCTTTATTATCGTTAAATAAGCAGCGCATGGTTGCATGCTTTTTTCCGAATACGCCGCCCATTGCCTCATGCAAGGCAATCATCTTATCGTTAAAATCGCCCACCCATGAAAGTTCCATCTCGTCGTATTGGTTAAGCGGCAGTACGTATTCTTTTAGTTTGATGAATAAAACAGATTCAAGACCATGTTTCTGAAACTTTGTTTTGGTACCCATTACAATTGCACGCATACGGTTAACACCTTTCCACTTATAATATAAAAACTTCAGTTTGCCTATCAGGTCTAACTTTCCATTCAGGGTTTTTATCATTTGGTTAGCGTCAGGCAATACAACAACGAACGCAGCCGGCTCATTATCTACGTAAGCAAACCAAATAAGATTTTCGTCCATAATCACCTTCATCTTCCGGAAACTCTCTAAAATAGTGGCACGTTCTATAGGCACAAAGTTTTCAAAGTCTTTCCAGGCGTCATTATAAATCTCCATAAAATCTGCCGCAAAGCGGTCAATTTGTGATGCTTTTAAGTGTTTAAAAGTATAACCCGGTTTTTGAGCTACCCAATTAGCAATTTTGGTAAAGCGTTCGGGGAAGGGCTTGTGTGCACTGATGTGATTGGTTATCTGTTCGTACAGTGTTTTAAAACCAAAGTTGTCAAAATACTGCTTATAGTAAGGCGGGTTATAGTTCATGCCGTACGACTGTGGTACAAAGCCATCAATCAATAGGCCCCAAAACATGTCGTTTTCGCCAAAATTTATAGGGCCATCCATTGCTTGCATGCCGTTTTGCTGTAGCCAAGTTTTGGCTGTGTCAAACAGTAAAACAGCTGCTTTTTCATTTTCAATACATTCAAAAAATCCCATGCCGCCGGTGGGTTGCTCATAATTAAAAGCCTTTTTGTTATTAATAAAAGCGGCAACCCGCCCGGCGGGCTTTCCATCATCATCTGTCAGGATCCAGCGACAAGCTTTTCCGAAATTAAAGAAAACGTTTTTAGACGGATCAAACACTGCTTCAATATCGTTATCAAGCGGGCATATCCAGTTGGAATCATGCTGATAAATGTAACGTGCAGTATCTAAAAAAGCCTGGCGTGTTTGTTTGTTGCTAACTTCAGTTATGGTCATGAAATATTTAAAAGGCAGATAAAATAAAAAAGCATCCGATTTAAGCCGGATGCTAAATATAAAGCTTAATTATACAGATTAATAATCGTCGTCTTCATCGTCATAACGGTTTGCGCCGTCGTAATCTAAGTCATCTAACGGTTCGTCATTAAAGTCGTTATCAAAATCATCTTCGTCATCAAATCTTTTTTGCTCTGCCGGCTTTTCGGCGGTGTTAACAGCGGCACTTTTAAAAGAAGCGCTATTGCTTACGGTTTTTTTTGGCGTTTGCATGATGAATGGTAATTAGTGGTTTTTGTTTCTAAATCCAGTAGTTTAAAATAAGTGTTTATCGCAATTGCTTTACATCAAAAATAATTAAAAAACAGTTTTGTTAAAAATTAGCCCGAAATTTATTCCTGCTGATTACCAATAGTATTTGCCGGGTCGCTTAGTTCGTTCATAGCGGGCAGGTCTTTCAAACTGTTTATTCCCATGTAATCGGCAAACAGGTTACTCGTAGCGTACAATAGGGGCTTCCCAACGGTTTCGGCTTTCCCGGTAATAGTAATTAGCTCCTTTTCCAGTAACTTCTGAATTGAATAATCGCAATTAACGCCTCGTATCTGCTCAACTTCCAGCTTCGTAACCGGCTGCTTGTAGGCAATAATAGCTAAAGTTTCTAAAGCCGCCTGGCTAAGCTTTTTCTTGGAGCGTTGCAGCTGTAACTGGCTAATAACCGGGTGAAACACTTTTTTTGTTAGAAATTGATAACCGTTATTAATCTTAACCAGTTCAATAGCAAAAGCATCAGCTTCATACTTTTTGGTAACATTGCTAATAGCCTTTATCACTGCCGATTCGTCGATCTCTGTGTTCAAAGCTGCCTGCAAGCAATACATGATTTCTTCCATGCGGATGCCTTGCTCCGATGCGAAAATTAACGCTTCAATATTCTGTTCAAATTGTGCCACCTCAGCAAATGTAAAAGAAAACGTGTAGTTGTGAGAACCGTAAAACTAAAACCTGCGTACGTTGTAGTAACTGTAATCTAATAATTAACATTTTTTACTTATGAAAACAACAACACAAGAAACCTTTGTGGCTGATTCTAGAATGGCCAGACGGTCGTTCCTGAAGTATGCTGGCGCGGGCGCTGTAGCAGCTGGTGTACTGGCAACTGCAGCATCATGCCAAAAACATGGTGGCGTAGTAAGCGACCCTCAAGTAATTGATTTAGGTACTGGCGACATTGCCGTTTTAAATTATGCTTATGCACTTGAGCAATTAGAGGCTGCCTTTTATAAGCGAGTGATCGACTCAAAGTATTCTGGCATGAACGCCGATGAAACGGCTTTACTGACCGATATTCGCGATCACGAAGTTATCCACGCAGCATTTTTTAAAGCTGCCCTTGGTGGTAATGCTATACCAGATTTAACAGCAAATTTCGCTACTATCAACTTCAACGACAGAACCGCAGTGTTAACGGCTGCCAAAACTTTTGAAGATTTAGGTGTAGCTGCTTACAATGGCGCTGGTGCTTTAATTCAAACAACCGAATATTTGGTGTTAGCGGGTAAAATTGTATCAGTTGAAGCCCGTCATGCTGCATTAATTCGCAACCTGTTAAACCAAAACCTGGCTGATGAAAGCATTTTAGATTTAAGCACTGGTTTGGAAAAACATAAAGCTCCAAGTCAGGTATTGCCAATAGCAAATTCCTTTATTACTGGTAAACCACTATCTGCTCCTGCATTAGGCGCTTAATTATCATCTATCAAAAACAAACGAAAATGGATTTTTTAAATTTATTTAACGAGATACAAGCAGCCGACCCAGAATTTGCCGACAGAATTAGTCCGCGCAGAGCTGCCATAAGAAATATTACAAGCTTTGGTTCAAAAGTAGCGGTTGCTGCTTTGCCATTTGCTTTTAGTACACTGTTCAAAAAAGCCTATGGCCAAACAGCTATTCCATCAGTAACCGATGTATTAAACTTTGCCTTAACTGCTGAGTTAACAGAGGCTTGCTTTTACAACACCGCAATAGCAAGAAACATTGTTCCGGCTGGTACAGCGCGTGATGCGATTACGCTAATCAGAAACGACGAAAATAATCACGTTAGGTTTCTTAAAGACCAGTTGAAAACAGCTATCAGCCCAGAAAATGCTGCGCGTGTAACCGACCCGATTCTTGTTGGTAACACAAACGCGTTTTTTGACTACTCTGGCGGAAAAAGCACAGCAGGTACGGGTCCGTTTTCTTCAGTGTTTACTGATTACGACGTATTTTTAGCGGTTGCGCAAGCTTTTGAGGATACCGGTGTAAGAGCTTACAAAGGCCAGGCTGGATTTTTGAAAGGTAACGCGGTAGTTTTAACTGCAGCTTTAGACATCCATTCTGTTGAAGCGCGTCATGCTTCATACCTGCGTCGTCTACGTATGTTGCGTCCCTCAGGTGTACCAACAACTTTCCGTCCATGGGTTACTCAGGATGGTACAACAGCAAGTGGAATTTCTGTAGCTCCATCGGTAGTTAACTTAATTTATCAAAATGAAGCTAACGTGTCACAAGGAGGAAAAGATTTAACCACTATTTCTGGTGTCACTGTAAAAGCAGCAACCGAATCATTTGATGAGCCGTTGACTAAAGAACAGACATTAGCAATTTTAAGCAACTTTGTAATTAAATAGGTTACAAATAGCTTGTTAAGCAAAAAGCAACTCAATTAGAGTTGCTTTTTTTTATTGCTGTAGCTTTTAATAATTTATTACCTGTTCTTCCAATTGCTCAGGCATTTCTCGCCATTCATACTTTTGATTGCGCAATTGTGGTTCAAAGCCGGCTTCTTTAATTGAGTTTTGTATGCCTTGTGCGGTAAAACGGTGAGGCGCACCAGCGGCTGATACTACGTTCTCCTCAATCATAATCGAGCCAAAGTCGTTAGCGCCGGCGTGCAAACAAAGCTGCGCCACCTGCTTGCCTACAGTAAGCCATGAGGCCTGGATGTTTTTAACATTAGGTAACATAATACGGCTTAGCGCTATCATACGTAAGTATTCATCACCGGTAACGTTGTTGGTTATGCCACGTACTTTTCTCAGCAAAGTGCCGTCATCCTGAAAAGGCCAGGGAATAAAGGCAGTAAAGCCATAGTGGCCTTCCGGCTTTTCGGCCTGTACTTCGCGTATCCACACCAAGTGCTCAAAGCGCTCGTAGATGGTTTCCACATGGCCAAACATCATTGTAGCCGACGTAGGTAAATTAATTTTATGTGCAGCACGCATCACATCCAGCCATTCCTGACCGCCGCATTTGCCTTTTGAGATTAAACGGCGTACGCGGTCATTTAAAATTTCGGCCCCGGCGCCGGGTAGCGAGTCAAGTCCAGCGGCTTTCATTGCCGTTAAAACGTCAATATGGCTCATGCTTTCCAGCTTAGCCACGTGTGCAATTTCGGGCGGGCCTAAGGAATGCAATTTTAATGCTGGGTATAACTCCTTCAACTTTGCAAACAGTTCGGTATAAAAAGACAGGCCCAGGTCGGGATGGTGGCCGCCTTGCAGTAAAAGCTGGTCGCCGCCTAAGCGAAACGTTTCTTCTATCTTTTGCTTGTAGGTTTCAAGGTCGGTAATGTAACTGTCTTCATGGCCCGGACGGCGAAAGAAATTACAAAACTTACAGTTGGCTATACAAACATTAGTTGTATTAACATTACGATCAATTTGCCAGGTAACCTTACCATGCGGAACCTGAACTTTACGCAGCTCATTAGCCACATACATCAGCTCTGGGGTAGAGGCATTGTGATACAAATAAACGCCTTCATCAATACTCAAAAAATCGAAGTTTAGAGCGCGTTGTAACAGATCGGCAGTATTCATGCACAAAGATAACCTGTATTTATGACAAAGCCAATTACGGGCAACTGTGCTCAATAATATGATAGAATACTGATACTGGTTTTAGCTGTTAACCACCTTCCCTTGGTCAAGTTTAAGTGTTTGATTAATGCACAATGGTAATTCATTCAGATAATGTGTGACATAAATCAGCGTAACGCCGGTAGCCTCAACAATAGCATCAACCAGTTGATTAAAAAGCACTCGTTGCTGCTGATCCAAACCCTGGCAAGGCTCGTCCAAAATCAATAAGTAAGGATTTTTAATAACAGCTCTTGCCAGCAGGCATAAACGCTGGGCGCTGGCTGGCAAGTTTTTAAGTAGCTGCGTGGCATACTGGTCTATGTTCAGGGCTTTAAGCCACTGCAAAGCCTTTTCAGCTTTGGCCGCACTACTTGGCCTAAACAAGCCTTGGGTATCATAAAAACCCGATTCTATTACTTGTAGGGCCGATTGATCGGCTGGGAAATATTGGTATAGCTCGGGTGAAAGAAATCCTATATTCTGCTTAATATCCCAAATGCTTTCGCCGGTACCGCGTTTTTTGTCGAACAGAATTATGTCATTAGCGTAAGCTTGCGGGTTATCACCATTTATCAAACTCAATAGCGTTGATTTGCCAGCTCCGTTATGACCAAACAATGCCCACTTTTCGCCCGGTTTAACAAGCCAGTCAACATCGTTCAAAATAATGTGTTTATCGTATTCGACGTTTACATGGCTCATTTTGATAACCCATTCAAATGGCGCTTTAACATAGCCCGAAGTTAGCGCCTCTATGGCCTCCGGTTTAATTGTAAGCGTTGGTTTGGTCATTAAAGGACTGAGCTCCTCTACCGGCATGGTGTGAGTTACGGTACCATGTTCCAAAACTGCTGCATGTGTAATAGGGGTAGGTATTTCTTGTCCGCTTCCCGACATTACAATGGTAATGCCTGTTTCAATAATTTTAGTTAAAATGCCACTGAAGCTGCGTTGTGTTTGCTGATCCAATCCCGATAGTGGGTCGTCCAATAATAATACTTTGGGTTGAGCAAGCAATGCCGAAGCAATTCTTAATCGCTTGGTTTCGCCGTTTGATAGTTTGATGAGTTCTTTACTTAAAAGATGTTCAAGTTGGAACAAGGATACCACTTTGTCAACGGTCCAATGTGTTGAACCCGGTACGGCAGGCTGCTTGTTTTCCAGGTATTCAGCTACAATGAGCGCTTGGTCAGAGTCTGATGAATTATAGCGTTGCTGGTAATAGAGATTGCTGCTTGTGTTGGTTTTATCTTTAAAATGATGTTTGGAGGTAACGAGCGCTATCCTGTTCTTAACATCTGGCCCGTAATTTAGTATACCGGCCGTTGGCGGCATAACACCTGCAATAGCGTTAAGCAGCACTGTTTTACCAGAGCCGCTCTGGCCTACTAACAACCAATGCTCACTCGGTTTAACCGTAAAGCCGACGTTATTAAGTAATAAATGTTGTCGGTTTTTAATACTAATATTTTGAAGAGACAGAATAGACATATACAAAGCTTGTGTTGCAATATTAAAAATTATAACGTAGGTACGAACAAAAACGCACCTTTAAACCTTTTACTTACAAAATTGCTGCTTATGAAATTATTACATGCGTTGATAGGCGGTTTTGCCGGTGCTTGCGCTGTTACGGTCTTACATCAGGTAATTAAAAAAAATGATGAAGATGCTCCCCGTATGGATTTGCTGGGAATGGAATCTATAACCAAATTGCTGCAAAAAGCAGGTGTTGAGCCGCCGGAGGGCGATAAGCTTTATTATATGACCATGGTTGGAGATATAGTGAGCAACACCATTTTTTATAGCTTAA
Source organism: Mucilaginibacter sp. PAMB04274 (assembly GCF_039634385.2). Taxonomy (NCBI): domain Bacteria; kingdom Pseudomonadati; phylum Bacteroidota; class Sphingobacteriia; order Sphingobacteriales; family Sphingobacteriaceae; genus Mucilaginibacter; species Mucilaginibacter sp. PAMB04274. The sequence goes on from NZ_CP155081.2 coordinate 2,043,331, forward strand.
CCGGTGTGGGCGACAAAAAAACCTGGCTTAAAGGGACAGTCCTTGGCCTGGCCGCTGGTTTAGGCGCAGTGTTACTGCCAAAACCACTTGGACTTAACGAGAAGCACAGTAACCGGACAGCGCAAACACAGTTGTTGTCGGTCTTATATTACTTTACAGGAGGCGTAGTATCATCAGCCATAATAAAGCTGTTAGATAGAAAGAATGCAGGGGTATTACAACAGGTAGCTAGCAAAGTGAAAGAGCAACACATTTTAAAACTATAGTGTTTTAAGACTATCAGGGTGTTGATCAACAAATTAAGAATTGATTGGTTGATAAGGTGTACATTAACAATACATCTACAATACTTATGAAAAAAACTAATTTTAAAAGCAGCCTCGTTATTAAGGGGCTTTTTTTATGCGGCATTGCAGTGGTTTCGGCCTGCAGCAACCCCAAAAGCAGTAGCGAAAGCACTACAACAGTAACCGATAGCTCTACAACTACGGTTACCCAAGCGATGGGTGACAGTACACAAAGTGCAAATTTGGATAGTGTTAAGCCAAAAGGGCCTAAGCCTGCTTGGGGGCCTGATATTAAACCTCAGATGGCCGTTGTGCTGGAGAAGCTGGCTAGCTATGGTGATAAACCTATTCCACAATTAACGGCCGGACAGGCCCGTAAAAACCACACCGCTACCGACGCTGTAATGGATGTGATGAAAGATTATAACATTGCTACACCTGCAATGAAAGTTGATACCTTAGGTAAAGATATACCCGTAACAGGTGGTAACATTCATTTACGCGTATACACACCGCAAGGCGCTAATGGCCCGTTACCGGTTATTGTATATTATCATGGCGGTGGTTTTGTTATTGCTAACATTGATGTGTATGACGCTTCTGCCAAATCGCTGGCCGATCAAACTAAAGCTGTTGTGGTATCAGTTGCTTATCGTTTAGCGCCGGAACATAAGTTTCCAACCGCTCATAACGACTCATTTGAAGCCTATCAATGGGTAGTTAAAAACGCAGCATCTATTAAAGGCGATCCGGAAAAAATTGCTGTAGTAGGGGAGAGCGCCGGCGGAAACCTGGCAACTAACGTGGCAATTATGGCCCGTGATAAAAAGGTGCAAGCCCCCGTGCATGTGGTAAGTGTTTACCCAATTGCAAGTGCCGACATGTTTAGCCCGTCATATAACAAATATATTCAGGCAAGGCCACTTGATAAAAGCATGATGATGTGGTTCACGAAAAATTATACCAACACTATGGCCGAAGCAAAAGACCCCAGATTAAACCTGGTTGCTGCTAACCTGAAAGGCTTGCCGCCGTTTACTATTATTAATGCCGAGTTAGATCCTCTTTTAAGTGACGGCGAAAAGTTGGAAAGTAAACTTAAAGCAGCGGGGGTAACGGTTGACCGTAAGGTGTATAATGGTGTTACGCACGAGTTTTTTGGTATGGCAGCGTTAGTACCCGATGCTAAGGAGGCCCAGGCTTATGCTGTGAGCCAGTTGAAAAGCGCCTTTAATAAGTAAAAAAGCTTTTTTATAACGCTTTATACAAACCTGCAAAACAAAAATTGCAGGTTTTTTATTTAATAAGCATCTATCTATTTAAAACATTTATCATGAAAAAATTAAATCTGTTATTATTAACTGCCTTGGTTATGACTTTGAGCAGTTGCGATGCCATAGCCGGTATATTTAAAGCCGGTGCTTATGTAGGCATCATTGCCGTAATTATTGTTATCGCCATCATTTGGTGGATACTTTCTTTATTCAGAGGAAGGTCATAGTAACCATTTCACAAGCAATAGTCAAGTTAAAACAAACGCATTTATAATTTATTAAAAAGCAAAAGCCGAAACGATGGAATACACAGAGCAAACCGTAGAGATATTAAACGACTTAGTGAAGATTCATAACGACCGTATACAGGGTTATGAACGCGCTATTAAAGAAACACCTGAAGAGGATGCTGATTTGAAAAAGCTTTTTACAAGCTTTATTGGCGATAGTCACCAATTTAAGTTAGCCATAGCTACCGAAGTACAAACTTATGCACGCGATGTAGAAAACACTACATCGAGCAGTGGTGATATACACCGTACCTGGATTAATGTTAAGGCGTTCTTTACAGGCCATAATCCTAAAAGTGTGCTTGAAGAATGTGAGTTTGGTGAGGATGCTACGCAGAAGGCTTATAAATCTGCCACAGAAAATGAGCACCTGCCGGCTTACTTAATAGACTTGCTTACCGAACAGAATATTACTTTAAAGGCAGCGCACGATAAGGTGAAAGCTTTGCGCGATGCTAAAAGAGCCGAGCAATAAAATAGAGCCACTCCAATCAATCATTAAAGCATGCTGATTTGTTTTCGGCATGCTTTTTTGTTACTGTTAAGCCGCATAAGCGAAGGCATCTTTGTATATTGGCAGCAGAAAACAACATTTAGCTTTTAAAGCTGTTAAACAATCACTACAATAAGCATATTGATGAAAAAAGTAATTTTATTTATGATGCTTGCCGGCAGCGTTTCTGTGTTCGAAGCGTGCAACGTCGGCAATGCCAGCAAAGATGCTGCTGACTCGGTAAAGGATATAAATAACTACGATGTGTCGAACAAAGATACCTCTAAAACAGTTACCAGCACAGGCGGAGCTACTTTGTTAGATTACTCCGGCTCAGGTGGTATGACCATCCCTAAAGGCAAGCCTAGTGCGCGCACTACTATGGCTGCACCAACAGCTGCAGCACCTACGCCGGTTGCCGCAACCGACACAGCAAAAAAAGATTCCACAAAGAAATAAATTCTTCCGGAGAGGTAAAGCTTCCTAAAAAGAACAATTGAATAATCCTTGCCTGTTAAATTGGTAAGGATTTTTTTTTGAGTACTTATACGGGAAATTTAAGCAATAAAAAACCCCAATGCTTAATGCATTGGGGTTTTTTATTTGCTTGAAGCAGAAATTACATTTTTTTAGTAGTATCGGCAGCAGCAGTATCAACAGCAGCAGTATCAGTAACAGTTGAATCAACTTTTACAGTTGTGTCAACAGCAGCAGCAGTAGTATCAGAATCAGCAGATGAACCTGAACCAGAACCTTTACAAGCAACCATTGATACAGAGATAGCAAGGGCTAAAAAGCCGAATTTGAATGCATTTTTCATTTTAATTTCTTTTAATAAGTGATTAATAGTTTCTCTTTAATACCGGTAATTGCAAAAGGTAACCCGCTTAATTGAAAAAAAAATAAAAAAGTTTTTCAACCGCTATAAAACCCTCAGTATTACTGCTTTTTACTTACTGTTTTTTTAACAACAGTTTTTTTGGTGATGGTTTTACTAACAGTATCACCTGCTGCTGCAGTTGCCGACGAATCGCCAAGAGCAGATGTGTCAACTTTCGTTGAGTCGACCTTGTAAGTTGTGTCGGTAGTGGATTGTGCAGATGATGACGAATCAACCAATGTTGTGTCGCCGGTGTTTTTGTTGCCACTGGCATCGCAAGCTACCAGCATATTGGCCAAAGCTACCAGGGCCAATACAATTTTAAAATTTTTTTTCATGGGTATAAAATTTGAGTTGTGTTAGCGAGATTCTCAAATAGTGAGTATCTTCAAGATTTTACGTGTTTATTTGGTTGAATCAGTAGTAGCAGTATCCGGACTTGTGCTCATGGTATCAACGGTGACAGAAGTACCAGTATCGCTTGGATGATTTGCAACCGAATCGGTAGTGCCTTTAGGTGTACCGCTTTGGCATGAGGTTAAGGCTGCAATTACCACTGCTAAGCCCAAAGCTTTCATTGTGTTCTTCATAGTTGTAGTTGTTTTTATTTACCCTTAATCCGGGCTGTGCAAGAAAGGTAACCCATAACTTTATTTGCTTAATTATTTTTTTTTATCAATAATGGGTTACAATTTCGCATAAACAGTATTAAATAGTGAGTAAAGCGTTAAATAGTTCAGCACCAACAGATAGTGAAGTAGTGTTCGGAATCTTAAACAATTCAGAAACTATCTTAAAACGACTGTACGTGGCTTATTTCCCGATGGTGTTGCAGCTAATCATTAATAATAATGGCACGGCCGATGATGCAAAAGATGTTTATCAGGAGGCCATCATTGTTCTTTATAACAAAGTTAAAAGCGGAAAATTTGAGCTTAGCAGCAAATTGAAAACCTTTTTATACTCGGTTTGTCGTAAACTTTGGCTTAAAAGGTTACACCAAATGAGCCGTTACGGTGGTGATATAAAAGATTTTCAGGAGCACCTGGTGATGGAAGATGACAGCGAACTGCATACCGAAAAGGATATTCAGTTTGCCAAGATGGAAGGTGCACTCAAGCTGTTAGGTGAGCCGTGTAAAACAATTATTGAAGATTTTTACATCCACAACCATTCCATGCAGGATATATGTGAAAGGTTTGGATATACAAATGCAGATAACGCCAAAACTCAAAAATACAAATGCCTGCAACGGCTGAAAAAGTTATTCTTTCAGCAAACATAAGCGTAATACGATGAGTGAGTTACAACTAACAGAATTAATAGAGCGGTACCTTAACGGTGAGCTGAACGACGAGGAAAAGCAACGTTTTGAAGCTTTGCGTCGCGAAAATGCCACCGTTGATAGCCGTATTACTGATCATGCCCACTTTGTTGGTTTGATTAAGCAATATGGTGAGCGTGTTGAGCTGGAAAAACGATTAAACGCTATACACCAGGAAATTGATGTGCATACGCTTACTGAAGAGTTAACTGTTCATCCAAACTGGGTGGTTAAAATGTGGCGCAACCATCATTCAAAAATATCGGTGGCTGCCTCTATCGCTATATTCGCTATTTTAAGCACACTTTACTTGAGCGGTTATTTTAATAAGCCAACTACTAATTTCACAGCCCTGCGTCGCGAAATGCAAAGCATAAAGCGCACAGCCGAAAATGCTGAGCGTAGCAATAAAGCCTTACTGCATGATATTAAGTCGGGTAAGCGGGTGGTTAGTGCAGGTACTTTTGCAGGTTCGGGTTTTGCTTTAACATCAAACGGCTACATTATTACTAATTTCCATGTGATCCGCAATGCCGACTCTGTATATGTTCAAAATTCAGCCGGCGATTCTTATCACACAAAGTTAATTTTTACTGAACCAGCATACGACATAGCTGTACTTAAAATCGATGATTCGGCTTTTACTGCCTTAGGCAACATACCCTATAATTTTCGCAAGGGCCGGAGTGATGTAGGAGAAGACCTTTATACAGTTGGTTTTCCTGGCGACTCATTGGTGTTAGGCCGTGGCTATTTAAGCTCTGCAAATGGCTTAAATGGTGATACAGTGGCTTACCAGGTTTCATTGCCAGTTAATCCGGGCAACAGCGGCGGCCCAGTGCTTGATGGAAAAGGAAATATTATAGGTATCATAAGCGGTAAGCAAACCCAGGTTGAAGGTGCTGCTTACGCCATTAAATCAAAATACCTGTTTAAAATTGCCCGCGAAATAACTAAAGATTCTACTAACAATAAGATAACCTTAAACAGCAAGAGCAGTTTGACTGGCTTAAATCAGTCTCAGCAGTTTAAAAAGCTTAAGGATTATGTATTTATGGTGAAGGTGTACAATTAATTACATCGTTTATCAAATAAAAAGGGCCCTTCTTTATTCTGAGAAGGGCCTTTTTTATTTAAGCTTTTTGAGTGTTACTTATATCTACTTAGTTCAGTGTTGGGTTCTCCGGAAAATTAGCGATGTGGGCATAGCGCTGTCCCAGGCTTATTACTACCTCGCGCCATAAATTTTGCTCATCATGCGTAAAAAGAATTTCAGGGTTAAATTTATTAGCCACAATCCAGGTGTCTTCCAGTATCTCAGCGTCTAGCTGGCCGGTTGTCCAGCCCGAGTATCCGGCAAAAAACTTAATCTCATCTTCGGTGATTTGGTAGGTGGAGAGCAGTTCCTTCACCTGTTCAAAGCTTCCACCCCAATATATGCCGTCCCAAATTTCAACGCCGCCTTCAATTTTATCGGGGCAACGGTGTATAAAGTGCAGGGTGTTGTTGGCCACTGGTCCGCCTACATAAACCGGCATTTCTGAGTAAGCAGCATCAGGTAACACATCCCCAAGTTTGTACTCACTGAGCTGGTTAAGTACATAACCCAATGTGCCTTCTTCGGAATGCTCAGCCAGCAGTATAACCGAACGCTTAAAATTAGGATCCATCATAAAAGGTTCAGAAATTAACAGGCGGCCTGATGCGGGTGTTATAGTACTTAACATAGTTTACAATTTATTAAGATAACATGAACAGTTGAAATATGTTCATTTTAGCATTTCACTGATAAATGATTAATAGCAATTAGTAAGTTTGCATAAAATGGACAAAATAGATTTACAAAACCTAAGGCAGGACTACCGCGCCAGTACTTTATCTGAAGCTGCCGTTAAAGGTAACCCCCTAAAGCAGTTTGAAAGCTGGTTTAATGATGCAGTTGCTGCCGAAATACACGAGCCCAACGCTATGACGCTGGCCACTGCAACTACTAACGGATTACCCTCGGCCCGTATTGTGCTGCTTAAAGGTGTTGATGAACAAGGGTTTTCGTTTTATACCAACTACCTGAGCCGTAAAGGCAAAGAAATTGCGAAAAACCCACATGCAGCACTGGTGTTTTTCTGGGGCCCGCTCGAACGGCAGGTGCGCATTGAAGGTACACTCGAAAAGCTGAGCAAGGAAAAATCTGAACAATATTTTCATTCCCGTCCGTTTGGTAGCCAAATTGGTGCTGTGGCATCGCCGCAAAGCCAGGAAATACCTAACCGTGGAAGTTTGGAAAATAAGTGGCAACAGTTGGAGAAAGAATATGAAGGTAAAGAAGTGCCTAAGCCGGCTTATTGGGGTGGCTATATATTAAAACCTCAGCTGGTAGAGTTTTGGCAGGGTGGGTCGAGCCGTTTGCATGACCGTATTTTGTACAAGAAAGCCGGCAAAAGCGACTGGAAAATTGTGAGATTAGCGCCATGATGTTTGAAGAAGTTAAACAACTGCTCGTTGAGCGTTTAGGCAATAATGTGATTATTGGTGAAGAAGTGGGCGGTTTACAGCCGGCCCTAATAATTTCGCCTGAACGTATTGTAGATGTTTGCCTTGAGCTTCGTAACAATCCGGCAACCTATTTTGATTACTTATCGTGCCTTTCTGGCGTGGATTATGGCATAACGGCTAATCGCTTTGGGGTAGTGTACCACTTGGCTTCCATACCGTACCAAACACAGCTAACGCTAAAAATAAGTAAAGAACACGGTCGCGACATTGAAGACCTACCGGTATTTCCCAGCGTTTCATCAGTTTACCGCACTGCCGACTGGCATGAGCGCGAGGCTTATGATTTGTTAGGAATTTTCTTTGAAAATCACCCTGATTTAAGACGCATTTTACTGCCCGATGATTGGGAGGGTTACCCGGTTAGGAAAGATTACAAAGCGGCCGAATATTACAAAGGCATAAAAATAGATTGATTTCGACTTTTGGAGGTTGAGAATCCAGAATCATGAAGAACGACGCACTCGAACGTTACCATCATAAAATAGCTCAGGCTGCCACACAGGATATGATTCTGAATATGGGGCCTCAGCACCCGTCTACACATGGAGTGTTACGGTTGGAACTGATTACCGATGGTGAGATTGTTAAAGAGGTAATACCGCATGCCGGTTACCTGCACCGGTGCTTTGAAAAGCACGCCGAGTCGCTTACCTACCAGCAAACCATTCCGTTTACCGACCGTATGGATTACCTGGCCTCTATGAATAATAGCCACGTTTGGGTAATGGGCGTTGAGCGCATGATGGGCATTGATAAAGACATACCCAAGCGGGTAGAGTATATACGCGTACTGGTGTGCGAACTTAACCGCATTGCAGCACACTTGATTGCCATTGGTACTTACGGAATAGATATTGGCGCTTTTACGCCTTTTTTGTGGTGTTTTAGAGATCGCGAGCACATCATGGGCATGCTGGAATGGGCTTCGGGCTCACGTATGCTCTATAACTATATATGGATTGGTGGTTTATTTTTTGATTTGCCGGTGGGATTTGAAGAGCGATGCCGTGAATTTGTTGACTACTTTAAACCAAAAATGGTTGAGCTTAACGGATTGTTGACCGACAACCAAATCTTTATTAGTCGTACAGCTAATGTGGGGATCTTACCACTCGACGTTGCGATAAATTACGGCTGCTCCGGGCCGATGTTACGCGGATCGGGGTTGAAGTGGGATTTAAGACGGATTGATAATTATTCAGTTTACCCTGAAATAGATTTTGACATACCTGCCGGGACCGGTGAAATGGGTACCAAAGGTGATTGCTGGGACCGCTATAAAGTACGTGTTGATGAGATTGAAGAGTCGCTGAAAATCATTGAGCAATGCCTTGATCGTCTGCAAAAAGAACTTAAACGTACGCCCGACTTTGACCCAAGGGCAAAGCTGCCACGTAAAATAATTCCGAAAGCTCAAGACTATTACATGCGTGGCGAGGGTTCTAAAGGTGAATTAGGCTATTACTTTATTGCAGACGGTAAGTCGGAAGTGCCATTTCGTGTAAAAGCACGGGGTCCGAGCTTCAACAATTTGCACGTCTTATCCGAAATATCTAAGGGTGTAATGATCGCAGACCTTATTGCTATTGTAGGTTCGATAGATTTTGTACTAGGCGAAGTTGATAGGTAGGTTGCGCTCCATACGCATTAGTTATATGACAGGGTTTAAAGCCATTTCAACCATTACCTAATCGTCGTACCCTGAAGGGTAGCCTTGTTGTTTCATCTCCAAAGCCGAGTCGGTTACCTTCTTGGCCAAATCCTGCTTATAAGCTATTAATCGGTGCCCAAGATCTTCATCTGCAGTAGAAAGTATTTGTGCGGCCAATAACCCCGCATTTTTGGCTGCATTGAGCGCAACAGTAGCCACCGGAATGCCATTTGGCATCTGCAGGATGGAAAGTACAGAATCCCAACCATCAATAGAGTTGCTGGATTTAACCGGCACACCAATAACAGGCAAATGCGTTAACGAGGCGACCATGCCGGGTAAATGGGCGGCACCGCCTGCACCGGCAATCACCACTTTTAATCCGCGGCCTGCGGCCGATTTAGCGTATTCAAACAACCTGTCGGGCGTGCGGTGTGCCGACACTACGGTTATTTCATAGTCTACACCTAGTTCACTTAATACATCGGCAGCATCTTGCATAATATTAAGGTCAGACTTGCTGCCCATGATGATGCCTATTTTAAATTGGTTCATTCTTTAAATAAGTTTAGCTGATCACCTTCAGTGTTTGCTGAACGTACCGTGCCTTTTCAATAGCTTTTTCGCGGTCTGTGTCTACAATGGTAACGTGGCCCATTTTACGGAATGGCTTGGTTAGCGCCTTGCCGTATAAATGAATGTACACCCCAGGGCATTTCAACGCTTTCTCAATACCTTGATATATAGCAGGCCCTTCGTACCCTTCTTCCCCTAAAACATTTATCATAATGGCATTGCTCAGGCTGTCGGTATTGCCGAGAGGCTGGTTAAATATAGCTCGCAGATGCTGTTCAAATTGCGATACCGTGTTGCCCTCAATAGTTTGGTGGCCGCTGTTGTGCGGACGCGGCGCCAATTCATTCACCAGTATTTTACCGTTTTTGTCTAAAAACATTTCAACAGCTAATAAGCCTACAATTTTTAGGCTTTCGGCAATTCTTTTGGCAATTTCAGCTGCATCCTGCTGCACTTCAAATGGCAGCGTTGAAGGGGATATCAAAAACTCTACGAGGTTGGCTTGTGGGTTAAATTCCATTTCTACCAATGGGAAGGTGCTCAACTCGCCGTTTTCGTTACGAGCCACAATTACCGCAATCTCTTTTTCAAAGTCAACCCAACGCTCTATAAGGCTGGGTTGCGTAAACGCATTGGCCAGGTATGACTCATCAACCACCTTGTAAACACCCTTGCCGTCATAACCATCACGGCGTAACTTTTGTATATAAGGAAAGGGGATGCTAGCTTGCTGCAAGTCTTTTGCCGATGAGATGATCTGAAATTCGGCTGTTGGAATGTCGTTCTCTTTAAAGAACTGCTTTTGCAAGCCCTTATCCTGTATCAATCGGATAACGCGGGGTTGCGGATATACAATTACACCTTCACGTTCCAACTGCTCAAGCGCATCAACGTTTACCTTTTCAATTTCGATGGTAAGCAAATCAACCTTTTTTCCAAAATTGTATACGGTTTCATAGTCGCTTAGTGAGCCAACTACAAATTCGTCACATAATTTACGGCAAGGTGCCTCCCGGTCGGGGTCTAACACTTTTACCGTAACGTTATAGTTTATAGCTTGCTGTATCAGCATGCGGCCCAGTTGTCCACCACCTAAAATGCCAAGCTTTAAATCACCATAAAATGCTTTCATATTTCGATGTACAATTTTACCCCAAATCTTTTAAAAAGCCTAAATCATTTTAACCAAATCATTCCACAAGTATAGGTTTGTAATCTGGAATTCTATTTGATAAACCTGCAGGTAATAGCTGCTGTGCAATTAATTACAAACTTTGTACGGCTCTTTCTTATTATAACCTTAAAATTAATTTTAAGTTAATAGCCAGAATAAATGAATAACTCAAATAGCCAACAAGAATATTATCATAAAGGGCAAAGTATTCGGAGCAGATTATTGCGGTTTATATTAAGAGCCTTAAACATAAAAGGCATGCTTAGCAAAACGACTGATGTTTTCTCCAGCAATCGCTTGCATAAGATAAATATGCCTGACCCGCCTGAAAGCACCTTGAAAGACATTGATTTAAAAGTTACAGAAATTGACGGACGAAAAGTTTATACCCTCAGCCCCCAAAAAAATAAAGCAGATAAATATATCTTGTTTTTTCATGGTGGAGCTTATGTTATCAATTTTACGCTGTATCACTGGCGTATGCTGGCTCAACTTGTGAGAGAAACAGGATTTACCATTACCGCACCCGATTACCCGTTGCTGCCCGATTATACGTACAAAGAGCGTATTGCAATGGCGAAAAAGCTTTATAATAGTCTTTTAAATCATGCGTCTCCACGTAATATCTTTTTAATGGGCGATTCGTCAGGCGGAAACTTAGCCTTATCATTAGCGCAAAAGCTCCTGTACGATAGAATATCCCAACCAAGGCATATTGTACTGCTATCGCCATGGCTCGATGTGTCAATGAGTAATCCGAAAATTAGGGAGGTTGACAAACGGGACCCTTATCTGGCAACCAATGGCGACCAATTAGGCCGTATGCACGCCGGAGACCGTGATATGAAAGACTACTTAGTAAGCCCTATGTATGGGCCGGTTAAAGGTTTAGCCGAAATAAGCTTATTCACCGGTACGGATGAAATCCTAAATCCTGATGCTCATAAGTTTAAGGATTTAGCAAATACGCAGGGGGTAAATATCAACTTTTATGAGTATGAACATATGATTCACGACTGGATATTATTTCCTATACCGGAGGCTAAAAAAGCTTTTAAGCAAATTATAGCAATTATAAAAAGATAATGAGATGATAGGTGTTAATTCATAAAAAAAGCCGCTTCCCTTAAGAAAAGCGGCTTTTTTTGATATTGTAATATTTGATTAGTCGTTATAAGCAACTTTAGGTGTGCTTGCCGTAGTTGAAGAATAAAACAACGCTTTGTTAGTCGACTCTGCAAATATTAAGCACTCGCGGAATCCGCGGCCACTAACAGCTAAAGTGCTGGCGTTACCCTTCATTAACGGAGAAAGTATAACCTGATAGCTTTGGAACGGCTGGGTGTATTGTTTGCCCATTGTAGCCCAGGCTGCGTTCATATTTAACTGCTGGCCTTGCTCTTTAATAATTTTAGTGTACAGGTTATTATGCTCTGCATAAAAGCTGCGGAAGTTTGTTTTCTCTATAAAGTCTTCAATAGCACCAACATAGCGTCTAAAATCAACACGGTTTAAATCAACACGGTATTCGGTTTTAAGAACCATATTATTATGCTTATTAAATTTGTAAGCATAAAGGCCGTTACGGAAGTGGGAAAAATTATTACCGTTAGCTAATAAATCACTGTTCAGTAATTTTACAGCTTTGTGGTTTTTGAATGCAGCAAACTGCTTCATAACGTCTTTATAGTAAGCGCTCTCTTTATTAATAAGGGTAGTGTCATTACTACCTGTTTCCGTTAAAGATAAAAGGATATAGCCTAATTCGCCAGTTTCCGGTATTTGAGCAGTAACTTGGTTGGTATTTGCTTTGATGTGTTTAGAGCTGTAATGTCCGGCAAGATCGTTGTAGCTTTTACAGCCGGTGCTAAGCATTACGGCAGCACCCAATAACATCGCACAAACCAGAGGGGCTTTGTAAAATAATTTCATATCAATAGTTGTTTTAGTCCTTAGACGTAATTAGGGGATAAATAGTTACGTTAAGTAATAATATTATGATATAAAAATAAGATAAATATTTAATATCTATAAGAAGGTAGAAAGTTATTTTTTAAATTAATTATTAATTAACGCTACTTAGACAGTAATTAAAGATTCCCCTTCAATTTTCTTTTGCAGTTCTATTATCGCGCCTATTAAAGCCTCCGGGCGGGGCGGGCAGCCCTGCACATATACGTCTACCGGAATAATACGATCAACGCCTTTAACAACATGGTAACCATGTTGCCAATAGGGGCCCCCGCAGTTGGAGCATGATCCCATTGATATCACATAGCGTGGCTCGGGCATTTGCTCATATAAACGTTTGATGCGTTCGGCCATTTTAAAGGTTACCGTTCCGGCAATAATAATAACATCTGCCTGGCGGGCCGAGGGGCGTGGAAACACGCCCATGCGGTCAACATCATAAGTTGAGGCATACATGCCCATCATTTCAATGGCGCAGCAAGCTATGCCGAAGCTTAGCGGCCAAATAGATGATAGACGCGCCCAGTTAAGCAGATCATTTAATTTAGTGACAATTACACCACCCTCTTCATTCATTTCCTGACTCATCTGTGGTTTTTTTAAATGATGGTTTAAACATAGGCTTTCGGGCAACCGGTGCAGAAGTGCTTGCAACAGCAGCAGTAACCAAAACCGGCTCCGGTTCAGCCGAAAAGCTTTTTACTTTGAACGTTTTTTGCTGCTCATTTAGTGCGTCATAAACAGCTAACGGTATAACGGTATTTACCTCAGGAATAACCGGTTTAGGCTTAATCCATTCCAGATCGCCTTTGCGCCACACGTATACCAAACCCAATATTAGTATCCCAGCAAAAACAAACATTTCTATCAGCGTAAATACGCCCCATCTGGCATCGGCGGCAATCAGATCGGCGTTGGCATATATGGTGCACCACGGGAAAATAAATACCATTTCTACATCAAACAGCAAAAAAATGAGCGCTATAACATAAAAGCGGGTATTAAAAGGAATCCATGCGCTGCCTACCGGTTCTTCGCCGCACTCGTATGAGGTAAGCTTTTCGGGGTTGGGTTTGTTGGGTGAAATAAGCTTACTTAAAAACAAAGTCATGCCAACCAGCACAAAGCCGATAATCAGGAAGATAAATATCTTTCCAAATTCCGATATTTGCGAAACCTCATTCATGTCTGCAAATTTAACAAAACAAACAACTTTTGATGCTATAATTATAGGTGCCGGTGCCTGTGGTTTAATGTGTGCTGTTCAGGCTGGTTTTTTAGGCAAGCGTACCCTGATACTGGAAAAGAACAACCGGGCAGGAGCTAAGATATTGATAAGTGGCGGTGGCCGTTGTAATTATACAAATTTGCACACCTCTGCCCAGCAGTTTATTTCTGCTAATCCGCACTTCTGCAAATCGGCTTTTGCCCAGTGGACGGTTGATGATACTATTAGCTTTTTTGAGGCTTACGGCATACAGGGCCAGGAGAAAACCCTGGGTCAACTTTTTCCTGCAACTAACAAGGCAAAGGATATAGTTGAAGTGTTTACCCAGCTATGCCAGGATTTAGATCAGCCTGTTTGGCTTAACACCAATGTAAACGCTGTTGAACAGAGCGACGAAGGTTTTACTGTAAGCTATGAGCGCGCCGGAAAATTGGGAAGCTTAACGGCCCCTAAGGTGGTGATTACTACCGGTGGCTTACCTGTACAAAAACTGGGAGCAACAGATTTTGGACTGCGCATTGCCCGGCAATTTGGGATGAACGTTGTAAAACCGATGCCTGCACTGGTCCCTCTTACTATTACGGGTAAAGACCAGCCATGGTATGAGCAGTTATCTGGTAACAGTATTTTTTGCAGCGTCTCCAACGACAAGATAAGCTTCGAAGAAAATATACTCTTTACGCACTGGGGATTAAGCGGTCCTGCCATATTACAGCTTTCCTCTTACTGGCAGGCCGGTGAGGTGTTTTATATAAACCTGTTACCGCATAGGGATGTGGCGGAGCTTATTCAGAACGAGCGACTCATAAATCCGAAGAAAACGCTGGGTTTATTACTGGCTGGCTTGTACACCCGCAAGTTCGCCGATGCCTTGAGCGGACAATTGCCCGTTCAGAAAAATTTGGCATCATTAAGTAAGGAAGACCTGGATGCAATTAAACAACAGATACATCACTTTAAAGTGAAACCGGCCGGCGACAAAGGTTACGACAAAGCTGAAGTGATGCGGGGCGGTATTGACACCAATGAATTGTCATCGAAAACGATGGAAGCTAAGAAGGTGCCGGGCCTTTTCTTTGGCGGCGAGTGTGTGGATGTAACCGGTTGGTTGGGAGGCTATAACTTTCAGTGGGCATGGGCTTGCGGGTTTGTTATAGCACAAAACTTATAGTGGTTTCTATTATTTTGTAAATAATTATCTTAAATGTATTTTTGTAACTCCCCTGTTACAAATGATTAAAAGATTAAACCTAACAAACAGTTACAAACCTATTGTTTTCCTGTGGCTTGCCGTAAGTATCTTTTGTTGGCAGTACAAGTACTTTAATAATCGTTACAACAATTACAGCATCTTTGCCGGAGTATACCATCATACCGTCGCTCAAACCAACTTATATGCGCCTTATCCCGCCGAGTATTATGATACTAATCACTATGGGCCATTTTTTAGTTTGGTGGTAGCGCCTTTTGCGGTATTACCTACAGGCTTAGGCTTTTTTTTATGGAACCTGATGAACGCTGGCGTTCTGATCTGGGCCGTTACGCTTTTGCCCTTGGCAAATAAGCGTAAGATACTGTTATTGTTGCTTTGCTCAATCGAGTTTGCTAATACGCAACACTCTATTCAATTTAATCCGGTAATTGCGGCTTTCTTAATATTCAGCTTTTACTTTCTAGAGAAGAAGCGCGAAGAATGGGCTACGCTATTTATTGTGATTGGTGCTTTAATTAAGCTGTACCCTATAATTGGATTGGCTTTCTTCATGTTTTCGAAAAGGAAAGCAGCATTTGCATTGTGGTGTGTTATATGGGCAATTGTAGGTGTGTGCTTACCTATGCTTATTTCAAGTCCGCATTTTATTTTGCAGTCACACCTGGACTGGTATCACTCATTGAGCGATAAAAACCTAGTGAACATTGGCTTAAATTCGGCTCAGGACCTTTCGGTTATGGGCGTTGTAAGGCGTATCACCAGTAACTTAACTATTCCTAATATTCCATTTTTAGCTGTAGGAGCTATTACCCTGGGGTTAGCTGTTTTAAGGGTTAAACAATTTAGTTACCAAAGCTTTAGGCTACAAGTGCTCGCTTTGTGTTTAATGGTAGTTGTATTGTTTAGTACAGGTTCTGAACCGCCTACTTACATAATAGCCATTATTGGCGCTATGATTTATTTATTGGCACAGCAAAGTCCGTTCAGTAAAGGTAATCTGGCGTTTATTATACTAATTGCGTTGCTGGCAGGTTTAGCTTCTACCGATGCCATACCGGCATTTATACGTAAGCCCTATGTAAGCCGCTACGCCATGAAGGTTTGGCCTTATATCGCCTTATGGGCTAAAATGGTTTATGAACTCTTGATGTCTGATTTTGGCAATAAGGAAAAGCAGCTTAAAGCTGCTAATATTCTACATCCTATTGGTACGCCAGAACAGCCTTTGCAAGCTGCCAGTTAGTTTTTGTGTGATGTTTTTACATCCTTGTAGTACTTAATAAGATTATCCATCTTATTGATACTGAATTTGCCTTTCTGAATGGCCTCTACAACCTGTGGCTCATCACCCATAATGTCGCTCATAACATCAACAAAGTTCATGGGGGTGACCTGGCTCATTTCACCCACGCTGGCACCAAAGTAATAGGTGATTCGGGTGCTGTAGCCGCCATTACCGCCTCCGCCGCCCAAGCTTATGCCAACACCGCCACCACCATAGCCGCCGGTACCAAAGCCTCCGGAAAAGCTCGGGCTCAATTTGAAACCGCCGCCACTGCTGCCCCCCTGGTAAACATATAGCTTTAAAGGTTCATCCAGTTCTACCCGTACAAAATCCAATTCGGCTTTTGGCCACGTTTCATAAGAGGGGGGATGGGCTACAATAAAGCTGTCTTTACCTGCTACGTAGTACTTAATATCACTGGCACTTAATTTTATTTCGTTGGCTTTGGGATTGTCTTTATAGATAATAAACCCCTCGTTCTTTATAGGGCCTTTGCCGGTTTGGCCGATCTGTATTAGTCCGGGTACCTTGTTGCCCTTGGTATCAAAAAAATAGCCAGGCTGCCACTTTTGAGCAAAAGCAGACAGATTTAGTAATAGTGCAGCTGTAAAGGTTAGATTGCGAAACATAGTTAATTAATGATACACGTCATCGTCAGGTGGTACTGGCATTTTGCCCGTACGGTAATATACCAGTAAATCCTGCATATCTTCCAAACGGAGTATTTTACTCTTTATTTTATCTTGAATATCGGGTTTGTTAGCCATAACCAGGCTCATCATTTCAATAAAGTTCTTTTTGGTTAGCAAGGTTAAATTTTCAAGATTGGAGCCAACATAATATTCCAGCTTAGTACTACTACCATAGCCCGCAGGTACAGCGCCGAAGCCCATGCTACCTCCACCTAAACGTAAAGAACCATTGCTTACTAACAACTTATACAATTTTACATTTTCGTTAGCTAACACTTGCAATACAGGCGCAAAATGAGTTTCCTTAGATTTTGATACCACAAAGCTGTCGGTGCCAAATGTAAAAGCTCTGATATTTTGCGTGCTAATTTTTGCGTCATCCGTATGTTCGTTGGGTTTAAACCGAATGAAATTTTGCTTTGGTGATTTCGCATTAACGATATACCAGGAAATTAACCCAGTTTTTTTCTTATTAAGCGTGTCGTAATAACTACCGGGTTTCCAATCGCGGAACAACTGTGCTTTACTTGGCACTGTAACAGTCAAAATACACAATAGCAGTAAAATTGTACGCATAAGATTTAGATATTTGAAACGAATATAGTATTAAATTAAAATGATGACTGTTGATTTACGAAGCGACACCGTAACTAAACCAACGCCAGGTATGCTCGAAGCTATGTGGAGCGCTAAGGTTGGTGATGACGTTTTTGGCGAGGATGAGAGTGTGAATGAATTGGAAGCCAAAGCTGCCGCCATGTTCGGCATGGAAGCCGCAATTTTTTGCCCGTCGGGTACCATGACCAACCAAATCGCAATAAAGTGTTTTACGCAACCGCTCGATGAACTGATTGCCGACCAAACTGCGCATGTGTATCGTTATGAGGGCGGGGGGATTGCTTTCAACTCTGCCGTTTCTACCCGTTTGCTGAACGGTTACCGTGGCATATTAACAGCTGAAATGATAGAGCCTGAAATTAACGCCGTAGGCAACATACACTACCCTAATACCAGTTTAGTTGTACTGGAAAATACAGTGAATAAAGGAGGCGGGAGCTGCTATACATTGGATCAGATTGAACCTATTGCAGCCTTGTGCAAACGCCGCAACTTGAAATTGCATTTAGATGGCGCCCGGATATTTAATGCGCTGGCACATACTGGTGATAAAGCTGTTGATTATGGTAAGTATTTTGATGGTATATCGGTTTGCTTGTCTAAGGGATTAGGTACACCGGTAGGCTCGGTATTGCTGGCCAGTAAGAACACCATTACTTATGCACGCCGTATACGCAAGGTGTTAGGCGGTGGTATGCGGCAGGCCGGCTTTTTAGCAGCAGCTGGTAGCTACGCTTTAGACCATCACGTAGAGCGTTTGAAAATTGACCATATGCATGCTCAGATACTGGCCGACGAATTGGCTAAATGTACATGGGTAATCAATGTGATGCCGACCGAAACCAATATAGTATTATTTGATACAGAAGGGCCGGCGGATGCCGTTGTAGCCAAACTACTTTCAAAAGGCATTAAGGCAGGTTGTACCGATACCAAACGTATCCGCTTTGTAACTCACCTGGATATACACCCTGAGCAGATTGAGTATACCGTTCAGGTGTTGAAGAGCCTTTAGCCAGTAAGTTTGTGTGAGGCCCGCTAGTTGGTAAGTTGGCAGATATATGCTGACTTACCAACTAGCGGACTTATTAACTCACTTTATCTATCAGCTCCCTGTCTTTCAACCATCCAGCCCGGATATTCTTTATTGAGGGCGCTTACTTCATCAATCTTTTTCAGGTCATCAGCCGAGAGTTCAAGCCCGGTTGATTTGATATTGTCGTGAAGTTGATCGATCCGCTTTGCCCCGATGATAGTGCTCGTAATGCCTGGTTGCTGCCTTACCCATGCCAGTGCTACTGTAGCAGCAGAGGCATCATAACGCTTGCCAATTTCGCTTATCACGTCAATAATGTCATACGTTTTTTCTTTGTTAATGGGCGGGAAGTCGAACGTTGCCCGGCGGCCGTCACCCGTCTTTTCATCATCCCTGGTATACTTGCCCGAAAGGAAACCTCCTGCGAGTGGGCTCCATGGCATTACTGCCAAATTTTGGTCTTGCGCTAATGGCAGTATTTCCCGCTCAATATCTCTGCCTGCTAATGAGTAAAAGTATTGCAAGCCAGCAAATTTATTCCAGCCATGCTTTTCGGCAATACCCTGTGCTTTCATTACCATCCATGCTGGCCAGTTACAGCAGGCTATGTAACGTACTTTGCCGCTTAGTACAACATCGTTTAAGGCCCGCATGGTTTCTTCAACCGGAGTGCGTTGATCTACGCCATGCACATATAGAATATCTATATGATCTAACTGTAAACGTTGCAGACTTTCATCAACAGAATTAAAAATATGATAACGTGAAAGACCTACGTTGTTGATACCATCGCCCATTTTACCGCGAACCTTGGTGGCAATCACCAGATCGTTACGGCTGAGGCCTAAATCTACAATAGACTGGCCAAGCAGCTTCTCAGATTCGCCGAAAGAATACACGTTGGCCGTATCTATAAAGTTAATGCCGGCGTCAATCACCGTCTTCATCAACTCGTTTACCTCTTGCTGTTGTATTTTACCTATGGCTTCCCAAATACCCTTTCCGCCAAAGGTCATGGTACCAAAGCAAATCTCGGAAACCAGCAACCCGGTTCCGCCTAAAAAGTTGTACTTCATGTTAGTGTTGTTTAGAAATTTTAACTACAGGGGCAGCGCTTTTGTTTATGTAGCATGGTCAGCCAATAGTCATACCTCAACACCGGTGCATGCCTTAGCCATACACGAAATAAACAGTCTTTGTGCCACGTTCCTTAGCGTACTCTAAAAAGCGTTTAAAGTTCCGCAGGTCATGTCCAAGATTGTTGTCAATGTAGCCATCGCCCAGGTCGGTATTAAAGTCAGAAAAGTAGAAGTTTCTGTTTAGAATATCTTCTTCATTTTCATCGGGTAAAAGTAACGCCGGTATATCGGCTACGGTTGATAGCTTCTCTATTAATTGTGTTATCAATACGCTAACTTTATCAATATTTCCCCTTAAAGCGCTCCTTCGTGCTTCTACTTTTTGTAAAATCTCTTCTCTTTCAATATCCGACTTTGCATATTCAAGCCGAAACTGAATTTCGCTTTCATCCCCATAATTATTCATGTCATACAGCGGAGAAATATCTGTTCCGGCCATTCTTGCTATTTGATCCAATTCGGGCTCACCTTCTATCAGGTCTCTTCTGGACATTAAATCACAAAAAGTCCTGCTTAAGCTGTGCCTTTTAAAATTATTGTCATCATGATCGTAATAAGTTGCGTCGAAGACATCAACAGGGTTATCTACGTGGATGTGAATGTCTAAGCCCATAGTTATTTATTGCATGTGCAGGCTAATATAAAACATTAATGATGTTTCTTGTTTTATATGGTATAATGAACCGCCTCCTTAAAAAACTTGAAAAAATTGGCCGCGACCCAAAGATAACTGCTAAGGCAGCGGGGTTAAGATACGTGGTTGACACCTCGCCGGGTTATACACGCAAACCCTCAGGCAAGGGCTTCGCTTTTTATGACGCGGATGGGGGGCTGGTAAAAGATAAAGAACTTATACAAAGATTTAACAAGCTCATTATTCCGCCGGCTTATACCAAAGTTTGGATATCTCCTTACGAGAACAGCCACTTGCAGTTTACCGGTACTGATGCTGCCGGCCGCAAGCAATATCGTTACCATGCCGATTGGAATAAAATCCGTAACCAATCTAAATATCACCGCCTGCAGGCGTTTGCCGTTCATTTACCGGCCATTCGTAAGCAGGTTGACCAGGATTTGCTGCGCCGTAATCTGGATCATGATAAAGTTTTAGCGCTGGTTGTTAGGTTAATGGAACTAACCAGTATACGTATAGGCAACGAGTCGTACAAAAAGCTGTATGGCTCTTACGGTTTAACCACCATGCAGGATAAGCACGTAAAAGTTGATGGGTCCAAAATTAATTTTGAGTTTAAAGGCAAAAAAGGAGTTTATCATAAGATAGACTTGCAAAGCAAAAGACTGGCCCGTTTGGTTAAGCAATGCCGTGATATACCCGGTAAGGAGTTGTTTCAGTATTATGATGATGAAGGTAAACGCTGTACCATCGATTCGGGTGATGTAAACGGTTACTTGAAGCAAATTACCGGCGAGGATTTTACTGCCAAAGATTTTCGTACCTGGGCTGGCAGTGTAAGCGCTCTATATGCCTTCAAGGAAGCGGGCGAATTTGAAAACCAGACCCAATGCAAAAAAAATATCATCAGTGTGCTGGACGAAGTAGCCATTAACCTGGGCAACACCCGCACGGTATGTAAAAAGTATTACGTGCACCCAACCGTAATTAAAAGTTACGAGGAGGGCACGCTTTTTAAATACATCCAGAACCTGGACGAGGATAAGGATATCAGGGCTTCGGAACTTAATACTGCAGAGAAAGCCTTGCTCGAGATACTGGAAAAAGAAAAGCTGGCCGAGGCCAGCTGATCTATAAAGAACAGGAAACTATATTAACACAAAAAATTATTTCTTCGGGGTGCTCTTGGTGCTTTCTTGAGTAGTTATTTTTATAATTCCATACGATGCTTTTGCTCCGTATTGCGTGGTAATAGCGGAATCTTTAATTATATCAATACTCTTAATACTGTTGGGATTTAAGCCTTTCATGTCTTCATTAGTGGCTTCTTTGCCATTAATTAAAATTAACGGATTGGCAGCGGAGTTTGGGTTTTTAAAAGATAAGGTTAATGGCTCACGCGAGCGGGGGGTAGCGTATCCCATAACGGCTACTTCTTTTAACTGGCCTTTGGGCGATGACTTATGAAGACTGTCGAGCATTTTTTGGGAGGCAGCAGACGTCACACGTGTAAGGCTTAGTCTGCTGGTGTCATGTTTCGTAGTTACACCTATAACACCGGCTGTTCTGGTTGCTGAACCGCTGTTGTAAGAGCTTTTTAAAATAGCAGAATTCGAGCTGGTGACTTTTTCCAGCATCTCTTTCGTTTCAGGGGTATTAATGCCGTCTTTGGTTACAATAAGTACAGCTCCGTTTTTTGCCTTTTCGCCAAACAGGCTGGTGGCTGCTGTGCCGTGAAGCACGTTAACGCTATGGATAGCATTGGGGTTAAGGCTGCCCAGAGCTGTTTTAGAAGAGATAGGCTTACCGTTTATGAGGTAATAGGCCGAATCGACTCCAACGGAACCTAAAACAAGTTTACCCTTTACTTTTGGCGTGTCATTGCTAATGTTTATTTGATTAACTACATCATTAAAGGTGGTATCGACCGTTTGGTTAAGCTCTGTTCTGTAGCCCTTTAGCTCCGAGGTGTTAGTGCGTATGGTTACCGGTTTAACTACTGGCTTAATAACAGTCTGGTTGCTTGCCGTTGCATAAGTTGTGGCTTCAGTTGCTATTGCTATAACTTTGTTAGATGCTGCTTTGACAGCATGATAACCTTTTCTTATGAGTGCAGCCTTAGATGTTCCAAAGGCTAATAACAGCACTAACACAGCTGGTGCTATAAAGCTATAGCGGGTGAGGCTAAAAGCCGAAGATTTTTTTGAGTTCATCATCATAATTCTTTTTTTAATTGTGGAAATATTGAAGTGGTTCACCATGGCATTAGGAGAGGTGTTGAAACTGGCGTATAGTAAACTGTATTGGTAACTTTTTACGTCAGTACCTTTTTGCAGTACATTGCGGTCGGTAATAAATTCCAGGTTTTCGCTTACCGCCTTTTTCATTAACCATACGCCTGGGTTAAACCAGTAAAACATCAAGCTCAGTTCTGCTAATAAGATATCCAGCGTATGCCATTGCTTAATGTGCACTTGCTCATGAGCAATAATTGAATGCAGTTCTTCGGCAGCATGATGCCTTGGGTTGATAAATATACTTTGCCAAAAAGAGAAGGGATTAACCTCATCTGCAATAACTCTTACCTTTTGGTTATTTAAGTTAGCTGGTTTAGAGTTGTGGTAAATGCGGTAAAGCGACCAAAATTGGATTGCTAAACGCAAAGCCATAACAGAAACGCCAATCCAAAAAACTACAATCACCCATTCCCAATAATTGGCATGTGCAATAGGTTTTGCCAATACTGCTGCACGGCTGTTTAGGTTAATTACAACAATCTGCAACGGTTCCACCAGTTTTTGGTGGTGCTGCATCATGTTGCTCAAATCAATTTGCGGGTAAATGCTTGAAAATAAGATTGCCGTTATGAGGTATACGCGGTTTAATGTATAAAATGTTAGTTTACGTAGCACAGCATAATAGCCAAGGCAAAACAGCAGCAGGGCAATATTCACTTTAAGTAGATATATTAACAATGCAGGCATGGCTTTACTTTTTATGATTTTCAATTAGTTTTATAATATCTTGTAATTCATCGGCGCTTATCTTTTGGTCTTTTGCAAAAAAAGTAACCAATTCTTTATAAGAGTTTTTAAAGTAATTATTTACAAACCCGCTCATAAAGCGCTTCTTGTAATCTTCTTCCTTTATTAAGGCCGAGTATTGATAGCTATTTCCAATCTTTTCACCTTTCACAAATCCTTTGCGTTCTAAATTTTTTACAGTGGAGGCAAGGGTAGTATAAGGCGGCTTTGGTTCGGGCATGGCATCCAAAAAGTCTTTAATGAAACCTTTTGTGTTTTGCCATATCACCTGCATGGCGTCCTCTTCTTGCTGCGTTAATTTTTCCATCTTTCTACGATAACTTCGTAAATCTACGAAAGTTTCGTAAATAAAAAAATAATTTTTAGATATTTGTGGCTTATAAACACTTTCATCGCGTAATGGATCATAAGTTGGTAGATTAATTAGAAGCAGGGCAGGCCGTAAATGGTATAATTTACCATGGAGAAACAATTGCAGTTCTAAATCTTAATAACTTAGCAACTTGTAATTCAAATAAAATAAAATGCCTTTTAGAACAACAGTTATTACGGGTGCAACATCGGGTATAGGTAAAGAAACTGCTTTAGCACTGGCTAAAATAGACCATGCGTTGTACCTGTTGGTACGTAATGTTGACAAAGGCGAGGCCCTAAAAAAGGAACTGGTAGCACAAACCGGCAACCGTAGTATCTTTGTAGTGTACTGCGATTTGGCAGACATGGAGTCTGTACAGCGGGCGGCTACCGAGTTAAAGGGAAAGCTTTTTGCTATCAATACGTTAATCAACAACGCTGGTGGTATTAACCAAACCCGTAAGTTAAGCAAAGACGGTTATGAGTTAACTTTTGCTATGAACCACCTGGGGCACTTTTTGCTAACGATGAGCCTGATGCCTTTGCTACAAAAAGGGCAGGCCCGCATTGTTAATATAAGCTCAGAGGCGCACAAAATTGCAAGACCGCAGTTGTTAAACGATTTTCAGTTCGAACGCGATTACTCATCCTTTAAGGCTTATGGTTTGGCCAAGCTGTGTAATATTTATTTCACTAAATCGCTTGCTGAAAAATATGTTCAGGCTGGCATAACTGCATACGCTGTACACCCGGGCATTGTAAGCACGGGCTTTGGCACTGAGCTGGGTGGATTTGGTAAAGTGCTGATGTTGCTGGCTAAGCCTTTTATGATTACACCACGGCAAGGCGCAGAAACCAGCATTTACCTGGCCGGCGCTCCAAAATTAAATCCTAAGTTAAGCGGTCAGTACTTTAAAAAAGGGAGTGTGGCACAAACTAATCTGGCGGCACAAAATGCATCAGCACGTAATAAGCTATGGCAGATTAGCGAGCAGTTAGCGGCACCTTTTTTAAGATGAGCGTAACAATGTTGTAACATGTAATAATGTCATGGTTTTGTAAATAAGTTTTATTATCTATGCTTACTCAACCATAACGCTAATTAATATATGCTACTGAACAGAAAGCTCATCGTCACCATTGGCTTAGTATCTGCCGTAATTTTCGTCTCTACCACATCTATGCAGCAGCAGTCGAAAACTGTTGACGAAAAAAAGTTTCAGAATCTCAAAGTTCTGCCGAAAGACATTTCAGAAAAAGAGCTGCACAACGTAATGGACGAGTGGGGCGCGGCTTTGGGCGTACGGTGCAATTTCTGCCATTCGCGTAACGAAGAAACCAAGAAAATGGATTGGGCGCTTGATGGTAAACCCGAGAAACAAATGGCCCGCGAGATGTACCGCATGACAGCCAACATTAACAAAAAATATTTTAAAGCCGGCAAAGATTCACTAGGACGCATTATGGAAATGGGGGTTAACTGTAATACCTGTCATAAAGGGTCAGCACATCCCGAAGTAAAGGCCGCACACGTTGCCCGCATGCCGCGCCAGCAAGGTGCACCTGCTACACCGCAACCTGCCGCAACACCAGCGCAATAAACTTTTCAATTTAGCTTTGGTTGAATAGCAACTCTGTTAGCTCTTCAATCAAAGCTGCTTGTGCCCCGATAATTTTTTCTTTTGCTTCTTCAGCCGTAAACCAGGCCGCCTTGTCAATTTCGGGTACCGTAATCCATTTGCCCGATTTGTAGGGATATTCCATTTTGAAGGTATTACTCGCTACTACCTTATGGTCAATATCACCCTTAACTGCCCAGGCCTGCACTAGCTTGCCACCTTTTTGTTTAATGGTTTGCAAAGGTGTAAACGCACCCTGTATAGGTTGACCTGTTTCTTCCTCAAACTCGCGCTTGGCAGCAGTTAGTGCATCTTCATGCTCATCAAATTCTCCTTTCGGGATGCTCCATACACCAACATCCTTATTTACAAAGTAAGGGCCCCCGGGATGTACCAGGAATACCTCTAACTGATTGTCAACCAATCTGTACAATAAGATTCCTGCGCTTTTTCGAACCATAGTTATTAAGCTGTGATGTAAGTTGCATTTTCATATTCGTGCCGATGCATAGCCTTATACTACTAATAGTGTTAAGATATGTTAAAGATTAACCTACAGGAAAATAAGCATTTATCTTTATATCGTGATCCAAGCAAATGGGACATGAGAACACAACGGTTGTCACCATAATATGTTTAGCTTACCTTTTAGTTAATACAGTAGTATGTAAAATCGTAATCAACAACCAGCAAATTTCCTTTGCTACGTTGAATTCTGATTATTGATCATAACCCAATTGAAAAGTTTAGTAAGACTTTCGCCCTACATACCTAATCACAATCTACAATGCTAAAAGGCTGTTTCAAACAGCCTTTTTTTATTAATTAAAACGTTAATAACTGATAGTGCGAAAAGTAAGATTAATTCTTGGTTGCTTAACTTTGGTGGTCTTTGGCAAAGCGTGCAACCAGTTGGTTTGTGTAGCGCCTTTCATAACCAGTAGGCTGCCGGCTTGTAAAATAACAGCAGTAGTGTACTTGCTGATTTTGTGCTTAAAAGCAAACTTACGCTCCGCGCCTAAGCTTAGCGATGCTATAGTGGTATTTTGTCCAAGAGACTTTTCATCATCGCTATGCCATGCCATACCTTCGTTACCATCGTGGTAAAGGTTAAGCAGGCACGAGTTAAACTGGTGATTGCTGTGTTGCTCAACCAATGCTTTTAATTCCAGCAGTTGGGGTGTCCATATCAACGCTTGTTTGGTGGTATTAGAGTAGGTATAAGCATAGTTTTCATCACCGTACCAGGCTGCCTTGCGCTTGGTGATAAAGTGTTTTCCGAAAATGATAGCTTCGTCATTCTTCCAGGCAATAGTGCTTAAAAAAGCGTCTAAATAAAAATTTGCTTGATTAAGGTTTAAGATAGGGCCATAATAATTCACCTCCCCATCATAAGGCAGTAAATTAGTTCTAATATCAATATCGGCACTAAACAAATCCATTTTACATTAACTCAAAGCATCATGAAAAATTATGCCAAGCGTATACCGTTCGCCGGTATTTACTGTGCTTACGCCATGTTTCGTGTTTACACGGTAATAGCCTTTGGTGCCTTTAACCGGCCGAAAGCTAGTGGTGAAAATAAGCATATCGCCACGTTTAGGCTGTAAAACTATAGCTCTTGATTGAGCACGTGGTGTTTGTTCTGTAAGCACAAATTCGCCGCCGGTATAATCGGTGCCGGGTTCATTCAAAAAAGTACTGCCTGCATAGGGAAGTAAATTTCGCCATACAAATCCTGATGCAGTGTATTAAAGCCACCCGGACCATACTTCAAAATAAGTGCTGTGGGTTTTGTTTGATCTGCCTTGTGACACTGTCGCTTCAACTCATCATGTGTTAACGGATAAATGATGCCGGTGCCCAAAACATCCATCCATAAGTTGGCAACTTTAGCCAGATAGGGATAAGCAGCTTGTCTGATTGTAGTAATCAGGTCAGGCAAAGGATAATCGAAGTATTTGTATTCGCCCAGCCCAAAACGGTAACGTTCCATTACTACAGTTTTACGGTAGGCGCTGGTGTCTCCGTAATTTACAATAAGCTGTTGGCATTGTTCGGCGCTCAATATGTTTTTTACAACGGCATAACCATTAGTGTTCAGGCTGTTGGCTATAAATTCCCAATCCTTGCTTTGCAAGTTATATTCAATGCTATTCATCACTTATTTATCAGAAGATATTTTCCATTGTCTGTATTTTTCAGACATGCAGTTTCCGCAGGGGCGGTAGCCTGCCTTGAGAGCTTCCTGTTCGTTCTGGAAAAACACTCTGTTTTCGGCTTTCATGAGCTTACCGGATGCACAAGAAAGTGTACCATATACCTTGTTCTTAGTGTAGCCTGCTAAACTGACTTCGTTAGAATTAATTAGGGTATAAAGTCTCCTGGCACGCGCGTAAACTGTAATGCCTAATTCAGTATGCCGGTACATATTAGCCAGCTACAACTAACAACTTTGCTGCTTCCCAGCCAATCATGGCATTTTTGCGCACGCTGCCCCAATGGTACTGCCCAATCTCACCGGTTGAGCGTATCACTCGGTGGCAGGGAATAAGGAATGCCACCGGGTTATCGCCCACAGCCGAACCTACCGCACGGCAGGCATTAGGGTTATTAAGAATGCCGGCCAGGCCAGCGTAGGTAGATAGGCCACCCATTGGCACCTTAAGTAAAGCTTCCCATACCTTAAGTTGAAATGCGGTACCTTTTAAATGTAGTTTAACATTATCAAGCTGGCTCCAGTCTTGCGTAAAGATTTGCAACGCGTTCTGCTGTAGCTGATCAAGCAATTGATGGTAAGTAGCATTTGGGAAATTGTGGCGAAGCTTGGCCAAAGCATCCGGCTCCGGCTCATCAACAAAGGCCATATAACAAACTCCTTTGGGTGTTGAGGCTACCAGTAAGGTTCCGAACGGACTTTCGGTAAAGCTGTAATTAATATGCAGCTGCTCACCGCCATTTTTATATTCGCCGGGTGTCATGCCTTCTATCTTAACAAATAGATCATGCAGCCTGCCTGTGCCCGACAAGCCGGTTTCAAAAGCCGCATCGAAAAGCGAAGTTTGCTTTTCGCGCAAGATGGATTTGGCATGCTCAATGCTCAAGTACTGCAAAAACTGTTTTGGACTTATCCCGGCCCAGTCCTTAAACATGCGCTGAAAATGGAAAGGGCTTAAGTGTACATGTGCGGCCGCCTCATCCAGCGTGGGCTGGCGTTTATAATTGAGCTTTAAATACTCAATGGCCTGCGCTATCCTTTTGTAATCTATTTCGTTCTGCGTTTCCATGTTATGCTAATCTTTCTACAAAAGTAGCCCGCCTGCCAGTGCCCCAAAACCCGATTCTTGCTGTAATTTGTTAACGTTACAGTAATGATAATGATTTACAACTGATAAACGCACCAAACATTATACTTAGTTTTGCTGCTTAACAATATCCCTCCGGCAGGAGGATTAGGGGGTTAAATGTTTACCGGAATTATAGAGACATTAGGCCGCGTGGCCGAACTTAAGCGTGAACAAGGCAATGTTCATCTTAACATAGAATCTGAAATATCAGCCGAGCTAAAAATCGACCAATCGGTAGCGCATAACGGCGTTTGTCTTACGGTGGTAGCTGTAGATGGAAACCGGCACACGGTTACTGCTATTGAAGAAACGCTTAACAAAACCAACATTGGTCAGCTTGAATTAGGCGGCCTGGTAAATTTAGAACGTTGTATGCAAATGAACGCTCGTTTAGACGGCCACATTGTACAAGGGCATGTGGACCAAACTGCTGTTTGCACCATGTACAAGGCGCTTGAAGGTAGTTGGGAATACACTTTTCAGTACGATACCACCAAGGGTAATGTAACAGTGGAAAAAGGTTCTATATGCATAAATGGCATCAGCTTAACCGTTGTTAACTCAAAGGATGACAGCTTTTCTGTTGCTATTATACCCTATACTTATGAGCATACCAACTTGCAAAGTGTGCGCGAAGGTTCGGTTGTAAACCTGGAGTTTGATATTATAGGCAAATACGTGGCCCGCTTAATGCAGCGCTAAAGTCGGCTGCCTAAGGCGCTGATACGGCTCCTGGTATAATCTACATACACCTGCTGCACAGCCGGCGGATTAGTGCCTAAGTACCGTTTGTAGTACCTTACCGCCTTGGCCTTGTCTTTCAAATCGCTATCATATAAGGTAGCTAACGAGTAAAGGAGCAGTGGCCGTTCCTCAAACTGCAAACCCTTCTCGTAACTGTACACCGCTTTTTTAAAGCGCTTATGTTCCTGGTAACTGCCAGCCATTTCTCCGTAGTAGGTTGGTATGGCTGGTGATATGCCTTCGGTAATGGCCCGCTCAAAGTATACAATAGACTTCGGATAGTTTTTAAGGGCTTTGTAACTTAATGCCATATAATAAAAGGAAGTTTCTGTTTGCTGTATATCTTCCATACCAGCCAGCGTTTCGAGGCAACACATGTAGTTTTTAAGCTTATAGTACGCTTGCCCTAGCTTAAGCGCGGTAGGGTAGGTGCCGTCGCCCAGTTGCAACAGTTTCATGCCCACTTTAACAGTTTCAGCCCAGTTTGATTGTGCATGTACCAGCCTTAGAAGGCTTTGTAGCAGCACCACATTTTCCGGATCAGCAGTTATAGCCTTGTTTAACACAGCCTTGGCCAGTGCATATTTTTTTACGTTCACATACCAGTTGCTCAAGTCCGAAGCCACATCGGCGTCGTCTCCGTTAACCGCATTAGCTTTGCTTAGGTATTTGACATAGCCGGTAGTGTCATTATTGCGTGAGCTAATATCGGCCAATTGTTTGAGGACATAAAAGTTGGTTGAATCGACCGAAATAATACGCAAATAGTAGGTTTGAGCCTTTTGCAGGTTACCCCTTCGCAAATTGATGCCCGCTATACTATTCAAAACGGAAAGCTTGGTAGTATCTAATTGAAACAGGCGTTGATAATAGGCTTCGGCCTCAACCAATTTGCCCGCCATTTGCGTGGTGTAAGCCAAATTACGTAATGCATTAGGATCGCTTACAGGTTCCTTATAAACGCTTTTTAGATAGGTTGCCGCTTCAACATATTTTTGCGCCTGGTAGTATTCCAGCAGTGTACGGTCACTTACGGTGCTGGATTGTGCTGCTGCCCACGAGCTAACAGCTAATAGAGAAACAAATATGAGGAAGAATTTAGTGTTCATACATCCGATTAATATCAACTAAGGTATTAGTTAATATCAACACATCAAACTTTTTGTAAAAATTATGCTTGTAAGTAAATACTAATACATACTCAAATGGATAAGATCAGAAAGTTTGAACTAATGGAAAAGATTGTCCATGAGTTAGAGGACCTAAAAAATAGCCAGCAGGCTATCATACAAAAATTAGGGAAAATTGAAGTGGACAATATAGATTTGGGCGACAAACGGCTCGAGAAAGATTTGCCCGATATGCACCAGCGTGTTGCCGACAATCTGGATACAATTGCGTCTATCCTGGAAGATTTTGCTGATCAAACCAGCGATTACAACAGCAAGAATAATATTCAGGCGCTCAAAGAGCAAGAAGCAATCGATAAACTGTAAAAAAGAAAAGCCCTCAATTATGAGGGCTTTTTATTATTGGGCTTATAGATTATTCATCGATGCTTTTGCCCTTCATGGCCGTACTAATGGCTTGATCCATCACACGCTCTGCATAGGGGCGGGTTAGCTCATTAAGTTCATCAACCTTTTTCAGTATCAGATCCTTATCGCCGCTGGTCAAAACTTCTTTAAGTGCTTGTATATGCTGATGGGTACTGGCCACTTCTGCAATGCTGAGTAACTCGCCATGTTTTTCAATAAAGCGTTCAGCAGTATATACCATCTGCTCGCCCTCGGTACGAGCTTCAATCACCATACGTTGACTAACATCGTCTTTAGCATGGGTGATGCTATCCATTAACATTTGTTCTACCTGCTCATCAGTAATACCGTAAGCCGGCGTTACCTCTACTTCTTGCTTGGTACCCGACCGTAACTCGATAGCCTGAACTTTTAAAATTCCATCAGCATTCAGCAAAAAGTTGATGTCGACTTTTGGAAAGCCTGCCGGCATAGCAGGAATGCCCTTTAAATCAAACTCGGCCAATTTCCGGTTCTCTTTCACCAAATCGCGCTCACCTTGGAAAACTGATATTTTCATATTCACCTGTCCGTCAACCGAGGTTGTATACTGTCGGCCAGCTTTGGTGGGCACCTTAGAGTTTCGTGGGATAATTACATCCATCAGACCGCCCATGGTTTCAATACCGAGTGAAAGGGGCGTAACGTCCAGTAACAGTATATCTTTGCGATTACCGGCCAATATATCAGCTTGTATAGCAGCACCCAAAGCTACCACCTCGTCCGGGTTCATCTCGTTATGCACGGCTTTGCCAAAAAATTCGGCCACTTTGTTTTGTACGAGTGCAGTACGGGTTGAGCCGCCTACCATAATCACTTCATCAATATCAGCTGCAGTTAAGTTGGCATCTTTTAATGCGTTGGTACAGGCTGTTATGGTTTGCGCAACTTTAGGAGTAATTAGTTCTTCAAATGTATTGCGATCAATGGTACACCAAATGTCGCCTATTTTTTCATTGAACAGACTTTGGTGGGCAAATGCTTTTTTTGCCTCTTCGGCTTTCAAGCGCAGTTGTTGTGTGAGTTCACGGTTATTGGCTAGTTCATTTTTATCAAGCTGGTTTTTTTCAATCCAGTACTGCAATATGGCGCGGTCAAAATCATCGCCACCTAAAAACGTATCGCCATTAGTGGAAAGCACTTCAAATATACCGTTCTGTATTTGCAGTATAGATACATCAAACGTGCCGCCGCCTAAATCATAAACTGCAATAGTTTTGGTCTCTTCAGGGTTTAAGCCAATACCATAAGCTAAACTTGCCGCTGTTGGTTCGTTTACAATGCGTAATACATCTAAACCAGCCAATTTGCCGGCATCACGCGTGGCCTGGCGCTGCGAGTCATTAAAATAAGCAGGTACGGTAATTACAGCTCGGTTAACTGGTGTTTTCAACGCATGTTCGGCACGTTCTTTCAGCTCCTTAAGTATAAGCCCCGATAGCTCTATAGGTGTGTAAAAGCGGTCGCCCACTTTAACCTTAACCAGGCTTTCGCTGTTGTCATCAATTACTTTATAAGAAAAGAAATCCTTGTAATTTTCAATATCGTTATAAGAACGGCCTAATAACCGTTTCACTGAAAATATAGTGTTTTGCGGATCGGTTATCAAATAGTTTTTAGCTTCGTTACCTACCGTTATGCTTCCGGTAGTATCAAAGTGCAATACAGAGGGTACCAACACACCTTTGCCGGCATCATTAATCACCTTTGGGTTTTTATCCGGATCAATAAAGGCTACCAACGAATTGGTAGTACCCAAATCTATACCTACAATAATATCTTCCTTTTGTAACGAACCTGTAGCCAGGTTAATGGAAACTTTAGCCATAGTACTTGCTTAACAAGCGGCAAATGTAGGTAGTTTTAGCTTAACCCATGTCATGCTTATGTGAATTGCTTTGCATTGCTTAACCAATATTTTCTGTATATTTTCAGCACAATGTTTAAGCCTACTTTTTGGGGCGTGCTAACCACAAGCCTGTTGTTATTTACCGGTGCTGCAAAAGCGCAGCAGTTTGGCGGTAATCCGCCATCTGTAAAATGGAAAGAGATTAACACGCCTGCCGCACGAGTTATCTATCCTGTGGGAATGGATTCGGCCGGGCAGCGGGTAAACAGTATCATACAGCAGGCCAATAACGCTATAAAGCCAACTATTGGCTTTAAGCAAAGGCAAATTAATATAGTATTACAAAACCAGCTTATAAATACCAATGGCTATGTGGGCCTGGCGCCGTTTAGGAGTGAGTTTTATTTGACGCCGGCGCAAAACAGTTTTGGCTTAGGCACCATACTGCCGGTAGATCAGCTCACCTTGCATGAGTTTAGGCACGTACAGCAATATAATAACTCCGATGTTGGACTTACCCGCTTACTGCATACTCTTTTTGGCGAAGGCGGACAGGTGCTCGCTTATGGCCTTGCTGTGCCTAACTGGTTTGCCGAGGGAGATGCCGTATATAACGAAACCCTTTTAACTACGCAGGGACGCGGGCGTTTACCCTATTTTTTTAACGGCTACCGAAGCTTGTGGGCCGCAGGCAAGAACTATAGCTGGATGAAGCTGCGCAATGGTTCTTATCGTGACTATGTACCCGATTGGTACCCGCTGGGCTACATGCTTATCTCGTACGGGCGGGACAGTTATGGTAGTGATGTATGGCGGAAAGTTAATCATGACGCCGCAGCTTACAAGTCGTTAATTTATCCGTTTCAAAACGCGCTTAAAAAGCATACCGGTCAGGAGTATATTGCTTTTCGTACGGCAGCTTTAGATCATTTTAAATCGCAGTTGATTACACCTGATTTGCAAAAAGGTGCGCAGCAGTACAAAAACAGTCAGCACTTTATAGGTAACCAGGAGTTTCCGGCTTTTGCAAATGATAGCACTGTAATTTACCGGAGGTCATCCTATACGCAACGGCCAGCGTTTGTGATGCGCAAAGGTGACAATGAGCGTATAATCCGCCTGAGTGACTTTACCGTTGACAGTTATTTCCATTACAATAACGGACAGATTGTATATGCCTCCCGCCGGCCGGATGCACGCTGGAGTTACCGGGAATATAATGAACTGAAAGTTATCGATGTAAAAACAGGCTCACAACGGCAACTAACTGCCAAAACAAAATATTTTGCACCAGCCTTTAATGCCGATAACAGCCGCATTGTAGCTGTCGATGTACCAGCATCGGGTAGGTATACCTTACATATCCTAAACGCCAATAATGGCAAGCTCATTACAGCAGTACCTAATCCGGCAAACCTCTTATATACGTATCCTAAGTTTTACAACAATGACCAAATCATATCGGCCGTACGAAGGCAAGATGGAAAGACATCAATTGCCCTGGTTAATATTAGCTCAGGTAAGGTTGATGAGCTTACAATTGCTGATATGGCACCGAAAGCTTTCCCGGTTGTAAGAGGCGACACCGTTTATTTTTCGGCTACATCAGGTATTAACGATAAGCTGTTTGCGCTAACTATAAACAACCGGAAACTGTATGAGATGCAAGGTGACTCTTTGATGAACTACATTGGTAACTACCAGCCTGCTGTAGGAAACAAAAAGCTGGCCTGGATTAGTTTCAGTGCATTTGGTTACCAGTTACATCAGGCAGACAAAAAGAATTTGGCATTTAACCCGGTTGATGCTTTGCCGCCCTTACCGGATTTTCAGGTGGCCTCGTTGAAACAGGATTCAAGCACTAATTTGCTGGCGTCAATCCATACGCAGGTATTGCCCGCCAAAAAGTATCCAAAGTTTACGCGTCCTTTTAACTTTCACAGCCTGGTGCCGTACTTAGACGACCCGGAGTATTCGTTCTCCTTATTGGGAGAAAACATCCTAAACACTTTTCAAAGTGAACTATCTTTCAATTATAACCGAAACGAGGGTTATAAGCAGTTCGGTTTCAACACAATTTATGGCGCGCTGTTCCCTTACCTGTTTGGCAGTGTAAACTACACACTCGATAGGCGAGACTTTGGCTTCGATCAAAATCGGAATGCTGTAGAAGTGAACTGGAACGAGACCAATTTGCAAGCTGGTTTGCAAATACCTCTAAGTTTTGCTAGCGGACGTAATACTACGCGGTTTACCTATACCAGCAGTATTAACTACAGTATTAATGACGTTAAGCAGGTTGCGTTTAAAAATGCTTTGCCGAACAACACTTATTTAAATAACTCTATAACCATCAGCAATCAGGTTGCTAAGCCGTACCAGCTTATAAATCCGCAGCTGGCTCAAAGCCTAACGCTAACTTACCGTAATACCATCAACAATTTAGGTGCGCATCAGTTGCTGGCATCGGGCACCTTTTACTTTCCGGGCTTGGTCAAAACACACAGCCTCGTTTTTAACGTGGCCCACCAGCGGCGCGACCGCAACTATAGTATTTTTTCGAACCAGCTGCCTTTTTCCAGAGGGTACACTTCCGACAACCTATACAGGTTATACAAAGCTGGGGTAAACTATCATTTCCCGATAGCTTATCCAGATGCCGGTGTTGCCAACCTGGTTTACCTTATGCGTTTAAGAGGGAACTTGTTTTATGATTATGCACATGGTAAGGATTTTTACCGGAGCGGCGCTGCGTTTAAGGCTGATTTTAGGTCGGCAGGGGCAGAGCTTTATTTTGATACACAATGGTTTAATGAAAGCTCCATAACTTTTGGTGTACGGTATACCTATTTGCTTGATAACGATATTTTTGGTGGTAAGGGGCGCAATCGCTTCACACTGATATTGCCGTTAAGTATCTTTTGAGCCGAGGCAGGCTTCATTGGCTTTTTTTATGATGTTACGTACACGATCCGCATCCGTTTCATCTATACCATACTCACTGGCAGACGTTCCCATAATGATTTGAGTGTTACGGTAAACCATAGCGCTATCGCGGTGTACACGGGCTGAGGAATGTATTTCGGAAGCGCCGGTAAAATGAACCAGGTCTGCTGCGTTGTACTCACTCACGCCACCACCTGGAATGATGCCTATACGGCCATTTGCCCGTTGAATAAGCTGAGCTATTTTGCTGGCGCCTTCCATAGCACTGGTTTTACCGCCTGATGTTAAGATGTAGTCGAACCCTAGCTCAATAATGTCTTCCATAGCAGCAAAAACATCGGCGCATAAGTCAATAGCACGATGAAAAGTAGTGCGCATACCTGCTTTTTTCGCCATTTGCACCAGCTCGGCGCATCGGGGTTTGTCAACTGTGCCGCCGGCGTTCAAAATTCCGATTACTACCGCATCACAGCCATTTTGCCCGCAAAATTCCAGATCTGCTTTTATAATTTCTAACTCGTGCCTGGTATATAAAAAATCGCCCGCCCGCGGGCGCAGCAGCACATGAATTGGAATTTGAAGAAGTTGACGAGTAATTTTAATGTGTCCGTAAGAAGGAGTAGTGCCGCCTTCGTGCAGGTTATCGCACAATTCTATGCGTTTGGCGCCACCCTCTTGTGCCGCAATTGCCGATTGTACAGAGTTGGCGCAAACTTCTAGCGATATAGTCATGATATAAGTAAGTATCGTGTTTACGGTAAGCTAAGTCAAATAGGTTGTCGAAATATTTTATTGAATCCTCAACATAATTAAAATAGAAAGCATGCCATTTAGTAAAAGCTTTTCCCGTCAATTAAAAGATCTTGTTTTTCTTTATCGCAAACTGCAAAAGAAAAACCTTTTTGAATGGCATAGGCGCCATACTCGCCTTTTTTGTTAATTGCCAAGAACCCAACCTGTATTTGTTTAGCTGTTTCGGGTTTCTTTTTTATAATGCGCTGTACGGCCTCTTTACAGGCAGCCTCGGGCGAGTAGCCCTGGCGCATAAGTTCGACTACCAAAAAGCTGCCTACGTTACGAATTACTTCTTCGCCAACACCGGTAGAGGTTGCGCCCCCCACTTCATTATCTACGTATAAGCCAGCGCCAATGATGGGGCTGTCGCCCACACGGCCATGCATTTTGAAAGCCATACCGCTGGTGGTGCACGCGCCTGAGATGTTTCCTTTGGCATCAATTGCCAGCATGCCTATGGTATCGTGGTTATACTGATTACCGGGTAAGCCTTTGCTATTCTCGATATTGATAATAGGTTTGTACTCGGCTTTTTTGAGCCACTGTTTCCAGGCTTTTTCCGATTCAGGCAGCAATAATTTTTCTTTTTTAAAGCCTTGTTCAACCGCAAACTGGGTGGCACCTTCGCCAACCAGAAATACGTGCGGAGTTTTTTCCATTACCAATCGTGCTATTGTAATGGGGTGCGCAATGTATTCCATTGCTGCCACGGCGCCGCAGTTGCCGTTTTCGTCCATAATGCAGGCGTCCAGTGTAACATGGCCATCACGGTCGGGATAACCCGATCGACCAACGGTGTGGTTAGTTAAGTCGGCCTCCGGTATCTTAACACCGGCCTCTACAGCATCCAATGCCCGACCACCTTTAGAAAGTGTTTTCCAGGCCTCTTTATTTGCATCAACACCAAAGCCCCAGGTAGAGATAACAATGGGATAGCCGGCAGCTTGCGGTGGAACTAAGGGTTTTGCCGCAGCAATTTTATCTAACAATGACAAAGATGCTCCTGCGGCGGAGAGCTTAACAAACTTACGGCGGTTATACATAGGGGCTGAAGTAGTTGAAAGTGCTTAATATAGCAATTAACGTATAAATGTTAACCTTTGGCCAGGTAATGTCTCGTTAAAATTACCATCGGTATAAGCCAAATGCCCCGATACCAACGTATGCCTGATGGAGGCTGGAAACGTTGTTCCTTCAAATGGGCTCCAACCGCATTTGTATAGGATGTTTTGTTTGGCAACCTGCCACGGCTTGTTCAAATCAACCAAAACAAGATCGGCCCAATAGCCTTCACGGATGAACCCGCGCTTTTCAATCTGGAACAAGGTAGCCACATTGTGAGCTGTTTTCTCGGCTATTTGCTCTAAAGTGATTTTGCCTTGATTATACATGGCCAACAGGGCCGGTAACGCGTGCTGCACCAGCGGGCCACCCGAAGGGGCTTGCAGGTAAGATTGTGCTTTTTCATCGGCGGTGTGCGGTGCATGGTCGGTTGCTATTACATCTATACGGCCATCCAGTACGGCTTGTAATATGGCATCACGATCCTGTGCTGTTTTAACGGCTGGGTTCCACTTAATAAGGTTGCCTTTCGTGGCATAGTCCCCGTCACTAAACCAAAGGTGGTGTACACAGGCCTCAGCGGTTATCTTCTTGTCTTTAAGCGGTATTGTATTGTCAAACAGCTCAGTTTCTTTGGCTGTGGAAATGTGTAGGATATGCAACCGTGCACAATGCTTTTTAGCCAGCTCTATGGCCATAGATGATGACAAGTAGCAAGCCTCAGCGCTGCGTATCTTGGGATGATATTCAATAGTGATGTTCTCGCCCATTAACTGTTTGAAATGCGCCAGGTTGTCTTTAATGGTCTGTTCGTCTTCGCAGTGTGCAGCAATTAACATGGGCGATTGTGAAAACAGGTTCTCGAGTGTTTTAGGGTTATCCACCAGCATATTGCCGGTTGATGAACCCATAAAAACTTTAACACCACATACATTCAGCGCATCGGTCTGCAACACCTCGTCCAGGTTATCGTTAGAGGCGCCCATGTAGAACGAGTAATTGGCCAATGATTTTTGGGCTGCTATATCATATTTATCTTGCAATAGTTGCTGTGTTAGGGTGTTGGGCACAGTGTTGGGCATTTCCATAAAGGAAGTAATGCCACCGGCCACCGCAGCTCGCGATTCGGTATAAATATCGCCTTTAGGGGTTAACCCCGGTTCGCGGAAGTGCACCTGGTCATCAATACAGCCGGGTAGGAGGTAGAGCCCTTCGGCGTTAATCTCTTGGGTAGCCGCAGTATTAATGGTGGCATCAATGCGTTCAATATGGCCGTCTTTAACCAGCACATCGGCAACAGTTTGCCGGTTTTCGTTTACTATAGTTGCAGATTTAATAAGGATGGAAGACATGGCGTAAAGGTAACAACAAATGCGCACATGTAGTGAGTGAGTGCTGAAGCAGAATCCTGAGGTCCTAATAATCAAAACGCCTCTTTCATCTGGTGCGAGGCTCTTGTAAAAACATTCCCACAGTCAGCATTGTAGAAGTTATTTAGCTTTTGTCAGTAAGGTGAGTGCTATTAAGTAGTTTACTTACTGAAAGTTAACCTTTTCGGAATCTCTTCAAGAGATTTAAGATAGAACTTGCGAAACGCCCCCCTTTGTGACTGCTTTTATGGTGAGTAGCGAAGCGGTTAGTAAAGATTGGGAACACATCAAACAAAAAAGGCGCTCATGATTTTTATGAGCGCCTTTTTTGTTCATTATTTTCTTATAAGCCTGCTTTGGTAATGGCCATTGAGCTATCGGCAGGGTTGGCAAAATCAGCCACAAAATTTTCGTTCAGGTATTTGGATGTATATCCGTTTACATCGGCGTTCACGTAAAGCATGTTTTTGCCTTTTATTAAATCAATAATTTTATTTGATACCTCAGGCGATACTGCAGGGCAACCAAAGCTGCGGCCTAAACGGCCTAATTGTTTAATGGTGTTCTCGCAAACATAATCGGCAGCATGTAATACAACAGCGCGGGAGCGGGCATGTGAATTAAATCCGGAATCCATGCCATCCAGGCGTAACGAACGGCCATGTTTACCGTAATATACGTCGTCGGTTACATAAAAGCCCAAACTGCTCTGGTGCGATTCATTACGATCCGAAAACTGAGTGGGCATATCTCCGCCGCTACCTTGTCCGTGAGCTACCCATGTGTTTAGCAACAGTTGTTTTTTAACCAAATCAACTATCCACATGCGTTTCTGAGTGCTTGCCTTATTGAAATCAACAATGGCAACCACGCTGCTTGATGTTGCCAGCTTACGGTTTTGCTTTAAATTATAGTATCCGGTAACCGCCTTTTGAAAAACAGGGTAATCTAATCCTGTGGTTTTTAAACCCGCAGTTTGATAAATGTCAGATACGTAGCCTGCATAAGCACTGGTTACAGCGTTTGCTTTGGCTTCTTTTTTAGTTAATACAACTGCTTTTTTTACTGTAGCCGAACGCGAGCTTAAAATAGCGCTGGTTAAAATAACAAGCAGAGTGATGGCTAACCAAAATCTTCTTTTCATATGTCCGTTGATAGTTTTAATCATGGTAGTGCTTAAAAAGTCAACAGGCTTAAGTTGGAGGTTATAATTGTTTGTGATTGTACTACAAATATAATCGAAACGCAGCCTTAATACGTCATCGTATTTTCATTTATATTAACCGGCGGTTAAGCAAAATGTTTAAAAATGAGTGCTTATTGCACCCATTTTACTTTTTCCTCCAGTGGTGTTTTACGTACGCCTTCGGGTTTTGTTTCGCTATAACCAAGGTACAGTATACCTAACACCTGGTCTTCGGCACCCAAACCCAAGTACTCTTTCATAATAGGTTTTAAAGTAGCACCTCCAGTGCTCCAAAAAGAGCCAATGTTTAAAGATGCTGCGGCTAACAAAATGTTTTGTATGGCACATGATGCCGCTGCAACCTCTTCCACAACCGGAATTTTAGACAACTCGCTGCGGTGCATAATAGCTACTACTACGTGCGATACATTGTTGCCCAGATTAGCCAGGTTAGTGTACGTAGCAGGGTTGAAGTTTCCGGCCTGTTCAGCAGCCTGCTTGTATAATTCGGCGTGTTGTTGAGTAAAGGTTAAAGGGTTTTCATATACCACAAAGCGCCATGGCTCAGTATAAGCATGGGTAGGGGCCCAATCGGCCAGTTCTAACAAGGCGGCTACCTGAGCATTGGGTATTTTCTGACCATTCATTGTACCTGGTTTAATGGTACGACGGTTTTTAATGGTTTCGGCTATAATAGTGAAATTTTGATCGCTCATAAAAATTCAATTTTGCTGTAAGGCAGCAAAAATAAGCGAATAAATGAAAAGCATAACACCTTTTATGGAAAGTGCAAAATTTAATGGCACAGCTAAAGTGCTGACCCAAATATTGAGGAAGTAGGGCACGCCTAAGAGATAACCAGTTCAGCATGTTTTTACAGAACAGGCTATTACGCACAGATCATACTGGCCCTGCCATAGGTCGGTATCTACTTAGAATCATGACGCAACAGTCTGTTTCAATTATCCGCAAGCAGCTCTGCCTCTTAAGAGCTATTGTTTAATAAAGAGTTGAAGGTATACTTAGGGGTATAACCCAGCATAGTTTTAGCCTTATCGGTCACATACACCCGGTCAATACTTTCCGGAAACTTCCATCCATTTTTTTTATAAAAGTCTTCGGCTTCTGGGTAGTGTTTTAGGATTATTTCGGTAGGGTTATGCTTCAACGTTACCAGTTCATCTTTCGAGAATGATGAACTGCTTGCTATATTAAAGACTTCGAATTCTTGGAAAGTATGCTGTAAGGCTAAATATAAAGCTTCTGCACCATCACGTTCGTCAAGACCACGATAAAGCCGGTGATTGGCCTCCAGGTTAGCTTCTTCGGGCAAAAAACGGCCAACCCTGTATACGGATGCTTGTACGCCCTCTTTGTAAAAGAAGTCTTTGCACAACTGTTCAGCGGCCTGTTTGGTAATGTCATAAATATCGCGCGGTTGTTCGGTTAATAATTCATCAACCCACACCGCCTGGTGAGGGCTAACCATCGCGTTGCCGTATATTGATGTTGTGCTGATATACAGAAATTTATTGATGCCCTGCTTGGTACAAGCGTTCAACAAATTAAGCGTTCCGTAAATATTAATGTCTATAAATGCCTCCCTGGAGTAACCCAGATCATAGTGTCGGCCATGAATGGCTGCGGTATGGATAATAGCATCTATATGGCGTGTTGCCTCAAGTACTTGTTCTTTAAGGTTTACATTTAGTAAAACGTCAGTCGTAACGCCAGGAACCAAGTCGGCACCAATTGCGTTATATCCGGCAGCTTTTAAACGTTGCATCACCACCGTACCCAATTTGCCTGCTGAACCGGTGAC
This sequence comes from Mucilaginibacter sp. PAMB04274, assembly GCF_039634385.2. NCBI lineage: Bacteria > Pseudomonadati > Bacteroidota > Sphingobacteriia > Sphingobacteriales > Sphingobacteriaceae > Mucilaginibacter > Mucilaginibacter sp. PAMB04274. The sequence continues at coordinate 2,085,364 of NZ_CP155081.2, forward strand.
TAAAATGTTCATTTCTTAACTTTTATAAGTGTATTTGGAAGCCAACAATATCTTATGTTTTGCAAGCATATTTGGTTCTTAGCGCCAATTTAATTCTAGCATACATTACATATCTTTTCTAAGTGAGTACGCTAAAGTTATTATTTGAAAAGGCGTATCTCAGTTTTGGGATAACAATTCTTTGTTTGGGAGGGCCTTAACGAAGTTACTGTTGTAATACTGCCTTTATGGTGCTCTTGAAAGATGGTAGCGTTGTTTGCCCCGTGCCAGTGGCTGAGTAGCGGATGATATGGCTTTTATCGGCCACCACGTATGATGGCATGTGATTAAGCTGGTAAGCACTGTATGCAGCGCTTGCCTGATTTAAAAATTGGGCATATAAAAGGGGCTTCTCTTTCAGCTTGGCTTGTGCTACTTGCTTGCTGTCTCTGCTTATGGCTAAAACCACCAGTTCTTCTGGATTATGTATCTGCTTCAAAAAATCGTTAATATCGGCAAAACTTTCGGTGCAGGGCGGGCAGCCTGCACTCCAAAATATTAAAACGATTACCTTATTGCTCAGCTCGGCAGGTTTCATTACCTGTAATAACGGCATTACGTCTAGTTCCATGCCCTCCTGCAATTGCGGACTTTTAATAATGGTGAATTTCTTCATCATTGTGTACTGCCTGTTCTGCTCCTCAACGCTCAGGCGTTTTAAAAACTTTTTAGCAGTCGGGTCGCCGGGCATGCCGCCCTTAATTGTAACGGTATACTCGCCTGAGTTAAGTAGCCGCAGGTATTGATAATAATGCAAAGCCTTACCTTGCTCATTATAAACAACCTCGTTGGTATCCAAGCGTGTGCTGCTTTGAATGGTGCGTGTATAGGTACGGCGTACGGTATCCTGACCATAGGCGCAAACAGTCATCATTGTTACCATACATAAAATGCTGAATACTTTCATGTGTGTTTGGCAGTAGGGTTATAATAAAAAAGGCCCTTATTTTAAGAAGGGCCTGTACATTGTTTATTTAATAAATAGCCGGATACTTAGCCGGGTTGGTGTCATGCATCATGGCATATACTACCTCTATTATGTCATCAACCGATGGTTTGGTGAAGTAGTCGCCATCTGAGCCATAAGGGGGGCGGTGGGCCTTGGCGCATAGGGTTTTTGGTGCTGCATCCAGGTAATTATAACCGCCCTGGTTTTCCAGTATATTTTGCAGTATATAAGCTGAGCCACCGCCCGGAACATCTTCATCTACCACCAAAAGCCTGTTGGTTTTTTGCAATGACTTTACGCAGGCTTTATCCAGGTCAAAAGGGTAGAGGGTTTGCGGGTCAACCACTTCTATGTTAATGCCCAAGGTTTGCAGCTCAACAGCGGCTTCTTCTACAATACGCAGTGTAGAGCCGTAAGATACTACTGTTACATCGGTGCCATTTACTAAAACTTCGGCCTTACCCAGCGGCACGGTAAAATCGCCTATGTTTAACGGCAGTTTTTCTTTTAAGCGATAGCCGTTCAGGCTCTCGATTACCATGGCCGGTTCATCACCCTGCAACAGGGTATTGTACATGCCGGCAGCCTGTGTCATATTGCGCGGAACACAAATGTGTATGCCGCGCAGGTTAGCCAGTAATGCGGCCATTGGCGATCCCGAATGCCATATACCTTCCAGCCGGTGTCCGCGTGTGCGTATAATGAGCGGCGCTTTTTGACCACCGCGGGTACGGTAGCTTAAGCTGGCTAAATCATCACTCAATACGGTTATAGCCCAAATCCAGTAATCGAGGTACTGAATTTCGGCAATTGGTTTAAGTCCGCGCATAGCCAGTCCCATACCCTGGCCAATGATGGTTGCCTCACGTATGCCGGTATCGGTGATGCGCAGGTCGCCGTATTTGGCTTGCAGGCCGGCAAAACCCTGGTTTACATCGCCAATGGCGCCAACATCTTCGCCAAATGCTACAATACGTTCATCACGCTCAAAAGCGGCGTCAAAGCAGGCATTTAGTATTTCGCGCCCGTCGAGCAGTTTTGCATCGGGCGAGAATTTAGCCGGTACCTCGGGCACATGCAGCGGAGATAGTGGGGTATCGGTAAACAGTTTAGAATTGAAACGCTCGCGGTTCAGCTCGTTCTCGCCGTTCAGCCAGTCAATCAAAGACTGCCTTTCGGGTGTGGTTTCGCGAGTGGTTAAACGAAGCACTTTGCGTACAGAGTTCACAATATCGCGCCGGCCGGGATCAACGCAGGCGCGCAAGCCAGTTGCAATGGCCGAAAGTTGTTGCACGCTGGAGTGCTGGGCAAGCTGTTCGATCAAAGCTGCGGCTTCTTCCAGTTCAGCTTTTATTTCGGCAGATAATTCGTTCCAGGCTTCGCGCTGACAGTTACGCACATGCTTTTTAGCGGCCTCTTCTAACTCATCAAGTTCCTGATCATTAATTATGGCCGAATTGATCATCCATTTGCGCATTTGCAAAAGGCAATCGTGCTCAGCCTCCCAGGCCAAACGTTCGGCCGGTTTATAACGCTCATGCGAGCCCGAGGTGGAGTGACCCTGCGGCTGGGTTATTTCGGTAACGTGTATAAGTACCGGTACGTGTTGCGTACGGCAAAGCTCAATGGCTATGGTATAAGTTTCGCACAGGGCAGGGTAATCCCAGCCGCGTACTTTAAATATTTCGTACCCGTTGGTGCCGTCTTCGCGCTGAAAACCTTTTAGCGCTTCGGATATGTCTTCTTTTGTGGTTTGCAAACTTGCAGGTACAGAAATAGCATAGGCATCATCCCAAATGGAGATAGCCATAGGCACTTGCAATACACCGGCTGCGTTGAAGGTTTCTAAAAAGATACCTTCGGAAGTTGAGCCGTTGCCAATAGTACCAAAAGCAACCTCGTTACCATTAACTGAAAATTGCTTTAGCTCTTCGAGCTCCTTATTCTGACGATATAGTTTCGAAGCATAAGCCAAACCCAGCAAGCGCGGCATGTGGCCGCCGGTAGTCGATATGTCGGCCGAGCAATTCATGGTTTCGGCCTGGTTTACCCAAGTGCCGTCGGGGTTGGCAAAGCGGGTGGCGTAATGGCAATTCATTTGCCTGCCTGCCGATGCCGGATCCTTTTCAATATCGGGGTGGGCATATAACTGCGCAAAAAATTCTTTAAGCGTGCTCATGCCGGTGGCAAACATAAAAGTCTGGTCGCGGTAGTAGCCGGCGCGCCAGTCGCCTTTTTTAAAGGCCTTAGCCATTGCCAGCTGCGCTACTTCCTTTCCATCTCCAAAAATCCCGAACTTGGCTTTTCCGGTTAACACCTCGCGGCGGCCCAGCAAGCTTGCCTGCCTGCTTTCATAGCCAATACGATAGTCTTCAATAACAATTTTTTTAAAATCGTTAAAGCTCAACTCGTGTTCCGTAAAATTGCCCGTAGCCGGTAGTGTGCTTTCTGGCATACATAATTTGTTTAGGCGGTAAAAATAAAAAATAATTGCATAGCTAATATGCGTAAAGCCCCTGCCTATTGTAACTTTTAAAACTATGCACGATTTTTGTTACTTGTTAAACTATTAAATTATATTTGTGTCTATAACCACAACACATATGAAAAAGATAATCATACTATTTGCCGTAATTCTGGGTTTGGGTATTACTGCATTTGCTCAGGACAGTCAAAAGGCTGAGTTTAAATTTAACGAAGAAAAACACGATTTCGGTAAAATTGCTAAAGGCAAACCGGTAACTACTGTTTTTTCTTTTACCAATGTAGGCGTTGAGCCGCTTATCTTGACGGATGTTAGACCAACCTGCGGCTGTACCATTGCCGATTACACCAAAGCACCGGTTAAAAAAGGTGAGAAGGGTACTATCTCCATCACTTACAATGCTGCAGTTGCTTCTCCATTCAGTAAAACCATTGTGGTTACCTCAAATGCCAAAACACCGGTAAAAAATCTGATCATTTTAGGTGAAGTGGTAGAGAGCGTTACCAACAGTAAATAATACATTATTATATAGTTCTTAAAGCAGAGGCGCAAATTTTTGCGCCTCTGCTTGTTTACGGCCCTTTTTTGTAATTTTGCCCAATGCCAAGTATCTCTTTAAAGGGGCAGCATATGCCGGCCTCGCCCATACGTAAACTCACGCCATTTGCCGAAAAGGCTAAACAGGAAGGTAAAAAAGTATACCATCTGAACATTGGTCAGCCGGATATTGAAACGCCCGAGGGCATGTTGAATGCGGTTAAGAACATCGACTTTAAAGTTTGGGCTTATACCGCATCTGAAGGTACGTTATCTTACCGAAAAAAACTTACCGAATACTATAACAAGCTCAATTACAGTATAGCTCCCGAGAACATTATTGTAACTACCGGTGGCTCGGAGGCTATTACTATTGCCATGATGGCCTGCCTTAACCCGGGCGACGAGGTGATTATTCCGGAGCCGTTTTATGCCAATTACAACGGTTTTGCCTGTCAGAGCGATATTGTGGTGAAGCCCATTTTGTCTTATATCGAGAATGGTTTTGCGCTCCCGTCTATTGTGGAGTTCGAGAAACTGATTACAGATAAGACTAAGGCAATCATCATTTGCAATCCTAATAATCCTACCGGTTATTTATACTCTAACGAGGAGATGCAAGCGTTGAAGGAATTGGTATTGAAGTATGATCTTTACTTGTTTTCGGACGAGGCCTACCGTGAGTTTTGTTATGATGGACGGGAATTTACTTCGCCCATGCACCTGAGCGGGCTAGAAGAGAACGTAATTGTGATGGATACTGTAAGTAAGCGCTACAGCGCCTGTGGAGCACGTTTAGGTTGCTTGATTACCAAAAACAAAGAAGTACTTAAGGCAGGTTTAAAATTTGCCCAAGCGCGCTTAAGTCCGGGTTTGGTAGAGCAAATAGCCGGAGAGGCTGCTGTGGATACACCCGATGCTTACTTTGAAACCGTAAATGAGGAATATACCCACCGACGCGATGTATTGGTAAATGCACTGAACCAAATGGACGGTGTGTTTTGTCCTAATCCAGGTGGTGCATTTTATGTAGTGGCTAAATTCCCGATTGATAATGCCGACAAGTTTTGCCAGTGGATGCTGGAGTGCTTTAGTCACAATAACGCAACCGTAATGATGGCCCCTGCAACCGGCTTTTATAGCACACCAGGTGCCGGCCAAAACGAGGTGCGCATGGCCTATGTACTTAACCGTGCGGATTTACAAAGCGCCATGATTTGCTTACAAGAAGCCCTAAAAGTTTACCCGGGCAGGGTAGAGGTGCAAGCGTAACAGAGAATTCACGACGCACGACTGTATAATTACTATAAATAAATAAAAGCCACCTTTAGGATGGCTTTTATTTATTTTTGAGGCTATTCTTCAGCTATCTCAGCAAGGTCTGTGGTTTTGCTGAGCGCCACAAAGTTTTCGGTCATAATTTCGGTAACAGCTTTTCTAACACCTGCTTTGTCCACAAAAGACCGGGTACGTAACTTGCCCTCAATGTAAACAAGGTCGCCTTTATGGAGCAACCTGCCGGCGCTCTCGGCCATTCCGCGCCACATTACAATATTGTGCCATTCGGTTACTTCAACCCGCCCACCATCCTTATTCTGCATTTCGGTTGTTGCTAACGGAAAGCTTGATACAGTGATATTGTCGGCCAGGCGCCTTAAATCGGGGTTCTCACCCAAATGCCCTATTAAAATTACTTTATTTATTCCTGACATGTTGCCTTTTGCTGATGACGATAAATCTTATTAGTAAACAAAATGCAAGTGCCTGCAGAGGTGTGCATCAAAACACTTAAAGTAGTGTTTTTCAAAGGTGATTAATATGATGCTGTTGGTGTACTGTATTGCGGCGTTTTAGACACTGCCCTTAATGTAGTTGCCACATCGTAGGCCAGTGAATCGAGGTTATAATGCTGTTCAACAAACCTTCTGGCCTTCCTTCCCATTTCTGCAGCGACCTCCTTGTTTTCCGATAAATAGTTTACGGCTTTTATACAGTCATCACTATTGCCGTATCCAATTTTAATTCCGAGCCCTTCTTTTTCAACATCAATAGGAAAGTATGGGTTATTGGAAGTGATTACTGCTTTTCCTAAGGCCATTGCTTCATATAAAGAGGTAAGGCCAACCGTATAGTTATGCTCGTTAGTACAAATGATTGTACAAAAGCTGCGATAGATCTCTTTAGATAGAAAGTTGTTTTGTGTTGCCAACCCATCTACAATAGATACTTTGATATTTGGTGCATCTTTACAGGCATCGGCCAATATTTGCTCATTGTTCATATTGCCGTGCTGCCTTGTAGTGTAAATTCTCAGCTTAGAGTTTGGTAGCTTTTCAAACGCCTTAATTAACGTCGGGAAGTCGCGGTTCTCTCTACCTGTAGAGCAGAAATAAGCTTCGTTTGCTGCGTTTGAGCTTTCCTGCTCTTTATTTATAATATTGTCGTAATACTTTAAATCAGGTCCCCATTTTAAGCAGGTAAGTTTGTCGGGTGCTATTACGCCAGCTGCTTCAGACTCCTTTACATGTTTTTCGGTAAACATCAGCATTTTATCAAAACCGCGGTAGTAAAACTGGAGCAGCTTTTTAACTATAAACTTATCTGTATTTTTCAGTGCACGGTGCTGCCATACCACTATCGGCTTGCTATACAGTCCCATACTTCTGAGCAGTACCAGCAGTTCGAGTCCGTTAGCAGTTGCAGCGTACAGTGCATCGTAAGGTTTACTGGTGAAGATCAGCTTTAAAGCAAGTTTCATTCCCCTGATCAGTCTGTTACCCAGGGATGAGTCTTCGCAAATTGAAACATTGATGTTGTGTTTTTCCAATTCTGTTGCACCATAAAAATAGTGGTGTGGCAGGTTATCAATATCAGATGGCTTAAAAAAGCGATGGTAAAATTTAATGTTCATTGAGGGGTTCGATGTAAGGGTTAACGTAATAGCATAAATGGAATGTAAGGCGGCAATTGTAAGACAAAAACGGCCCCGGTTTTTATATGAAGTTAGTGCGTTGAATCGTTCAACTTTTCGTTTGTAAAGTACTCTTTAACCAGTAGCAGCAGCGCCGTCACAACTGTATAAAACATTTTCATAACCGAAATGACTTTTCTAACGCCATTACTTCAAATTAAAGCAATAAGCTTATCACTCAGGTATACAGTTTAATTCACAATATACTTATGGGGGCCTTATACAGAGCACTTCGTGGGTAACAACCATAACACTTTCCTACTTTAATTGATGTGATGCGGGAGGTGCATATAATTAAATTGCTACCTACGATATTTCGCAGCACGTGTATTGTGCCACTTAAATGTTTAGCAAAATTATTACCTGTAAGTACACAAGCTCATAAGGTATAGTACGTAGTGTGTTTACCTATTATGAAAAACTTGCTTAGTTTGAGTTGAACCTGTGTGTAGCTAAATGAGAATATACATTATATCTGTACACATATTATTCGCAAGTACCTTAACCTGTAACAACATGTATAGTTTAAGCTGTATTTTGTTCCATAAACAAGTATAGCTTACTATATGTAAAGACACAGCCGGATAGCCGGTACGATATGAAGAAGTCTTAATTACTATTAAATGCAGATATCTAAAAACAATACTTCACTATTTAAATGCGATAATAACAGAAATGTATAGGAACGCAGGAATAAACCGGGTCTTTCTTACCGGTGTCATTGAAAATGATGTTAACTTAGAGATGTTAAGAAATAACCCTGATAACATATATTTTTCGATACTTACATCAGAAACATTTGTTAAAAATGGCAAACAGGTTGAACACCTTGAGCATCACAAAATTGTGATGCCTACCTACATCGCTAAACCTGATCTTCAGTATTTTAAGAAAGGCGCGTTAATATCTATTGAGGGGAAAATGACTACCTACTTATTTACTGATGACGAAAATATTAAAAGATACAATGTGGAAATATTGGTTACCCGATACCACTGGTTAACAGGGCTGAATGTAAATAAAAACTAAAAGTACGAGCTTATACACTATACCGTTACACTGTCAAAGTACCCGCTGAGTTTTACTTATTGGCAACTTTAAATAAAGCTCAATCCTTTTTGGACAGATATACCCGCACGATTTTTACGATCCTTAATTTTATAATTTGTTGACCTTGATTGTTGGCCAACAGATTATGGTTTATGCCGAAGCGATATGTTAAGATCTGTATCTGTCACAATTGTTTATGAAAGCGCATACGCAATCAGAACACATTAATAACTGCCGCGCGCAGTTACATGTTTTGGGGGTGAATATTAACAAAAACATACTGCGTATAGAAGACGTAGGAGATTATATTCCGGGTAGTATTATGGTTCAGGACTTTGGTATAATGGCCAATACCTACATGAACAAAAATGGTTGTGACTTTTTAAGGCATAGCAGCGAAGAATTGCGGAATTTGGGAAGCGATTACTTTAGTCGTTTTTTTCCGGCACAAGAAATTGAAATTTTAAAGGAAGATCTCAAACACTTTATTGCTCTTGGAGATTACAACAAATCGCAATCAGTTTTTCAGCGTGTAAGACCGGATAGTGACACGGAATATAAGTGGTATTTAACTACTTCGAAATTATATCCCATTCAAGACCAGGCAGAGTCACCTAAGCTTATTCATATAGCGGTTGAAGCTAATTCATTAAGCTTTGCAGGCAAGAAGTTAGGTAACTTAATTGCTGATGATATTTTTGTACGACGAAATTACCACCTGTTCAATTTGTTAACCGCTCGCGAAAAGGAAATTATTTGTTTAATAGCAAAGGGTGTAAGCAGTATGGTGATTGCCGACACGCTTTTTTTGTCGATACACACAGTAAACAACCACCGAAAAAATATTATACATAAGTTAGGAATTACCTCACTTTCGCAGTTAGTTAAGTTTGCCGTCTCTTTTGGAATAATATAAGCAATGTTAGCTATTTACTCCTTGCTCCAAAACAATAAATCGGGAAGCAATCCAACCTTCTAAGTCCATAATTCCATTCACCGATTTTAGAACTTCTACAAAGCTCCAGTTGGCGTTTGTTTTTAGCACTCTCACTGGTGTGCCACCAGGTACAGGTGGGGCAACGGTGGCAAAAGCAGTGCCTGCGCCGGCTCGTATGTTTACATCGGCTGAGGTTACAAAATCTTCATCAAAATCAGTTTCTCTGCCCATAACCTTGGACTTGAAACTGGCCATTGGAAATGCCGGGCCTGGATCTGACTTACGTATGGGTGCAATGTCCTCATGGCCCACCACATCTTTTAAATTATAAGTTTTAACCAGTAAAGCAGATATTTCTATTGCTGCCTTTAATTGTTTCTCGGTGTAATCATGCCATGCGGCCTTACTGCTCTCATTTTTATGGATTGCTATAACCACTTCGTCATCAGGTACCCTTTTGGCATCAACCGGGCATATCCATTTTCCTATGCTTTTTGTTAAACGCCCGCCATTTACCATTTCAATGCCAATTGAAAACTGATTCAGCCCTACTAACCCTTTCCATTGACTTTTGCCGGCATGCCATGTAATAACATTAAACGGAGCAAACTGTGTAACAGTGCCATCACGGGCAATAAGTAAATGGGCCGAAGCTTTAGCTAAAGTGCTTTGGAACCAGCTAACGGTAGACAAGGTTGTAGTTGCTGCCGTGTAGTGCATTACAAGGTATTGAGGGGTGTAAATACCACCATGATTAGGTGTGGCTTTGAACGTAACAGGTGTGTCATCATCGTTAACAAGCAGGTGATCTATTATTTTCATCGTTTTTAAATTTTAGGATGATAGAATAGTAAGCAGTACAATGAGGCATTCTGCCGTACTGAAAAAGGGCCTTTTATTAGCAAAGGCCCTTTTAAATAAAGATAAATGATTGAAATGTGTATGTGCAATAGCTACTAGTAGCTATTATGTTGCCTAAGGAGAGGCAGACTTATTAGGTAGTGCGTTGTATTGCAACGTTAAGTTTGAATCTGTAATGGCAAGGCAGCAGGATAAAACGCCGACTTTTGCCAAGGACAAGCTAGTTACATGGGTCTGAACTATGCTGTGTACAAATTAATGGCGGGCATTAACTTGTATACTTTGCGTAAGCAATTCATTGTATTTTTCAAGTAATACAATATACTTATCTTTCCATTGCTTGTCAAAAGTAGGCTCAGTCTGCACCTCATCATGTGCCATTTGCACGGGGGCATTATCATTTAAGTAGCCAAATTCGTTAGCCCTGAACAGTTCAGGGAATTCGGTTGAAAAATCATAGTTTAGCACGCCGCCTATCCTGAACACGATATCGGTTTTTAAACGCTTTTTATTGAACCAGTTGTATACAGAACGTCTGTTTACGTTCATCAGGCGTGCAAGTTCACTTATGCTGTAACCATCTCGCCTTATTACTTTTTCCACTATCTGACCGTAATGCTTATTCATATATGTACCTAAGGAAATAACTGTTGACATAATAATTTTATTAATTGCAGAGTTTGTTTTTATAGTGAGGCATCAGCTTAATTAATGCTTTTTTGATCAACCTTGATGACTACTGCACATCCCAGTTTTTCAAGCACCATCAGCACTGATTTGCCTTGAATTTGCAATATCTCGCCTTGGCAGTCAACCAATGGCCCTTCGTTAATTTTAACCACATCACCAACCGAATAGCGTCCAACGCCTATCGTTTCTAAATTGGAGTGGGAGGCCAGTAAGGTATGTATGCGGTTAATCTCCTGATCTTCTAACACTACAGGTTTGTTGCAGTGCTTAACAAAGTTTACAACGCCTGGCGTTTGTTGTACACTGTCATGTTCAAAATGGTTAATGTGAACAAACAGATAGGAGTTAAAGAGTGGGGTTTCAACAATCTTAGTCCGGTCGCTCCAGTTGCTTTTTACCTTTATTAAAGGGCAAAAACTGGTAACTCCCTGATTTTCGAGTAGCCTGTTAGCTTTTTTTTCCCACTTAGAGCGGGTGTAAACAACCATCCAGCGCTTCGCCGCAGATGATCTTGCGTTAGGTTGTGTTGTTATCATAGTGTATAATTAATTATTAAGTAGCGGTACAAACAAGTAAACTATAAAATGCAGTTGTAACTATCAGCTAAATACAGCCATCTGTTATGCTGTATTATAATCCTTTTTCAGTTCAATAACTTATCTCCCGGTTATTCAATGTGTATATATGTATAAGCGCATGAGAAAAACTGAGCATTTATATATCGAACAGATATGTTTTCTTATTAATTAATAAAACATTTGCTTTGATTATATCGTAAAATTATACTTAGAGATTTATACCGTCATGCAACAAATCGCCTAATCTTTAAATATTTGTTATTATTTTTTTCGTTACAGTTATTTATAGCTCTAAAGGCCATTTCTAAGACGAAATTTTTTATAGAAATTTTTAAGCGACACGCTTTTTTTATCACTTCTATACAACAGGCCGGTAAAAGGTTCGCATTTTATACGGTCTTTGTCACAAATCACACCTCAATTGCGTTTAGTTCGTGAGGTGTAAAGTATTATTACCGTATTATTTGTGGAATCACGCATTTTTTTCTCAGTCAACTGTGCTGTTTCCCAAGTTTCGTATCTCGTTTCCCAGTTGATTTCACGTTTAACGTACATCCATCTTAGCGCTATTTTATTTGCTACTGGCTTGCCTTATGTTTGTCGGTAAGTAATCAGTGCGCAGCTTTAGTTTTAAAAAGCGTTAGCATTTAAAGGTTACTTCTTCAACAAAAAATAGCCGGTGTGACCGGAGTGGCGAAGCTATTCTCGATTGCAAAAAACACCCTCTACGCCTAAGGTTATCAGGCTCAAATCAAAGTATCCATCTTTTATTCAGTTACATAAACAAATATTATCGTGATAAAATCAATCTTCCAGCTCAGAGGAGTAATTTCTGTTGTGCTCATTTCTATTATGGTGGCTTACTCTTCCTGTAACTCATACAAGAAGATCCCGTACTTTCAAAATTTAGATAAATCGAGAAATACGAAACAAAGCATAACTAATTACACACCACTCACCATCCAGCCGGCCGACATCCTGGGTATTAACATCAGCAGTTCCAACCCCGAAGCAAGCGCTGTATTTAATTACAATCTATCTTCTATTAATGGTACCTCTAACGTTAGCTCCAATAACCCGGTAATAGGATATTTGGTAAACACACAAGGCGAAATAGTTTTGCCACTGTTAGGCAGTATAAAGGTTGCTGGAAGCACCGTATCGCAGCTTGAGGTGAGACTCAAGAAAGAGCTTACACCTTTTCTTAAATACTGTATAGTTAATGTGCGGATGATCAACTTCAAAATCTCAGTGATAGGCGATGTTGAGCACCCGGGTGTTTTTCAAATACCGAGTGAGCGCGTAACACTTAATGAAGCCATTGGTTTAGCCGGCGACTTGAACATCACAGCATTACGTAAAGTACTATTGATTAGAGAAATTAACGGCGAACGTGAGTTTATACCAATCGATCTTACTTCAAAAGATATATTTGATTCACCCTATTATTACTTAAAGAGTAATGATGTGATCTACGTGCAACCTGGTAAAAACAAGTTTGCCAGCGTAGATAATAATTACCGCACCATTAGTTTAGTATTATCGGCACTCTCTATTATAGCCATTATACTCACACGTAAATAAAATACCCATATGAATAACGAAAAAATTGTTATTGCTCCGTTTGAGTATACGCAGGATAGCGCCAAAACGAACTCGTTTAAGGTAACGTTCAACAAATACTTTTATCACTGGCCATTATTTGTGCTGGGTGTAGCGTTGGCGTTGATTTGTGCTTTCTTTTATACCAAGTATACAGATCCTATTTATACCATAACAGCCAAGCTGCTCATTGAGGAAAATAAGGAACAGAATTCGGTTGATAAGATGATGCAAAAAATGGACGTTTTTGAATCATCGAAGGTGATCGACAACGAGAGCGAAATACTGCAGTCCAGAAACCTTATTGCACGAGTAATTAAAGACTTAAATCTTTATGCAACTTATAGTAAACCGTCAAAGTTCAGGGATGTAGATATTTATAGCAGCACACCTGTTCATTTAGTAGTAACTAAGCAAACCAGCGATAAGTTTGCCAAGTCGCTTGCTATCCATATCAAAAATCAGAACGAGTTTGTGTTAAAGAACTCCATCGGAGGCAACAAGACGTTTAAATTTACAGACAATATCAAAAACAAGTTTGGTATATGGCACCTAAATAAAACGGCTAATCTTAATAAATACATTGGTAAAGATATAATCGTAGGTATTAGAGACACCGAGCAGGTAATAAACGGTTATGTTAACAAAATCAAATCAAGCCGGTTAAATAAGCTGGCCTCCGTTATTGAATTGTCTTTACAAGACAATGTATTGCAAAGAGGAAGAGATATACTGATCCACACAGTGTCTTCTTACAATGATCAATCAGTTAGGCAGAAGAAACGCGCTGCCGAAAATGCTTTATTATTTATAGACGGCAGGCTAAAGGATGTTACACGTGAGCTTTCGTCGGTTGAAAAAGACTTTGAAGGATTCAGGAGTGACAAAGGCTTAATTGATGTATCATCAGAAGCTAAGCTCTATTTAGATAACGTAAAAAATAACGATACTCAATTAAATGAAATTGCCTTACAGCTTGACATTATAGGTGGCGTTGAACGCTACGTAAAATCATCAATGAGCGTAAACAGCGCGCCTGCCACTATCGGTATATCTGATCCGGGTTTGAGCGGCTTGATACGCCAGTTAATGGATTTGCAAGTACAGCGCGATAAGATGCTGGCTACAACACCCGAACGTAACCCTATTTTTGAAGCCGTAGATAAACAAATTGCCTCAACCAAGTCGTCAATTCTAAACAACATTTCTGGGATAAAGGCATCTTTAAAGGCAAGCCAGCGTCAACTTTTATCAAACAGCAATCGCTTTGAGTCCTCTATAAAGAATATTCCGGGGCAAGAGCGCCAGTTTATTAACATTAAGCGCCAGCAAACCAACAAGGAAAACTTATACGTATACCTGCTGCAAAAACGTGAGGAAGCGGCGCTGAGTTATGCATCCACTATTAATGATAGCCGGTTAATTGATTACAATTACGTAGTGTCATCAAGCAAACGCATCATTTATATCATTGCGTTTATGCTAGGCATCTTTATACCCCTTGGTGTAATATATTGCCGCGATAGTTTAAATGATCGGATAAACACCCGCGATGATATTGCGAGTAAAACAACGGTGCCTGTTTTAGGTGAGCTTGTTTTTCATGAGGGTAAGCAAGCTATGGTTATTGGCGGCAAAGACGATAACTTTGTGATTGGTGAACAGTTCAGGTTGTTAAGAACAAATCTCCATTTTGCGCACGCCACCCGGCAAAGAGGCAGGGTTACCATGCTTACCTCAAGTATTGCAAACGAAGGTAAAAGCTTTGTAACCAGTAACCTGGGTGCCACCTTGGCTGCGTCGGGCCGTAAAACCATTATACTGGAGCTCGATTTACGTAAGCCTCAGATATACAAGAACTTTAAATTGGCTGTTAACCACAAAGGCTTAAGCGACTATATTAATGGAACTGCGAGTGTTGACGAAATTATCCAGCCCTCAAATTATGATGACAACCTGTTTGTCATAACTGCCGGAACATCGACCTTTAATCCTTCAGAAATGCTGGAGCAAGAGCAGATAGATGTGTTATTGGATGAACTGCGCAGTAGTTACGATGATATTTTATTGGATACTCCACCCATAAATATTGTTACCGACGCCATGGTATTATCGCGTGTTAGTGATGTTACCCTTTATGTAATCAGGCAGGGTTTGACCAAGTCATGGGAATTAGACGTTACCGAAAAACTGTTCAAACAGCAGCAGGTGCCTAAAATGAATATCATATTCAATGGTATACGTAAAGATAAGTACAGCTATACTTATAATCAGGGATACTCGAGCTACGGTTACGGTAAATATGCTACCGAGTACGCTTCTGGCAGTACGATGAAATCCTTTTTAAGAAGATTCTAACTTCAGCCTTAAACAGAATTGATATGAAGTTGCTCTTAGTGCGGCCTGTAGGTGGCATAGCCAACCGCATGCGTGTACTCGAATCAGCGTACAAGTTTTCAAAAGCTGCCTCTTTAAAGCTTGTAGTTCTTTGGGAGAGAAACGGCAATCTGAATGCGAAATATTCGGAGTGTTTTGAACCAGTGCCCAACATGACTGTGATTGAATTGAATCTGCATGGCAGTAATTCTTTTGCAAAAGTAAAACGCAGGCTGCTAACAATTGCAATTGACGGAGTGGTAAACACGTTAACCAGCTTTTCGGTAACAGATGTAGCTATCGAAAATGAAATTAGGCAACATGGATGGGGGCAGGGTGCCTTAAACAGCTATTTTGACAATCTGGTTCATAACCACAGCGGCATTTATATAGATACATGCTACGAGTTTTATACCGATAGTAGTAACTTTCAGGTACAGATTGCCCAAAGTATACAGCGTGAGAGCCAGCAGATTTTATTGAATCTGAGCTCGGTTACAGGAGTACACATCAGGAGGTCAGATAACATTAATGCTATCGAAAAATCGCCACTGGATGCCTTTGTCAATGAAATAAGCTGCACAATTGCTATCAATCCCGAAGCAAAGTTCTATCTGTCTACAGATTCGCAAGAGGTTACTAATATCCTTACCGCTATGTTTCCCGGCAATATCATAACCGGCATATCGGTAAGAACCCGCGACTCGAAAGCAGGGATCATAGCAGCGCTAACAGATCTGTGCTGTTTAAGTATGTGCCGCGAGATTTGGGGATCGCATGATAGTAGTTTCTCGGGCAGGGCTGCCAAAATAAATAACATACCGCTACGCATTATCTTACAATATGCCGAATAACATGCCCGAAGCATTCATTAGTTCCAAGCTCCTTTTTCTAAGAAATTTAATTTTAAATCAAAATGTCATCAATAAGATCAGGTCAACCGGCATTTATTTGCTGGTACCTATCATAAACTTTGGCGTTTCGTTCATCACATCGCCAATTTTTGCGAAGCATTTATCGGCCGAAGAATATGGTTACTATGGCTATTATTCAACGCTGGCTTCGTTCCTGCTGGTTTTTTCCAGCCTGTCATTGCAAACGTACTATATGTCGGTCTTTTTTAAAGAGACCGAAGAACAGCGCAGAGCTATACAAACCACGCTTATTATATTTACGCTGGTTTGGAACCTCCTGTTTTTTCCAATTGCTTACCTGGGTATTTATGTTTACTTAAAGTATTCGCACTCACAAATACCTTTTTACCCATTTGCGTTACTAGCGCTCGCTACCAGTGTAGTGGGCATATTTAAAGGCTTTGTCCAGGTAAATTACCGTTTGGGTAATCAGCCAGTAAAATATCTGCTTATTGTAGCCGGCTACAGAGTGTTGGGCATATTACTGTCTTTATACTTCATTATATCGGCAGATATGGGTTTAAAGGGCCGTATGCTGGGCGTATTTGTAGTCGAGATATTGTTCTTCATCATTTCTTTGTATACCATATTGAAAGGGCAGAGCTTAAGGCTAGATAAGGCAACGGTAAAGATAGCCATGCGCAAAGTGCTGCCTTTAATACCTGCTTCCTTTTTGTTTTGGCCGCTAATGAGTTTTGATAACATTGTTGTTGAAAAACTTAACCAGCCTGTACAAATGGGTTTATACAACATAGGTAAAGGCATTGCTAATTACTTGTTCATCGCTTTACAATCCTTTTTTCAGGCATTTGAACCCGATATTTATAAGTATGCTTCTACCTACAATATAAAAGGCCTTAAAAAAACGGGTATTATGGTAGTGGCGCTGGTAATTGTTACCACCATTGTTTTTGTATTTGTATCGCCGTACTTAATGCATTATTTAACGGCCGGTAGATTTACCGAGGCAATCCGGTACTCTAACATATTAGCCATTACGTATGGCTTAATCATTATATACTCGCTTTTAGATGCCATTATTTTAGCATGGCAAAAGACCAAGGTTAATTTGGCCTTAAATATACTGGGCGCAACATTAAGCATTACAACTTACACATTGGCCGCTTACTATTTCAGGCAAACAGGTGTTGCTATGGCCACAGCGTTTACACACCTGGTACTGGTGACTGTGCTGCTCTTCTTTATCGCAAAAAAGCTCAGGGAACACCGTTTAGCACAATTATAACTATACGCTACTATTTAAATTATGAGAGAGCAATCGTTCGATATTCCTGTTCTATTAATCACATTTAACAGGCCGGATTCTGCTTTACAAGTGTTTGAGAGGATTAAAGAACTGCAACCAAGTAAACTCTACGTTTTTTCTGACGCTGCACGTGATGGAAGAGATGAGGAAGCAAAGGCTGTACAAAAGTGCAGGTCCATTTTTGACGAACAGAACATTACATGGGATTGTAAAATAGAAAAGTGGTTTTGTGATTCGAATATGGGTTGTGGCAGGGCGGTGAGCTCTGCAATAAGCTGGATGTTCAAGACCGAGCAAAGCGGTATAATACTCGAGGATGATTGCCTGCCCGATATAACCTTTTTTAAGTATTGCGCCCATATGCTAAATAAGTATGCTAACAATACTGCAGTAATGCATGTGGCCGGTACTCGCTGGAACGATGAGTTTGAAACCGGCGCCTCCAGTTATTTTTTTAGCCGCATTGGACATGTGTGGGGTTGGGCTACCTGGAAACGTGCGTGGGACCTGTATGATTTTGAAATGCAGACCTGGAACCCAGTAAAAGACGGGCAGATGCTCTACCAGCAGTTAAAAAGCCGGGTTCAGGCCCAATTCTGGATCGATAATTTTCAGCGTATGTATCAGAAAGATACTTTCGCTAAAGATACCTGGGACTACCAATGGCAATATACCTTGTTTAAACATCAGGGCTTGTCAGTTGTGCCTCGGGGCAACCTCATTACTAATATAGGCGTTGAGGGTGCACATGCTGATAACAGTGAAGATCAAAGTTCATTTTATCGCAAAGCTATCCCTTGGGGTAATGTAATAGATATATCGGCCAACCAGCCAGTTAAAGCCAACGCCGATTTTGATTCTTATCACATAGCACATTATTTTTTAAAAGCCAATACACCTATCCTGCGTTTAAAATGGCATCTGAAAAGCCTTTATCATTTAACCAGGACATACTAAATTTTGTTATTATATGGTAATTAAACTACCCGCGTGGTTCTTTGACAATACGGTTAACCCTAAAGAGCATGAATCTGTTATACATGTTGGTGCAAAGGTGTTTGGCGTTTGTTTTTTAGGTACGCTTTGTTTAACGGCATATTCGCCTGTTGTAAACCTGGCCGCCTTCGGTGCTATAGTTCTTGTGTTTTTGAACACATTGCTTAAGAAGGATAATTTCTCATTACTGATACAGCTGTTTTTTGCTAATCATTATGTTTTTGGTAATGATAAAGGCGGCGTTTTTAATATTGCTGCGTTACTTGCTTTAGGCTTTTTTGGTCTTTCAGGACATCAGGTGTTTAGAGGAACATCCTCCTTTAGCCGCTCTTTTAAAGGTTTGCTGTTAATACTTTTTGCATTTCAGTTGCTTAGTTTAACGGCTAATGTACATGCGAGCATACTAGGTAAATTAGGTGGTTTAATGAGTTTCTCAGGCATCATATTGCTTATATACCAACTTTCCAAAATTCCGGTTCGTAAATCAGACATAATCAGATTTGTTACCATTCTGTTCTTTTTCAGTATGTTCGAGCTTGTTGTATCGCTTAACCAAAAATATGGGTTAATAGGCTTGTCAACACCGCTTTTGCCAATGGAAAAGAATATTGAGTATGAGAACGATATATTCAGATGCGTGGGCACTTTCGTGAACTTTGAAGCATATGCGGAGTACTCACTTTCAATGGTTGCTTTGCTGCTGCCGGGTATTATATCCGGATCGTTTAGAGAGGTTAGCAAAAAATTCTATTACATGACTGTTGGTATCACCATTATGTCAGTGTTATCAATCATCTTAACCGTAACCCGTTCTTCATTATTTCTGTTGCCGTTTGTAATCTTAGTGATATTGCTTAGCCAGTATAAACGGATGAAATTGAAAGCAATCGTTCCTTATTTGCTGATTATAGCATTGGGTGTTGGTATTAATTTCAAAATTAAAATATTCGATATTTCATCTTTTATTGAGCGTAGCCAGGAGATGAAGATAAAAAGTGTATCTGACGTAGCCTCAGGTAACGAAATAAGCAGAGGCGGACTGTTTGCTTATGCTTTTGAAAAAATCAAGCGGTCGAAGGGATTGATAGGAGAGGGGTATTTTGCTCACCCTGATGACTACAACACTGCTCACTTTGGCATTCCAAATCCGCCAATTGGAGATTACCATAATTTGTATCTAAGCATTGCTGTGTTTTGGGGAATACCCGGGGCTGTAGCTTTCATCCTGATATTTATTCTCACTATATACCGGGGCATTATAGCACGGCGTATTAAAAACATAGCATCATTTGATGCCGATTTGCTGTTGGGTTTCACCACGCTGTTCTTGTTCTTCCTGCTCAATCAATATAAGATCATTTTTTTGCGGGAGTCTAATTACACAGTTGTCATTTTGATTTTGCTGGTTATTTATAACGGTATTATCCGAAAAGTGAAATCGCCGGATTTGGAACTGATTATTAAATAACGATAGCGTTTGCTGTTCTTTAACGTACTTATTTAGCATGACTAAGAAAATATATTACTTGCCTAATTTTGGTCAGTTAGGTAATCAGCTGGCTATATTGGCGCATCTGATTGCATTTGCCAACAAGTACGATTACCAAATCATTTATCCATATTCAGAACAGCTTAAAAAGTGTCTGGACGATCAAAAAGTTAAAAACACACGGCTTACTTTTAGCAAAACTTTAGGTAAAAAGTGGTTCTCATACTGTGTTATAAAATTCATTAAATACCTCACCTTTAATCGCAACTTACAGTTCTTAGGGGCACTTGTGATTAATAAACGGTATGTGATTGATGAACAGGAGGCCGGTAAAAGCTTTCCGTCCTCAATTTTTATAACCGATTGGATGTTCAGGTTTTATGCCGGAGTGGAAGATCAGCAAGACGAGATCAAGAATGTGCTTTCATTCCATGGACAGCACTCGTCGCGCCCACACAGCTTTATACAAAATATACACCATGAACTTGCACCTGCCGCCCTGGTTGGTATCCATGTACGCCGCGGCGATTACGCCACCTGGCACGGTGGTAAATTTTACTTCGATTTGAGTTTTTATTATGCTCAAATGGTGCAGATAGCTGAGCAAATCAGCAACTGTGTATTCATCATATGTTCTAACGAAAAAATAGCATTTGATAATACGCATGATCTGCACCTGGTTTACGCCAAAGGCTCAGACATTGAAGATTTGTGTGTGCTATCCAGTTGCGACTATATTATTGGTCCGCCAAGTACATTTTCGGGTTGGGCTGCATTCTTAGGCCGACGGCCAATATTTTTTATGCACAACAACAAAGACACGGTTTCTATGGATAAGTTCTTCACTTATCAGGTATAAAACGTACCACAGCAAAATAGAAGCAGTACTGCATACTGCGAATCTAATTAAGAAAACCTTTTTACTAACTATATACAGATATAATGAAAATTGGAATCTGCGGACCCATATTTTTGCCCCTCTTAGCGAAGCATTTAGCGCCAGACAGTGTAATTGATATTAAAGGTATGGGCGGCACGCCCGTTAACCATCAAATTACAGCCTTGTTAGAAAAAGGATTTGAAGTACATGTTTATTCTATTACTCCTGAACTGAATGTAGGCGAAGAGCGGGAATGGCACGGCGAAAAACTGCACGTTTATGTAGGTTGTTCGCGCAAAAGGGCCCGGCATTGCTGTAAAGATCTTTTTCAGGCCGAACGGAGGTATCTAAAAAATGCCATTCTGAAATCAAAGCCTGATATTGTACATGCGCACTGGCAATACGAATGGGGCTGGGCTGCTTTAGATTCAGGAGTGCCTACGCTTTTAACATGTCATGATTCGCCTATTGAAGTGCTGAAGTCGCAAACAGATCTATATCGTTTAATCAGGCTTGTTGTAGCTGCAATATGCCTCAGAAAGGCTAAACATTTAACTGCTGTATCACCATATACCGCAAAGGGTTTAACTTTCTTTACCAAACTAAAGGCCGCCGTAATACCCAATTTTGAGCCGGCCGGCGTTTTTTCACTTTATGATGCCAATAAAACTGTAGGTAACGAAATAAATGTTACGATGATTAACAACGGCTTTCATAAACGGAAAAACGTGGCCAAGGGCGTCAAAGCATTTGTAGAATACAGCAAAAAACACCCGAATGCACAATTGAATTTATATGGCACCGAACACGGCATCGGTGAGGATGCATATAAATGGTGTGAAGAAAACAATATTAAGGGTAATATTCATTTCCATGGCGAAAAACCATTTGCTGAATTAATGACTGCCTTATCTGAAGCGCATATTTTCATGCATACCTCGCTCGAAGAATCTTGCCCTATGGTATTAATTGAAGCTATGGCCATGGGCATCCCGGTAATTGCCGGCGAAGAAGCAGGTGGGATACCCTGGATGTTGGAAAATGGCGGTGGTAAACTGGTAGACATCAATAATGAACATAAGATAGCAGCCGAACTGTTACACCTGTCATCACCTGAATTTAACCATAAGGTATCGAACACGGCCCGCGAAGTAGCCTTAAAAATGTTCTCTACAGAAGTGGTCATCAATCAGTATTTAACAGCCTATAAAGAAGTACTAAGCGCATGAAAGTGTTACACATACTTGCCGAACTGCAATTTTCAGGAGCTGAGTTAATGTTGCACACTGCTTCTGAAAAGTTTGAAGCTTCCGGCCTTGAAATAACCATTTTAGCTACCGGGCAGGTGGAAGGTATTTACGCCGATTATTTCAGAAAGCTGGGTTGGACGGTTGTGCATATTCCGTTTAAAAAGAGTCTGTCCTTTTTCTCAAAGCTTTATTCGCTCATTAAAAACGGCGGTTTTGATGTAGTACACATACATACCGAAGGTGCATTTATATACAAGGCATTTATTACCAATTGGGCAGGCGTAAAAAAGGTTGTAGCCACTGTACATAACAATTTTTTGTTTACCGGATACCTGCAACGTCGGCGGAGGTTTCACCACTTCCTTGCTTTAAAGCTCCTAAATGTGAAGTTTATCTCTATAAGCGAGAGCGTTAAGGAAACAGAGAAAGTTATTTACAATACCAATACAACACTTATTCACAACTGGATAAACGTTGACAGTTTTAGCAAAACCAGGCAGTTAGAAAATCAAGCTGCCGGTCACGTCAAAAATGTGTACCCCATAAAGATCATAAGCGTAGGTAAGTGCCTTTTTGAGAAACAGCATCAAAAAGTGCTGGAACTGGTAAAGGTGTTGATTGACAAAGGCGTCGATTGCCACTATACGCACATTGGTTGCGGTGAGCTTGAAGACAAAGAGAAAACGTGGGCTTATGAGAACGGCCTGCGTGAACATGTAACATTTATTAGCCATACCCATAACGTTGCTCAATTCCTGTCGGGCTGTAATTATTACGTCATGCCTTCCTTGTTTGAAGGTGTTGGTAATGCCTGCCTGGAGGCAATGGCTGCCGGCCTGCTGTGTATTGTAAATGATGCTCCGGGGTTGAACACCCTGATAAAAAATGACCACACCGGCATCATTACCGATTTCTCGGATGTAGGCCTGGTTGCCAGCCAAATTATGGCAATAAGCCAGGACGAAGAGCGATATAATCATCTGACCACTAACGCCCAGCAATATGTAGCTCAAAAGCATGGCGTAGCCAATGTAGAGCAGATGATAGAAATGTACCATTGAGGTAATTCCGTTCTGCGTTAAACTTTCACCCTTGCCAAATTTTAATTACTTAAACATTAAAGAATATGAAAACGATCTCGACTAAAAAATTGATTCCGTCATTTATGCTGGCCGCTTTGCTCACACTATTTGTCATAAACGCTCAGGCGCAAAATTTGACAGCTACAAACCTGCACACCGGCAAGGCTCTGAACATTTCTAGAGATAAAATAACAGGCACAGACAGTGTGGCCACTTTAGACACTATGCTTTGTATGTTTCACCAGGTTATGACTAACAGTGCTCATCTTTCATGGCGCAAAGGTTATATCGTGCTTGAGAACGACAAGATCATGATCGGCAATGTATCATATCCTACACTTAACGCTTCGCATCTTACCGGCTTAATACAAAACAAGTTTTTATCAAGTAACAGAAAAAAAGTAGTAAAAAGCCAGGTAATACAGGTAGTGCTATTACAATAACAGCATTTTAACCGTATCTCCTGAGCGTATTTATTTCTTACCAATAATGACAAAGATTGCTGTATTACTCACCACTTTTAACCGTAAAGACAAGACTATTACTTGCCTGCAAAGTCTGAAAGTGCAAAAACTGCCTGCTGATGTACACATCGACATATATTTAACCGATGATGCCTCGGCCGACGATACGGTGGATGCTGTAAAGGGAATATTTCCGGATAGTTATATTCTGCATGGAACTGGCCAATTGTTTTGGGCAGGCGGCATGAGGAATTCATGGAATGAAGCCCGAAAAGGTAACTATGACTATTACCTGCTCCTGAATGATGACACAACGTTAATTGATAACGCTGTTGCCAACCTGTTGGCTTGCAGTAAAGAGGTTTTAGCCCAAAAGCAAACGCATTGCGTATGCATTGGAAGTACCCAGGACGTTTTCACTGGCGGAATTTCATATGGTGGTAAAAAGCTCACCTCCAGGTACTACCTTAAAAGTGCTTTGGTGTATGATAATGACGACTATCAAAAATGCGATTTAGGTAATGCCAACATTATGCTCGTACCTGATGTCATTGTGAAGTCTGTAGGTATTTTGTCGGATCATTATACACATGGTATTGCCGATTACGATTATACACTTAAGGTTAAGAAGGCCGGCTTTGAGGTAATAGTGGCACCAGCAGTTTTAGGCTACTGCACGGATGATCACGGCAAAAGCTGGAAATCGCAAACATCGCGGTTATCAGATCGCATTAAATACTTAAAAAGCCCGAAGGGATTAGCTTACAAAGAATATTTGCTGTTTATAAAAACCCATTTTCCGCTTTATTATCCTTTTGCGTTTACAAAATTGTGGATGAAAACCTTACTGCCCGTTCTGTGGCAGGTTTTCAAAAAATAGACATTGCACCTATACACTTTTAGCATGGTAAAAATATCTGCAACAATTGATAGCGTACAAGTAATGCGTGCCTTTGCCACTGTCTCTGTGTTATTCTTTCATGGTACGCACATCATTGATAACAAGCTTAATTTCCTCTTCTTAAATAACTTCTTCGATGCAGGTTATTCAGGAGTAGACGTTTTTTTCGTAATCAGTGGCTTCATTATATTGCATACCTGCATGGGTAAAGATTTTAACGCCTTTACGTTTCTAAAAAAACGTTTTGTAAGGATATACCCTGTGTACTGGGTAGTTACTCTGGCTGTTATCATTGCATACCAAATAGCGCCCGAAGGTGTGCAACCTTATAAAGAAGATTGGCGTATCATTTTAGGCTCATTGGCTTTAGTGCCACAAAAGATTTACATCATCGGCATAGCCTGGACACTCACTTTTGAGTTATTGTTCTACGTTGTATTTGCTGTTGCTTATTCTATAGGAAAGAAATTTTTGTTTGCCGTGTTATTTGTTTGGGCTGCTGTAATACTTGCTTTGTACGCAGCAGATGTAAAACCAGCAAGTGTTGCACTAAACATGTTGGTTAACCCCATTATTATTGAATTTTTCTTCGGTTGCCTAATCGCTTACTTTTACAATCGTTATCGTGAATTTAAGTACCACTACATACTATCAACGATTGGTTTTATGTGGTTTGCTGTTAATTGGGTGATATACTGGATGGCCAAAAACAATGATGCCAATGCATTTAGCACTTACATCAGTCGTCTTTACCTTTTTGGCGTGCCTGCAGCAATTTTAATCAGCGGGATTGTTTTTTACAAAAAGTCCATTGCTCCCTTGTTTGTTTACATAGGCAATGCGTCATACTCATTATACCTAATACACGGAACCGTAATTTCTATACTGATAAAGATCCTATTCGTATTAAAGATACAAACTTACTTTGCCAACAACATCGGTTCAGTTGCCATCCTACTTGCAACCGTTCTTATTGGTTGTGCTTTTTACCGCTTTGTAGAGGCGCCTATCATCGGCTTATTTAAAAGTAAAAAAGGAGATAAGCCTGCAAGTGCAACCTCGGTAACATCAGCAACTGTTTAACTATCTATAGCCCTAGGCTAATCTGCTATTAGCACATCCGCTTGTACAAATAAGGGGTGCCTTACTGTCGTACTCTGCTTTCGGCATTCTATTATACCATCAATCATGACCAATGAATCTAAAACGGGCGTGGTGTATCTAACTAATATACCAGCACCGTACAGGGAAAAAATGCATGAGATACTTTCTGCAAGTACTCAAATTAAATACACTGTTTTTTATTGCTCGGAGTTAGAACCTAACAGGCAATGGAAATTTGATAAAGGCAATTATCAGATGGTATATCTGAGCAATACAGCCGATAAAATGATACATAACAATGTTAGTGTTATCAAATTCCTCAATCAGCATAACCCGGATGTGGTCATATCAACCGGCTTCAATCCGACCATGTTGTATGGCTTTTTATGGTGCATGATCAAGGGCAAAAAGTTTATACCGTTTACCGATGGTACCTATAATTCAGAGAAAAGCTTGTCTGCAGTTCACAAACTGGTACGCCGAATCGTTTTTAAATTCTCAGCTTCTTTTATAGGAGCTAGTGCTGGTAGTTCCAAGCTGTATGAAAGCTATGAGATACCAAAGAAAAAAGTATTTACATCCTGTCTTTGTATCGAAAACGGCGATTTTAACTCAAATACCGAGCAAAAGAAATATGACCTGATGTTTTCGGGCCAATTAATTGAGCGCAAAATGCCTATGTTTTTTGCAGAAGTAGCCCGGCAGGTAAAGGAGAAGATGGGTAAGTGCACTGTACTGATCTTAGGCGACGGGCCGCTTAGGAATAATCTGATATCCTTATTAATAAAATACGGAGTTGATTATGATTACGCTGGCTTTGTACAACCCAAACGCCTGCCATGGTACTATGCTCAGTCTAAAATATTTCTTTTCCCTACACTTAATGATCCGTGGGGCATTGTTGCCAATGAGGCTTGTGCGTCGGGTTTGCCCGTAATTACCTGTGAAAACGCAGGAGTAGCTAATGATTTAATACTTCATGATGTTAACGGATACGTTTTGCCGTTAGACACAGATACCTGGGTGGAGCACATTTGCGACTTACTGCAAACGCCCTCTAAACTAAAAAAGCTTTCTATAAACGCTGCCGAGAAAGTGCAGCACTATAACCACCAGCTGTCTGCCGAAGGTATACTGGCATCGGTAAATTTTGCCATAGCAGGAAACTGAAGCAGAAACTGCTGGCAAGAGAATTACATCCGGATTAACTCCAAAACACACATATGCGCATTTTATTGATTCATTGTGCCTACCATTACCTGGGAGGCGAAGATGTTACGGTTGCCAAAGAACTCGATTTGCTGCGCTCAAAGGGCAATGAGGTAGAGCTTTTGCTTTTTTCAAATAACTCGGTACCGCTGTTTAATCTGCTGCAGTTGCCGTTCAATATCAAATCATACCTCGCAACAGAGAAAAAAATCAGCGAGTTTAAGCCAGATATTGTTCACATTCACAACTTGCATTTTACAGGATCTACATCGGTGCTGTATGCAGTAAAGAAGCGTGCCGCAGTAGTTTACACGCTGCACAACTATCGCTTAATATGCCCGTCGGGTACACTTTTTAGCAAAGGCAAGTTGTACCTGCGCAGTCTTAAAACAACATTTCCGTTAAATGCGGTTTTTAACAGGGTTTATAAAGGCTCGGCACTGTTAACCATGTGGTTATCAGCTACCATATGGCTAAACCATACCTTAGGCGTGTGGAAATTGGTTAACCGTTTTATTGTGTTGACCGACTATTCTAAAAAACTAATAGAAGAAAGTCAGTTATCAGTTAAACAAGCTCAACTGGTTATTAAGCCCAACTTTACGGAGCATAACGAATCGGCTCATAGTATCAGAAACAATGAGTTTTTATACGTAGGGCGCCTGAGTGATGAAAAGGGTATACAGGTATTAATGGATGCCTTTACTAATTCGTCACTTTCATTAAACATCATCGGCGATGGTCCTTATAAAGAACAGGTGTTAGCGGCAACAAAAGTGAATGCTAATATCAAATACATTGGCTTTCAGGATAAAGAAAATATTTCAAAAGCCATGAGCGAATGTACCGCTTTAATATTCCCATCAATATGGTACGAAACTTTTGGGCTTACAATTATCGAAGCTTTTGCGGTATCAACCCCGGTTATTGCTGCTAATATTGGTGCTGCATCCTCTCTTATAAGCCATGGTGTAAACGGGCTTCATTTTGAACCTGGCAATGCCGAAAGCCTGAGGAAAACTATAAACCTTTGGGATAAATATGCAGAGAGCGAGAAACATAAGTTTCGCGAAAATGCCGTCAACACGTACATGAAATATTATACGCCCGACAATAACTACGAACAACTGATCAATATTTATAATCAGGCAATTAGCGAAAATCAAAGCTCTTGATACACCATTATTATTGGCCGCCCGAAATGTACTCACACTAATTAATTCAGTCATGTCGTACTTAGATGATATCCTGGAACAAGGGTACGCGGGCCCATATCCGCTACTAAAAAAAGGGGAAGGCGAACGTTTATTCCCGTTAGACAATATATCACTCGAGCTGCAATACTCAGAAAACAGACAGCGGCATGTAACCAACCAAACAATAGCCAGCGTTGCGCTTCGCGATGAGATATTAGAAAAAATGAAGCTCCTGCTTGGTGATAATATCTTGCTGTCTGGCAGTCAGTTGATAGGCCATGCGGATAAAGCACACGATTGGCATGTTGACGTTGAACATACAGGTTGGGAAGGGCTGACCGTATGGATAGGCTTAAGCAGTGCAGAGTGTAAGAAATGTATAAAAGTTATTTCGTCATCTCACAAGTTTAAGCTGACCCCTCAGGACCTTAGGCACCGAGGTGTTGATATTTATAATGACAGTGAAGTGTTGGCTTCTGCCCAAGAGATTTCTGCTGATGCAAAGCTTGTTGAGATTGACTTGTTTGAAGGAGAATTCATTATTCTTGACAGCCTTACATGGCACGCTTCCGGCAACATTTCTAATTTTAGAAGACACGCACTCGTTCTAAGATACCGCAATACAAATTTGCAGCAAAGACCGCCAAGCGGTTTTCAGTCCAATTCTGTGAATATAGACGAACACATTAAAAAGCTCATACTAATTAATAGTGAAAGGTTTGATGTGATGAACTTTACTTCTACAAAAAGAGTTGCCGAACACCATAGAGGATTACTTAAACATTTAGCAAAATACCTGTTTAGATACCTGCAGGCAAAAAACTTTATCGCGCTTTTAAAATCTCAAGCAGCAAGGTTATTATAAGCCATTTGTACCAGGGTCTCGGTTTAGAGACCATTAAGGCAGTTGGCTTTTTATAAGAACACTGTAAGCCTTCTTATTCCCTTAACCGTTGTCAATAAACACCTATTATAAACCTAACAAATATTGCTATGAATAATTCTTCCACTCCTTGCATGGGTTATCCGCTATTTAATGGTTCCTTGATGGATCTTTCTTTTCAAGATAAGACTATTGTAAATACGATAAATCAATATTCATTTTGCATTGCAGAAGAGGACGATGAGTTTAAAGAAGCTTTAATGGGATCGGACATGTTATTGCCCGACGGAGTAGGGATGGTTTTCGCATCGTTTTTTTTAGAAAATGTGAAAATCCAAAAAATAGCCGGTGCTGATTTACACCAGCATTTGCTGACTAAACTTAACGAGGAATGCGGCTCATGCTTTTATCTTGGATCTTCTGAAGCTACGCTGAAGAAAATTGAGGACCGCATTCAAAAGGAGTACCCTAACATAAGTGTACATACTTACGCTCCGCCGTATAAGGCGGTGTTTGATGAACAAGACAGCGAAAAAATGATTGCTGCGGTTAATCAGCATGCTCCGGATGTTTTGTTTATTGGTATGACTGCACCGAAGCAGGAAAAGTGGATTCATACCAACAAGCAGCTGCTTAATACAAAGGTAATTGGCTCGATAGGAGCAGTGTTCGACTTTTATGCAGGTACCGTTAAACGCCCCGCCAGAATGTGGATATCGTTAGGTTTGGAATGGTTTGGCCGTCTTATTTTGGAGCCTCGCAGGATGTGGAGAAGGTACTTATACTATGGGCCGGTATTCACATTGCATTTGCTAGGCAAAAAAATAAAGCTGGCTAACAGATACAAAAGAATTTTCAGCTCAGGAACTAACGTTTCTAAACATCCTTTATCTAAACATTAATGAGCCAACACAGGTGCTTAACCCACCAAAGTACCGATACGATTTTTGACGCCTCGGCTGTAGTATTTGCTTGCGGCGCTTTATACAACATTCTCAAAAAAAATAAAAATCCCCTATAATTTATGAAAAAGAAAGCGCTGATAACAGGCATTACAGGTCAGGACGGAGCCTACCTAACGGAGTTACTATTGGAAAAAGGCTACGAAGTACATGGCATCAAACGCCGTTCATCGTTGTTCAACACCGATAGGATAGACCACCTGTACCAGGATCCGCATGAACCACATCCCAGCCTGGTTTTGCACTACGGCGATTTGTCTGACTCGACCAACCTGATCCGCATCATCCAGCAGGTACAGCCTGATGAGATCTATAACCTGGGTGCGATGAGCCATGTTAAGGTAAGCTTTGATACGCCCGAGTATACAGCCAATGCCGATGGTATCGGCACCCTGCGTTTGCTGGAGGCTATCCGTATTTTAGGATTAGAGAAAAAGACCCGCATCTACCAGGCTTCCACCTCAGAGCTTTACGGTTTGGTACAAGCCGTTCCGCAAAGTGAGACGACGCCTTTCTATCCCCGAAGCCCTTATGCCGTAGCCAAGCTGTATGCTTACTGGATTACGGTCAACTACCGGGAAGCCTACGGCATTTATGCCTGTAACGGCATCCTGTTCAACCATGAGAGCCCGCTCAGGGGTGAGACCTTTGTAACGCGTAAGATTACCCGTGCGGTAGCCAAGATAGCCATGGGTTTGCAAGACAAGCTTTACCTGGGTAACCTGGATGCACAGCGCGACTGGGGACATGCCAAAGACTATGTGGAGGCAATGTACCTGATCCTGCAGCAGGAAACACCTGAAGACTTTGTGATAGCCACCGGTGTAACCACTTATGTACGCGACTTTGTGCGCATGGCTTTTGCTGAAGTGGGTATCGAGGTTGAATTCAAAGGCGAAGGTGTAGAGGAAAAAGGTTACGTGGTAAGCTGTTCAAACCCAGACTACCAGTTGCCTGAAGGCCTTGAAGTAGTTTGTGTAGATCCTAAGTATTTCCGTCCTACGGAAGTAGAATTACTGATTGGTGATCCAACTAAATCAATGACCAAGCTGGGCTGGAAACCGAAGTATGACCTGCAAGGTTTGGTGGCCGAGATGGTTGCCATGGACGTAGACCTGTTCCAACGTGAAAAACTGCTGAAAGACTCAGGCTACGTTATCAAAAACCAATACGAATAATTTAAGCATATGCAAAAAGCATCAAAAATTTTTATAGCGGGCCATAGAGGCATGGTAGGATCTGCCATCCATCGTAAATTAGAAAAGGAAGGGTTCACTAATATTGTTACCCGTACATCGTCCGAGTTAGATCTCAGACGGCAGGGTGATGTTGAAGCGTTTTTTGAAGAGCAACAGTTTGACTACGTATTTTTAGCGGCCGCAAAAGTGGGTGGCATAGTAGCCAATAACATTTACCGCGCCGACTTTTTATATGAAAATCTGCAAATTCAAAATAACGTTATTCATAACGCATACCTTACCGGCGTAAAGAAACTCCTCTTTTTAGGATCGAGCTGTATTTACCCAAAGCTTGCTCCGCAGCCCTTGAGTGAAGATAGCTTACTGACCGGTCCGCTTGAGATCACTAACGAGCCTTATGCCATTGCGAAAATAGCAGGCGTAAAAATGTGCGATGCGTACCGGGCTCAATATCAGTGCAATTTCATATCGGCAATGCCCACTAATTTGTATGGGCTTAATGACAACTACCATCCTGAAAATTCGCACGTATTACCAGCTATGATCCGTAGATTTCATGAGGCTAAACAAAACGATGCTCAGTCAGTAACCATATGGGGTTCTGGCACACCTAAACGCGAATTTTTATTTGCCGATGACCTGGCGGATGCCTGCTACTATCTGATGGAAAACTATAATGAGCCTGGTGTTATCAATATAGGGGTGGGAGAGGATCTGTCTATTAAAGAACTCGCCGAAATGATCAAGGAAATTGTGGGTTTTGAAGGAGACATCACCTATGATACTTCCAAGCCAGACGGTACCCCCCGTAAACTCATGGACGTATCCAAACTTGCCAACAGCGGGTGGAAGCATACTGTTGAGTTGCCAGATGGTATCAGGGTAGCGTACAACGACTTTTTAAGCAAATATCAGCAACCGCAAGCCCTTGAGGCTTAGCGGTTGCTAAATGCAATACATTGAACAGTTGGATAGTAGATAATTGAATTGCTTACAATTTAAATTCAAATTTAATGCAGAACCGTTATTTATACTCACTACGTATCATCTTAGCTGCTGTTGATTTTGTATGTATTAACATTGCTTTTATAATTGCTTACCACATTACCGTTTCAATACACTACAATTTTTCGGCCGACTATTATTTGCAACTATTATTTGTAAATAACCTGCTGTGGGTTTTAAATGCTAACTTTATGCATTTATACCACAAAAAAACAGTTTACAGCTCCAAATTACTATTTGCCTTAAGGTGGAAGTGTGGCTTGGTACACCTTACTTTTTTTGCAGCTTACATATTAATAACCAGCCAGGTAAAGGTTTCTGTTGCGCTTTATTTGCTGTTTTATTTACTGCTAAACATACACTTATTGTGCAGTCAGCTTACGTACCGTTTAGTAGAGCCCATATTAAAGCTGAAATTTAGGTTTAAAAAACCGATAGCCTTAGTTGGTATATCTGAAACGAGTGATCAACTAGCTAATTTTTTGCGTAGAACTCACGCCAGGTACGATTTAAAAAGCTTTTTAGACCAGCATGATTGCTTGATAGTCAACGAAACTCCAATGAGTTTGGTAGCAACATGTGAGCAAATTAAAAATGCAGCTGATAATGGCATAAACGATGTGTATGTAGCAGTATCGCCAGAGAAGACAAGTGAAATAGATACGTTATTGGTGGAAGCGCATAACCAATGCGTTAGGTTAAAACTGGTTCCGCATTTTAACGAATCACTTCCACAGCTTCAACGATACAACCACATCAGTAATCTGTCGGTTATAAACGCCAACACCGAGCCATTTGAGGAAATGAACAGCCGTTTTGTTAAAAGGGTGTTTGATTTGGTTTTTAGCGCTCTTGTAATTGTTTTTATTCTGAGCTGGCTGTATCCAATATTAGCTATTATAATTAAAATACAAAGTCCCGGTCCTGTGTTGTTCAGGCAGTTGCGAAGCGGAAAAAATAACCGTGAATTTTGGTGTTATAAGTTTCGCAGTATGAGGGTTAATGACGAGGCGGACCATAAACAAGCCAGCAGAGACGACAGTCGGGTAACTGCCATAGGCAAGTTTATGCGCAGAACCAGTTTAGATGAGTTTCCGCAGTTTTTTAACGTATTACTTGGTAATATGAGCATTGTGGGGCCGCGGCCACATATGGTTAAACATACGCAGCACTACCGCAATGTAATAGATAAGTACATGGTTAGGCACTACCTCAAACCCGGTATAACCGGATGGGCGCAGGTGAATGGCTTCAGAGGCGAAACGCGTGAAACCGAATCAATGGCTAAACGGGTAGAACATGATATTTGGTACCTGGAAAACTGGTCCGTAAGTCTTGATCTTAAGATTATTTTTTATACCGTAGCCAATATTTTTAAAAGCGAACAAAATGCTTTTTAGCATGTCCACAAAGTTGCTTTTTCTATCGAGATTAAACAGAGTTGCCTGATACAAAAATGCGGTTTATGCATACTGTACCCAATAAGGTAGCCTCATAACAGTCAAATACAAATATCATGTTGAATACCTTAGGTGAAGTACAAGCAGCACCTCATGAAGGCAGGATCAAAACACTTGATTCTATGCGCGGATTAGCGTCGCTCACAGTGTTGCTGGGCCATGTTTTGGCTAGTATTTTCCCAAATGGTAATTTTTGGCTTGACAAAACTCCTTTGCACATTATAAGCTCGTCGCATGAGGCTGTTGTGTTTTTCTTTTTGCTAAGCGGCTATGTGCTAACTTACCAGTATGCAAATAAAAGTTTTGAGTACAAGTCTTTCCTCATTGGGAGGGTAGCTCGTATATATATTCCGTACATAGTAGCGGTATTATTAAGCTTAGTGCTCTACACATTTTTTAAAGACAATGCACCTGTGCATTACAACAACTTTTTGAAGTCGCAGTGGCAATTTACTTACTCAAACAGTTTATTAGTTGACCATATACTTTTGGTCGGAAACTTTAAAACCGATACTATAAACACCGTTATTTGGTCATTGGTGCATGAAATGAGGGTGGCCATCTTATTTCCGGTGTTGTTACTTATCTTAAAGCTTAACTGGCGTATCGTAATTTGCCTTAGTTTATTGGTAAGTGTGTTAGCTGGTTTTGCAATAGTACATGGCGTTAATCCTTCGGCTGGTTACAACAATAGTTATGTATACACCTGTCATTATTTCTCCATGTTTTTGCTAGGGGCATTGCTAGCCCGTTACCAATCGTTTATCATTAGTAAATATCGGTCTATACCCAAGCTAATGAGGAATGCTATGTTAGTTACAGCTTTGCTGGTTTACACTACATCGCACCTTACTTTCAGTGTACTGCATGTGTTGGGGGCTGGTGCCATACTCAAATACAGTTTCCTGATTAGTGACTGGTTAACCAGTATCGCTTCTTTTCATTTAATGGTGGCAGCTATTGCTGTTGCCGGTACAAAACATTGGGTAGAGTCAAAGCCGCTGTTAAAACTTGGTAAGGTATCTTACAGTTTATACCTTGTTCATTTACCCGTGTTATACGTAGTATACAAATTGATGCCGACAGCGCCTTTTGAGCTTGCTTTGGGTATTGGTACGGTGCTTTCGCTTTATTTATCAACCATTTTTAATAAGCTGGTAGAATTGCCTGCCGCCAAATTAGGCAAAAAGGCAATCCATTTGCTATCCAGGTACACTATAAGGGTTGCTTAAAGGCCGTCTCACTGCCTTTATGTCTTTACTATAGCCCAATTATAATGCTTTGATATCGCTAGCCGCTCAGGCTGCGCCCCAATCATTGCAGATACAGCCGATCTCCTTAACCTTAAATAGCCAAAATGAAAACGTTGATTTTAGTACTGATTGCTAATTTATTTGCGGGTATTTGCCTGGCGCAAACCGTGCTTTATAAAAAAGATGGTATTGCAGTGTTGTATAAAAATGAAACCCTTAAAAAAGTTTATTGCAGCGATGCCAAAAAAGACATTTACCTGGTAGAGTCTTCGGTTTATATATTAAATGCCACCGGTAGGAGCGCTTACTTCAGTGGGGCTGTATTTACGCCAGAAGAAGCAATGATAAGTGGAAACTGTGTATCACAGGGCGATGTAGATTCTTTAGGCGAATATTTAACTTATTTTGATGCCGCCTTGGTAAAAGGTAAAAATAAAATAGTTAAGGTTTCCCGATCGTGGGTTTTAACCCCCGATTATACACCCGACTGGAGCATTAGCAAGATCGATTTCGGTAAAATTGAGCCCTATAGCTTTGTAAATAAATCAGGGCTTAAAAATCTATAGTAAGTGGCCGACCCAGTTGTTTCAAATCCCTTTAAAGCATATAATAATACAGTTAATATCCGCTGTATTACTTCAAAATATAATTGCGCTCACAGCGCTCTATCCTGAAAGCCCATACATTCTTATACAGAAAACCATTTATAAAACCACTTAACCTTAAATTATGAAAGCAGTAATACTTGCGGGAGGTTTAGGAACAAGAATAAGCGAAGAAACAGGCGTCCTTCCCAAACCCATGGTCACTATTGGTGGCAAGCCAATACTCTGGCACATCATGAAAATCTATTCTTACCATGGCATTAACGATTTTATTATTTGCACCGGCTATAAAGCCCACGTTATAAAAGAATATTTTGCCCAGTACTGCCTCAATAATTCAGATGTGACATTTGATATGGCTGCAAATACAGTGCAGGTGCACAACAACAAAACGGAGCCATGGCGTGTAACAGTTGTATACACCGGACATAACACGCTTACCGGCGGTAGGCTGAAAAGAATCAGAGATTATGTGGGCGACGAAACCTTCTGTATGACTTATGGCGATGGCGTAAGCAACATAAATATTGCTGAATCAATACAATTTCACAAAGCACAAGGCAGATTAGCGACGTTAACCGCCGTGCAGCAGCCCGGCAGATTTGGAGTTTTTAACCTGCAGCCCGGCGAAAACCAGATTAACCGTTTTCATGAAAAGCCCAATCACTCTGATATGCCCTGGATTAACGGAGGTTACTTTGTTTTGGAGCCTGAAGTGTTTGATTACATACCAGCAGAAGATGTGATGTGGGAACATGAACCGCTTGAATATCTTGCTCAGCATCACGAGTTATCGGCTTATCGGCATACCGGTTTCTGGCAACCTATGGATACTTTAAGAGACAAATCCATCTTGGAGGAACTTTGGCAATCTGGTAAAGCCCCTTGGTTCCATATGCTTAAAGCCCAAATGCAAAAAGTTTTCTATTTAACATTAGTCTTAGATACAATCCTTAACTAAAATGAAAATACTGATTACAGGTAACATGGGCTATATCGGTCCCGCTGTGGTAAGTCAGCTGCGGGAAACCTATCCGAGTGCAATGTTAATTGGATGTGATATGGGATATTTTGGTTCTTGTTTAACTAACACAACCACATTACCCGAAAATAAATTGGATATGCAGGTATTTGGCGATGTAAGGAAATTGTCGCCGGAGGTTTTGCATAATGTAGATGTAATTGTCCACTTGGCAGCCATCTCTAATGACCCAATGGGTACCCGATACGAAGAAGTGACTATGGATGTGAACCATAAGTCTAGCGTTGCCATAGCTAAGGCGGCAAAAGCTGCTGGTGTGAAGGCATTCATATTTGCGTCGAGCTGCAGCATGTACGGCGCTGCAGAAGGCGGCCCCCAAACCGAGCAATCGGCACTAAATCCACTCACTGCATATGCACGTTCAAAAGCGCTGACCGAGCAGGACTTGAAACCCTTAGCCGATGACAGTTTCACTGTTACATGCCTGCGCTTTGCCACTGCTTGTGGCATGAGCAGCCGTTTGAGGTTAGATTTAGTATTAAATGATTTTGTGGCCGGAGCTGTAGCGGGAGGCAAAATAAGTATTTTGAGTGATGGCAGCCCTTGGAGACCACTGATACATATCAAAGATATGGCCCGTGCAATTGATTGGGCTGTGAGTAGAAATCCGGATAGCAGCGGAACGTTTTTAGCTGTTAATGCCGGTTGCAATGAGTGGAACTACCAGGTAAGACAAATTGCGTATACAGTTGCAGAAGTAATTCCTGAAACTACAGTAACCTTTAATCCGGATACACTGCCAGATAAAAGATCTTATAAGGTAGATTTTAATCTATTTAAGTTGTTAGCGCCCCATCATCAGCCGCGTTATACACTTCAACAAACGATACAAGAGCTGCATGAGGGATTACTTGCCATGAACTTTGCTGATAATAATTTTAGAAACTCATTATCAATGAGGTTGAAGGTCCTAACGCATCTTCAGGATCAGGATCTGATAAATCACAAACTGGAATGGACCTGCAAGACAGCTGAATCTTCATCATCTAAAGTTAAAGCAGCTTAATTATGATTTTTACTGAAACGAAATTAAAAGGTGCATTTGTAGTAGATATAAATCGTTTGGAGGATGAACGTGGTTTTTTTGCACGGTCGTACTGTAAAACCGAGTTTGAAGCACATGCTTTGAATACAAACCTGGTGCAATCTAACGTCAGCTTCAACAAAATAAGCGGCACCTTACGTGGCATGCACATGCAGAATGAGCCTCATGCCGAGACCAAGCTTGTGAGATGTACAAGCGGTTCGATATTCGATGTTATAGTAGATCTGCGTCCCGAATCAAACACTTTTAAGGAATGGATAGGGGTGGAATTAAGTGCAGAGAATTACCGTATGCTTTACGTACCCGAAGGTTTTGCGCACGGTTTTTTAACCCTTGAAGATTGTACAGCGGTTGCTTATCAGGTAACCCAGTTTTACCACAACACTGCCGAACGGGCCTACCGTTGGGATGATCCTGCATTCGGTATTTCCTGGCCCTTTAAGCCGGTACTCGTTTCGGAGAAAGACAAGGCTCATGCACGGTTTGATGAGAGGGTACTCGCATGGGGTTCACAATAGAATTCCATCAGTTATTAAAAATACAAGGTTTAAATGATAATAGTTGATACGGCGCTGGCAAAGCGCCAGGCCGAAAACAACCCTATAAAGGTTGCTATGGTTGGGGCCGGTTTTATGGCCAAGGGCATAGCGCTCCAAATTTGTAATTATTCGCCCGGTATAGTGCTGGTAGCAATCTCAAACCGTAATCCGGAAAAAGCGAAGCAGATTTACGAGCAAGCAGGCGTATTGGATGCACAGGAGGTAAATACAGTATCGGAGCTGGAAGCAAATGTACGTAACGGCGTATGCAGCACAACCGATAATGCTATGTTGCTTTGCCAGGCCGAAGGCATTGATGCTATAATAGAAGTTACAGGAGCCGTAGAATTTGGTGTTAACGTGGCGTTATGCGCTATCGAAAACAAAAAGCATTTGATTTTGATGGATGCCGAAGTGGACGGAACCGTTGGCCCGATACTTAAAGTATATGCCGATAAAGCCGGCGTGGTGTACACCAATGCCGATGGCGACCAGCCCGGTGTTCAAATGAATTTATACCGGTTTGTAAAGTCCATAGGGGTGAAGCCCGTTTTATGCGGCAATATCAAGGGGCTTCATGATCCGTACCGTAACCCAACTACACAAGAGGCCTTTGCCAAAAAATGGGGGCAAAAACCAGCAATGGTTTCTTCTTTTGCCGATGGTAGCAAAATTTCGTTTGAACAGGCCATTGTAGCTAATGGTACCGGTATGCAGGTTGCCAGGCGCGGTATGCTTGGCCCTACAGTACCAACTGGCACCCCGCTAAAGGATATTGCGAATGTTTACCCCATTGAAAAACTACTGGAAGGTGCGGGTATTGTGGATTATGTTGTTGGCGCTGAGCCTGGTCCGGGTGTGTTTGTTTTAGGAACACATGATGATCCGGTACAACGTCATTATCTTAACTTGTATAAATTGGGTGAAGGCCCGTTGTACTTGTTTTATACGCCTTACCATTTATGCCATTTCGAAGTTCCGCAAACGGTTGCAAGGGCTGTACTTTTTAACGACGCTGCCTTAACACCTATTGGAAAGCCTTACGTGGAAGTTGTGGCCGCTGCAAAACAGGATCTGAAAGCCGGTGATATAATTGATGGAATAGGACATTATATGACATACGGTTTATGTGAAAATGCTGACGTCGTGGAACTGGAGGACTTGCTACCAATAGGTGTGGCAGAGAATTGCATATTAAAAAACGATGTGCCTAAAGATCAAGTTCTTACTTACAAAGATGTTATTTTACCTGTCGGCAGAACTGTTGACAGACTTAGAAGCGAACAGAAGAATTACTTCCAACATGAATTAATAAATCATGTTAACAGCTAAAAGTTAACAGCATGGGCATGAGGTGTTATGAATGCTGAACGTGTTAGTACCGATGCCTGATCTTAATACATTGTGGATTTGTAATGATCTCTTCTCACATATGCTCAATCTATTACACAATGAATTAAAAGGGCAATAATTTTCAAATATGTATGTAATTTTAGGGTAGCCAAGACATGGGTAATTAATAATTTTCAGCCCCATGCTCTTCCTAAAACCAATTAGTTCGAATAGCCTTTAAAGTCTTTCAATACATTTCCGCCTCCATGGGTTAATAAGTGATTAGCTCGAATACCTCAGTAACTTTATACGAAGACGTCATATTTAGCTGGAATCGCAAAAAGGTTTCCCTATTTTGATAAGCCTTTCTGCAGTGTAGTTTTATTTGAATGGTTAAGTAATCCTTATTTGTTTAACAACAAACAATCCAAATCATGAAATGCAGATTTTGTAAAACAAAGCTTTCACACGTTTTTATCGATCTTCAGCAATCCCCTGCTTCTAACTCGTTTCTTACACAAGAGCAGCTTGGCCAGCCCGAAGCGTTTTATCCACTAAAGGTCTACACTTGTCACCATTGTTTTTTAGTGCAAATAGCAGAGTACAAAAAATGTGACACCATATTTGATAATCAGTATGTCTACTTCTCTTCATATTCGTCCAGCTGGTTAAAGCATGCAGAGCAATATACAGAGAGCATGATTGACCGATTTGGATTTAACGCTGCTTCTCAGGTTGTTGAAATTGCTTCGAATGATGGATACCTGCTGCAGTATTTTAAAGAACACAACATACCTGTTTTAGGTATCGAACCAACCGGCAACACGGCCCAGGTAGCCATAAGTAAAGGCATTGAAACCATTATAGAGTTTTTTGGGACAGAGCTGGCCCGAGAGATGGTAAAAGATGGAAAAAAAGCCGATTTGTTGATTGGAAACAACGTATTGGCACATGTGCCCAACATATTAGACTTTGTTGCCGGATTGAAGTTGGTTTTAAAAGACGACGGCGTGCTTACCATGGAGTTTCCTCACCTCATGCAGCTGGTTGAAAACAATCAATTCGACACCATATATCATGAGCATTTTTCCTACTTGTCGTTTCATACCGTAAAGCAAATATTTGAATCGCAGGGATTAGAATTATTTGATGTGGATGAGATACCAACCCATGGAGGCTCATTGAGGATCTATGCCAAGCACAAAGATGATAAAAGCAAGGCAATATCAGCCAACGTCCGTACGCTGCTACAAAAGGAAGCGAGTAAAGGCATGACCACGCTTGAGTATTATAATAATTTCCAGGAGAAAGCCATTAGGGCAAAAAGCATGTTCAATAACTTTTTGTTGCAGCAAAAAATGGCCGGTAAAACGGTTGCCGGTTACGGTGCAGCAGCAAAAGGAAACACGTTTCTAAATTATTGCGGCGTAGGCGATAATCAAATATCCTTTGTAGTTGATGCCAATCCGTATAAGCAAAACAAATATCTGCCGGCCAGCCACATCAAGGTTGTCGACGAAAATTATCTGGAAGATCAGAAACCCAATTATATTGTGATCTTCCCATGGAATATAAAAGAAGAGATTGTAAAAAACTTAAGTTATGTTGAACGGTGGAACTGCAAGTTTGTAGTGGCCATACCATTTCTTAAAATATTAGATGAAGTGCAGTCAATGCTGATTTAAACCAATATAAGCAGATCCTTAAGCACAATCCTCCGCATTTACTTAAAAATACCCACCACGAATTCCTAAGTGAAAACATATCGTCTTGACGCTTGATACTATTAGCCAAGTACGCGAGCAGGGGAGGTTGTGCTGTCTATAAAGCATACGGTAGCCCCGTTTCGGCAATTATGCGATAACATAGGCCTCGTTGCTGCCACCCGGAAAGATATTACCTAGTTAAACGATATTACCACTTTTCAGGGCGCCAATGTGTCGGTTCGAGTTACGATTTAACAAGAAATTCGGGCTTGCGCAAAAAGATCAAAATTCGTCGGCTGTGCTTCTGCTGTCCATATAAGGGGAGCCTTTAAAATGAATTACCTGGTTAGCAGCATTTATGGCAAAGGTCCATTCAGATGTCTGATCCTCTTTCTCAGTTTTTATGTCTTCGCAACCAAACGTAAAATTGATATCCAGCACCACTCTAAAACTGCCTTCACCCGAGTTGCGGTCATAAATCACCCTGTCGAATTTCATGGAAGTAACCTCAGGCGATCCACTAAAACGATACTCGCGTTGAATCTCATACTTAAGCTCGTTATAGGGCGAGGAGTTTTGAGCAAACAGGTCGGCTAGATACTTAGCGATGTTTGTATCTGCATCAGGTAAAGTGATAATCTTAACGTCGAAGCCGTTCATGGTTTTTATTTATCGTCTTTCTTGTTAAACCGGTACTTTAACCATATTACATCATCTTCCAATTGTTCAGCTTTTTGAAGTTGCATTAAAGTGGCCGGACTTTTCTGCAAGAACTCACTTACCTCAAATGTCGTGAGCGATTTTAGCGTACCGTCTGCAATTGGGAGCAGTAATAAGCTTAGCTCATCAATTAATCCTGCGTTTAATAAAGAACCGTTCAAATGGCCTCCGCCTTCTGCCATCAGCGTTTTTATAGGGAACAATTCCCCCAATTGATTTAATGCCAGCTCAAAATCAAGTTCTTTCTCGCCCGCAAAAATGTACGAAATGCTTTTTCGTTGCAGGTAGTACAGATATTCATCGCTAACCTTTTCTGTAAGTACTTCAACAATATGGTCGCCTCCGGTTGTGTTGCTGTCCCATCCTAATTTTCCGTGGGCATCTATTGCAATGGCAAATGAAGTCGCGTTCTTATCCCCAATAAATGTTATTCTGGAAATAGGTTGTTCGGGCGTTATAAGCTCGGGTTTAACTCCTCCCGAAAAATCTCTCTCCATTGTCACGCGGCCACACATCCAGGCCTCGCTTTCAAAAGTATCGTGATATTTCTCAAAAAAGCCTGAATAAGTGTCAATAAGTTGTTGATCTCCCCAATTGGCCGAGATAATCCTACCATCCACGGTAGACATCATGTGGCAAATTACATATGGTTTTTTCATTTGTTTAGTGCGTATTAGTGCTAACAACACGGCTCATGTATTACTTGTGTGTATGATGAAGTAATATTTTATCTTTGCATACAATTTTCCTCATTAAATACGAGCGGTTAAACCATGGCAAAGAAACGTATACTTTTAATTGAAGACAGTGACGACATCCAGGCAATTGTACAACTTATACTTGAAGACGAAGGTTACGAAGTAGTTGCAGCAAACCCACGCCCTGTAACTGAATGGATAAATGACAATGCCGATTTAATTGTATTAGATGAATGGATTAATGAACAGGAAGGCCATATGCTTTGCCGTGAGATAAAAAAGATGCAGATACTGAAGCATGTGCCGGTTATTATTTTTTCGACTGCACCCAACATTGAAGCCATTGTAGAAACCTGTGGAGCCGAAGGCTTTGTACGTAAGCCATTTGATATTGATGACTTGTTAAAAGAAATTAACCGCTGCCTTTATAAAAAAGGTTCATCTAAAGTTACGCTTATATAAACAATAGATTATGGCCGCTTATAATAGGTGGTTAAATTAACGGTTACTTGTTCCAACATATAGCAACCAATCAATTTTAGTTAGAGCTTTTACCATCAAAATTATCAGCCTCGCTTTTTGCCACAATCTCCCGGATAATGCAGTCCAGATCGGCAGCAGATTTATTTAAGCACGATAATAGTCTGCTTCTTGTACACTCCTCGGTTTCCGGCTCATTAAATAAATTTATTAGTCCCATAATTCGGGCAACGGGAGCCCGAACCAAATGTGCCTGCGTCCAGGCGATTTCCTTAAGCTGTATGTTTTGTGCTTCAATTTGTCGCACATACTGCGTGCTTTCAGTAACATCTCGTAATACACCAATCATCCGCACCGCCTGGTTTACTTCGTTCCTTATAATGTAACCGTTCTCTTCCACGTAAGCATAATCGCCATTAAGCCTTTTTAGCCGGTAAGCTGCTTTCCAATTATTTTGACTGCTGTCAAGCAATGCCTCATGCAAGTCTTTCTCTAGTAAAGTCACATCCGCCGGATGCACCAGGCTCGACCACTTAGACAGTGGAAAATTTGCAACTTCCTCATAGCCAAATAGGCGAAAAAAAGCATCACCCCATCCAATATGGTCGTTTTCTATATCCCAGTCATAAATAACATCGTTGGTTGCTTTGTTAACATAAGCGTAAAGTTCATTGCTTAGTTTAAGTTGCTGGTGCTTTTGCCTTAGTTCTATTTCAGCTATATGCAGCGCTGTAATATCTACAGACCCTTGTACAATATACTGTACCGTTTCATCATCATTTAATAGGGGGTAAGTGTCAACACTCCAGTATCGGGCAACAATCGGATTGTCTTCAGACAAAGAAAGATCATACCTATGCTTTTTTATCCGGTGTGGCTTTTTGTGTTGTAATACATAGGTAAACGCATTCCGTATATTCATAGTCCGGCTACCGTCATCCTCGTTATCGGGCGGAAACGCCTCGAAAAAACCTTGGCCAATCAGGTAGGAGCGAGTGGTACCCGTGCCGGCTAAAAAAGCATCATTCACCGCTTCAATGGTAAAACGGGGTTCATCAGGCCGTAAAATAAGGCTTGCAGTAGGTAAGAAATTGTAAAATGATGCGATGTCTACCAGAGTATCCATTAATTACTGCACAAAAAAGGGGTTGATGCTAGTTTTATAACTGCCTTCTTATACGGAAAATTTCGGCGAAGGTTGTGTTATAGATATCTATATATATAAGGAAAAGATTATGTAATAAACTAGAATGGGGTGTGCTTTATAGAATCGAAAGCTAATGACCGACTTTACTGAAAGCAGCGTTTTAGAAAAAGAAAGGGGTTGAAGGGTAGGGAGTTAAGGGGGATGTAACACAAAAAGAGGAGAAAGGTTTTATAAAAAGGAAAAAAGCGCTACCTTTGCAACCCGCAAACGAAGGAATGCGGTTAGTACATTGAAAAGGGGCGAAGGATTGTTGAAGCATTGGAAGATGCGTCAGCAAGAGAGGAGGAGATCCGAAGAGAGGCGGATAGCCAGTCGGGGCATCACAAAAAACTTTAAAAAAAGTTTTGGGGATGTCAAAAAGATTTCTACCTTTGCACTCCCAATCGCAATGATCGGGAATAGATTGAAAAGCGGCACAGGGATAAGAAAAACGGCGAAAAGCTGTTTGAGGAGTCTCAAAAAAATTTAGAAATAAATTTTGGAGAAATCAAAAACTTAGTTACCTTTGCACTCCCAAACGGAACGAAAGCGAAAGCGGACGGAAAGAGAGGGAAAAACAAAAGCAAAATCACTCATCGCTAGGATGAGCAGATATAAAAAGCGGAACCGTGACGGGGAAGCGATAAAGTTCTTTTAAGAAGTAACATGTAGCGTAGCGGGAGCGATAACTTAAGGTTGTCGACTCTATCAAAAAAAAGAAAACCTTTCGAAATTGGAGTTACACTGAATACTGTATAAAGA
Source organism: Mucilaginibacter sp. PAMB04274 (assembly GCF_039634385.2). Classification (NCBI taxonomy): domain Bacteria; kingdom Pseudomonadati; phylum Bacteroidota; class Sphingobacteriia; order Sphingobacteriales; family Sphingobacteriaceae; genus Mucilaginibacter; species Mucilaginibacter sp. PAMB04274. The sequence goes on from NZ_CP155081.2 coordinate 2,130,068, forward strand.
TATACAAATAATCAGATTTCTATTTTGAGTAATAGGGTCTGGATACAAACAAAACATTTTACAATGGAGAGTTTGATCCTGGCTCAGGATGAACGCTAGCGGCAGGCCTAATACATGCAAGTCGGACGGGATTGGGGAGCTTGCTCCCCATGAGAGTGGCGCACGGGTGCGTAACACGTATGTAACCTACCGTTGTCAGGGGGATAGCCTCTCGAAAGAGAGATTAACACCGCATAAAATCACAGTGCAGCATTGCATAATGATCAAATATTTATAGGACAACGATGGGCATGCGGGACATTAGCTAGTTGGCGGGGTAACGGCCCACCAAGGCGACGATGTCTAGGGGATCTGAGAGGATGACCCCCCACACTGGTACTGAGACACGGACCAGACTCCTACGGGAGGCAGCAGTAAGGAATATTGGTCAATGGAGGCAACTCTGAACCAGCCATGCCGCGTGCAGGAAGACGGCCCTACGGGTTGTAAACTGCTTTTGTACCGGAATAAACCTTTCTTCGTGAAGAGAGCTGAATGTACGGTAAGAATAAGGATCGGCTAACTCCGTGCCAGCAGCCGCGGTAATACGGAGGATCCAAGCGTTATCCGGATTTATTGGGTTTAAAGGGTGCGTAGGTGGCCTATTAAGTCAGGGGTGAAAGACGGTAGCTTAACTATCGCAGTGCCTTTGATACTGATGGGCTTGAATACAGTTGAAGTGGGCGGAATGTGACAAGTAGCGGTGAAATGCATAGATATGTCACAGAACACCGATTGCGAAGGCAGCTCACTAAAGTGTGATTGACACTGAGGCACGAAAGCGTGGGGATCAAACAGGATTAGATACCCTGGTAGTCCACGCCCTAAACGATGAATACTCGATGTTGGCGATATACGGTCAGCGTCTAAGCGAAAGCGTTAAGTATTCCACCTGGGGAGTACGCCCGCAAGGGTGAAACTCAAAGGAATTGACGGGGGCCCGCACAAGCGGAGGAGCATGTGGTTTAATTCGATGATACGCGAGGAACCTTACCCGGGCTTGAAAGTTAGTGAATGATCCAGAGACGGATCAGTCCTTCGGGACACGAAACTAGGTGCTGCATGGCTGTCGTCAGCTCGTGCCGTGAGGTGTTGGGTTAAGTCCCGCAACGAGCGCAACCCCTATGTTTAGTTGCCAGCATTTAAGGTGGGGACTCTAAACAGACTGCCTACGCAAGTAGAGAGGAAGGAGGGGACGACGTCAAGTCATCATGGCCCTTACGTCCGGGGCTACACACGTGCTACAATGGATGGTACAGAGGGCTGCTACCTGGCAACAGGATGCCAATCTCTAAAAGCCATTCACAGTTCGGATCGGGGTCTGCAACTCGACCCCGTGAAGTTGGATTCGCTAGTAATCGCGTATCAGCAATGACGCGGTGAATACGTTCCCGGGCCTTGTACACACCGCCCGTCAAGCCATGGAAGCTGGGGGTACCTGAAGTATGTAACCGCAAGGAGCGTCCTAGGGTAAAACCGGTAACTGGGGCTAAGTCGTAACAAGGTAGCCGTACCGGAAGGTGCGGCTGGAATACCTCCTTTCTGGAGCAGTATTCAGTACCAAGTAACACGAGCCGAAAAAGAGAGGTAAGTAAAAAGACAGAATCCTGCTACGCACATGTATTTCTTAAGATTAGAAGAAAAAAGAAGAAACCCAGAAAAGAAAAGCCATATCAGTACTATATAGATAATATATAGAGTGGCTGTAACCATTAAACAAAGTCTCGTAGCTCAGTTTGGTTAGAGCACTACACTGATAATGTAGGGGTCAGCAGTTCAAATCTGCTCGAGACTACTACAAAGGGAAATCTTTTATGGGGAATTAGCTCAGCTGGCTAGAGCACCTGCCTTGCACGCAGGGGGTCAACGGTTCGAATCCGTTATTCTCCACACAGATGTGATAAGCAAATGAGCAATCATTTGCCTGTCTAATTCGAAAGTTCTTTGACATATTGGAAGAAGTAATTGTAAAACTGAGAAAACAACAGTGAAGGACAGTTACGAGTTAGTAAGTAATCAAGTTACTATTTATAAGCCGCAAGGCAGATAAGGAATAACTGGAAAACCTGATAACAAAGTAACTATCTAAATAAAGCATACCATGCCGAGCAAAAGCGGCATGTGTAGAAGAAAGTAAGAAAGGGCACACGGGGGATGCCTTGGCTCTCAGAGGCGATGAAGGACGTGATAAGCTGCGATAAGCTACGGGGATTAGCAAATATGAATTGATCCGTAGATTTCCGAATGGGGAAACCTAATCCATTGAAGATGGATTGCAATAATGCGCAAACCTGCTGAACTGAAACATCTAAGTAAGCAGAGGAAGAGAAAACAATAGTGATTTCCTGAGTAGTGGCGAGCGAAAGGGAAACAGCCCAAACCCACCATGTTACGGCATAGTGGGGGTTGTAGGACTACGATGTGGTATATTAAACTGAAGCGGAAGGGCATGGGAAGGCCCGCCATAGAGCATGAGAGCTGCGTACGCGTAAGGAATAATAACCTAGTAGAATCCTGAGTACTGCGGGGTCGGAGACGCCCTGTAGGAATCTGCCGGCACCATCCGGTAAGGCTAAATACTACTGAGAGACCGATAGTGAACCAGTACCGTGAGGGAAAGGTGAAAAGAACCCCGAACAGGGGAGTGAAATAGAACCTGAAACCGTGTGCTTACAAGCGGTCGGAGCAGACTTGTTCTGTGACGGCGTGCCTTTTGCATAATGAGCCTACGAGTTACTCTTCTCTGGCAAGGTTAAGTGTTTAAGACACGAAGCCGAAGCGAAAGCGAGTCTGAATAGGGCGTGCAGTCAGAGGAGGTAGACGCGAAACCTTGTGATCTACCCATGGACAGGTTGAAGGTGCCGTAACAGGTACTGGAGGACCGAACCGATAAACGTTGAAAAGTTTCCGGATGATTTGTGGGTAGGGGTGAAAGGCTAATCAAACTGGGAAATAGCTCGTACTCCCCGAAATGTTTTTAGGAACAGCGTGGCGGTAAAGTTATACAGAGGTAGAGCTACTGATTGGGTGCGGGGGAGTCAAATCCTACCAAATCCAGACAAACTCCGAATGCTGAATAATATACGCTGCAGTGAGGCTCTGGGTGCTAAGGTCCAGGGCCGAGAGGGAAAGAACCCAGACCATCAGCTAAGGTCCCCAAATTACTATTAAGTTGAACTAACGAGGTCCGACTGCACAGACAGCTAGGATGTTGGCTTGGAAGCAGCCATTCATTTAAAGAGTGCGTAACAGCTCACTAGTCGAGCGGTCGGGCATGGATAATAAACGGGCATTAAATAGTATACCGAAGCTATGGATTGTATATTTATATACACTGGTAGGGGAGCATTCTATCGCCGGCGAAGCATGACACGACAAGTGCATGTGGAGGTTATAGAAAAGCAAATGTAGGCATAAGTAACGATAAGGCGGGAGAGAAACCCGCCCACCGAAAGACTAAGGTTTCCTGATCAACGCTAATCGGATCAGGGTTAGTCGGGGCCTAAGGATAATCCGAGTGGAGATTCCGATGGACAACTGGTTAATATTCCAGTACTTTTGATAACTGCGATGCAGTGACGGAGTAGTGACACATCCGCGTTCTGACGGAATAGAACGTTAAAGGCCGTAGGTATAGGCGATGTAGTAAAGTACGCATTGTTTGCTGAAAGCTGATAGTACACAAAGCCTTCGGGTGGCGTGATAGTGATGGTAATCAGACTTCCAAGAAAACCTGCTAAGCTTCAGGTTATCAAAACCCGTACCGTAAACCGACACAGGTAGTCGAGGAGAGAATCCTAAGGTGCTCGAGTGATTCATGGCTAAGGAACTCGGCAAAATGGCCCTGTAACTTCGGGAGAAGGGGCGCTGTCAGCAATGGCAGCCGCAGTGAAAAGGCCCAGGCGACTGTTTAACAAAAACACATGGCTTTGCAAAATCGAAAGATGACGTATAAGGCCTGACACCTGCCCGGTGCCGGAAGGTTAAGAGGGGATGTTAGTCGCAAGGCGAAGCATTGAATCGAAGCCCCGGTAAACGGCGGCCGTAACTATAACGGTCCTAAGGTAGCGAAATTCCTTGTCGGGTAAGTTCCGACCTGCACGAATGGTGTAACGATCTGGGCGCTGTCTCAGCCATGAGCTCGGTGAAATTGTGGTATCGGTGAAGACGCCGGTTACCCGCAACGGGACGGAAAGACCCCATGCACCTTCACTACAACTTAACATTGATATCGGATACAGGATGTGTAGGATAGGTGGGAGACTGTGATCCGGCTTCGCTAGGAGTCGGTTAGTCAACGTTGAAATACCACCCTTTCTGTATTTGGTGTCTAACTCTGCACGGCAGAGGACATTGTTTGGCGGGTAGTTTGACTGGGGTGGTCGCCTCCAAAAAGGTAACGGAGGCTTTCAAAGGTAAGCTCAGTACGCTTGGTAACCGTACGTGGAGTGCAATAGCATAAGCTTGCTTGACTGTGAGGCAGACAAGCCGAGCAGGGTCGAAAGACGGATATAGTGATCCGGTGGTTCTGCATGGAAGGGCCATCGCTCAAAGGATAAAAGGTACGCTGGGGATAACAGGCTGATCTCCCCCAAGAGCTCATATCGACGGGGAGGTTTGGCACCTCGATGTCGGCTCGTCACATCCTGGGGCTGGAGAAGGTCCCAAGGGTTCGGCTGTTCGCCGATTAAAGTGGCACGCGAGCTGGGTTCAGAACGTCGCGAGACAGTTCGGTCCCTATCTGTTGTGGGCGTTGGAAGTTTGAGTGGGGCTGACCTTAGTACGAGAGGACCGGGTTGGACTAACCTCTAGTGAATCTGTTATGGCGCCAGCTGTACTGCAGAGTAGCTACGTTGGGAATAGATAAGCGCTGAAAGCATCTAAGTGCGAAACTAGCCACAAGATGAGACTTCCATTGAGGGTCGTAGTAGACTACTACGTTGATAGGTTACAGGTGTAAAGGTGGTGACATCATAGCCGAGTAATACTAATTGCCCGAAGCTTTCTTCGTCAACAGATAAGTGGTGTGATCTTTCCGGTCACACCATACCATCAAAAACAACATGTGCTGTTGTTTACTCAGAACTAACATTACTTCTTTCAATTATTGTCATTGTTTAAGGTAGTCCGTTTCATAAAGGACTGCTCAAAAACATTAAAAATATTCAGGTGCCTATATCGGCGGTGTCCACCTCTTCCCATTCCGAACAGAGAAGTTAAGCCCGCCAGAGCCAATGGTACTGCAGTAAAATGTGGGAGAGTAGGTCGGCGCCAAACCTTTTCAGTTAACCCCCTGTAACTAAGCATTACAGGGGGTTTTCTGCTTTTATAGCCTAACACACCTCGCTGATTGTTTCAAAACAGCCTCCACTCAACTTATTCCCCGCTTACACCATAGCTTCCCAGCCTTCCAGGTAGCATGTTCAACCCTATGGATTATCTGCAGTGCAGCAGCACGGAGATAAGGGCAAACAGTCCTAGTCAATCACTGCGTTGTGAACTTAACTTAGTGAGGCTAAGATTAATGATACGTCCCGCTATTTAAACTTTTGTGGTTAGACACTGAAACATAAAAAACGGTTCTGCGAACAATCATTAACGCCTATAACATTATAGGCACTATCATTTAAACTCTTCAACTACCTGAACTTTTTTCCGGTACAGGACCCCGACCTTTGCTTTATGGAAAACATCAAAAGTATCGAAGAAACCATTATCACTTACACGAGTACATGGAATGAGACCGAACATGAAGCCATCCTTGAAAAGATCAGCAAGTGCTGGGCGCCGGAGGGCACTTATACTGATCGCTTAACGGATACCATTACCGGACCAAACGCGATCACCGACCTGATCATCAGTTCGTACGGACAGATGGGGCCAAGAAAGTTTCAGGTACTGGCTGAGCCGCAAACACATCATCAAAGCGGCCGATTCCGTTGGCTGGCCATCCGTCCCGAAGGATACCCGGTTGAGGGTATGGATTATTTTGAATTTGACAGCGAGAACCGCATTACCCGTATCATAGGCTTTTTTTAGCAGAAGATCATGATGATCACATTACCGAATATCGAGCCGGGCCAAGGGCCTGTTTTGATGCTGAACATGATCAAATTTAGGGATAAAAAGATTTACTTTGAACAGTATATACCTGCATTTAACCAAGTGGTGCAGCAACTGGGTATTGAAGGTGTCAATGTAAAACTGGTGAGCGAGGTCGTGGCCAACGTTGTTGCCGACGAAGACGAGCAATGGGACGAGATTGTGATAGTGGAATATCCTAGTGCGGAAGCGTTCAAAACCATTGCGCAAAGCGAACTCTATCACGAAATAGCTAACCCGCTTCGTGAGGCTGGAACAGCGGAGTTGAAATTGTTCATGACGCGCAAAACTGACTTTTAAGAGTTATACTTGCTACATGTCTGAACTTATCTTGTTAAACTTTGCCTTGCATATTGCACTTGCGCCTGATGAACAGGCGCAAGTGCTTGCCTTGTTGCAACGCAATACAGTTGCCAAACGCAGCATACTGGTATGCCCCGGCGAAGTAGAACGGCATATTTATTTTGTTAACGAAGGCTGCCTGCGCATGTACCACACCGATAAGGACGGGCAGGAACACAACCTCTGCTTTTATCCCGCGAATTGGTGGGCTTGTGATATCGTAAGTTTTTTTAAAGCCAAGCCTGCCACCAACTCTATCCAGGCACTGGAAGATACAGAAGTTTGTTACTTTTCTTTACCAGCGCTCGAACGGTTGTTTGCCGAGGTGCCCAGGTTCGAGCGTTTTTTCCGCATCCTCACACAAAATGGATTTGATATGTTCCAGCGGCGGGTTACTTCAAACCTGTCAAAAACAGCCGAGCAGCGTTACCGTGAATTCCGCAGGCATTACCCGGGACTCGAACAGCGCATATCCCAAAAGCATATTGCCAGTTACCTCGGCATAACCGCGGCGTTCCTAAGTATGATGCGCAAAGAGAAGGATTTGTGATCTAACCCGTTGCCTCGCAAATGACCGCTTTCAATTTTAGTTTAGCCGGTCACGCCGAAACTGTACGGGCGAAACACTGGTGCGCTGTTTGAATAATTTATTAAATGATTGTGGATGCTCGAAACCCAAATGATAAGCGATCTCTGCTGTGGTCAAATTGGTTTGATTTAATAACACTTTTGCTTTCTCTATCAGCGCCAAATGAATATGCTGCTGGGTGGTTTTACCGGTGAGTGTTTTAAGCATATCTGAAAGGTAACGCTGTGACACATTCAAATGCGTTGCGATATCCTGTGGTGAAGGTAATCCGTTGATCAACGGATCTGTACCGTTAAAACGCTCGTTCAACCAAATGTTCATGCGGCCGATTAGGTCATGGTGCATGTTCTTCCGGGTCAGAAACTGTCGGTTATAAAAACGGTCACTATGGTTGAGTAACAGTTCGAGTTGGGATACAAGTACATTCTCGCTGTACTGATCAATTGAATTATCCAGTTCAATTGCGATAGCCTCGAAAAGCGTTTCAATAATCTGCTTTTCTTTCTCAGACAGGAACAATGCCTCAGCTACTGCATAATCAAAGAATCCATAGTTGTGAATACCGTTTGCCATTGAATGACCGTCTAACATTCCAGGATGAAAATATAACGCGTAACCCTCATAGTCCTTGGGATTGGCAGTCATTTGTACAACTTGGCCCGGTGCTAAGAAAGCCATGCCACCTTCTTTAAAATCATAGGTGCCCGGCCCGTATTTAACACTACCATGAAAATCTTTTTTGAAAGTGATCTTGTAAAAGTCCAGCATGAACCAGCTGCCGGCGTCACGCAGGTCAATCTTTACCTGATCATAGTTGACTAATGTCATCATCGGATGTGCAGGCGGAGTTAAACTCAGCCTGCGCATCAGGTCGCTTATGTTGTTAAATTTTAACGGCTTGTCCATTCAGGCTTTGTATTTTGTCATCCTAGCAATCACTATAAAGATACAGGTTTAACCTTGAACGGACGGGCGGATAACCATATCGCCCACGTCCACATTGTCTGGTTGCTTAATGGCGTAGGCTATGGCATTTGCAACGGCTTCGGCAGGGATGGCCATCTGATCTGCATTCTGCTGAATGGTGTCCCTAATTTCCTCGTTCTTTATGTTACTCGCAAATTCGGTAGCCACATAACCCGGCGAGATACCGGTTACCCGCCAGCGGCCCTGCGATTCCTGGCGTAACGCTTCGCTGATAGTACGGACTGCATTCTTAGTTCCGGCATAAACACCCATGGTGGGTACAATGCTGATGCCTGCCGTAGAGATCACATTGATAATGTGACCGGTACCTTGTCCCTTAAAAATGGGCAATGCCGCAGCGATCCCATACAAGGTGCCTTTTAAGTTAACGTCGATCATTTGTTCCCAGCCTTCCACATCCAGGTCTTCCATCTTGTATAATTGGCTGACCCCGGCGTTGTTAATCATGACGTCAAGCCTGCCAAATTTCTCTACCGCTAATGCCGTCAGTTTAACGAGATCTTCACGGTTGGTCACGTCTATTTCCAAAAAGGCAGCTTTACCGCCTTTTTGGTCAATAATTTCAACAATCGTTTTAAGCCGGTCTGCCCGGCGAGCGCCCAAAATTAATTTTGCACCCTGGGCTGCCAATAACTCTGCAGTTGCTTTGCCTATACCGCTGCTGGCGCCGGTTATTGCGATTACTTTATTCTGGATTCCGTTGTTCATAAGCATCTTATATAAAGCAAATTTCAAAAAATGGATAGAACTTCGTGTAGCCGAAATTGCCAGATGTGTAGTCGTTTTAGTGAAGCGCGCAAAGATTTACCTTTTATGGTAATGATATCAAAGAACTCCTCGTTTTTCATTTAGGTTACAAATGTCCTTGATTTGGTTACAGTGTCCCCACAATGAATACCCACCTTTGCTTATATCTTATTCATTTCTTCTTATGGAAAGTCAAACAACATCAACAGAACAACCCGTTGCACTGGTAACGGGTGCCAACCAGGGTGTGGGCAACGAGATTGCAAAAGCGCTAGTTGCTAATGGTTATATTGTTTACCTGGGTTCACGTAAATTGAAGAACGGTGAAAAGGCAGCCGCCCAAATAGGCGAGAATGCGAAAGCAATTCAACTGGACGTTACGGATCAGCAAACTATCAATGCAGCAGTGGAACGTATCGAAAAGGAATATGGCCGGCTGGACCTGCTGGTCAATAACGCTGGTATTGCGCATGCCGGTGAGCCCGGCCGTACGGTGGAAGAGGTTATGGCATCCGGTAGGGCAGTTAATGTGTCATTAGATGAAGTGCGCACCGTGTGGGAAACTAACGTGTTCGGCGTTATCGCCGTTACCCAGGCTGCTTTGCCTTTGTTGCGCAAGTCATCAGCGGCACGCATCGTTAATGTGTCAAGCGGGCTAGGTTCATTGACCTGGATATCTGACCCGGCATGTTGGGCAAGAGAGAATTTCGGCATTGTCTATGCCGCCTCCAAGACCGCCCTGAATGCTGTTACGCTGGCTTTTGCCTTGGAGTTGGAAAAAGAAGGCATCAAGGTGAACGCTAGCAGCCCCGGCTACACAGCTACCGCGTTAAATAATTTTCAGGGTACGGACAGTTTGGAAGTTGGCTCACGTGAACCGATACGGGTAGCTCTGGAAACAGACGGCCCTACCGGCAGCTTTACCGGCCCTGAAGGTCCGTTGCCTTGGTAACACTGCTTAAGGGTAGCGGATAAACGTACATCTACTTTAAATATGACCGGTAGCTGAAATAGGCTCCGGTCGTATTTTATTATCTTACAGCATGAAAAACAACACACCAAAAGTTGTTAAACTGAAATCGATCACTGAGATACACCGTATGCTCGACATTCCGGGACCGGCTCACCCCTTAATTACTCTGCTGGATACCAGGGAAGAGCAGATTAACCTGAGCTGGCTGCCAGTAAGCTACGTAACTACGCTTTACAAAATTTCTTTTGTAAATAAGTTAGGCGGTAAATTCAGGTATGGACAGGGCTATTATGACTTTGATGAAGGAAGCATGGTTTTCACTGCTCCCAATCAAGTTGTGGGTAGTACGGCGATTTACAAGGGAAACGAGGGCTATTCACTAATCTTTCATCAGGATTTTCTGCAGGGCTATCCGCTTGCCTCAAAGATTAAACAATATGGATTCTTCTCTTACTCCTCGAATGAAGCCCTTCACCTCTCGGAGCAGGAAAGAACTACGGTGTCGGCAATCTTTACAATCATTCAGGAAGAATTGAACAGTCGAATAGATGATTTTAGCCATGAAGTGGTTATTGCGCAGATCGAGTTGCTGTTAAGCTATGCCAAGCGGTTTTACAAGCGTCAGTTTCTTACACGGCAGGCAGCCACCAGCGACCTGCTCCAGCAGGTAGAACACAAACTCGATACTTACTTCAAGGAAGGCGGGCCCGTTAATTACGGTGTGCCAACTGTACAACAACTGGCTGAGCAGTTAAACTATACGCCAAACTATTTAAGTGATATGCTCCGTTCGCTCACCGGTTTGAACGCACAGCAGCATATTCATGAAAAGTTGATCGAGCGGTCAAAAGAATTGCTGACTACTACCAACCTCACTGTAAGTGAAGTGGCCTTTCAGTTAGGCTTTGAGCATTCTCAATCTTTTAGCAGGTTGTTCAAGATAAAAACACTAGTATCACCTTTGCAGTTCAGATCATCTTTTAATTAATTATTTAAGATTTTCGTTCGAAGGTACTCTGTAACCACTTAATAACCGGTGCTGGCTTAAACGAATATTAGAGTTTTTAATGAAAAGTATTTTTACCGTTGTACCGAACAGTGAGTGGTTTAATAATGGCACATTACGCAGGCGGCTTTTGATAATTCATTTAACTGCATTAATTCGGACGCCAACTTTTTATTTACGCTTTGATAGTGAATTACGAGCGAGTTAATACCGTAAAGCACATGGCGGAGTTGAAAGCTAAGGTTGGGGTAGGCAGTTAAACCTATCTGAAAATATTGCTGTAATAAGGGTTTGCCATTGATTTTGCCGCTGCTGTCAAAACCGAGCTGGATAATCATCGGAGAATAAAATTCAACGTCATCGGTGTAATGTTCCATGATCTGATCAATGTTATGACTGTTCCAGGCACCTATCCATTGCCTGGCAAACTCATTTGCCTGTTGCTGTGTCATCGTTTTGCTTTCCATTGCTTAGTATCTCGTCTGTAAAATGTTGCCGTCTTTTTGGCTTACTGAATTTATCGGTGTTATAGCCTACCGATTTACCCCTTGGTATCGACAATGAAGTCCATTGGCCAGCAAGCATTTTTCCGATGAAAACGATTTGACCAATATGATATGGATAATGTGCAAGTTGCCGGTTAATGGCTTCCAGTACAGAGTGGCCCTGGTTACGGATGTAAATAATCTTTTCCAGATCGCCGGGTTGTAATGCGTAAAGTGCATCCAGGAGCGTTTGCCACCCCTCGTTCCAGCAATTCAGCATGTCACTTCGTGATATCATGTCATTATTATTGAACTCTGCGTCGCGATCGCGCCACGGTTTCTCACCGTCTGTGGTCAACAGGTCCGTCCATCGGCTTAGCATATTTCCCGATAGGTGCTTAACGATAACAGCAATGCTATTACTTTCCACATTGGCCTGCCAAAACAATTGATCATCGGTCAACTGCTCAAATGTTTTTTCACCAAGCATTTTGTAATATTCAAACTGCTTTATGGCGCTTTGCAAATATTCATTGTTCATAGTATTGGTAGTTTAAAAAAGCAATTTAGTTTTTTTACGGCTATAGCTAAGTGAAAAAAGTGCTGATGAACTGTGAAGTTGCTTCAGCGATTTAAAATTGACTTAAGCGCTGTTAGCTCACCCAGCGTGCGGGTGATGTTCACCTTGTTTTCAAGACCACCTGAATGCGCAATGGCTGCAACTTCCAGGTTTAAGCTTTCCATTTCGGTTGGCCGTTTATTACGGATATCCTGCAAAGTTGAAATAATCTGTCCGTCAGCAGCGCGGCTTACCAATAGAAAGGCCGCTCTCACGTCTTTAATATTGAGTTCTATTCCTGAATGGACACTTACATCAACACACTCTTTAATGATGCGGTCTGCTATCTGCATGGCCGCCGGCTCCCGATGAAAAACACCGTTATCCGTCTCCAGCAAAGGACAAATAGAATTAAAAATGCAGTTAATGATGACTTTTTGCCAAACAAACTTGTTAATCTGATCTTCGCACCGAAAAGGGAACCACGATGTATGCAGATGCTCCACCATATGAGCGCTAAGATCTTCGTTGCCTGCAACTATCCCTATCGGACAAGCAGCTACCGGCCGGAAGCGCAGTTCGCTCTCGCCTTCAAATTGGCTGGTTACCATTAATACACAGCGATATAATTGGGTAAACCCTTTGTTTACGAAAGCACGTTCAACGTTCAGGCCGTTTTGAAGTAAGATCACCGGTGCATTCAGGGCAAAATTCGTCAGCTTCAGGGCGATCATTTCATTCACGAACGATTTACTACACACTATGAAGATGCCGTGGGCCATATCAAGCGAACTGAACGTTTTAATCGTCACATTGGCAAACAATCTACCGTTATAAGGAAGGTTCAGTCTGATAGTTTCTGTTTTGTCTGGCTCGCCGTCTACACTGGTTCTAACTAATACGGCATCTTTCCCGGCGTTCAGCAGGCATACAGCAAGTGCTTTACCTATTGCACCGGATCCTACGATATGTATACGCCCGGCCATCCTATTTTTTACAGTAAATGATCAGCGATGCTTTTGCAATTGCCGCCTTATTTAACATAAAGCCAGTTAGTGCAGCCGTAGCATTTGGTGGTGCAGCCAGCTTATCGGTGTTTAACGCATAAACGGTTATCAGATACCGATGTGGTGTATCACCATCGGGACAAGGGCCCTGGTAACCGGGTGCACCAGTATCGTTTTGGCTTTGCAGACTACCGGTGGGGGATACTTTCAGGTCAGGATTGCCGGCACCTTGCTTTAACTGGTTAACCGAAGCGGGTATGTTGATAACCACCCAATGCCAGAACCCGCTGCCCGTAGGTGCGTCGGGATCATACATGGTAACGGCAAAGCTTTTGGTTCCGGCCGGCGCGTTAAACCAGTGTAGTTCCGGAGAACGGTTACCACCGTTACAACCAAAATTGCCCGCCACAAATTCGTTTGTGAACTGCCCGCCAAGATCTTTACTGGCCAGTGTAAATGTTTGTGCAAAAAGACTGCTATAAACGGCAACCAGGAAAATGAAAACCATGATTTTTTTCATGGCTCAAATATCGGCGCTAATGGTACCGACTAATTATTGCGAAAAGCTCAAAGCTTTTTGCAAAAAGTTCAGATTACGACGAGCTGCGGTAATGCGACGGTGTAACGCCAAACTTCTTTTTAAATGCTGTAGTAAAGTTAGATAAATGCTGGTAACCATAGTCCAGGTAAAGCTCGCTGGCTAATCTTCCTTGTAAAAGTTCATTGCCTGCAATTTCCAATTTACGATTACGGATGTACTGCTGCGGCGGCAAGCCGTACGTTTTTATGAAATCGCGCTTAAAGGATGAAAGACTACGGTTTGCGAGGAAGGCAAGTTCGTCAATACTAAGTTCTTTGAACAAGTTTTGTTCGATGATGCCCATTAGTGACAAATTATGCTGATCATTAAATAGGGAAGTGAGCAGTTCGGGATGAAGATCATATAAAGCGGTCAGCAGCTCGTGTACTTTAATACTACCTAATTCTAAAGAAAGTTTTTGACCCCTCATAATCAGTGCCTTCAGGCTTCGTATATATTCATCAATATAACTGTCGACGTTAAAATGTATATAAGGAACAAGATTTGTTTTGCGGTTGTTCTTTTGTTGTCGGGACGATATGAACTCTTTACCCAACGTGGCCGGAAAAAATATAATGATACTGTTATAGGGTTCATTTGAATTGCTGTGTTCGGCTATAATAGAATGCCCTTCAGGTATCAGCATTCCCTGCCCTGATTTTAAAATGGTGCTTCCCTCTGCACGGTAAATTTGCTTTTGCCCGTTTTGAACAAAACTGAAGGCATACTGCTTAAAAAGCACACGGTTTCTGAACGGACCGCCCATATCCTTATAATCTACAAATCGCACCTCACCAGCGGTAATTTGCGGTTGGTTTATGGTAACGTCGGGCACCTGAAAAATTTCCATATGGTTACGTACGGACAAGATTTTACTTAAAATGGCAAAATAATAAAAACAGTCAGTACCATTAGCTTTGTAAGCCAATTAATGCATCAATAGCTACGATACTGGCTACGCTTATAGTGCAACTTCCATAAGTGAAACGATTAAAACTCCTTATCTCCAAATTTGCTGTTCGGCAGCTTTGCTTTTCCGGTTAATTTGTTAAGATTAAAGCTGAAATTAAGCAGGAATACGTTCGTTTCGTAAATGTAGTTGGTTGTAGTATAAAAGTCGCGTCTCCTGGTGGTGATGCGCTGTTTGTTTGAGGTATTCCAGCCCAGATCCATACTCTGCCATTGCAGCGTAGCAGCGAAACGGCCGTTTAGGAACGTTTTCTTTAGGGACGTATTGGGCACCAAGAACCGTGAATCTTCACCTTGGGCCGTTGCCCTGCGCGATAGGTAATTAACATTACCTTGCAGGTTCCAGGCGGCACCGAGCTTAAAGTTAGTGTTGGCGTTAACAGAATACACCCAATTAGCATTAGAGACGTAAGAGCTTACACCAACGATGTTAAGCGTACCATTAATCTTATAATTATAAACGTTGCCCGCCAAGTATAAGCTCCACCATTTTACCGGTTGCACATTGGTTCCAATCTCTAACCCAATAGATCTTGCCCGATCTGCATTGGTAAACACGCGGTTCAGAATGGTATCGGTATATACGCTGTTTACTCGCTGTATAGGATTTTTGATGTTTTAATAGTATAGCGTTGTAAAGAATGAACCTTTAGTGAATGTTCTGATTAGCCCCAATTCCGCTAGGTCTACAAACTCTGGCTTCAGGTCCGGGTCACCTTGTTCCAGGGTTTCCGAGTGTTCGCGTTCAGGTATGGGGTTCAGCTCAAAGTTAGTAGGGTAACCGCTTCCCGGCTTACCCTTACCTATGGTGTCAACCCGTCCAACACATTACCCTTAACGGAAGCGTTCTGCCCAAACAGTACTGATGCGGATAGTATGCAAATAATGCAATTAATAGTGTACCCCTTATGGCGGTATTGACAGAAATTTACTTGATGCGGCAGCCTGCCTGAGAACTTTAAGCGAAAACTGGAAACTACACAGCTTTTTAAAAACCTACGCGTAGCACTTCACTATTGTGAAAGGGAGTAGTTTTAATTAATTAAAAAGGCAGCAAAGTGGACGAGACGTCTATTGTCCGTTATGACTACTTTTAGGTTATCACGATCGTGTTCCGTCACCACCTAAAAGCAGCTGATTGGGTGGAACGCCGTACTTCTTTTTGAAAATAAATGAAAAATGAGATAAATCTTCAAAGCCAACTTCAAGATAAACCTCGGTAGGTTTCCTCTTCTTTTCGGTTAGATGATAGTACGCGAGCTCGAGCCTTTTTTCAGTTAGCCATTTTTGCGGTGTCGTGTTAAAAAGCTTTTTGAAATCTCGGTTAAAGGTTGACAAGCTGCGCCCGGTAAGATAGCCCAATTTTTCGAGCGACATGTTGAACATGAAGTTGCGCTGCATAAAACTAATGAGGTCAACCTTGCCTGGCGCGTCGAAATTGGCCAGTACGCTGTCAACCCCCGGATATATCATCCGCAGGATGCTGATGGCTTCGGTGATCTTTAACGAGGCCAGGCTCTCAGGAAATGCACCTTCCACCTCAAAATAAGGGATTAACGAGGCGAGGCAGCTTTTCAATAAGGGATGGTTACTGAAGCAGTAGATTTTTTGTTCCGGCTGTGACGGCTTTTTAACGTCGGCATGTTCATAGAACTTCTTCAACCGTTCGGTGGAAAGATGCATTACCACCGTTTTATGCGGCTGTCCGTTTTTCGGATAATTGATGATGGTTGCCAGCTGGTTTCTCGGGATTAGAAAAATATCTCCAGTTTTAAAAAAGAAGGTGGTGTCCCATTGAATGATCTTTGTTTCACCGGAAATGAACCAAACAAGCATATGATCATCAAACATCAGGTCTGATTTAAACAGCGTGTCTTCATATGACGAAAGCTTAATCTCTTGGGTAAGGTATCTGGATATATGTTCCATTTTGATAAAGTTATCAAATCAAGATTAAATTACCTTAAAGTCGATGCCCGTCATTTCACGGCTTAGGTCCCAAAGCCTCTTGGCATTGCTTTCATCCAGCGAGTAAGGCTGCACGCCTCTTGTTCCTAAACCATTATCTTGACCGAAGTTTCCGAGGTCTAATTCGGCGATGTCGCAGTCTTCGCAATACACCCCACCAATGTTATCCAGTAAAGGACTGGTAGCACACCATACCGTAGTAGCGGCACCTTGCTGAATGGTTTTTAATCTGGCCAGAATTTCAGGACGCATATTGCCAAGTTCGTCAAAGAAGCCCATTTGCTTAAATAATTCCATATCAGCATCCCTGGCCAGTTCTGTGCCTGCAATAGAACCAGGATGCAGTGAATATGCTCTGACATTGAATGATCTGGCGCGATTGTCCAATTCAAGCGCAAACAGATTGCTGGCTGTTTTTGATTGTCCGTACCCTAAGAGTGTTTGGTATTCTCTGTGTTCGAAGTTAGGATCATCAAAATGGAAAGGGGCCATCTGATGACCGTAAGAAGATATATTGACCACTCTTGCACCATTGGCCTCCTTCAGCGCCGGCCATAACCTTGCCACAAGTTGGTATTGTCCCAAATAATTTGTCGCCAGTTGTGATTCTATGCCGCGGCTGTCTCTTTGTAAGGGCACCCACATGATTCCGGCGTTATTAATAAGCAGGTGCAGCAGTCTGCCAGAAGTGAGGAATTTTTCAGCAAATGCGTCGATGGTATCAGGATTGATCAAGTCCATTGCCTCTATTTCTACATTTGGAATACCACGCAAATTTTTTTTGGCTTTTTCTGTATCCCTTGCCGGTACGATCACGGTCGCGCCCGCTTCTGCAAGTACCCTTGTCGTTTCCAGACCAATGCCTGTATTGCCGCCTGTTACGATGGCTATCTTGCCGTTAAGGTCAATACCATTGATCACTTCGCTTGCTGTCGTTGTTCCGTTAAATCCCGATTCTATCGGTTTCTGTAATAAGCCCTGATAATTATTCTTTTCCATTTTATTATGATTAAATGTATGGAACAAATGTAGGCGGATCGGAAAAGGCGGATTTTGTTTAGACGGTCAATTTACTTTGTTGAGAGCGTCAAATGACTAAGTATTACGGAAATTTAATAGAGAAAGTGCAATCATCAATCAAAAAAGTTATTCTATTCCTTTACCCCGTCAATTAAATATTTAGCGATCATATTATGTGTCTACATGACCGTGCTCATGAGCTACAATTTAGAAAGTTTGCCTTTTGCTATTGCATAGGTCGTAGTACACGGCCGATTATCAAACAAAACCTATTGATCAGTTTGGGATGGAAGCGGTACTCATGCCCTTAACCAGCTAGATTCAGGCTTACCATACATCTTGTCATATAAAATACGACCACTCATCATTTTATAGGACCGTTCAACATAATTCCCTAACAGGTAATGCCGGATTCGAGCATATTTGGCTTAAATATTAAAAAAATGAAAAAGATACTGTCAACCTGCCTCCTAATTTTCGGTGCAATGTTTACACATGCGCAAACCATTACCGGCACCTGGTACGGTACGTTAAAAATACCTGGTTCGCCGCTTCATGTGGTCTTTCATATTACGCAGAATGGTGGCGGGTTTTCAACCACAATGGATAGCCCAGATCAGGGAGCGTCTGGGATAGCTACCGACAAAACATCACTAATTGATAACCAACTCACCATTGAAGCTCTTAAGTTTGCAATGAGTTACACCGGCCGGTTTAAGGCAGATAGCAATAAGATAACCGGCACTTTCACACAAGGGGCATCAAGCTTTCCGTTGGAATTAACAACAAGCAAGCCTGTCGACAATAAGGCCGCACCTGCCAAGCGTCCGCAGGACCCTGAATCATTTCCTTACCGCCAGGAAGAAGTTACTTTTAAAAATCAAAAAGCCGGAAATGTTCTAGCCGGAACGTTGACCCTGCCCCCGGGCGCTAAGCCCAAAAAAGTAGTGATCCTCATCAGTGGCTCCGGTCCGCAGGACCGCAATGAGGAAGTAGCACAGTTTAACCATCGTCCCTTCCTGGTTTGGAGCGATTGGCTGACCAGGAAAGGTATCGCGGTATTGCGATACGATGACAGGGGCATTGGGAAATCAACCGGCAGGTTTAATTTGGCTACCAGCGCGGATTTTGCGGATGATGTTGAAGCGGCCATTGCCTATTTGCAATCCAGGCCCGACCTTAAAGGCACCGCTATAGGTTTAATGGGGCATAGCGAGGGGGGGATGATAGCGCCCATGATTGCAGCGCGCAATCCAGTGGTCAGATTTGTGGTTTTACTGGCAGCGCCGGGTGTACCCATCACTGAGCTCATGGTGCAACAAAGCAAGGACCAGATGCGCTTATCAGGCGCTCCCGAAAATGTCATTAAACAATCAATATCCAGCAATACAAAATTATTTGCGGCGATGAACCGATATAAGGAGCTTCCTGATGCTGCATTCAAAGTTAAAATGGACACGGTGATCTACCAACAATTACGGGCGACACCCAAAGATGCGCTTGGTGGCCAAAGCATAGAAGAAATTGCAAAAAGAACAGCTGGGCAGCTATATGCGCCGTGGTTCCGCTATTTTATATCCTACCGCCCAGCCAGCAATCTGGAAAAACTGCGTTGCCCGGTACTGGCGCTCAACGGGACACTGGATATGCAGGTGCAAAGTGCTGCAAATCTCGCCGGCATTAAAGCTGCGCTGACAAAAGGTGGGAACAAACACTTTGAAATAGTACCTTTACCCGGCTTAAATCATCTTTTGCAGCAGGCTACCACCGGTGCCGGAAGCGAATATGCTCAGATAGATGAAACAGTCAACCTGTCTGCATTGACCAAGGCGAGCGACTGGATAAATCAAGTGAAATGATCAAACACAAACGATCCTGGTTCTGGCCGGTTCAAATTACCTCCTGGTTACTCGTAGGCTTTTTGAACTGGCTCGTCCAGTATTCCAGTGGGTCGTTCAGTAACTTGAATTTGTATCTAAACCTAGCTGGCATGTGTGCCGGCGGTTTCCTGGTAACCAGCCTTTACCGGGTATATTTTAAAAAACGCAAAGCAAACCTCGAGATAGATGCTCCCAAGCTGATTGCTTTTTTATTTGCATCGGCTTTTGTGCAGGCATTAGGGTGGCTCTTTATTCTCATCCTGATGATGCTGGCTTTCCTTGGGCAAAGGACAATTGCCATAGCACCGATCTTGTTTCAGATTGTTCCGCTGACGGGCATCATGCTGGCCTGGGATTCGGTTTATCTCGGTTATTACCTCATCATGCGTTATCATTCAACGGAAGTGGAGAAGTGGCAGCTGGAGGCTGAAGTGCGGCAAGCGCAGCTGGGAACGTTAAGGGCGCAGATTAATCCCCATTTTTTGTTTAATGCGCTGAACAACATACGGGCCTTGATTCTTGAAGATCCCCAACTGGCCAGGCAAACCCTCACCAGGTTTTCGGAGATTTTTAGGCATGCCCTTCAGCACACAACCGGCCGGGAGATAAGTTTAACCGAAGAAGTAAATATACTTACCCAGTATCTTGAACTGATTAAAATACAGTACGAAGAAAGGTTAACTTATGAAATTCAAGTAGATGAAGATTGCCTGCGAGAGTCAATCCCTCCCATGATATTGCAATTATTAGTTGAAAACGCTATCAAACATGGCATTGCTTTGCAAAGCAGGGGAGGCCACATCCTGGTCGATATTCGCCATGAAAATAATGAGCTTATACTGGTTATAAAAAACACGGGTACCCTGATCGAAAGAAACCGGTTGGAAGAAAATCTCGGTATCGGTTTGCAGAATATAAAAGAAAGGCTTCGGCTGCTCTACGCAGAAAATGCAACATTGCACATTGAAGAGCTGCCACCCAATGTTGTGGTCACTATAAAAATTCAAAAATGATTAAAGCAGTCATTGTAGAAGATTCAAGGTTAGCCCGTATAGAGATCAAAGAATTGCTGCGGGCGCATAGTGATGTCCTATTGGTTGGGGAAGCTGATTCGGCCGACAAAGCTTTAGAGTTGATCCGGCTGGTGAAGCCAGACCTGGTTTTTCTCGATATCCATCTGCCGGGCGCAAGCGGCTTCGAAATCCTTGAAAGGCTTGAACATTTACCGGCGGTGATCTTCACTACAGCGTTCGAGCACTATGCTTTGCAGTCTTATGATTACCATGCTATTGATTATTTGCTAAAGCCCATTGTTCCGGAGCGACTGGCAAGGGCTATACGGAAAGCGTGCACGCATTTTGGCGTCAACACCACTTCTCCGGCAGGGGATGACTTACAGCACCGCATCTTTATCAAGGATCAGCACAAAACCTGGCTGGTGCCACTAGGTAATGTACGTTTGTTTGAATCAAAAGGAAACTATGTCCAGGTTTTCTTCGATGATCAAAACCCGCTTATGCTGCGGTCGCTCCAGCAACTCGAAGATACCCTTAATCCAAAACAATTCATGCGGATAAACCGTCAGCAAATCATCAACCTGAAGCATATCTTGAAAGTGGGCCGGACCTTTGGCAACCGGCTTAAGGTGACACTCAGCGATGGGGCCACAACTGAGGTGTCACGAAGACAGGTTGCTAAATTTAAGGAGAGGGTTGAACTGGATAAAAATTGACGCTTTTCACAGAAATGGAATATGAACTCTCAGCAGAAAATTCACTTTGTGAAATTAGTAGACAGCCTTGAATGGCTTTCCTTTAGATCCGCTGAAATATTTTATGGCTTAAGTCTCTAAAATTTCCCATCAGGTTTTAATCCGTAAATGGTTATCGAGCTTGTACCTGCGGGTCTGTGGTATTAGGCCATTCGATATTTGCTGACTTCGATCGACCTGCTCGTTGCTTGCAATTGTACTTCCACTATTGGTGAAAGCAATACTGTATCATGGCTGTGTTCAAAACGTTTGTCATCGTTTCACCGGCATGTACAATAAGAGTTTCTGCTGTATCAGGTCTATAATCTTCCTTGTAACAAAAAGATAGCGTCGGAAACATCATCTTTATTATTGATAATGAACTATCCGTTTTCATCAAACAGAATCTGCAGGCGACCGTACTTAACCACAACATTTTTACGGAACATACCTTTGCTTGTCATAAATGTAACCTTGATATTCACACTAGCATTAGTTATTATCTTTGTATTTTTAAGGCAAACCATACGCACATTGATCTTCAGCTTTAACGCTACACCGGATTTCGACTTCATGATCTACTTCGCGCGGCACATCGGCGCAACAGTAGAGAATGACCTGATGCTTATCCCCGCACCATTAGGGGATGGGTCTATCCGCAAACTTTCGTTTGGGCCAGAATTTAAAATCACCCAGCACCATTATGTGCTGAAAGAGGACCTGATCATCAAGCGCAATGCTTCGGGTCAGGGAAATGAACTGATCACTGTTTTCTTTTATAGTAACGAACAACCGCTGGGTATCAGTTATGGTTCCGATCCACATATTCAGTTCTCCGAGCGGGACGAATCGGCGATTCAGGTCACCTCCAACGATTTGAATTCTACCATTCGCTTTCCGGCAGGTTATATGATTCATTACATGGTCATTGCTGTTTCTCCGGCATACTTGAAAAGCCTGCTCGCCTTAAAGGAGCAGAACACTACTATTGAAACCATTACAGGCAGTGGAAATTCGTTTCTTTTCCTGGAAAAGATGACGGCAGAGATACGCCTGCTACAAAAGAATTTAGGTGCAGTGGATATAAGTAATAGTTTAAGTCAATTTTATATGCACGTTAAGGTGCAGGAGCTGCTTTACCTGTTATTTGAAAGATTATCAAAACGCGAAAGCATACCGCACAAGAACATCAACAGCGCCGATGCTGCCAGGTTGCTGCATATCCGAAATGAGGTGTTAAGTGACCTAAGCACGCCACCTGTACTGTCTGAACTAGCCGGGATCGCCGCCATGAGTGAAACTAAGCTAAAACAGCTCTTTAAACAGGCCTTTGGCGATACCATCTATAATTATTTTCAACAAGCGCGAATGGAGGAAGCGGCTTTCTTGCTTAAACAGGGCAAGCGCTCGGTTGCCGAAGTTGGTTATGAGTTAGGTTTTACCAATCTCAGTCATTTCAGCCGCTTGTTTGAAAGGCATTACGGGCTAAAGCCCAAAAGATACGGTTCTACCGGATAGGACTGTTTTTGTGTCTTTTGCTGCTATTATGAGGCGGCAGTTAGCGGCAACTTTGTAGTGTAAACAAAAACACTGCAAAATGAAAAAGTTATTCAAGCCTTATAACAAAGGCCCCCTACAATTAAAGAATCATGTGGTGATGGCACCCATGACCCGTAGCCGTGCCATCAATAACATTCCCAATCAATTAATGGCCACTTACTATCAGCAGCGGTCTGGTGCCGGACTTATAGTTACTGAAGGTACATCACCCAGCCCCGAGGGTTTAGGCTATCCCC
The DNA here is from genome assembly GCF_039634385.2 of Mucilaginibacter sp. PAMB04274. Lineage (NCBI taxonomy): Bacteria > Pseudomonadati > Bacteroidota > Sphingobacteriia > Sphingobacteriales > Sphingobacteriaceae > Mucilaginibacter > Mucilaginibacter sp. PAMB04274. Next base: position 2,152,867 of record NZ_CP155081.2, read on the forward strand.
GCATTCCGGGAATTTTTAACGATGCCCAGGTGGAAGGTTGGAAACTGGTGACCGAAGCCGTGCACGAAGGTGGTTCTAAAATATTTTTGCAACTGATGCATACCGGAAGAATAGCTCATAGCTCTAATTTGCCGGAGGGATATCATGTGGTGGGTTTGTCAACGGTTAAAGCAACAGGCGAAATTTATACAGATACCGGTATGTTGGAGTACTCCGCCCCAACAGCCCTGGATAAAGAAGGTATTGACCGTATAGTAAACGACCATGTGAAAGCAGCTGAAAATGCCATAGCTGCAGGTTTTGATGGTGTGGAATTACACGGCGCGCATGGCTATCTATTGGAGCAATCTTTAAATCCGCACATCAATAACCGGACGGATAATTATAGCGGATCCACAGAGAACCGCAGCCGCCTTACATTGGAGATTGTACAAAAAATAGTAGCTTCTATTGGAGCAGATAAGGTCGGGCTGCGCATATCACCGTTTTTAACATCCAACGATATGCCTGCCTATGAAGAAGCCGAAGTACATGAAACTTACGTTCACCTAGCCCGGAAAGTAAACCAGTTGGGCATCGCATACCTGCACATTTCAAATAATCCAGGCATTCCGGAAAAAACACATCAGGATATTCGTAAGTCCTTCGCCAATACTATTATCTATTGCAATGGATTTACGGCAGAAACTGCTGAAGCCAAATTACAGGAAGAATCAGCAGATCTGGTCGCTTTTGGCAGAAGCTTTTTGGCCAATCCTGATTTTATGAGGAGGATCGAGAAAAACGCCCCCCTAAATGAGCCGGATTATAATACACTTTATACTCCCGGCGAAGAAGGCTACACGGATTATCCCGAATTAAATTAATTATCAACTACTAATAAAACATAAAAAATGAAAATTACAACCACAGGGTCATTAGGAAATGTAGCTCAACCATTAGTAAGAAAGCTGATCGCAGCCGGACACGAAGTAACCGTGATCAGCACCAAAGATGATCGTACAAGCGAAATTGAGGCTTTGGGGGCAAAGGCTGCGGTCGGCTCTATAAGCGATGAAACATTTTTGACTGAGGCCTTTAAAGGCGCAGACGCCGTATATACCATGATGCCGCCATCAATGGGGCCGGGTAACATGATAGAGAACATAGCTAAAGCCGGGCAGGCTTATGCAAATGCTATTAAAGCGGCAGGCGTAACGCGCGTGGTTATGCTGAGCAGCGTTGGCGCAGACGCTGCTCAGGGTACCGGCCCGGTACAAGGTGTACACCGTGTAGAGAGGATATTACAGGGTTTAGACGGCGTAAATGTAACTGTTTTGAGGTCAGGATTTTTCTTCATTAACTTTTTGAGAGATATACCTTTGATCAAAAGCCAGGGCATCTTCGGTAACAATTATGACAGTGACGACCAGCTAGCCCTTACACATCCCGAAGATCTTTCCACAGCCCTTGCGGATGAGTTACAAGCTAAAGGAAACGGCTTTGAAGTGAAATATGTGGTAAGTGATGTTTCGACGGGAGCAGAGATAGCACGAGTATTTGGTCAGGCTATCGGAAAACCTGAAATGGTTTGGACAAATATTCCTGATGAACAACTAAAACAGGGCATGCTTGCCGGAGGATTACCCGAGGAACTAGTGGGACTAATTGTTGAAATGGGACAAGGTGTAAGGGCAGGTATAATCACTAGGGACTTTTTTGCCAGCGGTGCTAATGTGACCGGGCAGATCAAACTGGAAAAGTTTGCTGAAGAGTTCAAAGCTGCGTATTTACGCAATTAAATTCAGTTGATCCATATCAACAACGCATAGTGAAAGCAAATAATCTATTTGAAGCCTTAAGAGATAAATACGCTGGACGTTACCTGAATTATACAGGAACTGCCTATCGGGACCACTTTATGTAGAACACAAGGCAGATTATTTTCAAGCACGTGCCCAATGGTTCCTGCAAATTGGCCTTCGTTCAAAGGGTAGGGGCAGGGCGTTCAACTCCTATGTCTTAGTACGCTATTAAAGATAGATCATCATCGTTTATAAAGATGAACCGGCTTTCAATTAAGGATTGATTCTTGATTTCTACCAAAGAATCAATCCTTATAACAGGCAAAAATTACTTGTACTCGATTACAAATTCTTCAACCGGATTGCGTACTTTTTTCATCGGTGCTAACCAATCGTTTTCATCACGGTATCCTAAATATAATAAGGTTACACTTTTTAACCCTAACGATTTAAGGTCAAGCAATTCATCAACCAAGGCATTGTCAAAACCCTCTGCCGGAGTGCTGTCAATCTTTAGTTCGGCAGCTTGCGCAATGGCCATTGAAAACCCGATGTATGACTGCCGGGCAGTGTGCACAAAGTTCTCCTCCGGAGTTTCGTTCAGATAAATATTTTTGATCTTATCTGTATAGCTGTTAAATCTTCCACGCGGCAGCCCTCTTTCGTCGGTAATGCGATCGTAAATAGTATCTATCCGCTCAGCGGTATACCTGTCCCAGGCAGCAAAAACCAGCACATGCGAACAATCTACCATTGCCTCTTGGTTAAGCGAACTTGGCGCAAGTTTTTCCTTGATCTCCTGGCTTGAAACTACCAGCACCCGAAACTGCTGCAAGCCCGAAGAAGTAGGCGCCAACCGTGCGGCTTCTACAATTTTGTCTATATCTTCCTGGCTAACTTTTTTACTAGGATCGTATTTCTTAGTGGCATATCGCCACTTTAAATCTTCTATTAATGACATTAGATAACAATTTTATAAACAACGGGCCTAAGTGATTTTAAGCCCGCTGTTGGATTTTTAAATATTGGTAACCGCTAATTTTACCTCGATATTACCACGGGTGGCATTTGAGTATGGGCAAACCTGGTGTGCTTTGGTTACCAATTCATTCGCCTTGTCCAGATCGATATCCTTAATGTTTACATCTAGTTCAACAGCCAAACCGAAACCTCCGGCATCATTTTGCCCTATACTTACTTTAGCGGTTACGGTGGTGCCACCTGTGGAAACCTTCTCCTGTTTGATCACCAAATTCAATGCACTATCAAAACAGGCGGCATAACCTGCAGCGAACAATTGTTCGGGATTAGTATAGTCATCATTGGCGCCGCCAAGTGCTTTAGGCATTCTAACCTCCAGGTCTAATACGCCGTTACTGCTTTTTACATGGCCATTACGGCCTCCGGTAGCGGTTGCATCCGCGGTATATAACGTTTTCATTTTTTGTAATTTTTACAGTTGATAATTATTTTAAACGGGTGATCATTTTTTCGGCAACACTTTCAGACGAGGCCGGATTTTGCCCGGTAATCAATAAACCGTCTTCAACCACATATATGCCCCAGTCATCAACCTTGCTATAGTTAGCGCCTAAATTTTGCAGTTCAGTTTCAACTAAAAAGGGCACCACATCGGTTAATTTAACCGCAGCTTCTTCTGTGTTTGAAAATCCGGTTACTTTTTTGCCTTTTACAAACGATTCGCCATTGTCAAACTTTACGTTCTTGAACGCGCCCGGCGCATGGCAAACCGCGCCTACTAATTTGCCGCTATTGTAAAAATCCAAAATCAGTTGTGCTGATCTTGGGTCGTTAGCCAGATCCCAAAGCGGACCGTGGCCGCCTGGATAAAAAACGGCATCAAAATCAGACGCGTTCACATCAGTAAGCTTGTGGGTGTGGGCAATAACATCCTGCACTTTGGCATCATCATAATAGCGTTTAGTAGCATCGGTTTGTGCTGAGGGTGCTTCGCTATTAGGGTCAATAGGTGCCTGCCCGCCTTTAGGTGTGGCAACTACAACCTCGTAACCTGCATCAGTAAACTTATAATATGGCGCGGCAAATTCTTCAACCCAAAAACCTGTTTTGTGGCCTGTGTTGCCCAATTCATCGTGTGAGGTAACTACAAATAAAACTTTCATTGTTTAGTTTTTTAATGATATAACTATAAATTTTTCTTTTTGAGCGCATTGGTACTCCAAAGCGCCCACAGGATAAGGACAGGCTGGAAAAACAATCGTATTAACCTTGCCTTATCGGTATCAAGGCCAAATGCATCTACTTTATTAATGTACTGTGAAATATTGCCCGGGAAGATCAGCACAAAGAACACGGCGACAATTATGCCCACCCATTTTTTGTTTTTAACCATAAAAATGAGCGCCAGGCCCAAACTAATTTCTACTATTCCTGATAGTACAACAGTCAGATCTGGATTAACAGGAAGCCATTTGGGCACCTGTGCTAAAAATTCAGAGCGGTTGAAAGTAAGATGGCTTATACCGGCGAAGGTTAGAAAAGCACCCAGTAAGATCCGGGCAACATTTTGAGTTTTGGAGGTATGCATTTATTTACTTAAAACTTTATTTAAAAGCGCTTTTAGTTGCAGAAGTTCATCGATAGACATATTGGTACATTTAAGCAACTCCAATGGAATGTGCTTCGCTCTTTCTTTCAGTTGAATACCTGAGGTGGTCAAAGAGATCATAACGATACGCTCGTCTTGTTTACTTCTGATCCTGCTTACTATTCCCTTTTGTTCCAACCTTTTTAAAAGCGGCGTAAGCGTTCCGGTGTCCAAGTATAGCTTTTCGCCCAGTTGATTTACGGTTTGCTGCTTATGTTCCCATAGTACCATTAATACCAAATATTGTGGGTAGGTAATATCTAGCTCAGCCAGCAAGGGCCTGTATAAATTGGTCAGATTTCTTGAAAACGCATATGCCGGAAAACAGATCTGATTTTCGAGTTTAAGTAAATCTTCCATGCTTCTTAAACGTCGTTTCTAAATAAATGTTTTGCACAATATAATTTTGTGAAATGTATTCAGCTCAACGTAATTTGCTACGGGTAGCAAGGTAATATTCGTTCGGAGAGCGGAAGGCGTGATGCCGTATTTTTAAGCGCTGCGACTAGGCAGCAAACTTAGCAACCCGTTTACCGTTTAAAAGCAATGGCTAAACCCAATAAAGAATTTCCTGGCTTTGTTAAGGTGCGCGGCGCACGTGAGCATAATCTTAAAAATGTCGATCTTGACATTCCACGTAATGCCTTAGTGGTATTTACCGGCATTTCCGGTTCGGGCAAATCTTCCCTGGCTTTCGGAACGCTATATGCCGAGGCGCAGCGGCGCTACCTCGAATCGGTTTCACCCTACGCCCGGCGTCTGTTCAATCAAATGGCTATCCCCGAGGTGGACGAAATTGAAGGACTGCCGCCTGCTGTTGCCTTGCAGCAACAGCGCGGGGCCGTTAGCACCCGCTCGTCGGTGGGTAGCGTTACCACCTTATCTAACTTACTGCGCATGCTGTATTCACGTGCCGGAGATTATCCTGATGGGCAGGGCATCATTTATGCAGAATCTTTTTCGCCTAATACACCGGAAGGTGCCTGTACCGAATGCCATGGCTTAGGCCGTGTTTATGAGATCACCGAAAAGACGATGGTTCCCGATGATACGCTTACCATCCGTGAAAAAGCCATCGCTGCCTGGCCCTCGGCTTGGCAGGGGCAAAACCAGCGGGATATCCTGACCACTATGGGCTATGATATTGATGTACCATGGAAGGACATCCCAAAAAAGGACCGGGAATGGATCCTGTTTACAGAAGAACAGCCCGTAGTACCGGTTTATTCCGGCTATTCGCACGAGGAGATCAAACGCTTTATAAGGAACAAACGTCAGCCGGATTACATGGGCACTTTTACCGGTGCCCGCCGGTATGTGCGGCACACATTTGCCAACTCCCAGAGCGCACTGATGAAAAAGCGTGTAAGCCAGTATATGATCAGCAGCGAGTGCCCCCTTTGTAAAGGTAAGCGTTTGCGCCAAGAATCCTTATCGGTCAAGTTTGCGGGTTATGATATTGCCGAACTGTCACGGCTTGCACTGGATAAGCTGGCAACAATATTCGCACCTTATGGAACCGGCGAAGCTGCAGCATTAAAAAAAATCCAGTCAATTTCTCCCGAAAAAGTTGAGGTAGCTAAACGCATAGCCGAAGACTTGGTTGCACGGCTGCAAGTAATGCTGGACCTGGGCTTGGGTTACCTAACCATTGAAAGAAGCACCCCAACCTTGTCTCCAGGTGAGTTACAACGACTGCGACTGGCAACACAGGTACGCTCCAATCTGTTCGGGGTAGTTTATGTTTTGGACGAACCATCAGCCGGGCTTCACCCTGCGGATACCGAGGCTCTTTTACGGGCATTGGATAAACTGAAAGCTGCGGGTAATTCTCTGTTCGTAGTTGAACATGAGATCGATGTGATCCGCCATGCAGACTGGATAGTTGATGTTGGCCCGGCCGCGGGCGAGCAAGGCGGACATATCTTATATAGCGGAGTGCCCGAAGGTTTACAGGAGGTGAACGAATCTCTAACCAGGCATTATATATATAATAACACGGGTAAGAAAAGTATTGAGCCAAGAACACCGAAAGACTGGCTGAAGCTGGAAGGCATCACCCGAAACAACCTCTCCGAGTTGAACGCAGCCTTTCCATTAGGCGTATTAACGAGTGTGACCGGTGTATCCGGTTCAGGTAAAAGCAGCCTGGTAAGCCAGGTACTGGTAGAACTGGTAGCAGAACAGTTAGGCTTAAAAATTGAATTGACCGATGATACAGAGGGAGACCCGCTTGAACAAACAGAAGTACAGACGCTGGGCGGCCGGATCATTAGTGGAATGAAAGGCATTAAAAGGTTAGTGGTGGTGGACCAAAAGCCTATTGGCCGTACCCCGCGATCTAACCTGGCCACCTATACTGGCTTGTTCGACCATGTACGCAAATTATTTGCAGCTACAAAGGCGGCCAAATCCCGTAAGTTCGACGCAGGGCAATTTTCCTTTAACGTGGCCAAGGGCCGTTGTCCGCATTGCGAAGGGGAGGGGATGGTGATGGTTGAACTGTTGTTCCTGCCGAGTGTTTATACACCTTGTCCAACTTGCGGCGGTACCCGCTACAACCCCAAAACGCTGGAAGTAAAATATAAAGACAAGAATATTGCCGAGGTTTTGGGACTGACCGTTAACGAGGCCGCAACCTTTTTTAATGAGGAGCCGGCTATCGGCAGGGCACTTGATGTAGTTGTTGAAGTTGGCTTAGGGTATCTGCGGCTGGGTCAGCCAGCTACCGAGCTGAGTGGTGGTGAGGCGCAGCGCATCAAACTGGCAACGGAACTACAGCGAGCCCAGCATGGCCAAACCCTTTACATCTTAGACGAACCTACCACTGGCCTGCATCCATCTGATGTGGAACGTTTGCTTACTCAGTTAAACCGGTTGGTTGATGCCGGAAATACGGTAATACTGGTAGAGCATGATATGGACGTTATTGCAGCCAGTGATTGGGTGATCGATATTGGGCCAGGTGCTGGTGATGCCGGTGGTCGTATTGTAGGGGAGGGCAAGCCAGTAAACATCGTTAAGAATCAGCAGAGCCGAACAGCGCCCTATCTTGCCAAACACTTACTTTAAGGCGTTCATTGTGCTTTGAATATATTTTTTAGGCTTTTTACCTATATGCTTTTCAAACACTTTGGTAAAATGCCCAAGGTTTTCAAATCCCATTTCGTAGCCCGCTTCTGATACCGAAAATCTTTCTTCGCGCATCAGCCGCGCGGCTTCTTTCATGCGTAAATGCTGGTAATAGTCATAAATACCCATGCCAAATACTTGTGTGAAAATTTTGCGTAGCTTCAATTCGTTCATGCCTGCAATTTGCTTTAAGATATCGATGCTTTTGGGCTCACTTAGGGAAGAAACAATCTTGTCGCGAACGAGATAAATAGCTTTGACGTCCTTCGCGCTCAGTTTTACACCCTTTGCACCATCGCGCTTTTTTAAACTGGTGAACAAATGGTAAAGCAATTCCATCGCCTTTGTTTTGTAATAAAAACTCTTCATGGCACCCGGCTCTTCCTTTTTTACAATATCGTTTACTGTGCGTAGAATATCATCTGTCATCAATTCTTCTATCCAGAAATTATTGGCGCTGTCAAAAAGGTAATCAAAATGCTCTGCTTCTTCCTTTAAAAAGTTTATCAGATACCCGGCGCTGATGCTGATAGAGACATGAGAAACATGGGTGTTCTTCTTAAAATCTAAAGATTGACGGAGGGTATATGGGAAGATGCGTACATAAGGCGGTTCCATCGGCGCCGTGTTTCTCTGCTTATTTGATCCGTTATCTGCGTTGCCCTCAAAAATGTTGTGGAAGACAATGCCGATACCATCTAATATATCCGATTGCCCCGTTACACGGGTAAAGTCGTCTAATACGTAAAACGAGCCAAAGTGCATGGCCATCTCGGGTAAAAAAGTAAGCCCTTTAAACAGCGTAACCTGAACGTGTTGCAACACGTCTTCCAAAACCACCCCTAATTTATTTGTAAACTCGAGTATGCTCTTGGGATTATCAGCAGTGGTGTCCATATTCATCTTTTCGATTAAAAATATTAGTCTATGGGATATTTTACTTGTAAAGCTACAATTAGTTTTGCCTTATCAACAACGTGTTATTACAAAATAATTGAAGCAATGAAAAAACAAGTCTTAATATCCGGAGCCAGCTTTGCGGGGTTAACGCTGGCCTATTGGTTAAATAAATTTGGTTACGGCGTAACTGTAGTAGAATTAGGCAAAGACCTGAGAACAGCCGGATCACCGATTGATGTACGTGGCGACGCCCTAAACGTAGCAATAGAAATGGGCATCTATAATCAAATAAAAGCCAATGAGTTTATACACACCGATGAGATTGTGGGTGCAGACGATCAAACACTTGCCAGGTTTGCCATTAATAGTTTGCCGGAGTATCTGGGTGACATTGAAATACACCGTGGCGACCTTGTGAAAATTATTTATGAGTCCATTCCAAAAAATGAGGTGGAGATAGTTTTTGGCAATAGTATATCCAAATTAACCCAGCATGATGATCGTGTGGAAGTATCCTTCGAAAAAGGCGAAAGCAATGCTTACGACTATGTATTCGGCGCTGATGGTACCCATTCTACTGTGAGGAGGCTTGTATTCGGTCCCGAAAATGACTTTAAGAAATTCTTGGGAGTTTACTTTGCATTTGCTGCTGCGGATCATATCCAAACCGGTCGGCCAAAATCTACGGGTATTGTGTATCGCGAACTGGGTAAGCAGGCAGTGATCTTTCAGTTTAAAGATGCGGCGAATGCCATCCTTGTATTCCGTGCACCCAAACTCGATTGGCATTACCGTGATCGCGAGCGGCCAAAGCAAATTTTAAGGGAATACTTTGCAGGCAACTCCAATTGGAAGCTGCCGGAAATATTAGAAGCCATGCTTAAAGCCAATGATCTTTATTTTGATGAGGCCTGCCAGATCCAAATGCCAACCTGGACAAAAGGTAGGGTAGCATTGATTGGCGATGCCGCTTATGCACCAAGCTTTTTCACCGGCATGGGTACCAGTTTGGCTATGCAGGGCGCAACGTTATTAGCCAAAGAGCTGCACGCCAACGAAGATCACCAAATTGCGTTTAAAAAGTATAACGAAGGCTTCAGGCCGTTTGTAGAAAGTGTTCATGCACGTGTTGACAGTTCGCTACGGGTACAATTGCCCGAAACGCTGGAGGAGCTACAGGCATCTTTTGAGGCTTGGACTAATCAACAGGAGTGATTAATAAGGTCCGGTCATTGCGACCAGACCTTGTTATATACTTCGAAAATTTGTGAAGACTTCAAATTTGGCTTAAGGTTGGCTATCCTACCACAGGTAACGAACCGCCATCAATAGCGTATATAGTTCCTGTCAGGTAAGCAGCAGATGGTGACACCAAAAAGTGCACGAGCTGAGCCACTTCTACCGGCTCGGCCATACGGCCCATCGGTATTCCGCCGGTTTGTGCCATCAGTTGTTTCATTCCCTCTTCCGGTGTAATTCCAGCTGAAGTTGCGTAGTCGTTCAAGAATTTGACCATCGGTTCTGTTCTGGTAGCGCCAGGTGCAACAGTAAGCACCCGTATGCCTTTGTCGGCCAGTTCGGTGGCCAGGGCTTTACTGTAACTGTTCAGCGCGGCTTTCGAAACAGCATAAGCCAAGTTCAGGTTCCATAATGCTTGTTTACCAGCAACAGATGATATATGTATGATCACGCCGCTTTTTTGTTCTATCATTTGTAGTAGCGATATTCTGTCGAGCCTGATGGCAGAGATCAGATTGAGATCCAACTCCTGTTGCCAGTGTGCATCGGTAAGTGTGCTATGCCCGCCACCTGGTGTGGTTAGCCCGCCTACGTTATTGATCAATATATCAATGCCGCCAAAAGTATTTTTTATTTCGTTAGCAAGCGCCGTTACCTGATCTGCATCTGTTAGGTCTGCCGCGATAAAGTGATGAGTTGTATCCTCGGGCTTTGCTCGGGCACTAATTATAACTGTTGCACCTGCTTCTGCTAATTGGTCGGCAATTGCTTTACCTATACCTTTTGTACCACCGGTTACAAGTGCTCTTTTTCCTTTTAAATCTTTTAATTCCATGTTGCTGTTGTAAAATTCTGAAACATTTGTTTCAGAATAGGTTAAAAAAATTATTTGGTTAATTGTTTAATAAAGTATTCCGCCATGCGCTTGATCTTGATCGGGTCTTTGTGCAGGATGTAAGACTCGTACCAGCCCGTCCAGGTGCTGTTGAAATAATCGGCCAGCAAAGCCGGATCTTCATCATTGCGGATCTCGCCTTTATCCATCGCTTTTTGGATAAGATCATGTAAAAACTGGTAAGAACGCTGATCATCAGCTACCAATATCTGCTTAACGCGCTCGTCATTCGTAGCTACCTCAAACGCACTTTTCACCGCCATGCAGCCATCTTCACCGTTTATAATGATATTCACTGCTTCATGAATGTAATCTACTAACACCGACAATGGCGACCTTTTACTCGTTAAGCGCTTGTCCCAATCCTGTTTCCTGATATTGGTGTAGTGCTGCACACAACGCACAAATAGTTCCTGCTTGTCGCCAATGGTGTTATACAGGCTGCTGCTGTTGATCTGCATGGCATCGGTAAGGTCGCGCAGCGAGGTAGCATTATAGCCTTTCTTCCAGAAAACTTCCATTGCTTTCTGGATCGCTACAGCTTCGTTAAATTCTACATTCCTGGCCATGAGGTTACAAAGGTACTCAAATCTGAAACAAGTGTTTCAGATTTGAGTCATAATCATGGGATTGTCAGCCTGCTTTGCGAATGTCTCAAGAAGATTTGATTAGTAAGATCGGTCATCTTCGCGGTGAATAGTTTTAATCGTGTCTCTGTAAGTAATAGAAGCAAAACACGGCAAGTGTGTTCAAACCTTGTATCGTTGGTAATGCCGTCAATGTCGCTTTAACATTCTTCACCTGGCCATCGCTACCTTTTCCGGAGTTTGGCTAAGTAATGCCCCGATTTCACTACGCCCGGGAGCTGAAAGCTGATGACCTTTGACTATATCAAAAAATTAATAAAAAATGAAACAGTCACAAACTCCAATCATCAGTTTTAGTCCCGTTGTGTTACCTGTCTCCGGCCGTCACGTGGACCTGGAAATGAAAGTTTCGGCTCCGGCCAGCGGAAACAACCTGCCGGTTATTCTTCTTTCGCATGGGCATGGTGCGTCTAACTTTCTTTCATCTTACCGAGGTTATGGCCCTGTTGCTGATTTTTTTGCCGCACAAGGGTTTGTGGTCATCCAACCTACGCATCAAAATTCTAAAGCACTTGGGCTTCCCGCATCCCTTCCCGAAGCACCCTTGTTTTGGAGTTCGCGGCCGGCCGACCTAAAATTTATCCTGGATCATCTGGACCAAATCATAGCCACTGTACCCGGTTTAGCCGGTAGGGTTGATCAGGAAAACATTGCGGCTATTGGCCATTCATTAGGCGGCCATACGGTTGCTATGCTGGCCGGTATGGAAGTTACTGACCCTTTAACCGGCAACATTGTGAATTTAACCGAACCGCGGATAAAAGCTCCTGTAATGATTGGCCTGCCTGGCGGTCCGGAAGGATTGACCGGCGCAGTAAGGCATCATTATCCGGTATTGGCGGCTTCTAATTTTGGCTCGATGACTTTGCCAGCGCTTATTGTGAACGGCGACAAAGACAAAAACCCGATGTTTTCTGATTTGGACAATTGGCGTGCCGACGCTTATTACCAAAGCCCGGGCCCGAAGGATCTGCTGACCGTGTTTGGCGCCGAGCACATCTTTGGTGGCATATCAGGGTATGATGCCCTTGAGACAAGTGATGAAAATCCCGGGCGTGTTGCCTTTGTATGTGAAAGCATTTTGGCATATATTCGGAGTGCATTTGATACGAACGACGCAAGTTGGGAAGACGCCAAGAAAAGCCTTAACGGTGTACAGGGAGCATTAGGCAGCATTGAAAGTAAATTATAAAAAGACAATATGAAAGATGAAATGTCTAATCATAGATTCGATTCTTTATCAAGGTTGCATAACGCGCTGGACATGCCGGCGCCTATGCACCCCCTGGTAAGTTTGATCAATAACGCCACAGGTAACGTTCCGTTGGAAAGGCTTCCCGACCCGCACATATTAAATTTTTACAAGATCTCTTATAAGATGAATCTCCAGGGAAAGTTCAAATATGGACAGCATTACTACGATTTCGATGAAGGGGGAATGTTTTTTGTATCGCCGAACCAGATCACAGGAGGCCACGAACCACTCAGTGATCAATCGGGTTATACTTTACTTTTCCACCCGGATTTTTTACTGGGTTACGAACTTGGCAGGAAGATTAAAGCGTATGGATTTTTTTCCTATTCTACCCATGAAGCGCTGCATCTGTCCGAAAAGGAAAAATCCATTATCATTTCTGTTTTTCAAAGTATTGAAGAAGAATTAAAAGGCAGAATTGATAATTTTAGCCAGGATGTTGTAATCTCTCAGATCGAATTGCTGCTGAATCACTCCAACCGGTTCTATAGCCGGCAATTCATTACCCGTAAGGCGGTAAGCAGTGATTTGCTTCAAAGAGCAGAAGAGATTTTGCAAGCCTACTTCCAGTCACCACACACCGCCAAGCACGGACTTCCGACTGTTCAGTTCCTTTCAGCGCAATTAAACGTTAGTGCCAGTTATTTAAGTGATATGCTACGATCAATTACCGGGCAAAATGCACAACAACACATTCATAACTACCTAATTGAAAAAGCAAAGGAGCAGTTATCGACGAGCCAGGCTTCGATAAGCGAGATAGCCTATCAATTGGGATTCGAACATCCCCAGTCCTTTAGTAAACTCTTCAAGCTCAAAACTAATATGTCGCCTTTGGATTTCAGACGTTCTTTCAATTAAGCACACCGAGATATACGACCATCCTTAACAAGCTATAGCGGATGTTAGATTACTTAACAAGCATTGGTTAGTAAACTAAAAGCAGATGCCAGAAATCAAAAAGCATAATGGGAAGACTCTGAATTTCGAATTAAGATCACTACAAGGGGGAAACAATGCAAAGATGACTACGATTTTGATCTGAAATTTCATACCAACTTTATTCGCATTGACAATTCTGTTTATTTAGGAAACCGCCATATTGTAACTGGCGGTTTCCTACCGACAGAAATTGCTATTGCATCAGGCCGGTAATTACCCGGTTACCTTTAAAGAATCAATGAGACCATCCTTTAGTCCATAAAGCTCGCGATGTTGAGGTTCACATTACAACAATACCGATATTTGGCTGAAAATAGCAAAACACGACTGAACCAAATAAGGTGTTCAGGATCAAGAATATGCCGAGGCAGAGATCATCTTACTGAGTTTGGCTATGCACTCACACCGCTGACCGGTCTGTAGGCCTTTGGAATGATGGACACCTGGATCGGCTACGAAAGGTTATTTTTAGGTTGTTCTAAGTGAAAGGCAGTTTTTTTCTAAAACCAAGAAGTAAAATATCAGATCTATGAAATGTGCTTAATGATTAAGCTTTTTATAATTTTCTTGAAATCCCGAATGTGTCAACCGTTAGCTTCTGCCAAAATATTCAATACCTGCAACCGGTAAATCTTACCAATAGGAATCACGTTGTTTGAAATGGTTATTTCATCTTGGGTATAAGAATCTATCTTATCGAGTGCTACCAAATAAGAACGATGGACTCTTATAAATGAGGACGATGGAAGCATAGCCTCAAGCGAAGTTATCGCGTATTTGGTAATGACCGGTTCTTTGGTTGTGTTTATTCTTACATAATCCTTTAAGCTCTCAATGTATTGAATATCCTTGAGCATAACCTTTATCATTTTACGGTCAGCTCGAAAGTACAGGAAAGCTTGATCCGCAGTATCCTGAGTTTTACCTGATGTTTGGATTCCATAGCGGGCCTCCTGCTCGGGCAGCGCTTTAAATACCGCTTTTAGGAGACGTTCAAAACGTATAGGCTTGACCAGGTAATCTGTAACATCTAATTCAAAGGCCTTGACCGCGTATTGTTCAAAAGCGGTCGTCAGGATGATTTTTGGCGGATTAACCAATGTGCCGACCAGATCCAGCCCTGTGATCTGTGGCATCTGGATATCCAAGAACAACAAATCGATACGGTGTTGTTTGAGCTTGCTGATGGCCTGCACTGCATTACCGCATTCCCCGATGAGGTCAAGCATCGGTATCTGCGTAATATAACGTCGCAATACTTCTCTCGCAGGCGGCTCGTCATCAATGATGAGGCAGTTGTATTTTTTGATCGGTTCCATGATAAACAGTTTTGACCCCCTCAGCAAAGCCGGTTGCCAACGTGATCCTCAAGTTAACAATGTACATCTCTTCTTCATCATTGATCACCAGTTCATGTTGACCGGGATACAATAGCTCCAGACGTTTACGAACATTAGCGATTCCGATTCCCGGGTTCAGGTTTTTGCCGTTGACCGGTTGTCCATTGATCAGTTTCATGGAAAGTTCATCGTTGTCAAGTGAGATTGTAAGACTGATCCAAGGGCTCTCGGTTACCTGGCTTGCACCGTGCTTGAACGCGTTTTCGATGAAGGGCAAAAGCATTAAGGGAGCAATAAAATGGTCAGTTGCTTTGGGCATCTGAACGGAAATATCTAAACCCTGGTCATACCGTGCTGATTCCAGCGCGAAATAATCTTTGATCATTTTCAGCTCTTTATCAAGCGGCACTAATGGTTGGCTGCAATCATAAAGGATATAGCGAAGTAATTGAGATAGTCCCATGATCATTCCCGATGCCTTTTCAGAAACTTCTTGTGTGAACGAGTATATATTGTTGAGTGTGTTGAATAAAAAATGCGGATGCAACTGCGCCTTTAACATTTGCAGCTCGGCATTTGCTTTCTCCTTCTCTAGCATGAGTGCGGCTTGTTGCCTTTCATAAAAGCACTTCATTAGCTTAATCGCAGCGGCTACACCGCCTACTGTGATACTACCCCGTAGACCGGCGAGCAGAGCTACGCCGAATTGCACATAAAATGCCGGATGGGGCTCGCGTGCAATAATTGGTGAAATCTTATCCGCATTGAGATGACGTATGTAGTCGATCACTGTCATAGACAAAGCCGCTGACAGAGCCGCGGTTAGAAACACCAACACAATCGCGCTTAAAGTAGCCCAGGCATACTTTCCAGGCAACACCAGCTTAGGGATTACCAGATACATCAGCGTGTAAGCTAAAAATATACTTGGGATCAAATACATCAAGGTTTCTGGTGATGTAATGATGAGCCGGTGCAGAAAGGGCTGTCGCTGCAACGCTGGTGATGGCGAGAACGAATACAGCATTAGCTGAAACAGGAACCAGAGCAGCCAAAAGCACCAATGCCGCGAAAGGCGCCATTTGGCGCTATTGGAATAAATGAATGGTATCTGCTGCATCGAACTTCATTATCACACTAAGATACATATTGGCTATCAAAGCCTGCTATCATAGCTCACTTATTCGACAAACGTAAATAAGCTGCCCACCAAATCATTTCGTCGACGACGAAATGATTTGATCGACAAAGATCAAGTGTATGTTTTCGTAATGGCTACGCCGGGCTACTTTCCTATTTCTGTATGACTAATGCACGTAGGTTTGAACAAAAACGATCACTATGAAAGCATTATTCACCTTAATTTTTTTGACCTCATTATCGCTCGGCGCGTTCGCGCAGATCGATACGGCGAGCTATCCTAAGGAGCGCCAGGAGATACGGCAACTTTTGCTAAGCCACGGCCCCGGAACAAGCTTTGATTGTGCGGATATGATCGCGGTCGGTCCGAAAGGTGACATTTCGTTTACTCGTCAGCAGTGGATTGAAGCGCAGAAAAAAGAAAAGCTGGTATTTAAGTCCGTTAGACCGGTACCTGGTAACGAATTCATCCGCATTTATGAAGGCACCACCGCCGTGGTCAACCTGCTGATCAACGTAAATGTCGTTGTTGATGGCCGTGATCTGAATATCAAGGTCCGCCGTTTAGAAGTATATCACAAGACCGCTGGTAATTGGTGCCGTGTGGCCGGCCAAGGTACGCAGGTAGACGAGAACTTATTCCCGGTAAACAGTAAATAAACTAAATATGACCAGGATCATGAAAGTAAGCATCTTAACATTTTCGCTATTATTCGCCATGAAATTCTCGTTAGCTCAAAGTACCGTCGAGAACGAGATCCGCAAGCTGGATCAACTGGAAGCACAAGCTACCATTAGTGGCGATACCCTTACCCTCAAAAAGCTGTGGTCGCCCAGTTTTGTGGTGAATAACCCCGCGAATGCAGTTGTAAACGTTACGCAAATACGGCAGCTGATGAAGGAAGGCAAGATAGGCTATACAACTTTCAGCCGTGTCATCGAAAAGATAACGATTACCGGCCCGGTGGCGGTAACGATGGGCTATGAAGAAAATGAGCCCGAGAAAGCAACGGATAACGCTGGGAGAAAAGTGACACGCCGATATACGAACGTCTGGCTAAAGGAGAAAAACGGCTGGCGGATCATTGCCCGACAGGCGACCATCATTGATGTAAAGTAGCAAAGGTTTGACCATAATTTTCTCCACTATGAAAAAAACAATTCACCTGCTGATAGCTCTATTAGTATTGCACCTACTTTTGTTAAGTATAGGTTGCAAAAAAGATAAAACACAGAAAGATCCGGATAAAAACACAACAGGCTTGTACGGCTTTTCAAACACAGAATATACCGGCCTTGCCAATGTAGGGAACCATTACTTCCCAAGACCGCTTTCCTTAAGGTTCGGCGAGGGCAACGACGTGACGGCCTGGTCGCATTTGACACTTACCGTATGGCGCCGTGGCGATGTTCACGGAAAGATAACAAAGGTCGAAGAGGGTGCTCAGGGGCAGACCACGGTGACGATCTTATTTGATCTGCCTGGCGATGAACAATTCAATTCGCCACAGGTTTACACCATATCAGCTGATAAACATACTATCACTGGTGGAACTTCACCCATCATTTCCATGGTTGATATGAAACTATTCTCTAAAGATGCTCCCGGTATCGTTGGTGTATGGTCGCAACCCCAGCATCCCGATTGGTTCCCGGACGTGAACGTGATCGCATTTGACAAAAACGGGCAAACTACTTATAACCAGGGTGGCAAACCTGTTTATTACGTTTATGATGATAAGATCTTTTGGAAAGAAAACTATAAACAGGACGGTTCGCGTATTACGTTCACTGGCGTTAACCCGGATGTTGCCAAGCCATTAATTACATCTATTCCGTATTATGGTGTACTTTCCAGCGATGGAAAGATACTATACGTTGATGCCTACGAGTTTTCTGCGGCCCGGATATCAACTGCATTAAGTACATTTCCATGGTATGGTCCGAAAGGTGTTACACCATGGTTGATCAGGCAATAGTCTAGTTGGATTGGTGTGGGCAGAGTTGTTCACACCAGTTTTTCTATTATAGGCATGGCTTAATGTTGGCGCTACTGCATTCGGCTATTTGTTGATCCCGCAAATAAAATAAAACTAAAAACCTTCCATTGCCAAATTCAGAATGATCATAAGCTTTAAGTTCCAAAGAAGGCGCATATCAGGAAACACCAGCAATCCGAGCAGTTGATCTTAAAGAAACGATTATGAACTACCAACGGATAAAGTCAGATATAGGGTTACTCGCATACAATCTATGGTTAAATGTATAATACTTTTTAATCTAAATTAAGGAGTTATGGCAAAAGTTGTCCAACGATTTAACACAATAATTTTAGTCATTTTTGGATTGACCTTCAATGCATTAACTATAAAGTTTTTCAGTTAAATATGCTCTACAAGAACATATTTTTACGAAATTTTTAAAATTTCTGAATCAAAATTAATTTGATTTCTTGTTTTCAATTAAATAAATGCAACTTTGTGTCATTGTGAAACAAGAAAAGACAACCATAATGACCCAATGCTGCCGGATGATGTCCTGCTTGCTGGTCATTGTTTTTCTTGGTATTTCAGTTGGGCAACTTTTCCACAGTCACAAATCAGGTATTAAGACGGAGCAGTCTGCGGATGAAGATGCCAGTTATCTTACGGAAAAGTGTAAAGTGTGCGAGTTTTACGCGCATAAACACAGCAAAGTAATCAATCTTTCTTATCCACCCGTACTTACAGTACCCATTCCTGAACCGGTAACCTATACCAGTCATTACTTTATCGGGAATTATAAATTCACACTTCAGGGCTTTACAAACAAAGGTCCGCCTGCTGCTACCTGCTAAGTACAGGTATGCCCCAAACTTAAGTATTATTTAACGTATTTAGCCTTGAGCTGACATTGCGTTATTGTACCTTGAGGTACGGTTGTTTTACTATCTGTCTTCGCATCTCCCTTACGCCTGACTGGCATCAGGCTTCCAATTTCACATTGATTTTTCATCGCATGCCCCAGCGGTTATGCCCATTTTTCTACGTTTTGAATTTGATCGTCTCCTGTCTTGGTGGCTGGTTGCGCCGTAATCAATCCGGCCTTTCGTGTGCATTACCTTCGGTTTCGTACTGATAGGCCAATCATCTCTTGCACAACAGTCCCGTCTTACCGGCAAAGTGCTGGATCATCATGGCCATGCCTTGCCCGGTGCGCATGTAACGCTGGTCAATGTACAATTAAGCACCGTAACCGATCCATCAGGGCAATTCAGCTTCCAGATGGTGCGCGCGGACGACTATACAATCAAAATCTCCCATGTGGGCTATCGAGAGGTCGTTCGCCAGCTCTCGGTATCTGATCTGAACGCGCCCTTAGACATCAAAATCTACCCGCTTAATCAGGCCTTGGATGAGGTGACAGTTGTAGATAAGCATGCTGAAGCGCGTAAGCAGACGGAATCGCTGAACGTTGAAATAGTCGATCAGCGCTTCATCCAACGTAACCTCGGTGGCAGTTTGATGTCAACGTTATCACGCTTGCCCGGCGTTAAAACAATCGGTATCGGGTCGGGACAGTCAAAACCGCTTATTCGTGGCCTTGGCTTCAACCGTGTAGTTGTCGTGGATAAGGGCATCAAACACGAAGGGCAACAATGGGGAGCCGACCATGGCCTGGAGATCGACCAGTTTGCAGTTGGCGAAATAGAACTGATCAAAGGTGCCGCCTCCTTCATATACGGGTCGGACGCTATTGCCGGCGTTGTCGATCTGAAACCAGTACCACCGCCGCCACCTTACACGGTGGGCGGCTCTGTGGACCTGATCGGTAAGACCAACAATCAGCTTTGGGGAAACACGGTCAATATCTTCGGCCGCAGCAAACGATGGTTCTTCGACTCCCGGTTCACTTACCAGAATTACGGCGATTATCGCGTACCTACCGACAGGATCTATGTTTACGACTATGCCGTTGACCTGTATAAGAACCAACTGCGCAATACGGCGGGTAGGGAAACCGGATTGCATTTCAACACCGGTTACTTAGGAGATCGTTTTCGCTCCATTTTTTACCTCAGTAACACCTTTAGCAACAGCGGCTTTTTTGCCAATGCTCACGGTCTGGAGCCGAGGATGGTGAAACCGCATTACATGATGCTTCTTCGCGTGATATTCAAATGCCCAGCCAGCAAGTAAACCATCTTAAACTTATCAACCGCACTTCCTACCAAACCGGCGATCATATGCTGGAAACGGAACTAGGTTACCAGCACAATTTTCGTCAGGAGTTTAGCCAGTACGTCAATCATGGCTACATGCCGCCGGTATATCCGGATAACATGCGGATACCCGCCACTCTAGAAAGAGAGTATGATAAGCACGTCTATTCAGCCAATCTTCGTGACCGCATCAGCTTCGGCAAACATGAGCTAACCATTGGATTGAACGGTGAACACCAGGATAACGCCATTAATGGATGGACGTTTTTGGTGCCGGGTTATAAGCAGACAACAGCGGGAGGCTTTGCTTATGACAAATCAAAACTAAGTGAAAAAGTTTTTTTGCACGGTGCCATTCGCTATGATCACGGGCAGGTTAGGCTATTCAAGTACTCAGACTGGTTTGAATCGCCTGTGACTGAGAATGGGGTAACAACCTTGAAAGAATTAGTCAGGGCAAACGACCTGACCAGGAACTTCAACAGCTTTGTTTGGTCCTTGGGGTTAAATTACAACCCAGACCAATTTTCACTTAAATTTAATATCGGCAAGAGCTTTCGGATGCCGATCACTAAGGAATTTGGCGCGAACGGCGTAAACTATCACTACTTCAGCTATGAACTCGGAGAACCGACATTGAACCTGGAACGATCCTATCAGGCTGATCTGTCTGTAGGTTGGAACGAAGCGAAATGGTCTGTACAGATCAGTCCTTTCTATAACTATTTTCCGAACTACATTTACCTGAACCCAACGCCCGATCACAGTCCAGGTGCAGGCGGCGGAAATCAGATATTTCAATATGCCCAAAGCCGTGTAGTGCGGTACGGCGGGGAACTCCAGCTAAAATACCGGCCGCTCGAAAGCTTGAGCACGGAATTCCTGGCTGAATACTTATATGCCGAACAACTTTCAGGAAACAAGAAGGGCTTTACGCTGCCATTTTCGCCACCGCCGTCTGCGCTCTTTAATGTCACTTGGTCGCCAAATCTGAGCACCCATTTACAAGGCACTTATGTATCATTAGATTATCGCATCACTGCTGCACAGAATAACATTGTACCGCCTGAAAAAAAGACAGCTGGCTACCGAGTGATCAATTTGCAGGCCGGAACGAAACTACACTTATACAAACAGCCTGTGGTGATCAGCCTGCAGGCGCAAAACCTGCTGAATACCCGATACCTGAACCATACCAGTTTTTACCGGCTCATTGAGCTTCCTGAAGCTGGCAGAAATATCATCCTTTCACTTAAAGTGCCTTTCTTGATCAGATCGTCACAGCCCAAGCAAGCAATTTAAAAATCAAATGATACAACAAAAACTACAAATGATGAGATCCACGAAGATCATGGCCGCAGTGCTGCTATTGATGGCGACTTTTTCGGCCTGTAAGAAAGACAAAAACGAAGAACCTGACCCGGCTAAGCCAACCATAGACCATATTGAGGTTGGTCTAAACAACAACGAACTGGGCGTTATTGACAAAGACTTCCATTTCAATGCTGAAGTTTTGGCTGCAACCAAGATCGAAAATGTACAGATCAAGATCATGCCAAGGGCCGGAGAAACCTACAGCAAAGCTTGGAAGCATGAGATCACATGGGACCAGTATAAAGATGCAAAGAATGCTACAGTGCATAAACACTTCAATATCCCGGCGGACGCAGCTGAAGGCAAATACGATTTCTTCATTATTGTTAATGATCAGAACGGAACCAAACTGGAGGTCAAGAAATCCATTACGATCTACCTGGCGGCTAATGTGCCGGTAAATCCAAACGCCGGTATATTCAATATTTTCGCTAACGACGCCCGTTATTTCAGAAATGGGCAATTTACTGTCGCTGGAACAAAGCTTAAGAAAGGCGATGTGATCAAATCTCAGGTAACCATCACTGATGTAAAGGGTGATGGTAAAATGTACATCCTGATGATCAACAAAAAACATAATCATCGCCCCGAGTCGATAGATAAAATTGATTTCAGCAAAGCAATCGTCTACGATGTCTTAGAGCATAAAGGCTGGGACAAATCTGATTCCTTTTCCAACTCCACAGTTGATCCGGTAACCTTTCTGCCCATCCGCATATTTCCGGCGTTTACCATCGGTGCAAATGTGGACAACAACACACCTACAGCAAACCCCATCAATGGAGCCAAAGCCTGGGAAAGCGGTACGTATTACTTCGGCGTAATCTATAAGAACACCACCTACAACATTGGCTACTTCCAGTATATCGAGGTGCCGGTGGCGATAAATTAACTATTGATAAAGAATGAGAAAAGAACTACTCGGAGGACTTATGCTCCTAATTTTGAGCATTAGTGCCTGTAAAAAAGACGGAACACAGAAAGCGATTGACACCGAATATCCGGTAATTAATGTGACCGGCACCAGTGCATTTCCCAAACAATGCAGCACCGTTAAGCGCGGTGAGAAATTTACGTTCAGGGCGCTACTCAGTGATAATATTCAGCTCGGATCAGTAAGTGTAGACATTCATCACAATTTCGATCACCATACGCATAGTACAGAAGTAGAAAGCTGCAACATGGATGCGATTAAAACGCCCGTAAAGCCTTTCCTGCTTATCCAAACTTATCCTATACCCGCCGGTCAGAAAACTTACGAGGTGCAGCAGGAGATCACCGTACCTGCCAACATAGATCCGGGTGATTACCATTTCATGATCCGCCTTACCGATAAGGAAGGCTGGCAGACCATTAAAGGCTTAAGCATCAAGATTACTAGTTAAATAACGAATATTTACTATAACAAACCATAAAATGAAATTTCTTCAAAGAACCGTTCTCGCGCTGACCGCTTACCTGCTCATCTTCAGCAGCTGTAAAAAAAATAACGATGAAGCGCCAGCGCCAGCCAAGCCGTTTGTGATCACCGATAACTTTGTTGCCGGCACGCTGACCTCAAGAAGCGGAACTAAGTCTACCAGCGTCTTCTTCATTCAGTTACTGGAAGACAATAAAGCGCTCTTTATCAATTCCTCTTCAACTAACCTGACCGGTACTTACACGCTTACCGATACGGAGCTGACATTCGAGGTGACCGGCGGCAATGCACGCATAGCCAGGTTCGCGCTGGATAAGGACAAGAAGGTCAGTTCGGCTTACTACAAAGCCTTGATCATGGAGTATGATGCAACAGGTGAACTGTTACCTGTTAAAACGACGAATGAACTCGCCGGCAAAGTATTTAAAGGTGATGAATACAAAATGGGCGATTTACTTTTCAGGTCGGCGTTAGTATACAACTTTGCCAACACCGGTACGTCTTACGGTTCCGGAACTGATGTCGGCACCATTGTGAACACCGCTAACACTTATACGCTGATCGGTGGGTCTGGCTTTAAATATCAAAGTGGCAGCACTACCGAGCTTGGCTTTGTATCCGGCAAGCGATTGACCGTGTTCCGCTTCAGCGGTTTGTCTTATTACGGAAAATACGATCAACAATAACCTTTCTGCTGATGAAAGTCAAATACTTACAGCTATGGATGATGACCTTGTTGGTCATCATCCTGCATGCCTGCCAAAAAGATGCAGCAGTGGTTTTAGATAAACCGTCTATAGCGATTGATGAGGTAGGACTCAATAATTCCAAGGTGGCCTACACCGGCAATGACCTGCATTTGGATGCAGCGGTGACAGCACCGGCTAAGATTGCCAGCATCAAAGTGCAGATCACGCTTGCGGAGACAAACTATGGATGGGATTTCGTCAAAACTTATACAATGCCTTATGCAGGGAGCAAAAGCGCCGATTTTCATGAGCATATCGATGTCCCTGAAACGGCGAGAGCCGGAAGATATACCTTACTGATCATCGTCACCGATGAGGCGGGTAATAAAATGCAAGCGAAGGTCAATTTCGAGGTGATCAAGGATCTGTCACTGCCCCGCATCACAGAGGCATCCTTAAAAACGGTATCTGCTTCAACGCTGAATTATTCCGGAATGATCCAGGCGGCTAATAAGATCGCCAAACTGGTCGTGGAGGTTCAGTCCAGTGCATGGACCAAAACTTTTACTAATACGGATCAGGAAATGGTAGACCAGACCTCTTATCGTTTAAGCAAAGACATCGATCTGAGCGGTGCGCCTGCCGGACACTATCACGTCAACATCACTGTATTCGATAAAGCTGGTAAGCAAGCGCTGTATGCCTATCATTTGGACAGATAGTATTACCTGTAAAATATAACGGCTATGACAAAAGAGTTAAAGTCAGCTATACGCGTCGGAAAGCGCCGGCAAATTAACCTGGCTAAAATGCTGGCACTATGGGGCACCTTGTTTGGGCTTACTGCCCATCATTCGGTAAAAGCGCAGAGCAATGACTATGACAAAGCCGTCGCCAAGTTCACCGGTGAGCACAAATATGATATCGAACGCCCGGGTGCGCTGGATGGTATCACCGCTCCCGAATTCTCGGGCCAAACTTTGGACGGCATCAACTTCCACCTGGCAGACCTAAAAGGAAAGGTGGTGATACTCAACTTCTGGTTTATCGCCTGTGCACCTTGCCGATGGAGATTACACCCCTAAATGAAGTTGTTAAGCAGTTCGCCGGCAAAGACGTCTTGTTCATGTCGATCGCCCGTGATCCTGAACCAGACCTGGTAAAGCATCTCCGCGCGGTGCCATTTTCCATCCAGGTGATTGCAGACCCTGCCGCCAGCATTAGCAGAGATTTGTACCACTTGTTCGGCTACCCGACGACGATCGTTATCGACAAACAGGGAAAGATCAGGTATTATACGCTGGGTGGTAAAATTAATGAAGAAGCGGTTCGGAAAGAGCTCAGCCAAAAATTGGTACCTGTGATCACCGGTCTATTGTAAAAAGCTGAACCATTGCCATACATTTTCATATCAAATTATCATAACATCAGATGGGCAAAAATGCATTTGCACCATCGATTTAGCAAAACATCAATTCAATCCATTATCAATAAAATCTACAACATGAACAAAAAACACTTAAGAAACCTAGGCCTTCTGTTAACTATTACGCTTGCATTTGCCGCCTGTAAAAAAGACAACAATGAGCCGGAGCCGGAACAACACGGTCAAGTTAACAAGGAACAGAAATACGTCAGGGTGCTGGTGAGTGACGAACTGAGCACGCAGTTAAGCTTTATCGATCCGTTCAATACTAAGGTAACTGCGATCACTGCCAAGTACCCGCTCGCTAATCTCTACGGCACAGCCTCCGGCCGCTACGCCGCCGTTTTGTATCAAAACCAAAACCTGGTGGAGGTATTTGACAGTGGACTTGCCTCGCATGTGGATCATGTGGACGAGGTGGGTAACGCTAAATGGGCTGCCATTACAGCCACTAGCTTGAAGCCTACCCATTTTAAAAGTATAGGAACAGAGTCACTGATCTTTAATGATAACGATGGAACATTGAGCGTGGGTTATGATGCTGATTTCAACACCGCAGGTGCAAAGTTCAAAACCGTTAATGCCGGCCTGTTACCGCACCATGGCGCGATGGCACAGTTCGCTAACGGCAATTATGCCGTAACTGTTGCGCCAACCAGTGGCGCATCTCCAAACCGTGTACAGATCATCAATAAAAGTGGAAACCTGGTACAGGCATCAAACCTGGAGATCGGCGCTATACACGGCAATGCCAGTGATGGAAATATTGCCGTTTTTGGCGGATTTACCAATGCTTCAGCAACTGCAGGCGGTGTACTGGTGGTCAGCGCTTCTGGCGAACAGAAATTGATTCCCAACCCGGAGAACTTCGGGGCGTTTAGGTTAGCCAACGTTTATTATGCTGAGTCGGCTAAAAAATTTATTGGTTATGTAGCCACTAAAGGTGCTTACCTCATCGATGTTACCGGTAATAAGATCACGCCCATTTATGCCGGCAGCGATGCATTCCAATGCAAGGTGGACTATGCGGGTAAGAACCTGATGGTGTTGACCCTCGATGGCAAACTGCGGATCTATGACCTGTCAACCGGGGCATTGAAAAAAGAAGGCAATGTGATCTCATCAGTAGCATCTGCTGATACCTATAAACCCGTACTGGAAGCAACAACCAAATTCGCTTACATCGCCGTTCCTGCATCAGGTGAAGTATATCAGGTTGACCTGGCCGATTTCAACAAAGTAATCAAACACAAAGTAAGTTCAAAACCGGTGCGGCTCACCCTCTTCGGTTTTGAGAGCAGTGCCGGGCACGAATAAAAAAGAAAGTGGCGGGTGCTGATCAGATCGGCACCCGCCAGCTTTAGAAAATTCAGGCGCAAAGCATTAAGTATGATTCAGCAATTTTAACTACCAGATCAAGTGTGCACATAAATATTAATTATGGAATTGGTATTAGAAGCAAAGAGCCTCAGCAAGAATTACCCTCTATTAGACTGGAATCCATAAAAAAAAGGCTATAAATCATCGATTTATAGCCTTTTTTTTACATTTAGACCTTAATTCGTGGAGCCGGAGGGATTCGAACCCTCGTCCAAACATGGTATAAGGTAAGCTTTCTACATGCTTAGCTCTGTTAATTTGTCGGGAAGGGGAAGGTCAGTTGCTCACCTGTACCGTCTTCCGTAGGTGCTTTATCTCGCTCGCTTATCACACCTTAAGCAAGCCAGTTTCATCTGTCGATGCCCCGTATGCCGATCCGATGAAACGGAAAACCGGCGGGACAAAAGCTATGCTAATTCTAAATTAGGCAGCTAAGGCGTAGTTATTTTCGCCATTTGTAAGTTTGAGCGTTCAGATTATAGCGCTAATTCACACAACGCGCTGCATGCTTACTTACTTATCTCCATCCTGTCAATTCCGGTCGACCCCATTTCTGATCTGCGTATGCAGGTGATTAAAGTAATCACAAATGTACAAAATTCGCGCCAGATAATTAACATTCTAGTAGTTGTTTTAACAATGTTGGCATATTAGTAGTTGAATATCTTTTTAAGTTAAAGATGAAATAGACCTTTAAGTAAGCATATACTAAATACAATAGCTACCATCCTTTACTAACAAAAAAAGCCGTTGCAATTAAGCAACGGCTTCATATATAACTTAAGTTTATAGTTAACTCGCTATTGACAGATCGTTATTAATGCAATTATTGATATGACGCATCATTTCGTTTGCAGTCATATCCCAAGAGTTAAGGGCAAGGAAAGTATCGACTTTTTTGAGCCATTGTTTTCTGTCAGCAACGGCCAGTTCCTGATCAATAGCCTGCACAAACTCCTGAGCCGTTGCGCCGATGTGCACCAGGTTTTTGGTGCCATAAGGGTTCACCACATCTTTGATAGGCGTGGATACCACCGGTATGCCTGCTGCCAGGTACTCAGGCGTTTTAGTTGGACTGATAAAGCGGGTGGACTCATTCAGTGCAAAAGGAATGAGGGCTACATCCCAGCCCGATAGGTAAGCCGGCAGTTCCTTGTAGGTCTTTTGTCCCAGATAATGGATGTTGGCATTCTTGGGCAAAGTAGCCGGGTCGATCTTTACAACCGGGCCTATGAGCATGATCTGCCAATCGGGTCTGGCATCAGCAATACCGCGAATGAGTTCAATATCAAAGCGCTCATCGATCACCCCGTAAAAGCCCAGCTTAGGACCTTTAATCCCTGCCTGATCCTGCGGTTCTGCTTTGGCTTTGCGGGCCTTGGCAAAGTGTTCCTTTTCAATGCTGGAAGGGAAGGGGTAGATGTTGGCATGCTGATTTTTTTTAGCCTCGTACAGTGAGTGACCACCGGTAAAGACCACATCAGCATACTTCATGAGCTTCTTTTCCATGTCTTTAAGCGCTTTAGGGGCATTCTTAAAGGCAGAAAGCTCGTCCATGCAATCGTATATGATCACCTTAGGCGTATGTTTTTCGGAGAAAGACATGGCCATGGGTGAGTAGTACCAGAAGGCAAAGTCTTCTAAGTCTTTGTCTTGTAAAAACTGATTAAGCAGGCTGCCCACGGTGCTGGTCACTTCCTGTTCAGAAAGGCCGTGCGGCAGGTGAGGTACACCTACAAAAATGTTGCCCTCGCGTGGTGAAAAAGAAAGGCTGGCCTCGGAGCAGTCCTCAAAAAGCGGCTCTTCTAAAAAGTAAACTTTAAAGTAGGCAGCAAAACGGCTCAGCAAATGTTGTGGACGCTGGTACACAAAGTCCCAGCGCAAATGTGAAAAGCATAGCAGGTTACGAGGGGCAGTCTTAATCATTTTTTTCATAGGAGTAAAGGCATTAAAATCAATCTGTTAATACTACAATTAAACTGCCTTTTTGGTTTAGTACCTAATTGAAAATTGTATTTATTTCCTGAAAGTTAAGTGTTTTATAGGTAAAAACGCAGGTATTTATACGCCGTGGTGAAAAAATGAATCTGGTAAGTTTGCTGTAAATATGAGATGTTTTGCGCATCCGCCTTTACAACTTGTATTGGTTTGGTAGCCTGTACTGATAAACTGTGTTGTTTCTAAATTAAAACATATTAACTAATATGGCAGCTAATAAAGCTCTTAAACTTAAATTCACTTACCTACATCAGTTGTTTACCAGTACTGTATTGCAACAGTATTATCCTAACGGATACGTTCTGTATAAGGTTAGCCTTAAAGCAGGCAAATATTGGTTTTTAAAATATGATGGTCAGTGGAAGGTATTTGGTGATTTTAAGTTAGGAAAAAGTCTTAAAGAGCTGATCATTACCAATATTGAACATGCGGTTCAACAACAGCAGAAAACTACTGCACCTAGTTGATCAAATGATTTAAAAGTAAAATAATTAATTATAAAGAAAACATGCTTGGTTGATTGTTGTTAAAACATTTGTACTTTCAGATGCGTGGACTCTAAATGCTGTTGTAATTTAAATAGACAAGATAACAGCTGATAGGTTCGATACTCGCCGGTTTAAATAATGTGAATTAACTTAAATTAAACTAAGCAAAGTATGTTTTATCATGACAAGAAGCTACAGTACGAGGTACGTGTAGAAAAACCAAACCCCGCATTCGCTAAACTACTCCAACAGGCCATAGGTGGGATTGAAGGTGAGATCAGAGTGTGTTTACAGTACTTATTTCAGGCTTGGGGTAGCCGTGGCCCAAATAAATACCGGGATATGCTTTTAGACACCGGTACCGAAGAGATTTCCCATATTGAAATGCTTAGCACCGCTGTTGCTCTTAATCTTGAAGGGGCAACTACTGAGCTTAAAGATAAGATTGTTGGTGAAAATGCTATTGTTGGTAGCATTTTAGGAGGTATGGATCCCCGTCACGTATTATCATCCGGCCTTGCAGCCATGGCGGTTGACGCGAATGGCGTTCCTTTCAACGGTTCATGGGTGGTAGGTAGCGGCAATATTGCGGCCGATATGTACGCCAATGTTATGGCCGAATCAACAGGCCGCGTTTTAGCCACACGTTTATGGCAATTAACTGATGACCCGGGCATGAAAGACATGCTCGCCTTTTTAATAGCGCGCGATTCTATGCACCAGAACCAATGGTTGGCCGTGCTTGAAGACTTAGGGGGTTTGAACGTTAATCTACCAATTCCTAACACATTCCCGGAAAGCGAGCAGGTAAATGAGTTTGCTTATGCTTTCGTTTCAACCAATATTGAGAAACCTGAGCCACCAAATGCACGTTGGGCCAGCGGCCCATCAATTGATGGTAAAGGCGAGTTCAAATATGTATATGCCCAGCCTATGGGCCAGGAACCTAAACTGGCACCACCCGATCCACAAGGGTTTGCCCAGGCCCAGCAAATGACTGGTGGTGCAGACAAAGGTATCCTCGAAAATATAAAAGATACCATTTTGCCTTAAATAGTAGATGATTGCCAGCCTGTAGCAACTATTGCTGTAGGCTGGTTTTTGTTGATACCATTTTAATCATATTAAAATCAAGGTTATTTCGATTAATTTTCACGGCCTATCTGTTGGTGATCTGATAACGGCTTAGACCTGATATTTGGCTTTGAGCCTGTTGGCGGTGCCGCACTATTTACGCCTGTGGTTTTTGTGTAGTGCTTAAACGGGAGCATTGATATGAACCGCCCAGTTAGAAACGTATGATCTTCATTGTAACATGGCGTATGGACCAATAGATGCCGTATGCATGAAGGTGTTAGTCAAGCCTTTGGCTATGATGGCCGTAAAAACAAGCAGGATCAATAAAATTTATACCCATCAACGCCACATTCATGTAAGGTAAGCTTATTTGTTCTATACCAATATAAAAGTGCACTTTTTTGAAACGTAACGGCCTAATAATAAGCCTAGAGAAACGCAAGATCAGAGAACGCTGTATTTATACTACGCTAGTGCCACGCGATTTACTTTTTGAATTGCTTTGGAAATGTATACATGACGGAATATCATCGGCAATGATCGTTTAAATCAGCAAAAAAGGAAAAACCTATTGAAAATATTTTCGTTAAAGTGTTTAAGAAAGTTATTGAGCTGCGGAAATAGGTTAATAAGCCCATAAACTAATCAGTAGGGATACTTTAGCCGATAGAGTAGCGTTTTTTAGATACTATGATTGAAGAGATAGCACACCCTAATTATAGCTTAACCAAAAGCAAAGAAGAAATAATTGCCGACGAAGGATATATCAATCCACTACCTCGTGCAGTTATCCGTCCCAACTCCTTTTTATTACTGGATGGCGATTGGAAATTTGCCGTCGACCCTGAAAATAAAGGCTTGACCGAAGGTTGGTATGTTGCACACCAATATAATGACACTGCGCAGTGGCCGGGCAGTGTGGAAATGCACATGGCTAAGTCACATCCACTTCAATCGCAGCAATGGCATGATAATATCGTGGTGTGGTATGAAAAGGAATTTCCGATGCCTGAACTGGAGGTTGATGCCCACTCACCGCAATCATTGCTGCAGTTAACATTTGGCGCATGCGGGTACGAGACGCGAGTTTGGCTTAATGGTTTACCACTCAAAACAATTGAAGGTGAGGAGCTGCATATTGGTGAAACTACATCGTTCTCGTTTGAGTTGGATGCAGCCATTCTTCACAAAAATAACCGCTTAACCGTGCGCATTGCCAGTACTATGGATGCAGATACGCCCCGTGGTAAGCAGGAGTCATCAGTTTATAAGCGCGGCGGCATTTGGTACCAGACGTACACAGGTGCAGTCCGCAGCATTTGGCTTGAAACCGTAGAACGCAACCGTTTACGCTCTAGGGTAGGGGTTGTTAGCTTTGTTGAAGATAACTTGGTACGGTTTAACTTTACTACACGCATACACGACCCTGGTTTGTATACCATCAGGCTAAAGGTATTTAACCGAAAGCAAGAATCGCCAGACCCGATAACCACAGATGAGTACCAGTTAGCACTTGAGGCCGGTGAGAAGCAGCAGAGGCTGGTTATTGAGATACCTGACGCCAGGTTGTGGTCGCCTGAGGATCCGCATTTATACCGTCTTGTAGCACAACTGATTGACTCTGACGGTTATATTGCCGAAATAGAGACAAATTTTGGTTTACGTAAAATTGAATCTAGAGGGAGCCGGATTTACCTGAACAATAAATCGATCTACCTGGATGGCATACTCTACCAACCCGGGGTGGCTACTTATGAGCAGATAAAAAAACATATGTATGCCATGAAAAAGCTGGGTTGTAACCTGGTGCGCATACATATTGCAGGGGTAGACCCACGTATTTATAACCTGGCCGACAAGTTGGGCATGTTATTATGGGTAGAAGTACCCAGTCCACACAGGTCTACGCCCAAAAGCCGTGCAAACCACCATGATGAGTTGATGCGTATGCTAGCGCTGATATCCACACACCCATCAGTTATAATCTGGAGCTTGTACAATGAGGACTGGGGCGCACAAGATATTGCAACAAACCCCGAAACTCGCCAGTATATTATAGACATGTATCATTACATGCAAATTAGTCAACCTCAGTTTTTGGTGGTTGATAATGATGGATGGCAACATATATCTTACCAGGGTAAACTAAAAAGCGATTTGCTTACGGCACACTTATACACGCCCGAGCGTGAGAAATGGTGCCAGGTATTAGATGAATTGGTTGCCGGTAAGCAGGTGGGTGTAGCTGCGTTTCCACTCGTTGTGGGCGATCCGTTCTTTTTCCGTAAACAAGTTCCGCTAATTGTTAGCGAATGGGGCGGCTTTGGTTTTGTTGACTACGGTGGCCCTGCTAACGATCAGGAACGTACCGAGCAGATAGCTTTCTTTAAAAAAGAATTACGTAAACGGCCTATAGCCGGCGACGTGTATACACAGGCCACCAATATTGAAGATGAAGTAAACGGAATTATAGATTTTGAAACAGGTGATCTAAAAGTGCCCGAAGGTTTACTTAAATCAAGCCAAGAGGGTGATGCAGATACGCTACCTCAAAAATCATAACTTTTAATTCTATTATCAGTTTTTGCTATCAGTCTGGTACTTGTTATTTAACAATACCATGATTGATAGCAAATTTTATTAATGCTGCAGTGTTACGTGAACCGGTCTTATTCAGCATGTTCTGTCGGTAATTTTCAACTGTACGTTTGCTTGTAAACAGCTTTTCTGCAATTTCATAATTAGTATAGCCTTCTGCCATAAGCGTAAGTATTTCAATTTCACGCACTGAAAATTCTGTGTCCGGACTAATTTCTACAGGTGTTATCTGCGGCATTTGCTGCATCTTGTTAAGCAACGCCATAGATGATGAAGTACAGATGTACTGACCATTATTATAAATATGTCTTACTGCAAACAGCAATTCAAATACATCAATAGTTTTGTTAAGGTAACCTTTTGCTCCGGCTTGTATGGCTTGTAAAATACTTTTCTCATTATCCATCATAGAAAGGAACGCTATCTTACTGTTTGGTGCCATTTCCTTTAATAGTCCAAGCATTTCCATAGCATCCATTCCAGGCATATTAATTTCTGCTAAAATAATATCAGCCTGAACTTTATTTTTGATGAGTTCAACTACCTGTTCGCCATTATCGGCTTCACCAGTAACAGTTATGTCAGCCTCAGCTTCTAACAGTGTTTTGATTGCTTTTCTGACCAGAACATGGTCTTCCGCTAGTATGACATTTATCATAAAGTTTTTCTTAGTATAAAACGTGGTAAAAAACGTGGTTAGATATTATTACAATTATAACCAAAGGGAAAATTATTTCTTTAATGGTAAACACCTGTTTAGTTAATATAAACCCTCAAATCGCCATGTGGTTATTACTCGAAATGATTGGTGAAATACTTGTTTTTAAAAAATGCAACTGGGGCTTTACGCATTAACTACCTGTTAGTTACACAGATATACCAGCTTATTTTTATATAATCAGCTCAGAATCAACAAATAAAACTGCTTGGAATATTAATATTTGTTAATAATTACTTCAGGGAGAAATAATGGGGAGGTTTATGTCAAATATTAACTAATACTGAAGTATTGTTGCTTTTTGATACTTATACATTGGGCGTTCAGTATTAATACTGAACTGTGTATTTTTTATTGAAGTTAAATTTGCTTACGCTTAACGCAAATAGCGTTGGGTAAGCTGGATATTGGTCCTGCAAAATTTATTTAGCTGTTTTACATGAAAAAGAATTATTTTTTTAATTTGCTGCTGTCCCTTTCCAATATCTTATTTCCTATTATCAGTTTCCCTTATGTATCAAAAGTTGTTGGGCCTTCCGGCGTAGGCAAAGTACAGTTTATTACGTCATATGCACAATACTTTGGATTAATCGCTGCTCTGGGCATACCCGTGTATGGCATACGCGAGATAGCTAAAGCAAAACATGACCGTAGTAAGCTTAACAATGTATTTTCCGAACTGTCGGTTATTTATTTTGGAACAAGCTTAATGTTGGCGGTAGTTTATTTAGCCAGCTTATTTTTCATAGCAGATTTCAAATCCAACCCCGATCTGTATTTATGGTCTGTTTTATTGGTGTTATTAAGTTTCACCTCAATCGACTGGTTTTACGAAGGATTAGAACAGTTTCGAACAGTAGCCATCCGTTCTATTGTTATAAGGGTGTTTTCGTTGATAGCCATGTTTGTTTTGATTCATTCGGGCAAAGATTATCACTGGTACCTGCTCATCATCATATTCACAACGCTGTCTAATAATGCGGTTAATATGGTAAGGCTACATAAAAGCGTGTCGGTTAAACTAAAAGGACTTGATTTAAAGCGGCACCTTAAACCACTATTTCTCATATTTAGTACTACGATAGCTACCAGCATGTATACTATGCTGGATACAGTTTTGCTTGGCTTTTTAGCTAATACGCATGCTGTTGGCTTATATACGGCTGCTGTAAAGCTTTCTAAAATTGCCCTACCTATAGTAACCTCCTTAGGAATGGTGCTCATACCTGGTTTGGCTAAAAACCTGTCATTGCGAAATTATAACGATGTGCAAGTTACTTTAAACCGCTCATTTGCGTTTACGGCATTCTTTTCTATTCCAATAGGATTTGGGTTGGCGTTATTGGCTCCTGAATTTATAGTTGCTTTCTCAAGCGCCAAATTTCTGGATGCTACGCAGGCTATGCAAATACTTGCTATACTGCCGCTCACTATAGGTTTTGGTTATTTGTTCGGGTTCCAGATTTTGGTTCCGGATGGCAAGGACAAGCAAATGCTGTTTTCTGTATTGGGTGGAGTAGTTACCGGTTTGGTGCTCAATTTTACGCTCGTGCCAAGATTAGAGCATGTAGGCGCAGCCATCGCTAATGTGGTTTCGGAAATGGTAGTAACCGGGTTTTTTATTTATTTTGTTAAAAAGCTATATACATTTACTTTTTCGCTTCGTCCGCTTATCACAGCTGCGGCAAGTTCACTGGTATTTATCCCCATCATTTTATTTTGTCGTGCGCAGTATCACAATGTATATTACCTGATACTTACTGCAGTACCCGCATGTGCGCTATTCTACATCTTATTTCAAAAGCTGTTATTTAAAGAACAGTTGATCAATGAGGTTATACAGCCTTTTGTCACCAACAAGTTCTTATCTGTTAAACGCAGTTTATCTGCTAAAAATCCTCAAATTTATGGTTAAGGTTTCAGTAATAATACCCAATTATAATCACGCTTGTTATTTGAAGCAGCGTATAGATTCTATCCTGAAGCAAACATACCAGGACTTTGAGATTATTATACTTGACGACTGTTCACCTGACAATAGCCGGGAAGTAATAGAAACGTATCGCGACAATCCTAAGGTAAGTAATATAGTTTTTAACGAAATAAACAGCGGTAGTACCTTTAAGCAGTGGCAAAAAGGTGTTATGCTAGCCAAAGGTGATTTTATTTGGTTGGCAGAAAGTGATGATTGGTGCGAGCCAACTTTGCTGGAAACCTTGATGGAAGGCCTGTTGGCCAATCCAAATGTTGGGCTTGCATTTTGCCAGTCATGCTATTATTATGAGCCTAATATAGTAAAGGAAACCACTTATTATCCTTTCTATGCCAATACCGAGAATGGCCGTGGGTTTATCCAAAAATACATGCTTAATGGCAACAACGTAGTAAACGCCAGTATGGCCGTATGGCGCAAAGAGCTGTTTAACCGTGTAAATACGGAGTATACCCAGTTTAAGTTTAGCGGCGACTGGCTTTTTTGGGTATCACTGTTACAGATATCAGATGTGTTTGTATCAGGTAAGATACTAAATTACTTCCGCAACCATAATAAAGATGTAAGCAGCCGCTTTTACAGTACAGGTAACAACTTTATTGAAAACGTGCGCTTGTATAAGGTGTTACATCAACGTAACATCATTGATAAATCGCAGCTTACAACATTAGTTAAAAGACAGTACACTATATTTTTGAGTGTAAAGCATTCTGTAAACCGAGATAATCTTCCAAATATATATCGTGCTTTTGAGGAGGCAATGGGATTAAACGAAGTCACGAAAACATATTATTCGTTACGGCAACGGCTTTATTTAATTAAACAAGCTTTATTGCCAAAGCCAGCCCATTAATAATCTATTTATTTACCTCTACAAATAGAGGCGTTTCTGTTACGGTGAGCGCTACGGTATTGTTGCTAACGCTTTGTTGGTGGCTCTGCATAGCATCGGTGCCAGCATGCAGTTGATGTACAGTCACTTGTTTTACGCCGGGTAACGAAAGATTATAAGCCACGTTTTTCCCCGTTTGGTCGGGGATGGTTAACACATAGATAACCTTGTTGCCGTTTCGATATACATCAACTAATGGTGTTTTGGATATGGTTTCACGGTAACTGTAATTGCCTAACAGATTTTTGGTTTGCAATATGTAATCGGCGGCCGGCCTTCTCTTCAGGTCGTTTGTAACCAGTCCGGATGAAGCATACTGTGTAGGATTGGCCAGGTTGTCGTCAAAGAGTTCATAAAAGAACACTTTTTTAATGCCAAAGCGAGCGTACAGCAGCGATGTACGAATGGTCCAGTCGGCCTGGGTTTTTAGTTCATCTTTGTTGCCAACCTTTACAGCGCGTTGGGGGCTTTGCTGGTTTATATCATATCCAGCTTCTGTAACCCAAACCGGTAACTTGTAAGTTTGAGCTAAGGTTACAAAATCGGCCGCTACCTTACCCGCTTCAGACAGTTCAGGCGCTATTCCCTGAGTGGCTTTGCCGTTGTTAGATTGGTGGTCGTTGGAATACAGGTGAAAATTGATCACATCAAAACATAGATTGACAGAACCATCTGCTTTATAGCCCCTGTTCTGCTTGCACCAGTCTATCATTTTAGCTACATATTGCACATCGGTTGCGGCCAAACCGGCCATAACAACTTGCATCTTAGGATCTGCGTTTTTTACGCCCACTCCTTTACCTAATGTGCCTTTATGCCCATCGTAAAAAGCTGATAAGTTTGCGGCGTATTCTTCAGCGCTTTGGTGTGCTTTATCGCCTTTCCACCATTTGTCGCGCTCGTTATCACATTCAATGTACTTAATTAAACCTAAGCCTGTTTTAACTTCATTAACTTGGTCGCCGGTCCACCGCGGAGTAGTATTTAAGGTTAGGAGCGCTTTTTCAACATTTAAGTTGCTGCCATACCTGGCCGCAAACTGAAAGCCCGCCTTAGCCTGCAATACATAGCTTTTAGGTTGTAACTTGTCAGAGCCATAAGGCATCGGCACGTTCTCGGCATCGCGCTCGTTACCGGGGTAAGTTTGTAACAGCCAGTCAGGACAGGTTTTCAAGCATACCAGCACGTCTATATTTTCTGTTTTGCATCGCTGGTACATGGCATCCAGGTTCCAACCACCGCTATGGGTTGGGCTAAATGTGAACTGTCCTTGTTTGCTTTCTATACGTCCCCAATCGAGGTAGTGCCTTACGCCTGCAAAAGTTTTAATCACCTGCATTTTAGGCTCATAAATTTGCATGCCGTTATTTACATCGGCCGGGTTTTGCAAAAAATTCCATTCAAAGGCATTAACGCCAAGCAAATTCTTAAAAGCTGTAGTGTCGCCTTGTGCAAGCGGCGTACTAACCACACTAATTGCCTCCTCAGTGTGGTTAAATTTGCGACAGTCTATTAAAGAAGGGATAGTTAATAAAAAAAGGAAAGCAACTTTACGGGTAACAGCCATCATCACCAATACAATATCAAATATGTAAAACTGCATCAGCATACGTTATGGCTTTAATTTAGGTTATAGTTGCGCTAGCTTTTTATTCTTATGAATTGAAGATATATTTTAAACACTTAAATTCTTGCGAGTCGAGATCTATGCCAAATTGGGCTACCCAGTCCAGATAATTCAATATAACGCTGTCAGTTCTCGGGTCGAATTTTCGGGCATACAGCTTTCCACAAGTGGTTAATGCCACCGCATCAGCCGTGGTTATAGTAGTGGGGTGCAAATGGCCAGCCGGAAAATTAATGTAGCGTAAATTGTCGTTTACTAAAGTATCCTTAAGAGGTGAGTTACCCAAAATAGTTTGAAAGATAAATTCATCTGGTGCAAAACTCATTCTGAAGTAGCGTTTAACATCCGGATGTGACTCGAGGTAATTAATCATAAACTCGGCACATTGCGGCGTGATAGTAAACCACTGCGAACGGCCATAAGGTATCAGGCCAGCAGGAACCCTTTTTTTTATCCTTAAAAAGTTAACAGCATATTGCAGAAGGTAATGACCCGGGAATTTATAATCGCCAAAATTAAAATTTTCAACACGGTGAACACCGTCCATCCATCCTTCGCCAATTACCGGCGAATCTAAAAATGATTTGTCAGTGTTATCCTGAAAAAAGCGCTGTATCTCATCTGCTGATTTTAACGGATAATCCTGCGCACTTAACAAGTTGATATGGCTGTAAGACCTTTGAGCATGCAAGATTTCATACATGCCGTCTAATGTAGCTTGCACCAGACTATAAGTTCCCCAAACCACCGAGGTACGCTTTTTCACAAAAAAAACATTACTACACTGCAGGTGTATAAAATCTTTTATTTTGGATTTAGCATCCAGGTGTATATAAATATCGGCATCAGCATGCTGCAGGCGATTAATCAGGCGTTCGAGTTGTTTTGGATAGGCATGGGCCAGAATTAAGTGTGCTAATTTAGAAGGCATGTTTTTAGATAAGATGTTTAACTATAGTGGTTAGATGATGACTATAAGTTAGGGTATAGGATGGTGAGAAGTTGTTTTCTTCTGCGTGTTATAAGCGTTAATATCAATGGCTTTTATAATGGCTTCGTATATCTCATTTACGTTGTTGGTCCAGGTGTGTCCTGCAGCAAACCCTTTGCGGTTAATACGTGCTTGTGGGCTGTCTTCAACCAGTGCTTTTCTAATTAATGCAGGGTATTCCTCTTTAGTAGATGCCGTATAAGTGTGTTTTTCGAACACTTTCATTGCTTGTGTTTTTGTTGCTACCACCGGTTTGCCCATGGCCAGGTATTCGTCTATCTTACGTGGGTAATTGCCAATGGTAAGTTCATTCAACACCTGCGGATTTATACATACATCAAAAGCGTTAATATAAGCAGGTAATTCTGCCGGAGCTTTAGCGCCTAAGAAGTGTACATTATCTAACTGGTGCAGTTTACTGTTAATGAAGCTTTCGTCCTCCGGCCCAATAAGAACCAAGTTCCAGTCCGGGTTGTTCAGTGCTATGTGTACCAGTATATTAATATCAAGTCTTGCAGAAAACAACACACCTACGTAACCAATAACAGGATTACCGATACGCGCTATATCAGCCGGAACTACGTTAGTATCCACGTCAGTAAAAGTAGTTAAGTCGCAACCCTGGCCAACGTAATAGGAGTGAGGGTTATATTTTTTGCAGTAATCCGTCAAATATTCAGAGTTAGCTACGCATAAGTCGCTCTTGCTAATCAACATAGGTTCCAGCTTTTTACCGTGATGGCGGTAATAATCAGTAGCCAGCAAGTAGTCACGCGAGTAATAGATGCTTAAGTCTGGCTGGAGCAGCTCTTTCAAATAGAAGCTTCTGAACATATCGCTGTCGTTAAAAATGATGACGTTTTCAAACCCCAAAACATGTAAAGCCTTTTTTATGGCGCTTGCAAAAAGTTTGTTGTTACGTTTATTTAACAGATCGAAAAGCCAGTGAGCTTTAATCCAGTTGATCGACTCAATTAATTTATCTGGATAAAGATTCCATAAGTTAGGGCCAAGCTGTACCAGGTCTTCCTGCTCATGCCTTATAACAGCCATACGTTTCTGAACCTTCTCATCATGGCGTTGCCTTAACATGGTAATACGGTCCAGCGGTGGGTTTACGTAAAGCACCCGGTTATATTTACTAAACTCGAGTGCAATGTTCTTGCAATTGCTACCTATCTCAATATCCCAGGCTTGCTGGCCAACTACCAAAATATCTCTGTTTTTAATCATAGGGTTATGTTTTTAAGGTGGTGATGGTTTTGTTGATTTTGCTGCAGCTGTTTGTCGAGCTTAAGCGTAGTGCCAATTAAGGCTATAGCCAAGTAGAAATAGATATTTATGGGAAACTGTACCAATGCCTCCTGTGGGTAATTGCCTATGCTCAGCGCAAATACAACCAGCACCATAGCCAGGCAGTAATGTTTTAACTCATTGTTCTGGATAGCAAAGTAATTAGTGATGCCTTTTTGCAGAATCACAAAGAACAATGCACATAACAGCGCCAGGCCAATCCAGCCGCTTTCTACAGCTACACGTACATAGCCGCTATCTGGTGGAAAAGATGCCAGGTAAGTGCCGGGCGAAAAACGTTGCCCCCAGGTACCGGTGGAGCCGAGGCCCCCGCCAATTGGATGCGTTTGTATGTAGGGTTGTATACGTTTTTGGTTGTTCTTTCTTACGTTGAACGAAGCATCATCTGATGGCCGGAAAGCTGTTTGGAACCGCCATAGTGCCGTGTTAGTTGTAGGTACCCGTATAAGCACGGCAAATCCCATAGCAAAGATGATCCCCAGTATCAGTGTTTTGGCGTTAAGCTTGAGCAGGAAGAACAAGAACAGCCCCGCTGGAAGGAGAATAAATGCACCCCTGATGCCAGCGTACAGCGTTGCCATAGCAAAGAGCATCATGAGCAGCACTAACGTTACCTTTTTTAATACTGATTTGGTAACAAAAATGAGCACAAAACAAAGTAAGCTGCTGATTGCCATGTTATAAGCAGCAGCAACCGGATCAGAAAAAATGCCAAATCTGCGCCAGCGTCCTGCCTGGAAGTACAAGCTGGATGCACTTGGATCAGCGTCGAGCCATTTCTGCTCAAACGGCAAAAAGCCATGAAACTCTTGAAAAATGGCATAAACCGCGGCAAATGCCGATAAGCCAATCCAGGTTTTGAATATAAGCCTTATAAAACCTGCTGACTTTATATGAAATGCAAACAGGTAATATGTAAGTGCCACAATGCCTATAGTACGTATGGTAAATAACCAGGCCACACGTGATTGTGCGTAAGGGTTAAACAGTTCCAGGGTGTTGTATAAAATCCACACCATCATCATTATGCTTACCGAATCATCAAGGAAGCGCCATTTCTTATCGTACTTGTGCTTGATAATAAAGCCCACAACCAAAAGAATGAGCAAGCCATCCATAACGGTACCCATAGGATAGTTGAGTACCATACGGTTAATCCACATGATGAGGTATGAGCTAATCAACAGCGTCATGATACCGAACTTCGGATAGGCAACTATGGCATATACCATTGGTAAGCCTATAACCAAGCCGAGTATAGTTAGTGCTGCCGGAACGCCCCAATGTATAATTGCAGCGCTCAGAATCAGCGCTACAAGCGACATAATCAGGTATCCCGCCGGTTGATAAAACAGGTCGGTCCAGCTATATGTCTTTATTTTCTTAGTTAACATCATTCCGTATTTTTAAAACAAAACGATTTTAAGCAGGAACCCTGACATGATTATAAATGCTATTGCAGTTGCAATTAACTTTAATGCTTTTTGCCTTGGGTTTAGTTGCGCCTGCAAATCGTCTTTCAAACTTTTATAATGCTTGTCCATTTGCGTTGCCTTAAGATTTAACGGCTTCTTTATAGGTTACAGGTACTTTGTTTAGTACCCAACCCAGCATTTTGCCGTTAAGGCTGTGCAGGTATTTAACTCCTGCCTTAGCACCGTTCTTGATACTTTGATTGTTTTCAAAAACGGCTATGGTTTTGTCCGAAAACTGCATCCATTCTTTTGATTTAGATAAAGTGTCTAGTGAGCCAGTCTCAATAATGATGACATCGAATTTTGACTTCAGATCATCAAGGCGTTTGCGAATGCTGGATTGATTGCTGATCTCGAATAGTGAAGTATCGCCGCCACGGTTGCCTATAATGCTGATACGGTCCATGCCGCCTTGTATCTGAGGTGTTTGTGTGCTCAGGCGTTGAATGGTGGTTGTAATGCTATTATTGGCGTCTATATCCTGCAGCCTGATGAGTTTGTCGCTCTCTGCGGCGTCGGCAATTTGTGTGTAAATAGTGCTGTTTTCAAACTCTGCGCCGCGCAGGTAATCTTCCAGGTAAAGCTTAGGCTTAGCTGTCTCGCTAATAAGCGGGTTACTGAAATTACCGTCAACCAACAGTACTTTTTTGTTGCTTATAGCGTATGCATAAGCTAAACTGAACGAAAAGAGTGTTTTGCCTTGAGTGCCGTTTAAACTGGTTATTGCAAATATTTTATCTTTCGAGGCTACGCGGTCGATCTCAAACCTGATGTTGCGCAATAAGTTCCGGAACAGTGTGATGCTGCCACTAACGTATTTTTCTTGTTTGGGCTGTATCTTCTTTCCTGCCATTTCGGGTACCAGGTTCAGTTCGCCTATTACCGGCATTTTCGTAATGCGTTCCAGATCTTCACGGTTGCGTACACAATCGTCTATGTAGAAAAGCAAGAGCACGATCACCATGCACAAGGCAAAGCTTACGACGCCGCTTACTGCAACTAAAAATATTTTTTTAGACGGTTGCTTGGCACCCGACAATGCTGAATGTAATTGACGCAGTTGAACCGGCATTATGTTGGCAACATTGGCTTGGTTATACTTATCCTGCACATCCAGGTACTCTTTGGTAGCCACGTCTATATCCCGCTCTAACGAGTTTACTACAGCTTCGGCAGGCACCAGCGAATTTAGGCGTCCTTTTAGCTGACTAAGTTGGCGATTTAGAGAGCCTGAACTGTAACGGGCCAGCTCCAGGCTGTTCTCCATTTTTAGTTTCTCCTGCACCAGGTTGTCTTTAGCGGCTAAAGGGTTAGATATATATTTATCAGTTGATTCGTTAATTTGCTCAGAAAGCACATCTTGAAGGGAGTCAACGCTCTTTTTATAGCGCTGATCAAAGTTGTTCTCTAAGTATTTATTATTCATAACCCGTAATCGCTCGCGGGTGGAGAGAATGCTGCTGTTTACCTTAGCAGTTGTTGACTCCAGGTACCGGCGATCTCTCGGGTTAAAGCGACCGTCTATACTTTTCAATGCGCCTCTGTAAGCAATAACATCTTTATCTGCCTGCTGACGGTAACTTTCAAGACTGCTAATCTGTCCGTAAACATCCTTCGCCTCGTTTGTCATGTCGAGGATGTTGTGTTTGATCTTATAATTCTGCAGTTCGTCAATTTTTGCGCGCATTGCCGTTTTCTTCTCGTTGAGCAGGCTTGCCAAAAATTCAGTAGATTTATACCTGCCTTGACCAACATAGTTGGTATAGTAGGTAATAAACTTGTTTGATAACTGGTTGATGATAAAGGCCGATAGAGCAGCATTTTCGGTTTCACATTCCAGGATGATGAAATCACTGCCGTCAAAATGGTAAATTTTGAGGTTCTTTTTTAACAATTGGCCAGCATCATAACCCATCGAAGCCGTGAGCGAGTCTATATTCTTTTCTAACGGGTTAGAGGGATTGAGCAAGCCAAACGATTGCTGCTTTTCTTTCAAGGTCGACACGATCTTTTTGCCCATAGCGGGGCTAAAGTCTTCTGCCTTGTTCATTTTACGAAACGGTTTGCCGCTGGTAAGATCATGAATAACTAACTGATAAGAAACCTGACTCATTACCTTATCCAGTTGCATGGTTTCGATCAGGTTAGTAAACTCGTCATTGCGCCTGTTATCGTTGCGGTTATTGTTATCCAGTACTTGTTGTGATTGATCGATGAGGCCTGTTATGATTTGCGTTTTGGCCACGTAGGTATCAGGCAGATAACGTACAAAAGCATATGCAGCAATCATGGCAATTACTGGTATGATGATGAGCATCAATTTGTGCCTTTTTAGCAGTAAAAAATAATTTCTGATTTCCATTACTTCACATTTTCTAATTTATCGCCCAGTAATTCTTCCAGAGCCGATTTGGTGGTAAATACACCAGCTTCGGCATGTATAAGTTGCTGATTTTGCTCTGCAGACAGGATTAAAGCCCGTTGATAGTCATCAAACTGAGCTTCGCCTTTCTCAAACTTATACCGT
This sequence comes from Mucilaginibacter sp. PAMB04274, assembly GCF_039634385.2. NCBI lineage: Bacteria > Pseudomonadati > Bacteroidota > Sphingobacteriia > Sphingobacteriales > Sphingobacteriaceae > Mucilaginibacter > Mucilaginibacter sp. PAMB04274. Next base: position 2,196,958 of record NZ_CP155081.2, read on the forward strand.
AGCTGTTTAACCAGGGCCTCGGCATCGGTGTAAGATTTGGTACGCAGCCTTAGCTGCCCCATTTGCTCTAAGTAGGCAAAGTATCTTTCCTTTACCAGGGCAGTGATAGTTAGGTTATATTGCCTTTCTTGTAATTGGGCAACTTTATATTCTAGTTTGGCTTCTTTGGTGGCAAATGGCTTTTGGAACAAACTGCCCAGATTGAGGCTAACACCTAATTGGTAACCGTTAAATAAGTTGGGGTCAACAATATCAACTGTACGGTTTGGCCTGTAAAAGTAAGATACGTTAAAGGCGTCGAGCCAACTTACCTGGGTTTGAGTAATCTTGTTTTTAGCGATAGCTGTTTGCTGGCTTCGTGCTGTTACCTCAGGGTAATTTTTTTGTGCAACACGCACCAGTTTATCGACGTATTCGCCGGATACCCGCGGGACTATGCTTTCCTGCGATTTCACAATGAGTGTTTTAGTGGAAAAGAGCAGGAGTAGTAGAGGCAATTTAAATTTTTGAATGTTCATGGTATGTTTGACGTTTAAGCTATACTTGTTCCTTTTGTATGAGCGCCGGGAACGTTTTGAGAATTATCTTTAGATCGAGCCAGAAAGAGCACCTTTGCGCATAGTAGTTGTCCAGTTCTTTGCGTTCCTGCTCCGAGACATCGCGTTTACCGCGTTTGGTTATTTGCCACAGTCCGGTTAAGCCGGCCGGGCCCAAAAAACGCATAGACCACTCATTTGAAGTCAGCAGTTCAGCCTCATAAAGCGGCAGCGGACGATTACCCACAAAAGACATATCACCCAGCAGGATGTTAAAAAGCTGTGGTAATTCATCAATACTGGTGTTGCGTATAAACTGGCCAACCTTGGTTATACGTGGGTCATTAGCTACCTTAAAAAAAACAGCCTTATCAGTTGAGTTACTGTTTTGGCTGTACATATTTACTTTTTGAAATTCTGTCACTTTACTATCTGCATCAGTTTGCATGCTACGGAATTTGTAAAAGTCGAACACTTTATAACCAGTGCCTACGCGTTTGCTACGATAAATAATCGGCCCCGGAGACTCCAGTTTAACCAGCAATGCAACAACACACAACAGCGGCGCCAAAAACAAAAGCGTTAACGCCGAGCATACAATATCAAAAAGGCGCTTGCTTGGCGGCATGCGGTAAATAAACTCCTTTTGATAATCAAGAATTTGATGATTGTTATTGTAAGGTTTGAGTATCCTTAACTTAAGCAGTAGTTTAACGCGCTCATGCAAATGCACAATGCTAAAAGGATACACATAAAAGTCATGAACTTTTAAAGCTGCAGCCCTTTTTTTCCATTCCTCGTTATCAAATTTTGAAAGTAATACGATCAAAATATCCCGCAAATGCTCGTCCTTACGCAACGCTTCAATAAAGCTAAAGCATTGTTCGGCATCATCCACCTCCATCATCAAAACATCAGGCATCTCCAATACTGATAAGTGGCGAATAGAGTTGCTCAGCTCATCAATAGTTTCAAAGCAATTTATCAGATAAGCGTCGGGCATTTCTGCCTGCACCATCTCTTTAAAATCTTTTCCTGCGTAGCCGATATTTATCTGCCAGGCAGATATCTGGTTTTGGGGCATTTCAAGCCATTGCAGATTTGTATTCATGTAGCAGCGTATTAATTTTAAAAATGAGGTAAGATGGATTGAAGGGCTTAGAGATAATGGCGCCCACTTGGAAAGCAACGTTCTTGATTTTAGCCTCTATATCATTAGCATGAGAAAGGACTATAACTGGCGTGCTGTTAAAAATGCCGCTGTACTTAAGGTGCCTGATGAAGGAAGCACCATCCAGATAAGGGAGTTGGAATTCGGTAATGATCAGAGCTGGCTTGTTGCCACTTTCTAACCACTGCAGAGCATCAACCGAACTATTTTTTGTTACAAGATCAAATTGATCGGACAAAACCGCATATAGTAGTTTAAGCATGTTCCATTCACTGTCCACAATCAAAATCTGCTCTTTTAGCTTCGTTTTCTTGGTTATACTTGGGTAAAGTCTCATCATTATTAATATTTAATTGTTATGACCTTTTAAGTATTTTTTCGAATGGGTTAATATTCGTATACTATTTGCCTTTCGTTTACAAATTGATCACATGTTAGGGGAGAGATGTTTAACCAATAGTTTACGTAACAAAGGTAGTTGGACATATTTTTGCCCATGGAGTATATTTACCTGAGTAGTATATGTTTTAATACCTGTTTTTAAACAGGTATTTATTTTAATTTTAATTAGCGATGATTTTAATTGCGACTTTTATAAACAAAAGCTCAAATATTTAAAACTTTTAGCAATTAGATTGGTATACCGGCTCGTAACAAGTCATTCATTTGGCCTTATTATTTGAAGTATCATAATGCATATTGCCATTAAGAACTGCTTTATAGCTGTAGGATAGTTTGGGAAAGATGTGCTTTAAGCAGTAGTTAAAAGTACTTTAGTAGGTGTGCAGTTTTTTGGAAACAACTGTGATAGGCATGGTCAGTAAATAATATATTTAAGTTAAATATCTATTCTCAACTTTGTTAAAGCGTGTTAGTTGATTGGAAAGATTAGCGCAATATCAAATAAAAAACAATGAAGACGTGATAGATCCGAACTTCCAATTATTAAGTGTAGCCTTTAAAAAAAGCCATTATAAACGTGTGTGCGCTTCATAATGGCTTTGTTTACAGAAAAACGGTTAATGTAAATGAGTGCTAGTATCAACTACTGACAAAGAATACAAATTCGGGCCTTAAATTAATTGGAGTTGGCTGATTACCACGATAGATAACCTACGATGGCCTTGCATTTAGGTCTGGGGAAAACGATAACTTAGCGTGTTACCACCTAAGCCGCCTCAAAATCGGTTGTGCGCCCAAGTATGGTAAAGCTTTCGGCCAATACTTCAGTAGTTTGTTTTTTGTTTCCGTAGCTGTCTATGAAGTCGCGTTTGCGTAATTTACCTTCAATGTATACCAGCTTACCTTGTTGCAAAAGCCGGGCCGCCACATCAGCAAGGCCACGCCACATTATAATGTTATGCCACTCGGTTTCTACGCCTTTTTGATGATTTTCTGATGTGGCCAACGGGAAGCTGGCTACAGAAATGCCCCCATCTAATTGTCTGATGAATGGGTCTTGACCTAAGTGGCCAACCAGAATGACCTTGTTAATTCCTACCATGGGTATTTTGCTTAAATAGTACTGCACAAAAATGAGCATTCGGATTTTCACGCTCTTGTATTAATACCTCAAAAACACTTCTGTAAATACCCAATATGGTTGCGGAAAAATGCACAAAAAAAAGCGGGATAAGCATTTCGGCTTATCCCGCTTTTTATTTCCTTAAGAGGATTATGCAGTTAAATATTTGTTCATATGAGCAAATAATACGATATCTAAGCCGTAAACGTCTGGCCTAAACTGTAATGTCCCAGTTTCATCAAGCCAGCAAGTCATGTAAGTTAAGTAGACACCTACTTTGTTCGGCAATTGAATATCTTCCGGATTAGGATTATCCATACCCATGTCAGTCTTAATGGTTTGGAATTTATTGCCGTCGCCAAATAGCGCATGTGCCAAATCCAATGGACGTTCAACACGTACGCAGCCATGGCTCACCGCACGCATTGGCTTGTCAAAAGCTAGTTTGGCAGGGGTATCGTGCAAGTAAACGCTACTGTTGTTTTTAAACAGGAACTTGATTTTACCTAATGCGTTATCATCACCAGGACGTTGTTTGAAATCATACTCATCTTTATTGGCTGATGCCCAGTCAATAGTTTCAGGATCTTCAACAACCTGTCCGCCTTTGTAAGCATCAATATTGTTATTGGCCAGGTAATAAGGGTCCTGTGCAGCCCGAACCATAATTTCTTTACTGGCAATACTTTTAGGTATGTTCCAAACCGGGTTAACCTGCACCGAATAAATCATACTATTTAACTGTGGCGTTTCCCGCGAAAACGGACGGTCTACCTTATCACTTTCATCATACTCAACCAAGTTGTCGGCACGGTCAATGTTACGGCCTTCGCCCACGCAAACTTTCATATTCATAACCGACTTGCCATTCTCCACTACGTCCAGGCGATAGTCAGGGATGTTCACCAGTACAAATTTCTTTTCTGTCGGTTTGTTTTTCCAGCGCAAGCGCTCCAGGTTTACTTTCAATATGCGGTCAGTCTCTTCAGGAGTTTTGCCAGGCACTTGTACATTACTCATTAATGCTTTCTGTAATGCTATATACTGCGGGTTTTTAGGCTGAATACTATCCAAAAAATGCTTCATATCTGCAATACCGAATACTTTACTCATTGATACACTATCAGGACGTAATGTTTTGGTAAAGTAACGGGCGTAAATTTTACGCGGACTAATTACGCCGTATTGCAAGGCATTGGTGTAATTAATAAGTGAATTAGCTAATAGCACCTCAAGCTCCGCCATGTTTTGGTAGGCTTCTTCGGTAGTTTTAATAGCGTCTTTGCTATAAAATTTATTAACCAGGTTATTCACCTCATCTGCCTGAAACATTTTTGGATCCAGGCCGTGCTCGCCGGAGCGTTTTAGGTAAGTAGCCAAAGTTTTTAAATCTTCACCAGCCATATGGTCAAGCACTAAGGCAGGGTCATAACCATTCTGCTCATAGAAGGTGGTTATAAGTACTGGGTTTTTAAGTTTGCTTTTTTTTGCGGCCAGTACCTGTTTAAATACCGGCTCGAAGCCCTCGGGTGTAACTTTGTTGAAAGCCTTGTTCTTATTTACTTTGTAAATAGTTTGGGCCATATCAGAGCGCTTAGTTTTATGGCAGCTCTCGAGTACAACCAGTAGCGTGGCACAAACCGCTGTAATAAGCAAAGGCCACCTTGCTATTTTGTTTTTTTGGATAATTGATATCATAGGTAAGTTCGATGTATGTGTTCATCTGTAAGCAATCACTATACCACAAGTGCTATTGTATCGAATTACCTGTACTTTGGGTTATTCGCAGCACTTCTTTTGCGCTTAATAGTGCCTTCGGGCAGTTTTGATGGCTTGGCTGGAACTGATTGGGAATCGGCTTGTCCTACATAAGTAAACTCTAGTATACAGCCTCTGTAGCTTACACTATGCGGGTAGTGCGCAGAAGGGCCCGACGATATGGCGTTGCTGTCAACCGCCAGGTAAATGCTTTTTCCGCCTGGGGATATAGCTATATCCCTGTAACGTACATTGCCTTTAAAATAATTTAAGGTATCGCTAATAATTTGGTTGCCTTCAGCGTCCAATTTTAAACGTACCAGCTTACTGCCCTTTAAAGCAGGCAGTAGCAGCGAATTTTGCCAGCCTGGTATAGCCGCCGATGTATAAACTTCTATACTGCTTGGTGCTTCAGATGGCCACTCGGTATCCTTCCCGGTGTTGTTTTTTACACCTTCAAAAAGATTTTGTAAAAAGTTATGGCTATTGGGGTAAAGTGTTTTGATTGGATTGCGATATAATACTAAGCCAATTTTTGCTGCATTTTTCTTTTCATCAGTAATTAACGGATACGTTGTGTGCCATGTACCTGGAAGTATTTCTTTATCTGAAACACTGGCCGCTAATCCGTTGTAGTTGCCATCCGCATAGCCAATAATAAGGGGATGCCCGTAATTTTTTCCCTTCTCCACAATATTAATCTCATCATCAGAATAGGGCCCATGTTCAGACGAATAGATTCGACCTTTACCGCCAACAACAGCGTAGCTTAAACCCTGGGCATTACGGTGCCCGTAACTCCATACTGCGTTTTGCCGGCTATTGTTAAACGGATTGTCGTTAGGTATCCAACTATCAAACTTACCTGCGTCTGTATCAGGCTCAACATTAAAGCGCAGTACTTTGCCTTCGTAGTAGTGCGTATCCTGTGCATGATTAGGGCGACCGCCATTATTAAATTGCCCGGCGCCTAAATCGCCAACGGTATAAAAAAGATAATCTTTACCGTTAACCGGCGCTATCATCAACCTGCCACCATTATGATCATTACTGCCGGGTATGCTGTCACAAAGCGTTATGGGATTAGTAAGCTTCTGTTCGGCTGCCTGGTACTCGTATCTAATAATGCGGGTTGTAAAATAACATCCTCGTTCACCAATCTTGCATCCATTGCCAGTACTATCGGCACCTGCAAAGTTGTATATATAAGCTAGGTAAACGTAGGGCTTACCTTTAAGTATGCCCGGATGCAGAGCCATACCCATAAGCCCGCCTTGGGGCCAGGGCTTGCCACCACTAACCTCTTTCTTCATTTTATCATATCGTGGGAAATTCTTTTCCCGGCTCAGATCCAGCAATACGGTTTTGGTGCCATTCGCCGGGTCGATTCGGCTTACCCTGTAGCCGCGGGCCTCGGTTACCCATAGCTGGCCGTCGGCACCATAAGTTATCTCCCATGGATCGCTTAACTTATCGGCCACAATGCGTACTGCAAATTTTTCATGCATGGGGCCTTCAATCACTTGAGCATTTGCATTAGCCATACAACTAATTGTAAGTATTAGGGTAAGTAATTTCTTCATGGTTAATTTTTAGACAATTAAAACCGCGTAGTTGTTCTGAATACCACCATGTAATAAGCGGGTATTTTTTTAAGTTTGCTGATATGGTTAATAAACTACCTGAGGTTTGGTTGCGTGGACCGCTTCCTGATATGCCTGCGTTGCTGCAGCCTGTTGCTCACGCCTTGTTACAGGCACGTGAAGAAGTGGAAGAGTTAATGAATAATTTTCCTGCGGAGCTGCTGTGGTTAAAACCTGCCGGTATGGCTTCACCTGGGTTCCATTTGCAGCACCTGGCCGGAGTGTTGGATAGGTTATTTACCTATGCACGTGCAGAAAGTTTAAACCATGCACAACTTAGCGCTTTAGCCGCCGAAGGTAAGCCTTCGGCGGAAACTTATAACACCAGGGAACTGATTGAGCGATTTAACCGGCAGGTAGACATTGCCATAGCTCAGCTTAAAAGCGCCAGTGAGCTTGAACTGACCGACGTTAGGGGCGTTGGCCGTGCGCAGGTACCTTCTACCGTTATAGGATTATATATCCACTCGGCCGAGCATACCATGCGGCATGTAGGGCAATTACTGGTAACTGCAAAGGTTTTACTGGCTGGTTACTGATGATTGTATTGTGCTACTATGGCCTCAAGCTCCGAAAAATTTTGAATGCGGTGGCTGGCCTGCTCATCTTTAAACTCGTTTTGGCGGTCATACAACACAGTGGGCGAGCCCAGGTCCTTTCCGGCTTTTATTTCCGAGTCAGGGTCGTCGCCAATCACTAGTACTTCCTCTGGCTTATACCCGTGTCTTTTTAAGATACTTTCAAAAACCTCTTTCTTGGTATCTTCAGATTTTTCAGGGTCGTTAACAGATGTTTCTTTGAAGTCCTGATCAAGGTTCAGCATCTTGATTTTGCCTTCCTGCATTTTTGTGAAGCCCATTGTGACCAAAAATTTGTCTACCTCGAACGGCTTTACCAGCTCGTAGTCGCTAAACGCTTGCATAGGTATGTCCACTTCAGTTTCGCGAAGTATGTCTGCGCCCTTTTTTGTCAACTCATCATTAAAGCCATGTTCTTCCGCAATTTTTTGCCAGGCTTTTTTATTCATCTGCATTTTAATTTCTGGCAGCTTGTTCCTGCCAATTTCCTGCTGGTGCTCCTCGAGTAATTGATATATTGGCTTAAATACAATATGTGAAATAGAGGGAGCCGGGTATATGGTGTTATCCAAATCCAGAATAAATGCTTTGATCATCGTTAAATATTTAGAACTTCAACAAACGCATTAAGTAAGAGTTTAAGATACTTTCATAAAACACGCTCTGATAATATAACATTACGCATTTCCTAGAGCGGTTTGCGATGGTGCTTTAAATTTATACCGATACAATAGCAGGTATCCGGCAGCAGATGTCATGCACAGGCCGCTAGTTACCCACCATAAAAATGCATAGCCATTATAGTTAATTAACACGCTGCCTAAAGCGGGGGCTATAATTTGTGCTGTTGACCACGACATGCTATACAGCGCAGCGTATTGGCCTGTATTTTCGCTTGTAGCACGGGAGATCCAAAAAGCGTTAGTGAAAGGCATACTCATAATCTCACCCATGGTTATAAACAGCACAACTATCAGCGCCGACCATAAAAAGCCAGGCAACAGGTTTGTTATTGCAAAGCCAATACCCGTTAGCATTACGCCCAGGGCAATGTAAATAAGTGCGTGCTTTTTTCCATCCAGTTTATGTACTAGCACCATTTCAACGGCGATAATAAGCAATCCATTAACCGACATGAGCATGCCTATAATCGTTTCGCTAAAATGCCACTGTGTTTTATAAAAAACCGGTTGCATGGTAAACAGTTGAAAGAAGCAGATAGAAAAAAGTACCGTAAATAACAGGAAAAGTAAATATATGCCATCCTTGTAAGCAGAAGTACCTTTAGTGTAGCCTTTAACTTTGGTCGTTATAGATTTAACTACAGCCGTTCGTGGCATTAGCTTTAGCAAAAGTAACCCTGATAATATATTGGTGCAGCCATCTACCCAAAAAAGCAGGTGATAGTTTACTGACGCTAAAAACCCGCCTAAGGCGCCGCCGAACGCCCAACCCAAATTAACGGCAAGCCGGTTTAATGAATAGGAGCGGGTGCGTGTTTGGGGCGTGCTGTAATGTGCTACAGCGGTTGAGTTGGCCGGTCTGAACGCATCATTACAAACGCTTAATACAAAGGCAATTATACAGACCGACCAAAAGCCGGTTTGGAATCCCAATAGAAGAAAAAGTAAGCCGCCGCTAATGAGTGCGCTAAACTGCACGTCGTAAAAGCCATACTTGTCGGTTATTTTGCCGCCCAGGAAAGCTCCAACCAAAGAGCCTACACCAAACATAGACATTACTACGCCGGCTTGTGCTATGGTAAAGTGCAGTTGCTGCGTGCAATAGATTGTCATGAAGGGCAGCACCATGGTACCACTGCGGTTTACCAGTAAAACTAAAGCCAGAAACCAGCTATTGCGCGATAAGCCGCTATAAGCGTTTCTGTACAATTGAGCGGTGTAAGCTAACATAGTGTAAGAAGAGGTTGAATTTCTGTTTGGGTTTGAATTTAGTGTCGAAGTGGCTTATAGCAAAAAACCCACTGCCTTTAACGTAAAAGCAGTGGGTTTTGTAACAGTATCGGTTATCTGGTAAATCAGATCCGTGTTATGTCTGCACCTAAAGCTTTTAGTCGTTCGTCAATATGTTGGTAGCCGCGCTCAATTTGCTCAATGTTGTAAATTGTTGATTGGCCCTGAGCTGAAAGCGCTGCAATTAGCAACGATACTCCGGCACGAATATCAGGCGATGTCATTGAAATACCGCGCAGTTGTACTTGCTTATCTAAGCCAATTACCGTTGCACGGTGCGGATCACACAAAATAATTTGCGCACCCATATCGAGTAACTTATCTACAAAGAACAAGCGGCTTTCAAACATCTTTTGATGAATTAAGACAGAACCTTTAGCCTGTGTGGCCACAACCAGCACAATACTTAACAAATCGGGGGTAAAGCCAGGCCAAGGGGCATCTGCAATAGTCATGATGGAACCATCGATGAAGGTTTCTATTTCATAATGGTCCTGAGCGGGAATGAAAATATCATCACCGCGAAGCTCCAACTTAATACCCAGGCGTCTGAAAGTGTCGGGAATGATACCCAGCTCTTTGTACTGAACATCTTTAATAGTTATTTCTGAACCTGTCATGGCAGCCAAACCAATAAACGAGCCTATCTCGATCATATCGGGCAGCATGCGGTGCTCGGTGCCATGTAGTTCGGTTACACCCTCAATGGTTAGCAGGTTAGAGCCTATACCGGTGATTTTTGCGCCCATGCGGTTCAGCATTTTGCAAAGTTGTTGTAGGTAGGGCTCGCATGCCGCATTATAAATAGTGGTGATGCCTTTTGCCAGCACGGCAGCCATAACTATATTAGCAGTACCAGTAACTGATGCTTCGTCTAGTAAGATATAAGTGCCCTTAAGGTCAGATGCATCTACCTTAAAGAAACCGTCCTCCGGATTATAATTGAACTGTGCGCCCAATTTTTCAAATCCCAGGAAATGGGTATCTAAACGGCGGCGGCCAATTTTATCGCCACCCGGTTTTGGAATTGATGCTTTACCGAAACGAGCCAGCAGTGGACCAACAATCATGATTGAACCACGCAAGCTTCCGCCTTTGGCCTTAAAAGCCTCTGACTGGAAAAAATCGAGGTCGATGTCTTTAGCTTCAAAGCTATAGGTATCGGCAGAGAGGCGTTCAACAATAACACCCATATCACCTAATAGCTCAATGAGCTTGTTAACATCCTTTATGTCCGGAATATTGCTGATTGTTATCTTTTCGCTAGTTAAAAGTACAGCCGATAATATCTGTAGGGCTTCATTTTTAGCGCCCTGAGGTATAATTTCGCCTTTCAAAGGTTTACCACCCTGAATTACAAAAGCATTCTTCATAATAATACTATAGTGTTTAACAGACACTATGGCCGGTTTAATTTCTGCAAAGATGAAATAATAAATGCAAAAAACGATAATTGGTTTGCGCAGGCCAAATTGTTTTCAATATAGCTAACTGCCATTTTTGAGCAATAATGGCCTGCTTAGGTAAATAACAAAAGCTTCTCTAAAAGCGGCTTTCAGCTTGAGCTCAAAACAAAAAGATAAAAAGCCCGATCAATTAATATTTGCGCTGGCCACCGCCGCCACGATTTTGGTTGTTACTGCGCTGGTTGTTGTTGCGGTTTTGATTGTTATTGCGATTTTGCTGCCCGCCGCCGCCATTGCTGCGGTTTTGGTTATTGCTGCGGCTCTGATTATTGCCGCGTGTGTTTTGAACCGGTGCGCGGTAGTCCACCTTGTTCAAATTAACATTTTCTTCTAACCGCAATTCGCCGTTTGACAGTTCGCGTAAATCAGCCAGGATGCTTTCGTCAGTTACTGAATCTTTGTTCCATTGAACATAAGCCATTTTCATGAAATTGGCTATTGCCTGTACCATGTGTTGCTTGCGCGCCGGTTCATCAATACTTTTGGCTTTAGCTATCATCAGCTCAATGGTTTTTCCATAGTGCTTGTATTTAATACGTTGATTGGGGTACCCAAGCGGCTCTGGCCTTAAGTGAATAGCTTCTGGTGATGGCAATGGGTAAGGTGAATCAACGTCTATTTTGTAGTCGGATATAATGTGCAGGTGATCCCAAAGCTTGTGTTTAAAATCGGCTACGTCGCGCAAATGCGGGTTTAAAAAGCCCATCAGTTCAATAACAACGTTAGCATATTTGTTGCGCTCTTCTTTAGTGGGCAGTGCAACTATATATTTGACCATGTTTTGCACATTGCGGCCATATTCGGTTAAAAGGAGTTTACTGCGGGTTGAGTTATAATCAAATTCTCCAGGCGTAAGTTTTGCAGCCATGTAATTGTTTAAATAAAAAAATTAGTTCCGTGCCTGTGCCTCAATAAGTATTCGGAGAGGATGGGAGCAACAGTGTTTTGATAAGTTAATGTAATTTTAACAGAGTAACGCAAATATAAACTAAATTGTGTTAGTTATACCTATATAAATTTGACCTGATTGTAATAATTCCCCCTTTTTAATGAATTGCGGGGAACGAAATACCTTTAATATTGCGATAAAGCTCTACAGCATACAAATCCGTCATCCCCGAAACGAAATCTAACACGCTTTGAATTTTTGAGTACAGATCGGTATTAGGAGTGATGAACTGCTTGGGTATTAACTTAACCAGCTTATTATGGTAGCTTGTACTATTGTGAAGTACGGCTGGTATAAACTCTTCAAGTAAACCGCCCATAACCTTGTATCCGGCTACCTCAATTTGCACCACCGATTGATAGTTGTATATCTTTTGAACCGAAATCTTACTGATAGCGTTCCATGGCGTCAAAAACGGTTCCTCTAACGCGTCGGTAAGGCCCTGATTAAAATTGCCACTTAAGATACTGTCTTGATTGTCCATGAAAATTTTAGAGCAGGCGGTAATAAGGTTGTTGATCGCCTTGGCCCGCATGATGCTTACTTTAGCGTCTTCGTCCTCAAATTCAGTTTCGAGCCAGTTTGCCATGCGTGTACTGTTACAAATGGGCATCAACAGTTCCTTAATCTGAGCGTAAGATAATATCTTAAGCCGGTGTGCATCTTCCAAATCAATTATGCTGTAGCAGATGTCATCAGCCGCTTCAACCAAATAAACCAGCGGATGGCGTTTGTAAATTAGTGGGCTGCCCTGTACCTTAACAAGCCCCAAATCTTCGGCAATTGCCTGGAATGACGTTTGTTCGGATTGAAAGAAGCCATACTTCTTTTGATGGATGTTGCCCTTCACGTGGCCGGCAATAGCAGCGCAAGGGTATTTTACAATTGATGCAAGCGTTGTGTAGGTTAGGGCAAAAGCGCCGTTACCTTTACCGGTAAAAGGATGGGTGAGCAGTCTAAAAGCATTCGCATTTCCTTCAAAGTGCGTAAAATCCTGCCATTGTTCGTCGGTTAATTTGGGCTTAAAAGCTAAACCATCACCATCGGTAAAGTACCGGGACAACGCTGATTCGCCAGAGTGGCCGAATGCAGGATTACCCATGTCGTGAGCCAAACAGGCTGCAGCTACCATATTGCCTACCTCGCTGATGAGGGGCAGGCGCTGGTCTAGATCAGCTTCTTGCTTTTTAAGATTTTGATAGAATATTGTACCCAAAGACCGACCAACACTGGCCACCTCCAGGCTATGCGTAAGCCGGTTGTGCACAAACACACTTCCGGGCAAAGGGAATACTTGCGTTTTATTTTGTAAGCGCCTAAAAGGTGACGAAAATATAAGGCGGTCATAATCTTTTTGGAACTGCGACCTGGCTTTGTCATGATCCTGCGCTTCGTTATTTTCAACTCCCCAGCGCTTGGCCGAAATAAGCTTTTCCCATTGCATCATATAGCGGGCAAGTTACAATGAAATTTGTACCTGTGAAAGTTTTGCTTTATCCACAAAAAAAGCCGGCGATTAGCCGGCTTATATGGTATTTGTTTTTAATTACTGTTAAGGCAATTAACTGTTGCTCAGTTCTGCGTAGTGTTTATAAAAAAGTGGAATAGTTTCAATGCCCTTGTAGTAATTAAATATATCGTATTTTTCGTTTGGAGAATGCAGTGCGTCACTGTCTAAACCAAAACCCATTAGTACGGTTTTGATGCCCAGTTCTGCTTCAAACAATGCCACAATTGGAATGCTGCCACCCCCGCGAGTTGGTATAGGTTCTACACCGAATGCTTCGGTTATAGCTTTTTGGGCAGCCTGGTAGGCTACACTATTGGTAGGAGTAACTACAGGTTCGCCGCCATGGTGTGGTGTCACTTTCACTTTAACGTAAGGCGGTGCTATATGATTAAAGTGATCGGTAAAGAGTTGCGTTATCTTATCAGAACTTTGGTTAGGCACCAAGCGCATTGATATTTTTGCATTGGCTTTTGATGGTAATACTGTTTTAGCACCCTCACCAATATATCCACCCCAAATGCCGTTTACCTCAAGAGTTGGCCGTGTTCCTGTACGTTCAAGGGTTGAATAGCCTTTTTCGCCCCAAACTTCGGCGATATCCAGGTCTTTCTTGTATTCTTCCTCATTATAAGGCGCTGCGTTCAAAGCGTTGCGCTCGTCATCAGTTAGCTCAACAACATCATCGTAGAAACCAGGTATAGCAATGTGATTGTTTTCGTCGTGGAGAGAAGCAATCATTTTAGCCAGTATGGTTGCCGGATTAGCCACTGCACCGCCGTACACGCCTGAGTGCAAATCGCGGTTAGGGCCAACCACTTCCACCTCAAGGTATGAAAGTCCGCGCAAACCGGTTTCTAATGACGGTGTTTCCATGCTCAGCATTGAAGTGTCAGATATGAGCACCACATCTGCTTTGAGCCTTTCTTTATTTGCTTTTACAAATAGCCCAAGGTTATTTGAGCCAACTTCTTCCTCGCCCTCAATCATAAATTTGATGTTACAAGGCAGGGTGTTGGTTTGCATCATCAACTCAAAGGCTTTTACGTGCATGTAAAATTGGCCTTTGTCATCACATGCACCGCGGGCATATATTTTACCATCGCGAACGGTTGGTTCAAACGGTGGCGTTTTCCATAACTCCAGCGGATCCGGCGGCTGTACGTCATAATGGCCGTAAACCAAAACTGTTGGTTTAGAAGCGTCAATAATTTTTTCCCCATAAACAATGGGGTAGCCGGCCGTTTGGCAAACCTCAACATTATCAGCGCCGGCCTCTTGTAATTTGGCCGCAGTATAATCGGCTGTTTTTAAAACATCGTCTTTATACTTCGGGTCGGCACTAACCGACGGGAAACGCAGCAGGTCAAACAACTCGTCGAGCAAGCGCTGTTTGTTGTCTTCTATGTACTGTTTAATAATTTGCATACTTACTTTACTAAAAAAGCAAATATATAATTATATACATGCTAACAGTATATAAATTGAACCAGTGATTATCTCAACGTTAATAAAACCGGGCAGTAAACAATAGCGAGAACATGTTACAAAATCTATGCTGTAAGTGTGAATTGTATTCACATTCTACTCACAAAAGTTGTACAGCCGTTGCGCAATAACTATATAATATTTAGTTTTAAACCTATTATTATACTATATGCAAAGAGTTTACTGCCTTCACTTATCATATAATACTACTTTTGGAAAGTATTATAATATATCAAGTATTGTTATTTTAAATACCACCGTCGGCAGTACCTAAATTGCTTTTAACGTTTTTAGTATTAGCCTTACTTAAAGCCGCTTTTGCTTCAGCTAATTTGATTGCAGTTACAGTACTATTTGTCAATACGTTAGTTGGCTTAACCTGATTGCCGTGACCCCAAGTATATACGCTACCCGATGCAATAAATATTGCTGATAAGATTAATATTTTTTTCATGGTAAATGTAAATAGTAAGTTGAGCTGAGATTATTATCTAGGTTTTTTGGTTGGTGGGTAATCAACGCCGCCATCGCCAACGCCAAGTTTACCATCAACGTTTGTTTCGCTGTCTAAGGTTTCTTCTGTAGCAACTTTTTTATTTAGACTGGCTGGTGCAACATCGCTCTCTTTAGTACATGAAGAGATAACTCCTGTAGAAACAAGTAATGCAGCAATAACGAAAATCTTTTTCATATCAGTTTGTTTAGTAGTTAATTATGTCTGTTATATAAAGTAACACTGCAAATGTAAAGAAGTTTTTACACATTCAAAAAAAAATTAAAAAAATATTTTTTTCGCACTTTGTGCCGCGCATTCTAGTATATTTATGACATTTGATGCGTGTTAGTGAAATACAACCTTTAATGAAGAAGATTTTTACTTTTCTAATCTTGATTCTTGTTTCATCATTAGCCTCAGCGACGCTAATTAACAAGGCGCAGGATACTACAGAAGTGGTAAATCTTTACATACGCGGCTACGAAATGCGCATGACTGATGCAAGGCAAACCATCAAGTATGCAGATCGTGCGTTAAGCATTGCTAAGAAGTTAAACTACTCTAAAGGTGTAGCCAACGCATACCGTGTAAGAGGTATTGGAGAGTATTATATAGGGCATAGTGAAAAAGCTATCGAAAACTACCTCTCGTCACTGGCTGCGTTTCAAAAATCAAATGATGCACTAGGTGAAGCTCGTATTTACTTGAATATTAGCTCTTTATATCTTGACGTAGATTACGATAAATGCCTGGAGTATTTAAATGCCGCTGTAAATTTATACCATACAAAACATATCGATAACAAAAATATTTTAGCGTCAATTTATCTGAATTTTGGCAACGTTTACCAATTGCAAACTAATTACAGTAAAGCTTTGGTTAGCTATACAAAGAGCTACGATATTATTCGGCAAATAAATAATCCGGCTTTAAGTATTACAGTTATGCAAAATCTGGGTGTTATTTATTCAGCTACGGCTAATTATAGTAAAGCCAAAGAGTATTTATTCAAAGCCATTGAGCAAGCCAAGATTCTTGATTTGAACCAGCCTGTAGCACAGATTAACTTGACTTTAGCTGAAATATATATAGCAGAGGGAGATTTTAAGAAAGCAGAGGAGTGCTTAACTGAGGGCAAAGCTTACTCGGCGCTAAGTAAAAATGAAAAGATAGATCATAGCTATCAGATTACTTCTTACTTACTCGAATTAAAACGTAAAAATTTCGAGAAGGCGCTAAACTATCTGCAAAGCATTTACAGGCAGGATAGCATTGATTATAAGTCGCGTAACTCAGCAGCATTGAGCTTGTACCAGGCTAATTACCGGCAAGAAGAACTTAAACGTAAAAACGAACAGATGATGCTCAAGAATGAGCAAATTATGCTTAAGCAGGAATATGCCAGAAATACCATGATTGGTACGGTTATACTGGCTGCCTTTTTAACCCTTGTAATCGTTTTACTTGTTAGCAACGTTAAGCGTAAGGCAGAAACTAATAAAAAGCTTACCGAATTAAATACTGAAATTTCTAATCAAAAAGATAATCTGGACAGGATCAATCATCACCTTGAAGAGATTATAGACGAGCGCACCAAAGACCTTCAATTAAAGAACAAGAAGTTGTCTGATTATTCTTCACACTTGTCTCACCAGATACGTGGCCCTATAGCTACACTTAAAGGTTTAATGAACCTTGAACGCGAGGGTTTGGTAAGTCAGGAAGAATGTATTCAAATGATGATTAAATGTGTATCTGAGATCGACGACAAGATCATCGACATGAGCGATATGTTGCACAATCCTCAGCGTGCCGGCATGTAGGTTGGCTTATGTTGGGGCTAGTAGATTAAGCTATTCTTAATAGCGGCAAACTTGAATGAATTTGTGCTTCCAGTAATCCTAAATATACACAATACCAGGCCACCATTTGCAGTATAAGCAATTTGCGATGACGGCGATAGCCTTGTGTTTCAAAAGCCAATTTCTTATTTCCTGCAGTTACATAAAAGCTTACCTCACCTTTACGAGGCTTATATGTAGAACTAAGTAAATCTATTACGGTTACTTTAAGTTTAGTATCCGGGTCGTGGATGGTACCTAATTTTAAAGCTGCATCAGTGGACGTGGATAATAGATAATTTCTCATTACAACTTAGTATTGTTATAAGCTGTACTTACAATTATTACTCCAAATACTATTAAAAACCTTTTTTAAAAGAAAATGCCGCAATAATTGATTTTAAGTAAACGTATTTAACCTAACGTTTAATCAATTTTGCGGCACAACTTACCTTACTAGGTTACTATCTTATTTACGCAACAGAAGTGTCACATAAAGCAAACAAAGCACGTATTTATACGGCGATTGATTTTTTATTGTGTAACTCTTCGTACAGCTCAATTACTTTGCGTTGCAAGTCTGCAATCTCCGCTTCGCGGTCGGTTAGCTTTTTTTGTGCTACGCTCATGCTTGTGTACTGCTTTTCGGTATCGGTTAAGCCTAAACCTAATAGTTGTACCACGCTGATTTCATAAATGCTGGCTATTTGCTCCAGGCGCGAAAGGTTGACATCGGTTATACCGGTTTCGATTTTTGAAAAGGCGGGTATTGAAATACCTAAACGGTTTGCTACATCTTCTTGGCTCCAGCCGCGTTGATGGCGCAGTGTGCGAATGTTGTTGCCAACAGAATTTACTGCTTTGTTGTTGATTAACGGACTCATAATTTTTGTTTAAACACCTATTAGGGAAAAGGGGTGTTTAAACATTAATTCAAACCAGATGCCATCAATTGAAAAAGCTCATAACAGTGCGTTAAAGAGGGTTTTTAATTCTTATTAGTTAAAAGTGTTGATTAAATTCCCCATAAAATGGGTAATTGATTTAATTATTTACTCACTTTGAGGCAATATTTACCTTTTAAGCTATATCAATTACTTAATTATTAATGATTTTAGTCAATTAGGCACATTAATGTTTCTTGTACATTATCATTTAAAAAAATAACTAAACACAAAAGGCAGTCCAAACGGACTGCCTTTAAAATAATTTAATGATGATGCTACTCTACAATGCGCAGTTTGGCAAATTTTAGCAATAGCTGTTTGTTGCCTATTTCTTTAAAAAAGATGGTTGCTTTTACATCCGGCTTATTACCCTCCAAATTGATCACTTTGCCATAACCAAAACGCTCGTGTTCAACTTCCATTCCAACTTGTAGTTTAGAAGTGTCAGAAGGGGCGAAACCTGCAGAGGGCACGTGTGCCTTTGCCAAAAGCGAGGTAGTTTTAACAGTGGGTGGTGGTTTTGGCTTTGAGAATGTATCGGCATTACGGCTCCATGCTTTGCGATCGTCATCAAAGAAGGGGTTGCCGGTTTGCGGTTTGGCCTTAAAGTCGAGCTCCAAATATTGAGCATCTATTTCATCTAAAAAGCGGCTTGGCTCGCAGTTTATTAATGTGCCAAATTTAAAGCGTGAAGTTGCGTAGCTTATTGTCAGCTTATTTTCGGCGCGAGTCACGGCCACATAAAACAAGCGGCGCTCTTCTTCAAGGTCGCTGCGCGAATTAAGCGACATTTGCGAAGGGAACAGGTTCTCCTCCAAGCCTACTACAAACACATGCGGAAACTCCAACCCTTTGGAGGAGTGGATGGTCATTAAAGATACGGTGTCAGCGTCGGGGTTTTTGTCGTTGTCATCGTTAGTAAGCAAGGCCACATCCTGCATGAAAATATCCAGGCTGCGGTCTTCAATATCTTCACGTTCCGAAAACTCTTTGATACCATTCAATAACTCCTGTATATTTTCATACCGGTTCAAGCCCTCGACTGATTTATCTTCATAAAGGTCTTTCAACACGCCCGAATGCTGTGCAATGTGCAGGGCGGCATCATAAGCCGATAAAGTTTGTGTTATAACCTGGAAGCTTTGTATAAGCGTAGAAAACACACCAACAGCACCCGCACTGCGGCCATCCAGGTATTTAGAAGGTTCCTTTACAACCTCCCAAAGCGTGGTGTCGTTTTGCCCGGCGCTTAGGATGATGCGATCAATTGTAGTATCGCCAATGCCACGGCGGGGATAATTAATTACACGTTTAAGTGCCTCCTCGTCATTAGGGTTGAAAGTAAGCCTGAAATAGGCAATTAAGTCTTTAATCTCTTTACGCTGATAAAAGGAAAGGCCGCCGTATATCTTGTAAGGAATATTCAGCTTTCGCAAACCTTCTTCCATTGAACGAGACTGGGCGTTGGTACGGTATAAGATAGCGAAGTCGTGCCATTTTAGGCCCTTCGTAGTGCGCTCCTGCATAATGGTTTCGGCAATGGTCTTGCCTTCTTCATTATCGCTAAAAGCCCGAATTACCTTAATCTTATCTCCATGATCTTTTTCGGAGAAAACGTTTTTCTTAAGCTGTTCCTTGTTATTAGAAATGATGCTGTTGGCAACATTTACAATATTTTGCGTAGAGCGGTAATTCTGCTCCAGTTTAAACACCTTCAGATCCGGGTAATCCTTCTCAAAGTTTAATATGTTTTGAATGTTGGCACCACGAAAGGCATAAATACTTTGCGCATCATCACCCACTACACACAAGTTTTCATTGATGGCAGCAAGCTTCTTTACAATCAAATATTGCGAAAAGTTGGTATCCTGATACTCATCTACCATCAAGTACTTAAACTTGTTCTGGTATTTGTAAAGTACATCCGTATGCTCTTTAAGCAGGCGGTTGGTTTGAAACAGTAGGTCGTCAAAATCCATAGCGCCAGATTTAAAGCAGCGGGTGGCGTACATTTCATAAACCTTACCTAAATGGCCCCGGCCGTTTGAAAAATCGTCAGCTTGTATCTGCTCATTTTGCTGGTACTCCTGCCACGATACCAAATTGTTTTTAGCAGCCGATATGCGGTTGTACACATAGTTGGGGCTGTACAATTTATCATCAAGGTTCATTTCTTTCAAAACGGCCCTTAACACGCTCTTACTATCGTCTGTATCGTAAATGGTGAAATTGCTTGGGTAGCCAATCTTTGTAGCCTCAACCCTTAAAATTTTGGCAAATACCGAGTGAAAGGTACCCATCCAAATGTTTTTAGCTTCAGCACCAACAACCTTACTAATACGCTCCCGCATTTCTTTGGCGGCCTTGTTGGTAAAAGTAAGCACCAATATGTTAAAAGGGTCAACACCTTTATGTATAAGATGGGCAACACGGTAGGTAATTACCCGGGTTTTACCCGAGCCGGCACCGGCAATAATCATCACAGGGCCTTGTATTTGCTCTGCGGCAGCCCTTTGCTGCGGATTTAATCCCTGTAAGTAATCCAAAATCTTTTCCTCGTTTTCTTAAACTGCGAAATTAAAGTTTTGGTGCGAAAGCCCGAAAGATAATATCAGATAAGCGGCCACCGATCTAATGTTGGCTACTTGCCATCAGTATAGAACCTCATGAAAGCTATCAATAAGCTGGTAATTAAAAATATATTAAAATGCTATACAATTTGCTCGTGCTATTGTTAACTATAGTAATCAAACAACTTTACTTATGAAAAGCAACAACAAATATGCGCTGATTACCGGCGGTACCAGTGGAATTGGATACGAGTTATCAAAATTATTTGCCATGGACGGCTACAACCTTATTATTGTAAGCCGGAGCGATGAACGCCTTGAAGAAGTAGCACGCGAACTGGAGCAACAGTGCGATATAGAAGTTAAAACCATAGCGCAGGATTTGTTCAAACCCGGTGCGGCTAAAGCCATTTACGAACAAACGCAGCAATGGGGTATAACTGTTGATGCCTTAGTAAATAACGCGGGGCAAGCGGAGTATGGCGCTTTTATAGATACCGACCTTAACCGTGATATTGACATCATTCATCTGGACGTAATCGCATTGGTTAGTTTAACCAAATACTACCTTAAAGAAATGGTAGCCCGTAATGATGGCAAAATATTGAATGTGTCATCATCGTTGGCAAAATCAGCTACGCCATTAATGGCGGTTTATGCTGCTGCTAAGTCATTTGTACTGTCCTTTACTGAAGCGCTGATACAAGAAGTAAAAGATACCAATGTAACCTTAACTGCACTGTTGCCTAATGCTACCGATACTGATTTCTTTCACAAAGCAAAAGCAACCAATACGGTGGCCTACAAAAAAATGACCTTTTACAAACCTGAGGAAGTAGCGGCTGCTGCTTTTGAAGGCCTAAAGGCAGGGAGTGATAAAGTAGTACCAGGTATAATGAATAAAGCGAATATGCTGTTTAATAACTTGCTTACCGATAATGCCGCAGCAGCGGTTACAGCAAGTATTACCGCACCAAGTACCAGCGGTAAACAGCATACTGAGCATGCGGCATCAGCCGAAGAGCGGGTAACCATCAACAACCAGACCGGCAGCACCGAAGGCGATTTCCCTTCGCATGAAGGGCATGACCACAAGGAATAAGCTTTTCTAACCCATATTTAATAATGCCGTATAGGAGTAGCTGTACGGCATTATTGCTTATATATAAAACCATTAGTTTCATCTGCTGGTTCATTCTAAGAATACAGGAAAAATTTAAATCGTTATGAATCATCTTGCCAATGCTGCATCGCCATACTTACTGCAACATGCCAACAACCCGGTGGATTGGTACCCATGGGGAACCGAGGCCCTTCAAAAAGCGAGGGATGAAAGCAAGCTGATCATTGTAAGCATTGGTTACTCGGCTTGCCACTGGTGCCATGTTATGGAACATGAAAGCTTTGAGGACGAGCAGGTAGCTACACTAATGAACGAACATTTTGTTTGCATTAAGGTAGACAGAGAAGAACGGCCCGATGTTGACCAAATTTATATGAGCGCCGTACAGCTCATGACCAACCGCGGCGGCTGGCCCCTTAACTGTATTTGCTTGCCTGATCAGCGTCCAATTTACGGTGGTACCTATTACCCCAAGCAGAACTGGATAAATATCCTCACTAGCCTGGCAGATTTTTACGGAACCCGACCCAATGAAGCTGTGGAATATGCTGAGCGCTTAACCGAGGGCATCCAGCAATTTGAGTCGGTAGATCTGATTGCCGAACAACCGCGGTACACAGCTGCCGATTTGAAGACCATTATCACAAACTGGAAGAAACATTTCGATGCCACCGAAGGAGGTACAGGCAGGTCGCCTAAATTTCCGATGCCTAATAATTGGTTAACCCTCATGCGCTTTGCACACCTCATGCAGGATGAAAGCGTAGCCCGCCAGGTTGAACTTACTCTGAATAAAATGGCATTTGGGGGCATTTATGATCATATAGGAGGCGGTTTTGCCCGTTATTCGGTTGATGGGCGCTGGCATGTGCCGCACTTTGAAAAAATGCTTTATGACAATGCCCAACTGGTGGGCTTATATGCCGAGGCCTATGTTTGGAATAAGGATGAGTTATACAATAAGGTGGTTGAGGAAACGATTGAATTTGTAAAGCGTGAATTAACCTCGCCGGGCTTTGGCTTTTACTCAGCACTTGATGCAGATAGTGAGGGGATAGAAGGCAAGTTTTACACCTTCACGAAGGCAGAAATTGAAAATATCTTGGACGATGAAGCAGATTTGTTCTGCATCTACTATCACGTCACCGATGATGGTAACTGGGAAGAAGAACAAACCAACGTGCTATACCGAAACGAGCGGGACGAGTTATTAGCCCATAAATTGGGCATGGAAACCGGTGCTTTGCAAAGCGCAATTGCAGCTGCAAAAGCCAGGGTTTTTGAAGCTAGAAGCCGCCGAATACGGCCAGGATTGGATAATAAAATTTTAGCATCATGGAATGGCTTAATGTTGAAGGGCATTTGTGAAGCTTACCGTACATTTAACAACGAAAGCTACTTGGCATTAGCTATTCAAAACGGCACATTTATTCATCAAAACCTCATTACCGAAAAATACAGGCTGGCCCGTATCTTTAGGCCTGGTGTTAACAGAGAAGAAAAAGTTATAGCCTTTTTAGATGATTACGCCAACGTTATAGAGGCCTTCATTGCCTTATATGAGGTTACCTTCAACAAACAGTGGCTTGATGTTGCGCAAAAACTTGCCGATAATGGCATTGCATATTACTATGACGAGGGCGAAGGAATGTTTTATTATACCCCTGCGGATGATGAGCAGCTTATAGCCCGTAAAACTGAAATTATGGACGGTGTTATTTCATCATCCAATTCAGTAATGGCGCGCAGTCTAAAAAAGTTATCTCTGTTTCTTGAACATCAGCGTTATCAGGAAATATCAGCGCAGTTGTTGCGCAATGTAATGCCTTATATGGCCAACTATGGTTCATCTTACGCCAACTGGACCTTGTTGTTATTGGAGGAAATAGCTGGCTTATATGAGGTTGCTATAACTGGTAATGATGCACATGCTGTGCGCCAGGAGTGGGAAAAGCACTATATACCTAACAAAATAATCTTGGGCGGTACGCAAGAAAACTTACCTTTACTGCAAAACAGGGTAGCTGCACAAAGCCGTATATTTATCTGTAAGGACAAAACTTGCGGAATACCGGCTTACTCGGTAACGGAGGCTTTAAAACAAATTTTGCTTTCGTAGCTTATTAATTAAAAATTTATCTAATGAAAATTGAATCACAACACGTCGTATCGTTAACCTACGATTTGTATGTTAACCAGGAAGACGGCTCAGAAGCTTTGGTTGAAAGTGCAACCCAGGAGCAGCCATTAACTTTTTTGTATGGCGCAGGTCAGATGCTGCCAAGGTTCGAAGAAAACCTGAGCACACTTTCAACCGGCGATAGCTTTGATTTTAAATTGAGCGCCGAAGATGCTTACGGTGAATATAACGATGAAGCTGTAGCTAATTTGCCTAAAGAAATGTTTGATGGTACAGATATGCCAGAAGTGGGTGCAGTTTTGCCTTTGCAAGATAACCAAGGCAACCGTTTTCAAGGTCAGGTGGTATCAGTAGTTGAAGACTCAGTTATTGTAGACCTCAACCATCCAATGGCGGGCCAGGAATTACACTTTAAAGGTGAGATCATTAACGTGCGCCCGGCCAATGCTGAGGAATTGTCGCACGGGCATGCTCATGGTCCAGATGGCCTTCATCAGCACTAAGAAAACGAGACATACCATAAAAAAAGCCGCCGGAACTTCTCCGGCGGCTTTTTTTATGGTAATCTTATTCTGTCGGTCCTGTAAAATTGACAAGGAATTAGTATGCGTACTGGTACTGGATTGTCGTTCAGCTTGCCGGCCATATATATTTTGTCTTCATCGGCCAGCAGGTTAACATTTACATTCAAAAGTACATCATCTCCATCATCCACCGCATTAACAGAGCGTATGCGTAGTTTAAATTCGGCAAGTCTGCCACCCGGACTTACTAAGAGCTCCATTCTTACCTTCTCCGTTTCATTTTGGAGGTTTTTTAGCTCTGCGGGCAGTCGCACCAGATTAATATAAGGTAAATAGCCGTAATAGTTACCCCCAATTCTGATCGGACGCGAAAACTTGTAATCGTTTTTTAAGGAATCATCTACAACATATGTGATCTGGCTGCCTTGCTCTTGCGGGGCTTCATAGGTTAAGGACATCTCGTCGTAATTAAAGCGTTGCTTTACTACGCCTTTACTATCAAAAAAAGACCATGTACCAACTTTCTTATTGTTGTTGTAACGGCCCGCTGCAATGAGCGTCTTTTTTAAATAAGCAGCATAGGTGCCTTGCATTACATCATAATTGCTTTTTAAAACCGTGTACTCCTCAACAACCTCTGGGGTTAGTTTACGCTCACGCGCAACAGTCTCCTGGGCCATGCAACAGCTGGTAGCAAATAAGAAAAAAAGGCATAAATTGATATGTTTTACCATGGCTAGCTTATTACGCAATAATAAACAAAGGGTGTGATGTTTGGTTGTAAACGCCAAGAAGTTAATTGTCATAACTGATGATAGAGTGTATTGACGGATGTAGGTTTAACCGGTTTAAAAAAATATTTTTCCTACGTGAATTTTAGTGTAACAAGTTTATAATTTATGCTTTTGTATTCAATTTATTACTTAGTAATTTTTAATACTTAGTGTATTTACCGTTAAATTTGGTAAGCGCAATAATTAAAATATGCAATGTTTTTAAAAATAGCGCATCATATTATAAACCTAAGGTTAGTTCGGCGTATATATACAAAACCGGCTCATCTGTACATACATAAATACTTATGTTGCTAAACAACACTTATAAAAAGTCGTGGAAAATCATAGGCCTTTGCCTGTTGCTTGGAGGCAGCGTTTTAGCCCAAAAGAAACCGGGTATGGCCGAGGGCGTTAAAGCGCCTGCAGCTGTTAAGATAGATGGCAAACATAACGAGTGGGGAACTTTACCCGAGTATAACAAAAGCACATCGTTAAGATACACACTTGCTAATGACGCTAACAATCTTTATTTGGCCATTACTTCTACCGATCAAATTAATATAAATAAGCTATTGGGCGGTGGGTTAACCTTTACTATTAACAAAGACGGAAAGAAGAAGGAGAAAGATGCCGCTACCTTTGTTTATCCGTTTGTAACCCGTGGCCGCGGTTTTCGCATGGGCGGGGGCGGTAGAGGCCGCCAGGGTGGAGGCGACGTTGATACCGTTGCCTTAGTAGCGTCGCGTAAGCAAGCAGTTGCCGGAATGAAAGAACTCAGCGTAACCGGGGTTAAAGAAATTACTGACACATTAGTTTCTATCTATAATACTTACGGTATTAAAACGGTCATAAACTTCGATACAAAGGGCAATTTGTTTTACGAACTGGCCATTCCGCTAAAGTTGCTTGAACTCGATGCGTCAAAGCAAACCGAGCTGGCTTACAATGTCAAACTGAATGGCATACAAATGGGCAACGGCGGCGGTATGCGCATCGCTAACCGCCAGGGTGGAGGAGACGGCGGTGGCGGCAACGGCGGCGGAAATGGTGGCGGCTTTGGCGGTGGCGGCTTTGGAGGCCAGATGATGGATATGATGACAGCTACCGATTTTTGGGGCAAATACAAACTGGCTAAGCCTTAATACCTTACTACAACTTTAAACCTTACACATGAAACAAACCTTACTGATAATTACCTTTATTTTATTCGCGGCCAAACTGTTTGCGCAGGTGCCAGCCCGTGGTGGCAATGCCCGGCCGCCCTTGCCCGTTCGCGAGGTAAGCGGTATAGTCAAAGACAGTACTGACGAAGCCATAATAGGTGCTACCGTAAAATTAAAAACAGCTACCGACAGTACCGTAACGACCACAAATGCCGATGGTATTTTTGTATTTAAAAATATAAAGTCGGCTACGTTTGTGCTAAGCATCACAAGTATTGGCTTTAAGCCACTGGTGAGGCGCATGCTTAATAACGATGCCGTGGCCCGCCTGGTACTCGATCCTATTATTCTTGGAGCTCAATCCAATCAGTTAGCGGCAGTAGTAGTTAACGCACCCAGCATCACTTACAAAACCGATACCGTAGAATACCGTGCAAGCGATTACAAAGTAAGGCCTAATGCTACAGTCGACGAGTTGTTAAAGAAGATGGAAGGTATGGAAGTGGGCAGCGATGGCTCGGTAACGCATCAAGGTCAGCAAATTACTAAAGCTAAACTAAATGGAAAGGATTATGCCGGCGGTGATTTAGCCAGGGCTATCCAATCGTTAGGGGCAGACGTGGTGGAAAAAATACAGGTTGTGGATGATTATGGCGACCAGGCCGCTCGTACCGGTATTAAGGATGGAGATCCACAAAAAGTATTAAACATAACAACCCGCGCTGACCGGTCTGTAGGTAATACGGCGCGGATAAATGCCGGCGGAGGCAACAACAGCAGGTACGAAAGCCGTGTTGCACTCGAAAGACGGGATGGTAATAAGGTGTTGAATATAAATGGCAACTTCAGAAACACCGTAAATGGCGTGGCCTCAAGTGGCATAGCTGGTGGTGCAGGTGGTGCTGGCGGCGGCAATAACGGTGCTCCCGGCGCTACAGGATCTGGTGGAACTACGACATCAGGAAGCCCGAGCATTACTTACCGCGATCAGTGGACCCCTAAAATTGAGGTAAACATGAATTATCGTTATAATTATACTAACGTAAATTCTGTAAATAACAGTTACGGTCAGAGCTATTATCAAAGCCGTTTACCCAATGGAACGGCTCAATCAGATACACTTTTTTTTGTTAGAAACAGCAATCAGCTTAATAACAACAAACAGCACAACTTCAGTTTTGAGTTTGAGTACAGCCCCGATAGCTCTAACTTTTTAAGGGTTACTCCAACTATTAACATCAACAGTAGTAGTGCCAGCAGCAACTCAAGCAGGGCTGATAGCGGCTTGCGCTTTCAGAATAATAATGGAAGCAACATCAGCTCCAATACGACGCCTAATTTTGGAGGAATAATTTTTTATCAACATATATTTAAGAAACCACGGCGTAATGCGTCAATTCAATTAAGCTATAACCACACCAATCAGCAGCAAGATAATGAGCAAAACACGCTTATTGGCTATAAAAACAATCTGGGTTTAGTTACTGGCAATTTAAATACACACCGGCTTATTACACGTGACAATCTCACGCGTAATTTCAGAACGAGCGTAACTTACGTTGAGCCCTTGTCTTTAATTTCACAGTTTGAATTTAATGCCCAAGTTAATTACCGCGGATATGACAACAATGCTTTAACAGATAGTATAGCACCCAGCGGTTTACGACTACCCATGGGCGAAGGCTTAAACAATGTATATAATTATGCTTTTACAGAATCGCGTTTAGCTTTCAACTATCGGCTTAATCAAACAAAATATAACTTGTCGTTCGGTGTTACTGCGGTGCCTACCAGCCTTACCGGCGACAATGTAAGCAGGGGCAATATCAGAACAACAAGAAATAATTTTTTTGTAATTCCCATTGCACGTTTTCAATACCAGTGGTCAAGGCAGCACAGGGCGTCAATCAACTACTCGGGCAGCCCGGTTGAGCCATCATTTACACAAATACAACCCATCATAGATACTTCTAACAGGCAAAATCCTATTGTGGGTAACCCTAACTTGAAGGTCTCTTTCAGGCATAATGTAAATGCACAGTATAATAACTACCTCTCTAATTCAAAGTTTAACATATCAGTTAATTTGTACGGAAGTACCGTTCGCAATCAAATTGCAACCAATAACGTAAGGATACTTGACCCTGCCGATCCTAACAAAAAAGCTTACATTAACCAAACTAATTATGTTAACCTTAGCGGTTCTTATAGTGCCGGGGGTAACTATAATTTAGCTAAGCAACTGGCCGATCGTAAGTATAACTTATCATTAAATGGCAGTGTAACCTTTAACCACAGCCTGGCTATGGTTGATAACTTGCCTACCACAACCAATGCATGGCGTTTAAACCAGCGCTTTGGCCCACGCATTAACCCCAACGAATCAATAGAGGTTAATCCGTTTATTTCTTATGATTATACCAAAACGTTTCTGACAGTGGGCAGCATATCAACAACAACGTTGCAGCGTACGGCACTCGCTATAGACGGACGCTTCTTTTTAATGAAAGAAAGGTCTTTGACTATTGGCTACGAAGCAAGTAAAAACTTCATCGGAGGTAATATTCAGCAAAGTGTTTCAAGTAATCCGCTGGTTATAAACGGGTATATCGAAAAAGATTTTCTAGCGCGCCGTAACCTTACTTTCAGGATACAAGTATTCGATATTTTAAAGCAAAACAACTTTACCAACCAGGTTATTAATGATAACGGCTATACAAATACATTATCAAATGCCCTTAGTCGTTATTTTATGTTTAGCGTGCGCACCAACCTTCAAAAATGGTCGGGCTCGCCAAGCCGTAACGGCCGGCCAATGCGTCGAAGGGGAGATGGCAGCTTTTATTAAAAGCATATAATCAATATAAAAAGGGCTTCTGTTCTTACAGAAGCCCTTTTTATTAATAATCGTTCAACTGCTCGCCAATGGTTTGTATTTCCTCATTGCTGAAGCCTGCATTCACATCGGCAGCCCAAGTGTACATGGTATCTTTGTAAATGCTGATGGTAAAATCATCAGTTACAATATCGTAATAAGTGCTTTCGCCTTCAATATGCGGATGCACGGTAGCTGCTATTTGCTGGCCGTTTACAGCCAGTGTTATTCCAAAGTCTTCCATAATGCTAAATAACGCTTAATACCGCGCAAGGTTGTAAACAAATTTAGAAATAGTCCAAATAATATACCTACCTTACAGACCACTAATTAATTTAAAACAGACACCCAGGATTTATGGCATTTATAGATAGTGTGTTAGAACAGCCTTCTTATGGTTGGACAGACGGAGACGGAAATTTATCAAAGCCTAAAGCGGGAGATATATTCAGGGAGTTTTTTAAAAGATTAAACATTTTCAAGACGAAGAAGAACTGGTTGTCTTTTACCAGTTGGATGATGATTGTTTGCCTGGCGGTGCCGCTTGGCTTTTTCATTTTTAAATTTTTCAGTATTAAATTGTTAGCCATAGCTGCAGTTTACAGCATGGTTGTAATGGGTTCGCATGGCACAGTTTGGTACCACCGCTATTGTACCCACAGGGCCTATAAGTTTCGTAACCCGGTTTGGCGTTTTATTACGCAGAATATTACTCTTAAAATTATTCCCGAAGAAATATATGTGATCTCGCACCACGTGCATCATGCCAAATCAGACCAGCCAGGTGATCCTTACAATGCGCAGGGCGGGTTTTTGTATTGTTTTTTGGCCGACGTAAATCACCAGCCTATTGCCCGTAATATGGACGAAAACGCGTACAATCGTTGCGTTAAATTAATGCAGCACACCGGGCAAATATCTAATACTTATGCGCAATATCAAAAGTGGGGTACTTTAGCTAATCCTATGCGTACTATTGGCGGTATATTGCTTAACTGGGGATTTTGGTACTTCGTGTTTTATATGATTGGTGGACACCCTCTTGCCTGTACCTTATTTGGTGCTGCCGGCTTTTGGGCTGTAGGCGTACGCACCTTTAATTATGAAGGCCACGGTAAAGGCGAAGATAAGCGCCGCGAAGGAACAGATTATAACCGCAGTGATATGTCTATTAACCAGATCTGGCCTGGTATTGTAGCCGGCGAATGGCATAACAACCATCATTTATACCCTAAAAGCGCCCGTTCCGGATTTTTACCGCATCAGGTAGATTTGGCGTGGTGTTACATCAGACTCCTTAGTTTAATGGGCGGTGTTACAGAGTATCATGACTCTAAAAAGAAGTTTTTAAAGGAGTATTACCACCCACAAAAAAAGGCTAAAGACGTAGTGCTGGATAAAGTAATAGGCTAAGGAAAGTAAACCAAACAAAGGATGTGAATTTTCACATCCTTTGTTGTTAATACTGATTGCTGATTTGCAGTTTATATCTGCACGCATCCAATAACCTTTACAGGCGGTTGTACAGCTTCACCCATTCCCGTAAGCGCTCTTCTTCATCGGGCTTTAGGTAGGCCGGTAGTAAGCGCCAGCCCCAGTTATCTTTTGCCGATGATGGGTTGTTCATGCGGGCGCTTTCGTCAAGTCCTATTACATCCTGTATGGGCAGTATGGCTATTTTAGCTGTTGAAGCATAAGCGGTGCGAGCCAGTACTGCATGAATGTTTTTAGCTTTAACCGATTGACCCGTATACTGCTCTATTTGCTTACGTACGTTCTTATTAGCATCCTGGTTATACCAACCTACCGTTGTGTTATTATCATGTGTACCGGTATAGACCAAATAGTTCTCCTGGTAATTATGCGGAATGTACAACGAGTCTGGCAGTTCATCGCCAAAGGCAAATTGTAGCACTTTCATACCCGGAAATGCAAACTCATCGCGCAATTCAAAAACAGGAGCATCAATATCCCCCAGGTCTTCTGCCACGAACGGTAAACTACCTAATGCTTCTTTAACAACTCTAAAAAAGTCGCTTGCAGGACCGGTTCTCCATTTGCCGTTTTTGGCCGTTTCCTCACCGGCGGGCACATCCCAGTAGGCCGAAAATGCACGGAAGTGATCGAGCCTTATGAGGTCAAACTGCTCCATGTTTTTGCGCAGGCGCTTAACCCACCAGTCGTAGTTGCGCGCTTTCATAACATCCCAACGGTAAACAGGCATGCCCCACAGTTGGCCATCCGCATTAAAGTAGTCGGGTGGAACGCCGGCTATACCTATCATTTGACCTTCAGCATCGAGGCTAAAGCTTTCGGGGTTAGCCCAAACATCAACCGAATCATGACTTACATAAAATGGCAGATCGCCAAATAGCTTGATGTTTTGTATATGACAGTAATTTTTTAAAGCCAGCCATTGCTCATTAAAAATGAACTGTATCCATTTTACCTGCTCAATTTCGGCGTCATTTTGTACGGCGTAGCGTTTAAGCGCAGCAGTTTTGCGCTGGCGCAAATCTATAGGCCACTCATACCATGCTTTGTTATCATGATGCTGTTTAATGGCTATGTACAAGGCAAAGTCATTTAACCAGTACGCCTCGCGTTCACAAAACTTTTGAAATTGCTGGTTTAAGACGCTGAAATTTCCGCTTTTGAAATTTTGATACGCCTGGCTAAGCAATTCGCTCTTGTGTTTCAAAGCTTTGCGGAAATCTACTTGCTCTTTTACGTCCAAATGCAAATCCTTCAGATCTCCATCGGTAAGTAAACCAGCTTGTACCAATAGTTCTGGGCTGATGAGCAATGGATTTCCGGCCATGCTGCTTACCGAACTGTACGGCGAGAAGTTTTGCTCGGGCCCTGTGGGATTAAGCGGCAGCAATTGCCAGTACTTTTGCGCCGCCCTGCTTAAAAAGTCTGCAAAGTTATAAGCCTCTGGCCCCATGTCTCCAATACCGAAAGGTGATGGGAGCGAAGTGATATGCATCAGTATACCAGCGCCTCTTGTGTTTTCCTGATGTTCGAGTTTAAGTAGAGCTATAGGCAACTCACCAAATACATCTTTGATGCGGATGCTACTACTGTCTATTTGTCCTTCAGCGCCCGATAGGACATTTTTCCAGGATGATGGCGCTTCTTCAGGTAATAATATGCGTGTGTTTTTCCACTTTAGGTTCTTCAGGTCGCGGTCTTGCTCGCGGCATAATTCGGCCAGGTGCAGCGGTACAACAGTAATATACCATTGTTGCTGGTAACGGCGTGCAAAGGCCATTACATAATCCTGGTAGGCACCTTTTACACGCAGTGGTATGTAACTACCCTGTGCAAACAAATCGGCCGACTGCTGCCTTTTAATAAATAATTTATAAGTAAGCCATTGCTTAATTTGGCCGTTGTACCGGTTTTGCCAAAGCTGTTCTACCTGTTCTTCGTTATGAATGTTACTGATAATGTCATTTAAAAATTCACCACGCTTTTCATAGTCAACTGGTCTGCGGTTATCTGGGTCAACCAAACTAAAATCCCACAACTCACAGCCTTGGTAAACATCAGGTACGCCAGGGCAGGTAAACTTAAGCAAAACCTGTGAGAGTGAGTTGATGATGCCATGGTCGGCTATCTTTTCCTGCAGTTTCTCAAATGAGGCCCAAAATTCGCTGTCGGTATCCAGCAATGCTGCTGCAAAATTAAGCGTAGCCTGTTCGTAAGCTTCGTTAGGATTAGCCCAGTCGGAGTGTGCTTTAGCCTCACGTAACGCCTTCGTCAAATACTCCTGTAGTCGGTTGGCAAAGTCATCATCCGGTTCGCCGGGCATGGGGTAGGCGCCTGCAATAGTTTGATAGATGAAATATTCGTCATTGGCATCAGGTGCGTTGTCGTGCTTTAAGCCAGCATTGAGTTCCTGCCATTGCTTAACCGTTTTAAACCAGGTTTTGGACAGATCGGTCAATACGTTTAAACGTGCGCGTACATCTTCGCCGCGTTTAGTATCATGGGTTGAGGTGCCGTTTAATGCCAGTGGCCAAAGCTTTTGCCGCTGTGTCATGAGCTGATGGAAGTGCTTAACACTCACACCAAAAGCATCGGGCGCATCGCCAACCTCGTTATGCCCAATAAAGCGGTTATAGGTGTACATTAATGTATCCTCAACGCCTTTAGCCATTAAAGGACCGCTAAACTGTGTTAGCCGCTGATAAAATTGTAACGCTCGTTTGTTGTAATCGTTATTGCCCAGCTTTGGTTTTTCCAGCAAAACTACCTCCAGCAAGTTCAACGCAGCCTTCAATTCTGGCTGCTGCTTTTTTGCTTGCTTAAATAGCGATTTTACAGCGCTGTATTCTTTGCCTTGCAGCGGTAACTGGTTGCCGTAATAACGATAGATAGGGCAGTAGATTAACAGCTGACCAATAGCATCTTTTATGCTTTTTCCGTCAAGTCCAGTTAAAAGCTTTTTATCGGCTAATTTAAGTTTGTTAAACAGCTGATACACGTTTTCCAACTCACCGCCCATATGTTCCGATAAGATGTGAGCTTTCTTTTCGGCAATTTGTTCGGGTATGGGTTGCTCGCTGCCAACCAAGTGTCTGTAAAATGCAGTGAAGCGCTTTTCGGCCGTTTGGTTGGTTAGTACATTGTTTACCTGTGCTAGAAAGTCATAGCCGGACGTACCTTGAATAGGCCAATGTTCGGGCAGTTCTTCGCCTTCTTCCAGTATTTTTTCGGCTACTATGTAAGTATCATCGCCCGCCAGCTCGCGCAGGCGTTCCAGGTATTGGGTAGGGTCGTACAAGCCGTCAATGTGGTCGATACGCAACCCTTGGAATGTGCCGTTCTCTACCAGGTTTTTGATCTGGCGATGAAAGTGGTCAAATACGGCCTTGTCCTGAATGTTAAGACATATAAGACTGTTTACTGTAAAGAATCGGCGAAAGTTAATGCTCTTATCTGTTTCCTGCCAGCTACACAGCCGGTAAGCCTGGCTGTTAGCCAACTGATTTAACTTTTCCTTATCATCATTAACAGCTGATAAGCATTGATCAAAGTATCGTTTTACTTCTTCATCTTTTAAAGCCTTAATCAATCGCTGTTTCCAGGCCGACCATTTTAGTGCGCAGCTTCCGGTCTCGGTAATTAGCTGTACACTGCTTACCTGCTTTACCAGAGTTTGAAGCGCTTGCGGCACTTCTTCACCGGTTGCTTGTAAAATTTGTGGATAAGATGCCGGACTTAAGGGGTAATAATTGTCATAATATTCCAGCACAAGTCCCTGTTGTGGCTGGAAATCAACCGTAATCTCATTATTTTTGATAACTTCTTCAAGCGGGCTGCCCAAAAAAGGAACCATTAAAGGTTCATCTCTGAATAAGGCACTGGTCCAAACGGCATCAAAAAAATTAGCATATAAGGACATTTTGCCTTTTTCGAGCAGATCCATTAACCAAGGGTTGTTTGGATGAAACCCCATATGATTAGGAACAATATCCTGCAGCCAGCCGATGTTATTTTGCTTTAGCTTTTGGCTAATGGTTTTGAGTTGCTTTTCGGTACCCACCTCTGGATTGATGTGGTGCGGGTTTACGCCATCGTAGCCATGGGTGCTGCCTGGCGCCGCTTCAAAAACTGGTGAAGCATAAATAGTACTTACGCCAAGCTTTTGCAGGTAAGGAATGATGCGTTCAAATTCATCAAACGTAAATGCCGAATGAAACTGAATTCGATAGGTAGCAACAGGGTTATTCATTGATATATATTAAAAAAGACTCGGGTTGTAACTGAACGCTTGTGCCGCCGGCCAATGTATTGGCTGCCGCTTTTGGTCCGTTCCATTGTGCGTCTGCTGAGTCAAATTGTTTGTTCCAGGATGATGTTGTATCGGGTAAATATACAGTCTGTATGTTAACAGAAAAGTTCATGAGAATGACAGCTTCCTGCACGTGGTGTTTACGGTGCAAAATCAGCGTTTTTTGTTCCTCATTAGCTGTCGCATTTAACCGCTTGCGGTTTAAAATATGTAATACCGGCAGCTGTTTGCGTAAAGCTATCAGTTGGCGGTAAAAGTTGAGCATAATTTGGTGCTGCCCCCCCTCGGTTAAATTCCATTGCAGCTTCGAATTATTAAAAGTTTCCTCGGCCACAGGATCGGGCGCTTCGCCCTGAGCATGAAATGCTGCAAACTCAGCTTTACGGCCTTTGCGCACCGCCTCTGCCAGTTCAGCATCAGTATGGCTTACAAAGTACATAAAGCGGTTCGGTTCGCTCCATTCTTCACCCATAAACAGCATAGGCAGGTAGGGCGCAGTCAATACGGCACCGGCCATCAGTTTTTGCATCTCGAAGCTGAACAACTCGCTGCTGCGTTCGCCAAGCATGCGGTTGCCCACCTGGTCATGATTTTGTGAGAAAACGATAAATTGCTGTCCCGGATTATCTGTCGCTTTTATACCGAAATGTTTATCGCGGTGCGGCGAATACTGGCCATCGTATACATAAGCATCATTGTATGACTTAGCCAGATCGGCAATGCCGTTAAAATCGCTGTAGTAGCCCGTTTGCTCTCCGCCAGCTGTAATGCGCAGAGCATGATGAAATTCATCGATCCACTGGCTGTCCATACCAAACCCAGCCTTATCAAGCGGGTTGATAAAGCGGGTGTCGTTCAAATCACATTCAATAATGAGGTAGTGCCGTTTGCCGGTTTGCGCCATCAGTTCGTCAACACGGCTTTTAATTTCAGCCAGAATGTGTTGCGCTCCGAAATCTTTGATGGCGTGCACGGCATCCATCCGCAAGGCATCAATGTGAAAATCGCGGAACCACATCAGTACGTTTTCGATAAAATAATGCCTTACAGCATCACTACCTGCGTCGTCGAAATTTACGGCGTTGCCCCAAGGCGTATTATATTTATCAGTAAAGTAGGGCCCATACTCGTTAAAGTAATTACCCTCGGGGCCTAAGTGATTATAAACTACGTCCAACACTACAGCCAGTCCTTTACTATGGCAAGCATTTACCAGCTTTTGTAAGCCCTTGGCGCCACCGTACGAATTTTGAACTGCGTACGGAAACACACCATCGTATCCCCAGTTGCGATTGCCGGGGAACTGCGCGACCGGCATAATCTCAATGGCGTTAATGCCTAGGTTTACCAGGTAATCCAGCTTTTTTTCAATGCCTTCAAAATTGCCTTCGTTGCTAAATGTACCGGTGTGTAGTTCGTATATGATATAGTCTGACAGGTTTACGTTATCCCAGCTGCCGTCGGTCCATTGCTGTGCGTTCAGGTCAACTACGGCCGATGCACCGTGTACACCTTCCGGCTGGTGCAAAGATGCAGGGTCGGGCAAGGGGTCCTGGCCATCCAGCACAATTTGGTACAGACTACCATCTTTGAGCTGATTGGTGCTTATATGCCAGTAACCATATTCTTGAGGCGTTAAAGGTAAATTATCGCCTGTTTCGTGTATTTTAACACTTGCACTTTTGGCCTTAGGCGCCCATAACCACACGTTGGCCTCGCCACCGTTTACGCTAATACCAGGGCGTATATCAATTACTTTAGTTGCTTTGGTCATAAATTACCGGATGGTGTAATACAACAATGGAACGGCCCTTAACCGTAATTACAGATTCGGCTTCGTAAGTTTCATCATCGGCCACTTCATTCTCGGTAGTGTCAATGATCTTCGTCCAGTTTTTGGCGTATAATGTTTCAGGTAATTTGTAATCAACTGATTCCCAGTGTGCATTAAATATTACATAGAACCCGTCGTCAATTAAAGCTTCACCAACCTCGTTACGTGTGCGTAGCGCTCTGCCGTTTATAAACACAGCCAGCGATTTGGCGAAGTCATTATTCCAGTGATCGTCACTTAACTGGCTTCCCTCAGGCAAAAACCAGGCAATGTCTTCCACTCCTTTAATAGGCGTTCCTCTGAACCAGCGCTTACGAGCGAAAGCCGGGTGCTTACGGCGGAAATGTATAAGCTTAGAAGTAAAATCGAACAGCTCCATGTCGGCATTGGCCCAATCAAGCCAAGATATTTCATTGTCTTGGCAATAGGCATTGTTATTACCCCCCTGTGTGCGGCTTATTTCATCGCCGGCTACTAGCATGGGCACACCCTGCGACAGGAACAACGTAGTAATGAAATTCCTTTTTTGTTGTTCGCGGATCTGATTAATCTCCTGATCATCAGTCGGACCTTCTACACCGTAATTATTAGAGCGGTTATGGCTCTCGCCATCGTTATTATCCTCGCCGTTAGCTTCGTTATGTTTTTCGTTATAGCTTACCAGGTCATTTAGCGTGAAGCCGTCATGTGCGGTTACAAAGTTGATACTGGCTGTAGGGTTTCTTAAATCTTCCTGGTATAAATCGGCACTGCCGGTAAAACGTGACGCAAATTCGGCCAGGGTGCTGTTCTCACCACGCCAGTAATCACGCACACAATCGCGGTACTTACCGTTCCACTCACCCCATCCCTGTGGGAATTTACCAACCTGATAGCCACCCTCTCCAATATCCCATGGCTCGGCAATTAACTTTACTTGTGATATAATAGGATCCTGATGGATAATGTCAAAGAAAGCGCTCAGACGGTTTACCTCGTGCAACTCGCGCGCCAGGGTAGAGGCCAGGTCAAACCTAAAGCCGTCCACGTGCATTTCGGTAATCCAGTAGCGTAGGCTGTCCATAATTAAACGAAGTACATTGGGCAGGTTGGCATTTAGCGTGTTGCCCGTGCCGGTATAGTCCATGTAGTAGCGCTTATCTTCGGTAAGGCGGTAGTAACCTTCGTTATCAATGCCTTTAAATGACAACGTTGGACCTAACTGGTTACCTTCGGCAGTGTGATTATATACCACGTCGAGTATTACTTCAATACCAGCTTTGTGCAGCTCCTTTACCATTTGCTTAAACTCGGTAACCTGCTCGCCGCAATTGCCACTGCTGGCGTAACGTACATCAGGCGCAAAAAAGCCGATAGTGTTGTAACCCCAGTAGTTAGTAAGACCCTGCTCAACCAAATGCCTGTCGGCCACAAACTGGTGTACCGGCATCAGCTCAATAGCGGTTATCCCCAGCTTTTTTAAATACTCAATAGTAACCGGATGACCAATAGCCGCATAGCTACCTCTGATCTCTTCCGGAATTTCAGGATGTAATTTGGTGAATCCCTTAACGTGCGTTTCGTAGATGATGGTGCTGTGGTAAGGTGTTTTCGGCGGACAATCGCCTTCCCAGTCAAACTTAGGATCAACTACCACACTTTTGGGAATAAAAGGCGCGCTGTCTGTTTCACTAAAGCTTAAGTCTTTCTCTTCGCTGTAAACATCATAATTGAATAGCGCATCGTGCCAGTTAATAACACCCGATATGGCTTTTGCATAGGGATCTATAAGTAACTTGTTCGCATTAAAGCGTAAGCCATTTTCAGGCTCATACGGGCCATGTACACGGTAGCCATACAGTTGTCCCGGTTTTAAGTGGGGTATATAAGTATGCCAAATATAGTGTGAACGTTCGGTGAGCTCTATTTTAGTATATTCTATTTCATCATCGGCTGTTTTAAATAAACATAATTCGATTTTGGTGGCATTGCTGGCATAAATGGCAAAATTTACTCCCTTGCTATCTGGTGTGGCACCCAACGGAAATGGTTTGCCCGGAAAACTATTTACTTTCATAAAGCAATGAAGGTTTTGCCGTAAAAAATGTTTGGGCTTACACAAAAAAAATACACAACAAAGTTGTAACTGGAGCTGACGAAAGCATCAATAGTTAATAGGTAACAATCAGAATAATTGGCCCAGAGGGTAAATTACACCAAGAGCTGACTTGTAAGGGAGCCGATGCTAGGGACGGCTCTTACGTTTAGTTACAAAAATTATCCTGAATTTGAAAAATACTGATGTGTTTTTTTTACACTAACTCTTGCTTGGTAACAAAATCAAACTATCTTTGACAATCGATTGCAAAAGGCAAAAATTTTAGATTACCTTCGTTTTTGTAAGCCCCAATTGATACACTAACCACTGTTTTTGAATTTAAATTACATATACATAAACCATGTTACTATTAGGTATTGATATCGGCACGTCATCCGTAAAGGTATCGGTGGTTGATGCTGATTCGCAAAAGGCCCTGGCATCGGCGCAATATCCGGATACGGAATCACCCATTATCTCCCTTCAGCTGGGTTGGGCCGAGCAATCGCCAGATATGTGGTGGGAGCAGGCTCAGCAGGCTCTTCAACGGTGCCATGCTACCGGCTTATACAATCCGGAGGATATAGCTGCGATAGGTATAGCCTACCAGATGCATGGCCTGGTACTGGTTGATAAAAACCAGGAGGTTTTGCGTAACAGTATAATTTGGTGCGATAGCCGTGCGGTTGAATACGGAGATAAAGCCTTTGAAGCCATAGGTGAGGAAAGAAGCCTGTCGCACTTGCTCAATTCACCCGGTAACTTTACGGCGGCCAAGCTGGCTTGGGTAAAAGAGAATGAACCAGAGCTTTACGCCCGCATAGACAAAATTATGCTGCCCGGTGATTTTATTGCCATGAAGTTAACCGGCGAGATCACTACATCGGTATCTGCATTATCTGAGGGGATATTTTACGATTTCCTCGAAAATGGCCTCTCTGATGATGTAATGCGTTTCTTTGGTTTTGCTGATGGACTGATACCAACAGTAAACCCGGTTTTCTCTGGTCATGGTACCTTAACATCATCTGTAGCTTCTCAATTTAAACTTAAAGCCGGTATACCGGTTGCTTACAAAGCTGGCGATCAGCCCAATAACGCACTTTCCCTAAATGTTTTAAACCCTGGCGAGGTGGCTGCTACAGCCGGAACTTCGGGTGTTATTTACGGTGTAAGCGACCAACTGGCGTACGACCCGCAATCGCGTGTAAACACTTTTGCGCATGTTAATTATGCGGAAGAGCAAAAGCGGTTAGGCATATTGTTATGCATCAACGGCACCGGTAGTTTAAACCGTTGGGCTAAAAACCTGTTCGGCGCTAATATTGGATACGGCCAAATGAATGAGCTTGCCCGGCAAGCCCCTGTTGGCAGTAACGGCTTACGCATTTTGCCTTTTGGTAACGGTGCCGAACGCATGCTCAACAACAAGCTGGTAGGTGTACACTTTCATCATATTGATTTAAACCTGCATGGCCAGTCTCACATATTCAGGGCGGTGCAGGAGGGGATAGCCTGCGCTTTCCGTTATGGATTGGATATAATGCGCGAAAATGGCATGAACCCTACGGTAATACGCGCCGGCAAAGCAAACCTCTTTTTAAGTGATTTATTTGCCGAAACGTTTGTAAACGTAACCGGCGTACCGGTTGAATTGTATAACAACGACGGCAGCGTAGGTGCTGCGTTAGGTGCGGGTATTGGCGCAGGTATATTCACCTCACCGGCCGAAGCCTTTACCGGTATGGAAAAGGTGCAGGTAATAGAACCGCAGGGGGGTAACAAAATTGAAGAGGTATACCAGCAATGGAAGTTACTGCTCGAAAAGCAACTTATTGCAGAACAAGCCATTGAGACAGAAAGCCTCAAGTAATTCAAGCTTAGTAGCTATGCATTCGATTAATGTGTAATGTTACAATTATTTTGCCGGGTAATTGGCTCTTATACAATTCGATATATCAAAATTAACTTAATATAAAACAAACACTTAATAACAATTATAATGGCAAGCATTTTAACAGGCGACCGCGAGTATTTCCAAGGTATTGATCAGATCAAATACGAAGGTCCGGAGAGCGATAATCCATTGGCTTACCGCTGGTATGACGAAAACCGTATTGTAGCAGGCAAATCTTTAAAAGACCATTTCAAATTTGCCGTTTCGTACTGGCATTCTTTTAACGGTAATGGTAGTGATCCTTTTGGCGGTGCAACGCATGATTTCGCCTGGGATGAAAAAGCTGATGCGGTAGAACGTGCTAAAGATAAGATGGATGCAGCATTTGAGTTTTTTACCAAATTGGGCCTGCCATACTATTGCTTTCATGACGTAGACGTGGTTGATTATACCAACGATGTTAACGAAAACGACCGCAGGCTGCAAACCCTGGTTGATTACGCCAAAGAGAAGCAAACAGCCAGTGGCATTAAATTACTGTGGGGAACGGCAAACCTGTTTTCGCACAAGCGTTATATGAACGGTGCAGCTACCAACCCCGATTTTCACGTGTTAACCCATGGCGCTGCACAAGTAAAGGCGGCCCTGGATGCAACCATTGCCCTGGGCGGCGAGAATTACGTGTTTTGGGGTGGCAGAGAAGGCTACATGAGCCTGCTAAATACCAACATGCAACGTGAGCAGGAACACCTGGCCAAGTTTTTACATGCGGCTAAGGATTATGCCCGCAAGAACGGTTTCACCGGTAATTTCTTTTTAGAGCCAAAACCATGTGAGCCAACCAAACATCAGTATGATTATGATGCGGCAACCTGCTTAAGCTTTTTGCAGAAATACGATTTGATGAACGACTTTAAGTTGAATTTGGAAGTAAACCACGCTACGCTGGCCGGTCACACCTTTCAGCATGAGATGCAGGTAGCTGCTGATGCTGGCTTACTGGGTTCACTGGATGCAAATCGCGGCGATTACCAGAACGGCTGGGATACCGATCAGTTCCCGAATGATATAACCGAGGTAACTGAGTATATGATGGTATTGCTGCGTGCCGGCGGCTTAAAAGGTGGTGGTATTAACTTTGATGCTAAGATACGCCGTAACTCAACTGATCCGGCCGATTTGTTTTATGCGCACATTGGTGGAGCCGACGTGTTTGCAAGGGCATTGATCATTGCCGATAACATTCTGCAAAAATCAGATTATACCAAAATTGTTACCGACCGCTATGCCTCATTCGACAGTGGAAAAGGTAAGGAATTTGAAGAAGGCAAGCTTACTTTAGAAG
The DNA here is from genome assembly GCF_039634385.2 of Mucilaginibacter sp. PAMB04274. Taxonomy (NCBI): domain Bacteria; kingdom Pseudomonadati; phylum Bacteroidota; class Sphingobacteriia; order Sphingobacteriales; family Sphingobacteriaceae; genus Mucilaginibacter; species Mucilaginibacter sp. PAMB04274. The sequence continues at coordinate 2,238,963 of NZ_CP155081.2, forward strand.
ATTTGAGAGCTTACGCCATTGAAAACGGCGAACCTGCCACCATTAGTGGAAAACAGGAGTATCTCGAAAATTTGATTAACCGGTATATTTAATTATACTTGTTGCCAGTTAAACCAATTAATCCAAAGTATACATTTAAAAAATGAAAGAATTAACCACGGGAGACTACGCTGTATTCCTGATTTACTTCCTGATTGTAGCCGTTTATGGTTTGTGGGTATATCGCCGCAAGCGTAATGCTGATGCAACATCTAAAGATTACTTTTTAGCGGAGGGGTCGTTAACCTGGTGGGCCATAGGTTCATCGCTGATTGCTTCTAACATATCCGCCGAGCAGTTTGTGGCCATGAGCGGTAACGGCTTTACAATGGGGTTAGCAGTATCAGCTTATGAGCTGATGGCAGCTATTACATTGGTAATCGTGGCAATATTCTTCATTCCGGTTTATCTGCGCAATAAAATCTTTACCATGCCGCAGTTTTTGCATCAGCGCTACAACAGCACCGTAGCCATGATTATGGCTGTGTTTTGGTTGTTGCTGTATGTAATTGTGAATCTTACCTCTATTTTGTACTTGGGTGCAATTGCAGTTAATGGTATCTCAGGCATCAACTTTACCGTGTGTTTAATTGCGCTTGCATTCTTTGCCGTAATTATTACACTGGGCGGTATGAAGGTAATTGGCTTTACTGACGTAATACAGGTGTTCTTCCTCATACTAGGCGGTTTGGTAACCACCTATATTGCGGTTACCCTGGTTGCCGAGCATAATGGTACTACAGGTATATTTAACGGGTTGAAGGTGATGAGCGAAAAGGCTAACGACCACTTCCACATGATCTTAAAACGTGATAATCCTAAATATATTGACCTGCCGGGCTTAACTGTACTTTTAGGCGGTATGTGGATCGTGAATCTGAACTATTGGGGATGTAACCAATACATTACCCAACGTGCGCTGGGTGCCAACTTAAAAACGGCTCGTGGCGGTATCTTGTTTGCGGCCTTCCTGAAACTACTGATGCCGCTAATTGTGGTGTTACCTGGTATTGCAGCCTACGTGTTGTATAAAGATCAAGTGTTTGCAGGTGATGCGCAGAATAGCTTAAAAGCTAATCCCGATAACGCCTATCCAGTGTTGTTAAACTTACTGCCAACCGGCTTTAAAGGCTTATCATTTGCGGCGTTAACAGCGGCGGTGGTAGCTTCTTTGGCAGGTAAAGCAAACAGTATTGCAACCATCTTTACGCTTGATATTTTCAAAAAGCTGAAGCCTGAAACGCCGGACTATAAATTGGTAACGGTAGGTAAAATAACCGTTGTTGTGGCCATGATATTAGGTGTGGTTATCTCTCCATTCCTGGGTATTGACAAAAAAGGTGGCTTTACCTTTATTCAGGAGTATACAGGATTTGTATCCCCCGGTATTTTCGCCATGTTTATCCTAGGCTTCTTCTGGAAAAAAGCAACATCAAATGCAGCTCTTTTCGCAACTATAGGCGGTTTCATCTTCTCGGTATTATTTAAATTTTTACCAGAGTTTATGGATCTATCGTTCCTAAGTCCGGTTGGATTTGCAGTGGTTAACAAAGACAGTGGTTTATACGAAATACCATTCCTTGACCGTATGGGCTTTGTGTTCATCATCTGTATAATTGGTATGTGGATCATCAGCACCATCGAAACCGCTCGTGGCGTTAAAACCAACGGCTTGGATGTGGATGCATCAATGTTCAAAACATCTAACTCGTTTGCCATAGGTTCATTGATTATCTGTGGTATTCTAGTAGCTATTTATACCTTACTTTGGTAAGCAGCATTTAGAATAATTGTAAAGGCGGCTATCTTTAATATAGCCGCCTTTTTTTAATAGCATGATTTTAAGACTGTACAGTAATATAAACCCAGTATGGGGTTAAATAATCTACAAGTTTGTGCTTCGAAGTATTCTAAGTATAGTATTTGGCACTTCGTCGTTTTTGCAAGCGTTGAGATAATTAAAGTGGTCAGCAAGATAGTTCTGGGTTTGACTATATTTGCCTTATTACAGGTTCATATTTTTATTGTTTTACTTCACTCTGACCATTGGTAATTTACAACAATGCTTTAAATGACATATAAAGTGGATTATGCTTCTATCAAATACATCTTATACAACAGTCAACTATTATACTCATTCTACACCTTGCTCATCATCTAACCCATCCAGTGATGCAGTAGTATGCAGTTAAAAGAAATTTCAGTCAAAACGGTCTTTAAACATCCATTATCAGAATTTAACCGGTATACATGGTGCATACAGGAACATTATTGGTCATATTTAAAAAAGTATGATACCGGACCGTATCGAAATGTAGTTATTTTGGTTAATGATAGACGGGAAGAGGAAAGCGGTGTTCTAATAAAAGATAATGACTATGGCAATGTAGCAGTAGTCGAAAGATATTTTGTATTTCGGCCTTCTTAAAACTTGGGAGCATCGAAAAAAAAAGGTTATTGTTGACATTACTGCATACTTCTATGCTTTTATTAGCCGATGTAAATGATTGGGAGAAGCAACCTTTAATCAATGCATTTGATTCCTGTATCCGTTTGAATCTTGAATACAAATTTACTTTGAAGTCATTGATGTCACCCTCTAAAGACTTATTGGGCTATATACAATGTTATTGGGACATAGAACGCTTTATGGCAACCGGAATTATAAAAAGGAAGAATGGTGAAATAATCAAACAAGAACTGCTGGTAAATGTTGAAGCTTATAATGGGGAGTTTATATATTATGCAAAATGCAGGTGGACTGACAATTATACATTTACCTTATATATGAAGGATGGTAACGAGTGGAGTGTTAAATATTTCCCAATTGTGTAAAAGTGCCTAAGTTATTATACCGAAAATTGTTTCTGGAACCATTCCATGTACATTTGTTACTCAAAGACTCTTAATCGTTAATGAAGCGGCAGGATATTTACTCTTCCTCAATCTTCCTAACCGTCAACACAATCAGCCCACCCAATAAGGCAATTAATCCGAACGACCACCGCATACTAAAAGCTTGCGCCATGTAACCAATAACAGGCGGCACGAGCAAAAAACCAAAATAACCGATGGTAGATATAGACGCGATAGCGGCACCGCTGCTTAGTTTAGCCGATTTGCCTGCAATACTGAAAACCAGCGGCACAACGCATGATACACCCAAACCAACCAGTATAAATCCCAAACCAGCGGTAACAGGGTAGGGAAGGGCAACAGCTAATGTAAGCCCGCAAAAAATAAACCAGCCACTGTAATTTAAAAGGTTTTTAATGCCAGTAAGTACTACCAATTTGTCGCCAACAAAACGGCCGGTGGTCATGGCTACCATGTAAACAACAAAGGCTGCCGTTGAAGCTGATTGACCTGCATGTATGGCCTTATCAAAATAAATAGCGCTCCAATCATACATCGTATTCTCACAGGCCATACAAGCAAAAGAGATGATGGCAAATTTAAGCATGTAACGGTCGGGCAGTATCAAAAATGGCTTGCGCTCAACCGGCTTGGGCTTTTCGTAAAAGCTGTACGAATAAAAATATAAGGATGTAATACAAAGCAAAATACTAACTGCGCCCAAGTGGTAAAATAAACCAATATTAAAGCGAACCATGAGGTAGCCAACAGCAGCCCCGGCAAAGCCAGCCAGGCTCCATATACCATGAAAGGTGGTGATTACAGATTTGGTATATAACGATTGTACACCTACCGATTGAGCATTAACCGACAAGTTTAACAGGTTGCGCGCAGCACCAAAGGCAAATAAAATGATATAGAATTGCCATACCTCGGTTCCTAAGCCTAAAAAGAATAATACAATGTTGAAAAGCAGTGCACCCGTCATCATGATGGTGCGGCTGGCATAATGGCTTAACAAACGCCCGGTAACTGGCAGAGTTAACATAAGGCCTATAGGCAAAGCAAATAATAAGGTTCCTAATTGCGCCTCAGACAAATTTAGGTGTTGCTGCACCGATGGTATACGCGAGGCCCAGGAAGAGTAGCCGAAGCCTGAAATAAAAAAAAATACAGCACATCCTATCCGCAACTCCCGCGGCGACCTGTTCCTAACCTCTGTCATTGCCGGCAAAAATAAGATTATACCGGGGTGATGGTGTAAAGAATTTCAGAATTGTGGAAGGTGCTGTATAAAGATATTTCTATCGTACGCTGGACTGGTTTTGCAGAACGTCCCTTAAAAACTATTAAAGTAGAGATCTTGCTGGATGAAACACCCCTGTTCTGCTAGCTTTTACCTTCATGTATTACTGCACACCACCTATGCCAGGCAGAAAGAAATATTTTTTGTTGCGGTAATACGCCAGATCATGTTCAGGCTTTTCGTAACCGGCAGGTATAGGCTGTTTAGAAAAGCTCTGAAAGTATAACACGCAGGCATCACGCCAAAATACGGCTTCCTGCTCCTGTATGGCCAGGAGCTGTTTCACCTCGTTAAAACGCGAATTGTCGATTTTGCCTTGCATCAGGCTCCACGTTTTTTGCATGCTGCGAACAGAATCCACACCCCGGTAATAATGATGCACTAAATCCTGCCACAAGGTTCTGCCCGATGGCATAGGATAGTTCCAACTCACGTGATGGAACCAGAGCAGGTATTTTTCAGGAGTGGTCTGTATGTTCTCAAATTGCTCGCGCACCTCGGGGAAATATTGGCCAACAGCATTGCTGCCTTTTGAGGTGCGGTCAAAACCTACCCCAGCCGAATCGGCTTTGTGATAATACACAGGGTTCCAGTCGGGGCGGCTTAAATCGCTAACCCACGGCCCTGGGCCATAGTGCGCGCCGGTGCCCATAATATGGTGTAAGCCCAACGGGGTCATGTAGTCAACCGCAGTTTCGCGTGAGCTGAGCATGAGTCGTTTTACCGGGGCTATGAAGGTGTTGTCGTTACTGAACGTCATGCGCAGCCATTCATCAGCTATCGCATCTGAGCTCAATGCCGGGTTCCAGGCCAGGCGGCCGAATGCATACCAGTTAGCCTGGGCAAAAGGATGACCGGTCCAGTTCACATCTGAGCCAATATTTGCTACACCGGCCATACCCGTAAGTGCATGGTTATCTACTTTCCCTTCAATTACTTTAGCCACGGTTGAACCTTTGCCCTTTGCATAGGTATCCGATTCAAGACATTCTTTAAACAACGGCGCCAGGTAAACCAGGTGAGTAGAAAATCCCAGGTATTCTTGCGTAACCTGGTATTCCATCATAAGCGGCGTTTTGCGCATAGCACCAAAAAGTGGATGAAAAGGTTCGCGCGGCTGAAAATCAATAGCACCATTTTTTACCTGCACAATAACATTGCTGCGAAATTGCCCGTCGAGCGGTTTAAACTCATTATAAGCCTGTTTTGCACGGTCGTCCGGCACCTTATCGTCATATACAAACGCGCGCCACATTACAATGCCGTTATGTGGTTTTAAGGCATCGGCTAACATGTTGGCACCATCAACATGGTTTCGGTTATAAGTTTGCGGGCCGGGCTGGCCTTCGGAATTAGCTTTTACAATAAAGCCACCAAAATCGGGTATATAAGAGTAAATCTCATCGGCTTTGTCTTTCCACCATTTTTGTACGCCTGCATCCAGCGGGTCTGCAGTTTTGAGACCGCCAATTTCGATAGGCGCACTGAAACGTGCGGTCAGGTAAATTTTCATACCATAAGTGCGAAACACATTGGCTAATGCTGCCGCTTTAATTAGGTAGTCTTTAGTTAAAGATATCGCACTTGCATTTACGTTATTAACTACTGCACCGTTGATTCCAATAGAAGCATTGGCACGAGCGTAATCAAGATACCGAGGATCGATATATCCGGGCAGCTTATGCCATTTCCAAATGGAAGAGCCTGCATACCCTCGTTCTACCGTACGGTCGAGGTTGTCCCAATGGTTTAGTAAACGGTACTTAATTTTTGGACTTTCATTGATGGATACTTGCTGTAGGCTTTGACCGGTTTGCAACAGTCTTAAGAAGTTAAATACGCCGTATAAAATACCTTTATCTGTGTTGCCGCCAATAATGAGGCAGCTTTTACCAGCTATAGTTGCTGATTTTATAAAATAGCCTTCATCGCCCGACTCATGAAGTTCCGGGCTGTAAGTAGCAATAACTTTCGAACTTTTGGGCGTGCCAATAATCAGCGTTCCATTTGCGGTTATGTTACTTACCTGTGCAGGTTGCAAACTCAGTATTTGCTGCAAGCCATCTAACAATTCTTTTTTTGCGGCCTGTGCAGTTGCTGATGAACCAGTAAACGCTAGTTGTTTAACCGACTGCCGGTAGCCGTTATACAAAGCGGTACTTTTAACCTTATCATAACGCAGCCACAGGCGGTATCCATCTTCGGCTTTAGTGTTGGTGATGTTGAACAAAAAGAGGAACAGGATAACGCAGGCAGATGGTCTGGTCATGGTTTTATTTTTTTTTAAGAGACGAGTCGCGTATAATCAACTCAGACTTTTGTATCAGTCGGTTGTCGGCGGCTACATGGTGTTTGTTATTATGCAATCGGTTAACTAATATTTTTGCAGCCACTTCGCCCATATCGTACCCCTTGTAGTTTACAGTGGTTAAATTAGGCTCGATAATGCTGGCTTCTGTATCATTATTAAAACCGGCGAAGGCAATGTCCTCCGGAATGCGGATACCATGACGCTTGAGCTCCTGCATACATGCAACCGCACAGGCATCGTTCGTTACAAAAACGCCGTCAGGGCGCTCAGGCATAGCTAGTATTGTATGAGCTGCCTCCCGGCCAGCTTGTAGTGTAAGCTGCGTGAGCAAAACCAGGTCTTCGTCAAAAGTTATATTATGGTCGTCCAGCGCTTGCTTAAAACCTTTAAAACGATCAGCTGCCACGGCGCTTAATTTATAGGCGGTAACGTGTGCTATACGCTTGCAACCTTGATTTATCAAGTGTTCGGTAATTTCATAAGCCGCCTTAACGTTATCAATTTCAATACCCGGGCACTGTGGGTGGGGCCATACACGGTCAAAATACACCAGTGGAATACCTCGCTTAACAAAGCTCTCAAAGTGGTCTGCATTCTCAGTATCATAAGCTAGTGATACCAGCAAACCATCAACACGGTTGTTATACATCGCTTGAGCAATATTTACCTCTTTGGCAATATTATCCAGCGATTGACTAATGATCAGGTTATAGCCTGCATCGCTCAGTACTTTTTCAACACCCGAAATTACATTCGACATAAAGCTACTATTAAGGTTACCCACAATTATTCCTACAATGTTACTCTTCTTCTTCCGCAGGTTACTTGCTAAGTGATTAGACCGGTAACCCATACTTTGGGCGGCCTCCAGTACCCTTTGTTTGGTGTTGATGTTTACCGATGGATGGTCCATCAAACCACGGCTAACTGTAGCGGCCGATATATTTAACTTTTTAGCTATGTCGTATATAGTAACTTCTTTTTCCGGATTACTCATGTCAGTATCAGTGTTTAACAGCATAAAGTTAGTATTAATAGCTATTAATTGTTATTTAATACTCAATAAGCACCGTCAACGTTCACAAGGTCTCCCCACATTAAGCAATTTGTTGTCTGAAAATTAGTTAATCATTAAATTGGTTTTCGCGCTATTGAAACGCTATTAGCGAAAGTACAAAATAATCAATACAATCGATTGCAATTGTAAATAAATGTTTGCAGTTTTAAAAACCGAAACCCAAATTACGTTCTGCATTGTAAATTGCGCCTTGTTCTGTTAAGACAGTTACCAGTCACTGTTAGTAGCAATACGTCTTATAAGTAATTATTTAGCAGGCTTGTTGAAATTGGCAGTGGCATTTTGCTGGTAGTTGCCATGTTTACAAATAGGAAGGAAAAATATTTTCGTCAAGCATTTTAGAAAGCTACCTTGCTGTGGTTCGGAAATTAGATTAGTGATTTCATACAGGTCTGATAATTTAAAAGAAATATGATAAACAACCTTGAACAAACTTTCCGCTGGTTTGGTCCGTCTGATCCGGTTACGTTACAAGCCATTATACAAACCGGGGCAACCGGCATTGTAAATGCGCTGCATCATATACCTGCAGGCGAGGAGTGGAGCCTGGAAGAAATCAATAAACGTAAAGCTGAAATTGAAGCAGCAGGTTTGCGCTGGTCGGTAGTGGAAAGTGTGAATATACATGAGAGTATCCGCATAGCCAGTGCTGAGCGTGATGAATACATTGACAAGTATATCAAAACGCTTAAAAATCTGGCTGAGGCCGGCCTGAGTACAGTGTGCTACAATTTTATGCCCGTGCTGGATTGGACACGTACCAACCTCGATTATCGTTTACCAAACAATGCATCCGCCTTACGCTATGATGCACCTGCACTCGCCGCGTTTGATCTTTTCATATTACAGCGGCCCGAAGCCTATCAGGAGTTTACACCCGCCCAGCAAGAAGCAGCTAAAAAGTATTTTGACAGCTTGAGCGCCGAGGAAAAAATCAAGCTTACGAATATTATAATGGCTGGTTTGCCCGGCACTGATGATGTGTTTACGATTGATGAATTTAAGGTGTATCTTAAAAAATATGAACACATAGATTCGCAAGTATTAAAGCAGCACATGGCCTACTTTTTAAAAGCTATTATCCCTGATGCTGAAAAACTGGGCGTTAAGATGTGTGTGCATCCAGACGATCCACCATTCTCTATCTTAGGTTTGCCTCGTGTAGTATCTACTGAGCAGGATTTGGTCGACGTTGTTAACGCTTGTCCATCGCCAAGTAATGGCCTTACATTTTGCACCGGTTCTTTAGGCGCTAATCCGGCCAATGATCTGCCTGGTATTGTGACCCGTTTGGGTGAGCATTTTCATTTTCTGCATCTGCGCAATGTGCATCGCGAGGCAGACGGCAGCTTTTATGAAGCCGATCATCTGGAGGGTAGTACGGATATGTATGCGGTAATGAAGAACATTATACTGGAACAAAAGAAACGCCTCGACAGCGGCCGTACGGATGTTGCCATGCCTATGCGCCCGGATCATGGTCACAAATTACTCGACGATTACAATTACAATACGTATCCCGGGTATTCGGTTATTGGCCGCTTAAAAGGGCTGGCCGAGCTGCGCGGACTGGAGATGGGTATTAAACGTACGTTATTCGCAGATTAACAGTCGGTGATCCACTCAGCCGGCCGACAACGCCTAGGGTTAACCTAAAAACCGGCTAATTATAAACCCCAAGGCCATTAGTATTGACGGCCTTGGGGGTTTACGTATTTTGTAAATGATTATCCTTTACGCTGTATAGCTTTTTGCGCAGCTGCTACAATAGCAGGAGCATTTAGTTTATATTTTTCCATCAGTTGCTCAGGTGTACCCGACTCGCCGAATGAATCGTTAACAGCTACATACTCTTGTGGTACGGGGATGTTTTTAACAAGTACCTGTGCTACCGAGTCGCCCAGACCACCTAAACGGTTATGCTCTTCGGCAGTTACCACGCAACGTGTTTTGCTGACCGATTTAAGGATGGCTTCTTCGTCCAACGGTTTAATAGTATGAATGTTGATTACTTCAGCAGAAATCCCCATAGCCTCCAGTTGCTCGCCGGCTTGTATGGCTTCCCATACCAGGTGGCCGGTTGCAATAATGGTAACATCGGTACCTTCGCTTACCATCCATGCTTTACCTATCTCAAAAACCTGATCGGCAGGGGTAAAGATAGGGACTACCGGGCGGCCAAAACGCAGGTAAACCGGGCCATGATGCTCGGCAATGGCAATAGTAGCAGCTTTGGTTTGGTTATAATCGCACGGGTTGATAACGGTCATACCCGGCAGCATTTTCATCATACCCAAGTCTTCCAATATCTGGTGGGTAGCGCCATCTTCGCCCAGGGTTAAGCCGGCGTGAGAGGCACAAATTTTTACGTTCTTATCAGAATACGCAATAGACTGGCGGATTTGATCATAAACGCGGCCTGTCGAAAAGTTGGCAAACGTGCCGGTAAAAGGTACATGGCTACCAATAGTTAAACCAGCAGCAATGCCCATCATATTGGCTTCGGCAATACCTACCTGTACAAAGCGTTCAGGAAAAGCATTGATAAAATCTTGCATTTTAAGCGAACCTACAAGGTCGGCGCACAAGGCAACCACTTTAGGATTACGTTTACCAGCTTCTAGCAAACCAGCCCCAAAGCCCGAACGGGTGTCTTTTTTTTCTGTATATGTATACTTGGTCACAGTATAGTTGTTGAATTAATGAGTGATTGAGTGAATTGTTGAATGAGCAAATAAGTCAAGCAGTGACTCTTGGTTTTTGAGTCCTGTTCTATCCTTAATAGTCTCCTAGTGTTTCTTCCAGTTGATTTAAGGCTTGCTCCAGTTGGGCATCGTTAGGGGCAACGCCGTGCCATTTGTGGCTACCCATCATAAAGTCTACACCGGCACCCATCTCAGTTTGCATTAATATAACTACTGGCTTGCCTTTGCCGCTTAGGCTAATGGCTTTTTGTAAGCCTTCAACAACCTGTGCCATATCGTTACCTTTCATCTCCATAACTTCCCAGCCAAAAGCCAGGAACTTAGCATGCAAATCACCCAATGATAATACCACTTTAGTAGGGCCATCAATCTGCTGGCCATTCACATCAATGGTCATGATTAATTTATCTACCCGGTTATGTGGTGCAAACATGGCAGCTTCCCAAATCTGGCCTTCCTGCAATTCACCATCACCGTGCAGGGTAAACACTAAACGATCATCACCATTTAGTTTTTTACTAAGCGCCGCGCCGATACCTACTGATAAGCCCTGACCTAAAGAGCCAGAGGCGATGCGTACACCCGGTAATCCTTCGTGTGTAGTAGGGTGGCCCTGTAAGCGTGAATCCAATTTACGGAAAGTAGCCATTTCGGCTTTATCGAAGTAACCGGAATGTGATAAAACTGAATAGAATACGGGCGAAATATGGCCGTTTGATAAAAAGAAAAGATCTTCACCTTCACCATCCATATTAAAGGATGGGTCGTGTTTCATTATTGAAAAATAGAGGGCTACCAAAAAATCGGTACAACCCAACGAGCCGCCCGGGTGGCCGCTCTGGCAGCCGTGCACCATGCGCACCACATCGCGGCGCACTTGTGAGGCAATGCTTTTAAGCTCTTGTATATCTTGTGTCATTCTTTGTGATCTAGTAAAAGTTGATTTGTTGGGTATTTGATAGGTAAAGCAGTAAGTAGGCTATGTTGTAAGGGTTGGATGTATCCAATCGTCAATTACTTAAACCACTACTATTTACTGGTAATTACTTAACCGGGGGAACGCCAGCAGCGGCTGCTTTGGCATGATCGGCCAGGAACTGAGCCAAACCATTATCAGTTAATGGGTGTTTTAATAGTGCTGTAATAGCTGATAATGGACCGGTAATTACATCGGCGCCTAGTTTAGCACAGTTAATGATATGCATAGCGTGGCGAACTGATGCAGCCAAAATTTGCGTTTCGTAACCGTAGTTATCGTAAATTAAACGAATGTCTTCAATAAGTTGTAAGCCATCGGTTGAAACATCATCCAAACGGCCAATAAAAGGTGATACATAAGTGGCACCGGCTTTTGCAGCCAATAACGCCTGACCTGCAGAAAATACCAGCGTACAATTGGTTTTGATACCCTGTTGTGTAAAGTATTTAATAGCTTTTACACCATCTTTAATCATCGGCACTTTTACTACAATACGCTCGTGCAGTTTAGCAAGGGCCAAGCCTTCTTCAACCATCTCGTTGTAAGTAGTAGAAATAACCTCGGCGCTAACGTCGCCATCGGTAATATCGCAAATGGCTTTGTAGTGTGCAATAACATTGTCTTGGCCTGTGATACCTTCTTTGGCCATTAGGGAAGGGTTAGTGGTTACCCCGTCTAAAATACCCATATCATGGGCTTCGCTAATTTGTGACAGGTTAGCCGTGTCGATGAAAAATTTCATAATATATTAATGTATGTAATTGAAGAACTAATAGTATAAATAAGCTTAAAAGCGCCGAATTTGTACTGCCCGGTAAAAATGCAATTAATTTTAAAGCTAACCTAATATATTTTTGCAATCGATTGTATTTTTAATTGTCAAATACACAGTTATGTAGATCGCGCTTTCTCAGCATAAGTGTACAAACGCCAACACGAGCTTACTTTCAGTTAAGTATTTATTATTTTATAAGCATAACTTAAAAACCTCGCTAATTCAACAGCGATGTACTTAAGTTGCTTCTTACTGAGCAGTGGTATTATTATAACTCTCAGGGGGGCCTAAATAACTTGGCTTAACACTTTTATCAAAATCCAGTACAAGTTTCTGCAATACTACGGCTGGACTAATCATCCAAAATTTGATCACGTGTACGCCGGGCTTTTTAAGGTGATGTTGTGATGTCTGGATATTAATAGCATCGGCAACTACTTTGTTCCATAAAGGCTGAGTGGCTTCTGCGTTAACATGAAACACCTGTGGCTTCTCGTCATCAATAGACACGGCATATTGCAAGCTTTTACTGCCTGTAAAGTCTATAGTAGGAGAAAGGTATACATGAAGGTCTGCCAAACCTGTATCAATTGTATTGATCTGGTACTGTAAATGCGCACCATTACCACCCGGCTTTTGCAAGGGTGCAGTAGAAGGGGAGGCTGTAACGGCAGAAAGCGTACGGCCATAATCGGGCAGAACCAGCCATTGTGCCGCTGCACTGTTAACCGCTTTAGTGTAATGAACAGCTTCGATCGAAACATAGCGGCTGTGTTCAACGAAGCCCTTTATTGGAGTTTTGTTATTAACCGCGTTATAAATGTTAGCGTTTACAACTACCTTGCTTCCATCCGATGATGTAATGGTAATTGGCGTAACTTGCGAACCAGCCGGCACTTTTGCCCAATTTACATTTACCAAAATACGTTGTTGTTTGCTTACTAAACCATTTGCCGGTGTTACGGTTACCCACGGTGCAGTTTGTGTTGTAAACTTGAATGATGACTGCCCACGATTGAACACTTCGATATAGTATGGCGACTTTTGGTGCTTATTAAATTCAGGCAGTACAGCCTCACGGGTTTCCTGAGGCCACCAAGCCGTTGAACCTTCGACCGCAACACCCATTGAAGGTACAGCAGATAATTGTATTTCAGTTACCTCCGGCATTTTGTCTACCGGTGGTTGCTGCCAGTATGTATAACCAATGTGTGTTTGATCCATCATGTGGTTCCATTTGCCACCAGCCAATTGTATATTGTAGTATTTAGATATCTCGGCATCTTTAGCAAACAGTGTTTTGACAGCAGCGGCCTTATCATTAGCTGCTGCCCGGCCTTGCTGGGTATACCACTTGTTTAATGCAGCGTTGTAATACATCTCGTTCAAATTTGAACAGGCTTGTACAGGGTGTAATACCAGTTGATAATAAGCATCTTTGTAAGCAGCAGGCATCTTTTTGTACAATTCTTCTGCTTGTGCTCGGAGCTGGTTATAATCATTTACAACGTTCTCAAACTCGCGATAATTAGTGATGCTGTAAGTATTTTGATTGAGTAATTCGGGTTTACGACGCCCGTTGTATTTAGTGTACCTGGCAATGATACTGGCTATTTCGCTGGCATGTTCAGGTCCAAATTGTTGCAAGGCCCATAAGCGGGTATATTCCTGCACACGGTTAACAGGCCATTTGTTAGGATTCCAGGCATAGTCCAAAAAGAACTCTATCGGAAACTCCATAGGCTTAAGATCACCTACGTTTACAATCCATACCTGCCGGGCATTGTACTCATATGCTAGGTGCATTTGCTCCCAAACCTTAACAATAGGATTTGTATTAAGCCATTTATAATTGCGTGGACCGCCCACATAGTCATAATGATAATAAATGCCATAACCGCCTTTACGGGGCTTTTCGCCAAGCTTGGGTAACTTACGTATGTTTCCCCAATTGTCGTCGCAAAGCAGTAAGGTAACGTTATCCGGCACGCGCATACCTTTGTCATAATAGTCTTGCACTTCTTTATACAGCGCCCACATTTGCGGTGTCTGATCGGCCGGCTTTTTAGTCACATCAGCTATAATTTTACGCTGATCGGCTACAATTTTTTCGAGCAGGGCAATGTTAGTTCCTTGCTCCATGGCCATGTCACCATCGCCACGCATACCTACGGTAACAATGGTTTCGGCAGTGCCCATGTTTTCAATGCCTTTGCGCCAAAAGTCGCGCAAAACATCACCGTTGGTATTGTAATTCCACTCACCTTTGCCATAAAGTTTCCATTCCTGTTGGGCACGGTCCATAGGCTCATGATGTGAGGTTCCCATCACAATGCCATACTCATCGGCAGTGGCCCGGTTAGCCGGATCATCTACATTGAAGGCATTGCCCCACATGGCAGGCCAAAGGTAATTTCCTTTCATACGCAAAATAAGCTCAAACATTTTAGCGTACATTTTACTATTTACGCCGCCAAACTTCTCCTTGGTCCAGCCCGAAAAAGCAGGTGCTTCATCGTTAATAAATATGCCCCGATACTTAACCGCGGGTTCGCCCTGGGTGTAACGGCTGGGTATTATATACAAACTTTTCTGCTCCTTAATCGGTACATCAGCCCACCAGTACCAGGGTGATACGCCAATACGGGCAGATAAGTCATAAACGCCATATATGGTGCCACGTTTATCGCTGCCCGCAATTACCAATGCTTGGTCTACCCCCGGCATAGGCTTGCTTACCGTCTGTAACACGAAAGTTTCCCATTTGCCGGTAACACCGCTTACGTTTATCTTTTTGTTTTTTATAAGCTGATCTATAACCGCGCTTTTGCCAATAGTGCCTATGATAACCAGTTGCTTGCCTGCTGCTGTGCCGTTTAGTAAGTTGGGTTTTTGATGCGTCACAGCATTAATGTCATTTTGCAAATCTTTTACGGCACGTATAACGCCAGCATAATCATCGGTGCTAACCCATAAAGGCGCCGATTTACCCGCTGCACTTAATGCAAAGCTATTAGCAACGGGCTTAGCACTAACGTAACTATCATCATGTGTGGCATTGGCCTGTTGCGTACAGATTACCATGACGATAAATATGGCTGCTATTCGTTTAAAATAAACGAATAGACTGATGGGGGAGAGGTTCTTCATTGTTAACGCAGATAGGGAAATTATTTTTTGAAGTTTATTACCTCATAGTATGCTTTTTTAGGGAGCAGATTGGCATCAAACAGTAACGGGAAGTTTTTGCGGCCACGTACAGGGTATTCGTCAAGCCAGGTGTAGCGGTCAGACACATTCCAGAAGGTAACACCGGTTATAACCCTTTTATACTGGCGCAGTACCTCAAAAACCTCTTTATACTTAGCTATTTGTTTTTGCTCTAAATCCGGCGTTAATTCGCCTTTTTCGCCTGGGCGTAGTGGACGGCGTTCTTTTTCCCAAGGATATATTGATACGTCGAGCTCAGTTATCTGTACCTTAAGGCCTAATGATGCGAACTTTTGTATTGTATTGCGGAGTTCTGTTGCAGATGGTTCCTGTAACGACCAGTGCGCCTGCAAGCCTACTGCTTGAACCGGAACTTTGGCATCGACCAGTTTTTTGAGCAGTTTATATACACGCTCCATTTTCTCAGGGCGTTCAGTATTATAATCATTATAAAAAAGCACTGCTTTCGGATCTGCCTCATGCGCATACTCAAAGGCTTTCACAATAAAATCTTCTCCGCATATCTGATACCATAGCGAATTGCGGAGGAAGTTTTTCGGATCATCATCAATGGCCTCATTAACTACATCCCACGCGTAAATCTTTCCTTTATACCGGTTAACTACTGTAAAAATATGGTCGTGTAGTCGTTTAAGAAGTAATTCTTTACTCACTTGTTTGCCTGTACTGTCTTTAAACAGCCAATTAGGTGTCTGTTCGTGCCAGCATAAGTTATGACCGCGCACCCGCAGCCCATGTTTCTGCGCAAAGTTTACTATGGAATCTGCATCACGCCAAAAATAGCGGTCCTCTTGCGGATGGATAGGTCCCATCTTCATGGCGTTCTCAGGCGTAACACTGTTGAACTGTTGCAGTATAAATTTGCCCTCATCTCCCTGCAAATGGCGGGGGGCAACAGCAACACCTATAGGGAAGTAGTTTTTATAATAATCTTTTAAGCCTTTACCCACCTTAGTGCCTGCAGTAGTTTGAGCATGAGCTAATTGTAATGCCATGCTGCCAGTTAACAGCAATGCTGTAAGCGTTATTTTCATGAATAGATGTTTATAAATGGTGTTTTACAGATAGGAATGCAATCGATTGCAAATATAACGGTTAGAAACAATTTTGCAACTTGATAAAGACAATAATTGGAATTAAAAGGCTTCTCCTAAATTTAGCCTGATTGATGAATATCCTTTGCTGAATCCGTAATCGATAGCGATGTTGGTGTTGGATGCTTTGTTAAACTTGATACGCAAACCGCCGCCTCCAGCAGGATGGAAGTAATTAAACTGCCTTGTATCGGGTTCGCTAACAGTGGTCATATTGGCAAATAATACAAAGCCTAAAAGACCATTGCGTGTTATACTGCGGCGATATTCAGCTTCGGTATACCATAAGCTTTGCCCACGGTAACGATTTTGTTCAATGCCCCGGCCCGAGCGGTTGTAAAGGTCCCAGCCAATACTGGGCAAGCTTAAATAAGGCGCTCCTCTGTCAAGCGTGGTCCAATAATAGGTCCATAAGGCCAGGGTATTTTGCCGCGTAGTGTTGTGCGGACTCAAAGATATGTACTTGCGCATGTCCGCATACAAGGAATGCCATACCCGGTTGCTACCTAAAACCGGCGTATTTAACCTATAAACCAAATTAGAATAACAACCCGGCAAAGGGTTGATGGAATTGTTACGGGTATCGTAAAGCAAGTTAAGCGATATGCCGGAGGAGAGTGAGTTTTGACCATATTCTGTCCCGAAGGCATAGTCTGACAGGTCTTGAAGGTTGGTGCCTTCCTGCCGCGTTTTAATACGCATGTGGTAATCCATGTTATAACCTACACCCGCAAAAAAGTAGGAGGTAACGCGACGTAACAAACTCTGGTAAAACCTTACGTATTTATAATCAACCCTCATGCGGTTTTCTTCGGGCTGGTTACCGCCAAGTCCCCATGTATCTTGGGGATAAACCATAAACCGGGTATCGCCCAATAAAAACCACTGATTGTTTTTAAACCATATACTGGAACGTAAGGGTAAACCAAACCGACCTTTGAAATTAAAATATGGAGTGAACGTAAAGCTCGATAAATTGGTTGTTTGCTGATCGCCCAGATAAAAGCCAGCTGTAGTGGAAGTGATGAACATTTTGCCACCCCCATCGGGTATTGTTGATGCTGTCGGCAGGAATGAGAAGAATACTTTGTCTTGTGCCGGGTTGAGGCTTACTGGAGATCTGGTCTTTGGCTTGAAAACAGCTTTAAAAACATCAAGTAGATCCTTTTGGCCTGTTGTATCGGTACGTACTTGTTTAAACGTAGACACCATAGCGGTATCCTGTGCAATTAATGCTCCTGGTATAAAAAAGCATAATGCTGATATAATTAAGTACGTTTTTATCATCCCCTAATTGAAGCAGCAGTAATTGAAATAAGCCAGTTGCAGTTTATATGCATAAAGTAACTGATGTCCCCGATTGTTTAATTGATTGTAATTAACAAAATAAAAAGTAATATTGCAATAGTATGACAATTTTTGCGTCATTTAATTTTCCTTCTCTTAGCGAGTCGCGTGCTTCCTGATAAGTCATTTCTGTTACCTGTATTGCTTCGCCTTCATCAGGTAAGCCACCGCCATCGCCCCGTTCGTCATCGTCACTATATGGCGCTATAAACAGATGCACAAACTCTGTAATGCCACCTGCCGATGTGTATACGCCGCCAACCCGTTCTAAGTTGGTCACTTTGCAGCCTAATTCTTCTTCGGCCTCCCGTATTGCTGTATATTCCGGGGTTTCACCCTCGTCAATCAATCCGGCACAAGCTTCTACCAGGTAGCCGGTTTCGTTATTATTTAAAAAAGTAGGTAATCGAAACTGTTTAGTGAAGAGGAATTTTTGCTGCGCTGCGTTGTAGAGTAGTACAGCCGCTGCATCAGGCCTGTGATACACTTCGGCCTTCATATCTATCAGCTTTCCGCTGTTATCTGGCTTTTTGTAGTCAACGTTTTCCAGCAAGAATTTGCGTTCTGATAGTTTTTCCCTGTTGATAATTTGAATCGCTGTCATGGTAAAAAATTTAAATAAAAACAGAGGTGCTATACTTTAAGTTTCAACAACGGCATGTTATGCACAAAAAAAGCTATCATCTAACTGATGATAGCTTTTTAAGTTTTTGTTGGTTACCTGATTATTTGTAAGTTCCGTATTTTTTATAGTACTGTTTTTTGGTGTGATGAGCACGATAGTAAGCCCGCTTTCTTTTTTCTTCATTACGACGGTGTTCGTTGCCTATAATGTAACCACCGCCAGCACCAATGGCACCACCTATCAGCGCACCTTTAACATTATGACCTATTAGGGTACCAGCAACCGCACCACCTGCACCACCTATCAAGGCACCTTTAGCTTGCGAGCTCATGCCTTTCTTTTTTTGAGCAAAAGAAACATTAGCAGCGCTAATTATAAAAGTGAATATCAATCCGAATAACAAAATGGTCTTTTTCATAAGTGTGTTTATTAAGTATCTCTTGTATATATGATGCAAACTGTAAGCCAAGGTTTAATTTTAAAGTTGTTTGCACAAAACAGCAGACTATTTTATACCTCAAATAAGTAGTATGGACACGAGTAACCAGCTTTAACTAAAACAGGTTTAGCTACGTTAAATACTTTGATATTGCTATTGTTAATCTGTCCTTCGAGGGTTCCGGCGTGAGCATGCCCATGAAACGCAGCCGCTACATTATTACGTATAAGCGTCTCTGCCAACCGCGATGAACCTAAGAAGGGAAAAATCTCCTCCGGTTCGCCTACTACGGTCGCCTTAATTGGCGAATAGTGTAAAACAGCAATTTTTTTGTCGACCTGATGGTCTGAGTCCAATTTTTGCAAAGCGCGCTCCAAGTGCAAAGCCTCATCTACAGACTCTTGCACATAAGCCTTGTTTGCATCCTCGCCAAACATAGTAAGCAAATAGCGGTCAAATCCGCCGCCAAAGCCTTTTACGCCGGCAAATCCAATACCACCTATAACAATGGCTTCGCCATCAAGCACATGTACATTATGATTTTGTATGGCCTGCCGTATCAATTTATGACGGCCCTTTTCATAGTCATGGTTGCCTAGCACACAAATCACCGGAATAGTGCAGGCCCTAAGCTCGTTAGCTAATATCTGAGCTTCGTCTTCGTCGCCTGTATCGGTAAGGTCGCCGCAAATAAGCAGTACGTCGGCCTTGGTTGATACCTCCTTAAAATAGTCTACCCATTTGCCGTGGTCTGTTTCTTTAACGTGGATGTCGCCAACAGCAGCTATGCGGGTTATTTTATGCTCTTCCATAAAGTATTAAACAGTCTTTATCGTATACGATTTATAGTCCCAGTCTTTTATGTCAACACTGTATTGTGTTTGGTCAATCATCGGGCCACGGCATACTTTTTCCTCAGGCGATGGTAAGTCGAACTGCTCGGCGGCCCGGCGTAGCAACTCATCATACAGCCAGCGAGGCACAATCTCCTGGTAATCGGCCGGATAAACGAACTGGAACATCACTAACTGTGCAAGTAGCAATTGCCAGTGCTGGTCCAGTCTGAACAAAAGATGATGCCAGTCCAAGTTTTTGCCATATTGTACAAGCAGGTGGTTAATATCAGCGCCATCAAAACGTTCGCGGTTCTGAACATATATCTTGCTCCATATCAACTCTTCCGGACCAAGTAATTTCAAATTGCGGTCAAAAAAGCTGGCGTCTACGGCACGTTCAAACCAAGTGTCATCAACCTTACATATATTGTTTACAGTATCAAAAATAAGGTCAATAAAATACTCACCTTTGTAAATTTTGGCCAGCCAGCGCGCATCTGTAAACTGGGTTTCGTAACCACGGTCGCCAAAATATTTTAATATGCGCGGACAGTCAGATGACTTGCAATACACATCAATATCTTTCGTGTCGCGGTATATTCCGCTGTAATGAAATATGGCAAAAGCGCCTCCCAGCAAAAATTCAATTCCGCTATCCTTTAAATGGTCAAGCGCTTCCTGGTAAAAAGCAATCGCTTCTTCGTCTTCGTTAATTCTCATATTTTAGTGTTGGTAGCAAGTTAGCCGGTTAAATTAACGGGCGGTTAACTGTGTGTTACCCTCTACAACTTTAAAACCTATTATTGTGTTTGCAATAGAATCTTCAAAGCGCTAAGTTTTCATTGTATGGTTAAACAAGTATTTCAAAACAGCTTGATTCATTTGGCGTTATGTTATCATACAAGCGCACAAGATACTGTAGATGGATATTTTCAAGGCCGAGAAAGTTAACGCCAGCATAGAGATACAAGAAGAGATTGCACATACACAAGTAAGCTGGCTGTTACAGAAGGTAGCGTGGGTGTCATTGTTTGTCATAGTGGCACTGGTAATTGCCGGGTTATTTGGTGATGGGGCGGCCAGTTATAAATCAGTAAACCAAGGCCACTTTAACGTACAATACGATCAATTATTCAGGTATCAGGCCGAAAAAATGATCAGGATTTCATCAAAAAGCCAAACCATAAAAACGGTTGCCATTGCGCAATCCCTAATGAATTACTTCAAGATTTCGCAAATAATTCCGGAACCAACCCGCAGCTACATCGTGAAAGACAAGCGCGTTTACGAGTTTTATGCAGACCGGAATTTTACGATTGCTTTTTATTTAACCCCAATGGAACACGGGTCTGTTAGCGGTAAAATTGAAGTAAATGATGAGGTGTTCGATATCAAACATTTTATTTATCCATAATACAAAGCAGCAATGGAGTTAGTTATCAGGGGTGTGTTTATGTATTTGTTCTTAATGGTTATAGTACGTGTCATGGGTAAAAGAACCATGGCTCAGGCCAGTACCTTTGATTTCGTACTGTTATTAACCATTAGCCAGGTTACGCAACAGGCTTTAGTTGGAATGGATTACTCATTAACAGGCGCTGTAATTTTAATTATCGTCTTTGTAGCCGTAAATGTTATTTTTTCGGTTATCAAAGGGAAGTGGTCGTTCTTTTCCAAAATGATGGAAGGCACATCGCTCATATTAGTTGATAATGGAAAAATGCTGCCTATACGCATGAAGCATTCGCAGGTTGCGGAGGATGATATTATGCTGGCGGCACGATCTACACATGGCCTGGAACGTGTAGAGGAAATAAAATATGCCGTTTTGGAAAAGGATGGCACCATATCTATTATACCTTACAAGTCTGAAAGCTGATTTGCGCCAGTAGCTTTTAGGTAAGATAATGGAATTTTAAGATAATATTGTGGAATACTTTTTATTGAAATGATAGGTATTTAAATTGGTAAATTGTATAATTGTACATCTGACAATTAAAACCAATTTTCCTGATTTTGAAAAAATACGTCTTACTCTTATTAGCGGGCATGAGCTATAACAGCTTTGCCCAAAAAACGGCAAGTATTACAGTAAGTAATAATTCTAAAGATACCATCAGCCGTCACATTTACGGGCAGTTTGCCGAACACCTAGGCCACGGCATTTACGGCGGTTTTTGGGTTGATAAAAGTTTGCCCGTACAAAAGCAGGATCGTATCCGTTTGGATATTGTTAACGCGCTTAAGAAGATTAAAATCCCAAACCTGCGTTGGCCGGGCGGATGTTTTGCCGATGAATATCATTGGCGCGATGGCATTGGTTTGCGCGCACAACGTCCCAAAATGATTAATACTAATTGGGGCGGGGTAGTAGAAGACAATAGTTTTGGTACGCACGAGTTTCTGGAGCTTTGTAAGTTGCTGGATACAGAGCCCTATATATCAGCCAATGTGGGCAGCGGTACGGTTGAAGAGATGTCGAAGTGGGTGGAGTATTTAAACTTTGACGGTTTAAGTCCGCTCACCACCTTGCGTAAGCAAAACGGGCACCCTGAATCTTACAAAGTAAAGTTTTGGGGAGTTGGTAACGAGAGCTGGGGCTGTGGTGGCAGTATGACTGCAGAACACTACGCCGACGAGTACCGCCGTTATGCTACGTACTCGCGTGATTATCCTAACGCGCGGCTTCGCAAAATAGCTTGTGGCGCTAGCGACGGCGACTACAACTGGACGGAAACCATGATGAAAAATGTTGGTCCGGGTCGTATGTGGGGTTTATCATTACACAGCTACACCTTACCAACTGGAAAGTGGGGCGACAAAGGCCCGGCTACCGGCTTTGGCGAAAAGGAATATTTCAACACCATTAACAATACCTTGCGCATGGAGGAATTTGTTACCAAGCATTCCGCTATTATGGACAAGTACGATCCTAAAAAGCGTGTGGCTTTAGTTGTGGATGAATGGGGTGTATGGACTAATGTTGAACCCGGTACTAACCCAGGCTTCCTGTATCAGCAAAATAGCTTGCGTGACGCACTGGTAGCCGGTACCAATCTTAACATTTTTAATAATCACTGCGATCGTGTAAAGATGGCCAATCTGGCACAAGCAGTAAACGTGCTGCAATCATTAATATTAACCGATAAGGAAAAGATGTTGCTAACACCAACGTATTACATATTTGATATGTATAAAGTACATCAGGATGCAAAATACCTGCCTATACAACTCAATACGCCCGACTACGAGTTTGACGGCAAAAAGCTGCCGGCGGTAAACGTATCTGCTTCGCAGGACAAGGCCGGCAAAATCCATATTACACTGGTGAACCTCGATGCACATAACACTATTGAAGTAAGCACCGAGTTGAAGGATATAATGTGGAAAAATGTAAGCGGACAGGTATTAACTTCTGGCAGCACGGCCGATATAAATACGTTCGCCAAGCCGCTAAACATTGTTCCTAAACAGTTTAATGGTGCAAAACGTAACGGCGACAAACTAGTTGTAAGCCTGCCTGCAAAATCAGTAGTTGCATTGGAGTTGTTTTAAAAATACATACTTTTACAACAAGCCCTGTTTGAGTCATCAAACGGGGCTTTATTTTGGCTATGAATAATATAAAGAGACAACTGCATCAACTATGTGTTGAGGTGGTACAGCAACGAATGAACGCTGCGCAAATGGCGATAGCCGAGGCACAACAAGCAGCTAACGATGACACTAAAAGCAGTGCCGGCGATAAATATGAAACCGGAAGAGAAATGGCGCAGCAGGAGACCAACCGCAACCTTACGCAACTAAACGAGGCCAACAAGTTGATGGTAGCACTTAATCAAATTGGCACCAGCGGCAAATCTGCAACTGCTGAAGCAGGAAGCGTAGTGATAACCAATAACGGCAAATTCTATCTTTCTATCAGCGCTGGTACATTAAATCTAAATAACGAAACTTATTTCGCTATATCACCCGCGTCTCCGATAGGTATAAAGATGAAGGCGTGCAAGAAAGGAGATGAGTTTATTTTAAACGGTAAGTCTTATAAAATAGAAGAGATTATTTAATGCAATGTTCTGAGCCGGAACTACCGGTTCAGAACATTGATTGGTAAGATTACAATTTTACACCCCGCAAAAACTCTTCAACCCCCATACGCTTTTTACCCTCAAGCTGCACATCGGTTACTTGCACATAACCGTCGTTGCAGGCAAATTTAAGATAAGTCTTATTATCAGTTAAATAGCTGGCGGGCTGGCCTTGGGGCTGCACTTGTTCCTTTACACTTTTATAAATTTTAAATACTTTTCCATTAAGTTCGGTATAAGCTGCGGGGTAGGGGCTTAAGCCACGTATAAGGTTGTGTACCTGGTTAACAGGCTGGTTCCATTCTATGCGACAATCTTCTTTGAAAATTTTAGGGGCGTGTTTTAGGTCTTGTCCCTCCACCAGTTGCTCCTGCGGCTGTTCTGTATAACGGCCGCTTTCAATAGCTTTCACTGTTTTTACCAGCAAGCCAGCACCTTTGTTCATCAGCCTGTCGTGATATTCGCCTGCCGTTATTTCATCGTCAATCGTTATTTTTTCTACAAACAGGATATCGCCGGTATCAATCTCCTGTTTCAGAAAAAATGTAGTAACGCCGCTTTCCTTTTCGCCGTTAATGATAGCCCAGTTAATTGGAGCAGCACCGCGGTATTGCGGCAGCAGAGAGGCGTGTAGGTTAATTGTGCCCTTAGGCGGCATATTCCAAACTACTTCTGGCAGCATACGGAAAGCCACTACCACTTGCAAGTCGGCATTCAGCGATTTCAGTTCAGATAAAAAATCCGGATCTTTAAGTTTTACTGGCTGAAGTACTTTCAGGCCTTTTGAAACGGCATATTGTTTCACGGCCGATTCGCTAAGCTTTTGACCACGCCCTGCAGGTTTATCGGGTGCGGTAATAACGCCTGCAATTTCGCTTCCTGCATCAAGCAATGCTTCAAGTGATGCTACAGCAAACTCGGGCGTCCCCATAAAAACTATTCTCATTTTGTGCAGATGTGTATGTTGGATTTTAAGTTATAGGTTCCGGTGTCAAATACTGAGATCAGGCTATAAATCTGATCATGAACATGCTGTTTATTGATATAACAGATATTTTTTTCTTACTTCTTTAAATTTGCTTAATGCCGGCTCCCAACTTTGACGTATTTGTTGTTCCGTTAGGCCGACCTCAATTTGCTTTTGCAGCTTATCGGTACCTGCCAGTCTGGTAAAGTAGGCAATAAAGAACTTCGATTTCTCAGGAAAGTTTTGATAAAAGGATAATAACCATGATAGGTTTAGCTTTTTATCTTCCCGTATTTTACTGGTATCATAATTACGGTAATCAACACCAAAGCACTCCACATTTTTTTGAGGTGGGTTGTCGCTAACTCCTGGTATGCTTACTGGTGTAAAAGAAAAGTTGTACTTTCCTTTAAGCGCCGGGTGGCCTACCACCTGGAAAGGGAACGGGGTACCCCGCCCTAAGCTTAAAGTAGTGCCTTCAAAAAAACAGATGCCTGGATAAAGCAGTATAGACTGTGCTGTGTTTAAATTAGGTGAGGGATTTACGGGTAGCGTATAAGGCAGGTTATGCTGGTAATTAAGCATCTTAACTACCTTTAGTTTGCATTTTATCCGGCCTTTCAACCAGCCCTCGCCGTTTATCATTTGGGCATATTCGGCAATGGTCATACCATGAACCACAGGTATAGGGTGCATGCCCACAAATGATTTAAACGCCGTATCCAGCACCGGTCCGTCAACATAAAAGCCATTGGGATTAGGGCGGTCTAACACCATTAGTTCAATGTTGTTTTCTGCACAAGCTTCCATCACATAATGCAGGGTAGAAATGTAAGTGTAAAAGCGTGCACCTACATCCTGTATATCAAACACCAACAGGTTTATGCCTTTTAAATCGGCGGGGGTAGGCTTATTATTTTTGCCATATAAAGAAACTACCGGAATTTTGGTCTTGGCATCTACCTCATTGGTCACAGTGGCACCGTCACTTGCATTGCCTCTAAAGCCATGCTCCGGGCCGTATATCTTTGTAATTTGTATACCCACCTTTAACAGGCTATCTACTAAAGCAATTTTTTTTGAACCGATAATTGAAGTGGGATTAA
Source organism: Mucilaginibacter sp. PAMB04274 (assembly GCF_039634385.2). NCBI lineage: Bacteria > Pseudomonadati > Bacteroidota > Sphingobacteriia > Sphingobacteriales > Sphingobacteriaceae > Mucilaginibacter > Mucilaginibacter sp. PAMB04274. The sequence continues at coordinate 2,264,745 of NZ_CP155081.2, forward strand.
CCACCATGCCTACCTTTTTACCCTTTAAGTAAGGCAAGTAGAGCTGTGTTTCATTAGCCGCCGGGTTTGCCGCAACGTAGCCACCAGAACCTGCCTTACCTGCAGCCGGTTTTTTTGCTGTATTTGCTAAGTTAGTTGTTAGCGGTTTTTGAGCGCATGTTGGCATCAAATTAATAAATAGCAAACTTATTGCGAGGCTGATGTTTTTAATGTAGGTTATCATAAGTTGTGATGCTTTGCGGTGCAAGGCAGATGCTTAAACATCGGTCTTAAATACGCATATTTGCGAAAGTACAAAAAAACTGTTTGCCTTGAATTTTTCATCTTTTATTGCTTCGCGGCTTACATTCCAAAGCAAGCGCACATTTTCCAAGCTCATTGTGCGCATTGCCATTGTAGGCATTATGCTTGGTTTGGGCGTAATGATACTTTCTATTGCTATTGTTAAGGGCTTTAAACGCGAAATACGCGAAAAAATAAGAGGATTTGCCGGCGATATTCAGGTAACAAAATTTGATAATAATTTCTCTTACGAGAATTCGCCGTTTATGATCGATCCGGCTTTTGCAGCAAAAGCGAAAGCGGACCCCTACATTAAAGGGATTATGCCTTACGCTACCAAACCGGCCATTATAAAAGCCAATGATGAGATTGAAGGCGTTGTATTAAAAGGGGTTGATAAGAGCTATGATTGGAAGATCTTTAAAAACACTCTTGTTGAAGGCAAGGTGATCAACTTTGCCGATTCGGCCGAGGCGCAAAAGCAGATCATGGTGTCCAGTCATACGGCCTCAAGGCTAAAACTCAAAGTTGGAGACGACTTTTTGATGTACTTTATACAGGAACCCATGCGTAAGCGCAAGTTTACCATTGTTGGTATTTTTAATGTAGGGGTAGAAGAGGTTGACAAAACTTTTGTAATTGGCAGCTTGTCGGTAATTCAGCGACTAAACGACTGGACTTACCGCGAAGCAGGTGGTTACGAAATGCAGGTAAAGGATTTTGACCAGCTAACTGAAGCTAATGAAAAATTAAGTGCTTACTTGCCAACTTACCTCCGGTCATATACGGTTGATCAAACTTATCCCACAATATTTGAATGGCTTAGCCTGCTTGATGTAAATACAAGAGTGATGTTGATACTAATGACTATTGTAGCAGTCATTAACATGATATCGGCTTTGTTGATTATGATTTTGGAGCGCACATCCATGATAGGAATGTTCAAAGCATTAGGCGCAACAAACTGGCGTATACAGTCCATTTTTTTATATAACGCCACTTACCTTATTGGGATGGGTTTATTGCTGGGTAATTTATTTGGTTTAGGCTTTAGCTGGTTTCAACACCGTACACACTTCTTAAAGCTCGACCAGGCATCTTACTATATGAATTTTGTACCTATTGAGCTGAGTGCATGGGACGTAATTTGGCTTAACGTGGGTACCCTGGTTATTTGCTTGCTGGTTTTACTGCTACCCTCTATGCTGGTTAGTAAAATATCGCCGGTTAGGGCAATACGCTTTAAGTAAGCTTATTTTTTTGCCCCCTGAAACTTTAGCCTTAGGTTAATGCCACCCGCGCCAAAACGTATTTGCTGCGAGCCCAAGCCACTAAGCGGATAATTAAAAAATGGTTCGATCACCAAACGATTGCTACTGGTAATTTGGTAACCAATTCCCATCGAGATGTTTAACATACGGCCAAAGCCAAACTGCGTGAAGCTTTTTCGGGTGGATGCGTCAGGAATTTCAGGTGAAAATCCTAACACGTTAGCACTGTTATCATATTGATAACGATAGGTTTCAGTAATAAATGTACCTGAACTCAAACCGGCCGATATATAGCTATCCGATTTTTTTGGATTAAATTCATACTTAATATTTACGGGTACATCTAATCCGGTTAAACTCACATTGTATCCTGTTACAACCGGGTCGGGAGCTACTCTTTGACCTACAAAGCCCAGTACCGGTGCTGCAGAAGCGGCCGGGTAGTCACTTGCTTTAGCCCGGCTAACACCTATGGCCTCGTTTAATATGCCCGTTTTAGCCGGTTGGCCGTTATAATTTAAAGTGTTTTTGCCTATGGCTATGCCGGTACTTAATTTGAAGTTGCCTGCCAATTTTATATCAGTAGTGAAACCTGCGCCTGTATTTATTTGGCTTTTGCTGCCTTCGGCGTAATTGAAATACGTAGCAGCATATACACTGTAAAGCACTTTTTTATCGGCGGGTGAATTGTTGTCTTTCGCGTTTTTACCGGCGCCCTTATTTTGCTCATTAGCCAGGTAAACACTCATAGCCGATTTACTTACGTCGGCCGAATCTTTAATATCTACAGCATTTATTTTATTGCTATGCGTTGGCACATTGTTTTGTTGGGCAGCAAGTATGTTGGAGCTTACTGTTTGTAAACTATCCGGCTTTTTAACAGGAACTAAGGCTATTGCCGTATTGGTGGTTTTGTTTAACTGCTTTTCGTTAACTAAGCCTTCATTGTACCGCAGGCTGTTACCGGACACTGGTTGCTGCGCCAATTTATCTGGCTCGTTCAAATGCTTATCCGGTGCAGGAACAGAAGTGGGCGAGGTAGAAAGCTTGTTGCCGTTTGCAAAATTATTACGCTTTACAGGCCCTAAATTGTGTTTTTGCAAATCGGCATATTGTTTTTGTGCTGAATCTTTTGCAGCGGCACGATACTGAGCAATTTCTTCGGGTGTTATGTTCGTCCGTGAAATAGAATCTTTAGTAGTACGTGGCTTGCGTTGTGTTTTAACAAAGCTTTGATCTGCTTTTTGGGGCTCATTATAAAACCATAACCCAAACAGGCATAGTATGAGCAAGGTGGCGGCAGCGCTCCACCATATAGGTGCCATGCGGCGTTTCTTTTCTAATGGAAGCTTTTCGCGCAGCAACTGCCAGCCTGCTTCGGCAGGAGCGGTATCTTCGTAATTGTCAAATACCTCGCTAATGCGTTTCCTCAATTCATTATCCAAAGGCTCACTCATGGTTATGTGCTTCTGTGGTTAATGCCTTTCTTAATTTCTCTTTGGCCCGGCTCAAGTATACTCTTGATGAGCTGGAGGGGATGTTCAACATTTCGGCAATTTCATCATGGTTGTATCCATCAATTTCATACATATTAAATATGGCACGTTGCAGGGTGGGCAAACCATCCATTAGTTTTAAAATATCTTTTGCGTTCAACTCCTGTATAGCTGTATGATTATGACCAATATGGTTGGCATATTCCATATCGGTATGCAGCTGATATTTTAAATCCTTGCGCCGCCTGTCAATAGCTGTATTAATGATAATTCGTCGCAACCAAGCCTTAAATGACCGGTCGGGGTTATAGGTTTTGATGGTGTTAAACACCTTAATAAACGAGTCGTTTACTACTTCCAATGCATCATCCCGACTATCGCAATAGCGTAGCCCAACGCCCATGGCATAGCCATAGAACTGCTTATATAAGCGTTCCTGGTACTTTATGGCGCCTGTAATGCAATGCTGTATCAGTTCATGCTCAGCATTGCTGTTGGGGTCGAGCATTCAGCAATGTATAGTTGACAAGTCTTTACGTGAAAGACTTTTTGTTATTTATTTTTTTAGTTTATAAAGATAGATCAGCGTATCTACCGGATAGGTACTCGCAGCAAATTCTAAATTGGTGCCATTATAAACATACTGATAAAGACCATGCAAATGGTATTTAGGTAAATTTAAACTGTTTGAGCCAATTGGAACAGTGCTGTCGATCCACTCCATATACGATTGGTTATAGTTGAACTTGCCGTTGCTGCCGGCATGTTTGGTGGTGTCACCTGTCACCTTAAAAGTGTTGCTTACCAAATCAAGCACTATCTCTGCTTTTACTGTATCTTTTACCTGAGTGTTAGCGTTTCTATGTATCCTGTAAAACTGACCTGTAAATTTACCTTGAGGCTGTACCACAGGTGTAGTATCGGAGTTGTCTTTCATACAACCCGAGCTGATAAAGATTATACCTGATAATACTTGAAGTAGTATTTTTTTCATAACATTTGCTCGTATATATAGCCATTACGATAAAACATCATGAAGTGTAACACCTGTACTCGAAAATTATAACTGCTTTGCTTCGTTCCAATAAACATCCATTTCGGCCAGGGTCATATCCTGTAACTTTTTGCCCTTGGCAGCAGCCTGGCTTTCCAGGTGCTGAAAACGTTTTATGAACTTCCGGTTGGTTTTTTCGAGTGCATTCTCAGGGTTTATGTTAACAAAGCGGGCGTAATTTATAAGGGAAAAAAGCAGGTCCCCAAACTCGCTTTCGGCACGGTCCTGGTCTATAACGGTGTTGTCCTCTGCGTTATATTCGTTCCGGAACTCGTGCATTTCTTCTTCCACCTTTTCCCAAACCTGGCTTTTGTCCTCCCAATCAAATCCAACGCCGCGGGCTTTTTCTTGTATACGTGCTGCTTTTACTAGTGCGGGCAATGAGGCGGGTACACCACCCAGCACCGATTTATTGCCTTCTTTAAGTTTAATTTGTTCCCAATTGCGCTTTACATCCTCTTCATCATTTACATCTACATCACCATAAATATGCGGGTGGCGGTTAATAAGCTTGTCGCAAATGCCGTTCAGCACGTCGGTTATGGTAAACGAATTTGTTTCGGATGCAATACGTGCATAAAATACCAGGTGTAGCATAATATCACCTAACTCTTTCCTGATCTCATCCATATCGTTACCTAAAATGGCGTCCGACAATTCATAAGTTTCCTCAATGGTAAGATGACGGAGGCTTTCGATTGTTTGTTTTTTATCCCACGGGCAGTTCTCGCGCAAATCATTCATAATCGTGAGCAGGCGGTCGAATGCAGAAAGCGGATTATTAGCGGTATCGGGAGGTGTTATTGGCATAATGCAGTTTTTTACAAAAGTACATATTGCCGGTTAAGATAAGCCTTTGGCAAAGCAATAAAACTCCTGGTATATGAGATAAGCAATTGCTGATTTAAGTAGGAAAAGTTTTTATTTAGGGCTTACGGCCCGTAGCATTTCGCGTTTACCTGGTGCGCCAGGGGCCTTCTCTACTTTAAAGCCTAAGGCTTTGAATTGCCTTTTCAGGTTGCCGGTAATGGCGTAGGTTACAAACACGCCACCGGGCTTTAAAAACTTAATGGTGTGGTCAATTGCCGCCTCATCCCACATTTCGGGCTGATGGATAGCCGCAAAAGCGTCGAAGTAAATAACGTCAAACAGTTGTGTAGTGGAGAAAGTAAGCAGTTGGCTATGCGCTATTTCAAGTACTGTTGAGTTATTAATTGGGACTGCTTCTTTTAATGCTTTAGCGTAATGCGTTTTAAAGCTTTCCCACAGCGCCGGCGATATATACGCATCATAACCGGTATCAGCAATCATGGTTGTACTTAGTGGGTAGGCTTCGATGCCGGTATATTTAAGCGGTATTTGTTCAGCGATGCAAAAATCTGCACTGAGCAAAAAGTTTAACCCGGTACCAAAGCCTACTTCAAGCACTGATGCAACGTTTTTGCCGCTATTGTCTAAAAAATAGCGCAAACCTGAGTTAAGAAACACGTGCTGGCTCTCCTGTAAAGCACCGTGCCGCGAATGATAATTTTCGCCAACTTCGGCATTATAGATTGTCTTGGAGCCATCGGCAGTGGCAACTATAGTAAGATGATCACTCATGCAGTTGTTCTCTAAAGTTTCATAGGTTGTGATGCTTTCGAATAAATAGCTTGGTTAAGTGTTACTAGTAACGCTTCTAAACGCGGTCACGGCCTCACCTAAGTCATAAACCGGCACGGTGGTAATCTTGGCAGCAATAATGCTTTGTGCAGCAGCGGAGCGGTAACCAGCGGCACAATGAACTACTATAGGTTTATCGGCTGGTATTTCATTTAAGCGCTTACGTAGCTCAGGTAAAGGAATGGTAAGCCCGTTTTTAAACAGCAAGCCAGCGTCTATCTCATTCCAGTTACGTGTGTCAATAATAGTATAATTATTGGGGTTGGCTTTAAAATCACCTAAATCTAATTCGGGAGAGGTCTCAACAGCTGCAGCCGGCGTGATTAAAGCGCCTTTTATTTGCTGTTCGTAACCAATTTTGGCTGCCCGGCTTAATGCTGCATCCAGCTTTGCTTCGTCAGCAGCAATGAGGTAGAAAGGTTCTTTTGGTTCAATCACTGCGCCCAGCCAGGTTTCAAATTTGCCTTGTAATTGAAGGTTTATTGCATTTTTGATATGACCTTTATTAAAATCGGCCTTGTTGCGCGTGTCCACAACCAGCACTCCTGTATCCAGATCTGTGTCAGGCATTAATTTCGGCACATTCGCTAAACTTTGTGCGTATGCAGGTGCTCCGGTCTTATTCAGCTCTACATCGTACCCAAAATACAGGGGCATAAAAGGCTGATCTGCAATTAGGTCATTAACAAATTTCAATTCATCCATCAACTGCAAGGCAGAATTCTCCCGCAGCTCACGTCCAATAGTGCTTTGCAAGTCCTGACTCATGCTTTTACCACACAATGAACCCGGACCGTGGGCCGGATATACTACTACCTGCTTAGGTAGTTTCATTAGCTTTTGGCGGGTAGTGCGGTACATCTGCCGGGCTAAATCCTCTTTTTTAGCGGTGATATTGCCAGCTTCTTCGCGCAGGTCGGGTCTGCCAACATCGCCTACAAACAAGGTGTCGCCACTGAACAGGGTAGTGGTCTGGCCGTTCTCATCCTCTACCAGAACGCAAATAGAATCGGGTGAGTGACCGGGCGTATTCAATGCCCTTAATTTGATATCGGCCAGCGTTATTTCATCGCCTTCATCAAATGTTTGGTGCGGATAAGTTGCGCCCAACAAGTGACTTACATATATGGTAGCTCCGGTAGTTTCGTGTATCTCTAAGTGAGAGCTTACGAAATCGGCGTGAGGATGCGTTTCAATCACGCCTACAACATCAGCTTCATGCAGTTCCGCAAAATCATAATACGGCTGCGGATTGCGCGCCGGATCAATAACAATTACCTGGCCGGCACGCAAAATAGCATAAGACGCATGCGCAAGGTCGGTGTCGTAAAATTGATGTATCAGCATAGGTGCGCAAAGATAAGTTTTACAAGTAATTATGAAATATGCAAGACTAATGGTTTGGTCAGCAGAGTGCCATGATATGTGGCAGTTGTGCGGCAGTTTAAAAAAACAGGCGTAACCATGCACACACAATGGCTGGTTTTGCGTTTATGAATAGAATTTATTTAAAGGCCACGCCGCACATTTCTTCCGTTCGGCTTAGATGATTTCGGCTTTAATTATTGAAGAAAATGACTAAATACATTGCTATAACCCTCAGCCTTGCCGCTTTATTGTTCTCATCGTGCAGTCAAAAAATGAAGATGGTAAAAACACCCAAAGCCGATTCATTAGCGGTTGAAGCCGTTTGGAAACAATATGTAAAGGCTTTGTCTGGCAAAAATGCGGGCACATTAAAGCGGTTGTCGTTAAAACAGGTGTATTGCCAGCCATGCGCCATTCAGGCCGGTACAGGAGACCTGGTAAGTGCCGATGCTTTTGTTAAAAATATTCTGGCCAGTTTGCCCAAAACCCAATTGTGGACCGCCATCAAAACCTCGCGACACTTAATTGTAACCGAAAAAATAAAGAATTACAAGCCGCTTAATATAAACGTAAACGACGAGATACTGGACGTGTATGACATTTGGTATGTAACTAATAAGCCCGGAAAAGTTAAAGGGTATGAAAGCCAGCGTTATGCTTTTCAGTTTGTAAAAGATAGGGGACAGTATAAATTTTTTGGTTTGACTGCTGTGCAATAGACCGTTACAGGTAAGGTTATCACTAATGTGCGAGGCAAAGTTTGCACGCGTAGTTTAACTAATTTGCGGGCAATGGCAGTTTTGTTTATCAAGAGCTGCTTGTTTCTTTAAGACAATAGATCTTCTTGGAAAATTATTTTCAAGCTAACATTATTAGCATCATTTATTTTTTTAATTTTGATGTAAGATGTATGCGATTGTTGATATTGAGACCACGGGCGGGCATGCCAGCGCTAACGGTATAACCGAAATAGCTATTTGTATTCATGATGGTAATGAGGTAGTGCAACGTTATGAAACACTGGTTAACCCTGGTAAGGATATTCCGGTATACATACAAGCCCTAACAGGTATCAGCAATGAGATGGTGCAACAGGCACCTTATTTTAAGGATGTAGCTTACGACATTTACAACCTGTTACAAGGCCAGATATTTGTGGCCCATAACGTCAACTTCGATTATTCATTTGTAAAATACCACCTGGGTGCAGCCGGGTACGATTTGCAGTGCAACAAACTGTGCACCGTTCGTTTAAGCCGCAAAATTATGCCGGGTATGCCATCGTACAGCCTGGGTAAGTTATGCCATCATATTGGTATTGGCAACTCGGCCCGCCACCGTGCAGCCGGGGATGCGGACGCTACCGCTGAGTTGTTCACTATGTTGCTCAACAGCGATAAAGACAATCATATTCCTGAAGCGCTTAAGCAGCGCTCGAAAGAACAGGTATTGCCTCCTAACCTGCATCGCCGGTTCATCGAAAAGCTACCACCAACACCGGGTGTTTACTACTTTCATGATAATAAGGGTAAAGTTGTGTACGTGGGTAAGGCAGTAAATATTAAAAAGAGGGTGGCCGGTCATTTTAGTGGCAACAACTCTGGCGCTCAGCGGCAGGAGTTTATGCGCAATATACACCAAATCAGTTATCAGGAGTGCGGCACAGAGCTTATGGCATTGCTAACAGAGGCTGTTGAAATTAAGCGTCTGTGGCCCAAATTTAACCGTTCGCAAAAGAAGCTGGAATTTAACTTTGGTTTATACACCTATGAAGACCAGCGTGGTTACCTGCGTATGGCTGTCGATAAACGTAGGAAATACTCCACCCCGGTACACACCTGCAGCTCGCTGCTCGAAGGGCATAATATCATGCTTAAGCTGATTGAAACCTACCAACTGTGTCCTAAGTTTTGCTTTATTCAAAAAAATAATGACACCTGTACCGGAGCGGGGCAAGAATATTGTGCTTGTACCGGCCATGAAAGTGCAGAAGCCTACAATTATAAAATTCAGCAAGCTATTGAAGGCTTAAAACAAGCCTTGCCAACATTTGCCATTAGAGACGAAGGCCGCACCAATGATGAGCACAGCTGTATATTAATAGAAAAAGGCCGGTTGTATGGGATGGGCTATATTTCACATTACTTTGATGCCAACAACATATCTCAGTTAAAAAATTACTTAACTCCATACCCGGGCAATGACTATATGCACAACATGATCATCAACCATGCCGACCGCTATCCATGGAAAAAGGTAGATTTTGCTGAGATTGCCCGGATGGCTTAATTGAGAGATTATTTTTCATGGCAACGCCATTTTTTGATTAGGGATACATACTAATCAATAAACCACAAGGCAACTACCATTTAGTCTGTTAACAGCTTCTTTTTATAAACAGCTTATTTTTAAAATTGCTGAAAGTACCCTTTAAGTACTGAAACAAGCGTAAGTATTTACATTTGTAATAAAACCCTCACAACTGTTTGCAAATGCCCAAAATTGCTTACATTTAGCACTCGATATTGATTAAAAATGAAATTGAATTTTAGTAATTTAATGCTTGCAGCAGCAGTTTGCCTATCGGCTAATGCCTATGCTGCGGATGGCGGTAAAACCGGCAAAGTTAAGCCGACCCCGCCGAGAAAGTTTATTGATCCTGCCAACATTGACCCATCGGTTAAACCTGGCGACGACTTTTTTGAGTACGCCAATGGCGGCTGGCTAAAGAGTAACACCATCCCTGCTAAAGAAACCCGCTGGGGGAGCTTCAACATTCTGAATGATGATAACAAAAAGAAATTACAAGCCATTGTTCAGGAAGTAAGTAAAACATCAGCTACAGCGCCTAAGGGCAGCATCAAACAACGTGTTGGCGATATGTACGCTAGTGCTATGGATACAATGGCTATCGAAAAACGTGGCTATGATCCTATCAAAGCCGATTTGAAACGCATTGATGCTATTGCAGACATCAACGGTGTTGTGAACGAGATTGTTTATGAGCGTGCTAATGCCATTGGTAGTCCGTTGTTTAGCTTTGGCATACGTCAGGATCCTAAAAATGTGAGCAAATACGTAGTTGGCTTAGGTCAGGGTGGTACAAGTTTACCAGATCGCGACTATTACTTAAAGTCTGATCCACGTACTAAACGCATACAGGATGCTTACAAACAATATATAGTTGATCTGTATACCTTAACCGGTAGCAGCGCAGAGGTTGCCGCCAAAAATGCCGCTACAATTTTTGCTTTAGAAACCAAGTTGGCCGAAGCACAAATGACCCGTGTAGCCATGCGCGATCCAAACAAAACTTACAATAAGTTTGCCATTGCTGATCTGAGCAAAACTACACCTCACTTAAATTGGGCGCAATTACTGCCTAAGCTAAAGGTGAATGGCCAGGATACTGTATTGGTTTCTTCTCCGTCTTTTTTAACTGCAGCTGATGGTTTATTGGCATCTACCCCTGTTGAAGATTGGAAAACGTATTTAAAATGGGGCATTTTACGCGGTTCAGCTGGTTCATTAAGCTCTCCGTTCGTACAATCTCAATTTAAATTCAGCAGTGTATTAAGCGGACAGCAGGTACAAGCGCCACGCTACGAGCGCATGACATCGTTAGTTGATGGCAGTTTAGGCGAATTACTTGGTCAGCTTTACGTAGAGAAATACTTTACGCCACAAGCTAAAGCTTCAATGCTGGCTTTGGTAAATAACCTTAAATCTACATTGGGCGATCGTATTAAGCGCCTGGAGTGGATGACGCCTGAGACCAAACAGCGTGCGTTGCGCAAGCTAAACGCTTTTACTGTTAAGATTGGCTATACCGATAAATGGGAAACTTACGCTGGTTTAACGGTTGACCGTAGTGATTACTTTGGCAACCTGCGCCGCGTAAGCACCTGGAGTTATAATGATATGGTTGGTCGTTTAGGCAAACCAGTTGACAAAACTGAGTGGGGTATGACGCCTCCAACGGTTAATGCTTACTATAATCCGGTAAATAACGAGATTGTGTTCCCTGCTGGTATTTTGCAGTTCCCTTTTTATGACTTCAAAGCTGATGATGCTGTAAATTACGGTGGTATTGGCGCGGTTATAGGCCACGAGATGACGCATGGTTTCGATGATCAAGGCCGCCAGTATGATGCTGACGGAACTTTGCGCGACTGGTGGAAGAAAGACGATGCCGATAAGTTTAAATCCCGTGCTGACATGGTGGTAAATCAGTTTAACAATTTTGTGGCTGTGGATACCATGCATGTAAATGGCAAACTGACACTGGGTGAAAACCTTGCTGATTTAGGCGGTATCAATATTGCTTACGAGGCATTTAAGAAAACAAAACAAGGTCAGTCAAACACAAAAATAGATGGCTTTACGCCAGACCAACGCTTCTTCCTGTCATACGCGCAGGTGTGGAGAGGCTTACAACGTCCGGAGGCATTGGCGTTGCAGGTGCAAACGGACCCACACTCACCTGGGCAGTTCCGTACCAATGCGCCTATTACTAACGTAGATGCCTGGTATAAAGCATTTAACGTACAACCCGGCGATAAAATGTATAAAAAACCTGAGGATCGCATCAGGATTTGGTAAGGTTAAAAAGCCAACCATTTTAATATTTGTTCAAGCCCTGCTTTATATGAAGCAGGGCTTTTTTATGGTCGAAAACCAAATAACAAGATTACTTGATAAGAGTAAGTTAGCCGTTGTAGTGCAGGAGTGTTTCACAAGAGAGGCCTCACGAATGAACCGGAACGGACAAGGCTAAGGGTTGGCGTGAAGTTAGTTTTATCAAATCAAGATGCAGCATCCGGACTGTTATATTTAACCCAACACAAAGATTCACGAACTACTGCATTGGGGAGAGTGTTATGTTATGGTTAAACACTCATGCCTAATAACAATAAAGCGTTCAACTCGGATCTCAGCAGTTGCTGCACTTATAGGAGTGATGAATGCAGCGCTTACTTACTTATGGCAATGCTACGGTACGCTAATAGCGAGTGAATAATAGGTATGTGCACTGAAATAACCTAACGCGTTGTTACTGATGTTAGATGGCGGATTGCCTGGCGTTACACCTCCACCTGGTCCGCCCCGCCTTTGTTGCCGCAAGGTAAACCAGTAAGTAAACACATCTTTATCAATATTTTGCGTTTCTACTTCCACTTGGTCGCCAGTTTTCAGGTCGTCATCTTCATCGTCATCATTGGTATCCGGGTACAAATCTTCTTTGCGTATATTGCCATCCGTAAGGCGGTCGTCTGTTACATACACACGATTGCTTTTCTTGCCGTTAATGCGCATAATGTAACGGTATTGGTTTGGTTGACCTTTAGGGTCAGTATAATTTACAGATACCAATTTGCGTGTAGTGCTACCAAAAGTAACATTTGATAAACTGAGCGAGTCTATCTTTACAGCGGTAGGCATAACCGAAGTTGCCGCATAATCTTGCCCGTCAACCACTACTTTCATTTTGTAAGTTCTGCCGGTTACACCGCGCATAATCACAGCATACTGGCCCGGTGCTGTCTCAGCGAACTTCCACGAATTGCCCAGGTTGTCGGTTACCCGAACATCCGCGCCTGATACGGCAGGGTAAACGTTTTTCTCCGTATACGCTACCGACCGGCTTATTTTAATGATCTGGTTCTCCCGCACATTAGAGATGTTACCCTCAATTACTAATTGTGATGTGGAGGTGTTGACATCAATATCAATTACCTTCTGACAAGCGCTCAGCAGTGCACCGCACAGTATGAATAAAAGCAGGTAGTATTTCAATTTCATTATCAACTTGCGTTAAAATTTAAAATTCCAGGTTACCGATGGTATTATGCCAAAAAGCGACGTTTGTACAGCTTCAGTTCTTGATGGATCGCTTGCTACATCTCTAAAATCCACAGAATACGGGTTTTTACGGTTTAAAGCGTTATACAGCCCAAACGACCAACTAGAATGGAACCTTTTACCAGTGTCTTTACCCTCCAGTGTAGCGCTTACATCAAGCCTGCTGGTATAAGGCAGCCGGTTGGCATTACGTTCGGTGTAAAAAAAAGTAGTCATGTTACCAACCTGGTACTTGCCGGCCGGGTAGGTTACGGCATTACCGGTGTTATATATATAATTGGCAGATAAAGTCCAGCGCTTACTCATTTTGTAAATACCAACTAGTGCCACGTCATGCGTGCGGTCTTGCCTGGCCGGAAAGTAACTGCCATTGTTCAACTCATTAAATTTACGTTCTGTACGCGATAAGGTGTAGCTAATCCAGCCGCTTAGCTTGCCTATGCGTTTCTTTGCATACAATTCGAGCCCGTATGCACGACCATCACCAAACAACAATTGCGACTCTACGTTGGCATTAGCAATTAACCTTGCTGCATTTTTGTATTCGATCTGGTTTTGCATCCGTTTGTAATACACCTCTGCCGAAAATTCATAGGTATTATTTTTTGCGTTTTTAAAGTACCCCAAAGCTACTTGGTCTGCCACTTCGGGCCTGATGTTGTTGCTGCTCATTACATACTGATCAGTAGGAGAGCTGGAGCCGGAATTGGAAAGTATATGTATATTTTGCGTATTGCGGTTATAGGATGCCTTAACCGAATTTTGCTCATTAATGGTATAACTAGCCGAAAAGCGCGGTTCGAGGTTGAAATAGCTTTGCACAAATTTACCGCCGCCATAAGTATCTGAGGAGGTAATATCTCCAATGTTGTTGTAAGTATTAAAAGTTCCAGGCCCGAGCAAGCTAAACCAGCTGGCGCGCAAGCCATATAAAAGGTTAAGCCGCTGGCTAACCGCATATTCGTCTGACAGGTAAGCCGATGATTCCAGTCCGTAACGGTTCTCTATTGATAATGCGTTAAAGCTTGATGTGCTGCTGGTTGATATATCAGACGGTGCTATACGGTGATGTGTGGCTTGCAGGCCGAAGCGGAGCGTGTGCTGATTGCTAAAATACTGGAAATCTTGTTTTAGATTATAGTCGCGAATAAGAGAGGTTACCTCAAAGTTGTTGACGTCGTCAAGCAATTTTATAGCGTAGTTGTATTTGTTGTAAATGAGTGAAGTATTAGAGAATAGGCGACTAGTGAAAACATGGTTTAAACGCAATGTGGCGGTGCTGTTTCCCCAATTATTATCAAACAGATCTTTAATGCCAATGTTATCCTGCCCAAAATAACCAGAAAGGAACACCGTATTCTTGTCGTTGAACTTATAATTCACCTTCATGTTTAAATCATAAAAGTTTAGCGTATTGCCTTTAATGGCAGTATCAGGAGATGCCTTAAGCAAAAAGTCAATATAGGTTCGTCGGGCGCTCACCATGAAAGAGCCTCTGTCTTTCACTATTGGTCCCTCCAGCTTTAACCTCGATGAAATAAGGCCGATGCCACCCTGCATTGAGAAATTCTTGTTATTGCCATCATCCATCTTCACATCTAACACAGATGACAAACGGCCGCCGTACTGCGCAGGCATGCCCCCTTTATAAAGGTCTACGTTTTTAATAGCATCGGCATTAAAGGTGGAAAAAAAGCCTAGCAAATGAGAGGAATTGTATACCGTTGCTTCGTCAAGCAGTATTAGGTTTTGATCTGAAGCGCCACCACGTACAAAGAACCCCGTGTTGCCTTCGCCTCCCGATTTTACACCCGGCAAAAGCTGAATAGTTTTTAACACATCTTTTTCGCCAAACAGAACGGGCAGGTTATCGAGTAATTTAATATCTATTTTTTCGACACCCATCTGTGGGCTGCGCACGTTTTCGTCTTTACGTTCCCCGGCTCTCACCACAACTTCCTGCAACTCTGATCCTGCTTTAAGTTCGAGGCTAAGCGTTGTGTTTTGATTTAATGTGATGCTTTTGGTTGTAGCCTGGTAGCTGATGTAACTTACACTTAGCGTATAGGTACCTTCGGTTCCAGTTAAAGAGTAAAAGCCGTAGGCGTTGGTAGCTGTGCCCAACCGGCCGGCTGGCGATTGCAGAATAACCGATGCGCCAATTAGCGTTTCGCCGGTTGCTGCGTCGCGTACGGTGCCGCTTAAGGTAAACCGTTTTTGTGCCGAAGCAGACAGTGCTCCTAAGAGGAGGAGGGTGAAAGTTAAAATGTGTAAAGGTTTAATATACATGCTTTGTAGTTGGCCGGGCAAAGGTAGTAAATTTAGTTTCAACGCATTTCGGCTTCATTTTCTTAAATACTAAACCGGGTATGTGTCGTTTTATTGTGATAATTGCAGCGCGAAATCAAAAAACCAGACAACGACTGAAACATTGTACCCAGTGGAATATGTTATCAACTAACATGAGAACTATTAAGAAGATACATGCGGCGGTTTATTCGCCCATTGCCGATTTAGTGACTTACCGGGCATTGCCTACGGCCTCAGTTGAGTATATTGATCCGTTTTTATTTTTAAACCATCATGGCCCGCAGGTATACCCGGCCCGGAATAGTGGTTTGCCTTTTGGCCCGCATCCGCATAGGGGGATGGAAACCGTAACCTTTATACTAAAAGGTGATATTTCTCACAAGGATAGCAGCGGGCACGAAAGCGTTATAAAAGCAGGAGGAGTACAATGGATGCGTGCCGGAAGGGGTTTAATACATGCCGAGGTTTCATCAGATGAGTTTAAGCGTGATGGTGGCGACCTGGAAATATTGCAGCTTTGGGCAAACCTGCCGGCCAGATTAAAAATGGCTGATCCTTACTATATAGGTAAACAACAGCAGGATATACCCGTTTTGCAATTTGATGAAGGCAAGGTTACAGTTAACCTAATTGCGGGGGAATGGAAGGACGTGAAAGGCGCTTTCGAATCGTTGACCGGTATATTTCTGAGCACGATAAACTTGAAAGCCGGGGCTGAATTGGAAGTGGCTATACCCCAAGCGCATAATATATTTTTTTATGTGATCAGCGGAGAAATTAATGTAAACGGCGCTGCCGTCCGCTCATTAAACCTGGCCGAATTTAACCACGATGATGACTTGTTGAAAATGAGCGTTAATATTGACAGTATCTTATTATTAGGCCATGCCATGCCATTTAATGAGCCTGTGGTGTCGCAAGGGCCGTTTGTAATGAATACTGAGCAAGAAATTATGGATGCCTATCAGGATTACAGAACAGGAAAATTTGGGTCATGGAAACATTAGCCAGCCTAAAGATTATTAAATTAGTTTAAAGGGGTGTTACTGATCACTTTTATTGTAATTAATAGTAAACAAGCTCATTGCTGAGTTGTAGCTAAATTTATATCTTCAGCTTTAATATCCATTTTTAAATTAAACTTTTAATTAAGTGCGGGGTTGTATATGTTTGAAAGCTCTGCACTTAAAAACTATTTATGACAGCCTCCAAATACCTGCCAACATCGCCATTAAATAAAAAAACAGTTGTAATTACCGGAGCCACTAGTGGTATTGGTAGGGCTACAGCCTTAGAGTTTGCCCGCCATGGTGCTAAAGTAGTACTGGCTGCCAGGCAAAAAGATGTTTTAGATGAAATGGTTGATCTATGTGACCGTTTGGGAGGCAAGGCGATTGCCGTAGTAACCGATGTTACCGACCCAGAATCGGTAATGCAGTTAGCAAAAGATGCCTGCATTTTTGGAGGTAGTTTAGATGTGTGGGTTAATGTGGCAGGTTTAGGCGCCTTAGGCGAGTTTACAACTATTCCTATTGAAGTGCATAACCAGGTGGTTAAGGTTAATTTACTAGGTTATATTAACGGTGCACATGCTGCGCTGACGCATTTTAAAAAGCAAAAACGAGGCATCCTTATCAATTTAAATTCAGTGGGCGGCTTTGTGGCTTTCCCTTATTCAGTGTCATATACAGCAAGTAAGTTTGGTTTGCGAGGCTATTCGGAAGCATTGCGTGCGGAGTTACAGGATTGCCCGGGTATTCACATTTGTGACGTTTTTCCGGGTTTTGTGGATACCCCTGGTCCAAGTCATGCGGCCAACTATACCGGTAAAATCTTAAAACCCGCGCCTCCCGTTGTTCCTACTTACAAAGTAGCGCACACTGTAGTATCTTTAGCGCAAAAGCCTAAAGACTCGGTTACTTTAGGAAGTGCTGCATACCTGGCAAGGTTTAGCCAATGGTTGTCGCCTAAACTAACGCGTTGGTCTACCACCAAGTTTATCAAAATGTATCTAAAGAATGCTGAACCAGCCCCGGTTACTAACGGCAGCATTTTTGAACCAACCGGTGCAAACAATCAAATATCGGGCGGCTTTACTTCCAAAAAAGTAAGTAATAAAAAAGTAGCCCGTGCAGCCGGTGTAGCCGGCGTTTTATTCGGGGCACTTTATGTCCTTAAAAAGTTGAGCTAAACTCATTGGAATGCTTGAGCAACTTTGTTCAGGTCATCTGCTGTAATTAGCTCGGGGGCATTAAATTGCTGAAACACAAGTTGTGATGGGAAGCGGACAAAGCCAGTACTGGTTTTAACCATAACCACACCATCTGCATAGAAGTGGTCTTTATAATTACCTATTGACGGGTTCAAATCGCCCAGGCGAATCAATAACTCAACAATAGCATAAGTGGGGAGGTCATCTTCAGACATGCTGTAAAATTAACTTAACCGTTTAATAATGCAGTATTAACATTGTGTTAACATTAAATCGGTTACTTAACATTGGCGTTATAAATCAATAATCTTACTTTTATAGCGCTCTATTATAGGTAAACATACAGTACGCTCCTTATGACAAATTTCTTAAGCCGGTTTATGCCGAAGAACGATGCGGTTTTTTTTAACTTATTTAACCGCGCCTCGGCCAACAGTGCAGCCATGGCTAAGTTGTTAAACGATGCCGTGAACGGTGAGTGGATTCCTGAACAGAAGACGGAATTTGCTCAAATTAGCCGGCTTAAAGCCCAGTCGAGCGATATTAAACGTCAAGTATATGCCGTGTCTGGCAAAGCATTGGTGTCACCTTTTGAACGTAATGATATGTACGCCCTGGTTTCGGCTATCAACGCCGTTTCTGATTATATCGACTCATCTGCGCGCCGTATTAACTTATATTCACTCGATGTGATAACCGCACCCATACGCGAGTTATGTGCCATTATTTTGGAAGCAAGCCAGCACATGGACAGATGCATCAGAGCCCTTAACAAGATCAGTGATTCTGAAACAATTTTGGGGATTTGCAACCAAATTAAGCAGCTAGAGCACAAAGCGGACCAAGTTTATGATAAGGCCTTTGCACTGCTAAATGCTAAAGAAACCGACACCTTTCAACTTATAAAATACAGTGAAATTTTAGGTGCCCTGGAGCGTACTACAGACAAATGTGAACAGGTAACTTACATTGTAGAAAGCATTCTGATAAAGAACAGCTAAAATATATTGAATTTATTTTCATCGCTATAGGCCATTACAAAGCTTAATGAGCCGGAAATAAAAGACATGTAATTGTAGGCTTAACACTAGCGTAATTAGTAACTATTGGCTGTAATAAGCCATGGTTAGGTTAATCATACGGTTGTAAGTACGCAGGCCTTCGGGTTGGTTATTAGCTTTTAAAAAGTTATCGTAAAATACGCTGGTTATATATCCGAGCTGATTTTGATAGTGCTGCCAATAAAGGTGCTCCACTTTCAAATCTGTTTTCACAGCTGGTGATATCTCTTTCTTGAAATTATTAAATACTACCGTATCCTGGCGGCGTACTTGTTGCATAAATTCTTGCATAGCCATGTAATACGCAGAATACCTGAGCAGCTTTTTACTGGATTTTATACCAGCCAGAAATCCGACAAAGTTAGCCTCATCCTCCCGCGCAAAGCCTATTTGATGAGCCATTTCATGGCATGAGGTTATGGGCCGGTCAACTATGGGCATAGCATAATTTATTTGCGCCTCTCCGGTGAAAGGGTTAAAGTAGCCCGCCGTAGTCATATAATTAATTACGGGAGTGAATAACGAAGGTTTTGCCGATGGAAAAGTGCTTTGCAGTTTATTGCTAAATTTCCCTAAATTTTGTACGGCCTGCTTCGAAATATCAAATATTGCTTTGTTATCAGTTAGAGTGTCTGCCCGTAGTATGCTGCTCCGCAAACTGTTGGTGCTATCTATTAATAACCTGGTAACTTTTTGCAGCTGGTTTGATGAATAAGTTTTGTTAGGTAAATTTAAAATGGCAGCCGCCGGTGGACGGAAGTAATTCAGCCCCCACATCAAGTAAAACAAACCAATAAAGAGCTGCAGTTTAATGATAAATTTGAGCGTTTCGCTCCATAATAACCTGAAATTTTTTCGCCGAATGTTTCGAAAACAACGCCACAAACTGTAAAGTAAGTAGGAGATGATGTAAAAGTAAAACAAGTCGCCTAAACTAAATGGCACCCAACCCAACAAGGAGTGGGCTATATAACCAATAAACTGGTAAAGGCCTGTGCTGTAATAACGCTCAATAAAGTTAGGAAAGTAACCTGCAGTAAACAATAGCGCAAGCAACACACCTAAACCGGCTATTAATGCATAAGCTTTCTTATCTGAAAATGCTTTGACCGGGGCAGGTTCAATCATGCAGCAAATTAAGCAGCATACAAACACATATCCAACATGAAGTTGCAGCTTAATTGTTTTTTTCTTCTTCTCTTACTTCTTCCCAATACAGTGTGTTTATATCGAGGCCGTTACTGGTGGCCACCTGGGCCTTTATGGCGTTTAACGTTTCTTTTAAATTTTCACTGCTCGAAGCATAATCTACCGAGTAGTAATAAATTACGTTGTCGGTTTTAGTGTTTACAAACCTAAAGTGTTTTGCTGAAGTTTCCATACAGAAAAGTTTAAGGTATCGCTCGATATCACAATCTTATAATCAAACGCTTACTTTACCGTAAGATTGTAAGTGGACTATGGCTAACCACGTCAAAATTGTAGGCCAATATTTCCATATTTTTATCAAAATGGTATTAAATTTTAGAGTTGTTGTTAATTCTTGCGTTATTAATTAAATAGTTATAAGAATTGATTTACTTTGCCGTTAATATGCATAGGGTGAAGAACTTTAAAAAAAGGCGTATACTATGGCCAGTACTTATTTTTGTACTGGAACTAGCAGCCTATGCACAAAACAAGCGCGACGATACCAACTATATATCGGGTTACTTACAAAGTGATTTAAACGGTGAAACGTCGGGCATTGCTGCATCCGGTAAGCATAGTGATGTGTATTATATACATAATGATAGTGGTGATAACAATCGTTTTTTCGCAATTGACAGGCAAGGGAAACTATTAGGCACCTATTACTATGTAACAGATAAAGGCGCAGTAAACGTTAAGGATTGCGAAGACATAGCAGTTGGCCCGGGCCCATTGCCAAACAAGAGTTATGTATATATAGGTGATATTGGAGATAATGGCGCTTCCAATCGATCCGTTAATATATACCGTATAGCCGAGCCCGATCTGCCTGCCGTGGCCGATAGTGCACAAACGTTGCAGTGCAGTGTTCTGTCAGTTACCTATCCCGATGGGCCGAAGGATGCCGAGACGTTGATGATAGATCCTACGGAGAAGCTCCTGTACATTGTAACCAAGAGGCACAGTATGGTGAGCGTTTACACCGCACCTTTAAATTTTAAGGCCAATGACACAGTAACACTTACCAAGCGCTGCCAGCTACATTTCAAAGGATTACAGCCATTCAAATGGATAGTAAGCGGCGATATTTCAAAGGATGGCAGCCAAGTTGTATTAAAGAGCTACAGCCGCGTTTACTATTGGCGACGGCACGATAAAGAGGCTGTTTGGCAGACTTTACAGCGTAAGCCTGTTCAGCCTGCTTATGAACAGGAAAAACTGGGCGAAGCCATTGGCTTTGCAGCAAACGGCAAAAGCTATTACACCGTTAGCGAAGGTAAAAGGCAGCCCATTTATCACTATACTATACCCAAGTTATAGAATTGGCGGCAGTGTCATTGGCCGGTAATAGCTAAAAAAGCAGATACATAAACTTAAATGGCATTCTTATATTTGATTAAAATCAGTTAAGATGAAAGTACAAATATGGTCGGATGTGATGTGTCCGTTCTGTTATATAGGTAAGCGCCATTTTGAGGAAGCCTTATCCGCCTTTGAGCATAACGATGTAGTAGAGGTGGAGTGGAAAAGCTTTCAGCTCAATCCTGCCTTAAAAACAAACCCCGATATAAGTGTTTACCAATCATTGGCCGATAGCAAAGGCTGGAACCTGGATTATGCTAAACAGCTTAGTAACCAGGTAACAGAAATGGCCGAACAAGCAGGGTTACAGTACAATTTTGACCGTGCGGTGGTGGCCAATAGCTTTAATGCACACCGTTTAAGTCATTTGGCTAAGAAACACGGATTGGGTGATGCGTTAGAAGAGCGCTTGTTTAAAGCCTACTTTACAGATGGCCTCAACATCGACGATAAGGAAGCGTTGGTTAACATAAGCACAGAAATCGGATTAAAAGCAGAAGAAGTGACAGCCGTTGTGGATAGTAACGTTTACGCAGATGAGGTGTACCAAGATATTCATGAGGCTGAAACATTAAATATTCGTGGTGTGCCGTTTTTTGTGATAAACAACCGTTATGCAGTATCGGGCGCACAGGCTACAGAAGTATTTCTGAATACTATGAAGACAGCTTACAGCGAATGGCAACTACAGCCAAAAAACCTGGAGATAACCGATGGCCCAAGCTGCGACGCAGACGGTAACTGTTAAACCCCAATAATAATAAAAGAAAAGGCCTGTATGTTAATACAGGCCTTTTCTTTTATGTCGACAATTTATCTTAAGCTACTTGCGCGTTTGCAGAGTCACTTGGGGCAGGTTTAGGCACAGGTGCCGTAATCTTGCCACCACGATTTGAACGGGCCGTACGTGAAAATACAGACAACTCGCGATCGAACAAAAACTCAAACAGCAAGCGTGTGTATGAGGTGTGGTGACCTAACTCATCATAATGCCTGCCTGCCAGTGCTTTCACTTTTGGCAGATTGTTCCAGGGTACTGACGGGAAATCATGATGCTCATTGTGATAACCTACATTCAGGTTAGGGAAGTTTAAGCGGCCATAATAACTTTTAGTTTCTTGCTCACCGTGCGTTAAGAAATGCTCCTGTACCCAGCGTGCGCCAAGTGGATGCAAACCAACCGAGAAGAAGAAGCTTAATGCCAGGTATAACACAGCACCCCATCCTAAAAAGTAAATTACAGCACCTGTAAAAGTAATTTGCACCAACCAGTTCACTGCAGTCCAACCATCAAAAAGGTTAATTTCTTTTAAGCGGAAGGGACGAAGTGCCTGGAAAATCGGATAAAATAACAGCCACATAGCTTTTCCAAAGGTGTAGTTGTTTATTAATCTGGCCTCCCAGTGGAAAGGCATATCAGCATCCAGCGCTTCAACGCCCTGGTAAGAATGGTGCTTTAAGTGATATTTTTGAAAAGAAACGGCACTAGGTAATAGTGTTGGCAAATTTGCAAAAATACCCGACCATGTATTGGCCAGTTTATTTTTAAAAATTAAATTATGGGCACATTCGTGTATACACACAAACAGGGTATGGCAGGCAAAAGCACCAACGCCGTATGCTGCCAGGGCTATCCAATACCAAGCAGCATCCCTAAGTAAATAAGCTGCGGCTATCTGCACGCCTACACATAAAGTGATTACTAAAAAGGTGTACGGATTACGGCCTATCAGCTGGCGTAATTCAGGGTGTTCTTTAATGATGGCTTTTGTGCGTTGTTTGTGCGGTTCACTCTCGTCAGACCATCTAAAGCTTTTTTTCTTCATACGTTGATATAGCTGGTTTCAATAATTTAAAAGTAACCTAAAGGTAAAACATTTAATTAAAAAACTGCCAAATTATCTTAAGAAAGCCTTCCTTACGCGTAAAGGCCATAAACATTTGACAGTACAATGTTTATGGCCTTTTAATTAATTAAGTAATCTATGGTAACGATTAACTGCTAATTATACTTCATAAGGAGGCATATCCTCCTTCTGCTGTATCCAGTTGTAAACTGTCTCAATTACTGTTTCATAGCCAGGCTCACAGCAAATAAAGTGGCTCTTACCTGCAAATTTGCGAAACTCAGTTGAGCTTAATTCATCATCGTATGCTTTTGCATTCTTTTCACAAAGTTCATAAGGTATTATTTCATCCTCTTCGCCGGCAATAAATAGTAAAGGTACATGTGGTAATTCCAAGTCTACCTTGCCGTCTTCACCAAGACAATCGCGCAGTACATTACGGCTATCATTTGTAGCAGTACGTTCATACGGTTCTTTTACCGCTTCTATACTCATAGTGTTGGCAAAAGACCCTTGAAAGCTTTCCAGATCCATTATAAAAGGATCATCGCCTTTTAATGGGTTAGTAATAAGCGCGCTATTCTTGGTAAATCCCCAATCCAGTGTAATCATGGCATTAGGAGCTACAGAGCTGATAGCAACGCCTAATTTGGCCAGACCTTCATTAACTAATATTTGTGTAATCAGGCCGCCTACAGAGTGACCAATCAGTATTGGTTTTTCGGTTTGGGAAGTTGCTAACTGCCTATATTTCTCAATAATAACAGCCAGCCGTAATTCGCCTAAACCAGCAGGTGTATTTGCGCGTAAATCGGCAGGCTCGCCTTCGTGCAGCGGCCATGATTCGGCAATACAGTTATAACCTTTTTCAGTAAAATGTTTTACCCATGGTTCCCAGCTTTTGGCGTTCTGGAACATGCCATGAATAAGGATGATCGTGCTTTTCATAGGTCCGTATTCTTAAAAGTAAAAATGAATTACTTTTAATTACAGACAGTTCGATTGATTGTTGAAAAGTTGCTACAATCAGCGGTTGTATAGAGCATATAATCAATTTAAAACAAGTGGTTATACCTTATAAAAGTCCTTAAACCAAGTTACAAATCGGTTAATACCTGCCTGTATATCCGTTTGCGGATGATAGTTAAATTCTTTTTCCAGGTCGCTCATATCAGCATCGGTAGATAGCACATCGCCGGCCTGCATAGGCAGTAAATTAATTACAGCTTTTTTGCCTATAGCATTTTCAAGCGCTTCAATAAACTTCATTAACTTAACCGGGGAGGAGTTGCCAATATTATATAACCTGTAAGGTGCACTTGAAGTGGCAGGATCGGGTTGCTGGCTGTTCCATTTTGGGTTGGCAGTAGCAGGCTTGTCTAACACTCGAATAATCCCTTCTACTATATCGTCAACATAAGTGAAATCGCGCTGCATTTCGCCATTATTATACACATCAATAGGATTACCTTTTATTATGGCATCGGCAAATTTAAAATAAGCCATATCCGGCCGTCCCCAGGGTCCGTATACCGTAAAGAACCGTAAACCGGTGGTAGGTATCTGATATAGATGGCTGTAGCTGTGCGCCATCATTTCGTTGCTTTTTTTGCTGGCTGCATACAAACTAACCGGATGCGCTGCCCCGTCGTGAACTGAGAATGGCGTGTTGCTGTTTAGTCCGTAAACGCTCGAGCTGCTGGCGTAAACCAAATGCTTCACCTGTACACTGCGGCAGCCTTCCAGTATGTTTAGAAAACCCGAAAGATTGCTCAGTGCATAATCGTGCGGATTGGTAATGGAATAACGCACACCTGCTTGTGCGGCCAAGTGGCAAACTACATCAAATTTATAAGTATTAAACAGACTTTCCATCTGCGCCCGGTCTGATATATCGAGCTTAATAAAGCAGTAATTGGGGTAAAGCGTGCTGCAAACCGGTTCATTGTCTTGCAGGCTTGCGGTTGCAATACCCGATGCCTCCAGCCGACCATGTTTTAGTTCAGTATCGTAATAGGTATTTATGTTATCAACGCCCACTATATCAAAACCTAAACGGGCAAGCCTTTGGGCTACATAAAAACCAATAAAACCAGCTGTACCGGTAACTAAAATCTTCATATAAATATTAAACAGGCCAGGGCCACAAGGGCACAAAGGTAAATTTATTTTTACGAATTAACGTTTGCATTAACCGCCGCTTATATGTGCAATGTAATACAGATGTTATAAACGTTACAGCCCGAAAAAACATATCTTGTGCATAACAAAAGGTTATGGATATGCAAAGAATATTTACCCTTACTACACTACTTGGTATCGTATTGAATAGTTATGGCCAAAGTAAAACGGCCACAGCTAATCTACCCGGCCTGGCGTCCATCAAAGAAGCTGATTTAAAACGCGATATTTTTGAGCTGGCCGGCGATGCATTTAGAGGACGACGAGCTGGCTCTGAAGATGAAATGCGGGCTGCTGCCTGGGTAGCGCAAAAAGCTCAACAGGCCGGATTGAAACCCGCCGGTGATGACGGTACTTATTTTCAGTACTTTAATATGCGCCGTACCCGAACTGCCGACCGGAGCATTATGCAAGTAGGCGATCAGAATTTTAAAATGGGTAATGATTTTTGGATAACCCAGCCGGTGGATGTCCACCTGGATGGTGCTGTCACCTGGCTCAACGCTATGGCCGATACCTCTGCCAATTTACAAGGCAAAATCGTAGCAGTTAAAATTGAGGCGCCTAAACCCTTACCGGCTGCTGGTATGAGCTTGTGGGAATATCGTTACACCGCATCGGCTATACGCCAGCAAGGCATGGCGTTACGCCGTAGAGGAGTGGCTGCTATAATTTTTGTAGCAAATGAAATTACTGAAAAAGAAATTGCTTTTATTGGCCATAATTATGAGGACGGTTCTTACCAAAACGTAGGCTTGACTACCACAACGCGCACTAATCTTAGTAACGGAAGAGCTGTACCCGTAATACTGGTACGTTCAGGATTAGAAAGCGCTATTAAACAAGGCAGCAATATGCGTGCTGACATTGTCATGGAAACCTTTTTATATCCATCGGTAAACGTGGTTGCCAAGGCAGGCGGTACAGACGCAAAACTGCGCAATGAATACGTGCTATTCAGCGGTCACCATGATCATGATGGCATTGGCAACCCCGTTGGGCAGGATTCTATTTGGAACGGGGCAGATGATAATGCTTCGGTAACTGTAGGTATGCTGGCCATTGGTAAGGCATGGGTGGCAAAGCCAGGTAAACGCTCGGCATTATTTGTTTGGCATGGGGCGGAGGAGCGGGGGCTGCTCGGTTCCCGCTGGTTTGCAGTGCATCCAACTGTTAAGAAGGAAAGTATTGTAGCCGTTTTGAATGGCGATATGATTGGCCGTAATTCCATTGATTCAGCGGCTTTATTAGGTTCAATAGCTCCACATCGCAATTCTACGGCATTGGTTGATATGGCTATGCAGGCTAACAGGCAGCTAACCAATTTTAAGATAGATACCTCATGGGATGACGCAAAGCATCCTGAGAACTGGTACTTCCGGAGTGATCATGCACCTTATGCCCAAGCCGGAATTCCTGCTATATTCTTCACCAGCTTATTACACCCCGATTATCATACGCCAAAAGATGAGCCGCAATTCATCAGCATACCCAAGTTGGCTAAAATGACGCGCTGGATGTATGCTACCGGCTGGGCGGTATCGCAAACCATGATCAAGCCCGCGCTAGATACCAAGTGATTTCGAGTTGAGTATGGCTCTTGTGCCAAACTCTTTCCAGTTATTAATTATTTGCAATATATAATCAATATAATTAAAAAAAAGTAGCGGCACTGATATTGATTGCCAGTAATTTAGCTGTACATAAATCGCTTATTAAATGGATGATTTTTTAGCAGCCCGCTCACAAATGGCCCTTTCGCTGGGGTTTCACATTATTTATGCCTGTATTGGTATGGTTATGCCGTTTTTTATGGCAGTTGCCCATTACCGGTGGCTAAAAACCAAAGATGTTAATCACAAAAATATAGCCAAGGCCTGGAGCAAAGGCGTTGCAATTTTCTTTGCCACAGGAGCAGTGTCGGGCACTATTTTGTCGTTTGAGTTGGGTTTGCTATGGCCTAAGTTTATGCAGCACGCAGGCCCCATTTTCGGTATGCCGTTCTCGCTTGAGGGTACAGCCTTTTTTATAGAAGCTATTGCGCTTGGGTTCTTCTTATATGGCTGGGAGCGGCTAAATCCATTATTCCATTGGTTTACAGGCGTAGTAGTAGGCGTTAGCGGATTGGCCTCTGGTATTTTGGTAGTAGCCGCTAATGCCTGGATGAACAGCCCCGCAGGGTTTGATTATATAAACGGGCAATACACCAACATCGATCCTATGAAAGCCATGTTTAACCAGGCATGGTTGCCCGAAGCTTTGCATATGACATTAGCCGCCTTTGCCTCAACCGGTTTTGCGGTAGCAGGTGTGCATGCGTTAATGATTGTACGTAAACGCAATGTGGTTTTTCATCAGCAGGCATTCAAAATTGCCGCCGGCTTTGCTGCCGTTGCGGCCCTTTTGCAACCCTTAGCCGGCGACGTGGCTGCTAAAAGCGTAGCTAAACGTCAGCCCGCAAAACTGGCTGCTATGGAAGCATACTTTCATACACAGCCCGCATCGCCATTGGTAATAGGAGGCATTCCAGATGTAAAGGCTAAAAAAGTAAATTATGGACTGGAAATTCCGGGCATGCTCAGTTTCCTGGTGTATGATAATTTTCATCAGCCGGTAAAGGGATTAGATCAAATACCGGAGAAGGATCAGCCACCCATAGCCGTCACGCATTATTCGTTTCAGGTAATGGTGGGGTTGGGCATGTTTATGATGCTGGTTGGTGTATTATATTTAATAGCTGTATGGTTTAAAAAGCACTGGTTAAATAGCAACTGGCTGCTGCGTTTATTTATTGTTGCAATACCAACAGGCTTTATTGCGGTTGAAGCGGGTTGGATGGTTACTGAGATTGGACGCCAGCCGTGGATTATTCATGGTGTTATGCGTACTGCCGATGCTGTTACGCCTATGCCTGGTATAGCATGGTCTTTTTATGTTTTTACAGCTATTTACATTTCGCTAAGTATTGTGGTAGTTTTTCTGTTGTACCGCCAAATTAAAATGGTGCCGCAGTTATATGACAAACAACCCGAAAATCTAACTTTAAGCCAGTCATAAATTATGGAATACGTTATCATTGGCTTTTTGTGGCTTGCTATTTTGCTTTACCTGGTGTTGGGTGGTGCCGATTTTGGTGCTGGTATTATTGAATTGTTTAGTACGCCCGCTAATCGTAGCCGTACCCGCAAAGCAGCTTACCAGGCAATAGGCCCTATTTGGGAAGCTAATCACATGTGGTTAATTATTGCTGTGGTTATCTTGTTTGTTGGCTTTCCGCTCATATATAGTACCATGTCTATCTATCTGCATATACCGCTTGTTATTATGCTTATTGGCATTACGGCGCGGGGCACGGCATTCGTATTCCGAAATTACGATGCTGTAGTTGACAATATGCAGGGCATTTATAATCGTATTTTTTTATTATCAAGCTTTATCACACCGCTATTTTTAGGCATCATTGCAGGTAGCGCTATCTCAGGGCAAATCAACCCGTCATCAACCGACTTCCTGTCGGCCTATGTGTTCGTTTGGTTTAATTGGTTTTCGGTTGCTATTGGTTTGTTTACCGTAGCTTTATGTGGGTTTCTGGCTTCTATTTATCTCATTGGTGAAGCCAAGAATGACGAGGATAAACGCGATTTCATCCGGAAAGCCAGAAACTGGAATATTATTGCGGTTGTATGTGGTGCGCTAGTATTTACAGCTGCCTGGCATGACGATATTCCGCTTATGCGTTGGATTTTGGGCAACACGATAGGGCTAACAGCTGTTATTGCAGCATTTATATCCCTCTTGGTTTTGTGGATACTGGTTGGCAGAGGTAAAACAATAATGCCCCGGATTTTAGCTGGCTTTCAGGCCAGCATGATTTTGCTGGCAATCACTTATGTTCACTTTCCCGACTTCCTGATTCTCAAAGATGGCGAACACTTGTCACTATTTAAGCACCAAGCACCCAATGCTACTATGCAAGCACTAGGTTGGGCTTTAATAATTGGTAGTTTGTTTATATTGCCCGCCTTATTTTACTTGTATTATAGCTTTCAAAAGGATCGCTTTGTTGAGGACGGACACTTGAAATCTTAATTGTAATTAGTACGACATCTTTGTTAATTGCTTGATAAAATACAGTTATGCACTAATTGTGGAATGCCATTTGTGAAAAGCATACCATGGAATTACTAAACGTGCTAGAGCAAATAGACGAGGAAGCTAAAGTAATACAAACAACTAACGTAAAAGGCCGTAAAGCCTGGATGCCTAAGCGTGTGGTGTTCACACCCGATGCTATGGACGAGCCATACGGCCAACAAATATTTGAGCGTGCGCAGGCTTTAAATCTTAATGTTCAGTTGTTGAAGAACAACCGCATTACAGGCTTACGTGGCGCGACAGACAAGGAAACTTATAAAATAGCCAAAAATACCTTAGCTATCGTAAACGCACCTAAAAGCGCGTTTAATTTAAGACCCATTCCACCATCGGCTGATTGGCAATTTCACCTGGCCGAGGGTTGCCCTGCTCATTGCCAGTATTGTTACCTGGCTGGCAGTTTACAAGGGCCGCCGGCCATCAGAGTATTTGCCAACTTGCCCGCTATTCTTGAAAACACTATTAAGTTTGAGCGGCTAAACCAAATTACTTCGTTTGAAGCCAGCTGCTATACCGATCCGTTAAGCATAGAGCATATAACCGGTGGTTTGGCCAAAACCATCAGGTTTTTTGGCCAGCGCGCTATGAGTCATCTGCGCTTTGTAACTAAGTTTGATGCGGTAGACCATTTAATCAATTTGGAACATAACGGGCGAACGCGTTTCAGGTGCAGCCTAAATGCTGATGCCGTGGCCCGCCGGTTAGAAGGCGGTACGCCTGGTGTTGCAGCCCGGGTACAAGCTTTACGCAAAATGGCTTTGCCCAAAGAGCTGGGTGGTGGCGGTTATCCGGTTGGCGTGGTACTTGCGCCAATTATGCCAATACCTAACTGGGAAGAAGCATACACTGACTTGTTTGAACATTTACAACAAAACTTAAACTTTGAAACAGATTTAACTTTTGAGTTGATTACTCACCGTTTTACCCCCGGCTCTAAGGATATATTAATGAGCTGGTACCCTAACACCGGCCTGGATATGGATGAATCTACCCGTTCTACCAAGCGTAACAAGTTCGGTGGCATAAAGTACGTGTACACCCGCGAGCAAATGGGATATCTAAAAAGTTTTTTTGAGCATGAGATTAACACCCGGTTCCCGCAAGCCAAAATATTGTATTGGACATAGGTGAATGAAGTGTAGGAGCAAAGGCACTGTATTCAATCAAAATTAAAAAGCGCCGTTTAGGATATTAGCAAACAATCGTGTCAGATCATGCATTTAATATAAGAGCATGATCTGACACGATTTCCAACAGTCGTTTAAGACGAGATAAAAGATGTTGTGTAAGTTATCAGGTGTATTTAAAGATAACTAAATTAACTCCAGTATTTTACTTGTCCGTTCGCGTGTTTCATTAGCCAGTTGTGCATTTTTAGATAGAGATTGTCCGTATGAAGGGATCATGCCTCTCAACTTTTCCTGCCATTCAGGTGTTTTTGCCTGATCCTTAAAGCAACGCTCTATTAATTGCACCATGATGGATACAGAAGTTGATGCTCCCGGTGATGCGCCAAGCAAGGCTGCAATACTACCATCTGCTGCTGTAACAACCTCGGTACCAAATTCGAGCACACCACCACGTTTAGGGTCTTTTTTGATTACCTGCACACGCTGTCCGGCAATGTCCAGGTCCCAGTCTTCTTTTTTGGCATTGGGGAAATAGTCTCGCAAAGCGGCCAAACGGTCATCTTGAGACTGCGTAACCTGGCTAATCAGATAACGAGTTAACGGGATGTTGTCGATACCAGCCTTCATCATCGGGAAGATGTTGCCCGGTTTAATAGATCCGAATAAGTCCCACAGTGATCCCTTTTTTAGGAAACGGGTGGAAAAACCTGCATAAGGGCCAAATAACAATGATTTCTTACCATTAATCATTCTGGTATCCAGGTGAGGTACCGACATCGGCGGCGAACCTACCGACGCTTTCCCATAAACCTTCGCCTGATGGCGCTCAATTACTTCCTGGTTATGGCAAACAAGCCATTGTCCGCTAACAGGGAAACCACCAAAACCTCTACTCTCGGGAATGCCCGACTTTTGCAGCAGATGAATGGCACCACCACCAGCGCCTACGAACACAAATTTTGCTTTCAGCTTACGGTTTGCGCCTGTAGCCAGATCTTTTACGCTTACACGCCAGCTTTGGTCTTTTTCGCGAGATAAGTCTCGCACTTCATGCTGCAAGTGCAGGCTAACGCCAGGTTGTTGTTTTAAGTAATTAAACAAGCTGTTAGTTAATGCACCAAAGTTTACATCGGTGCCTAAATCCATCCGGTTAGCTGATACCTTCTCGCCGTTTTGGCGGCCTTCCATTACTAACGGTATCCAGTTCTGCAGTAATTGTGCATCTTCCGAATACTCCATGCCAGCAAAAAAATGATGCTTTACAAGAGCTTCATAACGCTTTTTAAGGTACGACACATTGGCATCGCCCCAAACAAAGCTCATGTGTGGAACCGGGTATATGAAGTTTTTAGGAGATTGTATAATCTGCTGCTCTATTAAAAACGACCAGAACTCCTTAGAAACCTCAAATTGTTCGGCGATCTTTATAGCCTTTGATATGTCAACAGTTCCATCCTGCAGTTGCGGAGTGTAATTAAGCTCACAAAAAGCAGAATGTCCGGTGCCGGCGTTGTTCATAGCATCCGAGCTTTCGGCAGCCATTACATCCAGCCTTTCAAAAATTTCTATAGTAAGGTTGGGCTGGAGATGTTTAAGCATCAGCCCTAATGTGGCGCTCATGATGCCGGCGCCAATCAGTACTACATCAGTCTCAGGTTTCTGTGTATATTCGGTGTTAGTCATTTTTGGTTTGAACGGTACAAATGTACACGCAATTTGCTTTGTGCCTAATTAAAACGTGTGATATTACGACTTTCAACGTAAAAATTACATTTTTTTTGTCAACAAGATTAGTAGACTTAATTCTCTAGCAACTTACGCCCCTCTAATAGGACTCATTTACATCAAAGCACTCTTTGGGTATTTTGTTTTACAGCACTTAAAATCAATTGGGCGGGCCAGCCATTGCTTAAAACCAAACCTCAACTTGTTACTCATCCACCAGGTCGTTTAATTATACTCGGTTACATTCATAGCCTTGCCTCTTTAAATGATTTAATAATTAGTTTTTTGTAAAATATATCTCGATGTGCTGCTGTAAGTATAACATCGGGGCAACGGTAAGTTTAAATACATTTAGGATTTTTGATTTTTAGTGATATCTTTATCAAACAACCGGTTAAATCATTATGAATTCAAAAATCTTCAACTCTTTTGTGCTGGCCGTTTGCGGCGTTTTGTTCTGCGTTATACTGGCCGATGTTAGCGGTAAGTGGAGCGGTTATATTGATTACAATGGTAATGATATACCTTTAACGTATAACTTTAAAGCCGACGGCGATAAGCTCACAGGCACATCTGATACACCGCTGGGTACAGCTGATATTACCGATGGGAAGATTGACAAAGACATGATCTCTTTTAAAGTAGACCTTAACGGAAGCACCGCCACGCATATTGGCAAAGTTTACCAGGATTCAATCAAATTAAAAATAACGTATAACGGAGCAGATTTTCTTACTACGTTAAAGCGTAATAAAACACAGTAAAAAGGTCCATAAAAAAAGCGGGTTCATTAATTGAACCCGCTTTTTTTATGGCTGTTGTGTTTGATTAAAATTTTGATTGTAAAACAAAGTATTTGTCATAATCCGGTTTAACAGGTAAACAAAGACCGGGGCCGCCAATACATCAATCGTATAATGCACGTGTTGTACCAGCAATAAACAGCCCACCGCTACAGTTGCTATTATGGATAAAATGCGGTCGCTTTTTTTGGTTAAGCAAAAATACATTGTAATTAACGTAGATGTATGACCTGAGTAAAACAAGTCTTTGGTAACAATGGTATGGCCGTAAAATATGCCGGTTATAGGATCAACCAGTTCAACCAGTCCGGCTGGGGCTGCAAGTGGCACTAACGTTATAGTAAGTAATCGGGTTAGGCATATCACTATATATAACCATATATAACGTACGTAAATAGCAGGCGACTGAATAGCCCGTACCAAAGTTAATAAGCCCATACCCCAAATTATAAGGAATATATAAAGCGATACATCGGTAGGAGGGATTTGAGCAAGTACCCAATCGTGCAGTTGTATGCCCGGGCGTTTTTCAATGTACTGAAAAAAGTGAGGCATGGCCGATAAAATAATGGCCACAATCACCGACCCCGTTACCATCAGCGAACGTTGCGATGTACAAGCCCAGGTAGCTTTCCAGTTTTTTCTTAATGATATTGTTCCGTTTCGGCTCACCGTTCAAATTAAATAAGGCTTGCAAAATTAATGCTTTATATGATATGTTAAATCATTTTAATGTGAATATTAATAGGATGTTACTCAAGTTGTGATAAACAATTACTTATTACATTACCTTTGTGCCTGTAATTTTTTTACAATATGAAATACAAGCTTGGAGATTTTGTGCGATTTGTTGACGAAAGGCGAGAAGGATATGTGACCCGCATTTTTGACGAGCAAATGATTGGCGTAACTGGCGATGATGATTTTGAAATACCAGTTTTGGCCAGTAAGGTTACGACGGTGCACGGCCACCAATCTGGCAGCCAGGCGTCTGGTGGTGAGGTCCGCGGAACGTTGGCTGTACCGGCTGGTGAATTTAAAACAAATGGTGTTTACCTGGGCGTTGTAAGTGATGTTAAGGCTGCCTCCGTTGTACACTTTCATTTGATTAATGAAACGTCATACCAATTGATGGTTACATTGATTACCGAAAAGCAGCAATTTAAAGGGGAGTTTATCGGTATACTGCAGCCAAAATCTGCTACTGCTATTTACTCCGCTCAATTGGCTGATATACAAGTGTGGCCTAAATTTAACTTGCAGATTTTATTTTATACGCAGCAAGATATGAAGCCTGCGCAGCCTTTAGTTTTTAGCGATAAGTTTAAAGCCAAAGATTTTGCAGGCGCTAAAAAGCCTTTGCCAGTCATCAATCAACAAGGTTGGCTCATAAGGCTGGACGAGCCAGAAATGGTTATTGATGCCGAGAAGCTTAAAGGAAGCTTTTTTAAACCTGCTGTCGAGAAACAGGAGGTGGAGAAACCTTTAAGTGAAGTAGATTTACATGTAGAAAAGCTGCGCCAGGATCATCACTTTATGGGTAGCCAGGAGATTTTGCGTGTGCAGCTCGAGCATTTCAAAAAGGCGCTTGACGCGGCAATAGTTCATCAATTGCCTGAGATAACATTTATACACGGTGCCGGTAACGGCACGCTTAGAAATGAGTTGCATAAGCAATTGAGCAAGCATCAAAAGGTTCAAACATTTATGGATGCCCGTAAAGAAAAATTTGGATATGGCGCAACCAAGGTTTTGTTGAAGTGATAAACGATTCGTGTTTATAGTAATCGTTTATCAGATAGAATAGGAAGTA
Source organism: Mucilaginibacter sp. PAMB04274 (assembly GCF_039634385.2). NCBI lineage: Bacteria > Pseudomonadati > Bacteroidota > Sphingobacteriia > Sphingobacteriales > Sphingobacteriaceae > Mucilaginibacter > Mucilaginibacter sp. PAMB04274. The sequence goes on from NZ_CP155081.2 coordinate 2,299,530, forward strand.
TAAACCATAATAACGGTGCGTATAAGCTTAATGCGCTACCGGAATAATAAGAATGAAAAGAGTAGTAATTACAGGAATGGGCGTGGTTTCGTCGTTAGGAACTGATGTAGCCACTTTCTGGAACAACATTAAAAATGGAAGAAGCGGCGCAAAAGCAATAACCCGTTTCGATACATCAAAGTTTAAAACACAATTCGCATCACAGCTGCCCGATGATTTTCATACGGCACAGTATCTGGACAAAGGCGAAGTAAAACGTAATGACCTGTTTACTCAGTACGCCCTCATTGCTGCTAAACAGGCTATCGAAGACTCAGGATTTGACATTAATGCGATGTCACCCTATGATGTGGGCGTAATTTTCGGGTCGGCACAGGGTGGTTTTGAGACTTTCGAGCAGCAGATCAAAGAGTATTCAGCAACCAATCATGAGCCGCATTTTAACCCGTTTTTTATTCCCAAAACGCTGGTTAACATGGCATCAGGGTTAATATCCATAAAGTATGGCTTAATGGGTATCAACTTCACCACAGTATCGGCCTGTGCCAGCGCCAATAGCGCCATTATGGATGCGCTGAACTACATACGTTGGGGAAAAGCCAAAATTATTGTCACTGGTGGTGCAGATGCGCCTATAACCGAGGGCTCTATTGGTGGGTATAATGCGCTAAAGGCCTTATCAACCCGTAATACCGATCCAGAGGCTGCTTCAAGACCGTTTGATGTGGAGCGCGATGGTTTTGTGATGGGTGAGGGTGCAGGTGTATTGGTATTGGAAGAGTATGAGCACGCGAAACAACGCGGTGCAACCATTTATGCAGAAATTGCAGGCTCGTCGATGACTGGGGATGCTTACCACATTACTGCAACACACCCTGAGGGTAAAGGAGCTATTAAAGCAATGGAGCTGGCTTTGCAAGATGCCGGCTTAACACACAACGACGTAGATTACCTGAATGCCCACGCTACGTCAACCCCGGTTGGTGACATTAGTGAGGCAAAAGCTATCTATTCCGCCTTTGGCGACAGTGCCAAACTCTCGGTTAGTGCTACCAAATCCATGACGGGGCATTTACTGGGTGCTGCCGGTGCGGTGGAGGCTATAATTTCTATAAAAGCAGTAACCGACAACTTGGTGCCGCCTACTATTAACACCACTACTTTAGACTCCCAATTGCCTGTTGGCCTGCATATAGTAACCGGCGACGCAGTAGAGAAAACCGTTAATATAGCCATGAGCAATACCTTTGGTTTTGGTGGCCATAACGCTGTAGTGGTATTTAAAAAGGTTTAGGTAATTCGAGATTTGGATTTATTTGAGGAAAAGCCGCGTTACGGCTTTTCCTTGTCCAAAACAGTGAATCTCACTTTAACAGTATTTCCGTTTGCATCTACCAGTGTAAGTATATGCTTGCCGGGCGGCGCTGTTAGGGCCATTTGGTGATAATCATGCGTTACGCCCAGGTATTGGTTATCCAAATGCCAAAACACTTTTATGCCTGGTTGCCTATGTGCAGCGTTACATATCATGCGGCCGCGTGTACCATCAGCTTCTATGGGTATGTATATTTTGGCGTCATCTTTAGGATAAATAATTTCTATAGGCTGGCCTTTATCGGCCACGGCACAATCGCTCCTAAATGGTGGCAGGGTGCGGTACTGATAATTGCGGGCTTTGTAATAATACTCCATAGACGGTGGCAGAACAAACCATTTTTGATGCACCATCCGTTCTGGTGATTCGCAATCGGTAGTTACCTGCCACTGCCGGGTGGCATCCAGATGAACTAATTGGTGGTAGGGACACACCGGCGATTTCAGTCCGCCGGAAGGCACCCACATTTGTGCTATATGTTCGCAGTATTCACCTGCACGGCATCCGCTTTCCTTGCATACATCAATCTTCACCATAGCGTTTACCGGTGCTTTAAACCAATCGCGTGCAACGGGTAAAAGCCTGAAGATCTCGAATAATACAGGCGCGGCAGTGTTAATGCCAGTTAGGTCGGGCCTTCCTTCGCCAGTGGTGTTGCCCACCCAAATACCCACCACATATTTGGGCGTAACACCTATAGCCCAACCATCTCTAAAGCCAAAACTGGTGCCGGTTTTCCAGGCTATACGCTGAGTTGAGGCAAACTGCTGCCAAAGCATTTCTTCGCCCGGTCGCATCACCTCTTCCATCGCCTGAAAAGTGTAGTAAATTGAACCGGCATCCAACAATCCATTTTTTTCGGTTGGTTGGTTTAACGGGGCTGCTTGGTAAACAGGTGCATGATAATCAGCAGCTGAGTAACGATTGTTTTGATTATAATGATTAAGCACCCGGGCCATGCTGGCATAAGCACCAGTTAGTTCCCACAGCGTATTTTCACATCCGCCTAAAATAAGCGATAAGCCATAGTGGTCTGCCGGCTGGTTGAGCGTAGTGATGCTCATTTTTTTAAGCACCTCGTAAAAACGTTCGTACTTGTACTTCTGCAACATTTTTACCGCAGGTACATTCAAGGAACGGGCTAATGCTCTGGAAGCCGGCACTGCACCATCATAACCCAAATCAAAGTTTTCGGGATGGTAACCGGCTATTTGGGTTGGTATATCGGGTACGAGTGTATTAGGCAAGATGAAACCATCGTGTAACATCGCTGCATATAACATGGGCTTTAGGGTACTGCCCGGGCTACGAGGCGCATTGGCCACATCTACATTGCTCTGCAGACCCTCATCTGCCGGGTGAAAAATGTTGCCGGCATAGGCTAATGCCTTGCCCGTTTCCACATCGAGCACAACGGCCGCCAGGTTATTGATTTCATTGGCTTTCAAAATACGATGATGACGTTCTAAAATGGCAGATACCTGTTCTTGTAAACCGGCTCTCAAAGTAGTTTTGATACGGGTGTTAAATAATGATTGTGGTGGATGCTCAGCCTTAAAGCGTTCTAATAAGTGAGGGGCAATTTGTGGAAGTTTTAAGGGCTTATCGGGCATCGGTTCAAGTTTGGACAACTCGGCAGTGCTTTGGTCGATGATGTGTTTTTGAGCTAGTTTGTCCAGCAAAAGGTTGCGCTTTTTTAATAACAACTTACGGTTTTTACCTGGGTGTACCAGCGAGGGGGCATTAGGCAAAACTGCCATTGCTGCCATCTCTCCCCAGGAGAGCTTATCGGAACTGCGCCCGTAATAACGCCATGCTGCTGCGTTTAATCCAATAACATTGCCGCCAAATGGGGCATTGCTGGCATACAGGGCCAATATTTCTTCTTTACTATAGGTAAGTTCCAAGCGCAGCGCCATTACCATCTCAATCATTTTGTTCCAAATGGTACGACGGTGGTGAGTGGCTAAGCGTATCACCTGCATAGTAAGCGTGCTGCCCCCGCTGCTTACTTTCTGGCTCTTTAAATTCTGACGGATCGCCCTCCCAAAAGCCAGCACGTCTACACCCGGATGGTGCCTGAAGCGCTTGTCTTCGAAAGCAATGATACATTTTTTAAATTTATCGGGTACGGCTTCGTCATACGGGAAACGCCATTGTCCGTCGGCCGCTATGGCAGCACCCAAAAGCTGCCCTTGCTCGTCGTCAATAACATAAGATGTAGGTCTTTTAAAGAGCGGCTTAGGCAGGCAAAACCAAAACGCAATACAAAGGAATAATATAATAGCCAAAGGTATGTATACCTTTGGCTGCTTAAGCGTATTTTTGAATGCTGTGTTGCACCTAACGGAAGTGTGCAATTCTGAATTATTCTTCATTTACTGCGCTATGTCAAAAAATCTCACAGCCGTTCAAAACACAGTTTATAACACTAGTCATGTTATTTTAATACCTCAACCCACTGGCCGCTTTTTAGCGCATTAACAGAAGTGTCATACATAGCTTCGCAATAGGTGGCAGGTAGATAGAACCTGCCTGTGTAAGATGCGTTCAACATTACATAATATGTTACCTGCTGGTCTTCCCTCAAGCTAAAATAAGTATTAACCCTGTCGTCCCTAATGTCTCGATAATCAGCCGGAGACGATTTAAATACTTCGTCATTGTTCATCATACGGGTATTTAAAATTTCCCAACCTGATGGAAAGATTTGTGTAAGCGCCATATTAGCGTAAGCACCTCGTTGTCCGGGGTTCTTTATTATTACCTGCGCCGCAAAATCGGTTCCTTGCTTTAGCATGGTCGGATCTATGGGTTTGCCGCTAAGGGTATAGTAATTGACTTGCATCTGCAAAATATCGGGGTTAATGCTAGATGTCACCGCCTGGCCCAGTGAAGGCGTGCCTTGTTGTATTAAACGGAGGTATAACAAGTTCTTACCCTTGTTTTTAATAACCGCCCGGCCACCGTTAGCAGCGATAGAAGATTGCCATAAGTAGTTTTGGGCGTTTACGGGATTTTTGATACTTCCGGCTTGTAAATCAAATTGCAAGCGGTTGCCTGTTTTGTTTTGCCCGCAGTATTGCGCTATGGAGAGTAGTGAATAAGCAGTGGTTTGGGTACTGTACCAACTATCGCGAGATAGTTTGGCGGCAACACTGTAAACCATGCGCGATGCTTTTGCCCGTTGCCCCAGCAGCGTCAATGTCTCCAGTATCATTGCCTCGTCTCGCAGATCGGAACCGTAGGTATAAGCCATTTGCTTGTACGGCTTAACCATTGTTGGTAATCCGGCTATAAGCCGCAGGCCTGCTTCGGGCTGGCCGGCCATCTGGTAAGCTGCTGCCAAACGCCACTTAGCCTCCGGACTAATGTATTTAAACTCTTTAAGCCGGTTCATGGCACCCAGCTCGGGCGCACGAGCCATAGCCAGCAGGTACAAACGATAAGCCTGTATTAAACCCGAGTCGAAGAAATCGTGCGGATCTGGCGACCAGTTTAACGCTTTTTGTTTTTGAAACTTTTTCCACTGTTCTAAAAATCCAACCGGTAGGTTATAGCCCTTTGCTTGGGCCGACAGCATAAAGTGTCCGGCGTAGTTAGTGCCCCACTCATCGGCTTCGCCGCCATCAGGCCAGTAGCTTAGGCCACCGCTTGGTACCTGGAATCCGTTTAACCGGCTGATACCATTTTTGATGTTGCTTTCTGCTTCCGCTTTCTGACGGGAAGTTAAACTAATCAGCTGACTTAAATATAACTGCGGAAAAACTGCCGATGTAGTCTGTTCAACACAGCCATGCGGATACTGCACCAGATAGCTTAAGCGTTTAGTTAGATTAAGGGCAGGGATGGAGGACACCTCAAGCGTGGCCTTGTTAGTGCCGTTCATGCCTATGGCGGTATAAGCAGTGTTCCACACCTCGCCCGGTTTCAATTCTTTTTCAATAATATGCGTTATAGGCGGGTTGGGGTTTCGTACATTGAGTGCCACATCGTAGGCGGCAGTTTCGCCTCCGCTTTGTGCAATAATTTTTACTTTGCCTACGCCCACAAAATCCTTTACGTTCAAGTCAAATGAAACCAACTGGTCGCCGGGCTTATTGAATGTGACAGTTTTTTGATAGCTACTGCCCGGGTTACTGAATGCATTGGACTGAACTTTAATGCTCACGGTTTTTATATTATTTTCCATGGCAAAAACGGTGATTGGTAACTGAACCTTTTCTAACGGCCCCAGTACACGTGGCAGTGTGGCCAGTATCATCAACGGCTTTTTAACAGCCACTGCCTTTTCGGTAAAACCATATGCACCGTTGTGCCCTGCAATTACCATTGCCCTAACCGAGCCTATGTATTGTGGCAGGGTAAATTTACGCGTCTGTTTTTCGCCCTTGCCTAAGTGAAAAGGCCCCAGGAACTTAACCACAGGCTTAAAGCGGTTTACCGATACGTTTTTACCATTGCCAACGCCGCTACCATCGCCGCCTATACTTAATATGCGTTCCAGGCCTCCGCCAAAAGCACCAATTACATAATCAAACAGGTCCCACGTTTTTACACCTAGTGCTTCGCGTGCATAAAACGCACTGTGAGGGTCGGGCGTCTTAAAGTTGGTTAAATCAAGCAAGCCTTCATCAACCAAGGCAATAGTATAGGTCATTTCTTTGCCGGACGACTCTGAAACGGTTATGGCCGACTGTGTTTCCGGCCTTAACTTATCTGGCATAGTGATAACCGGCTTCAATATGGTGGCAGGATCTTCTACCTGCAGGCCAATGGTGCCGTACATGCGTATGGGCAAATCGTTTAGTGTTTGGGCATGTTTTTGCAACAGGGTAACCGTTGCAAATATGTTAGGTGCCATGCCCGGTTCTAATTTAAACCTGTAGCGCGTTTGGCCCCGCTCGGTGCTTATCCAATCTGTTTTAATAACGTGGCTGCCATTTTCAATACTAATCAAAGCCCTGCCATTGGCACCAGTTGGTATAGTAAGCGTAACCTCTTCGCCAACCTTATAAGTTTGCTTATCGGCCGTGAACGATAACATAGCTGCCTCGGTTGGGTTGCCCTGTTGCAAACGTTCAGACCAGTTTGGCCAATCAACGTAAATTACCTTTCCTGTAGCATGCCCCGTTACGGGGTCTTTTATTCGTACCAGGTAACGGCCCCAGTCATTTTTATCAACTCTTAGGTTCCATTTACCACGGCCGTTGGTAAGCTGCACCGTCTGAGTGGTAACCAGTTTGTTATACTGGTCTTGCGTAAAGTTACTTAATTCGTCACCGGTTTCGTCCCACCACCAGCGCCAGTGTATTTTGTAAACCTCTACTTCTACATTGCGCACACCTGCAAACAATAAGCCTTTGCTGTTTACATCTACTATATCAATGGTATTATCCTTGTCGGTTTCCAGCATGCCTGTCATAGCACTTCCTTCGGGCGTTTTAATGCCCACGTAGCCGCTATAAACGTTGTAGGGCATGGTTACCTGCTGTATACTGAAATTACCACCAGGCTCAAACACCTTCACCAAAAAGTTGGCCCTTAGCTGACCGGGTGCTTGCTTTTCTATATTTATATCAGCATTAACAGGCGCGTTACCTTCAGCATCTAAGCGGCCATCGAAAATGGTTTGCGTTTGTGTGTTGAAAGCCAGGGTAGGGTCGTCAAATTCGTAATCTTCCAGCTTTTTAAACCTGGTTTTTTGTGCAGATACAAATGCATCAACCTTGGCTTTCAAGTTTTGAGCAATACCCCCAAACAACCAGCGCGCATTTAATGTGCCGCCCGTGCTGCTACCTTTTGTAAGTTCGGGTTGGTTACCGAATGACAGGTTTAGCTTAAGGCGGTTAGGCATAATGGTCTCTACCTTAATGCTTTTTTCGAACACAGCGCCGCCAACCTTCACTTTTGCTGTCCAATTACCGGTAGGAGAGTTGGTGGCTGTAGCGGTGTGAAAGCTGTAAAATCCATCCAAGGCCTTATTGCGTGTAAACCGGGTATAAAGCTGCCCTAACGGGTTGTATAGCTCAAACTCAACCGGATGATCTTCTGGAATCGTTTCGAGCTTATCTTCTAAGATGAAAGAAACGAAAATAGAATCACCGGGGCGCCAAACGCCGCGCTCACCATAAATAAACCCTTTTAAGCCTTTTTGTACCTGCTCACCACCTACGTTGAAGCGTGTAAGGGGTAAGGCGCCGGCGTCATCAAGCTTTAAGTAGCCGCGCTCGTCGCCATTTTTAGCAACCAGCAAGTATGGCTTGCGTTTTAGATTGAACTTTGCTAAACCGTCTCCGTCTGACGTGGTAGTTGCAATTACCTGTTTCTGGTAATCAAGTAGTTCAAGCGTTACTTTACTCATAGGCTGGGCATCCATAATATTGGTTACCGCCACAACCATACTGTTATCGCTGCCGCGCTTGGCAATCAAACCAATGTTTGAGGCAAGTATGTTTCGGGTAGCCCACCGGTCCTGGTTATAATAAGATGTACTGCAGGGGTCGTCACGCTCATCCCACTTGTAGCCAGTGGGATAAAAATTATCATACCGGCTCCAAAATTCGTCATCCTCGTCAATACCTGAGTTGTTGTTGCCATAGTCACTTTCTTCCTCATATTCCTCATTGGAGTCTTCATCAGCCTGCGTTTTAATTGTTGCCTGGGCGGTTTTGCAATTGTACAATGAATACTCTTGCCTGAAACCTATCACTACACGGTATATGGCTCCCGGCTCCGTACGCATAAGGTGGTCCACATCCAGCATAAATCGGTTCTTTTTACCCAGGTTGAGGCCCTTATCATCGTCCAGTCTGATAGTTTTTTGGAGTACGGGTTTGCCCACCTGCCTTAGCTGGTAATTACCATCAAATCCATTATTTTGAAAGTATTGCGGAATGTTATTTTCATATATTTTCACAATGCTTACGTCAACCGCTTTGAGGTTAACGGCCTCAAAAGGCATTAACAGGCGTCCTGAATCTGGTAAAATGACACCCTTGCCCGGAATGGTGACTGAGGGCAGGCGATTTTCGAAAAACACATTAGCTGTAAAACCTCTGGTGATTTTTTTATGCGTAATGTCTTCAATTCCATCATTGGCAAAAGCGGTGTAATTGCCCTCCAGACGGTTTGGTGCATATACTTTAATGGTACTGCCATCAATAGTGTAAGCTGCATCTGCAACATTGCTAATACCGGTTAAGCCGTTCAATTCCTGGCCTACCATAATTGGGTTGGATAATTGGATCAGCACAAACTGTTCCTGATCTTGCAGGGCTTTTATAGCAAGCACTTTAAAGTCACCAATTTTGGGTATTTCAAATTCGGTGCTTTGTTTATCGTCAATATCCAGCGGCTGGCCGTCATATTTAATAACTAATTGTGTTGCGTTGCTAGCCGAGCGCTTAATATTATTGATGGTAAATTGATGAATGCGGGTAGCCTCGTTATGCTGCCAGGTGATAGGTGTAGCTGATGGGTAATTAACGGAGATCATCTTTTCCACCTTAGCCGCATCTTCCGTATCTGCAGTTTGTATGTTACCTGTGAACTTCATTTTATCTAATGAAGTGTTTGTTGCAGTTTGTAAGCCGTCAAAATCTACTTTAAAATCGGGCTTAATGGTTTCAAAATTGAATTCGAAATCGTCCAGTTCATCAGGTACATCTGTTATTTTACTGAGGGCGAAGGAGACATCATAGCTTTTGTTTGGAATTAACGCTTGTTTTGGCTTAAACTCAATAGTTTGGGCATCAACCCAGTAAGCGTTTCCGTCTACCGATGGCGAAAAATCAAAAATTCCATCCTTAATCTCCTCGTTTTTGGCATGGCTGGTTTGTACTTGGTTGGACAGTTTAATGCGGATGACGCTTTGCCGGGATATGACGCCGGTTGTGTAAGATTCAATATATTTTGAAAACTCAGGATTAATTTTCTTTTTATGCTTTTGCCTGATAACTAAAATACCGGCAATTACCACGGCGAGTACCAGGCCAGCGGCCAGTAATCGCTTAACGAGTGGTGAAAGGTTTAAGCTAAGTTTCATGTAGGTAAGGATGAGAATACGGCTGAAATGTATAAAGTATTTATATGGAAAACAATAGTTGTAAGCTATTGGAACAAATTAATTGTGCACCATAATCTGCAATTGGTTACGATTTTTTTGCCCCGTGCCTGAACTTAAATCCCTTGCATATAATGTATCGAGCTACGCAGAAGGAGAAGATAATAAAAGAGTACTCTCTGTTATTAAAGGTCGCGCAAGCATTATAAACCTGCACGAGTTATATTTCTTGCCTCTTTAACCGTATAGGGTAGCGCAAACAGAGCCAACTCATGGGTGCCGGTAAAAAAGTAAAAAAAAGTTCATTGTTAATTAAGCGTATCACCTATTAGTTAAACCCCTCGTTTTGTGCTTAAAATACAGCATAATGCAAGTTATGGCTTGTGATTGAAGTGTATCAAATTATTTATAAGTGTTTGTTTTACAGTATATTATGAGTTATTTTCTCTTGTGGGTTGTGAAAAAAGCTATTATGTTTACATCGCCAATTATGATGATTTAAGCATCAGCTTTCTACCAGATTCAGAAAACAGTAAAGAAATGACAGGACTTGACAGTCGTCTTGTCTTACTGCTATATGTTCTAAAACAGCTTGCTTGAGAATAATAAAACCAATTGCTAACCATTTAAAATGATCGACATGAAAACGCTCACGTGCAACACCGGCTAACGCTTGTATGCTTCCAAAAACCTCCAACCTCAATTAAACCAACCTTCGGAATGCTACAGAAAACATTCACGATAAAAAAATTAAGAGATATGAATAAAAGATGTACTAAAACATTTTTATTGAAAAAACTAAAATTGGTACAGGCAAAAAGCCTCAGCCTGGTAGGGTTCATACTGCTGGTGCAATTGCTCGCCATTACCAATTACACTTTTGCACAAACTGCAATTAAAATAACCGGGACAGTAACAGACAGCAAAGGCGATGCTTTACCCGGTGTTACCGTAAAAGTTAAAGGCTCAAACGGTGGCGGCAACACTGATGGAAATGGTAAGTTCAGTTTAACTGCTCCAAGTGCCAATGCTACTTTGGTTTTTACCTATGTAGGTTTTAATACATTAGAACAAGCGCTTAACGGCCGAACTTCCGTAAGCGTAAAACTCCAGGAATCAAGCACAGCACTACAAGAAGTTGTAATATCGACAGGTTATGGCGGCGTACAAAGAAAGCGCGACATAACCAGTGCAATATCTACCGTAACGGACAAGCAAATACAAGAACGTCAGCCGTTAAACCTTTTTGATGCCCTGCAAGGGCAGGCAGCCGGCGTTTTGGTAATTAATGATAACGGCGAGCCAGGCGCAGAAGGTTCAATCACCGTTCGCGGACCGTCTACTTTTTCGTCGGAAGGGCAGGGTACTAACCCATTATATGTTATTGATGGTGTAATTACACAAAATGCATCGTTGTTAAATCCTAATGATATACAAAGCGTTGAGGTGCTTAAAGATGCGGCTTCAGCTGCTATTTACGGTTCACGGGCAGCTAATGGTGTAATACTGATCACCACCAAACGTGGTGTTGAAGGTAAAACCCGAATTGACCTTCAGTACACTTATACTATTGGTAAACTGGCTCACTTTATTCAAACCGCCAATGCAGCCGATGTGCGTTACTATCGTAGATTGCAAGGTGGCTTAACGCCTGGTTACGGAAGTACCTTAGTGGATTCATTGAACCCTGGCCAAAACTCTGATAATGACTTACAGCGTTTAGTATTAGGTAATACCAGTCGCCGCCACGACGTGAAGTTTTCTATAGGTGGTGGTCAGAAAAATCTTACCTATGCCGCCAGCTTCAACTATCTGGACGATGCCGGAACGCTTACCAACACCTATAGTGAGCGAATTCAATCTCGTGTTAACGTGGATTATCAGTTCCTTAAGTTTGTAAAGTATTCGGGTAATATTTCTTTTTACAGGCAAACGGGTAATTACTCAAATTTTGGTAACCAGATCAGACCGGCGTTTGACAGGCCTTCAAACTACCTGCTTTATTATCCAAACGGCGAGTTAACCAGCTATATCAATGGTAAGCGTAATCCTATCGCCAATGCGCTTTATGAGGAAAACACAAGGGAAGAATATCGTACGCAGTTTGTTAATTCTTTAAACTTTGATCTTACAAAAGACTTAAAGTTGACAACAACGCTTAACACGCAGTTGGACAACTCTGAGGGTATAAGCTTTTCGCCCCGTTCCGTAAACTCTCAGGATCAACAAACCAATTCATTGCGAAACAATATTTTTCAAAGATTTTATTACGAGGCACAGGCATACTTAAACTATAATAAAACTATTGCAAAAGATCACAGCATCTCAGCAACACTGGGTGTATCTCGTGACCGTGTGAGAACAGATACTACTAACCTGATAGCGGCTAATATCGTGTTCGAAAATATCCGGACCGTTCCTGGCGCTAACCTTAACGGCCTTCGTTCACAACGTGTGCGTTTCGTACCTGTTTCAACCGGTTCTTACTTTGGCCGCGTAAACTATAGCTACAAGGGTAAATATATTTTACAGGGTGTGTATCGTAATGATGCATCATCAAGATTTGGCCCTGCAAACCGTTCTGGTGGTTTTCCGGCAGCATCAGCAGGATGGCGTTTTACTGATGAGAAATTCTTGGGCTTTACTAAAAAGTTTTTAGATGATGGAAAGATTCGCTTTAGCTATGGCAAGGCAGGAAATGACCCTATAGGGGCTTTTGATGCGGTGCCATTAGTGGACATAGGCAGTGATATTTATAACAAAGTTGCGGGTATTGCACCTACTTATAACCTGGCTAACCCAAGTTTAAGATGGGAAACTACCACAACCAAAGATTTAGGTTTAGATTTAAATTTTCTGAAAGGGCGTCTTACTGCTACTATCGATGCTTACATCAGAACTACTAATGATTTGCTTTACAACCGCCAGGTGCCTAAAGAAACCGGTTTTACGGTACAGCGTGTAAACGTAGGCACCATTCAAAATAAAGGTTTGGAATTTGTATTGAGTGGTAATGCCATCAGAACAAAGAACTTTAACTGGACCATTAACGCTAACGCCTCGCTTGAACGCGGTAAAATTGTAAGTTTAAATAATGGTGAAAGTTTTGTTGCTACCGGTTCTGGCGGTGTAAGCGGTGGTAACGCACGTTATCTTGTAGCCGACGGATTACGTATTGGCAGCTTTTATGGCTGGAAAAACCTTGGTATTTACCAGTATGATGCGTCAAATGCTTACACACCAGATGGGCAACGGTTAACGCCAATAGGCATAACAGCAGTAACCACTACACGCGGCGGGCCTACAGCAACCAGCCCAAATGGTAATGCCGGCGCAACAGTAGCCAGCAGTTATCAGCTTAACGGTCAACCTTATTCCGGACAAGTTGTACGTAAAAAAACCAGCGGCGGCGCTGTGCTGCTTGGTGGTGATACAGAGTGGGAAGACGTGAATAATGATGGTATAATAGATGATAACGACCGCCAGGTAATTGGAAATGCACAGCCAGACATATATCTGGGCTTTGTGAATAACTTTACCTACAAGCAATTCTCCCTATCTTTTATTATCAATGCTACTTTGGGCGGGCAGGTTTACAACCAGTTTAAACAAAACTTAACAAATTTTGCCAATGCCGGCGGCCCTTCGTTACCAGAAGCTATTTATGGTGCCTGGACGAAACAAGGTGATATTGCAACCTATCCATATTACCCCGATAAAGATACGCGTGGCAGCCAGCGTATAGGCGGCAACAGCTACTTTTTAGAAAACGGAAGCTTTGTGCGTTTATCAAATGCTCGTTTAACTTACCGTTTCGATTCAAAGTTGGCTAATAAGTTCTTCACCAAAAATCTTTCCCTGTATATGTATGGTATCAACCTGCTTACCTGGACAAACTATAGCGGTTTCGACCCTGAATTTACGCCATCAAGTGGTTTAACGCCAGGAGACGATACAGGAAGATACCCCAAGAGAAGAGAATTTGGATTTGGCCTTAATGTGGCATTTTAAAAAGTAACAGATTATGAAAAAGATATTTTCAATAGCAATAATAAGTGTACTGGTAACTTTCGTAAGTTGTAACAAGCTTGTGGATGAACAGCCAGTGTCTGAAGGTAAACAGGAAGACTTTTTTCGCAGTAAACTGGATGCCGACGCAGCCGTTGCCGCTATGTACGGCGAGTTTCAGTCGGCCATGATTAAACAATCTGCCAATGGGCAAAACCAGAACAACATTACCTGGTGGGGCGAGGCACGGTCTGATAATTGGGAAGGCCGGAGACCTAACTACGCAACATCCAGCACCAATGAGATCGACTTTAATGGTCTAACTTCAGGAAACGCTTATGCCGACTGGACCATTCTGTACAGCGTTATAGCCCGTGCAAACCTACTTATCAAAAGGCTTCCGGAAATAAAAAACTACGTTGCACCGGGTACAAACGGCGCGTTAAGTCCTGCATTGGAGTCAAGCTACACAGCACAGGCATATGCCATGCGTGCTTTGGCCTACTTTTGGATTGCACGGGTTTGGGGTGATGCAGTAATTCGTACCGAGCCGTACGTTGATCCAACTCAACCTGCTACCCAGGCCCGCGACCCTCAGGCAAAAGTTTTGGCACAGGTTAAATCCGACATCCAAAAGGCATATGATCTTACCGCTAAAAATGGTAATCCAGATGTGTTTTATTTGGGAGAAGGAGCCATAGCATCAATTGGAGCGGATGTTTACATGTGGGATAAAGATTATAACAATGCTATAATTTGGTTTAAGCGTCTGTTTGCTGCCAAAGGGCCAACTGGTAAGGTGTACAATACTGCAGGTGTAGCTGCCACGGGTGCGGGTGGTGCCGCTGCTGATTTAGAGCCCGGTATATCATGGAATAAACAATTTGCTACACCAGCCGGCAGCGTTGAAAGTATTTTTAACATCCATTGGGATTATACAGATAATGGTTGTGCTTGTATGGGCGGTGTGTCACGTACATCAAATGAGCCAATTATCCGTATGGCCGATCCATTGTGGACCAATTGGCCAAAAGCAGCAACTGCAAAATATGGCAATACTACGGCTACAATAGACTTGAGAGTTAAACAAACGTATAATATTTCATCTGCAACCAGTCAACCCATTCGTGACCGCAGTTTCTGGAAATTTTATCCCGGTACTTATATAGCGCCCACTGCTACAGCCGGTTATAACTTTACCTCAACTAACTATGGTAGTTCTACAGCTAATTTACCTGCAAATGTCGAAACTAATGTTTACATCCCGCTATACCGCTTAGGTGGCATGTATCTTCTGTACGCCGAAGCACTGAATAAAGTTGGTGACAGGAGCAACGCGGTTAAGTACCTCAATCTGATCAAAGCACGTGCGGGCGTACCAACCGTATTAACCACGCAGTTTGCTGATGAGAGAGCGTTGGAAAGCGAAATTTTACAAGAAAGACAGTATGAACTTATTGGCGAAGGTGTAAGATGGTTTGACCTGGTACGTACCGATCGTGTGATTGAAGTGATGGATCCAATTCTAATAGCCCGTCAGATATCCATAGGTAATGCACAAGTAGGATGGGGTACAGACAAGCGCCGTTACTACTGGCCACTGAGCAACACAGTGCTTTATTCTAACAATTTATTAGTTCAAAACCCGCCTTATAACGGTTTATAATATTAAACGTCATGAAAAAAAGAAATATACTTTTAGCCGGCTTGTTTTGCGCATCCATAGTAAGCTCTTGTAAAATTGGCGGTTTGGAATTGCAAAAGAATTATGAGTACCAGCCGGGCAGTACAGTAGATCCTAAAATTAACAAAACTGCGTTGCAATATTTGCGCGAACGTGGCAAAGCACCCCTAATTGCAAACGACACGGTTTTTAAGTACATGCAATTGGGTTTAGAGTATGCAGGCATAGATCCTACCGAGTACGAGAAAGCTGGCCGTACGTTTATCTTCCTGGGCAATAACGCTGTTAGGGTTTTACCCACTACAACCACTGCCGGTGTGGTAAAAACAACTAGCAACATTCCTACAGCTGGCTTCTGGTTTGATTTTCCGATAATGGAAAAGAACCCCGACGGGACGCAGAAATATGCAGCTGATGGTGTAACACCGGTAACGCACCCGGCAACATCATGGAACGAATATTCGCCCCAAACTTTAAAAAATTATTTTCTGTACCTGATTGGTGTCGGCGATTTGGGCTTTAATAATTTAAACAGCGTAAACCAATCGCTGCCTACACTATTGCCAGCGGGTGCAACAGCCGGTAAAGAATCAAGATTGGGTTACTTGGTTGTAAATGCAGCGCCTAATTTAAGTTTGAGCGGCACCAGAACCCTTACTTTTGATTTTACGGGCACTAACGGCAAAGGATTTGATTTAGAGGGTAAATTCAATCTCAAACAAAATAACGCTGATTTTTCGCCTATGGTAATGAATGATGGAACCACCGTTGTTACCGGCGGCATCATTGCAACTAACGGGCAAATACATGTTACTAATACGCTAACTGTTCCCAGCAGGTATTAATGTAGTTGTCATTCCAGTCGATTTAAAATGAAAATTCCCTGAATGGTTAAAGGTCAATAGTGCCTTTAACCATTCGTTATACACTCCCTTTTACCTACATGCAAAATAAAATTTTACTTACCTTATGCTCTTTAAGCTTAAGTTTAGGTTTGATGGCCCAACAACCGCTGTTAAACTCGAAAACAGGCATCGATCAAAAGGTAGAGGAATTGTTGGCTAAGATGACGCTTGATGAAAAGATAGGTCAGCTAAATCAATACACCGGCGACCGCCTGGCCACAGGTCCGGTAACGGCAAACACTACCAAATACCAAGATATAAAAGATGGTAAAGTAGGCTCTATGCTGAATGTAAGAGGAGCAAAGGATACCCGTATGGTGCAGGAAATAGCCATGCAGTCACGTCTTAAGATTCCATTATTATTTGGACTGGATATCATACATGGTTATCGCGTTACTTTCCCCGTGCCACTGGCCGAAGCTGCCAGTTGGGATTTGAAAGCCATTGAAACCTCGGCACGCGTGGCGGCTACTGAAGCAGCCGCCTCTGGCCAGCACTGGACTTTTGCACCTATGGTTGATATATCTCGTGATCCACGCTGGGGGCGCGTTATGGAAGGAGCTGGAGAGGATACATACCTGGGTTCATTAATAGCCAAAGCAAGGGTTAAAGGCTTTCAGGGAAACGGACTGGGTAATTTAGATGCTATAATGGCTTGTGTAAAGCACTTTGCAGCGTATGGCGCTGCCATTGGCGGCCGCGATTATAATACGGTTGATATGAGTGAGCGCATGTTGTGGGAAACCTACCTGCCGCCATTTAAAGCTGCGCTTGACGCAGGTGCTGCCACATTCATGAATTCTTTTAATGATTTAAACGGCATACCGGCCACGGGCAACGCTTATCTGCAACGAGATATTTTAAAAGGCAAATGGAATTTCCAGGGGTTTGTGGTAAGTGATTGGGGATCCATACGCGAAATGGTGCAGCATGGCTTTGCTAAAGACAACGTAGAGGCATCTGAACTGGCCATTAAAGCTGGCAGCGATATGGACATGGAAGGTCACGCTTATATTGCAAGCCTGGCAAAGCTGGTGCAAGATAAAAAAGTAGATAATGCTTTAATTGATGATGCCGTTAAACGTATCCTTCGTAAAAAATTTGAATTGGGTTTGTTTGATGATCCTTATCGGTTTAGTAATGAGCAGCGCGAAACCCAAACACTAAACTCCGCCGCTAACAGGGCAATGGCTCGCGATGTTGCACGTAAGAGCATTGTACTCCTAAAAAATGATAAACAACTTCTTCCGTTATCAAAAAAAATAAAGACGATAGCTGTGATTGGGCCATTGGCCAAATCCAACAAAGACATGATGGGTTTCTGGTCTGTTAAATGGGATGACGACCACTTAGTTTCCTTGTATGAGGGCTTACAGAATAAGGTAGGCAAAAATACCAAGTTGTTATACGCAGAAGGTTGCGATCTGAAAGATACTGCCAAATGTAACTTTGCAGAAGCAGCAGCTATTGCCCGCAAAGCAGATGTTGTAATTATGGCCGTAGGCGAAGCATTTGATATGAGTGGCGAAGCCAAGAGCAAAGCCAATATACACTTACCGGGCGCGCAGGAAGAATTGATTAAAGCCGTACAACGTACCGGCAAACCCGTAGTGGTACTAACCATGTCGGGCCGTCCGCTTATATTTAATTGGACAGCCGATCGTGCCAATTCCATTTTGCATACCTGGTGGCTGGGTAGTGAAGCTGGCAATGCCATGGCCGATGTACTATTCGGAGATTACAATCCAGCCGGAAAGCTGCCTATGTCATTTCCACGGTCAGAAGGCCAGATACCCGTTTATTACAATTACAAAAGCACCGGTAGGCCATCACCAACTGATGTGGCGGCAACCTATCGCTCAGGGTATTTGGATATGCAGAATAGTCCTCGCTTTGCATTTGGTTATGGCTTAAGTTACACCACATTTAACTTAAGCGATTTAAAACTCGACAAAAACAAGTTTAGTAGCGCCGATTCAGTTACTGTGACTTGCAAATTATCTAATACCGGTAAGTATGATGGAGAAGAGGTAGTGCAACTATATCTGCAAGACATGTTTGCCAGTGTTACACGGCCGGTTAAGGAACTGAAGGGTTTCGAAAAAGTGTTTTTGAAAGCTGGCGAAAGCAAAACGCTTAAGTTTGTAATCAATAGAGAAAAACTGTCTTTTTACGATCAGAAGATGAATTGGACAACTGAGCCTGGCGACTTCAAACTCATGCTTGGTAATTCATCAGACCACATCATGCTTGAAGATAAGTTTGAATTAGTGAATTAGAAAATGACTATTAATTTACCTTTAAATTGAAAAAGATAATAATAACCTGCAGTTTGCTTACCCTTACGTTGGGGGTTAAAGCACAATACGTAAGTTTAACCGCTGCCGAAGTTAAAACGCTTAAAACAGCCGTTGAAAAGGATGCCCGCGTGCAAAAGGAATTTGCAGAGTGGAAACAAGTGGCCGAAAAGGCACTTAATGAAGCACCAAACCCCATTGAAAAGGTAACATCTCAAGGACTACTACAGGGTAATCCGGCCAAAACGGCCAGTTTGAAAGCTGTTGCTGATGCGCCCAAGATATATGCCCTTGCTTTGATATATCGTCTTTATGGTAACAAAGATTATTTGAACAAGGCGCAGGAATACCTGACAGCCTGGGCCAAAATAAACAAAGCCACCGGCGACCCAATTGACGAAACCAAGCTAGAGGAAATGTTTACCGGTTATGACCTGATACGCAACGAAGTAAGCCAACCAGATAAACAAGCAATTGACACTTGGCTGGAGAGCATTGCCCACGCCGAAATACATAGCGTATCGGCTACGCCAACTAAATCAACTTCAAAAAATAACTGGAATTCACACCGCATCAAAATTATAACGCAGATAGCCTATGCCATACATGCCGATAAGTATCGGGATACAATTACGGCTGAACTGGAAAAGCAGCTGGCTCAAAATTTATATCCTGACGGCTCAAGCTTTGACTTTGCCGAACGGGATGCTCTGCATTACCATATTTATACGCTCGAACCGCTTCTTAAAGCCCTCATAGTGATCAGTAGAGCGAATGGTAAAAATTACTACAGCTTTGAGTCGCCGACCAAATCATCAGTGCAAAAGTCGGTTCAGTTCCTGGTGCCGTTTGTAACAGGGGAGAAGACGCATGGTGAGTTTGCTAACAGTAAAGTTAAATTTGACCGAGAACGTGCGGCCAATGGTGAAAAAGGGTATGTAGCAGGAGCGCCGTTTAAACAGCGTAACGGCATTGTGGTACTCTCATTAGCTGCATATTATGATCCATCATTAGTCAAAACAATACAACAGGTTGCAGGGAACGAATACTATGATTGGCAACTGGTGCTTAACCAGGTAAGACAGGCTAAAAAGTAATTAAGGCATATGAGAAATTTTGTCGCTGTATTAATGATAGCCTCATGCCTCGCGCTGAGCTGGCGCACAGCTGGCGACGGTACCGTAAAGGATCAGGTGGCAGCCACTTTGCGTCAATCTATTCTGGATGAAGCGGCATGGGCGCTAACGCAGCAACCGGTCACCGTTACGGCAGAAAGCAGTCCGCGCAGTGCAGGGGGCAGACACGACTTTTATTCGGAGGGCGATTACTGGTGGCCTAACCCTGAAAATCCAACCGGACCATACATTCAAAAAGACGGCTTAACCAACCCACAAAACTTTGTGGCTCACCGTTTAGCCATGATCCGCTTTAGTCGTATTGTTGGCGCATTAGCCTCAGCATATCAGCTCACACACGATAAGAAGTATGCGCAGCATGCTTTGTTGCATTTAAAAGCATGGTTTGTTAATGCTCAAACATTAATGAACCCTAACCTGCAGTACGCACAGGCTATCAAAGGCGTAGCCACGGGCAGGGGCATAGGCATTATTGATACCATACAACTAATGGAAGTGGTGCAGGGTGTTGAGGCGATACAGGATTCGAAAGTAATAAGCAAAGGGGATCTTAAAACAATAAAAACTTGGTTTGAGCAGTACCTGGTTTGGCTAACCACGCACCAGTACGGCAAAGACGAAATGAATGCCAAAAATAACCATGGCACCTGCTGGGTAATGCAAACAGCATGCTTTGCCAAATTTACTAAAAACGAGGCCTTGCTCGATTTTTGCCGCAATCGTTATAAAAATGTATTGTTGCCAGGCCAAATGGCTGCCGATGGTAGCTTTCCGCTGGAATTGAAACGGACAAAACCTTATGGTTATTCTATTTTTAACCTGGATGCCATGACCACCATTTGCCAATTGTTAAGTACACCAAAAGATAACCTGTTTACTTATCAAACAGTTGATGGTCGTTCTATCAAAAAAGGCATCGAGTTTTTATATCCATATTTGAAAGACAAGAACAAGTGGCCTTATCAAAAGGATGTGATGCACTGGGACAGCTGGCCAGCAGCGCAGCCAGCACTAGTTTTTGGCGCGAATGCCTATAAGAACGCTGAATGGCTAAACACCTGGAAGAGACTGGAACATGATCCTGCAAACGAAGAGATAATAAGAAACCTGCCGGTGAGGCATCCGCTCATCTGGCTCAATAAATAACTATGAATAAACTGATTCCTGTTGCGTTGTGCCTTTTAACCACCGCAGGCTACGCACAAAATAATGCTAAAAAAGCAATTCCATTTGCCGAAAAGCAAACCGATGTAATGCTAAAAGCCATACCGGCGGCTATAGCAGCGTCAACCAAGCCTAATGCGGTTTCACCAAGAACGTTGAGCACCACTGGCGAGCTGGTAATGATTCCTTCTAAAGATTGGGTAAGCGGCTTTTTCCCTGGAGAGCTTTGGTATTTGTATGAGTACACCCATAACAATAAATGGCTTACTGCCGCTAAAGCATATACCACCAACATAGAGCCTGAGCAATTTGATAAAGGTACACATGATGTAGGCTTTAAAATTTATTGCAGTGTGGGCAATGGCTACCGTTTAACTAAAGATGCGCACTATAAGGAGGTTATCATTCAGGCAGCCAAAACCTTGTCGACCCGCTTTAATCCTATCGTAGGTTGCATAAAATCTTGGGATAATCGCAAGAATTGGCCGTTCCCGGTTATTATAGACAATATGATGAATCTGGAACTATTATTTGAGGCAACCAAATTATCCGGTGATTCTACATTTCGTAAAATTGCGGTAAGCCATGCCAATACTACTATGAAGAACCATTTCAGGCCCGATTATAGCTCCTATCATGTGATTGATTATGATCCGCAAACGGGTGCTGTTTTGCACAAGCAAACACACCAGGGATACGCCGATTCATCTGCCTGGGCAAGGGGCCAGGGATGGGGGTTGTATGGATATACGCTATGTTATCGCGAAACCAGGAACAAGGCTTACCTGCAACAGGCCGAAGCAATTGCTAAATTTATTTTTAGCCATCCCAATTTACCGAAGGACAAAGTGCCTTACTGGGATTTTAACGCGCCCGACATTCCAAATGCCCCACGCGACGCATCGGCAGCTGCTTTGATGGCCTCAGCACTGTATGAGCTAAGTACTTACAGCTCTAATGGCAAACAGTACAAAAAAACAGCCGACGACATCATGAATAGCCTTAGCAAACACTACCAGGCAAAACCAGGTGAAAGTAAGGGCTTTATTCTGCTACACAGCACCGGCCATAAGCCAGCTAACAGCGAAATTGATGTGCCCATAAGTTATGCAGATTATTATTACCTGGAAGCTTTGTTACGCCAAAACCGCTTGGCCAACGGGCAATCTGTTATAGCGCAATAAGTGTTAAAAGCCAAAAGCCGGTTTTCATAATTGAAAACCGGCTTTTATAGATATCAGTTTTGGTTTCTATCGCTCCATAAACCGTCTGATTCCGAGTTCAAGTCCACGTAATTCGGCAAGGCCTCTTAGGCGGCCAATGGCCGAGTAACCCGGGTTGGTCTTCTTATGTAAATCATCCAGCATCTTGTGCCCATGATCTGGTCTGAAGGGCATGCGCAGGTGCTTCTCACCGGCTGCGCGGCGTTTCTCCTGTTCTGTTACCAGCGCTTTCATTACTGCAAACATGTCTACGTCACCATCCAAATGGTCGGCCTCGTGGAAATTGCCCAGTTCGTCGCGTTTTGTGGCGCGCAAGTGAATAAAATGAATGCGGTTGCCCAAACGCTCAACCATTCCGGCCAAATCGTTATCTGCACGTACGCCAAATGAACCGGTGCAGAAAGTTAAACCGTTGTGATAACTGTCAACTGCGGCATAAAGCTCCTGTATATCAGCCTCGGTACTTACCACCCTTGGTAAGCCCAAAATAGGGTAGGGAGGATCATCGGGGTGAATGCACATTAGTACACCAGCTTGCTCCGCTGCTGGAATTACCTGTTGCAAGAAATGATATAGGTTGGCTTTAAGTGCCTGATCGTCTATATGATTGTATGACGATAGCACATCCAGAAACTGCTCCACCGTATAACCTTCTTCAGCGCCAGGCAAGCCAGCTATAATGTTCTTAACCAGCTTGGTTTTATCCTCGTCAGACAAGCCGTCCAAGTAGGCTTTCGCCGACGTTTGTTGCTCAGGTGTATACATATTTTCTGCGCCTGGGCGTTTCAATAAGTATAGTTCAAACGCGGCAAAGGCAGTTACATCAAACCGTAAAGCCGTTGAGCCATCTGGTTGAGGATAATCCAGATCGGTACGCGTCCAGTCAAGTACCGGCATAAAGTTGTAGCAAACAATATCAATACCGCACTGACCTAAGTTAAGCAGGGATTGCTTGTAGTTTTCAATATACTGCTCATAGTTGCCGGTTCTTTTCTTAATGTCTTCGTGTACCGGTACGCTTTCAACCACAGACCAGGTTAAACCGGCCTCTTCTATGATAGCTTTGCGTTTCTGAATCTCGTCTATTGGCCATACCTGCCCGTTTGGAATGTGGTGCAGTGCTGATACCACGCCCGTTGCACCAGCCTGTCGTACATCTGCCAATGAAACCGGATCGTTAGGGCCGTACCAGCGCCATGTTTGTTCTAAACTCATTGTTGTTTATAGGATATTAGTGTTATTTGCCGGCTAAATTTAAGAATACTGTTGGCAATCCGGGTGATTTTGCGCTTAAAATACTTTTGCCCTTTTTGGTGTCTACCTTTATTGTGGCCCTGCCATTGTATGCTTGCACTTTACGCGAGCCGCCTGATGTGCCCATATTGTCTAACATCACGCCATCACCAGCCATGGCAAAGTCTATCCAATTTGCTGCGTCGAGACATTGCACATTATTGCTGTCCAGCACTTTTACCTGCGCGTTTACAACACCGTTATCATCAGCAATTTGTTCCACAACTAATTTAGCGGGCTTGCCCCATTGCTGGGTTTGGTAAATTGGGGTTATTTGATCAGTTACCGTAACCTTGCCCTTTTTAGCTACCACTTTAATGGCATTGTTTCCGCTCACCAGATTAACTTGCCAACGCAATCCTGCAGCTGGAAAGTCCTGGCTGTTGCGTTTTTTAACACCATAGCTTTTGCCGTTTACAAACAACTCGGCTTCATCACAATTAGAATACACCTTTACCGTTTTCTGCTCGGTTGTGGTGCCCCATCTAACCGGCCAGCTATGGCCATATATATGAACCATGGGCTTCTCTGTCCAGTATGATTGAAATACATAATAAGACTCTTTCGGTGTACCATCGCGCTCGACAACGCCTTTTTGATTCATGTAGGGTACAGGATTATCCGGACGAACGGGTGTTGAAAAATCTTTGAACACCCAAAATGCTGAGCCGCTTAGCCAAGGCATGGTTTCCTGTTCTTTGAGGTGCCAGTCGAATAAATTGACAATATAGCTTTCGCTCCAATCGCCATCACGTGATACACGTGGATCGCCACCTTTCAGCGATGCATCCCCAAGTCGCTCGTCGGCACCAACTCCCGATTTTACATTTAAAAAACCTTCCGGATTTTCTGAATGCCTGCCTGCATGACTATCGCCGCCCCATTCGGCATGGAAAAAGCGATTTACTTTATTAAATTCGTCCTCACTTACTTGTTTATATTCAGCGTATTTGCCGCGGTACCAGCCAGCCCATATTGACGGCGAATATACATCCGGTATATCCTTGCAAAAATCGCAACGGCGTATTGAGGTTAAGCGGGTAGAGTCAAGCCGGTGCGAAAGATCGTTCTGTTCTTTCATAAACGTCCTGATCTTTTGTTTATCAAATTCTGGGAAATCGCCTTCCCAGTCGTTCTCATTGCCTAACCCCCAGAGTATGATGGATGGATGATTGTAATGCTGTTCTATCATGTTGGTCATCATCTGCCGGGCCTGGTTCTGATAGGCTGTACCACCTAAACCTCCTCTACACCAAGGTTCCTCTTCCCAAACTAATATGCCCAGGCTGTCGCAAAGGTTTAAAATAATGCGCGATTGCTGGTAGTGGCCCAACCTAATGAAGTTGACACCCATATCCTTCATTTGTTGCATCTCCCGCTTCATCATGTCCTCCGTCATCGCTGCAGCCACGCCTGCATGATCCTCATGCCTGTGGGTGCCTCGCAGTAATAAGCGTTTTCCATTCAAGTAAAACGGACCATGCTCTTTAAACTCGAAATTGCGAAAGCCTATCTTTTCAGTCTTAGTATATGTCTGGCCGTTTGCTGTGGCAGTTACCTGCAAGGTGTACAAGTACGGATCAGCGGTAGTCCATAAATGAGGCCTGCTTATTTTTAGCTTGCTTAGTGGCTGTTTGTCACTGCCTACTGAATTAATGGAATAATTATCACTCGCAATAGTTTTTCCGGCTGCATCGGTAAGTTTTACCCCTCCGTTTACATTGCCATTTTGCTTAGGCGAATAAAAGTTTCCTTTTACATTTATCCACCCCGTCTTAAAGGTACTGGCTAATGTTGGTGTTGCAAAAATCTTATCAATTGCCACGGCCGGCTGGTAAACCAGATTTAGATACCTGTACAAACCACCATAAACGTTAAAGTCTGATAACTGTGACGGTATGGTCTCCAAATCGCGTGAATTGTCACAACGGATAGACAGCGGTATTTTGCCCTTAAACTGTTTTTGATAAGCCTCTGTCTTTTTAAAGGCTTCAACGGCTTCTGTAATATCTGCAGTCCACTCGTCATAACCGCCTAAATGAGAAGCTACTTTTGTTGTGTACACATATACATCGGTTTTTTGCCCGGCACCCTCAAAGTGAAGCAGTGTGCGTCCGTCGGCATAAGGGTTCTTAATATCAAGCATTGTACGATACCAACCCGGCCCCTGGTAATAATTTACATCCGGATCAACGGCAT
Source organism: Mucilaginibacter sp. PAMB04274 (assembly GCF_039634385.2). Taxonomy (NCBI): domain Bacteria; kingdom Pseudomonadati; phylum Bacteroidota; class Sphingobacteriia; order Sphingobacteriales; family Sphingobacteriaceae; genus Mucilaginibacter; species Mucilaginibacter sp. PAMB04274. The sequence goes on from NZ_CP155081.2 coordinate 2,324,879, forward strand.
CGCTGGCATTAAAGCAGTGCGGAAGAGTTACTGTTTTCCATAGCGGAACACTTTCAGGATTGCCTTGGGTTACCGGCCTAACCGATTCCCATATGCCGCCTAAATCCTGTCTTAAAAATTCCCAGTTGTTGTTTAGACGTCTGGATTGCTGGCCATATCCAACCTGTAGTATCATTAAGCAGATGATAGTGGTGAGAAGCTTTTTTATCATAAATGAACTGTATGGAGCAGGCTGACGGTTTAATTGCATAGATTTTACTGATCACCAAGCAGCTGCCGTGTAATAACTGGTTGTTTTAAACCGTAAATGTATTGCATCGCAGGCAAAAATTCAAGCTGTTTAATCACTTAAATTATTGATATATAGTGAATTACATAAGACTTAATACGCTTTGCTCTCATGTACCCTATAAAGGTCAATGCGCTGTTAATGAGTGTATAAGCTTTTACGAGTAATTGAAAAGTTTTAACGCAAAAATACGCTTCAGACACATGGTGTAATTGATGTCTAAATCAGTACATTGCAAAAAAGCTACAATACTAACGTACTCCATCCTTGCGGTGCATCTTTTTTACGCGAGCGCTTTTGCTCCTGCATAGCTTTTTTAATGCGGATAGCGTAGGCCCAGCAAGTGCTTTGCCTTATACCTAGTTTATCCGACAATTGATGTGATGAGATTGTGCCTTTACTACTGTAGATTAAGTAAACCAGGTAAAAAGCTTTGTTTATAGGAATACGGTTGTTTTGGAAGATAGTATTATGTAAGGCCGATTCCTCATAGCTGCATTTGGTACAACGACGGCTGTAGGGTACCCGGCCTGCGCAATAGGAGGTATGACTGCAGCGGGTGCATTGATAGCCGTTTTTCCATTTTAATTCAGATAGAAACTTATAACAGGTTTCCTGATCGGGGTACTTAGCGCTGAACTCCTCAAAATTTAGTTCGGCAGATAGTACTCGTGCATCTGTAACCTTATCTATATTGGTTTTGAGCTGAATGTTGTCTTTCTCGAGCAGTACATTCATTCGCGTTATTTCAGACGCCTGCTGTTCCAGTAAGTGATTGATACTGATCAACTGCTCGTTTTGCTCTTCGATAACTTTGGATTGCTCCAGTATCTCTTTAGATTTTTCAACCACTTCTCGCGTGCGTACTTTAACCTGACGCTCTAGTTCCTGGTTTATGGAATCCTTCAGCTCACTATTAATGTGCATTTGCTTAATGGTTTCGTCTTGCGCTGCGTCTTTCTCTTTGCGAAGGATGCGTACCTGATCGCCAATTGCAAAGGATAGTAAGACCATCTCAATTACGAAGCAAAAACTAAGGCTGTAATAGCCTACTACCGATGGCATAAGCCATGAATAACCTAACGCCGATACCGCTTTAATTACAAAGCCTGTGAATAGAAAGGCATAAGCTAACACAAAGAACCGAGCGGGCTTAAAGCCGTTACGATAAATGCGTATACCAGTAATAAACGCTATAGAAAGTGGTATAAACTCAACAAACTTATAAATGAATAAACTTTTATCGACAAACAAACACACCAGAAAGAAGGCTGTACGCAAAACCAGTGCATAATTAATGAGCTTGTAAAGACGCCTGGCCCTGTGTTTAACCTGTAACAGCTCTTTAGTGAAAATGAGCGCGAACATACTGAGCAGGTACAAAGCGGTTCCATAAGCAAAATCGTTTACGGCAGGCGTATTTGGCCAGAGGTACTGGAATGCTATACCATCCACACACATTTCATACAGCCCCACGCTTAAAACATAAAATACGTAGTACAAGTACTGACGGCGTTTAACCGCCATAAACATGAGCAGGTTATGAAAACAAAAGATGAGCACCATTCCATAAAATAGCCCGAAGGTTAGGTACTCGTTTAGTGCATAGTGTATGAAGTAATCGAGTGTGCGGTACACAATAATTACATTGACCAGATTCCGGGATTTGAGTTTAAAGTAGTAGGTATACTCGCCCGCTGATGGGTTTTTAATCAGGAACTCGAAGTTTTTGTGCTGATACAAGCGGCTGTCAAAGTCTATTTTAGCACCAGCTTTACTCATAGAATAAAGGCCTTGTGCGTCGGGGATGTAAGCCGTAACTTCATCTGTAGTTTGGTCAAAGAACTCGAACAAGGAGGCTTTGTCTGCTGCCGACCGATCAAAACGTACCTTTACCCGGTACCAATAAGTTGATGAGCGGTTTTTGTTGTTTGGATAGTATAGACTATTAGCTTTAAAACGACTAGCCAAATCAGATTTTAGAACATCTGCAAAGGTTAGCTTATCAGATGCATCTTCCAGGTAATCAACCTCATTTAGTGTGAACTTGTGCTGCCTTATGGTACTGTCTACATTCAGCACTTTTTGGGCAAAAAGCGAAGTGGTAAGTAGTGCCAATAGCATGGTTAGCGCGATGTTTTTTAGCGCTAAGTAAGGGCCGTTACCTATATTTAATGGTAGAAGTTTGATCATATAAATTTCCAGATAGCCGGTTCTTTCCATAGCAAATTGACCTATAACGCAGGTGCATTTTCAGAAAAATAAAACTAACAGCGGCTTAGTTATAATTGTATTCAAATATATATAAAACGCCCAACACCTTGCTCTGAGTGGGGGCTATGCTTTTTCCAAAAAAATGCGCCTTAAACACGCTTTAAGCACATTTTTATTTATATACAATAGTCTGTTTAGTGTCGGTAAAATCATTGTTTTTGAACTGGTTGTCAGCCGGAGGTATATCCTGTATTACGCGTGATGGGTACTTATTGGTGTCAAACTTGCCCGTCCAATCTTGGTTCTTATTGTCGCCTACCAAGATGCCCACATCGGCCTTGCTGATGTGATTGTTACTGATTACACAATTAGTAGCAGCCACATAAAATCCAGTTTCCGTTTTTCCTTTTGACATGCCATACATCAGCCTTATTCCGGTTCGTACGCCGGAGATAATGTTATTTGTAATAACATGCCCGCTACCATTTATGCGTATGCCGCCCGTACCACCTTTTATCTGATTACTGTCAATTAAGCAATCATGCCCGCCACGCATAACCAGCTCGCCCTGGCAGTCTTCGAAATAATTGTTTGTATAGTTGTTGCCACTGCTTTTGTTGCTTATTACTTCGCCTTCGCCATTACAGCGTATGAATTGGTTGTTACGTACGGTTGTCTTAGCCATTGCCGTTCCCTTTAAAACCGGATCCTGACCAATTTGCACACATTCACCGCCGTTAAAAACTTTCCAGCTTACCTTATCCTTATCGCTGAATAAGTTGTCGCTTATAAGGGTATATGTTGGGAATTTGGGACTATTGATTTGTACCTGCAGATCCTGTTCATCCTGGTTGCTGATGAAGCTGCAATGATCAACCTGATTGTGCTCTCCTTCGCCAGATATAATGACCAGCGGCATAAATTGGACCTTAGCGCTGTTCTTTTGGAAAGTGCAGTTGGTGATTCGTGAATGCTTGGTGTTGTTTAAGTCAATAAGCAGTCCGTTTTTGCCATTAGCTTTATTTAAAATACAGTTATTGAAGTTCAGACCCTGCAATTGCGTGTAATTTCCGGTGATTTTAAATATGGTTTGTGTAACCTCTCCGCTAAATATAACCTTTCCGGCATCCTGAGCTTTGATAACAATTGGCCGTAAAGCACTACCATTGGCTGTAAATTTTACGGTCCAGGGCGCATAGCTCCCATTAGCTATGATAATGTTGTCGCCCGCAATAGCGTGTTTATCAGCTTCGGTAAACTCTTTTTCACTTTTAACAAAATAATCAGCAGCGAAGCCCGCATAGCCGGTTAACAGCATGGCTATGCCGGTAACTAATTTCTTCATAAATATTGATTGATTGTTATAATTGGATAGGTAAATATAACAGCAAAATGGTTTATACAGCAAGAAAATTTGCATAAATAACATGCTTTTTGAGAACAAAAGCAGCTAAAGGAATACAAGACTGCACATATGATGTACAACAAAATTTATTTTGCTTGTGCATGAACCGTATTGCTTTTACGCGCTGATTTTCTAAATTAAAATGTAATCAGTTGAATGTCAGTTCCCCACCTTTTTAATTTAGATTTACAAAGCGTATTTGTTTATTTGTAATTGCCTATCAGGCAGTTGTTTATGCGGATTTTTACCGCTGTAATGTTATGGCTTTTTTTATTTTTGGCTCACCAATTACTCAATTATGAACATCAAAGCCAAACGTCTCATCCAGTTAAAAGCGTATCGCCAATTGGTTCTATCCTTACTTACTATATTTTTATTGTTATCTGTAAAAAGCAATGGGCAAACCTTTCTGAAAGCGCAAGGCCAGTTCATTACCGACGCAAATGGCAAGAAAGTTTTACTTAGAGGAATGGGTTTAGGCGGATGGATGTTGCAGGAGGGATACATGTTCAGGCTTGGTAACGTAGGTCAGCAGTACCGCATTAAAGCAAAAATAGAAGAAGTGACCAGCCCGGCATATGCGCAGCAATTTTATGATAAATGGCTTACCAATCACACCCGTAAAATCGATGTTGACTCCATGGCGTCATGGGGTTTCAACTCCATCAGGCTACCTATGCATTATGGCTTGTATACTTTACCGGTTGATCAAGAGCCGGTAACGGGTCAAAATACCTGGATTGAAAAGGGATTTGCTCTAACTGACAGCTTGTTAAAGTGGTGTAAAGCAAATCACATGTATCTAATATTCGACTTACATGCTGCCCCAGGCGGGCAAGGTAATGACCTGGCCATATCTGATCGGGACGCTGCAAAGCCCTCTTTGTGGGACAGCCAGGCAAATCAGCAAAAAATGATTGCGCTTTGGAAAAAATTGGCTCAGCGTTATGCCAACGAACCCTACATTGGCGGCTACGATATCATTAATGAACCAAACTGGGGTTTTGAAAAGGCAGATGATAAACGGGGAACAGCAGAAACCAAAAATGTTCAGCTACGGCAGCTGATGGTCAACATCACTAATGCTATACGCGAAGTAGATAAAAAACACATCATCATTATAGAAGGGAATGGCTTTGGTAACAATTATAATGGCATCTTTCCGCTATGGGATAATAACATGGTGCTGAGTTTTCATAAATATGGCAATTTCAATAATGACGGCTCAATTCAAAACTTCCTCAAAATGAGTAAGGAACACAATGTGCCCCTTTGGTTGGGCGAATCGGGCGAAAATTCGAATACTTGGTTTACCGAGGCTATCAAATTAGTGGAGGGCCATAACATAGGCTGGAGCTGGTGGCAGGAAAAGAAAATCGGCACCAATAATCCGCTCGAAATTAAATTGACGCCGTCGTATCAAAAACTGCTTAATTACTGGAACGGTAAGGGAGATAAACCTGCCCAACAAGAAGCCATTGCCGCGTTAGACGAATTCCTGGAGAATATAAAATTAGAAAACACCACTTATCACCGTGATGTGACTGACGCGATGTTCAGGCAAGTACAGAGTTCGGCAACGGTGCCTTTCAAAAAACACATCGTCACAAAAAACGCCACTATCAACGCAGTGGATTACGACCTCGGGAGTCAGCGTATGGCCTATTACGACAAAGATACTTCAAGTTACCAGTACACACCGGGTGTACGCACACAAGGTAACCGCGGCCGTGCTTATCGTAATGATGGGGTAGATATTGAAGCGGATGATACCGGCTATCACATATTTAGCATTGAAGACAGCGAATGGTTGCAGTATACCATCGACGTAAAAGCCAAGGGTACTTATACTGTAAAACTAACCGTTTCATCCGAAGCCGGCAAAGGAAAGGTTTCTGTGATTACTGGTGGAAAATCAACCAGCATTCCCCTTGCCATAACAGTACCATCTAAAGCTTGGCATGAAGTTGTGGTGAAAGGGATAAAGCTTGATAAAGGCTCCAACAAAATTAAAGTGATAGCTGACGAGGGCGGATTTAATTTTAAGTCACTCAAAATATCCAAGAATTGAATATACAGCCTATCATACCACAAAGCGAGCAAAAATAGTTTCGAGGAACAATGTTAGCGACAACCTTTTGAATTGATTAACCCTGTTTATACAAATAACGCAAGCTATTCTGTTTTTAAGCTCTTCACCGGATTTACAATGGCAGCCTTAACGGCCTGAGAACTTACTGTAATTACGGCAAGTAATAGTGAAAAAAAACCGGCTATGACGAATATATACCAGCTAATTTCGGTACGATAGGTAAACTCCTGCATCCATTGGTGCATGATGTACCAGGCAATAGGCCAGGCTATAAGGTTGGCTATTATGACGAGTCCGGTAAATTCTTTTGAAATCAAAAATGAGATGCTTTGTACGCTGGCACCTAAAACCTTACGTATGCCAATCTCCTTAGTGCGGCGTTCTGCTGTAAACACCGCCAACCCAAATAGTCCTAAACAACTCAATAATATTGCAACACTGGCAAAAGCTTTAAATAGCTTTGCAGTCTGTATATCTTTACGGTACATGGCGTCAAAATCCTCATCCAAAAAGCGGTATTCAAACGGACGTATATTGTCAATCGATTTATAAAGTTCTTCTGTTTTGGCAATAGCTTGCTTTGTAGCTTCGGCCCGTGCCCTTATATACAAATAACCGCCAAATTCACTCGCCTGTACAGCGCTGAAGATGGTTGGCTTTATCTCTTCTTTCAACGATGCGTTGTTAAAGTCTTTTATTACGCCTTTTATCTCGCCCTGCTTACCCCAAAGGTTAATTATTGTGCCTACGGGATGTTTTAGCGCCATCATACGTGCGGCCGATTCATTGATGAGATAGTAAGCGCTATCGGCAGGGGAGCCAGTAAAACCTTGTCCGTCTGCAAACTTCATTTGCATTGCCGTTGTAAAGTTAGCTGCTATTTGCATAGGGCTAATGTGTGCCTGGTTGTTCACCTTACCCGGCCAGTTAATGTTATCGGTAGATCCGCCCATGGCCAGCAAAAAGCCCGATGCAAAGCTTACGTCCCTGATGCTTTTGTCGGATTTCAGTTCATGCATTACTCTTTGCAGCTGCGAGCTTACTTTACCATTAAGAGGCACCATCAATACGTTTTCGCGATCATAGCCTAAGTTTTTGGTTTGTATAAATTTAAGCTGCTTGGTTATTACAATTGTGCAGATAATCAGCAATACGGAAAAAGTAAATTGCATAATAACTAATCCTTTACGCAGCCAGCCGCCTCGAGCCGCTTTATTAAAATTAGCTTTCAATACATCGTTAGGGTTAAATGAAGATAAAATCCAGGCAGGGTACACACTGGCCAGTATAATGGTGCCTAACGCAACCCAGCCCACAATTTTAATAGTAGACAGCTTCCAGTAATCTATGTTATACAGCTTGCCGCTTATTTCCTGGTAAAATGGAGTTAGCACGGGCATCAATGCTGCGGCCAGTAGTAATGCTGCAATTAAAATTAGTATAAACTCAGTTACAAACTGTATAAGTAATTGTTGGCGGCTTGCTCCAATGGTACGGCGTAAACCAACTTCTTTTGCCCGTTTGGTTGCACGTGCTGTGGAAAGGTTGATGTAATTAATAACTGCTATCAATAAAATAAGCACACCTATAATCATGAAGAAACGTACAATCTTTATACCCGATGGCGAGAGGTCGGCGTTATATAAACGCAGCATATTCAAGGGTTGGCATATGTAGGTCACATCGCCTGCTTTTACATAACCATTGTTTTTTACATGTATGGCAGACAGCTGCTTTGCAAGTTGATTAACGTTGGTGCCAGGTTTAAGACGTAAAAAGGTAGTAAAATAGAAGTTGCCCCAATCCTCATCTATAGTTTTCCAGTTGCCATTACCGCCATAATTTTTTCTAACCATGTCTAACGATAGCAGCATATCCATGCGTACCGTACTGCGCTCAGGCATGTTTTCCATAATGGCCGATACTGTATAAGGCTCAAGCTTTTCGCTCAAAGTAAGTGTTTTACCCACAGCATTGTTTATAGAGCCGAAATATTTTACAGCGGCGTCACGGCTGAGTACTACGTTGTTAATAGCGCTCAGGGCCACCTGCTCGGATCCCCTCAGTAACTTCACATGAAACATCTTGAAGAATGAGGGTTCGGTGTAGGCCACGTTCTTTTCCATGATATGTTCTTCGCCCTGGCTAACCAGCATTTGCTCGCGATTATAACGAACGGCCATTTCTACACCGGGGAAGGTGCGAAGTGCTGTAGCAGCAATAGGAGCGGGAGTATTTGTCCAGGTATTGTACTCATCATCGCTCATTTTTATTCTGGCGTTTAAACGATATATGTTTGCCGCGTCAGGCCATGCGGTATCATACTGCAGTTCGTCATCAACTCCCCAAAACAATAAGGTACTCACTGATAAGCCAATGGCCAAACCAATAACCGCTATAAGTGAGTACACTTTGCTGCGTAACAGATTACGCCAGGCAGTTTTAAGGTAGTTTTTAATCATGATGCTGCAGTTAAGGTAATACGCAGCAATTTTGGCTAATTACATACCATAGATGTAAGGTGTTTGTTTTCAGTTCTTTACTGTAGATTAATGCAGTTCAGTGTTCGATTCTGATACAATTCCTGTTCGCTATTGGTCAGTGTGTTCAGGCCAAAGTAAGCCGTTCCTTGGCGCGGTAACGAGTACGGAGCTTGGCAAAAGGTTTTTCTATAAATTGATAACTGAACACTGATAAAGCTGCAGTAAGCAGTATAACCAGGACGTAAAACAACAACGGATGCCCGTTTTTACGGATGAATGCCAGCGAACCAATGGCGGTCATATGCGTTAGGTAAATGGAATAACTCAGCTTACCTACAAAAACCAATGCCCGGTTAGACAGTAGTGTCCTTAGGTTTTGATAAATTGGAATATTTACCACTGCTGGTATTACTACCAAAAGGGAAAGGCCTTGTATGGAATATCTGATGGTGTTTCTAAAAGCCCCGTTCCTTACAACCAGGCAAGCCACAATGGTAAGTGCCGCAGCTGCAAATACCCATTTGTTAGAGATGATCTTTACATAAACAGCAGAGTTGTATATATGAAGAAGTACGCTGGCTAAGCACCCGTATATAATTGAATCGAACCTGGTATGGGTAAGCAAGTAAGTGTAGCGTTCTGTAATATCTCCCGTACTTCCATACATCATAATACCCCATAAGCGAAAAACAAGTGGTACAAAAAGTAACACGATCAGCATGGTCATTAAAGCTTTCGGCGATTTATATATCAGCCAGAATAAGGCAGGAAAAACTAAATAAAAATGCTCTTCTACCACCAAAGACCAAAGTACTTTACAAATGTCCGAGCTGTGTGCAGGGTCGGGGTGATAATAGAAGTAATAATTTTCATAGTAAAATAACGATGCCAGTACCTCGTATACATTAATACCCTGATTAGTAAAAAACAGATATAGGTAGAAAAGGCAGATCATGAACAACAGCGGCGGGTAAAGCCGCATAAGCCGCCGAATAAAAAATAGCTTAAAATGGATCGACCCTGTATTATTTATCTCGCTGATAAGCAGCGAGGTAATTAAATAACCGCTGATAAAGAAAAATATGGTTACACCCAGCCCACCTGGCACAATCTTCTCAAATCCGATGTGCGCAACAAATACCAATAAGATAGAGATACCGCGTAATCCATCCAACGATGGTATATATGATGAGGAGGGTAATGACATGCGATAGAGTGGGGACAGAAAATTTAAGGTATAATGCCTTTTGAAATATTTTGTTTTACTATTTAAGGTTATTAAGTTAAATATTTATTTTCAAATAAACGTCAAAAACCAGCTCATTATCAAGCTTAGCCGCTCGCTTGCTTCCCTACTAAAAAAGTAAAACGTATCTTTGCCGGCTATGGGCGTACCTTTCGATGAATTTAATTTTAACCGGCAAATACTAAATGCTGTTGCCGATGCCGGCTATACTGAGGCTACGCCTATACAGCAAAAGGCTATACCTCCTATATTAAATGGCCAGGATGTATTAGGTATTGCCCAAACCGGAACCGGTAAAACTGCAGCCTATGTGCTGCCAATGCTCATGAAGCTTAAGTATGCGCAGGGGAATGATGCACGTGCACTTATTTTGGCGCCTACCCGCGAACTGGCTATGCAAATTGAAGAAAACATCCGCAGCTTTGCTGTAAACACTGATTTGCGGACTGTTATTATATATGGTGGTCTTGGTCCCAAAACGCAAATTGAAACTATTAATAAAGGCGTAGATATTATAGTAGCCACCCCCGGCAGATTTTTGGAGATTTATTTAGCAGGGCACATCAATACCAAGCCGCTGCAATTTTTGGTGTTAGACGAAGCCGACAAGATGATGGATATGGGCTTTATGCCACAGATAAACCGCATTTTGGAAGTGGTACCACGTAAGCGTCAAAACCTGCTGTTTTCGGCCACCATGTCTGATAAGGTGCAGATACTCTCGGGCAACTTTTTGGAGTTTCCAACAGTGATTGAGATTACACCGCAGGCAACGCCGGCACAAACTATTAGCCAGTACCTGTATTATGTGCCTAATATTAAAACTAAAATAAACCTGCTGCGCAAACTACTGGATAGGGACGAGGAGCTTAAAAAGCTTATTGTATTTTGCAAAACCCGCGCCGCTGCCGAAGACGTTTATAAGTTTTTAGTGCGCAAGTTTGACGATAAACAGGTAAAAGTACTGCATGCCAACAAAGGTCAAAATACCCGTATAAATTCAATTAATGCTTTTAAGGAAGATGAGGTAAAAATATTGGTAGCCACCGATGTAGCTTCGCGCGGTATTGATGTGAGCAATGTAAGCCATGTAATTAATTTTGATGTGCCTATAGTTATTGAAGATTATGTGCATAGAATTGGTCGTACGGGTCGTGCTTTACAATCAGGCGAAGCAATTACCTTTTGTAACCCGGCCGAAGAATATTACCTGGAGCAGGTAGAAAAGCTGATTAGGCAACCTATACAAGTTTTGCCTCTACCGCAAGAAGTTTTTGTAGAAGAAACACCTTATGAAGAGCGGCAGGACCAAGCGCGGGAAATTGACATGCAAAAGCGCCGTCATGATCCGGAGTTTAAAGGTGCATTTCATGAAAAAAAAGAACGCGTTGAAAAAAAGCCATCCTTAGGCCACAAACAAACGCTTGCCAAAAAGCATGGTAAACCCAAAACTACGCGCGGTAAATCATTCCGAAAAAAATAGTCAATGAAACTTCGATTAACACCTTTAAACTTTGCAACAGCATTTTTGATTGTATTGGCTGCTATTACCTGGTTTTTTAAACCGGTGAGTGTAACCGGCAGTGAGTTTAAGCAATGGACTGGTACTATTGCGCTGATTTATTTGCTGTTCGGTATGATTTTGTGGTTTTTGGATATGATTTTCCGAAATTTCTTTTTAAACACTAAAACATTATGGATGGTGGAGCTTAGCTTCATCATACTTACCGTTGTTATATATTTATTTGTAAGACAGTAATTTAAATGAAAAGAGCTGAAATAAAACTAATAGTAGATCTGGACGATAACAATGTTCCTCAAAACATTACCTGGGAATCTACCGACGCTGAAAATAAAGATGCAGTACCCGCCAAGGCATTTATGCTGAGCGTGTGGGACCATAATTATAAAAACACGTTAAGCATTAACCTGTGGACTAACGATATGCCGGTTGATGAAATGAAACGTTTCTTTTTCGAAACCCTGCAAACCCAGGGAGACAGCTTTTTGCGTGCCACCAACGAGAAAAACATTGTCGAAGACCTGCGCGATTACTGCGTCCACTTCGCCGAGAAGATGGAGATTATAAAATAGTAAACAATTTAATTGTTGTTTCGAACAGTAGTGAAAAATAATATACATAAGATATTGTCGGCTGTATATTATTTTTCACTACCTTCCTTTTATCAGAATATCCTAATCATTAAACCTAATGTCGTCCAAAGCATTTATAGCATTTGCCGGTTTTGTGCTGCTTATGGCAGCCACATGGTGCCCGTTACTACGTCCGTTTGGTGTAGTTAGCTGGGATTTGTACGATTTGAACAAACCTTACAGTATGGTGGTACTGCTGGTTGCCATTGTAGGCATTGCAGGCATTGTGCTCAAACAATACAAAGTTTCACGCATAGCCGCATGGGCTGGCCTTGTATTGGTTGTACTTGTGTACATCGCAGCTCAATTAAAAGTTCACAACACGTTCAGTTTTATACCTTTTAAAGGTATGGCTGGCTTTTTAACTAAGCTAATTAAGTTTAAGTGGGGTTGGTACCTGCTGTTTGCAGGAGCTATACTGAGTGTCTTAGCCGTGCCAAAGCCAGCTATCCCATTTGAGCAAGGTATTAAGTGATTATTCAGACTAAGCTATTATTTTGATTGGCATGCGTGGTTTAAAAACGATAATCTTTCTTATTATATCTAATACATTTATGACTTTTGCCTGGTACGGGCATTTGCGTTTTAAGGATTTTCAATGGTCAAAGAACTTGCCGCTTATAGCAATAATCCTTATTAGTTGGGGGCTTGCTTTTTTCGAGTATCTGTTTCAGGTACCAGCCAACAAGGCTGGTTACAATGCTGAGGGCGGCCCTTTTAGTTTACTACAGCTTAAAGTGCTGCAGGAAGCGCTCACCATCACTATCTTTATAATTTTTACTACAGTTTTTTTTAAAACGGAACGCCTGGCATGGAACCACTTTGTAGGTTTTGCACTTATAATTCTAGCGGTGTTCGTAGTGTTTAAAAAGTGGTAGCAGCCGGTTAAGGCGGTCTGTTAAACATAACAGGAGTATGAACGCCTTTTTCATTTAACCTTATTTATTATTAGCTTTGACTTGTGGTGTGTAGCAAAGTATTGACCATACCATAAGTTTACATACTTAGCCTATAACATGTTCAAACTAAACTTTCGTACCCAGGTATTAACCGGGTTTGCTATTTCTATTTTACTTGTTTTTATTGTAGGTATCTTCTCTTTCCGCAGCATCAGGCAACTGCAAGACAATCAGGAACAGGTTGAGCATAGCCAGCAAATCATCAATACATCCCGTGGCATATTGCAACTTTTGGTTGATGCTGAAACCGGCATGCGTGGTTATGCCGCCACAGGTAAACCCAAATTTTTAGACCCCTATAATGCAGCGCTGCCTCGCATTAATCAGAATTTGAACCGGTTGGAGAATATGGTAAGTGCCGATCCGGATCAGCAAAGTAACGTTTCAACGCTAATCTCGTTATCAAATAGCGCATTGGCCATGATGCGTACTAACATAGAAACCCGTCAGGACCTGGGCCTTGAGTATATGGTATCGCGCGATATGCTTATTAATGGCAAAGGCGTAATGGATAACGTACGCGTTACCATCGAAAAAATTAATATTGTCGAAACTAAATCGCTTCAAGCAGGTAAAGCGCAAACGCAAGAAGCATCTGATGCTACTATACTTACTATCTCCGTAGGGTCGGCCATATTTCTGGTTATCATAATAGTGCTGTTCATCTATATTCAAAAAACGTTTGCTCAGCAAAAGAAAATTGAAGCCGAAATAAAGGAAGCTAACACCGAACTTGCCCAGGTATTAGCTGAAAATGAAAACAAAAACTGGCTGCTAACCGGTATCGGCATCCTTAATGAAAAAATGCAGGGGCAGCAAAGTGAGAAGGAATTGTCTGAAAATGTGCTGACAGAGGTTTGTCGTTACACTAATGCACTATCTGGTACTTTTTACCTTTATAATGATGATGATAAGCAGCTGGATCTGTATTCTTACTATGCATTTCACAATCTTGGCGCTGTAAAAAATAAAATAAAGCTATCTGAAGGATGGCTGGGACAAGTAGCCCAAGACCAGAAAGCCGCAACCATAAAAGGTCATCTAAACGATAAATTACAACTTGAAACTTCTATAATTAGCCAGGAACTGGCTGAAATACTGATTGTGCCGTTCTTCTTTGATAAGAAGTTGATGGGCGTTATGGAAGTAGCCTTTCAGCAAGAGTTGAAAGATAGCGACCGCGAGTATATACTGGCAGCTGCAGATGATATTGGCATTGCCATTAATACAGCACAGGCGCGTACTATAATGCACGATTTGTTTGAGGAAACACAACAGCAAGCCGAAGAGCTGGAAGCCCAGCAGGAAGAAATGCGTGTTACCAACGAGGAACTGCTGAACAAGACAGAGATGCTGCAAGCCTCAGAGGAGGAATTACGGGTACAGCAGGAAGAACTGCGAACCATTAATGCTGAGTTGGAAGAGAAAGCCAGTTTACTTGAAGAAAAGAACCAGGCTATTGAAGAAGCCCGTGCAGCCATTAACCTAAAAGTGACCGAACTGGAAACTACGGGAAAATATAAATCGGAGTTTTTGGCCAACATGAGCCACGAGCTGCGTACACCTTTAAATAGTATTTTGGTATTAGCGCGTATTCTGAAAGATAATAAAACCGATAATCTAAGTGAAGATCAGATAAAATATGCCAGCGTGATATTTAATGCAGGTAACGATCTGCTAACGCTTATTAACGACATTTTAGACCTTTCGAAAATTGAATCGGGCAAGCTGGAGATGCAGAACGATGATGTGAAGGTTTCTGAAATAGTAAACGATATTGAGCAGCTGTTTGCCGAGGTTGCACGTAATAAAAAGATTAACTTCACAAGTAACGTGAGTGGTTTGCCCGGCTTGATCTACACTGATAAGGTTAGGGTGGAGCAGGTAATTAAAAATCTCTTATCAAACGCATTCAAATTTACGCCAGAAGGTGGCCATATCTCTATAAACGCTACACCGGGCACTAAACCTAACACCATTAGCTTTAAGGTTAAAGATTCGGGTATAGGCATAGCGCCCGAGAAGCAAAAAGTGATTTTTGAAGCCTTTCAACAGGCAGATGGTTCTACAAGCCGTAAATACGGCGGAACTGGGCTAGGATTATCAATTAGCCGTGAACTGGCCACTTTATTAGGTGGGCAAATTACCCTCACCAGCGAGGTAAACCAGGGTAGTGAGTTTACGCTTACCATACCTTTAGAAGCCACCCAGACAGTTGCTAAGTCCGACGAGGAACCAACTTTGCCAACGGTAGAAAGCTTTAAACCGCTTAACGATTTTCTGCAGCCGGCCAACATACAACCGAAAGCCGGCCGGAGTACGCCGCTGGTTGTAATTGTTGAAGATGACCGTAATTTTGCCGATATATTACATGATTATGCGAAAGAGCATGGTTATGAATCTATAATGGTAAACGAGGGTACCAACGCTGCACAGGTAATTAAAGATAACATGCCTGACGCCGTTATACTTGACATTATGCTACCTGGGAAAGATGGCTGGCAGATATTAAAAGAATTGAAGGCCGATGATGTTACTAAAAACATACCGGTGCATCTTATGTCGGCTGGTGAAGCCGCTGCTAATAAGGTTCGTCGTGAGGGTGCCATCAGTTTCTTGAAAAAGCCAATCAACACCGAAACTTTAGACAAACTCTTTGCCGACATGATGAGTCAAAGCGGCGTGCAGTTTAAACAGATATTGCTGGTTGAAGATCATGAGGCACAGAGCCAGGCACTTAAAGACCTGATGCAAAAGCAAGGTATTACGGTTGATCAGGCCTTTACCGGCGAACAAGCCTTTACAATGCTTAATCAAAACGATTATCAATGCGTTATATTGGACTTAAACCTACCCGATATTTCGGGGTTGGACTTGCTGGATAAAATTAAAGCTATTGATCGCTTTGCCGAACTACCGGTAATCGTGAATACGGCTATGGAACTGGATAAAAACTCAGTTAACCGGTTAATGCAATATGCCAATGCCATGGTCATGAAAACCAACAAGTCTGCCGATAGGCTGATTGACGAGGTAAATTTGTTCTTACATAAAGTAAGTTCTGGGCCTGCATCTGCCGCGGCCAAACCACCTGTTGTTGCATCAAAAGGCAAGGAGATTTTAAAAGGCAAAAAAGTGTTGGTTGTTGATGATGATATGCGTAATATATTTGCTTTAAGCAGCGCATTGCAACAATACGATTTAATAGTAGAAATAGCTAACGACGGTGATGAGGCTCTCGAAAAATTGGAGAGGGTAGAGGGCATAGATATTGTTTTGATGGATATCATGATGCCTAAGATGGATGGTTACGAAGCTACCAGGCATATTCGAAAACAAAACAAATGGAACAAGTTGCCTGTAATAGCGTTAACAGCAAAAGCCATGAAAGAAGACCGCGAAAAGTGTTTGGCTGCCGGCGCTAATGATTACATTACTAAGCCGATTGATATGGACAGGCTAATTTCGCTGATGCAGTTGTGGCTAGAGGGGTAATATATGATTAACGGAACTACAGAAGCACCATCGTTAACACCGCTTGAACTCAATGATCTGGTAAACCTGGTAAAGAAAATCCACGGGTTTGACTTTTCCGGCTATTCTAAAGCGTCATTGAAAAGGCGTATATCCAGAGTTATGCAGCTCAAGCGACTAGGGTACTATGACTTGAAGCATCTCCTGGTAAATGACCTGAGCTTTTTTCAGCATTTTTTAGAGGAGGTTACCGTTAACGTAACCGAGATGTTTCGCGACCCGCTTTTTTATAAAGCGCTTAACAACCAGGTACTGCCTTATCTCTCTACATTTCAGCATATAAAGGTGTGGAGTGCCGGCTGCTCATCTGGTGAAGAGGTTTATTCTATGGCTATTCTGTTAAAAGAAGCCGGCTTGCGTAATAAATCATTTGTTTACGGCACTGACATAAATACAGAAGTTCTTAAAGAAGCTAAAAAAGGAATTTACAGCTTGCGTAAAATTAAGTCGTACGCTGAAAATTACCAGTACTCGGGTTTGCCCGGTACGATAACCGATCACTTCACCATTCTTTATGATGCGGCCACCATACACACTGAGCTTAAGCAGAACACACTATTCTCGGTACATAATTTAATTTCTGATAACGTATTTAACGAATTTCAACTCATAAGTTGCCGTAACGTTTTCATTTACTTTGAATCAGCTTTGCAAGAAAAGATTTTAGACATATTTTACCGCAGCTTATGCCCGCTTGGCTTTTTGTGCCTGGGCAGCAAAGAGGCCATACGGTCTGATGCGTTTAAAAAAAGATTCAAAACGGTCAATTCTAAAGAAAACATCTACCAAAAGATTGGCACTTAATGATGAGATTAAAAAGCGGTGGCAGCAATCAAAAGTGCTGTTGCTTGGTGGTTCGGCCGGATCATTCAAGATACTTTTTCGTGCCGTAAAACATCTGCCGCCCAGCCTCAACAAAACGGTTATTATCATCATTCACCGTAAAAAGAACTTTTTTAGCGAAATAGAAAAACTCTTCGGTGAAAATAGTCGTATGTACCTCCGCGAAGTATGTGATAAGGATATTATTGAAAATAATACTATATACATAGCGCCGGCAAATTATCATACCCTGATTGAAAACGAAAACCAGTTTAGCCTGGATGTTTCAGAATCGGTATGGTATTCCAAACCCTCAATTGACGTAACTTTTGATAGCGCGGCCGACGTTTTTAAAGAACAGTGTACTGCTATACTGCTGTCGGGCGCTAATCAGGATGGAGCTGAAGGTTTGTTAAAACTGCGTAGGAATGGGTCATTAACGATAGTGCAGAATCCCGCAGAAGCTGAAATGGCCGATATGCCTAATGCAGCTATTCATATCAACGCCGCCGACTATGTTCTAAGTATTGATGAAATATTCGAACTATTACAGATTTAGCTGATACTTTTTATAACTTTATCGCACATTTATGAGTGTTGTTAATATATTATTAGTTGACGACAGGGAAGAAAATATTATAGCGTTGGAAGCCTTGCTAAAACGTGATGATATAAATATCCTTTCAACCACATCACCTAACGAAGCATTACGAATTGCCTGGGAAAACCCGGTAAGCATAGCACTCGTAGATGTACAAATGCCCGAAATTGACGGTTTTGAATTAGTGGAGATGCTTAAAGCTAATCCGCGTACAAAGGATATTTTGGTCATTTTCGTAACAGCCATCTCTAAAGAAGCTAAATACGCAGTTAAAGGTTTTGGCACTGGTGCTGTTGACTATTTGTATAAACCGCTCGATCCGTTTATTACATCGGCTAAGGTGGATGCCTTTATACAACTGGCGCAACATCAAAAAGATATTAAAGCCAAAAACGAGGAGTTGCAGAACTATGCCATCATGGTTAAAAACTCTGCAGATATTATTGCTACTGTTGATGCTCACTCATTTCGCATACAATCTGTTAACCCTGCCGTAACGAAAATTTTAGGCTTTCAGCCTAATGAAGTGATTCAGAAGAGTGTTGTTAGTCTGGCTGCTGCGGTTAATCAGGATACGTTCCGGAAGAAGCTTTTAGAGATTATTAATAATAATCTGAGTTATGCTATAGCCGAATACCAGTTCGAGACGTTTGATAAGCGCATAATTTGGGCGGAGTGCCGGGTAACTTATAGTAATAAAGTGCTTTTTCTCAACATTAGCGATGTTTCTCCTCAAAAAAGTTATCAGCAGGAACTCATCAGATCTAAAGAAGCAGCAGAACATTCCAAGAAAATAAAGGAAAATTTTTTGGCTAATATGAGCCATGAGCTGCGCACACCCGTAAATGGAATTATAGGCCTTACCGGTATGCTACGTAAAAGCGACCTGGACGATCACCAAAAGAATATCGTAGATCTGTTAGATGTTTCGTCGCAATCTTTGCTAGGCGTAATTAACGATGTGCTCGATATTTCCAAGATTGAGGCAGGTAAGTTTAGCATTATTCGCAAGCCAAATAATATCCGTCAGGTTGTAAAATCGGCTTTTGATTTGCTTAAATACAAGGCTGATGAAAAGAAAGTTGACCTGATTTTAGAAATAGACCCCGAAATACCTGAAACACTTTTGTTCGACTCTTTACGGCTCAATCAGATACTGATGAACTTGCTGAGCAACGCAATTAAGTTTACAGATAGGGGATATGTAAAGCTACAGTTAACGTTACTTCAAAAATTAAATGAGAACGTTAAACTAAAGTTCAGCATTATAGATAGCGGCATCGGTATTCCGGCCGATAGGCTGAACAAAATATTTGAATCATTCGAACAGGCAGATCAGGATACTAACGTAAAGTACGGCGGAACCGGTTTGGGCCTTGCTATTGTTAAAAAACTTATTGAGTTAAAAGGGGGCGAACTAACCGTAAGCAGTCAATTAGGCTTAGGCAGTACATTTAATTTTATTAATTGGTACAGTACAGCACAAAAATCACAAGACGAAGTCAAAACAGATGCGGGGCCCAGAGTGCTGGTGCCTTTCGAAAACATTAGTATACTGGTTGCAGAAGATAACCTGGTAAACCAGTTTATGCTAACTAAGATGTTGAGGGACTGGAACGTTAAAGTTGAAATTGCAGATAACGGCCATAAAGTGATTGATAAGCTGCTCGCTAATGATTATAATTTAATATTGATGGACACCCATATGCCCGAGATGAATGGCTATGACGCAGCTAAGAACATCAGGGTGAATTTTTCGGAACCTAAAAGAAGCATTCCTATCATATCTCTTTCGGCAGCTACGTTTGAGCATGAGCAGCAACAAGCGCTTTCGGCAGGTATGAATGATATTTTGGCCAAGCCGTTCCAGCCGCACCAACTGCATGAGAAAATAAAGCGACTGCTTTTTAAGTAAACGAGCTTTATAGTCCTAAGCTTATCTGGCCCGAGCCTATAATTCTTGCTTCGTGTTCTAAAAGCCACTTTTTTCGCCATAAGCCGCCTGCATAGCCGGTTAATTTTCCGCTGCTTCCAATTACCCTGTGGCAAGGTACCACAATCCATAATTTATTTTTACCATTGGCGGCTGCAATGGCACGTATGGCTAGCGGGCTGTTCATTAACCTTGCTTGATGTAGGTAGGTAATGCATTTACCATATGGTATTGCTTGCAATTGCTGCCACACTAATTGCTGAAAAGTTGTGCCCTCCGGTTTCAACGGCAGATCGAATGATAAGCGTTTGCCTTCAAAATACTCATCAAGTTGCTTGATTGCCAATTGAGTGGCTGTGCCTGCAATGTGATGACTTGGTTCACCTTCATCCATAACTAAGATCGACACGATAAAGCCATCTTGTTCAGTAATACGCGTTATACCCAATGGGGTAACATGATTATATATTAAACCTGTTGGTTCGTCGAAAGTATGAGATGCTGAAGTTTTAATCTTGTTTGCGGGCATGGTATCGCACTTACACAAACTTAATAAATTCTATATTTGCAATGATGGAATTGTTAAACCAAACCGGTTATTTGCTAAAGAAAGAGATACTGCTGGAGTGGCGTTCCAAATATGCTTTTAACGGTGTACTACTTTATATCGTATCAACCGTTTTTGTATGCTACATTTCGTTCAACCTTTCGCCTGGTTTTACTAAAAGCCCTGGATATCCACTGGTTTGGAACGTGTTGTTTTGGATTATCATCCTGTTTGCATCAGTAAATGCAATAGCCAAAAGCTTCTTACAGGAAAGTCGTAGCCGCTTACTGTACTATTATACTATAGCTAGTCCGCACGCCATTATACTATCAAAAACTATTTACAACGCCTTGCTCATGACGCTTTTGAGTATATTGGCGTTAATTGTTTATTCACTTTTTTTTTCGAATAGGTTAGGAGATGGCCTGTGGTACTTTTTGGTAGTTATTACCGGTAGCATTACCTTTTCAACCGTGTTTACCATGGTGTCGGCAATTGCAGCCAAGGCAGGTAATAACGGAACGCTTATGGCTATCTTAAGCTTTCCGGTGATCATTCCTGTAATTATGCTACTGGTAAAAATCAGTAAAAGCGCAATGGACGGGGTAGACCGTAGCTTAACTTATGGGAATTTTGGTGTACTGGCGGCCATTAACGTAATTGTAATAGCAGTTTCACTCATATTGTTCCCGTTTCTGTGGCGCGACTAAATCTTCCGTTAGATTTTTTACAAATGCCCTTATAACGACTTTGATTGCCCGTTTAAAATATATTGATTAAGCTTATTATGCGGTACATTGCGGTAGCATTTCTTCTTTTTTTACTGCCCATGTTAGGGCTTGCGCAAACTGGCAGCATCACCGGGAAAGTAATTAACGCCGACACTAAAAATCCCCTTGCAAAAGTAAGCGTGTTTTTAAGTAATGCCACCTACGGTACCACAACAGCTGAAGACGGTACTTTTATGCTTAGAGGCGTGAAACCCGGGCAGTATGAGTTAATCATTACTTCAGTAGGATATGAAGACTTTTCACAATCGGTATTGGTAGGTGCTGAGCCCGTTAAAATAGAAGCTGCTTTAAAGGCCAGGGTTTTAGAACTGAGAGAAGTTGTTGTTACAACGCCTGCCGACTGGAAGCGCAATTATCAAATGTTCTTAACAGAATTTTTCGGTACATCGGCCTATGCTAAGCAATGTAAGATATCCAATCCAGAAGAATTAACGCTTATTTACAAAAAGTCAAAGAAAACGTTGGAAGCTTACTCTTACGATTTTGTAAATATTGAGAATAAGGCTTTAGGTTATCGAATTAAATTCCTTCTCAAGTCGTTTAAAAGCGATAAAATAAATAATATCATTTCTTGGCAAGGCCGCATTTTGTATGAAGAACTACCCGGCAGCGAAAGCCAGAAAAAGAAATGGGAAATTCGGCGACAGGATATCTACTACGGCTCGAACCTTCATTTTTTCCGTTCGCTGGTTAGTGGAACTTATGATAAAGAAGGATTTGTTATGCGCTTGCTCTACCGCAGGCCAAACACTGAACGCCCACCCGAAGAAGTAATACAACGTAAGCTGGACAAGTTTCAAATGGTTAACCGCGACTCGATGCAGTACTGGCTAAGGTTGTATAACTTGCCTAAATACCACGAAACGCTGTACCGGCAGCCTGTAAATCCTGATCAGGTAACTCGGAATACCGACCAAAAGGGTCTTTTTGCCATTACTTTTCCGGGGTACCTGTATGTGGTTTACACCAAAAAGCGTGAAACGCAAGACTTTAAAGATGTATACCGCCCGCTTGATATGGAAAATTTCGAAACCAGCATCATAACTCTTTACAAGCCGTATGCACTTTTTGACAGTAATGGAGCTGTCGTATCATCTCAAACTACTTTGTATGAAGGCACCTGGTCTAAAAATAAGATTGCCGAACTGCTGCCGGTGGACTATGTACCCTCGGCTTCTTACACGCCGCCGTACCTCAAATGAGGTGTTGCTGCTCAATGTAAATACTATGTACGCATAGTATTTAAAGTAATTTGTTATACCTTTGCGCGTTAAAATCAATATGAAATTTATATATAAATCTTGGTGGAAAGTACTGGGCATATTGCTGGTTCTATACTCACTCATAGCCGGGCTTTTAGTTCCGGTACCCATGAAATTTATTGTAAATGAAACTATAAGGAACGTTTTCTTCCACGTGCCTATGTGGATGGCTATGTTCGTGTTGTTTGGCATTTCGGTCTTCTACAGTATTAAGTACCTGGCTAACCCAAAAGAGGAATATGACCTTGTAGCTGTTGAATCTATAAACACAGGTGTGTTTTTTTATGTACTGGGTTTATTAAGTGGAATGCTTTGGGCAAATTATACCTGGGGTGAGTTTTGGAGCAATGATCCTAAACAAAATAGCGCGGCGATTGCGTTTCTGTTATATTGTGCCTACCTGGTGCTACGCAACTCTATTGAAGAGGAGCAAAAGCGAGCACGTGTTTCGGCCATTTATAACATTTTCGCGTTTCCGATAATGTTTGTGTTGTTAATCATCCTTCCACGATTAACAGACTCCCTGCATCCTGGCAACGGAGGAAACCCTGCTTTTGGTCCGGACGATACCACGAACACTATGCGTATGGTATTATATCCTGCTTTTATTGGTTGGATACTGGTATCCATTTGGGTTGCAACCTTGCGCTACAGAATCCGTTTAATTGAAAATAAAAATAACTCGCTATAAACGCATGAAAAAAATACTTTGCTTATTACTACTGATGGCCGGTTTTACCAGTGCCTTTGCACAGCAGCCCGAAATGGCTGACGCCATGCGCAGCTCAGGTAAAATTTATGTAGTTATTGCTACCATTGCCATAGTATTTGTGGGGCTGGCCATTTATTTGTTTGTTATGGACAGACGTTTAAGTCGTTTGGAAAAGCACAACAACTAAAACTTTTTAGGTTAAAAGCCATTCTAATCATAAACTTAATTATCTGTCATTATTTGCAGGATACTATACCAATTATTTAAATCAATATAATAACATGAGTAACTTAATAATAGCTGATCAGGACACGCATTTCTTCGGTGATGTGTGTACGAACTTTGATCATGCTGCACAATTTACCAAGCATGATGCGGGTTTGCTAGATCAGATCAAATCATGTAACAGTGTTTATCGTTTCCGTTTCCCTATACGTAAAGGCAATGGTTTTGAAGTAATAGATGCCTGGCGCGTTGAGCACTCGCACCACCAATCGCCAACAAAAGGTGGTATTCGCTACAGCGAGATGGTGAACGAAGACGAGGTAATGGCGCTAGCTGCATTGATGACGTATAAGTGTGCTATTGTAAATGTTCCGTTTGGTGGCGCAAAGGGTGGAATTAAAATTAACCCCAAAAACTACACCGTTCAGGAATTAGAGAATATTACCCGTCGTTATACGGTTGAGCTGATAAAAAAGAATTTTATAGGCCCAAGTATTGACGTACCTGCACCGGATTATGGATCGGGTGAGCGTGAAATGAGCTGGATTGCTGATACGTATGCTACCATGAACCCTGGTCAGGGTGATGCACTAGGCTGCGTTACCGGTAAACCGATTGCCTTGCATGGCATTGCCGGCCGCAGAGAGGCAACTGGTCGTGGTGTGGCTATTGCCGCGCGTGAATGTGTTAGCGTAGGAGAAGATATGCAACGAATTGGCTTAATGCCTGGTTTGGCTGGTAAAAGGGTAATTGTACAAGGCTTAGGTAACGTAGGGTATTACTCGGCAAAATTCCTGTCTGAATTTGGCGCTATCATTGTTGGTTTGTGTGAATTTGAAGGTGCTATCTATAACGAGCACGGTTTAGATTACGACGCCGTATTCCAACATCGTAAAGCCACAGGTTCCATTCTTGGTTTCCCGGGCGCTGCTCAAGAATTCACAAACTCTGGCCAAGGCTTAGAGCAGCCTTGTGATATACTGGTGCCTGCTGCACTGGAAAATCAGATTACTGCAGATAACGTTCGCAACATACAGGCAAAAATTATTGTTGAAGGTGCAAACGGACCAACTACGCCTGAGGCTGAAACTATTTTTTATGAAGGTGGTGGTATAATCGTTCCGGACATGTATGCGAATGCCGGCGGTGTAACCGTATCTTACTTTGAGTGGTTGAAAAACCTTTCGCACGTATCTTTTGGCCGTATGAACCGCAGGTTTGAAGAAAACTCAAACCTTAACCTGGTTAATATGGTGGAGGGCATCACCGGTGTTTCGTTAACACCGCTGCAACGTTCAACCATTATCAAAGGTGCGTCTGAGCTGGAACTGGTTAACTCTGGTTTAGAGGATACCATGATCCGTTCATACCACGAAATACGCGAGACTTTCAAAAATAACCCTGGTATAGGCACATTACGCGTAGCTGCCTTTGTTGGCGCTATCAATAAAATAGCAGTTTCGTACCAGAATTTAGGTGTTTGGCCATAAGCAATATCGGCTAAACCATACAATGTTCTATAAAAAGCGGTATCCAAAAGGTGCCGCTTTTTTTATTTTAATACAGATACGGTAATTTTATTATTCTCAATGCCCCTCAAAGTGAAGATTGAAATAGTTAACAGCTCTATAAATCAACAAAACCATCTTTGTTACACAATGGCTATATGTTCTTTTGTCAAGAATAATTCTAAATAAGATATATCTGTTGTAATAAAGCGTATTCGCTATCCGTTTTGTATTTTTGTAGATTGTTTTACAGCAGGTAAAATTCATGAAAAAAAGTTCAATATTAGGTATTATCGTTATTGCAGTTGCCATAGCCGTAATTATCAGCACTTACTCAAATACAAGCACTTACGGTTCTTTTAAAGATGCCGAGCAAACTAAAGATGAGCTACACATTGTAGGTCACCTTAATAAAGACAAGCAATTGTATTATGAACCAACAAAGGATGCTAATTATTTTTCATTCTACATGCGTGATAATAAGGGCGAAGAGTGTAAAGTTGTATTTACAGGTACAAAGCCGCAAGACTTTGAGCGCTCAGAGCAGATTGTACTCACCGGACAAATGCGTGGTAAAGAATTTCATGCGTCCAAGATCCTGATGAAGTGCCCTTCTAAATATACGCAAGACAAATTAGAAGTAACCGAAGCTAAAGCCAAACAGGCAAACATATAAATTCCTTTAATGAGCACAGATTTTCAAGGGGAGCACCTCATGCCAGGCCACCTAGGGCAGTTTTTTATCATTCTGTCTTTTGGTTCAGCCTTGCTTTCAACTATAAGTTACTTTTTTGCTACTACGCAAAGCAATAAGCTCGATCAATCTTGGTTTCGTTTAGGGCGCTGGAGCTTTTATGTGAATACCTTTTCGGTAGTGGCTATCGGCTGCTGTCTTTTTTATATTATTTACAATCATCTTTTCGAATATCATTATGCCTGGGCTCACTCATCGAGCACCTTGCCGGTATACTATATCATTTCGAGTTACTGGGAAGGGCAGGAAGGCAGCTTTTGGCTTTGGACCTTCTGGCAGGCCGTTTTAGGTAATGTACTTATATGGCGCGCCAAGTCATGGGAAAAGCCTGTGATGGTAGTAGTTGGCCTTTCACAGGTGTTGTTAAGCTCTATGCTTATTGGTGTGGAAATACTGGGTTCTCGCCTCGGTAGCTCCCCATTTATTCTATTACGCGATGCTATTGAGGGGCCTATATTCAGCCGTCCTGATTATATGCAATACGTAAAGGATGGTAATGGCCTGAATCCGCTATTGCAAAACTACTGGATGGTTATACACCCGCCAACATTGTTCTTAGGGTTCGCATCTATGATTATTCCATTTGCTTATGCGGTTGCCGGTTTGTGGCAACGCCGTTATAAGGAATGGGTAGCAGCAGCCATACCATATGCACTGTTTGCCGTGATGATTTTGGGTACTGGCATCATAATGGGGTCGTTTTGGGCCTATGAGTCGCTCAACTTTGGTGGTTTCTGGAACTGGGATCCTGTTGAGAATGCCTCTTTAATTCCATGGCTGGTACTTATAGCGGCGGTACACGTATTAATAGTATTTAAAAATACCGGCCATTCTTACTTTACAGCCACCTTGCTAACCTTACTTAGCTTTGTGCTCGTTCTTTATGCATCATTCTTAACCCGTAGCGGTATCCTGGGCGAAACATCAGTGCATGCCTTTACTGATTTAGGTATGTTTTGGCACCTGGTGGTGGATGTATTGGTATTTTTAGGCATCACCGTTGGTTTGTTAATTTGGCGATGGAAAGAATTGCCTTTCTCAAAAAAAGAAGAAGAAACTTATTCGCGTGAGTTTTGGGTGTTTGTGGGCTCGGCCTTCCTGGCTTTATCTTGTTTGCAATTAGTCATCGTAACTTCGGTTCCGGTATGGAATGCTATTTTTAAAACCAATATAGCGCCGCCAACTAACCCTATAACATTGTATAACATTTTTCAGGCCGGCTTTGCTGTAGTAGTAACTTTCTTTTTAGGGTTTACGCAGTTTTTAAAATATAAAAAGACCGATGCAACCCGGTTTTATATCACTACATTGTTATACTTATTTGTAGCTGCGCTGTTAACTGCTGTTGTGGTTTATATAACCGGTTTATACAAGCTTAAGCTGGTGTTTATGCTTGCCATGTTTGGCGCTATCTATGGCATATTGGCCAACTCTAAAATACTGGCTGATGCATTGAAAGGCAAATTTAAGCTGGCCGGATCGGCTGTGGCGCACATTGGCTTTGCATTGTTACTGGTGGGTGCTTTAATTGCCGCCGGTACCAGCAAAGTAGTATCGCAAAACGAAACTGGTATTATACAAGTTAAAGATTTTGACAAGGCTGGCGATGCGCGTGAGAACATCATGTTGTATAAGAACCAGCCGGTTGACATGGGTGGTTACAAAGTTACCTACATTGGCGACTCTCTTATTGCGCCAAATCATTATTTTAAGGTTGACTATAAAAAATACAACGAAGCAGGCAAGCTAACTGAGCATTTCGTGTTAACGCCAAACTCACAGGCCAATGCCAAGATGGGGTTGGTTTCGTCTCCGGATACCAAGCATTATCTGCTTCATGACTTGTACACACACATCACTGCGGCACCTATTAAAGAAGAGGAGGGCCTTGCTGCCGGTTCTACTGAGATAGGGCATGACGAGCATGACGCAGCTGAAGATGACAAGCATTACAATCCGCCTGTAGTTTACGAAGCTAGCCTGGGTGATACTATCCGTTTCCGTGAAGGCTACATGGTTCTGACAGGATTAAATAAAGCACCCAAACTGCAAAATATACCTTTAGGAAAAAATGACGTAGCTGTTGGTGCTCAGCTCCAAATTGTATCGCACGGTATTACTTATAAGGCCGAGCCCGTGTTTATGATTAAAGGTGGCAACACATTTGATTTTGCCCGCAAGGTAGACGATGTAGGCTTAAAGCTCCGTTTTTCAAAAATTATTCCGGAGAAGAACAAGTTTGAGTTAACCATTTACCAACAGCCCGAAAGCCAAAAGCCGTATATAGTAATGCGCGCTATAAATTTCCCTTACATCAACTTTTTCTGGTCGGGTACCATCATTATGGTTATTGGCTTCCTAATGTCGATATTCAGAAGGAGCAGCGAGTTAAAAGTGGTGGAGGTTAAAGGCAAACCAGCAAAAACTAAGGCAGGTACTTTGGTGTAAAATCCTGGCTAATTCTGGTAATTATAATGAACGATGCCCCCACAGATATTGACACTACTACTATTTATATAGATGAGATAGCCACTAAAGGGTACACCATCGTACACAGTGTTTTTAGTCATGAAGAAATAGATTTCATGCACAAGGCTTTAAGTAGCGCTGATACGTCAAGATTAACTTTTCGAAAAAGTGCTGATCTTTTTGCTATCAGGCAGTTTTTGAAGGAACTACCTGAAATTAAATCTCTGATCTTTACTGGAAGCTTTGAACAACTGCTAACTAGTATTTTTGGAGATAGTTATTTTGTGGTTAAGTCTATCTATTTCGACAAGCCTGAGGATTCTAACTGGTTCGTCGCCTATCATCAAGATCTGACAATTTCTGTAAAAAGCAGACAAGATATTGCAGGATTTGGACCATGGACGGTTAAGCAAGACCAGTTTGCTGTTCAGCCTCCTCTTGAAATATTGCAACAAAATTTTACCGTTCGTATTCATTTAGATAATACAGATGAACACAATGGCGCACTAAGGGTGGTGCCGGGTTCACACCGTAAAGGTATTTATAGACCAGAAACTATTGACTGGAGCAAAGAAACTGAAGAAGTTTGCCCGGTACCAAAAGGCGGCATCATGGTTATGCGTCCACTGTTGTTACATTCATCAAGCCGCACAACCAGTAAGCATAGGAGGCGGGTCATACATATCGAGTTCAGTAACGTGAGTTTACCAGAACCGTTAAAATGGTCAGAAATAAGTTAATATATGCGTATTACACTCATTGGTTCGGGTAATGTAGCCACTCATTTAGGTGCTGCTCTTAAAAACGCAGGACATTACATTTTACAGGTGTACAGCCCAAATTACCAGAACGCTGCGCTGCTGGCTTATCATGTAAAAGCAGAGGCTATCAATGATTTGCAGCAAATCATTCCTGACGTTGATCTGTTTATCGTCAGTATAAAAGATGATGCCATTGACGATGTTGCCCAAGCATTGGCACCACACCAAAAGCCTATAGTGCATACATCGGGGGCTACGCCTATGCAAACGCTGTTAAAGTATACTGAGCATGCCGGCGTATTTTACCCACTGCAAACGTTCAGTAAAACCAAAGAGGTCGATTTTAGGCAGGTGCCAATGTGTATAGAGGGCGCTTACGAGAATCTGAACTTTGACCTTAAACAGTTAGCGCAAAGTATAAGCAATAACGTTTACCAGGTAAGTTCCGATCAGCGTAAAATACTGCACCTGGCAGCTGTGTTTGCCTGCAATTTCCCAAATTATCTTTATAGCGTTGCCCAACAATTACTTCAAAAGCACGGCCTGGATTTCAATTTGATAAGGCCGCTTATAACCGAAACAGCAGAGAAGGTGCAAAACCAATTACCTAATAAAGTGCAAACCGGCCCAGCTGTGCGTAATGACCAAAAAACAATGGCAGCGCATATGGAGTTGTTGAAAGAGGAGCAGGGGATTGGCCAGATATACCATATATTAAGTCAGGCTATCATCAAAATGGGCGAAGGCCCGCTTGGGGTTAAGTAATTTTTTTACTTTTGCCAAAATGGATATTTTTAAAGTTAAGATAAGCTTTGAGGAACCGGATCACGCGCCGGTAGAGCTGCCTATAGCCGAAGGAGAATCGGTATTGGATGTTTGCCTGGAAAACGGCATTGAACTACAGCATAACTGCGGTGGTGTTTGCGGCTGCAGCACCTGCCACGTATACATAACCAGCGGCATGGACAATATTCAGGAGATATCGGACAAAGAGGAAGACTTTATTGATCGTGCTGTTAGTCCCCGTATTAACTCACGCTTGGGCTGCCAGTGTGTGGTTATAGACGGCGATATACAAGTACTGATTCCTGACCAGTCTCAATTTATGGGGCACTAATAAATTTTAGGGTTATTTGGATTTTGTACACCACTTCCATAACCTGCACATTGCATAGAACACACAACCTCCCACATACATTAATTTACATGAACGACGATAAATTTGCCTTACCTATCCATTGGAATGATTATGAAGATATTGCCATGGGTTTATATGAAAAGTTTGGCGACGACTTTAGTGAATCTAAAATATACCGTATTCGCTTTACCGATTTGTTAGAGTGGGTATTAACCCTGCCAAACTTTGTAGGTACGCGTGAAGAAGCAAATGAAGGCCACTTAGAGCAGATACAATCGGCCTGGGTATATGAGTGGCGGGATAATCAATAATTTTTTGTAGGAATAGTTATATATTTTTCTTAAAATTGTTTGATTTGATATAAACTTTACAAAATTTTGTTAAATAAATTTAAAGATATCACCACGTTTATTTTTGATGTGGATGGTGTACTAACAGACGGCTCTGTATACGTTAATGATGCAGGCGAACAAACCCGTTCCTTCAATATCAAGGACGGTTACGCTCTTCAATTAGCCGTGAAATGCGGGTATAATGTATGCGCCATATCCGGTAGCCGCTCAAAAATAGCTATGCATCGCTTAAATAGCTTAGGTATAAAGGATGTATTTTTAGGCTCAGGCGTTAAAACCGAAACCTTCAAGGTTTATATTAACGAAAGAGGCATAAGCCCCATGAATGTGATGTACATGGGTGATGATATACCCGATCTGGAAGTAATGCGCCAGGTAGGAATGCCTGTTTGCCCAGCAGATGCTGCAGAAGAAATTAAAGAGCTTTGCGAGTATGTATCGCCTATTTCAGGCGGGAAGGGCTGTGCGCGTGACGTTATTGAAAAAGCGCTCAAAATTCAAGGTAAATGGATGGGCGCCGAAGCTTATAGCTGGTAGCTTCTAAGCAAATGGTTGGTGGTCTTCTGTTCATGGAACCATCAGCTGTGAACTTGTTTTGACCATGAACTGCCATTTATGAATACTAAAATTCCTAAAATAATTCTCGCTTCTAAATCGCCGCGTCGCCAGGAACTGTTGCGATTGATGGACGTATATTATGAAGTTGTACTAAAGGAAGTAGACGAATCTTACCCTGAGCATTTAAGCCCGGAGGAAGTGGCCGTTTATATTGCCGAAAAAAAAGCAAAAGCTTATGATGCTAAATCCGGTGACGAGATTGTACTTACAGCTGATACCATTGTAGCTATTGACGGGCTGATATTAGGCAAGCCCGAAAATGAGGCCCATGCAATAGAAATGTTGCAGCGCCTGTCGGGCCGCGTGCATAAGGTTGTAACGGGCGTATGTATCTTATATAAGCACGAGTATAACCTGTTCCATGATGTATCTGAGGTTTTCTTCCGCACGCTGTCTGAAGAAGAAATTAAAACGTACGTAAGCAAATATAAACCTTATGACAAAGCTGGCGCCTACGGTATACAGGAGTGGGTTGGTATTACCGCTATTAAACGTATAGAAGGGTCTTATACCAACGTAGTTGGCCTTCCTACCGAAAAGGTATATCAGCAATTACTCAGGTTGGCCAGGTAAGTTTGTTCAGGCGCTTGTAACCAATCATAATATAGCGACCCTTACTATTTAAACATTTCTGCCAATACGCCTTCTTTTAATGAGTAGGCAGACATCACTACCTGATGCAGATTCAGCTTATGCATCACAAATTGCATCAGTAATGATGATACCACAATCATATCGACACGAACAGGGAGAATGCCTGGCATAGCAGCCCGCTCTGCATGATTAGAATGAATAATTTTACGTGTAATTTCTAACAGATCACCTTCTTTAAAGGCGTAAGTTGGCGTTTGTTTCAAATCAAACGAATGCCCATTGTGCCGCTCTGCCAGTTCAGCAAATGTCTCGAACGCACCAGACGAGCCAATTAAGCTTTGAACATTATGTTTCTTAACGGCGTCAAACATCGGTGCTAATTGCAAATCCAGGTAATCATTCAAAGCAGCCACTTCATCAACTGATATAGGATCTGTTTGATGAAACTTGGCCATTAGCCGTGCAGCGCCTATTTCAAAGCTTTGCTTATAGATAATTTCGTGCTCGTTACCTAATATGAATTCTACACTGCCGCCGCCAATATCAACAATTAGGCTATTGGCTTCCTGCAAGCATCCGGAGGCCTTTACACCAGCATAAATGTAACCCGCCTCGCGGTCACCATTTATGGTTTCGATAACTATACCTGTGTGTTGCTTTACCTCATCAATAAATTGCTGCCCGTTAGATGCGCTGCGCATGGCCGAGGTGGCAATAGCTTTTATGTTATGCACATTATGCTGCCTAATAAACTGATGAAAGCTTAAGAGCGTATCAATGCCTCTTTGGTAAGCGTTAGTTTTAATAGTACCTTCATTTATACCGCCTTCGCCTAATTTAACGCCAACATGCTCATGAAGTACTTCTTTAAAAAAACGGGTAGGGTCGGGCTCAGCAATCAGTAAATGAAATGTATTTGTGCCGAGGTCCATAACGGCAACGCGGTTAGTCATACCTCTAAAATAAAAAATCCCTGTAAAAGTTTTAACGTTTTACAGGGATTAACAAAAAGTTGAAATTAAGATTATTCTTTATAGAAGAACCATTTTACCAGTTCACTGTAGCTTGCTTTTTTGCCATACATTAAAATACCAACACGGTAAATGCGCGCAGCTACCCAGGTAGTAAATATAAAGCCAATCACCATCATACACATGGAAATAGCGATTTGCCAGCCCGGAGGATCGAATGGAATGCGTACCATCATGGCCACAGGTGCGGTGAACGGTACAACAGAAAGCCAGAAGGCCAAAGAGCTATCAGGATTTTGCGCTAAGAACGATACGGAAATCAAATAAGTGAACAGTAGCGGCATGGTAATAGGAAACATAAACTGCTGTGTTTCTGTCTCACTATCAACAGCCGATCCCACGGCGGCAAATAGCGCACTGTAAAGAAAGAATCCGGTTAAAAAGTAGAAAAGGAAGTAACCGATAATACTGGCAACCGGCACGTTCTTTACCGTATCTAAAAAGCCCAGCATCGGGCTTTGTGGCGCATTAAAGTTTTTGCTGGCAATATAACTCACCACCAGCGATAATACGATCCATAAAATAAATTGCGTAATACTTACCAAGCCTACACCAATTATTTTACCCAGCATTAATTGAAACGGCTTTACTGATGATACAATAACTTCAATAATACGATTGGTCTTCTCTTCGATTACCCCACGCATTACCTGAGCCCCGTAAATAAATAACGATAAGTATATCATAACAGCACAGGCGATGCCTATAATGGTGAGTGCACCTATGTTTGAGTCTTTCTCGCCGTCATCAGTAACTTCAAGGGCGCTAACGTCAATATTGCTGTGAATGCCTTTTAGTCGGGCAGTATCAATACCGGCAGCCACCATCTTGTTGTTAGTTGATATTTCATTCATCTGGTGCTCAATTGCTGTAGTCACCATAATGCTTGGTTTCTTCTCCGATAAAATTTGTACACCTTTTGCCTGCTCGTAATTTTTAGGAATATACAGCAGTATTTGCTCGTGATCTTTTTTTAGTGCTTTCTTGGCTGCGGCTAAAGGCAAGGTCGAGCGTTGGAATTTGATGTTTTTACCAGCGTGTAGTTTATCTGCAAAAACACCGGTATCATCCACCACCTTTACTACCCGTGTGGTATTCAGTTCGCTGCTGTTTTTGTAAATAAGGTACATTACAGCGTACATGGCCAATAAAAGTGCCGGCACTAAAAATACGGTCACCAAAAAGGCTTTTTTGCGAACGCGTGATATATATTCTCTTTGTATGATAAGGAAAACTTTGTTCATAGCTTAGCCAATTTGATTTACGTTTTTAATAAAGATTTCATTAACACTCGGAATAACCTCTTGCAAACGGATTACACTAACTTTTGGAATAAGGTACTGCAGTACGTCATTTGAGCTGGTGCTCTCGTTTAACTTAAGCCGGATGATATGGCTTTCGTCTTCAGTAGTTGTTTCATCAACCAGGGCAAATGGCTCTGTACCGTTTAAAGCAAGTTTTTCACCGTTATATTCGATCAAAAAGGTGTTGCTTCGGTAGGAGTTACGGATGTCTTTCACGCGACCGTCCAGTATCTTGTTAGATTTATGGATCAGGGCAATAGAATTACAAAGTTCCTCAACCGATTCCATACGGTGCGTAGAGAACAAGATGGTAGCACCTTTGCGGTTTAGCTCCAGTATTTCATCTTTAATTAATTCTGCATTTACCGGGTCAAAACCACTGAACGGCTCATCCAGGATAATCAGATCGGGCTCGTGCAAAACCGTGGCTACAAACTGTGCTTTTTGTTGCATACCTTTTGATAGCTCCTCGACCTTTTTGTTCCACCAGCTTTCAATTTCCAATTTCTCGAACCAATACTTTATACGTTTGG
The DNA here is from genome assembly GCF_039634385.2 of Mucilaginibacter sp. PAMB04274. Lineage (NCBI taxonomy): Bacteria > Pseudomonadati > Bacteroidota > Sphingobacteriia > Sphingobacteriales > Sphingobacteriaceae > Mucilaginibacter > Mucilaginibacter sp. PAMB04274. The sequence goes on from NZ_CP155081.2 coordinate 2,359,211, forward strand.
TTGCTTCGGCATGGCTCAATCCTTTTAGGCGGGCCAGGTACACAATTTGTTCGCCAATGGCCATTTTTTTGTAAAGGCCACGTTCCTCGGGCATGTAGCCTATACGTTCAATATGCGATTGGTTTAATTTTTCACCGTCGAAGTAAATTTCACCTGAGTCGGGCGCAGTGATTTGATTGATGATACGGATGAGCGAAGTTTTGCCTGCGCCATTTGGACCTAAAAGACCAAATATTTGCCCGCTGGTAACTTCCAGGCTCACATCGTTCAACGCCTTATGACCGGCGTATTGTTTCACAATGTTTCTGATGCTAAGCATGTGTGTTGGGGTCAGTATAGTTTAAGTTTATGAAGATAAGATTAATGTTTAGATAATAAGATGACTATTTTGTTACAATCTGCGACCATTTATAAATAAGAAAGCCCGAAGAAAAATTCTTCAGGCTTTCTGTCGTTGAACCACGACTTATAGTTTTAGGCTCGAACTTTGTTTCTTACTTCTAAAGCTTACTCAAAGTATTCCTTCATCCGTTCGAAAAAGCTTTTCTCATTTTTGCCCGGATTGGGTTTGAAATTAGGAGAGTTTTGCAGCTTTTCTAGCAGATCACGTTCTTCGCGGCTCAAAGCTTTGGGTGTCCAGATGTTGATATGCACCAACTGGTCGCCACGGTGATAGGAATTTACTTCAGGCACGCCTTTACCCTTCAAGCGCAGGATTTTCCCACCCTGAGTACCAGGCTCTATTTTAATTTTGGCTTTTCCATCAATGGTTGGCACTTCAACACTAGTACCTAGTGCGGCGTCAACAAAGTTGATGTGCATATCATAGATCACATTGTGGCCATCGCGTTTTAGTGTCTCGTGCTGTACTTCCTCAATCAGTATGATCAGGTCGCCGGGTACACCGCCGCGTGGCGCTGCGTTACCTTTGCCACTCATGCTCAATTGCATGCCTTCACTCACGCCGGCAGGTATGTTAATGCTGATGGTTTCTTCTCCTCTAACTACACCATCGCCATGGCAAACGTTACATTTTGAGGTGATGGTTGAGCCTTCGCCATTACAGGTAGGGCAGGTGCTGGTAGTCTGCATCTGACCCAAAATGGTATTGGTTACCCGGCGTACTGCACCTGAGCCACCACAGGTTTTACAGGTTTGGAAAGACGATTTGTCTTTAGCTCCTGTACCATCGCAGGTATTACATAAAACCTGTTTGTTTACTTTTATCTTTTTTTCAACCCCATTTGCAATTTCTTCAAGGGTTAAACGAACTTTGATGCGCAGGTTGCTGCCACGGGCTACACGCCTGCCTCCACCACCTTGCTGACGACCGCCGCCTCCGCCGAAAAAACCTTCGAATGGACTGCCGCCGCCGAATATATCGCCAAACTGACTGAATATGTCATCCATATTCATGCCTCCACCGCCGTAACCACCGCCATTAGGCGATTGTGCATTAGCTGCATGGCCAAACTGGTCATAACGCTGGCGCTTGTCGGGCTTGCTCAATACCTCGTAAGCTTCGGCTGCTTCTTTAAAAGCTTCCTCTGCGGCCTTATCGCCCGGGTTTTTATCCGGGTGATACTTAATGGCCATCTTACGGTAGGCTTTCTTGATCTCGTCCTCACTGGCCCCGCGTGAAACCCCAAGTACGTCGTAATAATCTCTTTTTGACATAATATTTTGGTTATTACGTTACTGAATTATTAAGCAATTGCCTGCAATTAGAAACATAAAAGCTCAGGCAGCAACCTCTTAATAACAAAATAACCTAACTACTTACTAACTAATTAAGCGCCTACTACTACTTTAGCAAAACGTACTACCTTATCATTTAGGTAGTAACCTTTTTCCAGTTGATCAACTACTTTACCTTTAAGGTCATCGGTAGGTGCAGGTATATTGGTAATTGCTTCATGAATGTCAGCATCAAAGGTGGTTCCTGTAGCTTCCATTTCCTTAAGACCTTTTTGAGTCAGAATATTTTTAAGCTTAGACTGTACCAGAAGTACGCCTTCTTTTACAGCGTTTACATCCTGTGCATTTTCCATTGCTTTAATAGCTCTTTCAAAATCATCCAGCACAGGTAGCATAGATACAATTACTTCTTTACCAGCAGTTTGTAATAGCTCCACACGCTCTTTAGTAGTGCGGCGCTTAAAATTGTCAAACTCAGCGTACAAGCGTAAATATTTATCATTAGCCTGTGCCAGGTCTTCCTTTAGCTTTGCCTCTGCTGATAATTCAGTTTTAACTTCTTCAGCATTTACGTTTAATTCATCAGCCAATGGATTTTCGGCTTGTTCTTCAGGTGTGGTATTCTCCGTGTTCACTTCGTTTAAATCTTCTGTATCAGGTGTATCCTGCTTCTTATTCTTGTTAAACATGTCTTTAAAGTTCATGATAATGTTGCAAATCAAGTACCTTGCCATAGCCGCAAAGCGGTCAGCCTGTCAGTAGGTATTCGACAAATTGGGTAGAAATGTCTCTCCGGATCCTGCCAGCGGCCATAATCCGTTGTGTGATGTCAGTTATATAACAGGGGTTGTCAGTAGCATGTTACAACTTGCGAAGGAGAGCTTGCAAGGGAATGCAACACTTACTAACCTTAAACTAGCCCCTAAATTATGCTATCTGAACATCCTCCAGTACTTTGCCTGATTCGCATTTGATAATGCGAGATGGAAAAGTACGGATGATATGGTAATCATGCGTTGCAACGACCACCGCAGTGCCTGATAGGCTGATCTGTTTCAGGAGCATCACAATTTCCTCGGATGTGTCCGGATCCAGGTTGCCGGTTGGCTCATCAGCCAATATAATTTCAGGATCGTTCAGTAAAGCTCGTGCAATTACCACACGTTGCTGCTCGCCGCCCGAAAGTTCATGTGGCATCTTTTTTATTTTTGAACGCAGGCCAACTTTTTCCAGTACATCACGGATACGGTCTGCAATTAGCTTTTTATCTTTCCAACCGGTGGCTTTCATTACAAAGTGTAAGTTTTGCTCTATAGTTCGGTCGGTTAATAATTGAAAATCCTGAAATACAATGCCCAGCTTACGGCGTAGGTAAGGAACATCCCTGGTAGCCAGCTTCTTTAAATCGTAACCCCCGGCATGTCCTTCACCAGTAGTAATATTTAAATCGCCATAAATTACTTTAAGTAAACTGCTTTTACCCGAGCCGGTCTGACCGATAAGCCAAACAAAATCGCCTTTATCGATATGCAGGTTTACATCAGACAATACCAGGTGCTTTTGCTGAAAAATATCAACGCCTTGCAGTTTTATAACGGAATTTCCAATCATTTACTTTATAATTCAAGTTTCAATATCTGGCCAAAAGGCAGGTCTTTTATCAGGTTCATAATGTAATCGGCCTTATCGCCCAAACCAACCTTGTCCAGCGATTTATCAGGTCTGTCTACCCTAAAATAGGCCAGGAGTGTAAACTGCTCATCGCGTAACTGCACATAGTCGGGTATTTTGGCAACGCCTTTTACTTTGATGATATACATGCCCTTCAAAAGTACGTATTTTTAAAGATTAGACAAGAACTCCATTGTATCAATTCCGTCGGCATAATCCCAAAGCGCAGGCTGCTGGCTCTTGCCAAAATCAACCACCTGCACTTCAACAGGCAAATTTACCATACTCACTATACATTGTATCTGTTCCCGCTGTTCCCTTAAAAGTGCTTCTGCTGCATTTAAGTCCTCATACTCTTCGTAATAAAGTACGGCCAGGGGAGAGGCTAAGCGGGTGTCTTCCTTTAACAATAAAAAGCCATTGTCGAGGTGCTTATCTCTGTTTACCAGGTATATTGCTTTGTTGTAATCGTAGTTGTTGTGGTACTTGTGATGCTGTGCAATGTGGTGATAATCTTCAATGGCTTCAAAAAACGGGATGAAGTTATAGCCTTTAGGCACTAAAAGTTTTGATACGTTACGGCAACCTAAGCCATAGTAATCAAAAATATCTTTTCCAAGCTCATGTAACTGTTCAGTACTTTCCTGGCCAGTTAACAGTGCGATACTGTTTCGGTTCTTGCGTATAATGTTAGGCACTTTGCCAAAGTAGTATTCAAAATATCTGGAAGTATTGTTGCTTCCTGTAGCTATAATAGCATCAAATCCTTCCAGGCGTTCAATAAAATGGTAGCTGCCGGCTAATTGCGGTTCAATATTTACCAGCAATTGTAAAACATACTTAATTAATCGTGCATCTTGTGATGACGCTTTTATTAGCGCAATATTGCCGCTTGCTAATACACAAAGCACATCATGAAAACCCACCAATGGGATGTTGCCTGCAAGTATTAACCCAACTTTTTTAGAAGCATGTTCTTTAAGCTGATAGTGGTTCAGCCATTGCGCAAGGTTATCTTCGGTTAAAGATAAGCCTGTTGCCTGTATGGCCTGCTGCACACTTTCAGGCGTGAACCAGGGGTTTACATTGCGTTCACTTTCTACCAGCTGCTGCAATGTAGCATTGGGATTAAGCAATTGCCTGCCCAAATTGGCCAGTATTTGGATTAAATATGACTTGTTGAAAATTGACATATATACTATACAGATGTGGAAACCAGCAAACGTTTTTTTTGTTATATTTGCAAGCCTTTTCAAAAAGGCAAAGGTAAACAGAATAATAAGATATAGAGCTAAAGATATATGGCAATTGTAATCACAGACGAATGTATAAACTGCGGAGCATGTGAGCCGGAATGCCCAAATAACGCAATTTACGATGCCGGAGCCAGCTGGCGTTTTTCGGACGGTACTGAGCTTAAAGGTGTTATTGATTTTGGTGATGGAAACACGCTAAGCGCTGATGAAGCGCAAGCCGCAATATCGGATGATATATATTATATCGTTCCAGATAAATGTACCGAATGCGTAGGTTTTCATGATGAGCCACAATGTGCGGCCGTTTGCCCGGTAGATTGCTGCGTAGACGATGAAAATGTTCGTGAGACTCAAGAGGAGCTGATTGCTAAAAAGCAGTGGCTACACATGGAAGGTTAAACACAACAAAATTTATTTTTAAAAGGGATACTCAAACAGTGTCCCTTTTTTGTTTACCGGGAAGTAATTATAAATTAGCAGCATGGAATACGGCATAAGTAAGTTAGCAATAATACCCATAAGGGCTGAGGGGAGCGATAAAAGCGAGATGGTGTCGCAGTTGTTGTTCGGTGAAACTTATGAGTTATTAGAACGGCAGGATAAGTGGGTGAAAATTGTAACCGCCCATGATGCTTATGAAGGTTGGATTAGCAGCAATCAGGTATCACTGTTAAATTATGAGGATTACCTTTCTTTGCAACAAACTGACACGATACTTACTACACAGCCTGTAACCATAGCTTATAAGCAAAGCGATAACAGCTTATTGTACCTGCCTGCGGGCAGTAACTTGCCTTTTTACGAAAATGGCAGTAGCTGGATAAATAACGATGTGTTCGGTATAAATGACCCGGGTGAACGGGAGGCGGATCTGATTGCCACTGCCAAGACTTATTTAAACACACCTTATTTATGGGCCGGCCGTACCCATTTTGGCATCGACTGCTCCGGCTTTGTGCAGGCAGTATACAAGCAACATGGTATACAGTTAAGGCGAGATGCCAGTCAGCAGGTAGAGCAGGGCACGGCCGTTGACTTTTTGCCATCGGCACAAGCCGGCGACCTGGCCTTTTTTGATAACGACGAAGGGCGGATTGTACATGTTGGTATAATGCTCAACAGCGAGCAAATTATCCATTCATCGGGCCGGGTTAAAATCGAAGCTATAGACGGTCAAGGGATATATTCGGAAGAATTTAAAAAGCATACGCACAAGCTGCGCATTATCAAGCGAATACTTAGTTAGAAAGCAATATCCCAGGCAATAATGCGCTTGTCATCGCCGGTTGAAATTAATTGGTTACCGTTCCAAGCTAATTTATTGACAGACAGCTGGTGGCTGGCGTAGCCTTTCTCCCGGCTGATGATCTTGTAAAGTTTAAAGTCATCAGCGCCCCAAATTTTAATGCTTTTATCCATACTGGCGGATGCAAAATAAGGCTCCGTAGGATGAAAGACGATATGGTTTACGGCAAATAGGTGTGCTGCAATGCTTTGTTGTAAGGTAAGATCTGAAGCGTTCCAAATCTTAATTTGTGCATCACGTGCTCCCGATAAAAGGTGCTGGCCATCGGGCGAATGCTGAACTGTGAACACTGCCATGGTATGATCACTTAATGTGCTTATAAAGCCATAATCATGCAGGCTATAAATCTTTATCGAACTATCCCTGCATCCAAAAGCTACCTGCGTTTCATCGGGCGAAATGCTGATGCTCCGAACTGTATCAGTTGATATCTGTATGGTATGTATCAGTTCAAAGGTATTCAAGTTCCAAATGCTTACCGTGCCATCTTCAGATGCCACAAGCAGTTCTTGCTTTCCTTTAACAGATTTAATATCAAATACAGGTTTGGTATGCTGTTTTAGTATACCGGTAATCTTTTGCTCAATAAAATCGAAAACTAATACCTGACCGTTACGTAGACCGGCAAACATTAACGGAAAGCCGGTAGGGCAATGAATAGCATACACCGAAGCTACTACCGGGAACATTACTTTAATGAAGGTCTGTTTTTCCAAGCTCCACTCCACTAAACCCTTATCATTCCCCGCGCTGAACAAAATTCCAGGCTTTTGCGAAAATTCTAACGCAAAAATGGGGTTCTGATGTCCGGATAATTCAAATGACTTTTCTACTTTCATTTAATTTGTTCATTAGCGTGTTTGGTTCATTAGTAACTCAGAAAGGACTATAAAAGAATAGTGAACGGATGCACTAATGAAACACTGAACAGTTATTTATGCCTTTGCTCCAGATTTTTGGCAATAGTTTCTAACTTCAAACCCTTTTCGCGAAGCAACACCAATAGGTGGAATACAAGGTCTGATGCCTCATTAATCAAGTCGGTTTCGGTTTCTGCCAGGGCAGCTATAACGGTTTCTACACCTTCTTCGCCTACTTTTTGAGCTATTTTATTAAGACCTTTGCCTTGCAGTTTGTTGATGTACGAACCTTCTTGCGGATTAGTGTAACGGTCCTCAATAATATTTTCCAGTTCCAAAATGAAATTTTGGTTATACGTGGTTTGGAAGCAGCTGCGTGCGCCGGTATGACAGGTAGGCCCATCGGCTTTAGCTTTTATCAGGATGGTGTCGTTATCGCAATCGAGATGAATGCTTACGACATGCAAAAAGTTATTGCTGGTTTCGCCTTTAGTCCATAAACGGTTCTTTGAGCGGGAGTAGAACGTGACAATGTTTTCTTGCACTGTTTTATCATAGGCATCCTTATTCATGTAGCCCAGCATCAGCACTTCTAACGTCTGTACGTCCTGTATAACCACCGGCACTAAGCCATCGGGTGATTTGGTGAAATCTATTTGCATTATTGATTCTTAAAGTATTGCAGGAATAAGCGTAGCCTTCTTGCATTTGTCATCAGTTAACATGTTGAAAGAGAGCTATCACTCACATTCCGCATGATCTAAGTTATGTTTTATCTTACTTCTATTTGACGCGTTCTTAAACTCTCTTTTAAATCCGGTATCAAAATTTCGCCGTAATGGAAAACTGAAGCGGCCAAGGCAGCATCTACATTTGTTTGTTCAAACACATCTATGAAGTGCTGCACGTTACCTGCACCACCAGAGGCAATAACCGGTATACGCACGGCATCATTTACCACTTTCAAAAAAGTGTTATCAAAACCAGCTTTTGTACCATCATGATCCATAGAAGTAAGCAAAATTTCACCTGCTCCACGGCTTTCAGCCTCCTTAATCCAGCTTGGCGTTTCCTTATCTGTGGCTATGCGGCCACCGTTCAGGTGTACAATATTGGTATTACCAATATGACGTGTATCTACCGCTACAATAACAAACTGCACACCAAAAGCTGCTGCCAGTTCATCAATCAGTGCTGGGTTACGTACAGCGGCCGAGTTGATCGATATTTTATCGGCACCGGCGTTTAACAGTGCGTCGGCGTCAGCAATTTCGTTAATGCCGCCGCCTATGGTAAATGGGATGTTAATTTGGCGGGCTACAGCTTTAACCAGTTCTATCAGGGTTTTGCGTTTTTCATGCGTAGCCGTAATGTCCAAAAAAACCAGTTCGTCAGCACCTTGCTGGGAGTAGTTCCAGGCCAGCTCAACAGGGTCGCCAGCATCACGTAGGTCAACAAAGTTTACGCCTTTAACCGTGCGTCCGTCCTTAACGTCAAGGCAGGGAATAATGCGTTTGGCGAGGCTAGATGCCATCGGCTTTGTAAAGGGCGAGTTTATATTTTCTTTTATCTCTTGCAAAGCAAAATGCTATTATAACCTGTCATCAAATCAGGTAACGAGCCTTTCTTTTCTTGCTGATTAACTTAGCACTTAAAAAAGTTCTCATACTCGAAATGACAGGTCGGTTGTTATTTTCAGGTCGTGCTTTATATCGATATTAACGATTTTAAGTTCCAGTTTTTTACGTCGTCAATGGTGATGCGATTTTCATAGATGGCTTTTCCAACCACACAGCTTTCTACTTTTATCTTGTTAAGTTGCTCAATGTCTTTCATGGAGCTAACGCCACCAGACGCTATAAGCTTAATAAAAGGAGAGTGGCTCAATAATTTTTTGTACAGATCTACACCTGCACCACCTAGTTTACCGTCTTTGTTAATATCCGTACACAAAAAACGGTAAAAGCCCAGGTGTAGGCAGCGGTCAACATAATCAATCAGTTTTATAGGCGAGCTTTCCATCCAACCCGAGTATTTGATTACTTCATCAAGCACATCAATAGCTACCACAATTTTGTCAGAACACTTGCTTTGGCCACACATGGCTTTGCTCAGTTCATCTAAAAAAATTGGATTACTGATAGCTTGCGTGCCTACTATTACACGGGCTATGCCTGCATCTGTGAGCTCCTGAACTTTTTCAATACTGCGGATGCCACCACCATATTGAATTTTCATATCTGTTTTTTTAATAACATCAAACAGATATTGTTGGTTACTGAAATCGCCTTTGGCGCCATTCAAATCAATAATGTGGATGAGTTCGGTACCGATAGACTGGTAGCGCTCAATCATTTCTTCAAGGCTCACATCATACTGCGTTACCTGTTCATAATCGCCTTCACGTAACCGAACAACTTTTTTGTTCAGAATGTCAATAGCAGGAATAATATACATGCCTTTATATTTTTGAAAAGTTTGCTAATAATTTTTCCCCAAACACACCCGATTTTTCGGGGTGAAATTGTACGCCATAAAAGTTGTCATGCCAAATTGATGCAGAATACTTTAAGGTGTAATTAGTTGAAGCCAAGGTAAATAAATTACTGTGCTCAATGTAGTAGGAGTGCACAAAATAAAAATGTGCGCCATCGGGTATGCCGTTGAATAACGGGTTCTCTTTATCTTGTAATACGCGGTTCCAGCCGGTATGCGGCACTTTATAGTGTTCGTTGTCTTTAAAACGCAATGTCTTGTTCGGAAAAATATTCAGTAAATCGGCATTACCTTCTTCAGAATAAGCTGTCATTAACTGCATGCCCACGCAGATGCCCAGAGTTGGTTTTTTAAGGGCTTTAATAGCTGGTACAAGGCCGGTTTGCTCCAACTTGTTCATGGCCGCTCCGGCATGGCCTACACCCGGAATGATGTATCGCTCGTAGTGTTCAAAGTCGGCTTCGGTGTGTATCATGCCGTACGGAATATTCAATCTGTCGAGCGCAGACGTGAGCGAAAAAATATTTCCTGCACCATACCTAACGATGCCTATGCTGTTGGAAGCATCTGGCCGGGAAGGTGAACTTTGTATTTCGGAGTCTTGTTTTTCCGTAACTTCCATTATTTGATATTCTCCTTAGCCGATTACAGTACGCCCTTGGTACTGGGTAGAACCATATTATTTACATCTCTGCGCACAGCCATTTTAATGGCTTTGGCAAAAGCTTTAAATATAGCTTCTATTTTATGATGTTCGTTATAACCTTCAGCTTTTATATTTAAATTGCATTTAGCGGCGTCGGTAAACGATTTAAAGAAATGATAAAACATCTCGGTAGGCATATCGCCCACTTTTTCACGCTTAAAGTCCGCTTCCCACATCAGCCAGTTGCGGCCGCCAAAATCAATAGCAGCTTGTGCCAGGCAATCGTCCATAGGTAAACAAAAGCCGTAACGCTCAATACCCCGCTTGTTACCCAATGCAGTTGCCATAGCTTCTCCTAAGGCAATACCAGTATCTTCAATAGTGTGATGCTCATCGATATGCAAATCTCCTTTAGCCACTACTTCCAGATCAACACTACCATGCCGGGCAATCTGATCAAGCATGTGGTCGAAGAAGTGGAGGCCGGTATTTACTTTAGCCTCGCCCGTGCCATCTAAATCTATTTTAATGTATATATCCGTCTCCTTGGTGGTACGGCGGTGCTCAATAACACGTTTGCCCACTTTTAAAAACTCATATACTTTTTGCCACTCGGTAGTTTTAATACCGATAGTAGCGTTTATGGCGGCAATTTCTTCTGTGGTAAATTCTTTAGCACCCATACCTAGGCCATCGTTTATCCAAATGGCTTTAGCGCCCAGGTTTTTTGCCAGCAGTACATCGTTCAGCCGGTCGCCTATTACAAAGGAGTTAGCCAGGTCATACTTCTCGGTGTCGAGATATTGAGTAAGCATTCCTGTGCCAGGCTTGCGGGTAGGCGCATTATCGGCTGCAAAAGTGCGGTCAATAAAAGTGGCCTCAAAGTTAACACCCTCGTTTGCGAAAGTTTTCATTACAAACTCATGTACCGGGAAGAAGTTTTCATCCGGATGAGCAGTCGTACCCAAGCCATCCTGGTTAGTTACCATCACCAGCTCGTAATCCAGCTCTTTAGCTATGCGGGGCAAGTAGGTAAGCGCACCAGGATAGAACGTCAATTTATCAAAAGCGTCAATCTGCTCATCGGCACACTCGCTAATCATGGTGCCATCGCGGTCTATAAACAATACTTTTTTAAGATTGCTCATTTAAAGTTTTGTAAAGTGTTAATGAGGGTAATGTTTTCCTGTGGGGTGCCTACTGTAATGCGCAACGAGCCTTCGCATAGTTCTACCTTAGAGCGGTCGCGCACAATGATGCCGTTTTGGACCAGGAAATTGTAGATGCCTTTGGCGTCGGTAGTTTTCACTAATATAAAGTTAGCATCTGAGGGATAAATATCTACCACAAAATCAAGGTCTTTCAGTTGGAGTACCAGTTTATCACGCTCGGCCAAAGTTTCTTTGATCCAGCCGTTTACCTGCTCGGTGTTTTGCAAGGCTTGCAAAGCCAATTGCTGCGAAGCCTCATTGATGTTATACGGTGGCTTAACGCGGTTCATTACCTCAATAATTTCTTCGCTGGCAAAGGCCATGCCTACACGTAAACCGGCCAGTCCCCAGGCCTTAGACAGGGTTTGCAAAACAATGAGGTTAGCATATTCGGTTAGTTCCTGTATAAATGTTTTTTGACGGCTAAAGTTAATATAAGCTTCATCAACCACTACCAGGCCGTTAAAGTTAGATAGCAGCGTTTCAATGTCATCACGGTTAATAGAATTACCGGTTGGGTTGTTAGGCGAGCAAACAAAGATGATTTTGGTTTGCGCATCAATTGCCTCGGCTATGCCATCTAAGTTTAACTGGTAATCATCAGTCAAGTTAACCTTCCGGGTTGCAACGTCATTAATATTAGCCGATACCTCGTACATGCCGTAGGTTGGGGGTACCAATATTACGTTGTCGGTACCTGGGTTGCAAAAGCTTCGGAATAAAATGTCGATAGCTTCGTCGCTGCCATTCCCTAAAAAGATGTTACGCGGTGGTACGCCTTTAATTTCGCTTAAGCGCTTTTTTACGGCATACTGTAGCGGGTCGGGATAGCGGTTGTAGTTCTGGTCCAAAGGCGATCCGAATGCATTTTCATTGGCATCAAGGTATACGCTTGCCTCGCCCTGAAATTCATCACGAGCTGATGAATAAGGCTTTAAGTTCTTTATATTTTCTCTTAAGATATTATTGATGTCGAACATGGTAGTCATGATTTGCTCATTATGGCTCCGTTCATTGCCATAGTGTTTAGTTAACTTCTGATTGCATTCTTACACTTACCGCATTTCTATGTGCATGCAGGCCTTCCAAATCAGCCAGTATCTCCACATGCGGACCGATGGCTTTTAAACCCTCGGGTGTTAGGTGTTGAAAGGTAATCTTCTTCACAAACGAATCAACAGAAACCCCTGAGTAGGCCTTGGCGTAAGCGCTGGTTGGCAGCGTATGGTTAGTGCCCGACGCATAATCACCCACACTTTCAGGCGTTTGGTTGCCTAAAAACACTGAGCCAGCGTTAATAATGCTTTCCGTTATTTGCTGCCAGCTTTCAGTGGCCAGTATCAGGTGTTCGGGGGCGTATTGATTGCTGAATTGCATTGCCTCGCTCAAGTCGTTTACCATAAGGGCATAAGAATTAGCGATAGCTTGTGCGGCAATTTCGGCACGCGGCAATATGGGTAGCTGCTTTTCCAGCTCGGCAATAGTCTGCTCAATAATATGGGTTGATGTGGCTACCAATATACTCTGACTATCGATACCATGTTCGGCTTGAGCTAATAGATCAGCTGCTATATACGCCGGGTTTGCAGTTTCGTCGGCAATCACTAAAACCTCCGACGGGCCCGCTGGCATATCAATAGCAGTTACGGTAGTTGATTGAATGATGGTTTTAGCTTTGGTTACAAATTGATTGCCAGGGCCAAAAATCTTATCAACTTTAGTTATTGTAGAAGTTCCGTAAGCCATCGCTGCAATAGCTTGTGCACCACCCGCCAAGTATATGCGGTCAATATCTAACAGTTCGGCCACATAAGCTATAAAAGCATTTAGCTTTCCATTTTTGCCCGGAGGCGAACATACCACAATTTCTTTGCAGCCGGCAATACGCGCGGGTATACCCAGCATTAAAAAAGTGCTTGGCAAAACGGCAGATCCACCGGGTATGTATAAACCTACTTTTTCAATAGGCCGCAGTTCGCGCCAGCAGGTTACGCCCGGCATGGTCTCTATCTTGCTTTCTGCTTTTAACTGGCTCTCATGAAATTTGTAAATGTTTTGATAAGCCACCTCGAGCGCTGTTTTTTGCTCTGGAAGTAAGGCGGTAGCTATTTCGGCCAGTTCTGCTTTGTCGAGATAAAGTTTATCCAGTACAACTTTATCAAATTGGCGGGCGTAGTCCAGCAAAGCCAGGTCGCCCTGCTGTTGTACGTTGCCAATTATAGTTTCTACAACCGTACGTATCTCGTTAGCCGGGTCAATGTTGCGTTGCACCAGGTCGTTGACCTGAGCTTTGCTTAATTCGGCGTAATTATAAACCTTTAGCATATTAAACTTATTAATAGCTCCCCTGATGGGGACTGGGGTTTTACAATATTATTTTTTCGATAGGCATTACCACAATGCCTTGTGCGCCGGCTTGTTTTAGCTGGCTAATGCGATCCCAAAAATCGCGCTCGGGTATCACTGTATGTACGGCAACCCACTCAGACTCGGCAAGTGGTACCACCGACGGACTTTTAACGCCAGGTAACAGCGATAACACTGTATTAAGGTTGGTGCGCTCTACATTTAAAACCACATACTTGGTTTCTTTAGCCCTCAATACCGATTGGATACGCTGAATAAGTTCCTGTATAAGATCTTCACTTTCAGAGCCTTGGCGACCAATAAGCACCGCCTCGCTCGACATTACATCGGCAAAAGGCTTTAATCCGTTGCTTTTTAAAGTGCCACCGGTTGATACTAAGTCACAAATGGCATCACTTAAGCCCAAACCCGGCGATATTTCAACCGAACCAGATATGGTGCGGATATCGGCACTGATGTTTAGGCTGTCTAAATATTTTTTAAGGATAACAGGGTAGGTGGTAGCTATAGAACGGCCGTTTAAATCGGCAACATCCTGAATGCTGGTGTTGTTTGGAACAGCAATCTTTAGTGAGCACTTGCCAAATCCAAGTTTTTGCAAATAGCTAACTTTAACTTCTGTCTCTTGTATTACGTTTTCGCCTACTATCCCTAAGTCGGCAATGCCATCCTGCACGTATTCAGGAATGTCGTCGTCACGTAGAAAGAGAATTTCGAGCGGGAAATTCGAAACAGGGGATATCAGTGAGCTTTTGTAATTTTCGAAATTTAAGCCGCAGTTTTTAAGCAGCTCTACTGATTTTTCATTGAGCCGTCCAGATTTTTGGATAGCTATTTTAAGTGTTTTCACAAGTTGGGGGTATTATACTATAAATAAAACGGGGTTTGTTATTTCGCGTAGAAACATACATCATTATTATCGCCACAGGGGGCGATGGTGCATATGCAAATGATGTAAATTGAAACCGTTCATTTAATAGCTAACTTTTTGATGAGCTGCGGCAAATATAATTAAAAAGAGTTTAGCGTCAAGAGTAAAGAACGAAGACTTGGTTACATTTTTCAATATAGTTATACACCAGGTCCGTATCGTTAACTCTCTATTCTTTACTCTTTCACTTAATTAAGTGGAGCACGTCACTTATTGGTTGATCGCTGTTGATGAGGATGCCGGTAACACCTGCAGCCTCGCCGGCTTCAACGTCGCGCTCGCGGTCGCCTATAAAATAAGACAGTGTTGGATCAATGTTGTGTTGGGCTATACCTTTCAACAACATGCCAGGTTTGGGTTTACGGCAATCGCAATCGCCGGTAAACAGTGGGTGGTGTGGGCAAAAGTATATATCGGTAAAGGTAACGCCATGTTGGGCATAAGTATCCTTAAGGTGCTGGTGCATTTCGGCCAGCTGTTCTTCGGTATACCAGCCTTTGGCTAAACCGCCCTGGTTGGTAGCTACAATTAACAAGTATCCCCTGTCTTGCAATTCCTTTAAAGGTGCAAAGTTGTGTTCAAGTACCTTGAAATCTTCAAGGCGACAAACGTAGTCACCTAATTCTTTATTTAAGACGCCGTCGCGGTCTAAAAAAACGGCTTTATTTTTTTGCTCCATTATATTTTATTGAGCCAAAGGTAACCAAACTTTAATAATGGCCTTACTTTAGAATGAGTATAAATTACCGTATGCTTTGATTGTTCCTGGTTGCGAAATTTGAAATAAAGGGTTACTGGGGCTTATTAAATTTTGAATTATCGCAAAAAAGCAATTTTTATTTTGTGTAAAATCTAAAAACAGTATATTCGTGATAGTAGCCCAATTTACAATATCTTAATTTAAACATGGATCAAACAGAATGTGAACAGCAAGGCCTATACAGGTCTGAATTTGAGCACGACTCCTGCGGAACTGGATTTATTGCTAATATAAACGGCATTAAGTCTAACCAGATTATTCATGATGCGCTAACTATGCTCGAAAATATGGAGCACAGAGGAGCCTGTGGTTGTGACCCCGAATCGGGAGACGGCGCGGGCATTCTTATACAGTTGCCGCATGAATTTTTAATGGAGGAGTGTTCGGATATAGAGGTGAGTTTGCCCCAGCCAGGCGAGTATGGAGTAGGTATGTTATTTTTTCCTAAAGACTCTGCCCTGAAGAAAGCTTGTCGTAATGTAATTTATAGTGCGGTTGAAAAATTAGGATTAACCATTCTTGGTTTCCGTAAGCTCCCGGTTAATTCATCGGTAATTGGCGAAACTGCCCGTACCGCTGAACCCGATGTGGAGCAGGTATTCGTATTAAGACCTTCGGCCATAAATAACACCGAAGATTTTGAGCGTAAGCTTTATGTGCTTCGCCGCTTTATAAACAAAACCGTTAATGAAACCATTGCTGGAGCTGGTGAGCATTTTTACTTCACCTCGTTTTCTTGTAAAACTATTATCTACAAAGGTCAGGTAACTACGTATCAATTACGCCAATACTTTACTGATCTGGCAGATCCCCGTTTGGTATCGGGCTTTGCCATGATACACTCGCGTTTTTCTACTAATACTTTCCCATCATGGAAACTGGCTCAGCCTTTCCGCTTAATTGCACATAACGGCGAGATCAATACCCTTACCGGTAACTTAAACTGGTTCTTCTCGAGTGTAAAGTCTTTAGCTTCGGCATACTTTAGCCGCGAAGAAATGGAGATGCTGTTGCCCGTTATTGATAATAACCAGTCCGACTCCGCTTGCTTAGATAACATTATAGAGATACTGCAGCACTCAGGTCGTTCATTACCGCATGTAATGATGATGCTGATACCAGAGGCTTGGGATGGCAATGAACAAATGGACCCGCTTAAAAAAGCGTTCTATGAGTATCATGCCACCATTATGCAGCCTTGGGATGGCCCGGCAGCTATTTGCTTTACCGATGGTAAACTAGTAGGTGCTTTGCTTGACCGTAATGGTTTGCGTCCGTTGCGTTATACGGTTACCAATGATGGTAGAGTTATAGCAGCGTCAGAAACCGGTGTTTTGGCCATTGATGAAGCTACTGTAGTAAGCAAGGGCCGTTTACAGCCCGGCAAAATGCTTTTGATTGACACGGTGCAGCATAAAATTATTACTGACGAAGAAATTAAAAGTGAAATGGCGGCTCGCCAGCCGTACGACCGTTGGCTGGAAAATTACAAAATACGCTTAGAAGATCTGCCCGATCCGCGCGTTACATTTACCAGCTTATCGCCCGATTCGGTTTTTAAGTACCAACAGGTATTTGGTTACACACGTGAGGATATAGACGGCATCATCAAGCCGATGGCATTAGATGCCATGGAACCTATTGGCTCCATGGGAACGGATGTACCATTAGCTATATTGTCTGATAAACCTCAGCATCTGGCAAGCTACTTTAAGCAGTTCTTTGCCCAGGTAACCAACCCGCCAATAGATCCTATTCGCGAGCGTTTAGTGATGAGTTTGGCTACCTTTATAGGTAACAACGGTAACTTGCTTGATGAGGACAAAATGCACTGCCACTGCGTAGCGCTTAAACACCCCATCTTACGTAATCACCAACTGGAAAAATTGCGTAGTATCGATACTGGTTTATTCCACGCTAAAACACTACAAACTTACTTTAAGGCTGATGGCCAACCCGGCTCACTTCAAAAAGGTATTGAGCGTTTGTGCCGGTATGCCGAAGATGCGGTGGATGATGGTTTTGAAGTATTAATACTGAGTGACCGTGCTTTGGATTCAGAGCACGCCGCCATTCCATCTTTGCTAGCTGTTTCAGCAGTTCACCACCACCTGGTTAAAATTGGCCGCAGAGGTGCTGTAGGTTTGGTTGTTGAAGCAGGGGATGTTTGGGAGGTGCACCATTTTGCATGCCTGCTGGCGTTCGGTGCAACTGCAATTAATCCGTACCTGGCGCTTTCTACCATCGAGACCATGAAGAACAATGGTAGCATTGCCAGTGAGCTTGATATTAAATCACTATCTAAAAACTATGTAAAAGCCGTAAACTACGGATTGCTTAAGATCTTCTCTAAAATGGGCATATCTACGTTGCAGTCTTATCACGGTTCGCAACAGTTTGAAATACTAGGTTTAAATAAGGAGGTGGTTGATCGTTATTTCACTGGCGCTGTTACCCGTATTGGTGGTTTAGGCCTCGATGAAATAGCCCGTGAATCTTTAAGCAAACATAAGTTTGGTTTTACCACATTAAAGGGTGAGGTTAAATTGCTGCCGGAAGGTGGTATTTATCAGTGGAAACGCCGTGGCGAAGCTCACTTGTTTAACCCACAAACGGTACACTTGCTGCAACACGCCACCAGTACCAATAATTTTGAGGTTTATAAAACCTACGCCCGTTTAGTAAACGAACAAACTGAAAAGCACTTTACCATACGCGGCTTATTAGACTTTACACATCATCGCGAGTCAATCTCTGTTGATGAGGTTGAACCTATAGAAAGCATCATGAAGCGTTTTGCTACCGGTGCCATGTCATTCGGTTCTATTTCGCATGAGGCTCACAGTACGCTGGCTATTGCCATGAACCGCATTGGCGGTAAGAGTAACACCGGTGAAGGTGGAGAGGATGAAATGCGTTATGAAAAACTGCCAAACGGCGATTCTATGCGTTCGGCAATTAAGCAAATTGCATCTGCACGTTTCGGGGTGACTTCTAATTACCTCACTAATGCCGATGAACTGCAAATTAAAATGGCGCAAGGCGCTAAACCGGGCGAGGGCGGACAATTACCTGGCCACAAGGTGGATGCCTGGATTGCCAAAACTCGTCACTCTACGCCTGGCGTAGGTTTAATATCGCCGCCACCACACCACGATATTTATTCCATTGAGGATTTGGCGCAGTTAATATTCGATTTAAAGAATGCTAACCGTGCTGCCCGTATCAACGTTAAGCTGGTATCGAAAGCCGGCGTAGGTACCATTGCAGCAGGTGTGGCCAAAGCTCATGCCGATGTGGTACTGATTGCTGGTTATGATGGCGGTACAGGTGCGTCACCAATAAGTTCAATTAAACATGCTGGCTTGCCTTGGGAACTTGGCTTGGCCGAGGCGCACCAAACTTTGGTACGCAGTAAGTTACGCAGCCGTGTGGTTTTACAGGCCGATGGGCAGATGAAAACCGGTCGTGATTTGGTGATAGCTGCCTTGTTGGGTGCCGAGGAGTGGGGCGTTGCTACCGCAGCTTTAGTTGCCAGTGGTTGTATTATGATGCGTAAATGTCATCTAAATACCTGCCCTGTAGGTGTGGCTACGCAAGACCCTGATCTGCGCCGCTTATTTAGCGGTAAGCCCGAGCATGTGGTTAACCTGTTCCGTTTCCTTGCCGAGGATATGCGCGAAATTATGGCCGAGCTTGGCTTCCGTACTATTAATGAAATGGTAGGACGCGTACAATTCCTGCGTGTTAAGGATAACATACAAAGTTGGAAAGCTAAGAAAGTTGATTTGTCTGGCATACTGCATCCAGTGACCAATGCTAAGGGTAACACCTTGCATAACAGTCAGCAACAAGATCATGGTATGGACAATATCATTGACTGGAAACTGTTGGAAGCTGCCCAGCCTGCGCTGGCAGACCGGACACCTGTTTTCGCATCATTTGACTTGAAGAATATAGACCGCACGGTAGGTACGCTACTTTCAAATGAGATATCCAAGAAATATGGTTCCGCGGGCTTGCCTGAAAATACTATAAACTTCAAATTTAAAGGTTCTGCCGGTCAGAGCTTTGGCGCGTTTGCTGCTAAAGGGATAGCCTTTGAGCTGGAAGGTGAGGCCAATGACTATGTAGGCAAGGGCTTGTCTGGTGCTCAGTTAGCTATCTATCCAAAAGGTGATGCAAGTTATGTGCCTGAAGATAACATCATTGTGGGCAATGTGGCTATGTATGGTGCTACATCAGGCGAGCTATTTGTGCGTGGTATGGCTGGTGAACGTTTTGCTGTTCGTAATTCTGGTGCCACAGTTGTGGTAGAAGGAGTGGGTGACCACGGCTGCGAGTACATGACCGGCGGACGTGCACTTATTTTAGGTAAAACAGGCCGCAACTTTGCAGCAGGTATGAGCGGTGGCATTGCCTGGATTTACAATCCGCAAGGCGATTTTGCAAGCAACTGCAATACCGAGATGGTTGACCTGGATCCACTAACTAAACAAGACGAAGAACAAATTACAACACTGTTAAAAAAGCATGTGCACTTAACCAACAGTAAGCTGGCGGAGCATTTATTGAACAACTGGCAGTCGGTTGCTTTAAATTTTGTGAAGGTGTTTCCTAAGGAGTACAAGAGAGTTTTGTTGCAACAAGAATATCAAACATCAGCTAATTAAGAAATGGGAAAACCTACCGGATTTCAAGAATATAACAGAGAGCTTCCTGGCAAATTAGCGCCCGAGGAGCGTGTGAAGAATTATAACGAGTTTGTTGGTTTATATAGCGATGATAAACTCAATGAGCAATCGGCACGGTGTATGAACTGTGGTATTCCTTTTTGCCATTCGGGCTGTCCGCTTGGTAACGTAATACCCGAGTTTAACGATGCAGTTTACCGTAAAAGTTGGGATGAGGCATACGAAATATTATCTACAACGAATAACTTCCCGGAATTTACCGGCCGTATTTGCCCGGCGCCGTGTGAGTCGGCCTGCGTGTTAGGTATTAATAAACCCCCGGTTGTTATTGAAGAAATTGAGAAGCATATTATTGAGATTGCTTACCAGCGTAACCTTGTTAAACCAAGCGCACCCTTTATCAAAACCGGTAAAAAGGTTGCTGTTGTTGGCGGTGGCCCTGCCGGATTAGCCGCTGCTGCGCAGTTGAGTAAAGCCGGCCACTCGGTAACCGTTTACGAGCGCGATGACCGCCCGGGTGGTTTATTACGCTATGGCATTCCAGACTTTAAGTTGGAAAAATGGGTAATTGACCGCCGCTTAAAAGTAATGGAAGATGAAGGTATTGTATTTAAATGCAATACTGAGGTAGGCAAAGACATATCAATGGATGAACTTACCCGCAACAACGATGCAGTAATACTGGCCGGTGGTTCAACGATACCTCGTAACCTGCCTATTCCCGGGCGCGATTTAAAGGGCGTTTACTTTGCAATGGAGTTTTTAAAACAGCAGAATAAACGCGTTAGTGGAACGGCGTTTGCAGGCGAAGAAATTCTGGCAACTGGCAAAGATGTAATTGTAATTGGAGGTGGCGATACCGGGTCTGACTGCGTGGGTACATCTAACCGCCATGGTGCCAATTCTGTTCACCAATTTGAGGTGAGCTTAAAACCACCGCGCGAGCGTACACCGCATATGCCTTGGCCAAACTATCCCATGGTGCTTAAAACAACCAGTTCGCATGAGGAAGGTTGCCAGCGTTACTGGGGCGTGAACACCAAAGAATTTTTAGGCGACGAGAACGGTAACCTGCGTGCATTAAAAGTGGCAGATATAACCTGGGAAACCGATGTAACCGGCCGACCTATCAAATTTGTGGAGATAGAAGGATCGGAACGCGAAATGCCTTGCCAACTGGTGTTTTTAGCTATGGGCTTTTTGCACCCGCAGCATAATGGCATGATTGAGCAGGCTGGTGTTGAACTGGATGAGCGCAAGAATGTAAAAGCTAAAGAAGGTGTTTACCGTACTAACGTAAGCAAGGTGTTTGCTTGCGGTGATATGCGCCGCGGACAATCGCTGGTGGTTTGGGCTATATCTGAAGGCCGCGAAACAGCCCGCAAAGTAGACGAGTTTTTAATGGGACATACTATGCTGGAAAGCAAGGACGCTGTTAGCGCCTTTGCTTACTAGCTTTTGTTTAGTAAATAGTTAATGAAAGGTTGATTGGGTTGATTGAAGTTTAATTGTTTTAATTGTAAGGAGCCCGTAGTTGGTTAGTATTTGGGTTGAGAATTAAATAGTTTTCAAGAAAAAATTCAAACAAGCTCCTGCAAAGCACTTAAATGACAATCAACTTCAATCAGCAAACCTTATTCTGCTTCTGGGAGGTGGATTTCAGCCAGCATACAACGGGCACTGCCACCACCGATAGTTTCAATTGTGGTTAAGTCGGCAGACACAATTTCGGTGTACTTTTCTAAAGTTTTTACTTGGTCTTCGGTAAGTGAATGATGTGCGCTTTTTGACATTACCAAAAGGCTTTTCCCATCTTTACTTTGTACTTCCAGCATGTTGCCGGCAAAGCTGTTCATCTGCTCTAAGGTGATCGCAATAATTTCTTTATTTGTATTTTTAAGGGAATCAGCAACTACTTGCTTTTCGTTGTCATTTGCTAAACTATCCAGGCAAACAACAGCAAAATTGTTGCCCACACACATCATCACGTTAGTATGATAAATGGCTTGTTGCTTGCCGTCTACTGCATTGAAAGTAACGGCTGTAAAGCCGAGGTGCTTGCAGAAAGTTTCTAATACATCTGCATCGGTGCGGGGCGATAAACAGGCATAAGCTATTTTATTCTCACGATCGAGCACTATACTGCCGGTACCTTCCAAAAACTTGTTCTCCAGCTCAAAACGGCTTAAATCGATGATATGGTTTACCTTAAACTTGTCCTCGAGTTTGCGTATCACGTCTTCACGGCGCTCCAGGCGTCGGTTTTCGGCGTGCATTGGGTAAAGCAGTACATCGCCATTATCATGAAACGAAACCCAATTGTTAGGGAAAACAGCATCAGGCTTTTGAGGCTCTGTGGTATCTTTTAAAACGGTTATGTTAACCCCTTTGCTTACTAAAAGATCTACAAATGCGTCAAATTCTTGTAGCGCTTTTTCGGCAACTTGTTGTAGTTCGCAGTTTTGCTGAAAGGCATTGCTTTCTGCTGTTTGTTCGTTAAAGCCAAAATTGGCTGGCCGAATCATTAATATTTTGGAGGTGGTTTGACTCATTGCTTATAAGAAGTTCAATGTTTTAATAATAGGCTAAATAAAATTTAACGCCTGATATTATGATGTGTTTCATGTTTAATTTGCGAAATAAGATGAAACACTATAACGGTATGAAACGTCGGTTTCTAGATAATATCATCACGTAGCAACGGTAAACTCATACAATGAAAACCACCCCTTGCGCGCGATAGCTCTGATGATGGCATCAAAATTAAGGTGTTCTGCAAACCCTCCGGAGATTGTTCTCCGTTTTCAAATTGCTGCAAAAGTTCTGCAACCTTTACCACGCTAAAACCTGCATCTTTGAAAGCTTCAACTGTTTTATCATTGCGGTCATATCCTAAAACAACACCTTCTTTAAGAGCCAGCAGGTTGCACGAGTCTGTCCACTGCTCACGGGCATCAAACGGGAAGTTGTTATTGCCTGAATAGATAAATCTGGTGCGTTCTGAACTGTTTAAATCATTCAGGCTAACATCATCCAGTAATTCCTCAATGCAGCTGAAATACCGGGGCTTGTCTTTTCCGTTTATAAATTGTACGATCTCGGTCTTGTCTTTCGGCTTTTTATCTCCAAACCAACTCAGCGGATCAGACGCGGTAATAGCGGCATCTGCCTTAGCCAGCGAGCCTAACAAAACCCAAACATTGCGTTTTACTTGTGTAAAAACCGTATCAATATGCATGTAATCCCGCTTATGCGGTATTTTTAATACAGTTACTTTATTAACCACCTTATTATCAAACAGCAATTTGATGGCTTCATATGCGCCGCTAAGTGACGTACGCTCGCTGCAGCCAATAATCACATGGTTTTTACTCACCACCATTACATCGCCGCCTTCAAGCGTAGTTTTTTCTTCCTGGTCTTTACCCGGGCGTAGAAAGTTTTGTATAGGTTCAGTTATCTCCAAGATATTGTCGCGGTAAGCAGCAAACATGGGGTGATTAAAGAAGATATACCTTGCGAGCAGTGTTTCCCTTGAGCGGGCTTTTTTAGCAGGCTTATTAATAAGGATATAATTATTAATGGTTATGCCAATATCACGAGAGAAGATCAGATTAGGTATTGGCGCAAATATCATATGGTCTTTATGCAGAGAGCCTGAAATGAAGATTTTAGCCAATTCAATAGGTGGAGTATTATACAGCTGCTGCTGCAGCCTGTAATTGCAGCTTTCAATGGCACAAACCGATGCCGTCAGCTTCTCGCGAATAACATCATCTTGCAAAATGTCGGCCAGTAAGGTTTGAATCTCGATAACTTTATCAGAAGCATAAAAGGCCGAATGATCGGGTTTGAAAAAGTTGCGTTGGGCCTGTGGTGCGTCTATTTCTTGTAATTTGCCTTTAATTTTGTTGGTGTCTAAAAAGTAAAGCAGCAGTTTTACATAATAGTCATACTCATTTCGGCGCATGGTATCTAAATGCACAATATCCTCAAACAACCAGTCTTGCGCTTTTGAGGGTACAACTTTGCCTAAGCCGCTATCCGGGCTGTGTATGAGGAGCGCTCTAAGGGTGCCTATTTCAGAATTTACGTTTAATTTTAACTGTTCAGCGAATGATGTCATAAAGTAGTACAGAAGAACTCAAAGTTATTGATTTATTAATCAATTCAATTAATGGCGTTAGGTTAAGTCAATTTATTAATTTTGCCGGATGGATTTTATCATTGACGCTACTATAAAAGCTGTTGAGCAATTATATCAAACAAACATAACCGCACAGGATGTTAACCTACAGCAAACCCGCAAAGAGTTTGAAGGGCAGGTAACCATTGTAACATTTCCTTTTACCAAGTTTTCCCGTAAATCGCCCGAGCAAACTGGTCAGGACATTGGCGCATACCTGCAAGCCAATTTGCCTGAGGTTGCTGGCTTTAATATATTAAAAGGGTTTCTGAATATTTCAATCGCAGATGTTTACTGGCTGGCTATATATAATAATGTAGTATGTAAAGAGGAGTATGGCGTAGCCGCCCGTAATGGTAAAAAAGTAATGGTAGAGTATTCGTCGCCGAATACTAATAAGCCGCTGCATTTGGGCCATGTGCGTAACAACCTGTTGGGCTATTCGGTAGCGGCCATTTTAGACGCTGCCGGTTATGAGGTAATTAAAACGAACCTGGTTAATGACCGGGGTATTCATATTTGCAAATCTATGCTGGCCTGGCAAATGTTTGGTGATGGGGAAACACCACAATCATCCGGCTTGAAAGGCGACCATTTGGTGGGTAAGTATTATGTTATTTTCGATAAAGAACTGAAAAAGCAGGTTGAACCATTACTAAAACGAATAAATGATAATGACTTATCTAGTTTTTCGGAACAAAAAAAGTCAAAAATTAACGGACATCTTGAAAAGATCAACCTGTTGAAATCTGAACAGTCAAAAGACTTTGAAGAAAAGATTACGAAGGAAAGGGACGAGTTAACAGACATTGCAAAGAGTGAAACAACCTTAATGAAGCAAGCGCAGCAAATGCTGCAAAAATGGGAGGCAGGCGATGAAGAAGTGATAGGCCTTTGGAAAACGATGAACGGATGGGTTTACGAAGGCTTTGCTACTACATATAAAAAGCTGGGTGTAGATTTTGACAAATACTACTACGAGTCGAATACCTATTTATTAGGTAAGGATATTATTGAAGAAGGTCTTACTAGGGGTGTTTTCTTCAAAAAAGAGGACGGCTCCGTTTGGATTGACCTGACTGAAGAAGGCCTCGATCAAAAGCTTGTTTTACGTGCCGACGGAACATCGGTATATATCACACAAGATTTAGGCACCGCACAGCTTAAATACAATGATTTTGGGATGGATGAATCAATATACGTGGTGGGCAACGAACAGGACTACCATTTTAAGGTACTCTTCCTGATATTACAAAAGCTGGGTAAAACATGGGCAAAAGGATTATTTCACCTGTCTTACGGTATGGTCGATTTGCCATCGGGCAAGATGAAATCGCGAGAAGGTACAGTAGTCGACGCCGATGATCTTATCGCCGAGATGGAAGCTACCGCTAAAGAACAAACCGAGGCTTTAGGCAAAACAGATGGCTTAAGCGAAGCCGACAAACAGCACTTATATTATATTATAGGTATGGGTGCCCTTAAATATTTCCTTTTAAAGGTCGATCCACGTAAGCGTTTGCTGTTCGATCCAAATGAATCCGTAGATTTTCAAGGCCATACCGGGCCGTTTATTCAGTATACTCACGCCCGTATCAAGTCTGTTTTAAGTAGGGTAGGAGATATCGGTTCTACAGCAAGTATAAAAATGCTCGATCCGGTAGAGCGCGACTTGATCATAACCTTATCGCAATATCAGGAAACAGTAACGCAGGCAGCGAAAGACTTTAATCCGGCCGCAATAGCCAACTATATATACGAGCTTGCTAAAGCTTATAACAAATTCTATCACGAAAAGTCGATTCTTCAGGCGGAAACTGAAGAGTTAAAGCGTTTCCGTTCACAATTATCTGCATCAACTGCCAATGTTATTGCACAAGGCATGCGTTTGTTAGGAATTGAAGTTCCAGAACGTATGTAAGCTTGTAAATTTTCTTTGAAATTAAAGAGGGATGGTTGGCTTAAGTGCTCGCTATCCCTTTTTTTGTTACCGAATGTTTAATCAAATTTTAATAAAGTGTAAGTGCTTTCGCACAGCCCGCTATTATTTTGTTGCCGGAAAGGGGTTTTTTTTGACATTTTTAACAAAGTGCGACTTAGCAGCGAAAAATGTTTCAATTTCTTGGTGTTTATTGAAAATTATTTATAATTTTCACTCCTGAAAACTATTTTATTAACTCAAACAATTAACAAATGAAGAAAATTTTACTTGTTCTTCTAGCTTTGAGCGTTTTTGCATTTCAAAATGCATTCGCGCAAAGCAGAAAAATCACAGGTACAGTTACCAGTGCAGACGACGGTCAGCCGTTACCTGGGGTATCCGTGCAGCTAACCGGCACCAGCACAGGTACACAAACTAACGCTCAAGGCGCTTACTCAATTACAGTTACCGGCGCCTCAGCTTCCTTAACATTTACGTATATCGGTTACACAGCAAAAACTGTAACTGTTGGTACAGGTACTGTTCAAAATGTAACCCTTGCTGCTAACAGCCGCGCACTTAACGAGGTAGTAGTAAGTAGCTATGGTGTTGCTCAAACCAAGCGTGAGGTAGGTGGTTCAATTTCGAGAATTAACAGCAACGAGTTTGCTAACCAACCTATTGCTTCTATGCAAACCGCGTTACAAGGCCGTGCTTCGGGTGTAACAGTTATAGGTAACAATGGTATACCTGGTGGTGGTATCAACGTGCGTATCCGTGGTGTTGGATCTTTTAACGGTGTAACAGCTCCTTTGTATGTAGTGGATGGTGTGCAGCTTTCAGGTGAAACTTTCTCTGGCTTTACGCAAACTAATACTTTGGCTGGTCTTAACCCAAGCGATATTGAGTCTATCGAAATTTTGAAGGATGCGGCTAGCGCTTCAATTTATGGAGCTCAGGGTGCTAACGGTGTAGTTTTAATCACTACTAAAAAAGGTAAAGCAGGTAAAACCAAGTACAACTTCAACTATTATCAAGGCCGCCAGTCGGCTATTAAAACTTTTGATGTTTTAAACACCCAGGAGTTTTACCAGGTAAGGTATGAGGCTTTAGCCAATGCTAACCCTACATCGTCAGCAACAGCAGTACGCAACGCGGCATTGGGTAACATTAACTTGCCAACTACTGCAACTGATGCCGACATTGCTAATGCAGCAACAACTGATTGGCAGGATTATGCATTTAAAACTGGTGTTGTGCAAAATTTTGAAGGTGCAATTAACGGCGGTAGCGATAAAACAACTTTCTATACTTCCGGTACTTATCAAAACTTTCAAGCTATCATCACAAAGTCCGATTTTAGAAGAGGTACTTTTAAATTAAACTTAGATCATAAAGCGTCTGATAAACTTTCCATCAATGCTAACTTAAATTTAAGTACCATTGGTCAAAAAGGTCCTTTTTCAATATCAGGTAGTACTTTAGGTAACCCTGCATTTGCTGCAAGTACACTTCTTCCTTCAAATCCTGTTTATAATGCTAATGGTACTTACTTTGGTTTACCAGGTTCGGGCCAGGCATTTACAGGTGTACTTAATCAAAACATTGTTGCGATAAACGAATACAATGTTAACGACACTCGCACCAACCAACTGATTGGTTCGTTCACTGCAAATTATGACATTTTACCATCTTTACAGTTCAAGTCATTCTATTCAATGGACTACAGAACCTTAGTAGGTAAAAGTTTCCGTGACCCACGTACCAATGACGCTTTCGCTGTAAAAGGTTCTGTTGAGACTTTCAACGATTACAGAACAAACTTCCAAACTACGCAAACCTTAAATTATAATAAAGCTTTTAATCAAGATAACAAGTTGAACGCTTTAGCAGGTTTTGAGTACAGAAGGCAACTTAACCAGCAGCTGTACCTGTATGGTACTGGTGTGCCTTCGCCTTTGTTCCAAAACGCAGGTGCTACTGCAGTTCCTGTAGATATTGATCAAACCTTTACTGGTTTCAAAACGCTTAGTTATTTTGGTAGGGTACAATATACTTACAAACAACGTTACAGCTTAAGTGGTAACATCCGTTACCAAGGTTCATCACGCTTTGGTACTGATGAGAAATTTGGTTTGTTCGGCGGTGTAACTGGTGCCTGGACAATCAAGGAAGAATCCTTCCTGAAAGATGTATCTTGGATTGATGATTTGAAACTAAGAGGTAGCATAGGTTCTGCTGGTATTGATAACGGTATTGGTAACTTCTCGTCATTAGCGTTATACGGTACTGGTCCGCTTTACAATGGTGCATCAGGTATTGCTTTTAACCAACTGGCTAACCCGGGCTTACAGTGGGAGAGATCAACCCAGTATGAGTTAGGTTTAGATTGGTCTTTATTTAAAAATCGCCTTTCAGGTAACTTTACCTATTACGTTAAAAAGAACTCGAACCTTTTACTTAATCAGCCAGTTTCGAGCATTACCGGTTTTACAAGCATTACCGGTAACGTAGGAACAATTAAGAACTCAGGTCCTGAGGTAGAAATATCATCCGTTAACATACAAGGCCGCGATAGAAGTAGCTTTAGGTGGACAACTGATTTCAATTTTACATATACTAAAAACGAAGTAACCGGCTTATACAACGGCCTGCAAATTTTACCAAGTGACGTAAGCGTGCGTGTAGGTTCGCCATATGGTTCAATTTTTACGTTCCCTTACGCAGGTGTTAGCCCGGCTACAGGTCGTCCAATGTGGTATGACGTTAACGGTAATACCACCTATTCGCCGGTAGCTGCCGACCGCAGATACATTGGTAATACATTGCTGCCTAAATTCAACGGCGGTTTAACCAATACCTTTTCATACCAAGGATTTGACCTGAGTGGTTTAATCACTTATCAATACGGTCAAATAGCTTCTGACTCTCAAGTTAGTTTCTTGTATGAAAACGGTCGTCGTTTAATAAACGTTTTACAAGATGTTTATGACAGAAGATGGACTACGCCAGGTCAGATCACTGACGTTGCACGTCCGTATGATGGTGGTTCAGAAGCGCAAGGTATTGCATCAACCGGCGGTTCACGTACTTATTTCAAAACCGACTTTATCCGCTTAAAGCAAGCTCAGTTTGGTTATAACTTTGGTGCAAAATTGTTATCTAAGTATAAGATTAATACACTAAGGGCTTATATACAGGCTACAAACTTGGTAACAATTACTAAATTCCCAGGCTATGACCCTGAGTTTTATGACCCGGCCAACGGAAATGCTGGTGCGATACCTAACTCAAAAAATATCACTTTTGGTATACAACTTGGATTCTAAAAAACTGAAAATGAAAAAGAGATATATTTATTATATAAAAGTATTTACCCTTGCAACAGTTGTTACACTATCAACTGCTTGTAAGAAAACGCTTGAAATTGCTCCTCAGGATTCAGTTTCGGCAGATGTTGCTTTAACTGATAGAAATGGTGTTGAAGCTGCTATTGTTACCCTTTATGCCACTTTAAAAGGCGAAAACTTTTACGGTAACCGCTTAATAGGTTTGGGAGAGGCTTTGGCCGATAACGGCAGATCTACCAACAAATCAGGCCGTTATGTAAGTGAATCTACCAACGTACGTGGTACGGCTAACGCCTCACCTTATAACCACTACTCACATTGGTCGGGTGCTTATGTTGCTATTAACCGCATCAACTTAACACTGGAGACTATTCCGGGTATTGTCGATCCAACCTTTACTGAGGCACAAAAAAATGCTTATATAGGAGAGTTGAAATTTTTAAGAGCGCTCTATTATTTTGATTTGGTAAGAGCTTATGCTTATATACCAGGTGCCGATGTGCCTATCCAAAACAGAGGTGGTGTTCCATTGATCTTAAAGTCAACTACCACTATTGAAGGCGCTTTAACCTTAAATGAGCCCCGAGCACCTATTACAGCAGTTTACGATCAAATTTACACAGATTTGGATGACGCTGTTGCAAAATTGGGTAACATTACAACCAACCCTTCAAGGGCAACGAAGCAAGGCGCACAAGCTTTATATTCACGGGTTGCGTTGTACCGGAAAGACTGGACTAAAACTGTTTCTTTGTCATCTGACGTAATTACAAGCATAGGTGGTCGTTTATTAAATCCAGGTAATTATGTTGCTGGCTTTACCGCCGCTGTAAATCCTGAGTCGGTATTTGAAGTTGCTTTTGTACAGCCTGGTGAAACTTTAGGTGTAAACGTGTCTTTGCAAACGCTGTTCACTGGCTTAACTGCCCGTGTTACCGGCAAGTCAAGAGATAGCTCTGACAACTACACCGGCCGTCCTGCATCACTACCGAAAAAGCCGTTTGCTGGATTTGGCGACTTAGTTCCAACATCAACTTTACTAAGTGCATTGGGTATGACTGTTACTAACAATGGGTCAAACGCTGTCGTTATAACAGCGAGATCTACCGATGTTCGTAACGAAATGTTCGAGGTTGGGCCATCATCAAGAACTCCCGTGTATGTAGAATGTACTAAGTTTTTAGGCAGAAGTGCTACTGTTAACGTGGATAACGTACCAGTTATTCGTGTGGCTGAAATGTATCTGAACCGCGCAGAAGCTTACCAACGTAGCGGCAATGATGTACTTGCACTTGCTGATGTAAACACAATTCGTGTTGCCCGTGGCTTACCTGCATTGGTTGCTGGTACAGTTACAGGTACAGCTCTGTTTAACGAAATATTGGCGCAACGCCGCTTAGAGTTTGCCTTCGAGGGTCAACGTTTCTTCGACTTGAAACGTAATGGTCTTGATATTGTAAAGCCAGTTAGCAACACTACTTTAGCGTTCGATAACTCTGTATTATTACCTCCTATACCTCAAGCCGACGTAGATGCCAGCCAAGGCAAACTATTGCAAAACCCAGGTTATTAAAATTTAGATAAAAATGAAGAATATCAAAATATATTTAGTAGCACTTGTTGCTATATTATTTTCATCATGCATTAAAGATGAGAAGGTAGTTTTTACCGACTCGGTGGTTGAATGGGATGCATCTGTTTATAACGCTAATGCTGCAGGTCTTAATTATCCGTTCTTAACTCGTGTACCTGGTTACGGCCGTGCAACAGTAACTACAGATCCTACTATTGCCAGAACCTCAGGCAGTATAAAATTGCGTATCAACCTGGTTGGTGCACAAAGATCAACACCTACAACTGTAACTTACAGAGTGGTAGCTTTAGCCCAGCCTCAAAACCCTACAGCTACAACACCTTTGCCAGCAGTTGCCGGTACGCATTTTACCACATCAGGTACTGCTACTATACCGGCTAACTCAAGCTTCGGAGAAGTAGAAGTACAAATCGTTAACCCAGGTGTTACTTCAACAGCACCACGCGATGTGGTTTTGGAAATCATGTCTACAGATGGTGTTAAGCCAAGTGAGAATGACAAGTTTGTAGGAATCAGAATTTCTCAAACTTAATTGTAATTATTATTTAATTATAGTAGTTTTAAGGGAAGCCAATGTGGCTTCCCTTTTTTTATTTTAACTTAAGGTAACATGAAAAGTAGACGTATCTTAACGACTCTTGGCTTCATTACAGTCCAGATCTGCGCTTTAAATTTTTACGCTAATGCACAAAACAATTGGGTAAAGGACATACAAGGAATACCTATTACTGCTACTAAAACGGAAGATGTAAAAGGTAGTCCATTAATGTCGACCGATTGGCAGAAAGCAACTGTTAAACTGAAAAACGGTGTAACCTATAAGGATAATATGTACGTTATGTACAATCTGGAAAAAGATGAACTATATTTTAAAGGTGAAAAGGGAGAAGTCTTAGCGTTTGTTGATCCTGTTTCTGAGTTCATTCTTTTGGATAACAATGGGGACTCGCATTATTTCAAATCCGGTTATTCAAATGTTCCTGGTACTACCACAAATACATTTTTGGAAGTAATTGGAGATGGCTCGGTTAAGCTACTTAAGCACACCAAATCATATATATTGGAGAGTAAAGATTACAGCTCACCCGGAGTAAAAACTTATAACAAAGATGTGAAGTATTATTTGCTTAGTGGTGCCAATGTGCAACCGGTAAAACCCGATAAAAAATCAATCATTACGGCCTTGGGAACAAAGCAAAATGAGGTTGAAAAATATTTAAAAGAGAACAATTTAAATTTTAAGAAAGACACAGATTTGACTAAGCTTATTACCTACTACAATTCAATATGATTACCAGCATATTGTACGCTTTCTTGATCAATTACATTAAGAAAGCTAACTCTATAAGCCGGTACGTTTAGTGAAAGCTTAATGATACTTTCTGAATATTCATCTTCTTCTCCATTAAAAATCAAAGCCCTGACTTTGATTTTTTTTTGCTTTAACAACTCCAACGAGAGTAATGTATGATTGATACTACCGAGGTAATGTTTCACCACCAGCACAACCTCGGCACCAAACTTTTCGATCAGGTCCACAACATAATGCTCATTGTTGAGAGGAACCATTAAGCCACCAGCTCCTTCTATAATTAGCTGATTGGTTGTTTCAGGAAGTTGGAATTTATCTATATCAATTACAACACCATCTATGCTTGCAGATTTATGCGGCGAGTAAGGTTGGGTTAGCTTGTAGGCTTCAGGGTGGAATTTTGAGATTGTATTTGAAACAAAACTTTGCACCTTCATGGTATCACTATTATTCAGATCGCCTGATTGTACTGGTTTCCAGTAATCGGCTTTGAGCTTTTCTACCAATATGGCCGCAACGATGGTTTTACCTACATCGGTTCCGATGCCGGTTATAAATAAAGGTTTTCTTTCCATGATCAGCGTAATGTCTTAACAGATGCAACTAGTTGTTCGATCTCATCAATCTTATTGAATGTATGCAGGCATATTCTCAACCTTTCGGTGCCAGCCGGCACAGTTGGGCTTAGTATAGGCCTAACATCAAGGCCGGCTTTTTGGAGCTTGTCTGCGAAAGCTTTTGTCTTTTCATTGCCTCCAACTTTTACTGTCTGGATGGCGCTGGTATTCGAAACATAACCGGCTTCAACCATCATCTCAGCGTAAGTTGAAATGTTTTGTTTAAGTTGGGTAATGGTTTGTTGCGATCTTTCCAGCAATTTATATCCTGCCTTTACAGAGGCTAACTGATGGAGAGGAGCAGCCGTTGTGTAGATAAAAGACCTGGCAAAGTTAATTAAATAATTGCGCAACGCACTAGTGCCTAGTACTACTGCTCCATGAGTGCCTAAAGCTTTTCCAAATGTGACCACACGCGCAAAGACATCATCTTGCAGATTCATTTGGTTAACAAGTCCCTTATCAAAAACGCCGAGAGCGTGTGCTTCATCTACTATTAATGAGGCGTTGTGTGCCTTACATATTGTTACTATGTCTGCTAAAGGCGCTAAGTCGCCATCCATTGAGTAGACGCTTTCTACCACAACATAACATATTCCTTTTGCACTTTTAAGCTTCCCTGCCAAACTTTCCAGATCGTTATGATTGAAGCTATAGCGATTGGCATGGCTCAGCCTGATACCGTCTATTATAGATGCGTGTGCAAGCTCGTCATGTATTACTGTGTCTCCCCGTTGAGGCAGGCTTGATAATATACCCAAATTGGCATCGTACCCGGAATTGAAAAATAGAGCCGCTTCTGCTTTATGGTAATGTGCTATAGTATTTTCTAAATCTTCTGCATACGCCGTGTTGCCTGCCAATAGGCGTGATCCGGTAGAGCCGTTTAGAAGGGGAAGATGTCTTGAAACCTCATCTTCTATCAATTCGGTTAGCTCTTTGGATCTGGCAAAGCCAAGATAATCATTTGAATAAAAATCAATCGCATTGCTTGGTAAGCGTAGCTGCCGCAAGCTGTCCGCCAAAGCACGGTCTGCCAACTTATTTTGTATGAATTGATACGGCGTCAATGAATTAAATTTTTGCTAAAATAAAAAAAGCGGCTTATTGCCGCTTCTCTATTGTATTATTTTTGTGTTGGAGGAGGGGTGCCGCCGCCGCCTTGGCCGCCGCCCTGACGCTGTCTATTCATTCTTTCTGCAAGCATTTTATCATAGGCTTCTTTTTGCTCTGTAGTCAAAATAGCCTTAATTTTGGTATTGTTGGCTTCCATCATTGGTCCCATTGCAGTACGCATAGATTGAAAGTCGCCATTGCTTGCTGTTCTCAAGCTATCCATAGCTTTACGCTGCGTTTGGTAAATAGCCAACACTTTAGCGGTCTGGTCATCTGTAAGCTTCAATTGTGTTTGTAAACTTTTAGCCTGTTCTTCAGGGCTTCTTCCCATTCTGCCGCCACCACCGCCTTGGGCGAAGCTAACTGCACTGATTCCTAAAACGAAGCAGCATACTAATAAGATCTTTTTCATTTTTTTAAGTTTGTTTAGTTTTTGATAAAGATATTCGCTACAGGTTTAAAATCAAGCTTGTAACTTAATTGTTGCTTTGTAAACGGGAGATCGATTTCTGCATCTCGGCCATCATGCTTGTTAAGTTTTCAATGCTCGGTTCGGGGGTTGGTGTAGGGAGTTGAGTGGATAAATAAGCTTTGGCTTTCCAAATTTCCAGTATATCCTCACCGTTAATTTCATAGGGTTCATAAACCGGATTGTCGGAAAGTAATTTTAGTTTCTTATTATCCCGGTATTTGTTACCAACACGTTTATATACTACACCTTCTGTTTTCGAAAGTATCACATAAGTTTCGCCTGCTTTTACATCGGCCCAGTTTTCTACATACTCGCCTATAATAACAGAGCCCGAAGGCAGGGGCAGCATAGAATCGCCTTTTATCTCAAACGCCCTGAAAGTTCCCTGCTTAAACATGGGTAAGTAGAATTTTGGCAGTGCTGCTACGTACTCGGGATCTGCATAACCATTTAAGTAACCGGCGCTTGCTTTAACCGGCACCATTTCTATATTTTCATTGTCTTCCTTGTCAACCGATATACTTAAAATACGAAGATTGGCCGGATTGCCTTTAGGTTTAGGTGCCCATTTTTCGTTAATGGTTTCGTTTATAAAGTCATCAATACTAACTTCAAAATAAGATGCTATTTTTTTTAGTAAATCATATTTAGGATCTGCACGATCTTCTTCATAAGCACCCACTAATGATCTTTTTATACCTATTTCATCAGCAAACTGCTGTTGTGTAAGGCCTTTCTTCTTTCTGAGAAATTTAATATTTGCTGAAATAATTGACATAAAATTTGGAATTACTAAATTTGTTAGTAAATTTATGCTCATAAAATTAGTAACAATATTTCATTCAGCAAAATTTATTATCAGATGAAGAACTACATTTATATCATCACAGACAGAAATCGTACTAATCTACACGTAGGTCTTTGCTCTGACTTGATGAAGACCTTACAGTTTTATCGTGATATGCCTACTTTGTTTTTTGACAAAGCGCAGCAATTAAACCGTTTGGTATATTTTGAAGAGATAAATAACGAGGAGCAAGCTATGGAACGCTTTAAGTTCATGAGCACTTTCACCCGCGCCCAAAAAGAAAAACTAATAAGATTAGTTAATGCCGATTGGATAGATCTTACCGTTGGTTTGAAATTAGAAAGCAATATGAGAAAGCGCCCTTACTTAAGACCATCTTTAGGTACTGCCAAGCGCCCTATTGCTTTTTAACGAATTTCAGAGCACCAGAGTTCATGCAGTATCTTTTGCCACCGCGGTCTTCCGGACCATCATCAAAAACATGACCCAGGTGTAGGCCTGTGCTTTTTTCAACCACTTCTAACCGGGTCATGCCATAGCTGTTGTCTTCTATAATAGCTACTTTACCCTGACTTACGGGTTTGGTAAAGCTCGGCCATCCGGTGCCGCTTTCGAATTTATCGTCTGATGAAAATAAGACATCGCCGGTTGCAGCACTTACATATACACCCTTTTCATGGTTGTTATAGTAAGCATTATGAAACGGCGCTTCAGTACCTTTTTCAACCATTATATGGTACTGATTTGTATTTAAAAGTTTCTTCCATTCAGCCGGTGCTTTGCTTTTAGCACCTTTAGGTTGATTATTTTGACCCACAGAATTTTCACAACCAAACGTGGCTGCCGTTGCAGTAATTAACAAAGCTATTATCAACTTTCTCATACTACAATAAACGAGATTGCCTTCGCTTTAGTTTTTAGTGTAAGCACTACAGCGCTTTATCCTTCGGAATTAACACTTGGGTGACTAAGTGCATAGTTCCGTTACTTTGTTCTATATTAAAACGACTAACCACACTCTGGCCTCCGGTTTCATCATAGAGTACAATATTTCGGTTGCTGTCTATTTTGGCCGTAATCTTACTTCCCGAAAGTGTAAGAAGTGTTGCTTCCCCTTTTCCGTCTTTTATTTGTTTAGCTAATTCTTTAGCATCATATCTGCCAGAAATGATATGATAACTTAATAGGTTAATGAGTTCGTACTTGTGGTTGGGCTTAACCAGTGTATCTAGCTTTTTACCCATACGTAAACGAAATGCGCTATCGGTAGGGGCAAAAACTGTTAGCGGCCCGCGGCTTTTCAGCGTTCCCATCATGCTTGCCGCCCTTACTGCGGTTAAAAAAAGCGTGTGATTTTTAGATTGGGTTAAATTCTCAACAAAGTCCATAGCCGAATTCATGGGCGTGCCATTTACAATGTTAATTTTACCAGAACGGGTTTGTGACCGAACAGAGTCTTGATAAGACGAGCCACGGGCGGGCGTGTTTTGTGCTTTAACAACTAATGTACAGGCAAGCAAGCAAATTATAGCTAGAACGTTTTTCATATACATCAAATATAACTACTTAACTTAACAGGTGTTTGTATAGAACAAAAAAAGCGGCCGGGGCCGCTTTTTATTTAAAATTATAGTGCTTACCAACCTGGTGTGAAATTCAGGCCGAATACGGGTTTTTTAACATCGGTACGGTTAAACGGAAATGCGTAATAAGGCTCCAATATAAGCGCACCAAATAGATTTACCCTTAACGATACACCAGCACTAAGCGCCGGTACACGTTGGTTGCTGTTGTATACAGCAGTGGTGGTTGTATTACCTTTGCCATCGTTTACTACCTGGTAGCCTAGCAAGTCCGGGCTTTTTTGAAATTTGATTTGGTTACCCTTGTTCCAGGCCAAACCCGCATCAAAAAACAAATTCAATTCGCTAAACAAGAACTTTGATTTAATAGCCGAAAGCTTTTCCGGACCTGTAAAAGGTAGCCGGATTTCGAAATTTGCCACAGCCACACGTGAACCCGACAATTGATCGATAGTAAATCCATTAGTCGACACCTGGTTGCCACTGCCATAAAAAGTTTGACTTTCGTAACCGCGTATTAAAAACGGATAGCCGATGTAGTAGGGGTATAGTCCGGTATCTTCGCCAAAACGACCAAAGGTGTTAAACCTGGCTGCAAGCGTAACCGGTTTTATACGGACATACTTGCGGAGGTCTACAGTGGGCGAAAAGAACCGGTATGAACCAAAATCATACTCAGCTTGTATACGGTAACGAAAACCGCTCAGTGGTGACGCTATACCAAAATAAGAATTATCGCCTATTAATGCAGTACTTACCTGCATAAGGCTAATGGGCCTTAATATGCCTACATTGTTATAAGGGTCG
Organism: Mucilaginibacter sp. PAMB04274; assembly: GCF_039634385.2. Classification (NCBI taxonomy): domain Bacteria; kingdom Pseudomonadati; phylum Bacteroidota; class Sphingobacteriia; order Sphingobacteriales; family Sphingobacteriaceae; genus Mucilaginibacter; species Mucilaginibacter sp. PAMB04274. The sequence continues at coordinate 2,396,873 of NZ_CP155081.2, forward strand.
TTGTTGTAGGTATCATTAGAGATACGGTTACGCTGAAAATCTATATAACTACCGGTTGATGCATCATAATATGTACTATAACGGGTAACCATATAAGAGTTGCGCGAAAAGCCACCTCCAAACTCGGCACGGGTTGTTTTAGAGAAGGGGTAAGAAGTAAACAGCGAAACCTGATCTTGAAAAATGCGGATAATATCATAGCGCTCTTCAACAGCAGGTATACTTTTATCACCAATTGAGTAGGTGCTCGGTACTACATTGTAAGTAGCCAGTTGGTATGGAATATGTGATAAACCACCACCAAAGTTCCAGCGACCTTGTTGTTTAATATAAAAAACCTGCGCGCCAAAATCGTAGATCTCACCATTAACTGATGCACCTGCATAGATTTGGTTACGGCCTAAAATGTCGCTAAAAACGCCTTGTATACCGCTTGATAAGCCTGCACCGTAACTGCCGGCACCAATACCAACACCTACGCCAACACCGCTGCTTGCCAGGTAATCTAACTTAAACTGCGGGCGGTAGGCAATGTTTTGAATAGAATCGGCAGGTATGCGCTGGTATGAAAGGAAGTTGTTGAGATTGGAGTTAATCAAATCAACACCTACAGCTTTAGGCGGCGGCAAAAGTGCAGCATCAAAATTGGTTTCTGAGCCTGCTACAGTTTTGGTTTTAAATTCCGAGGCCTTTGCGTTATACAACGCATACTTTTGCGAACGATAGTACGAGTACACCACATCATCATGAGCCGAAACACTTAAGGCAGGAGAAAATTCTGTAATACCTGATATACCTGTAAATAGTTCCGTCATTTGATCAACACTGCCATTGGCTGTGTTATACGCATATAGGTTGCGGAACCCATCACGGTTAGATAAGAAGAAGATTTTGGAACCGTCGGCTGAATATTGCGGGTTCATATTGTTAGCACCGTCGAACACTTTGATATTGGTTACCTTACGGGTAGCCAGGTCAATTTCGGCCAGGTTAAAGCTTATTGTGTGCGCCGTAGTTGCATCATAAGTGGTGCGGTCGCTCGTGAATACAATCTTTCTTCCATCACGCGAAAAGTTTGGCTGATAATCTGAATACTTGTCATCAGTGAGTTGAGTAACTTCTTTGGTGGTGAAGTTATACATATACAAATCGCTATTGCCATTTGATAGCGCCTGAAACGCAACCAGGTTACCATCAGGCGACCATGTTAAGTTGCCAAATTGCTCGGCCTTACCCATAGCAATATTACTTACTACTTTGCCGCTAGGAACTGATACAACGAGCATCCGATTGCGCCCGCCGCTAAATATACTGAATGCAAATTTCTTGCTATCCGGCGACCATGCTCCAGCCGATTCGATAAAATTAAATTCATCAATGTGCGTGTTAGATGTTTTACTCGTGAGCCGTCGCAATATCTTCCCGGTCTTAGCATCCGCCAGGAATAGGTCTATAGAAAACAGGTCTTTCTCAGAAAGGAATGCAAGGTACTTTCCATCCGGACTAACGGCTGGCGCAACATTCATCTCTCCGGCGTTTTTATTGTCAATTAAGCGCTTACCGGTAGGTACCTGTGAGGTATCTTTAAGATAAGGCTTGTACATGTTAACAATAGAGTTTTTCCATAGGTTAGAGAGCGTCTTATCGTCGTACCCAAATGTACGCCTTATGCCATACTCAAGGCCAAAACGTGCCGTATTTTTAAAAAACGGTACAATGATGGTATCGCCGTAGGTTGAACCCAGGTAAGACCAAAACGCCTCGCCATAACGATAAGGGAAATATTTTCCGCTTTCAGTTAAATCCCGAATACTTGGAATGTCTTTGTTCAGGTAAGCATCGCGCATCCACATAGCTGTATATGCGTCCCGTTTTCCGAGCGAAAGGTATTCGGCCATACCTTCAATCATCCATAATGGGAGGTTGTTGATATTGCCTAAGCCTGTAGTGTCATTTCCTAAAAGCAGATGATATTGGAAAGCATGCACCAACTCGTGTCCCAATACGTGCCGGGTTGTTTGGTTAGTTTCCATAATTGGCATTACCACCCGGTTCTTTAAACCTTCTGTAACACCACCTGTGCCTACGCTGATATCGCCATCAATAGCTGTAGTTTGCTGAAAATCGGGGTGATTAGCATATAATATAATGGGGTTGGGCCGCTTAAAAGTATCGCGAAATACCTGCTGATGCAAGGTGTACCACAGCTCGCTCTCCTGCGCAAAGCGCTTCAGCAAGCTGTCGTTCTTCATGTAATAGTAAATCTCAAAGTGAGGAGTTTTGTAAACCTTAAATTTCAGGTTTTTATAGCGCACCTTATTTTGACCAAAATATTGTGCCTGCGCCGTGTTGTTTAAAAAACATGCACTGATGAGAATAACAAGCAGAATAAAGAATCGTTGCGCTTTACTTTTTTTACTAAAGTAAAATTTACTCATATAAGTGTTTATAACTGTTGACGTTAAAAATATTAATTTACGTTTATAAAGCGTAATTACTTCTTATTTTATTGCTGACCGGTAGTGTCTGGCGGTAATGTTAAAGCGCTGTCTGACGGAGCGGATAAGCTATCGCTAACAGACGATGTATCTCTTGAAATTCTTGGCGATTCGCACATGTATGGCTTTGTTATTTTCACCCATGGTTTAGGGAAGGGGCCGTATGTGTAACCCGATTTTGGGTCTGCATATACTTTTTCCATAAAGGTGCCGAATATTGGCAATGCCGTGTGCGAGCCTTCGCCACTTGCCGATGTATTGAAGTGCACGCTACGGTCATCAGCACCAACCCAAACACCTGTTACGAGGTCTTTGGTAATGCCCATGTACCATCCGTCCACATAGTCTGATGAGGTACCGGTTTTACCGCCAATCTGGTTGCTGGCCTTTTTCCATAAAATAGGATATTCCCATAAAGCTTGTGATGTACCGCCTGGCTCTTCCATGCCTCCGCGGAACATGTAAAGCATCAACCATGCAGTTTCTTCGCTTAAAACTTTTGTTGTCTTCAACTCAAATTCGGCCAGCACAGCATCATTATGATCGGTAATTTTAGTAACCAGTAATGGTTCAATTTTTTCGCCTTTGTTCAGAAAAGTGCTGTATGCTCTTACCATCTCATATACCGAAACATCATTAGACCCCAATGATACTGATGGCACTGGTTTAAGCGGGCTTTCAATACCGCATTTGTGAGCATATTCAACTACTTTGTCCCATCCAACTTTTTCTGTTAATTGTGCAGTTATAGAGTTAACCGATTTACCCATAGCCCAACGCAATGACATTTCTCGGTAAGAGAAGTTAAAGTCAGCATTATTAGGAGACCATACTTCCTGTTTGCCGTCTTCATTGTAAGTAATGGATACGGGTTTGTCGGTAAACTTATCACAAGGTGTGTAGCCGTTGTCAATAGCGGTCAGGTATGCAAATGGCTTAAAGGTAGAGCCAGCCTGCCGTTTTGCCTGGTTTACGTGGTCGTATTTAAAGTATTTATGGTCTATACCACCAACCCAAACCTTAATTTTTCCCGTTGTGGGCTCAATAGTCATCATGCCGGTATTGAGCATTTTTGCGTAATACTTAATAGAATCCACACTAGAAAAAGTTGTGTCTTTTTCACCGTTCCAGGTAAACACTTTCATACGTTTGGGTACGTTAAAGTAATCCTGAATTTTAACAGTATCGCCTTTGTACTTCTTGTCCAGTAGGTCATAAATGGGCAGGCGTTGCTCCGCTTTCAGCACAAAATCTACTATTTCATTACCTTTCGAGTCCCGCCAGGGGTTCTTACCCCGCCAAATGTTATTGAATCGCTTTTGCAGCATTTTCATTTTTTCGGCAACAGCCTCTTCGGCGTATTGTTGTAAGCGCGAATCAATGGTAGTGTATATTTTCAGGCCGTCTTCGTATAAATCATAATCATTTTTGGTAAGCCATTTGTCCAGCCATTTTTCAACAGCCCGGCGCAGGTAGGAGTCTCCCTGGCCTTCATCTTCCACATGGCTCAGGTCCAAGCCAATGGGCTGCCTTATGCTTGCATCATATTCAGGCTTTTTTAAATAGCCGTATTTTTGCATCTGCCCCAGGACAACATTACGGCGTTCTAAAGATTTCTCAGGGTTACGAATAGGATTGTAAGTTGATGTTGCCTTTAGCATGCCAATCAGCGTTGCGGCTTCGGCAGCCGTAACTTCATCCGGATTTTTGTTAAAATACTTTAATGTTGCGGTTTTAATGCCGAAGGAATTGTTACCAAACGGTACCGTATTAAAATAAAGTGTAAGTATCTGCTGTTTGTTGTAAATGTGTTCTATCTTAAATGCGGTTAGCCACTCCTTAAACTTGTATACAACCGTACGCACTATGGGGATGTGCCTGATAAAGCCTTGTGCCTTGCGCTTACGGGTTTGAAAAAGATTTTTTGCCAGTTGCTGAGTAATGGTACTGCCGCCGCGCTTGTCGCCTTTAGCTGTGGATAGAACGCTGGTAAAAAAGCTGTAATAATCAACACCGTGATGCTTAAAAAAGCGGACGTCCTCCGTCGCAACAAGTGCATTAATCAAGTTTGGCGATAGGTTACTGTATTCAATCGGCGAACGATTCTCTTTGTAAAAACGCGCCAATAACTTACCATCAGCTGTGAAAACTTCTGATGATACGGATAAAATAGGATTCTTAATGTCCTTTGTATCTGGCGAGTAGCCAAAGAGACCAAACAGGTTTAATTCAATAGAACAAAAGAATATAATTACGAAGTATATAAAAATAACGAGGTAACGCAGAATAGGATTGCGGATACGTTTAAACATTGGCTATAGTTGTAAGTTATATAGTTAACTTTTAACGACTGACAAATACCATTAACGTATAAAAGTCAGCTAAATTTTAAGTTAATACCGTGCAAATCTATTTTATCTATGCAAAATATAACTAACAATTTTAAAATAACTGGAAATCAAAAAGTTTCGCTCAAAGATTTCGACACATCTTTAAGCGCCGGTTACCGAAAAGACGATGCCGACGATGTATTGGCCGATTTAGTGAAACAAACATCCGAACTGCAAAACAAGCTGTATGCCGATAACAAATTTAATCTTTTGATCATTTTTCAGGCGATGGACGCTGCGGGTAAGGACAGCGCGATCAAACATACCATGTCGGGCGTTAATCCGCAGGGGTGCCAGGTTTACAGCTTTAAGCAACCCAGCTCGGAAGATTATGAGCATGACTTTTTATGGCGACATTACAAAGCATTGCCAGAGCGGGGGCGCATCGGCATACATAACCGCTCACATTATGAAAATGTGCTGGTTACCCGTGTCCATCCCCAGTATATAATGAATGAAAATTTACCTGGCATAAGTAGTCCGGATGACATCCCTAAGGATTTTTGGGAGCAGCGTTATGAAAGTATTCGGTCATTTGAAAAGCACTTAACTCGAAACGGTACTGTCATTATTAAATTTTTTCTGCATATATCAAAAGAAGAGCAAAAAGAACGCTTTTTGAAACGGATTGATGACGAAAGCAAGAACTGGAAGTTTTCGGCCGGTGATTTAGAAGAACGTAAGCGCTGGGACGATTACATGGAGGCTTACGAAGATGCTATAAATGCCACGGCTACGCACGATGCACCCTGGTACATCATTCCGGCCGATAAAAAGTGGTTTTCGAGAATTGCCATATCCACCATTATTGTGGATACGTTGAGTAAATTAAAAATGGAATACCCTGTTTTGCCCGAAGGCGAATCAAATAACCTGGACGACATTAAGAAGCGGCTTGAAAAGGAATAACGGGAGAAACAGGAAGCCATCCTGTGCTAATTAGGATGGCTTCTTCATGTAATACCATTGCCTTAGCATCTGCCAATATTATTCAACTACAATTTCATCAGCAAAGATGTAAGACGGGCTTCCTTTGCTTTCGTGCCATGTGGGCAGCGTACCGTATTGTTTAGCAACAACTTTAACATACCGCGCCTTGCCGGCAAGGGCAGTAGTAAAGATTTGGGTTTGCGGCGTTAGGCTATCAACCCCTACACTGGAGGTTACGGTGCCGGCAGGCTTATAGTTCTTCCCATCTTCTGATGTAAAGTATTGTACCAACTTAGGAAATATAATCCAGGCGCCGGTATCTTGAAGTGTACCCAAGCTAACTTGTTTTACAGGTTTAATTTGCCCCAGATCAATAATAGCTTCCAGGTCTGTGCCCTGGAAACCCTGCCAGTTACCAAGTCGCCAGTTGCTGTTGCCTTTTATACCGTCAATTAAAGTTTCGTCGCCAGCTGCAGCGTAGTTAGGCAGGTATTTGTTTAACAAGCTGATCTTCGCGTTGCCCTTTAGCAAATTAAAGGTGCCAGTATTTACAAAGCTTGTCTTTCCATTTTTTATGGCAATTGCTTTAATCGTGGTAGTGGCCGATATATTGATCGGATTGACATACACGTTAGATTTGATGCTTGGAACGGAGCCATCTAATGTATAGTAAATCTTAGCCTCAGGGTCTGCACAATTCATTGCCACTGTCATGGTTTGCCTGAACGAGCGGGATGGTACTATAAACGCCGGGTTGGGCACAATCAGTGAGTCGGTAATTTGCAACACGGGCTTCTCCAGTTCCTGCAGAAAAAGCTGGTTGGGCAAACGACCGGTGAAAATCTCAAACTCGCCACCATCAGCTATGTCCTTATAATCCAGGTAAAGTTTACTGTAAGGCTTTTTGTTGAGGTTCATACCCTGTAAGTAAGTATTGCTCAGGCTAACCGACGTACCTGAATTCAGCACGGTGAGCTTCTTGCCATTTTCCAGGTTAACAACAGCTTTCTCAAATTGCGGCAAGCCAATCATAAACTGCTGCTGGCCGGGTGCTACGTTATATAAGCCAAGTGAACTCATTACGTACCAAGCTGACATTTGACCGCAGTCTTCATTGCCAGACAGGCCGTCGGGTTTATTACTGTATTGGGTATTTAAAATTTGATTTAAACGTACCTGCGTTTTTTCAGGATTGGTAGTGAAATTATAAAGGTAAGCCATATGGTGGCTTGGCTCGTTACCATGTGCGTACTGACCAATCAAGCCGGTAATATCAGATTGCTGGCGCCCGCTTAATGTCTCTGTCGTTGTAAATAATTCATCAAGCTTGGCTTCAAGCTTTTCTTTGCCGCCCATGCTTTTGGCTAAGCCGTCTATATCCTGCGGAACAAAGAAACTGTACTGCCACGAGTTACCCTCAGTAAAGTGACTATTTACGTCTGTAGGTTTAAAGGGGATAAACCAGCTGCCGTTGGTTCTGGCTTGCATAAAGCCGTTTTGGTTGTTGTACACATTTTTCCAGTACTGCGCTCTTTTTATAAAAGTGGCGTAATCCTGCGGCTTGTTAAGCATTTTGGCCATTTGGGCTACGCACCAGTCATCATAAGCATATTCTAATGTTTTTGAGACTGACTCATTTTCGGTATCACTCAAAACCAAGCCGTTGTTGCGGTAAGAATCGAGTCCGAGCTTATCTCTGTTTGTTGCGGCTTTCATACCTTCAAAAGCTTTTTCTGCATCAAAATCGCGTATGCCTTTGCTGTATGCGTCAACAATTACTGGTATGGCATGGTTGCCAATCATGCAGTAAGTTTCATTTGATGCTAGTGGCCATATAGGTAACAATCCACCTTGCTCATACATCGCTAAAAATGTCTTAATAAAATCGAGGGTGCGCTTTTTGTCAATTAGTGTAAGAAGCGGATGCTCTGCCCGGAAGGTATCCCACAGCGAAAAAACGGTATAATAATTAAATCCCTGAGCCGTGTGGATCTTATTGTCAAGCCCACGATACTGGCCATCAACATCATTGTAAATGTTAGGCGCAATCATGCTATGGTAAAGTGCGGTATAAAAAATGGTCTGCTTTACCTTCGCTTGGTCAACAACCACAGGCCGGCGTTGAGGCTGCTGAGCGTAAGGGCTATATCCATAATTCTGATTGTGCTGCGTTTGCGGCACCGGAGGTGCGCCTCCTTCTACTTCAATCTTTGCCAGTTCGTTTATCCAGGCGGTTTTGGCTTGTTTTTGTACTTGTTTAAAGTCGAAATCTTTTATTTCGGCGTCGAGATTCTTTAAAGCGCCCTCAGAACTTACGGCCGATATGCCTACTTTAACCAGTACCTCTTTAGGGTCGTCAAACTGCACATACATTTTAATGTTGGTGCCTTCAAGTCTTAGTTTACCTTGTTGCAACACGTCGTTAGCGGCAATGCCATAGGTTTTAAATGGCTTGGAGAACTTAGCATGAAAATAAATGTATTGATTTTGGGCCCACGACTGCGATTGTCGAAATCCTCTGATTTCATGGTCGTTTACCACTTCAATCCATGAGTTTAATACCTTGTCCCGATGCTTTAAGTCTATAATGATATTGGCTTGGTTAGTAGAAGGGTAGGTGTACTTATGTAATCCTGCTCTTGTAGTTGCTGTCAGCTCCACTTCTACCTTGTATTTATCTAAAATAGTTTTGTAGTATCCTGGGGATGCCTCCTCGTTAGCTTTTTTAAATGCAGATTTATATGCTGTGTTTTGCAACTTTGGGAGACCTGTGGTAGGCATAAACAAAATGTCGCAATAGTCGGCTATGCCTGTACCGCTTAAGTGAGTATGCGAAAAGCCGTACACGGTGCTGTCTGTGTAATGATAACCCGAACAGCCGTCCCATCCCTCAAGCCGCGTATCAGGACTCAGTTGAACCATGCCAAATGGCACTGTGGCACCGGGAAAGGTATGGCCATGGCCGCCTGTACCTATAAACGGATTTACGAGTGGAGTATAATCTTTCTTCTTTTTTTGAGCAGATGCACCGAACGCAAAAAAAGTAAGTAATAAACAAGTTGGTAAAAAAGCTTGTACTTGTTTAATATATCTCATGAATGTAGGATTTGTTTATCTAAAGAAGTTAACAGAAAGGAGGCGTTTTGGTGTGTTATATAGAAGATAAGCAGGCGAAGTTAAACGTCCAGATGAAAGCTATCAGCATCTTTTAAAAAAGGCATAGCGCGGCGTGCTTTTTCTAACTCTTCAGCGTTAATGGTAAAGGTGTATACATCTTCTTCGTCGCGCTTATAGTATACTACGTTTCCGTTGGGGTCTATACAGGTCGAGTCGCCTGAGTGGTAAACCTCGTTACCATCATGCCCTACACGATTTACGCCTATTACATAGGATTGATTTTCAACAGCCCGTGCAGGGATGAGCGTACGCCAGTGTAAAGAGCGGCGCTCCGGCCAGTTAGCTACAATTAATAAAAGGTCATAAGTATCGCCAACATTGCGCAACCATACAGGGAAGCGAAGATCATAACAAATAGCCGGGCAAATTTTCCATCCCTTATGTTCAACAATCAGTTTTTTGGTGCCGGCGGTATAGGTTTGGTGTTCTTTTCCCAGCGCAAATAAATGGCGTTTATCGTAACATTCATAGGTGCCGTCAGCCCTCATCCAAATAAGGCGGTTGTAAAATTTATCTTCGTCGGCTATAATTAAGCTCCCGGTAACAACGCACTCATATTTTTTTGCAGTAGCCTGCATCCACTGCATCGTTCTGCCATTCATAGGTTCGGCCAGTTTTTCAGCGTTCATTGTAAAACCTGTGTTGAACATTTCGGGCAAAATGATCAGGTCTGTGTTCGTACGCATGCCCGATAAACGCAACGATATATTCTGAAGGTTTTTATCAACGTTTTCCCAGAAAAGGTAGCCTTGATACGTGGTGATTTTTAAATTGTCCATCAGGAATGGCTTATAAGTTGGTTAATAACAGCAGGTTATAGCCTGCAAGTAACAAAAAATATTACAACTTCATTAATCTTTCAACGGCTTTATCTAAAGTTTCTTGTCTTTTAGCAAAACAAAAGCGTAACACATGATGATCTGTGCCCTTTGTATAAAATGCCGAAACAGGGATTGAAGCCACCCCAAACTCCCTTGCTATATTTATGGCAAATTCGGTGTCTTTAACATCACTGAAATGCTTGTAGGAAACTGACTGAAAATAAGAGCCCGAACAAGGCAGCAATTCAAATCGGGTTTGGGCTAAACCCTGTCTGAAGGTATCTCGCTTTTGCTGAAAAAAGCCAGCAAGGCCCATGTAGCTGTTTTCGTTTTTTAAGTATTCGGCAATAGCTGCCTGCATGGGTGTGTTTGCGCTAAATACAATGTATTGATGTATCTTTCTAAATTCATGCATAAGCTCAGCTGGGGCGAGACAGTAACCCAGTTTCCAACCGGTAGTGTGAAATAACTTTCCAAAAGATGCTACAATAAAGCTCCGTTGCCTAAGCTCAGGGTATCGGGCCATGCTATGATGCTCTTCGCCGTCAAAAATTAAATGCTCGTAAACCTCATCGCTCAAAATTAAAATGTCACGATTGCGTACGATGGTGCTCAGCTCATCAATATCCTCTTTGCGTAAAATAGTTGCGGTTGGGTTATGCGGCGAATTTAAGATGATCATACGGGTTCGGTTGCTAACCAATCGCTTCACCATATCCCATGCAATCCGGTAATCGGGCGGCTCCAGTTCTAACGATTTTACAGTACCACCCATCAGCTTTATAGCCGGAGCATAGCAATCATAAGCGGGCTCAAATACAATTACCTCATCATTAGGATGTATAGACGCACATATTGCAGTAAAGACAGCCTGCGTGCCACCCGATGTGATAGTAATTTCAGACTCAGGATGATAAACTGCGCCGTACAGCCTTTCGGTTTTATAAGCTACCTGCTCACGTAACTGCTGCAAGCCAGCCATAGGTGCGTATTGGTTATAGCCGTTTTGCATAGCTTGGCTAACCAGGCTTACCAGTTCGGGGTCGCAATCATAGTCGGGAAACCCCTGCGACAAATTGATAGCCCCAACCTCATTTGCCAGGGCAGACATTGTAGTGAAAATAGTAGTTCCGGTTTGTGGAAGTTTAGAAACGGGTATCATTAAGGGCTAAAATAGTTAAACGTGGGTAAAATCGAGCTTCTTTATAAACATATTAAGCCATCTGCTTTACAATTGTTTACTTTAGTGCAATGAAGCGCAATCCATACTTTATACTTTGTGCTGCTGTGCTTTTAATGACGGCGTGCAAATCAACCGAAAAAAATACTGTTCCCATTGTTGGCTTTGTTGATGCCTTTGAAGATGCTACCATTGCACAGGCTAAGTCCGGCTTTACAGATGCTTTAGCAAAAAATGGCTTTAGCGAAGATAAAGGCAATATCAAAATAGAATACCAGAACGCTCAAGGCAGCATACCGACCCTAACACAGATTGTAAATAAGTTTGTATCAGAACCTGTTGATTTGCTGGCCACCAGTACTACATTATCATCAGTTACTGCAGCTCAAAAAACAAAAACGATCCCCATTTTTATGATGGTGTCACCTACACCAGAACGTGCACATTTGCTTGATGCACAAGGCAAGGCCCCGGCTAACCTGTTCGGTACAGTTGAAGACCTGAATTATATTGACACATCATTTATGCTGATACCGAAATTACTAAAGGCAAAAGCCGGAAAGTTGTTGATCGGAATGGTCTATAATCAGTCGGAGCCGCAATCGGCCGATGCTATGGAGCGTATAAAGGAGTTGGCCGAAAAATCAAATATAACATTGATAGCGATGCCGTTAAACTCATCGGCCGATGCACAACTGGTTACACAATCACTGCTATCAAAAAATATAGATGCATTTTTTGCCAATCCAGATAATACCGTGTTTGCAGCTTTTGAAACCATATACAAAAACTGTGAGCAAAAGCAAGTACCTGTTTTTACCAGCGAAGCCGGTTTGGTACAGCGAGGTGCAGTAGCAGCATTTGGGGCCGATATATATCAATGGGGTTACCAATCGGGCTTGCAGGCTGCGCAATACCTTAAAACGCATAAAACTGACGGGTTAAAGCCTGAGATGGTTAAAGTAAGAAAGCGTGTATACAACGCGGACGCCGCAAAAAAATATAATGTAATCGTTCCTGACAATTTCGAAGCTGTAAAGTAATGGACTTTTATTTAGCTGCCTTACTGCAGGGAATGTGTTTTGCGGGCATTGCGCTAGGGATATACATCTCCATGAAGATTTTTAACATACCTGATATTACAACTGATGGGAGTTATACGTTAGGTGGTATGCTAACAGGTGTTATGATAACGCATGGTAATTCGTTATACATTACGTTAATAATTGTGTTATTAGCCGGTGCATTAGCCGGCGCAGTAACCGGTTTTATACACACCAAACTTAAAATAAATGCGCTTTTAGCAGGTATTCTGGTGATGACGGCTTTATACTCTGTTAATCTTTCGGTAGCAGGGCGTTCAAACTTACCGCTGGTAAATATGCCGTCGGTCTTTAACGTTGTCAACCTAACAATCGATCCTAATTTAAATGCGCTGGGTATATTAACGATAGTTGTATTGGTAATTACAGGGCTTATAGGCTATATTTTAAAAACTGATTTTGGTATTGCGATGCGTGCCACCGGCAACAGCGAGACCATGATTAGAGCACTGGGTGTAAATACCGACAGGATGAAGATAATCGGTTTAGCCTTGGCCAACGCACTAACTGCCCTAAGCGGCTTTTTGATAACGCAACAACAGGGTTTTGCCGATATAAGTATGGGTATAGGCATTGTCATTATCGGTTTGGGGTCGGTAATTATTGGCGAAAGTTTGATTAACTGGTTTAAGATAACATCAGTGCTGGGTAGCTTGTTACTGGTACTGTTAGGCGCAATAGTGTTTCAGTTGGTGCTGGCTATAACGCTTGCGTTGGGTGTTGATGCCAATTTACTTAAATTGGTAACAGCTGTGCTTGTGCTGGTTATTGTAAGCTTACCAAGGTTGTTATTAACAAAACGGTATGATTAAGCTGGAGGGCATTAACAAAACATTTAACCGCGGCAAGGCCAACGAGGTTAAAGCTATACAGGATTTAAATTTGAATATTGCGAGCGAGGACTACCTGGTGATAGTAGGCGCAAATGGATCAGGTAAAAGTACTTTGCTGAATCTGATTGCCGGCAGCATTATACCATCGGCGGGTAAGATTGAATTAGATGACCATTTGGTTACGCGCTTGCCTGATTACAAACGCAGCAGGTGGATAACGCGTGTATTTCAAAACCCGCTCAGTGGTACTGCACCTGATCTAAGCATTCTGGACAATTTTCGTGTGGCCGCCTTACGGACTAAAAAAAAGGGTTTAAGTATTGGCACCAATAGTGCTTTTAAAGCACAGGTTCAGGACAAAATCAGTGTATTGGGCATGGGACTCGAAAATAAATTGATGCAGCCCATGGGCACCTTATCGGGTGGCCAACGGCAAGCTTTAACCTTACTGATGAGTGTGATGGACGATTGCCGGATATTGTTGCTTGATGAACCAACCGCTGCACTTGATCCGCGATCAGCTAATTTAGTTATGCAAACGGCCAACCGTCTCATTCAGCAATTCAAACTGACCGCTATTTTAATCACCCACAACCTTAAAGACGCTCATACCTACGGCAATAGGTTAATTTATATGGCTGAAGGGCGTATATTAAAGGATATACACAGTGAAAATAAATTAAATTTAACGCAAAGTGATTTATTTGAATGGTTTGGTTAATTAACTGAAAATAGTGGCAAAGTAATTGTATAGGTAGGTGCATCTATGAAGAACAATCAGTTTGCACCAATAAAAGATGCTTACCAGTTAGTGCAAGGCGCTAAAATTAAGGGCATAAAACACGAAGAAGTTTTTGAATTAGGCTCATATGACCCCAACAAACGCGGTTACACCATATATCCATACGAAGACGGCGTTAAGTTTAACGACTTTAGCGTTATTGTGAGTGAAAAGGAATTGAAAAGCCATTATGTTATTCAGGACGTTAATGTTAACATGCCTTTAATTACCTCAACTCAAACCACAGTACCTTTAACAGATTTAGGCTTGGCTAGTTAAAAACTGCTGCCAAGATTTTATACGATATAACAGATAATAGGAGGGTTGTTATACAATGACTCTCTTATATGAAACTGAGAACAGTTTCGTATTCACATTTATCCCTGGCTTTATTAAAAAAGCTTACAGTGCCTTTCTTTTGGTAGTATTTTGCAATCTGTTAATAATTATTACTTTTGCGTTATAATACTTAATAAGATGCTACGCTTCACCCATATCTGCACATTGCTACCTAAGCAGCCTATTCGGCTGGTGCAGAGGGTATTTACCGTGAAGTAGCCTTTCTGCGTTTTTGGCCTGTATTTACAGGCATCACTAATCAACTATCAGTTTCTTTTTTTAATAAGGTCAGTCGACACTGGCACTTACATTTCCATATGGACATTTTTTACACAATAGATGAAAAATATCTGCAAGCGGTTGAGGAGTACAAATATGGCGAATCTCCCAAAAGCCTGCAGTTACTTAACGAGATCATTGCTGCCGACCCAACATACGCTCGTGCTTTCTTTCATTTAGGGCTTATATATTACTATGAGCTGAAGGATTACCAACAGGCGGGTTACTGTTTTAAAACCTGTAACGATCTCGATGATCGGTTTCCTGATCTATATGAGCACTATATACGACTGCTTGCATTTCTGAATCTAGAAAGAGCTTTAGAAACTATCAAAATTAAAGCATTGAACATACCCGGCGTAGACTACGCCGCAATTTGGGAGATAGCAGGAAAGCATGCCGAAAAGAACAAGCAATTTTGTTTAGCCCGTTCCTGTTATCAGGAAGCGATCTTAACTGCTGTAACTACCAAAAGAGTAGAAGATCTTGAGGAGAGTATACAGCGTTTGGACGGCAAAGAGCAACGTATGGCGGCATTCCGTTACAGCGTAATTTAAAAGTTTGTCTCTTATATAGAGACAAACTTTTGTTAACAAACACTTAATTTAAATAGGTGTAGGGCTTAATAATGTGTTAATATTTTTGGTGTTTAACTCCAAATACCGAATGAAACATTATTTACTGTTTATCCTTCTGGCTGTAATCCTTGCCGGTTGTAAGAAAAAAGACAATGCGGACCCAATTGAACCTACTGAGGATCCATCCACATTTGCAGAAATTGGAACATTAGACATCGGTGATGCCGGCGCAGCTGAGATCAGCGCTTTTGATCCGACGACTAATCGCCTGTTTGTGGTAAACAACGGCACTGTAAATAAAATCGATGTAATTGATTTTAAAGATCCATCTAAAATGGCAGTTATCTCCTCCATACAAATGGCCCCTTACGGCGGTGCTGTAAATAGTGTGGCTGTCTACGACGGTAAATTGGCTGCCGCTATAGAATCTGCTGATAAACAGGCTCTTGGTAAGGTGGCAGTGTTTAAAACAAGTGATTTTAGCGAAATAAAAGTAATTAGCGTTGGTTCTTTGCCAGATATGATAACCTTTTCGCCCGACGGTAAATTCATCATGACGGCTAATGAGGGCGAGCCAAATACCACTTATACTAATGACCCTGCTGGAACAGTGTCTATCATAGCTGTAGATAATAATTATGCTGTAACAACGCTCGATTTTGCCGGCTTCGCCAGTCAGAAAGAGGCACTAAAAGCCCAAGGCTTCAGGATTTTTGGTGTGGGTAATGATTTCGTTAAAGACATAGAGCCAGAATACATCACTATTTCCGAAGATTCAAAAACGGCCTGGGTAACCTTGCAAGAAAATAATGGTATTGCCAAAATAGACCTGGTGACTAAAACTATTACCAACATCTTTCCACTTGGCTTTAAAGATTACAACGCCAATGGTAACGAGATAGACGCCAGTGATCGTGACAACAAAATAGGGGTAGCAGCAAAGTGGCCTGTTAAAGGAATTTTTATGCCCGACGGTATCGCTGTATTCACATCGGGCGGTATACCTTATTTGTTTACTGCTAACGAAGGTGATGCACGTGAATATACAGCGTTAACCGAAGCCAAGCGCATAAAAGACGTTACGCTTGACGCTACTGTTTTTCCTAATCGTAACGATTTAAAGACCGATGTGCAGTTAGGGCGTTTGAACATCACCAGCACACTGGGCGATACTGATGGCGATGGCGACTACGATGCATTGTACTCCTTTGGGGCCCGCTCATTTAGTGTATGGAATGGCAATACCGGAGCACAGGTATTTGATAGCATGAACGAATTGGACGTTAAAGCAGTAGCCGCAGGTGTGTACGACGATGCCCGGAGTGATGATAAATCTATTGAACCTGAAGGCATAACGATAGGGAAGATTGGCAATAAAAACGTTGCCTTTGTTGGAATGGAACGTGCTGATGCAGTAGCGGTATACGATATCACTGACCCTAAAAAGCCGGTGTTTCTGCAATTACTAAAATGTGGCGATGCGCCCGAAGGTGTACTTATTATACCTGCTAAAAACAGCCCTACCAAAAAGAGCTTGTTGGTAGTGAGTAGTGAAGATGATGGTGTACTGAAAGTTTACTCACCAAAAACGATTTAAAATCCAGTTGCTATTAAGTATAGATACGTTTAATAAAAAAGGCGGACTCAACAGTCCGCCTTTTTATTAAGGTTACTTTTTATATAGTATTCTGTATATTGTTCCTTTGCTATCGTCGCTTACATAGAGCGATCCATCTGGCCCCTGTGCCAGTCCGCACGGGCGGTGATCGGCACGACCACTTGCTGTTTTCTCCGTCGAGCCCGAGAATCCGTCAGCAAAGATTTCCCATTTACCGAATGGTTTTCCGTCTTTAAAAGGTTGAAATACCACAAAAAAGCCGGCCTGTGGTTCAGGCGCACGGTTCCATGAACCATGAAAAGCTATAAAAGCACCGTTTTTATAACGTTCCGGAAACATGTTGCCGGTATAAAACAGCAAGCCGTTAGGTGCCATATGGCCAGGAAAGGCCACAGATGGATCAATAGCTTCCTTACCACCTTCTTTCTTACCGTCGCCGCCATATTCGGGCGCTAAGATCTTCTTGTGTTGGTCCTGGTCATAATAAATATACGGCCATCCTGCATTGTCGCCTTTTTTAATGGCATACATACACTCGGCAGGGTAAATAGAAGACTGTTGCACAGTGTAAAGATTCGGAAACAAATCGTGCAATTGGTCGCGGCCGTGCTGCATCACAAACAGCTGGTTGTTTTGCTGATTCCAGTCCAGGCCAACAACATTGCGCAGCCCGGTTGCGTAGCGTACGCCATCTCCATAAGTTTGATTGAGCTTGTTTGCTTTAAATTGCCAGATACCGCCAGCCGAATCAAGTATGGGGCAGCCTTCGCGTCCCATAGAGCCAGGGTTGCGATCCTTTACCTGGCATGAGTTAGAGTAAGCGCCAAC
This sequence comes from Mucilaginibacter sp. PAMB04274, assembly GCF_039634385.2. Lineage (NCBI taxonomy): Bacteria > Pseudomonadati > Bacteroidota > Sphingobacteriia > Sphingobacteriales > Sphingobacteriaceae > Mucilaginibacter > Mucilaginibacter sp. PAMB04274. The sequence continues at coordinate 2,414,228 of NZ_CP155081.2, forward strand.
GTTCACATATATGTTGCCTGCGTTATCAAGCACTACCGACTTTGATTCATGCTGATGGCGGTCAATCAAACCGGTCACTATTTTTTCAGGAGTTGGGTTTGCTATCTGGTATTTGTCGTCTAACTTATATCGAAAAACTTCGGTGTTAGATGATGCATAGAGATAACCATCCTTGATATACATGCCAGTACCAATGTAATTGGCAAAACCTTTTGCATCCTCCATTTTGCCATCACCATTACTATCGTGCAGGTATACAATGCCATTGCCGTCTTTATTAAGTCGGTTAAGCTTCACATACATATCGCCAGCAGGTGTAATTGCTATATGCCGCGCTCTGCCAACACCATCGGCCGCCTTTAAGGCGCCAAACCCTTCCGGTAGCTTTAAACCGGCGTTATCAGCGTCCGGAATTACTGATGTAATTGTGTTTTGCTGGCTGGCGCCATACCAAAGTAAGCCGGCAACAGCCAGCATAGGTATAAAAGAAGACAAGGCTACTTTTCTTTTCATAAATAATGGATTGTGCTCAAATTAAAGCATTATAATTTGCGGCGTAAAATTTTACAAATAACAATTTAAATACATGGTTGTGTAATGTACACACAGATGTTACAAAGCATATTATTTAGCCCCTTAAACCTTGCTGTCTGTTATCCTGTCATACATGCAAATTACAGGATATATGAAAAAGTTCTTCTTATCAATCATCATAGCTGCTGGAGGTTTGTTGTCACAAACTGCAAGTGCACAAGTAGGGGTAAACGTAGGTGTACGAATAGGCCCGTTGGTTATTAATGTTCATAAGCCTGTACCTCCGGCTGTAGTTTACGACAACTATTACTACCTGCCAGATGTAGAAGCTTACTACTCTGTACCTGAACACTGTTATTATTATATGGACGATGACCGTCGTTGGGTAAGTGGAGCGTACCTTCCTGGCCGGTACCATGATTACGATTGGCGCAGTGCTCGCCGTTATGAGGTGAGGGCGCAACGCCCGTATGCAAATCATGATTATTACCGCAGTAGATATGGTAGTAACGGTGGCCGCAGTTGGAACAATAACCAATATGCTAACCGAACCCCAGACAGACGTGACGACAGGGGATACAATGGTCGTTTCCCTAGCTCGCCATATGATTCAAACAACGCCGGCGGCGGCCGTGGCAACTGGGATCGAAACAACAGAAACGAAGACAGGAGTAGAGACCGGGACCGTAATTATGGCCAGGGCCCTAATGAGGGCGGCAATAGTAATAACAACAATGGTTATCCTAACAGGAGTGGTTATCCTAACAGGGAAAACAATGGACAACCAGGCAGAGATAACAACCAGGGCAATTATGGAAGACCCTCAAACGGTGGCTTTAATCGTGAAAATAACCAGAACGGGAATAGTAACAATCGTAACGGGAATTATCAACAGAGGTATACCCAAAACAACGGGGGTAGTAGTCGTCCGCAACTTCCTGGAAACAGGTATTCATTCTAATCCGATTAACTCCATCATATATTTAGTAAGGGGACGCTGTTACAGCGTCCCCTTTACTATTAATAAGCACTTGCCTGGGTTAATTGGTCTATCACATCCAAAGGAAGGTTAAGACTTACAGCCTTAGCAAGCTCTTGTAATTGCGCTGTACTCGTTGCACTGGCTATGGGAGCTGTTACGCCGGGCCGGGCAATTATCCATGCTAAGGCAGCAGCAGCCGGTGTTGTGCTGTAATTATTGGCTACATCGTCTAAAGCGTTGAGTATACGAAAACCACGCTCGTTTAAATATTTTTTAATGCCCTGTCCACGTTTGCTTTTATTCAGATCCGCTTCGTTTCTATATTTCCCGCTTAAAAAGCCACTGGCTAATGAGTAATAGGTGATAACGCCTACATTGTTGTCTCTACATATAGGTTCAAGCTCTTTTTCGTAAACTTCACGGTCGTATAAATTGTATTCGGGCTGCAGTGTAGCATAGCTGGGCAGGCCAAGCTCTTTACTTGCTTGTAATGATTCGGCAAGGCGGCCAGCACTGAAGTTTGATGCGCCAATGGCGCGCACCTTGCCCTCTTTAATCAACTGCGCATAGGCTTCAAGGGTTTCTTGCACCGGCGTATCCGTATCATCATAGTGCGACTGGTAAAGATCAATATGATCAACTTGCAGACGCCTTAACGAATCTTCGGCAGCTTTAATAATGTAGGCTTTAGATAAGTTCTTTTTACTGTCATTAGGCAACATTGAGCTTCCAACCTTCGTTGCAATAACAACCTTGTTTCGCTTCCCAGTCTTTTTTAGCCAGTTCCCTATAATGGTTTCAGACTCGCCGCCTTTGTTGCCCGGCACCCAGCGTGAGTAAACATCTGCTGTGTCAATGCAATCTAACCCATTATCAACAAAGGCGTCTAACAATGTAAAAGACGCCCGTTCATCTATAGTCCATCCGAAAACATTACCGCCAAAAACAAATGGTGCAATGCTTATGCCCGAATTACCTAATTCCCTTTTGTTCATCGGTATTTACTCAATTGAAGAAGTATGATTGATTTGTTCAACCAGCTCATCAACCCAGCCGGTTAAATAAGGTTCTGTGCCGGCCACCCTTATCCAGTGCCCGTCTGTCTCTTGCACTATAACCAAATGCAAGGTCTCGTCTATAGATTTAAACTCATATGCCTGCGGGTAACCGCTATAATCGATAGTAGTTACCAATCCCTCAATTGGGCTATCAGAACCGGTTAACACGGCGTCAAACTGTCTTTCCATAAATATAGTTATAAGGTATTTTAAATTACTCTATCAATAATGCACATAACAGGCTATTTGTTTTACACCTAGGCGGTGTATTACTTGGCAGTTAAAACTTTTAATTTATGGTGGTGTTAATAGGGCAATTATAAATAACCAATGAAACTTAATAACATAAAATATTTTCAGGTTGCTCAAGGTGTTTGGGGTATGCGCATTATGTTTGTTAATGTGTATATCATTGCCAATCGTCGCGGTTTTCCTAAAGGCTGGGTGTTGGTTGATGCTGGTGTGCAAGGCTCTGCCAAACGCATTATAGCATTTGCCGAAGCCGTTTTCGGGGCGGGTGCAAAACCATCAGCTATTGTTCTGACCCACGCACATTCTGATCATACAGGCGCATTGGAAGACCTGCTTATGCACTGGGATGTACCCGTATATGCGCATGAGCTTGAAGTGCCGTACTTAACAGGTAAATCCTCATATCCACCGGCTGATCCTACTGTCGGAGAGGGTATTATGTCATTAATGTCTGTTTTCTTTCGCAAGGCGCCGTTAGATATAAGCCGTAATTTACGTGTAATTGATGTGAACGAAGGTGTGCCTGAAATACCTGAATGGAAAGTAATTCACACCCCTGGGCATACGCCGGGGCACATATCGCTTTTCCTGCCTTTGAATACAACACTGGTGGTTGGAGATGCCTTTGTGACTACCAAGCCCGAGTCGGCGTTTTATGCGTTAAACAATATTAAAAAGATTTCTGGCCCGCCTCGTTACATGACCACTAATTGGGAAGCTGCAGCACAATCAGTAAGAACTTTAGCTGACTTACAACCACGAATTGCAGCCACTGGCCATGGCCCGGTAGTTCGCGGACGCGAATTACAAGAGGCGTTACGTAACCTGGCTGATAATTTTGAAAAACTTGCCGTGCCGGCGGGTGGCCGTTACGCAGAGCAAGCCGCCGTTGCTGATGAAAGCGGAGTAACGTATGTTCCTCCATTCCACTCTACAACAAAGTTTAAGGTGGTTGTAGGCCTGCTGGGCGCATTAGCAGGTTTTGCCGTTACCCGCAGTTTGGTAAAATAGTAAGCCGTTTTCTGTTACCTTTACGGTGTGGAAAGTTTAAAGCCAGACAGTCAGATATTGGTTGATATAGTTAAAATGCAAATGCCGTTTGGCAAGCATAAAGGTACTTTATTGTGTGATTTGCCGGTAAGCTACCTGGAGTGGATGCACCAAAAAGGAATGCCTGCAGGCAAGTTAGGTATGATGCTTGCAACTGTATACGAGATTAAGATAAATGGACTTAATGTCATCTTACAAACAGTAAAAAGCAAACTGAAGTCTGGGGCGATATAATTTAACGTAGGTAGTGATATGAAGAAGTTGGTAATGTACCTGGTTGCCGCTATTTTATTAGGCAGTTGTGCTAACGGACAACCCTATAAAGAGCGGAATGAATTTGCTGCAGTGCCACAACCCAAACCCAACGAACAGGTTGCCACTTTTGGAGGTGGTTGTTTTTGGGCTTTAAGCGAAGCAATGCTTGAGCTGAAAGGGGTAAACAAGGTAGTATCAGGCTATGCTGGCGGTAATACAAAAAATCCCACTTATGAAGAGGTATGCACCCGAACTACTAACCACGCCGAAGTGGTTCAGATTTATTATAACCCAAAACAGATAAGTTATTCAACACTTGCGGAGGCCTTCTTCTTTGCACATGATCCTACCACACTTAATCGGCAGGGGCCCGACGTGGGCACAGACTATCGTTCTATCGCCTTTTACCGTACACCGCAGGAAAAACAGACCCTACTACAGGTTATTGGCAAGATCAACGGAACAAAACATTATAGTGGTAAAGTGGTAACACAGGTGGAGCCGTTCAAGGTGTTTTATCCAGCCGAAAAGTATCATCAAGGCTATTACAGGCTACATCTGGCTGACAATTCTTATTTAACATCTGTTTCAATGCCCAAAATTGTGAAGATGCGCAGGGTTATGAAAGCACAGTTAAAGCCCGAGTTTCAGAAGTTATAACCGGCTAAACCAGCCTTTGCGCCAAAAGAAAAACAATTGTAGCAACCCAATAACAATCATTATGCCTACGCAGTATAGATAACCATGGGGCTCGTAGAGTTCAGGCATGTTATTCGGCAAGGGTTTGTTGGTGTACGGATCGGTAGGAGCGAAGTTCATACCATAAACCCCTGCAACAAATGTTAAGGGGATGAAGATCACCGAGATAATTGTAAGCACCTTCATGATTTCATTCATCCGGTTACTTACCATGGATAAGTACAAGTCTATATTAGTTGCGCTAATCTCTTTATAACTTTCAATCAGATCAATTATCTGAATACAATGGTCATAGGCGTCACGCAAATAGGTTTTGGTTTCCTTGGTAATCAGCGGGCTTTCAGTACGTATCATATCATTGATCTTGTCACGCTCTGGCCAGCTAGCCCGCCGCAGCACAATAAGCATACGTTTTAACCGCTGCGTATCGTACATAATACTACGATCGGGGTTTATGTATATGCGGTCTTCTATAGCCTCCAGTTCTTCGCCAATTTGATTCAATACCACAAAATACCAGTCTATTAACGTATCAAACAAAGCGTAGCATATAAATCCTGGCCCGAAGTTCCTAATAGGGCTTTGCTGTGCATTTAAACGTTTTTCTAGGCCTTCAAAGTTTTCTTCATATGTTTCCTCAAAACTTATCACCATATTATCCTTCACAATGACAGAAAATTGCGTGTTGCTCAACTCACATTGTTCATCACTGGTGATAATACGGCCGGTTGCAAAAACATATTGATCGTACTCATCAAACTTAGGCCGCTGGTGCGTATTCATAATGTCTTCCAGCACCAGATCGTTAATGGAAAGTCGTTTGCCAATTTCTTCAATGAGGCTGGCATCGCCCAGGCCGTTTATTTTTATCCAATGGGTGTGATTGGCACACCGGTTTAACTGATCTAAAATCGTTTTAATATCCTCTCCTTCAGCAGTTACCAGTTCCTTATCGTTGTATGAATATATTTTGATATGTGGTTTAAGCGCACCATCAGGCACCCTAACCAAGCCAGGCCGGTCGCCAACATTGCCTGCCCGGCGTTTTAGTTTAGTAATGCGTTTATACTGCGTGCTGGTCATTTATAAATAATTGACAGACTGCGGCCCCTGATTGAAAAGTAAGTCAACTATACTTAAATCTTTCAAAAACCCATTCCGTTCCTCAAAAACCTGAAAATAAGGTTTTTGTTCAGAGGGTACATCTTTTTTAGGATGTATGGTATTACGGTAGTCGGTTAGCATTGGGTAGTTGCGTTCATATTCGTTGGTATACTGCGGCTTAACCGGGAGCTTTAAAAACTTCAGTAACAGATGAAGCAATTGCTCGTTATAATCAAACAAAAAGTTGAATTGCTCTTCATAAAAGTGTGCAAACTCATCCTCATAAAATTCAAAGTACGCCGACCGCCGATAACATGACTGCAAACTCATCCAATGCAAACGTTGCCATGCAAAGTCATTGCTGATCTTTACGTCCTTTACCGGCGTATGCACCTTTGCACCTTTAACTACCGGTACAACCAGCGCCAGTACACCGTCTGGCGAATATATATTTGCGCGGTTACGGTAGGTTTGTTTAGGGAAGTGCTCATGCTTCTCAATGAGTATGTTTGGTTTACTTTGATTAAGCGCCGTGAAATAGGATACTGGCGGTAAATAAAACATAGGCAATAAGGCGCCGTTTTCCATCATATATTTTTAAGTTTGTAGCTTAATTTTTTGCGAAAGTAATGATAAGAAAAGGTTTTTCAAGGCTAGGTGTGGGTTTACTATACCTGCTTTCTATGCTGCCTTACTTCTTATTATACCTGATTGCCGATGTGCTTTTCGTATTACTCTACTATATGATTGGCTACCGGCGCAAAGTCGTACAAGAAAATTTAGCTAACGCTTTCCCTGAGAAGTCACTTAATGAGCGCAAAGCCATTGAAAAAAGATACTTTCGTTTCCTGGCCGATTTGGTAGTGGAAACTATAAAGCTGTGTACGCTCTCGGAAAAAGAGGTGATTAAGCGCGTTCGCATAGAGGATAAGTACCTAAAAGAAAATCTAGCATTTAAACAGGGAAAAAGTATCATAGGCGCAGTAGGGCATTATGGTAACTGGGAAAGTGGCTGTTTACGAATGGGGTTGATTACTGAAAGGCCATGCATCATTGCTTACAAGCCCCTGTCTAACCCAGTGTTCGATGAGTTTTTCTACAATATGCGTTCACGCTTTGGTGCACATTTGGTGCCGATGAAAAGTACCTTCCGTAAACTGGTTGCCCACCGGAACGAGGTTACCTTTACCGTATTAGCGGGCGACCAAACGCCATCCCGTGATGAAACTACGTACTTCACAGATTTTTTGAATCAGCCCACGGCAGTTTTTTTGGGCGTGGAAAAGCTGGCCAAGGCAACAGACAGCTTGGTTGTTTTTTGTGACGTAAGGCGTGTAAAACGTGGTTATTACTCCTGTACATTTGTACCTTTGTTTGATAACCCTAAGCTAACTGCCGAGTACGAGATTACAAAAGCACATGTGCATTATCTGGAAAATGTTATTAAAGAAGAGCCTCAATACTGGTTATGGTCTCACCGCAGGTGGAAGTTTAAACCAGAAGATATGAACTGATGAATATACCACCTAAAGTTGCTGTTATAATACTTAACTGGAACGGCTTAAAGCACTTGCAACAATTCTTACCCTCTGTACTACAATCAACTTGGCCAAACTTACAGGTGATTGTTGGAGACAACGGTTCTACCGACGGTTCTGTTGAGTTTATTAAAGCCCGTTATGCCGGCCACATTGATGTTATAGAGAATGAACAGAATTACGGGTATACCGGCGGGTATAACCGGGTAATTAACAAGGTGGAAGCTGACTACTATGTCCTGCTTAATTCGGACATTGAGGTAACGCCTGATTGGATTGAACCGGTGATTGCATTGATGGAAGGCGATGCTTCCATTGCTGCAGCTGCACCTAAAATAAAAGCGTTCGACAAGCCCGGCTACTTTGAGCATGCAGGTGCTGCCGGTGGTTTTATCGATAAACTGGGTTATCCGTTTTGCCGTGGCCGTTTGTTTTATGAGGTGGAGGAAGATAAAGGACAATACGAGCAGTCGGGTGAGGTGTTTTGGGCGTCGGGTGCGGCACTGTTCATTAAAAGCTATTGCTGGCGCGAAGTAGGTGGGTTTGATGAGCGCTTTTTTGCACATATGGAAGAAATTGACTTGTGCTGGCGTTTAAAGAACTGCGGCTACAAGGTTATGTATTGTGCGCAATCTTCCGTTTACCATGTGGGTGGAGGTACACTCAATACCGAAAATCCATTTAAAACGTATCTTAATTTCAGAAACAATCTTTTATTGCTTAAAAAGAACCTGCCTGCCATGCGCGGTGCATGGGTTATTGGTATACGTTTTTGGCTGGACCTTTTGGCCTTGATCCGTTTTTTGGGTGAAGGTAAACGTAAAGACGCATGGGCCGTAAGCAAAGCCCATCAAAGCTTTGTAAGAAGCTTTTTTAAAAAAACGCAACAAGTTGCTTGTGAGGAGAAACAGCAAACCGAATTATATAGCAACGAAGCAGTGCTGGCTGGTCATTCGGTTTCCAACGCTTCATCAAGCAGACACGACGGCATGGATCAAACCTATCACAAGCCAATGATGGTTCCAAATACAAAAGGGCTGTACAAACGGAGTATTGTGATGCAGTTCTTCGCCAAAAAGAAAACCAAGTTTACTGATCTGGATCCGCAGGACTTTCATTAAACGGGCGAGTTGGTTCGCTTGTTTGTGTATTTACGGTCGCGCTGTTACCGGGCATATGTAATATAAGCTCCTGCTTAGGTTGCGGTATCTCGATACCCTCCGCCTCAAATGCCTTATAAATTGCCGATAGTACGCGGCTTTTTAATTGCTGCCACATCGAAATGTCGGCCGCCCAAAACTGTACTTTAAAATCAACCGACGCCGGTCCTAATTTATCTAAATAAACTACCGGTGCCGGTTTAATCATAATATCATCCCGATTGGCTAGCATGTTGCGTAAAATGTTCTTCACCTTGTCTACATCACAGCCGTAGGCAACACTTATGTTTAGTTCAACTTGGCGGTTGCTATCACTTAAAGTCCAGTTGATTACATGCTGCGATATTAAATCACCATTAGGGATGATGATCTCAGCGCCGTTACCTGTAGCAATTTTGCTAGATCGCATTCCTATATCTTTTATAGTGCCCGAGCGGTTTGCAACTTCAATAACGTCACCTACCTGTACCGGTTTTTCAAAGGCCAGTATTAACCCCGATACCAGGTTGTTTACGATGTTTTGTAAACCAAAGCCTACACCAACACCCAGTGCGCTAATGATAATGGTAAGCTTATCTAACGGGAAGCCAGAGGCACCCACAGCTAACAAGAAACCAACGCTGAATATTGCTATGCGGATAAGCAGGAGTGACGTGCGTGTTTTGCGCTTGGTAGACTCGGTTGGCTTGTGCTGGCCAACAAAGTCATAAAAGTAACTGATGATGCGGGCCACAACAGATGCCAGCCAGATGACGCCAACGAAAATCAGAATGCTTCCGAAAGTAAATAAGGTGCCGCCTAATTTGCGCGATTGTGTCAGAAAGCTTTCCACTATTTCAAACGCATTGTCTTCGACGCTTAAATTTTGCAGTAGAGTAACTACCCACATTACCACGGCAGCAATGTTTAGGATGTTTTTAAATTTGGCCTGTAGTAATTTGAAGTCTAAATAGGAGCTTATACTATCCTTATCAATTTTATTTGCCTCGAGCTGTAAGAAGAGGCTTTGCATTAATATCTGTACAAAGTAGTATAAACTAATGGCCAGCCAAAAATTGTATACGGCGGTAACACCAATAATTTTTGCTAAACTAAAACGGCCTGCTATATTCAATAATACCGGTGCAGCTTGAAGAATTACGAGCAGCCAAAGTGCAAAGCGGCTGTAGGGTATATACGGTTCGTAGGTTATGTTAATTTGCTTAATGAGCCTAAAACTTATCCAGGCGGTTGCCGCTGATAAGATCAAAAGCGCAAGGCGATCAACGGTAGACACTTCCACAAATAAGTTGCTGATGCTGAACAGCAGCGTTAGCCAGAATAGTTTATGTAAATAGCTTAAAGCTGGTTTAGGGCAAGTTTTGTAGGTAAGGTATAATACACAGGTAATAGTTACCAGAAAAATAATTTCCAGGAAAACCATAGGGGGCTGGTCGTAAAAATAAGGAACAAGTAAAGATGTTACTAAAAGCGCAGCGGCAATAGGGTAGCCCGAAACGTATTGTGTTTGTTGAAGTATGCTGGACGGGTTCCTTTTAGTTTTAACAATTTTACGTCTGTTTAAAATGATCCAGATTAAAAAGCCTGCCAGTATTATTATACCGAGCAAATGCATGAGCGATTCGCCATTGAGCAACTTAAAAAGCTTTATGTTCATGCTAATTGTACGCTCTAAAGACGATGCAAACGTAGCTCCTTTGGCCGATTGCATGTTCCAGATATAACCGTATTCGCAATTAAAAGAATTAATGCTGAAGTTCCTGATCTTGGTGTTGATAAGGTCCTTCTCCTCCAGTATAGTGATATAAATAGAGGTAACTTTATTTTGCATCAGCCCTATACGAAGCAGTGCTTTCTTGTTCAGCGAGTCGAGCTTATGCGCTTTGACTTCTATAGAGGCGCGTTGTTGCAGGAAGGTAAGCCTCAACGTACTATCAGCCGGGAAGATCCTAAAAATGGAATCCCGATTGATTAGGGTTAGTTGATCGTCGGTATCAGCCAGCTTTTCATTAATGGCTTTTAAATCCTCCTGCCAAACATCTAGCTTGTCTTGTTGCTTAGTTAAAATATCCCTTATAGAATACAAGTAGCGCAATGTTCCTGATCGGTCGCGTACAATTAAATTCCTGACTGTTGTAGTCAACTTTTCCAGCCTTGGCAGCTGTGCGCTTATATCTGCAGTATCTAATCCTTTACTTAATCTATTACTTATCTGATTGAAAGATAGTGTGTAATACTCAATCCTTTGAAGTAAATTATTAGTTGATGTATCTGAGGTTTTGTAATACCTCATCATTGAATCGCGGCGCAGCATTGCCGCACGCAAAGAGTCGCTTACACTTTTAGAACGTTTCTTTTTATATTGTGCAATGGCATGGTAAGGCATTCCAACCAGCAACAAAAGACAACAGGCAATTAGCCGGAAAAAAAGAATTTTACGCATCAGCACATGAAGTAAGTGGAGCACTTATAAAGTATTAACATCTGCTTGCTCAAAGCGTTTGCTTACAATTAAGTTTAATTAAATGCTTACTATGCTTTCAATTGCTAAGCGATAACCGTCGAGCCCAAAGCCTACTATGATGCCTTTGCAGTTTGGCGAAAGAAAAGAATTATGCCTAAACTCCTCTCTTTTATGTACGTTAGATATATGCACCTCAACAACTGGTGTAGTTATAGCGGCAATTGCATCGGCAATTGCGATAGAGGTATGGGTATAGGCGCCTGCGTTTAAAACAATGCCATCATAGTCAAATCCCACTTCATGCAGTTTGTCTATCAACTCCCCCTCATAATTACTTTGAAAGTAATGGAGGGAATGGTTGGCATAGCGCTGCTGGAGTAAAGCAAAGTAGTTATCGAAACTGCTGTCACCATAAATAGATTTTTCTCTAACACCAAGTAGGTTTAAATTTGGACCATTAATGATTTGTATCTTCATAGCATTTCAAACTTACTTATAAAACATCAAAACTTAAAGCAGGTGGATTGGCAGTCAGCAATAAAAGGTTTTCGGAACTATTTAAAATTGGAGAAATCACTGTCGGAGAACTCTATTGAAGCATATAGTAGAGATATAGGTAGACTCCGCGAATACGCTGAAATACAATTACCTATTTTAACGCCTGATAATATAGTATTATCCGATTTACGGCTCTTTATTCAGTGGGTAAATGAGTTGGGTATGATTCCGTCTACCCAGGCTCGTATTCTATCAGGCATTAAGGCGTTTTACAAATACCTGCTAATTGAAGAGATTGTGAATGCAGATCCTTCTGAGTTGTTGGAGTCGCCAAGAATTCAACGTAAGTTACCAGACACCTTAAGTTATGATGAAATAAACCAGCTTATTGCCGTAGTTGACCTGTCCAAACCTGATGGCACCCGTAATAAAGCGATGGTTGAATTACTGTACAGTTGCGGACTGAGGGTGTCTGAATTGACTGAACTTAAGCTTTCTAACCTATATCTCGACATTGAATTTATTAAGGTTACTGGTAAGGGTAATAAAGAACGCTTGGTACCCATTAGCAGTACTGCAATAAAGGCTCTTCAATTATGGCTTGAATTTGGACGCGTGCATACTTCAGTAAAGAAGGGAGACGAAGATATAGTGTTTTTAAACCGGAGAGGTAGCCGTTTAACACGTGTATATATCTTTATGCTTGTTAAGCAACTGGCAGAAAATCTAGGACTAAAGAAAAAAATTAGTCCGCATACCTTTCGCCACTCTTTTGCTACTCACCTTATTGAAGGAGGGGCCGACCTGCGCGCTGTACAGGAGATGCTAGGCCATGAGAGTATTACCACAACCGAAATATACACACACTTAGATCGTGACTATTTAAAAAGCACTATCATTCAATATCATCCCCGTAGTTGAGAAAAAGGTTCTGTTCTTTTGATGTAAAAAATCTACTAATACTATAGACTTTTTGCTTGGGTGTTCTATATTTGTTCAAGATGATCTTGGTTGTTGCTTTTAAAACCGAAATCGTTTTAAACAATTATATACTTATCATAACATTACAAAAATTAATAACCATGAGTTTAAGATTAGGCGATAAAGCCCCCAACTTCAAAGCGCAGACCTCGGTAGGCGAGATAGATTTTTACGAGTTTTTAGGCGATAGCTGGGGCGTGCTCTTTTCGCACCCGGCAGATTACACGCCGGTTTGCACAACCGAACTTGGCCGTACAGCTGCATTAACAGATGAGTTTAAGAAACGTAATGTGAAGGTAGCTGCTTTAAGTGTTGATTCTGTAGAGTCGCATAAGGGCTGGATTAGCGATATTAACGAAACACAGGACGTAGAAGTGAACTTTCCTATCATTGCCGATGAAAGCCGCGAGATAGCGGAGGCCTGGGATATGATTCATCCTAATGCTTCCTTAACTGCAACCGTTCGTTCGTTATTCATCATAGCGCCCGATAAAACCATTAAACTGATAATTACTTACCCGGCATCAACGGGTCGTAATTTTCAGGAAATTTTGCGCGTGATCGATTCTCTGCAGTTAACTGCTAACTACAGTGTAGCTACACCTGCAGATTGGAAAGAAGGTGAGGACGTGGTAATTACGCCTGCTGTGAAAGATGAAGATGTTCCTGCTAAATTTCCGAAAGGCCATCGGGTAGTGAAACCCTATTTGCGAATGACCCCGCAACCAAACAAGTAAAAAAGAAAGGCCTCCAGATAAAGGAGGCCTTTCTTTTTACTTGTTTTATAATCCTATGAGCGCCGAATCTCCCAGCGATACTTCCTTGTCAATTAAATCAGCAATGCTGGTTTCAGATAAGATTTTAAGTGTTGCGTCACGGATGTCCAAAAACATACTGCGAATACCGCAGGTTGATTCGTTATGGCATTCCTCGCAGCGATGGTAAAAGTTTAAGCTAACGCACGGTACCATAGCTATAGGGCCATCGGTAATGCGTAATATACTAACCAAATAAATTTCTTTTGGATCTTTATTGATGGCATACCCGCCGCCGGCGCCCTTTTTACTGTATAAAAAGCCGGCTTTACGTAATTCAAGCAAGATTACTTCCAGAAACTTTTTTGGAATTTTTTCCAGCTCCGCAATCTGTGCAATCTGCATGGGTGGGTTGTCTTTGTTCTTACCCAATACAATCAGTGCCTTGATGGCATACTTTGTCTTTTTTGATAGCATAGATCACTTAATGGAGTACAATTATATTAAAAATATTGCATGCAAGTATAAATGCGGGCTGTTATAGCCGTTTTAAGGTGGTTAATACCTAAAATAGTGTTTAAAGCTTTTGAAGTGTAACTCTTTGTTCGATGAATTGTGAATAAAGAATAATTTTGAGATATGGACTTTTTGCACACTTTACTTGGCGAAGACATTAAAGCAGGGCTGTTAATAATCCTCAACTTAATTGTTATTGAAAGTTTGCTATCGGTAGATAACGCGGCAGTTTTGGCAACCATGGTGCTCGATTTACCCAAAGAACAACGTAGCAAAGCCTTACGGTATGGCATTATAGGGGCATATGTTTTCAGGGGCATATGCCTGTTGCTGGCCACATGGCTGGTTAAAATCTGGTGGCTTAAGCCCTTAGGCGGCTTCTATTTGCTTTACCTTGCCTTTAACTATTTTAAAGGAAAAACTGCTGATAAAGACGAGACTGAAAATATCAAAAAAGAAGAAAGCTGGTTCTACAGAAAAACCGTAGGGGCACTGGGCAACTTTTGGGCTACGGTTGCACTGGTTGAGATAATGGATCTGGCCTTTTCCATTGATAACGTATTTGCCGCCGTCGCCTTTACCGACCACATTTTCCTGATATATACCGGGGTGTTCATAGGAATTCTGGCTATGCGCTTCGTAGCCCAGTTCTTTGTGCAGCTGATGGAAAAGTTCCACTTTTTGGAAACGGTAGCTTACCTAGTTATCGGTGTTTTAGGGTTAAAACTTTCGGCATCATTGTTCTCACACTTTTATCCTGAGTCTCCAGTAACTAAAACACTTGATAGTGAACAGACTGATATGTGGGTATCAGTCTTCACAGTAGGCATATTTGTTATTCCTGTCATTAGCTCAATCTTATTTAATTTCCCTAAAAAACACCAGATTGATCATGCTGACAAAAAGTAGCATGTTTTAATGGCAAATGCAAAGCCATGTTCGGCAATGCATTTAAGCTTAGTGTAAGTAACAGTATGCTAAATGCATCAGGTAGTATCACATGCTGGCAAAATTTATCTTCTTATTGTAAACTCCAGCCATAAAATACCATCAAACTAAACTAACTATAATTAATGTTGTAACTTATACGGGCTGTTAAAGTCTATAAGAATAATCTTAATTAAATATTGTTAGTGGAAAATATACTGGAAATTACCGACCTAAGTAAATCCTATCAAAGTGCCGGCAAAACACTTACGGTGCTCGATAACATCAACTTTTTAATTCCCACCGGCTCAGCCAACGCTATTGTTGGGCCATCAGGCAGCGGTAAAACTACGTTGCTTGGCTTATGTGCCGGGCTTGACCGATCGAGCAACGGAAGCGTGGTGCTTAACGGTATCAATTTAAACACCCTAAGTGAAGACAAGAGAGCGCAGGTTCGTAATCAATTTGTAGGCTTTATATTTCAAAACTTCCAACTGCTCCCTACATTAACCGCTTTAGAGAATGTAATGGTGCCGTTAGAATTACGTGGCGAACGAAACATAAAGGCGAGGGCGCTGGACTTGCTCGATAAAGTAGGGCTGGCCAGCCGCAGCCATCATTATCCTACACAGCTTTCTGGTGGCGAGCAGCAGCGGGTATCTATTGCACGGGCGTTTTCCAATCAGCCCAAAATTCTATTTGCTGATGAGCCAACGGGAAACCTGGACGCCGAAACAGGTGAGCGTGTGCAAAAATTACTTTTTGATTTGAACCATGACGCCGGTACCACCCTAATATTGGTTACGCATGATTTGGAGCTTGCAGGAAAAACACAACGCATTTTGAAAATCAAAGGCGGCAAACTCGTATCTGACGAAAAAACTTTAGCCTGATATGAGCGCAGATTCATCTAACATGATAAACTTAAACCGGTCAGTAAAATGGAGCTGGCTATTTAAGATGGCCTGGCGTGATAGCCGGCGTAACCGTTCCAGGTTATTTCTTTTTATCTCATCTATTACGCTGGGGATAGCCGCACTGGTTGCCATATATTCTTTTGGTTATAACCTGCGTGATGATATCAACTCACAGGCTGCCACCCTGGTAGGAGCAGATTTAGTTATATCCGGCAACAAAGCGGTTGATAAAAAAATGGAAAGGCTGCTGGATACATTGGGCACGCAGCGTTCGCAAGAACGCAACTTTGCCTCAATGGTATATTTCAACAAAAGCCAAGATACCCGGCTGGTACAAATTCGTGCTTTAAAGGGTGGCTTTCCGTATTATGGCAGTATTGAAACTACACCTGCTACAGCCGCTAAAAGTTTTAAAGACGGTAAATATGCTTTGGTAGATGCGGCTTTAATGCAGCAATACAAAGCCGGTGTAAGCGATTCAGTTAAAATTGGTAAGGTAACTTTTATTATTGCAGGGGTTTTGAACCAGGCACCCGGGCAAAGTGGCTTAGCGGCAGGTATTGCGCCGGTGGTTTACATTCCGCTGCAATACTTAGATGCAACCGGACTGGTTGATAAAGGCAGCCGAATAAATTACAACTTTTACTATAAATTTGATAAAAAGACAGACGTCGATAAACTGGCAGATCGCCTTGATGAAAAACTGGACAAAAATAACCTGCGTTATGAGACTATCGAAACGCGTAAGCAAAACACAGGTAGGGCATTTAGCGACTTAAACCGTTTTCTATCCTTAGTAGGCTTTATAGCGCTGTTACTGGGTTGTATTGGTGTGGCCAGTGCAACACAGATCTATGTGCGCGAGAAAGTAGCTTCTATTGCGGTGCTGCGTTGCCTTGGCGTCAAAGCCTCAGAAGCCTTCTTGATATTCTTGATACAGATTGCAGGCATTGGCTTAATAGGTTCAGTTGTCGGCGCTGTATTGGGTACGGTAGTGCAACAGGTTTTGCCGCTTGTTCTGAAAGATTTTTTGCCATTCGACATTTCAGTATCTGTATCATGGTTGGCTTTAGGACAGGGCGTTTTGTTAGGGGTTATCATATCCGTGCTTTTCGCTTTATTGCCTTTAATCAGCATTCGTAATATATCGCCGCTTAACACTTTGCGCTCTGCATTCGAAACAGTAAAATCTCGCAGAGATCCTCTTCGCTGGCTGGTGTACCTGCTTATACTCGGCTTTATCATAGGTTTCAGTTATTTGCAGCTTAATGATTGGGCGGCAAGTGCAGCCTTTACAGTGGCCATTTTAGTAGCCTTTCTGATACTTACATTAACGGCACTCTTGCTTATGTGGATTATCAAATTATTGGTTAAAGCATCATGGAGTTATTTAGTAAGGCAGGGCTTTGCCAATTTACACAGACCCAATAACCAAACCACCATCCTGATGGTGTCTATAGGGCTTAGTACTGCTTTTATTTGTTTGCTCATCTTTCTGCAGTCGATGCTTATTAAGCAGGTAACATTATCTGCGAGCGGCAATCAGCCTAATGTGATTTTGTTTGATATACAAAGCGATCAGGAAAAAGGAGTGCTTGATATTACAAAGCAACACCATATGCCTGTTATACAGCAGGTGCCCATCATTACCATTAAGCTGGACCGTATAAACAATAAAACAGCTGCCACCTTACCTAAAGACAGCACTGCTGATAAGCTACGCCGTGCTTTTGGTTACGAGTACCGGGTTACTTACCGAGATTACCTTACCTCTTCCGAAAAGATAGCAGAAGGAAAATGGATTGGTAAGACTGACGGTGAAACCGTAATTCCTGTATCATTAGATGAACGCATGGCCAAGCGGTTAGAAATAAAATTGAACGACAAGCTTACTTTTAACGTGCAGGGTACGCCAGTAAATACTTATGTAGCCAGTTTAAGAAAGGTAAACTGGAATAAGGTACAAACTAACTTTCAGGTGGTGTTTCCTACTGGTGTTTTAGAGCAGGCGCCGCAATTCCACGTTTTGCTTACCCATGCTTCTTCTTCGCCAACGTCGGCTAAGTATCAGCAAGCTATTGTCAAAAAATACCCTAACGTATCTATAGTTGATCTGGGGTTGGTGCTAACCATACTGGATGAGATTTTGGATAAAATAAGTTACGTAATACGTTTTATGAGCGGCTTCAGTATAGCTACAGGTATTATTGTACTTATTGCCTCTGTCCGTATCAGTAAATATCAGCGTATTAAAGAAAGCGTTTTATTGCGTACACTTGGCGGCAGCAGAAGGCAGATACTGGCTATTACAGCATTAGAATATCTGTTTTTAGGGGCGTTATCTTCATTAACTGGTGTGCTGCTTGCAATAGCAGGGGGATGGTTGCTTGCCAAATTTAGTTTTGAGATTCCTTTTCAAGTTAACTATGCCCCGGCTGGCATACTGTTTGGGCTTACTGTAGCGTTAACTATTTTAATTGGCCTGTTTAACAGCCGTGGAGTGCTTAACCGTCCACCACTGGAAGTGTTAAGATCAGACACTTAAAAGAATTTATGAAAGATGATTGAACATAAAGTAAAAGCATTACTAATAAGTAGCTTATTGCTGGCGGCATGTAGTAATGCAGGGCAGCAGCAGCAGGCAACCGACTCTACTACAGCGGCGTCAACGGCAGCAGTTCCTGCTAAATCCAAACCAAACAAAGTAGTATTGTTTTTTGGCGATAGTTTAACTGCTGGTTACGGATTGGAAGATCCGGCAACGGAGGCTTACCCAAGCGTAGTGCAGGATAAAATAAAGGAGGCCAAATTGCCTTACACCGTTGTAAATGCTGGCAACAGTGGTGAAACAAGCGCAGGCGGCCGCGGCCGTATTGATTGGGTATTGAAGCAAAAAGTAGATGTTTTCGTGCTTGAACTGGGCGCTAATGATGGTTTGCGGGGTGTGCCCGTAATTGAAACAACCCGTAATTTGCAAACAATCATCCATAGCGTAAAATCAAAATACCCTGATGCTAAAATAGTATTAGCTGGCATGCAGGTGCCGCCAAGTATGGGTGCTGGTTATGCCAGCCAGTTTAAGGCTATGTTTACCCAACTGGCTGAAAAAAATAAAGTGACCCTCATCCCATTTTTGTTACAGAACGTGGGTGGGGTAGCTAAACTTAACCAGGATGACGGCATCCACCCAACTAAAGAAGGCGCCAAAGTTGTGGCCGATAACGTTTGGAGCGTTTTGAAAAACGTACTGTAGCAATTACATATTATTACGAACAATAGCTGAAAATGAGTTGTTCTGTGTAAGTGAAGGTCAAATGCACCGATCTGATTGAAAAACTTATTATGGAAATAACTATTAGTGAAACGGTCTTAAATTATAACCTATCGAAAGCCGAATTTGATGCTTTTGCCCATGAAGGTGTTTGTAAGCAGCGAATTGTGATAGGTGAGGAGCCTATTCTGTTTGTGCTGCAGCGTACCGCCGAAAACGAAATGAGAGCTACTCTTCATACAAATCTGGTAACTGTATTTGTTCCTGAAAACATAGCCGATGAGTGGACAGCCGGCAAAAACTCTTTTTTAGAAACACAGGACGGTAGCTTACACATTACGATAAAAGCAGCCGATAGTAATGAATAAAATTTATCATTACAAAGCAGAAAAGCCGCATATCATTGATTAATGCGGCTTTTTTGTCTACATATATTGATATTACTTTTCGGTAATGTAACCGTCGTAAGAAATAGTGTTACGGTTGGTTATAATTGCCTGCAGTGTAGCTGTGCCGCTGTCGGTAACCTCCAAAATAAATTTTTGATTATACTTTGCATCCCGAGGCGTAATGGTAATTACAGTGTTGCCTTTCTTACCGGCCTTAGCAGAATAGCCAAATTTTGTTGAAGTAAACATCACACCGTTATCGTTCGGCGAGTTGTAAGCTGCATCAAACGTAGCGCGACCATAATACGGTAAATAAGAGATTACCGAATCGGGCCTAATCTTGAAGTCGTAATTATAATTCAGATAGATGTGGCCATTTCCGTTAGGCGATAAATTAAATAATCGGCCATTTAATGTTGTTACTCCTCCGCCCAATGGGTTTGCGTATTGGGCCTGAAATACAAATTTTTTACTTTCTAACAGCTGTCTAACTTCCGCAGCTTTCATTTCCTGGCGCTCGGCACGGCTTGTCTTCCTAACGGTGTCTTGAGCGTAAGTATTGCCTGCTAATAAAAACAGTGCAATGATGAATATATACTTTAATGTCTTCATAGTTTGAGCTATATTATATATCGGTTATAACACTACTATTTGTAAAGGTAATTTGTTTGATAACCAATATAGTTAGACACAAAAAAAGCCGCCGGTTTAATGGCAGCTTATGTTTTTTAAAAGATATGTTCTTAAATCAGGCTCACGCTTCTGTTAACAAACTCGGTCAATTCAGAACCGGTTAACAGGCCTTGAGAAAGTAGCGCCAGATCAAACGCCTGCTTGGCCAGTTGTGATTGTGCACCTTCGTCACCATTTTCTAATATGCGGCTTATCAGTTTGTGATTACCATTCACCACTACTTTATAGCTGTCGGGCATATTTCCATAAAAGCCCATGCCACCACCCATTTGGGCCATTTCTTTCATGCGGCGCATAAACTCGTCCATGGTAACAGTTACCGGTAGCTCTTCAGGGCTTAGGCTTTCCAACTCTACTTTAAAGCCAGGTTTGGTAATTGCTTTTTCAAAAACAGCTTTAACCTGGGTTACTTGCTCATCAGTCAATACAGTAGCCGGCGCATCATCCTTTTTAATCAGCTTATCGGCTACGTCAGCATCAACACGTTTCAGTGATGTCTTTTCAAGTTTTTGTTCTAGGTTACCTACAAAGTGATTGTCAATAGGAGAATTCATAACCAACACGTCATAACCTTTTCTGGTAGCCGATTGGATAAATGCATCCTGTTTTGCAGGCTCGTTAGTATATAAATAAATTAACTGGCCATCCTTGTCGGTTTGTACAGCTTGTACTTTCTCTTTGTATTCGCTCAGTGTAAAGTTTTCTTTAGCAGTATTAGTTAATAATACAAAGTCTTTTGCTTTTTCGTAAAACTTATCATCGCTTAAAAAGCCGTATTTAACAAATAAGCCAATGTCGCTCCATTTCTCTTCGTAAGCTTTGCGGTCGGCTTTAAACAGATCGGCCAGCTTGTCGGCCACTTTTTTGGTGATGTAAGTATTTATTTTTTTAACATTACTATCTGCCTGCAAGAAACTACGAGAAACGTTCAACGGAATATCCGGTGAATCGATCACGCCATGCAAAAGCATTAAAAATTCAGGAACAATGTCTTTAACCTCATCCGTAATAAATACCTGGCGTGAAAATAACTTGATTTTGTTGCGTTGGAAATCAAAGTCGTTTTTCACTTTAGGGAAGTAAAGCACACCTGTTAAGTTAAACGGATAATCTACATTCAAGTGAATCCAAAACAACGGATCCTCTGAGAATGGATATAATTCTTTATAGAAGGCTAAGTAATCCTCGTCCTTTAGCTCAGATGGGGCTTTAGTCCAGATCGGGTTTGTTTCATTGATGATGTTATCGCTCTCAACTGAAACATATTTAGGTTTGCCTTCTTCATCTTCACCATCTGGCTCCTGTTCGGTCTTAGTACCAAATTTAATAGGAACGGGTAGGAACTTAGCATACTTGTCTAATATCTCTTGCAATTTGTGTTTGCTTACAAACTCTTCCGACTCCTGATTAACATGAAGTATAATATCTGTTCCGCGTGTTGTACGGTTACCTTCAGTAATTTCAAACTCGGTGCTGCCATCGCATATCCAGCGAGCGGGTTCAGCACCTTCCTGATAAGATAGCGTTTGTATTTCAACCTTATCGGCTACCATGAATGCAGAATAGAAACCTAAGCCGAAACGACCAATAATTTCGTTTGCATCTTTAGCCTCTTTAAACTTTTCCATAAACTCGGTAGCGCCCGAGAAAGCTATCTGGTTGATGTATTTTTTAATTTCATCAGCCGTCATACCTAATCCGTTGTCGGATATGGTGATCGTTTTGGCAGCTTCATCAAATGAAACTTCAACCTGCAGACTGCCAAGGTCGCCATTGTATTGACCCAGTGAGGCTAAACGTTTTATCTTCTGTGTAGCATCAACGGCATTAGACACCAGCTCACGCAGAAATATCTCGTTATCAGAGTATAAGAATTTTTTAATGATGGGAAAAATGTTTTCGGTGTGAATCGAAATCGTACCTTTTTCTTGCATATAGTTAAAATTTAAGGATTAATGTTTAGTAGCTGTTGCGCATACATCAAGCCTTGTTCCAAACGGCTTGCGCTTGTCAATTTGGCAGCTTGCCAGAAATATGTTGGAGGAAAGATTGCAATACACTATGAAGTTTATCAATCGTTTCTGCATCCGTTATTTGGCTTTGGGAGTTTATTTTAGTTCGGATGTAGGAGATGAGCAGCGTAGATGTATCAGGCACGTGACTTGTCAAAACATTCATTATTATTTTTAATGAAGCATGCGCATTTTCTCCCGATGAGGATGCCGTAATAATAGCTACCGGTTTTTCATTAAACTCGCCTGATGATGCGGTCCAATCCAAAGCGTTTTTCAACGAGCCCGGTAAACCAAATACATACTCTGGCGTGCAAATGATAACGCCGTCTGCATTGGCAATTAATCTTCTAAACCTCACAACCTCGCCTGGTACATCTTCATGATTGAAAGTGGGATCAAAATGTGGCAACAAGCCTATGTTGTCGTAAATTTCATATTGAACACCATCCGGCAACCATGTTTGAATGGTTTTCAAGATACCCATATTAGATGACTCCGGACGCAGGCTGCCACATAAGGCGAGTATCTTCATAAATACAGGGTTAATTAAGTTGCAATATAAAGGTTGTGCCCACACCTTCGGTACTTTGAACCTGTATGTTACCCTTATGCATAAGCATGATTTGCTTGCACAGGCTTAAACCAATGCCACTGCCGGTTTTGCGTGTACTAAAGAACGGAATAAAAATCTTTTCCATAAGCTCGGCAGACATGCCTGTACCATTGTCGCTTATCTTCAATAGAGTTTTGTTGCTTTGCACCTCGGCCGAAAGGCTGATCATTGGTTCAGGCTGATCTTTTACAGCTTCAATGGCGTTTACCAATAAATTAATAAGCACTTGCTCTAACAGGTTAACATCCACATCGATTGTCATGTTAATATCTCGGAGTATAATATCCAATTCAATGTTCTTTTTCTCGAGTGTGGGCAGCATCAGCGTATTCAGGTTTTCGAATAAATCATAAACCGATACCTGTTGCAGCTCGAGCTTGGTGATTTTGTTAAGGCTGCGATAACTTTCGGTAAATTTAAGCAAGCCTTCGCTCCGGCGCTTAATAGTGTCAATTCCTAACTCTAAATCTTCCAGATCATGACTAACCGGACTGTTGGCTATGTCCGGCCGCTTAAGCCGGTTTTTCAATGTGTCAGCCAGGGACGAAATAGGAGCAACCGAGTTCATGATCTCGTGCGTCATTACATTGAGCAACTTTGACCAGGCGTTAGATTCCGACTCATCCATGGCATCGCTTACGTTTTGGAAGGCGACTAATTTATAGATCTTATCTTCGCTTCGCAACACGCTCGCCATTAGCTGCAGTTTCACTTTTTGCTGATCCTTGATTAACGTTACTACCTTGCTGCCGCCCGATTTTAGTTTAATGATCTCCCAATAAAGCTCATCGTTGCGTTTTTCGAGCGAATGGATGCTTTTAAGGTAAGGTATACTGATTAAATTCTTGAACGATTCGTTAATCCAGGCTACTTCGCCCGTTTCCTGCTCATAAGATATTATCCCAGTGCCTACAAGCTCCAATATCTTTTGCAGATAATGATACTGCGTTTCGCGCTCGCGGTTAATAGTCTTAAACGTGGTGTTGATTTCATTAAAACCTTTACGTAAAATCTGTACGTTAGCAGGTGCACTCTGGATGGCATAATGGCGCGAAAAATCGCGATACAATGCTGCTTCAGCAAACTCCTGCACCTCCTGATGGATTTTTGTGTATTGCTGCATAATGCTAACAATTACGTATATAATGAATGGTGCAAGCGCAATGCTGTAAACATAAAACCGGCTTATAATGGCGTAGGCAGCACCACAAAGCAGGGCAAATAAAACAAAAATGCGAAGCAATAATTGCCACTCGTAACGCTTAAATATCATACTTGTTCAGTCGGCGGTATAATGCGGTACGTGTTAAACCAAGTTCTTTGGCGGCGCGTGTAATGTTGCCGTTATGTTTTTCAATCACCCTTAAAATGGCGTTCTTTTCCATCATACTTAAAGGGACATTGTCAGAGGCTTCGGGAGCTTCTTTTATATTCGTTTCCAGAGATGAAAAGATCAGGTCGTCGGGCTGCAAAATGGCATCTTCGGCCATGATAACAGCCCGTTCAATGGTGTATTGCAATTCGCGTACGTTGCCAGGGTAATTGTATGACTGTAATTTTTGCAGTGCCGCGTTACTAAAATCCACAGACGGCTTTAGGTATTTTGCCGCATAAATTTTTGCAAAATGGCGTGCCAGTAAGGGTATATCGTCATTACGCCTGCGCAAGGCAGGCATGGTAATTTCAACCGTATTAATACGGTAAATTAAATCCTTACGAAACTTGTTCTCATTAGCTAATTCCTGCAAAGGCACGTTGGTTGCACATATCAAACGTAGGTTAATATCAACCGGCTTGTTGTTGCCTAAGCGGGTAACCTGGCGGTTTTGCAACACAGTTAACAATTTAGCCTGCTGTTGTAAAGAGATATTGCCAATCTCATCTAAAAACAAGGTGCCACCTTCGGCCTCTTCAAAACGGCCCATGCGGTCTTCCCGGGCGTCTGTAAAAGCGCCTTTTTTGTGACCGAATAACTCACTCTCAAAAAGCGTATCCGTTAATGCGCCAACATCAACCTTAATAAAGGGTTTGTTGGCACGTAAAGACCTTTCATGAATAGCTTTCGCCATCAAATCCTTACCGGTACCGTTTTCGCCTAAAATAAGTATGTTGGCGTCGGTGGGCGCAATCTTGTTTACTTTATAAAATATATCCTGCATGGCTTCGGCTTCACCTAATATGGCCGTGCCGCCTGTAGAACCCTTGACAGAGATTTTAGGCTTTTTAGGGCCTTCCTGTTTGTCTAATAAATCCTTAATGGTTTCTATCAGCTTTTCGTTGTGCCAAGGTTTTACAACAAAATCGTTGGCGCCTTCTTTCAATGATCGTACAGCTAAATCAATATGGCCGTATGCGGTAATCATAATCACACACACGTTCGGGCGCCATTCTTTTATCTTACGCAGCCAGTATATGCCCTCGTTTCCGGTGTTCATGGCGCTATTAAAGTTCATATCCAATAAGACCAGGTCAATCTGGTTACGGGTGAGCAGCGAGTTTATATTTTCCGGATTTTTTTCGGTTATGATTTCCTGTACTTCGGTCTTTAACAAAAGTTTTACTGCCGTAAGTACATCTGTATCATCATCAACAACTAATACTGTTGCTTTTTTTAATATCATTTGCTTTTATTGTGGAGGGTTAAGTTAGTATTAATAGCCGAATGCACTATTATTCATTTTAAATAACAGCTACGCTGATTTGCGCAAATATTGCAATTGGCTATCCAAATTTATAACTATTTGGCAATCAAAGCGCTTCATTTGTTTACAATTTTAGCATTGTATCAATACCGCACACTTGTTGTAACACAAGCGTACGCCAATCTTTGAGATTGTTAAATAAGGTGCTGATAAACAGTTATTTAAACTATGGCACAGGGTTTATATATACGATGTAAATAACTTTTTTACGTGGACAGAATAATTGAAAAAAAGAGGTGGAACAATAAACGGGTAATGACTATTGCCGGCATAGTAGCTGTTGTAGCGTTGGTAACAGGAAGCATTGTATTTACTTCGGGCAAGAGCAAGCTTAATGTAGATGCCGAGCGCATAACCATAAGTGAGGTAAAAAAGGGATCGTTTCAGGAAATTATACCGCTTAATGGTATAGTTTTACCTATAACCACTATTTATTTAGATGCAGTTGAAGGAGGCCGTGTAGAAAAGTTATTTGTGGAAGACGGCGCTACCATGGAAAAGGGACAGCCCATCTTGAAACTAGCCAATACTGATTTGGAGTTAAACCTGGCCAACGAAGAAACTGCCGTATTTAACGTGCTTACACAAATGCAAATATCGCACGATAACGCCCGGCAGAATACCATTAGCAAACTAAACCAAATGGCCGAAGTAGAAAGTAACCTGAAAGAAGCCGATCGGGTGTATAAACTAAATAAACGCCTTTATGACCAAAAAGCCATCGGCTTGCAGGAATTTCAAAAATCTGAAAATGATTACTCATACGCCGTGCGCCGCAAGCGCCTAACTACACAAATTCTGAACCAGGACTCAACCGCCATGAACCAGCAAACGCAACAGTCGAAAGAATCGTACGCGCATATGAAAGCTACATTAGAGCTGATGCGCAAAAAGGTAGGAGACTTGATTGTACGTGCACCGGTTGACGGTCAGCTTACTTCATTAGACGCTGAAATTGGCCAAAGCAAGCAAAAGGGTGGTCGTTTAGGCCAAATTGATGTTCTATCTGGCTTTAAAGTGCGGGTTGATGTGGATGAGCATTATATAACCCGTGTGTTTAATGGGCAAATGGGTGAGTTTACCTTAGGCGACAAAACTTACAAACTAAAAATTAAAAAGGTGTTCACACAGGTTTCTAACGGCCGTTTCCAGGTCGATATGCAATTTGCAGGCGCATTGCCAAAAGACATACGCAGAGGGCAGAGCCTACAGATACGCTTAGCTTTAAGCGATGAAACGCAAGCGGTTCTAGTACCTAAAGGCGGTTTTTACCAGCAAACGGGTGGCAACTGGATATTCAAACTAAGCGAAGATGGTAAAACTGCTTATAGGATGGATATACAATTGGGTCGCCAAAATCCGGATTATTATGAAGTTATGCAGGGGTTAAAACCGGGAGATCGTGTAGTAACATCAAGCTATGAAAATTATGGCGATATGCAGGAGCTAATTATAAAATAGGAACTGACACCTGCAACAGAGAAAGCATCATACTAATAACGCAACTGAAGAAATTACCTTTAAACAAAGAAACCCGGTACAACGGGTGAGGAGGATAAATGATTAAAATAACAAACCTTGAAAAGTTTTACCGCACTGAGGAGGTGGAAACTGTAGCCCTTAATAAGCTGAACCTCGAAATTAACACCGGTGAGTTTGTAGCTATTATGGGTCCATCGGGCTGTGGTAAATCTACCTTGCTTAATATTTTGGGGCTGCTTGACGATCCAGATGGCGGCAGTTACCTGTTTAATGGTACTGAGGTGGCTCACTTTAATGAACGCAAGCGTGCCGACTTACGCAAGCATAACATCGGGTTTGTTTTTCAGAGCTTTAATTTGATAGACGAGCTTACGGTTTTCGAAAACGTAGAGCTACCACTTATTTACACAGGCGTTGGCACGGCCGAGCGTAAGCAACGTGTTGAAGAGGTGCTTACCAAAATGCAAATAATGCATCGCCGAAATCACTACCCGCAGCAACTGTCGGGCGGGCAGCAGCAACGGGTGGCCATTGCCCGTGCGGTAGTAAACAAACCCAAATTAATATTGGCAGATGAGCCTACCGGTAATTTGGACAGCAGCAACGGCAACGAAGTAATGGAACTATTAACCGACCTGAACGAGCAGGGAACAACCATTATTATGGTAACTCACTCTGAACACGATGCCCGTTACAGCCATAGAATTGTACGCCTGCTTGATGGCCATACCGTAGTTGAAAATATCATGATGTAAGAATACCTTATTGTACGCAAATGAAATTTTCTAAAACCTTATCACTTTTAGTTGCTGCAGCAAGCTTATGCATGCATGCTCACGCACAAATGCCCAACACGCTTAAGCCTGAGGAGAAAGTTTACGGACTATCTAAATTTTGGCAGGAGGTGAATTACAACTTTGTTTATCTAAGTAAGGTTAACCGTACCGCCTGGGATAGTTTGTACACGGCTATGATACCAACTGTACAGAAAACAAGTAATGATTATGAGTATTATCGCGAGTTACAGCGCTTTTGTGCTTTTTTAAATGATGGTCATACCAATATCTACATGCCCCCTGTAATTGGCAATCAGGTGTTGAATACCATGTTTGGCAACTACCGTCTGTTCATTCAAAACATAGATGGACGCGCAATTATCACCCGAACTAATCTTTCAAAAAAGGACGAAATTCCTGTAGGCAGCGAGATTATTGAAGTAAACGGCATGTCTACCCATAATTATATGGCAAAAAATGTAAGACCGTATATTGCATCGTCTACCCGCTATGTGCTCGACGACCAAGCGGCTTCAAATTTGCTGCAAGGGCCAACTGGCACAACCTACGCGCTCAAAATTAAAACACCAAAAGGAGCAGTCAAATCATTGCAGTTAATCCACGCAAAAACCGAGGAGAAGGAAACCTATCCGGCGCTCACCGAACCTGATTTGCTTAATTTAAAATGGTATCCTAACCAGGTAGCGTACGTGGCTTTAAACAGTTTTGGCGACAAGAAGATTGATAGCTTATTTATACAAAAGCTACCCGAGTTGTATAAAGCTAAGGCCCTTATTATCGATCTGCGTAATAATGGAGGTGGCAGCACTGGCATTGGGGCAGCCATCTTGGACTATCTCACCAATGACAAAACATTTTACGGCTCTAAAATGGTAAGCCGGCTGCACGTGCCCTCTTTTAAAGCATGGGGTGTGGGCCTAACACCAAAAGACACTGTAAATAGTGCTTGGGCAAGCAAAGCTTACCTTAACAACCATGATGAGCGTTATGAGCTTATCACCGCTTCAACCATACATGTTAACACAGCGAAAGCACCTAAAGTGATTGTGCCAACTGCCGTACTCATCGGACACAATACAGCCTCTGCAGCCGAAGACTTTTTAATTTTTGCCGACAAACAACAGCACATGATTAAAATAGGCCAAAATACGTTTGGAAGCACCGGCCAGCCCTATAATTTCGACTTGCCCGGAGGTGGAGGTGCGCGTGTTTGCACCAAAAAAGATACTTACCCAGACGGGCGCGAGTTTGTAGGCTACGGTATAAAACCTGATATCGAAGTGCTGCCTACCGTAAAAGACTTTGTTCAGAACAATGACGCAGCATTGAACAAGGCATTGGCCTTCTTAAAAGGCAAAAGCCTGCAAAATATCGGCGTGAGTAAATTGCAGCCAATGCCACGCAGTAGTAAATAAAGCACAAGCCATTCATTAGTGCTGAGCAGAATGTTCCGCTCACCAAAAATTTACCATTATGATTAAGAACTACTTAAAAATAGCCTGGCGCAACTTGTGGAAAGGTCGGGTCTTTAACCTAATGAACATCGTTGGGTTATCGGTAGCAGTAGCTTGTTGTACACTCATCTTCCTGACCGTTTTTTACGAGTTCTCTTATGATCGCTTTCATGAAAAACTGGAAAACATTTACCAGGTATATAATATTTCGAACCGGCCGGAGGGTGTGGAAAAGACCTCGTCGATGTCTATACCTTTTGCACCTGCATTAAAGGCCGAATATCCAGCCGTAAAACACATAACCCGTAGTGCCAATGCAGGTGCACTGGTGAAGTACGGCAATAAAGAGGTGGAGCAAGGTGTACATTTTGTGGACGAAGATTTTCTGAAGATGTTTACTTTTCCACTTTTACAGGGTAATGTAAACACAGTTTTTTCCGGCCTTAACAACGTTGTAATTACCAAAACTGCAGCTAAAGCCATTTTTGGTAATGAGCCGGCACTCAACAAGACCGTTACTTTGACTATCGGCAATGAGGAAAAGCCTTTTGTAGTTAGCGGTGTCATGAAAAAATTACCCTCAAACTCGAGTTTGGAGTTTGATATGCTGGTGAGGTTTGAACATTTTCCAAACTACAAAACCGATGTTGACAGATGGGATAATCGAACACATTTTGTACTTGTAGAATTTGCTGAGAACTATGACCCCAAGGTTTTCAGTCACCAAATGAAACCCTTCGTAACGAAGCACTATACACAAGACCTGGACCTACTGAAACGCGAGGGTGCAAAGCCAGATGCAGACGGAGATCTATTTAAGTTAGGTATCGTCCCGTTTGCAACAAATCACTTTAATATAGACTTAGGGGGCGTTGAAGGAAATTCGGTAAGTAAAACATATCCCATCAGCCTAATTGTAATAGGTTGTTTTATTCTCATTATTGCTTGCATTAACTTTATTAATCTTTCGGTAGCCCGCGGCTTTACCCGTGCCCGCGAAGTAGGTGTACGCAAAACCTTAGGTGCTGGCAAATGGCAGCTACTGCTGCAATTTTGGACTGAAACCATTCTAGTTTGCCTTGGCGCTACCATAGTTGGTTTACTGATTTGCGTGTTGGTAGTAGACCTGTTCAAGGCAATTTTTAAGAGTAAAATCAGCTTATCAATGCTTGCCGAGCCAGTCCATCTGGCAGGCATACTTATTTTGTTTCTGGCAGTAACTGCTATAGCCGGCTTTTACCCGGCTTTAATGATGGTGCGTTATAAAACTGTTGCGGTGTTAAAAGGAGACGTGAGTGCTGGTAAGCCGGGCAAATTGCGTAATACCTTGTTAGTTATACAATTTACCCTATCAACGTTGCTTATCATTTGTACCATTATAACCTGGCAGCAAATAAACTACTTGAGCGAAAAGCCGCTTGGTTATAACAAAACAGAAGTGCTCAGCATACCGGTTAGTAGGGGAATTACGGGCGAAAAGGCTTTGCAGCGGATGCGTAACGAGCTGCGTAACAATACAAATGTGCTGGGCGTTAGCGGCGCTTATCTGAACATGGGCCGCGGTAATGATGGCTCATCACGCACATCAATTTTAGGTTTTACCGTAAACGACCGGGAAATACGCACCAATATTCAGCGTGTAGATTACGACTATGCCAAAACACTCGACATTAAACTGGTAGAAGGCAGGGAGTTTGATCCGAACTTTCCGGGCGATAGTACAGCTATTATTATTAACGAAAGCATGGCCCGGCAACTGGGAGGCAAGAACCTGTTGGGTAGTTTCCTGCCCATGTATGATCAGCAACCTAAAGCACAGATTATTGGTATTGTAAAAAACTATAACTTCAAGTCACTGCACGAAGATATTGGCTCTTTAACCTTGACTATGGATAAAGGTTACACCATTAATTACATATTCGTTAAAGTAAAACCGGCAAGTCTTATTCATGCCTTTGATGAAATAAAAGAAAGTTGGCACCGCCAATATCCTAACACCGAATTTAAAGGAGCATGGCTTAACGAAAACACCGAGCGCCAGTACTTAAGTGAACGCCGTTTATCAGGCATCTTTGTAAGCGGTGCTGTGTTGGCCATTGTTATATCATGTGTTGGCTTATTGGCTATCTCTATTATGATGGTATTGCAACGTACCAAGGAGATAGGTATACGTAAGGTATTAGGGGCAAACGTGGCCGGCATTGTGTTATTGCTTTCTCGCGACTTCGTCAAACTGGTTTTGCTTGCAGCCATAATATCTTTTCCGATAGCTTGGTGGCTAATGAACAAGTGGCTGCAAGGCTTTGCATATAGGATAAGCATCCAGTGGTGGGTTTTTGTAGTATCAACCATACTAGCTATAGTGTTGGCTTTTATTACCATTAGCTTTCAATCTATACGAGCGGCGTTGGCCAATCCGGTTAAAAGCTTGCGGAGCGAGTAATCCGGGTTCTTTTATTATCAACGGTTTAGAACCCGCAGTTTTTCCTGGTCTGAATACAAATTTTTCAAAATATTTATTACTGCCGTACCATGTTTAAAAACTACATCAAAATTGCTTGGCGAAGCTTGTTAAGCAACAAAGGTTTTTCGTTTATTAATATTACAGGTTTGGCTGTTGGCATGGCGGCAGCAATGTTAATTGCGTTGTGGATACAAAACGAAATAAGCTTCGACCGTTTTCATAAAAATATCGATTCCCTTTACGTTGCTTATAACCGGTCAACTTTTGAAGGAGAGGTAAATTGCTGGTCTACCACACCAAACACATTAGGCCCGGCCTTGGCACAAGAATACCCTGAAGTGAAATCGGCTGTACGGGTCGATTATGCAGAAAGACATTTAATAGAATACAAGGGTAAAAAGCTGGAAGCAGATGGCTTTAATGCAGATCCGGGCTTTTTTGACATGTTTAGCTTTCCGTTGATAAGCGGAAATAAACACGATGCGCTAAGCAGTTCCAATCACATCGTAATTAGCCAGGTTTTTGCCAAAAAGATGTTTGGAAGTGAAGACGCGTTGGGCAAGATTATCATGTTTGACAATAAACACAGTTTCGTTGTAAGCGGTGTTATGAAGCCGCAGCCATCCAACACCCGTTTCCAGGGTGATTATATTACGCCATGGTCTTTTATAAAAGTATTTTGGGGTCGCGATGATCAAAATTGGGGAAATAACAGTTACCGTACTTTTGTCCAGCTAAAGCCAGGCGCATCCTTAGAGCAATTCAATAAAAAAATAATCAACATTACTATACGGCACAGCAAGCATCAGGAAGATAATGAGGTTTTCCTTTATCCGCTGAGCGATTACTATCTGCATAATATTTTTAAGGATGGTAAACCGTCGGGTGGCAGGGTAGAAGTAGTGCGTTTGTTTAGCATAATTGCAGGTATTATACTACTTATTGCTTGTATAAATTTCATGAACCTGAGTACGGCCCGCAGCGAAAAGCGTGCTAAGGAAGTAGGCATACGCAAGGCCGTCGGCGCAATTAAAGGCGCTTTGATTGGTCAGTTCCTCATTGAGTCGGTTATTGTTGCCCTTATTTCTGGTATCATTGCTATTGTGCTTGCGCAGGTAAGCCTGCCACACTTTAATAGGCTGGTGCAATGGCAATTGAGCATTCCTTATGCTAACCCTTTGTTTTGGCTGTGCACGCTAGCTTTTATTTTACTTACCGGCTTACTGGCCGGATGTTACCCTGCATTGTACCTTTCTTCTTTCAAATCGGTAGAGGTTTTAAAGGGTACTTTCCGTTCGTTCAACGCCCTGATTACGCCACGCAAGTTATTGGTTATTGTGCAGTTCACGTTTGCTGTGGTAATGATAATTAGCACTATCATAATACGCAGACAAATACAATATGCACAGCAGCGCGACAATGGCTATGATAAAAGCAACTTGGTATATACGCCTTTTTCGGGCGATATTAAAAAGAATGAGAAACTCATCAAGAATGAACTACTCAACTCCGGGGCTGCTGTTGCTGTAAGCATTACCAGCTCAAATTTGGTTACGAGCCAATCCAACTCATGGGGGTTAGAATGGCAAGGGAAAGCACCAGGTGCCAAGATTGTTTTTGACCAAATAGCTACTCAAGGCGACTTTATTAAAACTGTAAAGATACCACTGGTTGACGGACGCGACATTAACCCGGCGGCTTACCTCACAGATTCTACCGCCTGCCTGATAAATGAATCGGCCGCTAAAGTCATGAACTTTAAAAAACCTATCGGTCAGATTATAGATAAAGATTTTGTAAAGTGGCATGTAGTCGGCGTATTTAAAGACTTTATTTGGGGATCGCCATTTGATGCTAAAAACCCGATGTTTGTTATGGGGCCAAGAAGCGAGTGGGACAATGTTATTAATTATCGCTTAAATCCAGCACAATCAATAAGTGCTTCGTTGCAAAAGGCCGAAGCTGTTTTCAAAAAATTTAACCCTGCTTTTCCTTTTAATCCTCTGTTTGTTGATCAGGAATATCAGGCAAAGTTTAAAGAACAACAACGTACAGGCAACTTAGCCGGCACGTTCGCTTTGCTAACCATCATCATATCGTGCTTAGGTCTGTTTGGCTTGGCTGCTTACATGGCCAGCAGCCGTACCAAAGAGATTGGCGTACGTAAGGTATTGGGCGCCTCGGTAAGCAGCATTGCAACGCTTATCTCTAAAGACTTCCTGAAGCTGGTTATGATCTCTATTTTTATTGCTACGCCAATAGCCTTGTACGCTATGCATAGCTGGCTTCAGGGCTATACTTACCGCATTGAAGTTGAATGGTGGGTTTTTATACTGGCCGGTTTTGCAGCCATTATAATTGCAATGGTTACAGTAAGCTTCCAATCTGTTAAGGCCGCAATTGCCAACCCCGTAAAAAGCCTGCGGAGCGAATAATGCTGTTAACCGAATTGAATTCGGTTGATAATTGTTCAGTTCGACGGCACAACTTACAGTACAAAAAACGTATCTGTTAGTTGTGCCTTTTTTGCTTTTTGATCTGAAACTGCCAGCAACATGTTTACACGTGCCTAATCGAATAAGCAATTGATCTTATAACTGTATCACAACCGCACAATGCATGTTACACAAGCGAACAGCCGTATGTTACTAAAACCATCTATAGGTTTTATAAACAGCACTTTATGGTTTTGGTATAGAATTCATGTATAGCATAATGTATAATAAGTTATCTTCAAACAACTAATCACTCATCATACTGCAAATGCTGTCACTTAAACAAATATCAAAATTCTATAACACTGGAGCTAATAAAACCTATGTGCTTAACAAAGTAGATTTGGAGGTTGAAAAAGGAGAATTTCTATCTATTATGGGGCCGTCGGGTTCTGGTAAGTCAACGCTGCTCAACATCATAGGCATGCTCGATCAGCCATCTGAAGGTTATCAATACTTTCTAAATGAACCGGTTCATCAATTGAAAGAAAAACAACGTTCAACTTTGTATAAGCAAAACATAGGTTTTGTTTTTCAGGCCTACCATTTAATAGATGAGCTGACAGTATATGAGAACATTGAAACGCCTCTGCTATACCAGGATGTAAAAAGCGCAGAACGAAAGGCATTGGTTGCCGACATTTTAGACCGCTTTAACATCGTAGGCAAAAAGGATTTGTTTCCGGCTCAGTTATCGGGTGGCCAGCAGCAACTGGTGGGTATAGCACGTGCACTTATCAGCAAGCCCAATTTATTATTAGCGGATGAACCCACTGGCAATCTGAACTCTAAGCAAGGCGAAGAAATTATGGACCTTTTCAAAAAATTAAATCAGGAAGATGGTGTTACCATCATCCAGGTAACGCACTCAGAAAAAAATGCCCAGTACGGTTCACGCATCATCAACTTGTTGGATGGCAAAATCGATTCGACCGTTTTATTGTAAGCAAGGTTATGCGCTATCTCATTTTATTGATTATTTTACTGTGCCTCAATAGATCGGGCCAGTGTCAGTCTGCCGATTCTGTATACAATCTGCAGCAATGTATCGATATTGCCATTACCAATAATCTAACAGTTAAACGCAGCGAGTTGGATATGGAAAGGAGCAGGGTATACTGGCAGCAGCAGCGTGCGGCTTTGCTACCTACTTTTAATGGTGTGGTAAACCATGGGCTAAGTACAGGGCGTGGCTTGGATCCGTTTACAAATACTTACTTAAACCAGCAAATTGCATCGGCTGATTATGGCGTAAATGCAAATCTGATACTTTTCAACGGCTTGTCGGTTCAAAACAGCATACGCCAAACTGCCTTAGCCTACCAGGCCGGAAAGATGGACTTTGAACAAGCCAAAAATGATATAACGCTAAATGTGATAACCATCTACCTACAGGTAATAAACAACACTGATTTACTTACACAAGCTAACAACCAACTGGAGGTTTCTAGGCAACAGGTACAGCGTTTGCAGGTAATGAATGCCAATGGCGCAGTTAAGCCATCAGATTTTTATGATGTTAAAGGCCAGCAGGGAACCGACCAGTTGACGGTTATTAATGCTAAAAATGCCTTGGACGCATCAAAACTTAATTTGTTGCAAATTATGAATGTGCCCTACACCCGTAGTATCACTTTGCAGCGCCTGGATGCCAGCCAAGTCTCATCAACCAAGTTCAACGAATCTGCCGAACAGATATACACCACTGCCATACAAAACTTGCCGCTGGTAAAAGCAGCAACCTTGCGCAGGCAGAGCGCCGAAAAGCAAGTTAAAGTGGCCAAAGGCAATATGCTTCCGGTATTGGCATTATCGGGCGGATTAGCTACCCGGTACTCCAATGCCGCACGCAAGTCTATTTTTGTTGACTCGATGGAGGTTAATACCGGTGCATTTATAAAAACAGCCGGTGGCAACCAGCCAGTGTATGCTTATAACCAAAATTTTTCGAGTGATAAGATAGGATACTTTAATCAGTTTAAGAATAACTACAATACGCAGGTTAATTTAGGCTTGCAAATCCCCATACTTAATGGTTTTGTTAGCCGCAACCGAGTGGCTTTAGCTAAAATTGATTTGCAAGAAACCCGTTATGTAGAAGAAACCACACGTATACAATTGAAACAGAATGTAGAACAGGCCTACATTAATATGGCATCTGCTTATGAAAGGTTTCAGGTATTAACCGAACAGGTCGACGCGTTTAAAGAATCATTCCGCACTGCTGAAATACGTTTCAATGCCGGCGCACTAACCTCAGTTGATTATATTGTGGCCAAAAACAATCTCGATAGGGCTAACAACAATTTAATTAATGCGCGTTATGATTATTATATCCGCACCAAAATATTAGATTATTACCAAGGTAAATTGAACTTTTAGTTAAGTGAGTGTTTCAAGATTAACAATAAAGCCGCACAAAAATGCGGCTTTATTGTTATGCAAATACACACATACTACTATGAAAAAATACTTTTATCTATTAGCCATTACCTTGTGCACCGGATTTTCGGCGTCAGCTCAGTTCTTGCCGAGTTTTAATTTCGGCTTAAAAGCAGGTGCAAACCTGTCCTCTTTTTCTACAGAAAACACTTTAAGCAGCAGTCACCGTGCTGGTTACCTTGTAGGTGCCTGGGCAAGGGTAGGCGCTGTAGGGTGGCATTTTCAACCTGAGCTGTATTATACCAGTAAGAACGTTAAGTTAAAGGATGCAACAGCCGGAGCTGAAAACACCGCCGAATTTCAAAGCATTGATCTGCCCTTGCTGGTTGGCAGAAAGTTTGGCATGTTTGGCGTTGCCGCCCGGGTTAATACCGGCCCATTAATTTCGTTTGCCATCAATCATGACCAAAGTGTAGGTGATGCATTTAACAACGCAGCCAGGCTTCGGGTACATGATCAAAATTATGCCTGGCAATTTGGCGCAGGGTTAGATTTTCAGCGCATGTCGTTAGATTTGCGTTACGAGTTGGGTTTAAACAAACTTAGAAATGGCAGAGGTGATTCTGAAATTCGTGCAAATTTGTTTAACCTCACTTTAGGTTACCGTTTGTTTTCTTTATAAAATTACACAACTACACGTTAGCTCTAAACCTACAAGGTTTAGAGCTTTTTTTATATATAAAACCAAGAGCTTAACTATCTGTTAATTTAATTGTTATAACATTAATTATAATAACTAAATCTACTTATGAAAGCAGCAGTTTTTCACAAACCGGGTGATATTAGCGTAGACACGGTTGAAGATCCGAAAATTGAAGAAGCCAATGATGTGATATTAAAGGTTACTTCGACCGCAATCTGCGGGTCAGACTTGCACATTCTGGACGGAGGCATTCCGCAGGCAAGCGATATTATAATGGGGCACGAATTTATGGGCATTGTTGAAGAAGTCGGCCCCTCTGTTCGAAATTTAAAACGAGGTGATAGGGTAGTCGTGCCTTTCCCGATTGCATGCGGGCAATGCTTTTTCTGTACCCATGGCGCTTCGCCGCATTGCGAGAATTCCAATCATGAGCACTACGGCCCACAAGGCGATATGCTGGATAATAAAGGCGGTGCCTTATTTGGCTATACCGACTTGTATGGTGGTTATTCGGGCGGACAAGCCGAGTACGTACGAGTACCTTACGCCGATGTAAGCCCCCGCATTGTGCCCGATAACATGACAGATGAGCAAGTGCTTTTCCTGACGGATATATTTCCAACCGGTTGGTCGGCCATTGACTGGGCGCAAATGAAGGGTGGCGAAGTGGTGGCCATTTTTGGTTCTGGCCCGGTTGGGTTAATGGCTCAAAAAGCTGCATGGTTAAACGGTGCAAGCAGAGTAATAGCAATTGATCCGGTTGATTACCGCCTGAGAAAAGCCCGCGAGGCTAACAAGGTGGAAACGCTTAACCCGAATGATGTAGA
This sequence comes from Mucilaginibacter sp. PAMB04274, assembly GCF_039634385.2. Lineage (NCBI taxonomy): Bacteria > Pseudomonadati > Bacteroidota > Sphingobacteriia > Sphingobacteriales > Sphingobacteriaceae > Mucilaginibacter > Mucilaginibacter sp. PAMB04274. The sequence continues at coordinate 2,452,205 of NZ_CP155081.2, forward strand.
TGTCGTAGCAGCAATTAGGGAAGTGACCGGCGGACGTGGTGCCGACGTTTGTGTAGATGCCGTGGGTTTTGAAGCGCAACGTTCATTTCTTGATAAAGTGAAAGCTACACTCAACTTCGAGAAAGGTAGCATGAAGGTACTGGAAATGTGCTTTGAAGCTGTGCGTCGTAGTGGTACCGTAACCGTAGTAGGTGTATACGGAACTCCTTATGACAACTTCCCGGTTCACCGCATGTTTGATAAGGGTATCACCATTAGGCAAGGGCAAGCACCTGTACTTAATTATATCGATCATCTGATAGATCTGATTAAACAAGAAAAAGTCACTTTAAATGATATCATATCGCATACACTTCCTCTAAGCGAAGCAGCTCATGCCTATGATATTTTCAAGAACAAGCAAGATGATTGTGTGAAGGTGGTACTAAAGCCGCATGCATAACAACAACAAACAAAAAAGGCTACCATTTTCGGTAGCCTTTTTTGTTTGTTACATATCGGCATCGGCAGCCAATATTATTATTTATGCGTGCTGTATAGCGTCTTCAAGCGCTTTGTTGTGCTTGTACCGAAACACGAACGGAAATACAACAGCAATTATAAGGGCATAAGCTGCAAAGGTTAACCATATGCCGTGCCAATTCTTACTCTTATCGGCCAGGGTAAAAAATTCATCAATGATAACGCCGCTGGCAAAGCTGCCAAACAAAGCGCCAAATCCATTTACCATCATCATAAACAAGCCTTGTGCACTGCCACGTATTTCTGGTGTGGTTTGCGTTTCCACAAATAATGAACCCGAAATATTAAAAAAGTCGAATGCCATGCCATACACAATGCATGAAAGGATAATCATCCAAAGGCCGTCTGCGGGGTCACCAAAAGCAAAAAGACCAAAACGTAATACCCAGGCCAGCATGCTAAACAGCATCACGTATTTAATGCCGAACTTGCGCAAGAAAAATGGTATTGCCAGTATAAACAGTGTCTCAGAGATTTGTGAAATAGACATGATAATAGCGGGATACTTAACCGCAACGGTGTCTTTATAAGCAGCTACATTATTGAAATCATGTAAGAAGGTATCGCCATAAGCATTGGTGAGCTGCAACGCTGCACCTAACAGCATAGAGAAGGCGAAGAATATGGCAAACTTAGGTGTTTTGAAAAGCGCAAATGCATTCAGGCCCAGGTTGTCGGTTAGTGACTTGCCGCTGGTTTTACTTAACAATGGCGGGCACTTAGGTAAAGTGAAGGAGTAGATGCCCAGTGCCATTGATACTGCAGAAGCAATATAGAACTGATTAGCTGAAGTTTCATTATGCGTAAGACTTACCGTCCACAACGCTGCTATAAACCCGATGGTGCCCCAAATGCGTATAGGTGGATAGTCTTTAACAACATCCATATTCTTGTTTTTTAAGGCTGTATAAGCTACTGTAATAGAGAGTGATAGTGTTGGCATATAAAACACCATGTTAAGCAATATCACCCAAAAAAATGTGGAGGGATTTGTCACTAATGGCAAGCTAAACAAAACAAGCGAACCCATGATATGCATAATCCCATAAAGCTTTTCTGCGTTTACAAAACGGTCGGAGATTATACCGGTAAGCGCGGGCATAAAGATAGCTGATATGCCCATAGTAGAAAAGATGACGCCAAACTGCGCACCCGACCAATGCTTGTTCTGGAACCAATATGCGCCTATGGTGAGCAGCCACGCTCCCCATATAAAAAATTGCATAAAATTCATCAGTATCAAGCGAAACTTAATATTCATACGGCGCCCGGTTTAATCAGTTTTAGTCAGTGAAAATAAAAGCGGAAAGTAGTGAAATATTGCGAAATGAGAAAACGGCAAAAGTAGATTTTTACAGGCGGTGGGGCAGTAAAAAGCCATAGCCGAGACCGATGTTCAACTATGGCTTAATTTATTAATCGTTACTGAGCTAGCAGAATTTAGGATGCTTTTCGCTTATTCAACTCGTCTCTGATCTTGGCTGCTTTCTCATAAGCTTCCTCAGTAAGCGCGTCCTGTAGTTTGGTTTTCAATTCGTCTGTACTTAAAGAGGTATAACTGGCTGTACCCGAGCCGCTCGGTTTTTCTTCCGTCGCTTCGCTCAGGTTTTCTAAGTAAACAAAATCATTACCTTCAATCACAATGCCTGCAGTTGAAAGGATAAACTCGTGGGTATAAATAGGGCAATCGAAACGCACAGCCATGGCAATAGCATCAGATGTACGGGCGTCTATCTCAGCCGTTTTTTTGCCGTCAGAGCATATGAGCTTAGCGTAAAATATTCCGTCTACTAGGTTGTAAATAATAATTTCCTGAATATTGATGTGGTAAGCCTGGGCAAAGCTCTTAAAAAGATCATGGGTAAGCGGACGGCTCGGTGTCATCTTTTCAATCTCAATAGCAATAGCCTGCGCCTCAAAACTTCCAATAATGATAGGCAACCTCCGACGACCATTTACTTCACCTAACACTAAAGCGTATGCACCCGATTGTGTTTGGCTGTAAGACAGACCTACAATGTCGAGCTTTATTTTTTTCATATTGTTACCCATCACAAACCATTTTAACCTGTTTACAGCATTATTTATGCCGCAAACCTTTCTGTTTATTCATTTAACATCAATAACCACATTGCGGCAGGTTTGTTGAAAACGTTTGCTTTTATTTTAAGCCTGGCGTTAACACCTGTGTTAAGGCAATATTAGGTTGATGCAGTAAGCTGCAAACGTTACATTTGCAACGGTTGGGACGGCTACTAAATAAATTGATTTTTATGCCGTCCTTGCTGCAAAAATATATTAAAAAATACACAGTTTAAAATGCAGGCCGACCGCTTAACCAAGCTTCTTGAATTTTTAAAGGACGAACCGAATGATGAGTTTCTGTTATATGCCCTGGCTACAGAGTACTTAAGGCTGAACGAGGTTGATAAAGCTTTGCAATACTATGAAAGCTTAGTGGCAGAACATCCAAATTACACTGGTACATATTATCACTTGGGTAAGCTTTATGAAACGCTGAACCGAAAGGATGAGGCTGTCGTGATCTATCAAAAAGGTATGCAGATTACACGGCAGAAACGTGATAACCATGCTTTTTCGGAATTGCAGTCGGCCTATAACCAGGCTTCGGGATTATTTGATGACGACGATGATGATTAACCCGGCACTTATTTAAGGAAGCTTTTAAGATATCAATCAGCGTAAAGCGAAAGAGATTACTGCCCCGCTAAATACAGGCAAATTGAACAACCGCAAACTACTTTTTTTACGTGATGTGTTGGTTTACACCTTCACTACCTTCGGCGGGCCACAAGCGCATGTAGCTATATTGCTGCGCGAATTTGTGGAGAAACGCCGTTACGTGACAGAAGAAGAATTAATGGAGCTCAATGCCTTATCGCAAATACTGCCCGGCCCATCTTCGACACAAACTTTGGTAGGTATTGCCTGGAAGGTGGGAGGTTTGCAACTCGCTCTATTAAGTTTCGTAATTTGGGTATTACCGTCAGCAGCCATTATGTGCATAGCGGCTGTGAGCTATAAAGGCCTTGCAGCAAGTGGCAGGGTAGATGAGGTGCTGCGGTTTCTTCATCCAGCAGCGGTGGGTATTGTTGCCTATGCAGCCGTAAATTTTGCACAAAAGATACTTAAGACCAAGGTGAGCGTTTACCTGGCTATTGGTTCGCTGCTGGCGACGCTTATACTGCAAAATCCATACGCATTCCCCATATTAATATTACTGGGCGGTATCTTTTCTTCGGCCTTTGAAACGCAACCCACTGAAGATGCACTACGGGTAAAATTGTTTTCGAATGTTAACCCTAAAAAGGTTGCCTACTTTATAGGGATACTGCTGTTTTTTGCTTCGTTAGGTGCTATTATAAATCGTACCTCGCCTTTTAGCTTACCCATCCGCTTGTTCGAAAATTTTTACCGTAACGGCATTCTCATTTTTGGAGGTGGCCAGGTGTTGGTTCCGCTAATGTATACTGAGTTTGTCGAGGTTAAGCATTACCTAACCAATGCTGAGTTTTTATCGGGTTATGCTTTACAACAAGCCTTGCCGGGGCCTACCTTTTCATTTACTTCGTTTGTGGGTGCCATTACGTTAGGTAATGAAGGTTACGGTTTAGCCGGACAGATTTGGGGTAGCGTTGTTGCAGTAGTGGGTGTGAACCTGCCAGGTCTTATACTCATACTTTTTATAGTACCTTTTTGGGAAGACCTAAAGAAGATAACCCGCATTAAAAATTCATTAAGTGGCATTAATGCGGTTGCTGTTGGTTTTATGGCTACCGCTTTTATTTTGCTGGTTGCGCCTTTTGGGGGTAATTGGATGGCTTACCTGGTAATGGCGGGTGCGTTTTGTTTACTGTATTTCACCAAAATTAAAACGCCTATCATTATTCTGATAGGCGTAGCGTTAGGTTTATTGTTTTAAGTATTGGTGGTTTTTTCTAACTGTTCCGCACCTTAAAATGGTGGCTCATCATCCATGTCATCCATGCGCGACGGACGTATAATAATATTACCTGGGTTGCTGTCGAAACCCTGCGATGGATTTAAGCCTGCAAATGCACTGCCCGATGCAGGCGGCATGTAGCTGTCCATACTTTGTTCCAAATCGGTGAATTTAACGTATTTGCCTACAAATTTCAGCCTTACAGTTCCGGTTTCGCCGTTACGGTGCTTTGCAATAATTACTTCGCCCACACCTTTGGTAGGGTTGTTATCCTCGTCAAATTCCAAACCATAATATTCTGGTCTGTAAAGGAATAACACCATATCGGCATCTTGCTCAATAGAACCCGACTCACGCAAATCCGACAGCATGGGTCTTTTAGAACCGCCCGGACGGCTTTCCACCGCACGGCTCAATTGTGATAGCGCAATAACAGGCACCTGTAACTCTTTAGCTACCATTTTTAATGCGCGGGATATACTACCAATTTCCTGCTCACGGTTACCTCCGCCTTTGCCGTCGGTTTTACCGCTCATGAGCTGCAAGTAGTCAATAATGATAAGCTGAATATCGTGCTGTGATTTTAAGCGGCGGCATTTAGCTCTGAATTCAAAAATATTTAGGCCGGGTGTATCATCAATAATTAATGGCGCTTGTTCAAGGCGGCCAATTTTAGAGTGAATTTGTTGCCATTCCCACTCCTCCATTTTACCCTTACGTATCTTTTCCTGCTCAATTTCAGCCTCGCCTGATATTAAACGATTTACTAACTGAACAGAGGACATCTCTAAGGAAAAAACAACTACCGGTTTGTTAAAGTCTACGGCGGCGTTGCGTGCACAGCTTAACACAAACGCAGTTTTACCCATTGCTGGGCGTGCTGCAATAATTACCAAATCCGATTTTTGCCAGCCAGATGTCATGCGGTCAAGGTCGGTAAAGCCAGTACCTATACCCGTTAAACCATCGGTTTTATTTTTGAGCTCTTCAATTTCCTTCAGCGTTTCCTGCATCAGGTCATCCATTTTGCGCGAATCGCGGCGGAGGTTATTTTGAGCAATATCAAACAAATTCTTTTCAGCCTTATCCAGCAGCTCTAAAATATCTGTGGTGTCTTCATACGCAATATTGATAATATCGGTCGAAATGCGGATCAGTTCACGCTGAATATATTTTTGAATGATGATACGCGCATGGTACTCAATGTTGGCTGCCGATGCTACTCGGTTAGTTAACTCGGTAATATAAAAAGCGCCTCCAACCATTTCCAATTCGCCCTGCATACGCAATTGGGCCGTAACAGTTAAGATATCAACAGGCGATGTTTTTTCGAACAGGGTACGTATGGCATTAAAAATCTTTTGATGGCTTTCTACGTAAAAAACTTCTGGTTTCAATACGTCAATAACCGAAGAAAGTGCGTCTTTTTCCAACATCAACGCGCCTAAAACAGCTTCTTCCAAATCACGGGCCTGAGGTGGCAGTTTTCCGGATATCTGGTTAGGCGATGTAAATGTCTTATTGCGTCTGTCGTTGTTGGTTCGGTTGTTGTTCTCAAAAATCATGGCCTTGTCTCAAATCGTTGGGGCGACAAAAATATACAAATAGTGTAGGGTTGACGCAGGTATGGCAGATTAAAATTACTAACCGATCTTGTTGATAAATATTTGCCGGCTTAGTGTTCTTTTATCTGAAATCTTATTTGTATAGAATATTTGTTCGCCTTTTCACTTCTAACTAAATGTAAGGTTTATACTAGTAATTATGCGTATTTTTGTTACTTTATTTTATTTTAAATGACAGGTAATTATCCCCCGCGACGCAGCAGTAACAATAGTCAATTTATATTCGGAATCCGTGCCATCATAGAAGCAATTATATCAGGCAAAGAAATTGAATCGCTTTACGTTCAGCGCGGCCTTACCGGCGGACTGTATCAGGAGTTAAAACAAGTAACCAGCGAGCATCAAATTACGCCACAGTACGTACCCGTCGAAAAGTTGAACCGCATGACACCTAAAAATCACCAGGGTGCTGTAGCGGTGGTATCGCCAATTACCTATCAGAAAATAGAAAACATTATTCCAGATGTTTTTGAAAAGGGGGAGGTGCCGCTTATTTTAGTGCTGGATAGCATAACCGATGTACGCAATATGGGAGCATTGGCCCGTACTGCAGAATGTGCCGGTGTGCATGCCATACTGATACCCGCAAAAGGATCGGCACAGATTAATGCAGATGCCGTGAAAACATCGGCCGGCGCTTTATACAAAATTCCGGTTTGCCGGCACGAAAATTTTGTACAAACCGTACGCTTTTTACAGGAGTCGGGCTTGCAGATAGTATGCTGTACCGAAAAAACAAATGATTATATCTACAAACCGGATTATACCTTACCCACCGCAGTGGTAATGGGATCAGAGGAAGATGGCATACGTAACGAACTGATACGAACAGCAGACCACTTAGCTAAGATACCCATGTACGGTGAAATAGAGTCTCTAAACGTTTCGGTATCTGCTGGAATAATACTTTATGAAGCAGTTAGGCAGCGACAGTAAATTGGTATGCAAATAAAAATGCGCAAATGTTTAATAAAGGATTAAACACCTGCGCATGGATTCATTATTTTATTTGAATCTTAAATGTATTTCGTGCCGAATTTCTGTTTAACGTCGGCAACTACTTGTTTTACGTTTTGTTCCTGATCCCGTGGGCAAATCAGCAAGGTATTGTTTGATTCAACAACGATATAATCGTGCAGGCCTTGTAACACAACCAGTTTATCATCAGGTACGTTTACCATACAATTTGACGAATCGTACATAATTACCTTTTCAGAAGGGATAACTGCATTGCCTACATAGTCTTTTTCTGCCAGCTGGTAAATTGAAGCCCAGGTGCCTAAATCACTCCAACCAAATTCAGACGGCAGCACGTAAACGTTTTCTGCCTTCTCCATAATGCCGTAATCGATAGAGATATTGATGCAGCGCTGGTAAGCGGTATGCACATGCGGTTTCTCTTCAGCGGTATTATAAACAGCACGCGCTTCTGCAAATATCTCATGCATGTCGGGCAAGTACTTATCAAACGAGCTCACGATGGCCTTGGCCGACCAAACAAAGATGCCTGCATTCCATAAAAAGTCGCCACTTTGAATAAAGGTTTTGGCTATATCAAGCGTAGGCTTCTCGGTAAAGGTCTTTACTTTATGGAATTGTTCGTCGATTACCTGGTCATTGTACTGAATGTATCCGTAGCCTGTGTCCGGGCGCGAAGGCATAATGCCTAAGGTGATCAGGCACTCATGAGCAGCTGCTGTTTCCAGCGAGCTTTCAATGGCGCTCACAAATTTATCTTCTGCCAGTATCAGGTGATCTGAGGGCGCTACTACAATTACTGCATCCGGGTTCAGGCTTTCTATTTTAAAGCATCCGTAAGCTACACAAGGAGCTGTGTTGCGCATAACCGGCTCAGTAAGTATTTGTGAGTCGGTCATATCTGGTAACTGCGTTTTTACTAGGTCGGTATAAATTTCGTTGGTAACAACATAAATATTTTCCTTCGGACAAACCTTCAGGAACCGATCATAAGTGTTTTGTATTAACGTTTTGCCAGTGCCCAAGATATCGATAAACTGCTTGGGGTGTGAAGTACGGCTGATAGGCCAAAAGCGGCTGCCTATGCCACCAGCCATGATAATGGCATAATAGTTTTTATTCATGTGATATACAGTATGTGATCAAGTGGTAACACTGCCGTCAAATTTGTAAAAAATAATTCGGTTTTGTAATAAAAATCGGGTATATTTAGTTAATTATTATCGAGTTTAGAACAACACGTAAAATCATAATAGTTTAATATTTTGTTTACATTTTGTCGTTTTTCTGTATTTTTTTGTTATTTTGAACTATAAAAGCAGAACTTCAAATTTTTTCTAAGATAAAATGATTGAAATTAAAAAGTCGCTTTTTGATAACCTGCAAAATTTTTTCGGATTCGATAATTTTAAAGGCGAACAAGAAGCGATTATTACTAATATAATGGCCGGTAATGACACGTTCGTGATTATGCCTACCGGCGGCGGTAAATCCATGTGTTATCAGCTTCCGGCATTAATGACGGAAGGTACAGCCATCGTCATCTCTCCACTCATAGCCCTGATGAAAAATCAGGTTGATCAGCTAAGAGCTTTCTGTAATTCAGACAGCGTTGCACACTTTCTAAACTCATCATTAACCAAATCAGAAACGGCTAAGGTTAAAGAAGATGTTTTGGCCGGTCGTACTAAACTATTATATGTTGCTCCCGAATCATTAACAAAACAGGACAATATTGATTTTCTGAGGCTTAACAAGCTATCATTTGTAGCGGTTGATGAAGCGCACTGTATTTCGGAGTGGGGGCATGACTTTCGTCCGGAATACCGTAAGATACGGCAGGTAATCACCAACCTTGGCGAAGATATTCCGATTATAGCGCTAACCGCTACGGCTACACCCAAAGTGCAGCACGATATTCAGAAAAATTTGCAAATGAACAATGCAACGGTATATAAATCATCGTTCAACCGTTCAAATCTCTTTTACGAAGTGCGTGCCAAACGCAATGTTCTTAAAGAAATCATTAAGTTCATTAAGCAGCATCAGGGCAAATCAGGCATTGTTTACTGTTTAAGCCGTAAAAAGGTAGAAGAAGTAGCCGAGGCATTAAAGTTAAACGGCGTTAAAGCTTTACCTTACCACGCCGGCCTTGACGCTAAAGTGCGTGCCGATACACAAGACAAATTCTTGATGGAAGATGCCGACGTAATTGTTGCTACCATTGCTTTTGGGATGGGTATTGACAAACCCGATGTGCGTTATGTAATACACCATGATGTGCCCAAGAGCATGGAAGGTTATTACCAGGAGACCGGCCGTGCAGGGCGTGACGGCGGCGAGGGTATTTGTGTAGCTTTCTATTCTGAAAAAGATGTAGATAAGCTGCAAAAATTTATGAAAGACAAGCCGGTTTCTGAACGTGAAATCGGTACGCAGATACTTAAGGAAGTAATTGATTATGCGGAGTCGGCTGTTTGCCGCCGTAAGCAGATCTTGCATTACTTTGGTGAGGACTATGATGCGGCCAGTTGTAATTGCATGTGTGATAATTGCAGTTCTGAGCGGCTGTTCTTTGACGCTGAAGCGCAACTGCACCGTGCTTTGAGCCTCATCAAACAACTGGGCGACAAGTTTGATGATCATCATATTACCAGTGTGTTAATGGGGCAGGATAATCCGCATGTACACCATTATGAACATCATCTTCTCGATGTTTTTGGCTCAGGTAAGGAAGAAGGCCAAAATTTATGGCACTCCTTATTACGCCAGGCAATGCTGGATAATTTCTTATCGAAAGACATAGACAATTATGGCTTGTTGAAGCTAACTGATAAAGGTTACGATTTTATAGACAACCCATACAGCATTAAATTTGTATTGAACAAACCTATGGAAGCCGCTGAGGACGATGAGTCTGAAGAGGGCCCTAAGCACGGCGGTGGTGCGTTGGATACACAGTTGCTGCAGATGCTGAAAGACTTGCGCAAAAAGATTGCCAAGCAAAAGAATTTACCCCCGTTTGTAGTTTTTCAGGATCCGTCATTGGAGGAGATGTGTACGCATTATCCCGTATCTACAGATGAGCTGAAGCAAATATCGGGCGTGGGAGCGGGTAAAGCTGCCAAATTTGGTGCACCATTCATTGAGCTGATTAAGAAGTACGTAGAGGATAACGACATCGACCGGCCGGTTGATATGGTTATAAAAAGTGCAGCTAATAAATCAGCACTTAAAGTTTACATTATTCAGAACATTGACCGCCATTTAGACCTGGAAGATATCGCTGCATCAAAGGGATTAACCTATGAAGAAATTCTTCGTGAGGTTGAATCTATTGTTAACTCTGGTACCAAGCTTAACCTAAATTACTATATAGACGAAGTAATTGACGAGGATAAACAGGAAGAGGTCTATGATTACTTCCGTTCGGCTGAAGTTGATTCAATAGACGACGCTTTGGTGGATTTAGGCGTTAATGATTATACCCGCGAAGAGATACAACTCATGCGTATCAAATTTATGTCGGAGTTAGGCAACTAGCATTTACTAGATATGATTATAAAAAGGAACTCACAACACGAGTTCCTTTTTTTATATCTTGCATTCTGCAACCTAAAGAACCACTACCAAATTTATGTTAAAATGCCGGCTTAAAAATGCAAGCTCAGTCATACAACTAATTATGATTGCTCTGCTTTTATGCCTGGTGAATCAAGAAACCACCGCACAAGTGCTGCCTCCGTTGGCTGACACCCTGCAGCAAAAGATGAAGCGGTATCAACAGTTGCGCCCAGCCACATTGTTGTTTGCACATTTCGACAAAATAGTTTACACCAATAACGAAAATGTTTGGTTCACGGCTTATTTGCTCAATTGCAATACTTACGCCGATCATCACACGTTGTCGGTTAGCTTGGTTAGCGATATGGACCGGACCGTTGTTTTGCATGAAAAATTTGTAATGGCAAATGGCGTAGGGTTTGGTAACCTGCTGCTTCCAGATAGCATTGCGCCGGGTAATTACACATTTACAGTGTATACCAACCGTCTAATTAACCGTAACCCGGAAGCGGTATTTCATCAACCCGTTACCATCAAGTCAGGTGCTGTTCCACCGTTTAAGGCCATATTGTTTCTTAAAGACACTCTGGTTAACAGGCTCAATAAGCCGCGTCAGGTAGTGCTAAGTGTTACCGGTGCCGACTACATGCCGGTTGCTGATGCTACCGTTAAATACAAGCTTGCTGGCAAGGACACTAGTATCATTAACGGAAAAGCAAAAACGGACCGGGCCGGGCAATACTTGATTAACATGCCGCCAGGAAAAAGCATGTTGAAAGTGCTGATACAAGACAAAAAAGCCAGCCAATACATGTATCTATCACTACCCGATAAAAACGAAATAGCACAGGTTAAATTTTATCCGGAAAGTGGGCACCTGATTAATAATGTGCCCTCAAAAGTTGGCTGGGAAGCTACCACTCCAGATGGACAGCCGCTAAAAGTTACAGGTGTACTTTATGAAAATGGTAACGCACTTGATACGCTGTATACTGACTCATATGGAATGGGCAGGTTTTTACTATATGCACGTCCGGAACATGTTTACACCTTAAAATTAAAGGGGATTAGGCAAAGGGACACGTCTTACCAACTACCGAAAGCACTTTCATCGGGCATATCACTAACCGCTAGAAACCCGCTGGCAAGCGATACGCTCGAGGTGCAGGTTCGTAGTTCAGAACGGGGAAGGTATTTTATAAATGTTCACAATTTTACGCAATTGTACTCTTGTACTCCTGTTAAGGTTGATATATTACATCCGCTAAGAGTTAAGGTGCCATTAAATGAGATGCCTAGAGGCTTGGCCGAAGTAACTGTAACTGATAGTGCCGGCCACCCGATGGCTGAGCGTGTATTTTTTTCTCACTTCGATCAACCCAACCCTTTAATTTTTCAAACTAACAAGATCACCTTCAGTACACGCGAAAAAGTGAACCTAAAGGTGCGTTTGGATGCGAAAATGATTGCGCCTTTGCAAGGCTTCGTGTCTGTAGCATGCGTACAGGATAACCGTATCGAACTTAAAAAAGTACAGGACATCGAGAGTTATTTTTACCTTAAAAGTGGTACAGGCACCTTGCCGCTAAAGGAAAAATATATGGGTAGCAACCCTCAGGACAAAGCTTACCTTGAAAACGTCCTCTTGATAAAAGGCTGGCGCAAATACACCTGGCAGGATATGCTTAACGTTAAAGTAACCGATACTGCATCCATGCAGGGTTCATTAGTATTATCAGGCAAACTGACGAAATATGATAAGCCATTAAAAAAGGCGGCAACAGTTGTGCTGGCCCGCGATTCATCATCGATCATATTCAGTACGAATGATATTGGACACTTTGATTTAAGTTTTGAACAGCTTTTAACCATGCAGGACAAAAAAGTAAGGTTTATAACACAAACAAAAGACAACTACTACGTTCATATAGCGGATCCATACCTTTCTGTTAATAAGACCCTGGCCCATTCTTTAAAAATGCAAAGTTATGAGCCTTCGGTTTCAACACTCAATAGCGAATCTTTTGCGATAAAAGGATTGGAACGTGCTATACAATTAAAGGAAGTTACAGTAGTAGCCAAAAGAGACAACTCCTTTTTTGGTGCTACAAATAAATGTGGCGACTATGTGTGCGCGTTCAAAATTCTTAATTGCCCAAACCATGTTAACGCACAACATACATTGCCGGTTATAGGTGCAGTATATACGTTTAATGGAATGCGTACTGTATATAACGGTTGCTCAGCTGAAAGCAATGGTCAAACCAACACCATCCATGGCATATACCTGGCCAAGCAATTTTACGGGTCAGATTATGCGGTAGCCAACCCTACCGAACCAGAGTACAACTCCACGATATTTTGGAGGCATTTAGTCAAAATAAACAAAGAAAAGGAAACCGAAATGAGTTTCTATACCAGCGACATCACAGGAAAGTTTAGGATAGTTATACAGGGCGTTGCCGGTGACGGAGTGGTTTACGGTGAGAGCTTTATCAATGTTAAAAAGCCCTGATTTATTTTGCTATTATTTTGAATTCCGTTCTGCGGTTCTTAGCACGATTGTCTTCAGTAGTGTTTGGCACTACCGGCTGCTGCTTGCCATAACCTTTAAACTGAAGCTTGCCGGCATTGGCACCATGGTTGACAAGATATTGATAAACGGATTTCGCCCTGCTTTCAGACAATGTTTGGTTTAATTTATCATTACCCATATTGTCTGTGTGCCCAGATATCTCAATACTAACAGTAGGATTAACAGTCATGAAATTGAGCAGGTATTGCAATGCAGACTGCGACTCGGGTTTGAGGTCATATCGATTAGTGTCGAAAAAAATATTCTTCAGAATAGCAGATTTGCCAACTTCAATGGTATTAAGAGGCACCTCAATGTTAAAGGGTTTATTAGTGTCTTTTCCAGTAAGCGCAAAATTCTCAGATGAAAAAAGGTAGCCGTTTTTAGTAATTGTAAGCCCGTAATTGCGCCCTGTTACCAGCGTTACCAAAAAATCGCCGTTTGTTGGCGAGCTGTAATTTTGATAAACCGGCCGGTTGGTCGTTAAATCAACTATTTCAACTTCTGCTTCGATGGGTTTTTTGGTAGTTGCATCCACAACAGATCCTTTTACGTAGGTTACGTTATGTGGCCTTGTTTTTTCCGGCAGCTCAAACATGTAAATATCAAAGCCTCCATAGCCATTTAACGTGTTTGAAGCAAAGTACGCATAACCGCCGGTAGTACTAATGCTCATGCCATTTTCGTCACCGCTCGAATTAATAGGATAGCCCATATTTTCGGGCTTCTCCCACTTGCCTGCCTTGTTAAGGCGGCTTATAAACAAATCTTTATTGCCCATCCCCGGCCACCCGTTTGAGCAAAAATAAAGCGTGCTATCATCAGGATGGATAAACGGAGATTGCTCATCATATGGTGTATTAATGTTTGGCCCTAGGTTTTCAGGTGCCGACCATCCCTTATCAGTGATCTGACATTTCCAGATGTCATAACCTCCATACCCACCTTTACGGTTACTTACAAAGTACAAGGTTTTGCCATCAGCGCTTATGGATGGCTGCGATTCCCATCCTGAACTGTTGATTGGCGAACTTAAATTGAAAGGTTTGCTCCAGTCTTCCCCCTTTTTTTGTGCTACATAAATATCACACCGACCTAAGCCATCAGGACGGTTGCAGCCCGTAAAGAACAGGAACTTGCCATCTTGCGATAGCGATTGTGCCCCCTCATTAAACTCAACGGTGTTGATGAATTTACTTAAATAAGAGGCTGCTGTCCACTGGCCGTTTTGGCGGCTGCTTTTATAAAAATCTTCGTTGGATGCTATTTTCCGGGTAAAAATAAGGGTGCTTTCGTCTGCTGTTGATACGGGCAGATATTCGTCGTTTATGGAGTTTATTTGTGGCCCCAGATTCACCGGCTTGAAAGGAACCGGGTGCTGTAGTGCATCTATACTAAAAGTACAATCGTCAATGAGCTTGCGGGCATAAAAACGATTCTCAGGCGTTAATGTGGGGTAGGTGATGTATTTCTCGAGATGTGCTTGAGCTTGCACATATTCAGCCAAATTAATTTCCGATTCGCCCAGTTTTAGATAGATGCCACGACTAAACTCGGGGTTAAGCGTCAGTACTGCCCGGTAGTGCTCGACAGCTTCTTTATACTTAATTTGCATTTTAAGCAAATCGGCCAGTTGAGCATGCGCTTCAATAAAATTATTATCGGCCTGGAGTGCGCTTTGTAAATTCAGGCCTGCGTTTGCATAGTCCTGACGGTCTAAAAAGGCGCTTGCTTTTTGGTAATACGTTATAGCGGCGCTATTATTGGTACTCAGCTTTTTAACCTGACCATGAGTTTTGAAAGTAAAAAGAAGCAAAAAACATAAAGCTACACATCGCATAACAGATACTATACGTATTTTAAGGCAAAAATGTTACGGTATATTCATAAACTTATGAGTCTGTAAAGAAACTTCCCATTTAGGATTGTTCATTACATACTCCACAATAAGCGGCATCATTTCCTTGCTTTTTGACCACTCGGGCTGTAAAAATAACTTGCATTCGGGCGACACCTTGCTGGCGTGTTCTTCGGCCCAGGCAAAATCCGACTTATTAAAAACAATAACTTTTAACTCATGCGCAAATGCGGTAACATCAGGCATGGGCGCTTTAAACTTTTTAGGCGAAAGGCAAATCCAATCCCAATGGCCCGAAAGGGGGTATGCGCCAGACGTTTCAATAAATGTTTTAACGTTATGCTGATGCAACTTATCGGTAAGATAATCGAGGTTATATATTAATGGCTCTCCACCGGTAACTACAACATTTTTGGCCGGATATCTTAATGCGTTTTCTACAATGAGATCAGAAGGAGTGAGGGCATGTAATTCAGCATCCCAGCTTTCTTTTACATCGCACCAATGGCAGCCTACATCACAACCGCCAAGCCTTATAAAGTAGGCGGCCTTACCCGAATTGTAACCCTCGCCCTGTATCGTATAAAATTCTTCCATCAACGGAAGCTGTGTGCCATCTTCTGGTATTACGTGTGCCATAAATTAATCTGCAAATATACATAAAGCCCGGCAGCATAAACATTTTTAAAACTTCTAACTACAAGTTATTATTTGTATAATTACTTACAAATGAGTGGTATGAAAAAACTTTACATTTTTATTATAGTTTGTTTTGCCTGCTCCATCACATCATGTGTGGATATTGTTGAGCGTTATAACTTTAAGGCCAACGGCACATGCGAGGTGCTGTATGATTTTGACATGAGCCAGGCAGTTGCAGTTCTGCACAACTTACTGTCAGACTCGCTTGCATCTACACCGCAATTTGCCATGGTGAAAGATACGGTAATGAACCTGTACAGCGCCTTACCAGATAGCACCCAAACCAAAATGAGCGCTGAGGAAATGAAGCTTGCGCAAAGCAGCAACTTGGCCATAAATATGAATTTAAAGCGAAGCATGATGAAGGTGAGCATCAGGCATCAGGCAAATAGTCCGCAAGAACTGGAGTATTATCTGCAGCGTTTATCAAAATTAGCTAAGTACGATCAAGAGAACGCTAAAAGGCCTAACATGAATATGTTTAATGCCCAGCAACTCATAGCTGGCCAGGATATTTATGCTTACCAGGTTACGCCACATAAATTTTGTCGCGTTATTGATATGGCTAAATTTAAAGTGTTTTTGAAAAAGACGCAGTCAACCTTTGCTATGGCAAAGGCTATGCTCATCGAAACGCCCTACAAGGTGGTGTTGAACTTTGCCAAACCGGTTAAGAAAATAGATAACAAGAAGGCAATAGTATCGGCCGATCGTAAGCAGGTTACACTACAAACCAGTATGGATGAGCTGGTCAAGAATCCGTCTCTGATGAACTTGAGGATAGATTTTTAACAGCTAAAATGGCATGGTATAAAGTGGCCGACGGCCTTGATCTGTCTGAATCGGTGATTAAGAAAGTGCATGCAGGCGGCAAAACTATATGCTTAATAGTTCATGAGAAAAACGTTTATGCACTATCAGCCTGGTGCCCCCATGCCGGTGCGGATTTAAGCGGCGGTTGGTGCCAGGATGAAAAGCTTGTTTGTCCTTACCACCGCTATTCTTACGATTTACAAACAGGTAGAGGCGCGCCTGGCCAAAATGATTATGTAACCGTGTATCCGGTAAGGAATGAACCCGACGGAGTATATATAGAAGTAAAGAGCTGGCTGGAGGGTGTAAAGCGTATTTTTAAATAAGCTTTCTGCAAAAGCAAACGCCGACTCGCAATGGAGCTAACGGGACATTATTCTTTGTGGAAACACTATAGGGGTATTCTATCAGCAACCGGCAAAATGAAATGCTACTATGTAGCAAGTTCGGGGTAGACATCGCGGTTAGCTGAAGACAGCGTGTTTTTGAGCAACCCAATAATTGTCATTAAACCCACACCACCAGGCACCGGTGTAATCCATGCCGCTTTAGGTGCAACGCTTTCAAAATCCACATCACCATAAAGTTTGTAACCCGACTTGGTTAGGGTAGAGGTTTCGCGGTTCATGCCCACGTCTATGATGACCACGCCGTCTTTAACCATATCAGCGGTGATGAAGTTTTTCTTGCCAATAGCAACAATCAATATGTCGGCGTCAAGTGTAAACTTCTTAATGTCGGGTGTACGACTGTGGCATATCGTAACCGTACAATTACCAGGCTGGGCGTTGCGCGCCATTAAAATACTCATAGGTGAGCCTACAATATTACTTCGCCCAACTACCACACAATGCTTGCCGGCCGTTTCAATACCATATTCCTTAAGCATCATGGTAATGCCGTAAGGGGTAGCCGGTATAAAAGATGGCAAGTTACGCTGCATACGGCCCAAATTTACAGGGTGAAATCCATCCACATCTTTACGGTGATCTATATGTTCGGTAACCTTCTCCGGGTCAATGTGCTTGGGTAGAGGGAGCTGCACAATAATGCCGTCAATATCGGCATCACGGTTTAGCTCAGCAACTTTAGCTAAAAGTTCTTTCTCGGTAACATCGTTCTCATATCGTACCAAGGTTGATTTGAAACCCACCTTTTCGCAGTTTCGCATTTTGCTGGCTACATAAATTTCGCTTCCACCATCGTGACCAACCAAAACAGCAACTAAGTGCGGTTTGCGGCCCGTGCGCTGCAAATATTCTGATGCTTGTTCTGCAATTTCAACCTTTAATTTTTCAGATACGTATTTTCCGTCGAGTAGTTGCATGTGAGGACATAGGATTAAAAAGACAAAGGACGAAAGACATTGTCGCATCTTTTGTCCTTTATCACATTGTCATTTAGTCTAATTTCAATACCGCCATAAACGCCGATTGTGGTATCTCTACGTTACCTACCTGGCGCATGCGCTTTTTACCTTTTTTCTGTTTCTCTAACAGCTTACGTTTACGTGATATGTCGCCACCATAACACTTGGCTGTTACGTCTTTACGTAAAGCTTTTACCGTTTCGCGAGCAATAATCTTAGCACCGATAGAGGCTTGTACAATGATTTCGAATTGCTGGCGCGGAATAAGCTCTTTCAGTTTCTCACAGATCTTTTTACCAAAATCGTAAGAGTTACTGCGGTGAATTAATGACGATAGGGCGTCAACCGGTTCGCCGTTTAAACGGATGTCCAAACGTACCAGGTCGCTTTGGCGGTAGCCTATTTGCGTGTAATCAAACGAAGCATAACCTTTGGATATAGTTTTCAGCTTATCATAAAAGTCGAACACAATCTCGCCCATTGGCATCTCAAATATGAGTTCAACCCGGTCTGATGTTAAATATGACTGGTTTACAATAGTACCACGCTTTTGAATACACAATGACATTACTGGCCCAACAAACTCGGCCTTGGTAATAATGTTGGCTTTAATGTAAGGTTCCTCAACAAAATCCAGCTTGCTTGGGTCGGGCAGGTCAGAGGGGTTATTTACCGTAAGCGGTTCACCTTTGGTAGTGTAAGCAATGTAAGATACGTTAGGTACGGTAGTAATAACCGTCATATCAAACTCGCGCTCTAAACGTTCCTGGATGATCTCCATGTGGAGCATACCCAGGAAACCACAACGGAAACCAAAACCTAACGCAGCCGATGATTCCGGCTCAAATACTAATGATGCATCATTCAGTTGCAGCTTACCCATTGAGTCGCGCAGCTCTTCATAATCTTCTGTATCAACCGGATAAATGCCAGCAAATACCATAGGTTTGACTTCTTCAAACCCTTGAATACCAGCAGCTGCCGGGCGCTCAATTAAAGTGATCGTATCGCCAACTTTAACTTCTTTTGCCTCTTTAATACCTGAAATAATGTAACCTACGTCGCCGGTTTTGATAACATCCTTAGGAACCTGGTTAAGTTTTAAAGTGCCTACTTCGTCGGCAATATATTCTTTACCGGTAGCCATAAACTTCACCTTAGTGTTCTTACGTATTTCGCCGTTTACAACTTTATAGTAAGCTATAATACCGCGGAAAGAGTTAAACACCGAGTCGAAGATCAACGCTTGCAGTGGTGCGTCGGGGTCACCAACAGGGGCGGGAACGCGCTCAATAATGGCACGCAAAATATCTTCGATACCCATACCTGTTTTACCAGATGCAGCCAAGATTTCTTCCCGCTTGCATCCTATCAGGTCAACAATCTGGTCTTTTACTTCCTCGGGCATAGCACCGGGCAGGTCCATTTTGTTAAGTACCGGAATAATTTCCAAATCATTCTCTAAAGCCAGGTAAAGATTAGATATGGTTTGTGCCTGTATGCCTTGCGATGCATCAACAATGAGCAAAGCGCCCTCACACGCAGCAATTGAGCGTGATACCTCGTATGAAAAATCGACGTGGCCCGGCGTATCAATCAAGTTAAGAACATACGGCTGCCCATCCAGCACATAGTCCATCTGTATGGCGTGGCTTTTGATGGTTATGCCGCGTTCGCGTTCCAGATCCATGTCGTCAAGCAATTGAGCCTGGGCTTCGCGAGCAGTAATGGTTTTGGTGTATTCGAGCAAGCGGTCGGCCAGGGTGCTTTTACCGTGGTCGATATGGGCTATGATACAAAAGTTACGGATGTGCTTCATTTCAAAACGCAAAAATAGCTTTTTAAGGCGATAAATTTGTATGCGTTAACCGATTTAACTAATTTGAAGATAATGGAACCGAATGTTCAACTAACTGATTACATAGAGAGCTGTCTGACAAATATTTATGGTCATCATGTAACTATTTTATCAATGCAACCGGTTAGCGGAGGCGATATAAACAGATCGTATTGCTTGCGCATGGATGATGGGAAAAAGCTTATGATGAAGCTGAACAGCAATAGCGCTTACCCTAACATGTTTGAGCTCGAAAGCTGTGGCCTTGACCTCATCCGCAATACGCACACAATAGCTGTACCTAACGTTGTTTTACAGTCCCATTACGCAGACCAAAGCTTTTTGCTAATGGAATGGATTGATAGCACAAAGCCTTCTGCAAGCACGTCGGCACTTTTAGGTCAGCAGCTCGCAGCCATGCACCGGCATACGGCCGCCCGGTTTGGCTTAGGCCATGACAATTACATGGGATCGCTGCAGCAAAGCAACCGTATGCATAATACCTGGGCAGAGTTTTTCATCAACGAGCGGTTACAGCCAATGGTGCAGACAGCTGTAAATAAACAATTGCTTAGCAATGTGGATGTAAAACAGTTTGATCGGCTTTATAATATCATGAGTAGTCTGTTTGAGGAAGAAGCTCCTGGTCTTATACATGGCGATTTGTGGGGCGGTAACTACCTTATTGCTAACAATGGGACGCCGTTTTTGATCGATCCGGCTGTAAGTTATGGCAATCGTGAGTTTGATATAGCCATGTCTACATTATTTGGTGGTTTTGACAAGTCATTTTACGACGCTTATAACGAAGGCTTTCCTTTAGCGCATGCCTGGCAGCAACGGTTGGATCTGTGGAACCTTTATCCACTGCTATTACATTTGAACTTGTTTGGTGGCGGGTATTTGGGACAGGTTAAAAGCTGTCTGCAGAAGTATGTATAATCATAAGTTTTTTGCTTTAGAGAATAATTACAGGAACTGGTTCGTCTGTTTCTAAAAAGCGGATTGACAACAACTACATGTAATGCCTTGCTCTTTGAAGGATTAGAGATTACGCACAAAGCCTTTTTACGCTTAAAGTTCAATCGAATGCTGACGACAGGCAGCTAACTTTTTAAAATAGGCTCAACGGTTTCACATCTGGCCCCTTGAACCAGTCGCCCGATTTGTTGTCGGCCTTGTTGATGCTTTTGCTAATCTCTACTTTGAGTAAAGCGCTATTTTCAATTGGTTTCAGTACTTCGGCGCGCTCTGGGTAAGAGAGTTGGGTATTAAGCCATACATCAGCCTCAGATCGGGTAAGTATTACCGGCATACGGTTGTGCACTTCGCCCACCATTTGATTGGGCTCGCGGGTTATAACTGTGCAGCTGAGCAGGGGAGTATCAAGCCGGGTGTTATAATCCCACAATCCGGCCAGCAGCATCAGGCTGCCATCGGCCATGCTGAAATAGTAAGGTGTTTTTGTGCCGGTACGTTCCCATTCATAAAAGCCATCGATGGCTATAATGCAATGGCGCTTACCCAAGAGATGTTTGAAGGCTGGCTTCTGGCCCATGTCTTCGCTCCGGGCGTTATGGGTATGATACTCAGGATAAGCGTTGCACCATGCCGGCACCAGCGGCCAATGGAAATGACGCAACGTATCAGGTGCCTTATCAACCAAGCCAAATATGTAGGTCCCTTTACATGCAAAGGCGTTCATGTCACCAGACCGGGCCGGTTCGCCATCTTTAACACCCAGCCGTTTGGCTGTTTCCGTGCTACTCCCAAAATTTATCCTGCCGCACATACTGAACGCTAAATTACGCTAAAAAGGCTTTATACACAATAATGAGGTAACTAAGCACTTTTAATCTTTTTGAATAAATGATGTATCTTGGTTGCCAGAGATCAATTTAAAATGCACATGAATACCAGCAACTACGCCTTATACCAATACTGCATACTTAAAGTGAACACCAAGTTATTTAGCAGTAGAATAGAGTTTGAACTGGACTTAGGTGAGGATAGCGCCACACTTGCCACTTACAACGAAGCCATTAACCAAAAAACACAGCAGGTGCAAAAGTACAGCCACCTGGTTGATGGGCTTAATTACCTGGCCACGCTTGGTTGGGAAATCGTAAACGTATACTATCGCGAATTTAGTGGCACCACTTACAACAACCCGCAATACTTGCTCAAACGCCTGGTAAGCGATAAAGCTTAGATAAGGTTAGTAAGGCAAGCTCCCCAGCTCGGCTACTATATTTAATTTATGCCACACATCTGCGCCTGATGGTAGATAATCTCATTGATTACTTAAAACGCGTAGCATATACTAATTATGGCCGCAAACACGCCTGCAATAAGGCTGATTTCTGCCAAAAATGGAAGTATGACGTCAGTTATGAACAGGTAGTGCAAACTAATGTTAAAGCGTTATGCAGTAAGATTAGTCTTCATTAAGAGTTCCGACAAAAAGTTGTAGGTTTTAAACTCGTTAACTGCCGGAACCCAATAAATAACGCTCACCATGTTTTCGTCTATATCACTAACAGTCATTTCCAGGCTGCCTGATTTTAATTTTACAACGTCGCCAATTTTAATATCTGTATTATGCATATAAAGGTTGTTTACTCATATAAACAACTTTGTATGCAAACTGATTGAGTGACGACAATTTTTGTTCTAAAACGTCGATAGGAGGGTAAATATACGAACAGCTAAAAATTGTTGATTTAAGGCACTCACCAGATTTTAGTGTCATGAAAAAAGGGGAGATCACTCGCCCCTTTTTAAACCAAATTTTTCGATTTTGCTATATAAATGACTTCGCTGAATGTCTATATCGTCAGCTGTTTTAGAAACGTTCCAGTTGTTCTTTTCCAACTTAAATTTGATATACTCGCGCTCAGCATAATCCTTATACTCCTGAAAATTCTTAAACTGCTCAAAGTCGGTTTGTGGCGCAGCGGCCGCACCTGCCGTTACACTAACTGGTGCCGATGGATTGGCAAACGCCTTAACATCGCTATCGGTAATCACCTTGTCGCTTAAAATAATCAAGCGCTCAATCATGTTACGCAACTCACGAATGTTACCCGTCCATGGCAAGGCTCTAAGCGCCTCTAAGCCAGCATCACTAATGCGTTTGGTGGGCATACCGTATTCATTGCAAATCTCTTCTAAAAAGCTGGTTGCTAACAAAGGTATATCATCACGGCGCTCAATAAGCGGCGGTACATGTATCAAAATAACGCTCAGGCGGTGGTACAAGTCCATACGGAAGTTACCATCTTCAATTTCTTTAAGCAGGTCCTTGTTGGTTGCCGCTACTACACGTACATCCACTTCAATTTCCTTTTCGCCACCCACACGGGTAATACGGCTTTCCTGCAAAGCACGCAGAACTTTAGCCTGAGCAGAGTGGCTCATATCACCAATCTCATCCAAAAACAAAGTACCACCATTAGCTTGTTCAAACTTGCCAATACGCTGCTTTACAGCCGAAGTAAATGAACCTTTCTCGTGCCCGAATAGCTCACTCTCAATTAGTTCCGAAGGTATTGCAGCACAGTTTACCTCAATGATAGGGCCATTGCTGCGGTTCGATTTCTCGTGCAACCAGCGGGCTACCAGTTCCTTACCGCTACCATTGGCACCGGTTACCAATACACGGGCCTCAGTAGGGCCAACACGATCTATAGTTTCTTTGATTTTTAAAATAGACTGCGATTCGCCCAGTATAGGACGAACTTTAGACACCTTACGTTTTAATACCTTGGCTTCGGTAACCAAGCTTCCGCGGTCGAGCGCGTTACGTACGGTAATTAAAAGGCGGTTAAGGTCAGGCGGTTTAGAAATAAAATCGAAAGCGCCTTTTTTACTGGCTTCTACTGCAGTTTCAACAGTGCCGTGGCCGGATATCATGATAAAAGGCAGGTCAGGCTTAATGACCATACCCTCAGTAAGGACTTCCATACCGTCCATGCGATTCATTTTGATATCGCACAGCACTAAATCGTAATCGTTCTTTTGTATTAGCTGAAGTCCGTCAACGCCGTTGTCCACATCTTCAACATGGTAGTCTTCGTATTCTAAAATTTCGCGCAAGGTGTTGCGTATTGCGCGCTCGTCATCAATAATTAAAATTTTAGCCATGTTTTTTCAGGAAGTAGTATGTTTTTTCGGCTGCTAATATAGCTATTTGTATAGTAAAACAAACACTTTTTGTAATGTTCGGGAAATAATTAACCCCTCCTGGTTGTACAAGAGGGGTTAAATACAGCAGCAAAACTGTAAGCCGGGTTTTGTGCTGCCTTGCGGCAGTTTCTATCATTAATCTGGACCTGTCATCGCTGACCGGCTCTATCAACCTACCCATCCTGGCGATACTGCTTACGCAACATCCGGAAGCGAGCAACCTCCATAAACCAGGACCTATTTGGTCTTTCAACTCCTGAGGTTTACCGCAAACATAGTTACCTATGCCTGCCGTGAGCTCTTACCTCACGTTTTCACCCTTACCTAACCTAAGCCAGGCGGTATATTTTCTGTGGCACTGGCTGTCGCCCGCTGCGAAGCGCCTTCCCGTTAAGAAGCAGGATGCTCTATGTTGCCCGGACTTTCCTCCGCCCAAACTAAATCAGGCAGCGATAGAACGTTTTGCAGTGCAAAGATACTGCTTTTCGTATGGCCTGCGTTAACAATCATGCAGAAAGTGATCTGGCCCGGTTAGATAATTGTGGTTATCAATCTCAATTACAATTGTTTAAGTCTTTATTTACTTGTTCAATTGAATGGAGCCCCTGATTATTTCCAAATGAATTTTGTACATAAGTAAGTACCTGAGCAATTTCGACCGGGGTAAGGTTAGCAGGCGGCATTTGCCCGTTGTAAGCTTTACTATTGACAAGTATGGGTAGTTTTAAACCGTTTTTGACATAACATGCTAATTTGCTGCGGTTGTTTTTCAGGAACAGCGAATCGGTGAGCGGCGGTATGAGAGCGGCCAAACCTTCGCCTTGCGGACCATGGCAATTCTGACAACGCGTTTTGTACAGTTGTTGACCCGATGTATAATAGCGCATAAATTCAAGTTTTTGCTCGCTTTGGCAAGAGTATACCAATGCCGTAATTGCGCCCAAAAGAACAAAGATAACTTTCAGTTTCATTGCGCTATACTATTTGAAGGCTCATTTTGCAGTGTTTTAATATCGCCGATTAGATTTTGCACCTCGTCGGCATTTGTGCCGTCATAAGTACCACGAATGCGTTTTTGCTTATCAACTAATATAAAATACCCCGCATGTACAAAGCCACCCGGAGCATTCTTGTCTTCTTGTACTGCGGTTAAATAGTTTCCGGCCAATTTGTATGTAGCTTCTTTATCTCCTTGCAAAAACCACCAATTGTTACCGGTGATGCCTAGCTTTTCGGCATAGCTTTTCAATACAGGCACGCTATCATGTTTGGGATCTATGCTATGCGATATAATTTTAACATTGCCCGAAGTTTTAAATTCATTGTAAACATTGAGCATGTTGCGGTGCATAACCGGGCAAATAGATGGGCAACTTGTAAAAAAGAAATCGGCTACATAAATACTGCCGTCTAAGGATTTGCGTGTTATTTCTTTGCCATATTGGTTCACAAACTTAAAATCGGGTATGGTTTGGTAAACGGTATCAGTTACCGTTTTTCCGTTCACCGTTTTGGTTACAGGTTCGCGGTTACCGTATATGGGTAGTATAGTGTTGCTTTTATTTTGTGTACACGAACTCCAAATCAAAGCAGTGATAAAAGTTAAATTAATCAATTTCATTTTTTTAAAGTACTTATAAGTTGGTTTGATTGGTTAACGGCTGTAGCTAGCTGGTTATTTATCTTGCTAACTTTCTTTTTTTGGTCGTCCAGGTATTGCATAACTTCCTCGTGAGATTTGCCTGTATTATCGGCATTAAACTGATGCATCCAGTCTTCCATGGCCTTATCTGCAATAGTAAGATTGTTAACCACAGGCATAACTTTGGCGGCTTCGTCTGCGTTGTTTTTGATCAAGCTGTCCAACAGCATCTTGTTCCTTACTGCCTGCTCATCATGAGCCATGGCTTTGTCATGTATTTCGATTACTTTGCTTAGCGCTTCCTTTTCCTGCTTTTTGGTGTCGGTGCATGCAGTTGCTAATAGTGTTATTGATGCCAATAAGATGTATAATTTCATAATGAGGTTCTTTTAATTCTTTTCAACTAAGTCCATTCCACATTGCGGGCAAATGCCTGGCTTATCTGCCTTTACATCTGGGTGCATAGTGCAGGTATAAACAGTTTTGTTTTCGTTATTCGGCCTTGTGGTTTGGGTTTGTGATGATTGATTGCACGCAGCTAAAGTAATCATCAGACAGAAAATGCTTAATTTTTTCATGTTATTTGTTTTTTAAAAAAGCTGCAAAACCAAACAAAGATACAACTAACACACCGGCTGCAGCCAGCATGCTAACTATGTCTCGAATGTTTTTGCCAGCCCAAGTCATACCAAAGTATTTGTGTAAAAAGATGAATGAGAAACCTTCGGTACGGTCAATACCGGCAACTTTTGTAGCTAGCTTTGCAGAAGAGGTTTCAATATACCAATCTTCATTGTACGGGTAACTTACTTTAACAACCGGCAAGCGTTTGTTAATAAAGCCGTATTCCTCTGTAAATTGCTTAACAGGTTCGGTGTTTGGTAGCAATTTGTGATACTGATGGGATTTGTTGCCAAAGTAACCGGCCAAATACTGTGCAAATTTATTTTCTCCACCATCAAGAATACTACCGTTTACTGCATTTATATACAAATACTCTTTTTTGTTATTGAGTACCTGATAATACGCAAGCCCGTCGAATTTTATTATACTTATGCGCTTAATTAAACTATCAGCTACAACCAAATTCAGATTGCTGGCTCCTAAGTCAGACCGATTGATTAGTTGCTCAAAAGGTTTTTGTGCGGCACCCTGGTTTTGTAATTTAACCCATAAATGAAACCCTCCGCTTATTACGAAGCAAAGCATTACAAACGACACGATTAAACCTAGCTGACGGTGGAAGCGGTGTAGAAAGCGATTATTGTGCCGTCCGTTTGCTTCTTGTTTTTGTCTGATCTGTTTAAAGCGGTTCCAAAAAAGTCCGTATACAATTATGCCCGAAAGTAAGGACAACAGCATGAACGAGACAATAATCAGCAGTACAACAATGCGGAATGTTTCTCCTGCTAAATCTCCCAAAAATTGCCAGTTGTGAAACTGTCTAAAAATCCATAAAAATGTTTTACGGGTGTTGTTGTTGAACGTTCCCAGGCGGCTTTGGCTGGTTTCTATATAAACGTCCATTCCATCGGCTCTTTTTAAAGAGATTTTCCAAACCGGTAAGAGGCGATTAATAGGTGCATAATTGTCGTCATAGCTTTTTTGCAACACGGTACTTTTAATAGCAGAAACTGAGTCTTGCGTAAAGTACCGGGCAAGGTAAATGGCGTATTGTTGATCGCCGTTAGGCAAAATGCTGCCATCGGTAGCAGAATAATAACTGTAAGAACTATCGCGTTTTAGCAATTGATAGTAGGTGCCTTTTGCAAAGTGCACCAAGCTAAAGTTCCTGATCTCGGCCACCTGGTTTTTATCCATTATTTGCTGTAAGGAAAGCTTTGGGGCCATTTGTTGCTGGCTGAGTGGCTTAAATACTTCCTGCGGAATAAAAGGCCTAAACCAGTTTGACATGAAAGGGTGGGAAAGGCCACTAACAGTCCAAAATATTACGGGCACCAGGCTTATCAAACCAATAACGCGGTGCCAATTATAAAACTTCCGCTTGGCTGTTTTGGGTTGTAACTGAACTTCCATAATTAATATTTTGAAAATGAATAGCTAATGCCTAGCGTGTACGTACGCGGAGGAGCAGCATAATACGTGTCGCCATACTGGTTGCTGGTTACCGAGGTGGCATAAAGTTCATTGGTTATATTCAGGGCATTGAACCAGATGCCGGCACCCTTTAAGACTTGTTGCTTAAAGTCATATCCCAAACGCAGGTTAGCAACGTTATAGCCATTATAACGCTTGCTATTAGCCGGATTTGTATAATATTGATTTATGTGCTGCCATTCAGTTGCTACTCGAAAACCATGTAAAAATGCGGGCTTATAAGTAAGCTCGGCGTTTGCAATCCAACTGGGGGCATTGCTCATGCGCTTGCCATTGTAAACGGTGACCTGGGTTTGCCCTGTGCCAAAGTTTGTGCTTACCTCACTATAGTCTTTGTAAGTGTGGTAGGCATTAGTTCCGCTAAAGCGAAGGGCAAGTTGTTGTACAGGCAAGTAGGTAAGTGTATACTCAATACCGCGATGCTGTGTAGCTCCTGCATTTTGATTTTGTGTGGTATTATCCGGAAGCAGCTGGCTAATAATCTCATTTTTGCCTTCCAGGTCATACAAACTCACTTCTGCATATAGCTTATTGTTCAGCATGGTGAACCAGCCGCCTACCTCATAATTATTAAAGGTAGCCTGTTTTAAAGGCACTTGCTGCCGCGAGCTGAATAAGTCGCCTGTTTCGGGAGGTTGAAAGCCTAAACTATAATTGGCGTATAAGCCTTTATGGTTACCTAAATTGTATGTTAAACCAAGTTTAGGCGCTAAAACGTCAAAGTTATTGGTTTGCTGCTGTTTGTATTTGGTATTACTAGGCGGTAATCCATTTTTAAAGTTATAATTCACACGGTCATAACGTAGCCCCATCACAATGCGTAGCGGCTCAGCCGGTTTAATCTCGTACTGGGCGTAAGCTGCCGTATTGAATAATTTAATGCGGTAATCATCGATATAAGTACCAGTGTTACTGTACCCGGTATAAAAATTATTAGCCACGTCTTTTTGTATGCTTAACGCTTGTGCGTAAAACGAGCTCGGGCTATTATCGAGGTAAACACCGGCAATTAACCTGGAGTTTAAAAAGTTGAAATCTAAACGGTGCTGTGCAAGTAACCCGTAGCTGTTGAAACGTTGGTCGTTAACCTGCCCATTCGAGCTTACATACTGGCCGGTACTACTGCGCACATCAGAAATAAAGTAGCTGGGCAACTGTGCGGTCGAATTATTGCGGAAATATAGCGTTACAAATGTTTGTGCTTTGCTGCTCCAGGCATGATCTAACCTCGCATTGGCTCTTAAAGCTTTAACCCTACGATAAGTAAATTGCTGGTTGCTGCTATAACTGCGGTTATAAAATCTGAGGCTATCCAGGCTGCCGGGCGTTTGGGTGTTCAGGTAGTTGTATGATCCTGATACAGTAAGATGGGTTGCCGAAGTAAAATCATAAGTGGTTTTTAAGCTGGCCGAGTACTTGTCAAAGTCTGAATAATCCTGCCAGCTATCGGCTTGGTGGGCAATATAGCCGCCAACATATAAACCAAACTTTCCGCTGGTAAAGCCACCGTCGGCATCAACGCGCCTGTAATGATAGTTGTCGCCCTGTAATTGTAAGCGTCCGGCATAACCGGTTGGTGGATTTTGCGTAATAAAATTTACTGCTCCGCCAATTGAGTTGCTACCATATAATGATGATGCTGGACCTTTGATTACCTCAATATCCTTTACACTGTTCATATTTATCTCGTACAAAGCATTGTGGTTAAAAATGCCTGTAGGCCGTATAGGCAGGCCATCTTCCATATAAAGATACAAGGCGTTATAGGTGATAGGTTGCCTGATGGCCATGGTGTGCTGCTCATTACCGAGATTAACCATGTATACGCCGGCAACCTTGTTCAAAAGCTGGTATAAGGCAGTAGCTTTTGTGTCCTGAATTTGCACCGTGTTAATCTTGCTAATCGCAATAGGGGCGTTTTCACGTGCTTGTCCTTCACGGCTGGCCGAAATTATAACCGGCTGCAAATCGACAGCCGAAGGTGATAAGCTCACGCTGATCTTGGCATCACCCGGGTTTATTTTCATAATTTGGGTGGTGTAACCCATATAGGTAAAACGCAGCCTAGAAGAAAAAGCAATGTTAAATTCGCCAGAACGATTGGTGATTGTGCTGATATTACTTTTAGAGCTACTGTCTGCACTACTTACTGTTACGCCAGGCAATGGTTCATGTGTTATGGCATCAACTACATTTCCATGCGTAACAGTTTGAGCCGATAGACATAAGGGCATATATAACAAAAGGTATAATATAATTTTCCGCATAAAGAATAATTAGGCAAAGTGCCTTTAGGTTGTTTCTGAATTATTTTACAATGTGTTATGCGATTTTATGACGAGAGAGTATAACACCGTAATGTATAGCTTAGTTGTTGCCATTCCGGTTTAAGATTGGGATGCTACTACGTTAACTATTAAGCAACTTTATAACATGCTTATTAGCCTCAAAGCAGAACCAAATTTGTAGTCAATAAAATCTTAAAATAATTAAGCCACTTGCGGAGGGCGAAGGATAGATTGGCTTACCTGCTGTGTTGACATCACTTGGTAATTGCCGGGGATGAGCCGCAGTAATTGAGCGTAAAATTTAAATGAAAAGCCGGAAGCAAAATACACGTCCTGATAAAGGCTTTTTTGTGTTTGGTGCTCGGCACTGCGTTCTTTTTCTTCGGCCTGTTTAATCTTTTTCATCAGATAACAGCGGCCGTTACAGTTAAGCCAGGGTTTAGCACGATTTTCACAAAGCTTTTCGGCAATGTATTTTTGGTTTACTTCGAAGCCTGCATAAATAAAGAGCCGCGTAAAGTTAGCGGTGATTATTATGCAAATTAAAAGTAAGGCTAAAAACCGTTTAAACATTGGCACAAAATTAACACTTTCCTATTACAACGCTTTAATGTTTATTGTTTTTATGTAAGGTGACTATCGAATATAATTGGTTGCACTAACTCGCACTGGATTTTCTTATCGTATGTAAGTTAGGTAAAAAGTAGTTTTTCAGTGTTAAAGGGCAGGTGAGGTAACCAAAAGCTTAGAATTTACGATTCACACCTACAAATTAAATTATAAGCTAATTAAAAACACACAGATAAACCTTACTTTTATGGCCTCTAATTAAGACAATAAAGCAGTATGTTCTCTAAAACCAGCATAGCACATTTCAATCAACTGGAAACCCCTTTTTATTACTACGATCTTGATTTGCTTCAGCAAACAGTAGCTGCTTGTATCGCAGCTGCACAGCCACACAATTACCACGTGCATTATGCACTGAAAGCCAACTTTAATCCTAAAGTGCTGCAAATTATACAGGCAGCGGGCATGGGTGCCGATTGTGTGAGCGGCAACGAAGTTAAGGAAGCCATAGCGCAGGGTTTTGATAAAAATAAAGTGGTATTCGCCGGTGTAGGCAAGTCCGACCGTGAAATCAACGCGGCGCTAGATGCTGAAATATTCTGCTTTAATGTCGAGTCTGTTCAGGAATTGGAAATCATTAATGAACTGGCGGCAGTTAAAGGTAAAGTTGCCCGTGTAGCTATTCGGATAAATCCTAATGTGGATGCACATACCCATCATTTTATTACAACCGGCTTAGAAGAGAACAAATTTGGCATTAATACCTGGCAACTTGACGATGTGATAACTACCTTGAAAAGCTGCGCTAATTTAGATTTCACAGGCATACATTTTCATGTTGGCTCGCAAATAACAAATCTTGATGTTTTCAAAAATCTTTGCGGTAGGGTAAATGAGTTAAGCAATTGGTTTGAGCAGCAGAACATGCCGGTTAAAGTGTTAAATGTAGGCGGTGGTTTAGGGGTAGATTACTATCAGCCCGATAATAACCCAATTGGCGACTTTAACAGCTTTTTCAAAATATATCGCGATCACTTAAAAGTGAAGCCGGGACAGGAAGTGCATTTTGAACTGGGCCGCGCATTGGTGGCACAATCGGCATCGTTGGTATCCCGGGTACTTTATGTAAAAAATGGTCAGAAAAAGAATTTTTTGGTGCTGGATGCAGGTATGACTGAATTGATACGGCCCATGCTTTACCAGGCTTATCACCACATCGAGAATTTAACGCGATTGCATGGAACCGAAGCAGCAACAGTTAATTATGATGTGGTTGGTCCGATTTGTGAAAGTACTGACAGTTTTAGAACAGATGTTGCTTTGCCCGAATCTAAAAGGGGCGATTTAATCGCTATCAGAACGGCGGGCGCTTACGGTGAGGTTATGGCTTCGTCGTACAACTTGCGCGACCGGGTGCAAAGTGTATATTCTACTCAGACTGAGCTGCTGGACGTACAACAATAATAACCCGCGCTTAACTTAGCGTTAATGCTTGGCCCGTAACTTCGTATTAATTCGAAACCGGGACACTTATGAAAGCATTACAATTAATTAAATCGCTACTGGTAAGCGTAAAAGAATGGATGGTGTTGCGCAGCTTCAAATCATCCTTTATTCATTAGTGAATAAACGGAACGATTTACTGTCAATATCCATTTATTATGAACAATTTGACCCTGATATAGTTCGGGTTATGTAAATGGATATTCATCATACTACCAATTCTTTCAATAAGCATTTATTCGGTCCCAATTTTCATTGGGGAGTTTCTACCGCTGCGTTTCAAACAGAGGGCGCATGGAATGCTAACGGAAAAGGGCCATCTATATGGGACACCTTTACGCAAAAAAAAGGTAAAGTTCACGGAAATCAGAATGCCTTTGTTGCCTGTGATTTTTATAACCGCTATGAGCAGGACATAGATCTGATCAAACAGCTTAATATCCCTAATTTTCGTTTCTCTATAGCTTGGTCGCGTATTTTGCCTGATGGAACAGGCATTGTTAACCAAGATGGTATAAACTTTTATAATAAGGTTATTGATTATTGCTTACAACAAGGGGTAGAACCATGGCTTACTCTTTACCACTGGGACTTACCACAAACCCTTGAAAATAGGGGGGGCTGGACCAACAGGGAAAGTATAGAATGGTTTTCGGGCTTTGTGGAGCTGTGTGCCAAGCACTTTGGCGACCGGGTTAAACATTGGATGGTGATGAACGAGCCGGCGGTATTTACAGGTGCCGGTTACTTTTTAGGCTTACACGCACCGGGCCGTACGGGTTTAAAAAACTTTTTACCGGCGGTACACCATGTTACTTTAAGTATAGCAGCTGGTGCGCGTAAATTACGCAGCTTGCTTCCTGATGTGGTAATCGGTAATACATTTTCCTGTTCTCACATTGAACCTTATAGTGCTAAAGCTAATGACGTGGCAGCAGCAAAGCGCGCCGACGTATTAATAAACCGGCTGTATATAGAGCCACTTCTTGGCTTAGGGTACCCGATTGCAGATTTGCCGGTACTGCAAAAGCTAGAAAAGTATTTTAAGCCCGGCGACGAAGATGCTTTAGCATTTGATTTCGACTTTATAGGTTTGCAAAACTATACGCGTGAGGTGGTTAAGCATTCGTTCTTTACTCCGTACATCAGCGCTAAATTGGTTGAAGCTAAAACACGCAATGTGCCCTTAACAGAAATGGGATGGGAAGTTTACCCGCAGGCCATGTATGAGATTTTAAAAAAGTTTAGCGCTTATCCGCAAATTAAACGCATACTTATTACCGAAAATGGTGCGGCATTCAAAGATACCTTACAGGATACACGTGTAAACGATATTTTGCGTATTCAATATATACAGGATAATTTACAACAATTACTGAAGGCAAAACAGGAGGGATGCCCAGTAGATGGTTACTTTATATGGACACTCACAGATAATTTTGAGTGGGCTGAGGGCTACCGCCCGAGATTTGGTTTGGTGCATATTGATTTCGAAACCCAACAACGCACCATCAAAAATTCTGGATATTGGTACAGGGATTTCCTAAAGTAAGTGCAATTTAGCTTTGCGCAGCAACTGGCGTCGCTGTCCGGGCTACCTGCTTCAATTTAACGTAAAATGTGGTGCCGTCCTGCGCATTGCTGTCAAACCAAATTTCGCCGTTGTGTAATTCTACAATTTGCCGGCAGATGGACAAGCCCAAGCCGAATGATTTTTCGCCAAGGGTGCCTGGCCGTTTGGCTTCCGTAAACATATGAAAGACAACGTTTTTCATGTCAACCGGAATACCAATACCATGATCATTCACTAAAATCTCGATATCATCTTCAATCTTAATAACCTTAACTTTAATTTTACTTCCTACCGGACTAAACTTTATAGCGTTGACTATAAGGTTACTAACAACCCTCCATATTTTTTCCCGGCTAATGAGTATTTCTTCAGATTCATCAAGCGCCTCCAATAAAATTTGCTGATTTTTTTCGGCTGCTTTAAATTTTAATAATTCAACGCTGTTATAAAGCAGATCGTTAATATCTACCCACTGTTTTTCTAACGCCCCGTTACTGTTATTAGTTGCTTCAAGTATCTCGTTAATGAGTTCAAGGCTATTATAGGCAGTATCTTTAACCAAACGTAAATAACCTCGTTGTTCGGCAGAGCAGTTGTCGTCTTCAATAACCGAGGTGGTAAGTGAGGCAATACCACCTATGGGATTGCGCAGGTCATGCACAACGGTGCGTAATATGCGGTCTTTTTCCTGGTTGCTCAATTCAAGCCCTGCTAGTGCTTTTTGTAAATCTTCGTTCTTGGCGTTAATTTGCAGATTAAGCTCGCTCATTGTACTAAGCAATCTTTTAGACTTTTTCCAATTTGCGTAAAGAAGCATCAGTATAGTAATAGCCATAACAAAAACCACAAGAGCAACAATTAAGTAAATACTCTTTAGCTCGTTGGTCCTTTTTAGCTCATTCACTTCATAGGCCCCTTCAAAACGTTTCAACTCTTCGGTAACGTCTGTTGCTTTTAGCGTAAACGTTTTTTTAAATACGGCTGCCTGTGATGCATTAAATTGTTTATAATACTTAACCGAATTAGCATACTGGCCTTTATGCTCGTAATAAGAAGCCATTAAACTATTCCAGTCGGTAACTGCTTCATCGTTATGCGCGGCGAGCAAGTTAGTTTGAACCAATTTTAGCACTAGAAACATAGAATCTATCTGATTCTGCTTTTCGTATAATTTAACCAGCTTCAGCTGCGATAAAAGTGCGTCGTTATTATCAAATCCTTCTTGGCTGTTAATAGAAATGCTTTTTTTAAGTAAAGCCTTTGCCTTATTAAGGTGATTAGTGTTGATGTAAACGGATGCCTGATTGCCATATATAACGCCGCGTGCAGCCTGCAACAATTTGTTGGCAACAGCATATTTTTTTGGCACATTATTTAAGAAAATTAAGGCTTTGTCAAAGTAAAACAATGCGCTGTCAGGCTCGTCAATCTTGTTGAAACTAATGCCAACATTATTAAGTAATTCCTGCCGGCGATAAAATGAACGAAAGGTCAGGTCGCAAGTCATGGTTTCATTAAAACTCGTCCGGAAAGATTGCGCTGCGAGCCGGTACCGTTCCTGCTTATAGAGTATCATACCCATATGGTAGCTGTAATCGCTTAGCATACAGTTGTGTAGTTTGCTGCTTTTGTTGGCTGCCAGCTTGCCTTGAAAATAATTTAAGTAAGCCTCATTATATTTATTCTGTCTAAACAAAACGTCACCTCTAAAAAAGCGAGCCTTGCCATACAGCGCAAGCTTGTTCTCCTGGTCGGTAGTAATTTGCGATAGCTTTAATAACTCGTCGGCATAACGCAAAGCCTTGTTATTGTCTCCTTTAATATGTAGATAATAGTTGTAATGAATTGTCAAGAAGTCGGCCCGTTGATTGGCAGATAAACTGGAAAGATCAATTATGGCAGAATCGAGGTAAAATACCGCTCGTGCTTGTTTCCCCGAATCGTAAAGCTTATTTGCAGAATCGATCACTACAGAAAAAGAAGCTTGCTTTGCTGATGAATGGCGTTGCTTGCAACCTGACAAACCCCAAATTAAGGCTATAGCACACAACCAATACCAAAATATCTTATTATAAAGAGTGTGTATACGATACCATAATAGTTGCATTAGTGATCAGCTGGGTTTATTACAATAATAAACTTATTCATCTATAAGTAATTAGAATTTTTTAATATTATTTTATTTAAATAGTAGCCTGAAATAATTTGAGATACCTTTGTTTACCAAGTTAACCACCTCATGATAAAAGTTGGATTGCACGAAGCCGAGTTTTTTGCCCGGCACGGATATTATAAAGAAGAACAAATCTTAGGGAATTATTTTGTTGTAAACATTGAAGCCAGCTTTCATCCCGTGGCTCAAAATATAGAAGATGAGCTTGTGAACACGCTCAATTACGAGCAGTTATACGAAATAACAACACGCCAAATGAAATTGACAAGGCAGCTGCTTGAGAGTGTAGCTCAAGGCATAGCCGATGATATAATGCAGCAATTTCCATATATACAAAAACTGGACGTGCAGGTAAAAAAACGCAATCCCCCCTTAAAGGGCAGCGTTGGTTCTTCAAGCGTTACAATATCTGTCTGATCAAATTAATTTGTGTTGGTAATAAGACCTGGCTCGTCATACTCTATCATGCGCTGCCGTTCGCGCTGTGGAATAGGTACCGATTTGTAGTTAGTATAATCGTAACTAATGCAAACCGATTTACCGGTTGTACAAATTTCTTCTTCACCATTGGGCCCAATTTTAACCACTACATAAATTACATCAAAACTGCTGTTGCCTATACGTGAGGTACGAAGGTAACAAGCAATTTGATCGTCAACTTTTATAGGCTTCAGGTAATTGATCTCCGAACGGCCTAATATTACACCATAACTCGACCAATCCCAATCAACAACTTCTTTCCAATAACTCAATCGGGCTATTTCAAAATAGCTAAGGTAAATGGTATTGCTAACATTTCCGTAGGCGTCGATATCTGAAAAACGTATGGGGATAACTGTTCGATATTTATAATTAGCTAAGTCTTTGGTCATTATGCGTCAAATTGTCTGTATAATATTGTTTTCAATGACATTGTGTCTTTAAAAACTCGAATTTTTGCGTTGGTATAACGCTTGTATAGTATGTAGCAACGAAAATAATTAAAAAACGAATTTTTGGAGGATATAAAAATGACTTTAGTAAAATTTAACAACGGACAAAGAAGAAATCAAGTAGCCCCACGCTTTATTGATGTGTTTGACTCATTGTTTAACGATCAGTATTTTTCGCCGGCTAATGTAAGTAAAGTGCCTTCTATAAATATCATTGAATCAGAAACAGGCTTTGATATTGAATTAGCTGTACCCGGTTTGAAAAAAGAGGACATTAAAATTAACGTGGAAAAAAATCTTTTGACCGTAGCTGCTGAGGCTAAAAAGGAAGAAAGCGCTCCAGTTAAAAATTATACAAAAAAAGAATTCAGCTATGCTTCATTCAGCCGTTCATTCACTTTACCTGAAAGTGTAGATCAGTCTAACATTGAAGCACAATATATTGACGGCGTACTTAAGTTGACCGTAGCTAAAAAAGAAGAAGCCAAATTACAAGCTCGCGAAATAGCAGTTAAGTAATTTGAACCATTTGTTTTCATAAGTTAAGTGTTGGTTTGGTTTGATAAGGCCGTCATGTTTAAAAGCATGGCGGCCTTTCTCCTTTAATTACGCATGTTAATGTATTGTAGGGGCTGGCCAAAGTCTTCGGTGCGGCAAAGGCTAATAACCGATTGCAAATCATCTATCTTTTTTGCTTGTACACGTACTTGGTCGTCCATAATAGACGCCTGTACTTTTAAACCGCTATCTTTAATTTTCTTCACGATTTTTTTGGCAATTTCTTTATCTATTCCTTCCTTAATACTTATTTCTTTGCGTATCATGTTACCCGAAGCATATTCTTCTTTTCCAAAATCAAGCGCTTTAGGGTCGAGCTGTTGCTTTACCATACGGCTGATAATAGAATCCTGAATGGCCTTTAGCCGCATATCATTCTCCGTTACTATGGTTAGATGATTTGTTTTCTTATCCAGTTCAACAGTGCTTTTGGAATCATTAAAATCAAACCGGTTCAAAATTTCTTTCTTAGCGTTATTGATGGCATTATCTAACGTTTGCGCATCTATTTTACTTACAATATCAAAAGAGGGCATAGGTATATGTTTAGTTTTACAAGCAAATGTAGGTGTTGTGCAAAGCAATTAGCGAAAACACATTAAAAATATTGAAGTTAATATTAACTTAACATCTAAATAAGCAGTTTTGCATACACACATGCGTTGCCTGGCAATGTCTATTTATGGCGCACAAAAACATTCCTTTAATTAATCGCGAGATAAGCTGGTTGTATTTTAACGACCGGGTTTTGCAAGAGGCGGCCGATATAACGGTTCCGCTTATAGACCGAGTAAAGTTTTTGGCAATCTTTTCATCAAACCTTGATGAGTTTTACCGGGTACGTGTAGCTACTTTAACCCGCTTATCTAACCTTAATGAAAAGTCAAAAGCATTATTGGGCTACAATCCCAAAAAGGTGCTTAATCAAATTAAAACGCTGGTTGTAAAACAGGAAAAAAAATTTAATAACCTGTACGACAATATCATTGTAAAGCAGCTGGCCGAAGAAAAAATATTCATCCTTAACGAAAAGCAGCTGAACGTGTCACGAGGCGCGTTTGTGAAAAAATATTTCCGCGAGCGGTTACTGTCAACGCTGGTACCTATAATGCTGGATGAAGACAAGCCGATGCCTGAGTTGCATGACCGGGCTATTTATTTTTTTGTTAAGTTGACCAAAGGCAAAAAAACACGTTTAGCACTAATTGAGTTGCCTGGTAACTTATCGCGCTTTTTGATATTGCCCGAAACCAATAATTTAAAATTTATAATCCTTATAGACGATATTATACGCTATAGTCTGGAGGACATATTCTTCATATTTGAGTATGATAGCATGGAGGCTTATTCCATTCAGCTAACTCGTGATGCTGAGCTGGACCTGGATAAGGAGGTAAGCGGTAAGTTTATAGATGCCCTGGCCAAAAGCTTACAAAAACGCCGGAACGGTAAACCCATGAGGTTATTGTATGATTCTGATATGCAGGATGATATGGTAGCTTACTTAAAACATAGGTTAGGATTAGGTGTAGAGAACATGATACCGGGTAACCGATACCATAACTTTAAGGATTTTATTAATTTCCCGAATGTTGGTGGCGCTGAATTAGAATACAAGCGCACCAAATCTTTACCGGTTGATGGTTTGTCTTTCGGCAAAAGCTTAATCAATTTTATTGCAGCGAAGGATTATCTGATCAGCACACCATATCAGTCTTTTGATTATGTCATTCATTTTTTACGCGAGGCGGCTATAGACCCTAAAGTGATCGAAATTAACATTTCGGTGTACCGCCTGGCCAGCGACTCGCGGGTTATGCATGCCCTAATTAATGCGGTACAAAATGGTAAGAAAGTAAATTGCCTGATAGAGTTGCGTGCCCGTTTCGATGAACAGAATAACATTCAATGGACTCGCCGGCTCGAAGAGGAGGGCATAAATGTTATACACGGCATACCCGGTTACAAGGTACATGCTAAAATTTGCATGATAACCCGCATGGAAAAGGGTAAACCAGCCTATTACGCTTGCTTATCAACGGGCAACTATAATGAGAAAACAGCACAAATTTATGCCGATCACACCTTACTAACCGCTAACAAAAAGCTAACCGGCGATTTAGTTCAGGTATTTAGAGCCATCAATAAAGGAACGTTACCAAAAGGCTTAAGTCATCTGATTGTGTCACCTGTTGATTCGCGTCCTGAAATATATAAACTAATAGATACAGAAATTAAGAATGCCAAAGCCGGCAAACCGGCCTATATGGTTTTAAAGATGAACAGCCTGGCCGACGAGCAATTAATTGCCAAACTGTATGAAGCCAGTAATGCTAACGTTAAAATTCAGTTAATTATACGAGGAATGTGTTGCTTAGTACCCGGTGTTGAAGGCTTTAGTAAAAACATCAAAGTAGTCAGCATTGTTGACAAGTACTTGGAGCATGCCAGGGTACATATATTTGCTAACGGCGGTAAAGAGCTTATTTACCTAACTTCGGCAGATTTTATGAGTCGTAACATTGATAACCGCGTCGAAGTTGGCTTTCCAATTTATGATCTCGACTTGCAGAAGCAAATAAGAGATATTATCAATTTACAATTGCAGGATAACACTAAATCGCGGGAAATAAATAAGACCAATACCAACAAATACCACCGTACCCGCACCGATATACATCACCGGGCACAGGTAGAAATATATGATTATCTTAAACAATTAAATAACCTAACAAATTGAGATACGCCGCAATAGATACTGGTTCAAACGCAGTACGACTGCTAATAGCCGACACAACCGACAATGATGGCAACGTTACATTTAAAAAGAACACGCTGATCAGGGTGCCTTTACGGCTGGGCGACGACGCTTTTTTGCAGCAGCATATATCAGACAAGAAAGCTGATGACCT
This sequence comes from Mucilaginibacter sp. PAMB04274, assembly GCF_039634385.2. Taxonomy (NCBI): domain Bacteria; kingdom Pseudomonadati; phylum Bacteroidota; class Sphingobacteriia; order Sphingobacteriales; family Sphingobacteriaceae; genus Mucilaginibacter; species Mucilaginibacter sp. PAMB04274. The sequence goes on from NZ_CP155081.2 coordinate 2,492,469, forward strand.
GGTAAAAACGATGACTGCATTTAAAAATTTGATGGACGTATATAAGGTGAACGATTACATGGCTTGTGCAACATCGGCCATGCGCGAAGCCAAGAACGGTCCTGAAATAATTAAAAGAATTAAAGAAGAAGCTAACCTTGATTTGGAAATTATTCATGGCGAACGTGAGGCCAGCATAATCTATGCAAGCCATACCGGTATAGACCTGGATGAGAGCAAAACGTACCTTTACATTGACGTGGGCGGCGGTAGCACTGAGTTGTCGTTATTTGCGGAGGGTGAGTTGATTGCTTCTCAGTCATTTAATATTGGCACCATACGTATACTGGATAACCAGGATAAAGATGAAACCTGGAAAGAGATGCAGGATTTTGTCCGGCTGCACACCAAACATTTCAAAATTGTATATGGCGTAGGCACGGGCGGAAACATCAATAAGCTGTTTAAGCTAAGTGAGGAGAAGGATGGTGAACCCATGAGTTATGCCAAACTGAAATCACTGTACAGTTTCCTGTCATCTTACTCTCTTAAGGATCGCATTAATGTACTAAAGTTGAACCAGGATAGGGCAGACGTAATCATCCCAGCATGTGAGATTTATACCACTGTAATGAAGTGGGCCAACATCAAACAAATTTACGTTCCCACGGTTGGAATGGCTGATGGAATTATCCAAACTCTGATTGAAAAAAATTTACCGAAATAATTTTAAATTTATTTTAATAATTAAAAAACCTTTGCTACTTTTGTAATGCCCTCTCAAGGGCATGTTTTTCATAGGTAGATGTAGGGTCGAGTACGAGTTATTCGACCCTTTTTTATGCCCTCAACTTTCGTAGCTTTGTCTTGTTACGATATATCATGAAGAAGAAAATTGTAGTTGCTATTACCGGGGCCAGTGGGACTATTTATGCTAAACTTTTGCTGGAGCAATTACAGGGCCTGCACGAGCAAATTGCTGACGTATCTATTGTAATGTCTACCAACGCTAAGCAAGTTTGGGAATTCGAATTGAATAATACCGATTACCAAAAGATGCCTTTCAAATTTTATGACAAGCACGATTTTATGGCGCCGTTCGCATCCGGCTCTGCGCGGTACGATACGATGGTAATCATCCCGTGTTCAATGGGTACTTTGGGCCGAATTGCTGCTGGCGTATCTGACGACTTGGTTACGCGAGCCGCCGACGTGATTTTAAAAGAGCGCCGTAAGTTAATTTTGGTAGCTCGCGATACGCCGTTAAATTTAATTCACTTACGTAACATGACCACAGTGACTGAGGCGGGTGGTATCATTTGCCCGGCAATTCCTTCATTTTACAGCAAACCCCAAACAATTGAAGACGTTGCTATGACCGTAGTAAATCGGGTAGTTGATTTGATAGGCTTAGACCATAGCAGCTACCGCTGGAGTGAATAACAATAAATTAAGAAAGCTTAGTGGCTTTAAACATTCTTTGCTATATCGTTTCATGGCTTGAGGAAAAGAACAAAAAGGGTGTATTGGAAAAAGAGATTTTCAATAACTCATTAAAGCCATAATACGGTCATTTAGGCTAAGTACTAGCGCCACCTTTGGCCTAACTGTTTTTTGCTAATCACATAAAATTGTATCTTTGCAGCTTGATAATGAACAAGAAAGTTGCTTTTTATACCTTAGGCTGTAAGCTAAATTACTCCGAAACTTCAACCTTAGGCAGGCTGCTTAATAGCGCCGGCTTTGATACTGTTGAGTTTACGGATAAGCCAGACGTTTTTGTAATTAACACCTGCTCAGTAACTGAAAATGCCGATAAGAAGTGCAAGAAGATAGTTAAAGAAGCACTTAAAATTTCGCCTAACGCTTACGTAACTATTGTAGGTTGTTATGCGCAACTTAAGCCACAGGAGATTGCCGAAATTCCTGGCGTTGATCTGGTATTGGGTGCTGCCGAAAAGTTTCAATTGGTTGATCATATCAGCGACCTAACTAAACAAGGCAAGGCCGCAGTTCATAATCAGCCCGTATCTGAAGCGAACCAGTTTATTTCCTCTTACTCATTTGGCGATCGTACTCGCACCTTCCTTAAAGTGCAGGACGGATGTGATTACTCTTGTACATTTTGTACTATACCTATGGCCCGCGGAGCGAGCCGTAGCGACACTATTGAAAGCGCTGTTAACCAAGCCGTAGAGATTGCAGCTTCGGGCGTTAAAGAGATTGTGTTGACCGGTGTTAACCTGGGCGATTTCGGTATTCGAAACGGGCAGCGCGAGGATAAATTCTTTGACTTGGTTAAGGCATTAGACGAGGTTGAAGGCATAGACCGAATTCGCATTTCATCAATTGAACCTAACTTGTTAACCGATGAAATTATTCAGTTTGTGGCTACCTCCAAACGCTTTGTACCACATTTTCATATTCCGCTACAGTCAGGCTCAAACAAAATACTGGGCCTGATGCGTCGTCGTTATCGCCGTGAGCTTTATGTTGATAGAGTAGCTAAAATTAAGGAATTGATGCCCAACTGTTGCATCGGAGTAGATGTTATTGTTGGTTTCCCGGGCGAAACTCGCGAGGATTTTGTAGATACTTATAACTTTCTGAACAGCCTGGACATCTCTTACCTGCACGTGTTTACATACTCGGAACGTGAGAATACTTTGGCGGCAGAAATGCCGGGCATTGTTCCAGGTTCGACCCGTGCCGACAGGAGCAAAATGTTGCATATTCTATCTGAAAAAAAACGCCGTGCTTTTTATGATTCACAACTCGGCATAACCGATGAAGTGTTATTTGAGGGCGATAACAAGGATGGCTTTATGCATGGCTTTACACGTAACTATGTAAAGGTTAAAGCTAAGTTTGATCCTGTATTGGTGAATGAGTTAAAGACGGTGAAACTTACAGCGATCAGTGCAGACGGTGATGTTGAAATTACCGAAAGCGAAGAAATATTTGTGCATTAAGCTTATATTCGCTGCAAATTACTACCTGATGTTTCCAACCCTGTCCGATCTTCTGCAGTATCTAACCGGATTAAATATACCGCCATTACCTATACAAACTTTTGGCTTTTTTGTGGCCTTGGCTTTTATGGCTGCTTACTGGGCTTTTGCCCAGGAGTTTAAACGTAAAGAAAAGCTGGGTTACGTTCATTCATTTCAGCAAACGGTAACCGTTGGTCAGCCAGCATCTATTACTGAATTAATCACCAATGCCGTTTTTGGATTTATAGTAGGTTATAAAATAGTCGATATAGCCCTGAATTATCACACAATGATAGAAGACCCCCAAAGTTTTTTACTATCGACACGTGGTAACTGGATAGGTGGCATAATTGGCGCTGCGGCTATTGCATATTGGGCATATTATGAAAAAAAGAAAGAGCAGTTAGCTGAACCTGTTACCCAACAAGTAACCGTACACCCACATGACCTAATGGGCACCATTTTAGTATGGGCAGCCATATTTGGATTTGCAGGCGCTAAAATATTTAACGCACTTGAAAACTGGGGTGAATTTATGCAAGACCCGGTTGGTATGCTCATTGGCTTTAGTGGTTTAACCTTTTATGGCGGCCTTATTTGTGGTGGAGCCGCCGTGTTGTATATTGCCAATAAACATGGGATAAAACCGCTAACCATGCTAGACATTGGTGGACCTGGTATGATGCTGGCTTATGCAGTTGGTCGGATAGGTTGCCAAATGGCCGGAGACGGTGATTGGGGCATACCTAACTTGGAAGCAAAACCCAACTGGCTAAGATGGGCTCCCGACTGGATGTGGTCGTTCAAATATCCGCACAATGTGAGCATGGCCGATCATGATAACCCTATAGCGAACTGCGTTGGCAAGTTCTGTTACGAATTAAAGTTGCCGGTGTATCCTACGCCTTTTTATGAATGTGTAGTTTGCTTATTGCTGTTCCTGTTTCTATGGAGCATTCGCAACCACATCAAAACGCCAGGTATAATGTTCGGTATTTATTTAATTTTGAACGGCGTAGAACGATTTTTTATAGAGTTGATCCGCGTGAATACCAAATATCACGTGGCAGGTATACCTTTTACTCAAGCCGAACTTATCTCGCTCCTTCTGGTATTAACTGGTGTGGTGATGATTGTTACCGCTCAAAAAAGAAGAACCGTATTAGAGCACCGGGGTACTAATGGCTAATGAAACCTGGCAACGGCTTACTGCAAATAAGTTTACCCGCTTTTTATTTTCGGCAGGTTCAGGTTTTCTGGTTGATATATTTGCTTTTTATTTATTCGACAATTTCGTATTTACGCAAAAGCGCTATTTAATATTAGGGCACCAAACTGGTAATCATGCCTTATCGTTAATTATATCGTTTACCTTAGGGGTAATGGTTAACTTTCTAATCACCCGTTATCTTGTTTTTTCCGAATCTAAACTGCCCTTTGCTAAACAGTTTTCCCGGTTCTTAATGGTAGCCTTTGTTGGTTATTTTGCCAACCTTGAGGTACTCAAACTGCTTATTAAGTATTTATATCTCTCGCCTTCTGCAGCTCGTATAACGGCAGCGCTCAGTTTATTTTTTGCCAGTTTTTTTATTCATAAAATCTTTTCCTTTAATCTTTCGTTACGTAATCATGCTCGAACAAATCACTAAACAAGTAACAGAGGTAGCCCGCGAAGCAGGCGATTTTATACGTGAGGAACGTAAAAATTTCAGTGCAGACCGAATTGAATTTAAGGGCCTTAATGATCTGGTTTCTTACGTTGATAAGACAGCCGAACAAAAGATCGTGGCGTCTTTGGAAAAGATTCTGCCTGAGGCCGGATTTATTACGGAAGAAAAGACAACGACAAAAATAGGAGAGCGCTACAACTGGATTATAGATCCATTGGATGGCACAACGAACTTTATACATGGCGTTCCTGTGTTTTCCGTAAGTATTGCACTACAGGAGTATGATAAGCTGGTTTCAGGTGTTGTTTATGAAGTGAACCTGGATGAATGCTTTTATGCGAGTATCGATACGCCGGCCTATTTAAATGGCGCCGAAATTAAGGTAAGCAACACGCCTTCTATCTCAAGCAGTTTGTTAGCTACAGGTTTTCCGTATTATGATTTCACCAAGCAGCAGCAATATATAAACGTCTTTACCGAATTAATGAAAAGTTGCCACGGCTTGCGCAGGATGGGGTCGGCAGCAGTTGATTTGGCTTATACGGCTTGCGGAAGATTTGAGGCTTTTTATGAGTACAACTTAAACCCTTGGGATGTAGCCGCAGGGGTATTGATAGTAAGACAAGCCGGAGGAGATGTGGTTAATTTTAGCGGAGGTGACGAGGTAATAAACACCCGCGAATTACTGGCCACCAATGGGAAAATAACGAAGGAGATGCTGGAAATGATTAGTCAGCACTTTAAATAAAACGTAAATGCGAGATATGAAGCAATCTAGCCGCTAATCAATAATTAGCCTGCGTTTAACTTCATATCTCGCAATCACGAGTTTATTATTCGATGGGTTCGGGTAATTTAAGACATACCCAAAACACGGATTTGTTACAAAGCTTCTGATACTACTTCCTGAACTTCAGGAACCATGCGTTTCAATAAGTTCTCTATACCCGATTTTAATGTAAGGGTTGATGATGGGCAACCACTGCACGAGCCACGCAACTCAACAGTTACAACACCTTCGTTAAATGATTTGTAACTGATAGCACCACCGTCTTGCTCAACTGCAGGGCGTACATAGTCATGCAATATCTGCTGTATCTTTATTTCAGCATCCGTGCCCTCAAAGTTTACCTCTTCTTGTTCTGCCTCCTGAACTTTTAATTCAGCTTCAACAGCGCCTTTTACAAATTCCTTTAGTATGGGTTCAATATCGTCCCAGTCTGTACCTTCTGTTTTGGTTACCGTAACAAAGTTGCTTGCAAAAAACACACCGTTCACAAACGAAAATTTATATAGTTCTTTAGCGAATGGTGATTTTTCGGCACTTTCTTTGGTTGGATAATCTACACTGCCGTTAATCAGCAGTTTATTTACTATGAATTTCATAGTTGCCGGGTTAGGCGTAGATTCGGTATATACGTTGATATTCATGGGTATACAATTTTAATTGGAACAAATTTAAACAGCTTTTTGATTTAACAATGCACCACTACCGGTTTTGACCTCAACATGACTTATACGCCTGTGTAATTAGAAGGGGTAATTTGCTTCAATTCAGCCTTTACATCATCCGCTACTGCTAAGGCATCCACGAAGGTAGCTATACTAGCTGCATTAATTTGTTGGTTAGTCCGGGTAAGGTCTTTCAAAGCCTCGTACGGGTTAGGGAAGTTCTCACGGCGCAAAATAGTTTGGATAGCCTCTGCCACTACAGCCCAGTTATCCTCAAGGTCTTGCTTGATGGCTACTTCGTTTAACAGTAATTTATTTAAACCGCGTATAGTAGATTTAATTGCAATAAGCGAATGTGCTACAGGCACGCCAACGTTACGAAGCACGGTTGAATCTGTTAAATCGCGTTGTAACCTCGATACTGGTAATTTAGCTGCCAGGTGTTCAAAAAGTGCATTCGCCAAACCTACATTGCCTTCGGAGTTTTCAAAGTCGATTGGGTTTACTTTGTGTGGCATAGCCGACGAACCCACCTCTCCGGCTTTGATTTTCTGCTTAAAGTAATTCATGGATATGTAGCTCCACATATCGCGGTCCAGATCCATAACGATATTGTTAATGCGCTTTAATGAGTCGCATTGCGCTGCAAAGTTATCGTAGTGTTCTATCTGCGTAGTGTATTGTGAGCGCTTTAACCCTAAAATGTTATTTACAAAATGATTTCCAAAATCGGTCCAGTCAATAGCAGGATAGGCCACATGGTGCGCATTAAAATTACCTGTAGCACCACCAAACTTTGCAGAAAAAGGCACAGCCTTAGCCAATATCAATTGGTTCTCTATGCGCTCAACAAAAACTTCAATTTCCTTACCCAGACGGGTAGGTGATGCCGGCTGTCCGTGTGTATGGGCCAGCATAGGTACGGCTTTCCAGTCTTGCGCGTATTTTTTTAGAACAGCAAGCAAATCTTCTATAGCCGGATAGTAAACCTCATGCAAGGCTTGTTTAAAAGAATAGGGTATGGCTGTGTTATTAATATCTTGCGAGGTTAAGCCAAAGTGAATAAACTCTTTGTAATCCTGTAGGTTTAAGGTATCAAATTTTTGTTTGATGAAATATTCTACCGCTTTAACGTCGTGATTAGTAGTGCTTTCGATAATCTTAATAGCTTCAGCATCACTTTCAGAAAATTCCTGATAAATTACTCTTAGGCTATCAAATATGCTTTTATCAAAGCCTTTCAATTGCGGCAAAGGATGTTCGCATAAAGCAATAAAGTATTCAATTTCTACATAAACCCGGTATTTTATCAGAGCATATTCAGAAAAATAAGGTGCCAGTGTTGCGGTTGCGTTATGATAGCGGCCATCAACAGGTGATATGGCCATAAGCGGAGTAAGCGACATACTAGAAAAAGTTTTCGCAAAGGTAACAAAGTAGCCGGAATGTGCTTACTGCAAAAACGCAAGACCGCATCAATTAACAGGCACCCATAAGTAAACCTACCGGCAAAAGCGCAAGGAACGGTTATACTCTTATACTGATTCGTATAAAAATGGGCAATGATAGTCAAACACTATTCGTCTTTTTTATGTACTTGATATAACTAATAATTAAATGTAGCTATGAAATTCAAAATAACTAACCCGTTTTGGCAAGCAGTGGGCTTGGGCACTATAGCCGGTTTCCGTTCCATGTCGGCACCGGCGTTAACCAGTCATATACTAAGTCACCACCAGTCTAAAGCGTTAGCCAATTCTTCCTTGAGTTTAATGCAATCTAACAAAGTGGCTACTGCTTTCAAGCTTCTGGCCGTAACAGAATTTATTGGTGATAAGCTACCCAATGCTCCTGATCGTATCAAATTGCCGGTAATATCAGCCAGGTTTTTAGCTGGTGCACTTGCCGGCGCAAGTGTTTATAAAGCACGAGGCGGCCAGGCTTACGTGGGCGCTTTGTTAGGAGGCAGCGCGGCCATACTATCAACATTTGGTAGTTTCTATTTACGCAAAGCAACTGTAAAAGGCACTAAGATTATGGATCCTATCATTGGCGGTATTGAGGATGCACTGGTAATTGGTGCGAGTGCAGGCTTGGCAAAAGCAGCTTAATATTTTGTAAAACTGCACAATATGTAAGTGCATAAACAGTTATATAATTACTTACGATATTTGCATAAGTAACCAGATTAGTGTTTATGCAATAAAAGACTTCTTTAAGTAGAGGTGATTGTTTTAGAGTGATTGAAGCAGGCCGGGAAATTAAGCTTTCCGGCTTGTTTTTTATAACGAGACAAGGGTTTTCATCGCAATATTACCCGCAAGCAATTTATGGATAGGGCATGCTTCAGCAACTTGCAATAATCTTTCAACCTGTTCAGCTATGAGATCACCTTTAAAACTAAGGCTGGTTTCGATCAAATGGCCATCGTTTACTGCATAAATCTCTAACTCAGCCTTAATTTCGTCCACTACCCACATTTTTCTTTCGATATACATTCGTAGCGTAATAATAGTGCAGCTGCCTAAGCTTGACAGTAACAAGCCATAAGGCCCCATGCCGGTGTCACTTCCATTCAATTCTGCGGGTTCATCAACTATAATGGAATGATTACCGCTATTGGCTATCGTTTGATATTGTGTGCGCCCAATAGTAGTTGTAGCTTTGGCAACTAGTCTTTTTTCAGTATTCATAAGCAATAAAGGTACAGCTTTACGGCTATACCTTTACATGAGTGTGGAACAACAGGTGCCACGAATGAAATGAATTACTGATTAATAGAAATCGTAACAACGTGTTGATCCGATAAATTTTGGTGAGCCGGTACGAGACGGTAAGGTGGTTTCATATCCTAAGCTGCCCTCCGTTGTTCCGCTGGTGTTGCTGTAGTTTAACTTGGAGGTAGGCGCATCGTGGCTGATACCAAAACGCATTTTTTCGCCACCATCCTTGTTTATAAAAAGATCGAAGATGAAAGACACCACAAATGAACTTGGACCAGTTTGTCCTCCGCTACGGTACCATAAGCCCGCATTTACGCTACGGCGTTTGTATTGCATACCGGCACTTAATGAGGTTGATGATGCTTGCTTGTACATAACCACCGAAGGTATGACATATGACTTCTCATCCTCGTCGTAGTTATCGTATGGATTAAGATCCCAACGGTAGCTTAAGTGACCGGTTGCGCGCATTGGTAACTTTGCTGAAGCTCCGGTAAAAGATTGATCGGGACGGTTAATGTGTTGCAATGCGCCGCCAGCCATAAAATTGCCCATTACGAGGTTGATGCCGGCGCCAGCGTCAAAGTAAAATTTGTTATTCAACTGACCTAAATCGGCTGCTGATTGTGACCCGGGAATGTAACCCAGGCGAGGATCAATCTGGTCACCAAATACAAGCTTGCTGCGATCAATGGTACGGTTACCAATGCCCGCTTGTAAGCCAAACGATAAAACAAAATCATCAGAACCCACACTGTATGAATAGATGCCGGCCAGGTTATTTCTTAAATAATAAGCGGTACCCTCATTAGCACGTGTAAACATTAAACCTACGCCGCCACCAAATTTAGGTATGTTCAGGTCTACTGATGCGGTTAAGTAACTAAGTGCACCAGGGAGGGAAGACCACTGGTTACGGTAAATCATATTAACGCGTAAATCACCTTCAAATTGACCATTTAACGCCGGGTTTAAGTATACAGGCGAATTAAAGAATTGCGAATACTGATGATCCTGCGCCTTTGTAACGGCAGCTGTCAACAGCATCATAACGCTCAAAATATAATATCTGATTCTCGTCATCTTTATTACCTTATTAAGTGTATAGCACCTGTTCGCTTAGGCGACGAATTGTTATACGACATTCCCTTCCATTCAGAACCATTAATAAAACTGGCTTCGATTTGCCATATGTATACCCCCTGCGGCAATGGTGATCCTTGGAAGGTTCCGTCCCAGGAATCGGTTGGCTCGCCACGTGCATCAAGCTTCGTTGTTTCCCAAACCATTTGACCGTAGTTGTTAAATATGCGCATGTGCCACTGGCGTAAACCCGATCCTTTTGTGGCAAACGTGCGTAACTCAGGGTTGGTACTGCTTGGCGTAAATGCATTAGGCACATACAACTGCCCCGGTATGCCAGTTATACGCACATAGTGTGTTTTAGTTGTACCACAATACTGGTTTGATGTGGTTAACGTAACTTTGTATAGCCCCGTATCGGCATAGGCATGCGTTGGGTTTTGTTGCGTTGAAGCGCTACCATCACCAAAGTTCCATCTCCATGACTTAGGATTATTACTTGTTAAATCCTCAAAAGAGAAAGTGTAATTAGGATACGTTTGCACACTGTCGGGTCTTGCCCTAAACTCGGCTATAGACGGAGCATTAACAGTAATAGTACGTGTTGTTGTTTCTGTACAACCAGTGGTACGGTTGGTGACTGTTAATGTAACCGTGTAGGGTGAGCTTAGATAATCGTACGTATGTGCCGGCGGTGTGCGCTGTTCAGATGTATTAGGGTTGCTTGCGGTAGCCCGGGCATCACCAAAATTCCAGCTGTAAGCAAAATCGCCCGCGTTAGTTGATTCCGGCGTGTTGTTTGCAAAGTTTACCGTTAAGGTTTTACATCCTACACCATTATCCGGCGTAAAGGCTGGCGCAGGTTTCTCGCTTATCACTATGGTTACCGGTTGTGACGGCGCATTTTGTGCACAATCATTAGTGGCATATAAAATAACCTGGTAGGTGCCGGCACGGCTAAATGTATGCGGCAAACCGTTGGTGTTTAAGGTAGTTGTCGGTACACTTCCGTCACCCCAATCAATGCGGTAAAATGTTCCGCCCTGACTTGTATTAATAAAATTCACCGTATGCGGTGCGCAGCCAAAGCGTTCGCCGGTAGTAGCGGTGGTTATACCTGCAAACACGGTACGTGCACTTACCACAATTGGAATACCAGCACTGCGCCCTGTACCACACGTAGATTGTGCTTCCATGTAAACAGAGTAATTACCTTGGTCGGGAATTACCAGCGTTTGCTGCGCTTTGTTATTAACCGGTTCAGGGGTAATTACATCGTTACCACTGGCATCAACAACATGGTAAATGTACTTATCATTGTTGCCTGGCGAAATATTATCCACCACCAATGAGAATGGTGCACAGCCCGAAGTGGATTTTGGTGAAATACGGGCAACCGGCACAGCAGGCTTAATGGTAACCGTACTAGTCATGGTGGTAACACTACATGACGTAGTAGCTGTAAGTTTAACGGTGTACTCTACGTCTTTACCATCAGTTGATGCTGCGAATGTTACCTGATCCGGCTGTTCTTTGGTTGACGTTATTCCGTTGCCAAAGTCCCACAAATAGGTGCCGCCGCCTATTGGGGTTGATGTGTTGGTAAAAGTTACGTTGGTTGTACCACAGTTTTGTGTAGCCGTTTGCGTATAACTTGCAGTTATAAATTTTACAGTCTTAAAAATATGTGTTGATACCGCAGACTCGCATCCAAACTTGCTAGTCACCACCAAACGAATTTCAACGGTTTCCCCGTCAGTATTAATCGTATATCCTGGGAACGTTACGCCGGTTCCGATTATCTGGTTGTTGGCATACCAAGTGTAATCGGCGTTGCGGTCGGGGTAGGCTACACCTTTAATATTCTGTGCGTTCAATGCAAATGGTATACAATCAGCATCTTTAGTCCACGTAAATTCGGCTTTAGCATCCGGATTAACAGTGATGGAAATTGTGTTGCTATAATTACTTTGAACACCATTACATAATAGTGAGCTAACAACACGACGATACTGAATATTACCAATCAAAACAGGTGTAGTATAATTAACATCTGTAGCGCCGGTAATATTCGACCAGTTGTTTCCGCCGTCAGTGCTGCTTTGCCACTGGAAACTGAAATTTCCGTCAGCACCAGCTGGCGTACTGCCTGTTATTATACCTGCCGAATGATTAACACAAACATCGGTTGTTGGTATGCTGATACTGTTGCCGCTAATAGCAGGCTGTACCATAATTTGCACGACGTTACTTTTGTCCTCCGTACAAGCGCCAGAACTTACTGAACGTCTGAAGTAAGTAGTTTCAATAACCTGCATGTTGAGGTTTTTGCCGGTTTGGTTAGAAAGAACCAACCAATTTGTGCCATCGGCGCTGCTCTCCCATAAGTAGGTGTAAGTGCCGCTGCCTCCGGTTGGTGTGCTGCCTGTAATGCTTATGTTTTGACCTGAACAGGTAGTTGGGCTGGTTAAAGTAACGGTGTTGTTGCTGATAGGAGGATTATTTGTAACCTTAACTTCATTAAACTTGGGTGTACACTGCGCTGCGCCGGTTATTGTCCATCTAAAGGTATACACCTGGCCTTGTTGCAGGCCGCTTACTGTGGTGTTAAACTTTGTGGCGTCGGTAAACGAAACGCCCGACTGGCCTGAAGTTAGTGTCCATGTACCGGTAAACGAACCTGGATCGTTTCCTTTTAGCTGGTAAGTTGGTTGGTTACATAACACAGCATCGGTACCGGCATCAGCATCGGGTACCTGCGGTTGTACCGTTATTGTTATGGTCTTGGCGTCGCCGCTGCAGTTATCTGCCGAACTTGTATTATATGGGGTAACCGTATAAGTTACGGTAGCCGGAACAGTTCCGGTGTTGATCAGTACCTGGCTTATACCGGTTACGTTTGTTGGGGCGCCCTGATCTGCTGCACCCGTTACATCGCCCGTTGTGGCAACTGTCCAGGTATATCGGGTGCCAGTTACATTGGATGTGAACTGTACCCCAGCCGGCGAGCCGCTACAAATAGTGTTACCTGGCTGACCTGTCAAATTAATCTCTGGTTTGGGTACCACCGTTACCGTGAGGTTGAATGGTGTTCCATCACAGCCGTTAGCGTTAGGTACAATAGTATAAGTTACCGTTCCATTAGCAGTAGGTGATGAATTAACCAACACATCATTAATATCGCCCGATCCGCTGGCTGTAAAGCCGCTTACATTAGCCGAGCTTTGTGTAACCTGCCAGTTAAAAGTACTACCAGCAACAGTTGATGTAGGTACATAGGCTACTGTACCGCCGGTACATATTATTTTTGTAGCAGGACTTGTAATATCGTTTTGCGGATTGATGTTAATAATTACCTCATCCTTAATAGTAGCGCAATCGCCCGGAAGGGTTGTGGTTATCGTTACTGTCAGCTTTACCTGGCCTGCAGTTCTATCTGCCGCACTTGGCGTATAAACCGGCTTGTCGATATTATTATTGCTAAAAGTTCCGGTTCCGGAAGTAGTCCAAACCAAGGTATTGTACGCACCGGTTACCGATCCATCCAACTGGGCAGGTGAGCCAAAGCACACTGTTTGATCCGTTCCCGCTGTAAGGGTCGGCGCTTCTTTAAAGGTGATATGCTGTGTTTGAGATGTTACTGTACCGCAATCATTAGTGTGTTTAACGGTTACATCGTAGGTGCCGAAGTCAGGAAAACTTATTTGTGGATATTGACTGTTAGCTGTAGTATTATTTACGAATGTTGCAGGTGAAACGCCGTTTTGTCCAACTACTGTCCACAAGTAAGTATCCGGTTTTGGGTCAACCGTACCAGTTAAAACAACCCGCGTGGCGCTGCCGGTAGTATTATCAAATGTTAAAATTTGTCCTTTACCGCAAAGTGAAAAATCAGGCGATAGGGTGGCAGTTGGCACGTTGCTTACAATGATAGTTTTGATGGTACTTTGAGCCACATCACAAACGCCATTATCAACCTCTAACTGTACGTCATATTTGCCAGCTGTCGAAAAGATGATTTGAGGGTTAGAGCTATTCTTGGTTGATCCGGCTGCATAAGTATAACCGGTAGCTGGGGTTATTTTCCAATTATAAGTAATGGGATTGTTGCAGGGGTTGCTAACTACAGAGGCGTTAGTTAAAGTAACAGGGCCGCTTCCTATACATATGTTGGTTGGTACGTTGGTGGCTGCCTGCGGTGCATCCTGCACACAAATGGTGTGCACTGCATCTGGAGCAATACATGGCGTTGCGCTGGTAAGCTTTAAAGATACGGTATAGGTGCCCGCTGTGGTAAAGGTATATTTAAACGGTATATTCTTTTTTGAGTTGAACGGTGGTACCGGCTGCCCGTTTATATACCATTGGTAAGTTGCATTAGGATTCTCACAAGACGCACCGCCAGCAGTACTGCTCACAATCTGACCGGCGTAGGATATGTTGGTGAATGTAACCTCCTTACCGGTACAAGCTTTTGTTGGACCACTTATAGCATTTTTAGGTGGTGATAACACAGCCTGGTCACCGCTCAGTGTCTTCGTTTGATCGGGGCAGTAAGGGTTTGATACTCTAAAGGCGACCTCGAATTTATTGGTAACAACACCTTCAGCGTTCTTGGCTCCGCATGATGAAACGAGGTAATCATGGCTAAGCACACCGTTGGTAGCTAAAATCTGAAAGTAGGTTAAATTTGAATTGCTGCCATCGCCCCATTTGATATTATAAATGGTGCCCGGGTAGTTGGTTTGAATACCGCCACCACCAGTTATATTTACACTATACGAAACGCGCGCATAACTTTGCTCAGGCAAACACACACTCGATGAGTTTTGCGTTTGGAAACTGTTGCTGATGTAATTGTTAATTAGCAGATAAGCCTTTGTGCCTACAACGCCATTATTCACTGCCTTAACCAGTATAGTATAGTTGCTCGTTTTAGCTGTAAATGTGGTAGGCGTGCTTAAGGATATGGTTTGTTCATCAGCCTGCGATAAATCATTAAAAAAGTTAGCTGTTACTGTAGACCCGGGTGTTGACTGGTCTACAAATAGGAAAGGATAATCGCCGTTGGTGAAACAAGTCCCAAATACTTCGGGGCTCGTGCTGCTTACTTCTGTTGAACTTGTACCCGCTTGTACAGCTGTGCCAGCTGCAACGGTGAAAGCAGTTGAGGGGGCGCTCACTGTAAGTGGGGCGGTTGTTTTTACTCTAACCTTATAACCCGTTCCTGCAGGCGTATTAGCAGGCAAAACACCGTTCACAAACCCTGTGTAATAACCGCTAAATTCCCCTATAAATTTTTCTGCGGCAAAGTTGCCGTTGGCATCCGATAAGTATAGTTGGTACTTATTGTTATTAGCGTTCAGATCACCGTTGGCATCTGTAACGGTTAAGGTAGCGGCAATGGTAGAACCTGGCGCATACGGACCAGCATCAACATTACGGATGGTTACTGTTTGGGCATAAACACTTGCACCACCGCAAACACAACAACAAAAGACAAGCCCTGCAATAAACCGTGTAAATATTCTAACCATCTAAAATGTAAAGTATATGAACGTATTCGGCTATATTTAAAATAGCAATTAAGTCCTTTTACGGTAGGATGGTGGAAAGGTTAGTGCGAAAAAAAATTATTTAACATTAGCAAAAAAATAATATCAAATGGAGATATTATTTTTCTGCTAATGATATTTATATATAGAAGCTTGAGTATTGATGTGCTTGATTTACTGTAATATTTTATAATACTATCCGAAAAAAAGATAAGAGATTAATATAGCAGCTATTACGCCGGCCAAGTCGGCAATGAGGCTGGCAGGTATAACGTAACGCGTTCTTTTAACGCCAATTGAACCGAAGTACAAGGCTACCATATAAAACGTAGTATCAGCAGCACCATATAATACGCTGGATAAGTGCCCTATAAAGCTGTCTGGCCCGTGCACTTTCATGTTATCCAACATTAATCCGCGTGCACCAGAAGCACTTAAAGGGCGTAGAATAGCAATTGGGATAACATCGGTGAACCGGGTATCCATATTAAAGTGGCCAAAAATCCATTTAAAACCATCGGCCACATAGATTAGTGCACCCGAGTTACGAAAAACACTTACGCCAACCAGCATGGCTACCAGGTATGGAATAATTTTAACAGAAGTTTCAAACCCTCCAATAGCACCTTCTATAAAGGCTTCAAAAACGTTTACTTTTTTGCGAAGCGCGCCAAGTATAAAGGCAACCGGTATTGCAAAAAGCATAAGGTTACTGGATACTTTTGATACCGTACCGATCTGTTCTTTACTTAAATAAACGGCAAAATACCATACAATAAAAGCAATAAACGCCGTTAGGCCGAGGAGCCAGCTAATAACAACTCGGTCGGCCAGGTTGATTTTTTGCTTGATGGCTACTACTAACAAGCCAACCAAAGTGGCTACATAAGTAGCAATAATACAAGGTATAAAAATATCTGTCGGGTCGTGCGAACCTAATATAGCTCGCTGGGCAATAATGCTTATGGGTAAAATGGTTAGACCAGAGGCATGCAAAACCATAAACATGATTTGTGAATTTGAGGCTGTTTCTTTAAGTGGGTTTAGCTCTTGTAAGCCTGCAATCGCTTTAAGCCCAATAGGGGTTGCGGCATTGTCCAACCCCAATAAGTTAGCAGAAAAGTTCATCATCATTTGCCCTGCTGCAGGATGATTTTTAGGAACTTCGGGGAACAGGCGTTGAAAGAAAGGGCCCACAACACGAGATAGGAAGTTAATTGCTCCGGCTTTTTCACCCACACGCATAATGCCCAGCCAAAATGCCATTGTACCAACTAACGGCAAGGCAATATCCATTACCGATGATTTTGAAGAGTCGAATACACCTTCAATAAGTTGCTTGAAGATTTCAGTATCGCCCAGAAAAATCAGCTTAAACAGTGCCATTAAAAAAGCGATCACAAAAAAACTTATCCAGATGTAATTAAGAGCCATATATGAGTATTGTAGAGCTAAAGTTAATTAATTGTAGGTTGTAATATTTTTATCGGACACTATTCGGATGTCATAGTCTTTCCGGATGGGGCTATAGGGTACTTTATCGTTTACAGTCATGTATATCATGCCTAAATCTTTTACCTTAATGCTGGTTATGCCGGAGTTGTCTTCCTGACTAAGCACAAAAGGCGAAATGGAGTTGACTAACAAATTTACCTGATTCAACTCGTCTGTAGCTAAATAAATATATATCCGCTTACCGTCGTTCCTGATCTCCACATCAGATGCCGCGTTACCAGGCAAACTTAAGTGGTACTTTAAGTTACCAGCTTTTTTCACTTTGAGCTTTGTATAACCTTTCGACTGCATAAAATCGTCGGCTTTTTGAGCGTTGTTGGTAATGATGTATAAAATATCTTCATAAGCCAGCAGGTTTCGTTGTGCCTGGCAAATCATTTGAGAAAAACACAAAGCTGCAATCACTAAAAGTATCTTCATTTGCAATTTATGTGCATAAAACTATCATTTTTATAGTAGGCAAACAAAACTTTCAACTCAAAATAATAATTTAGCCATCTTAATATCTATATATATGCCTAAAATAGAATTAGCAAGAGTTAGCGCCGATTATGGCTTTGAAGCCAGTGACGAAAACGGACATACCGTGCGCATGGATACAAGCCCCGAAAGTGGCGGCCAAAATTACGGCGTACGCCCTATGCAAATGTTGCTGATGGGTTTAGGCGGATGCTCGGCTATAGATGTGATCAGTATTCTGAAAAAACAACGTCAGGAAGTGCTTGACTACCGCATGGTAATTAATGGCGACCGTGAGCCGGGCGTAGAGCCATCCTTATGGGAAAATATAAACATCGAATTCCATTTAAAAGGTAACATTGATGAGGACAAGGCTAAACGTGCTGTTGAATTGTCTATAGGCAAATATTGCTCTGTTGCCGCTACGCTTGAAAAAGCAGGCGCCGAACTTAACTGGCGGGTGTTTATTCATCCTGCTGATACAACATTATAAGAACTCAAAAATGTCATTGAACGATTTACATCCTTTAACTAAAGCGATACGTTTGCGGTCTCCGCAAACGCTGCAAAATGAGCATTCAACACCGTTATACCTAACCAGCAGTTTCACATTTGATGAAGCTGAAGCCATGCGTGCAGCCTTTGCCGACGAAACAGACGATAATATTTACAGCCGTTTTAGTAACCCTAATGTTGATGAATTTATTGCTAAAATGTGCATGCTCGAAAACGCAGATGCAGGTTTTGCAACATCAACAGGTATGAGTGCGGTTTTTGCTTCTATGTTTGCCTTGTTGCAACAGGGCGATCACTTGTTGTGCTGCAGCTCCGTTTTTGGAAGCACCTTTACCGTTGTGACTAAGTACTTGCCTAAATACGGTATAACTTGCACACTGGTACCGGCAAATGATAAAGAAGCTTGGGAGGCAGCAGTACAATCCAACACAAAAATGGTGTATCTCGAAACACCTACCAATCCACAGCTGGAAGTAATTGACTTGGAATGGGCTGGTCAATTCAGTAAAAAACACAACCTTATCTTGAATGTAGATAACTGTTTTGCCACGCCGCTATTACAACGCCCTATTGAGTATGGCGCAGATTTAGTAGTACACTCAGCCACTAAGTGGATTGATGGACAGGGCAGGGTAATGGGTGGTATCGTAGTTGGCCGCGAGGATCTGATTAAGGAAATTTACCTGTTTTGCCGAAACACCGGACCAGCTTTATCACCATTTAACGCTTGGGTGTTGAGTAAAAGCCTGGAAACGTTGGATGTACGCATGCAGCGCCACTGTGCTAATGCCTTAAAAGTGGCTGAAGCGCTTCAAAATCACCAAAACGTAGCCTGGGTTAAATATCCCTTTCTACCTAATCATCCGCAATATGAAATTGCTAAAAAGCAAATGGCTTTTGGTGGCGGAATCTTATGTTTTGAGATTAAGGGTGGCTTAGAAGCTGGCCGCAGATTTCTGGACAACCTGCAAATGCTGTCGGTAACGGCCAACTTGGGCGATTCGCGTAGTATAGCTTCACATCCTGCAAGTACAACGCACTCAAAGCTTACAGATGCGCAGCGCTCGGCGGTAGGCATCACACCAGGCTTGATCAGAATTTCATGCGGTTTAGAAAAAGATGATGATATAATTGCAGATATTAGTCAGGCACTAAACCAAAGTGCTGCAAAAGTTTAATGTGATTTATGAGCCAGGTTATACCTATCAAAACCCTGCACTTATTCGAGAAGTTAGATAGTTTACTCATCGATTTGCTTAAATCCTTATCGGCAGATGACTGGGACATGCCAACGGTGTCGCCGCAGTGGACTGTTAAGGATATAGCAGCACACTTACTTGATGGTAATATGCGCGGTTTATCTATTTCACGTGACGGCTACAGGGGTGATCCACCCGGAGAGATTAATTCCTACCGGGATTTAGTAACATACCTGAATGATCTGAACACAATTTGGGTGTTAGCCTGGAAAAGAATCAGCCCTGCGATACTAATAGACCATTTACAATCAACCGGACGTGAGTACGTGGCTTATCTGCACGCACTAGATCCGTTTGCTCCAGCCATCTTTCCGGTTGTGTGGGCAGGCGAAACGGAATCAAAAAACTGGTTTCATATAGCGCGTGAATATACCGAGAAATGGCACCATCAACAGCAAATACGCGAAGCTATAGGCTTGCCGCACCCCTTAATGACGCGGGAATTGTTTTACCCTTGCATTGATACCTTATTGCGTGCATTGCCATATGCGTACCGGGATGTTAATGCCGAGGTTGGTACACTAATTAAAATTGAAATTACCGGTGATGCCGGTGGTATATGGTTTATAGAAAAAACTATGGGTGGCTGGCGGTTTGTAAAAAACCTGGCCAAAGCCGAACCTGCTGCAGCCGCCACATTCAGTCCCGAATCTGCATGGAAGCTTTTCACTAAGGCCATAAAGGCACAGGATGCCCAAGGCGAAATCAATCAGGAAGGAAATATTGATCTTTTAAAGCCCGTACTGTCTATGTTGTCTATCATGGCATAAACACGCGTTTTGTACATTTAAATATACATTTAAGGTTTCATAAAGGCCGGTATTACCTATACCGGCCTTTATGCATTTTTAAATCGCTGCTGTTGTTACTTGGCTGGCTTATAACTGTAAATAACTTAATTGCTGATAAACTGAAGTTCTAAAATCTCGAATTTATCAAATGTGGTTTGCATGGCATCAATGTTGCCCCTTGGCTGTACATCAGCGTAGCTATGCGCTCGTATTACAATCTAAAATTACAATGATGAAATTAAAACTAAAAAAAACCAGCCTGCTACTTTTGGGAGTTGCAGTAGGGGGTAACTTATTTGCACAAACTCCAGATTCTACTACAAATTCAGCTAACTATGTGAAACCTTTTTCAGGTGCTAACAACTTTCGGTCATGGTCAATCGGTTTACACGGCGGTATGACTTCAATTAATACCCTGTTTCAAGAAAAAACCGATTACGTAACAGCTAATGAGCGCCTGGGTTACGGTGGCTATGTAAAAAAGCAACTACTGCACGGTTTGGGTTTGCAAGCCAACTTTTTTAGAGGGCATGTACAAGGCTCAAACCCGCGTCAGATAGGTTATCCGGTACAGCGCTTTGAAACTAAGGTAAAGTATGCAGTTGATTTGAGTGCGGTAATTACGGTAGCTAACATCAACTGGTTAAATAACAAAAGCTTTATACAGCCGTATGTAAGCGTGGGTGCCGGTAATATGGGCTACACATCTACACTGACTAACAATAGCGGTACCATGGCTGGAGTTAGCGACAGGCATGATTGGTTTATACCAGTAGGCGGTGGTTTCAAGATAAATTTAGGTCCGGTTGTGAACCTGGATTTGGGTTACCAGGTTAATTTTGTGAACAGCGATTACCTGGATCAATTTGTCTCTGGCAGTGCACGCGATAAATTTGGCTACGCTCATGCAGGTCTGGAGTTTAGTTTAGGTAAACGTTCAAAACCTCAGCTGGCTACTCATAACCCCGTATCGTCAATGCGTACAGAGTACCTGATGGCTGAGCGCTCATTACAAATGCAATTAGACCAGCAAAAAGCTGACAATGCTAATTTACGTTCGGAGTTAAACACTGTAAGCCAAAACTTAACACGTTTAACTGCGGATAGCGATAGAGATGGTGTTTTTGATATTAATGATAAATGCCCCAACACTCCGGCCGGCACTAAGGTAGATGGTTCAGGTTGTCCATTACCAACTCCGGTAACCCGCGTTTATGTAACCGAAGAGGATCGGAAAGTAGTTAAAGAAGCTATTGCCAACCTTGAATTTGATTTGGGGAAAGCAACTATTCGCGAAAAATCATTTCCAAGTTTGAACCGCGTTGCCGAACTTCTTGTTAACAAGAACTTCAGCCTTAAGCTGGCTGGACATACAGACAACACAGGTTCTGACGCATTAAACCTGAAATTATCTAAAGACAGGGCAGAAGCTATTAAAGCTTATTTGGTAAGTCAGGGAGCCAATGCTTCTCGTATTGAGGCTACAGGCTACGGTGAAACACAACCCATAGCCAGCAATAATACTGCGGATGGTCGTCAGAAAAACCGTCGTGTAGAATTTACTTTATTTTAACAGAATACTTCTTATAAACAAAAAAGGCTGCCTGGATAGGCGGCCTTTTTGTTTTATATGCCTTCATAAAATTCTGCAATACTACCAAAGTAAACATCGTTCCAACCCTCAACAATATCATCATACGCTTCATCCGGAATGTTAGCGTGTCGCAACTCTACAGATGTATGCTGCTTATCGGCATGAAGCTTTATGGTAACGATTGAAGGCTCATCTTGACCGTCAAAATACCATTGCTGCACTATTTTTTTCCCTTCTTCAAACTCAAGGTTTTTACCAGTAATGCTGCCATCCCACATGCTAAATTCTGTGCCCGGAGTGGTCGACATTTCGGCCGGTTCGCCTGTCCAGAGCTGAATGGTTAGCGGATTAGTGATTGCTGCATAAATTTCTTCTGGGGTGGCGTTTATAGAGTAATATTTTTTATAATCTTTCAAAATGTAATTTTTAATCAGTGTAACGGTGTCATCAAAATTAACATATAATTTTCAGGTATGCGAGTTTTGTAGGCTGTTCTATTTCTACACCTAACCAAACGTTTGTATAAATCACTTCTTAAACGCTTCTAACAAAGCCTTTACTACACCATCCATATCGCGGTTTTCAATCCACCGTACCACCATCACCACATCATGCTCAGGGTCGCAATAAATCATGTTAGTGCCGTTGCCTATGTGTACCCAAGCACTGGCCGGGGCCGAAGGTAGTAGCTTTTTATCGATGTTTAAAAACCAGTTCATGTATCCATAACCTGTGTTAGCTTTGGTGGGCGTAAGTGCTTGTTTTATCCACTGTTCACTAATAAGTTGCCTACCGTTCCATTTGCCTTGCCTCAAGGTAAGCAAACCAAAGCGAGCCATATCAAACGTATTGATAAACATACCGCCTCCCCAATGGCCGCCACCGCTTACTGATTGTACAGGCTGACCATCGAGTACAATCCATGAAGTCTTGTAACCCGTCCAGCGCCACGTGCTCGATGCGCCTATTGGATCCATTATGGTTTCTTTAAGCACCTGTGGCAATGGCTTACGCCAAACAGATGTGGCTGCAAGCGCAAGTGCGTTCACACGTACATCGTTGTATTTGTACACTTCGCCCGGCTCATTGCGTTTGCGAGCTTTGTACTGCTCAATATCGCCCTGCGGACGATCGGCCCAATCGGGTTTACCCCACAACGTGCCTTCCCAATCGCTGGTTTGGCGCAGCATCACTTCCCAGGTCAAACGCCGGTTGTGTTCAGATGCAAATGGATAAATAATACTGCTTTGTGAAGAATCGAATCCGTTTGTATTGATCTTCAGATCATATAATTCTACAAAGGGAACATAGTTCGCAACTGTGTCTGTGGTACTATGGATAAGGCCACGATCAACAGCCACGCCAACCACTGTGGATAACAGGCTCTTGGTAACGCTGTTAACAATATCTACCCGACTTGGCTGGCCCCACTGCGCCACTACGTAACCTTTGTAAACAATTAAGCCGGAAGCGTCGCCCCGGTCTGTTAGCGGGCCAACCGCCTCGCTAAAAGGCTCCCGACCAAAACTTTGATGTTGTGATAACTCGCCATTGCGTGAAGATTTAGCCTCATGAGCCTTTGCAAAGCTGATGGTATTTTTGATTGCCTGCTCATTAAGCCCCAACTGGCTTGGTGCTCTGGTTTGCCAATTGCCAGCCGGTGGGTAATAGCCTGATAACGTTTTATTTTTCTGACCAAATGCATTGGTGCCCAACATCAGCAGAGCAATGGTAATTAAAGGACGTTTCATGGTAGCAATATAAGCAGAGTTGCTAACTATTGAAACACCTATGGACTAACGCAATACCTTTCTCATCAACAAATCGGTTTGCTGATCATTCCCTAACATAAAACTATGACTGCCACAATGCTCGAAACCCAGACGCTCATACAGCCGAATAGCGTTCACGTTGTGTTCCCATACACCAAGCCATATAAAGCGGCAACTTAAGGCATGAGCCTGTTCGAAAGCAAATGTTAGCAGTTGTTGTCCAATTTGCCTGCCCTGGTACTTAGCCAGCACATAAAGGCGTTCAACTTCGAGGCTGTTCTCCCGTTTAAATTCGTGTTGGGCGTTCCCTGTATTGAGTTTTATGAAACCTACAACTTCTCTATCAAACCTGGCAAAGTAAAATACAGAGCCAGGCGTATTTATTTCATCTTTAAGTGTATCAATATTGAAGGCATTAGCTGCATAAGCTTCCATATCATCTGCATTATTCAAATGATAAAAAGCTGCAAAAAAAGTTTCACGACTTATAGCCGATAAGGCTCCTGCATCGTCGGCAGATAGTTTTTCAAGTTGTATGGAGTCGGCCATTAAAATTATTCGAATTGGCCCTCTAATCGTTCCAATCTTTCAATAAGATAACTCACCTTCTTCTGCTCACGTTGTATCAATCGGTCTTTCAAATAAAAGGTAGCTATAAGGATGTAAACACCACAAAAAGTATAATATAAAATCCTAAATATCAATGGTTTGTTTTGGAATACCTCAATGGTGTATAAGGATATGCCAAGGCAAATCATTAAAGCGAATGCATAATAAAACCTGCCGTTGAGATATGCACGCCTGTTTTGGTATTCTTTTAAACTTTTGAGATAAGCAGCGGGGTTCAAAGTTAAATCGTGTTTGGTTATTGTACGATAATCACCTATTTGTAGTACAAGGTAAGCAATCATGCCTAACAGCATTACAAATAAGCCAATGTAACTCAAACGCTGTTCGTACACTGCAAAAAGCGTTAAGCCTGATGTAAAAATCAGAGCCACAGCGGTAATTGCAATGCTGTAAAGCACCCTTATCCCTAATTTATTAATTCCCTTTTTTACCTGTTTAAGCACATCATCAACCGAAAGCTGGGGTTGCTTAGGTTGTTCTTGCCAAACCGATAGCAGGTGTTCAAAGTCTTTCATATTGATTATATAAATCGGTTAGCTTTTGTTTAATACGATGAATTTTCACCCGCAGATTTCCTTCGGATATTCCTGAGATGTCAGCGATTTCAGGATAGGGCAGTTCATCAAGCACCATTGTAATGATTATTCTCTCTGATTCTTCGAGCTTGGCTATACATTTATACAACAAAGCTACTTGTTCGTTTTTTTCTGATAGTTCTTCTTTACGGGTTTCGGCCAGTTGCGGAGTTAATTCTTCCTTAGCCTGGCGTTTTTCAGACCGCAGGTACGTTAAACAGGTGTTTACAGCAATGCGGTATATCCAGGTAGATATCATGGCGGTATTGCGAAACTTATCAAGGTTTTGCCAAACCTTTACAAAAGTCTCCTGTAGCAGGTCATGCGCCGCATCCTCGTCACCGGTGTAACCGTAGCACAAACGGTATATCTTTTTTGAGTTCGATTCAAATATCTGCCTAAAGGCAGCATCTTTATCAGCCACTGGGGTTAGTATTTAAGTTGTAGGGTTTAGATGGCCGAAAGATAACAATTGTTACACGTAATCGCGTTTATTTATCCAGCTCAGTTTTTCAGCAGCTTGTTCAACCACCTTCTCAAAATCGGTTTGAAAATCGTATTGAAGGTCCTCGTGCAATGCGCTCATCAATTTTTTTGTTTTTTCCAATTGCTTGTTAAGCAACTGCCTTAACGGTTTGTAGCCGGTGCGCCGATCAATGAACAACACATATTGTTTACAGTAATGCAGCAGTAAATCTATCTCGGCCGGTTTTGATGCCATAAATTTAGTATGCTTGGTAATTAGCTTTAAAGCCTTGCGCAGTGCTTTAGCCTGGTAGTAACTATGGCTAGGCAAAGAGCTGAATAGGAGATCTATTTCTTGTTTGACGCCGTCTGTATAGCCGGTCTCGTTATCGGCCTCAAAAAGCAGATAAGATAGTAGCTCCTTATTCTCTTTCTTATATTTAGCAAGGCGCAGGCATAAGTCGCTTATCTGGCTGCTGTTCAGGTGTTGTAATTCTTTTTTTATTGATTGTAAATTGTAGGTATTTATCCCCATGCCATCACTTTAATTTTAGCAAAATAGTAATTAGTTGTAGCTTAGCCACTCAATTCGTTTCATGAAACAAAGTAAACTTACCCTTTTTATTTTTATTGCCTTAGTTGCGGGTGTAATAACCGGATACTTGTACAATATCAAAGTTATAAATGTTTACAACAGCAACATTGCCGTTGCCGACGCCCGTGTTAAAGCCATTGATACCCGCTTGGTTAAGCTTACTGATACCACTGTAACTGAATACGCAAATCTAAAAACTGAACGCGCTACCGTTGTAAAGCAGCGTAAAGCCGATGATACTACACGGGAAGATAAATTGGTAGGCTTCAGCATATTGAGTGATATATTCCTGAGATTGATTAAAATGATTGTAGCTCCGTTGGTTTTTACCACACTAGTAGTTGGTGTAGCCAAGGTGGGCGATATAGGTGCAGTAGGGCGCATAGGTGGTAAAACTATGGTTTGGTTTATCAGCGCTACATTGGTTTCATTGTTATTGGGTATGATGCTGGTGAACTTTTTTAAACCGGGCGAGACTATGCATATTCCACTACCAGATAGCCACTTAAGTACCGGAATCCAAAAAACCGCTTTATCTCTTCGCGATTTTATTAGCCACGTATTTCCTAAGAGCTTTGTGGAAGCAATGGCTAACAATGAGATATTACAGATTGTGGTGTTTGCCTTGTTTTTTGGTGTAGCAACCGGTGCCATTGGCGAAAAAGGCGAAGTGGTTGTTAAAGCGATGGATGCCATTGCGCATGTTATATTGAAGATTACCGGCTATGTAATGCTGGTGGCCCCTTTGGCTGTGTTTGGAGCTATTACTGCTGTTGTAGCCAGGCAAGGTTTGGGAATATTATCAACCTATGCCGTGTTTATTGGCGAGTTTTATTTCTCGTTAGTGGTATTGTGGCTGGTTATATTGTTGGCTGGCTTTTTGGTGTTGCGGAAACGGGCCCTTACACTGGTTAACCGAATTAAGGATGCCATGCTCATTGCCTTTAGTACCTCAACCAGCGAGGCAGCCTACCCGCGTATATTAATGGAATTGGAGCGCTTTGGTTGCAATAACAAAATTGTAAGTTTTGTATTGCCACTAGGTTATTCTTTTAACCTCGATGGTTCTATGATGTACATGACGTTTGCCTCCTTATTCCTGGCGCAATCATACGGTATACATCTGGCTTTTGGTCAGCAGCTGTCTATGCTATTGGTGCTTATGCTAACCAGTAAGGGTATAGCCGGCGTACCACGTGCATCACTAGTGGTTATTGCGGGTACTATATCCATGTTTAACATTCCTGAGGCTGGTTTAGCGCTGCTTATCGGTATTGACCCTTTGTTGGATATGGGCCGTTCGGCTACCAACGTTTTAGGTAATGCTATGGCTACAGCAGTGGTGAGCAAATGGGAGGGAGAGCTAAAGAGCTGATAAATCTTAGTTAGCCGCTTAACCTGAATCTTGTACATGAACCGCCGTCAAACTGGTAAATTTATGACATTGAAAAACAGTTCTTGTCCTATTTTTGCAATTCGTACTAATTCATAATTTCTATTTATTTATGACCGATAAAACTAAAAAGATATTTTTTGCACTGACCATTATTGTGCCTATAGGTTTGTACTGCGGCTATTACTATGGTATGATGATTAAAAATGCACCGTATCGTTTTTCTGATTTTCAGTATATCCGGTTCGAGTATGGCTTAGGTGATAGCTTAAATAATAAATTCAACTCTAAGACTGGTTCTTACCAATATGTTACCCAAAGCGGTAAGGTAAAAAAGATGAATTTGCATTTAACAAAGGATAATCTGATTTATCTGCATCGCAAGGCGGCGGATTTGGGCTTCTGGAACTTCCCGGCGGTTGAAGAAGGCGATGCTTACCAGGGAAAGAAAGAAAAGACACCCCATTACTTGATTGAGTTTGCCTACAAGGAAAAGACTAAGAAAGTGCTCTTTGACCAGGCTTATAATGGCGATCCGAAACTGAAGGATGCCAACCAACGTCTCATCAAAGAGATACAGAAGATATTGGATGATCGAGAGCAGAAAGTTCAGCAATAATGTTTTGTTGCAGCATTGCTTTTACAAATAAGAATTTCTATATTTGCACCTCAAATTTTTAAACAATTTAATTAACAAACAATGTACGCAATAGTAGATATAGCCGGACAGCAATTTAAAGTTGCAAAAGACCAGCAAATCTTTGTACACCGCTTACAGGGAGATGAGGGCGCTAGTATTGAATTTGACAAAGTATTGTTAGCTGAAAACGAAGGTAAATTTTCGTTAGGTAGTGCCTTACAAGGTGCTAAAGTATCAGCAACAATTGTGTCTCATGTAAAAGGTGAAAAAGTTCTGGTTTTCAAAAAGAAACGCAGAAAAGGTTACAAAAAGAAAAACGGTCACCGTCAGCAATTTACCAAAATTGCAATCACAGGCATTACTTTATAATTGAAGGTTTAACGCAAGGCTTAGTAAGCTTTGATAAAATATTAAAACATGGCTCACAAAAAAGGTGCGGGTAGTTCCAAAAACGGCCGCGAATCGCATAGTAAACGCTTAGGTATCAAGATTTTCGGTGGTCAGCCTGCAATTGCTGGTAATATCATCGTTCGTCAGCGTGGTACACGTCATAACCCAGGTCAAAACGTAGGTATTGGTCGCGACCATACTTTATTCGCTTTGATAGACGGTCAGGTAGTTTTCAAAAAGAAAGCTGATAATCGTTCTTACGTATCAGTATTACCTTACCAAGGTTCTGAAGTAGCTGCTGAAACTAAACCGGTAGTAAACGTACAAACTGAAGCTGCTGCTGTAGCTGCTCCTACTACTAACGGAAAAGCGAAGAAAGCTGCTGCTCCTGTTGAAGAAGAAGCCCCTAAAGCTGAAACTGCTACTGAAGGTGATGAAGTTGTTGCCTAGTAAGGTAACTATAGGTTAGTTCGCTAATCATATTAAAAGGCCTGCATTATATAATGCAGGCCTTTTTTACTAGTTCGCTAAAGTAAATACAACCGGTATTTCATGATAAGCGCGAACTATCTTTCCGTCTTTTTGCGCAGGCACCCACTTTGGCGATTGCGCGATTACTCTTAAAGCTTCAGCGTCTAAGTCAGTAGATGCGCTGGTTTTGATCCTTAGCTGACTAAAGCTACCATCCTTTTCTACAATAGTTTGTAAAACGACTGTGCCTTGTATGTTGTGTTCTACAGCATAAGCCGGGTAACGTAGCGTTTTAACTAGATACCTGTTCAATTTCTTTTGTCCGCCTACAAATTCAGGAGCTTTGTCGGTTTGTAAGTAAACACTATCGCTTTGGCTTACTACCGGGCTAGTACTTTGCGCTTTAATAACGCTAAAAGAAAGGATAAACAGGGTGGATAATATGAAACGTTTCATCATCGTATTATTTTTCTCGTATCATTAAGCCGTCTGCAAAATCACGAAGGTATTGTTTGCGGTCATTTGATAAACTGATCTGATCTAACGCCTCGAATGCTTTGTTAGCAAAGTCTTGCATAGCCTGTTCGGCATACATTCTAATATTTAGCTGATTATAAATATTGGTAACAGCCTTTACCTTTTCCGCAGCGTCGAAGTCGTCCCTGTTTATCCAGTGGTTTAATTCTTCTATCTCATTACTTCCTGCTAACTCCAGCGCCTTAATTAGCAAATAAGTCTTTTTATTAGAGATGATATCGCCGCCTACCTGCTTGCCAAATTTTTCCGGATCGCCGTATACATCTAAAATGTCATCCTGTAGCTGAAACGCAGTACCTAATTGTTCGCCAAAGGTACAGAGTAGATCGGCATCAGCTTTGCTGGCTCCACCAATCAGTGCCCCAATTTTAAGAGCGCCACCCAGTAATACAGCTGTTTTTAACTTAATCATGTTAAGATAAGCCTCAATAGCCACATGTTCTACTTGCTCGAAGTTCATATCCAGTTGCTGCCCTTCACAAACGCCTACAGCTGTATTACTGAAAATCTTCAATACGTCGCGCAAGATTGAATCTTCGACCTGCATAATCAGTTTATAAGCCTCCACCAGCATTACATCGCCCGATAGAATAGCCACGTTAGGATTCCACTTTTCGTGTACAGTTACTTTGCCACGGCGTAAGGGGGCATTGTCCATAATGTCATCATGTACCAGGGTAAAATTATGAAACACCTCGATGGCAAGTGCTGGCTGAACAGCAGCCCTAACATCGCCGCCAAAAAGGTCGCATGCCATTAAAAGTAGAGCAGGTCGCATACGCTTGCCGCCTACCGACAAAATGTAGGTAATAGGATCGTATAATTCAGCGGGATCAGTAGGATAGGAGAGGTCGTTAACTGCTTCCTCTATGAGTAACTGTAAATCTTTTAATGTATTCATATAAAAGTAACCGGTGCTGGCTTTTAATCAAGCACCAGTGAGAAATCAATTTGCTTTTTAGTGAGATCTACGTTCTTGACTTTAATCCGGACTTCGTCGCCCAGTTGATAAACCTTCTTTTTCCGTTGACCAATGATAGCATAGTTTTTTTCATCTAAGGTATAAAAGTCATCAGATATGTCGCGAAGCCGTACCATGCCTTCACAGTTATTTTCGGTAATCTGAACATACATTCCCCACTCGGTAACGCCCGAAATCACACCTGTGTATTCACTACCGATATTATCCTGTAGATACTCGGCCTGTTTGTATTTAACCGAAGAGCGTTCGGCATCGGCAGCTTTTTTTTCCATTTCTGAGCTGTGCTTACTCAGCGCTTCATAGTGCTCTGCATTTACAGCCTCGCCACCGTTTAAATAATGAAATAACAACCGGTGTACCATCACATCGGGATAACGGCGTATAGGCGACGTGAAGTGCGTGTAATGGTCAAAAGCCAATCCATAGTGGCTGCTGCTTTTGGTGGTATAAATAGCTTTAGCCATAGAACGTATGGCCAGCTGTGTCAGTACATTTTGCTCCTTTTTGCCTTCTACATCATGCATCAGGTGATTGAGTGATTTTGCTATCTCACGGTCCGACTTCATGTTTATGCGGTAACCAAAGCGGGCCGCAAATTGCGCAAAGTTGCCTAAGGTTTCAGGGTTAGGTGCATCGTGTGCGCGATATACAAAAGCGTATTTCTTTTTGCCTTTGCCCTTTTTGCTCACAAACTCGGCTACTTTACGGTTGGCCAGCAACATATAGTCTTCAATCAGCTTATGGGCATCTTTGCGTTCCTTAACATAAACCCCAACAGGCTTCCCTTTTTCATCAAGCTTGAATTTAACCTCGGTACTTTCAAAACTGATAGCGCCATGTTTAAACTTTTGCTCACGCAACTTATAGGCTATTGCATTAAGCTGGTGAATCTCTTCCACATAATCTCCCTCGCTGGTTTCTATTACTTCCTGCACTTCTTCATAGGTAAAACGGCGGTCGGAGTGGATGATGGTTTTTCCAAACCATTGGTCAAGCACATGACCTTCGTCATTCATTTCAAATACGGCTGCAAAGCAAAGCTTATCTTCATGCGGACGCAGCGAGCACAGTCCGTTTGACAAGCGCTCAGGCAACATGGGTATCACGCGGTCAACCAGGTAAACAGAGGTGCCACGGTCATAAGCTTCTTTGTCAAGAGCAGAATCCGGAATAATATAATGCGATACGTCAGCAATGTGAATACCTATTTCGAAGTTGCCGTTTTCGAGCTTTTTAAAAGATAACGCATCGTCAAAATCTTTGGCATCAAATGGGTCAATAGTAAAGGTCAGTACATCTCTAAAATCCCTGCGCTTGTCTATCTCTTCGGCTGTTATGTCTTCTGAGATAGCCTCGGCTTCCTGTTCAACCTCGGCAGGGAAAGACAGCGGAAAACCATATTCTGCCAGGATAGCGTTCATCTCCGTATCGTTCTCGCCCTGTGTACCTAAGATTGTTTTGATGCGGCCAACCGGGTTTTTTGCTTCAGGGGGCCAATCGGTAATAGCTGCAACGGCTTTCATGCCATTTTTTGCACCGTTTAAATCGCTTAGCGGTATAAAGATATCATGCAACATCTTACGGTCATCGGGTACAAAAAAAGCAAATCGTTCAGATAACTTTACAATGCCGGTAAATTCCATTTTGGCGCGTTGTATAATATCCACAACCTCGCCTTCTTTACGCTTGCCTTTGCTCTTGGCATACACATATACTTTTACGCGGTCACCATGTAGTGCATTGCGTAGCTTACGGGGAGCTACATAGATGTCATTCTCAAACTCATCGTCGGTTACAATAAAGGCCGATCCATCGTTGGTCATATCAACCTTGCCCTCTACGAAAGTTTTAAGCTCCAGCACTTTGAATTTACCTGGAGACACTTCCTGTAAAACGTTTTTCTTAGCTTCTTCTTTTAAAATTTCTAATATAGTTTCGCGGGCTTCTGGCTCGCGTACGTTCAATTTAGACGATACCTGTTTGTAATTAAGTGCCTCTTTGGCATTTTGCTCAAATACATCCAGCACAAGTTGTGTAAGTACTTGTTTAACTGATGAACTGATGTTTTTCTTTTTGGCCATTTAAATTTAGCTATGGTGCTAATATACGCAACCTGTATTTAGTAAGCGGCGTATATAATTTGATATAGATACTAACAACCGAAGCTGGCGAAAGTTATTGGTTTTAAGATGGGATAACGATTTGAGGAATAGACGCGATAAGCTTTTGTGTATAAGGGGTTTTAGGATTAATAAACAGCTCGTCTGCATCTGAAATCTCCTGAATTTCTCCTTTGTTGATGACCATGATACGGTCAGAGATGTGTCGTATAACCGATAGGTCATGCGAAATAAAGATATAGGTAAGACCCAAATCTTTTTGCAGATCGCGTAGCAAGTTCAAAATCTGCGCTTGTACCGAAACATCCAGCGCAGACACCGACTCATCGCAAATGATGAACTGAGGTTCTAAGGCCAGTGCTCTTGCAATAACCACGCGCTGGCGCTGCCCGCCCGAAAATTCATGCGGATAACGGTTAAAATGCTCGGGCAGGAGACTCACCCTTTCCAAAAGTTCAATAGCCTTTTGACGCCTTTGTGTATTATTTTCATGCAGGCCATGTACCTGCATAGGTTCCATCAGCAACTGCCCAATGGTTAAGCGTGGATTTAAAGAGGAGTAAGGGTCCTGAAAGATGATCTGCATTTGGCGCCGCATATGCCGCAATTCGTTTGGCCTTAAGTTGAGCAGGTTAGTTCCTTTATAGGTTACGCTGCCTGAAGTGGGTTGTATTAGCCTTAAAATACTTCGGCCAAGCGTGGTTTTACCACTGCCGGACTCGCCAACTAAGCCTAGAGTTTCGCCGGGATATACTTCGAAATTTACATTACTTACAGCCTTGATATATTTTTTTGAAGAAGAAAACCAACCGGAGCTAACGGGGAACCAAGTACATAGATCATTTACTTTGAGAATAGGTTCCTGCTTGTATAACAATTGCTTACGTTCATGTACCTCAAGCTGGTTATAAGAAAAATTCTCTTTCACGGCACTTACCGAAAGCCCGGTGCTCTTAAGCTCCCCATTGCCATCAACCTTTAAAAAATCGCTGATAGTAGGCAGACTTTTTAAGTTGAGATTGGCCGAAGGCCGGCAAGCAAGCAAACCTTGGGTATACGGGTGATTGGGATTGGTGAATATGTTTTTTACCGGCCCTTGTTCAACTACCTCGCCCTTGTACATTACTAATAGCTCATCGGCTATTTGGCTAACCACACCGAGGTCATGCGAAATGAAAAGCAAGCTCATATTGCGCTCCGCCTTCAATTTCAACAGTAAGTCAATTATCGTTTTTTGTACGGTTACATCAAGTGCTGTAGTAGGTTCATCAGCAATAAGCAGATCAGGATTGCAGGATAATGCCATTGCGATCATAACCCGCTGCCGCTGCCCTCCAGATAGTTGATGCGGATAGCTATCAATCATACTTTCCGGGCGTGGAAGCTGTACTTCTTTAAACAAGTTGATAGCTTGTTGCCGGGCCTCATGTTTATCAAGCTTCCGGTGTAATTGTATGGCTTCGGTTATTTGGTCACCACAACTAATCACGGGGTTTAAGGAGGTCATAGGTTCCTGAAAAATCATGGCAATGCGGTTACCACGCAACACGCGCATTTCTTTTTCTGATGCTTGAGCGATGTTTATGCCATCAAATACAATATCACCTTTTATTTGTGTATGCCTACTTTCGAGCAGGCGCATTATTGCTAACGAAGTAACCGATTTACCCGAGCCCGATTCACCTACAATGCCCAGTGTGCGCCCTTTTTCTATTGACAAAGAAATACCTTTTACTGCCTCAAACCATCCATCGGATGTACGAAAACTTACATGCAGGTTGTTAATTTGAAGCATAAAATCAATAAAGGGATCAGTTGGCTCAATATAGCGTAAATGCGCTACAATGCCAAATTACAGGTCTACAATCGTGACTTGGTCATCAGTGATCAGCGGTTCGCCTTTAAACCTTTTGAGCAACTGCGCTGTAGTCACCACATCCTTTTGGCAATAAGTGCAAATGCGATCAAGCTGATTGTCAACCCAGTAAACCTGCGCCACCATGCTGCCGTCT
The DNA here is from genome assembly GCF_039634385.2 of Mucilaginibacter sp. PAMB04274. NCBI lineage: Bacteria > Pseudomonadati > Bacteroidota > Sphingobacteriia > Sphingobacteriales > Sphingobacteriaceae > Mucilaginibacter > Mucilaginibacter sp. PAMB04274. The sequence continues at coordinate 2,526,640 of NZ_CP155081.2, forward strand.
ATGTCATCTTTAGGGGTAGGGATACCAAAAATGGCCGCTAATAAATTTAATGAGGTAAAGTTCTTGTAATCGCCAAATTTCCACATCTCCATTGTATCGAGATGGCAAATTTCCCAGGGTTTTTTACCTGAGATATGCAGTTGGACGGGTAGGGGAATTCCATTGATCAATAACCGGCGGCAGATATAAGGAATATCAAATTCCTTTACGTTGTGCCCGCAAAGTATGAGTTTGTCTGACATGCCTTTAAGCATTTCAGAAAACTTTCTTAGCAACTCACTCTCGTCATGCGAAGCGAATGATTTTACGCGGAAGCCGCCTGACTTTGTAAAGATACCGGCAGAAAGACATATGATTTTGCCAAATTCGGCGAGGATGCCGGCACACTTATAAAATTCTTCGGCTGTTTCTTCTTTGCGCTGGTACTGTGTTTTCTTGTCCCACAGTTGCCTAAATTGTTCTGGAACCTCATCGTAACTGCTATACTGCGGAACAGTTTCAATATCAATCACCATCACATTATTCCAATCCAAATTTTCGAGCATAGCAGCCGGGAGTTTAAAACAGCCACAAAATAAAGCATTTTTATTGATGTTACTACTTAGATGCTACATTTGTAGCGAACAATTAAGCTGATAAATGTACAAAGTAGCAAAGAGCGCTTTATGCTAATTTATAATTTTAACACGTTATTAGTATAGTTACATACACTTAATGGGAAAAAAGCTCCTTAGTTCGAATTTGATATTTGCCTATGATCATCAACACGTTATCTGTCATCATACCCGCTTACAACGAAGAGCGTACCATACACCTCATACTGAATAAAGTTAAAGCCGTTGAACTTATCAGTGGTATTCAAAAAGAAGTCATTATTGTAAATGACTGTTCGAAAGATGATACGGAAGGGGCTATACTACGTTATAAAGAAGCTAATCCCGATCTGCCCATCAGTTATTTTAAGCATGATGTAAACAAGGGAAAGGGTGCGGCCTTACATACTGGAATAGCCAAAGCTACCGGCGAATATCTAATTATTCAGGACGCCGACCTGGAGTATGATCCGGATGAGTACAATGATCTACTTAAGCCTGTTGTGAACGGGTTTGCTGATGTAGTTTACGGCTCCAGGTTTATGGGTAGTAACCCGCACCGCATATTATTCTTTTGGCATACCATAGGCAACCGCTGGTTAACGTTCGCCTCAAACATGTTCTCCAACCTGAACCTTACAGACATGGAGACCTGTTATAAATTGTTTAACACTAAAATGCTGCAAGGAATAACGTTAACGGAGAAACGATTTGGCTTTGAACCTGAGGTTACCATTAAAATGTCGCGCATACCGCACATACGTATATATGAAGTAGGGATATCCTATTACGGCCGTACATATTATGAAGGCAAGAAGATAGGATGGAAGGACGGTGTAAGGGCAATCTACTGCATCCTCAAATATGGCCTCTTTAAAGCAAACTGATTTACATTTAACTTTATCAGCCTGCCGGATGTGTAAGTTACTTAATCATTACGCCAGGCTTATTAAGTACCGGCAACTTAATAAAGTTTGATTCTACAATACTTTCGGGGAGGAAGATAAATTTCTTGTCGTAAATGTCCTTACCTATGTAGTAGCTTACCCAGTACTCATTATTAAGGCCAAAGGTTTGCTCGTCTATCGGCTCAATAAGCGCAAAGCTTTTGCTTTGAATAATCGGCATCATGTGCCTTAAAACTGAGGTTTTAACTTGCTCGCCGTCTTTCTCGCCGTAGCCTTTGGATGTAACAAGTACGTTTTCGATGGGTTGGTCTTTTAGGTTGATGAGATATACGTACCATACTTTGCTCTCTACGGTTTCATTTTCAAGCGCAACGGCAACTCCTATATCCTTAACTAAGTTCTCGGGTAAATCTCTAATCATAATCAAAAAACGCCTGTTTCCAGGCGTGCATTATCTTTATTTCTTTTTAGCAAACTTTTTGCCTGCCGGTTTCTTGCCGTCCTTTTCCATGGCATCGGCCAGCGCTTTACACTCGTCGTAGGTTAAAGTAGTGGGCTCTTTGCCCTTAGGTATTTTAACGTTTAATTTACCAAATTCGATATATGGTCCCCAGCGTCCGTTCAAAATTTTAACATCAGCATTTTCTTCAAACGTTTTAATAAGCTTTTCAGCGTCTTTCTTCCGTTTTTCTTCAATTATCTCAATACCCTGCTGCTCTGTTACACTCATAGGGTCAACGCCTTTTGGTAAAGAATAAAAGCTGCTGTTGTGTCTGATATACGGACCAAACTTGCCGATGGCTACGGTCATTTCTTTGTCCTCATACACACCAACTTTTTTGGGCAGCTTGAACAACTCCAGCGCATCCTCTAAAGTGATCGTCTCAATCATCTGGCCAGCCCTTAAACTGGCGTATTGAGGCTTTTCGTCTTCTTCAGCTTCGCCGATTTGTACAAACGGTCCATAGCGACCGATACGGACCGACATTTTCTTGCCGCTTTCGGGATGGATGCCTAAATCACGTTCACCGCGAGCTTTATCTGCAGTTTGAATTGTACTCTCTACACCCTCGTGAAAAGGAAAGTAGAAGCTTTTGATCATCGCTGTCCACTCGGTTAAACCCTGGGCAATCTCATCAAACTGCTTTTCGACGTTAGCGGTAAAATTAAAGTCGACAATGCCGGTAAAGTGCTGTACTAAAAAGTCATTTACAACAGCACCAATATCTGTAGGGAACAATTTGTTACGTTCGGCACCTGTATTTTCAGACTTTTCTTCGCGCTTTATGGATTTATCTTTAAGCGTTAACACCTTGAAATTTCGGGTTTTGCCTTCTCGATCTTCTTTTAAGACATAACCACGGTTTTGCACCGTTGAAATGGTAGGCGCATAAGTAGATGGGCGGCCAATGCCTAATTCCTCCAACTTTTTTACCAGACTTGCTTCTGTGTAGCGTGCAGGAGGCCGCGAGTAGCGTTCAGTAGCCGACATTTCCTGCAGGCTTAAAACCTGACCTTTGGAAAGCGGTGGAAGAATGGCGTTGTTTTCGTCCTGGTTGTTATCTTCATCTTCGTCACTCGACTCAAGGTAAACTTTCAGAAAGCCGTCAAACTTCATCACCTCACCGTTGGCAACCAGATCTTCAGACCGGGTTGAGATGTCTATTTTGGCCGTGGTTTTTTCAAACTGGGCCTCACTCATTTGTGATGCAATAGCGCGCTTCCAGATCAACTCGTACAAGCGCTTTTCGGCGTTTTCACCATCAATGGTGTGCTCATTAAAATAAGTAGGGCGTATGGCTTCGTGCGCTTCCTGTGCACTGGCCGATTTGGTTTTATATTTACGTAACTGATGATATTTATCACCGTAAGCAGACACTATTTGCTGTTCTGCAGCATTTAGAGCGGTATCAGATAAATTAACACTATCGGTACGCATGTAAGTAATCTTACCAGACTCATATAGCCTTTGAGCAACCGACATTGTACGTGAAACCGAAAATCCCAGTTTGCGACTAGCTTCTTGCTGAAGCGTAGAGGTTGTAAAGGGAGCTGCTGGCGAGCGTTTAGTTGGTCGTGTTTCTAACGATTTTACAGTAAACGACGCTTCAATACAGTCGTTGAGGAATTTTTCTGCTTCTTCCTGTTGTGTAAATCGTTCTGGCAGTTCTGCACGGAATGCCTCACGACCTTTGCCAAATATAGCTACCACCCGAAACGCAGCTTCGGCTTTAAACTTATTGATCTCACGTTCGCGCTCTACTATTAACCTTACAGCAACGGATTGAACCCGGCCGGCAGATAAAGAAGGTTTTACTTTTTTCCAGAGCACTGGCGAAAGCTCAAAACCCACCAAACGATCCAATACCCGGCGTGCTTGTTGGGCATTTACCAGGTTATAATCTATAGTGCGTGGGTTTTCAATAGCGCGCATAATAGCAGGCTTTGTTATTTCATGGAATACTATACGTTTAGTTTTATCTTCTTTTAAGCCTAAGGTTTCAAAAAGGTGCCAAGAGATCGCTTCACCCTCCCGGTCCTCATCGGATGCTAGCCAAACCATTTCTGCTTCCTTTGCTAATTTTTTCAACTCGCTGACTACCTGTTTTTTATCAGCAGGTACCTCATATCGTTGTGCAAAGTTATTAGGTATATCAATGGCGTCCTCTGACTTCACCAGATCACGGATATGACCATAGCTAGACTTAACAGTAAAGTCTTTGCCCAGGTAACCCTCGATAGTTTTGGCTTTCGCCGGAGATTCTACAATAAGTAAGTTTTTGGCCATTAATGCTCTTTATTTTCTGCAAATAAAACACAAAGAATGTGAAACACAAATTCACAAACAGTATTAATTTTTTAATTGCAACAGTAATTAATCAGAATTGTTCGAGATGACGGCTTACTACCTAAGTAGGTTTACATCAAGAAACCACCGCCCAGCAGATCGTTGCCCTCGTAAAACACAGCGGATTGACCGGGCGCAATACCCGACACCTGATGGTGAAAATCTACCTTCATGTGATCGCCCAGCTGTACTATGGTGCTTTCGGCACCGGCATCTTTATAGCGTATCTTAGTAACGGCCTGTAAAGGCTCGTTAATGTTTTCATACTTCACGAGGTTCAGGTTACGCACCCATGCTTCTTTACGGTGCAATTCTTCCTGCGTTCCCAAAACTACCGTATTATCGGCCGGGTTTATTTTGGTTACAAACATAGGCTGCCCTAAGGCTATGCCCAACCCCTTACGCTGGCCGATGGTGTAAAACGGATAGCCCTGATGCTTGCCGACAACCGTTCCATCAGTTAACACAAAGTTGCCTGCACCTACACGTGTGTCCAAGTCCTGCACTTTATGGCGAAGGAATGCCCTATAGTCGTTATCAGGAACAAAGCATATTTCATAGCTTTCGCTTTTGCCAGCCAATTCAACCTGCCCATAATCTAATGCCATTTGCCTGATCTCTGCTTTTGCAAAACTGCCTAACGGAAATCTTGTTCGAGCCAGGTTTTGTTGCGATACGCCCCAAAGTACGTAAGATTGGTCTTTGTTTTCATCGCGACCTTTAGATACCACATAGCGACCGCTATCTTGTAAGCGGATATTGGCGTAATGCCCGGTTGCTATAAATTCACAATCTAGCTTGTCTGCACGTTTAAGTAAAGCTTCCCATTTAATATGGGTATTACACAAAACACATGGGTTAGGTGTACGGCCGGCCAAATACTCGTCAACAAAATTGTCTATTACGTAATTGCCAAACTCATTGCGTATATCCAATATATAATGTGGAAAGCCATAACCAACTGCTAACGAGCGGGCATCATTAATGCTATCCAAACTACAACAGCCGGTTTCCTTAGAACTTCCACCCGCAGAAGCGTAATCCCAGGTTTTCATGGTAAGCCCAATTACTTCATAGCCCTGCTCATGTAGCATAATTGCTGCTACTGAACTATCAACACCACCACTCATGGCTACTAAGATTCTACCGTGCTTACTCATATCAAATGCAAAGATAAGCTTTGTTAACCGTTGCCAAAAATGGGCATGTCAGCATAAGGTAAAACCTAATGCCATACTCAATCGTGTTAACCATTAAGAAATAGCTATTGTATAACAATGAGTTGAGAATATTATATCAACAAATTATTTACATTATACATTACCTAACATAAACCGTTTTTATATTTACAAACTCATGTATGCCGAACATTCCCAGCTCACGGCCATATCCAGATTGCTTAATGCCACCGAATGGAAGCCTGGGATCTGACTTTACAAGGGAGTTTACAAAACAGGAACCAGCTTCCAACTGCGTTGCAGCAATCCTTTCACCTCGTTCAATGTCCTGTGTAAAAACTGCAGCTCCTAAGCCAAATACACTATCATTAGCTAAGCTTACAGCTTCTGTTTCATCCTTTGCTGTAATGATAGCCGCCACCGGTCCAAAAAGCTCTTCATCAAAAGCGGGCATACCTTTTTTTACCTGGGTAAGAATAGTTGGCGGATAAAAAGCGTTTTCTCCATCAGATAACTGCCCGCCTAATATACATTGGGCGCCGGCTTCTATAGATTTTTTTACCTGATTATGCAACTCGTCTCTTAAATCAACACGTGCCTGCGGACCAATGTCTGTTTCCTCGCTCAAGGGGTCGCCAGTATGTTTGGCTTTCATTTTATCGAGCATTAATTGTGTAAACCTCTCGGCTACCGTTTCCACAACAATAAACCGCTTGGCGGCTATGCAGCTTTGGCCGCTGTTAATAAGTCGACTATCTGTACAGGTTGTGGCTGCAAGCTCAAGGTCGGCGTCGTCTAAAACCAAATACGCATCACTGCCACCAAGTTCAAGTACTGTTTTCTTTAACACAGATCCAGCCTTTTGGGCTACTTTAATTCCGGCTTGTGTGCTGCCTGTTAAAGTCACTGCTTTTATCAATGAGTTTTCTATTATAGCATCAACTTTATTGCTTGTAACTAACAGTGTTTTGAAAACATTAGGCGGAAAGCCGGCCTGCTGTACTAATTCTTCGATCACTATTGCACAACCCGGTACATTTGAAGCATGCTTTAAGACGCCGCAATTACCGGCAGCTAATGCCGGGGCCAGGAAACGAAATACTTGCCAAAAAGGAAAATTCCAGGGCATGATGGCCAATACTACGCCAATAGGCTCAAATGTTACAAAGCTTTTTTGAGCTTCCGTTTCAATCAGCTGTTGCTGTAAAAACGAATCGCCGTGGTCTGCATAGTATGTGCAAACCGACTCGCATTTTTCAATTTCGCTGATGCCTTGCTTAATGGGCTTGCCCATTTCAAGAGCCATCAAATGCGCTAACTCCTGTTTGCGCTTTTTCAATATAGCTGCAAGGGCAAGCAAAAGCACTGATCGTTCACCGTGTGAAGTTAAGCGCCATTTTTGCCATGCCTCATGTGCAGCCTCAATTTTGGACTGGACTTGCTCGTCGGTATCGGCTTCGTAAGTCTTGATAATTTTTCCGTTTATGGGGTTAATTGATTGAATAGACATAATTGTTAATTAACTGCTCGATATTTAAACTTGATTAGCCATCAGAAAGACAACCACACCCAAAAAGTGTTTTGAGCGGTATAAGTAGGCTTTTTTACAAACCTTTTATATATGCCTGGTGTGTTTATAAAGTTAACGCAACAAATAAATGCTGTTATCCTCACTAATAAATCGTTTCTTTTTGTAACGAAAAAGCATCAATAGAGCGAACTGAGTGAATTTTTGATAAAAGTACTTACAGGTATTGCGTAGAAATACGCAGCGTATATATTTGCCATATAACCCTTGCCAAATATGAACATTACAGATTTAACAATTGAGCAAAAACTACAAGGCTTTATTTTGCTAATTATCTGCTTCGTTGCAGTAATGAACTACGTTATTTAATTTTCAACGCATTATTTGAGAGAAGATAAAGACTTACTTCTTGGAATAATCATGCCCCCAATTTTTAAGGGAGTAATTCCAATTGCTGTTAGCTACATCGCCTGAAGGTTTTTGAGCGGAGTGACGTTTAATGTAACCAACAACCTTCTGCATATGTAAGTAGTCTGCTTGCTGCAGCTCGCCTTTATTTTTATGCAGAAGACTTACTATCTTCTCGCCCGATTTGTGACCTACCGACTCGCCGTCGCCACTGTCCCAACCCACTTTTTTTGATTCATCGGTTTTAAGCCATTTTTCAAGGGATGAAGCCGTCATGTTTACCAGCTCTTTAAACTCAATATATATTTCCTGCTGTTCGTCTGTATTTAGATGCTTGTCCATAAATAATGTTAAAGCAAAAATAACAGGCACATAAAAGATTTGTTGCGCAAAAGATTACTCCTTTAACGCGTATAAATTTGATATATACCTTTAACGGAGCGATTTTCGGGGGAACCAACTAACACCGTGGTAATCTTCTTTCTGATCATCAATTCATCCGCCTGGTTTATCAGTTCATCTTCATTGATTATTACCGGATTCGGGTTCATCATCCCGGCCACTGTTTGCGTAGTCGTATCGGGATTGCGCATCAAAGAGCGACGCAGGTCGCCGTCTGTTATAACGCCTTTTATGTTTGATGTGTCACCAACGATCACCATTCCTAAACGACCTTCTGACATGCATAATAAAAGTTCTGTAAACGGTACGTCATCCTTAATAAAAGGAAGTTTATCTGTACGCATCATATCTTTCACCTTAACCAATAATTTGCGTCCAAGGCTGCCACCCGGATGAAAACGCGCAAAGTCTTCTGGCTGGAAATGCCTGGCTTCCATAAGCGCTACAGCCAGTGCGTCGCCCATAACCAGTGTTGCAGTAGTTGACGAGGTTGGGGCCAGCTTAAGTGGACAGGCCTCATGTGTGATGTGGACGTTTAAATGAAAATCAGTATTGGTAGCGATAGTTGATGATGGATTACCAGTGATACTTATAATTTTGTTCTTATTCCATTTTAAAAAAGGAATAAGCCGAATAATCTCGTCTGTTTCGCCAGAGTAGGAGATAAGGATGATCAAATCGTTGTGCCCAATCATTCCCAAATCGCCATGAAAGGCCTCTGTAGGGTGCATAAAAAAGCTGGACGTGCCTGTACTGGCCAAGGTGGCTGCAATCTTTTTGCCTATAAGCCCGGATTTGCCTGCGCCAGTAACAATAAGCTTGCCCTTGCTTTGTAAGATAGCGTCTACAGCTTTAGTAAACTGTTCGTCAATTAAGCTTGCAGCCTCTTGCAGTGACTGTATTTCGTCCTTAAACACTCTTTTGGCTATTTCCTGCATGCGTAATAATCGGTCTTAATTTGTGTTCTAAATGGCCTGTAAATGAAATATCGTAGTTAGCTTAATAATGGCTCAATCACTTTATCCAAATCACTTAGCTTGATCATGTTAGGGCCATCACTCAAGGCATTATCAGGATCGGGATGAACCTCCATAAAATAACCATCAGCTCCAAACGCCTTGGCTGCCTGAGCCATCATTGGTACAAACGTCCGGTCGCCACCGGTTTTGCCGCCAGCACCACCAGGGCGTTGCACCGAGTGCGTACAATCCATGCAAACCGGATGGCCAAAAGATTTCATGTCGTGTATATTCCTAAAATCAACAGCTAAATTATTGTAGCCGTACATATTGCCGCGTTCGGTAAGGATAACCTGTTGATTTCCTGCTTCAAGCACTTTTTGGGCAGGGTAAAACATATCCTGACCTGATAGAAACTGCGCTTTCTTAACATTAACTACTTTTCCGGTTTGGGCAGCGGCTACCAGCAAATCGGTTTGGCGGCATAAGAAGGCCGGTATCTGCAAAATATCTACTACCTCGCCAGCTACCGCAGCCTGATAACTTTCATGTATATCGGTAGTCAGGGGTAAGTTGAAGCGCTCTTTTACTTTTTGAAGCATTTCCAGGCCTTTTTCCAGGCCAGGGCCACGGTAGGAACTGATAGAAGTACGGTTTGCCTTATCAAACGATGACTTGAAAATAACCGGTATATTGTACTGCTGGCCAACGCGGGCAACCTGTTCGGCTACCTGATATAACAGGTCCTGGCTTTCCATCACGCAAGGGCCTAAAATGAAGAAAGGTTTTTGTTGTATTTGTTCGAAAAGTGTCATTAATACGCTTATAAGTAATTAATAATAACAAAGCCCCAATGCAAAATGCATCAAGGCCTATTTGTATGAGATCCTAATATATTAGCCGTTAGTCCATTAATTGTGGTGTACTTACGTTTCCAGCTTTGATAGTAATTAATTATCGTCGACTTACGTTTTAGGTTAGCAACCTTTAATTCCTATGCAGTCTTCTAATTTACAATTCAATGTTTTGCTCAACTAAAATTGGCGTAAACTCAGCAATATATTTGGTACATAGTTAGGATATTTTGCTTCAATTACCAATAGCTATTTTGCGAGTACCTAAGATTCACGTTTTGTTTTGGCGGTAGTTTTACCAATGGGTCTAACGCGCTTATCTTGATATTTCCATTTCTGAATTGCTGTATCATTTGAAAAGCTTTCGCTTTCCTGGAGACTTAACCATATAAACACAATATGAGAAAACAGACCGCAGTTTGGATTTAAACTTGAGTTTCATTTATATGATACCTGATCAATTTCAATGTTCTTTATCAAAGATGACTTTTTGCATACCAGTTACTGATTAAATTAACGGTAACTTTACACCACACATTGTGTGATGTGATAGAACGAGCGACACACTACTGAACAACGAACGATTAACAGCTTAAGATTGATCAGTAATGGGCAAACCGGCAGTTGCTCAGTTTATAAATGCTACTAAAAACTACATTGATGCTGCGGTAAGCCCATCATAAAATTCTTGAATGAGACAACTAAAAATATCCCAATCCATTACCAATAGGGAAACGCAGTCCTTAGATAAATACTTGACCGAGATAGGTAAAGTAGACCTGATTTCGGCTCAGGAGGAAGTTATCCTGGCACAAAAGATCAGGGAAGGCGATCAGGCTGCGTTAGAGCGGCTTACTAAAGCTAACTTACGCTTTGTGGTATCGGTTGCTAAACAATATCAAAACCAAGGTATAACATTAGGCGATTTGATTAATGAAGGGAATTTAGGCTTAATTAAAGCCGCCGGTCGTTTTGACGAAACGAAAGGATTTAAATTTATCTCATACGCCGTTTGGTGGATTCGCCAATCAATCATTTCAGCAATCGGAGACCAATCACGCGCAGTAAGGTTGCCGCTAAATCAGGTGACTGCCATAAGCAAGATCAGAAAGGCTCAATCAAAGTTGGAGCAGGAGTTTGAACGGGAGGCTACACCCGAGGAACTTGCTTTAAACCTGGAAACAACTGTTGAAAGGATAAGCGATTCGCTGAGCATTTCAGGAAGGCATATTTCTGTAGACGCACCTTTTCAACAGGGCGAAGAAGGTACGTTGCTGGATGTAATGCACAGTAGCGATCCTACCACAGACAATATGATGATTCATGACTCTCTGAGCATTGAACTTCATCGTTCACTCTCAAGGCTAGGAGATCGGGACCGTGAAGTTTTGATTTTATTTTACGGCTTGGGCGGAGGAAATACGCATACCTTGGAAGAAATTGGAGAAAAACTCCGTTTAACACGCGAACGGGTTAGGCAGCTAAAGGATAAGGCGTTGCAAAACATTAAGCGCTCATCCAGAAGTGGCGTGCTACAGTCATACTTATAAAAATCACTTAAAGGCGTTTCAAGATAAAGAATGGTGCCCCGGGTTGCAGGATGATCCATCTCTTATGACACAAAAAAGGTGATGCAAAGCTGCCAATTAAATACGGATAGCTTTGCATCACCTTTTTTGTGTACAAGCAGCAATTAAAGAATATATTACTACTTCTTGCTTTTGTTTACGATCTTATAAATATCCAATCTCCTGTCTTTTAGGTTTCGTACTGCACCAAAACTATGCAGTTCTTTAAGCAGGTCTACATCCACATCTGCAATCAATGTAGTTTCGGTATTAGGCGTTGCCTCTGCCTTAATGCCATTGCTTGGAAAAGAAAAGTCTGATGGGGTAAACACGGCCGACTGCGCATATTGAATATCCATGTTGTGTACCTTAGGTAAGTTACCTACGCTGCCTGCAATGGCCACATAACACTCATTCTCTATAGCCCTGGCTTGTGCGCAACTCCTAACACGGGTGTAGCCGTTTTGTGTATCAGTCATAAAAGGAACGAAAAGAATCTGCATGCCTTGCTCGGCTAACAGCCTGGGCAGTTCGGGAAATTCTACATCATAACAAATTAAAATGCCAATCTTACCGCAATCGGTATCGTAAGTAGCGATGTTATCGCCGCCTACCATGCCCCAAGCGCTTTGCTCGGCAGGCGTTAAGTGAATTTTGCGGTACATCTCATATGATCCGTCACGCCGGCATAAATATCCAACGTTCTGCAAAACGCCGTTTTCCAGGTATGGCATACTACCGGTAATAATGTTAATGTTGTAACTGATGGCGTATTCCATAAACTTATCCCGTAAAGGAATAGTGAAATTAGCTATTTGGCGCATTGCTTCGGCTCCACTTAAATGATTGTAATCTGTCATCAATGGTGCATTAAACAATTCCGGAAACAGAATAAAATCGCTTTGATAATCACTAACCACATCTACAAAAAACTCAATTTGTTCGCATAGCGACTCCAGGTTAGGAAACGGCCTCATCTGCCATTGTACTAATCCTAACCGGATAATCGATTTTTTTGAATTGATATGCGCCGCTTCTTCGTTGTAGTATATATTGTTCCACTCTAACAACGAGGCATATTCAAGTGACTGCGTGTCGCCTGGTAAATACCCTTTTAAAATTTTCCTGACGTGAAAATCGTTGGCCAGTTGAAAAGATAGGGTAGGGTCATGAATTTCTTTCCCTTTAACTTTTTCGAGGTATGCCTTGGGTGTGAGTTTATCGGCATAGTCTTTATATTTTGGAATACGGCCACCCGCAATAATGGCTCGCAGGTTATACCGCTCGCAAATTTCCTTCCGGGCGTCATATAATCTTCGTCCTATTCGCATGCCCCGAAAGTCTGGGTGTACAAAAAAGTCAATTCCGTATAACACATCCCCTTTTGGGCTGTGGGTTGAAAAAGTATAATTACCCGTAATTTGGCCGTAAGTATGATTGTCTCCAAACTTGTCATAATCTACTATTAGCGACAATGCGCATCCGGCTATTGCTCCATTAACCAGTATACAGATCTGCCCTTCCGGAAATATTTCAACAAGCTTGGTGATATGCACTTCGCCCCAAAAGGAAGCGCCTTCCCATTCGGAATAAGCTTCCATCATAGAGGCTTTTAAGCCCAGATAATCATCTTTAGTGAGCGTGCGTAATTCTATTTTGAGATCTTCGTTTTTAAGTTCTTTTTCCATTTTGTGGTTTTGCTCTAGTAGGTTGATGAACTGGTGACAGCTAAAATTGTAAAAAAAAAGCACCCTCCCAAAGGAGGATGCTTCGTAATGGTTTTATAGTTCGTTAAGCTAACTTTACATTTACAGCGTTAGGACCTTTACGGCCTTGCTCTACGTCAAAATTAACAACGCTGCTCTCACTAATGTTGTCAATCAGACCGGTTGAGTGAACAAAGATCTCGCTTCCACCATCATTTGGAGTGATAAATCCGAAACCTTTAGTCTCATTAAAAAATTTTACTGTTCCTTGTTGCATTATATGGTTATAGATAAGTAGGCAAGATACTTAAAAACATTCACCTAATTTACTATGGGTAAAAGTATTTAATTAATGGTAATAAAGCAGCTTTTTAGATAACATTAAAAGAGTGCTTTAAAAAGACTATTTGTAGCAAGCAGCATAACAACCAATGATAAACAGGGCACAGATATTGTTGATTGCTGGCAACATTAATAATTGTTGAATGATTAAAGAATACCTCACTATAAAAGCTTTCATTAACGGAGGCAAAATATTAAAGGCGGCTTTCGGCAATTTCATGACTGACCGTGCACTGAAGTACAGTGCCTCACTGGCGTACTATACCATCTTTTCATTAGCGCCGCTGTTGTTGCTGCTGATTTCGTTAATTGGTATTTTTATGGGGCAGGATGCCATACAGGGCAAGGTATTTTCAGAGATTAACGGTATGGTAGGTAACGAGCCGGCTAAACAAATTCAAGGCATGATCAAGCATCTTGAGAGATGTCAGGTAAATCTACCATATCGGTTGTTATTGGCATAATCACTTTAATCCTCGGTGCTACTTCAGTGTTTGGTGAGATTCAAGACTCAATTAATATCATATGGCAGGTTAAAGCCAAACCCCAAAAAGGCTGGGTAAAGATGATTAAAGATCGGGTTTTGTCATCGTCATTAATTATTACTTTGGGCTTCCTACTCATGGTTTCGCTTGTAATTAACGGTGCATTACTCGCAGTGAGCGACCGGTTAAAAACCTTTTTACCCGACTTCACCGTTGTGATTTTTAACGTCATTAACGGGGCTATCAGCTTTGTAGTAATAGCTGTGCTTTTTGGGGTGATTTTTAAAGTTCTTCCCGATGTAAAGATTCGGTGGAAAGATATCTGGCCGGGGGCATTATTTACAGCTGTTTTATTTATGATCGGACGACTGCTGATTAGTATTTACATAGAAAAGTCGGGCACCAGTTCAACTTATGGTGCAGCAGGATCGTTGATTGTTATACTGTTGTGGGTGTATTACACAGCTGCCATACTCTATTTTGGTGCTGAGTTTACCAGGGCGTACGCTGACTTTAAAGGCATAAAAATAGAGCCGGCAGAATTTGCAGTACACGTAGAAGAGAAAGAACAGAAAAAAGATGTAGATGTGCTTCCTAAGCAACATAAAACTGACTCCAAATAAGATGGTCGTGTTCTGATAAATACCTGGTCTTAACTTGACATTTTTAACGCTTTGCACGAACGCTTGGCTTTTGCGCCTGAAAAGCCGTTGTAAGTTTAACAGAATACTTTGTATGCTTTCAACGTTACTACCTTAAAAACAAAAATCCGCTATGATTGCTCATAACGGATTTTGTTGTGTAGTACCCAGAGCCGGGGTCGAACCGGCACGGCCTTGCGGCCACAGGTGTTTGAGACCAGCGCGTCTACCGATTCCGCCATCTGGGCCTGTCCATACTTCCTTTCAGAAGCGGGATGCAAATGTATTCAAACTCTCCTGAATTCGCAACAAATATTTTTGTCTATAATAAATATCTGCAATGCTGTTTAAACGACTTTCTTTTGCCGTATCATTAAGTGTTTCATAATCAGTTGTTAACTCTTTAAATTGATTATTCAGATCATCTTCAACAGACAGCACTTCTGCACGTATTGAGGCTAGCTGTTCGGCATCATCGGCCTCCATAAGGCGCTCATTAAGGTCCATCATCTCCATTAAGAAGTCGGCCGGTAACTGCGGCTTGGCACCCTCGTTAACTAAATCATGCTGCTTTAAGATATACTCTAACCGCTTAGCGGTATCGCTTAATGTTTGGTAAGCCTTATTGTTAATCGTAGATATTTCCAGTATCTCCTGTTGTTTACTATCATCTTCGTTTGCGTAAAAATCGGGATGGTACTGCTTGCTTAGCGCATAAAACTTTTTCTTTAAAGCAGCACTGTCAATATGGAATGACTCTGGTATATCGTAAAATTCAAAAAAATTGATCATAACGCATTTTTACTAAAAGAGAAAACCTGATTTCCCTTGTTATTGAGTGTAAAGGTATTTAATAAAGTATTGTTTGCCCATGCAATGTACTAGCGAATGGAAAAAAGTATGCGCTGACGTTAATTTTTACTATGTTTAGTTCATTAACAAACGTAAAATGATTTTTAAAACGAAAATTAAGTATCTGCTCATTTTCCTGACTTCGATAACCGCTATGAAGGGTGTTGCACAATCTAAAGTTGAAGAGGAATTGCAGGGCATTATGAAACGATATGAGGCTATAGGTATGTCGGTGGCGGTTGTTAAGGAAGGAAAGATATTTTATACCAAATCTTTTGGTTTTAAAGACGTAGAGCATAATACGCCTCTTAGTGATACTGATATTTTCAGGATTGCATCCATCTCTAAATCCTTTACATCAACATCGCTGATGCAACAGGTTGAGGCAGGTAAAGTAAGCCTGGATGATGACTTTGGTGACTTAATTGGCTTTAAGATCAGGAACCCCAAATATCCCGACACAAAAATTACGCTGCGCATGGTCTTATCGCACACATCGAGTATAAATGACAGTGAGGGCTACTTTAATTTGGATGCAATTAATCCGGATAAAAGCCCAAACTGGTCTAAGTGTTACAACAGCTATGAGCCAGGCAAGGGCTATCAGTATTGTAACCTGAACTTTAATATGGCGGGTGCAGTTTTAGAGCGGCTTACAGGCGAGCGATTTGACAAGTATGTAAAAAGCCACGTTTTAAATCCTTTGAAGTTAAATGCTGGTTACTGTGTCGACTCGCTCGATAACGCAAGGTTTGTGACACTTTACGAATATAATGGGGCTACTCATAAATACACGCCTGCACCACTGGCTTATGCGCCCAGAAGGGAAGAGATAGCAAATTACAAGTTGGGATACACAACACCCGTGTTTTCGCCTACAGGTGGTATGAAGTTATCTGCTACTGATTTGGCTAAATATATGACCATGCATATGTACGACGGCAAATATAACGGCGTCAAAATCATATCTAAAAGGTCCGCTAAGACCATACGAAAACCAGTTGCCGAAAAGCAGGGGTATGGGCTTGCGATACACACCAGCGACGTTATACCGGGTAAAAATATGTTTGGCCACACTGGCTCGGCATATGGTTTATACAGTGTAATGTTTTTTGACCCAAAGGAAAAGTTTGGCATTGTAGCTATAACGAATGGCTGTAATGCACCTGATGGTGAAGACATGCACCCAATGCTAAAACTGGTTGTGCAAAGCCTGTACAGCAACCTGATTAAGCAATAGGAAATCTACTTTCCTATTGCTTTGGAAACGCCGGTTTGATAGGTGCTTATCTTTTCGGCAACATCAACCATTGGAGCAATCCAAATATTTTTCTCATTTGCCTTTAGGTAGTGTAGCAATTTGCTGTGCGCCTGTGCATCAACATTAATGCTATGTCCACCACCCACGCCGTGAAATAAAAACACGAGAAGGGTATGCGTTTGTTGGGCTTTTTTTACCAGGTCTATCATATATTCGGCGGAGTGACCGTTTATTGAGTAACAATTGATGTTGTCCAACGGCACATCCTTGGCAGAAGGCATGCCGCCAGATACACCACGTGCGCCTACGAAGTCTTTTTTTAACTGGTCATAAAAATAAACGTTCCCTATCTGCCTATCACCACAAGGGTATGCAAAGGTGCGTTTGCTTTTACCGTCAATAGCTTTGAGCAGCACGTTGTTGACCCGAATCTCGTCTACGGCACGTGCAACAGTGTATTTGCTCAGGTCATGATCTGCCTTGACAAAGCTTCTGCCAGGCAGGCTGCCGTCACAGGGGTGAAATAATGCGTGATTGCCCAATTCATGCCCATGCTTAGCTGCCAATCTCCATTCGCTTAAACGGCTGTTAATTACGGGCGAGGAACCAATTAGGTAAAAGGTTCCCTTAAAATTCATTGAATCCAGCGCTGGCATGACGTTATCAAGGTCGGCGTCTATAGCAT
This sequence comes from Mucilaginibacter sp. PAMB04274, assembly GCF_039634385.2. Lineage (NCBI taxonomy): Bacteria > Pseudomonadati > Bacteroidota > Sphingobacteriia > Sphingobacteriales > Sphingobacteriaceae > Mucilaginibacter > Mucilaginibacter sp. PAMB04274. The sequence continues at coordinate 2,543,858 of NZ_CP155081.2, forward strand.
CATCATAGGTAAGTACTACAGCGCATTGTTTGTTGTTCCATACGCTTTGCTGGGCATACGTAATGGTTTTAAACGCTAAGAGCGTTGCGGTTACAAATAAGAGTCTTAATGTTTTCATTAGCTTATTACGGTTTATCGGTTCTGAATGGCGATGCAGGTAGGCCTTCCTTGTTATACAAATTTGCCCCTTCGGGATTATCCGCCCAAGCGTAACGGACATAAAGAGGCTGATTAATTTCTTCATTGTAAACAATAACCTTATTGCCTTCAATTTCGGCCTTAGCCCAAACAAACTTTTTATCTGCACCTGCAATAGCGAATTGTTGCAATTCACCGCCTCCTTTGGCTACCAAGCCGCCTCCGGTTTCGGTGAATGAAAGTACGATCTGTTTGCCCTGAACCGTAGCCGATTGCAATAACGGTCCCGATGCTACTACATTTTTATCGCCGTAGGCTACGCGTTGCGCGGCAAGTGCCATACGTTCGCCAACATCTTTTTTGTTAAGTGGGTGAATATCATTCCATTCACCAGCATCAATAGCAACAGCCATGGCCGTATTGGGTACCGACAACGTTTTAAGCTGACTTTCCCTCAACTCGGCCCACTGGCTTTGTGAAGGTGAATACTGAACCTCCATAAAGTTAGGCAACTGAGCATAAATAAATGGGAGGTTCGGCTGATTCCAAACAGTGCGCCAGTCTGCAATTAGTGCTGGTAGTAACTTAGCATATTCGGATGGCTTCCCGCTATTTGCCTCACCCTGGTACCATAATACGCCTTTGATTTTGTAAGGCACAGCTGGTGCAACCATAGTATTATACAAGCCGGTCGGCTCACTTTGTGCAGAAAAAGAGTTGGGTAAGCCGGCGCCGCTACTTTCAAAAACCTGGCCTACCTGATATTGCCAATCGCCCCTTAAGTCGAGCTTGAAGTCGCCGGCCGTTAGATAGTAGGGTTTATCGGGAACAAATCCTCCTTTACCGAAAGTATTGGTTACCCTGACTACTATAATGTTTTTGCCTGCTTTTAGCAACCCTGCTGGTATTTCATACCTCCGTGGCGGGTATTGGTAGGTGATGTTGCCCACTAGTTTACCATTTACATACGTATGATCAGCGTCTACAATACGACCCATAAAAAGCTTAGCGGCTTTGCCGGCTATGGCAGCCGGTAAATTTATTTCCTTTCTGAACCATACAATACCGTTTAAGCCCTTCACACCCTGATCGGCCCAATAGCCGGGAAGCCAGAAATTATGCCAGCCTTGAGGTACAAACGTAGTATCAAACCAAGGCTTAGCGCCGGTAAGACCTTTGTCGGTTTGCTTGTTACCAGGTTTACCCGCATTTGCACTAACATACGGCCTACTAATGCGATTATAGTAGGCCGTGTCTTTTAACTCGGCTATCCGCTTTGCATAGAGATCTAAAGATTTCAAGCCATTTTCGCTAATCCATGCCTGTATGGGGGTGCCTCCAACACTGGAGTTAATAATGCCAATAGGCACATGGTACTTGTTAAACAGATGGCGCGCGAAAAAGTAACTAACCGCCCCAAATGATAACACGTCTTTTGAGTTTGCAGTTACCCATTTGCCAGGCGGTAAATCATCGTGTGTACGCTGTACGTCTGATGCGGTAGGAATAAAGAAATTCCGGAGCAAAGGGTAATCAGCATTGATAATATCGTCCGGGTACTTTTCTTTAACCCGTTCCATGTTTATAACCATGTTTGATTGGCCTGCACAAAACCATACATCCCCTAACAAAATGTTTTTTAATAAAATATGATTGGTCGCATCAATTTGCATGTCGTATGGGCCGCCTGCTTTTAGCGCAGACAGGGTAGTGGTCCATTTCCCCACAGCCGACGCGGATGTTTTATATATCTTTTTGTTAAACTTAATACTTACATTTTCGTGCGGTGCAGCCCAGCCCCAAATGTAGATTTTCTGATCTCTTTGCAGCACCATGCCGTCACTTATTAATTGCGGCAAACGTACCTGTGCTTTCAGTTGTGCATGACATGAAAGCAGAAGAGCGAGGAACACTTTATAGTATTGTCTCATAAAAGGTGTGCATATAATTGGTTGCGGCGTTAAATATCGCATAATTTATTTTTACTGCAATCGATTGCAATTAATATTTTTATGATGATGCAAAAGGTTGATTTGTTTCAGTTGAATGTTGCATTATTAAGGCATAAGCTATTCAAGCCTGTTGGTTACGGTTAATAGGGTACATTGAATTTCCTTGGCAGACGCCATTATGCACAAAACCGGTCAACGGGATGTTTATTAGCGCATTACTGGCTAATCGTATAAATGCCAGAACGTAATTTTGAAGTTTAGCCAGCTGATGAAACTTTTTTATTAATTTTAAGTAACAATACATAACCTATCATTATGAAGAAATTTTTTGCGACCTACAATTTTGCCACACCTGTTGATGTGGCGTTATTATTAGTAAGACTCGTTTGCGGCTATGCGTTTATACTGCATGGCTGGGGAAAAATCCAGCATCCTATGAGTTGGATGGGCCCACAGTCGTTTATTCCACCCATATTTCAAGCCCTCGCTGCCATTGCCGAATTTGCAGGCGGTATAGCACTTATTGTTGGTTTTTTGACCAGGCTTGCGGGTGTTGGGTTACTGGTAACAATGGGTGTAGCTGTTTATACCCATGCCTTCGTTTTTAATGATCCATTTGTGAATTTTAAAGGTGGTAGTTCCTATGAGCCGGCATCCATATTTTTTTGTATTGCCGTAATGTTGCTGGCAGCAGGTGCCGGGCGTTTTTCTTTGGATAAACTTATATTCGGCGATAGAGCTAATACCAAATATTAAATTAACTGATAAAATTCTTGAACATGTTTGAAAACACAAAAGCTTTTAGCGGATTCTCTGTAGACGACTCCCAAAAGGCCAAGCAGTTTTACAGTGAAGTATTGGGTTTAGAAGTAGAAGAGCTGGATATGCCAGGCCTATTAAGTTTGCATATAGCAGGTGGATCGCACGTGCTCATATATGCTAAACCAAACCATTTGCCAGCCACGTTTACCATCCTCAATTTTCCGGTTGATGATATTGAGAAGGCTGTAGATCAGCTTGTACAAAAAGGCGTTAAATTTGAAACTTACAATGAGCCCAACTTTAAAACCGATGATAAAGGAATATTTCACGGCGGAGGACCAAAAATAGCATGGTTTAAAGATCCAGCCGGGAATATTTTATCTGTACTTGAACAGCGTTAAAAACACTAACAAACAAGAAAGGCTGCAATTAGCAGCCTTTCTTGTTTGTTAAGTAATGCGGATAAGATGTTTATTTCTCGATACTGATATCGGCAATGCCTTTAACTTCGGTTGACAGTTCGCCCAACAAACCCAAGTTATATGGTATCCCTGTTTGTATTTTAATGAAATCAATACCTTTTAAAGCCACTTTGTTGCCTTTTTCGTCTATAGCATTGGCTATATCTAGCTTGTCTGATCCGGCCGAGTTGTCGGCATACCCAAATGTAAAGGGCGTACTGGTAATAATCCCGGCATTATTAATATTGCTTGACGGCAACAAAGTACCTGTTAATGTATAAGTATTTGCGGTAATCCACACCGGGTAATACGCTTGTTTATAAAACGTATTGGTTTTAACCGAGCCAGAGTTGCCCAGGTTATCTGTCCAAGACACTTCATTGGCGGGCGATGAAGGCCGTGTATAAGTAATACTATAATTGCGCGTATAGCCTGCCGAATTTTGGGCACTACCGCTTAACTCGTACCAGATATCATCGGGCTTGCCGTTGCTATTCACATCTTGCATTACCCAAACCACACCCGGTTCGGCAAAAGTGGCCGAGGCATTATTATAAATAACAATATCTTCCTTGCCGCTCTGATTAAGTACCGTATGATCAAAGCCTAAAACGATATTACCGCCGTATGAGCCTAAGCTAACCAAACCCTGTTTACCGTTTAAAACAGTTTTAGCAGCATCCGCATCACCAAATGCGGTATTCACAAACTGGCCCGGACCAGGGGTATAATCGAACAACTGTGTTACATAGGCGCTGCTTTGAGTTGTAATGGGCCTAACTTTCACCTCCTCAGTTTGTTCAGGTTCCTCAATTTCTTCGTCCTTTTTGCAGGAGCTGAAAAACAGTGTGCCGCCAGCAAATGCTAGCAACACGCTTGTATAAAGTCTATATTTTGTTGTTTTCATAGTAGTGAAAGAAAAACCATTATTGTTTTTTGTACGAATACACAAATACTGACGCTTTAGGGTAAACGCCCGTTTCAAAATCATGCAGCTTTTTGCCATTGCTGCCAAAAATGAAGGCTTTACCGCTGGTATAACTAACGCCATCGCCAGCTACTACCATGTTGCTGAACGGATCGATTGTTACACCATAAAGATAAGTGAATGAGGTGCCGTCGGTAATAAAGTTGGCGCCGGCTGTACCCGTAGCTACGTCTAACTGCCTAATAACAGATGTCTCCGTTGAAATAATGCCTTTGTCACTTGTAAAGCTTAAAGCGCTGCCATAGCCATAGCCAGGTGTTGTTTGAACCTTGGTATCTGTAATACTGCTTATTCTGTCGAGTGCGCCAGCTACTTTGGTATAATAGTTACCATAACAGATAACATAAATATCGCCGTTAGGTGCAGCAACCACTTTACCCGGGTTAAGCGATACGGTGATGTCTTTGGTTTTTTTAAAGGTTGCTAAGTCTATCACAGATATTTTATTTACATTTCCGGTATATAGGTAATCTGAATTGGCTACGTATAACTTGCCATTGGCTGTTGCCACGCCTTCAAGATAATTAACTTCGAGATTTAACTCAGCATCAACGTTTAACGTTGCAGTGTCAATGCGACTCACTTTACCATCATAGCGTGACACATAGGCCTTGTTTTTGTAAAACGCAATTGAGCGTGGCTCATACCCGCCGGTTGTAGAATTAAACGGTATACGTTTAATAGACTTGCAGGTATTTACATCCATTACATCTACAAATGATTGGGGTTGAGATGATGTTCCGCTTACTACGCAATACATTTTGCTGCCGTAGCGTTGCAAATCATTTGGTGTTTCACCTAAATTGCTTCCATTTACTTTTTTGTAATAGCTTTTTTCAGCCGTATTCGTTTTAAAGTTGTAGAAAGAGATGTCGCCATTGCCGTTGCCGTATGTACCCTCGCAAAGTACATATACGCCCGCTGTACTTTCAATTACAGGCTCAAGGGTATCAGGCTCGTTTTTGTCTTTTTTACAAGAGGTAAAAAGAACGGTAGTTGTAATAATTGCTAATAGTAATCTTTTAGAATAGCGTAGAAATTCAATTTTCATTTTATATAGTGGATTTTAGTAAACAAAAGCAAAGTGGGCAGGTACATCGCCGGTAGTTACCGACCATTTCTTTTTGCCAGTACTGTCAAAGCAGTAAAGCGTACCCGGCGAAATAAAATCTTTAGCATCGGTTAGCAGTACATCTTTAGTAACCGGATTAACGCTCAAGCCGTAAGGCAACCTTATTTGGCTTTGTGTTCCATCAATTATAAATTGCTGGCTAAGCAGCGTTTCATCCAGTGTGTTGATGATATTATAGGCGAACTTGGATTGTGCATTGGTGCTTATGACGTACGCTCGGTCATTATCTATAAACAACGCCCTTGTCTGCAAATTGAACGTTTTTTTGATTCGCTCGGTTTGCGTATCAATTACGTAAAGATTTGGTTGAATGGTCAGATAATCGCCGCGTGAAGTAATGTACAAATCGCCAAAGCGATCAGCTTTTAGATGTTCCAGGTTAATGTCAACCTCAATTCGCTTAACCTCGGTAAACGTGTCGATATCAACTACCGAAATGGTACGTTCGTAATTAGGTGGACTATAACCACCTGAATTAGCCACATAAAGCTTGTTACCTGCAACAGCCATTTCTTCGGGCTGGCGGCCAACCGTTACCCGCCGTTCAATCAACAGGGTAGTCGTATCAATTTGAGCCACTATACCGTTGGGCGAATTTGCGTCGCCTACGCTACCCAAATAGGCGCTAACGTAAACTTTGTTATTATGAAAGGTAAGGTACCGGCAGTTTACTAAATCAATTTGTTTTATACGCTTTCCGGTTTTGGCGTTAAGCACCTCAACTTTGTTCGAATTATTAACAGCCACATAAAGCTTGGAACCATATACAAGAATGTCGTTTCCCACATCGCCAAGCCCTTTTATTACTTCAGGGTTAGCCTGATTATAAATGTTACGTCTGTAGCGGCCCGTTGTATAATCCACATAATCTAAAGAGGCTTTGTTCATGTTTAAGTTACCTTCATTGAGCAGGTATACGCCTTTTACTGAACTGGCGGGCACTGGTTCAAAAAGCGTTTCTGTTTCTTCCGGAGCAGGTTTTGGATCTTTACGGCAGGCAGACAACAAAATTAGGATAAGCAAAAAATAAGTTTTGTATGTTGATCTCATTATTTTTATTTGTTTAATAATTTAAACTAAACTTCAACCGATAGTAACGACCAGGCATCGGAAAGTTTGTAATGACTTCATAGTATTGATTTAGTAGGTTATTAATATCCATTCCCACTTTTATTTGATGCCCCTTGAACGAAGTTTGCCACATTGCTGCTACATCATGCGTGTACCATGGCTCTACATAGTTGGCGGGTATATTTGCACTTTGGTTATAGCGCTCGCCGGTGTAAATAAAGCTGTAGTTTAAGCTAAGCTGTTGCCAAAGCAAACCAGCCAGTAAAGCCCCGTTGTGCAGCGGTGTGTAAGGTATCTGTTGGTTGGCCATAGAGCCACTTGAAGCATCGAGTGCTTTTTGATAGGTATAATTGATACCGGCATTCAAAAATAAACTGCTTTTTAACTGCCATCCCGTTTGCAGGCGGGTTTCAATTCCATATACGTTTACACGGTTAATGTTTTCCATGGTCCAGCGGCGCAGGTTTTGGCCCGGCACTGCTACAATTTTGTCGGCTACACGGTTGTAGTAAACGTCCATTTGTAATTGTATGTGCTTTATTAAACGCTGCGAGCCATTATGCTGAAAAGTGAAGCCGGCATCATATTGCTGGGAATATTCTGGTTTTAAGTATGTGCTGCCAACAAAGGTGTAATACAACTCATTGAAGGTTGGCAGACGGTACAATCCTTTGTAAAAGCCCCTTAACTTAAAGTCCGGGCTTTTTAAAGGTTGCCAGGAAGCCATTACAGCAGGAGTGTATTTTACCCGGTTTGGCGCTGCTTCAAACGCCTTTGTACTTTCGTGGGTAAACGTTCCCAGTACGTTGGCCTGAAAGATAAATCTGGTCCACTTTACTTCGGTAGCCATTGCTGCTAACCAAGTGTTACGGGTAGGGTAGGTGAACCTGTAAATGTTCGATTGCATGGTATTAAGTAGGTAGTCTGCCGAGATAGCCGTGTTCCAAAACTTTTTGATAACAATTTGATTGGTTACAGACAAATAAAGTTCCTGTTGGTGGTAACGGCTATCGGAGAATCCGGTTGTGGTTACAATCTCAGGATCCAGGTATCGCAGGTAGTCTCTCGAATACTTAGCATTAGCTAATAAGCTGTATACCGGACCTTTTTTTTCGTAAGCCGATTGTATGAACAAATTGCGGTCCCATTCGCGCTGATTATAGTTAAACTTATTGGCTACAATGGCACCTGGTAACCCACGTTCGGAGTTGTACAAATAGGTTTTGACAGACCATGTGCTGCTGTCGCTTAATGTTCCGTTTAATCCTGCCTCGATGCGTAAGGCGTCGATGTCACCGTTATTTCTTGTTGCAGTGGTGTCATAAGCGCCATTGGTGTATCTGAAAGGGTATCGGCCACTTGCACGCGTCCATTCGGTACTAACAGTACTGTATGTTTTACTGCTTATACGATGTTGCCAAAGTGCCGAAGGATTAACTAACCCCAGCGAGCCTGTCTTAAAGGCTACTTTATAATGATTATTGTTGCCAGTTTCAAAAACAGGCCGTTTTGCGGTAAGATAGATTACACTGCCTGCTGCAAGTGCCCTTGCCGACTGAAAGATACTGCCTTTTTGGGCGTTGTATAACTCAATTTCACCTATGTTGTCTAATGAAAATTTACCTAAATCAACCTGCCCGTTTTGTGCATTACCTAACTGTATGCCGTCATAAAACACCGCCACCTGGCTGCTGCCCATGCTGCGCACATCAACTGTTTTTAAGCCGCCTACACCGCCATAATCTTTAAGTTGAGCGCCTGAAAAGTAACGTATGGCGTCTGCAACAGATAAAGTGCTTAACCTCTCAAGAGCTGCGCCCTTTAATAGTTGCACAGGTGTAGGACTAGCGAGGGGGATACTTTGTGCGCCCGACCATATTTGCACTTCCTGTAAGTGATGATTGCGTAAGCTATCAACTGCCGGCTTTTTTACTTGTGCGCACAAAACAAAGCAGTGGCTAACCAAAAGCATTACCAATACCCAGGTTAAAATAAATCTTACAGAAAACCCTGCACGCCAGTGCGTGTAAAGTTCAGTTAATTCCATGTGTGTTGTGAGTTAAATACCCACAGCATACCGAAAATTGTACACTACAAATGAAAAACACGAAAAGTATCTTCATCCAGCTTCAATCCGCGAAAGCTATGAATTATAAAAGCTAGAGGCAGGTATTCTGACTTGTTCCCCTTGGTTCGTCTTCCCATTCTGTGTTAACGGAACAGTGACTAAAGAATGAACTTCGGTTTGTATTAGAACTTACAGCTGCGGGACAGTTCTGGATTTACACCAAATTCCCTTTTAATCCTGAAGAGCGATGCTACAGGAACCAAAAGCCGGGGCAAAGATAGCGTTTACAGCTTAATTTAAAGCAACAAGATTTAATTAGCAAACCATTTCTTGTGCTGAAGTATTGTTAACTATAACGAAACACCAGGAATTCATATGAAAACTTGTAAGAAGACAATTAAGCGAAACAGCATAACAATTGTTGTAATAGGTGCGTTGATATCTATTGCAATTGCAAGCTGTAGTTAGCAAAGTTTGGACAAGGAAATTAAAGCTGATTTGGTTACTAAGGCAAAAACTGACGTGAGTTTTGCAGGCGTCAGCTATTCGGTTGAGAAGGGTGTAGTCACATTAACCGGCGCTTGCGCTACCAGAAAAGCAAAATCGGAGGTGGAAAAAACCGTAAAAAGCATACACCTTATTAAAGGTTTGCATAACCAATTAGTAGTCGCACCAGTAATTTTGAATAACGATTTCCTGCTGAAGCAAGCGGTAGACAGCGTTTTGGCTGTGTACCCTGCAGTACAAGCCAGTGTTGCACAGAATGTTGTGACGCTAATAGGTAAAGCTCAAAAAGGAGAGGCCGATAAGCTGATACCAGCTATAGCTAAATTAAAACCCGCAAGCATCGACAACCAGTTGCAAATGTACTAACGGTTATGTATTCTGAAAAAATGGATTAAATAACTGCAATCAAGTTTGTGAATCGAAAACGGTTTAATGCCTATTGTTTCGAAATGTTCGTGCATTCCTGTTAATTTATAGTGCCATCGATGCCTTGTGTAAACGCTTTGATAAAAGCATTTCTAAGCACGCCCACAAAAGTTTGCCATCCGCTGGTTTCGGGATTATTTAAGTTGCCAGATATGGGAACCTTAGTTGCAATTTTTTTAGTTTTTGGGTTCTGAACAGCTTTAACGAACAAGCCTACTACCGCTTCTTTCGCGGCCTGAAAGATGCCGCCTTTTTTCTTCACATCCTTTTTCCAGTTAAGCACCTTGACACCTTTAATAAAAGGTTTAACATACCCGTTAAACTTTCCATTCTTTGCTTCTAACTCGCTATACATATCCAGTGTACCCTTCTCTACATCAATCTTGCCTTTAGCTTCTATAAAGTCATTCAAGCTGGTTAGTTTTACGGTGGTCAACTGGCCGCTTATTCTAAAATCAGGAATTTCTTTTAAAACATTAATCTTCATGTCGGCCTTAAGCTTTCCATTTCCTATTGACGTTCCAGTCAGGCTAACTGTAGAAGGCAAAGCTTCACCGGTTTTTTCAACATTAGCCAGGTTAAGCGCAGTTAATTGCATGTTCTGAATATGCAGGTTGATGTCTGGTTTTGCTGCAAAATCCATATAGGCTATACGGCCACCATTAACTTGCAAGCGGTTAATGGTCATAGGCATTAGCGCTTTTAACGTCCGTGTCCAATGCTCTTTTGCCGGCTATTTAGATATATCGGCTGTTTCTGCCAGTATATGTATGGCAGGTTCATTCATAATTACTTCGCCCACCAAACGTCCTTTAAAAATGGCTTTCCATTCCAGTGACAGATCTGTATGCTTTATTTTCAAAAAGGGGTATCTAGGCGGATCGGTTTTTTTCCGAAGCACCAAACCATCAATTGCATAGGCGCCACGAATCAGGTGTATATCGATATCATTTACATGGCCGGTATAACCTGGCAATTCGTTTAATTTACGGTTTACATAACCCTTAACAATAGCCGGAAGCATAAGCCTTATGATGAATAAAAGTACGATAACACCAATCAGCACCCAATATCCCGGCTTTAGCCTTCTCCAATTCATGCTTAAAGTTAACCTTTTACTATTTGCTCTATTTCGTGCAAATCTGTAGTTTTCCTTTTACGTTTGGTATTTTTCTTTTCGAGATAATCGGTACTATGGTCTTTAGCCTCTTCAGCTACATTAGACAATTTTTTACGGAAGGAGTATCCCTTTTTAGTAGCGTAAAGGTAAGCTATTGCACCAGCAGCTATGGCGCCTACAGCAACGGCTGCAATAACCAAACTGTTATCATTTTCTTTAACAAATAAGTTTTTCATACTGAACGATTTACACCTTAACAGAAAAATGCTTAATTAGTTCTAAGAAATGTTTTGTGTTTAAGGTATAACAGATCTTTTTTTTAACAATAGTTATTAAGCGACGTTAAGGATACAGTGCATTAGCTAACATAATAATTGAAGTTAGCTTAATTGATCTGGTCGTTTGAAATTAATTTTAGATTAAGTGGAACCACCTTTTTGTAAAGAAGAATTCTTAACTGTATACTACAGTGACAGCACTGGGTCAATAATAGAGTATTTGGTGCATAAATTTTAATTGTTTATCCACAGTTTACCCAATAAATAAGAAAGCCCCTTTAAGTAACTTTAAAGGGGCTTTCTTGTGATTCCATCAGGATTCGAACCTGAGACCTACTGCTTAGAAGGCAGTTGCTCTATCCAGCTGAGCTATGGAACCTTGCAAGGTGTTTTGCGGTGCAAATATGCAAGTTTAGGTTGATAACGGCAAACTTAAGCTTTCAAAATATTTATTATAGCTACCAAAGTCTTTATCTTTGGTACTACTTACAATGTCATTATGGCCAGTATCAGTCAGTTGTACATCTATCCAATTAAATCATTAGGCGGCATTGCTTTACAAAGGGCCTCGCTTACATCAAGAGGGTTGGAGCACGACCGCCGCTGGATTTTGGTTAATGACAACAATGAATTTTTATCACAACGGTATCTTCCGCAAATGGCGCTGTTTGAACAACAGTTGCATGAGCATGGCCTGTTTATTACCTACACATCAACCGGCAAAAATTTATTGATACCTTATTTACCTCAAACTGATGTTAGAGTTTGCGTTGATGTATGGGACTCGCCCTGCACAGGCACTTTGGTAAGTACAGCGGCCAATGAGTGGTTTAGCCAAATGTTAGGAATATCATGCCGTTTATTATATATGACAGATGATAGCATCAGGCCGGTTGACCCGCGCTACGCCGGCTCCGGTCATATTACTTCTTTTGCTGATGGTTATCCTATGCTTTTAGTAAGTGAAGCTTCTTTGAGTGATTTGAATAGCCGGCTTGACGTTGCAATCAACATCAACCGATTCAGGCCCAATATCGTTATACAAGGAACGGCTCCTTACATAGAAGACCGGCTGCGGCATTTTGAGGTAGCAGGAATAAAATTTTATGGTGTTAAGCCATGCGCCCGTTGTGTTATGATAGGTGTTGACCAGCAAACGGCTGTTACGAGTACCGAGCCGCTCAAAACATTATCAAAATATCGTAAAGCCGGTAATAAGATATATTTTGGTCAAAATATTATTCATAACGGCAGAGGCGAAATCAAAATAGGAGATGAGCTGACGGTGACGCAGTTAGGTGAAGAGTTGCAGTTTTGATCAGTTATTAGCACCGGTGTAAGTATACAGTAAGTTGTTAAAATGACGTAGTATTGTAAACCAACTTAAATTAAAACGGTTATTACACACATGGCAAATACATTTGAAATAGATATACCCAAAAAAGATCATCCGATTGCTGTCATCGTCCAGTCACGCGATGATGCCGATAGTGCTAACGTCTTTGATCTTTTTTATTGTGACCAGCTTTGCGGATGCATTTTTAAAAATGAGCATAATGTGTGGATATATGAGCCGCATGCACACGCAGGTTTACTGCTTGATGCAGAACAAATACAACACCTGGGTAAAGAAATAGGCGAGCGGTCTTACAACATTTAAGTAGTAGCAATTATCAAACAAAAGTCATAACACAGGCCTTGAGAACTATCTTATATAAATCTGCGTACTTGTGGTATGATTAAAATTAAATCTGTAATTTTTTTGATAGTAAGTCTGCTTACTATCCCTGCTGTTTTTGCGCAGGATAAGAAGGATGTAGTAACTGAAAAAGCAACATTTGGTATGGGCTGTTTTTGGTGCTCAGAAGCTATATTTCAGCGCTTAAAAGGCGTTACAAAAGTAGAGTCGGGGTATTCGGGCGGCACTGTGAAAAACCCAACGTATGAGGATGTTTGCACAGGTACAACCGGGCATGCCGAAGTTGTGCAGGTTACGTTTAAACCTGAGATTATTTCTTACAAAGACCTTCTTGAAATATTCTGGAAAATGCACGATCCTACTACGCTAAACAGGCAGGGAGCTGATGAGGGCACACAATATCGTTCGGCTATTTTTTATCATAATGCAGCGCAAAAACAATTGGCTGAGACTTACAAAGCTGAACTGAACAAGCAAAAGGTATACCCACACCCAATAGTTACCGAGATTACCCGTTTCAGCAACTTTTTTGTTGCTGAAAATTATCACCAAAATTATTTCAATTTAAATGGCAGCAAACCATATTGCCGCATGGTGATTCAACCAAAAGTAGATAAGCTTGAAAAAGTTTTTCAACAGAAACTTAAACAGTAATTATTTTACATCTGAGCGTTGTAAGGTGTAAACTAAAAAAGTGGCTATCGTGTTAAATATTAAAAAAATAATTTTATTTTTAAAAAAATTAAAATGCTGGTTATAGCCACCTAAAGGATATGATTGATGAATTTGAACGGCTAAACGCAGTTGACCGTTTTAAAAAGCTTGATGCTGGTATTAAAAAGGATTTAGATGATATTGTAAATCTGTTAGCCAGTATTTGTAACGTACCCGTAGCTCTTATAAGTCTTATTGACGATAAAATGCAATGGTTTAAAGCAAGCGTTGGTACGGGTGAAATCAATTGCAACGCACGTGAATTATCATTTTGCCAGCACACCATTTTGCACGATGAGGTGCTGATTGTTAAAGATGCCAGCCAGGATAGTCGCTTTGCAAATCTGCCTATTGTAAGTAACGCGCCCTACGTTAAGTTTTACGCCGGAGTACCCCTCATGACCTATGACGGCCACGCAGTTGGTAGCTTGTGCGTATTACATGTTCAGCCAATTGAGTTAAGCGAATTGCAGATTAATACAATTAAAGTGTTATCCAAACAGGTTACCAATTTAATTGAACTGAATTGGAGTATGCAAAGCTTAATGGAGCAAAACCAAAGCACCCAGCTTCAAAAGAAAAGGATAGAGGATTCGGAGATTAAACTAAAGGCGGTATTTGACAGCCAAAAAGACATTCACATACTTATTGGCCGTAATATGGAAGTGCTTGCTTACAATAAAGCTGCCTACAAATATATCAAAGCCAATTACCAAAAAGAGATCAGGCAGGGTGTTCACTTTTTAACGCTTACTAATCAAAATTATACTGATGAAATGTTTGAGAACATTCATGCAGCAATGAAGGGTAAGGTTGTAAATTCCGAATGGCTGTTACAGTATGAACAGGAAGACGCCCGCTGGTTGGAAGTGACATTTGAACCGGTTACTGATAATACCGGCCTGATAATTGGCGTAACCATTAATGCAACCGATGTAACTATACGTAAGCAAAACGCAGAGCAGATTGACAAACAGAATGAGGCCTTACAGAAGATCGCCACAATTCAATCGCATGAACTGCGCAAGCCTGTTGCATCTTTAATGGGATTAATGGAAGTATTAAAGCTGGATGATAATTACGTGTTTAACAGTTATTACCCTATGATTGAGCTTACCATTAATGAGTTGGATACCAAGATAAAGGACATTGTGTACCAGTCAGAGCGAACGCTTAATCATCCACATAACTAGTTGCACTCAAAAAGTTATACTTAAGGATATTAGAATATGTATCTGATACCGCACCAGGGTATTTCTTCAGTAAGCATATTTACAAAAGTATCTATCATTTTGGCCTTTAGTTGGTATTGGTAGCGGATATTAACACCGCCAAAACTGCTTCGCTTTTGCTCCTGTAACTCGGGCAGCCAAAGTAATTCTTCCGCTTTAGGGTTTATATCAACATTAACCAAATGCTGACGCTCGTTATGCGTTAAAAAAATCACTTCGCATTGCATCTGTTCTTTGACTTTTTCGGTTACTGCTGCGTTTAATTGCCTGAAAAGTTCCCGGTAATCCTCTTCCCAATCCCTGTCTACACCACGAAGCCGGTCATATACAATAACAGGAGAAAAGTTGACATGTACCTCATACCCGGCTTCATAAAAGTCGTTGATGGCTTTCAGGCGCTTTTCAATGCTGTCTGTACGTACATCTACCAGCCTGCTTACCTCGGTAGGCATTAAGCTAAACCTTATTCTCACCTTTCGCTGCGGATCAAAACCTAACATGTTTGGGTTTACAAATTTGGTGGCAAATGTTGCTTTAGCACGTGGATGATGTTTGTAAAATTCAAACACCTCGGCAATTCCGGGTGATATATCATAATCAACCGCAATATCTGAATTACAGCCAATATCGTAAGTGTAATAGATATCATCCGTCTGGTTGGCCGCCTTCGGCCATGGTAATAAAGCCACATGCTTATCTACTTTAGCCAGTATCTCGTCTACATTGGTAAAAATGGTTATGGGATTAACTTTCTTATGCCGATCAACATAACAATAAGTGCAGGCGCCAAAGCAGCCATTAGCCAAACTTGGCGCAATATAATCTGAGCTACGCCCGCTATATTTTATATCAAGCGTTTTAAGCCTGCCTAAAACCAACAAATCCGTCTTAGCCTTATAATGTGATATTTCATCAATCTCGACCAGTCTGTTGTGTTGTTTAACGGGCACATGTACAGCGTCTGAATATTTCTCAGCTAACCTTAATCCGCGCTCATTAAGCGCGTCAGCAGTATATAAAACTTGTTTTGGATTAAAATCAGGCATCTGTTTTTTAAATTAAAAACAATAAATAATGCTTAACAACCATGCCAGCTATCTCCAAACTGACTAATTAACAATCATATCAAAGCCAGTATCTAAACAAAAAAGGAGTAACTCACTATAAGGAAAACAGCCGCTAATCATTAACGGTAAAAGCTCATCGTAAATTAAGGCTGCTTATTCTCAAGTTTTTTTCCAAAGTTTGACAACGATTTGTTACATCCGCCAATTAATGAAACATAAATTTACTAAAATTACAGCCTTCATATTTACGCTAATAACGGTTACATACGTACAGGCGCAAAAAATACAAGACGGTAAGCTTTGGCTTAACGAAGATGGCAGCAACTATTTCAAAGTCACGCTGATATCGCAGGTTTGGGTGCGTAACACAGACATGAACCCTGGCACAACCATTAATGGTTATCCCAAAAGTAGCTATACCGATATTGGCGTCAGGAGGGCCAGGCTGCAGGCATACGGGCAAATTGCCGACCGGGTGTTTATCTATTCGCAAATAGGTATGAACAATTTCAATTTCCTTTCAGATCGTAAAGCGGGTTTCTTTATACACGATATTACCGGCGAGTATGAAATTGCACGTAAGCGGCTTTCTCTCGGTGCTGGCCTTACAGCATGGAACGGCCTTTCACGTTATGCAGCACCATCTGTAGGGAGCATATTGGGGTTGGATGCTCCTTTATTTGAGCAAACAACTAACGATGTTACCGATCAGTTTTTAAGAAAATTAAGCATATACGCAAAGGGCAAGCTGGGTAAGTTAGATTACCGATTAATAATGAGCAGTCCGATGGCTGTTCAAAAATCTTCAAATTATAATGCAGCACTCACTGATTATTCCACTTATTCAGCAATGCCTGCAAAAATGCAATGGCAGGGTTATTTTCAATGGCAGTTTTTAGATGAAGAAGCGAATACAACGCCCTATGCAACAGGTACGTATTTAGGCACAAAGCGTGTGTTTAACGTAGGGGCGGGCTTCCAATACCAGCCCGATGCTATGTGGAGAAAAGGTGTGAGCCTTACCGATACAATAACATCACCAATGCGTCATTTTGCTGTTGATGCCTACTATGATGCTCCGTTAAATACGGCAACCGGCACCGCTATTAGCGCCTATGCTGCATATATGAACCTGCAACACGGCCCTGGTTACATTCGCAATCAGTCGACCATGAATCCGGCGAATGGCAGCACAATGCCGACTATTATAAATGGCAGCGGTAACGGCTACCCATCATTCGGATCGGGCAGCTTACTGTATGCACAGGTTGGTTACAAGTTTAAAAATAACTTGATAGGAAGCACAACAGTACTGCCCTACGCCAGCTTACAATATGCCAAGTATGACCGGCTAGCTGGTAAAATGAACTATTGGGAGGCAGGAGCGAGCTGGTTATTGAAGGGACATACCTCTAAACTTACGTTTGCTTATCAAAACAGACCTATATTTGAAACATTGAGCCCGGGCGCAAAAGCAGTTCAAACCGATCGAAAAAGCAGCATTGTGTTACAATATCAGGTATTTTTAAATTGAAATTTATTACCCAAGATGGACGAACGTGCTATTCATAATTGCCCGACGACTAAAATTAAAATTTATTTTCCGCAAAGCAGCTTTTCCAATCACCCACAATGAACTTGTAGTTGAGTATGCGGCCTAAATTTATGCTATTTACAGTTTTCCAATCGTTTAATTCATCTTTAAACTGCGGCAACGGCAGTTCTGCGTGCATTGCCGCCTGAGTATAAAACACCTGCTTTTGTGGATGACTCGGCGAACAGGCGTTGAATGTGAATCCGTACGCCTGCTGCTTTAACACTGACAGGGTTATTTGTATACAATCATCCAGATGTATTAGATTGACGGGAGCTCTTCCGTTATCTACGCCTATTTTACCAGCAAAAAAACGGCCCGGATGACGGCCCGGGCCAACCAAACCACCAAAGCGTATTATGGTTGTTTTGAACGCCGTTTGCTTCATAAACAATTGTTCGGCAGCAAATAGTATATGCGCTGAGGATGCCTCATCAGGTTCTGGTAGTACTGATTCATCTACAACCTGGTTGTTGTCTGGATAAACACCCGTTGAGCTTATGTAGATCGCTTGCCCTATGTTATGATTTATGGCAGCCGCAATAATATTCTCCATCTTTGAAAGATAAGCTGCTGTTTGTCCGCTCCTGAATTTGGGCGGAATACATACAATTAAGGTGTCGGTCTCAAAAAAACCTGATGCCTGGGCAGTGCCTTCTTCAGTAACTGAAACGATGTAAGGTTTTATGCCGGCCTGAGTAAGGTCGGGCAAACGCGCTTCAGAAGTGGTGGATCCTTTAACCAATTCACCCTCACCCAACAAAGCTTTCGCTAAAGCTAGTCCATACCAACCGCAACCTAAAATACTAATCATGGGGGTGAAGTTAATAAAGTGCAAACAAGGTGTCAGTATTTTGATTAATAATGACATTATAAGTAAACAGCATCCTGAGCGTTATTTACTTACGCAACTAATTAAAAAGGAAAAATAAATTGAAGAATATATTGTTTTTTGGGGATAGTTTAACTGCCGGCTATGGCTTGTTAAATGTATCACTCGAATCTTTACCGGCTTTAATACAAGCCCGGATCATAAAAGAGAAACTTGCATACCAGGTAATTAACGCCGGCGTAAGCGGAGAAACATCAAGCGGTGGGCTTGCAAGAATAGATTTATTGTTAAAGCAACCAGTTGATGTCTTTGTGCTGGAATTAGGTGCTAATGATATTCTTCGTGGTATATCGCCACAAACAACGGCCAGCAATTTGCAAGCTATTATTAACAAAGTGAAGGCTGCACATCCTCATGCAAAAATGGCTTTGTTGGGTATGGAACTACCTGGCTGGATACCTGGAGCGTTTGTTGCGCAATTCAGAGCGGTGTTTTCACAAGTCGCCAAATCGAACAACATGGCTTTTTTGCCCTTTTTGCTAGATGGTGTGGCAGGCGTTTCGCATCTCAATTTACGCGATGGTTTGCATCCTACGGCCCAGGGATACCAAATAATTGCCGATAAAGTTTGGCCGGTAATTCAGCCCTTGCTAGCGTGATAGGTATATGTCAATTCAGAATTGTCAACTTAACGCTCAATAATTTCGCAGATAGTAATAGCTTTGCCACAACACTAACCAATTGAAAAATAATATGCAGTTCAGTGAGCCATCTCTAAAACTTCCGAAGGTGATTTTTGGTACCAGCGGGTTAGGGAATTTGTACGTTGCCTTGCCTCATGAAAAAAAGCGGGCTATTGTGGATGAATTTGTAAGTAATAGCGGAGTGCCGGCTGTTTTCGATTCGGCAGGTAAATATGGGGCTGGCTTAGCTTTAGAATCGCTGGGCCAATGCTTAAAAGATTTAAATGTACACCCTGATAAAGTACTGATAAGTAACAAGCTAGGCTGGGTGCGTACGGAGCTTAAAACGCCCGAACCTACGTTTGAACCCGGTGTTTGGAAGGATTTAAAGTACGATGCCGTTCAAAAAATAAGCTATGAAGGCATTTTGGAGTGTTATGAGCAAGGCAATGAATTATTAGGAAATTATCAAACTCAGTTTGTATCGGTACATGATCCTGATGAATACCTTACTGCGGCAACTGATGAATCAGATCGTAATAAAAGATATCAGGATATATTGGCTGCTTACGAAGCGCTAACTGAATTGAAGGCACAAGGTAAAGCAAAGGCTGTCGGCGTGGGCGCCAAGGATTGGAAAAGCATTGAGCTTATTAACCGCGATGTAAAGTTAGACTGGGTAATGATTGCCAATAGCATGACGGCACATAGTCATCCGGCAGACCTTTTAGCATTTATGCAGAAGCTAAAAGACCAAGGTACGTTAATCATCAACTCGGCTGTATTTAACGCTGGCTTCTTAACCGGCGGAGACTACTATAACTATAAGCTTATTGATAAGCAAAGCGACAACGGTAAAGCACTTTACCAATGGCGCGATCAATTTTACGAATGCTGTAAAGATTTTGAGCTCGATCCGGCAACAGTATGTGTTCGGTTTGGATTAACTGCGCCCGGTGTTGCAAGCGTAGCCTTAAGCACCTCCAATCCGCAACGTGTAGCTCAAAATATCCAAATGGTAAACGCTGTTATACCTGCAGCTTTTTGGGAGAAGTTACATACCGATGGACTGATAAACGATCAGGCACTTGATTTTCTGAACAAAGGGTAAGTTATTTTGGTAAAAAGCAAGAATTACACCTATTATTGTTCCCAAACATTAAGTACTCGCTACACATAAAAACACGATATGAAATTAATCAGATTTGGACATCAGGAACAGGAAAAACCAGGTGTACTGATAAATGATAAACGGTACGACGTATCAGGCTTCATCCCTGACTACAATGAAGCATTTTTTGAGACCAACGGCCTGGAAAAGCTTAAGGCTATTATAGAGGAACATCAAGATAATCTGCCTGAGGTTGGCGCCGATGAGCGTGTGGCAAGTCCGGTAGCTCGTCCGTCAAAATTACTTTGTATAGGTTTAAACTATGCCGATCATGCTAAGGAGACGGGAGCGCCATTGCCACCCGAGCCTGTTTTGTTTATGAAGAGCACCACAGCTATAGTGGGCCCGTTCGATAATGTAGTTATACCTAAAAACTCTGTTAAAACCGATTGGGAAGTAGAGTTAGCAGTAGTAATAGGCAAAAAAGCGAGTTATGTGAGCGAAGCAGAGGCTGAAGCCTGTATAGCCGGTTACGTTTTGCATAATGATGTTTCTGAACGTGAATTTCAATTGGAACGTAATGGAACCTGGGATAAAGGGAAAGGTTGCGATACATTTGCTCCGTTAGGTCCGTTTTTGGCTACGCCCGATGAAGTAGGCGACGTAAACAATTTGGGTTTGTGGTTAACTGTTAACGGGCAAAAAATGCAAAACGGCACAACAGCCAACTTAATTTTTAATATCCCGTTCCTGATTTCTTATGTTAGTCAGTTTATGACTTTGTTGCCAGGCGATGTTATTTCCACCGGAACACCTGCTGGCGTAGGTTTAGGATTCAATCCACCGGTATATCTTAAACCTGGAGATGTAATTGAATTAGGCATTGATGGCTTAGGCGTCCAGAAGCAGGTTGTTAAAGCTTACGGCGAATAAGACAGTATATATTTATTTACCAAGAACCCGCAAGCAATTGCGGGTTTTGTGGTTTTAAGCGATAGTTCGAGGAACAATTTTCCCGTTTGTTACATATTGAACTTTCCATAACCATCCACACATACTTTACGTATAACTAAAAAAATGGCTTTTGGGCGCATGTGCCGTACACTAGCCATTCAACCAGCGCTTTTATTGTTGTTACATTGCGGCTGGCTAATTAATTGCTATTGCAAATTGAAATTAAACCTACTACTAATCCATATATGACAAGTACTGATAGGCGTTTAAGTGTTGTTTATGCCTGTGATAATAACTTCGTACCACTATTGGCCGCCTCAATTAAATCTCTCGAAATAAATTCGGCCGGAGTTCAAAAAGATATCTACGTTATAGACGATGGCATTAGCGCTGCAAACCGTCAACGGCTAATTAATTCTATCAGTTCGAAGGAAATTGCCATTAAGTTTCTACTGGTAAAAGACGTGGTGGGCAAGATTACTATACCGTACTTTAATAATGCCGCTTTGCCGGTAACCACTTTTTTCAGGCTGTTTGTACATACTTTTATTCCAGAAGGTACTGAGCGTGTTTTGTATCTGGATTCGGACATGATTGTACTGGGTAACATCGCCGAGTTGTGGGAGGTTGAATTTGGCGACAGCATTATTGCTGCTGTACAGGATCCGGGTATTAAAACGCTTGGATGTTCATGGGGCGGAGGCGTGCGCAATTGGAAAGAGTTAGGATATCAAGCGGATGACAAATACCTGAATGCGGGGTTATTACTTATAAACCTGCAAAAATGGAACGAGTTTGATGTTTGTACGAAGGCATTAGATGCTGCTGTAAAATATCAAAAGCACATTGTATATGGGGACCAATACTGTTTAAATGCAGTATTAGCCAACCGCTGGGTAGAACTCGACCCGGAGTGGAACCATTTAGTAGACAATGATAAACCCGGCGCTAAGCTTTTACACTATATAGGCAATAAACCTATTTACACCAACTATACATACAGTGAAAAGTACCGCCAAATCTTCTTTGATTACTTAAGTAAAACGGACTGGAAGGATTTCAAATTGGTGGGCGCGTTTACGCGTCGCGTGCGCATGGTTAAACGATTTGTTAGAAAAATTACCGGTTAATTTTATAGATATACTGATGGGAGCTCCATACAATTTTGACCGCGTAACCTTATTAATAACACATTACAATCGCAGTAAGTCGCTTGAGCATTTGCTAAAACGCTGTGCTGAGGAAGATTTATCATTTGAAGAGATTGTTATATCTGATGACGGAAGTAAGCCTGAACATTTAAGCTACGTTAAATCATTACAGCAAATCTATACATTCAGGCTAATCACTACACCGGTAAACAAAGGCTTGGGCGCCAACATAAACAGGGGACAGGATGCTGTCAAAACGCCTTATACGCTGTATGTACAGGAAGATTTTGAACCCACCTGTGACTTTGCACCGAACTTTATAAATGCAATTAAGCTAATGGATACGGAAAGCTGGGATATAATTCGCTTTTATACTTTCCCGTGGGCGCCATTTCCATACCTTAAAGACTATAAGCTGGGATATGCAGAAATGTTGTTTAAACCTACGCTATTACATCTTAATCATTTAAAGTTTCGCTTGTACAGTGATCACCCGCATCTGCGCCGGTCACACTTTTTTCAAAAGTTTGGGCGATATATAGAGGGCCAACGTGGCGACCCGACTGAATACAACATGTGTATGCAGTTTATCCGTAAAAACGGCAGGGCATTAATGTTTAATGCCGACTCGGATTTGTTTTTGCACGAACATGGTGCAATCGAACCCAACACAATGGTACGTAGCAAATGGAAACTTAGTAATTCTTTCTTCGTAAGTGTAATGCGCAATTTGTATTTAAAAGGCAAAGTGGTTAACAGCACTATAAAGCTGAAAAAACTGAACTGATTACGTCCTTCATAATAATTAACCATTTAAGATACCTTAAACGCTGTAATGCTTGCTAAACTAAAGCCAATACTCAAAAAACTTAAAAACCCACATATCGTAAACCTGATAGGCACTGCTATTATGCAGGTGCTAAACCTGGTTCAGATCGCTATTTTGTTTAATTATCTTTCAATAGAAACAATGGGGGTGTGGTTTTTCTTCCAGGGCACTATAGGCTTGGTTGATACTTTAAGGGCAGGTTTAATTACAACTGCTTTTATTACATCTTACTCGGGTACTACAAAAGAGCGGGCGGCCGAGGTAGCGGGGTCGGCCTGGTACTTGTCACTTTTAATTACCGGTATATTTGTTATCATAAATCTGGTTTACTTAGCTTCATCTATCCATATTAAAGATGGTGGGTTAGATTTATTTTTAAAGTGGTTTGGTTTAGTGTTTGTAATTACGTTACCGTCTTTTATAGCCAGCTGTGTGGCCCAGGCTGAGCAACGGTTCGACAGGTTACTTTATATTCGTGCTATCAGTACTGTGTTATCAATTACAATGGTGCTCACGTTGATTTTAACCAAGTCGCTTAATTTAAATACAGCTATTTACGTAGGGTTTGTTGCAGGTGGTGTAACCAGTTTAATGACTATTGTGTTGGGTTGGGCCCGCTTGGGTACTCTTGCTAATAAAAGCATCACTACCGTTAAAGCGCTTTTCGCTTTTGGTAAATATAGTGTCGGCACTTCGTTAGGCAGCAACCTGTTCCGTTATTCAGATACGTCTATAATTAACTTTATGCTTGGTCCTAGCAGCCTCGCTATATACAATTTAGGTTTGCGGTTAATGGAGCTTGTAGAAGTTCCGTTACGCAGCTTTGCAGCCACCGTTATGCCACCGTTATCTGCTGCTTATAATCAGGATAATAAATATCATGTAATCTATCTGCTCAAAAAATACGCTGGCTTGCTTACTATTCTTCTAATTCCGGTGGTGATAGGATCGCTGCTTTTCGCCGAAATTGCCATATGGATTGTAGACAAGAAGTACCTGTCTACCGAAGCTGCGAATGTGCTTCGGGTTTTTATGTCGTTTGCGTTGCTATATCCGGTTGAACGTTTTATGGCACTTACCCTCGACGCCATTAACCAGCCCCGGGTAAACGCAATTAAACTGGTATTTATGCTAATTGCTAACGTAGTGGGCGATTTTGTTGGTGTGTGGGTGTTCGGCAATATTTACGGAGTTGCCCTGGCAACCATACTGCCTATACTAACCGGCATGATTATAAGCTACAGCTGGTTACAGCGTTATATGAAATTTGATTTGTGGGACGTGTATAAAATTGGCTGGCTGGAAACGCAATGGTTAGTAAAAGACAGCCTGGCTATGTTGCGTAAAAAGCGTGAAACAGCGTCTGACACTTAAATATCTAAGTTTTCATAGCTTTAATCATTCGATCCTTACCGGTCATGTCCTGCCGTAATTCGATGTTTACAAATCCTTTAGCTAATAACATATCAACCGTTTTGTTGCCATAGCTCTCATTAATCTCAAAGAACAAAAACCCATTTTTGGTAAGGTTTGTATGGGCAAAACTGGCTATCGCCTCATAAAAAATCAGCGGCTGCTCGTTGCTTACAAATAACGCAGTATGCGGCTCAAAATTCGTTACGTTCTGGTGCATTTGCTCCTTGTCGGTCATGGTAACGTATGGTGGGTTGCTTACTATAACATTGTATTGCTTGCTTGTAACTTCGGGTTCTGCCAAATTTAAAATATCAGCTTGCAGAAATTTCACATCTACTTGATTTAATTCCGCATTTCTCTCAGCTGTTTGTAAAGCTTCGGCAGATAGATCGATGGAAGCAACGGTACTGGCCGGCAAAAACTTTTTCAAGCAAATAGGTATGCAACCGCTGCCGGTTCCCATATCCAATATGTCGTATTTTGTTTCTCTATCAACCGATGCTAACACCCATTCCACTAATTCTTCAGTTTCCGGTCGTGGAATAAGAACTGATGGATTTACCATAAAATTCAGGCCGTAAAATTCTGTATGTCCTAGTATATATTGAATAGGTTTTCCAGTCTTTAATTGTTCGAGCGCATCCAATAATTGCTGAGACTGTTCCGTACTCATTTCATAACTGTCAAAAGCCTTAAGCCAGCCTTTGTTTTTTCCGGTTAAATCACTTAATAACAAGCTAGTTATAGCATCAGTTTCCTGAGTGCTGTACATGCCAGTTAAATCTGTCTTAAACCTATCAAAAGCATCTTTAACCGTTTTCATGCAACAAATAAACATAAAAGCTACTTTTGTGCGATGGTTAACCTTGAAATTTTTATGCAACGCTGCCTGGAGCTGGCAGCTTTAGGCATAGGGCAGGTAAGCCCCAACCCAATGGTGGGTGCCGTTATTGTGCACGAGGGGAAAATAATAGGAGAGGGTTACCACCGAAAATACGGACAAGCGCATGCGGAGGTAAATGCCGTTAACCAGGCTTTAGAGATACATGAAAACGCTGCCGACCTGTTCAGACAATGTACCTTGTATGTTTCCTTAGAACCCTGTGCACATTACGGGAAAACACCACCTTGTGCTGATCTGATCATCAAGCATAAATTTCCCCGTGTAGTTGTTGGCTGCCGCGACCCATTTGCGCAGGTAGATGGAAAAGGAATAGAGAAGCTAATGCAAGCAGGCGTTGAAGTTGTGACAGGGGTAATGGAAAAAGAATGCCGTCAAATTAATAAGCGTTTTTTTACACGTGTGCAGCAGCAGCGCCCTTATATTGTGCTTAAGTGGGCACAGACGGCTAATGGCATGTTTGCACCGGCGGATGGCTCGCAGCATTGGATAACTGGATTAGAAGCCAGAAAATTAGTACACCGTTGGAGGACAGAAGAGGATGCTATACTTGTAGGTAAAAATACCGCGAGGATTGATAATCCTCAGCTTAACGCGCGTTATTGGAGCGGCAAGTCGCCCAAACGGGTTGTAATTGACCGTAACCTGGAGTTGGATCATAGTTTACACTTATTCGATAATTCAGTAGATACCTTCGTATTTAATGCTTTGAAGACAGACGTTGAAGGTAAGACTAAGTATATTGCTTTAGAAGATTTCGACCGGTTTGTACCACAGTACATCTTGTTTCAGCTGTATCTGCAAGATGTGCAATCAATTATCATTGAAGGCGGTGCTCACACATTAAACCAATTTATAGAAACAGGTTTATGGGACGAAGCACGTATATTTACCGGCACAAGTATGCTTCGGGATGGTATAAAAGCGCCCGTTGTTACCGGAAGCCGATTTGAAGAAACCGTGGTAGGAGATGATCGTTTGCAATTAATTTACAACCAATAGCCATTGATGCTTTATATATTTCTAAGTGTTTGCTGTAGTGTGCTGGTGTCTATACTGCTAAAAATGGCTAAGCGTTATCAAATTAACGTGGTACAAGCCATCACCTGGAATTATTCCATAGCAGCGCTGCTCACCTGGATTTTTTTAAGACCTGATGTAAAGAGCGTAACCAACGCACCGATTAATATTTATTTGTTGTTAGGCATATTGTTGCCCGTCATCTTTTATATGATGGCGCTGGCAGTTAGATCTGCAGGTATTGTACGTACCGATGTAGCTCAACGTTTATCATTACTTATTTCACTCACTGCCGCCTTTTTATTTTTAGGAGACCATTTTACGTTATTAAAGTTTTTTGGCATAGCCCTTGGCTTTGCTGCTATTTTTTGCCTTATACCCTGGCAAAAAAAGCATGTAGTTACCCAGGATAATAAAAATACCTGGTTCTACCTTTTAATTGTTTTTTTAGGCTTTGGTGCAATTGATATACTTTTTAAGCAGATGGCCACCAGCAAAACAGCACCTTATACGGCATCGTTGTTTATTGTTTATGTTGCTGCATTTATAATAGCCGTGCTGGGTTCTCTGTATCAGATTAAATTCAAAAATAAACGCTTTCTGTTTAGGCACATTTTTTTTGGCTGGATACTCGGCATCTTCAATTTTGGTAACATTTTGTTTTACCTTAAAGCACATAGAGCGTTAGCCAGTGACCCATCTGTAGTTTTTACAGCAATGAACATTGGTGTTATTGCTGCCGGCACCTTAGTTGGTTTAATGATATTTAAAGAAAAGCTGAGTTTACTCCATAAAGTTGGCATAGCACTGGCCGTAATTGCCATTGCGGTAATTGCTTACAGCGCTCAATTATAGTTATTATGCTATTTGAAGATACTTACTTCACTGTTAAACAAGCGGCCGAATGTACTTTTGCCGACCGTGGCAGTAAATTCATTACCTTTGTTTATCCCATTACATCAGAAAGTGAGATTAAGCCGCTTATAAATCAGTTAAAGACTGCGCATCCTAAAGCTAACCATCATTGCTGGGGAATGCGCATTACGCCAGACCGTTCTGTATTTAAGGTGAATGACGACGGAGAACCATCGGGCACTGCTGGGCGGCCTATACTAAATGTGATGTTATCTAAAAATGTAACTAACACCCTCATTGTAGTCGTACGATACTTTGGAGGAAAGTTATTGGGTGTGCCCGGTTTGATCAATGCTTACAAAACGGCGGCAGAGCAAGGTTTAGCAGCAGCTGGAATTGTTGAAAAAATAAGCAGCGATGTTTATAGCATTGATTTTGATTACCTGCAGATGAATGATGTGATGAAAATTCTGAAAGATGAGGGCGTAAATATATTGGAGCAACACGCCGATAATACATGCACTATAAAAATTGCTGTAAGAAAATTAAAGATTAGCCAAACAATCAATAAACTCAGCAGTTTATATAATGTTACAACCAATTACCTATATAGTATTTAGCAATTAAATGACTTAATAAATAAATTAGTCTTTTTAGTTGCAAAAAATATAATTACTATTTAATTTAGGGTAACATTTACATCTAACCTCCAAACATCATGAACGGCTTGCCAATTGGGATTTATCTCGAAAACGAGAGAAGATTCGAATTCGATTTTGTTAAACATTTACTAAAAATCAAATTTTTTAAAGAAACTCAACCCGCGGGTACTATTGTGTCGCCTTTTCGTTTAATTAAAAACGATGACGGCTATTATTTATTAATTCACAATTACGACCGCTTGGGCGAACGTAAAATCATGATTGAATCGATAGACCAGAATGAACTGGTTATAAACCATGACAATACATCTTACAAGCTTAAGAAAGTAGCTTAGTATAATATAAAGAACTTTTATGTGATTTTTAGTAAAGAGGGTAATATTACATATTACCCTTTTTTAATGGCCTTTTGCCCTATAATTTGTAACTTGGGCATATATGCAATCTTTTGAAATTGATAAGTCAGACCTGCAGCGCCTTAAAGCAGCGCTTGATGGTAGTGATGCAGACCTGCAACAGGTTCTGCAACAGTATCATACCTCTGAGATTGCCATACTTTTCGAGAAGCTTTCGCCTGCAGAACGCGAACGAATCATTAACATTCTTCCGGCCGAAGAGGCATCCGAAGTTATTTCGGAGATGGATGACGCAGATCACCCGGCAGAATTATTAATTAATCTGACGCCGGAAAAACGGTCGGAGATTGTTGAAGAACTTGATTACGATGATGCTACCGACCTTATTTCACAACTAGATGAGAGCGATCAGCAGGAAATTTTAGGTGAAATTGATGAGGAAGACGCGACGAACATACGCGCCTTACTCAACTATGACGAGGAAACGGCCGGTGGTTTGATGAATACCGACCTCATTAAAGTTAACATCAATTTTACTAAGAATGAGGCTTTGGAAGAAATCATTCTCCAGTCGGAGCAGATGGAAGAGTTCTATACGCTTTATGCCGTAAATGATAATAACGAACTGAAAGGTATACTTTCTATCAAAGATATCATAAAGGCGAAAAGGCAAGTAACCGTATCTCAATTAGTAAATACGGAGTTTGTATATGTTAAAGCGGATCTCGATCAGGAAGAGGTAGCCAAGCTTTTCTCACAGTACAATTTAACCAGTATTCCCGTCGTAGATGATAGCATGAGATTGCTCGGCCGTATTACGGTCGACGACATTATGGACGTGCTGGAGGAGGAGAATACAGAAGACATTCTGAAAATTTCAGGTGTGTCTGAAGATGAGGAATTAGGAGGTAGCTGGCAGGCTGCCATTAAAAGCCGCTTGCCTTGGCTTGTTATTAATTTGGCAACAGCATTTTTAGCAGCTTCTGTTATCCGGAGCTTTGATGAAACGGCGAAGAAAATACCAATCATTTCGGCCTACATGGTAATTATTGCAGGTATGGGCGGTAATGCAGCCACTCAGGCACTGGCTGTTACAGTAAGGCGCATATCATTAAGCGATTTAACAGATAAGCAGGCTTATATCACTGTAATTAAGGAGTTTTTGGTTGGAATGACCAATGGCGCCACCACTGGGTTAATTGTTTTTATTGTAGCGCTTGTTTATGATGCCAACCCTACGTTAGGGCTGGTTATGTTTTTAGCTATGACAGGTAATTTAATTGTCGCCGGCCTTACTGGTGCCACAATACCGCTGCTGCTTAAGCGTGTGGGTATCGACCCCGCTGTAGCTTCGTCCATTATTATTACCACTTTTACAGACTGTATAGGTTTTTTGATGCCACTATGGTTGGCAACAAAGCTTTTATTATAAATTTGCCACAGTTTAAAGTTCTATCCAATGACTGAAATAAGACACGACTGGACCAAAGAAGAAATTTCTGAAATATACCATACGCCATTACTGGACTTGATCTACCGGGCGGCAACTGTTCACCGCGAAAATAAAGACTACGCTGAAGTGCAGATCAGCTCGCTGATTTCTGTTAAAACCGGTGGATGCCCTGAAGATTGTGCTTATTGCCCGCAAGCTGCACGTTTTCAAACCGGCGTTAATGTGCATGCCATTTTACCTAAAGATGAAGTTGTAGCTGCTGCTCAAAAAGCCAAGGCAGGCGGCGCATCTCGTTTGTGCATGGGTGCAGCATGGCGCGAAGTACGTGATAACCGCGATTTTGATAAAGTGATTGAAATGGTACAAGCCGTTAATGAACTGGATATGGAAGTGTGCTGCACTTTAGGCATGCTTACAGAAAGTCAGGCTCAACGGCTTGCCGATGCAGGTTTATACGCTTATAACCACAACCTCGACACATCTGAAGAGGATTATAAGCGCATTATCACTACTCGTACTTATGACGACCGTTTAAAAACCATTGAAAACGTTAGGAAAGCTAAAATCTCAGTTTGCAGTGGTGGTATTATCGGCTTGGGTGAAACGGTCGAAGATCGGATTTCCATGCTAAAGACCTTGTCTAATATGCCAAAGCATCCCGAGTCAGTGCCTGTAAACGCCCTGGTACCAGTTCAAGGCACCCCATTGGCCGAGCAGCCGAGGGTTTCTGTTTGGGATATGGTGCGCATGATTGCAACCGCCCGCATTATTATGCCGCGCACGGTAGTGCGACTATCTGCAGGCCGTACCGAAATGAGTACTGTTGAACAAGCCTTATGCTTTATGGCAGGTGCCAGTTCTATTTTTGCTGGTGAAAAACTTTTAACTACGCCTAACCCGTCATTTGATGAGGATATGGCCATGTTTGAATTACTGGGTTTGACTCCACGTAAAGCATTTAAAAACGGCAGACCAAACCAGTTGCCTATTACTGAAAGCGCTGAAGTTGCCGTGTCTTAATTAACAACATATTTCCTCAAACCCAAGTATATAAAAAACGGTTCACAGCCTAAGTTTTTGAAACTTCGAGCTGTGAACCATTTCTATTGTTAGCTTTTAATTAGAAGGTGATTGCGTTATACTGCTATGACCTTAACCTCAATATTTCCCCGCACAGCTTTCGAA
The DNA here is from genome assembly GCF_039634385.2 of Mucilaginibacter sp. PAMB04274. Taxonomy (NCBI): domain Bacteria; kingdom Pseudomonadati; phylum Bacteroidota; class Sphingobacteriia; order Sphingobacteriales; family Sphingobacteriaceae; genus Mucilaginibacter; species Mucilaginibacter sp. PAMB04274. The sequence goes on from NZ_CP155081.2 coordinate 2,574,475, forward strand.
TAAGGACAGGCACGATGAGCTTTATCCGCCAGTTGCTGTGTTTCGTCCAGGCTCCTGCCCGGAATGTGTACATGCAATTCGGCCGAAAGCACATAGGCGTTATCGTCCTTATTAAAGCTTACGTGTACCTCAGCCGTTGCCTCGCTTACATCAATGTTATCTTTTTTGGCCACGCTGCCTAAGGCGCCCAGATAACAAGCGCCATAAGCGCCAGCAAATAATTGCTCGGGATTGGTAAAACTGCCGCCTTCACCGCCCATTTCTACCGGTTTTTTCAAGTCCAGGTCAATAATGCCGTCCGACGATTTAATATGACCATCACGGCCGCCTTTAGCTGTTACAACAGCTGTATACACTTTTTCCATTATATATCTTTTTAAATGTAACCCTTATAGTTGTGTAAAGTTTTTTATTCTATTCCAATCATGCTAAAAATATTAGTATTTTTGAAATCATATGGATGAGAAACGTATAACTGAGAAGCTGAATATTTTAGCGGATGCTGCCAAATATGATGTATCGTGTGCGTCGAGCGGTAGCAAGCGTAAAAACGAAAACAAAGGATTAGGTAATGCCAGTAACGGCATTTGCCATACATATACAGAAGATGGTCGCTGTGTATCGCTTCTTAAAATACTACTTACCAATCACTGTATTTTTGATTGTGCTTATTGCGTTTCACGTAGCAGCAACGACATAAAACGTGCTGCGTTTACTGTGCAAGAAGTAGTTGATTTAACTATAAATTTTTACCGCCGCAATTATATCGAAGGCTTGTTCCTTAGCTCCGGTATTTTCAAAGACGCCGACTTTACCATGGAACGTTTGGTACGCGTTGCTAAAAAGCTGCGAACTGAGCACAAGTTTAACGGCTACATTCATCTTAAATCAATTCCGGGAGCAAGTGACGAATTAATGCGAGAGGCGGGCCTGTATGCCGATCGGTTAAGCGTTAATTTAGAAATGCCTACAGAAGAGGGTTTAAAGCTTTTAGCGCCCGAAAAGAACCGCCAGGATATGATTCAACCTATGGGATTCCTCAAAAACGAAATCATTCTCCGGACGGAAGAAAAGACTTTGTTTAAGAAAGCACCCATTTTTGCACCGGCCGGCCAAAGTACCCAGGTAATTGTAGGTGCTACGCCCGAAACTGATCATCAGGTTTTACATACGGCCAATCATTTTTATAAAAATTTCAATCTAAAACGGGTTTATTATTCAGGATATGTACCTGTAATAAGCGATAAACGCCTGCCCGACCTGCACACTAGCGTACCCATGGTACGAGAAAACCGCCTTTATCAGGCCGATTGGCTGATGCGATTCTATGGCTTCCAGGTAAATGAAATTGTAAACGGGCAAAATCCACATCTCGATCTCGACATCGACCCAAAGCTAAGCTGGGGATTACGCAACTTGCACGTTTTTCCGATTGATATAAATAAAGCTGACTTGCAATTGATATTACGGGTACCTGGTATTGGGTTACAGTCGGCACAAAAAATTGTTAGCGCAAGGCTGTTCGGTAGGTTAAATTGGGACCAATTAAAGAAGATAGGCGTGGCATTGAACCGGGCAAAGTATTTTATTACTTGCCACAGTCCGCAATTTGAAAAGCGAGATTTAACTGGAACTGCCATTAAGCAATACATCCTGTCTCAGTCGCAAAGTAAGTATTTAAAAAATTCGGTTACTCAGCTTAACTTGTTTTAATGATGACTACGCTTGTATACGACGGATCGTTTGAAGGCCTCCTTACCGCGGTGTTTGAAATTTATGAACACAAGCTGCAACAGGTTAAAATACAGAAAGGGGAGTGGCTAAGTGCCGCTTTGTTTGAAGATGTTATTAAGATAGTGACCGATCAAAACCGCGCAGGCCGTGTATTGCAGGGCTTACAGCAGCGCTTGGCAACGGCAAGCATGCAGCGCCTTTATGCTATTCATATGGCTGGTTTTGATGGCGAGGACGCAACAATTATTGGCTACATTAGGTATGTTTTCGATTCAGAAATTAATGTAGAAGAAGATTATGGCAATAAATATGTGCTTCGGATGGCAGAGCTGTTGCGGATGATACGCCGTGAAAAACATCGCATGGAAGCTTTCATACGCTTTCAAAAATTACAAGATGAAACTTTCTATTCGGCTATAGAACCCGATTTTAATGTGCTCCCGTTATTAGGTAAACATTTCAAAAACCGATATACCGACCAAAAGTGGATCATTTACGACATGCGGCGCAACTATGGCTTATACTATAATCTTCACGAACTCGAATTTATTACACTTGATTTTTCAACTGCCCGTCCCGACAATGTGATATCAACTTATACAGAAGACGAGGGACTTTATCAAAATCTTTGGAAGAATTATTTTAACAGCGTAAATATACCAGCGCGTAAAAACACAAAGTTGCATATGCGCCATATTCCAAAAAGGTATTGGCGGTTTTTAACAGAAAAAATTTAAAAGGCAATGGCGATGATTTTATTCTACTGATTAACAGCAAGTTGAAAAATAATTAAATTTTACACTTGACACGTATAGTAAAAGATGCTATCTTAGTATTATTAAGAACGACGTACATTGACAGCCTTGAGTAACGGAAAATGAATCGGGTGAATCTTCGGAGGATCTAAAGATCATAGGAAGTCTTTAATTGCATCCTGGTAGCAAATAAGATACGCAAGTTATTATAGCTGAGGGGTGAGGGTTAAAAAAGGTATTACCAAAAAGGACACCGTAATCTACGGAGAAACAGTGAAAACAAAGGTAATGGTCTTGCAGTAGTAATCGCTTGTATATGACGCGAGTTATATAGAGCAATAACAGAGGGCAGATCGGTAAATGCACATCAAATCGTACTTAATGCTTTTAAAGCCAGCTATGGTTGGGGTTAAAAGTTAAGGAAACGGAAGTTGAAACGTAAATGTGGAGGCTTCCGTTTTCGTGTTTTATATACTCTTCAATTATATTCATTCGGCCGTACTATAGGCTACAGCTAAAATGTATATTTTTACCTTACATGGCTAAAGAGGGTAAAATCAAATCAACATCTGCTCAAAAAAAAATATTTGTACTGGATACGTCGGTTATTCTTTACGATCATAACGCATTTGAAAGCTTTCAGGAACATGATGTGGCTATTCCAATTCAGGTATTAGAAGAGCTGGATAACATGAAAACGGGTAATGATACGCGTAATTTTGAAGCTCGTGGATTTATTCGCTTAATGGATAATTACTCGCAAAATTATTTGCTTAACAACTGGTTACCATTAAACGGTAAAAATAAAGGTTCGTTTAAAGTTGTAATGGATAAGTCAGAGGCTACAGTTAATGCGGAGACTATATTTGGAAGTGATAAGATAGATCATCGCATACTTAATGCAGCCTTAGGCCTTCAACAGGAAAATCCGGACAAAAAAGTTATTTTAGTATCGAAAGATATTTGTTTGCGGCTAAAAGCAAAGGCGCTGAACTTGCATGCCGAAGATTATGAGACAGGTAAAGTAAAAAATCTGGAAGCGTTATATACTGGCATAGGCCCCCTGCAAAAAGTAACCGAACGGCTGCTGGGCCAGCTTAACAAGCAGCCGTTGCCGGCTGACACGGCAAATATCCACCCCGCCGGTAATCTATTCTATATATTGCAAGGTAAAAATACTGCTGTTCCTGCGTTTTATAACATACAGAATGCCCAGTTAGAGAAGATACAGCAGCAAACAGCTTTTACCATTGAGCCGAGGAGTGTGGAGCAGGCGTTTGCCTTGCATGCTTTGCTTAACCCTGCTATTAAATTGGTTACCATACAAGGTAATGCGGGCACCGGCAAAACACTGCTTGCCTTGGCAAGCGCGCTTGAACAGCGTAAAAACTACAGGCAAATATTTATTACACGCCCTACCGTGCCGCTGGGCAATAAAGAAATCGGGTATTTACCTGGCGATGCTAAATCGAAGGTTGATCCATTTATGGCGCCCATTTGGGATAATCTCAAGTTCTTGAAAGACCAATATGCCCATGATGAGAAAATGCAAAAGAAGATTGATGAACTGGTGGCTACCGACAAAATATCCATCACGCCCCTGGCTTTTATACGCGGACGTACACTTAGCAAAATTTTCTTTATGGTTGATGAGGCACAGAACTTGACACCACATGAGATTAAGACAATTATCTCAAGAGCAGGGGAGAACAGCAAGGTGGTATTTACAGGAGACATCTACCAAATTGATACGCCATATCTCGATGCGGAGAGTAACGGGTTGTCTTATTTAATCGATAAAGCTAAAAACCATCCGCTTTACGCGCACATCACTTTGCAAAAAGGCGAACGCAGCGAATTGGCCAACCTTGCAAACGAATTACTTTAACTTATAAATGCATCAGCCGTTTTAGCAATATCGGCGCTTATTTTATGAATGAAACCGAGCTGGTCTTTTAACAAAATTTCGTCTGCAGTTAACTCGCGTTGTTCAGAACCGTCCAACTTTTTATCGCCTACAAAGTCAACACCGACTCCGCCCAGCTTTTTAGCGCTGTCATTAAGAATGTTAATACTACGTTTAACCATCTTTAAGTTCTCGCCACTGGTTTTATGCAGCTCACGCCCTGTAACGCCCGAAGCCATTGTAGCTATGTATGAGGATAGGATGTGATTTAATACAACAAATTTATGCACATCCTTACTTTTGTGCTGCTTGTTTTTGGGCTCAGAAGTCATGCGCTCAAAAGCAGCTGATAAATTAGCGGATTTGATATATACCTCTTTACGTGCTAGCTTATATTCAGTAGTGCTCACCGGTATACCGGTTATACTTTCAGCAATTTTAGTGAGATAATTGGCATTAGCCGTAAGTACTTCGTGCAAACTCTGTTTTAACTGTTCAGACTCCCAAGTTGGGAATAACAGATAATTAGCACCAAATGCAATTACTGACCCTATTATCGTGTCTATAATCCTTTCCTCGGCAATGTTTAAATGCCCTAAACCTAAAAACCGGAACAATATCAACACGTAAGGCGTCATCAGTACGATGCCCACCCCATAATTAATTCGTATAAAACTGTAGGCACCAACCATCAAAACGGCCAATATTACAAATTGAGCCGTATCGTTATGTACAAAATTAAGAATACCAACGCCAATAGCTCCTCCAAAAATGGTACCGATAAGCCGCTGGTAGTTGCGCTGTTTAGAAAGGCTGAACGCCGGTTTTATAATAACAATAATGGTAAGTAATACCCAGTAGCTATGCTGCCCAAATACTACTGTACGGCCAGTAACAGCATTAATGAAATGTAGCAAAGCGCTGCTTTTGGTAATGATAAAACCAAACAGGCAAACTAAAGAAACGCGCAGTGCAAACTTAAAGGTGGTTGATTTGAACGTAAGGTTGTCTAATAGCAGTCTAAGCGAAAAATCCTGATGCGCAACAAATTTATCATACTCTACCTGGTATGGATTGTCAATTGGCTTTTTAGAGGTGCGGGCCTTATGATATCTATAAATGTCGACGATCTTTTGATTTAAATCACGCAGATTAATCAAGATTTTTTTCAACACCAGGTTACTTCCTGTGTTTCCGGAAGCTCCCAGTGTATCAATCTTAGCCTTCAGCTCTTCTAAATCGGTGCTAAACCGCTTGGCTGAGCGGTAAGTAGTGTTAGAAAGCACAGCAAATCCAATGTTATCTAGTTCATCGGCCATGCGGTGAAGCAAATGACCAATATCTTCCAGAATACCTGTTTCGCCAAACTGCTCATGTATACGGCTGTAATCATAGTGGGTAGCCATAATCTGCTCAAACATATCTACCAGATCAACAAACGTAAGTACCAGCATACGGCTATAATTGGTTGATTCTTTAACCACCTGCCGGCTCTTAAACAGTAACTCCCTAACGGAATCCTGATGCTGACTTACCATGATCTGTTTGGAAACAAGCTTTCTGTAATTGTCGTCAATATTAATCTCAGGTAAATAAAAATCGGCCTTCACCCTTAAAAATTCAACAATATCCCTGATGTTTTCACCTAAAGCCTGCTGGGCCGCACGATAAGGTCTAATGCCAAAGAACATCAGGCTCATGAGCATATACCATATACCTCCGGCTAACACCATTAAGCTATGCGTCCAAATCTCGCTTCTGGCAATATCTTTATCCATCACAAAAACCATGGCTAGCAAACCTGCGGTTCCCACTGCTGCTGCCCTATTACCGAAAACGATGAGTATGGAAAAAATAAAAGAGAGGAGGGTAACTTCAGTACCTAAAACCCATAGATTAAAACGTGCATATCCGGTAACTATCAATACCAAAAAAACAAGGGCGTTGCCTATTAGCATTGCGTTACGCTTGTGAATAACCGGTCCGGGGTTATCAATAACGCTCATGCAAACAGCACCTAACGATATAGTTAAACCGGTTTGAAGTAAGCCTAATTGAGCAAAAACAACAGCAGGCAATAGCAAGCCCATGCTAATACGCAGCCCGTCAGAAAAATACTGGCTGAAAAGGAAGCTTTTTATCTCGCGGGTTTGGGTAGACATTAGGTTAGCAGCAGCAAATTACAGTACAAAAATAGATAAACCAAGAAGTATATCAGAAAAACATACATTGTGCTAAATGCAATAACTATTTATTATCAGCTTGGTTTGATTATTTATAGATAAGATGTGTATTTTAACGCCGCTTAAAGAAGGCGTTCGCCTTCATTTAACAGTTTATAAAATATGTCAGTAACACCACATTCTACCCAACGGGAAACAGTCTTCAGCCAAGAGGTCATAACTCGCTTCGAACTTTATAACAGTTTATTTTTAACGCTACCTTTTTATCAAGTTAAGGATACCGGAATTTTATTACCGTTCTTTAGCTCGCATTGCGAAAAAGGAGTAGCACAACTTAAATCACCAAGTGAAGTTATTGAGTCTTTTTTTGATGAGCATGTACCCGGCGTTGATGAACGTGAGAAGATTAATCGTTTGTTCCGCTTTATACAGTATATCGAAAGACAAGTGGTACTATTTGATGCCATTGAGGATTCATCGTTCAGCAAATTAAGCCGGACCGATGATAGCGGTACCCTGCAAGGCTTATTGCAGCAGGTGGCATCGAGCGATGAAGTGCGCGAAAAGATTAGTGAGAAGCTTAAGAATTTCTCATTACGCCTAGTATTAACCGCGCATCCTACACAGTTTTACCCTGGCACGGTACTAACAATCATGACCGACCTAATTGAGGCGCTTAAAACGAACGATATTAATACCGTAAATCTGCTTTTACAGCAGTTGGGTAAAACGCCGTTCTTTAACAAAACTTCGCCTACGCCTGTAGACGAGGCCATTAGCCTGATTTGGTTTTTAGAGAACGTGTTTTATTACGCCTTGGCTGGTATACAAACCCGATTGAATGAGGAGTTTGGTATTGACAGCTTTCCCAACCAGGTGTTTGAATTAGGCTTTTGGCCGGGCGGCGATCGCGACGGCAACCCGAACGTAAAAACCAATTCGACACGTACGGTTGCAGCAACGCTAAGGCAAATCATCTTCAGGTGTTATTATAGAGATTACCGCATCCTAAAGCGTCGCATTACGTTTAGAGGCATTGAGGAGCCTATGAGCAGGCTTGGTGATTTGTTGTACGTGAACGCCTTTAATCCGCAACCAGAGGCTGGTGATCTGCAGCAAGAAATGATTGACTTGTTGCAGGGTATTAAAGATACGCTGGTTAAAGATCACGATGGTATATTTTTAGAGCTGATCGAAGATCTGACACTGAAGGTAAGGCTTTACGGCTGCTATTTTGCTGGCTTAGACATTAGGCAGGATAGCCGGGTATTGCGCACGGTATTTCAATATGGCTTAAAACAACCCGGGCTAAATAACGGCTTGCCAGAAAATTACAGCGAACTGAGTGAAGATGAAAAACTAAAACTCATTAGCTTTAATGAAGCTGATTATCCTTGCACTGAGGAAACAGATGGCAATACTGATGAAGCGATGATCAATGATACGCTATGCACTATCAGGCTGATGCATAAAATTCAGCAACAAAACGGCGAGAAGGCCAGCCATCGGTTCATCATCAGCAATTGCCAGGAAGCTTCGGATATACTGCAGTTAATGAATTTGTTTTTGTGGTGCGGTTGGACGAAAGACAACCTGACCATTGATTTTATGCCATTGTTTGAAACCGTAAATGACCTGAAAAATGCGGCTGGCGTAATGGAAAAATTGTATGCGCACCCTATATACAAAGAGCATTTAAAGAAGCGTGGAAACCGTCAGATGATAATGCTGGGTTTCTCAGATAGTACTAAGGATGGTGGTTATTTGATGGCTAACTGGTCTATATACCAAGCCAAGGTTGAGTTAACCGCCATAACCAAAAAGTATGATATTGAGCTGGCATTTTTTGATGGGAGGGGAGGTCCGCCGGCAAGAGGTGGTGGCAAAACGCACCGCTTTTATGCGGCTATGGGCAAAGAAATTGCGAACGATCATATCCAACTGACCATACAAGGCCAAACCGTTAGTTCACAATACGGCTCTATAGAAACAGCAAAATACAATATCGAGCAACTCGTAAACGCTGGTATCACATCAGCGCTGCATCCAAATCATCGTGATTTGCTCGACACAGCACATAAAGACTTAATCTCCACAATGGCCAATGAGAGCTTTGATAAGTTTCTGGCATTGCGTAAGCATCCCATCTTTACCGAGTACCTGGAGAACATGAGCCCATTAAAATTGCTGTCCAACATCAATATAAGCAGTCGGCCTACCAAACGCAATGCTGGCGCGCCGTTAAAGTTAGAAGATTTGCGGGCTATTAGTTTTGTAACCTCGTGGAGCCAGTTAAAACAAAATGTACCAGGCTTTTATGGGGTTGGTTCGGCTTTAAAAAAAGCAAAAGACTTAGGTAAGTGGCAAGATGCGGTAGATTTGTACAAGTCATCTGGTTTTTTCAAAACCATGATCGATAATTGCATGATGTCCATGTCTAAATCCGACTTCAGGATTACAGCGCACCTGGAACATAACGAGCATTATGGGGAGTTTTGGAAATTACTGAAAAACGAGTTTGACTTAACAAAGGCTTTAACGCTTGAATTAACGGGCAACCAGGAACTAATGCAAGAATACCCGGTTGAAAAACGCTCTATAGCAATGCGTGAGCGCATTGTTTTACCGTTGGTTGTTACACAGCATTATGCACTGCAACAATTAAAAAATACAACAGATGAAGAGTTAAAGAGCGCCTATAGTAAGTTAGTGATTCGTACAGTTTACGGTATTGTAAATGCCGGACGTAATTTGGCCTAATACTATAGTTAAATAATAAAATCCAAACTGTTCAAATATTGTTGTTCGTTTTGTAAACCAGTAAAACATTTAATTGTTACTAAAATAATTATCTGTTAACATCATCTTACAAAATGAAAAACATCTTAAGTTTAAGCGCTGTAGCGTTACTAGCTATATCAATAACCGCCTGTAATGATAATCGGCGCGCAAAAAATTATAACGAAAAAACTTTGGTTGATGACCAGGGAATTGGATTTATAAAGGAAGCTCATGAAGCCAGTTTAACAGAAATAAAGGCTGGCACAGTTGCGCAGGCCAAATCACAAAACCCGCGGGTTATTAGCTTTGCCAAGATGATGATATCTGATCATAAATACATGGGCAGCGAAGTAAAAAAGCTCGCGACTGATAAGTATGTCAATTTAAAAATGGATACAGACACACTGAATCCGGAACATCAGCAAATGGTGATTGGTTTAAATAAAATGTCGGGACCTGCCTTTGACAAAGCGTACATGCAAATGATGGTTGCAGATCATGCTAAAGTTATTGAGCTATTTCGTAAGAATACCGATAACCGTATAACCGAAATAAAAAAGCTGGCCGAAAAAAGCTTACCGAAACTAAACATGCACTTAGATTCAGCCAAAGCGATTAATGCATCTTTAAAATAATAAAAGAAGCAGCTATTATCAAGCTGCTTTTTCTATTTGAAATAACTTCTCATAATTAACATTATGTTAAGTAAATTCAATTATAATAAAGGGCCCACATTACTGGGCCCCTTGTTACTTATTTTATTGCATCCATTCTTTTCTTAATCTCTGCAGTTTTAACGGTGTTCTTCTTAATGATGTAGTAGTTTCTTAAATTACCTAAAGCGCTTAAATCATCTGGTTTAAGCTCAACTGCTTTTTCCAGGTATGGTTTTGCTTTATCAGCGGCGGCGTTAGCTTTTGCAGATAATGCATTGTATTCTTTTTGCTTAGCAACGGGTAACTTGTTTGCAGCATTGTAATCATCAACTGCAGAAGTCATTAAAATATATCCCATGTTTAGGTTAGCTTCGAAATAGTTCGGATCTAACTCAACTGCTTTCTGATAAGCATCTGCAGCCTTAGCATTGTTGTCGTCTCTGGCTTTCAAAGCAGCAGCTTTAGCAGCCGGATCTTTGGCTTTTTTAGCAGTTTCGGCCTGTGCATCGGCTATTTTACCGTATGCAATGCCAGTATAAAAGTGCAGCGTTTTATTTTTTGGATCATTAGTAGCAGCAGCTTGAATTTTGTCTATAAATTCTGCTTGCTTGCCTTGTTGTAATGCAATTTCTACCTCACGGCCGCGTAATGTTGCGCTGGTTGGGAATTTGCTAACTCCTTCACTTACAGCAGCTAATGCATTGGTGGTATCTTTTGTCATCAGATATAAGTTGGATAAATCTGAATAGATATCTGCTCTGCGGCTATAATTTGTGGTAACTAATTTTTTATAGTTGTTAATGGCAATTGGGTAGTTCTTCGAGTTTGCAGCAGCTAAGCCGGTGTAGTAAATGGCTGTAGTATCTTCTGGATAAATGCTACGATAAAAATCAAAAGCTTTGTAGGCTTCGTCAAATTGTTTAGCCTGAAATTCTTTTACACCTTTATTCAACTGATAATAAGCCAGATACTGATTTGCTTCGTCAACCAGTTTTTTAAACTCCCCTTTTGTATCAGTTTCTTTAGCTTTTTTTATAGCATCGGCGGCAGCGCTATACAAAGGCTGTGATGTTGTTGCTACTGTATCGTTATAAGCCAAAGCACCATAAATTGCGCCTTTTAGAGCATAAGTTTGAGGTAATGTACCGGTTTTATCGTTGGTAGCGGCTTTATCAATAGAAGTTTTAGCAGTATTAAGGCTGGTTCTGGCGTTAGTAGCCATCGCCTTTTGCTGTCTGAAAACTGCATACTTGTCGTACTCGGTCTGAGCAGTATTTAACTCTGATTTTTGTGCAAATACTGTTGCCGAGAACAGGCTCATAGCACCTGCTATCAAAAATTTAATTTTCATAGATTCTCTAATTAGTTAATTGTTGCAATTTACTGTTTATGTTATTTAATTGAGTGTCGTTTCCGCTTTTTGCATATATAAGTTGCAAAAGCTTTAGGGTATTAACGTTTTTAGGAGACATTTCATATGCCTTTTGCAGCCAAAGTGCCGACCGCGAAAGATTTTTATCCGCCTCATCCTTGTTTCGCTTGGCAGCACTAAGCTTTAAATACAAAAGCCCTAAATTAAGTACGGGGTCATAAGCAGCACTATTCAGTTCAATAGCACGCAGGTACAATGACTCTGCCCTATCATATTTTTCCAAACGGTCATAACAATTAGCTGCAATAAAATACACCTCTGCATCATTGCCGTAAGCATCCAGTAAATCTTTCAACAGCGGCTCCAGTGATCTGTAATCCTTTTTATTATTGAAGATATTAGCTTCTTCCAAAACAAGGCTTTTATCGCCAGGTAAAAAGCGCCTCCCCTTTTGCAACGTTTCCAGTGCCTTTGCGGTATCCCCCATCGTTTTATAAATGTTTGACGCGGCAATCACATATTCTGTTTTGGCGCTGTCGGCAGTCAGCAAGGTGTTATAAAATTTAACTGCTTCCTCCAAACGGCCGGCCCGGGTATTAGCATAGGCTATATAAGCGTTTATTTGACCAAACTTAGGTGAATACTGCTGTGCTTTTTTAAAAGATTCAACCGCATTTGTAAAATCTAAATGCCGGCATTGCTCAAATCCATTTCTGATCAAAACATTAGCCAGGCATCGTTTTGAAAAATCGAGCTCCGTTTGGTATTTGTAGATTCGTTTATGGTGAGAAAGTCTATCAACCAGTTCAACTGTTTTGTTCGAAAAATCTGCAGGCTGATTTAAGCGGTTAGTGGAGTCTATATAAGCTATGCTTGAGTAAACAATAGCTTTGTATATGTTTTTACCAAGGTTAGATGAATCTGACCGGGTTTTAATTAAACTATCAACCGATTTTTTGGCGTTGCTCAGATATTTGAGCTCGCCGCGCTGGCGATAGTAAGCCAGATTGTTTACCACAACCTTTAATGCCTCGCTTTGGCCAAAGGCTAACGGTGCGGTAAACAATCCTAATAAAACCAGTACAATGATTTTACGGCTTAGTAGCATAATTTATTCGTTTTCTGCATCATCTGGCGCATCTGCCGCCGGACTATCGTTGTCTTCAATTCCAACGTCGGTGCCGTTGGTGTTCAAGCTGCTTTCAATCGCCTGTTCCAGTTCTTCCTCTTCGCTGTGCTCAATTTTAGCTACCGAAGCAATTTCATCACCCTCTTTCAGAGAGATCAAACGAACACCCTGGGTTGCACGGCCCATAACCCTTAATTGGTTCATGGCAATACGGATAATGACACCAGAGCGATTAATGATCATTAAATCATCACCATCTGTAACATCTTTTATGGCAACAAGTTTGCCGGTTTTTTCAGTTACGTTAATAGTTTTTACACCCTTACCACCACGGTTTGTAACGCGGTAATCATCAACGTCTGTACGTTTGCCATATCCTTTTTCAGAAACAACAAGTATGGTTGTGTCTAAATCGTTAACGGCTATCATTCCAACAACAGCATCTTGCTCGTTCTCTAAAGTAACGCCTCTAACTCCGGTTGCAGTGCGACCCATTGGCCTAACTGTAGCTTCATTAAAGCGGATTGCGCGGCCTGATTTTAAGGCCATTACAATTTCGCTGCTACCGGTAGTTAATGTGGCTTCGAGCAAGGTATCGCCATCATTAATATTAATAGCGTTAATACCGTTAGAACGCGGACGAGAATAGGCTTCTAAAGAAGTTTTCTTGATGGTGCCTTTAGCCGTACACATGATAATGAAGTTGTTTTCCAGGTATTCCTGGTCTTTCAAATTCTTAACCTTTATATAGGCTTTAATCTTTTCCTCTTTAGGGATATTAATAATGTTTTGGATAGCACGTCCTTTTGAGGTACGGGTGCCTTCCGGAATTTCAAATACCCTTAACCAGAAGCAACGGCCGGCCTCAGTGAAGAACAGCATGTAATTGTGGTTTGATGCTACCAGCAAGTGCTCTATAAAGTCTTCATCGCGGCTGTTACTGCCAATAGCGCCTTTACCTCCTCTGCCCTGGCGGCGATACTCAGTTAATGGCGTACGTTTAATGTATCCCTCGTGCGAAATAGTGATAACAACATCTTCATCCTCAATGAAATCTTCAGTCATCATTTCGGCGCTCGAGTGAACCATTTCGGTTTTACGCTCATCGCCATATTTTTCTTTGATTTCTAATAGCTCATCCTTGATGATCTGCATTTGCAACGCCGGGTCTGCCAGGATAGATTTCAAGTACTCAATAGTTTTCATTAACTCGGCATACTCTTCTTTAATCTTATCGCGCTCCAGTCCCGTTAAACGGCGCAGCGTCATATCCAAAATTGCACGGGCTTGTATTTCGCTTAAGCCAAACTGCGTCATTAAACCATCGCGTGCTTCTTCAGGCGTTGCCGAAGCACGGATAAGGCGTATTACCTCATCTAAGTGGTCTAAAGCAATTAATAAGCCCTCTAAGATGTGCGCGCGCTTCTCAGCTTCCGCCAGTTCGTACCGGGTACGGCGAACAACAACTTCCTGCCTATGCTCCACAAAGTGGTGTATCAGGTCTCGTAGGTTAAGCAACATAGGGCGGCCTTTAACCAGCGCAATGTTGTTTACACTAAAAGAAGTTTGCAGTGAGGTATATTTATAGAGGTTGTTTAAAACGATAGCGGCATTGGCATCACGTTTGATCTCATAAACTACACGAATACCTTCGCGGCTGGACTCGTCGCGAATGGTAGATATACCTTCTATTTTCTTTTCGTTAACCAGCTCGGCAGTGCGCTCAATCATTTGCGCCTTGTTTACCTGGTAAGGAATCTCGGTAACTATTATACGTTCACGATCGTTATTGAAGGTTTCAATCTCGGCACGTGCTCGTAAAACTACACGGCCGCGGCCGGTTTCAAAGGCGTCACGGGCACCTTCATAACCATAAATAATTGCACCAGTCGGAAAGTCGGGACCTTTGATATAGTTCATCAACTCGGCAACTTCAATATCGCGATTATCAATCAACGCTACCGTAGCATCAATAACTTCCGAAAGATTGTGCGGCGCCATATTAGTGGCCATGCCCACCGCAATACCCGACGCACCGTTAACAAGCAGGTTAGGAATTTTAGCAGGTAGTACGCTTGGCTCCTCTAATGAGTCGTCGAAGTTTAACTGGTAGTCGATAGTATCTTTATTGATGTCGGCCATCATTTCTTCGGCTATCTTTTGCAAGCGAGCCTCCGTGTAACGCATAGCCGCAGGGCTATCACCGTCAATAGACCCATAATTGCCCTGACCATCTACCAGCGGATAACGTAAGCTCCAATCCTGAGCCATACGCACCATGGTGTCATATACCGACGAGTCGCCGTGCGGGTGATATTTACCAAGCACCTCCCCTACAATACGCGCCGATTTTTTAAAAGGTTTACCACTGGATAAACCCAAATCGAGCATACCGAATAATACGCGTCTGTGTACAGGCTTTAGGCCGTCGCGCACATCTGGAAGTGCACGTGATACGATAACCGACATTGAATAATCAATGTAGGCCGCTCGCATTTCTTCATCAATGTTTATAGGAATGATTCTGTCTTCGTTCTGTGAATTATCTTCAGCCATTTCAATTTTTGTGTAAGAAAAATTTGCTCAATGTGTTAGGTTGATGCGAAAAATTTGACTTGCGAAGATACGAATTTTAAGCCATTTTAAAGGTAAAATTACTAACATTCCGGCCGGTAAGGCTTACAATACAGGCTTTGCAATAAAGGAAAAGTAACTCAGCTTACCGAATAATTACGGGGTAAAAAGGCAGATCGTTAACAGCAGCAAAGGCAAAGGGCGGTTAAGATTACTCGTGCGATGCTTTTAATAGGACTTAGCAAAACTATTACCGTTATTTTCAGTTGTATCTTTAGTTGTAACTCTGCAAATATCAATCCCATTACTTCTCTTAAAAAGCGGTCGGAGCTTACACGCACACTACATAAAACAAATAATCATGAGTAAAGATAAAGGCGGCAAAAACATTAAAAAAGCACCCAGTACGGAAGGTAAAAAAGCAACCTCCGACTATCAATCGGGTAAGAAATCATCTTCCAAAGACGACGCAGGCGCAGGCGCCAAAAAAAAGTAGTATGGCTCTGTGGTGGCTACTTTGCAGAAATGTTACCTTCAAGGCCTACTTCATCTTCGTCCAATGCTCTTCAACCTGCATACCGGTTGGTAATTTGCCTTCCAGAATCAGCGTGTCGTTTTTGATCTGGTAATTGTAGTGTACAGGCACATTGGTCAGTTTTGAAGGCTGGGTTGAGAAGGTTTCGGTTTCGGTACAGGTATTGCCATCAATTTCGTAATCGCCTGCCTGGTACTTTTGCGGTTCACCGCCATCTTCAATCATAACGGCTTCAAACTTTTTATCGGTGTAAGTCCGCTGCAATTGGTACCCCTCTGTGCCTCCCTCTTTTTTTCCGTTGTATACGCCCCCAGCGTATAACCATTTTCCTTCCAGTTTTCCAGAACCGTTGCATGCCGATAATGATATCATAGCTATAGCAGTGAGTATAAGTAATGCTTTCATTTGTATAGAGGCAGATGAATTTCTTAAATAAAAATGCCGCAGCTCAATAAACTGCAGTACAAATAAAGTGTTTTTAATGAAAAAATTTTTGTCTGATATATAACTGTTTAAATTTATCATGCAAAAACTGCCGAAATGCGGCTCTTGCGCTGTACAGAACGATAAGGATTTCAGAAGAGTTTAAAAATTGTTAGTTGTGGTGCAGCAAAAAGGCTGAATAAGAAAAAGCGAAAAAGGATTTTAAGTGTGGCACGGCTTTAAGGTTTATAAGTATTACACACGTCGTATGTATGTAAAGGGTTCAATTGTTAAACCCAGTTAATCCCCTTCTTTAAAAGTTTTAATGTTTTTTCCTCCTCACCACCTGTTTCCGGTTGATAGTTGTAAAGCCACTTAGCGGTTGGAGGCAAACTCATTAAGATGGACTCAATGCGCCCGTTGGTTTCTAAGCCAAACTTAGTGCCGGCATCATATACCAGATTGAATTCTGCGTAACGGCTGCGGCGTTGGTACTGCCACTGCTGTTGCTCTTCAGTAAATTGTTTATTTCGGTTCCGATTAACCAATTCAGTATAAACCGGTGCAAATGATCTGCCAACGGCTTTAGAAAACTCAAATATGGTTTCCCATGTTAAGTCGTCACTGGCAGTTAACCGATCATAAAAAATGCCACCTATACCGCGCGTCTCGTCGCGGTGTTTGATAAAAAAGTAATCATCTGCCCAGGTTTTAAAGCGGTGATAGAAATCAGCATTGAACAAATCACAAACAGATTTCAAGTGGCTATGAAAGAACCGGGCATCTTCTTCAAAAACATAATGAGGCGTTAAATCAATGCCACCACCAAACCAACGCAATGGCTGCCCGCCTTCAATAGAAGATGGCATTTCAAAGTACCGGATGTTCATGTGGATTATGGGTACCATGGGGTGATTTGGGTGGATAACGATAGACACACCAGTTGCAAAAAAGTCATCCTGCTCTACTTTCAAACCTTTCTTTACAGCGTCGGGCAACTTACCATACACGGCCGAAAAATTCACACCGCCTTTTTCCAATATGGTTCCGTTTTGAATTACACGGGTGCGGCCACCGCCGCCGCCGTCTCGTTCCCAAACCTCCTGTTCAAAAGTGGCTACACCATCCAGCGCTTCAAGAGCGCTGCATATTTCATCCTGTATTTGCTGATACTCGCTTGCAATCGTTTCTTTAGTCACCATCGGTACAAAAATGCAAAAAAATGGGCTAATGCTACGCCTTCATTTCAGAAGCGGCGTTGAGATTACCAGCCGGCTCCTCGCCTTCCATGTAATTCAGATCCTTGCCAAAGCTTTCTTTAAGTTGCGTAAGCGCCAATAGTGATATTGCGGTAACAATGCCCATCATCACATAAGAGCTAA
Organism: Mucilaginibacter sp. PAMB04274; assembly: GCF_039634385.2. NCBI lineage: Bacteria > Pseudomonadati > Bacteroidota > Sphingobacteriia > Sphingobacteriales > Sphingobacteriaceae > Mucilaginibacter > Mucilaginibacter sp. PAMB04274. The sequence continues at coordinate 2,591,905 of NZ_CP155081.2, forward strand.
CAATAATGCTGTTTTTATACCCCTGTGCTGTGAAATATTTTACAAAAAATTCAAAGCTTAAGGTTATCGGAATTAAGAAACCACGTACAAAGTTTGGAACGGTGGTAGTTACCGTTGCACGGATATTGGTACCAAACTGCTCAGACGCCACAGTGACAAATGTTGCCCAGTACCCTATAAAGAATCCGATAAATAAGCATATTGAAATGAAACGCCCTTCTGTAATACCGTGTGCATTTAAATAAAAAACCACACTTACCACCGACATGAGCTGAAATATAAGCATTGTTAAGCGCCTTGATTTGGTAATCTGCGCAAATAAGCCGGCAAACATATCACCAACCGATAAGCCTATATAAGTATACATTACTCCGGTGCCTGCACTTAAAGTTTCAGGTGCTCCCAGCTCCTTGCCTATCTCAGGGGCCTGGGTGATTAAAATACCTACTACAAACCATAGCGGCGTTCCGATCAGGATACAGCATAGGTATTTTATAAAACGTTTCCTGTTGGTGAACAGCATTAAAAAGTTGCCTTTTTCGGTATCGCTCTGCTCTGCCTGCTTAAACATGCCCGACTCAAATGTACCCACCCGCAAAAGTAAAAGCAACAAACCTAAGCCACCTCCTATAAAGTACGCACGCTGCCATCCGTATTTAGCAACAGTAGCCGCTGCTGCTGCACCTAACAATCCCACAACTGCCACAATCATTGTTCCGTAGCCGCGTTTTTCCTTACTCATTGTTTCGCTCACCAGCGTAATGCCAGCACCTAGTTCGCCAGCGAGGCCAACACCGGCTAAAAGCCTTATGATAGCATAAGTTTGATAGTCGGTAGCAAAGCCATTGGCAAAGTTGGCTAATGAGTACAACAAAATGGAGCCAAACAAAACTTTAATGCGGCCAAATTTATCGCCTATTACGCCCCAAAGTATACCACCAACCAGCAAACCAAACATTTGCATGTTAATAATAAATTCACCTTTAGTTCGTATGTCTGTCTCAGCAACGCCAATATCGCGCAGGCTCTGCAAGCGCACTATCGAAAATAACAGCAGGTCATAAATATCAACAAAGTAACCAAGCGCAGCTACTGCCACCAGGAAAATAACGTTTTTATTGCTCTTAGTAATGGATAGATCTTGCATGGGATGTTAGAACGCCTTGTTTATTTTTTGTCGGCAATATAAAAGTTTTGTGCAAAAAAAACCTCTGTTGTCACAGAGGTTTAAGCTAAGTATATTTTAGTTTTATATCTTTTTAACTTTCACGGCCTGCAATCCTTTCCGTCCGTCCTCAACATCATATTCCACACTGTCGTTATCTTTAATGGCATTTACGCCGCCTTCAACGTCTTTAAAATGCACAAATAAGTCCTTTCCATCATCGGTAATAATAAAGCCGTAGCCTTTTTGAGTGTTAAACCACTTAACTTTTCCAGTTTTCATAATTAATAATTGTATAGATTTATAAGAGATTGATAACTAACGCCAAACTGAAAACTATAAGCTCATAGTCAGAAAGGTTACAGCAAATTAAAGTATTTTGTCCAAATATAAAAATTTTAGTATCACACAATAATATTTTTACATTTCCTAAAACTTACAGTTTAAGCTACTGACAACCTGCATATTAAAGTTGTGTTAATTTTAAAGAAACTATGATTTGGCATGTTTTCCTTTGAATTAATAAAGAGAGCGTTATATACTGACTAAAAAGTTACATGCAACATAAATGGTAAATGCTTGTTACCACACTTTGGGCTCGTCATTAAGCCCTTGCAAACACTTGTTAAATGAAGCATACCTACAATACGGGCATAATCGGCAACTGTAACTTTTTAGCACACATTAATAAAAACACAAACGTCGACTGGCTGTGCTGGCCACAGTTCGATAGTACCTTTGTTTTTGGAGGTTTGCTGGATACACAAAAAGGCGGCGAGTTTTCTATACGGCCCGAAGGCGATTACGAGTCTGAGCAGTATTACCTGGAAAACACCAATGTTTTAATCACAGATATTACCATAAAAGACGGCGGGCGCTACCGGATCACTGATTTTGCGCCCAGGTTTCAAGAACATCAGCGCTATTTTAAACCACTAATGTTGGTTCGGAAGGTAGAAGTTTTGGAAGGTGCCCCTCGTATACGTGTAAAATGCGAACCTGTTTCGGACTATGGTGCTGTTAAGCTTGACGTTAACCGCGGCAGCAACCATATACAATATTTGGGTGGTGAAGAAAAAATTCGGTTAACCACTAACATTCCTATAAGTTACGTTTTTGATCACCAATCTTTTGTACTCACGGAAAACAAATACTTGGTGCTTACTTATGGTGAACCTTTAGAGAAGCCATTAAGTAGCACAGTAGAATGGTTTTTAAGAGAAACCGCTCACTACTGGCGTACCTGGATAAAGCATTCGTCTATCTCTGGCTTTTATCAGGAGTATGTGATTCGGTCTGCCCTTGCGCTTAAAATACATCAGTATGAAGATACTGGTGCCATTATTGCGGCAAGTACAACGAGCCTGCCCGAATCTCCCGGAAGCGGCCGTACCTGGGATTACCGCTATTGCTGGCTGCGTGATACGCATTATGTTATTAGTGCATTGAGCCATATAGGTCATTTTGAGGAATTGGAACGGTACTTCAATTATGTTACAGATATTTCATTCGCTGATGATGAGCGGTACCAACCCTTGTATGGCATTACAGGTAAAAAGGAACTTACAGAACGCATTCTTGAATTAGATGGGTATGAAGGTAACAAACCTGTGCGTATAGGCAACCAAGCCGCCGAACATATCCAAAACGATATTTACGGACAGGTGATGATTTCTGTTTTGCCGTTATACACCGATCATCGCTTTATTTTTGATGAACGTAAAGATTCAACTAAATGGCTGGATTACCTTCTCAGTAAAGTAGAACGCACCATTGATGAAAAAGACGCCGGCATATGGGAGTTCAGGAACATGGCCAATATACATTGTTACACTAACCTTTTTCAGTGGGCAGGCGCTTGCGCAGCCGAGAAGATGGCCAGGACCATTAATAACCCGGATCTTATAAAACGTGCTATTGCTTTAAAAAACCGTGCCGCCACGCACATCGAAAATTGTTATGACCCGGTTAGAAAGGTGTACACCAACGCTGTGGGAAGCCCATATTTAGATGCGAGCACTCTTCAGCTCATTATGATGAATTACCTTGACCCACACTGCCAACGAGCAAAGGACCATTTAATAGCCCTTGAAAAAGAATTAAAAACAGAAAGCGGATTATTTTACCGCTACCTACATGCCGATGATTTCGGGAGGCCGAAAACCACTTTTCTGGTCTGTGCCTTTTGGTATATAGAGGCCCTGGCCTGTGTTGGCCGGTTAGATGATGCTGTACGCGAGTTTGAAAACATTGTTCAGCACTCTAACCACCTGCAGTTATTCAGTGAGGATGTTGCTGAAGAAGATGGCAGCCAGTGGGGCAATTTTCCGCAAGCATACAGCCATGTTGGATTAATGAACGCCGCATACCGTATTGCTATGAAATTAGATAAGCCTATCTTTCTACAAAACAATGGTTCAGACCTAAACGAAACTAAAATTTAATACACCGTTACATCTGACGTTAATGCCTTGAGCAAATTGCGGACCTCTGTAGGGTTACGTACGTAAAACTTGGCAGCTGATGCTCCTGTGCCCACTTTTATAGTAATTGCTTTATCTGGTAATGACTTAAACAGATCCTCATCTGTTAAATCATCGCCAAAGCCCATAATAAAATCGTAATCTTTTTGCTCAACAAGGGTTAGCGCCGCTTTACCCTTGTTTACGTCAATATTTTTCACCTCCACAACCTTATCACCAGGCAGTAATTGCAATCCTTTGTCGGTAGCTAAAAATTTAAGTGTATTTATGAGCTCATTTGCTCTTAACTCGCCAAGACCGCGTTCTGCTTTGCGATAATGCCACGCCAGTGAATAGGTTTTTTCCTCAATGAAAGAACCAGGTGTACGGTCTACGTATTTTTCCAGCACGCCAAAAATGTCCTTTTTCCAACTGGTTGACAGGCCGCTGGTTTTATACCACTCCATGCCTTGCTGCTTAAACCATGCACCATGTTCGGCAATTAGGTAAATGTTTTTGTCCCCAAACCACTCGCCCAGGTTTTCGTGTTTGCGACCGCTAATAATAACCAGGTGATTGTTAGGATCTGAAGAAAGCTGAGTAAGAATATCGTATAGTTCAGCATCCGGCCGCGCTTGGTCAACATTAGGTTTAAAGCCAACCAGTGTACCGTCGTAATCTAAAAATATGATACGTTTACTGGTATCATGGTAACGATTAACGATAGATTGTGCGGTAGCCGAGTGAACATGCCGTGTTTGCATTGACCGTTGCATTGCCTTTACTTCATTCAAGCGTTCCATGAATAAAGCAACCCAATGGGTAACGTTAAATTTGGCCACTACACTACGCATTTGTTTCATGCGGCGCGTTTGCTCATCTAAAGGCATATTAAGTGCCTCTATTATTGCATCTTTAACCTGAACTATATTGTTAGGATTAACCAGCAATGAATCAATAAGTTCCTTAGAAGCACCTGCCATTTCACTTAATATTAAAACGCCATCATCCCGCGTACGGCTGGCTACATACTCTTTACTTACCAGGTTCATACCATCGCGCATGGGCGTTACCAGGCAAACCTCAGCGGTACTATAAAGCGCAACCAGCGTTTCAATGGGCAACGACCGGTAGTAATAACTTATGGGTGTCCATTCTATAGAGCGATACCGTGCATTTATATTACCTACTTTTTTATCAATCTGATCCCGAAGATGCGCGTACTGCGCCACCGTATCTCTTGATGGTACAACAACCATGTAAAGTGTTACTTTACCTACATATTCTGGGTTTTCATCCAACAAGAGCTCAAACGCTTGTAGGCGCTGTAAAATGCCTTTGCTATAGTCCAGCCGGTCTATAGAAAGGATTAACTTATTGTCTTTATAAATGTCGTTAATTTGCTTGGATTGATTCTGCACTTCGGTGGTGCCCGTAAGTTCGGCATATTTCTTTTCGTCAATACCCATCGGGAACGACTCTACTATTACTAAACGTTCATCGCAAGTAATGGTGTTAGAAGATACCTGGTAAGGTAATATGCGACTTACAGAACTCAGGAAGTGCCGTACATCATCAAAAGTGTGAAAACCGATAAGATCAGCTCCCAGCATTCCTTCGAGCAATTCCATCCGCCATGGTATAAGTCTGAACATCTCATGAGACGGAAATGGTATATGAAGGAAGAAGCCGATAGATACATCTGGCCTTGCTTGACGTATTAACGACGGCAGTAGCAGTAACTGGTAGTCATGCACCCAAATGGTGTCGCCCGGTTCTGCAATGCTGAGCACCACATCCTTGAATTTTTCGTTTACACTTTTGTAGTATTCCCAGTTTGAGGGGTTGTAGGTTGCATACGTTGATGCGTAGTAATGAAAAACCGGCCACAGTACCTCGTTAGAAAAACCCTCATAAAACTCGCTAATGTCTTCTTGCGTTAAATAGACCGGCATCAGGCTTAAATCGGCCAGTTGATGGGTAACTTGATCTTGTTGCTCGTGCGCAATAACCTGTCCGGGCCAGCCAATCCAAACATTGTCATTCTGCTTATAAACTGAGCCAAGGCCGGTGGCAAGTCCGCCCTCGCTTGGCATCAGTTTCAATCCTTCTTCACTTTCCTGTATCTTAACCGGCAGCCGGTTAGCTACAATAATTACTTTTGGCATAATACGAAACGTTTGCTTGCTTATATAAAGCGCTTAAGCCAAAACTTGTTTGCCGTTTTTTTGATGGATATTGAATATGAAAGACAACAAAAAAGCCACACCGTTAAGGCGTGGCTCACATTATATATAGATGAGTTGAATTAACTATTAGTTTTTGCTTAATAGCTCAACTGCTGAAGAAGGGGTGATTCTTAAAGTAGCTTGTTTGTCAGCTTTGTACAGGCTCAAAAGGTATACTTCGTCGTCAGCTACGTTGATTGCAGTAAGACGTGAAAGAGCTGAAGAAGGAGCATCTGCATATTGGAAACGAATAAGTTCTTTTACATGGTAACCTTCGTATTCTTTGGCAATTTGTTTTTTTGCGTGTGCAGGCAAAGTAGTGTAAGATACGGCTTCTGTATGACCAAGGTATTTACCATTCAGATCATAGTAAGCAGCCATCTTAACTTTGTTAGAGGTGAACTCAACTTTTTCAAAAGAATCAGTTACGGTCCAGGTTGCATCTTTTGCATCGTTAAACTCGTATTCGAATTGACGAATAACGTGATAAGGAACCTTGTTCGAATCATCTGTTTTTTTACCACCATCGGCAAAAGCGCTTAAAGTGAATATGGCGAACAAAGCGCTAAATAATGTTAACTTTTTCATAATGTTCTAAATTTGCGTTGTATTAAATTTTAAATCCGCAACAAATTTACAACTCAAATAACAAATTGATAAACTTATTTGAACTTTTATGATAATTTCATAAAATTAGGCTTTACAACTTGGCATTTTAAAATTAAACCGATTTCATCACGATGAAATTTAAATATTGTTAATAAAAACACATCATAGAAATCAAAATGCTACCAAAACAATGAAATACTTACTGATTTGCTAAAACTATAGTTGTTTTATGTAATCTAAAAACAAGTAAAGGGCCTGCTTTTTGGCTTCCGTAAGCGGATAGTCAATCTTATGCATCAAATAGTCCTTTAGATCAAAATCGGTCCGCATTTCCATTTCTTTAAATAACTCATTGCGGTGATCCAGGCCATACTGCAATGATTGATTAAAATCATTAATAAATGATTGAGAAATGGGCTTGTTGGCTATCCATGCAGCAAATGTAAAAGGCAGCCCAGTAAATTTTGTCCACTCCGCGGCAAGGTCATATACATATAAGTAAGCGCTTGCCTTACCAAAGGTACGGTCACCTATTTGTACAAACGCCGTGGTCGAATCAGTCGACTTACTATAATCACATGCTGCAACAACCATCTCGGGCTGTAGCTTCCAATAATTTTTTAGTAGAACCTTTGCCAGGTTATTTGAAGACCGTGATTCTGGATCGAGCTGTAAAGTTTTAACCTGTTCTATCGGACAGTTGCTAAAAATAAAAACGGAGTTAACAGCTCCTACCGCACCAATGCAGTAGTCAGAAACTAAATGCCACTCGGGTAGGTTAAGCGTAGCGGCTACAGGTATGAGGCCAATATCAACTGTATCATCTATTAATTTCTGAGCACAATCTGCTGGTATATCTAAACTCAGGTCAATTTGGTTAATGATATCAGTGTGCTGTATACCGTATAAAAAAGGTTTGGTGTTAGTATAACTAACAGCCGAAATTCTAATTTTTTTCAAGAAATTAAACTAGTGAATTTGCAAATGGATGGCATTGTTAAAATCGGCTATGTCGAACCGGCTGCCATCATAAGTTACTTTGTAAAGAACAAGATTCTGATGCGGGAAATCTTCCATGTGGATAAGCGACTTATCTGTTAACAGACACAAAAATAAGCGCAAAGCGCGGCCATGCATGCAAATCAGCACGTTCTTTTCTTCCGGCCGGCTCATGATGATTTCTAAAGCTTCTTTCTGCCGTTCCTGAACTTCGTTAGGACTCTCCCCTCTTTCGAACTTTGAATCAAGACGACCGGCTGTCCAGTCGCGCATTAGCTTAAAAAAGGCCGATTTAGTTTCAGGTGTGCTGGGCTGACCTTCGTGGATACCCCATGCAAGCTCATCCAAACCCGATAGCTTTTCAAAAGGAATGCCGGCATCAATAAACTGCTGGATGCTTTGTTGTGTGCGCTTAAGGGTAGATATATAAATTTTATCAAAGGCAACATACTTATAGGCATTGTAAAACATATTGGCCTGTAATCGGCCCTCATCATTCAGGTCGGTATCCATGCCCCGGCCTTGTACAATGCCCCTTTTATTCAAATCTGTTTGCCCATGACGGACAATATATAGCGTTTTTTCAGTCATGCTTAATTAATAACCGGTAACTTATAAAACTGTGGTTTCACCTCTTCCGCAAACACATAGTCGTTATAATCGGTAATTACGTTGTATAAAGTATCGCGTTCAATTGGATGGCGGCCAACATGCTTAATCAATTCAACAAGCTGTTTGGTACTCATACCCGGGTTTTGCTCCTCTGCACCTGCCATTGAATAAATTTTGGTGGTATCGTCCAGGGTGCCGTCTATATCATCAACCCCAAAGCTAAGGGATAATTGCGCAGTAGTGCGGCTAATCATGGCCCAATAGGCTTTAATGTGATCAAAATTGTCCAGATAAATCCGGGCTATAGCATAGTTACGCAAATCTTCTATCACAGATGATTCTGCAACGTTAGACATTTGATTATCCTTATTGCGGAACTTTAATGGAATAAAAGTTTGGAATCCGTGCGTGTGGTCCTGCAACTGGCGCAGTCGTTCCATATGGTCAACCCGGTGCCAGTACTCCTCTATGTGACCATAAAGCATAGTAGCGTTTGAGCGCATGCCCAGCTTATGCCATTCTTCATGTATTTGTAGCCACTGGTCACCTGTACACTTGTCTTTCGCTATTTGGTCACGTACTTCCGGATGGAAAATCTCAGCGCCACCACCAGGCATTGATTCCAGGCCGGCTTCTTTCATGAGGCGCATACCAGTGGCATAATCTACCTTAGCTTTTTTGAAAATGTAGTGGTATTCAACTGGGGTAAGCGCTTTTACATGCAGATCCGGGCGGTGCGTTTTAATGGCACTAAATAGTTGCTGGTAAAATGGCATATCATACTGAGGCAAAACACCACCTACAATGTGTACCTCGGTAACCGGCTCGTTATCGTACTTTTTAACAATGTTGAGCATATCGTCCATAGTATACTCCCACCCTTCAGAGCGTTGCTTGATGAGACGAGAATAAGAACAGAACTTACAATCGTACACACAAAGGTTAGTAGGCTCGATATGGAAGTTACGGTTAAAGTAAGTGGTGTTACCGTGACGCGCCTCACGAATGTAATTAGCTAATATACCCAGGTAACTAAGCTCGCCTTTTTGATATAAAGTAACGCCCTCATCAAAAGTAATGCGCTCGCGGTTAAGTACTTTTTGGGCGATGTGTTTCAGATCATCAGCTAAACGGGTATCTTGGAGTAATACCCTTACTTGTTGTTCAGCATCCATGTATTCGTTTTTGATGCTGCAAAGGTAATAAATAGGTGGGGTTAGTGTATCAGTTGTTTGTAACATTGTGCCGGCCCCCAACTTGGGTTATTATCAAAGGCTAATTATTATCTTAGTTTTACCGAATTCTAAGAATCCCATTAAATTAGGATGTAAGAATCTAACCTCAGTCATCATGAAAAAAGCAGTCCTGGTAGTAGTTGCACTTAGCGTGGCTTTGTTATCGAAAGCGCAAAATAAGCTGTTTACGGCACGCTTAGCTAAGCCCTGTACAACCGATTTTACGTTCGCTGCTGATACGTCTGCTAAAAATAATTTTAAAATAGCTGGCCTCGATTCGTTGTTCAAGCCCGTACCAGACGAACTATTCGAATTTAGATTATATGAAATGGGATTGTCTGTTCAGTCTCAAGCCGCCTTCATCATGACCTTTACCAAAAACAAGACTTGGGAAATTCGTTACTTTAATCATTATGATGATGAAGGAAATTTGACCAAAAACCTGCGAGAACGCCACGTGGGCACAACCTATGCCGATAATTTGTGGTGTATGCTAACCCAACTTGAGGTGCTCACTTTACCCGACCATAATAGATTACGCCCTCAAATGATCCACCTTGAGCTGGACACCGCCAACCTGCCTTACAGCTTGGAACGCCGAACCGAAATGACAGACGGAATGTATTACCATTACAGTCTGCGTACACAGGGCAGGCAGCGTAGTTACGGCTATGGCAATCCAAATGCTTCACTAAAGCAGTATGCAAATGTGCGTGAGTTGTACAATGCAAGCGCTATAATAGCTGTTATCAAAAAGTATGTAAACCGTCCTGCAGTCGTGTATTAGTATCCTTTATATTTTGCATCCTAACACGACTTAATTAAAGGAAAAAGCCTTGTACATTGTTGCGTTAACAATTATACAAGGCTTTGTAAATAAATAAACGCAGATTTAGCTTACACGAATGTTCGTGCCTTAGTTAATACCCGCTCCAATCCACTTACGTCCTTACCGCCAGCTGTAGCAAAAAACGGCTGACCTCCACCTCCGCCTTGTACTTCTTTGGCCAATTCGCGTACAATGTTGCCTGCATTTAAGCCGCGGTCTTTCACCAAATTTTCTGCAATCATAACGGTAATGTTGGGTTTCCCCTCAATGTCGGCAACAAGTACCAGGAACAGGTCGCTTACCATATCTTTCAGCTGGTAAGCCAGCGTTTTGATGGCATCGGCATTAGGCAGTGCTACCTTTTGTGCTATTAGGTTGATGCCATTCAACGGCTCTGCTTTTTGTGCAAGTTCGGTTTTTAAGCCGGCCGCTTTTTCCATAACCGATTTCTCGATCTCCTTCTTCAAACGGCTATTTTCTTCCAGCAAGCCTTCAATACTTTTAGCTATATCTTTCGGGTTTTTCAGTAACTCTTTAAGTTGCTGCATAAGTTGTGTTTGCTCGTTAATATAGCTTTCCACTGCTGCACCAGTAATCGCTTCGATACGGCGCACGCCGGCAGCAACTGCACTTTCACCGGTTATTTTAAAAAGTCCAATTGAACCGGTAGCTTTAACGTGAGTACCACCACAAAGTTCTTTCGAAAAATTATCGTCAAAGGTAATTACACGCACAAAATCGCCATATTTTTCGCCAAACAGTGCTGTTACACCGCTGTCTAATGCCTGCTGGTAAGGTACGTTACGTTCTTCTTTCAGCAATATATTTTCCCGTATTTTTTGGTTGACAATGGCTTCAATCTGCGCCAGCTCTTGGTCGGTTACTTTGCTGAAGTGCGAAAAATCGAACCGGAGATAATCGCCGTTCACCAGTGAGCCTTTTTGATTTACATGATGGCCGAGTACCTGTTTCATGGCTGCATGCAGCAAATGCGTGGCTGTATGATTGCTTTCTATACTTCGTCTGCGTTCAGGGTCAACATACGCAGTCAGGGCATCATCGATGGTTGCAGGCAGGGTATCAGCAAAGTGGACAATAAGGCCGTTTTCTTTCTTGGTATCGGTTATCTTTACAATTTCACCATCAGGGAAAATCAAATCTCCGGTGTCGCCTACCTGACCGCCGCTCTCGGCATAAAAAGGAGTTTTATCCAGCACCAGTTGAAATTGCTCTTTGCCTTTTGCTTTTACCTTGCGGTACTTTGTTATATGCGCTACGCTCTCAGTTTCATCGTAGCCGGTAAAGGTTACATGATCATCTTCTTTTAACAAAATCCAATCGCCGGTGTCAATAGCAGTTGCAGCACGTGAGCGGCTTTTTTGTTGCTCAAGGGCTTTATTGAACCCTTCTACATCAACAGTAAAACCTCTTTCACGTGCCATCAGTTCCGTTAAATCTAAAGGAAAACCGAAAGTGTCAGATAGTTCAAAGGCAAATCCCCCACCTATTATATTGTCATTTGCAAAGGCTACAACTTGTTCAAACTGTACTATGCCATTTTGAAGCGTCCTCAAAAACGCAATCTCTTCCTCCAAAACGACTTTCTGCACAAAATCTTTTTGACTAAATAACTCATCAAAAACGCCTTCGAACTGATTGGCTAATAAAGGAACTAATTGATTCAAAAACGGCTCTTTAAAGCCCAGGTACTGGTAAGCATAACGCACAGCACGGCGTAAAATACGGCGAATCACGTATCCCGCCTTGTTGTTTGACGGCAACTGTCCATCAGCAATGGCAAAGCTAATAGCCCGTATATGATCGGCCATTACTCGCATAGCTACAGCCTCATTCCATCCTTCAGTTCCTGGTGTAGCGTCTGCATTGTAGGATTTTCTGCTTTTGTCTGATAAAAACTGTATCAGTGGCTGGAAAACGTCAGTATCATAATTAGATGTTTTGCCTTGTAGCACCCGCACCAAGCGTTCAAAGCCCATACCCGTATCCACATGGCGAGCAGGCAAAGGCTGCAATGAACCATCCTTTAAGCGGTTGAACTGCATAAACACGTTATTCCATATTTCAATAACGTTAGGATCATCAGCATTTACCAAGTTAGCGCCGCTTACTTTAGACCGCTCCTCGTCAGTACGGCCATCAAAATGTATTTCAGAACATGGTCCGCAGGGGCCGGTCTCCCCCATTTCCCAAAAATTATCTTTTTTGTTACCCGGTAAAATATGGTCTTCGCTTACATATTCTTTCCAAAAATCGTAAGCCTCAGTATCTTTCGCCAAACCTTCTTTTTCGTCGCCTTCAAAATAAGTTACGTAAAGGCGGTCTTTATCTAACTTGTAAACACTGGTAAGCAGTTCCCAGCTCCAGTCAATGGCTTCCTTTTTAAAATAGTCGCCGAAGCTCCAGTTGCCCAACATTTCAAACATGGTGTGGTGATAGGTGTCTACCCCTACTTCTTCCAAATCGTTATGTTTGCCCGATACGCGCAAACAACGCTGTGTGTCGGCCACACGTGATGCTTTGGCTGGCGCCTCACCTAAGAATATATCTTTAAACTGGTTCATGCCGGCGTTGGTGAACATCAGCGTCGGGTCGTTCTTAACCACAATTGGTGCCGATGGTACAATTGTATGGCCCTTTGAGGCAAAAAAATCCAGAAAAGCCTGGCGTATCTGTTGAGCAGTCATAGCTGCAAAGATAAAGCTTTAGAGCCAAGAGCCAAGCGCCGTGAACCAAGACTTATCGTATTGTTCCCCACTTTTTAACTCACCATATCTTTAGCTGATTAGTAACCATCTGTAATGCTGTGTCTTGGCCCTTGGTTCTTGTCTCTTGTTTCAATTTTCCCTATGTTTGACAGTTAATTTAAGCTATTACTACTTTACAGCTGCAGATGAGTAAATTCTGGACTTATTTAAAAACCAAAGACTTTAGAAATCACCTTATAGGCGCAGCCGGATCGGTGCTGGCCGTAATACTGATTGCTTATCTTAGCTTAGGGTATTACACCCGTCATGGCTCAGGTATACCGGTACCTAAACTTAAAGGTTTAAGTATTGATCGCGCTACTGCTATATTAGATGAGCAGGGCTTCCGCTACCAAATAGATTCTGTTTATGTGCAAGACCAGCCGCCGGGTACCGTATTAGAGCAAGATCCGGATGCAGGCACAAATGTTAAAGAAAACCGTACCATTTACTTAACAATGGTTACCACCCAAGCCCCGTCTGTTGGTCTGCCCGATCTGGAGCAGAGCACTTACCGTGAGGCTGTGGCCATATTATCAAACAATGGCTTGAAAGTGGGTGATACCACTTACGCATCTGACATTGCCCGAGACCGTATCTTGGAAGTGCGTTTTAATGGCCAGGTTATTCATACCGGTCAAAAATTACCCAAAGGTTCACGCTTAAGCCTGGTGTTGGGAGATGGCGCGGGTGCCAACGAAGTGGATATACCCGATCTGTTAAACCAGGATTTGGATGCGGCCCGTTTTGCCATACGCGGGGCTGGCCTATCAATAGGTACCATTACTTACGAGGGAAGCATAACCGACTCAACCAATTTGGTAGTGGTATCGCAGTTCCCCATGCGTACCGATTCTACCGCTAAAACCAGCATAGGCACACGTGTTAATTTGACTGTTACACAAGCTAAAACAACCAATGAGCCACAGCAGCAGCAGCAACAACAACAACAGCCCTAACCCGGATATTAAAGCCGGTGAACTGCTAGAACGCTTGCAACGCGGCGAGGTTTTGCATTTGCTTGATGTAAGGGAACCTATTGAATACCATACGCATAACATTGGGGGTACCAATATTCCTTTAGGGCAACTGCATAGCCAGCTCGATGAACTGGAGTGGAACACGGACGATGAAATTATTGTGATTTGCAAGGCGGGCGTACGCAGCCGAACAGCGCAATCAATTTTGCAACAAAACGGTTATGAGCATATACGCAATCTAACCGGCGGATTGCTGGCCATACAACGACTTAAACATTAATACCTATAAAAAACCATACATCTGTTATGTCTACCGAAAAAACGTCATCAGGCGGCACAACTAAAAAATTCTTCATTGCCCTGTTGGCTATCATCATACTGGGGCTAGGCATAACCGGCGTAGTATATTATTTGCGCTGGTTTGGACCCAATGTAACTGATAAGCAGGAATACCTTTATATCCATACCGAAGCCACTTTTGATGATGTTTACCAAACTATACGGGAAGAAGGTATTGTAAAGGATACCGCCACGTTTTTGTGGTCAGCTCACAATATGCACTATGTTGGCCGGGTAAAGCCAGGTAAGTACCGCCTTAAACAAGGCATGAGCAACCGTAAGCTTATTAATATGCTGGCATCTGGCGCCCAGGAGCCGGTTGACTTGAAGTTTCGTGGTTTGAGACTAAAGCCGCAGTTTGCGGGTTACGTATCTAAGCAAATAGAGCCTGACTCCATTGCCATTATCAGTTTGCTGGACTCGGCAAAGTTTGTGGAAAAGTATGGTTTTACCACCGAAAACGTTTACACCATGTTTTTGCCCAATACTTACCAGATGTATTGGAACACCACCGCCGAAAAGTTTTTTGAGCGGATGCATGCGGAGTACACTAAATTTTGGACGGCTGATCGCAAGCAAAAAGCAGCTGAACTAAATCTTACCCCCATTCAGGTGTCTATATTGGCATCAATTGTTGATGCTGAGGCTTTACATGACGACGAGATGCCCACAATAGCCGGTTTGTACCTTAACCGTTTAAAACGCGGTATTAAGCTTGAGGCCGATCCTACGGTTATTTACGCTACCGGAGATTTTACTATTAAGCGTGTGTTGAACAAATATTTAAACACGCCATCGCCATATAACACTTACCGCGTTAGCGGTTTGCCCCCAGGTCCCATCATGATGCCCTCGGTAAATGCAATTAAGGCAGTGTTAAATCACAAAGAGCACAATTATATTTACATGTGTGCCAAAGAAGATTTTTCGGGCTACCACAACTTTGCCACCAATGTGGCCGAACATATGGCCAATGCACGCCGCTTTCAGCAGGCTTTAAATGAACGTGGCATTAAACGCTAAACTGTCTCATGTTTGTTCACACCACTAAACTACGCGTACGCTACGGCGAAACCGACCAAATGGGCTACATGTACTACGGCAACTACGCGGAATTTTTTGAAGTAGGCCGTGTGGAAATGCTGCGCAGCCTGGGCTTAACCTACCGCTGGATGGAAGAGACCGGCGTTATGATGCCTGTGCTTGAAATGAAGTGCCGGTATTTAAAACCCGCCTTGTATGACGAAGAGATTAGCATACAGGTAAGCATGGAAAAGATGCCAGGTATAAAGATTCATTTTAAGTATGAATTATATAACGAGAAACAGGAACTGATACATGTGGGCGAAACGCTGCTGGCATTCATCAATATGAAGACGAATCGGCCGAGTTTACCGCCGCAAGAATTTTTAGATAAAGTGAAGCCCTATTTTGCGTAAATTTGGTTGATGGATTGGCTGCACCGATTACTGCTTAAAACGAGTTTATACAGGGGATTTTTAGAGTGGACTAAATCGGTGATATTGCCGGGTTTTAGGCCGCTGCCTTTATATACCATCGGTGTTTTCTTTTTTGGCGAGCTTAAGAAAAGCTCACTCATTAACCGCGCATCATCGTTAGCTTATAACTTTATGCTCGCTTTTTTTCCGGCCACCATATTTTTGTTTACGCTTATCCCCTTTGTACCTATTGATAGATTTCAGGAGACGTTACTTAACCAGATAACGGTTATTCTACCTCATGATGCGTCGAAAGCGTTTGAAAGCACCATGAAGGATATCATCAAAAATCAAAATGGAAAATTACTTTCGGTAGGTTTTGCATCAGCCCTATATTTTGCATCAAACGGCGTTTATAACCTAATGCAGGCCTTCAACAAGTCATCTCTTATCCTGGAGTCGCGCAGTTGGATCAAACGTCGGCTGGTATCTATTACATTAACTATAGTAATTAGCTTTTCATTGTTGCTCGCGGTATCTATATTAATAGCCGGCCAGGCCCTGCTTAAATTTTTGCAATCGCACATGTTTACCAGCTGGCACTTTTGGCTGTGGCTTATATCACTTACGCGGTGGGTCATTGTAGTAATGATCTTCTTTGTAGTGGTATCGTTGTTGTACCGTTATGGCCCGGCGCATAAGAATCGCTGGAAATTTTCGAGCCCGGGTTCTATACTAGCTACTACCCTTGCGGTACTCACCTCGCTTGGGTTCTCTTACTACATCAATAACTTTTCATCCTACAACAAAATTTACGGTTCTATAGGAACGCTTATCGTAATGATGATATGGTTGTACCTCAATTCCCTGATTATTTTAATCGGATTTGAGCTAAATGCAAGCGTTGATTTGTCGAAACGGAGCATCAAAATCGTAAAACCCAAGGTAAATACGTTCCGTACTAACAAAATAAAGCAGGTGTATTAAATTTAATTTACTGATAATAAATACGTTAAATAGCCGTTTAAAAATATCTAAAAAAAATGCATTTCAAATTTGCCAATTCGCTCCGGATTTGTACTTTTGTCCCCGGAGAGTTGGCAGAGTGGTCGATTGCGGCAGTCTTGAAAACTGTTGACTGTAACAGGTCCTGGGGTTCGAATCCCTAACTCTCCGCCAAAAGCATTTAAAAAGTGTATAAAGCCCTTTAATTGAAAGATTAAAGGGCTTTTTCTTTGCCATTACCTACCAAAACTCGCATCTAATCGCAAAACTCTTTTGCGTCATTCGTAGAGTCTTTTCAAAATCAGGCTAAAAAACAAAAAGACTCTAGGATTGGCTTATAACCAACTGTATTACAGCATATTTAAGAGATAGACATCTTGTGATATAGCCGGTTCAAACGTAATTTTGTTAACCTTTTTATTAATGTGTTATGCTGGAAAAGAGCTTTGGATTGATGTTTTTCTTAAAACAACCAAAAATCAAATTGAGACCTTGAGGTCCATTTATGTTAAGATAACTGTAGACGGGAAGGCTACCGAACTGTCTACAAAACGTAAATGTGAATTGTCGCGCTGGAGTACCGCGGCCGGTAGGGCGTCCGGAAATAAAGAATCAACAAAGGAGCTGAACTATTATCTTGATACCTTGGTATTCACTACTCAGGTATTGTAGCTTTTCGCTAACCTCGGCGTGCCTCTTAGCCAAATCGCTGGAACCCGATTTGGCCGTCTGTATCTGTTGATTTTTCCTCGTAATGTCCTTCAGTTGTTTGTCAAGTGTAACAAGAATTTCGTTAAGGCTTGCATAGTTCCCATTCAGCAGGCGGGTTTGTAGCTGGAGTTTTTGAATCTTATCTGGGCTTAGTTCAGTAGTAAACGTTTCATTCAGATTGGCTGTATGAAGATTGTAATAAGCAGTGATGGACGTAAAGGTCTCAATTGTCAAAGACTCGAGTTCCTTAAGAAATGAGGCAAGTTCATTTAAGTTTAAATCGTCATCAGGATATTGATGTTCTTGATTCTCACCAGTAATATATATATTGTTGTACTTTGCTTATCTTGGTTGCAAAGTTTACTACAGAATTAACCACAACCTTTTTACAATGAACCGCATTTTTCTTAAATTATTAGCTGTCGCGCTGATTTTTTTTGTCCACGATGCCATAAGCCAGGTACCTGTTATTAATTCATTTAGCCCTCTTAAGGGCAAGACGGGTTCTATAGTAACCATTCAAGGTAGTAATTTCGACAGTACGCCCGAACGCAATATAGTTACCTTCGGTGCAGCGAGAGCAACAGTGATTGCCGCCAGTGCAAACCAGCTTCAGGTAGCAGTGCCGCCCGGTGCAACCTATCAGCCAATCACGCTTGTGGCAAACAGCCTTGCAGCGTATTCATCAAAACCCTTTTTGCTTACTTTTGACGATGGGGCAGCGCTTTCTGCCAACTCTTTTGCTAACAAGGTTGATTTTACCACCGCTTCGGCCCCCCGTAATATCATCAGTCAGGATTTTGATAACGATGGAAAGCCGGATGTGGCATTAACTTACTCGGGAGGGTTTTCTGTTTATTTGAATGCTAGTAGTGTTGGAGCTATTAATTTTATAAAAAAGGCAGATTTTACCACGGGTGTTTCAACCCCTGGAATTGCCGCTGCCGATCTTAATGGAGACGGGTTAGCCGAAATTGTGGTCATTAGCGGATCAAACAAGATATCGGTATTAAAAAATACCAGTACAAAAGGCGCACCTGCATTTGCTGAAAAAACGGATTTTATCACTGGCGCCTCACCCTCGGGCATTGCCGTTGCCGATTTGAATAAGGATGGAAAGCCGGACATTGCTGTTTCACATGGCAATGAAAACACGTTTGCTGTTCTGCTAAATACAAGCAGTGGCAACACCATAAAATTTGATCCGAAAATAAATTTTAATACTTCCCGAATCGGTGTTTCTATTGTAACCGGCGACATTAATGGTGATAATAAGGATGACATTATCTTGTGCAAAGATACTTACCCGTCCAAAACGCTTACAGTCTACGAAAATACCACTTCGGCAGCAGGATTAAGTTTTACTGAACGGGCAAACTTAGGCACGGCATCTTTGGTTGAGCATCCGTTGCTGGCCGATTTGGATGACGATGGTTTACTGGATATTGTTTCACCTGACGGGCCGTACACTACAACCAGGATCTTTCAAAATACCACTTCGGGTCAAAACATTTCTTTTTCGGAAAAACTTACGCTCCTTACAGGTTATTATCCATCCACCGCAGCTTGCGCCGATTTAAATGGCGATGGCAAGGTAGATATCGCTGTGCCCGACAATGTATACCCCGGTGTAATTACTGTATTGGCCAATGCCAGCACACCCAACAGCATAGCCTTTGCAAGCGGGGTTGGTTATACCAAAACCTCAAGTAGTCAAGGCATTAGTATTGCTGATTTTGATGGCGATGGCCGGCCTGATATGGTATGCAGCAATTTGAGCAACAACAATTTTTCGGTATTTCTCAACCGGACAGGTAGCCTTACCATAGATTCCTTTACGCCGAAAACGGCTGGCACCGGCACCACCGTTATCCTTAAAGGCTCGGGCTTTGCTGGTGTAAACAATGTTATGTTTGGCAATATAGCTGCAGCTTCGTTCAAAGTGGTATCGAAAGATACAATAACTGCCATTGTCGGCAGTGGTGCTTCCGGAAATATTTCGGTATCCGAATCTTTGAATAGCTCATATAGCATAGCTGGTTTTAAGTACATCAGCAATCCAAAAATCACTTCTTGCTCGCCACTTAACATTAAAGCTGGCACCCGGGTAACTATTGAAGGCCTGGATTTGAAAGATGCACTAGCCGTGAACTTTGGTGGCGTACCGGCCGCTTCTTTTTCAGTAGTGTCTGATACTCGTATTGTGGCCACAGTAGCAACAGGAGCTAGCGGAACATTAACTGTACAAACAGCTGGCGGCATTAGTTCTTATCCTGGTTTGGTTTATTACCCTGCGGCACCGGTTATTAGTAACAGTTCCGCGTTATCCGGGCCGGCCGGGGCAAGTTTAAACCTAACAGGTACAGGGTTTAATGTCAATGCCGCTTCAAACGTAGTTATGTTTGGTGCGGTGAAGGCTGCTGTTACCAATGCTACGGCTACACAACTTACAGTTACTATACCGGCGGGGGCCACTTACGGGCACTTGTCGGTCACAAACCTCTCCACTAAATTAACGGGATATTCAACAGCATCGTTCACCCCTGTATTTGCCTCACTAAATAAAATTTCCAGCAACGATTTTAGTAGCAAAATTACCTTTGCCAATACGGTACAACCTGTTCTGAGCCAGGTAACAGATATGGACGGCGACGGTCAGCCCGATGTAATAATGCTGAACGCCAATAAAACTATTTCAGTTTACCTGAACACAGCAGCCAACAGTGCCGTTACGTCAACTTCCTATGCTTCAAAAACTGACCTTGCAACTGGCAACTCCCCAACTTCACTCAGTATAGCTGATTTGAATGCCGACGGCAAGCCCGACATAGCTGTTACCAATAGTGGGGATAACACGCTATCGGTGTATATCAACAATTCCGTTTCGGGCAATTTGGCAATAAGTAATAGAACTGATTACGCCACCGGAAACCGCCCTATGTTTTGTAACGTCGCTGATATAGATTTAGATGGCAAGCCTGATATTGTGGTAAGCAACACAGGCGCTAACTCCATATCGGTGTTTAGAAACAACTACCAAAGCGCACTTTCATCTACCTCTTTTGTTCGTACCGATTTTGCAACAACCGGTATGCCGGGAATGATAGCCACCGGCTACTTAAAGAGCAATGAAGCCAGGCCGCAAATCGTGTTCATTCAAAATCAGGCAGTTTATGTATTAGTTAATACTTCCGAACCCGGCCAGTTAATACTTAACCAGCAAAATATAGCTGTTGGTGCAAAGGCACTGGTGCTGGCAGATTTTGACAATGATAACAGCGATGATTTAGCCGTTTTAAGTCCGGCGGATAATATAGTTACCGTAGTAACTAAAGTTTATCAGCAAGTTTTAAACACCTCTTATAAAACGACACTTCTGGTTAATGCCAACGCTGCAACACTTAACACCGCTGATATGGATGGCGACGGCAAGGTAGATATTGTAGTAACTTATTCAGGCAGCTCTATCTTATCGGTTTTGAAAAACATACATCCGGGTAAAGCTGCTGCTAACCCGCTGTTTGCCGCCAAGGTTGATTTGGATGCCGGTAACACACCAGGCAGTTTAACGTTGACCGATGGCAATGCAGACGGCAAGCCCGATATATTAGTAACTGTTCCGCAAAACAATGCATGGACGTTTATCTCCAATTTACCCCAACCCGAAACCCCTTCTTTACCCCCGGCTATCAGTAGCTTTACACCTTCATCGGCCGGTCCAAATGCTGTGGTTACTATTACAGGTACGAATTTTAACCCAGTGCCTAATGAAAATGCCGTGTACTTTGGTACAATAAAAGCAGTGGTTACCGATGCCACTGCAACACAGCTTACCGTAAGTGTTCCCATAGCACCCGAGTATGGTAAGATAACGGTAATCAACACCGCTGCAAACCTGCTTGCAGTATCGAAAATGCCTTTCGTTCCATTATTCCCAAGTAATAAACGGTTCACTTCGGCCGATTTTAACCTACATGCAGAGATACCCTTGGGCACTACCCCTGCATCGGCTATGTGCACAGGCGATGTGGATGGCGATGGGAAGCCCGACCTGATTGTGACTAACAGTTCATTAAACACCGTTTCAGTTTACCGTAATACATCACCTAATCAGTCGGGAACATTTTTGTACGCCGCCAAAGTTGATTTTGCAACAGGTGCCAACCCACAGTATATTAAGTTGGCCGATGTTAATTTAGACGGAAAACTGGATATACTGGTAGCTAATAAAAACGGCAATTCAATTTCTGTTCTTTGTAATCAGGTTACTCAAGGCACTATTACCGGTACTTCATTTGCTGCCAAAGTCGATTTTGAAATAAGCTCCTCGCCTGCCTTTATTGAGGTAGCTGACATTGACGGGGATGGTAAGCCGGATATAGCCACGGGTTCGTACCCGGTCTCAATATTTAGAAACACTTTTTCAGGCGGCCAGTTCGGCAGCAGTTCATTAAGCTCTAAAATTGATTTTAATGGATACGGAGTTAATGTGCTTTTGCAGGATTTAAACAACGACGGAAAGCCCGAATTGATTAACTATGGCTCCGGCAGCCAGCTTCGTATAGCACAAAATACATCAATTCCAAGCATAATACAGTTCAACGATGCAGGTGCCGACCTTTATTACGGCATTGCAGCGATAGCTACAGGCGACCTAAACGCTGACGGTAAACCCGATATTATAGCCGCTTATAATGATACTTATATTACGGGTAGCAGCGTGATCACTTTTACCAACCAATCACCAGGTGACAACATAGTTTTAAACGTGAAGACCAGCCAGGTAGATGGTATTAATGTGGGTAATTTAGGTATGGCTGATGTAGATGGCGATGGCAATATTGATATCGTATTTAGCCAGCCCGCACTGAATGCTGTAGCGGTGCTTCGAAATGCACAACTGGCCACAGGGAAAGATACTTTGAGTTTTTCGGGCAGGGTTAATTTGAGTACAGATGCTACACCTGGGCTTATACAGTTGGCTGATTTAAATGCCGATGGCAAACCAGATATCATTACTCTGAATACTAAGAATAATACCTTGTCTGTGCTCATTAATGACGCTAAAATGCCGCCGGTGATTAGCGCAGTAAACCCGTTAAAGGCCAATGTGGGTGCAACCATAACCATATCAGGAAGCGGGTTTAATGCCACAGCCGCTAACAACATTGTTTATTTTGGCGGAGTACGGGCACAAGTTACCGCCGCTTCAGCCCAGCAGCTCAGTGTAAAGGTACCTGTAGGGTTAAGCTATAGTAAGGTGTCGGTCCTTAATACTGGCAGCAGCCTTGTTGGGTACTCCGCCCAAGCTTTTTCGCCAACGTTTACTTCGAAAAAAAATATTACCTCTGCAGATTTTACCAACCTCTATGCTTTTACGGCAGGTAGCGGCCATTACGCAGTAGCCACAGGCGACCTGGATAATAACGGAGTAAACGATATGGTAATTACCATGAGGAACGAGCATAAAGCCTACGTTTATATGAACAAGGCAACAACGCCATACCTGCAACTAAGTACTGATTTTGAACCCGAAGGCGTTACCCTGGCCGATGTAGATGTGGATGGGTATCTGGATATCATTGTTGGAAACAATTTTGGAGGAAGTATTTCTATTTATCGTAATAACCTAACGGCAACGGGCGAAGCTCC
Organism: Mucilaginibacter sp. PAMB04274; assembly: GCF_039634385.2. Taxonomy (NCBI): domain Bacteria; kingdom Pseudomonadati; phylum Bacteroidota; class Sphingobacteriia; order Sphingobacteriales; family Sphingobacteriaceae; genus Mucilaginibacter; species Mucilaginibacter sp. PAMB04274. The sequence continues at coordinate 2,614,935 of NZ_CP155081.2, forward strand.
TTTTCAGATGGCTAACTTTCGCGGTGGTTTAGCGCCCCGCGTACTGGCGGTTACCGATCTCGACGGCGACGGCAAGCCTGAAATTATTGTAGCTAATAACAGCTTGAGTCCGCAGAGTATTTTTGGCGGTGGTATTTCTGTGAGCGTATTTCAAAACCTGAGTACACCAGGACTCATCAACAGTAATTCATTTGCCCCGGCTGTATCTTTTACCAAGGGCATAGCACCCTCTAGTGTTGGCGTTGCTGATATAGATGGCGATGGCAAACCCGACCTGGTTATTACGAACAACGAAAGCAAAATTATATCTATACTCAGAAACCGTATTCAGAATAACGTTATTACCACCACATCTTTTGAGCCTAAAGTGGATTTTGATACCGGCTGGGCGTCTAACTCATTGTCTTTAGATGATATAGATGGAGATGGCAAAGTAGACATCGTAGTGGCTAATCAAGACGAAAATACACTATCAATATTTCGGAATACAGCGACGGCCGGCGTAATTAACCAGCAATCATTAGCGGGCAAAGTAACCATCAGTACTGCCTTGGGCCCTGTAAAAGTAGCTTCGGCTGATATGGATGGTGATGGCAAAGCCGATTTGGTTGTAGCTAATTTAAACGCAAAAACGGTGTCGGTATTTAAAAATATTGCAGAGCCCGGCGCTATTCTGGAAACTTCGTTTTTACCTAAAGTAGACTTCGATATAGGAGCTTCTCCTGTGGATATAGCCATCGCCGACATAGATAACGATGGCTTGCTGGATATGGCCGTTCTGGCGGGACCATCCAGCTTAATCGTATTAAAAAACAAACCGGTTGCCGATGTAGCGCCGGTAGTTACCGCTTTTACGCCTGCTACGGGTGGCGTGGTCGCCGCCATAACTATTAGCGGCAGTAATTTTGATAACATAACCGAAGTCAGGGTGGGTACCGTTCCGGTTTCTTCGTTTACTGTCGAATCGCAAAACAGCATCAAAGCCGTTATTGCATCCGGAGCCTCGGGCAGTGTATTAGTTTTAAAAAAAGGTAGCTCAGGTGCTAAAGAAGGATTTGTTTTTATTGACAGCCAACCTGGCGATGCGCCACCGGCTATCACTTCATTTGCACCATCAAACGGCCCGGTGGCATCAACAGTAACTATAACCGGTAAAAACTTCAGTAAAACCCTTGCAGATAACACGGTGTTCTTTGGCGCAGTAAAAGCTACTGTACTAAGCGCCGATAAAGAAGTACTCACCGTGAAGGTGCCTTATGGTGCTACTTACCAGCCTATTTCGGTTACTAATAATAAGTTAACTGCTTATTCACAAAAGCCGTTTGTAACCACTTATGACGGTGGCGGCGGCAACTTTAATTTTACGGCTGCTTCTTTTGCTACCCGTTCCAGTTTTGCCACCGGGGCTAAACCTTCGGCTTCTTTTGCGGCCGATATAGATGGAGATGGCAAGCCCGATCTGATTACGGCCAATGCTACCGACGGCACCGTTTCCGTATTAAGAAATACCGCGGCTAACAGTATAGCATTTGCACAAAAAGCTGATTTTGCAGTAGCGGCTAACCCGGTTGCCCTACTGGCAGCTGATGTAAACGGCGACACCAAATTAGATATTATTGCGGCTGGTGCCAGCGGCGTATTATCAATATTGATAAATAACAGTACAGGCGGCAGTATAACCTTTTTACCAAAACAGGATTTTAAGATAGGTAACCATGCTTTTGCAATAGCCGCAGGCGATTTAGATAAAGATGGTAAGCCCGATTTAGCAGTTACCACCGATACCGACAACACCGTTGAAATATGGAAAAATATAAGCGCTAACGGTTCTGTTTCCTTTCAGCAACAGCAAAAATTAACGTTAAGCAGTAACACACGCGGGCTGGTTATTGGCGATATTGATAATGATGGCAAAGCTGATGTGATAGTAATCAGCCAAGGCGACCGCACAGCTAATTTCTATTTAAATACCTCCACCAGCGGACCGGTAACCTTTGCAGCAGGCATACGCGTCAGCATAGAAGAGTCATACTATGCCAATATTCCTGAAAATGTTATTATAGGCGAGTTTAACGGAGATGATAAACTGGACCTGATTATAAGTTGCGTTGGCAATTTCAGGATAATGTTAAACCAGGGAACGACCGGCAATATTAAATTTGCACCTTTATCTTACCAGGTATCAAGCCCATTGCCCAACACGCCAACTTCTAATCATCCGGCCCTAAGTGATTTGGATGGTGACGGTATTCCCGATATACTGCTATCGATCCCTGTCGAAAAATCAGTTGAAGTATTTAGAAACCAGTCAACCACAAATAAAACCGTAATATTATTTCCCAGAGATTACCCGGCTGGAAACAATCCGTTTAGCATTAATGCAGCCGATTTTGACCTGGATGGTCGGCCTGATATTGCGGTAACCAACCTTAACGATAATACGGCGTCGGTACTAAAAAACTCAAAAGTTAATCCCATTAATATTACCTCTGTTTCGCCACTCACTGCTACCGCCGGCGAAACCATAAATATAACCGGATCAAATTTTGACGGAGCCACTGCGGTAAAAATAGGAGGTGTGCCGGTTGCAAGCTTTAAATTGGTATCGGCAGCCAAAATAGATGCTGTAGTAGCCGCCGGCGCAACAGGGGATGTTGAGGTAACTACTCCTTTAGGTACCGTTGCTTATCCTAGTTTTACTTTTGTGGTTAAAACTCCCGTTATCAGCAGTATCAAAAACAACTCGGTAGCGGCTGGAGATACCGTTATCCTTACCGGGCAAAACTTTTTTAAGATAACATCAGTAAAATTTGGCAAGGTTGAGGCCAGTTCGTTCAACGTTGTATCGCCCACAACGATCAGCGCGGTGGTAGCGCCGGGCAGCGCGTCGGGGCAGGTGGGTGTTACTAATAGTGCCGGCACCGGCTACTTTGATTTTACCTTTTTGTCGGCACCCGTTATTGCATCAGCAAGTACCTTACGGGCAAACACAGGTAACCAAATTAACCTAAGCGGAGAAAATTTTATAGGTGTTACTGGTGTACAATTTGGCTCATCGCCTGCGCTGTCTTATACAGTTAATTCGGCTAATAGTATAACTGCATATGTGGGTACAGGCACCACCGGCGATATCACTGTTAAATCAGCGGGTGGAGTAGGTCGCTTTTCGGGGTTTGTGTATACACCGCCACCAGTCGTGCTTGCTTTTTCGCCGGCAGTGGCTGGTGCGGGAGCAACGGTGACCCTAACCGGAAATAATTTTGACGATGTAACCGCTGTTACATTTGGTGGCGTTAAGGCAACTTCATTCAAAATTGTTTCTTCAACTGTTATTGAGGCTGTTTTAGGAACGGGTGCCTCCGGCAATATTACGTTAAACTCTATTAATGGCATCACTAGTATTGGCGGTTTTACATTTGCAACACCTCCGGTAATCACTTCGTTCACACCGCAGTCGGCAGCCACAGCAGCTAACGTAAATATAACCGGAACAGGCTTTACAGGGGCCACCGAGATCAGTTTCGGTGGTGTAAAGGCAAATTATTACACCGTCAATTCAGCCAGTAGCATTACCGCTACTGTTGGCGCTGGTGCCAGTGGTGATGTATCGGTAACTACTCCTTTGGGCACGGCAAAACTTGCAGGATTTGTGTTTAAAGCACCACCGGTTATAGCCGGTTTTACACCTGCTGTAACAGGGGCTCAAACCCAAGTCACTATTACCGGGACCAACTTCACCGGAGTTAATGCAGTGAGTTTCGGCGGCGTTGCTGCCCAATCTTTTACGGTAAACTCGCCAACCAGTATAACAGCAACAGTAAGTTCGGCAGCCAGTGGTGAAGTTGCCATTACGGGCGTTAATGGGATAGCTTACCTTCCAGGCTTTACATTTGTTGACAAACCTGTTGTTACGGCCACCGGGCCTACCAGCTTTGCATCGGGCGGCAAGGTGGTTCTTTCCACTACTACCAATTTGGGCTATACTTATCAGTGGAACAGAAATGGCGTAGCTATACCGGGTGCTACCAGCGCCAGCTATACAGCCAGCGAAAGCGGAGCATATACGGTTAATGTGAAAGCAGCAGATTATGTAACTACCTCCGAAGCCATTGCCATAACAGTTTATTTTGTTTTGCCGGTTACCAACTTTAGTGTGGCTACCACCAGCGCAACCTGCACAGGCCAGGCCGATGGCAAAATTGCCATCATAGCGGCACAGCCTTCTAATTATACGGCTACCCTCACCGGCAATACCAGCAAAATATTAAGCTTTACCAATACATTGACCATTGACGGTTTAACCGCCGGCACTTATAATTTATGTATCACGGTAGCCGGACAAGATAATTATAATCAGTGTTATATTCTCATTATCAAAGAGCCTGCTAACCTTGCGGTATATGCCGCTGTAAACAAAACGCTTAATACCGTTAATTTAAATTTAAACGGCGGCGCACAATACACCATAAGTGTAAACAATGCGGTTTATAATACCAGCTCAAACTCCATTATGCTTCCTTTAAGTGCCGGCAGTAATAAAATAACAGTAGTTACCGACAAACCTTGCCAAGGTACCTTCGAGCAAATTATTAATACATCGGGTAATTTGAAGCCATATCCAAATCCGTTCGTAAATGCTATTTATATCAATTTGGGTGAAAAGGTAATCAACACAACTGTTGTTAAAATTTATAATATAACCAACGGGAAACTGGAAAAAATTGAAAAATACATTAACCAATCTGGCACAATACAATTAGATGTAACTCAATTGAATGCCGGTTTATACTCCCTTATTTTACAGCGTGATGGTGAAGAGCTGACTTTTAAGATGTTAAAAAGATGAAAAGATTACTATACATTGTACCATTGATTTTACTGGCTGCCTGCGGAAAAAGGGAAAGCTCAACCACACCAAGTGAAATTATAATACCGCCTCCCTCAAAACCCGTGCTGGTCACCCCGGCGCAAAACCAGGTTTGCACGCAAGGGACAGTCATATCGGCCAGTCAAAGCACGGTTAATTTTAAGTGGGATGCTGCTGCAAACGCCGATAGCTACGAATTAACTTTAAAGAATTTACTTACCGGCGTCGTCATCACACAAACTACATTACTGCCTCAAACAGATGTCATTTTAAGCCGTAACACACCATTTTCGTGGAGCGTTACTGCAAAATCTGCAAAGGCCAGCTTAATAGCGCAGAGCGACATCTGGAAATTTTATAACGCCGGTTCCGGAACTACTAATTATGCGCCTTTTCCGGCCGAAATAATTTCGCCTGCGCTGGGACAAACTGTAAATGCGGTGAACAGCAAAATATCCCTAACCTGGAAAGGTACTGATGCTGATAACGACATTTCGTATTACGATGTTTATTTAAGTACTACCGCCGTACCAGCCTTGCTGCAATCCGGGGTGGCGCCCATGTCATTAACCAATGTAAATGTTACCGCCAATAGCACTTATTACTGGAAAATAATCACCTACGATGCACAAGGCAACAGCTCAGATTCTGGCGTTTACAGCTTTAAGGTGAATTAACTTTGTAACAGTGACAGCCCCTTTTTACACTTTGAACCGCTGATGGAATATCCTCAAATACTTTGTGCAGCAGTTCAATTTTCAGTACACCGTTAACCCTTTCAGCGATTGCATTGTCCCTTAGATTACCACTTTGTGTCATGCTGAATTTCCGAGTTGCGATCACAAATAATGCGGGTAATGACCAAGTGATTGAGCAGGTGATCCAAATAATCTTTGGCCACCTCTTCCCCTTGGCGAGATCCTTATCATTTCTTAGAATGAAGAGCACAATGTTTATGATCGCAATAAAATAATACAATAGTGATTATGTTAAAATTATTATATTTGACTTAACAATTAGAGAATACTTGCTATTAGCGTCATTCGTAGAGTAAGGAACTTTTTACAATGTAAATATCTGACATTCAGTACGTCAGAGTGATGGTTCTGAACCCTAACTCTCCGCAGATTATAATTAAACAGCAAAAAGGCCGTAAAATTTAATTTTACGGCCTTTTTGATTTAGGTCCTGGCTTTTTACCAAAAAGCATTGGGCCATTACCGCGAATGGCGCAAGGGCTGCAAAGACATTATTGCTTTTACTGCCTCAACGGTAAAGACCGTTATGTAATTGGCGATAAAAGAAACCAACTTCCACCAGCCAGCATACCATTATACCGGCATCAGACCTAATTATGGTGACCGTTTGCACCTTGCCGTTCCTTTGAGCTGCGCTTATTAAAAATGCACCAGCTGCACGCAGGTTGCTGAATTCAGCGTCTTTAGTCCAGTTTGAAAATTAGTGAATAATGCTCGAATAACTCTGCATCAGGCACTCATTAAGAACGGCAGGCACGGCAAAATTTTCTTTCCGAATATTAATATGTAACACGTCCTGCGCTTCTGCCGCATTATGCGTTTTTGTTCCAGGTCGCTTATCTTGTATTAATTTGTATCGATTATAATCTCTGCAAATGGGAATCTATCTCCGGCCTCAACAGTTCGGTCAAATCAGCACTTGAGTATGCCTTATAATCTGCCCAAAATCATCAATTATCAATACTTATACTGAAAGACACATTGTGCCCCTTTCAGTATAACTAGGAAAAAAATGATCAATAAGATGTTAAATAGACAACAAGAAAGTATTTAGAATTATCCCTTCATTATAACGCCGGTAAAAGACGGACGTAATCGATCATAGCCTGATTTACATCAATGTTCATGTTGGTATTGGTACTTTTTAGCTGTATAGACAACTGGTTTATTCCTTTCCGTAGCTTTACTCTTAAGGAATTGCTAAACCCCCAGTTAGACCATTGGCCTTTTCCCCGATGCGGTAAGACTACTATCCCCGAAAATTGCCCATTCAGTACGATGGTACGGATGGCACATGTATTACCGGTATTAATCGGGCCGTTACCGTTGGCGTAACGTACATCCATCGTATACCAGCCCGCAAGGGTTACATCTACATTCATTTGAATATTCGTATTTTCCTTTGTATCAGTATTCACAAAACCTTTTCCTGAATAGCCAACGTAAGGGAGCGAAGATTTTTCGGTATAATCCTCTACCTGTAAAATGGTGGCAGGCCGGGTTGCCGCAACCAGCACGGGCTCGCTTGTAAATGAGCCTACATTATTTTTATCAATAGCTATTACTTGATATTCACTATCGCCCGCACCAATGGAATAGCTGGGTTTTACAACCTCTGCAACCGAACTGCCATTTTTCATTATTTGATAACGTTGGGCACCCAGGATTGGCTCCCATGACAGGGTATTGTTGTTATAACGAACCTGAGGGTTGGGAAGGCTTGTATAATCAGGAAGTGTATTAATTTTAGATGGAGCAAAATAATTAGACAAGGTTATATTGATGCTATGATTTCCTGATAATGAGGCAGGTACAGTGGCAGCAGGCAGCGGCTTCCCATCTAAAGTGACCTTGGCTGTTGTGTTTCCATATCCAGATATGGAGATGTCCAGTTCGGCATCCCTGTACTTAAATGCTTTAAGTAAATGTTTCCCGCTTAATGCTTTGGGTATAAACGGCGTAAAGCTTAGGTTATCTGTATTGTAACTGATACCAAACAGCACTTTATAAATCATGGCAATGTTGCCAGACAGGCTCCAAAGCATATTGCTTGAGTTGACTTCTGTTCCACCAAAATCACCAGTGCTGGCAACAAAGTTTTCTTTGTTAGTCAGAAATAACCCGCTTGCCCGGTAAATAGCACTCAAACTTTTTAAAACTGAACTTTCGTTACCTGCTTTAGCTGCAGCCAATGCCCAGTAACTTTCTACAAAAGGCCATACGGCGTTATTGTGATAAGGCGGAATTTCTGGTATCTGCGGATAAATGCAGGGCGTACCGTAAACACCTGTGGGTGTATTTTCGATTATTTTATGTTGATTGGAAACAGACGGAATATCAAAAAGAACAGCCAAGGCTTCACCTAAGGTTTCGGCCCGGGGCGAAAGGGTTTTATGGACTCGTCCGTACAAATATTGCCCGTAGTACCCCTTTTTTTCCTGCCATAAATATTCGTTAATGCCTTTTTTAATAACGCTTGCATTTTTGTTATATAAGTTTGCCGATTTATCATCGCCAAATAAAGCTGCCATGTCTGCCAGTACTTTGTACATACGGTAATGCACAGCATTAGTGCTCAGGCATTCCGATTCATAAATATCTGCCGGCTGCATCCAGCGTGGGTAAGTTTGTTCCCGCCAATCCAAAAAGGAGGATTCGCCTTTAACCAAGCCTGTTTTCGAATTATGCAAATTCACCTCGTCATTGACTGCCGATCTTTTGATAATGTCGTATGCGTTCTTTAACCAGCCTCTATCCCCCGTTACTTTGTATATCTCCCAGGCTGCAACTACCCAAATCATTCGGTCGGATGATACAGGATACGCTCCGCCGGTACCGGTATCCTGAACAATAAGTCCGTCCTTAACCTTCCGCATCAAGCTTTTCATGGCTACTTCTGGCTGCAAAACAGCCATTGACAAAATGATGCTGTAACTAATGTCCCTTGTCCATACGCCCTTCCATGATTTACCTGTTCTGAAGGTGCTGTCAGGTTCTACCGCATTCTGCATTTCTTCAAGAGACAAGTTGTAGATGGCGTTTATGATAGGGAACTCTGATTGATATTGAGGGAAGCTGCTGATATCTTTTGAAAGCTTCCAGGCTGTAGCTAATGTCTCCTTGTATTTACCTGCTTTATCCCGACCCTTGTAATTGGAAGTTAATTGGGTCGCAGATAAAGCGCGTGCCGTAAAGTTCGCCTGCACAACGCTGTCGCGGTAGAGCGTGTAGGCTTCAGTTTGGTAAATAACGTTGCTTTGCGCCTGTAAATTTGCTTGCAGAATTAAACATGCCAAAATGCAGGTAACAATATATTTGATTGATAACATTTGATAAAAATCGTTAGTAGTTTGGATGTCTTTCCATAAAATTGTATAACTGTACGCCGGACAGTAAAAAAGCTCCGACCCCATAGACCGCCGTACTATTAGCGTTTACTTGATCCGGGCTTGCGCCTATGGGTTGTACATAGCCTAACATTCCGTTTTTAACCGCTGAATTTAGCGCAAGCCATGACCGCTTAACGACCGGAAGGTAGGTTTTTTCATCAAGCAGACCATGATTAAGGCCCCAAGCCGTTGCATAACAGAAAAAGCCTGTCCCGCTCATTTCTTTAATCGGATAACTATCCGGATCGAGTAATGAGGCATGCCAGCTTCCGTCCTGCTGTTGTAGTTTGGCTATTCTACCTATCATATTCTTGAATAACTTCTCAAGTCTGGCTCTGTCGGGATGATTTTTTGGCGTATTCTCCAGCACCCGGACTAAACCAGCAACTACCCAACCGTTTCCCCGCGACCAAAATACCTTTTCACCGTTCTTTTCCTTTTTGTTGAAAAAGGTTTCGTCTCTAAAATACAGCTTTTCTGCTGGGTCATATAAAAAGTCCGTCGTCTTCCACCAAAGTTTAATAGCTGTATTTAGGTATTTTTGATCGTCTGTAGCAGTGCTCAGGTATGCGAGTGATGGCGGCGCCATAAAAAGCGCGTCACACCATGCCCATTCCCTCAACTGAATATTATTTCTCCAGTGTAGCGGCTCATCATGTGGGCTGGCCACAATGCTGTCGGCCTGAATAGTAAACGGCGTGATCATTTCTTTTCTTCGATACCTTCCGTACAACTGTGCATAGGTTTGGCCCACACAATAATCATCGGCATAAAAACGCAGGTGTCCAGTATTCCATTTTACGTCATTACCGATATCCAGTAAAACTTTTAGGTATTTCTGGTTACCTTTTAGACTTCCGAAGGCAAATAAACCGGTGTAACATGCACCGTTGGTCCAGTCCACTTTTGAAGCCTTAAAGCCTTTGCTGTTCCAAGTATTAATCTGCCAGTCTGCCACACGTTGCATGGCGTTGAAGATCGCTTTAGTTTTAAAAACGGTATCCTCGAAAATTCGACCATATCTTGGCTTTAAGTTAATTGCGTATTTGGCATTGGAAATATTAGCTTTAACAACAGACTGACTTTTGCTGTTTACGGTTATAAAGACCAGAATAAATGCAGTAAGCTTCGTTACGTTTTTCATTGTGAAATTGTTAACTGACATTTCGTTTGCTTACTTCTGATATACTCTAACATAATCTACTTCAAATTTGGCAGGAAAAAGGGTTGCCTCGGGGTTGCCTCCTTGTTTTCCGCCTATGGCTAAGTTTAGCAGCATATAATGCGGCTGTTTAAATGGATTGATACCGGTGCCATCTCTATTCATGAGTTTATCCATCTCAACCCTATTTATTAATTGATCATCAACATACAGCGCGATACTGTTTTCATTCCAGTCCATGCGCCAGATATGAAATTTATCAGCCCAGGCCTTACCGCCAAGAGAATCGATATTTTTACTGACGGTAAACCATGCGTCTTTGTTATCGGCACCCATATAAGCAATATTTGCAAGCAGCTTTTTTCGATAGTATTCCATAATATCTATCTCTCCGGTTGCCGGCCACTTCCCTTTAATCCCTAAAGTCCACCAAGCGGGCCAAATTCCGTCACGAATATCAATTTTCCCACGCATCACAAAACGCCCATAAAGCCAGCTGTGCAAACCCCGGGTCTTGATGCTGGAAGAGGTATAAGTTGCTTCTTTTCTATTTTTTTTCCAGTCGCTGCTGTTTGCCTGGAAATTGGGGTTAGCTACAGATTCCCTCCTCGCTTCAATGATCAGACGCCCGTGTTTGCACCTGGCATTGTTCTCCTGGTACCATTGTAATTCTTCGTTTCTTTCGAAGCCCTTTTCGAAGTTCCATGTAGATTGGTCAGGGGCCCCATTGTAATTGAATTCTTCGGCCCAAACCAACTTGTAACCATCGCTTTGCAATTTAGGCGGCTTGGCAGCGGTATTACGCTGAGCGGCAGACGTAAGTGCGGCACAAAGCATGAGGCCAACAAAAGAATATTTTAATAGGTGTGTTTTCATTATTTGATTAATAGTAAGTATCAAGCAGACATACCACTTTTCGTGATATACAGCCTTTATTTGTAAGCCGTTAAGCTAAGTGGCATTAAGGTTGGGAATGTCCATGCATAATCATGCTTGGGGTACATAACTGGCCGGTATGGTGATACAAAAGCGTCAAAATCAGGGCTTTTGTAAATTCCATTCATTGCCTCCAGTAAATTGGCTGGCCACGGACCAGTTTCTGTATAAGTTAAACTTGTTTCAGGGTTACTAGCATATTTCCATTCGGCGGGATGCTGGTCATAATATAACAAATAGGCAAGCGCTTTTTGGATAGATGCGCCGTTCTTTTCGGCTTTAAAGAGGTTCTCACCAGTTTGATTATAAATCACCCAACAAGAAGCCGTTAACGGCGCAAGCGAAAAATAGGTATACCATATACCTTTAACCTGACGCTTTACTTCTTCTACCATATGACCATCAGGCGAAATTTTATCAAATAAATCAGCTCTAATTAGATCTACATTCTTTTGAAGGTCTTCTTTATCTTCCAGATAGACATCGGCAAGTAATGAGGCTAACCTGGACCAATCGCCTGAATTGTTATGTCTGACCCGGATGCTATTAGCTGCATCACGAAATACGTGGACAGTCCAGTGTCTGAATTGCTGCTGACTTGCTTGGCCCCAGCCGGTATAACCTTTTAACAGATCTGCAGCTATCATCATAGTGGTTCCAGAGTACGACATAACTAACGATCCGTCTAACTGGGAATATCTTTGATTAATTCTTGACCAGGAGTTTAAGAAATACAAGGCCTTATCGGCATATTTTTTTTGATTGCTCAGCCTGTACGCTAAAGCACAGCTATATGCCGAAATACCATCTACCTGCAATGCCAGCGAATTCTTTTGATGTCCTGCTTTATCTGAATAATATCCGGGGATACTGAAATCTACAATTGCATGATTTTCTATTAAAAGTGCCGAATCAGCCTTTTTGATCAGCAAGTTATAAGCCGAAAAGTAAGGTTCCTTTTTTAATCTGATTTGTTTTTTCACAAATTCAATCTGCGCTTTAGGATGCATACCGCCGGAGGTATCAAACGCCAGGACCGGACTTATATTTAAAAATATGAGGAATGCTAAACAACAGAATTTTTTTAAAGGGAAATTGGATTTGTAAATTGACATTTGACAGCTACTTAGCATACTGGTGTTTGTATTATTTCATTTTAAATAATGCTCCGCCCTCTCTTAGTGAAAGGGCGGATGCACTAACGGGACTACACAGTTTACCATCCGGGATTTTGCACTAGGATGTTGTTACGATCCATCTCCGATTGCGGCAATGGCCATAGCATGTGTTTTTTATTAAAAACTCTTGTCTCTACTATGGTCCGCTTATAAAAATTAACATCCGTGAAGTTAGTACCGGCAGTAACGCTAAGACCATAAATAGGTGTGGTTTCGGTCTTATCCGCTATTTTCCAACGTCTAACGTCCCAAAAGCGATGTTCTTCAAAGGCAAGTTCAATCTTGCGCTCATGCCTGATCCGTTCCCGCATTTGGTCCTGAGACAAACCGGTAATAAGTGCCGGCAGGCCGGCGCGTTCCCTTACCAGATTTACATATCTGGCGATATCGGAATTACCAGGGTCGGCTTCATTTAAGGCCTCTGCATAATTAAGATAAAACTCGCCGAGCCTGAAAAATATCCAGGCCTTAAGTACATGCTTGCCATTTTTTACATCACTTTCCGGATTTACCATCTTAGTAGTGGTATAGCCAGTGGTAGAGTGGTCATTGGATCCGTTATAACCGTCCCTGCCTGTTGCAAAAAGCTCAACACGGGTAATTGTTTTACCATCGGCTCCCTTATATAACCAATCCATACCATTGTAGCCGATTGATGCATAAAAGCGAGGTTCTCTTCCTACAAACATATTGAAGGTTCCGGCCTTTGCATATTTGGTTGCTGCGGTTGAAAATCCAGCTTCCAGATAGCCAGATGCCGGATTGATTACCGGGCTGGCCGTGGTACTGTAAGCAGTGAACGGAGCTATACCATTTTCCATCTCATACTCATCTACCAGTTGCTGGCTCGGGCCAAGACCTATGTAGCCATTAAGCTGCCTTGGAGAAGCACATCGCTCATAACGGATCACGTCGCCGGTTTGCGGGCGCGCCCAAATAACTTCTGCATTCCAACGGTCTAAGAAAAGATACTGATAAGAAAGAAGCGGATCAAACTTGCCATCTATACCATTCTTTTTATATAATCCGCCAGGCATTTTGTCTATAACCGCCTTTGCGGCTGCCGCAGCTTTTACCCACTTCTCTTTGTTGAAAACCTGGTTAATTAACTGTTTACCGTCCTTGTTTTTAAAATCCGCATAATCTGTATTGCCATTCCACTGTGGGCTTGCCGCATAAAGCAACACCCGAGATTTTAGTGCCCTTGCTACTCCTGCCGTAGTTCTGCCATAGTCAATCGTATTAAGTGGATTATCCGGCAACACCTTTTCTGCCTTATCAAGCTCGGATACAATAAAGTCTACACATTCGTCATAAGAGTTTCTCGGCATCTGAATTTCGTCGAGCGGCGCATCAATTGGTAGCGGCGTTTCGGGCAAAATAACAACCGGACCGTATTGGCGCAATAACAAAAAGTAATAATAGGCCCTTAGCACCCTTGCCTGTTCCCTGTACTGCGCGGTAATTCCTGGGTTAAGCTGATCACATTCCGCACACTCTCCTACTCTATTAATAAACGTACTTGCCGCACGAATACCTTTATAATATTTAGCCCACAAGTCAAAAGGGGCCGAAACGGGCGACCAGTTCCCGGTGTTTATCTGCTGATGAGGCCAGTTGAAAACCCAGTCTGCCTCATCCGAAAGCGGGGTATAATTTGTTCCGTTACAAATCAGCGGGTCTGGGATGTAACTATACACGTTTGCCAGGTAACGCTCGGTTTCGAGCCGGATTGTAAACACCTGGTCGATGTTGAGCATATCGTTCGGCTGCTTATCAAGAAACTTTTTGCAGGATACTAACGCGATGCTTGAAAGTACCAGCAGAATATATTTTAGTTTATTTCTTATCATGGCTTTTGATTTAGCATTTATTTTACTTTGCTTACGCTAAGCATTAAAGATTAAGGTTTACACCAAAGTTGAACGTTTTCTGAATCGGATAGGCCCCGCCATTGGCACTGCCCAATTCAGGATCCCAAAACTTAAACTTACTCCAGGTGTACAGGTTGAGCCCACTGGCGTAAACCCTGAGCGTATTTATTTTCAACCTTTTTGTGAGTGATTTAGGTAAGGTATAACCAAGTTCGGCTGTCTTAAGCCGGATATAAGCCGCATCACGCTGCCACCATGTGGAAGTTTGATAATTGTTAGTATTGCTTCCGAAAGACAATCTTGGGAACAACGCATCCTGCCGTGGATTATCAGGCGTCCAGCGGTCAAGACTGTTCACATTCAGGTTGCCGATAAGTCCGCCTCCCTGAAAAGGATACCAGCCCGTGCCGCCAAGTGTAAAGCTGGCTGAACCATTTCCCTGAAAAAAAACGGAAAAGTCAAATCCTTTTAAAGCGAGCGTCGTTCCGAACCCGTAAATTGATTGAGGCACCGCCGGATTACCTATGGCTACCTGGTCATAGGCATTGACCACACCGTCGTTATTATAATCCATGTACTTGATATCGCCAGGTCTTACAGCACCAAACTGTTGCACCGGCGAGTTTGCTATATCTTGCTGATCCTGGAAAAGACCAAGTGCGATTAACCCAAAAGGTTGGTTATAGCGCTTTCCTACCCGGTTTTGGTAGTTATAAAGATAATCGGGCTGATCTGTATTGAGCAGCTTGTTTCTGGCATAAGTATAGTTGCCTCTAAAAGTGGCATCTAAAGCGCCTACCCGGGCTCTGTACTCCACGGTAGCCTCAAAACCCTTATTTTCCATTTCTCCGAGGTTGCCGTACGGGTTGTTTTGCAAACCCAGGGTTGCAGGTAACGAGGCGCGTTGCAGGAAAATACCTTTACGGTGGCGTTTAAATACATCGGCTTGAATGTTAAAGCCATTTAAAAACCTGGTCTCTAATCCCAAATCCACTTCACGCTCCTTTTCCCAGGTAAGATCTGCACCCCATTGGTCCTCGCCTCTTCCACCAAAGCCATTATTGGCGTCGATACCGAAGGTATAGCTGCCATTGCCGCCACCTACAGTTGTGAGGTAAGCAAACCTCCGGCCGCCAATCTGGTCGTTTCCTTTTATACCCCAAGAGCCGCGCAGCTTCAAATATTCAACCCAGGATATGTTGTTTTTGAAAAAAGACTCCTGAGAAACGATCCAACCCGCAGCAACTGCCGGGAACAAGCCATAACGGTGTCCCGGTGAAAAGTTCTCAGAGCCATTATAGCCGGCGCTCACTTCCAGAAAATAACGATTATTATAACCATACGAAAGTCTGGAAACCACCCCCTGAAGCCTGAAAGGGAGTGCACTTATAGCATCTGTGGCATCAGCGTCCTGGTAGTCCTGCTGATTGTATAGTAATAATGCTTTTACATCATGTTTTCCAAAACTACGGCTATAATCAATGTTGGCCTGAACATAGATTCGCCGGTTTCCGCCCGCAGCTTTTGAAAAGCCAAGGTCGGCCTTTCCGGTCACTAATCTGCTCAAGATTAAATTCCCGGCAGCATCACGACCCGATGCAAAATACTTATCAACCTGGTCACTGTTAGCCAGGTATGATCGTATCTGATTAATATTATGATAGTTGTAACCGTCGAAAGCAAACTTTCCCTGGATAGTAAGTCCTTTCACAAACCTCGACAGATCATGCCTGAGAGTAAGATCAGTCTGGATGTTGTTTCTCCATTCAGTGATGAAGCCTGTGCCCGTAAGTTGTGCATAAGGGTTAATAAGGCTGCTGATTCCACCGTAAAGAGATTTTCCAGGGTTTGCGGGGTCGGGGTAAGTGGGAGAATAACCGATAGGTGTATTATTTTGTATCGTCGACCAAATATTTCCACTACTTGTTCCGGGATAATTTGATGTAACTAAGATACCGCCCAAACCGAGGCTAAGCTCTGTATACTTATTCAGGTTTACGTCAACGTTCGCTCTGAAATTGTATCGTTTTACTTTTGCATTAGTGTTGTAAGCGTTGAGATTATCGCCTTTCCAAATCCCATCCTCCTGATAATAGCCGGCGGATATAAAATATTTTGACATATCGCTGCCACCGGTTACATTTAAGTTTGCTCTTTGATTATTGGCATGGTCTTTCAGAATCAGGTCTAGCCAATCTACGTTAGGATACAAGTATGGATCTTCGCCGCTGCGATATTTATCAATAATTGCGGGAGTATAAGGAGTAACAAAGCTTGGGTTAGTAGCTAACTGTGCCTCGTTGTACAACGTAAGCCATGTGGGACCATCTACATAATCCTGAAGCCTGGTAGGCCTGTTGCTGCCTTGTTCCAGTTTAAAACTGATAGCTGGTTTCTGGGTGGACCCCCTGCGGGTTGTAACAAGGATTACTCCGTTAGCTCCTCTTACACCATATACCGAAGTGGCAGCAGCATCCTTGAGCACAGAAATGGTAGCAATTTCTTCAGGTTCTATATTTGATATGGGCCGCTCAACACCGTCAACCAATACTAGCGGACTGGCTCCGGCACCAAATGTACTGATACCTCTTATCCAGAACTGGGCATCATCATAACCCGGTTCGCCACTTCTTTGTACGGATATTAAACCTGAAACTTTGCCGGCAAGTGCATTAGTTAGCGAGCGGGGAGCCGCCTGTTTCACATCTCTTACATTTACCGTAGAAATAGATGCTACCAAACTTTCCTTTTTTTGTATGCCGTAAGCTACCACGGCCACTTCGTTGAGGCTGGTCACATCAGGCTCGAGCGATACATTAAGTTGTCTTCTGGTATCTAAAGAGATCTCCTGGGTTTTATACCCTACAAATTTAAATACCAAGGTTTCATTTCCGGTAAGAACCGTGAGCTGATACTTACCGTCCGGGTCTGACACCGTACCTTTAGTGCTCCCCTTGATATTAATAGTGACACCCGGAACAGGATCACCTTTTTCATCGGTTATTCTTCCTGAAACAGGTATCTCAGCAGGTGGTGATACCTCTTTTGGCAAAATGGGGTAATTGCCAGATGTTTTGGTGTTACGAATGACAATAACATCTCCCGAAACCTCAAAGTAGAGTTTCTTTTTATCAAGCAATTGCTTGAGCACCTCAGAAAGGGGCGTATCGCGAAATTTCAAGTCAATTTTATCGTCAACATTGATAAGCGCTGGGCTATAAACAAAATTGACTTTATATTTCTGTTCGAGTTCGGTTAGGATTTTTTTAAGTTCCAAACCCGTTCGGTTAATACTAACCCTCTTGTCCAGAATGGGTTGCGCACCGCTTCCCTCGGCGAGGCTGCTACCCAAAATGGTCAAAGCGAGTATTAATTGTAAAAAACTAAATCTCATGAACTTTACAAGTACAGGTTTACAATACATGGTTTTGGTTGTTAATCGTTATTTTTTGACACAAGAAAGCCCATGCGGCCGCCTGGCAGCTGCTCTTAAATGGCTGTGAATCATCTTTGGGCGGAATTAAGTGAGCGTGAGTATTGACGTACCTACGGTCAGCTTTTACGAAGGTCAGGTATAGGTTTTATTCATATTCTATTAGGTTTAATTGGTTATATCTGGAATATTTATCTATTCTTTATATCCTCCGGAAATGAACTTTATTCCCGACTTTATCTTACCCGTTCCCTACGTGCTACATAAAAGCATTTTTAAAAAATATCTAAAGCTATTTGCTTCACATGGTATGCGCAAAGGGTTTACCGTGGCCACAAAATTTATTACATCAGAAAACCCCGAATCTAACTACTTCGCGGCTGTATCATTTGATGTTTATATTGGTTTAATACAGATAAGCATCGAGGTACCTAATAATACCCTCCGAAAATCATTTCTTTAAGAATTTTAATTTAAACTACTGGTTTACAGGCCGAAAAGTTTGCTCTTTATGAAAATCAACTTGGTACTAATTCAAAACCGTTCTGTAAATAGCTTTGGCCCAAAACTCACCTAATTTAACAGCACCCATTTTATTAGGGTGCAAGAAAAATACTCCTTCCACCCCATCTTCATGTTGAAAATAATCTTCGGCGTGATGCTTAAAGAACTTGAATGCTTTTTTATCGCCCAGAAAGACCTGATTCGGGTGCGTTATACGGTAACTTTTAACGACCGCACGTATGACCGGGAAGTAGCTTTGCAGTCGCTCCAATCCATCTGCATCGTAGGTTGCACCCCGGTTATGCGTATTGGGGCTGTACCAGATAGGCTGTTGGAACACAAGTTTACACCCGGGATATTGTTTTAGTAGTTGATTGGCGATGGCGCGTAGGTTTTTCTCATAGCTTTGAGGAGATACGGGTGCACCGTGCGGCCCTTTAACAGCACTATCATTAGTACCCAATATCAGCGAGAAAACAAGCTGTGCCTTGCTATCCTCAAAACTGGCTACGGCTCGCTCAACCTGATTGAAATCCCGGCCACTACCAGGCAAAAAATCCAGTGTGGTATGCCCGCTAAAGCCCATGTTTTTAAAACTAACGGTTCCAACTTCGGCTTGAGTGCGCAACCACGCAACAGCTGATACCGGAGGCGCTTCGGTAGCCGGATTTTTTAAGCCACCGCCATAAGTGATACTATTGCCAATAAAAACGATATTAACATTTTGACGCCCTGCGTCAACGCTTTGAGCCTTTGCCATCACATGGATGCGCAAGCATATGGCGGCAATCAAAAAAAATTTACGGTAAGATAAGTGCATGGTTTAATGACCTGGTTGATGTATGTCTATTGTACGGTTATTTCTACTACTGAACTTGTTAATGCCTTTAAGTGCCAGTTATTCAGGTCGAGGCCAACTTTCATTAAGTAGTCGCCGGTAAAAGTCCGGCCGTTATCGGTAAGAATTGCCTTTGTACCAGGCATCAAATTGGTTTCCTCTATTTTGTACTTAGCCTGTGGGTTAAGCCCCTGAAGACGTACACGGTTCACTTGTTCACGTTCGCGGATATTTAGATTATAATTGAATAGAACCGCCTTAGACTTTGTGCTGTCTACGTACATAAGCACTGCACGGTTGGCCTCATAGGGCGAGATGAGCCTGTAAATATCGCCGCGCCAAATCACATTGCTAAGGCGTTTGTAATTTTTGATGGCCTGTTGTGTAAAGACAAGTTCGTTGGGCGTCATTTTATTTACGTCGATGTCATAACCTAACTTACCCATCATGGCTACATCAGTTCTGAACTTTAGTGATTGTTTACCCCATGAAGTTACATGGCAGGCCACAGTATTTGCGGGGAAAAAATTGCTATAGCCCCACTGAATGTATACGCGCTCAACCGGATCTGTATCATCGCTTGCCCAAAACTCGGTGAAGTATTTTAAAGCTTCGTAATCTGTTCTGGCACCGCCTCCCGAGCATAACATTATAGGCAGCTGAGGGTGCTTAGCACGTAAACGCTTTAATATATTATAAAAGCTTTGAACATAGTCTACAAACAAGTTCGATTGCTTATCCTTGAGATATGCTGACCATGTATTAGTCATCAGCCGGTTGCAATCCCACTTAATGAACGCCAATCCCTGATTTTTTTCAATGAGTTCATCCATCGTGCGGAATACAAAATCAGCTACTTTTGGGTTAGTAAGATCGAGCACCAGTTGATTGCGATAATAGTTTTCGGCACGATTAGGCAGCTTCAATATCCAATCGGGGTGTTTCTCGTATAGTTCGCTTTTAGGATTTACCATCTCAGGTTCAATCCATATACCAAACTTAGTACCTTTTGCCTTGGCTTGCTTTATCAGATTACCGATCCCATTCGGAAGCTTACTTTGAGTGGGTTGCCAATCGCCCAATGCAGTCTTGTCGTCACTACGAGGATACTTATTTCCAAACCAGCCATCATCAAGCAGAAAAAGATCTGCGCCTATTTTAACGGTATTATCAAGCATTCCATTGAGCTGCTGTTCATTAAAATCAAATTTGGTGGTTTCCCAATTGTTAAGCAATACCAAGCGAGACCCGTTGCCGTCCATTACATCATGGTTACGTGCCCAGATATGTAAGTTTCGGCTTACCTGTCCGCGTCCATTTGCCGAATAGGTAAAAATGAAAGCCGGAGTAGTGAAGGTTTTGCCTGCGGTTAATTGATAAGCTGATGCATATGGGTTAATACCTGATACAACACGCAGCGAGTTGTTCTGATCCTGCTCAAAGTGGAAGCGAAAATTTCCTGTCCAGGCCAGTGTACCGGCTATAACCTCACCGGTAGTTTCATCGCTTAACTTGTTCAACGACAGCAAAAACATTGGGCTCTGGTACATATTTGCCCGGGTACCGAGTTTACTATCGATTTCTTTAATTCCGCTGGTCAGTTTCGACTCCTGCATTTGCATTTCATAAGCCCAATCGCCATGAAACTGAGTAAGCCAATAGCTCTCAGCATCAAAATGCAGCATGGATGAGGCATAATCGTTCAGGGTGATCGTTCCTTTCTCGTTGTTGATGATCTCGGTCCAGGACTTGATCACATCCTCATGGGCGTATGCCTGATAGTGTAGCTTAACGATGACAGGATATTGAGGATCTTTTAAAGTGACGACGGTTTCTGTACTCGCTGCATCAGGGTTGTTTACCTTCTGATCAACATAAACAAGATCTAGTGAGGGATTGCCATCGGCATGAGTGATACGGATGGCCGGCTGAAACTGATCGTCCATACCACCGGTGATATAGGCGTTTTTTCCTTGGGGCGCACTGTTGTTATCCTCGCGGTTTTGGAAGCGCTCGCCCAAATAAGACTGGTAAACGTGCCCATTCTTACCTACCGTTAATATGAGCGAGGTGCGATCAGTTTCAATGATGATACGTTTATTGTTTTGCGCATAGCCTGTTATAAAAGACGGCATCAATGCCAACAAAAAGAATAGCTTTATCTTATTCATAATGAATTTATTTTACAGTTATATTCATAACGCCGCTACTTAGGCCTTTTGAGGTGGCCTTTACCTGTACCGGTCCGGACAAGCGACTACTGCGCAAAACCAGCAGGCACCTGCCCTCAAATACCTGGCGATGATTAGCCACAAAAAGTTCATCGCTCATACGATTGCCGTTGGCTACGCCTGCAATGGTAGCAGCTCCTTTAACATCAAACTTAATATCGTTTGTTGCTTGCGGTACAATAATTCCGTTCTGGTCAACCACAGTTGCTGTAATGTAGGCAAGGTCAAGCCCATTTGCCTGCATATGAGTTGAATCGGTTTTGAGCACTACGCGGCGCGCCTGCCCGGCCGTTTTTATCTCGTCTGCCGCAATTTCTTTCCCATTTAACCGTGCCACTGCCCTGATACTGCCCGGCTCATAATTTAGTTCCCATACTATTTTGTTCTTAGTAAAGTCACTCATCCGTTTTATTCCTACCGATTTATTATTCAGAAACAACTCCACTTCATCACCTGTGGTGAATGTATAGAGGGTAAGCTTCTTACCAGCTTCCCAGTTCCAACTATCGGTCATCTTAAGCGTTTTCATAAACACATCATTCCAAACTCTGGCATCACTACCTTTTGCGTCCAAAACGGCAATCTTAACCATTGGCTCTGGCGAGTACAGGCTTTTGATGTAATAAGAGATGGGCTTCCAGAAATCGCACCAGTCAATAATACCGTTCCACCCTTTTGATGGCCATCCAAACGACTCGCCTATATAATCAGTGCCACCCCAATAAAACTGTCCGCACGTATAGCTGTGATCGTAAGCGAAAAAGTTTTCCCCACCATTGTCAGTGGTCATCTCGCTTTCCAGAAAAATTAACTGTGGGAATTTTAAACGATCGCGTTTGTAAAAGCGGGCCATATAATTATCGCTCATTACGTCCATATGAAATGCCATCGGTGCCGGGGTATCTTCATCGCGTGACGGATACAATCCGCTGGTTACTTTACGCGAAGGATCGAGCCGGCGAACTACTTCCACCATCTTGTCCAGTTGTATAACAAATGCGCTGTCTTTATATTCCTGCTTTACAGCCACCTCGTTACCCACACTCCATATAAAAACGGATGGATGATTCCGATCTCGCTTAATGAACCACTCCAGATCAGGCTGCCAATGCTGATGAAAGTCTTCACCCGGACCATAATATTCGCTGCTCCACTTATCAAAGCTTTCGTTAAAAATCAGGATTCCCAACTCATCCGCTAAGTCAAGTACCGCTTTCGAACAAGGATTATGTGCTAAACGTATGGCATTTACCCCCATTTGCTTAAGCCCTGATAACCGCCGGCGGTAGCCTTTTTCGAAAGAAGCTGCGCCGAGCGGCCCAAGGTCGTGATGAATATTTACACCATTAAGAAATACTTTACGGCCGTTAAGCAAAAAGCCTTGTTGTGAGTTAAAATCAACTGTTCTTATACCAAAACGGCTCTGACAAGTATCTGTTAATTTGCTTCCAAGCCATACATAAGTTTTGGCTGTGTAAAGTTTAGGCGAACTGATGTCCCAGCGTTGGGGATTAGTTATTACAGTGTTTTGCCTGTAGGTGTATGTTTCGTGAGCGCGCAATGGAACATTGCTGATGATCTCCTTTATCTCTTTGCCATCGGGATCGATAATTACCGTTTTCAACGTAGTGAGAGCAGTACTATCATTTGAGTTAACCACTTGTGTTTGTATGGCTATATCAGCCCTCCTATCGCCAATAAAGGGCGTACTTATATAGGTGCCATTTTCGGCCACATGAACCGGCGATTGGATATGCAGCCATACATTCCGGTATATACCTTCGCCTGTATACCATCGTGAGCTCTGCTTAAACGTATTGTCGTACCGGACGGCTATGGTTGCCTGTTTGCCCGGCGCTACGAGTTTTGTGATGTCGTAGTTGAAACCTGTATAGCCATTACGGTGCCTGCCCAGGTAAGTACCGTTTAACCAAACTTCGGCATCGCGGTACACACCTTCAAATTCTAGGCTTACCAGCTTACCATTTGTGCCCGGCGGACGAGTGAAAACTTTACGATACCACCCGATATGCCGTGGACGGAAGCCGTTTTGCCGCGATCCGCTAAGGGTGTCAAAAGCACCGGCTATACTGCCATCGTGCGGAAGATCTACAGACTGCCATTTTTTATCATCGAACACAATATGTTTGGCATCAGGATTGTCTCCGACCCGAAACTTCCAGCCAAAATTAAGCAAGCTGTCCTTTCGGACCATTTGCTGTGCAGAAGCTTGTTGGTTAAAGAACAGGGTTGCCCAAAAGACTAAACCTATATTTCGTATTGGTTTCCAGAAGTATTTTCTCATTGTTTTTGGTAGTAATTGTGAGCGAAGCGAATAAATTTATCCCAGTCATAAGCAGTGAGGTCGTGTATACCCTCGCGGAGATGATAGCCCAAAGGTGGCTGCAAAGCTGGCTTATTGGCCGGTGGCAAACTAGCATCCAAAGCAGATTTTATGCCGTATAGTTCATATACTGGTTCCGCTGCTTTTATAGCCATATAACTTCCACTTGGATCGGCCCACTTATCTTTTGTTGCATTAGTTGTATATACCGGCCGCGGGGCGCTGAGGGCAATCAGCATGTGCTGATCCACTGGCAAATCGTCTTCGTTATTGTTGTACTTTTTATAGTTATCACAAAACCAATACGGAAATGTGGTATTGATTTTTTCGATGGTCTCACCAAAGCGTCTGCGCGTCAAGGCAGCGCCAGTATTGCCCGAACAACTAGCAAAACACATCGCAAAACGGCGGTCTTGGGCCATTAACCAGAGTGCGGCTTTACCACCCCTTGAATGGCCCACGATGGCTACTTTTTTAGCATCGACGGACTTGTCGGTTTGCAGATAATCCATCACCCGGCTTGCACCCCAGGCCCAAGCTCCTATGGCTTTCATACCGTTCGGGGCTTTCAGTTGCTCCGGATAAAGTCTTAATACACCGTTGGCGTAACTTTCCTTGCGGTCAGGTGCCAGATCGCTTACATGAAAGACTGCTGTTGCGTAGCCACTGTCAATTACCTGTTCGGCAGGCCAGAACTCCGTTTTGCTGATGCGGGACGGGTCCATGTTGTTTTTACCTCGATTATTGATTAAGAGGAATAAAGGTGATGCCTGCCTGGCATGTAACGGTGTAAACATCACCAGGTGAATACCGACGCTTTGCTGTTGCCGAAAAACTTTGATATCTATTTCTTTCAGGACGGCTTTGCCTCCCATAGCCGAATTATCCAAATGAGTTATTTGGTACTTTATGCTATCAAAGTCCTGCGGCATTTGACCGTATACGTTGTCTTCGAAAAGCTTGAGCAATTCCAACCTGCGTGTATGTTCCCACACATCCTTACGTTTAACCTTTTTTCCGTTAAGGGTTGTGAGCATATCCGGCAGGGTGTATTTTGTCACCAGCTTTTCGTCGTAGTTTTGCGCAAAAGCAGCCGATGTGATTAGGATTAACGCCAGCCCAACCAATGCTTTAAATCTGTTCATTGGCTATTGCAGCTTAAAGTTACTTTGCAGCCGGATATCATCAGATGCACTGCCAATCATCAGCGTAAAATCTCCGGGCTCCGATACCCATTGTAACTGCTGATTGTAAAAAGAAAGCTTCTCATTATTAATTTTGAAGGTGATCGTTTTGGACTCGCCTGGTTTCAAAGGTATTTTCTGAAAATCTCTTAATTTTTTTATGGGCTGCACTACGGATGCGACCGGGTCATTTATATAAAGCTGCACCACCTCCTCGCCCGCATATTTGCCGGTATTGCTAAGAGTAAAACTGGCGGTAATAATGCCTGTTCTTGCCATACTGGTCTTATCAAGCTTCAGATCAGCATATTTAAAGTTAGTGTAGCTCAACCCGTAACCGAAGGCATAGCGTGGCGCATTAGGCACATCGATATAGCCGGTCTGGTATTGTGTGCTCGACGTAGTAAACGGGTGGCCGGTTTTGTAGCCGTCATAAGTAAGCGGAATCTGTCCAACCGAACGTGGAAAAGTTACCGGCAGTTTCCCCGAGGGGTTATAATCGCCAAAAAGCACATTGGCAATAGCTGGTCCACCTTCATCCCCAAGAAACCAGGCATATAAGATAGCATCGGCCTTGTCAGCAATTTCGTTGAATATCATGGGGCGGCCCGCCATAAGTACTACTACTACGGGTTTGCCGGTTGCTTTTACCGCATTAAACAATTCCATCTGCCGACCAGGCAATCCGATGTCGGCACGTGAGCGCGATTCGCCGCTCATGTCACCTGCTTCGCCCAAAGCCATTACAACCATATCGGCACGCTTGGCCATTTGGACCGCTTCGCTAATACCTGTAGTATCATTATTTTTAATGGTACAACCTGCCGAATACGTAAAATGAACGTCGTTGCCGCCCTTTTGGATGAGGCCGTCATACATACTGGTTATTCTGCCAAATTCTGCGGCACCAATCCAGTTACCCTGCAGGTCTCGTTTCGACTTAACCAGAGGCCCTATCAATGCAATGGTTTGTCCATGCTTTTGAAGTGGCAAAATATTGCTGGAATTTTTTAACAGCACAATAGATTTCTCGGCAGTGCGCAAGGCGGCCTCCTTGTGTGCCGGATTACTCCAGGCCCTTCGCTGACGCTCCTCGTTACAAAAGCGATAAGGATCATCAAACAATCCCAATTCAAACTTTTTGTATAATATCCGTTTTACCGCATCATTTATCAGCTGAATACTTACCTGCTTTTCCGCTACCAGTTGCTTCAGATTGTCAATGTAACTGTCGCTCATCATGTCCATATCGCATCCGGAAATAAGGGCTTTCATAGCGCCGTCCTTCTTATCCTTAACGTATCCCCATTTTATCATTTGGTCTATCGACCCCCAATCACTTACTACAAAGCCTTTATAGTTCCACTTGTTTTTCAAAATATCGCGTTGCAGGTAATTACTGGCGGCTGTGGGAACGCCGTTTAAAGTATTAAAAGAACTCATAAAAGTTGCTACACCTGCATCTACTGATGCCTTAAATGGAGGCAGGTAGGTTTCCCATAGCTGATGTTCGCTCATCTCGACATCGTTATAATCCCGACCAGATGACACCGCGCCATAAGCGGCAAAGTGCTTGGCACAAGCCATTAACGCGTCTAAACCACCCAGCTTTTCACCTTGAAAACCCAGCACCCGGGCTTTGGCTATCTCGCTTCCCAAATAGGTGTCTTCGCCGGCGCCTTCCATAATGCGGCCCCAACGTGGATCACGTGCAATGTCAACCATAGGCGCAAAAGTCCAGTTAAGGCCGGCGGCCGCTGCTTCAACCGCAGCAATGTGGCTTGACTGCCTAATGGCAGCCAAATCCCACGAAGCTGACTCTGCTAAAGGTTCAGGAAAAATAGTTTTATATCCGTGAATGACATCCATACCAAACAACAGCGGTATCTTTAACCGCGACTGCATGGCCACTGCCTGTATTTGTCTTACATTATTAACACCTTGTACATTTAGCATTGACCCCACTTTTCCGTTTTTGATATCATCAAGAATACCTGAATTTCGGGCAGTTACAGGCCCGGTCGCCTCCCGGCCGGAATACTGGTTTAGTTGCCCTATCTTCTCGTTTAGTGTCATCAATCGCATAACAGAGTCCACACGCTGGTCAACAGTTTTATGCTGTGCTAAAGCAGAAAAATGCATGCTTGTAAACACAATGGCTATAATAGTTTCTCTAATCTTGTACATAAAGACTTACTGTTTTTGTTTTTGCAGATAGTACTTGTGCATTACATACCATGCCTTCTTTTTAAATCCTTTATCGGATAACAATCCCTTACGGTTCCATCCTTGCTGAAATTGCGCCTGCATACGTGAAGGGCTTCTGAAATCAGCCAGAATCCATGGGCAAACGCCGGCTAAAAAAGGCGTTTTGTTAAACATGTTAATATTGTCTTTATACAACTGTTCCTGGTATTCTTCCGTCCAGAGGCTGGCAGTGTCTGCCGGACCATGATTGCCATAAAGCGCCTCGGCACCAAACTCTGAAATGATGAGCGGCTTGTTAAAATTGCTTTTCCAAATTACATTGCCCGGCCCGGCAGGCCATTTGGCGTACCAGCCCATATACTTATTAGCGGCTAGTACATCCAGGCTTTCGCTCAGCGGATCGTCGATCAGTATCTGGTTGCCATCGTATTTAAAATGATCAAAGGCAGATGAAATAAGGCGGCTAGAGTCAAGCAAACGGGCATCATGTGCCATTTGCGCCAGAACTTTATTGCGTTGCGGACTTGGAGCCGTTTCGTTTGATAAGCTCCAAATGACAATGCCGCAACGGTTTTTATCACGCTTTATCATCTCCTGAAGCATATTGTTGGCTTTGCTTAAAATTTGGGGATTTGTAAACTGAATACCTTGCCAAACAGGGATCTCCTCCCACATCATCAGGCCCATTTGTTCAGCCAGCTTTACAGTTTGCTCACTTTGAGGATAGTGCGCCAGTCGAATAAAATTACAACCTAATTCCTTTGCCCAGAAAAGCATCATATGTGAGTCGGCTTCAGAATATGCCCTGCCGGCCCGCTGTGGTATTTCTTCATGAAAGCTGATGCCGCGTAAAAACACAGGTTTTTTATTAAGCAGAATTTGTGTTCCCTTAACTTCTATGGAACGAAAACCTATCTGGTCAGTCACTGTATCATTGGCCGTATAGATATTAACAGTGTAAAGTTTAGGTTGCCCGGGCGACCATAGCTTAAGTTTGGCCGAGAAGTTTATCTGCGCACGACCATTGCTGTCTGTAGTCAGTATTTTTTTAATGTGTGCCTCGGGGATCTCCAAGGTGATTGTTTGTTGCTGCTGTTTAGCATTCAACTGAACCCAGCCGCGTATTTCATAAAGCGATCCTTTTTTAAGTTGAATGAAATAGTCGAGAATATGCTGATCGGGCACCTTAGCTAGTGTGATGCTACGGGTAATGCCCCCGTAGTTCCACCAGTCGAATTTGCGTGCCGGAATAGCATCTTCACGCCGCTCATTGTTGACTTTAAGTACCAGGAGATTTTTGCCAGGTTTGATACTCTTGGTTATATCAAACGTAAACGGGGTAAAACTACCTTCATGCTCACCTAGTTTTGAGCCGTTTAAATAAACCTCGCAACGATAGCTAACGCCTGCAAATTGCAGGTAACTGCGTTTACCCGTCTCCGGTTGATGATCAAAGTTACGCTTATACCAAATTGTACCTTCGTAGTATTTCAGATCATTGCGCTGTGAATTCCAATCGCCGGGTACATCGAGTGTCTGGCTGTTATCGAAAGAAAATTCAACAAACTCATTTTTACCAGCTGGTTGTTTGTTACGGGCTATATCGTCTGCGTTTCCGATTCCATACCAATCCACAAGTATCTGCCATTTGCCGTCAAGGCTTTGGGAACTGCGTGCCGCGGTTTGTGCATTAGTATGTACGGTGACTATAATCGCTGACAAAATGCCTACAGTTCTGTAAATTAGTTTTTTTAACATTTTTGTACGGTGTTATTGGGCATTGTAAACAGCCACTTTTATTGGTGGATGCATTACACTGTGGACACGCTCCGTAATTACTTGATTGCGAATTTTAAATGTACTTTGCTGCCTTATTTGTCTTGATGAAGTGCCTATTTTAAGTTGGTACAAGCCAGCATCTGCAATCCATGCGTTCTTATCGTTATGAAAAGACGCTAAACTGCTAACCGGAACGGTAAATGTTATCGTTTGGGACTCGCCGGGTTGCAACAATCTGGTCTTTGCAAAATCTTTAAGTTCCTGGGCAGGCTTAGCAATTGATGGAACCGGCGCAGCTATGTAAACCTGCAATACTTCTTTACCTGCAACTTTACCGGTGTTAGTAACTGTAACTTGTGCAGTGAACACTTTTTCGACGGTGGATTGCGAAAGCTTTACCGGACTGATTTTAAAGTTGGTATAGGACATGCCATATCCAAATTCATATGCCGGTTTAATTTTGAATGTATCGTAATAACGATATCCCACATAAATACCTTCTTTGTAACTTATCTGCTCGGTGTTTTCAGTATTCATTCCAGGGAAATCACGGGCAGAGGGCACGTCTTCGTAGTTTTCTGCAAAGGTATCCACGAGTTTGCCGGATGGGTTTACCCTACCGGTCAGCACATCGGCCATGGCATCGCCCGCTTCCTGGCCAGGCTGCCAGGCCAACAAAATAGCATCTGCTTTATCCCGCCAGGTTTTGGTATCAATCGGCGCGCATATGTTTAATACGATAACCAGTTTTTTTCCAAGTTTGTGGAAAGCCGTGGCTGTACGATCAATTAGCGATAATTCTGCCGGTTTTAATTTATAATTAGTGTCCAGGCTGCGGTCCTTGGTTTCTCCGCTGTTGCGGGCAATAGTAAGCAATGCAACATCGCATTTTTCGGCCAGGGTGGCCAACTGTTCGTCAGTAAGGTCCAGCTCACGGTAACGCTTCCGCCAATCAGACACATACGTATTATAAGTAGCAACAAAGTTGGCTTCCGGTATAAAGCCAGCGTTAAACAGGCCTTGAGCCAGCGAAATGGTATGGGCTTTATTTACATCGCCGCTACCTGTACCACCGGCAATTGTTGAGTAACTCATATTTCCCAATAGTGCGATGTTCTTTGCCGAAACGTTTAAAGGCAGCGTACCCAGATGATTTTTAAGTAATACAATACCATCCGCTCCAGCCTCTCTCGAAACTAACGAATGAGCTTTGAGATCGGGCGCTCCAGAATAGCTGTATTTTCTAAAAGTGGGCGAGTTTACAATAATGTTAAGCACATGTTTTACATTACGGTTGAGCACTTCCACACTCAGCGAGTCATGCTCAACTGCAGAGACAATCCGCCTTACCTGGCCCGCATTGCCAGGCATAATCACATCATTTCCGGCATTCATTTGGGCAATAATATCTTTAGCCATCCCTCCCCAGTCAGTCATAACATAGCCCTTAAAGCCCCATTCGTCGCGCAAGATACTGGTAATTAAATCGCTACGTTCGGCCGTATGTACGCCATTTACCAAGTTATAGGACGACATCACCGTCCATGGTTGAGATTTTTTTATAGCTATTTCAAAAGGCTTCAGATAAATTTCGCGCAGAGCCCTTTCAGTAATCATCTCATTAATGATGGCACGGTTAGTCTCCTGATTATTGGCTACAAAATGCTTAATGGAAGTGCCTACGCCATTACTCTGCATGCCGTTAATAATGGCAGCAGAAATATTACCGGCAAGCACAGGATCTTCAGAATAGTATTCAAAGTTGCGCCCGCCAAGCGGGTTGCGGTGAATATTAACAGCCGGCGCCAAAATAATATCAGCACCATATTCCAGCACTTCGTTTCCGAACGCTTTCCCTACCTTTTTCACCAAAGCGGTGTCCCAGGTAGATGCCAGCGTAGTGGCCGATGGAAAGGCTGTAGCGTAATAAGATTTAGGATCGTTTTTACGCTTAACATCAATACGTACGCCGGCTGGGCCATCGGGTAACACAATAGCCGGTATGCCTAACCGCGGAATAGCATTGGAGCATCCTGCTGCCCCAGGGACACGAGATTCGGTACGGCCTATCATTGAACCATCGCCTAGGTCAATGCCGGTACCTGTCCGCCCACCTCCAATTACCATTAGCGCTTTTTCTTGCAGCGTCATTGCCGCAATAACTTCGTCAATAGGATTTTTTCCTAGTTGAGGCACCGGCTTTTGTGCAGAGGTGGTTTGCGCGCTTGCATCGATATTTGTGCATAGCGAACTTATGAAAGCCAATATTAGCCAATACCGGCAAAGGCTGTTTTTTTGTTCAGACATGAAAAGAGGAATAAAATAATGGACACGGCCAATCAATACAGTGGCGTGCACCTTGTATACAAAGTGTGTTGTTTATCAAATGCTGTGATTTTTTGATGCTATAAATCAGGCATTTAGAAAAAAAAGTATTAAAAATAGTTAGTACCCAGGATTTTGCTTTAGCTTGGTGTTATTTAGATCTCCGAGTGGGATTGGAAGAATTTCATTTTTTCCAGCTGTAAAGTTCTTAAAGGCCAGCACGGTTGGTGCTTGTCCGGTTCTAACCAGATCATACCAACGGTGCCCTTCCTGAGCCAGTTCAAGTCTTCGCTCGGTATAGATGTTAGTTAATGTGGCCGGAATCGACACCAGTTTTATACGGGCGCGAACGGCATCAAGCAGTGCCTGGGCACGTGTAGTGTTTGTACCGGCTTGTACCAGTGCTTCCGCCTCCATCAGGTAGGTGTCTGCCAACCGGATAATAATGTAATCATACCCCTCTCCATAACTGTTAAAACTTGCTGCCATTGGCGCGTACTTACGGGTAAAGTAACCGGTGTTTTGATAGCCGGGAGAGTAACTTGTATTGGTAGCCTTTGCAATACTATCTGCGTTGATAACAGTGGCTGGGTACCGCGGATCGTTCTTTATTGCATTAACAAGGTTCAATGTCACCACCTCGAAACCATAGCCGCCACTAAAAATTACAGGAAGGCTGGATGAACGCGGACCGATATACCTGCTATACCAATTTGCCCAGCCCGAGATAGTATTGGACTGCTGTATTTCAAAGATAGACTCACTGTTGAATTTATTGGTTTGATCGAAAAGACTGGCAAAGTTTGCTTGCAATTTATAACCGTAACTATTGCTGCCTCCGGGCGTTCCGTTAACCTGCGCCAGCATTTCTGCAGCCTGCGTCCACTTTTTTTCAAAAAGGAAAACTTTGCCTAAAAGCGCCTTGGCAGCTCCTTGCGTAACACGCCCGTTTTGGGTTGCGGGGATTTTGACAGGCAAGTCGGCGATAGCAGCGTTGAGGTCGCTTTCTATTTGTGCGTAAACTGCTTCCGGAGTAGCCTGGGGCTGATCATATACTTCGGATGAGGTTAGTGGCTTGAGAATGAGCGGTACGTTTTTAAACGTCCTCACCAGATCAAAGTAATAATAAGCCCGCAGAAATTTAGACTCGGCCGTATAACGCTTTAGCGAATCAGCGGTCATCCCCGGGACGGTTGGCAGCTGCGAAAGGCTAACGTTGCAATTGTAGATACCTGCGTAAAGGGGATTCCAAAAAGTGCTACCAATCGAATTAGCTGAATTCATCAGATTAAAATTACTGAAAGCCTGAGCAACCGGGTTGTCTGTAGAACTACCTCCTCCGGCATAGCAATCGTCTGACCCTGCGTTCAGCGCCAGTAATATACCGCCTTCACCGCTGTTGAGCGGACTGTAGCAAGCTACTAAACCAGCATATGCTTCGGATGG
This sequence comes from Mucilaginibacter sp. PAMB04274, assembly GCF_039634385.2. NCBI lineage: Bacteria > Pseudomonadati > Bacteroidota > Sphingobacteriia > Sphingobacteriales > Sphingobacteriaceae > Mucilaginibacter > Mucilaginibacter sp. PAMB04274. The sequence goes on from NZ_CP155081.2 coordinate 2,647,391, forward strand.
GTTCTTATAATAATTTACTGCAAGGTATTGGCCTACCGGCTTTGTATCTAAGTATTTTTTGCAAGACGTGATGGCCACTGTTACGCCAACCAGTGCTATAATGAGTTTTAAATTGCGAATTTTCATGATATTTACAATTAAAGGGTAATGTCTAAACCAACCATAAATGTGCGCGCCTGAGGATAAATCGAGGAATCTATGCCACCGGCAATCTCGGGGTCATAACCGGTATACTTGGTTATGGTAAATAGATTATTGCTGCTTACAAAAATCCGGCTGCGCTTCATATGTATCTTATTAAGCACATCCTGAGGCAACGAATAACCTAATTGCAAGGTCTTTAGACGGAAATAAGCGCCGCTTTGAAGAAAAAAGTTAGAAGGATTCTTAAAGTTGTTGTTAGGATCTACATCAGACAAGCGCGGATAATTGCTGTCGGGATTTGATACCGACCATGCGTTAAGCGCTTCTATACGATAGTTAGCGGTAGGGTAATCCGGGCGATGCGTATCCTGGAACAACTTATTTCCCCAAACGCCTTGCCCAAAAAGCCTGAAATCGAAGTGATTGTAAGCCGCGGTAAGGTTAACACCATAAGTATACGGCGCAATCGAATTACCCAGGTAAGTACGGTCGTTTGCATCTATTTTACCGTCGCCATTAATGTCGCTCCATTTAAAATCGCCGGGCTTGGCATTAGGCTGTATGAGCGCACCAGCCGCATTGTTGTAAGCATTTACATCCGCCTGCGAATGAAAAACGCCTTGCTCTACAAAACCGTAATATGACTGAAATGGCTGGCCCACGGAGGTACGTTCCAATTCATAACTTGTGCCACGAAGATTACCATTGGTATAGTACTGCGTTGTGCCTAAATAGGTTACTACATTCTTATTGTAAGATATGTTGCCGCCCGCACTATAGCTGAACTTGCCTATTTTGTTAGCATAGCTCAGGCTCAATTCAATTCCCTTATTTTCGAGGTTACCAATATTGGCATAAGGGTTAGAAGAGGTGCCAATATAATTAGGAAGAACAATTTGTTGAAGCATACCTTCAGTTAGCTTGCGGTAAGCTTCTACCGATACGTTCAATGAGCCGAACATTACAGCATCCAGCCCAAGATTTGTAATTTTAACCTGCTCCCATTTCAGATCTGGATTTGACAACCCGTTAGGGCGGTACCCGATATTAGCGACACTATTGCCAAACAGGTAATTACTGCCGCTACCAATCACTGATGTATACTGGAACAGGCCCAACGATTGTTCATTACCCAATACTCCATAAGATGCACGCAGTTTAAGAAAATCGACAAAATTGTCTTTCGGGAAAAACGGTTCTTTTGAAATAATGTAACCTAAGCCGGCAGATGGAAAAACACCATACTGATTAGTTTGTCCGAACTTTGAAGATCCATCGCGGCGTAAGGTAACGTCTAACAGGTATTTTTCAGCGTAATTATAGCTGGCCCGGCCAAAAATAGAAGCCAATTTATAAGGCTGGTTATCGCTGCCGTTAGCTACCTTGTTAGCTGCTGCAAGCGAAAAGTTGGGTGAGGCTTCGGCAAAGGTGTTAACTGGTTCTCCAGTAAACGCACCGCTTAAGCCGTGTCCGTTCTGGTTTTGCATGCTTGTACCTACAAGCAAAGTAGCACTGTGCTGACCAAACTTGCGGCTATAGGTTGCTGTATTGTCCCAGTTCAGTGTAGCGTTGCGACTGCTACTCAAATTTTGAACTGTTGCAGTGATATTATTAGAGCTTGACGAGAAAAAGTACATTGGCGTAAATGAGTTGCCGCCGTAGTAAGCTGCTTTTATACTAATTTGGGAACGAAGTGTAAGGCCCGTAACCGGTCTCAGTTCAACATATGTATTACCGATCAGGTTGGTAGCCCACGAGTAATTACCCTGGTTAACAGCCACATAGGCAGCTATGTTGGCAGCCTCATTCTGTATATAAGGGGATATGCCGTAAGGCTGGCCCTGATCATTGTAAACGATGTACTGCGCATTATTTTTATAAACGGTTGCATTAGGCTGCGCATTGATGTCGGTAACAACAACAGGTGTAATAGGATCTAATAATATAGCAGAACTGAGAGGGCCGTTAGCACCAATGGTGTTTGTACTTAAAGCCAACTGACTTTTGGAAGTAGCAATATTAAGGTTTTCGCCGATAGTTAGCCAACTTGCCACCTTATAACTGGTGTTAAGGGCTAAATTTAACCGCTGATAATTGGCGATGGAAGGTGCGGCCACTCCCCTGTTGCCGAGGTAACCAAAAGATGTATAATAGCTCGCTTTGTCATTAGCGCCGCTTATGCTAAGATTATGATTCTGTATCGGCACATTTTTACCAAACAAAACATCTTGCCAGTCGGTGCCATCGCCTAAAGCAGCAGTATTAGCAAAAGCTGCTGCTTTGCCGTCATTGGTTAATGCCTGGTTGCGCAGATCGGCATATTGTGTGGCATTTGCCAGCTTAAGCCGCTTGATAGAGTTCTGAACGCCATAATAACCATTGTACGTAAGTTGCGGCACACCTAATTTGCCCTTTTTTGTGGTTACAATAACTACACCTGCAGAGGCGCGCGATCCGTATATTGCAGCGGATGCATCCTTAAGTACATCAATGGATTCAATGTCGGCAGGATTGATGTTATCCAGCCCGCCATTGTCTATCACTATTCCATCAATAACGTAAAGCGGGTTGCTGCTATTAATAGAAGTGGTTCCCCTTATCTTTACCGTAGGTGTTGAGCCGGGTGCTCCAGAGCTTTGAATAACATTTACACCGGCTACTTGGCCGCGAAGCGCATCGTCAAAGCGGGTGAACTGCTGATCCTGAAGATCTTTAGCTTTAATGCTGCTAATAGCGCCCGTTACCTGACTCTTTTTTTCGGATGCATAGCCAATCACAACTACCTCATTAAGTTTGCTGTCTTTTTCACGCAGTACAACATTAATAATGGTTGACTGCCCTACCAACTTTTCCTGTTCTTCATAACCAACAAAGCTAAACAAGAGCGTTGCTGAAGGATCGTTTACTGTGACGTTGTAGATGCCGTTAACATTGGTAGTGGCCCCTGTGGTACTTCCCTTAACTTTAACTGTCACACCCGACAATGGCTGCCCTGTTTTTTCATCGACCACCTTACCGGTTACCGACTGCACAAGGCGGCTTGCTGTGGTTGATTGTGCCGAAACTGAAGCCTCTGATTTAAGCTTTCTGATTACAATCACGTCGCCCGATGCTTCAAATATGAGCGATAGGGGCTTTAATGTTTGCTCAAGCACTTCTTCTAAAGGACGCTGTTGTGCAAAAACGTTTACGCGCTTACTTACGTCTACAAGTTGAGTGCTGTAAACAAAGTTGATCTTATATTCTCTCTCCAGCTTTTTCAAAACGTCGTTTAACGTCACATTGGTTTCATTCAGCGAAGTTGTTTGCTTAAGTATCGCCTGAGCCCGTACCTCCCTCGCCATCGCACTGGCCAGCACAGACAAAAGGAGTGTAAGCTGTAAAAATGTTATTTTCATAATTTTTACAAGTACAGGTTTAAATTTCATAGTTTTGATTTGGGTTATTAATTCGTTATTAACTCGACACAAAATGCCCATGCGGTCGCTCTGCGGCTGCTCATTAAATGGCTGTGAATCATTTTAGGGCTTAATTACTGACCGGAGGTATTGACGTACTTCCGGTCAGCTTTTTTTTAGAAATAGGTTATTGCTCTGTTCATAATTTGGGTTAGCGTTTAATCTTGGTTAGTTATGGGTTGAGTATCTTTATTTGTCCCCCATCGAAGCTGCACTGTGCATTGATCGCCTTACAAATCAATTTTACCTTTTCATCAAGCGGCAAATCAGACAGCGATGCGGTTAGCGTTTGATTTCCCAATCTTTCCTGATCATATACAATGTGAATAGCGTATGCTTCGTTCAATCTGGCTATGATTTGGCTAAGCGGGGCATTATTAAAAGTAAACTTATGCGTAGCCACCTCTTTAGATAACAACAGCGGGGTCTGTAATGTATCTTTTTTGAGTACTATTTGGTTATGGTCAAACGTTACTTCTTGATTTGGAAGCAACATAACCGACTTTGCATTAATTTTATGAGCTTGCTGCTTGTCTGCATAAACCATCACTTTGCCGGTATTAACAATTACTTTGAAGGCGTTTTCATTTTTGAAGGCCCGCACTGTAAAACTTGTGCCCAACACCCGGGTAATCATATTCTGGCTATGTACTAAAAACGGCTTCCGGGGATTTTTATGCACCTCAAAAAATGCTTCCCCACTGAGATAGACATTTCTCGAGCTGCCATTAAAACGCGAGGGATAACGTAATACAGAAGCCGGATGCAGTACCGCCAGGCTACCATCGTTCATCCGGACCAACTTAGATTGATTAGATTGGTTGCTTACCTGTATATATTCGTTGTTGGTTTGTGACAGCACGTGTTTTACATTTACCTGGCGATAGATCAGCAGTGCAGCAGTAAAGCATATTAAAATAACCGCAGCGGCCTGAAACCACCCGGTACGAGATATTTTGATAGTTGGTACGGGTTGCTCTGTTTTAAAACCGTTTAACCTTACATGGTCAATAATACTTCGCACTTCAGTATCTGCCAGTTCTCTTGCTACTGGTTTAACAGTGATACTGCTTACAATTGCGCGCGCCCTTTCCAAAACAGGTTGCCGGTCTGGGTTGTGCATCAGCCAACCCGACCAAAAAGCGTTGCTGTTTTCGCTAGGGTGCAATACCCATTCTATAAAAAATTCGTCCTGCATGAAGTCTTCGACTTCGTAATGCTCATATGGGGTCATGAAGTGAGGTTTGAACTGGTTTTTATGCAATAAGCAATAAGGAAATCTTAATTACCCTTCAGATTACAGGAAAATTTAAGATTATCTATAAACCATTGAATATCAGTTATAAAAAATAACGGCTGCGGTAAGGAGAATGATTGCCCATTCGGCGCGGAAGCTTTTATAAGCCTTTTGCAATAAATTATGAACTGATTGACGGCTGATACCCATCAGTTCTGATATCTGTTCGAAATCTAAACCTTCGTAAAATCGTAGATATAAAATTTCTCGCTGCCGGGGTGGCAGGTTATTTAAAGCCGCTGTTATTTTTGATGATTGCTCTTGCAGCCCTGAGGCCTCAATAAGCTGCGACTCAATGTTAAATTCAACCACAAAGTTATAACCATCTTCGAGTTCCTCGTTTCTTTGCCAACCGGGCTGGTCACGGAATATTCTTAGCCTCAACGATTTGAAAAGGTACCATTTGACCGATGGAGTTGAATTTATGCGAGTCCGTTTCTTCCACAATTCAAGGAAGACTTCCTGTACACAATCTTTGATTAAATCTGCGTCCTGACAAAACCGATACCCATAATTATACATGAGGCGAGTATATTTGTTCATCAGCTTTGTGTAAGCTAACTCGTCGCCCGATCTAAAAAGGTTCCACAGTTCTGTATCTGCAAAATTTATCTCATCAATTTCCATTTACACAAATGTATTTACCTGCATGTTGTGACACCCTTGCAGGTGCCTTAGGTTTACTGAGCCGATGTTAAGATAAATAAATCTAAAAAAAAAATTTAGAAAAGCGGCTTTATGCACATTTTTAAACAACTACAAAAACTGATCAGGTTGCTTGGAAGGTCCTCCAGCGCAAATAGCTCAGTTCAAATTTTCGAGCATGACAAGGAAACAGTAGATTGTTTTTGCATTTTTCCTGAAAACAGAAGGTTCTCCTTTAATGCGATTAGTCATTATTTCCCCTAATAACCACTTAAAAGATTGACAGCAAATTTACGATGATGTATAGCCATTGATATAACCACTTATGTCCGGTTGTTTATGTTCTTCACATCGGTCAGGATAGCCGGTTATCCTTTCACCAATCTCCTTACTTGTATGAATTGATTCATAAAAGAGACGGTCCCGATACGAAGTAAGACGCATTTATCATACTATTTACAGATTGAGAAGCGCTGCTTTTGAACGATACAACATAAGACAACAAACATTGACTTTCCGCTGATACCATTTGAGTTTGCTATTCAGTAGCTTTGTAATAGAATGAAGAAAATTGGATTTTTATCGTTTGGACATTGGTCTAACCATCCTGCTTACCAAACTCGGACAGCAGGCGACACGTTGCTTCAGTCCATCGACCTGGCTGTTGCGGCCGAGGAGCTTGGTTTAGATGGCGCCTATTTTCGCGTCCATCACTTTGCGGCTCAATTGGCATCGCCATTTCCTTTGCTATCGGCTATTGGTGCTAAAACAAGTAAAATAGAGATCGGAACTGGCGTGATCGATATGCGCTATGAAAATCCGATGTATATGGTGGAAGACGCTGGTGCTGCAGACCTGATTTCGGGTGGCCGGTTGCAGTTAGGAATAAGCAGGGGATCACCGGAGCAGGTGATTGACGGCTGGCGTCATTTCGGATACGAACCTGCCGATGGTGAAACGGACGCAGATATGGGGCGCAAAAAAGCGCTTGATTTTTTAAATAAACTAGAGGGAGCCGGATTTGCCGAGCCTAACCCATACCCAATGTTTCCCAATCCGCCGGGATTGTTGCGTCTGGAGCCCTATGCTGAAGGATTGCGGGAACGCATTTGGTGGGGGGCTGCATCGAACGCAACTGCCATTTGGGCGGCCGAAAATGGCATGCACCTTCAAAGTTCAACCTTAAAGTTTGATGAAACTGGTAAGCCTTTTCATATCCAGCAGGCAGAACAAATCAGATTGTATAAAGAAGCTTGGAAAAAAGCAGGACATGAACGTGAACCACGTGTTTCGGTAAGTCGGTCTATTTTTGCGCTTGTAACTGACCAAGACCGATATTACTTTGGCCAGCAAGGTAAGGCGGCTGATAGTTTCGGCTATATAGAAAGTGACAAGCGGGCAATTTTTGGAAAAAGTTATGCCGCTGAACCGGGTAAACTCATTGAAGAACTGGCTAAAGATGAAGCCATCCAAGAAGCAGATACGCTACTTTTAACAATTCCAAACACATTGGGTGTCGATTACAATGTGCATGTGCTGTCAGCGATTTTAAAGCATGTAGCTCCGGGATTGGGTTGGCGTTAACAAGCAAGCATTTTTTAGCGATATAGGTACAGAACCGTTCAGCTAACATTAATAAAAATCAATCACAAATTTAGACGTGCCGCTGACTGAGTGTGGGCGGTTTAACGGAATGCTACGTCACTAAATACCCTTTTTTGTTACAGACGACACTTTTCAAATAGTTAGCATGAAAACGGTTTTCATGGAGAAAACACCTCACGTGAACCTTGAATCGGGAAATAACCTGCATTACAGAAATAGGTGTGCTTTTTTAATTTGGATGTAAGGTATTTAACAGCTCAAAACCGGTTCAAAATAAATTCAATAACAGTATATCTAAACGCACCTCAAATAAAAAGGGCGACAATGTTCTACTTTCGTACTACATTGTCACCCCTGCTCAAATCACCTCAAATACTTTTTAACATACCATTTAAGGAAGAGCTTATTGATTTGCAAACCGCTTACTCAGCATAAAAACTTGCGAACAGTTTTTCATGCGTGTAGTTGTATTGCACCTACAGATTTGGATTAGTGTTAATTTCATTTACCGGGATAGGAAAAAGGTAGTAAATACTGTTTGGTACCAGGTTGCTGTTATCAGGGAATTTTAAAACGTAATGCCCTTTAATTGGCACGTCTGCCGCACCGATGCGTACCGTCTCTGTTGATTCCCTTCTTACAGGTGCACGCTGCAAGCGCAATAAATCATACAAGCGGAAACCTTCTCCCCATAACTCGCGGCGACGTTCGGTCAATATCTCCTCTATTAAAGTTGTTTGATTGAAGTTGGCCGCCACAGCAACGGGTAGGTTACGCTTTATCCTAACTTCGTTAAGTGCTGCTATAGCTCCGGTAAGATCATTTAACCGGGCTTTGCTCTCAGCCTCAATTAGCGCCATTTCTGAAGAGCGCATTAATACGATATGGCCTGATTGATCAGCCTTATTTACAAACTTTTTATACTTGATCCAGCGGTACATAGGATCTGTTGATACGGTAACTGTCTCAAATAATGTTTTGCGAATGTCACCATCGGCAAATAATTGTCGGAAGTATGGATCAGGCATGATAGAACGATAACCGGCAGCCGGAGTAACGTCGATGTAAGCAAAGTAAGAAGCTCCTCCTAAATTTTGATCGGCTTGTTGCGGATGCCCCCATATCCATTCAACATTGCTCACATCGTTAAAGCCCTGGGTATATTGAGTAGCTTCCATAATATTATACCCTGTACGAGCCTCACGTGCTTTAGCAGCAGCCAACGTCCAGTTTTCCTGAGTAAGGTAAGTACGGGCAAGCAAACCCTTAACCACGTTAGCATCTGGGCGGTTTTTTACTTTACGTACAAAGCCGTTAAGCAAAGTTTCGGCTTGCGTTAAGTCGCTTATTATCTGGTTATAAACCTGCTCAACTGTAGCCCGGGCTTTAGGTACTGATGATGGGCTGGTTGGCTCGGTGTAAATGGGAACAGCTTTGGCGTTCTTATCCTTCGCATACGTAAATTGGTATTGCCTTACTAAATTTAGGTAAACAAAGCCACGCAGTGCAAGAGCCTGTCCTTTGAGGTACTGGCGCTCTGCATCCGTACCGCTTGCTGCAGCAACATTGGCCAATATGTTGTTGCAGTTATCAATTACTTTATACTGAAAACTCCAAAAGAAAAGGGCCCTCCTTGTGGTATTATCAAATGGATCGCGGTAAGGATATGAATCACGAAAGCCATATACTCCATCACGTGCTATAGCGTCATCACCCATTACTTCATGTGTAAGGGTAATGGCCGATAGGCCCGGATTGTCTTGCGAGGTGCTAGTCTCCATCATATAGCGCAGCGTTCCGTTAAATAACGCATCAATATTTTTGGTTGATGCATAGGTTTCACTGCCGGTTAAATCGCCGGACGGGGAGGTTTCAAAAAAGTCGTCTTTGCAGGCTGATAAGGTTAATACAGCAGCCACAAAAAGCATCTTAATAATATTATTATAGCGTAGTTTCATAACGAGCTAATTAAAATGAAAGGTCTAAACCAAAGGTGTAAGTTTTTTGAGCAGGGTAACGGTAGAAGGTAACACCATCAACAGCTTGTTCAGGGTCCATCCCCTTATGATTGTACAAGGTGTATAAGTTTTCACCTCTTCCGTAAACCCTCACATTTTTAAGGCCAATGCGTGTTGCCCACTTTTCGGGCAGGTTGTAGGCAAGACTCACGTTTTTTAAACGCGCATAACTGGCATCATGTAAAAAACGGGTTGATATACTATTCCAATTTGTTGCAGTAGTAGTTAAGCGTGGCACATCGGTAACAGTGTTTTGGGGTGTCCAACGGTTAAGTATCTCGGTGCTCCAGGTACGGCCTGTATTTTCGCCGGTATGCAAAATCATTACCTCATCTAAATCCAATATTTTACCGCCAATGTTGTAAGCAACTAAGGCATACAGCTCAAATTGTTTGTACCTGATAGTGGTATTCACACCGCCGTATAATTTCGGAAGCGCGCTTCCCGAAAAGTATTGATCAGCTTCGGCATACACACTGGTTGTAGTACGGCCACTTACGGTGCGGTTACCTGAGGCATCGGTTGTGTAAGTGTTTTTATACCAAAGCGGTTTTCCGTTTGCTGGGTTTACCCCGGCCCACTCACGGATATAAAAGTCATATACAGAGCTGCCTACCGTAAGCTTTTTAGTTGACCCTAATTGTCCAACATTACCAGATATGATTTCCTTTTGAGGAAGTTTGGTAATCTTGTTGTTATAGTGACCAAAGTTAAAGCCAACGGTCCATTTAACATCCTTGCTTACTATAGGCACTAGATTAATTTGCCCCTCGTAGCCGTTGTTACGCAATGACCCAATGTTGTCATCGATGGCAGTGTAGCCTAATGACGGTGCTAAAGGACGACTAAATAGTAAGTCTTTAGAACGACGCTGATATACCTCGAACGTACCGCTGATACGGTTATTAAATACGGCAAAGTCTATACCGGCGTTAAAGTTCAAATTGGTTTCCCATTTCAAACCCGGCGTCGGCAATCTTGATGTAACCAGGCCCGCCTGCCCCAAGCTATTGTAAATAGAGTACAGGTCCTGGTAGGCATAGTATCTGCCAAGGTTATCATTACCCTGTGCACCGTAACTGCTGCGCACCGTAAAAGTGTTCAACCATGACACATTTTTCAAAAAGTTTTCTGATTTGGCATTCCATGATGCACCCAACGACCAGAAATTACCCCACCTTGATTGCGGACTGAATCTTGACGAACCATCGCGGCGGAAACTGGCTGAAAAATAGTAGCGCTGATTGAAGTTATAGTCTAGCTTACCTAAAAAGCTTGCCAGTTTGTATTCGTCTGAAGTGCCGGTGAAGCTGTTTAACAGGGATGCTGCTGCAGGCTCTTGCTTATCGGCAAAACCAAAGTTACTACGGCTTCCCGATAGGGCTGATATGTTGAGCACATATACTTCCTGCCCTGCCAGCACATTAAAATGGTGTGCATTGGCTACGTTAAACGTATAATCGAGCAGATTATTTATGGTATAGCCTACTGTACGTGCAGCATTTTTACTTACCGATCCGCCACCGGTTATACCTGAACCATAAATAGGATTTGTGTACGATAAGCCGCTACGGTTATTGTAATCGGTGTTAACGCTGCTTTTTAATTTTAATCCGTCTGTAATATTGAACTGTAAATTTCCGCGTAGTATTAACGCATCCTGTTTGCTGTTGTAGGTATTTAGATCGGCTATACCCAGCAAGTTGTTACCAGTAGCGGCAGCACTGGGTCGGTAGTTACCGAAGTCGTAAATGCGATTACCTGCCGCATCAAGCCTGTAAGAACCATCGGCATTACGCTCATAAACCGGGTAAATGTCTGCTACAAGGCGCCCGAAATTGGCAAAGTTACCCTGGTCACTATCGGTTTGTGGGGGAGAATCCTGATTGGTGCTTGACGCAGCTACATTTACGCCTGCTTCAAACCACTTATTTACTTTTGTATTGTAGTTTACTCGGGCATTGTATCTTCTAAAATGTGAACCTACAATAAAGCCTTTATCGTCCAGGTATCCACCCGAAACAAAGTAGCGAGAGTCTGCACTACCACCGCTTATGCCCAAGTCAACCTGCCGCCTGATGCCGGTACGGCTTAATGATTTGCTCCAGTCATCATTCCACAGAGGTACTGCGCCCGGTACAATTTTGCCATCTAACCCTACCGGTGTAGGAAATGCGGAGCCGTAAGGATTGATTTTAAGATTACTTACCAGCTCTGTACTGGCAAACTGAGCAGCTTGTTGAGCCGTCTTACCTTGATCGAGCTGATTATTGCGTAGCGCTTCCCATTGCAACTGGAAATAATCGTTCGTATTTACAAAATCGTAATCCTTAACCGCACGTGAGGAAAAGCCGGTATTAGCGTTTAAAGTTACGGTAGGCTTAGCATTGTACTTACCGCGTTTAGTAGTGATAATAATTACACCATTTGCACCGCGCGAGCCGTAAAGTGCACTTGCTGAGGCGTCTTTCAGTACAGATATAGACTCAACATCGGCCGTGTTAATAGCATTGATATTTCCCGAGTATGGAATACCATCAACCACGTATAGCGGATCGCTCGAGGCATTAACGGAACCTATACCGCGTAGCCGGATAGTTGCTTCGCTACCAGGCTGCCCGGCCGATGCCACCGACTGCACACCGGGTACAACGCCCTGCAAGGTACGGCTGATGTTGGATACCTGCCGTTTTTCAAGATCGGCAGCGTTTACAACGGATGCCGAGCCAACGTAGGTTGCCTTGTTGGCCGTACCGTAAGCTACAACAACAACTTCGTTCAAATTATTGTTGGCCGCTTTGAGTTGTACAGATAATATATTACCGCTTACCGGTATCTCTTTTGTTTCAAAACCTACATAGGTAAACACCAGCGTATTTTCGCCGCTCTGCAGGTTAATGCTAAACTTACCATCAGGGTCGGTTTGTGTGTTCTTTTTTTGTCCTTTGACATTGACGTTTACACCGGGCAAGGGTTGTGTACTACCCTCCTGCGTTACCGTCCCGCTTATTTTGCGTTCCTGTGCTTGGGCAAAGGATACCCAGCTTACCAGGAAGATGAACAGTAAAAATTTATATTTCATATCTGATTAGGTTGTTATTGAACTTGAGTTATGTTTCCAAGTTTTGTGTTAAGCTGTTCGATAGCCTTGGTAGCTACGGCTATTTGTTGCCTGGCTTCTTCCCAGTTATTCTGTTCAATGGCCTCCCTTATGCCGGGGAGCGTTTTTACGCCATAACCGGTGTAAAAACCGGGCGCGTAAATACTGTGACGATACCATGGTCTCTTAGGAAGCCCTTCTGCAATAAGTAAACTTTTCTCGGCCTGGTAAACTGCGTTGTTGAATTTTGCAGCCAGTTTAGCGTCTTTTAATGCCTGGCCACTTACCCCATTTAGAGCAGTTGCCAATTGCTTGAGCTTTTGTAATGCGTTATCAAACGCTGCAAAATCAAAACTGGGTACCTCTGGCTTCGCAACGGGTAAAATGGATTTATCCTTAGGATCATTAGCCAGTTGGTAACTGTTGCTTTTTATAAGCTGATTTTCGGTATTGTATTTTTCACGTAGCTGTTCGGTAAGTTGTTTTACCTCACCTTCGTACTGGTTAATAACTTTACCTAGGGTTACAAAGTCAAACGGCAGCACATCGGCATTGGCCAGTCGCAACACGGCGCGGCCTGCTGTTTGGGCCAGGGCAACACCATATACAAAGCTGCTGTCTTTAAAACGCACATAATCATCATACGAGTCATAAATGGAATGATAATCACCTCCGCTGTCTTCGCCACCATAACCCAAGTTAAGTGTGGGGATGCCTAAATGCTGTAAAAACGCGGAATAATCAGAACCCGTGCCCAATGCCGAAAGCGTGAGCGTATCTTGCTTAAGTATCGCTTTTTGCGCTTTGGCTGATACAGCATGCACGGCATCATTAGCCCGCTTACGTTCAAAAACACTTACGCGGGTTTGTGGATCCATCACGTCTTTAGCAATTTCGCTGGTGAACACCTCAAGCGCATGCGAACCTCCGGCACCCAAAAAGCCACGGCTGTTGCCATCGGAATTGATATAAGCTACTGCCTTTTCTTTCAGCTCCACAGCATGATCCTCCACCCATTCTGTTGAGCCGAGCAACGATGGTTCTTCGCCATCCCAAGCGCAATAAACAAGCGTGCGTTTTGGTTTGTAGCCTGCTTTTACCAAGAGGCCAATGGCCCTCGCTTCTTCCAATTGGGCAGCCAAACCACTTATGGGGTCATCAGCGCCGTTTACCCAAGCATCGTGGTGATTGCCCCGTATTACCCATTGCTCTGGGAATTGGCTACCCTTTATTTTGGCAATTACGTTGTAGGCGGGCACTAAATCCCAGTTATGCTCTATTTTTAAATGAACCTTTGCTTTGCCCGGGCCAACATGATAAGTAATGGGCAGTGCTCCGCGCCAATCTGCCGGTGCAACCGGGCCACCCAACGCAGCGAGCAATGGTTGTGCATCACCATAACTAATAGGTAACACCGGAATCTTTAAAATGGTCTGCGCCTCGCTTTTGTCTAATCTTTTGGCTTTTGCAGTTGCGCCAACATTCGGCGTTAAAGGATCGCCGGGGTAAATAACCATATCCATCACAGAGCCGCGCTGCACGGTCTGGTCATTTTTGAACGGTCCTTTAGGGTATACCTCTCCCTGGTAAAAACCATCGTCTTTAGGATCTGAATATATTATACAGCCAATGGCTCCATGCTCATAAGCTACTTTTGGTTTAATACCTCTCCACGAGCGGCCATATTTGGCAATTACTATTTTTCCTTTTACATCAATGCCCAGTTTGTTAAGCTGCTCGTAATCATCGGGCAAGCCGTAATTCACATATACCAATTCGCCGGTTACATCACCATCGGCTCCCCAGGCATTATAGGTGGGCAACTGCCCTTCCTGCCCTGATGTGGCATCCTCGGCAACAGCCGGTTCCTTAAGTTTTGCTGTATATTGAGTAGGATAAGTAAGCTCAAGCAATCGCGTTTTCGGCGTTGGAAACAACACTTGGTACGTTTCTATACGAGCATCCCATCCATACTCTTTAAACTTTTGTAAAACGGCTTGTGCTACGGCCTTTCCTCCGGGCGAGCCCAAATGGTGAGGACGTGCAGCCAATTCTTTAATGTTATGGCCAATACGCACATTACTTATGTGCTTATCAAAGTCTTTTTCTGCCTGAAGTTGTTTAGTTGCAGCTGCCGCCGTAAAGCCCTTAATGTTTGTATTTTGTGCGTATGATGTAGCATAACCGGCAAAGCATAACACTGCCAGCATCCTTATTTTTTTCATAAAGAAATTTATATTTAAATAAAATAGAGGGTGAGAACCTGGATCGGTAAGGTTACTCTATAAATAAGACGAGATCAACAGCAACCGTTGCTTGTATAAGCAACATCATTTGGAGAGTGGATACATGCTATTAGTTTAAAAGAGCCGGTTTTAGAATAAAAATTAAAATTCATAAAATTGTAGATACATTTAAATTGCCTTAGCGCTTTGAAATAATGCCACCGGGTTGCCTACAGCGCCTAAAAAAACTTAATAACCCGATGATGAGGTGTGAGGATGGATTCGAACCACCGTACAAGGTTTTGCAGACCCCTACCTAACCGCTCGGCCACTCCACCATTGCTTTTAAAGCGATGCCTTTAACAAAGGTTTGTTTGCTAAATCGTCTATCACTTTTACCATTTCCGTGAATTCGTTTACGTCATAAAGCCTCGTCAAAAAAACTATCTTACCGCTTTGATCGATGACTACATTACGTGTAACACCAGCTTTTTTATCAGCAAAGCGGCCAAATATATCGGCGCCCGGATCTAAAGCCAAAGGATAGGTTACCTGTATATCCTGGCGAAACTTTTGCACTTTCTCGAGTGGTTCGTCACGGTCTACACCAATAAGCACTACGTTTTTATTCTGGTAAGCCTTCCACACGTCTGTTTCCAAATGCGGCATTTCTCTGCGGCATACGCTGCACCAGCTTGCTGTAAATTGCAATACAACCACTTTGCCGCGTAACTGCTTCAGGGAGGTTTTCTTTCCGTTATCTAACACTAATTCAAAATTGTCGGGCGCCTGGTCTCCTACCTTAACCAGGTATCCTCTGTCTGCATTTGCGGTTGTTGCAACTGTAGAAGATTGTTGCGCAGCACTTTGCGTCTGCGCATTTGATTGAAATGCGGCCGCAACAATTACAGAAGCTGCAAACATTGCTTTGGAAAGAGATTGTAATAGGTAATTTTTCATAATCATATAAGTTGATTGCTTTCAATTTCAAATACTTATACCAGCGAGACTGTAAATGGGCGATGAACAAGCAAAACTTGTATCTTATCATTCTCTCTCATTTGAGGAGCAGGAATTAGCACCTTTTACCTTTTTGAGGTGGTATAGGTTGCTAAGACTTCACAGGGCCTTTCCCTCAGTCTTTCTGGATAAGTAAATCAAAGTACGTTATTTAACACTGCAAATATAGCTATATATTTTACATAGTCTATAGATTTAGTAGATAATTTTCAAAATGAAATAAATGTGACACAAAGAAACGTACAAGTTATTCAGATACAGGCGCAGTTATACCGAATTGTATATGCATAGGGAAGATTGGCCGGCAGTTTTCAAAGGTTCCAAATAAGCCTATTTTTGTGGTAAGTGAAGGCTTTGTATTAGCAACTGGGTAATTATGGAACTTGTTGCAATGCGTGCAAACTTCCTTACTAATACTTATCCTTTTATTACAATTAAGCGTGATGATACTGGATGCTATGATTCAATCATCATTCACCTTCAAATAGATATCCGCTATAAGCCAAACCTGTAGCCACACTTTTAAAATTGTCGCCCGAATTGAGGTTGACGTGAGGAAACTTTTCTTTGAATATGTTTTGAACACTCCCAACCATTGAAGTGCCACCAGTTAAAAAAATACTGTCGACATTGCTGGGTTCTATCTTGTTGTGCGATATAAATTCGTCGAGGTAGTTGGCAATTCGGGTTACGTCTTTGGCAATTATTTGTTCATAAACCGACAGTGGAACATCCTCTTCTATGTCAATATCCATTTCATGGTAAGCGAACCGAGCAGTGTCTGCATTAGAGAGTGTTATTTTGGTTTTCTCAATACACCTGAACACAGCGTAACCCAAGTTGTGTTCAATAAGCGTAATCAGGTTTTTGAATTGCCGGTCTTTCCCCGAAAAGTAATAATAGTCTTCAATATCCTTTTTAATTCGCTGGCCATTAAAAAAGTTCATTTGCTCCCACGAGCATATATTGGCAAAAAGTGATTTAGGCACAGTTAACCGCTTGCCCGGGGTAGCTTCATATTGTGTATGCTTGCCAAAATAGGGCGTACCTTTTTCCCACATAAATGCGGCATCAAAGCTATCACCTCCTATGTAAATACCACCCGTGGCCATCATGTCGTTCTTCCTGTCTTTGCTACCCGCTTTCTCTGGATCCAGAACCAAATAAGTAAAATCAGTAGTACCTCCACCTAAGTCAGCAACCAGTACATTTTCCTTTTTTTGCAAAGTTCTTTCATAAGCAAAAGCAGCGCCGATCGGCTCAAATTGAAAGCGGACCTCCCTGAACCCAGCTAACTCTGCAGCCTTGCTAAGGCGGGTTTGGGCAAGGGTATCCTTTTGCACGTTATCATCATCAAAGAATACAGGCCTGCCTATAACAGCCTTACGGCAATCCTGGCCTATTAGTTTATCAGCCCGCGATTTTAATTCTTTCAGAATGATGGCCACCAAATCAGATGCGTTGTATCGTTTGTTGTGAATCCGCGTTTCGGTAAAACTGCTTCTGGATAAAATTTGCTTAACCGACTTTATAAAACGCCCGCTCATTTGCTCGTTTAAGTAAGCCGAAATTGCTTCCTGGCCTACTACGTAATCCGGAGCAATGCCCGAGCGCTGCTGTTCATAAAAATAAATAAGCGATGGAATAATGATGGTATGTTGAATTTCTTTGGTTTCCTCATTGTAGATAGCCAAAGCAGAGTTAGTTGTACCAAAATCAATTCCGTATAAAAACTTATTCATATAAATGCCGCCTTACCAAAAAATTTAAAGGGCGGCGAAAGTATCAAAAAATAAAGTCAAAATGAAATTACCAGTCTCAAGATTACGCCAAGCTAATCAGGGAGTGGCATGACGTCCATTTAGATTGAACGTATTTAATTGAAATCACTTCGATTAATTACATCATGTGCAACAAATGCAAAAGCCCATGGCTGAGCACACAGCCAGTGATCTGTTTAGTGGCAGTTTATAAATTGGCAAAAAAGCTTCAAAGGCTACGCACCTGTAGAAGCAATTATTTGAGATGCTAATAGGCTTGCCCGAGTTTAGGACAATAAGCTCGATTTACATTTACGATGTAAAACAGAGAACGCTATAGTTGATACGATGCTTACAGACTATCGCACTTTAAAAAACTTGTATTAATGTGCTTTTTAATAACCAGAGTTTAACGGCTTTCAACAAACAATGTCTGCCTTCGCGCTCATTAAACTCCGATTAATACTGTCTGCAATTAATAGCTTATCATTAAATTATCCAATTGAGATCTACAATTCACAATATAAGAACATCGCCGGGTTGAATAACGCGTTATTTTGCGTTGTCTTCATTAGGCTTGCTTTCGTCAGTAATACTTTCATTGGCGAAAAATGATTCGTCAATCTTAATTTCCTTGCTAAGCTTCTTGGCTAATCTTTTTGAACTTTTTTCAATGCTTTTTTTGAATTTTTTCGAACCAGGACCAAACTTGGCAGTAACGTTATTTAGTTCTTTAATCAGTACTGACTCAATTTCGTTTTTGGCAGTTTTTTTTGCGCTTTTTAAGGATGACTTGGTTGACATAAAAGTAGCTTCTTGATAAGCGTCAAATCTAAATTATCTAAATGTTACTTCAATATTATGTTTATGTTAACAAATACATATTAATAAGCGCTTGTATAAAGGCAGATTAACGCCTCAGATTTATAAACAACAGTCATGTTTATTATACTACTACAACGCTTTTGCCGGTAGTGGTAGCACTATTAACATTATTGATTGTACTTACATACCGCCATTCGGATTTAGCTTCGTTGGCTGTGAAAGTGGCCATAATATATCCGCGTCTTGACGCGTCCAGGTATTCAAGTTCTTCGATAAGTAATGCGTTGGCTTGCTCGAAGCTAGCAACTGTTTGTGGATTACTACCAAATATGGCTTCAAAGCCTGGAGAAGTCACAGAGGCAGTGGCAAACTCCACGCCTGCTTTTTGCCCATTGTTAGCTGTTAAGATTGAATACCATGCATTATGCGTGTCGCCGGCTAATGAAACAAGCTTTTTACCAGCTGCTGAAGCATATACCATTTCACGTTCAGCAGGGTATCCGTCCCAAGCATCAAGATTGTACGGTAACGCATTTTGTACCCTGGCTTTTTCTGCCGCGGTTAAGGTAGGATCATTTTGCAGCATGCGTGATTTGATGGCTACCAGTTGGGTTACCAAGGTGTTGTATTGTGTAAGCAATGTAGCGTCAGTACTGCCGCCAGCTATTTGAGCAACAATCAGCAACAATTCGGCGGGCATAAACATTTTACCCATTAATACCTGGTTTCCCAGAACCTGCCATTTTGCAGAACTGCTATTTAGCTTAGCAGCCAACCAACTTTTTTGCTCAGCGCCCAGTATGCTGCGTTGTGGATTTTGCCAATCGGTTAAAAACTTTGTTGTATTAAGTCCGGATGCGGTGAGGTAATCTGCATAACTAAGTTGTTTATCCCGACCAACTATTCGGGTGTCCAGCATTATTAAGTTGACGAAGCCAGCAAAGTCAAAATTCCGGTAAATTTTGGCATTATCCTGAACGCGAGCTGGTAAATACTCATGCCATACTTGTATTGCACTTAATTTACGCGTTGCAAAATCACCTTCATTGGCCTGATGATTCTCTGCCCCATCTTTATACGCATCATTTGCCACCTCATGGTCATCCCATACACAAATGAATGGTTTTAACTGATGCGCTTTCTGTAATTGCTCATCGCTACGGTACTGGCGGTATCTTTCGCGGTAGTCTGCCACTTTAAGTATTTCACCAACCGGTTTATGCGCCCGGTTTAAATTGGCCGTTGCTGTGCTGGCTCCATACCCGCCGGCCGGGTACTCATAAATGTAATCGCCCAAGTGCACCACCACGTCGGCATCCGACTCAGCTACGGCACCGTAAACATTGAACAAGCCAGCTTGGAAATTAGCACATGATACAACGGCCATCTTCACTTCATTTGCCTGCCCGGCTGCCGGTAACGTTTTAGTTTCGCCAGTTACGGATACCGCCATTGTCTTTTCGTTGCGAAAACGATAGTAATATTTGGTATTTGCCGTTAAGTTACTTACATCTACGTGCACTGTATAATCGCTGGCAGTATCAACCATAACCGACTGACTTACTACTACGTTCTTAAAATCTTTATCTTTAGCTACATCCAATAATATTGTAGGTTTGGTGACTTCTTGTGCTGCGGGTGTATAACGGGTCCACAAAATAATTTGTGTTTGGCTGGGATCAAAGCTGGCTACGCCTTCTTTAAAACCATGTCCTTCATAGGTCTCCTCGTCGTCGTCATCATTATCCTTTTTACAACTGGTGATAGCCGATGGTAATAAGACCACACCAGCGCCTGCAATTGCTGCATTTCGTATGAAATTACGGCGGCTGAGTTTTCTGAGTATTTGTTCATTATTCATTTAGCGAGATTATTTTCACCAATCTATCATTTTTAAATGTGTTCAGTATAAAGCCTTTATAATGCTTGCGTTAACTTGGTGAAAAATTAACTGCGCCTCTGTCGTGCATTTTATAACAATACGTTATACAACCGCTGTAGCATCTTCACATTTGTCGATGTATACTCAAGTGCAGCTACTGATTACCTCCCCCTATAGCCCTTTGGCAATCAACGCTGCCGTTTTAACAAGGTATGGCGCATAGCGTAATACATGGCAAACCGCTACCATACGGCCCATTTTTTACGAACAATAAAATATCACGAAGTTGTTTCTCAGTAGGTGCAATTGTTGTTTCTGATAAAATAGAGTACCCCATGGCTTAAAAATAAAACCGGCCTGGGCAACTACTTGTCATAACCAATTCGATATATGGTACGGTAAGACCGTTTAAAGGCTTTTTTACTGTTGAGACGTTATTGAGGTACTTTTACAATTGGTAAAGCACCCGGTAATATTCATCGGCCATTCGGCCCGATTCAAAAGCGGGCACTACATCTTTGGCAGCCTTCTTTTGTATTTGGAACCATTTGGGTTGGTTATCGTAGTATACCGGTAGCACCTTCTCCTCTAACACATGCATTAAGTTTTCATTTTCTAACCGGCCTTTCTCTTCGGCAGGCAAATGATCATCCGCTGGTTGAATAAGAAAACAGTTTTCCCCATCGGCAGCAAATTCCGGCACCCAGCCGTCGGGCAAGGAAAGATTGATGGCGCCATTCATTGCAGCTGTCATACCACTCGTTCCGGAGGCCTCTCTATACATTGTGGGGTTGTTCAACCATATGTCCGCACCTTTCTTCAGTAAGGCCGACAAGCCAAGTTCATAACCTGTAAGCACAGCGCAGTTTTTAAATGTCTTACTCCTCGATATAATATGATTAAACAGATTTACACTATCTGTGTCTCCCGGATAAGGCTTGCCTGCCCATATTAGTTGTATCGGATATTGAGCATTGTTTACCAATTTCTCAAATCTTTCCCAATCCCGCATAATCAAATCGGCCCGCTTATAACCTGCAAAGCGCCTGGCCCAAACTACAGTAAGCACATTTTCATCAAACAGCTTACCACACTGGTTCGCTACCTCCTTAAATAAGGTCTTTTTCAGTTCCTTCTTCCGTAATGTGGCCATTGCATTATCTCCATTAGTAAATGCATCGGCAAGCAAAGCATCTACCCAATAATTTTCATTTTGCGCATTAGTTATAGCCGTAATTTCGCAAACACCTTCATTGTTCCCCCACATTTGGGTAGCCACTTCCCTATGTAATTTAGAAACACCGTTAGCCTTTCGCGCAAATTTAAGTGCCGCTAGTGTATAATTAAAGTCATCGCCTTGCATACCTAGAATGTATTTCACTTCATGCACCTGTAAATGATAGAACAACGACATTTCTTTGAGCAACTCATAATTATGTGACTCGTTACCTGCCATTTCAGGCGTATGTGTGGTAAACACTACCCGCTTCTTAACCTCTTCAAGGCTTTTAAACTTAGCATACAGATAAAAGTTGAGTGACACAGAATGGCCCTCGTTCATATGGTAAACCTCTGGTTCTATACCTAATGCATCAAGCAACATGGCTCCGCCAATACCTAAAATAATGGTTTGCGCAATACGGGTAGACTCATTACCATCATATAAACGGTGTGTTATGGACCTGGAAACATCATCGTTTTCTGGAATATCAGTGCTCAGTAATAATAGTGGCGCTGAGCCAAACGTATCCGGCTTTAGAAGCCAAGCTTTTACGTGTACCGGTGCATCATGTACGGTTACCGTAAAAACTATACCTGTATCTTGCAAAAAAAAGTAGTCCTTTTGAATAAACTCCGACTTCATCAGCGCATTACCATCTCTAACCTGATCGTAGTAACCATATTTCCAAAGTATACCTATACCCAGTAAATTCTGCTTAAGCTCGTAGGCACTGCGTAGATGCGACCCAGCAAGAAAGCCAAGTCCGCCGCTATAAATTTTCAGTGCCTGATCTATAGCAAACTCCATTGAAAAGTAAGCAACCGATGTGTTGTATTTTGGGTCAATTTCGTAGCTGAAAATATCTTGTTTAGTAATCATTGGGGATTTGATGTAGCTGGGTTTAATGCAAAGCCTTAAGGTATATGAATAGTTTCAGTATATGAGTATACAAGTTGATTAAACCGCCACCTTTTGCAAAACCTGCTGACTTTTTAACTCTTGAACAAGGGCTTTTAATTTCGTCATATAATCTTCTTGCAGCCACTCCAAATAGTTCTTTGTAACCTTACCAAGGCATTTGCCATACTGTTTAACACGCCATTCAATCTCTTTTTTAAGCTCGTCTGCCAAAGCAATGGCCTCGCTTATGGTATCGCTATTGTCTGCACACATATGTGCGTGTTGGTTAACCGATTCTGTTATTACACTACCGGCCTTCTCTTGATTATCTATGGCCGCCTGGTAAGCTTTCTGAATGTCGAATGAAATTTCTAAGCTATTTGGAAACTTCGAACGCATTTCGGAAGGCATATGATGGGCTTCGTGGCTTGATTGCGCATGAACACTTTCACTATAAGCCTCCGGATTTTCAAAAACGTATTGCCAATCCACCTCTGCATTCCATGCACCAAAACGATCTGTGTTATTGCCCAGATCAATAATAGAAAAATTCTTCTTGTTGGGTAATCTTCTGGAACCACGGCCAATCATTTGATGATATAGGGTAAGAGAGGTTGTAGCCCGGTTAAGAATTACCGTTTGGATGGATGGCTCATCAAACCCGGTAGTTAAAATGGAAACCGACGTTAATATAGCCCCCTTTGTTACCTTAAGCCATTTCAATATCTCTGCACGTTCAGTAGCCGAAGTTTCGTTATCCAGGTGCCTTGTGTCATAACCCGCATCGCTAAACATCTTGCAAACTGCCTTCGAAGTAAAGATGCCATTATTGAAAATTAGCGTCTTTTTATTTTTAGAATGCTCTTGATATGCATGCAACAATAAATCAAGCATAGCTGGAGACGAGTACAGATCGTCAGAAGTACTGGTGGTAAAATCACCATGTGCGCCGGTCTGCAGAGTATTCAACTCTACATCGTACCGCCATATAGCTGGTTTTGCTAAAAAGCCTTTCTCTATTAACGAAATGATGCTTTCTCCAATAACGAGTTCGTTATAAGTACTGCGCATGGGCGAGTTGATATCAGAACTAAACGGGGTAGCAGTAACGCCTATAATTCTGGCGTTACTAAACTTGTCTAACAACTTTTGAAACGAATTATGATGTGCTTCATCTATGATGAGAAGACCTATCTCATCCGTGTCAACCAATCCATCAGCAATGCGATTATTAAGTGTTTCCACCATTGCCACGTAGCAACGGTATTTATCTTTCCGGCTCAGCTGTTTTACGGCGCTATTTATAATTTTATTCTTTAGCCCAAAGCTTTTTAAGGTAGCCGAGGTTTGGTTACATAGTTCTTGCCGGTGAGTCAAAATCATCACTTTCTGATCATATTTGGAGATAAAGCGATTTGCAATCTCTGAAAAGATGACCGTTTTGCCACCACCGGTGGGCAACTGGTACAGTAATTTATAATTACAGGACGCCTGCTCCATTTTATCGAACAGCGTTTGTATGTCTTTTTCCTGGTAGTCGTAAAGTGTTCCGGATGTTGTATTCAACGCTGGGTATAATTTGTCGGGCATATTTCGGTTTTGTAGTTTAAAACTCCGTTTAGTAAAAGAGTCTTTAAACCTTTGCTATCAAGAATGCAGCCAATCTTATCGTACAAATTATTCAACCCACCTCCCCAATCTCCCAGCAATACTCTATATCAATCACATCAGGGTGATGGCCACCATTTAACTATATCAACACACTTAAGAATTAGCAAAATACGCCGTAAGCACCAAACTTTTAATGCTTATGACTTTAGTGTCCTAGATACTTATCCAGGCTTACATTATTAATTGCTGTACACGGCTAACCATTTAGCCTTTATAGGCTGCGCGTGCCTGTGTGAACTCTTTGCCAATACCCTGTTCGATAGCATCCAGTGGTTCATTAATATCCTAAAATTAAAACAATCAATTATGAAAAATCTCTTTTTTACCGCAGTTGCTTTTTTTCTGTTTAACTTATCTGATTTGCAGGTTAAAGCCCAAAGCAGGGCTGAATGTATCTCATCTAACGGCTATCGGGTATTGGTCGGCAATAAAAATGTGAAGAAAGTAACCACCGTCCAATTTTATAGCATAGAGAACCAACTGATTTATCAAGAAGAAGTTCGAAACCAAAAAATAAACATAAACCGACTTAAAACGTTGCGCTGCCTTAAAAAAGGATTAGACTCTGCACTAATTGCATTGAACCTGGAAAAGCAAGCTATCCATAACAAAAACTGGATGGCTGTTAATCTTAAGCAATAAATGTTAAAAGTACTAACCAAGCTTATAAACTAAAAAGGCTGCCCCTAAAATTATAAGCCAGCCTTTTTAGTTTGAACGCCTAACGGTTGTAACGTGTAACAGCGCAGTTGTCTATTTACTTTTGTTCGATTCTATAGCGTCATTACTTTTCTGCCTTAGTAATTTTCACTTCATTAGTTTCAACTTTTGCACCGTTGATGGTTACATTATCAAGCTGAAGGCCGACTAAATTGGCTATGCTGTACGGAACTTTAACGTTGTTGATAGAAACGTTGTTCAGGCGTAAGTTTTGTACCGGTTGTTTTTCATAGCCCTCTACCAGTATACCGGTAGTGCCACCATGTTTCACTTGCATATTGCTTACCTCGATATTTCGGATAAGCGGCATAAAAGCACCGGTATCTTCATAAAACATAGTGATCAATATAGCTTCTTGCTTTACCTGCCCAACGGCAATGTTGCGTAAGTAAATATTTTCGGTAGTACCGCCCCTGGCCGAACTGGTTTTAATGCGCAGTGCCCTATCCAAAAGCGGACTGTTCATGGTACAGTTTTGAGCAAATACGTTTTTCACTCCACCCGAAATTTCGCTGCCAATCACAATACCACCGTGGCCATTAACCATAGTACAGCCTTCAATAATTACGTTTTCGCACGGTATATTAATACGTCGGCCATCGCGGTTACGGCCCGATTTGAGCGCTATGCAGTCGTCGCCCGTGTTAAAGTAGCAATCCTTAATCAGTACATTTCGGCAAGATTCAGGGTCGCAACCATCGGTGTTGGGGCCACTGCTTTCAACAGTTACCTTATTAATTGTAACGTTGGTACACAGCACCGGGTTCAGTATCCACATGGGCGAATTAATAATTTTGACGCCTTCTATCAGTATATCCGTACAAAGGTAAGGCTGTACAAATTGCGGACGCAAGTAAAAACCATTACCAAATTTACGATCGCGCTGCGGTACGTCTTTTTCGGCCATAGCAAATAACGCCGGACGGTTACCTTTATCCGTTTGGCTAGGAGTACCTGGCTTATAGCCGTATTCTTCTTTTCCCTTCCAGGGCCACCAGTTTTGGTTAGTGGCCTGCCCATCTAACACGCCTTCGCCCGTTACGGCAATGTGATGTTCTTTGTAAGCATACACCAACGGCGAATAATTCATTAGCTCCACACCTTCCCAGCGGGTAGGTACAAGCGGCAGGTAATCATCGGGCCGGGTAGAAAAAAGCAGTACTGCACCTTTATTGAGATGAAGGTTAACATTGCTTTTCAGGTATACAGGACCGGTTAAATACTTTCCCGCAGGCACTACCACCCTACCACCGCCAGCTTTATTACAAGCTGCAATGGCAGCTTTGATGGCTTTGCTACAGTCCACCTTACCATTACCTGATGCGCCATAGCGGGTTACGTCAAAATCACGTTTTGGAAACGTGGGCGCTTTGATTTGCGCCAATATACCATCAAGCTGTGACCAGCCGCTACCTACAGGCGTTTGGGCAAGAGCTGAGCAGCCAATTAGACCCAACATTAAAACAAGTTGGCATTTATATAATTTTTTTATGAGTGCTGATCTTTTAATCATAAGCTAATATCCGGTTATTTTGTGAATTATTCCTCACCTGCCTATTCTTAAGAACTGCAAGATAACATTGAACAACCAGCCATTTGTGTTGCCCATCCGGGCCTGATTTCATAAAACTCATCAAACCGTTTAGAATACGGATCTTTTATTGCCTCCTGTAGCTTTAAAAACAGTTCGTTGTTTCCTTTTTCCAGTTCTTCAATAGCCTGATGAAGCAGGTAATTTCTTAAAATAAACCGCGGATTGCTTTTCATCATACTTAACCTTGTATCCTCGTCAGAGCCAGCGTTAGTTTTTCTTCGAATAATATAATTTGTGATTACCGAGTAGAGCTGTTCACTGCCTGCTGCCGAAAGATCATCATAAAAGCTATCTCTAAAGTGGTTTACGATAGTGTCTTTATCGTTTGTGTCGAGTGGCAGATCAATCAGTAACTGATAAAAGATAGTCATATCCGGCTGTATCGAAGTCAGCATTTTTTCAATGTCCTGAAATAGTGTAACGTCTTCTTTCCGCACGCTATCCAAGCCAAGTTTACTGGCCATCATTGCGTAATACTTACTCCAGTAGATATCTTCATAGATTTTCAGTTGCTCGGCTAATTGGTCCGTATCCGGAAACATCGGAACCAACGCATTGGCCAGGCAACTTAAATTCCAGTAGGCAATATTAGCCTGCTGACCAAAAGCATAACGCCTTCCCGGCAAATCGGTTGTGTTGGGTGTAAAATTCGGGTCGTAGTTATCCAAAAAAGAAAATGGCCCATAATCGATCGTTAAACCTAATACGGACATATTGTCGGTGTTCATTACCCCATGCACAAAACCAACTCTTAGCCATTCCACAATCATGGTTGCCGTGCGCTCTATTACTTCACCAAACCATTTCAGTACTTTATCATCCCCTTCAATATGTGGATAATAACGCTCAATGGTCCAGTTTACCAGGTTTGTGAGGCTTTCAATCTCATTTCTTGCAGCAAGTATTTCAAAGTTACCAAACCGCAAAAAGCTCGGCGCAACGCGAGCTACAATTGCTCCAGGTTCATAAGCAGGCCTTCCGTCATAAAACATATCCCGCACAATCTGATCGCCCGTGCCTACAAGGCTCAATGCCCTCGTGGTAGGAACACCCAGATAATGCATAGCCTCGCTCATCAAATACTCCCTTAGCGACGAACGTAAGACCGCCCGGCCATCTCCCCTTCGCGAATAAGCCGTTCGACCGGCTCCTTTTAGCTGGATCTCCCATGCATCACCTGCCGGCGTTTCCCATTCACCTAAACAAATGGCACGCCCATCACCCAACTGCCCGGCCCAATTACCAAACTGATGCCCTGCGTAGCATAAAGCATAAGGTTGCATAGATGGTGTAACGAGGTTACCACCCAGCAAATTAATATCGCCTTCAGCAGGCATTGCTATACCCAGCTCGGCCGCTAATTCAGGAGACCAGGCCAAAAGCACAGGCTTATTTACCGGGGTGGGCATGGTTTTGCTATACAATACACCAGGTGTTTGACGAGGCTTTAAACTGCCGCTATCATCTCCCGGAAAAGTGCTTACAAAAGCATATTTAAAAACGTCAGAACTTAAATGTTGCATAATAATTTTCGATATACATTAATAGCCAATGTCATGCCACATCTCAAGTGTGCGGGCTAAAATCAACCTCTATTCAGCTTATATGACATTCAATTAGCTTATAAGCTTTGATGCAATAGTCAATATCAAATATTGATTTTTAAAGTAGTGATTCGATCAAATGCATCTCCTCAAGGCAATGAATATTCAACTACCGAGAAGGGTTTGACATAAGGTTTGAAGTTGCGCTACCGTGGACACTATACTGTTAAACTGACTATTAAGCGCAGTATCATTAGCAGATGTCTCTCCGTTTAACCCATTAACTTGTTCCTCTTTAATTTGCACTTTACTTGCTTCCTCATCATTAAGGCATTCCATGCACTTTCGCAGGCTATTTAAAGCTTGTGCAGTCATTATTCTGTGCAGGCTATTACCATTAAGGCTACCGCTGTTAAGATTTAAAGATGCTACGGCACCATACAACTGATGATTAAGTGCCTGAAAACGCTGTAAGTGATCCACGGCAATATCCATTCTTTTCGGTTCGAGCAGCAGGCGCTGAAAAGCTGCTGAAAAATCGGCCAGCCGCGTATATACATTTTTACGCAGCAGTTTGTAAGTGTTATAACTAACGGTTTCTCCGGAAAGTTTTTGGTACAAAGCGTCTAAGTAAGCGTAATTGGCGTCAAGCACGTTATTAAGGTACCGGCTCAGATTATGCTTTTCCCAAACCGGGAAGATGTATGACGCCACAAGTGCAATTGCACAGCCAATTAGCGTATCATAAATTCGTTCAAATATAAAAGCAGTTTTTCCCTCACTGTAAATATGCAGGCAAATCATAACCATAGGCGTTATAAACATTACGCTGAGCGCATATTTGGTGCGGCTGAACGTAAAAAACCCCAACAAGAGAAAAAGCGAAATGGTAAGCAATACCGCTGTGCTATTGATAAAGGCAATGAGCAATAACCCCACAGCCACACCTGTAAGCGTGCCAATGAGGCGCTGCTTATTACGCTGCCTTGTAATGCTATAGGCTGGTTTCATGATTACTATTACAGTAAGCATGATCCAGTAACTGTACCCACCTAACGGAAAAGCACAAGTTAGTATGTAAGCAAATGTACAGGCTACCGCCAACCGTAAAGAAAACCTGAACACAGGCGACCTGAAGTTGAGATGCATTTTAAACTGACTAAAAGTGCGTGGCCTGTAGGTTAAAAAATCCGGATAACTCAGGGCTTCGTTTTCAACCAATTCTATTTCTTCCTGACCGGCCATCAGAGCCTTAAGCCGGGTTATACGCTCAGAAACATCTTCAATGTTATGCTTTAAATGCCGCAACAGGGCCTGATTATTTACGTTTTCCTTTTCTATAATATATTGCAGACGGCTATGCAGGTAAGCCACTTCTTGGCTGTGATGATTAGGCGTTACACTTTTGTTCAGATAGAATGCATTACCAGCCTGATCAATGTCTAATGCCATAATTTCGATAAGCCGGCTTATAACCTCTGGCGCGCCGCTCATACCCAGTGCATCTCTAAAATGTTGATAGTCGAAATGAACAGTGGTAATATGTTCATAAAGGTCAATCACCTGCGTGGCAATTCTTAATAACAACTGCCCTTTCTTATTATCTGATCGCATGGCCAGTTTGTCGCGAAGTAAGAGGTCGCGAACGTTTTCATGCTTTTCATTTACCAGTGTATGAAGCGGTATAATATTATAATAACATTCTTCGAGAGGAATGTTGCGGTTATAAAAAGCTGTACGGGCTTGCATATACGTTGAAGTAGCCTTTATACATTCGGTTACCGCCTGGTATAACGAGCGAAACGGCCATAACCATGACTGCAGTAAACTGATCATGTAATAGCAAACCCCTCCTGTAAGTATGTAGGCGCTGAATTCGAATCCATTAAGTGGCCGCATTCCGCTAATGAATATGCAAAGCGCTATGGCTGTAGTGCCAATCATAGAAAAACGATTGCCAAACGTTGTTAGCATAGCAAAGCTAAAACAAAACACAAATAGCATAATACCCAGCAGCCAAGGATGCTGCCAGCAAAACGAGGTAACCAGTGTAACAAAAAAGAAAAGACCAATGCTAACCAGTGAACCCAACTTTTTATCACTGTAGGTACCCGAACTATCGGTAAGGCTGGTTAATAATGTACCAATACCTACGGCAACGGCGATATCCGGTTTACCTAAACTAAACAACAGCCATACAGGCAAAAAAATGCTTATAGTTGTGCGTAGCGCATCAGTAAAAAATTCGCTCGATAGAAAAAAAGAAAGCTTCTTTTTATTGGTTAACCAAATCATCTAACACTAAATGACACTTATGAGAATGTAATACCTAGGATGTTATTTTGTTTTGCGGTTGACTATTATAGCTCTACTGAATAGCATATTTCCAATCACGCGCAGGTTTAAATACTGCCCGCTTGTACTGGTTTCTCATCATCACTCAGGAGGCAGTAAGTTCTTTAGACCGAAAACGCGTACCTGCTTTTAGCAACTCACTGGTGATGGAACGTGTATAGTTTTGAATCTCTGACTGAAAATCAGCAACGGAGGCTCCTGAACGAATCTCTTCTAAACGTTTTTCCCAATTGCCGGTCAGTTCTGCTTGTGCAATTTGCTTGTCTTTAACTATACAATATACCGACAGTCCTGTCTCCGTAGGCACCAGGTTCTTCTTTTCACGAATTACATAGTCGCGCTTAATAAGCGTTTCAATGATGGCTGCGCGGGTAGCAGGCGTACCCAGGCCGCTTTCTTTCATGGCATAACGTAACTCCTCATCTTCAATTTCTTTACCGGCCGTTTCTAGTGCTTTTAATAATGAGGCCTCGTTGTAGAGCGGCTTAGGCTTAGTCTGCTTTTCCAGCACGGCTTTATTGGTAACGGGCAGGCTTTCACCTTTTGTTACTTTTGGTAGTGATGCATTCTCCTCATCTTTCTTTTCCTCATCCTTATCATTAAAAACTGCACGCCAGCCAGGCGTATTAATTACCGTACCGCTTGCCGCAAACTTAACGCCCGACTGTACGGTAATCTTAGTGATCTCTTTAATACAATCCTGATGAAATGCTTCCAGCATTCGTCCAGCCACCATATCATATACTGCTTGCTGATCGGGCGTTAGCTGACGGGGGGCCTCACCTGTGGGCAGTATAGCGTGGTGATCGGTTACCTTTTTAGCATTTACGCTGCGCTTGTTTAGCTTAGCACTGGTTAACAACGTTGCTTGCTTACCAAAATTTTGATGATCTGTAAGCTTTTCAATTAAACCCGGAACGGTGGCGAACACATCATCGCCAATATAACGGCTGCCTGTACGCGGATAGGTCACTAACTTATTTTCATACAAGTTTTGCAGTATACCCAACGTTTGATCTGCTGTAAAGCCTTTACGTTTGTTAGCTTCCTGCTGTAAGCTGCTCAGGTCATGCAATAAAGGTGGCGGTTCTTTACGGGGTTTGGCCTCCACATTAATAATCTGTCCGCCTTGCGGAAAGCCGGCAGCAGTGTCTTCTACCTTTTCAAGTACCTCCTGCGCCTGCTCTTTTGTTTTATAATTCTCTGTTGATATGGCTCTGAATAATTGACCATCCTTGTCTACCTGTATAGCAACCTGGTAGTAAATTTGTGGCACAAAGTTTTTATTTTCGAGGTAACGGGAACAGATCATGGCCAGCGTTGGTGTTTGCACCCTGCCTAACGATAATACAGACCGCGTACCAGCAGCAAGGCTAAGTGCCTGTGTGGCGTTCATCCCAACAAGCCAGTCGGCCTGTGAACGGCAGTGTGCTGAGTTAAACAGCGTATCATATTCGCTGCCGGGTTTTAAGTTCCTAAAGCCTTCTTTGATGGCGGCATCTGTTTGTGACGATATCCAAAGCCTTTTAAATGGCTTTTTGCATTTAAGATAGTAATAGATATATCTAAAAATAAGCTCTCCCTCACGCCCGGCATCCGTTGCTACAATAATTTCACTTGCTTCTTCAAAAAGCGTATTTATGATGTCCAGTTGCTTTTTTACCGAAGGATCATCCACCATGCCTTCTTTGCTTTTTACCTTACGGATGGCCAACTTAAATTTACCGGGTAACATAGGCAGGTTTTGAACGCTCCAACCGTAATAACCATATTCTTGAGGAGTGGCCAGTTGTAACAGGTGTCCAAAGGCCCAGGTAAAGGTGTATCCTTTACCTTCAATATACCCCTCACGTTTGGTAGTAGCGCCAAACACCTTAGCTATTTCCCTTGCCACAGATGGCTTTTCGGCAATAATTACTTTCATTGCAGAATATTTATATACGGAAGCGTAATGAGATGGCTTTTCCAATGGCATCGGCAAGCCGGTTGAAATCTTTATCGACGTTGTTCTTGAATTGCCAGGTATCACCTTCCCGAATAAGCACCTGCTCCTCACCCGAAAGCAAAATAGCCAACTCGTTTACAATCCGGTCGGCGGGTAAAGCATTGCGTAATTTAAATGTGTAATCTTTATTTTCAAAAGTAATCCTTAACAACTGTCCCATATCGGTGCCGAAATTACTTAAAGCATATTCGTGCAGCAATGGTTGTTGAAATTTAGATTTTGCCCTGACTTCGCATTACCCATAATTGGTTTTGCCATCGTAGCATATCTCGTTATTAAAAAAGACTCCCTTGTTCAGTATCAATCCCTGTTAACTCTTGTTGATAAAGCCGTATCATTGAAATAAGTTCGGCACCGTATTGCAGGGCTTTTTGTTCGCCTACGCCTTTGGTTTGACTGAGTGCTTTTATGGTTGCCGGCAGCCTCTCTGCAATGGTAGCCATTGTTTTTTCTGACAGTATCATATTCGGCATTACCTTCTCTTTATCAGCAACATTTTTTCGCCATTCTCCAAATTGCTCATACAGCTTTTCATTAGGCTTAGCGTTCAAGGCTTTTAAATATGATCGGGAAGTATCACTTTTAACTCCTGCCCAGACATCGCGTTTAATGGCTACATAAGCTTGTGATGTAAAATTGATGTTGGTGAAGTAGTCCATCAGTTTAATCTTCATCATGATGTAGCGAATCAATTCATCCGCCTTGCCAGCCAATTCTTTCGACTGGCCTATTAGGCCGGATAGCTCCGAATGCAAACTGTTAACCAGCGTTTCGAGCTTTTCCTTGAAATAAATTGCAGCTTTTTGAATGCGGTCTAAAGGATAGGCCGACAGCTGACGCTGTAATTTTTCCGCAACTTCAAAAATATCTTTTTGCAAACCGGTTAGTAATGCTTCAAAGCCTTTGCTCTTTCTCTTTAAAACATTAAAATTGAACAATTCAGACAGCATAAACTGCCTGTGTAGTTCTATGTCGCGCTTTAAACTGGCCTCATCGGGGTTGAAAGCTTTAGCCTTTTCATTAAACCGCGATACAGCCGGATCTCCTATGATATTTTCGGGGGCTATAGGGTTGCGCAGTACCATACCAGCCAAGCTTCTACAACGGCTCAGTGCTACGTAAGCCTGCCCATGCGTAAAGGCTCCGCTCACATCAATAATAGCCTTTTCAAAAGTTAAACCCTGGCTTTTATGAATGGTGATTGACCAGGCCAGTTTTAGAGGTATCTGTGCAAAGCTGCCTGCATTTGTTTCGCCTATCTGCTCACCTTGCAGTTGGTATTTTACGTTGGTCCATTCCTGGGCTTGTACAGCCAGTTCTTTATCCTCATGCCCGCAACGTACATAAACAGTATCTGTTTCTAAACGCGTTACAGTACCAATTTTGCCGTTGTAATACAGCTTTTCGGCCGAGTTATCATTTTTAACAAACATCACCTGAGCACCTACCTTAAGCTTTAGGCTGGTTTCAGTCGGGTAAGCATCTTTAGGAAACTCGCCGCGTATAGATGCCGCAAATTCCATTTCCTGTCCTGCCAATACGGTTATAAATTCTTCATTAATTTGTCGGGTAATACTATTATGTGTAGTTAAGGTAATGTATGGATCATCTGCAGGTGGACGAAAGTCAGGTACGTAACGGGCGTTCAACAATGCAAGGTTTTCCTGGCTGATGCTTTGGTTACGTACTTCATTTAAAATTTCCACAAAAGCCTGCTCCTTTTGCCGATATACATGATCAAGCTCAATACGAACGTAAGATGCTTTTTGTAGTACCTGGCTGCTAAAAAAGTAAGGTGTTTCGTAATAACGCCTCAATATGGCCCACTCTTCATCCTTGATGATTGGACTTAGCTGTGAGAGATCGCCAATCAGCAGCAATTGTACACCGCCGAATGGAAAGGTATTATCTTTAACATTTCGCAGAATCAAATCAATCTGATCAAGTACATCAGGCCGTACCATGCTCACTTCATCAATTACCAGTAACTCCAAACTGTTGAGTAATTCTTTTTTCTCGTTGTTATAATGTACCTCAGGCCGTTCAGCACCTCCAGGCATGATGGGGCCGAAAGGCAATTGGAATAGAGAGTGAATAGTCATTCCGCCGGCATTGATAGCCGCTACCCCTGTTGGCGCAACAATCGCCATCTTTTTTTTAGATTCCTGCCGCACCTGCCGTAAAAAAGTAGTTTTGCCTGTACCTGCCTTTCCCGTCAGGAATACAACCGTATTGGTTAATTCCAGATAATCATGTGCCAGCTGCATAGGTGCATTCATTCTGCAATATTAAAACTATCATTGAAAATTTCGTCCTTTATAAAACACCTCTTTTTTAACCGCACCCCGTTGTTGCTCTGGCGGCGGCAAGGTGGTTTCATCACCACGTGCCAGTGTAAGTAACGGTGCCTGATCCTGGTTAGGGGTAAGCTTACGTAACAAACCGTTCATATTAAAGCAGCGTTTAACTATTACATGTATTACCTGGCCTTCTATTTGTAATGTTCCTTCTACCATCATCAGTCGCGATTGGATTATTTCCTTTCGATACTCATCAAAGAACTTGCTCCAAACCACCAAGTTGGTAAAGCCTGTTTCATCCTTAATGGTGATAAACAATATGCCTTTTGCTGTACCCGGCCGCTGGCGCACGGTAATCATTCCGGCCACTTTAACCGGGTCTCCGTTTTTCAGGGTTTTGAGCTTGGCCGTTGTTACTACATGCAATAAATCCAGATCTTCACGTACAAAGCTTACCGGATGAGCCTTTAGCGATAAGCCGGTAACGGCAAAATCCTGCACTACATGTTCACTTAACCCCATCAGTGGCAAAGCCATTTGCCCTTCCTGCGCACTTTCTGAAGGCTGCCCTTTAAATAACCCGGTAGGCTTATCGCTCAGCGCCGGTACTTCCCATAGCGCCTGCCTACGGTCCATTCCTAAAGAACGAAAGGCATCAGCATCGGTTAGTTTTTCGATAGCAGCCTGGGGCAAACCTGCATCGCTAAGCTGTTGAATAGTTTGATACCCCTGCCCACGCTTAGCAACCAACATATTCATATCTTCTTCGCGTAATCCTTTTACCTGCCTGAAACCCAAGCGCAAAACAAAATATTTACTATCCTTTTCTTCGAGTGTATTGTCCCAGTAAGAATGGTTTATATCTACTGGCCTAACCACAACACCATGCTCCCGGGCATCATCTACAATCTCTGCCGGCTGGTAAAAGCCCATAGGCTGACTGTTAAGCAGTGCCGCAGCAAATACATCAGGGTAATAGCATTTAAGCCACGAGGAAATATAGACTAGGTGTGCAAAAGAAGCAGCATGACTTTCTGGAAAACCATAGGAACCAAAGCCTTCCAGTTGCTTAAATATTCGTTTAGCAAATTCTTCGTCATATCCTTTTTTGGTCATTCCGTCTACCAGCTTCTTTTGAAACTGGCTTACTAAACCCTTTGCCTTAAACGTAGCCATGCTTCGGCGCAACTGATCAGCTTCGGCTGGGGTAAAACCGGCTGCCACTATAGCAATTTCCATGGCCTGTTCCTGGAAAAGAGGAACGCCTTTTGTTCGGCCTAATATTTTCTTCAATTCTTCTGACGGATAATCAATAAGACTTGGATCTTCCCTGCGCCGCAGGTACGGGTGTACCATGTCACCCTGAATAGGTCCGGGCCTTACAATGGCTACCTCTATTACCAGATCGTAGAACACACGTGGCTTTAGCCGGGGTAACATAGACATTTGCGCCCGGCTCTCAATCTGGAAAACACCAAGTGTATCTGCCTTACAGATCATATCATAAACCTCTTCCTCATCCTGCGGTACACTTTCCAGGGTATATTGCTTGTTATAGTGCTGCTTTAATAGATCGAAAGCTTTGCGGATGCAGGTTAACATACCCAAGGCCAGCACATCCACTTTCAAAATACCCAATGCTTCTAGGTCATCTTTGTTCCATTCCAGTTGTGTGCGGTCGGCCATTCGGGCGTTCATCACCGGGCACAGGTCCGAAAGCTTGCACTGCATAATTACCAATCCGCCTGTATGCTGTCCCAATTGCCGTGGAAAGCCCATTAATTGATCTGTGAGTTGCAATACTTTTTGTAAATGAGGATCATCGGGGTTTAAGCCTTGCCCTATGATACGCTCACGGTCAAACCCTTCGTCTGAGAAACTCCAGATAGCACCGCCCAAGCGCTTGATGGTATCTTCGGATAAGCCCATGGCTTTCCCTACATCGCGGATGGCGCCTTTATGCCTTTCCTGTGTTACGGTTGCAACGATGGCTGCATGGTCCCGTCCATAAGTTTCGTATATCCACTGTATAATTTCTTCTCTCCGCTCATGCTCAAAGTCTACATCCACATCAGGCCATTCATCCCGTGCGTCTGACATAAAACGGGAGAATAACAGATTGGACTTGGTAGGATTTACCGGGGTTATACCCAGGCAAAAGCAAACCGTGCAATTGGCCGCCGAACCACGCCCCTGGTACAAAATACCCAGTTCGTCTGCTTTTTGTGTATATGCAAATACCCGCAAAAAATAAGGAGCCAGTTTCTTTCTGGCAAAAAATGCCAGTTCGAATTCGATCTGTTTTGACACTTTTAAAGGCACCTCCTTACCGAAAAATTTCCGTGCGCCAATTAAGGTATGTTCTCTCAGATGCTCATCTGCCGTACGGCCATCAGGACTTACCCACTCCGGTTCGAGGTATTTGAGCGTATCTAATGAAAAGGTACAGGCTTCGGCAATTTCTAGTGTACGCGCAATAGCATCCGGATATTGCCTGAAGAGGCGTTGCAATTCTTCAATAGGTTTAAGATAGCGCTCAGCATTGGCATGCAGCTTAAAGCCAGCCGTATCAATTGTACACTTTTCGCGCACGCAAGTTTGTATATCCTGTAGTTCGCGCCGTTGAGGCTCATGGTAATGCACATCATTAGTTGCCACCATTGGAACGCCTAATTGTGAGATACGGTACAAACGCTTGCTGTCATAACCGCTGTAAGTACGGCTGGCGGCCACATATAAAGATTCACCAAAAGCCACCCGGTATTCTGCTACTTCCGCTATAAATTTATCATCAAAGTTAAACTGCCTGTTTAGCTTGGCAGGTGGTATAATCATAAATTTAATCCCTGCCTTATGATTGTACACGTCCTGTTTATACAATTCGCATTTGCCTTTCTCAGTGCGCAGGTTACCAAGTGATAACAAGGCGCATAAACGCCCCCAGGCTGTAATGTCTGTTGGGTAAGCCAGCAAACTTGGCCCATCAATGAGATCTAGCCGGCAGGCTGGAATAATGCTAATACCTTTGGCCTTAGCTGCAATATGTGCCCGTACTACGCCTGCCACGCTGTTACGGTCGGTAATGGCAATTTTTGTGTAACCTAATTCGGCTGCACACCCCGCCAGTTCCTCAGGGTGCGAACCACCCAGCATAAAGGTAAAATTGCTTGTTACTTGTAATTCTGCATATTCCATTGTAACTCCTTTCAGGCAAAAAAACCATGTATATACCACTCCGAGCTTTCTGAATTATAATGCCCTGAACGGAAAAGCCAGTAACGCCGACCTTCCTGGTCTTCAACTACATAATAATCCCGGTGCTGCCCCTTGTCACGCCACCACTCCCGTTCAATCCGTTCAGCATCATCTGCTTTCCGAATAATATGCCGTACACCTTTATAAATAAATAGCATAGGCGGATTATCGGGCAGCAGGGCAGTTACTTCAATCCTTTCTGGTTTGGGCAATAAAATGGTTGGCCTGGGTTTACCAATCCGCCAGTTTGCCTCAGTTTGTTCTGTAAGTGTGTTGGCTAAGCGGATAGTATGTTCGGGCCAGTAGCGTTCCTGCGGCAGGTATCGCTGTATGCTACCTGTACCCAGTTTATTGGCCAACCGATCCAGTAATTCTGATAGAGCTATTGTATTCAGCCCACAGCCGTCTGAAGCCCACAGTGCTTCCTGATCGGCTGATAAGTCTTCCACCCGGGGCGCATCCAACGTGAATAATTCGATACCTAAAGCCGGCTCAATCTGCGGTATTTTCAGCTCAAATAATTTGAATAAATGTTCAATATGTACCACAGGACGATTGGTGCCAATAGCTATGTTAACCAGCTTACCATCTATCCTATAGCCTTTTAATATAGCCGAACGCAACCCTTTGCCTTCCTGTCTTAAGCGCAAGCACATCATTTCCAATAATTTCAGAATGGCTTGTGCAATGGCTTCCGGCGTGCGGATGGGTTCCAGAAAAGGTAACCTGACATGATACGGCTCGGGCGGATTTAATGGCTCCAGGTGCTCCTCTTCATGACCGAAGGCCTGATCCAGGCGGAGCAGCAATTCCATTCCAAAACGCCTTTGCAGCGCCCGGCGTGGCAAAACGGCAATTTTTTGAATGGTGTAAAAGCCTAACTTATGCAGTCGTTCTAAAAGCAATGACTCCAGTCGTAAGGCAATTGGGGGCAGTGCCAACAGCGCAGTAGCCTGGTCTGCGGGAGGGATGATCAGTTTATTTGAGCCATAGCGTGCCATAGCCCAGGCTGCACCGATAGTACTAGCCATTGCACCACGTACATGATAGCCTTTATTTTTTAAGGCGGTTAAAATAGCTTGAAGATAAGCTTCTTCGCCTCCCCATAAATGTGCACAGCCAGAGGCATTTATGATGAGCCCGTTTGGCAGATCGATTGCTACTACCGGCGAATAGCGGATACACCACCCTCCTGCTGCTTTTAATATTTTCTCGGCCTGTCCGGGCACTGCATCTATTACCAGCAAGTCAGGAATCACCGCTTTAGCATCTGCAGCTGTAGTGCCGGCAGTTATTCCTTGTGCTTCTGCCAAATTATTAGCCGCTATTATGACCATGCGGTTATGCACTGGCGCTGCCAACACAAAAGGTACTGCCTTCAATTCAGGCCGGCGCAGTGCCAGCCAATCTGTTAACAAGTGCCTAAACCATATGGAAATAAAACGTTTTGACATAACTAACCCACATTTAAATGTTGTTCGGGATATGCTGCCAGGTTTTCTTCAACCGGCATAAAACCCGTATCAGTCCATTCCAGCTTCCAAGTGCCAGGGTTACCATTACGTACCCTAAGCAACTCTACCTGCCATTGTGGAAAGCCCACACCCGGCAATTCATCCTCCTGTCGGCTAGGCAATGGTTTGATTTGCCAACGGGCCACGCAAACGGTAGGGGTTAATTTTTTTAGGTTATTTCGTAAAATAAAGCCTGTTACCCGGCTTGCCTCTACAGCTAGCTGCAACCGCCTCGACTGTGCAAAACTAATTTCTGCAACTTCGGCAACTACGGCAGCTAATCCCTCACATTTGAGCGCTTCTTCTGCCGCCCAAAGTACATCCAGTTCACGCCGCGCATCAACAAATATGACCCGGTCAGCCTCTACTTCATAACCATTAAGCGATGTTGGAAAAAGTTTCCGTGAAGTACTGATCCATAGGCATACACCTTTGCCTGCCATAAGGGTAGCCAATAAGCCGCTAAGGAACCCTGCTGTAGAAGCCGTATGCTCGGCCGTAGGACAAAGCATCTCATGAATTGAACCTGTTGGAAAAACGCCATTTGGGAAAGCCAACTCCAGCGGTCCAAGCCCCATACTTTTTGCCTTGCCTGCTACCGGGGCTTGAAAACCTTGCCAACGCAAAATATCTCCTTGCAGGCGGGATATGAGACTTGCTCTACTATTTTCCATTATGCAATTTATTTTGTACGCAATAGTTTAAAAATTCAAAACAATGTGCTTCTTATTGATAGCTTATATATTAACGGTCACCAATAAAAAGCTTCCGATAACTATTTGTAAACTCATTTTTAAGCCTTTTTAATACTTGCTTATCATTTGTCTGGCGTGCTAAATGTAATAGTGTCATATCTAAAATTCTTTACGGTCAACAAAACTAATACTAATATTATTAGCATTTTGTTTACCTTTGAAAAATAATTTTCAACATATCTAATGGCAATAAAAACGTATTTAGACAGGGAAGCTAAAGCATGGTTAAAGCGAAAGAAAGGCCCTGATGAGATTCTGCGGATTGTACCAGACAGGTTAACCGACGGCCATATTCCTAATTATGCACTATTTACAGCGTTTGACGAAAACCCGGAATACTTGGGCTGCATTCTGTTTGATGCAAAAGGTTACTGGATTTATGATGGTGATATATTGTCGGTTACCGAACAGGAACAGGTTGCCAAGTTTATTATAAATTATACCGAAAGGCTTTAACAATAAAATAATGGAGCAGCTATGTTTTTTTCCGGAAACAGGACAAAGTAAAGATTTACCTAATCACCTGCTGGAGTATAAACCAGGTGTATTTAACCTGCGCCAGAGCGATGCCTTGCTAAAGCAGTTTATTACTCAAACACCGTGGAAGCAACAAGTACGCATGATGTATACCAAAGAAGTAATAACACCAAGGCTTACTGCCTGGTACGGAGACCCTGAAGCATACGATTACCAGTCACTTGGAAAAACCAAGCCCTATAGCTGGACACCCGAACTGCTCCTCATTAAAGATGTGGTTGAGCATATAGCGGGCGTTACTTTTAACAGCGTGTTACTAAATTATTACCGAGATGGGAACGACTCGGTAGCCTGGCATTCAGACAAGGAGGAGATTTTGGGGAAAAATCCCATTATAGCTTCGGTTAGTTTTGGGCAGGTACGCAGCTTTGATATCCGTAATAAGGATAACCATTATGCTAAATATTCAGTTAAACTTGAACATGGCTCATTTTTACTGATGAAAGCAGGCTTGCAAGAAAACTGGGAACACCGCATAGCCAAATCTGTAAAACCTATGAAACCACGGATTAATTTAACTTTCAGGATAGTGAAATAAATAAAGCCATGATGTTATGTATTAGGTATCATAGCTACCTAGTAAGCGGTTAAAACAAAAGAGCCGGTCAGTTTATAGCTGCCGGCTCTTTTTGTTTTTCGGGTGGTGGTTATTTCCAACCACCACCTAAATATTTATAAACGTTAACAACAGCATTAAACTGTTCTTTTTTAGTATCTATCAGTTCAAGTTTAGATTCCAGTGCATCACGCTGGGTCATCAAAACCTCCAGGTAATCGGCCCGGGCAGATTTAAATAGATCATTAGATATATTAATAGACCGGGTTAGGGCATCTACTTGCTTCGATTTCAGTTCGTAACTTTTACCCAGGTTACTGATGTTTGATAATTGGGTAGAAACTTCCATGTAAGCGTTCAATATGGTACGCTCATAGTTATACATGGCTTGCAGCTGCCTTGCATTGGCGCTGTAAAACTCAGCTTTAATAGCACTACGGTTAACAAGCGGCCCGGCCAAGTCTCCGGCTAATGAATAAAGTAACGACTCAGGGAACTTAACCAAATAAGATGGTTTGAAAGCCTGGAAGCCTAAAGCCGCTGAGATACCGAAAGATGGATAAAATTCGGCCCGTGCAACTTTCACATCCAGCTTTGCAGCTACTAACTCTAACTCGGCCTGTTTAATATCCGGACGATTAGCTAACAATTGCGACGGTATACCAGAATTGACTACTGTAGGCGTTAAGACCAAAAAGTTACTTTTATCCCTAACTATCTCCTGCGGATAGCGGCCTAACAGGAAGTTGATTCTGTTCTCAGTCTCCTTTATCTTCTGATGAATTTCAAACTCCAGGCTTTGAGATTTTAGTACCTCAGCCTGAAATTTTTGAACAGCCAACTCATTTACCCTGGCGGCTTCTTTTTGCACTTTTACAATCTCAAGGGCATTTTTTTGCAGGCTGATGTTTTGCTGCACAATTGCCAGCTGGTTATCCAGGGCCAGTAATTCATAATATGAATTAGCCACCTCGGCAACCAAATTAGTAAGCACAAAGTTTTTGCCCTCTACTGTAGATAAGTATCTGGTTATAGCGGCCTTTTTAGCATTGTGCAACTTTTTCCAAATATCAACTTCCCAGTTCGCATATAACGCAGCTGTAATGTCGGTTAAAGGGTCGGGCACCTCTCTGCCAGGAGCAATGTCCGTTGAAGCATCGCCCGCTCCCTGACTGGTGTACCTGCCTACTTTTTCTACACCGGCTCCAACCCTGTACCCAACTGTTGGTTGTAGCGGCCCTTGCCTCAAACGAATATCGTTCCTTGCAATCTCAATATCCTGCAGGGTAATCCTCAGCTCCTGGTTATTTTTCAGTGCCGTATCAATTAAGCTGACAAGATTTTGGTCATTAAAAAAGTTTCGCCATTGTATGGTCGATATATTGGTAGTATCCCGACCGGTGCCAAATGATTCGGGCACCGACCGGTTTTCGGTAGTCTGTATAATGGCCGGGGCCTTACAGCTTGCAATGGCCAGGCAAATACCTACCAGGCCAATGCATTTATGTAGGTTATATTTATACATTGTGATCAATTTCTTCGGTTAATGGATTCTCTTCTTCATCTTTTATGAGCACATGTTTTGCTGCGATGGTGCCAAACACATAGTACAATCCGGGTATGATCAAAACACCGAAGACAGTTCCAAACAGCATACCTCCAGCAGCCGCAGAGCCAATAGTCCGGTTACCTATGGCACCAGGACCAGAAGCCAGCACCAATGGAATTAAACCTGCAATAAAAGCAAATGAGGTCATGAGGATTGGACGGAACCTTACAGCCGATCCTTCCATCGCTGCTTTAAGTACCGACTCACCCGAACGATGTTTCTGAACAGCAAACTCTACAATTAGAACGGCATTTTTACCTAATAAACCGATGAGCATTACCATGGCAACCTGGGCATAAATATTATTCTCCAAGCCTAACAGTTTCAGCAACAAGAAGGCTCCAAAAATACCAGCAGGAAGTGAAAGAATAACTGCCAAAGGCAATATAAAGCTTTCATACTGCGCAGCCAGAATGAGGTATACGAACGCCAAACAGATAAGGAATATATAGATGGCTTCGTTACCACGGGCAACCTCGTCCTTAGATATACCTGCCCAGTCTATACCAAAACCCCTTGGTAAGGTTTTTTGAGCAACCTCATTAATAGCGCTGATGGCTGCACCGCTACTGTAACCCGGTGCAGCTGCACCACTTATTTCAGAAGCATTGTACATGTTATGCCGGGTGATTTCTGATAAACCGTATACCTTTTCCATTTTCATGAAAGCCGAAAAAGGAACCATTTCATCGCGGTCGTTTTTTACATACAGCTTCAAAATATCCTCGGGTAAGGCGCGGTATTGTGGTAAAGCCTGCACCATTACCTTGTACTGCCGATCATATTTAATGAAGTTGGTTTCGTAATTACTACCAACAAGCGTAGACAAAGTGTTCATGGCATTTTCAATAGTCACCCCTTTTTGTTGTGCAATGTCATTATCAACACGTAGCATGTACTGCGGAAAACTGGCACTATAAAAAGTAAACACCGACGACAGTTCTGGACGTTTGTTCAGCTCCCTCACGAAATCGCGGCTCACCGTTTCCATTTTTTTGAAGTCGCCGCTTCCGGCTTTATCCAGCAAACGCAACTCGAAACCACCGGCAGCGCCATAACCCGGAACAGCAGGTGGCTGAAAGAACTCGATAGTAGCACCGGTAATATCCTGCGATTTCTCTTCCAGCTCTTTAATAATATCCTGAACCGAGTTTTTACGATCTTCCCAGCTTTTTAGGTTAATTAAACAAGTTCCGGAGTTGGCGCCGGTTCCTTCAGTTAACACCTCATAACCTGCCAGCGATGAAACAGATTGTACACCTTCAACACCTTCCGCAATCTTTTGCAGTTTTTCGGCTACCTGGTTAGTTCTTTCCAGTGATGATCCCGGAGGCGTTTGGATGATAGCGTAAAACATACCCTGATCCTCGTTGGGGATAAACCCTGAAGGCAAACTGTTATTCAGGAAATAGATACCGGTACAAAAAGCGATTAAAAGACCGAAAGTGATCATCCGCCGGTTAACAATAGACCCGAGTATCCTTTGGTACCTGCCCGAAAGGCGGTTAAAGCCGTTATTAAACCCACCAAGAAATTTATCCAGAACCGTTGCCTTTTTAGTTTTTCCATGATTATTTCTAAGCATCATGGCGCAAAGTGCTGGTGTTAATGTTAGCGCCACTATACCCGAAAGAATAATAGCTGTTGCCATGGTGATGGAGAACTGCCGGTAAAATATACCAACCGGCCCCGACATAAATGCAACCGGAACA
The DNA here is from genome assembly GCF_039634385.2 of Mucilaginibacter sp. PAMB04274. NCBI lineage: Bacteria > Pseudomonadati > Bacteroidota > Sphingobacteriia > Sphingobacteriales > Sphingobacteriaceae > Mucilaginibacter > Mucilaginibacter sp. PAMB04274. The sequence continues at coordinate 2,691,619 of NZ_CP155081.2, forward strand.
AATACTGCGGCCATCAAAAACGTAATGGCAATAATGGCTCCGCTAATTTCATGCATGGCTTTCTTAGTAGCCTTTAGTGGCGAAAGATGAAACTCTTCCATATTAGCATGCACCGCTTCAATAACCACAATGGCATCATCCACCACCACACCTATGGCCAGTACTAATGCAAATAATGTTATAAGATTGAGCGTAATGCCGAAGAACTGCATAAACACGAACGTACCGATAAGCGATACCGGCACTGCGATGGCTGGAATAACGGTAGAGCGCCAATCGCCCAGGAACAGGAATACAACAATACCCACAAGGATAAATGCTTCTACCAGCGTGTGAATTACTTTTTCGATGGAAGCATCGAGGAACTTGGAAACGTCATAGCTAATTTCGTAGTCAAGGCCTTTAGGAAATGAGCTCTTTTTGATCTCTTCCATTTTGGATTTAATATCCTTAATTACCTGGCTGGCATTACTGCCATAAGATTGCTTTACGGTGATGGCTGCCGAAGCATGTCCGTTCAGGTTAGAATAGATATCGTACATGGAGCTGCCAAACTCTATTTGAGCCACATCTTTTAAGCGAAGTATCTCACCATCTGAACTAGATCTTAGAATGATGTTTTCGTATCCTTCTTTAGTGGTATACCTGCCGGGATACTTTAATACGTACTCAAAAGACTGTGACCTTTTGCCCGAGCTTTCACCAGTTTTACCGGGCGAGGCTTCCAAACTCTGTTCATCAAGCGCTTTCATTACTTCTTCCGAAGAGATTTTATAGGCCAGCATACGGTCAGGTTTTAACCAAATACGCATGGCATACTCACGGTTACCTAAAATATCGGCAACACCTACCCCATCAACCCGCTTAAGTTCAGATAATACGTTGATGTCGGCAAAGTTAAACAGGAACTTCTGGTCCATGTGTGGGTCCTTGCTGTACAAGTTAATGTACATCAGCATATTCGATTCTTCGCGGGTTATCTTCACCCCTTCACGCACTACCAGCGGCGGCAATTTGTTAACTACCGATGCCACCCTATTCTGGATATTTACTGATGCCTGGTTAGGATCAGTACCGAGGTTAAATACCACCTGTATGGTGGCCTCACCATCGTTACCAGCATCAGATGCCATGTATTTCATGCCCGGTACGCCGTTAATTGCCCGCTCAAGAGGTATAACTACCGATTTAATAAGGAGCTCGCCATTTGCTCCGGGGTACTCAGCCGTAATATTCACTTTTGGCGGCGAAATTGACGGAAATTGTGTTACCGGTAAGTGGGTAATAGCCAGCACCCCCAGAAACACTATAATGAGCGATATAACTATGGAGAGGACTGGCCTCTGTATAAACTTATCAAACATTGATTTACTTATTTAAGGATTAAAGCGCTACTCGGCCTTTAATCGCAAATGAGAAATAACTTCATTAGGCGACACAAATTCACACTTGATCTTGTCATCATCTTTTACTTTTTGAACGCCCTCAAGCAGGATTTTATCGCTTACAGAAAGACCGCTTGCAACCACATACAGGTCTGGCATTTCACCGGTGATGGTAATACTTCTTGATCTTACTACATTATTTTTGTCTACTACAAATACATAGATCTTATCCTGAATCTCGTACGTGGCCTTTTGTGGAATAACCAACGCGTTGCGAAGTGGAACGGTCATTTGTACTTTACCGGTTTCGCCATTTTTTAAAAGCTTATCGGGATTGGGAAACTTAGCCCGAAAGGCAATGTTTCCGGTTTCGTTATTAAACTCACTTTCAATAGTTTCCACATCGCCTTTATATTTTAGCGGTTGGTTATTAGCTAACAGCAAGCTCACCTTGCGGTCTGCACGGCCTTTTGTATTCGTTTCATAATCCAGGTATTCCGGTTCAGAAACGTTAAAGTACACGTACATCTGGCTGTTATCTGAAAGGCTGGTTAATAACTCGCCTTCGTCAATAAGGCTTCCTAACTTTTTGGGAATACGGTCTATCGTGCCATCAAACGGCGCTCTGATTTCAGTAAATGATAAATGCAACCTGGCAAGCGACGTTTCGGCTTTGGCTTGGTCAAGCTTAGCCTGCGCCATAGCTAGCTCATTTTTAGATACTACGTTTTTATCTGACAGTAGCTTTGTATTTTGCACCTCAATTTGCGCGGCTTTAGTTTCGGCCTGCGCTTTCAATAATTCAGCCTCATATAATTTAGGCATAATCCTGAACAGTAACTGACCAGCTTTTACAAACTGGCCCTCGTCAACATAAATATTTTGCAGATAACCCTTTTCCTGGGCTCTTAGCTCAATATTTCGTACAGAGCGTATTTGCGATACATACTCCTTGGTAAAGGAGGTATCAATTCTTAAAGGACTGGTAACGGCATACTTACCTTCTTCTTCCTTTACTTCTTTTTTTTGTGTACAGCTGGTTTGGTACAATAAGGCCAACAGGCCTGTAAACATGAGAATTCTCTTCATGATGTTAAATGAATTAAGCAATTGAATAGCATGGAATTAAAAATTCCTTTGTATGGGGAAGATATCAGTTGCCGGATGTTACCTGAGTTGTTTACAGGCAGAGTCATATCAACATGCATCCAGCGGATGTGCGCAGGGCACACCTCAGTAACTGATGTATATTAAAATCAGAGTCTTAATGATCTTTGCAGGAGGTATTTATAGGAGCTTGAATAAGATAAGTGGCTGCAAAAAGGCAGACGCTTAACAAAGCTTATGTAGAAAAGATTTAAAACGAATGTGTAAGCGAGCAGTAGTGAATACTTATCTAGCAGTAGATGCCTCCGGGCAAGTCCGTCGCTTTCATCTTCATCTTCAACACTAATGAGGTGTTCACTATCTTCACTTAAATTTGCTTGTTTTATTAAGGTGTTATCCTTATTGACAGTGCCAAGGCTTACTTTTTGTACTTTACTAACGTCTTGAGCTGACGAGTACTTGGCTCTTTTGAGGTGAGCACCGGTATAAGCATAGTTATCCCCTCCTAACAACAGGAAAAACAGGGACACTAAAAAGATATACACAGTTTTCATTAACGGCCTCAAATATAACACATCAAACAGAAACTTTATGCGTCATTGATAGCTATTACGCCAGAAATTTGTAAATATTTTATTCTATTGAAGATATTGGTTGTATTATGTGATTTTATTGATGTTTATATATTCACCTTATTGTATAAATATCTCTTTTTTGTCACATTAACACAGCACCTGATATTCGTTTTCATTTTTCAATTAAATTCTATAATTCTGTACCTTTATTTATAATTAAGGGTGAGTGTAGCAATGAGTGATAATTTTTATCAGCATTTATTTGAAAAACAACAAAATAGTAACGGCATACCTGCCAACACTGCAATTGCAGCCTGGGCTTTAAGTGTGATACACTTACTGTATCCGGAACAATCTAAAAAGCTTTTTGCTACCTCCCAGGAGCTTAAACTGCAAGCTTATAATTTACAACAAGAGTTATCGCAAATCATTAATACGGTAAGCAACTTTAATTCAGCACGGTCTGGAGAAGTTGCCGGTTTGTTTTTTGACCGGTTGCCAGAACTTTACAATATTTTAAATACCGATATACAAGCCATTTATGAAGGTGACCCTGCTGCGCGCAGCGAGTTTGAGGTGATTCGTACCTATCCGGGCTTTTATGCCATTTCCATTTACCGGATTGCCCATACTTTGGTATTGTTGGATGTGCCACTTGTACCGCGTATATTAACTGAACATGCCCATTCTGTAACCGGTATTGATATACACCCGGCAGCCAGTATAGGCGAATATTTTCATATAGACCATGGTACAGGCATTGTAATTGGCGAAACTTGTACTATAGGTAAATATGTAAAAATGTACCAGGGCGTAACCTTAGGCGCTTTAAGCGTGCGCAAAACTATGGCGGGCATCAAACGTCACCCAACGGTTGAAGACCGTGTGGTTATTTATTCAGGCGCTACCATTTTAGGTGGCGACACCGTTATTGGCCATAATAGTACCATTGGTGGCAATGTTTGGCTTACTCAAAGTGTAGCTCCCTACTCTACCGTTTATCACAACCCGATGATTACGGTTCAAAACATTATTGCAGACAGATAATTTATATTTTATGGCAGGCATTATTGATTTAGTGGGCAATACCCCTATGGTTGAAATAACCAAACTTAACCCTAACCCTAACGTAAAGATATATGCCAAGCTGGAAGGCAACAATCCAGGCGGTAGCGTTAAAGACCGCGCAGCCTTAAATATGATACGCAGCGCCTTAGGCCGAGGCGAAATTAAGCCAGGCATACGGTTAATTGAGGCCACCAGCGGTAATACCGGTATTGCCCTGGCCATGATTGCACGGTTATTTAATTTAGAAATTGAATTGGTTATGCCTTCCAATTCTACCCGTGAACGTACTTTAACTATGGAAGCATTTGGCGCTAAAGTTACTTTGCTTGAAGGAATTGAGGCCTGCCGTGATTATGCCGAAGAAAAAGGAGCAACTGATGAGTACTTTCTTCTGAATCAGTTTGCCAATGCCGACAATTACCTGGCGCACGTAAAAACTACCGGGCCCGAAATTTGGCGTGATACTGACGGCCAAATTACCCATTTTGTGAGTGCTATGGGCACTACCGGCACCATCATGGGTTGCTCCCGCTATTTTAAAGAGCAAAACAGCAACATCCAAATTATTGGTTGTCAGCCAACCGAAGAATCGTCAATTCCGGGCATCAGGCGCTGGCCGGAGGCTTATTTGCCTAAAATATTTGAACCAAGCCGCGTGGACCGGGTAATGGACGTTTCGGAGACTGACGCTACCGAAATGGCACGACAGCTAGCCAGAGTTGAAGGTATTTTTGCCGGTATGAGCAGTGGAGGTGCCTGCGTGGCGGCTACTAAACTTGCGCAGGAGCTAACTGAGGGCACCATTGTATTTATAGCATGTGACCGCGGCGACCGATACCTTAGCAGTAGTTTATTTGGTTAATACATTGCTAAAATTATTAAATTGATTTTATGAGTAACGAACAGAACCTTAAGCGTTTTTTGGATGCACAAGAAACAGATTACGCTATAGCATTATCTGAGATAAAGAGTGGAAAAAAGCGTAGTCATTGGATGTGGTACATTTTCCCGCAAATTCAAGGCTTAGGTCTCAGCTCAACATCACAATACTATGCAATTAAAAACTTGCAAGAAGCTAAAGCATATTTACAACACCCTGTTTTGGGTAAAAGACTGATAGAAATATCGAGCGTTTTACTTACACTTGGTAATAATGATGCGCATAACATATTCGGAAGTCCCGATGATATGAAGCTGAAGTCATGCATGACGCTTTTTTCATCAATTGAAAATACATCGCCGGTGTTTAAGCAAATACTAGATCTATTTTTTGGTGGTGAAGCAGATCAAAAGACCATTAACGTATTAAACAAGGCACATTAGCGCATCATATTAAATTTACCTGTAAAATTGTCGATTGCTAAATGTACATTTACTCTGCTTTTTACAAGTTTACAACTTTGGCCATTAACCTAGCGGCTACTTTGTTTAAAATGTTTAAGATATGTAGGCGCAGCATGCAAGCTCTTCGTGCCTGATTTTTAAATGTTTAAACTTTTAATGCAAAGCAAACACTTTTAGTGGCAATGCTGGTTATTGCTTTGCTAAACAGGTATCAACCGCCTGTTGATTGTATAAGTACAAATGAAGAAAAAGAAATCTGGCGAACGCACCGTAGGCCGAAAGGCTGAGGAAGAATATTTACCTAATGAACTCAACTACGAGGATGAGGTGATTTCGAGTTTTGGTTTGATGCCAAATTTCTTCCGAACTTCTAATCCAAATAAGCCGCATGATCTATGGGCTTTTACCAAATCCGCTTATTTAGATAATCCGCTACCTGCAGTATTTAAAGAGAGACTTTACGTACACTTATCGCGTTTTTGCAGGGCGAGATACTGCATTGTTCGGCATGCAGGCTTTTTAATGGGATTAGGCAATTCTGCTGGTGATTCTAACGCGATTCCCGAAAGCATGAGCCATGTTATTACCTTGTTAAAACGCCCTACACCCAGTGCTACAACATATGATCAACTACTTAACCGGCTCGAAGTACAGGAGCAACCTTTGCCTATACCCTTGCCCGGATCCCAAATTGAGGCCGATCTTTTCGATGCATTAACCGTAGTTTTTTTAGAACCCCACCGGGCAGAGCGTGTACGCCAGGCCATTTGCCAATCTTTAGGTACTGCAAATTTTGAAGCACTGATCCTGCTCCTTACTTATGTTCGTACAGCTCATTTCTGGATAGAAAATCATCCTGAAGTAACTTTTGAGCCTGATATGGTAGACATGATGGATAAGCATCCTGAGCTATCGCATTTGCTGCTGAATACCTTGGAGGCTGAGATAATGCAAACCAGTGAACCAATGAAGCAGGTCTTAGACGAATTAGCCAACGCTAAAGAGCTCGAAAATAAAACTGCTAAAGCATTATCTAAATATGAAGAAAAATACCGCTCCTTATTCAATGCTATAGATGATGGGTTTGTACTGTTGGAAATGATCTACAGTGGCAAACAAGCCGTTGATATGCGCTATCTTGAAGTAAACCCGGCCTTTAAAAAGCTCAGCAACCTCTCTGACATTGTTGGTAAAACAGCCTACGAAGTGAATCCATTAATGGAGTCATACTGGCTGCAAACAGCAGATGCAGTTGCTGCAGACGGAAAACCGGTAAAGTTAGAAGCATATGTTAAAGCATTGGACCGCTGGCTGAATGTGAGCTTTATGCGTTTAGACGACGACAACACACATCTTATTGCAGCCGTTTTTAACGATGTTACCGACCGCAAACGCTCAGAGATAAATAATGCTTTTTTAGCAGATTTATCTAACGACTTTGCTCACTTAAAAAGCCCGGAGCGTATTTTAAGAATGGCCGCTATTAAGATAGCCTCGCACTTTAAACTTACCCGCTGCTTTTTTGCTGATATAAATCAGGCGAATTTTACAGGCCAAATTGCCTGCGATTGGCAACTTGAAGGTGTAGCAGGCGTCAACACCAAACGTTCGTTGCCTTTAAATGACCTTATTCCGGATGGCTGCTACGAAGATCTACTAAACGGCGAAGCAGTAGTTATAAACGATAGCCATTTAGATATAGGTAATAACTTAGGGGGAAGTGCATTACTAAACAGTCAATCCTACATCATAACTCCTATTATCAAAAGCGGGCATTTGTGCTTTTTAACCTGCATACTTTACCCTTTTGCACGTACCTGGCGCAAAGACGAGATACGGATGATGAAGGAACTTACCGAACGCATATGGCTGCGGCTTGCCCGCGCACGTGCTGAAGAAGATTTACGGCACCGCGAAGCTGAGTTAACCAGAGTGCAGGAGATAGGCGGTGTTGGCGGTGTAGATATTGATATAAGTACGGGCATACGCACCTGGCACTCGGCCGAGTATTTACGGCTGCATGGTTTACCGCCAGGTACAAAACTCGAAACACACCAGGACTGGATTAACCGCCTGCATCCTGATGACAGAGACCAAGCCAGCAAAACGCTGCAAGAGGTAATCGAAAACCCGGAAAATACTTACCAAAGCGAATACAGAATCATTAGACCCATTGACGGCCGAGTGCGTTGGATATTTGCCAAAGGTGATGTTGAATTTGACAGTGATGGGCAACCAGCGCGTTTAATTGGCGCTCATATAGACATTACCGATCGTAAATTGGTAGAAGAAACACAGCGGCAAAACCAGGCACGGCATGCTTTCTTAGTAAAGTTTAATGATGCCTTACGTTTAGTGGTAGACCCGCTTCGCATCCAGGCCGTTTCTGCCCGTATGCTTGGTGAGTATATGGACGTAAACAGCGCCAGCTATGGTGAGGTTAACGGAAATAAATTATCGGTGCACGATAGTTGGACACGCGGCATTGATGCACTAACCGGCGATATTAAGTTTGCAGATTTTGGTAAAGCACTTATAGAAGATTATTTGCAGGGCCATACAGTCGTGATTGAAGATATTGAGACCGATAATCGTATAACGCCCGAAGAGCGTAATACCTGGCGCAATGCACACCTGCGGGCCTCGGTAGCTGTAATGCTTATTAAAAACGGACGGTGGCTGGCTGCATTCGGTGTTCAGGCCACCCTGCCCCGTAAATGGAGCGCTATAGAAATAGAACTGATAGAAGAAGTAGCTGAGCGCACCTGGGCAGCTGTTGAACGCGCCCAGGTAGAGGAATCTTTACGTAAGTCCGAGCAGTTGTTCAGAACGGTGGTTGATATTGTTCCGGATCTGCTTTGGTTAAATGACCCTAGCGGTAAACCCTATTGGTACAATCAGCGCTGGTTAACCTATACAGGCCAAACTTTAGAAGAGGCAGTAGAAAATGACTGGTATGAGGTTATTTCACATGATGACAAACCCTTATTAATCAATGAAATTCGCTCGGCCTTTGATAAAGGAAGACCCATTAGACAAGAACACCGTATTAGAAGTGTTAAAGGAGAATATCGTTGGTTTTCGGTTCAGGTTGTTCCGGTATACAAAATAACCGGAGAGATATGGCAGTGGGTAGGTGCAGCTACCGATATTCACGAACGTAAGGAAGTTGAACGGCAGTTAGAGGATATGAATATGATACTCGAACGGCAGGTGTCTGAACGAACACATGACCTGGAGGAAAGCCAAAAACTATTGTCAGCCACCCTGGATAGCACACTTGACATGATTCAGGTTTTTGAGGCCGTACGTGATGAGCATGGAAAAATAGTTGACTTTGTGTGGATCTTAAACAACGATACATCCAATAAAAATTACGGAAATGTGATTGGTAAAAGCTTGCTTCAAAACAATCCAGGCGTTGTAAAAGCCGGCATATTTAACAGTTTTGTTGAGGTGACGGAGTCAGGTATTTCGCAGCAATACGAAATACATTATGTGTATGAACAATTTAACGGCTGGTTTCATCAATCGGTAGTTAAATTAAACGATGGTGTGGCCACCAGCACAGCCGATATAACCGAACGAAAAAAAGCAGACCAACAGTTAAATGAGACCAACAGCTTGTTACAGTCGGTGTTCGACACCACTTTGATAGGAATGGCTTGTCATACAGCAGAACGTGATGAGAATGGCCAACTAGTCGATTTCAGGATAAAGATGGTTAATAAAGAACTGGAGCGTTTGAGTGAACGAAATGATATGGTAGGTAAGTTATATAGCCACGTATTTCCAGGAGTAAGAAAAACCGGCCTATTTGACCTGATGCTTAAGGTTATGGAAACTGGCGAACCAGGCCAGCTAGAGTATAGTTATCCGTACGATGGATTTAACAAATGGTTTTCGAGCATGTTTGTTAAGATGGATGACGGATTGGTTGCAACAAACTTAGATATAACCGAACGAAAAAACGCTGAAGAAGAACGCCTTAAAAGTTTAACATTACTGCAAGAGACTGAAGAAGTTGCACTACTGGGTAGCTGGGAGTATAATAGGCTTTCAGAGGTATTTAGCTGGTCTGATGGCATGTATAGCTTGTTCAATGTGGCAAAGGGCACGCTTATACAACCAGACAAATATATACAGTTTATAATTGATGAAGACAGGCTGATAGCCGAACAAATCATCGATTTCCTTAAAACCGGAACAGGAACCTTTGATGAGAGCTTCAGAATTAAAGTAGGTGGTGATATAAAAGTAGTAAAGCTAAAAGCAACAGCTATTTATGATAACGGCACACCTGTTAAGATTTTAGGCATAAATATGGATACCACGGCCACTCAAATGGCCGAAGAAAAAATAAAGAAGCTGGAAATAGAACAGCAACAAGAAGTGCTCAGAGCCATACTTAGCACACAAGAAGAAGAGCGCAAGCGAATTGCAGAAAGCTTACATAACGGATTAGGACAGCTTTTATACGGCGTAAAGCTTAGCCTCGATCAAATAAATTTAACCAGGGTTAAACGCCCCGAGGAAAACAGTGATGCATTGCAGCAAACTAAGCGACTGCTTAGCGATAGTATTAGAGAAACCCGCCGCATTTCGCACGAGTTGATGCCATCTATTTTAGAGGACTTTGGCCTTAAGGAAGCAATTGAGGATGTATGCCGGCAGTTAAGCGGAGCCGTACGTTTTCAGTGTACGTTTAATGGTGTAAATCGCAACCTCGACAAATATCTTGAAATAGCCATTTACAGAATAATTCAGGAGTTAATGATCAATGTTATAAAGCATGCCTATGCAACTATAGCAGATGCACAGATTGACGTGAATGAGCAAGAAGTTGTTTTAACCGTAAAAGATAACGGCAAAGGTTTCGATACATCTAAAGTGAAGGTAAAGGGCATTGGCCTGGCCTCTATCCGAAGCAAAGTAAATTTACTAAACGGCGAACTTAAAATCATATCAGAAATAGGTGTGGGCAGCACCGTTAAAATTCGCATTCCCAATAAAGTCAATAATTAATCTGTAACTGCTGCTAAAATACGTTTGGGCTTAATCAAGTCTACTTAAAAAAACCTTGTAAAAACAAAAAGCACCTCACAAGAGGTGCTTTACGATTAAACTTTATAGTGTATATTTAAACTACTTTTACATTTACCGCATTAGGTCCTTTACGACCTTCTTCAATATCAAAAGTTACTTTATCGTTCTCACGAATCTGATCGATTAAGCCAGATGAGTGTACGAAAACATCAGCTCTGTTTTCTGTTTGTGAGATAAAGCCAAAACCTTTTTCGGTATTGAAAAACTTTACTGTTCCTTCTTTTTGCATTATATTATTTTTAATAAGCGTGCAAGGTAGGCATTAAAATCGGGTTATTTTCTTTTTGGTGAATTTATTTAACATCTACCTAACAAAGCAGCGCACTTATATTAAGAGGTCAGCTTAGTTAATTTAAAGCATAGCCAAGAGCAATGCCACTAAGGCTCCCGTAAGTGTATTGAGTAAATTAACTGCATTATTTTTAAGAATTCCGCTCCTTTCTAACGTTGCCCCAAGAAGAGAGTCGGCAAAATTGCCTGCCGTACCTGCCACTATAATAATAAGTATATCCCAATCCCATTTAAGGCATACAGCATAAATTAAGGAAATTAGCGCGCTTCCTGCTACTCCTATGATTGTTCCTTCTAAGCTAATTACGCCGTCAAGCCCGCGGGTATCAGTGCTGAAAGTTAAAATGTTGTAAAAGCGTTTCCCATATACGGTTCCCAATTCTGAGGATAAGGTGTCGCCGGTTGCTGCTGCAAAACTAGCTGCAACTAAAAGCGTACAAAGATTAGCGTATTGTGGAAATAAACATGCAATTGCTCCGGCAACAGCTGCAACGCCGGCGTTAGCTAACACTTGCCCCACCTTACGTTGTCCCCGGTCGCATTCTGCTACCTTAAGTTGCTGCTTTTGGGTCAGTTTCCAGCCGGTGGCCAGGGTGCCTGCTATAAAAAACATGGTCATGGTAGCTATACCTGTGTAACCAGTACCCTTGTATACAAGCCCGCCGCATGCAGCGCCCATAATTGCCGCGCTAAGTGTTAGTTTTTTAAACCGAACACTTAACACTACACCAGCAAGCAAAAATATTATAATGAGATAATCAGCGCCTGTTATCATACCTGTTAGCCTCAAATATAGTGATGACCTAGTGCAGTGCACTTAACTATGGCAAATAAAGTACTTTTGCAGCTATGAAAGATGTACTCGGACAGGCCATACATGATTATCAATACAAAACAGCGCCGGGCAAGCTTTGGATACATAACCAATACGGACCAAAAGAACCCATGCCGGTTGCTGCCTATTTTAGAACGGAAGACGACATGCCCGACCTTGAATGGTTGGCACTGAACGAATGCCGGGGCAAGGTACTGGACATTGGAGCTGGTGCAGGCAGCCATACACTTGAATTGCAACAGCGCGGCTATGAGGTAACAGCAATAGACATATCGCCTTTAGCAGTAGAGGTAATGCACCAACGGGGTGTAAAAGAGGCGCACGTTGGCGATATATTTACATACCAGGAGCAGCAATACGATACGTTATTATTACTGATGAACGGCATTGGCTTAGCCGGCAATTTGCTAAACCTCGAAAGATTGCTCATCCACTTGAAAACCTTACTTTCACAAGGCGGACAGCTACTTTTTGACTCTTCTAATATTGCTTATTTATACGAGGGCAAACTTCCTGATACGGGCTACTATGGTAATATCATGTACCAATACGAATATAAAAATCAAAAATCGGAATGGTTTGAGTGGTTGTATGTGGATATGCACACCTTACAAAAGGTTGCAACGGCTACCGGTTGGAATGTAGAAGTTTTATACGAGGATGATTTTGAACAGTACCTGGTGCGCTTGATAACTCTTTAACGGTTGGTTTATTGTTTTAGAAACGCCCAATCAATGTAAAAAATATGATGCACATTGGCTTGGTGGTTTAATTGCCGATTAAATGAGTAAATTCATCACAGTTTAACTTCCTAATAATAAACGAGTATATGAAAAAGACTTTTTTATGCGCCTTTTTGATATCCACAAGCGTATGGGTTAACGCCCAGGACGCCGTCAAGTATCAAATGCCGGCCAAAGCCATTACCGACTTGCTCCTGGCCAAGCCTACCCCATCGGTAAGTATCGATTCTAAAGGCGAGTGGATGCTAATCAGTGAGCGTAATGCCCTGCCATCTGTTGAAGACCTGGCCCGCCCTGAGCTCCGTATAGCAGGTATGCGCATAAATCCCAACAATTTTGCACCCAGCAGGCAGGTGATATCTTTTAGTGGACTAAGCCTTAAAAATATAAAAACAGGTAAGGTATATCCGGTTGCAGGCTTACCTGTTCCGCTTAATGCCAGCGGGATGAGTTGGAACGCCGATCAGAACAAAATTGCCTTTACACAAACGAATGCTAAAAGCGTTGACCTTTATGTAATCAACCTGTTAACGCAAAAGGCAAGCAAGGCAAATAAGCTGCCATTAAACAATGTAATGGGTGGTGGCGTTACCTGGGTTGATAACAACACCATGATGTACCGTGTTATTGCTAAGCCGGTTGCCCAGGCTCCAGTTAAACCATTGGCTCCTACCGGCCCGGTTGTTCAACAAAATTTAGGCAAAGCAGCACCAAGCGTAACTTACCAAGATTTAATAAAATCGCCGTTTGATGAAAAGCTATTTGAGTTTTATGGTACATCCCAACTGGTGATCAACAAAAACGGCGTAGAAACCCCAATTGGCAAACCAGCTATTTATGCATTAGCGGCTTTATCGCCCGATAAAAAGTATTTGTTGGTTCGCACGCTGCATAAACCATTTTCGTACCTGGTAACAGCCGGCGGTTTTCCATCTACCGTTGCCGTTACCGATCTTAAGGGTAAAGTACTGAAAACGGTAGCCAGTTTGCCGTCGAGTGAAGTTAGACCCTCAGGCTATGATAATCTGCAAAATGTGCCGCGCAGCTTTGACTGGCGTGATGATGAGGCAGCTACTTTAACCTGGGCTATGCCATTGGATAGCGGTTTGATTCGTAAAAAAGTTGATTTTCATGATGCAGTATATGCACTAAGTGCACCTTTTACCGCTGAACCTAAAGAACTGTTCAAAACAGAGCAGCGTTTCCGTAATGTGCAGTGGGGAACCGAAGATTTAGCCTTAGTTTACGAAGGTTTGCGCTCAAAGCAAAGTACAAAAGTTAGCCGCTTTAACAGCACTACCGGTAAACTGGAAAAACTTTGGGAACGCAACCAAACCGACGTTTACAACAACCTGGGCGAACCCGTAACAGATCGTAATAAATTTGGCCGCAGCGTTATAATGCCAGTTGATGGCGGCACCAAGCTGTTAATGAATAATGCTGTAGGTTCATCGCCCAAAGGCGACTTGCCTTTTCTGGCTAAATTTGACTTAAGCACCAAAAAAAGTGAAATAATTTGGCGTAGCGCTGAAGGACAATATGAGTACATTTATGATGTACTTGATCCGGCCAAGCTGGTATTAGTAACCCGCCGCGAAACGCAGACCGAGGTTCCTAACTATTTCATCAAAAACCTGAAGCTAAGGATTGCCGATCAGCCGATCACTAACTTTACCAACCCATACCCGCAAATGCAGGGTGTAACCAAGCAAAAAATACAGTACAAACGTTCGGACGGTGTGGACATGACCGGTGACTTATACCTGCCCAAGGGCTACAATAAGGAAAAAGATGGGCCACTGCCTGTATTAATATGGGCCTACCCTGCTGAGTTCAACTCGGCCGACGACGCCGCACAAATAAGAGGTTCCAAAGATCGCTTTATCACTATCAACCCGGGAGGGCCAATTTTCTTTGTAACGCAAGGATATGCGGTGTTAGATAATGCTTCGATGCCAATTGTAGCTAAAGATGGCAAAAAACCGAATGACACTTTTGTGCAGCAACTGGAAATGAATGCTGAAGCAGCAATTGGTAAACTGGCCGATTTGGGCGTCGGCGACCGCAACCGTGTGGCTGTAGGCGGCCATAGCTATGGCGCTTTTATGACTGCAAACCTGTTGGCACACACCAAATTGTTTAAGGCCGGTTTGGCCGAGAGTGGTGCTTACAACCGCACCCTTACACCGTTTGGTTTCCAAAATGAAGAGCGTACTTACTGGGATGATCCTAAGCTATACTATGAGATGAGTCCGTTCAGCTATGCTGATAAGATAAAAACGCCGTTACTTTTAATACATGGCGACGCTGACGACAATACCGGTACTTATCCTATTAATAGCGAACGTTTGTTTGCTGCTATAAAAGGTTTTGGCGGAACTGTACGCTTTGTGTTCTTGCCGTTTGAGGCGCATGGCTACCGTGGTAAAGAGAACCTGCTTCATAAGTTATGGGAACAAACACAGTGGTTAGACACTTATGTGAAAGGTGCCAAATCAACACAAACAGCGCAAGCTAATTAGTATAAGATACTTTTTATAGCAAAAACGCCTCAAACAACTACAGTTGTCTTGAGGCGTTTTTGCTATATCCCCTTACTTTCATTTGCATGGTGTATATAGCTTTTGAGGCTGTAATGAATAGCATATCGCGGTTCTTACCGCCAAAACAAATATTGGCTGTCCAAGGTTCCGGTATAGCAATAAGCCCTATTTGCTGTCCGTCAGCATTAAAAATATAAACCCCTTTATTGCCTGTTAAATACACATTTCCCTTATCGTCTAAAGTCATACCGTCCGATCCTTTGTCGGTAAACAATTGCTTATCAGTTAGCAAGCCATCTTTTGTGATAGAAAACCGGTATGTTTTATTGGCTTTTATATCGGCAACATACAAATACCTGCCATCGGCTGTACCAGCTATACCGTTTGGTTTTTGAAGTTCACTACTGGCAAGCATGGCTTCTTTTTTGCCAGCAGGCAAATAGTATACTTTTTCGCCATCTAATTCGGTTTGGGTACGTGTCCAGTATGAGCGCTGGTAGTAAGGGTCGGTAAAGTAAATACCACCCTTGCCATCCATCCACAAATCATTCGGGCCATTAAACTTGCGCCCGTTTACACCGCTTAATATAATGGCTGTTCGTTTACCGCTCTGATCGAATTTCCAAATTTCGTTTTGCTCGTCAGCACAGGTAAACAGGTTGCCTTGCTTATCAAAATACATACCGTTAGACCGACCGGCCGTGTTAGAAAAAAGGCTGAGCTTACTATCTAAGCCATATTTCCAAATGGCATTGTTGGGTTGATCGGTAAAAAAAACGTTGCCCTCCTTATCTGCCGCCGGCCCTTCAGTAAACTCAAATTGCCTGCTAATCAGTTTAGGTTGCGCGTTTTGATCAAATAAATCCGTTTTGCTGTAAGAACTATCTTGCATATTTAATGAGTTAACTACCTTTGCGGGCAGTTTGTTTACATAAGTGATATTAAGAAATAAAGCTGCGGGCAATACTGCTGCAATGCCAAGTTTACTAATGATGTTCATAACTGGTATGGTAGTTTAAAGCGAACATCGATATTACCGCGCAATAAAACAACAGTGTTAGTTAAGCATTAGTTTACACATGTACTCAAAAGAACAGTCATCACAGTTACGGCAAACTTTTTGGACCACCTTTGGGCAATATATAGCTCCGCAACTATCAGCCGATGGTTTGAAAATTAATTGGATAAATTACAAAACGGGCATCAAGCACGTTAACTTCAAAATGCTGGCAGAAAGCCGGTCGGCAATCATTGCCATTGAGCTATCTCACCCTGATGCCGGTATACAGGAGTTGTTTTTTGAGCAGTTTAAAGAACTGAGACTTGTTTTAGCAGATGCGTTGAATGAAGATTGGGAATGGGAGTTGCACACGACCGACGTAAACGGAAAAACCATTAGCCGAATTTACAAGGATATGGATGGTGTGAGCATATTTAATCGTAACGACTGGCCAGCGTTAATTTCTTTTTTCAAGCCCCGTGTTATAGCGCTCGATGATTTTTGGAGCACTGCAAGGTACAGCTTTGAGGCATTGCAGTAATAATGCTTAAACATTTGGCCTTTAAACTGTTATGTATATTATGCTAAGAACACTATTTACAGCATTAATATTTTTAAGCACTACTATTTTTCGCGAGAAACGAATGCTCCTTATCTTCGCTGATAGACCCGGAAATCAGCTTGTTAAAAAACAGAAGGACATACTTGATGCCAATGTTGCAGGCATTAACGAACGTGACATTGAAGTGCTTACTTATTATGAGGGTAAGGACAGGGTTCAATTTCAGAAAAGATCTGTCAAAGACGCGTTTACAGTAATTTTGATAGGTAAAGATGGTGGCGAAAAATATCGGGCCACTCAGCCCATAACACTTTCTAAACTTTTCGGCATTATAGACGCCATGCCAATGCGTGTACAGGAAATGAAGAGCCGGCCGTAGTGTGTGTTTCTTAAATGCTTAAAATACCTATCTTTGTGGGCTTTAATTAATACGATCAGCTATGCCGGAGTTATCAGTTGTTATAACTGTGATGAATGAAGAGGAAAATATTAAACCTCTTATTGAAGAAATAAGAAAAGCTTTACCGGCTATTGATTACGAGGTGGTTTTTGTTGATGACGGTTCTGAAGACGGCACCCGGCGCGAAATTATTGCCAACGCCGACGAACGCATTAAATTAGTAGAGCTGCGTAAAAATTATGGGCAAAGTACCGCAATGACAGCAGGCATTGACCACGCCAGCGGCGCTTATATAGCTTTACTGGACGGCGACTTACAAAATGACCCTAACGACATCCCATCTATGCTGCAAAAATTAAAAGATGAGGACTGGGATGTGGTAGCAGGCAACCGTGCTAACCGGCAAGACGGCGTGCTGCTGCGTAAAATTCCAAGTAAAATAGCCAATGCACTGATACGCCGCATGACAGGGGTTTATATTAAAGATTATGGCTGTACGCTCAAGATTTTCAGACGCGAGATAGCCGAAGATTTAGGCCTTTATGGTGAGTTGCACCGTTTCATACCGGTATTGGCTAAATTGCAAGGAGCACGTATAACACAGGTTGATGTGCGTCACCATGCCCGCATGTTTGGCAAATCAAAATATGGCATTAACCGTACCTTTAAGGTAATCAGCGATTTAATACTGATGGTATTTTTCCGTAAGTATATTCAAAAGCCAATGCATTTGTTTGGCAGCATTGGGTTCATTGCTTTTTTCTTGGGTGTGCTAATTAACGCCTACCTGCTTGTACTCAAAATAATGGGACATGATATTGGCGGCAAACCTTTATTAATACTGGGCTTGATCTTTTTGCTGGGAGGTGTTCAACTAATTACCTTAGGCATTTTAGCTGAGGTAAATGTACGTACCTATTTTGAGTCTCAGAATAAGAAAACCTACCAGGTGCGCAAAGTTTTTACGGGTGCTAAAACTGCATAAATAAAAAAGGCCCGGTAGTCCGGGCCTTTTCTCACCATTATTGTGGAGGATTAGTTTTTGTTGTGTCTCTACGCGCGGTATCCCGTGCTGTAGTATCGGTTGTTGTTGACATTGTGCCTGCAGAATCTACAGTTGCTGTGCTGTCTGATCCGCTTGCTGCCTGCTGTGAGCTGCATCCTGCAGCCACTGTAGCTATTAACGCCGTTGCAAAGGCAAAACTCAAAAATTGCTTTTTCATAGGATTGATTATTTGTTGTTTCTGCATTAACCTTTATCGGGTTGATTTTGTTTATGTTATATTCTTTTCGGCTTGTTGTGTAACTAGCAATTTACGTTTCCTTATAAAATACTAACCGCCTAACGCTATAAGTGTTTTTACCATTTTATTTATATTAGCGTTTTAACCGCCCTTTGCTATGTATACGGCAATTAACGATGCAGACTTTTTGAACAACGGATACACCGTATCGACAGATAATAACCTGCTTCCATTTGATGTGATTTATAATTTCTTAAATAATGAATCATACTGGGCAAAAGGAATACCGGTGGATAAGCTGCAAAAAGCTATCGACAACTCTTTATGCTTTGGTATTTATAAAAATCATAATTTATGTGCCTTTGCACGCGTTGTTACTGATAGGGCAACCTTTGGTTATATATGTGATGTTTTTGTGTTAAAAACATACAGGGGGCTAGGCTTATCAAAATGGCTGATGCAAAACATTAGACAGCATCCGGAGTTAAAGACATTAAGGCGTTGGGCACTTGCTACCGCCGATGCGCATGAGCTTTACGTGCAGTTTGGTTTTAGTCCGTTAAGTAAAACAAATAACTGGATGGAAATTTTTACACCCTATATACCCCAGGCAGAATCGGGAAGTTAAAATGAATATTAAAAGGCTGATATTAGAGGGTGAGGGCGTTTCGCTGGATTTTAAGAAGACCATTACCAGTTGTGAAAAGATAGCTAAAACAATGGTTTCCTTTGCTAATAACAAGGGAGGCCGCCTGTTGATAGGAGTTTTGGATAACGGCAGCATAAAAGGCGTAAAATCCGAGGATGAGGAGCGCTACATGATTACCAAAGCAGCACACTTTTATGCCCGCCCCGCACTTGAACCAGCCTTTGAAGAAATTTATGTAGATGATAAACTGGTTCTGGTGGTTGAGATTGAGCCTAGCATTACCAAACCTCATTATGCATTAGGCGATGACGGCAAGTGGTGGGTTTATATACGCATAAAAGACAAAAGCGTACTGGCCAGTAAAATAGTGGTGGATGTATTAAAGCGCTCGGATAATAACGAAGGTGTGCTCATCGAGTATTCATCCAAAGAAAAAGCTTTGCTGGAATACCTGGATAAGAACGAGCGCATAACCGTGAGACAATACTGCGAACTGCTTAACATGAGCCGCAGGCGCGCGCAACGTATACTGGTTAATCTGGTACTTTCGGGCGTTATTCGTGTGCATACAACCGAAAAAGAGGAATTCTACACAGCTGCATAAGGTTCTTTCCTTTATATAAAAGCTTTATCTTTGACCTCCCCTGCATCTATTCGCCGTTCTATGTTATCTTATTTTGAAGCCTATAAGCCCTATTATCGCGAAAACTTGAAGTTGGCCATACCGGTTGTGATATCGCAGTTGGGCCATACGCTGGTACATTTGTCTGATAGCGTAATTGTGGGTCACTTTGCGGGCACAGTTTCGCTGGCTGCGGTATCACTTGTAAACAGTGTTTTTGTGGTAGCCATGGTAATGGGACTTGGTATTGCGTACGGTATTACGCCTTTAATAGCACAGTTTAATGGGCAAAAAAACTATGAAGCTTGCGGACGCCTGCTATCCAACAGTATATTACTCAATTTAATATTTGGCGTGGTTCTTTTCATCGCCATGTATTTTGGCGCAGGAAACCTGCTCGATCATTTGGGGCAATCTCCTGAGGTATTAAAACAGGCTAAACCTTTCTTGCTGTTATTATCGGTTTCCCTTATACCTCTAATGTTGTTTAGTGCATTTAAACAGTTTGCCGAAGGATTGGGCTTTACTAAACAAGCCATGAAAGTTTCTATATGGGGTAACGTTCTTAATATTTGCCTGGGCGTAATATTTGTAAAAGGGCTTTTTGGCATTAAACCTATGGGTGTGAGCGGCGTTGGTTACAGCACACTGGTTGACCGAACAGTAATGGCCATTGCGATGGCTATTTATATCTTCAGGTCTAAGCACTTCAAAGCCTACTTAAAGGATTTTAAAATTACCTACATTAATCGCGCAAGGTGTATGGAATTGATACGCATAGGTGCACCGGTGAGTTTACAGGCAACGTTTGAGGTAAGTGCATTTAGTGCCGCAGCAGTATTAGTTGGCCAAATTGGCCCTGTGCAGCAGGCGGCGCACCAAGTGGGCATTAACCTGGCATCTATGACATATATGATTGCCAGCGGCGTCTCGTCGGCAGCGGCTATAAAGTCAGGCAATTATTTTGGTGCTAAAAGTTTTGGCGAATTAAGAGCATCGGCTATCGCCAGTTATCACATTGTACTCATTTTTATGAGTACTACAGCACTCTTATTTATTTTATTCAACCAATGGCTGCCCTGGATTATTACTTCTGATGTACGTGTGATTGCCATAGCCTCGCAGCTGTTAATCATCGCAGCAATATTTCAGCTTTTTGATGGTGCACAAGTAATTGGGTTGGGTATTTTGCGTGGCGTAGGTGATGTGAATATTCCGACAATAATAACATTTTTAGCCTATTGGGTAATAGGTTTGCCTTTGGGGTACTGGCTGGGCTTACATCTAAAGTTAGGCGCTAATGGAGTTTGGTATGGGCTTGTTGCCGGTTTGGGTGTAGCCTCTGTATTATTGTATTTCAGATTTACACATACCACTAAAAAGCATCTTGAAGATTACATTTTTGACGATACCTTAAAAGTATAAATCAACGGCGACACGGTAAGTATTGCAATGTGCCTCAACAATATCTTTAATATGCGGTGAGTAGCCCCCGCCCATACTAACCTGCACCGGTATACCTGCTTGCTTGCATTGCTGAAGCACAAAACGATCACGCTCCTTGCACCCCTCTTTGCTTAACGCCAGTTTGCCCAGTTTATCGGATGCTAACACATCTACGCCCGACAGATAGAAAATAAAATCCGGCTGGTGTTCTTCAATTAGTCTGGGTACAGTTTCCTTAACTATAGCCAGGAAGGGCTCATCCTCCAAGCCATCGGGCAGCGGAATATCCAGGTCAGACTTTTCTTTTCGGTAGGGAAAATTGTTAGCACCGTGCATAGAAAAAGTAAATACCCTAGGCTGCTGTGCAAATATCTGCGCTGTGCCGTTACCTTGATGCACATCTAAATCTATAATTAAGATACGTTTAGATGAACCTTTATTTAATAAGTAGTTAGCAGCTATAGCCTGGTCGTTCAGCATGCAAAACCCTTCACCCCAGTTTGTACCTGCATGATGAGTGCCACCAGCTACATTAAATGCCACACCGTTATCCATTGCATACCGGCAACCATCAATAGTTCCTTTAGCTATCCGTATTTCACGCTCTATCAATTTTGCATCTAAAGGAAAACCAATGCGGCGTTGTTCCTTCGGCGGCAAAGCTAAATCGCGTAGTTGCTCCCAGTAATGCTCATCATGCGTTAGTAGTATAGTCGGCTCGTCCAGTGGCTCGGGCGAAAACAGGTTAACGTGCGTGATTAGACCCTCATGCAGTAATTGAGCCGGTATTAACTCGTATTTCAGCATAGGAAAACGATGGCCCTCAGGCAGAGGATGCGCATATATGGGGTCGAAAGCTATTTTGAGCATATGGCTTACTAACCCAATATTTCGTTAATATGCTTTTTTATATTGGTTGACAGCCGCTCTAAAGGCAGATCATTTTCATCATAACCAAAAGGATCTTCAATTTCTTCGGCAATTAATTCAATGCTGGCCAGCACGTATAACACAAATGCAATAACAGGCACGATATAATAATGCAATTCAAACGCCCAGGTTAAAGGCAGTGTCATGATGAAGAAGAAAATGAATTTTTTTATAAAAACGCCATAGTTATAAGGGATAGGCGTATTCTTAATCCGTTCGCAAGCGCCGCAAATGTCGGTAAACGACATGATTTCAGCATTGATACTCATCAGCTGCTCGGTGTTAATCTGCGCGTTATTCAGTTTATACGCACGCTCAATAATACGCGATGCCACCTGGTTAGGTACATGTTTCTCAGCATCTAACTGGGCATTGTAATCGCCTTTAATGGCATCGCGCAAGTGGTCTTTTAAAACCTCGGCATATAAAGGTATATGCTGGTTAAAAAAAGCAGCATCAGCTTCATTACCCAGGTGCTTTACTTTCATTGCTAAATTACGGCTGTTATTTACAAGGCTGCCCCATAATTTGCGCCCTTCCCACCAGCGGTCATAAGCTGAGTTTATGCGAAATGCAAGTAATAACGATAGTACAAAGCCCAGCGTTTGATGCACTACGTTAGTTTTGTGTATCACACTGGTATCAGGTACGTGTACATAATCAAGTAATATCCAGGTAATCACAGCTGCGTACAAACCCACGCCAATCATTAGCGGAAAAAGCTCTCGCAGGGTGTCAGATTTATGAAACCTGAACAAAAAAGTAAACCAGTCTTTAGGGTTGTAACTAATCATGAATTTAATATCGTTTAGCGGCCTCAGCTAAATGTAAGGCAGCAGTATAAACATCGGTAAAAGTGTTGTACAGAGGCACAGGGCTTAGTCTGATTACATCAGGCTCGCGCCAATCTCCAACCACACCTTTACTCACGAGGTAATCAAATGTAGCTTTTCCGTTTTGCTTGCAAACAATGGATAGCTGGCAGCCACGCTCCTGTTCGTTTGCCGGTGTTATGATGTTGAACAATTGCTGACCTTGCTTTTTGTTAATCTCATTAATTAGATACGCAAGGTAACCCGTGAGTAGTAAGCTTTTTTGGCGCAGGGCAGATACACTGCCCGCTTCTTCAAATATATCTAACGCAGCCTTATGGGCGGCCATTAAAAGAATCGGGCTTGTACTAACCTGCCATCCCTCCGCCCCAGCTTCCGGATCAAAGCCGGGAGCCATCTTAAAGCGCGCATCATTACGATAGCCCCACCAACCAGCAAAACGGTTCAGTTCCTTATTGTGATGATGTTTTTGGTGAACAAATATGCCGCTAATACCACCAGGGCCCGAGTTCATGTATTTGTATGAACACCAACAGGCAAAATCGGCTTCCCATTCATGTAACTCAAGTGGCACATTACCGGTGGCATGAGCCAAATCTAAACCCACGTAAGCGCCTGCCTTTTTTGCGGCTTTGGCAATAGCCTGCAAATCAAAAAACTGCCCTGTATAATAATTAATACCGCTGAATAAAACTAAAGCCAGTTCACCGGCATTATCGTTTATAGCTTGTGTGATGTCGTCGGTCCTTAGTGTGCTTTCCCCTTGGCGGGGAAATATCTCAATTACCGCGTCGCCCGGCTCAAAGCCATGAAATCTTACCTGACTCTCTACCGCATACTGATCTGATGGAAATGCGCCGCCTTCCATCAGTATTTTGTAACGCTTACCACTTGGCTTGTAAAAACTCACCATGAGTAAGTGCAGGTTAACGGTTAGTGAATTCATTACCGTTACCTCGTTAGGGTGTGCTCCCACAATGTTTGCCAGAGGCTGCAATAACTGCTTATGATAAGACAACCAGGGATCCTCACCCTGAAACCACCCTTCTACCGCCAGCTCTTGCCAGGCGCTTAGTTGCTTGTTAACATGCTGCTGTACCGCTTTAGGTTGTAGTCCTAATGAATTACCACACAGGTATATAATATCTTTTCCTTTATAATGTGGTATCAAAAATTGCTGGCGGAATGGACCAAGCAAGTCTTGTTCATCTAACTGTTTGGCAAAGGCAGCACTATTTACATATTCCATCAGCCAATAATACAAAAAAGGCAGATTTTATCTACCTCTCATGTTTATAAATCAACTTTATCGTGCTCGCCAGGTTCGAATTTCGAGCCTGTTATAACCGACTTGATCCATTTAAATGCAATGCTTACGGCACCGGCACTGTTGTCCCAATACTCAGCATCTGTTATGTTCACACGCAATAAAGTAAGGTTTGGATCTTCCAGGCCGTCTTTAAAAAATGCTTCAACAAACGGATCCCAAAGTTCCTGCATCTTAACACGGTCATCTACCACTTGCGCTATGCCGTTAATAGTGATATAGGTGGTAGCGCTACCATTTGAGTAGGTAACGTTAACTTTATTATCGTGCGATATTTCAGCAACTTTGGATGAAAATTCATTGGTGAAAAACCACAAGCTACCTTCTACATCTAACTGTGCAGTAGCCATTGGGCGGCTGTGAAAGCCGTTGTCTATGGTAAAAGTAGTGAGCATAGCGGTTTTTGATTTGTCGATCATGCCACGCAAGTGCTCTATATCTTCCAGTTTTTTCAAGTCTTTTTGGTAATCCATAGCGAATGTTTTTAAGTATGATAACCTATAAACCCCAAAAAAGCATTTTTGATTGAATTATTACCGATTTGGTTTGCTCACGTATACGTTACCCTTTACGTAGAACCGGTATGGCAACAGTGCGTCCTCTGCCGCATAAGCAACACCAATGCGCGGAACGGCAGCAATTTGCTTATCGCTAAAAGTTAAACCTTGGTCTTCAATCCAAAGTTGATCGCTTTGAAAGCTCATACCGTTCAGTTTTCGGCTAATACCTAAAGCCTTACCTACCGACCCCGGACCAGCAGTAATATTAGGTTTTACAACTGCCATGTTACGGCGGTAAAGCATAGTATCTAAGCCAACGGTAGGATTAACTGCCCTAATAAGCACTGCATGCGGCTGCCCGGCAACAGAAGTTACCACGTTTAGCATTTCATGTATGCCATAACACAGATACACATAGGCTACGCCGCCCTGCGCAAACATAGTTTGTGTACGCGGCGTTAGGCGGTTACCATAGGCGTGAGAGGCCTTATCTATAACGCCATTATATGCTTCTGTTTCAACAATATAACCACCCGTAATTACACCATCAATAGAGGTAAACAAGTATTTACCAAGCAAATTACGGGCTACTTCTGTAACCTGGCTATTTAGGTAGAACGACTCAGGTAGTTTCATCTGTCAATATTCCTTCTATAATTTTGCTTATTTCTTTGCCACGCGTATAAACCATATCATGGCTGCCGCGCTCTATAATGTAGGTGGCATCCTTAATGCGGGTATGGGAAAAGATCAAGTCCTTATTACCGATAATATGATAAATTTTATTGCGTAACGGCTTAGGTTGCCAGTTTACAATGGCATGCATAGCCCACCGCATAAATACAGGCGATGTGTTTTTTATCATATCTACAAAAAGGAAGCCTGATTTACCACGCAATTCGCCAAATAACGGCTTAATTAACAAACCCATTGAGGTGTAAAATCCATGCGGTATGATCTTGTAAATAGGAACCCTTCTAAAAAACTTAAAGTAAGGCGGGAATTCGTTAACTGATTTTATGCTGGAGATAATAACAGCCGTACGCAGTGGCATCAGACTGCTAATCTCCACCGTTATCATTCCACCCATTGATACACCTATTACGGTAGACTGTGGCGTAATGCCATATGTTTCTACCAATTTTTGCGCATAGGAGCTCAAGGTGTCTTTTGCCTCGGGTTCGATCCAGTTAACGTGTACCAAGTCAAATCCCGGCAATTCGAGCTTATCGAACAATCGATGATCGGCACCTAAACCAGAGATCAGAAATACTTTCCGCATTAAAACACTATCATTTTTACCAGCTCTTCCAGATAAAGCGCATCTGTTTCATCAAACTGATCCAGCAATTCGCTATCCACATCAAGCACGCCTACCACCTCGTCGCCTTTAAAAAACGGCACAACAATTTCAGATTGTGATAACGAACTGCAGGCAATATGACCGGGAAAAGCTTCCACATCTGGCACTATCAATGTTTTACGTTGCTGCCAGGCTGCGCCGCAAACACCTTTACCTAAGCCAATGCGTGTACAGGCCACCGGTCCCTGAAACGGGCCTAAAACTAACTCGCCGTTTTTTACCAGATAGAATCCTACCCAAAACCACTTAAACTGTTCTTTTAACGCCGCAGCTATATTAGCCAGGTTGGCGGTAAGATCGGTTTCGCCTTGTATTAACGCCTCAATTTGCGGTAGCAAAGATTGATATTGAGCAGCTTTATCGGCTGATTGTAGTATTTGTAAGTCTTCGGCCATATTGCAAAAGTAAGCAGGGTAAGGTAAAACTTAATAAGCCAAATCTCATTTTTAATGAGTTATTTCGCTTAGTCAAATATGATTGTCAGCCTCACTATAGTACGTTACCGCAAAGCCTTTATCCCATTTGCCCTGCTGGCTATGGCCCTGCACCGCCTGCCGCTTTCATTACAAAAAGGCTGCACCTTTTGGAAATTAATGGGCTGCGGCCGCAACGGCAGTTTTGACCTTACACCCGACTGGCAACAATGGGGCTTACTGGCAACCTGGAATACTAGAGCAGACTTTGACAGCTTTTATCAGAAATCGTTCATATCATCCTGGTGGAAAAAGTTGACTACGGAAAGCTGGACCCTTTTGGCCGAGCCACTACAGAGCCACGGCAAGTGGGATGGCAAAGACCCTTTTGGCAAGTCCGAGGTAAAGGACTACAACGGCGCTGTAGCGGTGTTAACCAGGGCTACCATAAGGCCAAGTCGCCTTAAAAACTTTTGGAGACATGTAGATGAGGCGGCCAGTATGATGGCTGCTTCGCCAGGATATATTACATCAGTTGGCATTGGTGAAGCTCCCGTCTATAGGCAAGCAACGTTTTCGGTTTGGGAAAGCATCGACAACGTTAAGGCATTTGCATATCGTTCACGCCAGCACGCTGATATTATTAAGAAAACACGTGCGGAGGGCTGGTACAGCGAGGAGCTTTTTGCACGGTTTAAACCACTTGCTGCCTGGGGTACCCTCAATGGTGCCGACCCGCTACAGGGTAGAATTAAATTTGAAACATTATGAGAGTTATAGCTGAATTACCGCATCCTGAATTTAAGGTTTCCATATTTAGCATGAATCGTAAGTTCATTATAAAACTGGAGCAAGGTGCTTTAGAGCAAACTTATAAAGTGGCAGAGGCCGACTTGATGGACGGCGTGAACAGCGTTTTTGAACTACTGGACGAAGCTTTTTATGCCACCGTTGCCGCACGCTTTACAGAAATGCGAAAGGATTGGCGAGATGCTTATAACAAATATAACTGATATAACATTGGTTGCGAGCTTAAGACTGATCTCTCAACAAGCTGGGGAGTCCGCTCTATTCCTTTGGCATTCCGTTAAGTATGGATTTAGTTAGTTCCAAACTCAAACGATTTCTTAAACTTCCACGGCCCGCCTTGATACTCATGGACGCTAAGCCCTAAGCCCCTGGCAGTAAATGGTTTAAAGTCTTGCTCCAGCTGTGCTTCCAATAACATGGCCTGGTTAGGCTCAACTTTATTTTGGATGGTAATGTGCGGCCACAGTGTTTGCTTATCCTGCGGAGTTAACCAGGGTTGCCACAATTGCTGTAGGTACCGGTGTAATTGCATTAACGGTGTGCTTTCAATCTTAAAGGCCACACCGCTTCCAATGCTTTTAATTTCGGTAACGGCAAGCTGCATGATTTGATAGGTCTTTACTGCCAACAAAATGTCTGAAAAAATTTGGTCCCGATCTGACGGCAAATGATGAAAAAGCGTTAGGTGTGCGTTCAGGTAATTACGCTCGGGCGGGAAATGTTCACGGCGCAGTTCGTTAAAATATTGTTGGCTATCCTCGTCCAGCGTAAGTGTAAGTATCAACGGAGTATCACTCATTCTTAATAAACGGCTGTGCTGGCTAACTGTTTAGCAGATTTGTAGCTTCTGCTTAGCTATTATAAGGTCCTGTGCTTCTCTTATCTGAATAAAATGCCTTTGCTGGTGTATAACCAATACGCGTAACACATCGCCCAGCTTTAATTTGATGAGGTTACTAATGCTCATTTTAATACGCACTTTATTTAAATCGTAAAGGTGTGCTTGCTTAATTAATAACAGGAATTGCTCTTGCCCTGTTACAAAGCCTTGAAGAACCGTTTCCGCGTTTAGTTCGGCTACAGGTATATGTTTCTTAAATGCTTTGGTTTTGTTGCTTATTTTTCCGTTAATATCCGGCTGCATCATTTCGGTGAGGTATCCACCAATAAGGCCGGTCTTGAATATGCCATTTGCATGGCATGAGCCGGTTGGATAGTGTTGAAGTGCTTTGGCTATTTCAGGCAAATAATAATTATTATAAGTGTTCAGGTGTTCAATCACCTGAGCAATGGTCCATTTGCCGGGCTGTGGAACGGTGTTTAGATAATGTGTGGCTATTAACAACTGCTTTGCCCATTCGGTAATTTCAATAATATCTATCTTTAGATTTGCAAGCAATTGTTTGGATTTAAATTGTGACATGGTTTAGGATTTTGGGCAAAGTACCGGATTTGCCCTGACAAAAATCTTGATCTATACCATCGTTTTTATTTTTCAAGCCTACTGTACATTTTACTAAAAGTGGCCGGATCTACACCTATGTATGATGCTAAGTACTTATGCGGAACCATGTTGAAGATAAATGCGCTACGCCTAAATAACGCCGCTAGCTTGTCGGCAGCGGTATAAACACTAAGCTCTTTTTGCCGTTCCAACAAACCGGCCAAAGTATGGCTTAGCATTATACGCAGCCACTTTTCAACCTGCGGAAATTCGTGTGCTATCTGCATAAAGTTGTTGTAACTAATACGCAGCATACGGCTTGCGGTAAGCGTCTCAAAGTACAAGGCAGATGGGCGCCGCAATAAAAAACTATCGGCAATACCAGCAAAAGAATTTGGATAAAAGAAAACCAGCGTGGCATCTTTATCCTCGTAGTTACAAAAGCCACGTTGTATGCCTTCGGTTATCAAGTACAGATAATGCTCTGTTTCGCCTATTTGTGTCAGGATTTGTTTGCGTTTACAGGTTAACGCACCCCAATGTGGAAGCATAGCATTGAAGGGCTCATCATCAAACATAGCAATGCTGTTGAACACCTGATGAAGGCGCTGTATATCTTGCTGATTTATAGCTGTAGTTATCAAAGATATTTCTTTACAAAAGTTTAACTTTAATATGCATTTTTTACTTGCATAAATAAAATTATTTTGGATACTTTGCACAAAAATTCACAAATAGAGCATATTAACAAAAAATGAACATTCAAAGCATAAAAAGGACAGTAACCGCAGCAGTAAATGCATGGTTCGCCGCTGCTTTGAACGCTGTTGTTTTAGTTAACTTCCCGTCACGACGACGATTGTATATCCCCCGGGTTTGATAAACACTGTTTCATCGCCACAACCCAAACTGAGGTTTTTTCAAACTTCTTTTATACAAAACCATTAATTACATAAGGCTTAAGCCAATAATTTAAGGTAATCGTTTTATTACTCATGACCTTACAAGATTTTGATATTATAGTTGCTACCGAAAATCACGCCGATTACGCACCGCAGATATGCGATGAAATGGCATCATCGGCTAAAGCACGCGGTACTGGTATTGCACAGCGTTCTCCTGAGTACGTTGCTAATAAAATGCTGGAAGGTAAAGCCATTATTGCCCTGCATAAAGATGGCACCTGGGCTGGTTTCTGTTATATAGAAACATGGAGCCACGGCGACTTTGTAGCTAACTCGGGCTTAATTGTAAATCCGGAGTTCCGGAAGGTAGGATTAGCCAAGGCCATAAAAAGGGCTGTGTTCGATCTTTCCCGTACTAAATACCCACATGCCAAAATATTCGGTTTAACTACGGGCCTGGCGGTTATGAAAATTAATTCAGAACTGGGTTACGAGCCGGTTACCTACTCAGAACTTACCCAGGATGAAGATTTTTGGAAAGGTTGCCGCAGCTGTGTTAACTATGATATTTTAACAGCCAAAGAGCGCAAGAACTGTATGTGTACCGCCATGCTTTGGGACCCGGTTGATAAGCAGCAACAGTTTGAAGAGAAGATGAAGAAGCTGACACACAAGGCTACGCTATTGGAGCGTATTGAAAATGCAATTAAAAACAGCGTAAAAACCATTACATTTTAATATTAAGTATCACCTTTTTGGTTAACCCATCATAATGAAGAAAAAAGTAGTATTAGCCTATAGCGGCGGATTAGATACCTCATTTTGCTGCATCTACTTAACACAGGATTTAGGCCTGGAAGTACACTCGGTTATTGTAAACACCGGCGGTTTTAGCGACGAAGAGTTAAAACAGGTTGAAGAACGTGCCTACAAAATGGGTGTTACTTCGCACCATGTGGTTGATGAGACGGAAAACTTCTACAATTCTTGTGTTCGTTTCCTGATCTATGGTAACGTTCTGAAGAACAACACCTATCCCCTTTCGGTAAGTGCCGAGCGCGTGAGCCAAGCCACAGCTATTGCTAACTACGCCAAAGAAATTGGTGCCGAGTATGTTGCTCATGGCAGCACTGGCGCCGGTAATGATCAGGTACGCTTTGATATGATCTTCAACATTCTGATTCCGAATGTGCAGATACTAACTCCTATCCGCGATTTGAAACTAAGCCGCGAGGCAGAAATTCAATACCTGAAAGACCACGGTGTGGAGATGAATTTTGAAAAGAATAAATATTCAATCAACAAAGGCATTTGGGGAACATCTGTAGGCGGTAAAGAAACCCTGACCTCAAACCAAGGTCTGCCGGAGGACGCATGGCCTACGCCCGTTACTTCAAACGAAACCAAGAACATTGAGCTGGTGTTTAAAAAAGGCGAACTAGTAGCCATTGATGGTACTAATTACGATCACCCAACCAAAGCCATTCAGGCATTACAAGCTATTGCCCAGCCTTATGGCATTGGCCGCGATATTCATGTTGGCGATACCATTATAGGCATTAAAGGCCGCGTAGGTTTTGAAGCCGCCGCACCAATGGTTATTATCAAGGCACACCATACTTTAGAAAAACACGTATTAACCAAATGGCAGTTATCATGGAAAGACCAACTATCTGCTTTCTACGGTAACTGGCTGCACGAAGGTCAGTTTCATGACCCAATCATGCGCAACATCGAAGCCTTCCTGAACGATACCCAGACACAGGTTAGCGGCAAAGTGTTTGTTGAGTTAAACCCGTACCGTTTCCAGGTAACCGGTATTGAGTCTGATCACGATTTAATGTCGAGCAAGTTTGGCAGCTACGGCGAGATGAACAACGCCTGGACCGGTGATGACGTTAAGGGTTTCTCTAAGATATTTGGTAACCAGGTTATGATATACCACAAGGTAAATCAACAATCATAAATGGAATCGCTGCTTTCAAAGGAGAACTGTTTAAGCCATTATAAATGGGGTGACAACTGTGACGGCTGGAACTTTGTGGATACTGAAGCACTATCCATAAAGCAGGAGCTAATGCCACCAAATGCGACTGAGCAACTGCACTATCATGAGCATGCAACACAGTTCTTTTTTATATTAAGCGGCACAGCCATTTTGGTTATCAACGGTCAAGTTACTGTGCTTAACCGGCAGCAAGGCATCGAAATTAAACCGGGGCAAAAGCACCGGGTAAGCAATCATGCCGAAACCGATTTGGAATTTATATTATACTCACATCCGTCTACAAAAAACGATAGAATCAATTGTGAATAATCAGCAAAAAAACCAAGTTGAGCTAAAGCACATTGATGTTACCGACGTGAATGCAGTGGTTGGCTTGTTTGATAAATATAGGGTATTTTACAAGCAACAGTCTGATGTGGTTGAGGCGCATACGTTTTTAAATGAACGACTCTGTAATAATGAGTCGGTTATTGTTATAGCCGAATGCAGGCTCGATGATAACGTTGTTGTAAAGGGCTTTACACAGTTGTATCCTAAGTTTTCATCTGCACGCATGAAAAGGAATTGGATACTTAATGACCTTTTTGTTGATGAACCTTATAGAAACCAAGGCATTGGTAAAATGATTATTGAGTATGCTCTAAAATTTGCAAAACAGAATAATGCAAAATATGTGCAGCTGGAAACATCCGTGGACAATTATGCAGCGCAACGTCTTTATGAGTCGATCGGATTTATAAAACTGGGGATAATCGACGGATTTATTATTTACAAAAAAGAAGTAAACTAAATAATGGCAGAAATTAAAGCAGGCATAATTGGCGGGGCTGGTTATACAGGCGGCGAACTTTTACGAATCCTGATTAACCACCCTGCGGTTGACATAGCCTTTGTACATAGCAATAGCAACGCAGGCAACTTTGTGTATGAGGTTCACACTGACCTTTTTGGTGACACTGAGCTCAAATTTACAGGCGAGCTATCGCATGATATTGATGTGCTGTTTTTATGTGTTGGCCACGGCGATGCACGCAAGTTTTTAGATGCCAATCCTTTTCCAGCCAGTGTTAAGATCATTGACCTGAGCCAGGATTTCAGGCTGAAAGACAAATCGAGCATCTCCAACCCGGCTACGGAAAACTCAGAATCTACAACACGCAACTTCACATACGGCTTGCCGGAACTTAACCGTGAGGCTATAAAAGGGGCTCATAACATAGCCAATCCAGGTTGTTTTGCTACTTGTTTGCAATTAGGCTTATTGCCATTGGCTGCCAGTGGCAAGTTAAACAGTGAGGTGCATATTACTGCTACTACAGGTTCTACAGGCGCTGGGCAAAGCTTGTCGCCAACATCACACTTTACCTGGCGTAATGATAATCTTTCGGTTTACAAAGCTTTTGATCACCAGCATTTAAATGAAATTGGCCAGTCGCTTACGCAACTGCAAGCCAGCTTCAACAAACAGGTGAACTTTATTCCGTACCGTGGCGATTTTACCAGAGGT
This sequence comes from Mucilaginibacter sp. PAMB04274, assembly GCF_039634385.2. Classification (NCBI taxonomy): domain Bacteria; kingdom Pseudomonadati; phylum Bacteroidota; class Sphingobacteriia; order Sphingobacteriales; family Sphingobacteriaceae; genus Mucilaginibacter; species Mucilaginibacter sp. PAMB04274. Next base: position 2,724,579 of record NZ_CP155081.2, read on the forward strand.
ATTATTGCTTCCATTTATTTGGACAGCGATCTGTCGGCCGAAGAAGCGGTGAAACTTTACACTGAATATTACGCCAGCCATCTATTCACTCACGTTACCACCCGCAACATCGACTTAAAGCAGATTGTGAACACTAACAAATGCTTTATACAGGTACAAAAAAAGGGTGACAAGTTATTTATAATCAGCATTATGGATAACCTGTTAAAGGGTGCATCAGGCCAGGCAGTCCAAAACATGAATCTGATTTTTGGGTTAGAGGAAACCACTGGCTTGAAACTGAAAGCCGCAGCTTTTTAATTGATTATATTTTTTAACGTTTTACATTTTTAGCAAATGAAACTATTTGATGTTTACCCCATCAATCCGATTGAGATTGTAAAGGGTGTTGGTAGTTTGGTTTACGATGCTCAGGGTACCGAGTATCTGGATCTATATGGCGGTCATGCCGTAATTTCTATTGGTCATACTAACCCACGATATGTAAAACGATTGGAAGATCAGTTACATCAGATAGGTTTTTACTCAAACTCTGTAGAAATACCCTTGCAAAAGCAACTGGCCGAAAAATTGGGCCGAGTATCTGGCAAGAACAACTACCAGTTATTTTTGTGTAACTCCGGTGCCGAGGCTAACGAAAATGCTTTAAAGCTTGCTTCTTTTTACAACGGTAAAAAGAAAGTTATTGCCTTTAGTAAAGCTTTCCATGGCCGTACATCGCTCGCTGTTGCAGTAACTGATAACCCTAAAATTGTAGCGCCGGTTAATGAGACCGACAACGTAATATTTTTGCCCTGGTGCGATGAAAGTGCATTAGAGCAAGCATTTACCCAAAACGAAATATCATCGGTTATAATTGAAGGCATACAAGGTGTTGGTGGTATACAAGTAGCAACCGAAAGCTTTTTGCGAAAAATAAGAGCGCTGTGCGATCAGTATAATGCAGTATTTATTGCCGATTCGGTTCAGTGCGGTTATGGCCGTACGGGCAAATTCTATTCACATGATTTTGCAGGGGTTGACGCTGATATTTACAGCATGGCCAAAGGCATGGGTAATGGTTTTCCTATTGGTGCTATTAGCATCTCTCCTAAAATTAAGCCAGCTTATGGTATGTTGGGTACTACTTTTGGCGGTAACCATTTAGCCTGCGCGGCTGCTTTAGCGGTTTTAGAGGAAATAGAAGAAAATAACCTAATGCAGAATGCTGCCGAAGTTGGCCAATACTTGATTACTGAACTTAGGAAGTTTGAGCAGGTAATAGAAGTTCGTGGTCGTGGTTTGATGATTGGCATCGAATTACCGCAGGAACTGGCCGACGTTCGTAAAGAGCTTTTGTATAAGCACCATATTTTTACAGGCGAAGCTAAACCCAATGTAGTTAGATTGCTACCTGCGCTAAACTTAACCAAAGCACATGCCGACCAGTTTTTAGAAGCATTTGCACAAACCCTGAAAGCTGCGCACGCTGTAGCCTAATATATTAAACTAAAACACTTTCCCGTTAGGGACGACCGGAAAAGATAGATGAAGCAATTTACATCCGTACACGACGTAACCGATATTAACGCCTTAGTTGCCGAAGCACTGCAGCTAAAGAGCGCCCCTTACGCCTTTCAGCACTTAGGCAAAAACAAGACCATAGGCTTAGTGTTCCTTAACCCAAGCTTGCGTACCCGGATGAGCACACAAAAGGCGGCTCTTAACCTGGGGATGAACGCCATGGTGCTCAACATTGATAAGGAAGGTTGGGCTTTGGAACTACAGGATGGCGCCATTATGAACGGTACAACAGTTGAGCATATACGTGAGGCGGCGGCAGTTTTGGGTCAGTATGTGGATATCATTGGTGTGCGTTCGTTTCCGGGACTGAAAGACCGTGAGGCGGATTACAGCGAAACTATCTTCAATAAATTTGTAGAATTTTGTGGCGTACCGGTGGTAAGCCTGGAATCGGCAACCCGCCACCCGCTGCAAAGCCTTACCGATTTAATAACCATTACAGAACTTAAAACAGTTGAGCGACCTAAGGTAGTACTTACCTGGGCGCCACACATCAAGGCGTTGCCTCAGGCAGTACCTAATTCTTTTGCCGAATGGATGTGCCGTGCCGACGTCGATTTTGTAATTGCACACCCTGAAGGGTATAACTTAAGCACCGAATTTACGGAAGGTGCAACTATTACCCATAACCAACAGGAGGCCTTAGTTGGTGCCGATTTTGTGTATGTAAAGAATTGGTCGGCTTATGAGCCTTACGGTGAGATGCCTGGCAGCTATCCGGAGTGGATGCTTAATAACGAAATGCTGCAAGCGACCAACAACGCCAAAGTTATGCATTGCTTGCCTGTACGCCGAAACCTGGAGCTTTCAGACGAAGTTCTGGACGGGCCACACTCAGCCGTTATACATGAGGCAGGCAACCGCGTATGGGCTGCTCAGGCGGTATTAAAGCAGCTTTTAGAAAACTTATAATCCTTGATTGTTAGCAGAGGATGAGTGGCTTGGCTGCTTATCCTCTGCTTGGCCTTATCAGCTAAATATGGATAGCTGCTTACCCTGCTCCGGCTACCTTGCTCCCTCGCCTACCGCCTCATTTTAATATACACACCTGTAATTAAATTTCTGTTTGGCATTTTTGCTAAATAGCTATACCCTTATCCCATGTACATCCCTAAACACTTCCAAATTACTGATACCCAAGAGGCCGTAAGCTTTATGCAGCGGTACAGTTTTGCTACGCTGGTTAATAATACTAACGATGGCTTGCCCCAGGCTACACACCTGCCATTTTTAGTAAAGCACGAAGGAGATGCGGTTGTTCTATCCTCACATCTTGCTGCAGCTAATCCGCAGGCCAGCGATGTTATTAAAGGGCAATCGCTCGTTATATTTACAGAGCCACATGCTTACATTGCACCCAAGCACTACGAAAAAGATTTAAACGTGCCAACATGGAACTATATTGCTGTGCATGCTTACGGCGTAGCTACGATTGTAACAAACGAAAGCGAGCAACTAAAAGCCTTAGAACACATGGTATCTTTTTACGATGCCGCCTACCTGAAACAATGGAACAACATACCCTTAGATTATAAGTTGAAAATGTGCAAAGGCATTGTAGTGTTTGATATTAAAGTGACCGACCTGCAAGGCAAAAAAAAATTGAGTCAAAACAGAAATGATACCGACCAGCAAAGTATTATTACTGCGTTTAGCCACAGCAATGATGTAAATGAACGGGTGATAGCTGATTACATGCAGTTGGAAGCAACAGAAAAGCCGGTTAAATACTAATTTAACCGGCTTTTTATTTTCTTGAAGATGTAATTGATTACTCACTTCCTTCTAACTTAACCACTTTGTTGTATAAGCCCAACAGCAGGAATGGTGCTGCCCATTGTCCAACAAACAATGCAGTTTTGTCTTTTTTCATAATTTTTAAAGTAGCAGAAACTGCCATTGAACCTAACGCCGCCCACAAAAATAGATCAGATGGTAGCTTGGCGGTTTGCTGTTCGATAGCTTTGGCTACTGGGCCTTCGCTATGTTCAGGATTGAAATTTGTTGCCATGATTTGAGTTATTAGTTATTTGTTGTAGTAATAACACATTGCCTCAAATATTGTTAACAAATTTTAACTAAAAGTTTACGAATACACCTCACAGGAATAATTTATTTAGCTGTGGGTTCAGTCATCATGGTATTGGTATCAAAATAACGGATGATAAGCCGGTTATCGGTATTCTTGGTAAAGTAATTTATGAGCCAGTTGCTAAATACTACTAATTTATTACTAAAGCCAGCCAACGACATAATGTGTACAAATAACCATATAAACCAGGCAAAAAAGCCTTGAAAGCGTAGCTTACCCAAATCGGCCACAGCGCGGTTGCGCCCTATGGTAGCTAAAGATCCTTTGTCGTGATACTTAAAAGGTTGGGTGGCTTCTCCCCTTACCAGGTGCAATATATTTTTAGCCAAGTGCGCACCCTGCTGTATGGCTACCGGTGCAACACCCGGATGCCCTTCGGGCGAGTCGGGTGTGATCATGGCAGCCACATCGCCAATAGCAAATATATTCTGAAATCCCTTAACGCGGCTTATCTCGTCGGTCTGTATGCGCGCGCCTCTAATTACTACGTCCTGCGGTATACCCGGTGGCACCTCACCCTTAACGCCAGCAGCCCAAAATACGTTACGTGTTTTAAGAGTTACGCCGTTGTCTATCTTTAACTCATCGCCGTTAAAGCTGGTTACGTGCACATCATTATAAATGATTACCCCCATATCAATCAAAAACTCTTTGGCCTTAACCGATGCCTGTTCAGACATAGCCGCTATAAGTTTAGGTTTACCCTCAGCCAAATACACTTTCATATCTTCGGGTTTCAGGTCAGGGTAATCTTTGCATAACATATTCATGCGCATTTCGGCCAAAGCACCCGAAAGTTCTGCACCTGTTGGTCCGCCGCCAACCACCACAAACGTTAGTAATGCTGCGCGTTCCACCGGGTCGGTAGTTACAGCCGCCTTTTCCAGGTTTTGCAATATCAAACTTCTGATATTTAATGCCTCCGGAATGTTCTTCATGGGCATCGTAAAGTGCTCAATCTCCTTGTTACCAAAAAAATTGGTATTTGCGCCTGTAGCAATTGCCAGGTAATCGTAATGTATATCGCCTAGCGTGGTACTTATCGTGTTACTGGCCGGGTTGATCTGCTGCACTTCAGCCATATGAAAGCTAAAGTTTTTATGCCCGGTAAATATGCGCCTGATAGGGAAACCAACGGCATCGCTTTCAATAGCGCCCATAGCTACCTGATACAACAAAGGCTGAAAAGTATGATAGTTGTGTTTATCAACCATAACTACCTCCACTTCTTTATCCCTCAAATGCCTGCCTAAATTGATGCCACCAAAGCCACCGCCTATAATTACAACACGCGGTTTACCCGATGTTTTGCCTAAATACATGTTTGCCATCGGCTATTATAAATTTACAATAGAACCTCCTTGCCATGGTATATGTTTGCCAGAAGATAAAACTGTGATGCGCAATGATAGCTAACGTGCCGCTTAAAAACAAAAAGCGATGGTAACCATCGCTTTTTGTTTAAATCTTTTCATAAAACTTAAAAAAGAAATCGGGATTCTTAATACCATAGTCTTTCACATCTGCGCTTATTGATATCCAATCATTCACAGTGTACTCTTTTGTACCGGTTTTCACCTCGTGCACAAACCTGAAACGCACATGATCACCTTGTGCTATATCGTCAAACTCTGGGGCCGATGGCTTAACGTTGAATTTGATTTGATAACCGTTTACTGCAATGATTGCAGTTTTCCATTTGCCGTTAGAGTACCTATCAACGTTGGTTAAAATGCCATCGGCAAAGCGTACACGGTTGGCTTCGTACAAAAATGCGTAGTCAGGGGCAGGTTCAGGCTTTGCCTCATATATGATTACATTGTCCCGTTTAATAAAGCTGGCTTGAATAACAAGCGGACCGTTTTTACCGTACAGTATAGATGAAGGCTTTATATCTATTACATCACCCGGCTTCAGTAAGGCATGCACATCTTTGTCCCGACCAAAATTATCTCCCAAAATATAATTGTTTCCGTCACGCTGTATTAAGGTGCCTTGTTTTATAAATACGTTATCGCTGGTAATACTGCCAACTACCTTAAAGGTTCCGATTTCATTCTTTAATTTTTCAGCCGCTCTCACTTTTGCCTGGTAGTCGGCAGATTTGGTCCAGGCAATAAAGGCTGCATGGCCTTTGATCTGCCCAAGTGTTCTCTTAACCTTTTGTCGGTAAGGATTAACGGAGTCGGGACGTAAACGCTTTCCATCGCTTAGCTTTAGATTCAGTTTATGGTTAACTTGTACATGTTCAAATCTTGCAAAGGCAAGGCAGCTTATCACTACCATAGGTAGCACAAGCACGTAAATCACTTTTTTCATATTGGATGTGGGTTGGTTAAACAGCATGTATATCCGTTTCTTAAGCGGCGCTTTACTAAAGCCCTGAAAAATGGTTGCCTGGTTTGCTACCGTTAATTTAAGCAGCAGTGAAGCATACTTACCCTTTTCATCATTACCTGCAGCAATACGGTCAACCTCAAACTCATGGTTTTCTTCTATGGAGCGGAGGTAGCCGTATACAAACGGATTAAACCACAATACAATCCTTGCCAGCCAGGCAATAATTCTGTCTACAGAGTGCAGCAATTTAACATGCAGTAATTCGTGCGAAAGAATTTGCCTTACCTCATTGGCATCCAGCTCCTCATCGTTTATAAACACTACATTTAAAAACGAGCTGTTACCAAAACTTTTATCTCCCTTCATTACAGTTACAAACCCTAGTTGCGCCAGCCTTTTACCATTTAGTTTACGGCAAAATATTACAAGCACAATCATTAATTTTATAGATAATAGCAAGGCTCCTGTAAAGTATAAGGCTTTAATTACCTTAACCCAGGCAACACCCGGTTCATAAACCACCTTGTGATTTATATGCAAAGAGTTCACTTCCAGCCGTTGCATCTGTTGTATGTACATAACCGGCTTTAATACATTAGCATTGGGTGCCTCTACCGGCATTTGTAGTTTAGGTATCACAAAACTAAGCAGCAGCGTTACCAGCAAATACCAGCGGTTGAGGGTGAAGAATGTTAACCTGCGCAGAAACAAAAAATAAAAGCTATAGAAAAGGCCGGTACAGGCCGATGCCTCCAACAGATAAATGACAGTCTTCATTTCTTTGAGTTTTTGCTGATCAAGTCCTTAAGCTTTTCTATATCCTCATCACTCATCTTCTCTTCTTTTACCATAAATGACAAAAGGCTTTCTACAGAGCTATCAAAGTAATTGGTAAACATCTTTTTAAAAAAGGTTTTACGGTAATCGGCTTTGGAGATAAGCGGAAAATATTCGTAGGTTTTGCCATAAGCCTTATACCCCGCGTAGTTCTTTTTCTCCAACAGCCTTACAACCGAAGATATAGTGTTGTACGGTGGCTTGGGATCATCAGGCATGGCCTCAATTATATCCTTTACAAAAGCCTTCTTCAGCTTCCATAAAATCTGCATTACACGCTCTTCGGTACGGGTTAGCTCTTCCATAACTCAAATCTATAACTTATTTTTTAGTTATGCAACTTATGTTTCAGTTTTAAAACTGAAACATAAGTTGTTGTCTTTGTCTATCATTTTAATAGATATTTATCAGATTCTATAAAAATTTGCCTATAATAGCCGCCGTTCAATAATTTGGATTGGGTAAGGCATTATGAAACCTCTGTACGTAATTAAAATAGGCGGCAACGTCATTGATAATTCTGAAAATCTCTATCACTTTCTGAAGGACTTTACGGCTCTTGACGGTTATAAGATATTAGTGCATGGAGGCGGCAAAATAGCTACTCAAATATCAGAACAAATGGGCATAGAAGCCCAATTGGTTGATGGCCGCCGTATAACAGACATAGAAACGCTGCGCGTGGTTACCATGGTTTATGCTGGTTTAATTAACAAAAATATAGTAGCACAACTACAACGTTTTGGCACCAATGCCATAGGCTTAACAGGTGCCGATGGTGACTTTATCAGAGCGGTAAAACGGCCGGTAAAAACAATTGACTACGGCTTTGTAGGCGATTTAAATGAAAATTCGGTTAATGCTCAAAACCTGAGTAATTTATTGGAAGCCGGCTTTACCCCTACCTTTTGCGCTTTAACGCACGATGGGGATGGCCAGATGCTAAATACAAATGCAGATACTATAGCGTCGGCCCTGGCAGTTGCAATGGCAGCCCACTATGAAACCACTTTAATTTACTGCTTCGAAAAGAAAGGCGTATTACAAGATATCAATGATGAGGATTCACTGATACGCGATATTGACCCTGTACGCTATGAAGAACTGAAAAAAGAGCAAATTATTCATAGTGGTATGCTACCCAAACTGGACAATGCATTTACGGCAATTGCTTGTGGTGTAAAAGCCGTGGTTATTGGCAAGGCAGACGAACTGAACAAGCTTCAACAAAACGAACCTTTTGGTACACGATTAAGTAAATAGATCATGAATAATAAAATTGCCATTTTAGGCAGCGGTAACATTGGCCTGTCATTAGCTAAAGGATTAATTAAGGCAAATAAATACGAACCCGAACAAATCGTTTTAACCCGCCGTAATGTAGCCGCGCTGGCCAGCTTAGCCGAGGCAGGTTTGGATACAACAGCCGATAACGCACGGGCGGTAAGCGAGGCTAATATTGTAGTATTAGCTATTTTACCACAACAGCTAAATAAATTGTTAGATGAAATAAAGCCAGCTATCAGCATTGAAAAACAGCTATTTATATCTGTTGTATCTGGCGTGAGCTGTGAGGATATCCGTAAACAATTAGGGCTGGATGTACAAGTGGTTAGGGCCATGCCCAACACAGCCATTGCAATAGGCCATTCCATGACCTGTATTGCAACAGATACAGCCACAACCGAGAGCCTGCAGCTGGTGAAATCTATTTTTGATACCGTTGGCATCACCGTACAGATTAACGAAGAGTTGATGACCTCGGCTACTGCCTTATGTGCTTGCGGCATTGCTTTCTTTTTACGCTCCATACGCGCGGCTTCACAGGGTGGCACCGAAATCGGTTTTCATGCCCATGATGCTTTAAAGATGGCAGCGCAGACGGCTAAGGGAGCTGCAGATTTATTATTGCAACTAGCCTCACACCCCGAGCAGGAAATTGACAAGGTGACTTCGCCAAAGGGTTGTACCATAGCTGGATTAAACGAGATGGAGCACCACGGCTTTAGCTCCGCTTTAATTAAGGGTATTAAACTCTCGGCCGAAAAAGCGGGCGCGTTATATAAGACTGAGTAACACTCGGTAAGTCCGTAAGGATGAACAATTGTCTATATTAGGCAGATTAATTTTTCAATTCGTGAGCCGGTAAGTTTTACTTTAAAGGCTCTGTAACGTATTACTCATTCATGTTAACTGTAGAAAAAATAGGCGGCACCTCTATGAGTGCCTTGGGCGATGTAATTCAAAACATCATCCTGTATAACCGTACCGGTAACCAACTTTATAACCGCATATTTGTGGTATCAGCATTTTCGGGTGTTACTAATGTGCTTTTAGAAAACAAAAAGACGGGCGAACCCGGTGTATATCATTTGATTGCCAAACACCAAGATTTTCAACAAGCGTTAGAGCAATTAATTGTGAAGCTTAAGCAGCTGAATAAGCAATATGAGCCGCTCGGCCTTAATCTAACCGAAGCGGATGAGTTTATTGAAAAGCACATTAGACACGCCGAAGGCTTTTTAAATAATTTGGTTGGCATCTTGGCCTCAGGTTATGTAAGCACGGAGGGCATTTTGCAAGCTGCACGAGAAATCCTTGCTTCTATAGGCGAAACACACTCGGCTTATGTTTTTACTAACATTCTGCAAAACATGGGCATTAATGCTACGCTAGTAGATTTAAGCGGCTTTCATGATCACGAGCCTTATACTATAGATCAGCGCATTAAACACGCTTTTAAGGACATTGATTTTGCCAGTACTATTTGCATTGCAACCGGGTACACTAAAGGTACCGAGGGCATTATGCGTGAGTTTGACCGTGGCTACTCGGAAGTTACCTTTAGCAAAATAGCTGTTGCGGTAAAACCTGAAGAAGCTATCATACACAAGGAGTATCACCTATGCTCGGCCGATCCGGTTTTAGTAGGCGTTGACAATTGCATGCCGGTAGGTTTTACCAACTATGACGTAGCTGATCAACTGGCTGATGTAGGCATGGAAGCAATTCACCCAAAGGCATCTAAACCCTTAGAAATTAACGACATAAACCTACGTATTAAAAACACTTTTGAGCCCGAACACCCGGGCACATTAATTACTCGCGAGTATGTTTCTCCAGAGAAAAAAGTGGAGGTGATTACCGGTACCAACAAACTGGTAATGGTAGATATTTACGACCCGCTGATGGTAGGCAACGTAGGTACGGATTTGCAGATTATGCAGATTTTTGCAAACCATAATGTAAGCTACAACTTTAAAGCCACCAGTGCTAACAGTATCTCCATTGTTATTTGGGAAAAAGATTATACCAGTGAACTGTTCGACGAACTACAATCGAAATTTGAGAAAGTAACCGCCGAAAAGGTTGCTATGGTATGTCTAATCAGTTCAAATATGGATCAGCCAGGCTTACTGGCCCGGGCAGCGCAGGCCTTGGCGGGTGCAGACATTAACATAAAAAGTGCTGGCTTTGCCTTGCGCCAGGTAAACATCCAGTTCCTGGTAGATCGTCAGGACTTTGATACTGCTGTTATAGCCCTGAACAAAGGCATGTAATGCCGCCGCGCGGGCAAATTAGTTTTAGGAGGAAAACTTTCATAAAAGTGAATTTCGCATATGGAATTAACCATGTTGTATCTACAGATATTTCATTTTAATGGTTAATGAAAATTGCATTGTAACTTTTTCATAACCCGCTTTTATTCCCACCTATTTTTACGCATTTTAGGTTGACTTTAACGAAAACTCAACTTGAAATGCGTAAAATTTTACTTTTAGGCCTATTTTCGGCAGCCAGCATGAGCGTTTTTGCTCAGCAGGCAGCTAAAAAGCCGCTCGACCATTCGGTGTATGATAGTTGGCAGAGTGTTGCCAACCAAAACATTAGTAACGATGGTAAATGGGTGGTTTATGTGGTTAGACCGCAGCAAGGCGATGCCAACATGGTAATCACCACCGTTAAAAATGCCGGAAAAATCACCATACCGCGTGCAGATACCGCCCGCTTTACCGCCGACTCTAAATACGCAGTTTTTCTGATAAGGCCATTTTATGCCGCCACCCGCATGGCCCGCATTAAAAAGAAACGCCCTGATGAAATGCCTAAAGACACTTTAGGCCTGCTTACCTTGGGCGGTACAACCATAACCAAAGTACCCGGCGTGCGCTCATTTAAGATAGCCGATAAAGCCGCAGTTATTGCTTACCTGGCTCCTTCTGACACAGTTCGGAAGCCGGCCGCTGGCGATACATCCCGTCGTGCGGTAGCTACTACCATTGCTCCTCCAACCCGCGAAGGTGCAGACCTTACCATCAAACAACTGCTTAAAGGCAAGCAACGCACCTTTAAATATGTAACCGAGTACCAGCTGAGTAAGGATGGCAAGTTTATGGCTTACGCCGTAACTGCCCCCCGCCGTTCTAAAGATGTGCAATCGGGCGTGTATTTTTACGATATTGAAAAAGATGCCATAAAACCTATCAGCAGCGGCCGGGGCACTTACCGCAACCTGGCTTTTGATGAGACCGGCAAACAGCTGGCTTTTACAGCCGAAAAAAACCCGGAGAAAGCACAGGTTAAACCTTTTAAGTTATACTATTACAATACATCTAAAGATAGCGCTACGGCAATTGCTGGTCCGGCTATGGCGGGTATTACGCCTAAATGGTCGGTTAGTGGAGATGGCCGTGTGTATTTCAGCAAAAGTGGTAACAACTTATTCTTTGGCACTGCTCCTATCCCTAAACCTGCCGATACCACGCTTGTTGAGTTTGAAACTGCCAAATTGGACATCTGGAATTACAAAGACGAATATCTGCAACCTCAACAGCTTAAAACCCTGCAACGCGATTTGCGCCGCAGCTATCTGGCCGTTATTCATCCGGCTGAGGCTAACGCTAAAATGGTTCAACTGGCCGATAAATATATTGAGAACATATCGCAGCCCATGGGCAACGACTCAAAATATGTATTAGGCACTACCGATACCGGCTCAAGGGTGCAAGCCCAGTGGGAAGGCAGTGGTAACCAGGAAGCTTATTTAATAAACACCCAAACCGGCGAACGTAAAAGAATTATCCCCCGTACAAAAGCACGCTACCTGTTCAGTACAGGCGGTAAATATGTAATTTGGTTTGATGCTAAAGATCAGAACTATTTTAGCTACAGCCTGGCTACCGGTAAAAAAGCAAACCTTACTAAAGCCACCGGCGTTAAACTGGGCGAAGAGGATAACGACGTGCCCGATGATCCAAACCCGTACGGCTTAGCCGGCTGGACTGCAGATGATAAGAACGTGCTGATTTATGACCGTTACGACATTTGGAGCATAGATCCTGAAACTGGCAAGGCTGTAAATTTCACTAAAGGTGCTGGGCGTAAAAACCATTTAATTTTCCGTTATCCTATGCCGGGTGGCGGCCGCTTTGCAGCATTATTTGGCGGTGGTAGCGTGGATGATGATGACCGCTACATCTCCACCAAAAAACCTTTGTGGTTGCTTACGCAAAATGAGGATACCAAGCAATGGGGCTATTACAAACAGGCGTTCGGCTCGTCAAAAGCGCCCGAAAAAATGGTGACTGCGCCATATAGCTACAGTACCTTAACCAAAGCTAAAAACGCCGACGTATATATTTATACCAAACAAAGCTTCGATAAATCGCCCGATTTGTATGTGTCTACCGATTTAAAGAAAGAAACCAAGCTCAGCGCTATTAATCCGCAGCAATCACAATACAACTGGTTTACTGCCGCGTTGGTAGAATGGACCACGCCAAAGGGCTACAAATCTAAAGGCATATTGTACAAGCCCGAAAACTTTGACCCGAATAAGAAATACCCAATGCTGGTGTATTTTTATGAAAAGGTTTCAGAAACGCTCTATAATTATCAGTCGCCGGCACCTACGCCTTCACGCTTGCCTATCTCCTATTTTGCCAGCAATGGTTACCTGGTTTTTACGCCTGATATTAGCTACGAGATTGGTCACCCCGGCCCATCGGCAGTTGAGTTTGTGAATTCGGGTGTTGAAGCGCTAAAGAAAAACCCTTGGGTTGACGGAAAACACATTGGAATACAAGGCCAAAGCTGGGGTGGTTACCAAGTGGCTTATCTCATTACCCAAACCGATATGTATGCAGCCGCATGGGCTGGCGCACCGGTTGCTAACATGACCTCTGCTTATGGCGGTATACGTTGGGAAAGCGGTGTAAATCGCCAGTTCCAGTACGAAAAAACGCAAAGCCGTATTGGTGCTACATTGTGGGAAAAACCTGAACTTTATATGGAAAATTCGCCAATATTCCAGTTCCCTAAGGTTAAAACCCCTGTTGTGGTAATGTCTAACGATGCAGACGGAGCCGTGCCATGGTATCAGGGTATTGAAATGTTTACCGCACTGCGCCGGTTAAATAAACCGGTTTGGCTATTGCAGTACAACGATGAAGCACATAACCTGGTGCAGCGCCGCAACCGCAAAGACATCACCATCCGCGAAGCGCAATTTTTTGACCACTTCCTGAAAGGCGCACCACTGCCCGTATGGATGGACAAAGGCGTACCAGCTGTTGATAAAGGCAAAGACTGGGGTTTGGCCTTAAGCGATGGCAGTAGATAATTTAAGGGTTAAGTACTACGGTTAATCCTTAAAAGGGTGCTTAGACTTTCTAAGCACCCTTTTTACTTCTACTACTTTGGCTAGCATTTAGTAAACTTTACTCCAAGTAGTAATGCCTGATCTGGTTTAACCTATCATCTAACTCGTAAACCCAGGGGGTAGCAGTAGGAATATCCAGCTGGGCAACTTCCTCGTCACTCAGGTTATCAATATACTGTACCAGTGCACGTAAGCTGTTGCCGTGTGCACAAATAACTACTTTTTGGTTTTGGCGCAGCGCCGGCACAATGCTTTCATGCCAAAACGGTAGCGCGCGCGTCATGGTTTCGCTCAGGTTCTCGGTAAGGGGAAGCTCCCGGTAAGTCAAATCGTTATAGCGCAGGTAATGGCCGGGGAAGCGGTCATCATCTTCGGTAATAGCAGGCGGGTGCTCTTTAGGGTCGCGTCGCCACTTGTGTACCTGCTCCTCGCCATATTGATCAATGGTTTCCTGCTTACTTAAACCCTGTAAAGCACCGTAAAAACGTTCGTTAAGCCGCCATGATTTTTGCACCGGTATCCACAGCATATCCAGTTCTTCGAGCACAATATGCAGCGTTTTGATTGAGCGTTTGAGTACCGATGTAAAACCGGCATCAAAAGTGTAGCCATGCTTTTTAAGCAGTTGCCCGGCATGCCTGGCTTGTTCTATGCCATTGGCAGATAAGTCTACATCCGTCCACCCGGTAAAACGGTTCTCCTGGTTCCAAATACTTTCGCCGTGGCGCAGTAAAACAAGTTTTTGCATATAATTAGCTATTCAACAGCAAAGCTAACTATCGGTTTATATTTTTTGCGTATTGATGATGAATGATTTATATTGCGCATACTAACCCATAATAAACCTATATTTTATGATTCCAACTACCCCTGTAGTGGTAAAGGATGGCATAGCCAATCCGGCACCGCTTGGTCTTTGCGCCTTTGGCTTAACCACTGTTCTTCTTAACATTCACAATGCCGGCTTTACCGAGCTTAGTTCCATGATACTGGGAATGGGCATATTTTACGGCGGAATAGCCCAGGTAATTGCCGGAATAATTGAGGCCAAAAAGAACAATACGTTTGGCTTAACGGCCTTCACCTCTTATGGCTTTTTCTGGCTGTCATTAGTTGGTTTGCTGGTTATGCCTAAACTGGGTTGGGCCGAGCCCGCCAGCAACGGATCAATGGTGGCTTACTTAAGCATATGGGGCATCTTTACCTTTTGCTTGTTTTTTGGCACCTTGCGACTTAACCGTGCACTACAATTTGTTTTTGCTTCACTAACCATTTTGTTTGCACTGCTTGTTTGGGGTGACGCCTCTGGCGATGCAGGCATTAAGCACCTGGCTGGGTACGAAGGCATTGTATGTGGCGCCTCTGCCATTTATACGGGTATTGCCGGTGTTTTAAACGAGGTGTATGGCAAAACTGTGTTGCCTATTGGTCCGGTTAATGCTTAACACAATTTCATAAACACTAGTTTAGGTAAACATATCGAATTGATGTGGACGCCAGTTGAGCGAATAATTGCGAAACTTAGCACACTACGAAGGCCGGATTGGAATAAATACCAGTCCGGCTTTCTTATGTCAGTATAATTGAGGAAATCTTAAACTGATACAGTTAATATTAACTGACACCTAAACATTTATCTTATGAGTTGGGTTAAGGTTTTATGAAAAAGTTACTCATCTGCCTTATGAACTTTGCCATGGTTACCGGGATGGTAGCTATCGCATCAACCAGCTATGCACAGCAGCCTAAACTGCAGCAGGTATATTCTGATAATACTTATCAATTTACAGGCGTAGCCATATCTGCCAAAAACCGACTGTTTGTTACCTACCCGCGCTGGTCTAAAACCTATAAATACGCCGTGGTTGAGGTGATGCCCAACGGCACCGCAAAACCTTTTCCTGATGCAGCCACCAACAGCTGGCAGCCAGGTGAGGATGGCATGAACAAATGGGTTTGTGTGCAAACCGCTTATGTAGACGATCAGGATTATCTTTACATTGTTGACCCTGCAGCACCTATGCTGGCCAAGGTGGTAGGCAACAGTGCCAAAGTGGTGAAGTTTAACTTAAACACCAATAAAATTGAAAAGGTATACCGTTTTACCGGCACTATAGATAACAGCAGTTACTTAAACGATATACGCGTAGATACCCAAAAGCAAATGGCTTATCTTACCAACTCGGGTACAGGCGGTATTGTGATACTGGATCTTAAAACAGGCAAATCGCGCCAGGTGTTGCAAAGCCACAAATCGGTACGGCCTGATCCAAATTATAAATTTGTGATTGATGGCAAACAGTTAATGAAGCAGGGACAACCGGCTGTATTTAATTCGGATGGTATTGCCCTGAGTCCAGACCGCGAATGGCTCTATTATAAAGCTATTAATGATAAAAAGCTTTACCGTATCAAAACTGCTTCGCTGTTAAACGAAAAGTTAACGCCTCAGCAGTTAGGCGGCGAGGTAAAATACCTGGGAGAAATAGCGAGCACCGATGCCATGATTTTTGATAAGAAAGGTAACCTTTACCTGGGCGATATGGTCAATTATCGCATGATACAAATATCTCCCGATTTAAAAGCACGCACCTGGTTTAAAAGCAAAAGCCTGATCTGGCCAGATACTTATTCCGTATCAAACGATGGTTACCTATACATCACTACCTCACAAATTCAAAAGCAGCCCGATTTTAATAACGGCGTAAACAAGCGCACAGAGCCGTACCGGGTGTTTAAAGTAAAGCTACCGTAAGGAGCGTATAGAATATAGCGTTAGAAGCAAAAGCCATTTAAGGTCATCCCTTGTCATTTCGAGCTACAGCAAGAAATCTTTTCCATGCGACTAGCTTGTCAATTTGAAAAAATCTCTGATTGTAGTTCGAGATGACACTTTTTGTAATTCATTTGCTTCCCGGCTCAATTCCCCATAGTTTAACCCGCATGGAAAGGGTTAAAATTCCGTTGGCCTATTTCCATGCCGGCGGCACGGCAAACGGTTTTATTGCCATACTTAAAGTTGATGTTATCCATGGCTTTATAGAGCTTTATTTGTTCCTCATTATCCTCAAACAAATTAATTTGATAGCTGCCTGTACAAAGCTGGCTAAGCTTTACACCTATTAAGCGTATGGGCCTGTGCTGGTTCCAGGCACGTTTAAGAAGGTTTTTTATACCCGGAATTAAGATATGCTCGGCTGAGGTTAGCGCAATCTTCTCCTGCAAGGTATGCGTCTCAAAATTAGCGTAGCGTATCTTGATAGCCAGGCACGAAGCCAGCTTACTTTCGCTGCGTAATTTAAAAGCCAGCTCCTCAGTCATCGACACCAGCAGCGTTTCCAGCTCGTGCCTGTTGGCCGTGTCCTGATGAAAAGTGTGTTCTGTTGAAATGGACTTGCGTTCGCTGTAAGGTATAATTTCGCTGTCATCAATACCATTGGCTTTCTCCCAAATGTATTTGCCT
The DNA here is from genome assembly GCF_039634385.2 of Mucilaginibacter sp. PAMB04274. Classification (NCBI taxonomy): domain Bacteria; kingdom Pseudomonadati; phylum Bacteroidota; class Sphingobacteriia; order Sphingobacteriales; family Sphingobacteriaceae; genus Mucilaginibacter; species Mucilaginibacter sp. PAMB04274. Next base: position 2,741,535 of record NZ_CP155081.2, read on the forward strand.
GCCCTACCAAATATGCTCTCCAAAAAGCGCGGATTTACACGTTGTAAATCTCCAATCTTTTCAATACCGTATTGATATAGCTTTTCGCAGGTTTTATCACCCAGCATGGGTATCTTACTAATGTTGAGCGGCGCCATAAATTCCTTTTCGCGGCCGTGTTCAATTAACAGTTGTCCGTTTGGCTTAGCCTGATTAGTGGCCATTTTAGCTACCGTTTTGCAGGATGCCATGCCAAAAGAAATAGGCAAACCGGTTTCTGTCATAATTCGCTGGCGCAAGTCAGTCGCCATTTGGTAAGGATCATAATAACGGTCCATACCAGTGAGGTCAATGTAAAACTCATCAACCGAAGTTTTCTGATAAAGTGGTACCGTATCATGAATAATTTGTGTTACCTCGCGCGATGCTTCGGAATACCGCCCATGACTGCCATGCAAAAAAATAGCATGCGGACAAAGCTTATAAGCCTGCCGGCTGGGCATGGCCGAGTGAATGCCAAACGCCCGCGCCTCGTAACTACAAGAAGCCACCACTCCCCTGTCTTTTGAACCGCCGATAATTACCGGCTTACCTATCAACGCCGGATTTAATCGCCGTTCCACCGACACAAAGAACGAATCGAGATCGATATGTACAATATATCTCTTGGACATCACGCTACAAATGTGGAAAAAAGAAATCACAAATTACTAATTTTATTAGCATTTTTGTTTGGGTCAGAAAACACAACATGTTAAAAAATAAAGACGTCTTATTTATCCTGGAACCTTCAGATACATTAACACAGAAGGTTGCTGCAATGAAAACTGAAGTTGCGAACACTATCGGCTCATATGAAAGCAGGTATTCTAAAGCCCATATAACCTTATGGGACGCTGCAAACCTATCTCCATATTTGATTGACCACCTAATCTCAGTAAATGAGAAATATGTTAGAGCAATACGACCACAGACCTTGGTAGCTGGCGGGTTAAATTCTTTTAGTGAAAAATTTCCCTATACCGTCTTTATTCCTCTAGAAGAAACATCAACAATTAATAAGTGGTTCAATGAGTTGTATAATGCGATAAGGCATAATAAGAGAACGCCTCATATTACCATTGCCAGAGGATTACAACTCGAACAACGTCATTCCATCTTTCGCTTATTTAAAGATTTTAAAATCAATGAAAGCTTTACTCCAAACGGTATTACCGTGTTGGTAAGAGATACTTTCGATCATAACTCCCATTGGAAGCCTCATAAAACACGTTGTTTCAATCAATAAATTATTACGATTCATTAATATAAACCACATCTAACATGGAAGGATATTATGATTATCTTTTCTTACTGCAGCCGTCGGACGCGGTAAAAGAGCAGATCAGGCACTGCAAACTGAAGGCCTGCGAATATATTGGCCATTACCAGGGCATGAAAGCCACTGCCCATCTTAGCATTTGCGAAATAACACGGCAAAAGCCGCATGTTATTGACTCTTACCTGCAAACCGTTAAAAACAAGGCAAACAGCATTCCACCGGTTAGCCTGGAGATTAACGGCTTTGACTTTTTTATGCACAGCAATGAGCACATGACTATTTATGCAGCCATTAAGCCTACCTATAAAACAGACAACTGGTTTGCACTACTCAAAAAGCTACTGAACAGCAAAAGGCCTTTAACACCGCACATTACGGTAACTCGGTATATTCCGGTGAATGATTTTTATAAGCTTTGGCCGGAATTGCGCCAGGTTCGCTATCAAGATAGTTTTGTGGCCAACAGGCTCACCATTTTAGAAAAAGAAACATTTAAGCCTAACGCTAAATATAACATCCGGGAGGAAATCTATTTCAAAAATGAGTTGAAAGCACAGTACTGACAATAGGCAGTAACCAGGATGTTAGAGCAAACGTTGGAACTTATTCGTTTCACAAAGGGCACAACTTGTTTAACGCCTGCAACCATTCACTGAGACGGTTAAAAGGAATCCCTACCGGAGTTTAACGGTGATTTTTATAGCTGAACATCAGCTGCTTAACCATAACTTTACATTTAGTTGCACAGAAATCGATATTTTTTCTACTTTTGTGGCGGGTAAGTCTTTTACGACCAGCTCCTCTTGAACTCCCCCAGGGTGGGAACGCAGCAAGGGTAGAGAGTTGAGCGGTGCGATAGAAGTAGCTTACCCATTTTTTGTGCCTAAATTTTTCCAAACGACTCTCCTTCCCTTGCAATAAATCATCATTTAAGTAATCCTTTTGGCGAAATGCTTGTTTAGTTTGTAAATATGTTATGCAAATCAAACAACAAATAGATGGTGACGAAGGCCTGTTCTTTGTCGAGAAAGACAATAAGCCGGCAGGTGAAGTACGCTTTATGATCAATGACGGTGAAATAGAAATTTACCATACCGAAGTCGACCCAGAATTTCAGGGCCAAAAGCTTGGCGAAGAACTGATTGAATATGCAGCAAATTATGCCCGCCAAAATCAGCTAAAAGTGGTGCCATCTTGTACCTTTGCTAAAACTGTATTTGCCAGAAACAAGGCACTGCAAGACGTACTGGCCTGATTAAATTTTAATATGCTTGACCTCATTATTATTGGCGGCGGCCCCATCGGCTTAACCTGCGGATTGTCTGCCCAAAAAGCCGGCCTCAGCTTCATCATCCTCGAAAAAGGAACGCTGGTGAATTCGCTGTATAACTACCCCTCTACCATGACCTTCTTTTCCACTTCAGAAAAGCTGGAGATTGGTGGATATCCCTTTGCCACTACTCACGTTAAGCCTAATAGAGCCGATGCTTTAGAGTATTACCGGCGGGTAGCGCTTAGCAATAGCCTGCCACTACAACTATTTGAAGAGGTGACTTCTGTTGATGCCGTTCAAGGCGGTTATGCGGTAAATAGCACGAGGGGAAATTATCAGGCTCAACACATCATAATTGCCACCGGCTTTTATGATATAGCGGTTAATTTGGACATACCCGGCGAGAACCTACCTAAGGTTAAGCATTATTATCAGGACCCGCACTTTTTTACTATGCAAAAGGTAGTGGTAGTAGGCGCCAGTAACTCATCGGTTGATGTAGCTTTGGAAACTTATCGTAAAGGTGCGGAAGTAACGATGGTTGTGCGGGGCAATGAGATTAGCCGGCGGGTTAAGTACTGGGTGAAACCCGATATTTTGAACCGTATTGAAGAAGGCAGTATTAAGGCTTACTTTGATTCCAATCTAAAAGCAATCCGCGAGCACGAAGTGGACATTGAAACACCGGGTGGAACTATTACCATCCAAAATGACTATGTAATGGCCATGACAGGTTATAAGCCTAACTTTGATTTCTTGAAAAAGATAGGAATACAGTTATCTGACGACGGCAAGTTTATTCCACATTATAATCCGGAAACTATGGAAACTAATTTGCCAGGCGTTTATTTGGCAGGCGTAGTTTGCGGTGGCTTAGATACCCATTTGTGGTTCATTGAAAACTCACGTGTGCATGCGGAAATGATCTTGAGCGATATTGTCGAAAAACAACAACGTTAAAATCTTGTGGAATATCAGTATGAGCTGATCCAAGATAATACCCTGGCCGAATACGTAAGCTAGTTTTTGCTTACACAGATAGTTGCTTGCCATATTTGGCTGCGCCAAACTTAGCTTTAATTAACTCGAAACCGCCAAACAGTATGGCGCCAAATATCGCATCAGCCAGCAGCATGTTACGCTCAAATGGCAGCGCCATTAGCAATGACTCACCGTAACCTAAAAGTCCTTTATCATAATAGCTGCTGTACAACCATGGCTCAATATCAGTTAACAACCAGTGTATAGCCACACTTGCAAGTGATGCTAACAGCACATTGGTAACGTTTACTTTCTTAATCAGGCTACCGATAAAAATCATAATAATTAAACTACCATATAGCCACAAAGCACTATTGCCGTACCAAATAATTAGCTTAGAGGTATACAAATAGTTAATAAATATATCTGTTAAAAAAAGGGTAACTACCGTCAGCAAAGCAGCTTTCCATTTATCAGCAAAATAAGCGCCACCAAATATAGCCAGTGCACCCATCGGTGTAAAATTGCTCAGCATCGGAAAATAGAAGCTCACCAAACGCATAGCGCCGGTAGATATAACAGATGCAACAATTACCAGTATGAGAGCTGGTACGCTTAGTTTTACTTTTTGCAATGACATTTTTTAAAGTTGTAGATGCAAATTTATGAAATATTTATGTACCACGACTGTTCCGTTTACAAAGTAGCTTTCTTAAACTACACAAAACAAGCTAAATTCCATTAATTTCAGATAAACAAAACTTAGCATACAACGCAGTGTTTAACATGTACCTATAAAAAACAATGTTATGGCAACTAATGCATTAGAAAAAAAACCATTATTTGAAGGCTTAACCAAAGGATCTATAAATCTGGAGTGGCCCGAGCGTTATATATCAATAGCCGCTGGCGTAAAGATTTCACTGTCAGGCTTAAAAAACGTTTTTTCAAGTCCGTTTACCAGCATCTTAAAAGTTGGTGCCGGCGGCTACCTTATTACCCGCGGCATCACTGGTCATTGTGAGTTATATACCCAAATGGGTAAAAACAGCACCGAGCCGGTTAATGTAAACATCCGCTCATCATTTACTATAAATAAACCAAGACAAGAAGTATACGAATTTTGGCGCCAGTTAGATAACCTGCCTAAATTTATGAAGCACCTGGATACAGTAGAGGTAATTGATAGCAAACGCTCGCACTGGGTGCTAAAATTGCCTACTAATGTAGCTAAAGTAAGCTGGGATGCTGAGATTGTAAATGACGAACCAGGCTACGCCATTGGTTGGAGTTCATTACCAGGCTCAACTATTGATAACGCAGGTAAAGTACGCTTTAAAGATACAGAAGACGGCAGTGGCACCATTGTAGATGTAGTGATAAGCTACACTCCTCCTGCTGGTGGCGTAGGTACGGTAGCCGGCCACGCACTCAACCCTCTGTTTAAAAAGATGGTTGATGATGATGTTCGTAACTTTAAACAATATATGGATGTTGAAAGCACTGATAACACGTTAGCTGGAACGGGCGCTGATCAACCCCATTCAAATAGCGCTGTATTATAACAGCTTGTAAACATAAAAAAAGCCATGATCTAACGAACATGGCTTTTTTTATGTGCGAATTCCGCCTTACTGGCCCATTATGCAAAGCCAGTTTATGTTACCTGGACTTTTTGCGGCCTCTCTCTCCATACTGTTAGTAATAACAAAAGAAGCCCTGCTCAGATGAGCAGGGCTTCTTTTGTTTGCTTGTATGTAAGAGTCTGGCTTATTTAACAACCGCCTCAACCACAGCTTTAAAAGCTTCTGGGTGATTCATTGCTAAGTCTGCTAATACTTTACGGTTTAAGCCAATTTCGCTGGCGTTTAACTTACCCATTAATTGTGAGTAAGAAATACCATGCTGACGGGCACCAGCGTTAATACGCTGAATCCATAAAGCACGAAACTCTCTTTTTTTGGTTTTACGGTCGCGGTATGCGTATTGTAAACCTTTTTCAACTGTGTTTTTTGCAATGGTGTAAACCTTGCTGCGTGAACCATAATAACCTTTTGCAAGGTTCATGATTTTTTTCCGGCGTCTTCTCGACGCAACTGCGTTAACTGAACGTGGCATTTTTTTGCTCTTTTGGTAGTGAGTGTTCCATTAATCGGAAACTTGACGAACTCGAATACCTGGTTAAAAATTTAATGAATTACTTTCCGATACAAAGCATACGTTTAACGTTACCCATGTCAGCATCAGATACTAAACTGGTCTGACCTAAGGCGCGTTTACGTTTAGTCGACATCTTGGTTAAGATGTGGCTTTTGTATGCGTTTTTTCTGGCAATTTTACCGGTTCCAGTAAGCTTAAAACGCTTTTTAGCACTGGAATTGGTCTTCATTTTTGGCATAACACTTATTTATTTAATTTCTACGCTTCACCAGCGTATTATCTTTACACAGCACAAAGGCTGGTTTCAGTTAACTATTTTTTGGCTGCTTTAGGGCCAACTATCAAAAACATACGCTTACCTTCAAGCTTGGGCAGTTGCTCCACCTTGCCAACTTCTTCCAAAGCCTGTGCAAATTTAAGCAATAAAATCTCACCCTGCTCTTTGTAAACAATCGCACGACCTTTAAAGTGTACGTAAGCTCTAACCTTTTCACCAGCCTCTAAAAAGCTGATCGCATGCTTCAGCTTAAAATTAAAGTCATGATCATCAGTATTTGGGCCAAAACGTATCTCTTTAATTACGGTTTGCTTAGCGTTGCTCTTGATCTCTTTTAGCTTTTTCTTTTGCTCGTAGATAAACTTATTATAGTCAATCACACGGCAAACAGGCGGAACAGCATTAGGCGATATTTCAACCAGATCCAGCTCCTGCTCTTGCGCTATAGCCAAAGCTTCGCGGGTTGGGTATACACCCTGCTCCACGTTATCTCCCACAAGGCGAACCTCGGGAGCTTTGATGAAGTTATTAATATTGTGCTCTGCTTCCTTTTTCTTGAAAGGAGGCCGTGGCCCTCTGTTGAAATTCGGTCTTCCTAATGCCAAGTTATATGGTTATTTCTTTAACTAATTGTTGTTTAAAATCTTCAATACTTATACTTCCCAAATCACCCACGCCGTGCTTACGAACAGAAATCGTGCCATCGGCAGCTTCCTTCTCGCCTACTATAAGCATGTATGGAATCTTTTTGACTTCAGCATCACGTATCTTTCTGCCTATCTTCTCATCTCTGAAGTCAATCAGCCCGCGAATATCGGAATTATTTAACATTTGTGAAAGTTTTTTCGCATAATCCTCATACTTTTCAGATATAGGCAGGATTACATATTGCTCGGGCGACAACCACAGCGGGAAGTTGCCGGCACAGTGTTCAATCAAAACAGCTACAAACCTTTCTAACGAACCAAATGGCGCCCGGTGAATCATTACCGGACGATGTTTTAAGTTATCGCTTCCGGTATATTCCAGCTCAAAACGCTCAGGCAGGTTGTAATCAACCTGTATAGTACCTAACTGCCATTTACGGCCCAGGGCATCTTTCACCATAAAGTCGAGCTTGGGGCCGTAAAATGCCGCTTCGCCGTATTCAACTACAGTTGGTAAACCTTTTTCGGCAGCTGCTTCAATAATTGCGCTTTCTGCCAGAGCCCAATTCTCGTCGGTGCCAATGTACTTGGCTTTGTTTTCCGGATCTCGCAGAGACACCTGTGCCGTATAATCTTCAAAACCTAAGGCCGAAAACACGTACAACACCAGGTCGATTACCTTTTTAAATTCTTCTTTTACCTGATCTGGACGGCAAAATAAGTGGGCGTCATCCTGTGTAAAGCCACGCACACGGGTTAAGCCATGTAATTCGCCGCTTTGCTCGTAACGGTATACGGTACCAAATTCGGCAAAACGTACCGGTAAATCTTTGTACGAACGTGGTTTAACTTTATATATCTCGCAATGGTGCGGACAGTTCATCGGTTTTAAAAAGAACTCCTCTCCCTCCTGCGGTGTTTGAATAGGCTGAAAGCTATCCTTGCCATATTTTTCATAGTGGCCCGATGTTACGTAGAGGTTTTTATGACCGATGTGCGGGGTAATTACCTGCTCATAACCCGCAGCTACTTGTGCGCGCTGCATAAAGTTAACCAGGCGCTCGCGCAGTGCAGTACCTTTAGGCAACCACAAAGGCAAGCCCATGCCCACTTTTTCAGAAAAAGCAAAGAGTTCCAGTTCTTTACCTAATTTACGGTGGTCGCGTTTCTTGGCTTCTTCCAGTACGCGCAAATATTCGGTTAACTCGCCTTGTTTAGGAAAGGTAACGGCATATATACGGGTAAGCTGCTTGCGGGTTTCATCGCCGCGCCAGTAGGCACCGGCCACGTTCATTAGCTTTACCGCTTTTACAAAACCGGTGTTAGGTATATGCGGACCACGACATAAATCCGTAAAGTTGCCCTGGCTATAAAAAGTTATAGAACCGTCGGGCAGGTCTTTGATCAAGTCAAGCTTGTATTCGTCGCCTTTTTCGGTAAAGTATTCAATAGCGTCCGCTTTACTAACCGGCTTGCGCACGTAGTCAGATTTTGCTTTAGCCAGCTCCACCATTTTATCTTCAACGGCTTTAAATTCCTCTTGTGAGAAGGTACGGTCGCCAAAGTCAACATCGTAGTAAAAACCGGTTTCGATAGCCGGACCAATACCAAACTTGGTTCCGGGATACAAGGCTTCTAAAGCCTCGGCCATTAAGTGGGCTGATGAATGCCAGAAAGTTGATTTACCATCAGCATCGTTCCAGGTAAGCAGTTTAACTTTTGCGTCTTGCTCAATTGGTCGGTTGGCGTCCCATACGGTGCCGTCAACCTCGGCAGCTAAAACGTTACGTGCTAATCCTTCTGAAATAGATTGTGCAATTTGCATGGAGGTAGTTCCTTTTTCGTACTCACGAACGGAACCATCAGGAAGTGTAATCTTAATCATCTACAACTATGATTTATGTTCTTAAAATGAAAAATATAAAATCACTTACAACAGTGATTTATGAGTTGGGTGCAAAAATAGAATAATTTGTATGAAATCGTTAGCCTGATATGAAAGGATGACACTGGCTATTATTGAAAATAACTAATTGCTATTTGATGACTTAATTAAACGCTTGTCTGCAATAGCAAATAATATAACTGTGGTAGTAAGCTGTATGCCAGCGGAGGTTACAAAACAAAGCATCCTCACAAACAGTGTAATATTTTTAAAAGCCAGATTAAAAACCTCCGGCATCCACACTAATGGTAGCAATGTGAATGCAGAAAAGAATAGTAAAAGCCATTTAACGGTTCTTGAACCGCGATAAATTGCACTGGTTATGGCGCAGCCAACTATGATTATGGTGAACATTGATGGCAGCTCTTTTGACGAAATAGACCCATCAAGTATAAATGGCACAATGTTAAGTAATATGGAAAAACCATAGACATAGGCCAGCTTCGTTTGTAACTTGTATTCCATTTAATGCAGTAAATAGCTAACTTAAATATTCCCCCACCCATTAGCTAGTACATCAGCTATATGGATAGTTTTAATGGGCAGATTTTGTTTGTCAATATAATTTTGAAGATGCAATAAGCAGGATGCATCAGTTGAAATAATGTAATCAGCGCCGGCAGCTAAAGCGTTATCTACCTTTTGCTGCGCCATAGCGCTTGATATAGCCTCAAACTTAACGGCAAACGTGCCGCCAAAACCGCAGCAGGTTTCGTTACCATGCAGTTCAAGCATCTCCAATCCGTACACCTGAGATAAGAGTTTACGGGGCTCATCCTTAATTTTACACTCGCGCAGCCCGCTACAGCTGTCGTGGTAAACGGCCCGGCCTTCCAGTTCTGCACCAAAATAATCAACCTGCAGAATGTTTACCAGAAAATCAGATAATTCGTAAATGTTGCCTTGTATAGCCCGGCATTTGTTATGCGCGGTGGTATTGGTAAACAAATCATTGTAATAATTGCGCACCATGCCTGTACATGAGGCGGAAGGCGTTACGATGATATCTTCTTCACTAAAATCATTTAAAAACTTGCTGCCTACGGCTTTAGCGTCGTCCCAAAAACCGGCATTAAAAGCAGGCTGACCACAGCAGGTTTGCTGGGCATTAAAGTTCACCTCGCATCCGGCCTTTTGTAAAACCTTAACTGTATTAAAAGCCGTATCCGGGAACAACTGATCAACAAAACACGGCACAAATAATTCAACCTTCATGATAGCTTATCCATTTTATTGTGCACTAACCGCCACGGTTTCTGCTTGCCGCTTTTGCGTACTCAACAACAAAAACAACAGCAACAAACCTGCTATAAAAAACACGGTAAGTACCAGCGCCGAGTTACGCATGCTATGCGTAAGCGACTCCACAAAGCCAAAAGTAAACAATCCAATCACAATAGCCAGCTTTTCGGTAACATCGTAAAAGCTGAAATAGGATGCAGTATCTGTAATATTTTGCGGTAAAAACTTCGAGTAGGTTGAGCGCGATAGCGACTGTATACCTCCCATTACCAAACCCACCACTACAGCCAGCAAATAAAACTGCACGGCAGTTTGTATAAAGTAAGCGGTTATACATACGCCTATCCAAATCATCACCACCCCTATCAGTACCCTAACATTACCATAGATGGACGACAGCTTTGACATTAGCGCCGCACCACCGATAGCTACGAGTTGTATAATCAGAATTATTGCTATTAAGCTTTCTGCTGGCAGTTTCAATTCCTTAGCCGCAAAACCAGTAGCTACCAGCATAATAGTTTGCACGCCCATAGAGTAAAAAAAGAAAGCCGATAAGTACCGTTTAAGCACGGGCATTGCTTGTATTTGATGCCAAACATGGCCTAATTCTTTAAAACCACCTGCAATAACGTTTTGCCGCTGGCTGGCACTATTAGGCACACCTTTAGGTAACTTATAAAACGGAATTTGAGCAAAGCCCAACCACCATATGCCAACCAACAAAAATGAAAGCCGTGCCGGAAACGAACCATCGCTAATACCAAACCACTCTGGTCTTAAAACAAATATGAAGCAAATAATCTGCAATAATACGCTGCCCACGTAACCATAGGTGAAACCCTTGGCACTCACCGCATCCTGTTTATCAAGCGTAGCAATTTGGGGAAGGTAGGAGTTATAGAACACAGCACCACTACAGTAACCTATAGCAGCAAGTGCAAAGCAAAGCATACCAAATTCAAGTGTATCTAATTTGAAAAAATACAGCCCACAGCAAGCCAGTCCTCCTATCCATGTAAACAGCTGCATGTAGCTTTTCTTGTTTCCCCTGTAGTCTGCTATTGAGGTTAAGATGGGAAGTAGTAGAACAACTATCATATAGGCAGCTGCCAATACATAATCGGCCAGGGCAGTGTTTACAAACTTATGGCCTAAAAAGGTAACCTTGTCTCCATTTGCTTCGGTTTTAGTAATAGCGGTATAGTAAGCCGGGAAGATGGTTGATGTTATAACCAGATTGTAAGCTGAGTTTGCCCAGTCGAACATAGCCCAGGCTTGGATGGTTTTTGGGTTGTTTTTGGTTTGCATGGATAAGCTAAATTAGAAATATATACGCACAAAAAAAGACTTATTAGGAAACAAGTCTTTTTCGCATTTGCCCAAATTGAACTTACGGTACGTTAGCAATGCTACTTTCAAAACAGCTATTCTGTGCGCAAACTTTTTACAGGGTTAACTATAGCAGCCTTTACCGATTGAAAGCTAATGGTAAATAATGCTACTACTATTGACACGATTGCTACCGATGCAAAAACAGATAAATCGATAGTTATGCGGTAAGCAAAGTTATTTAACCACTTGTGCATGGCCAGCCAGGCTAGCGGCCATGCAATAATATTTGCTAAGATTATTAATTTAAGGAAATGCCCTGAAATTAAGAATACAATGTTATTAACTGATGCGCCCAACACCTTTCTTACCCCAATTTCTTTAATCCGCTTTTCGGCAGAGTAAGACGCCAACCCGAGCAGGCCAAGGCTCGATATGAAAATAGCTAAGCCGGCTAAGATTCCTATTACCTGGCTCACCTGGTTATCGGCGCGATATACTTCACTAAAGTGATCTTCAACAAACTGGTACTCGAAAGGGTAATCCGAAATAGTATTTGCCCACTTTGATTTGATGAAAGCAAGCGCCTCTTTGGTTCTGCCCGGACTTATTTTTACCGACATTTGGCTATAACCCCAAGCTTTTACATTGAACATAAACATGGTTTCCACCTTATGATGCATAGAGTTGAAGTTAAAGTTTTTAGCTATACCTGTAATTACACCAAGTGAATCGAACCCAAACTGCCTGCCAATGAGCGACTGTAATTTTTTCTTAGGCTCATCCTTAAGTAGTTCTTTGGCAAGTTCTTCATTAATGATGTACTCTCTACCATAACCATTTTCACCAGTCGAAAAATTACTGCCCGCAGTCAGTTTAATGTTATATAAATTTAAAAAGTCTTTATCAACAATAAGCCTGGTAGAGGTAAGAACACGTACCGGTCCATTCTCTGGTTTGTACCCCACTCCACCCTGATCAAGATGACTGCCCAGCACGTCCTGCGACCCGGTTACGCCATTTATTAAGCTATTGCTTAATAAATCCTGCTTTAGTTGGTCGTATTTTTTCTTTGCAACGTCGTTAAGCGGTATGGTAATAATTTGTTCACGACTAAACCCTGGGTCGCGCTTTTGCATAAACTTAAGTTGTTTAACAACAAAAACAGTTGCTATCATTAAAAAAACAGCACTTGAGAACTGACCAACAACCAGTATATTACGTAAACCAGACTTGCTAGAACGCAAAGATACCGCACCTTTAAGCACCTTGACTGGTTGAAAAGATGACAGGAACACTGCCGGATACAAGCCCGCTATTAAACCGACCACAACTGTCAGTAAAACCAAACCCACTAACAATGCCGGATTGCTGAATAAAGACAGCTCCAGATTACGCTGACTAAGCCGATTAACATAAGGCAGACATAATTTAACAATTACTAAAGCTAAGACGAGGGCAATAAGTGATAACATAGCCGTTTCACCCAAAAACTGACATGCAAGTTGTGTACGGTGCGCTCCTATGGATTTACGTATGCCCACTTCTTTCGAACGCTCTATAGACCGTGCCGTTGTAAGGTTCATAAAATTAACACAGGCTATAACAAGCACAACAAGAGCTATTACACTAAACAAATTGGTTGACTGTTTATCAAATTTTTGATAATTCAGGTAATCCAGTCCAACGTCTGTAGTTGATGCGTGAACTTCACTGATGGGAGTAAAAAACAGTTCATACAACTTCCATGAATCATTATTGGGCATATATTTTTTCAAAAAAGCCGGCATTTTGTTTTCCAGCACTTTTATATCTGTTCCTGGGGCAAGCTCTACGTAAGTATTTAGCCAGTTGCCGCTCCAGCTGTCCATCCATGATTCGTGAATACTGCTTAGTGATAGTAAGCCGTCGAACTGCAATTGTGAATTTTGGGGTACATCTGCCAGTACTCCGGTAACGGCGAAGCCCACGGTATCAGAACCATAGTGCATAACGGTTTTACCCATGGGATCTTTATTACCAAATAACTTTAGGGCCGTTTGCTGGGTGATTATTATGCTATTTGGTTTTTCAAGAGCCGTTTTCCTATCGCCTTTGAGTAACTGGAAATTGAATATACTTAGAAAGGCAGAGTCTGTAAATAGTACCTGCGGTAGGAAAACCCTTTTCGACTGGTTAGCCAGTTGATACTTATTGCTCCATTTTACCCGTGTAAAGTTCTTTACTGCAGGGTAGTCATTTTTGAGGCTTGGTCCCATAGGGTACATTGAAAGCGCAACTTTTTGCGAAGCTACCATACCCGGAAACTTTTGCACCTCACTCAAACGATAAATGTTTTTTGTGTGAAATTTATCGAAGCTTTTCTCGTAAAAAACAAAAAGCAAAATCACGATACAAGCGGCGATACCAATTGAAAGGCCGATAATATTGATCACTGAAAAGAACTTGCTTTTCCAGAGATTCCGCAATGCGCTTTTGATATAGCTTTTTATCATAAAATAGATGGCGATTAAACCAACGTATTTTAAGCTACACATGGCAAGCCATCATCGCAAACACTTGCATATCAACAAATTACAATTTATCATAATACTTACACTGTGCGCAATTGATACAATAATTGAATGCTTTTGATACACGCGGTAACGTGAAAACTAAACACGATATAGGTAATAATGACAACTAATAACTGGATTGAAGACAATTGCGTTAGCAGCGGCAACTAAAAAAGATCACACTAAGAGCTTTGATGCTTGATGATGATATACCTATTTAAAGGTGATTTAGGGGTAACTACCAAAAAAGAAAAGGCTGCTCTTTACGGGCAGCCTTTTCTTAATTCAGAATTACCTGATTCGGTGCGGAAGAAGGGACTCGAACCCCCACGCCTCGCGGCGCCAGATCCTAAGTCTGGTGCGGCTACCAATTACGCCACTTCCGCATTAGGATTAACAGGGTGCAAATATAGCGTTATCTGTTAATATTTAAAATTAAAAAGTCATTTTGAGCTAATTGTGCTGATATATAGCCAATTAATTTTAATGAGCTTTTAGAATGCATTCTTATCACCTCTAACAGTGCCCCAAAAAGTTAAGAAAATAATTTTCAGATCAAGCAGGAACGACCAGTTTTCCAGATACCACACATCAGCTTCTACCCTTTGCAGCATGTCTTCGGTTGTTTTAGTTTCACCACGCAAGCCGTTTACCTGTGCCCAACCTGTAATGCCCGGTTTTAGAAAGTGGCGAACCATAAATTGGTCTATCAATTTAGAATATTCTTCGGTATGCTTAAGCATATGCGGACGCGGACCAACAACCGTCATATGCCCCATTAGTACATTAAAGAACTGTGGCAGCTCGTCTAAGTTAGTTTTACGCAGGAAAGCGCCGATCCTGGTTATGCGCGAATCGCCACGGGTGGCTTGTTTGCTGTCCGAATCCTTGTTCACTTTCATGCTGCGGAACTTGAAGCAACGAAAAGCTTCGTTATCACGTCCTGAACGTACTTGAACAAAAAATATAGGTCCATTTGAGCCCAACTTTATAAGGATGGCCAAAATTGGAAATAACCAGCTAAACACAAACAGGATAATAAATAAAGAAAAGGATATATCGAACAAGCGCTTAAAAAAGCGATTGAGCATGTTTTCCAAGGGTTCAGGTCTGATCGAAATAACGGGTATGTGCCCGAAATTTTGAACAAAGGTTGGCTTGTGGGTATAATAGAATTCAGGCACGAGCTTAAAGCGGATAAGGTTTTTATCCGCATCCATCATAAGTTGCTCAATTTTGTCGGCCTCAGTATTGGGAAGAGTACAAAAGATCTCGTCAACGCGATTTTCCTTCACATATTCTATACAACGGTCGGTACCACCCAGAAAAAGATTTCTGTTAATCTCAGTATTGCGGTCGTCAAATATACCCAGTATTTTATATCCCCGTTCAGGATTGAGGTTGATAAAATTATAAAGGTCGGTACCAATTCGGCCACCTCCAACAATCACGGCCCGCCTAAAGTCAGTTAACAGCGCGCGATCGCTACGCCTTATAGCCAGGAAGATAAGTTTCCAAACACCCAGTAAAAAGCCAAAAAGTGCTAAGGAATAAAATAAGTATTGACGTGTGATAGAATAAGCCTTAGTACCAATAATGATGAGAACCGTAAAGCAAATAAGGCTCACAAACAATAGGTAGGTTTTAAAAACGCCCCTGTAAGTTTTTATAGAGTCTTTATTTAATACCTGCTCGTAAAAACGAGTAATATTAGCAGACAACAGCCATATTAAATTGAAAACTAATACAATTGGTAAATAATTTTTATTGTTGATCCAGATGATGTATGATTTATCAACTATAATATAGGCCAGTATCATACTAACATTCAAAATCACATAATCAACAGAAAGATTTATGGCTTTTATGAAAGTAGCGTATCTGTGGCTCATATTGTATTCTCATCCTTATCTAACCAGAAGGCTGGCTTATAGGGTTGGCTAAATTAACAGATATTTTTGAAATTGTATATAGTAAAGTGATGCTTAAGCGTAGTATCACAGATAGTAATTAAGTTAATGCATCAAAATAGCCTGTTTGATTTAATCTGGGTATATAAATCTTGGCCCCTACATAATTAACTTATAACCATAGATGCATGAGCAACCTTTGAAAGCAGTCAGGTAAGGCAATATAACATGCCTGCCTCAGAAATATTTCATTATTCAGTTGATGACTACGGCAACAAATAACATCATTTAGTAATTAAGGTCCACCGCTGTACAAATGATATGCCCTATGAGTATATGCATCTCCTGTATGTGTGCTGTTACTGCCGATGGAACAATTAAATTAAGATCGCAACAATCAGTCATCTGACCTCCGGTATTGCCTGACAGACCAATATTAGTACAACCCAAACGTTTGCCCAACTGTAGTGCCTTGATAACATTGCCGCTATTGCCGCTTGTTGATATGCCTACCAGTACATCGCCCTTAGCAGCTAACCCCTCCACCTGACGCTCAAATATGCGATCAAATCCGTAATCGTTACCAATTGCAGTAAGTGCAGACGTGTCGGTTGTAAGCGCAATTGCCGGCAATGACCGCCGTTCTTTTACAAACCGGCCAGTAAACTCCGCTGCAATATGCTGAGCATCAGCAGCGCTACCGCCGTTTCCAAATAATAACACTTTATTGCCAGCTCTCAGGCATGCTTTAATAAGAGTACAAGCTTCTTCTAACTTGGGAGAAAGCCTAACAAGCGTATCTTGTGCTACCGAAATATGTTGATTGAATATATCTTTAATATCGTTAATCATCCTGGGTCTCTACTGTTAAAATTACCTATTAAACCTTTGTTCAATCTCATCAAGTGTTGCTGTTGCACTGCCTACTTTACTTACTACAACGGCAGCTGCCTGATTGGCAAATACGCAAGCCTCATACAAGGATTTTCCCGAACACAATGCAAGGCCTAAAGAGGCCAAAACCGTATCGCCCGCACCAGTTACATCAATAACGTCAAGGGCCTTGGTAGGAATTACATTTAACCCGGAGTCAGAAAACAAGGCAATTCCCTCATCTGACATTGTTACAACTACATCGTTACAGTTAGTTATTTCTTTAATCCTTTTACAAGCCTGTTCCAAACTATCCTTGTCCTTAATTGCAATACCAGTGGCTAAACCTGCTTCTTTTTTATTAGGCTTAATGAGATTAACACCCTTGTACTTTGAAAAATCAAGCCCTTTGGGATCAACAAGAACGATTTTACTACTTTGCTGACATATGCTTACAACTGCCTGAACCAAGCTTGCGGTGAGCAACCCTTTATTATAATCTGATATCAAAATAACTTCATAGGTATTGATGATATCTCTAACCTTAGTGACAACAGCCTGCTCTACTTGTGAGCTAATTGATTCAGTAACCTCACGATCCAGCCTAATAAGCTGATGATTTACGGCTAACACACGCGATTTAATTGTTGTACATCTGCTTGCGTCTTTCACAAGCCCATCAGAAACAAAACCATCCGCTTGAAGCATCATCTCAACAATCGCTGCATTTTCGTCGTCTCCAGTGACAGAAATAATGGTGGTAGTACAACCAAAGGCCTTCAAGTTTTTCAGCACGTTACCCGCACCACCTAATGTGCGCTTCTCACGCGTTATTTCCACTACGGGTATAGGCGCCTCAGGCGATATTCGATCGCAATTACCGTAGATGTAATGATCAATCATTAAATCACCGATAACTAAAATTTTAGAATTACAGTTCAAATTATTATACATATTTTTAAGCAAAAGCAACAGACAATGCTTCAGTTGAGGTAATAAGCCCACAAACTTTAATGAGAAACAATGTCAGATTAGTCTTTAGAAAGCCGTGATATGGCCGATATACAGGCAATAAAACATCTATCGTACAGTTTTGTTTCTGGTGATACTTATATACACTTACTGCAAATTGTTATCGTATATTTGTACAACACTCATCTATGAAAAAAGCTCAACCAAACTCTTTCAAAAGCACAATAGCGTTTCATATCCTGTTTTGTTTGTTGGCATACACTTTAAGCGCACAAGCTCAGGTTCGTTATCAGCCATATAGTTATCAATTCTATCAGAAGCTGAACGACTCTGTTTACTCAACTAAAACAAACTTTCATAGCGCAATTAAACCTTATTTAATAGACGATACGACGTTATATGCAAAATATAAGACCTTAACCAACTATGGGGTTGACACGTCAAATCGTCGCAGCTGGGTGCACCGAAAACTATTCGACGAACATTTGATAGACATCAAAAAAAGCGATTATACTTTTTTTGCGGATTATCTTCCAGATTTGACCCTAGGTAGGGAATTTAGCAATTCCCGAACTACTTGGCTGAACACCCGGGGATATCAAGTTGGAGGAACAGTTGGTAAAAAGTTTTATTTTTACTCAAGTGGCTACGAAAATCAAGCCGTTTTCCCTGATTATTTTAATACTTATATTAACCAAACAGGAATTGTTTCGGGGCAGGCATATGACCGCAAGCCGGGCGGTACGACTAAGGATTGGTCATATGTTACAGCTTTACTTTCATATACTCCTTCTAAATATCTTAACATTGCTTTAGGGCATGATAAGAACTTCATAGGCGACGGATACCGCTCTATGCTTTTATCTGACTTCAGTTCGCCCTACACCTTTTTAAAGCTTACAGGCAATTTAGGAAATGTAAGTTACATGGCTATGTGGAGCTATATGCAAGACCCACGCGCACCTAAAGTTGGTATGGATATAGGCAATCGTAAAAAGTGGGGCGTTTTTCATTATCTAGACTGGAATGTAACGAAACGACTATCCTTAGGATTCTTTGACTCCGTTATTTGGGCGGTAACAGACGACAATGGTAACAGACGTGGATTTGACTTTACTTATGGTAATCCAATTATATTTTTGAGACCTGTTGAGGCGGATAATGGATCACCAGATAATGCTATGATTGGATTCAATGGAAAGTATAAAATTTCAGATCAAGTAGCAGTTTATGGTCAGTTCGCTTTAGACGAATTTGAAGCAAAGAATTTCTTCTCTGGAAAAGGGAGCTCTAGAAACAAATATGGCTGGCAAATCGGTGTTAGAGGCGCTAACGCGTTAAAAGTTAAAAACCTAAATTTTTTGGTAGAATATAATGGGGCCTTGCCTTATACTTACAGCCAGGTTAGTTCTGTAATTAATTATGCACAGCAAAATGAGCCATTAGCACACCCTTTCGGCGCAAATTTCAAAGAGCTTGTTGGATTACTAAATTATAGCTACAAGCGTTTCGACTTTTCGGGACAAATCGATTATGGGCATTATGGGATGGATGAGAACGGCCTTAACTGGGGGAAAGATATTTTCTTATCTTACCTTACCCCTGCTCGATTCAACGGAGCACCAGAAGATTTCGGCACTCGTAATGCGGCAACAACAACAGGAAACTTTATCGGCCAAGGTTTAACCACTAATATGTATTATGTTGAAGGTAAGATTGCTTACTTATTAAACCCCAAATATAACTTGCGGATTGAACTTGGAGGAGTCTATCGTCAGGAAAGCAACAATCTGTTTAACAACAGCACCAAGGTGATAACAATAGGTTTAAGAAGTTCCTTCAGGAATTTATATCATGATTTAGCGAGTTATAAATAAAAAATTGAAGATTTAAGTGCTAATCGTATTTAACGCTTTTTTATCATATTTATCTATTACAAAACTTTTTAATTGTTGAATAAATACTGTTTCATCAAATTTTTCTGCATGCTCACGTATGAATAGTGTATTGAAGCTTATGCTTTCAGCTCGCCGAACAGCATCACAAAGTGCTTCAGGTGTTTGGGCATCAAAGAACACTGCTGTGCAATGATCTGCATCACCACTGTAAGGTATCATAGTTTCCAATACTCCTCCGGCTCCATAAGCAATTACAGGGCGCCCCGATGCATTAGCTTCTAAAGGTGTTATACCATAATCCTCGTGTTGTGGAAATATAAATCCTCTACATTTTGAATATAACTCTGCTAATTCATTATTACTTAAATCACTCTTAAATTCTATATTATTTTTAGCAATTTGTTTTAATTCAGCAGACTTTGTTCCATTACCGACAACAATTAATTTAATCCCTAACATATTAAATGCTTGAATGGCTAAGTCAACTTTCTTATAGTATTCCAATCGAGTAACAATTAAATAATAATTACTGATGTGTTCAGAAAGATAAAAGTTCCTGACTTTGACATCTGGCTTAATTACATGCACAGTTTTCACCTTGTACGCTTTCTTAATCCTTTCGGCAACTTCAGCAGTGTTTGTTAAAAAGTAATCCGCTCTTTTGGCGGATTTGGCATCTATTCTTTTTAATTGCTTTATGACGACATCAAATAAAGTCCTATATAGCCCTGTAGACTTAAGATACTGCGTATATGAGGTTGGGTTCCATGCTAAACGGAATGGAGTATGTGTATACATAAAGACTAATGACTTGGGATCAATCTTAACGTATTTTGCACAATGTGTATTTGAGATTATTACTACATCGTAATTTTTAATGTGCATTTGTTGCATAGCAATTATGCCCAGAGGAAAAAACAGGGCATGCATCACTTTTACATTTTTAGCGAGTATTTGAAAAAGAGAGGTATTTACATTGTATTGTTTGAACTCAGGGTAAGTGCTATTTTCATCATAAGCTAATGTATACACGTCCGCTTCGGGAAAAGCTTTCAAAATAGTTAAAACAACCTGTTCTGCTCCTCCTCTTCTCATGAGCTCATCATGAACAACTGCTACCCTCATTTACTATTTATAAGATTTGTAAGTATTATATTTTATAAACATATTTTCCAATTGGTTTATACAATTTTCACATCACAAAAACCGCCGGAACTTTTGCTGGATCTTTATCACTAAATTAAATGGCAGCAATAATTACCATTGGCGAAATTACAAAAATGAATGAACTTAAATTAAAAGTTTCTTTATGATAATAGATCATTGAAAACTTGTATATGTTTATCATAACTGCTTTTCCATGTAAACTTTTTTATTTGTATAGCGCCTTTTTCAGTTATCGTCTTTCGTAAACAATCATCTGTCAAAACTTCTTTTAACAGTAAGGCTAATTTGGAACTATCTAATGGATCAAAATATAAAGCGGCATCATTACAAACCTCTTGATGGCTTGGAATGTCAGATACAATTACAGGGCAAGAACATTTCATGGCCTCAAGTGGCGGCAAGCCAAATCCTTCATAAAAAGATGGAAATACAAACACAGATGCCATTGTGTATAAACTATCCATATCTTGCTGATTAACATATCCAGTAAATAATATAGACTTTTGAAGAATAGAATTATTTTGTATTTTATTGAATATTGATTGGTCGCCTGTAATGAACCCCTCCTTTCTCCCAACTATCACTATTTTATATTTGTCTTGAATGGAGGTGCTTAACTTTAAATATGCTTCAATCAAGACGTTTAGATTTTTGTGCGGTTTGACATTACCTACAAACAATATATAATGTTCTGGTAACTTATACTTTGCCTTTACTACATTTACGTCTGTAAGTTGAACTTGTTGTTCTACACCGTTATGAATAACGAGAATTTTGTCAGGATCGCATTCATAGTACTTTAAAATCTCATTTTTAGAAAACGCTGAAACAGTGATAATTTTATCTGAATTGTAAACGGCTGCATACATTACAGTTTTTACATACATTTTTTGAAAAAAAGTAAGCTGTTCATAATTATGCAGATGGTATACATCATGAATGGTTACCAATCGCTTCCTTGCTCTTACGGGAAATACGGGAACATTGTAATGCGGCGACCAAAATACATCACAGCTAGGGATATTTTTTGGTAACAATACTTGTTCTTTGAGTGAATAAATATTGGCATTAACGTTGAGTTGTACAAAGCTAAGTCTCTCCTTATTATGAAATGACTTTGATACGTCATCTACTTTATCAGTAACTGTATAATTTGATTTGATCGACTTAACTATTTCACTTAAATAAGTTCCGATTCCCGAGCTGGAAATCATTCTTCCGTCAATAACAATTTTAGGCATCTTGCGGTGTTATATTTTTAGGAATTGGTTTGAATAAATAAGAAGCAACGAACCAATAAAAAGCCATAGTTGGTATATAAAGTATGGCACCGTCGGATGCTGATATTATTATATAGATAATTAAACTCCAATGGAGATTAGTACTACTGAACTTTTTTTTCTTAATGTAGTAAATGATTAAGGGTGCGGAAATATACCCAAGGTAAAGCACCAGCCCGATAACACCAAACTCTTGTAAAACTGATGTATAAACTATTTCCCCAATACCTTTAAATTTATCTTCTCCAAACAACGTAATATTGTTTAAAGCGCTCAGCTGCTCAAGCCTCCCACCGAGATTTTTATCGAAAAGAAAACTTAAATCTAAGTTTAATAGATTCAAAGCTAAAGGTACACAAAAAGTTAAAAAAACTAACGCACATACTAACACCGTCCACCCTTTTACACCGTTTAGGTTCCTAAATATAATCAACAAAAAATAAATACATGTACCTATCCATACCGTTCTAGATAAAGTTAAAAACAGAGCTATAAAGAACCCCAACCTGAAAAACTTGTATTTTTCAATGCTCATGTATAGTGGCGCAAATATGAGCATGCAGACGCCAAAGATATTTCCGTTATTATATGTGGAAACAAGCTTAAAGAAGTCGCCTCTGCTATTAAATTTCTCTTCCAGAGAGTTTGTATCATCTATGTTTACGGTCAAAAATGGGATTTCGATTGTCCTATTGCTTTTCAACTTATATACGAATAACAGCAAGCCAAATACTATGACAAATCTTAAACACCATAAAAAAACATTAGTAAAAAGTACATTAAAATTTTCATTGTCGATAACCCTGTTAAATACCATTAAGAACATAATCGGCATAAATAATACACTTAAGATGTAAGAAAACAGAAAACCGAAACTTTCAACGTCTTTTGTTAAAAGGACCAGACCTGTATATGCTATGTATGGAAGACAAGTTTGTAATGTTAAAAGTCTCTCTTTTTTAAAATAGATTTTACTGTTATCAATAAATAATCCTACTAAACAGAATACGGATGAAAGCATTAAGATGAGATAGCCCCATGTCAAAGGTATACCAGAGATTTTAAAGCCGCCTTTTGGAAAAGCAATTAAAAATATAATTGTTAAAGTTAAGAATGAACGCTTAAAACGAGTCATCAAAGGTCAGTATTTAGGAACGCTTGATTATACATTGAGTAAAACCAGTTTTAATTATTTTTTAAGTTTAGCTTAAAACCATCGATTAACCCTTTAAAAATTTTTTCTCTTTGTGCACTGTTGTACTTTAAGGACTTTAATAAGCTGGTGCAAAAAGTGTATGTAATAGGTATAATTCTCTCTATAAAATTTAAGTTTTTTGTTAAAAAATAGATTCTGTTACGACGGCCATAATATATACTGAATAAAGAATCGTCTCCTCCGGTTGAGAAGCTCACTTTGTGAAAAATTTTAAAATTGTGATAGTAATAAATCTGATATCCTTTTACAATGCATCGATATATAAAATCAGTGTCATCATAATATACAAAGTATTTTTCGTCCATCAATCCCACATTTTTAAAAACACTGTTGTGTATAAGCATAAAGCAGGTCGGTGCGTATTTAAAATACTTATCAACGTCATATTTGCCATCGTCATCATCCCCCTCTCCTGCATGGATAGTAACGCCTTTATACTTTATTAATTTCCCTCCTGCCATCCAAATTTTGTTAGTACCGTAAAAAAGTATTTTCGGAATTACAATACTTTCCTTTTTTTCGATAGCTAAGTCTACAAATGATTTTAATCCGTTAACATTATCAAATTCAATATCATTGTTTAACAGTAATGTGTAAGACGTTTTGCTTTCCAATGAAAGCTTAATTCCTTCATTGTTTCCCTTAGCAACTCCATAATTAAACTCACTTTTGATGTGTTTATAATTTTGTATTGGGTATATAGCAAGCAGGTCCATCAAAACTTTGTCAGTTTGAGGGTTAGGATCATTATCAATCAAATAAAGACAATAATCTGTGAAGGTCTGCTCGTAAAGACTTTTAATAAAGCCTTCAAGTACATCATCACTCTTGTATAGAACAGTTACTAATCCAACTAAAGGCATAATATCTATTTAAAAAGCCCTTTTTCTTTCATCTCATTAATTGATTGTTCGTATTTGTCAACAGTGATATCTTGGCTCGAAACCCATTCTGTGAAGAGCTTTATACCTTCTTCAAAAGACACCTTCGGTTCGAAACCCAAAATAGATTTAATCTTGGTGAGATCGGCATAGTTATGACGGATATCACCTAAACGGTAATTGCCTGATATATGTAAGGGTATATCAATTCCATAGCTAGCAATCAATGTTTTTGCAACATGAATAACGTTAATAGGTACTCCTGTGCCAACATTGAAAACTTGGCCATTTGCCTTGTCATTTTCAATACCTAAAGTAGTTGCATTAATTACATCATCTATGAAAACAAAGTCTCGGCTTTCAAGACCATCTTCAAAAATATTTATAGATTTTTTATTGCGAATTAATGTAGAAAATATAGACAATATACCAGTATATGGATTTGATAACGATTGCCCAGGGCCGTATACATTCTGATAACGGAAAGCCACAGGAGCTATGCCAATAGTCGGCGATACAGTCATGATCATTTGCTCCTGGTTTTGCTTGGTTATACCATAAACCGAAGATGGGTGAATCTTGGATTCCTCATCTGTTGCTACTAATTGCAAAGGTTTATCAATGCCGGGATACTGTACCTCAAAATTGCCTGCATCCATAGAGGAAGCACTTCGGTGTTCTGGATAAACTACACCATGATCTTCAGAAAGATATTTCCCCTCACCATAAATTGATCTTGATGATGCAATTACTATTTTTTTTACCGTCTTATTTTTATCGTTAGCCAGTATATCCAACAATAATGCAGTACCGCCCACATTAACTTGTACATAATTTTCAATGGCATACATAGATTGCCCTGTACCCGTTTCAGCAGCCAAATGAACCACAACATCCTGCCCTTGTAAAGCTCCAGCCAGTACTGCCCTGTCAGTAACAGAACCTTTAATAAAGGTAACTTTATCCTTGATTGATGTAAATAGTTGCGAATTTATTTCAGGCTGGTTACCATGAATTTGTTCAGATAAGGTATCTAAAACAGTAATTTTATAACCTTTGTCTACCAGATGCAATGCTAAATTACTTCCAATAAAACCAGCTCCACCAGTAACAAGTACTCTGTTCATCTTTTATTTTTTTACTCTTAATTTAAAAATTTCATCTAACTCTTTTGTCGAGCGTTTCCAAGTGTACTCATTAACAAATTTGTTAGCCCTTGTTGCTAAGTCAATTCTAAATAAATTGTCATCTATTAAATATTGTACTTTTTCTGCAAGGTCCTCAGCAGATTGTGGCCTAGCCATTAAAACTGTCTCCCGGTCAATACCATAATCCTTATGTCCGTCAATGTCTGTACATACTACGGCACAGCCACAATATAAAGCTTCCATAGGTGGCAATGCGCACCCTTCCTGAACACTTGGGCCCAAAAAAATAGCAGATTGATTATAGATTTCAGGAATGTCTGAGTAATTATAATAAAACTCAATCCAATCATCTATGCTTTCTGGCCTTAAGCTAACGCTAAATAAATACGCTTTAAGTTCAGGGTTTGCCTTCTTCAATATTCTTAATGCTTCTAATCCGTAAATACTGCCCTTTCTAGGTTCCGTCGAATAAAGCATGCAAATTGTTAAAGGATTTCTTTCGGCTATATTTACCTTTGCATAATATTTATTGTGATCAATTGCAAAGCTTACTTTATGCGGGTATACGCCAGTTACTTGTTTTATATATTTATATAAATAATTGGCGATAACTACGTTTTCAGACTTTGCAACAGTGTAAGACTTTAAAACCGCATCTTCGTTACCAGTCCAGTTTTCAATATCTTGAATTAAATTGAATGGCGTGCCTTTACTTGAAGATAATCTTTTAATATCGAACATAAGAACCCACCATGTAGAAAATACAATATCGCCATCTTTTATAGTATTGTTATTAATGCTATAAATGTATCTGATAGTTATTTTTTTATCGAGCTCAAACCACTCTGGAACTTTGGGTTGTGTGGTTTTATAATACAAATATTTTAAAGCCATTTTCACCCCTGACTGCATTATATAACTTACCTTAATAGGAAAATAGAACGTAACATCGTGACCTAAAGCAACTAAATGGTTTGCATATTCGAACATTACTCTTAATCCACCACCAGGTTTGACAGGTATAAACGGAATTAGAACATTTATTTTCATATTATTAAGATGACGCAAAAAGCTTGGACTTAACGTTTAATAGTGACGATGTAATTAACTCATTTTTTACAAAGAAAATTTGATAGATGGCATAAAAAGCTGCACAACATAGAACTGTTAAGATGTTTTGTAGAAAAGAATTAAGTACAAAATAATTAAAGACAAACTTTATGGGAATAAAAAATAACGAGCCTATTACTGCATCAATTAAATACCTATAATTAATGCTAACTATGTTTAACTTTCGCACGTTATAAAACGTCATTAACATCACAAACGCTTCTGTAAAAACGTTGATAATTGTTGCTCCAAGCGCTGAAAAAAATGGCACAATTGCCAAATTTAAAGATAAGTTGATTATCATACCAACAGTAACAATTGTAAAAATAATCTTGTCTTTCCCGAGGGGGGTTAAGATTTGCCAAGCAAAAACATTAGTAAATCCTATTATGACTGTAATAGCCGCTAAAACCCTGATTAATAATATCGATTCATGGAACTTAGGTCCGACGATAATATCAACTAAAAAAGGAGCGGTAATTATTATCCCAAAACATATTGGAACTGCAAGAGTACTTGTGTAATTGATGGATTTGTCTATTAATTCATTTACCCGTTTGAAATTACTTTCACTAAATGCCTTACTAATTTGTGGTATTAAAACAATACCCAATGCTGTAATTAATGTTATGGATATCTTTGTTATTTTAACAGCCGTGGAATAATATCCAACGATTACTTCACCTTTTAGCAACCCTAACACAGTCGTGTCAATTAACAAGTAAATACTAATAGCAAGGTTGGATCCTAAAATGGTTAAAAGAGGCTTTAAATGCCTTTTTAAATTGATATTTTTAAACGAGATTTTAACTTGTTTACGCGCGTGTAAATAATTAAATAAAGCGTTAAAAAGGAAGCTTAAAGACATTAAACCATAATATAATAATGTGTCTTCCTTGCTTTTAACAAAAGTGTACAACAGAACGATAAAAACTATCCTTATAAGTAAAGTCCGTTTGGTTATATAGCTAAAGTCTTCAATCCCCTGAAAAAACCACTCTGTTATAAAAACATTAAATATTAATGTACATAAACCAATATAAATCAAATTTCGGTGTACAATCAATGCAGAAAAAACAAATGAGCTTCCTAAATAAATTATACCCAGTAATAAGGTTGACGCAAAGTGTATAATTATAAGTTCGCCATACAAGTCATTTAACTTAGAGGGAGAATCTTTTACCTTAGAAATTTCGCGAACTCCGTATATAGGTATTCCTAAATACGCAACAAGTAGAAAGATTGATGTTATGCTGTCAATGAAAGCAACAGAGCCGATACCTTGAGGCTCTAACACTCTTGACGCATAGGGAAATATAATTAACGGGAATAGTACTTGACTAACCGATAAGATCAGATTGAATAAAATATTCTTTTTTAGCATATCAATTTTTCACCTTAACTGATGCTAAATCTTCAATTTTTGATATAATCTTTTCAACTGTGTTGTCCCAAGTAAAATTTGATAAGCAGTTCTGCTGTCCTTTTTCAGCCATATTCTGGAGCATAGGAATATCTGACAAAGCTTTCGCTAGACATTCAGCAAGTATGTCAGGGTCAGCCTCGTTTATACCGAATCCATAGCCACCATGCCCAGATAATTCGGGAAAACTGTTTCGGTTAAGCCCAATAATTGGCATTTTACAAGCCAGCGCCTCCAAATACACAAGGCCCCAAGGCTCGTTAAGTGCAGGCATTAAAAACAAACTATGCGTGTTAAATAAGTCCTGTAATTCCTCAATAGGTATAAAACCGTATGTTTTTATGTTAGGATGATCTATTAACCCGGTGTAGTCATTTTGGCCAACGATTGAAAGCTGGAGATTAGGATTAATAGTTAATGCTTTCTCGAAAGCTTTAAGCACTATATCTCCTCCCTTGTCTTTAAACCTACCTTTGGCTGCAAAGAGTATTTTTCCATTGCTATAGTCTTTTGTACCAAAAAAAGGTTTAATAACACCGGTTCCTGTACCAACAACTGTTATCTTTTCAGACGGAACATGGTAGTGATTAATTAAATTTGCTTTCACAAACTCACTTATAGAAAAAATATGATCTAAATTTTTATAAGTTTCATATTCAACCTTTTCGGCATCATTAATAAGTTTATTAGAGTACTTACCCATATTTGTAGCTTGTGAAGACCACAAGTTCCAGGTAAAATCACAATAGAAATAATGGTGCTGATCTTTTGGTAGGGCGGCAGGTAAACAGCAGGTTCCAACATGCAAAGTATGTTTGGATTTAGACTCGGCAGTTTTTTTTACAAAGCTCCTTCCATAGGCATGCCTGATAAATTTGCCTCTGTTTCTGTCAACAAACGTTTTGTAATACAACATTGATAGAAATTGTATTGCTTTACTCTTTAATGCTTCCTGATCGGCATAAAAAGTCATCTCTACCCTATCTTCTTTCTTAAGAACATCTAAAATGTTTCTAGACGTTCCTGACCACGTTTTCGGGCTGTTAGGATCGCCTATTGAACATACGTTTATTTTCATACTTTCTATCAAGTGTAAATGCAACTGGGTTAATCTTCAATCTTTTGGATGAGATTGTTGTATAGATCAATGCTTTGCTTGATACATACGTCCATATTATAGTATTGCCACTCGCCAAAACGTCCTAAAGTATGGATGCCCAGGTTTTGTAAATAGGTTTTTACATTTTGGGTTGCAGTATCGTAATTCTCATCAAAAACAACGTATGCGTGATCAGAAACGTGGTAATCTATTGGGCGTATCAAAAAAGGATCTTTCTTTCCGTTTTCAACCATTTCGTCATATGATTTTTCGCCCACAACTTCTGTTATAGACACGTTTCTTTGAGGTTGGTAGAAATTACCGATATGTATATAGCGATGAAAAAAGTTATTTGATTCGGGAACATAGGTCCAGGTGTGCTTAGTTCCTTGTGTTTCCCATAACATGGTAGAAACTTTGTTATACTTCAATTTACCAGCCTCATCTAAAACGAACTGTGGTGTTGCCTCTATTAATGTTGGCAAGATATTAAGAGGTAGCGTTGATATGATTAAGTCGTACCTTTTTTCGTTATTGACGATCCATAATTTTTCAAAAGCGTCAAAGCTAATTTTTTGAACAGTATAATTATACGTAATATTCAAATCTTCTGCCAAGGCATCTATAAAGGTATTCTGATTGTTGGTATTTGGATAAAAGAAATTTGCATGAGGCATTTTATCTGCTTCATTATTGACTAGCCCATTAAAGAATGACTTTTTATCAGGAATAGGCAACTTGCCTTCAACCCAGCTTGGACTCATTTCATTAGGTGACCGATTCCAAATTTTGGTATTATACGGGATGAAATAAGACTCAGCTAATGTATTTCCAAACTTCTTTCGGAACCAATCTTCCAAATTTTTGTAATTTAAATCGTCCTCTGCTGCCAAAAAGTCTTTTGTAATATTGATGGCTAGTTCACTATCAAAATTATTGATTTGCTTAATTGCAAACTCAATAGGATAGGTTATTTCATTATCCCGAAAGTTTATATTTGCAGCTCGTTGAATGTTGTGCCATTTGTCTTTGCTGAGTACTTCATCAAACACAAAATCAAGAACATCTCTATATTTGGAATTAAAGCAATGTCCTCCTGTTACATGGTAGGCTACCCCCTCAACTTCTTTTGTCCTTGCAATGCCACCATGTATATGGCTACGTTCTAAAATTTCAACATCAAACTTTTTGCTTAATAACTTTGCAGCACTTAAGCCGGAAATGCCGGCACCTAATATTCCAATTCTCATATTATTCGTATTGGTTTTTGATTTGGTAACCTGAGTCTTTCAGCAGTTTTTCACGTTGGAACAGATCTACGTCCATAGCCACCATCTCGGCCACCAAACCTTGCAGGTCATACTTCGGTTTCCAGCCCAGCTTGGTCATCGATTTAGTTGGATCGCCAATCAGTAATTCTACTTCCGTAGGACGGAAATACTTAGGATCTACAGCTACCACTTCGGTACCTGCTACAACCTGAAACTCCGGTTTTGAACAGCTTACCACGTAACCTTTTTCCTCTACACCTTCGCCTTTGAATTCAACCTCGATACCCACTTCAGCAAAAGCCATGCGCACAAAGTCGCGTACATAAGTGGTTACACCGGTGGCTATCACAAAGTCTTCAGGTGTTTCCTGCTGCAGGATCAGGTACATTGCCTCCACATAGTCTTTGGCATGTCCCCAGTCGCGCTGCGCATCCAGGTTACCCAGGTAAAGCTTGTCTTGCAAACCCATGGCTATCTTGGCTACCGCACGGGTAATCTTACGCGTTACAAAGGTCTCACCCCTGAGCGGGCTCTCATGGTTGAACAGGATGCCGTTACAGGCATAAATGCCGTAGGCTTCCCGGTAGTTGACCGTAATCCAGTAAGCATACAGCTTGGCTACGGCATAAGGGCTTCGGGGATAGAAAGGCGTCGTCTCACTTTGCGGAACGGCTTGTACCAAACCGTAAAGCTCTGAGGTGGAAGCCTGGTAGATGCGGGTCTTTTTCTCTAATCCTAAAATACGGATAGCCTCCAGCAAACGCAGGGTGCCGATACCATCGGCATTGGCTGTATACTCGGGCGTATCAAAGCTTACCTTAACATGGCTCATCGCACCCAGGTTATAGATCTCATCAGGCTGTACCTGCTGGATGATGCGGATCAGGTTGGTCGAGTCAGACAAATCGCCGTAGTGCAAAACCAGGCTGGGATGTGGTTCATGCGGATCCTGGTACAGGTGGTCTATCCTATCGGTGTTGAACAACGATGAACGGCGTTTGATGCCGTGTACTTCGTAGCCTTTTTCCAATAGTAACTCTGTTAAATAGGCCCCATCCTGACCTGTTATACCTGTTAATAATGCTTTCTTCATACGTGTATTATATTTGTGTTACTGTATGTTTTGTTAAAAAGTCCTGGTAAGCTAACCGGATACCTTCTGGCAGGTCTATTGTATGTTTCCAGCCCTTACTGTGCAATTTGGATACATCCATTAACTTACGCGGGGTACCATCCGGTTTCGAGGTATCAAAAGTAATCTCTCCTGGATAACCCACGGTTGCTTTAACCAGCTCGGCCAGCTCTTTTATAGACAGGTCTTCACCTGTCCCTACGTTTACCAAACCAGCTTCGTTGTAATTCTCCATCAGGTAATAACAAGCTGCGGCTAAATCATCGGCAAACAAAAACTCCCGTTTGGGCGAGCCGGTTCCCCAAATTGTAACCGATGGTAAACCTTGCTCTTTTGCCTCATGAAACCTACGGATCATGGCTGGCAAGACATGCGAATTCTGAGGATGGTAATTATCGTTATAACCGTACAAATTGGTTGGCATAACCGAGATATAATTACAGCCGTACTGTGCACGGTAAGCATCACACATTTTTATACCGGCTATCTTAGCTATAGCATAAGGCTCATTGGTGTCTTCTAACGGGCCGGTAAGAAGGTAATCTTCTCTCAATGGCTGTGGCGCCATTTTAGGATAGATACAACTGGATCCCAGGAACATCAGCTTTTTTACGCCGTTGAGGTGAGCCGATTGAATGATATTATTCTGTATCTGTAAATTATCGTACAAAAACTCAGCCCGGTACGTGTTATTAGCTACAATACCACCCACCTTAGCGGCTGCCAAAAAAACATAGTCAGGCTTTTCCTGTTCAAAAAACACAGCTACCGCTTGCTGATTGCGTAAATCAAGCTCTGATGAACCGCGCGTTACAAAATTTGTAAACCCTTCCTGCTCTAACTTGCGCATTATAGCCGAGCCTACCATTCCACGATGGCCAGCTATGTATATCTTAGCTCCTTTTTCCAATTTCAATTATTTACGTTTCCAAAATTTAATCTTTGAAAAAACTGTCTCTTCCTCTTCAATACCATAACCATAAGCTCGTTTATATGTCGAATATCCACCCTTTTCTGCTTTGATATCGTTTACAACCAAATACAAACTTTTCACTTTATTACCTTTTTCTAAATCATTAACTATACTAAGTTGAGATTTAAAGGTAAAGCCTTGCCGTACAACATATAGAGTTAGATCAACATATCTTTCAATCATTAAAGCATCTGTTACTAAACCAACAGGTGCACAATCCATAATGATGTAATCGAATTCATTTCTCAAATAGTTGATAAGTATTTCGAGTTTGCCATTTATAAGCAATTCAGCAGGATTAGGCGGTATTGGCCCCGATGAAATTAAAAAACAATTTTTATTAAAGCTTAATGGCTTAAGCAACTTTTTAAAATCATAAGAACTGTCTTCTGATATAGCGTAATTTGTAAAACCGTTTTCGATTGACAAACCAACACTTTCCGACAACTTAGGCTTCCTTAAGTCCATTTCCATAAAGACAACCTTTTTATTGGTGAGTGCCAACGCACTTCCAATATTGAGAGAAAGGAAAGACTTTCCTTCGCCACTCATACTCGAAGTAAACAATAAAACGTTCGATTTAGAACTTCCTAAAACAAACTGTAAATTTGTTCTTAAGCTTCTGAACTGTTCGGAAATAACAGATCTTGAATTTGTTCCGGTCACTAAACTTTGTTTGTCATTATTGTGTCCAATTTCGCCTAAAATTGGAATGTCAGTAACTCTCTCTATATCATTCTTCGAGTCAATCTTAACATTTAATAAGTTTTTTATGAATAAGTAGAGCGCCGGCAGGATTATTCCCAATAGCAATCCTAGTGTATAAATAATTACCTTTTTAGGCTTAAACGGTAAAAAGTCACTTTTGGCCATATCAACAATTCTTGAATTTGATATGGTTGAATTTCTTGAAATAGCAGTCTCTTCACGTTTTTGCAACAAAAACACAAAAAGTTCTTGTTTAAGATTCTGTTGTCGCGAGAAATCTAGATAGTTGCGTTCTTTTCCCGGTAGTTGTTTAAGCTGTCCAGTAAATCCGGTGTTTTGTTTTTGTAGCTCGGCTCTACCTACCTGCAAACTTTGCTTGTAGGATTGTATGTTGTTTAACAAGGTTAATCGCGCATTATTGATTTGCTTATCAAGATTTTGTACGACAGGATTTTCTTCTGTAAAAGACAGGGTTGCCCTATCCCTACTTAGCACTAAATCATTGTAGCTATTGATGGCTTGCCCAAATGACTGATCACTTGGATTTATCAAAGAACGGGGAATAATATTTTTATCTTTGGAATTATTTAAACGCCTTTCCAAGTCATTAATAATTGTTAGCTGCGTTTCTTGTTGTGCTAGTTTATCATAATATTCACTTGCGCTGCTAACCAGTACTTTCGACTGTTCACTTATATTGGCTATGTTGTTTTGTGATTTATACTGCTCAAACTGCTTTTCTATGTTATTAAGCTCTTTAGAAACCAACAGAATTCGGGAATCAATGAAGCTCATGGTACTGTCAGCGATTTGCTTTTCGTTTTGCACACTTGATTGCAGATAGATCTGCATAATCTTATTTAAGATCGCTTCTCCTTTAGCTGGGTTTGGATAGGTAATTGAAAGATCTATTGTGGTAGCTTGTTTGTCTGACAAAGCGGCTGTAAAACTTTGTGAGAAACTAATTACAGCGGCGTCTGATGATTCGATTGCTATTTGATACTTTCTTGCATGCTTAAACCCAGGTTTATACCGCAATTTTAAGTTATATTGTTTAAGGCTTATTATATCTCCGAACTTACCCTTCTGTTCTAAATTATCTTTCTTGTTTGAAAGAATAAAATTACTATCATCTAAAATCTCGACATCGTATTTCCTAAATTGTATAGTGTCGACTTTATTCGCAACGCTTAAAGTAAAAGGAGCTTCCTCATATATCTCTGTTGATTTTAAACCGTCGACCGAATAAGTTCTTAAATTTAACTGCATCGCATCTATAGTCTTTTCCATCAAAGTACGAGACTTTAAAATCTGCATTTCGTTATCAGCGCTACTTTTAGAGTTAAGTAAGGACCCGAAATCTCCTCCCAAAGATCCACTTACAGCACTTCCTGGACTACTTTTATCATCTTTTACCAGTATTTTACTAGTAACAAGCCAACTTGGTGAGGAGTAGTGAGCATAAACAATGGATAACGTTAAGCAGATTAGGATACATAAAACGAAGAATAACCAATTATCAATCAGCCTACCTACGATACTTTTGATATCAATGACATCTTCATCCGCACTTTTTATTTTTTTTCGTGCGCTTGCAGAATTAGAGTATGAATTTTGAGACATAAAAATTAATTGCTAGTAGCGCTTACAACAATTGCTACAATAGAAATTAGTAACCCTCCAAGTGTGGTAAGGATGGTAATATTCCGGTTTTGTATGGCATCGGATGATGCAATTTTAGATTTGCTTGGCTCAACGTATATGTAATCGTTTTGCCTTAGAAAAAAGTATGGCGAATTTAATACTTCACTCTTGCTTAAGTCAAGCCTAACAAGTTCACGTATGCCATTGTCACCTTGTCTAATTAATGCAACGTTTTCCCGTTTACCATAAACAGTTAAATCACCAGCTAACCCCAGTGCATCCAAGATATTTATCTTTTCATTAGAAACGACGTATGTACCTGGTTTCGTCACCTCACCTAAAATTGTTATTTTAAAATTAGCAAAACGCAGATTTACGGTTGGACTTTTGTAAAATTGGCTAGCTCTCTCCCGAACTACATCCCTTGCTTGTTCAGTAGTTAAACCCGCAAGTTTTATTTTGCCAATAACAGGCATTTCAATGTTGCCTTTGTTATCAACCAAGTAGCCAGCTATGGTTTGGCCGCCCGTGCTACCGGCTGACGTAGCGCCAATGGCCGCATTCTGGACGTTGCCTTGTGCTAACGTTTGAGTGGCAGTAGGATCAACTGTTTGAATATTAACCGACAAAATATCGTCTGCCTGAATTTTTGGCTCCGTATACTTAACATCCGCTAATCTTGTAATTGCAGTTGTATCTGATATATCTTTAAAATATTTAACGTTTTTTATAGAAGAGCATGATGAAACGATAACTGGCAGACATATAATATAACACCATTTAAAAAAAATCTTTTTATTTTTCAGAGGCACGGTAATAGCTTTTTAGGAAAATTAAATCTTCCAAAAATAGCATGTTTTTTTGAATAAACCGTAAAAAAATAAGGGGCGTTAAAACCCCTTATTTTTTTACGCCTGTTTTTTGACGTTAAATAGACTGGCTCTTTTTCAGTGCTGAACCTATCACCTGGTGCATATCATAGTACTTATATTCTGCCAAACGTCCGCCAAATACAATGTGACTATCAGCCTTCGCTAAAGCTTCGTACTTTTTATAAATTTCTGTGTTGTGAGCATCATTTATTGGATAGTACGGTTCTTTTTCGGTATTCCACTCTTCAGGATACTCTTTCGTGATGACCGTTTTGGACTGCGTGCCAAACTCAAAGTGCTTATGCTCTATTATGCGAGTGTAAGGTATGTGGCGTTCTGTATAATTTACCACAGCATTGCCTTGGTAATTGTCGGTATCCTTGGTTTGATGTTCAAACTTGAGGCTGCGATATTGCAATTGACCAAAGCGGTAATCATAAAATTCATCAATTTTTCCGGTAAAAACTATTTTGTCGGCTTGCGCATCCCATTCAGCCCGGTTAGCAAAATAATCAACATTTAGTTTTATGTCAATTCCCTCTAATAACCCTTCGGTCAGCTTATTGTAACCGCCAATAGGGATACCCTGGTATTTATCGTTAAAGTAATTATTATCGTAGGTAAAGCGTACCGGCAACCGTTTTATAATAAATGCGGGTAAGTCCTTAGCATCCCTGCCCCATTGCTTTTCGGTATAACCTTTTATAAGTTTGTAATAAATATCGGTACCTACTAACGATATAGCTTGCTCTTCGAGGTTTTGCGGGTTTGTAATGCCTGATTCGGCAATTTGAGCCTGAATGACTGCCTTAACTTCGTCGGGCGTTTTAACCTTCCATAATTGATAAAAGGTGTTCATATTGAACGGAAGATTGTACATCTCGTTCTCAAAAATAGCGAGCGGGCTATTAGTGTAACGGTTGAACTCTACGAAAGAGTTTACATAGTCCCAAATGGTCTTATCATTGGTGTGAAATATGTGAGCGCCATACTTATGGACATTAATGCCTTCCACGTTTTCGCAATAAATATTGCCCCCAGAATGATTACGTTTGTCGATAATCAGACAACGTTTTCCTTTTTTTTTAGCTTCATGGGCAAACACTGCCCCAAACAATCCAGATCCTACTATTAGATAATCGTATGGTTTGCTCATTAAGTATATTATTTTAATTGTTACAAATTTTTTAGTGAAACAGATACTTCACTTTGAGATTTAGCAAGAACCGTTAAAACTGTTGTAATAATTAAAAACCGACACGTAATGTTTTAAGGAATGGCAAAAATATTGTACAAATAAGAAATTTTGAGGGATAGCTTACAGCCTTCCAGAACTTGTGCTTGCTGGGAGGATACTTTTAATATCATATACAACGGCATGCTGATGACGTTTTAAAGCATTGATATCTAATGACAAAAGCTCTTTATGCGCAACAGCCAGAACAATAGCATCGTACTTGCCGCTTAGCTGGCTAAATTTATTAAAGGTCGTAATTCCATAATCACGCTTTACCTCTGCCGGGTCGGCCCATGGATCATATACTTCGCAATTGGTGTCATACTCTTGAAGTACCTTAACAATATCTACCACACGCGTATTGCGTACATCAGGGCAGTTCTCTTTAAACGTAAATCCCAACACCAATATACTAGCTTGTTTAACACCAATGTTATTCTTTATCATTAACTTGATCACCTCCTGGGCCACATAGGTTCCCATGCCGTCGTTAATGCGCCGGCCTGCTAAAATAATTTCAGGGTGATACCCTACCTCCTGCGCTTTTTGCGCTAAGTAATATGGGTCAACACCGGTACAGTGGCCTCCTACCAATCCGGGTTTAAAATTTAAAAAATTCCATTTGGTGCCAGCTGCTTCTAAAACGGCCTGTGTATCAATATTCAAAATGTTAAATATCTTGGCTATCTCATTCACAAAAGCAATGTTTATATCACGTTGTGAGTTTTCGATTACTTTGCAGGCTTCTGCAACTTTAATACTGGGTGCCTTATGTGTGCCCGCTTTAATGATGGACCTGTATAGTGCATCTACATAATCGGCCACTTCGGGGGTTGAACCTGAGGTTACTTTAACAATACTGGTTAAAGTGTGTACTTTATCGCCCGGATTTATACGCTCGGGTGAGTAACCTGCGTAAAAGTCCTGATTAAACGTTAAACCAGAAATTTGCTCTAAAATAGGAATACAAACTTCTTCAGTTAGGCCTGGGTATACGGTTGATTCGTAGATAACTACGTCTCCTTTCTTTAGTACCTTGCCAACGGTTTCGCTCGCCAACTTAATTAAGCCCAGGTCTGGCCTATTATGTCTGTCGGTTGGTGTCGGAACAGCTACAACATAGACGTTACATTTTTGAATATGCTCAGGCGTTGATGTTAGGGATAAACCAACGCCCGGGTTTACACCAGTAATAACGGTTTTTAGTTCTAAATCTGTAATCTCATGAGTCCGGTCGAACCCGGCGCTTAATTCTGCAATTCTGGATAGCGATTTATCGAACCCAAACACCGGATATTTTTTGGCAAATTCAACTGCAAGTGGCAGGCCAACGTAGCCTAAGCCAATTATTGCAATGCAGGTATTACTCAGATCAGGCATTGCATCGCTGTTGCCAAGTTTGTAATCAATCATTATTTTAGTAACGCAGTGAGTAGATAATTTGCAAATATAAATTTAATTTGATGACACTTATACCGGCATCGCTATGATGGCCGCAACAAGCTTAGCATTTGTGTAAAAATTAACTTTTAAAAAGAAGCACTTATATATTGTAAATTTTACCACCGCAATCGATTGCTAATTAACAATATGAGGTTAGTGTATTTTTTACATTAAAATTTATTTTATTTAAAGTAAGTAAATCCTACATTTAACCCCAACTTAACTTTAAAAAAGCCTATGAAATTAATTGCTGACGGCGGCTCAACTAAAACCAACTGGTGCTTGGTGAACGATGAAGGTAAAAAAGTATATTTCAATACAGAGGGTTACAACCCTTATTTTGTAAGTACTGAGTACATAATCGAATCATTAAACGCAAATCTGCCGTCTGACCTGCAAAAGGACATTCTAACCGAAGTGAATTATTACGGTGCCGGGTGTTCTACCGAAGAAAAACGTAAAGTAGTTCAGGGAGCTATGCAAAAAGTTTTTGTAAATGCTAAAGTAAATATTGGTCATGATTTGATGGCCGCTGCACGTGCATTGCTTGGCCACACAGAAGGATTTGCAGCAATATTAGGCACTGGCACGAACACATGTATTTATGACGGTAAAACTATCGCTCACAACATCGATTCGGGCGCCTATATTTTAGGAGACGAAGGCAGTGGATGTTATATTGGCAAAAAATTGCTGATTGACTATTTAAGAGGTTACATGCCTGAAGCTGTACGCAAAAACTTTTGGGATACCTATCATCTTACACCTGACGACGTTAACGAACAGGTGTACTCACAACCCCTTGCTAACCGCTTTTGTGCAGGCTTCAGCAAATTTGTTTATGATAACAATGTGCATTTGGAGTACACGCGCAATCTGGTAAAAACATCATTCGAAGATTTTTTCCGCAACTTGGTTACCCGCTATCCTAATTACCAAAACTATAGTTTTAACTGCATCGGATCAGTAGGCTATAATTTTAGGAACGTATTGGAAGAAGTAGTTACAGAGAACGGCATGAAGATGGGTAACATTATCCGTTCACCTATAGATAATTTGGTTAAGTTCCATCTTGAACTTGCTCCCAGCCAATTATAGTTTGCCGACAAGCATATAAAAAGAAAGCGCCGATTAAATCGGCGCTTTCTTTTTATTATTCGCTTATATGTCTACCCCTAACTCGTTTTGAAAAATTTTACTGTACTTGCGCCTGTCAAACTTGTATAGCTTTGCAGCCCGGAACGACACGTTTTTTTGCTTCTCATCCAACTCCTTTAAAAAACCGTAGCTTAACATCTTCTTTCTGAAATTACGCTTATCGAGTTTTTTATTCAAGATAGCCTCATACAATTGCTGCAATTGCGTTAAAGTAAATTTTTCGGGCAGTAGCTCATAGGCAATAGGCTGATAGCTCAACCGGCGACGCAGCTTATTAAAACCTGTTTTAAAAATTTCGGTATGGTCAAACGCCAGCTTGGGCAAATCGCTAACGGTATGCCATAGTGCTTTTCTGGCCAATTGGCCCGGCCTAAGTTCTTTTTGACTGTCAATCCTGATCAGTGCATAATAAGCTACCGTTATAATACGACCACGAGGGTGACGATTCACATCTCCAAATGTGTGGAATTGTTCCATGTGCAGGTTGTTCAGGCCGGTTAGCTCATGTAGTATGCGCTCAGCAGCTTCCTCAATTCCTTCATTATTTTGTACCAGGTTACCCGGAAGCGCTAACCAATCTTTAAACGGTTCGTCATTCCGCTCAATTAATAATATTTTCAATTCACCGGCTTCAAACCCAAATATCACGCAATCGATCGAGAATTCGGACTCAAATTTAACCAACTGTTCTTCCAAGGCCTTCAGTATTAAATAAATTAAAGCTTTAAGTTATAAAGGTAATTGTTATTCAGCTAAAATTAACTCGAATTTAGCAACTGCAACAATAATACATTTTTTAGATAATATGCAGACACGAGTGGCAAATTTTTAGTAAGCAAAAGGCAATTTAAACCGGTTATAAAACGTTGGTGTAATTTTTACACGAAACCTTGGCAGATATTAGGTTGATAAGCCACCAAAGTTATTATATTTGCGCGCCAAAGTGCTTCATTTACATGCTTGCAGTAATATACAGTGGATCTAATTATGCTGATTGGCGTTTAGCCGATAAAGGCCGAACGGTAGCCTCATTTAAAACTGGCAGTATAAACCCGTTTTTTAATGACGAAAAGCATATCCTGCAACTGCTGAATAAGAA
This sequence comes from Mucilaginibacter sp. PAMB04274, assembly GCF_039634385.2. Taxonomy (NCBI): domain Bacteria; kingdom Pseudomonadati; phylum Bacteroidota; class Sphingobacteriia; order Sphingobacteriales; family Sphingobacteriaceae; genus Mucilaginibacter; species Mucilaginibacter sp. PAMB04274. The sequence continues at coordinate 2,781,761 of NZ_CP155081.2, forward strand.
TATTAACCTTATACACCATGCCGAGCAGATTAAGCGCATTTACTTTTTTGGTGCTGGTGTGCTGAACAAGCCGCTTCAAGAGCTGGTTTATAACAGCTTTTCCGCATTTTTTAAATATGCACGCGTGGTTATTGAGCATGATATGCAAGGTGCTGCTATAGCCTGTTGCAAGAGCCAGCCCGGCATAGTATGTATCTGTGGCAGCGGCACCAACTCAGCTTGGTTCGACGGCAAGAAGATTAAACCCAACAATTACGGTTTAGGCTATATCCTGGCTGATGAGGGTTCGGGTAATTGGTTGGGTAAACAACTCATTAAAGCATACCTTAATGAAACTTTGCCCGAAAACTTGCGAAAAAAATTTATTAAGCGCTATGATGCAGACCGAAGGCTGCTTCTGGAAAAAGTTTATCATCAGCGGCAGCCGGCTTTATACCTAAGTTCAATGGCCGACTTCTTTGTAGATAATCAAACCGATAGTTATATTCAGAACGTCATTACCAGGGGCTTTGACCTCATGATAAACACGTATGTGCTACCTTTAAAAGAGCAATACCCGGATGCTGAGGTGCATTTTGCTGGATCGGTGGCTGCCGGTTTCAAAGCCCAGTTAGAACAAGCGGCGGCAAAAGCCGGCGTTCAAATTGCTTACATTTTAAAAGAACCTATAAACAATTTATTAAATTATTACGCTAATAAAAATTAGAAACACATGAAAATAGGAATTAACGGATTCGGCCGTATTGGTCGGTTAGCTTTTAGGGCCGCTATACAGAGAGCCGATATTGAGATAGTAGGAATCAATGACCTGGTTGAACCAGACTATATGGCTTATATGCTTAAGTATGACTCAACCCATGGTAGGTTTGACGGTACTATCGAAGTAAAAGATGGTAACCTGGTAGTAAATGGTCAAACCATTCGTGTAACTGCCGAAAAAGATCCGGCTAACTTGAAATGGAATGAAGTTGGCGCTGAAGTAATAATCGAATCAACTGGTTTATTCTTAACTCAGGAATCAGCTCAGAAACACCTTGATGCTGGCGCTAAAAAAGTGGTGATGTCAGCTCCGGCAAAAGACGATACGCCTACTTTCGTTATGGGTGTTAACCACAAAGAGCTTAAAGCTGAGCAAAACATCGTATCAAACGCATCATGTACTACAAACTGTCTGGCTCCAATTGCCAAGGTATTAAATGATAAGTTTGGTATCGAAGAAGGCCTGATGAGCACGATCCATGCGGTTACTGCTACTCAGAAAACAGTTGACGGCCCGTCTGCAAAAGACTGGAGAGGCGGCCGTGGCGCTTATCAAAACATCATCCCTTCATCAACTGGTGCTGCTAAAGCAGTATCATTGGTTATTCCTGCCCTTAAAGGCAAATTAACCGGTATGTCTTTCCGTGTGCCAGTGGCCGACGTATCTGTAGTTGATTTAACCGTACGTTTAAGAGAAAACACTTCTTATGATGACATTAAAGCTGCCATGAAAGAAGCTTCTGAAGGCGAATTAAAAGGCATTTTAGGTTATACTGAAGATGAAGTAGTATCCGAAGACTTTAAAGGCGATGCACGCACATCAATTTTTGATGCTAAAGCCGGTATTGCACTGAACGGAAACTTTGTTAAAGTAGTATCATGGTACGATAACGAGTGGGGTTATTCAAACAAATTGATTGACCTAGTTCAAGAACTTGGTAAATTATAATTGTGCATATAAAGCAAAAAAAGCCAGGCAAATCGCCTGGCTTTTTTTGCTTTATAAATTATAAAATACCTGATTATCCGCTTCAAGCACACTCAAGTCAGGCATCTCATTAAATATCCCAAATACTGAAGCTCCACTCCCACTCATACTGGCGTATAGTGCTCCGGCATTGTATAATGCTTCTTTAATCAGCCTGATGACCGGGTAGGCCTCAAATATGTGCTTTTCAAAATCGTTTGTTATGGTGTGCTTCCATTCATTGATAGGTTGCTGAATCAACTCTCTCACTGACACTTGAGGTGCCGCCGGTTTAATTCCACCGTAGGCCTCGGCCGTAGATACATGTACTGATGGCATAACTAATACTATATGGTATGCTGATAAGTCCAGTTTTACCGGTTCAAAACGGTCGCCCTTCTCTAAAGCATAAACGGGTTTGTTTTTTATGAAAAAAGCACAGTCGGCACCAAGCTGCCGTACATAGTTCATCATATCATCTTCGTTCAAGCTTAAATTAAAAGTTTCATTCATCAACTTAAGAAAAAAAGCGGCATCAGCTGAGCCACCACCCAAACCGGCGCCAATAGGTATATGCTTATGCAAATGGATGCTTACCGGTGGTATGTCAAAATCGCGCTTTATTAAATGGTAGGCTTTAAGGCATAGGTTGCCGCTACTATTTCCTGGAATAGGAATGCCCGATGACTGAAAATTAAGCTCCTTGCTCTCAATCACTTCCAGCGCATCCTTTATCATCAGTGGATAAAAAACTGTTTCTAAGTTATGGTATCCATCCGGACGGCGCTCAGTAATATGAAGCCCTATGTTAATTTTAGCGTTTGGGAATACGATCATGAATGTTGATATACGGTTGAATTTTGCACATTAGTAGGAAAGCCAAAATAGATTAATTTTCTTTGTAACCGCAAGCGTTTAAACATTGTTGTTTTTGCGCGGCTTTTTAAATTATGAAACAATATCTCGACTTGATGCGCCATGTGCTGGAGAATGGCGCTCAAAAGCACGACCGTACCGGAACAGGCACCATCAGCGTTTTTGGGTACCAAATGCGCTTTAATTTAAAGGATGGCTTTCCGTTGGTAACTACAAAAAAGCTGCACCTTAAATCTATTATACACGAGCTTATTTGGTTTTTAAGTGGCGATACTAACATTAAATATTTAAAAGAGAACGGCGTACGCATTTGGGACGAGTGGGCCGACGCCGAAGGCAACCTTGGCCCAGTTTATGGCTACCAGTGGCGCTCATGGCCTACGCCCGATGGCCGGCACATTGACCAGATAAGCCAGGTGGTAAAAACACTGAAAACTAATCCAGATTCGCGCCGCATTATGGTATCGGCATGGAACGTGGCCGATGTTGACCATATGGCGCTTCCACCCTGCCATAGCTTGTTTCAATTTTATGTAGAGCCAGCCGACACCAAAAAAGGTGAAATACGGGGCAAATTGTCTTGCCAGCTGTACCAGCGCAGTGCCGATATATTTTTAGGAGTACCGTTTAACATTGCTTCGTACGCCTTGCTTACTATGATGGTAGCCCAGGTTTGTGACCTGGATTACGGCGACTTTATACATACGTTTGGCGATGCCCATATCTATAATAACCACTTGGAGCAGGTTAACCTGCAGCTTAGCCGCGAACCCAGACCATTACCTACTATGCACATCAATCCTGATGTAAAGGACATCTTTGACTTTAAATTTGAAGATTTTACGTTAGAAAATTATAATCCCTGGCCGCATATTAAAGGTGCAGTAGCCGTATAAAACCATTTATGAAACCTAAAATAATTATCACGGTTGCAATATCAGAGAACAACGCCATTGGAAAGAACAATCAGTTGCTTTGGCATTTGCCTAATGATTTGAAACACTTTAAGGACATTACAAGCGGGCATACAGTAATTATGGGGCGCAAAACGTTTGATTCGGTTGGTAAACCATTGCCCAAGCGCCGTAATATTGTGATTACCCGCCAAAATATTGAAATTCCGGGATGTGAGGTTGTTAATTCTTTAGATGCAGCTATAGGGTTAGGCGCTAATGAACCCGAGCTGCATATTGTTGGCGGTGCCGAAATTTATAAACAGGCTATGCCTATAACAGATATATTAAATTTAACTATTGTGCATCAAGTGTTTGAGGCCGATACATTTTTTCCGGAAATAAATATGACTGAATGGGAAGAAGTAGGTCGGGCAGATTATCAAGCCGATGAAAAAAATGCGCTTCCTTACTCCTTCATCACCTTAAAGCGGCGCTAACAACACAGCCATTTATTTTGTTTTAATTAAAGTCTTTCCCTTACGAAATTTTATTAGATTTGCCGTCTTATTTTCAAAGCTTATAAATTAATTTACACATAGACTACACCATGCAAGGTAAAGGGGTTATTAAATTTTTTGCTGTATTAGTGGCGCTTGTTTGCTTGTACCAGCTTTCGTTCACCTGGGTAACCAAAAAGGTAGAAGATGATGCCAGGGCTTATGCTAAAGGCAACCCGGAAAAAGAAAAAGCTTACTTAGATTCTATTTCAAATAAACCGGTTTATCCGTTGTTTGGCCATGACTATCAGTATTGTAAAAACAATGAGCTGGCCTTAGGTTTGGATCTAAAAGGCGGTATGAACGTTACCATGCAGATCTCTTTGAGTGAGCTGATCCGTACGTTGGCCAACAATAATCCGGATGTTACCTTTAATCAGGCTTTACACAATGCAGATGTAATTGCAAAAACAAGCCCTGAAAACTACATCGATATTTTTATGCGCGAGTATAAAAAGATTAGTCCTAACGGCAAGTTAGCACCTATTTTCTCTACACAGGCTAACCAAAGCAACTTAAAATTTGATGCCAGCAACAGCCAGGTTGAATCTTATTTACGCGAGCAATCAAACACTGCCGTTACCCAATCATTTAACATCCTGCGCAGCCGCATTGATAAATTTGGCGTAACCTCTCCTAACATTCAGCAGCAAGCAGGTAACCGCATCTTAATTGAGTTACCAGGCGTGTCTGAATCCAGCAAAGAGCGTGTACGTAAATTGCTGCAAGGTTCAGCTAAGCTGGAGTTTTATGCTACATATGATAACACCGAAGTTGCACAATTACTGTTCAACATTAACGGTATAATAGCAGCTAAAAACAAATCAACAGCTAAAAAAGATACTACTGCAACCGCAGCTACAGCAGTTGCTGATACGGCTAAAAAAGGTGGTTCATTGTTAAGCAAGGTTAAGCAAAACTCGGCTAAAGATACTTCAGCTGCGTCATTGAAAAACAAAAGCCAGCTAACAGAAACACTTCCTTTATTGTCTATACTACAACCTAACGCAGGGCAAAGTGCAAACGGCATGCAGCCATATCCTGGTCCGGTTGTGGGTTACTCGTTGATAAAAGATACTGCTAAAGTAAATTCATATTTAAACAGTCCAGACGTTAAGGCAGTTATCCCAAGAAACATGAAGTTACTTTGGGCAGCTAAACCTAACGAAGGTGGCACAAAGGCTCTTTCTTTATATGCCATTAAGCTTTCAGGTGCCGAAAATGGTCCGGTTTTAAGCGGTGAAGTTATTACCGATGCCAAAAGTGATTTAAATCAAACTAAAGGCGGCTACGAGGTTTCCATGGCAATGAACTCCGATGGTGCTAAAACCTGGAGACGTGCTACTGCTGAAGCTGCCGGTAACCCTACCGATCCTAATGATAACCGCTCAATCGCCATTGTACTCGACGAGAACGTGGTATCTGCTCCACGGGTAGATAATGAGATTGCTGGTGGCCAGTCCTCAATCAGCGGTAACTTTACTCAGGATGAAACTAAAGACTTAGCTAATGCATTAAAGGCTGGTCGTTTGCCTGCTCCTGCTCGTATTGTGTCTGAAGATATCGTTGGTCCGTCATTAGGTCAGGAAGCGATCAACAACGGTTTAGTATCGTGTGGTGTTGGTTTGATTGTAGTATTGTTATTCATGATACTTTATTACAATAACTCAGGTGTAGTTGCCGACATTGCAGTGTTTGTAAACGTTTTCTTCCTGATGGGTGTATTAACCAGCATACATGCCGTATTAACGTTACCTGGTATTGCCGGTATCGTGTTAATTTTAGGTATATCGGTTGATGCTAACGTACTTATTTATGAACGTGTTAGAGAGGAACTTGCTTCTGGTAAATCTAAACGTTTAGCCATTGCAGATGGTTACAAACATGCCTTGTCTTCAATTCTCGATTCCCAAATCAGTAGCTTCCTTACCGGTTTAATCCTATTCATTTTTGGTACAGGGCCAATACAAGGTTTTGCTACTACCTTGATGATCGGTATCCTGACATCATTGTTCTGTTCTTTGTTAATCTCACGTTTAATATTTGAATGGATGCTGGATAAAGACATGAATATTAAATTTTCGAATGCATGGAGCTCTAACTTATTTAAGGGTGCCAACTATGCGTTCGTAAAAAACCGTTTCAGATTCTATGCTTTCTCAGGTATATTTATTTTGGCCGGTATAATCTCTATGTTTACACGTGGATTTAGCTACGGCGTAGATTTCCAGGGTGGCCGCAGTTACGTTGTACGTTTCGATAAAACGCTGACTACCCAAGATGTTCGGAGTGCTATCGACAACACGCTGGGCAAAGGTAAATCAGAAGTTAAATCTTTCGGTTCGGGTAACCAGGTACGTATTACTACCAACTACCTGATAGAAGATAACACCACGGTTGCTGATAATAAAGTTGAAAGCACGCTGCGTAAGGGTTTAAGCCAGGTTTCTCCTACCTTTAAAATCATGAGCTCGCAAAAAGTTGGGCCAACTATCGCTAATGATATCAAAACATCGGCGATATGGACTGTAATTTTTGCTATCCTCGTTATATCCGCTTATATCTTAATCCGGTTCCGCAGATGGCAGTTCAGTTTAGGCGCCATGGTGGCTACGGCACACGATGCGTTGCTGGTATTATCGTTCTTCTCTCTGTTCAACGGTGTGTTACCTTTTGCATTGGATATAGATCAGGCATTTATTGCAGCTATCTTAACTGTAATAGGTTACTCCATTAACGATACTGTGGTTGTGTTTGACCGTATCCGCGAGTTCCTTAACCTGCACCATGCCAAGACCGATGATCCGGCTGTAGTAGTTAACCAGGCTATTAATAGTACACTAAGCCGTACCATTATTACTGCTTTAACTGTTATCTTTGTGCTCATCGTATTATTTATATTCGGTGGTGATGTGATCCGCGGATTCTCGTTTGCCTTATTGGTGGGTGTGTGCTTTGGTACCTACTCATCCATTTGTGTGGCAACACCGGTAATGCTCGATTTTGGCGGCAAGAAGCTCAACTAAAATTTCATTATAAATTTTTATAAAAGGCTTCAAAGAACATTTGAAGCCTTTTTTGTTATACAAACAGACATCAACCTTACACGCAAATTGTTTAAAGAACATGGATGCAAAACAAAACACAAAATTTCCACTGGTAGTAATAGTAGGCGGTGGCTTCGGCGGTATTGAGCTGGCCAAACACCTGGCTAAAGAGCCGGTTGAAATATTATTACTTGATAAGCATAACTATCACTCATTCCCTCCCCTGTTATACCAGGTGGCTACCGGAAGCCTGGAGTGTGAAGCTATAGCCTTTTCATTGAGAAAGAACTTTGAGGGGCAAAAAAATCTGCGTTTTAGGGTTGCCGAGGTTACCGCAGTAAATACAGAGAACAACTACCTTGAAACGACCATTGGCGAGATAGCTTATGACTACCTGGTAATGGCCACCGGATCGACTACCAACTTTTTTGGCAATAAAGACATTGAGCATTATGCCATGCCTATGAAGACCATACCTGAGGCGCTAAACCTGCGGTATATGTTTTTACAGAATTTGGAGCAAGCGGTAATAGCTCCCACTAAAGAGGAACGCGACCCATACGTTACTTTTGTAATGGTTGGAGCGGGCCCAACGGGTGTTGAACTTGCCGGTTCTTTTGCCGAATTACGTAATCATGTATTAAGCAAGGATTACCCGGAGCTGCGCAAAGAGGATATGAAAGTTTATCTGGTCGACTTTTTACCAAAGGTTTTAGGTCCAATGTCTGACGAGGCTTCAAAAAAAGCGCAGGAGTTTTTAGAGAAGATGGGCGTTGAAGTACTGCTTAACGTAAAGGTTGCCAGCTATGACGGTACGGAGTTGAAATTTGAAGACGGACGGGTTATACGGACCAAAAACGTAGTATGGTCGGCAGGTGTAATGGGTGTTGTGCCACAGGGTATTGCTAAAGAGAACCTGGTGCGCGGCAACCGCATCAAAACCGATGAAATTTGCCGTGTGGTAGGTACAACCAACGTATTTGCCATTGGCGACGTAGGTGCTTCGGTAACAGAAGCAACACCTAATGGTCACCCCGGTGTTGCGCAAGTAGCCATTCAGCAGGGAAAAAAGCTGGCAGAGAACTTGTCGCACTTGGTTAAAGGTGAACCAACCGAGCCATTCAAATACAAAGACTTGGGATCAATGGCAACCATTGGCCGCAATAAGGCAGTTGCCGATTTAGGTAAAATTAAACTGAGCGGCTTTTTTGCATGGTTAATTTGGATGTTTGTGCATTTGATATCACTGTTGGGCTTCCGTAATAAAGTTATCACTTTCATCAACTGGCTGGGTAGCTATGTTACCTACAATGGCGGCACACGCTTAATTATACGTCGTTACGTACGCGAGGTTGCTCCGGAGGCTGCAGCCGCAGCACAGCTGCCTAAAACAGACTAATGACTATTTAAGTAAAAAAGAAAGGTTGGAAATGCAGGTTAATTTTACTAACCTGCGTTTCCAACCTTTTATCATTTAACGGCATTCCAATTAGAGGAGTAGGACTTCGTCTTATCTCTTTAAAACCATTTTATAATGCTTAATACCGGCCTCTTCAAATTCGGGCCCAATTTTAACGAAGTTAAACTTTTCATATAATGATACCGCCTGGATTTGCGCATGCAGGTATACGTTATCAACCTCTGCCGGTAAGTCGTTTAACACGGCTTGTACAAGCGCTTGTCCTACTCCCTGCCCTCTATAATCTTTTAGCACCGCAAAACGCTCCAGCTTAACCCCTTTATCGGTTTTGCGCCAACGCGATGCTCCTGCAGGAGTATTATTAACTGTAGCTAAAAAATGGTTTGACTGATCTTCAAACTCGTGCTCCAACTGAGGCGGACAATTTTGCTCAACCACAAAAACCTCATGGCGTATGGCAAATACTTTTTCCAGATCGTTCTGTTCGGTTACCTTACTTACTTTTACTTCTCGAATCATTTATACGTTGTGTAGTATGTTTTGATCTTTCTGATTTACTTTCGTGATTTAAGTTAGCAGCGTCAATAGTATGTGTACAACCTAAGTCATCCTCCGTTTTAGCAAGTTCAGATAGTCGTACGTAAAATTTATGAATCTGCTCCAGCTCATGCTCGCTCAGGTCTTCGATATTCACCATACGATTACTGGCACCTTCCATTGCGGCTATTAACTCATTAAGCTTCAAATGCAGGGCTCTAGAATCCTTGTTCTGCGCTTTTTGGATAAGAAACACCATTAAAAAGGTTATTATAGTAGTACCGGTGTTGATAACCAGCTGCCAGGTTTCAGAAAAATGAAACACCGGGCCACTGGCACCCCAAACTATTACAACCAGGGCAGCTAATATAAATGCCCCTGAACTACCTGTTGCAGTAGTTGCCCAATTGGCAAACTGCTCCATAAAACTGCTTTTCTTTTTAGACATGATCGGCTGATATATTTAAAGTAAATATCATAAAAAAGCGCCGGTACTTATAGGTACAGACGCTTTCCTTTAAGTTTATACAGTAATTACAGTTTGCTGTTTACGTCAAGACAATTCAAATCGGCAAAAGCCTGAGTTAAACGCTTAACAAAGTTCTCTTCACCCTTGCGTAACCAAACACGTGGATCGTAATACTTTTTATTAGGTGAATCTTCGCCTTCAGGATTACCGATCTGCGATTGAAGGTAACCTTCTTTAGATTTGTAGAAATCTTTTATGCCTTCCCAGAAAGCCCACTGCATGTCAGTGTCAATATTCATTTTAATGGCACCGTAAGAGATGGCTTCGCGAATTTCTTCCTGACTTGAACCAGAACCGCCGTGAAACACAAAGTTGATTGGCTTTTCGGTCTCAATAATGTGTTTCTTCTTTAAAAACTCCTGAGAGTTATGTAAAATAACTGGTTGTAACTTGACGTTGCCTGGTTTGTAAACACCATGCACATTACCAAATGCAGCAGCTACCGTAAAGCGCGGGCTAACAGCCGATAAGTGCTCGTATGCATAAGCAACTTCCTCAGGCTGGGTATATAAACGCGAACTGTCAACATCGCTGTTATCCACGCCATCTTCCTCGCCACCGGTTACACCCAGCTCAATTTCAATAGTCATGTTCATTTTGGCCATGCGAGCCAAGTATTGAGCTGAAATTTCAATATTTTCTTCTATTGGCTCTTCAGATAGATCGAGCATATGTGAAGAGAAAAGGGGCTTACCAGTTTCAGCAAAATGCTTTTCACCGTGTTCTAACAAGCCGTCAATCCACGGTAATAATTTTTTAGCAGCGTGATCGGTGTGCAGAATTACGGCTACACCATAGTGTTCTGCTAACAAGTGTACGTGTTTGGCTGCAGATACGCCGCCTAAAATGCATGCCTGCAGTTTCGAATTATCAAGTGATTTACCGGCATAAAATTGTGCGCCGCCGTTTGACAATTGTATAATAACAGGTGAGTTAACTGCTTTGGCTGTTTCCATAACGGCATTAATAGAGTTAGTGCCAATTACGTTAACAGCAGGCAAAGCAAACTGATGCTTCTTTGCTGCCTCAAACATTTCCTGCACCTGATCACCGTGCAAAACGCCTTTATAATTTTTTAAATCCATATGCGAATGTATGTTTATGCTACGAATGTATAAATTTATATAAGTGATTTGAAATGTATTACAGCATTTTACGCAGATCGTTCATATTTTTTAAATAATCACAATTTTCGATACATATAGGCAAACAATTAAGTAAGATTATTTTTGTTTCTTTGCATCGGTTAATATGAAAGATATAGCAATGGCTTGGTTTAAAAGAGAATCAAAAGGTATTACTACCTCCACTGAAGATAAAAAAGAAGCCCCGGATGGTGTTTGGAATAAGTGCCCTAATTGCAAAAGGCCCCTGCATTATACCGAGCAGGTAGAAAACCAATATGTTTGCCATTATTGCGGTTTCCACTTGCGTATTGGATCAAAAGAGTATTTCTCGGTTTTATTCGATAATAATGAGTTCACTGAACTTTTTGCCAACCTGCGCTCGGGCGACCCGCTTGAATTTGTAGACACAAAGAAATATAGTGACCGTTTAAGAGATACAATGTCTAAAACAGGCTTAAACGATGCTATACGTGCGGCCCACGGTTTGGTAGACGGTCAGCCGTTAATGGTAGCTTGTATGGATTTTAACTTTATAGGCGGCTCAATGGGCTCGGTAGTAGGTGAAAAAATTGCCCGGTCTATCGATTATAGTATTGCTAACAAAGTGCCGTTCCTCATGATTTCAAAATCAGGTGGGGCGCGTATGATGGAAGCAGCGTTTTCCCTGATGCAAATGGCTAAAACATCGGCAAAGCTGGCACTGCTGGCTAAAGCACGTGTACCATATATTTCGCTTTTAACCGACCCCACAACCGGAGGTGTTACCGCATCTTATGCTATGCTAGGTGATATCAATATAGCAGAGCCAGGTGCATTGATCGGGTTTGCTGGTCCGCGTGTAATAAAAGAAACTATTAAAAAAGACCTGCCTAAAGGCTTCCAAACCGCAGAATTTTTACAAGAGCACGGTTTTCTGGATTTCATAGTAGACAGACGAGAAATGAAAGAAAAATTAGCGTCCTTTTTAAAAATGATGACTAACTAAACAAAAAAGGCTTTGCGGGAATCGCAAAGCCTTTTTTGTTTGGAACAGCCTTGTAATGTTCGATATCATATCTCGTTCACTTGTTGGCTTTTTTAAAACTAATGCGTCGGTTTATAGGCAACGGAAAAATACAGCCAGTGCCTGCCCAATTCCTTTACACCTATACTGAAATCAAAATTGTTCCACACAAAATGCTTTCCGGCTGGTTATTGTTATTCATTTACCGATAAACATAGTATACATCATGGATAGCATTAATCAACAACAGCCCGAAGATAATTTCAAGAACTTGCAGGGCGAAGAGGCCAAACAAAAAATTAAGGAGTTGGCCGAAAAGACCGAAACTTGTTTCTTTTGTTCTAACATAAAAACAGGTGTTCCCATCTCTACACGCCCTATGGCTGTACAAAAGATTGATGATGAAGGTAATTTTTGGTTCTTAAGTGCTGACGATAGCCACAAGAACGAAGAGATTTCTCATGATCCCTTTGTCCACCTTTTATTTCAGGGGTCAGCGCATTCAGACTTCCTGAACATATATGGCATAGCCGAGATTAGTAAGGATAAAGAAAAGATTAAAGAATTGTGGAAACCCATACTTAAAGCGTGGTTTACTGAAGGTGAAGATGACCCTCGCATAACCGTTGTAAAAGTGGAGCCTACTGAGGGTTACTATTGGGACAATAAACACGGCAACGCCATAGCTTTCCTTAAGCAAGCAGCAAGCGCTGTTGTAGGCAAAACGCTGGATGATTCAGTGGAAGGCAAGCTTGAAATGGAGGATTAATAACCTCGAATGCAATTATGAAAGGCCCTGTTGTGCATCGCATACCAGGGCCTTTCTATTTAATTTAACATGTCAGGAATAATTGCAACCTTTACAACGTATATACAATAGATGAAGTACATCATAAATAAGCATCCATTAGCTATACGCTGGTTCCACTGGCTTAATTTCCCCTTGCTAGCCATTATGATCTGGAGCGGGCTGCTTATTTATTGGGCTTATGACCCCTACGCTATAAAACTGTTTGGCCACACAATTTTTAAATTCTTCCCTGAGTGGTTCTATCAAAAATACCATATCAAACGCCGGCTCGCTGAGGGCATGGCATTTCATTTTGTTTTTATGTGGCTGTTTGCTATAAACGGCTTTTTATACGTTTTATACACAGCAATATCCGGCCAGTGGAGAAATTTGCTACCTCAAAAAAGCTCGTGGCGTGAGGCATGGCTGGTATTGCTGCACGATTTGCATATTCGCAAAACTGCTCCGCTTGTAAACAAATACAATGCTGCACAACGCATAGCTTACACAGCTATACTTATTATGGGCGTGGGCTCGCTACTTACCGGGTTTGCTATTTACAAACCTGTACAACTTAGTTGGTTAGTGCTCATTTGCGGGGGGTACAAAACCGCCCGGCTTATTCATTTTACGCTTACAATAGGCTATTGCCTGTTCTTTGTAATACACATTGTTCAGGTGGCTTTGGCTGGCTGGCAAAACTTTTTTAGTATGATACGTGGCTTTGAAGTAACCGATAAACCTATTGCTCCAATTGTTTCTAAAACCGTAGAAGATGTCAAAGCAACAAAAGAGTAAAGCAAAGCTACTACCGCTCACAGAACCCTACGATAAGAAAAAGGTTACCCGACGTACGTTCATATCTACATTGACCTTTGGCGCCGGAGGGGTATTAGCTTACCTGGGCTGGAACAAGATTTACCTCGCACCAAAAGAGACAACGGCCGACGCAACCGCAGGTGCACGTGCTCCTTTAAGAAAAGGCCTGGATGCAAATGGCGAACTTTTTGAAAGTACCATAGGGCCGAATGATTTCTCGCGTACTTATCCCAAGTCAGCAGCAGTTAAAAAACCTCGTATAAACGGCGACGTAGGAATAACAGATAAAAGTGTAGACGACTGGCAATTACATATCATTAAAAGCCCATCTGAGTCATTAACAATATCTATAAACGATTTAAAGAAACTCCCTAAAACAGAATTTGCTTTCGAGTTTAAATGCGTTGAAGGCTGGAGCCAGATAAGCCATTGGGGCGGTGTTAAATTTAGTGATTTTATGAAGCACTATGGGTTAGCTGAACAAGCCAAACTCGCTTACGTTGGTATGCATACGCCCGATAAGAAGTATTATGTGGGTATTGATATGCCAAGTGCATTACATCCACAAACCATTTTATGTTACGAGGTAAGCGGTCAACCGTTGTCCCCAGAACACGGCGCACCACTGCGGCTCATCATACCCACTAAGTATGGCATTAAAAACCTAAAACGGATAGGTACATTATTTTTTAGTGATGAACGACCGCCAGACTATTGGGCTGAACGCGGATATGATTACTTTTCGGGGTTATAGCAGCGTATACTCACGAACCAGTATTTACTTCTTCTTTCTGTAAAAGCGGTTTATTACGGCCTCCGTCTGTGGCAGTAATTCTTACGGCTGCTTTCTCAGTAGCAAAAGATGCTACCAAGCACGTCATTAAAATAAGTATGATGGTACCGTTCAAGATATTACCATCTATAATTCTGGCTTTAAAACCTACCAGTATGATGGCCATAGTGGCTGCGGCGTGCGAACTACTGAGGCCAAATATTAAGCCTCGCTGTGCGTTAGAATATCTAAAAACGAGCTGTGTGATCAATGCACTTATCCACTTACCTGCCAACGCTACTACAGTAAGTACACCGGCAATCATCAATGCGTGGTAGCCGTTAAACAACACATGTAAATCAACCAGCATACCCACACTAATCAAAAAGAAGGGAATGAAAATAGCGTTACCCACAAATTGCACTTGATTCATTAGCTTAGAACCAGGTGGCACAAGCCGGTTAAGTGCCAAACCAGCAGCAAATGCACCTACAATTGGCTCTATACCAGCCAGCTGAGCCAAAAAAGCCGAAACAAATACCATAAATAGTATAAAAATGAAGTGCGTGGTTCTTTCATTGGTAACCCTTAAAAAAAACCAGTTTGCCAGGCGAGGAATAGCGATGAATTCAATTAATGAGAATACGATTAAAGACGCCGTTAAACGCAACCAAAACACGGCTGTTAATCCGCCAGCAACCGATCCCATTACAACCGCCAGAATGATAAGGACAGCAGTGTCTGTTAATATAGTGCCACCAACTGTTACCGCCACGGCTTCATTTTTAGAGATACCGTACCTGCTGATGATCGGGTACGCCACCAGCGTATGGGTGGCAAACATACTGGATGTTAATATGGAGGTAAGTAAAGGATAACCCAGCACATAGTAACAAACCGGGAATCCTATTAGTATGGGAACAGAGAAGGTAAGAAAACCAAAAAGCAAGCTCTTATGCTTTTTCTGTTTAAAATCATTCAGATCAAGCTCAAGACCGGCAATAAACATGATGTAAAGCAATCCGATAGTCGAAAACAAATCAGTCGCAGCATTCTTTTGCAAAACGTTAAGCCCGTGCGGACTTACTGCTATACCAGCCATTATAAAACCTACAACAGCTGGTACCCGTATTTTTTTGAGCAGCAGCGGCGAAAGTAAAATAATGAGCAATACCAACATAAACATCAGTACCGGGTTGGTTACCGGCAACTGAAACTTAGATAGTATTTCATCAAACATATGTTTATTCATAACGGCAATAACTTATAGCATAAAAGTACATGATGTTGATAATAGGGTTTGCACGCCAACCGTCAAAACTTCGCTATAATTTGCTTCGCTTCATTGTTAAACCTCTGCCAGATATTTGTGTACGAAACTGATTGCCATTGATCCCTCTCCTACAGCAGAAGCTACCCTGTTCATGGCACCGGCACGTACATCACCGGCGGCAAAAATGCCGGGGCAGCTGGTTTCCAAAAGGAACGGATCGCGTGGCAGTTTCCATGATTTGCCAAAGTTATCGTAGCTGGCTAAGTCGCGCCCGGTTTCTATAAAGTTGCCTTTACTTTTTATAATTCCCATCTGTATCCAATCTGTATAAGGCTTGGCTCCTATAAAGATATAAAGGGCTGTTGCTTGCTTTTTAACCGTTGCCTGCGTGTTTACATTTATCAATGTAAGTGCCTCAAGGCAATTTTCACCGTGGGCTTCAATTACTTCTGTACATGGCAATACGGTTATATTGGGTGTGTTATCAATTTGTTCAATCAAATAGGCAGACATAGTTGCTGCAAGGCTTTCGCGACGGATGACGACGAAAACGTTTTTAGCAAACTTTGACAGGTACATAGCTGCCTGGCCTGCTGAATTGCCCCCACCAATGATGTAGACTTCCTTATCCTTGCAAGCAACAGCCTCGGTTATCGCGGCGCCATAATATATTCCCGCACCGGTAAACTTATCCACACCATTCACTTCCAACTTACGGTAATCAACGCCCGTAGTTATGACAATAGAACGGCTGATTACCTCAGAACCATCATCCAAAATAACATATTTATAACCATCACGCTCCTGTATATCGGCTACGGTATGCGGTGATAAAAATTCAGCGCCTAAACGCCGCGCTTGACTGATAGCCCTATGGGTGAGATCGGCTCCGCTTAAACCTGCCGGAAAGCCGAGGTAGTTCTCAATCCGCGAACTGGAACCGGCCTGACCACCAGGTGCTTTACGCTCAATAAGCAAGGTCTTTAACCCTTCAGACGCGCCATAAACAGAGGCAGCCAATCCGGCCGGACCAGCGCCTATGATCACCACATCGTAAATCTGGTTGGTTAGTTGTGGGCTAATACCTATTTTGACAGCTATATCAGCAATGGAAGGTTTTGATTGGTAAGATCCGTCCTCAAAAAAAACAACCGGCAGTTGTTCATTGGTCAGCTTATTAACCGTAAACAAATTCTTGGCCTCTTCATTACGTTCAATATCCAGCCATTGATACGGAATTAAGTTACTCCCAAGGTAATCTTTTATGGTGTGCGATTGCGGCGAAAACTGGTAGCCAATAAGTTTTATACCCTTAAAAACCGGAATGTAGTGCGTATGCCAGTCATCTAGCAAATCGCTCACCACCGGGTATAATTTCTCTTCGGGCGGATCCCACGGTTTCATCAAGTAGTAATCGAGCTGCACATCGTTTATGGCCTTGATAGCTGCATCCGTGTCAGAATATGCGGTAAGCAACACACGCTTTGCATCAGGATAAATTTTGGCCGCCTTTTGTAAAAAGTCAACACCTGGCATTTCGGGCATGCGCTGGTCGCTTATAAATAGGGCTACAACGTCGCCGGCATTTTTTAGTTCAAGCAAGGTATCCAGCGCTTCTAACGCAGATTCTGTGCTCATAATTTTGTACTCTTTGCTGTACTGAGCTCTTAAATCACGACTGACAGCACGCAGAACCTGCACATCGTCATCAATAATTAGTATAATGGGGCGGGTCATAAAACAATATTCAATATTTGGTAGATAAAATTATTAGCAACTCTCAATAGGTATACAGACAATAAATTCTGTTTTACCCGGCTCGCTGTTTACTTTAACTGATCCCTGATGCTGCTGTTTGATAATCCGTTGCACCACTTCCAAACCCATACCTGTGCCTTTACCCATCTCTTTTGTAGTAAAGAACGGGTCAAAAATGCGACTTCTTATATCCTCTGCTATACCAGGGCCGTCATCGGCAATTATGATTTCAGCAAATTCGCGGTCTTTCCTTGTATGGATACTTAATGTTCCTTTGCCTTTGGCACTCATGGCGTCGATGGCATTATCAATTAAATTTGTCCAAACCTGGTTCAACTCTCCTACCAGCATCTTTACGGGTGGCAATTCAGGGTCGTACTCTTGTACAACCGTAATGTTATTTGCTCTTATTTTATGCCCCAACATGGTAAGGGTATTACGTATACCGGTATCAACCGGTGCGTACTGTCTATCTTGCCCCCTATCCATATGCGTAAAGGTCTTAATAGAAGTAATTAAATCTGCAATGCGCTCAGAAGCGTGGTGTATATCAGCTACCATTTTCTCAGACAGCAAATTGTCGTTTATCCAGCGAAAAACCGGAGCAGCAGCCTCTGGGGTTACGTGCCTATAAATTGCATCTAAATCTGCGGAATTAAAACCTTGTTCAACAAAGTTTTCGGCCATTTCGTCGCTGTCATCAATTTCGTGCTCTTCAAACCAATCCAGCAACTCACCTTCCAGCCTGCTACGCTCACGCAATGTAAGGCGGTCGTCTTTTTTGCTGTCCAAAATACGGGTCAGCTCTGCTTTAACGGCTGCAACTTTGTCTGCATCTAAATTGACGGCTAAAAGCTTGGCAAAGAGCTGCGGCTGTGCTTTTAAATGCTGCTTTAATAAGGCTGCATTACGAACAATTGATGAGGCAGGGTTGTTAAGCTCGTGAGCCAGACCTGCAGATAATTTCCCCAAGGCCATCATCTTCTCATTTTGCTGAATAATGGCTGTAGAATCGCGCACGCGGTCGCTCATCAAACTCACAAGTGCCTGGGTCAACTCATAAAAGTCCCTGATCAGTTCGGGGCATTTTTCCCTCGGCAACATCATAATTTGTGTAGTCTCTACTGCAATACCATCACCTATAGCCACCTTGGCTCTGGAGTAAGGTAAAAAGCCGGTAACTTGTCGTTCGTGCATAGAGACCAATTCCGAACGGACACCGTTGCGCATTAGGTAAATACGAATGCGTCCTGCAACAATAAAGATGGTACCGTCGAGCGGCATATCACGCTTAAAGATATAATCACCTTCGTTAAGTTCCTGGTGGTCACTGTTGTCTATCAGCCATTGCAACTGTTCATCAGGCACTGGGTTAAGCGCTTCAATACTTTTTAGCCATGGAATGGTAACCTGTTGCATATTGTTGGCAATTTAAACATACAAATTGAATTATCTACACATGAAAAGCACGACCATTCAACAACAGAAAAGCATGGCGAATGCCATGCTTTAAACGTTTAATCAAAGGTTACGAACAGCGAGCTCCGCTCCAGCGGCAAAACATTCTTGCTTCGGTGCCCTTTCCCTTCGGTATCTTCCATTAGCAATATTTGTCCCTCATTAAATATGCGCTTCTCGCCCAGCGAGGTTTCTATCTCTACAGCGCCATCCAGCAGAATTACATACTGTTTTTGGGGCGCCGTGTGCAGGTCATTGTACCCAGGCGGAACTTTGCGGAACAGCAGATTACTTACTTTAACCTTTTCAGATAAATAACCAATAGGACCTTTATCAGTTAACGGATATTCAATGTCCTCAAAACAGCTATCGCCGTTGGCATTGTTATAAACACGTGTTACCTTGAATGATTGCATAAATCTGTGAGTTAACTAGCCAAAAGCCGATTCCATTGGGGATGACGTTTTAAATATACCTGCACGTAAGTACACATAGGTACCAGCTTTAAATGATGCTGCTCAATATAATTGAATGTTTTTTCAACAATAGCTTCAGCAACACCTTTTCCTTTTAATTCGGCCGGCACTTCGGTATGTATGAGATATATTTTCTCATCCTTAATTTTGTAATCGATAAACGACCGGTAACCGTCAACAACCAATTCAAAATTGTGAATGGCTTCATTGTTAACCAGTTCAATATCTGGATATTTCATTTCTCTATTTTTCTACTTATTTTTACCGGGTGGTACTTGGTTAACTTTACACAAAAACATACTGGTTGGCTAAATCTATCTCTTCCATTGTTATGGTATGTGGCCGGCCCGGATATACCTTTAAGGTTACTTGTGCATGGTGCTGCTTCAAAATCTCGACACTCTCCTCGACACGAGTTAGCGGCACATGCTGATCGGGATCACCAGTTGTTATCAGCACCGGGGTTCCGCCAAAATCACCCGTATAGTTCTCGGGCTGTAACTGCTCACCTATCAGGCCGCCGGTAAATGCAACGGCACCGCCGTATTGTTTAGCATTACGGCTTATATACTCCAATGTTAAACACGCCCCCTGAGAAAAACCTATAAAGTATATTTTTTCAGCCGGAATACCCTCGGCTATTATCAGTTGGACCAAAATATCAATAACTTCAATTGCTGAATCGAGCGCCGGCTGGTTCTGCTTGTCGGGCGCCATAAAGCTGTACGGGTACCAGCTATTGTTACTGGCTTGTGGTGCATAGAGCGCAAAGTCTTCCACATTTAGCTCGGCAGCTAAACTCAAAATATTGGCTGCATTGCCACCACGGCCATGCAACATAACCAGGGCCCCCTTCGCATTGGCTGCAGGGGCTCCGGCTGTTTTATATTGATTGCTATGTGTGTACATGATTAGATCAATTTTGGTAAAGTAGTTTCTAGACTGGCGCGGTACTCTTCGTACTGTGCAGGCAGCTTTAAATGTGTGCCTAATTCGGCTACAGGTTCGTCAACGCTAAAGCCCGGGTTATCGGTAGCTAGCTCAAACAGTACGCCTCCTGGTTCGCGAAAGTATAGTGAATAGAAATAATTACGGTCGATTTTTTCGGTAATATGCAAACCCAGTGCTGCAATTTTATCCCGGTACTGCATCAGCACTTCCTCATTTTTAACCCTGAATGCTACGTGGTGAACAGAACCACCAGCTACATGACCAGCAGCTTCACCAGGTACCTCAACCAAATCTACAATGTTTGCATTATCAACCGCATCAGTTACAAAACGGTAGCGATTCACGTGTTGCTCCAGTAAACGGTAACCAAACACGCCGGTCAAAATATCGGCAGTTGGCTGCATTTTGTTAGTAGTGATGGTTATATTGTGAAACCCTTTGGTCGCGTTTTCGGCATTCACTTCTGCAGTTTCCCAGGGCAAGCGGTAATCTGCTGTTTTAGATGCTATCAATTCCAGTTTAAGACCGTCAGGATCCAGGAAGGTTAAATAAGGCTCGCCAAATTTTTCGGCTACTTTGTTGTAAGTTACATTGTGTTGTTCAAAGCGTTTCACCCAAAAGTCGAAACTGTTTTCGGGCACTGAATAACCTATTTCGGTAGCCTGCCGGGTGCCGCGGCGACCGGTCATGATGTTTTCCCAAGGGAAAAAGGTTAAGATAGAACCGGGAGTGCCTTGTTCATCTCCATAGTACAGGTGATAAGTTTGAGGGTCATCAAAATTAACCGTCTTTTTCACCAGGCGCAGGCCTAATACTTTGCTATAAAAATTAAAATTGCGTTGGGCATTGCCAGCGATAGCTGTGATGTGATGTATGCCGTTTATTGAATTTTCCATGGTTGTATTTTTAAATTTGTTATGATGGTTTTGTTGATTACTGATTAATGATATGACCGTTATTTGAACTTGCTCCAATTGATTTTGAGGTAACTTACACTCATACATAATGCTGCTGATATTTGTGCTGGGTTTGATTCCGGAAAACCTAATGCGATCAGTTGTGCTATAACTTTCATCTTTGTTTGTTTTGATAGTTCAAATGTCGGCACTCTGCAGCCGTTCACTCTTAACGTACATTAAGAAATGATTGAAGATCACATTTTACAGCCATTTGCTTTGAGCGTTCACAAACCTTAAGAAAAGGCATTAAACAAAAAAAGTCATGCCTTCAAGCAATGAAGGCATGACTTTGTCAAAAAGGGTGCACGATGCTGGTAACTCTAAAAAAGCTTAGTTAAGCTTAATTTCGACCCGGCGGTTAAGCGCACGGGCTTCCTCATTTGTGTTTGTAGTTATAGGCTTGCTTTCTCCCCAGCCCCTAACAGTCAAATTAGCACCATTTATACCGCCATTTATAAGATATGATTTCACCGAGTTGGCTCGATCTACCGACAATGACTGGTTATGCTCAGCCGTTCCTTCGGCAGACGAATGACCATTGAGGGTAAATTTCGCTGACGGGTCCTTCTTCATTTCTCCTACTACTTTATCAAGCGTTTCATACGAGCCTGTTTTTAGCACGGCTGAATTAAATTCGAACTGAATATTACTGAAATTGAAATTTGGTTTAGCTGGCGGCGTTGCAGGTTCCTCTTTAGGCTGCTGTGCTGGCGCCGGCGCCTGTGCTTGTGGCGGCGGTGCGGGCTGTGCCGCAGCTGGTGGCGGAGCCGGTTTGGCTGGTAATTTTTTAGTTTTGCAGGCTCCAAACGAGAGGCCCAACAAAACAGTAACAGATAAAAAATAGATTTTTGGCGCTTTCATAGCAATGTTATTTGCGTAAACATATAAAACATCTACAACCTGTCCAATATTGCGCTGAACATTAACAACTATTTAACTTAATGCCGACTATTGACAACATGCAGATTTAATATCATTATTGAAACCATTCTCCATTTAACTATTGGAATAACAGGAATCAAGTCACCGTTTTCAGGCAGTGTTTTAAGAAAGACATATAACATATTAGCTTCTGCTTCAAAAGTCTCTTCGTAAGCAAAAATAAATTGATTCAATAATGCTTACTATTATAACACCTAAAACAAGTTTGCAAGGAAGCACGAAAAGATCTCCGTGTTTTACTGCAAAGCGCGTTTGTACAAGTTGTTTTACAATAAATATGTAAAACAACTTGTACAAACTATACTCCCAAGAAAAAAGGCACCTAGGCATGAGTAACTATACCTAACAAATCTTGCCTTGTAAGCGACCTAAAGCCAGAGGCATCAGTAATGATGCTGCCAGCAAGCTCACGCTTGGTCTCTTGTAATTGCATCATCTTCTCTTCAACAGTGTTCGGACAAATTAACCTTACAGCAACTACGTTCTTTTTCTGGCCAATACGATAAGCTCTGTCTATTGCCTGATTTTCTATCGCCGGGTTCCACCAGGGGTCAACAACGTATATATAATCGGCTGCTGTTAAATTTAATCCTGTTCCGCCTGCTTTTAAGCTCACCAGAAACACACGCGTCTCTGCGTTTTCCTGAAAATCATTTACTACACCTTCCCGGTTCCGGGTGTTGCCTGATAAAAATGCATGACCAATATGATGGCGTTGCAGCTCCACGCGTATCAGGTTAAGCATGGTAACAAACTGCGAAAAGATCAAAATTTTGTGATGCGGTGCTTTGCTTTGTATCTGTTCCATCAGTACATCGATCTTTGCCGAAGCATTACCGGGCAGCTTCTCTCCTTTCAACAACAAAGGCGAATCGCAAACCTGACGCAACTTTGTGAGGCCTTTCAAAACGTACATTGATTTTTTAGGAAGACTTTCCTGGGTAGTGGCCGAAATAAATTCACGGAACTCTTTTTCGTAAGCGTCATAAATTTTACGCTGCTCGGTTTGCATCTCACAGTGTAACACTATCTCGGTCTTTTCGGGTAACTCATTGGCTACTTGCTCCTTTGTTCTACGTAACACAAACGGCCTGATTTTCTCTTGGAGCTCCTTTGTACGCTTACTTTGCTGAAACTGGTCAATGGGTGTAAGATAGATTTCTTTAAAATACTGCTTGCTGCCTAATAAACCCGGGCTTGCAAAAGAAAGCTGGCTGTACAAATCGAAAGTGTTGTTTTCGATAGGTGTGCCGGTAATGGCTATTTTGTTACGTGATTTGAGCAAGCGCACAGCCTTGTACCGCTGTGAATCGGGGTTTTTAACATTTTGTGATTCATCCAGAAAAATATAGTTAAAGTAATATTCTTTCAAAAAGTTCACATCGCTCAACAAGGTGCCATAGGAGGTTAAGATTAGCTCGTACCCATCAAAGTCCTCAACGCTTTTTACCCTACCTGCGCCGTAAACTGTGTGAATTCTGATTGAAGGCGCAAACTTTTGCACTTCGGCCTGCCAGTTAAAGATTAGCGAGGTGGGTACTACGAGCAAATTGGTGTTGTGTTTAGTTTTCTGCCGCTGCAACAGTATAAAAGCAATAATCTGTATGGTTTTACCCAAACCCATATCATCGGCCAAACAGCCTCCAAAATTGAAGTCGTCTAAAAAGTTTAACCAGTTAAGCCCTTGGTGCTGATAATGCCGTAGTGTGGTTTGCAGCTCGGGCGAAACTTGTACTGATTGTATCTCATTAAAGTCATTAAGCTTTTGTTGGTAATTATATATTTCTGCTTTTACTTCTTCATCCAGCATAGCATCGTCGTATAGTTGTGCAATGGATGTAAAGTTTGCCTTGGGTGTATAAAGCAGTTCATCATTACCTATTTCGGCGGTATTGAAATATTGCGTAAAGCGTTCTACCCATTCGGCTGGTAAAACGCCCATAGTGCCGTCGTCTAACTGTACAAATTTGGTTTTGTTCCGAATAGCTTTATGCAAGTGCTTCAAGGCAGCACGCCGCTTTCCGAAATACACCTTTAATTCTGTATTAAACCAATTTATACCACTTAATACCCTTACCGATATTTTTGCCTTGTGCGGGTTGAGGTTATTGCCGCTTAACTCATTAAAGCCAAATATGGTGATCCCATCAGCATACCAGTCTTCAAAGGCGTTCAGAAACCAATCCTCATTCAAAAACTTCTTCTTGTGCAGGTAAAAGTATTGCAGGTCATCAGTAAGCTGTTCTTCAAAATCGGCGTGTTGTTTGAGCAGTAAAGCGGTAAAATTCCTCTCGGCTTCCTCATTACGTTGCACCGTGAAATATTTACCTTTATGATCTATTGCATTGATTTGCTTTTGCGAACGTATGGCAATTTCCACTTCGCCATAGCGCATAACAGGCACAATCATTACATGCTGACCAAAATCCGACAGGTAGATGATTTTTTCTGCATCTCTGGTAAATCCCTGCTCGGCCAACTGACTTTGATTGGCCGGCTTGATGTAACGATAATTAATCTTGGTGCCGTCCTCCAGCTTATTTAATATCTGTGCCTGAAACAGGCTATACTTAGACTGGTGTATGAGCAAACTTTCGGCACGGCGTTTAAAAAAGTTTATGGTGCCCAGCATTTGCAGGTCCTTAACTAAAAACAACTTATTATTTAATTGTACAAAATAGCCGAACTTGATTTCGAGATCTGTAAGTTTAAGCGTGTTATCACCTATCAAAAGGGTACCCGATATTTCAAAAAAATGGCCTTTTTGTTCAACGGTCAGCTCTATATTGTTAATAATAACGCTTAAGCTTACTTGTTGCAAGGCTGTTGCCGTTACCTTTTCTGATACAGCGCTTTGATGTATGTAAGATGGTAAATTCAGCGGATTACGTATTGCAGCCTTTAAGCTGTTCAGCGCAGAGGCTGTTACTTTACCGTCGACACTATTTTGAAAACGGGATATAGCAGTATAGAATTTTAATTCAAGCGGATCATTCGTATCCCATATCAGCTCTAATGCGTTTACCGGACTAAGCGGGTTTTTGATCTTTCCATCTCGCGTTACCGGCGCATCATACAATTCAAGCATCAAGTGCTTGTAATACTTATGCTGCTTCAAAACCAAAAATCGCGTGGTGCCATCCTGCAGCTCTCCGGTCCGGTAAAAAGCATGTGGTTGCTGGGGTAAAACCAAACCCTTTACTATGTTTAAACTTTCGGGTGTAACAGGGTATAGTGCAGCATTCTTAAGTTCAATTATCGTTTTACTGTCACTATGCCGCAGATCAAAATAACTATCCAAATCCGGCTCGTCCTGTAATCCGTAATCAACTGCCAGCTTAAGCTGCAGATCGTACCGAAACCGCTCATCAAAAAAAAGGCGATAATCTTCCTTGTAAATGAGTTGGCGTAAAACCTCTGCCTGATGCTCACACAGTTGGGTTTTGGGTTGCTTACATGGGCAGGTGAGCATTAAATGTTCACCTTGTTGCAACACATCTACCACTGGAAACCCGTCTGAACGCAGTTGAACTTTGAAAATGCCATGATCTATACTTAAGTACTCAGCGGTTATTTCTGTATCCAACGAATCATAACTACCGCCGTGCCGGGCAATAACAACCTCTGTAAGCGAACTAACCGTAACATTAGGTATGGTGTATACTACAGGAAAAGAATGTGGGTGTGGTTGAACCGGCTCCATGACTGATGTTACCTGCAAAAATAAATTTATACCTTGATAAAGCTGTCTTGATTGAACGGATTAATGCCTGATTAATCGTCAATCAATCGCTGTACCTATCATTACGCCAGGGATACGCGGTATTGGAGTAGCCACGGTCTTCCCAAAAACCAAGCCTGTCCTCAGTCATAAACTCAATTCGCTTAATCCACTTAGAACCTTTCCAGGCGTATAACTGGGGTGTGATCATACGAACCGGGCCGCCGTGTTCAACGGGTAGTGGCTGTCCATCAAAAGTGTGTACCAAAAGTACATCGGGCTTTAGCGCTTCCTCAAGCGATATATTGGTGGTATAGGTATCGTACCCATAACACATGATGTGGGTTGCCGTTTCATGGGGGTGGACCAAGGCTGCCAAATCAAGCATACTCACCCCTTTCCAGTGCATGTTTAATTTAGACCAAGTAGTAACGCAATGAAAATCGGATGTATCCTTGGTTTGTGGCAATGCCATAAAGTCTTTCCAGGTAAGCCTTACCGGGTTTTCAACAGCACCATCAATGGTGAGCCGCCAGCGATCGAGTGGAATGTTTGGCTGATACCCTAAATCCAGAACCGGCCATTTGGTAGTTGTAGTTTGACCAATGGGTACCGCCGGCATACCATGCCGGTTAAGATTGCCAGAGCCGCGGGGAGTATCATCAGCCACAGATGGCGTTTGCGCCATCTTTTCCTCAAAACGGGCCTTTAGCTTCATACGGGCCTCAATAATGCGGTTTAATTTTTCTGACTCCTCCATAAGATAAATGTAAGTATAATAGGCAAAAGCAGCAACCTACAATAAGGCATGTTGGCAAAAGCAATCGTCTAAAATATTCCTAAAAACTTCTTCCGCTTCTTTTTTTGCCATTTTTTAGCCTTAACAATTGGCTGCTTATAAACGCCTTGTTCTTTTGGCTTAACAATAGCCGCAGCGCGAGCCCGCGCTACGCTGTCATAATTATACGGCTTTTTAAAATAAATGTAAGGTGAGCGATAAGGCTTTGTTAGAGCCACATTGGTATCATTACCTTCATTCTTGTTAAAAAAAGAAAAGACAAAAAGTAGCATAAATAATAAGCCGGCTCCTGCTATACCTAAAAAAAGCCGCTTAGGTAAGAATACAATAGCTTTGTTACGCTCGTAAACACCCTTATTGGGGTTATATACACCTCCAGCTTCTAATGCTATTGATTGCAAAGACGACAGTTTTTTTTGAACTTCATCTTCTGCCTGTTGGTGTTGAAGCAATTGCGCTTGCAGGCGTTCATTCTCTGTTTGCAGCGCACTCGTGCTTAACACCTCCTGTTGTTTTGTATACCGGCTTTCAGTTACCTGCAATGTGCCGTTAACCACCGCTTCCTGCAATTCTATACCATTTGCATAACGCTTTTGCGGATCTTTTTCAAGGCACTTGGAAATTACCTCTAATAACCATTCTGGTACCTGCATTTCGTGCGCCTTTTTCTCAACCGACCAATCAACAGGCATATTCAGTCCGCGTTTCATTAACGGATCTGATACAGCCGACTCTAAGTGTGCCAGCATTACCGAGTTTCGAGCCGTCTCACCGTTTCCATTAAGGGGAAACGGTACCTGACCGGTAAGTAACTCGTATAGCACCACACCATAACTGTAGACATCTGTTTGCGGCAGCATGTACCCTTCATGCTGTTCAGGTGCCATAAACTCTATGGCACCGGCGTTACGCATACTGCTGCGGCGCTGTTCATCAGTCAAAACAGCTAAACCAAAGTCCAACAGTACATAGTTGCCGGTATGCACATTGTATTTAACGTTATTACTTTTAATATCGCCGTGTTTTACGCCTACCCGGTGGCAGTGCGCTAAGGCGCCGGCCAGTTGGTCGGCCACCTTAATAAGTTCCTTAAGCGTAAAAACAGGTTCATGTGGCGGGTTCAGCAGATCACAAAGGTCAGGGCCTTCAATGTATTCCATTTCGATGAAAGGAAATGAACTGCTATCAGTTAATCCCCAGCTCAGAATTTTAACCACATGCGGATTAGGCTGCTCATTTACCTTTTGCAGCTTGGCAACCTCATTTTGAAAATTGATGTAGTTTTTATTGTTTTCATCCTCAGTAAGGATGGGCGTAGGCAGCAATTTTATGGCGCTGTAGATGGTGCCTGTGCGACGGCCTTTATATACAGACCCTTGCCCGCCGGTGCGCATGGCGCCCAGGTTCTCCAGTCCTTCGGCTATGGTAAAGACCTTACCCATTGTTAGATGGTTTGTAACTGAACTGTAATACTGCTGATTCGCCAATAATGATCTGATCTCCCTCATTAAGCGGGTGTCCTATTTCGGTAGAATGCAGTTTCACTAATTCTTCGGTACTTTCTATAAGAATTTTCACTTTGTTACGCGGAGGCACGCCGCCTTCATCTGCATAAATAATGAAGTGTGCTCTGTCATTGTCCCATTCAATATGAGCATGCTGCCTGCTTACATATTTATTGCTCTGGTTACTGCTATCGGATGGGAACGCGATGTGATTAGTGCGAAAAAAACCATCATCGGCCTGCGCTTTTTTATCACGGCCAATATTGATTTTTCCGGCTGTAGAGCTGATCTCATAAGTCTGCTGGCCAGTATCGCCGCTTAACACCACTAAATAAGCGGTAGCTGTTTGTTTGATGAAATGCTTATTGGTTTTGATAAAGAAAGCAGCGTCTACATTTTGCGCTTTTATAGCTTCGGCAGGTATTTCTTCATCAAAATATACATCCAATGTCCAGTTTGCCGGTAAAGAAAGGTCATAATCATCTGCAATTTTCTGAATCTCTGCTCTGAACTGCTCCTGATCTTCGGCGTATACTGCTGTCTCGTACATATGCTGGTCGTTAGCGTTACCATTGATGTACAGGCATAGGCCCTTTATGTTGCTGCCCTCACCTCCTTCAGCCTTTTGGAGTTCCTGTTTTACAAACTGCAGCAATGCATGACGTACACCCTTTACATCGGTAGGGCGCTCGTCAGAATTACCTTTGAAAAAATTAAACATACTTTATGTCCTTAAATTTGTACTGGCTCGTTTGCTACTCTTCAATAAGCTCCGGCTCTTGTTTGGTTGTTTGTTCAACAATACTTTTAATGTAACCCTTTTTAACCAGAAAAGGCACAACATGTTTTCCGGCTAATTTAACTGCATCAGAAGATCCCTTGGTAGCCTCCACACGTACACAAACCACCATATTGCCGGTTCCGTTAGCCTTGGGCGCAAAAAAAGTATACCAACCGTCGTTTATTTGCTGCCCTTTCCATATCCTTTCGGGCGTACCGGTTTTACCAGCCACAGATATCCCCAATGTATAAGCTTTAGGAGCACTTTGCTCAATCATATAACTACGCATTAGTTGTGCATATTGCGGATTGCTTACCAGTTGTGTACCCGCTTTAACTGGCTGCTCAGCGTCGCTTACTTTTAACACAAACCGGTTTTGCAGCAAAGTACCGTTATTAGCAACGCCAGATACCAGCCTGGCAACGGCTGCTGGCGTAGCAATAAGTTCGCCCTGCCCCCAAGCCATGCCAGATATGCCCTTAGCCCGGGTACGGCGAATATTATTTGGATTATACCGGGGCTTAGTGTTAAATTCTGTTTTACGCCAAAGCTCACGCCATTTCTCTTCCTGCGCAGTGTTTACGGTTTCGCGGTTGTAATAATAACCGCCTACGCCATGTAAAAACATACCGGTTTTGAGGTACAGATCTGCCATCTGTTCCTGCAAATGCTCTTCGTTAGCCAGCTTAATGAAGTAAACGTTGTTTGATTTTACAATGGCCCGCTGCAGGTTGATAACGCCGGTTTCATCGGGTTCTATGCCTTTGGTACGAATACGTTCAGCAGCGCTTACGGTAAACGTTTTGCTGGCTGCAACAGGCCCTAATTTGTTAAACGCCGCCAACCCTGTTAATACTTTAGCTGTTGAACCTGGCTGTGTTGCCGTGGTAAAACCTAAGTCGGATGTCGTCATCCATTGTGCCAACTGGTTTTGCTCCGCATAAGTCATGGTCAGTTTTTCCCAGTTACGTACGGGCGGCAAAGGGTAAACAGCCGAAGTAAGCACATCGCCAGTACCAGCCTCCATTATTACAACCGACACACGATTATCGGCCAGTGAAGTATCAGTGGCCAGCGAACGTTGTATACTGGTTTGCAAACCGGCATCAATAGAAAGCTGTACATCGCGGTTACGATTTTTGAATGCTTCAACTTCTTTACTGTTAATACCGGCGAGCAGTAACGGCGCTAAAGCGCTGTAGTCTTTTTTCACTACCGTCATTTCCTTTACGCCACGCGCCAGGAAACGGTCCTCGCGGTAGCGGCTGGCTATGGTGTTGTAACTGGTGGTGGGTAGTTTAAAGCCACGCAGCTCGGCCGCATGTTCATATTCGGCAAAGTAGCCGTTCGCACTACCGTTAAACACACCCGTATTAGCATCACCTGTCCAAAAAAACGCCTGTTCTTCAAAAGGATAATAACGATCGAGCCGTTTATGCATGGCCGAATCAAGATTGTATCCTGCTACACCGGCACCGGCCAATTGACCGCGTTGTTTGCGAATAAGCTGGGGCTTGCTGGTAGCCAGTATAGCGCCAGTACGGTCGTACAAATTACCGGCTTGCAAACGGTTCATCAATATAGCAATGCGTGGGTTATAGCTAAACATACGTGCACCACTTTTATCGGCCACTAACGCAGGCTGTACTACCCACTTACTGTTGTTAAAAAGATAGCGCGACACATTGACCGTTAGCAATAAAACACCTACACAAGCAGCTATAAGAGCCGGCACCAGGTTTCTGTCTTGTTGTTTCGAAATGTAAGTCATCTGAACAGGCGTACCTCTTACCAATGAGGCCGACAACAGGAAGCCTGAAGCCAGCATGTTAGCCACTAATGATGAACCGCCATAACTTTGAAAAGGTAAAGAGACACCAGAAAGCGGCAGTGCACCGGTTGAACCGCCTGCAATAAGCAGGAATTGTACAAAAGTTGATATACCTATCCCTGCACACAGGTAAAATAGAAACGGCGTGCCCGTACGCCGTCCAATTAATATGGCCCGGTGAAGATATAAGAGAAAAAGTAGGAAAATACATACAATACCTGTCCAGCCGAATTCTTCGCCCATAGACGGCAAAATCATATCGGTATGTGCCTCGGGGATGGTTTTAGCAAAGCCCTCGCCTACGCCTTGCCCCGAGGTACCGCCGCTGGCCATGGCCCAAAGGCCGTTGGCCACCTGGTCGCCGCCGTACACTTCGTTGTTCCAGGCGTCCTGCCAAATAGCTTTGCGGTCAACCAAGCGCTGCACAGGTCCGGGAAAAGCCTTATCCAGGTAAGGTATCTGATCGATGGTTAAAAACGCAGCCATGATCACTAATACCATTACGGCCGACTCGCTAAGTTGCCGCCGCTGAAACAGCATGAGCAACGCTACTATGGCGGCCGTTATAAGTGCCGACAGCCATACGTTTTTAACCACCCAGGAGGTGAGCACGTAAATAATTACCGCGCCTGCCATAAATGCAAAATCGCCCCGAGAAAAAGAGAATAGCGTGATGAAAGTAAAACATACCACCATTGCCGGTCCTAAATCACCCAGCAGCAAGAAAAGCATCAGGGTCACTAAAATAGCAACCAATGCGAATGAAAAGAACGACCAGCGCTTTGTCCAACTGGTGTATTCGCTTATCAGCTTTTCATTAGCGGCAAAAAAGCCGGCCAGGAAAAAGATGATGAGATATTTAACAATCTCGCTGGGCTGAAAGCCAAACAGGTTTACTTTTACCCCACTCCCTTCAGGCCCGGTGCCAAAAACAATAGTAAGGGCCAACAGGCCTACCGCTAAAACAACCCACGGCCAGCCGTTAGCTGCACTGGGCACATTTTTAAAAATACCCATACGGTAAACCCAGGTATCAACCGTAAATCGGCGCAGGTTAAACAGCAACATCACCGTGATAGCCGCTACACCCATACCCAAGTAAGTAAGCATATCCTTAGCCAAAAAGCGGTCGCGAAGCGGATCTTGCAAGCTCAGCAACGTAAGGAATGACATACCTGTAAGGATCATAATGATAGGTAGTATCAATTGATCGGCCCCGTTAAAGCGGATAGAAAGAATAAGATGTATGATGAAGAACCCTGCCACAAAGCAACCAGCAATTATCCAAAACCATTTATTAAACTCTTGCGGTGTACGGATAATGAGCGATTTCTCTTTCTTCAGAATATTAAAATCCCGAGTGGATAACAGTTTAAACGTATGGGGCGACTGTCGAAAATTGAACGTTACGTCTTCATCAAGGCTTTGTACCCCCTGCGACGTACCGAACTGGTAGCCCGGTTGTAATGGCAATACTTTAAACGCTTTTCCATCAGGCAGGTTGCTGAACTG
The DNA here is from genome assembly GCF_039634385.2 of Mucilaginibacter sp. PAMB04274. Classification (NCBI taxonomy): domain Bacteria; kingdom Pseudomonadati; phylum Bacteroidota; class Sphingobacteriia; order Sphingobacteriales; family Sphingobacteriaceae; genus Mucilaginibacter; species Mucilaginibacter sp. PAMB04274. The sequence continues at coordinate 2,813,826 of NZ_CP155081.2, forward strand.
GAATTTCCCTCCGCCATCGGTACGGGCATATGCTGTAAAAGATTGGAGATGCTTTTTGCCGGCGCTATCTGGCAGATAAATTTTGGTATAGGTGCTGCTTTTCTCGGTTATGGGCCTAACCTCTTCACCGGTTTCATCGTTGTAAATGCTATCCTGCGGTAAGATCATCTGTAAACGCAACAATACGCCGCCAACCGGTTGCTCTTTGTTAATTATCTTTCCACCTATGCTGTGCGTACCCATATTCAGGTCAACGACTGCTGGCAGCTCAGGTGCGCTCCTTCTCTCTTGAATAAACCTTAACGAGTCATCGCCAGTATATCCGAGTAAAGAGCGCGAAGCGCTTACCCTCTGTTTAAATGACTCGCCACCTTTTTCATTGGCATCGTCAGCATTAATGTAATACTTGCGCTTGTTGAGCTCACCAATGTTGTCAATCTTTTCGCCTGTATTAATGCCATTTGCAACAGTAGCCTCTATTAGGTCTATGTCGCGTTTATCCTCAAAGTAGTAACCTTTTTGCAGCAACGTTCGGAATCGTGCCGCCGGATTTTTATCATTTAGGTTAACCATGGTACCCTCTTTCAATCGCTTATCTACATCAGCAAAGCGCAACTGAACCACGGTGTACAAACGATAAAATAAAAATGCAAATAGTATGGTGATTAGCAATAAAAACACCCGTTCCTTACCACGGCCGCCGGTCTCAATTTTGTTTGTTTCCATTAGGTTTTGTAGAAGTATTTTTCAAAGTATCAGTAGTATAGGTTACTGCAGGTAAAGAACTGGTAACCGGATTTTTAAGATCAAAGCTATAGAGCTTTAGTAAAGGTTGAAGACAGTTTAAAAATTGTACTTTCTTCAACTCAAGTGCGGTGTTATGAGATTGAATACCGGTGATAAAGCCATCAAATTTAATACCATCTAACACGATGTGTTTACAGTTAACGGACAAGGCCAAGGCCGGACCGTTATAGCTCGAATCGCGCTTAAACAATACGTTGCCTTTTGCCTGTATATACAGCGTGTCTTTTTGTATGTGTATACTATCGCTAATGATGATTGGCTGCTTAAATACTGTATCAGACAGTACCAGTGTATCACCGGTTACTTTATCAATAGCTTGCTGAAGCTTTACTTCATCGGCATTGTGTGCGTTTTTTACAGTAGACGTATCTGCAACAGGCCGGCTTACCAAAGCTTCGCTGGATTTCCACTGCCTGTAAAACCACACTGTAGAACACAAGAACGCCACGCACAGCATAGCCAATATAATGGATAACCCCTTGTTATTTTTTACTATAACTTTAGCAGGCTCTTGTTTTGTATTAGCACTTCCTACTACGCTATCTACCTTGGGCTTATCTTCCCTAACTGAAAAGTCCTTTTTTTTTAAAGCTGTTGGTGGTACGGTAGCGGCCGGCTGTTGCGAAGCTTTGGCATGCTGCACCAGTACCACAGTTATGTTGTCTTTACCTCCCTTGTTGTTGGCAGCCTCAATAAGCTGAGATGCTTTTTGTTGTAACGACGTACCCTGCGTGATAATGCCTGTGATCTCGTTTCTGTCCACCAGGTCAGACAACCCATCACTGCAAAGCAACAGCATATCGCCTGGCAAGAAAGGCGACTGACCAGTTTCGATATAAGCATCGTCAGTATCAATAGCACCATCAAAGCCTAAGGCCTTGTTAATTTCGTTGCGTTTAGGATGACTCATAGCTGCAGCTTCGCTTAATCTGCCCGAATCTTCCAAGAAACCTACGAAAGACTGATCCTTTGATATTTTAACTAGAGAGCCATCACGTAAAAGGTATAAGCGCGTATCGCCAACATGCGCATAGTAGAACTGGTTTTTATCCACGTCAACCATTGCAAGCGTTGTTACGCAAGCCATACTCTCTAATTCCTTCTCCTGTTGTTTACGGGCGTATATACTTTTATTAGCTAATCTGAAAGCCTGCACCATGGCCGGCACAAAGTCGGTGTTTACTTTGTCCATTTGTGCAATGATTTCATCGCGGGCAATTGCCGCAGCAACTTCGCCGCCACTATACCCGCCTACGCCATCAATCACACAAGCTAAAACCAGGTTACTCGTTGTTTTTTGTGCAATGAAAGTATCTTCGTTATTGCCCCGGACTTTGCCGGTATCGGTTAATCCAAAATAGTTCTCAGCCATTACGTTTTCCCGAATTTTTGATGTCATAAAAATGAGTGGCCAGCAGGCCTACAACCAGTACTAATAGCCCTATAGATAAAATTTGTGACATACAGCTATGATTTAAAAAGATTTAGGCCAATGATACCATTAAGCAACATACGCGAGTTAACAGGCAACTCGACCCAGGCGGGTGCGTTCACATCGCTACGGGAAATAAGTACTTCATTAAGCGTTGTCATCTCGCCAAAAGAGGCCAGATAAAACTTGCCATCGGCTTTGTTAAACCTAATAGCAAGATGTGGCACGTTTACCCAGTCTGACGGTATTTTGAAAACATCTGCCTTATCGCGGGTATCTTCACTGCCCGTTACAATGATCTCTTCATCTTTCATCAGAAACTCTACCTTTTTACCAGCAAACTGTTGATCCGGAATAATCGTTTCTAAGCGGGCAATAAGCGCCTGACCTGGTTTGGTGTTATCTTTCGCATCATACTCCAACTCCTCTTCGTAAGGTATTTCGAAATAGCCATCACTATAGTAAGTAAAGCCTTTTAAAACATCCTGGTTTACATCAAAGGTTTGTGCTATACCGGTTTGCCGGGGTATAAATGTTACCCTAAGATTTTCCTCTTTTGGTACTACTGTATTATTATTATCAGGAAGTAGTTTGCCTATAAAGCCTTTATCTCCGCGTGCATAGTCGGGGTGAGAAACTACCCTGAAAACCCACTTCGATCCGGATGGCTCTACAGTTTTGCCGGCATCACGGTATTCTTTTAATATCTCGTAAAAGCGCTTTACCGTTTCCTTAACAATAAGCCCTATAATCCCCTGCTTATTTTCATTAAATTCTTTGTAATCATCGGCATTAAAGCTGATGATAAACTCGTGATAAAACACAACCCTATCAGCAAAAGATAACTCACCGATAGACTCACGAAACTTTTCAACGATATATTTATAGATAGTATCAGGTGTAAGGGCTGGCGTTAGGTTAAGCGCTTCGGTTCCTTCTTTGGTGAGGAACCAGTCCTGAATGCCTATTCGTTGCCAAAAATTAGGTTTAGAATCCATTAGAGTAGATTTGGTAGTATGCAATTATAATGTGTACGCAACATCTAAACAACCGCAGATGTTTGAATGCCATTAAACAGATCTTAGAGCAATACCTTTAAAACGGCTCCTCCTCAGTTGTTTCGGTGGTATCTGCTTCGGCTTTCTTTACACTGTCTTTCTGAGCTTTTAGTTTTTCTTGCGCTTTGCGCTCCACTCTGATCACGCTATCAACAACCCGTTGCATAGAATCCTTTGCACGTTGCTTAATGATTTCAACATCTGTAGAATTAACCTTGAAATCTTGCTGAGGGATCGTACTCGTATCTGTTTTTGTAGTGTCGGCCCCACCAGATAGCATTGCAGTTGCCTCACGCTTAAAGAAAGCAGAATACACAGAAAAGCCCATGAAAAGTACCAATAAGGTAATGAACAAGATAAACATTGGCTTAGACAGCACTACGTTTGAGCCTTCCTCTTCTTCATCGTTAGCTTCCACGTTGTCGTTTTGGCCTTGCTGATATTGTAGCAGTTGAGCTTGCAGACGCTCGTTCTCCGCTTGCAATGCACTTGTGCTTAACACTTCTTGCTGCTGAGCATAATTTTCAGTGGCTTGCAAGCTGCTGTTTACGATAGCTTCCTGCAACTCGACGCCGCTTGCGTAGCGGTTTTGCGGGTCTTTTTCCAAACACCTTGCAATAATGCGCAGCAGCCAGTACGGCACCTGCATTTCCTGTGCCCGTTTCTCGGCCGACCACGCCGCAGGTAAATTTTCCTGCCTCTTGCTTAACGGATCGGGAATAGGCGTTTCCATATGAGCCACCATTACCGTGTTACGTGCCGTTTCGCCATTGCCATTCAATGGAAACGGCACCTCACCACATAGCAGCTCGTATAATATAACCCCGTAGCTGTATACATCAGTTTGGGGCAGCATATGTCCTTCATGCTGCTCGGGTGCCATAAACTCTATAGCACCAGCATGACGCATACTACTGCGGCGTTGATCTTCGGTCATGATAGCCAAACCAAAATCGAGCAGTACATAGTTGCCGGTGTGTACGTTATATTTAACGTTATTGCTTTTAATATCTCCGTGCTTTACGCCAACCTTATGGCAATGAGCCAGAGCGCCAGCCAATTGGTCGGCTACTTTTATCAGCTCTTTCAGCGCAAATATCTTTTCGTGCGGTGGCTGAAGCAGTTCGCAAAGATCAGGGCCATCTATATATTCCATTTCAATAAATGGAAACGAGCCGCTATCTGACAAACCCCAGCTCATTATTTTTACAACGTTGGGGTTGGGCTGCTCATTCACTTTTTGCAGCTTGGCTACTTCGTTCTGAAAATTTCTGTAGTTTTTATCGTCTTCGCTTTCGGTAAGAATGGGGGTTGGCAATAGTTTGATAGCGGTATACAACGTACCTGTACGACGACCCTTATATACAGAACCTTGTCCGCCGGTGCGCATAGCGCCGAGGTTTTCCAACCCTTCTGTTATGGTAAATACTTTACTCATTTAGTTAATCAAGATAAATTATATGCGCAATAATATTGCCGCAGTTGTAACAGCACGCGGTGTAAACTACATTTTAGTTGCGGCTTTGTTGTGTTTTACATTAATTTTTTAGACAACTATCTCTAAGAATGTTTAGCTACAGCATTAAAAATTTATGTGGCCCTTAAATGTAATCAATTGTTTTGTTATGCAAAACAGCCGTAAGGTAAGCCGCTACGCCAAAAGCTGCCGGCTTTATTAACTTTGTCGCATGGATTACTTTAAAAAGCTTTTAACCCTGTTAAATATTGAACGTGATGACGACCGTAAAGCTTATTTAAAACTTACCGAGACCAGTTCGGCTACAGATCGCCGGGCTAACGGCCTAACTTGGTATCCTATTGCCATAAGAGGGACTGAACTTAGCCATGGCGACTATTTGACTGTTGAAGTTGAACGAACCACCCATCAGGAAATTACCCACCAGTTGAGATTTGGCGCTTCGGCGGCTTTGTTTTCTAACCACGACCCGAAGAATAACCGCGTAGAAGGCACGATTGCTTATGTGGGCAGGGATAGGCTAAAGATCACCCTGCTTACCGATGAGTTGCCAGATTGGTCGCGCGATGGCAAGTTGGGTATAGACCTGCTGTTTGATGAGAATAGCTACAAGGAAATGCAAGATGCACTTAAAACAGCTGATGCATTGTCTGATAAACAAACTGACTTCCGTCTTATACAAGTACTAACCGGACAAAAGCCACCATCTTTCTTAAACAGGGCCGGTTACACCTCAACCGTTAGCTTAAATGGGTCGCAGAATAAAGCTGTTGATCAAATCATTGATGCGCAAGATTTATGTATTGTTCATGGTCCGCCGGGTACAGGCAAAACAACTACACTGGTACAAGCCATTAAAACATTGATTGCTCAAGAAGGAGAACAGGTTTTGGTAGTTGCGCCCAGTAACACTGCGGTTGATCTGTTAAGCGAAAAATTAGCAGCCGAAGGATTACGTGTGTTGCGTATTGGCAACCCTGTTCGTGTTTCAGACAGGTTAACAGCGCTTACCCTTGATGAGCAGATTGCCAATCATCCGCACATGAAGGAAATAAAAAAGTTGAAGAAACAGGCGGCCGAGTACAAGAATATGGCGCATAAATACAAGCGCAGCTTTGGAAAGGCAGAACGTGACCAACGCAAGGCTTTGTTTGATGAGGCGCACCGCATTATGAAAGATGTGGGCAAAACAGAACAATACATCACCGATGATTTGACGGCCAAGGCGCAGGTCATAACAGCTACTCTTGTAGGTTCAAACCACTATACCACCCGGAATCTGAAATTTAAGACCGTTTTTATTGACGAAGCCGGGCAAGCATTGGAACCTGCTTGTTGGATACCGATACTTAAAGCTCAAAAAGTGATTTTAGCCGGTGACCATTACCAGCTTCCGCCCACCATTAAATCGGCTGAGGCTGCAAAAGGAGGATTAAGCACTACGTTGCTTGAAAAGTGCACATTGCTTCATCCCAAGGCTGTTACTTTATTGGAAGAGCAATACCGGATGAATGAGTCGATTATGGGTTATTCATCAAAAGTATTTTACCAAGACAAACTTATAGCCAATTCATCAGTAGCGAAACAATTGTTGTTTGAAGGCGATTTACCGCTCAACTTTGTAGATACAGCGGGCTGCGGTTTCGACGAAAAGATGGAAGGAACAAGTTCAACCAATCCTGAAGAAGCCACCTTTTTATTTACACACTTAGCACAATTGGTAGAGCAACTCAGCGGTCATTACGCCTTAACTAACTTTCCGAGTATTGCAGTTATATCACCTTACAAAGAACAAATACGTTTATTGCGGGACCAATTGGCTAATCATCCAGAATTAGTTACTTATGGAGATAAAATAGCGATAAACACGATTGATAGTTTTCAAGGTCAAGAACGTGATGTGGTATACATCAGCATGACGCGCAGTAATAACCAGGGTGATATTGGCTTTTTATCAGATATACGCCGCATGAATGTAGCTATGACCCGTGCCCGTAAAAAACTGGTAGTAATAGGCGATAGCTCTACCCTAGCACAGTTACCGTTTTACGCCGACTTTATAACCTATGCCGAACAACAAGGCGGATATCAAAGCGCTTGGGAATATACAAGTTAGAAGTAACCACCTGTAGTGATACTTTCGATTAACGAGTTTTTAAATTAGCACTACTCTATGAAGAAGGCCGGTTACCCGGCCTTCTTTTTCTTTAAATATAAATACATATTAAATGGCTGGCTTTGATAACTGCGATGCAGCAATCTCATCAACCATAAAAATTAATTCTCCGTGAGTTGGATTTAGTAATTGAGACGGATATTTTTCAGGATTGCGTTCACCTTCTATTACCTCATGTAGCGCATGAGTCTTTTTTTCACCGAAGGTAAGCACGGCTATCCTTTTTGCCCGATTAATGAGCGGTGCAGTTAAGGTAATACGATACATATCCTGCGGCTGCAGGTAATAAGCAGCTACCCACTTGTCTTGCTCATGCAACACGTCGGTACCAGGAAACAAGGATGCGGTATGGCCGTCGTCACCCATACCCAAAAATATCAGGTCGAACGCACCCTCTTCACCAACCTGTTCGCGTATCCACTGCTCGTACTCCGCAGCAAACGCTTCGGGAGAATCCGCTGCATCGTACATAGGTTTGATTTGTTTTGTGGGAATGGGCACGTGGTTAAGCAGTGTATCAAAAGCCATTTTGGCGTTGCTACGCTCATCTTCCATTGGAACCCAGCGTTCATCTCCCCAAAAGATGAAGACATGTTGCCATTCAACCTGTTCAGCGTATGGCGAAGCAGCCAGTAACTTATGCAAGGCAACGGGCGAACTACCACCTGTTAAAGCAACTGTAAAGCTACCTTTTTCGGCAATCGCTTCCTGTGCCGATTGCACAAATAATTGTGCCGCGGCATCGCTTAATTCCTGAGTATTTTTGAATATACGAATCATTATTGTGGCAATTAATGGTGCGTTTTGTTATGCGCGTTCAAAGCCCAAACATGACCTTGGCGTGCTATCAATGCTTCGGCAGTTTCGGGCCCCCAGCTTCCTGCAGCGTAGTTAGGAAAATCAAGCGACTCACGATTTTCCCAAATTTCCTGTATAGGCGTGATTACGTCCCAAGCCTCCTCTACCTGATCCGAACGCATAAACAAGGTGGCATCACCCTGCATGGCATCAAGCAGCAACGTTTCGTAAGCCTCCGGCGACTGTGTTGAGCAGGTATCATAATCAAAAATCATTTCCGAAGGATTTAAGCTCATTTCCAGCCCGGGCCGTTTAGTCATAAACCTCAACCTGATATCCATTTGCGGCTGAATATTAATAGTCAACCGGTTAGGCATCAAGTTTTCAGCCTGCCCATCTGAGAAGGTTGAGTGAGGCACCGGCTTAAACTCAATAGTGATAGATGATGTTTTTTCCTGCATGCGTTTACCAGTACGCAGGTAAAAAGGTACACCTTGCCAGCGCCAATTGTCCAGGTAAAATTTAATAGCTGCAAAAGTCTCCGTGTTAGAAGTGGGGTTTACGCCCTCCTCCTGCCGGTAACCCGCTACTTTCTTTCCCTGCATCCAGCCATCGTTGTATTGACCACGTACAGCATAATGATGCACTTCCTCGGGTTTAAAACGCCTGATAGCACGTAGCACATCTACCTTACGGTTGCGGATCTCTTCAGCTTTAAAGGAAGCTGGTGTTTCCATAGCTACCATACACAATATTTGCAGCAGGTGATTTTGAATCATATCCTTTAGTGCACCTGCGCTCTCATAATAGCCGCCACGGTCTTCAACACCTACCTGCTCAGCAACCGTTATTTGCACCGACTCAATATAGTTGCGGTTCCATAACGGTTCAAACAATGCATTTGCAAAGCGGAAGGCCAGAATATTCTGTACTGTTTCTTTGCCTAGGTAATGGTCAATACGGTAAATCTGCTCTTCCTGGAAAGTACGGGTAAGCAATTGATTAAGCTCAATAGCCGTCTCTTTGTTATGACCAAACGGCTTTTCGATTACCATGCGATCTTGTGAGGGTACGCTGGCTAAGCCCGATTGATTGATGTTAACAGTAACCGCTTCGATAAATCTTGGCGCTACTGAAAGATAGAATAGCCTGTTTGCTCTTTCTCCCCATTCCTTATCTAAGGCATCCAGCTTTTCGGCCAATTGCTTGTATGATTCGGGATCATCTATGTTAGATTGAAAGTAAGTGATACTCGGATTAAACTTGGCCCACTTATCGTCGGCCGGAGCACCGGTTCTTGAAAACTCAGCCAAACCGTCTTTTAAACGCGCACGATAAGATTCATCGTCGAGCTCTGTACGACCGAGACCAATGATAGCAAACTGCTCGGGCATCCAATTTTCTAAAAATAAATTGTAGAAAGCTGGAATTAATTTACGTTTAGCCAAATCTCCAGTACCGCCAAAAATAACGATGATTGCTGGTTTAGCTTTATTACCTGTTTTCATGCTTGTAAAATTATAGTAATGAATAGGTAAACAATTAATCCCAGTGTGTATGGAAAGTTCCTTCGCGGTCAGTACGTTCGTATGTATGTGCGCCAAAATAATCGCGTTGCGCCTGTATAAGATTAGTTGCTAAGCGCTCACTACGATAAGCATCAAAATAAGCAAGTGAGTTCATAAAAGCCGCTACTGGGATGCCTTTATCTACAGCTAATTTAATTACTGTACGGATGTTAGTTTGCTTGCTTACCAACTTGCCGCCAATTTCGTTATCCAGCAATATGTTTGGCAATTCAGGGTTACGAACATATGCCTGCCGGAAATCCTCAAGCACAACTGCCCGAATTATACAACCGCCACGCCAAATTTTAGCTACCTGTTCCAGGTTTAAGCCATAATTGTAGGTTTTGGAAGCAATGGTTAATTGAGCTAATCCTTGTGCATAAATGGTAATCATGGCAAAGTAAAAGGCCTGTCTTAGTTCCTCAATCAACTGCTCTTCGCTAATCTCGCCTCCAGTTGCTGTCCAGGTAAGTTCCTTAGCTGCCTCAATACGCTCGGGTTTGTATTTTGACATATCACGCATAGTAACTGCAGCATCAATAACCGGTATTGGCGCTTGAAGGTCCATAGCATTTTGCGAAGTCCACTTGCCGGTACCCTTAGCTTTAGCCCAGTCAGAAATTTTGTTTACTAAACGTTCACCGGTTTCTTCATCAAATTTATTTAGTACAATGCCGGTTATTTCAATTAAGAAAGATTGCAATTCGGTCTGATTCCAATCCGCGAAAGTTTGCTGTATCTTTTCATCACTAATGCCATAACCACGTTTCATCAGGTCGTACACTTCAGATATGAGTTGCATAATACCGTACTCGATACCATTATGCACCATCTTTACATAGTTACCAGCCGAACCACTGCCCAAATACGTTACGCAAGGCTCGCCATTCACTTTAGCAGCAATAGCTTCAAAAATGGGGCGTAAACGCTCATAAGCATTTTGATCGCCGCCCGGCATCATGCTTGGGCCAAAACGGGCGCCTTTTTCGCCACCCGAAATACCCATGCCGAAAAAGTGGATATTTTTCTCAGCAAGTTCAGCCACACGGCGGTCTGTATCCGGGAAATAAGAGTTACCGCCATCAATTACAATGTCGCCTTCTTCTAAAAAGGGTAACAAGCTGCCTATAGCGCTATCAACCGGCTTGCCAGCGGGCACCAATAACATAATTGCACGTGGTTTGCGAATGAGGCTTACAAATTCCTGCGCTTGCGTAGTAGCCTTTACATCCTGGCCTTCTGCAGCCTCTTTTTCAAGAGACTCAGCCTTAGCAGCATCAAGGTCTAAACCAGCTACCGCAAAATTGTTATCGGCCATATTTAACAATAGATTACGGCCCATAACGCCTAAACCTACTATGCCAAAATCATATGATTTCATAAAATAATTGTGTTTTTGAGTTGAAATTTCCTGCCTTATACTGCTTCAGGACGCAGCCCAAAGGCGTTAAAAGCACTTCGGGTGGTTTCCGTATTAATATGATGTATGGTATTGATTCCTAACTGCTGGGCAGCTTGTATAAACACCAACCGGTCGTCCAAATATATAGCTTCTTTTGGCTTAATCTGCAACAGGTCTAACGCCGTTGTATAAATACTCTTATCGGGCTTTCGTGCTTGAATAATACATGATGAAGCAAACACATCAATAAACGATTTCAAGTTGTACTGCTTTATCCGGTATTCATTAATTTCCTTACCCTCATTGTTAACAGCAATGGTTTGTAACCCATATTGTTGTTTAAGCTGTGTAACCAGCGAAATCATATCAAGGTAAGGCTGAGACTGCCCCATCATAAAGCTCTTAAAATCCTGCGGAGTAAATGGACGCGATTCGTAAAATACTAATAAGTTAAGATACTCGTCTAAAGTGCTCTTGCCCGACTCATAAGCATCAAATATAATGCGGTGCCGCTCATTCATTTCCTCAAAATTGATGTTGAAGTGATCGGCAGCAGCCTTACGAGAGCCGCGGTCCCAGCCATTGGTGAGAAAAATCCCACCAATGTCCAGTAAAAGCGCTTTTATTGGGCTTGAATCCTGTATCATGACACAGCGCCTTCTGCCCGTTTTTCTTCCAGTACGCTCATAAGGCTCTGAAATGGTTTAGTGAACTTCTGAATACCTTCTTCTTCAAGCTTTTTGGTGATGTCGATAAGCTTGATGCCTACTACATCTTCCAGTTGGTAAAGCACCCACTGTGCTTCTTCTATGCCTGCCTCTAAACGATCAGCAGGCACGCCGTGATCGCGAAAGGCGTTCAAAGTGTCCTTAGGTACGGTGTTCACCGTATTCGGACCAATTAAAGCCTCAATGTACATCACGTCCCGGTAAGCCGGATTTTTGGTACTGGTGCTTGCCCACAGTAAACGCTGCGGTTTAGCTCCTTTAGCTTCAAGGGCTTTAAACCTATCAGACTCGAACACTTCTTTATAAATATGATACGCAACCCGTGCGCTGGCGATAGCTACTTTACCTATTAATTGTTTGGCTACTAACGACCGATTATTTTGTTCCTCACATATTTTTTCAAGCATTGGGTCGACCATTGCGTCGATACGGCTTAGAAAAAAGCTGGCCACGGAAGCGATGTTATCAATCCTCTCTCCTTTTGCATCACGTTCTTCTAACCCGGCAACGTAAGCTTCAGCCACTTCCCTGTATCGTTCCAATCCAAAGAGTAAAGTTACATTGACATTTATACCATCGGCAATAACTTGCGTAATGGCAGGTAAACCCTCTTTGGTTCCGGGAATCTTAATCATTACGTTTGGTCGGTCAAGCTCTTGCCATGATGAGCGGGCTTCTTTTATAGTACCCTCTGTATCAAGTGCCAAACTTGGCGACACCTCAAGACTTACATAACCATCAAGGCCATTAGTTTCCTTGTATACTTCCTTAAAAAGGTCTGCCGCGGCTTGTACATCCTCTATGGCAATGGCCAGGAATATCTCTTCGGCCGATTTACCTGACTTAGCCAACGTTTGAATGATATCCACATAGTCATCGCTATGTGCAATGGCTTCTTCAAATATGGCTGGGTTTGAGGTTACGCCCCTTAAATTATCATTATCAATAAGCGCTTTAAGTTCACCAGAGGCGATAAACTTGCGACGGATATAATCAAGCCAGATACTTTGGCCAAAGTTTGGAATTTGTGCTAATGGATTCATGATTTGAATTGTTTTTCTAATGCGATTACTTTATTTAAACGGCGTTGAAAACGCTCTCCGCCGTCATATTTTGCGTTCAGGAAAGCCTGAACTATTTCCCATATTAACATGGGACCTATTACACGGCCTCCAACGCAGAGCAAATTCATATCATCATGCTCTACGCCTTGGTGGGCCGAATAACTTTCGGTTATTAAGGCGGCTCTAACACCTGGTATCTTATTAGCTGCTACCGAAACGCCAACCCCGCTTCCACAAACGGCAATGCCACGGTCAACCTCCTTATGGAGCAATGCCATGCCTAGCGGAATAATAACATCCGGATAGTCATCCGTTGGTTCGTAGGTATTAGCTCCGTAATCGGTAATATCGTAACCCATATCGGTGAGTTGCTGTACCAGTTTTTGCTTTTGCTCATAACCGGCATGATCGGCGGCAATACCTATTTTCATGGTTGCGTTGGGTTTGTATTTAACAATTGCTGGGCAGTTTGATAAACATTATCTACGGTAAAGCCGAAATGCTCTAAAACAGCCTCACCTTCGCCTGAGTCGCCAAATGAGTCGATACCAATTACTTTGCCCTGGATACCTACATATTTGTACCAGCCAAAAGTAACACCGGCTTCAACTGCTATACGCTTGGTAACATTTGGTGGCAATACCGCGTTCCGGTATTCTTCGTCTTGGTAGTCGAACAGATCCCATGACGGCATACTCACTACACGTACTTTGACACCTTCTTTACTAAGCTGCTCTTGTGCGCCTAATACCAACTTTACTTCAGAGCCGCTTGCTATCAAGATGATATCGGGCTCGCCATCGCTATCCTTCAGTATATAGGCGCCCTTCTCTACATTACTGGCCGAAGGGTAAATATTCTGATCTAACACCGGTAACTTTTGACGGGACAATATAAGCGCCACCGGACCTTTGTTACGGCTCATAGCAATACGCCAGGCCTGCACGGTTTCATTAGCATCAGCCGGACGAATAACAGTTAGGTTAGGCACTGTACGTAAACCGGTAACCTGTTCAACCGGCTGGTGAGTTGGGCCGTCTTCACCTAGTGCAATACTGTCATGTGTAAACACATAAGTAACAGGAGCATGTGTCAAGGCAGCCAAACGGATAGCACCTCTCATGTAATCTGAAAAAGTAAGGAAGGTACCGCCATACACACGTGTACCGCCATGCGCATCAATGCCGTTCATGATAGCGCCCATGGCATGCTCGCGTACTCCAAACCATATCGTATTGTTTTGGTAGCGGCCAGGCTGGAAACTCTCGTCACCGCTTTTAGGCGTCTCGTTTGAACTTGCAAGATCGGCAGAACCACCAATTAAAAATGGCACCGACTTACGTAAGGCTTCCAGCGTTTTACCTGACACCTGACGTGTAGCCAGGCTTTCTTCGGGCGAAAATACAGGCAACTGTGCGTCCCATCCTTCAGGCAACTCACCTTTAAAGGCAATATCAAATTGCTTAGCCTCGGTTTGAAAAGATTCGCTGTAAGCTTTAAAGCCTTGGTTCCATTCTGTTTGCAACTGTGCACCTTGTTTACCCGGCTCCAATAAAAGTTGCTTTACTTCTTCCGGAATAAAGAACGTCTTTTTAGGATCCCATCCAAAAAACTCCTTAGTTTTCTTAACGTTATCTTCGCCTAAGGCAGCGCCGTGCACCTTATTGGTTCCTTGCATTGGGCTACCAAAACCGATAATAGTTTTTACTGAAATTAAGGTTGGGCGCTCTGTATCGGCCTGTGCATCTAAAATAGCTTGCTCAATGGCTGCCAAATCGTTGCCATCCACTACCGTTAGGGTTTGCCATCCGTACGCATCAAATCGTGCTTGCACATCTTCAGTAAATGCCAGGCTTGTAGGCCCATCAAGCGATATTTTATTATCGTCATATAAGTAAATCAGCTTACCTAATTTCAGGTGGCCGGCCAAAGAAGCGGCTTCAGAGGCTACGCCCTCCATTAAGTCGCCGTCGCTCACGATGCCATACGTGTAATGATCTATTAAATTATGACCTTCGCGGTTATACAGGGCTGCTAAATGTGCTTCGGCAATGGCTACACCTACTCCATTACCAAAGCCCTGTCCTAACGGACCAGTTGTTACTTCGATACCCGGCGTCATTGTCGATTCGGGGTGACCAGGCGTTTTTGAGCCTAACTGCCTGAACTTTTTCAGTTCCTCATACGGAAGGTCATAACCGTAAAGGTGTAATAAGCTATATAATAAGGCAGATCCGTGTCCGGCAGAAAGAATAAAACGATCGCGGTTTGGCCATTTAGGCTCGGCCGGGTTAAAGCGTAAGAACCGGCTCCAAAGTACATAAGCCATAGGCGCCGCACCTAACGGCAAACCGGGGTGGCCCGAATTGGCAGCTTGGACCATATCAACCGATAAGAACCGGATGGTGTTTACGCTGAGTTCATCGACCTGAGAGAATGCTTGTTTTGTCATGATTGGATGTTATATCACTTTTAATGATGGTTATTCTATTTTAGTTGAATGGTAAATTAGCTGCTAAATGCACCGTTGCAAAACTGACCAAAGCTTGCCTGCAAACATTTGATAAAAGACATAAAGTAGCGTTGACATATGTCAATAATTAAATGAATATATGAATGATCTTTACATATTTAATCGTTCAAGTTTAACACATGGCTAGGCTACAGGTTTTCACTAAAAAAACGCGAGCTCTAATTTGACTTTTTGAAGATAAAACTTTCTGGTATTTAAACTGCACCGAAAATGGTATATTTAACCAATAACTCAAGCTTTACGCATTTCATGGAAACCTATAAAACCGTAAAAAACTCACAGACAACTTTAACAGAGCTGATGATTCCATCATACTCTAATTTCGGTGGAAAGGTACACGGTGGCGTTATATTGGGATTAATGGACAAAGTAGCGTATGCTTGTGCTGCCAAACATGCCGGTAATTATTGTGTAACCGTTTCTATTGATACGGTAAACTTTATGGCGCCGGTAGAAGTTGGCGAACTTGTATCCCTGCTGGCTTCGGTTAACTACGTAGGCAATTCATCGATGGTAATTGGCATCAGGGTACAAACAGAGAATGTAAAAACGCAGGAGATTAAACATACCAACTCCAGCTACTTTACTATGGTAGCCATGGGCGATGATCATATGCCCGTACAAGTACCGGGGCTCATACTGCAAAACCAAACAGAGATTAAGCGTTTTTACGAAGCCTACCACCGCAAAGAGTTAACACGTTATTACAACCAGGAACAGAACCGTATAAAAAACGCCGATGAAATGGAGGAAGCAATTAAGCTTTTAGGACAGGAACGGTGCCGGGTTGAGTTGATCGATACAACTGCCTGATTTGCACCTTTTCCCGCTGTTCACAAACAGCCATGAGAGGTCTTATCCGCTTTTCCATTTAGAAGCAAGGCGTATAAGACCTCTGTTAATCACTTGAAACAGCATTCTACGTTTAACTATAGCCGGCCGTTGGCTACCTTACCGGCGCAGTACATTCGTCAACCAGGGTAAGAATTGATTGATAATTCTTTTGCACGGCATCTGACAAGGCGATTTCACATGTTTTGGAAGATGAGTAATAACCGCTGCACGGTTCGTTCTTTGCATCATGAGCTTCGAGGTGCGTTGCAGCTCTGGTAAGTTCGGGGAATAAGAAACCTCTGTCGCCAGCCATACCACAGCAGCCAGCATGCACTGGTACCGTCACCTTTTCGGCATAGTGTCCAGCCACAACCGAAAAGGCATTTTCAAGCCCCATTTTGGTTAATGAGCATACTGGGTGCAACATAATATTGCTTTTTTTACTTACTACAGGCGTTTTAGGAATAATATATTCTTGTACATATTCTATGCTATCTAAAATGCGCATAGCGTCATATTTGGCCTTGTTTTCATCTGTAAGCTTGCCGCGACAGTTGCGTAGCGTTTGCGTACAGGAGCTAATGTCTAAAACTATGGCATGCTTACCCTGCTGCGTTGTTTCCCATAGATGACGAACCGTTTGGTTGACGGTAAAAGCATGCGAATCTGAAAAACCCTTTGACGAATAGATCTGTCCACAGCAAAGACCGCCTAATCCCTGCGGAATAATAACCTGTATTTCGGCCCGGGCCGAAACATCCAAGAACGTTTGCATAACTGTTTTCTGCCCCTTATGAGCCTCTCCCATCACCCTGTTGATGCAGGCCGGGAAATACACTACGGCATCAGCCAAGCCGGTAGACTTGTTTAATTTAGGTAGTGACGGCGCAACAGCCAACTGGTTTGACCACAGTGGGAAAGCTGGTACAACTTTCTTAATACCTGCGGTTAAATTTTTCATGGTGTTTACGCCAAATACTTTATTAAACGTTACGCCCATGTACAACGCAGTTTTAACCAAAGCAGCTACTACCTTAAAATTTTTGGCAGTAAACAAAGCTAAGCTGTTAGCCACACCCGAGTGATTTTCTTTGCGCAGCCGTTTTACCAATTCGCCGGTGTTAATATCAACCGGACAGGCCGTGGCGCACAAGCCATCAACGGCACAGGTATCCAATCCGGGATATTGGTATTGTTCTACCAATTCGTTATACTGTTTAAAGTTACCCTGTAGCTTAAGTTTGGTTATTTCGCGCCTTACCACAATGCGCTTACGGGGCGTTAGCGTTACATCGCGGCTTGGGCACTTATGTTCACAAAAACCACACTCCATACAGCGGTCTACCTCTTCCTCTACCTGCGGCAAGTCTTTAAGGTTGCGTATGTGTGCGGCCTTATCATGGTTAATGATCACACCAGGATTCAACAGATTTTCAGGGTCAACCAAAAGTTTCACCGCTTTCATAATCTCGTAAATCTCCGGCCCCCATTCAGTTTCAACAAATGGCGCCATATTGCGGCCTGTACCATGTTCAGCTTTAAGAGTTCCTTGATATTTATCTACTACCAGGTTCACAACTTCTCTTATAAAGCTATCGTAACGTTCAATTTCGGCAGGGGTATCAAATGCTTGGGTCACTACAAAGTGTATGTTCCCATCCTTAGCATGACCAAAAATAATGGCGTTTTGATAACGGTATTTCTCGAACAGCCGGTGCAAATCCAGTATGGCATCACCTAAGGTGGCAACCGGGAAGGCTATATCTTCTAAAATTACCGTAGTACCGCTTGCCCTTACCGCGCCCACCGCCGGAAAAAGCCCTTTCCGTACTTTCCATAACAGCGCCTGCTCCACCGGGTTAACGGTAAATTTCACCTCATTCAACAAATCGAGTTGAGCGGCAACTTCCATAAATTGCCCTATTTTTGCTTCCACTTCCTCCGCTGTATCTGCCTGAAATTCTACTAAGAGCGCAGCAGCACTTTGGGGCAGCTCTTTAATTATAGCGGGCATTCCGGGTGTATGCTCAATTGAGCGTAGCGAAGCCCTGTCCATCAACTCAACCGCTTCAGCACCCGATTGGGTAAGTGGCACAATGGCCTGACAAGCGGAATAGATGCTTGGGAAATATAACATAGCCGTAGACTTTGCCTTATAATCGGGCACGGTGTTCATCACTGCTTCGGCAATAAAGCCCAAAGTACCTTCGGCCCCTACCAGCAGGTGCCCTAATATATCCAGCGGATGCTCAAAATCTAAAAAGGCATTAACAGCATAGCCAACCGTATTCTTGGTTTTATACTTTTTACGGATGATAGCTTGCAGCTCAGGATTGCCTATTAGCTGGCTACGCATACTTTTTAATTGTTCAGCCAAAACCTCACACTCGGCATTAAAGCGACCGTAATCAGCTTGGTTCTCGGTCGAAAATTGCTTACCATCGGGCAGTATAAAGCTGATATGCTTAATCGTGTGATAGGAATTCTTGGCAACTCCGCAGCACATGCCGCTGGAGTTGTTGGAGATGATTCCACCCATCATAGCCGAGTTTATACTCGCAGGATCGGGACCGATTTTTTTCCCATACTTTTTAAGGTAAGTATTCACAATAGCGCCAATAGCACCTGGCTGAACACGAACGCTGCCGCCATTGTCTTCAATACTGATCTTACGCCAATGCTGACTTAGATCTACCAATATACCATCCGTAACCGACTGACCTGACAAACTCGTACCCGCCGCGCGAAACACCAGTGGCACTTGATGCTGTTTTGAAAAGTGAAACAGCTTTTGAATCTCAGTTTCGTTAACAGGCAGTACTACAGCCTTAGGGCGCATGTAATAAAAACCTGCATCAGATGCCGATGCAACCAAATCGATGAGACTGGCCTTAACACGTTCTTTAGGTAAAATATCTTCTAATAACCGGGGTATATCCATGCTACAATATTCGAAACTGTAAAGTTAACGCCCCTTGAGCTATTATTCGTTTATCCGGTTGTTTTTTTGTGCTGAATATATTGCCTTGTTCTAAAATAGTTTACGTACCTGTAAACCGTTTAGTATAGTCTGCCCAGTCCGCGCCTTAAAATTTATAACGATGCCCTTCCCATGGCTTGCATTAACCATTACTTTACTACTGTAAGCTTTATCGGGTTCGAGGTAATTACTGTTGCTTAAGTTTTCCAATACGGTAACATTGTTTATAGCTACGTCAAATGCACGTGTGCTGATCTCGTCTTTCTTGGCAACGCTGCCTGTTGTTGAAAGGTTGTAGACTAATTCCTCACCTTTTTGGTTAGAGAGCAGTTCGGCAAAGTGCAGTGTTACCTCGTAAGTACCGTCGGGCACATCAAGCTTAAATAGCTCTATGCCTACCCGTTGCGTTTCAAACACCGGATCGTTATCAGTACCCAATATGTTTTTGTCAGATCCGTAACTGATACGTCCGTTGCCTTTCATCGTAAACACCTCACCGCCTATATAGCCCCAGCTACCAGGTTCATAGGCTTTTTCGGGTAACCATACTTGCTGCTGCACTTCATCTACAATAAAGCGTTTATCGCCCAGGCTTACATTTAACTCAGTAAAGGGCAAAGCGGTGCTTTTAAGATTGGCGGGTACAAGATTAAAATTGATCAACACCTCGTCGGCAACCTGCTCATCATTAACAAAAGTTATTGCCTGCAGCCTGTTCTCGCCGTTTATAAAGGGCACATTAAATGCCGCAGCACCGTCTACCGTGTTAACCGAACCTAAGTTTTTACCATTCAGCTTCAGCGTTACACTGGGCTGGTTGCTGTACATTTCGACAGGCTGGGTACACTGCAATTTATCTGTCGATTCGGCTATACCACTGCGTAATGTCCATCGCTTGGAGCCAATGGATACAAAAGGTTTTTTCCATAGGTTGGCTTTGTATAGCCAATAACTGTCCTTGGGTTGTCTCTCTATAGTAGCTATACCTTTATTATTAAGGTGGGGCATGCTTTCAGCACGTTGTTCTGAATTAAAGTCGGCCAGGTTCCATATCGCCCCGCCGGCAACAAATGCCCGTTCGTTCATGGCTTTGAGGTAAGCCTTGTGATAGATAACCGCATACTCGTTTGATTTGTCGAACCTTACAGGCTGCATGCTATGTACACGCGGATCGGCATCGGCACCATATTCTGTAACTATTAACGGTTTATCGGGCAAATCTTTATGGTGTCGGTCAAGGTACTGGGCAAAGCCGTTCAAATCGCCGCCGTACCAGCCCTGGTATAGGTTCCAGCCTACAATTTTAGGTATTTTGGTTAAGCCAGCGTTATTATACAATTCAAAACTGCCATGATTAGGAATCATGGTATACCGGTATGGATCTTCTTTTCGGGTAATATCTTCGAGCTGCTGTGCTAGTTGAGCTACGTTTTTAAGGTAAGTTTGCCGTTCCACAGATCCGTTGGCATAGGGCAAACGCAGTAAAACCTCGTTCATGTAGGCCCAAATGATAAGACTTGGATGATTAAAGTTCTGACGAATCATTTCCACCTGCATATTTTTACTGTTTTGTGCAAACGCTGGGCTTTCGGTAATTTGATTTACGATAGGTATCTCAACCGAAGCCAGTAAACCCAGCCGGTCGCAGGCTTGCAAAACTTCCGGATCTTGCGGATAATGAGCCACGCGCAAAAAGTTGGCACCCATGTTTTTTAACAGTTCAACGTCGCGCACGTGCATAGCATCAGGCAGCGCATTACCTTGGTCTTTATAATCCTGATGGCGACTGGCACCCATTAGCTTGTAATGTTTTCCGTTCAGGAAAAAGCCATTTTGGGCATCGAAACTATACCAGCGAAACCCTAGCGGATTGTTTACCTCATCCAGTTGTGTTTTGGTATCAGCATCAACTAAAACTGAATTAATCTTATACAGGTAAGGGCTTTCGGGCGACCACAAGGTGGGTTGCATGATGTTTACAATATTCTGCGTAAAGCTTACTTTTTGCCCCGCTCCTGCTTTTGTTGATGTTTGTTTTTGCGCAATTACCTTCCCTTCATTGTTTGTAATACGAGTAATGACCTGCAAACTCTTGGTTTTGGTTGATTGGTTTACAAATGCTCCGGCTATGTTTACATCAGCTTTTGCAGCCGATACATTCGGCGTGGTTACAAATATCCCGGCTGACGCGTTATTATCCGTATCGAAGTGAACCGGATTGGTAGCCACCAAATAAACGTCGCGGTATATACCGCCAAAAAAAGTAAAATCGGCTGATAATGGTGGAATATCATCATTATGCTTATTGTTAAGCTTCACAGCAATAACATTGACCGAGTTTGGCGCAAAATTTAAATATTGCTTAACCGGTATATTAAAAGCACTATAACCGCCAATGTGTGCACCAGCCTTTTTTCCGTTTACATACACTTCAGCAACTTGCGAAGCACCTTCGAAATAAACGCTGACATATTTGTCCTGCCAGGATGCCGGAATGCTTAAGCGTTTGGTGTACCAACATGTACCACGGTAATAGCCTTTTTCGTCGTCTGTTACATCGGCTGTGTTCCAGCTATGCGGAATAGATATGGTTTCCCATTTAACGTTGGTGTTATTTGCCGGAAAGTCTTCAATATCACCTTTATAAAACTGCCAGTTAGTATTTATACTGGCTTTGATCCGTTGTGCGTGCACAGTTACAACCTGAAACAAAAGCAAAAGGATAAGCAAACGTTTAGTTAAGGCAGACATAGAAAATACGCTTTACAATTTTTGGTTTATAATGCTAATTGGGCGGTGGCGATATCATAGCTACACGCCTGGCATTTACTGGCCATAAAAAGACGATTTTTGGTGAAGAATAGCAAACATATTTGTGTATTTAATACACTTTTAAATTAAATTAGTAAGGCCTCCATTTTGTGGTTACACAAACCCCTTACAAACATTACTCGTTAAAGCTTAAAGCAAAACTTTTTTCCATCTGGTTGTTTACTTAATATACATCTAAAAAACAGAACCTATGGTACCCTATGATGATGAGCCAACCAAAGATTATCCTCACCATACCGAGCAAACGGCCGATGCACCAGCAGGCGGTTATGAGGTAAAGGATGATAGTAATTTGGATGAAAGCGATTTGAAACGCACCATATTTGGCGGCGAAGAGCACAACCCCGATCAGCCCGGCTATGAAAGCCACGGCATGGGCGGACAAAGTTTTGGCGAGATGAGTGAAAACCGTTCGGGTGATGACTTAGCCAACCCATCGCGCACTGCGGGTTACAGTAACGATTATTTTAAACGTACAGAACCCCTGCAGGAACACCCCGAAAATCAAAATTTTAAACCACAAGACCAACAAGGAGAACCAGACGTGAACGAAGGAAAAGAAGAAGTTCCGGGCTACCGTGAAGAGCCAGAACAGCAAAAAGTAGGCGGTGTTGAACAAGACAATGGCCGCACCCAAGAAGGAACAGCAGATAATGACGGCGACCGCCAAAAAGTAGGTCAGGATGAATCTGATACGGAAGGTACCGCTTATTACAAGCCAGAGGACGATAAAGGCACGCCAGACTATGGTAGCAACAGTCCGGATAATCAGTAAGCAAAATTTTTACTGTTTAAAAAGCGCTCTGTGAAATTCACAGAGCGCTTTTTTATGGCGCTACTGCGGCGTCATCGCCCTCGTAAAAGTAAAAATATAACTCACAGGCGCATTAAGTAATAACTTTAACGGAAACCTAGTACATTTTGCTGCCTTTAAGAACCATAGTGGTTTGTATGCAACACCAACGGAAAACGAAGCGTTTAATGAAGACTTAAAGAAGTTCAGAACAGGCAAAGGCTCAATTCAATTTCCCTGGCTGATTCAATACCACTGCATTTAATTTCAGCATGATTAAATTCCGGGTTGAAGAAAACTCAAATTGTGCCACAGCAAACTTAAACCTTAAACTACCACTTTACATTCTTGTCTATAAAGCCAATTAACTGATTAGCCATATCCATTTGTTCCTTTTTACTGGGGTGGCCGGGCGTATTTTTAGCAGGGAATATGAATGATTGAATACTTTTATCTTTTAAACCCACTACGGCCTGCTTTATGTATCCCGGCCATGGCGAACCTTCGCGGCTGGCATCCATACTACCTAAGGCACAAATAATTTGAGCCTTAGGATATTTTGAGCGAATAGTTTTTACAAAACTTTGATAAGCGGCAACTATCTGCGCCGGCGTTGGCTTTTTATCACCAAAACGTGCTTTAAATTCCGGATGCTCTGGGTGTTCAACCAGCCAGGAATCATTTTGAAACAAGTTAATTACAACCAAATCAGGCGTATAACGGGTAAAATCCCACTTCAGTTGCAAGTTAGACGGATCGACTTTATCGTACATCTCTGGCATAATCTGCGGAAACCAGCTTACCAAAACGCCTATACCGCTCCGAGCCGTGCAATAGTATTCGGCGTCGAAGTGCCTGGCGGTTATAGCGGCATAACTTTGATAGTTATCTTCATAAGGAGCAGATCCACGATCTTTTCCGGTTGTATCCAATACAGCAAAGCCGCAGGTTATAGAATTACCAAAAAACTCAATCTTATGTTTCTTAATAGCCGGCGCAGCTAAAAGCGCAGAACCTGCATCCAGATCAAATTCGTACAGCCAGGTTTTACCCATTGCCCACTCTGTTAGCTTAAACAACTCCAAAGTGTGGTTCGCCTTAGGTAGATTTGCCGCTAAAGTATAAGCATGTTTTTGAGCGTCAATCTGAATGCGCTGCGTAACTGTACCATCAATAATTACATTGTAGTAATTATTGCCGCCTTCATCCTGCAATACAGCTTTAACACCGGTGCCATTAAAATTAATTTTTGCGCTCGTGCCAGACCAGGCCAGCATAGTTCGTTCGGGCTGTATGTCTACCCTGCCCATGTAATGTATATGATTATCATTACTTTTTACAACTACATCTTGCGCATGAGCAGCCAACGTTGTTGCTAAGCTAACTAGTAAACAAAAGCATATTTTATGCATTCCAGTAATATTAAATTGAAAACAGTTCTTTTATTTAGAATAATTATAAACTACCTTTGTCACAGCAAAGTGCCATGGATAAAGAGCTTACAAATACACCAGCCGAATATAGCGTTAATCAACCATTGTTGATGAAAGAGTTTACTTTTCAGCTGGAATGCGTTTACAAAAAGTGCTGCAAAAAGTATAAGAAAGGCAAACGGTGCCGCAGTTGTCCAAAGAGTTAGTACACTTAAAGTGTAGTTCCATTACCATGCAATATGAATAATTAAAATTCACTTTTGCATCACGTAATAATATTTTAGATACCGTTCCCGAATAAGATAATATATTTCCGCTCAACGCTGCTTTTTTAATATTCCACCATAAAGCCGTTCATATTTTATTTTCTCGAAAATATATAATTTCTCTTTATCATTCTGATATTTCGAATTTATCTGCATTTTTAGCAAAAGTTAATATTCAACCTATGATAATTGATTCCCGGGCGTTCGCGAGAGCCGGATTGCTGGGCAACCCCAGCGATGGCTACTTCGGAAAAACCATAAGTTTAAGCATCAAAAACTTTGGAGCCCACATACTACTCTATAAGTCGCCCGAACTGGTTATTGAACCGCAAGAGGCTGATGCCAACGCATTTAGAAACGTTTATCACCTAAGAGACACCGTTAGCCTGATTGGTTATAACGGCGGCATCCCCATTATAAAGGCTGCTATTAAGAAGTTTTGCGACTATTGCGACGAAAACAGTATTAAGCTATCCAACAAAAATTTCACTATACGCTATCATTCTTCCATTCCACGACAGGTTGGTTTGGCCGGCTCTAGTGCTATTATTATTGCTACGCTGAAAGCGTTAATGCGCTTTTATAATATTGATATTCCGGTTCATTTACTGCCTAACATTGCTTTGCAAGCCGAGACGCAGGAAATGGGCATTAACGCAGGCTTGCAAGACCGCGTAATACAATGCTATGAAGGCTGTGTGCATATGGATTTCAACAAGGTACAGATGGATGAACACGGTTACGGCATTTACACCCCTATTGATCCAAATTTATTACCTAAACTCTATATTGCCTATAAAACAGATTTGGGCAAAGTATCAGGCAAGGTGTTGAACGAGATCCGCTCTAAATATGACAAGGGCGACGAGCACGTAATAAGCACCCTAAAAACGATTGCCAACCTAGCCGATGAAGGCGCAGAGGCTATCAAGAACCAGGACTACGATTTATTAGGACAATTAATAAACGCCAACTTTGATAACCGCTGCAAAATAATGAGCATTAGCGACAGCAATATGGAGTTGGTAAATACTGCCCGTAATTGCGGCGCATCGGCTTCCTTCACAGGATCGGGCGGGGCAATTATAGGCATTTACGAGGATGATGAGATGTTGAAGAAGCTGGTTTACAGTTTGAAAAAGATTAACGCCAGGGTAATAAAACCCTATATGATATAATTATGGTAAAGAAAGCAGTAATTCCAGCGGCAGGATTAGGTACCCGGTTTTTGCCCGCAACCAAAGCGTCTCCAAAAGAAATGCTCCCTATAATTGATACGCCTACTATACAGTATGTGGTACAAGAGGCGGTTGACTCAGGCATTGAAGATATTCTAATTATATCCGGAAAAGGGAAAAGGTCAATTGAAGATCACTTTGACCGTCATCCGGAATTAGAAGAGCGTTTGCTGGAGAAAGAAGATAAAATGTATGACGAGATCATGCACTTATCTGACATGGCTAATATCCACTTCATTCGCCAAAAAGAAATTAACGGTTTGGGCGATGCTATTTGCTATGCCCGCCATCACACTGGTAAAGAGCCGTTTGCCGTGTTATTAGGTGATACCATCATCAACTCTGTGATACCAGTTACGCAGCAATTAATAGACATTTATGAACAGTATCAAAGCACGGTTATTGCTGTAGAAACTGTTCCGCATGATAAAGTGTCGCGTTACGGCATCGTGGGTGGCGATATGCTGTCTGACACGCTGATGAACCTGAATACGCTGATAGAGAAGCCTGATGTTGACAAGGCTCCATCAAATCTGGCCATTGCAGGCCGCTATATCTTAACACCAGAGATTTATACCGCCTTAGAGAAAACGCCTCCGGGAAAAAACAACGAGGTGCAATTAACTGATGCCATGCTTAACCTGCTAAAAAGTGAAAGCATGTATGCGCACACTATTGAAGGTAAACGTTATGATATTGGCAACAAGCTTGATTTCTTGAAAACAAACGTAGAATTTGCGTTGCGCCGTAAGGAGTTTGCCAAGCCCTTTTATGCGTTTTTAAAAGAAATTGTAGAGCAACATAAAGATCAGTTTTAACTAAACCAAAAAGCGGCTGTTGATCATCAACAGCCGCTTTTTGGTTTTATGGTCCCTTTACCTACTTTCATTACCCTTACTTTAGGTAAACATAAGTAATACCATCACCGCCCCTATCCGGGTGTTCGTCTTCCATGTGGCTAACCTGATCGTATTTCTTGAAATAGTTGCGTATTAATTTGCGTAGTATGCCATCGCCTTTACCATGTATAATTTTAAGTGAGCCGAAACTCATCATTAGGGCACGGTCCAATAGTTTTTCAATAGCATGCAAAGCATCCTCTCCCCGCATACCACGTACATCAATTTCGGGACTAAAGCCTGCTACATCACTGGTTGATGATGCGCTGGTTCCTGCACGGCGAATCTCTTTTGGCACTTCCTTACGCGATACCTTTTGCACGCGTTTGCGCTTAGCTACCGTCCGCAGATCACCTATGGCTATAATTACATTATCCTTGGCAATCTCCATTACCTGGCCGGTAGTGTTTGAGTCTGTCAGTTTAACCCAATCACCTACTTTTAAGTCTTCATCGCCTGTTAGTTTTGTTGGCGCAGCAGCCTTAACTGTATTCTTCTCCACCTCCCGGTTTAGGTTTTCACGTAATACCCTGGTTTTTTCTTTATCAGCCTGGTTGCTTTTAATTTCGGATATCGTATTCTCAACCAGTTTGTTAGCATTGGTTATAATGTCCTTGGCCTGTTGTTTGGCGTCCCGTATTAAGGCTTTTTGATTTTCTTCCAGGTAACTTTTCAGCTTCTCGTTCTCGGTAAGCAAATTATCAACCCGCCGCTGCTGACGGTCAAGCTGCACCTTAGTATCGTAAATCTCTTTCTTTTCCCGCTCCAGATCAACCAATAAAGTATCTACCTTTTTTTGGCCAGCACTAATTTTATTTTTAGCCAGATTAAGCACCTGCGGCGGTAAACCAATTTTTTGAGCAATTTCAAAAGCATACGAGCTACCTGGCTTACCTACCTCTAATTGATACAACGGCCGCATTTGCTGGTTGTCAAACAACATAGAGGCATTTTCTATACCCTCGGTGTTGCTCGAAAATATTTTAAGGTTTGAGTAGTGTGTAGTTACCATTCCTCTTACCTTTTTTTGATTTAACGACTCCAAAACCGCCTCTGCAATGGGTCCACCAAATTGAGGGTCCGTACCAGTACCAAACTCATCAATCAAAATCAAAGTTCTACCATTGGCCATCTCTACAAAGTGCTTCATTTTTGATAAATGCGCACTGTAGGTACTTAAATCACTTTCGATGGATTGGTCATCGCCAATATCTACAAATACCTGCTTAAATACGCCAACCGTACTATTTTCATCAGCAGGTATGAGCAATCCCGCTTGGCTCATTAATTGTAACAAGCCAACCGTTTTCATACAAACCGACTTACCACCGGCATTAGGCCCTGACACTGTAATTATACGCACGCCATCATCAATGCTCACGTTAAGCGGTACTACGATTTTCTTTTCCTTTATAAAACTTAAGAATAGCAAAGGGTGCCTCGCGTTTATAAGCCTCAACTTGGCTTCATTAACTACAATGGGCATCTCACCTTCAATATCTATAGCAAATAAGGCCTTTGCACGAACAAAGTCTAACTTGGTTAACAAGCTATGATAGGATAATAGCAACGGCACGTAGGGTCGCAACTCATCGGTTAACTGCGTTAATATCTTTATAATTTCGCGGCGGCGTTCAAATTCGAGGTCACGTATACGGTTATTGAGGCTAAATACTTCCTCCGGCTCCATATAAACCGTTTGGCCGGTTGATGACTCGTCGTGAATGAAGCCTTTTAACTTACGCTTGTTTTCGGCTAGTAAAGGTATACACAGGCGGCCGTCCCTAATGGTGAGTGAGCCGTCGGCTGTCCAGCCGTTAGAAGAGGCACTTTTAAAGATCTGATCAATTTTGCGACGGGCTTCCTGTTCAGCTTTGGCAATTCCTGAAGTAATATCCAGCAACTCGCGCGATGCATTTGGCCGTATCTTACCCTTGGCATCCAGCACCATATCAATCTTCTTAATAATGGCCTTCTCTATAGGTAAGTGCTCAAATAAGGCTTCAAGGTTAGGGTACAGCCCTTCCCGCTCGTTAAAATAACCAATTACAGCAAACACAGTTGCCAGTGAGGTTTGTATCTGAAAAAACTCTTCTTCAGATAAGAAGGTCCCTTCTATCTTAACCTTACTGGCAAGAGTCTTAATGTCAAAAAAATGGTTGATGGGCAAAGCCGCATCATTTAGCAATATGTTTTTAAATTCTTGGGCCTGACTCAGAAACTTATGTATCTGATCATAATTATTCATCACCTGTATTTTGTCCACCATTTGCTGGCCCATGGTGCTCAGGCAGTGTGCTTTTATCAGTTCCTTTACTTCGGTAAAGCCTAATTTATCTGCACTATTGTCCGGATATAACATCTAATATCTATAATAATTTACCTTGCCCCGCTTGCGCCTTCTTAATATGCTGCTTGGGCATCTTTTTAATTTTAGCAACCGAATCGGCTTTGTCCTTGTTAAGACGCGCAACTGAATCGGCTACGCGTTTGGCAATCTTTTCGTTTATTTTATTCTGTCTTATTCTCTCTAATGAATCAGCCCTTACTTTAACTTTTGTAGCCGAATCAGATTTCGCTTTTATAATCGGAAGCACCTTTTCGTATATATCAAACAACTGATCGGGCTTGTTGGCATAATAACTGAAGCTTTTTCTGAACTGCGCGCTATCAGTATCATGTTGCTTAAACACCTGCAGGTAACGGTTTGCACTGTATTTATATAATGTGTCGGGTTGCTGGGCAATCTCCATCAGGCTACCGTCTATAATATGAACATCAACCAGCACACCGGCCATTTGTTGGTGTGTTAGTATGCCTTTTGGAACATCATCACCACAAGACACAAAAAAAATAGCGACCAAAAAAAACAAGTTTTTATATAAGTGCATTCTGTAATTTAGCGGGCTAATAATTAATGAGCAAATTTACGGAATATAAATGAGCATTACCGATAACATTAAACGTCTGAAAAGTGAATTGGATATATTACACGTCACATTAGTTGCGGTGTCAAAAACCAAACCTGCCAGCGAGATACAGGAAGCTTATGATGCCGGTCAGCGTCTGTTTGGCGAAAATCAGGTTCAGGAACTGGTGGAGAAATATGAACAGTTGCCAAAAGACATAGAGTGGCATTTAGTAGGTCATTTGCAAACTAATAAGGTTAAATACATTGCACCTTTTATTAGCCTTATCCATTCGGTTGATAGCTTAAAGCTTTTGCAGGAAATTGATAAACAAGCTGCTAAAAACAAACGAATTATTGATTGCTTGCTACAAGTGTATATAGCTGATGAAGAAACCAAGTATGGCTTAGGATTTGACGAAGTGATCGAATTATTAAGATCAGACGAGTTTGCAGAGCTGAAAAATATACGCATACGAGGCCTGATGGGCATTGCCACCAATACCGATAGCGAAAAACAGATTAAAGAAGAGTTTTATGAATTAGACACATTTTTTGACGGCATAACGCAAAGCTACTTCAGGAAAGAAGATAGTTTTGATACACTGTCAATGGGAATGTCATCAGACTATAAAATTGCCATAGAGCAAGGTAGTACTATGGTGCGGTTGGGCAGTACTATCTTCGGCGACCGGGTGATTAAACACTGGAAAAACAATTAGGCCATCAACATGCAGGTACATTTAAGAGTAGCCCAGAAACAAGACTGCCCGCGGTTGATGGAATTGATTAATGAACTGGCCGTATATGAACGTGCGCCACAAGAGGTAACCGTAAGCTTACAACACTTTGAGGAAGCAGGCTTTGGTCAACGCCCGGTTTGGAAAGCTTTTGTGGCTGAGGTTGACAATTTCATTGTAGGCTTCGCCTTATATTATGTACGCTACTCTACCTGGAAAGGAAGTCGCCTGTATCTGGAAGATTTAATTGTTACAGAAATTATGCGTGGCCGTGGCATTGGTAAATTGTTATTTAACCGGTTATTGCAAGAAGCCAGTGAAATGAGCTTTAACGGCATGAGCTGGCAGGTGCTGGATTGGAACGAGCCTGCTATAAATTTTTATAAAAAGTACGAAGCTGGTCTTGAAGCAGGTTGGCTGAATGCCTCCCTTTCTAGCGAACAGCTATTAACCTTTAAGCCATGAAATTGAAATATCTGTTGTTGCTGAGCATAATTTGTAACTGTTTGGCATCGTGCATTAGCAGCCCTAAAATTGACAAGCCCGACGTTTATACAGATACCTTGACCTATCAATTTAAGGCTGTAAATGCCAAGGCCGATGATTGCGCCGGTAAGCCCGACAGCACCTGCACCTACGTGAAGTTTAAATATCCGGCTTTTGATAACCAGCCTTTATTGAATGATACGGTGGTTACCGGTTTAGCTATGTTAATGGATAGACAAAAAGGTATTGCCGGATTACAGCGATTAACCTGGCAGTTTTTACAGGACTATAAAGATTTCAGAAAACAAAATCCTACATCTCCCATGCACTTTGAACTGGATTGCAAAGTGAATATTATAAGGCAAGATTCAAGCCTTGTAACAATGGAATATAATGGTTATCAGTTTACCGGCGGGGCTCATGGAGGCACGGTTATCCGTTACTTGAACTGGGATGTAAAAGGCAAAAAAAAGATTTTGATGTCCGATATCTTTACACCCGGGTATGAAGCCGAACTTACTAAAACGGCAGAAAAGATATTTCGAAAACAGGAAAACCTGACACCCGGAAAATCCCTGAAAGATGATTACTTTTTTAAGGACGGGAAATTTAGCCTGAACCAAAATTTTTTAATTACCCCCATAGGCATAAAGTTTTTATACAACCAGTATGAAATCAAGCCTTATGCAGCCGGGCAAACAAGCCTCGAAGTTCCATATTCTAAAATTAAAACCTTACTGCAACCCCGTACAGTTGTAGCCCGATACTTATAATAAGATAATGCTTGTATTTAAATTTGGCGGCGCGTCTGTAAAGGATGCTGCGGGTATAGCCAACCTGGCACTGATTGTAAAAAAGCACACTGCTGAGCCATTGCTTATAGTGGTGTCGGCAATGGGAAAAACAACCAATGCTTTAGAAGATTTGACCCGCGCTTATGTTAACCAGCAGGATAACGTACACCAGCTTTACGATGGTATAAAGCAATATCATTATCAAGTATTACATGAGTTGTTTGATGACTCACATCCGGTATTTGATGAAGTATCCAATACTTTTGTTGAAATTGATTGGATGCTGGAGGATGAGCCGCACGACAGTTACGATTTTATATACGACCAAATTGTGTCAATTGGCGAATTACTTTCATCCCGGATTGTAAATGCTTATTTAGTGCATATGGGGCAGCCAAGTCGTTGGTTAGATGTACGTGGTTATATACATACCGATAATAATTACCGCGAAGGTTTGGTAGATTGGAATAAAACCTGTGCAAGAATACAAAAGCACTTACCAGCCTTGCTGGAAAATAGCATTATAGTAACACAGGGCTTTTTAGGTGGCACATCCGAAAATTTTACCACTACACTGGGGCGCGAAGGATCTGACTATACAGCATCCATTTTTGCTGCCTGCCTTAACGCCCAGTCAGTAACCACATGGAAAGATGTGCCAGGCATATTGAACGCCGACCCAAAGTTGTTTACCGATACAGTAAAGTTCGACGAGCTATCTTACACGGAAGCCATCGAGATGACTTATTATGGAGCCAGTGTAATTCATCCCAAAACAATAAAGCCATTATACAATGCAGGCATTCCTTTGCTGGTAAAGTCGTTTAATGACCCGGATGCAGCAGGAACAAAGATTAGCCAGACTGGTAAAACGCAGTTTGATAAAGCGGTTATTATCATTAAACAAAACCAGGTATTACTTTCGGTATCAGCAAAAGATTACTCGTTTGTTTCCGAAAGCCAAATGAGCCAGATTTATTCTTTATTTGCCAAAAATCATGTCAAGATCAATGTATTACAAACATCAGCCTTAAGTTTGTCGGTATGTATAGACTGGGTTGAAGAACGTTTTGAGAAGCTTTTGTTGGAGTTAAGGGAAAATTTCAATGTGAAGTATAACAGCCGCTTATCCTTAATCACACTAAGGCATTACCAATACAGTTTGCTTAAGGACTTGGTTGACGGCAAGATCGTACTGCTTGAACAAATTAGCCGTAATACTGCGCAGGTTGTTGTTGCCGGTTAATATTTGTTAGACTCTTTTCGACCAGCCCTTGATACTTTGGATACAGGTATGTTAATCGCCTTGGATTCAGTTGCTATTTTAAAATAAGGCAGTGAAAAATAAAAGGTAGACCCTTGATTTAAAAGGCTTTCAACCCATATTTTTCCTTTATTAAGCTCCATAAACTCTTTGCAGATCACCAAACCCAAACTGGTACCGGTTTCATTGTTAGTGCCTTTGGTGCTTACGTTTTCGATATCAAAAACAAGCGGAAGTCTCTCTGCACTTATACCAATGCCGTTATCTTTTACCGAAAATAGCACACGATTATCAAACTGATTAACCACAGCCTCAATTTGTATGACCCCGCCTGTTGCTGTAAATTTTACAGCATTTGATAGTAAGTTGCGCAATACAAATTCAAAATGGTTAGGATCAACCATAACGGCTACACTATCGCTTACTTTGTCCTGAATTTGTATCATCTTCTTTTCAGCAGCCTCTTTGAGCAAGCCTACAGTTCGTTGTATGATTGGTTTAGGCTGCACAATCATACTGTTAAGTCTTACGCCTTTAAGCTGCATTTCGCCCCATTTAAGCAGCATGTTCAACGTCTCTAATGATACATTACTGGCGGCGGTTAACCTTTTAATCAACATCGATTTTTCTTCGCCGTTGATATCGTCATCGTCGAGCAAAAATAATAAGTCAATTACCGAAGCAAACGGCGCCCTTAAGTCATGCGCCAGTATGGAAAACAGCTTGTCTTTAACCCGGTTCGAATCCTGCAGGTCGGTGTTGGCCGTGTTTAGCAGTTTATTTAACTTACTTGTACGATAAAAGTAATAGGCAAAAACCAGTAAGGTAAGTATGCTTGCAACAGTTAGGCCGATGTAGAAGTTACGCTGTTGTTCCTGACTGCTGTTAACCTGCTTAAGTTCATTAACTTTAGCCTTAGATTTATAAAGTTGGTATTCAGACTGCAAACTAACCACCTGTTTGGCCATTGCCTTATAAAACAGGCTGTCTGCAAGTCGGTTTTGCAGCTCTTTCATTGACAAAGCAGTCTTAAAATCTTTTTCAGACTTATATAATTCAGACAGGCGACCCAATATATCAATCTGCTGTTTGTAGGCTCCTTTATCTTCAACAAGAATTAATGCCTGCCTATAATAATATAATGCTTGTTTAGCATTAGCAGCTCCATAGGTATCGGCAAGGCCGGTTAATGTTTGCAATTCGCGCAGATAGTTTTGAATGGTGCGCGCCTTTTGCAAGGCTGTTATTTGCAGCTCTATGGATTTCGCCTTGTTACCTTCCTTATTATAAACTTTAGCTAAATTATTTATCAGCGTAATGTTCAATCCTTGATATTGCGGTTCATCACTCAGCATAATTCCTTTCTCCAAATAAGCCTTCGCCTTTGCAGGCATACCCAGCTCACGATAAATCACACCGAAGTTGTTATATATATTAAGTGATAGATTGGAAAATGGAATAGTATTGTTTATGCGCTCAGCGGTATTTAAATACTTCAATGCAATGTCGAACTTGCGCTGGCCCATATAGCCTTCTGCAAGTGTTAAATATGCTTCCATACGGCCGGCTGTATTATGGCTGCGTTCGCTTACTTTTAATGATTGCAAAAAGTAACCTATTGCTTTGTCGTAGTTACCTTTTCTAAGCTCTACCACGCCTAAACGCACAATAACGGCTGCTTCACCAACAGCATTTTGCGTTTTGCGGTGAATAGCGAGTGCTTCCAGGTATTTAGGCCTCGATGTCTCAAAATCGCCTTTATTGTCGTCAATCATCCCGAGTTGATTAAGCATATTGGCTATACTTTTATCATCATGCTGCTGACGGGCCTGTGCAAGCGCCAAATTGGCAAAGAAGATAGCTGAATCGGGTTTAAAGTAGCGATAGCGCTTTATCAGTTTGTCAAAATCGACCATGTTAAGCGCAGACGATGCCTTGCCGGTTGGGATGCTACCGGGTGCCTCCGCCCTACTATAACCAATGGTTAAATAAAGCGCAGTAATAGTCAATAGTATAAATTTTCTTAGGGGCATTTATACGAACATGTAAATATAATTATTATTTCGCTTTTACGAATACTATTGATGAAAGTTGATTTTATTATTAGTTAAAGCCACCTATAAGCTATAGTCGTTTTAAAAGAAACCTGTTTTCACCGGCAGAATACTACAGACAATAGTACCCGGCTTACTTTTTAACTTTTTTAGCAAAATCACACTCGAATACCTAACTTGGCCGCACGTGTATAAACCTTACCCCACCCATGGATAAACAACAGATTCTGGAGTATTTAAATCAGAATGATATTCATCATATAAAGTTCGCCTTCGCCGATGTGGATGGAATTTTGCGGGGCAAGGTGATCCATAGAAAAAAATTTGAGGCAGGACTAGACAAAGGCTACGGTTTTTGCGATGTTGTGTTTGGTTGGGATAGTAATGACCAGGGGTATGATAACGTAAATGTCACCGGCTGGCATACCGGTTATCCCGATAAACAATGCCGTATTGACCTATCAACTTTTCGTACAATTCCGTGGCAAGATGATATGCCGTTTTTCATGGCCGATTTTAGCGGCGAGGGAAATGACAATGTACCCTGCCCCCGTACGCTTCTTAAAAAAATAGCTGATGAATGCCAAGCCCTTGGTTTTCATCCGGAGTTTGCGCAGGAATTTGAGTGGTTTAATTTTAAGGAGAATCCACAATCATTACAGCAAAAAGGCTTTGCTGATATGGAACCGTTAACACCAGGCATGTTCGGTTATTCAATACTTCGCACGTCTCAGCAAAGCGACTTTTATTTTGACTTGGTCAATTTGCTCGAACAGTTTAACATCCAGTTAGAGGGTTTGCATACCGAAACGGGGCCGGGTGTATATGAAGCTGCCATAATACATGACCATGTAGTTGCCGCAGCTGATAAAGCTGCTTTGCTCAAAAATGCTATTAAGGAAATTGCATCAAAACATGGCATCACTGCCACTTTCATGGCCAAGTGGACAGAAACTCTACCCGGTTGCAGCGGCCATGTGCACCAAAGCTTATGGAGTTTGGATAAAACTACCAACCTGTTTTATGAGCCTGCCGATGAACACCATATGAGCGATATAATGAAACATTATGTTGCTGGTCAGCTCTATTGTTTGCCGCACATTTTGCCAATGTATGCGCCAACCATAAACAGTTACAAAAGACTGGTTGAAGGTGCTTGGGCGCCAACTACTATAACCTGGGGTATAGACAACCGTACTACTGCCCTGCGTATATTAAATTCATCGGCGGCGTTAACGCGTGTTGAGACCCGTATTCCGGGTGCCGATACCAACCCTTATCTGGCTTTGACAGCTGCGCTGGCATCGGGATTATATGGTATAAAAAATAAATTGCCGCTTAACATTGCCCCTGTTAAAGGTAATGGCTATTTAGATAAAAGCAACGGCAGCATCGCTTCCAATTTGCTGGAGGCTGCCACCGCCATGAAAAACTCGGCTATTGCACGTGAGTTATTTGGCAACACATTTACAAAGCATTTTGCGCATACTCGCATTTGGGAATGGCGACAATTTAGTAAACAGGTTACCGACTGGGAATTAAAAAGATATTTTGAGATAATTTAACCCAAACGGGTTATCACCAATTATGGACCACGAATTAAGTAAGCTGATTGTACGGAAAGCTTGGGAAGGTTATGATGCTTCTAAAGTTATCAGAAGTATTGATGACATCAGCGCCAATGTATCAACCAATTTCGTATTTCGCATCACCTTTGAGGATGACGATATTATAATTGCTAAGTTATCAAATTTTGGCAAGCACGAATATTTTAAGGAAGACCACCGTATCATCCACAGTTTATCTAACAACCTGCTGTACCCATACGAGAACTTTCTGGCCAAATCGTTACTCAAAAATAACCGTGTTTATATTTACCGTCACCGGTTAAGTGGCACAGATGCCTGGGTGGTTTTTTACAACCCAACCCGCATTATGGAACGCCTCCCACGCAGGTTGGAAGATCATCACATCCGTAAGATTGCACAGCAGTTGGCCAAGTTTCATAAAGCATGTTCGAGAGCCAGCAAAGTGCTGCCCAAGTCGTCAAAAACAATGCGCACGGATATCAACACTTTACTGGAACAATTAGGGCGAGACGAAAGCAGGTTCGGAACCCGGAGCAATGCGGACCAGCTTAGGTATCATTGTGATAAATATTTGAAAGGCCGGGCCAAATATGCCGCAAACACCTTTGAAACAATACCTGTATTTATAGACTGGAACATTGGCAATTTCTCAGTTACACCTGAATTAGAACTTTACTCCCGCTGGGATTATGACTGGTTTAGGATGAGCACCCGTATGATGGATTTTTACTTCTTCAGCCGGGTTGTATCTGATGCGGGAGACCGTACCGTGTTCAGTTACCTCGTCACCACCATGATGGAGAAGCGTTTTATTATGTTTTTGGAAGAATACCATAAGCACAACCCGCTTTCTATAAATGAAGTTTACTTTTTAAAAGAAGCCTATCGTTTTTTCATTTTAAATTATGTGATAAAAGACGGCAAGCATTTTTTTAACGAGCAATATGCCGTAAAGCTACAGCAGGAGGCGTATGATATATATTTACCTTCAGTAGATCGCGACTTTGATGCCGAGGTATTACTCAGTGCGCTCAAACTAAAACCCTAATTTTAGCTCATATTCTATGCTACCTATTGATTTTAAAAGTGTTGTTGACCGTTACCAGGTAATTTTCTTTGACTCGTTCGGTGTTATAAAAAATTACAAAGGGCTCGTTCCGGGGATGATAAACACCTTTGATTATCTTGAAGAAAATCAAAAGGACTATTATATAGTTACCAATGATGCTTCCCGCAGCCCGCAACAGCTGGCTGAATCTTTTAATAAATTGGGGCTTGAGCGGATAACTCCCGAAAAAGTAATTTCTTCGGGCATGCTGGCACAGGAATATTTACAACTTAAAGTCCCCGATGGAATAGTAGCATACCTAGGTACTGATGGATCTGCCTATTACATAGAAAGTGCCGGGTTAAAGGCCATACCGGTTAGTGCCATTAATGACACTAATATAAATCAAGTAAATGCACTCGTATTTTTGGACGATGAGGGTTTTAATTGGTTTGGAGATCTAAATCAGGTTGTTAACCTGTTACGTAAGCGAACTATACCTGCTATAGTGGCCAATACAGACTTCGCATACCCGGTTACTAAAAATGATGTAGCTATCGCCGTAGGGGCTTTAGCAAATATGATTGAACACATTGTGGGGAAAAAATTCATTCGGTTTGGTAAGCCTGATTCACAGATGTTTATGTTTGCTTATGATTTGGTTCGTGAAAAAAGCAACATTAGTAAAAAAGACATAGTAATGGTGGGTGACACACTGCACACCGACATTTTAGGTGGCAA
Organism: Mucilaginibacter sp. PAMB04274; assembly: GCF_039634385.2. Taxonomy (NCBI): domain Bacteria; kingdom Pseudomonadati; phylum Bacteroidota; class Sphingobacteriia; order Sphingobacteriales; family Sphingobacteriaceae; genus Mucilaginibacter; species Mucilaginibacter sp. PAMB04274. Next base: position 2,851,768 of record NZ_CP155081.2, read on the forward strand.
TAAATTTGGTGTAGATACCGTATTAGTGTACTCAGGTAATACCCTACCAGATGAAGCGGCTACCAGTATTAATGCCACCGGCATAGTTCCTACTTACATTTGTGAAACTGCTGTAATAGTGTAAACTGTATTCAAAAATTCATACCGTATTAATCAACAATTAACTTGCATTATCCAATAATTTGTAACTTCGCCACCATCAAAGTGGATTAAATCATTTTGCCGGCACTTTACATATTTTTCCGTTTTTAGCGTTCGCTAATTTTTTCACCGCCGATACGTCTATACATAGCTCGCTTACTCATTTCAGCACTTTTATTTTCATCAAAAATTTTTGGTATAAATGAAAAAGCTAACCGAGAGCAATGCTTACGTGCATACACTTGTTTTAATTTTTCTTTCTTTTATCGGCCGGTTATTTATTGCTGCTTATACTGGCCTGGGTATAGGTGAGTCTTATTAATTTAGAGGTGCGGTTACGTTCGAGTTAAGTTATTTGACCAGCCACCACTGTTTTTCTGGATAAGCCGTCTGAGCACTTAACTTTTTGGGCTTAACGCGTTTGTGTTGAGGTTTCCGATAGTCCATTTATTTGCAGGTACCTGCTGGCTTCTTTTCCTCGTTACCCGTTTGTTGTTTAACGCCATGCCTGGTTTGCTTTCAAAGCTAACAGCCCCGTTTAAGGTACCGGCAATGCCAGTTTTAGTAATTGTTTTACTTACTTTGTATTCCATTACTGAGCTAAGCTACCTATGCGTAAACCTATACCAAGTCTGTTTATAGCCTTTCTGCTTTTTATATATTTTAATTCTGTATACGGAGCGCAGATAAAAAGCCTTGGAGTACCTTATATTCAAAACTATCATAAATCAGTCTATAATTCAGGCAATCAAAATTGGTCGGTTACTCAGGATAAGAATGGCATTATGTACTTCGGCAATGGCGAAGGACTGTTAGTTTATGATGGCCGTTACTGGCAGCAATATGTTATGCCACATCGGCAAATTGTAAGGGCTGTAGCAGCCGATGATTCAGGACGTATATATACCGGTGGCTTTGGCGAGTTTGGCTACTGGTCTTACCAGCAAAACAAACTTGTTTTTAAATCTTTAGCTTCCTTAATACCCAGGCAGAGTGCATTAGCCGGCGAGATATGGAAGATATACATTGATGGTAGCCGGGTTATTTTTCAATCATTCTCTCATATTTATATTTATCAAAACAACCATGTCGATGTTGTAAAGGCACCAACACCATTCTTGTTTCTTCACAAATGTGGCAGTCGTTTTTTTGCCGAAGTGATTAACGAAGGCCTGTACGAGTTAGTTGGTGTTAAGCTTAATTTTATCCCTGGCAGTGAAAAGATTCATGGTGTCCTTTCCATATTGCCTTACAAAAGCAACCAATTTATTATCGGCACTAACAAATCGGGGCTATACATTTTTGATGGTAAAGCATTTAACACATTTAATACACCCGCAAATCCGTTTTTAAAAGTTAATCAGCTAAACAATGGAGCGCGGGTACTGGGCAAGTACTTTGTTTATGGAACTATCCTTAATGGAATCATCATTATTAATGAGGATGGCCGGATTGTGCAGCAGATCAACAAAATCAGTGGCTTGCAAAACAACACTGTACTCAGCCTCTATGCAGACAGTAACGAAAATCTTTGGGCCGGGCTGGATAATGGCATTGATCGTGTCGAGCTAAGTTCTCCGCTGTACTTCTACTTTGATAAAACCGGTAATTTAGGCACTGTTTATTCAAGCATAATACAGAACAATAAAATTTACCTGGGTACCAATCAAGGCCTGTTTTACAGTGAATGGCCTCAACAGAATAGTTCGCTCAACTTTCACATGGTTGCCAATTCCCAGGGTCAGGTTTGGGACCTTAGTTTATTAGACGGGCAATTATTTTGCGGCCACAATAATGGCACATTCAAAGTTGTAGGTGACCGAATTGAAAAAATCTCGGCTATGAACGGTGGCTGGACCATTAAAAGGCTCAATTCAAATCCCAATTTTCTAATCCAGGGTACTTATAATGGCTTAGCGCTGTATAATAAGGATGCCGCAGGTAAGTGGGTATTAAAAGGCGCAATTGCTGGATTTGACGAACCATCACGGCATGTAGAGCAGGATAGTAAAGGCGATATTTGGGTGAGTAACGCTTACAAAGGTTTAAGCAAATTGACATTAAGCACCGACTATAAGAAAGTAATTGCTAAGCGTGCATTTGACGAAAAGAACGGTTTGCCAGGCGATTATAACATCAATGTATTCAACTTAGAAAACAAAATAGTATTCTCTTCAAGTTCGGGCTTTTATACATACGATGAACTAAGTAATCGCTTTAGCAAATATGTAATTTTAAATAAAAAGCTAGGCTCATTCGCTACATCAAATAAAATTATTAATGCCGGTGCGCATAAATACTGGTTTATAAACCATGGTAAAATGGCTTTGGTCGATTTTTCGCAACCTGGTAAATTACCCATTGATTATACCCGCTTTAGCGTGTTAGACGGCCGTATGGTTCAATCTTATGAAAACATAAGTCGCATTAGTAATTCTGTTTATCTTATCAGTGTTGACGATGGTTTCGTGATTTATGATGCAGCGGGTGACGATGCTAAGAACGTTTCGAGTAAATTACCGGCGGTACTTATAAGGCGAATTGATGACATTACTGATAGATACAAAACCTTAAGCGAAAACGGCAGTACCGGCGGACTTTTAAAAGTAACCAATAACCGGAACAATCTTCGAATAGCGTACGCGTTGCCATACTACCGCCAGGCCCATGTGAGATTTCAGTATTTTCTGGAGGGTTATTCTAAACAATGGTCAGACTGGAGTGCTGCTACACAAAAAGATTTCACCAATCTGGCTACCGGGTCTTATATATTTAAAGTACGCGCCCGTATTAACCATGCGGTGATGAGCCCTGTAAGCCGTTTTAATTTTGAAGTATTGCCACCTTGGTATGCTAGCAAATGGGCTTATATTTTTTACATGCTATTAATTGGCGTGTTAGTCTTGATTAGCAAAAAGCTCTACCGCAGAAAGCTGGCAAAAGATCATCAGCGGATAGCCAAGCAAATGCAAAGAGAACAAGACGAAAAATTGAAAGTTGAAGCCGAAGCAAATGAGCGGGAGATACACCGGCTGCAAACAGAAAAATTACAGTCTGAATTAAATGCTAAAAACCGCGAACTGTCTAACTCAGCATTATCAGTGGCTTACAAGAACGAATTGCTACAAAAACTGAGTGATGAGTTGGCAAAGCTAAAAGATGAAAATGGCAAAAGGCTACCCACAGATCAGATCAACAAGGTACAAAAGGTAATCAACGATGGCATGAATGATGAGCGCGATTGGAACCTTTTTGAGAAAAGCTTTAACGAAGCTCACGAAAACTTTTTCAAGAAACTTAAAGCACAACATCCGGAATTAGTACCGAATGACCTAAAGCTTTGTGCCTATCTAAGAATGAATATGAGTAGCAAAGAATTATCATCACTACTTAACATCACCTTGCGGGGTGTCGAAATCCGGCGGTACAGACTACGTAAAAAGTTAAATATACCTCATGATAAAAACCTGGTAGAGTTTCTCATGGAGCTTTAGCACTACATCATTACCTCTCATACTGCCTTCATTCCCATTTCTGCTAAGCATTTTGCAACTCATTAACAAATTATCTGTTTGTCATCACAAGCCTTTTAAAAGCGCATTTCAGGCTTAAAATATTTAAACATATGTTTTGTACCAGTGTTTAATTGAACGTTGATGTAATAATGTGAAAGTAGAAATGCTTGTACAAACAAAAAATCAAACTCAATTTCGCCTTGCTGTTACTCCCCGATATCAGCTCACCGATTAACTAATTTATCTACAGTATGAAAAAAACTTTTACAAGGATTATCCTTCTTGTCGTGTTTTGCTTTTCCGCTTTTTCGGTATTAGCGCAAAGCATTACAGTTACCGGAACAGTAACTGACAGCGTTGACAAATCGCCATTGCCCGGCGTCACCGTTAAGGTGAATGGCAGTACCGCAGGCACCCAAACTGATGTAAATGGTCGCTTTTCAGTTAGCGCTGCGCCTAACGCGGCCCTGCAATTCACTTACATTGGGTATATGACAAGGTCAGTTTCTGTAAATGGTCAAACCACTTTAAATATTATGCTCAGTTCATCAACCCGCAACCTGGAACAGGTAGTGGTTGTAGGCTACGGCACCCAACGCCGGCGTGACGTTACAGGCGCTGTAGGCAATGTAGGCGGTGCCGAACTGGCCAAACAGCCGGTGCAAACTCCTGCCCAAGCTTTGCAGGGAAAGGTTGCAGGCGTACAGGTGATTGGCTCTGGACAGCCTAACTCTCAACCTCAGTTACGTATACGTGGTACCGGGTCAGTATTGGGGGGCGCAAACCCTTTATACGTTGTGGATGGCGTACTAACGGATGATGTCCGTAACATTAACAATAATGATATCATAAGTATAGATGTACTTAAAGATGCTTCTGCAGCTATATATGGTGTACGAGCGGCTAACGGTGTTGTAATTATTACCACCCGCAAAGGCAAGAACGGGCCGCCGGTAGTGCGCTATGATGCCAATGCCGGCTTCAGGGAACTATCAAACCGGGTGCAGATGGCCAACCGCGAGCAATATGTTTCTTACCTGCGCGATGCAAACCCCACTATATTAACTTCTGACGCAGCTCCACTTACTACACCTGGGTCAACCGATTGGTATAATGAGGTGTTGAAGAAAGGCCTTCAAATGAGCCACAATCTGTCACTTTCGGGCGGCAGTGAAAAAACAACTTACTTCTTTAGCGTAGGTACTTTTACAGACAACGGCTTAGTTAAAACCAATGCCTTTAACCGCTACACGTTCCGCTCTAATATCGATGTAAAAATCACCGATAACTTAACCTTCGGTACACAGTTATCTTTAACCCGCAGTAAAGAGCGCCCTGTACCGCTGGAAGGTGTGTATAGTAATGTTTACCGGGCAGCACCGGTTATTCCGGCTATTGATGAGAACGGCCGTTATGGTAATACCAGTTTGTGGGGCAACCTGGGTAACCCATTGCTTAGCCTGAATAAAACAAACAACCAAACCATTAACAACCGTGTACAGGGCAATATTTACCTCGAATACAAACCGATCAAGTCAATAACCCTGCGTACAGCACTTAACGCAGATACGTACTGGAACAAATTGCGTAATTACAACTACCGCTTCGCAGCCGATCAAAATACCTTTACGGTAGCCGGCGGTCAGCAATTTAACCCATACAGCACCTTACTGGTACAAAACGACGAATCGTTCCGTACCATTTGGGATAATACTATTACCTGGCAGCAGACATTTGGCAAGCACAACTTTACCGTGCTGGGGGGTTACACACAAGAATACATACGCACCGAATTGCTTTCTGGCACACGCCGCGACGTGCCTGAAAGTCAAGACCTGTGGTACCTTGATGTGGGCAATCCTGAGGTTGGTGCCACTTATGCTAATAATGGCACCCTGTTCAAAAGGCTATCTTATCTTGGCCGGGTAAACTACAGCTATGCAGGCAAGTACCTGTTCAGCGCCTCCTTCAGGGTTGATGGCAGCTCGAGGTTCAGCGAAAAGTTCGGTTACTTCCCTACCGTTAGTGCGGGCTGGGTACTGTCAGAAGAAGACTTCCTTAAAAGCAGTAACCTCATCAGTCACTTAAAGCTTCGGGGTAGCTGGGGCCAGTTAGGTAATGATAATATTAGCCAGGGTTTATTTGTAACCACAGCAACACCTAACCTACCCTATTTCTTTAACAATGGCTTATCATTAGGCACAGCCATACAGGATATTAAAGACCCTAATCTGAAATGGGAACGTACCGATCAGTGGGACATCGGCCTGGAGTATGGCCTCTTTAAAAATAAACTTACTGGTGAAATAGATTACTATAGTAAAAAAGTGCGCGATGCGTTAACTAACGTGAGCATTCCTGGCATTTTGGGCGACCCAGATGCTATCTACGTAACTAATGCCGCTTCTTATCAAAACACAGGTATTGAGTTTTCTGCCAAATGGAGCGATAAAATAGGTAAACTGGGCTATAACATTGGTGGTAACATCAACTATAATAAAAACAAGGTAATAGGCCTAAACGGCGGCCAGGCGCTTGTTGGCGGCGGCATTGGTAACCAGGGAAGCATTACCCGTACCGACAACAACCAACCTATAGCTAGTTTTTACGTGTTACAGCAAACCGGCATTTTCCAAAACCAAAGTGAAGTTAACGCCGCGCCTGCATATAACCTTAACGGCTACGGCAAATCTGTTGGCGGTATGATGTTTGCCGATTTAAGCGGCCCTAATGGTGTACCTGATGGTGTAGTTGACACGTATGACCGTACCTATGTGGGTTCTTACCAACCCAAATTTTACGGTGGTTTCAATGTCGGGCTCGATTATCAAAACTGGGACTTAAGCGCTGATTTTTACGGCAACTGGGGTAATAAAATTTACAACGGCCGTAAAGCTTTCAGAGCAAACCCAAGTGATAACGTACAAGCCGATTATGTACAAAACCGTTGGACGCCGAGTAACCCGTCAAGTGTAAATCCGCAAGTTATTGCTCAAAATTTGCCAGCATCAACGTACTTCGTTGAGTCGGGCGCATTTTTAAGACTGAATAACCTGACACTGGGTTATACGCTACCAGCTGATGTGTTGAAACGTTTTAAATTAAACCGGGTAAGAATTTATGCTACCTCTCAAAACCTGTTTACCGCTAAACGATATACCGGTTTTACCCCGGAAATTTTAACAACTGATGTGCTTAACTCGGGTATAGATCTTAACGGCTACCCTACAACACGCACTTTCTCTTTTGGTCTTAATGTTGAATTTTAATCCAACCGTCATCCATGAAAACACTATATAAAGCTACGGCAATTGCCACTTTTACGACGCTGCTTTTGAGCACAGGATACTCCTGTAAAGACTCACTTGACATCAATCCACAAGCTCAGATCACCGAAGAACAAATCATTTCCGATCCTAATGTGGCGACAAACTTAGTAACCGGTATTTACAATATATTTTTTGCCGGCGACGCGTTTGGCAACGATGTGCGCGGGTTTCAGTTTACCATATTGGGCGATATTGCATCAGACGATGCCGACAAGGGCAGTACGCCGCAAGATTATGGCGATGCTAATGCAATTGATCAATTGCAAGCCAATGGTAATAACGGTGTGGTAAATAATATTTGGAAAGGCTACTACCAAGCCATTGCACGTGCCAACCAGGCGCTATCACAACTACAGAATGCACAGTTTGATGCCACCACCAAGAACCGGCTTATAGGCGAAGCACGTTTTCTGCGCGGCATGTTTTACTTTAACCTTGTACGCATTTTCGGCGGTGTGCCCTTATTAAATCGCGTACCAGCGGCCAGCGAAGTAAACTTACCGCAGTTCCAAACGCGCGCAACAGCTGCCGATATTTATAAGTTTGTTATTGATGACCTCACCTTTGCAGCCAATAACCTGCCTGTAATTGCCAACAACAGTGCCGATGTTGGCCGTGCAAGCAAGGGTGCAGCTCAGGCGCTGTTAGCTAAAGTATACTTGTATAACAAAGATTATCAAAATGCCTATAACGCGTCGCAAGCCGTTATTACAGATGGCACTTATGGATTGCTGAACGATTTTACACAACTCTTCAGACAATCAGGTAATAATAGCCGTGAGTCTATATTTGAAATACAGGCCGGCCAAAACCTGGCCTGTAACGCTGCTATTGATAGATTTACCGTTGCTCAAGGCCCTCGCGCCGGTGGTAAGAACGGCTGGGTAGACCGTGGTTATGGCTTCAACAATCCTTCGGTAAGCCTGGCTAATGAATATGAGCCAAATGATGTCCGTAAAAATGCGACCATTATAACAATTAATCCATCTAACGGTGCTAATTCAGTTGGCACTATCTTGTACGATGGTTTTAGGGTTCCTACGCAGGATTCGGTACAAAATCAGCGCTACAACTACAAAGCCTATTATAGCCGCGAGGCTGAGCCTAATTGTGGCAATCCTGATCGTTTACCTAAACATGTAATGGTTATTCGTTATGCCGAAGTACTGCTCATACATGCCGAAGCAGCTTCGCAAATTGGCCAAGGCGGTGCAGCCCGGACTGATATTAACGCCTTGCGCAGAAGAGCCAAGGTTGCCGAGCTAACCGGCATACCTACCCTACAGCAAATTTGGCACGAGCGCCGTGTTGAACTGGCCATGGAACAAGACCGCTTTTTTGACCTGGTGCGCCAGGATGCCGTACAACCGGGCCGTGCAGCCGCGGCGTTTACTGCCGATGGAAAAACCTGGAACGCAACACGGGCCGTGTTCCCTATACCGCAACAGCAAATTGATTTGAGCGCCGGTAATCTGAAACAAAATCCGGGTTACTAATTTTTAGATAGGTGGAGCGATTAATGCAGCTCCACCTATTCAATTTAAGTTTACTGTTATACTTAAGCAGAACGCTTAAGTCGATAATCTCAACCCATAGCGATCTGCTAATCGTCAACCTTAATTTTTAATGAAGTATATTGGAATATCTCTCTTTTTGTTAGCAATTGCTCTAAGCACTGGAACGGCGTTAGGGCAATCTACTAAAGCTATTACTTCTAAAAAGAAACTTACCGACGAGCAGTTACTTAATTTGGTGGAACGGCAAACGTTCCAATACTTTTGGGATGGCGCCGAACCTAACTCGGGCCTGGCCCGCGAGCGCTATCATATCGACGGAGACTATCCGCTGAACGATAAAAATGTAGTGGCAACCGGTGCAGCTGGTTTTGGTGTTATGGCCATTATTGCTGCTATAGACCGTCATTATATTACCCGGCAAGCCGGTTTTAAGCGCCTGCAAAAAGCAATTAACTTTTTAGAAAAGGCCGACAGATTTCATGGCGCATGGCCGCACTGGATGTATGGCGAAACTGGCAAAGTGAAACCCTTTGGTGCTAATGATGACGGTGGCGACCTGGTAGAAACAGCTTACCTGGCTCAAGGTCTGTTATGTGTGCGGCAGTACTTTAGAAACGGCAACACTGCCGAAAAGCAGCTGGCTACCCGTATTGATAAGCTTTGGAAAGAGATTGACTGGAACTGGTACCGTAATGGCGATAAAAACGTACTTTATTGGCACTGGTCGCCACGGGTTGGATGGAAAATGAATTTTGCCGTAACAGGGTACAACGAATGCCTTATCATGTATATTATGGCTGCCTCCTCGCCCACACATGGCGTTCCCGCCCAGGTTTATCATGAGGGCTGGGCGCGTAAAGGCGGTATAGATACGAATATAAAAGTGTACGGTTACCCTATCCGGCTAAAGCACAATGGTTCACCGGGTAATGTTGGTCCGTTATTTTGGGCACAGTATTCATATCTGGGCTTAAGCCCCAAAGGCTTAACAGACCGCTATGCCAATTACTGGATAGAAAACCAAAACCATACACTTATACATCGTGCGTATTGTATAGACAACCCTAAACGCTTTAAAGGCTACGGCACTGATTGCTGGGGATTAACAGCCAGCTATTCGGTTAACGGTTATGCAGGCCACAGCCCTACTGAAGATTTAGGTGTAATATCGCCAACGGCCGCATTTGCCTCCTATCCCTATACACCTGCATACAGTTTAAAAATGATGCGGCATTTATATGAAGATTTAGGCGATAAGGTTTGGGGAAAATACGGCTTTTACGATGCTTTTAGCGAAACCGATAACTGGTATCCAAAACGTTATTTGGGCATAGACCAAGGACCTATAGCAGTTATGATAGAAAATGGCCGCTCGGGCTTATTGTGGAATTTATTTATGAGCTGCCCCGAAGTAAAAACCGGATTAAAAAAGCTCGATTTTAAAAGCCCTTACTTAAAATAACATGAAGTATGTTTTTAAAATGTTGTTTTGCCTGCTACTGAGTCTTGCCGCCCAGGCTCAGTTTAATCAAAACAGTACGTACTGCAACCCGCTCAATATCGATTATACCTACATGATCTACAATGCCGGCGAGGGTTTGTCTTACCGCTCAGGTGCCGACCCCGCCGTGGTTAAGTTTAGGGGTGAATACTATATGTTTGTTACCCGTTCCATGGGTTACTGGCACTCCAGAGACCTGGCCAACTGGGATTTTATAACACCCGAAAAGTGGTACTTTCAGGGATGCAATGCACCGGCAGCGCACAGCTATAAAGATTCGGTACTATATGTAGCTGGAGATCCCTCAGGTTCCATGAGCATCCTGTACACTGACAATCCAAAAAAAGGCGACTGGAAAGCAACTCCGTTCATCCTGAATGACCTGCAAGATCCCGACCTGTTTATTGATGATGATGGCAAAGCATATATGTTTTGGGGATCATCAAACACATTTCCTATAAAAGGCCGTGAGCTTGACCGCACCAACAATTTCAAACCCGCCAAAGAGATAACCGAACTGTTTAAGCTGGACGGTGAAAAACACGGCTGGGAGCGCTTCGGTGAAAACCATTCGGATACTAAGCTAAAGGGGTATATGGAAGGAGCCTGGCTAACCAAGCACAATAACAAGTACTATATGCAATATGCCGCGCCAGGTACAGAATTTAACGTTTATGGCGATGGTGTATACGTAAGCGACCACCCGTTGGGGCCATACTCCTACGCACCTAACAACCCTATTTCGTACAAGCCCGGGGGGTTTATGAATGGCGCAGGGCATGGCAGTACGGTGCTGGGGCCGGGTAACCAATATTGGCACTTCTCATCCATGTCGCTATCAGTAAATGTAAATTGGGAACGCCGGCTATGTGCTTACCCAACGGGTTTCGACGCTGATGGGCTAATGTATACCAACACGGAGTACGGCGATTATCCGCACTATTCCCCCAATATGCCTGCCAAAAAAGGTGGTTTTACCGGGTGGATGCTGTTGAACTATAAAAAGCCGGTTACTGCTTCATCTGCCCTATCAGCCCAATATACTGCCGATAAAGCGCTGGATGAAAATGTAAAATCTTTTTGGATAGCTGCTAAAAATGATGATAAACAATGGTTGCAGGTAGATATGCAAAAGCCATCTGCGGTTTATGCGGTTCAAATTAACTACCACGATTATCAGTCGAACCTTTACGGCAGGCTACCTGGCTTATACCATCGTTACACGGTAGAAAGTAGTATGGACGGAAAGAGCTGGATTACTATCATCGATAAAAAAGACAGCTTTGCCGATAGCCCTAACGATTATGTGCAGCTTGCAGAACCGGTTACAGCAAGGTATATACGTTATCATAACCTCCATGTACCTACGCCATATTTGGCCATATCAGGTTTCAGGGTGTTTGGTAAAGGCAAGGGCGTTGCACCTAAAACGCCTGCTAACTTCAAAGCCAGGCGCGGAAGTGACCGTCGCGAAGCGCTCCTAACCTGGAATGCGGTAAAAGGCGCCCAAGGATATAACGTTAAATGGGGTATAGCGCCTAACAAGCTTTACAGTTCATGGCTAGTGTATGATAAAAACAGTTTAGATTTAAAGAGCCTTAATGTAGATCAAACTTATTACTTTACGGTTGAAGCCTTTAATGAAAATGGCATCAGTAAATCATCATTATCCAAACAATCACAATAATTAACCATGAAATTGAGAATCATTGCCCTATTAATTTTTACCGGCCTCTTTGTTACAGCTCAAGCACAACAAAAACCTGCTTTTTGGAAAGAAGTGCAGGCATTTAAAAAGAAAGACAGCCTGAACATGCCGACTAAGGGTGGTATATTGTTTATTGGCAGTTCATCATTCACCAAATGGACAGACCTCGAAACGGTTTATAAAAGCTATGGTGCCATAAACCGCGGCTTTGGCGGATCAACCTTAATTGATGTTAACAACTATGTAAAAGATGTGGTATTTCCGTACGCTGCAAGGCAGGTTGTAATTTATTGCGGCGAAAATGACGTAGCGGCCGGTGCAAGTGCCATTGAAACGCTTAACCGCTTTGCAACCCTGTTTACCAGCATCCGTAATAATCAGGATAACGTTCCCATCATATACGTATCCATGAAACAAAGCCCATCCCGAACAAAGTATGCTTCGGCCGTAATACATGCCAATGCACTTATTAAAGAATTCCTGAGCCATTATCAAAGCACACAGTTTGTGGATATTGATTCTAAAATGCACAACAAAGACGGCAGCCTCCGACCAGAGTTATTCTTGTCCGATATGTTGCACATGAAGCCAGCAGGCTACGATATATGGATTAAAGAATTGACTCCTTATCTGCAAAAAAAATAGAACTACAATTATGAAAAAAGCAACTTCGCTATTGTTGAGCTTAGCTTTTAGTACTACAACTTTACAAGCACAAACTAAAAAGCCTGTAAGTACCGAACAAGCAAGAATGAATACGTTTGTTAGCCAGCTGATGGCTAAAATGAGCGTTGATGAAAAGATAGGCCAGCTAAACCTGGTTACCGGAGGCGAAGCAACAACCGGCACTGCCGTAAGTACTGATGTTGAAAGTAAGATTGCTAACGGGCAGATTGGCGGCATATTTAGTCTTACCACGCCAGCGCGGATCCGTAAAGCTCAGGAAATTGCCATTAATAAGAGCCGTTTAAAAATTCCGTTAATTTTTGGACAGGATGTAATACATGGTTATAAAACCACCTTCCCAATCCCATTGGCATTAGCCGCAAGCTGGGATTTAGCACTGATTGAACGCACGGCGCGTGTGGCAGCTATAGAGGCCAGTGCCGATGGCTTAAACTGGACCTTCTCCCCTATGGTTGATATATCGCGTGATGCCCGCTGGGGACGTGTAGCCGAGAGCAGTGGCGAGGATACTTACCTGGGTTCTCAAATTGCCAAAGTGATGGTAAAAGGCTACCAGGGCGACGATCTGAAAAAGTACAATACCATAATGGCCTGTGTTAAACACTTTGCCTTATACGGCGCTGCCGAGGCTGGCAGGGATTATAATACAACCGACATGAGCCTCGACCGTATGTACAATGACTACCTGCCACCTTACAAAGCGGCTATTGATGCAGGCGCAGGCAGTATAATGGCATCGTTTAATGATATTAACGGCGTACCCGCAACAGCAAACAAGTGGTTGTTAAATGATCTGTTACGTAAACAGTGGGGGTTTAAAGGTTTTGTAGTATCTGATTACACCGGTGTAAGTGAGCTTATAGAACACGGCTTAGGAGATTTGCAGAACGTGTCGGGACTGTCATTGAAGGCAGGTACAGATATGGACATGGTAAGCGAGGGATACTTAAAAACACTTAAAAAATCGCTACAGGAAGGCAAGGTCACCATAGCAGAAATCAATAATGCATGCCGTTTAATTTTAGAGGCTAAGTACAAATTAGGCCTGTTTGAAGATCCTTACCGCTACTGCAACGAAGACCGCGCTAAAACAGAAATTTTAACGCCGGCCAATCTACAATTTGCGCGACAAGCTGCTGCACAAACTTTTGTGTTGTTAAAAAATGAGAACAAAACACTTCCGCTAAAAAAAGCCGGAACAATTGCTGTCATTGGTCCGCTGGCTAATACCAAATCTAACATGCCGGGTACTTGGAGTGTAAACGCCGACCTTGCAAGCACTCCCTCGCTTTTGGAAGGCTTAAAAGCAGTAGCCGGCAACAAGGTTAATATATTGCATAGCTTTGGCTCAAACCTAACCGGAGATGCCACGCTTCAGCAGCATTCTACAATGTTTGGCCGTGATATTCCGCGTGACAACCGCCCTGAAGAGGAAATTATTAAAGATGCCATAAATACTGCACAAAAAGCCGATGTTGTGGTGGCTGCTTTAGGCGAAGGCTCGGAAATGAGCGGCGAAAGCTCGAGCCGTACCAACATTGAAATACCTGATGTGCAAAAACGATTACTTGCCGCCTTACTAAAAACGGGTAAGCCAGTAGTACTGGTGCTGTTTACAGGTCGCCCGCTGGCAATTAAATGGGAAAGTGAGCAGGTGCCAGCTATCCTAAATGTTTGGTTTGGAGGCTCGCAGGCGGCCTACGCCATTGCAGATGTTTTGTTTGGTGATGCCAATCCGTCCGGCAAACTGGCTATTACATTTCCACAAAATGTAGGGCAAGTACCCATTTATTACAGCCATAAAAATACAGGTCGTCCCTTAGCTCCGGGTGGTTGGTTTACCAAGTTTCGTTCCAATTATTTAGATGTAAGCAATGATCCGCTGTATCCGTTTGGCTTCGGCTTGAGCTATACAACCTTTAGTTACAGTGATATTAAGTTAAGCGCTGCGGGCTTTAAACCGGGGCAATCTATTACCGCCAGCATAACCGTAACCAATACTGGCAGTACCGAAGGTAAAGAAGTGGTACAGCTTTACACCCGCGATATGGTGGGCACGTCCACACGTCCGGTTAAAGAACTCAAAGCCTTTCAAAAAATCAGCCTCAAACCCGGTGAAAGCAGGCAGGTAATTTTTACCCTAAGAGAAAACGACCTAAAGTTTTATAACCAGGACTTGAAATACGTAACCGAACCAGGTGACTTTAAAGTTTTCATCGGCCCTAACTCTCGGGATGTAAAAGAAAGTCAGTTCAAATTACTGAGTAAATAGAACCCATACGATAAATGGAAAAGGCCGGCCGGATTACAAGTAAACGCTTGTAACCTGACCGGCCTTTTTAGTGAGCCCCCCCTTTTTGCAGGGGCTCATAATGATACACTACCTGATAAGGCGTATTCTTCAACTTTGACGAAACCTGACCTATACGTAAATCCTCAGGCTGTAAAGTAGGTTCACATACCGAGTATAACTTACCATTATACATTATGGCATCTTTATCGGGCTTATCAAACTGCACAGCTATGGTTACATGGGTTGGATAAAGCAAGGCTATCATTGGGAGGTTGTAGAGCTCTTTAACCAAGTAAAAGAACAAACCAGCCCTGTCGTCGCAGTCACTATAATTATTAAAAAGTGTTTCTTCCGGCGATAGCCTTTTCTCCTTGCCAAAGTTCTGCGCATCATCTTCGTACAGGAAAGCATAACGGGTAAAACGCATCAGGTAATCCACCCCTTTTTTCTGGTTCATACCTTTTGTATTAGCCCGCAACAGGGGTATAAGCGAACTGTAGGTTTGGTGGGTAAGCGGTATATTAAAATAGGTCTTGAAATCTACACCAGGGTAATTGGTAAAAATACTGTCTACCTGCCGGTTCAGCTTAATGTTAAAATTATAGGTTTTATGGTCATAAACAAAGCCAAGGCTCTTTTCAAAATAACTTTCGGCTTTAAAATCGGGCATGCGTGTTACCTCATATGAAAACGAATTGCTGGCTTCGGGTATTTCAATCTTAACCGGATACGGCGGTTCCAGGTGCAAATCTGCATTTGGGTAATCATGATAGTTTAAGCACATGTACTTTTTACCCTCTATCATAAAAAACGGTATATCGGTTATATCTTCATTGTTGTAAACGTAAAAGATGAGCTTTGTATTGGCTATGGCCAACCGTGCGTCATATCCCGATTTGGATAACAAAAACCATTTATATAACGTGTACCGGGCATAATTATCAGATTTAGCGCTAATTTGCTGAGCCGTACGCCTTATTAATTGATAGTAAAGCCAATCGTTGAGTTGATGCTTTTCTTTATATGCCAACAACGATGTTATCAATGATTCGTAACTGCTGGTGCTTAGTTTGTTGTAAAAGCTTTTAACGGCATGCGGCGTAACAGGTGTTACAAAGGCTGCTATTACGGAGGTGTCCACATCCGTTTGAAAGGTATCGTTATAAATCTCAAACTTTATAGGCACAGTCTTATTTTGTCCATAAGCAAAAGATAGCCCATAGGTGGCAAATAAAATGTTTAGACAAATAACAAGACCCTTCATCGGGTTTATAATGGTTTTATTAAAATTACTTAAATTTTAACGTCAGCAAGAAGATTCTGGTATTTTTTTTTGTACAACCTGCAGTAATACCTTCAATTGAGCAAATAGCGCTTACTGTAATTTTAACCAAAAAGAAATCGCATTTTTATTCAAGAATTACAATTCATCACATATAATTAAAACTTGTCAATTATTGGTTTAAATTTTACCTTTACAACTCTACAAAACATTGTTATAATACCTGGAGAAAAATGAAAAGTGTTTTTAGCATCAATATTATTCCTGATAACGATGTTGAACGAGTAAAGGCGGTGAACCGATACTGCATTTTTAATTCGGCGCCTGAGCCGTCATTTACAAGGATTGCCGAACTTGCTAAAACCATTTTTAAGGTACCAATTGCACATATCTCTTTCATGAGCGGTGATGAGGAGTTCATTAAAGCGAATGTTGGTCTTGGAGAAATGTTAAATGTTGATCGCGGGGAAAGCATGTGTGCATTGACTGTGCTCCATCAAAAAACTATAGTTGTTGAGGATGCTACCGAAGATTCTTTGTTCGACAATCACCCCTATGTGCATGGCCCGTTCGGCTTAAGATTTTATGCAGGTGCTCCATTAATTACTGCTGACGGTTACACCATTGGTACAATGTGCTTGGTGGATACTAAACCTCGTAAGTTTTCGGACCACGACAAAGATGTTTTAGAAGGACTTGCAGCAGTGGCCATGGAACAAACGGAGCTACGGTTGGCAACTCTTCAGGAGACGGAAAAGCAACTAGCTATTAACGATAAGCTAAGCGCTAGCGAACAACGCCTGCAAAGTATATTAGACACCATGGCCGAAGGTGTAGGTATTGTAAATACCGATGGGCATATGGTTTACGCAAATAATATAGCGCAGCGCATATTAGGTATAACAAGACACGAGTCAAAGGAGCGTGGTTACAATCAATCTCCATGGCAGCATTTGCAGGTGGACGGTTCGCCGCTCCCACCTGAAGATCATCCAATGGCGGTTATGCTACGTACGGGTACATCTATTTATGATCATGAAATTGCTGTGCAACCACCAAATGCCGAGCGTATTTATATCTCCATAAACGCTGCTCCTATCACAGATCCTATAACAGGTAAAATAACCGGTGGTATTGGTACGTTTACGGATGTTACCAACAGACGCAAGCTATTGCAGCAAAAAGAGGAATTCATAAGCATTGCAAGCCATGAGCTTAAAACGCCCGTAACAAGTTTGAAGGCCTCTTTACAAATGTTGGATCGCATGAAGGACAACCTTACGCTGGAAAGAGTAAATAAACTGGTTTCACAATCTAACAAAAGCCTTAGCAAATTAAGCGGCCTTATCGGAGACCTCTTAGACGCTAACCGATTAAGCCATGGTCAATGGCAGATACATAAAACTCGTTTTAAGCTGGAAGATATGTTAACAGATTGCTGTCAGCATGTTAAAAATGCCGGCGTATTTAACACCGTATTGAAAGGCGATATCAGCACTGAAGTATTTGCCGACCAGCAACAGATTGACCAGGTAATGGTAAATTTGGTTAACAACGCCGTTAAGTATGCGCCGGGTTCAAAGGACATTGTTATCAAAGTAAAAAAGCAGGTTAGTGCGGTTAAAATATCAGTTATTGATAAAGGTCCGGGTATATCACCTGACAAGTTACCTCACCTTTTTGAGCGCTATTACCGGGCCGACTATACAGGCATGCAGTTTTCTGGCTTAGGTTTAGGCCTGTACATTAGTAAAGAAATTGTTGAAAAGCATGGCGGCCAAATAGATGTTGACACTGAATTGGGAAAAGGCACAACTTTCTGGTTCACTTTGCCCTTGCAGTAATCTACCAATAAATATAATGTAACGAGCAATCCGTTATAAAAGACGAATTGCTAAGCAACCATTCAGCAGCTACGGACCTATTATATACATAAGTAAAACTATCTTAAGGTAAATGGTGTTCACCATGATAAATAAGATACTTATGAATAACTTTTTTAGAGCCTTAATAGCTGGCTACGGTGCCAAAAAACTAGGAGGTGGCTGCTTTTCTACCATTATTATATTCATTATAATTTATACACTGCTTGGTAAATGCGGTAACGATTCGCGTGCAAGCGCTCATCCAACACCAGCTAAATTAAAAATTCATAACACCATGTATTAATTGCTTAAGTGGATCACTTATAAGGTCTTGCGCTTTATATGCTTGCAACATAGATGTTTGACGTAAAAGCTAACTTATTAAGCGCCGTACCAATACATCTTTAGCAGCGGGCTGGCTAAATTACGGGCTTTGCTATAAGCACTTGTAACATGAAATAATCAGACTGTTAGCTGCTTGCCTGGAATTAGCGTACTTCATTTGTAGAGAAACTAAAAAGCTCCGCACAAAATAGCTAGGGTCCCTATCTATTTGTGCGGAGCTAAATTACCTTAGGTGCGATCTACCTTACCAGGTAAAACGATATGTAAGGCTTTTGAGCCGCTGTAGTTTTGCCGCTATAGCCACATGCAAAAGCAGTGTATACTCGTCTGTCCAGCACGGTGCTTGCACTTGAGTAAGAAGCTAATACTGTTGCTGTTGTATTAGCAGCACCGGCAGGCCTTACTTTCCAAGATCCGAGAACTCCCCCAGCCGTAAGTCCGCCAGCCTTTAATTTAAATTCTGGTGTCATTTGCATAAATGGCACATTGCTTAAAATCAATGAATCGACGCTTGGCTTAGTAGGCGTGGCTAATGTCACCCCATAATATACGTCTACTGCGGCCACATTAGGCATCAGATTTACGAACCTGTAACGAACAACGGTCGAGTCAGGCATGGTGAAATTTTCCTCTGTTAATAAACTCTTGGTTGCGGCAGCCGTATCTGTAAGATGTACGGAGTACCTTTTACCGGCAGTCAGATTCAGGGTTGTATTGTATAATACAAGAGAGTCGGTGCCATCGTCTTTCTTTTTGGGCAAAACAACAGAAAGATTAACATCTCCTGACGGTACCGACAAGAAATCCGGTTTTGAATCGCCCCCTGTATTATAACCACCACCAGGAAACGGTGACCTTGCAGTAAGTAATCCGCTAACCCGTTTGCCATTTATTTTAAAAATGGTAGAACGGTTATTATAATACATTGATACGTTGTTAATTTTCAAAAGCGTTTCATCGCCTGTTAACTTCTCCACCTCACCATAATCTATTTGATTTTTCGTACAGCTTGCTATGGCAAGTAAACCTGCCGCACCTATAACTAGCTTAGATAATATCTTCATCATTATTCTTTTATAGTGTTATTAATTAGATAAGCTAAACCAAAGCTCCTTAGTCATATAATCTGGGTTTAACGCACCCCATTTTGCCAACTCCTCTGCGTTCCAAACGTACTCAGAGTTATAACGAGGCCGGAAGCGATACGCAAATTTGCCGCCGTTGTTTGTGGAAAGCTCACCTGCAGTTAACTGATAATAAGTTCTGAATACGGTAGCGTCATAATGATACTTACGCAAATCGCACCAAGTTTCTAAACCTGCCCAGCCCCATTGTGCAATATACTTTTGCTGCATTATGTCTGATATTCTTAAATCCCCGGCATTTTGCGCCACTTCGCTCGAAGACATGTAAGCATTTATCTCGGCAGTTGAAATAGCCGGATCAGGCGTGTTGGCACTACGACCATACTGGTTAAAGAAATCGAATGTTGCTCTTATACCATTCACATATGCTGTGTATGCATCACCAGTATTGCCTTTAATAAAATTAGCTTCAGACTTAGCAAATTGTAATTGGCTATAGGTCATAATTGGATACCGTGCTTTATCAGTAAAAATATACCGGCCCGGGTAAGTGGTACCACCAGTTGGTATTACACCTAAAACTATTGGAACGTTTGTTGTAGCGCTCCCTTTAGTTGGCGTAATGGCTTGATAGTTACCTAAAGTGGCCGTAGTTGTGCTCGGCTGCAGATATCTGGATAAACGCGGATCAACTGATGTTTTAGGATCAACGGTAGCAGTACCCCTAACACCGCCTGCAAGCAAGTTCAGGATGGTAGTAGTTGGCCTTGCATAATAGGTCGTGCTTGCCGTCATCAATCCCATTTGCGGTCCCATTGGGTTAGAATCAGCCGCAACGGAAGCCGTAAACCCAACTGTCGCATCTTCCGTTTCGTTAGCGAACGACAGATCTACATACTTAACAACGCTATCAGCATAGTTAGTTTTAAACTGAGGTTTATTGATTAAGTGGCTGTATTGCTGTGCAAACAAACCATAAACAAATTTCCGCCATTTGGCCATATCGCCTTTATATATGCCATCGCCCGAAACACCGCTCAATGTAGCCGCATAGCTCACAGGGCTTTTCATATTGCTATATTTAATAGCTAAATTACCCCACTCCCTTACCTTTGCATAGACATCTGGCTGGTCCTGGTAATGAAACTTTAATTGCCCTGTGGTAAAAGCCTCATCCAAAATGATGGGTCCATGCAAATCAGTTGTCATTTGGTAAGCCCATGCTTTAATGGCATATCCAATGGCTACATATTCGTATTTCTGTTTTTCCAAACCATCTTTTATCATGCTTTCCAGGTTCAAACCTAAATCAAAATAAGTCATGCGCCATATTACGCCGCCAACATCACTTGCCGACGGATAACCATGTTTCTCCCAAATGGTAGAGGCATCAGCAGTAGAAGTGCCGCCCATGTTCTGTGTAATTTTCCAAATCACCCGGTTATCCTGCGTGGTGCCATTTGTCATCTGGTAGATGATTGGGGGCAACAAAAGCTCTGCCCCAACAACCTGAGGTACAGCGGGGTTACTGTTAATATCTAAATATTTTTTACAACCGGTGCCCAACACCATGGCTGTTAATACTATTGCTGTTTTATATAAGTTTCTCATTGTTTTTTACTCTTATAATCTTACCCTTAAACCAAGGTTAACACCAATTGGCTTACCCACGTTTCCGTAATCCAAACCAAAACCACCAATACCGCCAACACCTGGAGTATTCAGGTTACTTTCCGGATCGTTGCCCGAATAGTTTGTAAACATAACCGCATCGGTTACCGTTACAAACACACCTAAGCTTTTAACAAACCTTATACGGTTTAACATAGATTGTGAGAAATCATAGCTCAGAGTTATATCGCGCAGACGTAAAGTTTTAATATTACGCTCAATAAACATCTCGCCGGTTACGTTGGTAGTGTAATAAGCTGGTGAATAATAAGGCGTAACTGCTATGGTGTTGCGGGTTGGGTTAGCTGTATTTTCTAATCCGTCTTTTAACACACCTGTAACGATTCTCGGAGTTTCTCTATCCAGGGTTTTAATACTAGTACCTCTGGTATAAGCTTCATAATCGGTACCGTTGAGCACGTCGCCGCCGTAGCGTAAATCCCACAAAAATGACAGGCTCCAGCTTTTGTAGCGTAACTGGTTAACAAAGCCCAGATTAAATTTAGGGTTACGGTCGCCAATAGGATAATACTGGGTATCGCTTGATAGCGGTAAACCAGTGGTTGGGGCAATTAACACATCGCCATATTTATTGCGGTCAAACCGTGTACCACTTATAGCTCCGGTACTTGCACCGGGGAGCACGGCACCTCTAACACCTGCGAGTATTTGCGTATCCGATTCGTATAATTCCGGAAGTTCTTCGGCTATAGAAAGTACCTTGCCTCTGTTCAGGGTAAAGTTAAAGGTCATGTCCCAGCTAAAACTCTTCTGCCTGAAAGGAGCTACTTTGGCCTGTATTTCAACACCCTGGTTTACTACTGTACCGCCATTCATCATTTCTAATATACCACCACTGCCATAGCTCAAACGTGGTAGAATGATCTGATCCTCGCTTCGCAGTTTATAATAGTTGAAATCCAGACTGAACCGGTTTTTGAAAAACTGTAACTCGATACCTGTTTCAAAGTTTTTTGAAGTTTCGGGCTTAAGATTAGGATTTCCTAGTGTGGAAGATACTGCATATCCACCGCCTGTTGTTGTTGCACCGACATAATTAGTAGCTAGTATGTATTCCCTGTATGGTTCTTTACCAGTTAAACCATATGAAACCCGCAGTTTACCATAATCTAACCAAGGTAAATTATTCTTGAAAACGCTTAGATCCGAGAAGTTGAAAGCCGTACTGATTGACGGATAAGCAAAGTATGGGTCACTACCTTTAAAATCAACTGGATTCATAAGCTTCGACGCACCATCAACACGTCCGCTGAGGGTTAAATACAATAATGTTTTGTAACCTAAGATAGCTTGCCCAAACGCTCCCACCGTACGATAACGGTTTATGTAATTCAAAGTGCGCTGAGTAGTAGGCAAGGTATTGTTGATACTATAGAAATTAGGATCATACATGTTTTGCCCCTGCTGGGAATTGGTAGATGAATTGAAATCATTAAATGTTGTTCCCAAAACATAAGTAGCGTTAAAATCACCAGATTTTTGACGTGCAGAAGCGGTGAATACACCGTTGTAAATTTTATCCAACCTTTGGTAAGTTAAAATTTTGCCGCCGTTTGGCGCAGTAGCTGATCCTGAACCTTTGTAGGATTGTGCATGGTAAACTGACAAACCATTAGTTACAGCCACATCGGTGCCTAAAACAGCATTAAATTTCAACCATTTCAAAGGATTGAATTCAAAATTAACGTTACCCAGTAAACGATTTGTACGGTCATTGTTTACGTTTTTGTAAACATCCCAAAAGGGGTTGTCCCATTCGCCATATATCGATCCGGTATGCAACAGCCTGTTACCGTTTGCATCCTGATAATTAGTTACATCCCATGATGGATTAAATCTATACAATGACATCAAAAATCCGTTTGTTCCTTTGTTGGCCTTATCGTTTGATGAATTCACATAATTGAACGATGTGGTTACCTTTAATATAGGAAAAATCTGAGCAGTACCGGTTAATCTAGACGAAAACCTCTTATATGTAGTGCTTGGGATGGTTCCCCTGCTATCGCTATACTCGTTAGACCACCTATACGTGAACTTATCTGTCCCACCTTCAAAAGATAGATTATGTTTCTGGGTAAAACCTGTTCTAAAAAATTGATCAAAGTTGTCATAAAGTTGTGTTCCGGGTTGATAGGCCGGTCCGTTAAATACAGTGGCTGTACCATCATACACACCAACACTACCTTGGTTATAAATCTTTTGCTGCTCAGGAAACTTCCTAAGCTGCTCTACCCTGAATGAATTATTGTAACTGATTGACCCAGCGCCTGTTTTACCTTTTTTGGTAGTAATAATTATGGCACCGCTGGCACCTGCACTACCATATAAGGCCGTTGCTTCGGGGCCTTTCATAATAGTATAGGTTTCAATATCATTAGGGTTAATATCGATGGCCCTATTGGAAAAATCCTGGTCACGGTTGGCTGCGCCGCTAACCAACTCACGGGTTTGATTCAGCGTGGTGTTGTTAATTGGCACACCATCCATCACAATCAGGGCATTGTTATCACCGCTGATAGATACAAAACCCCTTAACACGATCTGTGCAGAAGCACCGGGATTACCATTGGTACTGTTAATAGATAAACCGGGAACCCGACCCTGCAAACCGCCAAAAAAATCGTTACGTTGGGTCTCAGCTACATCAGAGCCTTTAACAACGGGTACAGAATAGGCAAGGCTTCTTCTGTCACGAGAAATATTGTTAGCTGTTACCACCACATCGTTTAATGCCGTTGCATCGGTCTGTAACCTTACATCTACTGTTCCACTAGTAGTAACTTTGACTTCCTGACCTTTGTAGCCCACAAAAGAAAACACCAGTGTTTGCCCCGAGCTAGCACTGATAGAATAACGGCCTTGAGCCGAGGTTGTGGTGGCCATTTGGCTACCTTTGACTTTTACGTTAACTCCGGGGAGCGGGGAACCGTCGGTGGCGTCAAGTACCGTGCCGGTCACTACCCTTTGCTGGGCCATTGCCTGTGCTGCAAGCAAGATAAACCCCAAGATAAATGAGAGTAATTGTTTTTGCATGTTCTATATTAAAAGTTAATCAATAAGTGCATAGGGATAAAAAGTTGAAGCGTGAGAGAAGAAGATGAAGCAAGCATTCAGCTTAACAACTCGTTCGAAAACAAACTTGGTCAACTTTTGCATAAACATATTAAAAAGATTTTAATTTAATGCAAACTTTTGCGCACATGTGGCTAAAAAGTGCAGAGATATGCAATAAGTAAGCATAAATTACTGTTTATGTCGACATTAATGGCCCAAAGCAGTGTTTTTGGCGATACTTTTCAAGAAAGAATTCCCCTTTTTACCGACTTACCTATTAATTAATAACAAAATGCTTATCAAATCTGAATTTTTTTTCCAAAAATTCATCAAAAACAGATATTATTTATAAAATTTTCAACAAAAGCTTTGCATAATAAAAGCAAATATTAACATTAAATGATAAGAAGAGCGTGTCTTAAACTAATGTGGGTCTAACTAGCGTAGGAAAAGCATCACATATGTGACATTTCTGTACTTACTTTTTTAAGCGCTTTATTCCATTACAGTATACTGCTGTTCTTTACATGCATGCGGTACTAATGCTGCACCGATTATACACTTTTGAGCGGATATTTCGATGTGGCGGTAAAATTTAATAGAGCCGACAAACTCAACTTTGCCATGAAGGATGTCTTGCGCAGTTGCTTTAGCTTGTTATAGCCTTAATTGCCAATCACATTATGCTTTATTTATCACGAGCTATTTGACTCGTGATATGCAGCATTTTAGACAGCAATGATGTAAGCTCGGTCGATATGAATGCTTTCTATGCGAAATGCAACGACACCTGAAACCGAGCCAAAGCCGCCCGTAAGCATCCCTTTAATATTTCTAAAATGTTAGAAGCCTGAAACGGTAAAATAATAAGTGCATGTAGTTTTAGGCGGCGAGGGTATATTTTGATTGAAAACTTTCAAATACAGCTATAAAAGCAGTCGAAGCCCGCCAAGCACAGCCGCACAAATAAGGCAGCCTGAAATTAGCTGCGTCAGCATTCAATTTTAAAGCGTTGGCGTTGGCTTTACCTCCGCAATACCTGCCCTTTTCCGTAGCTCTGCTATAGGCATGTTAATGAGCTTTCCGATTGGTTTGTTGTTACGATAGGTAATTACTTTGAGGTTCGCAGCATCTTTGGGTACGGTGAGCGGCAACTGATATTTAGGATAAAATCTATCAGGATTAGTTTCATCAAAACTATAAAAGATGTCTAATCCGGAAACCTCGGTACTTAGTGAGATTTTGATATTATTACTTGTGTCCTTACTTACAGTGAACGAAGGATCGTACATGCTAAGCGAATATTTAGTTTCGGCAGCGTCAAGGCGCTCAAATTGTTGTTCGATACGGGTTACAAAGTTATTCCAGTTCTTTTTAGCTGGTAAAGACCATACCGACTCAGATATTGCAAAAGCGCGAGGCCATAACATATACTCGGCGTGGCGCATCGTTGAAAGGCGTTCGCTCCATAAATTACACTGCCCACCTAAAATGAAACGCGGATCAACACCTGCAGGCAGTGGATCAAATTCGTAGGCTTTGCGTAATCTCACCATCGAATAGGTAGGAGGTTCGGCCATTGGGTCGCCTTGATAAAGATCGAGGTAAGCGAAGGTATTAGGTGTCATCACAACCTCATGGTTCATCTTAGCTGCTTCTACCCCGCCTTGCATGCCTCGCCAACTCATTACTGCAGCTCCAGGTGCCAAACCGCCTTGCAGTATCTCGTCCCAACCCATTACTTTTTTTCCTTTGGCCGATACTATTTTCTCAATCCGTTTAATGAAATAGCTTTGTAGTTCATCTGTATTTTTGAGGTTTTCGCGCTGCATCAGTTGCTTGCATGCGTCGCTCTTTTCCCAAAAGCCCTTGTAGCATTCATCACCACCTACATGTATATAGGGGAACGGAAATAAAGCGGCAACCTCCGTAAATACTTTATCGAAAAAGGGATACACGTTTTCATTAGCCGGGCAAATCGTATTATCTAATAGCCCATAAAAAGTTCCGCCCTTCCATATCATAAATCGCTCGCCAGCATTAACCTGGTAAGTACCCGGTGTACATGTTAATTCAGGGTACGAGGCTACAGCAGCCAGGCTATGGCCCGGAATGTCAATTTCCGGAAGAATATTTACATACCTATCTGCCGCATACTTAATAATCTCACGCATGTCGTCTTGCGTGTAAAAGCCGCCATAGGTTTTAGGTTCATCAGGGGTGGGTTTTGAAAATTCTCCCCAACGACCAGTACGTTCAGCACGCCAAGCCCCTACCTCAGTTAATTTGGGCAAACTCTTTATTTGCAAGCGCCATCCCTGATCATCGGTAAGATGCAGGTGCAGTACATTAAACTTGTACTTCACCATATTATCAATAAACTGCTTTACCTGCTGTTTGGTAAAAAAGTGGCGGGCTACGTCAAACATCATACCTCGCCATTTAAAGCGGGGGTAGTCGGTAATGCTCGCGGCCGGCACCTTCCACGTTACATTAGCTTTTGCAGTTGTACTCTCTATCTCCTTAGGAAAAAGCTGCATAAGCGTCTGGAAACCGTAAAACAGCCCGGCAGACTTGTTAGATGTGATTGTTACCCCGTTACTAGTAACACTTAAATGATAACCCTCTGTTCCTAATGTTGCTGTTGGTGCTTTGTTAATTAGCAAGCGGATTGAACCCGGCTGATAGGCCATCGTGCTCTTAACGACATAAGACCGACCTGTTGATCTTTTTAGCTTTTCGCCCAATTGATTAGCAACATTTCTTACACTATCAGACAGATTGTTTACCTGGATAGTAATCACCTTAGGCAACACGTATTGCCCCTTATTGTAAGTTACTAAAGCCGGAGCCGGTACAATACTTATTTGCTGGGCAGCTACACGGTTTAATGTGAGAACATGCAAAACACCTATCAGTAAGAGACTTATTCTTTTCATGCTAAACCTGTGAAGTTGATGATATCTAAGATAACGTAGTTTTTATTTAAATTCGCCATCTTACGAAAGCCTCAATGGCTTCATACTCGGCCAGACCTAACTGATCATAGCACTGTGCAGTTTCGCGGGTACGGTCCTCAGCTCTAACCCAAAATTCCCGTGCATCATCTCCAGGAAATACCGGAACATCTTTTTGTGACTGATGTTTAAATATGGCATGCCGTTTTCTGAGTACTTCTTGAGGAGAAAGTGGCACAGCCATCTCTATTTCATGTATAGCAAATTCATGCCATGCGCCACGATATAGCCACAACCAGCAGTCATTAACCCATTCTTCATCCTGTTTAAGGCGCTTTAGCGCTTGCAATAATATATCAAAGCAAATTTTATGTGTGCCATGCGGATCAGCGAAGTCTCCGGCTGCAAATATTTGATGGGGTTTAACTTCCTGCAGCAACGCAATGGTTTGCTGCACGTCGGCTTCGTAACTATTGTCTTTATGCCTTTTTGAACGGTCATAAAACGGAAGATCCATAAAATGAATATTCTCATCAGGTAAACCGGCGAAACGTGCGGCGGCCAGGGCCTCTCCTTTCCTGATAAGACCTTTTACCGTTGACATCTCGGGAGCGTCTATCTGATTAGGCTGCATTTGCTTAACAAACTCCCGCATGCCTAAATACAACTGCTGTAGCACATTCTCGTCGGTGTTTTGCGACTTATTAAAATCAATGGCAAATTCAACAAAGCGTAATGCATCATCATCCCAAACAGCAGTATTGCCTGAGGTTTGATAAGCTACATGTACATCATGTCCTTGATCTGCCAGGCGAATAAAAGTACCACCCATAGAAATTACATCGTCATCAGGGTGAGGTGAAAAAATGATAACCCGCTTTTTAGCCGGTTCGGCCCGTTCCGGCCGTTGCGAATCATCTGCATTGGGCTTGCCACCGGGCCAGCCTGTAATGGTATGCTGCACCTGGTTAAAAATATGGATATTGATGTTATATACCGGCCCCCTTTCAGTGGCCAGTTGAGCCATGCCATGATTATTGTAATCTTCTTCTGTTAACTTTAAAATAGGTTTATTCAGGCTGCTTGCCAACCAGGTTACGGCTTTTTTAATTGTTGGTTCATCCCAAACACAATCTTTCACCAGCCACGGTGTATCAAATCGTGTTAATTCAGATGCAGCATCTTTATCTACTACAAACTCTACGTGCTCGGATAATTGCAGATAAGTTGCAGGCACCTCTGCTGAAATTGAACCTTCAACAGCTTTTTTTATAATGGCCGCTTTCTTTTTATTCCAGGCCATTAATATAATTTCGCGGGCTTTAAAGATAGTACCAATGCCCATGGTAATAGCTTTGGTCGGAACATTTTCCTTACCACCGAAATCGCGCGAAGCATCGTGCCTTGTTAAATCATCAAGCGTTACCAGCCGTGTACCTGAGTTGGGAGCCGAGCCAGGTTCATTAAAGCCGATATGGCCGGTACGACCGATACCTAACAATTGTAAATCAATGCCTCCTAAAGCAGTAATTTTCTTTTCATAGTATAAACAAAACGCCGCTATATCTTCTTTAGGCAACGTACCGTTAGGTATATGAATGTTAACCGGATCTATATCAATATGATTGAACAGGTTTTCATTCATAAATGTGACGTAGCTTTGCTCGGCATGCGGCTGCATAGGATAGTATTCGTCCAAATTGAACGTAATTACATCCTTAAAGCTCAATCCGTCTTCACGGTGTAAACGCACCAGTTCAGCGTAAACCTTAATGGGTGTTACACCTGTGGCCAAGCCAAGTACTGTTAATTCGCCTTTGGCTTGCTTAGCTTTTATTAAGTTAGCTATACGGTGTGCAACGGCTATACTTGCAGTTGCGGCATGGTCATAAATGGTTACAGGTAATTTTTCGTAACGCGTTTCTTCCAGTAGATTTAATCTTGCCATGGGCGTTTGTAAGATAAAGTGATAAGGTTAGGTTTGTAGTGTCTTGTAGTTGTAAGGTGCTGTATTTATTCAGTGTACTGGCCCTGCACTGCCTGAATAGCTTGGCGTATACCGCCATGTAGCTTTAAAAGCTCAGTAGCTGTTTGCTCGTCTTTGCCGGTCACTTTCATAATCATGTTTACACCACGGTTGTACAGTTTGTGATTGGTAAGTTGCATATCAACCATTAAGTTACCTTTAACTTTGCCTAAACCAATCATAACGGATGTGGTAAGCATATTTAAAACTAACTTTTGAGCAGTACCTGCTTTCATTCTGGTTGAGCCTGTTAAAAATTCTGGTCCAACAACAACTTCTACCGGGTACTTTGCTTCCTTGCCTATCGGGCTTCCGCTGTTACACACCACACATCCTGTAACAAGTCCCTTTTCGTTCGCTGCTTTCAAACCGCCTAATACATAGGGGGTAGTGCCTGATGCTGCAATACCAACAATTACGTCATTTTCAGTTATATTGTACTCCTGTAAATCTTTCCAGGCCTGCTCAGCATCGTCTTCTGCAAATTCAACAGCTTTACGTATAGCAGTGTCTCCACCGGCTATAATGCCTACTACCCAATCGTGTGAAACGCCAAACGTGGGCGGGCACTCCGAGGCATCAACTACTCCTAAGCGTCCGCTTGTACCGGCGCCTATGTAAAACAAGCGTCCGCCTGCTTTCATCTTTTCAAGCACGGCGGTAGCTAAAGCGCCAATCTTATCTAAGCACTTTTCAACTGCCAGCGGCACTGTTTTGTCTTCATTATTAATGTTAACTAAGATATCGTTGATTGACATCTTATCAAGATCGGTATATTGGGATACCTGTTCTGTAGTGGGTTCCATTTAGCGAAGTATGTTATTTAGGGGTTGCCATTGTTATGTTAAAACAAGAAAAAACGCAGCAACATGCACAAATATATATTATTTCAAAATCAAACATGCAAGAAAACGCATAAAAAACATGGCCTAAAAAAATCGACTTTTAATGAAGTTTGCCCGATATACTATGAAGCTGGAATAAATTTATACATTTATCAATTATGCTTAAAGAAGAAAGGCAGCAACATATAATAAGCCAGATAAACATTCACAACAAAGTATTGTCCACTGACCTAAGTGCTCAGCTTAATGTTTCGGAGGATACCATTAGACGCGACTTAAACGAATTAGCCGAACTTGGTAAAATTGTAAAGGTTTATGGCGGCGCATTATCTAAGTCGTTTCACTACCCCTTCTCGGGCCGCGAAATTTATAACAAGGATGGCAAGAAAGAAATAGCCCGAAAAGCAGTAGGATTAGTTGAAGACGGCATGGTGCTGTTAGTTGGTGGCGGCACAACAATGATTGAGCTGGCTCGCATATTTCCAGAAAATATCCACTGTACCATCTTTACGATAAGCCCTTTAGTAGGTTTGGAATTAGCAGAACATCCAAACATTGCTGTTAACCTATTAGCTGGCCAACTTGCCGCCAATTCCCATATAGTCACCGGATCGCAGGTGATAAGTCAACTATCGGAAATTAAGGCAGACCTCTGTTTTTTAGGAACCAACGGCATATCCATCACCCATGGTATATCTGATTCAGATTGGGAGGTAGTGCAGGTAAAAAAGGCCATGATTAACTCTGCAAGCAAAACAGCGCTATTAAGCATATCTGAAAAGCTTGATTCCATGCAAAAGATGAAAATTTGCAATTTAAGCGCAATTGATTACCTGCTTACCGACCTGGATCCGCAGAGTGTTTATATCGAGAAGTATGCAAGTATAGTGTCAGTAATTTAACCTTGTTTGCTATTTTAAATTTTTACGTTTTTTACCAACTGGCCTGGTAGCTGTAGTAACCGAGCGCTTGTCTTTTTCTTTTATAATAGACTTATAAATAACTTCCTGGATATCGCCACGAACGCTCAATGAGCTCAACTTGTTATTATCGCCCCCATCAGGATTTACCCGGTTAGACATAAAAATGTATAGCAGATTATACTTGGGATCGGCCCATACACCTATGCCGGTAAAGCCCGTATGCCCAAACGTTAGCGGCGATGTACTTAGTGATGGATAAGGTGACTTACTGGTTGCATTATCTTTTTCTGGTTTGTCAAACCCTATTCCGCGCCTGCTAATGTTACTGTGATAGCCAGTAAAATAGTCTATCGTTTCTTTTTTCAGCAATCTTACACCGTTGAGCTCTCCTCCGTTTAACAGTAATTGATAAAGCTGCGCAAGATCATACGCGTTACTGAATAAACCTGCATGGCCGGCAACTCCACCTAACATAGCGGCTCCAGGGTCATGCACGTCGCCACGCAGCTGCTGCAACCTGAAAAATTTCTCATTTTCAGTTGGTGCAATTAAGTTAATCGGCTCATGCTCTCTGGGCTTAAAGGTTGTGCTTGTCATTCCTAGCGGCAGATAGAAGGTTTTACGCACGTACGCATCTAACGTTAAACCTGTAATTTGCTCAACAACCATACCCAGAAAAATGAAGTCATTATCGCTGTAAACATACTTGTTTGCAGGGCCAAGTTTGCTTTTTAGTATTTTAGCTTTAATGGTGTCAACCCAGTCCTTACGCATATATAATTCATCTGCTACCCTTGTAGTATAGTTACCGATTGGCTCAGTCTTATAAAAGCCTAATTTTGGCTGACCGGTCTTCACATCGATAGTTTCACGATAGAACGGAATAAAGGATACTAAGCCTGCCTGGTGCAACAAAACGTCAAACAGCTTTAAATTAGCTTTATCAGTTCCACGCACCCAAGGCAAGTAGTCGCCTAAAGTTTTTTGTATATCAAGCCTACCCTCCTCATACAACTTCATTACCGAAACGTTAGTCGCGCTGATTTTGGTTACCGACGCTAAGTCATAAACCGTTTGTAATGTGGTTTTTTCTGCACCATCATAACTCAAGTGGCCGTATGCTTTGTAAAAACCGACCTTTCCGTTTTTAGCCACCAGAACTACACAACCAGGTGTGGCGCCTTTTTGAATTGCATTTGCTGCAATTGTATCTATTTTTAAAAGTGACGCACTATCCAAACCAGCCAGAACCGGCTTTACAATAGGCAGATAAAAATTGGTATTGATACCAGTGCCATAAGCATACTTACCTACTGTAACTGGCAGTTTCCCCTTGGGCGTAATTTTTCCGGCCAATAAGTCGAGCGCTACATCATGCATCAGATCATCATCTTCGTAACAGGCAACTATATTTTTGGCGTCCGCAAAATTGGCTATTGCGTAGGGGTTGCCGAATGCAAAGCTCACCGTATTAGCCTTTTGCTGCAACTGTTGTATGAGTGAAACAGACGCATTACTTATACCGAAATTTTTTGCTGGGTATTTAGCATATTTATGCATACCAATTACTATCCCATCATACTTATCGCCTATTTGCTGTAAAAGCTGACTGGCTTTAACACTGTCGCTTTTGTATCCCAGATAAAAGCAATCGGCGTTGTATAACTCATGTAATTTTTTCGCAAAGTGATTTTCTTGTTCAATGCCAATACCTACGTATGCAATTTTATTCAAATGCTTTAATGGCAGTACATTGCTATCATTTTGGCAAACCAGTGTAATGGCATTTTTGTAAACAGTCTTTTTAAGCTCATCAACGTCAGCATTCAGCCTTGCTGCGATATTAAGAGTATCAATGGGCTGTAAAGCGTCAAGGCCAAGATTGTATTTTGCCATTAGCACTTTCTTCACCCTTGCGTTTATATCATCCCAACTTAGTTTATCTTTACGTATAGCTTTACGAATTTTTTTAATACTTCCTTTGATATCGCCGGGTAAACACAGCATGTCATTGCCTGCAATCAAAGATTGTACTGCCGCTTCGCCCTGCGGATAAAACTTCGCTACCCCCTTCATTTCGAGCGCATCGGTAAAAGTAATACCACTGAATTTAAACTGCTCGCGCAGTAAACCAGTTACGTTATTTTTAGACAATGAAGTGGCTTTATTACGTGTGGTATCAATTGCCGGAATATATAAGTGAGCAACCATCATGCTGCCAACCTTATCTTTAATAAGTGTTTTGAAAGGAAAAAGCTCAAGGGAATCGAGCTGCGCCAACGATTTTGTGATTATAGGCAAGTCCAGATGCGAATCAACTGCAACATCGCCATGGCCCGGGAAATGTTTGGCGCAAGCCATGATTCCGGCATCTTGCATGCCTTTCATGATTCTACTACCGAACAACGATACCTTGTATTTATCCTGACCGAATGAGCGAAAATTAATTACAGGGTTATTTGGATTGTTATTGATATCTATAACGGGTGCATAGTTAACCTGAATACCTGCATTTTTGCATTGTAAACCAATGGCTCTTCCAATTTGGTACGATATGGCCGCATCATTAGTAGCGCCAATAGTCAGCTGATCGGGAAAAGGCTTTATATCGCCAAATCGCATACCTACACCCGTTTCTCCGTCGATACAAACCAATAACGGAACTTTTGAAACCTGCTGCAAATGGTTTAAAACTTTAGCCTGCTGTAATGAGTTGCCCTGAAAAAGGCATACAGAACCTATTTTGTATTTCTTTATATAAGATTCAACTTCTTTGTCGAAGAACACTACATCCTTACCCCTCTTTTCGGACATACGAACAACCATCAGTTGCGCTATCTTCTGTTTCCTGGACAGGCTTTTGAAATTTTTATCCACCCACTGCTGTGCAACTGAGGTATCACGCAAACGTTGACTATAACCAAGCGTAGATACTAATAAGAGAAGCGAACAAAATAGATGTCTTTTGTACCCGAACATATCATTAAATTTAGAAATCAGCTGAATTAAACGGCGTGACTAATGTTTCTGCGAACAACTTGAAATAATAGCCTGCGTAATTTTACGCAATTAATTTTAAAACATGCAAAAACATGCAAACTTTATACTCAGGTACTGGTGACATTTTCGTTTATACTAACTACTTGCATTAAAAGTGCAACTGTAAGAATGCAGCCATTCCATTTGCCAGAGGTTAATTAAGTTTTTGCATAGCCGCAACAACCGAATTTAAGCCCGCCTCCGAATAAGGTAAAGACAAGGCAAATTGATGTCCGTGAGCATCCATTTTCAATAACGATTTCCAGAGGATGTTGACAACCTTTGGCAAGTCATCTTCATGTTTTTTACGAAACTCTTCATATTGAAATTCTAAAAACACCAGGCACAATGCATTTTCCATTGTTTGAACATCTGCATCTGTTTTAATACGCTTTTTTAAGAGAATTTCGCTTACGCGCTTAACCTGCACATCGGCATAACCAACTTGCTGCATCAACCGGGTAGCAATTGAGGCATGGTGCAGGGCGAGCTCTTTACGCCATTTGAGGTATGAATCGCGACCTTCTGGATAATTATCACGAGGCATTTCCCAGCGGCCAATATGCTGACTACGCGAGGCTAAAAGCAATTCCTCACCAGCATCAGGACTAAGCTTTAATACCCACTCATATAATTTTATGGCAAAAAAGTACTCTTGCGGATAAGTCTCGCCTGCCCACTCAAAAACCCGAGGGTCTTTTCTGTTATATTCATCAAAAAGTTTGTAAGCAGCATCTAATTTACTCATGTACGCAAATTACCATCTTTTCTTTGCTAACTCAAGGCTATGTTGATTTAGAACACTAATCAGCCAATGGTATTAATTTGTGGAATGACTCGTTGTCCAATTAGCTCGATTGATCGCATCAATTGCTCATGAGTAAGGCCTGCGTTGTCCATCTGAAAGGTAAAACGATCAATGCCGCCCAGGGCTTCACTATGATGGAGAAGTTTTTCAGCCACCTGCTCAGGACCGCCTACCAAAAGTACACCTTGCGGCCCTACTAAATGATCAAATTGCGTACGCGTAACTGGCGGCCAGCCGCGCTCGCGACCTAGTTTGGTCCAAAGTTCGGCATAGCCGGGGTAATATTCGCTAATGGCTTTCTCATTGGTTTCGGCTACGTAACCCGGAGAATGCAGGCCTACTTTAAGCTGTTTTGATGAGAATCCTGCACGTGCACCCGCCTCACGGTATAAATCAACAAGTGGACGGAAACGAGAGGTGTTGCCTCCGATAATGGCTACCATTAAAGGCAAACCAAGAGAGCCCGCTCTTACGAAAGACTCCGGCGTGCCACCCACTCCCAGCCAAATGGGCATCTTATTTTGAAGTGGCCGTGGGTAAACCGGCAAGTTTGGAATTGAAGCACGAAATTTGCCAGACCAGGTTACAAATTCATTCTCGCGTATTTGCAATAAAAGATCAAGTTTTTCACTAAACAAAGCATCATAATCATCAAGTTTGAAACCGAAGAGCGGGTAAGCTTCAACTGATGAACCACGGCCAACAACCATTTCTGCCCTACCTTTGGAAATGAGGTCGAGTGTTGCAAATTGCTGAAACACACGAACCGGATCGGCGGCACTGAGCACAGTAACTGCGCTGGTAAGCCGAATGCGACTGGTACGACTTGCGGCTGCCGCCAAAATTACTGCTGTCGCTGAATCTAAAAATTCTTTGCGGTGATGTTCTCCAATACCGAACACGTCAAGTCCAGCATGATCAGCGTGTACAATACGTTCTAATAGTTGTTCCATTGCTTCAACACTGCTGAGTGCATTTGTGCCATACATTGCCGACGCAAAGCTGTCTATTCCGATTTCCATTCTGCAATATATGCATCAGTGCTGTTTAGTACAGGTAATGGCCAGGTCATTTTTATGCGCTCATTCTAAAATATGATGTTATTACTTCGTTAACTATAAAAATTCGGAAGCGGTATTCATCATCCTTTCCATGCTCATTATCGTTTCCTAAATTAAATCTTACAGCGCAGGTTCATTCCGTGTTCAGGTCCTTTCTACTACGCTTTCCGACACAATTCTCCTCAATTGCCCAAGACTATTAGTGTAATTTTTACACTAATCCAATAAAGCCTGGTAACAGGTTGTTTATCTTTGCCGTCCTATTGAAGAACAAATGAAAAAAAGTTTATTTCCGCTTTTACTTGGCGGTTTAGGCATAGGCACCACCGAATTTGTGATGATGGGCCTGCTGCCAGACATTGCCGAGAATCTGCATACCAGTATACCAACTGCCGGACACTTGATTTCTGCTTATGCTTTTGGCGTTGTTGTAGGCGCTCCTCTACTGGTAATGATAACCAGTAGCTACCCACCCAAGAAAGTATTGCTGTTCCTAATGCTAATCTTTACTATTTTTAATACAGTATCGGCCTTTGCCCCTACGCATTTTACGTTGCTTATGGCCAGATTTTTTGCTGGGTTGCCTCACGGAGCTTTTTTTGGTGTAGGAGCAGTTGTGGCCAGCCGATTGGCCGATGAAGGCAAACAGGCACAGGCCATATCCATGATGTTTGCCGGCCTCACTATAGCCAACCTGGCTATAGTGCCTCTGGGAACCTGGATCGGTCATCATTATTTATGGCGGTATACGTTTGGTATAGTTGCTTTGATTGGCTTGCTTACCCTTATGTTCCTTGCTGCCTGGATGCCTGCACTTCCGGTAGAAAGAAAGGGCGATGCACGGTCTGAGTTAAAGGTATTTAAAAGTGCTGAAGTATGGCTTGTAATTCTACTAACGGCAATTGGCACGGGTGGCTTATTTGCGTGGATAAGTTATATAGCTCCCCTCATGACGAAAGTTTCCCGTTTCTCTGCCAGTAGCGTTTCCTGGATATTAATTTTAGCCGGTTTGGGCATGGTAGTTGGCAATCTTGTTGGCGGAAGACTGGCTGACCGCGTGCAACCTGCTAAGGCTTGTACCGGGCTGCTTATGGCCATGGCAATTACACTGTTGTGTATCTACTTTTTCTCAGAATATCAGGTTATTGCCTTGTTGCTTACCTTTATTGCCGGTGCATTGTCTATGGCTATAGCATCGCCCATCCAAATATTAATGATCCAAACGGCTAAAGGCGCGGAGATGCTGGGTGCGGCAGCTACGCAGGCGGCTTTCAATATTGGCAATGCATTGGGTGCGTTTTTTGGCGGCTTACCTATTGCTGCCGGTTTAAGTTATGATACACCGTCGCTTGTAGGCATGGTTATGGCACTAATAGGTGTGCTTTTTGCCTTTGTTTTAGTAAGAAGGCAGGCAAACATAAAATTAGCTAAAGAGCTAATACCAGCATAAGGATTTAAAAAAACAGGCATCATTGCCACCGCATTTCTTATTGTTTTGTTGTACCCTTTTGCAAAAGCAAGCGTTCAAAAACCTCTTAAAAACCAGCAAGGCGTGTTGAGTAAAGCATAGCTCATTCAACAACAGCTATTGTCTAGGCTAACTTATAAATAACAATTGCTTTATCATGACATTAACAATTTGTTAGGCAAATTAGAAATGCCGTTGTTTGCAAAACATGCCAGTTAGTATTTTATGTCAAAAGCTGCGCTAACACGTTCGAACATACTACAAAAAGCGTTTGAGTTGATTTACCGTAAAGGGTATCAGTCTACCAGCATTGACGATATCATTGCGAAAACTCAAGTAACTAAAGGCGCCTTTTTTTACCATTTTAAAAATAAGGAAGATATGGGGCTGGCCATTATCAACGAAATAATGTATCCGGGTTTGATTCCGTATATGGAATCGACCTTGAATCAAACAGAAGATGTTCGGCTTAATCTGTATAATATGATGGAGAGCCTGCTTTTGGAAAAATCATTCTTCGATATAAATTATGGATGCCCTGCTGTAAATATGATAGAAGAGATGGCACCGCTTAATCCACTGTTTAAAAAAGCCCTGTTACGTATCATGATGCAGTGGCACGGTGCTATCGAAGCTACGCTTACAAATGCACAACAAAAAAAGCAGATTGGCGACGAGCACAATCCTTCGCATCTGGCAACTTTTATTATTTCTAATTATACAGGTATACGAAATACCGGCAAACTACTGGGGCAAGCATCTTACAAAGCTTTTCTGAGTGAACACAAAAAATTTCTTAATCAACTTATATAATTTTTTTCACCAAAAACATACCATTTAGTATGTTAATTTTTTAATCTATGTATCCATTCCTCATTTCTCTTCATTCGTTGTGGCGCTGGCTCGTTTTAGGCAGCCTTATTTATTCCATTTACGTTTCTTACAGTGGCTTTATAAGTAAGAAAAAGTTTACAGCAGCCGCCGATAAGCTCCGTCATTGGACAGCAACAATTATCCATATCCAACTGGTTTTGGGCATGTCAATTTATATACAAAGCCCGGTTGTGAAATATCACTTACTAGACAGTCCCCATAATTTAATCAACGAGCAATACTTCTTTCGTTACTTCCACCTTGCCATGATGTTGGTTGCTGTAATTTTAATTACGATTGGTTCTGCCAGAGCTAAACGGTCCAAAAATGAGGTAGAAAAGTATAGGATTATGTTTAAGTGGTTCAGTTTAGGCCTTGCGGTCATTTTCATTGCCATCCCCTGGCCTTTTTCACCACTTACGAGCAGGCCTTATATAAGAAGCTTTTAAGTACGTTGAAGGAATGCAGTTTAATTAAAGTAAAACCTTGATATCAAGAAATCAATCTAACAAACATGAATAATTTGATAAAAACATCTGTTGGGCGTTTACGCCTGGTTGGCTATTTGGAAGGAACGTCGCTCATAATGCTGCTTTTTATTGGTGTTCCACTAAAATATTACAGCAACAACCCCGTATTAGTTAAAACGCTGGGACCGGTACACGGCTTATTGTTTTTGTATTTTGTAATTAGTACACTGAGTGTTGGGGTGGAGCAAAATTGGAAATTCCGGCAAATTACCTGGAAGGTGCTTATTGCCTGCATGATTCCTTTCGGAACCTTTTACATTGACTACTATATACTCAAACAAGCTGCAAAAAGCCCGAACTAAGGGATGTAAATTTCATAGCAAAACCCTGGATAGGGCATGTATAACAGTCCGGGTAGATTGCCCTCGTCCACCGTATTACAGTTTCCAAATAATCTACCTCGTAGGCGTATAAATTACCGTATCCAGGGTTTAAAGAACTTTTATTTTGTGCTCTTCTGCTACAAATTAGTGCAGTTAAAATTTATATCTAACAAACGCTTCCATGGCTTCGTACTCGGCAAGGCCAAGCTCGTTATAACGGTTAGCCGTTTCGCGATTACGATCTTCGGCCCTTACCCAAAACTCACGGGCATCATCACCCGGGAAAACCGGCGTATCTTTTTGTGACTGATGTTTAAATATAGCCTGACGTTTCCTGATCACTTCCTGCGGTGATAACGGTACGGCCATTTCTATCTCATGTGTTTCGAACTCGTGCCATGCACCTCTGTACAGCCATAACCAGCAATCTTTAACCCATTCTTCTGTGGCTTTAAGGCGTTGCAAGGCAGCCAGTATTATATTAAATGATACAATGTGTGTACCATGCGGATCGGCAAAATCACCTGCAGCAAATACCTGATGAGGTTTTACTTTTTGCAGCAATTCTATAGTTAACAGAATATCCTCTTCTCCCACCGGATTTTTTTTGGTTTTACCGGTTTCATAAAAAGGCAGGGCCATAAAGTGAATACTGCTATCAGGCAAGCCCGCGTAACGCGCGCCGGCAATTGCTTCTCCCTTGCGTATAATGCCTTTTACGTTACGTATCTCCTGCGAGTCTATCTGGTTAGGGCGTTTTTGTTTAATAAAATCGCGCATGTTGTCGTAAATGCCCTCCAACTCTGTAGTGTCTTTGCCTATGCTCTGGTTAAAGTCTATAGCAAATTCAACATAGCGTAGTACATCATCGTCCCATACGGCGGTGTTGCCCGATGTTTGGTAGGCAACATGCACATCATGCCCTTGGTCTACCAAACGAATAAAGGTACCGCCCATTGATATGACGTCATCATCAGGGTGCGGAGAGAATATCAGCGAACGCTTCTTTGCCGGTTCGGCACGCTCGGGCCGCTGCGAATCATCGGCATTGGGTTTGCCACCCGGCCAGCCCGTTATGGTATGCTGTATTTTGTTGAATATATCAATATTTATATTGTAGACAGGTCCCTGCTCTACAGCAAGTTGTGCCATACCATGATTATTATAATCTTCTTCGGTTAATTTGAGCACTGGTTTCTTGAGTTCGCTGGCCAGCCAAATAACCGCCTTCTTTTTCAATTGAGCATCCCAAGTACAATCTTTAACAAGCCAAGGCGTGTAAAAGCGGGTTAGCTCTGATGCTGCACCTTCATCTAATATAAACTCTACATGATCCGAAAGCTGTAAATAAGTAGCCGATACGTCGCCCGAGATTTCGCCCTCTACAGCTTTTTTTACAATCGGTGCTTTTTTAGCACTCCATGCCATTAGTATGATTTCGCGGGCTTTAAAAATGGTACCTATACCCATAGTGATGGCTTTGGTGGGTACATTTTCTTTTCCACCAAAATCACGCGAGGCATCGCTTCGGGTTAAGTCGTCAAGGGTAACCAACCTTGTACCTGAATTAGGTGCCGAGCCGGGTTCGTTAAAGCCGATATGGCCGGTACGACCAATACCCAACAATTGAAAATCCAAACCGCCTAAATCCTCTATTTGCTTTTCGTAGTTAAGGCAAAATGCAGCTACCTCATCCTGGCTCAGTGTTCCGTCGGGAATGTGAACATTTTCGGCGGGAATATCGATGTGGTCGAACAGGTTTTCATGCATAAAGGTTACATAACTTTGTGCCGAACCAGCTTGCATCGGAAAATATTCATCCAGGTTAAATGTAATTACATTTTTAAAGCTTAAGCCTTCTTGCAAGTGCAAGCGTACTAATTCTTTATAAACTGCAATAGGTGTTACACCTGTAGCTAGTCCTAAAACAGCCTTACGGCCTTCTGCCTGTTTATGACGTATTAATTTTGCTATACGCTGTGCCACCACTATGCTGGCTGTTTGTGCGTTAGGATAAATGCTTACCGGAAGCTTCTCAAACCGTGTTTCTTCAAGTAGATTTAATCGTGCCATAGGATATAAGATGTTAATGTGATTATTACTCTGTTATTGTTATGCTATGTATGTTTTCCATCACAAAGGATGCGGCTCCAATCAGTTCTGCGTTATTGCCCAATTCGGATATAGCAATTTCGGTGAACGACGCTAAACGAGGTATGCTATGCTCATTTATAGCTTGTTGTATGGGTGCCAGCCACAGTTTACCTACTGCTGCACCTTTACCACTTAGTACTATTACTTGCGGGTTCATTATGTGAAGCAATATAGCCAGGCCCTCGCCTATGTGATAGCCGGCCTCGGCTATAAGCTTGATGCAAAAACGGTCACCTTTACCGGCCTCTTCCAAAATATCCTGTGCGGTTATTTTCCTGCCAAGTGCGGTTAAACTAGTGGTATACAACCCTTCTCGCATTTCTTTAATTGCTCGTTCTTCAACAGCGATTAATGAGGCAACGGTTTCTAAGCAACCATGCTTACCACAAGTACATAACTGACCATTTTTAACTAAGGGAATATGGCTAAATTCGCCAGCAAAGCCACTGTAGCCATTATACATTTTGCCGTTAATGATCATACCTAAACCTATACCCCATCCTATGTTAATTACCATCATTTCCTGAAAGGCTGCGCCTAATCCAAATTTTAATTCGGCCTGAGCTACGGCATTCGAATCATTGAAAATAAAGACTGGCATTTTTAGCTTTTCAGACAGGTACTCTTTCAAGTTATGCCCATCATCTACCGGCAAGTAGCTATAGTTAATACCATCGGCCTCATTAACAAACCCGGGCATAGCTATACCTGCTGCGATAATTTTATGGCTATCTATATTGGCCAACTTTAAATACAGTGCAATTCCATTAACCAGGTCTTGCGTGGCATTAACATTATTGTGCAATTTGAGTTCAAATTCATGAACCGGTGTTACAAAATTGTTTTGTAAATCGGTGAGTCCAACCCGTGTGGTGAACTGATCCATTGCTACACATAGAATATATAATCTATTGGCGTTCAAAACATAAGTAGCAGGCTTTCGTCCTCCGCTCGAGATTCCCACGCCACTTTCCGAAATCCAACCTTTTTGTAAAAGTGCGTTTATTATTTTCTGAACGCTAGGTATACTTAAGCCTACTTCGGCACTTATAGTTGCGCACGAGTTTTTACCGTGGTACAACGACCTAACTACTTTTTTGCTTTTTGAATCAAATTCGCTGGCTGGCATCGTGTTTTCTGCGAATTGTAAATATAGAAATTTAAAATCTTTTTAAAATATTTAAAAAGATTTTAAATATTTGAATTGTTCCGTAATGCCGAACTTTCCGCTTTGCGCGCTATACTATAATCGATTAGGTGCCCATTTATGCCATAACTGGCTCTTGTTGCCCAGTTCATAAACAACGGCTGGTTTTTGACCGACAATTAGATCGTCATCTATTACTTGGTGTAGCACTAAATACTTTACGAACTTTTTTCATGTCAAATTTAGGCCTTCTATCGTAGGTATAAATACCGTTTTGTTCTTGCTCAACATCCGTCAACTGAGTAAAGCAATAGCCAGTTATATGTTTAGATTTTAATATTGTACCGGTCAGCAACTCCAACCGGCTATAAAATTCGTCCAGCGATTTAGGGCCTTTTCCGTAACCCCACGATCCTGCATATTTTTGATCACTAAGCCATTTTATGCCCCCGTACTCACTTACCATTATCGGCTGTCCCTCATACCGTGCCTTTTTCGATATGTGGTATTGTGAAAAATCAAACTTCCCGGTCTTTAGTTGCAGCTTCTGTGCAAACGTTGTTGCATCCTGGCTATAGTCATGCACACTCCAAATATCTGCCTTGTAAATTTCTCCACCGGCAGCGGTAATTATGGGCCTGGTTTGATCTAAAGCTTTTGTTAAATTATAAATACTTTCGTTAAAGCGAGGGTACTCTGTTTCGTCGGTTATCCAAAGTTCATTGAGCGGTGTCCACCCAATAATGGATGGATGATTGATACGCTGTTGCACAGTCTCAATCCATTCTTCGGTAATATTCTTCATGGTAAGCTGCTTAGTGCGGTCGCCTCCCCAATCGGCTGCTTCTGCCCAGGTTAAATACCCCATTTTATCGGCCCAGTAATGAAAACGTTCCTCAAATATTTTTTGATGCAAACGGGCACCATTAAACCCGGCCTGCATACTCAATTCAATATCATGCTTCATGGCCTCGTCGGTAGGTGCAGTCCAGATGCCGTCCGGATAAAAGCCCTGGTCCAGTACAAAGCGTAAATATCGGGGCTGGTTATTCAAATAAACCCAACCGTCTTGAATATGTACTTTACGCATTCCAGCATAAGAGGTTACCTTATCAATCACCTCACCATTCATGTCCAGCACTTCTAATATAAAGTCATACAAAAATGGATTCTCAGGGCTCCACGGTTTTATATT
This sequence comes from Mucilaginibacter sp. PAMB04274, assembly GCF_039634385.2. Classification (NCBI taxonomy): domain Bacteria; kingdom Pseudomonadati; phylum Bacteroidota; class Sphingobacteriia; order Sphingobacteriales; family Sphingobacteriaceae; genus Mucilaginibacter; species Mucilaginibacter sp. PAMB04274. The sequence goes on from NZ_CP155081.2 coordinate 2,895,134, forward strand.
TTCCAGCTCGATGACGGCCATAGCGCTGTTACTTGCGGGTATAGTTTGCTGACCGGCTATCCTGTCGCCGTCTTTCACGGTAACTCTTAACCTTTGTCCTCTAAAAGCAAAGAAAGCTGGCATAACCGTAAACCTGCTTTGATCTAAGTCGGGTATAATCTTACAACTTTCCAGTCCGAGTGGCGCTGCCGCCTCCATCCAAACCGTTTGCCAAATACCGGTGGTACGTGTGTATCTTGCCCCGCTCGAATTGTATTTATAAGCTTGCTTGCCCAACGGTTGTATGCCTGAGCGGGTATCATCTTTTATATATAACACCAGATTGTGCGACGAGCCGGCTTTTACAAAAGATGTGATATCAAACGTAAAGGCAGATGTGCCGCCAAAATGAGTAGCCACTAACTGACTGTCAATATAGGCGTCGCAGCGGTAGTCTACCCCTCCAAAATGCAGTAATATTTTTTTGTCTTTCCAGCCTATCGGTATACTGATATTTTTATGATACCACATGGCATTGATAAAGTCGGTGTAACCTACACCTGATAATTTGCTTTCCGGACAAAACGGAACGGTGATTTTACCGGGAAATCCTTTACTTGCTGTGAGGCCTCGCTCTAAGCCAGAGTCTCCCTGATCGAAGACGTAAGTCCAAGTGCCATTAAGATTAACCCAATCACTGCGAACGAACTGCGGACGGGGATACTCAGGACGTGGCACCTGCTGAGCAAATGCAAAAGCCCCTGAAAGGATAGCAACAATCAGAAGGTATAAGTTTTTCATCTTTAATAATCGGTATCGCAATATAATAGGTGCAATTGTGTAGCGCACCCGTCAAATCGTTCAGATTTCCCGGTCTTATAGATGTTCAGAGACCGTGGCCGTGCAACATATTACTGTCTACTTTGCACGATACAGCCTGTTAGATGAAAGCTTTGCAATTATATATTTACATTCAACTTGACTGACGCTATGAAAAACTGCATAATAGTCTTTATTATCTTGTTTGCCGCAGCTGCTGTTGGATTTGCTCAACCACGGAAGTCAAAATATAAACGTCCTAATATTATTATTATACTGGCTGACGACTTAGGATATTCAGATATCGGTGCTTTTGGCGGCGAGATTAATACACCTAACCTCGACTACCTAGCTGCTAATGGCTTACGATTTTCTCAGTTTTATAACGTATCGCGTTGTTGTCCAAGCAGGGCTTCCTTACTAACTGGTTTATATAACCAGCAAGCAGGCATCGGCAGCATGACGCGCGATCAGCACCAGCCAGCTTACCGCGGATATCTTACAGAGAATACGGTTACACTTGCCGAGGTACTTAAAAAGGCAGGGTACCACACTGGGATGGTAGGTAAATGGCATGTATCTAACACGGTTGAAAAGAGCGATCCTAAAGAGCAATTGATGTGGCTCAACCATCAAGTTAATTACCCGTTGTTTTCTCCTATTGAGCAGTACCCCACCAGCCGAGGGTTTGAGAAGTTTTATGGCACCATATGGGGCGTAATAGATCACTTTGATCCGTTTAGTTTAGTTAACGGAACTAAGCCTGTTGAAAAGCTTTCTAAAAACTATTATCACACTGATGCCATTAACGACACGGCATCGTCTTACATTCGGCAGTTTAGCAAGGAAAATAAACCCTTCTTTTTATACGTAGCACACAATGCACCGCACTGGCCGGTACAAGCATTACCTATCGACATTGACAAGTACAAAGACACTTACAAGGCAGGCTGGGAGGCCATACGTAAAGCACGCTACCAAAAGATGATAGCACAAGGGCTGATAGATCCGGCAACGCAGCCCCTGTCGCCTCTGTATGGCAATAAAAGCTGGGAAAGCAACCTCACAAAAGAATGGGATGCGCGGGTGATGGCGGTACATGCCGCCATGATTGACCGTATAGATCAGGGCATTGGGCGCATCATTAAAACACTGCGTCAAACCGGACAATTGGAAAATACGCTAATCATGTTTTTAAGTGATAATGGCGCCAGTCCTGAAGTTGCGCAAGTGCTTGAGCCTGGTTTTGACAGACCGGGCCAAACGCGTAGTGGCCAACTTATTATTTATCCAAAAAACAAGGACGTAATGCCCGGACCGCAAACCGTTTACGCCTCTATAGGCCAGGAATGGGCCAATGTAGCCAACGCTCCTCTGCGATACTGGAAAAGGGAATCTTATGAAGGTGGGGTACGCACACCATTTATTGCATATTGGCCAAAGGGCCTGAAATTAAAAAAAGGAAGCATAACCGATAAGGTTGAGCACGTGATGGACTTTATGCCCACCGTTGTAGAGTTATCAAAAGCAGAATATCCTTCTATTTACAAAGGCCATCACATAACCCCCATGCAAGGCATTAGCCTAGTGCCGGCTTTTAAAAACTTGCCTGGTAAAGCTCATGATTTTATTTTCAACGAACATGTGAACGGACGCTCAGTAAGAGCAGGTAAATGGAAGTTGGTTAAGCTAAGCTCAGACATGCCGTGGGAGTTATATAATATGGACAAGGATAAAACCGAATTATCCGATATAGCCTTAAGGTACCCCAAAAAGGTTAAGGAATTAGATAGCCTGTGGAACGCTTGGGCCACTAAAAACCAAGTACTACCTAAACCGGGTAAGTAAGGCTATAAATTACTCGTTCTTAAAAGAGACCGGGAGCCTGTCGTTGATAAATAGCCCAGCCCTCTCCCACTGCTTGTATGGATAACAGCTACAAGTATGGCCACCTGCTCAACATGAACAATTACCGGATTTGCCTTTATGTCTGCTTTTGCAGTAGAGAACGTTTTATCATCTACAGTAATTCATAATAAAGTTGTAATTGCAGGCATCCGTACTCCTGATGTATTGTTCAATTCTACAGGTCAAAAGTGTCATTGCGGCCTATACATGTCTTATAATAGCGCAGGAACCACAAGCACTAAAGTTTATATAAACTTGATTTTAAACCACTTACAACTCCATCTATATTGAGCTCCATTTGTATACTGCTATTAAAAGCGGCATACCTGTTAACGGCACATGTTACAGGCACTACATTTTTTTAGTATCTTTAAATAACCATTTATAAATTTCATTGATCTTGAAAACCAAGACTACATTGCTACGTGTAATGATGTTGGTTATGCTACCTTTCCTAATGGCATCGGTAGGCAAACGGGCATGGGCACAACATCTGAATTTTAAACACCTTACCATTAACGAGGGCCTGTCGCAAAACACTGTCTTTTGTGTAACGCAAGATAAAACAGGATTTATTTGGATAGGTACCGAGGATGGACTGAATAAGTACGATGGTTACGAATTCAGTATTTATAAGCATGAGGACAACAACCCGAAAAGTTTAAGTCATAGTCAAATAAATGCCCTTCAAGAGGACCCCAGGGGTAATTTATGGGTTGGCACCTCAGATGGTTTAAATTGCTTTGATAAACACACAGAGAGTTTCCGAAAAATAAGTACCGGCACGAATAGCGAGTCGGGCACGAACGAATTTATCACCTCTTTTTTATATGACAGCTTTGGGAACCTTTGGATAGGCACTTTTGGTGGCTTAAAACGATATGATTATAAAACCAATAAGGTAGTCGATTACACTATAAAATCTTCCAACCAAAGTACGGGTACCAGCAAAAGGGTGCAGGCTATTTTTGAGGATGCCGACAGAACATTATGGGTAAGCATTGGCAAAAACCTAAAACGTATTGATCTTTCGACCCAAAAGCCAATGCCACTACCAGCTGGCCTCCAAGAGAATATTGACCTTAGCAAAAGCAACATTAGGGTTATTAAACAAAGTAAAAATGCCGAATTGTGGTTTGGTACAGAAGGTGGCGGCTTATACCGCTATAACATACTAACCAATAAAACAACACATTACCTGCATAGCAACAGCGATAACAAAAGTTTGCCAACAAATATTATAAGGTCGCTTTTACCTTATAGTGACACAGAAATGTGGATTGGTACGCGCGATGGGTTGAGCATTTTAAATATGCAAACCAATACGTTTACAAACCATAAGTATAACCCTTATGATACTAAAACCATTAGTCACAACTCGGTAAGAAATATTTTTAGAGACAGGGCAGGTAACATTTGGTTGGGCACCTATGCGGGAGGCCTTAACTTCTTTTCATCCGGCGGAAATAATTTTTCATACATAGGAGAAAAATCAAGTAATAAGGCCGGGTTAAGCCATCGGGTAGTAAGTTCTATAATAAACAATAACGGCGCACTTTGGGTGGGTACCGAAGGCGGCGGGCTCAATTATATCGACAGAAATAAAGGAATTCAAAAAGCTTTCGTTATTAACAGTGAGCAGCAAAACATCGTCAAGTCGCTTTCTAAAGATGAAAAAGGAAATCTTTGGATAGGCACCTATGATGGATTAAGCTATATGGACACCCAAAGCGGACTAATCACCAATTTTGACATAACCGAAAACGACAGCAAACCAGAGAACAAACAAGTTTTTGCTGTATTGGCAGCAAAAAACGGCGTTTGGATGGGCACCGATGGCAGGGGTTTAAAATTTATGGACAGAGAAGGTAAGTTCAGTACCTACCTTCACAATGCTAACAACAATAACAGCATAAGCGGCAATACCGGCTTTTGCCTTCTTAAAGATTCGGAAGATGGGTTGTGGGTAGGTACCGAACATGGCTTGAGCTACTTTGATACTCAAACCAACCGGTTCACCCAGTTTGTACATCATGATGGTAAACCTTACAGCTTACAGCATAATACGATACTGTCTTTATTTGCTGATTCCAAAAACCGGCTTTGGGTAGGCACCAAAGGTGGCGGCGTAAGTTATTATGACAGGAGTTCGAAACATTTTTATACCATAAGCACTAATGAAGGCCTGAACAATGGTGTAATACATGCTATAAAACAAGATGTTGATGGAAACCTATGGTTAAGCACAAACCAGGGACTATCGAAAATAATATTCAAAAGCTTTACGCCTCCATTTAGTAAAAACACACTGCGCATTATGAACTACACGGTTGACGACGGCTTGCAAAGCAACCAGTTTTCATCGGGCGCGGCAGAAACCGGCGAAGACGGAGAACTGCTTTTTGGTGGTATAAACGGCTTAACTGCCTTTTACCCTAATAAAATCATTTATAATACGTTTAAGCCAAAGGTTGTTATTACCGACTTTCTGATCAAAAACAATCCGGCTAATTTGGGTGCTGAAAATTCACCACTTAGCAAACCAATAGACGAAACCGAGGATATTACGCTGACACATGATCAGGCATTTATCACATTTAAATTCGCTGCTTTAAATTACCTAAACCCCGACAAGAACCAATACGTTTACCGTTTACGCGGTTTTTACGATGATGAATGGCATTATGTAAATAATCAGCGAACAGCCACTTACACAAATCTGGATGCTGGAAAGTATGTTTTTCAAATCAGGGCAGCTAATAATGATGGCGTTTGGACGGATGAAGTTAAAACAGTCCGTATCACGGTACTCCCTCCCTGGTGGAAAACTTGGTGGGCTTATTTGCTCTATGTATGCATTTTAGGTTTGGTACTCTACATGGTATACTATCATTTGGTAAAAACCAGTAAGCTTACACATGAGTTGAAGTTTCAACACATGAGTCATGAAAAGGACCAGGAACTTGCCCAGCGCAAACTAAGCTTCTTCACCAACATATCGCACGAAATAAAGACACCCCTTACTTTAATTTTAGCACCGATTGATAAGCTGATAGGTTTAAATGAGGGAAATAATAAAACTCAAAACCAATTGCGGCTTATACAACGTAACGGAGAGAGGCTGGTGCGGCTGATTGATCAATTGCTTGATTTTAGAAAATTTGAATCGGGAAACATGAAGCTGCAGGCTGCAGAAGGTAATATTGTGCGTTTTGTGAAGGAAATTTTAATGGCCTTTGAATCTTATGCACATCACCGCCGCATTCGCATTAAGTTAATGACCGAACAACAGCGAATAAGGATATGGTATGATCGTGATAAGCTGGAAAAAGTAATTTACAATTTATTATCAAACGCACTGAAATTTACTAACGAAGGAGGACAGGTTATTGTATACATCAAACAGCTTGATACGCAACCATCAAATCTAATCATCGAAATTGAAGATAATGGCATAGGTATCCCACCTCACCAAATAGACAAGATATTTGATCAGTTTACGCATTTTGACGACAAGGGTATTAATACTAAAGGAACGGGTATTGGCCTGGCATTTTCAAAAGGCTTGGTAGAACTGCATAAAGGCACCATGCACGTAGAAAGCACAGTTGCAACACCGCAGCAACAGGGAAAAACGGTGTTCAGAATTATTCTTCCCGTAGGGAAAGAGCATTTATCAGAAGATGAAGTGATTGCTGATTATAAAAACAGTGAAGACTTGGATGCCTATCGCGAAAGTGAAATCTCATCTGCATCCAGATTGGCCATACAGAAGCGCAAACAGCAAGTTTTACAAAATGCAGGAAAGGAAAAGCTTATACTGCTTATAGTTGAAGACAACCTGGAAGTTCAGGAATTTGTCTCGTCGCATTTTGAGCCCGATTTTGAGATTCATACTGCTCAAAACGGAGCTGTGGGACTGCAAAAAGCATTAGAACTTGTTCCGGATATCATTATAAGCGATGTAATGATGCCCGAAATGAATGGCATTACGCTTTGCAGTAAATTAAAAGCTGATGCACGTACAAGCCATGTGCCAGTTATATTATTAACAGCGCGTACACCTATCATATTTAACATTGAGGGTTTGGAAACCGGCGCTGATGACTATATCACAAAGCCTTTTAACCTCACCATGTTAGAAGCCCGTGTATGGAATTTGTTAGACTCCAGACAGAAGCTAAGAGAACGTTATAGACGGGAAATTACGCTGCAGCCAACTAATGCAGCCATCACCTCACCCGACGAAAAATTTTTAGAACGTGTAATGAAGTATATTGAGGCCAACATGGCCGAGCCAACCTTAAGCGTTGAGGAATTGGGCAAAGAGGTTGGTATGAGCAGAGTTACACTTTACCGTAAAATTAAAGCGCTTACAAACCAAACTGCTGTAGAGTTTATTAGGAGTGTGCGGTTAAAACGTGCTGCGCAACTTTTGGAGCAGAACAAGTTAAACGTAAATGAAGTAGCGTATATGGTTGGCTTTTTAGATATAGATTATTTCAGGCGCTGTTTCAAAGATGAATTTGGGTTTACGCCTAAAGAATTTGCCAACCAGGCTGTTGTTAAATAAAAGCAAATGCTTAGGCGGTTCAATCCAGCCTAAGCATTAAAACTAATCTTTTTACAGCATACTTTTGATGCCCATCTCTAACCCGCGCAGTTCGGCAAGGCCTTTTAGGCGTCCAATTATATTGTAACCCGGATAAGTGTTTCTATTGTAATCATCAAGCAGCTTGTGACCGTGATCTGGACGCATGGGTATTGCTATATCAGTACGGCCAGCTGCAACACGTTTTAATTGCTCTAAAATAACGTTCTCCATTACTGCAGCCATATCTGTACTGCCGCTTAAATGCTCAGCTTCATAAAAGCTACCATCAGGTTCGCGCTGCACATTCCGCAGGTGTAAAAAATGAATGTGGCTGCCTAGCCTTGCTACCATGCCTGGTAAATCATTTTGCGGGTTTGCGCCCAATGATCCGGTACAAAAAGTAATGCCGTTACTTGGCGACGGTGCAAAGTTTACAACATCCAGCAGGTCGCTCTCTGTACAAACCACCCGTGGCAAACCTAATATCGGAAACGGAGGGTCATCAGGATGTATACACATTTTAATACCTACTTCTTCGGCAGTTGGAATTATAGCCCTTAGAAAGTAGGCTAGGTTTTCTTTTAGCTTTTTGCTGTCAACATTTGCATAACGCCTTAGGTGCTGCTTGAATTCACTAACTGTGAAAACATCATCGGTGCCTGGCAAACCCGCCATAATGGTATTGGTGAGCAACTGTATGTCACTTGCAGTACATGCGTCTAAATACTTCCTTGCATACGCCTGTTGTTCTTTGGATGTGTAAATGAACGCCTCTGCCCTTTCTAAAATATATAAATCAAACGCAGTAAGTGCTGTCGAATCGTACCGTAAGGCGCTGGCATTGTTGGGTAATCTGAAGTCTAAATGAGTGCGCGTCCAGTCAAGCACCGGCATAAAATTATAGCACACTACTCTTAGTCCATGAGCAGCAAGGTTTTTTAGTGAGTTTTTATAACGCTCAATATACTTGTCTCTGTCAGGCTCCCCCACTTTTATACTTTCATGCACATTTACGCTTTCAACTACAGACCAATTTAAACCAGATGCTTCAATCATACGCTTCCGGTTCTCAATTTCATCCATTGTCCACTCATCACCACAAGGTATATGATGCAGTGCGGTTACGATCCCTGTTGCTCCCGTTTGTTTGATGTCGGCTAAAGTAACCTCATCATTGGGGCCAAACCATCTGAAAGTCTGTTCTAAATTCTGCATTATATCTTTAAAGTAAGTGCCTGCAACTTACGGATGCTTAATCATTAACCCTCATGGTATAATTATCAAAACTACATGCCGAAAGTAGCATGTACAATAATGCAGTACAGCGATACACTGATACAATTACCCTGCACATTTGTACGATATACCTTTTCATAAACGTATGTGTTAGGCTACATTTACCTTACCAATTGTAAAACATGCGATTCTTAAAATTTGCGCTTTTAACTTGCTCGTTCATTCATTTGTGCGCCTATGTTCATGCAACTAATTATTATGTAAATAGTAAAGCAGGTGATGATACAAACAGCGGCACAACAAAAGACCAGGCTTGGAAAGGTCTCACTAATCTGCAGAAAGATCATTTCTTACCTGGCGACAGCATTTTATTTGCCAAGGGTTCGACCTATACCGGTGGGTTTATTTTTACCAGTTCGGGAACTGCCGCTAAACCTATTGTTTTTTCGTCCTACAGTGTCGGTGCCGACATAATACTTAAAACACCACGTACAGAGCTAACACCATACTTCGAAAAATATGGCGCTGGTCCGCCGCCTTCATTTACTAATCCAACTTGGGAAACTTTAAACGGAAACATCTTTCGGATAGAGGCCAGTTACATCGTTATAGATGGCTTGTACTTTCATGACAACACCAACCCTCCCGGGTCTGACAAAAACAACAAGAATGTGCAGAAAATGGGCGCTGTTTACCTTGCTTTAAATACACGCTATAACACCGTTAAAAATTGTGAATTTTTTCATACTCCGGTTGCCGTAAAGGTAAAGGGCACGCATAATCTAATAACTCGTAACTACATGCACGATGCCAGCGAGATGATGGCTTACTCATGGGGACCTATCGCCATTATGGTCGTGTCAGGCCACAACGAAATTTCACACAACCGTATAGAAAATTATGGCGCTTATGGAGGGCCTTACGGGTCTGACGGCGGAGTGGTAGAACTTGATGGCGTTGATGATGATTTTAAAGCCAGCAACATAAATATTCATCATAACATTTCTGTTAATAACCATGGCTTTCTAGAAATTGCTGCTCGCAATGTAGATAGCGTTACAGTTGCCTATAATCTGAGCGATGACAAAAACCAGTTTATTGGCGGTGGTGGCTATAAGGTTAATGTATTTAACAATACCGTTGTACGTACACGTGAGCCAAACGTAGACCGGTATATATTTTGGACGTTTAATCCGGAGCTTACGTTTTATAATGTACGAAACAACATCTTCTACATCTCGCCAGATTTGGGTGTTTTCGGCCCGGTAAAAAAAGTCACCGGGCATGTACGCGTTTCCATTGGTCAGCATCCGCGTAGTAATAATCTGTATTATTCGCCGGGTAATAAAAATCCGGTAGGTATTAAGCCTGATAACAGTGATTTAATTGCCGACCCGAAATTTATAGACATTACAAACCGCAACTTCAGGCTTACGCCTAGCAGTCCGGCAAAAGGACAAGGCGCAAGATTAGGTTACCAACATGATTTGGATGGTTATCCGGTGTCTGCAAAAAAGCCGGGATTAGGCGCGTATGAATTTCCAATAAACTAAACCGCAATACAATTATGGGCAAAATTTTAGTTATCGGCAGTTCAAATACCGATATGACCATCCTAACCAGCCGGTTCCCTAAACCTGGCGAAACGATAATTGGTGGAACATTTCTACTTAATGCTGGTGGCAAAGGTGCTAACCAAGCGGTGGCAGCGGCGCGTTTAGGGGCCGAAGTAACTTTAATTGCCAAATTAGGTAACGATGTTTTTGGTGAAACAGCTTTAAAGAATTTCAATGAGGAAGCTATTAATACATCGCACGTAATTATCGACCCACAAAACGCTTCCGGAACGGCATTGATAACCGTTAACAGTTCGGGCGAAAATATGATAGTAGTTGCTCCAGGTGCGAATGACTATTTAAAGCCCAATGATATCGGCAATTTGCCATACCTGCTTAGCATAAACGACATATTACTAATGCAACTTGAAGTTCCGTTGAATACAGTTGTACATGCTGTACAAACTGCCAAAGCATTAGGTCGAAGGGTTATTCTTAACCCAGCCCCGGCCACCTCACTGCCCGATGAGCTCTTAAAAGATCTTTTCATGATTACGCCAAACGAAACTGAAGCGCAGCTTATTACGGGCATGGAAGTTACAAATGAGGCCACTGCAAAACAATGTGCACATGAATTAATGAAACGGGGCGTGCATAATGTAGTCATTACGTTGGGCAGTAAAGGAGCTTGGCTTAGTACTGATGAGCACGACTTACTCATACCAGCACCAAGTGTAAACGCTGTTGATACCACTGCTGCCGGAGATGTTTTTAACGGCGCCCTTGCCCATTGTCTTTCCTTGCAATCAAACTTCATCAATGCTGTTGAATATGCATGCAAAGCAGCAGCTATTTCGGTAACACGTATTGGCGCACAAGCTTCAGCCCCTTGGGCAAAAGAAATTAATTGAACTAAACCTTATCACTATTATGTTTATTGTTGAAAGTTACCCAATCGCCATCATTTTTTGCTTTATTACTATGGTCTGTTGGGGTTCATGGGCCAACATGCAAAAGCTCAATTCCACTTCCTGGCGTTTTGAGCTCTTTTATTGGGACTATGTTATAGGGATTATGCTATTCTCAGTTTTATTAGCATTCACGGCCGGCAGCAATGGCGATATGGGGCGGCATTTCTTAGACGATTTACGTCAGGCCGATCAGAAAAATCTTATCTCAGCTTTTACGGGCGGTGTACTTTTTAACTTAGCTAATATTATGCTGGTAGCCGCAATTGCCATTGCAGGCATGTCAGTGGCTTTTCCAACGGGTATTGGTATTGCGCTTATACTGGGGGTAATTGTTAATTACCTTGCAAGGCCCGAAGGCAATCCCTATATATTATTTACAGGTGTAATGCTAATTGCCGCAGCTATACTGCTCAATGCCAACGCCTATAAGCAGCTTCATAAAAACACAGCAAATTTTTCCATAAAAGGACTAATCATTGCCATTATCGCCGGCGTTTTGTTAGGTTTCTTTTATAAGTATGTAGCTGTATCAATGGCCACTAACGCGGTAAACCCGGAAACTGGCAAACTAACTCCTTATACAGCACTCGTTTTTTTTGCAATCGGAATTTTTACCAGCAACTTCATTTTTAACAGCTTTATTATGTACCGCCCTTTTGCAGGCACACCAATAAAATGGAACGCCTGGTTTAAAGGCTCCGCTAAAGATCATGCTATGGGCATTATTGGCGGTGTGATTTGGAATATCGGGATGGCACTTAATATACTGGCAGCCGGCAAGGCTAGTCCGGCTGTTTCTTACGGACTCGGGCAAGGCGCAACGGTAATTGCCGCAATATGGGGCATATTTATCTGGAAAGAATTTAAAAACGCCGAGCGTAAAACCAATATTCAGCTCTACATTATGCTGGGCTTGTATGTATTCGGTATTATTTTGTTAATAACAGCACGAAACTAAATCTTACAAAATGAATAAGATTTCACGTAAAAACTTCATAAAAAATTGTTCGGCCACGTTAGGTTTGCTTTCGGTTGGTTTGCCAGATGTTTTAGGAGCTCCAAAGGCTAAACAAATACCATTCTATACAGGGAATAAGGAACAAGGAAACAATAGCACAAAAACAAGGGGCTCGTGGGTCAGGGTTGGGCAAAGTGCGGCTGGCGACGTTAAGCTAAGCAACTGTGTGATAGTTGTAAATAATAAAGAGCATACCGCCGTAAGGCAGGCAGCCCAATTTTTAACAGATGATATTGCAAAAATAAGCGGCTACAAACCACCTATTTTGTCACAAAAAGACGAAAGTAAAGTTAACGTTATCTTATCAACATTTGGGAGCGGCAGCTTACCGTCTCAGATCAGTTCGAGTAAGCTTAAAGGCAAAAAAGAAGCTTACCAAATAGTTACCCATAACAATGAAGTTTGGCTTATTGGAGCTGATTTTAGAGGAACAGCGTATGCCGCATACCATTTAAGCGAGCGCTTAGGTATTGATCCGCTTTATTTATGGACAGGTTATCAGGCTTTAAAAAACACCAACCTTACATTAAAAAGCACAAATCATTACGAAGCGCCGCCAACTGTGAAATACCGCGGCTTTTTTCATGATGACGAGGATGTGCTGCCACGGCCGTTTGATCGGTATGGGTTTCCCCTACGTATAGGCGATGTGCCTTTAAAGTGGTATCAAAACTTTTTTGAAACGGCCTTGCGTTTACGAATGAATATGGTGGCACCTTATGTGCGAGTGCACCGCCGCTATGAAGTACAAAAGTGCGCCAGCGACTGGGGCTTGTATTTCACCTCGCATCATTACGACATATTGCTTTCAAATCCGTTTGGTATAGAGCGCTTTAAACTGGCCGAAAGACGAGGCGTTAATACCGACTGGGACTGGTTTAAAAGCAAGGATAACATGATAAGGTACTGGCGCGGCGGGGTTGAAGAAAATAAAGGTGTTAATGCCATTTGGCCGGTAGGCTTGCGCGGCACGGACGACCATGCCTATGAGTTTCCGAAAGATACGACCGAAAAAGAGCAAGCTGAGGTATTTAGAGAAGCGATTGATGCTCAGGTTAAAATTGTAAGAGAATTGGCTCCGGCAAATGACCCTCCTGCCTTTCATTTTACGCTTTACACCGAGATGCTCGAAAAATATAAAAAACACCCTGAAGATTTTAACGTGCCCGACGATGTAATTTTGGTTTGGCCAGACAACAACGACGGGGTAATGAGAGATTTACCATCTGGTACCGACAAGTGGAAACACGGAGTTTATTACCATTTGGCTTACTACGGCGGCCCGCCCACAAAGCAAGGCACTCATGTTGTTACGCCGGAACGTGTCGCAGAACAGTTTAAACGAATTGTTGATGCCGGCGCCACAGAATTTATGCTGGTAAATGTATCTGAATTGCGTGAGCATGTTATGGAAGGCCGTATGATAGCTGACATTTGCTGGAACGCTGCCGCAGTGCTCAATAAGCCCGAGCCTCATAAAGCTTATTTAAAGTGGTGGATTGATGAGTACTTTGCAAGCACTACCGATAGCCAAAGTATTATGCACTGTTATGACCAGTACTACGCGTTAATAAACGGTTCAGACAAGACCTACTTTGGAGCTGTACAATTCGAGTCTGTTTTAGAATTACTGCATAAACGTTTTACGCATCAAACTTACAACCAGCCCGATCAGGTAAAAGTGAATGAGCTTAGGCGCAGAAACGCACAATATGAGTCGGTTATTAACACGATCAACACATTGTTACCAACCTTAAATCGTGAAGAAAAGCAATTCTTTTTTGAGCATGTTGAATTTGGCTTAAGGGTAGACCAACGGCCTACACAAGCTGCTTTGATGTTATTGAATGCTTTGCATGAGCCAGATGAAAATAAGGCCTGGAATATCATTGCAGAAGCTGCGGTACCGCTAGAAAAATTAGAAGTGGAGATTTTGAGAGCTGAACGACCACCATTCGACAAATGGTATATACCAACCTGGATTAAAACGCCCGCAGCTCCGTTTAACATACACCGTTCTTATACACAAATACGAGAATTTATAAGTTGCAACGGCACGCAAACTCCTATAAACCCTAAACCCAATCTAGGGCATAATATTGAAGGCGCTAAGCTTTGGACTGAATATTTAGAGGCGTCTGATCGTATAAAGGCTACTTACTAATAAATCAAAAAAGGCTTATTCAAATGAATAAGCCTTTTTTGATTGTGATTAGGTAGGTAGAAAGTCAAGTATTAGCTTATGGATTTAGCAGAACCAATGCTACTGAGTTGCCCTCCAGCTTCAAAGGAATATTAAGAGTTGCCGCATAGTTATACGCCTGGTCTGAAGAGGATTTAAGCGAAGTTTGCGTAGGATTGCTGTAAATGTTATTATTCTTAGAATCGATCATATAAACTTTTGCATTTACCTTATCATTAAAAGCACTTTGTGGTATGTTGTTTATTTGCACATTAACCTCTTGGTCGCCAACAAACGAGGTATAGTTGTAATTCCATACCAAAACAGCAATGCCCTTGTTGTTGCCCATTGCGGCCAACGCGTTAATACCCAAGCCCTGGGCATTAAGTTTACTCGCGGTTGCTTTCACCCTCGTGCCTCTCGCTGTAACTTCCCGGCCAAACACCATTGCATAACCATAGGGATTGGGATAGGCATTGGTCAAATCGGCCAGTTCGCTTTTGTGCAAAATATCGGCATGATTGATACACCAGTTAAATACACGGTCAGCTCCTCCCTCGTATAAATAAAATGCTTTCGCTATTTGTGCGGGAGCCCATGCTGTCATGATTTGGGCCTGGTTCCATACGGTTGGAATAAAGTTGCCTCCGGCCAGGCCATACTCGGTTACAAACACCTGTCTGGCATTTATTCCTTTGGAGGCCATAGCTGCAATAATTTGTGGCTTTGCAGTTTCAAAAAGCTTAGGATTACTTTGTTCTGTGTAGCAATTCATGCTAAAAAAATCTAACCTTTTACTGGCGTCAGCATCAGCCGCATATAACGTTAAAAATTGGTTAGTATATGACACCAACTCACTAAAAGTAGTTGTACTGGTAAATGCGCCGTTACTAAGCATAATACGGTTGGCACCCGTTAAGCCTAACTCAATGTTGGCAGCGTTAATAGCTTTGTAATAATCTTTGTACACTTCATAATAGTCGGCCGCGCTCTCGCCGTTATAATCTGGCTCGTTACCTGCCTGTATGTATTTTATTTTAGGAAATTTGTTCTTGTAATAGATTACCGTTTGCTTAATAAAGTTTTGAAATGCGGTCCCCTTGCCATTACCTGGCAGCGGAAAAGTTGCAGACGGCGTATAAGCCGTTAAGGCAATAAGTAGTGAGTCGGCACAGGTTGAATAATAAGCCAACGAAGTTTCGGCGCCAACGTTTCCATCGTATTTGTAATTATACCCTTCTTTGTTTATAGTTCTCAAAGCCAACCAGGTACGTATAGTTTTATGATTTAACGCTTGCAGCCAAATGCGTGCTTTCTCGCCCGGCAGCGCCGATGTAGTTGAGTGCACATTAGCCTGTTCCAATCGCATTACATCGCCCTGGGTTTGGCTACAATCAACCGTTATAGCTGTATTCAAATTACTTGCGGGAGCATTACTGCTGGTTTCTACAGGTGTTGGCGGCATAATTCCCGGCCGTTTGGAGCAGGCCGAAATTATCCCAACCATCAAAAAAATAATAAGGAGGTTATTCAATTTCTTCATAACAAGGTTGTTTCTAATTAGCACTGTATTTTTTAGCATCAAATAATGCTTTCTGCACACCATAATATGCCGGTTTCCGGTTATAGCTCTCGTCGTATAAAAGCGGATACTGCCCAAAACGCCATCCTGGATCGTTGTTATCTCTTACACCCCAAAGTGAAATCAAGCTAACGCCGGCTTCAACTGCGGCTTTAACAGCATTGTAGTAATCAGTCTTTTGTTGGTCGGCAAGGGCAAGGGTCCAGGGCTGTAAGGCATTATTAATTTTAGGAGCTATGATATCCAGCTCCGTTAAATGTACTTGTACATTGGTAGCTTTAAACTTCTCGATAGTTTTCTTAAACAGCTCATAACCACCGCTAATTCCACTGCCTAAGTTGTAATGCGCTTGTATGCCCACAACATCTACCGGATAGCCTTTGGCCTTTAGATGTCTCAGTAATTGGTAATACGCTTTGTGCTTGGTATAATAGGCTGATGCAGAAGTATTGTATTCAAAATCATGATCACGCAGTTCGAGCAAAGCTTGGGTCATTTGCCTGCTGTACATAAAAGCTTTACCAATAAAAACCGGATGCTTTAGGTTAATCTTATCTGTACCGGTTAAGCCCGATGCATCATCTTCCCAGCCCATGTCGTTCCATTTCATATTTACGTAGGTACCATCATTACTAAATACTTCATTGGCCACCCCCCATACATCCACTTTTGATTTGTTATCATTGGTTTCCATAAACTCCTTTACTAATCCTTTCAGAAGGCCATCCATTTCAGCGGGTGTAAAAGTTCCATTTTTAAACCAATCGGGCATGTAGCCGTTAGGACCAACTATTAGTTGTGCAAAAACCTTATTGTAATGCGCCTTACTCCAATTTATTACTGCATTAACATCGTTAAAATCCGATCCTCCATCCCGTTTCCAGCGAGTGCCTCCCCATGAGGCCTGACCAAAATTGAATTCATTGTCGCAAATTTGCTTGTATATGCCGTTTGGCGAGCCATCATTAACCACACCGTGCGTAATACCATTACCATAGCTAATTAAACTACCGAATAAGACATTCTTAGCTTTAGCTAAATCCTTCAGACTGCCCGTTACAATCGCTTCAGACCTTGTGTCAGCATAAAAAGTATCAATAGCCGTTGCCGGTATGTAAGCGGTGCGGTATTGTAATGCAGTAGCCAATTCACCAGGTTTCACATTCAATAACTTGCTGGTGTCCTTTCCCTGAGCAGCCTTTACACGCCGTTGCACGTTATTATTGTCAGTATAAATCACCTCGTTAAAAAGTTCGGCGCCTGCGCTACCCCAATAAATGGTTGCATTGCCGTTTTCATAAAATATATCCTTTATTGGCCGGTTGGCCAGGGTATGCGCATAATTTGGTCCTAACGCAGTTGCTGTAATTTTTATAGGCACTGAAGTGTTGGCCTTATTGTCGTAAGTAATTACTTCAAAACTGTAAGTACCTTCTTCAAGCGGACCGATGATCGTACTTACAGTATCGTTAGCCGAAGCAACATGAATTGGTATTTCTATGAAATTGCTACGGTTGTTCCAGTAGATTTTAGCTCTAACGGCGGCCGTGTTGGAAACGTTGAACTTTAGCTGCAGCCTTTTGTACCCAGAGTAGGCATTTACGCTGTTAGCAGCACTTATGTATTCTCTTTTATCGCTCGCATCAAACATCTCTTTATCCTTACAGGCATAAATACCTGATATAATTATACTTATGACGAGTACGCGAACTAAAGTATTATGTAATGTCTTCATTGTGATTAATTAATGGTTATAGTCCTAATGCGCCTTTCCAGGTAGTGGCTACTCTGATACCGTCAACAGTGGCACTTAAAACACCATCCGATTGCCTGATAACCACATCGTTTAAGCTGGTTGGTGCAGTGCCGGTTGCAGAAAGTATAGTTGGAGAGGCAGGCTCTACATCTGTTACAGCACCGTCTACCACATACATAGCAGTAGTTTTGGCGGCGAAATCATATTTAATGACTACCAAATAAGTGTTGTTATATTTATAACTTCCGGTGCCGTACTGAACCGTGGTGTTCTTGCCCACGCCAAACACCAGTTTCCCTGTGCCATCATCCTTAGCATAAAAACGATTAAAAAAGCCACCGGCTGCATCTCTAAGCGCAAAAAAGAAATCACCAGCACCGGCCTCAGTAACGTTGACTAACAACGCAGTATATAAGTTGCCGCTGTTTTTAGGCGCAAATGTTCGGGCAATGTCTTCTCTCGAAAAATCTCCGTGTTGAATGGTTACCGCGCCACCAATATTAGAACTGCCATAACCTGTGTACGAAAGGCCTTGAGGCACATAAATAACTGGGATTGCTGCCGGTGCAGAATAAGCTATCCAATCTCCAGTTAAACGGGCTATAAAGTCGGATGACCCACCGTAATTGAAGTTTTCATTCAGCAAAGGCACTTCGGGCACGTAAGGGATGTTACCGTCTTCAGTACCGCTTACGTTAATGCTAACATCATTCATGCCGGCTAAACTGTGCACAATGGCACCTGTAATACTTTGATTTTGGCCCGTTGCCGGGTTGAACTTCACATAAACAGTCACCGATTTGTTGTTCACGTCGGCCGTTAAAAAGGAACTATAAGTAATGTTATCGGTAGATATTTTAAAGCCGGCGGGTGCTGTAATGGAAACAACTCCACTTAAATTTTTACCAGAAAGTGTATAAGACTTTGCATCAGATAGCGTATTCACTTTAACAGAACCAAAGTTGCCAAGTGTAGCAACCGAAGTAGTCATTTCAGGCGTAACCCAGTTATTGCCTCTCATAGTTAAGGTGGTACTTAAGTTGAGATCGTTTAGCACAGCACTACCAGTGGCCGACATAATTCTGAATACTATTGTCTTGCTATCATCAAAATTATGTGCGGACTGCACAGTAAACGATGCTGTTGTAGCGCCTTGTGGTAAATCTAAAGTTATGAGTCCCTCTTTAGCAGAAGGACTGGTATTGTAAGTTGTATTAGCTGCTGTACCGCTTGCCTCAACCTTTATAACCAGGGAGCTTGCTTTATCAAGAGGACGTGCAAGTTTAACTGTTACAGGAAACGGATCTGCATTATCTTTCTCAATTATAAACGCGGTACTGCTAAAGCTTGCACGTGATGGTATTTTGAGCTCGTCCTGCTCCTTTTTTTTACACGAGCTTATTATCATGAAGCAGGTAAGCAAGCATATTCCAAACAAGGCTGTTAAACACCTGCCGGCTCGTATATTGAGTATTGTACTCATACTTTTTATCGGTTTAGATGAATGTGATCGTTTAAATTATCTGTGTCAGATACATTAATATTAAAGGCCTACGGCTTGCTTCCACGATGTGGCTACACGTATACCATCCATTGTTGTGGTTAAAACGCCGGTATTTTGTCTGATGATGATGTTGATCAGCGATGCTGGGCCAGCACCAACATTTGTAGTGGCATCAGCAACCGCAGGTTCGATTAAAGGTGGTGCAGACGACAAGATGTACAGTGACGATATGCCTGAAGCAAAGTCATATTTAGTAACCAACAGGTAGGTTTGGCCATATTCATAAGCTGCGGTTGAATAAGAAGTGGTAGCTGATGATTTTGCTATACCCAAGTTTAGCTTGCCGCCGTTATCCTTTACATAAATACGGTTGAAATAAGCCGCAGCAGGATCACGCCATGAAGTATAAAAATCTCCTGCAGCCGGGGAAGATGCAAAATTAACCAGTTGGCTTGTATACAGTACGCCGTCGCTTTGAGCCGTAAAGCTACGGCTGTAATCTTCTCTTGAGCCGGCACCATTTTCAGATATTACAGCACCGCCCTTTCCAGAGCCAACGTAACCCGGAAAGGTTAAGCCAGCGGTAATATACCTGGCCGGATTAACCCCGCCCGAGAATAAGGTCCAGTTACCATTGCTTAAATCCTTAAGATTACCGGCGGTTGAACCATATTCAAAATCATCTTTCATAATCAGCACACCTGCCGCCGCATTGCCATATTCAACGCCAATTACGTTAACTACCACGTCTGGCAGCGTGCCTGATGAATGCGTTATTGTACCTGATATACCTTGGTTGCTGCCTGTATTAGGTACAAACCTGGCGTATACCGGCACAGGGCTGGCGTTGGCTGTTGCAAACGGAATGGAAACAGTATTGGTGAATGTTATATTGTTTAAGGACACCTGGAAGTTAGCAGACGCTGTAATTGTAACATCAGCACTTAGCTTGACGCCAGAAACCGTGTACATAGACGAAGCAGAGGCTGTTGTGGTAATTACATTACCAAAACTTGGCAGGTCTGTAACCGATGTACCAATAGACGGCAGTATAATAGGCTTGCCCTTAATATTAATTACAGCAGAAGCATTCGTATTTGAAACTATGACACCACCCTTTGCAGAGGTTATTTTGAACACTAATGTCCGGTCGCCTTCAAAATTGTCGGCGGATGCCACCTGAAAGGTTGCCTCTGTAGCACCCTTTGCTAACTTCATTTCTATACCAGTGGCAGCAAGAGAGGGCGTTACAACATATTCAGAAGCGTCAGCAGTGCTGGAATTGTCTACGGTAATAACTGCCGTTGCATCCTCTTCTAAAGGTAATGACAACGGTAATCTCACGGTTAACGGCTCCAAAGCGTTGCGCTCAATCGTATAGGCGCTCTCACTAAATCTAATAGTGGCCGTATTTACGGGTACATCGAACTTGTTTTTTTGGCAGCCCGAAAAGAGTATGCAGATTAATGCTGTCATGTAAACAGTAGCATACTCAAGCTTCATCAACTTAAAGTTTTTTAAACTCATGGTTTTTAATATTTTTATGATTGGCCCTTTGTTACCAACCAGGGTTTTGAGTTAGATCAACTGATTTGTTAACTTCTGATTGCGGTATGGGCCATAAGTACCATTTCGGCGCAACAAATACCGGCGTACGTATGTCAATCCGCTCATAAGTATATCCATTGCCAACCTTTGTTATCCTCATGCCGTGCAGGGTTTTGTTCGAGATATTTTCTGCAATTTTCCAACGCCTTACGTCCCAGTAGCGGTGTTCTTCAATGGCCAGCTCAACCCTTCTTTCATTTTGGATGAGCACACGCATATCTTCTTTACTCATTCCGGCAGTTAATCCATACATACCGTCGGCACCTGCATTAATACCGGCTCGGCGACGAATGGCCACAAGTTGCGTATAGGCCGTATTGATATCACCGCTTTCGTTAGCGGCTTCGGCATAATTAAGCAGTATTTCGGCGTAACGTATTAGCGGAAAGCAACGCTCAGTGGTAGACGATGTGGCACTTGCAATAGTGTTTTCATCCAAAAATTTCCGTAAAAAATAGCCGGTTTTAGTAAGTGGAAAGCCATCCTGTGCTGCATTTACATAGGTATTTACCGGTGATATGGCTTTGTTTGTACCCAATCTCAGGCCCTGATTAAACAGTATGGTGTAATTTAATCGTGGATCGCGGTTGGCATAAGGGTCAGCCGGATTGTAAGTTGGATCGGTTGCAATAGGTTTACCATTTTTGGTTCCGAATGCATCAACTAATTCCTGGTAAGGGTAAGCACTGCCGCTGCCCGCTCTTGAAGGCGGATCCCAAATGGCCTCAAGCGTGCGGTTGTTTCCGGCCATAGCAGCTAAAATGTATTCTGTGTTTTTACGGAGCGTAAACACCTTTTGAAAGCCGTAACCAGGTGCCGGTGTAGATAATTCTAAAAGCTGATACTGGTTTAAGTTAATTACATCTAAAGCGGCCTGTGCGGCTTTATTCCAACGCTGGCCATCAAACGTTGTGTAACCCAATACACCGTCCATCTCTGGGCGGGCATTAAATAAAGGACTTGCCGCATATAATAATAGCCTCGATTTAAGCGCCAAACAAGCACCACGGGTAATACGTCCGTAGTCTAAGCCATTTTGCGTAAGCGGCAACTGGCTTGCTGCAGCGTTGCACTCCGATTCGATATAATTTACGCAAGCTTCAAAAGTTGCTCGTTTGCCTGGTACATCATCTGTTGCTTCATAAACGGCATCCCCTATCAACGGAACACCGCCATAATGTTTAAGCATGATGAAATAATACCAGGCACGCAGAAAGCGTGCCTCACCGGCCAGCTTGTTACGCAAACCTGGCGATAGTGGTGTTTCGGGCAGGTGTTTTAAAAACACATTCACCCGTCTTATATTGGCGTAGCTGGTTACCCAAGCATCGGTAGGTATGTTAATAGCACTTACTGCACCGGTTTGAAAGATAACGTTATAAGCAGTGGCTGCCAGTAAAGAGCCTTCAACCTCATCTGTTATACTGTATACTCCAACACTACTGCCAAACCTCCTAGGGTCTGCGCTAAAACCGATATCACTATAAATCCGTGTAAGGAATTGTATGGTACGCGTACTGTCAGAAAACGTTTTTTCTTCGTTCAGATCGGTTGTTTTAACCTGATCTAACACACCGCCCTTTTTACAAGAGGCTATAGCTAACACGGCAAATAGTGTAAGCAAAATCGTGTACTTATTTTTCATTTCCATAAGTTTTGAGGGGTTAAAAGCCAATCTGCAGTCCGAGGTTAAATACTTTTTGTACAGGATAAGTTCCGGCGCTGCCGTTACTGGCTACCTCCGGATCCTGAGAGTACAAGTCGAAATTTGCCCATGTAATGAGATCATATCCGCTCAGGTAAAGCCGTGCTGTGCTCACGCGTAACTTTGTTAGCCATCTTTTTGGAATAGTGTATCCCAAATCAACCGACTTTAGCCGAACGTATTTAGCATTCACCAGCCAGAACGACGAAAGGTTGGATGGACTGCTCGGGCCAGCCAAATTACTGCTTAGCCTGGGGTACGTAGCAGTTGTTGCTGTTGCAGGCGTCCACCTTCCTAAAGCCGATTCCTGCAAATTTCCCTGAAACGGTATAACACCGGCTGTTGCAATACGGTAGCTATAGTCAAAACTTCCCTGAAAGAGTACATTTACGCTAAAGCCGCCATAGCCTAAGCCAAACGTTGCACCCAGCACAGTTTGCGGAAGATTAGGTTTACCTATAGCCCTGTAATCTTGCTGGTCTATCACGCCGTCGTTGTTCATGTCTTCATATTTCAAATCGCCGGGCTGGGTATCAGCAAGGTGTGCGTAATTATTAATTTCATCCTGAGTTTGGAAGAAGCCCAACGCATTATAACCAAACCCCTGCCCTATGGGCAAACCGGTTTTAGCCAGGTATGCGTACCTTGGAGGTGCTTCGCCCTGATCGATAATCTTGTTTTTTGAGAATGAGAATGTAAATGAGGTGGAATAATCAAACTTGCCGGCTTTATCACTATACCTGATCTGTCCGTCATACCCTCTTTTTTCGGTCACAGCAGAATTGGTGTAAGGGAGTTTTACACCTATAACTTGCAATACATTTTCTCTCTGGTACAACTGATCGTACCTGCGTTCAAAGAAATAATCGGCAGTTATAGAGAGCTTGCTTCGCAAAAACTGTGCATCAAAACCGATGTCCGTTTGGCGGGCTTTTTCCCAGGTAATGTTTAGGTTACCCAACGTGCCTTCCTCTATACCTATGGCTGTGTTTGATGTTTCGCCAAAATTATATCCAGTGCCGGTTACATATATCTGCTCGGTTTTGTAAGTACGGTCACGGGTAATGTCAGATCCTACCAACCCTACAGATCCCCTGATTTTCAGAAGGTCTAAGAATTTAATGTGCTTTTTGATGAAAGGCTCTTCTGAAATATTCCACCCAACCGAAACGGCCGGAAAAAAGCCCATCGACTTATCGCCAACAAACTCGCTTGTACCGTTATATGCACCGCTAAAGTCGATCAGGTAACGTTGTTTATAGTTGTAATCGGCTCTAAAGGTTAAGCCTTGTGATGAAACAGGAGCATATTCTTGCACAGCTGTAATACCTGTGGCACTATTGTAAGATGCTGCCGTGGCTGAATTTAAATTATAAAGCACCAACCCGCTAACGCGATGGTCTCCAAAGGACCTGTTGTAGTCTAGCCGGGCAAGGGTATTAATAGTTTTGTTGGATATGCTGTTGTTAGCCGTACTAGCCAGCGTTAATGGTTCTAAACGGTATAGGCCGTTACTATGTATGGTGTAAGTGTTGTTAACCGGATTGTAATAAGACGCCGGTATATTGCTGCGATAAAGGCTCCGGTCGTAAGAAACGTCGCCAGCATATGCTATACGCCCGGTTACCGACAAACCCTTGGTTAAAAAATCGAGCTTATGGCTGGCATTCACTAATATGTTAAATTCATTGCGGTAGGTTTTATCGTAGCCCTGCAAAGCCAAACGACCAATTAAACTGGTTTCATAAAACGACGGCCTTGATCGGAATGCCCATGGATAACTGCCGTTAGGGTTCAGTAAAGGTTCGGCATAAGGCGGCAAGCGTTGAAAGCTGTATATGGTGCTTAATGGTGCCGTAGTAATGTGGGGTTCGGTTATGGTTCCGATACGGCCGCTCACGTCTAAACGTAACGTCAGATCCTTAGTGGCCTGCATATCTAAATTCGACCGGAAATTGTACCGCTGATATTTATAATTATTTTGCGGCGCATCGGTTCCCTTACTGAAATCTCTCAGCAATCCGTTTTGCGTTAATTGCCCGGCAGACAAGAAATACTTCACGCGCTCGTTCCCGCCCGAAACGTCTACGTTATTACGCATTTGGTAAGCACTATTCTTAAAAACAGCGTTGTACCAGTCTACATCGGGATGCCCGTAAGGATCGTCACCAACGCGCCAATGTTCAAGGTCTTCGTCGGTAAATTCGGTTGCAAGTCCGTCGTTTCTTAATGCCTCATTCCTTAAGAGTGCCACGCTGTAAGCATTTAGGAATTTAGGAGTGTTTACCGCCTGCTGCAGCCCTGATTCGGTATTAAAGTTTACGCGTGCTTTACCTATTTTACCCCGGCGGGTTGTAATTACCAATACGCCGTTTGCACCTTTTATACCGAACACAGCTGTGGTTGATGCATCTTTTAACACAGTGAACGATTCAATTTCATTAGCATCTAATTGCGCTACCTGGTCATAAGTGTATTCTACGTCATCAACCATAATCAGCGGCTTTTGCGATTCTGAGGACAACGAGTTTACACCTCTGATAAAAAATTCGGCCCCGGTGCGCCCTGGCTGCCCAGACCGTTGCTGAGACACAAAACCAGGCGCACGGCCGGCCAGCGTGTTCTGAATATTGGCGGTGGGTGTATTGCGAATATCAGCGGCAGATACGCTACTGGCCGCGCCTGTGTTGGTTAATTTGGTTTTGGTGCCGTAGCCTACAACTACTACATCCTCCAGGCCTTTGGCGTCGTCCTTAAGCGTTATAGTAACATTTGTACGTCCGGCTAAATTTAGCTCCTGAGTAACGTAGCCAATTGAAGTAAAGATTAATATTTTGGAATTGCCTCTTAAAGTGATTTGAAAAAGGCCACGCTCATTGGTAGTGGTACCGTTTCCTTTTGAATCTTTTTCCAATACTGTTACGCTGGGTACAGGCCCCAAATTATCTTTCACCGTTCCGCGAACGATTGTTTGTGCATATAACAGGCACGGAGACAAGCCTAATACAAGCAGAAATATTTGTAGTATTTTCTTCATATCAATATGATTTAATCATCTGTTACCAGATCATTATTTAATATCCTTCGTTTTGAGTTAGGTTAGTGTTTTTTACTACTTCGCTGTATGGTATGGCGTAGCGATACATACGGGGTGCAAAAAACTGGAAAGGTGTGTTTAGCTGTTCAACCTTATAATTCAACACATTACTAGCTTTTGTTATGCGTATGCCGTGCAGAGGCTTGTTGTATATCGATTCAGCAATTTTCCAGCGGCGTATATCCCAAAACCGCTGCTCCTCAAAAGCCATTTCAACACGGCGTTCGTTGCGAATAGTGTTGCGCATGTCCGTTACGCTCATACCCGCTGTAAGGCCGTATGTATTTTGGCCGCTACCTGCTTGTATGCCGGCCCGCCTCCTGATGTCTCTAACAAAGTTGTAAACAGAATCGGAAGCTGCGCCAGGCCCATCCACTTCGTTTTTGGCTTCGGCAAACATCAAAAGAACATCTGCGTATCTAAAAATTGGGAAATTGTGCGTTTGGTTAGAGTAAGCAGTGCTTGAGGCCAGCTCACCCAAAAACTTGCGCATATAATACCCGGTTTTGGTTTGGATTACGGAACCTCCGGGCCGGTCTCTGCCCCCATCAAAGGTTTCCACACCACGGCTTAGCCAAGGCAAGCCGTTGTAGAATACAGTTTTGTCCAGGCGTGGATCGCGGTTGGCATATGGATTTGCTGCATCATATCCGGTTAAATTTGAAGCTGATTTAATATCAGCAGTTATGGGCAAACCTTTAATTGTAGTAAAAGCGTCTACCAGTTCTTGAGTTGGGCTGGTGCGGCCCCGGCTTGTGGTACTGCCACTCACATAACCTATAGGTGCATTATTGGTCTCCAGATCGGTAGTTACATTGCGCTGGTAGGCAAGTATAACTTCACTGTTCTTCCTGGTCAGAAACACGTTCGAAAAATTGGGCTCGAGCGAAAATAGTCCAAGTCGAATCACATCAGCAGCCGCATTTTTAGCTCTACGCCAGCGAGCTATATCGTTCGACGGATTATTTAGCGGACTTGCAGCAAGCAGTAAAGCCTTTGCCTTTAGCGTAAGCGCAACGGCTTTAGTTATGCGACCGTAATCAGAAGCTGGTACAGGGTCGGCCCGCAAGCTGTCCTTTATGGCATCGCACTCACTTGCTATGTAATTGATGCACTCATCAAAACTATTTCGCGGCAATTTAAGGTCATCATCCAGTGAAAGCACCTTATCGCCAAGCAGCGGAACGCCGCCGTAACGTTTTGCGAGTTCATAATAAAATATGGCTCTCAAAAAGCGATTTTCTGCCCGCCAGTACTGGCCTTGTATAAAAATTGTCGGGTCCTTTTTAAAGTGAACCTTGTTAAAGTTCTGTACAAATAAATTGCATTTACGAATGCTGGCATAATTGGACTGCCATGAATTATCTGCGTTTGAGATTGCACTGTAACCACCGTTTGTAAACGAAGCAATGGTTGTTCCATCCTCAGTAGGCACGGCATCATCTGTGGCAGCATCAAGCACATTGCCACCAATACGGTTATAACCAGTTGGCAAATCAGCGTAAATGCTGTTTAGAAAGTAACCTGCGTTAGTGCCTAATGAGTCTTTAGAATCCCAAAGAAACTCTTCTGTTACCAGTTCAAGCGGCCTGTCTTCTAACTTTTGGCATGCAGTAAACAGTATAGCAGTACCAATTAGTGTAAACAGCGTGTTTATATACTTTGTCATGAGTCGTACGTTTTTAGAATTTGACATTCAGGCCGGCGTTAAAGGTTCTGCGAAGTGGAAAAACCGAGTTGTTGTTTTCTGGATCATTATGACCGAGCGAATCAAACGAGTAAAGGTTAAAGCCATTGGCAAAAACACGTATACTGCTTAATTTCATTTTACTGGCAAATGATACTGGCAGCGTATAGCCTAAATCAACATTTTGCAACCGCAGGTAGGCTGACGAGTGAATCCAGAATGTTGAATTACGTTGATTTAAATTATTTGCCTGCGCCGCAAGGGAAAGCCTCGGATAAGTGGCATTTGTAGCGTTAGATGGTGTCCAACGGTTTAGCTGATGCTGAAATATCTGGCCGTTGCCGCCTGTTTGAAATTCATACTCCTGGGTACCCGACAGCAGAATATCTCTGT
The DNA here is from genome assembly GCF_039634385.2 of Mucilaginibacter sp. PAMB04274. Classification (NCBI taxonomy): domain Bacteria; kingdom Pseudomonadati; phylum Bacteroidota; class Sphingobacteriia; order Sphingobacteriales; family Sphingobacteriaceae; genus Mucilaginibacter; species Mucilaginibacter sp. PAMB04274. The sequence goes on from NZ_CP155081.2 coordinate 2,922,729, forward strand.
TAGCCACACCCTGAACAGATACACTCAAGTCGAAACCTTTAATGTTAAAGCCGGTGGTTAAGCCGTAAAAAATTAAAGGCTTTTGCGTACCAATTGCAGTCTGGTCAAACTGATTAATAACACCATCATCGTTTAAGTCTCGGTACTTTAAGTCGCCCGGTACAGGCGTAAATCCGTCAACACGCGGACTAACATTAATTTCGGCCTGCGATTGGTAAAAACCATCGGCTATGTAACCAAATGTTTGCCCAACCGGCAACCCTGTGGATCTTTGATAAGCATAAGTTTGCGCTACCTCATCCTGATAAATCACCCGGTTTTTCAACAAAGACAAATTACCGCTCACAAAATACCCGAACGCCCCCTTCTTACCGTTCCATGAAACGCTGTTCTCCAAACCTGTATAACGATTTTTGCCAACATTTTCTGCCGGATAGGTTTGCCCTATAATTTGCGTAGAGGTTCCGCGCACCTGCATTAAATCGAAGTATGTGTCGTTAAAATATTCCGAAGTAAGGCTTAAATGGTTGTTAAATAAGCTCACATCTAAACCTATGTTAAGCTTATTTGCTTTTTCCCAGGTCGCATTCGGATTAGCCAGCGCTAACTCGGTGTATCCGCGGGCACTCGTAGGAGTTTGACCAAAGTAGTAAACAGCGGTTGTGCCGCCATATTCGTAGTACTGGTCGTAAATGTAATAGCCCACGTTTGAATTACCTGTACGGCCGTAACTTACCCTGGGTTTTATCGTATTTACCCATTTAACATTCTTTAAAAAATCCTCTTTTGCTATATCCCAGCCCAAGCCCATTGCGTAGAATAAACCGAAGCGACTGCCCGGTTTAAAACGGTTAAAACCCCCGTAACTTAAGGCAGATTCAGCAAAATATTTATCCTTAAAGCTGTAGGTTGCACTGCCGGCAAAGTTGGTATAAATAGCAGGCAACTGAAGATCGAGCGTGGTTGATTGCTGGTCGGCTAATACAAGCGCCTGGACTTTGTGATTGTTAAAAATCTTATCATATCCCAAGCTTAATTTGCCATAAGTGTATGTTCGGCGCGAATTGAAAGAAAACGTATTAAGTTGACTGCCATTAGTGCCTACCTCATTATATGTTTGGTTAGCCCCGTTTTGCAAGGTGTAAACCGCAAAAGTTTTTGACCGGTTGACGGTTTGATCGATAGTATTGTTGTAAGATATACTGCCTTTTATCCATAAACCCGGCAGCCATTTTTCAAGCTTTTGAGTGGCTTCGATATCTGTTGAAAGATCTCGGGTGGTGCCTTTAGTATAACCCGAATTATTTAAAAGACCCCATAAATTTTGATTGTAACGGGTGCTCCCTCCCAACGATGCGTTTTGATTGAAAATTGGATAAGCATTATTTGGTGTTGCACTTATGGCGCTATATATGGCAGATGTGGTGCTTGCCGTACCAGGCTGAGTTGCATTTTGTATACGTCCAAAAACATTGAGTGAAACATTTAAGGTTTTACTCAGATCGATACCGATGTTAGACCGAACGATATAGCGGTTAGTGTTATTATTAGTACTGTATGAGTTAACGTCTGATGTTCTTAAAAATCCATCCTCGTTTTGATAATCCAGCGCCACATAAAAGCGAGCAATATTATTGCCGTTCTGTATGTTAATGTTGTATCGGTCCAGGTATGCGTTCTTATTTAAAAACAAGTCTTTATAATTATTATCGGGATGGCCTATGGGGTCGGTTCCGTTCCTGTAGGCCAGTACGTCGGCGGCGGTGTATGTTGGTGCCAGTCCATCATTGTTACGGGCCTCGTTATATAATATGGCATAATCAGCGGCCGAAACTGTTTTGGGCAGGTTAATTAGATTTTGAACCCCATGCTGAGCAGTTGCCGATAATTTAAAAGCGGTTTGCACCGGTCTTTTGGTAGTTACAAGGATGATATTATTTGATGATCTCTGCCCGTACATTACAGTTGATAACGCGTCTTTTAACACCGTTATCGACTCGATCGATTCGGGCTCGATTGATGAGAAGTTTCGGGGAACACCATCTATTAATATGAGTGGGTTCTGCCCTCTTATCTTAAAGTCGATTATTGAGGAGGGATCATCATTATCCTGCACACCGCTACGCTGACGGGTGTATAGCCCTGAAAGTCTTCCCGGCAGGGCCTGCAAAAATGAAGGTGCCGGCGTTGTGGTCAACTGGTTGGTGTATACAGTAGCTGTTGATTGGAGCAGTTGCGATTTTTGCTGGCTTTTATTGAGCAAAGTGATCTTCTCCTGTCTTAACGAACTGTCCCGCTTACTAAAGGCCGTATCAGTTTTATTTTGTGAAAAAACAGTACCTGCCTCTGATGTTAAAATCAGTAAAAATAGCAAACGCACTATTTTTTTATATAAATAGTAGTTACGCATAAATAGGTTTAATAGGTTATGGTAAGTTTATAGGTATACCGTTACTCACAGCTATCAATGCTGGAGCAGGAAATCAATGAAAACTAAAATTTGAGGAGCTTAGCGTAGCGGGGGCTACCCATCTAAACATGTAGTAATTGGAGTAAAGCTTTTGTTCATAATTAGTTAGGTTTAATATGTTTAATTGGTTTGTTTGCAGAACTGTTTGACATGCGCTGGCTTAGTCTTCTCAGGGGCGTTGCACTGGCTTGTCAAAAACATATTTCAATAGTAGGCTTTAAAGCGCTTGTTCCAACATGACTAATCGTTCATATATACATGTTACACGATAAAAAAAAGCCGTTTTTGTGCATTTGATAAGATTTATTGTGTTTTAAGCAGTTTTATAAAGATGATATCATTATGCCTTACATTCAGTTGATGATCGAACCTACCGTTAGTTATGTTAACAGTAGCCTGTTGTACCGGTAAGCCTGCCGCCTTTTTGCTTAATTGTAACACATCGTTGCGGCTTAATTGCGCCGGCCTACCCATTTCGAGGTAGCTTGTGTAAGGGTCGTTTTGTTGGTAGCCTACTTTATAGATTTCTAGTTTATATTTTCCATTTTTAACATTGTTTACCTTTATGGTGACGCTTTGCTTTACTGCTGAAGGCTGTTCTTTGTTAAAGTAATCCTGATTAAAACTGTAACCTGTTGCCGGATGTGTGTAATCCCAAAGCAAAATTTGCAACCCTTGTGATGATTTGCACAAGTATGAACTCTGATCATCATTTTGAAGTTCGAAAGGCCCCAATTGGCTCATAAACTTGTAAGCATAATAAGACGGCTTAGCAATATTCTGCAGATTTATTAATCCGAAGCCGCCGTGAAACGGTGTTTGACCTGGACCGGCTTCCTCAAAAATATCAGTAAATGTCCAGTATGACATAGAATTGGCGTAGCCAGATGCTTTTTTGAGTACATGCAAAATGTATGCAGCATTCTGATAAGTATCGTGTATAGGATCGCGCGATGATGGCGAGGTGTTCCATTCCGTAAAATGCAGCTCAGCCTTTTTATAAGCCGATTGCCGAATCAAGTCCCGGATGCGTTGCACATCTCTGGCGATGGTATCGCGCATACTTTTAAGCTGTTGCTTTTTAGTGCCCATTTCATCCAATACGGATGTAGTGCCATAGTCGTGTGTTGATATAAAATCAACAGGAAGTTGATTGGCATCACAAAAGGTTGAAAATTCGGCAACCCATTTTGTTGCAGATGTAGCAGGGCCGCCCACACGATATACTGGAGATATACTTTTGACTGCTTTAGCTGTGTGCGTATAAAGCTCAAAATAGTCTGCCTGCGTTCCATCAAAAAAGCCCCGTAAGTCGGGCTCGTTCCAAACTTCGAAATACCATTTCTTTACTTCCGCCTCGCCATAGCGTTCTTGCCAGTGTGTAACCAAACTGGCAATAAGCGCATCCCACTTGGCGTAGTCTTTAGGTTTACTTACATTAGCTTTCCACCAAAATATAGTTTTTGTGCCCGATGCCAGATCAGCAGGCATAAAGCCAAACTCTACAAAAGGTCTTATGTTTATGCTCAACAAATAATCAAACAGCTTGTCAATGTATTGCCAGTTATAGATAACCTTCCCTGTTTTGTCCTCAGCATAAACGCGCATATCATCGTGCAATAATCCGTGAAAACGGATATATTTAAACTGAATGTCTTTTTGCACCCTGGCTAGTTGTTGTTGCCAATCGGCGCGCAAGCCTTCATTTGCCCTGCCGGCACCTATGCACTCATTGAATACCGTGCTCGTATTCCCTGCCAAGCGGTTCATATCTGCTTTTATATAGCGTTTCTGAAGCGGTTGCGACAAAGCTATATTCAAAAAAAGCAGGAATGTACAACACAGTCCTGCTTTTTTATTTAAGATTACTTTAATCATTTCTTACCTAAGTTTTTGTATCTCAGCATGGCTTCTACAAAATAATAATCGGCATAGGTTAAAGGCACATCAATCATGGCGCCTTTAGGCAAATGACCAACACTATGCTTTAGTATAAACCCTCCGTTTTCGCCCGGTGCAGCTTTAAATTTATCGCTCGAAAGCGTACGGATAATCGTTTCGGCCACGTTGATATACTTTTTGGCGTTAACAGCGTCAACATATCCGGCCAGCTCAATTAAAGCTGAAGCATAAATGGCTCCGGCCGATGCGTCGCGATAGGCGTTAGGAATATCGGGAGCGTTAAAATCCCAATACGGCACCTTATCGGCAGGAAGATTGCGATGGCTTAGTATAAAGTTTGCTATATTTTTTGCCTGGTTTAAATACTTCTTATCCTTAGTTTCCCGATACATCATAGTAAACCCATACAATCCCCAGCCTTGGCCGCGCGCCCATGCTGAGCTATCTGCATAGCCTTGTACGGTTTGCTTTTTGTTGATACCGCCTGTTTCGGGGTTGTAATTAACCAGGTGATACGAGCTGTAATCGGGCCGAAAATGGTTTTTCATAGTCGTGTTAGCATGGCTTATTGCTATTTTAGCATACGATGAATCGCCGCTTACCTTGGTTGCCCACATCAATAACTCCAGGTTCATCATGTTGTCAATAATCACTCTAAACTCACCAGGTTTCGAACTCCATGACATGGTGCATCCTACTTTTGGATTAAAGCGTTTAGACAAACTTTGAGCACTGGTGAGCAATACGTCTTTATATGCCGCGCTTGGCTTAATCTGGTTAGCATTGCCAAAGCTGCAGTACATCATAAAGCCAATATCATGCGAATCGATAGTTTTCATAGGCTCCATAACTGGAAGCTTTTCCAATCCGGCAGTATACATAGCCGGCTCCTGGGTGCCTTTGTACAAATAGAACATAGTACCAGGGTAAAAGCCGCTTACCCAGTTTTTGGCCGAAGTGCTTTTAGACCTATTGTTTTGAAATGTTTCGGGCAGGCTGTCCTTTGGCACGTTTGTCATCAACACTTTGTACTGGGCGTTGGCATCTTTTAAATTTTTATCTATGAGCTTCACAAGGTCGGCTTTTGGTTTTAAGGCAACCGTTTGTGCCTGCAAGTGAAAGCTATAAGCCGCAATAGCAGCAGTAATTAATATTTTTAGTTTCATAATATATAGGGTTATTGGTTAGTTCTCTTTATCTACAATGGCGTGATCAATTTGAATCTTTTCACCTTTCCATGCTTTTTTTGCTGTCCAATCGGCGTATGGCAATTGCCAAAAGCTATCATTTACTGGTAAACCTAATACTAAGAATGCCTCCGAGCATAAGTACAAACTTCCGGTGGATATGTAATTCTCCCCTACCTCGGGCTGATGCCCGGCGAGACCTATTTGCAGCCAGCCATTCTTATCGAAAGTTTCAGGCATTTCGATTTGCCGCTTAACAACTGCATACAAGGCCGACCTAACTTGTTGCGGCGTTACGTGTTCAGGCAATTCTTTCATGAGGGCTATTTTGGAAAGCAGTTGAAAAGCACCGAAGCGATAAGCCAGTGACCTTCCAATAGGCGGGTAAGTGCCTTCCGGAGATATTAGCCGCTCCTGAACTTCAGCGTATCGCCGAGACCGCTCGAGCATTAATTCGTAATACTTTTTAGTATCCAGATTGGCGTCTTTCAGCTCTTTTGTAACTTCGAGGAGCATGGGCTGTATTACAAAGCTGTTGTAATAGTCCCAGTGAAAGTTAGGCCCATCGCCATAAGCACCATCTCCCTTGTACCAAAGCAAATGTTGCCTTAAGGCATAATCAATACGCATTTTATCGCCTGAGTTATCAAACTTCTGCAAAGCTGCCTCTATAGTAGCACTAAACATTAACCAGTTTGAATAAGATGGTGAAATTACACGGCTGGATCTTAAAGCGTTGATTACATTCTTTTTAGTGATCTCATCCAAATTTCCCCACAGTTGTTTTGGTGCGCGTAATAACGCCTGAGAAAAAAAAGCGGCATCTACCAAGGGCTGCCTGCCTTGGTTAAAGTTCATAAAGTCGGGGGCCTGAGGGTTTGTCGAATTTCTGATGCACTGCACCGCAAGATCAATGTACTTTTTGCGCAGCGTACCCTCAGGCGTTTCATCAGGGCCAAGCTCAAGCCACGGAGCCATACCGGCAATTAAACGGCCAAAGGCTTCCAGATATGTGCTGTACACACGGTCTTTAGCTACCTTCGCTTCAACCGGCATCGTCTTTTTAAGCTCATTCTTACTCAGGGCAACCAGTACAGGGTCGGCAATGCGGGTTAAAGTTTTTACAAAGTATTCGCGTTCGCCCAAGCCATTGGCCGGAGTCATTTTTTGTGCGTTAACCAGTGTGGGAACGGATAACAGCGCTATAATTAAAATTCTTTTGAACTTCATAATCAGTTATTTGATCAGGTTTATTTTTTACTAAAAGCTGTTTCAAGTACTACTAATCGCCTGTCGCCGGTGTAGGTTATATTGACCTCATTTTTGTCTACCGGGCAATCTAAAGCCAGCTTCTCTCCTGCTTTTATGGTACGGCTAACTTCGGCGAGCGCATTCACCTTAACCTTTATTTCAAGTGGCTCTTTGCCCGGATTCCAGACAACAGACGTTACATTATTTTGCCCTGTGGGTATGCGGCACCAAAATTTACCAATGCCAACAACCGAATTTTTATCGCTAATTTGAGGTTGGCCACCAAAGCTGTGTACGTACGGACCGAAAGGCCTGCGACCGTTGGCAACATATTGTATACCAGGGCGAGAATTGAAGCCAGAGCGGCTGCCGCCAGCTAACTGATACCCCTCGGGAGTAACACTTACGCCTTTAGTAAATGATTCGGGCAAACGGGGGGTTGAATTAACGAGAAACCCGCTATAAATATCGGTTACTACGCCTTTTTCGGTTTGATACTCGCCCCAAATGATTGGGCTGGTGATGAGTTGGTAAACCTCATGACCGACTGGAGAACCGGCATAGCTTACCATATTAAGCAGTAGTCTGGATGCCACCGGATCGACACTTACATGCTTAGCCAGGTCCAGGCCACATAGCATAACACTTCCTCTTCCAGAATACTGCTCGGCTAAGGTCACGCCTCTTAATCCAGAACCGAAATTTGCCAAAATAGCCGTGTTCAATATATCGTCGCTGTTTTCAAACGTAAAGCCATCTGTTACCGGCCTGTTGGCTGGAAAACCTTTTTGGGTAGCATCCCAATCGGAATAATCGCTCCACACTCGTAAATTAGCTCGAGTTATTCCGGCAAAAATTGGATGGTCCGGACGCTCTGGATTTACATAATAGCCGTTACGGGGTGATTTGTTGCTTACCGGATAAACAGGGTTGTCGATATTGGTATTGGTGTTACCTACTGGATTGGCCAATAATGCGTTTAGCATTGCCATATGAACGCTATCTTGACGGAGACTTATAACCCTGCCCCCATTTGAAATAAATTTCTTAATACCGACAGCATTATCTGATAAACTTTTATCGGCCGAATTTTCACCGATAACCAGCGCGTTTTGTCCTTCAATAACTTTGTTAAAAGAAGAGACTTCAGTGTACTTTATTTGCAGATTATCAAATGCCTTTTTAGTTGCGCCTGCTTTATCATACAATAAGACAGGTGTGGTTGTAACGGCTGTAAAAAGCTTGTCAGCAACAAATAGCTTATAGGTATTCTTTGAAATGGTTTCGGCACCTGACATCACTTTACCTGCCAATTCGTAATCACCTGTAGTTAATTTTTCGGGCAATTTAATATTGAGGCTTAAGCTTTGTTCAGCATAATAAGGCAGATCTTTGAGCTTTACACTGTCTTTCAGCACCACAGCATGAGTTTTGTCTTTAAGCTCATATATCAAGGTTGCATTTTTAATGTCACTAAAATCATTATCATCATTAATAATATGAGCAATGGCCTTAACGGTTGACGCTGCGTAAACGTTAGGTGTGTAGCATTCCCAGCTTAACAGCACAGGCTGATAGGATATTTTAACCTGCTCCGTTGCCGGTTTTGGCTTCATGTCTGCAAACTTTTCGATACTATCCCAATTATAAAAGAGTATGGTAAACGGAAACACACCGCTTAGGTCGGGATTGATATTACGGAACTGCCTAAATGATTCTGTTGCCTGTCGAATGGTGAATTTTTGGTGCTCATCGGCCAGTTGGGATTGCAGAGCCTGTTGTTCGTGCCCGGTCCAGGCCAGTTGCGATGAAGGATTTTTGTGCCACGGCGTTAAATTATAACGGCCATCAGGGCCGGTATAATTGCCCACGCATTCTGTAAACGTTATAGGCTGGCCTTTCTTTGGGAAAGGAATTATGGCTTCATTGTTTCTGATATTAAGAAATGTATACGGCGAACTATAATACCAGCCCCAATAACGGTGAAGGTCGCAAATGTCGCCAGTTTTTCCATAACCATAGCCCGCGTTGGCAATGTAAACGCGGGTCTCATCCCAACCTTTAAGCTTTCCAAATGCATAGGTTAGAAACTTTTCCCACATCTCGGCACGCTTACCTACAAAAGGTGTTTCATTGGTCATAGCATAAACCATAAGGCTTGGGTGATGGGCAATGGCTCCCAGCTTTTTGTGCTCGTACCAGGCAACCCCTTTATCGTAATCTTTCGGGAACCCACCATCAGTTTCATCGCCAACGGCCTCGAAATCTTCCACCTTTTCGCCTGTACCAACCTTTCCGCTGTAGTTACCGCCAAAAACCATCATGCCTAATTCGTCGCATACGTCAAACCACTCTTCAGCATCAGGTATACGTATAATATTTACGTTGATACTTTTCATAAACCTGACATAATCCAAGGCAAAAGCCCGGCTTTTCTCCAGCTTGTCGGGTATACCGCGGCCGGGAGGATTAATGGCTATGCCGCGAAGAAAAATAGGTTTGCCGTTGAGAAACAGGTTACCTCCACGCCGCTCAAATGACCGAAATCCAGCGCGCTCATTGAGCTGGTCTCTCAGTTTCCCTGCACTGTACTGCTCTAAAGTTACGTTGTATAAAAAAGGGTTGTTGGGCGTCCAAAGAACTGGTTTAAGGCCGGTGATGTTAAAAGCTAATTGCTTTTTACCTGCATTATCAACCGTTTGTGGCCTTACAGCTCCTTGCCATAAAATACTACCGCCAGCCGCAGCTTTAATTATCACTTTAAAGTTATTACTGCCGGCCGTTTGGTAGTCGGCATCCACCACAAGACGCATGTAATCTGTACCTGTAAATGGCGTAAGCCGCTTTTTGGCTTTATCCTGAGCAAGTGAAATGTTTGCACAGGTAAAAATAAGCAGGCTAAATAGCGCAATTCTTCTCATATATATTATAGTTTAATTGGTCTTTTGTTGGTTGTCTAATAAAGATGGAGGCGAATTTTGTGTCCCCCAGTTGGAAGGCTTGCTGCCCATCATCAAATTCAGTGTGGCTCCGTTAATAATATCACCGTGTCTAAACCAGGCTTTGTCCCAGTTTTTGCCGTTTAATGTAGCCGATTGGATATAAATGTTTTGCGCAGTTAGCTTGATAGCATTAACTGTCAATTTTTTACCGTTTAGCAAATTAACAGTGACCTTTTTAAACAATGGTGCGGTAACTAAATAAACGTCCTGCCCCGCGTTTGGGTAAAAGCCCATGCTATGCATAGCAAACCAGCCAGACATCGCTCCCGAATCATCGTTACCGGGCAGTCCTCCCCGGAGCGTGTTGTAATATTGGGCACGAATGGCGTTTACCCGTTCACTTGTTTTATCTGGCCTACCAGCCCATATGTACAAGCATGGTGTTAAAAAGCCCGGCTCATTATTTACATCATAATATTTGTTTGTAAAAAAAGTGTCAAGCCGGCTGATGAATGCCTGTTTGCCGCCCGAAACTTCAATTAGCTTTTTTACATCCTGCGGCACGTAAAAAGAGTATGTCCAGCTATCACCTTCATACAGGTAACCCTTGAATGTTCCGCGCTTAAAAAAATCAAAGTCGGGTTCCCATTCGCCGCTTTCATTTTTGGGCCATATAAAACCGTTTGCACCATGATTAGTTACTGGCCGCCACAAGTTTTGCCAATTAGATGCTCGTTTCAAATATTTTGCAGCTTCAGCATCTTTTTTCAACCGTTTAGCAACTGAGGCTACAGCAGCATCGTTATTGGCATATTCAAGAGTGCGCGAACCGGCTATCGAAATTCCGTAAGGCACATACCCTAACGCTTTGTACTTGCTTATACCCTCACGACCTTCTTTTTTAGGTCTTACTGGTTCCGTTTCAGCATTCTTCGCCATCGCTTCGTAAGCCTTGGCATAATCAATATTAGGCAGTTTTTTTGCCAACGCATCGGCAATCAGCATATCAGAATTTGTTCCACCCTGAATTAAGCCATTGTCATTTCCACTACGTGCGTCGGGCATGTAGCCTTCATGGTTATAAATATCAATTAACGACCGTATAATATCCTCCTGCCGTTTTTGGTCAATCAAAGTAATCAATGGGTTTGACACTCTATAGGTATCCCATATAGCGTAGTAATCGTCATAGTAAGGCTCCTTTGACTTCCATAAAGGATTTTCGCCGGTACGATTGGACGGCATGAGCATTACATGGTATAGTGCAGTATAAAATCTGGTTTTGTCTGCCGTGTTTTCCCCTTCTACTTGCACCCTTTGTAAAAGCTGGTTCCATGCAGCTGATGCGCTCTTTCTGATTTGGTCAAAACTCTTTGTTAACGACTCTTTCTCCAGGTTTTGTTTGGCTTTCTGGGTGCTGACAAATGAAATACCCACTTTCACAATTAGCTGCTCGCCTGCTTGTGTTGTATAGGACAATACCGCACCGCTTGATCCGGTACCGCCTGCCTTAACAGGCTTTACCTCGCGGTTGGTTGAAAGTACGCCGTTAAACCATGTTTGGATGCCTTTGGCCGGTTTACTTACTTGTGCGTAGAAAAACACGGTATAAGGGGCGCCTTCATTCCATCCACCGGCTACCGTACCGAAACCTTCTACTTCGGTTGGTGATATTACTTTTATTGATGAGTTTACCAGTTTTTGCACAGTGCTGCCCTTCACCAAAAATGAGGCTGCATCAATCAAAATGTGAGCGTCTTGAGTTTCAGGAAAAGTGTAACGGTGCAAGCCAGTACTGTGCGTAACTGTTAATTCGGCCTTAATAGTGTAACGCTCCAACAAAGCAGTATAATAGCCTGCTGCAGCGCTTTCTTGTTTTACGGAACTCTGATGATCCTTCAAGTTGACGGCCCCTGTTATAGGCATAATTTGGATATTGCCATATTTGGCGCCGCCGCCAGTGCCGCTTACATGCATATGGCTAAAACCATAAACCTGCCCACCGCTTACGTAACCAGAGTTTGTATTAGGAGATTTGCCATTTATAACCTGGCAGTCGGGACTGAGCCTTGCCATACCAAAAGGCATCGACGGACCAGGAAAAACGTTGCCCGAGTTTTCGGTACCAATAAAAGGATCTACATATTGCACTACCCTGTTTTGTGCATATGCCTTGGGCAGTACTGTAATAAGCAGTAATAAATAGATGCAGTATTTTAACTTGCTCATCATACAATTACTTATTGCCAAATTTTAAGTTGCGGCGCTGCTACGGAATTTGATATAATAACCGTTCTGCCTTTATCTTCATCATCTCCCAATTGCCGGGTTTCTCTAACCAGTACAAATGTCATCCCACTTGCACCATGTTTTTTAACCAGATCAGTAACATCAAGGTAATGGCGTTTCTCTATCTTGCCAAAGGCTATCTCACCAGCCACAAAGGCATCTTTGCCAACGTTATGTATCAAGGCCTCTTGTTTATCCAGTAGTGGGGCACTGTTCCAGCTTAGTGTTTTAACATTCCAGTCTACAGTTTGAGGAATGCCGTAAACATGCAGCCGGTAAGGTCTATCACCAACATTTACATGACCGCTAACAGACAGGATACATCTTTTTATAGTTGTGCGACTACCGGGTAAGTTGAATTTAACGTACGCCACCTGGTTGTTAGCTGGGTTGGCGGCGTCCAACTGCACCGACATAAATTTATTTAAATTGAAGTTCTTACCTGCATCTTTTCCGCCTTTAACTGTTACAGCAGCAGTGGCTTGTAAGGTATTTACAACTGGCTTAATGTTAGATGGGATGGTGAGGAGCATTACACTTTGAGGAGGCAGGGTAAGATTAAACCTATCCGTATTAGCCAAATTGATAAGTTCTGTTACTTCACCATAATTAGTACTGTTTACCGTTTCAGCAGTTATAGGTGTATTAGCGCGGATTTTGAGCGTTGATAGATTGATGCTAAGCTGGTAATTTTGCAAACTACGCTGTACCAACCACATATAATAATTGCCAGATATGGCATCATAAGATGTGTAAGTATCCAGGTCGGTATCATCAGGTACTGAATTATTTGTTTGGAGTAACTTACGCTCGTCCTTAAATCCTTTAGCAAAAAGCCGTACTACCTCCCCTGTACGTTGTATTCCCGAAACGTTGAAGTCGGGAGCCGATGACGGCTCATCACCTTTAGCAAAAAGCTTTATTTCTCTAACTTTTAAATTACCAGCATCTGTACTTATAAAGCGCACTTTGCTCGTTCTAACAGCCGATTTAAAAATTGTGAATATTTGGCTGTATTTGCTTGCTTTTTCTTCCATGCCCGGAATATCAAGCCAGGCGCCGTTTTGCAAGTATTGCAATTTGAAGTTTTTAATACGGTCAGGGCTGGTATAAACACCGTCGGCCGAACCTGTATACACTACTGCGCTTCCTATTTCCTGAGGTGTTCCAAGGTCTATTTCTACCCATTTCTCTTTTTCCGCACCATTACCCGATTGCCAAGCCGAATTGTCTGCTTTATTACCATCCGTAACAAATTGGGCTGAAGCGGAAGAAGTACTGGTTTTAACCGGCTTGTTTAATGCAACATTTTTGTACGCATCTTCAATTATGCGCCGGCCCTGCCAAATATAGTGGTGACCAGACTTTATCCCCCTGGGGTACGGTCCGCTTGCGGTATTGGCAAATTTAAAAGCCCACATACCGTAGCCTCCGTTTTTCATATTATTGGCATATATACCGGCCCACTCTGTAAATAATGACGGCGAATCCATAGTTTCTTCCTTATCGATGAGGTAAGCATTCATCCACCTGCCAATTTCGGTGTACATAATGGGCATTGATTTTCCCTCAGGATGATTTTCTTCGAGTATCTTCCGGATGTTACTGATGCGCGACGCATATCCTGCAGCGGGAGAGTTATAGGAATGGGTGGAGAACAGGTCTACCAGATTGGAGGCAACCGTTTTGCCGTGATAGTCGGTATGAGTGGCTTTAGCTACAGCCGCCCACCAGTCCGTGTTCTGCCCGGCGGTTACTGGTCCTACAAACTTGCCCTGCAAATTCTTGCCATAAGCTTTGTTCACGTCCTCTACTGCGCAATGTATAGCATCAGAAACGATCTGTGCGCCCGATATCCATTGATCCAACTTCATTGGACCAGAGTTTTTGTGGTTTGGTTCATTTTGCATGGCAAACATGGTTACATCGCCAGTTTTAGCCGAATGGTAAGCAAGTGCATAATAACGTTGCCACTGCATCCATTTATTTTTCCAGTCATTGCTAAAATCAGTGCTGCCAATTTGCAATATCACGTCAATACCCAAGCGCTTTGACTCGGTTAAAGCGTAGTTGTATACCATTGCATTTGTTGATGATGAATCTGGCTTGTCGTAAAGCGGCGTCAGCTCTGTCCACTTAATGAATGGGTTATGTTCAGGAGAAGAGCGTAATTCATTCTTTCTTTTGTCAAACTCTTCTACCGTTGTAACCTTGCCATCAACCTGAACGGTATTGGCCGGAACAAATGCGTTAAGCGTAGCCCATACCCTTAAGCTATTTACATTAGCATATTCTAACCAACCCGATATGTTGCTACCCGGAAAATAATAGCCTTGATTATAACCCACATATTTTAATGTTTTGCCAATAACCTTATTGGTTACTGTTATTGTAGCTTTTTGTAAACCGCCGGCTTTTTTTACACGGGGAGCTGCCTGCGTTAGGGTTGGCGGAGCTGGCATATTCGGCGCTTCTGCGCCAAATACTTCAATTTCCATAATATTAATAGGCTCGCCGTCATCACAAATCAAACGAATCTTATAACTTGTAACGGCAGGCTTGAATTGAAACGCGGCTGCAACCAAACGATTTTCATGTACCTCTCCTTTAGGAAAATCGGTCCAGTTGGCATCGTCCCAATACTGCAGCTTAAAGTTTTTTACCGACCAAAACCCGGCAGCTTGTGTCGTTTCATCCTGCTTTTTTTCCAGGTCCGTTATCCCGCTGTGTACGGTAACTCCGGTGATATTATAATATTTTTTAAGGTCGATTTCTACTGTATGGGGCGCTTTACTGGTGCCCGCTTCCCATTTGCCGTTACGCGAGATAACGCCATCTGTTATCCTTGAGGCCGGAAATGCTTTGCTTTCTGATGATGCCAGAACCGGCTTGTGCAAAGCAATGTTATTTTGCTGTGCATAGGCTCCAAATCTGCAACAGCACAAAAAGTAGAATAAGGTTATCGTTAAACCGCGTTTGATCATGGTTGTAGTCGTATTATTTCTTTAAGACGGTTTCTATTGGTTGGCCGGTAGTGTTGGGGCTTTTAAAAGTAATGCCTAAAAGTGCGGCCATCGTTCTTGCATATTGATTTTGGTACACCTGTATGTTCTGAGTTTCGCCGATGGCTTTAACACCGGGGCCAATTACCGCAAACCAAACCTGGTCAGATCCAGCTTCTTTGCTGTTATGGTGAGTCCAGTTATCAGCCTGGTCGTTTCCTCTTCCGTGGTCGCTAACAATAAACAAGGTAGTCTGATCTTTATAAAAAGGATCCCTTTGGATATAACTCCATACATCCTCAATCATCTTGTCATTATTATAGGCCGACGACAAATACTCATAGTACAGGTTGCGATGCGCGTAAGCATCTGTTTCTATAAAGCTAATTTGCAAAACTTTTGGGTGGTTCTGCTTCATGTACTCCTTCGCTAAAAAATAAGTAACAGCATCCGGCCTTTCGTTATTTCCGAAAGTTTTAGGTAGCAAAGGTTGAACATCATTTAGTGCCTTCTGTGCTTCAGTTAGGTGTTTATCTTTAAACGTGGTATACCCCGCATTTACTGGAAAACCACAGCGGTCTTTGTTTAAGATACGGTCAAAAGCGGCCCAAGACGCGAAAGCTGCTACACTATTTTTATAACCCGGTTGCTGATTGATGAATTCTGGCAGTGTAATGTTAGGGTTGGGTCCATAATCATTCGAGTTTATGCGCTTATCGGCATACCCAGTGAAAATTTCGTTATACCCCGGATAAGAGAACCAATACGAATTTGTTACATTGACGTTACTATTCAAATTGCGATTACCATACAGCTGACCTTTGGCCTTGATTGTAGTCCATAAAAACGGCATTATTTGCGATCTGCCTAACTGCGGACTACTACTCCAAAAACGGGCTATACGCTGTGCTGAATCTTTTGCCTTTATAGCCTGGCTAAACAGCTTTGCAGAGTCGGCCCCGCTGAACACTTCTTTCCAGCGTAAACCATCAAAAGTAATGATAACCATTTTGTTACTGCCTTGCGGCTGGGCAAGTGCGGTAAGGCAGAAGCAGGCAAACATTATAGTGAAATTAATCTTCTTCATGTTTGAACATAGTTTAATTAACCGCTCTTAACCGAATTCCAGATAAAGTAGCCTTGCCAGCCTTAGCATTAAAAGAGACATTGATGCCCTTGTTGTCGGCGGCAGTAATGATAAACTTTTTGCGTAGCGCAACCCCAAACCCACAATCACCACTCAAATCCAGATCGCTTATCAGGCGGTCACCGTTCACCAAAACATCAAAAACCCGCTCCGTTTTCTGTATCTTATCGCTTTCTATAAAAGATAATTCCAGCTCGTAAGTGCCGTCGGCAACGTCAAAACGGTACCCTTTAATACCATCCTGGTACGAATAATAAAGTGGATTATCGGCTGTGTTCTTCTTAACTGTTTTAATGTTAAGCATGGCAGGGGTGCCGCCTATGTGCCCAAAGCTTCCACTTTTATAAGGCCGATCTTCAATCCAAATATGGTTTGATCCATCAATATATTGAACATCTGAGCCCACGTTGACGGCAATCTCTCTAAAAGGACCGGCTGATAAATTCTCGTCATAAATCCGGTAATTTACCGTAAAATTATCGGTAACATCCTGCTGTGTATTACTACCCGAAGCTGCAATTTTGTTTTCTCCTGACTGTAGCTGAATGGTCCAAACACATTTATGTAGTGCATCCGGCTTTTTGGTGCTTACTTGCTTGCCATTTAAGGTAAGCACTACCTCATTGAGATTGCTATACACTACAATAGTTGAAGTTGCGTTTTTCAAACCGGCCCTTGTTTGCCAGTCGCGCGAAGCAATGTAAACCATAGGTTGGGGGTTCCAGTTAGCTTTGTACAGATAGTAAACATCTTTTGGCTTCCTATCCCAGGTTACCATGCCTTTTTGGTTCATGTTGTTGCTCACCCCGCCCACATTAGGCTGCGAAAAATCAAATTGGTTCCAAATGGCGGTTCCGGCAAGGTAGGGCATTTGTCGCATTTGCATAATGTACGCTTCGTGAAATATGCGTTGGTATTGTCCGGTAAAATCAAAGCGTACGGGCCTTTCCGTATTTACCTGATTGTCACTTTCGGCCCCGTACTCACTTATAAAAAGCACCTGCATGGGGTTAGCCTTGTGCTTGGCATCTATAATGGGCTTAAATTCTTCGGGCTTGCCACTGTACCAGCCGTTATAAATATTGTAACTGGCCAAACCCGGAACATCTGATAGTTTGAATTTGTCATAATCATCGCTCATGTGCATAGCCATTGTGCTGGTACGTAATGGGTCTTCTGCTCTTACAGTACTATCTAATTTTACAGCATATTTTTTGAGCTTGTTTATATACTTCATATTATCCTGAACCTGAATGCGTTCAGCCTTCTCGCTCCATAACAAAACCTCGTTCATGGAGCCCCAAACTATCACCGATGGATGGTTGTAATTTTGCCTGATCATTTCCTTGATCATATTGCGCGAATTACTAAAGAACTCCGGCACTGGGTTCATATAGTTCACCAGTGGAATCTCCTCCCATATGAGTAACCCCATTTTATCGGCCAGTTGCAGTACTTCAGGAGCTTGAGGGTAATGGGCCAAACGCAAAAAATTACACCCCATTTCTTTAATCAGTTTCATGTCGCGGTAGTGGTCCTCAGCTGTGAGCGCATCTCCCTTGTCTTTAAAATCCTGGTGGCGGTTTGTTCCTCTCAATACCAGCTTTTGTCCGTTTAAACTAAACCCCTCATTGGGCGAAAATGAAAACCAACGAAAACCCAGCGGATTATCAATCTCATCAATAACCAATGTGCCTTGCCTGACAATACTTTTTACATGATAAAGGTTAGGGTGATCGGGCGACCATAGCTTGGGGTTCTTAATTTCCGGAACATCCAGTTCGTTCTTAATGCTTTGCCCAGCACCAACTGCAATTTGTTTTAATACACTACCCACTTCCTTATTTTGCGCATTATAAATGATGTGCTGTATTTGAAATTTCTGCTCAGTTTCGGCATCGTTTACGATGGTGCTTTTTATTTTTACAGAAGCCGATGCTGCACTAACAGCTGGTGTTGATATATAAACCCCTTTTGAACCATGATCTAAGAGATCAAAATGCAACTTACTAGCTGCCACCAGCCAAACATCCCTGTAAATACCTCCATAAGACGCATAACCGATAGATAATGGCGGTAAAAAATCATTTTGTGCATTGTTAACTTGTAGGGCAATTAAATTTTCAGTTGGCTTGTCCGATAACTTTACAAGGTGTGTAACATCAAAAGTGAAAGCGGTATACCCGCCTTTGTGCTGTCCGGCAAATACGCCGTTTACATAAACGTCGGCAACTTGCCCAACACCTTCAAAATTCAGATACAGCTTTTTATTCTTAAATCTACTGTCGAGCATTATTTTTTTGCGGTACCAGCTAATACCTCTGCGCGATGTTTCGTCATCATCGAAAGGATCCTTTGCATTCCAGGTGTGAGGTAAATCTACCGTTTCCCATTTACTGTCATCAGCTTTTGGCCGTTGTGCAAAGTCGGCACCATTAGGAAGGTATTTCCAACCGTCATTTAACGACCATATCAATCGCGACTGCCCTTTAACAAATGGGCATGACAGGGCCAACAATAAAACAAAGAGTAATAACTTTCGAGTCATTATTAATTAAAGTATATAGGATTATTGAGAATTATAATTGTAAGGGCAAGATATATATATGGCTGAGGCTACGTACAGGTTAAATGAAGCACATATACCCTGCTAATGAACATCTGCAGTGATTTTTTAAGCAACAGTATGCTGTGTGATGTATTTGCTTATGTAGCATTTAACCCGCATTTATGAACCAATTAACTGCCTAATTATGTAATATTGGTAGCTAATTTCGATTGATGCAAGCAGAAGCTCCTGCTACGTTAACCAATTTACAACCAGCACCGAATACAATTTTCAGATTGCTAGTTTGATACCGTAAATGCGGAGCTTCTGTGCTTACGAAACCAATTATAAAACCAAGATTAAACGCATGAAAAACCTCATTAAAAAATGGGTTACGCTTTCTTTATTATTAGGTATTTCAACCGTTATGCCGGCACTGGCGCAAGATATTACAATAACGGGCAAGGTAACCGACCAGAAAGACAAGAGCTGGCTGCCCGGGGTAACGGTATCGGTAAAAGGCAGATCGAAAGTAACTACGACTGATGGCGACGGAAACTACAGCATAGCAGCGCGCGCAAGTGAAGTGCTCATTTTTAAATCCGTTGGATTTACATCCAAGGAAGTCGGCGTATCTACAGCCAATGGAAACACCTTAAATGTAGCGCTGGTTTCGGATGTAACCAACCTTAATGATGTAGTGGTTGTGGGATATGGTACGCAAAGGAGAAAAGATGTTACAGGCTCTGTTGCTTCGGTTGACAAGAGCCGTTTGGAGCAATTGCCCAACACTAATTTTGCGCAGGCCTTGCAGGGGTCTTTACCCGGTGTAAGCGTTGATCAAAACAGCGGAGGTGCGGAAGGCAATAACAACTCAATTGTAATTCGAGGTAAAAATTCTATCACTGCTACCAATGATCCGCTGATAGTGTTAGACGGTATCCCTTATAATGGCAGCATCTCAGACATCAATCCGCCCGATATTGAGAATATTGATGTGCTTAAAGATGCTTCGGCTACTGCTATATATGGCTCAAGAGGTTCAAACGGGGTTATATTAGTAACTACAAAGAAAGGGAAAAGAGGCAAGCCGAGTATTTCTTATGATGGCTTTTACGGCATACAAAAATTCACCAATCTACCTGATATGCTCAGCCCCGAAGAATTTTATACTTTTAAAAGAACCCGCGAGCCAAATACACCCATTACCACGTCAGAACAAGCTGTTTATGACTCTAAGAACTTTCCAAACTGGGTTGATCTGGCAACACGTACAGGCAGTCGCAGTCAGCACACATTAGGAGTTACCGGAGGCAGTGATAACTCCCGTTATTATGTTTCGGCAACATACCTCGATGTTAAAGGCGTTGCCTTGGGCGATAATTTTAAACGGTTATCGACCCGTATAAATTTAGAGACCAATGTTACCTCCTGGCTAACCTATGGCACAAATACACAGCTTTCCTACAATAATAGAAGCGGCCTGGCTGCATCGTTTAACGGGGATTACGGCGCTTACCGTTTTAATCCGTTAACAACGGCTTACAATGCCAACGGTACCTTAACCGTGTATCCATGGCCCGATGACACGTTCTTTGCTAATCCGCTGGCCCCCACGCTCGCGAGCAACAACGACGAAACCTATAAAGTGATCAGTACAAATTATTTAAATGTGCAGTTACCGGTTAAAGGGCTCTCTTATCGCCTCAATACGGGTATTGAATATACAAGCCGCGATCAAAGTACTTATTATGGCCGCGACACCCGCACCGGCTTTAAAGACAACGGAAACTTAAGCCTCGGCACCAATCTACAACGTAATATACTGATTGAGAATATTGTAAATTATAATCGTAGCTTCGGCAAACATGCCATTGGCTTTACAGGCCTATACAGTTACCAGTACGACAATATCAAAATAAACGGACTTGATGCAACTGGTTTTCCTAATGATGTTCTTACCTACTACCAGGCTAACGTTGCCTTGTCAAAAACGCCATCAGCCAATTACTCTAAACAAACGCTTATATCTCAAATGGGCCGTTTAAATTACTCCTATAACGGCAAATATTTACTAACGCTAACCGGTAGGCGCGATGGTTTCTCAGGTTTTGGCGCTAATAAAAAATTCAGTTTTTTTCCATCCGTAGCTTTAGGTTGGAACATATCTGAAGAAGATTTTGTTAAAAACATTAACGCTATTTCTAACCTGAAACTGCGCTTATCCTATGGTAGCAATGGTAACCAGGCTGTAGGCACCTATCGTACTTTAGCAAGACTGGCCGAAAGATCATACGTTAACGGCTCTGCCACCGCACCTGGTTATATACCAACTTCTCTGGCCAATCCAGACCTGGGCTGGGAGACAACTAAGAGTTTGAATGTTGGTATTGATTTTGGACTATTTAAAGGCCGGCTAACCGGCACCATTGACGCTTATACAGCTAAAACACGCGATCTGCTTTTAAAACGCCAAATATCGCCTGTTCATGGCATTGATACTATTACGCAAAACATAGGCAAAACTGCCAATAAAGGTATTGAACTGGGCTTAAACAGCATTAACATTAAGTCTTCAAAATTTACATGGACCTCCAATGCCAACATATCTATAAACCGGAATAAAATTGTTGAGCTGTATGGCAATGGTAAAAGCGACACATTGAACAATTGGTTTTTGAACAAGCCAATCGATGTAAACTTCGACTATACCTATGGAGGTGTTTGGCAAACTACAGATGATTTAAGCAAATCGCCGCAGCCAAACACTAAAGCTGGGTATGCCAAAGTTGTGGATTACAATAACGATGGAAAGATTGATGCCCGGGATAAAACCATTATTGGTAGCAGGCAACCCGACTTTACCTGGGGGCTTGGTAATACACTGACTTACAAGAATTTCTCGCTATACGTTTTTGCGCAGGGCGTTGTAGGTACAAGCCGTCGTAATACCTTCCTTGCGGATGACGTCAACTCAGGCGTAAGATACAATACCACCCGTAAAAACTGGTGGACGCCAACTAACCCAACTAATGAATATTATGCAAACGACGTTAATGCGAACATCTATGGCGTTCGCATTTTTGAAAGCGATAGCTACCTACGGGTTAAGGATATTTCACTATCCTATAACCTTACTGAAAAGTTATTGAGGCAAATAAAACTTAGCCGGGTAAAGGTTTATTTTAATATGCGCAACGCATTTACCATCACTAAATGGACCGGCCTTGACCCGGAACTGAACACTCAGGACGCTATACCGCTTCAAAAAGAATTTATACTAGGCTTAAACATCGGTTTATAACCATTATTAGATCTGTTATTATGAAACTGATTACCCAAACCCTACAACTTGTTATAATAGCATCGATACTAACAGGCTGTTCAAAAGATACATTGAATGAATCATCGCCAAGTATTCTTACGGCCGATAATTTGTACAAAGACAAAGCCGGCTTTGATGCAGGAATAAACGGCCTGTATGACGAGGCCCGCCGATCAAGATCGGGCAGTACGTACGGGGGCTCAACAAATTTAATGTTAGAACCTGCCTTTATTGGCGTGGATAACGCTTATGGCAACTATGAAGACGCATATGAGCGGGTTTTTAATAGTTGGGGGGCCAACAACAATGCATCAGTGTTACACTATCGCTATATATGGTCATGGCTATATGAAACCATAAACGCCGCCAATACGATTATCAATAGAGCAGGTCAACCCAACAACTTATCTGAAAATGATAAAAACATGGCAATGGCAGAAGCCCGCTTTTTCAGAGCCTGGGCTTACCGGCATTTAACCTACCTGTGGGGCGATGTTCCTCTGACGCTTGAGGAATCATCGGGCACCAATATTAAAACTGACTGGCAACGCACGCCCGTAGCAGAGGTACGTAAGGCGATGGAAGCCGATTGGTTGTTTGCAGAACAATACTTGCCGGAAACGTCGCCATCAAACCCTGGCAAAGTACTTAAGGGAGCCGTTCAGCACTACCTGGCCGAACTGTACTTAACAACCAATCAAAATGATAAGGCGCGTGATTATGCCCTTAAGGTTACCACTAATGGAAATTACAGGTTAGTTACCACGCGGTATGGCGCTAACGCTACCAAACCCGGAACACCTTTTACCGATTTATTTTTAGATGGCAATGCAAACCGTACCGCCGTAAACACAGAGCCTTTATGGGTCATACAAAACGAATTGAATGTGGCAGGTGGTGAGGGCAGCAATATTATGCGCAGGTATTGGGTAAATCGTTACTATTCATTAGCGGTAACCGGCACCGATGGCAAGTCTAAAAATCCTTTTGCGGTAAGTGCCGATTATGGCGGCCGTGGCATAGGCAGGCTCGCCCCTACTAAATTTGCATTGAGCCTGTACAGTACTAACGATGATCGCGGATCGGATTATGCCTGGCGCTTTTCATATGCCATTAATAATCCAGCCGGTATACCAGTAGGTCGCAATCTTGGCGATGTAATACAGTTGGACAGAACATCAAATGAAAAAACAACCAATCCTAACTGGCCTAGCACTCGAAAATGGGACTATGTAAGCCCTATTGACGTTACCGTTGACCGCCAGTATAACGATCAAATAATGGTACGGTCGGCCGAAACTTACCTCATACTGGCCGAAGCTTACTTAAAGTTAGGCAACCTCGATCTGGCTGCTGGTGCAATTAATGCATTGCGCGACCGTGCTCATGCTGACAGGATTACAGCCGGCCAGGTGACGTTAGACTTTATATTGGACGAGAGATCAAGAGAACTTTTCTCAGAAGAAGAGCGGCGCTATACACTGCTGCGTACAGGTAAATGGTTAGAACGAGTTAAGCTTTATAACAAGCTCGCAGCGCCCTTTGTAACCGACCGCGACAAGCTTTTACCCATTCCTCAAAATGTAATTGATGCTAATTTAACCAGTAAAATGCCGCAAAATTTTGGGTATTAGGATTGACTAGCGGCCACCACCTTATCGAACCTGTTATACCGACGGCTATATTTAAACTCACATCAAAAAATCAAACTTGCAATTTGAGTGAAATGTCCAACAGCAGTTTGCATGTAAAACAACTCAAATCACAACTTGCGTTGTTACCTTTACAATAACAACATAAGAAAAAAAATAAAGGGTGACCGGGCAGCCCGGTCATCCTTTCAATAAAGCGGATGAATTAATATTTCAGGTTTATTTACAAGTTTTTTTAAATCTAAAGAGAAAATATCATATTCGATAATTTCCACTTATCTCCCGGTTTTGAACCCGGCAACGCTTGTTGGTATTTCCACATCAGTTGTTCCCATTCCTGAACTTTTATATTATCAGCATCGGCCTCCGCCTTTTTCTCAAATGAAAAATCCTCAGTTGCTTCAATTATCATAGTTAAACGGTTATCGCACCTGTATATCTCCATCTTTGTTATACCGGATGATTTAATGCTTTCCAAAATCTCAGGCCAAACAGCTTTATGAACAGATTCATATTCAGCAATTAGTGCAGGATCATCTACTAAATCGAGGAGTAAACAATATGTCTTCATCATCATTATCTAAAGTTAAACATCTTTGTTAAGCTGATAGCAGATTTGGCCTTTCTTTGTAAACCTTCCATATAAATTCTCCAAACAGGGTATTGGCCCAGGCAAACCAACTACGTGTAAAATTGGCTGGATCGTCCTTATCAAAAGACTCGTGCATAAACCCTTTTTGCGCATGGCTGTTTTTTAGCGTTTGTATACACTGTTTAATTTCAATATCACTGGTGCTGGTTAATCCGCGGCAAATAATACTCAATGGCCAAATCATATTGGCCGCTCCAACATGGGGTCCGCCTATACCCTCTCCCGCCTTACCTTTGTAAAAGAACGGATTACTGGCCGACAATACGAATTTACGCGTATTCAAATACACCGGATCATCATGTTTAACTAAACCTAAATATGGCATAGATAATAGTCCAGGCACATTCGCATCATCCATCATATTATAATTTCCGAAGCCATCGACTTCAAAAGCATAAATGCTACCATAAACTGCGTGTTTTACAACCGCATGTATGCGCAATGCGCCCTCAACTTCGCTGGCCAGCGCTTTTAGCTTTTGAACCAGTAAGTTATCTTTAAATATAGCAGATACCATTTCTGCTGCCTGCCTTAAAGAAACAACCGCAAAAAAATTAGACGGTATCAGGAAAGGATATATAGTGGCATCATCACTGGGCCTGAACATGGAGCAGATAAGCCCGGTTGGTTTTATCGGAAAACCATATCCATTCATCGGTAAACTGTCGGTCGGTTTAACCGTCTCTCGCTGAAAATGGTATGGCCCTGCATTTGTTTTACGCTGCTGTACTTTAAATACATTTAAGATAGACTCAACCGCACTTTTCCAGTTTTCATCAAAGGGATGATTGTCGCCTGTTATTGTCCAATAATTATAAGCCAGCCTGATAGGATAACATAACGAGTCGATTTCCCATTTACGTTCATGCACGCCGGGCAACATCTCTGTTTTATCGTTTTTCCATTCGCTAATCTGCTTTTCATTTTTATAAAACGCATTAGCATAAGGATCTTTTAAGACACATCTGGTTTGCCGGTTTATTACACCGGCTATCATATTTCTTAACTTCTCATCTTTACCGGCAAAAGTTAAGTAAGGCCAAACCTGTGCACAACTGTCGCGCAGCCACATGGCATCAATGTCGCCGGTAATTACATAGGTGTCCGGTCGGCCATTTACAGATTCATAAAATACAGTTGTATCTAAAGTGTTAGGGAAACAGTTCTCAAACAACCAAACTAATTCTTTATCCTTAACTTTTGATTTGAATTCGGCAATGGCATTTTCGACCGCCTGGCTATGAAACCTGCGTGAAGCATACGGTATCCTTACCACCGGAAAATCGGGTTTAAAAGCATAACTATATTTATTTAGTAGTGTTGCGGAACATAGTAGCCCTGCATTCTTGATAAATACTCGTCTTTTCATAGGTATAAAATCTCAATTAATAACTGGTATATCGGCTTGGTAAACATAACACAAAAAGAGGCACTTATTAAAGTACCTCTTGGTAACCAAACTTATTGCCTGATGTACAAGTTAGAAAGCATGATATCTTGTATAATTTTTCTCCCTAATTAGCTTGATATACATCAAACTCTGTAAGGAACAGCAAGGTTGATCTCCACCCTAAAATATCGATTCTGATATAACGTGCTGTTACCGGCGAGTAGAACTTAAAATATTGATAGGCTGACGCAATAGATAGCGTAGTAGTACCCTGCGATACCCAATCAACTCCATTAACGCTGGTAGATACCATAGCCGATGTAAGTGCATTGGCCGTACTGCTGGTATGAATACGTATGCCAGTAAGGTTACTTCGACTACTTGCCATATCAACCGTTAGCTTAGCGGCTTTAGCCGGATTTAGCTGCCAGTTAGTATTGGTACGTGCATCAAACATGTTGGCTAAAGTGCCCGAAGTTGGCACTGCATCCAAAGTAGCGGTCCAACCCGTTCTGCTTGCAATAAGGGTACTACCTGTCATATCAGCCAGTACAGGACTGCTATATAGGTTAGTTACCTTGGTATTGATAAGCATGTATGCTGTATTTTGATTGGTGCTGATCTGTGTTCCATTGCCGTTTACCGACGTAATTTTGAAGGGAACTATGTAGCCGGCTTCGGTTAATTGGGGCAGTTTGCTGGCTGCAACCGATACTTTTACAGGCTCTGCCGAAGTTGTCTTGCCCTGCGGAATCGTCAGGGTAAGCGCTCCTATAGTTAAAAAACCATCGGGCAGCTTAATGTATTGGGTACCATTGGCCGAATTGTAACTATCAATTAAAGAATTATCAACCGTATAAGTCACTTGTACATCGCTACTCACCGCTTGTGTAGAACGTACAGGAAAAGAGGCCGTAACATCGCCTAAACTACCTGTGGGTGTGTGTATAACCGGAAAAACAAAACTGTTATAACTCTTAACCGTATAATTTTCGGTATTGAAAAACACCCGGTTAGTTTCATCGCCAACTACGTCAAAACTATCGTCCTTACTGCATGAGGGCAGAATAAACGCCATTAATACTAAAATACCCGTATATATCTTTTTATAATTCAAACTTTTCATACGCTTATTTTATTGAGCACATTTGTTGTTAATATCAGTAATCCAGGTTACGGCTTTAGGCCATGCCATATCTCTGCCATGTCCGCTGCGGTCAAAGAAAGTATTGCCCGAAGCCTCGTTCATTTTCCAATAACCCATTAAGCCATTGGCACCAGCGTCAACGCCGCAAAGTCCTTCCTGTATTTCAGTTAATGATAGTGGTCTGTCCCAGAATCTTATCTCAGCAACCCGGCCCAAAAAGCGTTGTGCTGTTTGATAGACTGCATAAGACATGCCTATTTCCAGTGCACCTAACTGGTAAGTTTTAGGAGCGCCCTCAAAGCTTGCATCTAACTTTCCGTTTACATACATACGGTAAGTACTGCCATCAAACACACATGATATGGTGTACCATGTCTTGGTGGCAAATTCCGTGGTTGAGAAAGCACTGCCACCAGCCGATACCCATTGTAACTGGTTTATTTTGCTACCAGCTTCACCAAAACGCAGCAAGTTGGGCAATGATTCGTCAACAGGCCCCCAATTGCTCAAACGGCTTATTTGGTTGCTTCCAGGATGCCAGTCGTTGATGTAGCATTTAATCTCAAAAGTATATTTGGTAATATTATTTAAAGGCTGAGCAAATGCATACGGATAGTAAAAATTTGGGTTGGAAATATCTATTGAGTTGAAATCAAGAACACGGGCTACCTTTAAATATACCGTACGAGATGCCTCCAATACACTTGTTGTACCGGTTACACTCTTAATAGTTACCGGTATTACATACGATCTGCCGTCTACAAATTTCGCGGTAGACAAAATTTTAACCGAAACTGCGTTAGATACATTTGTTCCGGCCTTTATAATGCCGGTGTTGCCAACCAATTCGTAACTACCTTTTGGCGGTATAGCATACTTGGCAGATGTTTCGGCATTATAGCCAGCAATAAGTGTGCTATCTATTTCAAAATTAACGGTAACATCTTCGCTTACCTTTCCGGTAGCCGTTGCGGTTACACCATAAGTAGCTGTACTTCCCTCAACCGTAAACTTAATGAGTTTGTTGGTTTCGGTACCTGTTATCATAATTACATCCTTGAAATCGACATACTTTTTACATGTAGCAAATAGTACCGATACCAGGCCAAGCACAACAGGCAATGCGAGCCTTATTTTATAGCTTAACTTTTTCATAATGACTTATTTTTTTATTTAAATGTTATTAGGTTACCGCACCGATGGGTTAGCGATTTGAATACTGCGCCTTACATTACCATACGGAACCTGAGTGTTGTAATCACGATCAAAATAGAAAGCTCCCCAGCCGGCTTTTTTACCCTGTGTAGGGTTCCAGCGGGCCATTCCTTCTAATGAGTACATCTGCTTTCCATCCTTGTTAAACGTATTGCCATCGGCCTCGGTAAACGGCGAGCCACCGTTCTCCCACCATTCGCCCAGGTTTTCGGTAACAATATATTTTTTTGTAGGGCACCATGCTGCTACAGAGTTGTAACGGCCTTGCAAAAAAGTAGCCGAAGTTGTTGTTGTACCCTGGGTGTAAGCCTGGTTTACTAAATAATTTATGTAAGGCTCTACCGCAGCTGCCGGTAACTGGGTGTAATAATCAATTATCAGATACTTATCAGGACGGGACGATTTTGGCCCGAACTGCTGACCTATGAGTGCCACCATCTTTGTAAAGTTATCACCGGATATCCAGTCCCCTTCGGGTTCATAATCCAGATCCAAACCATCAAGATCATTGTCAAGCACCATTTTAACTAAGTAGTCGGCATACATTTTTATACCATCATCGTTCTTTGGAAAATTAGGGTACTTTGCAATGCGGGTAATTTCCGGAACAAGCATTTTGGTTCCTTTAATTTCCCTTACCTTGCGCATTTCTTCGTACGCTATCGGGTTATAAGTAGTAACCGCATCATTCTGCTTATTTGATGGTATGCCCATCCAAAGGCTGCAAAAGTCTAAACTATCGGGCATGCCGGCGATGTGCTCACCCCATGAGGCAGACTTTTTATACTCCGCAACAACCCCTTCTTTGTGGCTGTAAGCGGCAAACCATCCATAAAAAATCTGGTGATCAGACTTCTTGTAGGCGCGTAAGTTTTCGTAATACTTATCATTATAAGTATAGGGTTTTTGTATCTGGATAGCCTCAGGCATATTTTGTTTATCACAAGCCGTAAAAGCACCAGCCAAACAAGCAAGCAACAGATTCAATAATTTCTTTTTCATTCTTAATTGATGATTAAATGTTCTCAATTACTACTTTTTATCCCACCATAGTTTGGTGTTGCCATTATCGGCTCCCCCAAGCAATGATATGGCTTGCGCTATGCCTGCCGAATTGGTTTGATACTCGGTGGCAGGGAAAGGTAAACGACGTATCTGGGTTGCTGTATTGATTAACCCCTGGCTTGTATTTAACACCACCGGGAAAACCTTCGGATAGCGGGTACGTCTAAACTCTGTCCAAGCCTCCTGACCGTCAGGGTACGTAGAAAGCCACTTTTGGGTAATAATGCGTTCTAAATTAGCTTCAAAGGCAGCCGTTTCATCGTACTTAATGGTAATTTTGCTTAAATCGGCACTTGTTGCAGTTACGTTGTTTCCACTATTACGCACATCAGTATAAGCAGCAGGAAGGCTCACCGCATCACTAATGTATGCATCGGCGCTTGCAGTTACGCCGCTTACAGTGAACGACGTACGTATGCCCGATTCATAAAATGCCTTAGCCGTACCTCCCATGTTCCAACCTCTTAATGCCCCTTCGGCCCGCAAAAAATGAACTTCAGCCGGATTCATCCAAACTATTGGTGTGCTTGATACCACATTTAAACCCGAAAACGGGCCTTCTGCGTAGGTAGCTTTATTGGTGATGGTAATACCATTACGGATACCATGGTACAAGCCATCAGACGCGGCGTTAAAGTAGCGAGGCAGGCGTGGGTCCTTATAGCCGCTCAGGAATGACTCCATGTTAGCGCCCATTCTTATATCATTAAAGTTTGTTGATATAATATACAGCGGGTGGTTATAAACGAGATTAGAAGTATGCTGAAGCGCAGCTATTTCGCTGGCATCAGTCATTACGCCTATAGGGTGGTTAACCGCAGACTCAGCCTCAGTACGAGCCTTAGCTGCATCGGCGTAAACAATACGCATGGCTAACCGCAACTTTAACGAATTGGCAAACTTAATCCAATTTTTCACGTTTCCGCCGTAAATAAAATCATACTGAGCAAGCGCAGTAGCGCCCGGAAACTTAACAGAGAAATCGGTTAGCGTTTGTATAGCCTGGTTAAGTTCATCAAAAAAAGCGTAGTACACATCTCTTTGGCTGTCGTACTGGTTTTGCAGCGCGCCATTGCCAAAGTTTTTATATGGTAGCGGACCATACATATCGGTAGTGCGATGTAATGCCTCCACTTTTACAATGGTAGCAATAGCAAGTACCTGTGGTGTCTCAGTTTGTGCCGCTTTTCTAATTGCACTCCAGGCCGGCATAATGCCTACAAATGCTCTGTTGAACGCCTGGCCGTACCATTGTGGCACTAAACCATAAGTAGTATTATTTACACCTGAATAGAAGTTGTTAGTTGTACCCATGTAACCCGAGTAAACATCTCCCGCCAGGTTTTGCATGGTTTGGTAAACTTCGTCGCCAAATTCTGGCTGCTGTGCTATCGGGAACACATTTTTTTGCATCTGCACAAAAAATGTTCCTGTCGCCAGGTTATCAGCCTGTAACATCTCTGCAGTGGCCTGATGCTGGTTGGTGTTATAATCTTCATAATTGTCGGTACAGCTACTGCTTAGCATTAACAGCATTGCTGTACATAATGGCAATTTGCTTATATAGGTTTTAATTGTATTCTTCATCTTTTTCTTTATTAACTATTAAAACTGCAGCCTTGCCGAAAAACCTAAACTGCGTAAGCTTGGCTGCATAAAATAATCTATACCTTGGTAGTAGGTGCCTGTATTTGCGGTGTTTTCCGGATCGTACGGTGCTTTGTTATAGAACATAAACAAGTTACGTCCAATAACCGAAACGTTTAAGCCTTTAACCCATTTTGCATATTTCCCTAATGGAATGGTGTAGCCTACCGATGCTTCGCCTAACCGTACGTTGGTTGCACTATAAACGTACATGGAACCCACACCAGATGTACCGCCGCCAATGGTTTGGTAATAAGGTTGTGCCGGAATTTTATAACCATTCACAACAGCTCCACCATTGTCGCGGGCTAAAGCAGAAGTTTCAGACACACCGTAGGCATCCATAACTGCCTGGGTTACCGAAACGCCTACACCGCCAATACGCGCGGTAACCAAAAAGCTCACGTCTACACCCTTGTAGTTAAAGCCGTTGCGCCAGCCCAGGTTAAACCTTGGATTGGCGTTACCTGCCTTTACATACCGGTTTTGATCAGTAGCTACGGTTTGAGATGACGAGTTTACATAAATATAACCGTGCTCATCCGTTTTAAGGGTGTTTACATAAACATCGCCCATTGAGCCGCCCTTAACCAGTATCATTTTGTAGCTGGTGGTGCCACCCATATCTAAACTATCAATAGAAACTGTCTCGCCGGTTGCCTGATTTTGGTAGGCCGGTAATAATTGTTTGATCTTATTACGGTTTAGTGAGTATACCAGGTTTGAGGTCCATTTAACCGGACCAAGCTTTTGGTTCAATGAAGCAGTTACTTCGATACCTTTGTTATCTATCCGGCCTGCGTTAACATAAAAGCTGCTGTAGCCCGAACTTGGCGAAAGCGAGGGGTTAAATAACTGGTTATAAGTAGATGAGCTGTAGGCGGTAACATCTAATTTAACCTTGTTGTTCCAGAATACGAAATTTAAACCGGCCTCATATGATTTGGTTCTTTCTGGAGTAAGATTGGACGCCGCCAAATAAGTAGTGGTTTGCGGGTATCCGTTTGTTAAAGGATAGGTTGGGTTTGAAAGAAACCTGGTTGGCGGATTGCCCACCTCGCTATAAGAAACTCGTGCCTTTAAAAACGAAAGCACATTTGACTTGATGTCAAATATATCAGTCATTACACCTGACAAACCTACCGATGGATAAAAGATTGCTTTAGTACTGGTATAAGCTAAAGGTGATGCCCAATCGGTACGGCCTGTTAAATCTAAATAAACCTTGCTTTTATAGCCAACTTGTGCTGTTGCAAATGCAGCCTGCAATTGTTCGTGGTAACCGGTTTGTAACGGCCTTGCATTCGAAAGATTAACGTTTCCATAAGTGAAAAGATTAGGCACACTCTGCAGATTACCACCAAATGATGTTTCATCGTATACGTCATCTGTTAAACTGGCACCAACGTTAGCCGATATAGAAAAATCTTTAACGGTTTTATTGATATTCAGCAACAGGTCAGCATAAGTTTGACGCGTGTTGTAGTTATAACGGTAATATGCACCTGCATCACTGGCAAACAAACCCGCAGTTGAGGCATAATACTTCCGTTCATTTATCGAAGTATTTTGGTCCATTTTTACGCGACCAGTAATGTTCATCCAGCTGTTAATGTTGTACTGCAAATTAGCGGTAAGCATGTACCTGTCTTTGTTGTTCTCAAACAAATCGCGTTCGGTTATCCAATATGGGTTTTGCATCTGGAAACCCTGATCGCCGAATGGCCAGAATTGTGTTTTGAAGTTACGGGTTGGATTGTAACGTTCAAATGCCTGGTATTTGCGGATGTCATCGCCACGAGGAAATAAATAGATAGGAATAAGCGGATTAAAATATTGCCCTTGTGCTAGCATATTTTGCTCTTTAAGCTTCACGTACATGGCACTTACGTCAAGGTTAAGCTTATCGTTCAAAAATTTGGTAGTGTTGCGGAAGGAAAAATTGTAACGCTCAAGGTCGTTGTTGTGGATAATACCATTAGCATTAACTGCTGCTGCCGAGAAATAAGTCTGGCTTTTTTCGGTACCGGTTGATATGCTAAGCGCCGTAGTGGTGTTAACTCCTGTCTGGAAAAAATCTTTAGGTTGGTAAGAAGTTGGCGTGCTCAATTTTTCACCCCAGCTTGAAAAGCTGCCGGCCTCAGAACCATACGTGTTCTGAAAGCGGGGCATTACAAACGGCGATGTAAAAGTGGTGTTATTAGATACCGTTGCAGAAAAGCTTCCTTTTATGCCCTTTTTAGTGGTGATTACAATTACACCATTAGCTCCACGATTACCATACAGGGCGGCGGCAGATGGGCCCGTCAGGACCGTAGCCGATTCAATATCCTCGGGGTTGATGTTAGATATAGCATCGCCGGTTTGACCAGCACCCGAAAACACATCGCCCGGCTGCCCGCTTGACAGCGAAGGCATTGGAATACCATCAACCACATACAAGGCGTTATTATTGTTACTGATTGATTTGGTTCCACGTAGTACTACCCTTGTACTGCCGCCCGGACCGGCCGAACTGCTATTAATTGTAGCACCTGCCACCTTGCCTGCCAGCGCATTTACAAAGTTAACGTCCTTAACACGGTTAAGCTCTTCGCCATTGATTTCCTGTACATTGTATGAAAGGCTGCGTGCCTGCTTTTTTATACCCAATGCAGTAACAACCACCCTAGTAAGCTCGTTTTGCGCTTCTTTTAACACAATGGAAAGAACAGCTTGATTGCCAACAGTAACCTCTTCTGTAGTGTAACCTAGGTAAGATACAACAAGTACATCACCTGCTGAAGCATCAAGCGTAAACGAGCCCGTTGCATCGGTTACCGAACCTTTAGATGAACCTTTTACTTTAATGGTAGCGCCAACTAATGGCTCGCCCTTGTCATCGGTAATCTTTCCTTTGATAGGTTTGGCCACTTCGCTTTTAACCGCGGTCTCACTTTCTCTTATTACAATGGTTTTGTTATCGATTGTATAAGTAAGGTGAGAACCTTTTAAGCATTCTGTTAAGGCTTGCTGTATAGTCGCCTTGTTCAAATCCACATCTATTACCTTGTCATTCCTTATGTTTTTGGATGACCACAGGATGTTATAGCCGGTCTGTTTGTTTATCTCATTAAAAACCTGTTTTAAAGTGATGTTCTTCTGGTTAATGGATACTTGCTGAGCAAATCCGGCTGCTCTAACCTGCATTAATGTGGCAAACATTAATACCGTAATAATTTTTGTGATTACGAAGCGCTGGCCAGTAACTGCCGGTGAATTACAAAAAGAATTAGTAAAAACTTTATGCATTTATGTCTATTTTTAATATTAATACGTTATTTCAAAAGAAAATTGAGTAAGTCCTCCTCTCAGTAGTTTTGTATAGCACTTATGATTGAAGTATATGCTCATAGCTATTTCAAGTTTAGGTTGAGTCTTTCATAAGTTTTCTGTTTTGGTTTAAGTTAATTGGTTAATCAGTATTAGTTCTTTTTATCGAAGGCTTGTATTTTCCGGCCTTCAATTTTAAATTTAACTTCGCCGGTAAGCTCAAGCATTTTTAGTAGTTCAGTTACGTTTGCAAAACGAGTGGTTACGCCTGCAAATAGTTTCTTTTTAAGCGCCTCATTCTGATAGGCCACATCTATATCATACCATTTTGATACTTTACGCATAATGCTCTCCAAGCTTTCGTCATTGAACCGGAAGTATCCGTTTTTCCAGGCTATGGCGGCTTCTGTATCAGTAGGCACTACCGTGAACCCTCCGTTACTTAAAACAGATTGCTCTCCGGGTTTTAGCATAGCATAACTGGCATTAGCTTGCTGATTGGGACTCAACTGCCTTACGCGGACGCTCCCCTCTAACAACGTTGTCTTTACAACGCTTTCATCATCATAAGCGTTAACGTTAAAGTGGGTGCCTAATACTTCTACCAACTGCCCATTTTGGCCGGCTACAGGCGAAATGGTTTTTACCGTAAACGGCAACCTTTTACCACCCGGCGCATTTACGTGCGCAACTTCAAAATACCCCTCGCCCGATAATTCTACCATGCGTTGTTTGGTGTTGAACCGGAGAGGAAAACGCAATGACGAGGCTGCATTTAGCCAAACCTTACTCCCATCGGGTAAATTAATTTGGTATTGGCCGCCTCGCGGGGTTTGCAGTGTATTATAGGCTAATTCGCTGCTATCTGCCTGGGTAAAATTGCCGGCTACAGAATAAATAAGCTGCCCATCGGCCTGTTTGCTGATACGTATCCCAGCCTGGTGGGCAATTTGACCATTCGATGCCTGATTTAATATGATTTGTGTTCCGTTTGCAAGTATTAAAACTGCGTTATTGCCACCTGGTTTAATTTTGCTGGTAACGGACACTTTGTTTGCGTTGCTTGCCTTATTAGCTACGTTATTCAACAAAAAGTGAGCTGCCAAACCCAACATTGCGAATGCCAGTACAGCTGCTGCAGCGGGCCAATAAAAACGCCGGGTTAGTTTTTTAACAGGTTTGATATTATCCCACATTTGATCGTGCGCTTCCATCATGTCCTGTTCCGAAAGTCCAGAATCTCCCTGTTGATTAAGATGATGAACCCAATAGGCTATCATTGCCTTTTCTTCATCAGTGCAAGTCCCTTCTTTGAACTTTTTTAATAAGTCTTTAAAATCTTCGTTTTCCATTAGATGTGGTTCACTTCATGAAAAGGCTGAACGGCAAAGATTACTTAGCTAAGCCTTATTATATTATTGAAGTTATGTATAAGACACACGACTTAAGCGCATTGGGTATGCGCTATCAAAATAATTATTTAAAAAAATCTATATGTTAAGATGCGGATGTATAAACCGATTCTGAAGCGAAGCTGTTAACCGAAAATGAGATATAAGAATGCCGATACAACACCAAAACGCACTCTTAAAACCCGGAGAGCTTTTTTCATTTGCGTGGATACGGTATGCTCTGATATGCTTAACCGATCGGCAATTTCCTTATTAGTCAAAAACTCTTTCCTGCGGAGTTCAAATACTTCGCGCATACGGGGAGGCATCGAAGTAATTTCTTTTTCAATAAGCCCTGCAATTTCCTTTTCCCGAATGAGGTAGTCAGTAGTAGAGTTTGCACTCATCATACTTTGCAACTGATCGGCGTAAGCATCACAAAAGCCTTTATGTCTGAATATGTTGAGCACTTTATTCAGCACAGCCCGGTACAAATAGCCGGATAATGTGGTTTGAATAATTAAAGAGCAGCGGTTTGTCCATAAAGTTGTAAAAACTTCCTGCACCACGTCACGTGCTTCTTCCTTATCGCGCAATTTGCGATAGGCATAAATATACAGCAGGCTATTATAACGACCATAAATTTCCTTAAACGCAGCATCGTCATCCTCTCTTAACAAGGATATCAGATTATAATCGCTGAGTTTATTGAATTGGCTCATAATAGCTCCAACGAATTTATGTAAAATTAACTTCTAAGTTATATACAGATAATATTATTATGTAACAAAATTATACTCAAAAACACAGTGTTATTTTTTACCATCGCCAATACTGAAACTTCCGGTTAGTTTCACATCGGCCGATGAGGCTCCAACCATTACCGAAAAGGTGCCCTGCTCAACCACCCATTTCATATTTATATCGAGTATTTGCAGGTCTTCCTCGTTGAGTAAAAATTCAACAGATTTATCTTCATAAGCTTTCAGGTGTATACGACTAAACTTTTTAAGCTGCTTGTTGGTGGTTACTACGGAGCTAACATCATCGGTCAGATACAACTGCACAACCTCGTCCCCCTCACGATTGCTTACGTTTTTGATTTTGAATTTTACACTGATAGAAGAACCTGATGCACCTTGTATTTTACTAATCAAAAGGTTACTATAGTCAAATTTTGCATAGCTTAAGCCATAACCAAAAGGATATAGTGGTTTAGAATCAGTTTCGATATAGTTATGCGGGCTGGGCTTTTTGTAGTTGTAATAAACAGGGAGTTGCCCAACGGATTTAGGTACCGAAACAGGCAATCGCCCGGCAGGGTTATAATCGCCAAAAAGCACATCTGCAATAGCATTGCCACCTTGCATGCCCGGATACCATGCGTTAATAATTGCCGGAACATGTTCTGCCGGCCAGTTTATATCAAGCGGCCTGCCTTCTATCAGTACCAAAACCACAGGCGTACCGGTTTTAACTATTTCTTGTAAAAGCTTTAGCTGCTTACCCATCAGGTTAAGGGTAGATCTATCAAAGCCTTCACCGCTTTCCATATCACTTATGGTGTTTGCAGTTACCTGCGCTGCGCCAGTGCTTTCATACTTGGTTTTAAAGTCACGTGCGCTCGATCCGCCTAATACTACAATAGCTATCTCAGATTTCCTGGCTACCTCAACCGCTTTTGCTATTTCATTAAAAGAAGTATCCCTAACAGAACATCCTTTTACATAGCTAATATTTGTTGTGGACGGCAACTTGGCTCGGAGCCCTTGAACAACGGTAATCACACTTGCTTCATCCTGCGGAGCCGTATAGTCACCCAATTGATTATACATATTATCTGCATTAGGACCTATTACAGCAATGCTCTTCAATGTTCGTTTAAGCGGCAACGTACCCCTATCATTTTTAAGCAAGATAATAGACTCGTGTGCAACCTGCCTTGCTAACTGGATATTTGTAGCCGTCTTAACTCCATTTTTTGCGAGGGCTACATCCACATAAGGCTTTTCGAACAACCCCATTTCAAACTTAAGTTTTAGTATGCGGGCCACAGCTGTATCAATTACTGCTGTAGCTACGCTACCTGCTTTGGCTGCTTTTATAAGAGCAGGCCCATAACCATAACCACTCAAATCAGCATCAAGGCCCGAGTTTATGGCCAATGCTGCGGCAGCTTCGGCACTTGCCGCCACTTTATGATTAGTTTCAAGCCCGCTTATACTTCCCAAGTCAGACACAACAAAACCTTTAAATCCCCAATCGGTGCGTAACACGTCTTTAAGAAGAACCGGGTTAGCCGAGCAAGGCACCCCATCAATAGAATTATAAGCCGTCATTACTGATAATGCTCCAGCTTTTACGGCGGCCTTGAAGGGCGGCAAGAACGATTGGTGCAGCTCCCTGTTACCTATGCTTACACTGCTGCCATTATGCCCTCCCTCGGGTACCCCGTAAGCCGTAAAATGTTTGAGGGTAGCAATTACATTTATACCCGACGACAGGCTATTTCCCTGAAAACCTTTAACCACAGCCTGCCCCATGGCACTGTTCAGAACGGCATCTTCACCATAAGTTTCTTCTAAGCGCGACCAGCGAGGCTCGCGTGCCAGATCAAGTATGGGTCCATAGCCTATATGTGTACCTTGTAAACGCGCTTCTTTAGCAATAACAGTTGCCATGTTTTGTATAAGAGCAGGATTCCAGGTGCTGCTTTGGCCTATAGCAGTCGGAAAAACAGTCGTCCCTATGGCCATATGTCCATGTGGGCACTCTTCTGCAATAAAAACAGGGATGCCTAAGCGCGTGTTTTCTATTGCATATTTCTGAATAGCATTAGTAGCACGTGCGGCAAGCTCGGGGTTAAGCCCGTTTAGGAGTGTTTTTTTTGTCCAAGGGTCGGCACGCAACGTAGCCCAAAGCATGCCAGTATACTGCTCTTTTAAAGCTTTTTTAAACGCTGCGCTTACCGTAACCTGGTTGCCATTCTTCTCATACATATCCCAACCTAAAAGCACCGATAGCTGACCAACCTTTTCTTCAAGTGTCATGCGGTTTAACAAATCGGCTACCCGTTGGTTCACGGGCGCAGTAGCATTTTTATATAACGGCTTGTTTTGAGCCTGTACGTTAACAGCAACAAGAAGCGTGAGCCATAAATAAACTATTTTTCTCATGTACGCTTATTTAATAATGATTTTTTGTTCATCTACGTTCCAGCCCTTCACTGAAAGCGTCGGTAAAGCTTCACCTGTTTCAGGTGTGTAATCGATAGTGATTATTTTGTTTTTGCCCGGTAATACTGATACATAATTATCACTGTAAAATACCGGAAGCAGCCGTTTACCCGTTTTGGGATCAAGTAAAGACAAACGGTTAAAGAACGCAACGGGATTACCTGCCACATTGCTCATCGTTACCTCAATTTTTCCTTTTTGCACTTGACGAGCAGTTACCTGCGGCGTTATCTTTTTCATCATATTGAGACCCGAGTACATGCCTTTATCATCAGGGAACCAGTATAAATTTTCACCTATTGATTTTTGATTCTCATCAAACAGTTCGAGGTGCAAAAAGCCGCCATGATTTTTCGCCATTACTTCTATTTCCTTTTTTACCGACGAGATCTTTTGAACGCTGCTTGGCCCCACATAGGCAAATATGCTGGTAAACAGCTTTTCTTTACCCGTAATATCATATGTTTTAATAACAAGCATTATGTTACGGCGCGGCTTAAAATCATTGTTGGCAATCATTACCATACCATCAACCGGGTTGCACATTGCGTTTAAAGGCTTACTGCCGGTTTTTAACCCGTATAAGCAAGCATTTGGGTCGAGGTAATAATCATACATCTGCCCACGCATGGCCGTCCAAGGGTTTTGGGTTTTCCATATGATCACACCCGTATACCAATCCCACATGTGGGAGCTAAAGCCCTCTATCAATCCGCGATACTGATCATAGTTAACCAGCTGAGCCTTGCGCGTAAAATCCTCTATATCTGCCGGTTTTCCGTAAGGTTCTAGCATTTGCTCATACCCTACGCCTGTATAGGTATGATACGTCCATACAGAATCAGCGTCTTCGTTAGGATTTTGGCCGGGGCGTGGAACCGGTACCCGCATGTTTTCCTTCGGTATAAAGCGTTCTAAGGATTCGTAGTCACCCACGCCTACCGAACCAACTTCGGAATTAAAAGGAAAGGTTCTTTTTTCCCAAAATATACTAATAGGTTGTATAGTATACGGACCATCGCCATTGCCACCAACGCTATTGTACGACATTTCGTCGGAGTTGGAAAACTCAATGAACCAGCGTGTACCATCAAGTTTGGGCAGTATTGAATCGCGCAAAGGGGTTAGAATGTCTCCGGGCGGTGTAATTTCATTTCCACCGCACCATATAGCCAGTGAAGGATGGTTACGCACCATTTTTATCATATCCGCAGCCGACTCGAGGAACAAATGATGATCATCCGGATATTGCCGGCGTGTCCACTGGTCTTCAAGTTTCATAGGGTCAACCCAACGGCCATTGCAATCGCCCGACATCCAAAAATCCTGCATTACCAGCAGTCCATAGCGGTCGCAGGCTTCGTAAAACTCAGGGCGCTCCACCAATGCACCGCCCCATATCCTCAGTAAGTTGAGGTTCATATCCCGATGGAACCTGATCTCGGCATCATAGCGTTTTTCAGAGAACCGGAGCATGGCATCTGAGATGATCCAGTTGCCGCCTTTGATGAATATTTTTTGACCGTTAACCAAAACTTGCTTACTCATAGTAAGCGGGTTCCATTCGGCTTGTATCTCGCGTACACCAAAAGTTATCTTTTCTGCATCCGATGCCATACCCCCCTTTTCAACGAATTGCAAGTTAATAGTATATTGTTCTTGTTTACCATAACCTGCGGGCCACCACAAACGCGGATTATTAAGTTGAAATACAGGTAATTCAACGTCAGCCAGGGTATTAGGCGCAATGCTCACCTGTTTGGACACCATTTTGCCATCTATTGAATATTGCAACACACCTTCTACTTTTTTTGACGAGGTATTTTGAAGTGATGCCGACACCTTGATCAAGGCAGGTTGCTGTGGTCCGTCGGGTAGTCTTTTACCTTTTACCAAAGTTACAATATGTGGATCTTTCAAATTTACAACTCCTGTTTTTTCGATGTAAACTTTATCCCATATACCTGTATTACGATCTGCAATGGGCCTTATCCAATCCCAGCCGGCTGTGTACTGGTGCGACACATTCCGGGCTATAGTCCCATCGCCGCCCTGCCCGCCGTTAGGATTGCCGGGTACATCGGCAGGATAAACTATTACTGCTAAACGATTATTGCCATTAGCCGAAAGCAAGCTGGTTACATTGAAAGATTTACGCAGAAACATCCCTTTAAAGGGTGTAGTATTTACTTTTTTGCCATTTAGGTATATGTCACAGCTGTAATTAATACCCCTAAAGGTTAGCCAAACCTGCTGCTTGCCTGAGGGGTGTTGTTCCTTAAAATCCTTTACAAACCAATAAGTATAGTATTGAGCGCCTGTGCTGTAAATATCCGGGATTTTCTTGTTGTTCATTCCCCAAAAAGGGTCAGGTATTTGTTTGTTGGCCAGCATAGTGGTTAGCACCGTTCCAGGTACTACGGCAGGCTGCCAACCAGACAACGAATAAGTGGCCGATGATATCATATTACCCGTTTCAGTAACTTTGCCAACCGGGTTACATTTCCACCCGCTATTAAGTTCGTACCGGTTTTGAGCAAAAGATAAACTACTCCCCAAAAAAGCCACAAGCGTTATCAAGTACACTATAATTATCCTGCCTTTGCAAGCTTTTAATTGTGTTTCGTTCATATTATGTGTTACCGTTTTTAACATCTTTACTTGATAGCTGGCTTATTGATATACTTTGCTTGATACAGGTCTGTCTTGCTTGCTTACCCCCCATATTGGCGAAGGTTTGCTGCCCATTACTATAACCATATTGCCGCCAGCAACTATTGTTTTATGCGGCAGGTATGATTGATTGTAGCGTACACCGTTAAGCAAAACCTTTTGTATGTAGATATTGACAGGGCTGTTATTTTTTACGGAAATGTTGAACACCTTACCGCCAGGCAAGTTTAAAACTGCCTCATTTACCGTAGGGCTACCAAAAACGTAAGCTCCATTAGCAGGGTTGGCCGGATAAAATCCTAAACTGGAAAATATGTACCAGGCAGACATTTGCCCCACATCCTCATTACCTATAATTCCGTCGGGCTTAGTGGTGTAAAATTTGTTGAGTATGTACCTTACCTGTTTCGCTGTTCTCCAGGGTTTTCCTGCATAAGCATATAAATATGCAATATGATGACTTGGTTCGTTACCATGAGCATACTGGCCAATTAGTCCGGATATATCGCCCGAAACTTCTTTACCCATATCGCCTTTCGCTAAAAAGAACGAATCGAGTTTTGAGCTAAATGCTGTTTGGCCACCTAACAATTCGGTTAAACCTTCTACATCATGGGGCACAAGCCATGTATATTGCCAGGCGTTTCCCTCCGTG
The DNA here is from genome assembly GCF_039634385.2 of Mucilaginibacter sp. PAMB04274. Classification (NCBI taxonomy): domain Bacteria; kingdom Pseudomonadati; phylum Bacteroidota; class Sphingobacteriia; order Sphingobacteriales; family Sphingobacteriaceae; genus Mucilaginibacter; species Mucilaginibacter sp. PAMB04274. The sequence goes on from NZ_CP155081.2 coordinate 2,964,827, forward strand.
TAATCATCCTTCATGTGCCGTGAGACAAACGGACTAAAGGGAGTACGCCATTGTGTTTTGGAAACCCGCCCTTGCATAAAGTTGGTTTCCTTGTTAAAGTAATTACGATAATACGAGCTACGTTTTTTGAAATATGCGTAGTCAGACAGTTTATTCATCTTTAAGGCCATCTGCGCTATGCACCAATCGTCGATGGCATATTCCAGCCCCATCGCTACAGATTCTACGGTACTATCGGCCGGAATATAGCCTAAGGTCTTTACAAAGTTCAATCCCCTGTCGTTTCGCATGGCGGTGGCCTTAACGGCTTCGTAGGCCAGGTTTTTATCAAAGCTCTTTATGCCCTTTAAAAATGCATCTGCCACAACGGGTATGGCACTATTGCCTACCATTGTGTTGGTTTCGTTAGCCATTAAGTGCCATACCGGTAATTTTCCTTGTTGCTGGTATATAGCCAGCATTGAATTAATCATGTGGCCAACTTGCTTTGGTTGCGTAAGGGTATAAAGCGGGTTAGCTGCCCGGTAGGTATCCCATAAAGAAAACGTAGTTAGGTTGGTAAATGGTGCGATATGTAACTTGCCGTCTGTACCTTGGTACTGCCCATTTACATCGTTAAATACTGAAGGCGCCATTAAGTTATGATACATGGCGGTGTAAAACTTTATCCGCTGCGTTGCTGAATCGGTTTTGATGAGGATGGTTTGTAATTGTTTATTCCAGGCCTCATCAGCAGCGCTAACTATTTGCTTAAAGTTCCAGTCGGGCAACTCCCTGTCAATGTTAAGTAAAGCATTTTCAGCGCTTACCGGCGATATGCCTACCTTAACCAGTATTTTCTCACCAGGTTGCACGGCATAGCTTACTACGCCTTTTACATTAATACCCTTATGCTGAATGCCTGTAATACGCGTAGTATCTTCATAAATGCCAAACCCTGATGGTGCTTTGGAAAACACAGCAGCAAAATAGATACGTTGTTTACTGGCCCATCCTTTTGAAAAACGGTATCCGGTAACCGTAGTGGCATTTACTTGTTTAATATAAGTTTCGGTAGCATGATCGGCTATGCCTGCACCCAAATCAATAATGATGTGCGCCTGCGACGACTTTGGAAACGTATATTGATGAAAACCAACCCTGGTTGTGGCCGTCAGTTCCGCCTGGATGTCGTATTTGCTAAGCCTTACCTTGTAATAGCCGGGTTTTACCACTTCTTCTTTGTGAGAGAACAATGAGTAATAACCACCAGCTTTATTTTTAAGATTGCCTTTAAATACATTAATGGGCCCGGTGATTGGCATGATGGAAATGTCGCCTAAATCGCCTATGCCCGTGCCGCTTAAATGTGTATGCTGGAACCCTACTATAGTAGAATCAGAGTAATGATACCCTGAAGACCAGTCCCACCCTTCACCAATATTGGTTGGCCCGAGTTGCACTGCTCCAAAAGGAACATTAGCCCCAACAAACACATGACCATGAAAACCTGTACCAATCATTGGATTTACGTACTGAGTTAAGTTAGGCACTTGCGTTACTGCTTTATGCTGTGCCCCTGCAAGGCTACAGTTAAGAACTAAGGCTATAACTATTTTATACCACTGGTTCATGCTATATTATTTGATGTTTACCCCAATTTCAGCTATCGTAATGCCGCTGCCACTAACCACGTGTTTGCCGGTTAGCTTAAAATAACGGGCGCTTACCGGTGTGCTTAACTGCACTGTTTGTGCAATGGGGTTAGATTTTATATTAGCAAACTCACCTTCGGCAGCCACTTTCCAGTTTAAGCCATCTGTACTAACAGCGTAACTATAATTATCAATGATGCCGTCTGCCTTTTTATCCTGACGCGGTAAATAAGTGAATGCTTTAATGAGTTGGCTTGTGCCCATGTCTACCACAAAATCTTGCGGCAAATTAGTTACAGCCGAGGCTGGCCCTGTACTACTCCAAAACGTTTCTTCATAATCATCAATTGCTTTCTGAGATGTGCCTGTACCAGTACTTGGTGTAAGCGCTTTCCAACCTGTTTTAACAAGGCCGAACTGACGTGTAGCTATTTCGCTGTATTGCTGTTTTGTCTCAAAACTTCGGGCTTTAATTACACCACCATTAGGTAGCGCAAAAGGCTCGTCATACACCGGCGACTGTGGCGTTGGCGCTGTTCCATCTACAGTATAATGTATGCTGCTCACCGGGGCTTCGGTGCTTAAGGTAACCAAGCCTTTACCACTTCGCGTTATCATCGGAACCGATAAATGAACCGGCTCTTTGTAGATACCTAATTCGCTTATGGCAACACATACCGGCGATTGCAATATACGAAGCCTTAATTTTCGGGCTGTAACGTTTTTGCTTAAACGGATAAGCCTGTTAGCCCCTATACTGGTGGCTCCGGCTATTTCTTTCCATTCACCATTAACATCCATATCCAAGGCCACTTTTTCGATACGCTGGCCCAGCTTAATATTTTCACGAAGCTGTATTACATTAAAGGTTTTGGCAGTTTGCAGATCAATCTCCAGCGTAGGTTTGGTCACATTATCACTGGTTGCCCAGTAAGTGTAACGGTTCCCATCTAACAGATTTTGCGTACCATACTTTGCTGTATTACCTCCCCTCACGTTACTTGCGGTAAGCCTGGCCCCTTTAAGTAAATTAATAGCGAACGTTTGCTTTAGCAATTTACCAAATTCCTCTAATATTTGCTCGTCTTCGCTGCTTATCACGCCATCATGATTGGGTGATATACCCAGATCCAAATTAGCGCCACGGCCTACACTTTCATAATACAGGTTGAGCAGATAATACGGCGACTTAGTTTGGCCGTCTTGCGCTTTGTGGTAAAACCATCCGGGTCTTAAAGGCACATCACATTCAGCAGGTATCCAGTACTTACCGTTACGCGTGCCTTCTACCCCCTCCCAATACTTTACGTATCCGTTAGCAGGCAATTTGCCTTCATCAGGCGCCTGCGGAGTATAAGTTGCCCAATGGGTGGTTCCGGCACGGCCTTCCTCATTACCTACCCAGCGTACATCCAGGCCAACATCTCCGAAAATATTGGCCAGTGGCTGCATTTTGCGGGTTATGGCCCAGGTGCTGTCCCAGCCATAATAAGTAGTACGGTCTATTTTACGGGTTTCATTAGCACCGCCGTAATACCCATCACCACCGTTTGCACCATCATGCCATGACATGAAAAGCTGCCCGTAATTGGCGTACAGCTCTTTCAATTGCTGACGGTAAATGTCGACGTAAGCTGGCTTGCCATAAGTGGCATTATTGCGGTCCCAGGGCGAACAGTACAAACCTAATTTCATACCCAGCTTTTTACAAGCCAGTTCGTACTCTTTAATCATATCGCCTTTCCCCTTCCGGTAAGGGCTTTTGCTGATGTTATGTGACGTAGTTTTGGTGGGCCATAAGCAAAAACCATCATGATGCTTGGCCACTACTACTACGCCTTTAAAGCCACCTTTTTTAGCAGCATTTACAATTTGCAATGCGCTGAATTTTGAGGGGTTTAACAGTTCGGGGCTTTCATTACCATACCCCCATTCCTTATCTGTATAGGTGTCTAATCCATAATGAATGATGCAGTACATCTCGGTTTCGTGCCAGCCAATTTGCCGGGCTGAGGGCAATACGCCGTATGGTTTGGGAGCAGCCTGACCAAATGCCAAAGCATGAGTAACAAGCAACAAAACTGTTATGATGGGTTTTCTTATCATTATTTAGTTTTTTAACCAACTTCCTGGTATATCCTGTGCCTTTTGTCCTTTAACACTATACTGCAATTTAAGGGTATACCCTCCACCGCCTTCAATAAAATCAAGTTTAAACGGCTGCAGACCTTTTTTTAACGCTACTTGCCCGCTTTTTTCGACAGCACTATGCAAGCCATCATTGTCAACGGTTAAACGGTTGGCAACAGTTAGCACACCACCATCATCACAAGTAAGGTAAAATGTATAAATATCATCCTGAGGAACGTTAATATAACCCGAATACTTTACAGCAAACGCCGGCGCTTTGATGCTCTGCGGCACAACAATGCTGCTTACAGAAAATACACTATCAGGTTTAGTACTTATGCGGCTTACTTGTTTAAACAGTCCCTTATGCAAAGCTGCCGTCAACCCGTTATTAGAAGCAGTTGCGGTTGCTGCCGGAGCCAGTGACTGATGCTGATAGTTGATTTCATATACATCGCCACGGCGACCAGCCGGAGTAAATGCAGCGATTTTGATTTTTTGGGTAGTTTTAATAACCAGGTCGTTTAGAAGACTTGAAGTCGCTGTAGGCTGACTACCATCGGCCGTATAGAGCAACAGTAAATTTGCCATGGGTTTATTAATTTTTAAGGTTTCCTGGTCGGTAAATACCCGGGTATCAATCATGTCGGGCAGGTCCGGCAGGCGATAGTTCACTTTTAATTCATCCAAACGCTTGTAATGCTGCATTAACCGGCTCCGATAGTTATCAAAGTCGCGTTGTTTGTCGTTGGTCCATAGTACTTCGGCAAGGGCGGTCATACGGGGCATATACATATAATCCGCACGCTGTTCGGTGGGTATATATTCAGTCCATATATTTGCCTGTGCACCCATTATTCCTTCGGCCTCTTTATCGGTTAACCCTTTAGGGACCGGGTTAAACTTGTAAACATTGTAATCAGCATTCTTATCATATTTAGCATCAAAATATAAAGGACTACCCGGAGACATGATGACCTTGTTGCCGTTTTTTGCAGCCATTATAGGAGCCTTAGGCACCCACGAACGCCAGTACATTACCAACGCAGTAGGGCTGATACCACCTTCCAATATCTCATCCCACCCTATTAGCTTACGACCCTTGGAATTGAAATATTTTTCCATGCGGTTAATAAAGTAGCTTTGCAGACCGGCCAAATCTTTAATGCCCTCGCGTTGCATAAATGCTTTACATACCTCAGACTTTCCCCAATCTGTACGGTCTACTTCATCGCCGCCTATGTGTATGTATTTGGATGGAAAGATCTCCATAATTTCATCATACACATTCTGGGCAAATTCATAGGTGGCCTCGTTACACGGACAAATAGGTTTGGTAAAAAGCTCACCCCATTTATTTTCGCCATTGCAGGTTAAAAAAGGGTATGAGTTTATAGCTGCCATCATATGGCCGGGCATATCTATTTCCGGAATGATGTCAATTTTACGTGCCAGTGCATAGGCAACCACCTCTTTCATCTGTGCCTGGGTATAAAAGCCACCGTACAAAGTTTTACCGTTTCGTTGAATTATATGCTGCGGATCTATTATGAAGTCGGGGTTTTCTGCTGCTCTCGCCATGCAAACCGAATCCTGGTTATTAAATGTGCGCCAAGCTCCCTCCTGTGTAAGTTTAGGATATTTCTTAATCTCAATGCGCCATCCCTGATCGTCGGTTAGATGCAGGTGAAACTTATTAAATTTATAGAGAGCTAACCTGTCGATAAATTTTTTTAAATAGTTTACCGAAAAAAAATGGCGAGAAACATCCAGGTGCATGCCTCGCCAGTCATATTCAGGCTCATCTTCAATAATTAAAGCTTGTAAGGAAAGCTGTTTAGGAGCAATTTGAAGTTTATCTTCTAAACTTTCGGGCAATAATTGCCTGATTGTTTGAATAGCTCTGAAAATGCCAACACCACTATTAGCTGATATGGTTAAACGCTTTGGGGTAATTTGCATACGGTAACCCTCGGTACGGGTTATGGCGGCGTCACTTACTAACTGGATCACCGTACTTTTTGCCGATGACCGAGTACCTGCTTTTATAGCAAGGTTCATACGTAAAACCTCATTAAGTGCACCTGCTTCCTCGCTGTATGTGCCGTTTGCCGGAAGCTGTATAACGGTTTGAGCATTTATTACAAACAAGCCTTTGCCCTCTACCAGTTTTTTGGGATACGGTATAAGCGGAAAGCGCGATGCAGCATTCTGTGCTTTAAGACTGCCGCCAAATACCACAAGTGCGGCTATAAGTAATAGCATTTGCATTTTAAATAATGGTCTTTTCATAAGATGGGTCAGCTATGCAAAAATCAGTTAGTTATGTTTTGGTCAAGAATAGGATGATCAATGGCATTTAAGATGCGGTGGCCGTTTTTAAGTTCATCAAAAACGATCACTTCATTTTTGCCCTTTTTGAGCCAGCCTGCAGGTACGTAGAGCGTTTGCTGCGGACCAATTTGCCAGTACTTACCCAAATTGTGGCCGTTTAAAAACACAAAGCCTTTACCAAAAGACCGCATATCCAAATAGGTATCTGCCGTTGTGGTTAAGGTAAAAGTGCCTTTATATAAACCCGGTGCAGTTGCCGTGAATGGCTTAGCCGCATACTTAAACGTGCTGAGGTTAGTAAAAGGCAAACGGTACATATTCCAGTTAAGTAACTCCTTGCCGTTAAGACTAACCATTTTCGTAATGCCATGGCGATTATCGGCCAGGTAAGGGCCATAGTTAATACGGCCGTTATTTTCTACTAAAACATCAAGCGTGGCATTTGCCGGTACATTAGTAAGCGTAACCGAATCTTGTTTTAACCGCCTATCGAGCGTTGCAATCTGCTTTCCATTTAAATAAATAATGGCATAGTCGCGCAGGTCTTTTAATCTTAACATCCCCTTCGACGATACCTTTGTGCGATACATTACAAAGCCGTAAGCCTGGTTAAGATCCTCGAAGGTTAAAGTTCTTTTATTTGTAACAGCCTTGGGCAAATAACTAAAAACATTGGCGTAAGCGCTTAACTTAATATTGTTAATGGCCTTAGCTGTTTTATTAGCCGGAACAGGCGGTAAAGTTTGTCCTTGGGGCAAATACCTGGATATTACCTCCCTGAACTTGTAATATTTAGGGGTAGGATTTCCTGCTTCATCCAGTGGGGCATCATAATCGTAACTTGACACTTGCGGCGAATAAGGGTCATTAACGTTCATGTTTGCACCATTCATAAAATCACGAGTAGTACCGCCGTGAAACATATACATGTTAATGGATATTCCCGCAGCTAAAATATGGTCAAGTTTTTGAGCAGCCCTTTCGGCCGGAACGCGGGCGTGCTTCTTACCCCAGTTATCAAACCAGCCCGGGTACCATTCGGCAACGTAATACGGCCCTTTCCCATTATGGTACTTGTTAATAAGTGCTTTTACCTCGGCTGGGTTTTCTAAACCGTTAACAGCAGGCAGGTAGCCCGGTAAATAACCTTTCGGCATCTGGTCTGCCCCATCGCAGGTAAATAAAATACCATCAAAACCGGCATCGCGGAAAATTTTGCGGTTCAAATCGAGGTAGCTCTTATCGTCGCTATATGATCCATACTCATTCTCAATTTGTATCATAAGAATATTGCCGCCATGGGTTACCTGCAGAGGCACTAATTGCTTCGCCAGGTTGTTTATATAGTTGGTATAAGCGGAAATAAATCGGGTGTCTTTACTCCTAACTTTCAAGGTGCTATCTTTAAGCAACCACCAAGGATAACCGCCAAACTCCCACTCGGCACAGGCATAGGGGCTGGGCCTGAGCACTACCCACAGACCTTCCTGCTGAGCTACTCTTACAAATTCGGCAATGTCATTATTACCGCTGAAATCAAACTTCCCTTTTTGAGCTTCGTGCGCATTCCAGAATACATAAGTGCCAATGGTATTAAGCCCCATTGCTTTTGCCATCTTCATACGGTCTCGCCAGTATTCGCGGGGTACACGGGCACAGTGCATCTCGCCCGATATCATTTGCAGAGGTTTGCCATCAAGCAAGAAATCGGTATCACCTAAGGCAAAAGTGTGTTTTGATTGTGCCGCTGATTGTTTAAAACTTATGGCTAATGTAAGTATCAATAAACTCGACAGTAAACGGTTGAAAAAGTTATTCTTGCGTAGAAATAGATTTATGATCATTTGTTTGGCATTTTTAAAATGACGTGTTGGGCTCTAATAATTGGCCCACTTTGCTGGTAAACCGGCTTATGGGGCGAACCTTATGTAAATTATAATAGAGACCGATAAAACATCCGTTAGATTTAATACATGTAAAAACAGCCACAATTAGCGGCATAATGATTAGGCTTTAGATATTCATTGTAAGGTTGCTACAAGTTGCAAGCCCTTACAATCGTAAATATAAAATTTAATATCTTTTTAAAAAATTTAAAAAGTTAAGACAGGTTATTGCTGGTGAATTTTGTAGAAAAAAACGACTTATTTTAAGTCTTAAAGTTCGCCATGAGCGCAGAAATCGTCTTATCAATTCACTTTACAATTAAATAACCGTTTTGACTACATGTAAAAATATTGTTATCATTACTTGAAAACATTATTAATATTTCGTTACTTTCGGATTGATGTATTTAGCAGCAAAAAAGTATGACTAAGGCCAGTAACGATGATAGCCTACAGACGCTTTGGCTCAATGTGTGCCATCATAGTGATGCTGCGTCATACGAAATCATATTTCACTTACTAAATGCACCTTTAATTAAATTCAGTATCCAGTATGTACACACCCGTCAGGTGGCAGAAGAAATCGTAATTGATGTTTTTCTGAAGTACTGGAACAAAAGGGCTGAACTTACCCATGTAATTAATCCTAAAACTTACTTATATACGGCTGTTAAAAATCAATCTTTAAACTATCTTAAAAAGTTCTCGCTGGTGCGCTATGTAGAACTAGATGAATCGGGCAAATACGAACTGATTGACACTGCTGACCCTCAGCTCATCATGGAGAAAAAAGAACTCTTTAAAAAGCTTGATGATACAATAGAGAGTCTACCACCCCAATCACGCATGGTTTTTAAGTTAATAAAGGATGATGGCCTAAAATATAAAGAAGTAGCCCAACTGTTAGAAATTTCCCCTAAAACCGTCCAAAACCATTTATTTTCAGCAATTTCAAAACTGAACAAACGACTGAAAATTTATATGGAAAGGGCCGCCGCTAAATAAGGCGCCATCAGCTAGCAACTTTACCTCATTCAATAATTAACTTACCATTTTAAAAGTCGGGAATGCTTAGCCCCCGACTTTTAAAATAGCTGCTACACCGGATATTTTAATATCCAGGATTTTGAACTAATTTACCATGACTGCGTTGAATTTCAGAGAATGGGATTGGCACCAGGTTCATCTTTTCAACAAACTTACGCGTGTTGTCGACCACGTTAGTTAAATTGTATTCAAACGTATTGCCATTTTTCAAAATAAGCGCACCCAACGCTGGCTTAGCAAAAACTGCAGCACCCAGTTTCCAACGGCGCATATCATGAAAGCGGTGTTGTTCAATCACCAATTCTACACGCCTTTCATTGCGGTAGCGTTGCACCAGTGCTGCCCCGCCCTCAGTAATAGCTGGCATTCCGTAACGGCTCCTTATTGTATTTAGTGCGCTACGCGCCTCGCCTTCATTGTTTAATGCAATCTGGGCTTCGGCATAGTTAAGGTAAAACTCAGACTTGCGGAAATAGATCCATGGACTCAAGTTTTCATCAGCGCCTTTTTGCTGAGCCCTTTTGCCCTCATCCAAAAACTTACGAAAGTTGTAAGCCGTAGGTGAATTATTCCAAGGTTGGTTTGGCCCGCCTTTTCCGTCTATACCGTTTTTAGCAGTATTAGTAGGATCGTTTTTATCATAAAAATACTGCAGTTCGCGATTTAATTTTTGCTCAGGGTCAAAAATAGTGGCACCCTGGTATAAAATGGTTTTAGCAAACCGTGGGTCGCGGTTAGTATATGGGTTATTGATGTTGAAGCCTGAGGTTGGATCAGATGGCAATTTTCCGTTGGTCATTTCATAAGCGTTTACCAGATCCTGAGTCGGCACAAGTGTTCCCCAGCCGTTCATCGATCCCGGGTAAAACCACATGTTTATCCCCCATTCGCCGCCGCCGTGCGCATTATTTTGAGTAAAGCTGCGCGAAAGGATAACGTCGTTACGGCTTTTACCGTTAAAAACGTTACCATAATCATCAGCATTAGTTATGTTATTTATGGTGGTTAGATCGATAACCACTTTATTGGCATCGCGGGCGGCTATCCACCGTGCCTGCTCGTTATTAGGGTTAAACAACGGGCTTGCAGCATAAAGCAATGTGCGGGCTTTTAACGCAAGTGCAGCTTCACGGCTCGCTTTGCCATAATCTGTAGCAGTAAAAGATGGCAACACTGCCGCAGCCAAATCACATTCGCGCACTACAAATGCAGCAATTTCATCCGGTGTGTTACGCGATACATCATAACTTTCCTGCCCAAGGTTGTAAGTTTCGGTGATTAAAGGTACGCCGCCGTACCATATCATTAAACGGGCATAAAAAAATGCGCGTAAGAAACGTATTTCACCAGTAAGTCGTTGTAATTGTGCGGCAGGTACAGGAGAATTCAAAGTTTTATCAAAAAACAAATTAGTTCTCCTAATTTGATCGTAACTATTTGCCCATAAATTATCATTTAATGCTTCGCCTTGGGTGCTGCCTATCTCTCCGGCTGTAAACATGCGGTAAGGGTTGGTAGTACCACCGTGCTGATTATATCCATCATCGGTCATACCCTCAATAAATTTATCACCTTCGCCCCCAAATGGGTGGCCCATACCACGATAAATGCCGTTAACAAACTGGTTGAGCAATGCAGCATCTGCAAACACATCGGTTTCGCTATAGCCATCAAGCGGCTTTAAGTTGAGTATATCCTGTTTACACGAACCTGCAGTTAAAGCGGTAAAAAGCAGGATGCAAAGTATGTTTTTAATTTTCATGGTGTGTCAATTAGAATGTTAAGTTAGCGCCGAAATTGATGCTCTTGGTAAGCGGATAACGCCAGCCTTTTTCGTTCACGTTCTCCGGGTCAGTTAACCCCTTCTTTTTTAAGCCGTCAACGGTAAACAAATTGTAACCATTAACATAAATGCGCAAAGCCTGCACGCCCGCTTTACTTAATATTGACTGAGGAATAGTGTACCCCAACTCAACATTTTTTAAACGGGCAAAAGATACATCGTGGTAAAAACTGCTATTTAAAGTAATACTCCGACCTACACGAGCAAGCGAATTTGAGGTTGCATCAGGCCTCCAAGCGTTACTTAAAAAATATTCGGGGCCGTTAGTCCCGGCAGTAACGTTGTAGTCCATAAGTTGCCTAACCTTTGCTTGACCCTGTATTAAGGCCGACAAATCGAAGTTTTTGTAGCTCAAATTTATATTAAGTCCAAATTGTATTTGCGGAATGTTTGAATAAGGTGAACGCACCCTATCATCCTCTGATATGATTCCGTCATTATTTACGTCTTCGTAAATATAGTCACCTACCTTAACTGTGTTTACCGACGGATGAGCAGCTAAATCGGCATTGGATTGATAAATACCCACTACATTATATATAAGTGGCGATCCTAAAGGCCTGCCTTCTGCTTTCTGATAATCTTTTAAGACCGTACCCTCATCAGCAAACACCAAAGTATTCTTGGCATAGGTAAAGTTGCCTCCAATGCTGTATTTAGCCTTACCTAATGAACCATTGTAATTGATTGAACCGTCAAATCCTTTATTATTAACACGTTGTATATTTTCACTTGGCAAGCGAATTCCAGTATATTGAGGTACGGTAACATTACGCGGGCCTAAAATGTCGTCGCGTTTATTAAAAAATGCGTCTAGCTCAAATGTTAGTTTGTTCCTAAAAAAACCTGCTTCTAAACCAATATCACGGGTTAGCTGTTTTTCCCAAGTGATGTATGGATTAGCGGCAACGCCTGGATTTAATGCCAGCACATCAGAAGTACCACCAAATACATAACCGCTACCGTAATTAAACAAATTAAGATATTGAAATGGATTAACCCTGTCATTACCTAATTTACTCCACGAAGCGCGGAGCTTTAAGGTAGAAAGCCACGAAATATTCTTCATGAAAGCTTCTTCGGAAATCACCCAACCGGCAGATAAGCCTGGGAAAAGACCGAACCTATTACCTTCAGGAAATATTTGTGAACCGTCGTATCTTAATATGGCCTGAAAAAGGTATTTTTTTTCATAGTCATAACTTACCCGGCCAAAATAATTCTGCCTTGCACTTTCAATAGCTGAACCGGTATTTTGCTGCGTACCTGCATTACCTGCAAAAAGCTGATCTATCAGCGGAGAAGCAAAATCTGCCCTTGAAGCTGCAAAAATGTCTGTGCGTATTTCGTTTTGCTCGTAAGCTAAAAATGCCGACACATTATGTTTGCCAAAGGTTTTGGCGTAATTAATTTTAGCATTAAGGGTAAGCGACTGGACACGGTTGTAGGTTTGTTGTAAGGAATTAGGCCCAATTACAGTTGGAACTACAGCACCTGTGTTATTTTGGCCGTAGTACGTCCATGGCTGTGCCCATACCTTACGCAAGGTTTGCGTAAAATCGTAAGCCGCAAAACCGTCTAAAAATAACCCATCTATTTTGGGTACATCATATTTAAAACGGAATGTGCTGTTAATTAAGTTTAACTCGGTTTTGTCAAAACCCGGACCTTCAGCAATGGCTAAAGGATTTTGATTTTGGCGGCCTGAAGTTGGGAATCCATTAATGGTGGCAGCCATATCTGGAGCACCTAATAAGGCATTCTGAAATAAGACTTGCTGTTCCTGTTGCAAAAAGTTCTGATTTTCACGTCGGCCTGCTACATCAAATCCTAAAGTAAGTCGCTTTGATGCCTTTGCATCTACATTTGTACGAAAATTATACTGTTTGAAGCCCGTAGTTTTATCACGTTCCAGCAAGCCATTTTGCGATGATGTACCGGCTGATAAAAAATATTTCACTGCTTCGGTTCCACCATTCATAGTAATGCTGTGCCTGCTTTGAACTGAATTGTCCTTTAAAACTTCGGCCTGCCAATCAGTACTGGGCATGGTGCCGCTTTGAAAAGCAGCGAGCTGCGCTGCATTATAAGCAGGGTTAGCGCCAGTTTGAACTGCAAGATCATTAAGAGTACGTGCGTATAAATAAGCATCAGCCATTTTAACAAGGCGCGTAGGGCTAACAAAACCTTGATTAAAGCTGTAATTAAACTGTGACTTGCCAATTTTGCCCCTCCGGGTGGTTACCAATATAACGCCGTTTGCGGCTTGCGCTCCATAAATACTTGCCGAAGCATCCTTTAACACACTGATGGTTTCTACATCGTTAGGGTCGATACGTGAAATACCGTCGCGGTTGGCAACACCGTCAATTACAATCAGCGGCGAGCTATTACCGGTAGTTCCTAAACCTCTAACCAGCAAGGTGGCTTCGTCGCGGCCCGGCTCGCCGTTACGCTGGTTTACAATTAAACCCGGTACACGGCCAGCCAGTGCATTTGATATAGCCGGGGCAGAACTCTTTCTAATCTCAGATCCCCTCACCTGTGATACTGCGTTAGTTACCTCTTTTTTTAACTGCGTGCCGTAACCAACAACCACCACTTCGTTCAAATTCTGGTCTGCCAATTCCAGGTTAACAGTTATATTGTTACCTGTTACCGGCACCTCAACAGTTTTATAACCGATGTAGCTAACAACCAGTACATCGCCGGTATTGGCTTCGATAGTAAACGCGCCCTGTGCATTTGTAATTGAAGTTCTCGACGCGCCTTTAACCTTCACGCTCACGCCCGGTATAGGAACTTTATTTTCATCATATATTACCCCTAATATTTGCTGTTGATTGCCTGATGGTTTAATAATGATGAGATTATTAGTTGTTGGCTCGAAAGTGAAACCTGAGTTTAAGAGCATTCTGTTCAGCACGCTGGGCACTGGCTCATTTACACTACTGATGTTAACCGTTAGCTTGTTCAGATTAGCCTGCTCACTGTAAACAAAATAATAATCACTTTTTGCTTCAATCAATTCAAGCGCTTTTGTTAAACTAACATTATTAAGCTGTAAAGTAATTTTGGTTTGAGAATATACATTAGCTAAAGCTTGAAAACTTAGGCAAATGGCAAGAACGAAAGTTAATTTCATGGTTATCAGCGATTTTATTAGCCAATAGTTTTCACTCACACCCTTGGGGTGTTTAAAAAAAATCATATTTTTACGATTTAAGGTTAATTAATACCGTCCTTCTGGGAAAAGGCCGGTGTGTTGTTAGTCTTAATTTTAGCTGATGGTACTACCTCCTGGTAGTGCCATTTTTAACTTGTAGCGTAATTTTTTCGCATAGCTTTTGGTTTAGTTTATATTTAGTTTGGTTACTTAATCGATATACACTTTTCCGTTCCTGATTTTAAAAGTGAACGGACTACCCGTACGGCTCAAAACATAAAGTACATCCTGCAGGCTCTCAGTTTTAAATGTGCCATTAAACCGCAGGGCTTTTGCTTCTTCAGACTCGAACACTATTTGTGTTCCATAACGTATCTCCAGCCGGTTTGCCAAAACCTCAAAAGTTTCGTCTCTAAAAACAAGGTGATTGCTCATCCAGGCGGTTTCAACTACCGCCGGAGCTTCGTCGGCTTCATAATGTTTCAGTCTTGATAAGATTACCTTTTCATTAGGCTCTCTTAAAGAGCTTTCAAAATTTTTGCTGGTGTTGATGGTAAGCTTATCATTTGGCTTAAGGTAATAAACAGACCGGGCTTTGTTATGAAGCGTAACTTTGATTGACCCATGTATCAAAACTGTCTGCTGCTGTTTCTCTTTAGGATAAGCACAAACATTGAATGAGGTGCCCAAAACCCGGATATCCATCTTAGAAGTATGTATGGTAAAAGGGCGCTTAACATCTCTTTTAATATCAAAATAACCTTCGCCACTTAGGGTGACTTCACGACTATTACCAGACATACGGATAGCCGCCAGACTCGAATTTCTGTTTAATTTGATAACAGAGCCATCTGCCAGGGTCACTTTTTTTATTCCTGCAGAGATTTGGCCATTAATTGCTGTGTTATTAACCGTAAGTTCATATTCGGTTGCTTCCCTACCCGACTTACTGATAACAATCACTGAAACAAAAAAGACCAGCAAGGCTGCTGCAACCAACAGCCATCTGTTCCTGAAAAATATTGATGATTTTGCGTCCTGCTCCTGAACATCCTGCTGGCGTATTTTGCCAGATAACTGCTCGAATAGCCGCTGGCTGTTGGAATTATCGGTTTCTTTAGTTTCCCAATACTCCATGAGCATACGATACCGACTTGCATAACTTTCATCTGAAGAAAGTAAAGACTGCAATTCGCTTTCCTCAGCTTCGGTTAAACTGGCATTGATCTTATGAAGTATTAGTTCTGAAAATCGATTATCGTCCATTAAAGATGGGGCTTTAATGGCATAGACAATAATTTTAAAAAAAGTGCCTATAAGTAATTTAACTATTTTTCACAATTAATAATAAAAGTGATGAGCTAAGTCTGGCACGTATTGCTCTATGGACGACTAATGAATAACAAAAGATAAAATACACGTTACTTGACGACTCATTTCTTTTGGACGCCAATTAAGTAACCTAACTGCAAATAATGTGACTGATGTAACTGGCAGGCCTGAAATAAACGATTTTAAATCAAAACTACCACTCAAGCCAATTCAACACTATTTCATATCTAGGGCGTGGTCTACTATGGCTTCTTGTCCGGTCCATACTTTAACGGCCGACCAAGGTTTTGCTGGAGCACTCCAAAATTCATCAGTAGACGGCAACCCCAAAGGCAAAAAGATGTTGGCACATAAATAAAGGCTCCCCGTTGTAATATAAAAATCGGCCAGTCCTATCTGCTTTCCGTGTAAACCCATATTTAGCCAACCCGTTGGCATAAAAGTTTGGGGTGCAGATAGTGTTTTAGTTATAACAGCGGTAAGTGCTGCCCTTACTTGTGAGGGAGCTAGTTTTTCGGGTAGCTGCTTTTTTAAAGCCATATTTGCTAAGTGCTGAAAAGCCGCTCCACGGTATACAATTGACCGGCCGGTAGTTGGGTATGAACCGTCGGTATTTATCATTAACTCTTGTATTTCGGCGTATCGCTTAGTTATCTTACTTAACCGTGCAGAATGGTCGGCATACAATTGAGTTTTAGTATTAATGATCTCCAACATTGCTGTCAAGAAAGGTTGTATAACATAGCTGTTGTAGTAATCCAGACGAAAATCATCTCCATCAGAAAATACACCATCGCCAACATACCATTGTCCCATAAACTGCCGTATCCCGTAATCTATGCGCATTGCGTCATAATCTACGCCATACTTACAAAAGAACGCCTCAATTACACCCGAAAAAAGTAGCCAGTTGTTATAATTGGGCGTATAGGTACGGGTAATTTTTAGGGCAGTTATTGTTTGTTGCTGCACCTCTACAGATAGATGTTGCCACAACCAAGGACACCTTATAAGTCCGAGAGCGAAGAAAGCGCCATCAACCAGCGGTTGTGCACCTTGCCACTGCATATAATCTTTTGCCTTAGGGTTAACAGCATTGCCAACCGCCTTAACTGCCCATTCGCGATACTGGTTTCTGAGCTTTTGTTCTGCAGATGAACCACCTTCGAGGTTAAGCCAGGGCGCAATACCACTTAGCGTACGGCCAAATGCTTCCAAATAAGCAACCTTTGAACGAATATCCTTATCATCGGGATGCTCTGCCGTTAAAACCGGCATATTAGCCTTCAATTTATCGTCGGCCAGATTTGAGAATACCGGCCGCGCCACTTTATTCAGCTGGCTTAGCCAATATGCTCTGTCATTTGGGGGTATATCATGCGCATTGAGCTGAGAAAACTGCAACAACGTTAAGAACAGAAAACATAGCTTTTTCATAGTAACAATTTACAACTTTCGCACTACTGCCTTTTTTGCCGCAACAGGTGTTTTTAATTTCTTTATCACATCGTTGCTTACTTTTCTTAACACTATTACTGCATCTGTACTCGCAGTTGGTATGTTAAGGCCATCGACGATTAGCTTTTTTACATCGTCCATAACTACGGCAGCTCTAAAATCGGTTTCCTTATACCTAATGGTTACATTTTTAAGCTGGATATTTTCGGCATGGCGAGCATATATTCCCCATGCCGGCAACTCGCCAAACATACTGAATTCGGGATATTCTGATGCTCTCTCAGGAATAGATGCCAACGAGTCGAGCGATACAAAGGCATGTCTTTTATCAGCACCGCCACCGTAGGTTATAGTGATGTTCTCTAATTTAACATCTTGTACCGGATGGCCAGGAAGCCCAACTATTTCTGTAGGCAAAAGGTTATGCGGATAAATGTCCTCTTCTGGCGGGCCGGCTATATCGTAACCGGCATCCGGTTTACCTTTGGGTATATCTACTGTTACGTTGCTAATATGAACACGTCTTAAAATACCGGGTATGTCTCCCTTACGTTGGCCTAAACGGATAAAAATGGCACCACCGGTATTATGTGCATTAATGTTTGAAACAACAACGTCTTCCATGGTGCCGCCATCAACAATCTCCAGCGCTATGGCAACACGGTACGTGTCATATATTTCTATATCATGAACGTTAATTTGCTTAAAACCGCCAAGAGAAGCTGTTCCGAATTTAATGGCGCTGGCGCTTGAACGCACCCTGCAATTGGAAATTTCGATATTTTGACAAGCCGATGCCCGATCGCTCGACTTTAGGCAGATACCATCATCGGCTGCGTTAATGTTGCAGTTTTTAATCTTAACATCTTTACAATCAACTACATCAATACCATCGTTGTTCCAAAAAGCGGTGCTCTGCACATTGATGCTGTCTATTAGCAGGTCTGTGCACTTGTTGTAAGTTTGCACCCAGCATGCGGCATCTTTTAAAGTAACATGCTTAATCTGAACATGTGCAGAGTTTTGAATCTCGATAAGTTGTGGCCTTAAATGCTCATCCGGCCTGTTTAATTTAAACTCATCTATAACAGCCCCGTTTTTAACCAGTTTTATTACATTTTTAGCAAGTGCTTTTCCTTGTCCGTCAATAGTGCCGTAACCAGTAATTTTGATATTGCTTTGCTTATCAGCTATTAAAATAGCATACCAACGGTCGGTCCGCTCATAATCAGACAGGTTGGTGCTGCCTGTTAATATCGCACCTTTATCTAAAAAAAACTCAACATTGCTCTTTAGATGAATAGTGCCGGTTAAAAAAATTCCTTGTGGTACAATAACTTTACCGCCGCCTTTGGCTGCGGCGGCGTCCACAGCTTTTTGAATAAACTGGGTGTTAAGGGTTTGTCCGCCAGCTACCGCACCATAGTCCGTAATATTAAAGCTTTGCGCATTAGCAGACCATCCGCACGCCAGCATAACGGAGATAATGAAGGTAAATTTCTTTAACATGAGCATAGATTAAATGTTAATTGGAGTACGGGTATTGGAAATGGTAAGTACCAGATCCTATCTGGAATTGAACGTCCGTATTGTCTTGTTGCAACCCCGAAATAGCCTTTACAGTATTGATTGACTTGCCACTTTCGGTTATACCTTTTCGGGCTGCTCCTGGTAGTACTACTTTGGCAGTAGTATTGGGCGGAACAGTAATATCCATTTTAAAAATGCCACTGTTTACCTCCCATTTTGAGTTCGCATAACCATAAATTGTTTCAAGCGCTGCATTCACCATACTTATTTTGCCGCCGGGGTGAGGGGCAATAAGTATCTTTTTGTATCCTACCATGCTTTCATCGGTATTAAGGCCAGCCATAGTGTGGTACATCCAATTGCCTATAGCCCCGTACGAGTAATGATTGAAAGAATTCATACTTGGATCTTGCAGGTCGCCATTAGCCTTGATGCCATCCCAACGCTCCCAAATGGTGGTTGCACCCTTTTTTACAGGGTATAACCATGATGGGTAGGTATCTTGCAACAACAAAGTGTATGCGATATCATCATAACCAAATCGCGTTAAAACAGGGCAAATGTAAGGCGTACCTAAAAAACCGGTAGTTAAATGGTTACCGTAATCTTTTATGTTCTGAACCAATCGTTTAGCTAATGGTGCACGTTGATGTTCGGGCAACATATCAAACGCAAGCGTAAGCAAATATGCTGTTTGCGTGCTTGATAAAACCCTGCCGCTGGCCGTGACATATTCTTTTTGAAAAGCCAGTTTAATTTGATTGAGTAGTTGGGTATAACTTTTAACATCATCTTCTTTACCTAACACAGCAGCTGCATTTATTAATAGCTGTGTAGAGTGTGCATAAAAGGTTTGCGCAATAAGGTATTTATCGGTTACGGCGCCTTTGCCGCTATCATCTGTTGGGCTGGGCGTGTAAAAGCACCAGTCGCCAAAATGGAAACCTGTATTCCATAAATTATCTTTGCTTTGGTCCCGCATATAATTTACCCAGGCTTTCATACTTGGGTATTGCTCCTGAAGCATCCGGGTATCACCATATGTGGTGTACATAGTCCATGGTAAAATGGTGGCTACATCGCTCCAACCAGCTACACCGGCCGACGTTTTAGGCATCATGTTTGGAATAACCCATGGCACTGCACCGTCGGCACGCTGATCTGCTGACAGATCTTTAAGCCATTTAGAAAAGAACCCAGAAACGTTCATATTAAAGGCGGCAGTGCTGCCGAAAGCTTGCGCATCCCCTGTCCATCCCAAACGCTCATCGCGTTGAGGGCAATCGGTAGGAACATCAACAAAATTGCCCTTTTGTCCCCATTGGATATTATGCTGCAATTGGTTGAGCAACGGATTAGATGTTGTTAAGTTCCCCGTAGTATTCATATCAGAATACAGGGCAACTGCATGTACATGCATGCTGGAATCTAAACGCCCTTTGTAACCGCTAACTTTTACGTACCTAAAACCCTGGTAGGTAAAGTGCGGCTCATACACTTCTTCGGCATCGCCTTTTAAAATGTATTTTACAACACACTTGGCATGACGCAGGTTTAGTGTGTAAAAGTTGTTTTCTTTATCGAGCACCTCGGCATGGTTAAGGGTAATTACATCACCCTTTTTGCCTTTAATTTTTAGTACTACCCACCCTACCAAATTTTGGCCAAAATCTATAACTGTATCGCCCTTGGGTGTAACAAATGTTTTTAGCGGACGGAATATTTCGCGTTTTTTAACGCCCGGTATCACCGGGGCTATTAGATTACTTTTACTGCTATCTATAACAGTTGCCGCCTGCCAGCCTTCATCGTTATAGGCGCTTGTATTCCACCCAGATTTTTCTAAACGGCCATCATAAACCTCGCCGTTGTAAAAAGACGAACTCCTGATGGCACCATCGGATGTTTTCCAATCATTGTTTGTCCCTATCGTGGTTTTTGAACCATCTGTAAAAGTTATTTCTAATTGCATTAGGAGCGAAAGATCTTTGCCGTACAAATTTTTCCATTTGTCCAAATGGCCCCGAAACCAGCCATCTCCCAATACAGCTCCGGCGGCATTCCCACCACTTTTTAATAACGACGCTACGTCATAAACCTGATATTGCAGCCGCTTGTTGTAGCTTGTCCAGCCGGGCGTAAAGTACTCATTACCTACACGCTGACCGTTAATAAAGGCCTCATATATACCATGCGATGTAATATATAGCCGCGCTGTTTTTACAGGTTTACTTAAATCAAACGCCTTACGAAACATTGGACTAGCACCATCGGTGGTGTCGGCCGGGTTATTGGTCTTAATCCATTGCGCAGTCCATTCACCAGGGTTCAGCAAACCCATTTCCCAAAAGTTTACTTCGCTCCAGGGCGATGCATTACCTTGGTTGTCCCAAACCCTCACCTGCCAGTAATAACGCATGCGCGATAATAACTGCGGCCCTTTGTAACTTACAAACACCGATTGCTCAGAATTTACCTTGCCTGTAGTGTAAAGCAATTGTTTGCCGGTTTGTATGTCTCCGGCGTTTGTACTCACTCTTAACTCATAAGCCGTTTGCAATACATTTCTAAGCGTTGATTTTAGTTTCCAACTAAAGCGTGGTTTCAAAATATCAATACCAACAGGATTGACCTGATACTCGCACAACAGCGAATTCACCGTTAATGCTTTAGAAAAAGCAACCGTGCTCAATAACAGCAACATCATAAAAACCGATAGCCTTATTGTTGCTGTTGTTATTCGTGTTATATAAATATGCATATAATGAGTTAAGTACTTGGTACACTAAAATGGTTATTTTGTAAGCGTTAATTTTACCGTATCTAATTCAACGGAATTGGTTCCAACCATAACTTCAAAGCTACCTGCTTCCGTTATCCATTTACCATCCTTCCAAAATTCTAGCGCCTTTTTCGTAATCGGTATACTGACGTTTTTGGATTGGCCAGGAAGTAGTGACACACGCTGAAAGCCTTTCAGCTCCTTTACAGGCCGGGTTAACGAAGCTATTTCATCGTGGATATACATCTGCACAATTTCATCGCCTTTCATGCTACCTGTATTTGTTACTGTTACTTCGGCGTAATTGGTATCATTATCGCCCATGGTTGTTTTGGCCAGACGCAAGTTGGTGTACTTAAATTTGGTGTAACTTAGTCCAAAACCAAACGGATAAGTTGGATCGGATGAAGCCTGCCAAAGTTCGCGTGGCCTGCCAGGTGTTAAAGCATTGTAATATGCAGGTGTTTGCCCTACATTGCGCGGGTAGGTTACTGTTAATTTACCAGCCGGATTTATTTTTCCAAAGATGGCTTCGGCAATGGCCGTGCCTGTATTTTGCCCCAAAAACCATCCGTCGAGTATAGCTGATACATTTTCTTTAGCCCATTGTATGCCGGGCGGCCTGCCATGTAATAGAACTAAAACTACCGGTTTGCCCAAAGCAGTCACTTGTTCCAGCAATTGTTGCTGTTGTCCGGGTAGTGCAATATCATCCCGGTCTACGTTTTCCATCACCGTTTTTGCATCATCGCCTAAAACCAAAATATTTATATCGGCTTGTCTTGCTATGGTAAGTGCCTGAGTAATTGAACCAGCTTTCGGATTCTGAATATCGGTGCCCTTATCGTAAAGTACTTTTATGTTTTTTCCGGCCAGCTTTTCAATCCCCTGACGTACGGTTACAAAGTACTTCGGCTCTGTTGTAGAATAAGTACCCAGTCTAACGGTGTCGGCATTTGGACCAATCACAGCTATAGTTTTAAAATCAGTTGATTTTAACGGAAGGATGTTATTTGAATTTTTAAGCAGTATAAGAGATTTGCGTGCTGCGTTCAGGGCAAGTGTGTCATGAGCTTTGTTGTTAATTACGCTTAAGTAATTTTTGCGCGGACTTGATAATGATTTATTGATCTGCGAGAAAAAGACATCGGCTCCGTCATCCTTGCTTCCTGTACCTTTTTCCATAAAGCTCATATCTTTACCCATAGGGTTCTCTTCATTTTGCAGATTCAGCAAG
Organism: Mucilaginibacter sp. PAMB04274; assembly: GCF_039634385.2. Taxonomy (NCBI): domain Bacteria; kingdom Pseudomonadati; phylum Bacteroidota; class Sphingobacteriia; order Sphingobacteriales; family Sphingobacteriaceae; genus Mucilaginibacter; species Mucilaginibacter sp. PAMB04274. Next base: position 2,987,206 of record NZ_CP155081.2, read on the forward strand.
AACTTAAACTCGAGCACCTTACGTACAGCATTATCTAACAGCGCCATAGGTATCTTTCCGCTTTTTACACCGTTAATTAAATCAGGGCCGTACATGCGTAAATTACCCCAGGGTTGCTGCCAGGCAAGCTCGGTAGTTACACCGGCTTCAAGCGCCTTCGTTATCGTTTCGTCTCTTGATGCTGTAACATGAAACTTATCCTGAACCCAACGGATATCATTGTTATCCGACACTATTAATCCACCAAAGCCAAACTCATTCTTTAATACGCCAATAAGCATATCGGTATTAATGTGGCAAGGAACTCCGTTTAAACTGTGATGTGCCGGCATTATTGCGCCAACATGAGCCTCTTCTACCGCTGCCTTAAATGGAGGCAAATGCACCTCGTGCAGGCTGCGCAGGGATATTTCTACAGCGGCTCCATTCTCTCCTAAAAGGGGTTCGCCATCGCCCACAAAGTGTTTTGCAGTAGCCACTACGTGGTTTTTATCAAAGCGCTGCAATCCCCTACCCTGCAAACCATTTATAAAGGCAACTCCTATCCGGCTCACCAGGTAAGGGTCTTCAGCATAACCTTCTTCAAAACGTCCCCAGCGGGCTTCACGTTGCACACCTAACATGGGAGTATAACATTGATGTACACCTAATGCCCGTGCCTCTGCAGCTATCGCAGTTGCTACGCTTTCAACCAAGGTTGTATCCCAAGACCCACCCAAAGCAATAGCTTCAGGAAATGATGTGGTTCCCGATGCCACAACGCCATGCAACGCCTCACCTGCCTGCATATGCGGAATGTTCAGTCTTTGGTTTGCGTTGGGATAAAAGGAAGCCAATTGATGTGCTTTCTCCTCAACCGTCATTAAACTAATAAGTTTCTCTATCTTTTGTCGGCTTTGTACACTAACAGGCAGGTAGTTATTCACCCTGCTATTTTGCGCATTTGCCATTAACTGCTGCAGGCATAGTACAACAAGCGTGATAATCTTTTTTTTCATCAGCACAATTTATAAAGACAGTTTTAGCCGGTTGGGCTTTCGCGGTTTATACTAAGAAGTGCTTATTAACGACACAAAAACAAACTGATGTACGAACACAATAAGCGACTGCAATTATATAAAAAACTTTCAATACAACAAATGTGTGCGCACACTTTTTATTTAAAGGGACAAATTAAGATTACAGCTATGGTTACCGCATGCAGATTAGCCAGCGTTTTAAACGGCTTGTTTAGATTTATAAAAGTGCAGATTCTTCTTCACCAGCGTAATATCTAAGGTTTTCTTTAGTTACTACGTCTAATGGCAAATACTTCACCTTAGGCGTTTCTTTCTTGAACAAAAGATGGCGTGCAAGATAATGGATCCCCCAGTACCCCTGCCCTTTTGGATTTTGGTTTATAAGAAAGCTAATATAACCTCGGTTTAAGAAGTTAATGTTCTTAGGAAGTAGATCAAATCCTATAATTTTTATACTTTTTAAACGCCGTTGTTCAAGATAAGCTGCTATTTCATAAGCTTTCGAAGTTGTTACGATGATACTCTTTAAGTCGGGGGTGTTTTGTATCAAAGTATCGAGTTGATTGGTGAAGGAAGAAAAATCGGCTCGATTAAGTTCGGTTCGCATTAGTGTGTATTTATCAGCTAAAAAATTTTCAGCAAAATAGTCACGAAAACCTTGTTCTTTCTGAGTGAGATGAGCTGAGTTACTGATATCTTCATCTATGTGAGCAATTAAAACGCTACAAGGATCGGGCTGACCATACTCAACAAGCTTACCGGCTAACATACCACTCTGGTAAGAATCCTGACCAATATAGCTTAGCGCATTGCACTCTTCAATATTCGTATTAAATAACACAAAGGGAATAGAATCTTCATCCCATTGCTTAAAAAACGGTAAAGTTTCACGATAAAATATGGGCGATAAAAAAATGCCGTCGGGTTTTGATGCAGTGAGAGCAGCAGCCTGATTGATATAGGAAGCAACGCTGTAAGGATCAAAAACAAATAAGTTCACCTTAACTCTGTACTGCTTCAATTCTTTTTGGGCCTGTTCAATACCTTTTTGAGGATCCTCCCAATATGAATCCACCTGGCTGTCTGCCAACAGAACAGCCAAATTATACACCTTGGTTGACACCAGAGTACGAGCCAGGATATTAGGTTCGTACTCCATATCTTCAATTACTTTCAGTACGTGTCTCTTTACACCGTCTGACACACGCCCTCTGTTATGCAATACCCTGTCTACGGTTCCAGTTGACACCTTAGCTTTTTGGGCGATATCCTTAATCCGAACGTTTTTCATTTATTAATACCCTATAATAAATCATATGTACGTTATAAGCGCATGCTTGTTATCTTACCTATTGCAAAAATATGTTTTCGTATTAAAATTTCAGTTTTAAAAATTGTTATTGAAGACTTATAAGCAATTGTGTGCGCACACATTTTTTTCGAAAAAAGTTGCATCCTGTATTTATGTTCGTTAGGTTTGGAACAAGATAGCCAACCAATTTCTATTTTATAATACCATTTACGATGCCTGAAGGTAAAAAGGAAGCAAGTGTTAGTAAAGAGTTAATTACTTTAACTACCTATCCTTATTCTGACCCAAGCCCAATACCCGAATTTGGCCGGCTTTACCCCTACAATCGTTTTGACGGTTACACCAATGCTGGTACCCCCCACTCTTGGGAAATGATTGTATTGGAAAATGAGCACATCAAACTATGGATAAACCCTGCTGTAGGAGGAAAAATATGGGGCGCTGTTGAAAAACGTAGTGGTAAAGAGTTTATCTACTTTAATCATGCAGCTAAATTTAGAGATGTAGCTATGCGTGGTCCCTGGACATCAGGCGGAATGGAAACCAATATGGGAATTATAGGTCACACTCCATCATGTTCAGCTCCGGTGGATTACTTTACCCGTAGTAACGCCGATGGCAGCGTAAGTTGCTTTATCAGCGCAACCGACTGGCCATCAAGATCTAATTGGTTAATTGAAATCAATCTGTCTGCTGATACCGCCTTTTTCCTAACCAGATCCAGCTGGTATAATAACAGCCAATTAGAGCAATCCTATTACCAGTGGAACAATATAGGTATTAAAACCAATGGCGATCTGGAGTATGTTTTCCCTGGCCATCAAAGGCTCGGACATGACGGGAAGCATTTCAGCTGGCCTCAAGATGAAGAAGGTCGTACTATATCCGACTATGAGCAAAATAACTTTGGCGAGTATAAGTCATATCACGTTGTTGGATCATATGCCGACTTTTGGGGTTGTTACTGGCATGCAGACAACTTTGGCTTCGGGCATTCAGCAACGTACGATGACAAGCCTGGTAAAAAAATATGGATCTGGGGGCTCTCTCGGTACGGAATGATATGGGAAGATTTACTAACTGACACCGATGGACAGTATACAGAGGTGCAATCGGGCCGGTTGTTTAATCAAAGTATAGCTCAAAGTTCAAAAACCCCTTTTAAACACAGCTCGTTTTTACCGCACAGCTTTGATAACTGGGCAGAATATTGGTTTCCTATAAAAGATATAGACGGTTTAACTTACGCTAATGAGCAGCTATCCTTTTATTTAACCTGTACAACTGATGGCTGCCAAATAAATATTTGCGCTAATCAACCATTAGAAGGCTGTTTGAAGATTGAGGATAACGGGAGGATATTGTTGAAGCAAGATATTGTATTTGCTACGCTACAAACAACCTGCATACCACTACAAATATCAGAAACGCCCAAGAACATAAAAGTTTGGCTTAACGACGAACTGATCTTTGATGCCACTGAACAAGATTATAAGCTAAACAGGCCTGTTGACATCGCTACCGGTTACGATTTTGAATCGGTACAGGCTATTTGCATTCAGGCTAAAGAGTGGGAACGACAACGTTTTTACGAACGTGCTGTTAATGAGTACCGGCTTTGCCTCAAAAAAGACCCGTTCTACACGGCAGCTTTAACCGGTTTAGCGGGTGTATACATTAGGCAGGTTAAATATGCCGAGGCTTTAGCACTAGTGAAAAAAGCTTTAGCTATTGATACTTATAATGCCGAAGCAAATTATCTGTACGGTGTTGTTAACGCCAGGTTAGGATTATATACAGATGCCAAGGATGGGTTTTCTATAGCCTGCCAGTCAATACAATATCGGTCTGCCAGCTATACCGAGCTAGCCAAGGTACTATTAAGTCAGCAACAATTAACAAAATCGTTATCCTATATAATAAAGGCACTTCAGTACAACGTGTACAATTGGCAAGCCTTACAGTTAGAAGTGTTGGTTGCACGTTTGCAAGGTGAACATAACAATGCAAAAGCACTGGCAGAAAGTTTAATACAGGGCAACCCGCTCGATCACATTTCGCGTTTTGAACTTTACAAGCTTGGCACGGTGAGCGCCAATGACTTTAATGCAGGCATTAAAAGTGAAATGCCTTATGAAATATATCTTGAGCTAAGCCTATTTTATTTTAACGTAAAACAGTTCGAAACCAGCCTTGAGATTTTGGACTTTGCCCCTGCCTATGCCATGGTATATGTTTGGAGGGCTTATGTTAAAGGTGTGTCAGGCGACTTACCAGCAGCTGTCAAGTTACTGGAAGAAAGTACTCTATTAGGTTCTGATTTTGTTTTTTCGCATCGCGAGGAAGATGTAGATGCGTTAACATGGGCAATAAATACAAACGAATGCTGGAAATTTAAATACTACCTTGCTTTGGCTTATATACAAATGCTGCGTAAAGAGGAAGCATTAGCGCTTCTACAGCAATGTAATAACGAACCTGATAGTTACACTTTTTACATAGTAAAAGCTAACCTGCTGCGCGAAATAAAATTCGATGCTGCACTGTCAAGTCTGTATAGGGCATATGAACTGGCCCCTACCCAATGGCGAACCGCGTTCTCGTTATGTAATTACCTTGCTCTTAACAAAAATTGGGAAGAAGCATTACAAATGGCAAAGAAAGGTTACCACGTTAATGCGGGCAATTATTACCTTGGATTACAGTTAGCCAATTGCTTAATGCATACCTCAAACTTTACCGAGGGTATTAAGCTATTGCAGCAACTTACCGTGCTGCCAAATGAAGGAGCATCTGAAGGGAGAAATATTTGGAAGGAAATTCATGTTTTTGCTGCACTTGACGAGATAAAAGACAACAATTTACAACAAGCACTTCATTATATAAATGAAGCCCGCCAGTGGCCCGAAAATTTAGGAGTAGGCAAACCGTATGAAGTAGATGAGCGCTTAGAGGCCTTTATCGAGAGCTATATTTTGCTTTTGAAAAACGGGGTAAATTCTACGGAGCTTACACAATATATAATAGATTACAGAAAAAACCATCCGGAGACGCCTTATAGCTCAAATGATTTTTTGAGCATGTACCTTATGAATGTGCTTGGAACGGGTGATAACAAAGAAGCTATTTTAAGTAGCTGGCTAATGCACGACCAAGATGACCTGGCAGCACAGTGGGCATTTTCGTTTTTTAAAGGCGACTATAATGCACTAAATACCATTAACGCGGCGGAGCATAAAAAGAAAGTACCACTGCCTTACGAAATCTTATTCGAAGACAGATCCTTTCAATTTATCAAAGAGATGCATAACCGGAATTTCTTTAGCCAGTATAAAAACCTTATAACACTGCAACAGCCAACCCCAATGTTAAACAAATTGTAAATTTTATCGATATGGAAAACCAGCAATTAGTAGATCTTTCGGAACACCACCAATTGGTATCTGATTTTTTTAAATGGCCTGCAAACAAAGAAGAGTGGGAACAATACAAGCTCACCCAGGATCAGATAGACTTTTTTAATGAGAATGGCTACTTAAGTAATATAAAATTTTTAGAAGAATGGCAGGTAGACCAACTTAATGATGAGCTTGCTGCTATTGCCGAGCCCGATCATCCCAAACACGCCCTGTTCTATCAATTTTTCTCAAATGCATCAACTGATGAAAATTCGGTGTTGTTTCATGCACTTGGTGCATGGCGTCTTACACCCGGGTTTCATGACATATTATGGAATCCGGCTTTTGTGATGGCTGCAAGTCAATTATTGGGCAATAAAGCTGTTCGTTTTTGGCATGATCAATTATTTTGCAAGCCGGCCAATCATGGAGGCGTAGTAGCCTGGCATCAGGATTATTCGTACTGGACGCGTACCTCCCCACTGCAGCACCTTACTTGCTGGGTAGCGCTTGACGATGCAACAACCGAAAATGGCTGCATGTACTATGTACCGGGCAGCCAGCGTTGGGGCCTTTTGGAAAAGCCTGAGCTTGCTGGCGAAATGGACGGTTTAATGGAGTTTTTAACAGAAGAACAGAAAGCGGCATTTACCCCCATACCTATTGAGTTAAAACGTGGTTATGGTACGTTTCACCATCCGCTTTTGGTGCACGGATCGTATGAGAATAAGTCAACACGCTCGCGCAGGGCGTTTGTGTTAAATATGTTTGCCGACGGTACCATCACTAATTCTGACAAGGAACTTATGCCCGGTACTCCTCCTATTCCGAAGGGGAATAAAATTGAGGGCCAGTTTTTTCCGATTATTATTGACCCGGCTACCCTATAATTTTGAAATTATTGTTTTTTTGTACCCGATGGGGCCAGGAAGATATCCCATGGGAATCTTTTTGTGAAAAGGTTAAAAATGCCGGCTTTGACGGTGTGGAAACCAGCTTACCACTTGATGAGAATGAGATTAAATTTATCCAGTCAACATTAAGCAGGCATGGCTTAAAACTTCTTGGGCAGCATTGGGACACGGTTACGCCTGATTTTGAAACGCATGTTAAAGAATTTGACCTGCGGTTGCGGTCTATGGCTGCTGCCTTGCCTTTGTTCATTACGTCGCACACCGGAAGGGATTTTTTCACATATCAGCAAAATGAATATTTAATTGAACGCGCTGAAAAAATAAGCGCTGAAACCGGTGTTAAAATTGTTCATGAAACGCATCGCGGCAAGTTTAGTTTCGCTGCACATGTAACGCAGGCATATCTGCAAAAATATCGTGATTTGAGACTAACACTCGATATATCTCACTGGTACGCAGTGGCCGAAAGTTACCTGGCCGATCAGCAAACGGCGGTTGATTTGGCCGTTGCGCATACCGACCATATTCATGCCCGTATAGGCCACGCTCATGGACCTCAGGTTACCGATCCGCGGTCGGCTGAATGGAAGGAAGTTGTGGCGACGCATCTTGCCTGTTGGGATAGGGTGATAAATGCGCATAGAATAAAGGGCTCAGAATATTTAACTGTTACTGCAGAGTTTGGCCCTCATCCATATATGCAGTTACAGCCATTTAGTACCACACCGGTAGCTAATCAGTGGGATGTAAATTTGTACATGAAAGACTTGTTAAAAAACAGATATAAGTAATTATCATACTAATACATCATAAACATGGTTGACGCTACAGCTAATTTAAGTGAACCAACCGCTAAAGGCGGTTATGCAAAGCAGATAGGCACTGTTGGTGCTTTTTTTTTCATATTTGGTTTTGTAACCTGGGTTAACGGTACACTTATTCCTTACTTGCTCATTGCCTGTCAGCTCGAAGAGTGGCAGGCCTACCTTGTAACATTTGCCTTTTATATATCATACACGATAATGGCGCTTCCATCAAGCAAAATTTTGCAGCGTACAGGTATGATCAAGGGAATGCGGTTAGGTCTGATAATTATGGCTTTTGGCTGTCTTATATTTATTCCGGCCGCTTTGATGCGTTACTACCCTATATTTTTGCTAGGTTTATTTGTGGTGGGTACTGGCACAACGTTGTTGCAAACGGCAGTTAATCCATATATAACTTTACTTGGGCCCGCTCATAAGGCAGCACAACGCATGAGCATTATGGGCATTTGCAATAAGCTGGCGGGTGTGGTTGCACCTATTATTTTAGGCGCTATCATCTTAAACAACGCCGGGGATTTGATCAAAGAACTAGCGCAATATTCTCCAGCCGATAAAGTATTACGGCTTAATGAACTCGCCCGTGCGGTTATAATGCCCTATACGGTGCTATGCATAATACTTTTGACAATCGCATTTGGCATTAAATACGCACATCTTCCAGAAATTAAACCAGTTGCAGCCGAAGACACCGGCCAACCGATAAATCAAAAAAACAGTGTGAATTTTTTGTTGGGATTTGTTGCCGTTTTTTGCACCGTAGGCCTGGAAGTTTTGGCTGGAGACACTATCGGCAACTATGGCCTATATCATGGATTCAATTTAAACATCGCCAAAAGTCTCACCTCTTATACACTGGCATTTACCGTTATTGGCTACTTATTTGGTTCTTTTGCCATCCCTAAATTTATAACACAAGAAAAAGCATTTCTTTATTCAGCTATTTTAGGCCTTATTATAGCCGTATTGGTTATCATTACTCCCGGCAAAACCTCTATTGCGTTTGTAGCATTACTAGGGCTATCTAACGCATTACTATGGCCTGCTATATGGCCGCAAGCACTAAAAGGGTTAAGCGGTGCACAGTTAAGCCGGGGCTCGGCATTATTAATTATGGGTGTTGCAGGCGGCGCTATTATGCCGTTGATTTATGGCTGGCTTGCACGACTAACCAACAATCAGGCCGCCTATATGCTATTGCTCCCTTGTTACCTCTTCAATTTGTATTACTGCTTACGCGGTAGTTGGTTCACAACAAAAACTAATAGATAATAACGGGGTTGTATTTGTTTAAACTTGCTTTTACAGTAGTTTTGCACACAAATTTATTAGAGCTGAATGCTGCATGAAGGTAAATATTAGGATTAAGGATATTGCCCTAAAGGCGAATGTTTCTACAGGTACTGTTGACAGGGTTTTACATGATCGTGGCAATGTTAATGAAAAGGTAAAAGAAAAAGTGCTCAAGATTATCAGCGAGATGAAATATGAGCCTAACTTCATAGCCCGGGCGCTAGGTTCCAATAAAACATATCATTTAGCTGCTTTAATTCCCAATCATACGGTCGACTCTTACTGGCTTGCCCCAAAATCAGGCATCGAAAAGGCAGAGAAAGACTTGGGTAAATTTGGCATGCAGGTTCACCAGTTTACGTTTGATCCGTTCAATGTTAAATCTTTTATAGAAGCCGCTCAAAACGTTTCAGACAGTAATCCGGACGGCATATTGTTATCGCCTATATTTTACCGGGAAGTATTGCCATTTTTTGAACAATGGAAGAAACAGAATATTCCGTTTGTGCTGTTTAACACGCAAATAGCTGATTTCGATCCATTAAGCTACATAGGACAGGACTCTTACCAAAGTGGTTTTTTAGCCGGTAAACTGATACATTACGGCATGCAGCAACCAGCATCAATTCTGGTTGCGCACATTGACGAAGAGATAAGCAATGCAGCTCACTTGCTAAAAAAAGAACAAGGCTTACGCAATTACTTTTTACATAATAATCTGAGCGACCGTTATAACATTATAAAAGCAGAGCTTAAACGCGAGAATGCTGCCACATTTAAAGCCAGCCTTAACCAAATTTTTGCTAACACACCCGATTTAAAAACCGTTTTTGTTACAACCTCCAAAGCTCATGATATTGCTAAATATTTAGAGCAGCAAAATATTCAGCACGTTAACATTATAGGTTACGACCTGCTACCGCAAAACGTTCATTACCTTAATAAGGGCAGTATAAGCTTTCTCATCAATCAAAACCCAAAGGGACAAGGTTATTGGGGTATAAACCAGCTTGTTGAACACCTCGTTTTTAAGAAAGAAGTGGCAGCCGTTAAATTTTTACCGTTGGATATTGTTACTAAAGAGAATTTTAATTACTACGTGGACGAAGACAACATCTAAGATTGAGGAATAAAACTGGCCTTCGCAAAAAAATCGGGTAAATGGAATTCAGGAGCGTCAGAAACAATATTGTTCCAGCACAAATAATGTGGAACCGGCATATCATCTCCGCATTTGTAAAAATTACATTTAGCATCAAGTTGCAATAATTGTGGGCTGCTGTGTCGGTAAAATGTATCTGTAGGTATCACCAGCGTAAGCTCCCATTTAATCTTACCATCAACAGAGTACAATAAACTACTACTTTTTATCTGCTCAACAATAGGAATTGGTGCAGCCTCCCGTTGGGTTTTACCTGACCCATAACCAACGTAAGCGGTACCTAGACAGTTAAACTCGAGATTATAGTAACTTTGCTCATTGTTGAATGCTATAAAAAATTCAACGCACGAATCCTTATAAACCAAACTATTAGGTGTTGTAAACCTTGCCAACACAGCATCTTCAACAACAAAAAATTTGATATATATATTACTGTTACAGTGCGCTATTGCAAAAGCACAGTCGGGCTTATATTGATAATCTGCCCAAGGGGCTTTTGCTATGGCATGTTTAGGCAAATCATCCATCGCCGATACAATATCGGCAATGGATGTGCCCTCGTGGTAAGGTTGCAGGTAAAAGATCTTCAAAGGTTGTTCAACAGGCATAGCTTAACGGTTAGAGCATCACTTAACCTTACGGTAACCTATTTTTTTAAGAGGTGGCGCTATGAAAGCCGGCACATTATCATAAATTAAAGAATGTCGTTTTATCTTAAAATTCTGTTTAGGGTAATTCTTGAATCCGGGATCGCCAATAGTTTCGAAATTGTGTTTACCGAAATAAACCAGCGTAGTATCGCCTTCAAACTTTTTCTCAATATTTACCATAACATTGTTTTCGAACTTATTGCGTTGAGGCACGGCCGGCCCTTCGTTAAAATACTCTTTCAGTGTAGGGTAAGCGGTTGAGTAAGGCGGCTTGGTATAGTTAACTGCTTCGAGCCGCTTTTGAAACAAGCCCTTTGGCTGCACAACACCCTTAGCCCACCCTGTTAGGCGCTTATCAATATGAAATGCATAACGCGTATTCAAAAACAGATTGTTGATATAGACATTATCCTGCCCCCCACCAATAAATCCTGCTACGGTACCGGCTCTAAAAAAAACATTTCCGATAACCTGTGTACCGCAAGCACCATCATCATGATAAACTCCCATGGTTTTATTTAAGCCACCTAAATCATGCAGGTAGTTATACCGTACAATATTTCCCCTCTCTGACGGATCTCGACCATGGTAAATGGCACCCATGTCATCAACCTCTAGGGTAGTGCTGTGTATATCATTATATTCAATGATATGGTTATTGCCATGCAGCAAAATAGCCACCGAAGGGGCATTGTATATTTCGCAGTTAGCAATAGTATTACCCACACCAGCAATGTAAATGCCCGGCATAAAAGTTTTTGCTATCCGGTTATAATCGTGTATAAGGCAGTTTTTTACAAACGACTTTGAAGCGGATAAGGCGATGCGGTTACCTCCGCTAAGATAAATACCACCTGCCCCGGTTTGATAAACCTCGCAGTTTAGAATACCGTTATCACTGCCGCCCTCACTATCAAAGGTGGTATTGTCGTAAATATACTGCAGTATATCTCCGGTTACCCGCGCTTTTGCGTTTAGGTTAGTAACCACTTTATCGCCGTCAACACTCAGCATAGATTTACCTACAAACACCGCCATCATGCCAAGGTTATTAAACTTACATTGATTAACACGCAGGCCTTTTGTTCTTTCGGTATAAATACCCATTCCGCGGCTACATGTAAAGTGTATGTTCTTAATTTGGAAGTTATTTACGCCTTCCACTTGTAACATTGGCGTCTCTAATACGGATAACTCCAGGCTGCTCAACTTAGCAGGGGGCAGCACGTATAGTATTTTTGTGTCCGTATCAACGTAATACTCTCCCGGTATATCTATCTCTTCGGGTATGTTATAAGCATAATAAGCGCGCCACGGCTTACCGCTGCCAAAACCGTACCGGGTAGACATGGCTGTTTTTATAATGCGCCTTATGGTATCAATACTTTCAACGGGTATAGCATCGTCAGCATATCCCCACATAAAAAAACCACTTAACCAAGCTTTTTTAGGTTCCTTCCATTTGGATGGGCGCGGATCGTTATAAAAAAACACACCGCCCTTTTTTGTAGTATCTACAACCGCTACCGTTGTATTTTTTGCAGCAGAGTCGACCGGTTTAATAGATACAATCTCTTTATTCACTTCAGTAGGCTTAATAGCCATTACGGCGTTCTTAACTTCCGTTGGTTTTACGGCCACCACCTTTTTATCAGAGATGGTGCTGCCAATTTGTAAAACAGAATCAATGGGTACAGTGCCGGCATTGGGCCACCGCGCAATTTGCCCGGGAGCACCATTTACAAATACTTCCATCCAGGTTGGACCAAAAGGTCTGCTAAATCCTACAGGGCGCAGCTGACCAGGGTCTATACCTAGCTCCTTAAGGTCGATTTGACGTATGCGATCTCTAAATTCGGGTTGAAACCTGCTTAAGTAGGCTTTACTGGTAACCGGCTTTAACCTATCGTGGCCAACAGTAACACCGCCATGAAAAATTACAGGCTCTTTGTTATAAGCTTCTATACTTAACGGCAAGGTTGACGTCCACGTTTTTCCTTGTATCAAATCAATTGAGTGGTCAATATAGTAAGTACCGCCTCTAACCCATATCTCAATTTTTTTAACTTTATCACCCTGCACTTTAGATGCAAGCTCTATAGCTTTTTGCACGTTGTTTACGGGTTGCTCCCTGGTGCCCGAAGCGCTTTCAGCACCTGTATTAGCGACATATATTTTGTACACGGATTGCGCACGGGTTATGGATAGCTGTAGAATGAAACAGGAAAACAGTGTAATTATATATTTATATTTCATAGGGTTACCCGTGACGATTGGTATCTAAAGGAATTACTTTAACAACTTTCTTTTTAATGACGATGATATAACCTTTTGCCGCGTCAGCTTTTATTTCATCATTCCATTTAATAGATTTTTTTTCTTGAAATTCAGTTATTTCCGGCATTTCGACAGTAACCTCATCGGGAGTAAGATTAAGGGCCTTCCAATTAATATTTAACTGAAACTTCCGGTCCTTGTCTGAATAGTTAGCAACGGATATCAAGACTTCGTCGCGGCCTTTAAAAATAGTGGCTTCCACCTCGGGGTTATTACTACGCACCGGGTTGCTTTTATCCCAAAAACCAATCATCTCCTTCTTCTCAATGTTGTGCTCGTCCCAAAACAGCCACAAATACTCCGGCGTTTTAGATCTGAACCAGCCAAGCCTGTCTGTAATACCGTAGTTCATACCACGCCAAACATTACCACCTTTATTTAACATTTGTGAGGTTAAACCAAATGGTATACCGCTAATTTCTATTAGCCAGTAGTCGGCGGGTGTGTCATAGTTACGCGCCTCTCCTATCCAAAGCTGATCGATATAGGGCAGCATATCCATATATACATTAAGTGATGATGCAAATTTGCCGTACTCGTTGTAATGGTTCCAGGTGTGCATGTCAATGCGGGCACCCGGACGTTCGCGGTCTAAAATTTTGCGCGCGCGCTTCATGGTTTCTCTATCCAGAGCTAAATCATCCATGTAAATACCATCAATGGCTATGTTTTTACACATCCAATCCAAACCTTCAAGATAAAAATTGTTCATCCTGCTATCTGGCGTGGTAAGTACAGCTAAATCTTGCCTGCCTTTGTATTTGCCATGGGTGAATGTAGCAACCCAGCCGGGTATAAAGTTTTCTTTAAAATTAGCAGCGAGCCACGGGTGTACGCCTTTAGGATTTACAAGCGTACGTGTATTAATACCAGGACCGGGAAATATTATTTCATTGTTAAGACTACGCATAGCCCAAATTTCCTTTGCATTAACCGAAAGTTCGCGGGTGGTATAGTAAACTTTAGACTTTAAACCATGTACATGTGAACTATCGATAAATGCTTTTAAATCCGGTAAGTTTTCGTCCATGAAAGGGTAATCCAGAAAGGGATAGATGTCTTTCTTATGATGGATATTGATAATATTAGCGCCATGTTCACTGGCAGTTTTTATAAAATTTTTAGTGGTATCTATGTCGGTATGGTAGTATCTGTCGCCAAACTGGATGCTTTTGTTAATGAGTTTAAAAGGCGTAATCAGTAAGTCGAAGTTAAAATGATAAGTTTGCCCTTTACGTAACAAACGGCTCCCGGAGTATGCTTTAAGCACAGCACCCTTATTTTCAGTATTGATGTCAATCCCGCCCTTTTTACCGTTGCCCCAAGATTCGGGTTCATTAAGGGGGCCAAATGAATAGTAGATGTTTACTAATTGCCTTTTATAATTAGCACCTTTAAATTTAATTTTTAAGCCGCCATTAACATCGCCCATCCAAACCTCATCCTGATCTTTATTTAAAACATCCCATTTCCAGTTCCATTTTTCGGGTCGAAATCCGCCTTCTTTATCTAAACCCATCATATAGGTTGATTTTTGAGGAGACATAGGCATTTCTAACCTGATATCATCCACCATAATATCTTTTAACGGTGTAACCACTAATTGGTACCCTAGGTATCCATCAAACTCGGCTCTACCATGCACCGCTATATTAACGTCAGCACTTTTAAGTAAGGTTGTCCAGCGTGTTGCCCCTGGAAAATTATCTGTAAAAGATATAGCAGCAGGCGAAAATTGGAGCTGTTTACCGCGCTGCTCCACAACAAACCGCATCTTGTTTGCTAATATGGGTTCGCTCGTTGGTAGTAAACGCTGGTTATTTTTATCAAAGTAAGTTTGGATATCTTGCGGCAAACCCTCGGCAGAGAGTTTGATGGTACGCCCAAGTACGCTAATCTCATTATTATTGCGCCCTAACTGCTTGTATGGCTGTGTAACATCGTTATCTAAAGCTATTTTAGAATTTAGCCAAGCCAATCTGGAGAGTTTATCATCCTTATTAAAACCATGGTTTTCAATCTTGTTACCTTTAACAGTGATGTTTATATTAACGGTAGTTGCTGGCAGGCCATGGGGCTTAATGTGAACTAAACCCTTATACAACCCGGCTGCATTTTCAGGCACCATAATGCCAAACCATAGAGGTAAAACATTTTTAGACTTTACAGTAAGTGATTTTTTGTATGATTTTCCGGCGATATCGACACCCTGGGTGTTAAAGCAGGTGACATCAGTGATGCCTACTTTACCCGCATTACTTAAGGGTGCAATGTCTACCATAAGTCCGTCAAGCTGCTGCGCTGCTGCATAAACCCCTATCTGAAAAACGTAGTACTCTCCGGGTTGTGCACTGCCATTAAAGTTACTTAACTCGGCAGCTGTTCTGCTTAGCCACGGCTTAGGCAGTGAATCTAACAACCGAATAGAATTTTGGCGCGTCTCCGGAAATGTCAGGTATCTCTTGCCAGGAAATTTCTTTAAAAGTTGGGCTACCTGTTGTGCGCTGGCCGGCGCAGACATTATCGTTGGTCTTAAGCCAACATCGCCTGTTAATTGAGTTTCACGTATTGCATCAACATCAATGGCGTGCTTCTTTTTATCATCATTCTGACAGAAAGCATTTATGCTTGCGCATATCATGAACACAATTAAGCCTATCTTCATAATTTATAATTAGTTACACCTTTGGATAAGTACCTTATCAAAGCAGGCTTTAGTGAATACTTTTAAGACTTGCCTCAGGATATAATTTAGGCAGGCAAGTAGGTTAGATTTATATCACTGCTTGACGCCGCTAAGCTAATACTCTTCGCTAAAAAAATATACATTTATCAAAAAATATTTTTTTTTGTGTGCGCACACAAATTGTTTTTATACATTTGTTTGCGCACACACCAAATATACTTGTTGTCCAAGCACGCACCTCGGTTCTCTCTCTATAAACTTTTTTTATTTACACTTATGTATCTGGGCTCCTATACATTTAATACTTTAAAAGACATCGTGTCTCAATTTAACATACAGGGAGAAGTTAAAGAGATAAACGCGTATGGCTCAGGGCACATTAACGACACTTTCCATATCATTAATGCAAAGTCTGAGCTGCCGGACTACTTATTGCAACGCATTAATTCGCATGTTTTTGAAAACGTAGCGATCTTGATAAACAACATTGAAATTGTTACGCATCATATCAAACAGAAACTGTCGGCCTGGGATGGCGTAGATCCAAACCAACAAGTTTTAACTCTGGTCAGGACAAGCGAAAATAAATGCTATTACCAGGATAATGCAGGTAATTACTGGCGTGTGTACATTTTCCTAAAAAATACACTATCATTTGATATTGTAACTACGATTAATCAGGCAAGAGAGGGAGGTAAAGCTTTTGGACGTTTTCAGGCGCTGATATCAGATTTGAACGCCGATCTTCTGGGCGAAACTATTCCGGATTTCCATAACATTGAAAAAAGACTTCAAAAATTTAAATATGTGTTGGATGCCGATCCGGTGGGACGGAGTGCATATGTAGCCGAGGAAACTGCATTTGTATTGAAACGCCAGGAGGAGATGTGCTCCATTCTTAACTTAGGTCGTGCGGGGAAACTTCCCTTACGCATTACCCATAATGATACCAAATTTAATAACGTACTACTTGACGCCGACGGTAAGGCTCAATGTGTGATTGACCTGGACACCGTTATGCCCGGCTACATTGCTTACGATTTTGGAGATGCTATACGAAGTATTGTGAATACAGCGGCTGAAGACGAAGCAGATACATCTAAAATAGATGTCAACATTAGCTTATTTAAAGCATTTGCGATAGGTTTTTTAAAAGAAACGGCCAACGTATTAACCGATTTAGAAATAAAATCGCTCACGATAGGCACCTTGCTCTTGCCTTACATGATAGGGCTGCGCTTTTTAACCGATTATCTTGAAGGCGACATTTATTTTAAAACCCAGTCATCCGACCATAATCTGCAACGTGCACGGGCGCAATTTCAACTATTAAGGAAACTTGAAGACAATTATGAAGACCTGCAGCGCATAGTGCAGACCACAACAGATGAATACCGTTTAACTGTACCAATTAATAACCATTTATAAACCAACAATGTCAAAAATTAATTTAAACAAACACTGCGTATGAAGAAAAAACGACTACAATTACGTTATTTCTACCATTTAGGAGTAACCAAGATGATGTTATCATGTGCCATAGCTGCCATGCTGCTATTTATCGGCTCGGCTTCATGGGCGCAGGTATCATCCACCGTAAAAGGAAAGGTTTCTGACGCAAAAGGCGAATCGCTTATCGGTGTAACTGTAAAAGCGTCAACCGGAGTATCTACGAGCACCGATGTAAATGGCACGTATAGTATAAGGGTTGGCGCGCAGGGCAGTTTAACGTTTACCAGCCTGGGCTACGATTCTTTAGTGGTACAGGTGGCTGGTAAAACAACCATTAACGCCACCTTAATAGAAAATAATAAGCAATTAAATGATGTTGTTGTAGTAGGCTACGGTACACAAAAGCGTAAAGATGTAACCGGTGCTGTTACAACTGTTAAATTTGAAGGCGGACCGAAGGAAAGTGTACCTTTCGTAAACCCATTAGAGGCCTTGCAGGGCACACCAGGCATAAACGTAGGTCCGTCTACCAGTGCAGGCGCAAGTCCAAACATTGTAGTTCGTGGCCAAAACTCTGTTACTGCCGCAACATCCCCGCTTATTGTATTAGACGGAGTTATTTTTAACGGCAACCTTAACGAGATCAATATGAACGATGTAGCAACTTTCGACATTCTGAAAGATGCTAGTTCGGCTGCTATATATGGTTCTCGTTCGCAAAATGGGGTTGTATTAATTACCACCAAAAGAGGCAAAACCGATAAACCTACTATTAATTTCAACACTTACTACGGTATCCAAAATTGGACCCGGGTACCTAAAATGAGAACTGGTGATGATTTCTTACAATGGCGAAAAGATAACTTATCCATCAGAGGTACAGACATAACCGATCCAACCAAGGTGTTTTTAGCTCCTCTTGAGCAACAAGCTTATAACGAGGGACACCAAATGAATTGGTTAGATGATATCACCCAATATGCACCCATTAAAAATTACGAGGTAAGTGTCTCAGGCAGAACAGCCAAAACAAATTACTACTTTTCGGCAGGATTCTTAGACCAAAAAGGGGTTTTAGCTAACGATAATTTCAAAAAGCCTAACTTTACGTTAAAACTCGAAAATAACATTACTGATTGGCTTAGCTACGGTGCAAATGCTTATTATTCATCGCGCGATTATTCGGGCATAAGTCCTGATGTGTATATGGCAACTTATATGTCGCCTTACAGTTACAAATATGTTGCTGGCACAAATGACAATTTGCTGCAGCGCTACCCTACCGGCAGTACATCATTCTATAACCCGTATTGGGGTAACGTAGGTTTATCACAGCCTGCTTATATTGATGATAACCGGGAAATTTACACCAGCATTAGAGGTACTGGCTTTATTAACGTGAAATTTCCGTTTCTTAAAGGGCTAAATTACCGTTTTGATGTAACCGGAAGCCGTGGAACAATGGACTACGGCTACTTCCATCATGAAAGTGGAAATATAAATACGCTGGTAGCCTCAGAAATTGCCAATCCTTCCCAATTCTTATCAACCGCACGGGGTTACAAAACTAATAGATTATCAGATGCATGGCTGTTTAACAACTTGTTAAGCTACACCCGCTCTTTTGGCAATCATAATATAGATGCATTAGTGGGCTACACCCGCGATTACACGCATGAAAATTCGATAACCTTAAATGGTGCTAACTTTGCAACTAATGGCACAACTGTGTTAGGTTTTTATGGCTTAAATGCAGCTACTACCATCACAGGAGCTACTAATGATTCGAAGTACTCTAACGTTGGTTACATAGGCCGTTTAAACTACAATTACAAAAGTAAATATTACGCAACCATAAATGTTAGAAGGGATGGGTATACCGCGTTTGCCGAAGGACGCAAATTTGGGGTATTCCCGGCCGGATCGGTTGCCTGGGCTTTAAGCGAAGAAGGCTTCATGAAAAATGTGCGGGCAGTTAACTACTTAAAGTTAAGGTTGTCTTACGGTCGCACGGGTAATCAGGGCATATCACCTTACCAAACCCAATCATTAACAAGTACCGGTTATACTGTATTTGGATCAAACAGTGCTTTCTACACAACACCATCTACACTCGGCAACCAAACCCTTACCTGGGAAAAAACCGATGCGTTAAACCTTGGTGTCGACTTCACATTGCTGGATAACAGAGTATACGGTAATATTGATATGTATAAAAGCAACACTACTGATCAGCTCATTACCCGTTTCATACCGATTTTTACAGGCTTTAACACCGTTCAATCTAACCGTGGCGAAGTAGCCAACAAGGGTTTAGAAGTAACGTTAAATACCGTTAATATTAAAGCCGCCAGCGGCTTTAAATGGGAATCTGGATTTAATTTTTGGATAAACAGGAATAAGTTAGTACACCTGAATGGTGCTGATGCAAATGGTGATGGCAAAGAAGATGATGATATTGCCAACAGTTTCTTTATTGGCAAATCATTAGGAGCCATATACGATCTTACGTTTGATGGTATAGTTCAGTCTACCGATGCTGATTACATTAAAACCTATGGCGCAGTAGCCGGAGATGTTAAGTTTAAAGATCTGAACAACGATGGTAAGTTAAACGACCTTGACCGTTCAGTTATCGGCTATGCTAAAGAAAACTATAACTTCAATATATCTAACACATTTAGCTACAAAAACTTCCAGTTATATTTTACCATCAATGCTATAATTGGTGGAGGCAAAGACAATTTCTTTATGTCTACAAATTTAAGGGGCCGAAACCCAGGTGCTGTATTGTCGGCCTCGGGTAACTGGTTAAATCAGCCTTACTGGATGCCAAACAACCCAAGTAACGAGTACCCTCGTCCTAATTATGCCAACCCTTACGGTTATGGTTTTTACCAATCCAGAACGTTTGCCAGGTTACAGAATGCATCATTAAGCTACACTTTTCCGCAAAGCATCTTGAAAAAGATACGGGTAAGCAATTTAAAAGTATATGTAGCTGGTACTAACCTTTTCACAGCAACCGGCTGGACAGGGCTCGATCCTGCCAATGGTGCTCAAATTGGTGGCAATGGCGGTTCTACAAACTCTTCTGTTAACCAATCGAACCCCATAATGCGGTCTGTAACGTTTGGTTTAAATTTAGGATTTTAATAAAGCTTAGGATTATGAAATTATTTAGAAACATATTAACGATAGCGTCAGTAGGCATTATGATGATGTCATCTTGCAAGGATGCCGACTTTTTAGCAGAGCAGCCAACTGATGTGCTTCTCACCAGCAATGCACTGCTTAACAAAGCACAATTTGATGTAATGAGTGCATCAATGTATCGTAACGTACAGTTGTTTTACAACTCGGCCGATGGCACCAAGGATGCATGGATACTGGGTTTAGGCACTGATGTGTGCTTTGACCCGCGCGATGCATCGACTAAATTCAACAACTGGTCTATCGTTACAGCTCAGGACAATTACACGAATGATTGGTTCAACTCGCAATATAATATCATTAAAATTGCCAACACACTTATTTCCGGTGCTGCCAATCCGGAAGTTACCTGGGCCAGCGAGGCGATAAAAAATGCTACAATTGCCGAAGCCCGCTTTTTTAGAGGTTTTGCTTACCGCAACTTGGCTAATATTTTTGGCGGGGTTCCAATTGTCGATAAGCCGGTAGCCGAAGCCAAAGATGATTTTGTTAGAAACAGCCGCGAAGAATGCTGGGCATTTGCAAAAGCAGACCTTGAATTTGCCCGTACCTACCTGCCGCTTACTACAACAAGCCCAGGCCGGGTAGTACGCGCTGCCGCAGATCACTTTTTATCAGAAGTGAATATTTCCTTAAAGGATTATGATGGCGCTATAGCCGCTGCAACACGTGTTATAGATGGCACCGACGGAAATTTCTCATTAGTAAAAGCCAGGTTTGGTGCCCGTGCAGCCGAAGCTGATAAGAATTACTATTATGATCTTTTTGTAATGGGTAACCAAAATACGCAAGCCGGCAACAATGAAGGATTGATGGTTGCTCAATTTGAGGTGACACCCACAGGTGGTGTTGTCAACGGTGGTGTACCAAGTTTCAGTAGGCCGCTTATTGAGCGTATGATGTGGTGTAACTATTGGGGATTAGCCAAAATTGGCTATACCACAGGTGTAGCAGTTGATTCGACCGGACGCGGTGTGGGTTTTGTGAGACCAACCAATTATACTAATTACACTATTTGGAGAAATGCCGGGAACGACATACGTAATAGCGAAGTATGCATTAAACGTAAATATTACTTTGGCCCGGGTATAGCGCCAAGCACGGGCTTCAAACCTAAAGACCTTATCCCTAAATCGTTCCTTACTACCAGAGATGATACGATGATTTACGTATTTCCTAACTGGTGTAAATTTGGCACTGATAAACACATTAACGCACAACCTGATAACGGATATGTAAGAGACTTTTATGTGGCCCGCTTATCAGAAACCTACTTGTTACGCGCTGAGGCTTATTTAGGTAAAGGGTTAACCTCAAACGCAGCTGCAGATATTAACGTGGTCAGAGCACGTGCACAGGCCCCCTTAATCACTTCTGCAGATGTAAGCATTGACTACATTTTGGATGAGCGCGCACGTGAACTTTATGGCGAAGAGTTCCGGATATTGACACTCGGCAGGCTTGGTCTTGTTTATGATCGGACCAAACGTTATGGATCTCCTGAGTCGGCAGCATCAATTCAACAGTTTAACAACCTTATGCCCATTCCGCAAACAGCTATTGACCGGAACATTGGAGCAAAAATAAATCAAAATCCAGGCTATTAATAGTTGCTTTAATAAATTAGTTAATCGGCAAAGGCGGGGGAAATTCAAATTGACCTCGCCTTTTGCTTTGTTAAAATTTCTATTTTATCGTTATGATAACTAGAAATCAACTACTAAGTTAAAAACCGCTTGTACTTATAAGTGCTTATAGTGTTACCTTACGCATACATGGCTCGTGACAAGCAAAAGCTAGTTAAGCGCATAATGAATGCTCCTGAAACCCTATTAAGGGTTTACAGCAGGCATAATAAAAACAAGGGAGTATGACAGTAGCAAATTGAAAATAAAAAAGGATCGCCTTATTTCAATTTCAACGAGTTAACTTATTTTTTGTAATTGGACTAAAATAAAAAAGGAGACAATCAAAACTGACTGCCTCCTTAGGGGTCGATAATGGTGCAGTATTCGAACCATTTTATTGAAAATTTGATCACAATTGGAGAACTTGGACTGAAAACCGATTTGGTATAATATAATCCAATTTTCAGATATTAAAGATTTCTACGTTGTACCGGATATCATTGGAATAATATGCAGCATGCATAATAGCGATTCAATCATTACCTTGATAGTGAAATTAAAAAATCATCCAACTTTTGGGAAAGATAGTCACTCGGTATCTTTCCCTCAACTTTCATGTCTACCATTTTACAAAGATCGTTGTTATCCAATATTATTATCAACTTGCCATGTTCCCTCAAAGCACCTTTAGCTGCTTTCAACGCTTGTGGCTTTCCTCCATTTTTAGCAATAACGAATCCGACGGATCGGAGCCCTCGAAGGTATAGGTAGCGTTCTGTGGTATAGATCTGATCCTGTCCTATTGCGTCAATATAGTTTTTAAATTCGAACAGCACATAACGTGACTGAAACGATTGTACAAGACTTTTCCAAAAGTCATTTTGCGATACGATACGGCACACCATATCAAATCGACTCAACTCGTCATCCGTAGTATGTTGGGTGTTCCAATTATCAAGATCTTGTGAAAAAAGGTATTTTAAGATCTCAATGCATTTCAATTCATATTCACGCCAGCCGGGACGGCCACCGGCGATGGCATTTAGTTCGGCGCAATAATTTTTTAAGGGAAGCTGCTCAAAACCTAAAGGAAATTCTTTGAAGGGCCTCCGCAAATCGTCAAAATAGTCGACGGGGAAGCGAAGATCTAATTCAACATCCGCAAATACATCCTCAGTATCTATTCCTTGTTTGGTTTCATTCAGTAGTTGCTCAAAATCTTCAAAAAGACGGGAATCAGATACGCCTAATTTGATCAAATTATATAGATCACTCCTGTCCCAAACAATGATGCTATTCCTAGCTAATTCTCTCTTTAATTCGTTTGATGCATACCCAGTAATTATCAGAAGTCCGCTCTCACCACTGTTTCTTGCTGCAAGAAGTAAAATCAATCGTTTCGCAGCATCCCGGATCGCCGAGGTAACACCGGTTTTACTACGGTAAAATTTTATTTCAACGAGCGTTTTGAATTGGTTCCGCTCAATAACAAAATCAATCTCAAAGGTTCGATCTTCAGTCCTTTGAAACACATGGGAAGTTATAACAAAGTCATATGCTTTCAGCATACGTTCGACGATGCTTTCAAAACGGTTATAGATCGCATTGATCTCCATAGCTCTATCAGAATTAAATTTTATGAAATCGAGAACTAAAACAAACTGTTATGCGGTCATCAAATGTAAGTTTTCTTCAATTTCAACATGTAAATCCTCCCTAAAATAATTAACGGTAGTTTTGATAAGCAGTGAATCACAGTCCATATTTTCTAAACCAAATTGTCTTAGTATAAAACGAGCTTGGGCTTTGAATTCGATATCAATCAATTCTAACAGCATTTTTTCTATTGCTGCGGCCAGATCATTCCCGTTCTTATGTATCATCTTATTTTGTATTTGAATATTGGGAATCGCAAGTGGAAGGTAAGATGTAAGATTTGCTAACACGTCGTAAGCTACCATATCGGCGCTTTTCAAAAACTCGTACTTTTTGAACGCCGTATTGAAAGCCTGAACAGCGAAAAGCTCGAGTAATGCCCAAAATTTCTCACCCAGATCAATCATATTTTTAAATCGGTCTAGTGAAAATAAGCGTCGAAAAGTTAGATATAGCTCAAGTCCAGGCAAGATCGAAATAATGGTCGAAGTATCCATTCCTGTACTTTCAATAGCCGGAGCAGTTAGTCTTTCAAACAGGGGAATATGTTCCGACAATAGCGCCACAGTTTCGGCCATGGATAATTTCTTCAGCACAACCAGGTGATAAATGCTCAAATAATCACCTTCCAAAGCTATGCGATAATTGAAAAACTTTTCGGCAACATCTTTGAATTCAGGATAGGTAGGCCAATATTCAGCTAAGAAGTTTGACTTAAAATTAAGTAGATATCTATTACTACCTTCCAGTTCTAAACCCGTATTTACCCAATATAAGGCATTCTTCAGATCTCCGATCTGTTCGTAGCAATAGGCGACCCAAAACAGACCGTTAACGAAACGCTCTTTTACTGAGTTGTTCTTAGACAAAACCCGGTTGAACAATTCCAAAGCCTCCTGGTAATTTGCATAGATCTGTGCTAATGTAATCCCTTTGCTAAACATCGCTTCCTCAAGCTCTGGATCTATGCTCAACGCCTCATCATAACATTGAAGTTCTTTATCATGCTTTTGAAGATCATAATAGGCGGTGCCAAGATTTTTCCAACAACGGGCGTTAGAAGAATCGATCTTTAAACTTTTTTTATACTGGATAACAGCTTGTTTGATCTCACCTAAGGAACTTAAGGTGTTACCATAATTGTAAGACATTACACCAGTGACATCTTTCGATGCATAAGACTCAAAAAGTTCTTTTGCCTGAAGGACCTTACCACGGTCTTTGTCTTCCCGTCCCATTTCTGCGAGTATGCAGGCCTTAGTTTGGAATAAATTGTCGGTCTGCTTATTTTTAAGTACCTGATTGATCAAAAATAAGGCATCTCTATATTGGTGGGTCATGTACAGGCTCCATGCTAATGCTTGCAAGGCAAAGTCATTAAGATCGCTTTCCTTTTGTAATTCACGGAATAAATACACCGCCTTACCAAATTCGTTTCGGAAATATGCCTTCCAGGCGATCAACTCGACGTCTGAATGGACTTTAGATAGATCAAAATCACCAATAAAAGTTTTGTTATTAAAAAGTCGCTGAACGTGTTTGGTCAATTCGTTCCAGTCCATCTTGCTCCACTTATTTTGTCTTGTAACGGGAATGGAATAAGTGTCGTGCCCGTTTGAGAGGTCGTACATTCCGTTTGTAAGCCAGCACCAGTAAGCTTCATCGGAACTCTCTTCGTAAACAACGACCATTACAGGCTCAAGTCGAACGCGAAGGAACCCGAGCGTACTACGTTTAAGTATTGCACTGACATGTTTCGAACTCTTACCGTTCGCCGTACTTTTTAATTGAACCGAAAAATTCAGGCCCGATACTTTTCCGTCGATGACAATATCTACGTAGAAATCGATCCCGTAGTCCTCCTGTGGGACGGTGGCGACCCAAGAATCAGGCAGGAACCTATCGAAATACTTTCGGGAACGGTTAGACAGCACATGATTGGTGTCTCTCACAGGTTTATCCATTGGCTCAAATATAATAATTCAGCGCCATCGAAATTAGCCCGATAGTACGCAGCACTTTATTATGAAAAGATTATATCTGCTTAATACCGATAATATTTTAATATTATTATTAGGAAATTTTTAGCAATCCCGCGACTTAATTTTCACAGTGTTGTGTTTGAAGACCAGCGAGCTCTATCATCCGAATTGTTTATTCGAAATATTTTTTACTTTTATCTAATATTATATTCCTAATGATGATAAATGAATGTTTACTGAAGACTGGGCTCAACATATAAAGATCGACCGCGGTCAGATCTTGGATCAACTTAACCAACATTTCTTTAGCATCAGCGACAAATTAGCTTTAAGATTCTATACTCTAAAGCCATCGGGAACACGTTTGATGGTCAACGGGATTTGCGAGGTATTGCACGACGCTTTAGCTTATTATGTTTATGGCGAAGCGGAAATTGCAAAAAAAGGGGAAATGTGGGCAGGCTTGAACGCTAAGAGTTTTTTCGGTCAGAAACAACCGCAAACTGATGGTAAGTATGGGGAACTTCTTCTTTTTGTTTTAGTAGAAAGTATTTTAGCGTGTAAAATGATCGCTCATAAGATCCGATCACTCTCTAATTATTCTGACCAAGTAAAAGGAGGTGACGGAATATTTATTGGTAATTATGAGGTTGGCGGAACACCTCATCCAGCTTATCTAATCGGGGAATCTAAGGTGACGTCAACGTTTTCGGATGCCCTTTCCGAGGCATTGATCTCCATAAACCGTTTTCATGACCTAAGATCAAAAGCTGACTTTTTAGACAACGAGCTTATCGTCGCAAAAGAGTTCATTAAAGTAACAATTGATAATATCGATGAATTATATGATCGACTGACACCAACGTCGGACGCATTCAAGCGACAAGTGCTGGTCCATCCGATCCTGCTAATGTATACGACGACTTCGTTCGGAAAACTGGAAAGAGAAAGTCATACTTATGAAGAACTCGAAAAGGCTATTGCAGATAAAGTAATTGGGAAGGATAAAGTGTTAGTAAGAAAGATCACTGAGAAGTTAAAGGAATATCCAGAAGTAGAAAAGGTATTTTTAGACTTTTTCATTCTTCCTTGTAACTCAGTTGACGATTTCCGGAACAGTATGTATCAAAAAATACATGGTGTTCCCTATAGTAATCCTCAAAAGAATGGCTGAAAATGAACTGCTTTTAGAGGATATATCCTTGCATCCATTGATCAGGAAGATGATCGACGACCTATCCTTTAACCAAATATTTCACGAAAGACTTGGTGTTGCTAAAATCCAGATCGCAAAACAAGACATAAGAAAAGCAATTTGGTTAACCTCTATTTTATCTACTAGCGAGAAAGATGAACACCGTAATCTTTCGCAAGTACTCGCATCATTACTTTATCTACAAAACACGGAGGACAATGACATTGGGAGAGCTTGTTATGTCTTATTTTCCAGGTTGGGTAATTTGACAGGCGCAAATCTTCTGACCTCACAAACCAGCAACTATGCACAAGTGAGCATGGGCACTCTGGGGGATTTCGATGCCTATGACGCTTCATTATTGCTTGAACTCCAACTCGAAAAAACAGCGAAGACCATACAAAGTGCGAACGAAGAGATCACAACTACAGGTTTCCAAAGAACCTTGTGGGAACAGATCGGCAACGAAAATAAAGTAGTGGTATCAGCGCCCACATCGTCGGGCAAATCTTTCATCATAAAAAAATTCCTAAAGACGCAAATAGCCGATACTGAAAGCTATACAGCTGTGTATGTGGTACCATCACGTGCATTGCTCAATCAGGTCAGCGAGGATCTGAGAAACGAGGTCGACATTGAACATGTGACGATAAAAACAGTATTCAATTTCGACGAAGATGCTGATGAAACACACAGGATATTCATTTTGACGCCAGAACGTTGTCTTCGATTATTGAAATACCGATGGGAAAAAGATCTGAAGATCGATATGATCTTTATTGACGAAGTTCAAAACGTTGAAGACACCCAGGGACGTGGCGCACTTTCTGAATTTGTTTTCAAAGAATTTTACAAACTTTTTCCGGCGGCAAAGATCATTGCCGCCGGGCCTAACATCGAGGATGCCGGGATATTGTTCGATCACGTTTTTGGAACAAAGGGAAAGACCGTAGAAACCACTGTCTCTCCTGTATTTCAGATAAAAACGACGGTTATCCCCAAATCTGACAATCGTTTGGAATTTACAATTTCTTCAAACAACAGGACCACACAAAGTTTGACTATTAAAACAGATATTGATCATCAAAAAAACTTCAACACTAATACAGGTGAAGGCTTGAAACACTTGATCAGTTTGTGTGGAAAGGGCCAACAAAACATCATCTATTCACCGAAAGGTAATTGGGCAGCTGATTGGGCACTCAAATTTGCGGCTACTATTGACGACAATGTCAAAACAGACCCGTTTCTCCAAGAGATCATTGAATTCTTAGCAGAGGAAATTCATCCCCGTTATTACCTAATTCCATGTTTATCAAAGGGGGTTGCTTACCACCATGGGAATTTACCCGATATCGTAAGGAAGGAGATCGAAGATGGATTTTTGGATGGAAAGATCAGAAATCTTTTTTGCACGTCGACACTGCTCCAAGGCGTCAATTTGCCGGCGAACAATCTCTTTATACCGATGCCGAAGAAAAGGCACATGGCTTTAACTCCATTTGACTTTGGAAATCTTGTTGGACGGGCTGGACGTATCCGTGACTCACTTTATGGAACAATCTTTTGTATCGAACGAAAGGAAGAAGACCTGTGGTCACAGGAAATGTATGCCAAATCTTTCAAAAAGAAAGTGCAAACAGCCAGCTCGAAATCTTTAGATCGGCTGGACGACTTTATAAACGAGCTAGAAAAGAAAGTGGACGATATCACTAATGAAGCGGATCGAAGTGCGGTCGTCTTTTTTAGGCAGAAATATGCGCAAAGCCCTGATGAGCTACAAGAATATTTGAACCGTAACAATCTTAGTGAGGGAGATATTCAAAAAGTTGAAACTCTCCTTAAAACTTCGCTTGAAAATTTGTCGATACCCCATGAGGTCCTCAGGCAAAACCCAACCATTGACCCTTTATTACAAAGCGAATTGTATGAACAAATCAAAGCTCTTGGAGTGGAGAAATGGTTGATAGCCTCGTCTGATGAAAATCCCAATCTTTATAAATATCAAACAGAAGCAGAAAAGCAAAAACTTCCATTTGAATCATGGAGTTTTTATTGGCAATTAAATGATCTCATCTCAAGACTAGATGAGATCTTTCACATCACAAATGAGGCATACTTTAAGCATAGCGTTAGCATCTCTGTGAGGCAGATCTGCTTTCATGCCCGGAAATGGTTAAATGGGATAAGTCTAAGAAGGTTGATCGAGGGAGATATTCGTTTCCACAGTAATCACACGAACGCTGGAAAAAAAATCGACCCGGATAATGATGACCAGGTCAATGACCGCATCAACAACGTAATTAAGGTCAATTCGGTGATTACCACACATCTTTTGATAAAATATATCAAATTACTCAATGATCTGGCCGAACCATTTCTTACAGATGAACTTAAGGAGAGGTATCGCTTATCTTTTGCATTACCATCAATGCTGGAACTAGGCACTCGGGAAGAATCAGTCATTAGTTTGATTTCAAGAGGCGTATCCAGAAGTATTGCCCTGAAGATCTTCAATGAATTTCGAAAAATCGAGGGTTACGAAAATTTAGATATTATTCGATGGCTGGCATCAAAGGAGGAACTGAACTTAAAACCGATCTATAATCGGTATTTAAAACGAATGAAATTGTTGAAATCTGTGTATGTTGCAAACCGCCAGTGATGTGTTCAACGGTGGGTGCTAACTAATACATAGTAGAGTGCCGCATGGTGAACGCATTTGATGCTTACCATATTCTGATTTAAGCCTATGTATTCGGGGTGTTTTCTTTTCTGTAATTGTGTGATAGAAAGGAAGCTGGAAATAATCGGCTTAAAAAAAAGATATACGTCCAATAAACATCAATACCGCTGACAACGGAAACGTTTTTTACAAACACAGATGCAACCGGCTTCGTTAGCTATGATAAATTAAGTAATATCTGATCTTACAAGAAATTTTGTGACCGTTATTACTTAAATGCGGCCAGCTTGAACTGGCTACCACTTCACTACTGTTCTTTGTTCCAACGTATTTTTCAAGAATTAAATTCTCTCAATATAAAAGGTAATCGGTACCATTCAATAGCGAGACCACAAGGACCGATGTTAAAGTATTTGTCAAATAACGGGGACAGGGCGATCATTATTAAGGTAAATGGCCTCGTTCAAAGCAAATTCAAGAGGAAGGATCTCTTCAGGGCAGGCCATTGGATCAGTGATATTGAAGATACCTGACGCATCGGCTTGCATGTGGAACCGTTTTTTTTGTCCTTGATCCATTACATATATTTGGTAAAGATGCAACCGGTTCACATTCATCGTATTGAATTCGAAATCTGTGCCGGCAACATTAGCTTGAAAACTTTTGATCATGAAACAAAGGTAATAAGAATTAAGAGATAGCACGGGACGGGGGTTTTTCCCGTGCTAACCGGGATCACCGTCCTGCTCCATAACCTTGCTGTGCGTCACGCCAATTTTGTTCCAGCATCTCCGGTACATTGGTTTCGTGTATCGGGATAACCCGCGCGGTTAGCCCTTCTTTTAACGGAAAATCTTTTAAGAACGAATTGACGTCGTTCTCCAAACGATTGGCTACACCGACCGGGTCAAGATCAACATCATAAGGTATCTCCAGCATGACTATATTATCTGGAAGCTCCGTAACCTGCGGGGTAAGCTCAAATTGCTTGTGCAATTCTTTATCAAATAAGAAAAGGTATTTATTTCCGTCCTCAGACATAAGCAGATCATCAAGGTAAATGACATTCCAGGGAGAAAGAGTTTCCCGGAGCTCATTCAGCCGAAGATCAATAGTAAAAGCAGTACCGGCAAGGTCGATCTGTGGCAGGATCCCTGCCAGTCTTTTATCTAAAGGATTCATAACGATTTTCAGAGGTTGATAAGGTTCATTAGGGATGCCATTCTTTTTATTTTCCAAAAGGATATCGAATACTATATAGGGATCGGAATAGCATTTTCCCTGATAAAAGAACACATCATTTTCAGCTGCGTAATAAACGGCGCGGTAATCCTTTGCATCAAGCCTCGCGTCCTGGTGTTCGCCGTTTTGGTAAACTGACTCACCATATACACCCCTACTCGGTTCATGGTAGCGGTATTCAAAATTGAAATGGAATTGAGCGGCGAGGGCCACCATTGCGTCGATAGGCGGAAAGGACAAGCTTTGGAAATTAAAGTTCTGACCCGCGAGCCAGGGCTCACTCAGCACCGTGTCCTTATATCTGATAAACTGATACAGACCACGTTTTGCCTCTTCCCTTTGCCAGGAAAGTTCGATCGCATTGTTTAAATAAGAAAGCAGTGCCTCCACCTTTTCCGGGTCACCCGAAAACGTGATCGAGTTGTAGCAGGTGTTTGCCATAAGTAAGGATGAATATTATCGAAGTGATACAGGTTTCAATATGACCGGCTGGTACAAAATAAAAGCCCGGTATGACTTGCTCAACCGGGCTTTCAACCTAAACCTTATCACAATTTGCAGCAGACCGCTGCGAATGATGGAACTAATATAGTACATCCTAATGAAAATATCGTGTCTTCGAACGCATGTGATCCCGGAACATTTGCTGTTCGAACATTTTACGGCGAGCATCCCGTCTTAAACGGACATTGTACCGCCAAAGGAATACACCCCAGATCCCGAATGCGACCGCATAACCCGGCCAGGGATCCTGTTTGGAGGCTATTGCACCCCAGAAAGCAAAGGTGGAGATCACAGCGGTCAGAAGGAGGTGAACGAATGTTTTCATGGTCAAATGTTATACTTAAATATACTAATTCCCTTAGTAAAAACAAAATTTCAGGGCTATTTTTGGACAATAATTTTGTCCGGCCCGTACAGTTAGCGATCCGTATTGACGGCCATTGACCTTAACTGTTCTAGGAAAGTGGAATGTTTTGCCGGCTTACGTGTCCGAAGGCCTGACCTCACTCCGAATATCCTTTCGAATGAGAACAGGCTTATTTGTTCAAGATCAAAGTAGCTCGCTCGTTCCTTATATTCGACCAGCACTCGTCCCTGCACCCAGCGAAACCTGGCCGACTTCCCCTTTAATCCGCATGCGACCCTGATATCGATCAAGGACGCCATCGGATCGGTTCCAAAGAGCAAGGTGTATCGAGGGCGTGAGAAATAGGAGCGGGTCCATTGTAACTGGTTAGTAGAAGGTAGATTACCGAAGGACACCAAACCTACGTTTCCCAGGGAAGGATAGCGTGACCGGTGAAGGGCAAGAAAAGCAAGCATTTCCAATACAGAATTAGAAAGCAGAACCTCCCTGACCGATCGATCACCGACACGCCAGATGTTCAGGGTCGCTGGAATGAAGTGCCGTTCACCGTCATGCCACTCCTGCTCGTTACCATGATCAAATGTCGTATTTGTGATCCCAAATGCGGCGGGAACTTCTTCCGCGATGCCCAGAACAGACCAATCAGGCATCATCAGCGGGTGAACAGGCCGCGGTTATAGGCGTGACTGGCCTGTTCATTCGCGGGCGTTTGCTGTTCCGCATCGTTCAATGCCGCATGGTAACCCGGGCTTAACTGCTCCGACGTAGTTTTATCGTGCTTCTGACCAAAAAGCGCATTCAAGCCCATATATAGCATATAGCTCATCCCACCATCGATCAGGATCGAAGCGATAAGCGCGATCTTATCAGAACGCATACCTTGTGTATCTACCCCGGTGTAGGCGAAGGAGGTCTGATCGGCGAGTTTGACCTCCTTCCCTTTTCTGTAAACCTCTTTCTGAGCAGCTGTAAGAAATTCGTTGTTGACCATATCAGGGGCCAATATCCTGTCTGTATCAGAGGAAATGAATTCCCGCGTCTCCGGGTCATACTCAACAAGCAGGCTTGACCTTTGACCTTCGGTCGTTGATCGTTCTATAAGCACATTGGCCACTTTACCAGATCGCAGCGCTTCGATCTGCTCTTCATTAAGGAGACCTGGAGCGACCGCTCTCTTGTAAACCGGGTGAATGAGCAGGCTGGCACCACTGGCATGCTGTTGCAGAGAAAGCTTGGCATCAAGCGATCTGATCTTGATATTTTCTGCTTCGAGATCCCGCAATTGCATCAGCCCGGTGCGCCGGCCGGTCAGCAAGGCCTGCTTATCCTCGGCGGTCAGCAAGAGCTGGCCATTAAGGGCCAGCCCTATTGTCTCCAAGTCCTTCAGGGGAAGGTCATCTTCTTTAAATCTTATCAGGTCCATTCGTTCACCTTTCTACATTGTAATTCACTTCCGGTTCGACAGCGATATCCTGTGTTTGTCCTGCCTCTTGTTTTACGCCGGAATTGTTCCGTGCTTCGACGAGATTTTTATAAAGGCCGTCGGATGGCTTTACCTTGATCTTCTCACCGGTATCCGCCTTCTCGACCTCGATCTGTGATCTTTTTTTATCGAGCACTTTATAAACAGTGTCGTTGTAGGCTACCTCCTCTCCTTTTTCAAGGTACTTTGAGTTAGCAGCAACTTGCTTTTGCTCACGCACCTCTCCCATTCCCAACAATTTGGACGCAGCGCGTTGGGCATCCTTGACAGCCCTGGATATCTCGTAGGGATCCTCTTTCAGCATTTTGATCCAATTCCCTGAATAGGCTGCATGGGGGCCGAATGCATGTCCGACCTTTAATTCGGCTCCGATCAGCATCGCACCGATCGCAGCCCGTAATTCTTCCTTACCATATTCGACAGAGCCGAATTTTCCTTCCATTGGCCGGTTTAACCTTGTTTCGTGACCGGACCAGTGAACTAGCTGATGGATGGCAGCCTGGTAATATTGAGCTTCTGTTTTAAACTGGTCCTTCTCCGGTAAAAAGATAGCATCACGTATTTTGTCATAATTGGCTTCCTGTCCGCCATGAATGATCACTGCACCACTCTGCTGGATCAGTTGTTCTGCACGTTCCAGCGGAGATAGCACTACGCCGGCCTCCTTTTTGGCCAGGAATTCTTCCAATGGTGTAAAGTCCCTGATCTGGGTGGCATTGAAAAGGAAAGCGACCTCCTGCTTGGGTTTCTCAAACTCAACGACCTTGGTCTGGGTCTTTCCTTGCTCATCGGTGATCTTACTGCCGTCGGGTGCGCGTATCGCCTCTATATCACTTTTCTTGGGAAAGCTGATCATGGTGCCTTTCTCATTTGGTTTTACCCAAAATCCGGCGAAGCGTGCTGATTCGGCTGACATCCAGCGCGGGTCATCATGTCGTTTGAGCGCCAGCGAGATCGCATTGAGTGCGCTATACCCTTTCCCCGTGATCGGATTGACCGGCGCGACAAAGGAGGGCATTCCATTTTCTTTGACCGGCTTTTGAAAGAAAGATGTCCCTTCCTTGAGTTCAGCAGACAGCTTTTCCGCGATCTGTACATGAAATGGTTTAAATTTTTTGTTGTTGTCCATGATTACTTATGATTTGATGTAAGAATTTTAAGGGGTTCACATATTTCCCATCGCACCGCACGCTAAAATGCAGGTGTTCACCAGTCACGTGGCCGGTAGCGCCGGTTACGGCTATCGGCTCTCCCGCTTTGACGGAATCATCCGGCCTTACGAGCGGGATACTTAGGTGACCATATAGCGTTTCGAACCTGTTACCATGAGCCAGGGAAAGGTAGATGCCGAGGGCGGGGTCGTAGGTCAGTTGGCTTACCCTTCCGTCAAGCACCGCGTACACCGTATCCCTTCTGGCTTTCAGGTCGACACCTGTATGGTAACGATACCGATGCGTGATGGGATGAATACGTTTTCCATAGCCGGAATTGATGGTCAGGTGTTTTAGAGGCAAAGTGGCCATGCACATACATAGCCACCACCTCATCTTTCGACACCTTGTTGCATATCAAGTCCTTGTTCCTGGCGGGCAGGCTCCAATGCCCGGTCAAGGATGCCGGGGTTATCCCTTGCGATCTCGAGCGACGACCAGTTAGCCTGTGCGGTGTTACGTTCCTGCAACATCATGATCTTATACAGTGCACCGAACTCAGCGGGCTTCATGGCCGGTCCATTGTCTGCCAGGTCCTGGCGTATCTCCTCGTAGCTTTTCAGCTTCATGAGCTGATCCGGGCGATAGATAGCTTCGGTCCCGTCGGTGAAACCGACATAGACCTCACTGGACTGTTGGCGGTCATAATTCACGACCGCAACCTTGCCCTGTTTACCTGCTGGATCATTCTCCAGTTGCGGGTGCACCAGCACCAGTGTACCGTTCAATTTTTCATTTGTGTTCATTACTGATTTACTCTAAGGGGTGTTTTTGAGGCAGTGGCCGTGGCTTTAGTAAAGGCCAGCACCATTTCCTGTACTTCCCGGGTGATCCGGTCAAAGTTTTGCCGAAGCTTCTCATCGGCCTGTCCTCCAAAATCATAATAGGTCGGCAGCGGACGGTAGGCCTTTTCCTCTGCGGCGATCTCTTTAAGATCAAGGTTGATCCGGCAATTGACCGCAGCAGTTTCGAACTGGCCGGTATAGGCTTCCTGAGCATCGGCGGCCAGCACGCCGACCATTTCCCCGGCGTTAAGCGACGCGATCTTCCCTGCGGGGATAAGCGCCTCCAGTTTTTCATTCAGTGAGAGCGAGGTCTTGTTACGATCGATGGACAGCCCCTCTCCCAGTTGTTTCGATTTACCGAAAAGTCTTTCCAGCCATTCCAGTGTTTCCTTGTTACGGACGGAACCTGACAGCACATTGCCGACCACTGCGGTAATGGTCGCGGCGGTATCTTTTCCGTACTGTTGATTGAACTGCGGCAACTCTTGAAGCCCCATCAGCACCGCTACCTTGTTACTTCTCGCGGTCGCGATCAGATTCTCGACCTTATGCACGAACAAGGTTGGTACCTCGTCGACGATCAGGGCAGAGGGCAGGTTACCTTTGGTATTGATCAGCTTCGTCAAGCGGTTAATGATGATGGAATAGCAGGCAGAGTTGATGTTTTGCGTATTCGGGTCATTGGCCAGCACGAGCATACCCGGATTAGCCTTATCGGAGATCTTCAGATCGAAGTCATCGCCGGAAAAGACCCAATAACATTCTTTGGTCGCCAACCTGCTGATGAATATCTTCAGCGTACGGATCTGCCCTTCCAATTGATTGAATGCCTTCGCATCGAATGCGGTCATGAACGGGGACAGCAACGATTTCAATTCCGGTTCCGAGATCAGTGCATTGAAGATCTCCTCATAGCTGCGGTTGAGCAGTGCCAGCACATGCGGGAGGCTGGAAAACTTGCCTCCGTTATACTTACTCATAAAGTAGATACAGGAGGCCAGGAAATTGATGGCCGACTGGGTGAAGAACTGATCACTGCCTCCTGACTTATCTCCCTTCTTCAGGGCCTCGACCAGTGCTTCCGCTGTTTCTGAAGCATCAGCAAGAGACCGGATATAATCGGCCCGCCAGGGATTGATACGGCGGCTTTTTTCGACATCGTTCAGATTGAGCACATGAAAGGCAAAATCTTTGAGCTTGCCCTGTTGTTTAGCGAGCAGGTAATGGTAGTAAGCGATCTGACCAAGATCCGGGAACTTGAAGTCGTAAAGGCACACCGCAAATCCTTTGGCTATGAGTTGCCGGATAAAGGGGTTGACGACGGAAAAGCTTTTACCGGAGCCTGGTGTGCCAATGACGATGGTGCCGCGAAAAACGTTACAGATATTGATCCATCCTTTGCGTACCTTTTTATCATAATAAAAGAGCATGGGTATGTTGACCGAATATGGCGTGTCTTTGCGGACGACCGGCTGCATAAAACTCTCCGCCTCGCTGTTCCATTTGTCCTTGCCGAGGCCTGAGCGAATGACCTTGGAAATATTATCCATGGCCACGCTGCACAGCAGCGCACCGATAAGGGAACAGGCCATGTATAGAACGTCGTACCAGTTGGTATAGACAAAAACCTTCCCTGCGCTCCTTCCCTGTGCGGCCATCGCGCCGAAGAACAGCATCAAGCCCAGGCAAAGCGGGTAGACAATGTGCAGTTTGGGATCAAGGTCTGTTTTCTTTTTTGCCAGTGTCCCTATGCTGACGAGACAGATAAGACCGAACGTCAACATTTTACTGTAGACCAATTGGTCGTAAATGGGCAGCCGGGCAATGCGTTCCAGCGGCAACCTGAATATCCCCCAAAAGGGCGCGCGCAGATAAATAAAGACCGCTGCTTCCAGCGCTACGGACAAATAAATACCGCATTGCAGGAAGCCGTGCAGCTTTTGCTGCTCCCGAGTTTCTTCCACGATACATAGAACTAAGGTTTTAATGGCTGCCTGCGGCCGCAAGCAGTTGAAATAAAGCAGCGTTGAAACCGCTATCGTCCCAATTCCGGGCTGGTAACCGTTACAGATATTACCTCTGATTCCGGCAGGAGGTCGAGTTCGGGCGTTTTTTCCAGTTTCTCGCGTTCCTGGATGTTCTTGGTGATGACCTGTTCAAGCCTTTCAAGTTCTATACGGAGACCTGCCAGATCATCCTCCCGGTCAAATTGTTTTTGGGTCAACACCTCAACCTCTGGAATTTGTTCTTCGATCTCGAGCAACTGTTTGTGATATTTTTCATGCATACCGGTTACGCGGTCGATACTGTTCAAAAAATACCTCGCGGCAACCTTCGGGTTATCGATATTCGGTGCGCCCCCATTCTGTAAGTATTTGATACCGGTTTGACGGCTTTGTGCATAGAGGCTGGTGACGAACTCTAACTTATCGGAATTGCTTTCCAGTCCATGTAACTGGCGCCGGATATAAAGATCGAATCCGTAAAGTTCCCCAAGCAAATGTTCAGCGCGGTCACTATCGGTCCCATTCCAATGCTGAAAAAGTTCGATCAGCTTTTGGCCGATCACAGCCGGGTCAGCTGTGTTCATACCAATTAGCTTAACGGGATTGAGTTTCGCTCCATCCGGCTCGTGACCCAAGCGTGCTGTATAGTTCTCAGCATCCTGTTTGACCATGGATAAGGTCGCTACGGTACTGGCGTGTCGCTTACGTAGGTCTTCCAGCAGGTATCGGCTCCGCGCCACGTCCTTCTGATGTGCCGCCCGGTAACTTTCCAGTTCAGCCAGCTTTTTCTCCACCTTGGTCTTTTCCAGCAGGGTTGTGTCGCCGGAAAGAATAGCGATGTACTCCGAAAAATTCATGCCGCTTTGTTCATCCAGCGCACCCTCATCGATCGTCCTGAGGGAAAGCTCATTGTTCTTCATCTGATTGATGAATATCTGCTTGTTCTTGAGCAGATTGAACTTGTAGTTATCGAGCGATTGCTCGACCGCATAGATGTAGTTGCGCACCTTATTGCCATAAAAATCCCTCGCCACGATATTGCCCTGCCTGGCACCCCTCCCATCACGCTGTTCCAATTCGGAAGGCTTCCAAGGTATATCGAGATGGTGCATGGCAACAATACGTGCTTGTACATTCAGTCCGGTTCCGGCCTTTTCAGTACTGCCGAGGAGAATTCGGATATCGCCGGCATTCATTCGCTTGAAGAGTTCCTTCCGGCGGCTGCCTTCCCACTGATGGATAAAGGCTACTTGCTCCGCAGGTATTTTCAGGTCAACGACAAGCTTTTCGCGAAGCGCATCGTATACATTAAAGCCATCGGGCTTGGGCGTGCCGATGTCGCAGAAAATGATCTGTGTTCCCTTATGCGGCGAACTTTCCTGATAGATCGCGGCAACATTCCTCGCGCAGATATTGACCTTATTCCCGGGGTGGTCACCGTACCGGTCCTCATTGATAAGCCGCATGTCTACCGCCATCTTTTTCGCATAGTTGGTCGCGATCAACATCCGGCCTTTATCCTCATCACGGGACAATGGCCTGCGACCGATCAGCGTAGCATCCCCCGACTTCGCGAACAACATCAACCTTTTGATAAAATCCCGCTGTTG
This sequence comes from Mucilaginibacter sp. PAMB04274, assembly GCF_039634385.2. Taxonomy (NCBI): domain Bacteria; kingdom Pseudomonadati; phylum Bacteroidota; class Sphingobacteriia; order Sphingobacteriales; family Sphingobacteriaceae; genus Mucilaginibacter; species Mucilaginibacter sp. PAMB04274. The sequence goes on from NZ_CP155081.2 coordinate 3,025,821, forward strand.
GGGCGTAGGCGGTATATTGACCAGGATCTCTTCGAGCTCCGGTTTGTCCAGGCTGATATGCTTCGCTGTTTTGTAGTCCGTGATCTGATTATAGAACATGGCCAGTTCGGGCACCTTGATAAAGTGACGAAACCGTTCTTTCGCCTTGATCTCATTGGTCACGGAAAATTCGAAGTCTACCGTTTTCCGGGCAAAGACCGCTGCCCAAGCATCAAAGTTGGAGATGCGCTGACGTTCGAGCTCTTTCGGACGCAGGTATTTAAAGATCAGGTAGAGTTCGGTAAGACTATTCGAGATAGGTGTTCCGGAAAGAAAGGTGACGCACATATCCCTGTCGAACTTTTCCTGAAGTGTACGGATGGCAAAAAGCATATTCAGTGCCTTTTGGCTCCCTGCCGTATTGCCCAGGCCGGAGACCCGGCTGTGCCGTGTGGTAAAGGTCAGGTTCTTGAACTTATGGGATTCGTCAATGAATAAATGATCCACATTCATTTCCTGAAAGTTGATCCCCGTATCCTTGCGAATTTTGATCGCGTCGATAACGCTGTTGAGTTTGGCCTCTAGATTCTGCTTGCGGATCTCCAGCCCTTTAAGCATCTCCCTGCTGATCTCACCACCAAGTTCATGCAGGGTATACAGATCCTTTTCGGTGTTATTCAATTCAGTAGAAAGGATCTCCCGTTGAATTTCTTCGGACTGCGGTATCTTGCCAAATTGATCGTGGGTCAGGATAATACAATCCCAATTATTGGCCTTGATCTCCTGGAATATCCGCTGTCGCCTGGCCGGTTCAAAATCGGCAGGCATCGGTGCCAGGAGTTTTGCTTTAGGATAGGCTTTCCGGAATGTTTCGGTGATCTGCTCAATATTGGCTTTGAGCGCGATGATCATCGGTTTATGCAGTAGTCCAAGGCGTTTCATCTCCATGGCGGCGATGATCATGATCAGCGTTTTTCCCAGTCCGACCTCATGATCGATGAGTGCGCCCATGTTTTGAATGGTCCGCCAGGCGGCATTTCGCTGCGAATCGTAAAGTGATGGAACACCAAGAGACCGGAGATCCAGCCCGGGAAAGGTCAGGTGGCTACCGTCATATTCCCGCAGAACATAACAGTTGAACGTATCGTTGTAGATCTTTTCTAACTGGATCTTGTCTTCGTTGGGCAAATCATTCAACCAATCCAGATAACGTGCGCGGATCGTTTCGATCTTGCGGTGCGCATTTTGTATCGCCTCTGTATCCGGCACCTTGATCACACGGTCGCCGTCATTAACGGAATAGGTGATGTGAGGGCTGGTATTTTCAAGCGCATGCTCCAGTAAGGTACGCCCGCGGATCGTGTGACTTTCCTTTGGTACGACGGCGAATTCCTGGTCGGTGATCGTATTACCTTTAGGATATTTGACCTTGAAAGTATCGACGGAAGGAAAGTAGGTCACGGTTGTTTCCTGTTTGAACAGTGCGCTTGCAAATCGCTCATAATAAGCCATCGGCACCCAGCGTTCACCGAGATTGAAGTCCTGCGGGTCGAATGGGATGCGCTCGGGCTGTACCCGCCTGAGGGCGACGAGACTCCTCGCTAACTGAATATTGGCCGGGTCAGCGGCTACCGCATTCTCGGCAACCGCCAGTTTAGAGACGACGTTCCCTGACAGATAAGCGTCGGTGGTTTCCCAATCGTTCGCGCCGGGATTGTACAGTATCTGGCGATCAAGAGCCACGATGACCGCGGTATTATCCAGGCCCGTCAATTCGGCGATCAGGGCCAGGTCTACCCTGCCCAGTTCGTTCAAACTTATTGCCAGCGCTTCCGCAGGGTCATCCGTTTTTACGCGCTCGCTACGGTGGTAGACAGGTCCGTGAAAGATATCTGAGCGCACAAATCGATCATTTTCCCGAACCTCGACCGATGATAACATGCGAAAACCGAATGCCACATCCGACAATACGCGTTGCCGGTTCGCAGGATGATTGAGGAGGTCGAACTGTTCGATAAAACCCTCGTATGCCTGGTTCAGTTCACGACGAAGTTCCGGAAAAGGTTTCTTATAAGCGCCCTCCCGTTCAAACAGATCGAGGTACGCATCCCTAAGCCGGATGTATTCCGTAAAAAATGGCATTTCCGGCTGCGGCTCCAGTGCGGCGAAAGTAGCCTCCCCGTGTTCAGGCGTTCCGATCAGGCCGACCGTTCCATTGAACAGCACCAAGGTATCTTTCTCGTAAAATGACCTGATGGCGGTAAACGGTTGTGGCCTGTCTAGCATCAGGCGAAAGGACGGTTCGAGACTTTGGTCTCCCTGATACCGATAATCGTACGCATATAACTTGAGTTGCGCCGAAAGGGCCTGAAGCTCCTGTCCCAGGGTCTGGCCGGTCATCCATTTTTCGGGAGGCCTTAGTTCCGCGACATTGCTGAACAGCCTGTAGAGGTACCGGTTATTGACCTTCGAGCGGGCGGTCAGCAACACGATGCTGTCATGCAGCGGCCGCGCCGTCGTCCTGATCGTACTGATCAGTTTCGCAGAGGTCTCGTCGACCTGAACTTTATCGATATCCTCTAAATAGGCGGTCGCCTGATTGCCGGAAAAAACCTCGGCGGTCTCGAATAATCCGAGCTGTCCGCTTACTTGGGAGGGTTTGGTCTCTGGTACCGGCAAAAAACTGAAACGGCGTACCGCTGGAGTTCCTTGTTCCGGGAAAGTGATCGCGAGCCATTTCTGACGGTCAAGGCGTTTCATCCCTTCTGTAAGAATATGTTGAAGTCGTGGACGGATCGCCTCCATCTCACTGGATTGCCAGATCACCTGGTCTGCTTCGCCGTAAGGATCTGTCCCTTCCCGTATCTGATCGCCGACCAACAGTTCCGGATGCGCTTCGATGTAAGCGTTGAGCGTATAGTTACCAAATCGGTTGCTACGCTCGACCGTATCCAACAGGAGCGCTTCCTCCGCCAGCAAAGCATCCTTCGTATCGTTCTTCTGCATCAGGATCAGGTGCGTGCCGACCTCGACGTTGGCATTGCTTTTCATCAGATTTGACGGTAGTGCAGCAACGCAAAGCAGATCTGCCGATGTGAACAGGAATTTCCTGGCCATGGCATTAGAGGGATTATTCAAGAACGCACCAGACACCAGATAAGCGAGTACTCCCCCATCAGCGATCTTGTCGAGCCCTTTGGCAAAAAAATAATTGTGTACTTTAGCAGTGATCCCGCTTTTGTGATAAGCAGGGTCATAAACCTGAACGTTCCCAAAAGGAATGTTGCTGATCACGAGGTCGGCCCTGCCTTTTTCATGGGCCGGTGTATCTTCCAGCTTTTTGACCTGAACCTCTACAGGTCTCTCAAAAGCCGAACATATACCAGCCAGTACCTTCCCGGTCAGCAGTTCTTTTTCAACCGCAGTAACGGCCTGTATATCAGGAAATGCTTTCAGCGCTTCGTCAATGAATACACCTGCACCCGCACTGGGTTCATATAGGTGCCTTGGGCTGACCCCAGCGGCGGACATCGCATCATAGATCAGGGAAGGAATAAGCGGTGGGGTAAAAAAAGCGGTGGTCGTGCTATTCCTGATAGAATCGACGACCGTTTTATATTCGGCGTCTTCGAAATGCTCTTTCAGTATGCGGTGCAGTTCCAATATAGCAGGATATAATTTGAGATCTGCCTGAGAGGCCTTCATGGCTTGCCAGCCGCTGATCTCGCCCGGCGGGTACAAGACCGCCTTTAATCCTCCAAAGCCTGCGAAACGTTTCAATTGTTCCAGTTCTGCATCATCGGGCTTTCGCCCGTTAAGATCCAATGCAATGCGAATGGCGGCGAGGTTCTCTGCCATCTGCCTGACGGGATTGAATGCCATATCAAAGGTCAAGTATGTAGTCAGCGATGGTCCCGATCACCTCATAACGGAGGAAGCGGTCATCCTCGTCCAACCCCTTCATCAGAGGCTCGCACAGTTCGAGGATATTGGTCAGTTCATAATGCAATATTCCGTTGTTGGAATAACGCAGGTAGGTCTCCAGAAACTCTTCCTCGAGTACCTGCTTGACGTAGTCATAAGCAAGGGTATCGGTCATAGCGCAACATTTAATCTGGTAGGGGATCCGCGGACAAAAGATCTTTGTAATCGAGTTTCAAAGTGACCACTCGCCCGGAAAGTTGCTTCTCGCTGAGCACTATCTTTAAGACCTTATTTCCGGGGAAAGACATTTTTTTGAGCACGAATACATTGCGGTAGGTCTTCCCAAAAGCCGGTACCTGAAGCAAGGTGAAGATCGGCTTAAGTTCAACGGACTGAACGTTAGAGGCTTTGGTGACCTTACGATCGTCGACCTTGAAGGTAAGATCTTCGATATCGAATCGCAGGTTCGTCTTATTGCGGTAGCTGATGTTCAAAAAAATATAATCATCGATCGTATATATATTATTGACCTTTCCGACCAGGCCAAAGACTTTCTCCTTAGCCACCTTGCCATATGGCTTGGCCGCCAGTATCCGGAGTGAGACCGCTTTTAATTGTCCCTGTGTCAGACCGATACCGCTAATGTCCAGTGGTTGTGTATCCCCGGGCTGAATTAATACGCTTGCGGGGGAGTTTGCCGGACCTGGGAGTAAACGATATTGAGCTACAAAATTTTCGCCGACTATCGTGATCACTGAACCCTGGAACGAAGCAGCGCCATTCCTCCGTTTGATGCGGGCAATATTCTTTAGCGGCAGATCACCTTCCAGCGCGTTACTGGAGATGTCGACATATTGTACCGGTTGCGGCGAGATAAAATGGATCGTCGCACTGTCAGGCAGGTAAGCGACGGGCATACTATTTTGGGCAAGTGAACGCAAGGAGATACCTGTGATCAGGAAAGCCACCGAAAGCCAATAAATGAACTGTTTCATATTAATATTTTTGCTGGTTTTTTTGTAATTCATCGGTATCGATGAGGTACACATAAGAATTGTATTTGAGCTTCGCCTTATTTTTCCGGATCAGATCGGCGATAGCTGAGGAAGTGGACTGAAAGAGTTTACCGGCGGTACTCATCAGGAACTGGCTATTGCCCGAGCTACCATCAAGGGTAACACCCTGAACCGAGTTACTGCCCAAATCGCGCGTAAACTCACGAAATGCGGAAGCGGGCACATAGAGACCTGCCATCCCGTCAAGGTCATAAACCTGCAACTTGACCGGCAGTATCTTGCCTTCACTGAGTATGGATCTTACGGTCAGAGTTACCCGTTGTCCTGTAAAACCGCTGATCTCCGCATAGATGTACGAACCTTTAACGATCGTGAACTGACCGGCTCGAACCGTCTCGAGCAGTTTGAGACGGATACGAGACCCGGCATAACCGGTGATATCCTCATCTACCGCTGCGTTGATGAACGGAGCATGTTCCTGCGGGAGAATCGTGTTGAAAGATCCCGCCGGTTTAGTTTCTTTTGATACCGGAAGCGTGACCTCTGCGGCTTTGATAGCAGCCAGCCTGTCGGAGGCTTCTTTCCTTTGCAATTGTTCCTTGTAAGCGGGGTCATTCGCTTTGCCGACACTATCCATGTAAGCCATTTGCTGTTTGAAAACGGCCATCGGATCCGGTTCTGCACGCCCTTGAGGTTCGGGCCTGGCAGGCTGGGCCGTCCTGGGCTTGTTCATTTCCTCGATCGCCCTGATCATTTGCTGATCAGCTAAACGGTCATTGTACTTTGGCTGCATTCCGCCGCCTGGGGTATTGCCAATTCCTGCCGAAGAAGCATCGGTGCTCCCCTTTCTGTAATTCCGGACCGGAGGGTCCACCGAAAGCTCAGCGGGTATCGTATTGACGGCGCTCGTACCATCGGCATCCTTGTAGGTATTTCGGTAGGCATCAAGCTTATCTGCCAACTGCCTTTTCCGAACGTCGGCTGAGACCTCGCCGACACTGCTTTTGAGTGCTGCCGTCTCTGCCACTTCCCGAGGTGGTTTTTCAAAGCCGCTTTTCCATATGTAAAAGAAAAAACAAAGAAAGGGCAGCAAGATCAGGGGCAGCACATATTTGGGCTGTTTGAAATTGATGTTCATATTGATCTGTTAATGTTTGTTGAGCTGCTGAAGCCTGTCTAGTGCATGGATCAGCGCTGTGCTGTCATTTGAGGTGAGCTCCTTTTTATTACTTAGGCTATCGACGAGCCTTTTTAGATGAAGCGTTTCGCGGATCCTTCCGGTCGCCTGCAACAGCTCATCGAAACCGCTGCTTACGGGAGCGGCCGTCCCAGCTACGTTGACATGTGAAGGAGTCGAACGGGAGCGAAAGATGGTAAAGGAAAGCGCAGCAGAGATCAACATCACGGCTGCCATTATTCCGAAGGTCGCTTTAGGACTTTTATCAAAGAATGCCTTTATATAAAAGCCGACCCGGTTGGCGTATGCGCCAAATTCGCGGTTGAGCTCAGCGAATAGGGTATCCCTCGGATCCCGCTCAGAATGTATTTTTCGCCACATCTTGCAGGTCTTTATTTTCGAGGGTCTTCCACCCGGTGATCAGCACGCCATGTGGATTATTGTCGCTACGGGGAATATCTTTGAGATAGCCCTCCGTCACGAGTGAACGTACGACCATCGCACTCCGGCGATCGATCTTCAGTTTACCATAATACCGGAAGTATCGCCGTTCGGGCAGGAGAATGACCGAGTCGGTCTGGAGGGTGAGTACCGAACTCGACGAAAGAATGGAGTTAAAAAAGCCTTTTTCCTTTAGATCGTTGTATTGTTTCATACCGGATTCGTCTATGAGATACATGGCTTTCTTCATCTGGTATTCCATGTAATTATCGTCCGGCGTGAGGGAGAAGAATAGCGAGTGGAAAAGATTCACATGCGCCCGGTATTCAGCGGGACGGTTCATTTCCACATCGGTCTGCCTGGCGAGCATGGGTATCCCGCCATCCAGAATATAAATACTCTTTTGAGCGGAAGACACGGCCCGGTAAGCGAATATGCTGTGGATCGCCACGATGACCAGCGAGGTCAGCAAGCTCCCCATAGCGATCATGGTCGCAAGCCTGATCTTGGCTTCGATGTTCTTGATGATCATGAAGTTTTTAATAAAAAAGGCCACCTTAACGAAAGGTGGCCATCGTGAAATGCGAATAGAGGTATCGTACGTCTATTCGTGATCAGAGCATGCTTCCGGCAGCCTTTTTAGCACTACCCCATACTGTCCCGGCGCTACGGCCAAAAGTGGACGCCGCAGAACTTATCCCCGAAGTGGAAATGATCCAGGTCGATATACTTGGCACGGTGAACATGCAGATCGCGCCGATCAGGAATACGATAACTACGGTACCGAAAGAGAGTATTCCATTACCTGCAAATACGGCCATTTTTTCCATGTTGGCTGCCAGGCCATCCTCCCCGACCAGCTCCTTGTATTTACTGATCTCCGAGCTCAGCGCGTATTCCTGCATCAGGCCGCAGAGGTACATGATGAGAAAGGCGATACCTGAGTACAAGTTCACGGAAATGAAACGGGCAACCCATGTACTGAAGCTGTCACGGAATGCCGGGAGTATACTTGCTGCCACAGCGAACGGGCCGAGGATAATGAGTATCGTGGAGTAAATGATCTGAAGCATAAAAATGATATAGACAGCGAGCCGTAATATCCAGATCCCGACCAACTCGATCGCTTGCGTAAGAAGAAGTTGGATACCTACGGTCAGTCTTGCTTTTAATTCCAGAAGCGGTGAGATCACCGTACTGATACCCTCTTTTACGGTACTGGTCACCGAATCCCAGGCCTGCCCGTACCAGGTGTCACTTTCTTTTTCGGCCACTTCTGCCTGCGCCTGGAAGGTGTACAAGGAATTAGCAACTTTGATCATCAGGTCGGCGCGGTTCAGCCGGAGGTTGTTGACCAATTGCTGCTGGCTGTTGAACATCTCCTCGGTTTTAGCAGCGACGAGGTCTGTAGGAAAAGCTACCATTTTAACGAAAACGCCCCACCAGAGAATGATCATAGAAAGCCCGAAAGGGCGAAGGAGCGGCATAACCTCGAGCTTTTTATCGCCTACCATCATCTCGTAGGATTTGATCGCAAAAAAGATGATCATAAAGATCGCGGACAAAGCTTTCGCATCCGTGATGAACAGGTCAAAATGGGACCAAACGGATTCTTTAAGGCCTTTCAGGAAGACCATTACGCCGGTCTCGTACACCCCATCGCCTTGTAAGAATTCAAGGGTCTTGGTGTGGTTATCATTCGCGGTCTGGGCCGACGCCACGGATGAACTGGCTGCCAGCAATGCGAATACAAAGAACTTAATAAGGTGAATGACCTTTCTCATTGTACGTGTGCTAAAACATTACGGGCGATCTGGACGTCCGATCCCGGCGTCCATGCCGGAACTGCGATAGTACCGGTCTTTAAGCGTTGTTGCTGCGCTGTCATCCGAATGGTCGACTGCGCCGAGGAGGTTCGAATAGACCATACTCCCGCCAGTTTTCGATATTCCAGGAACAGACGGTGGTAGGCCATGATCCTTGCACCCCGATCCATATCCGTCGTGTGGGCGGCGTTCACCCTTTCGCGGAGTATTTCCAGTTCATTTCGGTACCAGTCGTAAAGCCCTTCGCTGATCAGCTTACCGCTTACCTGAGGTGACAAACCTGCAAGGATGGAGGAAGGAGAATAGTTCAGTACCGGATCGAGCTGCCTTTTATAGTAGAGTTGCCATAAGGGGTCAACACCGGTTATCGTGCCGCTTTGGTTAGCGATCTCTGCCAATGCAGTGTTACGAACTGTATCGCTATGTAGTTTATAGCGGTCATCTATCGTTTTCATGGACGCGACCATCGCCAAACGTTGCGTTTGGGGTCCCGTCGCGCTCAGCGGGCGGCGGTCTGTCTTGTGATAATTGGGGTGGAACAATCCCCAGGTCAGCCAGTAGTAAGGGTTGAGGCTTAAAAAGCCAGGCTTCGGCGAAAACTTATTTTTGTCCCATTGCTGATAGACCATTCGCTGCTGCTGGTAAGTCACTGCTTCATCACGAACCACGCGTTGGGCGTAGCAAATGCGCAACAGGGGCACCAGGATGATACTCAGGATCAAAAAATTCTTCATGGTTTAAGATATTTAGCGTTAAGAAGGATCCGCTCCACTGCGGCGCGGTCCTGATCAATGAACCCGGCAAAGGGATTGAGACTACGGATCACACCGCGTTCCTTCGCCCAATACATGGCCTTCCAACCCCCGTAGGCCAGGCTGCTGAGGATCTGCAATTGCTGCGTTACCCGTCGCAACAGCTGATCCCGGGCGTTGAAATCAGCCAGCATATTGTCCCCTTCTTTCAAAATAAAACCGGATACGTCATTGGCCAAAGTCACAGCCCGGGTGCGCATATGTTCGGAGATACCCTCTGTAAAAACAAGGAGGTAAGGCTCGTCACGAGCCATTTTGACCGATTCACCGATATAGTGTTGCATATCCCCGATGATCGTGGCGATGTTGCGGACGGCAAGACCATTCTTTAATGCGGAATTGACGTTCGCCAGCGCGTTATAGATCATGTTCTGAGCGATCACAACCGATGCCATATTGGTATTGAGATCATTGAGGTTATCATTGATCTTTCCGAGGTAATTGGCGTGTGTTGACTCGGCACTGCTTCGCACAACTGCGTTTTGCGTGACAGACAATAAGTGCTGCGGGTCGACGACGATGGATTGTGCTGTGGCTACTGTAGCCGACAACATCAACAGGAGGTACAGGATAGATCTCATTTCAGATATTTTGCATTTTGAATGATCTCTTTGCCGATCGCAACATCCATGTCGACGTAATTCTGGAATGGATTCGCAGAACGCAGTACCGAACTCAGGCTACTGTATTGCATGAGGCTCAACATCTTATTCGAAAGGTCTTGCAGGTGACTTAGCTCGGCAAGTGCATGATCGAACAGCACTTTCCGGTCCGAAGCTTTCATCTGGTTGACATTATCGGCCGAAAGACAAAGTCCTGCCAGAAAAGTGACCAGATCTTTTCCCTGGTCGGCGAACTGGAGCTGAGACTCATATCCCATCGCGACCAGAGCCGGGTTTCTGTGCACCATGCTAACGATCTGCTCCTGGTTCGAGATGATACGGTCGACCATCGGTCTCCCGTACAGACCGATCCCGGCGACCGACACCAACGTGCCAAGTGTATTATACCGTTGCTGTAGCGTACGGTATACCTTCTTGGTCCTGTCCAGTAAGGTGGTGTTGGCCTGTTCATTGGTCGTAACGAGCGCCTGCCGGTTCTTTGCGGTATTTTGCCGGTCGTACTCGGTCTCCGACTGCCTGACAAGTTGATGCAATGCAGGTATATTGATCATTTTGGTCTGGGCGGATGCCGTCAGTAAGTGGGCAGAAAGTAAAAAGAGAAAGATCAGTTTTTTCATGGCTTAAGGTATTTAGAATTGGCGAGAACCTCACCGGCGATCCGAACATCCTGGTTCTGCCAGGTCGCCCAAGGGTTCAGGGAACGAAAGATGCCATTGATCTTTGCCCAGTACATGGCGTGGTTCATTCCGTAAGCGATGCCGCGAAGGATGCGCATGTGTGTCGCTATGTGATTCAACAGTTTGCCCCGCTCGCCGGAGTCCATCAGGTTGTCGCTTCCGCTCTTCAACACAAAAGCACTGACCTCAGCGGCCAGCATGTTAGCCCGCTGTTGAAAATCGCGGGCGCCGCGTTCTGCGAACAGCAGCAATGCCGGATTCGAGCGAGCCAGTTGCACGGAAGATTCAACATCTTTGACGATGTCCATGCCACATTCGGCGATCTCTTTGATGGTCGACAAGTTATTGATCACTGCTGATAATTGGGATAGACCATGGTAGATCCTGTTTTGCAGGTTATTGACCAGTACCAACTGACCGCTAACGGCCAGCTGACCTTTTTGAATAAGATCGAGCCGGTTATTGGTCGTGTTCAGTTGCCCGTTGATCGTGGCTGAATTAATGGCGATCGCACCCGAGACGACCGGATCGACGACCAATTCCTGGGCGAGAACAGGCCGGATAAATGAGATCACAAAAAAAAGGATCGATAGGTTTTTCATTTATCGTGTGATTGATTAACATCCCTGATAAAGGCAGGCAGGGTTTTTCCACTGTCTGTAAGGTCGCTGATGAAGGCATCGAGCCCGTCAGCGTAAGAACCGTAGCGGCTGGTATAAGCTTCTACCGCAGATTTCTCCGGTTTCTCTGTCGTGTAAGTGAGGTATTGTTGGAGTGAGACCTCTACGCCATAGACCTCTCCTACAGCACCGCGGCGAATGTAGACCTCCTTGAAGCGCCCACGACCTTCTGCATTATCAAGCTGGTTGATCGTAAAGATCTTCCTTCGCTCCGTCTCGTTAATGGATAGTAAGGCGGCGATCTCTTGGTAATTGTCTTTGAACTTCGTTTGATCCAGCAGGCACACCGTATCGGAGTTATTGATGATACTGTCTTTGACCACCGAATTCCCGATGATATCGCCAAGCTCCTGAGTGACGACGATCGCTTCACCCCAGAATTTACGAACGGTCTTGTACAGGTAGAGTAGATACCCGGCCATAAGTGGGCTGGCGATGGCCTTCCAGGCTTCTTCAACGACAAGTGCCTTTCGGAAACCGCTGCGATAACGCATTTTTTGGATGAACACATCCATAATGATCAGCGTCACGATCGGAAAAAGGATCTTGTGCTGTAGGGCTAAGCACCGGGCGCCTTTTAATATTACTATCTTAGGTTTCCCAGCACTCGCCTCCGAACCGTACGTACACCTCTCAGCGTATACGGCTCTCCACTAATATCCACAGTCTATTTACCGTGATGTATCTTCATGTGACAAGTATGGCATACGGCCATCGTTTTCCTTTTCCGTGCAATCATGTGAACTTCCCAAGGGTCTTTGCCCTTAGCGACGTCTTTCAGTTTCCTGACATGGTGCATTTCCAGTTCACTCGTCTCCCCGCATAATTCGCAATTGCGAGCTTTCAGCCTGTCAATCAGGCTTGTTCTCATTTTTGCGTGATAGTAATTGGGAAGCTTGTCAAAGAAGGCATCTTTGGCCTCTGTTTTCCGCTTAAAACCGTCATTGTAGAATGTGCGAAAACGCTGTTGCCGCTTCGTATTCGTGTAACTTACGGTGAACACGCCGTCTTTCTTGTACTTTCTACAGATGTTGGGTACAGTAGTCCTGTACTTACCTGCAAAAGTTTTGTACATACTATACTCCATGATGTACTTGAAGTTATTGACAGTTCCGGCGTTAAGTGCAATTGAATAGTAGTTATAGAAGCCAATCAGTTCTGCATTGTACTTGCTAAGGATTTCCAGGTCATCGTTGAATATCAATCCTTTCCGATGCTTTGGTTTCCATTGCTCCTTCCCGTTGTGTAGTTTTATTTCTAACACATCGTAGTCGAGCAACTTCTGTTTTATCGTATCAGGCGGTATTTTGAGAACCACTTTTTTGTGATATGCTCGCCTTATCTTGCCTTCAACGTTCCTTTTTGTCAAGTTGGATTTGCGTACAGTAATATCAAATGAAAGGAACCTTGCAGGTTTCTCAGTATGGGTAATCAACGTTTTTTCGTCCGATAAAGTAAGCTGTAACTGTTCGTTCAGGAAGTTTGAAATATCCTGTTTGATTCGCTTACAATCGTCCAAACTACCGATTACGCCAATTAAAAAGTCATCTGCGTACCTGACATATTTGAGTCTTTTGTAGCCCGCGTCCATCTCGTCGCAACTGGGTATCAATGCTCTTTTTCTATCAATTTCCTTAATGCGCCTGCCTATCAGTTTCCTGTCGGTAGCATCATCTTCGGCTTTAAGCATTTGCGTAGCAATTCGCTTATCGTATTCCAATTGATTGCGTTCCCTGCTCGGGGTACGCCCTTCACCCAAATCGAAGCGGTTGATATAGTCTTTAACATACTTGTCCAACCTGTCAAGGTAGATATTAGCCAGTATCGGACTAACGATACCACCTTGCGGCGTTCCGCTGTATGTCTTGTGATATACCCAATCTTCCATGTAGCCAGCATTCAGAAACTTCCTGATGAGCCTGATAAAACGTTCGTCGGAGATGCGTTCTTGCAGGATATTGATCAGAACATCGTGATTGATGTTATCAAAGAACCCTTTAATGTCGCCCTCAATGAACCATTTGGCTCCGTTGAAAGATTTGCTGATTTGCATTAGCGCAGTATGGCAACTCCTTTGAGGTCTGAAACCATGAGAGGTATGCTCAAAGCTTCCCTCATAAATAGCTTCAAGTATCATCCTGATTACCTCCTGCACCAGCTTATCATCGAATACTGGTATCCCTAAAGGACGCTTTTTACCGTTTTTCTTCGGTATATAAGTCCTCCTTGAAGGACGTGGCTGATAGCTTTCATTTCTGATAGCTTCAATTAGTTTCTCAATTCGGGAAAGGCTCATTTCGTCGATAGTTTGACTGTCTGTGCCATTAGTCATATTACCTGGCTTCGCATTAATATTTTGATACGCCACGTAATACATTTCCTCATTGAAAAGGATACGATAGAGCCTTTCAAACTTATAATCTGAAAGTTTGCTATGCGCTGTTAGACTGATTAATACTTTTTCTGGATTTCTCATAATGTCTCTCACATTTTCCTAAATAGGTATTAATAAATATTAGCTGCTTCCCTTCGCCATGTACAAGGCTTTCCCTTGCTCGGACTACTACGGAAGCTCCGTTACCATATCAGATATTCAAGAGCCTACGCTCGATAGCCGCGCCAGCGGCGTTCTGACTTAGGTAATCCACGTTTAGCTGCGTAATAACTATGGCGCAACAGATTGTCGGATATGATGTCCACCCTTTATTGCATATTGCAATTGCGCTGTGATTTGTTCTTGCTCTCCCTCCTCAAGGAATGGAAAAAGAGTATCACAGTATGACGAGTTCAGTTATCTTACGTCACAGATACAACGAGGAGCCGCTCAGGTTATCATTCAATCAGTATGGATTTTATCCTTATATCTGTTTTCTCATCCGCTATTCAGTCGTGGCCTGATAACTGGCCAACTTATAGATGCTGTCGGCATGCTACACTCCCCGATATTTGGTTTCCCTCACGGATAAGCCGACGGATGATAGGCCCTTTGAACACTGGCCTAATACCCTGCCATGGGTATATTTATTATGCAGCCATTACGTGCGCACCTTTGATCGAATCTATCTCGAATACAATAAAGCGTTCTGTAAATAGCGAATGGTCGGCCTGTTGATTAAGGATCGGTTCGAACTCGCCCCCCCTGTAGAACTTCTTCAATACATAGCGAAACTCATCAAGGTCGAACTGGATCCCTTCGTTTTTCCTGATATCGGGCATGCGCTGCAGCGCGAAGTCATAGAAAGAGTTAAAATCCAACCGGCGGATATGATCTTTTTCAAAACGTTCCTGCTCGGCATGTTCTTCCTCGCGTAACGCCTGGAGATATTTAAAGCGAAAGACAGAAAAGAACGTATTACCGTTTTGAGATGCAGGAAGTTCCAGCGCATCGATCAACACCTCATCGGCATCCCTTAACTCAGGCCAGACCAGTTCTGAGGGAAAGTTATCCGTGCCGGGCTCATGTAGATGTTTGGAATCCTGATCTTCGCCCATCGACCGAAAGACCCGGCGATGAACTTCCCAGCGCTTTTCCCTGGTCAAACCCGGGAAAGGCCGTTGGCTAAAATACTGGCTGTAATAAGAACTGATGACGTTACTGATCACATCTCGTTCTACCTGGCTGAGTGATCCGTCACTTCCTTTCCAGAGCAAGCCGATCAGCGTGGTCAGGAAATCTTTCTTCTCGATATTATACTCTCCTTCCGTTAGCTGAAATGGATTCATCGTGATCGGGCTTTGGTCGGAGTAGGTGATATATTTTCCCTGGTAGTACGCACAAAGTCCCGAATAGGAATGGCCGGTATCGACAATGACCATATCCATATTATAGAGCATGTACTGTTCTATCAGGGCATTCATAAAAAAGCTTTTCCCGGAACCGCTGGGACCGAGCACGAACTTGTTCCGGTTATTGATCCGGCCTGTTCTCATGGGCAGATCGGCAGGATCCATACCTACGGGTATACCTTGCCGGTCGGTGAAGCGCAGCAGAAAATCGGACGGTTCATCCTTTGGCAGCGATTCTTTAAAGAAGAAGCAGAGCGCGGCATCGGCTGTGGTCAGGAACCAGTCGTAAATTTTGAGTTCACCGCCATTACCGGGTAAAGCGCTGCGGAACAGTTCCAGCTGATTATAAGCGTTCCGGCTCGGGATGATCCCCAGCTGAAATAATGCACTATCAATAAAATTGCATGCCTTGGGCAATACTTCGTGTCGTGCACATACGAGAATATTGAAGTGACAATTGACCAGCAACTGATTTTCGCGGGCCACATCATTCAGCAAAAGATCGATATCTTCAACGCATAACTGGTTAGCGGGATCGGGTATACCCGCATGCCGCTTCTTTTTTTGCTCGAGTTTGCGCAGGGTCATCGTTTGGTTCGGGATCTCTACCAGTTGATTATAAACGACCGCATCGCAGCCAGGTACCCGGAATAGAAACGATAGCAGATCCACCGGGAAACCCCGAATGCTATCCTTATCATTCAATTCGATATGGGTCGATATGCTTGGCGGAAGGTCTATCCGGTCAATATTGACTAGGCTGATGCTACGCACGGACCTTTCCCCCATCCTGATCTCCGTATCCGTCGGCGCGAGATTATTCAGCGGCGTGGTCGCATCCCCGAACGTCATGCTCAGAAATTGGAGCACCAGGTGATCTAGCTCAGCTTCCTTGAGATCCCGCGAGCCGGGCAGCAATTCCATCACCTTGGCCACTGCTTGCCGGAACTCAGAAAGCACTCTTGCATCGTAGACGTAGAAGGTGCCTTTCCTGATCTGCCTGGTTATGGTCAGGTACGTGCTGACGGCCAGCCTGTCCCTGCCTGCAAAGTGTTGATTGTACTTCTGTTGCAGATATTCATTGGCGGGCTGTGGTTCAAAGGGTGTCCTGCTGATGACATCCTGCTTTTGCAGGATGTACCCGTCGCCGAGGACCTTAATGATCCCGGTCAGCAGGTGATGAAATTCGTCATAACCCGCCGGGAAAGCGGAGAAACGCACCACCGGATTGATGATCTCAAGGACCACGGAAACCTCGCCATTGAGGCCAATCAGCAGGTCGAGGTCATTTCCCTTATCAATGCCGGCGTACGGAACATTAAACAAAGTTTTTGCGCCCATAGTGATTCAGGATATAGATGTTGGGGGACCGGGCTTTGCTGTAGAGCCCGCCTTTTTGTTTCGAGGCAGTATAGAGCAGGCCGCCGACCATGAAGCCGACGAGGATGAGGGCACCGAGCCACATGTTCACCAAAGACATCGTCAATGCGCCAAAGACCAGGCCTGCAAGTACAGAAGCTAAGCCCCAGTAGATATATTTGCCTTTGAAGCCTTTAAAAACAAGGGGCTTTTGAAGCCCCTTGTAAACGGCGAACTGCCTGGCCATAATTAAAGACCGAAGAAAGATTTGATTACCAATGCGGAAACGACCAGGAACACGCAGGATCCGCCCCAGCCCATCAACTCTTTGTTGACATCCTGATCTCCGCTATTCCACTTGGAGTAGACACGGATAGCGCCGACGATACCGACGATACCACCGATGACCAGGGTAATATTGGTGACCGGGTCAACATAGGTTTTCAGCGTTGAGGTGGCGGTGTTCAAACCGTTGACACCGCTTTGGGCCATTGCGGCCGGTATGCAAAGCGTAAGCAGGGCAACGAACGCCCATAATTTTTTAAGCTGTTGAGACATTAAAATGGAGAAAAAGATTCCGGACGGAGATCTTTTAGCGTTGGCACGAACGGCACAACATGCGGTGAGTATGCGGCGAACAGATCACAAGCGACGCCGCAATTGGAATGCCCCTCAAGCTCCACGGAGCGGGGCTGGTTCAAAAGTCTTTCTGAAAAGAAAAGAATACTTTAATGTGAAGTAAGACGGGGAACTTTTAAAGCTTCCGGGTTCGAAAGCCTATTATTTAAAGTCATGAACGTTCAGATCCCGAACAACGCTCTGATAAATGCACCGGCCAAAACCATGAACAGGGCGGCGAAGAACCAGCCGGACACATCTGATTCGATGTGATGCTTTCCCATTTGCCAGTTATGGTAGATCTTGACAGCACCGGTGATGCCCAATATTCCGGCGATCACCAGGGAAAGATCAAACACCGAAAAAAAACTGGAGGTAAAGTCCTGCCTGGCCTGTTGCATCTCCGCAATACCCGGCTGTGCCATGGTCTGCCCAAAGCAGCAGACCAACAACAGCAAGAAAAGGACGGGCATGGTCAGAAACTTACCGCCCTGATATATTCGACCACCTCTTCCCTGGCAAGATTGAAGGTGTCCTTCAGACTCACCCCTCCGGAGGCCACGATGGGCGATGGTGGAAGTGGTGCAGCAACATCCGGCATGGCGACCGCAGGTCGTATATGCTCAATGAAGGTAAGCTCATTGGCGGTGTCATCGCCAGCGATGGGCCTGCGGTGCAGCTGGTCCCAAAGGATGAGGGCAGCATAATAAATGGCATAACCGCCCAGTAACCATAATATAAATTTGATCCATGTCATAAGTGATCTGAGTTTTGAATGAATTGTTTGATGATAGCCCTGATGTCAGGATAATTATCCACCAGGTGTTTGACAGCGAAGGCCACAAAGCGGGTGAGATCCACATCGGTCGCCATCTTGAACTTATTGAGTAGCGCCACGGTTTGCTTGTCGAATCGCACATGCACCATGTGCTTGTTCATGCTGTTATCATAATCCAGCATGGCCTGTAAGATCTCCGGCGTCTTCTCACTGGCCTTCTTGTTGTTACCTGGCCCTGTATTCCCTTGCTTTGTCTTCGAAGGAGGTTTTCCGGGTGTGCTTTTAGCCAGTTCCTGTCTGATCTCGTCAGCGAGGGATCTCATTTGTTCCATAAGTGTGCTGAAAATATCTCCTCAAATACCGGTTGAACGACCGGTGCGATAGAGACGGGTGTATAAAATGTAGTGATCCTCTGGAAGTCGACCCGGTCGGCAATCGCAGGCATTATCCTGCCGAACTTCGAGAGCTGGGCATTCACCTCCCCCATTGTCTCGAATTTTGCGGTAGCCTTGATCCGGTTGGGAACAAAGACCAGCTCGGCTTTGGGATTGACCTTCCTAAGGACAACGGCAAACAGAACGGTCGATTCGAAGGTGAACTCATCATAAGCGAACGGACAGATGACCAGGTCAGCAGAAAGGAATACCGGGATGAGCCCATCATCGTCCAACTTCCCGGGCAGGTCGATCAGTATCGCATGTTTAGGGTCCCGTGCAAGCACATTTTTTAAGATCGGGTAGCTGTCCAATGTTGCCGGTGTGACCTGATAAGGCTCCTCGTTTTCCAGCACTTTCGCTTTTTCAAATTTCTGGGATATGGACTGCTGGTAGTCCATATCGATAATGGTAGCGGGCCATTCCATGGCAATGGTGAGGTAGTTGGCGGCTAATACGGTCAGCGTACTTTTCCCAACCCCGCCTTTTTGATTTCCAATTATAGTGATCATGATATTTGTTTAAACCCTAACGGGTGTTGGTTCTTGCCTTTCTCTTGCGCTGCCTGTTCCGGCCAAGTACACCTTCATCATCGATATCGTCAGCGATCCAGACCGGACCGATATAATTACCTGTATCCAGCACTTCTATCCTATCCTGCTGAATACCTGAATCGTGAGCGTCACCAGGTACCGGCATAACCGGAAAAATGGGCACATCCAGCAGGTGTTTTAGCGGCAGTATCTCACCTCCTTTGAACACTTGTTTGGTATGGTGATCGAGCACTGTATAACCATAAGGCTGTTTACCTGCTGAAGCGTGGAACACCAGCTCAACATAAAACTTAGTGGCAAGCAATTCTAAAAACCCTGATTCGGCTTTTCGACTTAGAAAGAGATCCCGCAATTCGTCAGCTCTTTGTTGATCCTTTTGATAGCGGCCGATATGCTTTTCAAGTTTTGAATGGTCCAAAAGATCGCGACCCAGGAAGCCACCTTGTTCCAGCAGGAGATAGAATTGCGCCTGAGTACTGAACTTATACGTGAAGGCATGGTCATAGCCGAGCACCTTGTTCAATGCCTTTTGTCCACGGACCCACTCAAAAGCGCTGTCTATTTTTTCGCCCTGTCGGTCTATCCGTGTGCTGACGATGTGAACGTGATCATTGCCGGTATCCCTGTGCAGGGTAATGAAGTAAGGCTGCTCTCCATAACCCATTTCTTTCATCCACAGTTCGGCAGCCTGGGTCAGCTGGAACTTGTCATACAGTTTCCCTTTACCGGAAAGCACCACATGAAGCTGCGGCTGTTTCACTTTCCGGTTTTGGGCGGAAAGCATTTGAAGATAATTGATGTAATCCTGCGGCCTTAGCTCGGCAAATCCCTGCAATGCACCGAAATTGGATACTTTCATCAGTTCCCCCTTATTCCGTTCTACTTTATTCGTGTTGTAGCGTACACCGGGAAAGTTCTTAACTGGATCAAGAAAACGTACGATCATAGGATTGAGATATTACCAGTTGATGGACCGAATGGCTTTCCTATCATGCGACATATCATTCGAACAGCATAACATTTCATCTATTGAGCTATGGCGCTTAGTAAGCTTGAACCAATAGGTCAGAATAGCATTGTAGCCGGATAGCGCGAATGCTTTGTAATGCCTGATCAAAATATCGACCGATCTGCCTAACATCGTACACCGATATCCATGCGTCAGTATAGCCGAATATCCACCGAGCAATGTATCAGCAGAACAGTGTAGCTTGCTAACTTCATCGCAGTGGAACAGTTGATCTGTACATCGACCGATCAACATACGAACGAAACGAACTAACCGGCGATCAGACGAACTATACTGCAACATATCAATGGAACAGTCGTGGCACCTATTTGCCAGTTGTTCGGATGACCCGCCTGAAGGTAGTGTCCACTTCCTGTAATATCCCGATATACCTGCTTAACAACTGATTGAACTGGTCGACAACATAAGGTGGCACATTACCTTGCAAGTTCAGCAGGTTCGCATGCCTGGCCAGTTGGTTGACGTTATTTCCTATCCGGCCCATTTCAATGCCAATAGAATCAAGTTTGCTGATGACCTCCTTTGCATTGACCAAAACCTGGTCCCCATTGTTCAATAGGCGCATGCGGACCAGTTCGGTCTTACTGACCCCAAGTTGCTGCTCCAATGCCACGATGGTCTCGTACTCCGCTTCGGTAAACCTGGCATCGATCTTCCGGGAACGCTTGTTCCCTGCCAGTTTAGGCCTTCCGGCTAATTTTCCGGATGCTGTCATAAAAAACGAGTTGCGAAGTTTTTCAGTTCCTCCCCGGAGGGGCAAGATTCTTTTTGGATGGATAGAAATCCTGCGTAGCGGATTTCTGTCCGACAAAAAGACATCTTGCCGTCTAAAAAACAAGAATAGATAGGTATTAAATAAAATAAAGAAACCGGTTGAAAACCGGCATTATACAACCCAGGCGAATGATCGGACACGATCACGGTCACCTGGAGAATGACATTTGAGAGGTATCGGGCTGAACTGACCGTTGATCGGGCTGTGGCATGGGTTTAAGCTGCGCCCTGATCTTATCATTATAATCATTGAAACCTTCGTAGGCACCGGAGCGATCCGTAGCGTAAGGCAAGGACGCGATGAAATCGCGCGTACTCCTGAGCCCTGCGGGGTCCCTGTCGAAATAAAGATCGATAGATGAGAAACGCTTTCCCCTTGCGATCCCGGCAGAAAGTAAACTCAAACTATTCAGCACAATGATGCTGGAATTGTTCTGTGGGTGTTCGACACGCCAGCTGAGATAATCAAGATATCCTTCAAAAACCGCAGCATTCTTTTCATGTCCCTCTATAAAGGTGATGGCCTTTTTGCCGAGGCAACCTTTGAAATATTTGTTCCTGACCTCCCAGCCTGCGTTCTCGTTCTGCCAACCGCCCGCAAAATATTGCTGTCGTTTTCCTTTTTGATCCTCGACATAATAGTAGACCTCTTTCAAACATTTCAGTGCGGCGTCGAAAATACCCCTTCCTTTCAGATAATTGGTGATCGCAGGATGCGTACCGATCGCTTTGACCTGTTGTACGACATAATGTGGGACTTTGACCGGCGTTCGACCTTGAGAAACATACGGTATCCTCGGGCGCTGTTCCAATGCCAGTACCTCATTGATCCTGGCCAGGACCTGATTAAATTCAAGTCCTTTCCAGTAGAGCAGACCGAAGTCGATGATATTGCCCCCCTTTCCAAGGCCATGGTCGAACCAAACACCCAAAGCGTCATTGACACTGAAAGAGGGTGTTCTGTCATCGTCTCGGAGCATACTGTGATACATGATCTCCCTTCCACGCCGCGGCACTGGACGGTGACCGAGCTTCTCCAAAAGCTCGACGATGGAGGCTTGTTCTTTTAGCTGTTTAAAATTGAGTGATTCTGCCATATAAATTGTTGTTAGTTATTTATTGGATCTTTTGCCTGATCGCGATCCAGCGATAGGATCATCGCAGCGCAGATAGCTCCTGTGCCCTGACGAGCAGTTCCAGGTCCATACGATCGAATTTTTTTGCGGAGAAAAAGCTACAGCTGCGGAATGGCGAGATCAAAGCCTGCCTAACCCACTCTTCTACTGTTGCCCGTCCGTAAAGTTCATATGCCTGGGATTCTGTGAGGTACCTTTTGATCTTTCCAGCATTGATCAATGCGTTCAATGCACCGAGGGATGCGCCGATCAGCAGCACCTCCCGTGTTCTCTTATTAATGGTCTTCATGTGCCGGCAGCGGGTAACGGTCCCGGATGATCCTCTCCTGCCGGCAAATTTTCGGGACTACCAACGTCATATCCTACGATACGGGCCCTCAGGCCTGCCTTCACGCTTTCGGGTATTGCGGCTTTACGCTCACCTTCGCGAAATTCCCCGGTGTTAACGGGTTAATGTTTCATCCCTGTACGTCAAAGAGCGACTCCCTGGGGAGCGTCAACCCTGCCATCTCTATGGCCGGATCACGGATCAGGCAGGCGTGGCTCGTGGCAGAATCGGATAAGGTGATGCTAATGACCTCCTGTTATTCTGCGGCTTTCGGGCTACTGCTCAGCCGGTTTCGTTAAGACAAAATTGAGGGGTTGGCGTAAGGGTTTATCTGTAGTTCTTCTGTACTACAGATAAATAATCTTAGAAAATCGAAGGTTTACGCATAAAAAAAGCGGGCTCTCACCCGCTTTTGCATCTTGAACCCACCGAGATCAAGCACTTCCATTGACAACCCTGGCCATGACAGCATCTCTCATTTGGTCAAGGTATTTGGTATTGCTGATACGTTTGCGCCGTTCGATCTCAGCGAATCGCTTTTGAATAATACCGATATTGGTACCGAAGTTTACTTCCAGCCAGGCAACCAGCTCAGTCAGCGTAACATTCCCATTGTTAAGTTGGCCGGTAAGCCAAAGACCGTAGGCGAGTTCTACCAGGTTGATGATGTCGCCGGTCCATTTGAGATTAGAAAGATCGCCGGTAGAGCGAAACGCTTGCAGTTCACCTCCGTTACGGAGCGCATTCATTTGTTCCAGTATGTGGATCTGTAACCGTTCGAAGGCCATGAACCTGGCGAACAAGCAAGTCATTGGTGTTAGATTTTCGCCTTCGATCATCGGGACCTCCGGCAGGGGCAATGCAAGAGAGGTAGCGCTTCTTAAAAAGAATATGCTATCCAATTCGGCAAAATCATTCTTATAGTATTGATAATAAAAAGCGTTCCTTCTGAAAGTGGTGCGAATAGCTTTCAATTCATCTTCAAAATATTTCAACTGATCTTTTTCAGTACCTACCGTCCGGTTAACAAAAATGTTATAGATCAGGCCCTCCTCTATCTCGTAAGATATCACCAGGGGTTTGATCTTCTTAAAGTAGTGTATCTCGTCAGGTTCGGGCAATGAATTTTCCTCTAAATAAGCCCGAATTTGTCCGTTGGCCTCCTCAATGATGCGGATAGCATTGTTAAAACGTTTAAGATAATTATTGGTCTGACCGTTCAATTGAAGTTCACTTTTCAATCCCGTAACCATTTCTTCAATATTGCTACTCATAGTCGTATAATTTTTAGTGACCGATAGAAATTGTGAAGGCTTAGGACATAGCGATGCCGGCCGGGACGAAAATTCCCAGGCACATCAGATCACAAAAAAGGTTTGGTAATTGGTCAAAACTGCAAGACCGACCTGTCAAGATCGATCAGCGTGAAACGCCTGGTACTGAATAAAAGCATCCGCTCCTTCAGCTAGTGTATTAATGACCATGCACAGCCGGGGCATCAACGTAGATGCAAAATAGCCACAGATGACCATGACCATCAATAGGCTGTATGACACGTCTCCATTGATGTAGTTAGCGATAAGAAGGGCGAAAAGACCGATCGCATAAACGGCGCCGCATGCTTCGATGAATAGAGATCGCAGGCCCGCAGAGATCGCAATACTACTAATATGTGCAGTAGCGAGTTCCTGCCTGGAAAGGTGATACTCGAAGCGTTCCTGAAGATGTCCGGCATCAGTGATGTTGGTCATACTCAAGGCATCCCGGGTCAATGCTTCTTCATTTCCGCCGGACAGTTGAGATAGATGGGAAAATTGGTAAGTATTAGTGTTCGAATTCCGATAGGCTAAACATGCGGTAACAGCCATATAAATAACCGAAAAAAGGCCTCCTGACGTAGAATTCCAGGCGATCACTACTAACAGGCATATGACCAGCGTGCCTTCCGGAAGTAAGATACTCAGAAATGACGACAGGGCGTTCTGAATACGCTGAATGTCGCGGATAGACGATCTTATAAAGAACGAGGACGCAGGAAACTCTCCGGCACGTGAATAAAATGCTCCCTTGATAAAACGTTCTGTCAAATATTCATTGATGACCATGTTCACCTTGATCAGGATAAATTGCCGAAGAAAACCCAAACCGGCACGGCAAATACCGATGACCAGCAACAGGCATAAAAGAATGGCGATCACAGGTCCCTCCAGGATGGATCTGTCATTGATACCTTTTTGCAATACCCAGGATAACGCTATCCCTAACAATGCTGAAAGAACAGCCATTAGTGGCAGAACGCCCCAAAGGCCCACCGGATATGGAACGACCCTCAACAGGGATAACCAGGGCGAAGCGCTAAAAGGAGTTAGGTTTTGCTCAAGCGGCTCAAAGTATAGCGCCGCCTTGCTTGACCATCGGCGGGAGAGCTCTTCTTCTGTAATAAAATAGAATTGTTTAGCCGGATCCGCCATCAAATACTGACTTCCTTTACGGGAAATTTTGCTGCCGTAGCACACCTGATAATGAGGCTCGTTGTGATCATTCAGTGTATGTAAAATGCAGGGCTGTTGGATCGCCCGAAGAAATGCCATTTCTAACTCTACGCAGCGACCATTCAGCCCGCTTTTGAAAGCCAATTCCTTGAGAGACAATAGGGAATATCCCCCGGGAGGCGCTTTCAAACTACGCATCTGACGTGATGCCAGGGTCAGACCTGAATAGTTCAGGATCATGGCCAGGCAGGAATTTCCGCATTCATCCTGACCGGTTTGGCGGACGAATGTGCGCTTTAGCAGGTTAATGTTCTTCATGATATTTAAGATTAGTGGAACTTCAAGTATGATCTGGGAAATAAAGGATCGTGCAAAAAGTGACGATAACGACCCACAAGAGAAGTACTGGCATATAGCTGGCAGCAACGACCGTCAACTCATTTTTGTAAGTATTACCGGTCATCCGGGATATGCCGAAAGCCATAGTGAGAATATACACCAGTTCAAAACCATTCATGGTTTGAAGGGCGTAAGACCAAGCGGCGGGAACATGATTAAAAAAGCCGATGATCGACAGCATATATACACTATGCCATTCCATAAGTGAACCATTCGGATACCGCCAGTGAAACCAACAGACCTTGAGCAGTGCGGAAATAATAAATGCGGATTCAGCCAGCGTGACAACACCAAAGATCTGTCGGAATGAGAGCACTCTTCCCGCAATGAAAAAGCCGGTATAAAGGCAGAATGAAACGAGCAGACACTTAACTAATAGATAACCATTGGCGATCAAAAAAAGCCAAATATTTAGTTCTGAAAGCAACAAGGCATCCTGCCCATAAATACCGGTGAGCGGATTTTTACTTTCCGCAAAGAAATTTGTTGTATAAATTAAGTATTTTGCGGTTACAATCGTCACCGAAGTGAGAGCAGCTATTGCACCGAAGCTGATGAAAATGGATTTTTTCGAAAAATACATGGCCTAAAAATTTTAGGTAAATTTCGTCAGGTAGCAGGCCACGGGCAATTACAAGAAATTGTAATTTATGCCTGGAAGTTATTGTATCAACCACATTTTTTTGCTATGATACTGACCGTTCACAATCTTGCGTTCCAACAATTTCCCGTTAGCCTGGCGCTGATGGGCCTGACAACGATCATCACTTTCGCCGCATTTATTAAGGAATCTTGGTTTCGTGGTTTAATGCTTCATCCCTACAGCATCGTCGTAAACAAACAATATTATCGTCTCCTTAGTCATGACCTTATCCATGTGGATCGGATCCATTGGTTGTTCAACGAGTTCATGTTCCTGAATTTCGGTATCGGTTTGGAGCGTTATCTGAACCACATTAATCCTTATGGAAGCATTCTGTTTGGAGTGGTCTATTTAGGAAGTAATCTTGCCGGGAGTATCGCTTCTACCTACAGGCATCGTACAGACTTTCTTTTCTCCGGGGCGGGTTTCTCAGGGAGTATCATGGGATGTATGTTCTGTTACATCATCCTGCAACCGGAAGTGATCGCATTCTATGCTCCTGTTCTTGGAGCTGTTAAAAATATTTATGGGGGATTGATCTATGTCGTGATCATGATCATTTACCAACGGCGACGCCGTGACGAGCGGATCAATATTGAACTGCACTTTTTTGGCGCATTAGCGGGAGGTTGCTGTGCAATTGCCCTGATGTTTCTGGTCAAATAAAAAGCCGGGTGTCGCCCGGCTTTTTACGTACTACCAAACCGCAAGGCAGGAAGGCCCTGTTGCTGCAGCGATGGCGCCGATCACCGCTCCGGCACCACCAAAAAGGCCGCCTAAAGAGGCTGAAAATGCAATGTTGTAAGCGCAACTTCCGGCTGCTGCACCACCTTTGAGTTCGTCGGCGGCTTCGTCAGATAACTGTTTCATAGTGGAGAATATTAAGTTTCTTCCCGGTATTGGAAATTGAATTAAAGATCCCCCAACAGGTTGCGGAAAGCTAAAACCGCACTTTATAACTTATAACTGTAGCTTATAGATTAATCCAAATAATATGAATAACATCGGCGAAAAAATCAGACTGGAGCGGTTGGCAAAGAATTACAGCCAGGAAAATATGGCCTGGGAGTTGGGTATCTCTCAGCCTGCCTATTCGAAGATCGAACGAAATGAAACAAAGATCACCGTGTCCATGATCTACCAGATCGCAGAGATACTGAAAGTTTCACCCTTGAAATTTCTCCCGGCTGCGAAGTTCGGCACCGGCATTAACCATCAATGGTTCCTGGACACGATCAGGAAGATCAGTAAGGTACTCGGTCGAAAACCTATCACGGAATCCGAACACGAGATGAATTCGATGATCCATCACAGTGACAAATCAAATACTGAAAAATTATAATTTACAATTTTGAGTAATAGCGGGTAAGAAAGGGAAATCTGAATTTAGCTGGCTTAGTATGGGCTAAATGGAAGTTCTATGGATTACCTTTCTTATCAACGCAGGCTTGAGTATATTCTTGAACTGATCGAAAAGAACCGCTTCCGGTCACTCTCCGCTGTTGCAAAACGTTTCGGCATCAGCACGCGTACGCTCAAAAGAATGCTCAACAACCTAAGGGAGCAAGGTCATCAGGTCCGTTATGACAAAAGACAAAAAAAATATTACATCAAAAAAGATGAGTGACATTTTCTGGCATTTCTACCGCCTGAACTTTATCTCATGGATACACGGACTTACATATCATTAAAATCCTGGATACTATCTGGACGCGTTGTATTAATTCTGTTGTGGTTGTATGCGGCCTCAGCTAAACTCATGAAATTCGGTGACTTTCACGATCAGATGCAATTACAGGTTCTTCCAGAATCTATGAAGTTACCGTTAATTTACGTACTTCCCCCCTTCGAGATCATCTTAGCATTACTTCTACTTTCTGAACGCAAGTACGCAAAGGGCCTTTATATATCAATCACCTTACTTACCGCATTTACCACCTATATCGCATTAGCGATCTTCGGCGGATTAGGACATATACCCTGTTCTTGCGGCGGGGTCTTAGAGAAATTATCCTGGAAAGAGCATCTCATTTTCAACCTGTTTTTTATAGTCATCAACCTCACAACGATAAGACTACTACTAATAGAAAGGAGGTTCAGTGGGGAAGTAACATGAAACGATCGCACTGGTTTAGACGGGAGCTCAGACCATGCAAAGGGGGTGCCGAAAACCTTCAGATCGAGTAGGCAGTGATATAAATAAAATCAACACTTAAATTTAGAGCTTTTTCAAAAGCTTGAATCAACAATGAAGACTAACATCATAAAATTGCTGACAGTAGCCATCGCTATCGCAGCTAGTGCATTTACTACATTGAAAGCTCCCGTGAGCAAAAGTGAAATGAACAAGAGGGTTAACCAAACCTGGTATTTCCAGAGCGGGCACGAACTTGGCGATGCGATCGATGACGCGAACTGGTCCACCAGTCCGCAGCAATCGTGTGACAATGCCAACCAAGTGCCATGCCAGGTAGATTTTGAGGCGGATGATTACCAAATGCCGTCAACAAATACGCCATTGCAAAACTATCTGGATGCACAAGGCAGTGCAACGAGCATTCGCGCCAATGCAACATCGCGCAGAACTGAGTAAATGACTATCAGGGGGAAGGTAAATTTCCCCCTAATAGTTTAATTTAAGGATTTTGTTCCATCCCTGATAGCACTATTACATCTTCCGGAATCGGAAGTGCAAATCCCCCACTATTCGGCGCTAACGAACGCGTAACTCCATTGATAGTTTTCGTTATGCTGATCTGCCTTCCCTCCGCATTAAGCCGTTTGATATCCACCCAGTTCAAGCCCCGCATCAATAGCTCTTTCCTTCTTTCCATTATTATTCTATTGACCATTGTTGCCTGATCGCCAATTTGCAAAGCGGCGAAGCTTGTATTATAACGTGTTCGCAGTAAGTTATTCAAGTCATCGAGCGCTTCTTGAAGCTTCCCACCCCTGGCGCGACACTCACTTCTTATGAGATACATCTCATCCGTAGCTATACCTGAAAAGAGGACAGCACCACCTTCGTAACTCCCCTTGAATGCAAAAGAGCCATCGGTATTAGTCCTAAAAAACACTGTTTTGCGTAGATCATTTGCCTGATAAGAATTATAAAGTTCGGGGACGATCTTCGCCCTTGATTGACTTAAGGGCAAGGGAGATGGGATATAACTTTCAAAGACGACCTCAGTGTTAAATCTTGAAATTGGAAATGTAGCAGCAGCGTTCAAGGAAGAAAATGATAACAAGTTAGCATTGATACGCAAACAAGAATCTGCATATAGCTCAGCGGAAGTGTAATCTCTCATGAGCAAATAAGCTCTGGCCAACATGCCGAAAGCAGCAGCCTTAGATGGCCTTAATGCGGTGATCTGGGTATTTGGCAACAATGACGCTGCAGTGCGTAGATCGAGAATAACCTGCTGGTAACTTTCGCTAACTGAAGAACGTACCGAACGCTCATTGAAATTGGAGTTCAATCGCAGCGGTATACCGGCCGTTTCCTGCACGGCATCAGCGCGAAATGCGGGCGACCATATACCTAAAGCCTGTAAAAACCCTTTTGCCCTAAAAAACAAAGCTTGTCCTTTGACGCTATTCCATTGTAACTGGCCATTATCCTGACGAACTTTCGGCAACGCATCCAGTACGGTGTTAGCGATATTCACTACCCTGTATACGTAGCTCCAGTCATTATTTGCAGGTTCGAATATATTGGCCCGGTCCATAGCATACATACGCCGGTCATATTCACTCGACAGAGAAGACCATGTTGCATCCAATAAATAATAGTCAGGATTGGTGACCTCACCCGCTCCGGGATCAAGCGTATTTAAAAATGACTCATTATCCAGCATAGCCTGTAGGTCGCTGACCTTTTCGGGCACAGCATAGGAAGCCTGGCTCTTTTCCTCAAGAAATTTTTCACATCCAGCCAAAAGAGAAAGGATAGCGAAACAAAAGTATATCAATATTTTGTGGTGTTTCATGATCATTATTTTAAAGGTTTACTCTAAATCCAAAAGCATAGGTACGGGGAACGGGAATTGGTGAAGCAAAATCGGGGTCTATGCCATCTTTATTTGCCCGCCATAAGATGCCTATGTTGTTAACATTCATATACAGTTGAGCGTTCTTCACGGGTAACCAAGGAAGCCGTCGACTATCAAGAGAATAACTTAATGTGATGTACTGAAGGCGAATGTTATCTCCTTTTAAAATATTCGGTTCAGCTGCCCCAAAAAATGAATCCCTGCTTGAGATGGCGGGATACACTGCGGACGGGATATTGGTAAAAACCTCATCACCGGGCTTTTGCCACCTACTGCCATAATCACTATGTCCTGCACCGCCGTTATAAAGGCTGGTATAACTGATCGTTGGCTTTTTAAAATAATAATCGAAGCGATAAAGCAGCCTGACATCCAGGGACCAAGATCGCCAGGAGACCGTGTTGCCCAGGGAACCATAAATTTGTGGTAATGCCGGACCAACGTAGGTGAGATCATCGATAGTGGTACTCGCTCCTGTAAGTGCTGCGTAATCCTTGCTAACCTGTCCCTTTAAGTAACCTCTTGGATCGCCAGTTTGTGGATCGAGCCCGGCCCATCGGTAAGCAAAGACAGAATATACCGGCTTTCCCTCAAGCCCGGATATAGATAAACCTGTGCTGGTACCAACAAATTGACTGCCTTGGCGCGAACTGATATTATAAGTAGTGATCTTATCGTGGTATGTGCTGAAATTGAGGTCGGTCGACCAGGTGATAGCTCCTTTCAAATTGATGCTTTTCAATTCCAGATCGATACCATGCCCGCTCATCGATGCGACATTTTTAACAATAGAAGCGCCAGCTCCTCCAGTATAATCCAACAAGGCGTTGCCAAATAGGTCTTGCCCGCGTTTTCTATAATATTCTATGCTTCCCTGTATCCTGTTACCTTTGGTAGCAAAGTCTAGACCCAAGTTTGCCGTCGATACCTGCTCCCAGCCCAGATCAGGGTTGCCGAATCTTTCTATTCGTGCGATCGGACTTCCTGTATAAACGGAGTTCGTAGAAAAACTAACCGTCGTGACCCCGGTACGTGATGGATCAGTGTTCCCACTGTATCCGTATGTTGCCCGCAGTTTCAACACGGATAACCAACTGGGATCAAAGAATTCTTCTTTACTAAGATCCCAGGCCAGACCTGCTGACCAAAGCGGCGTCCATTTATTGTTGATATTCACTCCGAAGAGGTTGGACGCATCGCGGCGAACGCTGCCCGAGACCGTATATTTCTCCTGGTAGGTATAGGCAGCATTGGCAAAGACCGAAACAAAGCGGGTGGTGGAACGTCCAAAACCATCAAGCATTGGAATAAACCCCTGAGACCCGCCAATATACGCCGGGTAAGAGTTCAAATAATCTACGGAGGCGGAAGATAGTACATCCGGATTGACACCGTATCGCCGCATTTGATAATTGTCGGTGTGGCTGTCACGGATCTCAGCACCTCCTATCCCATTGATACTGTGGGAGCCCCAGGTTCGGTCGTATGTTATCGATGCACGTCCGTTGTTGGAGGACAGAATAGCATTACTTCGGTCGTAGATCGCTCCGGCCGGGATACGTCTGAGGACATCACCTGCACTAGAAAGTTGGGAAAATCTGTTAACGAGATTTCGGGTAAAGTAGCTGTCCGCTTCATGGTTCCCCCCGGTCTCCCGGGTCTGCCGCTCATGCTGGTACCGCATTTCAGCATGCAATCCCGGAATGATACGATAACGTATGCTTACATTCGCTAAGATGTCTTGTATTCCGGTGTTGGTTCTGTCGCTCTCCCAATCCCTCAAAGGATAGTATTTCCAATCCAGCAACCTGCCCTGCGGTAAGGTTGCCAAATAGCTCAGGCTAAAATCCCTGGCGACTGCGACAGGTTCTCCTAAATTGTCCGCGATAGAAATATAAGGTTGGTTACGATATTCAGAACTCCCATAAGCCGGCCTTCCTGTAATTGCAGTTGAATGGGTGTAATATAGATCAGTATTGAGTTCAAGGTTTTTAAATGGACGAAAAGATGCCTGTTGACGCAGGTTGACCCGGTCATAACGTTCTGACAAAGAACCCAGATTGCGATCAAAACTAGCCGAAGTTGACCAGGAGAAGTTGTTCGCGCCGCCTTGCAAACCGAGTGCATACTGTTGGTTAACGGCCTGACGATAAGCATAGTGGTTCAGATCATTCCGTATATCCTGTTCCTGCAACGCGGCGATCTGCCGTTCCGCTTCGGAATTAGTTATTGTCCCTCTTCTCGCCGCCAGCAAGGCTTCGACCACTGGGCTTAATGAAGGGCGCGCAGCCGCATTGATCTGCGCATCATAGCCCCCCCTCGAGAAAAGCATACGCTCAACGCCTATATAGTCGGCACTTCCCATCTGCTTGGCTTTCCCAAGATCCGGCCGTCCACCAATCGTCAGATTACTGTTAAAGCTCACGGTAAGAGGCTGATCATTTTTCGCTTTTTTGGTCGTGATCACGATCACGCCATTTCCGGCTTTTGCACCCCAGATAGAAGCAGCTGCTGCATCTTTAAGCACCGTAATGCTCTCCACATCGTTCGGGTTGATATTGTCAATATTGCCTTCATACGGAAAATTATCCAGCACGATCAGCGGACCACGGTTCCCCTGGATCGTACTGAGGCCCCTTATCATGATCCCAGGGCTGGTCGATCTTCGATCAACGGAAAGCCCGTTCGCGACCGCCTCCAGTCGTGGCAGTATAGATGTCGAAACCTGCTCATTAAAAAGTTTATTACCAACAACGTTGAAGGAGCCGGTGGATCGCTCTTTGGGTAACAGTTGATATCCATTTGAAAACACGACCACATCGGAGAACTGAATGTTGCGCTCCATCAATCTAACGGTCAAAAGTCTGTTTGTACCATTGATAGTAAGAACCTGCGTCTGATAACCAACAAAGGAAACTATGATGTTCGTAGGTGAATTAGCTAGGGTTAAGGCAAAGCGACCTTCGTCATCTGTTAGCACGCGAACTGTGCTATCCCGGGTCATTACAGCCGCTCCTTTCAATGGCAGGGAGTCTTTCGCTGAAAGAACCTGACCTTTGACCAAGCGCTGAGGATAGGCGGCCGTGGCATAGCATAAGAAAAGACTTAGGATTATTAAATTTTTCATCTTGATAGGTTTAGAGTTTAGGATTAGGACTAACGACCAGCATTTCCACCTGCTTATTACTCGGGACGATCATCAAACCCTGTTCTGAAAGCAGATCATTTAATTCGCGCACGCTGCTCACTTGTTGCTCTACCCGTATAGTGACAGGAGATGAAAGTTCAGTCCGGTCGACAAGTAATGGCAGATCAGGAAAATGCTCATTGAACCAGCTGACGAAGTTGCGGGTCGGACCTGCGATCATCGAGCCGGGAACCTTTTTATAAAGTGTATTTTTGTAGAGATCGCTTTTAGTGGGTAGCAAAGCCTTTTTGTCTGTGACCCTCAATTCAAGGTGGGCCAATCTCCTATTGACCACATTAGCGGAATATGGAGCACGTGAATTGATATAGGCTAGTACCTGACGAAATAGACTTGTTGAATCGCGTTTGGGAACTATAAAATCCACACTATAGTCATTGGCATAGATCCAATCACTCTCAGGCATCGCGCCTTTTTGATAAAATAATTGAAGGGAGTCTTTAGGCTGGATCACCAGTGATTTATCAGAAAAACCTGAAATGATCTTCAGCCCGCACATCTTGAAAAGGTCGATCAAGAGTTCATTTGTCCAGCAAATGCCTATAGTATTGGCAGACCTCCTGGGAAAAGTACCGGCACCAATGCCCTCTAACCTACCCTTGAAAAATACCCGATAATCTTCCAGTTTTGCTTTAGGTAGTAATTCAGATGAAAACAAAGGGATATTTCCGTCAATATCGATCTTGACCGGTAATTCACCCAGTCCTCCCTCCTTTAAGAATTTTTCGACCTTTTCCGGTTTGAACTGGAATCCGCCCAGGATCGCTTCAACTGTCCCTTCTTTGCTGATCCATATATAATGAGGTATGGAGCGATGAGGGAAAAGCCGGTGCAATACCTTGTCTTCCGTTATCTGTGGTACGGTCGTCATGGGTCCATATTTAGCAGGGTACCGTTCGAGAAATGTTTTGATCGCTGCTTCTGTCTCGTTGGTAATGGAAAGGATCTGAACCTCGTTGCCAAGTTTCCGCTGAACGGAATCAAGCTTTGGAAAACTGGCAATACAGGGGGCACAATGGGTTGCCCAGAAATCCAAAATGATCACTTTTCCTTTGAAGTCGGAAAGTTTGGCCTTTTTGGAAGGGTAATTAAGAATGTGGGTAAGATTGATATCAGGGATTGTATCCCCTATTTTTAGTGCAGATAATATCTGATTTTCCTGCGCTATTAACGGAATTTTTAAACATAGCAATGCCAGTACGATCAAGATCGTTAATTTTTTCATGAGTAATTTTCAGTAATTAATTGTAAGCGGGACAGCCTTTATACATTCCCCTTGACTGTTCCAAACGGAGGAAATAGACGGAAGCTAAATCACAGGCTTTCCGTTCAAGCGACCAAAAATTCTTGGAGCACTTTTATGATAGCGGTGAGCTGCCTCAACGAGCTCATTCAATTCATCGAGGAATAAGGCAAAGTCCTTATCTGAAACCTCTGATTTGATCTTGCATTCATTCATGCTCCAGCACTGAAAGATCATTAAGGTAAAGTATTTAACAAGTTCAGGCGAGTTTGCGCCGAAGTAAGCTTTCAGCGCATTTGCGAGGACAATGCTTTCGCTATAATATCGGGTATAGTTTCTAATATTTCTAAAGAGTTGGCCTGAGAGTAATTGCCGAAAAAAAAGCAATGGCATTCCCAGGAAGCGGTATCGATGCTTCATAACATGTGAATAAAAGTTTACGGAATGGCTTATGGAAAGAAAGAAAACGGCAACCCGATAATTAACTAAACTATTTAAAAACTCAATGGGTTGCCGTTTTCAACAATCAAACCGGAGCTTTTATAATGTTAGAAAATTTATTTAATGAAAAGATGATTCTGGCAAACAGTATTCTCCACGAGGATCCAACTAACTTATAAAAGTTAACCTTTAAAATTCTAATAATGTTAGATACGTTCGCTTTCATCATTGAAGAATTGAAAGCCAAGCATTTTAGCTATAAAGCTAAAAGTGGGCTTCTACCAACCGTAACTCCATTTAGTTCTCACGCCTTATGTTGATACGGAATTACAGCAGAAGCCCACTCCTATTTAGTACGCTAATTTAGCATATGTTAATAAGAAATGGGCATAAATCTGCTGTCCTGCATCAACGGCGTGAGATTGGAGTTGCAAGACTCTTATTTATACCATCTTAATAATCAAATTTAAGCAAATAAATTAAAAAGTAAACATAAATGTTGACCAGACCTGTGTTTTTTTTAAAGATTTTTCGCAAATGGAAAAGGAATTAGCAAATTTCAAGGTCAGTTTAGGGAAAAGAATCGCGCAATTAAGAGAAAGTAAAAATATAAAGCAGCACGAACTTGCTAGCATGCTCGACGGACGAGATAAACAATTTATAAATCGCTATGAAAAAGGAGGAGCTAACCCAACCGCGTATCTCCTTTTGAAAATATCCAAAGCATTAAAGGTCAACGTTGGTGATTTATTTGATTTTGAAGAACTCGATTAACAGACTAACGATATTAAACTTTTTAGTCATCTTAATTAATTTAAAACACTAGAGTATTATAAATTTATCTTTCCATAGCTCTAACACCATCGCAAATAGTTTAGGTTCAAGTCCCGGTATAACTATTGTGCGTGATTAGTAACTTATGACTTTAAAGTTTCATGTTAAAGAACAGCAACGCGTGTATTTGTTAACAAATTGTAATTCTGGTTTAAGATAACATTCAAACCGATATATATGACTTTGATAAATACATTTGACTTTATTGAAAGTCAATCATAAAATCCTCGTCATCAAGTAACGCCATTTTCAGAACGGACTGCCAGTAATTATGTCCGAAAGCTTTTTTATCACGGCTAACGCTACCTTCTACAATTTGCCGGACGAGCGCAGGATCACCTAACACATGCATAGGTTCTAATATGTTTCTCAAAGATGAGATAACGGTATCTGAACCATCAGCAAACCGCTGGAAAAGATTCAGTCGCCGGTAATGTTCTTCTAACAGTGCAAAAAGGGCAGGATCGACGCCGTTCCTGTTTTCAAGATAATATTCAGTATTTATACTTCTATTGCCGACATCGGCTCTTACATACAGATATTGAACATCGGGCAGAATATCGAGGTATAAATTCAACGAGGTTCTCCGGCCGGCGTTCCTCCAGACGTGGCTTTTCCGAGCATTACAGTCGCTGCAGCTGCCAATCAGGTTTTTGGGATGTACCACGAATTCAGCAAACTCGCCTTGCGGCACGATGTGGTCGAAAGTATGAACATCATTGATCGTACATTGCTGACACTTAATCACACGGCCTGTTTCAGTTGTACTGAGATCGGCATTAAGCTTCTTCAGTGCAGCACTTTTGAAATCATATAATTCATGCAGATCGGCGCGTTGCAGGTCCACATAACCAGCAGGGGCCATCTGCTCCAAAACATTTCCTGCAAAATGTTGATCATAGTCCTGATAAAATGCCTGAATATTAACATCCATAGCCAGCAGCCTTGCTTTTAAAGCAGCATCCTGTTTTTTCGCACAAACCTTTTTATAAAAAGCAAAAGCATCACCCAGGTAAGGATTAGAATTCTTCATTGTTCCTCCTCAGTAGGTTACTGATGTAAATGCGTGCGTTCAGACTTAGCGGAACCTCATCGAACTCCAGCATTGAAACGATCTGATCAAAAGAGTTCCCTTTCCTAATCAGTTCTTCGATAATCTTTTTGTACTGCTTAGGCATCCCCCGGTCACCAAACACTTCGTCGCTTAAAACGCCGAGGTTCTCTCCAAAGCTTTCGATACCGATCCGGCGTACAGACGGCGTATTGCCGTCCCTATTCAGTATGAATACATTCTTCGAAAACAGTTCCCGGATGACCAGTGGAGAATGGGTCGCAATCAGGCAGTAAGATTCGAATTCATTTACTAACTCATAGATTGTATTCATCAATTCTACGATAGCATTCGGGTGAAGGTGTGTTTCCGGCTCATCGTAAAGGATTAGGCTGTCTACCCTAATATTAGCAACAATCTGTGTAATAATATATAACAGGATACTCTGCCCCGAACTCAATTTATTCCGGATGGAATGAAAACCGTCGAGAGATACCTCAAAATCTTTACTTGGCTGTTCGGACCGGATAACGAATGTATTGACAATCTCCGGGTCAATAAAATTCTTAAGTACTTCCCGCCATCGTCTAGTACGCCGCATATCATCGATCTTCTTCCAATTGTTGTGAAAACTCAATACGAGGCCACGACTGGAACGCATGTCGCCCTCTTCGTCTTTCAGACCGCAAAAAACATAATTAAAGGCCGCATCTTTTTTAGGCACTTTAAAGGTATCAAAAACGCTATAGGACACAGCGATGATCCTGGTAAAAGATGGTAATTTATTATAGAATTCGTTCGCATCACCCCTGGCCAGACTAACAGGCAGCTTGGTCATTAGCTGTGTTTTGCCCGTTCCATTCTTACCGATCACTGCGAAAATGCGGTTTGGCAAAGGGTCTGCATCATTGAAATTAAAATCGACCTTTACGGGAGATTCGCTATATGCTGGTTGAAATCGGTAAGAAAAGCTGTGTGCTTCGCTTAAATCCAGTCCCTGCAGCTTTGGCCTTAGTTCGCGTAGCATACGTTCTGCAGCGTTTTCCCTGATCAACGAGTGCGTAAAGCCTGAATTGTTTTCAAAACGATCACAGATGTCAGCAAAATATGCCGCATCCTGTAAAGCGTACAGCACACTTATCATTCCATGGTCACCGAACTGATTTTTAAGATTAAAATAATAATCATCATGCCCCGAGAGTGAGCAGAAATCTTCTGAAAGCGAAAAGAATTGATCTTCCATATGAATCCATGTCTTCAGCTCTTCCCGGAAAACAATCTTCACATAACCTATTTGTACTTTATAATTACTTATGTCATAAAAGGACAGGGTAAAGCCAGACACAACACTAAAGTCGTTCCAGTTCTTATGCGGATCAAGCGTAAAGTACTGCTCACCGCTACGATTGATTTTTTTATCCCCTATAACATAAAAGGGGATATTATTTCTCTTAACGCCCTGCGGCAGGTCATTATCCAAGGTACGCTGCCTGACTTTCTGAACCGGTAGTCCCCTATCATCGAAATCTTCTGTGACCAGCTTCAGAAAGTCCTTACCAAGGATAGTGTCGATTGACAAGCTGATTTCATTTAGCAGGTCTACAGAATCATAATAAGCCGGAGACAATAACACCTCAATAAACTTTTGAAACCGGTCATCATCCTGATAAAGCTTCAAGCGTTCTGTAAATAAATACTCCGTGGTAATATCATCATTACGGTAATAATGCTGGATGATGTCTCCGTAAGCGTCTTGATAACGGTCGTCTTCTGAAGGCATGGATCTCAAATTCCATATTTCCTCAATAAGTTCCAGAGAGCCATCCTGCCGATCCTTATAGATTCTATCCCATTCTTTAATTAGAATTTTAAAAATGGCGATTTGATTTGCTTTTGCAATACTCATAGATTTTGAATGCCACTAACGTGTTTAAATACATAACCTTATCTAATTTCAATGCTGCAGCTTATTTCCCGATTTATTTCAATAAATGACATTTCCTTAGTTGATATTTCAAAATAGGATATGAAACGAAATCTATCATATGCGGTTTTGTCCGCCCTGTATTCTACTGCTGAGTAGCTATTGTTCCTAACTACGATAAATGATTTTTAAGGAATTCATCATAAAATCTTACAATTTATTTAATGAATGAATAACTCTTAGATAAGATGAGGCGTAAATAAACCCATCTGTAAACGTTAAATTAAAGCAACTTCATTAATACTATCTTCTATGGAATCAAGTGTGGAAAATAAAGCACAATGGTTTGTTTTTATGTCTAAGTCTAAAAAATATTTAAGGCGATCAATCGTAATATATCTCGCTCCTGTACCTTTATATAAAGAACTTAACAAGTCTAAATTATCAATAAAATATCTAAACAGGTTACTTGCATCTTTTTGATTCTTAGTTTGAATGGCTAACAAGCAATCAGATAATACATATGTCTCGGAACTATCAATTAAACATATCTTCATTGATTTTGGATTTCCGACCCGTGATAAAAGTATAGCAGGGCCAATAACTTTTGAGGTATCATGATTGACCTTTATGCTTAAATTAAAAAGTGACTGATTTTTTATATTTGTAGTATGTACAAGATAATACTCGCCTACTAAAGAAGGGAGCAAATTCATACTTAGCTTACCTCTCAAAATTTTGACTGGCGGGATTTTAAATGATATTTTGCTTAGTTGTCTATTTTTTGAAATACAACTGAAATCATTTATTGAAATCAATATGATATTAGGAGTTGCACCTTTAAAATAATTAGAATTTGGCTCCTCCAAAATTGATAAATTGAATCGTTTCTCTAATACAAGCCATAGTTTTCGGTCCTTTTGAGAATATGCAGTGCTTGACGGAAGTATTGCGTAAATGAAACCATCCGGCGTTAAATAGCGAAGAGATTCCGTTAAAAATTTCATTGCAGTGCTTACCTTGTAAGTTACACTTTCAAAAACCACCTCATTACTTACGCCGCCAATGTATGAAAAGGGCGGATTAAGTAAAATCAAGTCATATTTTTTTTGCCCGCTTAAAACTTTCGATTTCTTTTGCGAACTATCATCTAAAAAGTCAACTGCTTCTAAAACCCAATTTGGGTGCTTAGAAAAAGTCTCATCAATAGCAGTTTGTGAAATATCTGTTCCATAACATTTTACATTTTTCCATTTATCAGACGCAGAACGCAGCAATTCCCCGTCACCAACACAAAAGTCAGCAACAAACCGTACAGATTTTTTGTTAATATAACTAACAAGCTTATCAGATAAAATTTTAGGTGTATAATATGAGTCTCGATGCATTAATTTTCTTTAATCAATTTACTTACTAACGATTCAATAATATTTCCCACGCCCTCTGTTCGCTGTAAATTTCTTTTAGGGTTATCATAAACTAACTCTATATTACGAGGAAATTTTAATGCAACAAGCATAGCACCAATTGCATGAGGTTTGGTTCCAATAGGAGCCAATTTTATTCTTTGATCTGGGCTTTTTTTAATGATTTTCGCAATAATCATATAAATATCTACTAACGAGTTAGCAGATGCAAATTTTATTTTACGCCAAGTATCTGTGTCTTCCAACGGTCGCCTATTTCCCCAATATGCAACATATGGATATTCTAATCTAAATCCCGGTAGTCCAATAACGGGAATCACATTTTCTCTTGGAGCCTGAACACTCTCTAACATATGGATAAAACGTCCGCCTTCAAACCCTAATAAAGCGACGAGAGAAATATCGTTTTCATCCTCAGGGAAAATCGTGGCGAATCCAGGTAATGGTTCAATACCTTCAATTTTTTCAGACAAATCGTTAAATACACTTTCAGCTTTAAATTGCTTTATATTATAGGTAGCGGGTTCAGCATACAGAACTGAAACGTTAATGACTTTATTTAGATTACAGCATTCAATTGAGCCCTTTATTAGTGCAGCACAAATTCGATTATCCAGCCCTGTGACATCAACGTATAAATTATTATTCCCTTTGCTTAAAAGAAGTTTCTGAATACTATTAGAGCTCCTTAAAAAATATATTTCGTTAGTATCACAGTCCTTTATTCTTTCTTTATCAATTAACTCCAATCGAATAAAATTAATTCCATCCTCAGCCCTTGCTATTAATTGGTCAACAAAGTGACTTCGGTCTTCTACTGAGTAGCCAAAAATATATGTGCTATTCGATTCAATTTTCAAATTGTCAACCTTTTCATGGACGGTTGAATATAAATAATCATTTTTCATTATAATATCCGTCAAAGAGGGTCATTTGTTGTGGTAATTTTTCGATTGATAAATCGTCGATATTTGACTTTTGTAAAATTTTCTTGATTGTTTCTTTTGGGTGATTAATTACTCCTAAAATATCATCCGGCTTGATATTAATTTTACGCTTTTTGCGATGGCTAAATTGAAAGTAAGCTGAATAAAGTGGATGAATCATATACAGATAATCACGCGTACTGTAATCATCAGCCATTTTAGTTCCTTTTGTTCTGACCAAGGCTAAATGCATTACCGCATTTCTCATTAATTCTTCAAGCTCGGGTGAAAAGGTATTGGCTTTTTCAAGGGAAAATTGATTTTTCTCAGGGGCTGATTTTCCATCGCCGCTCGCTAAAACTTGAAATATTCTGCCCATTCCTAGTAGCAGCTTCGTTAACTGTGCTCCATTTTTCCATAAACCCTCTAACTCCATTAGATTTTTCAAACCTGCTTCTTGCGCTGCCAATGTTTGATTACGGGCGCTCACTGGGATATCCAAGCCTTGATCAGCAATCAAATGCTTCTCATAAGCTCTGTATACCAATTCCATTAAGTATCGGATATTGCCGTTAGCTAATTTCGTGTACGTATTCCATCCAGAGTAATATTTTTGGATGCCCGCCTTTTTATGAATTTTGAAGAGCATTTCATATTTGTAATTATCATATCGATCATCCCACGCTTTGGTATCATTTATATAATCGTCAATTCCTTCTGTTAATGTCATGTTATGAACTGTCGACCAATAAGACATAAAAAACAGATATAGTGGATGAAGATTTAAAATTTTCTTTTTATAAGTTTTATTTAGGCGTTCAAAATTACTCACATGAGTAGTGTTCTTAACATTGAGAAGTTCTGCTTCTTCTTCAATTGTCAACCCTTTAAGTGAATGCTCTATCTCATAATTATTAGTCGAGTCATTTTCTTCCAAAAGTTTTCTTATTCTTTGCTGGCAAACATTCTTCGCAAAGTCTGAAAAATTGGAGTCGTTACTTGTTAAATTTCTTTCAATGTTCACAAGAACATAATCCGCAGGATCATGTAATAGCTCAGAAGGATTAAGTGTATGTTTAATACGCCAACCAAGCTCTCGAACACCAATTTTAAAAGTATAGCTTTCTGGACTATGTTTCAATAAGCTATTAAGAATCTTCTGCTGATAATCTTCATAATTTTCATATTCATCAAGAAGAATGAAAAACATCTTGCCTTCGAATTGCGATAGAGCGACAGTGTATTCTGTAATAATCTTGATAGGGTCACCGGCCATAGATAATTTCGGTAAAGTACCATCAACAATGTTGTTTATTTCAGATTGAAATGAATACATTGCCATGTCAAACAACTCCAGCAACCTATCCAAATTATCACATGGCTCCTCGATATTTATGGAATTTGCAATTAACCGACATGTATGGGAAGATAATTTCTCATCATTTTGTTGCCTGTCGCTATGCCATTTAACAAACATTAAAATATCTCTACATATTAGGAGATTAAAGTAATGGGCAAACACACGTTCCCATGATTTTTCCTCTAAATTTCCTCCTGTAAACGCACGTACATGATTAGTGTTTACCCTATGATAAATGCCAATAAAATTTGTTTTATCAAATTGAAAAATGTCGTTTTTGTGTATCGCATACTGCCCTTGATAAGACAATCCGCGTAACACAGTAGTTTTTCCAGTGCCTCTTCCTCCTTCTAATACGCATGGTCTATTGTCTTGAAGTACTGAAAAATAGTATGGTTCAGCAAACAGTTCAAAGATTTGGCTCTTCAACCACTCTGCTCTATAACTACCAAATGATGTCGTTAAATTGTTTAATAATTCCTTTGTTTTCATCTGTCATGTTGCTTACGAATCAACGGCGTCCAATTGTCGCTGTTCCAGTAAAATAATGGAATAATTGCATCAGGTGCCCCATGTTCAAAAGAAATGGCTAATCCTTGTTCCAGATACCCTTTCTCGTCGGTAACTGAATGCCCATTTGTTGACGGTATGCCAATTTCCCTGCTTTTACGTAGTATTAGTTCCATACCTTTTTTATGCAAATCAATATCATTTTTCCAGCAAATACAGTTTGGATCAAATAAGCAATATTCCGGTCCTAAGACATGAATTGTCGATAAGTTAAGTCCTATACACTCTTTCTTTATTACATCATAACCCATTTTGTTCACAATTAAAGGGGCATAAACAGCGCAATGCCCTCCTGCTTTGCAGATTTGTTCCAAGGTTAAACCTCTATCAAATACATTAACTTTCCAAGCTTTACGAACTTGTTGACCAGTGCCCACAAAATCATCTACAAAAACAATAGGGGAAGGCACTGCAAGAATATTTAACGCTTCATTCAATCTGTTATATTCTACAATACGGCCTTGAGGAATACCCACCTCATCACGCAATTTTCTAGAAAACAAATTTCCACTGTCCGTTGGGTTAGGTGACTCACCGGGAATGTAACTATAAACACATCTATCGTTAAAATTTGAATGTTGCCAATCCGCGAAGTGTGTTTTAAAAAAATATCCTGCTTTTGCTACTGAAGCTTTAAGCATGTGGTTTACCATCCTCGCAGAATAGTGATTAAAAAAATCCAATATGTTACATGCAATATTTCGATCATCACCTGCGGCAAAATTCTTCAACCAACCATCATAATTTAATTCCTCATCTAAGGGCCACGCCTGAATTGTTTGAAAGAATTTGCTCCTATCTTTTGTGTCAACGTAAATCGGAGAATCTGTTTCTGCCATTATTTATTGTGCTTAGCTAATATGTTTTTTCCAAGATTTGCATAAAGATATTTCAAATATTATGAATATCATCCACCTTAAAAAAGAAGCTGTTCCAATTGAATAGCTATAAGCAATGTAATTTATTATCCACGCGAGGTGTTTAAATTTTGGCAAATAG
Organism: Mucilaginibacter sp. PAMB04274; assembly: GCF_039634385.2. Lineage (NCBI taxonomy): Bacteria > Pseudomonadati > Bacteroidota > Sphingobacteriia > Sphingobacteriales > Sphingobacteriaceae > Mucilaginibacter > Mucilaginibacter sp. PAMB04274. Next base: position 3,069,339 of record NZ_CP155081.2, read on the forward strand.
GCAGGTTCGACTTAAATGCATTGAAACAGCGTATGAATTATGTGCTAAGAAACATAATAGGATATGATTCGCTACCTAACATTTCAAGACAAATAACCCAGTCGGTAAGCTGTGAAAACCAGTATCCACAGCACCAACAAACCGGCAGCGAACCATAATGATGTATTTTTTACGGTATCTGGTTTACCCTGAAAAAATAGTTTCTTTTTTTCCATAACCCTTCAATAGTAGAAAATCCCGCAAACAGATTGGACTACGCAGATCTGCGTTTTCACAAAAATACAAAGTGTGGTATTAAACACCAACACTTTTAACACCTTAAAAACCAAATTTCGCTTACCGTATCGATCGATGTATAGCGAAGCACAAAAGGATTTTTTAACGAGGTTTGGCATGCACCTGGAAATGGTGAGAAAGCAGAAAGGACTCTCGTTCCGAAAGCTGGCCCAGCGCTGTACGATCGACTATGCCAACCTGAAGAAATATGAAAAGGGCGAGGTCAACATTTCCGCGCTGACCATGCTGGAATTGGCAGAAGCTCTTGAAATATCGGTCAAGGAGCTAATGGATTTTTGACCCGGGAAACAGCCTGATCTGACACGTTCAAAGAAACCCGGACTCGCTAAACGCCATCTAAAGCTACCACCAGGTATCCTCAACTAAACTTGCGATCAGGGTGATCCGAGCATACTTGCACTGGTTCGCTCACAACAAAGGTCACTGCACCTTCGGTTTCAAAACGAATAATTACTTGAAGTGATCTCGTTATGCCGCGTTTGCAAGGCCTCATGCGTCTGTCCATGCGTATTGGCATACTCAGCGAAAGCCTTAATTACCGTCTCTCGCGTCTTCCAATGGAAATAATAGGTTTCCGTTCTGCCCTGTAATCTAACCGAAAGCGGTATGGGACAGCGGTTGCGGTGTGCCTCTGCCAGTATGGCGATGCGCGTACAGATCTCATGGTAGGCATGCTCATCTTCGCCGGCCTGTTCCAGTTTCTCTGCAAGTTTCCTCAGCTGTACCCGCCGCAAGTCAAGTACGGGTTTCTTTTTCACCTGTTTCCTCTTCACGGTCTTTCGTCTGAGGTCGGTAATAAGCATAGTAATGTCATAACCGGGATAACGCTGACCGATCTCCTCTAAAGCAAAAAGTGGGTTACAACGGTAGATGCGCCTTACGAAATTGCGGCGGCTGCGCTGTGCAGATACTTCTGCCCTGCGTCGAATGACCGCTGTTGTCATTTTCGCGAGGCTGTTCGAAGCCCCTGCGGCTTGCTTATATATTTCCCGCAGCAAAATGAGGATGCACGCCCGCTTCTCCCCTTCCTGTTCTTTGTCCAGCAGTTCCGCGATCTCCCCTGCGTTCAGCTCCGCGCCCTTTGCGATCAATTCCCGGAGATAGCGCATTTCATCGCTTTCCGGAGGTTCAACAATTTCCGGCTTTACGATCAGAGGAGAAACCCCAAGCGGGTACTTACCCTGAAATGACCGCAAACTTTCTAAAAAGGCTACACCTATCCCTGGCTGTTCCAGCTCCAACTGTTCGGCTTCTTTATCCTCGGCATACAGCAATCTGCCCCAGTCCTCATATTGGTAATAACACAGGCGTGTATTAAAATGGTGGTATTCGATCTCTTCGCTGTTCATCCGGCGTTTCAGGAATGGCAGCGCATGGAATAGTCCCATAGGCCTGCGGTTGCGGTCACACCATATCTCGGCATGCATAAAAACGTAGATGCGGGGCGGGTATTTGGTCTGGGGCTTAAAGTAGTAAGCGACCGTGCCCGAGGTCTTGCGCGGGAGTGCGTTGACGCGGTCGAACTCCCCCTGCTCCCGGTGATCCATGACATAGCCGTCCTTGATCTTGACCATGTTAAACCTCCTCTTTTAACAGCAACAATTTATCGTAGATATCCTGCCAGTAGATCTGTGACTTTTGGTCTGTCTCGGCAAAGGCGGTGTCGAAGTGGCGAAAATGGCGGTAATCGTCCGCCTGCATCAAGGCAAGATCAAGGTTCTCTACCTCGATCACTTTGCCAGTATTATCGGTGATCTGCATATCGGTCTATGGTTATGGTTCTCATGAATTTTTTAGCACATACAGAAGTTACGCTGCGATCCGGTCAGTTCAAGGGTAACTAATAATTTATCCATTTCAATTGCCGGGCGGCGTCTGCTTCGAGTTCATCATTCGCATCGAACAGCAGACTGGCTTCGCCGTCACGAAAACACACGTCCTGCTCTTTGGGCGGGCCGATCCAGACGGGGTCGTCCGACTGGCGGTCGAAGTCGACAATAAGGACCTGACATTCTGTTAATGTTGTAGCAACGGTGGTTACGATGCCTTGGTTCACGGTGATCAATATTTTCGGTATCATGTTTATAAGTTTAATAAAGGGGGATCGCTCCCCCATCAGCTATTAGTTTATGATGAAATGATTTACCTGCAGTTCTTTAGCAAAGTCAGTGCAAAGGTCAAAGGCTGCCTGCGCTCGTAAACGCCCGGTACCGTCCATCACGGACTTGAGTTTTGCTTCGTCGTCCTTGTATTTTCGGACGTTCTGAAAGTATCCCGTAACGGCGTTGTAGGCACCGAACAAGGTTCCTGCGGTGGTGTCCTGTTGCTGAGAGGGTGCGCTCATGGCATACTCATACACTTTGTCGACCATATTGGTATAGACGGTCGAGAGTTCATCCGTGTTGCCTTGCAGCAGGTTATTGAGTGTTTCCTTGTTCGGCACCATAGCCACCTGAATGAGGTGCTTGACCTCGTGGTCGGTGATCCGGACTTTCGCCCATTGATTAAAGATGCCGCTGAGTTCGTCGCTCATGCTGTTGGAGATCTGCATGAGTTTGTGCGCTTCGGCCAGGCGTTCTTTGGCTCCGCCGGTATGGCGTATCTTGATGGCGTTGGTGTGGTTTCGCATGGCTGCGTTGAGGGTGTTGTTGCAGACGATGCGAACAGGTGTAAAGGCAGCGGTGATACTGCCGTAACCATCGTGGGAGGTGGTCAGGAACAAATACTTTTCGATGCAATCATCCGCGCCAACGCGGATATAGCCGGGGAGTTTGGCGGTAATGAAGATGCGCTCCCCCTTACCGAGTGCGCCTGCGGTCTCGTACAGGATACCATGGTCACCGCCGACGATGCTGTCAAAAAAGGCAAAGGCATCTACGTTCTGCACAATCTCGTAGTCACGGCCTACGGTGCCGAGCACGGCGTGGTTATCAGTGCGAACGGTGGCGAATTTGTCAGGGACATGGAGGTCGTCGCAAGTGTTACCGTTAGGGGCATAGGCATTCATTGGCCACTTTTCTACGGTGTAATCCAGCCCTGCGAAGCGCAATGCCTCTGCGCTGGTGGGATAGTCTTCTACAATGGTGCCGAGGCCGTGCCATGCTTTTTCCTTGCAGCTAAAAAAGCTGTACTCATCGTTTTTTGTGTTTTTTGCTAAGTTGTGCATACTGCTGTTTTTGGGTGAATACTTATTTCGTTCTCTTTTCTTTTTTTGCCAGCTCTCTTCAAGGCAAGAACTTCCTTGAGGAGCCGGGGAATAGAAAGCCTCAGGAGATGCCGGCCGTGGAAGGCAAAAGGAAACGGAATAAGTGCCGGAGGCTGGTGCAGTGAGGTACGAGCTGTACCATTATGCCGTAGTCTTTTGACCTACCCATTGTCAACTGGCGGCATGAACTTAGCTGCACTATTCACCGGGCCGGAAAGGCAAGTTCCTGTGAAAGAGCTAGGAAAGGGAAAGTTTACCCAAAGAACATTTTTGAAGACAGGTCAAGCGTTGCGACAGAAGAAAGAGCTCAGAAATTGGTTCATCTTAATTACCACCTATATGGTCTGTCGAAAAGCAGATAACTGTTGTTGTTAAATGTTGTCCGCATAACATCCTCCCGTCATATTGAAAATGCAGCCGAATGGAGCAAGGCGGGTCACCCGGCTGAGCAGGGCGAAGCGTGGTGACATGCCGCAGACGAACAGCAGGCTGCTTTTTCAGTTATACCGGCAGCCGCTTTTGGAATTAAATGAAAAGGCGGATGCCCATCTCGAGAACCAAACACAACAGCAACTTTAAGAATGATATAACAGGTATTTACTCGGCATTACGGAGCCCCTTCCTATATTGGGCCGCGAACGTTAACTGCAGGTCGCCGGTGAACAAGTGGGAACGTCACATCTATCAGTACACTGGAAAACTATTCCAGCGGTAACTTCGGGTTATATTGAGTATAATTGAGTATGGAACTATCACAACAAACGCAGTCTGTGCCGCAAGTGCAGCGGGTCATTAACCGCTATTTGAAGATGGAAACGAGTTACGCTTTGTTGCTTAATGGGAAACGCGGGATCGGGAAAACATTCTTCATGAAGAACAAAGTGCTCCCAGAGATCAAAAAGCTGTCGTTATTGCATAATGATTCCAAAAAATATAAGCCGATCTATATATCCCTTTATGGCCTCAAAAGTATCGAAGATATATTTGGGCTGCTGTCTCTTGAATTAATGCCTTTTTTAAAGAAAAAGAATGTTCAGGTTACGATGAGCGTTGCAAAAATTTTGACCAGAGGCTTCATGGGTTTTAATCAGTTAGGGGAAGCAGATCCATTCTTGACAGACATTTCCGATATCGCTAAGAAAGCGGTCGATACGAAGGATTTTGTGATCATATTTGATGACCTGGACCGCTTATCACCAGGTGTTGATCTGACAGAGGTGATCGGTTTCATCAACTCACTTGTGGAGCATGAAAATAATAAAGTGATCATCATTGCGGACGACAGTACAATAGAGGATCAGAAGGGTTTCCTGGCAGTTAAGGAGAAGACCATTGGTACAATTGTTGAATTCCAATCCAGATTCGATCAGACCTTTGACGAGATAATTGAGGGAAAGTATAAAGCTACCTTTTCTTCCTATTATGCATATCTTAACCTGCTGAAGCCAGAGATCATGTCCGTATTCGGCTGGTCAGGCATTGCCAACCTACGAACTCTACTCTATTTCCTTCAGCATTTCGACATTATATTTCATGAATTATACGAGGCGCTGCAATTAAGACTCGAGGATCCGGGAGAACTAAATGTTCAAAAACTGCATATCATCTGTCGTTTCACGCTTGCAGTGACGATCGAATTTAAAGCAGGGAACATAGCTTACTCAGACCCGAAAGGTATCGATAAGGTCAAGGAGATCAATAATGGCCTACATCTTCAGTGGCTGAAAGAAGCCTTTGCAAAGAAGGAAGTACAACTGGTTCCGGGCAAGGCAGAAGCCACACCAAAAGCCTACAAAGAACAATTTATCGATACCTATTACGATGGCAAAGACTATCAGTTCTATAGAGCTATTTATGATTTTATAACGGGAGGAAATGAGTTCATGGCATTTTTGCTTTTGGAAGAGCTTAAACAAAACATCGATGATCGCCGGGTAGTTCAGACACCACAGGAAATAATTCACCAGCAATTATCTTACAATCAAGTGTTCGACTTGCCAAATCATGAATTGATAAGGCTAACGGAAGAGATGTATCAATATGCGCTTAACGGGGATTACAACCTGGAAAAATATATGTCCGTTTTCCATTACCTGACTAGATTTCCTGATATCCTTACCTATAAGCCGGAGATCATTCTCAAACAATTGGTCAAAGCAATAAAGGCTCATTCCGGAAAATTTAGCTATGACCCAGATATGGACTCTAAAATAAATTATGATGAAAAGGGTCAGCAGGCTGTTCATTTTGATAAGCTTGCGAGAGAGGTTATCAAGATCAATGACAGCATCCGAACCCAGGAGATAGTTGTGAGAAAAAACGAACTGTATGAGATGTTCGTCAGGGATAAGGAGGAGTTCTATACTTTCATTAACCAGGAATACCCGCAGATAAACGTTTTTGATAGTTGGGATACCACTACGTTTTTAGCACATTTTGATCAGTTGAAGCCTACGGAAATCAGAAGATTCAAACGATTCATAAATAGCCGTTACCAGTATTTGCACATATTAGACTGGGTCGAGTCTAGTTTTCTTGCTGACCTACAGAACCATATCAGCAAACGTGAACAAGAACAGTTGCTTGATCTTCGAATGTATGTGATCGACGAACTTTCGTCGACATTGAATGAGATCCAAACGAGAATATACAAGCAGAAGAGTGCAAAAAATGATCAATAATTCCGAAATGGAAAGTCAGCACAATTGGATACTTGGATGATCGAACAAAACCTCCACCCGTATTAATTTAAAAATCTTGAAATGATGGCACAAGCTAGAAAGAAATATCGCAGCACCTCGCAATCTTAAAGCGGAAGAAAAGTTATAAAATTTGCAGGTCTTCCTCCGGGTTGGAAACGGCATCATCGAGAATAATAAAGTTTACGCTCAGGTTGATGATATTGCTGTATTTCAGAGAAAATGTGCCGGACGGTATGGTAAGCGGATCCCCCGATTCATTGATCAGCCTTGCCCCTTCATCATTGGCGTACTTTTTAAATTCACGGCGCGTCACGTCTTTGAGGTAGATCCGATCGAGGTTAGCGCCTTCGGTCTCGAAGTTCATCAGGAACCCGGAAAAAATAACAGTTCCGTCCTTGGTATCAACGAAAACAAGATCGTAGTCTTCGACGCCGGCAAATGCACCATCGAAAAAATACCACCACTCGTGGAACAGGTTAAGTGCGGGTACCCGTTCATGCAGGCCCGTGCGTAATAAAAAGAACCTGATCAAGCGGCCAAGCACGACCATGGCAAGGAGCAAAAGCAAGTTATACCAGGCGAAATCCGTGACCGCATCTTTGAACACAGCATTATTTACTGTGCTTTCAACATTTTTGAGGTCACCACCTAAGACCTTGATCAGTATATCGAAACGGATCTCGTCCGGAATGCATAGAATGGCGACCGCATGGATCAGGAGTGAGATAACAGCCGTTCCCAAAATGCCTTCGAACAATGAAAATTTGGGTATAGCTCTGGGGAACTCTCCGATATACAGGCTGAAATAAAACACAACCGGAGAGATCAAAAGGATGGAAATAATAACAGCACTAAGTGCTATATTCATGATTAACGGGAAATAACGTCGTTGGAAGAAGCTCCGGCACTCCTGACCGTCATCGAAGTTCTTTCATCGATCTGGACGGTAATGCCTTGTTCGGTCAGCAATTGGCTTTTCTGCGCTGCTATTGCCGATGCTACACGCGAAGCTGCACTTCCTTTTTTAAGAAAAGCCCTGCCTTTTTCTGATATTTTAATGTTCGTCATGTTCAGTCCCTGAATGATAACTATATAAAGATAGTGATTATTTTAATTGTTTGTTTTTTTTCAGCTTTTTACAATCGGGCACTTCAAAGAAATTCACCAAAATATTCACCGATCAAAACTTCCAAGGTTCAAAAGGAGGACTTTCCCCCACCTTACCATCACAAACCGATGATTTTTGATAAATTTATCTTTAAGATAAAAAACCTATGGAACAAGTTTTTACATTCATGGAGACCGCTAACAAATATGGTTTCCCCATCCCTATCCTGACCCTGCTGATCGGGGGCAGCATTTGGTTGATTTTTACGGCGAAATGGCCGGAGCGCGAGCGGTTCTATTATGACCTGCTCGGTTCGTTAGGCCGCTGGAAGAACAGCCTCTCCGACCGCCAGGGTTACTACATGGAACCAGGCACAGAGTTCCGCGACAGCACGATCTCTCAACTACCCCGTTTTAAAGAGCTAATATCGGCCGGTAACACTGCGTTAGCATCGATACGGGAGCAAGTGCATATAGGGCGGCTTTTCCTATCGAAGAACGCGGTACGACACATAGAGGAATTGATAGCCGAACACTGGCTGATAGACGAATTTGATGCCATATGCACCAGCGATTATTTGGATAAAGTCCTTCCTGTAGTTGAGAAAGTTTACGAGGCCATACTGGCAGATGCCAGAAAAGACCTGGCAAGAGGCAGATATGCAGCCCTATTGGGCCGTCTTTTTCTTAAATAAAGATACGCCCATCGATAGGCGAGATTTTTGAACGAACACATGTGCTCCATACAAATTCCCGATAACAGATAGAAAATGCAGCCGTATGGAGCAAGGCGGGTTACCCGGCTGAGCAGGGCGAAGCGTGGTGTCCCGCCGCAGACGAACAGCAGGCTGCTTTTTCAGGTTACACCGGCATCCGCTTTTGGAATGAAATGAAAAGGCGGATGCCCTTATTTCGCATCAGGGATAGCAGCGGCATCCTTTTCGGAGAAAAGATATAGCGTATAGCCCGGCCCGGAGGGGATGCCCGGGGCATAAAGTCGCAAATTGGACGGGAGAACCGGCTTCACCCAAACTTTGGAAAGCTAAAAAACAATGTGGCGCAAAAAAGACATGCACGGGTCCCGGAGCATCATTCATTGATCAGGATATGGCAGTAAATCCTCCTTTGCGCAGTTCAACCCCAGGTAGAACCTTATGTTATCTTGGTCAAAAGCCCGTAACAGCATCTGCATAACATATCGAAAACCGGATCAGCGGTTCTACTTTATATTGCGGAGGCAGGCCTAACTTCCTTATAACGTACCTGGTATTCCGTTTTATCTTTAACCGCCTCTTTTACCTGAACATGAGCAAAACGAGGTTCAGCAAGTAGTGACAGAACATGTTCTCTGTCTTCAATCTTACACTTCATACCGATAGTGACGGATCTGACCACCTCAGGGTCAAAGCGATAGAACCACATACCGATCGCCGGGATTTGTTCACAAACGGAGAAATGGAATTGCATCCTGTATTCTTTCTCGTAACCCCAAACAGAGAACTTACGGCGCATGATGGCAACGTACTGTTCCTGAAGATATTCCATTAGGTGGACGCGTGACAGATCGATGGGCAACTGATGTTCGGTTGTATATTCAACGTTAAACAGTTTCAGATAAGGCAGGCGGTCGACATCCAGACCGATCATCAAGCCTTCATGATTACTGGCGTAATGTGACCACATTAAAATGCTGGTATCATCTTCCGTCAGGCAAACTACTCCTGCATTATGGCTGACCTGATCAACAAAATGCGCCGCCCATTCCATATAAAGCTGCGTAGCGGTCGCGATCTCCTGCTGCAGCCGTCCATTGTCCGAAAGCAAGGTGGCCTGGTCCTCCCGGTACTGCTCCAGGCTCATGCCGGAATCTTTTGCAATCAGTTTATACCGTTCCAACAGGAGTTGTTCATCTTCAATAAGCGATATGATGTGCCCCCTATCAATGATCCCGGTACCATAGCTGGCAAACTCGAAAGGGTCGTTGAACTGGTTGGGTGGTGTGACCCTGATCGTACAATTTTCCAGTATTTTGATACCGGCCATGCTGCAATATTTATAAAGTAGCTTCATACCACAAAACTAAGAGCGTTTAGCTAAAAGATCAGCAAGCGAAGCTGCATTATCCGGGCGGTAATGGAATTTATCACGGAATCCCGTTGATGATAAATGATCATCGACCTGATAAAAACCTTCGTAGGCTTTAAGCTCCTCGCGATCCGGAATGACCAGTATCTTGTCGAGGTCATATTGAACATAAGTGGAATAGTTTGAGACGCCAAGACCTCCCGACAACCCGACACGAAGGCAGTCGAACGGATGTAAATCGGACACGATCTTATCCAGCTCCAATTCGTATCGAAGATAAAAGGTCTGTACGGAGGTGGTTATGAACGGTACACGCGAAGGCGGCCCTGTTTTCCAATCCTCATTCAGCTTGAAATACCAGGTCGTTTCCAGATTCGTGATGAACTGGCGGGCCGTATTTAGATAGATGATCAGGAACGCCTTATCCTTGGTAGAATAGTAAGCAAATTTAGAAAAAACGATCGTATGCTTCCGTGGCAACAGCATTTTCAAGGTGATCACGGAGATTGCCAGACTATAAATGGCAAGACCGATCATAGCCTCGATGATAGTTAGTACCCGGAATATTCCCTTGGGCGAAAGATCGCCGTAGCCAATGGTAAGAATTGAAACAAAGTTGAAGTACAACAGGTCCCAGCCGTCAACCGGGCAGGGCTTTATATTTCCGGAAAGGCCTATCACAAGCTCAACTGCTGTAAAGAATAGAACCGTTACCACGTATAATGCAAGACCATAAACAACAAGCAATTCCGGTCGAATTCGGTCGATCAGCTCAATAATCGACACTCTTCGAATTTTGGGGAGCTGAAACTGGAGGTTATCTTGCATGTTGAGGTTTTATGAAACATACGAATGTAATCACTTGAGCGCGATTTCCAAATCTTAGCGGTCCGACATGCATAATGCTGAATAGTTTAGATGCCAATCCCCAATAACCTCATTGGATACACATCCTCTAAATTCTAAAAACACCTTGCCATTTTACTAAATATTTTAGTAATATTGCTTTAATGAACGATCCGAAATTATTTGAGTTGGAGTTGAACGGCCAGATGGTCAGGGTGAGCGACCATACGATCAGGTCGGCCCGTGTTTTTCATATTGTTTATCCAAGTACCACTCCCCCATTGAATATTACGATTGCGGAGAACACTGACGGCGTAAAATTCTGGACCTCTGTTCCTGAAGGGCGCCAGGAGGAAGCTGAATTTGCAGGCAAGGTTATTGCTGCGTATATTCGTGAATACAGGAGGAACCAGTTATGTGTTACTACAACGGACAAAAAGTTACCCGTGCCGAATCTATTCGGCTAAAAGGCATCGAAAAAGCGATCAAGAAATATAACTTCTTAAATGTTGGCGTACATAACGGTTTCAATTACGCGCCTTGCGCGATCCTGATCCCCTCGGCAGATGGAAAAGACTTTAATATCGTCCAGGCGGAATGGGGTTATGTACCCGGCTTTGTAAAAACGCGAACAGAGGCCAATATCTTCCGCGCGAAATACACTACACTTAACTTTAGGTCAGAAAATCTTTTTATTAAAGAAGATGGCAAGCGCTCCATGTGGGCTGATGCTGCCAAGAACCGCCGTTGCCTTGTTTTATCGACCGGTATAGTCGAATCCCGGCATGTTCCCAAGATCGGTAAGAAAGGTCAGGAGCTAAAGGAAATGATCAAATACCCTTATCAGGTCACCTTAAAAGACCATGAGTATTTTTACCTGCCGGGTTTGTATAACGAATGGTTGGACCCCGAGACCAGTGAATTTGTGATGACGGTGGCTTTCAGCATCACCGATTCAAACCAGGTGATGTCGCAGATCCATAATTCCAAGAAACGCATGCCGGCCATTTTAACCGAGGACCTTGCCTGGGAATGGCTCATGGAGAAACCGAGTGAAGAACGCCTTTCGCAGATCGCCCGGACACAGATCCCCTCAAGGTTACTGGATTTTTGCACAGTAGACCGTAACTACCGGACCGCGCTGGAGGCGACGCCATTCGACTACCCGGAATTGGCACCAATTGATACATCTTTCATCAATGCAGAAGAACTACAGTTCAACCATTGGCCTGTGGACACAGAGGCTGTACCGCAAGAAGTAGAAGATGAAATGGTCGTAGTCGAAGAAACTGTTCGATCTTATTATCCGCGAGGTACTAAACAGGGCGATCTGTTCAGCTAAACATTTATTTGAAATTCCTGCCCTTATGGATGGCATCTTCCGCTTGGCTCTTTAACGGCTTCTCCATGGGAATGAATGGCGACGCTTTTTCGTCAGCCCGTGAAAGGGTGAGCACCGGCTGCTTTTCGTTACGAATAGCGGTCAGGTCGCCCAGCAATTTGGTGACATCAAATATCCGGCGCACGATGATGTGCGTCACTTCTGTACGCTCGACCACGCCTTCGACCATCAGCAGACGCGCACGTAAGATCTCTTTACGGTACTTATCAAATATCTTTGGGAAAACTACCAGGTTCGTCGTGCCTGTCTCATCTTCCAGGGTAATAAAACATACCCCTTTAGCTGTGCCTGGCCGCTGACGTATCAGGATCAGACCGGCTGTTTTGATGATGGTTTTATTCTCGGTCTGGTTGGCTTCTTTGGCAGGAACGATACGCAACAGATCAAGCGTATGCCGGATAAATGTTAGCGGATGGCCTTTGATGGACAAGCCGGTCGTCGCATAATCCTGCACCACATGTTCAGACAATCTCAACTCCGGTAAGTTGACCTCAGGTTCATGCAGGCTTTCAGAGGGCTGGCCCTTCATCAATTGCACAGGCCGGTCATGAAGGGCGGAAACTTCCCAAAGGGCACGCCTGCGGTCAAGGTCCATCGAGCGGAAAGCGTCGGCATTAGCCAGCATTTCCATGGTGGCGACGCTGACACCCGCATCACAAAGCTGGTGGGGTTCGGTATAAGGTTTAACCCGGCCGGCGATCAGTTTATCCATTTCTTCTTTATTTATACCTGCTATTTCCCGTAAGCCCCGGCGCATCGCAAAATATTTGCCTTGTTTCGTTTCCAAGGTATTATCCCACTGCGATCTGTTCACATCGATCGGCAGCATTTTTACGCCGTGCTCCTCCGCATTCCGTACGATCTGCGCCGGCCGGTAGAATCCCATGGGCTGGCTGTTCAGTAATGCGGTGGCGAATACATCGGGGTAATAGAATTTCAGCCAGCAGGAAACATAGACCAGCAGGGCGAAACTGGCGGCGTGGCTTTCGGGAAATCCGTAACTGCCGAATCCTTCCAGCTGTTTAAAGATGCGGCGGGCATATTCCTCCGTATAACCCCGGGAGGTCATGCCATTGATCAGTTTGTGCTCGAATTTGCTGACCATGCCATTGAACTTAAAGGTCGCCATGGTTCGGCGCAGCAGGTCTGCTTCGCCCGGCGTGAACCCGGCAGCTACGATGGCCAGTTCCATAGCCTGTTCCTGGAATAGTGGTACACCCAAAGTACGCTCCAATATCGAGCGGATCTCATCATTTGGATAGTCCACATCTTCTTCGCCGTTCCGTCTGCGGATATAGGGATGCACCATATCACCCTGTATCGGTCCCGGCCGAACAATGGCTACTTCGATCACCAGGTCATAAAAGCAGGTGGGCTTCATACGCGGCAGCATGGACATTTGTGCACGGCTCTCGATCTGAAACACGCCGAGCGTATCTGCTTCGGTGATCATCTCGTAAACCTTGGGATCGTCCTGCGGAATATTGGCGAGCGTTAAAGTTTTGCCGTAATGGCTTTGTACAAGATCAAAGGCCTTTCGGATACAGGTCAGCATGCCTAATGCTAACACATCGACCTTCATAAAGCCGAGCGCGTCTATATCATCCTTGTTCCATTCGATATTGGTGCGGTTCTCCATTCGCGCATGAAAGATCGGGCACAGGTCGCTCAGCTTACCATCGGTGATGACAAAGCCACCCGTGTGCTGGCCCAACTGACGTGGAAAACCGATCAGCAGGGAGGTCAGCTCGATCACTTTTAACAGGTGCGGATCTTTGGGGTTGAGGCCTAATTTACTCACCTGATCGGCCGTGATCTCCTCATCGCTAAGTTCTCCAAAAGCTTCGGAGAGGGTCTTGGTCGTATCGACCGATAGGCCCATGGCTCGGGACACATCGTTCACTGCCCCTTTGTAATGCAGCATAAAGACGGTGGGCAGGATCGCTGCACGGTCGCGCCCGAATCGGTTGTACACATACTGGATCACCTCTTCGCGCCGCTCGTGCTCAAAGTCGACATCGATATCCGGTGGTTCGTTCCGTTCTTTGGAAAGGAAACGGGCAAACAGCAGATTGGATTTATCGGGAGCGACGGAAGTGATCCCCAGCACGAAGCATACGGCGGAATTAGCCGCCGACCCGCGGCCCTGGCAAAGTATCCCTTGCCCGCGTGCCCAGGTGACGTAATCTTCTACGGTCAGGAAATAATCTGGCACATCCAGTTCGGCGATGATCTCCAGCTCATCTTCGATCGCGTTTTTGACCTTGACCGGTATGTTATTATCGTAAAAGCTGTTCGCGCCTTTCCAGGTCAGGTATTCCAACTGCTGCTGAGGCGTACGGCCTTCTGTGGTCAGTTCACTGGGATACTTATACTTCAGGGATCGCAGGTCGAACTGGCAGGCATCGGCAATGACCTGTGAATTAGCGATCGCTTCGGGATAGTTACGAAACAAACGTTCCATCTCCGCTCTTTCCTTGAGGTGTCGTTCGGCATTCTGATGCAGCTTATAGCCCGCATTGAAGATCGTGCATTTTTCGCGGATGCAGGTCAGGACATCCTGCAATTCCCGTCTGGATACATTGTGGTAATGCACATCGTTGGTGGCCACGAGCGGTACGCCTAATTCTGCTAATAAGAACAGGCGCTTGGCATCATCACCGGTATAGTATTTGGTGGCGGCTAAATAAAGGTTGGGCAGATTTGCCTGGTAATCCTGAACATGGAGCTGAAAAACGAATTCAAACTCAAAGTCCTGGGTAAGCTTGTCGGGGGGGATGATGATAAAGTAGCTCCCTTCCGCATGAGCATAAACATCTTTTTTGGAGATAAAGCATTTTTCCTTTTCGGCACGGAGATTACCAAGTGTCAGTAAAGCAGAAAGCCGGCCGTAGGCTTCCTTATCCGTTGGGTAGGCCAACAGGCTGGGACCGTCGAGCAGGTCCAGGCGCACTCCGGGAAGCAGTCGGATCTTGCGGTCTTTGGCAACCTGGTAGGCACGCACAACACCCGCGAACGTATTACGGTCGGTGATACCGATAGCGGCATAGCCAAGGTCGGCCGCCTGGTCGACGAGTTCTTCCGGATGGCTGCCGCCACGACGAAAGCTGAAATTGCTGGTCAGCTGTAACTCGACGTAACTCATGCGAAAAAGCCATGTAAATACCAGTGCTGGTTGTTTTCTGCATTGTAATGCCCGGAACGGAAAAGCCAGTAACGTCGTCCGGCTTCATCTTCAGCGATATAATAATCCCGGTGTTCACCCGGTTCCAGCCACCATTCCCGCTCGATCCGTTCAGGGCCATCTGCACCGACAATAACATGCCTTTCACCTTTCCAAATGAATAATTTAGGTGGATAATCGGGCGTTAAGGCCATGGCTTCGATGGGTTCGGGTCGATCCAATATTTGCATAGGGCGCGGTTTATCCGTGCGCCATTCGCTTTCAGCTTTCTTTTTAATATCAATATCAGGCTTTAGCGTACGCTCCGGCCAGTAATGTTCTCCGGGCAGGTAACGGTTGATATTCGCATTGCCTATCCGCCCAGCGACCCGGTCAAGCAGTTCTGCTACCTCTTCACTGTCTGCGCCACCCTTCGAGGACCAGATCTCACTTTGTTTGTCGCTGACCGGCTCCGTTTTGAGCGCGTCCAAAACGAACAGTTCGATACCCATCCCCGGGGCGACCGTATCCAGCTTGTTAAAGAACAGCTTGAACAGGTGCTGCACCCGGTTACTGGGATGGTTGGTCCCGATCTTGATATTTCCGTTCTTGCCATCGATCCGGTACCAGGTCAGCATAGCGGACCGCAGGCCCAGCCCTTCGCCATAAAGTCTTTTGCATAATTTTTCGAGCAGGTCATTCAAGCCGATCTCGATCGCCGTTCTCGTTGTAACAGGCTCCAGGCAGGCCAGGCTTTCGGTATAAGGAACAGGTTCTTTGAGTGGGAACAGGTATTCCGCTTCCTGGCCGAGCGCCTGATGCAATCGCAAGACCATATTCTTTCCAAAACGGCGGCGCAATACGGCATCCGGCATATAAATGAAACTGCTGATCTGGTGAAGACCCAGGTTGCGTAATTTGACCAGCAGATCGGTAGGCAGCCGAAGCGCATAAGGCGGTAAAGGCATCAGTGCATTCCGGTGTGCATCTTCCGGTACGATAAGACCGGAGGTCGCGCAGCGAGCCATGCCCCAGGCGGCACCGATAGTATCGGCAATTGCCGGGCGGACATCATAACCGGCCGCTTTTAAACGGGACACGATCTCCCGTAAATACGCTTTTTCACCACCCTTCAAATGGGTACAGCCTGTTATATCGAGCAATAAGCCGTCCGGCGGGTCCAACTGAACAGCAGGCGTATAGCGCAAACACCATTCCGCCAGGCCGGTCAGCAATTTCAGGTTACGCCCGGGTACGCTGTCAAAGACCAGCAGATCCGGTGTGATCACCCTTGCATCGGCAACGGTCATGCCTTCGGTAATCCCGTAATTACGGGCTTCATTCGTTAACGCGGTAATGAACATGCGTCCATGGTCCGGTTCGGCAAAGACATAAGCTTTCCCTTTCAGCTCAGGCTGGCGGATCGCCTTCTGATCGGTGAGCAAATGCCTGAACCATATGGATGCAAAGCGCTTAGGCATACTGGCGTGCTGATTCGGTAATTTGTGGTGCAATAACGGGCTGGAAACTAAGCTTTTTCCACTCGATGATCCAGTTGCCGGGCTTGCCGTTCCTCACTTTGATCAGGTTTACCTGCCAGCGCGGATAGCCGACACCCGGCATACCGGTTCGGAGCTGGCTGCGCACCGGGCGGACCTGCCAGCGGGTCACGCAGGCTGTGGTATTGATCTTTTTCACATCTTTTCTCAGCACGAACCCGGTCACGTGGCTTTTCTCTACGGCCAGTTGTAAACGCTGCGATTCCGTAAAACTCAGTTCTTTGGTCTCACAGATCACTGTAGCTACTCCTTCACATTTTAAAGCTTCTTCGGTCACCCAAAGCACATCTTTTTGTGAAGGCACATCAATAAAAATGACGCGGTCGGGATCCACGCCAAAAAGTTTAAGCGCAGGCGGATAGATCCGCCGGGTGTAGCTGATCCATAAACATGCCCCGCCGCTGCTCAGCAACTTTTGTACAAGCCCGGCGATAAAGCCACCGCTGGCCGCCGTATCCTCCGGGCTGCTGCTGATGAACTCGTGAATGGCACCTGTCGGGAATACACCATTTGGAAAAGCGGACGCTACCGGTCCCAGCCCCAGGTCGTTGTTAGCGCCGGGCTTGGGCGGGCGAAAGCCTTCCCAGCGGACCATATCCTGCCGGAGTTTGCTGATGATCTCTTCTTTTGTTACATTCATGGTCACCGGTTCTAAAAGTCAAAATTCATCTGATCAAATTTGAGCATACGGCTATCGTTGTAAGCTCTGATCGCCGTAACGATCACACCGACCTCTTCAGCAGTAAAAACGTCATCCTCACTAAAACCTGGGTCGTGTTCCGGGTAATGGACAGCCTCATAATGATCTTCAGCATCCCGGGCGGTCACCGGCTGTCGCGGACCTTCTTCGATGTTCACGCAGACGACCGACCGCCGTTCCCCGGCAATGACCTGATAACGCATAAAGCCTGCTGTATCAGCGAGTTGATCCAGCTGTTCGGCGGTGCCGGCCACATGGCCGCCTTCGAACTCGAATTCTAAATTAAATGGTACCATGCCTGTCAGATTTTTAGAATCACAAATCTATGCTAATATTTTTAGCAATATTCTACTCTTTTTTACATTTTTTTTCCCACATTTGTTTTATGGAAGATTTAATGTTCGATGATATACCTAAAGCGGTCAAACTGAATACCGGGCGCTGGGTACATATCTACCGGAATAACGGGGAAGGGTACCGGGCCTATGATGCAGTAGCTGAACTGGAGTTAGGCCGTATCCTGGTTGATGACCGGGAGCATTGGATCTATGACGGCGATGTACTGAATGTTGAAGAACAGGAAGAGATCGCGGAGGCTTTAACGAAGCCACAGCCTGATACGAATGTGATAGATTGGTCAGCATTCCATGAAAAAAAAGATAGATCCTGAGTTAAGTACGGACGAAAAATTGGTCCTGAAACAACAAGGTGTCGGTCATAAGCCTTTGCGCGACCATGCCCTTGATACGACCGATGCAATGCGGTGGCCGCTGTTGAAGCGCACTGGTCGAACTCGTTCGTATTTATTTGTCTTTTTTCTTTCCTGCCAGTAAACCCTCGTGTTTTTTCTGACCTGTGCACCGATCAGTATCCACACAGCAATGGAAGGCTACTCCTAGCCAGATCCGTTGGAACATCCTGCAACTTCCCGATAATAGACAGAAAATGCAGCCGTATGGAGCAAGGCGGGTTACCCGGCTGAGCAGCGCGAAGCGTGGTGTCCCGCCGCAGTCGACAGGAGGCTGCTTTTTCAGGTTACACCGGCAGCCGCTTTTGAATGAAATTAAAATGCGGATGCCCTTATCCTGCATCAGGGAAGGCCTCTTTAACCAATGGGCAAAAGTGCGGATCACCGATGCCGAGGTAAAAAAACTGATACAGATCGCCATGGCACCCAACAAAGAAGTGCTGACGCATTTGGCCGTTGGCAAATTGGATTTGTTGTCCACCCATTACACCAATATTGTGAATAATGTGTACGCGTATCCATTAGGTAATCCGACCCAACAAGGCGATACCACCGCAGTTACGGTATTCGGTGCCTACAATGCCGTAACCGGCTATTTTCAGAATGTGCGCTGCTTTAAAAGTGAGGAAGCCAAATTTAAGTCGATCATGGACGGCACCGCGAAACAACGGACACAGACCGCCTTTGATCTTTGCCAGGGTTTTGCCTTGCAGGGAAGCGGTGCGCTTTCGTATAATTAATAAAAAGGGGGGAGCGATCCCCCTTTTCTTCAAAATTGCCGGACGGCCCCGCGTTGCGGGGCCCAAGTGAAGACGCCCCCTGTTTTCATATCGTTAATGATCTATGGCGAAAACAGGGGGCGCGACATTTAAAAAGATAGACAGATAAATTTTGGGGGAAATATTATAACACATTTTAACTTAGTGCTAAGAGACCTGACGCTATCTAAACTACGATTGTTATCTATGCAACTAAAGAAAAGATATTACAATACCTATTCCTATGAGCGAAAATAATTTTACTCACCAATTTGCCGGAAAATACCGTATCGAACATCTGCAAGGCGATGAAGGCTTTAATATTCAGATCTACACGCTTAAACCCAACGGTGAAGCCATTTGGAACGTAATCGAATCCGCAGACGAGATCGGAGAAGGTTCTGTGGTCAAAGCAACGTGGAATGCGGAAGAAAATATGATAAGTATTACTTATGATAAAGCCAGCGGTGATTACACCGAGGACTTCAAAAAACATCAACATTTTTTTGAGGACACGGATGTGCAAGGTCGAATTTTAAAAAAGTTGTCTGATGAGATCTACCCGAAGTGTCGGTAAAATTAAACTGATTAGATCGCTTCCATGTTAAATTTCAACAACCATGCCTGTATTGATTTGTTTATTATTTAACTGCTAAGATCCGGCCGGTAATTTAACCCGGGTGTAAGCCAGTGCAACAATAATACCCTGGAATAGCGATAATTGAACGGAGCAAGTAATAGCACAACGGAAAGCATGACCGCAAGATAAAACCAGGGGTTTTCACTCCCTGTTAATATTGACGCACTTACCCCCAATGTAACCAGTTCGGCGACTATGAACGCATAACTTACATACATGGCACTATAAAAATAGCCGGGTTCTCTTTCATAGGTCAACCCGCAATGTGGGCATTTCTGTAAAATCTTCTGCCCACTAAAACTATACATGGAGTTAGCGTAAATCTTACCTACACGGCATCTTGGGCATTTAGCCTGGATGATAGCCGGCCACATTTTTATTGGTTTTTTTTCTTGATTTTCCATGATTAAGGTTTATTGATAGATAAGCATAAATAGATATAAAAATACCCATAGCCCGTCGAGAAAATGCCAAAATATAGCAGAAACATCCATTCTTAAATTGACACGTACGTTGGCTTTATTACCGATCCTTCCAGCAAGCGTGTAGCCAAGCAGGATCAATCCAATGAGGATATGCAGCAAGTGGGCGCCGGTTAAGACATAAATGAATGTTTGCGGGCTATTGAGATTTTTGAACAATACATTGGCATGGATCAACTGGTTCCAGGCCTCCAACTGCAAAACGAAGAAAACTATTCCCAGTATAATAGTAGCACTCAGTAATTGCTTTTGTTTTTTGAAAGCCAACGCCATACCGGCCCTACCTGCCAAATGCAAGGTATAACTGCTTACTATGATAACCAGCGTGCTTACAGCGAAAGTGAGCGGTAGTTGAACACCGATCTTGCCTGAGGGGCTTTGCGCAACGGCAATGATAAAAACGCTGCCCAACGCCGCAAAAAGCATAAATGAGGTCGTTACAATCAACCAGATCATGAATTTTTTTGCCTTTAGGTTGGAGCGGTCAGAACTTTGTTCGTATGGCATAAATTATTTGTTAATCAAACCGTCAAAATAGCTGTAAAAAGCTTTATCCGTATAGTCTGCCCCCCCTTCATGTCGCGCGGCCACCGTACCGGATTTGTCTATAATAACCGTCGTAGGGAGCGCATTGCCTAAAAACCCTTCAGGCATTGCACTGGCCGTATTATAAACGGTTAACTGAAATTTATTATCCTTCATAAAGGGGACAGACTTGCTGAAATCATTATCTGCGTCGACTTCCAGGATCATGACTTTCGGATTGTTCTTATATCTGGCATATAACTCATTGATCGAGGGCATCTCGGCTCGGCATGGCGGGCACCAGGTTGCCCAGAAATTGATAAACAGAACCTTGCCTTTTTCATCTTTAATATTTATCGTTTTGCCGAACTGATCCTTCAGCAATAGACTTGGCGCAGTATTAGCCGAACCGGCTACAGTAACTTCTGGCTCGGTATTAGCGGCCGGTGGTTTAAAAAGGCCAATTTTCATCAGCCCTTCAATCATGATCGCTTTAGCCTGCGGGCTGATCAACACTATAATCATGGTTAAAGCCAACATTACAGTGGTCGCATTAGACCAGGTGATTAATTTCTTTTTCATGATATTGAATTATTAATTATTATTTGCTTCAATTTTTAGTCTTAATTTTTGTCCCTTCAGCAAGTTCTTCCGTCCCGTTTTTTACAATTTTCAGGTCCGGCTTTAGCTGCCCGAAGACTTCCTGAAGCGAATCCTGCCGGATACCTTCCACAACCGGAATACGTTTGATCCGGCCACTGTCGGCGTCCAGAATAAATATACCGGACTGTGCATGAACCACGCTGGTTGCCGGTATCCACAAGGTTGGTTCAGGCCTGCGCAGCATCAGTAAGACCTGGGCATACTCGCCACCGCTTAGGGACATATCCTTATTGTTCACATCAAATTCAACCGTTACAGATCGCGTAGATTGCTGCAATAGTTTACCATCTCTGGACAGTTTGGAGTGATATACTTTACCCGGATGGTCGCTGACCGTAAATGTAACATCAGTTCCGGTGCTAACAGATGCTGCATGTTTCTCCGGTATAGCGACGGTCAGGCGCAATCGCTGATTTTGCGCAACTACGAACAACGATGTGGTCATATTTTCACCAACCAGAGCGCCGACTGAGATATTCCTGTCAACAATCACGCCATCAAACGGAGCAGTGATGCGTAAGTAATCACTCAATTGTGCCGAAGCGCTGGTAGTTGATTTTGCAGAAGCATAAGCCGAACTATCTGCGCGCAGCTTACTTCTGGCTTTATCCAGTTCAATCGCAGCGACAGCGCCATTTTTTTCCGCTGCTTTTTTTAACCGGTCAAAGGATTGCCTACTGTACAAATAATCCTCATAATACTTTTGCTGATCAGAACGGGAGGATTGATATTTTTCGTTTACTTCAGGTGCTTCCAGCAAGGCTAATAGCTGGCCTTTTTTCACAACGCTGCCACGATCAACAAAGATCTTTTTAACAAAGCCTTTTATTTTTGGATAAATGGTGACTTGTTCAAAGGGTACAAGTTCACCGGGAACGGTGAGCTTATAGAGCGGTTGTCTTTGTACCGGGCTGATAACTTTAACCGTGGTGATTTTAGGTACAGCGGTCGTTGCAACCGGTTCTTTTTTGGATTGGTCCGAACAGGCACATGCCAGGAGTGCGACCGGCAGCAATATTGCAAATCCTGATTTAAATAGTTTATATTGAATACTTTTCATAAGATTAACTGGATGATTAATGAGTAGCGGTTTGTAAAGATTCGGTATACCTGTTCTCCGGATCATCCGGATCAAGTGTCGGGCTGAAGCGCGTGGCTTTCCCCCTGATCACAGTAAACAGATTAGGCAGAACAAGCAATGCGGTGAGCGTGGACAGAATAAGCCCGCCGATAACAGCCTGCCCGAGCGGCGCAACCTGTTCACCTCCTTCACCCATACCTGACGCCATGGGGATCATTCCGGCGATCATGGCCAGTGTGGTCATAATGATCGGTCTAAGCCTGGATGAAACAGATAACAGTACCGCTGTCCTGGCTTCCATGCCTTTTTGAAGCCGATTAATTTCCGCCTGATTGATCAGCAGCACAGCATTGGATACAGAAACGCCTACGGACATAATAATACCCATATAGGACTGTAAGTTTAGCGTGCTTCCACAAATGATCAGCATCAGCAGACTCCCGCCTGCTACAGCAGGTACTACCAATAAGATCAGACCGGAAACGGCGAAAGACTGGTAGTAGGCGGAAAGCAATAAAAATATAACAACAATAGCTACCGCTAAACCGATTTGCAGACCTGACATCGTATCATCCAGTAGTTTCATCATCCCTGAAGTACTTATAATTACACCGCGCGGAGGTGTACCTGCATTTTTTAAGATTTTATTCACGGCTTTGCTGGCTGCACCAAGGTCGGCATGGTAAGTATTGGCAATGATCGTGACATACCGGTTCGGCCCCTGCCGGTTAACCTGAGCCGGAAGTTTTGTGAGTTGTAAAGTGGCCACATCTTCCAGAACAGGCCTTGGCTGACCGGATTTGAGCGGGAGAGAACGCAGGTTATCCAGGGATTGCATGTCAGCTTCAGGGATTTGCAGTTGAACCTGAAATACAAGGCCTGATTTAGGGTCAACCCAGAGATTTTTGTTAGTGAACCTGGTGGACGAAGTCGCAATGGTCAATGCCCTCGTTACATCCTCCATGGTGAGCCCAAACTGCGCTGCCAGTTCCCTATTGACATTGATCTGTACACTTGGATAATTAACGGGTTCAGCGATACGCACATCCCGTAAAAAGGGTATCCTTTGCATATCGGCAGCGATTTTTTTGGCGTAATTATCAGCTACGTTTAATTGTCCGGCAGCTACCTGTACCTGAATAGGTGTCATTGCTCCCTGGCTCATGATCTTTTCGACCAGTTCCATCGGCTCAAAGTCGATTTGCACGGCCGGAAGCGCTTTATTAAGCGCTTTCCTGATCTGTTCTTTTAGATCAATAATGCTTTTGCCGTAAATTTCCTGATCTATGGATAGCTGTAAAACGGCTTCGTGGGAACCGCTGGTGAAAAGAAAAATAGGATTGATCGCTGTACCTGAAGGTTGTAAGCCAACAAAAGCGGAACTGATCTTAACCGCATTGGGTGGTAACTGTTGTTTGATGATCGCTGTAACTTGTTGCAGATAGGATTCAGTCTGTTCCAGGCGGCTGCCTTCAGGTGCTACAATTCTTAACTGGAGGTCGCCACTGTTACTTGCCGGCAGAATGTCGGTCCCGATCAACAGGGCACTACCGGCAACGATGATAATCACGACCAGGGCATAGACGGAAATCACACGAGCTGCTTTACTCTGGAGATAACGTATGACAATCAGGTAACGCCGCTTAAATTTTTCGAATCTTGTCAGCTTCTTTTTATGTTGTTTAATATCACTATGATGAAACTTCTCAGCCTTCATCATCCAATTGGCCAGTACGGGTACGAATGTCTGTGAGGCTATATAAGAAGCGATCATCGCAAATGCAACCGCCAGCGAAAGCGGAAGAAACATATCTTTTGGTATCCCGGTCATCATAAATGAGGGAATCAGCACTGCCAGGATACACAACAGGATCAGTAATTTGGGAATAGAGATCTCCAGTAGTGCGTCAAGGATAGCCCGCTGCTTTGGTTTATGCATTTCAAAATGCTGGTGGATATTTTCAATGGTTACCGTCGCCTCATCAACGAGTATACCTATAGCTAATGCCAGACCGCTCAGCGTCATCACATTAATGGTTTGTCCGAAGAGATAGAGCATTACCACTGCCGAAAGGATGGCAATAGGAATGGTAAGTACAACAATCAAAGCACCCCTGGAGTCCCCAAGGAACAGAAAGACCATCAGGCCGGTCAGCAAGGCCCCAAGGATGCCTTCGTGAATAAGGTTGGTCAGTGACCTTTTAATATAATCGGACTGGTCAAAAACATAACGAACGTTGACATCTTCGGGTAACGCCGCTTTCAGCATCGGAATGGAATTTTTAAGATTTTCGACCGTAGTCAGTGTTGAGGCATCTGCTTTCTTGATCACAGGAAGATATACCGAACGCTTGCCGTTAATAATGGCGTAACCGCTGGTTACGTCAGCGGCATCTTCTACACTCGCTACATCCTTGATAAAGACAGTTGTTCCGGAACCCAGCCTGATCGGAGTATTTAAGAAATCGTCAGGGCCTTTAGCGATAGAATTCACCGGGCTCATCAAATTTTGATTACCGATACGGATGTTACCCGCTGCGGACGGCAAATTATTTTTGGCTATAGCGCTCATGATATCTTCGGCAGATAAGCCATAGGATTGCATCAGCTCCGGGTTAACTTTAACTACCATCGTCCGGATATTGCCGCCGAAGGGCGCGGGTGCGGTCACACCCGGAATATTTACGAACATTGGCCTTATTCTGGTCAAGGCGAGGTTTTGAAGTTCTGTGATTGACCGTTTAGGGCTTTCAAAAACAAGCTGGCCAATGGGGAGTGAACTCCCGTCAAATCGTACCACCTGTGGGGGAACGGCTCCCGGCGGCAAAAAGCCCATTGCCCTGGCGACCTGGTTGGAAACTTCTGCTGAGGCCTGGGCCATATCTGTTCCCGGATAAAAGGTCAGTTTCATCAGGGTGAAACCCTGTATGCTCTTAAAATCGATCTGTTTGACCCCGCTGACAAAAATGAGTACTTTTTGAAATCCGTCTGCCATAAAACCATCCATGTAAGCCGGGGTTAACCCGCCGTAAGGCATGGCGATATAAATTGCAGGTAATTCGATCTTGGGAAAAATATCGACATTAATCTTTTTGATCGCGTTAAAAGAGAAGTATGCGATAGCCATCACCACCACCATTACAGCGATGGGCTTTCTTAGGGCAAATCTGATTATATTCATGATGGCGGTTAAAATTGAGTGGATAAATAATTGAAATTACCGCTGATCTCGGCTTGGTTGATCAACTGATCCCAGAGCTGCCCATGCGTATCAATATTGTTTTTTTCGGCTTGCTGAAGAATGCCCTGTATCTGTAATAACTCCGTTAACCTGATCAGGCCGCTTTCATAACGGGACAGGTATAGTTCATAGGCTTCCCTGCCCTTAAGTACCGCACGCTGGGTTTTATTGGCCTGACTGATCTGTTCCGTCAATCTGGCTGTGGCTGAAGCTAACTGGGTTTGAAGTTGTTTTTCTTCCAGGTCATAGCCGTATTTATTAGCCTGCGCCTGCTGACCAAAACGTTTTTTTTGAAGAGCACTGGTATAGGCACCGGTAATGTTCCAGGTTACACCAACACCTACCAGATAATTATTGGCCATGTTGTTGAAACCGGCAGTGTAATCATTGCTGACCAGACCGTCCGGCGAGATTCCGCTTCCACGGCCGCTGTAACCTGCGATCAGCGAGATAGTAGGCAGTGCCTGGCTGCCCGCAGCTTTGCTTCGTGCTTCACTTACCTGTACCTGCTTTTCCAGAACTTTCAGGTATGGGTGTGTATCCTGCACGGAATTCTCTGTCGGTATATCGCTATTGGACTGCAGATAGTTCTTCACCGGCATGGTAAAATCAATTGGCTGTAAGGGCACCGTTTCTGTTAACGTGATCTTACTCGCACCAAATTTGCCCTTCCAGCTATCTTTTTCAGCGAGTATCTGCAAATAGGTGGCCGCGGCGAGCGAAGTATCAGCCCCTGGTTTCAGGCCTGCTTCCGCAAGGCTTTTTGAAAGCTCAAGTATTTGCTTTACGCGCTTAGCATTATCCTCAGCCCAGCTTAGGTTAGTTTGATTGTATAAAACATCGAAATACTGCCGGGTTACCCTGGCTTGCAAAGTTAAATGATAGGCATCAAAACTACTTTTAGCTTGCTGAACTTCTGCGTCAGCGGCTTTTACAGCGTTATTGATCTTTCCGAAACCGATCAGGTTCCAGTCCGCAACGACAGAACCATAAAAATTCGTAGTCGTAGATGATCCGCCTGCGATGGTTTTATTGCTGTTCACATTAAAAATACCTGGTAAGGGAATAAATGCGCCCGTACTGCCGGCAAAGGTGCCGATCGAATTTTGCAGCTGTGCCTGCGCCTGTGGTAGCCTGTCACTTGATGCAATGTCTTTTAAAACCTGTGTTTCGCCAATCTGCGCCTTTTTCTGCCTCAAGCCCGGATATGTGTCAAAAGCAAGTTGCCACGCTTTTGATAAGGGCAGATCTTTGGGATTTTGAGCACGGGCAAAAGTGCCGGAAATGAATATTATCAAGCCTGCAAGATAGATCCTGGGCATGGTCATATGTAGAAAATTAAAATGAGAAATGTCTAACCGCGGGTGCAGTTAAATTAATTGAACCTATAGGTGCTTACCAATGGTAAACGTGTCAGGATCAGATCAGCAAAAGTTGATTGCGGAGAAAGAGAGGAACAGCGGATGTTCGATGACTGACCGCTTCAGGAACAGCTAAAGGCTGGCTAAATAATTTAAAGAAGAATAAAAAAGTAAAAACTAATGAAACCAGTGCCGTTAAATCAATATTTACCGGTGTATGGTCCGTAAAAGATCGTTTAAAAGTAACATATGACATACCGCAGGCCCCACCGGCACCGGTTTCGAACCGGGCATCTGTAACACTTCGCTTTTCACTCGTGATTTTAGCCCGCTGCTGTAAGGAATTGGAGCTTAGGCTATTAAAAAAAATCCTCTTTATCGGGCATAAGGCAGTAAGCACCACAAATAAGACCATCAGGCCGAATGCCAGTCCCGGTCTGTTTTGATGATACTTTATTTTTGCCGCCTTCATATTACGCTAATTGAAGCTAATTTTTCGATCAATACTAATTTAAGCCAGGCAATTATATTGCTTTGACGGTTTCCGGGTTATCTGCTAAATTAATGATACCAGATTTAATGCAGTATTGTTTCAGTGCATCAATAGTTTTTATCTGAAGGTCTTTTCTGTTCTTTCCGAATTTTTCAGGCACGCCTTGGCTGGTAACGAAAGCTACCTGATAAATTCTTTCAGTGTTAACCAGTTCGTTACCTACAAACAGTTGCTGTATACGGGTTCCTTTAGGGTTTTCGATCTTAATATAAGCCTGCAAGCCGAAACAGCGTTTAACATAACCACCCATCTGTGCCATTGGGTTTGCTGAAAAAGTGCTCTCCAGATTAGCTTCCATCATTTCCAATATTTCTTTACCTGACAGTTCAACCGTGGAAATAGGCGGATTCATCGGAACCATATTATAGAGGTCCCATACCGAAACTGGCCCCGCGGGTATCGGTGCGCCATACCGCCAGCCATTGGAAAAACCGATCTGGCAACCTGATGCTTCACAAACGGCAGTCAATAAAAAATCATCCATTCCTGATGATAAAATATTGTAGCGATGCAAGATTTGTTCGCTGTGTGCCACTTTTTCCTGTTGCAATTTACGGTATGATGCCATGATCTTACCAGTCATTTCGCTGATGGTTGGATCGTTAGTATAACGGCTATCCAGGGGGAACAGGTCGTATTGATGACCAGTAATTTTTCTGTCTTCGACAGTTAGCCGTAAATGACCTGCGAATGAGCCGTGGCAACCGCATTGTATGATAATGGTTTCATTAATGGTTACAGGTTCATATAACCGGTTGTGCGTATGAGCGCTAAGGCAAACATCAATACCATTTACCTGATTCAATAAGGCAATATCCTGCGGGAGGCCATTATGAGATAATAAAAATACCAGATCAGCTCCTTGTTCCTTTACTGCCCTGATGTAACCGGGTAACTCCTGAATACCATTCGTAAACTTCAATCCTTCGCTGAACTGCTTAGGCATGGTCTTATCTATAATATCACAGCAAATACCTATTACAGCGATTTTTAATCGTCCCGCATTGACAAAGGTGTAAGGTTCTAAAAATAAAGAACTGTCATCCTTAAATACGTTAATGCCTAAAATCGGATAATTTAATTGGGAAGCAAGGTGCTGTAACTGTTTCGGCCCATAACCAAAATCCCAATGACCAACCATAGCACTAATTCCAAGACGGTTCAACACAGGTACTATTGCTTCACCTTTTGACTCCACCAAGGGCAGAGTTCCATGAAAGGTATCACCACCATCAAATACGAGTACATGGTCATTTGTCGCTTTCAACTCATTGATCAGCGTGGCTATACGGGCGTAACCACCTACTTCTTCGGTGTAAACTTCGTTGCCGCGATAAAATAATTCGGGGTGCGGTTCCAAATAGCCATGTACGTCATTTATATATAATAGTGATAAATCCATTAGTTTTAATGTTCCGTGAACGTTTTAATGTCGTCGCTAATATCATACACAAGCGCTGTGCCATTAAGTGCATCAGCCACAATGCTCGTGCCGGCGGCACTGCGATAGCCACTGGCGCAATGAACCGCAATAGGTTTATCAACAGGAATTTCTTTTACCCTTTCCCTGAGCTGATATAAAGGAATGTTGATGGCATGTTTAAAGACCGGGTGTTCTTTCACCTCTGCCGGGTTCCTTACGTCTACAATGGTATAGGCTTCCTGGTCGGCTTTAAAAGCCTGAAGATCAAATTCCGGGTTGGAAACCGGTCCTCCGGTTACATTTATCGCTTCTTTTATCAATGGTTCGTAACCGATTTTTGCAGTTTTCTCCATCAACAATTCTAATTGTGCATGACCGTCTGCCGCAAGGTAGTAGCGTTCATGAGGGGTAACGATACTGCCCAGCCATGTTTCAAACTTTCCGCCATACATCAGATTGATAGAATTCGGAAGGTGTCCCTTGCGATATTCAGCCGCCGTGCGGGTGTCTATGATGACAATTTCCTTTTGTATTGTTGGTAAACTTGCTGAGCTGCCATCAGTCGCCCCAAACTTCACGGCTGAAAGTGATTTTTCCCGGTCAGCCGCCCCCTCTTTATTTAAGCCTACGTCATAAGGAAAGTATTTGGGTACAAAAGGCTGGTCGGCGGTCAACTCTTTAACAAATTCTTTTTCGGTCATCTCCTTTAGCGACCAATTACTGATCTTTTCAGCGCCGATAGTGCTATGGTTTGCATCGCTTAAAGCCTTTCCACACAAGGTTCCCGCCCCGTGTGCCGGATAGACAATCACCTCATCTGCTAACGGCATTAAGCTCTCCCGCAGGGAATGATACATTTGCGCGGCCAATTCTTCGCGTTTAGCAGTCACATTACCAGCGTTTTCACGCAGGTCAGGCCTTCCGCAATCACCAATAAAAAGTGTATCGCCTGTAAAAACGGCCTTGTCTTTATCTTCATGTTCGAGTACTACGGAAATACTGTCCGGAGAATGCCCCGGTGTGTTTAAACTTTTCAGCTTGATCTTGCCAAAGCTGATCACATCCCCGTTGTCAAATCCCTGGTGCGGATAGGCCGCGCCTACCAGTTTAGAACAATATAGTGTAGCCCCGGTCACTTTATATAATTCCAGGTGGCCGCTCACGAAATCTGCATGAGGGTGTGTTTCTATCACGCCAATGATCTTTGCATCATTCGTTTTAGCATATTCCAGGTACTCAGTGATATTTCTTGCAGGGTCGATCAGTACGATCTGCGATTCGCATTCACTTAGTATAGCATAGGAATAATGGGCAAGTCCCTTATCTTCAAATTGTTTAATTTTCATAATCGCTTAATATATATCAGATCAGGCGGTGCCTTTTAATATCTTGTTCCAGTACAGCCAGGGCAACACCTTTGTTTTGAGCAGCCACATGCTGTAGCGTTCTTTACCCTGGTCAAATGGGAATGTTTCCAACGGTTCATTATTGTAATCAAATTCGGCCAGTATGAGTTTGCCGTAACCGGTAACAAGCGGGCATGAACCATAGCCGTTATATTTTTCAGCCGGTTGTTTGCCATTCATAAGTGCTAACAGGTTTTTTACCAGGACGGGCGCCTGTTTGCGGATCGCCGCTCCGGTTTTGGAATTTGGCGTACTTCCGGCATCCCCGCAGCCAAAGATGTTTTTAAATTGATTGTGCTGCAAGGTGTCCTTGTTCAGATCAACCCATCCCAGCGGATTATCTTTTACGGCCAGCGGGCTTTTTTTGATAAAATCCGGCGCGGATTGCGGAGGGGTAGCGTGAATCATGTCAAATTCCTGGGCGACGCGCACCACTTCATCGTTACCATTCTTTGTTTCGAAATAAGCTATCTTTTTATCTCCGTCAATCTCTACCAGGTTGTGTCCGAAATGAGTGGCTATGCCGTACCGTGCGACCACTTTATTCAGCGCCTCCGCATACTTTTTCACCCCGAAAATGATACTGCCACCAGAATAAAAATGGACCTCCGATTGTTTTAACAAACCGTGTTTGCGTAAAAAATCCGCGGCCAGATACATGATCTTCTGCGGTGCGCCGCCACATTTAATAGGTGTGCTGGGGGCCGTAAATATCGCCTTCCCGGCACCCATTTTTTCCAATGTCTTAAAAGTATAAGGCGCAGTCTCGAAAGTATAATTGCTGCAAACCCCGTTTTTACCGAGATTTTCTTTCAGTCCTTTAATCTTATGCCAGTCCAGCTGGATACCCGGGGCGACTACAAGATAGTCGTAAGTCAATTTCGCGCCGCTTGCGCACGTAAGGGAATTATTTTCCGGCTGGAATTCCATTACCGCATCTTTGATCCAGTCGGCATGCTCAGGGATCACATCCTGCTCTTTTCTGACGGTTTTATTAATATCGAACACGCCGCCGCCAACCAGTGTCCATGCCGGCTGGTAATAGTGTTTTTCAGATGGGTCAATAATGCCGATCATCAGGTCTCCTTTTTTACGCAGGAGTTGCGCTGCTACAGAAATGCCTGCATTTCCGCCGCCTACGATCAGAATCTGATAGTGTGTTTTCATGATTTTTTTGTTTTTCTATAGGTACTGAAACCGAACGGCAGATACATAGGACAAAAACTCACAAAACTGGTAACAACAAGTAAGCCTGCGACTATCAACAGTATCGTAGCAGTTAAGCCGGATATGTTATGTGTGAGGTAGAGCATGATGATGACTACTACAGCCAGCAAGCGAATGATGCGGTCAAGACGTCCCATGTTTTTCTTCATAACGGTTTTGATTGGTTTTAATCAAATTTAGTCCGTTAGCAAAGTCCAAAAGGTGACTATTGTCACACAAGCAGTTATAATTAGTGCGGCAGGCGGATTTTAAGCACCCCATATAAGTAAGTGCCGAGCAAAGCGCCGATTACTACGATGACCATGCTGAAATAACCGTAACCAATATTAACGAACATCGGGCCGGGACAAGCACCGGTAAGTGCCCAACCTAAACCGAAGATCGTTCCGCCGATAATATATTTTTTCCAGCTCCTGTCTTTATCGGCAAACGTAATTGGCGTTCCCTGTACATCTTTTAACTTAAATTGTTTGATCAGGTAAACAGCAATAATACCCAACACAACGGCCGTTCCGATTATCCCATACATATGGAACGACTGGAAACGAAACATTTCCTGTATCCGGTACCAGGAAACAGCTTCTGATTTGACCATAACGATACCGAATAGGATACCGGCTATTATAAATTTGATGCTTTTCATTGCTTTAAAATAAAAGTGGGAAGATGAGCCAGGTCATGATCAGGCCACCGGCGAAAAATCCGATGACCGCCACCAGCGACGGTAATTGCAGGTTGGACAAACCGCTGATGGCATGTCCGGATGTGCAGCCACCGGCGTAACGGGAACCAAAACCAACCAGCAGGCCACCAATTAACAGCAGCGATACATTTTTCACACTTAAGAAAGCAGTGCCGAACAATTGCGCAGGATTGAGTTGCCCATCAAAATGGATATGTAATTGCTGAAGATCGGCAATTGTTGCGTCAGATAATTGCAGTGGCTGGCCGCTTGTCAACCATACTGACGAAATAACCCCACCCAAAACTGCGCCTATTAAAAACATCAAATTCCAGCGCTGGGCCTTCCAGTCAAAATCAAAAAACTTCACTTGTTTTCCTGCACCGGCAATGGAACAGATGGTTCGCAGGTTGGAAGAAAAGCCGAATGATTTGCCAAAATAAAGCAGGGCAACCATTATGAAAGCGATTATTGCGCCTGAGGTGTACCAGGGCCAGGGCTGTTTAATAAGTTCCATCATATTGCTTTAATTTAAATGTAAGTAGTGGCCTTGCTTGATCATAGAGAAGCCTTTTTGCGATGCTTCCAAACAGCAAGTCGTTAAAATTTTTCCAACGATCTTTCCTGATACAGATCAGGTCCATTTGGGTATCCCAGTTATGAAAATTAATTTGCTCAATAACTTTATCCCAGGATGCGGGATAAATACTAATTTCATACTTATCAAGAGCGTGTTCTTCTGCAAAAAACTTCATTTGTGCGGTCACTAGATCTAAATGCTGTTGATCATTTTTGTTAACGATCTTCAGCAGGTGTATTGTACAGTCAAAGGCAGCAGCGATAATTTTGATCAGCCCGATCTGGGTGCCTTTACCGAAGAAGTCAAAATCAGCTACTAAAAGAATGTGTTCGATCGGTTTAAGCCGGTAACCGTTTTCTAATGATAAAACGGGTATGCCAAGTTCGGAGATCAAAATATTCAGGTCTTCATTCACCGTTGCGTGACCGTAATCATCGCGATCAACTGCAGGCATGATGATCATATCTGCGTGAATTTCAAAGGCGACATTTCGCATAGCATCAAGGGCAGTACCTGATCGGATATGTATTTGATATTCCCTATTTTCATCATCAGTGGGTATGGCGTGACAATTTTGATCACCAGTGGTATTTGTTGTGGTAACGATGTCCGGAAGATCTAAAATATACAGGATATGTATTTCTGCACCTAACTTCTCCTGAAACAAACGGGCAATCCTTAATGTAGGCTTGCTATGCGCCGAAAGATCAATAGGAATTAAGATAATCATACTCAACGAAATAATTTTATTTTGGCCAGGCACCGAGCCCGCCGACGAGACTAAATGCGGTTAAGCCATGTTTGGCCATTTGGCCAACTGCGTTGCTGCTACGGTTACCGCTGCGGCAATAAACGTAATAAACCTTCGCAGGATCAAGTTGTTCAATCTTGGTTTTGAAATCGTTTGCCAATATGTCAATATTTAAGGCGCCGGGGATCGACCCTTCTGCAAATTCAGCAGGCGTCCTGACATCAAGTATAACTGCCGAATCCGGGGTTTTTTCGATCTGTTTTTTGAAATTGTAACCATCCAGATCACTTTTATCTTTTGAGAAAAAGCTGTTTAGCATAAAAATTAACTTAAATACAAATATGAAGTATGGTGCAGGCATATTCGGTGACCAAAGTCACGTTGACCGCTTAAAAAAAGGAAAAAAGCTAAAGGTCTTTTTCTTGTAAGCTTCATAGGTCTGAAATTGCAGTCGTAACATATGCTCCTCATAAACTGATTTAAAATAAAAGAGTATCGTGAGAGCCAAGACCAACAACAGGCGTCCAATGCTCTGGCTGAAGAAAGCATAGCCTGCAGTTGAAGCGATGATACCTCCGTAAATTGGATGGCGAACATATTTATAAATGCTCTCCACTATTAAAGTGGCTCCGGGTGATGGCGTGGGATAGGGCGTAAGATGTTTTCTCAACAAATAAATGGCTAACAAACATTCAGCTACACCTGCGAGAATCAAAACTAATCCGACAAAACGAAGAAAATAGGGAAAATTGAAACGTAATGGCCAAAAATTAATGAAATAGATGCATAACAACACAAATTGTACCCCTACATAAAATCTATCTTTTGACTTACTTTTCCCCATTATTTAAAAAACAACTCTCTGCTGATAATATAGACCCCCATGACCAACACAAACCAGCCAAATCCTTTTTTCAGACCGGCCCCGTTTATTCTCTTTCCGATCATGCCACCAACAAATATACCCGCAATAGCTATACCTGTGATCTCCCCAAGAAACAGCCAGTCCATGTGAAAGTGGCCCAGATCACCGGTGAAGCCGATCAGGGAATTTAAAGCAATGATTAATAACGAAGTTCCCACGGCCTGTTTCATTGGCAGGCCAACTAATAATACGAGCGTGGGGATTAGCAGAAAACCGCCGCCTGCACCTAATAAACCGGTTGCCAGGCCAATAGCGACACCGTAGATCAGCAGCTTAACCAGGTTAAGTTTTTTGGGCTCAAGTACTTCAGGTTCGTTTTTACGGCTGCTGCGTATCATAGCGCTGGCCGCGGCCACCATTAACACCGCGAACAGTAACATGGTAAGTATATTTTCGGTGAGGTTAAATGTCCCGATATAAACGATGTGTTTAGGAATTGCCGGGATAATAAATTTACGGGTTAAAAAAACGGTACTGATTGATGATATTCCAAATAACAAAGCGGTCTTGATACTCACCAATCCTTTCCGGTAGTTATTAAATGCGCCTACCAGGCTGGTAGAACCGACAATAAACAAGGAATAGGAAGTAGCAAGGATGGGACTAACGCCGAACAGATACACTAAAACCGGAACGGTCATGATGGAACCGCCACCGCCAATGAGTCCTAAAGAAAGTCCGATCAAAGCGGAAGCGAAGTAAGCGAAAATAGCCATGTCATGATGTTAGGCCATAAAGATGCTGACAATCAAATTTCGGAACGGTGACTTTTGTCACATCGCTATCGCAACCATTCGATATAGTTACGGTGAAGAATAAGATCCTTACGCTGTTCCATTTTTTTGAGCAGCCGGGAAATCACCTCCCGCGAAGAATGCAGATCGGTAGCGATCTCCTGATGCGTGATCTTTAATTCACGGGTATGAAGTTTTTCATGTTGATTGGCGAGGTAATGCGCCAACCGTTCATCCATGTTTTTAAAGGCAATATGGTCGATCACCACCAGTAATTCCTCATACCTGAAACGGTAAGTTTCCAGCACGAAGTAATACCAGGTCTTGAATTGCTTCATCATGTCATCCATCAGCCCAATGGGTACCATCAATACCCGCGTATCTTCAACGGCTTTTGCCATGATCTGGCTGGTTTCCTGCTTGGTAGCGCAGATCATCGATAGCGCACAGGCATTGCCCGGCTCTAAATAATACATAAAGAACTCACCGCCGTCTTCTCCTTCACGATATAATTTCACGCGCCCTTCCACGATCATTACCGTGGCACGAATGTATTGTCCGGTGCGCATGATCACTTCTCCCGCCGGAAAATCCATCACGGAAGCGTGTTCCTTCAAAAAATCTTTTAAAGGTGGTTCAAATTGCGAAAAGTGCTGATTGATATAATCAGATACAGATAGATTTTCCTTAAACATGGGTCAAGCGGTTGTGAATGTTATTGCAATGTCGCAAATTAAAGCAACATTCAGGCCATCATTCCCAACCCCATTTCTTAAATATGGCATGTCCTTCAGGCGACCGTAGCAATTCCATAAATTGCTTTACCTGGTGCTGACGTTTTGAGGTCGCGCTCATTTCCACGGGTGTGCCCCGGTAAACCGCTCCTGTACCTGTAATGGGTACAAGCTCAGTGATCTCCCGCAGGCGGTAATGCCAGGAAGAGAAAGTGACCCAGGCATCATAACTTTTATCCATTTTCCAAGCATCTATGCCTAATGCGCTGTTGCCAAAAGTACCGGCTATATTACTTGCAATTCCAGCGATGCTGTTTGTTTGACCGGCTAAATCTTCCCATAAGCCCAGCTGTCCGGCACCATTGACATCCAAAATTTTAATACCTGGTTTTGCCAGATCCTGCAAACTATGAATATGCTTGGGATTACCGGGCCGCACTAAAATGCCCGCGGCTCTTTTATAGAGTTCAATGCGCGACGTTCTTAAAGCAAGGTCAGGGTGCGCGATCTCAAATTGAGTAAGCATATATTCCGCACCGCCGAAAAACAGATCGGCATGAATTTTAGCATCGGCTATCCAATCGCTTTCCGGACCGGCAGAAACTTTCACCGGAATGTGATAACGCTGCGTGAATACCCTGCCGCATTCCTGGAAAGGTGCCAGCGGGCCACCAGGGCCGTAGACATATAATGTATCATTCGACTGTGCTATTAACAAACGCGGCAAAAGTATTGCCACGGCAAAAACAATTCCCTTGTACATATTAATCTGTTTTGAAACCATATTTTTTATAGATCGCTTTGGCGGTGGGACTGATCAGGAAATCCATAAATTGTTGTGCTGCTTTAGGGTGAGGTGCAGTTTTCATTAAACCGGCTATATATTGAGAAGCAATGTTCTCCTTTTCCGTAATTTCGACCAGCTCAACCGGATGTCCGATCATTTTCTGGTAAAAAGCTTCGGAATACCATACGGGCGCGGCATCGCTTTGGTCGTAAAGGATGCGCATCGGAGATTGACGATGATGGATCTGGGTAAGGTAGGTGGTGCTGTCCTTTACCTTGGTTTCCATCACTGTTTTTTTCAGTTCTTCGCCGCCTGCTTTTACGTAAGCTTCCTCAATTCGCTTACCGATGCCTTCCCATTCCGGGTTGGGCATACTTACCCTTACAGTTGAGCGCCCGAGGTCACGCAGGCTTTGCACGCTTTTTGGATTTCCTTTTTGAACCAATAAGGCCAACCTGTTCTTTGCATACACTTCCGTCTTTGAAAAATATTCCAGCATTTGATCTATCCTTGATTTTCCGGCAGTGTAAACGTCCGGTTTTAAGGTGATCCGCAGGTTACCGATAACGATACTGCCCGCCATGATCTGTTTTGCCAATATGCCTGGCGGCAGGGTTTCCACGAAGATCCGCTGATATTCCGGATGCAGTTTCTTAAAAGCAGCGATCAGGTCATCAATACACATGAACTGATTGCCCGCAAAAAACACTACGAGCTGCGGATCATTGATATCTCCAAAAAGATCGGGTACATTATCAATGCCTGGAACCGTGAAATTCACCTTGCTTGCGGGAGGGGTATTCCAGGGCGGATCAAATTGATGACTTTGCGCCTGGAGCTTACCTGCAAGCAGGAACGTTATGGCTGTTACAAAAAGGCTTTTGCGTTTTAGCATTATTACTTACGGATGTATAGTCGCCCAACCCTCTGCCTGTCGAATTATGATCTCCCCGTTGCCGCTTGGCACATAACTAATAAAAGGAAACAAGGTGGCTTTATCGATATGTCTTTCCATCACCGTATTATTGCACTGCGCCAGGATCACACCTTTCTTTTGCAGGGCCAATAGCTGCGCTTCAAAGGGGCCGCTCTTATCGTAAACGGCAACGCCGTCGCTGAAAGCAACCAGTTCAATTTCTACTTTGCCTTTCAGTCGTACATCTTCCAACGCGTTATCGATATTACGCAGCGTTCCCTTGATCTTCTTGGGATCAGCGTCATCGAGATAATAAAGTGCTTTATAATGTGATTTAGTAGCTTCCGCGCCTTTAAATTCTGATGGCACACTTTGCGCAAATACGAGCTTTGAGGCACAAAGAACGGTAAGCGCAAATAGGGAGAAGAGTAAGTTTTTCATAGTTTAATTTATCAATGGTTAAGTTTTTTTAGTTGTTTTTGTTTGGTGTAGTTGCTGTATTGGGCCGAACGGGCCATATTTATGCTGCTCTGCAGTGAACTGGTCGGCGAAAGGCCCAAATGGCAGGTCAATAGGTTTTTTGGAAGCGTCAGGATAGTCTTTGCCCGGATGTTTATGGGGCCGTGGTTGTGAATTAACAAACGCGGCGACATTCCATGCTTCCTCATCAGTCAATTGCGGGCTTTGGTAGGTAGAACCAAACGGCATATTGTTTTTTACGAATCCTGCGAAATTGATTAACCGGTACATGCCTGCGCCGTCATTGTAACTGTTAGCTCCCCACAAAGGAGGATTAGTGTATGACTTTTTATCAGTCGCTAAAATTCCTTCGCCATGCTCCCCATGGCAGCTTTGACACTTCATTATAAAGACTACCTTACCTTTAGCCGGATCAGCAGGTTGATCTAAAAAGGTCAACTTTTCCGTAGATGAACCGAATACCTGGTCGCCCTTTTTTACGCCTTTCCCGATCCACTTCATATAAGCTATAATAGCTTGGATCTCTTTTTTTCCGGTGTCAGGTACTTTTCCGTTCAGGCTACGCTCGAAACATTCGGCAATACGTTCCGATGCTGGTTCAGTTTTGCCGCTTCTTCCGCTAAACTTCGGGTAACTGGCTATGAAACCGGCAAAATTATTACTGAACAATTTTGTCCCGGCGTCTAAATGACAATTCTGGCAATTCATGCCGTTGGTTAAATGGGCCACGCTACCCTGCGGGCCTAAATATTTCGCAGTCGAAACGATCAGTTCCTTACCATAGCGAATCATATCTCCGTCTTTACCAGCCGGGATCGTCCTGATGTCCGGTGCTTTCCAGGCATCTGTTGGGGCAGGCCTTGGCGGGCTGCCTGCAGATTCCTGTTTGATGGGTGGGATATTAGTGGAAGTGCTAACAGCCACATTAACTGGTGAATTTGTTAAGGCAGACTGATTGAAAGTTAAAATGACAAAAAGAAAAATACAGAACAAAGCGATCACGGTCATGAGCATCAAATACCGCGACATGCTGACCACCGTTTTGATGACTTCTTTTTCCTCGTCTTTCTCCATTTTTTGTAAAACTCCCGATATTTCTAAATAAGATTGGTGATAATTGTCACAAAGCAGTGATTATATACTTGGAAGCAGATAGTAAATAAGCAATCCGCTCATGATAATGATTGCGAGTGTTAACACCAGCGATAGCATAAAAGATGGTTGGTAAGTATGTTCCGTCAATTGCTTTTCTGTATGCTTATACCGGAAATAGGCCAGCAAGGCCATCAACGCGCCGATAGCAACAAAAAATATCCCGATCGTAGCGGAATAACCTTTACCCGGAAGGATAACTTTCCCGGCAAGGACTATGGAGATTTGTTTGATGAAAAGGGCGAATTTTACGACCACGAAACCAAAGGCCATCAATGCAATACTGGTTCTTATCCAAGCAAGAAAAGTGCGCTCATTGGCTAAATGATCGCTAGGGTTTAAGGTTGGTTTTACTGGTTTTTCGTTATTCATGGTGTATGAAAGATAATTCTGAGCAATAGCGTTTGTTCCTTTTGACTATGTATTGTGTGAAATTTTAGGCACCCGAATAGTTACGCCCGGGTACCATTAAAATCGATTAAACCGCCACTTCCGATCTTGCTTGTCAAACGCGGTCACCAGTCTAAACTCCACAACCGCTTCCTACATATAATAAGTTGATGCTTATGAGCCACAAAAGTGAACTTATATAAGAAGCGTACTTTATTATTCAACGCGGTCATTTTAATATCGAGCAAGTATTTCTCAGATATGTTATTCACTCAGCTTTCTTCTAAGCTTTGCTAACAGTTGCTATGTTATCTCTGATCTTGATCAGGGCTGATAAAAACTGAAAGAGATCATCCCGTTCAAAATTTTTCAAAGCAGTTTTGTCTACAATGCTTATAGCATCTTGAATACTCACCATGAGCATCCTTGTTTTGTTGGTCACTTTAATGAGTTGACTTCTTTGGTCGCGATTGCTTTTTGATTTGGTAACATATCCTTTTTTTTCCAATACAGATATTGATGCCCTTAAGGTGGATTCATTTGCTTTAAGATAAGCAATCAACTCAATCTGTGTGGCAACTCCGCCGATCCTGTTCAACACCAGCAGTACGTGATAATGTTGAGAAATCTCGGGTATGTCGAGCGTATCCGCAAAGAGTGAATGTAACGATCTGTGAATGATCATCAGTTGAAGTAAAATATCGCCAGCGAATTCCATACAAAATACTATTTAATAACCTCACCTTCTTTTAATTCGTCACCTGCGTGCAGTACGATGCGGTCACCTGCCTCCAGGTTACCAAAAACTTCAGTCGACTCCTCTCCTGCTATACCTTCTTTAACGTCGGCATAGACCGCCTTACCATTGACCACCTTGATCACATATTGCCGCTCGGTTGATCTTACAATCGCATTGTTAGGCACCAGTAAGGATTTTGCCCCAAAGATAAGCGGGATCTTTACCTCTCCATACATGCCCGGCTTTAGAAACTGGTCTTTGTTATTTACGTCTATTTCTATAGCTTCAGAACGTTGAGTACCCAGTGCATTGGCCGAGCGGCTTATATAAGCTTTATTATTTTGGCCCGGCAGCGCGTTAAACACAAAGGTAACCTGCTGTTTCAAGTCTACCTTTTCTACATAGGTTTCGGGGATCATCACCTCCAAACGCAGTTTACGGGTATCTTGCAAAACCAGCATCGGTTGGTCGGTAGATTTACCTGGCCCCACCAGTGCACCAGCTGATACATTACGCTGTACTATCATGCCATCAAATGGTGCACGGATATTCAGGTATGCCTGAATGTCGCTGACGGACGCCGCGTTCGATCTTTCAGACATCACAACTGCTTCATCGGCCTTCATTTTCGACATCGCATTGTCCAGGTCAAGCGGCGATACCGCTCCCTCCTCTTTAGCGGCTTCCTTTAGCCTGCGGTATTTCTCGCGGCTCGCATTGGCCGATTCCTGCGCTTGCAAAAACCTGGCCTGAGCCGACTGTACCTGCGAGGCCATCTCGGGTGCCTCCAATACGGCCAGCAACTGCCCTGTATGAACCAGCGTACCACGGTCTACGTTAATCGTTTTTACAAAGCTATTGATCTTGGCAAAAATGTTTACTTCGTTAAACGGCTTGAGTTGGCCTGGCAGTCGTACATAACTTGACATGGCTTTTTCCGACACAGTGCCGATCTCAAACTTGCTTTCGGTTTTCTTTTTTTCGTCGGTCATATCAACCGGTTTTTGCGGGCCTGAGCAACTATATAAGGTAGCAGCTAATACTGCGGTAAAGATCAAATGGTGTTTCATAATAATGTTATTGTTGATTTAAGATGAGGTCTTCGGTTGACTTTTCAGGCATTAAGGAAGGCGAATTATAGGTGGTTTTATTCTGTACCCAAGCAAATACCAGTGGCAGGATGAACAGGGCTGCAATGGTAGAGGCGAATAAGCCACCGATCACGGCACGGCCTAACGGTGCTGATTGCTCACCGGCCTCACCCATACCCGATGCCATAGGGATCATACCCGCGATCATAGCCAAACTGGTCATTAAGATTGGCCGCAAGCGGATGGATGCACTGGTTACGGATGCCTTGGTGGCATCCTGGTAATCCAATCGTAATTTCTCGGCATTGGTCACGATCAGGATCGCGTTGGCTACCGATACCCCCACCGACATGATCATACCCATATAACTTTGCAGATTCAAGGTGGAGCCGGTAAGCAACAAAGCACCGATCGACCCTAAAACTACGGCCGGTACAGTTGACAGTACCGTTAACGACAATTTTACCGACTGGTAATTAGCGGCCAGCAGCAGGAAGATCACGAGAATAGCGAACAGTAATCCGTTTTGCAGGCTGGATAAAGTATCGGTCAGTAAACTCGACATGCCCTGCACCTGGGTAACAATACCTTTTGGCGGTGTGCCCAATGATTTAACCGCAGCCTGCACGGCATCTGTAGCCGAGCCCAAATCTTTTTGATGAATATTGGCACTCACGGTCAGGTATCTCCTCGGTCCCATGCGGTCATATTCGCCAGGCACATAAACGGTTTTGAACTCAGCCACATCACCTAAAACCGGGCTGCTTTGCCCTTTCACTAAAGGTATCTCCCGGATCTCATCCATATTATTCATCACATATTCGGGTATCTGCACCTGTACCTGGTAGGTGTTCGATGCCTTTTCGTCCAGCCACTGGTTCTTTTCCGAAAATCGGCTGGAGGAGGTACTGGCTGTTACCGAGCGCGAGATCTCGCTCACGTTCAACCCCATCTGTGCCAGTTTCATCCGATCCAAAGTGATCTTTACCACCGGGAATTTGAGGGGCTGGTTGATCTGCACATCGCGCAGGTAATCAACTTGTTTCAGCTTGTTCACCAGTTTGTTGCTGTAAGCCTCTATCTGCGCCATATCTTTCCCGGCAACAGTTACCTCGATCGGTGTAGCGGCACCCTGGCTCATGATCTTTTCTGTCATATCGATGGGTTCAAAAGTTACCCGCAGTTCGGGGATAGCATAGGCTATGTTCTTGCGCAAAGCTTCCTTAAAGTCATCCATGTTCACGTGATAATCGGCATCCAGGTTAACCTGCAAAATGGCCTCATGTGTACCGGTATTGAATACGTACAGGTTACTTACGCCATAACTGCTCGGTATCAATCCAACGTAACCCGAACTGATGGCGACATGGTGGCTGGAGGTACTGTCAACGATCTGCAGAACCTGTTTAAGTTTGGCCTCCGTCCGTTCCAAACGCGTACCATCCGGTTCTTTGATCCGGATCTGGAACTGACCATTATTTAATTTGGGCATCATATCCTTACCTATGAGCAGGAAGCCTCCTAAGGCTAAGGCCAAAACCAAAATCAGGTACACTGGCACGATGATCCTTTTATTGGGCATCCATTTTTGGATAATGGTCATGTAGCGCAGTTTCACCCGCTCGAAAAGATCATTCTGTTCAGGATGATCTTGTTCAGCCTTTAAATGGTTGCCTACCTGTTGTTCTTCCTGCTTGTCTAAAGCCTCACCTGCATGGGCGTGGATCTGGCCGTGATGACCATGCTGATATTGCTCGGCATTGATCATCCAGTTGCTTAAAATGGGGACAAGGGTTTGGGCGATGATGTAGGACACGATCATGGTCAACCCGATCGACAGCGACAGCGGCAGGAACATGGCTTTAGGTACGCCGGTCATGAGGAACGATGGTGCGAATACGGCCAGTATACAGAGCAGGATCAACAGCAGCGGGAACGAGATCTCTTCACAGGCATCGTATATAGCCAGCTTTTTAGATTTGCCCATTTCCAGATGCTGGTGAATGTTCTCAATGGTCACTGTAGCCTGATCGACTAAAATACCGATAGCCAGTGCCAGTCCGCTCAGGGTCATGATGTTGATGGTCTGCCCAAAGAAGCCTAACAGCATCACGCCAATGATGATCGATACCGGGATGGTGATCACCACGATCAAACTACTGCGCCAATCGCGAAGAAAAAGCAATACCATTAAGCCGGTGAGTAAGGCGCCCAGGCCACCCTCGGTTAGTAAACTTTCTACGGCGTTTATTACAAATACCGACTGGTCAAATTCATAAGATACCTTGACATCATCGGGCAATAAGCTTTGAATATCGGGCAGTTTACTTTTTAAGGCTTGCACCACTGCCCAGGTAGAGGCATCGGCCGTTTTAACCGCAGGTATATACACCGATCGTTTGCCGTTAATGAGCGCGTAACTCACGGTCACGTCGGCACCGTCAGATACGCGTGCAATATCTTTGACAAATACCGGGTTACCGTTCTTGCTGATCACCGGGATATTGCCAAAATCTTCCACTTTGCTGATCAGGGAGTTCATGGTGGTTACGTACATGGTATTATCCATCCGCAGGTTACCCGATGGCGACATGACGTTATATTTGGATAGCGCGCCCACCACCTCATCCGGCGTTAAGCTATAGCTCCGCATTTTATTAGGATCAATATTGATGATCACCGACCTTGAATTAGCACCAAAAGGCGGCGGTGCAGACAGGCCTGCAACTGATGAGAACATGGGCCGCACGCGTGTAGTAGCGAGGTCATAAATATCTTTTAAGCTGCGTGTTTTAGAGGATAGCACCAACTGCCCGACCGGCAGCGACGAGGCATCGAAACGTAAAACCTGCGGCGGTAAGGCTCCCGGCGGAAAGAACTTCATGGCCCGGTTTACCTGTAAGGCTACCTGCGCTGAGGCTTCACCCATATCGGTACCTTCGTAAAAGCTGAGTTTAAGCAAGGTTAGGCCTTGTATATTTTTACTGGTGATAGACTTGATACCATTCACATACAGGAACTGGTCCTGTAAGCGAGTGGAAAAGAAGCCCTCCATTTGCTGGGGCGACATACCACCGTATGATTCGATCACATACATGGTGGGCATATTCAGCTGGGGAAATATATCTATCGGGATCTTGATAGCGCTAAGCACTGAGAATAGCAAAAGGCTGATGGTCACAATAACTGTTGTAACCGGCCTTTTCAGTGCAGAAGTAACCATTGACATAATTGGTTTAGTTTAATAGGTTAATTACTGTGTTCACCTGGTTTTCGGTTACTGCCTTTTGGAACAGTGCCTGGGTATAGCTGTACTTAGCCGATATATAGTCGATCTCGGCACGGTATAATAAGCTTAATGCGGCATTTAGCTCGATGATAT
Organism: Mucilaginibacter sp. PAMB04274; assembly: GCF_039634385.2. Classification (NCBI taxonomy): domain Bacteria; kingdom Pseudomonadati; phylum Bacteroidota; class Sphingobacteriia; order Sphingobacteriales; family Sphingobacteriaceae; genus Mucilaginibacter; species Mucilaginibacter sp. PAMB04274. The sequence continues at coordinate 3,113,856 of NZ_CP155081.2, forward strand.
CGGTTAACCCGCTTTTATAAAGCGAGAACTTTTGCCGGTAAGCGGCGGTAGCTGCCTTGAGTTGCTTGGGTATCTCCTGTAGCCGCTCCATAGCTGTGGCCACATTGGCATCGGCCTGCGTTGCGCTTGCCGCCAACAATACCTTTTGCTCGTTGAGCTTGGTAAGCGTATACTGCGAATTGATCTTTTGAGTCGTGAGTTTGAGATTTTTCCGTTTCAGATCGAACAGGTTGTAGGTTATCCCGACGCCTACCAAATAGTTCCCACGTTGAAAACCCCAGCCATTATTCAAGCTGGTATACCCATTGTTGGCATCTAAGCTGGCCGCACGACCCCAGGCTGCAGCCTGAAAGGACACTTTAGGATTGTAACTTTTTTTAACGAGGTCTTCGCGCTGCAGGCTGTTATCGTATAAAGATTCGTAGTACTTGATGACCGGGTGGTTAAGGGTATCGGCATAGAACAAACGGCTCTCGGCAGACTGGGCGAACAGTTTGGTTTCGGCCGTGGTATCAGGAACGATAGCTTGGTACGGCATGCCGCTGATGGCCGATAATTTGAGCTGAACTTGCTTGGCCTGGTTCTTTAATTCGATGTAGTTCAGTCTTGACTTGGATAGTTCGGCTTCGGCTATACTGGTATCAACACCGGCACGTATGCCGCTTTTGGCCAAAGCTTGTATGGAACGCCTGATCTCCTGGTTACGCTGAATATTGCGCGATTGAATCTGGATATACTCTTGCAGCCTCAATAGTTGCAGGTAATTGTCAATAGTGTAGGCCTGCAGGTTGTATTTGGATGTATTGAACTGGTTTTGCTGCACCGCTACATCGGCACTGGCCACTTTATTTTGCGCCTTATAAGCGCCAAAATTATAGATCTCCATATCAAAGGCGGCAATGCCCAGGTTGGATAGTACGGCGGTAGCATTACTCTCATCGCGCACGCCCCTGTTGTTGGTGGGCACCATACCAAAGCCAAAATAACCGCCGCCTACATTATTATTGGTTCCCAAGTCGGTTTGGTAGTTGAGTTTGAGGTTAGGAAGCCAGTTGTAACCGGTTTCGCGCGCTTGCGCCTCTTTGATTAATATGGCCGACGAATCGGTGAGCAAGGTTGGTGCATTATGCGACACCTGATCCAATAGTTGTTTAAGAGATACGCTCTTATCGGGAACTTGCGCATATAACGAAACGGATGCCAATAGCAGCAACGCCAGGCACCAGCTATGTTTAAAACGTAGCATTGTAATAAATACTTAAAATGATGTAAAAAAATGGGACAGCTAATAGCTGCTTTAAAAGGAATTGATCCGTGAGATCGGATAACCTTAATACATCAAATAGTTAGCCTGCAGGTAAGCAGATAGATGGGGTCTATAGACGTTATATGTTGTTTTCTTTGGTTATTATACCGGCCGAAGGCATTTTGAGCATTGACAGCAAGGAAGGAAAAAAGGCTTAAAAGCAACGCGCCAAAAGTGAGGATGAACTGGTCGGCTCTGTCCTTCAACATGGCTTGGAATGCAATAGATCGGGTAATCGCCTCTTCCATGAATTCCGGTTTCCGTTTGGCGAACACTTTGACCAAAAGGGTATTCTCCTGAGCTTTTTCCTGCAACTGTCCATATACACTAAAACCCAGGAATGGCTTAGCAAGGAATAACATTGCCGCTATTGATAGGATGAGTTTGTATGTTTTTAATTGATGCACCTTGTGTTGTTAACGCTTTATTTCTTAAAGGTGATAAGTTTATACATGTATTGGTCTTTTGTAACATTAATATTGCATAAAAGCGATCTATAAACATGTAGATCATTAAAATCAGCTATTATTCATAGTAACATTGGTTAATACAAAATCGATTATTGTGCTACTCGTTGGCAAATGGTTTTAATTAATGTATTTTGTTTAGGCCCCATTATCCGTACAAAAATATCCAGTATTAACCTGCAAGATCTTTAAGCTGACCATATACTTTTAGGGGAATGTATGTGGGTAAAGATGAGGCAGACCCAAACTTCCCTTATCCGGTTACGTATAAAGTATCCAGCGTTATGAAAACCAGTTTAAGTTATTGTATACTTCCCATTCTGATCGCACTGTTTTCTGTTTCAGCCTGCGCTATGAAGCACAAACATGCGCCAGTCAAACTTAGCCGGGCAGACAGTTTGCGACTGGAAGGCTATCTCGCACAAAGTGATCGGTACCAGGCCTCCCAGCCTGATTCAGCTATCTATTATGCTTATGCAGGGCTAAAATATGCCCGGCAAAAGAAGTATTTGCCGGGCGAATGCCGTTTTTATAACCGACTGGCCGTTATTAACGCGCAATATGGCAATCTTAAACTGGCTACTACTTACCAGCGCCTGGCGTTAAATGGTTATAGTGCACTTTCCAACCCAAAAGAGATCGACAACGCAACGTCTTGCCTTGGTATCCTGTTAGCCCGTCAAGGACATCATGATCAGGGTAAACTAATGATCCTTCACGCTCTGGCCAATTTTAAGCACAATGGACAAGCGGCCGGCATGGTGAAATGCTATACACGGCTTGGCGAAGTCGCGGAATTACAGGGAAACCTGGCCGAAGCCCTTATATTTTACGGGAATGCAGAAAAGTTGCAACCTGGCCAACCGCTATCAGACGATTATTTTACTGTGCTGCATAGCCTGGGCCGTGTACATACACGGCTGGGTGATCACAACAAGGCTGCTTCTTATTATGAAAAAGGTATTGAAAAAAGTAAAGATCAGCGTAACCTCAAAGCTCACCTGGCGTTCCTGCATAGTGCGGGCATAGCCTGGCAAGCCGCCGGAGATGTTCAGAAAGCTCTCGTTTTGCATCAAAAGGGTTTGGCTATGGCGAAAACTTCAGGTTTAAAGGAAGAGGAAGCCCGTTCGCTCATCGGCATGGCAGCTGTGATCAGGAATAAAGACGCCGGGCAAGGTATCCGTCATCTGGAGAATGCATTGCAGATCGCCCGAAGTATCGGTCACCGGCAGCTGGCCAGCGAGATCTACCACAGTCTATCGGAGATCTATCGTCAGCAATCCCGGTATAAGGAAGCCTTGCAAACGCTTGGTGTTCATCACCGAATGGTTGATAGCTTAAAGACGATGAATGCCGGTCACCGTATTGCCGTGTTGCAAAGTAGCTATGAGCTGGCTGAATCTAAACTGAGGCTGGAGTCGCTGGCATTGGAAAAGCAAAAAAGTAATGAGCAGCGTAACGAGGTCATCATTGCAGCGATATGCATTTTGCTGGTGTTACTTGTTGGCATCTTTTATTTTATACGCACCAAGCGTTTGAATCGTGATCTGGAGAATTCTAACCAAATCAAAGACAAGCTGTTTTCCATCATCGGTCACGATCTTCGTAACCCTATCGGGGGCATCACACAACTCCTGGCCCTGATGGAAGAAGGTGGCTTATCTGAACATGAATTGCGGGAACTTATCTCGGCCATGAAAAAGCAGGGTAATGTTACCCTGGATATCTTGAACGCCCTACTCAATTGGGGCGAAGCGCAGTTAAAAGGAATTCATGTTAAACCTGTTGATGTAAATGCATATGATAGTATTGAAAAGAACCGTTCTGCTTTGCAACAACAAGCTGCCGATAAGCAGGTAACCGTGTCAAACCTCGCACCGGAGAACCTGAGGATTTTTGGAGACCTTACACACTTCGAGTTTATCGTCCGTAATCTGTTGTCCAACGCCATTAAATTCAGCCATCCAGGTGGTAAGGTTATTATTGATGTAAAGTTATCAGGCCATGACGCCGTTCTATCGGTAAGCGATGAGGGTAAAGGCATTAGTGCCGAACAGCAGGCCCAATTCAAGAAATCGGGGCTTGATATTAACTACGGGACCAAAGGTGAAAAAGGAACAGGTATTGGCTTAATGCTAAGCAAAGAGTTCGTTCAGCATAACCGTGGCAGGTTATGGCTTGAAAGTGAAGAAGGAAAAGGCACGACCTTTTATTTTTCATTCCCTGTGGCAAAGATTAATTAACATTACCTGCTCCACTCATTTTATTATCCTGCATCAAGTTGGCACTTTAAATTTTGATGTATTCTGTTAAATAAGTATATTTACTTAGTCAATAGGGCGTGTTACCTATGTGACTACCTCAAACAACGAAGATCAAAGTAAATCATTGAAAATCAATGATTTAAGGAAATACGTTCGAGCCCAGGTGGAAACCAAAAGCCTCGATAGTTTCGTTTCCGGTCATCAACCATTAAAAAACATTAGTTTGAATACGAACCGACGCGTCGGCCCGCTATGAAACAGCTGATGCCCGTTAATAAACAAAACACTGGCACCAAAAGAAGGCCTGTACCAAGGCTGTTTTGGATATTCGCATTTCGGGCCATATCGCTGATCACGCCAACCAGGACCGGAGATAAAGAAGATCCCAAGAGGCTTGATCCCAGCATAAGCAGCGCAGAGGCCAAGCCTTGCCTGCCTTCGCCAGCAGAGAGGTGTCCGGCGCCAAACGCGTGCGGAAGCACAAAAGGGAAAGAGAACATCGCCGGGACCAATAAAATAACAGCTATCCGGCTATCAGGGGCGAACAAGGCTACCGGTGTGGATACGGCCGCAACACAAAATGCAATCCCGGGATAGCGGAGTAAGTTGTTCTTCCCGCTTTTTATTGCACGGTCGAAAAGCCTGCCACCCAGTACCGTTCCGGCAATGTCCATCAGCCCTTGTAATATAACGAAGCTTAGCCCCGCCTGACTCGGCGTCAACCCGTGAGTTCTGATGAGGAACGCGGCTGTAAAAGCGTAGAAAGGCCCCGAAGCAAAACCGAGGAGATTAGCAGCAATAAACAACGATAGAAAATTGGGATCTGACAGTAACCGGCGGCTGGATTGTAAAAAATTTTCATGAATGGTTACCTTTCGCACGATTGCGAGCGGCGTCTTCGGCACGAAGACACCCGCTAACAACGCAACTACCAGACCAACCCCGCCGGCGAGAATAAGCGCGCCACGCCAACCGATATGATCGTTTGCCCAGCCTCCTAAAGCAAACCCGAGCACAGTACCTACAGGTATACCCATAGAGAACAGCCCGAGTGCACGTCCACGAAAAGACTCCGGTATTCTTCGCCCGATAAGGGCATGGCTTGCGGGTGTTCCGCCGGCTCCTCCGAGCGCAACACCCACACGGGACAGGGCAAGCAACAGGAAACCGTTGGCAAAGCCGCCAAAGCCCGTCATCAAACTCCAAATACACACACACCAGAATAGTACCTGCTTCGCCCGCCCCATATCTGCAATTCGCGCCAACGGTAGGGTTGCCAATGCATAGCAAAGTGCAAATGCAAACCCGGACACTATCCCCAGTTGGGTATCGTTGAGGCGAAGCTTGGTCTTGATACTTTCTGACAATATAAAAGGCAGTATCCGGTCGATCTGGCTGAATGTAATGACCAATACCAAGGTGGCTAATGATGCCTTTTGCCGCCAACCGCCTAATTATAAGGCATTTCCGCTGTAACCAGATGTAATTGAGTTGTCCATTGCCGATAAAGATTGAGATAAATAAAAACCTGTTTAAGTACTTTAGTAGAAGTTCACCGGAAAGTATATAGCTTCCTATCCTCCGGCATGAACAAAAAAACCTTCCTGGGACGACCGGCCGATCAGTAATTGTACATGACCGATGCACCCATTTTCGCTGCCTGGTTGAGCAGGAACCCCGGAGCGATCCTGCTCAACAGATAGACCAGTCCTGCTTTTCCGGGATACACTTCATTTTTATTATTCAGTAAACCATTGATCGCAGCATCCACAATCTTCTGAGGAGAGGTCAGCATTCTGGGGTCGGGATCGAACACTGCCTCTTTCCTGAATTTATCATTAAGGGGCGTTCCTGAACCCGGCGCGATCAATTCCACTACCTTAACATTGGTATTCTTTAACTGCACCCTTAATGCCCGGGTATAGGCGCGTAGCCCGGCCGTAATGGCGCTGTATACAGGCGCAATGGGAAGGATCATGAAAGCAACGTGTGAAGTTACATTCAGAACGACCGAGGCTTCCTTTTTTTTCCAGGAAGGGCAGAAATTGCTGAACCATTCGTATCGGCCCCATCAAATTGATCTCTACTTCCCGGGTAACATCAGCTATTTCCTTCCGGTCAAGTACCAGTATCTTTCGCATTTCACCGGCATTGTTCACCAGCATATTCAGTTCGGGAAATTTGGTTGTAACCTGTTCAAAAAGATTCCTGATAGCCAAAGGATCTCTTACATCACAAGGAAAGGTATGTATATCCGGGAACAGGGCCTTTACTTTATCCAGCCGCTGCCGGTCCCGGCCCGTGATGATGACAGTATTATCTAAAGCAGTAAGCATAATAGCCGATTTTTGAATAAAAGAAGTACGGATCAGTTTACTTGGCAGATATCCCTGATAACATTTAACGATGAAAGCGAACAACCCTATCCGCATAAAGACGATCAGCCAGTATCACGAAAAGATCGGGTTGCCTAAACCTGATCATCCGTATATCAGTATCATCAACCCTGGCGATATCCGTCGTAAGCCGGGCCGAGATCCCATTTGCCTGATCTACGATTTTTATATCATCGCTTTTGATATATTTTTTGATGCAACTATTAAATACGGGCAGCAGGAATATCGGATAGAATCGGGTGACATTTCATTCATGGCTCCAAAACAGGTCTTTACGATCATCTATAACCAAAACATCGAAGACTCGCAAAGATCATCGGGTTGGATGATCCTAATCCATCCGGATTTTCTCTGGAACACGTCACAGGTCGGTATGATGAAACGATATGAATTTTTTGGTTATACGATAAATGAGGCTTTAAAAATCACATCGAAAGAAAAAAAGGTCATCAGAGGAATTGTCAAAAGCATAAGAGAAGAGTATAATTCCAATATTGATAAATTCAGCCAAAACATTATGATCGCACATTTGGAAGTACTACTGAATTACGCTGAACGGTTCTACCAGCGTCAGTTCATCAGGTCAAAAATGGCCAATCATAAAGTACTGGAACGCTTAGAGGACATTCTCGAGAAGTATTTTGAAACACAGGACCTGATGAGCAAAGGCCTCCCGACTGCACAATACATCGCGGATGCGCTCCACATTTTCGAAATTATCTGAGCGGACTGCTTAGATCGCTGACGGGGCTCAACACCCACAACATATTCACGAAAAGATCATTGAAAAAGCGAAGGAAAAACTATCTACTACGGATTTGACCGTTAGCGAGATTGCCTATGTTTTAGGGTTTGAGGATATAACCTCATTGAGTAAACTATTTAAAACAAAAACCAATATCTCTCCAAAAGAATTTAGGCAGTCGTTCCAAAATTAATATAAAGAGGCAAGATCAAGCCGTCATATATTCTCTCTAAGACAGGCTTATTCATAAATACCAACTGTTCGATCACTCCAGTATAATATTTGATCTAATCTACGCCGTTCGTATATATCATTGCACATAAAGACATTATTTCAATTCTTGTACTGAGTGAACACAGCAGGTTGTTAACTTGCGTTTTCCAATAAAATGAAGCTCCGCTCCTTCGGCAAGATTCCGTTCTATCCTTATTCCCGTCAGGGTGTTAAGCATAACAAACCTGATAGGTCAAATTCAATTTGGCACATTATCAGAATTAGTGGAACTTAGAATAGCTTTCCGATCTTTAGTATTTAATTTTTTAAATATCTGTAGTACAGAGAAACTGGTGATAAAACATCTCCAGAAACACCAATAATTGCCTATAAAGGGAAAACTTTATGGGTAAAGTAGGGAAACGAAAGTTGAATCACAAAAAACTAATCGATCATTTGGTATTACACGGCATAGAAGTCGATGAAAAAAAAGCTAACGAAATCTTGGATTTGATCTATTTTTTGGCGAAATTGATAGTAAAACAAAACTTCAAGTAATGAAAATAGCCGATCTCTATATTCGTGTTAGTACAGACGAACAAGCTGACAAAGGCTACTCTCAGCGCGACCAAGAAGAACGCCTGATACGTTATTGTGAAACAAACAACATCACAATCAGGAGGATCATCTTTGAAGATCACTCTGCAAAAACTTTCATTAGACCTGAGTGGCAGAAGCATCTTTCTCTACTTAAGCAATCTAAAAACCGATCAAATCTTATTCTATTTACCAAATGGGACCGATTTAGTAGAAATGCTCCCGACGCTTACAACATGATCGCTATTTTGCGAAAACATGGTATAGAACCTCAGGCAATTGAGCAGCCTTTGGACCTCGATGTTCCGGAGAACAAAATGATGCTGGCTATATATCTGACCGCTCCTGAGATTGAGAATGACAGACGTGGATTAAATACATTTTATGGTATCAGACGCGCACGAAAAGAAGGTCGTTGGCCAGGCTTGGCTCCAGTAGGCTACATCAACAGGACTGAAGAAAACGGCCGTAAGATCATCGTTCCGGACGGAAAACAAGCAGAACATTTGAGGTGGGCTTTTAAAGAGATATCCAAAGGAAATTTTAGTACTGAACAGATATATAAACGAGCGGTTGAAAAAGGGTTACGATGCAGCAAAAACAACTTTCTCAGGTCAATTCGCAATCCTATATATTCAGGGTACATCAACGTTCCCCGTTATAAAGATGAAGAAGCTTTTGTTGTTAGAGGTGTTCATGAAGCACTGATCACATCGGCTCTATTTCATGACGTTCAAAATATACTAAACGGGAGAAAAAAGAGTATCAAAACAAAAATTGCAACAGATGAAGAAATCCCCCTAAAAGGATTTTTACTTTGTCCTCGATGTAATCGTACCCTCTGTGGTAGTGCATCAAAGGGTCGAACCAACTACTATTATTATTACCATTGCAGTTCTAAATGCGGCTACAGGTATAAAGCAGCTGAAATTAATGGAGAAATGATCACGTTCTTAAGTGAACATAAAGTCAATCAAACCTTATCAATATTTTTGAAGGAGGCAATTCTTGAAGAGTTCGCTAATAACACCCAGTCTGCAAAAGAACGGAAAGCTGGAATAATTAAACAGCTTTCGACCTTGCAGAATAAATTAACAAAAGCCAGAGAGTTGCTTTTGAATGGGGACATTGAATCCTCTGATTATCGTATCATCAAGCAGGAATGCGACGAGGCGATCTCTCAAACAGAATTTAAACTGGAAGATATCAATTCAAAAGTTTACAGCGTCGAGCGTTTGGAGCCTATAATCAATAAAGCACTTACCACATTAACTTCCTTAGATATAATTTACTGTAAATCAACGAGTGAAGAAAAAAGAAAGCTGATTGGTTCGATGTTCCCTGAAAAAATCACTTTTGAAAATTTAAAACATCGAACCGCTAAAACCTCCGAGCCGTTTAATTATATCTATCTGATAAACAGCAATTTATCGGCAAAAAAAACGGAGCAAAAGACTCTTAAAAATCTCTTGCCCCGTGAAGGGTAAATGATGGGGCTCGAACCCACGACCCTCGGTACCACAAACCGATGCTCTAACCAACTGAGCTACATCTACCGTGCTTGCGGGTACAAAAATAGAAATCTTTACGCTCTTTGCAAACCCTTTTTTAAATAATTATTACTGGCTTCAAAGCAGCCAATTTCCTATCATTGCAATATCTTTTTATGATCGAAATTTTTACAGACGGCGCGTCGAGCGGTAACCCTGGTCCGGGCGGATATGGTGTAGTGCTGCGCGCTGGCAAACATTATAAGGAACTTGCTGAAGGCTTCCGTAAAACCACTAATAACCGAATGGAACTGCTGGCCGTTATAAAAGGCCTCGAAGCGCTAAAAAGCCCCAACCAGCAAGTAACCATCTATTCAGACTCTAAATATGTAGTTGATGCCGTTGAAAAACGGTGGGTACATGGCTGGCTGCAAAAAGGATTTGCCGGTAAAAAAAACAAAGACCTATGGTTGCGCTACCTCGAAGTAAGCAAACTGCATCAAATACGCTTTGTATGGGTAAAAGGCCATGCCGGTCACCCCGAAAATGAACGGTGCGACCGCTTAGCCGTAGCAGCATCTCAGCAAAAAAACTTACTTGTAGATTCGGTATTTGAAGTAGAAAGCAGTAAAGGTAACGCTATATAAAGCTTATATTACAATTATTGTATCGATACAACGCCCTCAAAACTACGCTTGGTTATCTGAGGCGAGAAACAAGCCAGCATTTCTTCGGCTTTTTCGACCATACTTGATGAGCCAATAACAATTGCCGAACGTTGGTGCAACTCCGTAACGTCCAATTCCAGGATGCGTTCGTAACCATTGGTTGCTTTTCCGCCCGCCTGTTCAACAATGAAAGCAATCGGGTTACATTCATAAATTAAACGCAGTTTACCTTTAGGTGCCTGTGCCGTCATAGGGTACATAAATATGCCTCCCTTTATAAGGGTACGATGTATATCGGCCACCATAGAACCGGTATAGCGCGATGTGTAAGGGCGACGGGTTTTCTCATCCTCTACCTGGCAGTACTTAATGTATTTTTTAATACCATCGGGAAAATGCGCATAGTAGCCCTCATTGATAGAATAGATGTACCCCTCTTTAGGCACCTGCATATCCGGGTGTGATAAGCAAAACTCGCCAATAGATGGATCTAATGTAAAGCCATTAACGCCTTTGCCGGTAGTATAAACCAACATGGTAGATGAGCCATAAACAACATAGCCGGCAGCAATTTGCTCTGTACCTTTTTGTAGCACATCCTCAAGTGTAGCTTTTCCCTCTACCGATTTACGGCGGAATATGGAAAATATGGTACCCACGCCCACATTCACATCTATGTTAGATGAACCATCCAACGGATCTATCGCAACAATGTATTTAGCATTTTTAGAGATTTCGGAGTCTATATAGATATACTCATCGTTTTCTTCTGATACCACAATGCAGCACTCGCCGCCGCTTTGTAAAGCTGCTATAAATTGTTCGTTGGCATATACATCCAGCTTCTTCTGACCTTCGCCCTGAATGTTCACCGTGCCCATGTCACCAATAATATCGGCAAGGCCTGCTTTATTGATTTCGCGGTTAACGATTTTAGCTGCTATAGCTATATCACGTAACAGGCGCGACAGTTCGCCTTTGGCATAAGGAAAATCTGCCTGTTTTTCGATTATGAATTGTCCTAGTGTTTTTACTGCTTTCATAGGCTTAGTGTATTAATTACATATTATTATTGAGTTCTACGACCTCCAAGTTATGAATTTTTTTTCCGGAAACGCAAAATTTTATCAATGTTTTCACCTTGTGCCATCCTTGTTTTCCTGCGGCTCCGGGGTTTAAATGCAGGCAATTGATCTTTTTATCAAAAATAACTTTCAAAATATGAGAGTGCCCGCTGATAAATAAATCGGGAGGGTTAGTGTAAATTGTACGCTTTACAGCCGGACTGTATTTGTCGGGATAACCGCCAATATGTGTCATCCATACATTTATTTCTTCGCAATTGAAACGCAGGTTTTCCGGAAATGTTTGTCTGATTTTTGCATCATCAATATTGCCGTAAACACCCTTTAATGGTTTAAATCCGGCCAACTGGTCAGCTAATTCAATAGTTCCAAAATCGCCGGCATGCCAAATCTCATCACAGTCTGCAAAATGTTTAAATACACCATCGTCCAGATAACCGTGGGTATCTGAAATTAAGCCAATGCGGGTCATATCAATTAAGAAGTAAAACTAAGTTACGTTAAAATATGGTCAGAAAGTCCTTCAAAACGCCTTTGTAGGCGTCAGTGTATAACTTGGGCTCGCTATACAGTATTAAACGTTGGTTTTGTATAACAGTTTGTTGGGATTTGAAAGTTAGAATCTGCCTGTGAGGTGTTGAATGTGCAAAAGATTGTATATTAATGACCTGCGTTAGATGCAAGCTCATTTTTTTAGCCAGGAGCTTAACAAGTTCAGCCGTTTCAGGAGGAAGGATGAGCCAGATACTGCCCTCAGCAGTTAAATGTACTGAACAATGCGCAATCAGTTCTTCGAAAAAAGCTTCATCAGCATGCTTAGCTAAAGATTTAGCAGCTCCGGGCGACTGCAAAGAACGGATGTAGAACGGTGGATTAGAAACGATTAGGTCGTACTTACTTGCAGAATTAACCGTAAAATGATGCTGAAAGCTGCTATGGTGCCCCCGCAAACGTTCAGCAAAAGGTGAAGTCGAAAAATTTTCACCCGCCGTTAAAACTGCTGCCTCGTCTATCTCTACAGCATCTACTTTTGCGTTCGGAAAACGCTGCGCCAGCATTAGCGCAATAACACCTGTGCCGGTGCCAATATCTAATATCTGTTCTGCATCGCGCTGTAAGGCTAATGCGCCAAGTAAAACACCATCAGTATTCACCTTCATGGCGCAGCCGGCCTGGTTAACGCTAAACTGCTTAAAATTAAAAATATCGCCCATTACGCTAAACCTCGTACAGCTCCAGCGGCAAGCCGTCTGGGTCGGCAAAGAAAGTGAAGCGTTTGCCAGTGTATTCATCCGTACGGATAGATTCTGTGACTACGCCATTACGCTGCAATTGGGTAACAGCCTGCTCCAGACCGTCAACCGCAAAGGCCAAGTGCCTTAAACCGGCCGCTTCTGGCCGGGATGGCCTTGCAGGTGGATTGGGAAAAGAAAAAAGCTCGATCTGGTATTGCCCTGCAACAGCCAGATCGAGCTTGTATGATTGTCTTTCGGTCCGATAAATCTCTTGTACAACAGTTAAGCCTAAAACCTCCGTGTAAAACCTTTTCGACTGCTCATAATCAGAACAGATGATAGCTACATGGTGTATGTGCTTAAGTGTTAGCATTATTCGCCTAATGCCACATGCAATACGTTATCGTAAAGCAATTTGATGTCGGTTACGTGGCCATAAAGCTCCTCGTCAACGTTCAAAAAGCCATTAGTTACGGTACCCAGCATGGTATACTCTACCTCGCTTGTAGCCATCATTTCGGTAAAGCGATCTTGCTCCTCGGGCGCAACACTCACTACCACCCTGCCCTGTGCCTCGCCAAATAAGAAAGCGTCCTTACGGAAATCAGCATCGGTAGCAATGTCAAAACCCAAACCTAACGGCATGGCAGATTCCAACAGCGCAATGTATAAGCCACCGTCAGCCACGTCATGGGCAGAGGCTACAACTTTATGCTTAATTAGCTCTTTAATCACCTGGTGCATCGCATACTCTTTATCCAAATCAAAGTAAGGGGCTGGTGATGCCTGAATCTTGTGATAAGAAGCTAAGTATTGTGATGAAGCTATATCGTTTTGTGATTCACCAATCAAATAAATAAAATCACCCGGCTGTTTAAAATCAGCTGTCATGATGTTGTCCTTATCATCCAGTACGCCCAGCATACCAATAGTTGGCGTCGGGAAAACCGGGCCATCATCTGTGCTTTGGTTATAGAAGCTTACGTTACCGCCGGTTACCGGTGTTTCAAACTTACGGCAAGCCTCGCCCATGCCTTTGATGGCACCTACAAACTGCCAAAATACCTCAGGCACATATGGGTTACCAAAATTTAAGCAGTTGGTAATAGCTACCGGCTCACCACCAGAACAGGTAATGTTACGTGCAGCTTCGGCCACGGCAATAGCACAACCTTTTTGCGGGTCGGCATTTACATAGCGAGAGTTACAGTCAACCGTTAATGCAATAGCTTTATTAGTGCCTTTTACAGCAACAATAGCAGCATCACTAGGGCGGTTGGTGGTCATGGTGGCAGTGCCTACCATGCTATCGTATTGGTCGGTTACCCAGCGTTTTGAGGCAATGTTGGGGTGAGCAATTAAATGCTCGGCCACATCAACCATGCTTTCGGGTACCGGTACATCGTTTATGTTAAATTTTTGGTATTCCTGGTAATAAGCAGGCTCGCGGTACTCACGCTCGTAAACCGGCGCGCCGCCGCCCAATACCAAATCATCGGCTGGAACATCGGCAACCAGGTCGCCATTCATGTAGTACTCCAGGCGTTTTGTATCGGTTACCTCGCCTATTTGAACGCAGTTTAAATCCCATTTGTCAAATACTGCTTGTACCTCAGCCTCGCGGCCTTTATGCACTACAATCAGCATACGCTCTTGCGATTCTGATAATAAAATCTCAAAAGGCTTCATGTTTTCCTGGCGTGTCGGAACCTTACCCAGATCAATGCGCATACCATGCTCACCCTTGGCCGACATTTCGGAGTTAGAGCAAATGATACCTGCAGCGCCCATATCCTGCATACCTACTACAGCGCCAGTCCTGATTACTTCTAATGAGGCCTCCAGCAACAGTTTTTCCTGGAAAGGATCACCCACCTGTACGGCCGGCAAGTCGTTAACCGAATCTTCGGTAATATTTTTAGAAGCAAATGCTGCACCGTGTATACCGTCTTTACCGGTTGATGAACCAACAATATATACCGGATTACCTACACCGTATGATGTAGCTGAAACCATATCGCCTTCCATTAGTATACCAGCCGACATAGCATTTACCAACGGATTTACATTATAACATTCATCAAAAAACAGCTCGCCACCCACAGTTGGAATGCCAAAAGCATTACCGTAATCACCAATGCCTTTTACAACGCCTTTAACCAGCCATTTAGTGCGGTCGAGGCTAAGGTCGCCAAAACGCAACGAGTTAAGCTGTGCTATTGGCCTTGCTCCCATCGTAAAAATATCGCGGTTAATACCGCCAACGCCGGTTGCTGCACCTTGGTAAGGCTCAAGTGCCGATGGGTGGTTATGCGATTCAATTTTGAAAGCGCAGCCAATTCCATCGCCTAAGTCAACCACACCTGCGTTCTCTTCACCGGCTTTGGCCAGCATGCGCGAACCATCACGTGGTAATGTTTTAAGCCATTTGATAGAGTTTTTGTAGGAACAGTGCTCGCTCCACATCACCGAGAAAATAGATAGTTCGGTAAAATTTGGTGTCCGGCCCAGAATTTCTTTTATACGCTCAAACTCTTCGGGAAGAAGGCCTAAATCTTTGGCCGTGTCAACGGTAGTAAGTTGGTTTTGCTCCACAATAGGATGTTTTGATGGATGAAAGCGCAAAATTAGAAAAATGCCTCAAATGGTGGCATTTAAATTTTGATTTGGAATAAATCCCTCATAACCGCTGTAGATATATATTGTAAAAAAGATCTATTGACAAAGCGTGCATGTAAAACGGTGTATCCTGTGGCTTTAAACATTTACTGCAAGGCCACACTCCAACCGTCAGAGACTAAAAAAGCCCTTACCTGTTAAGGCAAGGGCTTAAGGAATATTTTTATACTGAATTAAATACCTTCTGTGCCTGGCTCGTGACCTATCATGCGGCCAGTTGTACGGCCATGAGGGCGTGAGGAAAAATCAGTTTGCGGGCTACCTTCAGACGGAAACTCATGTGGTGTTGGAGGTGTTACGTCGATTTGTTCGCTAAATGATGTATCGTTTCCTTCCTGTGGGGTTCTTACCTCCTGCTCGTTTGGATAACCCAAATCTTCATTATCAGATTCTTCGCGCTCAGGGATTTCGTCGGGATCATTGGTACCGTCTAAATCAAAAGAGACGTCTTCGTCATCCTCATCATCAAGCTCAGCCCTTAACGGGTCGTCCAAATCGTCATCTTCGTCCTCGTCTAAATCCTCGTCGTAGTCAGGCACTACATCGTCATCCAGGTCTAAATCTTCGTCTTCGTCTAAATCCAGATCGTCGTCATCATCCAAATCCAAATCATCATCTTCGTCCAAGTCGTCATCAGCATCAGGTGATACTGCATATGGATGGCGTAAATTGGTTGGTATCTCCTGTTCAACGGTCCAGGTGTCTTGATCAAATGCTAACATAGGTTCTTTTTTTAAGGGTGTTAAGTTAATAACCTTTCAGCTAAAGGGTTTGTTTTCCAAACAGGTAAAAACTTTCATCAAATTTTAGCTGTTGGGCCTTACGTTTTACATAAGCTCGTTATCCTTTTTAACGTGGTAAGCTTTATAAGCCATATAATATAAAATCAGTACCGGAATAAGATATATAAGAGCTGCTGTAAACTTAATTGCCGGGTAAGTACTAATAAGCTGATAAACAACCAGCACTAATGCCACAGTGCCGCCAATAAGGTACAGGTAGAAGAATTTCATTGCTCAATAAAACGCTGAATGAACATGAATAACCGACTAATGTCATTTATGTTTGGTTTTGAAGCTCCGCTTGCGTTAAACCGCCATCTTTTTTGTATATTGCCTCAAACACCCCCGATTAATTAGATAACATGCAGAACTGGGAAGATATATATTTGGAGGCTGAAGAAGCCATACGTAACGCTAACTATTTGCAAGCCAAACAACTACTTGAAAACATAATATTAGAGGAACCAGCTACCGCACAGGCACATAACTCATTGGGCTGGTTGTACCGCACGCAATTTGATGATTATAACCGTGCAGAGAATCACTACAGAGCCGCTATTAAAAGCAACCCTCAATATCCGCACGCTTATGTAAACCTGGTTATACTATACACCAACCTGGAGCAGTGGGACAAAGCCCGTGAAATTGCGAATAAAGCGCTCATCAGGCCATTGGTTGATAAGTCTATTATAAATTATCGCCTGGGTATTTTAGAGGAGTATGCGCAAAACTTTGATGAGGCGATTAAATACTACAAAAAAGCCATTAAGCTTTGCTTGAACTTTGATTCTATTGAAGATTATAAGCGGGCAATCAGCAATTGTGAATTTAAAGCAACGCTTTAAATTTAGGTACAGGCAGCTTTTTTAATATTAACTGGCAAAACTGCTTTTAAACGTTTTGCCAGTACTATGATCATGAAAAACATCTTGCTGTCCATATTGAAGGACTTTGGCATCCTGTTCGGTTATACGCTGATTTACATTTTAATATTGGGCATAGGCAGTTACGCTTTTGAGCTGGTAACCCGTTTTGACGGCCGCCGTTTAGGCACCTTTTTGCTGGATGACGTGTTTCTTAAAGCTTCCGAAACCATAATATTGCTCACCTTCTTTTTTAAAAGACGCACGCTGCGCCTTAACTATAGCCGAATATTACGCTTTAAGACAAACAAACTCCTGTTTGCTAACCAAGGTTTCGGGTTTGCGGCGCTGCTCATTTTTTTTATTACCGGGCTTATGATGGCCTTTGG
Source organism: Mucilaginibacter sp. PAMB04274 (assembly GCF_039634385.2). NCBI lineage: Bacteria > Pseudomonadati > Bacteroidota > Sphingobacteriia > Sphingobacteriales > Sphingobacteriaceae > Mucilaginibacter > Mucilaginibacter sp. PAMB04274. The sequence continues at coordinate 3,131,035 of NZ_CP155081.2, forward strand.
TGCCGTGCATGTGTATTTCAATGCCGCTTATTCGGTGGCCGAGCTAGGCATCTACTTCATTTTATTTATACTGGTAGGCTTTAACGAAGAATTTTTGATGCGGGGTATATGGGTGGAATACTTGCGTATAAGGCATTCGGATTTTACAGCCATCGTCATTTCATCTGGTGTGTTTGCTGCACTACACTTATTTAACCCTAACGTTACCGCATTATCATTTTTAAACCTCCTGCTGGCGGGCGTTATACTAGCACAGCTTTATTTGCTAACAAAAAATATTTGGCTGGCCACGTTATTTCACCTAAGCTGGAACTTTTTTCAGGGGCCGGTTTTGGGTTTTTCGGTGAGTGGACTATCTATGCATTCTATTTTCACACAGCCGGGCAAACAAGCTGATGATATTGTAAACGGTGGTGCATTTGGGCTTGAGGGATCTGTTATCACCACACTGGTATTGCTGTTATTTTCTTTTGCGCTTTATCAAAAATTAAAACGCCGGCAAGTAAAACCAGCCATTGCATTACAATAGCATTATCTTACCTGCCGGCACTTAAATAAAAGCAGTTATACTTGCTTAAAAACCACCGCACTTAATGGCGGTATGGTTATACTGATAGAATTTTCGCGACCGTGCCAGCCCTGTGGCTCCGATGCTAAAGGCAACGGATTGTCGACACCGCTTCCCCAGTATTTCTTATTGTCTGAATTGAATAACTCTTTCCACTGCCCTGCACTGGTTACACCTACACGGTAATGGTAATGTACGGCTGGTGTCATGTTCAGTACCACTATTACATCGTTAACAGCGTCATGACCTTTACGGGCATATATCAGGACAGAATCTTTGGCATTGCCGCCATCAATCCATTCAAAACTGCTGGCTTCAAAGCCTTTTTCGTATAACGCGGGCTCGTTACGGTATAAATGGTTGAGCGCCTTTACTGCTTCCTGCATACCAGCATGACAATCAAATTGCGTAACCCACCAATCTAACGACTTGCCAAAATCCCACTCGCTGTTCTGGGCAAACTCTGCACCCATAAACAATAGCTTTGAGCCGGGATGCGTAAACATGTAGCTGTACATTAAACGCAGATTGGCGTATCGTTGCCATTCATCGCCAGGCATTTTATTAATCATCGCCCCTTTTCCGTAAACAACTTCATCGTGCGAAAATGGCAGCATAAAGTTTTCCGTAAAGGCATATATCAAGCTAAAGGTTAAGTCGTTATGATGGTGGCTCCGATAAACCGGGTCACGCTTAAAGTAACCTAAGGTGTCGTGCATCCAGCCCATCATCCATTTCATACCAAAGCCCAATCCACCCGAATAAACCGGACGGCTTACGCCATGAAAGGATGTACTTTCTTCGGCTATGGTTTGCACATCCGGGAAAGTGCTGTATACGGCCAAATTGAACTCTTTTAAGAACTCAATGGCTTCGAGATTGTGGTTGCCGCCAAATTGGTTAGGTATCCATTCACCCTCATTGCGCGAATAATCCAGATAAAGCATTGAAGCCACACCATCCACACGTAAACCATCCGCATGGTAGCGGTCGAGCCAAAACAATGCGCTGCTGATCAGGAAAGCCTTAACTTCGTTACGTCCGTAGTTAAATATATAAGAAGTCCAATCGGGATGATAGCCCTGGCGCACATCCTCGTGCTCGTACAAGTGCGTGCCATCAAAACGGTATAATGCATGCGCATCGCCCGGAAAGTGCGACGGCACCCAATCCAGTATTACGCCAATACCTTCCTGGTGAAATCGCTCTATGAGGTACATAAGTTGCTGGGGAGTACCATAACGTGAAGTGGCCGCAAAAAACCCAGTAAGCTGGTATCCCCAGCTTGGATAATACGGATGCTCCATGATTGGCATCAGTTCCACGTGCGTAAAACCCATTTCCTTAACGTAAGGCACCAGTTTTTCGGCTATCTGATTGTAGGTGTAAAATTCGTTCGGGCTTTCATCATTGCGTGCCCACGAACCCAAGTGTATCTCATAAACCGAATAAGGCTTATCTAACGCATTGTATTGGTAGCGATTAGCCATCCACTGGGTATCACTCCATTCGTAATATGTATGAGCTACTATTGAGGCCGTAAGCGGGGCCTCCTCCCAGCGCAGGGCAAAAGGATCGCCTTTTTCTAATTCCTCGCCGTTATGTGAATTAATAAAATATTTGTAAACCTCTCCGTCGCCAATATGCGGGATAAAGCCTTCCCAAATACCTGAGCCATCCCAACGATGATTTAAGGCATGTGCAGCGCGGTTCCAGCCATTAAAATTACCTATCACCGATACATATTGTGCATTGGGTGCCCAAACTGCAAAATAAGTGCCTACAACATCTTTATGGGTCACCACATGCGAGCCCAGCTTGTCATACAACTTAAAATGCTTTCCGCCCTTGAAGAGGCTAATATCGTAATCCGTAAAGCGGCTGTATACCTCCACCGGGTTAACCGACGCTGATGTTGCAGGCAATGCTGAAGCTTCAGCCGTTTCGGGTATAACGGGTAGCTTACTAGCCGCAACCTTTTTACTGCCTGAAGTTTTGGTTTTTTTCTTCTCGGCAATTTCGGTTATTAGATCCGATACCGAAATTTCTGCCGGTAAGTCTGCCTCAGCAGTGCTTTTAGTTTTTCGGGCGGTGGCTTTGGTTGCTTTTACCGGTTGCGATTCAGGGAAAGTTTCTGTTTGTGCCGGTGGAAGAACCTTAGCTTTTGCTGTTGATTTCTTTGTATTTACAGGTTGTGATTCGGGAAAAGAAGCTGCTTGCCCTTCTGCTAAAGGTGTTTCACCTAAAGCTGCGGCAGCAGGCTTGTCTTTTTTGCTTTGTTTTGCCATAATGTAGATAGGTCTTTGCAGACAAATAAAAACTTAGTAATTGCAGAGAGCGCAAAATGTTTGCAAGACTATTGGTTTGAAAAAACAACACCTCCATGCCATGCTTGTTTCGCCTGCGTACAATAGTAGTAATTTTTATGAAAGATACGTTTCGATTTTGTTCCACAAGCAGCAGCGTACACCTAAATTTTTAACCGCAATTGACAGCCACCTGACCATCTATTTTAAAATACCTCCTGCTCAGCCCAAATAAATTCTTACTTTTGCATCCCGTACACATAGCATTGGTTTAGGCATCAGCCGCAGCCAAATTCATCAAAATCATGACTAAATATATATTTGTTACGGGTGGCGTTACCTCGTCGTTAGGAAAAGGTATTATTTCGGCCTCATTGGCTAAACTCCTTCAGTCTCGCGGTTACCGCGTTACTATTCAAAAATTCGATCCCTATATTAACATCGACCCGGGAACACTAAACCCTTACGAGCACGGTGAATGCTATGTTACCGAAGACGGCGCCGAAACAGATTTGGATTTGGGCCATTACGAGCGTTTCTTAAACAGGGCTACTTCCCAATCTAATAATATTACTACCGGCCGTATTTATCAAAATGTAATTAGCCGCGAGCGCGAAGGTGCATTTTTAGGCAAGACCGTACAGGTAGTACCCCACATTACCGACGAAATTAAACGCAATTTCCGGATATTGGGCGAAAGCGGAGATTACGATATTGTGATTACCGAAATTGGCGGTACTGTGGGCGACATTGAATCGCTTCCGTTTGTGGAGGCCGTAAGGCAGTTCAGGTGGGAAGCCGGTTCGGGTAATTCACTCGTTATTCACTTAACCCTGGTACCTTTTCTGGCCGCAGCAGGCGAGTTAAAGACCAAGCCAACTCAGCACTCCGTAAAAATGCTGCTGGAATACGGCATACAGCCTGACATTTTGGTTTGCCGTACAGAGCATCATTTAAATATGGACCTGCGCAAAAAGATAGCGCTATTTTGTAACGTGAACATCAATGCAGTTATCGAGTCGATTGACGCGCCATCTATTTATGATGTACCACTGCTTATGCTGAAAGAACAGCTGGATAAAACGGTACTTACTAAACTTAAACTTCCAAATAAAAATGAGCCGGATTTAGAAAGCTGGAAAGACTTTTTAGGTCGGTTAAAAAACCCAACTGCCGAAGTGCGCATTGGTTTAGTAGGTAAATATGTAGAACTGCCTGACGCTTATAAATCTATTACCGAAGCATTTATACATGCCGGCGCTAAAAATGAGTGTAAGGTAAAGGTTGACTATATACACTCTGAAACATTAACACCGGAAAATGCTGTAGAACGCTTGCGCGGTTTACATGGCGTATTGGTTGCTCCCGGCTTTGGCCAGCGTGGCTTTGAAGGTAAAATTGAAGCTATTAGGTACGTACGTGAAAACAACATTCCGTTTTTTGGCATATGCCTAGGCATGCAGTGTGCGGTAGTAGAGTTTGGCCGCCACGTTCTTCATCTGGATGCTGCCAATAGCGTGGAAATGGATGGCCACACCACTTACCCTGTTATCAGTATGATGGAAGATCAGAAAAATATTACTGCAAAAGGTGGCACGATGCGCCTGGGCGCTTACCCGTGTGATTTAAAGAAAGGCAGCAAGGCGTTATCCATTTACGGAAAAACGCACATTACAGAGCGCCACCGTCACCGTTATGAGTTTAACAACGAGTATTTACAACAGTACGAAGAAGCCGGCATGATACCTTCAGGTATTAACCCTCAAAACGGTTTGGTAGAGATTGTTGAGTTAAAAAACCATCCATTTTTTGTAGGGTCGCAATTTCACCCCGAATTAAAATCAACGGTTGATAATCCTCATCCACTTTTTGTTAACTTTGTGGCCGCTTCGCTGGCTTATGCCCGCAAGAACTAATTAATTGTACTCGAAAAAAAATAATGGATAGAAATACGTTCACAGGGTTATTCCTGATCGCCATCATACTGGTGGGCTCGTTCTTCTTAATGAAACCCACTGAGGAGGAGGCAAAAAAAGCACGTCAGATTGAGCACCTGGACTCCCTGAAAAAAGCTGGACTTTTAAAGCCGGCCGCAGTTGCAGCAAAAGCAGATACAAATACGAAGCCGGCACCTGTTGATTCAGCTGCACTTAAAGCACCTTTTGGCGCCTCAACGGTTGGCAGCGAGCAGTTAATTACTTTAGAAAATAAAGACATTCGTGTAAAGCTATCGAGCCGCGGCGGCCGCGTTTATAGCGTTGAGCTAAAAGATTTCAAAACCTTTGATAAAAAGCCGCTTATTTTATTTGATGGCAACAGCAACCAATTTGGTATTAAATTTAATGCCGGCAGCACAGTTATTAATACTAACGATCGGTATTTTACACCTACAAGCAGCGCAATCAAAGTAGCCGGAAGCGACAGCAGCGCTATAACCCTACGTTTAAGCTATAGCCCTACCCAGTATATCGATTACATTTATACGTTAGGTGCCACCGGCTTTAAACTGGGCTACACCGTTAAGTTGACTGGCTTAGGCGATATTATTAATAGCCGGGCACTTACTTTAAACTGGACTGCCGGCCTGCGCAAACAGGAAAAAGATGTTACACAGGAGCGCTTATATTCTACCGTGTATTATAAAAACACGGATGGTGGTGTTGACTACCTGAGCGTAAGTAAAGACGAAACCAAAGACATTGCCGACCAGAAAATACAGTGGGTGTCGTTTAAACAGCACTTTTTCTCCAACGTACTGATTGCCAAGCAAGGTTTTGACAGAGCTAATCTGTCAGTAAGCACTAATCCAAGCTCTGTTGATGTAAAGCAAATGAAAGCGGCTTTAACATTGATTAACAACGCGGATAACACTTACCCAATGGAGTTTTACTTTGGTACAAACCGCTTTAAAACACTTCAAAAACAAGGCTACCAACTTGAAAAGCAAATTGACCTGGGCTGGGGCCCACTAAAATTTATTAACCGTTGGGCTGTAATACCTGTATTTAACTTTTTACAGCAGTTTAACTGGAACATGGGCTTGGTAATTTTGGCCCTAACCGTATTATTAAAGCTTGTATTATCTCCGCTTACGTATAAATCATACCTCAGCATGGCTAAAATGAAAGTTTTAAAGCCGGAGATGGATGAGATTAAGACAAAGGTTGGCGAGGATAACCCTACCCTGTTGCAACAGGAATATATGAAACTTTACCGCAAAGCAGGTGTAAACCCGTTGGGTGGTTGTTTGCCTTTAGTGCTGCAAATGCCTATCATTTTTGCCTTCCTGCGTTTTTTCCCAAGTTTGTTTGAACTTCGTGGCGAAAGCTTTTTATGGATGAAGGATTTATCGACCTATGATGCCGTAATTAACTTTGGCTTTAACATCCCGTTCCTGGGCAATCACTTAAGTTTGATGTGTTTGTTGATGACCATTTCTACACTCATCTATACTTACTTCAATAACCAGGTGTCGGGTGCAACCGGGCAAATGAAATATATAGGTTACATCAGCCCTATTATGTTCCTGGGCTTCCTGAACAGTTATCCTGCAGGTTTGAATTACTATTATTTCCTGGCCAACATGCTTACCTTCCTGCAGCAATACCTTATCCGCTTGTGGGTTGACGACAAAAAGATACATGCGCAAATACAGGAAAACAAAAAGAAACCCGACGATCCTAAAAAGAAAAAAACGGGTTTCCAGGCTAAGCTTGAAGAAATGATGCGCCAGCAGCAACAAGCACAAGCACAAGGTAAAAAGAAGTAATTAGCAAGCTTATATAAACATAAAAGCCGCCGTTGTTAAAACGGCGGCTTTTATGTTATAGGCCCTTTAAAATAGATAGGGAATAAATAACACCTAGCTTGCGGTCGCTCCAACACCATCATTAGATAGTGTTTAAAGATTTAACAGTTGTTTAACGATGTAAGACGGATCTTGAAAAAAGCTGGCGTAAGAGTGATACAGCTGCGTTTGCTCGAAACTTACCTTTTGTACGCCGAGCTCACTAAACTCATAAATCAAGGCACCCGGATAGGCCAATAATATAGGAGAATGTGTTGCGATGACAAACTGAGAATTATCGTCTATCAATTCATGCATTCTTACCAGCATGGCCATTTGCCTGGTTACAGACAGGGCGGCCTCCGGCTCATCCAAAATATAAAAGCCATTACCTGCAAATCTTTTTATAAACAGTGACCAAAATGACTCACCATGAGATTGCTCATGCAAAGAGACACCACCATAAGCGTCCATAATTTTAGGTGGCTCCGGAAAATTTAAGTTCTTTAATTCGGGATCCTCTATGTCTAAATTTTCAATCTCCGTAGCTAAATTAAAAAAGCTTTCACTTCTCAAAAAAAAGCCATCTGTATGACGATGTATACCCCTGGATGTAGTGATATGCCTGTGCAGTGCCGAATGAGACTGTCTGGTGCCGAAGTTAAAATTGACTGTTCCGCCCTCGGGGTTAAAACCTGAGGCTACAGCGATGGCTTCTAAAAGCGTAGATTTACCTGTACCGTTTTCTCCGACAAAAAAGGTCATCTGAGGATGAATGGTAAGCTTATCCGCATGCCTGAAAAAAGGTAGTGAAAAAGGAAATACGTTTGTATTAATGTTTTCTTTGTTGAAATAAACGTCTTTTAACTCCCCTCTCGAAATCATACTTGTTGGTTTGATTATAATAAAAGTACAAAACGTTTATATCACCATACAATAAATCATTTACGAATACAGATGATTAACACACCTGAACAAGAAAAACTCGTTCCTGTTAACCTTTAATCAAGCGCTGTATTTCATCCAGTTTCATTAAAGCCTCCACAGGTGTAAGCGTGTTCACATCCAGGTTGTTCAGCATGTCGCGTATCTTCACCAGCACCGGGTCGTCAATCGAGAACATCTGCAGTTGCAAGGCCTGCTTTTGTACTTTTTTGATACTCTCCTTAATGTTTTCGCCGCCCGTGCGCTCGGCTTCCAGTTTCTTGAGAATCTCGTTGGCCCGGCTCAGCACTTTTGGTGGCATACCGGCCAGTTTAGCCACATGTATACCAAAGCTGTGCTCGCTTCCGCCCGGCACCAGCTTGCGCAGGAATATGATCTGATTGCCAACTTCTTTTACCGTTACGTTATAATTTTTGACCCGGCCAAACATGTTAGTTAGCTCATTCAGCTCGTGATAGTGCGTAGCAAACAGCGTTTTGGCCTTAGCCGACGGATGGTTATGCAAATACTCGGCTATAGCCCAGGCAATGGAAATACCATCATAAGTACTGGTGCCCCGGCCAATCTCATCCAATAAAATTAAACTGCGGTTACTCAGGTTGTTGAGAATACTGGCCGTCTCGTTCATCTCTACCATGAAGGTCGACTCTCCCGACGACAAATTATCCGACGCTCCTACCCGCGTGAATATCTTATCCACTAAGCCAATGATTGCTTCCTTTGCAGGCACAAAGCAACCCATTTGCGCCAGCAGCACAATAAGACCGGTTTGCCGTAATATGGCCGACTTCCCCGCCATGTTGGGACCGGTAATAATAATAATCTGCTGGCTATCCGAATCGAGGTAAACATCATTAGTGATGTACTCCTCACCGGGCGGCAGGTTTTTTTCTATTACAGGGTGACGCCCCCCTTTTATATCAATCAGTAAGCCATCGTTTATCTGCGGCTTTACATAGTAATTCTTGATAGATACCGTTGCAAAGTTCAACAGCACATCCAACCGTGCAATGAGCTGCGCGTTAAGCTGAATAGGTTTAATATACTCGGTGAGCGAGTACAGCAAATCATTGTATAAACGGGTTTCTAATGCTAGTATCTTTTCCTCGGCACCCAGTATCTGTTCTTCATACTCTTTAAGCTCGGGCGTAATGTAGCGCTCGGCATTAACCAACGTTTGCTTGCGTATCCAATCGGTAGGTACCTTATCGCGGTGCGAATGCGTAACCTCAAGATAGTACCCAAACACGTTATTAAACGCCACTTTAAGCGATGGGATACCGGTTTGCTCGGCTTCCCGCTTTTGTATTTCGAGCAAGTAACCCTTACCGCCAAAAGCAATTTTACGCAGGCGGTCAAGCTCCTCATGTATACCCTCGGCCATTACGCCGCCTTTTACTAATTGGATAGGCGGCTCGGCATTCAGTTCCTTGCCTATTTTATCACATATATAATCGCAGGGGTTAAGCTGGTTACCGATAGCCAGTAGCGCTTCGTTGGGCTTTAGCAGGCTTATGACATTGTCAAACCCAGCAACTGCGTTACCGGTACCGTCACATAGTCTTTTAATGCTTCCAATAGCTTGCAGCGCCTTGCGTAACTGACAAACCTCGCGTGGATTGGCTTTTTGCAAGCCTATTTTACTAATGAGCCTTTCCAGATCGCCCACCTGGCGGATGCAGGCCTGCAGTTCATTACGCAAGTCTTCATGGTCTATCAGGTGCTGTACCACATTGAGTCGATCCTGTATGGGTTTGAGCTCCTTAAGCGGCATCACAATCCAGCGGCGCAGCAGGCGGGCACCCATTGGCGAACAAGTATGATCCAACACATCAACCAGGGTTATGGCATTTTCATTGTTGGAACCGACCAGTTCCAGGTTGCGAATGCTGAAACGATCGAGCCACAGGTAGCGGTCCTCCTCAATACGGCTAATAGCGCTGATATGCTGCAGGTTGCGGTGCTCCGTCTCGTTCAGATAATGCAGGGCTACGCCGGCTGCTACAATACCCAGGTTAAGCTTTTCGATACCGAAGCCCTTGAGCGATTTTACGCCGAAGTGCTTGGTAAGCGTTTCGTAAGCGTAGTCGCCGCTGTAAGGCCACTCATCCAAAGTGTAAGTATAGTAGCGGTCGCCAAATTTTTCGATAAAATCGCGTTTACAGCTTTTGGGGTAAATAACCTCGCTTGGGCTGAAAGATTGCAGCAGCTTGTCCATGTAATCGGCGTTGCCCTGTGCCGTAAGGAACTCGCCGGTTGATATATCAATTAGGGCAATACCGATGCTATTCTTTTCGAAATAAAGGGAGGCCAAGTAGTTGTTGCTCTTTTGCTGCAGGATGTTATCGCTTACGGCCACGCCAGGTGTTACCAGTTCGGTTACGCCCCGCTTTACGATGGTCTTGGTCATCTTGGGATCCTCAAGCTGATCGCAAATAGCCACACGCTGACCCGCGCGCACCAGTTTGGGCAAGTAAGTTTCGAGCGAGTGGTGCGGGAAACCGGCCAGCTCAATGTGCGAGGCCGAACCATTGGCCCGCTTGGTAAGCACAATACCCAGTATGCCGGCCGCTTTAACGGCGTCTTCGCCAAAGGTTTCGTAAAAATCGCCCACACGGAATAGCAGCAAGGCACCTGGATATTTGGCCTTGATCTGGTTATACTGCTGCATTAGCGGCGTTTCTTTGGTAGCGGTTTTGCCCAAGCGTTTAAATTTTAATTGAACGGTAAATTTAAGGCTTTACGCCCGGTTTGACGGTCCTTGTGGAAAATTTGCTACTATTGTGAGTTAAAATCAAAAGGCGGGGTTTGAGATAAGAAGGACTGGACTGCAGTGAGCGATAGCATCACTAAGCATGTACGCTATTCCGATTAGTTGATTTAATACAGAGAAGTGTTCACCCTATCATTTATATGGGGGCGTTCCGTAAAAATATTATGCGAAACACCTGTCCAGTAATCAACTTCTAAATGTTCTTCGGTATAATCTTGAAGAAATAAAGAATCGAATGGGGCCCTATCTAAATTTACAATCAGTTTGTAACTTGTTGGAGCGGGGGTTTGCGCATTTACCGAACGAGCGTAAAGCATTACCGTAAAAAAGAGCACAAGGATTCGTACGAAGCTCATTTTGCCGTTTCTTATAAACGATCCAATGTAGCTATACTTTCTGATAATACCTTAAGCAAGCGGTAGCTTGGCACCAATCGTAACAGCAAAAAGTTTGTTAGGATTATTTAACACCTCCTCGTATGTTTTCTATTCCCAATCGGGCTTAGGTTTCGAAAAAAATATGAGTACTCAGTTGTTACCTGCTTTTATCAGCACTTAAAAACCAATTGTTGCTATACTCTATTTCCTGGCTAAGCTGCTTTCTACCCGTTCTCTGCTAACTTGTTCACTAATATTAATTCTTCAATCCGATAACATGGTTACTATAATCGGTGAGCATCTCGTTGTTTATAAAGAAATCGAGCGCCATTATAGTGCGGAAATCGCCGCTCACGTTCGGGTTTTGAATTTGTGTTAAATTGCCGGTGCTATTGGTGGTGTATTTGTAAACAAAACCTTTTTTAGTGGTTATGGTAACATCGGTGTTGGCCGGCAACCTGCCCAGGGCACGGGTTTCTTTATTGTTTTCAATCACCGAAATCGACGGATTACCGGTATCAAACAATACCTGCGCGTCTACACTGGTACTGCCGTAGGTAATGGTGGCTTGTATATTGGGCGAATAGCCTCCTGCTGCACTAAAGTTTAAAGGGTGCATGATAAAGCCCGACGATGCTTGACTGAGATCATCAGGCACCAAACCCAGTGTGAGCAGGCCTGATATTAACGCCCCGGTGCTGTTGAAGTTAGCCGCCGGCAGCTTGGCCAGCTTAAACCCGCTCGTAGTACCGGCAGGCAGGGCTAAACCATCCAGCGGACTCACCACTTCCGGAAAGGTGTAGCCTTTGCTGGGGCCCACGCCAAAAACATCGGCCGAGTGCTGGGGCAGTTCCTTCCCGTCGCCATCTACAATCTTATAATACAAAAATATAGGGATACGCTTGGTAGTAACGCTACCGGCCGAATTACCAATTACGATGCTAGCATAAGCCAGGTTACCATATTCATGCGTGCTGCCGGTGAGATCGCCATAGGCCATAGTGGCGGTTCTGTTGGTTACGGTAATGCCATTTACAGTCACCGAATCGCCGGTTACCTGTATGCCGTTGCTGGTAATCATGCTGGCAGGCAATAGTCCGTTGGCGTCCATTGTAAAGCCCGACGAGCCCGTATCGAAAATGCCGGCATAGGCTACCTTTTGCGTACCAATTTGGCTTATGGGTATAAAAATACGCTTGTTGGCGCCACTGGCAAACTGGTATAAACCCAGGGTAGCTAAAGGCTTGGGTTGGGGTTTGAGAGCTTCGGGCTGGGTGTTGTCTTTTTTACAGGCAGTAAAGCTAACCGCTATAATTAATGCCCAAACCGCTGCTTGTAATTTACCTAAGTAATTTCTAGTCATTCAATTCTTTATCTTTCAGTTACTTTGAAATCATAAACGTAAAAATATTTAACCCGGATGCGTTTCATCGCCAAAATGACTTTTGGATTATGATTACAGTTAATGGCTGCCTTTATTTTACTAAAGCTAGCGGCTAAAGTTGGCTTATTCGATCGAAAATGAGCATAATAACGTTAAGCGACTACTTATAGAATGAATTGTTAAGATTTGTTGATGGTAAATGTAGGTGTAAGCCGCTCATTATCCCAGTTGGGTTAGGCTTTAACACTCATACAGAAACACTTAGGCACAAAGCCTACAGCCACCTCAAAACCCTGCCGCAACAACACTTTTTAGAATAGTACTTAAAAATATTTTACAATTACAGTAGCGCTTTGCTACCGAAAGCCGTATAGTTAAAAAACAGCATATCAAATATTATAAACCATAGCTTATGAAATCAAACGTTATTAAAGCCGGCGCTCTTTGTGTTGTTATGTTATTAACCATTGTAACCGGCTGCAAAAAGGATTTCGACCCAGACAAACCAAAGAACGGACAGGAAGTGGAGCTATTTTTAGATCATTACCAGGATGTGGGCAACCAGATGGCTTACCTCCTTCCGGATAAAATAAAATCACCTTACGGGTTGCAGGGCTTTAACGAACGTGAACTGGGCTATACTTACCGGGTAAAGGCTAAAGTGGTTATTACCAAAGAGCCGCTGCAAGACGGGCCCGACCGCTGGTTTGAGTTTGAGCGGGTGGTAAGTAAAGACCTGTATACCGGTACCGAGCCTTTCCAGGTGTCATTGATCTCTAATTTCGTACCCGGCGGCCCCGGTTTGGCTATAGGCAAGCGCGATGATAAATACTATTACCTCAGCTACGAATTTAAGCCGGCCAATGATGCGGTGAAAGCCAGGATTGAAGAAGTACTGGCTCTTCGCCAGCGCATCTACACCGACCCTGCTTACGGGCATTCGGTATCTATTAAAGCAACCGTAACCCATGCTACCGATAACCGCGCCAATACTTACCTGGTGCAGGGTATTGAGGTTAAATAAGGTTAAGGCTTTTGTTTGCATAAATTGTTGTTTGCGATAAACGCTCATTTCATTTGCCGAACCGGATTGTTAAAAATCAGGTAATGCCGGATGCAAAACACAGCCTGCATTCAACTAAAACAACAACACTTTAACTACTAAGTTACGTCTGCGAATTATTCGCAAAAGGACTAAAAAATTAACATAACCTATAAAGTTGAATGTTATATTTACTTCATGTTAGCTGTTACATTCCAATTATTGCCGGTCTTCCATAACAACCAGCGCACCAGTTCACAATACCTTTTGCATCGCAAAAGTGGGCTGCGTATCAACATCTTTCCGCTTATCCGGTCGGATTTTAGGGCTAACCCCGATGAGGTACAATTTTATGGTAAATTGTTTAGCTGGTGGGTGGCCTTTGAAACGGAAGGATATAACAACCAACCTGTTGCGCTTATTCAAAAGGGCATACGCTGGTATGCAGGCATTAAAATGTGCCCTGATATAGCACTCACCACCGTAGATCCACGCCACAACACACGCTTGCAAATGGTTAATTAGTTATTAGAGCAGTTGTTAAGCTGTAGTGAGGTATGTTAATAAGCCTTATATTTAGGCGCCAATTACACGTACCTTTAAACTCTTATGCTGAACAACCGGACCTTTTTGCTTTTAGTAGCGTTAATAACGCTGTGTGCTAAATCATGGTCGCAACCGGGCCAGGCAGTTAAAGTAGTGCAGTCATCCCAACACAAGAAAGTAGATATTTTTATAGGCGGCTGCTTATTCACCAGCTTTTTATACCCCGACAGTTTGGAGAAGCCGGTACTCTATCCGCTAAATGCCGACAATGGCACAGCCGTAACACGAGGCTTCCCACTCAACCCACAGCCGGGCGACCCTACCGATCATCCGCACCATATAGGCCTGTGGTTTAATTATGAGAACCTGAACGATCTTGATTTTTGGAACAACTCTTACGCTATACCGCAAGTCCGCAAACACTTGTACGGCTGGATCCGTAATACGCACGTCCTCAAAATCAGCAGCGGCAAAACCGGCCTACTGATATACGAATCCAGCTGGACTAATGAACAAAAAGATATAATACTGCAAGAAACCACCCGTTTTACCTTTAGCGGCAGCGTAGGCCGGCGTATAATAAACCGCACTACTACGCTCAAAGCCATACAAAAAGCCATTTTTACTGATGTAAAGGATGGCTTGCTCGGCCTGCGCATAGCCCACCAACTGCAAATGCCCGATAGTACCCGCAAGCCCGTACGCGATAGCATCCCTACTGGTAATTACCTGAGCAGTACCGGTGCAACCGGCAACAAGGTTTGGGGCACACGGGCCTCCTGGTGCAAGGTTTTTGGGAAAATGGGCGCCGATTCGGTCAGCATTGCCATTATAGATCATCCGGCCAATCCTAACTATCCCGGCTTTTGGCATGCTCGTGGTTACGGGTTGTTTGCCATTAATCCACTTGGCGAAAAAGTGTTTACCAACGGTAAATCGGCCAAAAACCTCAGCCTTAACAAAGGCGAGTCGGTTACTTTCAAATACCAGATCATTATTAACAACGGTAAACAAACGCCGGCCGCTTATCAACTGAACCGGCAAGCCGCGCAATTTGCAACGAAACCGTAGTACGAGGCGCTTTAAATGGTGCGCCTTTTACAATACCCTTACCGTAAAACCTTGCTTAATTAGCAATTTCGGCTTATTTTGCGGCGTGAAGACTATCTACCGGTTTAGGCCCTCATTTATATACTTGCTTTGTGTTTTATGGATTATACTGCTTGCGGCAGGCTGTAAACAATCAACTCCTAAAACAAGCGCTGCCAATAGCACAAGGGCTGAGCTGGCCGAGCGGCCCAGAGTGTCTTTTAAAAAAGTGCATGGCATTGCCTACACTGAGGTGCGCCGCGAGTACAGCAACCGGTTAGGGTTTAGTAATGATGGCTATCACCTGGAACCCGAGTGGCGGGTAACGTTCTTGTCAGACGATACAGTGCGCATTTTCAGCTTGGTGCTGCAGCGTTTTATTAAACAGGAAGTGGTTCTGGATCACGATTCGGTGGTGAATGTTGCCCATTCCTGGCTGCGGGTAAAGCACCTGAGCCGCGACAGTATGATTTTCCAGGTGTTGTATGTGCGCAATCTTCATATAGATGAAGCTAGTAATATAACCATGAAGCTGTACAGCAACGACTACATTAAAAACGTACTGCGTACTACCCCGGCCGAACTGCAAAAGCCGCCGCGCCGCGATACGCTGTTTATCCAGAAGAAAGTAAAAGAGTCAGTTGCCAACATAAACAAGGCCTTTGCCGCCTACGAGCCGGTAGTATTGCAAAGCCTGAGCCCCAATGTACAGGTAAAAAAGAAAGAAGTTAAAAAAGCTAACGCCATTGAAGATGTTACACTGGCTGATAATTACCTTTCGCCTACTTTCGACATCACTATCCATAAGGCCTATGCCAACTTTAATCAAAAGATGCAGCTCATTGCTGACGAAAAGGGTAAGCTGCACTTTGTAAAACCACTTTCCTTTATTTATGATGAGGTAGAGCAACGCAAAAAGGTGATGAAAGGCATTGTTGATGGTTACCTGACTGTTTACCTCAAGACCACACCCGGTAAAACGCTCGGTATGCCGCATGCTAGCCGCATTCTGGTTAACGTAACAGGCATACAAGATTAATTAAATGTTTATAAACAAAAAATGCGGCCCTTTTGAGCCGCATTTTTTGTTTATGACATGTTATGCTTATACTGTTGTTGTAGACGACGGACCTCTGAACATTCCCAATACGAACGATATGATGGCCAGTACAATTAAGATATGTACTAATCCACTAACAGAATAAGCAAATACGCTGATCGCCCAACCTATTACAAGTATTACGGCGATGATATACAATAGTGATCTCATGGTAGATATATTTAAGTTAATTTACTTAAACAGTATACAAAATCATGCCAAACGATTAACTGTAAAGAAATTAAAGTATTCAACAATGACAAACATTTGATTTGATGTAATTGTATGCCAACGTCTGAATGGCTAAGTAAAAAGCCTTATAAAAAGTAAAGCCTCCTGATGGGCAGGAGGCCTTTACTAACCAATTATAAACCTAAATTATGAGAAGAGCTGTAGGAGAAGGATTCGAACCTTCAAAGAGTAGTTAGCCCCGTTAAGGGTTTCCTATTTATCTCCGCCACCGGGACAAGGAGGTGTGTCTGCCAAATTTCACCACCCTACAGTATTTATTTCCTTTTTGTTATTACAAATGTAAGGCAATAACCAATTACTTGCAAACATTTTATTGAATTAATTTAATTTTTGATATTTTTTTAAACAAATGGCGTTTTAAATATTAAATCATTAAAGCGTATTAAAAAATGAGGGGTGTTAAAGATGAATCGTTAATCGAATAACTGCTGTTTGTCGGTATAGTAAGTTTTACGGGATGCAATGGTATCCATGTGAATGGCCGCACCGTCGGACGTGGCCGCTTGCTTTGGCCTGTGCACCTTTAAGAAATCGCGTACTTCACCACTTATAATACTGGGGTTGGATTTTAAAATTTGCTTTTCGGCGTCTACCAATACCTTCTTAACCGATTTAGCCAAAGCTTCTACGCGATCATCAGGTATTTTATCCGCAACTGAGAAAGGAGAAATGCCGGCGTCATACAAAATTTCGTCAGCATAGGCGTTACCAATGCCACGTACAACATCCTGATCCATTAATATCTTTTTAACTGCCGTTCGCCTGGCTTTAAACTTTGTTTTCCAAAAATTGGTGTTAACAGTCTTGTCCAGTGCATCGGGCGCTTCAGCCGGGTCGGGGTTTAGGGTTGGCATAACACCGCGCTGGAAATCAGTTACGGCAATTCCTTTTCCACCTTCAAAATGCAGTTCAAAAATTACAAATTTTTGTTTAGTGTTTTCTTCCAGCCAGTGAATTTCACCGTGCAGCATTAAGTGCACGCCCAGTGTTTGGTTATTTGTAAACTTGAAGTGAAGTTGTTTACCCGAGCGTATTACGTCCTCCAGCACCTCTCCTTCTAAAGCTTTAGTAAGGTCCTTTACGGGCACATTAAGTTTCCTGCTTTGTACAACGTTTACTTTTATAAGCTTTAATCCTTTTAAAGCATGACTAAGGTTTCGGCTAAAAACCTGCAGATCGGGAAGTTCGGGCATAAAATGATTTATAGAAGCGTTACTGCTTATTGCGGATACGGTTAAATGATTTTTTGAGCAGGTATCTGATCTTTAACCGTGTTTCGGTTGGACAATCTTCTTCAAAAACCAATTTCGGCACAATACTGCGTGTAGAGCTTACCACCGGATACGGTGGATGCTGTACTTTAAAGTGCTCAGCATAGTTATACTGCTCAACCTGGCTTGCATTGTTTACCAACTCTGCAAAATGCCACAATCTTTCATAAAAGGCATTCATATTCATATCTCAGCTATATTTAACTGTAAATGAGCAATATCTGCGCCACTTACGCCATATGGAAATAACAATCTCTCCACACGTTATAAACAAATTTAACTATGATTATCAACATTTTAGATGTTGTTAACTTTTTTATTAGATAAGGTGCATAATGTGCTTTGAAGCATCTAAAAGCAATATCTTGAAGCTAATTTCGGCTGGAAAATTAAACCCCACAAGGCAGTTATTCACATTTTCGGCCAACAACAATTGGTATATCAGGGCAATTTTTTAATGTTAACATACTGTTAATCAAGTCCAAATTTACGGCACTGCACTTAAATTCATTCAACCCAGACCTATCAATACTTAAATGTTTCAACTACGGGCCAAATGATAATTGCGTTGTGCTATTTAACGCAATAATGCTTTCTAAATAGTAAACCATAACACATAACCACTACTTTTGAGCTTTTAATTAACGCATGCAAACTCCGGCTGTTACCGTTATTATTCCCAATTATAATCATCACAAATTTTTGCGTGAGCGAATAGAGAGCGTCCTTAATCAATCGTATACCAACTTTGAGGTAATGATTATGGATGACTGCTCTACCGACAACAGCCGGCAACTCATTGAGAAGTACCGCACCCACCCGAAGGTTACACAGATTGTATATAACCAGCAAAACTCAGGCTCTACCTTTAAGCAGTGGAACAAGGGTGTTGATATGGCACACAGCGAACTGATATGGATTGCAGAATCGGATGATGTGGCCCACCCCGATCTGCTCCAAACACTGGTTCCTCCAATGCTTAACAACGCCAATCTGGTACTTAGCTATTGCCAGTCGTTGCGTATAAACGCTGAAAGCGAAGTTTTCGCCAACTGGTTATTTAAAACGGACGATCTGGATAAAGACCTTTTCAGGCGGGATTTTATTATGAGCGGACAGGAATATACCGACCGTTTTTTAATTTATCGTAATACTATACCCAATGCAAGTGCGGTGGTATTTCGTAAAAAAACCTATCAAAAGGTTGGTGGTGCAGATGCCAATATCAAATACGTTGCCGATTGGCTAACCTGGCTTAAGATTTTAAACGAGGGCAGCCTTTTCTACAGTGCCCAAATGCTTAACAGCTTCAGGTATGTAGAGAGTGGTGGCGTCATTCATTCATCTGGTGCACATCGCACATTTTATTACCAATATGACCTTATTATGCGCTTTGCTTACAAAGCCTTTTTACGGTCTTTACAGCAGCTACCAAACGCTTTATATCAAAAAAATTTGCGGCTGTTAAGGAAGGAGTCGCGCAAGGAGTTTAAGTTTCTGTTGCGGAAGGGATTTTACTTGAGGAGCCTGTTCTATTTAAAGCAAGCCGCATTGACCAGGCAATAATTTTTACTATTACTGCCTGGTAACTAAAAACGGCAAACATCTTTAACCACTTAGGTTGATGGTCCTTTGTTTTCCCAGTGATCTTTAATCACGCTGCCATCGGGCCCTAACTTTAACCGGCGGGCAAAGCGCTCACCTTTAATGTTGCCGTGCTCATCCTTCTTGCCCATAAAAAGCAAAATAGGCCGGCCAGCCTCATCGGTTTTAAAAGCCATATCATAACGTTTAAACGGCATCTCAACCATGGTTGAAGGCTCGTAAGTTTTACTAAGTACTTTAATTACTTCCTCTCCAAGTTTCATAGCTATAATTTAGTATTGTTATATTTAACTCGCGCCAAAAAATACTGTTTTTACTTTTTTCTTATTTTAACCTTTAGGTAATTAAAGTTTAGCTATTTTGGACAAAACATTTGTTTATTAACCTTTAATAGTCATGAAAGCATTATTTTATAGTGGGATTCTGCTGGCAACAAGCGTTGCGGCTTATGCACAAAAGTCGCAGGTGCCCGACGTCCAGCCCATCATAAAAAACCGGATTAATACCGTGTATTCTCATCGTATACCGGCATACACGGTCATACAATCGGCCGGCAAGCAGTACAATATCGCGCCTGATGGTTTGAAGTTAATGAAGGCCGAATGGGTTACTACCACCAAAGTACTCAAAGATAGTGCATCAACAGCGCCGTATGGTGCAGCCGGAAAAAAAGGCGTGAGCGTTTGTGTTCTGGATGATTCAGACCATCCGGAGGCGTTTAAAAAACTGAAACCATGGCTTACGCCACTTAAAAGCTAGCAGGTAATAGCATGCCAAATACGTTTATGTACACGGCCATTAACACAAAAAGGTTTGAATACATTACTTAAAATTAAAACAAAGCTTGTTCTTTGGAGTTTAGCCTTAAACTAAACTTAAATTATTATGGCTAAGGCGAAAAACGACAAAGCAGCGTCAGGTGGTATCACCGCATATTCTGTAAAAACAAAAACTAAAAATGTTCCGATGGTTGACCCGGTGATTGACGTGAAATCGGGTCGTTACATAGCCACCGGTAAAGATGCAGATGGCAACAAAATGGCCGCTATTATGAGCAAGGCTACAGCCGAAGAGCACATTGAAAAAGGTAACGCCAAAAAAGGCACGGGCTGGAGTTAATTAAAAATTCCAACTAGCAAGAATTTGAATTAAATCTTACCTCTTTTAGGAAACTTACCTTTAAATTTTAAAGTAGCCTTGCAGTAAATGTAAGGCTACTTTCGTTATATTAACTTTTAGTTAAACACATTCCATTATCAGGTGTTATTCCATTAAATAACACTACAATGGAAAAACCAATTTCGCGCCAGGCACACGGCGCCATCGATTATGCTTACGGTGCAGTTGTAGCTATGCTGCCTGAACTATTGGATTTCAAAGAGGAAAAAAAAGCGGTGACGCTTTGCCGCGTATTGGCCGGCGGTGCACTGGCTTATAGTTTGCTCACCAAAGCCGAGTGGGGAGTTATTAAGGTACTCCCATTTAAGAAACATCTGCTTATCGATTTTACCACCAGCTTATTTGCCTTAGGTGCCCCATGGTTACTTGGCTTTTCTCATAACGAAAAAGCCCGTAATGCCGTTATTGGCGTTGGGTTAGCAGGCTTATCTGCTTCAACACTTACACAGGCCGAAGACATGTAAGCGGCTCTATTGCTAATTATGATACCGGCATGATAAAGCAAGGTGAACATAGCCTTGCATATTGTGTTATAAAAGCACATTAATAATATAAAATGGCAAATACTGTTTCGTTCGAAAAAACATTTCAACTTGGCGGCGATTTAAATATAAACCGCTTGGGCTATGGCGCAATGCGCATTACCGGTGATGGCATTTGGGGCCCGCCTAAAGATCATGAGGAATCCATTCGTGTTTTAAAACGCGCTGTTGAGCTTGGTGTTAATTTTATTGACACTGCCGATAGTTATGGACCAAATGTATCTGAGGAATTAATTGCTGAGGCTTTATACCCTTATACAGATGACCTGGTTATAGGCACCAAAGGCGGTTTATTACGCACCGGCCCAAATGAGTGGCCAATAGATGCCAGCCCTGCCCATTTACAAGAAGTACTGGAAGGCAGCTTAAAACGCCTGAAACTGGAACGTATTGATTTGTACCAATTGCACCGAATAGATCCTAAAGTACCTGCCGAAGAAACTTTTTCATTTTTGCAAAAAGTACAGCAGGAAGGCAAAGTAAGGCATATCGGCCTTTCGGAAGTAAGCGTTGATGACATTATAAAGGCACAGGAATTTTTTGAGGTAGTTTCGGTACAGAATATGTACAGCGTGGATAACCGCAAATGGGAAGATGTATTGCAGTACTGCAAAGACCATAACATTGCTTTTATACCATGGTACCCATTAAGCGCCGGCAATGTAAAGAGCCAGGCGGTGCTACAACGTATAGCCGAGGACCACAGCGCCACTGCCCACCAGGTTGCTTTAAGCTGGTTGTTGCATCATGCTAACAACATTCTGCTCATTCCGGGCACTTCAAAAGTAACACACCTTGAGGATAACATGAGAGCACTTGACATACAGCTCACCGAAGCTGATATGCAGGATCTGGATACTATATCACAAGGATAATCAAATACGTCCATAAACTTTTAGCCCGTTAGCATTGTTTAAACTAACGGGCTTTTTTAATTCTACAAAATTATGCAGCTAACACACAATACTATATTGATCACGGGCGGCACCTCGGGCATTGGTCTGGCTTTTGCCAAGGAGTTTAAGTCGCGTGAGAATACCGTTATTATCTGCGGGCGGCGTGAGGATCGTTTAAACGAAATTACGGTTCAGCACCCGGGCATTATAACGCGTGTTTGCGACGTGGCCGATGCCCAACAACGTGAAGAACTAGTGCAATGGCTGGTTACCAATTATCCCGATGTAAATGTGCTTGTTAATAATGCAGGCATACAACTGCTAACCGACCTTACCCAACCCTGCGATCTGGAACGTGTACGTTCAGAAATCGAAACTAATTTGGTGGCCCCTATTCACCTGGCCTCATTAATGGCGCCGCATCTACGCGATAAGAATGGTGCCGCCATCATCAATATATCATCTGGTTTAGCGTTCGCCCCACTTGCTTTTATGCCAGTGTATTGTGCTACTAAAGCGGCAGTACATTCCATCTCTCTATCGTTAAGGCATCAGCTGAAAGATACGCACATTAAAGTTTTTGAGATTGCGCCACCTGCGGTAGATACCGAACTGGGCCATGACCGCCGAGAAGATAAAAACGAATCGCACGGCGGTATGCCCGTTGATGAATTTATTGCCGGCGCCATTGATGCCCTTCAAAACGATATTTATGAAGTCGCTATTGGCCAGGCCGAACATTTGCGTGCTAAACGCGAGGGCATGTTTGAGGTAATGAACAATTAAGCAGTTACGTTAAACCCTCCCATGTAGGGAGGGCTAAATACTTGTGCGTATTAATGTAGAATCTGTCATTTCAAAAGCCACCTGAAATTTGGTTGGAGCAGTAAATGTGAACATGATATCTCATTAGTATTCGAGACCAAATTGTAATAGAACAAACCCTTACACTATTGCCTGCTTAAATGGTTTCACGTCTATAGTCTCCCAAACTTTGCCTGTTACATAAGGATCATTGTTTTGCCAGGCTTCCATTTGTTCGTCGTTTTCAAATTGAACCATCATTACCGAGCCTATCATATGGCCTTCATCGTTAAGTATGGCGCCGCCTGCTATGTAATTGCCGTTCTCTTTCAATTCTTTTACTTTATCGAGGTGATGCGGGCGCACATCCATACGACGTCCTAGAGCGTCGGCATCTGTAAAATCATAAGCTGTTAAAACGTACTGTTTCATATTTTAAATTTGTTGGTATTGCGTAAGACGTTAATAGTAACGGTTTATGTTGTTATGCTCAAACCTAACAAACTAAATATATATAAGCTTAAATAAAATCCTTATTTATTAAGAGCTTTTATATTTTTGCTTACCATGACAATAGACCAACTGAAACAGCAATTTGAGATCTTATTTAACCAACAGGCATTAGAGAGTTACTTTTGCCCTGGTCGTGTTAACCTTATTGGCGAACATATTGATTACAACGGCGGCCTGGTAATGCCCTGCGCCATCAACTTTGGCACATGGATGCTACTAGCACCTAATGAAGACAATGTTTTTAGGTTCAGAAGTGTAAACTTTGAGGAGTTTTACGAAACAGGTGTACAAACCGCTTATCAAAAAACCGGTCGCGAGTGGTATAACTACCCACTGGGTGTGTTGCACCATTTTGTTTCTGATAACAAAACTGTTAAAGGCCTCGATGTACTGTATTATGGCAATGTGCCAATCGGTTCGGGCCTGTCATCATCAGCATCTATTGAAATTGCTACAGCTTACGCATTTAACCAGTATTTTAAATCGGGTTACAGCAAGCTGGAATTGGTTAAAATGGCAAAATCGGTCGAAAATAACTTTATTGGTTTAAGCAGCGGCATTATGGATCAATTTGCCGTAGCGTTTGGCGAGGAGCATAAAGCCCTGATGCTTAACTGTGATACACTGGAGTATGAGGCAGTAGATGCAAACCTGGCCGATAATGTGCTGGCGATAATTAACACCAATAAACCCCGTAAACTGGCCGAATCAAAATACAACGAACGTGTACAGGAATGCCAACAAGCGCTTGAGGCTTTGCAACAGGAATTAAAGATTGCCAACCTTTGCGATATAGACACGGATACATATAAGCAGTATGAGCACTTGATAACCAATGAGGTGGTGCAAAAACGCGCACGCCACGTAATTGCAGAGAATGACCGGGTAAAACTAGCTGCCAAAGCACTCGCGCAGCATAATCTTGCCGAGTTTGGCCGCTTGATGTATGCCTCGCACCACTCTCTACAGCACGATTATGAAGTAAGCGGTGCTGAGCTTGACGCCGTAGTAGAATACAGCCGTACCGATACTAATGTGGTAGGCGCCCGTATGACAGGCGCCGGCTTTGGCGGCTGCGCCATTGCCATTGTAAAAGCCGATGCGTTTGAGGACTACCGCGAAAAAGTAATAAACTACTACACCGAAAAAATAGGCTATGCCCCATCGGTTTACGCAACAACGATCAGCGATGGTGTGCACGAATTAATTGATTAGTTATTGGTTAACTGAGGCGAATTGACTCAAGCTGCTACTTGAGTCTTTCGTTCATTTTCTCAACTGGTAGTTTTTATAACAAACCTGATTCAACCAGTAAATGAGCGGACCAATGAGCTAAAAGCTTACCTTTGTAGCTATGCGCAAACTGAAATTAGATGAACTGAACCGGGTATCGGTAGAAGAATTTAAAGGGCAGGATAAATTACCTGTTGCCATTGTGCTGGATAGCGTACGCAGCATGCACAATGTGGGTTCTATCTTCCGTACAGGTGATGGTTTTGCAGTTGAGCATATTTGTTTGTGCGGTATAACCGGTCAGCCGCCACACCGCGAAATTGAAAAGACCGCCCTGGGGGCTACGCAGTCTGTGGACTGGACTTACCATAACAATGCAACTGAGGCCGTTGATGAACTACGCCAACTGGGTTATACCATTGTAGCCGTTGAGCAGGCCGAAAATAGCGTGATGCTGAACGAATACCATCCTGAACCCAACCAAAAGTATGCACTTATTTTTGGTAATGAGGTAAATGGTGTAAGCGAAGAAGTGATGGCTAAAATTGATACCTGTCTTGAAATTCCGCAGTTTGGCACTAAGCACTCATTTAATATAGTGGTATCGGCCGGTATTGTACTGTGGGACTTTTTTGCCAAGCTTAAATTATGATTGTATGAGTGCTGTCGCCAAAAAGTTACTGATGAAATCTGGCCAGCATTGGCTGTTGTACAACGCGCCCAATAACTATTTACCCGTGCTCGAACCATTGCCCGAAAGTGTGCAGGTGAGCTATGTAGCTCAGGGCAGTTTCCATGGCATTCAACTGTTTGTATTAAACAGCGCCGAACTTGCCGCAGCTCTTCAGCAAATAGTGCCTTTACTAAAAGCAGAAACCATCTTTTGGATCATTTACCCAAAGAAAAGCTCAGGCATAGCTACCGACCTTGCCATGATGAGCAACTGGGCAGAGCCCGAAAAGCATGGCCTGGGCAGTGTAGCTGCCGCTGCTATCGATGCAACCTGGACGGCCTTGCGCTTTAGGCCCAAAGTACAATCCAAAGTATCGCCCACACGCAACAGTGAACTAAGCGCTAATGAATTTGGCGCTTACATTGATGCGATCAGTAAAACGGTAACCCTCCCTCCCGATGTTGAAACAGCGCTTAAAGATCAACCGGCTGCGCTCAACCACCTCATGAGCCTTTCATACTCTAACAAGAAAGAATATGTGTTATGGATTGTTACCGCCAAACAGGAGAAAACACGTACAGAAAGGCTTAATAAAATGATTGAAAAGCTACTTAGCGGAAAGAAAAATCCGTCTGAAAAGTAATTACCGGCTCCTTAAGCGTCAACTTTATGGCGGCAGTGCTGTTATATAAAGATGACAGCACGATTTATTGAAGTTACCGACAAAAATAACCGCCCGGCTATTATCAATGTGAATAATATAACCTCGGTTGTAGTGTATACCAACCCCGACGAAGAAGTACACATCTACGTTATTGGTGACCGCGAATCCTATGTAACCGTAAAGGAGTCTTATGCAGAAATTAAACAAAAGATTCTAACTGTAGTTGGCGGACCAGTCTTTTAGTAAGCCACGTTTGCTTTCACAAAAGGATGACTTGAAGTTAGAGTTTACCAATGCCGCGTAAAAGGTGCGGCTGAATAAGCGGCGGCAAAGATGGAATTTGGATAACCGGGTGCATTTACGCTCCTTCCTAACTTCTAAATAACATGAATATGCCCTCGTTGAGTTGAACCTGCATAAAACTTAACCTACATTAAGTGTATGGGCTATTGCTACCAATACCTTTGTATTACAAAACATATTTAACTATGACAACTACTGTTTTACATAAGGCTAATGGCCGGGGGCACGCAAATCATGGTTGGTTAGACAGCCACCATACATTTAGTTTTGGCAGTTACTATAACCCCGAAGCGATGAACTTTGGTGCGCTTCGCGTTTTAAACGATGACGTGGTGAGTGGTGGCAGGGGCTTTGGCCGTCATCCGCATGATAATATGGAAATCATCTCCATTCCACTGGATGGTGACTTACAGCATCAGGACAGCATGGGTAACACAGCCATTATTCGCAAAGGTGATATTCAGGCTATGAGTGCTGGCACTGGCATATACCATAGTGAAATGAATGCTAATGAAAATGAGAAAGCCAAATTTTTGCAAATATGGATATATCCGAATCAGAAAAACGTTGAACCGCGTTATGACCAGCTTACCTTAAATTTGAATGACCGGCATAACCGCTTACAACAAGTGCTTTCGCCAAATGAAGGTGATGAAGGCATTTGGATATACCAGAACGCTTGGTTCCATATGGGTAAACTGGATAAGGACTTCAAAACTACCTACCAACTTAAAGGCGGCGCAAACAATGGCGTATATGCATTTGTACTCAATGGCGATGTACGCATCAATAATCAGTTACTTAACACCCGCGACGGTTTTGGGCTATGGGATACAAACAGCATAGACATTCTTGCTGAAAGCGATGCTGAGATTCTGTTGATGGAAGTACCGATGACTTTTTAAAAATTATGGACAAGGTGAAGATTTTGGCAGTAGGCCGGCACGAAGAAATATTACAAACCGTGGTACGTTTAGTTAACAACAATCCGGAATGGGAGGGTGTGGGCGCCGTAACCGACAAAGATGCCGTACAGCAATTTGACCACCAAGTGATTGATGTGATATTGCTTTGCGGAGGCATTGAGCCGGAATCAGAATCCAACCTCCGCGCCTATTTTACTGCGCACCGCCCTGCTGTTACCATTATACAACACTATGGTGGCGGCAGCGGGCTGTTAACAGCAGAAATATATGAAGCCTTGCGTAGAAAGAGCCAAACGCTGTAAACATGCGGTTCTTGCCTCTAAAAACTTAAATGAAACGCACTTCAAACTTATGTCCTGTTCTAAGCTTTTAACTCTGCACAACAAGTTTCTCCATAATCATTAGTTCTACCGGTACTTTAGCAACACTATTGTGCGTTACTAGGGGCATGGTTTCGCCGGTAGCTATGTAGCCCCGGCGCTTGTACCAACTTATCAGTTCCAGCCGGCTGGTTATTACAGATATTTTTATAGCTTGGCAACCCAATTTGCGGGCATGGTCATCTGCTGCGGCCAACAGTTGCCGCCCAATACCTGCCGCCTGCAATAACGGATTTACCGTGAGCATACCCAGGTACAGCTTGTTATTCTTTACTTGTTCCAGGTATACAAAACCAACAATTTCATCTATCTCATTAGTGCATTTCAGCAGCGTTATTTCCGGGCGGGTGAAATAACCGCTCATTTCATTTTCGTCTATACGTATCCCTTCCAACAGGTGGCTTTCACTGGTCCAGCCTCTTGTTGAGGTTTCTCCGCGATAAGCGCTATTTACAAGAGCAACAATTTCGGGTACATCGTTTAAATTAGCGTTTGTAATGTTGTGCATATCTATTTAAAGGGTGCAAACCTAACATTCTTTTATCTTGCCGGCAACTTACTACCCGTCGGGCTTTTGTAAAATAAAAACACCCTGAACCAGCTGTAAGGCCAATTCAGGGTGATATCACCGTAACTAAAAATTACAGTTAGTCGTTTTTATCAACAGGTTTCTGCTGTTCGTACATATTGTGGGCAACTGTACTATCAGGCATCATGTTGCTCATGCCTACCATCACTTTGTTTTTAAAACCCGAGATCACTTTGTCATCTCCAGCCATTAAGGCGTCAAAGCCATCCTTTGCTACCTCGGCCGGATCGCCCATTGAGGTATTCTCCTGCACAATTTTGCTTTCCTGCATTTCGGCTTTGTTAAAGAAGTCGGTATCAGTTGCGCCTGGTAACAACGCAGTAACCGTTATGTTAGTGTCGCGCAACTCCTCACGTATAGCCTCAGAGAATGAAAGTACGAAAGCTTTGGTACCGTGGTAAACCGATTGCCATGGGCCAGGTGTTTTGCTGGCTATAGAGGCTAACTGCAAAATTTTACCGTCGTTACGGGCAACCATATCCTGTAAAAAGCATTTGGTTAAAATGACCGTTGCACCAATATTGAGTTGTATAATATCAAGCTCACGGTTCAAGTCAGTATCTTTAAACTCCCCGTATAAACCCTGGCCGGCATCATTTACCAGTACATCCACCTGTATACCCTGAGCTTTTATTTCATCATAAACCGCAAAAGCTTCTTCGCGTTTAAACAGGTCTTTTGCCATTGTAATTACTTCAACTCCATTTTGGCGAAGTTGAGATGCACAATTGTTAAGCTCCTGCTCATTGCGGGCAACCAGAATAAGATTGTACTGTTCGCGTGCAAAAATCTTAGCAAGCTCATACCCAATGCCTGATGTACCACCGGTGATCAGCGCATATTTATTTGTGTTTGACATAGTAGTAGATTTAACTTTATTAATTATAAGTTAATAACACTAACTATGTCAAATGTTTTTAATATTTTGAAATTTAACGAAATGTTTACCTGTTTTTACGGGCTAAGGCACGTTTGATGATTTCGTCCCTTATTTGTGCGCACTTCTCATAACGCTCCAGTTGTACGTTTTCATCGAGCATAATTTCAAGTTCGTAAACAGATTTGCTGACAAATTCTAAATTAGCTGTAGTAAGGGATGCAAGTGGCTGAAAAAAGCCGTCGGCACTGTAAAATCCTACTGCCGACGCGGTTCTGTTGTTAGTTTCCATCGTCTGGTTAAATTAATTAAGGTAGGCTTAAGTTAACTAATCAGCAGATCAATTCCAAATTAAAATTTGAAAATTCAGTAAAACTAGGAAGTATGTTTCACTTATTTGAACTTATAAAGCTTTTTATTCGGGAAGCGTAGCTATAACACAACTATTCAAGGCATACCGGTTATAGGCTGGTCTGCCTTGAAAATTCTAGAGCTGTCTCAAATCTTCCCTTATAGGACTGAAGATATCCAGCAGCTTACACTTAGTGATTGCACGTCCGCCGTGTGGTACGTTAGGCGGAATAACAGCGAAGGTATTAGTGTCTAACACCTGCGGAACGCCGTTCACGATAAGTTCAAACTGGCCTTCGAGCACGAAAGCACATTGGTGGTGGGGATGTGTATGTATAGCCGAAACAGCACCCGCCTCAACTTCCAAAAAATTAAGGGTGTTAACTTCGGTATGAATAAGCTTTGCCATGTACCCTGGCGACATCTGCTTCGCTTCTATTTCGCTAAACTTTTTAAAAATTAAGGTGTCCATGTTAATTGATGTTGTTACCGGCAAAGATAGGTGGAAACAGAAAGAATAGCGTGTAGTTGACTTGTTTTGTTGTAAGCGTTGTTAGGAAGCCATTGTTTGAAGAATTAAGGTCAACGCAAAACGTATTTTTATCAGCACTGTTATACCTTATATATTTTACATCCTAAGTTAACTAAGCATGGCAACATTCTCAGACATAATCAACTCACCGCAACCTGTACTTGTCGATTTTTCGGCCGAGTGGTGCGGCCCATGTAAAATGATGGCTCCCATCCTGAAACAGGTAAAAGACGCCATGGGCGATCAGGTGAAAATTGTAAAGATAGATATTGATAAGAATCCAGCGTTGGCCGATAATTATCGCATACAGGGCGTGCCTACTTTGATTTTATTTAAAAACGGCGAAAATAAGTGGCGGCAAAGTGGTGTATTACAAGCAGGTCAGATACAGCAAATTATTCAACAATACCTATAGATAAAACCATTAAACGGCCTTTAAACAAGCACCTTATGTGTTACTGAACTTTATAAAAAGCCATGGTTTGGCCTATAAATTTAAAGTGCCAGTAGCCCGTAACTTTAAGTACGCCATCAGACGTCAGATATGCTGCTGAGTTCCACTTTTTGCCGCTTTGCGCATCGTATATGATGCCGTTTTCCCAACTATCGGTCTTCGGGCGGTACTCCAATTTTTCGAGTACGTTCATACCTATAAGCTTGCGGGTGCGTAAGGCTTTATCAGGATTTTTAAAATCAACCCTTGTTTCCATGGGCTTGGACGGATCGTCTGAATCGTCAAACCAAACCAGCTTGGCTTTGAAATCATCGTCCTCGCGGTACACCTGAACAATACAATTCTTTTTCTCCGATTGCCATCTGCCGCAGATTCTATCGCAAGGCGCAACAGTTTTATTCACTGCTTTGAGCGTTACCGATAAAATAATAAGCAAAAACAAACTCACACTAAATTTCCTTACCATAAACAATTGCCTTTTACAAGTTAATAAATTAACGCAGATAAAATGACAATTGTTTTACAATGAATTTTAGATCATGTTGCTATGACGATTAGCCAGCTACAGCCTAATGATGTATCCATCCTCAGGATTTATTCCGGCATCTTTACGGGTCTCAATTACATCCTGTACCCCTTTTGGTAATTTAGACAGCAAATTATAACCGGTAGCCTTCTCTATATCGCGCACGGTACACAGGTAATTAGTCCAGTTGGCGTTTACAGCATTATTGTTTGGCGTAATTACTGCTATAATGCGGGTGGATGCAGTAACTCGCTTAAGGTCATTGTTGCCGTTTGGTAAAACCAAAACCACTTTCCATATATAAGCCGGTACTGTTATGCGGCCGCTATCTATAGTAGTTTTAAAACCGCGCGTGCCATACCCCCCTTTGCCGTAATTGCCCATTATTACATAAACCTCGTTGCCCTGATTTACCAGATGGCGTTCATAGCTTTCTAAATTACCCCAGGTATGCTGGTTATTGGCTGGCGCTTGCGGTATCATATTCGTCATTAAAAAAGTTGCCGAATTAGCTTTGAGAGAATTGGTACGATCGGCTGATGGGCAATTATGGCCCCGCTCAAAACCACTGCCTATGTAGCTTGTACTTTGCACATGATACCACTTAGGTGGCAAGGTGTTATCGGGCCTAAAATCATTTACTCGTTTTATGCTGCCTAGCCATTCATCACCTACATACCAGCTTACCCAATTAGGACAACCTTTATCCCGATTATAACTTAACGTATAATAGGGTTTAGTAATTAAATAATTATTGGGCAATGAGATGCTGTTAACTGCATTGCTCGGGTTACCCAGCAGCAGGTGGCTATTGTCGCCAGCAACGGGTGTATCTGTGCCTAAACTTTGAGTCGAATCTGCTGAGGTAGTGATTGAGGACTTACCTCCCGAAGGATAAATAATCAAATCGTCAATATTAATACGGTTATTACCACCAGAGATTTTTACAACCTGAAACCGCACTTGCTTTTTAGTGTTCACAGTAAAACTTGCAGTTTGCAAACGGTGCTCCTTACTGGTTATATCCTCACCTACCTGCTGATACGTATGTCCACCATCAACAGACATTTGAAGTTGCCATGCCGATGCTTTGTTTTGCTGATAAGCGCCGTGCTTTATTGTAACCATAGAGGCGCCGTTTGCATCAAACTCCATCCTTAAAACACCCTTGTTCCGTATGCGTACAGACTGGTTGCCTGCTTTTGCATCCTTGCTGCCCGTTGCAATCAACGCATCATCCAGCAACCATGCCCCTTTGCCTAGTCTTACTTCGGCCTTGCTGTAACTACCCTTAGCGCCAGCCTCAAAATCTTCATTGATTATAGAAGAAGAAGCGACTGCTGCAGATTGATTTGCCGGCTGCTTGTTTTCATTACAGGCTGCAACAAAAAACAGAAAGCAAATGAGAAAATGCCAGATATATCGCTTCATTGTTACTTTAGGTGCTGGTAATTTAAATAAATAAATTAACGGAAAAGTTTGTCTCTCTTAAATAAAAAGACCTCAAGCATCTATTAGACTTTGCTTGAGGTCAGGAGGCCTAACATATTAAAATTTAATGTTATACCGTCATATTTTCTCTAACTCGCTTTTCACAAACTCGGCCAGTTCTTTAACGTAGTCGGCGCTAAAATCAAACTTTATACCAGCGGTTTCATATATCTCGGTTATAGTTTTAGTGTAGCCCAGCTTTAAGGCGTCAATATACTGTTGTAAACCTTTTTCGGGATTTTCTTTATAATTTTTCCAAACTGCTATAGCACCTAACTGGGCCATGCCGTACTCAATGTAATAAAACGGCACCTCAAAAATATGCAATTGTTTTTGCCAGAGGTTTGCTTCAGCATCAGAGTGTTCGCTCCAGTCTATAAAACCGGCACCAAAGCGCTCATAGATTTGAATCCAGGCATCCCGGCGTTGTGCATCGGTATGGTCGGGGTTGGTGTACAACCAGTGTTGAAATTGATCAACCACAGCCACCCAGGGAAGAGTTTTCAGCACATCAATCAATTGATCGCGTTTGGCGCGTTTAAGTTCCTCTTCATCACTAAAGTACACATCCCAATTATCCATCGAGATCAACTCCATTGACATGGAGGCCAGTTCGGCCACTTCGCTTGGACAATGTTTAAAATCATTAAGCTCCAAACCGGCGGTAAGAAAAGTATGCACCGCATGGCCACCTTCATGTACCATGGTGGTAAGATCGCGAAAGGTATTAGCAGAGTTCATGAAAATGAAAGGCGCGCCTGTTTCTGCCAGTGGGTAGTTATAACCGCCTGGGGCTTTACCTTTGCGACTTTCCACATCGAACAGGCCATTATCCTTCATGATGCTCAAACGTTCGCCCAGGTAAGGGCTAATGCGGTTAAAACACGCAATAGATTTATTAACCAGGTCTTCTCCGTTTTGAAAAGGTTTTAAAGCCGGCTTACCTGTAGTATCAACATCCATATCCCAGGGCTTAAGCGCGTCCAGTCCTAAAGCTTCCTGACGCTTGTGTGCCTGTTCACGCAGAATGGGCACTACAGCCGTTTCTATAGCCTCATGAAAGGCATAGCAGTCCTGCGGGGTATAATCAAAACGCCCCAGCGCCTGGAACATGTAATCTCTAAAATTTGCAAAATCGGCATTGCGGGCTACTTTATGGCGCAGCACAAGCAGCAGGTCGAATAGCTCATTAAGTGGTTGCTTATCCTGCAAACGGCGGTCGGTAATTTTCTCCCAAGCATTCTGTCTTTTGCTGCGGTCGGTATCTTTTAGTAAAGCGGCGGCTTGTTCTAATGTGAACTCCTTATCGCCTATGTGCACCGACATGGCACCGGTTATAGACTGGTACTTTTGCTGCTCCAACTGAATCTCCGTTTGTACCGGTATATTCTCTTCCCTAAACAGCTCAAGTGACTTTTTAATACTTCTCAAGTATATAAAGTATTTCTTCTCGTCTAGATTGTTAACAAATTCGCTATCAACTAGTTTCTTATTTAACTGATTATTATAAGGCGCTATTTTTGGTTCAATCTCAGTAGCGAAGTACTGAAAGTTTTGAAGCAGCTCTTCATTAGTTGTATCGCAGGTCATGCGGATGTAACGCCAGGCAAAATCTTCTTCCAAGGCAGCCTCCAACTCGCTACGGTCATGCAGCCATTGCTCCAGCTCTGCAACCGAATTTATTTGGCGGCTGCTCAGTTCCTGATAAAGCGGCTCTAAATTTTCCCATTTAATTTCCAGCTGTGCCGGAATGTATGTTCTTGCTTTTGCAGATATCATTTGTAAATAAGGCATATCTTTTATGACATGCAGCTTTACAAATGTGCAACTGTACAAAGGATTAAGCAAATGAATTAGAGATAATTTTAGTAACAGAAAATTCAAATCACATCCTAAATCACCAAAGTAAATTACGCCGCCAACTTATTGCTGCCTGAACAGAGTTTTTGACAAGTGTAATATACCGTCAGCATAAGGCGTGGGCTGCACGTTAAACGCTTTTTCAAACCTGGTTGAATCGAAAATATAATCGTGATCATACTGATAGTACATTTCTACAGTGCCTTGTATCACTTTGTTAAACATGCCTATCAATTGCAGCATCAGTTTATTTACCGTCATGTACCGCGGCTTTGTGCCGAATACAGATGCAGCAATTTCTAAAAAATCTAAGCCGGTTAAGGCTGGTGCCGTAGGCAGATGCCATATCTGGTTATCGTGTTCAGGGTGCTGACCTAAAAGAGCCATAGCCTTGCCGGCATCGGGTACGTAAGTGAAGCAGTGTTTAGTTTGCGCTTTGCCCAACCACATAGCTTTTTGGCTCTTTGCAAATTCGGCAAGCACCATGCTGTCTAAAAAGCTGTTCATACTTTCAGCACCATAAAAATCGGCGGCTCTACCAATGGTGGCCTGCAAGTTACCAGCCTTTGCCTCTTCCATTAGTTGAGTTGCTATACGCGCTCTTACTTCCCCTTTTTTGCTCACAGGGTTGTATGGCGTGCTTTCAAGCATAGGCCCGTTAACCAAACCATACATGTAAACATTGTCAAAAAAAATGAGTCGGGCGTTGTTCTCTTTAGCCGCATTGATAACATTTTGAGCAATAACAGGCCATTGTTGCTGCCATACGTCTTTATCGTAAACCAAGCCAGCACATAGGTAGATAACGCTCGATTCTTTGGTTGCTAACATTACTTCTGCAGCTTGCGTGAGATCGGCTTTATGCCACTGCACTTTGGGGTTGTGAGTGGCTACCGGCCTCCGGCTAACCAATCGTATGTTCTTAATTTGATTTAAACTGACTAGCTCGGTGGTAAGTGCATTGGCAATTGGTCCGCCTGCTCCTAAAATAGTGTGCATCTTTGGGTGTGTTTTAATTACTCAAAACTACCCCATGCCTGTCAGCTAAAACGTTAACAAAAGATAAGAAAAACCACCCGTTATTTCACAGTCTCAAAAATGCGCTTACGAATGCGTGAAAGCGAAACAGGTGTAATGCCTAAGAAATTGGCTAAGTAGTGCTGAGGTATGCGTTGAAGTATTCGGGAATTACTCTCGAGCAAGTCTATATACCGCTCTTCAGGTGTCTGCGTCACAAAGGCCTGTACGCGGTCCTCGTAACAACAAATAAGATACTCTGCTATCAGCCTGCCAAAGCGCTCCATCTTGTAGGCGGTTATTTTATTATCTACCAATTGCTGTACACTTTTATGGCTAAAAGTTAGCAGCACGGTATCTTCAAGCACTTGTATGTTGGTAAAACTTGGCTGCTGCTTTAAAAAGCTTTTGTAAGAGCTTACAAATTCATTATCGAGACAAAAGTAATTGGTTATCTCTGCACCATCTCTAACGTGAAAGAAGCGCACGCTGCCCGAAACGATAAAGCCTACATCCTTGCATACTTCGCCTTGGGTTACAAAAAAGTCCTTTTTATGGAGAATCTTTAAGTGCAGATGCCGCTTGAAAATATCCCACTCCTCATCCTCAAAAACAACCAGTTTATCCAGTTGCTTTTTAAATGCAGGCAAGTACTTTTCTATCGTATCCATAATCTGTCCAACAAAAAGAAAGCGGCAAACACTACGCTGGCTATTCCGTTGGTGGTCATGAACGCAAAGTTTACCCGGCTAAGGTCCTCAGGTTTAACCAAACGGTGCTGATAAACCAGCATAGTGCAATATACCAAAATACCGATATAGTAAGGAATACCCACTGTTGTAAAAAACGCAGGCAGTATCACAAATATAGCCGAGAGTACATGCAGAAAAGTAGACAAATTTAAAGCCCTCACCGTACCCAGTTTGCTGGGTATAGAGTGCAAGTTCTGGTTGCGGTCAAAATCCTCATCCTGCAAAGCATAAATAATATCAAAACCACTTACCCAGCATATTACAGCCAGCGAGAAGAAAATGGGCAGTACAGCGAAGTGACCGGTTACCACTAAATAAGCGCCTATAGGAGCCAGTGATAAGCCCAGGCCCAATACTAAATGACATAATGCTGTAAACCGTTTGGTAGCGCTGTAACCTAACACTACCAGCAACGCAACAGGTGAAAGGTAAAAGCACAGCCGGTTTATAAACCACGTAGCTAACATGAATAACGCGCAGTTAACTAAAGTAAAGGTTAAGGCGGCGGCTGGCGAAATACGCCCAGCCGGAATATCGCGCACTTTAGTGCGGGGGTTTTGCGCATCGATATCCCTGTCGAGATAACGGTTAAACGCCATGGCCGAGTTGCGGGCAAAAACCATACACAGCAACATGAGCACCAGCTTATGCCACTCAAAGGTATATTCGGTAGTGGTAACAGCTAAAAAAAAGCCTATAAAGGCAAACGGCATTGCAAATATGGTATGTGAAAACGTAACTAAAGAAAAGTATTTTTTCATTATTGTATTCAGTTATATCTTTCTTTAAAAGGCGGCACAGCCAAATTATTCTGTAAAGCTGTAGAGACCGATATATGCAGTAAGTTAACCTACCAGTTTTTAACAAAGGTCTTATTAACACTGTCAATAAAACCAAGCACTTCATCCTTGCCTAATTTATTTTCAGAAGAGGTAATGAAACATTGCGGTACTTCTTCGAATGTTTCACTTAACGCTTCTTTAAATTTAGCAACATTTTGTTCGGTTTTGAGGCCCGATTGCTTATCGGCTTTGGTAAACACTAATACAAAGGATAGGCCCTTTTCGCCCAACCAGTTGCAAAAAGCAAGGTCTATTTTCTGCGGCTCCAGCCTGCTATCAATTAGCACCAGCACGCACTGCAGGCTCTCGCGCTTGTCCAGGTAAGTGCGGATAAACTTATCCCAATCTTCTTTTTTACTTTTAGATATACGGGCATAGCCATAACCAGGTAAGTCTACCAAATACCACTCTTCGTTAATGTAAAAATGGTTTATAAGTTGCGTCTTACCGGGGGTTTGCGAGGTTTTAGCTAAACCTTTTTTACTGGTCAGCATATTTATTAAAGACGATTTGCCTACATTGGATCGACCAATAAAAGCATACTCGGGCTTCTCGGGTGGTGGCAGTTTTGATATTTGCGTATTACTGCAAATGAATTCAGCAGATTTGACAATCATGATACAAAGGTAACAGTTGTATCCTTTAAATTTGATGTTTAAACACATAAATGAGCTATGAATGACTATCAGATCCCTGCGCTTACCCGAATAGGCCACGTACATTTAAAAGTAAGTGACTTGCAACGCTCACTTGATTTTTATTGCGGCTTACTGGGTTTTGAATTGATGATGAAGTACGGCACCCAGGCGGCTTTTATATCGGCCGGCGGCTACCATCATCATATTGGGTTAAACACTTGGCATAGCCTGGGAGCAGGTCCTGCGCCCGAGCATGCACCCGGCTTATATCACACTGCCATACTCTATCCCGAACGTAAGGATTTAGCTGTCATATTTCAGCGATTGATTGACGCCAAGTACCAGCACATCACAGGCGCATCGGACCATGGTGTATCCGAAGCTATCTACTTAAACGATCCTGATCAGAATGGCGTGGAGCTCTATTGGGACCGCCCGAGAGAGCAATGGCCTAAAGATCAAGCCGGCGAACTGACCATGTTCACTAAAAGGCTTGACATTGAAGGATTGTTAAATGAGCTTAAGTAAATTAAACTTAAATTTTATTTAATCCTCGCAATGTGCTGTATTACAAAATTTTAATTAATACTTAAAACAGATTATAACTTTTTATTATAACCATTACAGCACACCTTCGGCATGGAAAAAGACAGTCAAAAGTATTTTTCAACCTTTAAACCATAGGTGAACAAAAGGTTTTCACTTTGGGTACGCGAGATTTTATTGTAGGATAAAGCACTGTTCAGGGTTAACCAATTATTTAATTTAAAGCCCAAGCCAACATTAGTTCTAATAATGTAATCACCCTTTCGGGTTACAGAATTTTGAAGAAAGTTGCTGCCATCCAAAGTTATAAGGTCTTTAACTACGAAATGGAATTGCAGCCTTAAAGAATTACGGTAAGTATAATAAACCTCACGTGTAGTATCAGTGGTATTGATGTCGCTTAGATCATACAATATGCCATCACTTACGTTCAGATAGGCATTGGGGCGGTCGTAAATACTGTAAGCAATGCCGCCGCCGGCGAGTAACTGGTTATTAATTTTAAGCGAATAACTGGTATTGTAATTAGCCAGCCCCCAGTAATAAGCGTGGGGCATGGCTTTATATAAATTAAAATCGAACGAGGCAGAATAATCATTGTTGGTAAGCGCTCCGTTTGATTTGCCATAAACCCAACTGTTACTTAAATTCATGGCAACGCTTTTCTTCTTCACCTCAAAGCGCAAGCCGTTGTTAAGCAAATAAGCATTGCCATCGCGCGCCCGGTTGGCCGAGCCGGTGGCGTTAAAAATAACATGGTAATTGGTTGTATCGTTAAACTGTGCGGAGGCTGTAAAGCTACCCAGCAATAGCACGAACAACAAGGGGTATTTATGCATATTAGCAGTTTGGTTGCCATTTACCGACAACCAAACCGCCTGCTTTGTTTGATAAAAATCTTATGGTCTACTACTCTCCTACCCCAGCATCAGCAAGTCTTCATCATCGGTAAGGCTTAGCTGAATGTTTTCGCTGCCGGCAATGCCTTCAACAGAGCCCTGGATGTGCACAGCGCTCAGCAGTACTTTTTCCAATTGCTTTTCACGAACTTTCCACATTTTCTCCATGGCTTCCCGCTCTTTGTGGATAGACATACGCATGCTGGTGAAGCCCTCCCGCAAGGCCTTCCATTGCTCATTAAATTCACTGCTGGTTAAATAGTCATACAACAAGTGCATTTTATCTCCCCTGCCTTCCTGCGCCCTTACAATGGCCGAGGTTTTGATCACGCAGTCGCGCAAGATGTAAGATACAGCCTTTACCTCAGCAAATGAACATATCCATACGCCATCCCTTTCGCCAAAGCAATCCATATCACGCGGATAGCATTGTGTAACTATAACGGCTATGTCGGCACCTATGTGGCGCATGTCTTTTTTCAGCTTTTCAATCCAATCGCCGCCAAATTCCTTGGTTCGCTTGCTTTCGAATATAATCTTACCACATTCCTGTCCAAACTGGTTACGTACCGTTTGCACACAGTCGGCCCCGCGTATACCCTTACCTACCTCATTAATCATATCAAACGGAAAGTAGCTGCGCAGCAATTCTTCCAGTATAAGTTCCTGCACCTCGCCTTGCAACTGCATAGACCCTTGTTCGGCCTTGCGTTTCATTTCTTCAGCCAGTTTCTTTTGATCGTCCAACTGTTTTTCCAGCTCTTTTACTTTAAACTGGTATTCGGTATCGCGCAGGGCGAAACGTTCGTTCTCTTGTTTGCGTATCTGTTCGGCCAGGTCATTACGGTGCTCCTGTATGCGGCGTTGTAAGGTTATTTCCATTTCCTCCTCGCGCTGTTTAAGTGTTTGCTCCTTTTGCATAAACTCCAGCTCTTTTTGGCGAGACAGGCGCAGCTTTTCTTCTGAGTCTTTAACCGAGTTTTCGAGCATACGCAGCTGGTTTTCCATATCGGCCTGTATGGATTTGCGCATAGCGGCTTCCATCTCCTGCTGCATCAGGCGCTTTTCCTCAGTTAGGCGCAGCTCAAACTGCTGCTGTTGCTGGCGCTGCTTTGCGGCAAATTCCTCCTCCTTCTTCCTAAATTCATCTTCCTTTTGCTGCGTGTATTGCTGCATTTTAAGGCGAAGCTGTTTCTTATACTCCTCTGTCATCACTTCCTCAATAGGGAAGCCATGATTACAACTCGGACACTTAACTTCTGTTGCCATACCTGGGTTTGTTTAGCATTATGGGTTTAACCGCCTTAAAGGTAAGGGTATTTTGCTAAAAGTTTAAGCAAAGATTTGAACACGTAAACTTGGGTTATCCACATCAAGAGGCACTTTTACCCTATGGCCTACTTAGTTTTTTGAATTTCTGACTTCGGTTTGCAGTATCAACTCCCCTGCTTTATTCATTACCGGATCTACCTGCATGCCAATTTGTGCCGGATTTGCAATGACCGGCACATCAGGCAGCACACCGTATCCACTGTTTGGATGCGCCGAAGCTATGGCATACCTAAAATGCGGGAAACGCAGTTGTAACTGAGTGGATGGAAGGGTAATAATAGACAGCACACCACCATCAGTACTGCCTTCATTTCCTCCGGTTTCCTGTCCAATAACCGTTACACCGGGTTGCGTTTTTAAAACGGCTACCAGCGTAGATGCTGCAGAGAAGGTACCACCATCCGTTAAAACATAAATGCGTTTGTTGTAATGATGGCTGGTGTAAGGTAACAAGTAGCTGGATAAATTATCTGATACCTGCAAATTTCCGTTAGGGAGCGGGTTGTACGTTCGGCTTATTAAAGTATTGTCTTTACGCTCATTACGGGCGTGGCTCATAAACGATGGTTCAATAACCCTGCACTCATTATAATAAGCCATTCTGAACTTTTTGTTAGCTATGTAACGCAACAGCTCGGTGGTTGCTGCAAATAAGCCACCGCCATTACCTCGTAAATCGAGCACCAGGTTACGTATCTTTTGCTTTTTAAAATCTGCAAAAGCAGCGTCGTAAACCTCAGCAGCTTTAGTGTCTGCAAAAGTATGTATCCGGAATATTGCAGTGTTAGGCAGCGAATCGGGATAGCTTAATTCATACGGCTGGTTGGTACCACGGCTGGCTGGCACCGGCCAGCGGTTAATGGCTAGCGCCATTAGTGTTTGTTTCGCTTTATTACCTGCGCTATCAAGGTAAACAATGTTATAGTGCCTACTTTCACCAAAAACATACCAGTAGTTTCTTAAAAAGCCGAGTTCTTGTACCTTACTGTCTTTAAAAGCATTACTGTAACCATCGCCCGGTATAAACGCCCTTATGGTACCCAGCAGGTTAAGGTCGGGCCGCCCGTTTACAGCCAATATTTGCATACCCGGCTTAATAGCCGCATCAGATGTTAAAACCCGGCTCACGTATAATTTGCCGTTTATAACTGCTACGCTCAACGGCAAAATATATTTAAGCCTGTTGTTGTATTGAATTTGCGCTGCGTTACTGGGCCAAATTACAGTATGTCCCGAACTTATATGGGTAACCAGTTTGCTCATCACCCGCCAGTATTCCAATTCGGGCATAGCATGGTCCAACTGATTATAAGCATCGTCAAAGCAGGAGTCTATTTCTCTTTTTACGTAATAACGGTATAAGCTTGGGTGTGCCTCTTCTAAAGCGTTACGCATAAAAGTAAGATCGGCCTGCATTTGCTGTGTAGAAAGTACGCGGTCTGGAAAAGGAACGGTTGAGTGGCCTGATGCTCTCTTCG
Source organism: Mucilaginibacter sp. PAMB04274 (assembly GCF_039634385.2). NCBI lineage: Bacteria > Pseudomonadati > Bacteroidota > Sphingobacteriia > Sphingobacteriales > Sphingobacteriaceae > Mucilaginibacter > Mucilaginibacter sp. PAMB04274. The sequence goes on from NZ_CP155081.2 coordinate 3,172,376, forward strand.
GCGTATAGCCAATTATAAAACTTAAAGCTATTAAGCCGCAAATACTCCAGCAAAAGTTTCTTAACATATGTTTACCAAAGGGCTAGTAAATATAGCAAACTCTGAACTTTTCGCTAACCCGTTTGCCCAATTAGATAAATCAGTTTTACCGTGCATTCGCAGTGCCGGCCTTTCGCCTGATAAAGTCTCGTTTGTAATGCTGGGAAAAACACGGCTGGCGGAACGTGATGGATGATGATACCGACATGAACTCCGACTTTTTGGCCTCATAGGTAGGACCTTGTACCCCTCTAGCCCGCTACAACCACCTAAGCGGCAGTTAAGGCGTTTAAACGCTTCGTCATTAGTGCTTATAAGCGTGGCGGGTTTGCATAGCAGGCCCGCCATTTTTATTTGCGTTTTTAAACAGATAAAATATTTAAATTCTAAATTGTAATTTCAGACGTCTTCAGTAATCTAATTACGAAAACGAAATTAACCTGTTACAAATATCACTATGCAAAACCACGAAATTGACTACCGCATTTTTGGTGAAGAAATGCAGTATGTAGAAGTAGAACTTGATCCTAATGAAACGGCCATCGCCGAGTCGGGCGCGTTTATGATGATGGATGACGGCATACAAATGCAAACCATTTTTGGAGATGGCAGCCAGCAGCAGGGCGGCGGTTTAATGGGCAAAATATTTAGTGCCGGCAAACGCCTTTTAGTGGGCGAAAGTTTGTTTATGACGGCCTTTACCAACACCGTTCAAGGCAAAAAACGCGTAAGCTTTGCTTCACCCTATCCCGGAAAAATCATTCCGCTTAATTTAATGCAATTGGGTGGCGCTATAGTTTGCCAAAAGGATGCTTTTTTGTGCGCAGCTAAAGGCGTTGCCATTAATATTGAATTTCAGCGTAAGCTGGGCACGGGCTTGTTTGGTGGCGAGGGTTTTATTATGGAACGCCTGCAGGGCGATGGCATGGCCTTTATGCACGCCGGCGGCCACGTATTTGAGCGCGAATTGCAGCCCGGTGAACTCATCAAGATAGACACCGGATCGTTGGTTGCTTACACCACTGGTGTTGATTTTGATATCCAATTCATTGGAGGAATACGAAACAAGATTTTTGGTGGCGAGGGAATCTTTTTTGCCACCTTGCGCGGGCCTGGTAAAGTTTGGATACAAACCCTGCCTGTTAGCCGGCTGGCCAGTCGTATTTTAAGCTACGCATCACCCGGTGGCCGTAAAGAAGAAGGTGGAATATTAGGCGGCCTGGGTAACTTGTTAGACGGAGACGGATATTAGCAACCAGTATTTGCTTGTTCACGGGAACTCAATTGCTGTCATGAACAAGCAAATTAAACTACTTATTTTCAATTATTTACCTCTTACTTCCTTAAGCTGCTGTTTAAGGTCTTGTATGTTTTGCTGTGCCTGTCGGTTTTCAAGATAATAATAAATGGCCGCTGCTAAAAATATCTTACCCAATACAAAAACGGCAGCGAACACCCAACGCCATGCTTTGTGCACACGCATATGGGTCGATTCGGCTTCCACCTCAATAAAATTATTTTGGCGGGATCCAGTTTCTTTTTTATAACCAGATCCGTCGTGGTCTATTTTTAAAGCAGGCTTATTCGGTATACGCTCCAGCGAATCAATCTCTGCCTCAATTTGGTCCCATAAACCAGGCGGCGGCGGAATGGCCATACCATCGGCAATCTTTTCTAAATCTTCTTCCAGCTTTTGCAATTCTTCGTTTACCTCGGCGTAATGCGCTTTCATATAAAGCACATCGCGCTCCTCCACAGATGAAGCAGATCCGGTTACGTAAGCTTCTAAGATGCCGCTTTCTATAAATTCTTTAACCTTACTGTTCATTTCTGATAACATTAAAAGCTTCTTTCAAAATACGCTTAACAGCGCTTTCATCCCTGTTTAATTCTTTTGCCAGTATAGTTATAGATTTGTGTTGATAATATACGCCGTTAAAAACCAGTTTCTGCTCCTGATTCATGGCTCTTGTATACTTATTAAACTTGGCCAGATCAGTTCCGGCTACACCAGCACTTCCCAGCTGCTCGCTATCTTTACGGAGGGTGTTACGCGCAATGGCTTGTAATTGTACCCAGGTATTAACCCCAGGCCCGGTAAGCTCATCAGCATAACGGCTAATTTGCTTAAATATTTCAACCAGGTAGTATTCGGCCTTGGCGGCGTCTTGCACTACTTCTGTAATATAGCCTAATAACGCATGTCCGTAACGGTCATACAATGATCGTATTAAAGGTATACTGCCGGCGGTTGTATCTGAACTTATTATACGTTGATCCACAAATCAGGTTGTCAAATGCTAATATTCAACAAATATAGCCTAATCGCTTCAAAAACGACAATTAAGGGCCTGTAAACGTCTTAAAAAAATATTGATACTTGTGTGTAACAATTGGCATATCATCTATATCTAATTAAACGCTTACCCAGCCGAGGTACTACAAAATGCTGTAAGCAACGTCCACTAGCCCGCACCTTAAGGGCTTCTTCAAAAAATCAAAAATCAATTTATTACTAAAATGGCTGATTTAATTTTCAAGCTATGGTGGGTGCTGCCTGTTGTGGCCGCCCTCCTATTGTACAAATCTGTACTTCGTGTATTTTTTGGTATGATCATCGTGCCCGATGATCGTATCGGACTGGTTGTTAAAAAATTTACGCTTTATGGCTCAGATAAGCGCCTACCCGATGGCCGCATTATAGCCACCCGAGGCGAAGCTGGTATGCAGGCTAAGCCGCTGGCACCAGGTTTATACTGGCGCATGTGGCCATGGCAGTATGGCATTACCATGCAACCCTTTACCATTATAGAGCAAGACAAGTTAGGCCTGGTAAAGGCCAAAGATGGTGCATCGTTGGATACCGGCCGTGTATTAGGCCGCCCGGTTGAGTGCGACAAGTTTCAGGATGCGCAGGGATTTTTAGAAAACGGCGGCCAGAAAGGGCCACAGGCTGCTTTTTTAACCCCAGGCAGCTATCGTATCAACACCTATCTTTTCGAAATTGTAATGGTACCCATTACACAAGTGCATGAAAACAAAGTAGGCATTGTAACCACGTTAGACGGGGAACCGCTCGAGAAGGGTGAGATTGCAGGCGGCTCGGTAGTTGGTCACCGCAACTATCAGGACCCTATGGCCTTTATACAGGCAGGCGGTAAAAAGGGTTTGCAGGAGGATGTGATTTTGGCCGGCACTTACTACCTTAACCCCTGGTTTGTATTACTGGAGCAGGTAGAAATGATGCACATACCTATTGGCTACGTTGGTGTGGTTAACTCGTTTGTTGGCCCCGAAGGTAAAGACACCAGTGGCGACAACTTTAAACATGGCAACATTGTGCACAAGTACCAAAAAGGCGTTTGGGATGAGCCGCTTGATCCTGGCAAACACCCGGTTAACATTTATACTCATAGCGTAGAGGTTGTGCCAACTACCAATACCGTACTTAACTGGGCCAATAGCCGCAGCGAGGCACACGAATTGGATAAAAACCTGAGCACTATCAATGTGCGCTCGTTTGATGGTTTTACTTTTAACCTGGATGTATCGCAGATTATACACATACCCCGTAACGAGGCGCCTAAAGTTATTGCAAGGTTTGGCAAGATGAAGAACTTGATATCGCAGGTGCTCGAACCAACTATTGCCAACTACTTTCGCAACGCGGCTCAAAAAAGTGATGTAATTGGTTTCCTCACCAATCGTTCGCAAAGGCAAGACGATGCTAAAACACACATTAGCCAGGTGCTGGCCGATTATAACGTAGTTGGTGTGGATACGCTGATTGGCGATATTAAACCACCGGAAGCGCTGATGAAAACCATGACCGACCGTAAACTGGCCGAGGAAGAACGCCATACATATGAGGTGCAACGCAGCGCCCAACTGGAACGTAAAGAGTTTGAAAGCGCCAAAGCCGGCGCCGACATGCAGCCCGAAGTGGTAAAATCGACCCGCCAGGTCGAAATCAACACGCAAATGTCGGCCGCTAAGGTTGCCGGAGCAAAAGGTGATGCTGAATCGCGAGTAATTAACGCTAAGGCAGATGCCGAAAACCGTACCATTAACGCCCGTGCCGAAGCGGAAGCTAAAACTATTATTGCTAAAGCTGATGCTGAAGCCACCGACTTAAACGGTACAGCCGATGCCGGCAAAATAAAAGCCATAGGCTTGGCCGAAGCAGAAGTAACCAAACAAAAAACAGAAGCTATGGGCACCGAGCAATACGCCGTGGTGCGCGTAGCTGAAGCCCTTGCCAGCAACGGTATAAAACTGGTGCCGGAAATACTGGTTAATGGTAAAGACGGCGGCAGTAGCGGCTTAATAGATGCCCTGATAGGCAGCGAAATGCTAAAAAAGCTGCAAAAGGAAAACGAGCAGTAAGCCATAAGTGGTAAGCGCATAGATGTGCGCTTACCACTTTATTTAATATCATATCTAGCTTATTAAAATCCGTACAAAGCTTGCAATGCAACCAGGTATCATAGTACAATACTTTCCTCCCTACCCTTCCTTATCTTCTGCGCTACCCTAACCACCACGTCCGATCCTTTTGCAAAAAAAGCTGAGTAGGGCTGTTGAAGAAAAGATACGAAAGCCTGGCCATATAAAGCAGCAACATCTGCCTCAAATACAGGGTTGGTTACCCGAGCTACTTGCCATGGCACATGTTCAACAGCGTATTCTAACGTTGTACTACCGTTAATAGCATTGTAACCCCAGTAGTGTTCAAGAATAAATTCTTCTGCGCTTCCGGCCTCAATAGGCACAAAGGTATTGCCTATCATAGCGCCTAGCTTGTTCCAATTTCCTTTGTATTTCCATTCATAAGTGTATTCCGTACGGCCATCGGCTGTTGGTATGACCGAATGGCGCATGGGCATTGCCTTATAATGCTCATTGTAAAGATTGTTGGCAACAATTGGAATGGCGGCAAGCGGAACGATCTCGCTAATGAAAACTGCGCCGCGTTTCCACTGCAAGCCGTCAAAATAACGCACGTAGAATCGAAGGTTCACTTCCTCAAAGTTTACATGAAACGGCCACTTTATGCCCAATACACGAGTGTTCAAAAACATAAAGCCTACCATGCTCACTAAAGCTTTGCCCTGCCATAAATCCAATTCGGTATAAGCAGGCAGGTATGGCTTTAACACCTCCGCATCAACTTCATAATTAAGCATGAGCAGGTTGCGCCACTCTGCCTGTAAAAATTTAATTTTAGCCATTATTCATCATAACCAATAACATTGTAATTGTTATTAAACAACAAATCCCGCCGGAGCGGGATTTGAAAATTTTATCTTCCTTTATAATACTTCATGGCTTCAGGTATACGGCTTTGTATGTCGCGTATACGGGTTGCATCTGACGGGTGCGTGCTTAAAAATTCGGGCGGTGCTTGTCCGCCGCTTTTTGCCGCCATACGTTGCCAAAAGCCTACTGCACTATTTGGGTTATAACCAGCCATTGCCATAAAGGTTAAGCCCAGGCGGTCTGCCTCGCTTTCCTGGTTACGGCCATACTTTAGTAAAGCTAATTGGCTTCCGGTGCCATAAAGTGCGTTTGTAATTTTTAATAAACCCGATTGTGAGCTACTTGAAGCCACACCAACAGCGGCTCCTAACCCTTGAGCAACGTACTCTTGTGAGATACGCTCGGCCGAGTGCTTTGCAATAGCATGACCAATCTCATGCCCCATAACGGTCGCCAGTCCGGCATCATCCTGTGTAATCGGCAATATGCCGCTGTATACGGCCACTTTACCACCAGGCATGCACCATGCATTTACTTCGTTACTTTGAATTAAGTTGAACTCCCACGCAAAATTGTACTGATCGCCGTAACCATTCTGGCTTAGGTACTGCTGTATAGCAGCAGCCAGTTGGTTACCAACACGTTTTACACGTTGTGCATCTGTGCTGCTGGTAATCACTTTTGTTTTAGGATCTGATAATAGCTGACGGTAGCTGGTGGCAGCTGATTGATTGACCTGAGAATCGCTCACCGCTAAAAATTGTTTACGGCCTGTTAACGGTACGGTTGAACAGCTAAAAAGTACAGTGGCGGTTAACAGCGCCAAAATAGGTTTGGTAATTTTCATAAGATAGATAATTTAGGCAACTTTACTTTTAAACAAGTTTACTTTAGACTCCTTGCCTTTAAGCAAACGTTCAATGTTCTTTTGGTGCGTAACCAGTATCAGTACACATATACACATACTGTATATAATGACCGATTTGATATACACCGGAAAAACAAATGTTACACCTATTAGATAAGTAAAGCCCGCCATTATAGAACTCAGCGATACATATTTGGTTACTAAAAGTATAACAATGAACACCAGCACACAAAGCAAGGCGGCTTGCAAGTGGATAGCCAAAACCATTCCAAAAAGCGTTGCCACGCCCTTACCCCCTCTAAAACCCGCAAACACCGGAAACAAATGGCCCATTACAGCGGCAATTCCTAATGCCAGCTGGTAATTAATAAAAGCCGAAGAATGATGACTACCAATAGTACTTACACCAATTAAATAAGCCAGGTTGGTGGCTGTCCAGCCTTTTAATATATCTATAAGCATAACCGGTATACCGGCCTGCTTACCCAAAACCCTGAAGGTGTTGGTTGCACCGGCATTACCGCTGCCATATTCCCTTACATCTATCCCATAAAATGCCTGGCCTATCCACACAGCCGTGGGAATAGAGCCGAACAAGTAGGCCAGAATGAGCACTAAAACAGAATAGACTGATATCATTTTGCCACAATAATACTAAATCAATGCTATAATCACGGTTTTTATTGCTTTACGGCTTTCAAACTCAAATCAAGACTTTTAACAGAATGGGTAAGCGCGCCGACTGAAATATAATCTACACCGCATGCTGCATACTCGCCAATGTTCTCGGACGTAATACCGCCCGATGCTTCGGTAGCAAATCTGCCTGCTATAATATTAACTGCATCTCTTAAATCAGGTATGCTAAAATTATCCAGTAAGATACGGTCCACCCCGCCGGTTTGCAGCACCTGCTCCAATTCGTCAAGGCTACGCACTTCTATCTCGATAGCCAGTTCTTTATTCTCCCGTTTTAAATATTCATGCGTATTAGTAATGGCTTGCTGAATGCCGCCCGAATAATCTACATGGTTATCTTTAATCAGGATCATGTCATACAAACCAAAGCGATGATTTACACCTCCACCTATCTGTACAGCCCATTTCTCAAGGTAACGGAAACCCGGTGTTGTCTTTCGGGTATCTAACACCTTTGTATTAGTGCCCTTTAACAAGTCCATAATTTCACGCGTTTTTGTAGCAATACCACTCATACGCTGCATGCAATTGAGCACTAAACGCTCGGCGCGTAAAATGCAATGCACACTTCCTTCCACCTCCAACACCACGTCTTTCGGTTTTACTAAAGCACCATCCTGTAAAAATATGTTCACCTTTAAGTCAGGGTTCACTATCAGGAATATTTCTGAAGCCAGTTCAACACCCGCTAAAACGCCGGTATCTTTTACCAATAAACGGGCCCGGCCCATAGTACCTTGGGGTATAGTGGCCAACGAGGTATGATCGCCGTCGCCTACATCTTCGGCCAACGCACGTTCTATAAAGTCATCAACAAGTTGTTTATCCAAAATAGTAAGTATTTACGCTTCAAAAGTAAAACAAATACTGGTGATTTAGTTTTTCAATTTTGTTGAAGTTGGCTAATTACTGTGAAATAACCACACTAAGCTTTTTTTCAAGAAAAAATCCATAATTAATTGCTTAACTAAGCAACGATTTAATAACTCACCAAGCAACTATGCTCCAATCAACTATATTTGCACCGTGGAAAACAAGAAAATCGCTTTATTAATACTGGATGGCTGGGGTTACGGCCGCCAGGATGCTTCAAACGCTATATATACCGCCAATACACCTTTTTTTGACGAGATGCTGCAAAAGTATCCTAATTCAAAACTGGTAACTTCGGGGATGGATGTTGGTTTGCCCGACGGACAAATGGGCAACTCTGAAGTTGGCCATATGAATTTGGGTGCCGGCCGTATTGTTTACCAGGAACTGGGCCGTATACATAAAGCGGTTGATGACCACGAACTGCCCCAAATTAATGTTTTAAAAGATGCTTTTGAATACGCCAAACTGAACCATAAAGATGTGCATCTGATTGGTTTAGTGTCTGACGGGGGCGTGCATTCGCATATTAAACATATAAAAGGTTTGTGTGATGCGGCTACCGAGTTTGGCCTGGATAAGGTTTTTATACATGCCTTTTTAGACGGACGTGACACTGACCCAAATTCGGGTGTTAATTATATAACCGATCTGGAGATTGCTATTAGCCAGCAGCCGGTTAAGTTGGCATCTGCTATTGGCCGCTATTATGCCATGGACCGCGATAACCGCTGGGAGCGGGTAAAACTGGCCTATGATCTAATGGTAAACGGTATTGGCAGGCCAGCTATGAATATGGTGCAAGCCATTCAGGAATCATATGCTGATGGCGTAACCGATGAGTTTATATTACCGATAGTGCGGACCGATGTTGACGGCAACCCTATTGCCGTTATTAAAGACGGTGATGTGGTAATTTGCTTTAACTTCCGTACCGATCGTGGCCGCGAGATCACGCAGGCGCTATCGCAAAAGGATTTCCCGGAGCAAAACATGCATGCGCTTAACCTGCGCTACATCACCATGACACCGTATGATGAGACCTTTAAGAACGTACAGGTAATTTTTAACAAGGACGACCTTACCCAAACTTTAGGCGAGGTATTGCAGGACGCCGGTAAAACACAGATCCGGATAGCTGAAACAGAAAAGTATCCGCACGTAACATTTTTCTTCTCTGGTGGTCGTGAACGCGAGTTTATAAACGAAAAGCGATTAATGGTACCGTCGCCCAAGGTGGCTACTTATGATTTGCAGCCTGAAATGAGTGCCGAAGGTATACGCGATGCTATTTTGCCCGAGTTGCAAAGCCGCTGGGCAGATTTTATATGCCTCAACTTTGCCAATACTGATATGGTGGGTCACACCGGTGTATTTGATGCAGTAGTTAAAGCAGCCGAAACAGTAGACAGGTGCGTACAAACCCTGGTTGAAGTGGGCACCGCTAATGGCTACTCCTTCATCATTATTGCCGACCACGGCAACGCCGATTATATGGTTAACGAGGATGGTTCGCCTAATACGGCACATACCACCAACTTAGTGCCCTGCATTATTATTGATAAAGATGTAACTCATATTGAAAATGGCAAGTTGGGTGATATTGCACCCACCATATTAAAGCTGCTGGGTGTAGCTATACCTGAGACAATGACCGGCAATGTATTGGTGTAAAACTCACAATGTGCGTTTAAAGTTACTTTACAGCACCTTATTATGTATATCCGGCCTGGCGGCCTGCCGGCCGGATATACATGTAAGCGCAGGGCAAAAGCGCTACTTCGACCTGGCGAAATTTATTCATACCGACTCGGCACGTTTAAGCAAAGCCCAAACTGCCGTACTTAAAACCGTAGTTCAAAACAACAGCGCCCCACAAACCAAACGTATCAAAATTACCAACTGGGGTCAGGAACTTAATTTATTTGCAGCCTCAGACATTAATAAGCCGGCCTGGCGAGATAGCTACAAAATTGTAAAAGGTGGAGATTCGGTAGTATACACCGCTCTGCAACAAGATTTAACTACCCGCCGCATGGTTGTTTATGGAACTCCCGGCAAGGTCAAAAAAATTTCGGTAGATAATTTTACTAAGAATATGCTTTACCAGACAACTGAGCATTTGGTATATTATCCGGACTCATTGTACGAAATAGATAAATTACAAAAAGTCAGGTTTATTGGAAGTAATCGTTATTTGATTATTGGGAAAATAAAATAAAACTCCGCCCTTTTCTGCATTACATTTCTAAAACCTATGTTTTGCAATAGATAATTGATTAATGATGCCCAACCAGGGTAGCCAGCTTTTCTTTAGAAATATCGAGTAGAGAGGATATATCAGTCCGGCTTGGGTTATTGGCCAATACCTTTTCAAAATCGCCTATTGCAGCCTTAAGGGCATTAATAGCCCGCAATTTATCATAAGGACTATGCTGTAATTTTAACGCCGCATAATCTTTGTAGTTGATACCGCGGTTTTGATAAAAGCTATCTTCGGGCTTAATTAATATGGCTTTTGTCAAATCAGCAATAGACCCTAACAAGCACTTTTCTTTCTCCGCAGACGGCATTTGTGCATCATGGGCCATATTGCTTTTCGCTTTTGAACGGAAAAAGTAGGCGGCTTTATCGGTGCTGTTTGCGGCAATGACCTTACTATAGGCGGCTATAGACTTCTTGTAATTTTCGCTATGAAAGTACGAGTAGCCTAACATCCACAAAGCATTAGTGTTGTTAGAGTCGACCACGCAGGCTTTTTCTAACTGACGTACGGCTGTTTTGAAGTCCTTATCCATCAATGCCTGGTACCCTAACTTAAGATATGCGTTTTGGGCCGAGCTCTCAAAAGATACAACTAATAAAGACAGTATGACGGATAACCTTATCATCAATCAAATTTGTTAATGCAATAACTATACAATAACTGGTGCACTTATAATTTATTGTGTGGTAGTAGGTTAATGTTTAAAACTTTTCGCACCATTAGGCAAATGTTTTAATGCCCTGCCGCTTGCAAGGTAAACGCTTAACAGTGAGGGGAAGCAATAATAACAAATCAATTACAAATAACAAGCTAAATAAAAATTTGCTTGCATGAAGTGTGACAGCATGATGGTAATGTGTCACTCAACAATACATTGGCATACGGATTGAAAGACTACAATGTTAGCGCATAAAAGTGTACTTTTGCAACGCTTCCACCAGCCCGTCCGCGTACAGGCTGACAACATGACGTTTTTACTACCATATAAGAAAGGGTATTTGATGAGTTTCGATCCGTTTGATTTCAAACATGCATTACCAATAATAAATGAAGATTCAGAATTTTTTCCGCTGATGTCTACCGAAGACGAAGAGGAGATGAATAATGAGCAAGTACCTGAGTTTCTTCCCATACTTCCGCTACGCAATACTGTATTGTTCCCTGGAGTTGTAATACCCATAACCGTAGGACGCGATAAGTCTATTAAACTTATACGCGATGCCAATAAAGGCGACCGCATGGTGGGCGTGGTTGCCCAGCATGATGTGAATGCCGAAGATCCTGAGTTTAGCCAGCTGCACAGTGTTGGTACAACAGCACTTATTATTAAGATGCTGCAGATGCCCGACGGAAATACCACTGTTATACTGCAGGGCAAAAAAAGATTCGTATTAAAAGAAGAGATACAAAGCGCCCCCTATATAAAGGCCACTATTGAACCTTTTAAGGAACTGCCTATTAAGGAAGACAAGGAGTTTAAGGCCATGGTTTCGTCTGTAAAGGATATGGCCATGAGCATTATACAACTTTCACCTAATATTCCGAGCGAAGCAGGTATCGCTATCCGTAATATTGAGAGCACTTCATTCCTGATTAACTTCATTGCTTCTAACATGAATGCCGATATTACGGCTAAACAGCGCTTGTTAGAAATACCTAATTTGCGTGAACGCGCCCGTATTGTGCTGGAGCATCTAACAACTGACTTGCAGATGCTGGAGCTCAAAAATCAGATCCAAACCAAGGTGCGTACTGATTTGGATAAACAACAGCGCGATTACTTCTTGAACCAGCAGTTAAAAACCATACAGGAAGAACTGGGCGGCAGCACACCCGATTTGGAAATTGAAAATCTTCGTACCCGTTCGGTAAAAAAGAAATGGTCTAAAGAAGTTAATGATCATTTTAACAAAGAGCTGGAAAAATTACAGCGCATTAACCCTGCCGCTGCCGATTATTCGGTTCAGATCAATTACCTGGAACTATTGCTTGATTTACCCTGGAATGAGTTTACCAAAGACAACTTTGACCTGAAACGGGCTCAAAAGGTGTTAGACAGAGACCATTTTGGCATGGACAAGGTAAAACGCCGCATTATTGAGTATTTAGCTGTTTTGAAGCTAAAACATAATATGAAAGCGCCTATTTTGTGCCTGGTTGGTCCTCCGGGAGTAGGTAAAACTTCGTTAGGTAAATCAATTGCTAAAGCCTTAGGCCGTAAATATGTACGTATGGCTTTGGGCGGCGTAAGGGACGAGGCCGAAATTCGTGGTCATCGTAAAACTTATATCGGCGCTATGCCGGGCCGTATTATTCAATCGGTAAAAAAAGCTGGCGCGGCCAACCCTGTGTTTATCCTGGATGAGATAGACAAAGTAGGCAATGATTTCAGAGGCGACCCATCTTCGGCCTTGCTGGAGGTGTTGGACCCCGAACAAAACAGCACCTTTTATGACCATTACGTGGAGCTGGACTTTGACCTCTCTAACGTAATGTTTATTGCCACAGCTAACTCATTGAGCACTATACAGCCAGCCCTGCTGGATCGTATGGAAATCATCGAGGTAAGCGGCTACACTATCGAAGAGAAAGTTGAAATTGCCAAACAACACCTCTTGCCTAAACAGCGTGAGGCGCATGGTATCAAATCCAAAGATGTGACGATCAAGAACGACGTCATGGAAAAGGTGATTGAAGATTATACGCGCGAATCGGGTGTACGTGGTTTAGAAAAACAAGTTGGATCTATAGTACGTGGTGTTGCCAAAAGCATCGCCATGGAAGAAGAATACAATAGCATTGTCAGCAAAAAAGATGTAGAGCGTTACCTTGGTCCGCCGTTGTTTGATAAAGACCTTTATGAAGGTAACGATGTTGCCGGCGTAGTAACGGGCCTGGCATGGACACAGGTAGGCGGCGATATACTGTTTATAGAAGCCAGTTTAAGCCCTGGTAAAGGCAGACTTACCCTAACCGGTAGCCTGGGCGATGTAATGAAAGAATCGGCTACTATTGCTTTAGCTTACCTGCGTGCTCACTACAACTATTTCGACATTAATCCTAAGCTTTTTGAGCAATGGGATATACATATTCACGTTCCGGCCGGCGCTACGCCTAAAGATGGACCATCGGCTGGTATTACCATGCTTACAGCATTAACATCAGCCTTTACGCAACGCAAAGTTAAACCTCATCTGGCCATGACCGGAGAGATCACTTTACGTGGCCGGGTTTTACCGGTTGGTGGCATTAAAGAAAAGATTTTAGCCGCTAAACGCGCCAACATTAAAGACGTGATCCTATGTCAATCTAACCAGAAAGACATTTTGGAAATTAAGGAAGATTACATAAAAGACCTGAATTTCCATTACGTAAAAGAGATGCGTGACGTAATCAACCTGGCACTTTTAGATGAGCTGGTTGTTGAACCGTTGGATTTGACCATAAAAGAAGAACCAAAGCTTGCCGGCGAACTGGCACAATAATTTGGATGTAAGGTTTAGCTATGCCTATATTAGGGCAAGCTAAACCTTACATGATTAAAAACTTAACTAACAAAGTTACTGCCCTATTACTGGCCGTATCAATAGTGCTTACATTAAAAGTGAGTGCTCAAACGGCAGACAGTATCTCAACGCACCGTGCACAAAATGTATTTGCCGAATTGCTGGGTGCCGGCGTCACGTTTTCAGTTAATTATGATACCCGCTTCGGTAACCGGCGCGATGGTTTAGGCGGCCGTTTAGGGGCTGGTTTCTTTGCTGAAGATGGCGATAAATTGTTTACCCTGCCGATGCAGCTTAATTATTTGTTAGGTAAAAAAGGCAAATACTTTGAAATTGGTTTAGGTGCTACCTACTATAACGCTAAAAACAGGCCGGAAAACTACAACGTGTTTTATAATGGTTCTAACGGCCAGTACATCTATTCGGAAGACAATGATGACGGGATTTTAGTTGTAAATAGAGGCAACGGTTCTGGCTTGCTAGGCACCATGACGTTTGGTTACCGATACCAGCCCCTTAACAGCGGATTTAGCTTTCGGGGCTATATTAACCCGGTATTTGACAGTAAAAATTTCATACCCTACTTTTTTGGACTGAGCTTTGGTTATACCTTTTCGGCTAAATGAACGCGCTGAAAGATTTATCAGTTATATTCTATTAAAGATTTCACTACCAATAATTTAAATTCTAAATACCTTTACATTAGTTAATTAACGCATCACTTTATGAAGCATATAGTTAAATACATTTGCACAAGTTTGTTACTGTTAACGCTGGCATGTGCAAGCCACGCGCAAACAACTGCGGGTGCCCGTGCGCAAAACATATTTGTTGAATTGGGCGGTCCCGGACTGCTGCTTTCAGCTAATTACGATACGCGATTTGTAAACCGGCATGATGGTGTGGGCGGACGTTTAGGTGTGGGTTATCTTTCTATAAGCGATAACTCCTTACTTACTGTTCCTTTACAAATTAATTATTTACTGGGCAGAAATAACCGATATTTTGAATTAGGGATAGGCGCTACCTTTGTAAGCTCACGCGGCGACGAAAATGACTTTTTATCACTCGATAACGCTCAAAACACAATCGGGACTATGACGTTTGGTTACCGATACCAGCCCGAAGAGGGTGGGTTCAATTTCAGGGCAGCACTTAACCCGGTTTTCAACAAACACGATTTTTTCCCGTTTTTTGGTGGAGTGAGCTTTGGATATACTTTTTAAAGATTAAAGTATTTAATATTAAAAGCCGGACGATTAATCGTCCGGCTTTATTATTTTTAGCACTCCTTATTTAGGCTGATGAAAATAAAATTACTTGCTATTTGTTTTTTGCTGGAATTGACAGCTAATGGCATTTTTGCCCAGAACCGCACACATGAGTTCGGCTTTCAATCTGATAATGATTCTTTTTTGGCGCAGGGCTCCGACCGGTATTATACTAACGGCTTATTTATATTTTACCGCCGTGGCATGGACTTTAAAAATCCAAAACTGGCCAACAAGGTACTGGGTATTGAAATTGGCCAGAAGATGTATAACCCTATATCTGGCAGCGTGCCCGACTCCACCTACATAGACCGCCCGTTTGCTGCTTACCTATATGCAGGTGTAAACGTTAACTACTTATACCGTAATGAGAGTAATTTAAAGCTTAGTGCACAAATTGGTGTAGTTGGTCCGTCGGCTAAAGGCAAGCAGGTGCAGGAAATCATACACAACACTTTTGGTTTTTATGAACTGAACGGCTGGCAGTACCAGATTCAGAACAGCTTCCAAGTCAACTTATCTGCCGAATATAACCGCTTGCTTTTCCGTAAGGATTGGGCAGATATCTCAGCAACCGGATATGGCAACTTGGGTACAACATTTACAGGAGCCGGTATTGGTCCGCTTATACGCTTGGGTAAGTTTAACCAGTTATTTAATTCAATAAGTACACAAAGTACCGCAACCCGCAACAGCATTGCACAGTTGCATAAAAAAGAACTCTTTTTGCATTACCGGCCGCAGTTTAATTACGTTGCTTATGATGCTACTGTACAAGGCGCATTGTACTTTGAAAGTAAGGAGCAAAAAGGAACTGAAATTACCAGCAGCCCAAATCGGTTTGTATTCAGCAACCAGGTTGGTGTGAGCTTTTGTTCATCGCGTTGGATTTTTGACGCGGCCGCAACTTTTAATTCAAGGGAAGTTAAAACGCAAACTTTTAATAACCACCAGTGGGGCTCCTTGAGTGTAATTTATAGGTTTAACGGTTATAAAGCTAAAATGTAATTATCAGCAACTTAGCGGCAGGTATTAAGCAGTTTTTTGCCTCCATCCACACAAGTTTACTTAATAGTCTCTGCCCGACTGCCTGAGTTGCTTTTTTACCGACTGTAGGCGCTTTTGTTCCATACGTTTGGCTTTGGCCTGTTTGCTTACCTTACTTGGCTTACGCAATTTTGGTTGATGAAGTGCTTGGATAAGCATGGAAATCAATTTATCCATGGCCCTTTCTTTATTCATAAGCTGGCTCCGCTCCTCCTCACTTATAACCTGTACCAAGCCATCTCTATTAAAACGAACTTGTAGTTTGCTGACAAGGCGGGCTTTTTGTTCATCAGTAAATAATACCGACTGCTGTATATCAAAAAGCAGTTCTACTTTGGTTGATACTTTATTTACATTTTGCCCACCTTTTCCACCACTTCTGGACGCTTTATAAATAACCTCTTTTTGAAGCTCGGCTTTAGAAAAGTTCATTGTTCAAAACTAAGTTTAATTGCTTAACCGCAAAAATTTAGCGCATTTTTGTACCTTAGCACCACGATGAGCAAAAACATTGTGGTGGCTATTGACGGTTATTCCTCATGTGGAAAAAGCACCTTAGCCAAAGCCTTAGCCAAGAAACTCCATTTTATATACGTTGATAGTGGCGCTATGTACCGCGCCGTAACCCTATACTTTTTACGTAACCATGTTAACATTGCAGATGCTGAACAGGTTACCGCAGCTTTGCAGAACATTCACCTGAATTTCCATTCACGCGATTATCAAACACACATTACGCTCAACGGCGAAGAGGTATCAGACGAGATTCGTTTAATGCCGGTATCCGAAAATGTAAGTCCAGTGTCGGCTATACGGGAAGTACGTAAAGAGATGGTTGCCCAGCAGCAGCGCATGGGCAAGTCAAAAAACATTGTAATGGATGGCCGCGATATCGGCACCGCAGTTTTCCCTAATGCGCAGGTGAAATTATTTATGACGGCCGACCCTAAGGTACGTGCCGAACGCCGTTACAGGGAATTGCTGCCTAACAATCCGGATATCACCCTCGAAGAAGTATTTGAAAACATTGCCCACCGCGATTACTCAGATACTACCCGCAAAGAAAGTCCGCTTATGCGTGCCAAGGATGCCGTCATCCTGGATAACACTAACATTACGCCAGACGAGCAGCTGGCCTTTGCATTAGAAAAAGTACAGCCCTTTCTTAAAAACTAACACTATTGCTTTCGGCCTCAAACTTGAGCGCCTGCACACCAAAGCGATTTAAAAAGTCTACCCCTTCATCGCTGGTTAAACCCTTGTATTCTGCATAAGAGTGCTGATAATATACTTTGGTTATACCTGCTGAGTAGATAAGCCGTGCGCATGGCAAGCATGGCGACAGGGTAGTGTACATAGTGGCGCCCTCTAACTTTGCGCCATTTTTCACTGCGTAAAGTATGGTGTTTTCTTCGGCATGGAGGGCCAGTGAGCAGCTTCCCCGGGCATCGCGCGGACAACCGGTTTCGGGCCATTCCTCGTCGCAGTTGTGGGTACCCGCAGGCGGACCATTATAGCCTACGGATATAATACGGGTATCCTTGGTGAGCACCGCTCCTACCTGCGCTTTTACACAATGCGAACGCTTGGCAAAATCATTGGCCAGGTTCATAAATATTTGGTCGAACGAAAGCTTACTCATAAATTCTTAGTGCCCGCCGCTGGCTTCAACATGGTCCAGGTCAATACCCTGCTTACGCAGTTCGCGACTCACCTTCCAGGCAAAGAACGCCAGGTAAGCAAAACCTAATACCGGTACAATGTAAGACAGGTGTATGCCGCTCGTATCAGCCAGTATACCCTGGACCGGTGGAATAATAGACCCGCCCAAAATCATCATGATCAAAAATGCCGACCCTTGGCTGGTATACTTACCTAACCCTGTGATGGCCAATGCAAATATTGATGGCCACATTATAGAACAGCACAAGCCGCCGCTGATGAATGCAAAAGTGGCCACAATGCCTGTAGTAACTAATCCTACTAACATAAAGGCAACACCCAGTAAACCAAATACAGTCAGCGTGCGGGCCGGCTTTTGCTTACCTAAAAAGAAAGCCAGAACTAATACAGCAACGCATATAGCATAAGGGAAAAGATGATCTACCTTTGAGCCAGTTAAATGATTGATAAATAATATTGCGGCAAAGGCCACAAACGGAATGATTACTGTTAATATATTCTTAAGCAAAGGCTTAATGTTGAATGCCCCTACCGAACCAGCCCAACGGCCAATCATTAAGCTACCCCAATACAGCGATATAAATGGCGCTATGTCTTTTTCATTATATCCACCAAAGGCAGGTAACTTTAGTAATGCCCCCATGTTGCTTTGAATAGTAACTTCGGTGCCTACATAGGTAAAAATGGCTATCATACCATAAATTAATTGCGGATAACGCATAGCCCCCCAGCCTTCACTGTTCTTTTGTGCCGAAAGCAGTGAGCTGATCAGTGTAGATAGGATGATTAAAAGTGACGCATATACAAAGTAAGGCTGCGATAGGCCTGTGGCGTTGCTTAACGGACCAGCAGCCAATATCAAACAAAAAGCAATAAATATAATACCCAATGGCTTGTTGGCTTTACTGCTTTGCTCTATCTTTTCATCACTGGTAACTTTTGGCAACTTGGATACCCAGAAAAAGCCCGCAACTGCAATGAATAGACCTGCCAATATGTAGTAAAGGTTGTTTACCGAAGCAATATCAACTTTAACATTTGCATCGCCCTTAGCTGTTCCAAAAAGCATCAACGCTACCACAACAGGCCCCATTAAACCACCAATGTTGTTAATGGAACCAGCAAAGCTTAAGCGGCTAGCGCCGGTTTCTGGCGGGCCTAAGGCAATTACAAAAGGGTTTGCTGCTGTTTGTTGCAAAGAAAATCCAACTGCAATAACAAAGAAAGAAGCTAGTATGAAACCAAAGCTGCCCGAGCCAATGGCAGGCACCATAACCAGGGCACCAACGGCTGATATGATCAGGCCGAGAATAATACCATTTTTATAACCGAGTTTGTTTAATATATCAACCCGGCTGGCCTGCGACGCAAAATAGAGTATTAACGAGCCAATAAAGTAACCACCGTAAAACGTAAAGTCAATAAGCTGCGACTCAAATTGTGTTAAACTAAAATGTGTTTTGCAAAAAGGAATAAAAATACCGTTTGAGGCAGCTAAAAATCCCCAGAAAAAAAAGACAGTAATTAGTGTGTATAAGGCTGAGCCGTAGTTCTTATTATTATTTTGCTCCATATTAAGCGGTTGTTAAGGGGCTTTTAAGTGTGCTAACATAGTTCAATTTTTGTAAATAATACTCATACTTTTACAACTAATCGTCAACATTTTTAAGGTTTTTTGTTTTAAGAGATAAGTTGCATATTCGCCGGGCTTAATTTATATCTGTAATGATTGAAGCTATTATTTCGGGGATTGGTATTGGCTTAGTGCTGACGTTTATTACCGGCCCTGTTTTTTTTGCGCTGATAAAAACGAGCATTGAGAAGGGATTTCATGCAGGCGCAGCTTTGGCATTGGGGGTAGTAAGCAGCGATGTGGTATTTGTAGGTGCCATTATATTTGGCTCGCAGTTGTTTGAAGTGCCAGACAAGGCTAAAGTGTGGCTGGGGGTAATTGGCAGTGTGATACTGCTTATTATAGGTACCCACTATTTAACCAAAAAGGCCGAGGTAAGCTACAATACGCACACGCCGCCCACTGTAAATAGAGCTGGCTACTTTTTTAAGGGGTTCTTAATGTGCATATTTAACCCTACCCTGCTGTTTCATTGGATTACTGTTATAGGAACAGCCAGTACCGTTTATCATGAGGGTATACCAAACCGCCAGCTTAAAATTGCTGTTATGTTTTTAACAATTTTGCTGGTTCAATTTGGCATGGATGTAGTTAAAGCTTTTTATGCCAATAAACTGCGTGATAAAATTTCGGTCAAGCTGGTGCATCAGCTTAATTATGTGGCCGGAGCGGCGCTAATTATTGCTGCTATTGTTATTTTCGACAGATTGGTTACCCATATCGTGTTCTCGCCTATGCCTGCCGGCTAAGGCTTGCCTTGTTAGTCAAAACACAATAGCCGGTTAACAGTTGTATTATATGCCTAACATTCCGATATGAGAAAGTATATTATTTTAGCTGTTATGACGCTAAGTTGCCTCACCAACAGTTTTGCGCAAAGCCAGCAGGAAACTTTAAGACTCTTTTTACCATCTGAATATAATTGGAAGCTTGGTTCAGACCAGGAAAGTGGTAAGAACCGTATGATGGAGCTGATCCCCAAAAATGAGACCTTAAATAACTGGAGCATTATTGTAACTACAGTGAGCATGAAAGGTGTTAAGAACATGAAACTTGACCCTATCATGAATGCAATATTCGAAAAAACCAAGAGCAGAACGCCACAATCCAAGCTCAGGATAATTGAGCGTAAGGACAGCGGCACCAACCCCTGGATAATCTTTAAGATCGAACCTGGGTTAAACGTAAAAAATCCGGAGTCGCAACTCTACTATATATTTCAAGGCAATCAAAATCTATATAACAACTTTGTAGCCGTAAAAAAAGATATGCTGGGTCCCTTACTTGTAGAAAAATGGACCAAAGCTTTCAAGGCCAGCAAGCTTGTTTACAAATAACCAGCAAGATTATTAAAGGCATATAAAAGCAAAAAGGTCCACAGTTGGTAAAACTGTGGACCTTTTTGCTTTTATATCAACGTCGCAGCTTACATGTAAGCGCGTTGGTTTTTACCTTCCATCCAATTTACAAAGGCGCGGTTTACCACTTTATTACCACCCGGTGTTGGGTAATCACCGCTAAAATACCAGTCGCCCAAATGGTCGGGACAAGCTTTATGTAAATTATCCAGCGTTTGGTATATTACCTGCACTTCAGCCTTTACTTCAGCAGGCGTTATAATTTTTGCAATACGGTCTGATACCTGTTGATCGGTAAAAGGCGCATAAATGGCTTTCACATGGTTTTCAACCTGCTCTTTAGGCAATGCGCTGCTGGCTTTAGCCTTTTGGTAAGCATCCAAAATAATATCTTCCTGGCCGGTTTCTTTTAAAAGGCTAATTGCCGCTTCAAAAGCCACAAACTCGCCCATGCGAGACATATCAATGCCATAGCAATCCGGGTAACGTATTTGCGGTGCTGATGATACTATAACAATTTTTTTAGGCCCAAGGCGATCCATAATCTTCAGGATGCTTTGTTTAAGCGTCGTGCCACGTACAATAGAATCGTCTAGTAATACCAGTGTATCGGTTCCTTTGTTTATCAGGCCGTAAGTAGTATCATAAACATGGGCTACCATCTCGCCGCGGTCGGCATCCTGCGTAATAAAGGTGCGTAGTTTTACATCTTTAATGGCAATTTTCTCAACCCTTGGTGCCAGGCTCAATACTTCGCTTAACTCCTCATCAGTAATTTTATCGTCCCGGTTCAGCAGTCGATCGCGCTGGTATTGTTTAACATATTTATTTACACCCTCTACCATGCCATAAAAAGCAGTTTCGGCAGTATTAGGAATGTAAGAAAACACGGTATTTTTGATATCGTTATTAACCTCTTCTAAAATCTGGTTACACAATAACCGGCCTAATTGCTTACGCTCCCGGTAAATCGACGCGTCGCTGCCACGAGAAAAATAGATCCGCTCAAATGAACATGCCTTTTTTACCTTCGGCTCGCTAAACTGCTCTTCAGATACCTTACCACTTTTTTTGATGATAAGCGCGTGCCCGGGTTGTATTTCTTTAATCTTCTCAAGCGGAATATTAAAGGCTGTTTGTATAGCAGGACGCTCAGAGGTAGCTACCACAATTTCATCGTCGGCGTAATAAAACGCCGGCCGAATACCAGCCGGATCGCGCATAATGAAGGCGTCGCCGTGACCTATAATACCGGCAATGGTATAACCACCATCCCAGTTCTTGGCCGATTTTTTTATGATCTTGGCTACATCCATGCTATCAGCAATCATCTTACTGATCTCTATGTTGTCATCATTGCCTTCCCGCTTAAATTGGTCAAACAGGCCCTGAACTTCGGTATCCAAAAAGTGTCCTATTTTTTCCAGTACCGTTACAGTATCGGCTTTTTCTTTTGGATGCTGACCCAATTCGTATAACTGCTCCAGTAATTCATCAACATTGGTCATGTTAAAGTTACCGGCAATTACCAGGTTTCGGGTCATCCAATTGTTCTGACGTAAAAACGGGTGACAACTTTCGATGCTGTTTTTGCCGTGCGTACCGTAGCGCAGGTGGCCCAACAGCACTTCGCCGGTAAAGCTGATGTTTTCTTTCAACCAATCGGCATCCTTCATCCTTTCGGGAAATTCCTTTTCTACATCCGCAAATTTCTTCTGGATGTATTCGAAGATGTCGGCTACCGCGTTGCTGGCCATTGAGCGGTGACGGCTAATGTACCGTTTACCAGGCTCAATATCCAGTTTAATGGTGGCAACGCCCGCGCCATCCTGGCCGCGGTTATGTTGCTTTTCCATTAAAAGGTATAGCTTATTTAAACCGTAAAGTGCAGTACCGTACTTCTGCTGGTAGTATGAGAGGGGCTTTAAAAGACGTATAAAAGCAACACCGCATTCATGCTTAATCTGATCGCTCATGATTTTAAATGAAGCCACGAAAGTACAACTTTTTCTTATTCGTTTCGCGTGTAATTGTCATGCGAAAGCATAAAAAGCGTACTGGTGTTATTTTTGCGAATATTACAATTAACAGGGCTACCGCACCGATGTTACAACAGATTGGCCAACCAGTCCGGAAAAATTCCTAATAAAATTACCACCGCCGTAATCGTCACAATCATAATAAGCAGGTACTTAGAGGTGGCCGAAAAATCGGCTTCCTCATTATCACCCTTCTTCAGAAAAAGGAATAATGGGATTTTTATATAATAAAACAAAGAGACTACTGTGGTAACCGCCCCAGTGATGAGCAAAGCTAACAACACTGGATTATGCCCATTTTGATAAACTGAATAAACTGATGAGAACACCAGCAGTTTGCCATTAAAACCAGCCGAAACCGGTATACCCGTTAACGAAACAAGCAATAGTACAAAACATACCGAGGCAATGGGATACTTTGCCCCCAGTCCTTTATAATCTTCCAGGGCATGTGCCTGCATAGTATTAGCAAAATAACTGGCCAAGGCCAGCACGCCAATATTAGCTAAAGCATATACAGCAAGGTAAAAGTTAAGCGCGTTAATGCCTTGCGCATTAAACGTTACAATAGCCATTAAAGCAAATCCTGTGTGCCCAATGCTGGAATAAGCCAGCAGGCGCTTTATATTTTGCTGCCATACTGCAGCAAAATTTCCGGCTATCATGGTGATAATGCCTGCAGCCGATAAGATGAGACTAAGGTCCAGTTGTTTCCATCCTGAGTTGTAAATAAACGGCGTTAAAAAAGTTATCAGTAAACCAAAGCCGGCTATTTTAGGCAAGGTTGAAAGATATGCCGTAACTGGTGTACTGGCCCCTTGGTATACATCTGGCACCCAAAAGTGCAACGGCACAAACGATAGTTTAAAGCCAATGCCGGCCAGTATAAGCAGTATAGCCAGTGCTGCCATCATTTTATCAGCCTGCTGTAGGTTGCCAATAAACCGTGCATCAAACAAGTTCAGCGTTCCGGTGAGGCCATATACTAAGGATGTTCCATATAACATCACAGCAGATGCAGCCATGCCAAAAAGTACATACTTCAAACCGGCCTCAGCACTAAGCGCGCTCTCTGTACGGTAAGCTACTAACAAATAAGAGGCTATAGACACCATCTCTATAGACAAGAACATCGTTAGCAATGTTGCCGACATTACCATTAAATGCAGGCCTAATACCGAGGCCACTATAATAGTATAAGCATCGCCCATACCCTTTTTGTGCATTTTAAATTGGTTATCCCAACGGAAATACAATAACAGTACAAAGGCCAGTACGTCCATCACCATTTTTAGCACGATGTTGCTATGGTGCAAAATAAGATTACCGTTAAATAGCAGTTGTGCCTCTTGCTTAAAAATAATGTATTGGCCCCAGTCGGCAGCCAGCACCAGCAATATGCCTGCACAGGCTAACATGCGGCAGGCATTACCTCTATTTTTGGGGTAAAAAAGGTCGGCAATTAACACCAGTAAAAACAAAGCACCTAAACAAATCTCGGGTTTAAACAGCGGCAGGCTGCCGAGCACGTCGTTTAATTGTGTTGATATATTGGGCAAAAGGTGCTGCATCACTTAACGAACCATCTGTTTTGTAAATTCGACTACGGCCAGCACCGAGTCGTTAATTTTGCTGAACACCAGTGAGGGCATTATACCTAACGCCAGCGCTAAAATTGCCAGTGGGAACAAAGCCAGCTTTTCGCGTATATGCAAACCCGTTAAAGCTTGTTTCCAGCTTTCGCCTCCTTTTAGCAACTCTTTGCCAAAAAACATGCGTTGCAGCGTCCATAAAAAATATGCGGCACTTAGTAAAATACCTATGGATCCGCATACTGCCATCCAGTTTGGAATAACCGTTGATTTGAAAGCACCAGCCAGCGAAAAAGCTTCGGCAATAAAAGCCGAAAAGCCAGGTAGGCCTAATGACGCAAAAAAAGCGATCATTACATAAGTTGTGTATTGTGGCATTACGGTAGCCAATCCACGGAAGTTATATATATCCCGGTCATGCACCCGGTTGTATATAACGCCGACTAGGAAGAACAACATGGATGATAAGAAGCCGTGACTGATCATCTGCATCATAGCGCCGCTCACCCCTTCGGCTGTTTGCGAAGCCAAACCTAACAATACAAAGCCCATGTGCGAAACGGATGAATAAGCGATTAGCCTTTTTAAATCGCGCTGTGCCAAGGCATTTAAGGCGCCATATATTATCGAAACAACGCCCAGCAAACCAAGCCAAAACGCACCCGAAGCTGCCACTTCGGGGAAGATACCCATGCATATACGGATAATGCCGTAGCCGCCAATCTTAAGCAACACACCCGCTAAAATAATAGATACCGGTGTAGGCGCCTCAACGTGCGCATCGGGCAACCAGGTGTGTAAAGGTACAACCGGCACCTTGATGGCAAAAGCAATGAAGATCACTACAAAGCCCACTACTCTTGCCGGCATTCCGAACAGCGTTTGATGGCTTAGCACTGAGAACACTGAACCTTGCTGATAATTAGCCGGGTTCATCATGTGTATGATGTTAAAGGTATGGTTGCCGGTTGCCGGATCGGTAACTGACAGGTACAGGCCCACCATAATTAAGAGCATGAACACTGAGCCAAACAGCGTGTATAAAAAGAACTTAATAGCCGCATACTCGCGCCTTACCCCACCCCACATACCAATAAGAAAGTAAAGCGGCAGCAGCATGAGCTCATAAAACAGGTAAAATAAGAAAAAATCAAGCGCGCAGAATACTCCGGCAACAGCCATATCCAGCAGCAGGAACAATACGAAAAAACCTTTCAGGTTTTGTTTAATCTCCCATGAGGCCAGTACTGCTATTACCATTACAACAGCCGTCATTACCAGCATTAATACCGATATGCCATCAATACCTACAAAGTAATCAATCTGCATATGGCCTGCATTGCCTAAATTCAAGCTAATCCAGGGTGTTTTTTGTACAAACTGAAATTGACTTTCATTATTAACGCCAGCATAAGCCGCGCCTGTTTTAAAATTCAAGTATATAAATACGCTCAGCGCTAACTGTATGATAGTTGCCGCAAGCGTTATATATTTAAAAATTTGCTTAAACGATGATGGAAGCACCAGAATAAGCAAACCGAAAAGGGCAGGTATAAATATGAATAAGGTTAATATATTCATCAGGTTCAGATCAGTATTTTAATGATAAAAAGGGTTAGAATTAAGGCCAGCATGCTATATAAATAGTATTGCACTTTGCCGCCTTGAAAACCACGGAAAAAATTGCCTATTGCTTTAACTAACAGGGCCAAAAAGTGCAAAGTACCGTCAACAATATAACGGTCAGTCCAGGCGGTGAGGCTGGCTAGCAGGCCGCTGGCTCTTTGTAGTAAATTTATAACGCCATCAATAACCTGGCGATCAAACCAAAACAAGGCGTTGCTTAATAATAATACGGCTTTCACTACGGTATTTTGATAAAAGGTATCAATATACCAATGATGGTATGAAAGCTTGAATAAAAAGTTGGTTTGACTAAATACCAGTTTGCGTTGCTGAATATAAACTGCAAAAGCCCAATAAGCTACAAAAACGCTCAATATGTTTATGGCAACTGGAATAATGGTATGATAGATGTTTTCGCGTGCCATATAATCAGCCGGCCGTAAACCCTTAAATAACCAGGCATGTTCATACAATAA
This sequence comes from Mucilaginibacter sp. PAMB04274, assembly GCF_039634385.2. Classification (NCBI taxonomy): domain Bacteria; kingdom Pseudomonadati; phylum Bacteroidota; class Sphingobacteriia; order Sphingobacteriales; family Sphingobacteriaceae; genus Mucilaginibacter; species Mucilaginibacter sp. PAMB04274. The sequence continues at coordinate 3,198,611 of NZ_CP155081.2, forward strand.
CGGATGCAGTGAAAACAATGGGAACAAGCAACAAAGCGTTAAAAAAACCAGTGGTATACGAAAGCCCCAACTACCATCGCCAATATGAAGTTGCATGTCAGGCAGTATTTCCTTAAGCCTGAACTCTCCAAAAAACACTTTAAACAGTAAACGGGCTACATAAAAAGCGGTAATGCAACTGGTAACTAAAATACTGATGGGTATAATTTTGTATGCCCAGCTCTTATTTTCGGCCCATTCAAATGCCTGTATTAGTATACCATCCTTAGAGAGGTAGCCCGATGTAAGCGGCCCGCCAACCAAGGCCAAACAACCAACAAGCGTTGCAATAAATGTTAACGGCATCTTTTTACGCAAACCACCCATATACAAGATATTCTGCGGATCGATATCGAGTTGGTTTTCATCTTTAATGTGCTGCACCTCATGTATAATAACACCTGCACATAAAAACAACAAACACTTAAAAAAAGCATGCGTAGCCAAATGAAAAAGCGACGAAGCATAGGCATCGATGCCCATTGCAGTAATCATGTATCCCAGTTGAGATATAGTGGAATATGCCAATATTCGTTTTAAATCATTTTGTGTAAGCGCTATGGTAGCTGCCAAAAACGCCGTAAAACACCCTACAATAGCCAGGGCGTTTAATTCATATATGTTAAATAGCGGGTAAACACGCCCCAGCAAAAACACGCCGGCCGCAACCATGGTAGCTGCATGTATTAATGCAGAAACAGAGGTTGGTCCCTCCATTGCATCGGGCAACCAGGTATGCAGTGGAAACTGGGCCGATTTTGCAGCCACAGCCAAAAATATGCCTGTAAATGCTATATACTGCCATACTTGAGGCATTTGACCTGTTGGGGCCAGCCAGATTCCATTTTGCACGATAGATTTGACCACCAAGCCGTATTGACCGAACAATTCAACTAAATCAAAAGTGTGGTATTGGGCAAACAGAATAATAATCGCTGAAAGCAATCCAATGTCACCTATTCTGTTCATTATAAAGGCTTTTTTATTAGCCAGTACAGCGCTGTCACGTGTAAACCAAAAGCCAATGAGCAAGTATGATGAAAAGCCTACTAATTCCCAAAAGGCATATACGAGTACTAAACTATCGACTACTACAAGAGCCAGCATACTAAAACAAAAGAAGCTGAGGTAAGTAAAATAACGGTTCTGTTCAGCAGGTTTAATATAAGCTGTAGAATAGATATGTACCGGCAAGGCAATAACCGTAACCAGCAGCAACATAAACACCGACAGATTATTGAGCAATAAACCGCCGTAAACGTTAGTTTGGCCAATAGTAAACCAAAGGTTACGAATATGTATCTGCTCAGCATTCCATACTTTGCCAAATACGGTTGCAGCCAGTATCACACTTGCCAAAACAGCCAATGCAGAAATCCACCCTGAAACCTTACCTGCCTTAGCAGGCAATAAAAAATTCACAAGCGAAGCAACAAGCGGCAGTGCCACCGCCACAAGGGCGTAGTTAGTAACGGTTGCAGTATGTGATAAATCAGTAATCAAGGTTTGGTTGTGATTTTAACAATAGCTTTTTCGCCAGTTTTTGGTTTTTTGAACTCAACGCTTTTTATGGCACTTTTAGGAAGACTGAACACAGTGCCTGGAGTTTGCCTGGCAGAGTCGGCTGGTTGCCGACCGTTAATTAAATAACGGAAACTTGCCGTGTCAGACTTGTGCTTTAGATACCTTTGTAGTTTAGCCGAAAATTCGGCCAGTTTATTCAAAGTTTTACGTTTCACGTACTTTTGCGTTTTTACTACTATCACACCATTTACGCCATCATTACCGTACACTGCGGTACTGTTAGCGTCTTTTAAAATCTCAATCGATTCTATGTCGTTCGGATTTACTCCTGATAAGGCAGACACATCTTTTGTAACCACATCATCAATTACGTATAAGGGTTTTGGAGTGTTCTGATTGCTGGTGGTAATCACCATGTGATTATCCTGGGCTTTAATAACGCCAAAAGCAAATACTAAGAAAAAAATGTATACAAGCCTCATTTTACTTAGTCTTTTAGTTGATTTACCTTGCCCGGATCAATAGTACCGTACCGCCTGTAAACATTCAATACGATAGCCAAAGCTACAGCCGTTGAGGCAGCAGCCAATACTATGGCAAACAAGGCAAATGCTTGCCCACCATTATCAAGTCTATCGAACTTACCAAAAACTACCAGGTTAAGTATAGCAGCATTAAGCATCAGTTCTATGCCAATGAGTATCTGCACCGCATTTTGCTTAGACAGAATCATGTAAAGGCCTATGCAAAACAGCCCGGCACTTACTATCAGGTAATGAGTAAGTGTAATCATGCAGTCGCCTCCTTTCTTGACAAATGCGCTGCTCCTACTAATGCCATTAACAACAATATAGATATGGCCTCAAAGGGCAGCAGGTAATTGGTCATAAGATTAACGCCCAGGTTATTAATCGTGACATTTTGCGGCGTTATTACATTCTGTTTTTCAACCGCTTGTTTTAACCAGGTGGCATCATCAACATGACCACGCAAAAATATATAGGCCATCATTACGAAAAACAAAATAGCAAGCAGCAAAGCCGGCAGATTATTAACAGCGATCAGCCGTTTTTTTTGCTGCTCCAAGGCGGCCAGCGACTCGCGCCCCGACAGCATAAATGCAAATAAAATCAGTACCAGTATACCACCAACGTACACTACTATTTGGGTTACCGCCACAAAATCGGCCAGCGACAAAACGTATAAACCAGCCAGTGCAAACAGCGTTATAAAAAACATAAACACCGACCTTACCAGGTTCCGGCTGCCAGCTGTATACAAGGCTGAGCCAAGCGCAATAACAGCCATAACGTAAAACATTATCGTTACTAAACTCATGCACCACCCTCCTTAGCCTTTATGGCAGCTTGCTTGGCTGCCAACCGTTCAGCCTGCTGCACTTCAATTTCCTGCTTTTTTTCAGCTATAAGTTCGGGGCTCATGTCTGAGAAACTGTAAGTGAGGTCGCCTAATTGATAAACGCTGCGATCGTATTGGTTAGTCATGGTAATGCACTCTGTTGGGCATACAACCGTACACAGACCGCAGTACAGGCACTTAGCCATATCAATATCAAACTGCGCTGCATACAAGCGTTTGGTCGAACCATCCGACGTTTGGCCTATGGCCTGCGTAGCTTTAATGGATTCAATGCTGATACAATCAACAGGGCAAATTTTGGCGCAAAGGTCGCAAACAATGCAGTCATCAATCTCCACATCCAACTGGTAACGTCCAACCTCGGGTATAGGCAGTTGTTGTTTAGGGTATTGTATGGTATTTGTACCTTCCTCCAGCTGCTTAAAATAATTGTCTGATTTTACAGAAATAGTATTGCGTTTACCGTTAGCACCCAAAAGATGGCGCAAGGTAAGTGCCAGGCCTTTCCAGGCCGTTATAAATGCGTTATATGTGTTTTTAATTAACAATTTCTTCTGTCCTGATTTTGTTGATTGATGAAATATTCAATTAACAATATACTCATAATTGATAGCTTGCCAGTTGTGCAAATTCACAACTTACAATTAATTTACATTACCCACAAGCGCCATATGCCTGATACAATCATACACAAAAAAGCCAGCGGCGTTAAAACTTTCCAGCACAGGTCCATTAACTGATCAACCCGCAAGCGTGGCAATGTCCAGCGTATCCACATTTGAACGCCAACCAGCATCAGTGCTTTAAGCAACGTCCATAAAATCCCAAATCCAATACCAGTTGTCCAGTCGGCCAGTTTTATAGGGCCAATGTTAGGTAAGATAGTGTTCCACCCTCCTAAAAATAACACCACAGCTACCATCGATACTAAAAGCATCATCGAGTATTCGGCCAAAAAGACGAAAGCAAACCGAAGACCACTGTATTCGGTATGGAAACCAGAGACCAATTCAGATTCAGCCTCAGGTATGTCAAAAGGCGCGCGGTTACTTTCGGCTAAAGATGCTATAAAGTAAATGACGAAAGCTACGATAAGATGCGGCGCTTTAAACACGTTCCAACTCAAAAAACCGCCTATATGTGTAACATCCCAAATGCCTAAAAACTTCACTTTCTCTTGTGAAAGTATGCCTTGCTGCATGGCAACCTGTTGCAAATCGAGCGTTTGTGAGATCATGACCACTGCAATAAGCGCAAAGCCGGCCGGAATTTCATAAGAAATTATTTGTGCCACCGACCGCATGGCCCCCAATATAGAATACTTGTTGTTGGATCCCCAACCGGCCATTATTATACCTAAAGATTCGATTGAGACGATAGCGAAAATGTAATATAAGCCGATATTTATTTTTGATGGTATGACATCAGGAGCCCAGGGCAAGGCAGCAAACCCAAGGTATACGGCAATAAATATGATTACTGGTGCAAGCATAAAAAGAACTTTATCGGCCGCGGCGGGCGTAATAAGTTCTTTTTGAAGCATTTTTAGTATATCTGCAATAGTTTGCAGTGACCCGAATTTGCCCGTCTCGGTAGGTCCTAAACGGTCTTGGATAAAGGCCGATAGCTTTCGTTCTGCGTAAACGCCAAATAGCGTAAACACTGCTACAAAAGTAAACAGCCCAATGGCAACCAATATGTAAATGATATAAAAGCTCAATGCAAACCGATTTACAAAACGGTGCAAACTTAGCTATTTATGTTCAGAATGATAAGCGGCTGTTTAGAATTATTCTATCGTGGTGGTAGAGATTAGTTGATTAGTTAAAATTTCCAGTAGGCATTTTTGGTTAAAAAGAGGTAGCGTTTTAGACAACTCAACAACGAACTAATTAACCATTCAAGAACTTAACAATTTTGCCCTACTAAATAGCCACATACTCCGACTTAACCGGAGCTGAAAAGAAAAGTGAGGCGTGCTGATCGAACTCTTGGGTATCGTCGGTGGTTGTAAAGAATCGTTTGACACCGTTTTGCGTAATATTGCTTTCAATTTCGGAGTGGCGTTTCAGGTAATCAACCAGGCTGTTAGCTACAATATCACCCTGGGCTACCACTTGAATGTTTTCTGGCAAGTACGCCTTTATCCTATCCTGCAATAATGGATAATGCGTACAGGCTAGCAATAAGGTATCAATGCTGGATGACTGGGCCAAAATTTGATCGAGATATAGCTTGATGTAGTATTCGGCTCCAGGTTTGTTATACTCTCCATTTTCAATGAGCGGAACCCATAGAGGACAAGCCTGCTGGTAAACCTTCACATCCGGAAAAAACTTGTTAATCTCAATGGCATATGACTCCGACTGTACGGTACCTTTTGTACCCAAAACGCCAATCTCGCCACTTTGGCTATAGTCCCCAATTACTTCTGCCGTAGGCCTTATTACGCCAAGTACGCGTTTATTAGCATAACCGTTTAACATATCACGCTGCTGAATAGTGCGTAATGCCTTAGCCGAGGCCGTATTACAAGCCAGTATAATAAGCGGGCATCCTTGCCCAAACAACCATTGTACACACTCCCATGTGTATTGATGAATGGTGTTAAATGAGCGGTTACCATACGGCGCACGGCTATTGTCACCAAAATATATGTAATCGTAACCGGGCAGCTTTTCTGCAATAGATTTAAAAACGGTTAGCCCTCCTAAACCAGAATCGAAGATACCTATGGGGCGGGTTGACTGCATGGTGCAAAAATAAAAAAAGCGAGGGCAATGCCCTCGCTTTTAATTTCTAATATCACTTAATGTTATTTAACACCTAATTTCAATTTTACTGAGGCCATCAGGTCGTCACCAGCCGGCGATACGATTAGGCCGGTTGTACCTGAATCGATAACATAAGTATAACCTTTTTCTTTAGCTACTGCATTGATAGCAGCTTTAGCTTTATCGCTGATTGGTTTGAATAACTCAGCGCTTTTTGCTTGCACTTGTTGCTGAGCAGTGTTGTTGTAATCCTGTATACGTTTGTTGATGTCTTGTAACTCAGTTTCTGAAGCTGTACGTGCAGCATCCGTCATGGTTGCGCGGTTTTTTTCATATGCAGCGCCTTTAGTTTGAAACTCGTTTTGCATAGTACTCAATTGATCTACAAATGTTTTTTGGTAGGTCTGTAATTGAGCTTGTATCGGCTTTAAGTCAGGCATTGATTCAATTAACTGGTTAAAATCAATGTAGCCAATTTTAGTTTGTGCTTTAGCAAAACCCGCCGTCAATAACATAAATCCTGCTACTAAAGCAACTTTAAATAACTTTTTCATTTCTTCTTTTTGTCTGTGTTTAATCGTGTGCTATTTTAATCAAAAAATTTTACTTTGCAAAGGTGCCGGGTTTTAAACCCAGGCGCGTAACCACCGCATCGCTCTTGTTATAACGGGGGTTGGCATACAGCATCATCACTTCACTGTTCTTGTCAAATACCATATCCAGGTTTTCGCCCTCGGCAACTGCTTGTATAGCTTTAGACACTCTTTCTTGAATAGGTTTAACCAAGCTGCTGCTGCGTTGTGAAAGTTCTCCGTCCGGACCAAACTTTGAACGCTGAAAATCCTTTGCTGCTTTCTCTTTGTCTACTATTTCGGCCTCACGGCGTTTCTTCATATCAGCGGTCATCAGCACCTGATCGGCCTGATAGGCTTTATATAAGCGGTCAATTTCCTGAAATCTGCCATCCACTTCGCGTTGCCATTGGTCTGACAGGGCCGCCAGCTGCTTTTGTGAAGAGGCATATTCGGGTATGTGACGCAAAATATAATCTGAGTCAACATAAGCAAAACGCTGTGCCATTGCGCTTGCCAAGCCCATCAACGTAAATGTTAATGTAATCAGTAACTTTTTCATTCTCATAAATTAATTAAATCCACCATTTAAGCTTTGTGCGATAGAGAAGTGGAACTGCCCTTTATTAGCATCGCGTATTCCCGGAATCTTGTCGAAACCGTAACCGTAATCCAAGCCGAGTAAACCAAATATTGGCAAGAATATACGAGCGCCCACTCCTACTGAACGTCGGATATTAAACGGATTGTAATCTCTAAAATTGTTCCAGGTATTACCACCCTCAGCAAATGTAAGCAAGAAAATTGTTGCCGACTGACTTGCAATAACAGGGTAACGTAACTCCATGGTAAATTTGTTATAAATAGGGCTACCCGGGTTATTATCGGCAGTATACTTACTACCCACAGGTACCAGCGAGAAGTTCTGATAACCACGTAAGCCTATGATCTCACTACCCTGCAAGAACTGATAAGTAGCCATACCATCACCACCTAATTTAAACCGCTCAAACGGCGATTGGCCAACCTGTTTGTTGTAGCTGCCCAGGAAACCGAAACGGGTCTGCGACATCAAAACCAACTTGCCACTAATGCGGGTAAACCACTGCGCGTCAAATTTCCACTTATGGTACTCCACAAACTTGTAACGTTCTTCAGGAGTAGCAATACGATAGTTTGTATTGTTGAATAGTGAGTATGGCGGCGTTACCTGTAGTGTGAAGCGTATGTTTGAACCACTGGTTGGATAAATAGGCGCATCAACTGAGTTACGGCTAAACTCCTGCGTTAACTTAATGTTGAACGAAGTACCGTTAGAGAACAGGTAACCGGTAAAGTTATCCAGTTTATAATGGTCAAAGTTAAGCGAGTAATTTAACTGGAAATAGTTATCCGGCCAGTTTAAACGTTTACCTAATGTTACACCAATACCGTTTATACGCAGATAATTGTAAAGCGGGTTGTCTTTTGCATAGAACTGACCAGTAGAGCTTAACTGCGTGTAGGCCGATAAGCTGAAATAAATTGGCTTTTTACCACCTAACCATGGCTCAGAGAACGTAAACGAAAAGTTCTGGTAGTTTTTACCATTAGCCTGACCACGTAAACTTAATTTCTGACCATCACCTTTAGGCAGCGGTTTATAGGCTTTACCGTTAAAGAGGTTTCTAACTGAGAAGTTATTGAACGTTAAGCCCAGTGTACCCACCAGTTGCCCGCCACCAAAACCGCCCGAAAGCTCGATCTGGTCTGACGGCTTTTCAACCACGTTGTAGATAATATCAACCGTGCCATCCTGCGGGTTAATGTTAGTAGGCTTAGGCTCTATCTTCTGCTCATCAAAATTACCTAATTGAGTAATTTGACGGGTACTGCGTACAATGAGTGACTTTGAAAACTTTTGGCCTGGCTTGGTTGCTAATTCCCGGCGCACTACCTTATCGTTGGTTACATCGTTACCTTTAATAATTACCCGGTTAATAGTGTACTGTGCACCTTCATAAATACGGATATTCAAATCAATCGTATCGTTATAAATACGTGTTTGCACAGCCTCTGAGTTAAAGGTCAGGTATCCATCATCAAGATAAAGGGAATTAATATCCTGCCCATCAGGACCACCGCCATTTAAGCGTTTGCCCAACTCTTCTTCGCTAAATACATCTCCTTTTCCAATGCGCAGTATCTTATTAAGCACAGTTGATGAATAACGTGCATTACCGGTAAAGGTAATATTGCCAAAGTAATACTTGCGTCCCTCATACACTTTAAGCTTTACATTCACTGTACTCTCATTGTGTTTCCAAACAGAATCGCTAACAATTTCGGCATCGCGGAAACCTTTGGCCTGCATTTTCGCAATTAACGCCTGCTTATCCTCTTCGTACTGATCTTGCTTAAATTTCTTGGAACCGAACAGGTTGTAAAACCTGCGCTTACGTGTCTTTGGTAAATATTTGCGCAGCTTGGCCGTGCTAAACTCTTTATTACCTTCAAATATTACATCGTTAATTTTAACCTTCTGTTTCTTATCGATAGCTACATTCAGGATAACGCTATTAGAGTCGGCCGGATCGCGCAGCTGCTTTATGTCAACGGTTGTGTTTAAGTAACCTTTTTCGTTGAAGTGTTTTTTAATGATGGCTGTTGTAGTGCTCAACAGGTTTTCATTTACAATTTTCCCGGTTTTGTCATTCAACTTTTTTTGAACGTCTTCAATTTCGCCCTTACGAATACCGTTTAAGCGCAACCGTGATAAACGCGGGCGTTCAGTAACAAATAATTCAAGGTCAACGGTGTCCAGGTTGATACGTGTGATATTTAACTGCACATCATCAAATAACCCCTGCGACCACATGTTTTTTAAAACATTGGCCGAAGCCTCGCCAGGCAAATTGATACGGTCGCCTTTATTAATTTTGGCAATTTGTATCAATACATCCTTGTCGAGGTATTTGGTACCGGCAACGGTTATTTTACCTATTATATAATCCTTAGGGTTCAGATAACTTAAGCTATCGGCAGGAATAGAAGATTTGCTCAATCGGCTTCCCCCTATTTGGGCAAAAGCAGCAGCGCTCATCAATGAAAAAAGAATAGCAAAGAAAATTTTATTCATCCGAATATTTTGTGGTCGCTAAAGTAATTTAAACGTTTGTTAAATTTTGTTAAAAGAAAAATTAGTTTACCTGCTCACTGGTCTTTCCAAAGCGGCGTTCGCGTTTCTGGTAATCCAGAATGGCCTCATAAAGGTCTTCGCGCCTGAAGTCGGGCCATAGTTTATCGGTAAAATACAACTCGGCATAGGCTATTTGCCATAGCAGGTAATTACTAATACGGTATTCGCCGCTTGTTCTAATCAGCAGTTCAGGATCGGGCAAGTTGTGGGTATACAAATTTTTTGCAAATACTTCTTCGGTAACATCTTCTGGCTTTAATGTACCCGCTTGCACTTGCTGTGCTATGTTTTGAGCAGCTTGTGTAAGTTCCCTGCGTGAGCTATAGCTTAAAGCCAGGGTAAGTACCAAGCCTGTATTGCCTGATGTTTTCTCGATAGCGCTTTTCAACTCGCGGTGGCATTTGCCTGGCAGCATTTCCAAATCACCAATGGCGTTTAACTTTACGTTATTGCTCATCAGCTTTTTAATCTCTTTATTAATGGTGGCTATCAATAGCTCCATGATGGCAGTTACCTCAAAGCTTGGACGGTTCCAGTTTTCGGCCGAGAAGGTGTATAATGTAAGGTATTTAACCCCCAGCTCGCCGGCGCCTTCTACTACATCACGTACAGACACTACGCCGTTATGATGACCAAACACGCGTAATTTGCCTTTGCCCTTAGCCCAACGGCCGTTGCCATCCATAATGATAGCTACATGCTCAGGGAGCCGTGATAAGTCGATCTGTTCTTTATACCCCATAATACTAATGCTTAAAGCCTTGCAGTACGGCACGCAAGGCCCCGTTGCAAGAAGCCGTTAAGGCTGGTTCTGTAGCTACTATTATTTGTTTTGAGTTATACACTTTGTTGAAATAACCGGGGTTCGAGCCAGATAAGCCTTACCAAATCCCATTTTTTTCAGGGAACAAAGGTAAAACTATACTTTGGTTTTTTTATTATACACAAAACAAAAAGAAAATGTATTTGTAAGCCGCATAAGGCTTTATAAAAATGAGCAACAAAAAAGCCTGGCTTAATAGCCAGGCTGCAAACTAATAAAGATTGCTATTTTAATAAATAGATTGCTTTTTAAGCATATCGATATCTTGTGCCGATATATCAACAATAGCATATCTGGAGTTTTGGCTAATGTTCAGTTCGTCGAGCGTATTTACGAGATTGCCATAAACAGAATGATTACTGGGCTTAACCAACACTACCACATCTTTGCCTGTTGCAGCGTATATACGTTCTTTGGCGTCAAGCAATGCCTTACGCAAGCCGTTTTTGCTAAAATCTAAGACAGATGGCATTGCCGTTTCGGGCATACCCTGGTACAGTAGCACTTTATTATCCTTGCCTAAACACAGGGTAACTGTACGACTCTGTGGTACAGGATCACTTGGCCCGTCAACCGGCATGGCTAAATCCATGGCCCTGGGCTTGGTTAAAGTAGTGGTGAGCATAAAGAAGGTAACCAGCAGAAAAGCCAGATCAACCATAGCAGTGAGGTCTACACGCAGATTGTTGGTTTTGCGCACTTTTTTGTCACCATTTTTTTCGGGTGATGCATTTAGCTCGGCCATAATGGGTAAGTTTTAAAGGTTAAACAATTGGTTGTTAGTAGTTAAACGAATATAACTATTTAATTGTTCTCTTTTGCAAGCGTTAGATTTCCGCTTGTTTGCCTACCGATGTTTTTATGAAAAAATGCTTTTTTACGCAATTAAGCTGTTCAATGTGGCGTCTGACTCTTGAAACACTTTGCTATCACCAAAATTAAGGTTTATCAAATATTATTATTAAGATCAATAAACACATTCGCCTACTAATCAATACTTTATATCTGAATACGAAACAGATCACATTGCCCTATCAGGGCTTAATGACTCATCAGCAATTTAGACAAGTGAAGTTGCACGCTTGCATTACTGGACTGAAATAACGCTATCCTTCCTTTTCTACCTGTAATAACACTTCTGGCTCAAAAAAATGTAAGAGATGCCGATAGTGTATAGCATGTAAGTATCATGCTTACGGAGGTCGCCGCGTTGAGTGCCTGGGGCACCTATGTTAAAGCAACCATTGCGTTCGCCGCTGCGATCGGAAAGGGCCAGAGCAATCGGGTCGCGAAAAGCGTTGGGGCTGGTATACAGATTGGCTACATCGTCCAGCCGGTCGGTATATGCAGTACGATACCCTATATCAGCTACCAAACTCAATTTGCCCGAAATATTATATTTTACTCCTCCACCAAAAGGAATAGCAAATGTGCTGTTTTTATAGGGTACACGCTGCCCTTCGGTACGCAGCGGCCGCAGTTCATACGTTTCGTTTTGATAAGTAGCCTGCGGATTGTAACGCGTAGAAGCTATGCCAGCGTAAATAAAAGGCGTGAAACTGTTATAACCATCGCCAGGCAAATACTTCAAAAAATTAAACTCGCCGGTTACAGCCAGTTCGCTCATTGGTGTAAAAAAGCTCAGGTTGCGATCACGCTGTTGCTGGTACTTGGATGTGCTGTCGGCGCCCTCGATTTGTGCTTTGGTAAAGCTGGCTTTTATAGATATATAGCCGTTAACATTATAACGCATTAGTATACCGGCAGCCAAACCACTTACCTGTAAGGGATTGCGCTGATTAAGATCGCCCTGGTAACCAGCAGCACCAGCCTGTACACCGATTTCCCACTTTTGGGCCTTTGCACAAACACCCACCATCATCAAAACCACCAAAGTAAGCAAGCCCCGCATTTTACAAATTTAATAATTGCGAGCATCTAATCCCCACAATAATTTATTTCTCAGCGTGGCCAGGTAACTCTCGTTATTGAGCCTGATGAGGTTTACACTAAAACCGGCTTTACGGATGTCAAATTTCATACTACTATCAATCACAGCCGTTCGCGAATCGCAAGATATAAGGTAATTAGCGCTCCGGGTTTCTACCTCAAACGTAAGCGAGCAGGTATCGGGCAGTACTATAGGTCTAACATTTAAATTATGTGGCGATACCGGTGTTACTACAATGGTATCTGATTGAGGGTAGATAATCGGTCCACCGCAGCTTAGTGAGTATGCCGTAGAACCGGTTGCTGTTGATATTATAATGCCATCGCCCCAGTAGGTGTTTAAAAACTCACCGTCCAGGTAAGCGTGCATGGTAATCATGGCCGAGTCATCGCGCTTATGGATAGTAATATCATTCAGCGCAAAATTATGCTTGCCAAAAATCTCTGCATCTGAGCATAAGCAGATCAACTCGCGTGAATCGAGCGTAAACTCGCGGTTTACCACTGCATATATAGCAGCAGCAATATCATTTTTGTTTACACTGGCTAAAAAGCCCAGCCTGCCAAAATTTATACCAATAACCGGAATACCGCTATCGCGTATCTGCGTCACCATATCAAGCAGGGTACCATCGCCGCCCAAAGTAATAACCACATCAACAACCCCGTTAAGTGGCTGCTCGCTCTCTAATATTACACATGTAAGGTTGTTGATTTTACCCTGCAGAGCTGCATGGAGCTGTTGGTACAGGTATACTTCAACCTTGTGTTGAGCGAGTACATCAAATACTTGCTGAATAAACGGAAGCACCGTATCGTTAAACTGCCTGCCGTAAACTGCTATCCTCATAAAATTACATGTTCAGGTAGTTCATAAAAGATTCGTACCTGTTCAAAGAATCATCATCGTCATCGTTATGATTAAAGGTTGCTTTTACATCATAGCCGTAACGTAAAAAGGCGGCGTTGATAGAGGAAATATCCAGTTTATTCAATTTAAGCGTTATTTCAAGTTTAGTGGATTCCGGAAAAGTGCGCACGTACGAACTCAGAATCTGGGCATTGTCTGATTCGACGATCTGGGCCATTTGCGACATGGAATTGTTTTTATTGCTTATTTCAAGCACAATGATGCCGCCTGGCTGTACGGCGGCTGTTATTTCGGCAAAGTAGCTATTCATTACGTTAAGGTCAATAACGCCTGAGTAACTTTTGGTTGGCCCCAGCACAGGTACCATGGTTAAATGATGCTCGTAAAACAGCCTGATTACGTCGTAAACATGCTGATCTTCGAACACAAAATTATTAACGTGCAAATGCGGTATGGAACTTACCGGCAGCGTATGGTCCGGGTCGGTAATGTCGCTTTCGGCCAGCAGGCCGATAAACGTTTGCTCATTTACAACCGGCAGGTGCCTTACACGAAATTCTACCATACGGTCAATAGCCCGTTGTATGGGATCAGTGGTAGTAACCGGTGGTATAGTGTTGGCAGCTAACTCGATTGCAAGCATAAGTTAAACTTTTTGTTTTACATGTTCTAAATACTCACGCAGTGCTTTGTTAAACTCCTGCGGTCGTTCCATCATAGGTGCATGGCCACATTGGTCAATCCAGTAAAGTTCCGAATCGGGCAACAACTGGTTGAACTCTACGGCTACTTCGGGTGGTGTAATTTTATCATTTTTACCCCAAATTAGCCCAACCGGCAACTTTATTTTAGCCAGATCCTTCGCCATATTGTGCCTGATGGCTGATTTTGCCATAGCCAATATACGCACAACCTTCGATCTATCGTTAATGGTGATAAAAACCTCATCAACCAGATCTTTGGTTGCTACAGCCGGATCATAAAAAGTATAGGCAACTTTTTCTTTTACAAATTCATAGTTCTCGCGGCGCGGAAACGTGCCCCCAAAAGCATTTTCATATAAACCCGAGCTTCCTGTTAATACAAGTGTCTTGAGCCTTTCGGGATGAGCAAGAGTGTAGATCAGACCCACATGGCCACCAAGAGAGTTACCTATAAGGGTAATGTTGTCGAGCTCCATTTGCTTTATAAAACGGTGCACATACTTGCTCAGCGTTTTAACACCTGTAGTTAATAACGGCAAATCGTATATAGGCAGTATAGGGATAATTACCCTGTACTCATTCTTAAACTCTTCAATCACTTCCTCCCAGTTGCTTAAGGCACCCATAAGGCCGTGCAGCAGCAATAATACCTCGCCCTGGCCTTCATCGATGTATATAAATCCTTTTTCTTCTTTAAGCACAAATTTCATATCGGGGGTGTGAATATCTATCAATTTTGGTATCAGCTCATTATACTACTTTTATAATCGGTATAAAACAGTTAATCGCTGGCTATAAAAGTAGTTTTTTGAAACAGAGTTTCAATACTTAAACAAATTAATTATGCCAGCAATTGTTTTACCACTTCAGATATAGTTTTACCGTCGGCTTTACCGGCCAGTTCTTTGTTGGCTGCGCCCATTACCTTACCCATATCTTTTACCGAAGTAGCACCTACCCTGCTTATTAAATCCTTAAGATAAGTTTCTATTTCTTCGCGACTCATCTGTTGCGGTAGATAGGCCTCTATTACCTCCATTTCCTCCTTCTCTATCTGGTACAAATCCGGTCGGTTTTGGGCCTGGTATATCTCAGCCGATTCTTTGCGCTGTTTAACCAGTTTTTGCAGTACTTTAATTTCGGTTTCTTCCGTTACTTCCTCCGCAACGCCTTTTTCGGTTTTAGCCAGCAGCAAAGCCGATTTTATGGCGCGCAGGCCGCGAAGCCTGGCTTCCTGCTTAGCCAGCATGGCCTGCTTAATATCCTGATCTATTTTTGTAGTTAGCGACATTTTGTGATTAATTTATTGGTTAATTATATTGATAGTTATGGCTGGCGAAGATGTATATGGAATGAGTAAGACAATGCCGGCTTTTCATACGCTTTGACTAATCATCCGTCAAACACTATTATTTAACTCACTTTCTGTTTATCATTGTTCCGGTGGCTTGTGCCGTTGGCATAAGCACAAGGTCGTTGATATTAACGTGTGCCGGCCTGGAGGCTACCCACCATATAGTGTCGGCTACATCATGCGCAGTTAATGGTGTAAAGCCTTCATAAACCTTTTTAGCCCTGTCTTTATCACCTTTAAACCGCACTTCCGAAAATTCGGTTTCTACCGCTCCCGGATGAATGGCTGTTACTTTAATACCGTACTGCAACAGATCCATACGCATCCCCTTAGTCAAAGCATCAACCGCCGACTTGGTAGCACAGTAAACGTTACCATTAGGGTATACATCTTTACCCGCAATGGAGCCGAGGTTGATAATATGGCCGCGCCCGTTATCAATCATCCAATTGGCCACGGTTTTACTTACGTACAATAACCCTTTTATGTTAGTATCTACCATGGTATCCCAATCGGCAAAGGTTCCTTTGTTTATGGGATCCAGCCCCTGGCTTAGGCCGGCGTTGTTGATAAGTACATCTACCTGTTTTAGTTCGGCCGGCAAAGTTTCCAGATGATGGAGAACCTGCTCCTGCGAACGGATATCAAAAGCTGCGGTAGCTATACGCACGTTGTAGGTAGTGTTGAGATATTGGGCCAATTGATCGAGCCGGTCTTGCCGGCGGCCTGTCAGTATCAAGTCGTACCCTTCGCGGGCAAATAAGTGTGCACAGGCCTCGCCTATTCCGGCGGTGGCTCCTGTTATTAAAGCAATTTTAGCCATAGGAATACTTAACTACTGGCAGCGAAATTATGTTTTTTAAAGTAGAGTGAAGAATTAGAATAAAGTTTAAGCTCTGGCTTACTTCTGGATGTTATACCAATTTGTAGGTTAACTCAACTGTGATACATAGCAACGATAGCATAAAGCAATAATAAACACATTAACCCATTTACTCAAAAAGCATCCGGTGTCTTTAGTCGTATTTTCCCGCACTCGTTTATATGGCATGCTTGGTTCCGGGCTCATTTAAACGACATGTAACATTGCTTGCTACTCGAAATGCAGGCTGAACATTAAGCTATGTAAAAACAGCTTATTGATGGGTGCCGCAAGCGGTGTATTTCCTCCCACCAGCACGTTACCAAAAGAATTGCCCACCTTAATTTCTGGCGACATCTTGAAATATTCGAAATAAATATCAAAGCCAAAGCCGGCTTCATAAGAAGCGAAGCCACGTGTGTTCCTTAACCGTTGCTGTAAAGGCGCTTCGTTCTCATCGGGCTTGCCTTTGCTTACTGCCATAGAATATTTTACGCCGCCTAAAATATACGCCCGAACGTTCCCGATCCGGTCAGACCGTAACTTTAACAGCAGCGGTACATCAACCGATGTGGTTTGCACCTGCCTGGTCAGGTTATCACTGCCGTTTTCGAAGGTATAATTCAGTTCTCTGTCAGCAAATACCAGTGCCGGTGTGGTACGGGCTTCTAAATTTTCCGAAAGACGGTAGCGAGTAATAAATCCAACCGAAAAGCCGGGTGTACTGCGTGAACTGATACTGGTAAGCGGGCTGGTTAAATTATTACCCGTTTCAGGGTCGCGTATGGGTGTGCGCCAGTCGGGCTGTTTAATAATCTTGTAATCCTGCCTTATGTATTGAAAGCTAAAACCAAAGCTCAGATCATTTTGATCGGCACCCCCACCCCATGACTGCGCCTTACCAAAATGATATAGCAGCATAGCTGCAACAAATACTATAGCTTTCTTAACACCCATCATCACTTTACACCTGTATATATAGAACAAATACCAAAAGCCAGCGGACGGTTTTTAGTTTGTTTATAACCTACCTTATTCATCATTGCTACAAAGTCTTTCCCATCCGGAAAAGCGGCTACCGACTCAGGGAGGTAAGAGTAAGCACGGGCATCTTTAGAAAAGATTTTCCCAATGCCAGGCGTGATATAATTAAAATAAAAATTATAAAGCTGTTTAACCGGAAACACCCTTGGTTTCGAAAACTCAAGCACCACCACTTTTCCGCCCGGTTTAAGCACCCGCAGCATATCTGCCAAACCTGTTTCCAGGTTCTCAAAATTGCGCACACCGTAAGCTACCGTAATGGCTTCAAATTCATTGTCGTCAAATGGCAGCTTTTCCGAATCGCCTAAACGCACTTCAAAGCGGTCACTTAAATTACGTTTCGCTATTTTTTGTTTAGCTACCTCCAGCATACCGGCAGAGATGTCCACGCCAATAATCTTTTCTGGCTTTAGGATGGTTAAAGCCTCAAACGCAAAATCACCGGTTCCGGTGGCTACATCTAATATGCGCTTGGGCTTAAGTTCCTTTAATTCGTTTATAGCAATTTTACGCCAAATGATATCGATCCCCAGCGACATAAAATGATTCAAAAAATCGTAAGTTTTAGATATGTTATTAAACATATCGGCTACTTGCTCCTTTTTGGTTGCCTGCTGGTTTTGGTAGGGCGTTACAGTTTTATTCATTACGCTGTAAAGATAGTGATTTTGTAGTTTGCTGTTTTAAGTTGGCTGCCATAAGTTGGGATTTACTAACAACCTGAAACAAATTAAACCGCTTGCCAGTTTACCCAACAATAAAACACAGATGATGATAAACGAAGATACTACCGGCGATTTATTCGAAGACAATAACACCGGCAACACCGAAAACGGCAACGATAACCTAAAAGGATCCAATACAGAGAAAGACCCTGATGACTGGACTACCGGTGATGAACCAATGACCGGCGCGCAGAAATCGTATCTTAAAACACTATCAGACGAAGCTAATGAAGAGTTTGATGAGAACTTAACTAAAGCAGAAGCCTCTAAACGCATAGATGAACTGCAACATAAAACCGGCCGAGGACTAAGCTAAGCCAAGCATCCGAACTATTAATGAAACTACCTGCTACCGAGATTAAGAAGATAGCCGTTTTTCGCGCGTTGCAATTGGGCGATATGCTGTGCATTATTCCAGCCATGCGAGCATTACGCTATGCCTACCCTACTGCACATATTACATTGATGGGTTTGCCCTGGGCCAAAAGTTTCACCGAACGCTTCAGCAGCTACTTTGATGACTTTATTCACTTCCCAGGCTTCCCGGGCTTGCCTGAACAACCTTTTGATGCTAAAGAAACTGTAGCTTTTTTAACAGGTATGCAAGGGCAGTTCGATTTGCTGCTGCAAATGCAAGGCAATGGAACGGTTATAAACCCGATGATGGAGTTATTTGGTTCGAGATTTACAGGCGGTTTTTATACGCCTGGCGATTTCGCTGCTAATACCGATTACTATATGCCCTATCCTAATTATGGCCCCGAACCCGAGCGCCATGTGTTATTGATGGAGCATTTAGGCATACCCGCCAAGGGCAACGAACTGGAATTTCCGCTAACTGAACAAGACCAAGCAGACTTTGATGCCCTGCAACTACCGCTTGAACCAGGCAATTATGTTTGCATACACCCCGGCTCGCGTGGAGCTTGGCGCCAGTGGCCAACCGAGCACTTTGCTACTTTAGCGGATTACTGTGTTGAGCAGGGTTATACCGCTGTACTAACCGGTACTGCGGGCGAAATGCCTATAGTAGAGAGTGTAATTGGAAATATGAAACACCCAGCGCTAAACACGGCTGGAACTACAGCCCTGGGCGCTATGGGTGTACTTATTAAAAATGCACGCCTGTTGGTGTCTAATTGCACCGGTGTGTCGCACATGGCTTCGGCTTTCCAAACACCAAGCATTGTAATTAGCATGGATGGTGAGCCCGACCGCTGGGGTCCCATCAACAAACAAGTACACCGTACATTAAATTGGATTGAGCACCCCAACTTTGACCTGGTATTTAACGAGACAAAGGATTTATTACAAAAAGCTTAATATATTTCAACCATCCGGTTGGTATTAGCAAAATTGCTTAACAGCTTTAAAATGCTGTTGCCAGCCGGATTTTCTAAAAAGCCTTTATCTCCAGGATTTACATAAGTACCAAGCTCGGCCATTTCCTCTGCATTAGGCGCTTTAAAAGCCATATTCCATTCCGGAAAAAGACGTTCGGCTATTTCGCCTTCTGTCATTTTCAAAATGTTGGTATGACGGTCGTCTGCAGCTATGATGTTATAGGCTTCCTGTAATGCCAACTCCTCTCCTTCGAGCACTTGTATAAAAGTACCTCCTCCATAAAGCAGCAGTCCTGTAAGGTTACGGCGTTCGTTATTTTGACGGCTTACCGTAAGGATGTCGAGTAATTCATCCTGATTCAGCATTTTAGTAGCCGAACTGATGTAGACAAGGTATTTCATAGGGTGTAACAAAAGCTGCAAAGATATAGCTTAGGCGTAAACTCTACATACACTGGCCCGCATCATCAGAATATAGTTAGTATAATTACTTAGCTACGACACTTAAGCGGCTAATGGTAGCTTTTCTTCAACCAGTTCAATGAGTCGGCTCATGTCAAACGGCTTTGGTAAAATGCCGTCAGGTTTTATTTTTTTAAAGTAATCGCCCAGATCGTCCATACCACTGCACATTACAACTGGAATAGCATGCGTTTCGTCTGAAAGTTTTATCTGATTACATAATTCGCGTCCGTCACCATCAGGTAACTCCACATCAAGAATAATCAGGTTAGGATGATACTTTTGTATGTGTTCAATTAATCCCTTAGCACGCGTAAGCGTTTTTACTTCATAACCCTGATCGTCTAATATCTGGCAAATCAGGCTCAACATAAACTCGTTATCGTCAACAACTAAAACCCTGTTTTCCATAATATTATTCGTTATATATGGTATGATTCAAATAACATGCCATATTTAAACCAATGGTTAAATAATAAATTAACTTACTATATTACTTTTCCACATAGAGAGGCTATCGGCTCTATTGATATGGTAACTCAAATGCATTTTTTATTTTAGGCCAATGGATGATCAGCTCAATGCTATACTTAATAACGTAAGCAAACACATAGCCTTAACCCAGGCCGAAAAAGACATATTCACGGGTATGCTGCAAACCAAACACCTTAAACGTAAGCAGCATTGGCTTGCCACCGGTGATATTTGTCGTCATTCGGCATACGTAACCGCTGGTTGCCTGCGCGGCTATACCGTTGATAGCAACGGTTATGAGCATGTATTGAGCTTTGCCCCGCCCGACTGGTGGATGGCAGACATGTACAGTTTGCTTACTAACCAACCCGGACATTTAAACATTGAAGCGCTGGAAGATACGGAAATGTTGCTACTGCCCAAAAGCAGCCAGGAAGAGCTGTATAAATTAGTACCTAAATTTGAGCGGGTGTTTCGTATACTGGCCGAAAAATCATTAGTAGCCTATCAGCAACGCCTTATTGATAACCTCAGCCTGCCTGCTGCCGAGCGTTATGACCGTTTTTGCCGCCGGTACCCTACTCTAATCTATCACTTGCCCCAAAAACAAATAGCATCGTACATTGGTGTTACACCCGAGTTTTTCAGTAAGATGCGCAAAGCAATGTAGTTGTAAGAATTTGACGCTAAGCCGGGTTATTTTGTGAACGCAAACTTTTAGGGCTTTTATTGCTTAATTACTCAATCATTAATTACATAACTGGTCACTATTTAACCTCCAACTAAAACCCTGAAAACAAATTACATTGCAGCGATAAATATGTGAGTAACTTTGCCCATTTTTTATTGAAAAAAGTTACATTTTTGCCAAAATTTTAGAGAACATAAAGAATGCAAAGCTACCAGGAATTTCTGGACCTGAGTGTGGGTTTTCCGCAGGATGGTTTCGAGATCATAGATGACGAATTATACTTTCACGACCTGAACCTGATGGAGATGATTGAAACGTATGGTACCCCGCTGAGGTTTACCTATGTACCTATCATTTCTAAAAAAATACAGCAAGCAAAACTGCTATTTCAGCAGGCTATTGTTAACAATAATTACCGTGGCAGTTATAAATATTGTTATTGCACCAAAAGCTCACACTTTAAACACGTTGTTGAAGAAGCTTTAAAAAACGATATTCACCTTGAAACGTCATCGGCTTTTGATATGCCCATGATTGATGCCCTGGAAAAGAAGGGTGTGGTGAGTAAGGATATTACAGTAATTTGTAACGGCTTTAAAACGTACCAGTACAAGCAGTACATTGTAGACATGCTGCATGATGGTTTTAAGAACATCATTCCGGTGTTAGACAACAAAGAGGAGTTTAACATCTATGATGACGAGATTGAGATGGATACACCTTGTAACCTGGGTATCCGTATCGCATCCGAAGAGCAGCCCGATTCGCAGTTTTACACATCGCGCCTGGGCATACGCATGGAGGATGTGATTGATTTTTACTATAATAAGGTAGAAAAGAACCCAAATTTCCGGGTGAAGTTACTGCACTTTTTCATTAACTCCGGCATATCAGATACGCCGTATTACTGGAATGAGTTAGAGAAATACGTTACGCTATACTGTAAGTTCAAAAAGATAAACCCTGAGCTGGATACACTCGACATTGGCGGTGGTATGCCTTTTAAAGACTCGCTGGTATTTGATTTTGATTACGAATACATGATCAACGAGATTGTGAAACGTATTAAAGAAATTTGCGGTGAGCACGATGTAGAGGAACCGGATATTATTACCGAGTTTGGTAAATATACCTGTGCCGAAGCATCGGGCATACTTTATAAAGTATTGGGCCGTAAACAGCAAAACGACCGCGAAAAGTGGCTAATGCTGGATGGATCATTCATCACCAACTTACCCGACGTTTGGGCGCTTAACCAAAAATATATATTACTGCCCATTAACAACTGGGACGCCGAGTACGAGCGTGTAAACCTTGGCGGTATTACCTGCGACGGACAAGACTACTACAACCAGGAAGCTCACATGAACAGTGTATTTATGCCAAAAACGCGTAAGGTGCAGTATCTGGGCTTTTTTAATACCGGTGCTTACCAGGAGGTATTGAGCGGCTACGGCGGTATACACCACTGCCTGCTGCCTTCCCCTAAACATGTACTCATACGGCGCAACCGCGATGAGACCTTCAATTTTGAAGTGTTTGGCGAAGAGCAGAACAGTAAACAGGTTTTAAAGATTTTAGGTTACACCACCTAATTGTATAAAAGCCCTCAAAATTTGAGGGCTTTTTTGTTTTATTTGTAGCTCACCTTATACACATGGAACATATCCCCGTTCATAAGCTGCAAAGCAGCACAGGCTTAGGCTTTGAAATTTGGCATTCGGGCGACAAGGGTTTTAAAAAAGATGGCATGCGCTTGGGAGCACATCGCGATGACCACTACATCTTTTTTTTAATGGAAGAAGGCGAGGCTTCACTTATGGTCGATTTCACAGAGATCTGCATTGCTGCAACGTCTGTCTATTACGTTTTACCTGGGCAAGTACATCATGGTATAAAAAGTGTGAGCGCGGCAGGCTGGTTCCTTGCTGTTGATACGTCGCTCATTTCGGTAGATTTTAGAACCGTGTTAGAGAATGGGCTGCTTATGCAACAACCAAGGTTGCTGGATGCTGATTATTACCAGCGATTTGTTACCATAGTTAAATTTTTACACCAGCAATTCAGTAGCGATAATAACAAAGCCTTTTCTACACACTTAACACAAGGGCTGCTTAACTCCTTTTTAGCGATGACGGCATGCCTGTACAGCGACCAGATAAACGGGGTACCAACCACTACCCGCCCAATGCTTATTGCACATAATTTTAAAAAGCTGCTTACCGAAAACTTTATGAGCATTAAAAGTCCGGCTGCTTATGCAAGGCTGCTTCACATATCGGAATCTTATTTAAACGAGGCTTTAAAAAAAATTACAGGCTTACCTGTATCTTACTGGATACTGCATGAGGTGATGATTGAAGCTAAACGACTGCTTTATTATAGCCAACTCAATATTAAGGAAATTGCACACCAGCTCGGTTATGATGACCATACTTACTTTTCGCGCCTTTTTAAAAAGGCTAACCAAATAACACCGCTGGCTTTTCGGGAGCTTTACCGAAAATAGTCCAATCTATACCCCGCTTTATCTATTTGCCGGCAGGCATTATCACGGTTTCTTTGTAATCATAAATCTTATACAATGACCGACAAATTCCTGCAACACTTTAGAAAAAAAGCGGCCAACTTAATTGATGGCAAACTCGCAAAAACTGGAACGGTATTAGAAGTACGTAAATGGGAACCATCAACCATTATAGAGGTAGACCTCCATTTACCGCAAACCGTTATGGACGACTGGAACGAAGTTCCATACATGAAGTGTAAGGTTGATGACCTTACCTACCGAGATTACACCCCATCCGGCTGGGATGCCGAAACGCAAACCTGCACCCTGTTTATAGACGCCGGACATGCGGGCCCTGGCAGTCGCTGGGCGCAACAGTTACAAAAAGGCGATAAAATAAGCTACCTGGGCACTAACAGTACACGGCAAACACCCTCTTCCACATCGGCCGTAATATGCCTGGGCGACGAAAGCAGCATAGGCCACCTGCTGGCCATGCAACAGCTTACATTGCCCCAAACCCGGTTTTCAGGTGCTATTATTATTGACAACGACCAAAACCGAAGCTTATTTAAGCAGTTTTTTAAATCGCCATTGCAACCTATACCCCGTACTGATGTTTGTGGTCATCATTCGTTAACAGAATGGTTGCTGGAACAGACTTGCTCCATACAAAACACACTGTTCTATATTGTTGGTAATAGCCATATGGTTACCCAAATGCGCAAATTGCTTCGAAAGCAGGGCTATCAATCAAATCAAATTAAGTGTCAGGGCTTTTGGTCGTAAAGGCAATATGGTTTACAAAAGCTGTGCATTTGATTATACCTTTATCAAACAAATAAGGTAATTTAGCATTGCTTTAACGTAAACCTGCTTAAGCCATGTTAAACTACAAATTCAGCCTGTTATCTGCCTTATTATTTTTAAGTTGCTGCACCGAACATCCCAAGCATCAAGCAACAAACCAACAGCAATCTGCACAACCCAAAGACTCGGCTTATACATACAAAAAGCCATCGCCAAACGGTATTGGCAAAATGTACAAGGGCCGCGAGATAGCGAAAGTAATTAGCTTTAGCGGCGCTGGCTGGCTGGAGCGAGATACGCGGAACCAGGAAGAAAATGTAGAGTTAGCGGTTAAGTATTTACCGGTTGATAAAGAAAGCGTAGTGGCCGATATTGGTGCAGGTACGGGCTTTTACACCTTCAGGATTGCCCCGAAAGTAAAAAAGGTACTGGCCATTGAATTGCAGGACGAAGCATTGGACTACCTGAAGCAACGCAGCCAGAAATTAAAGCTAACAAATGTAGAGGTGGTGAAGGGTATGGAAAAAGTCCCTAACCTACCAGACAGCAGTATTGACCTGGCCTTGATGGTTGACGTTTACCACGAGCTGGAGTATCCGCATGAGTACTTGCAAGCCTTGTACAAAGCACTTAAGCCTGGCGGCAAAATAGTGATGTTGGAATATAAAGGTGAAGATCCTGAAGTGCCTATCAAAGAGCTGCACAAGACTACTACAGTACAAATAAGCAAGGAGCTAACCGCTAACGGCTTTACCTTTGTAAAAGATAAAGCCGGCTTGCCTATGCAGCACTTTTTAATCTATCAGAAGAAATAATTAGTTCGATTGATTATTAATGAACGTTACTGTACGCAGCAGGTGTAAACCGTATGTCTACGAGTCGCTTAACAAACATGCTCAAACTGCGGCAGTAGTCCTCTAAACGATACCTTCTGTCTTTACTGTTTATTAACTATCAAACTTGTCCAGTAATTTTAATAACGTTTCGAAATCCTTTGGATATGGAGCGTTGATAACCACTTGTTTTTCCTCACTAACTTTAAACGTTAACTCGAAGGCGTGCAGGGCAAAGCGTTTCATGATAGGCAGTTCTTCCTGATCTTTACCCAAATGGTATTTGCGCTTGAGCTGCGAAAGGAATACAGGCTTGCCTTTATACATTTCATCGCCGGCTATGGATGCGCGCTGTGTGGCCAAGTGAATGCGGATCTGGTGCATGCGGCCTGTCACCGGTCTGCATTCTACCAAAGTATAATGCTTAAAATATTTTAACGACTGAAACCACGTTTCGGCACGTTTACCCTCCTGCCGACTTATAGACACGGTGTTTTTACCGGTGTTGAGAATAGGCAGATCAACCAGCAAATCATCAAACACGTGGGTGCCTTCTATAACGGCGTGGTACACTTTCTTTACCTGGCGCCGCTCAAACTGCATAGACACTAAACGATAGGTTTCGGGATTTTTTGCAATAATTAACGCGCCTGATGTTTCTTTATCCAGGCGGTGACAAATTTGTGCATCTTCCCAATAATTTTTGGCCAGCCTGAGCATACTGATCTCGCTGCTGCCATCGCCACGCTCATCAAGCGAGCTGATGAATGGCGGTTTATTCACTACAAACAGGTTATCGTCTTCGTATATAATGAGGTCAGTAAACTTCGGAATTTTCATACTTACAAATAGGGTACAAAAATACGGTTATTATCGCAATACTTTAAGTCACTGCAGCAGCAGTTGTAAGATTATGCGTTTACAACACAAACAAACTACTAGCCAATAAGTTAAACAGTTACTATCCAACAATTTAAAGAAACAATGCCATGAGTACAAAATCAGCAAGGCCGGTAAAAACGAAACAACAGAACTTGTTTGACAAAGTTAAAACTGCTGTCAGCGATATGTGGGACTCCGCCGCTCACAAAGCAGAGGACTTAAAAGAAGTAGCAGAGGATAAGATTGAGGATATTAAGAAGAAGGTGAGCGCTAAAAAAGTACCGGCTGCCAGGAAACCATCGGCTGCCAAGCAGCTAGTGAGAGACACGGCACCATCTTTAAAAAAGGCTAAAGTTAATTTGGCTGATGTAAAAAAAACTGCAGCTATGGCAGCCACGCAACCTAAAGCAGAAAGCGTTGTTAAAAAGACCAATTCCAAGAAAGCAACAACATCTGTGGTTAAGAAAAAAGCGAGAACTACAAAGTAAGACTTAACTGCTTGATAGAAATACTCGGCTGCCTATTAGAACATCTCTTCTCCGTTGAGATAATTTTGGTTATTTATAGGTAGCAGTGGATAAAACAACAAGGCGCTTACCTGATGAGATAAGCGCCTTGTTTAATATTTCTAAATTATTAATTTGCAATAGTTGGCAAATACTCAAACTTGTATCCTACCCCTTTAACCGTTGACACATAGTCTTCGCCTAATTTCTCGCGTAGTTTGCGAATGTGTACATCGATGGTACGGTTGGTAACTACTACAGAGTCTTCCCAAATATTTTTAAGGATCACATCGCGGGTGTAAACCTTTCCGGGTTTTGAGGCCAGCAAGTAAAGTAATTCAAATTCTTTTTTGGCAAGCACTACTTTAGCACCTTTTTGATAAACCAGGTAGCTTTCACGATCTATAACCAGGTCACCTACCTCAAGCTTATTGTCAGACACTTCATCAGTACCTGCATTGCGGCGCAGTATGGCGTTTATACGGCTCACAAGGGCACGGGGCTTAATAGGCTTGGCTATGTAATCATCAGCGCCTACGTTAAAGCCTGCAATTTCCGAATACTCTTCGCTGCGGGCAGTTAAAAACACCATAAAAGTATTTTTAAACTCTGGCATGGTGCGCATAATACGGCAGGCTTCTATGCCGTCCATCTTAGGCATCATAATGTCCAGCACAATTAAATCAGGCAACACTTTCTTTGCTTCAGCAACTGCTTCTTGTCCATTATGGGCTAAATGCACCTGATAACCTTCTTTCTTTAAGTTATATTCTATTAACTCTAAAATATCAGGCTCGTCATCAACAATTAATATCTTTTGTTTCGCTGTAGTGCTCATCAGGTCGAATTTTGGCATAAAGGTAATACCAAAAGAAAAGCAAATGGTTAAACCATTGTTAATAAATTGTTAATGCTTAATATTTACTTAAAGTTTAGCGAAGGTTTTGTTAAAAAACTCTTCTAAACTC
Organism: Mucilaginibacter sp. PAMB04274; assembly: GCF_039634385.2. Classification (NCBI taxonomy): domain Bacteria; kingdom Pseudomonadati; phylum Bacteroidota; class Sphingobacteriia; order Sphingobacteriales; family Sphingobacteriaceae; genus Mucilaginibacter; species Mucilaginibacter sp. PAMB04274. Next base: position 3,225,889 of record NZ_CP155081.2, read on the forward strand.
TTGCCTGATAAGTTCTTGGCAATAATCTTTCCCTGCGGATCTATAACGAAATTCGATGGAATAGCCTCAATATGGTACAGTCGTTCAGTTGGTCCTTCAAACTTTTGCAGGTCTGACGCATGCTGCCAGGTTAGCTTATCAGCTGCTATAGCTTGCTGCCAGGCGGCCTTTTCCTCATCTAAAGATATGCCCAGGATATTTAAGCCTTTGCTTTTGTATTGGTTGTACAGGCGCACAACGTTAGGATTTTCCTGACGGCAAGGCGCACACCATGATGCCCAAAAATCAATCATTACATATTTACCTTTGTAATCAGATAATTTAACCGGCCGGCCGTCAATGCCTTTAGTGGTAAACTCAGGTGCGTTATGACCCACTGAGATTGGCTTAACTGCTTCCATTTGCTTCACAAATTGCTGTACGGAGGCATTCTCTTTAAACTTGCCTTCCAAGCCATCGGCATACGCAACCAACTGGGGTTCATACTTATAAGGGTCGAGCGACATAGCAGCGTAAAAAGCAGCCAATGAGCTTTTGTTCTTGTCTATAAACTGCAATACCTCGGTGCTGTAATTGGCCATGTTCTTTTCAAACATGGGCTGGTAAATCTTCAGCAGTGAGTCCTGATTTTTGGTTTCCTGTGCCTTGGCCTGAAACTCGTTCACAACCTTAGAGTTCATTTCGCCATACTTGTTGCTGAAGGTGTTAAACTCCTTAATTTTGTCAGACTCCTGCGAACCTGTTACTGTGTAAGCATGGCCTTCATTTTTTAAGTCTGTCTCAAAAGATATATCATCGCCGTTTTGTGCAATCAGGTCAAACAGCGTTCCGCCTACGCGTACCTTAAATAGGTTGGCGGTTGGCGATTGGTTCTTGAACGTAAACTTTCCATCCGAAAGCTCTACAGAATCGATGATGCTCACTTGAGAAGTATCAGCACGTAGCAGGTAAGCCTTTTTAGCTTCGCTGGGATTTTTGATGGTACCTTTAATAGTAAAGGCCGATTTATCTTTACAGGAATACATACCCATGACGGCTAACGCCAGGCTGTAGGTAATGATGTGTTTCTTCATTATTGAGCTTGTAGTGCTTTAATTAAAAGCTGATTTGTTTTTTGCGGATCTATTTTACCCTTGGAGCGTTTCATAATCTCGCCCATGAATAAACCTAATACGCCTTTTTTACCTTTTTGGTATTCAACCACTTTATCCGGAAACTTGGCCAGTGCTTCTTTAATGAAAACATCCAGTTCGTCGCCGTTATCACTGATGATCAAATTCTGCTCTGCAGCAACCTGTTCAGCCGTTTTAGTAGCATCCTGCAACAGTGCCGGAAATATCTTATGAGAGGCTACTGTATTGTTTACCTTGCCTGCATCAACTAATTCAATTATGCCTGCCAGTTGCTGCGGAGTTAAAGTAAGCGAATCAATGGTTCGGTGATGCTCATTAAGGTATGATTTAACTGTACCCATTAACCAGTGGACCGCCGATTTGTAGTTAGCTGTACAAGCTATTAATTGCTCAAAATATGTTACGAGGTCATGATCGGCCGTAATTACTGATGCATCATACGGCGATAGGCCCAATTGCTCAATATACTTGTGGTAAAGCTCCTCGGGTAACGCGGGCATACCTTGTCGAATTTTCTCAAGGTATTCCTCGCTCAACATCAACGGTTGCAGGTCGGGCTCGGGGAAATAGCGGTAATCATTAGCCATCTCCTTGCTGCGCAGAACAGATGTTTCGCCTGTATCGGCATTAAAATTCAGCGTATTTTGGTCAATATAACCACCTGCTTCTATAATGTCTATTTGTCGTAAAAACTCATGCTCAATGGCGCGCTGTACATTGCGTATCGAATTCAGGTTCTTTACCTCGCAGCGGTTGCCCAATTGGGTGGCACCTTTTAAACGTACAGAGATATTAGCATCGCAACGCATGCTCCCCTCTTCCATGTTACCATCGCAAATGCCCAGGTAACGCAGCAGCTTGCGCATTTCGGTGAGATATTGTACCGCTTCTTCGCTGCTGTGAATATCGGGTTCTGATACTATTTCGAGCAGGGGCACGCCGGCCCGGTTAAGGTCAATAAGTGAATGCGTATCATGCTGATCGTGCATACTTTTGCCCGCATCTTCTTCCATATGAATATGGTGTATGGCAATTTGTCGCTGGGTGCCGTCATGCAGTTTTACGGTTACATGGCCGCCCGTAATAATCGGGTGCTGATCCTGGCTGATCTGATAGCCTTTGGGCAAGTCGGCATAAAAATAGTTTTTGCGCGCAAAGTTGTTGAAGCGATTAACCTGCCCGTTGCAGGCGAAGCCTAACTTCACGGCGTATTCCACTACTTTTTTATTCAAAAACGGCAAGGTTCCGGGATGACCTAATGATACCATACTGATGTGCTCATTAGGACCTGCGCCAAACTCGGCACTATCGGCCGAAAAGGCCTTACTTAAGGTTGATAGCTGCGCATGTACTTCCAAACCCACTACCAGCTCGTACTTTTCGCTTGCTTCGGTGCTATTATTAATCATTGTTCCAATACAAGTAGTTATGCCTACCCTAACGTGGCAAATATAAATTTATTCAGCAGTTATCGACCTAAAAACGATAGAAAGTTTGGCGGGTGTACATGCGAACAGCCAAAATGTTGCGCAACATAAAAATAATCTGCTGTAAATCCGCGCTGGAGTAAACATCAGTTTCTTGTAAAACTCTTGTTAGCTCGCCAACTCTTTAGGTTATAATCTACCTGCTAAGCACTCAATTATTTACATTTGCCACCATATATAAATATAGCCTTAATGAAGATTGAAACGCTGGCCATACATGCCGCCAACCATACAGATACCGCTACATCTGCCGTTATACAGCCCATTGTATTAGCCACTACATTTGAGCGCGATGCCGATGGCGGATATAGCAAAGGTTACAGCTACAGCCGGGCGGGTAATCCGAATCGTAACGCTTTAGAAACTGTGCTGGCCCAATTAGAAGGCGGTGCTGAGGCTGCGGCCTTTTCATCTGGCAATGCCGCCGGTATGGCGGTGTTTCAGTCGCTTAAACCTGGCACGCACATTATAGCACCTAGTGATATGTATCATGGGTTGCGCAACCAGTTAAAAGAGTTGTTTGTGGACATTTTAACGTTTGATTTTATTGACCTCAATGATGAAGCGTTATTACAATCTACAATCAACGCTGATACCGGCTTAGTTTGGATTGAAACCCCTTCAAACCCGTTGTTAAAAATAACCGATGTTAAACAGATAATTGCTATAGCACATGAGCGTGGCATCAAGGTAGCGTGCGATAATACGTTTGCTAGTCCGTTAGGACAACAGCCGTTAACCCTTGGTGCCGATCTGGTAATGCACTCCACTACCAAATACCTGGGTGGCCACAGTGATTTAACAGGCGGCGCTTTAATTACTGCACAAACCGGTACCTGGTGGCAACGCATACTGCAGGTACAGCAAATGGGTGGCGCCATACCTTCACCAAGCGATTGCTACTGGCTTACGCGGAGTATTAAAACATTGCCCTACCGTATGCGCGGCCATACGCACAATGCACAATTGCTGGCCCAATTTTTAGAGCAGCATCCCCAGGTTGAGCAAGTGCTTTACCCGGGTTTGCCCTCACACCCACAACATGAGTTGGCAAAAAGCCAGATGCTGAGCTTCGGCGGTATGCTTTCTTTTATGGTAAAAGGCGGGCAGGAAGCGGCAGAAAAGGTATTAAGCCATACTAAACTCTTCACCTCGGCCACTAGCCTGGGCGGTGTTGAAAGCCTGATTGAACGCCGTGCAGCTATCGAAGGCCCTGATACTAAAACACCTCAAAATTTGCTGCGCGTTTCGGTAGGGCTAGAACATATTGACGACCTGATTGAAGACATGCAAGCTGCCCTTGAAGCCAGGTGATTGCTTAAGTTTATTGCGTGTACAAATCGTTAAAAAACGTTATGCGGGCGACTTTCCAATTTTTCTTACCATAGTCACAAAGTCGCCTGTTTTGCCAAAAGAATAACCTTTTTTTAGTCCCCAGCTTATAAAATCGGCCAGGCGCTTAATGAACGGATCGCCGCTATTGCGCACCACATAACCAGGAAAACCAAAACGCTCAGGCTGATTCAGGTCGGTAAATTCCCACGGATGGAAATACAGGTTGAGGTAACCATCCTTACGGTGCGTACTTGCGCTTAGCATTTTTAGGAGAGCCATTGGCAAATTATGAAAGCTTAACCAGAACAAAGGAAAGCGAACAACCGGTGATACCGATGAGGGTAACTGCAGCACGTTATGGTGGTAAAACCAGGTACGCGGCTTGCTAAAATTATTGTACCTGCCCGGCAACCAGGTTGGGTTAATGGATGAATTGTAAACATAACCCGCTTTTTCAATCTCGCGCTCGTCTACCGGCATCATACGTGCCATGCGGTAGCCGGTTACCTGAACACCGCTAATCTCTTCTAGCTTTTGTTTGGATAGTAGCAGGTGCTCCGGTTTGAAATCGGAATGATAATAGCCGTGCGAAGCCAGTTCATGCCCTTCGTTAATAATTTGCATCACTATCTCGGGCCTATGCTGTGCATAATTGGCCGTTGTATAAAATGTAGCCTTTACGCCGGCATCTTTCAATACTTTTAAAATGCTTAAAGTGCCGGTGGTTGATATGGAAAGCTGTTCTTCGAACGGAATGCTCTTGCCATACTCAAAAGGCATATCAAATTCCTCAATATCAAAGCTTAGCAAGATCATGGTTAATGCGTTGTAAATTGGTAGAACGTATAATATAATTAGGCCGCTGCTTGGCCTGCATAAACAGTTTACCCAGATAGGTACCTATGATGCCCAGTACCATCAACTGTAAACCACCAAAAAATACAATGGTAGTTAACATGGACGCCCAGCCGGAAACTGCATCGCCCGAAAAATAGCTGATTAATATATAAGGCATATACAGCAGCGCCATTACAGAAAAGAACATACCCAAACCCGTGGCTATATACAGCGGCCTTACGCTGAATGCGGTGATGCCCTGCATGGCAAAGTTAACCATTTTTTTAAGGTTATATTTGCTCTTGCCCGAAAACCGGGCCTCGCATATATAATGTATGCCGTACTGCTTAAAACCAAGCCATTTAACCAAGCCCCGTATAAATAAGCCGTTCTCGTTTAAACTGGTTAGTACATTGGCCACTTTACGGTCAATGAGCCTAAAATCGGCCGTACCTTTTTCCAGCTTAGTATCTGAAAGTGAATTAAGCACACCATAAAAAAGATCAGACGATTTGGTTTTAAAGAAAGTGGCTTCGTCCTGGTACTCGCGGCAGGTGTATACTACGTCGTACCCTTCCTCCCATTTTTCCAAAAACTGCGGAATCATTTCGGGCGGGTGCTGCATATCACTGTCCATACTGATAATGGCATCGCCATCGGCATAATCATAGCCGGCTTTCAACGCATTTTGGTGACCAAAATTGCGCGACAGTTCCAGGTAATACAGGTTGTTGTCTAATCCCGCCAGCGCTTTCAAACTGTTTAAGGTTCCATCGGAGCTGCCGTCATCCACGAAAATCACTTCATAATCGTAGTTTATGGTTTTTAATACTGTAACAAGACGTTCAGCTAAAACCTCGATATTTCCTTCTTCGTTAAAAGACGGAATCACTACAGAAATCTTCTTTCTCATCTATTGGGCCACGTAAACTGGTTGCCGGTTAAAGTTCCGGGTTAAAATTTCGTATATTATTCTGAGCCATATCGCAAAGCAAGGCAGAGCCTTTAATGCATATGGCTTTATGTAGGTTTTATTGATAAATTTAGGAAACAGGTCTGATGGTGACAGGCTGGTAATAACCAGCGCGAATATAAGCAAGCTAATCTCCAACTTGGTAACCGGCCGGAGCAGGTTCATGTACCATATGGCTACACCCATAAAAGCTATGATATAAGTAGGCGACTCGGACCCGGTGCTGAAAATTACGGTAAAAATCAACGTAGATGCTAAAAGCAACAGTTGATAAGGCGCTTGCCGGTAACTGTGTATTTTTAAATAAGATGTACCAAATAACAACAAGGCCGGTACCATCACTATGAGGTTTGACAGCTGCGGATATTGGAAGATACGGCGTATCATACCCATTACGCTTATATCTTGCATGGTTGAGGTGGCGTTAAGCGCATTTTTTTCTACCAAACTGGCGTACCAATCGTAATAACTTTGCATTACAAACGATGGTGACGAGAACAGCATGGGCAGCGCGAAAAGCACAATACCCCAAAATATAAGTGACAGAATAAATTTCAGCTTATTATCTGAAAAGAAGAAAAATGCCAAACCCACAATGCCGTAAAGCTTAATATATGTACCGGCTACAATTAACAGCGCTGCCCAAAAATCCTGCCTGCGCCTGATGAATACATAACTCAGCACAATAATCCCTGCCATCATGGGGTTAAACTGCACGTTAAAAGATGATGTCATAAGCTCGTGAGCGCAAATGAGCAACACGGCCGTTCGCTGAGTGACCGATAGCGGCAAAAGCAATATAGCCTGGTACAACACCCACGCATTTACCATTACCCATAAAATGGAACCAAGGGTATCGGGCAGTAAGGTAAAGGGCGCTATTACAAGCGCAAACAATGGACCGTAATGGTTGGTGTCTAAAAAATACCTGGGCTGAGGGGCATACAAATTAACCTGGTGTACCAGGTTAATGAACGTATACTTATAAATGTAGTAGTTGTTGATATGCTGATGAAGCGCCTGTTTCAGGATAGCGAAAAAGCTCAGCCCAAACCAAATAATGGTTACAAAAATCCGGTTGCTGAACAGCTTTAAAAATTTAGACATTAAAAGCGGACTGTCAATTACTTGTTACAAATATAGCAATATGTTCTTTAATTGACGGGTTGCCATACCAGTGTTACAACGGCTTATATAAATATACTATTTCTTATTATTTTAGCCACACGGATCAGTATTCTATTCCCTTAAAGTACCGTAAAATGGAGAACCTGCACATTGTCTTTTGGCTATTGAAAGATATTGGCTGGTGCCTGGTGTGGAAACCTTTAGGGCTGGTTATGATTATCCCTACCCTGTTTATTTCTATTGTGATTGCCTACCGTACCCGCGATATGGTGGCTGAACTGTGCCACAACCTGGCTATAACCTTTTGGATAAGCGCCAACTCGTATTGGATGATCAGCGAATTTTTGGGATTTGATACGCACACCGTTTATGGTCATATCACTTACAAAAACCTTACGCTTCTCCCGTTTATGATGGGCGTATTTTGCCTGGCATACTATTACGCTATCTGGAAGCCAAGGAACCCGGATGCCATTGAAACGATGTAGTGTAGTATAAACAACAAAAGGCTTCTGTAAAGAAGCCTTTTGCAATTAATCAATAGTTAGCAGAAATCTACTAAAAAACTCTAACTATATCTATTACGCCGTAGCTAAACTGACCCCCGTTAGCTGATCGGCGAAGGCAACGAATGCCTTGCTATCAGATATACGTTGCTGATGAATGATCAGATTTTTCAAATTAATTTTTCCTTTAACAAATTTAAAATCGCCCGAATAGAAGCGTTCATGAATATGAATAAAGCCTAAATCCTGCACCAGGTATTCGTCTTCATAACGTAGATAAATGTTTAGTTCCACATCATTGGTGAAGTTCAAATCCTGTGCTTTCTCGTGCGCCTTTTTATACTCGTAACCATACCCATAACGCAATGCGGCAATGTCTGACAGCACGGCCGAGCCTGTCGGGTGTCCGCCTGCCCCCTTACCAAAAAAGAATTGCTGGTCGGCAAATGCGGCCTGTACGGTTACGCCATTGTATTCGTATTCTACGTTGTATAAAAACTCGGTATCGTTTACAAACTTAGGCAGCACAAAAAGCGCTACGTGCTTATCATCAAGTTCTTTGGCAACAGGCACCAATTTAATCTTTAACTTTTTTTCGCGGGCGTATTGCAAATCATAAGCCGATAGATTTTGAATGCCTATGTTCAGCACTTCTTCGGGCTTAACCACTATGCCGTAGGCATGGGCGGCAGCAATAACCAGCTTAAACTTTGCATCATAACCACCTACGTCCATAGTTGGGTCGGTTTCGGCAAAACCTAAGTCCTGAGCCTGTTTAAGGGCGGTATCGTAATCCAGGTTTTCGATAAAACCTTTGGAAAGAATATAGTTTGAAGAACCGTTAAAAATTCCACTTATAGAATGCAGCAGTTCGTTATCATAATATTCTTCCAGGTTACGGATGATGGGAATACTACCGCACACGGCACCTTCATAAAGCAGGGAGGTGCCGTGTTCCCTTTGCAGGTTAATGAGTTCCTGTAAATGCAGTGCCACCATTTTTTTACTGGCTGATACTACGTTCTTACCGGTAGATAAAGCTCTTGATGCGATCTCAAAAGCGGCTTCGGTATCATTGATCAGCTCAACAACGGTATTGATTTCCGGATCTTCTAAAATTTCGTCGCGATCGGTTGTGAAAAGTTCGGCAGGTAAGGTTCTTTGTTTGTTAGGGTCCTTTATGGCAATCTTTCTTATCTCAATATTCAGTTTTTTAGTTCTGATGATGTCATATAATCCTTGTCCAACAACGCCAAATCCAAATAAACCAATAGTTAGTTTTTTACTCATTAAGCTATCTTTTGTAATTCAATAATTTTCCCTCTTACATCGGTTTTGATGAATGAAGAGATGATCTTAGTTAGGGTTTCTGTTTCTATTAAAAAGCCATCATGCGCATAAAACGAGTCAAACTCAGCGTAAGCTGCCTTTGGTATATGCTGAAATAAGTATTGCTGCTCCTCTACCGGGAATAAAATATCAGACTTGATGCCGATAACCAGCGTCTGCGCTTTGATGGTGCCAAGCGCTTTCTCTAATCCACCGCGGTTACGACCGGCATGGTGCGAGTCCATCACCTTGGTTAAGTACCAGTAGCTGTAGGCGTTAAAGCGGTTCACCAGCTTATCGCCCTGGTAGCTCTGGTAGCTCGACGCGCGGTAATTATCGGTGATATCATCATCTTCTTCGTGCTGTTTGATATTATAGGCCTTGTAACCTCTGTATGAGAGAAGGGCCATGCTGCGGGCTGCCTTGAGACCTGCGCTGCCGCCATCAGGTGTTCCGTTGTTAAAGGTAGCGTCGGCGTTAAGTGCCAGGCGCTGCGACTCGTTAAAGGCAATGCCCCAGGGCGAGTGTTTAGCATTAGTGGCAATTAAAATCAACTGCTTAATGCGTTCAGGTTCTATAATGCTCCATTCCAATGCCTGCTGGCCGCCTAATGAGCCACCTATCAACACCCAAATATCTTTAATACCTAAATGCGCTGCCAGTAAGCGGTGCACATTGGCCATATCACGCGTGGTATACTGCGGAAAAGATAGGTAGTAAGGTTGACCAGTAGCCGGGTTAATGCTTAACGGGCTGGTAGTACCATAAGCAGATCCCAATACGTTGGCGCAAATGATAAAATGTTCGTCAGGATTAAAAAAGTAACCCTCGCCTACCAAACCTTTCCACCAGTCAAACACATCTGAGTTGGCGGTTAGGGCGTGGCAAACCCAAACCACGTTATCTTTGGCTTCGTTCAACCGGCCATAAGTATGATAGCCTATTTCAAGGTTCTCCAGTTTCGCTCCTGATTCCAGTTCAAAAGTGCCGTTGTATCGGTATGTCTGTATACTCATTGTTATTTTAAACCGGCCCGCCTGGCTTACAAGCGGTACCGGTCATACTATTAATCAAATTAAATCTATTGCGGCGGCATATTAATTTTCAGCTGCCTGCCGGTTAGTTAAGTTCGGCCAGCTGAGCCTCTTGCAACTTTACGCTCGCAAATGCCTGTTCAAAGTCGGCTTTTATATCGTCTATATGCTCAATGCCAACGGCTACGCGTAAAAGCGTTGGCGTAACACCGGCAGCAACCTGCTCCACATCACTTAACTGCTGATGCGTGGTTGCAGCTGGCTGAATAATCAATGTTTTAGCGTCGCCCACGTTAGCCAGGTGGCTTACCAGCTGCAAACTGTTAATGAAGTTTGCGGCGTTCTCTTTGCTGCCTTTCAACTCAAATGAGAGTACGGCGCCAAAACCATTTTTTAAGTATTTTTTAGCTAATGTGTGATAGGGTGACGATGCCAAACCCGGATAATTTACTTTAGCTACCTGTGGGTGCTGCTCCAGCCAGGTGGCCAGTTCAAGTGTATTATCAACATGGCGTTGCACACGCAATGAAAGTGTTTCTAGCCCTTGTATCAGTAAAAACGAATTAAATGGCGACTGTGAAGCGCCAAAATCTCGCAGCCCTTCTACCCGTGCACGAATAATGAATTGAATATTGCCAAACGGACCGTTAACACCAAATACATCAGAAAAAACTAAACCGTGATAGCCATCTGATGGCTCACTAAATTGCGGATACTTGCCGTTTCCCCAGTTGTAGTTGCCCCCATCTACTATTACACCGCCAATGCTGGTACCGTGGCCACCAATCCATTTTGTAGCGCTTTCCACCACCACATTGGCGCCATGCTCTATTGGGCGAAAAAGGTAGCCTCCTGCGCCAAAGGTATTGTCAACTATCAGCGGCAAATCGTGCTTGCGGGCCAGTGCAGCTATCTTGTCAAAATCGGGCACATTAAAGCCTGGGTTACCGATGGTTTCCAGGTAAATGGCTTTAGTTTTCTCGTCAATTAATGGCTCAAAGCTTTCGGCCTGGTCGTCTTTGGCAAAGCGGGCTTCAATGCCAAGTCGCTTAAAGGCCACTTTAAACTGGTTATAACTGCCGCCATACAGAAACGGGGAGGTAACAAAATTATCGCCTGCTTGTAAGATGTTGTTAAGCGCTAAAAATTGTGCCGCTTGCCCCGACGCGGTTGCCAACGCTGCCACCCCACCCTCTAATGCTGCTATACGTTTTTCGAACACATCTGTAGTGGGGTTCATGATACGCGAGTAGATATTACCAAATTCTTTTAAGGCAAACAGGTTGGCGCCATGCTCGGCATTTTTGAATACGTATGAGGTAGTTTGGTATAAGGGCACTGCCCGCGAACCGGTTGTAGGGTCGGCTTCCTGACCGGCGTGTAACTGTAAAGTTTCGAATTTTAAAGATGAAGTTGACATGGTTGTTGCTGTTTAGATTTGTGCTTAAAACTTATTGAATTTGCTATAAGCGGAGGTGGCGTACGGACAGACTATAGCGGTGCCTGAGCGTAAACACGTTACATTATTGCATTAAGTAATGCAGGAAATGACGTACGTGTTGTGCCTCTAACAGCAACACATGCTCATAAAGCCGTTGGCTATATTGCAGGTTGATGGCGTACCCGTTGGGGTAACTAATAAATTAGCAGTAGTGTTGTAGCAGTTAAATCGTTTCATGGCTATTAACTTATATCCCCCGGCTGTATATCCAAACCGGGACAGGAATTGGCACCTTCTCCGTTCATCGGAGGGTTGCCAGCGGGTCAGTGAGCCTGATCTCTCGCCGCTTCTTTATAAATCAAAAACCTACGGAGGGTATTTGATTATGGTATTTAAACCGTTGCACAAAGGTAATGCGTAATATTTTAAAATACCAAGTATTATTAAAAATATTTATTGAGGCGCAGATCTGAAGATTTAATTGCGGTTGTTTAATGTTTATTATTTTTATTCCCAATCAAAGTAATGTAATTGGGAATGAATTACTTTGGTCATTGAAAGAATTCCTTCAGGAAAGAATAATTGGATTTATCATGTTAATACGGTTTTATTATTTCACCTTCTACAACCACTTCGTTAAAAGGAGCTTCAGGAATGATGCTCCATATTGGTTCAGAGCAACCTTGGTGATGGGACTAAGCATCTTTAGCCTGCTTTTAACCTTAACGTGGATTATAAAATTTTTTAGCGGATACTCGTATCAAAGCCGCCTTATTTACGAAGCAACAAGTATTTTCCTGTCATTTGGATTCATATATGTCTTTTGTTTAAAGGATGGTAAATCGGAAAGGATATACAACGAGTTCAAAGACAGTGACTTTAATAACAAAAGAAATAGATCAATTGCCTGGCTGGTTTGGCTTATAACCTTTTTGATACCGGTAGTTTTAATACTACTTGATAAAAAAACGTCACTCTTTCACTAGCAATTAAGCACACATTACAGCAGCACGCAAGTTGGCTTGTTTTTATAACTCCCTGTTTAAATCCCAATGCTCCAGATAATCGGCTACACGCTTCAGGAAAGAACCACCTAGAGCGCCATCCACTACCCTATGGTCATACGACATAGATAAATACAGCATGTGGCGTATAGCAATTACATCACCGGTTGGGGTTTCCAATACAGCAGGTTTCTTTTTAATGGTACCAATAGCCAGTATGGCCACCTGTGGTTGGTTAATAATGGGGGTGCCCATAATATTGCCAAACATGCCTATGTTAGTAACCGTGAAAGTACCGTCGGCGGTATCATCAGGCCGTAATTTATTCAAACGGGCACGGTTGGCCAGGTCATTTACACTCTTAACCAAGCCGGTAAGGTTAAGCGTATCGGCGCGGCGAATAACCGGTACAATTAAATTGCCATTTGGCAACGCAGTAGCCATCCCTATGTTAATATCCCGCTTTTTAATGATCTGGGTACCGTTTACAGAAACGTTGATCATTGGCATATCAGCAATAGCTTTTGCCACAGCTTCAATAAATATAGGTGTAAATGTAATTTTTTCTCCTTCACGGGCCTCAAACTTAGCTTTGATCTTCTCTCTCCAGTAAACTAAATTTGTTACGTCGGCCTCTACAAAAGAGGTTACATGCGCTGAAGTTTGCACGCTCATTACCATATGGTCCGCAATTAAGCGGCGCATGCGGTCCATTTCAATGATCTCGTCACTGCCAGAGGTACGGTAAGTTTGTGTGGGCGGTGGTGTATAAGCCGGCTGTGCCGCCTTTGGAGCAGAGCTTGCAGCCAATGCCTGTGGTGCCTGAGCAGGTGATGGCTGGCGTTTCTCAAGGTAAGTTAAAAGGTCATCTTTAGTTAAACGACCTTCGGCGCCGGTGCCTGGTATGTCGTCAAGCTCTGCCTGAGTGATGGCTTCCTGGTTGGCAATGTTGCGTACCAACGGCGAGTAAAAACGAATGCCTGATGATTGTATAGCCGGCACATCAGGCTTGGTCAGGTGCTCCAAACCCGGTATTTCTTTTTCCACTACAGCTTCAGGAACCGGCTCCGGATCCATAATCGGCGCTTCAGGTTGTGATGAAACAGGGGCAGCTTCAACCACATGCTCTTCTTCACCCTCCACCTCAATAATTGCTATAGGACTGCCTACTTGTACTACCTCATCTTTTTGGCACAATTGTTCAATCAGCACACCGCTAACCGGCGAGGGTACCTCAGAGTCAACCTTATCGGTAGCAATCTCTACTACCGCATCATCGGCATCAATTTTATCTCCGGGATTTTTAAGCCAGTTAATTACCGTTGCTTCGGCAACACTTTCGCCCATTTTTGGCAGCAGCAGCTGGTATTTCGCCATGTTTAATCTCTACAATTTTTATGGCCAAAATTACTTAATTATCTGTTAGTTTTACTGGGCTGCAAGTAAAGTATTCAACATTCCGAGTGCAGTGATGGCCGTGCGCTCAATATTTTGACGGCGCTTGTTGCCAAAAACAAACCTTTTAACCACTATATTCCCTTTGCCCGCCACGCCTATCCAAACGGTGCCAACAGGCTTTTCAGGCGTACCGCCATCGGGGCCGGCTATGCCGGTAACCGCAATAGCATAGTCTGATTTAAAGTTGCGCAATGCGCCCTCAACCATTTGTGTGGCTGTTTGCTCACTTACCGCACCGTACTGGCGTAAATTATCTTCTGTAACACCTAATATACTCTCCTTTAACTGATTAGAATAAGACACTGCGCCCCCTAAAAACGTTTTAGATGAGCCTGGGTGCTGCGTAAACAAATGCGAAAGGTAGCCACCGGTGCAACTTTCGGCAAGAGATATGGTTTGACCGAGTTGCTCCAGCTTGTTCATAATGGCTTTCTCCAGAGCAATATCTTCTTGCGCTGCTACTACACTGCCTAAACGATCGGTAAGATGGGCTGCCAGAGTATCAATTTCCTGTTGTAAAATTGCTTCATCATCAGCATAACCGCTCAGGCGCAAACGCACCTGCCCAAGTTTTGGCAAGTAAGCCAACTTGATATAAGGAGGTAATGCTTCTTCAATATCTGTAATACGCTCAGCCAAAAATGACTCTCCCTCGCCTACGGTTAATATAGTTTTATGAATAATTACGGGTAACTTAAAAGTGGCCTTTAGTTTGGGGATTACCTGCTCTTCAACCATATACATCATCTCATGCGGAACGCCCGGCATAGACACGAATATCTTACCGTTATGATTAAACCACATGCCTGGTGCCGTACCATTTTGATTATTAAGCACCTCGCAATTGGCAGGCACCATTGCTTGCTGACGGTTAACCTCTAACAACGGACGATTATATTTGGCAAAAATACGCTCTACGTTGGCTAACGCTTCAGCGTTTTCAACAAAGCCCACGCCAAAATAATCGGCCAGCGTTTTTTTGGTGATATCATCTTTGGTAGGGCCTAATCCGCCTGTAATTAAAACGATGTCTGCACGCTGCTGCGCCTCTGCCAAGGCAGTCAGTATATGCTGGCGATCATCTGAAACCGACGAAATTTGCTTAATGCGTACACCAATGGCGTTTAACTGCTGCGCCATCCAGGCCGAGTTGGTGTCTACAATCTGGCCGATGAGTATCTCATCGCCAATGGTTATAATTTCTGCAAGCATGATTAATTGTTATAATAATCTTTTCGTTTGGTAAGTTTTAAATCCTGCAAAATAGAGGCTTTCACACGTAAATCCACGCTAAAAGATTTATATATACCAAAAGGAGTCCACCTGAAAGAAAGGTCCCAGCAATGCAAATCGCGGTAGATAGAAAATTGTGTGATACCCAGTTTAGCCGCCTTAAAATCGTAATTGGTAGTATACTGCACCTTCCATTTAGGCGATACGTTGACATCGCCGCTCGCGCTCACCGTGCTTGATGTAGTTTTGGTAAGGTAGGAGTTGTTATAATTAAAGTTGAAGTTGACACTTACGTTGTAAGGAACATTAAAATCCACATAACGACTGGGGTCACTGTCAATCATGGCTAATTGCTGAGCTTGGCCGGCAGTCATATTTTGCAACGTGTTAGGAGCCGGATTTTTCTTGTTGGTTGCCGAGTTTAAGCTAAAGCTCATTGACATGGATAAGTTGGTAAGCGTGGGGAAACGACCATTCTGAAAAGTGTACCGATCAACCGGACGAATGTATTTCACCAGTGTACCGTTACTAACCGAGTCGCGCACTTCGGTAACGTAAGGATTTAATGTACCGTTTAAACTCACACTTACCTTTTGATTGAAAAGCGCCGTGTGCGCGTTTAGATTTATTGGCGACAGACGAAACGAGTCGATAGCAAAGTTGTATGCTGTACTCAGGCTTAAGCCCTGTAAAATGCTCACCTTGCGGTCGGCACCCGATGTATCAGTACTGCGGGCTTTCATTTTAGCTTCGATGGTATTATCTAACGAAAAGCTCACACCCGCAAACCGGCCCGAACTTGGGCCACCAAAAACCGAACTTTCATATATTGAATACTTTTGTGATGTTGCCGGATAGGGCACAATAGCATCACTAACCACCTGGCGATAGTAGCCATAAACAGGATCACCAAAATCGGGGCGATAATTAAAACTTAATGATGGCGTCATTACGTGGCGTATGGCTTTCAGACTACCGCCTTTAAACGAAAGTGTGTTATAAACTTTGGTTGAAAAGCCGCCGTTTAACGCGTATTCTCCTGCCCTGGTAAAGCCCGGAACAGTATCGGTAACCAGTTGCTCGTTGCCGCGGATGCTACCACGGGCATAGCGTTTACGGATACTTTGAAAATACCACCGTTCAGAATAATTGGCGCTGGTGTTAAACTGAAAATACTTCAATACATTCAGGTTTAAACCTATAGGTATTTGGTGAAAGAAACCATTTTGCAGGCGTTTAGATAAGGTGGATGCCTTAAACAGCTGCGACTCGGGCACGTCATTAACCTTGTTGGTTCCCTGCAAGGTATAACTTACTGTAACGCGCTGGTACCATTTAGGCTCCCCTACTCTGTCCCTGTTATCAAAAGGACTGATAGAGGACATGTTGAAGTTAAAGGTTGGCAACTCCAGTGATACCGTTCCACGCGATAAGTCCTGGCTATGCGAAAGGCTGGTAGTTAGATTGAATGGCGTACCTGCCCAAGTACGGCTATAAGAAATACTCGAACGAAGGTTGTTTTGCGTTAATTGCTGTATGTTATAATTAGTGGTAGCAGGGTTGTTGGCATAATAAGACTGCGTAGCCGCATTTACCGAAGCGCTGAACGTGCTACCCGGATGAGCGTTGGCATCCTGCGAGTGTGTCCATTGTATATTGTAATCCCTGGTGAACGGATCTCCGGAAACACCGTAGTTATGGGAGCCAAAATTTAGCGCCAATGTTCCCTGGTATTTGTAACGCTTTAAATAACGAGCCGTGGTGCCGATCTCTACAGATCCCCTGGAATATACACTTGCCATGGTAGTTAAGTCCAGGTAATCGCTAAAAGCTTTGTAATAGCCAAAGTTTCTTAAAAAGAATCCTAAACGTGCATCCTCACCAAAGGATGGCAAGATGAAGCCGGATGAGCGGCTATTAGGTTTAGGAAAAAAGCCAAAAGGTACAGCCACCGGTAACGGCACGCCCGCAATTTCAAGATAAGCCGGGCCCGATATTATGCGATTCTTTTCGCCAATACCTTTAGTAATTACAATGCCAAAGTGCGTATCGGGATAAGGCAATGAACAGGTACTAAACAAGATGTTATGGTAGGCAACTTCCGTTTCGTTAAGCTTTTTAGCCTCGCCACCGGTTATAAAATTACCTTCCTGCTCAGTTGACGTGTTATACGAGTAAGCTCTTTTGGTTTGATAGTTATATAAGATGGAGTCGGCCGTTAAGGGGCTTTCATCTTTGTTTTTAGCGATGGGACGGCCGGTGTACCGGCGTGTTTTGGGATCGCGCCTGCCGCTGGCAAATATGAGGTGGTTGGTTTGATCAACACGTATATAGTCTGCATCTAATGAAAAATCTTCGTATGTTACGCGGGCATTTCCAAAGAGGTAAGTTATTTTTTTGTCAGGATCAGTGTAAGTAGAGTCATCAGCAACAGATTTTACTTCAGACTGTAAACCTCCGGGCTTCTTTTTAGTCGTATCTAAACGGGCCACTTTTTTAGAGGTATCCTGTTTTGCCGATCTTTTGGCTTTAGCAGCTATACGTTGTGCGGGTTTTAAAAGCTTTTTGTCTTTAACAGAGTCGAGCTTAATGAGGGTATCTGCCGTAAATACAGTAGTATTGTAATAGCTTGCTTTGTGAGCATGTGCTATTGCATTAACTATCAAAACAATGGCTATTATAAAAAAGAACCTGAGAAATTTCAAAATTGATTATGAATAGTATTTTTGCAGATAAAGTTAACGGCGTTCAAAAATAATGAAAAATAAAGGTTTCAAAACATTCATTTATGGATTATTGGCTTTAGTCATCTCCAGTATAAATTTTGCTTTCACAACAGATAATCCTGCTAAAAAAGACACAACAGTTGCAACCGGTTTTAAACTTAAAACCATTGTAATTGATGCTGGCCACGGCGGTAAAGCCGCAGGCGCGCTTGGTGCCTATTCGATGGAAAAGAATGTAACGCTGGCATTAGCGTTAAAATTGCAGAAGGCAGTACAAAAAGAATTAAAAGACGTAAATGTAATCATGACGCGTACTACCGACGTGTTTGTGCCTAACCGCTCCAGAGCGGACATGGCTAATGAAAACAAGGCAAATATTTATGTTTCTTTACACTGCAACTCTCTGCCTAATGCACGCAGAGTTGTTAACGGTAAAACAGTTTCGGTTCCTAACCGTTCAGGCAAAGGCGTTTTGTTACTGGTTAACCGTATTGGCCGCATGAATGAGCAAGTTGCTGCATTACGCGAGAATGAGTTTGCCGAACAGGAGGAGCAATACTCTAAAGGTACGGCCAGAAAAGAACTTGACCCGGCACAGGCAATGACATTAAATGCGTTTCGTGATAAGTTTCGGAAACAAAGTATACACCTTGCAAGTTTAATCAATAACGAGTTTACAAACACCGATGGCCGCAATAGCCTGGGTGTAATTGAACAAGGTGTACTGGTACTGGCTCATACGGCTATGCCATCTGTACTGGTTGAAACAGGCTTTATTAACAACCCCGATGAAGAGGATTATTTAAACTCGGAAGATGGACAGGCCGAAATTGTAAACTCAATTGTAAGAGCAATTAAACAATATAAGCACGAACTGGAGCAAACGGCTCCCTAAATATAAAACTTAACTAATACTACCTTGAAAATAAACAACGAAACTAAAATTGGGATACTTACGGTAATTGGTTTAGCTGTACTGGTATTAGGTTACAGCTATCTGAAAGGTAATGACGTATTTTCCAGCTCGAACAAGTTTTATGCACTGTACCGCAATGTTGAGGGATTAACGTTATCTAAGCCTATTCTGGTTAACGGTTTTCAGATTGGCCATGTATCTAACATGACCCTGCAAACCGAGAGCGGTTTTACCATTGTTGAGTTTAAGGTAGATCCTAAATATCCTATTCCGAACAATACACTGGCCCGGTTAGAAAGTACAGACCTTTTAGGTAGTAAAGCTATTATATTTGAATTGGGTAACAGCCGCGAACTGGCCGAAAACAAAGACACGCTTCGGGCCGATATTCAGGGTAGCCTTGCGCAAAGCCTGCAGCCTGTGCAGCGCAAAGCCGAAATGCTAATGGAAAGAGTCGACTCCAGCCTTGCTGCTATAAACAAGATCCTGAATCCTGAATTTCAGCGTAACGTTGACCGCAGTTTTATGAGCATTGCCAACTCGCTGCAAACACTCGAAGGGACTACCAAAAAAATTGACCGCTTAGTAGGCGCGCAATCAAACCACATTAACGGCATATTAACCAATGCAGAGGTGATGACATCTAACTTGCGCACCAGCAGCGGACGTTTAAACACCACTACAGCTAATTTTGAAAAGGTAAGCAGCGATTTGGCCAATTCGAATATCAAACAAACTTTAGAGAATGCCAATAAAGCCATGGCCGACTTGCAGTCGACTGTAAATCGTATTAATAGTGGCAAAGGATCGTTAGGACTGCTCTTAAACGACGATAAGATGTACAACAACTTAAACGAGGCATCAGCAAACTTAAACAACCTTTTTATCGACTTAAAAGCACATCCTAAGCGTTATGTAAGCTTCTCGGTTTTTGGCCGCAAAGGTGATTAATAACAATAGCATTTAACAAAAAAAGCCAAGGCATGTGCCTGGCTTTTTTTGTGCCCTATATTTAAGTATTGGCTAGTTTAATGCTATAACGTTAAAGGATTTATTACACCATATCTTCACCTACGGTATAAGTATTACCTTCAACGGCCAATTCAGTATTAGGGAAAACGCTGCGCGCTTCCTCAAGCAGGTCCATCAGGCTTTTATACCTGGCAGAGAAGTGACCAATGAGCAAGCTTTTAGCCTCGGTTTGTACCGCTACCTGCCCTGCCTGCCACGCTGTGGTATGAAAAGTTTTATTGGCCCTATCCAGCATGTTGTGCAAAAAAGTAGATTCATGATATAACAGGTCCACATTTCTGATCTGCTCAAAATATGCATCATTGTATATTGTGTCTGAGCAAAAGGCATAGCATTTTGGCCGGTCCGAATCAACGGTAAGGTCCTCGTTGCCGTAAACCGTACCGTCAGGCGCTGTGTATGGGGCTCCTTTTTTTAGCAAGGGATAATCCTCAACAGGTATCCCTAAGGCTTCAACCTTATTTTTAATTATTTTACGTAAGCGTTTCTTTTGCTTAAACAAAAAACCTGTGGTTGGTATCCGGTGATCCAGAGGTATGGTTTCTACCATTACATCCTGATTATCTAATATAAGCTGGGGGGCGGTAGGGTCGGTAGCTGTAAACTCAATCAAATAATTGAGTGATGTATCTGAGTACTTAAACTGTACGTCAATGATTTCTTTGAGAGGAGCCGGACCAAACAACTTGAGCGGCTTGGTGCGACCGTTAAGATGCATGGATGACAATAACCCTACAAGTCCAAAATAATGATCGCCGTGTAAATGGCTGATGAAGATGTGGTCTATGCGGCTGGTTTTAACGTCAAAGTGCAACATTTGCACCTGGGTGCCTTCGCCGCAGTCTATCAGGTACAGGCGCTCATTAATATTAAGCACCTGTGCCGTAGGATTTCTGTTAAAAATGGGAGTTGCTGAACTGCTTCCAAGTATGGTTACCTCAAACTTCATAATGGGTAAACACACATAAGCCTTATTTTGCTTCTTTTTTCAGTTCTTTTTCTATCTCTTCCATAAAAATATGGTCAATAGCTTCTTCAGTGGTAGGAACAATGGTCAGTACGTTGTCTAATTGCGATATGCTTATCAGGCGAGAAACCGATTCGTTAAGGCAAGCTAAAATAAAGCTACCTTCGGCATTTTTGCATAAACGATGACCTACCAATAAGCTGCTTAATCCTGATGAATCAGCAAACTTAACCTGGCACAAATCCAAAATTATATTACGCTGTCCCTCAGTATTAATCAGTATCAGCTCAGATTTTAGTTGTGGAGTAATTAATGAATTCAGCTTTGATTCGTTCAGCCTAATCAAAACATACTTCTCATGCTTATCAACAGTGAATTTCATGTTAAAATAATTATAGGGCTAAAGATATAACTAATTTACGTATTAATAAAATCACAAAGTTAGCAACGCCCCTTTAACTGCACTTTCTACCCTTGCTAAAACATCCAGGTTGTCAGATTTTACAAACGGCTTACCGGTAATCTGCTCAAACAGCTCTATGTAACGCTCTGATATAGATTGGACGATCTCTGGTGTCATTACAGGCACAACCTGCCCATCCTTACCCTGAAAGCCGTTTTCGATGAGCCATTTGCGTACAAACTCTTTAGATAACTGCTTTTGTGCCTCGCCCTTTTGCTGGCGGTCTGCATATCCTTCACTGTAAAAGTACCGTGACGAATCGGGCGTATGAATTTCATCAATCAGGTATATTTTACCGTCGGCTTTGCCAAATTCATACTTAGTATCTACTAAAATAAGGCCGCGCTCGGCAGCAATTTCGGTACCGCGTGCAAACAGCGCACGGGTATATTGCTCTAACTGCAGGTAATCTTGTTCGGATACAATGCCTTTTGCTAAAATGTCTTCTCTTGATATATCCTCATCATGCCCTACTGATGCTTTAGTTGTTGGCGTGATGATAGGCTCGGGTAACTTATCATTCTCCTTTAAACCTTCGGGTAGGGTAACGCCGCATAGCGTGCGTTTACCGGCAGCATACTCGCGTGCAGCATGGCCCGCCAGGTAACCACGTATCACCATTTCTACTTTAAACGGCTCACACATTTTACCTATGGTAACACTTGGATCGGGCACGTTCACCACCCAGTTCGGTACAATATCGGCAGTTGCCTCTAAAAAATGAGCTGCAATTTGGTTCAGCACCTGTCCTTTGTACGGGATAGGCTCGGGCAATACTACATCAAAAGCTGAAATACGGTCGGTAACTACCATAACAAGGTATTTATCTCCTATGGTGTATACATCGCGTACTTTGCCTTTGTAATAAGCCGTTTGCCCTGGAAAATTATATTGTGTTAGTTTAATAGCCTCCATGAAGTAGAATAGAGTAAGGAATAAAGATTACAGATTGAAATGCAAAAATAAGTAGTTAAATGTATAAATAGTCAGGAGTTTCCGATTAAAATCTTAACTCCTGACTATATTCTTTATCCTAAACCTTATTGTATATCCCCGTAGGCTTCCAGTATGCGCCGTACCAGTTTGTGGCGTACTACGTCTTCGCCGCTCAGGTAAATAATCTCGATGCCTTTAATATCGGTCAGGATACGCAGCGCTGTGTGCAGGCCCGATTGCTGTTTCTTAGGTAAATCGATCTGAGTTACGTCGCCTGTTACAATAAATTTGGCGGTTGGCCCCATACGTGTAAGGAACATTTTCAGCTGCATATCAGTAGCGTTCTGGGCTTCGTCCAATATCACAAAGCAATTATCCAGCGTACGGCCACGCATAAAGGCAAGAGGTGCAATTTCAATGGTACGGTTCTCCAAATAAGTTTTCAACTTTTCGGGCGGTATCATATCGTCAAGCGCATCGTACAGCGGGCGCAGGTATGGGTCTATCTTCTCCTTAAGGTCGCCTGGCAAAAAGCCAAGGTTCTCCCCTGCCTCAACGGCCGGGCGGGTAAGTATGATACGCTTAATCTCCTTATTCTTTAAGGCCCTTACTGCCAAAGCTACTGCCGTATAAGTTTTACCTGTACCGGCCGGCCCTATAGCAAACATAATGTCGCTTTTGGTAATGCTGTCTACCATACGGCGCTGGTTAGCCGTACGGGCTTTTACCATTATGCCGTTATGTCCAAAAACAATAACTTCACCTGTACTGCCAGGCTTTTCGTTTGGCTGATCGGCAGTCTTTGTTTCGATATGTTTGGCGCCTAGTAAACGCTCCAGATCGGCAATATTCAGCGTGTCGTATTTTTCTACGTGTTGTAACAAGTAGCCAAACTTTTCATTAAAAAAAGCAAGCTCCTGCTCATCACCTAAAACTTTTACCTCGCTGCCCCGGGCCACAATTTTGAGCTTAGGGTATTGCTTTTTAATGATCTCAAAATGATCATTGTTAGGTCCCCATAGTACGGCGGGGTTTATGTGGTCAATTGATATTTTAAGTTCGTTCAACAGAAAATGATTTTTGTAGTTGCTGATTCGTTATGGTTAAATTTTTGAATATTTGCACTCGCTAACGCTTTTACAAGATTAGCAATAAATATTTTAATTAAGAATGGGAATAATCACTTTAACAACTGATCTGGGCGATAAAGATATTTATCAGGCAGCGCTGAAAGGCAGCATCCTGAAGATATCGCCTTCAGTTAATATTGTAGATATAACCCACTCTGTAGCAGCCTTCAATATACAACAGGCTGCTTTCATTTTAAAGAACAGTTTTTACTATTTCCCTGAAGAAACAGTACATCTTATTGGCATAGATACGGTATACAGTGAAGAGAACCGTTTTTTAGCCATCAGGTACCGTAATCATTACTTTGTTGGAGCCGATAATGGTATCTTTTCACTCATATTTGATGATGAACCGGAGGAGATGGTAGAGATTAACATACTGCAGGATTTAAAGTTTTTGCACTTTCCCTTATCTGATATTTTTGTGAAAGCTGCTTGCCACCTGGCCCAGGGAGGCACATTAAACGCCATTGGCCTGCCGGTACACAGCATCGAAAAACGAATGACGCTGCAACCTGCCGTTGAGCGCAACCAGATCAGGGGTATGGTAATTTATATCGACTCGTTTCAGAACGTGATCACCAACATTACTAAAGACTTTTTTAACCGGGTGCAGCAAGGACGACGCTTTGTACTTTACTTTAAGCGTAACGAAACCATTACCCACCTGAGCTGGCACTATAACGAGGTGCCCGAAGGTGAAAAGCTTTGTCTCTTCGGCATTAGCGATCACCTGGAAATTGCCATTAATAAAGGTAACGCCAGTGGCCTGCTAGGCCTCAATTTGGGCGATAGTGTAATTATTGATTTTCAATAACTCAAGCTTAATAATACAGTTGAACACGTTCACTTATTTGATAAAGGACAGATAAAAATCTGCAATAAGCTTTTGTAAAATACACAAGCACTTACTTCCGAACCACTCATTATCCCCCCGTTTTCATTATAACGTCAATTTTACCAACACTTGCCGGCAAACCTGCATTTAAACCGTATTTTTACCTTTTAAATAAGTTGAGGAAGAAAGTATTTTATGGCAAGATCACGACTGAATAGTGGGAACGCAGCTGAGAAAGAATTACCAAAAGCAAAGATCAACAAACAAAGCTTGCAAAAAATCAGCAAGCTTATTGGCTACATAAAACCATACCGGGCTAAGTTTTTTGGCGGTTTGATATTTCTTATCATATCAAGCTTAACAGGCTTGGCTTTTCCGGGCTTTTTTGGAGCACTGATTGATGCAGCACAAGGTAAGCAGCACTTTAGCTTTATACCGGCCAATTTAGTTACCATAGGCGAAATAGCTATTGTGGTATTGTTTTTACAGGGGTTTGTGTCCTACTTCCGTATTACTTGGTTTGTACAGGTAGCCGAAAAATCTCTGGCAGATATTCGCAGAGACACTTACTTTAAGCTGGTAACGCTGCCTATGAATTTTTTCTCTAACCGCCGTGTTGGAGAGTTAAACAGCCGCATCTCCGCCGACCTTTCACAAATACAAGATACACTGACCACCACTTTTGCAGAAATCATCAGGCAAATCATCATTCTGGTAGGCGGCATCATTTTACTGGCTATATCATCTATTAAGTTAACGCTGGCACTGCTATTGGTACTGCCGTTTTTAATTGTGATAGCCATATTTTTTGGCAAGTTCATTCGTAACCTATCTCGTCAGGCGCAAGATAAGCTGGCCGAATCAAACACCATTGTTGAGGAAACCTTACAAGGCATAGCCAACGTTAAGGCATTTGTAAACGAAGCTTTTGAGGCAGGCCGCTATACTAAAAACCTGAGCGAGGTGGTAACGCTGGCTGTTAAAGGAGCTAAGTACCGCGGTATGTTCGGTGCCTTTATTGTGTTCTGTTTGTTTGGTACTATTTTTTGCGAAATATGGTACGGTTCTTACCTAGTATCTATTCACGATAACGGACTGACCTTTGGAAAGTTAACCACCTTTATTGTATACGCAGCTTTCATTAGTGCGGCAATGGGTAGCCTGCCCGATCTGTATGCCAACTTGCAAAAAGCCATTGGTGCAAGCGAACGGGTGTTGGAAATTTTAGCCGAACAAGGTGAAGCTGTTTCGATACATGAAAGCGAAAATGCCATCAAACAAATTATAAAAGGTAATTTGACCTTCGGTAATATCAATTTCCATTACCCTTCAAGGCCGGAGATTGAGGTATTGAAAGAGGTTTCAATAGAAGCGCAAGCCGGTCAAAAAGTAGCTATCGTGGGACCGAGCGGCTCGGGTAAATCAACCATGGCAGCATTGATATTGCAATTTTACCATCCGCAAAGCGGTCAAATGCTGTTTGATGGCAAACCTGCAGCCGATTATGCTTTAACCGACATACGCAACCAGGTAGCCATAGTGCCGCAGGATGTATTGTTGTTTGGCGGCAGCATTCGTGAAAACATCGCTTACGGCAAGCGTAATGCAACCGAGGCGGAAGTTATACAAGCAGCCAAGCGGGCCAACGCAGATCAGTTTATCACCGGTTTTCCGGAAGGTTATGATACCATTGTTGGCGAACGTGGTGTTAAGCTTTCAGGCGGTCAGCGCCAGCGTATTGCTATTGCGCGGGCTTTGCTTAAAAATCCTTCCATACTCATATTAGATGAGGCTACCTCGTCTCTTGACTCAGAATCTGAACGATTGGTGCAGGAGGCTTTAGAAGAGTTGATGAAGGGCCGTACTTCTATCATCATCGCACACCGCCTTTCTACCATTCGCGAAGCTGACAAAATTGTAGTTCTCGAAAAAGGCCGTATCATTGAAAGCGGGACTCATGAAGAACTTATTGCCCGCGAAGAAGGCCTTTACCGTTATCTTAGCCAATTGCAGTTCGATACGACTGCTTAACGTTCATCGTTTATAAGGTTCATCAGTTTTAATAATGGCTTTTTAGCTGCCAAGACTGTTGAACCGATAAGCCATTGAATAATGAACCATATAAAATGAATTTAACGATACACGGGGCAGCCCGTCAGGTTACCGGCAGCATGCATTTGCTGGAGGTTAACCAATACAAAATATTAATTGACTGCGGACTTGATTATGAGAAAGACCGCAACATACAAGCGAACGAAGATTTTCCGTTTAACCCATCTGAGGTAGACGTAGTAATTTTAACCCACGCGCACATTGACCATTCGGGTAACTTACCAACACTGGTGCGCATGGGCTTTGAGGGACAAATTCTGTGCACCCCGCCTACTGCCGAGCTGGCCGAGTTACTTTTGATGGACTCGGTAAGTATATTTTTGAATAAGATGCATAAGCAAAATAAGCATCGCCGGGGGAAACATCATTCCACCACACGCCAGCCGTTATACTTGCAAAAGCACGTAATGGATACGGTGGAACGTATGGTAACCGTTGGCTTTAATAAGCCTTTCCGTTTAAACGGCGATATTGAGTTGACGTTTATACCGGTAGGCCATTTACTGGGCGCTGCTGCCGTAGTTTTAAAGTTAAACGACCATGGTGAAGAAAAAACGATAGCTTTTACAGGCGATATTGGCCGTAACAACTACCCGGTATTAAATGACCCGCAACCATTACCTCCTGTGGATTACCTAGTAAGTGAATCTACCTATGGCGGCCGCTTTCACTCTAAGGATAAAACTATTGAGCAGGTACTTATTGAGACTATTGACAAAGCCTGCATTAAAGAATCAGGCAGGTTAATTATACCGGCCTTTAGTATTGGCCGCACACAGGCTTTGGTATACTCGCTTAATAAGATTTTTAGTAGTGGCTTATTACCGCCCATAAAGGTTTTTGTAGATAGCCCGATGGCTTCTGCTTCAACCCAGGTGTTCCGCAAACACCATGGCTTGCTTAATGAAGAGGCGCAGGAGTTCTACCGCGACAAAGGCGATGAATTTGAATTTGACAACCTTACCTACGTTGAAAATTTAAAAGATAGCCGCCAGATAGCTAATTACTTTGAGCCTTGCATCATCATATCATCAGCAGGTATGCTGGAGGGTGGCCGTATACAAGATCACCTTTACAACAATATTCAGAATTACTATTGCACCATCCTTTTTATTGGCTATTGCGCCAAAGGTACGTTGGGCTACCGCCTGCTTCGTGGAGATCCGGTTGTTCATATTAAAGACCGGGAGATGGCCGTTTATGCCACTATTAAAAAAACAGATCTGTTCAGCGCTCACGGCGATCACGATGATTTAGTCAATACCGTTAAGCAGCAAAAGCCAGAAAAGCTCAAAAAGGTTTTTTTAGTACACGGCGAAGATGAAAGTATGCAAGCCATGGCCGATGCGCTTTTTGCAGATGGCTATAAAGTTACCATACCAGAGAAAAGTTTAAGCTATACCTTGTAAATGCTT
Organism: Mucilaginibacter sp. PAMB04274; assembly: GCF_039634385.2. Classification (NCBI taxonomy): domain Bacteria; kingdom Pseudomonadati; phylum Bacteroidota; class Sphingobacteriia; order Sphingobacteriales; family Sphingobacteriaceae; genus Mucilaginibacter; species Mucilaginibacter sp. PAMB04274. The sequence continues at coordinate 3,253,322 of NZ_CP155081.2, forward strand.
ATATTTATAAGCATTTACAATTAAGGCAGTATCACAATTTTATCTCATGAAAAGATTTTCATCCTTTAAAAGATCTCAGATTAGCTTTTTAGTGATTACAGCGCTGGTAGCAACACTATCATCATGCGGCAAAGAAGCTGATCCGGCGGTTATAAAAGTTTCTTCGGCTCCAATTACAGGTGGAACAGCGACTACGCCGGGCGGAGGCACTACCACACCTGGGGGTGGCACTACTACACCGGGTGGAGGAACTACTACACCTGGCAGTGGCACTACAACGCCTGGTGGTGGAACTACAACGCCAGGGGGTGGAACGACAATTCCGGGAGGTGGAACGACAACACCTGGAACCGGCGGCTCGCTTACCATAAGCAATGACGGCAATGCCGGTATTGCTATCGGCGAAGCAAACACTATTGTATATGATTTTAAAGGGACCAGATTTACATTAAGAAATTCATCTAACTATGCAGTTATGGGCACATCTATATCTGCATTAGGCTTTACTACCAATGCCATTACAGGTACCGGCACTGATCCGGCAAGCTCAACTACATTTATTTTAGGCACTTTTGGTGGGGCACAAGGCGTAATGGATTTAACACAAGCCAGTATAATGTTGCCTAATGGAACAACTTACTCGTTGAGTACAGCAGGTAAGATAAATTACAACACTTTTTCTGTTAGCGGCAATAAGTTAACAACCAAAGGCACGTTTGATATGATACTTGAAAACGAAAGTAATGCAAACGATAAAATTAAAGTTGGCGGATCTTTCAACCTGCAGTAATTACGGCCAAATAAGTTCAACAAAAAAGCCCTGGCATTGATGCCAGGGCTTTTTTGTTGAGTAGGGTAATGTATTATGCTATACTTTTAAAATGATTGATAATTAAAGTTGCCAGCTCTACCCCTATCCGCTCCTGTGCTTCGTTTGTTGAAGCGCCAATGTGAGGTGTTAACGAGATTTTTGGATGCTGTAGCAACTCAGCAAGTGGCGTAGGCTCGTCATCAAACACATCCAAACCCGCAAAAGCCAGTTGACCGCTGTTAAGGGCCTCTAACAGGGCAGCCTCATCAACAGTGCCACCGCGTGAGCAATTTACCAATCCGGCTCCTTTTTTCATCAGAGCAAATTCTTTTGCACCAATTACCGGCTCATGGCTAAATGGCACGTGCAGCGATATGAAGTCGCTTTTGGCAATTACTTCTTCTTTCTCGGCATATTGTACAGGCACCTTAACGGTTATGCCGCCGCCTAAAGTAAGTTCCAACTCGGTTGTAGATGGATGCACGTCAAACGCCAGCACTTCCATTCCAAGGCCATAAGCAATCTTGGCTGTTTCGCGGCCTATGCGACCAAAGCCTAAAATACCAATTGTTTTACCACGCAGTTCAATACCTTTGGCATAAGCCTTTTTCAGGTCGTTAAACTTTGTTGCGCCTTCAACCGGCATTTTGCGGTTGCTGTCTTGCAAAAAGCGTACACCGGTAAACAAGTGCGCAAACACCAGTTCGGCTACCGATGCCGATGATGCAGCAGGTGTGTTATGTACGGCAACGCCTCTTTCAAGCGCATATTCTACATCAATATTGTCAACACCTACTCCGCCTCTGCCAATCAGTTTCAAATCAGGGCATTCGTCAATTAAGGCCTTGCGTACTTTGGTAGCGCTGCGAACGGTTATGGCATCATATGCCCGCAATTTTACAGGCAGTTCTTCTTGGGGTATGTGCGTGGTATCAACAATAAATCCGGCAGCTTCAAGCATTTGCTTGCCAACTGGGTCAATACCATCATTAGCTAGTAATTTTATCATGGTTTAAGGGAGTGTTTAAGGTTTGTTGCTTAAGTGGCTTATTGGTTGAATAGCTTAATAGATAGAATGGTTGATACAGCTCAAACTATCTTACACCTCAACCCATCAACAGATTATTAAGCTTTATTTTTCTCGGCAAATTCCTGCATCGCGTCAATGAGCACGTGGATACTGGTGGTAGGCAATGCATTGTAAATAGACGCGCGGAAACCACCTACACTGCGGTGGCCTTTAATACCCACAATGCCTTTCTCATCACAAAGCTTCAGGAAAGGCTTCTCATGCTCAGCATTGTTTACCACGAAGCATACATTCATTTTTGAACGGTCTTCGGTTGCAGCTACGCCTTTGAACAAAGGGTTGCGGTCAATCTCACGATACAGCATTGCTGCCTTGTCATTATTCTCTTTCTCCATAGCAGCTACGCCGCCTTTAGCTTTTAACCAACCCAGCGTAAGCATAGACACGTAAATAGCAAATACCGGAGGCGTATTGTACATAGAGCCCCCTTCAATTTGCGTTTGATAATTGAACATAGCCGGAATCTTACGGTCAACTTTGCCTAAAATCTCGTCTTTAACAATCACCAATGTAGTGCCAGCAGGACCCATGTTCTTTTGAGCGCCAGCGTAAATCAAGCCAAAATCGGCCACGTTTATTTTACGGCTGAAAATATCTGAAGACATATCGGCAATCATAGGCACAGGTGATGGTTTAATATCCTGTAACTGCGTACCGTATATAGTATTGTTGGTGGTGATATGAAAATATGCCGCGTCTGCAGGTACCGTATAATCTTTAGGGATGTAAGTGAAATTGCTTTCTTTAGAGGTAGCTACAATTTCCAGGGCACCAAAATACTTAGCTTCTTTGGCGGCTTTGTTAGCCCATACACCAGTTTCAAGGTATGCCGCTTTACCACCTTCAGGCAGCAGGTTATAGGGTACCATTGCAAATTGCTGGCTGGCACCGCCTTGTAAAAACAATACCGAATAACCCTCAGGCACTTCCAGTAATTCTTTAACCAGCTTTACGGCCTCGTCTAAAACAGCTTCAAACTCGGCTGAGCGATGCGAAATTTCGAGGATGGATAAACCGATACCATTAAAATCAACCACTGCCTGGGCAGCTTGTTTTAAAACTTCATGAGGAAGGATGCCTGGTCCGGCACCGAAATTGTGTTTCATAACGCTTGTATATAGTTAGCAAGGGCAAATGAGCACCTTTACTTGCGCCCGAAGTTAAATATTTACCCTATTAAGTTGGTAGTTAATTACAATTTTGTGAATAATAAGTGAGCATTGTGAATTACGCCAAAATGAAAACGCCCCTTACCCATGCTTAAGCCGGGCAATGGTTTGCCGCGGATCATCAGAAGAAAAAACGAAATTGCCGGCTACCAGCACATTGGCTCCTGTGGCAACCAATTGTGGCGCATTTTGCAAATTTACACCACCATCAACTTCAATAAATAAACCGGGGTTGTGAGCCGAGCTCAAATCTTTGATGTCTTCCACTTTTTTATAAGTGTTGTTGATGAATTTTTGGCCGCCAAAACCCGGATTAACCGACATAATTAGTACTAGGTCCAAATCTGCAATAATATCTTCCAGCAAGGCAACCGGTGTATGCGGATTGAGCGCCACCCCTGCTCTGCAGCCTAATTCTTTTATGACTTGCAGGGTGCGGTGAAGATGGGTGGTTGCCTCAATGTGTACGGTTATATTAGCAGCGCCTGCATCGGCAAATGCCTTAATATACCTGTCGGGGTCGGTTATCATCAAATGCACATCTAATGGCTTGGTTGCATATTTATGAACTGCCTCTACAACCGGAAAACCAAACGAAATGTTAGGCACAAACAAACCATCCATAATATCAACATGTATCCAGTCGGCCTCACTATTGTTGAGCAACTCGATATCACGCTGTAGGTTAGCAAAATCTGCAGCTAAAATGGACGGGGCAGTTAGATGGTTCATGCCGCCAAAGATAGATACTTTGGGAAAAGATTAATCAGGAAAGTGTAAAAGGAAAAAAGCCCCAAAAAAGGCAAAGCGTGGCTTAGTCGCAGTTTAGCAACAGATCGTAATATTTACGCATAAGCTCAGTATCGTAGTTTACCAGTGATTGGTAAGCCTCAGACACCAGCTCGTTCAGAATAGAAGCTCCCAATTGGCCAGCGCCGTTGGGAATTGATTCGTAATACTTAATTAACTCTTTAACCCTTATAATTTCGTAAAGCAGCTGCTGGACCAGATCGGTTTGCGACCTGTTGGGTGTACCGTGTAAACTGCTGCTCAAAAAATCTAAAGGATCATCATTAGACGTAGATGTCATGTTTTTCAATAGGATCAGACTTTAGATGCTTCGGCATTTATCTAATAGAAATCTTATCCAATAGTTTTAAACTAATGACTTAGGGGTTTACAAAGAAACGAAAAACAAACAAAAAAACCACATACCCTTTGAATAAATCTGGGGATATGTGGTTTTTGCGCGGTTTAAGGCTGCTATTTATTCGCCTTTTGGAGCGTCTGTTCTTTGTGGCTTAGGCAACAAAGCTTTACGCGAAAGCTTAAGTTTACCTTGTTTGTCGATATCTAACAATTTCACAGTTACCATCTCACCCACTTCAAACACACCATCCATAGTTTCGATACGGCGATGGTCTATTTCAGAAATGTGAAGTAAGCCGTCTTTACCAGGCATGATCTCAACAAATGCACCGAAAGGCATAATTGAGCGTACTTTACCTTCGTAAGTTTCGCCTACCTCAGGTTTTGATGCAATAGCACGAATACGGCCTACAGCAGCATCAATAGCTTCTTTGTTGTCGCCAAATATCTGTACGATACCCTGGTTGTCTTTCTCCTCGATATTGATGGTAGCACCGGTCTCGCGTTGCATTTCCTGGATGATTTTACCACCAGGCCCGATAACTGCACCAATAAATTCTTTGTCGATTTTAAGGGTAACAATACGTGGCGCAAACGGCTTGTAATCTTCACGTGGGGCAGCAATGGTTTTAGCCATTTCGCCCAAAATGTGTAAGCGACCTTCTTTAGCCTGATCTAACGCGTTGCTTAATACTTCGTATGATAAACCGTTTATCTTTAAGTCCATTTGGCAAGCTACAATACCATTTTTGGTACCGGTTACCTTAAAGTCCATATCACCTAAGTGGTCTTCATCACCCAAAATATCAGAAAGGATAGCATATTTGGTACCCATTTCATTGGTGATTAAGCCCATGGCTATACCAGATACAGGTTCTTTTATTTTGATACCTGCATCCATCAATGCCAAGGTACCGGCACAAACTGTTGCCATTGACGACGAACCGTTTGATTCCAGAATATCGGATACGATACGGATAGTATATGGGTTTTCGTCCTCAGCAGGTAATACGCGTTTTAATGAACGCATAGCCAGGTTACCATGACCAATTTCGCGACGGCCAGCACCACGGTTAGGACGAACCTCACCTGTTGAAAAACCGGGAAAATTATAGTGTAACAGGAATTTTTGATAACCATTGATGAATGCACCATCAATCATTTGCTCATCATCCTTAGCACCTAAGGTAACGGTGGTTAATGATTGCGTTTCGCCACGTGTAAATACGGCCGAACCGTGTGCAGATGGTAAGTAACCCACTTCGCTCCAGATAGGACGAATTTGTGTAGTTTGACGGCCATCTAAACGCTTGCCTTCATCTAACACCAGGTTACGAATAGCATCATACTCCACATCATGGTAGTATTTTTTAGCTAATGACTTGGTGATGTCGTCAATTTCGCCTAAAGTAGCAATATATGCATCGCGCACTTCTTTAAACTTGGCCGACCGCTCATCTTTAGCCGAAGCCGAAGAAGCAACTGCGTAAACCTGCTCATAAGTGGCAGCATAGATGGCTTTTTTCAAATCCTCGTTGCTGTGCTCGTGGCTATAGGTACGTTTCTCGGTTTTGCCAACTTCAATAGTTAACTCTTTTTGAGCTAAACATTGGATTTTAATAGCATTGTGGGCAAATTTAATGGCCTCAACCAGTTCAGCTTCCTGAATTTCGTAAGCTTCACCTTCTACCATGTTAATATCGTGCTCAGAACCTGCAACGATGAATTCTAAAGTGGCGTTAGCTAACTGGCTTAAAGTTGGATTAATAACCAGCTGACCATCAATTTTAGCTACACGTACTTCTGAAATTGGGCCGTTAAAAGGAATATCAGAAACAGACAAAGCTGCTGATGCAGCCAAACCGGCTAAAGCATCGGGCATGATATCTTTATCGGCTGATATTAAAGAGATCATCACTTGTGTATCTGCGTGATAATCTTCAGGGAATAACGGACGCAAAGCGCGGTCAACCAAACGTGAGATTAAAACCTCATAATCTGATAAACGGGCCTCGCGGCGCAAAAAACCACCTGGTATACGACCGGTAGCCGCATATTTTTCTTGATAGTCTACCGATAAGGGCAGAAAATCTATCCCTTCTTTAGCTTCTTTCGAAGAAACTACAGTAGCCAGTAACATGGTATCACCCATTTTTACCACTACCGAGCCATCGGCTTGTTTGGCCAGTTTTCCGGTTTCGATCTCAATGGTGCGGCCGTCACCTAAATCGATTACCTTTTTAATTGCATTGTAACTCATCTTTGTTTTATGTGATGCGCTTTTCATCTTTAGAGCGCACCGGTTTTTTATTGTTTTTGTATCAAAATTAAAAAAGCCATCCGCAAACGGACAGCTTTTTTTTAAAGACCGGAAAGCATTATTTAATGATATCCCTCAGCTCAAGAGCTTTGATGATAGCACGATATCTTTGAATGTCTTTTTTGTACAGGTAAGCTAACAAAGCACGACGTTTACCTACCAGTTTCTGTAATGATAACTGAGTGGCGAAGTCTTTTTTGTTCTTTTTTAAGTGACCGGTTAAGTGTGCGATACGGTTTGTGAATAAAGCAACCTGACCTTCGGCTGAACCTGTGTTAGTGGCAGCGCCACCGTGTTTTGTGAAAATCTCTTGTTTCCACTCTGAACTTAAATACATTACGTGAATAATATTAAAGCGTTTATAACTTTTGTTAATTAGGTGCAAATGTAGCTAATATTATTTAGTTACACAAACACTCAACAGATACAAAAAAGTTAGTAAAGGGCCCTTATAACAGATACTGCCCTGCCTGTCCATATTGTTCTAAATTTCTAATACCAGTGCTTGATATGTGCTCAAATTCGCGGTCGCAAAAAACAGATATAATATGAAGCGGCTTGGTACTTAAATCTTGTAAATACCTGTACTGGTTTAGTTCATACTGCAAATCTGTGCTGTTTCTTAAACCTCTTATAATGGTTGCAGGATAGCCCAAACTATTTATAAAATCGGTTAGCAGTCCGCTGTAGCTTTCAATTTGCCTGTAAGTTAGAGCGGCAGGCAGGGTATGTGTTGCGGGCCCTTTATCGGCATTAATGCCGCGGGCAATAATTACCTTGTCAAATATTCCCTCCGCCTTTTGTAATATATTGTAATGCCCCTTATGAAAAGGGTTAAAGCTTCCCGGGTAAACCGCAATGGTTGGCTGCCTGCACTCTACATAAGTAATTAACGCATCCAGATCAGGGTTAGCCACCTGCTCTTTTAATTTTTTTAGAACTTCAAGACGTTTAACTTTATAAATACTGTAATCTACAAACTGAAATTCTTTGAATATCTGATGTTCATAGGCGATGAGTTTATGTAAAGGCTGATAAAGTATATTAAGGTCTATTTCGCAAAATATGGCAGAGAGCGCTGTAGAAGGCTGATGCGTTTTAGTGTCTAAAATAATGTTTGATACTTCTTGCTTCAACATTTCGTCACCACTGTAATTTTCGATAAAGAATCGTTCTGAGTCTTCTTCATTAGTTAACGATTTTGGGTCGTATATAATGTCATGATAAACGGCTGCTAATAGCAGTGCTTTATTATCTATCAGGCCCCGGTTTGTCAATTGCTGAAAAATATCTTCAAGGTGGTTCAAGGTATGGTAAAACCTATGTGGTTCCTCATAGCGTTTAAACGCCTCATGAGGCACTCCTAACTGCGCCAGTTTGTTCTTAATCAATGTAATATCCATTGTCCATTTACGCTTATGTAATTAGTTGTTTTCAGCGTCAAATGTATCATTTACAAAATTTTAAACAATGCGGACGGCTTTCGTATTTAGTATTTACATCTTTGCATATGAACGCCCCTTTTAAATATGCCACCTTTGAAACCGAGCACCGCGTACGGCCCGATGATATAGACATGTTTCAGCATGTGCATAACAGCAAGTATTTTGATTACGTGCTGGCTGCACGTTACGAGCAAATGGATGCCCATTACGGCATGTCGATGGAGAAATTTATGGAACGCGGCTTTGGCTGGGTAGTGCGCACTGCACATGTAGATTATAAACGTCCGCTGGTTATGGGCGACTACTTTTTAGTGCGTACGGGAATTGAAACTATTGACGACAAAGGCTGCCGTGTGGCCTTCACTATTACCAACAAAGCCACCAAGAAAGTTTGCTGCGACGGCTGGTTCGATTATACCATGATTGATATGAAAACCGGCCGCGGTGCCAAAATACCCGAAGATATTATCGCGCATTACGGAGTATAGTAGCTTGAGGGAATGCTAGTTTTTAGATATAATTTTGTACCCCTAAAAAGTTTATAGAATTACCGGAAGAAATGATATAACCAGTTAAGCTTATTAATGAAGCAGCATTTGTAGCGTGCTGTAATCTGAAAGTTAGTAAGGTTACTTTTCAGTAACCATCGGCATGTCCTTGTAATATAACCGGAGGTGTATAAGATATGATGCTATTAAATTAACGCCAATAACTACAGGCATCAGCTTAAACATCATTACCCAAAATAACAGTATAAACAGGCCCATTACCCACTGCAGATATTTATCCATGTTGAGGCCTATATAATACACTAAGGTATGCAGTAGCATGAGCATGCTTAAAGCCATGAGCAAGAGTTGCACAGCAAGCACCGGGTTAAAACGGCTGAACAACCAAACGCCTTCGGGCAGTAACAAAAGCAGGTAAGTAAGAAAGTTATTGCCATACTGCTTACCAAGCGAGACAGGGAAATTGCGCACAAAGCTTAAATAAGTTACCTCAAACCGTTGCTTTTCGAAAACGAGTACAGCGTGCGCCACTCCTATAGCCAGTACTGCCATACCAGCCACGCGAGCATCGCTCTTCACATCATCAAACAAATAGAATACGCTGGTAACAATGAGCCACGACAGCAGTTTGGTAATGCTATAAGGCACTTTTAACCGGTTGAGAACATGATATATATACAGGCTGAAATACGGCTTACGGAAGGAGCTGGTCCATGTTAATAACCAGGAGCTGTTACTGCCGTTTATCAAACGGTTTAAAAGTAAGGTATACAGCCATGCACTTGCAGCCGCCAGCAGCAACAAGTAAGTAAAGATAATAACCGGCGTTAGGTAGTAATGATATGCTATACCTACGCACACAGCTATAAGGCCATAAGTTATAACAGGCAATAGTATATATAGCTGTATAATGAACCAGCTTTGAAGTTGCTTGCTCCGGCTAAATGAGTTAAGGCTATAAAACAAAAAGTGTTGCTGTGGTGCCAGCATCTGGCCGGCAACATAGTGGCAGCATTTAACGGTGTAAATTAACCATGCGCCAAAAACAATCAAAAGCATGATGGGACTGGAAATAAATGCCAGCATCAGCGTTTTGTGATAGTTTATAATTTGTGCGGGATCAACCGCGCCAATCATAAACAAAAAGAAGAACAGAAACAGGCCAGCATGTGCCTGGTAAAAGCCCTGCACAAAAATGCGATTGAGCACATGCGTAGGCCAACATTTCATATAACGGTGGCAGCGTTTAACGTTTGGTTCTCAATTTGCAACACCTGGGCCGGTAAAATTGCACTGTCGAGTATTTGGTGCGATGACAGCAAAAAGCTGGTTCCGTATTGCTGGTGGTGTTCGGTTATCCACTGGTATAAAATGTTGAGCGCGGCAGTATCAATCGTAATCAGCGGCTCATCCAACAATATAAGTTTGGGTTTACCTAAAAAAGCCAATAACAGCGATAGCTTTTTGAGCATCCCGCTGGAATACGTACCAACAGGTTTATGCACATAACTACCCATGCCCATTGTATCCAGGTAGTGTTGCTCCTGCCCTGCCGGCACATCTTTAGCTCCAGCAAACAAATCGATCAGTTCGCGACCAGTTAAAAACTCTGGGAACAAGGGCTCGGCTTCGGCAAAGTTGACCAGCTTGCGATATTCAACAGGCTGTTTTTTGATGCTGATACCATTCAAAAAAACATCGCCCTGAAACGAGAGTATACCGGCAACCGATTTTAGCAGGGTGCTTTTACCCGATCCGTTTACGCCTTTAATCCAGTAAATGCCGGCATCAACGGTAAAATCGGATATACTTAGCGCAGGGTAACTGCCATAAGATTTCTGAAAGTTATTGAAGCGTAGCATAAGAAAGCCTTAAAAGCTGCCTTCTACAATATTACCGTAAAATTCCTGAACACTCATACCTGCGGCGCGCACTTGCTGCGGTATCAAACTATTGGCCGACTGGCCGGGAGTGGTATTTACCTCAATAAAATAAAAATCGCCGGTTTGCTCATCAAGAATAAAATCTATCCGCACCATGCCTCGGCAATTAAGGCGCAGGTAAACCTCTGTCAAAATATCGGCTATAATCTTATTCTTTTCGGCGGGTAAATCGGCGGGTGTAATCTCCTGTGTTACGCCGGGGGTGTATTTGGCTTCGTAGTCAAAAAACTCTTTAGAGCTTATGATCTCGGTAGCTGGTAAAACTACCAGCTTGCCATTTAAACGAGCTATACCCTGGCTAAATTCGCGGCCTTTTATAAACTCCTCAACCAGTATTTGGCTATCCTCATGAAATGCCTTCTCTAATGCGGCTGGTAGCTCTGCAACCGAATGTACCTTACTCATGCCCACACTGCTGCCACCATTGTTAGGTTTCACAAACAATGGAAATTTCAATGCAGCGGCAATGGTACCTACATCGTGCATATCACTCTTAAACAATTTTACAGACTTGGCCGCATGTAAATTGGGAACACCTTGCACCAACGCCTTGGTATAAGCCTTGTTCATGGTAATGGCCGATGTTGTAGCATCGCAGGTATTGTACGGGATACCCAGCATGTCCAGGTAACCTTGTATCTTCCCATCCTCGCCGGGGGTACCGTGTATAGTAATAAAAGCGCTATCAAATAATATTTTGCTACCGTTGAGCGTCAGACTGAAATCGTTTTTATCAACATCAACAGCTTCACCATCGCTCTGGAAAAACCAGCGGTCGCGGTTTATCAGGATGGTATAAACGTTATATTTTTCAGCATCTAGGTTTGCTGCAATGTTTTTAGCACTGTTAATGGATACCTCATATTCGCCGGTGTAGCCGCCGGCCAGCAGGGCGATGTTCTTCTTGCTCATAGTGCCAAATATAGAAAAAATTAGACCTCACAAACCCTCAGAAATAAGGATGGCTTTAAAAAATGCACAACAAAACATGGGAGTGATTACTGTTGAACACATAAAACTGAACTTTGCGGAATGGCTTAAATCCTGCTTTATAAGTTTAGCACTAATGATCCATATTAAAGTCTACCCTCCCCGAGGAGATTTAGTGGGCTTAGCATTTACACAGGCCATTTTTTTACTACTTTTGTACATGCCTTATAAAGAACGCGATATCAGCAAGATGTACTACACCATGGGCGAGGTTACTTCCATGTTCGACGTAAATCACTCACTGATCAGGTATTATGAAAAGGAATTCGACATTCTCCAACCTAAAAAGAACAAAAAAGGCAATCGCTATTTTACCGGTGAGGATATCGATAACCTGAAAATCATTTTTCACCTTATACGCGAAAAAGGCTATACCATACAAGGGGCTAAAGATCATTTAAAAAACAATTTGAATGAATCGAAAAGCCAGCAAAGCGTATTAGATTCGCTTGAAAATCTGAAAAAATTCCTTCTCGAGGTGCGCGATCAACTGTAGTACTTAGAGTGGAGAGCATAGGATCAATCATAAAGACGGTTGGATGGGCGATCGTTTAATGCGTTGTTAATGCTAACTATTAAGCAGTAAACAATACCTTTTTGTATATTGGCTTCTGTTCAGCCAATTCATACTTATCATGCTGCGTGCCCATAAAGGCGAAATACCTATCCTCTATTGGCTATTGCCTTTTATAGCCGGCATAATACTGCAGGTTTATTTTACGGCAGAAGGCTGGCTGCAGTTAGCTGTTGATGTTTTTACTGTATCCTGCCTTCTTTTTATTGGACTTAATAATTTTTATAACATCTTAAAACTCTACCGCCACATGTGGATAGGTGGCGTTGTTATGCATCTGTTTTTGCTATGCGCAGGCTGGTTATGCAGTTACTGGCACAACGGCTTAAACGACGCTGAACATTTTGCCAGGCAAAAGGCAAATTACCTTATTGTACAAGTAAACAGTGAGCCGGTACATAAAGGAATTTACACCCGGTTTGTCGCTAGTGTAAAACGTACAGGTTTACAGCGCAAACTTAGGCCTGCTACGGGTAAACTTCTGGTTACTTTAGTTGCCGATAGCAATACACATTTAGTTAAATATGGCGACCAGTTGCTTATACCCGCAAACTACAAGGTAACCGACCAGCCATTTAACCCGGCCGAATTTAACTACAAGCGCTATTTGGCCCATCAAAACATTTACCATCAAAGCTTCATCACCCGCCGTGAGTTTAAAAAATTGCAACAACAAACAGGCAACACTATTATTGCTTATTCATTAGCAGTAAGGCAGCATTTGGTTAAACAGATTGGCCTTTATTTTCATGACGCCGGTGCCGCGGCAATCGCCTCTACCCTTTTACTGGGGTACAAAGCCGATTTAAGCGACGAGGTATTGCAGGCTTATTCAAAAACCGGAACTATACACGTATTATCAGTTTCCGGGGCGCATGTGGCGGTATTCTTCTGGCTTATCACGCTCCTGCTAAAACCCTTTAGTCATAACCGTTACGGCAAGTTGCTTAATGCATTACTTTCACTAACGCTTATATGGGGCTATGCCATTCTAACAGGCCTTTCTCCAGCGGTGTGCAGAGCTGCGCTAATGCTAAGTATGATTATAGTAAGCAAAGCCAGCGGCAGGCCTGTACATGCGTTAAATGCTTTGGCAGCATCGGCTTTCGCATTGTTGTTATATGATCCTTTTTTGCTGACTGATGTGGGTTTTCAACTGTCGTACCTGGCTGTTTTTGGTTTGGTAGTGTTCCAGCCCATTATTTATGAACAATTTAACTTTAAGCAGGCCTATGCGCAAAAATTGTGGTACGCTTGTTCAGCCTCGCTGGCTGCGCAACTCATCACGTTTCCTTTAAGCGCTTATTATTTTCACCAATTCCCGGTGTACTTTTTAGTGAGTAATTTACTTATAATGTTACCGGCCGAAGGCATTGTGCTTATTGGGCTTACATTCTTGCTGTGCACCTACATTCCGGGCGTATCAGTTATTTGCCAAGCTTTATCTTATCTGCTTGAGCATTTAATACTGCTCATGAACAAGCTGCTTGCGCTTATTGAGCATTGGCCATATGCTACCATCAGCCGCATTTGGCTATCACCCTGGCAGCACCTCGTACTTTGGTTAATGATTTTAGCTTTCATCTATTTACTCCTTTATAAGCGGAGCCGCGAGCTAAGCATTTTATTAGTGGGCACTCTAATCCTATGTACAGCGTTTAGTTGGAGTGCTATACAGTCGGCTTCGGAATACCGGATGGTGTTTTTTAATGTAAAGAAAAACTCGGCCATCCTGTTTCAAAAAGGCAACCAAGCGGTGGTATTAACAGACTTGAAGGAGAAAGATAAAAATTATCAGTACAGCATACAGCCTTGTTTAGATAGCCTGGGTGTTGATAGCACCGTAATTTGTAACGCTAATCAAAACTTGCAATTGCCGTATTTTAAAAAGCAAATGAACTATGTACAGTTTGTTGATAAATCGGTACTGTTAATTAATACTGCTTTGCACAAAACTTGGCCGTCACAAAAAATATCGGTCGACTATTTATTTTTCACGCACAACCCGCACGTTAATCTCCGCACCATTAAGCAAAACTTTAATTTTAAATACTTTATTGCAGATGCTAACAACTCCATACAAAGGCTTCACATGCTAAAAGCAGAGGGCGACAGCATGAATTTAAAAATAAATTTTCTGAAGCGTAACAATTGCTTTATTGTTGCATCTAAATACTAAATTTAAACTTTAGGTTTAATCATTAACTGCATAAATTAAAATCATGAATAAACTATTTACTGCTGTAGTTGGCCTGGCCTTATCAGCAACTGCATTAAGTGCAAGCGCACAAAAATCTTATACCGAAGGTTTAGCTGTTTACGAAGCTAATGGCATGGAAGGCAAGGTTTACTTTAAAGGCGACTCATCTGCCACATTGATACAAAGCGGACCGGCAGCCGTTAAAAGACTTGCTTTTAAAGATGAATATTCAGCAACCGTTATTGACGTTCCTGTGGCAAGCATTAAATGGGCAGCAGTAGCTACACCAGGAGAGCTTGAAGAAGAATTAGCAGGATTGCCATCTTTCACCTTTACACCTACCAGCGAAACCAAAGTTATTAATGGTTTTAAATGTACTAAGGTAACAGCTAAAGACACTAAAAGTAATACCACTTATGACACTTGGGTAACTAAAGACATTAGTGCGCCATCAAGTGCATTTGGTATGATGTATGCTAAAGCAGGTGGTTTTCCTGTGCAATTTACCATGAGCATGATGGGACAAACCATAACCAATACGTTAAAAGCTATTTCTGATTCAAAAGCACCTGCAGGTACTTTTGGTATCCCGGCTGGTTTTGAAAGAATTACCATGACTGAGCTTAAGGCACGAAGTCCAAAAAGATAACTTGCGCTAAGCGCCATCAAATAAAAAGGCCTTGTACAATGTACAAGGCCTTTTTATTTGATGGCAATATATAAAAGTGCTTATGCCGCAGTTTCTATTTCGGCTTTTACTTCACTCACCCAATTTTCAAACAATGCGGTTTCAATGGCAACAGCCTTGTTAGCATGTATCTGCCAATCAACCGAAAACTGCTGAAGCTGGTTAATCATCTCTTCCAGGTGCCCTTCTTCTTCCAGTATAATTGATTTGACGTTTACTTTGCTGCCGGCTTCAGTAAGCGCATCCTGATAAACTGGGTATAGCTCATCGGCGCGTACTTCAATAGCATAGGTAACCAACAGGTAGGCAGCAAAGCGCAACTCTTTACCTGTTAAACTTAAGGCCTGCTTTAAATAGCGGCAAACGTCAATATCTAATTGGTTTAAATAACGTTTGCTATGTGTGGCTGCCAGCAGATAATTGGGCGCATATGTAGGTAGTTTCTCTGATTCTATTTTCTCTATCTGCTTTTTTAAATAAAAAGCATGGCGATGCTCCTCGGCAGCGTGTTTTAATATGATGTAGGTAACCGTAGCCGGATCTTCACTAGCCGATATTTTGCGGGCGCCTGTATTTTCCATCAGCGAGAGGGTATTTAACCAACGCGCGTGTAAGGCATCATTGTTAACTATAAAAGTAAAAAGATTCTTTAGTTCCATAAGGGTTAAATTGTATCCAACGCTTGCTGAATGGTGCTGTAAATATAGCTTAGTTGCTCGTTGGTTATGCAATACGGAGGTAAAATGTAAATGATGTTACCTAGCGGGCGCAGTACAATACCTGCACGTAAAAAATATTGATAGAGGGTATCGCGCAGGCTGTTAAAATACGAGGTATCGTTACCGGTCTCCCACTCCATTGCCAGTATAGTACCGGTTTGCCTAACTGTACGTATACGCGGGTGATGTTTAACCTGCGTTGCAAAAACCCGGTGCTGTTCTGTAATACGTTTAATATTAGCTGCTGTTGATGGTTCTACAAACAGATCCATACTAGCCAATGCCGCTGCGCAGGCTATAGGGTTAGCCGTAAAAGAATGCCCGTGAAACAGCGTTTTTAATCGATCGTCAGACAAGAAAGCATCATATATTTGCCGGGTACAAGTGGTAACACCGAGCGCCATAGTGCCTCCCGTAAGCCCTTTAGAAAAGCACATAATATCGGGCTGCTGTAGCAAGTAATCGCTGGCAAAAGACTTGCCTGTGCGGCCAAAACCGGTAAATACCTCATCGGCGATGGTAAAGATGCCTTCTTGCTTACAATGCTTCATTAACTCATCCAGCCAGATAGCCTCATACATAATCATCCCGCCCGATCCCTGCACCAACGGTTCAAAAACGAAACAGGAAAGTTGAGATTTGAGGTTTGAAATCTGCGATTTGAGTTGGCTTATGTTTTGTTCTGTGGGGAGATCAATAAACTCCACATCAAACAATAGTTTTTCGAAGGCATTGGTAAACGCGCTACGGCCGCTTACAGCCATGGCGCCAAAAGTATCGCCATGATAGGCATTTTTAAACGCAACAATTTTAGTACGTTGCTCACCTTTATTGTGCCAGTACTGCAGGCACATTTTTAAGGCCACCTCTATAGCTGTAGAGCCATTGTCTGAATAAAAAACCTTGCGCTGATTAGCCGGCAGTAAATCCAAAAGCCGTTCGGCCAGTTCAACCGCCGGTTTATGCGTAAAGCCAGCAAAAATTACATGCTCTAGCTCCCTGAGCTGTTCAGCTACTTTTTGGGCTATGTAAGGGTGTGCATGCCCATGTATGTTTACCCACCATGATGATACAGCATCTATATAACATTTACCTGCTTCATCATACAAACAAGCACCCTCCCCTTTCACAATGCCAATAGGCGCTGCCGCAGTTTGCATTTGGGTGTAAGGATGCCATATTACTTTAAGGTCACGTTCGGTTAAGTTCATTTGTTGTTCTTCAATAGTTCAACCACATACTGGTCAATCGGGAAGGTTACGTCCTCTCCCTTCAAGTCATTCAGTTTTTTCCACCGGAAGGATTGCAGGGTTTCGCCTTCACCATCAAAATCAAAAGGCTTGGTCTTAATAGCAAAGTTTAAAGAAGATGTGTTTTTAACGATGTAGTACACACTGATAAGCTGCGAATTATTAAAGGCCGACTTTACAAAAAAATCAGTTGTATAAAAATGGCTGAGTATTTCAACTGGAGTATTACACTCCTCCATAAATTCGCGCTTAAGTGCTTCTGTGAGTCCCTCACCAAACTCCACACCGCCACCCGGAAATTTAGTAAACTGGTAGCCTTTCTCTTGCTCATCAGTCAAAAGTATCTCTTGCTGCTCATTCAGCAGCAAACCGTACACTCTTACGTTAAAATACATTATTCGTAGTGCTTTTTATTACGGATGATGTTTTCCATGGTCCACTCAATATCCACACGCTTAGCCTCAGAACGAATAGGGCAATTAGGCATACTGCAGTAATGGCAACATTCGGGTATGCATGGGTCGGTATGGATAAATAGTTCCGTAGCCACTCCAGCTTTTTCATTTATCATTTTATCAACCAATGTTACTTCCTGGTGTACACGGTTCAAATCAAAATAATTGGGCAACGTCATGTGGCAATCCAGGTGTAGCTCATGGCCGTACTTCTGCGCCCGTAGGTTGTGTATATCAATCCACTCTGCCTTCCGTTGCTCGTTCAACACTTTAATAATATGCTCTACAACGGCAAAATCGGTCTCATCCATTAATCCGGCTACCGATTTACGGATGAGTTTGTAACCCGTAAAACAAATAAACAAGCCCACAGCTATTGATAAAACGCCGTCCAGCCATATTAAGCCGGTAAAATAGATGAGCAGTAAGCCTAGCACCAAACCACCGCTGGTTACCATATCGGTAAGTAAGTGGCGGCCGTCGGCATCAAGCGTTAATGATTTCAGCGCCTTGCCCCGGTAAATCATATAATACCCCAAAGCGCCGTTTATAGCCCCCGTTGCGCCTATTATAACGGCACCAATTAACAAATCGTGAATCTGCTGCGGGTAAAATAGCCCGTATACCGACTTAAACAAAATACCAACACCAGCAACCGATATCAATGCTCCCTCCAAAAAAACAGAAAAGAATTCTACCTTTCCGTGGCCATAAGGGTGATTTTCATCGCGGGGGCGCGAGGCAATATATATGCTGAAAAATGCAAATGAACTGGCTACTACATTTACAATGCTCTCAGCAGCATCGGTTAATACAAAGTTAGATGCCGTGATGAAGTAGGCACTGAACTTAGCCAGCATTAACACCACACTTACCACCAACGCTATTATGATTATATTCCTCTTCTCGTTCAATGCCTTAAAAATGTAGGCAAATTTAATCATAAGCAGTTTAAATACGGGTAAAGTAATTTTCTATATTTGCCACAACTTGATTTTTAACTATGAGTGCACTAAGTGACAGAATTAACAATTTGTCTGAATCACAGACAATTAAAATGGCCAAAATGGGCCGCGAACTGGCCGCAAAAGGTGTTGATGTAATCAGCCTGAGCTTTGGCGAACCCGACTTTCATACGCCCGAGCATATAAAGGAAGCCGCCAAGCAAGCCATGGACGATAACTTTACTTACTACACCCCTGTAGCTGGGTATCCTGAATTGCGAAAGGCCATAGTGCACAAGCTTAAAACTGAAAACAATTTAGATTACGACTTTACTGATATAGTGGTATCAACCGGTGCCAAACAGGCTATTGCCAATGCAGTATTATGCCTCGTTAACCCAGGCGAAGAAGTGATCATACCTACGCCTTATTGGGTATCTTACTCGGAAGTGGTAAAACTGGCCGAAGGTGAAAGCGTGTTTATTGACACCACTGTTGAGCAAGACTTTAAAATTACGCCTGAACAACTGGAAGCTGCCATTACCGACAAAACCAAGCTGTTCATGTTCTCTTCGCCATCAAACCCAACTGGTAGCTTATACAGCAAAGCTGAACTGGCTGGACTTGCAGAAGTTTTTGAGCGCCACCCGCAGGTTTACATCCTTTCGGATGAAATTTATGAGCATATCAATTATGTAGATAAGCATGAGTCGATTGCGCAATTTGCCAGCATTAAAGACCGAGTGATTATCATTAACGGCTTTTCCAAAGCCTACGCCATGACCGGCTGGCGAATTGGGTATACCGCATCAAGCAAAGAATTGGCTACTGCCTTTGATAAGATGCAGGGACAAATCACATCAGGCACCTGTTCAATTACGCAACGCGCGGGCACTGCTGCTTACCTGGGCGGGTTAGATTCTGTTTTAGCGATGCGCGTTGAATTTAAAAAACGCCGCGATTTAGTGTACAGCTTACTGCGTGAAATTGAAGGACTGAAAGTTAATCTGCCTCAAGGTGCATTTTATTTCTTCCCTAATGTTACAGCCTTCCTTGGTAAGTCATACAACGGCCGGGTTATAAATGATGCCGACGAATTAAGCATTTACCTTTTGGAAGAAGCGCATGTAGCAGTTGTAGGCGGCCTTTCATTCGGTGATCCAAAATCTATCCGAATATCTTACGCTGCTGCTGAAGATAAATTGATAGAGGCTTGTAAACGTATTAAGAAAGCATTAGCACAACTGCAGTAATATTACAACTGATATAGTTATACTAAAACAGAATGCCAGGCTAAATAGTCTGGCATTCTGTTTTAGGTATAATTCCAAATGACAATTATATCCATTAAAAAAGCCTTAGCATATATACTGCTAAGGCTTAAATATTTTCTAGGTGCTCTCTTTTAGAAGTTGAAGGTATAAGCTATACGCAGAGCAATAAAGCTTACATAATCATCTTGGTGATTCACGTTTTCGTACCGGAACGAAAAATCGAGGTGGTTGGTTTCATAACCAACTGATGGGGCCAGGAATTTGCTAAAGTGAGATTTGGTTCTGACATCGATATAAGGATCAGCATATGCTACGCCAACCTCACCACCTAAATAAAACTCTGGTAAAAAGTACGCCTTAGCACCTAACCTTAATGGTATTAATTTTAAATCTTGTCTTAAAGCTGCAACCCTTGATACGGTGGTATTAGCAGGAATTACAAAATAACCTACGCCTAAAGTAAGACCCAAGTTTTGTGTAACATCATATTGGTACTTTAAAGAAGCGCCAACACCTGGTTTATAAGTTTTACTGCCTGGGTTCATGTTATAAAAACCATCTATACCCACATTAATGTGATTTGAGTATTGGCTATAACGTTCGTTATTACCTAATAGCTGCGCCTTAACAATGGTTGAACAAAAAAGAGCAGCTATTATAGCAAGTAAAAGCAAAGATTTTTTCATGGCCACATGTGATAAAATAACTTCACGAATATAATCTTAATAATTAACATTTACATAAAATAAATACACTTATTGAAGAAAATATTGTAATTGTAACTACAAATTAGAATATTATCAAAAAAGTATGTGTTTATATACAAATACCTACAAAAAGCAATATTTCACACTTTAGACCACATTTTGGTACACAAATCAAAAAAAATGGCCTTCCGAAACCGGAAGGCCATTTTAGTTTTTAGTTGTTATATTAATTATAATTTAAAGCCGTAAGCTAAACGGGCTGCAACCATACCGTAGTTAGCATTTTGACCAGAAAAACGCTCGTAACGAACGCCAAGGTCAACATTAGTCCATGAATAACCGATACCTGGAGCAAGAATTAATTTAGTGTTTTTATCAAAACCTTCAACATTCTGACCTTTAATTGCTCCGAAAACTGAAGTTTCGAAACCGGCACCAACTTCACCTTGTACGTAGAAACCGCCACCAGCGTAAGCTTTGATACCAAACTTCACAGGCACAACACCCATTGATTTGTAGCTGATATCATTGTTATTGCCAGCAATTTTCACAGCATCAGCACCGAACAAGTGATAATAACCAGAAGTTAATGTAAGGGCTACACTGTTACCTACACCATACTGTAATCTAGCAGTAGCACCTGCCATAGCCTTAGTAAGCTCACGTACATCGCCAACCGGCACACCACCTTCTAAACCGATACCGAATCTCCAGGCGTTTGGAGGGGTTGTAGATTGTGCCTTAACAACGTTTGATGCAAATAAAGTGGCAACGGCAAATGATGCAGCTGCTATAACTTTTGTCAAATTTTTCATAATTGTGTTTTCTTAGATTTGTGTGAAATTTTAAAATCACGTACAAAATTGTACACAGTGCCCTTATCAAATACTTTGCCATTCGGGTAATTTGCTTACTCAACTGCCATTTTTACCAACGATTTTGCACAGCTTTCTCAATATTTCCCTAGCGGACCACATCAACCATCATACTGATTTTCAGTTCACTTTCTTATCTTTATCTTTCACTAGTTAGCCAAACATCATCCTAATGTTAAAATCTGTTAAGATCATTCTGCTTTTGGTCGCAATTGCATGCATCAACTGTCATGTTGTTGCACAAAACAGTTTTGTTAAGGTTAAAGGACACCAATTTTATCGTGGCGCCGCCCCCTATACTTACATAGGCGGCAATTATTGGTATGGCGGTTTATTGAGCGCTGTTAAAGGTGAGGCTGGCAAACAACGTTTAATACAGGAGCTGGACTTTCTGAAACAAAATGGCGTTACCAACCTGCGTGTATTGGCTGGTTCAGAAGGTGAGCCGGGCAGCTACTATTACAGCGTAGCCGAAACTGCACAGCCTAAACAGCAAAGCTATAATGAAGAAGTATTAAAAGGCCTGGATTACCTTTTACAGCAAATGGGTAAAAGACACATGACTGCCATTTTGTATTTAACCAACAATTGGCAATGGAGCGGTGGCCTTGACCAATACCTGCAATGGAATGGCTACGGCCAGGGCCCTCTCCCACAAACAGAAAATTATAGCTGGGATAAGAATAAGGCCTACACTACCCAATTTTACAACTGCCTTCCCTGCCAAAACGACTTGAACGCTTACATAAAGCATCTGGTAACGCGCACCAATACTTACACCAATAAAAAGTATATAGATGATACGGCTATTATGGCTTGGGAATTG
This sequence comes from Mucilaginibacter sp. PAMB04274, assembly GCF_039634385.2. Lineage (NCBI taxonomy): Bacteria > Pseudomonadati > Bacteroidota > Sphingobacteriia > Sphingobacteriales > Sphingobacteriaceae > Mucilaginibacter > Mucilaginibacter sp. PAMB04274. The sequence goes on from NZ_CP155081.2 coordinate 3,275,260, forward strand.
GCAAACGAACCCCGCCCTATGACGGCTGCCAATAACGACAAGTATCTAGACTGGATAGCCCGTACCTCCAGTTTGATAAAGGGCTTGGACAGAAACCACCTGGTTACTATTGGCAGCGAGGGCGATATTGCTTCCGATATGGATAGGACCGTTTATGAAAATGCAAATCGTTTACCGGGCATTGATTATCTGACCATACATATTTGGCCCAAGAACTGGAACTGGTTTAAGGATACATCCATTAGCGTTGGCTTTAACGATGTACTCAAAAATACGAAGAATTACATTGATCGGCATGTAACCATAGCCGAAAAGCTGAACAAACCATTAGTTATCGAAGAGTTTGGTTTGCCACGCGACCTGCATTCCTTCGATCCAACATCCAGCACATTATGGCGTGACAAATATTACCATTTCGTTTTTTCCATATGGCAAAGCAGCGTACAAAAACAGGGCGTTATAAATGGCGCTAACTTTTGGGCCGTAGGTGGCACAGCCAGAGCCAAGCCGGAGCAAAAATATTGGTGGAAACCCGGTGATGATTATACCGGCGACCCACCGCAGGAAGAACAAGGTTTAAACGCCGTGTTTAATACCGATGACAGTACCTGGAAAGTGATAAGGAGCTATACTAAGAAATAAAAAGTTTTCTAAACAATGAAAGGTATACTTTCAATCATAATAACGCTTGTTACCGCATAATAGCCCCCTTAGCTTATGCAATTTATCACTCGGGGTTAGCGCCATTGTTTTCGGTGCTTTATTATTAGTTCTGTCGGTGCTTGTCTTAAGCAATGCTGTTATAATTTAAAATACTTCCCTGAAAATGAAGCACGCATTATTAACGCTTTTTGTATTTGCTAAATTATCGCTTTGCGGTTTACAAAGCCAACAGTTAACACACACTTTTATATCAAAAAAGCCCTCGTACCTATATATACACACTAAGATACACTAACGGCGGCTATTATTAACTGCAAGAAAAAGGTATATAAACAAAAAGCCACTGCAATATTTGCAGTGACTTCTTTTGCAGACTGATGGTTTCTTATGCCTCAGGCAATGCTTTGCCTTTATCGTCGCGGTTACGTTGCATTTCGGCTAGTTTTTCTTTACCGTATGCCAACTTGGTAATTAAATAATATAGCACTGGCACAATAAATATAGCCATGGAAGTAGCTGCAAGCATACCACCAAATACGGTCCAGCCAATAGTTTTACGAGCCTCGGCACCGGCACCGGAGGCTAGTATTAATGGCACTACACCCAGGATAAACGCCAGCGAGGTCATAATAATTGGTCTCAAACGCAGGCGCACCGCCTCAAGGATAGATTCTTCCAATTCGTGCCCTGCATCCACCCGCTCCTTGGCAAATTCCACAATCAAAATTGCGTTCTTTGCCGACAGACCAATGAGCGTAATTAAACCAATTTGTGCATAAACGTTATTGGTTAACGATGGCAGGAAGGTAAGGAACAGGATAGCCCCGAAAGCGCCTAAAGGTACGGACAGCAGTACTGAAAACGGAACCGACCAGCTTTCATATAAGGCCGCCAGAAACAGGAATACGAAGCCTATAGACAAGGCAAAGATGTACACCGTTTTAGATCCCGATAGCATCTCCTCGCGGCTCAAACCCGAAAATTCATATCCGTAACCTTCGGGCAAGTACTGTGCTGCCGTTTCCTGCAAAGCCCGTATAGCGTCGCCGCTACTGTAGCCCGGCGCCGGACTACCGTTTACCTCTGCCGAACGGAACAGGTTATAGTGCGATATTAACGGCGCGTTCTCTATAATTTTATAAGAGGTTAGTGTACTCAATGGCACCATGGTACCAGCTGAGTTCCGCACGAAGAACTGACCCAGGTTTTGTATACTGGTACGGTAAGACGTATCGGCCTGTGCCACCACTCTGAAGTTACGACCGTAAATGGTAAAGTCGTTTATATAAGCACTACCCAGGTAGGTTTGTATAGCGTTGTTGATATCGGAGATTTGTACACCCAGGCGTTTGGCCTTCTCGCGGTCTACGGTTAATTGATATGCTGGCGTACGCGCAGTAAAAAACGAGAACGAACGGGCAATTTCTTTGCGCTTGCCTAATTCGGCAATAAAGCCCTGCAATGTTTTTTCAAACGTTTTGATGTCACCACCTGCCTGCTTTTCCTCAAATATAAAAGAGAATCCGGCGGTATTACCTAAACCCGGAATAGCCGGCGGCTGAATTACGACTACGCTTGCCTCTTTATATTTAGCCAGTCTTTGTTGCAGCGTGGCCACAATACCTGTGGCGTTTTCTCCATCGCCCTTACGCTCATCCCAAGGTTTCAGCTGCACAAATATGGTTGCACTGTTTGATTTACTGGCAAAGTTCACTGCATTCAATCCACCCAAAGCGGCGTAATGACCTATACCAGGGATGCTGTCCAGTGTGCTCATCATGCGTTTTAGCATGTCAACAGTTCGCTGGGTTGATGAACCTTCAGGTAAATCGTAGGTCACATAAATACGGCCTTCATCCTCAATAGGTAAAAAGCCCGATGGTTTACCTTTAAACAAAAACACCGTACCAACAATGACGCACACTAACAATATCATGACCAGTTTAGAGGCTTTGATGCTCTTGTCAACGCCTCTGCCATACTTATTGGTAACACGGCCAAACCAAGTATTGAACTTATAGAAAAACCTGTCTAGCCAACCTTTAGAGTTTTCGTCTATCTTGTGTGGTTTTAAAAGAAGAGTACATAAAGCCGGGGTTAATGATAAAGCTACAAAAGCCGAGATTAATACAGAAATAGCAATAGTGATAGCAAATTGCTGATACAAACGCCCAACTATACCCGGCACAAAACCCACCGGCACAAACACTGCCGCCAAAATTAAGGCTATGGCAATAACCGGTGCAGATATATCGCGCATGGCATGCTCTGTAGCTTCACGCGGCGAAAGCCCTTCCTCGTCCATATAATGCTGCACGGCCTCTACCACCACAATGGCATCATCCACCACAATACCAATAGCCAGTACAAACCCGAACAAGGTTAATGTATTGATGGTAAAACCAAGTGGTATAAAGAAGATGAATGTACCGATAATAGATACCGGAATAGCCAGTACAGGGATCAAGGTAGCTCTCCAGCTTTGCAGAAACAGGAACACTACAATAATTACCAAGCCTAACGCTTCAACCAAAGTGTGAATTACCTCCTCAACCGATACTTTAACAACTGTTATCGACTCAAAAGGCACCACATAATCAATATCAGCCGGGAAGGTTTTCTTTAACTGATCCATAGTGGCATAAACACCTTCGGCAGTTTCCAGTGAGTTACTGTTAGGCGCCTGGTATACCAACAGGTATGACGCCCGTTTGCCATCCACAAAAGAGTTACCGGTATAGTTAAATTTACCTAATTGTACGCGCGCTACGTCTTTTAAATGCACCAAAGCACCTGTATTGGGTTGTGTACGTACTATGATATTTTCAAACTCCTCGGGCTTAGCTAAACGCCCCCTGGTTAATACCGTATATTCAAATGTTTGCCCGTTCATGGCTGGCGGTGCGCCTACAGTACCTGCAGCTACCTGTACGTTTTGCTCCTGTAAAGCAGCTGTTACCTCACCTGCTGTCATACCGTATGAGGCCAGCTTGTCAGGCTTTAGCCATATACGCATACTAAAATCATCTGCACGGGTGAATACGTCGCCCACTCCTTTTGTACGCAACAAGGCATCGCGTACAAAAACGTTGGTATAGTTATCTACAAAGGTTACATCGTGCGAGCCTTTAGGCGAGTACATAGCCACCAGCATCAGGATGCTGGGATTACGTTTACGTACGGTTAAGCCTAAACGCTGTACTTCTTGCGGCAAGGTTGGTTGCGCAATACTTACCCGGTTCTGCACGTCGAGCGCGGCAATGTTAATATCGGTACCTACTTCAAAGTTTACCGTCATGCTCATTTGGCCATTGCCGGTACTGTTACTTTGCAGGTAGGTCATGCCCGGCGTACCGTTTACCTGCACCTCAACCGGCGTAGCCACTGTTTGCTCCACCGTTAAGGCATCAGCTCCGGTATAGTTACCGGTAACCTGTACCGTTGGCGGTGTAATATCAGGATACTGCCCTATAGGCAGGCTCATTATGGCAAGTATACCCACTACAACTATAACTATCGATATAACGATAGCGGTAACGGGCCGTTTTATAAATACATCTGCAATCATTAGTTCTCTTTATTTGCTTTAGCCTGAAGGCTCGAAACTCTATGGAGTATGAACTCCGTTTTGTCATCTTAAACCTTGGTGAGCGATCTCTTTAATCGATCAATTAACCGCTCCAGAAAGATTTCTAGTCTATGCCCGAAATGACAAATATGTTATGTTGGCGCTACTGCTTCGGTTTATCACCAGCTTTGCCAGCTCCGGCACCGCTGCCCTGAGCACCACCGGCAGGGCCACCTTGTGCAGGCGGCATACCCAATGTGATTTTGCCTTTATCGCGTAAGCGCTGAAAACCTTCTGTAATTACCTTCTCTCCTTCTTTAAGGCCAGAGGTGACAACTACATTCGCATTAACGCGTGGACCCAAGGTGATTTTGCGCTGCTCGGCAATGGTATCTTGCGCAACAAAAACAAAAAACTCTCCCATCTGCTCTGTTACTGCTTTATAGGGTATCTGTATCTTATCGCCCGATTCATCATTCAATACATTCAGTACCGCACTCATCCCATCCCGAAGGCTATCCTGCGGATTAGGAAACTTAACACGCACTTTAACAGAACCTGTGAGGCTGTTAACACCACGGTCTATAGCGTAAATGCTGCCTTGCTGGTTATACATATTGCCACTGCTCAGCTTAAGCCTGAAGGTTGAGTCGGTAGTTTTCTTTTGCAAGTGATAAAAACGATCTACATTTTGCTCATTAATCACAATGTCGACACCAATAGGTCGCTCGCTTGATATAGTGTTCAGCAGCGTAGTTCCGGGCGATATTTGTGCACCCAACCTTACCTGCGAAATACCAATTCGGCCGGTAAACGGCGCACGAATCTGCGAGTATGATAAGTTAGTTTGTGCCGTAGTAACGCCCGCCCTGGCCGACTCTACCTGGCTTTGTGCCGTAGCCAGTGTAGCCACTGCCTGGTCATAAGTTTGACGGGCAACAGCATCTTGCTTTAACAAGAACGTATACCGGTCTGCATCTTTTTGTGCACGTACAAGATTGGCCTGCGCGCTCGAAAGATTTGCCCTGGCCTGCTGATACGCCGCCTGAAAAGTACGTCGGTCAATCTCATACAGTACTTTTCCTTTAGGCACTACTTCACCTTCTTTAAAAAATATACCGGTTATAAAACCAGCTACCTGTGCACGCAATTCAACACTGCTCAGCGCTACTACGGTAGCCTGGTACTGGTCATAATAAACAGCGTTTACTATTTTGGCTTCGGTTACGTTAACCGGTGTTGCCGGCGGGGCTGCAGCTGCGGCATTTTTGTCTTTACTTTTACACCCCGACCATAACAGCAATGCTAAAGGGATGGCTGATAAGATATATCTGTTTTTCATCATATATTAAATGGATTAGCGCACAGGCAGTGTTCCAAGCGCACGCTGTAAATCAATTTTGCTGGATAATAGTTGGAATAACGCGTTATAATAATTCAATTCGGCGGTACGCAGATCGGTTTGCGCTACAATCAGGTCCAGATAGGTTTTAACACCCTCACGGTATTGCAGGCTTACTACCTTATATACATCGCGGGCAAGCTCCACATTTTGCCCCAGGAACTGGTAATTACTGAAGTTGCTTTTATAATTGGCTAAAGCCTGCACATATTCGGTGTTAATAGCATTGCGGGTATTTTCCAAATCCAGATCAACACGTTTCACCTGCAGGCGTGCCTTGCTTAAGTTATGCAAACGGCGTCCGCCTTGAAATATGGGTAAGCTTAAGCTCAAACCCACCAGCGAGGTTGGAAAAGCGTCGCGGTATAGCTTGGAGAAGTTGTCATTAAAGTATAACATGTTGTAAGAACCCACAGCCGATAGTGACGGCAGGAAACCATACTTGTAATAACTAACATTAATGCTTTGCAGGTTCTTCTGCGTTTCCAGCAAGCTATACTCTATGCGGTTGTTCACATTAAGCACCTGGTTGGTATCAACGGCTATCTCGCGCTCTAAACGGGTCGAATCAAACTGCAGGTTTAATGGTCTTTGCGGTAGGTAACCCATTTGCTGCTTTAAAAAAGCTGTCCGGCTGTTAACCTGCTCCGTTAGTTGCTTGCGTGTAGCCAGCGAATTATTTAAGCCAATAGTAGCCTGCTTGGCGTCAATTTTATCGGTAACGCCGGCCTGGTAACGTGATGTGGCATCTCTTAAATTGCGACGCAGCCGGGCTATATCTTCTTCAATAATATCCAGCTGGCGTTGCGACAGCAATACATCAAAAAAAGCTTTGCTAACATTAGCTACCACATCAATTTTTACACTTTGTGTATTCTGATTGTAATACTGGCGTGAATACTTGGATGCTTTCGAAGCTTGCCACACATCATTATTATAAAGTACCTGACTGGCCTGCACACCTAACGAAGACACATTGTTGGCCAGCGCTAACGCGGATTGCTGCGTACCACCGGTTGCTCCCCCAGTACCAGCGCCTGTGCCTGTTCCAGTGCCTGTGCCACCGTTTCCGGTGCCGCCTGTGCCTGTACCAGCTCCCCCGGCACCTGTATTACCTGTTCCTACATTGGCGCCTGTACCTATAGTGGTACGCTGTAAATAACGCTGGTAACTGCCCGATGAGTTGATTTGTGGTAACCATGCGGCCAGACTTATGCGTATATCGCGCTCATTGATATCTTCATCAATATTGGCCTGGCGCACGCCTGGTTGATTGCGCAATGCAAAATCTATGCACTGTTGTAAGGTTAAATTAGTAGCTGTTGTATCTCTTACACTTTGTGCAAAGAGCATACAGGGCGTAACAATTAAAAAAGTTATAATATAGAACGGAACAATTTTTTTCATAAGCAATACCCGGTGCTCCTACAGAACGTAGGACACAGTTATTAGTTTTTCATTTAGTAATTAGAGGTGCCGCAAAAATTGCACTTTTTACAATGGAAAGCAGGTTATGAATAAAATTTTTACACAAAAAAGGTAATTGGCGTATAGCTTGAAAAAAAGTAGGATATTTTAAAACATTTTAGAAAACTGTGATAATGATTTCTAAAATTTTTGATTACTTTGCCGAATACATAATATTGGGTTAAACTACAATATTTAAAAAATTTACATATCAAGTATAAGTTTTAAGCTTTTTGATTGGTATTTTTACAAAAAATTTAAGCAGGGTTAATACATGCGTAAAAGACTACATGATAAAATTGCTCAGTTTACAGACGCTGAAGACATCAGAAAACAGGGATTATACCCATTTTTCAGACCAATCACGTCGGGACAGGACACTGAAGTAATTATTGATGGACAGCGGGTACTGATGTTTGGTTCGAACTCTTATTTAGGTTTAACCAACCATCCAAAGATTAAAGAAGCTTCGAAGAAAGCTACCGACCAATATGGTACTGGCTGTGCCGGTTCAAGGTTTTTGAACGGCACACTTGATATACATATTGAATTAGAAAACAGGCTGGCCGCTTATGTTGGCAAAGAAGCTGCAGTGCTTTTCAGCACCGGCTTTCAGGTTAACTTAGGCGTGTTATCCTGCATCACAGGACGTAACGATTACTTAATTTTAGACGAATACGACCACGCTTCTATCATTGACGGCAGCCGCTTATCATTTTCGCGTGTTATAAAATACGCTCATAATGACATGCAGGACCTGCAACGCAAGTTGGCGCTGCTACCGGAAGAGGCTGTGAAAGTTATTGCCGTTGACGGTATCTTTAGCATGGAAGGTGATATTGTTAAGCTGCCTGAACTTGCTGCTATTGCCGAGCAATATGGTGCTAACATAATGGTTGATGATGCGCATAGCTTAGGTGTGATTGGCCATAAAGGTGCGGGTACTGCCTCTCACTTTAACATGACCGATGACGTTGACCTGATTATGGGTACCTTTAGTAAGTCATTTGCATCATTAGGTGGTTTTATAGCTGCCGATCATGCAACTATTGATTACTTAAAGCACCGTGCGCGCTCACTAATGTTTAGCGCGAGTATGCCTCCGGCATCGGTAGCTAGTGTAATTGCTGCTTTAGATATTATAGAAACGGAGCCTGAACGTATTGAGAAACTATGGGATAACACCAATTATGCCATGAAGCTTCTGATAGACGAAGGCTTTGACCTTGGACCTACTGAAAGCCCGATATTGCCTATATATATACGTGATAATGCCAAAACTTTTATGGTAACCAAGTTACTGCAAGACAATGGTGTGTTTGTTAATCCGGTTGTATCTCCGGCTGTGCCTTCCGATTCATCGTTACTGCGTTTCTCATTAATGGCCACGCACACTTTCGACCAGATCGACGAAGCTGTAGACAAAATATCACGCGTATTTAAAGAGGTGGGTGTAACCACTGTTAAAGAAAAAATATGATCAACATTACTGCGGTAAGTTCCAAAAAGGAACTTGCCGCTTTCATCGACTTTCCGCACGATTTGTATGCCAATGACGCAAATTATGTTCCGGAACTGTTCATCGCCCAGCGCGACCTGCTAACCACCCACCCCTTCCACAAACACTCATCATTACAATGCTTTTTAGCGTATGATAATGGTAAGATTGCCGGAAGAATTGCAGCTATCTTTAACACCAACCACAACAAATTCAATAACGCCAGCGATGGCTTTTTTGGTTTTTTTGACTGTGTAAATAATCAGGAGGTGGCAAACCTCCTTTTTGACGCGGCCACAAAATGGTTAAAAGAAAAAGGCGTTAATAAATTGGTTGGCCCTGCAAATCCGTCTACTAACGAGACTTGCGGTTTGCTGGTGAAAGGCTTTGACAGCGCTCCGGTGGTAATGATGCCTTACAATCCGCCTTATTATGTAGAGTTGCTGGAAAAAGTTGGCCTGCACAAACAGGTTGATCTGATTGCCTGGAGCTGGAAAGGACAGAACTATAACGACAAGTCGCTCCAGATGCTCGATAAGTTAAAGGAGCGCTTGCAACGGAATAGTAATGTTATTATACGTAAAATAAACCTTAAAAATTTCAAGGAAGAGGCCGATAGGTTGCGGGATGTATACAACCATGCCTGGGATAAAAACATGGGCTTTTTCCCAATGACCAACGAGGAATTTGATTACACTGCTAAAGATCTAAAACTTATTCTCGACCCTGATTTTGCTTACGTTGCGGAGCAAGATGGTAAAATTGTAGGCTTTGGTGTGGCTATACCCGATATAAACCAAATCTTAAAGACCATTAAAAAGGGCAGGTTGTTACCAACCGGTATATTTAAGCTGTTACTTAACAAAAAGAAGATTAATGGTATACGTATTATGCTTTTAGGCGTAATAGAAGGCCATCGTAAACTGGGTATTGAAGCCTGTTTATATGGTACCATTATAAAGGAGTATCGCCGCAAAGATTATAAGTATGCAGAAGCTTCATGGACGCTGGAAAACAATGAAATGGTAAACAGAGCCATTGAAGCCATTGGAGGCGACCCATACAAAACATACCGCATTTACGAAAAGGCTATATGAGTGAACGGGTATTAATTACCGGTGCCAGTGGGTTTGTAGGTTATCATTTAATTGAAGCAGCAATAAAAAACAATCTTGAGGTTTTTGCCGCTGTGCGTAAAAGCAGTAAGGTTGATCATTTAAAAGAGTTTAATATACAATACGCCTATACTAATTTTAATAGTGTAGAAGCACTCACTGCCGAGATTGAGCAAAATCAGTACGATTATATTATACATGCAGCAGGTGTAACCAAAGCCAACTCTGCAGCCGAGTACGACGCCATTAATACCGATTATACAGTAAACCTGGCTAAGGCCGCGGTAGCATCAGGCCGGATTAAAAAATTTGTGTTTATAAGCAGTCTGGCTGCTATGGGTCCGATTGCTACGGTTGAAGGTATAATCACCGAACAGAACGAGCAGTTGCCCGTTACGGCCTACGGCCACAGCAAAAGGCGGGCAGAAGAAGAACTTAAAAAGTTCACTTCCTTAAACTACGTAATTTTGCGTCCTACGGCTGTTTATGGCCCGCGCGATAAGGATATATTAATTGTGCTAAAGCAGTTTGCTGGTCGTTTTGAGCCTTATATAGGTAAAATAGATCAATACCTGAGCTTTATTTATGTGAAGGATTTGGCAACGGCTTGTATACTTGGTTTAACAAAAGGCAATCAATCGGCGTATTTATTGTCGGATGGCAAACGGTACGACCGTTATGAGCTTGCAAATATTACAAAACGCTTACTAGGCATTAATACTTTTAAAATACATTTGCCTGTAGGTTTTGTACGTGTAATAGCCGGTATAGCCGAAGGTGTTAGCCGGATTACCAAAAAACCATCGGCTCTGAATATTGAAAAGCTGAACGAGTTAACCGCTGTAAACTGGATTTGCAGTATCGAGAAAGCTGAGAAGGAACTTGAATTTTATCCGCAGTATGATTTAAACAGCGGCTTGAACGAGACCCTGAACTGGTATAAAGCAAATAAATGGCTGTAGCCGTATATTATATAAAGTAGAAAAATAAGAAAAATGGAAAACAACGTTAAACCTGCTAATGGCAAGCTTGGCATACTGATTCCGGGTTTGGGTGCGGTTGCTACCACCCTAATTGCCGGTGTTGAGGCAGTAAACAAAGGTTTGTCTAAGCCAATTGGTGCCCTTACACAAATGGGCAATATCCGCCTGGGCAAAAGAACAGAAAACCGCTACCCAAAGATTAAAGAATTTGTGCCCCTGGCTAACTTAACTGATATCGTTTTTGGTGGATGGGATGTATATTCAGATAACGTATACGAAGCAGCCGTTACCGCTGAGGTATTAGAGCCAGGTTTATTAAACTCTGTTAAAGCTGAGCTGGAGGCTATTGTGCCAATGAAAGCTGCGTTTGATAAAAACTACGCCAAAAATCTCGACGGTACTCACGTAAAAACCGGTACTCGTTTAGAAATGGCTAACGAGTTGATTGAAGACATTAAAAACTTTCAGGAGAAAAACGGTTTAGACCGCGTGGTAGTTTTATGGTGTGGTTCAACCGAAGTTTACTTTGAAGAATCTGAAGTTCACCAAAGCATTGTTGCATTTGAGCAAGGTTTGTCTAACGATGACAAGCTAATTGCACCAAGTATGCTTTACGCTTATGCAGCTTTAAAATTAGGCGTTCCGTTTGTAAACGGCGCTCCTAACTTAACAGTTGATATCCCGGCACTGGTTGAATTGGCCAAATACACCGAAACTCCAATTGCTGGTAAAGATTTCAAAACTGGCCAGACTTTGATGAAAACCATCGTTGCCCCAGGTTTGGCTGCGCGCGCTTTAGGCGTTAACGGTTGGTTCTCTACCAACATTTTAGGTAACCGCGATGGTTATGTATTGGATGATCCGGATAACTTTAAAACAAAAGAAGTTTCTAAACTGAGCGTATTAGAAGAAATTTTCAAGCCAGAAGCCAATCCTGATCTGTACGGTGATATGTACCACAAAGTACGTATCAACTACTACCCTCCTCACGGCGATAGCAAAGAGAGCTGGGACAACATTGACATTTTTGGCTGGTTAGGTTATAAGATGCAAATCAAAATCAACTTCCTTTGCCGCGATTCAATTTTAGCTGCACCGGTTGCTTTAGATTTGGCCTTGTTTTCTGATTTAGCTAAGCGTGCCGGCATGAGTGGTATTCAAGAATGGTTATCATTCTACTTAAAATCGCCACAAACTGCACCCGGATTAGCACCTGAGCACGACATCTTTAAACAATTAACCAAACTGCAAAATACCCTGCGCCACATGATGGGCGAAGATCTGATCACCCACCTGGGTTTAGATTATTACCAGGAAGTAGTTGATGCAATGTAATTTTAGATTAGTCATCTATTTAAAACGCCTTACAGTCTCTGTAAGGCGTTTTTGTTTTACGGGCATTTGAGTAGTATACTGTACCGGCAGCTTAACAAACGATAATTTCATGCAGGTCTCTTTTCAGCTCCCCCTTTTAGCACAAACCTTACATAGCAACATTTTTTGTTATCTACTTGTAACGAAACGACTATAACAACGTCTATGATGGTACCTTAACACATTATTATGACAACACTCTCCCTTGCCGAACTAACAGCAACCTCGTCTCTTGTAAATCACGTAGCCTATAATTGCTTGTAACAGAGTTTTGTAAAAATTAATCAATTGATTAATTTATCTTACTTACTCTCAGCAATTTGCTTATTTTTGTACATTAAAGCAGCTATATATATAAGTAATATCGGTTCACAAACATATTACTTTACCATACCTTAAATAATTAATTATTGCAACCAAGCTGGTAATAATACTCAACCGGCATCAGTTGCTGAAAGAGGAATGTTGTTGCTTTGAGCCCTATTAGTATATAATGCACCTTAACAATTACACAAGATCTTTCCTACTTTTCATGTTGATGATTTGCAGTAACCTTATTGCATTTTGTCAGAGTACTACTATAGTTACCGGTACAGTTACCGATGCCGGCAACAGGCGACCATTATCATATGTAACAGTTGGTTTTGCTGGTACTACTATTGGCACCACCACCGACGAAAAAGGACAATTCAGGTTAGCTACTACAAACCCGGCCTACACACAAATAAAGGCTACTTTTATTGGTTATGTAACAGCCACTTTTACTGTTGTGCCCGGTAAAGAACAATCGCTTAATATACGCCTGCAGCCTGATAACAAGCAGCTAAGCGAGGTGGTTATACAATCATCCAAAAAGAAAAAATACACTAACCGTGATAATCCGGCTGTTGAATTGATTAGAAAAGTTATAGCCAATAAAGACAAGAACCGTCCTGAGAGCTATAACTATCTGGAATACAAGGGTTACGAGCGGTTAAACTTTTCGTTCATTAACGTATCTCCGGCTTTTAGCGACAAAAAGCTTTTTAAAAAGTATAAGTTTTTACTCGACAACCGCGATACTACCACTGTACCCGGCAAAAACCTGTTACCCATTTATTTGAACGAGCGCGTTTATCAATACTACTACAGCAAAAACCCGGAGCGTAAAAAAACTAAAGTTATTGGCGAAAAAGGCGTAAACTTTGGCAGCTTCATAGACAGCGAGGGTATTGGCGTCTACTTTAAGCACCTTTACCAGGACGTAGATATTTATGCTAACAGCACAGTGCTGGTTACCAACGAGTTTTTAAGCCCCATATCAGACAACGCCCCAGGTAACTACAAATTTTTTATTACCGATACCGTTGTAGTTGATAATACCAAGTTGGTACAACTAAGCTTTACGCCGCGTAACACTAACGATGTATTGTATGAGGGCAGTATTTTTATAACACTTGATGGCAATTATGCAGTGCAAAAAGCCAACCTCACCATTAACCGCCGCATTAACTTAAACTGGGTTAAGGAGATGCACATTAATCTTGATTTTGCAAAGAATGCACAAGGTAAGTATGTGCTAAGCAAAAGCAATACTATGGCCGATTTTGGTCTGTCGAAAACAAAAGACCGCGGTTTGTTTGGCCAGCGCTATGTGAGTTACCAAAACTATGCTTTTAACATTGCTCGTCCGGATACAACTTATGAAGGCCGCAATGAAATTACTTCGGATGAAGTGAAACACCGCAGCGACGATTTCTGGGCTCAAAACCGTCAGGATACATTATCTAAAGCACAAGCACAGGTATACACTAACATTGACAGCCTGGGCCGCATGCAATCATTTAAGCGCATTGTGGATATAGCACAGCTGTTTGTATTTGGTTATAAAGGCGTAGGACCGTTTGATATTGGCCCGGCCAACGCATTTTACAGTTTTAATCCGGTTGAGGGTTTCAGGCTACGCCTTGGCGGTCGTACTAATATCGATTTTAGTAAGCGTGTATTGCTGGAAACTTATGCTGCCTATGGCTTTAAAGATCAAAAATGGAAATACTTTCTGAGCGGGATATGGTCGTTCAATAAAAATTCTGTTTATCGCTTTCCGCAAAATTATATACGTGCCAGCTTTCAGCGCGATACCCGCATACCCGGCCAAGAGCTGATGTTTTTACGTGAGGACAATTTTCTGTTGTCATTTAAACGCGGAAATAACGACAAATACATTTACAACGATGATTATCGCATTGATTACGTCAAAGAGTTTTCGAACCATTTTTCGTTTAGTTTAGGCTTGCGCAAACTCACGCAAACGCCGGCTGGTTCGCTTTACTTTATAACCCGCAACAATAATATTCCAAATCAGGTACAAAACTTAACTACATCGCAGGCAAGCTTACAGTTGCGTTACGCTCCTCACGAGGAATTTTACCAGGGTAAGATTTATCGCAAAGCCTTTATTAACCGATACCCTATTATCACGCTCGATTATAAAGCTGGATTTAAAAACGTACTGGGCGGAGAGTATAATTATCAAGATATATCGCTCAATATCTACAAACACTTTTATTTAAAAAAGCTTGGCGATGCCGACGTTTGGCTTGAGGGTGGTAATACCTTTGGTACCGTACCCTACCCTTTGCTCAATATACACCGGGCCAACCAAACCTTTGCTTACGATCCCATCTCTTACAACCTGATGAACTTTTTAGAGTTTGTGAGCGATCACTATGCAAGCATTAATATCGATCAGCATTTTCATGGGTTGCTGTTCAATCGTATTCCGCTATTCAGGAAATTGAAGTGGCGTGAAGTGGCTTCATTCAAATCGTTATGGGGCGGTGTACGCAATGAGAACGACCCTTCTCTGCACCCGTCATTGTATGAGTTTCCGAAGGAAGCCAACGGTGCGCCTATCACCTACTCGTTAGGTAGCAAACCGTATGTTGAGGGAAGTGTGGGCATCGAAAATATCTTTAAGGTACTTAGAATCGATGCAGTTAAGCGTTTCAATTACCTTGATCACCCGAACATTGCCGACTGGGGCATTCGGGCGCGTGTACAATTCATTTTTTAATTATTTTTGCGCAAATTATTTTTTAACATGGCTCAGGAAACATCGTTGCGTACCAATTTGCAACTTGGCATCTATCGTATCATCGACCCTTTTGTAAAGGTGCTCATTAAGATAGGTCTTACGCCCAATATTGTTACGCTTATCGGTTTCATACTTAACGTGGGCGTAGCCGCTATCTTTATATTCGGTGCCGAGGAAGGCACCCGCGACGACCTATCTGAAGTGGGTTGGGCCGGTGCATTGATCCTGTTTGCCGGCTTGTTTGATATGCTCGATGGGCAAGTAGCCCGTCTGGGTAACATGAAATCGGTTTTCGGCGCTCTGTTCGATTCTGTGCTTGACCGCTATAGCGAGTTGATTATGTTTTTGGGTATATGTTATTACCTGGTGGCTAACCACTACTTTTTAAGTTCAATTTTTGCCTTTATAGCTTTGATTGGCTCTATGATGGTGAGCTACGTACGTGCACGTGCCGAAGGCTTAGGCATTGAATGCAAAGGCGGCCTCATGCAGCGCCCCGAACGTGTGGTAACCATAGGCGTATGTGCAATGGCTTGCGGCATTAGCTCACAGTATCTTGGCGGAGAATATAAATTATTCGTACCTGGCATTAAATATCATGTGTTCGAAACCATGTCTATCTTTACCATACCTATCACCATTTTGGCGGTACTAACCAATATAACAGCTTTCAACAGGCTCAGGGATGCTAAAAAAGCTCTGGAAGCCAAAAACGAGGCATAATCTTTTTACATGAAGCTTCTATTTTCAATCAGCTGCATTTTATTGCTGATCACCGGCGCTAATAAGACAGCGTCAGCCAAGTCTGCCCCGGCCGATACGGTTAAAAACCTTTACAAATTACCGGGCAACCCATTCCCTGCCTTACCTGCAAACGTAGGCCGCTTGTTTTATGTACAGCGCAACCCCAACCCCAATACCATAGTTTACGAGCTGAAACTGGATAGCGATGGCCAGCCTGATGCAGATGAACCGGTGCATCCTTACTGGATACGTTATAATGAGAAGGGGCAAAAAGAAGACTTGGGCTACATACAACGCAAGTTTGCCTACGGTGTTACCTCAAAATCATTAGGTAATGGTAAATGGGATGTCAGATTTGTATCATACAAGAAGTTTCCGCTCACTTTAATGAAGGCTGCCGACGGAAAATATCATATCTTCGCAACAATTTCACAAAAGCAACTTATAGTTAACCGAATTTTTGTTAAAATTGAAGGAGGATCGTTTTGGGTTCCCAACGTGCGGTTTGTGGAGTTTAAAGGAACGGATCCTGCAACTGGTAAAGAAGTTACTGAACGTTTCAAACCCTGATTAGTGATGAAAAGAAATTACGTTTCCAACTCAAGTGAGTCTGTAAGGATGTTTAAAAGCGACTTATTAGAAGCTTTATCCAAAGTTCATTATACCGTTCCACTGTATGTATATGTGCCGGTAATTAGCTATTTGTGTTATTTGGCTTTTACTAAAAGCACGGTTACTACAGCAGGTTTCTTTGGCTTACTTTTGGCCGGCCTGGCATTTTGGACCTTTGCCGAGTACGTGCTTCACCGCTTTGTGTTCCATTTTGTGCCTAAAGCACCCTGGGCTCTGCGTATACACTTTATATTTCATGGTGTACACCACGATTATCCCAGCGATGCCAAACGCCTGGTAATGCCACCATCTGCCAGTATCCCAATGGCCTTAGGCTTATTTTTCCTGTTTAACTGGATGTTGCCGCCTACCTATATCTATTCCTTTTTCCCGGGCTTTTTGATAGGTTATTTAATTTACGATATTTCCCACTACGCAATACACCACTTTAACTTTAAGGGTGGCATGTGGAAACGCATTAAACAACACCACATGCTTCACCATTATCAGGACCCATCGAAAGGGTATGGTGTAAGCTCGCCCATTTGGGATAAAGTTTTCCGGTCAGACTTTGCTAAAAAATAAAATGAGCTTTGCCCTTACCAGAGGCGCAACAGTTTCATCTAAACGCATATTAACTGTTGTACTTTTATCTATTGCCTATTTAGTGTGCTCTTACCTGCTGGTAGGTTTTAAAACCGATCAGCTGGTTTTAATAGGAATATTTTTTACGTTATACTTTTCATCGGGCGTTACACGCAAATTTGTATTAGGCTTTTCCATTTTCATTGTATACTGGATAATTTTTGATTACATGAAGGCCTTTCCCAATTATAAGTACAGCGATGTACATATATCGGGCCTTTATAACCTCGAGAAAAACATATTTGGTATAAATGAGACCGGTAATGTTATTACCCCTAATGAGTATTGGCGTATACACGGTATTACTTTTTTAGATATACTCACCGGTTTGTTTTACCTGTGCTGGATACCAGTACCCCTTGGTTTTGCGGCTTATCTTTTCTTTACACGCCGCCGCCAGTTCTTATATTTTTCCTTAACATTTGTATTGGTTAACTTGCTTGGCTTTGTAGTATACTACACCTACCCTGCCGCACCACCCTGGTACATTCAATACCACGGCCTTCAGTTTGTACAAGCTACTCCCGGCAATACGGCCGGCCTTTCTAAGTTTGATGCTTACTTTAACATCAACCTGTTTAAGTCTATTTACGCCAAGGGCTCAAACGTATTTGCGGCTATGCCCTCCCTGCACTCCAGTTATCCGCTTATTGTAGTTTATTATGGCATTAAGAACCGGCTGGGCTGGGCTAACCTGTTTTTTATTACAGTAACAGCAGGCATTTGGTTCTCAGCTGTTTATACCAGCCACCATTATGTACTGGATGTATTAGCCGGCATAGCTACCGCAGCCATTGGCATAGCGTTGTTCAGGCTCATTGTAGCTAAGTCGAAAACCATAAGCGGCTGGCTCGATAGGTATGAGGCCATCCTACAATAGGTTTTCCACATTTATTAGTTATTCACATTTTTAGCGTTTAATATAATAATTTGTAAATAGGCATGCTATTTGTATTACAATCAATACAAATACATATGTGCTTGTTTATGAAAAAATTAGTTTTACTATATATATACCTGGGGATGTTTGGAGCGGCTGCATTCGCTACTCCTTTAGATAGCTTAAAACAGCAATTGCAATTAGCCACGGATGATACGCAGAAAGCCAGCATTTACACACAAATGGCTAACTGCTACTTACAAGCAAAGAGCCCTGCCAACGCCTACAGCAAACGCATTAATCAGGAAAACGCTATTAATTACACCATGCTTGCCATGAAGGTATATTACAAGCATGATGACACAACCGGCCTGGTTACCAGCTATAGCAACCTATCAAAAGCTTACCGTAACCAGCGTAAGTTTGCACAAGCGAAATGGTTTATTTTACAAGCTAACACGCTTTCGCGCAAACAGAATTCGGCCCCGGCCATAGTGAGCAGTTTAGTTGATCTGGCTGCCATTAAAATAGATATTAAGGATTATAACTTGGCTAAAAGAGACTTACGCGAAGCGCATAAACTTGCACTGCGTAACAAATTGACAGCGCAGGATTCAAGTGTTAAAGAGAGCTACAGCCGCTTGTACACTTACATCCGTGTTCCGGCCAGCGAGAACGTTTTTCAAGGATTGGATGCAACAATAAAGAAAGAAGAGATAGTTTGGGCCGAGAACCAGAAGAAACTGGCCATTGCTGCTTTAAAAGCCAAAAAGCTGCAAAGCAAGAAAAAAGTATATGCAGTTGTTAGCAAGAAAAGAAGCGGCGACGTAATTAAATCGGCCGTTCCTTCCATTGCCTGGGAAACGCCATCAAGTACTTTATCAAACGATACCGTGAAAACAGTTTCATTATAAGGTAACTTAGCATATACAAAAAAGCACGACCTCTACAAGTCGTGCTTTTTTCGTACCAAAAGAATGCGGCGGGAGGTCCTTGGGCAGTTGCCAACATGCTAAGCAGGGTGGCTGGAATTGGTCTTTTATGCTTTCCGCTTTAATTCAATTACTGTAATCTCCGGCCAAATGCCCAGGCGACCGGAGAATGCCAGAAAGCCGAAACCACGGTTTACATATAGGTAACGTTTATTTTGCTCCAATATGCCGGCCCAGTTGAGGTAGCGGTATTTTACCGGGCTCCAGCGCAGGCTATCAGTCTCGATACCGAACTGGGCACCATGTGTATGGCCCGATAAGGTTAGATGAATTTGGGTTGGGTGGTACCGGACAATCTCTTCCCAGTGCGTAGGGTCATGTGAGAGCAATACTTTAAACGCAGCAGGATCTACGCCTTGTAAGGCTTTATCTAAACTTCCCATCTGTATAAATCCCCTACCCCAATTTTGAACGCCGATAAGCGTAATTTTTTGCCCTTCTTTTTCCAGCTCCAGGTTTTCATCCAGCAGCAACCGGTAACCTAAAGCTTTGTGGTTCTCTTTTAATTTTCGCAAATTGTCTGCTTTTTCCTGGGCACTGCCCCACTCTACATAATCGCCATAGTCATGGTTACCTAAAATAGAGTATTGCCCATAGGGAGCCTTTAACTGGCCAAACTGGCTTATGTAAGGTTCAATCTCACTGGCTACATTATTTACCAAATCGCCGGTAAATACAAACAGGTCCGACTTTTGGGCATTGGCCAGATCAATACCCCGCTGTACGGCTGCAGCACTATCAAAGCTGCCCGAATGTATGTCAGATAGCTGGGTGATGGTGAACCCGTCAAACGCTTGGGGCAAATCTTTAAAATACAACGTTTGCTTATGTACCCGGTAATCGTACTTGCCTTTAAACATGGCATACAAAAAAGAGCTGAACGGTACAGCAGCCAGCAGTACGGCGGCCTCGCTTACAAATTTGCGCCGCGAGGGTATATAGCTACCTTGTTCGGGCGTTTTACGGATTACGTTAACCAGGCCGGCTATCAAACGATAGGCATCGCCCATTACCAGCACCAGGATAAACACAATTTTGCTTACCAAAAAGCCCAGGAAAAGGCTAAGCACCCATTGATGGTAAGGTTTCATGCCGGGCGGCTTGCTGGCACTGCTCAAACTAAGCAAAAACAGCATTACTACACCTAAACTGATTACCCAATAAACCCACAAAATAACGCGGCGGGTAGTTTTACTATTACCTAAAAGTAAGGTGCGCAAGCCCTGATGAACATACAAGTCCATCAAAATACTGATGACTATGAATATTAAAAACAGCTGAAAAAAACCACCGTGACGCATAATCTAACTTAAATGTTGCAAGATGCCCAATATTGGGATGATTACTAACAGGTTAATGTAATTATTTGTTGCTGGCCATACCGCTAAAATTAGCACTTAGTTACGTTAACTTTTACGAATTAAAAACAAAGCCCTTTTATATAATCCCTTACTTTTGCCGCTTACTAATTTTATATGAATACCGAACTAAAGAACAACTTTGACAGCATTATATTTGACCTTGACGGAACCCTGTGGGATTCGACCGCTAACGTGGCCGCTGCCTGGCAACAAGCCAAGGAAGAACTTGATTTTGTAAAAGATGATGTTACTCAGGATATTGTACGCTCAATTGCCGGGATGGCTTATGATGCGATTTTTGAGAAGCTGGCGCCTTACCTTACCGAAGAACGCCGCAATGAGTTTAAGGCGCTAAGTGCGAAGTACGAGCTAGACACATTAAACGCCAAAGGCGGAGATTTATACCCCGACCTGATACCTACGCTGGAATACCTGCATACCAAATACCAGTTGTTTGTGGTGAGCAACTGCCAGTGCGGTTACATTGAAACTTTCCTGACGTTAAATAATTTGGACAGGCTGTTTAAAGGACACCAGTGTTATGGAACCAAAGGCCAGCCCAAGTTTCAAAACATTATAGATGTTGTACAAGATTTCGAGCTGAAAAACCCGGTATACGTTGGCGATACACAAGGCGATTATGACAGTGCTGTTAAAGCAGGCGTACCCATTATATTTGCGGCATATGGATTTGGTGATGTACAAGGCGACCCGGTAGCTACAGTTGCACAATTCAGCGAATTGAAAGAATTGCTATAACTCAACGCCGAACGCCAGTATCAGTACGCGTACTATCTGTTAAATTGCCGCTGCCAATCATATTTTCGGGGTCGGTGGTGGCCTCAGCATTCGGATTTTGCAAGGTATTGGCCTTTTGCAACTTATCCTGGTGCTGCTTTTTTGATGGCGACTGGCAGGCTGTTATAAGCAAGGTAACAAAAACCGTTGCAAGGAAGCAGCTTTTGGATAGCAACATAAATTGTTTGTTCATAAGTGCTTGTTTAACAACATGTATAGTGCCACGCTGCGTTGTGCTTTGTAAAGGTTTTGATATACATCGTTTCCGGCAACCGGAAGGATGCATAAAATAACAGCAGTATTGTACACAGCCGTTAACCGTACAAGTCCGGAAACTAATTTTCAGGAGTGTTACATATTATTGAAGCCATACGTATTGATTAAAAAACTTGTTATGAGAAAGTATACGCTGCATGTGTTGGTTTTAATAAGCATCCTTTGTTTTGCCTGTAAAAAAGACAGCAATAACAGTGCGAACGAATTGGTTGGGCAGTGGCTACTGCCAGCAACCAGTAACAACTTTGCGCCGCACACCAGTTCGGAGTTGAAATTTGATAATAATGGCATTCTGACCATGTCAAGCAAACGTTTTGATGCAACAACCGGCCAAATTTTAGGCTTCACCTCAAAGTTTGTTGCTAACTACCGGATAAAAAATGGCGAATTAGTTGAAATTTATAACGTAAAACGTTATTCACCGGCCGATAATACACCATACGCCGATGAAAAAAACCTTATTTTACATACTGATAGTCCCGATCAAAGTTTCACTTATAAATTGAACGAAAAAAGGACAACATTAACCTGGACAGTAGTGTGCCCAATTAACGCATGCTGCATAGGTGCTCAAATCTATATCAAGAAATAATACTGCTCTCAATTTATTTGTAGGTGGTTTCGTACTGCTGCCGATGCTGTAAGGCCATCTGCTGGTAATCGCTGTCATTCTTAGCTTTTTGCCAATACTCATAAAATATGCGTGCTGATGCAGCTTTAATTTCATCAACTACCTGTGGTAACTGATTGCGTCCATGTGAGCCACTTTGCCCCTTTTTATCTGCTGGTACCGGTCCGTCATACTTTTTGCCACTCTTGTGATTGGCATAACGGCGCGACCGGGTATAACCCATCTGCAAAAATTTGCGAGCCATATCCATTCCTACAAAATCATGCTGGCTTTTGTATTCCAAAAATAGTTTATAAATGGTTTCGGCTGATAATTGAGCAATGGCTGGCGATTTAAACCGCCAGTGAGGAAGTATTTCACTTTTATAAGGTTGTACTAATAACACCCCCTGCTCACCCTTACCGATACGGTAAAACTCGGGCTGCTGCCTGAAATCAATCTTATCGAAACTCAATGTATAATTAAACGGCGCCTTCGGCATTTGTGGTCTGGGTCTGTTGTCTATGGGCTTTTACTTTAGAGAATTTCATTAGAGCACTTTATGTTTTGTCTATTCAAACATTTGTGGTGTTATTATCTCT
Organism: Mucilaginibacter sp. PAMB04274; assembly: GCF_039634385.2. Taxonomy (NCBI): domain Bacteria; kingdom Pseudomonadati; phylum Bacteroidota; class Sphingobacteriia; order Sphingobacteriales; family Sphingobacteriaceae; genus Mucilaginibacter; species Mucilaginibacter sp. PAMB04274. Next base: position 3,297,926 of record NZ_CP155081.2, read on the forward strand.
TCTATAGTATATTTTAACCCAAGTGTTCAATGATCTTTTTTGGAACGCGATTAAACCCCCTTAAAAGCTTAAGGCATTATAGGCTAAAAGATTATCTATGTTCACCTCATTGACACAACCTTGTCACTAAACTTGTATGGTGTTGAACATCAGCATGTTTCAGCATAGGTGTAAATCAGAGGAACACTTGTATAACCTATGCTCTCATACCTTTAGCTCCCTTAGCCTAGCCATTATTTTTTACCCATATTCAACACAAGTCAGCTTGTAAAACTGCATTTTTGTAACCTGCATGAATCAGTTTACACAGGATACCATTGTAGCACTGGCTACACCCAACGGAACAGGCGCCATCGGTGTGATCCGTCTGTCCGGACCGGATGCCTTAACCATTGCCAATAGCGTTTTCAAAGGCAAAGACTTAACTAAACAGGCCTCACATACCCTGCACTTCGGCACCATTATGGATAATGGCCTGGTGTTGGATGAAGTATTAATGTCGCTGTTTATTGCGCCCAGCTCCTACACCCGCGAGAACGTAGTTGAGATTTCATGCCACGGTTCTAACTATATTATTCAGTCTATTATAAAATTGCTTATTAAGCAAGGCGCACGCTCAGCCAAACCGGGCGAATTTACGCTCCGTGCTTTCCTGAACGGCCAGTTTGACCTCTCGCAAGCCGAAGCCGTGGCCGACCTAATTGCCTCCGACTCTAAAGCTTCGCAGCAGGTTGCTTTACAGCAATTGCGAGGCGGTTACAGTACCGAACTGCAATCACTACGCGAGCAACTGGTGCATTTTGCCTCCATGATAGAGCTTGAGCTTGATTTTTCGGAAGAGGATGTTGAATTTGCGAACCGTGCACAGCTTAAGCAACTTATACATGATCTTACCCGCGTTATTGGCAAACTTATCCAATCGTTTGAATTAGGTAATGCGGTAAAGCAAGGCATTAACACCGTAATTGCTGGCAGGCCCAATGCCGGAAAATCAACCCTGCTTAATGCCTTGCTTAACGAGGATCGTGCCATTGTAAGCCATATAGCCGGTACCACCCGCGATACTATAGAAGAAACGCTCAACATTAACGGCATCAATTTTAGATTGATTGATACGGCCGGTATACGTGAGGCCACCGATGCTATTGAGCAAATTGGCGTACAGAAAACGATGGAAAAGATAAGCCAGTCGGCCCTGCTATTGTACGTATTTGATGTGGAAGACCTTACTCCTGCCGAATTGCAGCAAGATCTTGCCAGCTTGTACAAAGCCGGCTTGCCAGCTATAGCGGTAGCGAATAAGATAGACACTTCACAACCTGAGCTTGATGCATACCAATTGGCTTTACCAGAGGGCGCTACCTTGGCCGCCATATCTGCAAAGGAAAAGCTGCATATTGATGAGCTAAAACAGCTCATATACAATACCACCATACAAGGAAAGTTGAATGGTAACGAAACACTGGTTACCAATATACGCCATTTGGAAGCGCTTCAAAAAACTGAGCAGGCGCTCATTAAAACCCTACGAGGTATTGACACGCAAGTTACATCTGATTTCCTGGCTATGGACATTAAACAAGCCCTCCACTATCTCGGCGAAATTACAGGCGCAGTTACCACCGATGATTTGCTGGATAACATATTTTCTAAATTTTGTATCGGAAAGTAATTGATTAATCAATTACTTGTAAATCAAAATAAAGCATAAAAATCACTATTTTTTTACTTCCTAAACTTCATATTATAAGGCTGTTATAAACAAAACCAATCGGAATATTTATGCTTTTTGTTACCATTTTTACTGTAACATACAATTTGCTGAGTGAAGGTTGCTTGCAGCCTCGCATCCCCTGGCCATTATTTTTGTTCCGTATCTCCCAGACGCGATTTTTGTTTGTAAAGAGAGATGGCTTGCGTAGCTGGCTTAAAAGTTAGCTACTTTATTAAGGTTATGTAGATATTGTATCATTTACGTCATCAATTCCTTTGTTTGGAATTCCTGTTTTATTCGCTACCACTCATCAAAAAGCCGCGATAAATTTAAGGTAATGTTGATGGTATAAGGATATAGAACGCCAACCTGATTTAATACATGTCCTTCCATAGGCCAGGAGTAATGTTCAATTTGAATACTATCAATTTGATAAGGTTTGTCTGCAACTTCTACCTGATCCCCGCTGGAGATTTGGCCAATGTCATGCGGATGAATGTGGGATTTATACGCATTTAAGTCTGAAGTGCAAAAGACGATTTCTTCTTCACTCACAAACATAAACCTCATAGCTGCGGTGGTTTGGGTCGTGTCTATCATGCTGCCAATTATTTTGAATAATTTTTTTTGATGGGAAACCCTTTATTTTGCTTAAAGTTTTAAACTTTCGTATTAACGCAAAAGGATTAAGCAGATTTTTTGGGGCATTATTGCCTGGCATACCCTAGAAAGCACTAAGGACAAGATGCTTGATTACTTTGTAATGTAGCATTGCAAAGACAGCATTAAACTGATTTGAAGCTGCTTTTTAGCGCAATAAAAAAAGAGGCGCCTTCAAGAACGTAATGTAATTGCAGGTGGTAAATATTCCTGTTAAATATCAGTGAAATTTACCACCTCTGCTATCTTGGCATCAATCAGCTCAATTTCTTTTTTCATTACTTTCAATAAAGGATAAGTTTCGGCATAGCCATCCATACTGAGCAGATCTATTAAACCCTTGATGGTTGCTACCGGCCTGCGGAACTCGTGGGATTGAATATAAGCTATACGGTCCAACTGTACCTGTTGATCCACTACCGCTTGTTGCCTAAATACTCTTTCCGTAATATCTGTAGAATTATACGAAATGCCGATGATGTTTCCATCAGCATCCCTGGCGGGGTCATAAGTCAGCATACACCAAACGGAATGGCCTGCAAAGTCTAGCAGGCGTTCCCGCTTAATACTCTCCCCGGCTAATGCCCGGCTACAATTTTCCATAAAATCGGCCATGTAAACCTCGTTGATGAATTGCTTCACATCCATTCCCTCTTTCATGTCTACTCCGTAGGCTTTGCGGATAAACAAGGTCACCGCCTTATTATAGGCCAGTACACGGAAATTCCGGTCCAATAACAAATGACTGCTCGCCGTACTCTCAAAAAATGAGCGCATAATCAGCTCCGTACGTTTGGCCTCCAGATACTGCAATTTGAGAAAATGGAGGTTGCTTTCAAATTCCAGCAACTGAATTACCTGCCCGGCCAGATTTTCCAGCATTTCCTGTTGCAGCGGTGTCATCGCTCCGGGTTTTTGATCAATCACACATAAACTTCCTAAACGATGTCCATCATGAGTGGTTAAAGGCGCCCCGGCATAAAAACGAATTCCGGCTTTCCTGGTCACTGCAGAATAATCTTGTAGCCTTGAGTCTAAACGGGCATCCGGTACAACCATCACGTGATCACTCTCAAGCACGTAATGACAAAAGGACTCATCCCGCCCGGAGTTGGGCTTAAAATTACCGTTCTCTAAAACGAATTCCGTATCTTCTCCAATTAACGTGATCAAACCACTCGGTGTACCACAGATGTCGGCGGCGAGCTGCGTAATTTCGTTAAACTCTTCCTGCTTGTTGATTTGAATTTTCAGAAAGCGGTGAACCGCTTCTAGTCGGTTAAGTTCTCTTTGCGGCATTGGGGATTGAAGATATTATGATATTGCTGATCATGTTACAGCTAACGCTATTGTTTAAAATTATTGAGTACCACATGTGTCTTCTCCGCCAATTCCTGAAATGCTTGTTCCAGCAAATAAAATTCGGTTAAGTGATCTGGGTAACCCTGCAGTTTCAGTCCGGCCATGGCATCTCTGGCAGCATTTAACGGCTGATGCAGTTCTGTTGACAGAATATGGTTGATTTTCTGAAAAGACTCTTCCTGCATCATCCCCTTCTTTTCATGCTGTACGGTTTGGGTAATATCGGTAGCGCAATAGGACACGCCGGTTATATTGCCTTCCTGATCGAGGGTCGGTTCGTAGCTAATGTACCAGAACAGGTCCCCCTCCGGCGAGTTAACCCGACTTTTCGCCCGTACATTATCCCCAGTCAGCGCCTTATAGCAATTCCGGGTAAACTCATCTACAAAACCAGGATTTACATAATCAACAATGTTTACACCTTCCGAAATTGGCATCCCGTAACTGTTCTTCATAATTTCAGACAGCGCTTTATTGAAAGATACCACCCTTAAATCCCGGTCCAGCAGCAGGTGACAAGAACTGGAGCTCTCAAAAAAAGAGCGCAGCTTGGTTTCTTCCGCCCGGGTTTGATGATACTGCTCATTAAGTACGCCGATACTGGCTTCAAACTCCAAGAGCCGGGTCACTTGTTTAGCCATGCGATGAAGCAGCTTTTTTTGAATATCCGTCAACTCTTTAGGTTTAAGATCATACACACACAATGTGCCCATATGCTGGTCATCATGTGTAATCAAGGGGGAACCTGCATAAAATCGGAGGCCGGGCTCTCCTACGGCAAAAGGGTTATGCATTACCCGCTCATCCGCAAGGATGTCAGGTATTACTAAAAGCTGTTTTTGTACAATGGCATGCTGGCAAATGGTATCCTGTAAGGGGACTTCGCGGATGTCAGTACCGACGCTGAACTTTATGTACTGCGCTTCGCCATCCATAATAGTGATCATGGCAATCGGCGAACCAGAGATTTTGCCGGCTAGTTCAACTATTTGCTGAAGATCCTGTTCTTTGCTGATCTTGAGATTCAAATAACGGCTAACCGTACGTAATCTTGCATTTTCTTTCTCTAGCATAACCTGTTTGCTTACTTTCGGAGTACAATAATCGGATTGCTTTTCCGTATTGTTGCGCTGACTTCCGAAATGTTATATCACCGTGATAAAAATTGAATATTGTTTAAATCTTACTAACCTACACGTAAATTTTTGCGGGTCATCAACACAAACAGACCGCTGCCTCTATCCTAAATGATTGCGCAGTGCAACCTGATGTTATGTAAAAACAACTAGTTTAGCGGTACTGGACTACATATACGTGTTTCTTGTTTTATTGGTTGTGCTAAGCTTGTATGTTCATAACCTGAGAAGCATAGCGGCGATTTCTTATTTGTAGCGAAAGAAATTCATTAAATTGGCGCTCTATTAATTTGAACAAGATTTGAAAGCCCTAATTGCTTTTTTGAAAGCGAACTACCGTACGCTTTTTTCTGTCTCCGTCCTGGCTGCGGTGTTTTACTGCAGTATCCTCCAAAGTTACCTGCTCTTCCACACCATCGTTGAACTGTTTTCTATCGTAGTGGCTTTTGCTGTCTTTATTGTTGCCTGGAACACCCGCAACATGCAGGACAATCCCTATCTCCGTTTTGTTGGTATTGCTTACATTGCCATCGCTGCACTCGACCTGTTGCACACGCTTACTTTCAAAGGCATGAATATTATTCCTGCCAACGAACGGTATTATGCCAATCAATTTTGGGTAGCGACCCGGCTGCTGGAAGCTTTAACATTTGTAGCCGGATTCTATTTCATTAATTACCGCAAACGGATTAGCGCTGATCTGATCTTTTTAAGTTATTTTGTACTAACCCTGCTAATTACGCTTTCTATTCTGGTATACAAAAACTTTCCAAGATGTTACCTCGACGGGTTAGGCCAAACCCCTTTTAAGATCTATGCCGAATACTTTATCATAGCCATACTATTTGTTGCCGGTTGGCTGCTTTTCCAATACCGGCAGCATTTTAGCAGTCAGGCGTATCGCCTTTTGTCTTTTTCACTTTTCTTTACCGTAATCAGTGAATTTTGCTTTACGCTGTATGTTTCCAATTACAGCACAGCCAATGAAATTGGCCATTATGCTAAGTTGATCGCATTTTTTTTAATATACAAAGCGAACGTTGAATCAGGTTTTTTAAATCCAACGGGCACAATATTCAGGGGCCTGAAAGAAGATGAACAAAAGTACCGCACGCTTGCCCAGAACGTTCCGGAGCTTGAGGACAAAAATGCCATGAAAGATAAGCTATTTTCCATCATTGCCCATGACCTCAAAAACCCATTTACTTCTATGCTTTCTTTCAGCGAGATGATCTCTAAAAATGCAGATCGGATGGAAATTGAAAAGGTTAAGCGGATGGGGCAGCGAATTAACGAATCGGGCAAGCAGGCTTTCGTGTTGCTGGAAAATTTGCTAAACTGGTCCCGCGTGCAAAGTGGTTTGATGAAGCCTAACTTTCAACAGGTACTTCTTGACGATATTTATAGAGATGCGCTGACTTTTGCATCCCCAGCAGCAGAAGCCAAAAGCATTCGGCTGATCGTTAAACAAACGGACGAACTGACAGTGTTCGCCGACCGGCTGATGATAGACACTGTTTTACGCAACGTACTCTCTAATGCTATCAAATTCACCCACCACGGTGGTATAATCGAAATCAACGGGGCATTAATGAATAAGGAAGTTACCATTGCTGTGCAGGACTCGGGCGTAGGAATTGAGCCGGCGTTGCAGGAAGAACTACTCGAGATCAGTGCAAGACACACCACTAACGGTACAGACAACGAAAAAGGCACGGGACTGGGACTGGTGCTGTGTAAAGAGTTTGTCGAACTTAATAACGGCCGTATATGGCTCGAAAGCAAGGTAGGTCAGGGAACAACGATCTATTTTTCTTTACCTACACCAAAGAACCTGAACAAGAAAACAGTCGGACAGGTTTCTATTTAAAATCGATTATTCCTGGAGATAAAGGCTGATGGAAACAACCCCCATGCGTTCATCTTGTGCTAGTTGAAAATATTCCAAAGTCTCGGATCAGCATGTAGCACGGCACAACAGAGATGCTGACATCCGATACGCCGGAGACAACGGTCTTGTCGCAAATGATTGAGCAAGGTAAGGGTGTCATTATTAAAAATCTCTTCAGTTACTGGCAAAGATGCTCTTAAGAGTTTTAGCCGGTTTATTTTCCATCCGCGTAAGGGCATTTCCATGTTAGGCTCCCGCCGAGCAAATTACACCCCCCTTTGAGTAAATCGTCAATTGTGCGCTTTTTACCATCGGTTACGATATTTGTAAGGTCCTCGAGCTAAAGCATACAAATTTAATGTGCCATGCACCGTCCTTGTTTATTAGCGGCCAATTAACGAAGTGTAGCTTTACTATAGTGGCATCAATTTAATCTTCATCTCGTTTCCGCGGTTTTTATTCCTTCATGCTTTACCCAAACGTTATATATCTCAACCTCTCCATAAGCATTGCACGACTCGCCATCTGTTTTTTTACTGCCTTTGCAAGATGATTGCACATATGCACCTGCTTTAAAGTAGGCATCGTTAAAAACAATATCAAACGTACTTTTCAAAAGGTCGTTGTAATAACATTTAACGGTGTTATTATTTACCACCATTTTCACGGTAAAACGTGTGCCCAAAATGTAGTTTTCATCGAGCACCTCTCTGGCACCACCGTTTACTGACACCAAAAGCTTCTTATCTTCAATTCTGAAGAATATCACATACTTGTTAGCATCATGTATTTGCCCTACAACCATGTGCTTTCGCACATCGGGTAAGTGAGTTATGCGCTGATCAATGAACAGCGTATGGGTGCCTTCGGCCGATGACCAGGCTGCCGGCTTTTTTCCCCCGTCCGTCATTTCACGTAATTCCGACCGAGGAAAGTTGGATCCACTGGTGGTAGCGCCGCCTGCATTAGCCCTAAAGGCTACCGCATTGTTGGCTTTGCTTGTAAAAAAATAGTCGGGGTTGCTATACGTGTTAAGCACCGGTTGTTTTATTTCATCAGGGTTTACGGAGGCATCTGTGTTTATGGGCAACGTAAGCTTCCAGTTAGTAAGGTTCAACACCTCTCCGGGTAACTTAGCATTTTCAGGTGCGGGCCCCTGTGGGCTATACGCATTTCTTGTAGGCTGCACTGCATATTTGCTGCAGGTTAAAGCCGAAAGCAAAATACCCAAGGCGCAGATATATATTTTCATATTATATATTTAAAATTAGAATGAATTGGCCGCCACCTTTATGGGAGCAGCCAGTTCATTCCAATCTATTTTTGAACAAGTATATCAAACTTTACAGTTGATGTGCCAGCACTCGAAATAGCTTCCTTAGCACGTATAAGTGCATTTTTGTAAGTGATGCCGTTAGCGTCGGGGATACGTAAATAAATTAAGTAGGCATTGGTAGTGTTAAACACACTGGTGGTGGCCGCCGCAGTTGCATCAAAACGAGCACTGCTGCCTGTGGGTGCTACTATGCCGTTGGCGGTAAAAAAGGCATCATCCAGCGCATCAATTGAACCTGCATTGTATTGTGCATAAATATTATCAACGCCTGTACTTCCGGGCACCAACACCCTAAAACGGGTAGCCCTGAAATTTGACGCATTACCGATGACCCACGATGAACCATTACATTTGAAGTTGGAGGCCACGTTGGTAGTATTGGTAGGACTATAAAATGCCGGACCGGTACCAGTACCATAAAAAAGGAACGACATGGTAGATTCACTGGCATTTAAATCGCAATTACCTTTGGTTGTTCCATTATCAACAAAGAAAATAGTGCTGGTACCGGTGGTTTGAGCATTCATGAATACATCCCGGTAAAGTTCAGTTTTGTAGGTGATATTAAGCGGTAAAACTTTCTCAGTTTGCAAATCATCAGTATCAAATGCTATAAGTTTAATGTTGGTAGCGCGCCTCCGAAAAGTGTAATTGTAGTTCAGAGTATAATTTAAGCTTCCGTTCAAATTGCTTATGCTGCTTACCAATACGTATGCGCCCTGATAATCGTCATAAATATCGATTCTTTTTAATCCGGTTACCGATGTTATACTGCCGGTAATGGCTGTAGCACCTGTAAGATTAGGTGTTATACTGGCTGCAAAGTTAGAAAAGTTAGGCTTAAACGCCGCTAAATCAACCGGCATGTTAATGATGGTTTCATTAGTTTGGTTGTAAATATCCGTAGCAACTACTTTAATGTGTTGTGCAGCTTTCCGGTATTTGTAAGCATAGTTAAGCGTATATGTTTTGGCGCCGTTTACATCGTTTAGGCTTCCCGCCAGCTCATAGGTATTTTCCACTTTTGAGTCGTCATATATATCTACTTGCTTTAGACCATAATTAGAGGTAATAGTACCCGTAATGGCTGTGTTACCGCCATTTAAATTAGCGGTAATGCTGGCTGGGAAATTGGTTAACTGCGGTAAAGCCGGATCGAAGTAAGTTATTTTGATGAAGCCCTGTATGCTGCTGTTATCCGTTTGTTTGGCCATAATTTTAACGCCGGTGGCCTTACTCATGTTATTAACCGGAAAAGAAGATAACGGTATGTTTAACGTATAGTTAGTTGGGTTATCGGCCGTGTTATCAGTTACATAAATAAGTGAATCGGTTGCATTGGCACGAATGAGGTAACAATACACGAAACGTATACCTGCCGATGATGTTAACTGCCCGCCAATACTGGCAGCTGGCGCAAAGTTTTTGGTGGCACGGTTAAAGGTATAATCATCGGCCGTAAAGCTGCTGCTGCCACTACCTGCTATCTTATCCTTTTTGCAGGATAGCATAACCGCGCATGCGCTCAGCATAAATAATATAGGTTTTAAAAATCTTTTCATATCCTTAAAGTTTACCGGTTAGTAGCCTGGATTTTGCGGAATACTGATTTCGTTATTAGTATCAATTTCGCGCTGTGGTATGGGCAGTAAAAGCTTTTGCGTATTCACATTAGCCTGTAAGGTGGTCAGCGGAATGGTTGGCGTATACCTGCCGTAATGCGATGTATATTCTGATGCATAGTAAGCCTGCATAACAGCAACTGCCTGCCCGGTACGCACCAAATCAAAAAACCGCTGGTTCTCAAAAGCCAGTTCTAACCTACGTTCATCAAGCAAAGCCGTTATAAAGGCGGCTTGTGTGGTTATAGCTGCTGTACCTGTTGCCGGATATTTATAAAAAGCTGCTGTAAAGCTGCCGGTAGTATAATTACCTGCCCCTGCCCTTTCACGTATCTGGTTAATAATACCTACCGAAGTACCGGCCGGACCATCAAAACCTGTAGCCTCTGCCTTGAGCAACAATACGTCAGAAAAGCGGATTACCGGAAAGTCGTTCTCAGCATCATTTTTTACCAGCACTTTTGATAAAAACTTATTAACGTAATATGGGGTGGTGCTACCCGCATAGGTACCAATTGTTACTGGCTTACGCGCGTCGCTGAAGCTGGTGTTTGATATTCTAAATGCAGAATTTAGGTTTGTAGTTGGATAATTAAAGCCGCTACCATCGCCATTTACAATGGCATCGCCGCTGCTAGCCGGTGCAAAAGTATTGGCCATTGAATTGCCTAAGCCTACCAAACCAGCTTTGAAGCGTACCGTAAATAGTATTTCACGATTCATTTCGTTGCTTATTGAAAACACGTTAGCATAATTAGTTTCCAGGCCATAACCGCTGTTGCTAATCACATCATTAAGCAGGGCCAATGCATCAGCGGGGCGCGGCACAGGTAAGGTTAAATATACCTTGGCCAGTAAAGCTTTAGCCGACCAGGCATTAGCGCGACCTACATCTGCAGATGGAATTTGACCATATTTATTAGCAGGCAGCAAACTGGCGGCTCCCTCTAAATCGGCTATAATCAATTTATAGCAATCCTCAACCGATGAACGGTTAACCTGCTTTGAAGCTGCAGGTTCGAGCGGTTGCGTTACTAAAAATACGCCACCAAACAGGCGTACTAAATTAAAGTAATGATAAGCCCTTAAAAACAGCGCCTGCCCTGCAAGTTGCGACTTTTGTGCCGCTGTAACATTGGCTGTAGGCTGGCCGTAATTTAACTGTCCGTTTTGGTACGTTACGCCCAAGCTGCGCAATACATAATTGATGTTCCGGATATTTTTATAAACGCTCAGCCAATAGTTGTATATCTGCTGGTGCTGTGCACTTGCTGTATACATATTAAGCTGGTTAAGTTCCACGTTTGCATTGGTAGTACTGCTTACCGAACGTTGTTTAGCATTATCGCTGCGTAATTCGGTTAGCATCCATTCATACAAAAGTGGTTCTTGCATGCCGTTGTAACAACCGGATAACGCGTTGTTTACCTCGGTGTTGTTACGATAGTATTCTGATGCTACCTCATTCGAAATAGGATCCACATCCACAATTTTTTGGCAGGATGACAGACCATTTAATAAGAAAAGTGTGATGGTTATATAAAGTAATTTTTTCATAGCTCAATCATTAAAAATTGACATCTAAACCAAAAGTGATAGTACGGTTTACCGGAAAGCCACCCCGCTGATAACCCGATACCACGGGTGACGAATACGCTGCAGAGACCATACGCGCCTCAGGATTAATACCCCGGTATGACTTACCGGCTACAAAAAATACGTTATCGGCAGCGGCATACAAGCGTACATTATTAAATTTCACCCGCTTAAGCCAGGTACGTGGCAACGTATAGCCAATTATTACGTTACGTAAAAATGCGTATGAAGCACTTTCAACCGCATAATCAGTTAGTAGCAGGTCGGCGGCTATGCCATTGGTAAAGTAAGGAGTTTTGCCATCGCCGGGGTTAGCAGCGCTTACCCACCGGTTGTCTGTAAAGTTGCGGTTAAGCTTTTTACTTTCGTTATAAAACAGGTCGCCGTTTACTAACTTTCCGCCCTGCGATCCCTGCATAATTAGAGTTAAATCAATACCCTTAAACTTAAAGCTATTGGTTATACCCCACGTAAAATCAGGAAAAGGATTGCCAATAACGGTACGGTCGTTTATATCGATCTTATTGTCGCCGTTTAAATCTTTAAGCTTTAAACCTCCGGGCTGAAAGTAACTTTGCAGTATGGAAGTCTGTCCACTGGCCAGTGCTGCGTCCACATCAGCCTGAGAAAGCCACACACCGTCTGACTGGTAGCCGTAAAACTGTACATAAGGCGAACCAACTATAGTGGCATAAATTTCGTTACGCTCGCCATAATTATACTGGTAAGGCTCGCCACCAAGTTTTAACAGTTTATTGCGGTTTACAGAAATGTTAAAGGAAGTTGTCCAGTAAAATTTTTTACCATTAATATTGGTTGAACTAAACTCGGCCTCAAAACCTTCATTTTTGATGCTGCCATTATTGTTATAAAACACGTTTGATCCGGTGAAAGATTGCGTTCCTTGTTGTAATAGCAATTTATTGGTTCGCGAATTATAATAGTCTAACGTTAAGGTGAATTTATTTTTCATAAAACCCATATCCAAACCAATATCAGTGGAGTTGGTGGTTTCCCAGGTTATTCCGGGGCCAAAGGTTACCGGGTTGTTAGGCGACTGTCCTTGTACTACAGTTCCGGTACCTTCGCCAAATGAATAAGTAGATTTAAACAACAAGTCGAGGTATGAAAAATCGGCAATACGGTTGTTGCCTGTTACGCCATAACTCGCACGGGCTTTTAAACTGCTTAGCCAGTTAGCTGTTTTACTCATAAACTTCTCGTTGCTCAATACCCATCCGGCTGATACTGCCGGAAACCATCCTGTACGGCTTCCTGCATTAAACTTAGAGCTGGCATCGGCACGTAAGCTGGCCGAGAAAAGATACTTGTTAGCATAATCATAATTTACGCGGCCTAAGTATGACACCAGCCCAATCGGAGTTTTGGTGGTGTAGGTGTTTAGCTGGTCAATAACCGATGCCTGCGCCAATGTGGTAAAGTCGTCAGACGGAGAATTAGAACCTACGATGCTCGATCCATCAATTGTTGTTTTTTGAACGGTATAACCTAACAAACCGGTAATACTGTGCTTCTTGAAACTTTGTGTATAGTTCAGTGTGTTTTCCCACAAATAATCGATAGTACGCGAGGTTACAATACTGCCAGAGTTTACGTCACCATCTTTGCGTGCATTGCTCTTGGTAAAAATGTCATTTTCCACACTGCGGTAATAGCCGCTTAAGGCCGATTTAAATACCAGTGCTTTACTAAATCTGTAGTTTAAATCTGTACTGCCTTGCAGGCGGTAAAAGGTAGCATACCGGTTTTCGCGTGCAGCTATAGATATAGGCGTATTATTGGTTGATGAAAATGGCGCTACGGTGCCCGGGCTGGTGTAAAAAGAACCATCGGGCATGGTGCCTGCGTAAACCAGGTTAGTAAAATGACGGGCCTGTGCATAGTCGCCAGCTCTAACACCAGCCCATTGCGCATTCTGATTCACAAAGGCCGAAGAAAAATCGGTATGGTAAACGGGAATGAATGACAGAAAACGATAATAATCGGTAAAGTTTACGGCCGGTGTTTGTGTTTTAGTATAGGTTGGATTCAGGCTTACATTTAAGCTTAGCTTAGAACTTAAATTTGCATCCACATTAACCTTAAAGTTACCTCGTTGATTCTCACTGTACTTCATAATACCTTGGTCTTGCTGCACGTTGCCCGAAACATAATAACGCAAATCTTTTTTGCCGCCCGAAACGCTGGCCTGTATATTATAAATAGATGCATCGCGCAGGGCTGCCTTTTGCCAGTCGGTTGCTACACCGGTAATTTGATTTTCGATAATGTAGGCTGCACGCTCGTTAGCAGTAATGAGGTTTTGGGAAGCAGTAGGTACGGTTGGGTCATTAGCGCGCTGCCTGGCCTCGTTAAACATCAGCTCGGTATACTCGGTTGTATTCATGATGGGATGCAGTTTGTAAGCGTCCTTAATACCGTAATAAGTTTTGATGCTGTAACGTGGCCTGTCAGCTACACCTTTTTTGGTGGTTACCAAAATAACGCCATTCGCACCGCGCGAACCATAAATGGCCGATGATGCTGCGTCCTTCAGCACCTCAAGCGACTCCACATCCTGCGGACTAACATAAGCCAGGCCATCTTCAATGGGATGGCCGTCAACCACTACCAAGGGCGATGCATTTGCACTAATGGAACTGGCCCCACGAATACGCAGTGTAGGTTCTGACCCTGCTTCCGAACTGTTTATTTGTACGGTTAATCCGGCCAGCTTGCCAATCAATGCATTATCAAGGCGGGAGGTTGGCAGTTCGTCCAGCCTATCGGTTTTCAATTTGGCAACCGCACCGGTTAAGTTAGATTTCTTGATGGTGCCGTAGCCTATTACCACCACATCATCTAAAGTACCCTTATCGGCTATCAGGGTTGCATTTATGGTTTTTTGGTTGTTAACCTTTACTTCTAAAGTTTTGAAGCCAATAAGGCTAAAAACCAGGGTTCCGTTTTCGGGCACACTATTAATTTTGTACTCGCCCTGTACGGTAGTTGAGGTGCCTATGCGCGTGCCTTTTACCATTACGGTAACGCCAGCTAGTATTTCGCCCTGTTCATCAACCACTTTACCTTTAACGCCAATGTTAAAATTAGCAGCGGGTTTGGTTTCACTGGCAAACACCTGTACACAACACAGGGTTACAACCAGCCACAACGTAGCTAAACTTTTACCCCTGCATTTAAATAGTAAATTTCTTCTCACCATTTTAATCAGTTTATTAGGTTAATAATTAGTTTGCAGTGGTTAGCTGCAGCACAATGTTCAATTTGTGCGTGCATTTAAGCGCTGGGACGGCTTAAATGACTTGGTTTATAAGGTTTGTCCCGTATTATAGGGAACAGATTGTTTGGGTTTAGGTTACTGCCGGCTTTACGCCGGCTTGGTTTATGGCCAGTACATAAAAGTATTTTAAGTACTGGCCGGATGTTTTTAAGAAAAGGCTAAGCCACCGTTTATATCGATGTTATTTCCGCTTAAAAAAGATGAATTTTCAGACGCCAGGTAGGCTACCAGATCGGCCACCTCTTGTGCGCTGCCTTCACGGCGTAACGCAGTGGCGTTGCTAATGTTGGTTCGTACCTGCGGGGTACTGAAGGTATCATGAAAAGTGGTTGAAATAACGCCCGGAGCCAGCGCATTAACCCTTATACCCTGCGGGCCCAGTTCTTTAGCCAGTGAGCGGGTATAGGTCATTACGGCACCTTTAGCAGCAGCATAGGCACTTGCGCCAGGCCCTCCGCCATCGCGTGCTGCCAGTGACGAAAAGTTGATGATAGATGAGCCGGCAGGCATAAAAGGCACAGCCGCTTTAGTAGCCAGGTACACCGATTTAAAATTCAGATCAACCACAAAGTCAAAGAAATCTTCATCCATTTCTACAATTTTTTTACGGCCTACCAGGCCACCGGCCACGTTAACTAAAATGTGTATTTCTTGGCCGTAGGCTTCTTTAGTTTTTTCAATTAAGTTGTTGGCATCAGCCATTTTGGTCATATCGCCATGCACCAAAATGCCCTGGCCTCCTTCTGCTTCAATTATCGACAGCGTTTCTTTAGCCGAATCTTCGCTATCAAAATAATTAATCACCACTTTTGCCCCTTCACGAGCCAACTGGCATGATATAGCCCGGCCAATATCTCTGGCCCCACCCGTAACTACGGCAACTTTGTTTTGTAAACGCATGATTTGATTTAATTAGAATTAATATTTTTTGAGTTCATGAAATTTATAGCGAGCCAGGCCAACGGGACTAAAACCGCCCCCAGTACAAAAAAAGACACATAGCTGGTTTGTGTAATAACCGGTACAGCCCAGGTAGTAAAGAGGGTGCCTACCACAGCTGCAGTACCGCCCATACCAGCAACGGTACCCACATTTTTACCATTAAAGTAATCGCTTGGCAGAGTTTGAAGGTTACCGATTAAAAACTGGAAGCCAAATAAAACTGTACCAATTAAGGCCATGGCCAGTGATGGCTTCTCCTTTAACGTACTTAAGGTTGCCAGTATGCCAATTAAGCCAATCAGCATAAAAATGCAGCCTATGGTAACAGCTCGCTTACGTGCCCGGCCTGCCTTGGTGCCTTGTTTAATTAACCTTGATGAATAAAAGCCACCCAGCAAACTGCCAATAGCAGCACACAGATAAGGGAACCAGGTAAAGGCACCTATCTGTTTAATGTCAAACATAAATTGCTCTTTTAAAAACGTAGGCAACCAGGTTACAAACAGCCACCAAACCGGATCAATAAAAAAGCGACCTAATATAATGCCCCAGGTGCTGCGGTATTGTAACAACTGCGACCAGCTTAACACCACTGTATTTTGCGTTGCACCAGCCACCATGCTTTCAGACGATAAAATATGCTCTTGTTCTTCGGGTGTTATCCAGCTGTGTTTATCGGGTGTATTTTTGTTGATGATGAGCCAAGGCAGTAACCAAATAAGCCCCAGGCCCCCTATCATGAAAAACGTTGTTTTCCACCCAAAAGCCACAAATAGTATGGCTATTACAGGTGCAGATATAACCGAGCCTAATGATGCGCCTGCACCAAAAATGCCTTGTGCAATAGCCCGCTCCTTAGCCGGAAACCATTCAGCGTTACTTTTAGTGGCACCAGGCCAATTACCGGCTTCAAAAAAGCCGAGGAAAAACCTGAATATGTTGAATGAAAATATAGACCGTGCCAGCGCATGCAAGGCAATGGATACACTCCAGCCAGCTATGGATACCGCCATGCCCAGGCGTGTACCTACGGCATCCATCAGTTTGCCGGTAAATGTTTGGCCTAATGCGTAAGCCAACATAAAAAAGGTAGTAATTAAGGCCAGTGTGCTTTTGTTATCAACATCGGCTATACCAAACTCGTGGTATATGTAAGGCCACATTATATTGATGGCGCTACGGTCAATATAATTAATAACCGTGGCCAGTCCAATAAGCGCAATAATAAACCAGCGTAAACCTTTAACTTTCATTAATTTATGGGTTATTGGTGTACACCAACACTTTTCAGGAATTCCATGATCTGGGCGTTAAGCTCAGTTTTCTTTTCGGGTGTAAACTTGCCATGCTGGCCACCCGCAACAGTCACAAACTGCGATTTAACGCCCATGTCCTGATACTTTTTGTACAGAATTACCGATTGTTCATAAGGCACCACCGGATCGGCATCACCATGCACAATAAAGGTTGGCGGGCTGCTCTTTTTAACATAAGTAATAGGCGATACCGATTCGGCAAAGCCTTTTTCTTTAGCCCTGTCTCCAAGCCACTGGATAGCCGACTTGCTGGTTTTATGCGGACCATAAGCCCAGTCGCTTACATCGGCAATGCCATACTGATCTATAATAGCGGCAACCTTAATGGTTTTAGTGGTTTTGCAGTTAGTGTCAAATTTATGGTCGTTTTCCAGCAAGCCGCCCATTAAGGCCAGGTGTGCCCCCGCTGATCCGCCCATGATGACAATTTTGTTAGCATCTACATTCAGTTCCTTGGCGTGCTCAACAATATAGATCAGTGCACACCGCACATCCTCAATAGCTGCCGGTGCAGGTGCTGCTTGCGATAAGCGGTATTCCACATTAGCTACAGCATAACCTTTTTTAAAAAAGGCATTCCAGCCCGATTGGTCTTCTTTCCGCCCTTTGTTCCAACCGCCGCCGTGAATGTTAATCACTACCGGAGACGGGGCTTTATCTTTAGGTGCCAGGTATAAATCCATGCGTCCATCCCAGCCATTTACCTTAGTATACACCACATCAATCTGCGATGTATAGCCGGCAGGCGTTTTTATAACTTTCGGCACGGCAGCACTGTCTTGTGCTTTTGCTGCAACACACATAAGTGCCAGTAATGCCACGATGTATATTCTTCTCATGTTTATAAGGATGGGGTTAGTACTTAATGTTTTCAATAAAATCTTCGCGGTGAGGGCTAAATACATCAACCAGTATACCCGGTTCAAGGCATACACAGCCGTGTATTTCGTGCGGCGGTACATAGTAGCCGTCACCTTTGCGTATAATCTTTTTGTGATCGCCTATGGTCATCTCAAATACACCACTATCTACATAAGTAACCTGCGAGTGGTAATGCTGGTGCAGTGTACCCACAGCGCCTTCTTCAAACTTGGCCTTTACCAGCATGATTTTATCATCGTAACCGTACATCTGCCGTTTCACGCCATTTCCTAAATCCTGCCACGGAGTTTCGTCTTCTATCTGAAATAAAGTTCCTTGTAACATTGCTATTAATTTACTTGTACAAAATTGTTCTTATCCTGGTAATTGAGGGTAACGGTATAAGCTTTATGCTTCACCTCGAAAGTGAATATCGTTTTACTATCGTTGGAGCTTATTATATTCAGCTTACCAATGGCGCTTTTAGCACCAGATGTGGTTTCGGCTACAGGGTCAATTTGCCCGTGGTTTTCGGTTAGCGTAACAAATGTTTGGTTGGCGGCTTGCGGCTGCGACAACATAAAAGCTTTGCTTTCCAATATACTCATATCAGGGTCATTGGCCCCGGTTGATACCAGTTTGACTTTCATGGGCGCAGTGCCGGCAAAGCAGGTGGTGTAAAAGCTTTGCCCCTGCATTACGCTTACGTACCCTTCGGCTGCAGGCACTTCGTTTTCGCTGTTGAGCCATAAATGCTGGTAACCATTTGATTTTCCCAACGCCTTTAAATCATCCCGAATAGCTTCCTTTTTGAATGAAGCGTCAACAATGGTTCCTTTGTACCAGTAGGGTAAATCATACTGGTGATTAGTTGCCGCTGATGCTTTTACCACATCAACCAGCAAGGGTTTAGTTAACCCCGGCACTTGCATTAAAGCCGTGGCACGAACCATTTGCACACCCGGATAAGCGTGGTCCTCGCGGGCGCTTACTACTTGTATTTTATCTGTGATTTTAAACGCAACTAATTCAGGGTGATATTTGGAAGCTTCTTTCAGGTTGCCTTTAAAATGCGACATCTGATCAACCACCAATGCATTATGTGCCACGGTTTGCTTTGCCCATGAGGTATTTTCGGACAAATAACCGCCGCCGTTTTTAGTTTCGATGTTTATAAAGCGCGAAGCTCCATAGTCGGGAAACACCTCGCCGCCGTTGTCATAGTACAACATGTTCAGCCGGTCGAAGTGGCCGTGGCCCATACCTTGTGCAGCGGCTTTTAACAATACGGCCTGTTGCTTATTGCCTTCGCCCCAGCGCAGGATGCCAATACCTCCTTCATCGCCTTTCTTACCGTCTGTCATCCACATAGGCTGGTAGTTGAAGGGTTTAGCCAAACCAGCAGCCAGATCTTTAGCCACCTTAAGACCTGCATCAGATACCACCACCCTTTTCTGACGGGCTGCTACATCAAGCAAACCTTTATCAGGACTAATATCTGCATAGGCAATATCAACTGCATTAATCAGCTCTAAACTTTCGAAGGTTTTATCCTTCATGGCATCATTAATAGGGAAAAAAGCGCCGTTGCTGTAAGTCCCCTGCAAGGCAATGTTTACTGCCTTGGTTAAAATACCACTGTGATACTGAAATATATGCCTTTGAGGTTCGTATTGGTTTATGGCTTTGGCAAAAACCACAAACGGCAGTAAGGCATAGCGCTGATAATAAAACCCTTCGGTGTAGTAACCATCGGGCGAAAAGAGCTCATCTACCTGTGCCAAAAAGCCGCTTTGCCCGCTTTTATCGGTTCCTTTGAGGGCCATTTGCACCCACTCGGGCTTGTTTAATACATAACCGGTTAAGCCTACCGCTGCAACAGCCCAGGTACCGTGGTTGTGCAAACGGTCAAAAGTTTCCTTGTTATCGTCGTAAATAAACTTTACGATAGGGGCAAATAATTGTGTTTCGATGATCTTGCGGTCGGCCGGAGTTATACCGTTATATACCATATCGTAGCCTTGTATTACGTTTACCTGCCAAACACAATCATTTAGAATTTGCCAAAACATACGGCCGGGTGGGTTGCTGTTTTCGCGCTTTGGATGTAATGGCCATTTTTGATACTGAGCCGCATATTGCAGCAGCACGTTTTTAACATAAGTGGCGTATTTAGCATCGCCGGTTATTTGGTAAGCTATACCGCAGGCCATTATATTTTGGTAATTACGCTTATGCTGTTCATGACTGGCTCCACCACCACCATCTTTCGGAACCGGTACAACAACAGGAGCCGCCAACGCGCGGTCGGCCTCTTTTTTTACATCCTGGTAAGAGCTTTTAAGTAACGGATATAGGGTTACACCTTTGCGCACTGCAGCAATATTGGCCTTAGTAAGCATTATATTAGGGTGTATTTGCGCAAGGGCACAAACGCTAAAACAAAGGCATGAGAGTAGTGATACCACCTTTTTAAAGTAGTTCATTTTCATGTTTTTAAAATGGATTTAAGCGGTTATAGAACGCTTTATTGGTTGTTTATAATTTTTTTTGCTGTATAATCGGTTCGGCTTATCTGCAGTATTTCGTCAAGGTGTTGTGCCATGGCATCTTCGGCAGCATCAATATCACCTGCTTTTAAAGCTTCTAATATGGCGCGGTGCTCTTTCATAGCAGTTTTGCCCCGGTTTTCGCCACACACTTTATTTTCGATAATGGTTTTAATCAAGTCAGGAATTAATACCAGTATCATAGATTCGATAACAGAGTTGTTGGCGGCACGCGCTATCATGATATGAAAGAGCATATCCTCTTCTACCGCATCCTGGTTTGCCAGGGTCTTAGTTTCATAATCAAGCAAAGCCTGCTCAATGGCTTCCAAGTCGGCCTGGCTTCTGCGCTCGGCCGCCAGTTTAACGGCGTCTAGTTCCAAATAATACCGCGCTTCAATTAATGCACTAAAATTGTCTTTGTTAAGCTTTATGATATCATTAATGATATTATCAATCACCTTAATACTTAAGCCTGAAACGTAAGTGCCACTTTGTGGATTAGTTTTTAGTAAGCCATAAAACTCCAGTTTCAAAATAGCTTCGCGAACATAGCTGCGACCTACACCAAATTTTTCGGACAAGGATCGCTCGGCCGGTAACCTATCCCCAGGCTTTAACTGGCCCGAGACGATCAGTTGCTTTAACTCCCTGATGATTTTATCAACAGAACTTTCAGGCTGCATAGCCGGCAGTGTTTCAGTAATTGGCTTCATAAATTGGTTGACCAGATTGGTTAACCAAATATGGATTGTTATTTTTGTATTTGCAAATAAAAAAGATTAATTTTTTTTGCCTGTTGTGGGTATGTGTAATAGTAATTGGGGAAGTTGCTGACCATCAACAAAGATGCAATGACAACTAACTCAAATTTACATTTGAATTAAGATGGCTGTGGTTGGAGGTATCATTTACAGCAACGAACGATTGCCGAGATTGTTACCGAAGCGGTAGGTGAAGGTAATTTCATGCGTATTATTACGGAAGCCGTTGACGACATTATTGTTTACTGTACCAAATTGATAAGAATAGCCAACTTTTAACAGGTCTGATGTGTAGGAAAGAATCCCTGCCATCTCTTTGTTAGTCCGGTAGTTAGCCCCCAGCCCCAGGGTACTTTTCAGGTATAAGGTGGTCGAGAAGTTGCAAACCAATGGCAGGTCTTTAGCATAGCTGGCAAGCACTGAGGGCTTAACTCTAACCTCTCCACCTTCATCGCCCAGTAGATAAGCGCCTGAAAAATTGTAATGACTGCTAAAAAAGCTGTTATCAACCAGTGATGCCTGACCTAAACTGCGCGTAGTAAACTCAGGTACGGCTATACCAAGATAATATCTTGCACTATGGTACAAAATTCCAAAGCCAATATTTGGCCTTGATTCCCTTACATCGTTTCTAAACTGCGGATCAGTAGCATCCAACGAAGAATAGTTGGCAGTATACCTCCTGATTCCTAAATTCAGGGAAACCGAGAGATACTGACCTCCCTGGGCCAGGCGTATGCGCTTGGCCAAAAATGCGTTGATTTCGGTGAGGCGTTCAATGGCAAACTGATCATTAAGCAACACCAGGCCGGCCGTTGCACCAATGGATTCTACAGGCAGTTGTCCGTTAAAAATGAAAGTAGACGGTGCGCCCTCAATACCTGTAAGTTGCCTTCGTATAACCACGTTTACGGATCCCGCTTGCTCCAGCACGGCGGCAGCAGTATTTAAAGGCACAAGGTTGTGCATATACTGCGTGTAGTTAAAAAGTTGCTGGGCTTTACAATTTTGTGCTGCAATAAAACAGCAAAAAGCCGTTATTAAACCGAATGTTTGCTTGCAGATAGATAGGTGTGGATGTGATGGTTTTGGTTTTGAGTTATTCATAAAGGATAAATTAAACGCTGTTGCTTATACAACAAGATTTGTTTAAACCTATTTATATACTGTATTTCTGGTTTATCTTAATTGGTTAGGATAAAAAGGCACTTTAGCTGTAATAGTACGTAATACAGCCTATGCCTGATGCATCATTTTAGAATAGTTGAACGCCGGTAAGCCTCCGATGATATGCGGTTCAATGTAGAAACTACAAGCAACAATTAGCCATTTTATTGTGCACACATACCGTATCGTTTAAAAACACACTTTCTCATTAACTTGCTCATTAATAGAGCAAAACGATCTAAAATCAGCACACGACTTAACCGACAGTTAACTCATCTTGAAATAAAAAGATAGTTTTGATAAGTATTCAGCTAATCAAACCAATCATGAGAAACCTATCCTTAACTGTTCTGATTATTTTATTTAGTTGCGCCTTGAGCAGGGCTGTTGTTACAGAGGCTAACACAGGCCATGCCCTGGCCATTGATGATGGATTAGGCGTAGGCGATGAACCCCATAACTGGATTGCCAATTTAGACCCATTAAGTATAACATTACAGGCTGCCACTACAACCAAAGCACCCCATATTATCTATTACACCAATAAGGATGGCATTCCAAGCGGTGCATTTTATAAAAAGTTAGGCAACGTTAATGCTAGTCCAACGGTTACCACAACACCGGCTCAAGCTATAAGCGCTACCTTTGTAACCATGGGCGGTAATGTGACCGATAATGGCGGATCAGCCGTTACTGAACGCGGCATTGTGTATGATACTGATTACAACCCCACCACAGCCTCCACCCATAAAATTGTACTGGGAAGCGGCACAGGCAGTTTTTCAAAAGTAGAAACAGGCCTTGCTCCTAACCGCTTCTATGTATATCGCGCTTACGCCATAAACAGCCAGGGTACCTCTTATGGCGAAAACCAGACTTTTACTACCAAAGGCATAACGGAGGCAACTTCTATTACGCGCAACAGTCCTGTAACCAGTAATGCACAAAGCGTAAGCTATACCGTTAATCTTTCTCAGGCTGTTACCGGCGTTAAAGCGAGCAACTTTACCATACCCTCAACCGGCCTTGCCATACCTCCGGCAATCACCAATATATCGGGTTCGGGGAGCGTGTATGTGGTAACGCTTAACACAGGCACCGGCAGTGGTTCTTTTCAGCTTGCATTTTCAAATACAAACGGTGTAGAACCTTTTATCGGCAACCTCCCCGTTTACGGAGGCTCTTACACCATTGACCGTCAACTGCCGCAAGTAACTATAGCAGGTACGCCCACCGGCTCCTTGACTGCTTTCCCGGTAACGGTTACATTCTCCAAACCTGTTACCGGCTTTACCGCTTCAGATATTAACACAAGCAATGCAACCGTTAGTAATTTTAACGGCAGCGGCGATTACTATACCTTCCAGTTAACGCCCACCTCAGGCGGAAAAACCCAGGTTACCATACCGGCAGGTGCTGCGCTTGATGGCGTAGGTAATGGAAATAGTGAAAAATCGTTCTCGTTCAATGCTTATCCAACAGTCACCACTACAGCGGCCCAGGCCATAAGTGCTACCTTTGCCACCATGGGCGGCAACGTGACCGATGACGGTGGCCTGCCTGTTACCGAAAGAGGCATTGTGTATGACACCGATTATAATCCTACCACAGCTTCGACTAATAAAATTGTGCTGGGCAGCGGCACAGGCAGTTTTTCAAAAGTAGAAACGGGCCTTGCTCCTAACCGCTTTTATGTGTACCGCGCTTATGCTATCAACAGCCTGGGCACTTCTTATGGCGAAAATCAAACCTTCACCACTAAAATGCCAACCGAGGTAACGTCCATAACGCGTAACGGTGTCATGACCAGCAATGTTGAAACACTAAGTTACACAGTGAATTTATCGCAACCCGTAACAGGTATCACAGCCGCTAATTTCACTATAGTTGCATCAAATTTCACCACACCGCCGACAATCACCGGCATATCCGGCTCAGGCAATACTTACATTGTATCCTTAAGCACGGGAACCGGGAGTGGCACGTTGCAATTGGCATTCTCTAACTCTACCGGTGTTAATCACGCTATTGTAAACCTGCCGTTTTACGGAGGCTCTTATGTAATAGATCGTGAAAAGCCTCAGGTAATTATTGCTGGTATCGCAGCAGCTCAATTGGCCGCTTTCCCAGTAATGGTTACATTCTCTAAACCTGTTACCGGCTTTACCGCTTCAGATATTAACGCAAGCAATGCAACCGTTAGTAATTTTAACGGCAGCGGCGATTACTATACCTTCCAGTTAACGCCAACCTCAGGCGGAAAAACCCAGGTTACCATACCGGCAGGTGCTGCGCTTGATGGCGTAGGTAATGGAAATAGTGAAAAATCGTTCTCGTTCAATGCTTATCCAACAGTCACCACTACAGCGGCCCAGGCCATAAGTGCTACCTTTGCCGCCATGGGCGGCAACGTGACCGATGACGGTGGCCTGCCTGTTACCGAAAGAGGCATTGTGTATGACACCGATTATAATCCTACCACAGCTTCGACTAATAAGATTGTGCTGGGCAGCGGCACAGGCAGTTTTTCAAAAGTAGAAACGGGCCTTGCTCCTAACCGCTTTTATGTGTACCGCGCTTATGCTATCAACAGCCTGGGCACTTCTTATGGCGAAAATCAAACCTTCACCACTAAAATGCCAACCGAGGTAACGTCCATAACGCGTAACTATCCTATGAACACCATATCGGATTTTGTAAGTTATAACATTACCTTATCGCAACCCGTTACCGGTTTAACTGCCTCAAACTTCACCGTGCCGGCCACGGGCTTCATCACCCCTCCTGCCATCAGAGATTTAATCGGCTCAGGTAATAGTTACGTGGTAACTTTGAGTACAGGTACCGGTAGTGGTACATTCCAGTTAGGGTTTTCGAATACAGCCGGCATTGAACCGGCTATTGCTAACCTGCCATTTTATGGTGGCAGCTATACCATTAACCGCGATCAGGTTAATGTAACCATATCCGGTACTGCCACTGGTCAGCAAACCGCGTTCCCGATAAGGGTAACGTTTTCTAACCCTGTAACCGGCTTTACCGCTTCAGATATCGTTACAATTAACGCTACAGTTAGTAATTTTACTGGTAGTGGCGACGATTATAACTTTTTGCTTACGCCTGTTGCAAGCGGCCCAATTAAGATCACTGTTCCGGCCGGAGTAGCTATTGATGCCAAAGGTACCGGAAACCTCGAAGCATCGGCCGATTTCAGGTACCTTGCTGTGGTTAGAACAGATTCTGCAACGCTTCTTAGCGCAACAGAGGCCCGCTTGTTTGGCACTATTCTTAGTAATGGCGGATTGCAAATAACTGAACGCGGGCTGGTGTATAGTACCAACCCAGATCCAACTATCACATCTGGCACCAAGCTGGTGGCCTCTGAGCTGGATAACTTTGCCGACATTGCCCGGAATCTGCTTTTAAATACGCTATACTATTTCAAGGCCTACGCCATAAATGATTTGGGGGTTTCATATGGTGAGCAGTTGTCGTTTACCACAAATTCGCAAGCGCGGGTTTTATCAATAACCCGTAATGACCCGGCTGTAACTGATGCCCCAAAGGTGAGATACACCATCAAATTCTCTCAGCCTATTAGTCGTTTATATACAGAAAATCTAAAATTAATAACTACCGGGTTCAATTTAAAGCCTGCTTTAGATGGCAGCATGGGTATAACAGGTTTGGGTACCGAATTTGTAGTAACTATTCGTACAGGGACGGGTAGCGGAACGCTGCAGTTGAGTTTTGACAACAGTAACTTTATTGACCCGCCAGTTGTAGGTACCGTTCCATTTAACAGCGAGGTATATACCATTACAAGACCGGACAAACCTGCTTCGATTGTAACCACGAGTCCTGGCAACGTTATATTCACACCAAGTGCCTTTAATGATTTTGTTGATACCGGAGTAAGCGTTTCGGGCGATAAAAATGCTAACCTTTCGGGCGCCAGAATTACAATCACCAACTTTAGTTTCGGTGACCAGCTTTCAACTAATTTAAATCTTACTTATCCGGTAACTTATAACCGAAATACAGGTGTACTTACCATCTTTGCACAGGTTACTGTGGGCGAAGCAGAAACCATATTAAGAAGCATCAAGTTTTCAACCTTTAGCAACTCGCTGCTAACCCGCACGCTAAACTACACGGTATCTGACGGTGCAACTACCAGCCCTGTTGCTACAAAAATGCTGATACCTAACGATTACGCCAGGGTATCCACAACCGAAGCTACCTCTATAGGCGACACTTTTGCTACCATGGGCGGTAACGTTACAGACCAGGGCGGGGCCACGGCAACTGTAACAGAACGGGGCATAGTATACAGCAATCATTACTCGTCTACAGTGGGTGTTGATACAAAAGTAGTTATAGGAAGTGGTGCTGGTAATTTTTCCGCAGTTGTAACAGGCTTAACTCCAAATACCTTTTATGTTTATAGAGCATATGCTATCAACAGCACAGGTATCAGTTATGGTCGGGACGCAGAGTTTACCACCTTGACCGCTGCAATGTCTGCAACCTTGAACAAAAACAGCACTACCACAAATACAGTAACTGATCATTCGTTAAACGATGAAGCAGGCAGTAAGAAATTAGTTGTTCGGCAAGCTTTATCGCCAAACGGCGACGGCCTTAACGATGTTCTATATATTGAAGGTATTGATGAGCACCCAAAAAATCAGTTACTGGTTATGAGCAGTAACGGTAACAAAATATTTGAAACGCAAAATTATGATAATGTGACACGTGCGTTTAATGGCCGTTCCAGTGTTACAGGTTCGATACAGCCTCCGGGCACATATTACTATTTGTTAAAATACACCACTAACGGTGGCGTGGAGAAGCGAATGACTGGATATTTTGTACTGAAGAACAATTGATAAACTCCTGATACCATTCATACAGCTTGGCAATAGGAAAATTCCTAAATGATCCACATGAATGGAAAAGCAAGTGCCTTCATTTTGGAAGCAAAAAAACGTTTATATCGGTTTTTTGAACCAAAATGAAGGCACTTGTTACCTTAATTAATGCTTAATGCAAATCCACCACCGGGGGCAATCTTTAATTGTAGTACTGTTTTTGAAGTTACTTTGATCTTACGAACAGCGTAGCTTTCAGGATTTTTATCGAAACTAGCTGTCCTGCCATCTTCGTAAATTGTTGCCTCGAATGTTCGGCCTTGAGGAAGAAAATTTAATTTAAAATTTGCTGTACGCGAATGCTCATCAGTAATGCCTCCTATAAACCATTCGTTTTTTCCTTTTGCCTTACGCGCAATGGTAAGGTAATCGCCGGGTTCGGCTTCCAGTATGTAAGTATCATCCCAATCAACGGCTACATCTTTAATAAATTGAAAGGCATCAGGATACTTATCATAATTCTCGGGCAAATCGGCAACCATTTGCAGCGGACTGTACATGGTTACGTACAAAGCCAGTTGCTTAGCCAGTGTAGTATGCACCTGCCTATTAGGTACGGTGGTATAACCTTTTAGTTTAAATATCCCGGGCGTGTAGTCCATTGGGCCGCCCATTAAGCGCGTAAACGGTAAAATGGTTTCATGTTCGGGTAAGTTACCTTCGCTAAACGCATTGTACTCATTACCACGGCCAGCCTCACTTGCCATCCAGTTTGGATAGGTGCGTTGTAAGCCGGTTGGTCTTACAGGTTCATGGGCATCTAACATCACATGATGCTCGGCTGCTTTTTGAGCTACCCGCGCATAGTGATTTACCATCCATTGCCCATCATGATGCTCTCCGCGTGGAATGATTTTGCCTACATAGCCTGTTTTAACAGCTGGATAGCTATGTTCGTTCATAAATCGGTACGCAGTGTCTAACTGACGTTCATAATTGGTAGCCGATCCCGAAGTTTCGTTGTGCATAATGATGCTTACGCCCTTTGCCCTGGCATAACTGGTTAGCGCGGCCACATCAAAATCCGGGTAAGGGGTAACAAAGTCAAAAACGTCCTCTTTCCAATTTCCAAACCAATCTTCCCAACCCGTATTCCAACCTTCAACCAGTACACCTGGTATGCCATGCCTGGCTGCAAAATCAATATAGCGTTTTACGTTGGCCGTGTTAGCGCCATGCAAGCCGCTTGGAATAAGTTTGCCATTGGCATCAACATCGTTCATGCTTTTGGCATAACTCCAGGTGCTTTTACCAATCTGCATCTCCCACCACACCCCCACAAATTTCATTGGTTTTATCCATGAGGTATTCTCAACCTTTGAAGGGTCATTAAGGTTCAGTATCATTTTAGACGATAAAATATCCGCGGCCTTACCGCTAACGATAACGGTACGCCATGGCGTATGGAAAGGTGCATGCAGATAAGCCATATTGCCTACGGCATCGGGCACCAGGCTACTCTTTAGCTTAAACTGGCTTCTATCAACATGTAACTGCATACTTGAATAGTTGCGCAGTGCTGCTTCATGGATGTTGATGTACAAACCGTTATCGCTTTTTAGCATAAGCGGTGTTTGTACCGAGTACCTGTCAGGAGCCAAACGTACCGCAATATCGCCTGACGCACCCACTATCTTTTGGTTGTCTATCTCACTTACTTTCGTAGTAGAATAAGCGTACTCATTGGAGTCATAATCACCGGGGATCCAAAATGCTTTCGCATCGGATGCCAGGGCAAACTCGGTCTTCTCTTGTGTAACAATAAAGTAGTTTAGGTTTGCCTGCTTAGGAAATTCGTACCTGAACCCAACACCATCTTCAAATACTCTAAAAACAACATTAAGCAGGCGTTGCTTCCCGCCCTCTTGCTGTAGGTGAACTGTTACTTGCTGATAATGATTCCGGATGCTGTTTACCTCACCCCAAACAGGCGCCCAACTTTCGTCCACCTGGTCGTACTTGGTGCTCAGTAGTTTAAAACCCTTATAAAATGTGCTATCGTCGGCCAATGCAAACCCTAAGTTAGATTTATTGATAACCGGTTTTGCGCCGTAAGTAACCGTGTAGGCTGGTTTGCCTCCGTCTTCAAGTATAAATTGAACTTTAACCTTGCCAAGACTGGCACTAATGCTTTTACCGGGCTGGGCATATACCTGGCTTATGGCCACCCAACCCAATAAACAGGCAAATAATTTCTTCATTAGTAGTAATTGGTTATAAAATTAATCCGCTTGGCTGCCTGCCTGCACATGTATCAGCAGCATGCTGTTAAGCTGCATATCCAGAGCCAGCGCATGTAGCTCACCTAGGTTAGTGCAGGGCAGTAATATGCCCCCGCACTGTGCCATCAATATCCCGGATTTTGCTTGATTTTACTATTGCTGTTAATCTCGGCCAGCGGTATGGGCCAGGTGTATGATTTGCTATCGTTCCATTGAATTGCACCGGTAAGATTTAATGCCGTGCCAAAATATGCAGCTTCAGATGCTCCTATTCTCCAGCGGCACACGTCGTACCACCAGCCGCCTTCATTAAACAGCTCTGCCCAACGCTCGTAATACAGAGGGTTGTTGCCCAGCACCGGGTCACCGATGGCAGATGTAGTGCTGCTCAACGAAGTATAATCAACAGCCGACGGTGCCGTTAAAGGCAGATTGTAAGCGCGGCGTTTAACGCGGTTAATATACTCCAGTGCGGTGCCGTTATCACCTGCCCCTTTACAAGCTTCAGCATACAACAAGTAAACATCGGCCATGCGCAACAGATACTGATTCCATGCATCAGCCGGACCATTAGCCCCAGCTTTCAAGGGCGAAGGATCGTTCACATTATAATTAACGGGCGAATATTTGCGGAAACTAAAACCATAAGTATTTGCCTGACCGGCATAAAAATTAGGTTTTGAAGCCGGATAAACGGTTACGCCGTCGGGTTTAACCTGGTCAATCCAGGGTTGTACGGTATTAACAAACAAGCGGGGATCGGCTGTTTTAGCCGCGCGCACCTGCAAAGCTTTTGCGCGATAAACCGGATCCATGATGAGGCGCGGGTTATTTTGTGTAGGCGTACCGCTGAATGCCGGATTAGCTACGAGATTATAAGTACCTATATTATAACCAAAACGCAGAATGTTTTTGTCATGCACAACCTCGTTTCCATAACCTAGGGGCTGTGCACCACCTTCAGTCCCGTCACTCCCTAATGCCCACGCTGGCCATATAAGACCATTAATAGTTGTAGAGTTGTAGGCTTTTCCGCCATAGATACCATAGTCATTGCCGCGCGCATCGGGATCAACGTTCAATTCAAATAATGATTCCTCATTAAATTCGTTGGCACTGTTACCGTCAAATGCGTCGGCATATTTAGCAAAAGGCATTAGGGTTTTACCACTGTTTTGTATCACATCGAGCAAAGTAGTACGGGCATTTGCCCAGTCTTGCGTAAATACGTAGGCCTTGCCTAGTAAGCCCTTGGCCGCCCACTCAGATACCCTACCCCTTTCGTCTCCGCTCCAAACCTTACCTTTTAGTAAGGTTGCTGCCTGTTTTAAGTCGTTTTCTATAAAATCCCAGGTTTGACGCACTGTTGAACGGGAAACCTGAGTGCTGGCTAAATCTGTAGGCACACCATTGTAAATCGGCATGCCCATTTTATCGCCCCCTCCGGCTGTGGTGATATAGCTTTCGCCAAACAAACACTCCAGCTGGAAGTAGTAATAAGCTCTTAAAAAGTAAGCCTGACCGCGTATTAGATCTACTGCAGTTTTTTCTTCGCCTTTTGCAAATTTGCTTAAATACAAATCGGCAGCGGCTAAAACAACATTACAGTTTTTTACACCAACAAAATATGAGGTGTAAGCACCGCTCGAATAAGAATTGGTGACACTTAAATTAGTATTGGCCATTTCGTTCCAGGATGCATCGCCGTTATAGGCCGAATTTGCCGTGTGCGTAGCATTTGACAACGCCTTAGGTATTAAATTGAAACCTAATAAGTTCTGGTCGCGCAAAATAGAATAACATGGGGCCAGAGTACTCTGCAGATCGTTTAGCGTAGTTGGATAATTACTGGTTGAGTATAACGAAGGGTCACTGGTTGTATCCACATCCTTTTTGCAGCCGGCAAGCATTGCTAAAGCCAGCATTGAGGTTATATATAATTTTTTAGACATTTGATTTAGCTTTTATTAGCGATGATTAAAAGTTGATATCTATACCTGCCGAGTAAATGCGTGTTTGCGGATATTGCGAAACGGCATCTACACCGCGCGTGGTTACACCAGAGTATCCCTGTGCCGACGCAGCACTGCCCAACTCTGGGTCTAAACCCGAGTATTTGGTGATGGTGAACAGATTGTTACCCATAATAAACACCCTTGCATTTTTAACTTTTACTTTTTGAAGCAAAGCACTCGAAAAAGTATAGCCAATTTGCAGATTCTTCAATTTTAGGTAGCTGCCGCTCTCTACAAAGTAGCTGTTAACTGAAGTGAAATTTTTATTGGGATCTAAGGTGAAGGAACCATCGGCATTTTTAATACCCAGACGAGGCTGATCGGTTACCCCATTGTTGCCTAAGAAGGAGTTATTAAATACCTGACTGGTAGTGTTACCGTCAGAAAATGGGTATTGCTCATAAGCCTTTACCCCGTTGAATATATCAACGCCGGCTACACCGTTAAATAACAAAGCGGCGTCGAAACCCTTAAAATTAAAGCGGGCGTTAATACCATAAACCAGTTTTGGGTTAGGGTTGCCAATGATTTGGCGGTCGGCATCGTTAATAACACCATCTTTGTTCACATCCTCAAAGTGCAGATCGCCTGCACGGGCTAAGCCGGCACCAGCTTTTTGCACCGCAGCTTCGGCATCTGTTTGAAAAATGCCCAGCACTTTATACCCGTAAAATGAACCAAAAGGCGAACCTGCCTGCGTAATAGTAAGCGTTTGATTAGGCATCATGTTAAAGCCGGCATCTCCAACGCTGTAATAATTATAACCATCGTAAATAGCATCTGTAGCCAGGCCTGATAAACTGGTTACCTTATTGCGGTTAAAACCTGCTGTAGCACTAACGTCATATCCAAACGCACTGTTGCCACTACTACGGGAACCTACCATTAAATCGATACCCTTGCTGTTTACTTTACCAATGTTAGCTATGTATGGAGCTGTAAAACCGGTACTCAGCGGTAACTTAATATTATAAAGCATGTCAACCGTGTTCTTGTTATACACCTCTGCCGTAAAATATAAGCGGCCGCTTAACAGCTCACCATCTATGCCCAGGTTAGTTTCCCGGATGGTTTCCCAATGCAGGGAGGGATTGGGTATGGCATTAATAGAATTGGCGATGGTGAACGGACCATTTGGCGAGAAATTCTGACCACCAGAGGCTATGCCATTCGTAGCCTGAAACTGTTGATAAGATGAATTAAATAAGTAAGGACCAATGTTACTATTACCTAACTCACCGTAACTGCCACGCAGTTTTAACGTAGTAACCGCCGGCAGCAATTTCTTAAAGAACGGCTCTTCACTAATATTCCATCCCGCTGATGCGGCTGGGAACACGCCTTTTTGCTTGTTAGGACCAAACACTACAAAATTGGCATCCTGGCGTACAGAACCAGACAGGTAATACCGGCTGTTGAAATTATAGTTTAACCTGGCAAATTTTGATTTGATCAATCCGTTCGGATCATTTTTGCCTGAAATAGATAAGTTAGAATTTGAGGTTTGAATGAATGAATAACCGGGCAGGCCAATAGCGGTTTCGGAAGCGTTAAGGTTATTATACTTATTTTGTATTTGCTCATAACCTGCAATGGCGTTTATATTGTGCTTACCATAGCTATGGTTCCAGCTTAAAACATAGTTGCTTAAAAACTGCGTACTTTCTATAAAATACTTGTTCAGCGAATTACTACCTACAGATATTTTACCGATGGTGAACGCATCCTGAAAATAGTCCTGATTTTCGAGGTAGTAATTGTAACTAAAATTAGCTCTAATATTAAAGCCATACGGAAGTGTAATGTCGGCGTATACGTTTGATTGCAGGTTATTCCGGGCGTTTTGTGCGTTGGCGTAATTAGCTGAGCCAACTGGGTTGGTACCGGCAAACTGCGATAGCTGACCATAACCGTTAGGCACAACGCCGTATTTACCAAAACGATCCATTATGGGTATAACCGGTAAGGTACGGAACGGCGCATTGTGCAACTGGGCTTCGCTTCCTACCGGCGGCGAGGTTCTGCGTTGCGATACGGCAAGCTGCTCTCCGATTTTAAGCCATTTACTTAGCTTATAATCGGTATTTATGCGGGCGCCGCCAATGTTTGAGTAATTTTTTATATAGATACCCTTTTGGGAGTTATAAAAGCCCGAAAACAAGTAATTAACCACAGGGGAAGAGCCCGCTACAGATAAGTTATAGTTTTGCTCATAAGCATTACGGTACAATGCTTTGGTCCAATCGGTATCGGCCAAAGTATCTATGCCTCCTTTGGCTGTACCATCCGTATTTTGAAAATACGACGGGTTGATGATATTTTCCAGGCGGATAAAATCATTTTTATTCAGTAGCTTGATCAACTTAGGCTGAGTTACACCATACCGGGCGTTAAAATTGATAGTTGGCGTTGTGCCGACACCAGCCCCTTTTTTGGTAGTAATTACTATTACGCCGCCCGCAGCCGCAGCGCCATAAATAGCAGCCGAGCTGGCATCTTTCAGCACATCTATGGTGGCAATATCCTGCGGGTTAATGTTGTTACCATCGGGTACGCGTACGCCATCTACAATGTAAAGCGGGTTTGGCTGATTTAAAGAAGCCAGGCCGCGTATTATAATAGTTGGAGTAGCGTCAGGCGCGCCGGAACTTTTAATGATATCAACACCAGCTACACGCCCTTGCAAAGCCTCTGTTGGGTTAGTAATGGGCTGGTTTTTAAAGACATCGCCCTTTACTGAACCTACCGAACCTGTTAAATCGCGGCGGCGCTGGGTGCCGTAGCCTACTACAACCACATCACTAAGCATTCTCTGGTCTTCCTTCATCTGCACATTGATTAATGCGCGGCTACCAATCGTTTCTTCTTTTTTATTAAATCCAACGGTTGTAAATACCAGCACATCATTGCTGCCGGCGCTAATAGAGTAATTACCGCCCGCATCAGAATTTGTGCCTTTTGAGGAACCCCTTAGGGCTATAGTAACGCCCGGAAGCGGGTTCCCTTTTTCATCAGTAACCTTACCGGTTACTGTAATGCTCTGTGCCAGCACCAGGTGTGATAGCAGCAGGAAAAAGCAAAGCATTACATTTTTTAGTAATAGTTTTTTATACATAATTCTTGTTTATAGGTTTAATAAATTGGCTAACTGGTCAAATACCCCATCGGTCATTCCGTTTACATGAGATCACATCAAACATGCGCAGCGGCAAACTTTGTGTGCTCAAAACAGTGCAGTACGAGGCTTCTCAAGACATCAAATGAGCCCTGAACTTTAACATCATAAATTCGGTTAATTTATAGGTTTATATAAAATTGGCTAAAGTTAGCGGCAGCATGGTAAAGCACGCCGTAACGATATTCAAAGAGACAGCATTAACTTGGGGTAAGCAAATCTCAAAATAAAAATATAAACGCTTTTAGCTAATTACATATCATAAACCGCTAATAAAGAGACACTTAAAACAAGAACTTACATTACGGAATATAAATGAAATGTAACCTAAAAAACTACCGCACCATTACGTCATATAGCATTTATAGCCATAATTGCATGTTCGAAATCATCATTGGGTAATGTCGATCTGCCTTTAATACGAGCTTTGTAATTGTATATGGTATTGAGTGAATACTCTAAAATGCGGGCTATCTTTTCGGTATCATTAATCCCTAAACGAATAAGTGCAAAAATGCGGAGATCCGTGTTAAGCAATTGGCCGTTATTAAGTTTCACCTGGTTTTCTTCACTAAAGTAAGAGTTAAACTCTTTTACAAAATTTGGATAGATTTTTAAAAAAGCTTTATCGAAATTCACAAAAAGTTCTTCGCGTTCTTTACGCAGGTTTATATTGTTGACAAGCACACGTATGTCTTCAAATTTCTTAGTAAGCAACTTGTTCTCTACCGATCTTTTAAACTTATCCAGCTTATCAATATAATCGGCTATGATGTTGAAATAATAGCCGATATATTCTTCTTTAATATGGTTAGCTTCATCAAGTTTAAGTATAGTCTGCTTTAAAGTATGGTTGGTAAGATCGAGCTGATCTATGGTATGCTGAAGCTCCCGGTTGGCCTCCATAATAATTTTATCGGCAGCTTTAAGCTTTTTGAGTTGTTTGCTAATGATAAACGCGAACACCACAATTATAACGGCTAAAACGGTTAACAAAGCTGCATATAGGAACAGCAATTGCTTCTGCTCTTCTTCGGTATTGATACGCTCGCCGGCTATAACCGGCAAAATAGCAGTAACCTGTATTTTTCGCTGCCTGGCACCATAATAGGTAGCATCGTCCAAGGCTTGTTTTATATAAAAGTAGGCCTTCTTCACCTCCCCTTGTTTATGTAGCAACTGCGCCAAGGTTACCATGGCGGCCGTTTCTTTGGTTGATGTCTTGATATCAGCAATTGCTGCCTTAACAAGTAACGCTACTGCCAAATCGGGCTTGCCGGTTTGTATGTAAACGTCGCTTAGTGTTGATGCAGTTACGGCTACCTCGTGGTTAGTAAGTTTATGATTAGCAATAAGCCGGCTTAAATTGTTGATAGCAAATTCAAAATTACCTGCCTTTAAATACTTTAGTCCGTGGTAATACAAAAATGAATAAGAATCCGGGCTACAGTACCTGGAAGCAGAATCGATGTATTTACCAGCCAACTGGTTATAATTTGCGGTAAAATACTCATCCTTATCATAATCGGCCAAATCGTAATAAGTACGGGCGGTTAGCAGGTAATATTCCATCCTTACTGTATCGGGCAGCAGTTTTACGTTAACTGTTCGTAGCACATCAAAGGCCTCTTTAAACATGCCCGATGAAAGCATGGTGAAGCCCATCTTTATTTTGCCATACGATATTTTGGAAGGCTCTTTAAGTTGCTGTCCTAACTGTTGCAACTTTCGCGAATAAAAAAATGCCTTATTATAATTAAAAGCCTTAAACTCATTATACAGGCTTAAACAGATGCTGTATTGACCGGGTAAATTTTTTGCGTTGGCAAGTTCTTTCTGGTAAGCAGAAATCCTTTTTAGCTTGCCGGTATCATATTGCGCCTTTTGTTCAATTACGCTATTCAATTGTGTTAAAAGCTTATCGTTACCGCTTGCCCAAACAATTTTAATAGCAATTACCATAAAAGCTATGCAAAGTGCAATACGCCTCATAAACTTATATTATATAATAGAACTTGGTTATAAATTGGTCTGTGAATTTCAGCAAATTTTTTATACCAACGATAGTTAATTGCTTTTAATAAGAAAAGCAAGTGCATACTAAACTTAGAAAACCGGTTAGGAAAACAAAGATTTAATAACTAAGGCATTGTTTAAATTTTAGCTGTGAAAAACATTCATCTTAATGCTTTTGCATACTGGTGGTATAAAGTTATGAAAACCAAGATCTACTACCATTTATATTTTGGTGTTGCCCATTTACTTATAAATTATTGTTAGTCAGTCTCAAAGCGTATTAAAAGAGCAATCCTGGTTTATATTCCACTTTCACAGCTGGAAAGATTACCGCTTATTTCTTCTATTTGTAAACGAGGTGTATTCTACATAACATAAGTATCCTAGCAATTCAATTAATATGCGGTTGAAATTCTTATTTGTAGTGTTCGTGGTGTTTGTTTCAACAAGTTTTGCAACAGAACTGCCTGGTCGTGGCGCCCGTATTTTATGGACCACTTATGAAGCGGAGAACATGCGTACAAACGGCATGGTTATGGGTCCAACATATAATCCATATAGAGTGGAAACTGAATCATCCGGCCAGCGTTGCGTTAAACTTAGTGTTAAAAAGCAATTTGTTGAATTTACGGCTACCGTTACAGCCAATACACTGGTAATAAGGTACAGTTTGCCAGACAGCAAACAGGGAAACGGCCAAACGGCAACACTGGGCGTATACAAGAATGGTAAACTAAATCAGCAAAAAAAAATAACATCGCGTTTTGCCTGGCTGTATGGTAAGTATCCTTTTTCCAACAACCTTAATGGCGGTACGCCCAGGCATTTTTTTGATGAAACTAGATTGAGCGGAATACAGGTAAAGAAAGGCGACGTTATCAGAATACAACGTGATGATCAGGAAGGCGATGAAGCTGCTTATTGTACAATTGACCTGGCGGACCTTGAAAACGTTGATTTACCGTTAAAAGCACTTTCAAGTTCCATATCCATTACCGACCCAAGCATTGCCGTTCCGGTTAACGGAGACTATACTGAAGCTTTTAATAAGTGTATAAGCAAGGCTGTAGAGACCGGAAGAAGCGTTTGGATTCCTGCCGGTGTTTTCAAGATAAGCGGAGATATAATACTGCCTGCAAATATACAGATTAACGGAGCCGGAATGTGGTACAGCCAATTGGTTGGCGATGACCAGTTGTACGCCGATCCTAATAAGCGGGTAAGATTAGTTGGCCGTGGCAGCAATATTCACCTAGCTGATTTTGCCATAACCGGAAACCTTAATTACAGGAGCGACAAGGAAGCTAATGACGGCATTGTAGGCTCTTATGGAACGAATTCAACAATTTCACGAATATGGGTGGAACACACCAAGGTGGGTATGTGGATAGAAAATTCCAGTAATTTGAAAGTTGCAGGTTGCAGATTGCGGAACACAATGGCCGACGGTATTAACTTCTGTGTAGGGATGAACTCATCCACCATTGAAAATTGCACGGCAAGAGGAACGGGTGACGACTGCTTTGCTATATGGCCAGCCGTATTTAGCAAACAAGAATTTGCACCTGGACACAACATTATTAAGAACTGTACGGGCCAGTTACCTTTTCTGGCTAACGGAGCGGCCATTTACGGAGGTGACAGCAATGAAATAGCCAACTGCTCTTTTGCAGATATTTGCCAAGGCTCGGCTATTTTGCTAAGCACTACGTTTCCGACAGAAAATGGTGATAAAACAGTCAATAACAACTTTAAAGGTGTTACCACCATACAAAACTGTGAAATTAAAACAAGTGGCGGCTTTGACCATGAATGGGATTGGCGGGCTGCAATAGAAATATGCCTTGATAAACGCAGTATCAGCGGGCTTGCGATAAAGGACATCAAAGTTAGCAACAGCCTCTCAAACGCCCTAAGCGTTATAACTAAGCAAGATAATGTCAAGGCAGTAAGACTTAGTAACGCCAGTTTGCACAACATCAACATTGTGCGTTATGGCATTGCGGCGAAGGATAAGCATGCTTTATACATATCGACCGATGCTAAAGGGCAGCTAACCATCATTAATTCAAAAATATCAGCAATCGAAAACAAATCCCCCAACTTTAGCTTGTCGAACTTAAGTAAGTAACGAATATTTTATACTAACGGAAATTAAAGCCGCGTTAATGAAGCTGCGCATACAGCGAACCGGCCCCAGGATCATCTGACCGTATCCATAAAAAGATGATTAGCATGCAACCTTTATTTCGCTTCACTTCTCGAATTAAAATCAACTATCTTTTTATCCCCACTGTAAAAAGAAAGGCTTACGGTTCCTTTTTTAACTGTGTACTTCATTTTACGAACTGGCAGCAATTCCTTTTCCAACCATTGTTCCCCTGATTTCTTCCAAAGCATTAGCGTTGCATATAAGTTGTCAGAATGTTGAGCCGGGTCGTACTTATCCTCTACATCGATAACCGCACTTTTTAGCGCAACCGGATGTAAGCCGGTACTATTAACCACCTCCACTTTATCCCATCCACTGAGTGATACCAAAGCAAGCTGGTAAATACCGTTGTCTATAATTTCAACCTGATGTCCCTTAATGCGGCGGGTTTCCCTTTTGATTGTTCCGTTAACAGCGGGCAGTGAGTAGTGCCCCGACCTGATGGTTGCCGGTACCGTACTCATGTTTCTGTCTATTCTCAAAACACCATTTGGAAGTGGAATTTCGGCCAGATTTATTTTTACTTTATCATTTGACGCAAACACGCCATCGCGGTAATAAACACCATTATCATATCCCTTAAAAGTAAACATGCGCATGGCCTCCCATTCATCTTTATCAGTTTTGAACACATAGCCCATTGCCACTTCACCATTCTTGCCATCGGCTTGCCACGGGAAAGCACTGTTGTAGGAAAGCCTGGTATAATTCTCCGTTCCTTGGTATACCCCCACAGTTTTGCTGTAACACCACGCCCTAATCTCCGAAGCACCAATATCCGGATAATCAGTAATCAGAACGTTCGACGTTTTTGCGTATTTGTTGTATACCTTACCCGTTTGTAACTGGGTGGTCCAGGCCCCCTCATTTTCTTTAGCTGTCCAAAACGGGCTGTTTGGCGGAACCAGCAGCCCTAAAAACAATTTCCCCAACCAAAAAACGCTTCCCCTGCAGCTGTAGGTCTGAACGGCTGGCTCAAAAGCTCCATAAAAACCCAGCGTTGGCACGTCGTCTTTCAAAAAGTCGGGGTTTTTCAAAAATTGCAGAATGGTGCCCGATGCAATACGCCGCATCCACCCATAGTTAATCTTTGGATTGGCAGTAAACCCCATTAATGGAAAGGGAACAGCAGCCCCCATTCGATAAGAAATGCTGCGCCCCCACATAATCATCTCCCCTTTTTTGGAAAACATGTAAGGATAGTTATCCTGTAAATTATCAAAGTTCTTATCCAGTTGGGCGGCGTATGCCGGGTAATATTTCTTGCCAAAATATTCAGACCAAATTTTTCCATACATCTGGAATGCCCACATGCTGTAATAATCATAATACGGACTATCATTATACCACCCTTGCCCATCGTATTGAGCTAAAGATTTTTCCATCAAATCCTTAAGCAATGGCTCATTAACTTGGTATCCCTGGCTTTTGTAAAAGCTTAAGATCATGATGTTAAAATAGCGCCAGTTCATCCCTATCGTCGGGCCATCACCATAGCTCAGCATGGTTTCGGATAGTTTTGCTTTAACTTCTGTTGATAGAGGTGTCCAAAAGATTTCGGGCGCTACCAACAGAGAGGCAGCAAGCCCGCCAAACTCAACAAGCTTCTGGCTCGGCCCTCCGCCCTTAGCACGAGGTTCTATGTAAGTACTGCTTTGAGGATTGAGCATTAAACCCAGTTGATGCCTGTAATATTTCGCCAGAGGAATGCCATTAATAGTTAAATCTGGCTGTTCTTTTAAAAGTGGGCCGGCTATAAACATGGTGCGGCACAGCCCTTCCATTTTTTCGGTAGCATTCGGCTTATCGTCACGTGGATAACTCTTTCCCGGCTGTTTAGGGAACTCCATCGGGTCATCAAGCGTCTTGACGTAGTTGAAGGCTCCGGCCAACAGGTAAACACCGGCGTCCTTCCAATGCTTTCTAGTCATACCCGTTAGTGGACTCAGCTGTGTATCGGGATCACTTACGTCGAATACCCTTTTATTGCCCGGAGTGCTATCAGGAGCAACGGTGCTCCTTGGTTCCGTATCAGCTAGGAAAACACCAACCGTTGAGCCAGCACCGGAAATCTGACCAAATGCGCCTTGCATTAACGCACATAGCAAAATGAGCAACTTTATGGGTCTAATTTTCATACAAGTCTAGTTTAATCAAGATGCAACAAATAGCTTACTGAGATTTGAGGGTAACCATTGCTGGTGCTAAACCGGCTGAACTGACGCTAACTTTAATAACTCCCGGGCTTTTTTGCGACTGTATATATGCCAGCAGTTTGCCATGATAGGCCTTCCGCCGGTTAGCCTGGTAACTTTCATGGCTGGCCAAATCGCCGCTTTCGAGTCCCAGGAGCTTGGCCGGACCTTCCACCCTGATTGATAACTCGTTGTCGGCTTCGTAAACCGGGTTTCCATCTTTATCTGTAAGTTGTATCTCGATATGTGCAAGCTCCTTTTGCGCATATCGAAGTATTTTTTTATCAGCCGTAGCCTTTATCTGCGCGGTTGCCGAAGTTGTTTTTAATGTAAAGGAAACGCTTTTGCCGTCTTTGACGCCTTTTACCATCAGCTCACCAGGCTCATAATCCACCATCCAAAAAGTACCCTGTCCGCTTGAAGCTATTCGTTCTTTACTACCCAATGACTTTCCGTTCAGAAAAAGCGCTGCACTTTCAACATTAGAGATGCAATTAACCCTTATTTTATCTCCCCTTTCCCAGTTCCATGAAGGCTTTAAGGTGCGCTGGCTCCGGTCTTCATT
Source organism: Mucilaginibacter sp. PAMB04274 (assembly GCF_039634385.2). Taxonomy (NCBI): domain Bacteria; kingdom Pseudomonadati; phylum Bacteroidota; class Sphingobacteriia; order Sphingobacteriales; family Sphingobacteriaceae; genus Mucilaginibacter; species Mucilaginibacter sp. PAMB04274. Next base: position 3,339,477 of record NZ_CP155081.2, read on the forward strand.
ACCATTTGTAGCTTTAGAAGCCGTTAAATAAATCACAGGGTCGGCTGACCATAAGCTTTTGCGGGCATAAAAGTCCGCTTTAGGAAAACCAGCCAAATCCAATAACCCGGCCCCGCTACTTCTAACGGGCCATTTTCTGGCCTCACCAATAAAGTCATAACCTGTCCACAAAAACTGGCCGAATACGTTCGTGCTGGTATCTACAGCGGTCCAAGCATCTGCCGTTTTTCCGTTCTCGCTGCCATAAATTATTCGTTTGGGGTAACTTTTATGGTCACCAGCATAACGGTATTCTTGATAGTTATACCCCACAATGTCTAAGTTTTGCGGATAAGTGGTAGTGTTTGACATGACCACACCGGCAAGTGCAGCGGTCACAGCTCTGGTAGTATCTACTTCTTTAACTGCTTTTACCAGCATTTCAGACAACTCGCCAAGGCGGCTTGCCGGCGGATGATCGGGCAGGTACCCTTTGCCATAAATTTGCGGGTTTCTTCCGGTGTTTAGTACTTCGGCACTGTAAGGGTCGTTTGGATAATCAATTTCGTTACCAATGCTCCACATAATGATTGACGGATGGTTTTGTGTGCGCAGTACCATATCTTTTACATCGCGACGGGCCCATGCTGTAAAAGCTTCATGATAGCCGTCTTTACCGGGTTTGCCAACGTTCCAGCCTGCTATCCACTTGTTTTTCCCCACTTCCCACTCATCAAAGGCCTCATCCATCACCAAAAACCCCATCTCGTCGCACAAATCATACATATAAACCTGATGCGGATAATGACTCATCCTGATGGCATTGCAACCGGCTGCTTTGAGTAACTTTAAACGCCTTGCCCACACATCTTTAGGCACCGCAGCGCCCAGAGCGCCTGCATCATGATGTATACAAACGCCTTTGAGTTTGGTATTCTTTCCATTCAATAAAAAGCCTTTATCCGCATCAAACTTTAATGACCTGAAGCCAACTTTTTGACTGTACTCATCAACTTTCTTTCCATTTTTTATAACAGCAACTTGTAAGTCATACAAATTAGGGTTACTGTCTGACCATAACTTCACATCATTCACCACGATAGAAAGGTGACTGCTTGTTGAACCCCTGGCCAGAATTAAAACGTTTTGCTTAGAACTGGCTACAGTAGCATTTTTATAACGTAATGTAGCCTGAAGCGTAACGGCAGCTTTTTCATTTAACGAATTATTAACTAACACATCTACATTAGCCGCCGAACGACTAACGTTCACAACAGGTGTTGTAAACTTTACACCCCAAACCGGCATGTACACCGGCGTTTTGGTAATTAGGTATACATTGCGGTAAATGCCCGAACCGGTGTAAAAACGCGAATCGGCAAACTGTGTATGGTCTACTTTTACAGCCAACGTGTTGTTCCCTTTTTTAAGGTAAGCGGTCAGGTCATAATAAAATGGTATAAACCCATTAGGCCGTTTGCCTAATAAATGTCCGTTTATCCAAACTTCACTATTTTTGTAAACGCCATCAAAGTAAATTAAGGTTTTACCAGAGGAAGGAAACGCACCGCCTTGAAACATTTTACGATACCAACCGATTCCACCGGGCAGATATCCGGTACCGCTGGCCCATTGCTCACTAAAAGGCCCTTCAATACTCCAGTCATGCGGCAGGCTAACTAACCTCCAGCCGCTATCATCAAAAGCAGTTGTTTGCGCTTGCGAGCCGGCATCGCCTTTATAGAACTTCCACCCTTCGGTAAACAAGTAACATTTACCTGCTGTTTGGCCGAATAACAGGTTGGAGAATGCGCAGTAAAGAACTATAAGCAATACTTTTTTCATGGAGATGGTTGTTATGAAATTGGTTACCAGTTCAGGGTTACTAAAGCCACAGCCTGACGCTGCAAGCCTAAAGGCAGCTTTACTTCACCGGCACGAACCGTTTGTTTTTTCACCTGTATACATTGCAGCTTTCCCGCTTTTTCTAATGTTGCAAACTGGACGGTGGTTGGACTTTGTGGTGCTCCCATCTTTTTCCATACCTCATAGGAGTTACTGTGGTCACGGTCAATTAAATAAACCTTAACCGTAACCACCTTGGCCGGCACTCCTGTGACTGTCAATTTCACCGGTTCAGCAGAACCTTGCTTATCCTCATCATGATAGTTCCAAACCATTACAGCGGCCGATTTTGGCGCCTTGGCGGCAAGCGCTCCTATTTCAGTTTTATTTTTTCTGATACTGGAGTCGACAACGGTTTGTAACGGAAGCATTCGGTTGCCGTCAACTTTTACCCGATCGCCCCTCATCATTCCAAACATCCTGAAAACGTTCAGAACCGGTTTGTCTACGCCGTTTGTAGCCAAATCGCGGAAGCCATAAAACCATGGCTGGTTTTCAAACTCGAATGACCACGATACAGCGCCAAGAAAGTTGACCTGATAACGGTCGGCTAATAAATATTTACGTGCAAAGGTAGCGGCTGTATAGCTGGAGTATAAAGTGCCGTTCCGATAAGCATTCTCGGGGTTAGTAGCCATACCGCAGGCCGCACAGCCTTCCGGATCTGATTCACCAATAATAAGCGGCAATTTTTTTGTTTCGGGGTAAGAGGCTGCCATTTTGAATCCTGCTGATATATCGCGTAACTGGGGCGACATATTCATTCTAACTACACCGTTGCTAAGCTTGGGACTACCTTTGGCATGAAACAGCAATGCATCTAAAGGAGCTCCCTTTTTGTTGGTAGCATAATTAGTTCCCGAAATACAATGTTTGATAAATTGAGTTGTCCACTCTGTAGCAGTTTTACCGCCCGTACCAGCAATGTTGATACCCCCAATTTTTGCAGTAGGCAGCGCTTTTTTTAAGCCATCGGCTGCGTAATCGTAAAGTTTAAAGAATTCGTCACGGGAGCCTTTCCAGTAGTACCCGTTGGGCTCGTTCCATACTTCCCAATACCAACTTTCCACTTCCTTTTTACCATACCTGTCAACGGAGTGCTTTACCCATTGATATACTAATTCGCGCCACTTATCATAGTCTTTAGGCGGATAGGCCCAGCCGGTGATAATATCCGTATAAGGGTCGCCGGGTTTCCAATAATGCCGGTAAGGTTCTGGGTGGGTGGATAAAGCCCGGGGCATAAAACCAATTTGCGCCAGCGGCTTCATACCACGTTTAACGTAGGTATCAAAAATACTGTCAATAATGGCCCAATTATAAACCGGCTTACCGTTAGCATCTTCGGTATAAGCATTAGTTGACCCCCACTTTAAAGCGGCTGTGCCATCGCCCGTTACCAACAGGCTGTGCGTACGCACATATACCGGAACAGGACTTAGCTGCGCTAGCTCACTAAGCAGCTTTTTACCATCTTTCATGTAGGTATAATTGGGCTCGTCATATCCAAACCATGCCCATACTGGTTTCATAGGTCCAACTTTCTGGTTCAGATCTACAGTAATATAGGCCGCACTATCTGGTGTGGGTTGTGCATTTGCTTGCTTACCAAATATTAGGGCGTAAAAAAAAAGTAACAATAGCCAATAGTTGCGCATCATTGATATAATGGGAAGTAGAATTTTGTGATCAGTAGAGCTGTAAGTTGGTTATTAGAAAACAGTACACAAGGTAGAAATTTCCAGTTAAGGTTGATAAGAATTGCCTACCTTAATTTGGTTGCCGGTTAGATCAACTTCGAACAGATGAGGCACCCGGATGTAACGGCCGTTTACACTTTTGTGGCTGTGAATAGCCATCAAAGTCTTTCCCGCCAACGTTTTAAATAACATACCATGCCCATAGTCGGGCGGAGTAATAGGCAGCTTTTCCTGTATCCAGGGGCCGTCTAGGGTACCGCTTTTTGAATAGGCAACGCCTTGCGTATAAACGCTGTATACCCAGCTTGTCCATATCATGCCTAAACGCCCGGTTAATGTCCGAAACAAATAAGGCCCGTCTGTAACCCGGTTTGGCCGTTCTGAGCCTTGCTCATCTTTTTCCCTGCTCCAGGGCGAATCGCTGGCCCGGAACAGTACTTTGCCTTCGCCTGTGGTGCCACTTAAATCGGGCTTTAATGCAATTTTCTCTACCGTGCCGTTCCAGTTTTGCAGCCACTCGTGGCAATAAATCATGTACGGCTTGTTATCCTTATCAATCCACAAGGTAGCATCCAGAGTTGATTTGTTGGCAGGCAGGTACAGCGAGTCTTTCATAGGAACAAATGGGCCGTCGGGCTTATTGCTAACCAAAACATGGCAAGCCCGCCTTTCAACAGTATTACCCTTATAATTATCAATTTTGATATTACGGTTGGTAAAGGTGGCAAAATAGTAATAGCGACCTTTATACTCATGTATTTCGGCCGCCCATATCATGGGTTTAGGCCCCATCCATGAAGAGGTATCAACCTGAGCCACGTTGTAAGGACCATCCCATAACTTTAAATTTTTGCTTTTCCATAACATGCCCCCCGTGCCGGTCATATAATAAGCATTTGTTTTTTGGTCGGCCATAATAAAAGGGTCGCTCAACCTAATAGAATCTAAAGGAACATCGATTCTAATCTTATTACTCCGCTGTGCCCTTGCAGAGGAAGAAATGAGCAGCAATGCTCCGGCCATTATAACAATGAAATTCTTTACCATGTCTTTACCAAGTTATACAATACCCCTAAATGTGCCCTTAATATATACCAATGGCACTCCAAAAGTTCCCGTAGGCTGTCTTTTTTCGGCCAATCAACATATTTAGCAGGTATAAATATGTAATGGTGACAGCCACTCAGGTATCACCACTACAACTATTTACTATCTATGAAGCTATATTTGTTTAAGACAAATCAGCTGCGTTGATTTACCATCCTGGATTTTGAATCATCGACGGCATTTTTCGGATCTCCTCGTCCATTATTGGCAACAAATACATTTCGGGTCTGAACACATGCTGACGAATGTTATTTTCAACCTGGTAGGTAAAAGTTAAGCCAACTCCGGTGGCTAAAGAACCGGCTGACCCCACACGTATTGGATGCATTACCCGGTTAAAACCATTTGGACCACCGTTGTAAAGCGACATGGCGATTTTCCACCTTCTTATATCGTGCCAACGCTGATCTTCAAAGGCCAGCTCAATTCTCCGCTCGTTTTGAATAAATGCCCGCATTTCGGCCTGCGTCATATTGGCTTTCATTCCATAATTGTTATCTGCCCCGGGCTCAATGCCTGCCCTTTCCCTAAGTTCTCTTAATTTCGGATAAGAAAGGTCTGTTCTTCCGGTTTCGTTAATTGCTTCTGCATAGTTTAATAATATTTCGGCATAACGCATCAATGGCCAGTTCCTGGTAGGGCTGGCACCTACGTTATTTGTTATGGTACTGTCGCACATTTTACGGCAAAAATACCCCGTATTACCGCCAGATGAGAATGCATCGCCGTTAGATCCGGTGCCGGTAAAGGTCCAAACAAAATCCTGAACATTTGAATTACTTTGATACCTGGAGCCATTAAAAATGATACTGTAATTAAACCGCGGATCGCGTTTAACATAAGGATTATTAGGATTGTAACCAGATGCCGGGTCATTAATTGCTTTTCCGTTAAGCATCGGAAACGCATCCACCACATCCTGAGTAGGGCGTGAATAGTTCTGACCACTCCTTGTTCCGGGCAGATAATAAGACTCAAAATCTTTGTTATTTGGACGGGTTACCATAAAAATATATTCCTTATTGGCCCTGGTTAAAAAAACCTCATAGAAACCAAGCCCTGGTTTGGCAGTGTTAACATTTAAAGAATAATATCCGCTATTAATAACAGCATCAGCTGCATCAGCTGCGGCCTGCCAGCGGCTTACGTTGTACTCCGGGTAACTTACAATTGCCTTTTGCTGTGCATTTGCAGCCGGTATGGCACCGCCATTAAACAACGGACTGGCAGCATATAACAACAACCTTGATTTTAACCCCATTGCGGTTCCTTTAGTTACCCGGCCAAAATCAGCATCCTGGTACCCTGCAGGCGGAGCCGCGTTAGGTGCGGGCAACAGTTGCATTGCCTGATCGAGCTCGTTAGATAGGTAAGTCACAAATTCCGCAAAATTTTGACGCGGAAGATCAATAAAATCTTCGATGCCATAAACACTATCGCCTACGTTTGGCACCCCGCCGTAAACAATAAGCAGCTGCAGGTAGTACCAGGCACGTAAACACCGTGCCTCACCGCGCATTCGGTTTTTGGTAACATTAGTAAGAGGCCCCCTGTCAATATTTTTTAACAGCACATTACACCGTCGTATATTCCGGTACGGTGTTGCCCAAATATCTGTAGCCTTTGGGCTTGAACCGTAGTTTGCCGGTGAAAAGGTGCCCTGATAAAACATTACTGATGGACGGGTGGCAGAGCTTAATGAGTATTCTGCATCGTCTGCAGAGGTTTCCCAGTTGCCGTGCGTTTCCCATCTTCGTTTGTTGAAGGAAAACCCGATGCCTGCATAACTGGTTTCACCAGCATTTCCTTCAGCATAAATCCCGTTTAAAAATTGCATAGTGCGCAAACTGTCGGTAAATGTTTGCGCTTCATCCAAGGCAGGTGCTGAAGTATCCAGAAACCCTGATGTTTTGCTGCAGGAAGATAGGACTATGTAAGCACCTAATATGATAAATAAGCTCTTTCTCATAAAATATCTTGTTATTGATTTAAACCTCAATCATTAAAATGTTGCAGAAATACCAAAGTTAAATGTCCTTTGCGGCGGATAATTGGTCCTGTCGGTACCGCCTGATCCGTTTGTACCCTGACCAATTTCCGGATCCAATTGATAAAGCTTACTAAGCTTGGTCCAGGTAAATAAATTGTATCCGTTAGAGTATATTCTCAAATCCTTCATTTTTAGTTTTGACGCAATACTCTTGGGAAATGCGTAGCCAATTTCGGCGGTTTTTAAGCGGATAAAATCTCCCGGAATTAACCAGAAGGTAGACGGATAGGCCCTCGAATCGCTGATACCGGGAATGAACGAAAGCAGCGGAAACTGCGCGTTGCCGGCATTTTCGGGTGTCCAGGCCTGCTGATGAATAGCCCTGAAGTTAGAGCCGAATGGCTGAATGGCTTCGGCAGCGCCCCGCACATTGAAATTTCTTGATCCCTGGAAAAATACACCAAAGTTGAAATTTTTATACCGTACCGATAAATTTAAGCCCCCTGTTGTATTAGGGATATTAGGGTTACCCTGTACGCTGGCATCATAGCCGTTAATAATACCGTCTCCATTTAAGTCAGCATATTTCAAATCTCCCGGACGAACGGTAAGGCCGGCAGGCTTAGCACTGTTGGCAATATCATTAGCATCCTGGTAATAACCAATCCACGTATAAACACGCTGTGTATTGATGGGGTGACCTGTGTATGCCTGGTAACTGTACAAGTATGAAGGTTCATCAGCAAAATCAATTCTGTTTTTTGCAAAAGAATAAGTTCCTCTTACACTAAAAGTAAAATCCTTTGCAACCCTTCCGTTATAATTTACATCAACTTCGTAACCCTTATTGTTAACCTTACCTATGTTTACGGGTGGCAAGTCTTGCCCAACAGTCCGCGAAACAGAGCCAAACCGTGAATCGGCTGCTCCGCCGCGGTCTGTAAGGATATCAAACCTATTGTTATTAAAATATTCAACTGTAGTGGTAAGCTTATTGTTAAAAAAACCCAGCTCTAAACCTAAGTCCAGTTTCTTTTCAGTTTCCCAGGTTACCTCCAGGTTCCCCAGTCTGCCTTCATATATACCGCCGCTTGTGTTAGGGTTGGGGTTGCCAAAGTAAGTCTGGTTTCCATTAGAGGTGTAAACCTGCTGATAGTAATAGGTAAATCCACCCAGTTTGTCGTTACCTGTTAAACCATAAGAACCCCGAATTTTAAATAAACTAACAAAATCTACCTTCTTCATAAATGCTTCCTGACTCATTACCCAGCCGGCTGATATCGCAGGAAAGAAACCAAAGCGCTTATCAATGTAAAAACGGTCTGACCCGTTAATAGCGCCATTAAATTCCAGTAGATATTTTTCCCTGAAATTATAACCTAAACGACCAACATAACTTCTAAACACGGTAGGTTTAAAATTGTACTCGCCGGTGCCGGCCCGCGTATCAGATTGTTGTAACACCAGTGCCAGGGCGTTTACATGATGAGATCCGAAGCTTCTGTCGTAATTTAAAGATGCCTGCGCATTGAGCAACCGGATAGTACTACCATTATTGGAGCCCCTTATTAACCTCCTTACACGGAAAACGTTACTATTGCGGGGTGTATAGGTATTAGCAGCAGCATCGTAAATAAAGGAAGGAAACTCGCCGCCATCCATGCGTACGTTGGGATTGTTGTAGTTAGAAGCGTAAGATAAAGTTCCTTTTAACGATAAGCCTTTTGTAACGAAATTCAGCTTTTGATTTAATTGTGCTGCTAAGTTCATGTTGTTTTCAAACGTGCGCACATAGCCCAGGTAAGTTAGCCGGCCAATAATGTTATTGGCATCGTAAACGGTACCACCTGTACCCGGACTACGGGCCCACTGGCTGTAACCTAATGATCCATCCGGATTGTAAAGCGGATAAGCCCAGGGTGCAAGCGTCCATATACTGCCATAATCGGCAAATACATCATTCCAGCCGTTCGGACTACCTACTTGCGGCACATTGATGGTGCTGATGTTGCCTGATAAATCAATTTTGAAATCTGTACTTGAGGTTAATTTCAAATCGAGGTTTGAACGGTAGTTATAGCGCTCGTTGTAATAATTGTTATTCACGCCAACCTTGCTACCAAAATCCTTTACCATACCATCCTGATGAAGATAGCCGGCAGATACAAAGTATCTAACGGTTTGACTGCCACCGCTAACATCAAAGTTGCCGCGATACTGTTGGCTATACTTTTTAAACAACTCATCTTTCCAGTTTATGTCCGGATGCCCGTAAGGGTCGGTATGATCGCGGTAGGCGGCCAAATCAGCATCCGAAAACTGGGGTGTTTGGCCATCGTTTTTTTTGCCCTGGTTGTACAGTACCGCAGCATCATACGCATTCAGGAATTTGGGGAAAATAGTAGGCTGTGAAATGCTGGTCTCTCCGCGAAAAGTAATTTGAGGGGTACCAATTTTGCCGCGACGGGTGGTAACGATAATTACACCATTAGCTCCCCTAACACCAAATACAGCCGTTGCCGATGCATCTTTCAAAACCGTTACCGATTCAATTTCATTTGGGTCGAGCCTCGAAAACTGATCGAGCGTATACTCAATATCATCTACATAAATAGTAGGCGAGTTGTTACCGGAGTTGAAAGAACTAACCCCACGAATGTAAAAATCGGCCCCATCTGCACCCGGGCGCCCCGAGGTTTGCTGCGTAAAAAAGCCCGGAAGTTTTCCAGCCATCGTGTTCTGAATACTGGCAGCAGGGTTTCGGCGCAGGTCTGCACCCGATACTGTGCTAATGGCGCCTGTGGTTGTTATCTTTTTTTGCGTACCATAGCCTACCACTACAACTTCTGAAAGCCCTTGAGAAGATTCTCTCAGCCTTACCGATATTGTTTGCTGACTGCCTATGTTAATCTCCCTTGTAATAAAACCTACAATAGATACTACCAGCGTTTTTGATGTACCTTTTAAGGCAAGTGTAAAACGACCTACAGCGTTCGTTTGAACGGAATTGCTTACCCCCTTTTCTGTAACGGTTGCGCCAGCTATGGGAGCACCCGTTGTGTCTGAAACCAATCCTGAGATGTTGTTGTTCTGCGCCATGGCTTTCACACTGCATAAGCAGTAGATGGCGAGAACCCAATAAAAAATATTTTTCATTTTTAATCTTTAATTGATGATTAATTGCCTGAACATAGAGGTTACCAGCCCTCGTTTTGAATGAGTTTGGGATTCTTGAGCACTTCGTCATAAGGGATGGGCATATGATACAGGCGATCATTCCACACCGGCGTTGTTACAGAAATTGGTTGAAAAGATGGCGTTGTTCCATTAGTTATAGAAACGCCGGTCAGATTCTGTGTCATCACCTGGGGAGCTATTTTCCATCTACGTATATCCCAAAAGCGGTGTTCCTCAAAGGCAAATTCAATCCTGCGTTCGTTCATAATGAGCGTTCTGAGGTTTGCCTGAGTAATTCCAGCAGGTACACCATACCGGCTGTTGGCGCCTGCAGCAATACCTCCCCGTTGTCTTATTAAAGCAACCTGTTGAACGGCCTCTTCTGTTCGCCCAAGTTCATTCAGCGCTTCAGCATAATTCAGGATGATCTCCGCATAACGAAAAATGGGAAAGTTATGACTGGTATTAGAGTAGGTAGTACTGGTAGCAAAGTTGCCCAAGAATTTACGCAGGTAATAACCAGTACGGGTTTGAACAGTGGATATACCCGTGTTATTGGGTTTGTCTAAACCGCCTTCATAAGTTTGCACAGGGCGGTTTAACCAGGTTAAACCATTATGAAACACAGTGGCAGCCAACCTCGGATCACGGCCATTGTAAGGCGCAGACGCCGAATAGCCTGATCCGGCATCATTGATACCCAATCCGTTTAACATTGGAAATGCATCAACCAAATTTTGGGTAGGACTGGTTAACCCCTGACTTTTTACGTTTGCGGCAATGTATCCAACAGGAGATTGGTTATTCTCGAGTGTAAGGGTGTTGGCACTTTGCTTGGCAAAAATTATTTCGGCCGACATCTTATTGATGAATACTGAGATAAAAGGCGTTGGAGTACCGCTGGAAACCAGGTTGTAATAACCCAAAGCTTTAAATTCGGTATAAGCATCTGCAACTGCTTGCCAGCGATTTGGGTTATTGCTTGGGTAACCGGTTAATGCCTTTTTTGTGGCATCAGATTCAAAACCACCGCCGTTAAAAAGCGGACTGGCAGCATAAAGCAATACACGGCATTTCAATGCAACCGCTGCACCTTTTGATACCCGCCCGAAGTCGGAAGAGGAAACAGGATCAGGGCGCATATTATTTTTGACCGAATTACATTCACTTATAATGTAATCTACTGTTTCAGCAAAAGTGTTCCGGGGAAGTTTAATGTCATCTTCCAAACCGTAAACGGTATCACCTAAAAGGGGCACACCGCCATATCTTTTAAGCAGTTCCCAGTAAAAATAGGCACGCAAAAAACGGGCTTCCGAAATCCAGTATTGCTTAGTTTGCGCGGTTACCGGCACTTTGTTAATATTGGCTAAAAACAAGTTGGCTCTGCGAATGCCGGAATAACAATTGGCCCAAAAAGTTAGTGTGTAGCCGTTGCCGGTATTTTCTTCAGGGTTATTTTGAGCCGTAACCGTACCGCGGGTAAAATATTCAACCTGCGTGTTGTATCTCGATGGTACGGCATCATCTGTTGCTGCATCTAAAAATTCGCCGTTTACCCGGGCAAACCCGTCGGGGATGTAGGTATAAATGTTGTTCAACACATAACCTGCTACAATTCCATTCTTGTCGGTTGAGTCGAAGGCCATTTCTTTGGTAAACCAGTCTTTTGGCTGCTCTTCGTACTTACGACAGGACGTACTCATGAAGATGAACAGCCCGAATGAACATATTAAGTAAAAATGCTTTTTCATACTTTTGAGGTCGTTAAAATTTTACGTTTATACCAAAGTTATAGAGGCGGAGTACCGGGAAGCCACCAGCAAAAGACTCAGGAGACAATCCATCCAATTGTGATGAACTTTTTGTAAACAGATTATAGCCATTGGCAAAAAGCCTTGTAGAACTTAGTCCCAATTTGCTCACCCATGCGGTTGGCAAGGAATAGCCTATCTCAATATTTTTTAAGCGGAAATAATCCCCGCTCCTGATCCAGAAAGAAGACATGGCATCGTTGTTAGAATTGGCACCATAACTCAGCCGCGGGTAGGTGGCCGTTGCTGCCGTTTGTGGCGTCCATCGGTTCAGGTTCTGTTCGTATGCTTGTCCGGTACCGTTGTTCTGAAACGCCCAGTAACTGTTACCGCTTAAATAAACATTTCTGTTTTGGACGCCTTGAAACAGCACGCTAAAATCAATTCCTTTCCAGCCTGCACCGAGTGAAATGCCGTAAAAGAAAAGCGGCTTGGTAGACCCGATAGCAGTAATATCATTTTGATTGATGATTCCGTCGGCGTTTAGATCCTGATACTTGATATCACCCGGCTGTGGTTTGTAACCAACAGTGGTAGGGCTACTGTTAATTTCGGCCTGGCTTTGAAATAAACCTTGTGAAACATATCCGAACTGCTGGCCAACGGGCTGACCTGTTTGATACATGTAGGCGTATGGACGGGCTACTTCATCAGCAAATAATACTTTGCTGCCTACGGTTGATGCGTTTACCGATATAAAGTATTGGAACTTGTTAACATGTTGTTGCCAGCTCAACTGCCCTTCCCAACCATAATACCTGTTTTGCCCAATGTTCTCATCAGGGTAAATATTGCCCAACAAACCAGCACTGGCACCACGTTGCTGAATTAAATCATAGTATTTATTATTAAAATACTCAGCCGTGAACGACAGCCTGTTATCCAGTAATGTTCCGGTTAATCCAATATTTAGTTTTTTTGCTTTCTCGAACGTTATGTTGGCATTGGGCAGTACTCCCTCTGTGATAGATGTTACTGTACCTGCACCGGTTCCAAAATAAGGGGAAGGGCCGTCAAAATAGCGTGGGTAGTAAATGAAATAACCAGGATTATCCCATCCACTTATACCGTAAGAGGCATAAAGCTTTAAACGATTAAACATGCTTACCGGCTTCATAAAATCCTCTTTCTCCATGTTCCATCCCAAGCCGAAAGCTGGAAAGAAGCCCAGCTTGGTGTTGCCATCAGGCGGGTAGCGGTTCGAACCATTAAATCCAAAGGCAGCTTCTGCCAGGTATTTACCATCGTAATTATAGGCAAACCTACCGGAGGTCCCCACAATGGTATATGGCAACGCTTGCGCATCGCTTGGGGTGGTTGTATTGTCCCTATTGGCCAACAACAGTATATTTAAACCATGCTTATCAAAGTTCTTATCGTACCCAATCGAAAACTCCTCGTAATCCTGCCTGCCCTGGTAGGCTATTGAATTGGAATTTGATTGTGCGCCATTTGTTCCGAATTGAGCCAGTGATGCGGTACCTTGCTGAAACACTGCAAATGATTTGCTTCTGTTGATATCTTCTGCCAGAGTTGAGTTATAGGCCACTTTTCCTTTAATCCATAAGCCTTTAACTAAATCATCCAGATTCTGCTTTAAATACAGGTTCACGAGGATATCTCTGAAATATCGTTGCCGGTAACCTGAGCCAATGGTTTGCGCCAAAAGGTTAGTTTGATACAGTTGCGAACCGCCATAGGAATTGTTAGGATTTAAAAGTGGGTACGCATTAGCCGGAGTGTTTAACAAATTGGAGATAATTGTTCCGGTAGTAACGCCAGGCTCGTTTGTATTCTGAATTCTACCTAAAAGATATAACCCGCCGGTTAGCTTGTTGGTAATGTTCAAATCTACGTTTGAGCGGATGACATAGCTTTTAAAGTTGTTGTTAGTATTATAAGCGGTAGTATCAACCGTTTTAAAAAAGCCGCCCTGGTTTACATGTTCTAATGAAACGAAATATTTGGCCGACTGGTTGCCACCGCTTGCACTAAAGGTGTACCTATTAAATACAGAACTGTTTTTGGTAATAGCCCGCCTGTAATCTACATTCGGAAAATTAATGGGATCAGAATTGTTTTTGTAAGCATCAAGCGCAGCCTGATTGTAATATAAACCGGATGCAGCCGGCACGCCGTCATTGCGTAATGCTTCATTTCTCAGCGTTGCATAGTTGAACGCGTTTAGCGGTTTAGGCCAGGTTATTGGCTGTTGTATGGCAGACTGCACGGTGAACGACAGCTGCTGTTTTCTGGCACTCCCCTTTCGGGTAGTAACCAAGATGGCCCCATGGCTACCACGTACGCCTAACATGGCCGTGGCAAGTGCATCCTTTAAAACTGTCACCGATTCAATCTCTTCTAAGTCAAAAGTGGTTAGGTTGGCAACTACTCCATCTATCAGAATTATAGGGCTCTGGCCCCTTAAGGTTAGGTTTGCCCCGTCTGAACCAGGCAGGCCGGACGTTTGTAATGTATACAAACCAGCGAGCCGGCCGGTTATTGCATTTCTAAAACTTGTAACCGGAGATTTAATCAACTCGCTGTTATACACAGCGTCTGTTGAACTAACGTTAAACTCCTGTGGCACAGAATGGTATATCTGCTGCACTGTGGTAGGCTTAACCAACGGCAAAGTGTTATCTGCTTCTAATGTTAGGGCAAGTTGAGCTTCGTTACCCAAAATGTAGGTTAAGTTCTTAAATCCGTTTAAACTTACAACAATGGTGTCGCCACTTTCTGCCGTTAAATTGAATAGGCCTTTCCTGTTGGTTTTAACTACTATCTGCTTTCCCGACACCCTGATTGCAACATCGGCTAAAGGGTTGTTCTGAGCATCCGACACCGTACCCTGATAATCGGCCCGGGTAGTTTGGGGGAATCGCTTAGGGGTTGGATGTGGTTTTTTGCTGTACGAGGAGGCCACTACACTCAAGGACACGAATGTCCATAGGCATAGCAGTGTGGTTTTGAGCAAAACTTTCATAATTAAAGAGTAATTGGTTAGTATTTTCTGTTTATAAAAGGATGTTGTAATTGGAAAACTTTAGTGATTACTAATTGAAGCCGCTTCCTTAAAAATTCGTTGCTCCTGAAACATCGCCATATAGCTTATATAGTTGGTCCCCCATAGTATGCGAGAGCTATCATCACCTATTAATTAATGTTAGGCACCTAATAACCCACGCTATTATTCTTTTATCCAAGTAAATTGGACAAAGCAGTGCCAAGGCCTATAGTATACACATAGTATACACAGGTAGATCACACGGGATTAATGTAAAAACATGCAAGTGGGGCTGACTAACATCCCGCAACAGATTTTAATAATATTGGTTGCCTAATTGGCTTACTACTACTATAAAAGCAATAGCTTGGTCGCTGCATTTTATACCATCAATTAGTGGCATTGGGAGCGTTGATTGGAGTTTAACTAGGTAAATGTTTTTTCATAAATTGGTTTGGTTATAATTGGTTTTGGTTTCTTCTCATTGCAAATAAAATATAAATAATTAACCACCAGAAGGGGTAAATCCATATTTGATAAGGGGCAAATTCATTATTACGGTGCTTAATGGATGGCACAGGCTGAGATTTGATGAATCAATTGATTAATAATGCCGCACTCAATGACACCTACATCTCCGTTTAGAAGCCTAAGCGACTTAAACAAAAAAAGCGGGTTCGATGGACGAACCCGCTTTTTTTTAATAGCCCGGATTTTGTTCAAGCCTGGCATCTTTATTTACCTGAATATCTGTTAAAGGAATGGGCAAGAGCAGGTGGGTGTTGGTAAGGCCGGTTGTCGGCTTCTGAGGATCGTTACTGTTTAAATTTAACGACCTTGTAACTAAAGTACCGGTACGCATCAGCGTCATCCGCCTGTTTTCTTCTGCAATCAACTCCCTTGCACGTTCGTCTAATATCAGGTCGAGCGACATTTCAGTTGCTGTAGCCTGCGGCGCATTAGCACGGGTACGCAAAACGTTGATAGAATTTACAGCATCGCCTATTTTGCCTTGTTTAAACTGCGCTTCGGCCAGCAAAAGATAAGTTTCGCCCAACCGCATCATAATAAAGTCTTTAATCATAGCATAGCCGAATGTGTCATTAGGGTCGAAAGCGCCCCATTTAAGCGTACTGGGTGCGATACGAAAAAGTGTATCGGCACCGGTAAACGGAACCGGCTTACCATACAGGGATGCGTAAGCAGGTGCCGGGTCATTATAGTAGTACCGGCGCTTAATACTGTACTGAGAATTGCGGATATCGTTGCCTTTATACAACCGGTATAATACCCAATTGCTCAGGCGCAACCTGCCTACACTCCTACCGCCCAGCGAATCTGCCGGTAGCATACCTGGAATGGCATAATAGGCGGCACCAAAAACACGACGCTGTTGTGCATTATCCACATTGCCGCCTGGTACCAGTGAAGGGTTTTCCTGTTCTAAAACCCATATAGCCTCTGTATTACCTTGTGAGCGGCGCTGGTTACCATAAACAAACATATCTGAATAATAGTCGCCGGCACCCCCAGCCCTAACTCCATAACGAGAACGGATCAGGCTGAATTTACCGCTATTGATAACGGCTTGGGCCTGCTGTTCTGCCAGGTCATTTTTACCCATCCGCAAGTAGGCTTCAGCAAGTACCTGCATAGCCATATACTTGTTAGCCCGGCCTACGGGTTTGCCTGCTGCGTTTGTTCTGCTGTTGCCAGCGTTCAGGTCGGGCAGGTTAGCTGCGGCAAATGCCAGGTCGCTTGTAATCTGGTTGTTCACTTCTTCGAGCGGTGCACGGGTAAAATCCAGCTTAGGACTGGTAATGGTATGCAAAATAATAGGTAACCGACCGTAAAGTGTGGCCAAGGTGTTATAAGCGTATCCCCTAAAAAACTTTGCTTCAGCTTCTACCAAACGCTTACCTACAGCGCCCATACCTGTGGCAGACTGTAATCCATCGATAATGATGTTTGCATTGTTAATTAAAGCATAGTAGCGGCTCCAGGTAATCGATGCAGCCCGGTCTGTAGCGGTTAATTGCGAATAGGTGTAATAAGGCACTTCAATGCCCTGCTGCTGTGCGGTGGCATTAGCCACATCTGTACCTACTTGCCAAACACTGGGCCACCCTTGGTCAGCCGACCATGTTAGCGTACCGGTTTGATATTGATACAAACCAATCAGGGATGCCTCAAATCCAAGCGAATCGGTTACTGTTGACGGTATGTAGTTTGAATATGGCTTTTCATCCAAAAAAGCTTTCTTACAGGATGCAGCGCCTAGTATTACAGCTACTAAAACGCCTATTATAATGGAAGTTCTTTTCATGATATCTTCAGATATTATTTCAACGAAATGTTTAACCCTAAAACAACTGTACGCGTAATGGGATAGTTATTATTAAAGCCTGCTGCAAACGCACTCTGATCGTTAGCCTGGCTGGTAACACCGCGGGTATAATAAGTTTGCTGAGGGTCCCAACCAATCCACTTGGTCCAGGTATGCAGGTTGCGCCCGCTGGCATAAATGCTTAGTGTTGATATGCCCAGCTTGTTAACCATACTTTGAGGTACTGTGTAGCTTAAGGTTATATCTTTTAAACGTGTAAAGCTAGCGTTACGCGGATACCCATAGCCTCGCGTATTGGTGTAAGACAACGACTGGAATTCCTGACTGCCGTTTGTAGGCGTCCAATATCCAATTTCGGCTGGTGTGTTACGGCGTCCGGCTTCATCGGCATAATTAAAATCTGTATTGTTTCGCAGCATACCTTGTGCTGTTTGGATAAATACGGTCAAACTTAAATTCTGGTATCTGAAGGTATTGGATATACCGCCTGTCCATTTTGGGGCAGTCTGCCCTAAAATAACGCGATCATCAGCAGTTATACGGCCGTCGCCGTTGGTGTCAGCAAATTTCAGATCGCCGGGCTTTGCGCTGGGGTCCTGCCTCGAAGCATCTTCTCCCGTTTGCCACACACCGGTCATCCGGTAATCATAAATTGACCCTACAGGCGAGCCTATAAATAAGTTATTGGCAACATCATTTTGGCCATCACCAAACAAGTCAACAATTTTGTTCTTATTAGCGGCAAATACGATGTTACTTTCCCAGCTAAAGGTTTTAGATTGTATGTTGCGGGTATTTACCGTAAGCTCAACACCCTTGTTACGTGTTTTACCCAGATTGTCTAACACGTTAGCATAGCCGGTTACTGCCGGAAGCACCCTTCGCAGCAGCAATCCATCGGTAATGTTATGATAAAAATCAAGGGTACCACTTATACGACTGTTAAGCACGGCAAAGTCTATACCGATATTGCCTGATTTGGTGGTCTCCCACTGCAGGTTAACATTACCCAGGTTACCAGCCTGCAAACCAACAAGGCTTACACCGTTAAAAGGAAATCTTACGCTATTGTCGGTAGTGATAGTTCCGTAAACGCCAATTGCTTCATTGCCCGATTTGCCGTAAGAACCCCTCAGTTTAAGCGTGTTGATCCACTTTACACTTTTTATAAAGTTCTCATTGCTGATGTTCCAGGCTAATGCAGCTGACGGAAAAGTACCAAACTTACTGGTGTTGGCACCAAAAACAGATGAGCCGTCGCGGCGGAAAGTTAAAGTAGCCACGTAGCGCTGGTCATAAGAATATACCGCACGGGCCATATAATAATTTAACGCATAACGAGTAGAATTTGAGCCAGCTGTTTGAGTTGCTCCGGCACCTATGTTGTTATAAGAAAGCGCATCGTTAACAAAGCCGGTGGCGCCTGAAGTTTGGCTAAAATACCGCGTTCTTTGAGCGCCGTATAAACCTGTAAAATCAATACGGTGCTTGTTAAAGTCACGTACATAATAAAGCAGGTTGTCAATTGTATAACCCGTTGTCTCATTAGCCGTTGCTGTTGCCGATCCTATTGTTGAATTAGCCAAGCGGCCACTGTAGCTATTATAGCGGGTAGGCAAATAATTATAGCCAACATTAAGGCGGTATCTTAATCCCTTAATTAGCTTATCAAATTTAACGTCTGCGTAACCGTTGCCAACCGCGTTAACGCTGCGGTTAACCACATCAGTTGTTAAACCCAGGAAAGCGTTTGTGTAGAGTTGCTCTGGGGCCTGCGGATAAATGGCATAGGTACCATCCGCATTATAAATGTTGCCGTATGGACTAAGTGCTGTTGCAAACAGAAGATTTACCCGGCCACCATCATAGTTATTGTTGGTAAAAAAAGCAGATGCACCTACCGTCAAAAAGTCGGTAACATTAATATCCAGATTTGAACGGAAACTAACGCGTTGATATTGATAGCCCTGAAGAATACCTTTCTGTTTCAGGTAGTCGCCAGACACAAAGTATTTAACATCCGGACTTCCGCCCTGAACGCTGAGGTTATGATCCTGCATCACGCCCTGCTGACTAATTTCGTCTAACCAGTTCACTGTCCTTCCGGCTGCGTAATTGGCACGTTCGCCATTGTTGTAAACCGGCTCAGTGAATTGTTGTGGTAAATTGTTCTGCTTAAGGTAATCGAGGTACTTCTGTGTAAATGAAGCTGGGTCGCGAGGTTGGAGCACATGAGCGTAATTCTCCAGCCCTGCATAGCCGTTGTACCGAATAACCGGCTTGCCGATTGAGCCGCGTTTGGTTGTAATTAAAATAACTCCGTTTGCACCGTTGGTACCGTATACAGCTGCTGCCGAGGCATCTTTCAGTATTTCCATCGAAGCTATATCATTAGGATTGATATCGTTCAGTGAGCCGCCTGTTTTGCTCAGCGGTATTCCATCTACTACTACGAATGGCGCATTTGATGCAGTAATGGAGTTCTGACCGCGAACTGTTGCAGCAGGCTGAGACCCGGGGATAGAAGATACCGTAGTGATATTTACGCCAGCTACGGCGCCCTCAAGCGCCTGCAGTACATTGGTAACCGGCAACTGCGACAATCGATTTTTGGGTACCGAAGCTACCGAACCCGTTACATCTGATCTTCTTTGTGTACCGTAACCCACAACAACTACATCTGATAGCTGCTTACCACCATCAGCAAGGGTAACATCCACCTTTGTGTTGGCAGAGCTTACCTGCACCGTCTTTGTAATCATGCCCGTAAAGGATATAACCAGTGTGACCGGTGCGTTGAGTTCAAGTCTGAAATTACCGTTGGGATCAGCAACCGCCCCTTGTTGTGTTCCATTTACTTTAATTGATGCACCGGGCAGGGGCACGCTTTTGCTATCGAGTACGCGCCCGGTCACTACATAGGATGCTTGTGCAAAGGCGTGCTGCAAAAGGCTGTGCATTAGAAGGCTTACCAGCACAGTAAGCCGAACATAATAAGTTAGTGTTCTTCTCATACATACTTAATTTTAACAATTAGTTAAGCCTTACCCGGAACCTGCAATACAGGACAAAGTAAGGTGACATGGGTTGTTGGTTTTTAAATTGGGCTTGCAACTCCGGTTAAGAGAATACAATGCTAATTAATGGGATTTATTTATGAAGATAGGGGGACAAAACAATAAATAAACGGGGGCAATTAATTAAAATGTGGGTTAAATAATCACTGTACATCTTACGCCGTTCATCTGACAGGAAAATTCGTAAAATTAAAAGTTTATTTTAAACCCCATTTAAACGCATTGTTTTTTTCGGGTTTGGTAGACTAGCAAGGAGAATGGTAAATTTAAGGGGAAGCCGCTGGGGTTATTTACAAGGTTGCACTTTTTTCAACAATAACGTTTCGCGCACGCATATACGTTGTTCCGGTAGGGCCCGGAGAGCCTGATGAGCCCTCCATCTGATAATCAATTATGATGTTAAATCGTTTACCTACAAAGTTGGCGCCGGTTTGAGTACTTTTTAACGAGCCGTCTATCCAATATTCTATAGATACGTCGGTCGCGTTAGTTTTGGTTACGTATACTGAGTAAGTATGCCAGTTGCCAGGGTTAGCAACGGTTGTACCCACACTTGACCACCCCCCACTTAAATTTTTGTAAGTATTTGTCCAGCAGGTTGCACTTCCCTTAAATTCCATAAAATCGCTTTCAGGCGGCCAGGAGTCTGCCCCTGTAATCCAAAACGCTGGCCAGGTTCCGCGCTGGGATTCGCACTGAAACTCGCCTTTAAAGTGCCATTTGGGCCATGATGTATCGATCACGGGGATTGTTTTCGCATAGACGGTACCTGAATAGTAATGGATAGGCAAGTAAGGGTCTTTATTGCTGTTGCCCACGCTGCCGCTTGGCGCACTGGTTAGCGTTAACACACCGCCCGATACGCTGATATTTTCCGCACGCATTCTGGCTGTACCATTATGGTCAGATCCCCAAGGGTAAAGGTTATTCCAGTACGTAGAGAATGAGCTGAAAGAATTAGCCGGGATGACGTTTACCCACGATACGGCATTATCTTTTTTGACTGTTAGATTGTCAGCGCTCGCGCTGGTTTCTTCAATGCCGGCATTACCTTTTTTACACGAGGTAAAAGCAGTAACCGACAAAAGTAAAAGCAAAATAATTTTTAAAGGTCTCATAAAGAAGGTTTTAATTGGTTAATAGAAACGGCTTCCCCTAATACTATTAATTAAAAAATAATTAATTATTGGGCAAATTAGGACCATTTACTATTACCTAGTGAGGGGTAAACCAATCTTTTTTGGTGGGTATTTCATAATGTTAGATAACCTACTGTTTAACTTCAAATCACACCATCAAAATTTATCAAACCTTTTTAAAACTCATTAGAAATATGAACCAGGCAAACTTAAACTCTCCGATTGCAGGAGTTATTTAACCAAACTTAATGTATAGGAATAGCTGTACTTCTTTCCCAGCAAACGGTACTGTTGATGAGGCAATGCTCCCCAACTGTCATCTCCCCCAACTCCGCGCTGGGCCAGGTCAATTTGCAGAAACACATTGTTACTGTAACGCAGATCTGTTGGATGTTGCTGCTTTTTGGACAGGCCGGGGTCAAGGGCTTCGGTCGCAATGTTCATCGCGCTAAAACATAAGGGCTGGGCACCTTCCACCTTTAAGCCTTTTCCTTCGGCATCAAGCAATGTTAGCCACCTTACATCGGTTTTATAGCCACTTTCTTGCGGCCTTATATAACCGCGGTAAAATTGATTTTCTACCAGGTCGTTATAACGGCCAATAAATGCTGCCGTATTACGGTCGCTATAATTTTCCCAAGGCCCCCGTCCGTAATAAGACAAATGGTTATAACCGCCACGAACCGGCATCCGCATACCAAAGCGAGGCAATTCGGGCAGGTTGCGGCCTGTCATATCTATTGCAGCAGTTATTTTAACCGAACCATCGTTGTTAACGTGATAGTTAACCGTATACGGTACGTCAATGCCGTCTAATAAATAATTTACGGCAATGTTTAACCCAGTGGTATTTTGCTCACCAACAACCACACTCTTTACTGTGCGGGCTGCATGAGCATTGCGCCAAATGCCTAATTTTTCGGGCATTCCATTTCCAAAATCGTTATCGGTTGGTGCACGCCAAAAATAAGGTTCCGGGAATTGCCTTAGTGCTTGCCCGCCACTGCTTGCAAACGTGTTCATGCGGCCGGCAGTTATATCAAACTCCCCGCTAATGTCGCCGGCTGTAAAGCTCAGCGTCTTTTCGTTCCGCTTTATAACCAATTGTCCTTTTTTTTCAGGCTGGCTTGCAAAATAATCACCGCCTAGCTTAAACTGTTCTTCGGCAATTACATGGCCCTGCGGTATCATCTCTGATGGCTTTTTAGCTAATGCACGGATGATAACAAAATATTCATCGCTCAAATTTTTGCCGATGCCGTTAAGCGGTAGTTTAACTTCCTTTTGTTGATGAGGTGGTAACTTTAACGTAAAAGGCGCCTGTTTAATCAACTCACCATTTTTGTATAACAACCACATGAAATTATACTGATCGAGGTCGGTAAAATCAAACATATTCCGCACGGTGAACCTGCCACTACCGGGGGATGTAGAGCTGAAATGAATATTCTGGTATACTTTCTTTACTTCATATAATCCCGGGTCGGGTGTACGGTCGGAGCTTAGCAACCCATCGGCCACACCGTTCTCATCGTTTTGCAGATGAAAAGCACCCAAATCGCCGCCATAAGCCCAAAACACATCCTGGTTGGCATTTACAGTGCGTATGCCCTGATCTACCCAGTCCCAAATGAAACCGCCCTGCATGTGCTTACTGCTGGCGATGATATCCCAGTATTCCTGAAAGTTTCCGTTACTGTTACCCATGGCATGCGCATACTCACACATAATATATGGTCTTTGCTTGTCTGCAGCAGCATATTTTTTCATGTTAGTGATGCTGGGATACATTGGGCAAACAATATCGGTATTCTCGCTCTCGCCAGCCTGCTCAAACTGAACCGGGCGGCTAGGGTCGCGTTCTTTAATCCAATTATATGTTTGATGGAACACCGGGCCATTACCGCACTCGTTTCCTAAAGACCAAATGATCACAGACGGATGGTTTTTATCCCGTTCTACCAAACGTATGGTGCGGTCAATGTGTGCAGGTGCCCACTCGGGGAGATAAGCCGGGTGTTTAGACCGATCAAACCATCCCTGCAACTCCGCTCCCATGCCATGGGTTTCAATATTGGCTTCATCTACCAGATATAGGCCGTACTGGTCGCACAGTTTATACCACAGCGGATCGTTGGGGTAATGACTGGTACGGACGGCATTGATATTAAACTGTTTCATCAGCCTTATATCTTTAAGCATCGTTTCGCGTACAGGCACGTGGCCCTGCACATCGTCATGTTCATGGCGGTTCACTCCCTTCACCAATATGGGAACGCCATTTACCATCAGTTGAGCACCTTTGATCTCCACCCGCCTGAACCCGATTTTATTGGAGGTAACAAAAGTTTCGCCTCCCAATTTCCAGGTCATTACGCAATCATACAGGTAGGGAGATTCCGCACTCCATCTTGAAGGTTGCTTTACCAGCCCTTTGAAACGCACTTGCTGCAAAGTATCATTACTGGCATTTAAAGACTGACTTTCGGAAAATATACGTTTACCTAAACGATCAAATATTTCGATGGTAAGAGAAGATGAGGCGGTAACTTGTTTCACAAAAGATCTTAAAGCTACCTCTGCAGAGAAAGTGCCGTTCTTATAAGCATCATCGAGGCCTGCATGTAAAAAGTAATCCCATACGGTTTTACCGGGCACGGCGTAAAGGAAAGCGTCGCGTTCTATCCCGCTCAGTCGCCAAAAATCCTGATCTTCCAGATAACTGCCATCGTGCCAGCGAAAAACTTGTACAGCCAGCAGGTTTTCGCCTGGTTTCAGGTATTTTGTAATGTTGAATTCTGCCGGGGATTTAGCCACTTTAGACATGCCCACTTTCTGTCCATTAACGAAAACAAATGCACATCCGCTAATTGAACCAAAATGGAGCAGCACTTCCTTACCTTGCCAATTTGCAGGCACGCTGAATCTTTTCCGATAGGTTCCCACCGGGTTGTTATCTCCAATTAAAGGCGGCTGCCGCAAATGCGGATAAGTGATATTGGTGTAAATAGGAATACCAAAACCTTTTAGCTCCCAGTTGGAGGGCACCGCAATAGTACCCCATTTAGAGTCGTCAAGGTCGGTTCGATAAAAATCCTTTTGCCGCTGTGCATATTTATTTACATAGCTAAACTTCCAATCACCGTTCAATGACCGGAAATATGGCGACAACTTATAGTCATCAGTTTTAGCATTAGCGGCGTTATCATAAAGCATGAAGGCTGCATGTGCCTTTTCTTTATTCCAATCCAACAAGCTGGGGTTCTCCCAGTCGTTTCGGGCATCTTGTGCGCTAACCACTGAGGTAATGAAAGTAAAGATAAGTAGCAGTTTTTTCATGGAAGTTTAGATTGGCGGTTACAATAATGTGTAACTGTAGGATATATTTTTACAATAAAGCCCAGTTATCTTTTTATATGCAGGCTTTTTCAGAATCTGTTTATTTGTAAGTGACCTTTACTGTTTAATAGCATTGGGTTCTTTTTGGTAAACACGCACGTAATCAATCTCGAAGGTACGCGGAAATGGTGTGCCTTTAGGATCGCCACCGTTATCACCACCAAGTGCAAGATTAAGCAGAATGTAATGTGGCTGCTTAAATGGGTTAACCGGGTTTTTACTGGCGTTTTCGAGCTCGCTTAGCTTTACAGAATTTAGCAGTTGATCATCCACGTAAAGACTAATAGCTTGTTCATCCCAATCCATCTTCCAGGTATGAAACTTTTGAGCCCAATCTTTATCCTTAAACTCTTCAAGCGCTTTGGTATTACTGAACCACCGGGCTTTGTACCTGGCCAAAGTTCCGCAGGCAATGTTGGCTAAGACTTTGCCCCTGTAATACTCCATAATATCAATTTCTCCGCAGGAGGGCCATTCGCCATTAACGCCTAACGTCCAAAATGCCGGCCAAAGCCCAGGGTCTACATCGAAACGGGCACGCATTTCAAAACGTCCATACTGCCACTGGTGCTTGCCTGATGTATTGATACTTGCTGAGGTATACCCAATTTTTGGACGGGCTTTTTTCCAATCTGAAGAAGTTGGGTCGTATATTGGATTTTTAGAAGTGTCTTTCTTGGCTTCAATAATCAATTTCCCTCCCTTGCAGCGTGCATTTTCAGTACTATACCATTGTAATTCATGATTGCGAACAAAACCTTTCTCATACGTCCAATTGTCAGGGTTCGGCGCTCCGTCTTTATTGAACTCGTCGCTCCATACAAGCTTGTAGTCAGATTGCTGGGTCAGGCTCACGGGCGTTTGCATTGACAGCGAGGGCAAAAAGAGCAACAAGGTGATTAATACTTTCATAAGCTATTATCTTTCAGCCATGCTATTGGCACTCAACTTTTACTTTTTTACCATAACATTTAACACAGGCTTACTGGTGGTAACTACCTTTTGTTCGTTGTAGGTCAGTAAATCCAGAACGATGATGCTATTGCTGCCTTTTTTAAGCCATTCTTTGGGCACATAAATCGTTTGCTGAGGGCCAATGTTCCAGTACTTACCCAAATTATGTCCATTTACCCAAACAACCCCTTTTCCCCACTTACTCATATCCAGATAGGTATCTGCAAGCGTACTTACATTAAAATTTCCTTTTTTCATAACGGGAGAATTTCCGGATTGAGTTGCTTTTATAAATCGGAAAGCGTTGCTATTGGCCATCGGGAATCTGTACATTTTCCAGCCTTTAACTTCCTCACCACCAAGCAAAACCTTTTCGGTGATACCCTTTTTATTCTCTAACAGATATTTGCCAAAATTAATGCGGCCCATATTCTCTACCAGTATATCGAGTTTAACATTACCTGTAGGGAGCTCCAGGTTAATGCTGTCGCGTTTGGTCCTGCGGTCCAGGGTTCCAACCGTTTTTCCGTTCAACATAACTATGGCAAAGTCTCTTAATTGCTTTACTTTTAATAAAGCACTTCGTCCTCCCTCAACCGTTGTACTGTATAGCATATAGCCATAATCCTGCTTAAGGTCCTCAAAAGTTAATGGTGTTGGGTTTTCTACAGCTTTAGGCAGATTATTTAACAAAACGGCGGCTTGGCTCAAAGTAACCGGACTAATTTGCATAGCTGGTTTCGCTGCGGGCACCTGTGGCAACGCCTGCCCTTTTGGTAAACTGCGTTGAATAACCTCCCTAAATTTCAGATATTTAGCAGTAGGATTACCAGCTTCATCCAGAGGGGCATCATAATCGTAACTGCTGGTTTGCGGTTCATAAGGGCTGGTATCTTTATAGTTGGCGCCATTCATAAAGCCGCGCGTTGTACCACCATGAAACATGTACATATTGATAGACATACCAGCGGTTAGCACCGAATCTAACCTACCGGCATAGGCTTGGGCAGGCACAGTATGGTGAGGTGCTCCCCACCAGTCAAACCAAGCCGGATACCATTCGGCAATGTAGTACGGCCCTTTTCCGTTGTGCAATTTATTTACCAGCGCTTTTACTTTGGCGGGGTTGTCCAAGCCGTTAATCGCGGGTAGAAGTCCTTCCAGGTGGCCGTTTGCAGCATCAGCAGCAGGGTCGCAGGTGTAAAGCAAGCCATCAAAACCGGCTTCTTTAAACATTTTCTGATTAATAGCCAGGTATTCTTTATCACTGCCGTATGAACCATACTCATTTTCAATCTGTACCATCAAAATATTGCCACCGTGATTTATCTGCATGGGGGCCAGCCTTTTACCTACTTCATCGATGTATGCCTTATACTCTTTCAGATACTGGGCCTCCTTACTCCTAACAACCAGCCCCTTCTCGTTTTGCAGCCAGTACGGATAGCCGCCGAATTCCCATTCCGCGCATACATACGGGCTTGGCCGTAGAACAACCCACAGCCCCTCTTGCTGGGCAATTCGTACAAATTCAACAATATCATTGTTGCCTGTAAAATCAAAAACGCCTTTTTGGGGTTCATGTAAATTCCAGAACACATAGGTGCCGATGGTATTTAGCCCCATGGCTTTGGCCATCTTCATGCGGTCTCGCCAGGCTTCGCGCGGTACACGCGGATAGTGCATTTCTCCGCTTATCATCTGGAAAGGCTTCCCGTCGAGCAGAAAGTCCTGCTCGCCTAATGAAAATGAATGTTTTGTTTGTGCTTTGACCGGAGCATGGCACAATATAATGGCACCAATGGCTAATGTAAGCCACTTTACTTTTATCATAATAGTAATTGTTATTGTTGAACCTATTTGCCTGTTTTTTGCGCGATGTCTTGATAATATTGTTGAAGAATATAAAACGCTTGTTTTTTATTTCCCTTGTCGTCATACAAGCCCTTGCGGTTCCAACCTTCCTGGTAAAGCGGGTTGTTACGCTTGGGTGAACGAAAATCTGCCAGTACCCAGGGTGAAATGCCTACATAATTATCGGGCATGCGCTTGAGCATAGCTATCTGCTCGCGGTAATACCAAGCCTGGTATTCTTCACTGAAGCGAGTAAGCGAATCGGCATGGAAGCCGGTTTTACCTTCGGCACCTGTTTCACTAACAAATAAGGGTTTGTTGTAAACAGTGCCCCAGTTAGTGGTTCGGCACTTATCGGGCAGGCCGCCGTACCAGCCAAGGTATTCGTTAAACGCTACCAGATCAACAAATTCGCCCAGAGGATCGTCTATCAGATTGAGATTTTTACCCGAATTATAGTTCACTTCTAGAGCTGCAGATATCATGCGGGTGTTATCGAGCTCACGCGCAGCCGTAATCAGGCTTTTCATAAAATTAGTTCGGGTTTGACTGATAGGTGTTTCGTTACCTACCGACCAAATAATGACGCTGGCGCGGTTGTGATCGCGGGTAATCATCTCGTTAAGTTGCACCTTGGACTTGGCTAACACCTCGGCACTGCCAAAGTTAATAGTCCAGTACACCGGTATTTCCGACCATACCACTATGCCCAGCGAATCGGCCAAACGCGTCGTTGTTTCGTCGTGCGGATAGTGTGCTAATCTTACCATATTGCAGCCCAGTTCACGAGCCTGACCCAGCAGTTGCCGGGCATCCGCCTCGCTGTAAGCGCGTCTTACATCCTGTGGTATCTCGCCATGTATACTAATGCCGCGCATAAACAGCGGTTTGCCATTAAGTAATACCTGTTTACCATAGGCTTCAATTGTTCTGAAACCGATTTTATCTTCTACCCTATCAGTTGCAGTACTTACTAATACTTTGTACAGTTTGGGTTGTACCGGCGACCATAACTGCACTTTAGGTAAATTGATGCTTAGCTTAGTGACCTGAGCGGTAGCCGGTACCTGCTTTTTGTATTTCAGTTCCGGAATTTCAATACTAATCATTTCATTAGCTGCAGGCTGCTGGCTAAGTTTCACCCAGCCTTCTGCCAATGGTGATTTGGCCGGTGCTTTGCCTGGCTGCGGCCTTTTAAGCTGGATGACGTAATCCTGTATAAAGTTTTGCGGCACCTCAATTAGCTTTACATCGCGGGTTATGCCGCCGTAGTTCCACCAATCGGTGTTCAGCGTGGGTACCTCATTGGCATCGCGCTTGTTATCTACCTTTACCACCAGAAAGTTGCCGGTTTCTTTAAGCAGCGTTGCGGGCACTTCAAAGTTAAAGGGAGTAAAGCCACCTTTGTGCATGCCGAGCTTTTTGCCATTCAGGTAAACATCGGCCCGGTAATTTACAGCACCAAAATACAAGTAGTATTTATTGCCGGCAGTCGTTTTAGGGTAACTAAAGTTCTTCTTATACCATACAGTGCCTTCGTAATACACAAACTCCGGTTTTTGATGGTTCCAGTCACCTGGTACCTGTAAGGTGTACTTGTCGGTATAACCATGCTCTTTTTTTTCACTGCGGTCGGTGGGTACATCGGTATTCCAATACGCATCCGGGTGGTCTTCGCGCAGTTCTTTGTAGCGGTAATCGTAAAAACCAGTTTCATAAGGGTCAACAATATACTGCCAGGTGCCGTTCAGGCTAACGGCCTTGCGGCTCCCTATATTAGTAATTAAATTATTTTGTGCAGTGGCAAGCAATCCCGTCGCCAACAGTACTCCTGTCAGAATTATCTTGATCATCTTACTTATCAAATACCGTTAGATCCCATTTTTCCAGCCAATCAATTTCCATCTCGTCTCCGTTAAACTTTATTGGCAGCCAGAGATAACGCCCATCAATTGCATCTTTCGGCGTCCATTTATCGGCCATAAAAATGAAAGCGTCTTTTTTGCCCTGTACCGGCAGTACGTGCGTACTTTGCCCGCCAAATGTAATTTCCGCTTTCAACCCTTTACATGGATTACCATGATATGTCCATGGCCCCCAAATGGATGGCGCAGAAAACCAACGCCCCGGATTTGGATCCCAACCTGTTGTGCCCGAGCCAATCATATAGTAAGTACCCTTACGCTTAAATACAGCCGGCGCTTCGGTTGAGCGCCCAGGGTAAACTCTTGCAAACTTGCCGGTGTGAGCGGTATAGTCGTCTGTCAGTTCTGCCATATCAAGCGTGGCGTTCTCTTCTGCAGAGAACACATGGTAGGCCTTCCCGTCATCATCCACAAACACAGTCATATCTCTGGCCATTTGTCCTCCGGGCAGGTCTCTGCAAAAGAAACCCTCGCTCCGGTTCTTAATGTTGGCGCAATCTACTTTCTCAGCGTCTGGCGTTCCGGCCGGAGAAATTGGCATAAAACCGGCATTTGGGCGATAGCTCTTGATAAAGGTATACGGGCCATTAATACGGTCACTTGTGGCCACTCCCGCTCGTGCTGCTTTGTATCCCTGCCCACGCAACTCCAAATGGAACCACATCACGTACTTCTTCGTTTTCTTATTGTAAACTACTTTAGGCCGTTCTAAAATGCAGCCTTTGGCAATGTCGCTTGTGGTATCTTCAGACACCTTTAAAGCAATACCTTCATCCTTCCAATTGTATAGGTCTTTTGATGAGTAACAATGCACACCAACCATGGCCCTATTCCCAGCACCTCCGGCAATTTTGTGCTCGCCAAACCAGTAATACTTCCCTTTTTGATACATTATGCCGCCACCGTGAGCATTAATATGCACGCCTTTATCATCGGGCCAGATTTCGCCAGGTGTAAAGTTATTGCGTTGCCCGTGAGCGTATAAAGCAGGGAGTATGAATAATAAGATCAGGTATTTTATTTGATTAAAGGTTTTCATAAGGCATGTTTATTTTCTAAGTTCCAGGGCGTGGTCGGCAGGCACATCCTGTCCACTCCAGATTTTTACAGCCGTCCATGGCTGCGGCGCCGACGACCAGAAATCATCGGTTTCGGGTAAGCCCAAAGGCAGGAACAGTGTGCAACAAAGGTAGCCGCTCCCAGTGGTTATATATCCTTCGGCCAGGCCGGGCTGTTTACCATACAAACCAATATTTAGCCAGCCGGAACTGGTGAAGGTTTGCGGCGCATCTATGGTCTTTTTCATAACGGCTGTCAAAGCTTCTCTTACCTGCGCCGGTGAAATAGACGATGGCAATTGTTTTTTAAGCGCTACGTTGGCCAGGTGATGAAATACTCCTCCGCGGTAAACGATTGAACGGCCATACGTAGGGTAACTACCGTCTGTATTAACCGAGCGTTCCAAAATTTGCGCATACCGCTGCCCTATTTGCATTACCTGATCCCTTTCACGCAGGTAGCGTTTTTGTTTATCTGCCATTACATCCAAAATATCGCTGAGATAAGGCTGAATAACGATACTATTATAATAATCGAGGTGAAAGCTCATTCCATCTGCATACATCCCATCGCCTGTGTACCAATGCTGTGTAAATTCTCTGATTGCAAATTCTACTCTTACAGGGTCGTAGTCTAAACCGTATTTATCAAAAAACGTCTCAATAGCTCCTGTAAACAATATCCAGTTGCTATAAACCGGAACAGTGTTGCGGGTAAGCAGAAAAGCTGCCACCACCTGGGCTTTTGCCGTTTTATCCAGGTGCTCCCATATCCAGGGTGCCCTGATGAGTGCTAAAGCAAGAAACGAGGCATCTACCAGCGGTTGCCCACCATTCCACTCCATGTAATCGGCAGATTGCGGATTTACAGCATTTGCAATACCTGCCACTACCCATTGCCTGTACTGGTTACGCAGCTTTATTTCCTTCTCACTCCCGCCTTCAAGCTGTAGCCACGGCGCAATACCCGAAAGTGTGCGACCAAATGCTTCCAAATAAGCAACCCGTGACCTTGAAGCCTTATTGTCGACATGCTCAGAAAACTCCACCGGCATATTAGCTTTTAGCTTACCCTGCGCCAGGCTGTATATCACCGGCCTGGCAATGCGGTCCATATAAGCCAACCACGTTTCCCTGGTGTTTTGCTTCGCTTTGCGCTGACCGGATGCTATGAGAGGCATCAAGACCAGCAACAGTAATATTTTATTTTTCTGAAACATAGCCTGCAAATTACTACAACGCTTTATACCGTTCTAGTGCCTCCATAAAGTAGTAGTCGGCATAGGTAAGGGGTACATCCACTTCTGTACCCTGGGGTATGTGCCCAACGCTGTGCTGCAGAATAAAGCCGCCGTTACTGCCCCGGGCTGCCTTGTATGGCGCTGCCGACAGGCTTTTGAGCATCGTTTGCGCACTGCCGAAGTAGCGCTGTGCCATGGCTTTATCCGTATAAGTGCACAGCTCCAGCAGGGCTGATGCCATCACCGCTCCTGCCGAGGCATCCCTTAAGGCCTTGGGAATGTCAGGCGCATTGAAATCCCAGTACGGTATCTTGTCTTTTGGCAAGTTAGGGTGGCCCAGGATAAACTGCGCAATGTGATTGGCCTGCACCAGGTACTTCTTATCGCGGGTATGGCGGTACATTACCGTATAACCATACAAGCCCCAGGCCTGCCCCCGGGCCCAGGCCGACTCATTGGCATAGCCCTGGGCGGTACGCTTTTGTTGTACGGCGCCTGTCTGGGGGTTATAGTCGATAACATGGTATGAGCTGTAATCGGCTCTGAAGTGGTTCTTCATTGTGGTATTGGCATGGGTTAACGCTATCTTGTAAAAGCTCGAATCACCGGTTACCCGGGTGGCCCAGAACAGCAGTTCCAAATTCATCATATTATCAATGATCACCAAAAACTCCGGCTTTTTGGAATCCCATGATTTAATGCAGCCCACCTTGGGGTCAAAACGGGTGCACAGGGATTTGGCGCTGTTCAGCAGTATTTGCTTATAGCGGGGCTTGGGGTCAACCTTTAAGGCGTTGCCAAAGCTGCAGTACATCATAAAGCCCAGATCATGGGTCGATTTGTTATACTGTTCTTTTTCCAGTGGCAAAAGGACACGGTTGGCCTCGGCCAGCAGTGCCTTATCATGGGTTTGCTTGTACAGGTAAAAGAGCGTGCCGGGGTAAAAGCCGCTGCACCACCAGCCCGAGCCGCTGGTCTCCAAACTGTCGGTTTTGGCATAGTAGGTTTTGGGGAAGCGGTCTGCCTTCAACCGCGCAGCCAGCAGCTTGTACTGGGACCCGCCAGCCTTAAACTGCTGGCTTAAGGAACCCAGCAGCGCCTTATCTTTCTTGAAGCCCGTGGCCTTTTGTGCGTACGTTGATGATAGGGTCAAAATACCTATCAGGCAAACAATTGCAATACTTGTTAATCGCATTATGTAATTTTATTTAACGCCCACTCTTTAGTCTGTTCCTTCACACTTACTTGACATGCAAAATGCACGCCCTTACGCAAAAGCCGGTCATTTTTTTCCCTGACTTTTGTCCGGATAACTATATTTAGAATTTTCAATATAAAGCCGAAAAGCAAGTTTATCCTATAATATAATTGGTTTCGTTATAAGTCCGGCTACGAAATAAAGAGAAAATCATCTAATTGTAGGGGGATTGAATGGTAAATCTTAGGGGGTATTTTTGTTAAATCGCGTAATTCGCAATAATTTAGTTCCAGGTTCCCCAAAACTGACAAAGGCTTACCGTTCACAAGAAATTACTCCACCCGGTAGGTGGTTTGGAAATTAGCCCGGTGCTTTTTCAGAAATTCGGATGGGTTGAGGTCAAATTGTTTGTGAAATTGTTCGCGAAAATATTTCAGATCGTTTATTCCTACCTGAAACGCTGCTTCATTAACATTACAGTTTGTACGGATCAACAATTCGGCAGCCTTACGTAGGCGAACAAAGCGTATAAAGTTGTTAATGGATTTACCGGTGGTTGACTTGATACGCTTAAATAACGTAGGATAACTCATCTTCATCATCCTGGCTAAGCTCTCTACGTCAAATGCAGGATCGGTAAGATGCGCCTCAATTATGCTGATACACTTATAAAGAAAATCCTTGTGTTCTTCCGAAACATTTTTAATAGTATTCTTGGAGGTTATCTCCTGGTAAAAGTAATTCTGCAACTCTTTTTTGCTGCGGAGCACACTTTTAACTTTTGCAAGCAAAACATCCTTTTCAAACGGCTTACTGATAAAATCTGCTGCACCTTCATTGATACTCTTCAACATCAACTCCGGCGTGGCATTTCCTGTAAGCAGTATGATGGGAATATGATTGGTCGCGTTATCGTCTTTAAGTATTTTGCACAGTTCAATACCGTTAAGTTCGCCCATCACTATATCACTAAGCACCAGATCAGGTAAGTTTACCTTGATTAATTTCAATCCGGCTTGCCCATCTTCCGATTCAATCACCCTGTATTCAGGCGTCAGGAGTTTTTTAATATAATTTCTGATCTGGTCATTGTCATCAATTACCAGGATGGTTTGTTTATCAGAAATTAGTAATTCCAGATTGTTACTCTCCTCCTCCGGAAGAATGTCTTTATTGTCATGATCGATTAATTCGTTTATGTGCGTTGGGGAAATAATTGTTTCATCGATTTGTTCTTCAGAGAAATGAGCATTGCCTTTAGGCAAACTCATGATAAAAGTTGTACCTCCCAGTTTGCTCGCATGGTAATAGATCTTGCCGAAGTGACTGTCAATAAAATTCTTAACCAAGTATAGGCCTATTCCAAATCCGGTTTTAGAATATTGCTTATCTTTTATTCTGAAAAATTTATCAAACAGCATTTCGCCGACATCAGCGCTAATGCCAATGCCACTATCTGCAATTTCGAAAAACACCTGAGTGCCATCGTCGTGCACCATTACCTGGATTTCGCCACCATCGGGGGTAAATTTTATAGCATTAGATATGAGATTAAAAAGTGCTATCTCAATTTTTTCGCGGTCGGCATAAACCTCCATCTGCTCATTGGAAACAACCAGCGTGTACTTAAGGTGCTTTATTTTTACCTGATGAGTAAAGCACATAAACACCTCATTACAGATAGTTACAAAATTCATTCTGGATACCCGGAGACTTGCGTTCTCTGTTTCGGTTTTGCGGAATAAAAGCAGGTGGTCTACAAGCCCCAATAATCGGCGGGCATTTCGATAAATGACATTAAGTTCGTCGTTTTGACCTTTGTTTTGGCTCAGCAGATCCTTTATTGGATTGATGATAAGCGTAAGCGGTGTGCGAAACTCATGAGAGACATTGGTAAAAAAGGAGAGCTTCTTCTCATTCAACTCTTTTTCGCGCTCCATATTCAGATTCGCAATCTGCACTTCATATCTGAGCTGCTGTTGGCGACTCCGGTATAACCAGAACCAATATAAAGTGGCGCCTCCAACGCCGATATACAGCAGATATGCCCACCAGGTTCGGTACCATGGCGGCAAAATGGTGATTTCGATAGTTAACTGCCCGGCCGACCACTTACCCTGCGTATCAGAAGCTTTGATATGCAGGCGGTAACTACCCTCATTTAAACGGGTATAATACGCCGTTTGCAATTTGCCAACCGAATTCCAACCATGATCCCAGCCTTCAAGATAATAGGCGTAATTTATTTTATCCGGCAATGAATATTCCAGTGCTGTATACTCAATCGCAATGGTAGCTTCGTTATAGGGTACAGTAATTTCCCTTAACTGTGCAATAGGTTTTCCATCGGTAAATTCACTACTCCCGTTTACGGTTGCATTGCCGATGCGAACATCGTTAATCCTCAATTTGGGACTTCTGGCTACAGACCTGATGCTATCCGGATCAAAAAGATTAAAGCCTGAAATGCCACCGAATAGCAACTCCCCGGACCTCAACTTTAATGCAGCGTTGTAATTAAACTGATTGCTTTGCAAACCATCAGATCCGTTATAATTTGTAAAAACGCGACGCTTAACATCAAGCCTCGACAGGCCATTATAAGTACTGCACCACAAATCGCCGTTGTTAGCCACCAACGTGTTTAGAACCGAATTGCCGGCCAAGCCATCCTTTTGCGTATAGCGTTCAAAACGGTGCGAGCTTAAATTAAACCGGAGCAGGCCACCTCCTTCTGTGCCAATCCACAGGCTGCTGCGATCACTTTGTGAGATGGCCCTTAAAGCGTACCCAACATTATACCGAGTAGTTGTTCGAGTGTTGGGGCTTATGCTAATCAAATCAGCATAGTCACCTGCCCAAAGCGTTCCGGCTGCATCTTCAAAAATGACATGTATATCCGTTAATGTGTTGTCATAAATCTCAAAACAGTCTTTTACCCGGTTGTACTTATATAACGCCCCGCCCCGTGTAGCGCCGGCCCACAAATTATGCTTCGAATCCTCAAACAGCTTCCACATGTTCTTTTCGGCTGCTTTACGTACTGGATTGTAACACGTGTAATGAATAAATGAATTTGTATTAGGATTAAAAGCATCAATGCCGCCGCTAAAACTTGCAACCCAAATGCGGTTGGTGTAATCCTTAACAACACTTACCACAAAATTACTTTGAAGGCTTTTTGGATCTGTACTATGTACAAAGTTTTGATAAGCATTTGTTTTCCGGTTCCAATAGCTCAAGCCGCCACCATCTGTACCTATCCATATATTCCGGCGTTCGTCTTCGCAAAATGATAGAATAAAATCGTTAACTACACTATTCTTGTTGAAAGGGTCATGGCGATACTGCTTAAAGTTTCCGTTGTCGGGTTCAACAATATTTACCCCACCCCTCAAAGTGGCAATCCATTTGCGCGACTCGTTATCCATATATACGGCACTTATTGCACCGCTCCGCAGCCTGCCCTGTTCCCTGCCGGGTGTAAGGTAAGTTAGCTTTTCTTGTTTAATATTGAGAATATTAATACCTCCACCATTTGTACTCACCCATAAATTTCCCTGACTATCATAATTAAGATCAGTTATGTTATAACTGGAAAGCTTGCCCAATGATGATTGATACCGGTGCAGAATGCCGTCTTTTTGGTCATAGTAGTAAAGCCCGTTTTCTGTACCGATCCAAACCTGGTTGTTAAACCTATCAAACAACATGCAGGTAGCCGAGCCTAAGTCGCGGTTTACAGGTTGTAAAACATTGTTCTTTTTATTTAGCCTGAAAAGGCCCTCATTAGCTACGAAAACAAAAAGCTGATCATCAGTATCTAAAGCTAAAGCCTGTACTGTATAAGTACTTCCATTTGCCCCTACTACTTTTTGGCAAACAGCATTTTTGCCGCGGTATAGCAGCAGCCCAAGTTTTTCGGCGCCGGCATATACCGTTCCATCTTTACCGCTCACCAGCGAATTGATGCTTGCCGTTACAGGCCTTTGCCCAATAGCTTGTGTAAAATAATATTGTAAAGGAGCAAACTTTGCTGAACGATAATCATAACGAAAAAGACCTTTTTGGGTACCTACAACAAGTTCACGTGTGTTGCCCGTTAAGGTAGTGATGTGATTGTTTCCGAGCGAGCTAACGTCTCCCCAACTGTTACGAAATATCTTAAATTTTTGGCCGTCGTATCGGTTCAGACCATCGTATGTTCCAAACCACATGTAGCCATAGTAATCCTTAAAAATGGCAGTAACAGAGTTGTTGGACAACCCTTTCTCGATACCTAAACAACGTACCTGCTCACTACCAAACGTAAAGTAGGAAGTGAAGAGCAGCATTAAAATACAGAATGAATACTTTTTGTAAAGTATGTTATTCATAATAGGAGGCAAATCGGTTATAAAAGGTATTTCAAATTTAATATTTTTAGTGTCCTTTTACTTAACCGGTACCAAAAATGTCAACCCGACAATTAAACAATTATTCGGTTGTCACTTTTATACTTACCTCAGATAATTTCTCAAAATATAGAAATTGCAGGTACCACCATGGCTTCAATCGCTACCGTACTGTTACAGCTTTTATACCCTCATGGGTAGGTGTAACAGGCTGGATGCTACCGTCGGCCTTAAAGGTAAGCCGGTCTATGCACACCTCGCGATTGTAACCGGCAGCACTGCCCATTTTTATACCAGTGGGATATGTAAAGCGATGATAAACAAGATACCATTCATCTTTGCCGGGAACTTGAATTACGGAGTTATGACCAGTTCCATAAATACCCTTTTCATCCAATTTAGAAATAACAATGTTATTCTCCGGTACAGTGATCTTGGAAAGGGGGCCCGACGACGTACCGTATCTTACTTTATAATTAACACTCCGCGTGTCATCTTCAGACCAAGTGAAATAATACTGGCCGTTGCGGTAAAAGACGTATGTTCCTTCTCTAAAAGTTCGGTCGGGTGTTAATATTACTGTGGTGCCCGCCTTTATAGAAATCATGTCGGCATTAAGTTCAGCTCCGGCGAGATAACCGTTTCCCCAATACAAATAACTTTTACCAGTCTGAGGGTCAGTGAAAACATCCGGATCAATCAGCTGGCCTCCCCTCGTTCCTTCAGGGCGATTTTCAACAAGAGGCTTACCGGTGTCTTTAAACGGTCCGGCGGGATCATCGGCTACCGCTACACCAATTTTCTGTGCTGCGGTGTAATAATAAAAGTACTTAAATTTCCCATCTATCTTTTTTTCAATAATGCAGGGTGCCCAGGCATTTCTTTTGGCCCAACTCACGTCCTTGTTCAGGTCTAAAATAACACCTTCATCTTTCCAGGTCACTAAGTCGGGCGATGAGAACGCCTTAAAGTAAGTACCACTCCATCCGGTAAACCCATCAGATGTGGGATAAAGATAAAATAGCCGGTTCTTTTCCGAATACATAATTTCCGGATCTGCAAAGTAACCGGGCAATACGGGGTTATGAAACTTTTTAAGGCTGACTTGATAAGTAACTGCCGGTGTGCTACCTATTTGTACCCGATAATTTAAGGTTCCCTTAGCCTCATTAACCGTCAACTTTTTAACGTTTAGGTCCGGCAGATTTAAGAAAGAGCCTTTAAATGCACTGGCAGTAATGTTATCATTTACTGGAACACTTACCATTTTGGCAGCCGTATCTAACACTAAGTTATTCGCTTTAATGCCAGGCCCCTTAAGGGTTGAAAATACATCATCGGTTGAAAACCATTTGTCCATCAGCGCTTCGGCTTCGGTTTTAGTAATGGGCATAACGGTACCATGCCGCGGGTGAAAATCCATAGATACCTGCTCATCAACAACAGTAAAATGCTCAAAATCTGTAGTTTTTGTAAACTGATATTTTCCTTTAGTGTAAATATCATACATTAATATATAGGTGTTGCTTCCGTTAAGCTTAAAAACACCAGCTCCTTCAACCGGGTCGGTAGTTTGTTGTATGCCTTGCTTAGCCAGCTGGTAACCCGTGGTAAGACTGTTGGAAACGGCAATGCCTAACCCTTTGGTGCTGCCTTCGGTTTTAAAAATTAAATGGTATTTGCCATCCTTTAAAATGATGTCTCCATCGATACAGGCGTTGCTGTCGGGATGAAAGAAAAGCTGGCGTGGTTCGGTTTCAAGACTGGTAAAATCTTTGTTTGCATAAGCGTAGTATATCTTGTCTCGTTCGTTCCCCTTGCGCATCGAAAAATAGATCATATACTTTTTATGTACCGGGTCATAAATAGTTTGCGGTGCCCACACCCTGTTAACTCCTTGAAATGCTTTGAAGGATTCGGGAATGTTGATTCGGCTTGTAGTCCACTTGATTAAATCTTTCGATTTCATCAGGACGATTCCACGGTTAGAATCCCAGCCTTTAGCCGACACCATGTCGGTTGCAACCATATAAAAACCTTTTTGATCATGAGTACGTAGGATATGAGGATCTCTTACACCGCCAGAAGCACTGATTTCGGTACTGCTTAAAACTGGCTGATTCCGGTTAAGGGATTTGAAATGATAGCCATCTTTACTAATGGCAAAGCGAATTTCCTCCCCCCCCTTTCCGTTGCCGGTAAAGTAAACGAACAGGTAAGCTTCAGGTTGGGGAACAGTATTGGCAACCGGCTTGGCGTTGAGCGGTACCAGGTACAAGAAATGTAGCGATAAGGATAGCACGAGGCTTGAGATAATGCTGATTCTGTTAAGATTCATTTACTTGTTTTATTGGTTGTAAGTGAGGATTGGATTTTCATTGATAGTATCAGTATTAATTATACCCATAATTTTCAATTTTGAGTAAGCCTGTTGAATAACAAAAACCGACACAAGCGTTTGGTTGCTTAATTCTCTTACTGCAGGTAATAAATCTCCCTCTTTTAGCTCGTGCCGCTTAAGCTTGGAAATAATCAAGTTTGTTAGCTGCAAATCTAAAGGAAGCAATGCCACGAAATTTGGTGTCCAGTTCAACATATTTAAAATCAGTCAATTAATGTGATTCTTTTAGTCTTTTTTAGATTACTGACAGTGAATGGAAAATTGTTTTGGCGCAATATACTTGGTTAAGTACTATTTTAAAGGGGAGTAATCTGTAAAAGAGCAGGGGTATTATTGTTAAAAGTATAAAATAGGCTTTAAACTGTAGCAACCAGCGCATACAGTTTCGAAAAGGCTACCGAATTTACTTGATGCAGATGGCAGCCTTGTTAATCCTAAAATGATCGGTATTTACATAATGATGCTTAGGATTAGTAAACAACCATTTTACTAATCCTAAAGCTCCGCATGCAAGAAAACCTATATGACATATATTTAATATACATCTAAAAATACCACACTACCAGTTATAATAGCACAATCAATAGTTAAATATGCTTATATAAAGAGAACCTATAACATTTATATAACGTAAAAGCTGTTATGAAAACCCCTAAAAAATTAGCTATTGCGTTATGGCTTGCGCTAGCTGTGCAAGCTTGTAAAAAAGAAGAGGCACAGGCGCCGCCGAATGCAACCGAAAACACCCAGTTTGAGGCAGCGTCTAAAACTACTGCTGCTGTTTCGTCAATTGACCCGCAGTTGCCGGCTACTACCGGATTTTTTATGGACAGTTGGCAAACTCGAACCTTTAATGTTGCCAGCTACCTAGATTTACAAAAACCCACCTATTCATCAGTTACGGTTACTGTTAACCCAAACCAGGTAGTTAGCAAGGTTCCAAGTTACATTTATGGCAACAACGCTAATGCATATATGGGGCCTATGGTTAACGAGCCTGTACTACTTAATCATGTTACTAACTTAGCTCCCCGTATAATACGTGTTCCGGGTGGTAGCTTTTCTGATACTTACTTCTGGAACCGTTCTCCCGAGCAAAAGCCTACTGATGTTCCGGATCAGTTATATGATCCATCAGGCAACGTAATACCAGCCGGTGGTTACTGGTATGGCCGTAACACTGGCACCTGGACCTGTACTCTTGACAATTACTACCAAATGCTGCAAACCACCCGCAGCACCGGCCTTATCACAGTAAATTATGGCTACGCACGTTATGGCACCAGTGCACACCCGGTACAAATTGCAGCACATTTAGCCGCCGATTGGGTACGCTATGATAAAGGCCGTACCAAATATTGGGAAGTGGGTAACGAATGTTTTGGCAATTGGGAAGCAGGTTTTATTATTGATGTTACTAAAAACAAAGACGGACAACCCAAAATCATTACCGGGCAACTATATGGTAAGCATTTTAAAGTTTTTGCCGACTCGATGCGCAAAGCTGCCGCCGAGATTGGCTCTACGATTAAAATTGGTGCCGTAATGATTGACCGCAGTGAGGCCAGCGGAGAAGAAGTGAGTAATTGGAACGAAGGCGTTTTAGCCGCCGCCGGTAATGCTCCTGACTACTACTCGGTGCACAACTATTACACGCCTTATGCGCAAAACTCCACGCCCTCAATTATTTTAAACTC
The DNA here is from genome assembly GCF_039634385.2 of Mucilaginibacter sp. PAMB04274. NCBI lineage: Bacteria > Pseudomonadati > Bacteroidota > Sphingobacteriia > Sphingobacteriales > Sphingobacteriaceae > Mucilaginibacter > Mucilaginibacter sp. PAMB04274. The sequence goes on from NZ_CP155081.2 coordinate 3,380,840, forward strand.
AGCCGCGACCGTAACACGTGACATTATGGACTGGATGAAAACCAGTGCAGCAAAGGCGGGCGTGATACAAAAGCCGGTTGCTTTAACCGAGTGGAATATTTTTGCCGAAGGCTCAAAACAAATGATATCTAACATATCGGGCCTGCATTCGGCACTGGTTTTAGGCGAGCTCATTAAAAACCAATACGGTGTTGCCTGCCGCTGGGACTTAGCCAATAACGGCGCCCAAGGTGGTAACGACATGGGAATGCTTAATGCCAAAGCTGCCAACACCGCAGCCGATCCTAAATGGAATCCGCGTCCGGCGTTCTATTATATGTACTATTTCCAAAATTTTTTTGGTGACCGCATGGTAGCTTCAACCGTACAAGGAAATACAGATGTAGTAAGTTATGCCTCTACTTTTTCATCAGGCCAGGTAGGCATTGTACTGGTTAACAAAAGCAACAAGGGGCAGGCTGTTACCATAAATACTAACAATTATACGCCCGGCGCATATTACTACTACTACACGCTACAGGGCGGAACTGATGATCCAAATTTTTCCCGTAAAGTGTATGTAAATGGCGCAACTACAGCCGGCGCCGAAGGCGGACCTTTAAGCTACGCCTATCTCCCACCGTACCGTTCAGCCACACAAGGTGGTATTAAGGTTTGGCTGCCGGCTTATGGCGCCGTATTTAGTATAGTAAGTAAACCATAACTTTCCATACTTATAAAACAAAGACCGCTAATGTGTAATCTGCCGATGATACATTAGCGGTCTTTGCTTAGCGGCCAACTAACTGACCGCTACACAATCTTAAACAGAAAAGAGGAAGCCGTCATATACTTTCCGCCTTGCGAGGTGGTGAACAGGTAGGTGGGCTTACCATTCTGGAAAAGCAACTGCGGCCGCTCAAATCTCCCATATTTTTTGAGGTATGATGGTGGTGGAGGCTGCCCAATATGGTAATGTGCGGCATCATAATATGCAACCTGGGGCTCATTCCACTTCTTTCCGTCTTTCGACTGCATCAGCAGGCCGTACTCATGGTTAAATATTCCCATATCCCGGGCCAGCATGTTTATTCTATCTTTATCCATCCAAACAAAAGCATCTTCCAATTGAGCATTGTTAGGGCGCGATGAAAAGTCGATAACCGGATTGTGTTCATACTTAACATATGGGCCTTCTAAGTTACGGGATATAGCCAGGCCATATTTTCGGTTACCGCGTACCAGCGGGTCTTTAGAAGTTTCATATTCAGCCGTGTTCCATGATTTGTAATACAACCAGTACTCTCCGTTAGTTTGCTTTATAAAAGCCGGGTTAGTTGTACAATGGTCATCCCAGGCACCGGCGGGGCCGGCTTCAAGTAGCGGTTGGTCCGGCCGCTTCCAGGGGCCGTTCAACGTTGGGGCCGTGGCTAAACCAATGCGTTTAGTGTTGGTTTTTCCGTTAGAGTTGCCCATAAAAAACAGGCAATACTTACCATCTACAAACTTTATAGACGGATTATGACAGGTGGTGGCATCCCAATGGCCAGGGCCGCGCGGCGCTAAAACAACGTCCACAAATTTAAATTCTGCCTCTGGGCCATCAGCCACCGCATGGCAAATTTCAGAACCGTTTATCCAACCACCCATCTTTTTAGTTGCAACCCAGCGCGAAAAGAAAATATGAATCTTTCCATCAGGCCCTTCAATAGGGCTGTTGCACCAAACGTAGTAGCCTTCCATCTCCAGCCTGCGGCCAACCGGAACCAGGTGTTTGGCAAAGTCTGATTCCTTACCATCTTCAGCAAAAACAAAATCGGGCATAAAGGCCAGTGCTGCTGATGTCAGCCCCAGCCCTTGTATAAATTTTCTTCTCTGCATAGTTTTTAATCATCAAAGCCACCCCAGTTACCTTAGAGTGGCTTTGATATCTTTTAAAGTTAAATTAATATCCCGGATTTTGCGTGTATAGTCCAGGTGTGACATTCAACTCTGCTTGTGGAACCGGATAAATGATGTAATTATTATTAAACGGAGCTATACTGTTAGATACATCTTCTTTAGCATCCCATGCTGGTATAACCGTTGTTACCAGGCCACTTCTTACCAAATCATGCCAACGCAGCCCTTCTGCGGCAAATTCACGGCGGCGTTCTTCCATTAATTGCGGTATTGTAGTTCCGGTAACAGGAGTTGTTAAACCGGCCCTGCTCCGAACCTGGTTCATAATTAAATCCACATCAGCTTGTGAACCTGACGCACCCCTTAAAATACATTCAGCTTTTAACATCAAAACGTCTGTATAGCGCATTACGATGTAGTTAATTGGCCAGTCGACACGGTTGTTCGGTACCTTGCTAATATCTAAATACTTTTTAAAGAACGGACGGCTTTCAGTTCCGATACCCGGTGCGGTATAACCGGCAGTATATATGTTAAACGGCTTGCGTATATCATTGGTAGCATAAGTGTTTACCAGGTCTGTTGATACCGGACGTATTAACAAGCCACCCTGAACCGCTTTACCTATGGAAGTAAAATAAGTATCGGGTACCAGCAGCCAAGCAAAAGTACTTCCTACCACAGGGTTTGATAGTGTTGAATACTCTACGTTAAACACAACTTCGGCATTGTTCTCATTGCTATAAGAAAAGATATCGGCATACGAAGTAAGGAAATTAAAGCGTTTGCTATTAATCACCTCGTTCAGTAAATCGAGCGCAACCTGCCAGTCGTTAGTGGCTAAGCCCGGGCCATCAATATTATAAGTAGGTCCAGAACGGGTCATGTACACTAACGCCATAATACCTTTAGCTGCCCACTTTGTGGCGCGGCCTTTATCTGCAGCGGCTGTATAGGTGTCAGGCAAATTATCAGCAGCAAACTTCAAATCGGCGAGTATAAAATTGTAAACTGCTGCAACGCCGCTGCGCGGTATCGTTGTTGCTTCTGCCGAATTATAAACCTTATCAGCAATAGGCACTTTGCCAAACCATCTTACCAAATCAAAATAAAAGAAAGCCCTCAGGAAACGTGCTTCTGCTGTTAACCTGGTTTTTAGATTTGCATCAGTTATTACGTTTCCGTTAGTTTCCAGCTTATTTAAAACGGTGTTTGCTCGGTAAATGCCGTTAAAATTAGTGTTCCACGCTTCCTGAATATAAGGGTTACCAGAGATGGTACGGGCAAAGTTGTTAATCGGCTCCCAATCCCGCGGCCCGTCGGCAACGGCATATAAGTTATCTGAGCGTGTTTCCGACAAATTCAGCATCCGGTCGGGGTACGTACGCAAGTCAGCGTAAACCGCATTCACGGCCTGTAAAAAATCGTTGTTCGATGCAAAAAAGGTTTCAGTAGTTGCCGTTGAAATGGGCGTTTGATTGAGTTCCTTTTTGCAACCAACGCTAAATGTGAATGCAAGCGCTACTATATATATTAATTTATTTTTCATGATAATTTTCTTAATTGTTAGAAACCAAAGTTTAAACCAAACACCAGTGATTTAACTAATGGCAAACCACCATAATCTCCAGCCTCTGGGTAGGTATCGCTTCCGCTTAAATTGGTGTTGTTAGCCTCGGGGTTTAAGCCGCCGTAGTATTTATCATGTCCGAAGAAGTTCTCTGCTGTAATATAGATACGGGCCGATGAAATAAACTTGGCCTTTTTAATCACATTGTTTAAGTTATAACCTAATGTAATGTTACGTACCCTCCAGTAATCTGATGAGTAAAGCCAGTCGGTATTAGCTATACGGCCAAAAGTTGAGTAAGCTTTACTTACCCTGCCTTCGCCCGGGTTTGATGGTGAGCGCCACCTGTTTTCATAAAATGCCGGGGTATTATCTGTGAAACCCTGGCCAGTACGGGTTAATGCGCGCCCGAGCAGTGAATAGATCGAACCACCGTTCTGTCCCTGAACTAAAACGCTCAAGTCGAAATTTTTGTATTTAAAGCTGTTAGTAAAACCCCAAATCCATTTTGGATTAGGCTGACCAACAATTACACGGTCGTTAGCGTCTATTACACCATCGCCATTGGCATCAAAGTATTTGGGGTCACCCACTGTTTCTTTTGTAGAGCCCTGATATACCGGATAATTATTGGCAATATCTTGCTGTGATAAAATACCTATTTGCTTAACTACATAAATGCTGTATAGCGGTTGACCTACCTGCAAAATACTATGCTCGATATCAAAGCTTGATGGAATAAGCAGCTGGCTTTGCCCGCTGGCCAATGCTGTTACCTTGTTGCTGTTATGACTTACGTTTACAGATGTGCTCCAGGTAAATACGCCGCGTGAAAAGTTTTGCGAGGTTAATTCAATTTCAAGTCCTTTGTTTCTAACTGAGCCGGCATTCATAAGCGTTGACGTAAAACCCGATAAGGCATGAGTTGGAACGTTCAACAAAAGATCTGTATTATCTTTAATGTAGTAGTCAACCGAACCAGTTAAACGATTCTTAAAAAAGCCGAAGTCAATTCCCACATCATGGGTTTTCGATTTTTCCCATCTTAGGTCGGCAGCAGGGTTATTAGAACTGTTTTGGCCGATTGCTGAGGCTCCGTTAAAGGAGTAGTTATACAAACCAATTTGCGATATGGCCGAATAATTACCAATGTTATAATTACCACCCTCACCATAGCTATAACGTAATTTCAAATCACTAAGCGCGGTCAGTTTTTTGGCAAAGTTTTCTTCTGTAACTCTCCATCCTACTGAGGCAGATGGGAAATAGCCATACTTGTTGTTCTCGGCAAATCTCGATGAACCGTCACGACGTATACTGGCAGAAAATAAATATTTACTCCTGAACGAGTACTGCGCCCTGGCAAACATAGACTCAAGCGTGTTTTTATTAGCACTGGAGCCACCTGTTATAGCATTAGCCGCACTAAGTGTCTGTATTACGGAGCTTGAAAATCCGTTAGAGGATGACATTGTTGACAGATCATTACGATCGGCTGTAAATGAATAACCTGCTAATAAGTTTAAGTTGTGGTTCTTGCTTATGGTAGCATTATAATTTAGCGTATTTTCATTTACAAATGTTTGATGACGGAAGGTGTTGTATGTTCCGCTGGTTAACGTTGTAGTTTGTGCTAAGCGCGCTGTTAACGAACTCGCATTGATATACGGCACGTATGAGCTCGACGTGTTATCAGTATTGTCAAGGTTTAACGTTGTTCTGAAAACCAAGTTTTTCAGGATGTTAACCTCCGCATATATGGTTCCCAAAGTACGGTAGCGCTTGGTTTCTCCTATGTTGTTTTCTAATTTAGAAATTGGGCTGTTGGTTGATACACTCCAGTTGTATTGCGGAAACAAACCCGAATTGGCATACCTGCCTGCATTAGCTTCCTGTACAGGAGTCATGCTCAAGATTTGGTGAAAGATATTGTCTTTACCTTCAACCCCCGGATCGTGGGCTATAGAATAAGAAGGTGATATATTTATACCAAACTTAAACACCTTGCTTGCTGTAACGTCAACATTGGCTCTTAAAGAGTATGCTTTATAATCAAGCCCTCTTAGTATGCCATTTTGATCATTAAACGCGCCCGAAACGAAGTATTTCACATTTTCGGTACCGCCACTTGCTGTTAATTGATGACTTTGTACCAGCGCTTTGCGGTAAGCCTCTTTTTGCCAGTCAACAAAGGTTAATCCCGGATGCCCTGGTTGCGCCCAGCGGTCATCAAGCATGTAGGCAGTGTTAAATTGGCCTGCTTGAATTTGACTGGAGGCTGCTAACGTTGTGTTAATGAGTTGACGGCGCTGCTCATACGTATCAGTTACTTTAGCACCGATAGAACCATAGTTATTTACATAAGCACCGTTTATCATTTCGGTAGCACGATCAATCCATCCCTGCCCATCTAACATATTTAATCCCCTTGTTTTGTCGTTATAGCCGGCAAAAGCGTTGTAAGTAATTACGGGTTTGCCAATTTTACCACGGCGGGTAGTAATCAATACAACACCGTTGGATGCACGTGAACCATAGATGGCAGCCGCAGCAGCGTCCTTTAGCACCTCTATCGACTCTATATCGGCAGGGTTGATGTTATCTAAAGGGTTACCGGTAGCAAAGTTGCCCGAACCATTCGGTGCGGCAGGAGTTAGCGGAAAACCATCAACTACGTACAAGGGCTCGTTACCAGCCGAGATAGAACCGGTACCTCTAACCTGCACACTAAATGCTTTACCCGGTACACCTGTGGTTTGCCTTACGGTTACACCAGCAATTTGACCAACCAATGCCTGGTCAACGCGGGTAACTGGCCTTTCTGGTATATTGCCTGCTTTTAAACTGGATACAGAACCGGTAACATCACCCCGCTTTTGTGTACCGTACCCTATAACCACAACATCGGTAAGTTGCTTGGTATTCCGGGCAAATTTGATGTCAACCACCGGGTTGTCACCAACGGTAGCTTCCTGATCGGTATAGCCCAGCAGTTTAAAAACCAATACATCACCTTTAGTGGCTCTGATGCTATATTTGCCGTTCACATCAACTGATGTGCCGCCCGCCTTATTCCTTATAGTAACGGTAGTACCAGGTACCGTTTCACCATTCTCATCTGTTACTGTACCTGTAACGGTAACTTGTTGGGCTAATACTGTTCCTATGCTCAAAATGCTAATCAATAGCAGTAGGCATAGCCTTTTGCCAATAGGCAAATACTGTAATTGTCGTATCATAAATTCAAAAATAGTTTAAGGCTGCAATTGATAAACAGCGCTCGTAATTGGTTCGGGTCAATATTAATCAATTCGGAAATCTGTAGTGTCCTGAACTGTCCTGAATGTAACTTTCTTATTACGCTTACGGTTCATTGTTATTGCATTTTCTTTTAAATAAATGTTTAAAACTCAGATTGATCACCTATTAACCTTAACAACAGTCCATATTACCTTTTCTTTAAACTTTATAGTCGGTACACAAGTACTTCGTTAAAACATTAAAAACTCACTATTGGTAATCGCATTGGCTTAACAAAACTTACCGCACTATCACTTGTTAGTGAATTAGATTATTCTCTGAAGCGCATCATGCACCCATACAAGTTCTTTTTTTAATAACATGGATATTTTTAAGCACAAGTGGGTAAAAATAGCGCTCGGTACACTACTCATTATTATAACTATTTTCTTGGTAGCAGGCTTTGTGTTAACCCTGTGCTTTAAACCTATCCTAAAAGACAAAATCAATAATGCACTTCGTAGAGGTTCGGATGGTTTGTACCATGCCAATTTTGATGATGCAAGTTTGAATTTACTGTTAGGGCGAGTTGTTCTTCATCATGCAAGCCTTATACCCGATACGGCGGCTTTTAACTGGCAAAAACAGTTAGGCACAGCGCCCGATAAGCTCTATCACGTTAGAGTGGACAGGCTGGTAATCAACAACGCACATCTGCTAAAGCTTTACTTTAAAAAGCAGCTCGATATTGGAACGATAGTATTAGATGCGCCTGAGATACGGGTAGCGCAATACCCCTTTTTAACGCCTAAAAACAAGCCCAAAGACAATCGCACTGTTTACCAGCGCATGGCGGGTTCACTAAAAATGCTGCATATAGGCCAGATTGTTTTTAGCAACGTAAAACTGCGCTATGAAAATTACACCAATAAACAACCCGCAGTTAACGCCTTTAAAGAACTCGACTTTAAAGCAACCGATTTGTTGATTGACTCGGCTACACAATTTGATAAAAGCCGCTTCCTGTTTTGCAGAGAGGTAAGTGTACAACTCCATAATTATCGTGGCCGGGCAGCTAAGGCACTATACGGTTATGAGGTTAAGCGCATTACTTATTCCACCCGTACCAAGCAGCTCCAGATCAATGGTCTATCACTACTTCCGCTACAAACGCCGGCCAGCTTTTTCCAAAAAACTTATTCAGACCGCTTTGTGCTGCGTGTTAAAAGCTTACAGTTTAATAATTTCGATTTCGAGACTTTTAATAAGAACCAAACCATAAAGGCATCCAGCGCCAGTTTATCATCCGGATATATACAGGTTTACAGTAACCCACGCACCGATCCCAAAAGCTTTAAGTTAGATAAGTCGATCACCTTTCCTAACAAAACTGTTCAGCAGCTACCCGTTAAGCTTAAAATTGATACCCTTAAGCTGTCAGGATACGAAGTCTATTATAAAGAATACAACCCTAAAACCAAGCGCACCGGGTATATTACCTTTAACCGGATAAACGGACGCATGTATAATGTAACCACCGATTCGGCAGCCATAGCTAAAAACCATCTCTGGAAGGCTAACCTAAGGGCAAGCTTTATGAACCGCGCCCCCATGGCGGTAAACTTCATATTTAATTTGAAGGATAGCTTATACGCTTACAGTTACCGGGGATGGGCAGGCCCGCTTAACCTGCAGGCAGTTAATGTAGCCACTGTTCCACTTTCATCCATCAAGATTGAATCGGGCCGGTTAAAACGCATGGACTTCAACATACAGGGCAACCGTAAACAGGCACAAGGGAAAGTGACCTTACTGTACAACGACTTGAAAGTACAGCTACTTAAGGCTGACACGGCCAGCCTCAAAATGCGCAAGTTAGCCTTGGTTTCACTAATTGCCAACACGCTGATCTTAAAAGATAATAACCCGGATAAGCCTGACCAACAGCCACGTTCGGTAGATGTAATTTATCTACGACCTAAAAATTACCCTTTCTTTCAAACACTGTGGCGTACACTGTTAGTGGGTATAAAAAAGTGTGCTGGTCTTGATACTAAAACCCAACGGGACGCCGATTTAAAACTCTCGGAAAAAGAAAAGAAGGAGTTTTTTAAAAAGAAGAAAAAGGAAGCCGAAAAGAAAGAGAAGGCGGAAAAGGACAGGCAAAAGGAGCTGGATAAGCAAAAGAAAAAGGCTCGAGAAAAGGCTGAAGAGCAGCAGAAAAAAGCAAATCAATAAGTTTGCCTGTTAATCTTGCGTTTAAACAGGAAATGTATTATTGCAGTTCATATAACTGATATACTTATGAAGGTAAGATTTTTTATGCAATTGCTTTTGCTGCTAACTCTTGTTACAGGTATGCTACATGCCCAAACGCTAACCGTTGCTACTTATAATTTAAGGTTTGATAATCCGCGCGATACGGGTAACCTGTGGGTAAACCGCGCGCCGGTGGTTGCGGCACTCATACGCTTTCATAACTTTGATATTTTTGGGACCCAAGAGGCCCTGAAGAACCAGCTGGACGATGTTGCTACTGCCTTGCCGCAATACCAGCGCTACGGTGTGGGTCGTGATGACGGTAGCGACAAGGGCGAACACTCCGCCATATTTTTTAGGAAAGATAAATTTAAGCTGCTGAACAAAGGCGATTTTTGGTTATCGCAAACGCCCGAAAAACCATCACTGGGTTGGGATGCCACCTGCTGTAACCGCATATGCTCATGGGTATATCTACAGGATGTTACGTCGAAAAAGAGATTCTATTTTTTTAACGTGCATTATGATCACCAGGGCATGGTGGCGCGTGAGGAAAGCAGTAAACTTATACTGCAAAAGATAAAAGCTATAGCCGGCAGTGCCACTGCTATATTAACTGGTGATTTTAATGGCGATCATAACAGCAGCTGGTACAAGCGCATTGCTACATCTGATTTATTGAAAGATACTTATCAGCAGGTTAAATACCCTTACTTTAACAACGGCTCATTTAACGGCTTCGGCGCATCACTTAAAAACAATGAGATCATTGACCACATATTTACTACGGTTAACGTTTTGGTTAATCGCTGGGGGGTAATTACAGATAGCTACCACGGTAAATTTCCTTCAGACCACTTTCCGGTAATGGCAGAGATCACTTTCAAATAATCCAAACTGCAAAGAGCCCTTGCGTTAACGCAGGGGCTCTTTGCTTGTGATAAGGTATGGGTAAAAGCAACTTATTCGAAGCGCAAGGTAACACGGCCGTTTGAAGCGTGGGCCTGTACCAGGGTACCACCCCCATTTAACTTACCTTCAATGCGATCTGTCTCCGTACTGCCCTGAAACTTGCCACTTATGCTGGCATTTACCCGGTCGCCTTTCAAATCCAGATCCAAACCATTTTTGGGTGGCATTTTCAGGTCGATGCTGCCGGCACTGGTATTTAATTTCACATATTTTCCAACCTCGCTCATCTGCACCCGCAGGCTACCTGCACTGGTTGATGCCTCAATACTGCAGGCCATTTCTGTAAGGTTTATACTACCACCTGATGTACTTGTTATAAGCTCTCCTTTAACGCCGCTGCCTGTTACGCTGCCGCCGCTTGTAGTAGCATTTATAGTTCCGTTAAGTTGATTTAGTTTGAGGGAGCCGCCGCTGGTTACCAATGTGATAATACCGTCACAGTTGTTGGCTGTGATACTGCCACCGCTGGTTGTGAGATCAATTTCTTGTTTAGCATCCTCTACCTGTATGCTGCCGCCACTGGTACGGCCTTTTATTTTACCGCTTACACTGGCTATGTGAAGGCTGCCACCGCTGGTGGCAAAGTTTTGATCGCCGGCCAGATTGGCAAGCCTTATACTACCGCCACTGGTGGTTAAATTAGTAGCTACTTGTACCGGTACAAATATTTTAAAAGAAATACTTACCGACTTACGCCAGTCGATGTTACCGAATTTAGATTTGGCTGTAGCATGCAGTTCATGATCTTTGTCGGTTATTTCGAGTGTATAATTATCGTCGAGACGCTGTTTGAGTTCTTCTGTGTTGATGTTTTTATCATTATTGTTAGGACTCACATATACTTCAATGCGTGCCTGTGAGGCTTCGACACCGCTAACACTAATGCTGCCACCAGAGGTACGCACAAATGCTTCTTTAATGGCTGCCTGCGATAACGACTTGGTTAAGTAAGGCTCAGTATTCCATTTGTTTTGTGCCAGCGCAGCTACACTGCTCATGGCCATAAGAATGATAAGGGTATATTTTTTCATGATACTTTGATTTAACGGTTATTCAAGTGTCTGTGTTATTTCGTGTAATTTAAACAGTTAAATTTAGTACCAAACAAGCAAATATCTAAAAATCAATCTCTTGCAACGCTGATTAAATAACTAATTGTTCGTATCTGCAACAATCATCGTTCGGTTATGATACAGCTTCAGGCATAAAAAAGGCGCTTATACAATTGTATAAGCGCCTTTTTTATAAATATATAATGCGGTTTACTTCTTCTTTTTCTTGTTTAACGAAGCCCATACTACTACGGCCAGTATAGCGCCGGTTGCCACTTTTTGAATCAGTGCTTTGCGGTTGTACTTCCACTCGGCCCCCCAACCTTTTTCGGCAAAAATATTCGGAACGTGACCCCGTTTCAAGTCATCAATTACACCCTCTACCACATTTACGCGGTCGGCCAATAATAACGGTAACCAGTGTCCGTAACTTGACTCACTGTACTTAAACGCGTAGCGGCGAATGGCTCCGCTTAAACCCGATGGAGGCGCTACAGTACCAAACACAGCAGTTACGTTAGGACGCTCGTTTGAATGAAGAATCTCTACCGTGACCGGTTGTAACGGCGGACGTACCCAATTGATACGTTTATGATCGTCGCCCGTATATTTTTTCATTGGGTAAGTTGGCTCGTTCTTCGGATCGGCATCAATACCCCAACCTTTTATGTGTGAAAAATCTTTTTCTGTGCTTTCCATAATAAATCTCCTTTAAACTCTGGCTGATGGTGGAATTAAAATTGGTTTGATACAATTATCCAGCTTGGCCGAAAATATATGATACGCATCGGCAACCTCCTCTAAAGGTATGCGATGTGTGATAATCTCTTTCGGGTTTAAGCGGCCTGCTTGTATGTGCTCAATCAGCCTTGGCAATAAGCGTTTTACCGATGCCTGGTTAGCCCTAATGGTGATGCCTTTGTTAACCACGTTACCGATGGGCACCAGGTTATCTGTTGGGCCATAAACACCCACTATTGATACAATGCCGCCCTTTTTTACCGAGTTTATAGCCCAGTGCAGCGCCGTGGCCGAACCTGCCTGCAGCATTAGTTTACGGCCTGTAATGGTTTGCATAGCGCTACCTGCAGCATCGCCGCCTACGGCGTCAATACAAACATCGGCGCCCAGCCAATCGGTAGTTTTTTTAAGGAAAAGAACCGGGTCTTCAAGAGATTTAAAATTATAAGCCTCGCATTGTGCATACTGTCTAACAAAGTCAAGGCGGTACTCCAGGTGGTCTATCACTATAACACGTGCTGCGCCAAACAGCCATGCACATTTAGCAGCCATAATCCCTACCGGGCCGGCGCCAAATACAACAACCGTATCGCCGGTTTTAATGCCACCCATTTCGGCGGCCTGATAACCTGTTGGCACTACGTCGGTGAGCAGCACGGCATCATCCGGATCCATATCGGCCGGGATAACCGTTGGGCCAACGTCAGCATAAGGTACACGTACATACTCAGCCTGGCCCCCGTCAAAACCACCTGCTGTGTGCGAGTAGCCAAATATCCCCCCTACAGCTGTAGCCATAGGATTCGATTCATGACAATTACCGTATAACTCCTGTTTACAAAAAGCACAAGTACCGCAGGCAATATTAAACGGAACCAGCACATGATCGCCTACCTTAAGCTTTTCAACACCAGGGCCAATTTGCTCCACAATGCCAATAAACTCGTGGCCAAACGTGGTACCAACCCGGGTATCTGGTACTAAACCATGGTACAAGTGTAGGTCTGATCCGCAAATACACGAACGGGTTACACGAACAATCGCATCGCTTGGGTGCAAAATTTCGGGGTAGGGTTTTTGTTCTGCACGTACCCTGAACGGTCCGCGGTAATTCATTGCCAACATAGGTATCTATTTCCTTTCTTTTTTTAGATTAAACTTGTGGTTAATCTAAATAACCTAACAGATAACTTATTGTTTAATTATTATCATAATAAATCATTATGCTTTACAAATGCATAATTTATTAACCCAACAAAAAAAGCATCCAACCCTGCCGCTCGTAAACATCATATATGGGGGGGGTGAAAGATGATTCGCAAAACGCAAGAATAATTACTCTTCGGTCTTGCGGTGCTTAATGATCAGCCTGCCACTTTTTATCATTTGCTTCTCACGGGCCGAAAATGCTTCACGACCGCCAAAGTCCTGTACCCAATATTTATCATATTCGGCAATGCCTATCTCACGTAAGTCAGGGTTCATCGGGTTGCCGCAATGTCCGGGGCTTTTAAACCAGCCGTCGGTAACTTCTGCTATGCTTTGCTGGCCTTTGGCAATATTTTCGGCAATAGCGTAGCTCTTATAACCATCGTAAGTGTACCCGGCAGCCATAATACGGTCTTCTATAGTACGGCCATCCTTACTGGTATGGCTAAAATAATCGCGCTTACTCATGTCGCGGGCATGTGCACGGGCAGCATCGGCCAGTTCGTTGTTCCAGGTGAGCGGCGGGGCAGGTCGCATATAATTGGTGCCGCATTTGCACCCCTCCTGCCTAACCTTATTTATGCGAGACAAAAACTCATTTTTAAATGAATTACTCTCCCACTCAGGGTTGATAACCGGTGTATGGAATATGCCCAGCATTAAGCTGGCAGATATAGCAATGGTATTAATTACAAGTTTAAACATATCTATAATTTTAGACTTTCGCCAAAAAGCAAAGTTTAATTAACCGTTAATTAACTTAAATCTAATTATCCCCCTTTTAACTAAAATTTCTTCTAAATATCATATTACTATACTTTAAAAAATATGTTAAAATAACGTAACATAACAGGTAGGTTTGACGTCTAAGATATTACAAATCAACCTTATATCTTACTTCAAGTATCATGTTCACTATTAATAATATCATTATTGGTTTTGCGGCAATAGGTATGGTAGGTATTATTGCCATTACTGTTTACTTAAGCCGTCAGCACAAAAAGGTAAATCATATTATGAAGCTAAACAAAAATGTAGCGCCTTTATTGTTGCAGCAATCTGCGCATCACAAGTTTAACGCCATACGTTCCAAATTACCACATGCTGCAGAAGAGCATCACCAAAAAATTAAAACGAACCTTGATACGCTTGTAACCCAGTACCGCAATCAAACCATTTGCATAAAAACGTACAACCAAGGTTTAGATCAATTAATGAAGCAGCTAAACGCCAAATAACTTCATTTCAAGTAACCTTAAATTTCACATGCTTTTTTGCCAATAATAGTTATTATTGCAAAAAAGCATTTTTTATGTCTGATGATGCACTCATAAAGCGGCTCAAGGTAATTGTAAAAGACCACGGCGGGCAACTGGCCCTGGCCAGGGCTATTGAAGTTGACCAGGGCTTTATCAGTAAGGTGATCAATAAAAAACAGGAGATTAGCTATTATCTTATACGTAAACTGTGCTTTCAACTCAAATACTCACCCGAGTGGTTAATATTGGGTAGCGGTGAGAAGAAAATCACCAAAGCAGAATCGCCCAAGCTTATCACCGAAATACAAATGCTGCGTACAGAGGTTGACATACTTCACGCCCGCATGCGCGCTTATGAACTGCAATTAAATGACCTGCGCGAAAATACCCTTACTCACCCGCAACAAGCAGGGTAAATAAGCCACGTTATACGGCCCAACCCGTAAATTATTTGTTTATTTGCCGCCTCTAATTATGGTAAGTTTTTTCGAGGCTTCTCTTCAGGATATTTCGGTACACCACGTAGGTAACCCATTGCAGGATGAACGCTATGCGCTTTCTGATGCACCGCTGGCATTAAAGGATGATATTATTCCGCGCTTGCTGATGCAGTATTTCTTAACACCATTTGAGAAAACCAACGAAGTGTACCATCTCATGCATCCCGGCGATGATTTACACCTGAATGAGATTTACCACTATTGCACCGATATGTTTGCCGACGAAAGTCGCTTTCATGAACTATCGCAGCAAATTGCCAAGCACCTGTACAGCGTATCAGGCCATCCTAAAATTAAGGCAGGCGAGGTTTACATAGGCTACTTTAGCAACATACAAATAGAAGGAGAACAACTGGATGCCGTAGGCATTTTTAAATCGGAAACGAAAGAAACCTTTTTAAAGGTTTACCCCCAGGAAGGTGGTTTTGGACTGGATTACGAAGAGAACGCTATTAACATTAACAAGCTTGACAAAGGCTGCCTTATTATTAACACGCAAAAAGAAGAAGGCTACAAAGTTGTGGTAATTGACCAAACCAACCGAAGCCAGGAAGCCGTATACTGGAAAGATGATTTTTTGAAGCTTAAGATACGTAACGACAACTTTAACCAAACCAATAACACGCTAAGCATCTATAAAAATTTTGTTACCCAAAAACTGGACGACGAGTTTGAGATGAGCAAGGCTGATAAGATTGATTTGCTAAACCGCTCGATGAAGTATTTTAAAGAGAAAGACACTTTTGAGCTGGACGAATTTACGGGCGAAGTATTGGGTAACAATGAGGCTATTGAATCGTTCAAAAACTACAAGAACCAGTACGAGCAAGAATTTGAAACCAAAATACCCGACACTTTTGAGATATCTGACAATGCCGTTAAAAAGCAGGCGCGAGTATATAAAAGCGTTTTAAAGCTCGATAAAAACTTTCACATTTATATTCATGGCAATAAAGAGCTTATTGAAAAAGGCTTCGACGATGATAAGGCCATGAACTATTATAAGGTATATTTTAAGGAAGAACAGTAATGGGTATCTAAACAATTCCTGACTTACAGCTATTATTTAATAAATAGCAGGCTATGCAGGAAAGATTTGACGAGGTAAACGGTTTAAGGCTACATGTTTTACACGAAGGCGAGATCAGCGCACCGATCATCATTTTTCTTCACGGTTTCCCGGAGTTTAGCTTGGCCTGGCAAAAGCAGGTTTCTTTTTTTGCGCAGCACGGCTTTTACGCCCTGGCACCCGACCAACGGGGCTACAACCTGAGCAGCAAGCCCAAAGGCGTTAAAGCCTATGTTATTGACAACTTAGTAGCCGATATAGCCGCCTGGATTAAGCAGCTTACACCTAATAAAGTGATATTAGCCGCCCACGACTGGGGTGGCGGCGTAGCCTGGGCACTGGCCCTAAAACACCCTGAGCTTTTAGAAAAATTGGTGATTATGAACATGCCGCACCTGGCAGTAATGAAAAAGCACTTGCGTACTAACCCTAAGCAAATGTTAAAAAGCTGGTATGCAGCATTTTTTCAACTACCGGTTGTGCCCGAACTGGTTTGCCGCATGTGGGATTATCGTTTTTTGGTGAACGCGATGATGAAATCGGCTAACCCGAAAACATTTACCCGCACAAAAATGCAGCAGTACAAACAAGCCTGGAGCGAGCCCAACGCTTTAACCAGCATGTTAAACTGGTACCGGGCATTTTTGTATGATATATTAAAAAAATACCCAAAGGTAACCGTACCTACACTCATTATATGGGGAAAGAAAGACGCTACCTTAAACGCGCAAATGGCCCATGATAGCCTAGCTATGTGCAGACAAGGTAAACTGGTTATGCTTAATAATGCTACCCACTGGCTTCACCACGAAATGCCCGACAGGGTTAACCAGATCATACTGGACTTTGCTAAGGAAGAACTGGTGTAGGTTTGTGCGTTAACGAGGTTATCACTATCCTTGCAGTCAACTTATAAATAACCTCATCTTACATCATGAAAAACATCTTTTTACTTACCGCTTTAGTGCTACTGCAAATAGTAGCCGCTGCACAAAATAAATCCATGAAATGGTTTAACCAACCCAAAAAGTGGAGCGGCAATGCCGATAAACTTACCTTTACGGTTGACCCCGGCACTGATTACTGGCGCATTACACATTATGGCTTTATACGCGATTCAGGGCCTTTCTATTATCAGGAAGCCGCAGGTGATTTTGAAGCCAGCGTAAAAGTGACCGGCAGCTATCAGGAGCTTTTCCATCAGGCTGGCTTAATGATACGCATTGATAACAAGAACTGGATTAAAACAGGTATTGAATATGTTGACGGGGTGCAGAATGTAAGCGCTGTGGTTACTCGCGAGGTGTCAGACTGGTCGGTCGTACCGCGTAACGACAGTCCAAAATCTATCTGGCTTAAATTGCTGCGCAAGAGTGATTACGTTCAAATACAATACTCGTTTGATAACAAGACGTTTAAGATGCTGCGACTGGCTTATTTTCCACCTAAAGTTAAAGCACAAATTGGTATGGTAGCAGCAGCGCCCGGTAAGAAAAGCTTTCCGGTTATATTTGAAAGCTTTTCAGTTAAAGCAGCAAAGTAACCCTACTTCCATCCCATTGCTTTAGTAAGAGCATCAGTTATTGCACCTTCAATAATTTATAGCTACCTTAATACATCATTATACCATTAAATCAAAAATGGTACAATACTATACAAATGTACGTTTTATTGGTCGCTTGCGCTAGGCAAGTGGTTATGATGACGGGTTAAGTTCATACCGTATGTGTAATTGGTTCCCATAATCACATCGTTGCAGTCAAAGTGCTTTATTACACCATCTTTGTGCAGGGCAACCACCCAGCAGGTGTTTTGGTGCATGCCATAGTCAATTAAAAATATTGCGTGGCCTTTGCCTAAAGGAGTATCTACTAATATGGCCGGATCGAGCTGTAAAATCATAACTATAGTTTTGCAAACGTTATACCAGTAAACCATACCACAACTCTTGGTTTTAGCATGAGGCTGGACTAAATTTTTATGACGCAGTTTAAAAAATGGAAAATACCATTCCAAGCCTTGGCTATTATAAGCCGGTTGTACACTCCAACTCAGCAATACTTATTTTAACTAATAGTATAATATCAATATTTCAAAACCTTTTAGCTCGTTACTTGCTTCTTAGTGTGCAAAAACATTAACTATAAAAACATCTACTCCGCATGTACACCTTAGGCATTAACGCTGTATTTCATGATTCGGCAGCATGTATTATTAAAGACGGCCAACTTTTAGCCGCTACTGAAGAAGAACGCTTTACGCACATTAAACATGGCAAGCGTCCGGTGCCTTTCAGCACATGGGAACTTCCTTTTCATGCCATTGATTACTGCCTTAAGATAGCCGGCATACATATAAATGATGTAGATCATATAGCCTACTCATTCGATCCGTATCAACTCATTAAAGAGCAATACCAGGGTAAAGGCACTATCGACATTCCCTTCGAACCATCAACCGATCCAATTAACGCCGATTGGCTCAACGTTTGGGACCCGCTTTTTCTTTCATCTATCATTAACGCCGTTGGGCAGTTAAACGACGGCTGGCCGCAACACCTGCAACAACGCTTTGTGGGTGCCAACGTACCGCGCGAAAAATGGCACTTCGTAGATCACCACGTAGCGCACGCCGCTAGTGCCTTTAACTGCTCGCCATTTGAGCGCGCTGCTGTAATGACGGTTGACGGCCGCGGCGAGCATGCAACAACCACTTACAGCATTGGCAACGGCCATGACTTGAAACGCATTGGTCAGGTTAATTTTCCCAATTCGTTGGGTTTACTGTATGAAGAAATAACCACGCACCTCGGTTTCCTGCATTCGTCTGATGAGTATAAGGTGATGGCACTGGCCAGTTATGGTAAACCGGATTTCGTTAAAGATTTCCGCGAGATCATCAAAGTTGGCGTAAACGGGCAGTATACTATTGACAATAAAAACTTTGTGGAGCGCTTTGGCCCCAAACGCCTGCGCCATGAGGAGTTTACGGCTCACCACTTTAACATAGCGCACTCGCTGCAATTGGTATTGGAAGAAACCCTGCTGGAACTAACGGACTGGCTGCAAAAAGAAACTGGCGAACAAAACCTTTGCCTGGCCGGTGGCGTGGCCCTTAACTGCGTAGCCAACGCCCGTATACGCGATAAAGGCGCGTTTCAGAACATTTGGGTTCAACCAGCATCAGGCGATGATGGTACCGCTTTGGGTGCAGCGCTATGGGTAGATGCCCAGCAACGCAAATCAACCAAGCGCGAGTTTGTAATGGAGCACTGTTATTGGGGACCAGAATACAGCGACGCAGAGATTGAGAAGTTTATGAAATGGTGCAAAGTACCTTACCGTAAACTCAATAATATAGCCGAAGAAACTGCCGATATATTGGCGCAAGACAAAATTATAGGTTGGTACCAGGGCCGTATGGAGTTTGGCCCAAGGGCGCTGGGCAGCCGGTCTATACTGGCGTCGCCTATTAGTCCGGCTATGCAACAGCGGTTAAATGAAGTTAAGGATAGGGAAGATTTCCGTCCCGTTGCACCTGTTGTATTGGAAGAAGAAGCCGGCAATTGGTTTGAAAACGCAAGTTATTCGCCTTTTATGCTGTTCATCTATGATGTAAAGCCTGAGAAAGCCGACCAAATTCCGGCTGTGCGTCACACCGATGGTACGGCGCGTATACAAACCGTTAATGAGCGCCAGCACAAGAACTATTACGACTTACTTAAAGCATTTCAACGCAAAACCGGTGTACCCGTATTAGTGAATACCTCGTTCAATACCTTGGGCAAACCTATTGTTTGTACACCGAGGGATGCAATTGAGTGTTTTTGGTCGTCACCTTTTGATGCACTGGTTATAGGCTCGTTCGTTATTGAGAAATAATGATCCGTGTTTCTGTAGTTATACCTACTTACCGTCGCCCCGATTTACTTTTAAAGTGCATCGGGGCGCTGTGTGAGCAGACCTTGCCAAAGGACCAGTTTGAAGTTATTGTAGTAAGTGATGGCCCCGACTCGGTCACCGAACATGCGTTGGAAAACAGGCCAGACACTTCCTTGAACCTGCACTATTTGCCCATGCCCAAAAAAGGTGGCCCCGCCGCCGCCCGAAACTTTGGGTGGCAACATGCACAAGGTAAGTTAATTGCCTTTACTGATGATGACACATTACCTGACAGCAACTGGCTCACTGCCTATTTGCAAGCCTGGCAAGGCCAAACACTGGCCGCCTTTACCGGTAAAGTAATTGTGCCGCTTCCACCCCACCCAACCGACTTTGCCTTAAATACCGCCGGCTTAGAAAAGGCCGATTTTGTAACTGCTAACTGCGCTTGTACCCAAGCGTCGCTAAAACTTATTGATGGTTTTGATGAGCGCTTTGCCATGGCCTGGCGCGAAGACAGCGACCTGCATTTTAAAATTATGCAGGCAGGCATATCCTTAAGTAAAGTTGAAGAGGCCGTAATAGTACATCCGGTACGGCAGGCAGCATGGGGAGTGAGCATCCGTGAGCAAAAGAAAACGCTGTTTAATGCCTTGCTATTTAAAAAGTTTCCGGAGCTATATCAACAGCAAATACAGGCAAAACCACCGGTTACTTATTACGTAATGGTAATTGCGTTACTGCTAGCTGTAGTTGCTTTGGTGCTGCAACATTCTATAATCGCTTTAATGGCCTTTGCCGTATGGTTGCTGTTCACACTTCAATTTACACTGAAACGCCTGGCGCATACGTCGCACGCATTTAGCCATGTGTCAGAAATGCTCTATACTTCGGCTGTTATCCCTTTTGCATCGGTTTACTGGCATTTTTATGGGTGTTATAAGTATGGGGTTTGGTTTGGTTGAAACTTTTAGAATTTAAATAGAATTAATAAACAACAGTTTATCCAATAGATCAGCAACAGCTATCTACCAAATAAAGTGTCCGTTTATCACTTTTTACTAACCACCACAATTTTATCGTTATTGCCATTACTGGTAATCATATAAACCCGGCCATCAGGTGCAACGCATACATCGCGCAGGCGGCCATAGGTACTTTTATAGTAGGTATTTACCTTTTCAACCCTGTCGCCGGCGTCGTTTAATTTAAGCTGTAGTAATTCGCTGTCTTTCAGTACGGCCAGCAGCAATGAGTTCTTCCACTGGGGTATGGCGTTGTTGTTATAATAATCAATGCCCGATGGCGCAATAGTGGGTGACCATGCCTGTATGGGCTCCGCCACGTTATTGGTACTGCAAAAAGCCGGTTCATTACCCGTGCTACAGTATCCTTCTACATTAGGCCATCCAAAGTTGCGGCCCTTTTGAATAATGTTCACTTCATCATCAGTAGTATTGCCATGCTCCGAGCTGTATAAGCGGTTGTTGGCAAATACCAGTCCTTGCGCATTACGATGACCATAGCTCCATATTGGGCTGTTTGCCGAAGGATTATCGGCAGGTATGCTACCATCCAGGTTAATACGCAGTATCTTGCCCGATAAGCTGTTCAAACTTTGTGCTTGCGAAGCCACTGTAGCATCTCCGGTGGTAATGAAAAGCTTGGCATCCGGTGATATGGCCAACCGGCAGCCGTTGTGATTGTTAGCTGCCTGGATATTATCCAACAATATTACCGAGCTAATCAACGACCCGCCATTGTAGGTATAGCGAACAATCTTCTCGGTGTACGTACCATTCTTGTCGTAATTATAAGCTACAAACACCTGCGGAGTATTGGCAAAATCAGGATGTAAGACCATGCCCAGCAAGCCACCTTCGCCAACCGATTTCACATCTGCAATGTTAAGCAACAAACTAACCTGTCCGTTGCCAGGGTTTACACGGCTTATTTTGCCGCCACGTTCGGTAACCCAAAGCATATTATCGGGGCCCCATAATATTTCCCACGGAAAGCTAAGCTGCTGGGTAAGTACCTGGGTGGTTAGTTCCGAATCTGTCACTTGTTCATCCTGTGCTTTGTTTGATGAATTTTTACTGCAGGCAGTTGTGAGCATGACAGCCAGCAATGTAGCTGCTAAGGCGTAAATCGGCTTCATAATTACGGGTTTTAATGGGATAGTAAAGGTACAACTATGTAAAAGGTAAAATGTTGCACCGCAACAAGGATAGCTTCGCCCCCATATTTGCTGGTTTTAAAAACAAACTAAACATCTGCAGCTTATAATGCTAAATATTCTTGCTTTTACTTCATCATTTTAGCCGTTCGGGCTAATAGGCAGCAACCCACTCGCTGCAAGCTTTAGTTATTACAATGTGATTTTAGTGTGTGTGAATGGATAAATAATTAAAGGATTATGAAACGATTGAGCATCATTTTACTGGTAGTTGGCCTGGTACTAATAATAGGTAGCAACTTTTTTTACCGAACTGACTCCAACCCTATTGACAGTGCCGGCACCCGAGGTAACTGAAACCAAAGGCAACAACTGGGCGCCTAAAATACCAATGTTTATGGGTGGCGTTTGCGTTGTGCTGGCTGCCATATTTTTACTTTGCAGCCAAAAGCAGAGCAGAAAACAATGCACATTCTGCTTAAGTAACAAGTGCGTTCAAGGTGTAATTTTGGATAAATTTAACTAGCTGTCATACACCGCGTTTGTAGTCTGTAAACCTGTTTTACTAAACAAGGCAAGTGTAGCCCTGTTTAACTACAAAGCAATTAGCTTAGTTATGCCTAAAATTCCTAAAGAAAACATACTCTCGGCCGCTTTGGGCCTATATAATAATGGGTTTACCTATGTGCAGGATACTCGCCGTAAACATGAGTCAGATATTTTTCAGATAGATCTGCTGGCCCTTAAAGTGATTTGTTTTGGTGGCGAAGATGCCGCACAGACATTTTACGATACCGACAAATTTGCACGTAAAGGTGCGGTACCACCACCCGTTCAAAAAACATTGACCGGAGAAAACGCCATTCATACTAAAGACGGCGAAGCGCATCACAATCGTAAAGAAATGTTCATGTCGTTAATGACGGAGGAAAACATAAAACGGCTAACGGAACGTGTACAAATTGAGCTGTACAAAGCGCTGCATAAGTGGGAAGATGCAGAGTCGGTTGTTCTGTTCCATGAGGCACGGGTAATTTTATGCAAGGCAGTTTGTGCCTGGGCAGGCGTACCACTTACCGATGAAGAAGCACCCTACATTGCGCGCGACTTTACGCTGATGGTAGACGCCTTTGGTGCGGTTGGTCCGCGTAACTGGCGAGGCCAACGCGCACGTAAGCGTACGGAACGGTGGATGAACGGGATTATTAAGAAAGTGCGCCAACTAAAACTTGTGCCTGAGCGCGGCAGTGCGCTTTATTTAACTGCAAACCATAAAGATGTTGATGGCAATGTATTAGACATACCTATGGCTACAGTAGAATTACTGAATATTTTACGGCCCACGGTGGCAATTGCCTGGTATGTTACCTTTAGTGCACATGCGTTTACTACCTATCCGGATAGCCGCCTCAAATTCCTGATGAACGTAAGCGATTACCGCGAATGTTTTGTGCACGAGGTAAGGCGCTTTTACCCTTTTGCACCAGTGATGGGTGCAAGGGTTAAGCATGAATTTGACTGGCATGGATATCGTTTTCCTAAAAACAGCCTGGTGTTGCTGGATATGTACGGCACCAATCACGACCCGCGTTTATGGGATAGCCCTCAGGAATTCATCCCCGAGCGGTTTAACAACAGGCAAATTAAGCCCTTTGATTTTCTGGCCCAGGGCGGTGGCGACCCACACCAGGGCCACCGTTGCCCCGGCGAGTGGATCACTATTGAAGTACTAAAAACTTTTATGGGCTTTTTAGTTGAAAAAGTGGCCTTTGATGTGCCTCAACAAGACCTAAGCTACGACTTATCGCGCATGCCTACACTGCCCAACAGCGGATTTGTTATGAGTTGTGTAAGCCGCAAAATGGTAAGCTCGGCCAGCGCGGTAAAAGCTTGAAGATAATTTGTTTATGGCTCTAAAATTTGCAGTGCACTAATTCTGCGCATACGGTAACAGTTTATGGCTGTTTCGCCTAACTGGGCAATAAGTTTGTAGTTGGCTATGGCACCCACAGCTGCTCCAATTACGGGTAGCAGTTGTGCCATTTTAGCCAGGTCGATGTAATCGCGGTACTCCTGCTGAAAGATGCGCCAATCAAACTCCTCCACGTTGTTGGGCAGCGAATTGCTGTACCCCTGCCAGCCGGCGAGCAGTTTGTACACCTCGTTACGCCTTTGTTGACTCGAAAAAGCGAGTTGAAAAAGATAGAGGATATATAGTCTTTCTTTATAATCTTTTACATCATACCCGTACAGGGTGGCTATATCAAAAAGCAGCTTAAGCTTAATACCCAGGAGAATTGGAAAGTCGGCCAGTCCTAACAGAAAGCCCCGGCACCGGTAACCGCCCCTTCTATCGATGCCGTTTTTTGATAGTTATTAATTTTTTGTTGGATAAAAGCCTCTCGCACCTGCAATGATGCATCAGGTTCAGGCATTTTGGGTGTGGTGTATTTGGCGCCAAACAGTACCGCTTTAATCATTTTTTCAATAGTGACGGTAATAGCTGCGTGCACCTTATCAGGAATAAGATCGTTTACCTTCGTTTGAACTTTCCTGGACAGCTTATCGAAAAGGGTAGGCTGCTTCTGCATCCGGTGCTGCCAAAACTGTAGTTGTACATGGGCTTGTTCTTCGTAGGGTGTCATGATGATAGAGTATGTATACGGGTTAGTCTATTGCTAGCAATTCATCTTTAGATGCGTTATTTGTGGTTTATGTTACCAACTATTTCGTAACAAAGAAACGGCTTCAGTATCTAATCACTAAATTTAAAACATGAAAACAAGTTTAACCGGAATTGGATTTTTGTTGTTGATTATGATAGCCCTGGTAGTTGGTTGCCTGGTGGGTTGCCCTAAATACCGCGTTTATACCCAAGAGATGGAGGGAAAGGCAGAGTTGCAACGCGCTATAAGCAACAGGCAAATAGCTATACAGGAGGCACATGCTAAAATGGAAGCAGCCAAAGACCTGGCACAAGCCGAAATTATTCGTGCACGGGGCATTGCACAAGCCAACAAGATTATCGGCAATTCCTTGAAAGATAACGAAGCTTACCTGCATTGGTTATGGATAGACCAGCTTGAGAACAACAAAAACTCGGTTATTTACATCCCAACCGAGGCCAATCTGCCAATAATGGAAGCAAACCGTTTAAGAGGACAGATACAGCAGCAGGCCGTTAAAAAGTAAGGTTAGTACGCTCTATTGCACATAGAAAATATCAATTAGCAGCAAACGTTAAATTCGCTTTCTTTGTTCAACAAGTCAACACTTTAAAACTATGGAATCAACTCCTGCCTCTGCCGATATATTCGAACTGGCCCGCGCAAATAAAGCCGAAGAACTTAAAGCCGCTTTGCCTGGCGCTGATATTGACGCCACAGACAGTCGCGGTTCTACCGCTTTAATTGTGGCAGCCTACTATAACAATGCCGATGCGGTAAAAGTATTATTGGCAGCCGGCGCAAATCCCGACCTGCAAGATGGTATGGGCAACACCGCCCTGATGGGGATTTGCTTTAAAGGATATACTGATATTGGTAAAATATTGCTGGAACACAACGCACAGGTAGATATGCCTAATGGCAACGGTGCAACGGCGCTTACCTTTGCGGCCACCTTTGGACATACAGCACTCATAGAATTATTGCTGCAACACGGCGCCAACAAACACCTGCCCGACCGTTTTGGCAAAAGCCCGATTGATTATGCCCGCATACAGGAAAATTATGATGGCCTTAAGCTGTTAGCCCCCGAACTGCTGGAGGATGAAGAATAAACAAAAAAGCGTGGGTGCAACACCCACGCTTTTTTGTTAAATGCTGTTTTGTTGCTTTTTGGTAGCATTCTTTGCGGCACCGCCACACTCATCCTTTGAATGATTGCCTTTGCTTTAATTACTAACACTTGGCGCTCCTTTTTGATGACTTTGCCGGCTATCTCCCTTGTCTGAAGTTTTTACCATCTACTCCTGCCCTTTTTGGCTATCCTCTTTATGCTTATCCATTGTATCCATTACCTTTTCTGGATGAACGTCTTTTGCTAATTCGTCAAGCTCAGAGTGATGCGCATCATCAATATCCATCTTTTTAGCTATTGCCCTAACCAGGGTAATTAGGCGGGTAATTTCATGCTCGGCCAGCAGGCTTACCTGCAAGTCTAAATCGGCGCGTCGGTCGGCCTGGGCGTTAGCCCTGTTTTGGCTGATGAGTACAAATGTAGAAAGGAATATTGCTTCAACAGAAGCCTCCATAGCCAATATAACCAATGAGGGATCGAACGGCTTTAAACCAAGCCAACCCAGGTTCCATGCTATCCAAAGGGCAAAAAACATTAAATGAATATAAACGAATGCCATGCTGCCGGCAAAACGGGTAATAACATCGGCTACCTTTTCTTCCGTTGTGTTGGCTTCATTTTCCAACTTGCGGCGTTTAAGCAAAGCCTTAATATTTCTCTCCACAACCTTCGCCATTCCCGGCATAGTGTTCTCTGCGGCCTCTTCCTTTTTCATACTCTTAACTACGTTGCACTTGAGGCATTGTTTAGAGGATAACAACTATTAAGAATAGTCCAAAACAACAAAAGCCCAACAGTACAACTATCGGGCTTTAATGTATTTGCTGTCGCTGATTATCTCAGATCTACCACATCAACACCTGGATGTGCTTTAGCATTGAAAGTGAAGACATCCGCCCCTGCTGCGACGTTGGGAGTAAAGCTGCGGATGGTATAATTGTAGCGGTTGCCGTTTTTATCAAATAACTGGGCGCTATAGATTTGCTTTTTGGCTTTATCAATCAGCAATCTTACTTTAAAAATGTTCTGTTTGGCATCGGTTGGTGTTAACTCCACTGCCTGGTAAGTTTTGCCGCCCGATTTTTGCAAACCGGTGTATATGTATTTATAACCTTTCTCGTACATGGTAAACAATTGTGCCGGGTTCATACCCTCGGCATTATTATTCACATCATTTACCTGTACTTCCTTTTCTTTAGGCATATAGGTCCACTGCGCTTTGCCATCGCTAATAATTTCCTGGGCAACTGCGCCTTTGGCACCTCCGTAAATAGTAAGCTTAAATTTATTGGCCTTGGCCTGGGTAAGCAAAGTACCCGATTGCGTTTCGTTTACGCCCGCTTGCGGGTTTTGTACCGTAATAGTGAAGTCGCTTTTTACCGTGTTGTAAGAGCGGTACTTTTGCCCTACGCCGTTCAATATCGTTTTGGCCTCGGCGTCCTTTTGGGCAAAGGCACCTGTAGTGGTAGCGGTCAGCAGTAATATATATGCAATAATTTTTTTCATGATAGAAATGTTATTTAACACAACGTCATTGCAAATAAAACTTACAATGACGTTGTTTAAGACCTTAGAACAAGAAATGAAGGCTATAGTTTAACCGTTAGAAGATTTTTGAATTTCCTCTAAATGGCGCTCCAAACTGTACTCGTCCGGATAGAGTACTTCGCGGGCCTTGCTGCCCTCAAACGGGCCAACAATACCGGCAGCTTCCAGTTGGTCTATGATACGGCCTGCACGGTTATAACCCAATTTTAGCTTACGCTGTACAAGCGAGGTTGAACCTTGCTGATGCAATACAATGAGCCTTGCCGCATCTTCAAACATCGGGTCTCGGTCATTGGGATCAAATTCTTTCGGGCTATTCGCTTCTCCCTCGCCCACATATTCAGGCAGCATCATGGCGCTTGGATAACCGCGCTGGTTGCCTATAAAGTCTGATATTTTTTCTACTTCAGGTGTATCTACGAAGGCACACTGTAAGCGAATCAGGTCGCTTCCGGTTGACAACAGCATATCACCACGACCAATCAACTGATCGGCCCCACCCGCATCCAGAATGGTACGTGAGTCGATTTTAGATAGCACCCTAAACGCTAGACGCGCCGGGAAGTTGGCCTTAATAGTACCCGTGATGATATTTACTGACGGACGCTGTGTAGCTATTACGAGGTGAATACCTACCGCACGCGCAAGCTGCGCCAAACGGGCAATTGGCATTTCAACCTCTTTACCGGCGGTCATCATCAAGTCGGCAAACTCATCTACAACCAGTACAATAAATGGCAGAAAGCGGTGACCATTCTCTGGGTTAAGCTTACGGTTAATAAATTTAACATTATACTCTTTTAAGTTACGCACCTGCGCATCTTTCAACAGATCATAACGCTGGTCCATTTCAATACACAGCGAGTTAAGCGTATTAATTACCTTTTTAGTATCGGTTATAATTGCATCGGCCTCATCGGGCAGCTTAGCCAAAAAGTGACGCTCAATTTTGCGGAAAAGGGTTAACTCCACCTTTTTAGGGTCAACCATTACAAACTTAAGCTCGGCCGGGTGGCGCTTATACAACAGTGAAACCAGGATAGCATTAATACCTACCGACTTACCCTGCCCGGTAGCACCGGCCACCAGCAAGTGAGGCATTTTAGCCAGATCGGCAATAAATACTTCGTTTGATATGGTTTTGCCCAATGCAATGGGCAAGTCCATAGTGGTATTCTGGAATTTCTCGGTAGCCAATACCGAACGCATGGAAACCATTTCGGGATGTTGATTAGGCACCTCAATACCTATGGTACCCTTACCCGGCATAGGGGCAATGATACGAATGCCCAGGGCGGCTAAGCTAAGCGCAATATCGTCTTCCAGGTTTTTAATCTTAGAAATGCGCACACCCGGGGCCGGTATAATTTCGTAAAGCGTTACGGTTGGCCCTATAGTCGCTTTAATCTTATCAATCTCAATATTGTAGTGGTTCAGCGTTTCAACAATTTTGTTCTTGTTGGCTTCCAGCTCTGTAGCATCTACGTTTATTTTGTTTGAACCGTAGTTTTCGAGCAGATCTAACCCAGGGTATTTGTAGGATGATAGATCAAGCTTGGGATCGAAAGTGCCAAATTCATCCACCAACTCGTTAGCACTAACCTCAGGTGCCTGCTCAATGGCTAACTCGGGCAGCGGGCGCGTATCTTCTACCGTTAAAGGAATTTCATCTTCCAAATCAGCCTCATCCGTTTCTTCAAACACATTACTGCTGGTAGGGCTTAACACTATAGGCTCATGCGCCAGGGTGTTACCTAAAATAGCAGCTTGTGTAGCTTGCGCGGTTACCGGCTCAGGCAGCACTGGTTCCACAATTGGTGCTTTAACCAATGGTTCCTGGCGTAACCTTTCGCCATTATTTACTGGAGGCGCTGTAGCAGCGCCGGTATCGCGTGCACGGTTGTTCGCCCTGGGCCATTCAATGGGTTCTGATAAGATCTCGTCTTCCAGGTCAACACCATCTGGCTCAATGTCGGTTGTTGCATTAGGCGTAACCGGTGTTCTCTTAGGCCGCTCGGGTAATTTAAAATCAATATTATAGGCAATAATCAGCACGGTTAAAGCCGCAAATATCAATACGCATGCTGTGCCCGCCGGGCCAATTTGTGCATTCAATAAGCGAGTACTCCAGTAACCAAATTCGCCTTCAAAGTAGTGCGGGTAATCGCTCACAAAGCCATGCAGAAATCCAATAGCTACAGAGCAGAATATTAATCCAAAAAATGAATAAGCCAGTAATTTACTTACCGAGAACAATCGCACTTTAAACAGCAGGCGGTAACCAATAACAAAAAACACCACCACAAAGAAGTACGACGCAATACCAAACCACTCGTACATAAACTGGTTGGCCATCAAAGCGCCCAGCTTACCCAGCCAGTTATCAACTACAGGATCGGTAACGCCGTTATCCATCAGCTCTTGCTGGGTTTTGAATAAATTTCCCCAACCGCCGTTTGCCTTCAACACATAGCTTTGGTCAGACTGCCAGGTAAACAGATATGAGGTGAATGCAATGAGGAAAAATACGGAAATTATAAGGCATAGCAAGCCAGCTATCTTAATGACACGCCCATCGCCTATATTGAAGGTAGGCAGGTTTTCCAGTCTGGATTTTACCACACGCTCGCGCTCTGGCCGGGTGCCTGTACCCTGGCGCGGACGAGTCTCATCTCTGAAAGTATTAGCTTTAAACTGGTTTCCTTTTGGCGGCATCTTCATCTACAGTTAAAGTACAAATATAAAGTTATTAGATAACAAATTTATTTGGCACGATTTTTAATTTATATAATGAACAAACGCCTGAATATGGGACAATTAGAATACTTGATCACAACCGGAGATTTAAATACTTTGAACAGCCTGCTGGCTCAAAATCCGGCACTGGCTCAAAACTCGGCTGGCGAAGATCTTTCGCCACTGATGCTCTCCTGCTATTATAAAAGGCCAGACGCTACTTCACTCCTGCTTAAGTACCTTGATAAAATAGACATTTTTGAGGCGGCAGCAGCCGGAAAGTTCGATATTTTAGCTTATTTGGTATATACGAACCCCGAACTGGTTCATGAATATAACCAGGATGGATTTACACCGTTGGCTCTGGCTTGCTACTTTGGGCAGTACGAGGCAGCACGTTACCTTATTTTTAAAGGCGCTGATGTAAACCAGCTTTTAAGCGGTGATTCGGGTATACGCCCTATACACTTAGCTGTTGCAGGTAATCACTTAGATGTTGTACGTATGCTAATTGAGCACAATGTTCAAATTAATGTACAACACCATACGGGCATCACCCCGTTACACTATGCTGCTAAACACGGCGACCCCGAAATGTTGATTACACTTTTAGAGGAAGGTGCCGACGTAGCTATAACCATGGAAGATGGCTTGTTACCTGCAGACCTTGCCCGTGAGCATGGTTACGCCGAAATTGCCGAAATACTGAGCGTATAATATTCTGTTCTCAACATATAAAAAAAGGCCTTAACTTGTAGTTAAGGCCTTTTTTACTTTTGCATACAAGCGAGCGGCTGTAATTTAAGTATACTTGCAGCAAATCTATCACAAGATGCCCGTTCCTTCCCCTATAATAGCGCTCGAAACAGCAAAATCAGTTCAGCAATTTGAACAGATATTAAAATTACAGAAAAGCAACCACCGCGATTCTCTTAGCCCTGCACAGCAAATTGCAGAGGGCTTTGTATATGCCCAATATAACCTACACACATTACAGCAACTTTCTGAATTTGAGGCACAAATTATTGCGACTGACGGCAAAAGGGTAATTGGTTATAATCTGGCTATATCTACACAACTGGTTAGTAAACTTCCGGATTTAAAGTCGATGTTTTACGCATTTGACCAAACTACTTATCAGGGCCGTTTGCTACGAACATATAGTTATGTTGTAGGTGGCCAAGTGTGTGTAGACAAGGGCTACAGGGGGCAGGGGTTATTAAGGCGCATGTACAATGAAATGAAAACTTTGGGTAATGGGCGTTATGAGTTATGTGTAACTGATGTTTCTCAACGCAATACCCGCTCCTTACAAGCGCATCTTAACATTGGCTTTGTTGTGGCCGGCACTTACGAACATGATGGCGAAATCTGGCATACTGTGGTTTGGGATTGGAAAAAACAAAGGTAACCAGGAAGTAGTGTTACGTTAGGCTTCAATTCATTCAATCTCCTATCTTTACCATACTAACCAATCAATTTGCCCGCTTGGGCGTTTACTAAAAAACTTTATAGTTATGAAAGCAGAGAAAATGGTAATGCTTACCGGGAAACAATATCAGGAGATTAAACAGGCTTTGGAAAGTCAGCCCTCTTTGGAATACAATGTAGGCACAAACGGCAATCCAGAGGTGGTTAACATCAGCGAGATTTATTTAGATACCGACCCGGAATTTACACGTAACCCTAAACAGTACGCACAAGTGCATGATGACCATTTTGTACAAGTACGTATAGAATACGATGCATAAACTACGTTACTGTTCAATTTATTATTCACTTTGTTTATGCTCATAAGCTTGATGATGTGGCTTTTATGATGTAATAACAAATTTACACAAACATAAAGTTATCGTCAACCATATTACCGCAGTAAGTGTTACTTTCGAAGTATCCTTTCTACCACCTTATGGACAAGCAGAAACTCTTAGGCAAAACAGCTTTAATTACCGGTGCCGCCCGTGGCATTGGTAAAAGTATTGCCCGCACCCTGGCCCTGGCTGGCGCTACGGTTATTATCAACTACCATCAAAGTAAAGATAAGGCAGAAGCCTTGGCTAACGACATTAATAAGTCGGGCGGCAAAGCCATAGCTATACGTGGCGATATGAGTGATGCTACAGAGGTAAGCAGTCTTTTTAAACAGATACATGACCAGGTTGGCGATATAGACATACTGGTTAACAATGCCGGCATTGCCAGGCCGCAGCCGTCAGAAGACATTCGGGTGGACGACTGGTCTGAAGTTTTGAACATAAATTTAACATCAGCCTTTCTTACCATTCAGGCCGCCGTACCGGGCATGAAACAAAAACGATATGGTCGTATCATCAACATCTCGTCGGTAGCTGCGCAAACTGGTGGTGTTATCGGTCCGCACTATGCTGCTTCAAAAGCTGGCATGCTAGGGCTTACGCATTCATACGCATCATTGCTGGCCGAGTACGGCATCACCGTAAACGCCATAGCCCCTGCTCTGGTTGAAACCGACATGATTAAGAATAACGACAAGATTAAACCAGAACTATTGCCGGTTAAACGCTTTGGCCAACCCGAAGAAGTTGCCGACATAGCTTTGCTGCTGGCTTGCAACGGTTATGTAAGCGGCCAAACCATCAATGTTAATGGCGGCATGTACATGAGTTAATTGCAAACTTAAATATTAAAGAAGGTGCCATTTTACGATTTATGGAAGCCCACCTCGTTTAGCTGGCAAATGTTTTTGAGTACCTTTGAATCTTCAAAGCTTATTCATGATAAAACAAGTATTGCTGCTACTTAACCTGCTTCTCTCCATCTGCGCTTTTGGCCAAACGGTTGATACCACCCAGCATATTATAAAGGGGCGTAACAATAGCCACACCCAACAAAACAAACCCTACGTAATTGTTATTTCGGTCGATGCCATGCGGTATGATTATGCCCAAAGGTATGGTGCTAAAAACCTGCTGGCGTTAAGCAAAACTGGCATACAGGCCACAGCTATGCAGCCCTCCTACCCGTCTATTACTTTTCCAAACCATTATACGCTAATGACCGGGCTGTATCCATCACATACAGGCCTGGTTTGCAACCGCTTTTATGACCGTAAGTCTGGTGCGCTTTATTCTTCCAAATTGGCATCGGCCGGTGAAGCACAGTGGTACGGCGGCACCCCGCTATGGGTTTTGGCTGAAAAGCAAAAAATGGTTAGCGCAGCCTTTTATTGGGTAGGCAGCGATGTACCCATACAAGGCACTTACCCTACTTATCGGTACAAATATAATGAGCAAATTGGCATCAGAGACAGAATTAATACCGTAGTGAATTGGTTAAAACTGCCAGCTAACCGCCGCCCGCACTTAATTACACTCTACTTTCCTGAGGTTGATCATGCCGGTCATCACTTCGGACCCGATGCACCTGAAACAAAGCGAGCCGTACTGTTCATTGACTCCGCCGTTAATGCCTTACAAAAGGCGGTAAAAGCAACAGGGTTAAAAGTGAATTTCGTTTTCATGTCAGACCATGGCATGACCAAGGTTGACAATCTGCATCCGCTCCAGATTCCGGCAGTGATTGATACCGCTAAATTTAAAGTAACCGGCGAAGATGTACTCGTAGAACTTTATGCTAAAGACACCGCTGCTATTAAAAGCACTTATGAGGCCCTTAAAAAAAACACTCAGGGAAAATATGCCGTTTACTTGCGTTCTAACACTCCTGCACGCTGGCATTACAATAAGACCAACGACCGCTTTAACCGTATAGGCGATATTTTATTGGTACCCTACAAACCCTACATATTTGTGTACACCAGCAAAGCCAAACCTAATCCGGGAGTGCACGGGTACGACCCGGTTTTAGTACCCGATATGCAGGCCACTTTTTACGCGTGGGGCCCTGCCTTTAAAAAAGGACTAAAAATTTCTTCGTTTCCAAATGTAGAGGTATACCCAATGCTGGCCCAGTTACTCGGCTTAAAAATTACGGAACCCATCGATGGTGGCAACGCTTTAGCTAAAAAGGTTCTTAGAACTAAGTAGTACTTATTAGAACTTACCTTACGGGTTGAAGCACTACTTGTAAGTTTCCATTTCGCTCCCCCGCGTTAATTTCTCAATTAGCTACGGTAGCAAGAAGCCCCCGTAGGTATTTCGAAAAACAATCATCTTTGCAAAACACCTCTGTATACGCGTTGTGCCCTAGCAATAGGTATCACTTTATTTATCCAGATGCTTGTAAATAGCCATTACATCCTCATCGCCCAAACCTGCTTCTTGTGCCTGTTTAAAGCTTTCATAAAGTGGTGTACTTAAAGGCGCATCAAGGCCTTGCTCTTTGGCTAACCGTAAATCTTTGGCCAGGTGCTTAAGGGCAAAAGCCGCCGGGAACTCGCCTTTTAAAATTGCAGGCGATTTAAGTTTGGTGATGCCACTGCCGCACGCGCCCTCGTTTATAATGGTGAGCATGTCTTCAGTTTTAACACCGTTGGCCTGGGCAAACAGAACCGTTTCGGCCAAGCCCTGCAGATTTAGGCCTAAAAAGTAGTTAATAGCAAGCTTTGCCGCACTGCCTGCGCCTACCGGTCCAACCAATAACGACAGCTTGCCCAAAACATCAAACAACGGCTTTGCCTTTTGGTAGGCATCTTCGGTGCCACCCGCCAGAATAATTAAGGTACCATCCTGCGCCGGCTTTACACTGCCCGATACAGGCGCTTCCATAAATGCAGCCCCTTTGTTTATACAGCTTTCTTCCAAAAACCGCGAGGTTTCGGGCGATACGGTACTTACGTTGATGAAAAGCTTACCTTTTACCTCTCCGGCCAGTAAGCCTTCAGGTGCTGTAAAAAGTTCTTTAGCCGCAGCATCGTCAGATACCATGGTTAAGGTAATATCGTTGCCCGATCCAAGTTTGGATAAATTTCCGGCTGCTGTAGCACCAGCATCCAGCACGTCCTTCTCTTTATTGCGGGTACGGTTAAAAACCTGCACGGCATAACCAGCTTTTAGCAAATTGCTAACCATGGGTATGCCCATATTGCCCAAACCGGCCCAGCCTATTTTCGTTGTATTCATTGTTCAATAATATAGTTTATTACGAACAAACGGAAGCTTTATAAGTTTAGCTTTAATAGCAAACAGGCAAAATGGTGAAAAATTTATTGGCAGTAGCGCTTTGCTTGTGGACCGCAAATACGTTTGCACAACTAACCGAAACGCAGGGGTGGATCTTTTTAACGCACAAGCAACAACTTACAAATAAGTTCGATTTTCTGACCGACGTACAAACCCGTTCATCAAATAAATTCACTTATCTAAACACCTTGTTGCTGCGAGGGGCAATAAGCTACAACTTAAACAAAAAAAATGCTATTGCGCTTGGATATGCACATAAAGCCGATTGGGAACAACAACTATCGGCACCCACTACTCGTCAATCCGAAAACCGTATTTACGAGCAATACCTTTACAGTTTTGACATTAAACGAACTGAAGTAAGCTTACGTGCCCGCGTAGAGCAACGTTGGGTTAACGACAAAGAAGTGGCTTTTTCGCAGCGTGCAAGAGCGTTCATTAGTGTACAAATACCGCTAACCGCCGATACAGCCTTTACCCACGGCTGGTACACAGGATTACAAAACGAACTCTTTTTGAACATTCAGCACAAAGCAAGCGTGAACCGGCACTTGTTTGATCAAAACCGGTCGTTTGTGTCCCTGGGTTATCGCTTCAGCAAAAAACTCGATGCAGAAGCAGGCTACATGTACTGGTATCAGCAGGAGATGGAAAGCGCTTTTCGCCGCAATGTAATTCAACTGATGATTACTACTAGTTTTTAATAAAAACATGCTTATTTTATTATTTTGTTAAGCTATTTAACACCATAATATTTGGCTGAGAAGTTAAATATACAAACTTTAATTCATCAATTGCCGTATATTGCGACATCGTTACAAAACTTTTTCGTCTACTGTTTACATCATATGCCGTTTAACGAATTTTATAAAATTCGGTCGATGGAAAGGTTTTTAGACCTTAACATTAGCCGGGAAAATGAGCTTCAGAACATAGTGACGCTGGCAGCAGAAGCCTGCCAGACGCCTGCTGCTTTTCTAGTTTTCCTGGATGAAGGCAGGATAAAATCGCACTTTAAATACGGCTTTTTAGCGGATGATATTGCTGTAGAAGACACCTTCTGGAACATGCCTTTGGACCTGGATGAAGTTTTGATAATACCCGACGCGTCGCAACATACAGCTTTATCAGAATACTCTATTGTTAAAGGACACCCTCATGTTCGCTTTTACGCAGGGGTGCCTCTCATTACGCATGACGGGCACGTGCTGGGCAGCCTGTATGTATTAGGACAAGACGTAAAAGTACTTTCTGAACGCCGTAAACGCATGCTCGAATTGCTTTCGCGTCAGGCAGTAACCATGGTTGAATTTGAACTTGGCATCAGCATCCTTAAAGAGCAGTTTGTTGAAGCTAAAAGCGCTGAAAACAAACTGCGTTCATTTTTTGAAAGTTCTAAATCGAGCCACCTGCTTATAAACCCTGATATGAAGGTGATTACCTTTAACAAAACCTTTCGTGACATTACTTACACAGTATTTGGAAAAGAAGTTACTACAGGAGCAAATGCAACAAATTACATTTACCCTACCTACGCAGATGATTTTATCCGGAATGTAGAGATAGCGTTAACCGGTGAATCTTTGCAACATGAACGCCTGGTTGAACTTGGAAAAATTGCGGCCCGGTGGTTTAAGATCAGTTACAATCCCAGTTATGACAGCGCCGGCAATATTATAGGCGTATCATTTAACGCAACTGATATTAGCGAGCGTAAAAAGAATGAAGAAAAAATATTGCAGCAAAACGAGGCATTACGCAAGATTGCTTTCATGCAGTCGCATGAGTTACGCAAGCCGGTAGCTTCAATTTTAGGACTTATGCACTTGTTAAAACTGGAAGATCCAGGTGCGCATTCGGATATCATGAAAATGCTGGAAGCTACGGTACAGGAACTGGACACCACCATACACCGCATAGTACAGAACACCGAAACGCAAACCGATACCAATGCACTTTCAGAAAATTACCTGAGTCAGTAAGCCTTAATTAAGCCTGTTACTTATTATGTTTGTCTGAAACGCAGCATGTATATGACCGACCAGCCAAGCACCTCTCTCAATCTCACAGTATCAAACCGCATTAGGTCGATAATTGGCGGCTCATTGGGTAACCTGGTAGAATGGTATGATTGGTATATCTACTCTGCCTTTTCCTTATATTTTGCGGGTGCGTTCTTTCCGGCTCAAGATGCCACTGCACAACTTTTAAATACCGCGGGCATATTTGCCATAGGCTTTTTGATGCGGCCCGTTGGCGGCTGGCTTATGGGTACCTATGCTGATAAGAAGGGACGCAAAAAAGCATTAACCGCCTCAATACTGCTCATGAGCTTGGGTTCACTCATCATTACTTTTGTACCAGGCTATAAGCAGATTGGTATACTTGCCCCCATCCTACTGGTTTTGGCCCGGATTATACAAGGCCTTAGCGTAGGCGGCGAGTACGGTACCAGCGCCACATACCTGAGCGAAATGGCGGCCAAACACAACCGTGGTTTTTACTCCAGCTTTCAGTACGTTACCTTAATTATGGGCCAGTTAATTGCCCTTGGTGTACTGATAGCGCTGCAACGCCTGTTTTTAACCGAAGCGCAACTGCACAGCTGGGGCTGGCGCATTCCTTTTGGCATAGGCGCTATACTCGCCATAAGTGTCCTATTTCTGCGCCGAAGCCTGCATGAGTCTGCTACATTTGCGAAAACAGAAGCACAGCCTGGCCGGGGAACCGTAAAGGCATTGCTGCAACACCCAAGGGCTGTATTAACCGTTATAGGTTTAACGCTGGGCGGCACGGTAGCTTTTTATACGTTTACCACCTACATGCAAAAGTTTTTGGTGAACACTGCCGGGTTTTCTAAGAACGATGCGACGCTTATATCAACGCTTACCTTAATCATATTCATGCTGTTGCAGCCGCTGTTCGGGGCCTTATCTGATCGCATTGGTCGCCGGCCGTTGCTTATTGCCTTCGGCGTATTGGGTAGTTTGTGCACTATTCCTATATTAAACAGCCTCAGCCATGCTACTGATAAGTGGATAGCTTTTTTGCTGATAATGGCTGCCCTTATTATTATTAGTGGCTATACCTCTATAAATGCGGTTGTAAAAGCCGAACTTTTTCCTGCCGAGGTGCGGGCTTTGGGAGTAGGCTTTCCTTATGCTATTGCAGTATCTTTATTTGGCGGTACCGCCGAGTACTTTGCCCTTTGGTTTAAACAGGCTGGTCATCCGCAATGGTTCTTTTGGTATGTTACGGGTTGTATTGCTGTGTCCTTACTGATTTATGTGTTTATGAAAGATACGCGCAAGCACTCTAAGATTGAGGACTGAGCATATAATGCAATTATGCGTTAAAATGTGTAATTGTATGCAGATTTACACATATTTGCAGCATGAGTAAGCTGTGGCAAAAAACTACAAATGTAAACGAACTGGTTGAAAGCTTTACCGTAGGCCGCGACCGCGAATTTGATCAGCAAATGGCCGCTTTTGATGTACTAGGCTCCCTGGCACATACACAAATGCTGCAAAGCATTGGTCTGATGAGCAAAGAAGACCTCCAACTGGTTCAAGGTGAGCTTAAATCCATTTACAAAGAAATTCAGGAAAATAATTTTGAAATTGAAGCCGGCGTAGAAGACGTACACTCGCAGGTAGAAATGCTGTTAACCAAACGTATTGGCGATGCCGGCAAAAAAATTCATAGCGGCCGCTCACGTAACGACCAGGTATTGGTTGATCTGAAACTATTTTTTCGCCATGAGTTGCAACAGGTGGTTGAAGAAGTGCAACACCTATTTACCTTATTAACCGAACTTAGCGAAAAGCATAAAGCAGTTTTATTACCAGGTTACACACATTTGCAGGTGGCCATGCCATCATCATTCGGTTTGTGGTTTGGCGCTTATGCAGAAAGTTTAGTTGATGACCTGGAATTAATTTTGGCGGCTTACAAAATCACCAATAAAAACCCATTGGGTTCGGCAGCAGGTTATGGCTCATCGTTCCCGCTCAACCGCACGCTCACAACCCAATTATTGGGCTTCGATAATTTAAACTACAACGTAGTATATGCCCAAATGGGACGTGGTAAAACAGAGCGCATTATTGCACAGGCACTTTCGGCGGTAGCAGCAACGCTGGCTAAAATGGCTATGGACCAGTGCTTGTACCTAAGCCAAAACTTCGCCTTTGTAAGTTACCCCGAAAACCTAACTACCGGCAGCAGCATTATGCCGCATAAAAAGAACCCCGACGTTTGGGAAATTATGCGCGGTAAATGCAACCGCCTGCAAGCCCTGCCTAATGATGTGGCCATGATGACCACCAACTTACCGTCGGGTTATCACCGCGAAATGCAGTTGTTAAAAGAATTGTTGTTCCCCGCTTTTGCCGAGCTGAAGAGCTGCCTGCATATGGCGCATTTTATGCTGCAGCATGTTGAAGTTAAAACTAATATTCTGGATGACCCGCGCTATGCTTATTTATTTAGTGTAGAAGAAGTTAACCGCCAGGTACTGGAAGGCGTACCTTTCCGTGATGCATACAAAAAAGTAGGCCTGGCAATTGAACAGGGAAACTTCAACCCCGACAAAACGGTTAACCACACCCACGAAGGCAGCATAGGCAACTTAGGCACCGAGCATATTACGCAGGCTATGCATACCGTGCTGCAAAATTTTAAATTTGATAAAGTAGCTGTTGCTATTGAACAATTAGTGAAATAAGAATACCGATGAACGGACAAAACCGCAAAGACATTTACCCCGGCCTTGAGGTAGATATTATATTGAAAAAAGATCAGCGAAGCGGCAAGCTAACCCGTGGCATTGTGAGTAACTTACTTACCAGTGCTGCCTTTCACTCCCGTGGCATTAAGGTAAGGCTGGAAGACGGGCAGATTGGCCGCGTTGCTCATATTGTTGAAGAGGGCGATTAAAACCAAGTCGGGAGAAACAGCTAATTTACACATCATACAACACAGGTAAATATTTATATGCCCGACGCCGAACCACTCAAAGCCGCAAAAAAACTCGCCCTGCACTTAGACGCTCACCACCGTCTTATCATTGCTATAATAGTAAGTGCTGCCGCCGCATACCTTTTAAGCGGTTCTTTACCACTTACCGAAACGATACTGGTAACCTGGATATGCTTTGCTTTTAGCCTGATTATTCCAGAATGGATAACCATACTAACAGCACACCCGCGCGATGTGCGTAAAATTGCAACCTTGCAAGACTCAAGCCGTACGTTTATATTCATTTTCGTGGTAACAGGTACGGTCTTTAGCCTGTTATCCATATTTTTCTTAATGAAATCGCCCGAGAACGCCAGCCCCTCTCAGGTTACAGGGCACATCATCCTAACCATAGGATCGGTCATTGTATCGTGGTGGCTGGTGCATACCATGTTTACCTTGCGCTATGCACACATCTATTATGATACCGTTAATGATGAAGGCCAACAAATACCTGCCTGCGGCCTAAAGTTTCCGGATGAAAACGAGCCCGATTATCTGGATTTCGTCTATTTTTCGTTTAACCTGGGTGTTGCGTTCCAAGTATCAGACGTTGCCATCGCTTCCCGCAAAATGCGCAGGCTAACCTGGGCACACAGCTTAATCTCATTCGCTTACAACACTGCAATCGTTGCTTTGAGCATCAATATTACTTCAGAACTAATTTCAAAACACTAAATTACAAGTAGAGAAATATTATAAACTTACAGTTACAGCATTTTTACAATACATTGTATATGCCGTTTCGTTTAACCTTATTGGTATGTTTATCTTTGTTGCAGCAAGCAGATAAATGATTCTGTATGCTGTTAACCCCTTAATTCCTATTGATGTTGAAACGTATTTTAGTGCTGGATGATAACCAGGACATTCTGGAGGTTGTTAATGAAGTTCTTTCTTACGAAAACTTCGATGTTCACGCCATTTCAACCAGCGACAATATTTTACAGGTAGCTAAAAATTATAAGCCCGATTTAGTGATACTGGATTACTTACTTAATGATGGCAACGGTGGTGAAATATGCAAGCGTCTAAAGGCTGATGATAAATTGAGCAACGTGCCGGTTATTATTTTTTCGGCCTACATTAACCGTGATGTTGATTATCCATCGTTTGGTTGTGAGGCTGTAATTGCAAAGCCTTTCGATTTAACCGAACTGGTTGACAAAGTGAACTCGCTTATTTCTGCGAATTAACATTCGCACACCATTTAGTATCGTATTCTGTTCTAAAGCCTGGTAACTTGTACAATTTTCCGTACAAGCACCGGGCTTTTTTCATCTCATCTTTTACATTAAATCACGTTTTTTGGCTGATTTGTAAGTACTGGCACATTATTGGTATATGGTATAATAACTAAAACTAACTGCCTTATGAAAAGTGTAAACAATACTCAAATCTTAGCTAAGTCAATTGATATTCAATTAAAGAAAATGTTAGAAAAAGACTTAAAAGCATATCGCCAGTCTCTTGTAAGAAAAGAAGGCATTAACCAGGGCAACAAACAAGCTGCCTGACCATATACCATCTACCCTATGAATAAAAAAGAGTTTATACATTGTGCATAAACTCTTTTTTGTTTCTGTAGGGCACTGATGATAACGACAATATGCTATGATGTGGCATCAAAATTGACTAATAAGGATACAATAACCAAATATGAGTAAGCGGATTTTAATTGTGGATGAGGACTTGATAGAGCTCAATCAGTTGTCTCTTATGCTGGATTCAAGGGGATATGAGGTTTGCCCCTTACATCAGTCATATAAAATATTAAACGAGATATCGCGCTGTAAGCCTGACTTTATACTTATGGATACCATGTTTAGCGAAATGGACAGCATGGTAGTAAGCAGAGCTTTAGGAGTAATCGAAACGGTAAAAGATATTCCGTTGATGCTTATTTTAGGAAAGGACTACAATCACTACACTTATTCGTTAAAGCCATATGGCAATGCAAACGGAAACAGTGTAAAGACCACAGATCTTGATACGTTGATAGAAAATATTAACTTACGGTTGGCCAGTTAAAGACTAGTTTACCAATCCATTACCCGGGCACGCATACGTTTAACGTAGTGGCGAATATCTAGCACAATACCCGCGCAGAAATAAAATATAAGGGGAAATCCTACTGCCAGAAACGAAGAGTAAATAAAAAACAACCGGATTTTGGCAATAGAGATATTGAAACGTTCGCCCAGATAAGTACATACTCCAAATGAGTAGCGCTCAAAAAAGGTTAAAAATCTTTGCATCATAATCAGCCCAAATTTAATATTTGATTACCTACCCCGCACTGTAAGCACTTTTTATGATTACAGTAGTTATTTTTTAATTCAAGCAAAGCCTGCGATTCAAAAGCGCTTTTGGCAATAACGCCAAGGTTTGTAAAATCGTTTACTATATGGTTTTGCTCAACAGGCACACTTTCCAACAATTCAAGGCTTCGGTCAATGTACTGCTGCAG
This sequence comes from Mucilaginibacter sp. PAMB04274, assembly GCF_039634385.2. NCBI lineage: Bacteria > Pseudomonadati > Bacteroidota > Sphingobacteriia > Sphingobacteriales > Sphingobacteriaceae > Mucilaginibacter > Mucilaginibacter sp. PAMB04274. Next base: position 3,423,349 of record NZ_CP155081.2, read on the forward strand.
TTTGTGATGATGTCCGTAGCTATATAAAAACACAGCAATGGTATTCATTAACAACAAATCGACCGAGGATTTGCCCAGTGATTTTGATGCCGGTTTTGATTCTACACCAAATCTATAATGAGTCTCCCAATAGTCGTTAACATCAACCCGGTTAAAAAGTTTTCTAAAATCGGCCAAATGTTCGATTTCTAAAATCTTCGAAAACAAGTGATTAGATTTAAATATCAGATTAGCAAATTGTGCAAGACGAATGGTTGGAAAGTTTTGCGGCCTTAAACGCATAAACTTCCATAGGTGCTTTTCCACAGGCTTAAGGTTGTACTTCTTTTGCAAAAAACCATATTCTGCCTGCAGCTTAAGGGGGTAACTATCTGTAAGCTCAACTTCCAAAAGTCCTGCTTGCCCCATAATAAGTGCTTCAATCTGCAATGCACTGTTTTTATGCTTTGCCAGAATTTGCTGCGGTAGCGATTTTGCCAGTAATTCAAAAGGCAAAGCATTCACCTTAAAACCAAAATTTGCAGCCAGGTGCTGATAAAAGGTCTCTTCCCAATCGCCGCGGTTATGCTGTAGTGTATCTATAACGGCAACAGATTTTTTCTGTAGCCTTTCAACCAGTACACGGGTAAGCCAGTTATGCAGCTTAATGCCGCTCACGGTTTTAATGGTAGCCTCGCAAGGTATGATTTGCTGGTTGCCATAAGCCAGTTGGTGGTACCGGGTGTAAAGTTCGGCAGGAATACGGTTGGCAAGTTCTAATGTAGGGACCTGCCTGCCGTTAGGTAATATAACGGGTTTATCGTTACGGTAAACAATGTGTAAAACAACGTTACCGTAGGCTTCGTCGTGTGTATGATTGTGCTTGTACCAATCACCGGCAGCAATATGTATTTCGGCGTTACCTGCCCATAAGGTATCGCCTATTCTTATCCGCACGTTATGAAAATCGGGCCCTGCATCAAAGTTATGCACACCTACCGACAATATCTCCAATGATACGCCATCTGTAGTTTGCAAATCACGAAAATTAAACAGCTTAAACTTCCAGATGTAATGCAAAAAGTCTTCGGTGAATAGCATGATGTAATATAAGCAGAAATTATAATACCGGCAATGAAACGTGCCCACAAAGGCCTACTATTAAAACCTTTGTAACAAATAAGCTATAGCAGTGCAAATATATTTCTTTGCTGTACATTTAGTTGATAATTAATTAACCCTTACTAATGAATAAAATTTTACTCACTATGGCTTTAGCCGCAGTTGCCTCGGGCACTTTTGCGCAAGGCCGGCCAGACAGTGCAGGTACAGCCCGCCGAACTGCCCTTCCGGGCGGTTTCACAGGCGTAGCAGCAACGCAACGTGCGCAACCCAAGCCTTACAAATCTGTAATTACAGATAAAGCCGTTAGCCGTAAAGGCTTATTTAAGACCCACAAGGTTGATGATAAGTATTACTTTGAAATTGGAGATAGCGTACTTAACCGCGACATTTTGGTAGTAAGCCGCATATCGCGCGCAGGTGCAGAGGTACGTGCCGCCGATGGTTATGCAGGCGACCAAATTGGCAATACAGTTATCCGCTTTGAAAAAGGACCCAACAACCGCATTTTTATGCGTAAGGTTTCTTACCGTGTTTATAGCCCCGACAGCACCAAATCAATGTACCAGTCTGTACAGCGTTCAAATATACAAGCTATTGCTGCAGCATTCAACATTGCTGCATTTTCGCCCGATTCAAAAGGTAGCGTTATTGATATGACCGACTACATCAACGGCGATAATGAAATATTTTTCTTCAGTTCACCGCAAGGTAAACAACGTATCCGCCTGGGCAACCTGGTACCTGATCGCAGCTACATCGAAAACGTACGCAGTTTCTCTAACAATGTAGAAATCAGCACCGTTAAAACATATGGTTTATTAGCAGCAGCTTCACCATTTGGTCGAGGCGGTGCTCCGGCTCCTGCCCTTGGCGGCGGCGCGCCAAATGGTTCGGTAACTGTTGAGCTGAATACATCATTGGTAATATTACCAAAAGTGCCGATGAAAGGCCGCTACTTTGACCCGCGCGTAGGTTACTTTACCAGTAATTACACAGACTTTGACCTTAACCCACAAGGCGTAAAAGATGTGCAGCTTATTGCGCGCTGGAGACTGGAGCCCAAAGCTGCCGACATGGCTAGATACAAGCGCGGCGAGTTGGTTGAGCCTAAAAAACAAATTGTTTATTACATTGACCCTACCACGCCTAAGAAATGGGTACCATACCTTATTGCTGGTGTTAATGATTGGCAAAAAGCATTTGAAAAAGCTGGCTTCAAGAATGCTATTGTAGCCAAAATGGCTCCTACTGCCAAGCAGGACTCTACCTGGAGCCTGGAAGATGCCAGCCACTCGGTAATTGTTTACAAACCATCCGAAACCGAGAATGCAAGCGGTCCGCACGTTTCTGATCCACGCAGCGGTGAAATTCTGGAAACACACATCAACTGGTACCACAACGTAATGAAACTGGTACACGACTGGTATTTTATTCAAACTGCAGCAGTTGACGCACGCGCCCGTAAAATGACATTTGACGATAAACTAATGGGCGACCTGATCCGCTTTGTATCATCGCACGAGGTTGGCCATACCTTAGGATTACGTCACAACTACGGTTCAAGCTCGAGCGTGCCGGTTGAAAAATTACGCGATAAAGCATTTGTTGAAGCAAACGGCCATACGCCATCAATTATGGATTACGCCCGCTTTAACTATGTAGCACAACCTGAGGATAACATCACGTCTAAAGGTTTATACCCCCGCATTGGCGATTATGACAAATGGGCTATTGAGTGGGGTTACAGATACCTAGGTGATAAAGGTGCAGATGCCGAGAAAGAGCAACTGAACAAAATGACCATTGAAAGCGCTAAAAACCGCCGCTTATGGTTCGGTACTGAAACCAATCCGGATGATCCGCACTCGCAAAACGAGGATTTAAGCGATAATGCTATGGTGGCCAGTACTTATGGCATTAAAAACCTGCAACGCATTGTAGTTAAATTACCTGAGTGGACTAAAGAGCAAGGTGAAGGTTATGATGACCTGGACAACATGTACGGACAGTTAACCACACAGTTTGGCCGCTATATGGGCCATGTAGCTAAAAACATTGGCGGTATTTACGAAAACCCCAAAACGACTGAACAAGCCGGTGCGGTATACGAATATACTCCTGCTGCTACACAGCGTGAGGCTATGACTTTCCTGGACAAACAACTGTTCACTACACCTACCTGGTTATTAAACCAGCAGATATTGAGCGATATTGGCACAAACCCGCTACAGGTTATTTACACCCGTCAGGATGCTGTGTTAAACCGATTGGTTACCCCACGCGTGTTTAATAAACTAATTGCGTTTGAAGCTGCAGAAGGTAGCAAAGCCTACAAGGTAACCGACTTTATGGGCGATATGCAGAACATCATCTTTCGCGAGATAAAAAACAATCAGGCTATTGACGTTTACCGCCGCAACCTGCAAAAATTGTATGTAGATAAACTGATTGAAATGGTTAAGCCACAAGCACCAAATGCAGCTGCGCAACTGGTTGTATTTGCCGGCCGTGGCGGTGCAGTACAACGCGAACTGGAGCAAACTGATGCAATTTCTGTTGCTAAAGCTCAATTGCGTGCCATAAACAGCATGATCAAATCAGCAAACATCAGCGACTCAATGAGCACTTACCATCTGTTGGATTTATCTGATCGTATTACAGAAGCTCTTAATCCAAAAAGTTAATTGACTGGCAAATAGTTTTCAACTAAAAGCCGCCCTGCTTAAGCAGGGCGGCTTTCTTTTTTGATACGGCTGACTTAATAACTATTGCAGCCAAAGCTCATTAAGATTTTGGCAGTTTGCTTTTCTATATATCAGCAGTATAGGTGTGCAGGCGTAATTGTTTGTCATCTGAAGAGATAAGATGATGTGATTTTAATGTATGCGAATTGCCATTATAGAAACGATTGCCGCTTATTGGTTTTTAATTTAAAAGGCATAATAACCGTATGCCATTAAGTAAAATCGTATACATTTGCAATATACCAAAGGGCATTTAATGCCTAACCCTATGACTAATACCGAAACGCTATATCATAACGCCCTGCAGCTTTTAAAAGAATTGATAGCAACGCAGTCCTTTAGCAAAGAAGAAGACCGTACCGCCAGTATTATCGAAGAATTTTTTAAACAGCGGAACATCAGCACACATCGCAAACTTAATAATGTATGGGCTTATAATAAGTACTTTGATGCTGCAAAGCCTACTATATTGCTTAACTCCCATCATGATACGGTAAGACCAAGTTCGGCTTATACCCGCAATCCGTTAGAACCAACTATTGAGGACGGAAAGCTGTACGGCTTGGGCAGTAATGATGCGGGCGGATGCCTGGTATCGCTGATTGCCACGTTTCTGCATTTTTATGACAAAACGGATTTGAAATATAATTTTTGTTTAGCCGCCACTGCCGAAGAAGAAATATCAGGTGTAAACGGATTAGAACTGGTGATACCCGATCTGGGGCAACTTGAGTTTGCCATAGTTGGCGAACCAACCCTAATGCAGCTGGCCATTGCCGAACGGGGGCTAATGGTATTAGACTGTACCGCCCACGGCAAATCAGGTCATGCCGCACGCGAAGAAGGGGAAAACGCTATTTACAAAGCAATGGCAGACATTGAATGGTTTCGCAATTACCGATTTGCAGAAGAATCTGAAATGTTCGGACCAATAAAAATGTCGGTTACGGTAATTAATGCCGGGTCACAACATAACGTAGTACCGGCAACCTGTACTTTTACCGTTGATGTGAGGGTAACCGATGCCTACCGTAATGAGGAGGTGCTTAATATTATTCAACAACAGGTTAGTTGCGATGTGGTGCCTAGGTCGGTCAGGCTAAAGCCATCATCTATAGATAAAAACCACCCTATTGTACAGGCGGGTATAGCACTGGGCCGAACCACTTATGGCTCCCCCACCACCTCAGACCAGGCACTGCTTGATATTCCTTCGGTTAAAGTAGGTCCGGGTGATTCTGCAAGATCACATACGGCCGATGAATTCATCTATACCAATGAAATTGAAGAAGGCATTAAACTTTATATACAAATGCTGGAAAAGGTTACCACTTAATTTGTACATTTACTTCATTACCAATACAGTAACAACAACTTAAGCTTAAGCACAAATGAAATGGAATTTGGCAAAGTAATACTGCCAGAACTCGACCTTATTGATTTTACTTTGCCGCCTGATGCAGCGTTAACTACCGCAACTTTGCGCGAAGCCAAAGGTAAACAGCCGCTGCAAGTTTATGTAGGCTGCTCCAGCTGGGGGCAAAAGGACTGGAAAGGCATGATGTTTCCGGCCAAAACAAAAAGCGCCGACTTTTTACAGGAGTACGTAAAGCATTTCAACATGATTGAGTTAAATGCGACGCACTACCGCATGCATGATGCTGTTACTATTGCCAAATGGAAAGAAAAAGCTGCCAGTAATCCCGACTTTAAGTTTTGCCCCAAGTTTAACCAGCTTATTACGCATATAAAGCGCTTAAAGCAGGCCGATGAGATTACAACATCTTTTTATGAAAGCATGCTGGCTTTTGAAGACAAACTGGGGCCTATGTTTTTACAGATGAGCGACGGCTATTTACCGCAGCACTTTGCCGAATTTAAAAGTTACATCGAAAGGTTGCCCCGCGACCTGCCCGTATTTGCAGAGTTACGCCATAAAGACTGGTTTGCCAATACCATACACTACAACGCCGCCTTTGAGTTAATGAATAAACTTAACATCGGCTCCATCATTACCGATACTGCCGGCAGGCGCGATGTGGTGCACATGACACTTACTACACCTGTAGCTTTTATTCGTTTTGTGGGGAATGCCCTGCACCCTACCGATTACCTGCGCATTGATGCCTGGGTAAACCGGTTTGCACAATGGAGCAAACAGGGGCTGCAGGCTATTTACTTTGGGATGCACCAAGCCGACGAAAAAACAACGCCTTTGCTATGTGATTATTTGATTATGCAATTAAATAAAGCATTACACATGAACATTGCAAGACCGGGATTGTTACCAACTAACAACACGCTATTTTAACCTTTAGTTGAACAGGTTATGACTAAATTTTAAGCACGCACATGATAAAAATATTATTAGCCGACGATCATAATATAGTAAGGAACGGAATAAAATCTTTGTTAGACAAAGAGGCTGATATGAAAATATTGGCTGAAGCTATTGACGGTCAGCAGGCACTTGATTTATTGCAAAATAGCAAAGAGCTGCCCGATGTTATTTTAACTGACGTTAACATGCCGGTAATGAACGGTATGGAGTTAGCTGCAAAGATTAAAGAACAATTCCCGACTGTTAAAATAATTGTATTGTCGATGCTTGATCATGAGCGTTATATAAGCCAGGCTTTCAAAGCTGGAGCTTCGGGATACATCTTAAAAAACGTAAGCGCTGATGAATTAACCTTTTCTATAAGGCACATTTGCAATTACAATGAGCGATACCTATGCTCTGAACTGGCGTTGCGCATGCTCGATAAAATGATCGTTTCGCCTGAAGTAAACGTGCCTGAAAATTCTGAAAACCTGGACCTGTCCAAACGCGAGATAGAAGTTTTATCTTTAATTGCCCAAGGACTTACTAATCAAGAAATTGCCGACAAACTATTCACCAGCAAACGTACCGTGGAAGGTCATCGTCAAAACCTTATCGAAAAAACCGGCACACGAAATACCGCTTCATTAATACGCTTTGCCATTGTTAATAATATAATAAGGTAATTTCAACTTTAATATTCCTTCCCTGCCAATAAATACGTATTCCAAAAACGCGTATTTACCACCTCTTTAAACCCGAGTTTATACCTATTAAATGGTTAAAATGGTGCTTTATATTTGCTTTATAATTAATTAGCGTCATTTATATGATAATGTGCGGTAAGCGCTTCGCCCCGGCACGTCTTATCATTTAGAAGCTTCGTTATTGAATTAGTTAAAATAATATAATAACATATGAAGCGCATTCTGGTGTTAGACAATGATCCGGCTATTCTTGACGTAATGCAGGAAATTTTAAGCTATGAGGGCTTCGATGTGAAGACCTTGGAGGATACTGATAACATCTTTACCTGTATAGACAATTATCAACCCGACCTGGTACTTATCGATTACATTTTAAATGGTATCAATGGAGGAGAATTGTGTGCGCAGATTAAAAAAAATCCTTTAACGAGTGGCTTGCCGGTAATTATCATGTCGGCCTACTCCAAAGTATTACTCTCATTAGGCAATTATGGCTGTGATGAGTTTATAGCCAAGCCTTTTGATTTGGCACATTTTGTAAACAGAATATGCTTGTATACAAGTACAAACAACGCTTTAACAGCCTAATAAAAAACACGTATTTAACGCTTTCCGAATAAGTATTTGTTCGGGTTTTACCACTTAATTTTTAACGGTAACTTGCTTTACAACCAAACGCTCTTTTTTATTATTATAACAGGTACAATCTTTAAAATTACGACTATCTATGTTTAACAATGCCGGTATTAACAAAGTGTTTTTAGTTGGACATGTGGGTAAAACACCCCGGCTTCACACACAAGCGGACGGCCTGAACTTTTTCAGTTTCCCTTTAGCCACCAACGAGTTTATTAAGAAAAACAATCAATCGGTTGAGCATGTAGAATGGCATCAGGTTAAAATACCCGTGCCTATGCTGAGCGAAACAGCTCCCGATTTGAACAAAGGCCATTTAATTTACCTGGAAGGTAAAATTAAAACCAAGTGTTATACAGACGAATTAGGAATTAAGCGCTACAAGTCTGAAGTGCTATGTGTTAACTTCAGGGTGCTTAGCAGCATTCCTGTCGAAGTACAGGTAGCTTCAGAAAGTGAATTAATGTAACCCTTTACGTTTTAGGAAGCCTCCGGTGGTGTCGTCTATACTTTGCTGTATAATAAATGCCGCCGGATCAATCTTCAGTATCTTCTCCTTAAGAGACGGCACCTCCAGGCGGGTAACTACGGTAAAGATTATATCGCGCGGGTCATTAACGTAACCATCTTTTCCATAACCGCTTTTCCCCTGGTAAACCGTAACGCCACGCCCCAGCTGCATAGTAATCACTTTGCGTATCACTTCGCTCTTCATCGATACAACGGTTATTCCTGTATATTGCTCAATACCGTTCAAGATCAGATCAATCATCTTGGATGCAGAAACGTACGTAAGTACCGAATACATAGCCGACTCGATACCCAGCAAAAATGCCGCAGCTCCAAATATGATAATATTAAGGATGAGCACAATATCACTTATCTTGAGTAATTGCGCTTTCTTGCTCAGTAACAGCGCAGCTATCTCGGTACCGTCAAGCACGGCCCCACCGCGCATGGCAAAACCAATGCCAACACCTATAAAAAAACCACCAAAAATTGCGGTCAGTAGTTTGTCGGGCGTTACGTCTGGAAAGTGAATGAACGCTATACACAAAGACAGACCTGCAATTCCTATGGCACTTTTAATAGCAAACACCCACCCCAGGCGTTTGAGACCTAAAATTAAGAATGGTATATTAATAACAAAGATAAGTACGGCAATTGGCAAATTGGTTATATCGGCAAGTAGCATTGATATGCCGGTAACACCGCCGTCGATGAAATGGCTAGATAGCAAAAACCCCTTTAAACCCAAACTTGCTGACAATATGCCCAATATTATTAAAACGCCGTCTGTAAGTATCTTTTTTCTTCTTAACTTCATAAATAATTCTCAAATGACCGATCTTTTTAACTAATGGTTTAAAAAGATTGGTCGTAAGATACAAAATCAGGCTTAATTTTTGATACTATTTGCACATGGATACCAGGCAAAAGACGATATTGATTGCAGATGATGATAAATCGATTGTAGATTCTATCTCAGCCATATTAGATCATTCAGGCTACGAAGTGTTAAAAGTTAATGACGGTACGTCTGTAATGCAGGCTGTAAAAGCACAGCCCGATTTGATTTTACTTGACATTCAGATGCCCGGTCATGATGGCCAAAGAGTTTGCCAGCAGTTAAAGCGGCAACCGTCTACCAAAGATATTCCTGTGATAATTGTTTCGGCCAGCATGGATGTGCGACATAAAGCTACTGCAGCCGGAGCCGACGACTACTTAGAGAAACCTTTTGATATGGAGGTTTTACAACAAAAAGTGTTTAATTTATTAAACAGGCAAGCATAATTCTATCCAGCTAAACTCACAAGCGTAAAATAATAAGTCATTAAACTAACAGTTTAGAATTTTATGTGGACCGCTAATCCAAATTTTTAAGGGGTAGCTTCTGCACAACTAAAACACCTTAAAGCATATTTACGTTATTGGCATATTTTAAGTAGCTTTGAAAAGGGAGTTACATTAACTCCTGATTGATTTTAAGCGCGTTACTGATTTTGACATTTAAAGACTTTAATTTTAATGAACAGCTTGCCGAAGGCTTGCTGAGCATGGGTTATAAAACGCCAACTGCTATACAGCAAATGGCTATTCCGGTGGTAATGAAAGGCAAGGACGTTATTGCCTGTGCACAAACAGGAACAGGTAAAACCGCCTCTTATTTATTACCAGTATTAAACCTGATAGGCACTAACCCCAAACACCGTATTAGTGCCCTTATACTGGCTCCTACCCGCGAGTTGGCTCAGCAAATAGATCAACAGGTAGAAGGCCTGGCCTACTTTACGGAGGTTAGTTCGCTTGCGGTTTTTGGCGGCGGCGACGGCAGCGCCTACGAGCAGCAAAAACGAGGTATTCAAAATAAGGTAGATATATTAATAGCCACTCCAGGCCGCCTGATTTCGTTTTTGGCTTCTGGATCACTAAAGCTCGATCAGTTACAGTACCTAATACTTGATGAAGCCGACCGCATGCTGGATATGGGTTTTCAGGATGATATTATGCGTATTATCAGTTACCTGCCGACAAACCGGCAAACGCTGCTTTTTTCGGCTACTATGCCGGGCCGTATACGTACACTTGCCCGCAGCATCTTAAAAGATCCGGAGCAAATCAATATTGCTATATCGCAACCCGCTGCTGGTATTAACCAACAGATATATAAGGTTAAGGATGAGCAAAAAACCAAATTACTGGTTGGTATTTTAAAGAGCGGAACTTACAGCAGCATTATTATCTTTTCATCAACCAAAGACCGCGTTAAATCTTTATACAAAGAATTGAAAGGTGCCGGCTTAAACGTGAACGCTTTTCACTCCGATATTAAGCAAAGCGAGCGCGAAGAGATTTTGTTGGAATTTAAGAACAAGCAGCTGCCTATTATCATTGGCACTGACGCTCTTTCACGTGGTATTGATGTTGAAGGTATTGACCTTGTTGTTAACTTTGATGTACCACCCGACCCTGAAGATTATATACACCGCATAGGCCGTACAGCCCGGGCAGCAACTACAGGCACTGCTATTACCTTTGTAAACGAGCGCGATTTCCGCCGCTTTAAAAACATACAACAGCTTATTGACCGCGAGATAGACGAAATTGCGCTACCCGCCGAACTAGGCGAAGGCCCAAAGTTTAAACCGGAAGCAAATAATCGCCCGGGGCGTGACAGAGGCCGTGGTAACAACAAAGGTAACGGCAGGCGGCAAGGTGGCGGCGGACCAAAACAGCAGGCTAAAAACGGCTGATTTAATTAGCTACGCCCCATTTTTTAGACCACTCGGGGTACCGATCCAGCACCTTTTGCGGGTTATAGGTATACCAGCCATAGCCTGACCGGCGTTCACGTGCAACCTCTTTTAAGGAATATACAACCTTGCGGTCGCGGTTACAAAATAGCGGCCGGTGTGTTTGCAGTTCATAATAACGTGTCCATATCGGTGGTGCGGTAGCATCCTGCACCACTACCCTGTCAATTCTGGATATGGTAAACTGGCTGGTATCTGCCGGGGCAGCAATAACCTCGACTCTTATCCCATCAATAGCCGATTCTTTAAACCAGCGCACTGCTTGTTGAACAGCGTTTTTCACGCGCTCAGACGGATTGTCGATACCCATGAGCAGCAATACAATGCCCGAGCTTTCTGCATTACAAATAGAAGGTGGCTCAAATGCCCTGGCCCAAACCGGCTTTAATGTAACTTCATCATGCTGCTGACACCAGGCTGTAACTTCACCAAAATCATTGATCTGGGTATTCAAAATACACTCAATGCCCCTATTAAATGCAGTTTCCACCTCTTTGCGTTTTTCAGCATCTAAAAATGAGTAAACGTCGTTATTTTTTTTAATCTCGTTTAATAATTCCATAATCCCCACATACACATCATCATTAAAGGTAATGTGGCGGCTATAATCTTTTTGTAACGGATAGTATTGTGGCCAGCCGCCATTGGCGTATTGCGCTTTTAAGATAAAGTTTATACCAGCCAATGCTGCATCGCTGTACTTCTGCAATTTAGTTGCCTGATAAATCCTAGCCAACGAGGCCACATGTGTGTAACTGGTACCATTATCAAAAGTGGTGTTCAGGTTATCTTTGTCTTTTAGCAGGCTATCTTTCTGACCGGCCGTTAAAATGGCCATTATATCGTAGTTCTTAGGCCAGCCGCCGTTGCTTTTTTGATACAACAAAATATTGTCGCCTACCGCTCTTAAATCATCGGCTTTGTACCTGGGCTGGTTTTTTTTAGGATTAATAATATTATGCTTGTCCTTTATATCATACCAGTGGTGCGCATTACTGGCAAACATCGTGGTATCTATAGGGTAACTGCGTAACTTTTTCTGACCAAATGCACTTAAGCCCACACACGCTAAAAGTGTTCCTATAACAAATTTCCTCATATCTAATATGTTAAAGTTACCAATTTTGTCCATAAAAAATAACACGTTATTAAGCTTGGCGCTACATTGTCTGTAACAACAGCGTGACTTATCTCAACTGCAATAATGATTATATTGCCCATATGAAATGCAATACCAACTTCCTATCGCTGCTCACAGGTTTAGCCTTGCTCGTTTCGTACGACTTTGCACAAGCCCAAAACAGCGTTGTTGACCAGATTGTAAAAGAAGGCAACGATAACTCACAGCTCGAAAAACTAGCGCATGAACTAATTGACGGCATTGGCCCAAGGCTCGTGGGTACACCGCAAATGCAAAAAGCCAATGACTGGGCCGTAGCCAAATATAAAAGTTGGGGTGTTGCAGCCCGCAACGAAAAATGGGGCGAGTGGCGTGGCTGGGAAAGGGGTGTATCTCACATTGACATGGTTTATCCGCGCGTGAAATCGTTAGAGGGTACACAGCTGGCCTGGAGCCCAAGCATGGGTACCAAAACCGTAACAGCCGAACTGGTGATTGTGCCAGACCTGGCCGATTCTGTAGCATTTAAAAACTGGTTGCCAACCGTTAAAGGCAAATTTGTAATGATGTCGATGCCGCAACCAACCGGTCGGCCCGATTATAACTGGCAAGAGTTTGCCACTAAAGAATCATTCGATAAAATGAAAGCAGCCCGCACCGCCCAAACCGAGGCATGGGCCAAACGCATAGCTAAAACAGGCTATACCGCACGAACATTGCCTGTGGCTCTTGAAAATGCGGGCGCCGCAGGTGTTATCACCTCCAATTGGTCGGCCGGTTTTGGGGTTGATAAAATATTCAGTGCTTACACCAAAAAGGTTCCAACAGTTGATATAGCGCTGGAAGATTACGGTTTGCTATATCGATTAACCGAGTCAGGCGATAAGCCACGCATCAGCATGCATACCGAATCGAAAGAACTGGGTGTAGTACCTACTTATAACACCATTGCCGAAATTAAGGGTAGCGAAAAGCCCAATGAATATGTAATGCTATCGGCCCACTTTGACTCTTGGGATGGCGGCACCGGCGCTACTGATAATGGCACTGGTACCCTAACCATGATGGAGGCCATGCGTATCTTGAAGAAAGTATATCCTAAACCCAAACGTACCATACTGGTAGGCCACTGGGGCAGTGAAGAACAGGGCCTGAACGGCTCGCGTGCGTTTGTTGAAGATCATCCCGAGATTGTAAAAAACCTGCAGGCGCTGTTTAATCAGGATAATGGTACAGGCCGCGTTGTAAACATATCAGGCCAGGGTTATGCCCGCGCAGGCGAGTCTATTACCCGCTGGCTGGCTGCAGCACCGGCCAGCATTCGCGATCAGGTTAAAACCAATTTTCCGGGCACACCGGGTGGCGGTGGATCTGACTTTGCTTCGTTTGTGGCTATGGGAGCGCCTGGTTTTTCATTAAGCTCGTTAAACTGGTCGTACTTTAACTACACCTGGCATACCAACCGCGATACTTATGATAAGATCATTTTTGATGATGTGCGTAGTAACGCTATACTTACAGCCATTTTAATTTACATGGCCAGCGAAGATCCACAAAGAACATCAACCGAAAAAGCCGTTTTAGGAAACAACCCACGTACAGGCCAGCCTATGCAATGGCCGTTGCCGGTTAAAGCCATCCGCCGCGGTGGTTTAGATAAATAAGTATCTTTTGTTACCGATTAAAGCGGATGGCAGGGCCATCCGCTTTTTTGTTTAAACTGCATTTGCAATTTGCTTTTTAAACGCACAAACATGTTACATGATTTTAAGCCCCTAAGCTAATATTGTATAATACTTTGTAAAAATTATACAGTTATGAATGGCAAACAGATAGGATATTTGATAAGTACAACCAGTTATTATCATTAACCTAAAAACCGCCATACAAGCGGTAATGATGAACCCAAGCATATGAATAAAACGATACTAAGCACAATGGCCTTTATGGCTGCTATTGGTGCTGTTAAAACCGCAAAAGCCCAATACCCGGAAATTCCGCCGGCTGTACAAGCCGTTGCCGATTCAGCACTGGCCAAAGAGCAACGCCTGTCTGACCTGGCCTGGCAAAAAGCATTGCCTATCATTCAGCGCGATGAAAAGAACGGCAAACCATTTGTGCCATGGGCAGATAAACCATCTGATCTGCCTCAAGCAAAAATCCCCGCGTTCCCGGGCGCTGAAGGCGGCGGTGCCTTTACACCAGGTGGCCGCGGCGGCAGGGTATTTGTAGTGACCAGCCTGGCCGATCGTGGCCCAGGTACCTTCCGTGAGGCTTGTGAGCAAGGTGGTGCACGTGTTATTGTGTTTAACGTGGCTGGTATTATCAAGCTGCAAAGTCCGGTAATTATTAGAGCGCCCTACATCACCATAGCAGGGCAAACTGCACCTGGCGACGGTATTTGTATCGCTAATGAATCGGTATGGATTAACACGCATGATGTTGTGATCCGCTACCTGCGTTTCCGCCGTGGTGCTACCGATGTGGCACGCCGTGATGATGCCCTGGGCGGCAATCCGGTTGGCAATATCATTATTGATCACGTATCGGCAAGCTGGGGATTGGACGAGAATATGTCTATTTACCGCCACGTATATGACCGCAACGGTGCCAAGCAGGAAAAGATGCCAACAGTTAATGTTACCATACAGAATTCTATCTTCTCGGAAGCATTAGACACTTATAACCATGCTTTTGGTAGCACCATTGGCGGTTTAAACAGTACGTTTATGCGTAACCTTTGGGCCAACAACATTGCCCGCAACCCATCTATAGGTATGTACGGCGACTTTGGCTTTGTAAACAACGTAGTATTTAACTGGTGGAACCGTAGTGCCGACGGTGGCGATAACAACTCGTTTTTCAATTTTATCAACAACTATTACAAACCAGGTCCTATAACGCCGTTAGACAAGCCAATCGGTCACCGGATCCTAAAACCGGAATCGGGTCGTGCAAAAGATAAGTCGACCTTGTTTGGCCGGGTGTACGCCAATGGCAACATTATGGAAGGCAACGAGCGCGTAACCAAGAACAACTGGGATGGTGGTATACAAATTGGCGAGATGGCTGATGCCGGCCGCTATACCGATAGTATCCGGTCAAACAAGCCTTTCCCGATAGCTAAAATCAAAACCCTTGCGGCTGCGGATGCTTACACTTACGTGTTGGCAAATGTGGGTTGCAGCCTGCCTAAACGTGATGCTGTAGACAGCCGCATTGTACAAGACGTGAAGACGGGGAAGATCAGCTACGTGGAAAATACCACCAACAGCAAAGGCAAAGAATTTATTAAACACCGCCTGCCCGATGACTCTTACAAGCAAGGCATCATCACCGACCCTAACCAGGTTGGTGGCTACCCTAGCTACGCTGGTACTCCTTACAAAGACAGCGATAACGATGGCATGCCCGACACTTATGAAACTAAAGCAGGCCTTAACCCACGCAGCGCAGCTGATGCCGTATTACCGGCTAAAAACGGTAATGGTTACACCAATATTGAGGTTTATTTGAACAGTGTGGTTCCGCTAAGCAAGGTGGTACCGCCAAACGGCAAGTAAGCGATTATCTTTAAGTACAAACGGCGTTCATGCAACCATGAACGCCGTTTGTTTTACAGGCAGATTTAAAGCTAAGTTACAATGCTACCGCAAAACACAGTTGCAACAGGGTGCTCAATTTGGCACGGGCCACTTGCAAAACAGCGCTAATTATGAGCATTATAGAAGCTGAGTAACAAGAGCCAAATAACTTTTAATGATTTACCTCCCAATACCTTGGGCATTCTTAAAGGTATTCCATAAAAATATTCTATTAAAAACTTGTTCTGCTGAGTGGACAAAATATCGATTAAATGAGTTATTGTCTTGTATGGTATTCGCACTTTTACCGCAAGCTCGGCCGAAACGAATAACGGTTATTCTTTCCATTGTTTTACAAGTTGGCATTGTTACCATACAACCGCACCTTAATGGCGCCCCATGATTCAGAACAAATTTCTGAAACAGCTAACCGGTTCCTATAAACAAAAAAACAGGCGGGATTGACACCTCGCCTGCTTTCTTTCTTACTTTTACTGAAGGATTGTTAATAACCAGGGTTGTTACCAAACTCAGCTGCGTTACTTAATGCATTTAACTCTGCCAACGGAACAGGTCTTAATCTGTGAAAGTCCTGCACATCGGTTATATCTTTGTTCTTACTTTTGATGTAGGACGCAAAGTTGTTGCTATAAACACGCTTTAAATCATACCAGCGTAAATGCTCACCGCAAAGCTCTCTTGCACGTTCTTCCATAATAAACTGTAAACCTGCTGCGTTACCAGCTGATAATGCAGGTAGTGTAACGGCTTGCATTGCTGCAGTTTGATCTTGAGGAGTTTTAACCGCCGCACGTGCCCTCAAAACGTTTATTTGAGTCGCCGCCGCAGCAATATTGCCTAATTGAAATTCAGCCTCGGCCGAAATAAGATACATTTCGGCTAAACGCATTACAATGATGTCGTTATACCCTGGCTGTGATGCCGGTAAGGTACGTGTATAATCTAAAAACTTCTTAAGAGGCACAAAGTCTGTAGTTGATTTGATTCTGCCATCGGCCTCATACATATCATTAATATCAACGGTTACCCAAGGCTTGGTCGCTTTATCGGCAATCACACCTTTGGTTATTTCCATTGCTAGGCTGGTTCCTGGTACTAATTGTGTACCTACAACTGAAGATGCCTTACCGTAGGTGGCTGCAGTGGCCGCATTCCATGTAAAAGGTGTATTTGCGATCCATCGTTCCTGAAAACTGGCTGCATACCGTGCATCCATCTGTTCGTTAAACAATTCGAGCAGATACCGGGTAGGCTGTAATCGGCGCTGGTTATCAAACCCATATTGTATGCTGGTTACTAAGCCCGGGCGGCCGTTATACTGGGTCAAAAACCATGCGTGTAAACGGTTAGCATTTAAGTCGTAATCAATAGCGGTATTGGTCGAATTACTTATAATGTATAAACCTTCTTTATTGCCCGGAGTAGACGCATTGACACCTACACGGTTATTGGCCGGGTTCCATAAGTCTGCAGGCGAAGCCCATAAATCTACACCAAATTCAGCTTTGCGGGTTATTACTTCGTTAGCAGTGTTCCGGGCCAATGTGAAATAATTATTACGATCAGCACTGCCTGCAGGGGCATAATAAGCTCTTGATAGATAGGCCCTGGCAAGCATGCCTAATGCAGACTTCTTAGTGGCCCTGCTATATTCCTGCCCCCATCCGTTTGGCAGATTGTCTGCTGCAAACCGCAAATCACTAACAATCAAATCATAAAAGGCACTAACTGGACTGCGTTGTGCGGTTAACTCCGCAGTGGTTGTTTCGGTGGTTCGTAAACTCACACCGCCAAATTGCTCTACAATGTGCCAATAGTAAAATGCTCTTAAAAAGCGTAACTCGGCTAAACGGCGGTTTTTCTCGGCAACATCTGTAAATCCAGCATCATCAATACGACTGATACCAGCATTACAAATATTGATGGATCTATAGAAAAGCGTAAAAAAGTTAATTACAGCGCCGCTTGGACTAGCTGCTGATATGTTTGCATACCGGGTTAGCTGGTTAGCATAGTTGGCTTTGTTGGCATTGAACCACAAATCTGTTCCGCCTTCTGAAACTAACAAGCCGTCTTCTTTACCATAGTATGCCCGTTGTTCGCGGTATGCACCATTTACGTTAGTTACAAATCCTTGCGGAGTAGACCAGGTCGCGTCTGATGTAGCACCACCAGGGTTAACTTCATCTAAACGTTTATTGCATGATAACAAGGCTACTGTAAGTAATGAAAGGCCTGTTATTTTATATATGTTTCTTCTCATGACTATAGCTTAATTAAAAATCAAGGTTTACACCAAAAACTAATTGACGGTTAAGTGGCGACGATTCAGCACCTCCCCTTTCCGGGTCGTAATTTTTCAACAACGGACTTTTTGTAAAGGTGAATAAGTTAGATGCCGTAGCATAAAAACGTAGTGACCCTACTTTAATTTTATCGGTTACACTTTTTGGAAAGGTATAGCCCAATGACAGATTTTTAACCTTTAAAAATGATCCGTCCAGATATAAAAGTGAGGTATATGTACCTGGATATAAATTGGATATATTGCCCCGACCTGGTTTAGGGAAATTATTTGTTGGGTTATTAATTGTCCAGTAATCAAAGTTGCCTGGTCCATTGGTAAGGCCGGACGGATCGAAGCGACCAATAAACTCTGCTCTGATGGTTTGTCCGTAACGGGCAACTAAAAACACATTCAAATCAAAGTTCTTATAAGTAAAGGTATTTTGTAAGCCACCATACCAGGTAGGTTGCGCATGGCCAATTACCGTACGATCATTAGTTGCGTCAATGAGGCCATCATTATTTAGATCTTCTACCTTAATATCACCAGGTTTAAAAGCTGTAGTACCGAACTTTGCGCGGCCGTCGGCGTTCTCACCTAACTGCCAGATACCAATTTTCCGGTAGTTGTAAAATGACTGTATCTGCGAACCTATAAACAGAGAGTTATCCTCTGCGTTAATGATGTCACGGCCGTCAATCAAATTAGTAATTTTTTCACTGTTGTGTGAAAAGGTTGCTGTAGTACTCCACTTAAAACTTTTTGACTGGATGTTTACTGTGGTTAAACTGGCATTGATACCCACATTTTGTGTTGCTGCTATATTTTCATAAACAGTTTGTTGCCCGGTAGATAGCGGTAAAGGACGTGGAAACAAGATATCACTCGTCTTGGTATAGTACCAGTCTATAGTAGCGCTAATGCGGTTTTTCAGTAAACTAATATCAGTACCAATGTCAAACGTTCTTGATTTTTCCCAACGTAAGTCGGTTGTTAGTATTTGACCGTTGAAAATATATGCCGGTGCAGAAACTTCACCGAATCCCATTGGCACTGATGTTAATAAGCTTTGTGTACCATACACAGGAATAGTTGAGTTACCGGTAACACCGTAGCTTGCCCTTAATTTCAGATTATCAATTTGACTAACATCAGACAGGAAAGATTCGCGGTTAACAACCCATCCGGCAGATACAGACGGGAATGTATCCCACCTGTAATCGGGGCTCAACCTTGATGCGCCTTCATGACGAACCGAAGCCTGTAAAAGATATTTACCGTCAAAACTGTAATTGATACGGCCGGCGAAAGCAAGCAAATCATATCGTTGGTAAGAAGAGCTAAGTATTCTACCAGCTTGATCGGTACCCGCTAAGTTGTAAAACAGTTGCGACGATAAAACCTGCCTTAAACCTGTAGCACCAAAAGTTTCATTTTCACTATGAATATAGCTGGTTAACGCAGTAGCCGTAAAATTATGTTTGTTAATAGTTTTGTTGTAACTTAAGATGTTATCCCAGTTATAATACCGGCTGCCAGAGTTTGTGGCTGAGGCAGAAGAATACCTAAAGTTATTTTGTGTTAATGAAAACGGGTCGTAAAATTCGCCCCTACGGCTATTGTTCAATACCACACCTAAGTTGCTACGAAAATTAAGGCCCTTAATAGGCGTTAATTCTATGTAACCTGTTGCGTTTATTTCATTACCTACGGTTTCATCTACCGAAGCGCCTGGACGCTCGTCGGTTATAGGACTTACTGTGTTTGTATTGGCAGCAATTGGAAATGTATTTATGCTACCATCAGCATTAAAAGGCACACCTATAGGGTTTGCAGTTAATGCAGTTGAAAGCGGATCACGACGTCCGTTGGTTTTGTTAAATGCTAGCTGACCTACTATGCCGGCCTTGAACCAGTTATTTACTTTATGATCAATGTTATAACGGAAGTTGTAGCGAGTATAGTCGTTATTGGCGTACTGACTTTCTTCTTTAAAGTAACCTAAAGAAAAAAGCGCTTTAGTATTTTCAGATCCGCCTCTTATACTTACGGTATGACTTTGCTGCGTGCCATTTTGTGTAGCTAAATCAACCCAATTAACAAACTGACCTGCCTGAACAGCGGCCAATTCACCTGCGTTGTTGAAAACAACGTTATCTGCCGGGATAACACCTGTTACCGGATCACGGAACGATTCCCGCCTTAAGTTAAGGTAATCTTCGCCTTGACGGGGTTCCGGAAACTTGGTCCAGCCGTTAATACCATAGTAACCATTGTAAGATATTTTGGCTTTACCAGCAATACCCTTTTTGGTTGTAATAACGATAACGCCATTGGCTCCCTGTGAACCATAAATGGCTGTTGAAGATGCATCCTGCAAGATATCGATGCTTTCGATATCATTCGGGTTTATGTTATTGATACTACCGCCATTTTGCACACCATCAACTACCAAAAGGGGGCCGTTTGCGTTAATTCCTGCTGCGTTAGTTAAAGCGGTAGGAATAGACCGCGTACCACGAATTTGAATGTTTACGCCTGCGCCAGCATTACCTGAACTGCGTGAAATATCTACACCGGCTGCACGGCCTTGTATAGCCTCAAGTGGGTTGTGTGTAGGGGCACGTACAATGTCGGCTGCTTTTACTGACGGTACGGAACCTGTAAGGTCTCTCCGTTTAACGGTTTGATAACCAATGTACACAACCTCATCTAAAGAGTTTTGTTGTGCGGCCAGTTTAATGGTAACATCCTGATCATTGGCAGTGAATGTTACAGTTTGTGCAGCGTAACCAACATAATTCACTGTTAAGGTTACATTCTGTCCGTTTGGAACGTTGACTGTAAATTTTCCGTTTACATCGGTAATTGTTCCGGTAGTGCCTCCCTGTACACGTACCGCGGCCCCAATGAGCGTTTCGCTGTTACTGGCATCCACCACCCGGCCGCTGAGTGCGCGGGTTTGCGCCTGTACCGTTACTACTGCGCATAGCAGCACACATAAGAGATAGAGTTTTCTCATAATTAAATTATTTTTTTCAATAAAGCTTTTAAAACACAAGTCATCACCTGCTAAAATTTAACAAACAATCAGCTGGCAACCAGCTCATTAAATATTAATTGATAGTATAACAGGGGGGAATTGGTTTAACCGCAACTGGGTGAGCAATTGCACTTCAAAACTAAGTTTTGGGATAATTACTTATTATGAAATTTTTCCCAATAAGTATACTATATTATCATACTAAAAGTTGATTGAAAAATGCCATTAATTATGCTTTAAGCAGTAGAGCTGCCTTTTTAAGTGACTTTCGAATAAAGTAAATGAGCAAGATAGTACAATAAATTATTCGCAGCAAAACATCAATTTTTATACGAATTTCCTAACAAAACCACTACTCGATTAAGACCATTACAAAACCGCATCGAAGATTAACCTTTAATTGACATCTGAATCTGAGTAACGACGGGGCTTTTGTTAAGGTTATCATAATTACAGCTATTTTAGATTTTAAGCTTCAGGTAAGGGAATGCAAGGCCAATAATATATATATACATCCGCCACAGCATATCATAAAATTTAGCTTCAAATACGAAGATGATGTATATTTGACCTATCCTATCTTAACTATCTGGTTGACACCTGATGTAAGGATAAGAATGTTACTTATGGTTATAGATCCACTTCAGTTACGAACGGTTGATGTAATACGGTATGTTACCCCCTTACGCGAAGGGGGTTCGTTGCCTGCCATTGCCGAGGCCGATGACGAATTTTTATATGTACTTAAATTCAGGGGGGCAGGGCAAGGCGTTAAAGCGCTTATTGCCGAGTTGATTGGCTGCGAGATTGCCCGTGCGCTGGGGCTCAGAGTTCCTGAATTGGTATTTGCCAGACTCGATACCGCTTTTGGTCGCACCGAGCCCGACGAAGAAATACAAGATTTGCTAAAAGCAAGCACCGGCTTAAATCTGGCCTTGCATTATCTATCGGGCGCTATCACTTTTGATGCCGTAGTTACAAAGTTGAATAGCCGGCTTTCCTCACAAATTGTTTGGTTAGATTGCTTATTGACTAACGTTGACAGAACCCCGCGCAACACGAACATGCTGATGTGGCACAAGGAGCTCTGGCTTATTGACCATGGTGCCGCTTTATACTTTCATCATAGCTGGTATAACTGGCGCGAGCAGGCTGTAAAGCCTTTTGTACAGGTAAAAGACCATGTACTGCTGCCCTGGGCTAGCGAGCTGGATGAGGTTAATGCCGAGTTTAAAACTTTGCTTACCAACGAGCAAATTCGCCATATAGTAAACTTAATACCCGATGATTGGCTGATTGATGCATCAACAACCGACACTGCCAATGAACGCCGCGAAGTGTATTACCAGTTTTTAACCACACGTTTAGCTGCGTCAGAAATATTTATAACCGAAGCCAAAAATGCCAGAGCAACACTTATTTGAGTACGCCGTAATACGCGTTGTGCCCAGGGTTGAGCGCGAGGAATTTTTGAACGTTGGCGTGATTCTATATTGTGCCAAACTTAAGTTTTTAAGATGTATCATCACTGTGGATTGTGAGCGCCTGCAGGCTTTTTGCAAGCAGTTAGATGTTGATGATTTACAGCAAAATTTACATGCCTTTGAGCAAATTTGCCTGGGCAGCCCGCAAAGCGGCGCCATTGGCAAGCTGGATGCGGCATCCAGGTTCAGGTGGCTTACGGCTACACGGAGCACGGTAGTGCAGGCCTCAAAAGTGCACCCTGGTTTTTGTGCAGATGCATTGGTAACGCTGCAAAAATTACACGCACAACTGGTATTGTAACTAAATGGGTGTCTATGAAATTATCGGCTAATTCGCCATTGCAAATACTGATGAATACCATGCCACAACAAGGCATGGTAACCTGGATTGGCATAAGGCCCAAACGCAAAGCGCCTCTGCTATCACTCAATGAGGTGGACGCCATCACCTTGAAAGGTTTGGCCGGCGATCATTTTTCGGGCTCGCCTACCAGCAAGCGGCAGCTTACGCTCATACAACAGGAACACCTGGATTTGATTGCATCAGTAATGCAGAAACCAGATTTAACGCCCGGCGATTTACGCCGCAACATTGTGGTTAAAGGTATCAACCTGCATGCGCTTAAAGACCGTAAATTCTGGATAGGTTCGGTATTGCTGGAATACACCGGCGAATGCCATCCCTGTTCGCGCATGGAAGAGACATTAGGCCCGGGCGGTTACAATGCGGTGCGAGGCCATGGCGGCATTACGGCGCGCATTGTACAAGGCGGTGCAATTACCGTGGGCGATAAAGTACGTGTAGCTGAAAGTGAAGAAAAAAGTGAATAATTGTTCACTTGGATTGTAGCACACGGGCCTCGCCTGACGTATAGGTTGTAAACCATATCTTGATGAAAAGATTCAATATTATTACCGCCATTGTTGCACTAATCCTTTTAACTGCAGTAGCCTGCAAAAAAAGCCAAGTTAAGACACCTCAATTAGAGGGCAATTACAAAGGCACCTACCAGCGTGTTGGACCTGCTCTCGACAACAAAACTGCCAACGTTACGCTTACCCTAAATACCGGCAAGTGGACCGGCCAGAGCGATATAGCTAATTACCCTGCCCTATGCAACGGCACCTACACTTTCACCAAAAATAAAATCAATTTTGAAAACAACTGTGCATTCACAGCAAATTTTAACTGGACACTTATCCTGTCGGGCGAGTACGAGTTTAGCCAAACCGGCAATGAACTTAAAATTACTAAGAATTACGGTAACGAGAGTGATATTTATCGGTTAACCAAACAATAACAGCTTATTTTTCTCCTAACCTTTTCACAGTTTTCATGACAAATAACCAATCTTTAATGATATTGGTTGCGGGCCCTTACCGCTCCGGCACCAATGACGATCCTACCCTTATTGCCGCCAATGTGAGGGCAATGACAGATACAGCGCTTAAAATTTACCGGATGGGGCATTTGCCTGTGCTGGGCGAGTGGTTTACACTGCCGCTTATTGAAGCTGCCGGATCAAAACAAACCGGTGATGCTATTTTCAATGAGATATTTCATCCTGTAGCTGTACAGCTAATAGACCACTGCGATGCCATACTACGCATTGGCGGACCATCTGCCGGGGCTGATGAAATGGTTAGCACCGGACGAGCGAAAGGAAAATTAATTTATTTGGACCCGAAAGATATCACGCCCATTATAGCAACCTAAGAAATCAGTTCTTATGAGTGCCTGCTATTTCTATAAACTTAAATACACTTTGCCTTTGGTTTCAGTTACGGGATAAGTGGCTATCTTCTCGGTTGCAGGGCCGGCTTTTACAAGGCCGGTTTTGCAGTCAAACTGCGAACCATGCCACGGGCACTGTACCGTTCCGCAAATCATCATGCCTCCAGCCAGGGAGCCACCTTTGTGCGTGCAGCGATCATCAAAAGCCAGGTACTCACTTTCTGTTTTGGCCAGTACGATTCGCTTATTGCCCACATGCAGCAGTTTCATCTGGTCGGTTTCAAGTTCGTTGCTCGTTGCCACTTCAATGCTGCCGCTCGTTTGGTTAAAGTGAGCTTCTTTCCATTTACCGGCGTTGGCATAGCGCGGGTCTACCCCTATCTGGTTGCGGTAAACCAGCGTACCACCCAACCAGCCCGATACAAATAACATAATTACACCTAGGCCTTCTAAACCTAAAATAACAATGTTGCTTGCCTTATCTCTTAAAAAAAGGGCAATAATAAAAACCAACACCATGCCCACATTAACTAAGGCATGTTGCGTTGCCCGCTTCTTACCTGAGCTTTGTGGTGGCACAATAGTAAAATAATCCACAGCACCTGGCACGGCAGCCGCTAATGCTGTAACTATACCAGCTATTTCCAGGTACCCAGCCGTTCGCCAGTAACTTTCGTTGCGGTTTATTACATGTAGCAAATCAAAAACCAAAGTACCGATCAAAAAAGCAATAGGAAACGGAATAAGTATGGGATGTAGCGGGTGACCTTTAATACTGGCTTTACTTTTCATATATCAGAGCTTTTTAGTGTTGAACAAGCCCGGTAACCAGATGTTTGCATCGGCCTAAAGCAAAAGAGAGAGCCCTTGCTGATTAAGGGCTCTCTCTTTTGTGAAAGTGAAGGAATGGTTGAATATCTGTATCTATAATCGCTGTTTAGCTATGGGCGGGGCTAACCGGCCTGCATTTAGCTTTTACAAGCTTACATTTGTGATGTACTTTGTATACGGAATGGCTTTTATACGTTTTTTTAACTGTACTACCCTCCGATGCATACAATCCCCCAGCTACCGCTAAAATCATTAAAGCTCTCATAGTTCTCTTTTTTTAACTATAAGACCGCCTTTATTTTAAAACGTTACATTTTAATTGCAAAAACTTAAAATTAAACCCCAAACTAACTTTTTCAAAACTTCGGTAAATGGAAAAAGTCGCCTACCTCGCGTAAACGACTTTTAAATTTTTAATAAACTATTTCATTAACTGACCAAATATGAATGAAGAAAACTTTACTTACTTGGTTGATGTAAAGGTAACCGGCACCTGATTGCTGCAATGTGTGAAAATCACCTAAGTATTTAGTTTTTTCTCATAAAAAAAAGTCCTGGTTGCTTACAGCAACCAGGACTTTCGACAACAGCTTTAACTATTAAAAAGTAATAGTAAGCGTATACGTACGATAATTAACACTGGCCGGCAACTCGCTGTTTCCATCGAGTTTTAGCACTAGTTTCCGCTGGTTAGCAGCACTGTTGGTAGGTATGCTACCCGGAATGAGGTTAACACGTATCCATCCAAAGCTGCTGTTAGCCGGCAACGTTAGTTTACCGGTATTGGCAATAGTGTAGTGTGTACCGGCAACGGCTGTACTGCTTGCATCAACTGTGTAATTCAGTTCGGCAGCGGTGCTGCGCTGGGGGCCAACCAACTGTACCTTTACGCTATCATAACCGGGTGTAGCAACGGTACCTTGCGAGCGACTTTTAACAGCCGGAGAAAATTCCACTACCGACGGGCCTTCGTAGGTATCATACTCTTTTTTGCATGCCGTTATTACAAAAACGGCAAATGCTAAACATGCAAATATTATATTCTTTTTCATTGTAATCGTTTAATTAATAACCAGGGTTTCTAACCAAATTAGGGTTGATGTCTAACTCGCCGATTGGAATTGGAGGAAGAATTTTAAAATCGGTATAAAGCAGCGTACCATTATCTTTAACGATATTCATGCCCAGGCGTGTTAAATCAAACCAACGGTGGCCTTCATAAGCAAGCTCTACCCTTCTCTCTTTTAAAATTACATCAATTAAGGCAGTGCCTGTTGCAGCTGTTGCAGGCAAACCGGCTCTTGCACGTATTCTGTTGACGTCTGCACGGGCTAAGTCTTCGTTACCTGCACCGCCTAAGCGTGCGTAAGCTTCAGCACGGTTCAGATACATTTCAGATATACGGATGACACGAATATTGTCAACGCCGTATTGACCTCCCGAACCCGGATATTTTTGGATCCAAAAAACTGGCTCACCCGCTTTATTAACGGCTATCAATTCAGCATCCTTGCGTAAATCACCCGCTTCATAAGCAGCAAGCATACTGTTGCTTGGTACTACGTCGCCATAACCGCTCGAGCTGTTTGATGCATTATTAAGGCGCTGATAGATGTTCTGAATAGAGTTAGTACCGTTGCTTTCAGATACATCTATATTAATTTCGAACAACGACTCGGGACTGTACTTTTGGTTAAATATGCTTTGGTACCCGGCTACTGTAGCAGTAGAAACAAATGTTGCTACACCTGAATTTATAGCTGCTGTAGCATTGTCAATAGCTGCCTGATACTCTTGGTTGTACAAAGACACCCTTGATAATAAAGCCTGAGCGCCTCCCTTTGAAGCATAGATTTTAGCATTATTACCTGCGGGATTATCCAGCAAGGTAATAGCAGCAGCTAAATCGGCTTTTACCTGGTCATATACCTGAGCACTTGTGGCACGTGGCAAGCCCTCGATCTGGCTTACCGTGGATACGCCTTTCAACGAGATGGGCACACCTAAATTAAAGCTATTTACAATTTGCTTAGGGTTATAAGCATATTCATTAACCAGTGTAAAGTAAAGCAAGGCTCTTAAAAACAGCGCCTGCCCTTTAATGGAAGCTTTTTGAGCCGCCGTAGCATCAGCCACCTTATCAATATAATCGATAATCAGGTTTGCCTTATTGATGATTGGGTAAATAGTAGTATAATCATCAAAGTGCGCACGCGGCTGATTATTGGCCTCGTTAACGAAGCGATTAGAGTTTGAGGTAGCAATACGGCAGTTATCGGCCAGCACTTCGGATTGAACGATTATATCCCTACCAAAAAGGCCAGATTGAGTTAAGTTCGAATAGGCATTATTCAGCAGCCCGCGGATACCAGCCGCACTGTTTAAAGCAACATCAGATGAGATGGACTGACGCGGTTCCGTATCCAATATTTTTTTGCATGATGACAGACCTATGGCGCATCCTGCAAGCAGTATTATTATATTTTTTTTCATCTTTTCTTCCTAAATAAAATGTTATAAACCAACTTGTACGCCGAAAGTAACGGTACGATATTGCGGCACTGTACCCGAATAGCTGGCCGATGCAACCTCAGGATCGGTACCAGTAAATTTGGTTAAGGTTACCAGATTATAAGCCTGAGCATAAACTTGCACGTTCCTCACGAAAGTACGTGACAATAACTTAGCCGGCAGGTTGTAAGATAAGCTAAGCGTTTTTAAGCGTACATATGAACCATCTTCGATCATGTGCGTGTTTACCAAGCTGTAAACAGAGGTATAAGTTATACCACCTGCCTGATCGCCCGTTGGAACGCCGGTGTTGTAATAAGGACGGGGCGTATCGGTAATATCACCCGGCCTTTGCCACCTGCGTAATTCAGATACATCCTGGTTACGGTCAAGCGTGCTGCCCATGCGTCTTAAAAACTGTGCATCAACGTTGTTTACTTTGTTACCATACTGGTATTGTATAAATGCCGATAGTGATATGCCTTTGTAGGTAAAGGTGTTGGTAATACCACCGTAGCCTGTTGGCGACTGGCTGCCCACTTTTACACGGTCATCAGTTGTAGGGCTATAGGTAATGTTACCATTTTTATCATAATACATGGGATTGCCATCGGCAGGATTAACACCAGCATAACGGTAAGTATTAAAGGTTAGCAAGGGCTCCCCAACAAAGTAAGTATTGTTTAAACTTTGCAGGCCATCGTTTAGTTCAAGCAGTTTACTTTTCAGTATCGTAGCAGTAGCTGTTGTAGTCCACTGAAACTTGCCTGCAATATTAGTGGTATTCAATTCCAGCTCAAGTCCTTTGTTTTGCAGCTTACCCACGTTTGCTCTGTAGCTGCTAAAACCACCGTTAATAGGCAAGCTACGGTTAAGTAACAGTTGCGACGTTTTTTTAATAAACGCACCTATACCGCCGCTGATTCTTCCTTTAAATAACGTGAAATCAACGCCCAAATCGGTTGTTCTTGATTGCTCCCAGGTTAAATTATCATTACCCAAAACCGGTGATAAGCCGGGTCCGCCGGCATATGAACCTGTACTGGTAAATAATGAAAGCGCATCAAAATCACCAATGGCCGAGTTTCCTAAAATACCATAGCTGGCTCTTAATTTCAGATCATCGATCCAGTTAACTTTGTCCAGGAATGATTCTTTATTAATACGCCATCCGATTGATGCGGCAGGGAATGTACCATAACGTTTGTTAGCACCAAAACGTGATGAACCTTCATACCGTACGGTTGCCGAGGCAATGTATTTATCGTTGTAAGAATAATCGGCACGTGAGAAATAACCTATACGTTTGTAACCAGTGTAAAACGCTGCAACTGCAGAGGGGATTGCCGCAGAATTAAGGGTGCGTAACTGATAGGTTGGGAAACCGGTACCGGTAGCACTGTTACCCTCATTGTTTTCGGTTTTATAGGTTGCACCGGCTATTACACCTAATTTATGCCCGCCAAATAAATGGTTGTAGTTAAGCGTTTGGTCGGTATTAAAATCGGCAATAGCTGTGTTGTATACAGCAGCGCGACCATTTACACCCGCACCATCCGGCGTTCTTGGATCTTGAAACCTATCTTCGGCAATGTTTGTGTAATCCAATGAGTAAGATGAGCGGAAACGCAGGTCTTTCGTAATTTGGTAATTTAAGTTAAAGTTGCCTGTAAACTTTTTTGTTTTAGCCTGGTAAACGTCGTAGTCTGACGTTTGCAAAACGTTATTAGGATAAGCGCCCGGAATAGTGGTATTGTAAGTACCATCGGGATTATAGATGGGCACGTACGGTGGAATCAACATGGCCGAGCGGTTTGGACTCGCAAAGGCTGTACCCCCTGTGGTTCCGCTTTGGGTGTAACTAGCCAAATTAATGGTTGTACCGAACGATACTTTATCACTTATCTTCTGATCAAGATTTACACGGCCTGAACCGCGGGTGAAGTCCTGACCTATGGTTTGCCCAATTTGCTTGTTATATGAGCCGGAAACAAAGAACTTAGTGTTCTCGCTACCGCCACTGGCACTTAGATCATAGTTTTGAGAACCGCCTTTTCTAAATACCGCATCTTGCCAATCATAAGTTGGTGCGGTAGCAGGGTCGCCAAAGCCTGCCAATAAATTGCGAACCGCCAAAGGGGCTGCAGCTACGCTCCCGTAACGATTGGTAATAGCTTCACGCGAGAGCTGAATAAATTCCGGTGTGCTTAATACAGGCTGTTTTCTTATCACTTCAGAGTACCCACCATAAGCCCGTACATCTACTTGTGTTTTACCGGCTTTACCTCTTTTGGTGGTTACAATTACCACACCATTGGCAGCCTGTGCGCCATAAATAGCGGCGGCGGCGGCATCTTTCATGATATTGATAGATTCAATATCGTTAGGGTTGATACCGGCCAGGGCATTAGACGTTGGAAAGTTACGGCTTTGGTCGCCCGATACAACTTCAACACCATCTATGATATATAACGGTTGTGTACCAGCATTGATAGAGTTAATACCACGGATGTTTACAGACACGTTGGCACCAGGGATACCGCTGGCTGAGGTAACCTGCACACCAGCTGCACGGCCGTTCAACGCGTTATCAAAACTTTGTACCGGTACGTTAGCAATATCCTTGCCCGACACCACCGAGTTGGCACCTGTTAAATCGCGTTTGCGTTGCTGCAAACCGTAACCGGTTACTACTACTTCGGTAAGCGCTTTACTATCGGAGGTTAGCTTAACATTTAATACGCTTTGGCTGCCCACCGGCACTGTAGTAGTAGTAAAACCTACGTAAGTGAATATTAAGGCTGATGAACCTGCGGGCAGGTTAATAGTGTAATCGCCCTGGGCGTTGGTTTGCGTGCCACCGCTACCACCGGCAACTTTTATAGATACGCCAGGCAATGGCAGGCCGTCGTCACTTCCTGTCACCTTTCCGGTTACTGTCCTTTGTGCAAAGACAGCCGTTATTGACAGTGAATATAAAAATAAGAAAATGAGTAATTTTTTTTTCATGTGTTAATAGTTTAATTTTTAGCACTTTATAAAAAGCATTAAGGGGTATAATATGGAGTAGATATATACCGGTTAAGCCGGGTTACGGGGGGTTAATACAAATCATAGATCTTTTACAGTAATGAAATCTTTTATGTTGATTGTTATCAATTCATCAGTTCAACTGGAACTGATTTGTAATTTTATTAATTACCGCATGGCTGGGATATGCGATAATCACCATTTTGATTATTTCAGCACATTTTGACGGAAATATGGAAAGGGGCAGAAAAAGGGGTATAAACAGAATAGGCGACATACTAATATGTTGCCTATTCTATTCTCGTTTTGGTAAAGCTTAACCGGTTACGCTGTAAGTTTATACTGCAGCGGCGTGGTGTGATATTTACTCTTAAATAACCTAATGAAAGAGCTTGGGCACTCGAAGCCAACCAGGTGCACGATCTCGTTAATGGGCATGTTAGTGGTTTTAATAAGATGCCTGGCGCGTTGTAACCTTACTTTGGTAAGGTATTGGTGCGGCGACATATCAAACGCCTGTTTAAATGTGCGCAGGAAGTGGTTGACCGACAGGCAGGCATACTCGGCAATATCATCAAGCGATATACTTTGATCATAATTGCCCAGCATATATTCTTTAGCCAGGTTTAGCCTCCGCAAAATTTCAATTTTAGTGCTGTGATTCAAAAAGGTAAGGCGGGCTTCTTTGTCAAAGATTTCTTCCTGGTATACCTTGTAATAATTAATCAGGCAGTGGTACAAATACTCGTTGAGCAGGAACTCATCTTGCAGGCCGCGTTCGGTTTGCTCCTTTAAGTGGAGCAAATTATACCTCATGTCCCCTTTTAACGGATACAATGTCTCCTCGAAGTTGTAGAGTACAGGTTTATCGGCCGGGTTGGCCAGCAGCGCCTCTTCCGTTAAAGTTTGCGATCGAAGAAAATCGCTCAGGTAAGTACGGTCAAACGTGAGCGCGAAGGATTGAACCGGATCAATGGCATCTATTCTGCTGGTAAACTGCGTATCTTCATTCAGTATCAAAAATGTATCGGGATGTACGGCAAGCTGGCGCTTACCGATATGGTAGGTCTCTGAGCCTGAGAAAACGAAGCGGATACTCAGATTGTCAGCCATTTGCATTTGTTGCTTTTGGCAGGTAGTATCGCTTGCAATCTTGTTGTTGTTCTTAAGTACTTTTTGGTATTTCATATCTGAGGCCTCCTGTTAACTAATCCTCATAATTTCTTTGCTCAAACAACACATAAGCGTTGCCGCTCATATCAGTAAACTCAGCCGAAAGTCCATTGGGTGAATACTGCGGACCGCCATTGAATTGAATACCGGCAGCACTTAGTAAATGGTAATCCTGCAACAGGTCCTGTGTATTCAGCAGCATATTGCTTTTGTGGTTGCCTGTCAATGTAGGATCTTCAATTAGGCCAATAACAATGTTATCGCCTGTTTTAACCAGTTTGCATGGATTAGCGTTGTGGTACACCCCGTCGCCCAAAAGTTCAAACCCCAACTTCTCGGTGTAAAAGTTAATCTCGGTTTGCAAGCTGTTTACGAAAACAGGTATATAATTAATTTTTAGGCACATGGTAAACCCTTCTGCTCAATTGTGATACGTATATGAATGCACCGGCAACAAATTAAAGTGCAAGGCATTGTTAGGTGTATTTCAAAAGTAGGAGAATGGCATATCCAGGTAAATCACCCTGAAAGGGGGAAATTGCATATTTATGAAAGCTGAGATCGATAATGAGCAAAAGCCAACACATAGGTAAAACTTACTTACTTGTTGGCTTTTTAGTGTAAAAAGGGTGATATTAAGGGTGATTTCAGATCAGCCTGTTTTGCTTGGCAATTTTAATAGCGTCGGCTTTTGAGTTTACGTCGAGTTTATGATAAGTATTCCGGATATGGCTTTTTACGGTCTCCAGGTCTATAAAAAGCTCAGTGGCAATTTGACTGCGGCTCTTGCCCTCCCCTATCAATTGCAGTATTTGTGTTTCGCGCTTGGATAAAGGCGAATCCTGATTCTTTTGAAACGAGCGGATCACTAGTCGTGCTATGTTTACACTCATAGGACCTCCCCCTTCCATTACCTCCTTAACTGCCTCAACAATTTTACCAGCCGATGTATTTTTGGTTAAGTACCCCGAAGCGCCGTTAGATAGCGCTTCAAAAATAAGGTTCTCTGATTCGTATACGGTTAATATAAGGATATAGGCGTCAGGTAAAATTTTTTTGAGCTTGGGTAATGCTTCAATCCCATTTATTCCGGGCAGCTCAATATCCAGCAATACAACTTCAGCACCGGTGTCCTCCATCAATTTGCTTGCTTCCTCAACCGAGGCATAAGCTCCTACCACCCGATAACCAGGCGTATTGTTAATTAAAAACTCATAGCCATTTCTTATGGTCTCATCATCCTCAATTATTGCTATTTTAATTGTGCCTTGTTCCATAATTTCATTTAGCTACAAACTGCTTGTACTTGGGTATCACAAAAGTTAATTGTATACCAGTACCTTTATAAAGTGCCGACGTAATCTCCAGGTCACCGTTAATACGCTTTACCCTTTTGTTGATGTTGCCTAACCCACGCCCTTTATGCGCTTGCTGGGTATCAAACCCTTTCCCATCATCTTTAATAGTGAGTTTAATCCAATTATTCTCTTCAAGCGCTACATTCATAACCACATGGGCAGCGTGTGCATGCTTTAGTATATTGGTCAGTATCTCCTTGCATATCATGGTAAGATTACGGCAGTACTCCATGGGTAGCTTTATCTTGTCGAGTTTGCCATCCACGTTTTTAAATTCAAATCTGATATCGGTATCCTCAAAAAGTTCTCGGCCAAAATCTTTAACGTGCAGCAATATTTCATAAAGGTTATCACTCTTAGGATCCAGCGCCCAAAGTATGTCTTTGGTACCTTTGTAAAGCGCATCTACGTTTTGTTTAATTTGCTTAACCAGGTTTTGTTGCTCTTCCTCACCCTTCAACTTGGTGTCCAGTATATCTGATAGGACGCTGATGCGGGTCAACTTGTTACCAAGATCATCATGAAAATCTTCGGCGGTTTGCCGCCTGATGTTCATCTTCTCCTGCTCGCGGATAGTCTCAAGGGTTAGCTTACGCCTGGCTTTCTGGCTGGTGTAATAATATTGAATGGCCACACCGGCTAACACCAGCAACAACACACTAATAAATCTGAACGTAAGAGTTTGATAAAAAGGCGGCGATATGATAAAACTGTACTTCAGCGTTTCGGTGGCCAGCATCTTTTTAGTTACACCTGCTCTTATAAAAAAGGTGTAATTGCCCGGTGGCAGAGATGAATAATCCACCTCGGTACTACTAACCGGTTGGGAAAAACTACTATCCAATCCGGTAAGTTTGTACTGGTAGTAAACACTGGCCGGACTTTGCAAATATATGCCCAGATAAGAAATACGTATATGGTTCTGCGTATGGTCTAAGAGCAGCGTATTGGCAAGCCCCTGTTTTTTATCCGGTACATCGGCAGCATCCAGCATGGCTTTTTGTTGGTTCTGGAAAACCTTAATAGATTGTATAAGGAGATGCGGTTTGCCCTCAATCTTCTCTTTGCTGCTGCACCGATAGATACTGAGCCCCTTTGTATTGCCTATATATATACGCTCGTTATCATACAAAATGGCATTCTGGTTAGCTTCGGCAATTTTACCCTTGTCGGTAGTGGTTTCTAATACCTCGCAGGCCATTGTACGACGGTTAAAAGTTAAGCGGTTAACGCCCCTGCCGGTACCCACCCATATAAAGCCAAACTTATCGGCCGTTATACTGTAAATGATATCCGAATTCAGGCCATCAGCGGCCGTATATCTTCGGTATCGCCGCGTTTTCAAATCAAGTACGATAACGCCTCTGTCGCCTGTGCCTAATAACAGGTACCGGCCATAGCGCATCATACAGTAAATAGCCGACGAGTTGATAGCCGGCATGTTAAAACCAGGTTCATAACGCTTCTTAACAATAAGCTTAAGTCCTTCCAGTCCTCCAATTAATACCGAATCGTTACCTAAGGGTAATATGGAGGCCGAAAAGGAATGAATGTCTTTAACAGGCGTTATTACATCGTTTTTTATCCAGATAACCCCTCCTGGTGTTGTTGCCCAAAGCGTACCATCATCGCTTGATGCAATTGAGTTCACTGTTTTGTTTTGAGTACCGTTAACCAAGCTAAACGCCTTGCCATCATACTTCCATAAGCCGCCATGACTGGTACCTATCCAAACATTACCGGCTTTGTCGGTATGCATGCTTTGTACATACCGGCCCATGCTGTTAGGCGGCCCTACCCACAATTGGGTCAGTTCTTTACCATTGTATTTCAGCACTCCAAAACCGTCTGTTCCAATGAGTATATTACCATCGCGTTGCCTGGCAAAACCCATTACAATAATGTTTGATTGCCAACCGGGCACGTTGGTAAAAGTGAGATAACTGTCTCCCTCATATTTATAAAGGCCGCTGGCGCCAACCCCAAACCAAAGGTTGTTACTACGGTCAATGAAAATATCGGTTACCGATTGATCAGCAAAACCATTGCTGGCATTAAAGTGTGTAAGTTTACCCTTACCTACACGGTAAGCTCCCCAGCCGGTACCAATCCACAGGTTAAAGTCTTTATCCTGTTGCATGCAAATGAAAGTGGCTTTGTTTTTAAGCAGCTCGGGTTCGTAAGGCGTTAGCACACCATTCACTTGTTGATAAATAGCGTCTTCGGCCAATATAAAGAACACGGAAGGATTAGCCCGGTCAAATAACAGGCGTTTAAATACTTTATCGCTAACTGACTTTGGGAAAAGTGCTACCGGCAACCATTGGCTACGTGCATGTTTATATATTCCCTTGCCATACACCACGATATAAAGATCTCCGCTGGCATTGGTGGCTATACTGGTAATGGATTGCTTTAAGGAATTGGGCAAAGTGACCGGCGTAACGGTCTTGCCTTGGGTTTTGCATAACTGATTATCCATAAGCAACCAGGTTTGGCCTGCCCGGTCCTGAACAATACTGGTTACAGAGTGGTGCTTAATAGCCGACGGTAAAGCATAATTGAATACCTTGTTGTTAACCGAAACCGATAAGCCTGCGCTCGACCCTATCCATAAACGCCCCTTGGGATCGTTAAATACACTAAAAATAAAATTACTATTGAGGCTCTGCTCTTTAGTTAATGACATGAACTCCTTACCGTCGAAGCGACAGGCACCACCCAGAGTTCCCACCCATATGCGATGTTCCGGATCTTCGGTAATACGATTTACCTGCGATTGAATAAGCCCATCTTCAATGTCATAATGCGTAAAAATGTACTTCTGCGCGTAGCCTTTATCCGTTAGCAGCATGAGCAACATTCCGGCTATTACTTTACGAACAAGTACGAATGTGTGTTTAGACAATGCGTTAATAAAATAGGTTGAAAATTACACAAACATAATAACAGCGTGTGCAGTAAAAGGAAAAATCACCCTTATGGGGTGATTTTTCCGTCGGTATTGAACTGGAATAATTTACGCTATTGTCTTTTTGTGTAACCAGCGCCTTACGGGTTCGTCATAAAATTTGAGGCAAACATAAGCCAATACCAACGCCGAAACAAAAGTAGCAAGCGCCCAAGGCCATGCTTCCTGAAAAGTTGCGCCATGCCTGCGGCTTACCCAGGCCGTATACAGGTAAATAAGCGGGTAATGCGTAATATATAAGGGGTAAGAAATATCGCCTAACCATTTACAAAGCTTTGATGAAAGCCGGCCAGTTACTTCTCCGCTGGCACCGAGGTATACAATAATCGGGAATGCCAATATAATGCTCAATGAATCGTACAAACCGTTTGCCCATAGGTGATCTGCGCCGCCTATGCGAGGCATAGCCAAAACAACTAAAAGCAAAATACTGCACCATATAAAAGCATTCTTAACTTTTGTGATGTTTGCAGTGCGCGAAAGTAACAAGCCGCCAAAAAAAGGAAACATTAGCCGGGTAAAACCTATACGCAATCCATCGGCGTTTAATGCCCATCCACCTATCACATCGCCAGACTTACTGGTTACGGTGTAGTGAATGAGGGCAGCACCAGCAACGGCCACTAATATACTCAGGGTAGTTTTAGAGAACTTTCTCACAAACAGCGCATACAATATATTGGCAATATACTCAAAGAAAAGTGACCATCCGGGCCCATCTAACGGATGCATTTCCTGCCAGCCCCTAATATCGGCCGATAGTGGCAGTGGTATTAAGGTGAAGCCCACCAGCATAATTAGCAGCATTTTCCAAAGTGGCACTGCGTGTATACCAGGCCAAAGCGCACAATCCTGGTAGTAAAATAATGTTGCACCAATAAGCATACCCATTACCACCATAGGCTGAAGCCTTACCAACCTACGTTTAAAGAAGCCACCTACGGTTAACTTATGCCAGCGGTCGTCATAAGCGTAGCCAACAACATATCCCGAAAGCAAAAAGAAAAAATCAACTGCCAGGTAACCATGATTAATAATCTGATCCAGATGACTTGTTGAATGGGTTTCGAAGATGTGGAAGGCAACAACGGTAATGGCAGCCACACCCCGCAAGCCGTCCAATATAGGGTAATGCGGTTTAGCGGTTAGTTGGTGGTTTAATTGCATAATAGTATTGAACGTTTGGCTGCTACGGTAGCAAGTGGCTAAACTGGATGTTAATAATCCGGCCAATATAGCAATTGCTTTTGATGCGTACAGAAACCAGTACTTAAGCCAGCTCAGTAGCCAAGGTAAAACCTTTTAGCAATAATTTATTTTATCATCAAAATGTAATCTTAATATAATTAACTATATTAGATCCCTTTAATGGTCAAATCATGAAAACCTTTATTGTCACTGCTGCCCTGGCTATTGTTTTTTTAGAAGGCCCGTTGCCGCCTAAAAAAACAGGACAACCATGCACCTCTTATAAAGCCGGTAAAGAATGTAAGACTACCTTCAACACCACAAACTATATTCTTAAAATTATAGGCCTTGGTGCCTTAATAGGCGAGTAAATCACCGATTGGTAAGGATATACATGTTGCATTTGCTTGTCCAAATAGGCATACTTGCTTCATTTGTGACATCCGGTTACATGCAGACCAATTAGGATTGAAAAAATACGGTTGTGAGACAACAATAAGGTGTAAATAGCGATAAAGAACTTTAACTAAGCTGCCATCGCATTTCCATGTTGGTTGTAAACAACAACAAAAATGCCCATTCAAAAAAAATGAACGGGCAGTATCAGCCATAATAATTTGAGTTCTATTATAAAGCGGTTTTAGCTTTTGATATATACTTAAACTTAAGAACGCTTTTTATTCTTTGATATTGCGTGAAAATGCAATTAACTATTAAGGTTAAAAGATATTAGGCATTCGCACTTTTAGTAATAGTGATAATAGTTGCCAAAACCGAGCGCTTAATTTTCTCGTAGTTAATTTAATATTTGCCGATTTAACGATTAAGTAAGATGACTAAAGATAAAATAGCTGATATCATATCTCGTCAGGAAGCACTAAGATTGAAGTATGTAGTTTTTTTCAAAACGGGAGTTATCTCGCCCCAGGTATTCAAAACACTTACCACCCTTTCACACAAGATAACCGAACAGGCAAAATCTTTTAAACAGTTGATTTAATGAACCCGCTAGCCTAATGCCTTAGGGTTAAGTGTGATCGAAACATAAACATCATGCACAATTCGACTTTCCTTATTATAAACAAGCTTTCTCACTAGAAACTTAATGTCTCTAGGCTAGTAGGTCAAATTAAACACACCATCTGTTATGACCACGTTGCCGGTTAAGTTGCCGATTGGTAACAAAGTTGCTGTAAAAGTGCCGGATATAATCTTTAAAACCGGATCGATAGAGGTGACTGTAACTGTTCCGCTACCGCCATTATTGGAGCTCCAGTGCTTGTAGCCAAGTGTTCCTGTTGAATATGTAATGTTGGAGGCCGGTGTGTTTTGGATCGTATAACTTCCTACTCCGGTTATGTTATCCAAATTGATCCTTAAACTTGTCATAGCGTTATCAAAACCTCCAGAATTACTTGCCCCCATAGTCAGCGTTGGGGCATTATAGTTGCAGCTTACAACGGTAACTCCGCTAAACCTAACGCCATTAACCAAACAGTTTAAAGTATGGAGATATAATGGAATCTTAATCTCTCCCAAGTCAGATTTCTGGCCGGGAGCGATGCTTACGGTTAATTTATTGGGAGATCGGCGGTTCCTATCGATGATATTAAACCCTACCGTATAAGTGCCCGGAAGCAGTGCAGGTGATACAAATTTTCCGGTGGATATATCCGGATCGATATAAACCAGGTCACGGGTTTGTTCATTGGTTAAATTAACCTTGGCTGTACCAGCAGGAACGATAGTACCGCTCATAATTCCTGTCACGTTGGGCGTTTCAAGGATGACTTTGTTCAGGTATGTATCTTGATTTCCGAGTACAGTCCGGTCAAGATCTGCCGGTGCAATAGACGGCGCAGCAGCGGTAAAGTGTATAATATACGGACCAGGAACTACACTGTTAAATTTATATGCCCCGGTAGTTGCATCGGGTGTTACGTCATAGCTAAACTTACCGGTTGTGTTGGTAGCTGTTATCTTAACTACTGCTCCTACAGGTGCAATAAAACCGGTAATGCTCCCTACAGCTGCACTGAAAGTCATTGTGCCTACATCAGTAACCTGGCCGGCAGTAACGGTTAACGTTTGACTGCCCAGTAAAGCATACCCAGCTGAGGCGAACGGCAATAAGGTGTAGGTTCCTGCAGGAAGGTCAGCAAACCTAAAAACGCCACTTGCATCAGGTTGCACTTTCCTATAAAATTTTGACCCATCAGACACTGACACTTCGGTAGCTGCTCCTGCAGGGCTAACGACGCCAGTGACACTCCCAGTTGCAGGCGCATTTCCGGTTGCAGGGCTTGTAACGCCCGATGTGCCGGCTGTAGCAATTGGCGAATCATTTTTTTTACAGGAATAAAAGCAAGCGATGAAAACAAGCAGCAGGGGTAATAAGCTTTTCATGACAAAGGGGTTTGACATCTGTTGAGGTTACGGCTGATGAAAGTTCAGTCCGTGTCAATACTTCTACAAAGCTATAACTCTCAATCTGGGCATCAATCCCGCAAATTGGGGGATTTAGCACGAATAACTGTATTAAGGTTTAAAAAGACGTACTTTAGTGGGCCATGCTATTCGAACGTATTGTCACGTTTTTTATGCCCCAGGGAATGCGGTACAACGCAAGCCATCCCAACCATCATGAGTTTAGAATTGTGGTCAGCACGTGCCTGATTGGCTTGCCTTTAATGTTGTTGTTCCCGCTGCCTTTATATTCAATGGGCAAACCGGTAATCGGCTATCTGATCAATGACCTATTGGTGATCATAACGCTGTTTTGTATAAGGTTTTTAGGCCATTACCGTATTCCGATGACGATTACTGCCTTGGTTACCTATTTCATCATTTACGACTGGATTAAAAATTCCGGACTGATTTATTCTTCTAATGTAAGTATTCTGCACATGTACCTGCTTTGCGCCATTTGGGCCGATAAGCGTTATGGCTGGTGGGCTATATTTTCTAACCTTATCCTGTTTGTTTTTATTTATAACCAGACACTGCATGCCGGCTTAGACGTACAAATGCAAAGAACGTTGGGCGGACCATTCTATGCTTTGGTGATGAACTGTTTGATTACGCTCTTTTTTGGCGGATTCCTCGCGTATTTGCAGTTTGACCAGGAACGTGACCGACTTAAAATTGAAAACTTGAAGGAACAAAAAATCACTATGCTTGATGAAGCGGTGAAAAAAAGAACAGAACAATTGAATAATATGCGCGAAACTATTGCTACAGATTTTCATGATGAGACAGGCAATATGTTATCGGCTATAACCCGGCAGGCATCCTTGTTAAAGCAGAAATTTGGCGAACAGCACGACGTAGGTCCGATTGTAGAAAGTATTATTAAAAACAGCAATGGTTTATACGCCAGCAGTAAAGACTTTTTATGGCATCTTAACCACGACAGCGACAATCCGCAGGAATTGTTTGACTACATGACCGCTTATGGACAATTTTATTACAACCAGTTTGATATTGCTTTTTCATCATCAAACGATGAATGTCCGCTTGTTCAGCTTGCGCCATCAGCAGCGTTAAATATTATATATATCTTCAAAGAGGCGATGACCAATGTAGTAAAACATGCAGAAGCGCGTGAAGTACTATTTGAGATGCGTTGCTGTTCAGGTCAGCTTACTTACAGTATACAGGACGATGGCAACTGGAAATCTGCTGATATTAATGAACAACATTATGGATTAGCTAATATGGAGCGGCGCTGCCAAAAGAATGGATTTGAGTTTTCATTGTCAAATCAGCCAGCCGGAACCCGAATAGAGATCATCGTGCCAACAAGTACAGCTGTTTAACGCATGAAGAAGAAGATTGCCATTATTGAAGATAACGTTGTGATCAGGAACGGTTTTGCTGCCGTTATTGACAGTGCTGCCGACTACCAGATATGCGGCCAATATGCTTCCTGCGAAGAGGCATTGAAAAAGCTGGCGACCGATACCCCCGACTTGGTGCTGATGGATATTGACCTGCCCGGCATGAACGGTATTGATGGCACCATGCAAATCAAAAAACGGCAACCTGAGTGCATTGTTCTCATTATTACCGTACTGGAAGACAGTGACAAGGTATTTCGTTCGTTATGTGCAGGCGCAGGGGGCTACATTGTTAAAAACTCAGATACGGATGGAATTGTCCGAAATCTCAATGAGGCTTTTTCGGGAGGTGCACCTATGAGCCTCAATATTGCAAAAATGGTGGTGCAATCCTTTAACCGGCCGCAAAATTCGCCTCTCTCTGAACGGGAAACGGATGTGCTCAGGGGCATTGCCGCAGGTAAAAGCTATACAAAAATAGCGCTTGACCTGTTCATCAGTAAAGAAACCGTTCGCAGTCACATTAAAAATATCTACCAAAAATTGGCAGTTAACAGCAAGGCCGAGGCCTTAAAAGTTGCCGGTAGCAACAAGTGGATTGGGTAGCTCTCCAAACGTTTCCCTTTAAATATCCCCCATTTTGCAGGATTGTACAGGCGTTTGTTGCGCCTTAACTTTGAATGGTACCTGTTTACCAAATCATCGTTATCACATTGAAAAAACTTTTACTCTTTAGTTTCCTTGTAGCAGTTATTGTTGCCGCTTGCAAGAAAGACAAAATTTCCACTCCCCGATCTGAAATCATTCCACAAAGCAATAATACTCCAACACCTGGAAATCCTAATACACCGGCTTTAGCCATAACGGTTACAGGTGTAAGCCCATTAGCTATCAGCGCCGGAATGTCTGTGGATATCTTAGGTAGCAATTTTGGCTCCTCACTAAGTGAAGTATCTGTATCATTAAATGGCGTACCCGCAACAGTTAAGTCGGTTACTAATACAAAAATTACTGTTATTGCGCCGGTTACAAACAGTGGAAAGGTCACAGTAACCATAGGCAGCCAATGGGCAGAAGGGGGTGATTTTTATTATGATAAAGCCAAGGATTTGCCTACATCTGCTTATACTTCGGGCGATGTGATACTGAATACACAAGCGCAGGTAGATGCTTTTGTGACATTGAATAAAGACAATCCGGCACTTACCATCACCGGCAATCTTAGCATAACAGGGTTTGAAATTACTTCTATTGCCGGATTGGATAATATACTGATTGCTGTTACCAAAGATATAAGTATTAACACGTTAATACTGCGTGATATCAACCTAAGGAAATTGACGTCTGCAGGCTCTATAACTTTAGGTCCAAATTCTATATTTGCGGGTGTAGACCTTGCTCCTAATGGACCTCATTCAGCAGCAACCAGCATCGATCTAAGCAGTTTGACTAAAGCAACTAATCTTTCTATTGTTTCTTGCCCGCAACTTACAAAACTTACGTTAGGTAAACTGAGCAGTTTGAATACGCTATATATATTTGCCTGCCCGCTGCTTACTGAAGCAGATTTCACATCGCTCACCTCGGCGGCAAGCATGCGCCTGTACGAGGTTGGGCTCCATTCATTAGCCATAGACAGGGTAGCCAGTGCATCTGACATCACCTTGAGCATCATGCCTAATTTGCGTTCCATCAGTTTTAGGGCACTACAGCAGAGTACGATCCTTAGAATTAGCGATTGCCCGCAGATTAATCACATTGATTTTAGCACGTTAACAAAAATAACCAACTCACTAAACCTGGTTAAACTGCCTGTTAATGACATGAGTGCATTTGCGAAGCTGCAAAGTGTCAGCGAGCTTATAGTTTCTAACTGTGCTAACTTAAAAAGTTTCAAAGGTTTAGAAAACCTCACTTCGCTATCGCTCAACGCAATCAGCACCAATGGTATATTGCCGGCCAAACCCGTAGGTTTAACAATAACCGGCAATCCGGTTCTAACATCATTGTCGGGCCTGGATAATTTGAATGTAACCTGGGCAAGCATAACCAACAACCCCTCCCTTTCAGATCTTTGTCCGTTTAAAAAGCAATTAATTCTGCTAAATGCCTTACCGCTTTACTCATATAAAAGATACATACCCAGCCAAATTGATACGAAACCATCGCGCACTGTGATTGAAACCAGCATTGCGCTTACACTTACAGGTAATGGCCAGTATGCTACACAAACGTCGGCCATAGCTGCGTTGGCAACGTGTCCATAGCGTTGATAACATTCACCGCTGTTAATAATGGAAAGTAATTTTCAACAACAGTTTTTCATCAGTTGATGTCCGGATTATAACGGCTACCCGGTAAATCACGCTGTTGCAACCGAGTGAACAAGCCACTGTATGAAAACATTTTTTCAGGTTAATACGCCCCTGGTCGCCCACTTACATTAGCCCATCACCAGGTTCCAAAGCTATTAAGTACCCTCTCATCCTACTAAGTAATGTATTCACTTTACAGTAGCGCTGAAGACATTAAAACTGCTTTACATGCAGTACCCGGTTCTACAAACATAAGCACGGCTAGCATCAAAACACGATAGTGAACTTTCCCAAAGGCGCCAAAGATGCAGTTACAAGGACAACTTCTTGCACTAGTTGCCCCGCAATTCAGATTTAGCGTGTTGAATCTGAGCTTGCTATTAACTTAAAATCCTGAAACTTTGAATGCGGAAGTAGCAGCTTTCTTGAGCTGAGTTGCAAACTCGTCACTAACTTCTGCTGGCTTATATTTTACCTTTTTCAATCTACCACCGAAAAGGTAGTGATACCAAACCAATGATCCCAGGTAGCAGCCGGCAACATTGGCGTGATTTGGATCAAACTTTAGAGTTTTATCAGGTAACCAATAATAGCCCATATTTAAGGAGTATGGTTGAGGTGGGACTGCTGGATATACCACCGCTTTTACTACAGCTTCGCTAACTGGTTGATATGCCCAGCTACGGTTGTTCCGCATAATCCAGAATGCCTCGCCTGTGGGAATTATACCTGTGTGCAGCTTGCCGGCAAATGTTAAGTAATTAGCTTTTAGTTTTTCGTGCATCTGTTCATCATTTGCAGCTTCTTCCTTTTCCGTAATTAGGCCCCATTGTTTGGCATCTCTCCTGTAAGCCCAGGTTTCGTGAAG
This sequence comes from Mucilaginibacter sp. PAMB04274, assembly GCF_039634385.2. Taxonomy (NCBI): domain Bacteria; kingdom Pseudomonadati; phylum Bacteroidota; class Sphingobacteriia; order Sphingobacteriales; family Sphingobacteriaceae; genus Mucilaginibacter; species Mucilaginibacter sp. PAMB04274. The sequence continues at coordinate 3,467,538 of NZ_CP155081.2, forward strand.
TACAATCCTTGCTTTTGGCTGCTGCTTTTTGATGAACTCATAAAGGTTACTGATATAAGGCTCGTAGGTTGCTACTGAAGACGACAAACGCGAATATTGCTGAATGGTAACAATGTCCCACTTATCAGCCGCAAGCAATTCCTTCATTGATTTGCCTTTGTACATCTTCCCTTTTACATCATCAGCATTAGCTTCTGCAGCGACAACGCCATCCCAATGTTGTTTCAATGAACAACCGCCCAGTTCGGCGCGGCCAAATTTTATGATGTGGCCACCTTCTTTTGCAAGCTGCGGCAGGTAGGTAGTAGCATTTCCCGAAAAGCTGTTGCCAATTATAAAGATCTTCAGCGTATCATGCTTTGAAACCGAGAAACGGCCTTGAACGGCAAACCCGTTTGACGAAAATGTCAGTAATAAGCAAATTAGCAGAATATAACGTATAGGTGTAAACTTCATCTTAGTAATTTAATCTTAGCGTTCTTTTTAAAACCTCCATCTTACAAAGGCTTCAATAGCTTCATATTCGGCCAAGCCGAGCATGTTGTAACAACGTGCGGTTTCGCTGGTACGATCCTCCGCCCTCACCCAAAACTCACGCGCATCGTCGCCCGGGAAAACCGGAATGTCTTTTTGTGATTGGTGTTTGAAGATGGCCAAACGCTTGCGCTCTACTTCTTGCGGCGACAGTGGTACGGCCATCTCAATTTCATGAATAGCGAATTCATGCCATGCACCGCGGTACAACCACAACCAGCAGTGTTTAGTCCACTCCTCGGTTTCCTTTAACCTGATCAGGGCTTTCAAAACTACATCAAAACATATTTTATGCGTACCATGCGGATCTGCGAAATCACCTGCAGCAAAGATTTGGTGCGGCTTGATGCTGTTGAGCAGTTCCATGGTCTGCCTGATATCATCCTCGTAATCACTCACCTTCTCGTATTTAAAACGGTCATAAAATGGCAGGTCCATAAAATGAATACGCTCATCAGGTAAACCCGCAAAGCGCGCACCGGCAATGGCTTCACCTTTTCTGATCAAGCCTTTAACTGTGCGCACCTCTTTAGTATCGGCCTGGTTGGGCTGCTTGCTTTGGGTAAAGATGCGCATATCGGCGTACATATTTTGCAGCTGGGCAACGTCAAGCCCCTGCGACTTGTTAAAGTCAATGGTAAATTCCATGAAGCGCAGTACATCATCATCCCATACGGCGGTGTTGCCCGATGTTTGGTAAGCCACATGCACCTCATGCCCCTGATCGGCCAGGCGAATGAATGTGCCTCCCATTGATATTACATCATCATCAGGGTGTGGCGAAAACACAACGGCCCGCTTAACAGCGGGTTGGGCGCGTTCTGGCCGTTGGCTATCGTCTGCGTTGGGCTTACCACCAGGCCAGCCGGTAATGGTGTGTTGCAGTTTATTAAATATGTGGATATTAATGTTGTAAACCGGCCCCTTTTCGGTAGCCAGCTGTGCCATGCCATGGGTATTATAATCTTCCTCGGTTAACTTGAGGATTGGTTTATTTAACGTTTGTGATAACCAAATTACTGCTTTTTTTATGGTTTGCTCATCCCACACGCAATCTTTTACCAACCACGGCGTATCTAAGCGTGTCAACTCAGATGCGGCGTCCCGATCAACAACAAACTCTACATTCTGCGATAACTGCAAATAAGTGGCCGGCACTTCACCAGAAATTTCGCCTTCTACAGCTTTTTTGATGATTGGCGCTTTTTTGGCGCTCCAAGCCATCAGAATGATTTCCTTAGCTTTGAATATAGTGCCAACGCCCATGGTTATTGCTTTGGCAGGAACATTCTCTTTACCACCAAAGTCGCGTGCGGCATCGCTACGTGTAAGATCGTCGAGGGTAACCAGCCGGGTACCGGAGTTAGGTGCCGACCCTGGCTCATTAAAGCCTATATGCCCGGTACGTCCAATGCCCAGTATTTGCAGGTCCAGTCCACCAAGATGGGTGATTTTCCGTTCATATTCCAGACAAAATGCAGCAATCTGATCCTGACTCAGCGTACCGTCGGGAATGTGCACGTTGCCGGCGTCAATGTCGATATGATTAAACAAGTTCTCCTTCATGAAAGCCACATAGCTCTGAACCGACGTTGGTTTCATAGGATAGTATTCGTCGAGGTTGAAGGTGACTACATTTTTAAAGCTCAAGCCCTCTTCTCGGTGCATGCGTACTAATTCGGCGTATACTTTTATTGGTGTAACGCCTGTAGCCAAACCAAGTACTGTAGTTTTGTTTTCTGCCTGTTTAGACCTGATCAATTCGCCTATGCGGTGGGCTACAGCAATACTGGCCAGCGTAGAGCTTTCATAAATTGTTACCGGTATTTTTTCAAACCTAGTTTCTTCAAGTAAGTTTAAACGCGCCATTTATATTTTGAGGTTATATGATATATTTTCATGAAATTACTCTTTGTGCCTTATGAGACAGGCAATAAATTAAAGTCCTCTCTTAGTTAAAAGAGAGGACTTACTAAGTAATTAAGATAATGGATCGGCTGTTAATGCTTTCTGTACCTCAAGTGTTTTATATAACTGGTAAAGCGCTCTTGGTATATGGAAACAACCTTTCCATTTGCCACCTTTCAAATTCAGCAAAACTTCACCCTGCCGGTTGAGGTAACCAAACCATTCGCCATACTGATCATCACGATAGTGCGACCATGTATAATTGTGCAGTATATCGAACCACTCTTTGCAATCTTCATTACCGGTTAACTGGTATGCTTTGGCCATACAAACCAAAGCCTCCACGTGCACCCACCAAAGTTTCTGATCCCACTCCAACTGTTGCACAGGGTGGCCTTTAATGTCTTTAAAATAAAGTATACCGCCGTGTTTTTCATCCCAGCCAAACTTTAGTGTACGCAGGGCGATAGTCACTGCTTTTTCAATCAAACTGCGATCGTTACGCCGCACACCCAGGTCCATGATGAACCACATGGCTTCTATCACATGACCGGGATTAAGTAAACGCCCTTCATGCGAGTCAGAAAAGCTACCATCGAGGTATACATTCTCTACAATCATCCCGGTTGCATCATCGTAAAATACATCAAGCACCTCGTGCAGCACTTCTTCTATCAAATTGTCCACCAATTGTTTGTCCAGCAGATGCTCCAACTCAAGCGAAAGGTTACAAAGGATCATTGGCAGTGCAAAGTTTTTCAGATCGCGCGTGCCCGGAAAGCCTTTGCTGTATTTGCCTTTCGGGTTGTCACGACGGCGCAAAATGTTCTCGAATGTGTCTTTAGCTACCTGGCCGTATTCGTCTTTACCATCAGCTTTATACAATGCACCAAGGCCCATGGCGGCAAAGCAATCTGAAAAAATGTTATAAGGCTGCACAAGTGGCTTTCCTTCACGGTTAAGCGAAAAGTAAAAGTTGCCATCAGTATCCCTACCATTTTTTAAAATAAAGTCGGCTCCATGACGAGCTACGTCCAAGAATGCAGGATTTCGTTCTACGTTATTATACAGCATAGAGTACGTCCAAATCTGGCGTCCTTGCAGCCACATGAACTTGTCGGTGTCATATACCTGGCCGGCACGGTCCAGGCAGGTGAAGAAACCCCCATGCTCCTTGTCAATAGAATGGTTACTCCAGAAAGGAATGATATTTTCGAGTAATTCTTTTTTGTAAAGAAGACTGTAATCTTGCATTGTTGATGTAGTAATAATGTTATCTGTTTTTGGTATTTGTAGAGTAAGCGAAACCTTCTCTATTATAAATAGTGGCTGCTCTTTAAATATTCTATCCAAGTGACGTAAGCCTTTGGCTTCAGGTGTACACCATCAAGCGTGAGCTCGCGTTTTAGTTTACCTTCTGCGTCAAGGAAGAGCGGATGAAGATTGATAAAAGGTATCTTTTCTGTCGTAGCTAAAGCCTCTATGCGTTTGTTCAGTTCCAACACCATAGCGTTCCGCCCCGCGGCATAAGGCTGCTTCAGCATATCTTCGTTAATAGGAAGCACGCTTTGGATGTAAAGCTTTGTTTTAGGTGACTTAGTTTTAACTGCGCTGATGATGCGCTTGTAGTTGTTAACCGTGACCTCATAAGGCAGCTTACGAAAAAGGTCATTAATGCCGATGAGCAGAAATATCTTAGATGGTTCATCAGCCAGAACCTCATTAAGGCGGGCACGCAAACCAAAGGTGTTATCGCCGCCAATGCCACGGTTAATTACCGGCTTTTTCCCGGCAACCAGTTCAGGCCATTCGCCATGTTCGGTAATGCTGTTGCCCAGAAATACAATAGCATGTTTCTGCACCGGCAACGCATGGAAAAAATCCATACGTTCTGTATAATGGCTGTTGATATAATTGCTGTCAATCTTAACCTCCTGCGCAAAGCCTGCATAAGCCAGACAGAACGCCAACAAACCAGTTGTTAAAAACTTAAATCCAGTTGCTTGTCTCATTATATTTATTCAGGTTCAATTATTTAACTACAATAGTTAGTTGTTTAACAACACTGCTCGAACCAGTATTCTTGCCGTTAGTGCCTACAAATGTTACCGTGTAAGTGCCTGGAGTGGTATAGGTGTATTTATAGTCGTTTACCGTTTGCAAATAGGTTTTAATAGGTGCAGCAACATCGGGATCTACATTATTGGGGAACAAAGCTTTTGTAAGCGCCCAGTCCTCTGATGCTACCAACGTACTGTTCGGGTTGAAGAAAATGAATGGTGCAGCAGTTTGGATCGTCCACTTATTAGCGGTGTTAACAAAGTCTATAGCTAACCAGCCTGCTGTTGATGCTGATGATACGTTTAGTACACTGCCATCAGGCAAGGTATTGGTTAAATCGAACGCATAAACACGCCAGGTATTTTGTGTTGGCGTGGTTCCTGTAACTGCATCCCCGGTGTATTTAAAAGCAAAGTAAATAGGTTTACCTGACACCGGCAGATCCGAAATATCAACCACGCCTGAAGGGGTCTGAACACCAGATCCGCCCGGAACAACGGTTGAGAGCTTGAACCTACTAGTGATATCTGTCCAGGTAGCGGCCCTAACGTTTGCGGCATCATATAAACCATTAAAGTCGGTTGAATAAAGCAGAGCAAGGTTATTGGGCTGACGGCCGAAAAGCACTTGTGTGGTCATGCTTAAGCTAACTTTTCCGTTAGCTGTGGTACGGTCTTTAAATTGATATTCTTTGCCTTTCTCGCCCGAGTAAAAGCTAATCACATCAGGATCACCTGATATTTTAAAATTTACTACCTCTCCTACCTTGTACTCAGCCTTGTCGGTGTCTACGTTGAACTCGGGAGCTTCAACATTTTTATCCTTGCAGGAATATATCAGTGTAAGACCAATCAATCCTATGATCAATCTCCATGTGTGTATCTTGTTCATCTTTTTCAAATGTGATTGATTAAAAACCTTTGTTTTGTGTCATGCTTGGGTTAACTGACAGCTCTCTGGCCGGTATGGCAAAGAGGGTGTCGCGGTCAGTTACGTTTTGGCCAGAACGTGCACCGTAGCTGTATGTTGAGCCTGCACCGGTGGTAATCTCATTGGCTACTGCCTTCATAGTCGGTACAAATACACTCCAACGGATAAGGTCAAATCGGCGCAGGCCTTCATAACCCAGTTCAAGCGAGCGCTCCCTGCGCACGGCTTCGCGGAATGCTGCCTTGTCGAAACCGGTTGCCAAATCGGCCTGTGTGGCGGTGGCCAGCCCAAGCGGAACACCATACGCACGTTCCCGAACAAGGTTCACGGCGTTGTAAGCAGCAGCTGTTGGGCCGTTTACTTCGTTCTCGGCTTCAGCAAACATCAGTAATACATCAGCATACCGTAGTAGTGGAAAATTGATGGCCGACGTGTTAGTAAACTTCGTGGAATTCCCTTCAAACTCTCTGCGCCATTTGGCATCAAAACGGTTATAAATCTGCGCGGCGGTAAATGGAACCTGTACAGACGAAGTAGATGAGGTGTAGCTATAAGGACTGATAGACCAGTCACGACGTAAATCGCCTAAAGCGAAGGAGTTATAGTAACGTGCCGTAGTACGTTTGGCGCCATAGCTGTAACCTACCGTTGGATTGGTAGTACCTATGCCATTGATTACTCCTACCGAACCACCTTCGTCTTGGGTACCATTTTTTAAGTTAAACTCAACCTCCCAAATGCTTTCTTTCAGGTCATAAATGTGAGCGCACATATTTTTGAATACCTGTTTGTAATCAGGGTTCAGCGAGTGCGGAGCATCAGTCATTACCTTGTTAGCCCATTTACGTGCCTCTGCAAAGCGTGAGGCATCACGCATAGGGGCACCAGCCATTTTAAGATTTACCCTGGCCAGCATACCCCATACCACCGATTTGGTTACACGGCTGTTATAACTGTAAGCGGTATTAACGCTAACCATATCAGCGGCTTTTTCCATATCCGAAACCACCTGAGCATAAACAGCGCGGTAAGATGATTTTGGGAAATCTGTTTCTGATACTGTAGCAGTTGCTGTAAGTCTCAGCGGCACATCGCCCCAGTTGTTTGCGAGTATAAAGTAGTAATACGCCCGCAGGAATAAGGCCTGACCTCTTGCATTATCTTTAGCTACCTGGCCCATATTAGCCTTGTCAATATTGTCAAGAAGCATGTTTGCCTGATTTATCCCCTGATATAAGGTAGTCCAGGTAGATAACAGCTTGGCGTCGGCCGGGCTGTAGTTATACAAAGCCACGTCTTGCACAGATGATGGAAGCGAATAAAAGCTGTCGTCTGCTATATCCATTTCGAACCACAAATACCGGCCATAAGTACCGCTTTTACCTAAGGCATCGTAAACTCCGGTAAGTGCCGCATTAACCTGCTCCTCGTTCTGGTAATAGTTAGCAGGCGAAACAAAGTCTGTAGGTGTGGTATCCAAAAATTTTTTGCACGCAGTGCTGCATAAAACACCCGCACAAGTAATTATAGTGATCAAAGTTCTTTTCATAATAATATCTAATTACAGGTAGTTTAAAATGAAGTATTCAGGCCTATTACAATTGTTCTTGCTCTTGGATAGGCCGAGTAATCAAAGCCAGGTGTAAGCGCTGAGCTACGTACTGATACTTCCGGGTCATAGCCGGTGTACTTGGTCCAGGTATACAGGTTTTGTGCAGTTACGTACGCTCTTAAAGTTTTCATCTTTAATTTTGATGCTACTGAAGTGGGCAGCGTGTAACCAAATGATACGGTTTTCAAACGCAGGAAGGATCCGTCTTCAATAATACGGGTAGAATAAGACTGGTAAGTTTGACCCTTTGCAGCCGGAATATCAGATGTAGGATTTTGAGGCGACCAGCGATCGGCAAACGTGGCAAACTGGTTGGTGTTAAATACCGATCCGGTTTCCAAGATCAGCCTGTTGGCATTGATAATATCATTACCGTATGACCATTGCATAAATACGCTCAGGTCAAAAGCTTTGTAACTGAAATTGTTGGAAAAACCACCCTGGTGAATTGGGTAAGCACGACCTATAGCAACTTTATCCAGGTCATTAATAATCAGGTCGCCATTAAGGTCACGGTATTTTGCATCACCAGGCTGCACATTAGCGCGCACTTCGCCATTGGCGGTAATGTTAGATTTTAATAGGTAGGTGTTACCTGTTTGGATAAAATCTTCATACTTGTAAGTGCCATCATAAATCAAACCATAAAAGGCAGATATAGGCTGGCCAACAATAGCCACATAAGCAGGAATGCTGGCCCAATCAGCCGACCAGTTCTGGTTCGATGTCATGAAGTTTTGACCACCGGCGAGCGCCAAAACCTTGTTGCTATTGAACGCTATGTTAAAGTTGCTGCTCCAGCTAAAGTTTTTAGTGCGTACAGCCGTGCCCGATAATGTGATCTCTAACCCTTGATTTTGCACTTTACCAATGTTCTGAAAAGCGTTACTATAACCGGTACTTGGCGACAGGTCACGGTTCAATAACAGGTCATCAGTAGTTTTACGGTAAGCATCTACTGTTAATAACAACCGGTCTTTAAAGAAACCAAGATCAATGCCCATATCCAGTTGCCGGGTAGTTTCCCATTTCAGATCAGCATTACCCAAACTTGATGCAATGATGCCTTTGGTATCCACACCTCCAAACATATATCCGGATGTATTCGTGATGGCTAAGCTCGGGTAAATAGCAAAGTTACCTACACCGTCGTTAGCTGTAGCGCCGTATGATGCTCTGAATTTACCAGTTGATAGAAAGTTCATTCTTTTGGCAAAGCCCTCTTCACTAAACTTCCATGCGAAAGCTCCGGATGGGAAATAACCAACGCGCTTGCCGGTAGAAAATCGGGATGAGCCTTCCTGGCGGCCGGTGAACGTGAAAATATACCGGTCGTTGTAGGTGTAGTTCAACCTCGCAAAAATTGCGTTTCTGGTATAATTGCTGGAGATTGAGGTAATTGTGTTTGGCGTGCCTTCATCTAAACCACTTAGGCCTAAGTTTTCATTAGGAAGTAATACAGCATACCCGCCAAACACCTTCGAATCGCCGCTTTCTGCACTAAATCCCAGTACGGCATTTACCAAATGCTTTTTGTTGAACCTTTTTAAATACGTTAAAGTATTAGCTGTTTGCCATGTATTTGAGTTAAAAAAGGTTTCGCCACCGCTAACGCGGTAATTACCGGTAGAACCCACACGGGATAAAGCACCGTTGAAAGCGTCATCTTCACGTACACTTCTGTTTATGCCACCACTAACCCGAAGCTTCAACTCTTTAAGAATGGCATATTCTGCATAAGCATTGCTGTTAAAACTGGTGCCAAAGTTTAAACGGAGTTCATTTTGTGCAGACAATACCGGGTTAACCCGTGCGTCTGTTGTTGGATCTACCGATGGGTCACGCAGTGAGTTCAGCAAATCATCGGAGGCTGATGTAGCAACAGGGCGGTAGCTCCATACATTTTGCAAAAGGTATAAATTACTGCTGCTGTTGGTTGCCGATACCGGCGTTCCATTAACGGAGTTGTAAGCATAGGTAGCATTAATGCCAACCTTGAGTTTGTTGTTTACATCCTGGTCCAGGCTTATCCTTCCCTGAGTACGTTTAGTGCCGCTGTTAATGATAATACCATCCTGACTTACGGTAGATAACGACACGCTATAGCGTGTTCTATCTGTACCCCCCGTCATAGATATATAATGGTTCTGCATAGGTGCAACACGGGTGATTTGGTCCTCCCAGTTTACGCCGGCTATATCCCGATAACTATCTATAGTACGGCCGTTTTGCAAAAACAGCGAAGTTGTTGTAGTAGGTACAATCTCATATTGTAGTTTTACAAATTCGTACGGATCTAAAAGCTTCATGCGCTTCTTATTCTCCTGCCAGCCGTAATAACCATTATAGGTGATTGTAGGAGCTCCAATTTTACCACGTTTGGTGGTTACTATAATTACGCCATTAGCACCCCGTGCGCCATAAATTGCTGTAGATGAAGCATCCTTCAGCACATCAATTGATTCTATATCGTTCGGGTCAAGTGTGGTAAGCGGGTTAACAGCATTACCAGCAGGCGACTCGAAAGGAAAACCATCAATTACAACCAAAGGATAGTTGTTTTGTGTAATGGAATTATAACCACGTATAACGATATTGATACCAGCACCGGGCTGACCTTCGGCCGAGTTTACCTGCACGCCGGCAACACGCCCCGCAAGCGCTTCATCAAACGATTTTACAACAGACTTTTGCAAGTCGGCAATATCTACGCTACCTACCGAGCCTGTTAAATCCTTACGTTGAGCTGTGCCGTAGCCAATAACGACTACCTCACTCATGTTGGTAGTGGTTTCGGTAAGCACTACTTTAGCCGGCGTGGTTCCGGTAATGGCAACTTCCCGGGTGGCAAAACCAATCATGGAAAAGATCAGTACGTTTTGGTTTGGGCCGGCTGGTACGTTGAAACGGCCTCCGCCGTCAGTTACCTGACTGGTTTTAGCACCCTTTAATTGCACGGTTACGCCGGGTAAGGCTTCGCCCTGGTTGTTGGTCACTGTTCCTCGTAACACTTTGTTTTGCGATAGTGCAGCACTGCAACAAAACAACAGCAGTGCGCATAAAAGCAGCAACTCTTTTTTCAAGCTTTTAGTAATCATTTTTTGCATAGCATACTGTTAGGTTTATGATCATTGGTTGTTAGATAAGGTTTAGGTGTGGTATTTAGAGCTTATATTAAGTTCAATCGAAAAAGCGCCACTTACTTAAAATCAACGATTGTATTCGATTATTAATTAGCGACTTCGTAAATGTAATAGTTTTTTAAAATATTTAATAATGATGTTAAATAAATTTAAATTTTTTTTTATCAAGATTGGAGTGGTTATGTTTACGCGTTAATCTATTACATTTGAGAACTATGAAGAGACTGTTCTACGTACTGTGCTGCTGCATTTGCTATGCGGCACACGGCCAAACCGCTAAAACCGATATTGCTATCATACCCGAGCCTGTAGCTATTGCACGCATGCCAGGGGAATTTGTATTGCCCAAAAACATAAGTTTTGGCACTAATGCTGCTGCAGAAGCAGCGCCCGTAATCGCTTACTTCAACCAGCATATAAGTAAGGCAACCGGTGCAAGTGTAAGTGCGGCTAAGTCCTCAGCATCAACCATATCCCTTACTCTTAATGCTGTTAATGAATCTGCCATTGGTAACGAAGGATACCGGTTGACCGTAACCCCCAAAGAGGTAAGCATACATGCTAACAAGCCAGCAGGACTATTTTATGGCATACAAACGTTATTGCAGTTATTGCCAAAGGAAATTGAAAGTGCAACTTATGTCCCAAACAGGCGATGGACAATTCCGTGTGTAAACGTTACTGATTATCCGCGTTTTCAGTGGCGGGGTTTAATGTTTGATGTATCACGTCACTTTTTTACAAAAGCTGAGGTGAAAAAGTACATTGATAACATGGTGCGTTATAAGTTCAACCTTTTACACATGCACCTTACCGATAATGAAGGTTGGCGTATTGAAATCAAAAGCCTGCCTAAACTAACCGAGGTTGGCGCATGGGCAGTAAAAAAGGTTGGTTATTACGGCACATTCGATCCTCCCAAACCTGAAGAACCGCGTAATTATGGAGGCTTTTATACGCAGGAAGACATTAAGGAAATTATTAAGTATGCGCAGGATCGATATGTTAATATATTGCCCGAAATTGATGTTCCTGGGCATAGTCTGGCTGCCATAGCCGCCTACCCGGAGTTATCCTGCACACCTGAGGCAAGCACTTACCACGTACGATCCGGTGAACGCATTATGCAATGGAACGGCCCAAAGTATTCTGCTATTATTGATAACAATTTATGCCCTGCAAATGAAAATGTATACGCGTTTTTGGATAAAGTGATCACCGAAGTAGCCGCGTTATTTCCGTTTGAGTATATACATATGGGCGGTGATGAAGCTGCCAAAAACTTTTGGGAAAAAAGCGATGCAATAAAGGATCTGATGAAGCGCGAAAACTTGAAAGACCTGAACGAGGTGCAAAGCTATTTTGAAAAACGCGTAGAAAAGATTGTAGAATCAAAAGGCAAGAAATTTATGGGCTGGGATGAGATTCTGGAAGGCGGCCTCGCCCCTAACGCAATGGTAATGAGCTGGCGCGGTATGCAGGGTGGTATCAAAGCAGCGCAAATGAAACATGACGTGGTCATGAGTCCGACAACGTTTGCCTATATCGATTATATGCAAGGCGATGTGGCTATTGAGCCGCGCGTATATGCCACATTGCGTTTGAACAAGGCTTACCAATTTGAACCACTACCCGATAGTGTTGATGCTAAATATATTAAAGGAGGACAGGCAAATTTATGGACAGAAAACGTTTACAACATGCGCCATGCAGAATATATGACCTGGCCGCGTGGTTTTGCAATTTCCGAATCGTTATGGTCACCTCGTGTTAAAAAGAACTGGCCTGACTTTTTTGGTCGGGTGGAAAAGCACTTCCAACGTTTTGATGTTGCTGACGTAAAATATGCGCCGAGCGTGTATGATCCTATTTTTAATATTACTACAACCAATGATTTAAGTGTAAAGCTGGAACTTAATACTGAAATACCCGGACTGGATATTTACTACACGTTTGATAACTCTTTTCCAGATAAGTTTTACCCTAAATACACCGCACCGCTCATTGTGCCTAAAGAGGCTACTCAGCTGCGTTTAATTACCTACCGAGGCGATAAACCCATAGGTAGAATGATTACCGTATTAGTTGAAGATTTGAATAAGCGCGCAACTCCAAAGAAATAATAAGACTGTTTTCCTTTCCGGAAGATGGCTTACCGGTTTGCCCCTACTATGTTGTTTCTTCATACAAAAGCCCGTTTGTGTTTTGCAAACGGGCTTTTGTGCTTTTATATATGGGGAAATTTCTTCAATGGTTTAATGTGACACATGCAAGTAGCAATACATTAAACATTGAAGCTGTTAATTCAGCGCTAGTATCCTGTTTCTCACCAGCAGAAATGCGCCGATAACACCTGCATCCTTACCCAGTTTCGACATTTTAAGCTGGGTATCGTTGTTTACCAGGCTAAGCGAATATTTGTTAAGCGCGCTCTTAATTGGCAGTCTGATATATTCTTCTGTAGTGGCTAAACGACCGCCCAAAATAACCAGTTCGGGGTTAAAAATATTAATAAGCGATGCTACGCCTCTCCCAAGTTTTTCACCAATTTGCGCAATGAGTTCTATGGCAAGCACATCATCATTAATGGCGGCATCAATAATGTCATCAAGTGTAATATCCTCCGGCTTCTTCTTAATAACAGTAGATGAGCCTTTTTGCAGTTCCTCTTTGAAAATACGGGTAAGCGCCCAGCCCGAAGCCTCTGTTTCGAGGCAGCCCTTTTTGCCACAATGACAAATCACCTCATTGTTGAATATTGGTACGTGGCCTATCTCGCCGGCATAGCCTGATTTGCCATAATACAACTGGCTGTTAATCATGATACCCATGCCCAAACCATAATCAATATTCAGGAACAGCACATTTTTTTCGCCGTTTACCGCACCTGAGCAAAACTCCCCGTATGCCATGGCGCGGGAGTCATTCTCTAAAAAGACCCGAATACCAATCAATCCCTCCATAACCTTGCTCAAGGGTTCTTCATTAAAGTGAAAAAAACTATAGCTATAACCCGTGGCATAATTAATACGTCCAGAAAGGTTTACACCAATGCCCAATATTTTCTCTTTTGAATAAGGGGATTCTTTAATGAAGTTGTTTATAAGACCACAAAGTTCTTCTAATGACTCCTGATTGTTCTTTAAGTTAAACGGAATGCCATGAGAAACCTTCACCAGTTCTTTTTGAAAATCAGACAATCCTATGTTTATATAAGTATGACGAACATCAACACCTACAAAAAAAACGGAATCTGAAATCAAACCATACAGGTTGGGCTTGCGGCCGGTTGTTGAATCAACCTTACCTATCTCCTGTACCAGCCCGTCACTAATTAAGTCATTTAACAAGTTGTTCACCTTAGGTGCGCTCAAATACAATTCCTTGCACAGATCGGCTATGGTGCCGTTACCACTGTTGGCAAAGTAAGATAAGATAAACTTTTTAAGGTTTAGATTTTTGTAAGCTACGCCTGAAGCATTAACATCGCTTATCTCTTCAAAAAAAGTTTTCCTCATATAGAAGTCCTAAGATGGTATAAAACTAAATATTAGTGTTCAGATTTACATTCTTGTAATTAAAAATTTATTAAATCAAAGGCTTTTAGTTTTGTAATTATTTTAATAACTATGCTCATCTTAATAATTAACCAAGATGTTAATCAATGAAGCATATCTCCACAATAGTTTTGTTTTTTCTATTAAGCTTTGCCGCTTCTGCGCAAGATTTGCCAATCGACAGCAGTTATGCTAATAGTCATTATAAACAACGGCTGCAATTTTTCAGGCAAATGCCCGATAGCAAAAATGAAATTGTTTTTTTAGGCAACAGTATCACTGAAGCCGGTGAGTGGCAGGAATTAATACCTGGCAAGAATGTCATCAACCGGGGAATTAGCGGTGACGTATCTTTTGGCGTAATTGCGCGTCTTGATGAGGTACTTTCATCTAAACCTAAAAAAATATTTTTACTGATTGGCATTAATGATTTGAAGCGTGGCATCCCCGCTGCCATAATTGTTAAAAATTACAAACGAATCATCGGCCAGGTGAAACTCACCTCGCCTAAAACGCAACTTATTCTGCAAAGTATTTTACCAGTCAATGAATTGATGTTAGGTAATGAATACAAGCGAATTACCAATGCTCGTGTGAATGAAGTAAACAGCCTACTGCAACAGTTAGCAGCATCAGAAAAATTAACCTTTGTTGATTTGCACCCTGTTTTCGAGGGAAAAGACGGGCAAATGAACAGGGATTATACCACTGATGGCATTCACCTTAAGATGCCTGCATATATTTTTTGGGTGAACCTCCTCAAAAGCAAAGGGCTGCTATAATATCAATGTAACCGACAATGAAAATAACAGGCACTTTTTTAGACGAAATAAGCCATGATATCCCCCATCAAAACTGGGGGCGGGCTGAATGGGACGCAGATTTTTCGCATATGAAAGCGGTTGGAATTGACACCGTTATTCTGATAAGAAGTGGCTATAAACGCTGGCTCACTTATCCTTCTGACGTTTTGAGAAAGCAGGAAAACTGCTACACTCCTCCGGTTGACCTGGTAAAAATGTACCTTGAACTTGCAGATAAGCACGATATGAAGTTTTACTTTGGCCTGTATGACTCGGGCAAGTACTGGTGGAATGGTGACTTTCAGCAGGAGATTGATCTCAACAAAAAAGTAATTGACGAAGTGTGGGCTAAATACGGTCATTATAAATCGTTTAGAGGCTGGTACCTTACACAGGAAATAAGTGGCCGTACGGGTAAGGTGTCGGGCTTGTATGCGCAGTTAGGCCGGCATTGCAAAGATATATCAGGCAATTTACCAACCTTTATTTCTCCGTGGATTGATGGAAAGAAGGCCGTTATGGCGGCATCTTCTGTACTAACGAAACAGGATAGCATTACCATACAAGAGCACGAGAAGGCTTGGAATGAAATATTTGACGCTATTAAAGACTCGGTGGATGCGGTTGCCTTTCAGGACGGACATGTGGAGATTTACGAGCTACCAGACTTTTTTGAAGTTAACAAGAAACTGGCCGACAAGTATGGCATGCAATGCTGGACGAACTCCGAGTCTTTCGACCGCGATATGCCCATCAAGTTTTTTCCGATTAAGTTCGAAAAGTTGATGTTAAAGCTTGATGCTGCCCGTAAAGCAGGCTATGATAAGGCTATCACCTTCGAGTTTTCGCACTTCATGAGTCCGCAGTCTGCCTACCTGCAGGCGGGTCATTTGTATGATCGTTATAAAGAATATATCAGAAGCTTTAAATAGGCGTATGGTATGAAAAGAAGAGCCTTTTTACAAAATGCCGCCGTGGTGGTAACCCCTCTACTGCTTCCTCACACATTTGATGTTTTAAGCAGCACCTCCCTTTGTGCATATGCAAAGCGTAACGTTGTATTTGTTCATTTAAACGGCGGTAATGATGGTTACAATACCATTGTTCCTCATACTGATAAAGCTTACTACAAGCTGCGTCCCAATATAGCGGTTCAACCTACTGAGGTAATTAGGTTAACAGAGCGGTATGGCTTCCATCCAAGTTTAGCCGGGTTGAAGCCTTGGTACGATCAAGGTAATATGCTCATCGTGCCTAACGCTACCTCCGCTAATCTGGATAATTCACATCACACTTGCTTTCATGCCTGGAAGAACTTGCTTGTTAAGCCTTTAACCACTTATCCTTTAGATCAAAAGCAAATCATTGAATTCTCCGCTGCTGACCTGGGTTTAGCAGCATCTGACTTTGAAGAAAAACTGCTAAACATTGCATCAAGTATAAGCACCCATCAACAACGTCATGTTTATGCCATTGGTCTTGATGGTTTTGACACCCATCAGTTTCAAAAAGTAAAACACGCCTTTTTGCTGCAAGCTTATGCAGATGCTATGAATACGTTTATGAATAGATTGAAAGCCTTGGACGAGTTGAACAATACCATGATAATTACCTGGTCTGAGTTTGGCAGAAGTTTAGCAGAAAACAACCGCAAGGGCACAGATCATGGGCATGCAGGCGTGTTGATGATTTATGGTGGCCAGCTTCAGCACAGCGGTATTTACAGCAACCAGGAGACAAATGCCAGTGGCGCGTTTGATGTGAGTACCGTCTACGCTAACATCTTGGGCACCTGGCTTGGCGGAGTTTTGCAAGCATAACCAGCTTTCCGTAATGGTTTAAGCTGGCCATTTAATTTCAATACCTTGCGAATGGATGAATTCCTGAAATTCCTTCAGCATGCCCGGTTGCTCACGGACTGCGCGAGGGATTACTTTTTTGTTCATAGCATAAGTGATTAGCATGCCCACTGCTTCACCAATGCTCCACTCTACCGGGTGCAGACGGTAACAGCCGTTTGTGATATGAGTTGTGCCGATATTTTTATTTGCAGGTAAAAGGTTTTTCATTCGGCGCGGCAACAATGCACCGAGAGGAATTTGAAAAGGCATGGATTCAAAATCGATATAGTTGTTTCCTGCGGTAGATGGATGCAGGTCGATGTGATAGTAGCCTATACCAACACTATCATAAAAATCAGCTGAG
Source organism: Mucilaginibacter sp. PAMB04274 (assembly GCF_039634385.2). Lineage (NCBI taxonomy): Bacteria > Pseudomonadati > Bacteroidota > Sphingobacteriia > Sphingobacteriales > Sphingobacteriaceae > Mucilaginibacter > Mucilaginibacter sp. PAMB04274. The sequence goes on from NZ_CP155081.2 coordinate 3,484,291, forward strand.
GTATTTCCAGTCTTTTTTCCGGTGATTTGTGCACGGTTGTCCTGACCTACATGCTCCTCTAAGATAGTAAACACGGCTTTAACACGACGCGATTCGCGGATGTATGGATATTTTGAAAGACCGTCTCGTGTGCCCATCACATCCGCGCGTAGCCGCAGCCCTGGCCAGCCATGGCCACCATCCGGTCGAGGAGCTTCGGTTTGCAGCCAGTATAACAATGATAAGCTCAGCTGCTTAGCCCTGTTTACGTGATGAACAAACTGCTCTGGTGTGGCGCCAATAAGATTACCTTCAAAGTAATCGTTTTGTGGCCAGTTAACTACCGTAATGTCACCCGCATAAGTACCTGGCTTAAAATTAGATTTGCTGATAATGCGGCGGTAATGCCAAAGATTTAGCGGATCGCCGGCGTTAGGGCCAGTGGGGTCAAATGCTAGTTCTCTGCGTACTAAGGTTGCTGGCTTGCTATAAGCAAGATCAAGCAATTTGCCCGACCATTTGGGTGTGAGTTTTGGCACCAGGTTCCGCCAGTAATCATACTCTTTAGGCTTAGGAATAATAAAGTTGCCGCCCGGTACGTAATCCATCGCAAACGGCATATTGAACGATTGGATGTTGTTGGGATCTGGCTTTACAGGAGCGTGCAGTTCTTTGGTTTGCACCTTTGATTCGGCGCCTGTTATGAACTCAGTGCCAGTCATAGGTAGCAAGTCGCCAAGTTCAGTAGCATCCACAAAAAACGGCGCTTTTAAAATCAGTTGCTCACCTGTAACTAAATCAACAGCCTCCAGCGCTTTAACTTCATCCCCCGCAACTTGGGCACGGGTAACTTGATGCTCCAGTAAAATGGTTAGTTTTTTTGAGCTTAAGTATGGATCCATCATGCTTTGCAGCACCGCAAGTGCTACCCTTGGTTCATGGCACAATGCCGATACAGGCGCATCTCCAGGGTTGAAGAATTCCTTTGATTTTGATTCATCTGTTAGCGGATAATTCTTGATATAATAATCACGAACGCCTTTACGAAAGTTCCGGTACAGTTGTGTTGCACCGTGTGTTTCTATCCAGGGATGCTCATCGGGCGGAACGCCTTGCTGGGTAAGCTGCCCTCCGATCCAATCCGTTTGTTCCGTTAATATTACAGTCAGGTTGTTGCGTAACGCAGCCAACGCAGCAGCACATCCCCCTAAACCACCACCTGCTATAACAACGTCTGCCGATAGAACGGCCTTGGTGCTATTAACGTCGGTTGGAGAAATTTTAAGTGATGAGTTTGCAAATGCCGGCGATACCACAGCAGCACTGCTTGTAACTGTTAATAGTTCAATGAAATTACGTCTTTTCATATACTTATTGTCTGACATCAGATGGGTAGGCGCAACAACTTTCAAAATCAAATTCTCGACATACCCTGCACAATAATACGAGTGAAAACTACTTTTTAAAATTTATTTTTAACAAATGTTTAATTATTAAATTTTTTTAACATTATTTGTGAGTATAACCTCCCAAATATGAGAAGCCTGTTCACGCTGTTTGTATTATTTCTAGTCATTAACGCCAGTGCGCAAAACGTATCTAATTACCGCACCAGAGTTTTATTGATCCCTTTAGATGACAGACCTCCTTGTTTGCAGTTTACACAAAAAATGGGATTAATAGGCAATGCAGAAGTAGTCTCGCCACCTAAAGAATTGCTGGGCAACTTTACAACGCCCGGCCAGCCAGAAAAAATAATTGCCTGGTTGAATAAGCAGAACTTTAAAATGTTCAATGCAGCAGTGATCTCGCTGGATATGCTCGCTTACGGAGGTCTGGTTGCCTCACGTATACACCATACGCAGTTGGCACCCGCGTTGAGCCGTATAGATGTTATAAAAAAAATTCATCAATTGGCTCCTCATCTGCCTGTATACGGACAAAGCGTTATTATGCGCCTTGCCCCAACCGGTGATGGAAAGAACGAGGCTTATCGCCAGAAGCTGGCCGACTGGGCAGAAATATCTGTAGCTGAGGATGAAGTATCGAAAAAGCGCGCAGCTGAATTGGTAAGGGATATACCTACGGAAGCTTTAACCGATTATAAAGCCTCACGTAAGCGCAACTTATCCGTTAATTATAAAGCTATTGATTTTGTTCGCAGCGGTATCATTGATTACCTTATTCTTTCTCAGGACGACGCAAAACCACGCGGCATTCACGTAGCTGATCGCGAACAGCTAATTGAAAGATCTAAAAAATTCAACCTAACCTCCAAAATACTGGTGATGCCAGGCGCAGATGAAATATCGATGTTGTTACTATCGCGTGCGTTAAATAAGCGTTTCAACTTTTCACCCAAAATCAAAGCAGTTTACTCATCAGAAGAGCTTAGTAACAAAGCAATGCCTTTTGAAGACCGCCCGCTACGGCAAACCGTAAGTTATGATATAGCAGCGATTGGTGCTACCGAGGTCACAGATGCAGCCAAAGCGGATCTGCTTTTTTACGTTTACCCGTCGCGGTTTGAGACGGGTAATGCTCAAAGTTTCGCGTCAGAAATTGAAAAGCAGACAGACAATGGTAAGCATGTTATTGTGGCCGATATCGATCCAAAAGGAGACGTTCAGGGTGGTGACCCCAACTTTTCTACTGAGCTGCTTCGCCGTCGGTTGCTTCCGCGATTATACAGCTATGCATCGTGGAACACGGCTGGTAACACCATCGGTACAACCCTGCCACAGGGCGTAATATACGCCCTTGCCAAGGCCAAGATGAAGCAAGTTGGCCCGAAGGTGAGTAAGCAAATTGAGCTTGCAGAGCACTGGTTCACTTTTCACCGCGTACTGGATGATTATTACTATCATACGCTGGTAAGAGGCAAGGCTAAAACTTATATTCAAGATAACAAATACAATCCATTACGGCTCACGCTTGAGGAAACACAGAAAGTGGAGTCATATTGTATGAGCCTACTTAGTATTAACTTCAAAGAGCTTAGTGATAGTTATACCTCAAACCAGGTTACAGCCATTGGCTTTAAGCCGTCGGGTATGACATTCGCCCTGCCTTGGGGACGGACATTCGAGGCAGAAATAGACTTTAAAGTTCATTAATCAACGCTTATTTTTTAATTAACAAAATATAAATAATGGCAAGTATCCCCTCTGGTGGAGCAGTGTTAACTGAGCCCTTAGATCACAAACAGCAGAACTATACCACTGCACTTACCTCGCTGGCAGTTTTGTATTTTATGAACGGGTTCATCACCTGTTTAAACGATACGCTTGTGCCTTTTTTTAAAAAAGGATTTACGCTTACCTACTCCGAATCATCACTGGTGCAATTCTATTTTTTTCTGACTTATGGTATCATGTCGTTCCCAGCCGGAAAAATTATAGAACGTACGGGTTATAAGAACGGTATGATGATGGGACTGCTGGTATCTGCATTCGGTGCGTTTTTATTTGTACCTGCGTCCATATTTCACCAGTACTATATATTTCTGGCGGCACTATTTGTGCTGGCTATAGGTGTTGTGCTTCTACAGGTTGCTTCTAACCCTTACATTACCATTCTCGGACCTGCTAAAACTGCATCATCAAGGCTTACACTAATACAAGCTGTTGGATCCATCGGGACAACAATCGCCCCTATCTTCGGAGCTTACTTCATTCTTTCGCGCCTGCAGGAATCTACAAGTTCAAGCGATGCTGTTCGGTATCCGTACATCGGTATTGGATGTTTGCTTGTATTGATAGCCTTGGTGGTGGCATTTCTTAAGCTTCCGAACCTAAAGCCTAGTAGTAACGTCGACACCGTTTCATACACCAACACTAATTTATTCTCGTTCCGTAACCTCAACTTCGGCACCATTGGCATTTTTGTGTATGTAGGCGCAGAAGTATCGGTTGGCACGTTCCTAACCAATTATATTGCTGACACTTTGAACATTCCTGTTGACCAGGCTAATACATACGTTGCTTTTTATTGGGGAAGTATGTTGGTTGGGCGTTTGGTTGGTTCATGGGTTCTGCGGTCGGTAAAGCCGTCGGCGGTACTTACTATTTGTGCAACTATGGCCACTATCCTGATTCTTGTATCGGTAAACAGCGCCGGTTCTTTGGCCGTATGGAGCATGATAGCCGTTGGCTTATGTAACTCTGTAATGTTCGCTATCATATTTTCGCTGTCTGTACAAGGTGTAGGTAAGTTCACTACGCAGGCCTCGGGCATACTTTCAACAGCCATAGCCGGCGGGGCGATCGTCTCCTTCTCGCAAGGATACGTAAAGGATCATGCTACCTGGCTCATCGCTTTCATGATTCCTGTTGTTTGCTATGCATATCTCGTTTTTTATGGTGTTAATGGTTACAAATCCAATATCAATCAAAATGAACTTTAAGAAATTACTACTGTACACCGGTGTAGCTATTACATTGGCTGCTTGTAAGGCACAAAATACGACCCTCGTAGAGAAAGAAGTGCCGCCAGCGGCATCCATTGACTGCTTCCCGGGTGCTTATTACCGCAAGGCAGTAACCAGTTTTGATAACTGGAGTGGTATAACGGGAGTAGTGGTACTTGGCCAGCCCACTGTTGATGAGGACCGCTTGGATTCCCGTACCAAGCAGCCGTTAGATAACTTTTCTGTTTATATGGGTGGTAATTCGGCCGATCAGGAACTTGATGCCGGTTTAACCTGGGAGTTCTCAACCGATGCATCCGGTCGCAAAAGTGCACGCCGAAACGCATGGAGGCCTTTCTGGAGAGCAGGTTATTGGAAAAGCGCTCCCGATTCAGCTAAATACACCTGGCACCCCGGAGATAAAATACAGATGACGATCAAAATGGCAGGCCCCAAAAAGCTGCGCATGATTATTCAGGACATGAACCATCCAGAAAAAAGATTTGAAACCAACGTTGACGCATCCGGCTTCACATACGAGGCAGCCAAGCAGTTCAAGCGGGTGAACGCCATAGATCAGGTTCGCAATGAAGGCAAGCCCGTACAGCCAACCAAAGCGCACGTTACCGGTGCAGAATGGCTTTACACCACTTTATACCGTGGATCTAAAAATGAAGAATGGCCAATGACCAAGGCAAGGTTCACCGATATGCGTTGCAGCGATGCTACACACATCAGGGTTACAGAGACCAATAGCTCTAAAGGTGCCGAAAAGATCGATATTTTCGGAACTCCGCAGTAAGTACTATCTCAATAGTATCCGTCTAAAAATATCTAACACTGGCTGTACATCTGAGGCATTACCTCTACCGATTATATCCATATTCGGCAGAGATAATGTCCCTGAAATTTTTGTCTTTTCAAGTCTGTATTTACAGCATCTACGTTGGTAAGGCTGTGCTTCCGATGTCCTGTGCGTCTCGCAAGTATTGCTCTTTGGGTATAAGTAGCGATTGCTCTCTAATGTAAACGCCTATTCTGAGCACACTGCAAATGAGTTGGGTTTGCAGCTTAAAGCGTTTAACTATACCATAACTACCATCCATGATGGCAATGATGATATGGGCTTTTTGGTCTTTTAAATCTTCACTTGCATGTTTCCAGCTATAAGTGTATTGTGCTGTTTCCGCAATATCATCAGCTGGCACCGGACCGTTGATATTCATTAGCCCTATCTGTTCACCTTGTAATTTGAATGCTGATGATACGTTGTCACCATTCGGTTCTATGACTTCACTGTAATAAAGACGGTAATCTTCAACCAGGCGTTTAATGGAAAACGATGTCTCATCAGGTAAAAGAACCATACCTAATAGCGTATTTGGCTTAGGTAGGCGTTTGCTACAGAGTCGATTGAGTAGGCCCATATGAGTGTCTAAAGTAGCATATTCCGTTTACAAGCTAAGACGCTTACACCTGTTGTAAGAGAGCGTTCAAGCTATTGTCTTTGTCTAAGACGTGGATCAAGCTGTAAGGTGGCATTAAACTGTAGAGTGTCTGTTATTGGTTTTAGCTTGACAGATTTATAGGTGTCACCAATCCATGCAAGCACTTTACCAACTTTACTGCTACTGCCTTCTGTCTCCAATCTTATCTTGTTATCACCTCTATACACAATTAGCTCAACATGCTGAACATCACTCGGGAACTGCATGCGCGATGTATCCAAGTGCTTGTAATCAATGCTGTCAAGCTTGTCAGTTAATTCGTTCCACAATCGTCTATTAATCCTTCCTCTATAACTTCTTTGCGCAATTGCACGCTTAACATAGGAACTATCGGCATAAAACTGATAACGAAGAGAACTGTCCATGCTGATAGCCATAGGAATGCATGGGGTTAAGCAAGTGCTTTTAGCATATTCTACCCGAGTGATTTCCTTAATCTCTTGTCTTACACATCCCGTCAATAAGCCTAGGCTTACCATAGCAAGCAATTGGGTGCTTCGTTTATAAGTTAAGGCTGTTAAGTTCATGGTTACTCTCTGCAATGTAGCATTTTCGATTACAAATTAAGATTCTAACCAATATGGCGTAAAACGGATCTGTCTAATCAACAAAAGTGCGCTTCTGGTAGGTAGTTGTAAGTTGGAATGTATCTTTCGATGGTTTTAAGAGTATTGTAGAGGGAGTGTTAATCAACCAATTAATAAGACTGTCTAAAGGTGTTATCGGATATGGCGAGAGATGTTTGCTTATTCTTTTTGTTTTTCCATTCAAGTGAACAATTATCTCTACTCCGTAAGCATCATTGATCTCACGCTCTTCCTTATTTATAGAATCAATCTGCTTATAGTTGACTTGTTCCAGCTTTATGTTCAAAGTATCCCATAGCTCCCGGCTTACAGTTCCATTGTAAAGCTTAATTGGTGGCCCTTCAGTATTGCAATATCCACTATCAACATAAAATTTGAAAGCAAGAGAACTGTCAAGCATCATAGCCCTTTTAGGTAATCTACACATTCCACTCGTTGCGAACTCTATCTTTGTTATTTCGTTTTTCCTGTGGACAGTTTGATTGCACGCTAAGAGAGAACATATGGTAGCAATGCCGAGTGGACTTAGCATTCTTTGTTTAAAAGTTGACGCTCTTAGGTTCATAATTTACTTACTGCAATGTAGCAATCTTTCCTTATCTTCATAGTATGGAACGCCTGCTTATCATAGCCTTTGTAGCATTGTTAACTTGTAAAGCATCAGCGCAAACCAAGGAGGAAGTTGAAAAGCTACTTGGTCATAAGTTGATGAATCAGGACGAACCAGGATTATCAGCGGTGGAGGCAAGTAAGTTGGTCGGTTCTGATGTTTACGTTAACGACACTATATACAGTTACAAGGTCATTAATGATAGGCTGGTTGTACTTTACATCGGAACTAGAACTCAAAAGGATGCTCTCGCCATTCTCATTAAAGGAAGAAATATTATATCCGATCCTAGAACATGGATTGACAGCAAGATGCATGTCAGTGGTAAGGTTACGCTCTACAAGCGTAAACCAGCGATTGTAGTAACTAATAGCCTTCAGTTAGGTACTCGTATTCAAATATAGTGCAACATTATTCTTATTCAGGTATAGCATCTATACCTGAATAAGAATAATGTTGCATTTCTCTAGCTGGTCTTTATCCACACAACATCCAGTTCCATGCCCTGGTATATAACCGCTGCGCCATTGATAGCGCTGATGATTTCATCGTAGTAGCACTTGGTCTTACACTTTGCAACTAATGTAACTTCATCTCTTTCGTGCTTGAGAGCAATTAATGCCGGATGCTCATAGTATTGCCACAGCTTTGCCAGTTGCTTCCGGTTGAACATCAAAGCAATTGGTTTAAGTCTACATAGCACCCGCCAGTAGCTGCCATTGTCGTCAATCATAGTCTTATCAGCAAGAGAGTTTAGTAAGGGCTGGTACTCGTCATCCATAAGATTCAATCTGCTGCTATAGAAATAAAATGCCTCACAGTCTTTTGTTAAGCTATCGAACGTGTCGTTCCATTTGCTTTCACTAATATCTATGTCATTGACCAGGTCTTTAATGGAGACAAGATTGAACTGGTGTTGCTTAATGTCGAGACTACTCATTGTATAAAGGAGTACTAATCTAACTATAAGGTGTTTATTTAAGCAGTTTAACTTTTAAAGAATCAATTGAGCGCTTGACTACTCTTTATAAGGGAAGATTGTAAAGGAATATGTTAAAGCAACTCCGTAATGGATAGTTGATCAAAGTTCAGTGCTTCGAGTATCCTCCTAGCTTTTAATTTATCAGCTACGTTGGCCTTGTCAAACTCTTTTATCAATCCACTTAAATACAACCTTTCGTTCCCGGTCAGGCCCTTAAAGTTAAGTAACTTCCTACCGCTTAACTCAACGCCCGTAGTAGTTATAAGATCATGTTTGCAGGTTGAGCAAGGTTCTGCTATTATAATCCAGTCTTCTGTGTTTACATTGAACTTGCTATTGGCATGTTCCTCTGCCTCTTCAATTGACTCATACCACTCATCCCAAGTGCATGCAGTGTCAGCAAGATTATCATAACCGAAGAGGTATGCTCCACCATCAAATTCATATATCATTAGCTTCAAAACGTCTGGGTGGGCAACGTTATAGGCGACTTTACGCATAATCGACATAGATTTAGGTATAAAGCTAAGTAAACTACTTTAAACGGTAAACCTCTAAAAGCGGCTACCTTGAATACCATTAAGGGAATATGGGATAGAAAGCCCAATTTTACTATTACTTCTTTCTTACAAGGATGCCACTGTTGGGATAAGTTAGATTGACAGCAAACTCTTGGTCATCGTTCATTTTGTACCAGTGCTTGTATCGCTTATCACTGAAAACATAGAAGTTTATGATTAGATAGCGTTGCTTAAATAGTTCAGATGAGAAGGTCACCTTTAAATTGTCCAAAGTCTGATTACCTTTTGGATAAGCATAGTGGTCAAACGTAAGTATTACTTTAGACGCATCAAGCACACTTTCTCCATCCGTTTCGTTAACTATTAAACGCCCCGGAGCATAATCAGCATAAATCACTTTGATAGAGTCACCATTTTGAATGCTTAACTTCAATGCTGTTAAGTGAAGTTCTAATTCATCATTGACCTGGACTACCAAAGGGATGTTTCTCGTCTGCTAAGCAAAGGCGTGTAAGCATGCGAAAGAGCACCAAAGTGATAATGCTAGAAGTGATTTGAACATGTGGTTTTATGCAAAATGATGTCCAAGATAATAATTAGTTTGTATGTGTCGTTAAGGTATAGTAGCCTGTCTAAAATAAGCTACCCTGAATGCCATTGATAGGCTGTGCATTGCTCTTACAGGTTCAAATGGTTTATCAAACTTAGATGCAGGTTCCTTTAAAGTTTTAAGCCACATATAGCTTTGCTCAGGCTCTGTAAACTCGATATAGTAAGGCATGTAGTAACCATTAACCACTGTAGTGCTCACTTTGTAGCCTCTGTAAAAGTCATTGCTTAGTGAGTTCATGTGAGCTATTTCAACTTGTAAAGAGTCAGGTAAACTTCCAAAGCTCCCACCAGCGCATTGATTACTTCTTTCCGCCAAAATGGGGTTTAATTATAAGTTCAACGACTGTGTATAATCATTAAGCTAAGCCTAAGTCTTTTAGTTGCTCAAGGCTTATACCAAATGTCTCGTCTAACAGTTTAGCAACTTTACCCTCAGGATTGATAGGGCGTACTTTTTTAGGTTTGACTTTACGGTATGTAATAGACACCCTTCTTTCGCGGTGCTTTATGTTACCGTCTATGTTATCTTTCTTCCTGGGCGGGATCGCATGCTTCCACTTTTTACGGGCGTCATCCTGCATAACGTATACAGAGCGTCTCGGAATTTCCACGTCTATCACTTCCTCGTTCTTACCCCTGATAAACCGCATGATGCAGCCGCTTCCAAGGTTTACGCCACAGATCTGATTTTCGTAGTAAGCTCTGTCCTTATGGGGCTTGATGCCCTCACCCGGAACATATTCGTTAATAATTACCTGATCCGGCTGCAGCAGTATGATACTCTTCTCCACCATTTCCTGGGATAGTTGGTGCATCAGTGGCGGCATGGTGACCGGAAAAGGTATCAGATCATAAGGTTTGTCCAGTTCATTGCGATAGCCGTAATATTGCAGTCTTCTTAAATAATCTACAATCCAAGTTTGGCTGTCAATTTCGTTTAACAACTGCTCTTCTCTGGCCTCGTCAATAAAATCAGGGTACAAAAATAAACCGGGCACTGCTGTTTCCATTTTCAAATGTTTATAACTGCTTATTATAAAATAACATTAAACCCTAACAACCAGGTTCAGGCTAAGTTTGCAATCTATGCTTACAATGTATTGCGCCTGTATTAAGACGGGAATTGCTGACAGCAAGCTGGAGATATTGAGACTGTAAAAGGATACCCAGGGTTCATGTACTACCTTAAACGAAGTGTACAATTTGATGGCCGGAAGCTTACTTTAGACGAGAGAAGGAATACCCCTGGCTATTATATACTAATGTCAGTAGTTGGCTAATCAATTCCATTACATCTTCTTCCAGTTGATATAGCCATAGCGATCAAAGTAGTCAAATACATCGCTCATTCTGTATAACTCAGGCTCGTACGGAAGTCCCATCTGTTTAATTAAGGTTAAGTGCTCCTGATGAGACTTAAAGCCTTTCACTTTCCGCTTAGCTCGAAGAATTACGAACCAAGCTTCTTTGATAGGTTGATAATCCAACGCAGTGTTTTTGCTATGTACCAATATGATGTCCTTTACAACCCTTACTTCCTTTGTTCCTGGAATAGTTAACGGTACTACACTTGTATCAGTTGATACCACAATCCAATCTTGGTTACCTGTAGCTGGAACAGTAGCCTCATAAGGCTTAATAAGCGGAATCCGGGCCATGTCAAAGTCCCCGGTGTCAGTATAAAACGAGTCGGCTGGTAGCTTTCCCGATGGCGTTGGTTTACAGGAAGCTATACAGAAACAAACTAAGATAATGAGTTTTAAGCTGGTACGCATATTTCAAGAATGAGGATTTCTATAGCTAATCCAAGGGTTTTAATATTATTTTAGATTCGCATTCAATAATGTGCTTAAACTACCCCAGTCCGGTATTCATGTGGTGGGGTAATGAGAGCACACAGAGTTGTGGCGAGCGCTACTTAAAGGATACCCAATTACGAGATACTACCTTGAAGTGTTAGCGACTATGTGCGGATGTGAGGGTAACTTTGTGGTGAGAATGAAGTCAATCTAATCTTCCTTTTCTCAAAGACAGTACTGATGCTAAGAGCAAACCCAACCAAAAACCAGCAATGGCGGTAACAACTACGTGGCCGTACTGACGATAGGAAAGACCACTAAGTAATCGTATTAAAAGTGTTATTGCTGTAACTCCTGCTGTTTGAAACCAATAGCTACTAATGTCTACATGTAAGATTTGCCTATGCTTAGGTAGCTTAAAAGTGGCAATTAAGATAACGGCCAAACCAAGTAAAGTACTAAGATGCTGGAACAGCTTATAAGTGTAAACCTGATGACTTCCTATGTGTTCTATATGTTTTAGTATGGGTACGGCAGAAACAAAGTATCCTGTCGGATGCGTAAAGCCATCCCAAAGTAAATGTGATGCGGTACCTATAAGTATAGATACGCTTAAAACTGCGAAGTACATCCAAGAGAACCCTATATCTATTGAGTGTGCTTTGAAAGATGACAATCTTTCGTTCAACGGTTTGGGGAGATGATCTATTAAAGGTTTTTTAACCCATCTCAAATAAATATAAACAAGTATCAGACCTAGAGGTAAGTCAAACCAAAACAACCCTGTTAAAGTATGACTGTAGATACTTTTAACCCTCATGCGTATGAAGTATTCAAAGTCTGGTGTCATGCTGCCTATTACTAAGCCAGTCAAAGAAAACCATCTTTTACTTAAGTTACCTAATGGTAACACAATAGCTGGATGAGCAAAGGTAAAGGGCATATCTTGCTAAGGTAATATATATTTTAACCATAGCTCAACCTGTGTGCGGATGGCTCAGCTAACTTTGAGAAGAGAATAGATGACGTTACAATCCATATCTTTAAACTATGTTAGTATGTGAACACCTACAAGCTTTAGAAGGAGACCTATTATTGGGCAGGCAAACAAGAAACATTTAGAGGTAAAGCATGGTCGTCTAACTGCCGTGAGTGGGTATACTTTAATTGTGTGTTAGATATTGAGAAACTTCGTCTTAAATATAGCCTACCAGAATTTGTTATTAACCATCACAATGACTACCTAGGGTCAGGCTTAGAGGTTGGACTGGTTTGTACTGTTTGCAAAGATGCCGTAATAGGAATTCATCCCACTTTAAGTTAAGACAGGATGATCTTTAATGGAGTTTAAGCTTAATGCGTCTGTGACTATTTGCGAGCGTGAGGCACCCTTTTGTGATTAACACTTCGTCAACGTCTCAAATCATTTATAAATGAAAATAAACTACAGGATAGAAGAGCTTAATAGCAGCTGAGTGTAATTGATTCTGTCAATAATTCTGTAGTTCGTCTGTTAAGTCCCGCACAAACTCCTCAATATTAACCACGAAACCCGTTGTGTCATTGACAGGAAATACATTTAACAGAAAGCCTTCATCTTGAATTGCATAAATTAGTTCCTCCTGAAACAACTCTAAGACAACCTCAATGACATTGAAGTTAGCCCAAGCGCCATTGATGCACATCCTAGCAAACTCTTCTGCAGACCATATCGGAAAAAGTGTTTTATCCCTAACTTCGGATACTGCCCAACTTCCATCGCTATCTTGCAAATAGTACAACTTTTCTGCATCAGCAATTCTCTTAATCGTGTATTTGTAACGTTCAATTGGTATTAAGGTTGATACCTCTCGAATTTCTTGTTCTGTGATTCTCATACCTACCGTGAAACTGATTTTAAAAATAACAACTCAAGTCAAATATAATGCTTCAATCTGTATTTATAGTGCAGGATTGCGAAGCCGTATGCGAGTGGAGTGAGGGTGAGGGCCTGAATGGAAGAAGCTTTGGACTATCTCATGGGACGCAAGTCTTGAGGTGTAGGATACATCTTCAATGGACTAAAGTCACCTTTGAAGATGTCAAGCTCGAATAACTTATCATCTGTATTCAAGTTGAGTGATATGAATACTGGCACATCATCTTCGTCGGTATAATCTGCTTGAACTAAATCTCTTTGATATATGTAGGGATCATCATTCTCTACAAAGCGAATACTTCCCATACCACCATCATTCATTGGATATACAGTATTTGGTATAATGAGTCCATCTGGTCTATCTTTGTCATACTGATTAGATAGCTAACCAATTGAAGCTCTTGATCACTAATATGTCTTGCTTGCAGCTTCTCCATCATAATTAACAGAATTATAAATACTAGTAATTAGGCGCTGAATCATTGCTGAACGACTCAAGCTCAATAGCTTCTTCGAAGTAAGCTTTAAACTTATCCGACAAGTGCTGATCTCTGAATTTCACTATGGTGTAACCACTATCAAAGCAAACGATCTCTACTTGCGCATTAGGGTGCTGTATGTTGCCGTTCTTCCAGATGAGTTCATTGAATTCTGCATATGGCAAGTTTTCCTCATCAACCCTTATAGTAGATGTCCTTGGCATACCTAACACCACTCCCCAAATGATTTGTGGGTTTGCATCAACCAGCGTTCGAAACTCTTCAGATGAAAGAATAAAGTAATCGCGCTCGAAGTCAACAGGTAGATTAGCTATTGTGTCCGGAAAGTAATCCAGGTCTGATATGAGCCAGTTCCAACCTTTGATTTCATCCATGATCGGTTTCAGCACCGCATTCAGATGAGTATGGAACTCCATCTTGCTACTATATCTTATTATCCAATTCATGTTATATGCCCCAACTATTTACTTTGCTAACAATAAACTTGTGCTGCACACAATCAAATTGAAAGGTAATTGTGGATCCTCCACTTACTCCTAATTTAAGATGGTTGCGCTTCAAATTTCCGGAATAAGGTACGATTGTAACCTCTAAGGTACTATCACTAACTTTAACAGGAGACATAATTGTATGAGTTAACCTTCCTTTATGCTCTTTGTATAGCCTTTTATAATTTTCAGAGGTTAGAAGTATTATCGGATACCCATTTACTTTCTCAGGAATTGTATCAATAAAATCCTGCTTCTTCAAGTAAACAGCTCTCTTTTTTCAACTAAAGTACCTGACCTTTGTGAGTAAGCGGTATCTAAATACTTAGTATACTCATCAAGCGCTGTCCAATAAATTTTATCACTTTCTTGCATTTGAGCTTAGAGAACAAGGCTAAGAGCAGTATAAATGATGTAATCGTTAGGCGTTTCATATGTAGCCCCAACTTACTTAGTTTGTCTGCCATTTGCAAATCGTCGCGAACCGGCTACGAATTGAGGAGAAGATCCTTGTAGAGAAAGCACGGAGTGCGACTACAAGGAATGCTTCACACAAAAAACTGGCGTTGGATTTGAAGCTGGGGCCTGTGCGTTTAGGTAATCAAATCCCATGACAGTTGTGAAGTCTTCTCCGATACGTAGGTGAGTAAAATTGTGGAAACCGCTTGACTTTGGTTGTAATGGAGCGTTAGCGTAATGCTACCAGCGGCAGAGAAAGGTTTCATGGAGCAACACCTTTGCTTAAACTCAAAGCGAGTGACAGATTGCGAAGCTAGGGCAAAAATAACTGCACATTCTATTTCCGGATGGTATTAGTATATAGGAATTGAAATAAAAATGTGCTGCATTGCGCGTATGGAGCAGTGGAGTGAAACGTGCTTGCAAAGCTTGTTGAACGTAACGAAATCTGGCGGTTGCTTTTGAGAAGCATTGGTGTTGCGTAATACCTATCTTCCTCGTGTCTCAAAGCGGACTAACCTAAAGATCCAGAGCATGCCTTTCTCGCGTAAACAACCTCTTCGAGCTAAGGGATGCTATGGTTCTGACTGTAGTGACACTTGTCTGTACAATTTTATCACTACCGAATTACATTTGAAGGATCGATTAAGGATTAGTGATAACTTACTATACTGTATATTACCAAATAAAGTTAAAGTCGTTGTATGTCGACCTATCCTCATGTTAAAGATTCTAGTTTAGTAGAAACCTATCCTGCACTTGTACAAGCACAGGCTTAACTAATTAATTGTTACTTTAGCATCGAACCTTTTCCTCAATGCACCGACTTGCCATTTTGCTGTACCTTGTGTTTATATCCTTACTAACTTATGCACAAAGTTTTGAGGAGAAAGCATATTTAGAAGTTGTCAAATCCGGTCCATCTACAGCGCCCAGTATTCTTGTTATTACAGTCAAGGACCTCAATTCAGGTCAAACAAAAGAGATAAGTGCAAGCATACAGTCTTTACACTGGTCTTTGTCAGAAGAGTCAGCAACATTAAAGCATGCCGGCATTGTACGCAAACTTCTAGCACATACTGCAGACAGTACCTTTTCATATAAAAATAAAGAAGCTCTTAAGCTTTTATACTTTCAAACATATCAACTTAGACGTAAGAAGACTATTGCAAACCTTATTGTTCGAATCACCTGAGAGATAGTCTAGCTCAGATGTGCAAGTTGCGAGAGAGCTTGAATGATTATTTAATTAAACAACGTAAAACCACTTATGATAAGCTATCTAAAGAACTGAACCGGATGAACACAAAGTTCTTCAAGCAATATTATCGCAAATATGGATTAAGCTTCTGTCATGTTGCATTCAAATATGGTATAGTCTCTTATTATGGCGATGAGGATCCAGAAATCGATTTTGAGAAGCTCGTTAAGTAAGTGGGGATACCAAAGCAATGGTTCTGACCGTGCTGGCACTGCCATTTGTTCTATCGGGTTAGACTTACCAAGTTGGCAGTCGTAAACAAGAACTGCAGTTTAAATTGATTAATAATTATACACATCCAATAAAAAAGCGCTTCAGGACAATCCCAAAGCGCTTTGACGTGCTCCCGAAGGGATTCGAACCCCTATCGATGGTACCGGAAACCATAATTCTATCCATTGAACTACGGGAGCATTGCGGGTGCAAATATATTGTTTTTTTAGAACCAAGAGCCAAGAAACACTACCCAAGAGAAAACTTCCTATTTATATTGTAGTCTTAGCTCCCGGCTCCTGTTTCCTGGATCTCAAACGCTATACGTTGAACCTGAAGTGCATGATGTCGCCATCCTCTACAATATAGGTCTTGCCTTCAACGCTTAGTTTGCCGGCTTCCTTGCAGGCATTTTCTGAACCGTACTTTACAAAGTCTTCATATTTAATTACTTCAGCTCGGATAAAGCCTTTCTCAAAATCGGTATGAATAACGCCGGCTGCTTGTGGTGCTGTAAAGCCTTTGGTGATGGTCCAGGCGCGTACTTCCTGCACACCCGCGGTAAAGTAGGTACTTAGGTTTAACAGCTTATAAGCGGCTTTAATAAGTTTAGTAACGCCTGATTGCTCCAACCCTAAGTCTTCCAAAAACATCTGGCGTTCTTCGTAGGTTTCCAGTTGTGCAATTTCCGATTCAATTTGGGCAGAGATGATCAGCACTTCGGCGTTTTCTTCCTTAACGGCGTCACGCACTTTTTCAACGTAAGTATTGCCCGTGTTTACATCGCTTTCGCCCACGTTACATACATACATCACCGGCTTGGCGGTAAGCAACCAAAGGTCACCTATATGTTCCTTATCTTCTTCAACAACCGGTGCTGTACGGGCCGATTTACCGCTAAGCAAATGATCTTTGTACACGCTCAGTACTTCAAACGCTTTTTTGGCATCCTTATCGCCAATTTTTGCGGCCTTCTCTATCTTTTGTAATTTCTTTTCAACCGAATCTAAATCTTTCAACTGTAGCTCAGTATCAATAATTTCTTTGTCGCGTATCGGGTCAACAGAGCCGTCAACATGTATTACGTTATCATCGTCAAAGCAACGCAGTACGTGGATAATAGCGTTGGTTGCGCGGATATTGCCCAAAAACTGGTTACCCAGGCCTTCACCTTTACTGGCGCCTTTTACCAAACCGGCAATATCAACAATCTCAATTACGTTAGGCACCACGCGCTGCGGATTAACCAGTTCGGTTAACTTAGTGAGGCGCTCATCCGGAACGGTAATTACACCCACATTGGGCTCAATTGTACAGAAAGGAAAGTTGGCCGCCTGTGCGCGGGCATTTGATAAACAGTTAAAAAGCGTTGATTTGCCCACGTTTGGCAAACCTACTATACCACATTGTAAACCCATTTTTCGTTTTTTAGTTATTGGCTCATAGGTTATTGAGGTTTATAGCGCAATTCATATTACAACTATTTAATAACTTACTTGTATCAACTTAATAACAAAGTAACTCAATAACCACCACCAAAAATTCCCGCAAAGATAATATAAAAACAACCTTAAAATTTGAAAAAATAAACGACTTTTGCGGGCGTTAAGTAAACGGAAAACATTCACTAAAAATGTAAACAAGAGGGCCTGATATGGAAGAAATGGTTGAACAAGTAGAGCTGTTACTGGAAAGCGACGATAAACAACAGCTACGCGACTATTTGAACAACCTAAACATATCGGAGGTGGAGGAACTGATGGGCGAACTGCCCGAGCATGGCCCTGTTTTTCTCGACCTGCTTTCGCTTAACCGGGCGGTAAACGTTTTCCGTATTCTCGACTTCCCCACCCAGGAACGCCTGCTCAAAAAACTTTCAGGAAAAAAGATTGCAGAACTGATCAACGAGCTGCCGCCCGACGACCGCACATCGCTGTTTAGTGAAATGCACGGCGACACAGTAAAGAACCTCATACTGCACCTGCCACCGCACGACCGCAAGCAAGCCCTGGCCCTGCTGGGTTATGAGGAAGACAGCGTTGGCCGGCTCATGACTCCCGATTACATTGCCGTTAAAAAAAACTGGGATGTGGTGCAGGTTCTTTCGCACATCAGGCGGTATGGTAAAAATTCCGAAACCATCGACGTAATTTATGTAATTGACGAAAACGGTGTTCTGCTGGATGATATACGTATACGCGAAATACTATTGGTTGACCCGGCCACTAAAATAAGCGGCCTGATGGACGACCGGCTGATCTCTTTAAAAGTGAACGACCCTCAGGAAGAAGCCATCAACATCTTCAGGATGAACAACCGCGTGGCTTTACCCGTTACCGACAACAACAACCTACTACTGGGTATAGTAACAGTTGATGACATTTTGTGGATAGCCAACGAAGAGTATACCGAAGACATACAAAAAATTGGTGGTACCGAAGCACTGGACGAGCCTTACCTGGATATGCCCCTGCTTAAGCTGGTTAAAAAACGTGTAGGCTGGCTTATTATTCTTTTCCTGGGCGAAATGCTAACGGCTACGGCAATGGGATATTTTGAAGGGCAAATTGCAAAAGCAGTGGTGCTGGCGTTATTTGTTCCGCTAATTATATCAAGCGGTGGTAACAGCGGTTCACAGGCATCAACCCTCATCATACAGGCCATGGCATTGGGCGAGGTTACGGTGGAAGATTGGTGGCGCGTAATGCGCCGCGAGATCCTGTCGGGCCTATTGCTGGGCGTTACACTGGGAGTTATTGGCTTTTTCAGGATATTTATGTGGACACTGTTCAGCAATATTTATGGTCCGCATTGGGTATCAGTTGGCTTAACGGTAGGTTTGGCACTGGTTGGCATTGTATTATGGGGATCATTAGCCGGTTCCATGCTGCCATTACTGCTTAAACGCCTTGGCTTAGACCCTGCCACATCATCTGCACCATTTGTAGCCACACTGGTTGATGTTACCGGGCTTATTATCTACTTTACCATTGCGGTGTCTATTATGCACATTTAATTATCTGTGCGGAGACTGTACCGAACGGGCTGCAAATAAATCAGCATCCTTGTGCTGTTGAATAAATACTTGCCGGTATTGGTTAAGCAAGCCCGATTTAGATATAAACCCTGCAAATTTACCATCACGTATTACAGGCAACTGCCATACATCCAACTGGTCAAATACATTCATTACGCTGCTTACAGGCTGGCTGTAGCTAATTACAGCCGGAGGTTGCACCATTATGTCGGCCACTACTGCATCAGGTTGGTTAGCCTTAAACAGTTGCTTGCGTATTTCGTCCATCCATATCACGCCCTCCAACTGGTGATGGTTGTTAAGCACCGCAAAAATATTGGCGTTACTGGCTGATAAAATATTATAAAATTCTGACACCGGCATATCCCGGTTTAACGCCGTATACTGCTTGTTAATAATGCTTTCCAATTGTATGTTGTTCAATGTGCTGTAGTCAGCATCCGGATATACCTCTTTTTCGTGAATAAGCGTATGCCAGTACATATTGTGCGGATTAAACGCCCGTGCAATAATGTAAGATATAGCAGAAACCACCATCAACGGAATGAACAAAACATACCCACCGGTAATTTCGGCAATCAAAAATATAGCCGTTAGCGGGGCGTGCAAAACGCCGCTTAGTGCGCCAGCCATACCTACTGCAATAAAATTACTGGTGTTTAAATGTATAAGGCCGGTTTGGTTAACGCCATAAGCCAGCAATAGTCCTAAAAACGCGCCGGTAAACATGGTGGGCGCAAACGTACCACCGTTACCCCCAGCTCCGAGGGTTATTCCTGCCGCTATAATTTTAATTAATATTAATGCCGCAATAAACAACAGCATAACCAATGGCTCCGACAGCCAATCGGCATACAGAGATTCTTCTTTCAGCACCTCAATATTGCCATTCAGAATTGCTTGCAGGTAATGATACCCCTCGCCCAGCAACGGCGGGAATAACAAGATCAGTATACCCAGGAGCAAACCGCCTGCAGCCGCACGTACATAGCGATTTTGCTTCATAAAAATACCTTTCTCCAGGTTATCGGCAACTTTGGTAATATATACCGCTATCAGTCCGCTCAATATACCTAATATGAGGTAAAATGGCAGAGCTTCAATAAGCCAGCCTTCGGTAACCAAATGGAATAATTGACCGGAGTGCAATGCCTTACCAACTACAACGCCGGTTGCCGAAGCAATTAGTAGCGGAATAAATGTAGGAATAGTGATTTCGCCGATTAAAATTTCGAGTGCAAACAGCACCCCTGCTATAGGGCTGTTAAATACAGCAGCAATACCGGCCGCCGCACCTGCTGCCAGCAGTATGGTTTTTTCGTAAGTATTTAGTTTAAAGAACCGGCCAATATTAGACCCTATGGCCGCGCCCGTACACACAATTGGTGCTTCCAAACCCGACGAGCCGCCAAAGCCTACCGTTAACGAACTGCTGATAAGGTGAGAATAAGCATTGTTGGAGGCCATGTTCGCTTTATTCTTCTTAATGCTAATGAGAATGCTGCCGATCCCTTTCTGTATCTGGTCGCGGTTTATGACGTGCTGGTAGGCCACAGCCAAAAGTAAACCTATGGCAGGCAGTAATAAAAAGCTGTAATGATATGGAACATGTAAAGCCAGCTCACGGCTTAAGTGTTCCATTAAGTGCACCATATACTTTAATGCTACTGCCGACAGGCCACCAACAAGGCCTACCAGTACGCTGCAAAATATCAAGAAGCTACGTTGCGAGGTTTGTCGTGCACGCCAATGGTTCAGTTTTACTAATATTGTTTTTAACATAGGCCGGATGATGTAAGGCAAAGTAACGATTTTTAATACGGTAAGCCGTATATTTGACCATGATTTCTGACCAACGATATGATCAGCGTGGGGTTTCGGCCTCTAAAGATGATGTGCACCAGGCCATCAAGAATATTGATAAAGGCTTATACCCCAAAGCATTCTGCAAAATTATCCCCGACATATTAACCAACGACCCTGCATACTGCAATATTATGCACGCGGATGGCGCGGGTACCAAGTCATCACTGGCTTACGTGTACTGGAAACAAACCGGCGACGTTTCAGTTTGGCGTGGCATTGCTCAGGATGCCATTATCATGAATCTGGACGATCTGCTATGCGTTGGCGCTACTGACAATATCCTGCTCTCATCAACCATTGGCCGTAACAAGAACCTGATACCCGGCGAAGTTATTGCCGCCATTATTAACGGCACCGAAGAAATTTTAGAAGATTTACGCAGCCACGGCATCGGCATTTACTCTACCGGTGGCGAAACCGCCGATGTAGGCGATCTGGTACGTACCATTATTGTAGACTCTACTGTAACCTGTCGTTTAAAGCGCGAAGATGTAATTTCCAATCACCGCATACAGGCGGGTAATGTAATTGTTGGCTTAGCCTCATACGGGCAGGCCACTTACGAAAAAGAATACAACGGCGGCATGGGCTCCAACGGACTTACATCTGCGCGCCATGATGTGTTTAATAAAACCGTAGCACAACAATATCCCGAAAGCTTTGATCCTGCCGTGCCTGAGAGCCTGGTATTTTCGGGCGGTAAAAATCTTACGGATTTAATTGACATTGGCAACGGACGAACCATCACAGCCGGTAAACTGGTGTTATCTCCTACCCGTACCTATGCACCGGTTATTAAAACTATTTTAGACAGTTACCGCAGCCAGATACATGGTATGGTGCATTGCAGCGGTGGCGCGCAAACCAAGGTGCTGCATTTTGTGGATGATGTGCATGTGATTAAAGATAACCTGTTTCCTATTCCACCGCTGTTTAAGCTAATCCAGGAACAATCGGGCACCAGCTGGCAGGAAATGTACAAGGTATTTAACATGGGCCACCGTATGGAGCTTTATGTACCCGAATCGATTGCTGCCGACTTGATCAAAATATCACAAAACTTTGGCATCGACGCCCAAATTATTGGCCGTGTTGAAGGTGGCAAAAAGCAAGTGACCGTTAAATCGGAGTTTGGCGAGTTTGTATATAATTAAGTGGAACTGTTAAAGTATTTAAGCTGCCAAACGGATGAAATGCTTTGGCTCGTTTTTTTACTTGAAAATTTAGCAGTTACCGTTAGTTCGCTTTTATTTGGCGCCCTGATACTTAGGCTTTGCAAAGTAAAACAAGGCAAGGCAACTCCACGCGAATATGTTATTTGAATAGGTACTAACTTAATAAACACAGCCGTTACCTATGCAGGTTTTAAGCTTTGGGTATATCATTACATAGCCTTAAGCTTTTCGTTTAACTGGTGGATGATGGCAGATAGCCTGCTTTTGTTTCTGGCTATGGATTTGGCTATGTATCTTTTCCATTATGCCATTCACCACTCATTTGCATACAAATGGGTACACCGCCTTCATCATACCTATCAGGATCCAACGCCAGTTGATCTATATGTTCTTCATCCTTTAGAAACAGTTGGCTTTGGTGCACTCTGGCTTATGGTACTTTGCGCGTATGCGTTTAATTTTTATGCTGTAGCCATATACCTTACGCTCAACGTGCTATTTGGCATTATTGGCCATTTAGGTATCGAACCCCTGCCAAAACGTGTTCAAAACAAAATGCCCTTAAAATTATTGGGCACATCTTCATTTCATCATAACCATCACCGCGATGAAGGCTACAACTTTGGCTTTTATACCTCCATTTGGGACAGGTTATTTAATACGTATAAACATTAAAAACATCCGGTTAATTGGCTACCTGCTAATATTTTGAACCTTCATAAATAGGTTAACAACGAGGCTCACTTATTTCAGGATGAGATATTTAAACAAAAAAAGGCCGGTTCAAATACTGAACCGGCCTTTTAACTATTGCAATGATAATAGCTTAGAAAGAGTAACGTACGCTTAACTGTGCTCTCCAACGTGAGTTGAAGTCGCTGATTTGGTACGGTTGCAATTTGCCATCAATTGAGTTAAGCCTTGATTTGTCAAAGTAAAACTGAGGGTTTGCAGTAGTAGTTGCATTGTAGAATAATGGTGCACTTAAGTTACTTAAGAAGTATGAACGGCCCCATGATTTTTTCAACAGGTTACCTACGTTTAATACGTCGGCAGTGATTGAAAGTTTATGTTGTTTGTACACGTAAAAATCCTGGCTAACTTTTAAGTCGAAGTGATTTTCCCATGGTAAACGGTCACCGTTACGCTCAACCACACGGCCTTGGTGCTTGCTTAGGTACTCGTTACCAGCAATAAACGCTTGGAAATCGGCCCATTGCTGTGCAGCTGGAACAATGAAAGTTGAAGTAGTACCAAATTGTGCTTCAGCTAAAGTAGCCGGAACATAAGCTAAATCCGCAGCACCAGTTCCTCTGTTGGTTGCATCATCACCGTGGATGTCGCCGTTGTATAACCAGCTAAATACCTGACCTGATTGACCTGTATACACTAAACCAAAGGTAGTAGCCATACGATCGTGCAGATAACGGAAAGTTTTAGATATATAACCTACAAAACGTGATCCCGGATCGTAGTTAGAAGTAGCCAAATCTAGGTTGTTTTGACCGTTAACTGAGTAAGCAAAACGCCAGTTAGAATAAGCAGTTGAGCTGGTACCATCGTTCAATGATGTAGAGTGACCGAAGGTGTAAGCTAAGCTACCTACCCACCCATTGCTCATTGGTTTTTGCACCTGCCAGGTTAAGTTGTAAGCAGAACCTTTGTTGGTATTGGTTAAGTAAATAATATCAGTAAAGCCGGTATTAGCTCTCACACCGTTATAAAACGGACGGTTAATATTACCTGTTTTAACTGTACCTACTTGTGGGCCAACGTTTAAGTTTTGATAAAGGATATCGTTGATCTTTTTGGTATACAACGCTTCAAACGTACCAATTAAACCCCAGAAACCTAATTTTTGGTCTACGGCTAAGTTAGCGCGTAAAGTTTGAGTAAATTTAAAGTCTTTGTCGGTAACGTTGATCTCATTAGGAGCATTGCTACCACCGGTAGTAGCGCCCAGGTGTAAATCGTTCGGATTATAGTTGAAACGAATTGGCGCTAAAGCAGTACCAGTTGCGCTGTAGCTAACAATGGTAGCACCGGTTTTACCATACTGATTTGAAATCCAAACGTAAGGTACTCGGCCTGTAAACAAACCTGCACCACCACGTAATTGAGTAGATGCATCACCATGGATATCCCAGTTAAAGCCTGCACGTGGTGCAAACAGTAATGAAGTGCTTGGCGGCCTGTTGGTTTTCAGGTCGTATTGCTGTGCAATGTTAGAGTTGTTGAAAGTAGGGTTTTCGGCCGGATCGTTAAAGAAGATAGGTGCATCAACACGTAAGCCGTAAGTTAAACGGAACTTATCGCTGATTGACCATACGTCCTGACCGTAAACGCTTAACTGAGCCGATTTAACGATTGACGGAGCATCAGGGCTGCTTGGATCAACAGAATAGTAAGCTTGGTAACCAGTTGGTGCTGTGGTGTTATCCTTAAATGCTTGTATAGTGGTATAACGGTTATAATAACCATAATAGTTCTGAACAAAAATGTTGTTCGATTTATAAAAGAAGTTATCGGTACCAAAGGTAATCGTGTGCTTGTTTTTATAAAGTGTGAAGTTATCAGTAATGGTAAAATTATCCTGACTTAACCTGTTACGAGCAGATGAAGCTTCAGAACCTAAGTTGTAGTTTAACCCGCTTTGCTGTATATATACAGATGGGAATGCACCGGTTGTTCTAAAGTCGCGGGTTGATGTATAAGTAAAACGCAATACGTTTGAAGCATTGTTTGATAAAGTACTGTTTAATTCTACAACCGAAGAGTTGTTTTTAGAATTAAAAGTGTAACCACTGTTAGCAAACGTCATGGTGGTTGCGTTACGGCTTAGGTTATCACTAAAACCTTTGGTGTAGTTATGACGAACAGTTAAACGGTTTTTATCGTTAATGTTCCAGTCTAAACGACCAAATACATAGTCAGATTCTTGTCTTTTCAATATTTCGCCGTAACCGCCTATATCATATTTATAAGTGTTTAACACATAATTGCGTAAATCCTCCAATACAGTAGGGTTAAATTGCGAGCCCGAACCAGCAATGGTTGGGTCATTTTGCAAAGGCGTTGAGTTACGGATACGCTCGTAGTTACCAAAGAAAAACAATTTGTTTTTAATGATAGGACCTCCTAAGCTGATACCGGCTGTTTGATTTTTAAATTGCTGGTATTTAGTGTCGTTTAAAACGCTTTTACCCAGCAGGTCTTCGTTTTGCATCAAACCGTAAACCGAACCATGGAAAGTGTTTGTACCGCTTTTAGTTACTGCGTTAATACCACCACCGGTAAAACCACCTTGGGTAACATCATACGGAGAAAGCAGGATTTGCAACTCCTGGATAGCTTCGATAGAGATAGGGTTAGTGCTTGCCTGGCCACCGTTAGTACCAGAGCTTGCTAAACCAAACGCGTCATTAGACAAAGCACCGTCAATTGTAAACTGGTTGTACTTGTTGCTTTGACCGGCGAACTCCATACCAAATGCCGAACCATCGCTGTTACCGTTACGTGAAACACCTTGTGGCGTTAAACGGGCAAAATCCTGAATGTTACGGTTAACAGTAGGCAAGCTTTGTAATTGCGCTGATGATACGTTAGTTGCAGTACCTGTTCTTTGCGGGCTGATTACGCTACCACGACGTGCAGCGTTTACCGTTACGGCGCTTAACTGACGGCCTTCTTCCAACAATACGGCGTCAACCTTTAACGGCTGACCTAAGCTGGCAGCTAAATCGTTGTAAGTAACTGTAGTAAAGCCAACAAAGGTAATTTTAATGGTGTAAGGACCACCGGCACGTACGTTGGGAATAGTGTACTGGCCGTTACCTCGGGTTACCGTGCTGTAGTTAGTACCGGTTGGTACGTGGGTAGCAACAACAGTTGTACCCGGCAGCGGCTGCCCCTTAGAGTCTTTTACTGTTCCTGTTATGGTACCGGTTGTTACCTGCGCAAAGGCAATAGCGGTAGTAAACAAGAATAGAAGTGCGAGAAGTAAATTTTTTCTCATGCTTTTTGTTTTTGTTTAATGAACGTTTAAATAGTTTTAAATTCAATGCAAAGATATACAAAGGCTTCAGTTTCAGTGTTAAGTTAATGTTAATAAATATTAGAAATTTTTCACATTTCGTAAAAATATTGTTGATATATTCAACATAATATCGTATAAAATTGCATTTCATTAAACATTGTGCAAAATTAGTCACATAATGCCCTATAATTTACCCAAGGTGTGTTAACAGTGTGTTACCACCTAAATCACAGCCAAATCATATTACTGTTTATACCCTCGTTAAGGTACCCAGTGCTCTTTATTGTATCAGCCTTTTTATTTAGCTTTGGTGCCGAACTGAAAAAGTAAAACATAATGAACTACGATTTAATTGTTGTCGGATCTGGTCCTGGTGGATATGTAGCAGCTATACGCGCTTCACAGCTGGGTTTAAAAACAGCCATCGTTGAAAAAGAATCATTAGGTGGTATATGCCTTAACTGGGGCTGTATACCAACCAAAGCTTTATTAAAGAGCGCCCAGGTGTTTGAATACATAAACCATGCGGCCGATTACGGTATTAAAGTAGACGTAAAAGGCGAACCTGATTTTGACGCGGTTGTAAAACGCAGCCGCGGCGTAGCCGATGGCATGAGCAAGGGTGTTCAGTTTTTAATGAAGAAGAACAAGATTGATGTAATTATGGGCTTCGGCAAACTCAAAGGCAAAGGAGCCGTTGAGGTTAAAGCTGCCGATGGTACCGTTGCCGAGCATACAGCTAAACACATTATATTGGCTACCGGCGGCCGCTCACGCGAGTTACCTAACCTGCCGCAGGATGGTAAAAAAATTATAGGTTACCGTCAGGCTATGGTGTTGCCTAAAAAACCACAATCCATAGTAGTTGTAGGTTCGGGCGCTATAGGTATTGAGTTTGCTTATTTCTACAATGCTATGGGTACCAAGGTAACTGTAGTTGAATACCTGGATAACATTGTACCTGTTGAAGACGAAGAAATCTCAAAACAACTGGCTCGTTCATTAAAAAAACAAGGTATCAACATCATGACCGGCTCAACTGTTGAATCGGTTGATACCAAAGGCGATTTGTGCAAGGTAAGCGTTAAAACCGCTAAAGGTGTTGAAACGCTTGAAGCTGAGATTGTACTTTCGGCCGTTGGTATTGCTACCAACCTGGAAGGTATAGGCCTTGAAGAAGCTGGCGTTAAATTCGACAAAGGCAAAGTACTGGTTGATGATTTTTACAAAACCAACGTTGAAGGCATTTACGCCATTGGTGATATTGTTAAAGGCCAGGCGCTTGCACACGTGGCATCGGCCGAAGGTATTATATGCGTTGAGAAAATTGCAGGTCAGCATGTGGAGCCGTTAAATTACAATAACATTCCGGGCTGTACTTACTGCTCTCCGGAGATTGCTTCAGTAGGTTATACCGAAAAAGCGGCCCGCGAAGCCGGATACGAAGTTAAAATTGGTCGTTTTCCATTCTCAGCATCAGGCAAGGCCAGTGCAGCAGGTGCAAAAGACGGTTTTGTTAAAGTGATATTTGATGCCAAATACGGCGAATTCTTAGGCGCGCATATGATTGGCTACAACGTAACCGAAATGATTGCCGAGGTTGTGACTGCCCGCAAGCTGGAAACAACCGGTCATGAAATTATTAAATCGGTGCACCCTCACCCTACCATGAGCGAGGCTGTAATGGAAGCTGCTGCCGACGCGTACGGCGAAGTGATCCATTTATAATCACCAGCCGCCTAAAAGGCGGAGTACGAAAATAACCAAACACATTTTAAGCCCTCCTGTTCTTCGTATCAGGAGGGCTTGATACTTATATATGATCATCAATCGTCAATCTTCTGCTTCCCCTTCAGGAAGCGGGGGAGCAAAACTATTTTCCATTAACACAGGGCTTTTTAAATTGGATGGCGGAGCCATGTTTGGTGTAGTGCCTAAGGCTATATGGAGCAAAACCAACCCGGCAGATGATAACAACCTGTGCACCCTGGCCATGCGCTGCCTACTGCTGCAGGACGGCGACCGACTGATTTTGATTGACACCGGGATAGGCAATAAGCTCAGCGAAAAAGTTTTGCCTTATTACCACCTGCACGGTGATGATACGCTGGAAAAATCTTTAGCGCAACACGGCTTTACCCCGGCTGATATTACAGACGTATTTCTGACGCACTTACATGTGGATCATGTGGGTGGTGCGGTAGCAAAAGAAGGCGGGCAACTGGTTCTGGCCTTTCCAAACGCTACCTATTGGAGTAACCAAAAGCATTGGGACTGGGCTACAGTTAACCCCAACGTTCGTGAGAAGGCATCCTTCTTAACTGAAAACATCATACCGCTACAGGAAAGCGGGCAGCTAAAGTTTGTAGACGTACAAGAGGGCGAATCTTTTACTGCCAACATGCAGGTATTCTTTGTATCCGGCCATACGCAGGCCATGATGCTGCCATTGTTGCAGTATAAGGGCAAAAAAATACTTTACGTGGCCGATCTGTTTCCCACTGTTGGCCACTTGCCTATTGCCTACGTAGCTGCTTATGACACGTTTCCCTTACAAGCCATGGATGAAAAACGTACTTACTTACAGCAGGCGCTGGAGAATGATTATATCCTGTTTTTTGAGCATGACGCACTTAATGAATGCTGCACATTGCAGCAAACAGAAAAAGGCATACGTGCAAAAGATGTTTTTAAATTGACAGACATTTAATTCAAAATTAAGTGTTTGGTACAATTGATGTGGCAATAAATGCAAACAATTGCGTGTGAAAGTGAATTTGTATAAATAATTATATTGTAATTATCAAATACAATAAGGATATTCAGTAACAAATTTATACCTTTGCACGTTCAATTCTAAAACAAGAATCGAGGTAATAACGTAGATGAGACAACTCAAAATAACCCAATCCATTACCAACCGTGAGTCACAATCGCTTGACAAATATCTGCACGAAATTGGTAAGGTTGACCTGATAACTGCCGAGGAAGAAGTAATATTAGCCCAAAAAATACGCGAAGGCGACCAGGCCGCCTTAGAACGCTTAACTAAAACCAACTTACGTTTCGTGGTATCGGTTGCTAAGCAATACCAGAACCAAGGCCTTACCCTGGGCGATTTGATTAATGAGGGTAACTTGGGTTTGATTAAAGCGGCCAAACGTTTCGACGAAACCAAGGGTTTTAAATTTATATCATACGCCGTTTGGTGGATCCGTCAATCCATTTTGCAGGCCATTGCTGAGCAATCACGTATTGTACGTCTGCCATTAAACCAGGTAGGCTCATTAAGTAAAATTAGCAAGGCGTTCTCTAAACTCGAGCAAGAGTATGAGCGCGAGCCTTCTCCTGAAGAACTAGCCGACATCCTGGAAACTACGGTTGATAAAATATCAGACACGCTGAGCAACTCCGGCCGCCATGTATCTATGGATGCGCCGTTTGTACAAGGTGAAGAAAACACGCTGTTAGACGTACTGGAAAACCAGGAGCCTAATACCGACTCTATCCTCATCAACGAATCGTTGTCTGAAGAGATTAAACGTTCACTGTCAACTTTAACAGAGCGTGAGCGCGAGATCATCGTATTGTTCTTTGGCTTAGGCACCAACCATCCCCTGTCTCTTGAAGAGATTGGCGAGAAATTTAACCTGACCCGCGAACGTGTACGTCAGATTAAAGACAAAGCTTTACAACGCTTGCGCCATACATCGCGAAGCAAAATCTTAAAATCGTATTTAGGTTAATCCTACTGCATATGAAGCCCTCCCGACACATCGGGAGGGCTTTTTTGTTATATAGGCATGCTACCAACACAATATGAGCAACTAACGCCCGAACAGGCTATAGCCTTACAGCAAGAGCTAAGGCAAAAGATCAGGATTGAGCCGTTGGATAAACCGATCCGTATCATAGCCGGTTCTGATATCTCCTTTAACAAATATTCAGAAGTAGTTTATGCCGGTATTGTGTTGCTTAAATATCCGGAGATGGAGATTATCGGGCACTCATCAGCCATTAGCCGAACTACGTTTCCTTACATATCAGGCCTGCTGGCCTTTCGCGAAGTGCCGGCCCTGCTGGAAGCCTGGGACAAACTGGAAACCAAACCCGACCTGTTGGTGCTCGACGGACAAGGCATTGCACACCGCCGCCGTATGGGCATTGCTTCGCACTTTGGTGTGATAACCGACACGCCCACCATCGGCAGCGCCAAAAGCCGCTTGTTTGGCCGCTACGATGACCCTGCCAATGAGCCTTTTGCGCAAAGCCCGATGTACGACCGCGAGGAAGTTATTGGCGTGGCTATCCGCAGCAAACGCAACTGTAATCCCATCTTCATTTCCCCAGGCCACCGTGTAAGCATGGAGCAAAGCGTACAGATTATTAAACACTGCCTAAAGGGCTACCGTATACCCGAACCCACCCGGCAGGCACATATATTGGTGAACAAAATTCGGGTAGAGAACGGGCCAGGCGAGCATTCGCAGTTGTCTATGTTTTAAATTCCTTCAGCTGCTTACAATAAACCACGCAAAACGCAGTTTCATTAACTTAACCTGAATCATTGCGCCAGCTATGCAAAAAACACGTACGCTGCTATTCCAATTCTATAAGCCTTTTTTGTATTACCATTTATCTTTTTCCGGACTAAGTTTGTATCTACTGCTTAGTCAGGGAGCTATTGCTTTTATACTCGCTTTACCGCTAAAAATGATGGGCTATGTAGGTTTCGTGTTCTATCAGCATTACTTTCATCAGCGCGAGTATTTTTATTACCGCAATGCAGGCATATCTATGCGGCGCTTGTATCTATACTCATGTATTCCCGATTTTTGTTTGTATTCACTATTGGCCTGCTTAAGCATATTTATCCATAACAGATATGCTTAAGGCTGATAGTGTTTACCTGGAATTTAGTAACCGCAAAATACTACAGGATATTTATATTGACTGTAAAGCTGGCGAGGTAACCGGTTTACTGGGCCGTAATGGCAGTGGCAAATCGAGCTTGCTGAGGATAATTTTTGGTACACTTAACCCCTCGTACAAGTATATCAGCATAAACGGCAAACCCGTTGCAAAAGGCTACGTGGGTAACCATATTGCTTACCTGCCTCAGCATAATTACCTGCCCAGTCATTTAAGCATACAGCAATCGGCCCGTTTGTTGGTTGACGATGAGGCTTGGCACGAGTTTACAGCATACGACCTATACCAGCGTTTTTATGATAAAACGCCGGGCCAGCTGTCGGGCGGCGAATTGCGTAAGCTGGAAACACTGATGATCTTATACAGCAAAGCCAATTACATATTGCTCGATGAGCCATTTACCCATGTATCGCCCATACAGGCCGAGGAGATCAAAGCCATTATCCGCAAACGTAAAGCTCATAAAGGCTTTATCATAACCGATCATCAATACTACAATATATTGGAAGTAAGTGATAAGATAGTACTGCTTGCCAATGGTGCCACAAAATTAATCGAAAATGCAGACGAGTTAATTACATACGGTTATCTTAGCGGTAAGTAATACCGCTAAACCATGACTATCCCCATATACCAAGCCGATGCCTTTACCGACCAGCTGTTTGGCGGTAACCCAGCCGCTGTATGCCCTTTAACGGAGTGGCTACCCGATGCACAAATGCAAAAGATTGCGGCTGAGAACAACTTGGCCGAGACTGCATTTTTTGTAAAAACAGCCCAAGGCTTCCACCTGCGCTGGTTCACACCAGAGCTGGAGATTGACCTTTGCGGCCATGCCACCTTAGCTACCGCACATATTATTTATACTGAGTTGGGGTACGCCGAAGCGACCGTACACTTCAGTACCGAAAAAGCAGGCACCCTCATGGTAACCCGAAACGGCGACCGCTACACGCTCGACTTCCCATCGCGCCCACCCTACCCGGCCGAAATACCTGATGGTTTACTGGAAGGATTGAATAACAAAATGCCCGTTCAGGTGCTTCGCTCACGCGATTATTTTTTGGTTTACGAGAATGAGCAGGACATACTCGACATGGAGCCTAACCACTTTGCCCTGGCCAAAGTAGATGCCATTGGTGTAATTATTACCGCACCTGGCAAGGATGTTGATTTTGTATCGCGCTTTTTTGCCCCTGCTGCGGGTGTGCCCGAAGACCCGGTTACCGGATCGGCGCATTGCAACCTTATACCTTACTGGGCCGAAAAACTGAGCAAAACCCAACTGCATGCCTACCAGCTATCGGCCCGCAAAGGCGAGCTGTGGTGCGAGCACAAAGGCGACCGTGTACTAATGAGCGGAAAGGCAGTTACTTATTTAAAGGGCGAAATATACATTTAGGACGAAAGACTAAGTGAAGAACGACTCAGCGAAATAGCACCAAGTTTTTATCTATTGAAATGAAAAAACTACTGCTTTTTAGTGTGTTAGCAACGCTGGCTATCGGTTTGCTCAAGCCTAAGCCTACAAAATAACCGGTAAGCTTACGGGCTTTAAAAGTAATTTGTTAGTACAAATGCTCGACGATAATGATAATCCTCTTAACAGCAGCCTCCTTAAATAACCTGAGCATGTCAAAAACCACTTAGCCCGCTAAATCTTTAACAAACTAAATCATTTGTCCTTTTTCACATAGTCCTTCCTAACCAAATCTTTAATTAATACCCTACAGTAAACCGTTCCCTAATGTGTTTGGATTGCTCTATCTCATCAACTATGGCAACAGCATAATCTTCCATCGAGATGAAGCTGTGGCCCTGTTGGTCAACAATTAACTGATTGGTAGCTGTTTTAAAGGCACCGGTACGCTCACCAGGTGCAATCTCGGCAGCTGGGCTAACATAGGTCCATTCTACCTCCTGTTCCTGCTGGTACAGCTTTAAGGCCTCACGGTGAGCTAATGCCGCAGCCTTGTACGCTTCCGGAAAATCGGGCGTGTCAACTAGTTGTACACCGGGTGCGACTTCCAGGCTACCGGCACCGCCTACAATAATAAGGCGCTTAACACCCGCCTGCCGTACACCGTTTAAAAGCGGTACTACGACCTCGTATATGGTTGATGCCGGTGCGCCATGTGTATTATTGTAAGCGCTTACTACCACATCATGATCGAATGCTCCGGTTTCTACCTCCTGCGAGTCGAAGAGATCGCCTTTGGATACCTTGAGGTTCAGTTTATCGGGGTTGTAATTTTCGGGGTGGCGTACCACCGCTGTAACGTAATGCCCGCGGCTTAAAGCCTCATTAACTATGCGGCTGCCTATCTTACCGCTTGCGCCAAATACTGCAATTTTCATGATCAGAATGTTTAATAGTATTATAAAACGTATCTACTGTTAAATGTTTGCCGCGCACTGCTTTAAGCCGCTTTAGCGCTATACTAAAAAGCTAATTTTTTCGTAAATTTGGTATTTAAACTATTGACAGGTACGGTTGCAGATACATGCAGTTAACTAAATTAGAAGTTAAAGGCTTTAAAAGCTTTGGCGATAAGATTACGATAAACTTTAACGAAGGCGTTACGGCCATTGTAGGCCCTAACGGCTGCGGTAAATCTAACGTGGTTGATTCTATTCGCTGGGTTTTGGGTGAGCAGAGTACGCGTGCGCTACGGTCTGAAAAGATGGAGAACATCATCTTTAACGGTACCAAAAGCCGCAAGCCCGCCAACCTGGCCGAGGTATCGTTAACTTTCGACAACACCAAGAATGTACTGCCTACCGAATTTTCGCAAGTTACACTAACGCGAAAGCTGTACCGAACCGGCGAAAGCGAGTATCGTTTGAACGATGTACAGTGCCGCCTGAAAGACATTACCGACCTGTTTCTGGATACAGGTATTGGCTCCGACTCCTATTCTATCATTGAGTTAAAAATGATAGACGAGATCATTACCAACAAGGAAGGCTCACGCCGTAACTTGTTTGAGGAGGCTTCGGGTATATCTAAATACAAGCTTCGTAAAAAACAGACTTTCAACAAATTAAAAGATACCGAGGCTGATCTGGAACGTGTGCGGGATTTGCTTTTCGAGATTGAAAAGAACCTGAAAACGCTGGAAAATCAGGCCAAGAAAACTGAACGGTTTTATCGTTTAAAGGAGCAATACAAATCGCTCAGCATTATGCTGGCTTCGTTTCGTATTGTGTCTTTCAGCGAATCCTTACAGCGCATTGAGGAGCAGGAGCAAAAGCACCGCGAGGGACGATCGGGCATTACTACCAAGATTGACACGCTGGAAGCCGCCCTGCAGCAACAAAAGCTGGATAACCTGACCCGCGAAAAGAATTTGTCGTTACAGCAAAAAACCACCAACGAGTTTATTGGCAAGATACGGGCTTACGAGAGCGAGAAGAAGATAAAGAACGAGCAGCTCAAGTTTCAGCGCGATAAGGAAACACGCCTTAAGGAAGAGTTGGAACGCGACCGTAACCAGTTGAACCACGTACTGTACAACATTAAACGCCTCAACGAGGAAAAGCTGCAGGAAGAAGAAAACCTGGAAACCGTAAGTGGCAAATTGGCCGATCTTAAACAGGCCGTTGATGAACTACGTGATGAACAAACAGCGTTACGTAGTGAGCTGAATGAGCTGACCAGCATTAACAACCGGCTGCAAAACCAAATTTATCAGGCCGAAAAAGACCTGGACATTTTACGCATACAGCAACAGGCGCTGGAGCAGGAAAGCCAGCGCAACATGGAAGATACGGCCAGCCGTGAGGTGGAGCTTTCGCACTTTAACCAACTGGTGGCCGAACTGGAATACCGTACCGAAACTGCCGAGGGTGAACATAAAGCCGCTGTTGAGTTTGAGAACCAGTTACAGGAACAAATAAAAGAAACCGACGCTGGCATTAACCAGCTAAAAGACAAAATAGCGCAGCAAAGCCGTCAACTGGATGCCAAACAAAACGAGTACAACCTTACCAAAAGTATGGTTGATAACCTGGAAGGTTTCCCCGAGTCGATACGTTTTTTGAAAAAGCATGCCGACTGGGCCAGGCACATTACCCTCTTTAGTGATATCCTGTTTTGCCGCGAAGAGTACCGTATTGCCATTGAGAACTACCTGGAGCCACTGATGAACTACTTTGTGGTAGAAGATTATGACAATGCCATTAAAGCCATTAATCTGCTCCGCAATGCTTCGCGCGGCAGGGCGCAGTTCTTTATCTTGAACCATTATGCGGCTATACCGGATGTTTCCACCCAGCCGGCCAATGCCGAGTGGATGCCGGCCCTCAGCGTAATTGAGGTGGAGCCTCGTTACCGTCCGCTGTGTAATTATCTGTTGCGTAACGTCTATCTGGTTAATGATGCCAGCGACAATGACCTGAACGCCTCGCCTGTACAACAAGGCATTGTATTGCTGGGCAAAAGCGGCCGATTCAGCAAATCGGTTTTAAGTATGGCGGGTGGTTCGGTGGGCTTGTTTGAGGGCAAACGTATTGGCCGGGCCAAAAACCTGGAAAATCTGGCAAAAGAAATTCGCCAGACCGAGCAGCAAATTGGAGCTTACAAAGCTGAGCAGGAAACTTTGCAAAGTAAACTGACAGCCTTAAAAGCATCGGGCAAAGCTACCGAGATACAGCAAAAGCAGCAAGAACTTAACCGCCTGCATACAGAACTGGTAACGGTTACTACCCGGCGCGAGCAGTATCAAACTTTTATAACCAACAGCCGCAACCGTAAAGAAGATATTGCGCAAAAAATTCGCACCATACAGGACGATGAATTAAAGCTTAAACCACAGTTAGCCGAGCTAAAAACGCAAAAAGAGATACAAAGCGATTTGCTGCTTGATAAACAGCAGGCATTTAACGAGCTGAACGAATACACTACAGTACAAAGCAACGCCTATAATCAGGAGAATATCCGCTTTCACCAGCAGCAAAACAAGGTATCGGGCTTGGTAAAGGACCTCGAATACCGCGAAAGCCAGCTAGATAGTTTGGAGGCTCGTTTGCAGACTAATACCACAGAAATGGAAAAGGTACAGGTGGCCTTGCTTGACGTTTTACAGCACACCGACTTCTCGGACGATGAATTGCTGGACATGTACACCCAGCGCGAGGAGCTGGAAAAGGCTACCAAAGCTGCTGAAGAAGAATATTATACTTCACGTGGACAGATTAACGAAACAGAAAACGAAATAACACAGTTACGCCGCCAAAAAGACCAGGCCGATGTAATTGAGAACGAGCTGCGCGAAAAACGCAATAGTTTAAAACTGGAATTGAACGCCCTGAAAGAACGCCTTTCGGTGGAGTTTAATATTGAAATTGCCGACCTGCTCGAAACCGAGATACCGGCCGAAGAAAACGAACAAGATTTGCGCGAACGCACCGAAAAACTGAAGAGACAGTTAGACGAATTTGGCGCCATTAACCCCATGGCACTGGAAGCCTTTAAGGAAATGAATGAGCGTTATGAGTTCATCCAATCGCAAAAAAAGGATTTGGAAGAGGCCAAGGCTTCGTTAATGTCGACCATTAAGGAGATTGACGACACCGCGCGCGAAAAGTTCATGCATGCGTTCATTATGGTGCGCGAAAACTTTATAAAGGTATTCCGCTCCCTGTTTAACGAGGAAGACTCCTGCGACCTGGTACTGACCGATCCTGAGCGACCGCTGGAGTCGGATATTGATATTATTGCCAAGCCAAAAGGCAAGCGGCCGCTATCTATCAACCAACTGTCAGGTGGTGAGAAAACGCTGACGGCTACGGCCATACTGTTCTCGCTTTACCTGTTAAAACCCGCCCCCTTTTGTATTTTTGATGAGGTGGATGCACCGCTTGATGATACCAATATTGATAAGTTTAATAACATCATCCGCAAGTTTTCGTCGAGCTCGCAATTCATCATTGTATCACATAATAAAAGAACCATAGCCAGCACCGATATTGTGTACGGTGTGACTATGGTTGAGCAGGGAATTTCCCGTGTAGTACCGGTTGACTTACGCCAACTGGCCGATTAATATTTTAATGATTCAACTGTTTTATATTGCGCGTATGTATTGCGCCTTTAAATTCCGGGTTAACATCAAGCTTTTGGTTTGCTCTGTCTAACGCAGCTTTATCTGCACCGTTTATGCTTTGGGTTCTAAAACCAACAACTGTATAGTTACCCTTATCAATATAATTAAGTGCTACTTTCAACATGGTTTCATTGCGGTCGCCAAAGTCATGCGTTACATCGTCATCTACTAAAGCGCCTTCAAAATTACCACCAGGAATCATACCCTGGTAAAAATCTGCCTTGCCTTCTGCATTACGGCTTTCAAATTCGGCCAGGTACATATCGTAATCGCCCACATCAAGCCCAAAAAAGCCTACTGGTTTGCCATAAGTGGTTTGTCCTACAAGCTTTACGCCCTGGGGCAGTACAGGTTTCAGGTTGTTAATTAGCAATTCACTTGCCGATGCCGTGTTATCTGTCACCAAGAAGATAACACGCTTCAATTCTAGATTTCCTTTTTTAGAGAAGTTGTAAGAATTGTTCTCCTTTTTAAATTCACCTGCCTTTACATCATACTTGCTCGATAAGTACGGGTGATTACCCGCCTGCATATTGGCGTTATAAGTTTCGGTAAACATTAGGGTGTTATTTTTGGCCGCCGGCACCATATAGTTAGCCAGGTACTCCGAGGTTTCAACTGCACCACCACCATTGTAGCGTAAATCTACAACCAGCTCTTCAATGTTATCACTGGCAAACTTGCTAAACGCTTCATCAATTTTTGCCTGGGCATTACTTATTACGGTAAACCGGCTAAAGGCAAAATAACCCACTTTTTTACCAGTTGCACTGGTTATGGTAGTAGCCTTAATAACAGGATTTACGGTGTAGCTCCCCCTGGTAACCGTAGCTGTAAATGTTGTTCCATCATTACGGGTACCACTTAGCTTTATAGAGTTGGCACCCAGTGCCTGGTTAATGGCGGCGATACCCGACGCGGTAACGACTACATCGTTTACAGCGGTAACTTTATAGCCCCGTGCAAGTCCCTGTGTGGCCGCTGATGAATTTGGATACACATAACGCACCCTGATATCAACCGGAGACTGGCTTATTAACGACAACCCAAAACCGAAATCGCCACCTACACCGCCAACAGCAGCTGCTGCCTGCCCTTTGTCTATGTAAGAATACTTAGCTGTACCTGGGTAATCCTTGTCATACTCATACGGCTTTCCTGTAGTAGAGTTGATCTTGATTTGCGAAAACGCATCAATTTCAGCCTGCAAGTTGGCCAGGTCGGATCCTCCGGAAAAACGGGTTGGGTTAAATGCCTCTTTACTGGGCAAGGCATCGTTCCATAAGTAAACATCTTTAGCAAAATCATACGCTATCTCACGCAGATCGTCATCCTTCTTATCTTTTTTACAAGAGCTGAATGCAACGGCCAGGAAAAGTAAGGGAAGTAAATATTTCTTCATTTATAATAAGTTAATCTTGGGTATAACGTGCAAGTATACAATATATTATAAACCGCAACACGTATAAACTTTACAGTTGTATAAATTCAATTCCGCAAGCCTCGGCACACAGCAAATCAGCCTCGGCAACACCTATCATTAAGGTTTCGCGGCGTTGCAGCTGGTGTTTATCTAACAATAGATGTATCATATCGGGCTCCGGTTTAGGTGTAAGCTCGTTGGCAAAGTAGCAGGTAAGGTATTTTTCAAGCCCCTGCCAGTCGGTATGCTTTATTTTGTTGAGCTGCTGCTGCGGGTTGCCATTGGTTACAATAAACAGTTGCTTGCGATCAACTACAATATCTTGCAGCAGGGTCAGCATCTCGGGGTAAATTAACAGCTTTAGCGGCAGCTGTGCAGTTTTGTGAAGGTGCTCAAAATTAAAGCGGTATTTTTCATCCAGCTTAAAGCGGCTTTGCAAGGTATTGAACACCGCTGATGCTCCCTCCTTTTCATAGGTGCGTACCATGAGGCTTACCAAGGCATTGGCATCCAGCAATTCAGTATATTCCAGGTAACCGGCAAACAGGTAGTAAACCTGGTACAGGTAATCCTTTTCTGGAAATAACACATTATCCAGCTCAAATATAAAAGCGTTAATACGCGGGTCTATATCGCTATACTTCATCATGCGCGGCAATCAATTTTATACCGTATTCATTAAACAGCAATTCAGCTTCGGTCAGGGGCGCGGCCTCTTCCCTGTGCAGCAGATATACTGTATCAACTTGATGGTCCAAACACAAGGTGAGCATTAAATGCGGATAGGTTTCGGCCTGCGGGTTAGGCAACTTTATCATTTTGCCTGCTTTGAGCATCACCTCGGGCAGGTCTAAATAATCGCCCAGTAGTACGTTGCTGGTTTGCAATTGATTTTTAAGCTGATAGGCTTTGCCCGAACTTGCTGCTGTTATTAAAGTATACACGATGATTTATTGTACAATTAAGCCGTCTTTCATAAGCACTTTACGGTCTGACAGGTTGGCCAGATCCTCGTTGTGGGTCACTATGATGAAGGTTTGGTTAAACTCGTTCCGCAGGTCTATAAACAACTGGTGCAAATCGCGCGCGGTAGCCGAGTCCAGGTTGCCCGATGGTTCATCGGCCAATATCATGGCCGGTTTATTAATGAGCGCCCGGGCTACGGCAACCCTTTGCTGCTCGCCACCTGATAGCTGGTTGGGTTTGTGGTAAACCCGGCTGCTCAAACCCAGCTTATCTAATAAAGAAGCCGCTCTTTTCTGCGCCTCCGCTTTGCTTACACCAGCAATAAATGCCGGTATACACACATTCTCAAGTGCATTAAATTCGGCGAGTAAGTGGTGAAACTGAAAAATAAAACCGATTTGAGTATTGCGGAAATGACTAAGCTGCTTGTTATTAAGCTTACTGATCTCCAAATCATCTAAAAATAGCTGACCTGCATCGGGCTGATCCAGCGTGCCTATGATATTGAGCAGAGAGCTTTTACCTGCACCCGAGGCGCCTACAATGGTTACAATTTCTCCCTGCTGTACCTCAAGGTTAACCCCTTTAAGAATATGAAGCTTGCCGTAGTTTTTTTGGATACCCAGTGCTTTTAGCATAATACAAAGATATGGAAATCAGAACCAAGAGCCAAGAAGCAAGAGCAACCATAAAATCATAAATTTTAGACAAACAAGCCGCGTTAGGGATAGCAGCGGGTATCTGCCATTTGGCTAAGGTCAGGAGGCGTATTAGCCGATAGCCCAGCCTAAAGGAACGCCAGTGTTAGAACGTTAGGAATATAGAATCAGCAGTAAGATAATCTATAATGAGTGCTATGAAGAAGCCTTATAAAGCAATAATAAGACTATCTAAACAACCGCTCATTATCAGTTGAGATTACAGGCTGGCTGTTTGGTCTGGCTCTTGTTTCCTGTTCATTATGGGCAGGCTACATTTTCTTGGTTCTTGGCTCTATCGCATACTACTCCTTTTCTGCACAAAATCTGCTTTCTAATTTCATAACTCCAACTGAAATTGTAGATTTACCGCAAATTCTTCACAAAGACATGAATATTCACGAATATCAGGGTAAGGCCATACTAAAAAGTTTTGGCGTAAGGGTACAGGAAGGCATTGTAGCCGATACTGTGGAACAAGCTGTTGAGGCGGCCCAAAAAATGAAAGAAGATTTCGGCTCGAGCTGGGTGGTTGTTAAAGCCCAGATACATGCCGGCGGCCGCGGTAAAGGCGGTGGTGTTAAACTGGCCAAAAACCTGGATGAGGTAAAAGAAAAAGCAGGCGCTATTTTAGGCATGCAACTGGTTACCCCGCAAACTGGTCCGGAAGGTAAAAAAGTACACAAGGTGCTTGTTGCACAAGATGTATATTATCCTGGTGATAGCGAAACTAAGGAGTTTTACATGAGCGTATTGTTAGATCGTGCTAAAGGCCGCAACATTATCATGTACTCAACCGAAGGTGGTATGGACATTGAGGAAGTAGCACACAGCACTCCTCACCTGATACACAAAGAAGAGATTGACCCGAAAGTAGGTTTACAAGGTTTCCAGGCACGTAAAATTGCCTTTAACCTGGGCTTATCAGGCGATGCTTTTAAAGATATGGTAAAATTCATTGCCGCTTTGTACAAAGCTTATGATGCTACCGACTCTTCACAATTTGAAATTAACCCGGTATTAAAAACATCCGACAATAAAATTTTAGCAGTTGATGCTAAAGTAAACCTGGATGATAACGCTTTATACCGCCATGCTGATTATGCTGCCCTGCGCGATACCAACGAGGAAGACCCTACTGAGGTTGAGGCAAGCCACTCTAACCTTAACTATGTTAAATTAGATGGTAACGTAGGTTGTATGGTTAACGGTGCCGGTTTAGCGATGGCCACTATGGATATTATTAAGATTGCCGGTGGCGAGCCTGCTAACTTTTTGGATGTAGGCGGTACTGCCAATGCACAAACCGTTAAAGCTGGTTTTAACATCATCCTGAGCGATCCTAAAGTTAAAGCCATCCTGATTAACATTTTTGGTGGTATTGTACGTTGCGACCGTGTTGCACAAGGTGTGATTGATGCTTACCAGGAAATTGGCAACATACCTGTGCCTATCATTGTTCGTTTGCAAGGCACCAATGCTGCAGAAGCTAAAGAACTGATTGATAATTCAGGCTTAAAAGTTTTCTCGGCTATTTTGCTGAAAGAGGCTGCTGAAAAAGTTAAAGAAGTTTTAGCATAAGCATTCATCTTCTAGAAAGAAGATATATACAGGAAAGCCTTATCTAAAAAAGATGGGGCTTTCTTTTTAACCCCTTTTTTTATTTTGTTGAGTTTATTGTTATTTATTGACAAATATCAAGTGCGTAACACAAAAATCTGTGCTTCTTTGTATCATTAAGTAACGGTGCAAACAAATACATGTTTAAACATACGTTATATTTACACTGAAATCATTTAACAATCATAAAGCTATGGCAACTACAAAATGGGTTATGGACCCACTGCATTCAGAAGTACAATTTAAGGTTAAACACCTGGTAATTTCAACTGTAACGGGTTCGTTCCGTAAATTTGAGGGCGAGGTTATTACCGAGAGCGAAGATTTTCAGGATTCGGAGATTGATTTTTCGCTTGATATTGACAGCATTGATACTACCCAGGAAGCACGCGATCAGCACTTGAAATCGGCTGAATTTTTTGATGCGGCTACTTATCCAAAAATTAGTTTCAAATCTACTTCTTTAAAGAAAGTAAGCGACGAGGATTATAAATTGGAAGGCAACCTAACCATTAAAGGTGTGACTAAACCGGTTACTTTAGATGTAGAGTTTGGCGGTTCGGCTGCTGATTTTTACGGACAAACCAAAGCCGGCTTTGAAATTACCGGTAAAATTAACCGTAAAGAGTTTGGCTTAACCTGGGAAGGTATCACCGAA
Source organism: Mucilaginibacter sp. PAMB04274 (assembly GCF_039634385.2). Taxonomy (NCBI): domain Bacteria; kingdom Pseudomonadati; phylum Bacteroidota; class Sphingobacteriia; order Sphingobacteriales; family Sphingobacteriaceae; genus Mucilaginibacter; species Mucilaginibacter sp. PAMB04274. The sequence goes on from NZ_CP155081.2 coordinate 3,526,654, forward strand.
GCCGGCTCTATAGTTGTTGGTGAGGAAGTAAAACTAATTATCAACGCTCAATTTACTAAACAAGCTTAATTAGTAGTTTTTTTTATAAAAAGGCCCGCTATGCTTAATTGCATAGCGGGCCTTTATTTTGTGTGGTTGGCAAAAGGTCTGTTCAACCTACCCCCCAAAAAGCTCCTCATTAATTTTATTGCTGATGTTGTGCACTATACCATCCAATTCCTCGGCACAACGGTTAATCATGTCAATAATCTGCTTTTCTTCCTCACGACTCTGCGCATCTTTAGCCAGGTAAGCCAGGCCCAGTATGGAAGCCACCGGCCTGCGTATTTCATGGGAGCTTAACCACGAAACTTCCTGCAGTGCCCTGTTTTGATAATAAATCTTCTCTTCGCGTTGTTTGCGGTCGGTTATATTTTGGTGTACGGCAATGTACCCTGTATTTGTCCCACATTCATCAAATAAAGGTGTGTACTCTATGTTTACCCACTGCTTATTGCCATTGGGCAGGTAATGCAACATGTCCATTGAAAAGGTTTCCAATCGCTCTTTACGAGCCTTAATCTCTGTAATGGTATCAACTGAAATTTTCTCGCCGCCCAAAAATGAACTTACCGATCTACCCTTTATGTCTTCCAGCTTGTAACCTACATAATCCTCAAATGCTTTGTTAACCCAAGTAATATTATGGTGAGTATCCATTACCACAATCATGTTGTTAACTTTAGTAATAATTTCGGCCAGGCGCTTATTCTCTTCGTTAGCACGTTTTAACTCGTCAACATCCTTTATAGCCCCAATTACTCGTACCGGTTGTTGCTGTTCGTTATACAGATAATAGCCTTGAGAGTACACGTGTTTGTAATTGCCGTTTCCGCAACTTACACGGTAATCGCCCCGCCAGTTAGTTTCATGTGCTGCCATCACTTCGTGCTGCGTATTTACTACACGATGCAAATCATCTGGATGTATGAGTGATCGCCACCATTTTATACCCTGCCCTATATCTGTATCTGCACAGTTGATGAGCTTAGTAACGTCGGTATAAAAAACCAGCTTATCCTGCAAAATATCATAGTCGTAAATCACATCGCGGGTTGCTTTGGCTACGGCTTCATAACGGGAAATGGCTTGCTGTAACAAGGCATCCTTCTCTTTCTTTTCAGTGATATCGTCGAAATACACTGCTATACCATTCTCTGTGGGGTACGCCTGCACGGCATGCCATTTCTTAAAGTGCCGCCAATAGGCTTCAAATTTTACTGATATCCGCTCCGCCAGTACTTTTTGATACTGCTGATAAGTGATCCTTTTTTCGATGCCTGGAAAAGCCGTTACAATATCTTTACCAATCACGTCCTCAGCCTTTATACCGGTTTCAAGCTGAAAGCGCTTGTTTACCTTTGTAAAAACCAAATCTTTGTTCAGGGCATAAAAGCCTTCATTAATGTTATCAAGTGTATCTTCTAAACTGAACAAGTAACGGTTACGCTCAAGCTCCATTTCCTTCAATTCAGTAATATCCTGGGCCGATCCAACGGCTTTATAAGGCAGGCCATCTTTAAGCTCCAAACGGGCCAATTCCCTTACCCAGCGGGTTTCACCGGTTATCCAGGTAATGCGGTGCGTAACATCCAGTTGTTCGCCGGTCTTAATCAGCTTATTTAACTGAGCAGTCATAGCCGGCCTATCATCAGGATGTATCTGTTGTTCATAAAGCTCAAATAAATTCAGGTCGGCATCTTTCTCAACTTGCGTAATGATGTACATCTCGTCAGACCAAACCAGGTGTTTCTCGGAAATATAAAATTCCCATCCACCTATTTTAGCTACTTGCTGGGTTTCGCTAAGCTTTCTTTTTTCTTCTTTTAAGTCTTCATTAAGCTTCTTAAGTTCCTGCTCATAATTAACTTTCTCTGTTATGTCCTGAGCGGTTATAATAACGTGCGGTTTATTGTTAAACTTTATTTTCTGTGAAATTATATTAACATGTATAGGTGTACCATCGGCCTTTTGATGTATCCAGCCAACGGTTTGCCTTACATGGTTTGACACGCTTTTTGCCGACTCAAGCACCTTTTGCTTGTCATCAGGCGGCCGGATGTCCAGAATAGACATGCTTAAAAATTGCTCTCGTGTATAGCCATACTTATCGATTGCAGCCTGATTTACGGAAACAAATTTTAAGGTTTGTAAATCATAAATCCATTTAGGCGTTGGGCTGCCCTCGTACATTAACCGGTATTGGTTTTCGGTATTAATAAGATGCTGGTTGTTCACTTTTACCAAATGGTATAAAAAGCCGCTGGTTGCAATAACAAAAAATACCCCTTTACTGCTACTTATGGCATGCATCAAAGACGGACTCAATGTGCCTTGAAACAGAAATAGCACCTGGTCGCTCAAAGCAATCCAAACACTGCAGGTAACCAGATAAATAATGGCTATACGGCCGGGCCCTAATCTCATATGTGCTTACCTACCTTATATTTTTGTCCGTACGTGGTAAAATAGTGATATACAGAATGTAACTGAAAAAAATTAGATATTGAGGTGCTGATGTATTCACCTCATACGCAGTTTGCCTGAAAAAGATACACTATGTTTACATTATGTTTAAATACCGGGCAAACCATAAGCTGTTATATTTGCTAAATAAGTATGCTTGTAAAAATTTATCCGGAGAACCCGAACCCAAAGACCATTGAGCAGGTGGTGCAAGTACTGCGCCGGGGCGGACTCATCATTTACCCTACCGATACCGTTTACGGCTTAGGCTGTGACATAACCAATCATAAAGCAATTGAAGCTATTGCACGCATCAGACACATCAAGCCCGAGAAGGCTAACTTTTCTTTCATTTGTTATGACTTAAGCAACCTGTCTGATTATACCAAACCTATTGATAGCACGGTGTTTAGAGTACTAAAAAAAGCTTTGCCAGGCCCGTTCACATTTATTTTGAATGCCAGCGGAAATGTACCCAAGCTGTTAAGCTCAAACAAAAAAACGGTTGGTATACGCATACCTGATAACGCTATAGCGAGGGAAATAGTGAAGCAATTAGGTAACCCCATCCTATCTACATCCATACGTGACGAGGATGATATTGTGGAATATTCTACCGACCCCGAGCTCATCCACGAAAAATATGAAAGCTTGGTAGATATCGTAATTGATGGCGGCTACGGCGGCAATATAGCCTCAACCGTGGTAGATGTTACCTCAGGTGAATTTGAAGTAATACGAGAGGGCAAGGGTGATTTGGACGCTTATTTATAAGCAGAAACGAGTACCCAAAGCCGAGGCTTTGTCATAATAATCTTCATAATCTCAAACAATGGTGAGTGATTATGGAGATTGTTGTTACCGCTTAAATAATTCTTGTTACCACCCCGAATGAAAACGATTTTTAGCTATCCTTTTATTTGTTTCACGAATTCAGGTATCCTTTCCAGGTAATTGTCGGTAGCTAAGAAACGTACGAAGGCACTACCCACTATAGCACCGTTGGCATAGGCAGTTGCCGTATCAAAGGTGGCTTTATCGCCAATACCAAAGCCAATTATAATTGGATTATCCAGTTCCATATGCTTAATACGCTTAAAGTAGGTTTCGGTAACATCTCCCAAAGCTAAATTACCACCGGTTATAGATGCAGACGAAAGCAGGTAAATAAAGCTGTTGCTGAGCTCATCTATCTTACGTATGCGCGCTTCGGCAGTTTGTGGGGTAACCAAAAAAATATTGCTCAGGTTATGCCGGGCAAAGCAATCTTTATACAAGGTCTCATACTCATACATGGGTAAATCGGGTACAATAACGCCATCTACGCCCACTTCGGCAGCTTTGGCACAAAAGCGTTCTACTCCATATTGTACCATGGGGTTGGCATAGCCCATTAGCAATACAGGTATACTTACTCTTTGGCGCAGCTCGGCCAATTGTTCAAACAGCAGGTTAAGGTTCATGCCATTGTCAAGCGCTTTTTGGGAACTGTGCTGAATAGTGGGTCCGTCTGCCACCGGATCCGAATATGGAAAGCCGATCTCCAGAAAATCAACACCAGCTTTTTCAAGCGCCTCGGCAATATCAAGGGTTGTATTCAGTTCTGGGTAGCCGGCAGTAAAATATACCGATAGTAAGTTGTTCTTTTTTGTGGCGAACAATTGATTAAGACGATTCATGTATGTGTTATTGCACCGTTCGTATTTGTACCGTATTCATCCCTCCTGTGGAGGGCTGCGTTGGCTTGTTAATGGCGAAGAGGGATATTTCAATTAAATTCAGCAAAAGCCTCCTATCCTCCTCAGTTAGGAAATGAGCTGTTAGTTGGTAGTTAAAAGCCGAAGTGGTTAATATAAGTGGTTAGATCTTTATCTCCCCTGCCCGACAAACAGATCACTACATTATCTTCCCGCTGAAATTGCATCTTTTCTAAATAAGCAAAAGCATGTGCTGATTCAATGGCCGGAATAATGCCCTCCAGTTGCGACAATAGTAAACCGGCCTGCAAAGATTCATCATCAGTAATATTTACGTATTTAGCTCGCTGTATTTTATGCAAATGGGCATGCTGAGGACCAATACCTGGGTAATCTAATCCTGCTGATATAGAATACGGCTCAACCACTTGTCCGTCATCAGTTTGCATTAATATAGTACGGCTACCATGCAATATCCCTTCGCGGCCCAAAACCGATGTAGCTGCCGAATGGCCGCTATCCACGCCTTTGCCGGCTGCCTCTACAGCAATCAGTTTTACCGACTCATCATCCAAAAAGTGGTAAAACATACCCATGGCATTGCTGCCACCGCCTACACAGGCCAGCACATACTCAGGCAATTCCTTGCCGGTATGCTCTAATAATTGTTTCTTGGTTTCGAACGATATGATGGACTGGAACTTTGCTACCATTTCGGGGTATGGATACGGACCCACCACCGAACCGATGATGTAATGCGTATCGACCGGGTTGTTAATCCAATCGCGCATCGCCTCGTTGGTGGCATCTTTCAGGGTTTTACTACCCGATGTGGCAGGCACAACCTTTGCACCCAACATTTTCATCCGTGCTACGTTGGGCGCCTGGCGCTCCATATCAATTTCGCCCATGTACACTACGCATTCAATACCCATCAATGCACAAACAGTAGCGGTGGCTACCCCATGCTGACCGGCGCCTGTTTCGGCAATAATGCGTTTTTTGCCCAGGCGCTGTGCCAGTAATATCTGGCCTATGGCATTGTTTATTTTATGCGAACCGGTGTGGTTCAGATCCTCGCGCTTTAGAAAAATATTAGCGCCGTATTTTTCAGACAAACGCTTGGCATGATATAAGGGCGACGGCCGGCCTACATAGTCTTTTAGTAAAGATTCAAACTCGGCTATAAAACCGGCGTCGGCTATGATGCTTTGGTATTGCTGCCTCAGCTCCTCAACATTAGGGTACAGCATTTCAGGGATGTAGGCCCCGCCAAAATCTCCATAATATCCCTGCTCGTTTACTGTATATTTCATGATTATTAATCTCTTAATAGGTTAAATGCCTCACGCAGTTTTTCTGCATCTTTTAAACCTGGTTGTGTTTCAAACCTGCTGTTTAGGTCAACACCGTAAAAGGCAGGGTGTTTAATTTGCTTTACTTTTTTCAAATTATCTAAACTCAGCCCGCCACAAATAAAGAACGGAATATCAAGCTTATAGTTATTTAAAATACTCCAATCAAACGTTTTGCCCGATCCGCCGTGCCTTTCGGTCTTGGTGTCAAACATCAGGTAATCCACATGGCCGACATAAGCGTCCAGTTGCGTAAAATCAAATCCATCATCCATTCCAAACGCCTTAAACACCGTTACTTCATCACGTAAATTGCTGCAAAACTCCGGGCTTTCATTGCCATGCAGTTGTACGGCGTTAAACCCAAACTGTTTTATGAGCAATCTGATTTTATCGGCATCTTCGTTCACAAAAACGGCTGTTTTATAAATAGAGGATGGTAATTGTGCTAAAACAACCGGCGACACATCAGCCATATACCTGGGCGACAGATCATAGCATATAAAACCCATAAAGTCGGGATTTAAAGCGGCTACCGCGCTGATATTTTCCGGGTATTTCATCCCGCACACTTTAATTTTCATCTTAGTTTTGCAGAAGTTGTTTAAAGCTATTAAGCGCTTTACCGCTATTTAATGCCTGTTCCGCTTCGTAAAAGCTATCGGCAAATGTTTTTGCAGGCGCAATGGTGCGTATAGCTAGGGCCGCATTGCACAACACTACACTATTTTGTGCAGTAGTGGCCTCACCATTTAATACCTGCATAAATATGTGTGCCGACTCTGCTACCGTATGGCCACCAGTAATTTCACTTGGGTTAACTTTGTCGAAGCCCAAATCGGCTATACGGTTAATTTTTTCACCTTCGCCCGAAAATGTTTTAAAATCTCCGGTCAATGAAACTTCATCATAACCATCAAGCGCGTTTAAGATTGTATAGTTAACATCCGATTTTTGGTATAAGTAGGCATACAAGCGGGCCAGCTCCAGGTTATAAACACCCACCATTTGGTTGCCTGGCCTTGCGGGGTTAACCATTGGCCCCAACATGTTAAAAAAGGTTTTAACTGCCAGTTCGCGACGCACGGGTGCAACGGTTTTCATTGCCGGGTGAAACAGCGGTGCGTGCAGAAAGCAAATACCGGCTTTATCTAAAGTACTGTTGAGCTTGCTTTCATCATTGGTGAACTGATACCCCAGGTACTCCATCACGTTAGATGAACCACAGCCCGATGATACCCCATAGTTACCGTGCTTAGCCACTTTGTACCCTGCTCCTGCCACTACAAACGATGCCAGGGTAGATATATTGAAAGTATCCTTGCCGTCGCCACCGGTACCGCACAGGTCTATCAATTGGTCTGCATGGAGGTTTACAGGCAGGCATAACTCAAGCATCGCATCACGAAAGCCTTCCAGCTCATCAACCGTAATAGCACGCATGCAGTAAGCCGTCATAAAAGCAGCCATTTGCGAAATATTGTATTTGCCCTGAGCTATGCTGGTCAAAATTTCTTTCGACTGCTCGCGGCTAAATGTTTTGTGTTCGAATAAGTGGTTAAGTATAGCTTTCATATATGCACAAAAAAAGGGCTGCCTAATGGGCAACCCTTTCTTATTATATTTTTAATAAACAGGAGATTGCCTTACGATTACTCGTTAAGCCACCACCAGTTATTGTTTTGTACTTTCATTAGTTTGTGTGGCAAATATGACTATTGTTTTTCCGAAATGCAAATCAGAATAATAATTTTATCAGCAAATTATAAGACATGGCCATAGCAAAAAAACATATTAACCCTGAGGATGACCTTGGCTTTGGGCGGCAGGCCGTTGCCCAGCGGGTTATCAACCGCGACGGCTCTGTTAATGTGAACCGGAAAGGCCTGCCCTTGCTCAGTACTACCGACACCTACAATCATCTTATTAGCATGAGCTGGACCAAATTTTGGCTGGTGGTGTTAAGCGGTTACCTGGTTACCAACATTGTTTTTGCATTCATATACAACCTGGCCGGAATTGAGAACCTGCATGGCGCCGATGGGAAAACAACGATAGAGCACTTTTTTGATGCCTTCTTTTTTTCGGCTCAAACCATGTCAACTGTGGGTTACGGACACATTAGTCCGCGTGGCATACTCACTAACTCTATAGCTGCTCTTGAATCAATGCTGGGATTGCTGGCTTTCGCACTGGCTACCGGTTTGCTGTATGGGCGCTTTTCCAGGCCTTCAGCTAAAATAGCTTACAGTAACCGTATGCTGGTGGCACCCTATCTAACCGACCAAAAAGGACTCATGTTTAGACTGGCCAACAGGCGCAATAATACACTTATCGATCTTTCTATCGATGTCATTTTCTCCTACAATGACTATTCTGATGGAAAGACTGTACGCAAATTCTTTCCCCTTTCACTTGAACGCAGTAAGGCCAGCATATTAACCTTAAGCTGGACGGTAGTGCATCCGTTGGATGAAGACAGTCCGCTGTACCAGGTTACGCCCGAAGAATTGAAGGCGACCAACGCGAACTTTGCGATATTGCTTAAAGCTTACGATGATACCTTTTCGCAAACGGTGCACTCGCGTACGTCATACCAGTACGATGAACTGATATGGGGCGGCAAATTTACACCTGCATTCTATACCGACGAAAGCGGTAAAGTATCCCTCGATTTGAGCCAGATAGGCAGTTATACTGATGCAAAGCTACCAAAATAAACTATTGTGAATTAAACTAAACTATTGGTTAACCATCCGGTTAGTAAAGAAATATACTACCATGGAACAAAAACCAACAGACCTGCCGGCCGAGACCCAGGACAGCCAACCAGGCAATGAAAATGAAATGACCACCAAGCCGCAGTATATAGATGCAGACTATAAAGCTTCTGGCAAATTAAAAGATAAAGTAGCCTTAATTACAGGTGGTGATAGCGGCATTGGCCGGGCAGTAAGTGTTCACTTTGCGCGTGAAGGCGCCGATGTAGCCATTGTGTACCTGGACGAAGATACCGATGCAGAAGAAACCAAACAATTAGTTGAACAAGAAGGCCGCCGTTGCCTGCTTATTAAAGGAGATATTAAAGAAAGCAGCTTTTGTAAAGAAGCGGTAGAAAAAACCGCAGCGGAATTTGGCAAGCTGAATATACTGGTGAACAATGCCGCCATGCAGTTTCCGCAAAAGAACTTGCAAGATATTAACGAAGAACAGCTGGAAGCAACTTTTAAAACCAATATACTATCTCAGTTCCACTTTTGTTCGGCAGCATTGAACCATTTGCAAAAAGGCGATACCATTATTAATACTACATCGGTGACCGCTTACCGTTCATCGCCTGAGCTGATAGATTATTCATCAACCAAAGGTGCCATTGTAACTTTTACCCGCTCGCTGGCTAAAAATCTGGCCGAAAAGCAAATTAGGGTTAACGGTGTAGCTCCGGGCCCCATATGGACCCCGCTAATCGTGTCTACTTTTGATGAAGAAAAGATAAAATCGTTTGGTAAAGACGTGCCGCTTGGCCGTGCCGGCCAGCCTGCAGAAGTTGCACCAGCCTACGTTTTTCTGGCCTCTCAAGATTCATCCTACATTACAGGACAAATCATCCATGTAAATGGCGGCGAAGTGGTTAATGGGTAGATAAGAGCAAATACAGATTAAATAAACAAGACTGATACACCAGCTGTCATCTCGAATAATAGTGAGGATTCTTTTCAATTAATAGCTTTCAGCTCAGAAAATGATTTCGTTATTATTCGAAATGACAGGCTGGCTTATAAAATAATCTGCAACCTACCTCCTTGACGGTTTGAGTACAACTTATTTCAGCAACGGATCTTTTTCCTTAGCAAATACATTGTAAACCAACTTATCTAACCAGGCCGGGAACAACTTGCTTAGCGTAACGGTTAGTTTACCCTGCCCTGTTAGTATGAGCGTACGCGAGCGACTTTCAATAGCGTTAGCTATTGCTTTGGCTACTTCTTCAGCTGTCATCATTTTATCTTCTTCCAAACTGCTTTCGCCTTGTTGATTCGCATCCTTATTAAGTGCAGTATTACGAATATTTGATGCCGTAAAGCCCGGGCAAGCGGTTAAAACGTGTACGCCGGTTTTTAGGTTCTCCACACGCAAAGCATCTAAAAAGCCGTTCATTGCAAATTTAGAAGCTGAGTAACCCGTACGGCCGGGTAAACCTTTAAAGCCTGCTATGGATGAAACACCAACCACGCTTCCCTGCGTTTTTAAAATTTCGGGCAGCGCGTACTTTGTACAATAAACCGTTCCCCAAAAGTTTACGTCCATCAGCTTTTTTAATACCTGCAAATCCAAATCGTTAAATAGTGCACGCATGGATATACCGGCGTTATTTACCAATACATCAATTTTGCCAAACGTAAGCAGGGTTTGTTTAATTAAAAAAGCGCAGTCTTCTTCAACGCTAACATTACATTGCACGGCAATAGCTTTAGTTTGAAAGCGTTTTTCAATATCCTGTGTAATTTCGCAAAGGGTAACGTACTGGCGGGCGCCTAATACGAGGTTTGCGCCGCGGCTGGCCATTTCGTAGGCTAAAGCCCTGCCTATGCCAGACGAGGCACCGGTAATTATAACAATCTTACTGTTTAAACTCATAAGCTGGGGCAGACCACCTTGGCATAGCTTTTAGCTTAAGTTCAGGCATCTTTAATAAGTATTTGGCTGCAAAAATAAGCATTGCCCCGTAAAAATGTTTAATGAAATGCCAGCTCCATTTAGATACCGGTGGTACTGATTGCTGTATTACAAAGGTTTTAGCAAAATAGAAGTTTTTGTAGCCCGCCAGCCTGATGCGATAGGATAAATCGATCTCCTGACCATAAGCTTTAAAGCGCTCATCAAACAAGCCAACCTCATTTAACACCGACCTACGTAACAGCATAAAGCAATTATTCAATACATCTGTCTCTGTATTCTCAAACTCTTCACCCCAGCCGGAGTGGTAGTGATGGCTGAAAAGCTGTGATTTGGAAAACAGTTTTGAAAGACCTGTTGCTCCAAAAAACTTGATCCACTGTGTTGGCATTGCACGTTTCGAGTCGGCAATAAAGTTGCCTTCAGCATCTAACATACGTACAGACAGGCCACCTGTATCGGCATGCGTCTCCACAAACGCCAACAATTTTTCCAAACTGTCTTCAGCTGTAATTACTGTTGGCGATTGAACAAGAACATAATCGCCGGTTGAGGCTTTGACACCCTGATTAACCGCTGTTGCAAACCCTACCGGCTTTATATTTTGAATAACGTTCACATCCTGAAACTCATCTGTCAGCATAACTACCGACCGGTCGGTCGATGCATTATCTACCACTATTAATTCAGCATCCAAACTTTGTATTGCTTGTTTAAGCGCATACATAGCCTGACGCAACGGTCTGTGCAAATTCTGATTTACAAGTATGATAGATAATTTCATGCGCTTATTTTGCCAGAGAACTTTCGTAAGGTACGCGGGTGGCAATAGACCTTCCTAAGGTTATCTCATCCACGTACTCCAGTTCTCCTCCAAACGCTATGCCACGAGCTATGGTTGATAAACTAATGTTTAAATCTTTTAACCTTTTGTGCAAATAAAATATCGTTGTATCGCCTTCCATAGTAGCGCTAAGCGCAAAAATCACTTCTTTAACGTCTGAAGCCTTAATTCGCTCTACCAGTGAGTCTACTTCCAGGTCCGATGGGCCTACCCCATCCATCGGCGAGATCAGTCCACCGAGCACATGGTATACACCAGTGTACTGATTTGTATTCTCTATGGCCATTACATCGCGCGTATCTTCCACTACGCAAATAGTGGCATGATCACGTTTGTAAGATGAGCATATCTCACAAACGGTATAATCGGATATATTATAACAGGTGCGGCAATGTTGTATTTCGTTGCGCAGTTTAGTCATAGCCAGGCTAAAACGCTCCACGTCGGGCTTGTCCTGGTTAAGCAGGTGCAGCACCAAACGAAGCGCTGTTTTTTGCCCGATACCCGGCAGTTTCGAAAACTCTGCAACCGCATTCTCCAATAATTTCGAAGAAAAATTCATACATCAAATTTACAAAAAATAAGCCTTAATTATGGTCAGCACATGGTCATCTGCCTCAGCGCGGAAGCATTATTTTCATAAAATGCTTCATTAATTTACCTTAATGATTTGAGCTGGTTAAAACTTTTTAATTAGCTTGCGCCATCAATTGTTAATTACTTAACCCAAATCATATGTCGCCCGGAATTTTACTATTGTTCATAGCCGGATACTTTTTAGTACTCATCCTTATTTCTTACCTAACGTCTCGTAACTCGTCAGATAATGACACCTTTTTTGTAGCCAACCGTAATTCCAAATGGTACCTGGTGGCCTTTGGCATGATAGGTACTGCGCTGAGTGGTGTAACCTTCATATCGGTACCCGGCAAGGTAGGCGCCCCCGGCGGCGATCAGTTTGCTTATTTTCAGTTTGTACTGGGCAATGCAGCGGGCTTTATCATTATTGCCACTGTACTGTTGCCATTGTATTACCGCTTACAGGTAACATCAATTTACAGTTATATAGAAAACGCCTTAGGCAAGTGGAGCTATAAAACAGCAGCTACTATATTTTTGATAAGCCGTACCATTGGCTCATCATTCAGGTTGTACCTGGTAGTTATTGTGTTACAAAAATTTATTTTCGATACTTATGGTATTCCCTTTTGGGCTACTGTACTGTTTTGCCTGGTATTAATATGGTCATACACCTATAAAGGCGGTTTAAAAACCATTATTATTACCGATAGCCTGCAAACATTTTTCCTCGTTGCATCTGTATTTCTCTCTATCTTCTTCATTTGCCGAAGCCTTAATTTCAGCATAGTGGAAGCGGCCGATGCCATAAAGAACAGCAGCTATTCCAAAATATTCTTCCTGAATGATTTTGTGAGCAGTAAGCTGCACCTGAGCAAGCAATTTTTTGGCGGTTTATTTATCACCGTAGCCATGACGGGGCTTGACCAGGATTTAATGCAAAAAAACCTGAGCTGCAAAAATATTGGCGAGGCACAAAAGAACATGTTCAGCTTTACCGGCGTGTTCGTGGTCATTAATATATTTTTCCTGAGCGTAGGCGCTTTGTTGTACCTGTACGCGGCCAAAAACGGTATCAGTGTAGAGAAAACCGATTACCTGTACCCTACCATAGCACTGCGCTACCTTGGCGTATTCCCTGCCATTGTATTTATGCTGGGCTTAACGGCAGCCACCTTTGCCACAACCGATTCGGCACTTACCGCTTTAACCACGTCTTTTTGTGTAGACTTTTTGAACTTTAACAAACGGCAAGATACAAACAGCAAAGCCATGGTTAAAGTAAGGCACTACGTGCACATCACGTTTTCGGGGCTGATGTTTGTAACCATTATTTTATTTAATGCCGTAAATAACGATGCGGTAGTGAGCGCTATTTTTAAGGTGGCGTCTTACACCTACGGGCCATTGCTTGGTCTGTATGGATTTGGCTTGTTTTTGAGCGGCCGTCAGGTGAACGATAAACTGGTGCCATTTATTTGTTTAATATCACCTGCAGTATGCTTTTTCCTGAGCACGGGTTCTAAAGAGATACTGGGCGGTTATGTTTTTGATAACGAACTGATCATTGTAAACGGTTTAATTACCTTTGCCGGCCTGTTACTTACCTCAAAGGCTAAAACAAAAGTGGCAGCGTTGTAATTACTATATTTTGAATTTGATATTATGACAGGTGATGATAAAATAAGACAGGCTTTCCAGAACCAAAACTGGCACGAAATAAAGGTAACCGACTCTTGGCAAATCTTTAAGATTATGGCCGAGTTTGTGGATGGTTTTGAGAAACTGGCCAAAATTGGCCCTTGCGTTTCCATATTTGGATCGGCACGTACGCATAACGATAATCCTTTCTATAACATTGCGGTAGAATGTGGCCGTTTACTTACCGAGCAGGGCTACGGCGTTATATCGGGCGGTGGCCCGGGTATTATGGAGGCAGCTAATAAAGGCGCTTATGAGGCCGGCGGCAAATCGGTAGGCTTAAACATTGAGCTGCCATTTGAGCAATTTCATAACAAATACATTGACCGCGATAAACTGCTGGAGTTTGATTACTTCTTTGTGCGTAAGGTAATGTTTATGAAATATTCCCAGGGCTTTATTGTACTGCCTGGTGGTTTTGGCACCATGGATGAATCGTTCGAGGCAATTACCCTCATCCAAACCGGCAAGATTGCGCGCTTCCCAATTGTGTTTGTGGGCGTAGATTACTGGAAAGGCCTGTTTGAATGGGTTGAAGAAAAGATGCTGAACAGCGAGCATAACATTAGTCCGGATGATTTACAACTTTACCGGTTGGTAGACACCGCCGAGGAAGCAGTGGAACACATTTTCCGCTTCTACAACAAATACCTGCTCAAACCAAACTTTTAATTATTGCTGTTTGAAGTTACAAGAGCGAGGATTGAGTTACACTAAGTACTTTAATTAGCGCATAAAAGGGGCTGGTGATATTCACCAGCCCCTTTTTTTAACTCATCCTGAGCGTTTTTATTTATGGCTCCGGCTATATAGCTGTTGAACGATAATGTACAGACATCCGAAAGAGAATTCTTTGACGTCAAACCATCTTTACTTCACGCCGCTATCTAAGGCGGGGTGGTTAGCGTTAGTTCGTTTAAAGCTCCTGATAGCAATAACCGTACTAATAAGCATCAAAATTGCGCCTAACAGATAAGGTGCGCCGGGGAAGTAAATGGATGAGGTTTTGGGATTAGTGAAATGGGCAAACAAACTGCTCATCAGCAGCGGACCAATGACAGTGGTGATACTTAACAAACTGTTTAATCCACCCTGCAATTCACCTTGTTCATTAGGCTCAACTTTGCTGGTAATTAGGCCTTGTAGTGCAGGGCCCGATATACCGCCCAGGCAATACGGAATCATGTACACATACATTAACCAGCCTTGGTTAGCAAAGGCAATAAGCGCCAAACCAATAGCATAAAACAGCAAGCCGAACACAATGCTGCGTTGCTGCCCTAACTTAGGAATGATGATACGGATTAGCCCTCCTTGTATGGCAATCAGCAACACGCCAATGAAAATACCCAGGCTGCTGATGCTGCTCATGCTCCACTTAAACTTCTCGACCAGGAAGAAGGCAAGTACACTTTCAACCGCTTTTGAGGCAATATAAACTAAACTGAAAGCACTTATTAACCCGGCAATAGCAGGGTACATTGTTAAGCGCTTGAGTGCACCAATTGGGTTTGCCCTACTCCAGTCAAACGGGCGGCGGTTTTCAACCGACAAGGATTCGGGCAATACAAAAAATCCGTATAAAGCATTAAGCAACGCCAAACCGGCTGCCGCCATAAACGGAATGCGTAAACCTACCTCGCCCAGGTATCCGCCCAAACCAATACCCATAATAAAGCCTAAGCCGGTAGCTGCCCCAATTAAGCCGAAGTTGGCAGCACGGTTATCGCCCGTGCTTACGTCGGCAATGTAGGCCGTAGCCGTGGTAGTGCTGGCGCCTGCAATGCCAGCAATGGTTCGGCCAACAAAAAGCCAGAACACGTTAGGTGCAAAAGCCATCAGGGCGTAATCAATTCCAAAGCCCACCATTGATATGAGCAATACAGGCCGGCGGCCATACCTATCGCTCAAATTGCCTAACACAGACGAAAAAACAAACTGCATGAGCGCGTAAGTAAAGGTAAGGTACCCATTAATTTGGGTAGCCATGCTGGTATTATAATCGCCAAGTTGCTCAAGCAGCTTGGGCAGAACCGGGATGATAACGCCTAAACCAAGGGTATCAATAAGTACTGTAATAAATATAAAACTTAGTGCTGCCGGGCGCTTATGCTTGGTTTCCTCGCTCATGTAAAAAAAGTAACACCTGTTAAAAGGCTTTGTGCCAAAATTGTTTTAGTTAAGTACGGTTCCAATTAGCATATCGGCGGTAATAAACCCAAGGTATCTCGAATCCATGGCCCAATGCCGGTTATCTCCTAACACAAAACAACTGTTTGCCGGTACGGTAACCGGCCCAAAATTATCTTCATTATATCCGGCTTTCACAAAAGGTTTGTACAAGCCTTCATTTACAAATCCTTTGGCGCTTACTAGTCTTTGTAAACCGGTTAAGTGCAGCGTCTTTAATTCTTGGTTACTTAAACTAACGCCCGAGAAGGCGCTATCCCTGGAAGTAAGTGTTTTACCTGCGCGGTCAAAATACATGGCCAAACTATCTGCCTTACTGTTTGCAATCAGGTATTCACTTGCCGTATAGGGCTCATTTATGAATTTGCCGTTCCGATACAAGTTGCCGTCCCGAAGCTCGATAATATCTTTAGCTATGGCTACGCAGCGATGCGTATAAATAGACCCTCCTGGCCCCTTGTAGCATATGTAACTGCCGGGATGGGGTTTCTTAAAACGTGATACAAAAACAATGTTACCTGCCTTAAAAGTAGGCTCGCTTGATTCGGTTGTAACATAGTACCAGTTGAGTGCGTTAGTGTAACGCATCCCTACAAAACCAGCAAATAAAACGCCGCAAAACAACAGCAGTGCTATAAAAATTTTCATACCGGGGGCTTAGGCTTTTACTGTGCTAATACGTGCCCGTTTAAAGCTGCGCAAAGCAAGGAATGTACTCAATAACATTAGCACAGCACCCATTAAAAATGGCGCTCCGGGAAATTGAACCGGCGCACTTTTACTGGTAAACCAGGCAAACAACGTGGTCATTAATGGCGGGCCGATGATGGAGGTTACACTCATTAAACTGGTTAAGCCACCTTGCAGCTCGCCCTGCTCGTTAGCCGGTATTTGGTTACTAATTAAGCCTTGCAATGCAGGCCCTGCAATGCCGCCCAGGCAATAAGGCACCAGAATACCAAACATCATCCAGCTTTGATTGGCAAATGCAAACAGGAACAAACCTATGCTGTACAACAACAAGCCCAGTACAATACTCTTTTTTTGGCCCAATTTAGGGATGGTTACACGTATTAGCAGTCCCTGCACTAAACCAGAGAGCAAGCCCACAAAACCCAGTGAGTATCCCACCAGTGATTCGCTCCAGCTAAAGCGTTCCATGGTAAAATAAGTCCAGGTGCTTTGTACGGCATGGGCCGCTATATAAATTAAAATAAGCGAAGCAATTAAACCACTAATAGCTGGGTATTTTT
This sequence comes from Mucilaginibacter sp. PAMB04274, assembly GCF_039634385.2. Taxonomy (NCBI): domain Bacteria; kingdom Pseudomonadati; phylum Bacteroidota; class Sphingobacteriia; order Sphingobacteriales; family Sphingobacteriaceae; genus Mucilaginibacter; species Mucilaginibacter sp. PAMB04274. The sequence goes on from NZ_CP155081.2 coordinate 3,543,455, forward strand.
TTAACTGCATTAATGAGCCTATAGGGTTGGCCCTTCGCCATTCAAACGGCCGGCGGTTTTCTTTCGATAAAGATTCGGGTAAAATGAAATAACCATAAATAGCGTTTAAAATGGCTAAACCAGCAGCAGCCAAAAACGGCAGTTTAGTGCTATAATGGCCTAAAATACCACCCAATACAGGGCCAATAATAAAGCCTATACCAAAAGCTGCTCCTATAATGCCAAAGTTTTGGGCGCGTTTTTCGGGTGTACTTACATCGGCAATATAGGCCGACGCCGTAGTAAAACTTGCGCCGGTAATACCGGCTATGATTCGGCCTACAAACAACCACCAAATACTAGGTGCAAAAGCCAGAAAAGTATAATCGATACCAAAACCCAGCAACGAGCCCAGCAGCACCGGCCGGCGGCCGTACCTGTCGCTCAGGTTGCCCAGTACCGGCGCAAACAAAAATTGCATTACCGAGTAGGCAAAGGTAAGCCAACCACCATAAATGGCAGCATCGCTTAAATTACTGTTATGTATAAGGTGCCCAATTAGCTTAGGAAATACAGGAATAACAATACCAAAGCCGGTAATGTCGATTAACAAAGTGATAAAGATAAAGCCTAAGGCAGCCTCGCGTTTAGGTTGTGCAGGTTGGTCCATAACCGCAAAATAAAGAAAATTTGCTGATTAATTGGCAGTTAAAGTGCTAATTTTTAGGTCAATGCTGTAAACCAAAATGGCGCTAATTAGAGTATCTATTTTTACTTTTTTCACTGTTTTAAGCGATGTGCAACCCTTATAAATTTTATTTACAGCCAACGCTGCTCAGGCTGCCTGACCACGCCGGCAATTATAAAACAAACATTGGAGCTTACTAAGCTTAATTTTCCGACCATCTCTGCTACGGCATTTAAGCGGCAAATAGCCGACACATGAGTTAAATTATGTTAACGGGTGATTATCATCAGATTGATGTTGAAGTTTTTCAATATATTTAGCCAACATTCAGATCCCTTACAACCTTACTTACACAATTTTAATGAACAAATTTTTCCTGACGGCCATACTGGTCTTATGCCTGGGGAGCGTCTTTGCCCAAAACAAGTCGCACGTTAAAGGGACCATTGTCGATTCGACCGGTAAGAAACCTATGGAAATGGTAACCATTGGCATCACCGATCTGAAAGATTCATCCTTTGTATCTTATACCGTTACTAATAAAACCGGAAAATTTGCTTTATATAACCTGCCATCTGGTAAGCCTATAGCCGTAATTGCTTCTTACGTAGGTTACGCCAATTTTGGTAAGGTGGTTACGCTGAAACAGGGGGATACACTTAACCTTGGCAACATTATTATGCGCCCGGAAGGTAAAATGCTGGGCGAAGTGACAGTCACCGCACAAAGGCAGGCCATTGTAATAAAAAAAGACACGGTTGAATTTAATGTGGCCGCCTTTAAAGTAAGACCTAATGCAGTGGTTGAGGAATTGTTAAAACGACTGCCCGGCGTACAGGTTGATTTTGATGGCAGCATTAAAGTAAACGGTAAAGCTATATCTAAAATAACTATAGACGGCAAAGAATTTTTTGCGAACGACCCGCGCGTTGCCTCTAAAAACATTGACGTGTCGCTATTAGATAAAGTACAGATATTTGATGACCGCGAAAACGACCCCGACCATTTAATCGAAGAGGCCAATGTAAGTAAGATCATCAATCTTAAGTTTAAAAAGGCGTTAAAGAAAAGCGTATTTGGCAAAATGTACGCAGGCGGCGGCAGCCGCGAAAGGTTTGAATCGGGTGGTTTGTTCAACATGTTCAGGGATACCCTGCAAATGAGTTTTATAGGTGTGGGCAACAACCTTAACCGTACCGGCTTTTCAGACAATGACCTATCGCAATACGGTGGTTTTGACCGCAGTGGCGAGGATGCGCTTTATAACGGCAGCGTGGGCGTAGGTGGCAACAACTGGAACGGTGGTATCGAGAAGGTAATTTCTGCTGGATTAAACTTGAACAATGATTATGGTAAAAAACTAAAGTTGAACCTGTTATACTTCTTCAACAATTCGAAGGTTACCAATATCAGCACATCATTAAATCAGCAAAATTTCCCTACCGATACCTTATTCACTTTAACCAATAATAATACGCTTACCAATACCAACAAACATAACGTAAACGGTTTGGTGGTTTGGAATCCGAATGACAGCACTAATTTCAGATATACGCCCAAGCTTAACTTTGCGAATAACTTTAACCGGTACGATAATACGTCTAACCGTTACAATTACTTAAACCCGCTTAACCAAAGTATTGGTAACAACAGTAATGATGGCAGCCGCATGCAGTTTCAACACAATTTTAGCTATTATCATAAATTGGGAAAAAGGTATGGCTCATCGGCGTCACTTAATGTTAATCACTCCCTTAACATAAGCCCCGACCTGTCCAGCAATATCAACAACCTCGATCTCATCTCCCAAACATCAACCGTAAAGTCTGAACAGCTGCGGCGGCTTATTGATGTTAACTCGCGTAATACCAACGCCAGCCTGAGTGTAGCCTTTCGTTATCCGCTAAGTAAAAAGCTCACCGGCGATGTTACCGCCAGCGGTGGCTTTATTCGCAATGGCCGCTTGCAACAAACATTTGATCAAAACCTGCAAACCGGAGAGTACAGCCTTTACCTGGAAAACCAAAGCTCTGACCTTGACCGTTACCAATGGACCGAAAGTGGCAAGGCTAACCTGAATTTCAAGTTCAATAAAAGAGTATCTATTGATGCAGGTGTTACCGCTGAGTGGCTGCAGATACTTAACCGCTTCCACAAAAACGTTCCAGATTTGAACCAATATTACTTAAACTGGCTTCCATCTGCACGTTTGCGGATAGGCAACTCCTCGTTAAGCTACAGCTCTAGCGTAAGCCAGCCATCTGTATACAATTTGCAACCCATTACTATACAAAGTTCACAGCTTTACCGTTTTACAGGCAACCCTTTGTTGAGGCCTACCCGCAGGCACTCAGTTTCGGTAAATTTTTACAAGTATTATCCGCAATCGCAATTAAATATTTACAGCTACCTGAACAGTAGTTTTGAGGAGAACAGTGTAACATCGGTAACGCAATTAACACCCGAAGGTGCGAGCGCCAACACGCCGGTTAATCGTAACGGCAGGCGTAATGTAAACGGCAATGTGGGCGTAAACAAAACATTCAAAACTTCTAAGACCTGGCAACTCAACATCAGTTCATCTGCTTACTTTAGTAGTGCCCGAAACTTTTTTATACTCAACCAGGATGAAGGGTTCCAAAACAACCTGTATTTAGGCTTCACGCAAGGCATCAACCTGGGCTGGAAAGAAATTGTACAATTAAACTCATCTTACTCACTGCGTCCGCAAACAACCACCTACTCGGGCGTTGATTTTGCGAGCGTGAAATTTGTAAGCCATAGCGCCGACAACCGCTTTACCGTGCGGTGGCCCAAGCGCATGTACTGGGAGGGTGTTTACAGCTACAGCTACAATCCGCTGGCCAGTGCCGGTTTTCAGAAAAGCGTAAACATGCTTAACCTGAGCGTAGCGGTGCTGATGCTAAAAAAAGACCGCGGCGAAATTAAGCTCTCCTGCTATGATATGCTCGACCAAAATATAAGCGCCTACCGTTACAGCGGCGCTAACTCCATTGTAGATAGCCAGAACCAGATCCTGAAACGCTACTTTTTGCTCACCTATATGGTAAAGTTTAATAAAATGAGCACGAAGTAAGTGGGTGTCTGAACGGGAATTTAAAAATAATAGCAGTTGCGAAGCAAAGCTACTAAAGCTACTGTTAAGAAGCGTCGGGCTGCCAGCGCACCCGGCCGGGATTACGGCCTGCAGCGCTGGCAGGGATTGTGCTGGCTAGGCACTTTTGCTTCTTTTGGGGCTATGCCAAAAGTAGTAGCCTCTCCGGCAATGAGGAGACGAAGGGAGTTTATAAGCACTGAAACGAGTTTGGCAAAACACAGGCCCTCATAATGAGCTCAGACGAAACTGCTCTCCGCAAAGATTACTTCGTTCATCGCAATGACATAAGTATTTGTGCATGTGTAACGGCAGCTTTTGCCTCACCTTCTACTCCAACTCAGTAACCCCACCCGAAATCACAAACTTCATCATTTCGGCAGCGCTTTTGTTAATGGGCGTTACTTTACTGGCCGGCACAATAACAACCTGGCCCGCAAAGGAATAAGAATACGGAAAGTAAACCGCAACATCGCCGGGGAGGCCGAGTACGGTCATATCCTTATGGGTGAGGAAACCGATCTTTTTCAGTCCGTTAGAGCCTACCTCCACCAATACCGGTTCGTTAAACTTCTTTTCTTCGCCCACAAAAGCTTCGGTTAAATCTTTGATTGATGAATACAGAAACTTAAACAAAGGCAAACGGTTAAGCCAGTAAGAAAACCAGCCCTTGATAGGATCGGTAATAACATTGGTAACCAGCACGCCGGCAATCATAATGATAACCAGCACGGTTAAAATACCCAGGCCCGGAATATAAAGGGCCTTGCCTGTTTTAGGGTTTACCCAAAGCACATCGCTCAGGTTAAGGGCATTGTCTAAACTGGAAACCGCCCAAAAAATCAGGAAACAGGCAGCGCCCAGGGGCACCACCACTAACATGCCTTTTACAAAGTATCTAAGTAGTATGCGAGCTATACCGTTCATAACCAGCTGCAATTTTACTCATAAAAATACACTCTTTTTACGCGTTGCGAAATATTGGTCAGAATTTCATACGGTATGGTGCCAATTTGCGCAGCCAGATCCTCAATAGTTTGCTGCTCATTGAATACAATTACCTCATCGCCTTCTTTAACCTCAACGGCACTTACATCTATCATACACATGTCCATTGCAATATTACCAACGGTAGGCACCAGTACGCCTTTCACCAGCATTTTGCCTGCGCCGTTACCAAAAGCACGTAAATATCCGTCGGCATAGCCAATGCGTACGGTAGCTATGCGGCCATCCCTTAGCAAACTGCCATTGCGGTTGTACCCAATAGTTTCTCCGGCGGTAATATGCTTTACCTGCGATATGCTTGTTTTTAAAGTAGCAATAGGCTGCAGGCCATTCAAATGTTCAGGCACAGCGGCGTCTATGCCGTACAAGCCTATGCCGAGGCGCACCATATCAAACTGGGCATCGGGCCAGCGTATAATGGCCGATGTGTTGGCTATGTGTTTAATAACCGGGTAGCCCAGCGCCTGCTCAATTGTTGCGAAGGCCTGTTTAAACTGTTTGATTTGTTTACGGGTAAAGTCGTCATGTGCCTCGGCGTCGCTAGCCACCAGGTGCGAGAAGATGGACGTTACCCGGATGTAGGCATTCTCTTCCAGCAAATCGCATAAAGCCTCCAGCTCAAAGTCCTCAAAACCCAGGCGGTGCATGCCCGTATCAATTTTAATATGTACCGGGTATTCGCTTATGTGATGCAGCTTGGCAAACTTGACAAACTTATCCAGCAGGCCAAAGCTATAAATCTCGGGTTCCAGCTTAAATTCCACCAGTTTATCAAAAGCTGACGGCTCGGGGTTGAGCACCATCAACGGCAGTGTAATACCGGCTTGGCGCAACGCAATGCCCTCGTCAATATAAGCTACAGCCAGGTAATCCACCTTGTTGTATTGCAATATGTTGGCTACCTCAAAAGTGCCGCTGCCATAGGAGAAAGCCTTAACCATGGCCATTACTTTTACGCCGGGCTGTAGTTTGGATTTGTAAAAATTAAGGTTGCCCAGCAGGGCATTAAGGTTTATCTCCAGCATGGTTTCGTGCGCCTTTTGCGACAATGCCCTGCTAATGCGCTCAAACTCAAAACTGCGCGATCCTTTAATTAAAATAGCCTCGTTATTGAAATTGATCTCCTTGCGATGACGCAGCACATCACCGGTGCTTTCGTAAAAAAACTTTTGCGGTACATTGGCAAAATACTGCTGGTGCTGCTGCAAGGCCGCTCCTACCCCAATAAATTTATCAATATGATGATTTTGGATCATTTGGGCCACCTGCTGGTATAGCACATCCTGCTGCAGGCCCGATTGAAAAATATCTGAAAGAATGAGCGTTTTAACTTTGTGCTGATTTTGCTGCTGTAAAAACTTTAGCGCAATCTCGAGCGAACGAATGTCGGAGTTGTACGAGTCGTCAATTACCGAGCAGTCGTTAATACCGTTCTTCATCTCCAGGCGCATACTTACGGTGCTCAGGTTTTCCAGCCGTTTATCAACCTCTACAGCGCTGTAACCCATAGCCAGCATGGTAGCCCAGCACACAATGGCGTTTTCTATCGAAGCTTCATCCAAAAAAGGTATTAAACACTCAATCTCCTTGCCTTTGTACAGTGCCCGCAAGTAAAAACGTTTGGAAATCACCGTTTCACTGAACACGTAAAGATCGGCCTCCTTAAATTTTTGGCTCCAGGTAAAAGTGGTAACCGGCGGCAAATCGGCCTTGTACGTCATCAACTGGTCGTAGTTGTGAATAAGCAGAGCGCAACTTTTAAACAACTTCAGTTTTTCCAATACTTTTTGTTGCATGCTCTCAAAACCCTCATCATGTGCCGACCCCAGGTGGGTAAGCACGCCAATGGTAGGCTGAATGATAGCTTGCAGCGCGTCCATTTCATTTGCGGTAGATATGCCCGCTTCAAAGATGCCCAGGTCATTATCCTGCTGTATTTGCCATACCGAAAGTGGCACACCTATTTGCGAGTTATAGCTTTTGGGGTTGCGCACTATATTTTTATCGGCAGCCAGCAACTGATAAAGCCACTCCTTTACAATGGTTTTACCGTTACTGCCCGTAATGCCAATAACCGGTAAATCGAAACGGCTGCGATGATAGACTGCCAGCGTTTGCAGCGCCTGCAGCACGTTGGGCACTATTAAAAAGTTGGCTGCCTGGTACTCGCCGCCGGGCTGTTGCAGCACCACAAAATTGCGTACGCCCTGGTTGTAAGCCTCGTCAATAAACACGTGCCCGTCGCGGCGGCCCTGCAATGCAAAGAAAAGGCACTCCGCCGCATTGCTGATCTGCCGGCTGTCGGTAAGCAGTATGCTGATGTTGTTTTCGCGTACGATGGTACCTGACGCACCTATAATTTGCTGTACTTCGGGTATGGTATATTGGCTGCTCAACATGGTTACTAAGGTGCTTATATTTATGTAAACAGAAGAATTTTTGGTAAATTTGGTTTGCATGGATGAGCCGAAAAAGAAGAGAATTACAGATGAAAAAGCAGCCCTGGCCAAGGCCGAACATTTTTGCGCTTACCAGGAACGCTCGCAGCAGGAAGTGCGCGATAAACTGTACGAACTAGGCATGTACCCTACCGGTGTTGAAAATGTAATTAGTGAGTTAATAACCGGCAACTTTATAAATGAGGAGCGCTTTGCCAGAGCTTATGCCCAAGGCAAGTTTAACCAGAACGGCTGGGGACGTATTAAGATTAAACAAGGCTTAAAATTAAAGCGGGTGCCCGATAAGCTGATTGCAAAAGCACTGCAAACTATAGATGGCGATGAGTATTTACGCACCTTGCAGAAAATTTTAGAAAAGAAACAGACGCAGATAACCGAAAAAGACGCGTTTAAGCGCCGCTATAAACTACAACAGTACGCTATGGGCCGCGGGTTTGAGAGCGATTTGATAAATGATATTTTGAAAGCCAGTGAGTTATGAAAAAGTTAAAAAACTTTTAAAAAAATTATTTGCAGAATAAGGTTTTGTCTCTATATTTGCATCACCAAAACGCAAGGGGGTTATCGAAAGAGAGCCGCCAACAAAAAATGCGAAAGTAGCTCAGTTGGTAGAGCACGACCTTGCCAAGGTCGGGGTCGCGAGTTCGAATCTCGTCTTTCGCTCAAATCCCTTACTGAATATCAGCAAGGGATTTATTTTTAAAAGGTACTAATTATTATGTGGTGTGCGGGCCGACGCCTGCCTCTTCTCCCGCATAATAATCACCTGCTCGGGTGGTGGAACTGGTAGACACGCAGGACTTAAAATCCTGTTCGCCTTAAAGCGAGTGCGGGTTCGATTCCCGCCCCGAGTACAAGAGCCCGATACGAAAGTATCGGGCTCTTGTTATTTTTACGAGGTTGAATCCCTGCAGGAGCACTTATCAAATTAAAGTCAATTATAATTCTGGCATAACTGCATATTATAGCACAGCTTATTTTCATGCACTAATAGCCAATGATACTCCGCCGTACACGCTTGCACCAGTAAGGGATGCGAAGGGCAAGGACGAGCTATAGGTGCGGTTACCGATATACGGACAAAGTACGCCAAAAATAACAAACACTATACAGCGTATTACCTTGCGACGGTCTCTCGACGGACCATATAATCTTTATTTCAAGGTACAATTGTTATCTTTTAATTACCTGTTTTACCACTATTTTTTGGTTAACCTTTTGTGCTTCATGCATCAACAGGATCCTATGTATCTTTCCTATTTCCTAATGAACGAGTTTTGTGTAGCAAAGTGTGCAACACGATAATAGGCAGAAATACTACAATGACTTATCTTTGGAAAGCCAATTATTCAAACTCTATCATGATTTGAAGAACCAAACCACCTCGCCAGCTCGAGGTGGTTTTCTAATTTTCAACCCTATGTCTGCTTTAATACCGGGAAGAATATCTCCCGGTTACCTTCTATTCTGATTATTGACTATAGGTGCTAACTGGCGCTAAGTATTACTTTCGTCACCGCAGGTCTCTCATAAAGGAACCTTGCATTGCAGGCCATTCCAAGTTTAGTAATTTATTGCTAAATACATACTTAGAGGCTCCATTACAGGGCCTCTTACGCCCAGAACCTGCACTGACAAAGATTACTTCATCTACACACTCTTAGAATTTATAAGCTTGGGTCAAACTCCACAATCCATTCAATGCCATATTTATCCCTAAACATTCCGGCGTAGGTACCCCATGGTGTATCACCAATATCACCTTCAACTTCTCCGCCAGCCGAAAGTCCGTTAAATACCTTATCTGCCTCTTCGCGGCTTTCGGCACTCACTAATATTTTCGACCGGTTTTCGCTTTCGTTTACCCCACCCATAAATTCAGGAACATCGTTGGCTATCAACACATTGTGTTGGCCGATAGGTAAAGCGATGTACATTATTTTATCAACCTCTTTTTCTGGCACCTGAAATTCAGCACTTGCCAGGTCTTTAAAACGGATGATCTTGGTGATTTCGCCGCCAAAAACTGATTTGTAAAAAGCAAATGCTTCTTCGGCATTGCCATTGAAGTTAATCCAAGGATTGATTGTTCTCATGCTTGTTATTTTTTAGTTAATATAGGTTGCCTTTCCGCCTAAGCAGACCCTCCCATAGGAATCCGGCTTAAACAGAGCTCTTAAGCATAAAAGCCGTATGGATTACGGCTTTGTTGTCTATCCGATCACGCATCCGGTATGTTAGGCTCTACAAGTTTAGCCAATTTTTCAAGCGATTCCTGCCAACCTAAGTAGCACATTTCAATTGGGATAGCTTGGGGTATGCCTTCTTGCAATACATTAAGTTCGGTACCTACCAATGTTTTTTGAAACGAGATTGAGTTGATGATTACACCCGGCATATTGGGGTTGTCGAACTTATCGGTGTACTTTAGGAACTCGTTGGGTTTAACCTCCATGTATTCTCCGCCAAATGTATGGCCGCTACCAGTTGTAAAATTTTGGAACGACATCCTGAAAGCACCACCTTCCCGAACGTCCATTTCGTGTACGGTACAAAGAAAGCCATAAGGTGGCAACCATGAAGCGATGGCCAGGCTTTCGGTAAAGGCACGGTAAACCTTCTCAGGCGTGGCCTTTATTATTCTGTGTAATGAAACTTTGTTTTCTGACATAATTGTTTTGGCATTAATTGCAAACAAAGATGCAACGAAACAACCTACATAAGGAGGGCCAAATACGACAATTTAGGGGTGAATTATCCTTGCGTTGGTAGGCGTTCCGCATCAACACTTTCCTTATACCTTAACCAGGCATAGCAAATGCACACCAGCATGCACGAACAACCAATGTATTCTTAAATAAAAATCCCCAGCCACAGGCCAGGGAGCACTACCCATACCAACACCTTAATTAACTAACGGTAGATATAGGAATAATATTCATTGGCTGAATAACCGTTATAATAATCGCGTGTATAATTATAATTCTGCCAAACAAACCTCAGTACAGACGAAGCGGAACTGATATCCGTGCAGCCCGAGCCATGATAAGGCGAATTTCCGTAGCCTACGCCCTCCGGATCCTCGTAATCATCCAGTATTAAATCTTGCGAGGTATCATTATCATAAATTTGAAGCATGTGAATTCCTAAATCGATACCGGTACCGGGCACAATATCTACCGTATAAGAAAGTGTTGTGCCCACAATATTCCATGTAATTTCGGTAGTGGTACCAAAATAATCGGTGGCAGATAGCGTACCTCCACTTGTAGATGGTGAATAACTATAAGGTCCAAAATTAAAAGATTCCTGACTCCCTATAGAATACCATAAGTTGCTGGAGGCACTAGCATGGTCGAGGTATGGCGTTGTAAAAGCCATGCTTTTAACATGACGTTGCGCCCGTAAAAAAAAGGGAATAGGATTGCTCGCTTCGGCCGTGGTGAATGCCAAAGCAAAAAATAAAACAAATAGTAATTTTTTCATAAAAATAAAGGTTAAAAATTAATTGGTTAAGCAGGCAAAACGGTTTGCGCCTGCTTGCAAAGGGTTGTATGGCTAGTAATCAATATTACGAATTATAAATCAGTAAACAACAAGTAATGAATTACTTATATGACCTAAAACACCTTCCAGCTATAGCGAATGTTAATTTTTCTAAAAACATCATTAGGCATAAACCACTCTGCTAAGAATATGGTATGAGTGATTTGTTTACAGTGTTTCCCATCCTCGGCGAGCCTAAGCCCATCCAGATATCAGGTTGATCCAAAAACATATCTCATAATGCTGAGGTTGATGTGCTTGGTGAGGAACTCTTAAAACGGATTAGTTGGCAGTTACTTGAATAAACCGGGTTCAACTACATAAACAAAAAAGTAATATTGAAGATCAATGAACCTTTACAGTACAAAAGGGCGGATACAATGCCGTCGCCTTAAACGTTTAAGCTACGTATTGAAATGAGGTTGCGGATATATAGCTGCCTGAGTGTTATTGGCCCCTAGAGCTTTCTTGTAGCCGATCCTACGACTAATCAGATCATAACCATAGAAAAGCTCTAATGCCTGCTACCTTGTTGGCTAATCCTGTCTAGTTTAATGCCCATTCAGGTTAAGGTTCCTCTGTGATAGGTTACGCCAAACCAACCTATAAAAAGACCCGATGACTAGATAAGACAAAAGAAAATTGAATATTGAATTAAACAAATATGCCCGTCCAAAAATATGAACGGGCAGTATCAGCTATAAATATTGTGCACCTACCATAAAGCGAATTCAGCTCTTAGTCCACCACTTGAGTGCTTATACGCAATCACTTTTCAATAGTTACAACAATTATTATTTTTTATGTCGGGCGCCATATTTTAATATAACAAATATCAGCCCCGTAAAATCTTGTCCATCTTTTTGCCCTTTGCCAACTCATCCACCAACTTATCCAAATACCTAACCTGCCGTGTTAAGGTGTTTTCAATTTCTTCTATACGATAGCCACAGATGGTTCCGGTAATGAGCTGCGCGTTAGGGTTCAGCGTAGCCTGCTGAAAGAATGCCTCAAAAGTTACCTTTTCCATAATTAATTCCTGCAGCATTTGGTCGTCGAAGCCTGTTAACCAGCTAATAACCTGGTGCAGTTCCTGTATCGTTCTGCCCTTCTTCTCTACCTTTGCTACATACATCGGATATACTGAGGCAAACGTCATTTTTGCCATACGCTGGTTGTGTGTGTCGGAAGTGTTCATACCTTTTAAAGCAAATTTTTTGTAGTGTTCAACTCTTATAGTTGTTGCATACATAAGCTCCAGAATCATTAAGTCGGTATAAGTGTACACCGTGTTTTTTAACAAAGCGCCTAACAGATCCGGTTACGCAAAAATATCATATATCCAGCCTTATTCAATACGCTGGCTAACAAGAATACAGCCGCTTTATATTTTGTTAACATTTACGAAATACCAATAGCACTTTGGGCCAATATCTTCGCCCAAAAATACCACATGAAAAAATTATTTACCTTAATAGCCTTAAGCTGGCTTTCATCGGCATCTGTACACGCCCAGGAAAACCACGTAGTGCTGATTAGTATAGATGGCTTACGCCCCGAGTTTTACCTGGACCCGCAGTGGGGCATGGTGAATGTTCGACAAGGTATGCAAAAAGGCGCTTATGCCGAAGGCGTACGGGGTAGCTTCCCTACCGTAACCTACCCTTCTCACACTACCATAGTGAGCGGCGTACTGCCAGCCAAACATGGCATTTATTACAATACACCCGTTGAGCCTTTAGGCGTTTCGGGCAAATGGTTTTGGTATTATAAAGACATTAAAGTGCCTACATTATGGACAGCCGCTAAAGACGCGGGTTTAACCACAGCTGGTGTAAGCTGGCCTGTTACGGTTGGTGCGCCTATAAACTATAATTTACCCGAATACGTGATTCTGCCACAGGGTAAGGGCGAAAAAAAGGATGAGATTAAAGCCATGTCTCAGGAATCAAATCCCAAAGAACTCTTTCAGGAAGTACAGGATTATGCCGTTGGTAAATTTAGTGCCGAATATGGTGCAACAGTAGATTTTTATACCAGCGATCAGAACAAATCAAGAATGGCTGCCTATATAATAAAACGCTACAAACCGGCCTTCCTGGCCATACATATTGCACTCCTGGATCATTTTGAACATGAACAAGGCCGTGACGGCGATAAAGTAAGGTCGGCCATAGTTGGTGCAGATGTAGCGATTAAAACGATTATGGATGCAGCTGAGGTTGCCGGTATCAGCAAAAATACCACGTTCATCGTTACCGGCGATCATGGTTTTGTGAATATTCACACCCAATTTAAGCCAAACGTTATGCTGGCCAAACTGGGCCTTTATGATGACGCCAATAAAAACGCCTGGAAGGCTTATTTCCAGCAAAGCGGCGGTTCTGCCTTTTTACACCTCAGAGATCCAAAAGACAAGGCATCTGTAGAAAAAATAAAACAAGCGCTTAATCAACTACCTGATGGCATTAAAAGAATGTTTCATGTGTTAGATAAAACTGCATTAACCAACGCCCAGGGTGACCCTAATGCACTAATAGCGCTGGCGGCCTACCAGGGATTCAGCTTTGGCGCTTCGGCCACGGGCGATATGACCGCCCCGGCAAACGGAGGTACTCACGGGTATCTTCCCACCGATTTTAAAGAGATACAAACCGGCTTTGTAGCCTTTGGTAAAGGCATTAAGCCGGGCGCAGTATTACCACTGATTGGCCAGGAAGATATTGCACCCTTGATTGCGAAGCTACTGAACCTGAACCTCAAAACAGACGGCGTATTATATCCCGGAATACTTACGCCTGCTAAAAAGTAAGTGGGTATTATGCAGCTTTCGTAAACAAAAATCAGTATGGGCGGGGTTTATAATAGACTAATATACTGCCTATACTAGTTTTTGTTTACGAAAGCATTTAAACCCTTAGCGCGCCACGAAAAGCCCTCGCAGCGTAATATGATTCGGCGCCGTTGTGGTATATAAAAATGGTGTTGTAACGGCGATCTGCAAAGATGGCCCCACCCAGTCTTCTGATCTCGGCCGGTGTTTGAATCCAACTTGATGTCTTAGTATCAAAGTTTCCAAGGGTCTGCAACTTCCGGTATTCCTCTTCTGCTAAAATGCGGATACCCATATCTGCTGCCATATTTAAAGCACTGTTTTGTGGTTTATTTTCTTTTCTGGCTTCCAGTGCGTCGTGGTCGTAACAAATGCTTCTGCGGCCTTTCGGACTTTCAGCTGAACAATCAAAAAAGATAAATTCGCCGGTTTTGTCGTCAAAGCCAACCACATCTGGCTCACCGCCGGTTGCCTCCATTTCATTAAGCGACCACAACTTATTCTGATCAGCTTGCAGCTTAGCTTCTATTTTAGCCCATTCCATGCCTCCGTGCCGGTTCATATTTTTTTCGAACCTGGCCTTTAACGTACTCAGCAGTGCTTCTATCTGTTCTGGTGATAAATTCTTGATCATGTGCTATAATGTTTTAAATCTGTATACACAAGGCACGCTGCACCTACTGTGTGAGGGCGAGCGTGTTACAAAACCTTTTGTTTGATTAAAACCGGAAGTATTTGCTTTACTTCCTCTTCGGCACCATAGGTTGTAAAGTGTCCTGCATCAAACATGTAAGGCATTTTACGGGCGTTTATCTTAGGATAATGGTCTGCATCAAAAATATCCAAGTATGATTGACCTAGATTGTCCCGAAGGAAAGCATTTACAGATACGGTGGAGCGGTCAACAAAGTTCTTACTTAAATCCCTCCCCGACTCCGACTCCTAAGCAGCAATAGTTGGATATGGGATAATATAATTTTTAGTTTGACCGAGTACGATTGCCTTTAAATGATACTTTTTAAGATAGGCTATGGTACTATTAACATCGGCTACAATCTCTTTAGGCTCACCTTTTTTTGACCAGTCTGCCGTTATAATAACGGCAGACAATTCTTTCGCATGTTCTTTTATATAGTCGCGGTAAACGAAAGACATTATTTCGCTGCAGCGCGGAGCGCCATTAGGTCGTATTACCGGCGAGCAACCGCTGGCAGCTACTTCACACAAATGTATATTTAAACCTGCAAAAGCTTTTTTTAATGCTGATGAAAAATGAGCAGCGTGGCTGTCGCCAATTAACAAAACATTTTTTCGGCCGGGAAGTATTGATAAACATTCCTCCTGATCAAAATCTTTAATGGTATAAGATGTTTTTACAAAGCACTTGTTAAATTGCTCACTCGCATCCGGTGTGCCAAAATAGTGCTGTGAATAGCTGGACAATTTTAAAGATTCGGGCTTAAACATGCGTGCATTAAACTCATACTTTGGCAAAATGAGGGTTACTACAGCTAAAGCGCCAAGGGCCGTATACACAATAAATCCCCGTTTTATGTTTCTGGATTCGATAAGCAGGTAGGAAATAAACCCCAAAACTAATGATAGCGCAATCATCACAAGTATGGTGGCAAAGGAAATAGGCACTCCCCGGTATTGTGCTATTACATATACGGGCCAGTGCCATAAATAAAGTGAGTATGATATTTTACCCAGCCACTGAACAGGTCCGGCTCTTAATACCGAAAAATCATTAACGTTGGCAGCAATAACCAGCACAGTAGCTGCAACCGGTACAATAGTGAATGGCCCGGGCCAGGCTAATTTATCATGAAAAAAGAAATAGCACAGCAGTATAATCAAATAACCGATGCCAGCCAGTAGCTTTCGCTTACCAAAGGTTCTGAGTTTTGCTTCCAGGTAATACGCTACGCCACCTGCTAACATCTCCCATGCCCGTGCTGGAAACAAATAGAACGAAGCGGATGGCCGGAAATGGTTTAGCCCTACACAACATACATATACCAGCGCTGTGCACGCCGCTAAAATAGCAAGAGCGCGTATCTTGTGCCTAAAGTATTTGTTAAAAAATATAAGCGCAATAGGATAAATCAAATAGAATTGCCATTCGACCGACAAAGACCACGTGTGCAGCAGAATGTTAGTATCTGATGCGGGTGCAAAATAATCCATCTTGCTGTATAACAAAAAGTTGGACACAAACAATATGGCCGATATGGCATAGCTCAAAAAGCTTTTATAATCGTCGGGAAAATAAATAAAGAAGCATATTACGACCAGTGATGCTATTAAGCCCAACAATGCAGGAATAATTCGTATTGCTCTTTTATGGTAGAAACGTAATAAACTAAACCTATTGCCTTTTAGCTCATTAACTATAATCCGGGTCATTAAATAACCGGAGATTACAAAGAATACGTCAACGCCAGAGAACCCTCCGGTTATTGCAGGAACCTTAAAGTGAAAAAGAAGAACGCCTACTATGGCAAGGCATCGCAGAGCGTTAATGTCATATCGAAAAGTGGGCTTCGGATAAGAGGATAAAGACATTAGCGGCAATTAAAGTTTGTTGAATATAACAAATACGTCGTAATGGTGCAATTATACGCTTTAAACTTAATATGAATCTATCCCTTCTATCAAATTTGCATCAACCTGCTAATTGACAAAATTATAGCGCAGGGCTTCCTTAAAAGCTGATAATAGTCATCATAACTTCATTAATCGTTAGCTGCAAGAGCAAGTGAAACTCTTTTAACTTATTTTATTCCGAAATTGAACTTTAAACATAAAATCTTATCTTAGAATTGTCTATCTGACATTATACACTCATAACTGATTTCTAAATCTTAACCTATGAAAAAGTCTTTGCTTCTAAGTATTCTTTTTATTGCAGGGTTGTTGCAGTTGCAAACGGCTAAGGCACAAATTCAATCCATGCCAGCCCCAAGCCAGTTAATGTCTATAGAGGTTGATGGTGTAAGAACAAGGCGCTACGGTAATATTGAAGTAGACGGCTCGCCGTTTTTAAATGACAACTGGAGTAACGGTACCGCTACAACCAACAAAGGCGAAAATTACCAGGCCAACTTAAAATACGACGTAATTTTAGATCAGCCAGTTTTTGCCGGCAAAGACAGCAGCATTATGCTGTTTACTGCACCAATAGCCCGTTTTACTTTAAATAATGAAACATACCAAAACGGATTCCCGGCGGTAGATACATGGACACCACTTACCTTTTACAAAACGTTGGGCACTGGCAAAACCAAGTTTTTAAAACACTATTACAAAAAGAAAATGGAGGTACGAGATATAGGTGGTATATCCGGCCTGAAGTATGAAGATAATATCGCCTGCTATTTAATAAAAGACGGGAAGATGATCAGCATAAAACCCAGTAAAAGTGGCATATTAAACGCTTTATCGGATAAGAAAAGCGATGTGGAAACATATATTAAATCTAACAAGATTGATTTTAAACAAGATGTGGATCTGGCAAAGCTTATGGATTACTACGGCAGCCTTTAAAATAAAGTAAACAAATTTTTACTTATGCAGGGTCGCTTATAACGCCTCTGCAGCGCAGCATATCACAAATATCCCTACTACCTTTCTGTCTATGTAATATCCTGTAAAGAAGCTTGCCTAATCAAACAGCAGCAACAATTGTACTTCCCTCCACCGTATTGCATGATTTTACTTAAGATATTCAGTTCTTAGTAAACCTGCTTCTACGCAGCAATTAGCCCCACTACAAAGGCCTAATTAAAAATCAGTTTTTACTTTGATATACAAAGTACTTTTTATTAACTTTGTATATCAAAGAACTTTTAACATTAAAACCACTGTTAATAGCTTAAATTTATCATTATGACAATCACAAACAATCTTACAACACAACCAACTCAACCCGCTTCATTAGGTAAACGCATGCTAATTGGCGCAGCAATCGCATTGGTACTAATTAGTGTTTTCCTGCTCGGTGTTAAACACACTGAACCGGCATGGGGCAAGCTTTGGATGGTTAAACCATTAATTATGGTGCCCTTAACCGGTGCAGCGGGCGGTGCATTTTCTTTTTTAATGGATAAACTGCGTTACCAAGGTGGTTGGAAAGCTGCATTAGCTATTATGCTAAGTGTACTCGGATATGTTTTTGCTTTATGGATTGGCACCGTTTTAGGCTTAAACGGCACGCTTTGGAATTAATCTTTTTTGACTAATTACTAGATTTCGCAAAACCATAAAGCCATGAAAGAAGAAATATTAGCTCATTTAAACTCACCCTTGCAGCTTGAAAAGTTATATAGAACTAACAAAGCCTTTTAAAAACGGGAATTTAACGCTTTGTATCCCGAGCTTAAGGGCAATATCATAGCCGAGTTTTGGAATGAGCGATTGAATTACGAGCGCGATGACATAAACTGGGGCACAGGAGAGGAACTGTTTTTTGTGATAGTTGCTTCGCTGTTAGCAGGTTTAATTGCAAAGCTGCCGGCTTTTTTTTCGCTAAATGAGGAGTTCTTTTATTCGAGGAACTTGGGATTCGTTATTTTTCCGCTTCTAACGGTTTACTTTGGTTGGAAGAATAAACTGCCGGTTCAAAAAATCGCCATTACAGTTATAGCAACCCTTGCCGGCTTAATTTTCGTCAACGCCCTACCTGATGCTAAAAAGAGCGATACCTTAATTTTGTCGTGCATTCATTTACCGTTATTCTTGTGGTCGGTATTGGGTTTTGCGTTTATTAATGGGCCGGGCAATAACAACGCTAAAAGGCTTGGTTATTTAAAATATAACGGCGACCTAGTGGTGATCACAACCCTGATCCTGATAGCAGGCGCAATCATGACCGGTATAACCATTGGTTTATTCTCGCTCATCGGTTTTAACATAGCCGATTTTTATTTTAAAAATGTTGTCATATTCGGTCTGGCCGCCGCACCCATTGTAGGCACCTATCTTACGCAAGCCAATCCGCAATTAGTGGGAAAGGTTTCGCCGGTTATTGCTAAAATATTCAGTCCGTTGGTTTTGGTAATGCTGGTAGTTTATTTGGTAGCTGTCGTTTACTCAGGCAAAGACCCTTATAACGACCGAGATTTTTTGATGGTCTTTAATGCGTTATTGATTGGTGTAATGGCCATAATTTTCTTCTCCATCGCCGAAACTTCTAAAGCAACTCAACATCGTGCGGAAACCTGGATTCTATTCCTCCTGTCGGTTGTTACCATTGTACTCAATGGCATTGCGCTTTCTGCCATCTTGTTCCGTATTGCCGAATGGGGTTTTACACCCAACAGAACCGCTGTTTTGGGTAGTAACGTGCTGATATTACTTAACCTGTTTTTTGTAACCGGGCAGCTGTTCCAGGTACTTATTAAGAAAGCTGAAATTACAGCAGTTGGAAAAGCTATTGCTTTGTACTTGCCTGTGTACTTCGTCTGGACAATTATTGTCACCTTTCTATTTCCGCTGATATTTGGGTTTAAGTAGTACGAGCGTGTTTTAGGATTATTAATTGCCCTCATCACCAAAAGCCTGGTATCCTCATATCGGGCTTTTGCTATAAACCTGCTTATATATCATCATTTAAGTATATGTACAAAGTTATAGGCCCAATCTCTCTGCAGCCTGCTTCCATCATTACCAACACAGGACAGCACCCTATAGTAGTTTTCTAAATTCTTTTATAGTTTTAACACGCCCGTTGTAGCAAGCAACACCCTCATTAAGAAACGACGATACGCTACTCTGTGATGCCTATAACAATTATAAATGAAGAAGTTATTTTCTAAAACCGTTCGCTTCGCGCTTGTAGTAGTTGCGCTTGCGTTGCAATCTTTTCTCTTACAGGCTGCAGCTGCACATCACTACAACTTAATAATAGCTCCGGCTACTTTAACCGACAACTCAGTTAGCCTATTATGGGATAAACAATACGGAAATAGTACTACTGTTTACGAGATTTTAGTAAACGGCAAAATAAACGGCTCTACCAGCAAAACAAATTATACGGTAAGCAATTTATTGCCTGCATCATTATATAGCGTAACTATTAGAATAAAACAAGACAAAGCTCTGGCCTCCAACACAATTAAGTTTAAAACTGCCTCTAAAGGAAAAATCTATAACATACTGGACTATGGCGCTAAAAGTGACTCGGCCAATGCAAACACCAGAGCCATACAGGCAGCCATTAACGCATGCACTAAAGGCGGAACGGTGTATATACCCAAAGGCACCTTTGTTTCGGGCGCTCTCTTTTTGAAAAGTGATATGACATTGTTCATTGAAACAGGAGGCACGTTAAAAGGATCGGTGGCAGTTGAAGACTACCTGCCTATGATCCCCAACCGTTTTGAAGGCTGGGAGATGAAAACGTACGCCAGTTTGCTAAACGCAGGCACACTTAACCGCAACGGCACGTACAACGTTAAAAATTTGCGCATAACCGGCGGCGGGACCATCTCCGGCGGTGGGCGGCCCCTGGGCGAAGCTATGATCAAAGCAAGTGGTATGCGCAGCCGGGGCAGGCTTATTTGTTTAATGAACTGCCAAAATGTAAGCTTATCGGGATTAACCATAACAGAACCGCCCAGCTGGACCATACATTACATTTATAGTGATAACATAACTTGTGAGGGGTTAAATATTGTTACTTTTAAGATTCGAAACGGTGATGGTATAGATCCCGACTCTTCTACTGATTCTTACATATTTAACTGTACGTTTGATACGGGAGATGATTGTATCGCTATAAAATCGGGCAAAAATCCGGAAGGTTTTTGGGTTGGCAAGCCTACCAAAAATGTTCGCATCACAGACTGCGATTTTAAGCGAGGCCACGGCATTTCTATAGGCAGCGAAATGTCGGGCGGGGTAAGCGATGTGCTGGTACAGGATTGTAAGGCTGGAGCCTTACTACATGGCATGCAAATTAAAGGCACTAAAGAGCGGGGCGGCTATGTAAAAAATGTAACCGTTGCTGATTGCCAGCTTTTACAGATTACTGTCTTTTCGGCTGTAAATTATAATAACGATGGCGAAGCTGCCCCTGAGCCACCTACTTTCGAAAATTTTGTATTTAAAAATATCGACTTATCGGCCGCCTCGGCTAAAGAGCCGGCTATTAATATAAACGGATTTAAAGACCCTGCCCACCGCCTTAAAAATGTAACTTTTCTAAATATCAAAATGCCTGAGCGTGCAAAGGTTATTGTTAACGACGCTGAACAGGTTAGGTTTACCAACGTAAAATCGGCAATGGGTGCCAAGCCAGAATATACCGTAACAAGCAGTACCGGGGTAAGTTATTGATGCAACTTGATGCCTTGTACAGCATCAGTATATAAGCTTGTGAGCTTTATTACTTTTATTTTTTTGTATCATTTGTTCCTGCTGACATAGGGTTGTCACTGGCTCATGGTTTCTTTGTATAAATCAAAACACACAACGTTATGGAAACCATGCAAATCACCGAAAGTAACACCGTAATTTCATCAACGCAATTGCTTGAACACTGGCAAGGCCACCGCAAGCTTACCCGTAAAATGATAGAGGCCTTCCCAGAGGATAAGCTGTTCAGTTACGCCATAGGCGGTATGCGGCCCTTTGCCGAACTGGTGATGGAAATGATTGACCTGGCAGGCGGTGGTATTGAGGGTGCGGCAACCGGCGAGTGGCCTCAAATGGAAAACTCTTCGCACATTACCCGTATTATTCCGGCGAGTAAGGAAGAAATTTTAAACCAGTGGGACAAGGTAACAGTACGTTTAAATTTGCTTTGGCCACATATTACACCAGCCCGTTTTCAGGAAATGGACAAAGCCTTTGGCCAATATGAGGGCACCATCTTTTCGACCTTATTATATTTTATCGATAACGAAGTTCATCACCGTGGGCAAGGCTATGTTTACCTGCGCTCGTTAGGCATTACGCCGCCTCCTTTTTGGGAGCGCTGGTAATGTTTCGTAATACATCATACCCAAACAAGCCCCGGTATTAAAGTGACGGGGCTTGTTTGTTTAAGCCAACTTTACCGGCCTACTCCGGATTACCAATCTCCACTTTGTAATACTTATTTCGGAGCCAAAACGCTATATTAACTAAGGCAATAAGGGCAGGTACTTCAACCAGCGGACCAATCACCCCGGCAAAAGCCTGGCCGGAGTTGATGCCGAACACGCCAATAGCAACGGCAATGGCCAGCTCAAAGTTATTACCGGCCGCAGTAAAAGCTATAGCCGCATTTTGTGCGTAGTTTGCTCCAAGCACCTTACCTATATAAAAGCTTATCAGAAACATAATGGCAAAGTAAATTACCAATGGTATGGCAATGCGTACCACATCAAACGGTATTTGCACAATTAACTGCCCTTTGAGGCTAAACATTACCATAATGGTAAAAAGCAGCGCTATTAAAGTAACAGGCGAAACCAAGGGGATAAACTTGTTATTATACCACTCCTGCCCTTTAGCTTTAATAAACAGAAAACGGCTTATAACGCCTGCGGCAAAGGGTATACCCAAATAAATGCCTACGGACCCGGCTATCTCGCTCATGCTTACCTTCACTTCGGCACCATGCAAGCCCAATAAAGGTAGCAAAACTGAGATAAACAGGTAAGCATAAATGCTGTATAGCAACACCTGAAAGATGCTGTTAAGGGCTACCAATCCGGCCGCGTATTCGCGGCTGCCACCGGCCAGTTCGTTCCATACCATTACCATGGCTATGCAACGGGCAAGACCAATCATAATGAGTCCTACCATATATTCAGGCTTATCGTGCAAAAAAACCGCGGCAAGTATAAACATCAGTACCGGACCAATAACCCAGTTTAAAAACAAGGAAGCGCTCAGCACTTTGGTATTTTTAAACACCTGTCCTAAATTTTCCAGTTTCACTTTCGCAAACGGCGGGTACATCATTAGTAATAAACCTATGGCTAAGGGAATATTGGTTGTTCCGTTGGAGTAGGAATTAACAGTTGCGGCTACCGATGGCACAAAATATCCGATGGCTATGCCGATACCCATGGCCAAAAATATCCACAAGGTAAGGTAGCGGTCCAGAAAGCTTAAGCGCTTTCTTTCAGCAGCGGGGGCACAATTATTGGCAGGCATATTTTATATTTACTTACTGCACGCCTAAATGCTGTTTCACAAAACTGGCGGCATACTTTTTAATCATATCCCGCACCCGCCTAAACTCATTCATTATCTCCTCAGGCGTACCGGTTGCCTTGGCCGGATCAGGGAAGTTATAATGAAACCGCTGCGCATTGCCCGGAAAAAACGGACAAGCCTCATTTGCATTATCACAAACAGTAATCACATAATCAAACGGTATAGTTAAATACTCATCCACATGATTAGAGGTGTGGTGCGATATAGCTATACCATCCTCGGCCATTACCTGTATGGCTTTAGGGTTTACGCCATGCGTTTCAATGCCCGCGCTATAAACCTGGGCATTAATACCGGCAAAGTGCCTCAAATACCCTTCTGCCAGCTGGCTGCGGCAACTGTTGCCGGTGCACAGTACTAATATATTCTTCATAACGCCATAATTAACAGCAGCCCGAGCCAGGTTCGCAGCTTGGAGCTGCCGAAACGGCCAAGTTTTTCAACTGGATCTTAGGTTTCGCTTGGGCAACGGGCGTGCAGCATTCTTCGCCTTTATCATTAACGCCACAGCTTCCGCCCCTCTCTATAGCCTTGCATTGAACGGTGTCTGCCCGTAGGTCTACAATCAGGTTATCGCCATTTATTACCAGCTGTTTGGGCAGCATCTGGCGTGTATCAAACGCGGTGTTGCCAAATTCAATTTTTATTAAGCCGTTAGGGTTAAGGGGTAGTGCTTTTTCTACCAAATCAATTATAGATAAAGCTTTGCCCACGTTCATGGCGCGATCCTGCTGCTCATTAAGCGGCTCCCACAGCTGCACAATAATCTCTGTCCAGGCGTTCATCACACCGCCGCAATCAACCGATGTTACAGGCGCCTGCTTAATTTCGGTGATGTGATAGGCGGCATCAACCCACTTATCATCAGCATACTGAAACTGCAAGGTCAAATTTGGATTGGCTCTTAGCTTAGCTTTAAAATCTTGCCAGTTTATTGTTTCCATAAAAATCCATAAAATGTATTATTGCAATATTGCGATATATAAACTCAAATTTTTTTAGCAGCAGGATTTGGGTTCTGTATAAGCGTTAAAGAAACTATTGAGTTGGCTTTGCAACAACGCCCAGGCCTTAGGCTCAATGCAATAACACACACTCACTCCCTCAATGGTACCTTGTATGAGGCCTGCATTTTTGAGTTCCTTTAAGTGCTGCGAAATGGTGGCCTGCGCCAGACCCAACTCCTCAACCAAGTCACCGCATATACAAGCATTTGCCTTTATAATGTGTTCAAGTATGGCAATACGGGCAGGGTGCGCAATGGCTTTAAGCATTACCGCCAACCGGTTCTGCTCATCAGTAAAAATTTCTGTTTTAGTAATACCCATATTTTACATCGCAATATTACGATAATATTTTTTATTCTCAACATTTAAAAAATGCTTTGCCATTGACCCAATATCAGTATAAAGGCCTTCACTGGGCTACACCTTTATACTGATTTTAGGTTAAACATTAAACGCGAGGTCTGGTCCTTGACAGATTTCTTTCTGTGATCAACTGCCGGCTTATGAACACACCAGCCATAGTTCCTGATGCTACCGCACCAGATACAGACCGCATGGGGCTCATATTGTCGCCAGCTGCATAAATGCCTGCTACGCTGGTTTGCCGGGTTTCATCTACTTCTATGTAACCCTGTTTAGTTAATCGGCACCCGATGTTTTCCAAAACTGGGGTATGCTGTTCGAAAGGCAGCCTTACATACAATGCGCTAATAGGGATTTCGCTGCCATTGGCTAAAATAACGCTTTCTAATTTTCCGCTATTATGTTTTAAATGCTGAACGGGTGTCTCAACTATTTTAACCTGCAAGTTGGCAAGCATTTGTTGCTTATCTAATGATATTACAGATTCTCCATTGGTATACACGGTTAGGTTGTCGGTCCAGTTGCCAAGAAAAGCAGCATGATCTGCTGCTTCGTCACCATTGGCTAAAAGTCCGGTTGCAACACCTGTGTATTCATAACCGTGGCAATAAGGGCAATGAATAACTGATATGCCCCAGCATTCCGCCAGACCCGGTATATCTGGCATAATATCGCGTACACCGGTTGCAAACAACAGCTTTTTGGCATGTACGGCTTCCCCCCCTTCGGTCATAACGTCGAAACGTCCATCCGTGCCTGCTACCGAAATTACCTTATCCGCAAGCAGGTTTACGCCGGGATAAATGAGCACCTGCTTTAGGGCTTTTTCTGCTATAACTGCCGGCTCCACACCATCCTGTGTAAGAAAGTTATGTGAGTGCGGCGTTTGCTGGTTACAAGGGCGTCCACTATCAATAATCAGTACGTTAAAAAGGGCCCGTCCTAAAGCTAAAGCCGCTGATAACCCGGCGTAGCTTCCGCCAATAATTACCACATCATAATTGTTATTATCCATATTTATCATTTTTTAAGTCTCACTTTTGAGACACGAGTACGCAAATTTTTTTATATCCCTACACCGCGACTAAAAGAAAACCAGGCAAACTTCTTGAGTTCGTCACTGCCGGTTGCCTTCCATTCGTGTGTACTTATAGTGGCATTAATTACGCTTGTAAATAGTACAGACACCCACTCGGCTGTAAGTTTTTTGCTAACTACACCATCATCCTGTAGTTTGTTAATTATTGCGCCTACTTTGCCAAATGTGGCATCATATCGTGCACATTCTTTGTTGTGGTGCGCATGCTGATGATTGTGTAAGTGATGTAACTTATTAAAAAAGGCGTATTTCACGCCGCAATCAATTCCGGCATAAAGCATGTGTTCTAATTGCTTGGCCGGATCGGCCGAGCTATTTAAAGCAGCTGTTATGGCATCATTACATTGCTTTTGCATAGTATGCTGGCAGGCATGCAACAACTCATCGCGATTGGTGAAGTAACGGTGCAGGGTTCGGCGGGTTACTTGCGCATAATCGGCCACTTTCTCAAGCGGAGCTGAGAGGTCTTCGTTAAAAATAAAGATGGCCGCATCTACGATGTTTTGCTTTGTGGTAGGTAACACAACATTCAAATGTACCAATATTTCACATAAGTGAGACATTGGAATTTATTTATTCAATCAGGCCATCTAAATATTACATAGCTATGGTTTACACGGCGTAAGCAAAATACAGTTAGAAAATCAATAATTCTTTCTAATTAATATTATAAACTAAAAAGAATTATTTGGCACATACTTTGAACATTTTCATTTGAAAACTAATTATCTACACTATGAAAATTATAAGCAGAAAGTTCCATGCTGTAATGGATTACATGATGGGGATTTTATTAATTGCATCACCCTGGATATTTAAGTTTGGTGATGTTGATGGTGCAAAGTGGTCGGCTGTAATTGTAGGTATAATGATGCTAATCATGTCGTTCATTACCGATTACGAAGGTGGCGGCAAAAAAGTACTTTCCATGAGCGCTCACTTAACCATGGATGTTATTGCCGGTATTTTTTTAGCCGTTTCGCCATGGTTACTAGGTTTCAGTGATCAGGTTTACTTGCCTCATTTAATTTTAGGTGTGCTGGAAATTGGCGCCGGTTTAATGACCGATACCACTTCCCAACATTCTCATAACCATCATATGGACCGTGGCATCAGCCCGGCGCATTAATAAAAAGGGGAGTTAACCTCTCCCCTTTTTTTCTCTAACTCTCCGGTGTTTTCATATTTCCAGTAACGCTTACATTAAAACTATACAGACCCAGTTCCTCGCTATTCCTGGCCTTTTTTGAGCAGTATTGCATGTTCAGTTGATACGCCTTTTGCTGCAACCTATTATTCATACCCCGAATGTTGTCTTGTTTTACAGAACGAGTCTGACTTTCACTATACAAACCCGGGATACCGGTCCCGAATCTCTTGTTAGTGACTACACCTGTTCACTTACGATCATCTACCGTGGCTTTATGTTACTGGTATAATTTACTTCTTATGTTGTTAAAATGCATTGCTATAGATAAAGAGCCGCTGGCTCTGCAACTCCTTAAGGAATACGTGTGTCGCTTTGCATCGCTACAGATGGTTCAGGTATTTGATAATGCTATAACGGGTGCTAAATTCTTGGAAGGCAACCCGGTTGACCTGCTTTTTATTGACGTTAATGTAATTGATACAAGCAGTATAAATATTATTAAATCTCTGCAACACAAACCTGTAATCATTTTTACTACTGCTCACCAAAATCCCGATCTTAAAGGTTTCGACCTGGAAGCTTTCGACTACTTGCTAAAACCCATTGAGTTTAAACAGTTTGGTAAGGTGATTGAAGAAGCCCGCGCTTATCACGAATATAAAACTTCATTGAACAAAGCTCATGAAGAACAATGCGTTTATGTTTATTCGGCATACCGCATGATTAAGATAAACCTGCAAGATATTGAGTATATCGAAACCCAGCACGATTACATAAAGTTTCACCTGTTAAGCCATCCTAAATCCATACTTACTTTTACGTCGCTTAAAACAGTGCTGGAACAACTGCCCGAAACGCATTTTAAAAAAATACATCATAACTATATTGTTGCCGTTAACCATATAAGGTGTATACAAAACCGGAAAGTGAGATTAACAAACACCGAACTGCCATTAAGCGACATTTACAGTCAAATTTTGCCGGAGTGGAAAAAGAATTCCTTGTAATTGAACGCTAAAGGCTGATTCTTTGTCACCAGAGCATTTGAGCACTGTAAGGCCCCGATGCCGTATACACTTGTACATGTTTCAGCTTAGGCCGCAAACGCCCCCTTATATTGTCGTAATTGCACAGGCTAATTGTGACCCCGCAGTACTACTTTTGTTAAACACCAATAAACAATCGCAAACTTAAATTAGCTATCATGCAAAAGATAACACCGTTTTTATGGTTCAATGACCGCGCACAAGAGGCCGTAGACTTTTATGCTTCTATTTTTAAAGACCTGAAAATTACGAATACGCTCCGAAATGGTCAAAATGGCCCCGGAGAGCAGGGCTCAATATTGACTATAAGCTTTGAGTTATTTGGTCAGGAGTTTACCATACTCAACGGCGGACCGGGCTTTGTTACGCCTACAATGGCGGTATCTTTTTTTGTGAAATGCGAAAGTCAGGAAGAAGTAGACCAGTACTGGGATAACCTGCTGGAAGGCGGTCAGGCTATGCAATGCGGCTGGCTAACCGATAAATTTGGCGTGACGTGGCAAATAGTACCTACCCTTTTAATGAAATTAATGGGCGATAAAGATGCCAACAAAGCGCAAAAAGTAATGCAGGCCATGATGAAGATGGTAAAGCTCGATATACCCACCTTGCAAAAAGCTTACGACGAAGCTTAGTGCAATAAATTTCTAAAAGCCTGATGCTTTGGCATTAGGCTTTTATAGCTGTTTCATTTTCTTCACGTACAGCTCATCAACCAATATAAAAAGAATAGCCAGTAATGGTACGGCCATAATAATACCTAGGGCTCCCGATAACGTGCCCATGATAATCTGGCTGATGATCGTAAGTGCAGGCGGCAGGTTAATCATCTTTTTTTGAATGAGTGGCGTTACCACATTGCTTACTATAGTCTGCGTTAAAATATAAAGCAGGATTACTACAATAGCCGTGTTACTGCTAATGGTAAAGGCCAGCAGCACGCCCGGTATCATAGCCGCCAATGAGCCAAAATTCGGAATAAAGCGTAACATACCTGCAATTAAAGCCAGCACCAGCGCTACCGGTATACCTATAAAACTTAGGCCTATAGTGAGTATGATAGTAACCAGTACAATGGACAACATCATGCCCTTGAGCCAGCCTTTAAGCGATAAGCTGATGCGGTTGATGATGTAACGGCCCATAAACTTATGATCGGGCGGTATGAGCGCCATAATACCGTCCTTGTACAGCGACGGACTCGCCGTGAAGAATATACCCAGTAACAATATAATGTAAATGTTGGCCAGCACACCAAAGCTGGTGCTAAAAAACGATTGTGCGGTTGATAGCAGCTTTTGCGAGTTATTACCCGAAAAGTATTCCAGCACTTTGTTGCCAAAGGGAGCTTCGGCAATTTTTGCTTTAACGTTGTTTACAGTGGCCGGCAATGTTGTGCTTAGCTGAGCTATTTGGTTTTGTATTTTGGTACCCATAAACCAAAGCAGTATAGCCAGCAATGCAAACGAACCGGCTACTGATATAATCATAGCCCATCGTCGGCTCAAATGCGTATAGCGTTCAATCAAATCGCCTAGGCCATGAAAGTAAACTGATATTAAGGTACCGCATAGAACCATCAGCAGCACATTGAACGCCACCCTGGCAATTAATATAACTACCACCAACGATGCAACTATAGCAACCGTATGCCAAACCTTTTGTATGTAGGTAAGCTCTTCAGGGGTTACATCTGGGGTTTTATCGTTTGGCAGCATCAGAAAATATTAAACGTTGTGTTATACCAAAGTACACCAATTAGCTCTGAATGTTTTAGCGGGCTGCGCCTCTTTGTAAGCCGTACGTAAGTAGCAGCCGCTTATATCAGTATTTTGTCACGAGTTATAACGCTTATTGACATATCGAGATTTTCCGATATATCTTTGCAGCATGGAACAGGTTGAAGTTTTTAAAGCGCTTTCCAATAAAACCCGGCTACAAATTTTGGGCTGGCTTAAAAATCCAGAACAGAACTTTCCCGATCAGGCCGTTTACGGATACGACCATGGCGTGTGCGTAAGTCAAATCCAAACCAAGGCGGGGTTAACACAATCTACCGTATCGGAGTATTTGGCTACACTGCAACGCGCCGGGCTTATCAAAGCCACCCGGGCCGGGCAGTGGACTTATTACCAGCGTAATGAGGAAGCCTTTACAGCACTGAGCCAACTCCTGCAAACCGAAATTTAACATCAACTATTTTTAAATATGAATACCGACAGTTTATTCAGGCCGTTTAGCCTTAAATCATTAAATATTCGCAACCGGATTGTAATGGCACCCATGACGCGTTCCTTTTCGCCCAACGGTGTGCCCACCGATACGGTAGCCGCCTACTATAGCAAAAGAGCCGAAGGTGAAGTGGGTCTGATCTTATCAGAAGGCACCGTAATTGACCGCCCCTCTTCATCAAACGATGCTAATGTTCCCCACTTTTATGGAGAACAGGCTTTAGCCGGCTGGCAGGAAGTGATTAACGGCGTACATGCGGCTGGCGGCGCCATGGGCCCGCAAGTATGGCACATGGGCATTATGGACAATCATCAATCAGGCTGGGTGCCGCCTGTACCGTTCGAAGGTCCTTCGGGCTTAAACCGCCCTGGCTTTAACAATGGCAACACCATGACCGAAAGCGATATTGCCGATACGATTGCCGCCTTTGGCCGTGCAACAGCTGATGCCAAACGACTGGGCTTTGATACCGTAGAACTGCATGGCGCTCATGGTTATCTTATTGATCAATTCTTTTGGGAAGCCACTAACCTGCGCACAGATAACTGGGGCGGTAAAACTTTACCAGAACGTAGCCGCTTTGCCCTTGAAGTAGTGAAAGAAGTACGTAAACAGGTTGGTGAAGATTTTGCCATCATTTTGCGCTTATCGCAATGGAAACCTGCCGATTATACCAACAAGCTTGCAAAAACGCCGCAAGAACTGGAAGCTTGGCTAAACCCGCTGGCCGATGCCGGAGTTGACATTTTCCATTGCTCGCAACGCCGGTTCTGGGAAAACGAATTTGAGGGCTCTGACCTTAACTTTGCCGGCTGGGCTAAAAAAGTTACCGGTAAAGCCACCATTACTGTTGGTTCGGTTGGTTTAAACGGCGAGTTCCTGGCTGCGTTTGCCGGCGAGAGCTCACAACCCAGCTCGCTTGATGAACTGCTGCGCCGCATGGACCGGGGAGATTTTGACCTGGTAGCCGTTGGCCGTCCGTTACTGTCAGACCCATCATGGGTTAAAAAAATACGCGAGCAACGCACCGATGAGTTAAAAGGATTCAGCAAAGAAGCCTTGGCCGAACTGGTTCTAGCCTAACTAAAAACACTTTTAAACAACAAAGCCCTGCGTTTTTACACAGGGCTTTGTTGTTATATTCTTTCCTGACTTAGAAGTGCGCTTGGAAAACACGGCAAACTAATGTTTAGCCTGCCACGTTATCCTCGTCCGCTTCATCTTTTGGTTCCCAAAGCTCAATAACGTTTCCTTCAGGGTCGAGCACATGAACAAATTTGCCATAATCATACTCCGCAATCTCATCAACAATGATTACGTTTTCCTTCTTTAATTCATCAACCAGCGCAACCAAATTCTCCACCCGGTAATTAATCATAAACGGCTTGGTTGACGGATTGAAGTATTGGGTATCCTTCGGAAATGCACACCAGGATGTCGATCCTTTTTTTGAGGGGTCATCAGCCTGTCGCCAATCAAACGTTGTTCCGTACTCGCTGGTAGTCAGTCCGAGGTTTTTGGCGTACCATTCGTTCATGGCTTTCGGGTCATCTGCCTTAAAAAACACACCGCCAAGGCCAGTTACTTTTTTCATAATTAAAGGTATTGTACAATTTAAAGTGATATAAAAATTGGTAGAACAGATTATGTATCATGGTTGCAATCAATACATAAAATATTGATCAACAACTTTGTTAACAACAACCTGCAAAGCAATTTCATTTAATTTCTGAACATTACCAAATCTCTTTTCAATCTTCAGTTTTTAAAGCTGGGCAAACATTTAAAGTAAATTAACCGATGTCCCCTTTCGTCAAACTGCATGGCGTCATTTATGTTATCAGATATAATATTGACAGCTACTGATGGGCTCATGGAACACGATAATCAATCTACAAACTATAAACAGAAATTTATTGACAGCGAACATAAGTTCGATACCATATTTGAATTAACCAGTGCAGCCAGTAAGATCATCAATTCAGATCTGATCATACTAAAGGTTAACAAGGCATTAACTGAACTTTTGGGTTTCAGCGCTGAGGAGATTGAAGGGACCCGTATATTGGACTACGCCTGCGAGGAGCATAAGCAACACTGGCACGACTTACAGGATGCATTATGGTCGAGAAAGCTGCCTTTTTTTAAACTGGATGCCTGCCTGATACGTAGTGATAAATCGCTGGCGTGGGTTAATGTAACTACTATTTTATTTGAAGATGAAGGCGAAACCTTTGGCTTTACCGTTTTGGATGACATCACTTACCGTAAAAATTTTGAAGAGAGCGAAAAGCAACTTAAGGCCTCACTAAATAACGCCGAACAGATACAAACAAAGCTTAAGGAGAATGAACGCCGCCTTACCCGAATCTTGGAAACCATGGCCGAAGGCATAGGCATTATTGATACCGATGGCCGTATTACCTACGCTAACCCCATGGCACAAAAAATATTGGGCCTGGAGCAGGAAGCAATTCTAAAGCGTACTTTTTACGACAACAGCTGGCAAAATTTAAGGGTTGATGGTACAGTTTTGCCACCCGAAGAGCACCCAATGAACATTACTATGAAGACCGGCCAGCCGGTGTATGACCGGGAAATAGCCGTACAACCACCAGATGCCGAGCGCTTTTACATATCCATAAACGCGGCTCCGTTACATGACGATAAAGGAAACATTGTTGCCGGCATAGGTACATTTATGGATGTTACCCACCGGCGCAAATTAACCAGGCAAAAGGATGAGTTTATTAGCGTGGCCAGTCATGAACTGCGTACGCCCATAACCAGTTTAAAAGCATCGCTGCAACTGCTCAATAAAATGAAGAACAACCCGAGCGAAAAGATGCTGCCGAATCTGATAGACCAAGCAAATAGAAGCCTGGATAAAGTGAGCATTTTAATTACCGATCTGCTTAACGCCAGCCGGTTCAACGAAGGTCAGCTGCAATTGAACAAGATTTGGTTTACCATAGCCGATCTGATAAACGATTGCTGCTACCATGTGCGCGTAGCCGGAGAATATACGATTGTAACCGAGGGCGACTTCAATTTAAGTGTTTTTGCCGACGCTACCCGTATTGATCAGGTAATTATGAACTTGGTGAACAATTGCATGAAATATGCAGCCGAATCAAAAGAAATAAAGGTTTTGATTGAGAAGGTGGGCGAAAAAGCAAAAGTATCAGTAATGGATAAAGGGCCGGGTATACTGCCCGAAAAACGGACCCACCTTTTCGAGCGCTACTACCGTGCAGATGTAGGTAGTATTCAATACTCAGGCCTAGGTTTAGGGCTTTACATATGTGCAGAAATTATAAAAAAGCATGGCGGACAAATAGGTGTGGAAAGTGAAGTTGGCCAAGGCAGTACCTTTTGGTTTACGCTACCCATACGGTCTTGATAAACCACCCTTAACTATAACTATTAATTAATTTTTACAACAAATAAGTACAACGTGGTTTAATTAAGTATACGGCTTAATTAAACATAATGAATATAAGTACGCCCAATACAACTGTGTTAAAAACCAAGCCTAACATATACGTTATGGCCTGGTTCATTGCGATGCTGTTCTACTTTGTAGAGTATGCTGTAAGGTCGTCACCTTCAGTAATGATACCCGAACTGTCAGGCCTTTTTGGCCTTTCGGCGGTTGGAGTAAGTGTTGTTGCAGGTACGTATTATTACACTTATTCGGTTACCAGTTTAATAGCCGGCATTGCGCTGGATAAGACCGGTGCCCGATACGCGGTCTCGGTAGGCATATTCATACTTGGTTTGGGTTGCTTGCTATTTGCTTTATCGCATCTTTACACCGGCTACACAGGGCGTTTATTACAGGGTGCCGGCTCGGCGTTTGCCTTCCCGGGTTGCGTTTACCTCGCCTCTAAAGGATTTTCAAAGCGTTCGCTGGCAACAGCTATAGGGTTTACGCAATGCCTGGGTATGCTGGGCGGCACTGCAGGCCAGTTTATTGTAGGCCCGCTCATACACCGGGGCGTATCGGTTTCTGCTTTCTGGATTGGCACAGGCATACTGTCAATGGCGCTATGTGCTATACTTTTTTGGATAACGCCTGCCGAAGAGCCGCTATCTAACACTCGCGAAACCAACTTACTGCAGCCTTATAAAACAGTTTTTGGCAACTTACAGTCTTATTTGTGCGGATTGGTTTCCGGCTTACTGTTTGCCCCCACCACCGTGTTCATTATGGTGTGGGGCGTAGTATTTTTTCAGCAAGACCGCGGTTTGAGTTATCAGCAGGCTACTTTGGTTAGCTCTATGGTGCCGTTGGGTTGGGTATTGGGTTGCCCGCTGCTCGGCTGGTTGGCAGACTTTGCCGGCCGGCGTAAACCGGTAATTATTGGTGGTGGCCTGCTCATGATAGTCAGTATTTTGCAATTACTTTTTTTACCGCATTTAATGCAAGCTTACATCAGTATGTTCTTAATGGGTACAGGATCGGGCGCATCTATGATACCTTATACTATCATCAAAGAAGTAAATCCCGATGAAGTAAAAGGCAGCGCTACAGGAGCTATCAACTTTATTACGTTTGGCGTAACCGCGTTGTTGGGGCCATTATTTAACCGATTGTTCGGTAAAACCCTGTCTACTACCACCAACCATGCACAGCATTTTACGTCAACCGGTCTGTTCCTGATAGCTGGCATTGCGGTGGCTATCATCATCAGCTTGTTTTTAAGAGAAACCGGCCAAAGGCAGGAAGTTGCCGTCGGGAATGATTAGGCTTTTATACACCAAAACCCAACGCTAAGCATCGGGTATTGGAGCGGAGGAGGTTAAGATTTTCCCTCGCGGTACAGTATCATTCCGGCGTGGTATAAAATGCCGTTCCTAAAATCGCCGTCGGCTGTAAAACCGGTGTCGTCAACATAGTCAATGTGGTTGCCGGTAATGGTATAGCTACCTTGGTAGGCACTTTGACGATTGCCTCGTGCTTCGTCATACCGTCCGCCGGGCAATAAGTGATGGCGTATATAGCCGTCGCGGGTTACCCACATACCGGTATAGTCGGTGTCGGTTTTCATGATTTTTTTATTTGCTGTCTGTGATATATTATGCTTCTGTAAGCAAGATGTGTTATTACTTACAGCTTAGCTTTTTTATTCTGGCGTGGTAAACGATATAATAACTAACCGTTGTAGCCAATGCTAAGCGCAATATGTTAAACAGGATATAACTTATTTCTGAATGCATCATATAAAGTTTAGAGTTAAAAACAGTTCAGTTGTTACATGCCGCAAACCTGCGGTAACTTTTGGCTTAAGCAGTAAAATCTGTAGAGGTACCCAAGGCTTTCCAGCTTTCCAAGTCAGTTTTTACAGCATCCATTTTGGCATAAGCGCCGTTATAAGCATCCTGACCTAAGAATAAATGCATTGGCGGATTTTGTGCTTCGGCCACTTCAATCATTACATCAGCTGCTTTCTCGGGGTCGCCTGCCTGGTTACCAGCCATCTGCTCATTGTGAAATTCTTGCGATTGGCGAACAGCTTTATAATCGGCGATCTCATTTTTGGGCATTCCTATCGATCCGGCGCTCAGGAAATCGGTACGGAAATAACCTGGTGATACTACCGTGGCCGTAATGCCAAAATCTTTTACCTCGGCAGCTAATGATTCGGTAAAGCCATGCACGGCAAACTTAGTAGCGCAGTAAATACCAAAGCCCGGATAATTGCCTGTAAAACCACCTATAGATGCGATGTTGTAAATGTGACCGGACTTTTGTACACGTAAATGCGGCATAACCTGGCGTATTACATTAAGCGAGCCAAACACATTCACATCAAAGTTTTCGCGCGCTTCGGCGTCGCTCAATTCCTCTAAACTACCTAGTAGCCCGTAGCCTGCATTGTTTACCACTACATCTATACGCCCAAATTGATTAATAGCCTGACCAATGGCTTCGCCCACACTTTCTTCCGATTTTAGATTTACGGCCAATGGCAAAAAGCT
Source organism: Mucilaginibacter sp. PAMB04274 (assembly GCF_039634385.2). Lineage (NCBI taxonomy): Bacteria > Pseudomonadati > Bacteroidota > Sphingobacteriia > Sphingobacteriales > Sphingobacteriaceae > Mucilaginibacter > Mucilaginibacter sp. PAMB04274. The sequence goes on from NZ_CP155081.2 coordinate 3,579,178, forward strand.
CTCGGGAGCAGCACTGCCAACGGCGGTACTTAGGTCGTTTACGTTACGTGAGGTTGCGGCCACCCGGTAGCCTTTTGCCAATAGCTTTTTTACTAAAGTTAAACCTAAGCCTTTAGAGGCACCAGTTACAAACCATACTTTTTGTTGAGTTTCCATAATATATTATTTAGATGATTGACAGGGTGATAAATTAGCCATGATAGGCCATTGATTTAGTTAGTTCTTCGTTGAGCCTAAACTCGTTTTCGAGATAATCGAGTTTGCGCATTGCCCTTTCGTAAGCATCGCTGCCTAAAAGCAGGTATAGCGGCGGGTTCTCTTCAAATGCCAGCTGAATCATGGCAGCTGCAGCTTTCTCCGGGTCGCCGGCCTGACCGCCATCCATTTGCAGGTAACGGGCATGTGTATCTCTTACCTCGCGGTATTCTTCAATCGGGTTCTTAGTCATTACAATAGATTCGGGATTTAAAAAGCTGGTACGGAATGCTCCGGGCGCAACCACCGTTACTTTGATACCAAATGAACGAACATCCTCGGCCAGCACTTCAGAAAGGCCAATAACCGAAAACTTGGTAGCGGCATAAATAGCCCAGCCGGTGGCCGGCGCAATACCTGCTATTGATGACAGGTTAATGATATGGCCTGATTGCTGCGCACGTAGGTAAGGCATGGCCTTACGAATAACATTGAGCGTACCAAACACGTTAACATCAAAACTGGAGCGGGTCTCCTCATCGGTAAGCTCCTCAATGCTGCCGCCTATGCCGTAGCCAGCATTATTAACGATGACATCGATACGGCCAAAAATTTCGTTAGTAGCCTCCAACGCCTCGCTTACGCTCAACTCATTACTCAGGTTAACCTCCAAAGGGAGGAATTTACCCGAGCTGGAACCCACGGCTGCTTTAAGGTGATCAATATTTCTGGAAGTGGCCGCCACCAGCTGACCGTCACTTAACAATTGCTTCACCAGGCTCAGCCCAAAGCCTTTGGACGCGCCCGTTATAAACCATACTTTAATTGTTTTCATAAGTGTTATATCTTATTTGATAGTACAAAAGTACGGTGCCATAAGGGGGTACCGTTTGCATAATTCAATTCATTAATTGCAAAATTCAAACAATCCGCATCCCGAATTGCAAAATTCAACCCATTAACGGCAAGAAGTCATCGAAATAAAGGGATTGTATGCAAGGCGCTTCTATCACTTATGCACTAAAAAAGGACTTATTGGATATATCATCAGAAACGCAATGAGTTTGCCAATTGCGCTTCACAAACTAAGCCAACCACTTATTATATTAAGCTTACAAAAGGGTTCTTCACGGGGTATTTAGCGCTATTACTCATTGTGCACCAAGACGTACCGGCCCTTGGCCTGGCCATTAAGCACTTCATCCAGCTTAGCAGCAAGTTGGTTCAAGCTGATGTTCTCAACCATGCTGTTGAGGTTTTCGGGCTTCCAGTCGGTAGCCAAGAGTTGCCATACATGCCTGCGTAAATTCATAGGTGCCAGAACCGAGTCGATACCCGCCAGACTTACACCCCTTAGTATAAACGGAAATATACTGGTATCCACATTGGCTGATGATACCATGCCACAGCAGGTTACTGTACCGCCATACTGTGTTGCCTTCAGCATGCCCGATAGTATAGGGCCGGCTACGGTGTCAACTCCGCCTGCAAAAGCCGGGCTTGCCATAGCTTTACTGTTGTATTGTTCAGCAAACTCATCACGACCTATAATGCGTTTAGCACCAAGCACATTGTGCAGGTACTCACCTTCGCGCTTACCCGAAACAACCGCTACATTATATCCTAATTTGGATAAGATGGCTGTAGCCATGCTACCTACGCCACCTGTGGCTCCGCTTACTACCACCTCGCCTTTGTTGGGTGTTATACCTTTGCTAACTAGCTCATAAACAGACAAGCCGGCTGTTAAGCCGGCCGTACCAAATGCCATCGCTTGTTGCGCAGTTAAGCCCTGCGGTAAGCGCAGCACCCAACTGGCAGGAACACTGATATATTCACCAAACCCGCCCCAGGTATTCATGCCGAGATCAAAGCCTGTTATCAGCACTTCGTCGCCCACGGCAAATAAACTTGATGTTGAACGGATTACTATACCGGCTGCATCAACCCCTGGCACATGCGGAAACTTACGGGTTACACCTTTATTGCCCGATGCAGAGAGCGCATCCTTATAGTTGATACACGAGTGGCTCACTTTAATAAACAATTCATTATCAGGCAACTGGTATAGCTGCACTTTCTGAACTTCTTTTACAAAGCGACCGTCTTTCTCACTTACCAGGAGCGCATTAAATGATGTTTCCATTACAGGCAATGTTAGGCCTGCAATTAACGAAATGATTGTATTATTTAATAACCAAATACAAACTGTTTAGGCCGTTAGCCTGAACCTGGACGGCGTAAGCTGTGTTTGTTTTTTAAAGAAGTTATTGAAATGAGCAGGCTCCTCAAAACCAAGGCAGTAACCAATTTCAGACACATTCCAGTCGGTATGGCGAAGCAGTGATCGTGCTTCAGAAACTAAACGTTCTGCTATTAAATCGGTAGTGGTTTTGCCAGTGGTTTCTTTAATAGCCCGGTTAAGGTGATTAACGTGCACAGCCAGCTGCGAGGCAAAATCTTTAGCCGAACGCATGGTAAACCTTTGCGAAGGCGTTTCAATAGGAAACTGCCTTTCCAGCAACTCGGTAAACACCGCCGTAATGCGCGATTTGGCATCCGGGTGCTGAAAAAGGTTCTCTGAAGGTTGCGTTTTTAAGGCAAAGTGTGTTATCTCGGTAACATAATTACGCAGCAGATCATACTTAAAGGCATAGTCGGACGCTATTTCGTCCAGCATGCGATTAAAGATCTGGCTTACCTGCTCGTCCTGCTGCTCGGTTAAAATATACGCAGGCTTACCACCCGGAGCATACATGGGCAAATCATTGAGTCCGCCACGTATCTTATCGGTAAAAAACGATTTAGAAAAAATGCAAAAGTATCCTGACCTGATCTCAGAAAGCGTTTCGACAGTGTAAGGCACTTGCGGATTGAAAAAGATTAACGTTGAACCATCAACATCGATGCTTTTGTCGGCATAGTGATACCGGTTTCTGCCCCGTGCAAGCGCAATTTTGTAATAATCGCGCCGGCTGTAAGTAATGGGTTTAGCGCCGGGCTTAAAGCAATCTTCGCTTCTGAACACGTTGAAATGGCCTATATCATTCTGAATGTTCAACGGTAAGTAGTCGAATTTATGCTGATAAAAGTCTTCCAGTGTTTCTACTTTGCTCATAGCCTTTAATTTTGTTATTCAAAATTAGCCTATTCATTTCAACTAACATTGCAAAATTCAAACTATTGGTTGCAAAATTCAAACATACTACTGGCTCGTTGATTTTTTAAGGAAATATTTTTTCATTAAAATTTAAAAGCCGTTATATTCTTTATATTTTTCGACACTAAACATACCGTCATAATTTTTCATACATGCCGCAACTGAAAGCCGATACCCCAAACTTTTGCATTATACTGCTTATTGCACTGTTCAATTTTACCAGCTCATGTAAACAGCCAAGCCAGCTTACCGGCGCCAACATTAGCCAGGAGCTACGCCAGGCCGATAGCCTGATGGCAGCTCAAAAACGACACGAAAGTATAAACCTGCTCATCAGGATACGAAAAAAAATCACGCCTACCGATCCGTCTATAAGTGATTATTACAGCTTATTATCGGAGTGCGAAACAGCCCTTTTACTTAAGAATAGATATGCTGATAGCGCGCTTGCCTTTTTCAGTTCAGAGGCACGGAAACAGCAATATCCTAAAAAGTATTACAAAGCCTTATTGGCTAAAGGCGAATCGAGTATTTTCCTTAAACAATATGATGCAGGACTAAGATACTATTATACCGCCAGGCATATCGCTGCCGTGGGCGATTGTGAAAATGGTTACTTATCTACTAAAATAGCTAATATTTACTATAAGCAAGAAAGCTATAAGCTCGCAGCCCGCTACTGGGCTGAAAGCGCCCAGCTATTGAAAAAATGCGATGACAAAGTTTCATTGCAAAGATCATTTTACACGCAACAAAGTGCATTGAATGGCTCGGCTATATCTTATGAAAAAGCCGGGTATCCGGATAGCGCTTTAATATATTATCAAAAGGATTTGGCACTGATTAATGATGCAGAACGCCGCCATATTGATGTAAATGCAGCCCGAGTAGTAGTATATGATAACCTGGGCGGCTTAAATTTAAAACAAGGCAATTTAAAAGAAGCTGCACGATACTTGAATGCCTGCATTGCCACGCCCTTAAAAGAAACCGATGGTATAAAAATACCACCCTATGTAAAACTTGCCAAGCTTTATACGCAAACAGGCGAGTATAAAAAAGCCTCGGCGGCTTTTGAGCAAGCCCGCCTAAGGTTTAATGTATACGGTAAACAAAACCCCGATGGTGTAATTATATGGCACAAACTATACGCCGAGTATCTTTATAAACAGGGCAAACTGGCACAGGCTTATGCTTATCAAAATAAATTCATCCGGTTAAAGGATTCGCTGAATACCAGTTCGTCAGGCTTATTAAGACTCGATGTAAGCCGCGAACTTCACTCGTTGTACCAGCAACAGGCCATGCGCAATCTGTCGCATAAAGATAGAGTGAGAAAGCTTTTTCTTATTGGCACAACAGTTATTGTTGTGCTATCCCTTATTATCATTTTCCTTATTTATCGCAACCTTAAGCGCCGGGAAAAGGCTCATCGCGAAACAGAAGAACACAACCGGCAACTGGAGCAAGCAATGGCCGAGTTGGAGCGGGTGAACAAAAACTACATTCGTATTATGCGGGTTATGGCTCATGATCTGCGCAATCCGCTTTCGGGGATGACTGGCCTTGCCGCTATGCTATTGGGCGAAGATGAGTTCTCTGAAGAGAACCGTCACATGCTGGGCTTAATTGAGAGCACGGGAATGCATACCATGGAAATGATTAACGAATTGCTGAAGACGGGACTGGCAGATGAAAACGAAAAAATCATTGTTCAATTACTTGACGTAAGGTCGTTACTGTTCGATTCCGTTGAACTATTACAGTTCAAGGCCTTGGAAAAACAGCAACGCATCGTTTTTGAAAGCGACGAAACTCCAATTATGGCCAACGTTAACCACGAAAAGCTTTGGCGTGTTTTTAATAACCTCATTGTAAATGCAATTAAATTTAGTCACGAAGGAAGCAGCATTAAGGTTGGCATAAACCATAAACATAAAGACATACTGGTATATTTTGCCGACAATGGCATTGGCATAGCCGAAAAAGACAAGGATAGCATATTTGAAATGTTTACCCCTGCCAAAAGAGTGGGTACCAGCGGCGAGCAACCCTTTGGACTGGGTCTCTCTATTTCAAAACGCATTATAGAAAAGCATGGCGGCAAGATTTGGTTTGAGAGCACACCGGGTAATGGCACTACCTTTTTCATCTCGCTGCCGCCAGCAGAATAAGCCCGTGTTAAAAACTTAAAACACAACTCCAAATTGAAAACTGGCTGTTAGTGATGTTGGTCGCTCGTTTCCAAAACGTACCGGTAGCGGTACGGCTGCAAAGTAGTTAATGCTTTTGCCGTGGATAATCACCTTATTTAATACCGGTGTAAAGCCAAACCTGCCGGATGTTTCGAAAGCGGCGCGCCCGGCAAAGGTATAGCCTTTACCTAAAGCAACTAACACGCCTGGGTGGAACAAAAAATTGTTCATACGGCTAATGTTGTTTTCAGTCCTCACAAAGGGAACCATTTCTACCGAGAAGCCAACTTTTGCACTCTTCCAGATATTAATGCCGGTGGGCACGCCAATGGTATAACTGCTACCAAAATTGGCATGTGTTCCGCCCCTGTCAAACGTAATTATTGGGTGCAGTATACCAACATAGCCAGCCATTTTAGGATATGTATTTTGAGCCAACAGATGGGTAGAAGTAAAAAGTAATAGTATAGGCAGTGTGAAGAAGACACACAAAGGCCGGGCTTTTTTGAAATTGAAATTGGTAATAGACATTGCATTTTGTTTTCTGCAATGCTATTAATCACGACGGCCGGTATATAGAACGGTTTTTACTTTTGGAATCGTTTTTACTTTTTCAGTAAAGATTTTCTGTATAACAAGGGACTTTGGCCGGTTTGTTTTTTAAATATGCGTGTAAAATGGCTTTGGTCAGAAAAACCGGTGAGATAGGCTACATCAGACAGCGAATGAGTGGTGGTTTCCAAAAGCTTAATAGCTTTATCAATACGCATTTTGCGCACATACTCTCCAAACGACAAGTTATCAAAGTATTTGGAAAACTCCCGCGACAGGTAAGCCGGATGCACGTTTAGTTCCCCAGATAAATCTTTCAAACTTAAACTCAAATTAATATCCAGCTGGTCCTGTATAATTTCCCTGAGCTCTTTTGCCCATGCCGGCACCTTGCTTTTACCCTTGTCATCCTGCAGAAACTTATGGTAAACATCCAGCAGCACTTGGTCTACGGGGTTTTGCGTGTGCTTAACTTGTTGTAGGTGTTTTGCCCAACTGTACAGCGCATCATAAATTACCATACCAGCCTTTAGCAGTTCCTGATCTTCCTTTATATTAAAAGCCAGCCCGGCCGATATAGCCCACAAGCCAGAAGCCTGCGCAGCCAGGTGATGCCCATCCGTATCTGCTCCTCTTATAATGACGGCCATAGTTTCCAGGGCAGGATCTTTCAATCCATATTTTTTCAATACCGCATCAAATGTGCACATGTCATTGTGGTGGGAAAGTTCTACATCCGGAATGTCAAAGGGTATGGCATCCAGTTCACGGGCGCTTTTAAGTACGTCGCGGGCAGGCACATAGATGATCTGCGCTTCGGTGTCAATAAACCGCATAATTAACCAGGGCGTAGCAATACGGTCAATCTTAGGACGCTCCCGCGTAATCCACTTCATTTTCCTTATTTCTGTTATACGGTTTACCTAAGTTGTCATTTGTGCGGCATGGTTTGCCGGTGAATGCTTTAAAAATTGCCTACTGAATAAAAGCCACATTCTTCGACACAAAGTAGCAGCACGTACAGATATACTTTTGAATAGTAGCATCATCTACATTAATTTTCACAGCCAATTCATCAACAGTTAAATTGGCTGCTATGCAGTATTACACCTGTTTTTTAGCTGCCGTTTGCGGCAACTTAACCACAAAAGCAGTGCCCTGCCCTGCCTGCGATTCAATTTGCAGGCTGCCTTTTAAACCATCAACCAGGTGCTTCACTAAAGCCAGGCCAAAACCGTAGCCTTGTTCGCCACTGGTACCTGCAGTGGTTTCACCTTGTCCGTTCAGTATCTGGTTAATTTGCGCTATGCTCATGCCAATGCCGGTATCTTGTACTTTCATCAACAGCGTATGGGCGTGTGCTTCTATTTCAATCTCCAGGTTAACCGTAACACTTCCGCCGGCCGGCGTAAATTTCATGGCGTTAGAAATGATGTTTCCAACAATTTGCAGCAGCTTATTTTTAGAAAATGGTATGGCCTGTGTAATGGTATTAGTATGTACCACAAACTGTATCTTTTTATTTACCGCCTGGGGCATGTACAGTTTAAGCAGTTTTTCTTTTAGGGTTATCTGGTTAAACTCATCACTGGCCAGCTTGGGCTCACTGGTTTGGACCGGCGCTTCGAGGCTTAAAATTTCATCAGCAAGCTCTAATATCGAATGTCCGCTTTTTTGTATCAGGTTAATAAATTCCAATACCTCTTCCATGGTGTTCTCGTTGCCCTGCTCGCTTATAATGCGTGCTAAACCGATAATACCCCCCAAAGGACCACGAATATCATGTGCCACCCGGCGCTGGCTTTCTGTCACTTCCTGGATTTTGCCGCGCATGGATTCAATCACCTTCAGCGCCTTTAATCGGTTTACTACTTCATCGGCAATAATTTTGAGCATCTCCATCTTCTCGGGCGACAGCTCACGTTCCTGGCTATCCATTACGCATAAAGCTCCTAAATTTGTGCCGTTATCGGCACGTAACGGAACACCGTAATAATACCGCAGATTAGGATCGCCGGTAACATAAAACTTTTCCATGAAACGCGCATCGGCTGAGAGGTCCTTAACCTCAAAACCACCTTCCTGCGCAATAGTATATTGGCAAACCGAATCGCTTCTTTCCATCTGGTCAATCTCTAAACCATGGTTAGCTACCGTCCATTGCGTAAACGAATCAATCAAGTTCACCATGGATATATCTGTTCCGGCCACTTTAGCCGCCAGTTTGCTCAGGCTTTTTAAGTTATCAGATAGTTCGGTGTAATCTAAATCCAATTCAGCCAAAGCCTTAAGTCTTTCCATCTCATTGGCAGGGATCGGCAGGTTATTAATCATGTCGTTAGTATATTTTAGGGATACGTCGGGCAATATCATCAGTTTAATTCAACTTTTGAAAAGTTATACGAGAAATTAAACCGTTTGGATACAGGACAAAGCAGGTTGCAGACCACTTGATTTAGGTATACTTTAGGCACACCAATTATTCATTTCGCCGAAATGCTAAAACCAAATTTACCAAAGATATCTTTTATCGCGCTGTTGTCTTTGTGCATCAATGTTGTGGCTATCGCTCAAACAACGCCCGAAAGTATCAAAATCGATTTTTCTTACGCGGGCTATAAAGGCGGAGCTGCCGCTACGAATTTAGTTGTGCCTACCCTCCTTATTATAAAGCCAACCGGCTATGATGATACCCGATTATTACAAGCGGCCATAAACAAACTTGCCCGGTACCCAATGCAAAAAAATGGTTTTCGCGGTACATTGCTTTTATCGGCGGGCAACTATAAAGTTGACGGACAGTTGCACATCACAACATCTGGTGTAGTTATAAAAGGCAGCAAGGGCACCGTTATTACAGCAACCGGTACCAGCAGACGTGCTTTAATTGAAATTGGGCGGAGTGAAGATCCGGTTGTAACTACGTCGATCCAAATTACAGATGATGCACCAACAGGCAATATGCGTTTTAAGGTAGCCGACGCAAAAGCGTTAAAGGTTGGCCAGAGCATAGCTATAAAGCGCCCATCAACCAAAGCATGGATAGCAGCCTTGGGTATGGATACCATTAAAGGAGTATTTGCCGACCTGCGGGGCCTGCAATGGCGCGAAGGCACACGAGATTTGATTTGGAACAGAACGATCACTTATGTTGATCATCAAAGCAATTTGATCACTATTGACGCTCCTATAACACAAGCTCTGCAGGCTAAATATGGAGGCGGATCTATAGCCAGGCATAAGCAAACTCCCTTCTCTAACATTATTTTGGAAGGTGTAACGCTGGTTAGTCAATACGGCAATATTAACCCAAAGGATGAGGAGCATGCCTGGATTGGCGTGTCTGCTAATAATACCGAGGATGTATATATAAAATCGGTTACTGCGAGGCATTTTGTTGGCTCTGCATTTATGGTAGCACAGTTGGGCCGCCGGGTAACCATAGATGGCTGCGCTGCTCTTGAACCTATATCAGAGACCGGCGGATATCGTCGTCGTAATTTTTATGTTGAAGGACAGCAGGTATTGGTTAAAAACTGTAGTTCGGAAAACGGCATGGCCGATTTTGCCACCGGACTATGTGCTGCGGGGCCGAATGTATTTCTGAATTGCACTACTACAAATTCGCTGGGTGCCAGCGGAGCATTGGAAAGCTGGTCGGCCGGTACCCTGTTCGAAAATGTAACCATCTCCGGTGCTGATCTTTTTTTGGGTTACGATATGCAACGCGTGCAAGCCGCCGGCTGGACTGCGGCCAACTCCATAGTATGGAATTGCAAGGCCAACAAACTTATCATCAAAGGGCATCCTCTTACACCTAACACGGTAGTAAACTCTGGCCAGTCATTGTATCAAAGTCAACTGACAACCAGGGGCATATCGGCTGCTTATACTTTTACAACCCCCACTCAGCACGCGGTACCTTTTACCGCAAAAGATATTCCGGCACTAAAAGCAACAGCAGTTGCCCACCGGCCAATTGCACTGGTGAACGGGCGCTTTGTGAGTAATAACAAAATAATTTGGGGCGGCGAAGTAAATGAGTCGTGGTGGCTGGGTCATGTTATTCCATCCATAGCTTTAGATGCAGGCGTGAGTATAACGCGTTACGTGCCGGGCAAAAGCGGCCGGGGCTTAACTGAGCAGTTGCCCGATATGATTCGCAAAATGACAACTGATGGTATGACCTTTTACCAGGGAGGACCGGGCTTATGGTACGACCGCCGGCGCGACGAACACTCCGTTACTGAACGTATGGATGGTAATGTATGGGCGGCTTTTTACGAATTCCCGTGGGCGCGAAGCGGGCAAGGCAAGGCTTGGGATGGTTTAAGCAAATTTGACCTTACCCGCTACAATCCCTGGTATTTTAACCGTATTAAAGATTTCCTTAAGTTAGTTGATCAAAACGGCTTTGTTTACTACCATAGCTTGTACAACACCCACAACGTACTCGAAATTGGCGCACACTGGGCCGATTACCCCTGGCGGCCGGCCAATAACATAAATGATACCGGCCTGCCCGAACCACCTCCGCTCGAAGGTAACAATCGCCTGCACCTGGCCAACCAGTTTTACAGTACGGCATATGCAGGTCTTAAAAAGCTTCATGAAGCTTACATTAACCACGTTTTGGACGAGCTGGGCGGATACCAAAATATTGTGTTTAATTTAGGCTATCAGTTTGCAGGGCCACTGGAGTTTCAAAAATTCTTTTTACGTACGGTTGCCGCCTGGGAAAAACGCAACCATAAGCAAGTACGGCTCGAGATCGGCACCAGTAAGGATATAACCGATTCTATTTTAAACAATCCGGAGTTTAGCCCTATGATAGATGTTGTGGATATGCGCTACTGGCAGTACAAACCCAATGGCAGCATATGGGCGCCGCAAGGCGGACAAAATTTAGCCTTTAGGGAGTTGAATGCTAAGTTATTGGGTAAAGGTGTAGATACGCCACCGGCAACCACGCCACAAATGGCTTATAAGCAAGTGCGCGAATATCGCGATAAATTCCCGGCAAAAACCTTTATAGCATGGCATAACTGTGTTGGGCAGATACCCGCACTAATGGCTGGTGCTGCACAGGTTTACCTTCAAAACCCGGCGGCTGGCCAAAGTCAGGGGCGTGTTAAAGACAGTACACCTTTTGATGGCTTCGTTAATCGGTATCTTTCAGAAACTTTAGCACGAATGAGTCCTCGTGACGGTTTGTTGAAAGATGCCGACAATAATTGGTGCTTGGCCACCAAAGATTTTAGTACCTTATTAATATACTCGCTTGAGGGCGATACCATTAATTTAGCCCGTACACTACCTTCACGACTATACAAAGCCGTTTGGTATAATGCCGAAAAAGATCAAGTCATCAAAGCAAATTTAAGCACAGCATCCACTATTAATAAGCCCAATAGCGGCCAATGGTTATTGTATTTAACTAAGTACTAAAACTATAATGGTAAATGAGGCTTACATTTGTAAACAATACTTATAATTGAGCTGAACCCATGAAAATATACCAGCAAGCTGTACGACTTACCGCCCGGCAGCGGGGCTTTCATTTAATAACCAGCGAGGTTGTGCGGGCAGTGCCGCAAATTGCCGAAATACAAACCGGTATCTGCCAGGTGTTTATTCAGCATACCTCAGCTTCGCTAACGGTAAATGAAAATGCCGACCCTACTGTACGCAAAGATTTTGAAATGTACTTTAATAAGGCCGTGCCCGAAAATGATCCCGATTACTTACATGATGATGAAGGATCAGATGATATGCCTGCCCACCTGAAAGCCGCCATGCTGGGTTTTTCGGTCATGATACCTATAAGCAATGGCCGATTAGCCTTGGGTACCTGGCAAGGCATTTATCTATGCGAACACCGCAACCATGGCGGTAACCGCAATTTAATGATAACCGCTTGGGGAGAATAGTCCCTGCCTAACTAAAAAGTAGTATTATACTTTTTTCAAACAGATTATATTTGAGATGGCAAGGATTTTAGTAGGTATACTATCCCAACAATGATACAAAAGATAGTCCACATCCACAGTGAGATATAGTTGCCTCGCGTTGAGCCTGTCCAATTATTCTCTTCAGATGGCACGCCACCGTATTTATTCAATCTATAAAGCAAATACGAAACCACTAAAAACACTAGACCAATAAAATATGACTTCCAATGCATTTACTAAGATTTACTATGTGCTACGCAAAGTAATATAATTTACTTTGGGATAAAATTTAGCAATTTATCAAATGAAAACACCCTAATAATTCAAATACTTTCGCTTATATTCAACCGGGGTTACGCCTTTAATTTTCTTAAAGTGGCGGTAAAAGTTAGATATGTTGTTGAAACCACAATTGAAGCAGATAAGTTCGGTGGTGAGTTTGTTTTCAACTAGTTGCCGGCATGCATGGCTTATGCGTATTTCGGTTAAAAAATCGTAATACGTTTTGTTGGTCATCAATTTAAAATACCGGCAAAATGAGGTAACACTCAGGTTGCTCAAAGCAGAAATTTCTTTAAGGGTAATATCGCGTTTGTAGTTGGAAAGCGTATAAGTATAAATGTTGCTTAACCGCTTATCGTCCAGATCGGTATTTTGCTGAAACGCACTGATCTCGTTCACAATGGGCTTGTACTCGCTGGTTTCGGCCAAATGCTTTAATATCGACAGCATAATTATGATGCGGTCCAGATTGCTCGCATCAATAGCTTCCTTCATCAGTTCAATTACCTTTTCTTTCGTACTGCCGGTAATAATCATACCGCTCCTAGCCCGTTCAAAGAGTTTAGGTATCAGGTAAGCCTCCGGTAAGTTCAGTATATCTTTACCCAAACAGGTAGGCAAAAAGTGCATCACAATGGCTTCTATAGTGAGGCCCGAATTAGGCTGATAGTATTCCTCCCGGCAACGCCACGCATGTGGCAAATTTTCGCCCAGTAAAATCAGCTCGCCGCCCGAAAAGTTGCCAATATTATCGCCAATAAAGCGTACACCTTCGCCTTGTATATTGTAATGTAATTCCAGTTCGGAGTGATAATGCCATATGTTACCATAGTTAGGCATCACATCGTGCCTAACGCTGAATGAGCTTTCTATTTTACCCGGAAGTTTACGATAAAGGGGCTTCATGTTGGTTATGTAATATAAGTAACTGCGAATTACGTTTCAATATTATATAAATTATCCATTAAATTGTTCATTGTTGCGTAAATTATGGTAAGATGCTATTATTTATAGAAAAAATACTATAAAGAAGAAGCTCGATCCTTTAATATGTTTGTGCATAAAGTAACCAATAATCAAACTACAAGTACTGATCGTATTATCTGAAGTTACCCCCGGAACTTTAACCACCCTATGCGGCAAAATATGCCTGCAACAGTGTTAGTGCCAGGATGAACCCGCAGTTGGACGCCTTGATTTTAAGTTTGCCATGTTGGTGAATGCAGTACGCATATAATTTATGATTCAACATCAACTTTTAAAAATTCATTTTCCGGGCAAGTTAATTTTTGGCAATGGTTCACTTGACGGCCTGGCCGATGAGGTGTTGCAGCTAAATGCCAAGGAAGTATTAATTATAACCATTACGCCATTGCTGGATAAGCTTAGCCAGCTCATTAACCAACTGCAGGAAAAAGGTATAACCGTAAATACCGATACCAGTATAACCCAGGAGCCATCTTTTGCCGATTTCAGAACGCTGATGCAATCTATTGCGCAGCAAAATTTTGATGTGGTATTAGGCATTGGCGGGGGCAGTGTACTTGATGTGGCCAAACTGGTTGCCGCACAAAAGAGCAATACGCAAACACTTGAAGAAATTGTAGGCAATGGTTTATTAAAAGGCCGTACAACCGGGCTTATCTGTGTACCGGCAACCTCGGGTACCGGCAGTGAGGTTTCGCCCAATGCCATCCTGGTTGATGACGAGCATCAGAAAAAAGGAATTATAAGCCCTTACCTGGTACCTGATATTGTTTATGTTGACCCACTGCTTACCATTAGCGTACCGGCAGCCATAACTGCAGCAACCGGTTTAGATGCCTTAACACATTGCCTGGAAGCTTACACCAACAAGTTTGCACAACCTTTTATTGATATGTACGCCTTTGAGGGCATGCGATTGATTGCCCAACACTTAGTTACCGCCGTAAATAATGGCGCTGATGAGGAGGCACGTTCACACGTGGCTATGGGCAGTATGCTGGGCGGATTTTGTTTGGGGCCGGTAAACACTGCTGCTGTACATGCCCTCTCCTATCCGCTGGGCAGCACTTTTAACTTACCGCATGGCTTATCAAATGCATTACTTTTACCTTATGTAATGGAGTTTAATGCGCCAGCCGCGCCTAAACGCTACGCCGATGTGGCCGTAGCACTGGGATGTGAAAGGCAGGCAGACGATGCAGCAACTGCACAAGCCGGCGTAAAGAAAATACGCGAACTGATAGCCGCCTGTGGTATTGAGGCCACCCTTACTGAGGTAGGCATAACAGCCGATGCCATACCGCAAATGGCCACTAAAGCTATGTTGATAACCAGGCTGTTGAACAATAACCCAAGGCCGGTTACTTATGATGACGCAGTAGCCATTTATACAGCGGCTTTAGGATAAAATAATAAATTTGAGAGTGAGATTGAAGGGTTAACCGTTTTTAACCAGCGCATAAAATTGAATGAAAATAGATAAAAAGTACAAAGGCACCATTGTTCCGGTTATCACACCGTTAACCGACCGGTACCAGCTGGATGATGAAGCAGTTGAAAAGATTGTTGCTAATTTGGCAAAAAACGACGCCATGCCTTTTATTTTAGGCACAACGGGCGAATCGGCATCACTCCCGTTTAGCTTAAAGGAAGCTTATATCCAAAAAGTATCGGGTTTAAAAACGCCGGACACTTTATTATACATCGGCATCTCCTCCAACTGTTTGGAAGAGACGGTTGACCTGGCCAAACGCAGCTTTGATGCCGGGGCCGATGCTGTTGCGGCTACGCTTCCTACGTACTATCACCTGTCTGAGGAGCAGATGGGAGACTACTTTCTGCAACTGGCCGATAAGATACAGGGGCCGCTCATCGTTTACAACATCCCGGCAACCACGCACATGTCCATCCCGCTGGAGTTGATTGAGGAGTTAAGTTACCACCCGTTTATTGTAGGTACCAAAGACTCCGAACGCAGCGAATCACGGCTTGACCGGTCTTTGCAGTTATGGTCTGGCAGGGCTGATTTCAGTCATTTTTTGGGCTGGGCAGGAAAATCGGCCTATGCGCTGTTTAACGGTGGCGACGGCTTAATACCCAGCACAGGTAACCTTGCTCCCGAAATTTATTGTGAAATGACAAAGGCCGTAAACGCCGGCGATACGGATAAAGCTTATTACTACCAACATCTTTCTGACACGTTGGGTAATCTGTATCAATCGGGCCGTACACTAGGTGAGTCGTTGCGCGCGTTAAAGGTATTAATGCAGGATGCCGGCCTTTGCCAGGCGCACATGATGCCGCCGCTTAGCCCTTTGCATAAGCATGATGAAGTAAGTATGCTGAATGCCTATTATGATTTATTACGTCAAGAACAAGCTTTATTAAAACTGCCTACCCATGTCTAACAAACCCATTATAGGAATTACCATGGGCGATCCGGCCAGCATTGGTCCAGAGATTGCCATTAAAGCCTTAACCGAGGAAAAAATATACGAAATATGCCGCCCCGTACTGGTTGGCGATGCTGCCACCTTTAACCACATTATTAACAAGCTGGGCTTGGGTGTATCCATCAACGCTATCGAAAGCATTGCCGAGGCTAAATTTGAATTTGGCCGCCCCGATGTGTACGATCTGCGCAATGTGGATTTAGATAAACTGGAGTTTGGCGTAGTATCGGCCATGGCTGGTGATGCCGCTTTCCGTTCGGTTGCCAAAGTAATTGAACTGGCCATGAATGGTGATATTGATGCTACGGTAACCGGTCCGCTCAACAAGAAATCGATGAATGAGGCTGGCCATCATTACGCCGGTCATACCGAAATCTACGCCGATTTTACTGGCACTAAGAAATATGCCATGCTGTTGGTAGAAGACCACATGAAGGTAATTCACGTATCTACCCACGTTTCGCTTCGCCAGGCTTGTGATTTGGTAAAAAAAGATCGTATAGTTGAAGTGGTGGAGCTGTTGCATAACGGCCTGATTAGCTTAGGTGAACAAAACCTTAAAATTGGTATTGCCGGATTGAACCCACACGCCGGCGATTCGGGCCTGTTTGGTACAGAGGATGATGAAGAAATACTACCTGCAGTACAGGAAGCGCTCCGGTTAGGATATGATGTAGAAGGCCCCGTGCCGGCCGATACGATGTTCTCTAAAGCAGCAACCGGTTATTACGGTGGTGTAGTGGCTATGTACCACGATCAGGGCCATATTCCCTTTAAGCTTTCGGGCTTTAAATGGAACCCGGAAAAGAAACAAATGGACAGCGTTAAAGGTGTAAACATCACCATGGGCCTGCCCATCATCCGTACATCGGTTGATCATGGTACCGCGTTCGAAATTGCAGGTAAAGGCATTGCCAGTGCCGATGCCATGATACTGGCCATAGAATCGGCCGTACAGCTCGCGCATCATAAAAGTATGGTTACGGTATGATGATAGCCGTTATTGCGGATGACCTGACCGGCGCGGCTGAAATTGGTGGCATAGGGCTCAAATACAACTTGAGCGTTGAGATTACCACTGGCATTGTTGCCGCTACGGATAAGGATATGCTGGTTGTGAATACTGATGCACGCTCTAAAAGCGAGGCTGATGCTATAGCCATAACCAGCGAGTTGAGCAGGCAGTTAAAAGCTTGTAATCCGCAATTGCTGTTTAAAAAGATCGACTCGGTAATGAGGGGGCACGTAATACCGGAAATAAACGCACAATGTGAGGCAATGGATATCAACAGGGCGCTTATCGTTTCGGCAAACCCTGCTTTGGGGCGTACGCTGATAAATGGGCATTATCTAATCCATGATATACCGGTGCATGAAACCAGCTTTCGGCATGATCCCGAATTTCCGGTGACCGAATCGCATGTACAAACCCGTTTTGCAAATGCGCAAAACGCTGTAACGGTTCAGCCGCATACTGCTCCCTTGCCGCAAACCGGAATTATTGTTGGCGAAACCCATACGAATGAAGATTTGCATGAATGGGCACGCCAGTTGCAAACCGATACGCTTGCTGTAGGTGCATCCGGCTTTTTTACAGCCTGTTTGGATGCATTGCAGCAAAAAGGCGAAGCAGCACACACTAATGAAAAACATTTGCAGCAACCTGTATTATATGTAAGCGGCAGTACGTTTAAGCAAAGTGCAGCACTGGTTAACAATTTGCATAAAAGCGGCGGCCCGGTAAGTTATATGCCAGCCGGCATTATGCAATCAACAAACCCAGAACCTTCTGCCGCAAATTATTGGACCGATGAGATAATTACCCGGCTTAAAGAGCAGGGTAAAGCCGTTATGGCTATACCACAGGATGAACAAGCGGCCACTATGTATGATGCCCGCCATTTACGAAAGCAAATGGCTTTGGCTGTAAAATGCATTTTTGAGAACACCACTGTACTGGAATTGATTATTGAAGGTGGCTCAACCGCTGCAGCCATTTTGGAAGAGTTAGATATTAATTCTATTTTTCCGGTTCAGGAATTATCGGCTGGTGTGATCAGAAACGCAGTGGCCAGCAGTGCTTATCCTGATTTGCACATTACCTTAAAGCCTGGCAGTTACAGCTGGAGCAGCGAGGCATGGGCATTTTAAATTGTAAACCGATTACCAACTATTAAAAATGAAGCCAGTTTTAGGTGTAATTGATTACACTATCATTATAGCTGTTTTATTGATTACGCTGTACTTTGGTTTAAGGTACGCACGCAATCAAAACAGTACGCAATCTTACTTTGCAGCTAAAGGCAGGGTTCCGGCCTGGGCCATTGGCATGTCATTGCTGGCTACGCTAATAAGCAGTGTTACTTTCTTAGGCTACCCCGGCGAAGGCTATTCTAACAACTGGATACTGCTGGTGCAGGGTTTAATGGTACCTATTGTGTTGCTGGGCGCTATCTGGTTCATTGTTCCGCTTTACAGAAAGGTAATTGGCCTAAGCACTTATGAATACTTTGAAAAGCGCTTTGGTACCGTGGCTCGTTACTACAGCTCCATTGCGTTCGTTTTAAGGCAGTTTTCGGGCATGGGCACGGTTTTCTTTTTGCTGGCCGTGGCTTTAAGTAATATGACGGGCGGCAACACCTTTGCCATCATTATTGTAACCGGCCTCATCATCATTGCCGTAAACCTGATGGGCGGCATCGAAGCCGTTATATGGCTGGACGTTTTTCAGGGCTTTATGCTGTTTGCCAGTGGTATAGTGTGTTTGGTTGTATTGTTGTTTTCTATAAAAGGTGGTCCGGCAGAGATCTGGAATGTGGCTTCGGCTGGCGGACGTACGGGTTTTGGTCCATACGATCTTAACTTTACTAAACTTACCTTTATTGTGATGGCCATAAACGGTATGTTCTATGCCATTCAAAAGTACGGCACAGACCAAACCGTGGTTCAGCGCTACCTGACCGCCAAAACCGATAAAGCAGCCATCCGGGCTTCGCTGCTGGGCATATCACTCACCGTACCGGTATGGACCTTATTTATGTTCATCGGCACTTGCTTGTTTGTTTACTACAAGCAGCACCCCCTGCCAGGTTCGGTTAACCCTAACGGCGTTTTTCCTTACTTTATCATCACACAGCTGCCTACCGGCGTAGTCGGCTTCATTTTATCAGCCATGATCTCGGCAGCTATATGTAGCCTCAGTGCCGATTTAAATTCGTTAGCGGCCGTAGGTGTCGAGGATTACTATAAAAAAATAAGCCCCAACCGCCCAGACAAACAATACCTGAAAGGCGGCCGCATCATGGTAGTGGTATCGGGCTTGCTGTCTATGGGTATTGGCATGCTCTATACCAGCATTGGTAACGAGGGTGTACTCGGTGTGGTATTTACGCTGTATGCTATCTTCTCGGGCGGTATTGTAGGCATATTTTTACTGGGCCTTTTCAGCGCCCGCGCTAACCGCCAGGGCATTAATATTGCCATTATAGTATGCGTTATTTTTACGGCTTATGCATTTTTAACCTCTACCCCTGTTGGCACAGGAGACAGTAAAACCTTACTGCTCGATTTAGGCAAATACAATTTCACCCACCATAAATTGATGCTGGGCGTATATAGTCACCTGGTAGTAATTGTAGTGGGTTATGTTGCCAGTCTATTTTTCCCAAAACCGGTACTGGATAAAAACCTGCTTTATAGCGGCTGGCGCGAAAACAGCAGGCAAGAAAAACTCGAGGCAGAACAGGTATAGCCAAGCTACTATTTTTCGTTAATATTCTTAAACAGGTGTATCGCAAAATGTTAATATACCGTATGGGTTATTAACTAATACGGATATAGTATGAAAGCTTTGGGAAACGTTATTGTAGCATGTTTACTTTTGTTAATAAGCATAAGCTCTTGTAAGCGGGATGACGGGGATAAGCTTGTGACAGCATGCACAGATCGACTGATGCCTGAGTATCTTAATTTCAGGATAGTTGATAAGAGCACCAATGCCGACCTTTTCTTTGCAAACCAACCCGCCTATGCTATCGGTCAGCTTAAAGTAACTTACAAAAAGCTAGAAAGGCCCGTACAAGTAAAGAGCGACGGAACGTCTGGAAACTATTTTAGCGTACAGGCAAATATAGCAGGTCTTAAAGACACCATGTATATTCAGGTAGGCAATAATGCTGCCGTACCGCTCATTTACACCTTGGCAAAAGTTGAAGACCCGTGCCCACGATACCCGGTAAGCACTGTTATGTACAACAACAATTTTTACAACAATGTGGGTGCACAGATATTATCACTTAAGCAGTAACTTCATCATCGTAGTTTGCCAAAACTTATTATGATAATAAATAGATTTCCTTACTTGCTGTTGCATAAATCTTAATTGCAGTCTCGTCGTCGGCACAAAAGTTACATAGGACAGTGTAACGCAAGCTGTATCGGCCCGAAGACATACTCGCCAGTGATGCTAAGAGCCACCTCAAAAGTGAACCCCGGTAAAGCGGAAGGAAAAAAAGCAGATGAATTACCTTGTGAATTTGTTCTAAATAGAACGAGACGGAAAAATATCCATCTTCGGCACCATCAATAACGACCCTGTTATGCGGGGTATCATCATATTTTAGAGCACCAATAAAACTGCCATTGCCAAAGATTAGCGGAAGATCTAATTAATGAAAGGATATTTCACTTTTAGATTTACGACTGGGTTTACCAGTTCGGGCCAAAATATCGCATTAACTGGGCGCATACAGCGGCAATAAACTATAAGTAATACCGCACGTATAATGAAGACGAAAGTTTTTATTTTTGGTGCCGGTATGAGATACTTTTTCCTTTTAATGATTGCCGCTATGATGTTTCACGAACAAGCTTACAGCCAGGTTGAGGTTACGCCCTGGGGTAATCTTACCGGCATACGTAAGCAAGGCCATTTACTGAGCTTTGAAACCAGCTTACAATTTATTAAAAGCGATGGTGCACAAATTCTTACCACTGCCCGCGAAAGGCAACGCCCCATTTACAAGCGTAGCAGTAATCAGCAAATGGTAACTACCAATTTAGATAGCCTGTATTTTGAGGAAACAGTAACAGATTTAGGAAGTACAAAAGCACAAGTTGGCGTACAACTTACCGCACATGCCGATACCAGCCTTATCGGTGCATTTTTTATAGTCAGACTGCCTGTTGCCTCCATTAATCAAAGTACTTTAAAATTGAACGATGCCGATAAGCCGGTTAATATTGCAGCACTCAGCAGTGCAGCTATTAAAGGCTTATCCGGTGTTAAATCCAACGGCTTCTTCTACAAGTCGGCGAGTATAGAATTAAACGTTAAAGCATCAGAAGCCGATTCCGTTTTTATACGCATGGATGAGCAGAGCAGCGACATCCTGGTGTACTTTACCCTACGTGCAAATCAGTTAAAAAAGGGTGAGGTGGTCCAAAAATCTTACCAGTTGGAAGCCAAAGGCCCTATTGATAAAACACCGGTTACACTTGCCTTAAATGCTGCGGTGCAGGGTCGTAAATTTGAGGGTCTTGGCGGCAATTTCAGATTGCAAAACCCAACAACCGATCCGCAAGTGATTACCTATAGCCTCGACCATTTGCGGCTGGCCTGGAGCCGGGTAGAAATGCCCTGGCGCTATTGGCAACCCGAAAAAGATATAAACCCGGCAGACCCCGCCCGCGCAAATCAGCTGCCCAGCCAGGTTACACAGGCAATGGAGATGGCGCAACGCTTGTACAAAAAAGGCATCCCGGTCATCCTTTCGGCATGGTCGGCGCCAGACTGGGCCATTGTAGGCAAACCAAACTTGAACCCGGTAAACAATGTATGGGGTAATCCGCTGAACAAGGGTTTGATGACCGACATTTACCGCTCACTAGCGCGTTACATTAGTTACCTGAAAGATAATTACGGTGTTGAAGCAGCTTACTTCTCTTTTAATGAATCTGATCTGGGTATCAATATCCGCATGACTGCACAGGAGCATGCCGACTTTATTAAAGGCTTTGGCTCGTATATGGCTGCCAAAGGTTTAAAAACCAAGCTTTTGTTAGGCGATAACTCCGATGCTAACAGCTGGTCGTTCATTAACACCGCTATGGCCGATGAGGCTGCCCGCCCCTACATCGGCGCTATATCATTTCACTCCTGGCGTGGTTGGGAAACCGCAACACTGCAAAAATGGGCGGATGCAGCTACCCGGCTAAATGTGCCGCTTTTAGTTGGTGAAGGCAGTATTGATGCGGCCGCCTGGCAATATCCGGGCATTTTTCTGGAACCTGCTTACGCCCTTGAAGAGATTAACCTTTACACGCGCTTATTAGCCATTTGCCAGCCAGCGTCTATTTTACAATGGCAGTTAACCGCCGACTACGCTCCCCTTGCAGGCGGCGGCATTTTTGGCGATAATGGCCACTTACGCGAAACCCAACGTTTCTGGAACCTAAGACAGCTGGCTAATACACCTAAGGACCTTTTTGCTCTGCCTATAAAAAGCAGCTATGCTAATGTTTCTTGCGCCGCTTTGGGCGACAACAGCAAAGGCGTTTACACTATTCATGTGGTGAATAACGGTGCCGAACGCATGGCCACCGTAACTGGCTTACCTGCCAAATTAAACAAAGTGCAGATTTACGTAACCAATGAGAAAGATGCCCTTAAGGCAGTAGGCAGTAAAAAGGTGAGCAATGGCCAGCTGCAGGTTAAGCTACCAGCCAGAAGCTTTGTTACATTAACTAGTGAGTAAGCCCTCCTTATTGACAAGATTTAACCTGCTATCATTTGATGCAACAATAAAAATCTTTGTAACTGCCTGGCTTGTCACTTTCAAAAGTTTCTCACATACGCCCGAAATCATGTATTTAACTATGCCCTTATTTAAGGACCCGGTACTTTGTGGAAGGCTTTGCAATTCACTTTTTACCTATCGCATATTTAATTCCCGCCAGCACATGCTGTAAAAAAAGGGGATCGGTATAAGATTCGTCAGTATGCCCCAGGGCTGTGGTAAATACCCTGCCGCCTTCAAATTCCTGATACCAACTCATAGGATGACCAACGCCATTTTTACCGCCGGTGTAGCTACTTTCATCCAGCGTTAGCACCACATGCAGTTTGTCTGAAATCCACTTGAAATTGTACCACTCATCTGTTTTAGTCCACTTGGCGGGCAAATGTTTGGTAAAGTCGTTAGCCGGCTCTACTACTTGTAAAACGGCCTGTTGCACCTTAGGATGACTGCTAAAATAAGCGCCCGAAAGCTGCCCATACCAGGGCCATTCGTATTCGGTATCGGTAGCGGCATGTATACCAACAAATCCCTTGCCCGAGCGTATGTACTTTTGAAACTCCAATTGCTGCGCATCGTTCAACACATCGCCTGTAGTATTCAAAAATATAACTGCATCGTATTTTTTAAGGTTGTTGTAGCTAAACCTGGTAGCATCTGTGGTGGTATCTACATTAAATTTATTTTGCTTACCCAGCAACTGCAGCGCCGTTATACCCGGCCCAATAGATTTGTGATGAAAGCCTGCCGTTTTACAAAAGATTAATACTTTAGGCTTAGCCCATAAGCTACTGCTACAAAACATAACCAATAGCAACACCAGTTTTTTTAAGATAGATGACATAATTAAGTTTGGTTGTAAACAAAGCTATAAATAATGCGCGGCTTATAAAATGCAAAAAACCGGATGTTAAGACACCCGGTTCTGTGAAAATATAAGGTTTGGTTTAGAAGCGATAGGACGCCGTAGCTGAAAGCATGCGTGGCGGTATAGGATTCACACTGTAATTTTCGTGTACCAGGTAATTCAGCTCGTTAGTCAGGTTAGATACTTTAGCCAGTAATGACACCTTCTTAATAGTATACCCGGCCGAGACATCAAACGTGGTATAACCGTTTAAATGCACAGGCACCCCGCGTGAAGCACCTGTTTTAAGCGTGTTAAAGCCGCTGTTACGTGCGCCGGTATAGTAGCCCGAAAGCCCTAACTTTAACCCTTTAATATTGCCGTTTTTAAAGGTGTAAAATACTGTTCCGTTAGCGGTATGTGGTACGCTGCCTACAATACGTTCGCCTTCGGTAATGCCGTTTGGCAGTGTTGAGGTGTAACGAATAAAATTATAGGCATAACCTGCCAGGAAATAAACATTGCTTGATAATTTACCTGTGATATCGAGCTCCACGCCATCACTGGATGTTTTGCCGCTAAATTCCTTAACGTTGGTATCTGAATTTGGTGTGATACCATCTGCCTGGAACTGCGCTGTTTGAGCAAAGCGGTTGTTGATGATGCGGTATGCAGTAACGTTTACCGAAAGCCGGCCGTTTAACAGGTCGTTTTTAACACCAACCTCATATTGATCGAGAATGGATGGGCCAAGCGGTGCTCCAGAAACATCTACGCCAGAGTTGGATGTAAAGTTGTTTGCGTAACTTGCATAAACAGATGTAGTGGTTAATGGCTGGTAAATTAAGCCGACTTTAGGCGAAAATGCTTTATCAACTTTTGCTTTGCCAATGCCGTTATTAGCCAGTGTGGTAGCCTGCGTGTCCTCATTATATGTATTAGCCCTTGGCTGTTTTTGCCAGGTATACCTAATACCAGCCAATAACTTAAATTTATCAGTCAATCCAATTAAGTCTTGCACAAAGGCCCCCATTCTATACACCGGTGTAACTGTATTTTGGTAAATGCGGGTATAAGGTTTGTCAAGCGTGGTTTGATAAGTGGCCGGATTTAGGATATTGAAGTTGGCATAACTAAACGCTGTAGGCGAATTAGCTGCGTCGCCATATTTAAAACCATACGATGTGGTTCGGGATTGATCGGCATCCGCACCAAATAACAAGTTATGCTTGATAGATCCGGTTTTTGCACTACCGGTTAAGTTAATTTGTTGGTTATAAGTATATTCTTGCGACTGAGAACGAGTTAACGCACGCGGCGACACGCCATTTGCTGTTGCAGCCTGCGGCCGCTCGGCGCCAAAGTAATTGCGGAAGTAAGACTGGTAGGCACCAATAACATTAATCTTCCACACATCGTTGAAACGGTGGGTTAAATTAGCTTGAGTTGTACCGGTTTTGGTATGATTGTATGCCCAGGTTGTGTTAATGAAAGCACTTCGGCCGATATTGGGGATTTGACCGGCAACCGTACCAATACCAAAATCAGGGGTGTAATTGCTTTTCAGGTAATCGCCTTGTAAAAGCAGTTCCGTCTTTTTACCTACATTGAATAATAGGGATGGATTTATGTAAAAACGGTCGGTACTTACACCGTCGCGAAAGCTGTTGGCATTTTCCTTAGTGGTGATGAAACGAAAAGCAATGCTTTTATTAATAGGGCCGTATACATCTAAGATAGGCTTGTAAAAACCATAGCTGCCCGAGCGCATGCTAGCTTCGCCTCCCCAGTTAAATTTGGGCTTTTTGGTTACCAGGTTAACTACTGCGCCACCGGTAACGCTACCGTATAGCAGAGCCGCACTACCTTTTAAAACCTCTACCGATTCTAACGTACTGGCTTCAAGTGAGCCGCCCAGTGAAGTACGGGCACCGTTCTTAAACACATTGTTAGCCCCTAAGCTATATCCTCGGGCGTTAAAAGTTTCGTTTGTAGAGCCACGATTTTCGCCTAAGGCAATACCGTTTACGTTTCTTATTACATCAGTAAGGCGGTTGATTTGCTGGTCAGTAATAATAGCACTATCGATAATCTGAACGCTTTGGGGTATATCCAAAGACCGCAGGCCTGATTTGCCAACGGTTACAGCCCGGTTTTGGCCGTTAGCCCCCGCTACAACTACTTCAGTTAACTGAGAAGAATTTTCAGAAAGCTCGAAGTTTGCCTGGGTTGTTTGTCCGGCGGTTACGGTTACGCTCTTCTCTTGAGTGGTCAAGCCTACAAAAGTTACTTTTAAAGTATAAGTGCCTGGCTTAACGTGGTTGAGGGTGTAGTTGCCGTTTTCGTCGCTTATGGCGCCTTTGCTTATACCCTTAAGTCCTACGCTTACGTAAGTGGCAGCGTTGCCATCGCTGGTGGTAACTTTGCCGGTTATTTTGCCGGTTCGGGTTTGGGCAAAAAGGCTGCCTGCGCAAATTAAAGTGAGTAAAAATGCAATTGTGAGGGTGTAAAGTTTTTGCATGCTTATTTAGACTAATTCTATATGGCTGCAAAAATAGACAAGAAATCCTTTCCCGCAAGAACTATTTAGAATTAGTTTAAATAAGCAAGTTTTACCTGATGCTTGCCAGCCAGTCGTGGGCAGCCTGGTTATCCTCAAATCTTTGTATCACAACACTGGTTTCCTTATGTTCAACAGTGTATTGGGCTGACAGTTTACTAAACAAGCTGGGAGACAGCACCCAAGCCAAATGTTTAAGTCCTGCCTGCTCGGCCGGTGGAAAAAAGTTTTCGATGATCCAATCGCAGGCATCCATCCAGCCGCCTATTACCTGCGAATTGTCATTAATAATGCGGCCGCAGTCATATTTCCTAATATACGCAAGCATTTTTAAGCAACCATCTTTTACGGAATGAAGATTGTGAAAACCTATCCAATCTACATACAAGTAATGATGTTCTTCGTTGTAACTGATGTCGGTATACGACTGCCTATAAACACCAAAGTTTATTACACCTGTGGACTTGTAAGCACCAACATTGGATAACGGGAACCGCATATAAAAGGTGGAGCCATCTCCCGGTACACTTTCAATCCACATATTACCGTTATGGCGGCGGCAAACCTCATTAATCTTAGGCAGGCCCGAGCTTAGGTTTACATGCTTTTTTTGATTGATGCGATGAAATAATTTATGCAGTTGATCCACGTCCATACCAACGCCAAAATCTTCTACCGATAGTACGATGTTTTGCATCACCAACTCAGCCTTTACAATTACCCGGTTAGCCACGGGCGAAAACTTTACCGCATTATCAATCAGGTAACGCAAGGCTTGCTCTATAATTTGCTTATTGCCGTAAAAACTTAGCTGTATATCGCTTATAATAATGAGCTCATGTCGCCTGTAAATGGGTTGCAGTTTATCA
Organism: Mucilaginibacter sp. PAMB04274; assembly: GCF_039634385.2. NCBI lineage: Bacteria > Pseudomonadati > Bacteroidota > Sphingobacteriia > Sphingobacteriales > Sphingobacteriaceae > Mucilaginibacter > Mucilaginibacter sp. PAMB04274. The sequence goes on from NZ_CP155081.2 coordinate 3,606,026, forward strand.
ACAACATATTGTAAAAAGGTCCTGAAATCAAAAGCCTCAATTACGGTATCAAACGGCTGCAAATAATCTTCGTCATTTATCCAGTTATTTACATCATTTACCACGTTATCCAACTCAATGCTGCAATCGTTTATGAGTGCTGCTATGTCCTTAAATTCACCTGGCTTAATCAAGTCTTCTTTAACAAGCTCTGTTAAGCCCAGTAAACTGGCAACTGGCTTGCGCAGGGCGTGAGAGTTTAAATAAGAAATTTCTTTTAACTGGTCTATTTTTTCGAGCAAGCTTTCCTGGCTGAGCCGCTTATGCGTTATATCTCTGAAATGAACAATGATACCGGTTTCGGCCGGGTAGGCAGTGCAGTTGAACCATTTTTGAGTTGGCCAAAAGTAGTCCGTAAAATCAACGCTTATCCGGTCCGTCATGGCGCTTTCAAAACTGTGATAAAAGTCGGAGTGTAATATTTCGGGCAATACCTCCCAAATACTCTTATTCAACACAATTTGGCGGTTGTAGCCTATCAACTCCTCAGCGGCTTTGTTCCAATACGCAATGCGCCAGCCAAAATCAATCTGCATAAAACCGATAATCGTGGTTTCGAGAATTTGCAGTAGGCGGCGTTGGGTAAGTTCGAGCTTGCCAACCAGTTCTTTACGCGCGTCTATACTACGGCCATATACAATCCTGGCTTTTACACCTTCATAAGTAATAGGATAAGAAATCACCTCAACATTTAACAGTGTACCATTTTTAGCAACATGCCTGAATTCGCGGTAATGCGTCTCTTTTTCTTTAATGGCTGGTAGTAACTCCTCCAAAAGAGGTATATCTTCTACCGGCCTTAGATCACGTAGTGTTTTCGTCAAGAATTCTTCATGAGTATAGCCATAGCGGGCAGTAGCTGCTGCATTAACTTCCAGTATGCGTAGCGTGTTCACATCAAAAATCCACATGGGTTGCGGATTGGCGTAAAAAAGCACATCAAACCCGGCTCGTTCTATCATATTACCTAAAATGTATACAAAGGCCTGCTGCTGTAAGGCTTTATTGGTTAGTTCTTAAATGCAAAATAGCATTCCGCTTAATTACAAAGAAAAAGAAAAATAATTTGTAATGATTATACGCAAATAACAATCGATTGCATACTTTTACCATCAGCGCATACCAACCTTCAGTTAAGTATAGCAATCCATTAACTAACCATTTATGAGAAAACTTCTGTACCTGCTTTTGTGTACTGTTCTTATTACGGGTGTATCCTCCTACAAACCTGTATCAACAACATTTCAATTTCCGTTTCAGGATCCGGCTTTAACTATTGATGAGCGGGTTAACGACCTGGTTGGGCGGCTTACCCTGGCTGAAAAGGTTGGCCAGATGCTGAATGCCGCACCTGCGGTTGAACGCCTGGGCATACCCGCTTATAACTGGTGGAACGAGAGCTTGCATGGTATAGCACGTACGCCTTTTAAAGTTACTGTTTACCCGCAAGCCATAGGCATGGCGGCAACTTTTGATGTAAACGCCATGCACCAGATGGCCGAGTACACGGCAGACGAAGGCCGAGCCGTATATAACGAAAGCGTAAAAGCTAACCGCTGGGGCATATACCTGGGCCTCACCTACTGGACACCCAATATCAACATTTTCAGAGATCCACGCTGGGGCCGCGGACAGGAAACTTATGGCGAAGACCCATACCTTACCGCCAGCCTAGGCAAGTCATTTGTAACCGGCTTACAGGGCAATGACCCGGTATACCTGAAAGCAGCCGCCTGCGCTAAGCACTACGCCGTACACAGCGGGCCCGAGCCCGTAAGGCACGAGTTTAATACCGATGTAAGCAATTATGATCTATGGGACACTTACCTGCCTGCCTTTCATGACCTTATTGTAGAAAGTAAAGTGGCCGGCGTAATGTGCGCCTATAATGCCTTTAGGGGCGAGCCTTGCTGTGGCAGTGGACTTCTATTAAATGATATTTTGCGCAAGCAATGGAACTTTAACGGTTACCTAACTTCAGATTGTGGCGCAATTGACGATTTTTACCAAAAGCATAAAACACACGCCGACGCCGAGGCTGCGGCGGCTGATGCTGTGTTACATGGCACCGACGTGGAATGCGGTAACGTTACTTACCTATCGCTGGTTAAAGCAGTTGAACATGGCAAGATAACCGAGCAGCAAATTGATGTTTCTTTAAAAAGGTTATTCACCATTCGTTTTCGCTTAGGTATGTTCGACCCTCCGGGCCAAGATAAGTACGGAAAAATAGGCGCAGAAATGCTGGAAACGCCCGAGCACAAAGCCCATGCTTTAAAAATGGCCCGCCAAAGTATCGTACTGCTAAAAAATCAAAATAATACCTTGCCGCTGAGCAAAAGGCTAAAAAAGGTTGCGGTAATTGGCCCCAATGCGGATAACCCTATTAGCGTGCTGGGCAATTACAATGGTATGCCATCGGCAATCAGTACACCTTACCAGGCTATTAAAGCTAAGTTAGGCAGCAGTGCCGATGTTTATTATGATCAGGCTATTAGCTATACCAGTTTAAGTTATACCCGCAATGTTGATTTAGGCACATTAGGTAATATTGACGGGCAAAAGGGGTTTAAAGCCGAGTATTGGCAAAACAATACTTTAAGCGGTGCTCCGGTGGTAACCCGCCAAGAAACTGCCTTGAATTATATCTGGCGAGACGGCACTTTTGTGGTTGGCTCGGTTAGTCAAAAAAACTTTTCGGCACGCTGGACCACCGATTTTACCGCCAGTAGTAACGATGAGATTACCTTTGAACTAACAGGCAACAAGCCTTACAAGCTAATTATTGATGGCGAAGAACGTACCCTAAGCGGCGAACCTGACGGTTTTGGCCCCAAAACTTATGCGTTAAAGGCCAGTAAAGGCAAAAATTATCATATTGTGATGGAATACCGCCAAACTGAGGGCCGTGCTACATTTAATTTCAAATCGGGCGTGGCTGTTAAATCCGACCTTAACGCTATTGTACAAAGCGTTAAGGATGCCGACGCTATTGTTTATGTAGGCGGCATATCTCCACAATTAGAAGGGGAAGAAATGCGGGTTAATCAACCTGGTTTCAACGGTGGCGACCGTACCAGCATCGATTTGCCCAAGGTACAAACCGATTTACTGAAAGCACTGCAAACCACCGGCAAACCGGTTGTATTTGTTATGATGACCGGCAGCGCCATTGCCATTCCATGGGAAGCCGAACATATACCGGCTATAATGAATGCCTGGTATGGTGGTCAATCGGCCGGCGCGGCTATTGCCGATGTACTGTTTGGCGATTACAATCCCGCAGGCCGTTTACCGGTTACTTTTTATAAAAGCGATAAAGACCTGCCATCATTCAACAGCTACGCTATGGATAACCGCACGTACAGATATTTTGGCGGTCAGCCTTTGTATGGGTTTGGCTATGGCTTAAGCTACACCACATTTAAGTATGGTAACCTAACTGTGCCTGTACTTAACCGCACCAATAAAAACATACCGGTAAGTGTTAAGGTGACCAATACCGGAAAAATGGGTGGCGAGGAGGTGGTACAACTCTACATTTCGCACCGAGGCTTATCTTACAAAACGCCGGTACGGGCTTTAAAAGGCTTTAAACGCATTTACTTGAAGGCCGGCGAGAGCAAGGCAGTCACCTTTACCCTTACGCCAAAAGAACTGGCCGTGATAGATGATATAGGCCATGCCGTACAGCAGCCGGGCAAATTATCGGTAAGCGTGGGCGGCGCACAGCCCAGCGCACAAACCCGTTTAAACTATAAAACGGTAGAACGCATTATCCAAATTCGCGGATAATTACATTTTAAGTTTAAATAAGAAGGCGACCTGGTGTTTATTCAGATCGCCTTTTTATTAAGTATTTAAAAGCCTTATGCCGTATTGCGTAAAAACTCGCGGCGCTGCTTACGGTATTTCATCATCTTTACCACTTTACGTTTCATGGTAGCAGATGGATGATAGATACTATTGGTTACTTCGCGGCCCAGGTTGTAACGCACTCTGCTACGGAAACGTACCTGCATGTGTGTTACCACAACATCTTTATCAACCTCTCCCTCTTCTTTAATTTTGCTTAAAAAGCGCAATGAGCTCAAGGCCAGCAGGCCCCCGATGATAAAAAAGTAGTTCCAGCCTTGCAAATTTAACACGGTTATATTTTGTGTTTGTGCCGCCGTACTAAACTGCATGTTCCAGGTGAAAGGATGCGTAGCAAAAAAATCGGCCATTAAACCGCCCAGCATGGGCGCTATGGTAGAGAAGAAAGCCACAAACATGTTCTTGGTGGAGATGTAAACAATAGACTCGTGCTTGGGCGCTAGCTTAAAACCAATGTTGCTTAACGCCAAATTAATACCGGCTGTGGCCACACCGCTAAAAACATGAATGGCAACCAGCATTAAAACAGATACCAGTTTTGACTCGGGCATACCTACAAAAGCAAATGCCAGTATGCAGGTGATGTATAAAGGCGCACAAATGCTGATGATGGTTTTATTGCTGAACCAATCCGAATAATTGCCCCATATCTTTAAAGAAAGTATGCCGCTTATTTGCCCTAATATACCCAGCCCAATGATGTACGACAAAGGCAAACCTATAGTTTTGAGCATAAATACCGAAAAGAACGGCGTAGCCAGGTTTAACGCAAATGCCCAGAACGAATTAAAAATGAGCAGGTTTTTGAAGTTCTTGTTCTTAAGCGGCTTGCCAAAAAGTTTCAGCAGGCGGTCATCCATCACTTGTGCCTGTGGCTCGGGCGTTCGCAACAGGAATGCCACACTGGCCAAACCCAACGCGCCACCTAACAGAAAAAGGATATGATAAGTCAGTATTTCCTGTTGCGGATAATGCACCTTAATATAATCTATGCCTATAGCTGTGGTAAGGCTCAGCGTAACGTTAAGCACTTGTGCCATACGGCTGCGGCGCGAAAAAAAAGCGCCCAACTGCTGGCCCGGAACCAGGTCCTTGATCCAAGAATTCCAACTGGCGCCAGCTATATCGCCAAATACGTGCTGAAAAAACAGCATCAGCAACAATACTTGTATACTGGTACCCCTACTAAACACAAAAGGAATAATACCAATAGCCAGTATGGGCAACCGTGCTAAAGAGTTAAACAACGCCGTAATAACACGCCGGTTATTGAAGCGCCGCACCATCCAAATAGAGAACAGCTGAAATACGGTTGTAAAAGTTGGAAGGGCCGCAAACAAGCCCAGTTGAAAGTTGGTAGCACCCATATTAACAGCCATAGCCGTTAAAAAGGTACCACTGGTAAATACTACCATGGCCTCAGAGGTCATACCATCGGCCATTACCATGTTTAAGCCTTTTTTTACCTGGCTATCGGCTAAAAATTCAGAAGGACGTAAGTTCATAAAAAAAGCGCCATATACTCAAAGCGCTTACTTGAGTTTAATCTTTAGTTTTTAAATAAATTAGGGGCCGCAAATTTAAAAAATCTGCATGGTAATCATGACAAAATTTTTGCCACATAGTTTAAAACGCTTTCTACGAGATTAATTACAATTGAGATACAGCTATTTGCTTCACAACTAAATTTACCTTTAGCGAAATACAGGTTTATAATTTACGCGCTTGGGGAATTGCTTACCGGGGAGAGTAGAATTTAATAACCACCTTTTGCCGGGTAATACACATTAATAATAAAAAAATGTTGGTGTATTTAACAGTATAAATGAGGTATTTATCTGCCCATGTATTTTTACATTCAATTATTTATGTATTTTTAAAATAGATATTTCACAAAAAATAAAGTCACCTAATAATCAATTTATACTGTTGTGAGCATACCCAGGCTTATTTGTGTATTTGTATTTTTTGCAAGCCTTTTGTGTGCTAACTTATATGTGCTTGGTCAAAGCAACAAGGGCACCGAGTTTTGGACTGCCTACATGGCGCATATCAACGGCACAGCAAGCCGCATGAGCCTTTACATAAGCGCCGATGCTGCTACCGACTTTAAAGTAGAACTGGCCGATGGTACCGTGGTTTTAGCCGAATCCATTGCTGCTAACACAGTTAAAACCGTTGATATCCCCTCATTAGCTTACCTTGGCAATACAGAATACAGTGGTGGCCCGGGCAATAAAAAGGGAATACATATAACCTCTACCCTGCCTGTTGCGGTATATGCGCATATTTACGATCGCAATGTATCGGGCGCAACATTGCTGTTGCCCGTAAATTCCTTAAACAAGGATTACTATTCAATTAACTTTACACAGCGGTCTAACCAAGAACCGGCCTTTTCAACGTTTGCAATCATAGCAACGGAGGACGGTACACGTGTGCAGATAATTCCTTCTGCGAATATTGTAGAAAGGACTGGTAATACCAACGTTACTAAGTATCAGGCCGGGCAGTTGTATGAAATCCTCTTAAATAAGGGCGATGTATATCAGGGCACGTCGCCTAATGACTTAACCGGAACACGCATATTATCTGTAGCTAGCGCAACCGGCGACTGTAAAAAAATAGCGGTTTTCTCCGGCAGCAGCAAGATCAGGATTGGCGAGTCTACTAACGGATCTTCAGACAACCTGTTCCAGCAGGTTTACCCAACTGCTGTTTGGGGCAAAAACTTCATTGCGGCACCATTAAAAGGCCGTGCTTATGATATCGTCAGGGTGATTTACAGTGATCCTACGGCAAACGTTACCATTAATGGCTCGCCGGTTACACCTACCAGCACCGCTGGCTCCATCGCTTATTACCAGTTTAATAATTTAAACCAAGACAATGTCAACGCTGTAAAGGTTATTAAATCCGACAAGCCAATACAAGTGGTGCAGTATGCGGTAACACAAAATAATGGTATAAATGCAGCCGGAGCACCAATAGCCGTTATAGAAGCAGCAGGCGACCCCGAAATGATCTACTTACCGCCTGTAGAACAGGGATTAAGAAGAATAACGTTATATTCTCCCAGCGCATTTGCTATTACAGCCAACTATATTAATATAATTATTCCAACAGCTGCTAAATCATCTTTCACACTTGATGGAGTTTCGCGCGGAAGTGATTTTACAGATATACCTAACTCTGTTTACTCCTATGCACAAATAGGTGTATCAAGCGGGCAGCACACCATTAATGCTGCCGAAAGTTTTAACGCCATTGCTTACGGTTTTGGTCAGGCCGAATCATACGGTTATGCAGCAGGCACCAATTTGTTAAACTTAAACGAATTTATTACGCTGAATGGCTTGGCAAGCAGCAGCTCGCAACTGCTGGGTTGTACAGGCGTGCCTTATTATTTACAACTTACCGTACCTTACCAACCCACAAAGATACTTTGGAACCCGGCTGATGGTTCGGCACCGGTTACACAGAACAATCCTGCCTTTTTTAAGAATGAGGCACTGCCTGATGGCACCGTTTTGTATACCTATCGCTTTGTTCGCGCCGTTACTTACCCTACCGGAAACTTCACCGCGTCGGCAACGGTAACGCTCCCGCTAGTTACCAGTACCGATTGTGGTTCCGAAAAAATTGTCGACTTTAATTTCAACATTGCCAACTACCCGGTGGCCAACTTTACACCTCCTGTAAATAACTGCGCAGGCAGCACGCTACAATTTACCGATGAGTCTGACGCCGCAGGAAGCATTATCACAAGCTGGCAATGGGATTTTGGCGACGGCTTTGCTACCACTGGTAATCCAAACACATCTATTTTACCAAGTCCTCAACATACCTATACCCGCGGTGGTGATTATACTGTAAAACTTACTGTTGTTAACGAGAATGGGTGCGAATCGCCAACTATAACCAAAGTTGTGCATATCAATAAAAACCCAACCGTGGCATTCCAATTCACCTCGCCCGACTGCCAGGGCAAGGAAGTAACCTTTACGGACCTTTCCGCCCCTAATGAAGGCAACATTACCGAATGGAAGTGGACTTTTGACGATGGCACAACCGAAATAAAAACAACGGCGGCACCCTTTACACATACATTTACCGACCTACGCGATTACAACATAACCCTGCAAATTACTACAGACAAAGGCTGTACAAATACGCTAACCAAGGTAGTGAGCGTGCACGCGCTACCCTTAGTTAGTTTTAACCTGCCCGATGCCTGTATACAAAATGCAGCTACCTTTACCAGCACCAGTACCATATCAGACGGTACAGAGGCCGGCTTTACTTACCAGTGGGATTTTGGCGATCCGAATGCCACAGCGGCAAATCCCAATGTTGTGTCTGGCAAGCAGGTAAGCCATCGTTACACGCAGGTACGCGGCATTGACAATCCGTATAAGGTTAAATTAAAAGTGACTTCCCTATACGGCTGCGTAACCGAACTTACACAAGATTTTGTGGTGAACGGTTCACAGCCTAAGGCTGTTATTAAATTCCCTGCGCAGATTTGCAGCACCGATAATCTGGTTATTGAAAGTGAATCATATGTGGCCGATGTTGGCAATATTACCAAATACATAGTCTATTACGATTACGACGGCGACAAAACTAACATGGAGATATATGACAAAGATCATTTGCCTATACCTGCCGATAAAAAGTTTCTGCATCAGTACCCCATGTTTAATACGCCTGCAACTAAAACCTACCGCATTTATGTAGAAGTTTATTCGGGCGGTGACGATTGCAGGGATGTTTATACCAATACAGTAACGGTAAATGCCAATCCTCTTATTACCCTTACCCATGCGGCCGATATATGCCAGGAAAGTTTGCCAACGCAGTTTGGCGAGAACAAAACCATATACACCGGCACAGGCGTATTTACAGGCCCGGGTGTATCGCCTGCCGGTGAGTTTAACCCTAAAGCAGCCGGACCAGGCCCCCACGAAATAACTTACACTTTTACTACCGATGGTACATCATGTACCTATCAGGAAAAATTCAGTATTGTGGTTTACCCAACGCCAGTTATTACCGGCAAACGCGATATAACCGTTAACTTAGGCGAGCAGGTTACTATAGATCCGCTGGTGGTGTCACTCAACCGGTCTCCGCTTACCTATGTATGGACACCCAGATTGGGATTAAACCAAAATAATATTATGAGCCCGATTGCCAGTCCGGCAGCCGATACCAAATACCTGCTTACTGTTACATCGGGCAATGGCTGCGTTGCTTATGCTTATTTTAATATTAATGTTATTGCATCGCCTGTTATTTTTAACACCTTCACACCCAATGGCGACGGAAACAACGACTTTTGGAAAATTCCAAATATGGAAGCTTATCCAAAAGCTACCGTGGAGGTATTTAACCGGAACGGCTCGAAAGTATTTAACTCTGTAGGCTACCCGGTGCCGTGGGATGGACGCTACAATGGTTCGGATTTACCTGCAGCCACTTACTATTATATCATCAATTTAAAAAATGGCAAGCCTGTGCTATCAGGCCCTGTGACTATTATACGGTAATGGCAACAAGAAAAATTTTTACTGGTATTGTAATACTACTGGCATGTTGCTTCAAACTTTCGGCTCAGCAAAAGCCGCAGTATACACAATACATTTTTAACACCTATTTGCTTAATCCGGCTGTAGCAGGCATTGAGAATTACACCGATTTTAAAGCAGGCTACCGCAGCCAGTGGACCGGTCTTGAGGGCACTCCTACTACGAGCTATATTTCGGTTAACGCGCCGCTGGGCCGGAATTTTATAGATGGCGATCCAACCAGCATGGCTGATAACAGCCTTAACCCGCTAAGCCGCCAGTATACCCGAGAATATCTTTCGGCCGAGCCGCATCACGGCATAGGCGGCATGATTATATCTGACAGGACCGGCCCCATCACACAAACTACCATAAGTGGTACTTACGCTTTCCATTTAGGCTTAACCAGTCAACTTAACATGTCAGTAGGTGTTATGGCCGGTATTAACCGGATCAGCTTAGATGTAAGCCAGATAGTGCTCGAAAATGCTAACGATCCTGCCATAGCCAACGGCAACACCAGCCAGTTCAAGCCCGATTTGGGTGTAGGTGTATGGGCATACTCATCCAACTATTACGTGGGCGCTTCTGTACAGCAGCTTATTAAACAAACCCTTACTTTTGGTAACAAGTCGGTTTATAACCAAAGTAAAACGGTACCGCATTATTTTATAACAGGCGGGTTTAAGATATTTTTAGATGAAGATATTACGCTGTTACCTTCTGCATTGCTTAAACTGGTTGACCCGGCGCCCGCCAGTTATGATTTAAATCTAAAACTGGCCTTCAGTAACAAACTTTGGGTGGGCGGCTCATACCGTCATAATGATTCATACGCCGCCATGGCGGGTATTAACATCAGTACGGTAATTAATTTAGGTTACTCGTACGATTTCACCAACTCAAATCTGCGCACCGTAAGTAACGGCACGCATGAAATTGTGGTGGCGCTATTGCTCAACAACCGCTACAAAGTAAGCAGCCCGAGACGCACCTGGTAGGCAAAAGAGTCAGGAACGAAAGACTGATCCACCAAGTTTTTATATGACCTGTCATCTCGCGATACAGTGAGAGATCTTTCAGGTTGGTTAGTTAATTGATCTGAAAAAATCCCTGTAAGCACCCGAGAGATGACAGGAGACTATTAATGTTAATGCTTTTGGCTGCTGATACCAGATGATATTGAGGATGCTACCTTTTCACCTCAAAAATATCACCCTTATTCCATACCTGGCGTACAGCGTTGTTGGCTACAAGGTAACCTATTAAAAAATTGAGGCGTGCATACTTCGCGCCGGCATCAAAATCGAACATGCCATTTATATCGTCTTGCGGTTTGTGGTAATATTTTGCCCGCCATTTGCCTACCAGCTCGTTCAGGTTATTTTTACCATCGGGCGTACGGCTGCCATACTTAATGTGCAAAGCTGGTATGCCTTGCTTTACAAAGCTATATTGGTCGCTACGCACAAAACGATTTTCTTTAGGTTCGGGATCAGGCTCCACAGTAAGATCCAGGTAGGCTGCCGCCTCATCAACTACTTTAGATAGTGAAGAATGCTCCGCCCCTAACGCCGTAACTGAAAGCAACGGTGCTATGATAGTTGGCATGTCGGTATTTACATCAGCCACAATACTTTTAACAGGCACTGTTGGATGCAAAGCAAAGTAACCCGAACCTAATTCGCCAAGTTCTTCGCCGGTAACAAGTACAAATAATACCGACCGCTTAGGCTTAACCTTAACGTGCGAATAGATATTAGCAATCTGCAGTAAGCTGGATACGCCCGAGGCATTATCATGAGCGCCGTTGTACAAGGAGTCGCCCTCAACCGGGCGGCCAATACCCAAATGGTCAAGGTGAGCACTATGTACTACGTACTCATTTTTCAGCCTGGCATCGGTGCCGGTTACTTTGCCCACCACGTTAAAGCTGTTTACATCCTGCCAGGTGCTTTGGTATGCGCCTTGTATCGTAAAGCCTAAATCGGCCGACTGCGGTTTACCATTCTTCAAACCAGCAACAACATCAGCCAGACTTTTGCCGGCTGCTTCCAGTAATTGTTTGGAAGTACCTAAACTCAATGTGGCCACCATCTTAATTTGAGTAGAATAAAAGCTTCCTGATACGGCCACTTTACCTTTATCATCCAACACGCTGTAGGTTGGGCGGTTAATGTTAGAGATCATGCGCCGGCTGGTATCTGCTGTGGCAAAAATTACAGCAATGGCACCATGCGCAGCAGCATTCTTTTGTATAGTAACCTGGTCCATACTGTGTGATGCTTCTGATGACGGAAAAGCTTCTGGCGCACCACGAATAATAAGCACGGCCTTGCCCTTAACATTAATGCCGGCATAATCATCGTACTGCTGACCGGCGTTGGTAATGCCATAACCGGCAAATACAAGCGGTGCATTCACCGTTCCACTTTTTTCAGCCGGGCTGGGTGAGACTATTATATCCTTACCGTAAGTAAGGGCCATTTGGGCAGTTCCTTTTGCCAGCCCGACCTGCGCTCCCGCAACAATTAACGTTTTGCGCAAATTTACCTGCTGCAGCCAGCTGCCATTATCGCCGGCAGGCTGTACGCCGTAAGCTTTCAAGCGTTCTACCACATAGTCGGCTGCCATCTTATACCCTTCAGTACCCGGCTGCCGCCCTTTTAGTTTATCATCGGCCAAATAGGTTATATCAGCTTTAAGCTGGCTTGCGCTTGCTTGTTGCATGGCTTGCGCTACTGTAGCATCTAACTTAGTTTTTTGTGCATAGGCGCAGTTGAGTACAGTTGCACTGGCAAGACTCAAGCCGAGTATGTATTTACTTAAATTCATATAGATTTCAAAACCTTAAAAGTAGCCTTTTAGAGCAACAATCCCTTCTGGAGCTTTACAAGCAATAAAATTTTTACTTCGGCTAAATAAAATAGTTGACACATCAACTATTTTATTTAGTTTTGCGGTGTGGAAAAATGCAACATCAACAAAGATCTTCTTCTCTTTAAAATATTCAACATACATAAGATTATTTGTAACAAGGCCAATAAATCTTTCTCTAACGAGGGGATGAACTTACAGGTTGAACAAATACCGGTACTGATGGTGATATATTATAACGGACCCCAATCGCAGCAGGAAATTGCGCATGAATTAGTTCGCGACAAGTCGTCAATTCTTAGAACTGTGAGCTTTTTAGAAACGGCGGGTTATGTTTTAGCAGAACCTGATGCGCACGATAAACGTAAAAAGTTTATCAATTTAACCCCAAAGGGTTTACAACTGGCTAAAAAAATTGCAGGCGATATGGGAAAAATGGACGGCAAAATGTTTTCGAACCTATCAATAGCCGAGAAGCTGATTTTAACCGAATTGCTTGATAAATGCGCAGACCATATTAATAACATAGAAACTAAAGTTTTTAATTAGTAGTTGACATATCAACATAGCAGCACCCTATTACCTAAACCCTATCACATAAAAGCATCACAATTTTACAGCACATGAAAAAAAAGTTCTTTCTAGCCGCATTGCTTAGCGTGTTCCTGGCCAGGAGCATGGCTCAGCTAGCACCACCTACAGGCCAAACCTTTAACTTTACCTTACAGGATTGTATTACCTATGCTTATGAGCATCAGGACACTGTTATTAACGCACGCCTGGACATTAAAAGCACCGATTACCGGATAAAAGAAATAATTGGCGGCGGTTTACCACAACTTAATGGTGGCGCCCAGTTCCAGGACTATTTAAAAATTCCTACCACGTTGATTCCCGGAGACTTTGTAGGAGCACCAGGCACGTTTATACCTGTAAAATTTGGCGTTAAATACCAGTCGAGCCTGTATGCAGATATAAATCAGCTTATTTTTGATGGTAGTTACGTGGTTGGCTTACAGGCACGTAATACTTATAGAGAATTATCGCAACGCAATTACACCCGCAGCAAAATAGATGCAAATGTGAACGTTACTAAGGCCTACTATCAGGTTTTAGTGAGCGACGAACAAATTAAGCTATTGGATGCCAATCTTGCCCAGCTTAAACAACAGCTCGATCAAACTACAGCTCAAAACAAACAAGGATTTGTAGAAAAAATTGATGTTGACCGTTTGGCTTATCAATTTAACGCGCTACAAACCCAGCGCGAAAACATTGTTCGCTTGCTGGCCTTAAATTATCAGTTGCTTAAGTTTCAGATGGGTATGCCGATAGATGATAATTTAACACTGAAAGACAAATTAGTAGATGTGAAAATTGATGAAAATCTGGCTGGGCTTAATACCGACACCACTTTTTACAAAAATCGCGTAGAATACAACCTGTTCGAAACACAGGTTAAATTAAACGGCTATGATGTAAAGCGCCGTAAAGCGGCGTTTTTGCCTTCGCTATCTGCATTTGGCAACTTCACTTCATCCTACCAAAACAATTCGTTTGGCAGCCTGTACAGCAATAATTTTCCGGCCATGTATGTTGGTTTACGTTTAAATGTGCCTATTTTCAATGGCTTTCAGCGCACCAACCAATTAAGGCAAACAGAAATAACGCTGCAGCAATCTCAAAACAATTTATACCGTTTAAAAGACGCGTTAAATCTGCAAGCCAGCCGCGCCCGTATTGTATTCTTTAACGGTTTACAAACTTTAAACAGCCAGCGCCGTAACCAGGAACTGGCCCGCGAAGTACTACGTGTTACCAAAATTAAGTACCAGCAGGGCGTAGGCTCAAGCATTGAAGTTACACAGGCGCAAACAGCACTTGAGGATGCCGACAACAGATATATACAGGGTTTATATGACGCCCTGGTAAGCAAAGTAGAACTTGACAAAGCATACGGAAGAATTCAATAAACTAAACCTTATATAACCCGAAATGAAAAAATTATTATATATACCCCTTTTAGTGCTGGCTGCATGCAGCAACAAACCTAAAGACAAAGCAGCTGAACTTGCCGACCTTAAAAAGCAGCAAGCCGATATCAACTCAAAAATTACTGCGCTTGAAGCGCAGGTAGGCAGTAAGCAGGATGAAAAAGTAACAGAAGTTTCTGTTGTAACCTTGCAACCAGGCAGCTTTACCAACTATGTACAAATACAAGGTAAGGTAGATGCGCAGGATAACGTAACCGCGTATCCGCAGGTACCCGGCACAATCATCGCTTTAAACGCGAAGGTTGGCCAACGGGTAGGCCGCGGCCAGGTATTGGCACAGTTAGATAACAGCGTTATAAGGCAGCAAATTGCCCAGGTAGAAGCGCAGGTTGCATTAAACCGTACTTTATACCAACGTCAAAAAGCCTTATGGGATCAAAAAATAGGCACCGAGGTTCAGTTCTTGCAAGCGCAAGCTACCCTAACAGCCAATGAAAAAGCATTGTCTGCTTTACGTCAGCAGGCTAATCAATCCCGTATTATATCGCCCATCAGTGGTACTATTGATCAAATGGATTTAAAACTGGGCCAGGTGGCTCAGCCCGGTACAACAGGCATCCGTATTGTGAACGACCAGAACTTAAAGGTGAAAGCCGATGTTCCGGAGTCGTACTCGGGCAGTGTAAATACAGGTAACAATGTTAAAGTTTTGGTACCCGATGCTAACGACTCTTTAACCACTCGGGTAACATTTGCAGCCAAAGCTATCGACCCGGTTTCGCGTAGTTTTGCGGTAGAAGTAAAACTACCTTCGCGCCCCGGTATTCGCCCTAACATGACCGCTATATTAAAGATTGCCGATTACGCTAAATCTGCGGCTATTGTAGTACCGGTAAAAGCTATTCAACGCTCAGAAGAAGGTGATTACGTATTTATTAATAACGCAGGCACCGCTAAAAGAGTGGTTGTTAAATCGGGCAAAACCTATGGTGGCCAAACCGAAATCACCTCAGGCCTTAAAGCCGGCGACCAGCTCATTACCGAAGGTGTTACCGACGTTGAAGACGGTGATAAAATTAAAGTTACCCAATAGGTTGCTATTTATTTACACATCCTTATCTGTATAATATGAAAGATGTAAGAAAAGAATTTGGCCCCTCCAGTTGGGCCATAGATAATAAAACGGCAGTTTACGTGCTCATGTTCCTCATTACCGTGCTGGGATTAATTAGCTACAATAACCTGCCTAAAGAAAACTTTCCGGATATTGCAGTACCTAAAATATTTGTAACCACACAGTTCATTGGCCAATCGCCACAAAACGTGGAAAACCTGGTTACCCGGCAAATAGAAAAAAAGCTAAAATCGCTTAAAGGGCTAAAAAAAGTAACGTCTAACTCCCTGCAAAACGTATCGGTTATTACGGCTGAGTTTAACCCTAATATTAAGGTTAAGGATGCCAAGATAGATGTACAGGATGCGGTAGATAAGGCAAAAGACGACCTGCCCAAAAATGATAACAACTTTAAAGAGCCTACGGTATCAGACATCAACGTGGCCGATTTGCCTATCCTTTACGTTAACCTTTCGGGCGATTATGACTTGAAGAAGTTAAAGGAATACGCCGACATTTTAAAAGATGAAATTGAAGGCTTTAAAGAGATTTCTAAAGTAGACGAAATTGGCGCTCTAACCCCCGAAATTCAGATCAACGTAGATTTGAACAAGATGACGGCCGCACAAATTACTTTTGATGACATCATTAGAAATGTTGGCGCCGAAAACATCTTATCATCTGTCGGTACCATCAAAACCGACGGTGTAAGGCGTAGTATTGACCTGAGGCAGGATTTTAAAAATGCCGATGAGGTGGCCGCTATGGTTATTCGTAATCCTAAAGGCCAGGCCGTATATTTACGGGACATAGCGGAGGTTAAAGATTCGTTTCTGGAACAGGAAAGCTATGCACGTTTAAAAACGCCCGCCAATCCAAGCTTCAAAAACGTCATAACATTAAACGTGAGTAAACGTTCGGGCGAAAACCTTATTGAGGCGTCTGACAGGATCAACGCGCTGATTAAAGAAAAACAGGAAACCGTTTTTCCGAAAGGTCTGAATATAACTGTAACCGGCGACCAGTCTGACAAGACACGTACTACCCTTAATGATCTGATCAATACCATCATTATAGGTTTTATATTAGTAACGGTTATTCTTATGTTTTTTATGGGAACAACCAACGCCATATTCGTAGCCTTGTCGGTCCCTTTATCCTGCTTCATCGCTTTCCTCATATTGCCTTGGCTCGGATATACATTGAACATGATTGTACTGTTCTCTTTCCTGCTGGCTCTGGGTATTGTAGTAGATGATGCCATTGTAGTTATAGAAAATACGCACCGTATCTTCGACAACGGCAAAGTGCCAATTAAAGAAGCCGCAAAAACGGCAGCTGGTGAGGTGTTCCTTCCTGTATTTTCGGGTACCATGACGACCTTAGCGCCCTTTGTGCCTCTAATGTTCTGGAACAGTATAATTGGTGAGTTTATGAAATTCTTGCCGGTTACATTGATTATTACGCTTTTAGCGTCGTTAGTGGTAGCCTATATTATGAACCCCGTTTTTGCGGTAGATTTCATGAAGCCGCACCATGAAGGTGAACATGAGAATCCTAAGTTAGATAAGTCCACCAAGCGTGCTTTAATTTACCTGGGTATTGCCACTGTTATCGCTTACTTCTTCAGTTATGGTTTTGGCAACTTTATGGTGGTCATCATCATATTGTACCTAATCAATCACTTTTTCTTATTGAAGGTGATAGACAGATTTCAAAAGAACGCATGGCCTAAATTCCAGAACTGGTATGCCAAATGGCTGGAGCGTGCCGTTAGGCGTCCGGTAACCATACTGGTAGGTACGTTTGTGTTATTCGTATTAGCCCTGGTGATCAATAGCATATTGGGTAAAACACCAGAGTTTTTCCCTTCGGGCGACCCTAACTTTGCATACGTATACATTACCATGCCTATTGGTACCGACCAGGCCACTACCGATGCCGTTACCAAAAAAGTAGAGCAGCGTGTAGCCCAGGTGGTTGAGCCCGATAAAGAAGTGGTTTCTTCTATCATCTCCAACGTAACCAAAAGCGTTACCGACCCGCAGGATGAAGATCAGGGCGATTACCAGAATAAAGGCAAGGTTACCGTGGCCTTTGTTGAGTTTGGCGAACGTAATGGTGCAGATACTAAAGCTATTTTGACTAAGATCCGTAACTCCGTTCAGGGTATCATACCAGGTGTTAAGATCTCGGTAGCTCAAGAAAGCAGTGGCCCGCCGGTACAAAAAGATATCAGTATCGAATTAATTGGCGATAACCTCGACTCACTGGTAAAAACAGGTAATCGCTTAAAAACTTACCTGGCTAAACAGAACATTGCCGGTATAGAAAACCTTACCCCCGATGTGGAAAGCGATAAACCGGTCATCGTTTTTGATGTTGACCGCGAAAGGGCTAACCGTGAGGGTATAAGCTCGGGCCAGATCACCCAAAACCTGGCTGCCGCCATATTAGGTTTAAAGGCTGCCGATTTCAGGAACACGAAGGAAGACGATTACCAGATTAAAGTAAGGGCATTGCCTGAGCAGCGTAGCAATATTGACGAGTTGCGCAACCTTAAAATAACCTACCGTGATTTGGCTACCGGCGGTGCTATACGCCAGGTGCCTATCTCTGCCTTTACCGATATACGTTACACCAATACTTACAGTAACATTAAGCGTAAACAGCAGCGCAGGGTATTAACGCTGGGTTCTAACGTTATCAAACCATACAACGCTAACGATGTTAACGCTAGCATTTTGCAAGCCATAAAAAGCTTCAAAAAGCCTGATAACATCATTATCCGTCAGGGTGGCGGCCAAGAAGACCAGATGGAAGCTATGAACTTCCTGTTGGGCGCGTTGGCAACCTCGTTTGGTTTAATTCTGGTTATCTTAATGATACAGTTTAACTCTATAGGTAAAACTTTAATCATCATCAGCGAGATCTTCTTCAGTATCATTGGCGTATTGTTGGGGATAAGTATATTCGGTATGACCATGTCCATTGTAATGACCGGTATAGGTATCATTGCCCTTGCAGGTGTAGTAGTACGAAATGGTATATTACTGGTAGAGTTTACCGATATGCTGATTGAGCAAGGCACCAGCGTGCACGATGCCGTGGTAGAAGCTGGCCACACCCGTATGACGCCGGTACTGTTAACTGCTACAGCTGCCATATTAGGTTTAATACCTTTGGCGGTAGGTTTCAATATCGACTTTGTGGGATTGTTTACACACTTCAACCCACACATCCACTTTGGTGGTGATAACGTGGCGTTCTGGGGCCCGCTGGCCTGGACAATGATATTTGGTTTAGGCTTCGCCACCATCATCACATTGATCCTGGTACCATGTATGTACCTTATCCGCATTAAGCTGAAAGAAAGATTCTTTGGCAAAAAAGAAATCACTCACGAAGCAAAACCTCAATTAGACGCTGTTCATTAACTGACCGTCTGATCCTGAAACAGAAAAGCCGAATGATTCAATCATTCGGCTTTTCCGTTTTTGAACACTTTAAATGAAGCAGTTTATTTCACAAGCTCAGCTTACCAAGCCCTTCTGTTGTTTTCTAAAATCAGCATACTGCTCACGGTAAACCTTACTGATCGATGGCATCCATTTCAGTTCCTGAATGGTTCCGCTCAACTTGAGCAGGTTAATAACATTGCGCGGTGCCTCGCCATGGGGCAAACCTATTATATCGGCCACTTCATCACCCAGCAAAAAGCGCATTAGCTGCACGGTTTCCTTGCTACCAAACGGTGGTTGCAGGTTTAACGCTGTAAAGTAATCTATTAAAGATTGCGCCAGGGCTCTCCCCTGCTCCGATGGCTTGAACTGGTGACTGCTGATGCCTTGCTCCAGGGCAATGGCCTGCTTGCCATCATGCGGAAGCAAGCTTTCCTCAACACCAGATAAATAACCTATTACGTTCCACACGTGCATAAAGGCCTGCTGGTTGGCATAACTAACAGCTACCTCCAGTTTACGCAGCCCACGTATAACCAGTAGTGAAAACGACAAATTAGTACCGGCCATATCCTCTTGATTAACCGGTTGTCCCCACTCTGCCTGCCACTTGCCGCTTTGCAGCGTATAGTAGCGGGCCATAGCATGTATTAACCTTACCTTTATTATACTGGCAAAGCCCTTTCCTTCGGGCTTAAAAGCATTAGGTGCCATAACCTCCCATACAAAGTCGCCTGTTTCTTGCAGGCGTCGGGTAGTATCATTACGTAAGCGTTCAGACAGGTACAGCACCCTGGCTCCATCGGCCGCAGCATAACAGTACGGTAACGATAATAAGCCAAGCATATTCATAATTAACCCTGCATGGCGGGCAAAAAAGGCCGCACCTTGTTGCATCTGCTTTTCATTAGCCCAGGCAGGCAATTGCATTGCACTTGCAAATAAAGGCTCTTTAGCATACTCAGGAGGTAAATCTGTAAGTTGCTGGTTATTGACTAAGCCTGCTAAATAATCTCTCAGCCTGGCTTTTTCATCCAGACGAGCCACAACAGTGGCCACAAACAGATCAGCTTGCGCATCAGCTACTTCACGCTTGTCTAATAAGTATTCGGCTGTATAATTAATAACTGATGCACTCATGATATAAAGCAATTTAGCAAAAAATAAGGCAAGCACATTACTGCACCTGCCCTTTAAACGTAATTTAATGTTTGTTTAAAATAAGCCGCCCAAGCCTTTACCACCAGTAAGCGAGCCCAGGATACCATCGGGTGTAATGCTACTATCATTAGGGTCATTGGTTTTATGGGCAAATTTTTGCAAAATGCCCGGAATAGCCGCTGCAATGGCGCCAGTGGCTGCCGGAGGCAAACCAAATTTACTGGTGAGTGTACCTACTAATCCGCCGGTTATGGCATTAGCTACCGGGCTGCCCGAACCGGCCCCGGCCAGTGAGGAGAGCATGTCGCCCAAACCGCCCGAACTTGCCTGACTTTTCACCTCTTTTTCAACCGAACCGGCTATCTCTTTGTGAATATCATCGGCATGTTGTTGAGGCACAGCTGCTGAAGCCTGTGGATGGTTACCTAATTGCTCTTTTACAATGTTTAAGATCTGATCGAACATAACAGTTAAGTTTATTTACTAAAGATTAATTAGGCCGATTAGTTTTCAATTATTTAAATGCAGGAGTTGTAGCTTTTAAGACAACAAAAAACTATCCGTGCAAAAAATAGTTTATTGTATGAATTAAGCGGTTATATACTGCTGTGATTGGCATACTAAACATTGAACTGACAACATTATGGCTGAATTAAATGTACAACCCAAAAGCAAAACCCCTTGGTGGTTATGGCTCATTTTACTAATTGTGGCTTTAGCGCTCTTATTTTTCTTTTTACGGGGCTGTGGTAACCGGGCCGGCGAACAAACCAGCACCACTACCGATTCAACAACTACTACCGACACCACTATTCAGCTAGCTGCCACGCAGCCAAACTTTGATAGCGTAGACTTTAATGCGCCAACCACTACTTATGAAGAAATAACCGATACTGCTATTACAGTACGTGGCAATGAAAAGTATACTATTTACAGCCTGGGCGATAATGTATTGTTTGCCAAAGGTGAAAGTGCACTGCAAGGCAGCGCAAATAACCAATTGAAACAAATTGCAGCATCATTAGAGAAACGCTTGAAAGGTTCGGTTATAGGTATTTACGGTCATACCGACTCATCTGGTGATAAACAGGCTAATGATGAGCTGGCCACCAAACGTGCTGAAGCTGTGCGCGATTGGTTTGTACAAAATTCCGGTCTTGCCTCTAACAAAATTTCGGTACACTCTTACGGTGAATCTGAACCTGTAGCCAGCAATGCCACTGCCAAAGGCCGTAAGCTTAACCGCAGCGTAGAAATTGTAGCCATACCGGATAGCTTGGCCAGATAGTGCCTGGGTATTGATTTATTAGGTTTTGCTTTCAGTAAACTGCAATTGTTTTTAACAGCACTTACAGAAGCATGCTCTTAACTTAACAACCAACAACTTGATTACAAACAGCGTTAGCAACCATTAATTTAATAACTACATACCAATGGAAGATAATGAATACAGCCGTTTAGAAGAACTGAGTGGCAGCGACTTTGAGATAGCAGACGGACAGCCCGACATTAAAGGCTGGGATGTAAAAACCGACAGCGGCGAAAACATAGGTGATGTGGAAGAACTACTGTTTAACCCGCAAACCCGCAAGGTACGTTACATGGTAGTTGATACCGATGCAAATGATTTAAGATTGGAAGCACGCCGCATTCTTATTCCAATT
The DNA here is from genome assembly GCF_039634385.2 of Mucilaginibacter sp. PAMB04274. Classification (NCBI taxonomy): domain Bacteria; kingdom Pseudomonadati; phylum Bacteroidota; class Sphingobacteriia; order Sphingobacteriales; family Sphingobacteriaceae; genus Mucilaginibacter; species Mucilaginibacter sp. PAMB04274. The sequence continues at coordinate 3,627,782 of NZ_CP155081.2, forward strand.
GGGGTGGCTGAGCTGCACGAGGATGATGACTTTGTGGTAGTGCCGCAGGTTGCGGTTACCCACCTTGAAAATCTGCCTTCTTACGAGCGGGGTAGCCTGTTAACAGCCGAACACGAAAGTCACATACGCACCACTTTCTCAAGTCTGGGTGCTGCAGGTATGAGCATGGGCGCGGTAGGCTCGCAGCCTACCGAAGATTTTTACGAGCATGAGCAGTTTAACCAAAACCGGTTGTATAACCGCCGCAGGCAGGAAACTAATCCAGATAAATTATTGCCTGAAACTGGTACACCTGACGACATAAGCACCACATCGAGCACATCCCAAAACACCCTACCCGAAGCCCCCAAGCAGCCAGAACTTCCAAGGCACCGCGAGGAGAATGATTTACCGTAAGGCTTATAATTTTATTATAAACAATTTGTTATTCGAAACAAAAAAGGAGATGGCGTTTGCCATCTCCTTTTTTGTTTAACCTTACTTTGAACGTTAGCGATAAATCTTTTCGAATTGTTTGCTTGTCGCTTCGAAAGGTTGCTTGCATGAGCCCTAAATCAGGTCTACCATTTCGTAATTAGGTTGCGATATACCTGCTATTAAACGTTGCTATTTTAAGCCAAAAGGCATAAAAAATCCGAACGTTATGTTACGGCCAGGATTATAAACGCCCAGGTTAGTGTTGGTTTGATCCAATCTGCCTGGTTTTAAACGGCTCAGGGCATCATAGTAACGTTTGTTGGTTAAATTAGCCCCAGACACATACAGCTTCAACTCTTGCTTACCCAGCTTTATGGTAGTACCGATACCGGCATTTAGTAAAGTGTATGAGGCTGTTGGCGTTTCGAAGGTTGGGTCGATACGGGATTGTTTAAAGGCGTTGTCAACCCCCACATAAAAGTAGAGTGAGTTCAGGCCTTTAACCTTTGGCTCAAAGCGCAATGTATTGCGTAGCGTACCGGCCGGTATAAAGGCCAGCGGACGATTCAGCGTGGTGTTTTGCGCATGCGTATAATTAAACGTATTCTCGAAATGGATGAAAGATACCGGATGTAAGGTTAAGCTGGCTTCGGCACCGTAAAGGTTGGCATTAACCTGGCCGTAACGGTAAACAGGGTAATCGCCAAGATCTTCATCCAGAATTTCAATACTTTCGTTATTGGTGTTAGATGCGTAAATAAAATTGTGCACATAATTCTCATACACACCCAAGCTGCCGGTAACAACGCCCGAACCAAATTCTAAAGTAGCATCGGCCTGGTAACTTCTTTCGGGGCGCAGGTTGCCGTTACCTATCTCATACCTGAAAGTACCTTCATGCACGCCGTTCGAACCTAATTCGGCCGGATTTGGCGCTCTGAATGCCGAACCAGCGTTAGCTTTAAAGTTCAAATTCTCGTTAAACACATGAGTGTAGCCCAAAGCACCGCTAATACTGTTAAAAGTATTATTGAAGCCGGTGAAGCGTTCTTCACCATCTTCAAAAAGCTGCCTGCCCTTGCTCTGGATATAATCATAACGCACGCCGGCACTAAATGAGCTGGCGCCGAAAGTCTTTTTAGCAAACCCAAATACACCTGTAGCATAGGCGTTGTAATCGGGTACTAACTTTTCCCTGGCCTTGTTTACACTGTGCCCAATGCTTCCACTCAAACCTACTACCGGTTCCCATCCGTTTTTATGCGGAAGCGAATATTTAGCGTCTAGCGAGTAAGTATTCAGATCGAAAAATAAAGCGGGATCAGCACTTTCTTCCAATTCGCGGCGCTGATTTTTCTGATAACCTAAATCAACTTTTAGCGAGCCCTCGCCAATAGCAAAGTTATTATTCAGAGCAGCTTTATAGTGCCTTATATCCTGACGCGGAAAAGCAAGCGAACGTGAATGCTCGGTTGTATACAATTCATCTTCCGACTCAGGGTCGAAGAAGCCTACATTATTTTTATAATAAGATAAATTAAGGTGCGAATAGCCCCAGCTTTTATTAAGCCCCAGCATGGCACTTACATTAGTGTTATTATAACCGCTGTTTGGAAAATAGCCTTCGGCGGTTTTATACGAATAAGCATTTTGGTAAGAGCCACGCCCGCGCCACACAAAGCCGTTCTGGTTACCTGTAAGCATTACCGACGAACCGCTCAAACCGTTATTGGTAGAATAGTTAGATAAGATTTCGCCCCTAACGTTTCCTGGTGCAGGTGCCAGTGGTTCAACCAGGTTAATTACACCGCCAATAGCGTCAGACCCGTATTGTAATGAGGCCGCACCACGCAATACTTCTACCCTATCGGCCTGGTACTGGTCAATTTCAATACCGTGCTCATCGCCCCATTGCTGGCCTTGCTGCTTTACACCATCGCTCAATGTAACTACACGGTTGTAGCCCAACCCCCGGATAACTGGTTTGGATATGCCTGGCCCGGTAGTGATTTGACTTACACCGGGTACTTGCTTGGCCAGCGCATCAATCAGGTTGGTATATGAGCCTTGCAAATCTTCTTTTGAGACTACGCTGGCAGATGTACTGTTGTATTTGCTGGTTGCCGTAACCAATGTACCCGTAACAACTACTTCGCGTGCCTCAATAATACTGGGCGTTAAGGCAAAGCTCAATGCAGTAGGCGACGACAGGTCGACTGTTTTAACCAGGGTTTGGTAACCCAGATACCTAACTTCAACCACATAACGGCCGCGGGCCGGTAGTCTGTCAAATGTAAACGCACCGTTTGCATCGGTACTGGTACTTATTTTCAATTGTGAGATGGTTACCGTAGCGCCTATAATAGGATCGTTGGTTTTAGCATCGGTTACCTTGCCGGTAAAAGCGGCTATTGAGGCTGCATATATATAAACAGGAAGCATAAGCAGCAACAAGCCGCCTAAAAATTTTAATTTCATGATAATAGAGATAGCTGAACTATTTAATTTACTTGAATACAATAAAACGTTGTGGTTTAACCACAACTTTAGTAGAAAGATAAATTAAACGGCAGGCGGCCCTCTGTTACCTGACAGCAGCAGCTTTATGCTTTGATAAATAACGGCATGAGTTACCGGTTTATAAGCACTGCTAAAGGACCAGAAATGAAAATCATACTGTTGCAGAAATAACTGTAAATGCCCGTGTTGAACGCAGATGGGACAGTTATCTTCAACAATTTTTGACTTTTGCTGGGAAGAATAATGCTTGGTATGCTGTGTGTCTGCTTTGTGGGTGTGCGCAAATACCATCACTTGCCCTACCACAAAAGTGAGCAGGAACAAAAGCGAGGTTAATATTTTAGCACTACGGTTTTTCACAGCGTTATTGCCGCAAATATATTTTAAAAAAGGGTGTAATTAACATTTTAATAGCATTCTATCCTTTTTATTACAGAAATGATACTTAAATGAACAAGCGTTTTTAGGTTTTAAAGTGCTATTAACAGCAAACTTAAATAGCTCGCTCATGTATTATTAGCATATGGCAGCATCTAAAACACCTATTTACACGGCACTCGGCGCTAATTTATTAATTGCCATTACTAAACTGGCGGCGGCAGTATTTACCGGCAGTTCGGCTATGGTATCTGAGGGCATACACTCCCTTGTTGACACCAGCAACGAAGTGCTGCTGCTGTTGGGCATCAGTAAAAGTAAAAAGCCGGCCGATGAAAGCCGGCCGTTTGGTTATGGGCGCGAGCTTTATTTTTGGTCGTTTGTGGTATCGCTGCTATTTTTTGCGTTGGGTGGTGGTTTTTCGGTTTACGAAGGTATCGAACACTTAATGCATCCGCAGGAAGTAACCAACCCTGTTTGGAACTATGTGGTATTGGGTATCGCCTTTATATTCGATGGCATCTCGTTTATCACCGCCATAAAAGAATTTAAACGCCAGCGCGGTGATACCCCCTTTTGGCAGGCCGTGCATCAAAGTAAGGATCCATCAACTTTTGTAGTACTATTTGAAGATGCCGCCGATGTGATTGGAATACTGATTGCTTTTACCGGCATATTACTGGGTCAGTTGCTTGAAAACCCTTACATCGATGGTATAGCTTCCATACTGATTGGTTTACTGCTTACCGCCGTTGCCATACTGCTGGTGCGCGAGAGTCGTAGCCTGCTCATGGGCGAAACGCCACTGCCCGAAGAATTAAAAGCGGTAATTGAGTTGACAGAAAGTGATCCTTTAGTGAATACGGTATCCCAGCACTTATCCACCTACTTGGCACCCGAGGAAGTGATTTTGATATTGAAAGTAAACTTTATTCGCGAAGCTGGCAACGCACAGATTACAGATGCCATTCAAAGCATTCGTGCAGCTATACAAAGCCGGTACCCTCATTATAAGCAACTATTTGTAGAACCGGTGTGATAGATAAAGGAAATGTTTTTGAACCTGGTTTGTTTCCCATTTCCAAATTCAAGATTTTCCAACATCAGTTGTTCTATCGTCTGTACACCCGTTAGCGAACGGCAGAAGAGATCTTTTGAGTTCACGCCTATTGCTTAAAAAGATATCTAATTAACGCTTGAAACGACAAGCTGATTTTTAAAGCAGCACTGGTACTCTAAAGTCCACTTTAGCGGCCAAGGTTCGGGAGCGGCTTAAACTATCCCTGCCTTTTCCAGCTCTACTTGCATTTGCTGTTGAAGGCTTTGTGCTTCAGCGCGGGCGGCCTCGGCAAAGTCGGTGCCGTTAGAGGCGTAGATGATTGAGCGCGAGGCGTTCACCAGCAGTCCGCATTCGGATGTCATGCCGTAGTGGCATACCTCTTCCAGGCTACCGCCCTGCGCACCTACACCAGGTACTAACAAAAAGTTATTGGGCGCATGCTTGCGTATATTTTCAAATTCGGCGCCTTTGGTTGCTCCCACTACAAACATAATGCGATCATTACCGGCCAGAGTGTTAGCTTTTTTTATAACGGCCTCATACAACAAGCCCTCGTTGGTTTGCAGGTACTGAAAATCGTGACTGCCTACTGAAGAGGTTAGCGCCAGTATAACTACCCATTTGCCTTCATAAGCCAGGTATGGCGTGATACTATCATGCCCCATGTAGGGTGTTATGGTGATAGCATCAAAATTCATTCCGCCTGCACTTTCATCAAAAAAAGCCCGGGCATAACGGTCTGAGGTATTACCAATGTCGCCACGCTTAGCATCAATAATGCTGAGGCAGTCTTTGGGGAGGTATTTGTTAGTGGCAATTAAGGCGTGCAGACCTTTTACGCCGTAGCTTTCGTAAAACGCAGCATTAGGTTTATAAGCTACACACAAATCTTGGGTTGCGTCAATAATACGTTTATTGAATTCCAGGATAGGATCAGGATAATCGAGTAAAAAAGCCGGTATTTTATCCAGATCGGTATCTAAACCTACGCATAAAAACGATTTTTTTTGCTTAATCTGGCTAATGAGCTGCTGGCGTGAGAGCATATGCTTAAAGAGTGAATTATTTTAGAGGTCAAAAAAACTAAAAATCATCCGAAGTGTTAGCCTGATGTAAGTATTTTTTAAAATAATTGCAATAATTAAATTAAATAGGTACTATTGCAGCGTTTCCAAAACAAATTTTTCTTGCACTAAAGAAAAGTTGTAAAATTCCCACGTTGCTTATAAAAATTTAACTGTTTTATTCAAGGTGCATTACAGCAGCAAGATTAATTTTCTTATACAATAAATAATCCTTTTTGAATTATAATTCGTTTCCATGCCTGATACTTCTGAATTGAATGACAAATTAGTGTCTGAATTACGTCAAATGGCTAAGGAGCTGGGTATTACTGAAGCAGATGAACTGCGCAAGGCCCAGCTTGTAACCCGCATAGTTGAACAAGAAAAACTTATTGACGCAGCGCGTTCACAGCAAGCTGTGCTTAATGATAACTATACCGGTGCTCCTGCACCTGCTGCTCAGGATGGTGCAGCGGATGAGGCCGCCGATGATAAACCCCGCAAAAGAACCCGCACCGTAAAGACCAAAACGCCGGCTAGCCGCCAAGCTGCCGAAGAAGCAGGTGCCGACCTGTTTGCTGCACCCGAGCCTGTTGTACAAGCCGAAACTCAGCAAGCCGGTACGCCTAACGACGTTGAGGCAGTTGAAACAGTTGCCGCAACGCCTGCTCCGGCAGCCGAGCCTGCGGCCGCTCCTCAAGTACGGAACCCTAAGTTTGAGCGTAGGAACAACCCGCGCGAAGGCGCCCCGGCTCCCCGCGAAAACAACGCACCAAGGGAGAATAACCGGGAAAACCCGCGTGAAAACAATAACCGCGAAAACCAGCGCGATAACAACCGGGAAAACAACAACCAGCAGCAAAGCAAAAAAGACGAGATAAACCTCGACTTTGATAACGTGATAGTGAATGAAGGTGTGTTGGAGATTATGCCCGATGGCTATGGTTTCCTGCGTTCATCAGATTATAACTACCTCACCTCGCCTGATGATATTTATGTATCACAGTCGCAGATAAAGTTGTTTGGTCTTAAAACCGGCGATACCGTACGTGGTAGTATCCGTCCACCTAAAGAGGGTGAGAAATATTTTCCGCTGGTACGTGTAGAGGCAATAAACGGCCGTGTACCTGCCGAAGTGCGCGACCGTGTACCATTTGATCACTTAACGCCGCTATTCCCTTCTGAACGTTTAAACCTGTTTACTGATGCCGGCAATTATTCTACCCGTATTATGGACCTGTTCTCGCCTATTGGTAAAGGACAGCGCGGTTTAATTGTAGCCCAGCCCAAAACAGGTAAAACCATGTTGCTGAAAGATGTGGCTAACGCGATTGCAAAAAATCACCCTGAAGTTTACCTCATCATCCTGTTAATTGATGAGCGCCCTGAAGAGGTAACCGATATGGCCCGCAGCGTGCGCGCCGAAGTTGTATCATCAACCTTTGATGAACCAGCAGAGCGCCATGTAAAAATAGCCAACATTGTGCTCGAAAAAGCAAAACGTATGGTAGAGTGTGGTCATGATGTGGTAATTTTACTCGATTCGATTACCCGTTTGGCGCGTGCTTACAATACTGTAGCGCCGGCGTCAGGTAAAATATTATCGGGTGGTGTGGATGCCAATGCCCTGCATAAACCTAAACGTTTCTTTGGTGCGGCCCGTAACATTGAGGATGGCGGTTCATTAACCATTATTGCCACTGCCCTTACCGAAACCGGCTCTAAAATGGACGAAGTTATCTTTGAAGAATTTAAAGGTACCGGTAACATGGAGCTGCAACTGGATCGTAAGTTATCTAACAAACGTATTTTCCCGGCTATTGATATTACAGCATCAAGTACCCGCCGCGATGACCTGTTATTAGACCGCGATACCCTGCAACGCATCTGGATACTTCGTAATCACCTCGCCGATATGAACTCACAGGAGTCGATGGAATTCTTGCAAGGACAAATCAGGGGCACTAAAACCAATGAGGAATTCTTGATCTCTATGAACTCGTAATTTATATAACACGATAACACAGAATGTCATCTCTTACTCAAGTTCGAGATGACATTTTTATTTTTCAGAAAAAGTTGGACGGCTACCTTAGCTTCTCACTATCCAGCCAATTTAATTACCATTTGTATTCATGCCTTTCTATACAAGGTTTCAAAAAATCTTGATGATCCTGCATCCAGCTGTGTATACCAAAAGGTAAACTCTCATTATTGCGATTATTGAATGGCAGCGCTTCTTCAGGGTAGTGCTGGTATACGGCTCCAAAATGCTGCGCTATAACTTTGGGCGCTATCGTAAAGCGGGATGACAGCATCGGAAAATGCCTCGTCAGGAACAGATCATCGAGAAGAGCCACTTGCGTAATTTTCGCATCTGATGATAGGCATTCAGATAAAGTTTAAAGCGTGTGGTCATTTCATAAAAAGACGATACCTTTTTCAGACTGAACCCACCATTGCCAAAGTACTCCGGATTAGTAAGCCCGGTTATACGCCTAAAAAAATGTTATTTAAGTCGTAAGTGGGATCATAAATTACTGCACCAATGTAGTCGTAATCCATTTGACACCATTTTTCAAGCTCATCTTTAAATACAAAGGCATCCATATGACAGGTAAGTAGGCACTCATATTGCTAAAATCGTTCATAAAACTTTGGGCGAAGTGGCAATACGCTGTATAAATCAACACCACGCCATTTAAAACGCTCGATGCTTATACGCGCTTTATGGCGACAAAACTCCTCCTACCACATTGTACTTAAGCCATACAGCGCCTGGAAAGTAATAGGTGCTGGTTTAGCAACGATAACGTTTGACTGAGCGATACTTTCTCCAGGGATTTAGGCCCTTCCTGATAAATCGGTATTACTACAGTAACAAGTGCCTTATTCATTTAAAGCATTTACAAGTTTTGCTGATATAAAGACAATACAACTAAGAGGAATACCCCTCCTAACAAATTCTAATATTCACTAAAGTAAAGCTCCAATTTTAATAACGCAACAGGCAACAACCTAGTGGCGTAAGCAGCAATTTACAGGTCACAATCTCGGTAATACCAGCTGCTGTTTACCTAAAACTGCAACAAACTTTACCCATCCTTCACAATAATTGGCTATCTTCATGGCCGAAATGAGGAGACGCGTTAAAAAGCATGTACCCAACGCTATTACCTGTGCAAATCTGTTTAGCGGTTGTGTAGGAATTGTTTTTGTTACTTTACAGGATAACCTGATATTTGCTGCTTACTGCATTTTTTTGGCCGCCATTTTTGATTTTTTTGATGGTTTAGCATCCCGCGTTCTGCAGTCGTTTTCTGTTATTGGTAAGGATCTTGATTCGTTGGCCGATTTGGTAAGCTTCGGCGTCTTACCTTCCTTTATCATGTACCGCCTGTTTTTACAGGCCCCTCAGATAGAAAGCGTAAGCCCCATTTTAAATTTCATTGCCTTCCTTATCCCGGTATTTTCGGCGTTAAGACTGGCTAAGTTTAATAATGATGAACGGCAACTGGAAAGCTTCATAGGCCTGCCTACGCCGGCTAATGCTATTTTAATTGGTTCGTTTCCGCTTATTATTAAAGAGCATTACGCCTTTTTTACTGCTTACATTTTAAACCCGTTCTTCCTGGCGTTTTTCGTCATTATAATGTGCATGCTGCTGGTGATCGAACTGCCGCTCATGTCGCTTAAGTTTAAAAACCGCGATGTACAGCGTAATTTTTATCGTTATTTACTACTGCTCTTTTCGGCAATTTTAATATTGTTTTTTAAATTTGCCGCCGTACCTGCGATCATCGTTATGTATATCGCACTATCTATCATACAACTTAAATTCGTAAAGCAATGAAGTTTCAGGCCGAAATAGATGTAATGCCAAAAAAAGAAATCTTAGACCCGCAAGGTAAAGCCGTAACCGGCAGCATGAAAAACCTGGGTTTGGCCGAAATTCAGAATGTACGCATAGGCAAACACATCAGCTTAGAAATTGAAGCTGAAAACGAAGCAGCTGCTCAAGCTAAAACTGAACAAGCCTGCAAAAACCTGTTAGCTAACCTCATTATGGAAAGCTATACATTCAAGGTTTTCCCTGCCTAAAAAAGGCATCATTATTATTTCTTTTCCGTTATTGTAACAAAGGAAGCAATTGCTGCGGAGCACAGTACGCCTGTGCTTATCATCATGACAGCTTATGAAGTTGGTGCTTATTGAGCAGTGCTTAAAAACGCACATCGTCTGCTCATTGCCCTAGTGGCTACTTATTTTGTCTTCCACCAAAAGAAGCAAAAAAGGTGTAGCTGCCTCATGAATACAAAAAGCAAAACGGGTAAATAAATCAGGCCTCGATATCTCTTTTACCGCCGAGGGCAAGGCCTCCACGCTGGGCAACCACTCGATCGAAATGAAGATTGTAATTAAAATCCTTTTAAGCGATTTGAAGCAACCCCTCGCATACGCTAGAAATGGACGCGAGGAACAAGCAAGGCACGAAGAAATCCAGTTACTTTTTTAAGCGATAGCCAATAACTCTCTCACTACCGCTTGAAATGACCTGATTTATGATAACCGGTCGAAGAACCCTTCGCTGAGGATAATTAAGAAGCGCTTCCCTTTTCGGCTTTGATTTGCTCGAGCTTTACCAGGTTAGCTTCAATCAGCGCTTTGGCGGTGTTAAACCGGTCGCTTATAAAAGCCACATCGGGTACGCCACCTTTGGCCAGTACTTCTATTTCCTGCATCATGCTTTGCAGGCTCAGCATACCAAAAAAGCCCAGGTTAGGTTTCAATTTGTGTGCGGCTGCACCAGTTGCCTGCCAGTTCTGCGATGCTATCCCCTCCCCTATCTCTTGCACCAATTGCGGCGTTTGCTGCAAAAACATATCAATCGATTCTACAATAAATTCATCGCTGCCATCAGCAATTTCGTACAAAAAAGATAAGTCTAAATCTGCGTTAGGGTCGGTGTTGGACATAAGGGGCTAATAATTGTACTTCAAAAATATATTTTTTTTACGTCTAATTTATCTTTCAGGTTATTTTTAAGTTCAGTTATGGTTTGATGTAGTGTTGGATGAATTAGATCAGGCGCTATTTGGGCAAGCGGTTCCAGCGTAAACCTGCGGTTATGCATTTCGGGGTGCGGTATAACCAGGTTAGGCTCCTCAATAATTTCATCTCCATAAAATAAAATATCAATATCGATGGTACGTGCGCCCCACTTCTCTTCGCGTTTTCGCCCCAAAATCAATTCAATGCTCAACAATCTGGCTAATAATTCCTGCGGAGGCAGGGTAGTTTTAATCAACAAAACCTGGTTTAAATAATCGGGCGCATCAGTTTTTCCCCAACTTTGCGTTTCATATATATCCGAGCATTGTAAAACGGCGCCGGCTTCGGTTTCAATGCAACCTTCGGCCTGCTTTAAGTAATTTTCCCGGTTGCCTAAATTACTGCCCAATAACAAATAAACCTTTACCATGTTGTAACAAATAATATACGTTGTGCTCTAAAGCATATATTGTACTCTATTATTAAGTTTGCATAGATAAATCATTTAAAATAGTTAATGAAACAATTTTTCAAGTTCGTACTCGCCACCGTAGTTGGTATGTTTATAGTAGGTGTTATTATGCTGATTTTAGTAGTTGGCATAGTAGCTTCGGCCAGTGGTGATAAGGATGTAAATGTTAAAGACAATTCCATACTTACGATATCCTTAAAAAATGCCGTTCCGGAACGCACGCCTAATAATCCGCTTGCCGGACTTGATTTTTTAGGTTTTGATGACGACAAAAGTGTTGGCCTGAATGATATTTTGGCCAGTATTAAAAAAGCCAAGAAAGACGACAACATTAAAGGCATTTATTTAACTGATAGCTATATGCTGTCGGGCCAGGCTACAACTGAGGAAATCCGCAATGCGCTGATTGATTTCAAGAAGTCGAAAAAGTTCATCGTAGCTTACTCTGAAACCTACACCCAAGGTTTTTACTATTTGGCATCGGTTGCCGATAAAGTGTACCTTAACCCCAAAGGTTATTTTGATTTTGGTGGCATGAGCTCGCAGGTTACCTTTTTTAAAGGCGCATTGGATAAATTAGGTATTGAGGCGCAAATCATTAAGGTAGGCACCTACAAAAGTGCAGTTGAGCCATACTTTTTGGAAAAAATGAGCGATGCCAATCGTCAGCAGGTAACTTCTTACCTGGGATCGTTATACAACCAGTTCCTGACCGGTGTGAGCACCAGCCGTAAGCTAAATAAGGACAGCCTGTACAACATTGCTTACAATTTAAATGTTCGCTACCCTGAGGATGCCGTAAAATACAAACTGGTAGATGCCCTGAAGTATAAAGATGAAGTGCTGGACGAATTAAAAAAACGCACGAGTATTGAACTGAAAAAAGATCTGAACAGTGTTGCCATTGAAGAGTATGCTAAAAACACCGACAGCAAGGATAAGGATGACGATGATAAAGGTCCGGATAACCAGATTGCAATGATTTATGCATCGGGCGAAATTTCTGGCGGCAATGGCGATGACAACACCATCGGCTCTGACCGCATTTCGGCCACGCTGCGTAAAGTAAGGTTGGATGACAAGGTGAAAGCCGTTGTATTACGCGTTAACTCACCTGGTGGCAGTTCATTAGCATCAGACGTGATTTGGCGTGAGGTGAGCTTGACTAAAAAAGTTAAACCTGTGATTGTGTCCATGGGCGATTATGCCGCATCAGGCGGTTACTATATCTCCTGTGCAGCCGACTCTATTTTTGCCGAACCCAATACTGTTACCGGCTCTATAGGCATATTTGCTATACTGCCTAACATGCAAAAGTTTTTTAACGGCAAATTGGGTATTACTTTTGATGGTGTAAAAACCGGCAAGTACTCGGATTTGGGAGATGTGAGCAGGCCGCTTACACCCGAAGAGCGCGCCATTTTACAAGCACAGGTAAACCGCGGTTACGATGACTTTACCAATGCTGTTGCAAAAGGCCGCAACAAAACACAGGCCTATATTAACAGCATAGGTCAGGGGCGTGTATGGACCGGCGAACAGGCCCTGAAAATTGGCCTGGTTGATCGGCTGGGTAATATTAATGACGCTATTGCTAGCGCCGCCAAAAAAGCTAAGATTAAAGATTACAATGTTGTACCCTACCCTGAACAAAAGAGTTTGTTTAAGAGCTTTGGCAGTGACGTACAAAGCCGCGTACAGGCACACTTGGTGAAAGCCGAGCTGGGCGACAACTATACTTACTACCAGCAACTCAAAAGCGTAAAGCAAATGATGCGCATACCACAAGCCCGTTTACCCTTTATAGCAGAGATTAAATAAGAGGTTTACCAAAAAAAATAAACGCCACCCTAGGGTGGCGTTTATTTTTTGAGTTCGAATTCCGATTATGTTGTCATGAAGATAATTTATCTGCAGAATCTGAGCCTTTCTTACCCTGCTAAAACTTCAGCATAACACCACCTGCGGCAGGCAGTGTAACAGCTAAGCCACCGGCTATATCTGCAACATCGAAAGCGTTACCGCTTAACAGGTCGGTAAACATACCTTCATTACCTATTGTCAATTGCTGCCGCAAATCATCCGGCAATTGGATAGTTATAGGGTTATTGTGCCGGTTAAAGTTTACGGCAATAAGTATGCGTTGCTCAGTAGTATAGCGCAGGTATAAGTAAACACCAGGGTTAAACCCGGCGTTACGCTCATTGGCTACCATCAGTTCATAAAACTTACCTTCGTAAATGGCCGGGCACGTGTTACACAGGTTAAGCAATTTACTATAAAAGCTACGCAACTGCTGCTGGCTGGCCGACAGCTGACCACCATCAAAAGTACCGCCATTTAACCATTTTTGGTGCTCTGTAACACCCCAGTAATCAAATATTGTAGTGCGCCCGTCGGCTCCGCTAAACCCGCTGGCTTCAGTGGCAGGCTCACCTACCTCCTGCCCAAAGTAAATCATTACTGGTCCATTGGCCAGGGTAGCCGTTACAATCATGCCGGGTACGGCCAGCCAGGCATCACCGGCAAAATACGGAGACGCTATGCGCTGCTCATCGTGGTTTTCCATAAAGCGCAACATGCGGTGGTCAAAGCCCCGGCAATCATGGTTCCACACCTTATTAATTTCCCAGGTACTTGCACCATGCTCGTTGCGTGTTAAACGTTTTACGGCATCATACAGTCCCACCTTGTCGTACAGATAATCAAAGCCACCATTAAACAGGTAATTCCTGTACTGTTCCGCCTGGTAAGCCTCTCCGATAAAAATCAGCTCCGGATAGCGTTCTTTCATTTGTGGAATAATCCACGCCCAAAACTCGGAGGGCACATATTCTACCATATCACACCTGAAACCATCTATGCCTTTGTTAGCCCAAAACCTTAGAATATGCATCATTTTATGCCAAACCGGCGGTATTGGATCAAAGTGCATGTGGTAGCCGTTACGGTAGTCAACGCCGTAATTGAGCTTAATGGTTTCAAACCAGTTGTTGATAGACGGGCTGGCTGTAAACACATCATCGCCCGTTCCTTTGGCCGGGTTTTCATTAAAATAACCATCCTTCAACGGACTGCTAAAGTCTGCCCCGCCTGGTTCGTAGCCCTGTGGTACTACAAAAGGTTGGCCCGGTATGTAATAAAAATCATTAACTGCACTAAACGCCTGCGTTACATCGTCATCCTCGCCAAAATCGCGCACGCCAGCCGGCTTAACATCAGATTGGTAGGTACGGGCAACGTGATTTGGTACAAAATCAATAATTACCTTCAGCCCCTGCTCATGTGTACGGTTTACCAACGCCTCAAACTCGGCCACGCGGTTAAGTATGTTCACTGCCAGGTCAGGGTTCACATCGTAATAATCCTTAATAGCATAAGGTGAACCCGCACGGCCCTTAACCACATCCGGATCATCGGGCCGGATGCCGTAGGCCGAATAATCAGTCATGGTGGCGTGTTCAATTACGCCGGTGTACCATACATGGGTAAAGCCCATGGAGCTGATCTGGGTAAGGGCTTTAACTGTAATATCGTTAAACTTTCCGCAACCGTTCTCGGTTACAGAGCCATAGAACTTGTTAGCAGTGTTGGTATTACCAAATAACCGCGGTAACAGCTGGTAAATAACCAGTTTATGAGGTACTGTTGCTGACATAATATTATGTTAGCAATATTACAGCATTTTGCCGGTTTGGTTTGTATATTGCCTATATGGAAGCCTATAAAACAATAGTCACCCATTCTGTATTGTATAAGCCAGGCACATTCAGCTGCTTTGTTACCCTTGTTCAACCTTTCATGAAATACATCCGAGCATTATTTTCGCTGACGCTCACTGTGGCGCTTATATGGGCATTGCAAACCAAATTTGGCCCGGTGCCGCCTGTAGGTAAGTTTTTAAACCCGGCTACCGGCTTTTGGCAAAACGCCGAGAGTAAGAACATCATTAAAGAAGAAGAGTTGCATTTAGCCGGTTTGAAAGACGAAGTCATTATCCGGTATGACGAGAACCGTATTCCGCACATATTTGCCAAGAACGAGCATGACCTTTATTACGCACAGGGCTATGTTACGGCGTCAGACCGGTTGTGGCAAATGGATATTCAAACCCGGCAGGCGGCGGGCAGGCTGGCCGAGGTGATTGGGCCCGATGTTTTAGAGGTAGACCGTTACCACCGCCGCATGGGAATGGTTTACGGTGCCGAAAACTCGTTGCGGGGAATGATGAAGAATCCGCAAACCAAAATGGTAGTAGAGGCTTATACTGCAGGTATAAATCAATACATCCGCAACTTAACTATACGTAACTACCCGGTTGAGTTTAAATTGCTGAATTACGAACCTGAAGAATGGAAGCCCATAAACTGCGCCCTTTTACTAAAAATTATGTCGGAAACGCTCGCAGGCGGATCGGACGATATGGAGATGACCCATACGCTAAACAAATTTGGTGCTGCTGTTACCCAAGACCTTTTTCCGGATCAGTATTTCCAGGAAGATCCTATTATTCCTAAAGGCACCAGGTGGAATTTTAAACCTTTAACTATTCCAAAACCGTCGGCAAGTTTCAAGGCACTGTTAATGGAAAACCGTAAACCTAAAGAACGTGTGGAAGGAATTGGCAGCAACAACTGGGCAGTATCGGGCAGCAAAACCGCCACCGGCTACCCGTTACTGGCTAACGACCCACACCTAAATCTTACCTTTCCATCCATATGGTACCAGATGCAGTTATCTGCACCGGGTATAAACGTATATGGCGTATCGTTACCGGGAGCACCTAACATCATTATAGGCTACAACTCAAAAATTAGCTGGGGCGTAACCAATGTGGATGCCGATGTGCTGGACTGGTACCAGGTTAAATTTAAAGATGCCGCTAAAAACGAATATTGGTACAACAACCGCTGGAATAAAACTACACGCCGTACAGAAGTGATTAAGGTTAAAGGCAAACAGCCAGTGACAGAAAATGTAATTTACACCCATTTTGGCCCGGTTGTGTATGAAGATACGTTGCAGAAAACTAAGAAATCGTTTAGTAATGTTCCGGTTGGTGCGGCGCTACGCTGGGTAGCGCATGATGAATCTGATGAGTTGCACGCCTTCTATTTGCTCAACAAGGGAAAAAATTATGCCGACTACCGCCGTGCACTTACTTATTATGCGGCTCCGGCCCAAAACTTTGTTTTTGCCAGTTCAGAGAATGATATAGCTATTACGCCTAACGGTAAACTCCCCTTAAAGTTTAAGGAACAAGGCAAGTACATTTTAGACGGCACCGACCCGGCCAACAGCTGGCAGGGCTGGATACCTAATGAACATAATCCAACCGTTAAAAATCCGCCGCGGGGCTTTGTAAGTTCGGCCAACCAGTCTTCAACCGATGCAACTTATCCATATTACATTAACTGGCAGTTTGCCGGCTACCAGCGCGGAACACGCATCAATAGCCGACTGGCTGCCATGAACAAAATAACGGTAGATAGTATGCGCCTGCTGCAAATGGATACTTACAGCATTACGGCCCGGGATATATTACCTGCCTTGTTGAAATATATTGACCCAACCGAGCTGGATGGCAACCAGAACGAAGCGCTCAAATATATAAAACAGTGGAATCTACGGTTTGATGCCAACTCTATTGGCGCCAGCATTTTTAATAACTGGTGGGCTAATTTTTACACCCTCACCTGGAAAGATGAGTTTGATACGCCGGGTAACACATTAAAATGGCCATCGCGCGATAAAACTATACAGTTGCTGCTAAAACAACCTAACGCCAAGTGGTTTGATGATGTTAGCACATCAGTTACCGAAAGCTGTGCCGATATAGTAAATAAGGCTTTTACCCTGGCCTTAGAAGATCTGACCAGCAAACATGGACAACCAGGCCCCTCATGGCAATGGGGTAAGGTACGGCCGGTTGAAATAGAACACCTTACCCGGCAGAAGGGCTTAGGATCGGGGCTTTTTGAAACAGGCGGCTGGGGCGGTGTAGTTAATGCGATAACCGGCAGCAGCGGACCATCATGGCGTATGGTGGTACAGCTTGGTCCGCAGGTAAAAGGATATGGAATTTTTCCAGGCGGCGAATCGGGCAATCCCGGTAGCTTTTATTATACCGATTTGCTGCAAACGTGGAAAGATGGCAGGTTGAACGAGTTGCTGTTTTTGCAATCGGCTGCTGAAAAATCGAATCGAATTAAATCGACCTTAACACTGAAAAAGAAACAGTAATACCAAAACACTAAACCAAGATGCTTTTCATAATTATATTTGTACTCAGCTTAGCCACCAGCTATATACTGCCCTGGTGGGCGGTAGCCATCATTGCTTTTGCAGCAACCGTATATGCCGGTTACCGGCCTGCCCAGGCGTTTGTATCAGGTTTTGGAGCTGTGTTTTGTGTTTGGGTAATACTCGCCTTATTTAAAAGCGTGCCTAACAACCATATGCTGGCTAACCGAGTAGCCGCATTAATGGGTTTGCCTCATTGGATGATATTACTTTTGGCCACCGCATTTATTGGCGGTTTAGTGGGTGGACTGGCCGCCTTGTCAGGCTTTTATGTAAAACGGGCTTTTCAAAATGATCAGGTAAACCTCACTCATAAATGAAGGCTAAAAAGGGGCATATTGCCGTTAGAAAAAGTTCACAAACATTAGAGGTCAATAAATTACATTATAAGTACTCCTCAGAAGCGTTGTACATCAGCTGCGCCTCACTGCTATTGATCCTCTTAATTTTAAACATATATAATACCTGGCACAACAATGATGTTATTAAATCAATATCGGTTGCTCCTTCATACACGACAGCTAAGGTAATCATTGAAGAGAGTAGAATTACCCGTACTACATACGAGTTTTATGTAGATAACCGATTATATAGCGGTTCGTCTGACCAGCCTGATTACAACTCCAACTCGGCAGTTTGTGTGTCCTACTTAAAAAGCGACCCTACCGTCAATACAGTATGTGAGTCCCAAAAGAAATCCTATTTAAATCCTTTTTTATTAACGCTATTGTGTGTAGCACTTCTAACAAGCTTAACTTTTATAGCTAAATTTAACTGGTTCAATAAAAGCGCATCTCATTAATGAAATGCGCTTTCATGTTAAGCATTCGTTTACAATCCTTTTAAAGCTGTCTTTAAAGCCGTAACGGGTGCAGCGCTGCTTTTGCTGGTTTCAAAAATCTGCTGGGAGGTCATGTTAGCGCCATAGAAATTGGCGTTGGCCGATTTGTCGATGGCCAGATTAGAACCATTAACGCTGATGCCCGCAAATAAACCTCGGCTACGTGAATAAGAGTAAACCTCGGCTTCCAATTTATGGTCAGTGCTCGCGCTTGAGCTACGACCCACCGGACCAGCAGCGGCCGATATATCACCACCAATGGTAAAGTCGCCATTTTTTACCTGGGTTAACACCCCTTTGTTTTTAAATACCAATACCAGGTCTACCGACTGCACGCCGATTTGAAAGCCGATACTACCGCCTGTAAGTGTAATAAAAACAGGATTGCTCCATGTGCCGTCGGCCAGCTTCACAGTAGCTATCCCTTTACCACGTTTGCCGCCTATGCCAAAACTGGCGTTAATCATTTTAGGAATCACTACAATACCTTCTGTAACTTTAAGCAGTTCCTGCGGAATGGTTTCGTCTGAACCGGCAAACGTATTAAGCACTTTGGTAGCGTTTTGTATACGCTCGGTTTCTTTTTCCTTACCTGCACTTTGAGCGGAGGTAAGTACCAGAAACAAGCTTAAAAGCAACGGAATAGATAATAATTTTAACGTTTTCATTGTATAGATTTTTAGTGTTGAATAAGGGATAATAACAGGTGCATTAACAATAACATGCATTATATTTTTGTTGACGCACTGTAATCAATACCCATTACATAACGCTCACAACCTAACGCTTGTTATCTTTGCACATGCAAAAGCCGCTACCGCAGCACATATTTTCTATCAGTAACGAGCAGCAATTTAATGAGGCGGCCTTGCAAGTTTTTGCTTATCAGGCTCATAACTGCGATATATACCGTCAGTTTCTTCAAGGATTAAATATAGATCCGCAATCTGTTAAACAGCTTACTGATATACCTTTTCTGCCTATTGAGTTTTTTAAGAACCATAAAGTGGTAAGTACTACCCACGACCCGGAGCTTATCTTTACCAGTTCGGGTACTACGGGCATGATCACCAGCAGCCATTATATAGCCGATGTAAGCTGGTACCAGCAAAGTTTCAGGCAGGCGTTTGAATTATTTTATGGTGATGTTAAACAGTACTGCATCTTAGCGCTACTACCCGCTTATTTAGAGCGGGCGGGTTCTTCGCTGGTTTACATGGCCGACGATCTGATCAAACAATCAGCCCACCCCGACAGCGGCTTTTATCTTTACAATCACGAAGATTTACAACAGCAGTTGTTGAAATTGAAACAATCGGGCACACCTACCCTGCTTATTGGCGTAACCTTCGCCCTGCTTGATTTTGTGGAATGCTACCCCATTAACTTCCCTCAACTAATTGTAATGGAAACCGGTGGCATGAAAGGCCGCCGCAAGGAAATGATACGAGAGGAATTGCACGCCATATTATGCCAAGGCTTTGGCGTTGAGGCGATCCACTCGGAGTACGGCATGACAGAATTACTATCGCAGGCATACTCTAAAGGTTACGGCAATTTTAATTGCCCGCCCTGGATGCGTATTCAAACACGCGATACCAATGACCCGGCCAGCTATGTAGGTTTGGGCAAAACAGGCGGTATTAATGTGATTGATCTGGCTAACATCAATTCCTGTTCTTTTATTGCTACTCAGGATTTAGGTAAGATTTATGATGACCAGTCATTTGAAATATTGGGTCGTTTTGATTTTTCGGACATCAGGGGGTGTAATTTATTGATCGCTTAGGCGTCTTTCAAACCGCCCCTAAGAGCGAGAGTTCAGAATAAGATAAACCAATATATTATTTTGAGTACTAACACGAGATCTTTTTAACAAGATTAGTTAGCCAGTATGAAAAAGATCTTTCATTATTATTTGAGATGACATTTTTCTGAGGTTCCTTGCCTGGGGAGATTTCATGAGCCACCTATTGCACCGCATTTGGAAAGGCCATTTTTTTATTACATTTGGTTGCAATAAGTTATTCATCTTTTATGATCGAAAAATTTTTAAACGACCAGCAGGAACCCAAAGCGGTCGAAAAAGTATATACCCGCCTTACAGAACTGCTTCCGCCCGGCGAGGAGACCTTGTACATTGGCACCCAGAAAAAGCCTTTAGTGAACCTGCTGCCCGATTGTGTGGTGGTAACTAACCGCAGAGTGTTGTTCTTTACACCAGCAAACTTGGGCCTATCCTTAAAGTTTGTGGACTTTATATGGAAAGACATTGCCGATGTGAACATGAAAGAGGAGATCATTGGCTCGGTGTTTACAGTTAAAACTACGCAAGGTGCCGAAATGGGCGTTGATTATTTGCCTAAGGTGCAAGGCCGTAAATTATACCAATTCTCGCAAGAATGCCGCGAGAATGAGCGCAAACGCGAAGAACTGCAAAAAATACAGCATACACCAGTGACGCCACCACCGGCTCCGGCTCCTGTTGAAAAACCTATTGAGCAGCTTTTTGCACCAAGACCTGCACCGGTTGAAACGCCGCCTCCCGTTCCGGAGTTTGTTGCCCCGCCAAAGCCAGATGAACTGACAGAAAAACTTAAAAAATTAAAGATGCTGTTTGATAACGGCCTTATTTCACAAGAAGAGTACAACCAAAAGAAGCTTGAATTGTTAAGTGATCTGTAACTAACAATTTATGATCCCTTCTGGTGCACCTGCTGGGCAAAAGCCTATTGGCTGGTATTTGAAAGAAGCCGACCAACTTATTACTGCTTTTTTTGAAAATGCTTTTGATCAATATTGCATTACGCGGTATCATTGGATGGTGCTGCGCACTATCGATACTAACGGTTTTATAAATATAGAAGCTCACCACGAGGAAATTAAATACTTTATAAAATTGGAACGGCTTAAAGGCGTTATTGATAACCTGCTTGCGCGCGGCTGGATACAACCCGATTATAGCAATTTTAAGTTTACAGATACCGGCAAGCAACTTTTTGATGATGTTACCGCAACGTACGAGCAACAGGTTAAACAAATGATGAGAGGCATTACCAACGAGGAATATAATGCGACCATTAATGTATTGAACCGGATCATTACAAATCTCAATAAAAAATAGAGCCCCTTTCCAAACCTTGTCCCGGAAAAGGGCTTTTAAACAAATTGTTA
The DNA here is from genome assembly GCF_039634385.2 of Mucilaginibacter sp. PAMB04274. NCBI lineage: Bacteria > Pseudomonadati > Bacteroidota > Sphingobacteriia > Sphingobacteriales > Sphingobacteriaceae > Mucilaginibacter > Mucilaginibacter sp. PAMB04274. The sequence continues at coordinate 3,649,063 of NZ_CP155081.2, forward strand.
TTTCGAGCGCTAACGAGAATTTTGCAGCGATAGCTTACCAGGTTAAAAGATCGCTTGCTATCGTTAAAGATGACAACGGTTTTAATGGTACACTAAAGCGCTCCATACAGCATTGAGAGAGACTTCTTTAAAATTTAAACGCTGCTTTTAACGTCATCATTCTGCCGGGGAGCGTGTAAACGCTGTTGGTAAAATTGTTGGCTGTTAAAAATGGCATACTGTAAGTTTTGGTATCAAAAATATTGAGCACGTTAAGCTCCAAATCAAGATTCCGTTTATTGATCTTATACCGGGCCGAAAAATCGGCGAATGAGTAATTGAGATCATCCCGCAAACTCTGGCTAGTGTAGTAATGATCGCCTGATAATTTCAGGAAGAAATTGTTTGTTGGATTATAATTGATAGCGCCTTGGTGCTGCATTTGGGTGAATGCAGAGGGGCTTGCCCCCGTTACCGACGATCGGCTGTTAGTGCGGGTAGCATATACTTTGTAGCTTAAATTAATTTTATTGCTGATCTTGGTTTCTGCCCCTAAATTAAGGCTATTGGTTATGGTATTGTAAGGCAGCATCAAACCATTCAAAAATTGGTTTAGCTTGTTGTTTTGCCAGGAGTAACCACCGTTAAAGGTAGTATGCAAACTGTACACAAATTTACTTACCGTACCCGAAACGGTTAGCATATTCATTTCATTAGCGTAAGGCAGCACAATCTGGCGCTGAAAGTTCTCTGTAATTACAGCCGATGTTATGTTATTCAAATTTGTATGACTATAGTTTGCGTTTACACCCCAAAAGAACATTTTTATAGCCTTGCGGTAGTTGTAACCTAAGCCAATGGTTTGTGTTTGGGTCTCAGTAAGGTCGGCATTGTTGGCATTCAATGAGCGATAATTAGTAAGTATATCTCCCCGATAAGCCTGGGTGATATCGCCTATGTTATTACGGTAACCGTATGAAGCGCTCACATACTGCTCGGCTGTAGTATTGTACCGTACTGATAATTGTGGATCGAAATACAAGCGTTTAAACGAATTATCAAGCGCGTACAAGTTATCCGAATAGTTGATCTGCTGCCAGGTAAGCGGTAAACGAGCATTCAGCTTCCATTTTTCGCCCGGCATATCAAACGCCGCCTCAGTATAAATCTTGCTTTTAAACCAGTCGAGGTTATTAGCCGAATTATTGCTGGCTGCAACAGTATTGCCATTACTTTGCACAACCGTTAAAATCGACTGTAAATTTTGAAACTGCAAATTGAACCCGGCACGGTATGACTGTGTGATTTTGGCACCTGGGTGCTTAAATGACAAGTAGTTGTGTGTAAACCAGGTAGGTATATTAGCTGTTTGAACTAACTGTGCATAAGGCTGATTTTGGTTGAACACATCCTGGTTGATGCCTGGTTGCAGCACCCTGTTCTCGGGGTTGGTTAACCGGTTAATGTAAGAGTAGCCTTCAAAAATATTACCCGCTTTTGAAGTCTTCATAAGGTTCATCTCATTCGAAAAATCGAACCGGCTGTTTTTCAGTCCCTGATCTGAACCAATGCCATTGGTGTTGAGCGCCGAAAAGGACTGATAGCGCTCGTAATCCGTAAGCAAGGTATTGTTAAGGTAGTAGTTGGACTTGTTAATGTTTAAGGTAGCCTGAGCATGCAGCAGATCAGGACGGCGGCGATTATCCTGTAACTCAGTATAACGGATGGTGTCGCCAAGCAAATAAGTTTCACGGAGCTTTACATAGTTCTGCAATTGCCTGTCGCGCATGTAAGAAAGGTTGCCCCGTAGCTGCACATCCTTTTGTATATTAACCAGGTTGTTCAGGTTTATAAGCCCCGACTGGTTAAACAAGTACCGGTTAGTAGGCAAACTGGGGTTACCGGCTGCTCCTAATGATAATAAATTACTCGGCTTATTATTATCAAGTCGGCCCAAGTAACTTGTTAAATTGTGCGAAACAAGATCATTTTGTACATCAACACCGGTATTGTTGCCTTTTAGATAATTAATGGCTTTGTATCTATCCTTAAACATCATAGCATTGATGTTACCATCGTACTTACCAGGTAAGCCACCACCTAAGTTGCCTTGGCCCATCAACTGCATTTTAGCGTTATCTTTCAGGGTAACATTAAGCGCAACATCATCGCTTACCACTTTATCGCGCAGCATTTTAACCGGCTGATTATTCTCCAGCACCTGTACTTTATCAACCGCAGCGCTAGGTATAGTACTGGTTGCAATGTTATATTTGTCATTCAGCAGGTTATCGCCATCAATGTAAAAGTTAGAGATGGCTTTGCCGTTGTATGATATTTTACCGTTACCATCTACGTCAATACCCGGCAGCTTTTTGATTACATCACCAATCACCCTGTCTTGCGGGCTGGTAAATTCGGCTACACTGTAGCTAAGCGTATCTCCCTTCACCTTTAAGCGCGGTGCCTTATTTTTTACTGTAACCGCCTGTAGCTGGTTTACCGAGCTATGCAGCACAAAGTTGTAAGATGCCAATACACTGGTAATATCCTTGCTCTGCTTTTTAAAGCCAACAGAACTGATCTCCACCTTCAGTCCGCTCTTATTAGCGTCTGCAGGAATAGTAAGGCTATAAGTGCCCTTATTATCGGTGGCCGAAAAGGCAATGATCAAATTCCCGCCTGCCATAAGTTTAGCATTGGCATAAGGCACCACCTTACCCGTGCTATCTGTAACTGTACCTTTTATAGTTTGGGCTACGCCTGTTTTAGAGAAGAAAAGGATACAAATACAGCTTGCGATCGCTATAATTACCTTTACCATTATTTTTCAGGTAATTCGATAGGATTATTTTCAACAACCGGTGCTCCCCCGCCTGAAGTTGTTTTGAAACTAAAATACGGCGAAACGCTAACATTTCCACCCGTGTTAAATGAGACATTACCGCCTGCCCGACCGCCCATTTGTGATTGCATAGATGCCATTTGCATTTGAAAGAATGCTTGCGGATCTTTTTTCCTGATTTCTTTCAGGTCATTGAGTTCTTTTGCTGTGGCTTTAATAGCGTTGGCCGGCAAAGCAATTACATTTTCATTCTGACTGGCATCATCTATGCCACCAAACATAATTGTACGGCCACCCGGACCAGTCGGTGCAGCAGTAGTAACCGCTTGCGATGCACTTTTGTCCACTTTCTCAAAACCATCAAACTTAAATATAACTTCCTTTTTTGCATCTGTGGCTTCTACAATAAGGCCTGGCAAGCCCTGCAATTTCCACGGACCAGTGCGGTAAGGCAAATCGGCACAAAACCAAGCGGTATAATCGCGTCCTTTAAAATGCGTGGTAGCCTTTTGGCATTGCAAGCCGCCGATGGTTGCCGTATCCGGACTTATTTTCCAATTTAGAACCGGCAATTTTTCCTCAACCACATAATTATTCACTAAGCGCTCTTTAACAAGCAGTTTTTTTTCATTCGGGTATTGGTAATATTCGACATCGGGTCCCAAACCTCCGGCGGTCGAATTAATTTTCATTTGCCCGGTACCCAATGCTACTTGTTCTGCAATATTTTTACGCATTTGCTCACTGCGCATCTTACGATCATAACTTTTGTAAGCGCTGGCTTGGTTACCCACAAGCAGCATCATGTTTTCAACCAAGGGCTTATCGCGGTTAGTGGTATCGCGTACGTGCGTAAATTTGTAGTGGACTATGGCCTGTGCGGTATCAGTTTTTTGGGCTTTTACTATAACCGCTAAGAGAAATAAAAAAATTGTAAGATAAGGTTTAGGTGTCATATCGTTAAATCTGTTAAATTGTGATAATACCGCTATGGGTCAGCTCCACAGCAATTACATCACAAATATAACTAATATTTTAGTTAACAACTAAGACTTTAGTTATTTAACAAAATTTAACATTTTACGTATATTTGACTTTTTCCATCCTGTGCAAGCTAAAAATAAACTTCAAAGCCATATACTATTTCTTGACGGACTAAGAGCCTTAGCAGCCATTTATGTTGTTATGCACCATGCCATGTTGCAATATTACGATTCAGAAAGTGCCCATTTAAAAGGCTTTTATGAGTATAAATTAACCGGACTAAAACGTATAGTTATATTGCTTTTGTCGCAAGGACACTATGCTGTTGTTTTATTCATTGTGCTTTCAGGTTTTAGCCTTATGTTGGGCGTTATTCGGAACAATTATCTTTTAAAAGGCGGAACGCTGACCTTTTTGAAACGCAGAGCACTACGGATTTTACCCCCATATTATATATCTGTCGCATTTTCAATGATGCTGATTATTTGGCTAATTGGTAATAAAACAGGTTTACACTGGGATGTTAGCTTACCTGTAACCAAGCAGGATATCTTATATCATTTATTACTTATACATGATTTTTTCTTCTCTTCTCACCTTCGTATAAACCATGTTTTATGGTCAGTTGCTGTCGAATTCCGTATCTACCTTTTCTTTCCGTTGTTAGTGCTTGCCTGGAAAAAATGGGGTGCATTGCCTACATTACTCCTTTCTATAGTTATATCGGCAACAGGCACATTAATTCTTTATTACGGAACGCTGTACAACAGTGATATTAATTTAGGCTTTACGGGAGTTAGTCCGTTTATAATATTATTTACATTGGGCATGTTAGCTGCCGACATTGTGTTTTCTTCAAGAAATTATGCTACAACAATCAGGACCGCGTTTATTAACAAACAAAGCATCCGATACCTGATTTTTATCATAATTACAGGTTTTGTATTAATCCTGAAAATCTTTGCTCAAAGTGACAATCCCTTAATCGTTCACTTGTTTAATAATCTACTGGATGTTGTATTGGGCATAATGTTCACTTTGTTCCTGGTAATTTGTTCTTTACCAAATACCACAGGTCAAAGCACATGGTTAAATAAATTATTATCTTGGAAGCCGCTGGCGTTTGTAGGAACTTTTTCTTTTAGCCTCTACTTAGTACACGCACCTCTCTTACAAGTTTTATCACAATATATCTTAGCACCCTTACACCTTAATCTTTTTACAGCTAGTATGGTGTCGGTTTTATTAGGTACCGCCATTATGATTTTGATTTCTTATGGCTTCTTTTTGGCCTTTGAGCGCCCGTTTTTAAATATGGGAAAGAAAGTGAACAGCGCATTGCCAGAGCGTCAATAACCAATAAAGACGGTTAAACGAAAGCTAAACAATACGTTATGAGATCAAACGCTCATCAAAACTAAACACTTGTTGATCAACAATCTTAACGGCCTGCATAGCCACGTGGGCAGGATTAAGTAGATAATTAAATTCCTCTTTTACCACTGCAGATGGCACTTTAAGCAATAAATGCTTATTGGCTTTAATAAAGGCATCGCCTATGGTTTTCAGCAGTGCAGGTTCAGGGTATTCCTGCCAGTTTGGTGGTAATTTTTTCAGATCTAATATCTGCACATCGTCATTAGGCACCTCAACGGTAACCTGGCAAAAATTATCGGGTATCAGGGTAGGTGATAAATGTACAAGTACTTCGAGTACGGCCAAGGCGCGTGAAGAGGCAAGGTAAACCACAGGGCGGCCAATGCTGTTCCAGCGGCCACCGTAAAGCCGGGCACCGGTGCCGCTCAGGTCGGCTATATAGTTACATTTAGCAATACGGTATAACAGCATTAGGCAAAAACACCATGCTCAATACGGCCCAACTCACGCAGTACCAAATCAAAACCAACTGATGTATCTAATAATGAAACCGGAGTTTCGCCTTTAAATACATGTGCAGGAGTTTTCATCCAGCCTTTAAATTTATCCATAGAGCCAAATACTTCCTCACCGCGGGTATACAGGCGGGCCAGTTCAACGGCCTTTTCAGCGTACTCGGTTTTTAGAACCGTATCATCTTCATAGCGCTGCAAGGTGCGCTCGCTCATATGCATAATACCTGCCAGTTCCTGTAAGGTAAGGGATATCTTTTGCGCCAGTGAGGTAAGCACTTTCTTAGGCAGCCCCTGCCGCGCCAGCCTGATCACATCGAAATCGGAAGAAGACTTAGCCGGCTTTACACCTGTAAGCAAATGATAAAATGAGGTTACAGAATCAGTAGTGATATAAGCTGCCATTGGTTCATTAACCTCATTTTGAGCAATATGTTTTTTACTATACGACATTTATCCAAATATAAATCACATTTGTCGCATTTACAAATTATTCAATCACAATCAAAAAATAATTCTTTTTACCCTTTTGCACAACCAGGAACTTATCATTAATCAGGCTGTCTAATTGGTAAACACTGTCGGGCGATGTGATTTTGGCTTTGTTAATAGCCGCTCCCCCACCCTGTATCATCTTTTTAGCTTCGCCTTTTGAGGCAAAAACCGATGTTTTAACCGCCAACAGATCCTGAACATTTATACCGGCCTCCAAATCGGCACGACTAACCGTGTAATTTGGTACACCCTCAAAAATACCCAATACCTCATCGTTATTAAGTTCGCTTAAAAACTCAATACCCGTATTGCCAAATAAAAACTCTGATGACTGGATTGCCTTATTGTAAGCAGCCTCGCCATGTACGCGGATGGTTATATCCTTCGCCAGCGCCTTTTGCAACAAACGCTGGTGCGGTGCTGCATCATGCTCTGTTTCCATGGCTTCGATAGTTTCGCGGTTAAGCAAGGTAAATATCCTGATGAATTTCTTTACATCTTCATCAGTCGCGTTAAGCCAGAACTGGTAAAATTTGTAAGGCGAGGTTTGAGCCGGATCCAGCCAGATGTTACCACCTTCGGATTTACCGAACTTAGAACCATCTGCCTTTTTAATCAGTTGGGTAGTCAAGGCATAAGCCTCTCCGCCATCCTTACGGCGTATCAGTTCAGTTCCGGTAACAATATTGCCCCACTGGTCGCTACCACCCATTTGTAATACACAGCTTTTGTTTTTCCACAGGTAATAAAAATCGTATCCCTGTATAAGCTGGTAGCTAAACTCCGTAAATGACATGCCGCTATCTCCTGTTAAACGGCTTTTCACCGAATCTTTAGCCATCATGTAGTTCACGGTGATATGCTTGCCTACATCGCGTATAAAGTTCAGGAAAGAGAATTCTTTAAACCAATCGTAGTTATTTACAATTTCAGCACTGTTAGCTCCGCTAGTAAAATCTAAAAATTTCTCAAGCTGGGCTTGAATGCCTTGCAAGTTATGCTGCAAAGCATCCTCAGATAACAAGCTGCGCTCAGCAGACTTGCCGGACGGGTCGCCAACCATACCGGTTGCTCCACCCACCAAAGCATAAGGTTTATGGCCCGCACGCTGAAAATGAATCAGCGTCATAATAGTAGCCAAACTGCCCACATGCAGGGAATCAGCCGTTGGGTCGAACCCGATATAACCCGATACCATACCTTTATTCAGCAGTTCCTCGGTTCCGGGCATAATATCATGCAGCATGCCTCTCCAGCGTAATTCTTCAACAAAGCTCATTATAAAAATTATTTAAAGTGGGCAAAGATAGCAGATTGCAGAAACAATTGCAGCTTCAATAATAGATACCTATACCGAATTTCGCCAAAACGATACTATATGAAGTAATGTAAGAAAGGTTTGAGGTATGTGCAGGTTTGTTTGCCTGCAAAACATCAGGAATTGAGTTTATCTGCTAGCGCTCTGATCTTTTTGTCGAGCTGTATTGCACTGGTTTGCACCATTTGTACAATGCTTTTGCCTTCCTCATCCATGTCAATATGCTCCAACAGCGATATTAGCCCCAATATATTGGCCAAGGGAGCCCTCACCAAATGTGATTGGGCAAAAGCTACTTCCTCCAGCGTAGCGGTTTGTGCCTCATTCTCCGCTTCTGCCTGCTTCTTTTTCATAAGCAGCTCTTCTTCGTACTTTTTGCGGTCGGCTACTTTAAATAAGGTTGCATTAAATACCAGCTCTGTCGTGTCACACTCAGTAAATAACGAAGCACTAAACAAGCAAGGCATAGCCCCCCTGGCAGAATTAATGTACAAGTTAACTTCATTAACTTCGTTTTTAAGCTGCAACAGCGGATGTACAAAAAGCTGATAATAAATTTTGCCACCTTTTTCTAACAGATCGGTAAACTTAGTGCCGATAACAGCCTCCGCAGTTTTGCCCAGCCAGGTTAACAGTGTTTGGTTAGCATATAAAATTGTACCATTAATATCAAACGTTAACAACCCGCATGGGGCATGATGATATAACGATACAAAGTTTACAGATGACATGTATGTTGCTAAATTGATTTAAACATGGGTTTATGTGTCGGTTTATGCCTCAATAAATTCACGTATGGCCTGAATGGTTTGTTCAGGAGCGCTTAAATGTGGGCAATGCCCGGCAGCTTCTAATATCACCAAGGTGTTTTGAGGGGCATGCTTTTGCATATAATATCCCACTTCTAAAGGTGCTAATATATCATCCTTGCATTGCAGGGTAAGATTTGGAACATTAAGTTTGGCCAAGTCGGCCCTATTGTCAGACAGGAAAGTTACGCGTGCAAATTCTCTGGCAATATCCGGGTCGGTGGCACAAAAATTAGCTGTAAGTTCGTCTCCTAGTTCAGGCCGTTCTGCATTCCCCATAATTAAAGGAGCCATTGCGCTCGACCATCCCAAGTAATTACTCTCCATCATTTCAAATAGTGCGTCCAAATCTTCTTTTTCGAGGCCGCCTATATAATCGCCGTCATTAAAATAACAGGGTGATGGCGATACAAAAACAAGCTTGGTAAATAACTGCGGACGACTTATAGCTGCACGTACGCCAACCATACTGCTCACAGAATGGCCTACAAAGATCGCTTCATCAATTTGTAAAGCTTCTAATATTTCTACAACGTCAAGCGCGTAGCCATCCAGGGTACTGTACCTTGTTGAATCATAGGCGTTTAAATCAGACTCTCCGGCACCTACGTAATCAAACAGTATTAACCTAAGCTTGTCCTGATAAGCATTAATAAGATGCCGCCACACATTTTGATCGCAACCAAAGCCATGAGCGAAAATGATAACTTTTTCGCCCTGACCAATTACCCTGACGTTATTCCTTTTTAATACTTCTGCCATTATACTAACTCACATTACACCGAACCGTATACGGCATTGATAATAATTTGTTGAGATTATCCTAACAAAACATTAAAGCGTGCACATATAAATTACAACTCATAATTATTAAGAGACACGCAAGGGCACTAAACATTCAGGATGATAATGAAGATAGCTTTTAAACATAATATCAACTGGTACTAATTGATAGCGCTTTCCTGATATAAAATGAATTACCGCATCTACCAGTCGCTTTAAAACACCTTTACCTAACAGTTGCTCAGGGATGTGAGTGTAGTTTAAAACGAATGTATTTAAGTTTTCCTGATATTCGATATAAGCAGCACGACCATCTACTTCAATCTCAAAATGACGGTTAACCACGTCATGATATACTGCATTTTCCATATTATCGTTATTTAAATTAACTAAGGCAAAACCCTTTATAAACACTATTGCTTAAAATATCAATCTGCAAGTAAGCAGCTTGCCAACATCAATCGTATTTTGATGCCTTTCATAATTTTTGACTAAAATCACGATCAAAGGTTTACAGTATGCTAATAGTTTAATTATTTCGCCTTTCGTAAAATTTACTGTATTTTGCAGTACGTCTGTATGAATTTTTTGTCGCACTATTACTTTGACCGCCATACTACCAACTGCTACCATGTATTGGGCACCGTATTGCCGGATTTGTTAAAAAACGCCGACAAAAGCATCATTCTGCACCCTCAAGAATATCACTATACCGACGGTCCGGCACATCATATTTTCAATGGATGGGAAAAACACCTGGAGGTTGACCGGCATTTTCATAACGCAAACTTTTTTAAAACACACTCGCATCAGCTCAAGCTTGCCTTGCTGCCGGCATTGAATGGCTCGCCAGTAAAGCCCTTCTTTTTAGGCCATATCGCCATCGAACTTATTTTAGACAATTTATTACTTACCACAGAACAAATTACTGCACATGGTTTTTATGAGCACTTGGGCTCATGCGAAGACGAGGTGATCAAAGAGTTTTTAACAAAAAGCGGCATGAAAGATCCAAGCCTTTTTATACGCTTTTTTACTAAATTTAAAAACGACCAATACCTGCATACCTATGCCCGAACCGAACAGGTGGCTTACGCACTTAAACGCATTTGCATGCGCATATGGTCAAACCCCTTCATGCCCGGACAGGAAGCAGCCATCAACGAGGTGATTATTGATTATCGTAAAAAATTAGAAAGCAATTTTCTAGAGATCTTCAGTGAGATTGAAGCTAAGTTGTGCTGAGTTTTTATTAAAATACGTCGTTTATCAGCATTGGCTTATTCTATTAGATCTGTGACTGCGCTTCTATGCCAACCAGCGGCAAGTCTTTATCTCGCTCCAGTTTCCTGTCGGCCGATTTTTTAAACAACATGGCAAAAACTATAGCTGTTGCCAAACCTGCGGCCCCCTCAATAAACAATATAGTACGCGGACCTACATAGTGGCCACCCAAACCTACCAAAAAGCTACCCAGCGGTTGCATCCCCATAAAAGCCATTACATAATAACTAATAACACGCCCGCGCATTTCGTCGCTTACGGTAGTTTGCACAAAGGTGTTGGTTGCGGCTATTTGCATCATAGCTCCTGCGCCGGCTGGCATAATAAATAGTAAGGCCAGCCAAATATTACTGCACCATGCAAATACGGCCAGGCCAAGGCTAAACATAGCGCATGCAAAAACCACAATGCGCTTAATGTTACCTGTTGTTTTAAGTGTAGCCATATAAATAGCTCCAATTAAAGAGCCCAGTCCCGATACGCTATTGAGCAGGCTATAGGTGCCGGCATCACCGTGGAAAATATCTTTGGCAAACACCGGCATTAAAGTGGTGTAAGGCATTACTAAAAAGCTGGTACAGGCCATTAACAAAATCATCAATTTAATATCTTCGGCATGCTGCAAATAATTGTACCCCTGCTTTAGCCCTTGCCATACACTTTCGGTCGATTTTTTGACATCCATAACCGGTAACTTCATCAGCAGCAAGCAAGTAATAACAGCAATAAAGCTCAGCGCGTTTAAAACAAAACAAACACTGGTACCCACCGTAGTAAGCAATATACCCGCAACAGCTGGTCCAACCATTCGGGCGAGGTTAACCATTGATGAATTTAACGCAATAGCATTCTGAAGATCGGCCTTATCCTCAATCAGCTTAATCATGAGTGATTGCCGCGAAGGGGTATCAAAAGCATTGATAACACCCAGGGCAATACTTAAACCTATTATAGCAGGCATATTATAAATGTGCAACACTACCAGCGTGGCCATAATACCGGCTTGTACCATAGCGGCAATTTGGGTGGTAAGCAATATTTTATAACGGTTGTGCCTATCTGATATGGTACCGCCGTAGGGTGATAGCAATAACGTTGGTATTTGTCCGGCAAAATTTACAATCCCTAACATAAGTGCCGAATGTGTAGTTGAGTAAACCAGCCAGTTAATGGCAATACGCTCCATCCAGGTGCCAATAAGTGAGATAGATTGCCCTATAAAGTATAACCTGTAATTGTGGTATTGGAGAGACCGAAATGTAGTAGATAATGCAGACATATGATTTGAAATGTGCTGATTTACATGGGCGCAAATGTGCAAATGCTATAGTATTACAAACCATTTTGGAGGTGGTTTTATTTTATACTATTTCCCAAAAGCTTTAAACTTTATGCATCTGCATAGCCGTATTTTTACACTTGCTAATCACATTCGCTTAACAATCAGCATTTAACATTCTATTTTCGTTTCAATTTATTTTTATTTACGAAAATATTATCCTTACCTTTGCAGTCCCAATTAATTGGGAAAAGGAGACAATTTATTTAATGGCAAAAAAACAAGAAGCAGAAAAAGAATTACAGTCTAAGCAGGCTGAGCTGGAAACAGTTACGTCTGCAAAGGAAAAAGAAAACATTGAGTCAGAAGCTGATTCAATTTCTATTGATGAAATCAAATCAAAAATCACAGCAAGCAACAACGACTTTGATTGGGACGCTGATGATAAAAAATTTGGCAACTACAGCGATGCTGACCGTCAAAAATTTGAGCAAATGTACGATGGTACTTTCAACTCAATTAACCAGGGCGAAATCATCACCGGTACTGTTGTAAACATCAATAACAAAGACGTGGTATTGAACATCGGTTTTAAGTCTGATGGTATGGTATCATTGTCGGAATTCCGTGATACACCTGATCTGAAAATCGGTGACACTGTTGACGTGTTTGTTGAATCACAAGAAGATGCTAACGGTCAGTTGGTACTTTCACGCAAACGCGCTAAAACACAAAAATCATGGGAACGCATTAATGATGCATTAACTAACGATGAAATCATTACCGGTTTTGTGAAGAGCAGAACTAAAGGTGGTTTGATTGTAGACATCATGGGTGTTGAAGCCTTTTTACCAGGTTCACAAATTGATATCAAGCCTATTCGCGATTACGATATCTATGTGGGTAAAACTATGGAGTTCAAAGTTGTTAAGATCAACCACGAGTTTAAAAACGTAGTGGTATCGCACAAAGTGCTGATCGAGGACGATTTAGAAAACCAAAAAATTGAAATTGTTGCACGCCTTGAAAAAGGTCAGGTATTGGAAGGTACCGTTAAAAACATTACCGATTTCGGTGTATTCATCGACTTGGGTGGCGTTGACGGCTTACTGCACATTACCGATATATCATGGGGCCGTATCGAGCATCCGCGTGAAGTATTGGCATTGGATCAAAAGATCAACGTTGTTGTTCTGGACTTTGATGACGAGAAAAAACGTATTGCTCTGGGCTTAAAACAATTAACTCCTCACCCTTGGCAAAGCCTTGATGAATCGATCCAGATTGGTTCACATGTAAAAGGTAAAATTGTTACCGTGGCTGATTATGGCGCATTCCTTGAAATCACCCCAGGTGTTGAAGGTTTGATCCACGTATCTGAAATGTCATGGTCACAAAACCTGCGTAACCCTCAGGAATTCCTAAAAGTGGGTGACGAAGTTGAAGCTCAGGTTTTAACTTTAGACCGCGAAGAGCGCAAAATGTCATTAGGTATTAAGCAATTAACGCCTGATCCATGGCAAAACGCCGGTGAGAAATACGCTGTTGGTACCCAGCACGTAGCCACCGTTAAAAACATGACTAACTTTGGTGTGTTTGTTGAATTAGAAGACGGCATTGACGGCTTAATCCATATCTCTGACCTTTCATGGTCTAAAAAAGTTAATCACCCTAACGAGTTTACTAAGGTAGGCGAGAAATTAGACGTGGTTGTTTTAGAACTGGATATTGAGAACCGCAAACTGAGCTTAGGTCACAAACAACTGGAAGAAAACCCTTGGGATACTTTCGAAACTATCTTCACTGTTGATTCAGTACACGAGGGTACAGTATTGAAAGTAACTGATAAAGGTGCTGTTGTAGCATTACCTTACGGTGTTGAAGGCTTTGCGCCAACCAAACACTTAGTGAAAGAAGACGGTAAATCTTTAAAAGCTGAAGAAACTGCCGAATTCAAAATCATCGAGTTTGGAAAAGACAACAAACGTATTGTGATTTCTCACTCACGCATTTGGGAAGATATCCGCTCTGAAGCCAGAGTTCAAGACTTTGAAAACCGTAAAAAAGAAGCGAAAGCTGCTAATAGCGCGGTTAAAAAAGTTAAAGAATCTGTTGAGAAATCAACACTTGGCGACCTTAGCGTTTTAGCTCAACTGAAAGAGCAAATGGAAGGTGCCGAAAACAAAGCTCGTAACAACAACGAGGATTCAAAATAAGCATTAAATAAATTCTCTTTTAAAAGCCCTGTGTTTCAACACACAGGGCTTTTTTTATTACTTTGTTTGCAAATAAGTGTATCATTTATATCAGGTTTTACGTATAATAGTTTGAGAAACATATAACTAATGCCGCTACAGGCAGCTTATACATCTATTTATGTTAAGAACAGGCGATAAAATTTCAAATCCTCTGACCAAAAAGACATTCGTTTTTCTGCGTACCGCGAAAGATACCGACGGTGAATACGTACGCATCAAATGTATCGCCGACCCTGAAAGCAGCCGTAAAAATGGCTTTGTTCACGTTCATCCTTCTCAAACGGAAATTATAACCGTATCATCAGGCAGCATGATGGCGCTTGTTAACGGTAAAAAAGTACGTTACGATGCTGGTGAAATGTTGGTTATAAAACCAGGTGACGCGCATCAGTGGTGGAATGCCAGCACGAAACAACAGCTGGAAATTATTACGGAAGTAAGACCGGCTATGCAAACGGAGCAACTTTATGAGGCTGTATGTGCATTGGCTAACGCCCGGTATGAGGAACACTATGATTCTCCTAACTTACTGCAATTTGCTGTTATGCTGGATCATTATAGCGAAGTGTATAAATCGGCAGGCAAATTAACTCTTCTAAAAAAGGGCGTATTTAAAGTACTGGCAGCACTAGGCCGCTTAAAAGGTTACAAACCCGAGTGGGATTATAAGCTGGTTCCGAAATCCGTTTAAATTTAACTATACATGCTATGACTGAAGAGATGGATGTGCTATCATCAGTCATAGCATTTTACTCCGAATTACTCCCGTTTGCAATTGCATAGATTGCACTTATCTATTCTTTTGAGCTCTTGTTTCGCTTCTCTTCTGCAGCTTTTTAAAACGCAACCGCATTTATATAGGTATAGGTTTTACAAAACTCAACACAGGTACAAAACTTTTTATACCTTTGCCCAAACCTACTGAAACGATGCAAAACCTGACGTTGCTTGATGGTCAAAAATTTCAAATAACCATACAGCGCCTTTGCCGCCAGTTGATCGAAAATCATAACGACTTTTCAGACGCTATCATTATTGGCATACAGCCACGAGGCATTTTTTTAGCCCGCCGTGTGGCCGAAGAACTCCGCAAGATCTTAGATAAACCTATACTGCAGGGCGATCTCGACATTACTTTTTACCGTGATGACTTTCGTCGACGTGAAACACCCCTGGTGCCTAATCAAACCCGTATTGACTTCATTATTGAAGGCAAGAACGTTATTTTGATGGATGACGTGCTATGGACTGGCCGCACTATAAGGGCTGCTATGGACGCCTTACTGGCTTTTGGCCGCCCCGCAAAAGTGGAGCTGCTAACGCTGGTTGACCGTCGGTACTCACGCCATTTACCGGTTACAGCCAATTACACCGGCATTGAGGTGGATTCAATAGCCTCACAAAAAGTAGTGGTTAGCTGGAAAGAAACCGACGGTGAAGATAAAGTAGTACTGTTGTCAGACGTTGTCTGAACCAGAATTTATAGAATAGAGAATTAAAAGAATCAACTTGAAATTGGAATCAGGTTTTCGGAGCGAATAAATTCCGAAACCCAACATCCGCCATCCGAAATCTACATGGGTCTGAGCACGCGACACTTATTAGGCATAAAAGATTTAAACCGCAACGATATTGAATTAATATTCGAAACGGCCGATAACTTTAAAACAGTAATTAACCGCCCAATCAAAAAAGTACCATCACTACGGGATGTAACCATTGCCAATATCTTTTTTGAAAACTCCACCCGTACCCGCTTATCATTTGAACTGGCCGAACGTAGGCTATCAGCAGATACGCTTAACTTTGCGGCCTCCTCATCATCGGTAAGCAAAGGTGAAACCTTAATTGACACTGTAAACAATATACTGGCGATGAAGGTGGATATGGTAGTTATGCGCCATCCTTATGCCGGCGCGGGCATATTCCTTTCTAAACACGTTAAAGCCCAAATTGTGAACGCAGGCGATGGTGCGCACGAGCACCCTACTCAGGCCCTGCTGGATGCTTTCTCCATACGTGAAAAACTGGGTGATGTAGCCGGGAAAAAAGTAGTAATTGTGGGTGATGTGCTGCACTCACGCGTGGCCTTATCAAACATACTTTGTTTAAAGCAACTGGGCGCCGAGGTGATGGTTTGCGGCCCTACTACGCTTATCCCCAAGTACATCAGCTCTTTAGGCGTTAAAGTTGAACACAACCTTATAAAAGCCTTAAACTGGTGTGACGTGGCTAATATGCTGCGCATACAGCTGGAGCGTCAGGACATTAAGTACTTTCCATCATTACGCGAATACACAATGCTGTTTGGCTTGAACAAGCAGATATTGGATAACCTGGATAAAGAGATTATTATTATGCACCCTGGCCCTATTAACCGCGGCGTAGAGATTACCAGCGATGTGGCCGATAGTAAACAATCTATTATATTAGATCAGGTTGAAAATGGTGTGGCCGTACGTATGGCCGTGTTATATTTACTGGCAGGGCAAGCTTAATATTAATTAACAGCAAATGGATTTCAGGTTACTTCATGATTATGTGCTAAAGGTTGAGCCTGAAAAGGAAAAAGCCAGCCGGGTGCGTTTAATTGTCAAACAACAAGGCAAAGAGTTGATATGCCGTAAAGAAGGCCTTAACCGCCTGCTCGACTTTATATACGGCGGAGACGATCACTTAATTAAAGGCCGCCTGCAACTTAGCAAAAAGAAAACGGCAATCAGTATTTATATAAACGGTGATATAGTGGGTACTATAGAAGCCAGAGCGTTTGCCGATGGGTTAGACAAATTATAAAACACCTTATCCAAGCATAAAAAATGTAAGAAGGCGACCTGATGAGGCCGCCTCCTTACATTTAAACCCTTTTAAAGGTTAATCTTCTTTTGTTTGCTCTTTCTTAGCTGGTGTATCTTTAACAGGCTGGCCGTCGCGTATTTCATCTGTAGCTGTTTTTACCAGCTTATCGCCAATCTTAAGTGCCTTACTGTAAACCTCAACGCCATCCTTACTTTGTAAGCCTTTTTGCACATCTATCCATTCGGCTTTATGGTTGCTATTTACCCGCACCACAAACACTTTCTCAGTAGATTGTACCAGCGCTGATTTAGGGATAACAAACGTACTGTCATGCGATTTCATCGGCACGTTTACTTCAGCATACATGCCCGGCAACAGTACCTTTTTGGGGTTTTCCACATCCATCTCCAAACGCTCGGAGCGCAGGCGGCTGTCCAGCGAGCCAGCCAGGCGTTTAATGCGTGCAGTAAATTGCTGATCGGGCAGGGCACGTACGGTAAAAGTAACAGTTTGCTTGTTGCTCAGTCCGCCGGTGTTTACTTCCGGAACAGATACTACCAAACGTAGCTTTCGCTGCTGCTGCACTACAAAAAGCGGTGTTTCGGAGCCCCGGCCACCTGGGCCTACATACGCCCCCATGCTGGCGTTGCGCTCGCTCACCACTCCATCAAAAGGTGCACGTATTTGCAAGTACTGCAGGTTAGAACTGGTCTCCTGGTAGGTAGCCCTAGCTGCTTCTACATTAGCTAAATCGGCTTTGCGGCGGGCATCAGCCTGGTCTAAATCGTTTTGGGCAATTGTACCGGGGGTTTTAGCTGTATTGGCCAGTCTATCATAAGTAGCTTTGCTGGCCAGGTAAATAGCCTCCTGCTGTTTGATGCGGGCACGCGCAGATGCCAGTTGCGAATTAATTTCAGGCGCTTCCAAAACAATCATAAGCTGCCCCTTGCGCACCTCCGAACCTACATCAACCAGATACTGCTTTACATAGCTGTTAATCTTAGCATACAGGCTTACCTGCTGGTACGGCGTCAGTTCGCCGGGTACCTGCAAAGTTGACGCCATCTTGCTTTTTTCCAGCACAACGGTCTCAACAGGCGGCACTTCAATATTATCCTGTTCGCTTTGTGCTTGCTCCTGTGCGGCTTGTTCTTTTTTACTAGAATGGCATGCACTCAGGCATAACCCAACGGCTAAACTTGTTAATGCTATGGCAGCCGTAACCTGGCTTTTCAGACTTTTCATCTTTATGTAGTAGCTCTTAATTTCTAATCTTAACCTAATATCTTCAAATTATCTTTATTCGCTCCTTGCTCTTACGCCTCATTCTTACTATGATGCAGCGGTACAAAAAACTTACTTTCTTCGTCTTCAGGGTCTAATGATACGGATTGTGTAGTGGTATTACCCTGTACCCAGGCAAACACCAGCGGCAGTATGAGCAAGGATGCAAATGTAGAGAACAGCAAGCCGCCAATAACCGCGCGTCCTAACGGCGAGGTTTGGTCTCCCCCCTCACCCAGGCCCGATGCCATGGGTATCATACCCACAATCATAGCTAAGCTGGTCATTAGGATTGGGCGTAAGCGTAAAGCTACCGATTCACGCGCGGACTTTAAGGCGTCGCCGTTAATCATACGCAGCTCTTCTGCATTAGTGATCAATAGTACCGAGTTGGATATTGCAACCCCTACCGCCATAATCATACCCATGTATGATTGCAGGTTGAGTGTTGCACCGGTAGCCCACACCAGCAATAATGAACCTAATATTACCGCAGGCACAGTTGAAAGCACCACAAATGATACTTTGAAAGATTGGAAGTTGGCTGTAAGCATGAGGAAGATAACAATGATGGCTACCAGCAAGCCAGTTTGCAAGCTTCCCAAGGTATCGCCAAGGGTTTGGCCTAATCCGCGTGGCTCAATGGTTAAACCCCGCGGCAACTCACCTAATGATTTAATTACCTCGTTTACATCATCAATAGCAGTGCCCAAATCTTTTTTATGCAGGTTAGCCGTTACTGATAAGGTAGGTATGGCACCGATGTTATCATTTTCGCCGTAAGTGGTATCCATTTTTATACTGGCTACGTCGCTCAATACCGGGCGGCGCTGGTTAGCCATTACCGGTATCTCCTTAATATCGTTAACGCTTTGCATCTGGTACTCGGGCACCTGTACCTGTACGTTGTAGCTTAAGCCCACTTTTTCATCAAGCCATACATTCTTTTCGGTAAAGCGCGATGATGAGGTAGAGGCAATGAGCGAGCGCGATATATCACTTACGCCTACGCCTAACTGGGCAGCACGTGTACGGTCTATATTAATATTAATAGCTGGGTACTTAAATGACTGACCAATCTGCACATCGCGCATGTACTTTATTTGATTAAGCTTACGTAATATTTTATAAGCATAAACTACATTCTGCTTTTTGTTTTTGCTGGTAATAGCCACCTCAACCGGTGTTGGCGACCCTTGGCTTAGTATCTTGTCCGTTAAATCAATCGGTTCAAAAGATACACGCACATTGGGCATGGCCTTCTTAATCTCATGCCTGAATTGTTCTTTCAAATCATCCAAACTACCATCATATTCCTCGCTCAGTGCCGCCTGTATAACCGCCTCCTGCGGACCAGCCATGAACAAATAAATTGGACTGGTAGAAAACTGAGATGGGTGCGTACCCACAAATGCGGAGGTTACAGCAACATTTTCTTTACCAACCATCTTGCGTAAAATCTGTAAAGCTTGCACCGTCATGGCTTCGGTACGCTCCAAGCGCGTACCATCGGGCGAACGCAGCCTGACCTGGAAAGTGCCCGAATCAACTTTAGGCAAAACATCGCGGCCTATGCTAACAAATAGCAATACGGCAAGCCCGGTTGCGGCCAATACATAAATGCTTACTATCCATTTGCGCTTAGCCAGCATGCTATCCATCCAGCCCATAAAGCGATGACGGAAACGGTCAAACCGGGTTTCTCCCTTGCCATGATCTTCAAGGGCATGCTTTGCAGCTTCTTCTTTGGCAGCATGTTCATCCTGTATATCATCACGGGCAAAATCTTTTTTCTCATGGTCATTCTTCATGAGCCAGTTGGCCATAATAGGTACAAAGGTTTGAGCTAAAAAGTATGAGGTGATCATGGAAAAGCCAATGGCTAGGGCCAGCGGCAAGAACAGTGCACCCGGAATGCCCTTCATAGTGAAGGCGGGAGCAAATACAGCCAAGATACAGAAAAGGATTAATAATTTAGGGAAAGCAATCTCCTTACAGGCATCCCATATAGCCAGGGCCTTAGGCTTACCCATGGCAAAGTGCTGGTGTATGTTCTCAATGGTTACGGTCGATTCATCTACCAGGATGCCGATAGCCAGCGAGAGGCCACTCAGCGTCATGATGTTAATGGTTTGCTTGAATAAGGATAAGAACAGGATACCCGATACTATACAAGCCGGTATGGTCAAAATTACGATCAAAGCCCCTCGCCTGTCACCCAGGAACAGCAATACCATTAAACCTGTGAGGATAGCGCCGATGGCCCCCTCCTCGGCCAAACTTTTTACGGCGTTGATTACATAAGTAGATTGGTCGAACACATAAGACAGCTTAACATCCTCGGGTAACAAGCTTTGGAAACGCGGGATGGCTTTCTTAAGGTTCTGCACCACTTCCCAGGTTGAGGCATCAGCAGATTTGGTGATTGGCAGATACACCGAACGCTTGCCGTTTACCAGTGCATAGCTGCTGGTAATGTCTGCACCGTCTTCAACTGTGGCAACGTCATGCAAAAACACGGTTTGAATGCCGTTTTTGTACAGCGGGATATCGCCAAAATCAGCCACTTTTTTCATGGAGGTGTTGGCAGGCGTAAGATAATTGAGGTCGCCTATGCGTACGTTACCGGCAGGCGAATTCAGATTGTTCTCCCGAATGGCGGTTACAATCTGATCGGGTGTTAAGTTGTGTGAGCGCAGCAGCGAAGGATCAACCTTGATAACAACCGTGCGGGTGTTGCCACCAAATGGTGCCGGTGATACCAATCCCGGAACGGAGGTAAACGAAGAACGAACATATACGTTAGCCAGATCGAGCAATTCGTTGTTACTCCGGGTTGGACTGGTTAACACCAGTTGGCCAACTGGCAATGTGGACGCATCAAAACGCAAAATAAAGGGAGGTTGCGTGCCTGGTGGAAAGATGGCCTGCGCACGGTTGGTATAACCAGATACCTCGGCAGCAGCCTGCGCCATGTTAGTGCCCTCATAAAAGGAAAGCTTAATAAGTGTTAGGCCCTGAATGTTACGCGTTTCGATACTCTTTACACCCGATACATAGAGCAGCAGGTTAACATACTGTTTACCAAAGTACGATTCCATTTGCGTAGGTGTATAGCCACCATAAGGATGCGAAACGTATATAACCGGCAGGTTCAGATCCGGAAAAATATCGATTTTAATACTGCGGATAGCATTTAACCCAAAGAAAAACAAGCCGGCTACTAAAACCAGTATGGTTATGGGTTTACGAAGTGCAAATTTTATGAGTCCCATGTATATGTTTTAGCCGATAAATAGCTTAAAAATTATTGATGAATAAGTCGAAATCGCCGGTTGAGGCTGCCTTAAATAGTAAAGCTTGCCACACATTGTTATAAGCGATATAGTTGTTGGTTTCGGCCCTGTACAAAGTGTAAAGTGCCTGCTGAAAATCGGTAATGGTTGCCAGTCCGTTTCGGTAAAGTGTTACCTTTTGCAAATAAGCCTCATTAGCCGACCTGATTTGTACAGGTGCTTCCTGTGCATTCTTTAAGGCATTACTGATGCGGGTTTCGGCCAGTACCTGCTGGTTGCGCAATTGCTGGTCCACCAGATCGTACTCGTCCTGGTACTGCAGGGATATAAACTTTTGCGACTGTACCTGGTACTTGGTGCGAAACAAACTGGTAAAATTCCAAGAGGTAGCTATACCGATAAGGTAATTAAAGCGGGTTGGCTCAACCCCTCTGAAATAATCGGCAGAGTAGGCTACTGGCGTGTTGATAGCCGGCGCCAGGGTAAAGCCCGAGCCACGACCCTGAAACGTACCAATAAAGGAAAACGTAGGCAAGGCAAATGTTTTCTGATAACGAGCTTGCTCGTCGCTCACCTGAATACGGTTTCTATAAAATTGCAACACCGGATGATTTTGCTCATTGATTTGCGACGGCTTACCCGGGGCGCTTGGACTTTTAACCAGGAAAGTACTGTCCAGCACAAAATCCAGCGGCGGGGTGTTATATCCCAAATACTGTGACAGTTGATTTACCTGTTCCTGCTCATTGGTTTGTGCATTAGTCAGCTGTATTTTAGCATTCGATACTTCGGTATTGGCCAGTGATGAATCAACACCCGGATTTAGGCCATTTTTCACACGTGCTACAATAACGCGGCGGATTTCTAATGTACGATTCAGGTTGTCTTGTTGTACTTTTACTAGGCGCTGCGCAGCCAGCACGTTTAGGTAGGCGGCTGCTACCCTTATTTTATGCTGAAACTGCTGCTGCCCCAAGTCGGCCTCGTCACGATCAACCACACGCTTTTGCACTTTAATACGCTCGGCAGCACGGCCAAAAGCAAAAAAATCCCAGTTTACGTTAGTTAGATACAGGGCACCGAAAGCGGCATTCCAGTTTTGATGATTTAAGGCAGGGCCGGATGATGAAACTGCCAGGCCACGATATCCTACCAACGGACCATTTTGCCCATTAATAGTACCATATGCATTTTGAGCCGAAAAGTTTAGATCAGGCAGATACTCTGTCCGGGTTTCTTTTAGATATGCTTTAGATGAGTTAATCTGATTTTGTTTGGCTTTGATAGCCGGATAATTTTCAACGCCAAGCTGCACGGCATCCCTCATGCTCAAAGTAACTTTTTGCTGCGCCATACTTAAATGAGTATTGAGTAACGCAACAATAAATAAACAGATGCAAATTAATAGTCTGTTAAACATCAGAAAGGATTATTACGATAGAGATAGGCAAATGTAGTCTCTATTGCAAAAATTCAAAACCTTTAGGAGTTTAAACTTCTATTGTAAAAGGAATGTTGCCTGTAGCAGACGATAGCATGACAATTAAATTTTTCATCTTAAACTTATAATTTAAGCCAAGAGTTAACGTTGCTAGCCGTATTTTAAAACTTGCTCAGCGGTATATTTCCCGCTGGTAAGTGCCGCCTCAACCGTACCCATTGCCGGGCCCTGGTACATAAACTCACCCGCAAAATATAGTGTATTATCAACATGCTTATTTAACACTTGTAATGCGTTAATGGTATCAACCGTGTCATAAGCATAGGAGCCATATATGTAGGGTTCGGCGGTCCAGTTAGCCACATGACAGGCTTGCAATTTTCCCCTTAAAGCTTCGGGACTACGGTTAAAGATGTGTGCCAGTGATTGCAGCGATTCTGTTAATATTTCTTCGTCTGATTTATCTTTCCATTCGGCAGCTGCTGGTCCGCCAAGCCAGCCGGTTAACAAAGTACTGTGTTCAGGAGCTTGTGTCCACCAGGTTGGGATAGCCTCATCAGAAAATAAAAAGCCCATATCGGCAAGGCTTTTTCCAGCCAACTCCTCGGTGGCGGCATCCTCCCAAAAAGCCTCATCAAACTGCAGTAATATTTTTATAATGGCGCCAAAACCCAACCGCCGCAAGGCCTGCATTTGATCGGGTACAGCCGGCTCAAAGGTAATAGCGCCCTGTGCATCGGCAGGTGCCTGCCAAACACCTAAAGGCAGTGCAAAGATAATTTTCGGAGCGTTAAAGCTTTCTTTATTGGCCGTTACAGCCGTTGCCTGGCCGAGTTGCCATTGCACACGCGCAACCGGTGCATTCAGCAGCAAAGTGCCGCCTGCTTGTTTAATGGAATTAACAAGATACTGTATCAAATGACAGTACCCCCCATCAATACGGTGTTGAGCGCCCTCGTCTTCATTGTTCCACTCATTGCGCAACGCTAAAGTACTTACACGTGATGGATCGCTGGTGTCGTAACCAGCAGCAAATTTGCGTACTGATTCTTTTAACGCTTCAAATTTAACATCGGCAAAGTACTGCTTTAGAAATTCATCCAGGCTCATATCCTCCTGCAGGGCATTAAGCTTTTCCATCAGCAGGTCCCAGCCCTCAACCATACCGGCATCTTTGGTAAAGGTGCCGTCGCGGTACTGCCACATTTCGCCTCCGGCCGGCCTGTAGGTAATACCTGCTTCGTTAAGCAAGCTTAGGGTAACAGGTAAATCACCATGTACAAACTCGGCGCCGAGTTCGGCATGTTTAAAAAACAGGGTATCGTCAACAGTGTGTATCCGTCCGCCGGTACGGTTAAGGGCTTCCAACACAATTACCTTTTTACCAGCTTTGGCTAATGTATGGGCCGCCATAAGACCCGCTGCACCTGCTCCGATAATGAGTACGTCTGCGTTGCTCATAATTAAAATAAATCAATATTCTTTGCTATTCATTAACGCAGTTAGTGGCTAAAAGTGTTGTTGCAAAAAATAGCGTATCTACATCTTGAAGTGTGCTTAATACAGCTTTACGCTCATAAGGCAAATGCCTATTAAGCACTCCTTATAAAACAAGCGAAAGCGGAACAAAGGAGGCAGACATTACTGTCCGTATTTTAACTTATAATTCTAATCCAGACTATAACTCCAGCTTCAGTCCATCATAGGCCAACTTAATGTTCTCGGGCAGTTCTCGAGATACATCGGCATATTTACCAAGTCGATGGCTGATGTGCGTAAAATAGGTAGTTTCAGCTCCTATTTTCTGTGCAAAAGCAATAGCTTCATCTAAAGTAAAATGTGATATGTGGGCTTCCTTTTGCAGTGCGTTTACCACCAAAGTCTTACTACCGTAAATTTTTTCCGTTTCTTTTTCAGTTATCGTTTTAGCATCAGTTATATAAGTAAAATCTGCTATGCGGAAACCCAATACCGGCAACCGGTAATGCATAACTTCTATGGGGGTAAACTTAAGGGGGCCTACCTTGAAAGGATCTAAGCCTATAGTATGCAGGTTAAGTTTGGGTATACCCGGATACTGATACTCAGCAAATATGTAAGAAAACTCCCGCTTTAGCGCTTCCTGCACCCGCGGCACTGCGTAAACGTCCATAGGCGTTTGCTGTATGTAGTTAAACGCGCGTATATCATCTAAACCGGCTGTATGATCTTTGTGCTCATGGGTAAACACTACAGCATCCAGGTGTTTTACACCGGCGCGCAGCATTTGGTACCTAAAATCCGGGCCGCTATCTATAACAATTACCTTACCTTCAGCTTCCACTAATAAGGAGGTGCGCAGTCGCTTGTCGTGCTTATCAGCAGAGGTGCACACTTCGCACTCGCAGGCAATAACAGGTACGCCTTGTGATGTTCCGGTTCCTAAAAAAGTAATGATCACAGCTGCAGTTCGGTTTGTTTAATTTGGTGGTAAAATGTCAGCTGTTTTTCGTCTAGCACTTTCGGGTCAATCTCCAATTGCCTGATGAGTTCGGATACAGATTGTATTTTGCTTTCCAGGTTCGAAAACTTGTTCACCACAATCATGCGGCTACTTTGCAGTAAACAGGCACCGGTTTTAAAGTTGCCTTTTTCATACCGCACTTTGTAGCCGGCACTTTTGAGCACGTTCTCCAGTTTTTCGAGCGTATGAGTGGTTGCAGTAAGCATTACTTTCAAAAGTAATAAAACTATTGCTTGTTGCTAAAGGTTTGTGAAGATGACTAGAACTTTATGGCTTTCTTCGCATCTTTACCCTAAATCAACAGTATATCTGTATTATGAAAAAATTTGTGTTGCGTGCCGCCTGTCTTGTGTTTGTTATGTATGGCAGTATTTGTTCTGCTAAAGCGCAAACCAAGGGCTTGTTATGGCAAATCACCGGTAAGAGCATCAAACAGCCCACTTACCTTTACGGTACCATTCATTTGTTCGATACTTCCCTTTACCGTATACCACAGCCGGTAATGGCTAAACTGGCACAAACCAAAAAGGTGTACTTTGAGCTCGATTTTGGCAAGCTCAATCCGATAGAGTTGGTGCAATACGCCATGGTGACCGATAGCACTCAATATTTAAATAAGCTGCTGGACTCTGCATCGCTCCATAAATTGCAGGAGGTTGCCAAAACATCGCCCATGATGCAAATGATGGGGCCGGCTATGTATCGTTTAAAGCCTCTGTTTTTAACAACCTTGCTACTCAACAATGGCAAAGCCGTTACCATTGATATGGAAATGTACAATAAGGCAAAAACGTTGCATGCGCAAGTGGGCGGACTGGAAACTGTAGCTGAGCAAATGCAGGCATTAAATGCGATACCAGTAACCACCCAGGCCAAAATGATGCAAGACTTTTTGAAAACCTATACATCTGCCGATGCGATGATTAAAAAGCTGACCGAGTTGTACGTAAAGCAAGATACCAAAATGCTGCTAAAAGAAATGAACGATGATGCACCTTTAGATGCCAGCTTTAACGAAGCCCTGCTTATTAAACGCAACGTAGTTATGATTAACCGCATGCTTCCCTTGTTTGGCAAAGGCAGCCTAATGGTTGCTGTAGGTGCAGGCCACCTGGGTAGCGATGATGGATTGATTGCCTTGCTGCGCAAAAAAGGGTATCAGCTTAAAAGTATACCCTTTGTATTTACCAAAGCACGTTAAGTGTTTACGGCGCAATTGTATTGCTGCCGTACGTTAACTGTACGCATACGTACAGTTAACGCCTCAAATTTTACATAACATACTAAAAGTAAATAACTTACCTAACTGGCACAATCTTGTTAGCAGGATTTATATAAAGCACTGCTTAAAGGAAGGATTATGCTTAAAAATTACTTCAGGACCGCTGTACGCAGCCTTTTAAAGAACAAAGTTTTTACGCTTATAAATATAGTGGGGCTGGCCATTGGCATTAGTGCTGCTATTGTAATTTACCTGGTGGTGCAGTATGATTTTAATTTTGACAAGGCGCATCCAAACGGCGACCGCATCTACCGCGTGGTATCGAACTTTAATTTTCAGGGGATGCAGGGCTACAACTCGGGCGTGCCCGCACCATTGGGCGAAGCTGTAGCCAGCCAGGTTACCGGCCTAGCGCAGGCGGCCCCTTTTTTTATGTATGATTACAATACCAAAGTAAGCATCACCGGCAGCCAGCCGCAGCCTGCTGTTTTCAAAAAACAAAAGCAAATCATACTTACCGACGGATCGTACTTTAAACTTATTAAATATAAGTGGCTGGCCGGTTCGGCCAATCAATCTTTTAAACAGCCTTATAAAGTTGTACTCACCCAAAGCCGGGCAAAGCTGTACTTTCCTAATTTAAACAATGCCAGTATTATAGGCAAAATCATCACTTATAATGATAGCGTTAAGGTGACCGTATCGGGCATTGTAGAAGATCTGGAGCAAACCACCGATTTTACCTTTCATGATTTTATAAGCCTGGCCACTGCAATTCATAACAAAAACCTGCTCCCTAACTATTATAGCCACGATTGGAACAACACTTCATCAAGCGATCAGCTGATGATTAAGGTCAGCAAAAATGCTTCTGTTAAACAGGTTGAAAAACAGGTTAACGATATTTATTACCAGAACAGTGCAAACAAGAAGATGAGCCGCACCCAATCCTTTGCCTTGCAGCCCCTAGCCGATATTCACTTTAATGCAAACTATGACAACTTTGACCAGCGTATTGCCAATAAGAAAGTGTTGTACGGCTTACTGGGCGTAGCTGCGTTCTTACTTATACTGGGTTGTATCAACTTTATTAACCTAAACACCGCACAATCGGCACAACGAGCCAAGGAGATAGGCATCCGTAAAACCATAGGCGGTACCCGCCGGCAGCTCATAGGTCAGTTCTTGACCGAAACCTTGTTGCTTACCTTGGCGGCTACATTAGTGTCGGCCTTATTGGCGGGGTATCTGTTACAAGTTTTCAGTGATTTTATCCCTGCAGATGTTACTTATGCCATGATGTTTACGCCTCGTGTATTTGGTTTTTTGGTGGCTTTGATAATTATCATCACGCTACTTTCGGGCTTGTACCCAGCTATGGTTATGTCGGACTATCAACCTATCGAGATCATAAAAAATCAGCGGGGAGCAACAGCCGGTAAAGGCAATAAGCATTACTTACGCAAAGGGCTTACCGTAGCGCAGTTTGTAATAGCACAATTTTTTGTGATGGGTACCCTACTAGTGAGCAGCCAGATCCATTACCTACTCAACAAAGATCTGGGATTTAAAAAAGATGCCTTGCTTTATGTACAAGCACCTTACAGCAAGATGAATACTAATTTGGAACAGGTATTTGTGAATAAACTTAGAGCTATACCACAAATTTCCCAAATTAGTTTAGGCAGCGAACCGCCATCCTCAAGCAGCACCATGTCAACCCACATGACCTACAGAGACGGCAAAAAAGAAACCGAAACGGTTGTGTATTTAAAATACGGCGATCAGAATTTTTTTAATATTTACGGCCTTACACTATTAGCGGGCCGCAGCCCGCAAATGCGCGACACCTCCAGCGGTATTGTTATTAATGAAACATACGCCAAAGAACTGGGCTTCTCAAAACCCGACAATGTGGTTGGAAGGTATATAGAGTCTAACGGCAATCACCTACAGATAGTGGGTGTAGTAAAAGATTTTCACCAGGTATCGCTTCGTGCCCCTATTTTACCGCTGGCACTGGCAACCAATGGCCAACGTAATTATAACCGCGTAGTACATATGGCCCTACGATTTGGTACGGATGGCAGCAAGTTGTGGCCCAAGGCCATCAGGCAAATTGAAAAAGCCTGGAATGAGGTTTATCCCGGTGAAGATTTTGAATATAACTTTGTAGATGATACCATAGCCAATTTTTACAAAGCCGAACAAAATACCGGCAGGCTGCTTAACTGGGCCACGGGGCTTTCGGTTTTTATTAGCTGTTTGGGGCTACTGGGACTGGCTATTCATACTACCAGCCAGCGTACCAAAGAAATTGGTATACGCAAGGTAATGGGCGCTACCATAAGCCAGATAGTAACCATATTAAGTTTCGATTTTGTAAAGCTAATTGTATTGGCCTTTGTAATTGCCATGCCTATTGCCTGGTATGCGCTAAACCAATGGTTACAAAGCTTTGCATACCACACCTCGCTTAGCTTATGGCTGTTTGTGGGCACTATAGGCGTTACTATTAGCATTGCCTTATTAACCATGAGCCTGCAAACCGTAAAAGCCGCCCTGGTCAATCCTGTAAAGAGCTTAAGAAGCGAGTAAGATTTGATTTAATTAAAGCGAACTGCAAATAAATCCGTTCCATTTAAAACCTGCTCATTATGCTAAAGAACTATTTTAAAACAGCGCTCCGCAGCCTGCTCAAGCACAAAGTTTTTACCATAATTAACGTTGTGGGACTGGCCATCGGCATTGGTGCGGCTTTAGTTATAGCCTTAGTGGTGCAATTCGATTTTAGCTTTGACAAGTTTGAACCAGATGGCAGCCACATTTACCGGGTGGTATCTACTTACACTTACCAGGGCCAAATCAGCTTCAATTCGGGGGTACCTGTTCCTTTGCATCGGGTTATTGGTTCGGTTAGCGGCCTAGAACAGGCAGTACCCTTTCGCATTTATGGACAGGATCAGCGGATTGTAGTTCCGGCACCTAATACAGCTCCAGGCATTTTTAAAAACCAGGAAAACATCATTTTTTGCGACAGAGCATACTTCGAAATGCTGCCTTATAAATGGCTGGCCGGATCGGTTGCTACTGCATTGCAAAACCCAAACCGCATTGTACTTACCGAAAGCAGGGCCAAATTGTACTTCCCGGATCTAAAGCCTGAGCAAGTTTTAGAAAAAACAGTTATTTACGATGATTCGCTTAAAATGACGGTATCTGGCGTTGTAGCAGATCTTAAAGAAAATACCGATTTTAACTTTCATGACTTTATGAGTCTGGCCACCGCGGCGAATTTTAAACTAAGACCCAATGGTGGCGATACAGATGGCGGTTACAACGAAACCAGTTGGAGCAGTACATCCTCTTATAATCAGCTTTTCATCAAAATTAGT
Source organism: Mucilaginibacter sp. PAMB04274 (assembly GCF_039634385.2). Lineage (NCBI taxonomy): Bacteria > Pseudomonadati > Bacteroidota > Sphingobacteriia > Sphingobacteriales > Sphingobacteriaceae > Mucilaginibacter > Mucilaginibacter sp. PAMB04274. The sequence continues at coordinate 3,678,926 of NZ_CP155081.2, forward strand.
AAGCAAAGTTCGGCCAGGCAAACAGAGGCCCAGTTGAATACTATGCTAAAAAATAATTTAGAGAAGAGTTCTCCCGGTGAAAGTCAAACCTTGAGCCTGCAACCACTCAGTAACCTGCATTTTAGTAGCGAGTATGACAACTTTGATCAGCGGGTGGCTAACAAATCTGTTTTGCACAGCTTATTGGGCGTGGCAGCATTTTTACTCATTTTGGCATGCATCAACTTTATTAATTTAACTACGGCTCAATCCTCACAAAGAGCACGAGAGATTGGCGTTCGCAAAACTATAGGCGGTACCCGGCAACAACTTATAAGCCAATTTTTAACCGAAACTTTTTTGCTTACACTTATTGCGGCTATCATTTCAATAGGCCTGGCTTACCTGCTGCTCATTATGTTTGCCGATTTTATACCTGCCGGCATAAGCTACAGTATGATTTTTACCCCAGGCATGCTGCTGTTCATTTTTATTTTAATTGCCGTTGTTGCTGTTATATCCGGCTTTTATCCTGCAGTGGTTATGTCATCATACCAACCGGTACAGGTACTTAAAAGTAATCCTAAAACAAGTAAAGGCGTATCATTCGGTTTGCGCAGGGGTCTCACCGTTACGCAGTTTGTAATTGCACAGGTATTTATTATGGCTACCATATTAGTAAGTAATCAAATACACTATATGCTTAATAAAGACCTAGGCTTTAAAAAAGATGCTGTAATGTATATACGTACGCCCTATAAATATGCAAACTCAAACTTAAAACAGGTTTACCTCAATAAAATCAAATCGATACCTCAAGTGGAAACTATAAGCCTTGGTAGTGATGCGCCATCATCAAACAACAGCCACTCTACTGCCTTTAGCTATAAGGATGGAAAAACAGAACGTGAAACCGATGTAGAGCTTAAGTATGCCGATGATAATTATCTAAATGTTTATCAGCTCAAGTTACTGGCCGGACGCAACCTGCAACCGCATGATAGCACAGGTGCTTATATTATTAACCAAACCTATTGTAAGTTTTTAGGCTTTCAAAATCCTAAACAAGCCGTCGGTAAACTGGTAAAAGTGAATGATAAAGAGGTGCCTATTATTGGTGTAGTTGCTGATTTTTACCAAAGATCATTACAGTATGCCATTAAGCCGGCGGCTATTTGCTTCAGTACTAACAATCGTTTTACCCGTACGTTGCACATTGCTTTAAAATCCGGCGCCAACAGTTCGGCAAACTGGAAAAATGCTTTGATAAAAATGGAATCCTCATGGCAGGAAGTTTTCCCCGACGATGATTTTGAATACCGCTTTGTGGATGAAAGCACAGCCCGCTTTTATAAAGCAGAGCAAAACACCGGTAAATTGCTTAAATGGGCTACAGGGCTTTCAGTTTTAATAAGTTGCCTGGGTTTGTTAGGACTGGCACTTTATACAACCAACCAGCGCACTAAAGAAATTGGCATACGTAAAGTTTTGGGTGCTACTATTACTCAAATTGTAACCCTGCTTAGTGCCGACTTTATAAAATTGATTTTTGTAGCGTTTATGATAGCTGCACCCGTAGCCTGGTACGCCATGAGCCACTGGCTGCAAAATTACGCCTATCATATTAACCCGGGTATTTGGCTGTTTGTTGGCACTATATTATCAACCATCACGGTAGCCTTGCTAACTATGAGCCTGCAAACCATTAAAGCAGCAATGGCTAACCCAGTTAGGAGTTTAAAAAGCGAGTGATGATTGCAGCGCGAAAACTTTATATGAGCGGAGCGAGAATACAGATAGACGGTCCTTGCTCAATGTTGATTAAAATAATTCCTTGCATCTTAAGGTTGCCGCTCCTCGCTCTCACATCTCCCCTTATGTTATAAGCCCATATTCAGCAAATCCTGATAAGCCTGAAGATATTGGCCCACGTGCAGTCCATCCATAAGGGCGTGATGTACATGGATAGATACAGGCATTATCTTTTGGCCGTCGATATCGGTTATGCGGCCAAAGCTTATTTTGGGAACGCTTTCGTTGAAACTGAACATGCGCGCATGAGATATAGATGTGAAATTGATCCATGGCAGGGCCGAAAAATGAATTACATTTTGGCCTGATGTAGATGGCATGAGATCAGTGGTATTTTGTACACGGTCTATCTCCCGCTCGGCACCTTCCAAAAATTTATTGAACGAAGGGTGGTAATCGATGTACGAAAATCCAAATGTTCCATTAGGCCGGTTAATGGTGGCCGATGCATGTACCTCATCATAAACCACTACTTGATCGTCCTCAATCCGATACCTGAACGGCTCTACCATATTAGCTGCACCTAAGGATTGAAAAAGGTAATATATAAACAAGGAAACGCCGGCTGCCTTGGCATGTTCATAAGCTAAGGTAAGGTCTACATTGACGGTAACACCGAAGTAAGGCTCCTCAAATTGCTTAAAAAATTCGAAGTGCTGCTTACGGGGCCAGTTTTCCAGGTCAAGCTTGTGTTTCATAAGGGTAAGTATTGTAAAATTTCCTGAATATGCGTTACGCTTTTAAAGTTCTCATGTTCAACCTGGCTTTCAACCATCTCGTGCACCCAGGTTATATGGTACGGAACGTGTATAGCATAGCCGCCTATATTAAGCACGGGCAGTATGTCTGACTTGAGGGAGTTGCCCACCATCAACAGCTCCTGCGGCTGTATATCCAGATGCTTAACCAGCTTCTGGTAGCTGGCATCATCCTTTTCAGACATCACTTCAATATGATGAAAATACTGTGTTAAATTAGATTTCTTTAATTTACGTTCTTGGTCGAGCAAGTCGCCTTTGGTGGCCACAACTAACTTATAACGGCCCTGCAGTGACTGTAACACCTGCTCCACACCTTCCAGCAATTCAATAGGCTCGTTTAAAAGTTCTTTGCCCAGGTTCAGTATTTTCTCAATGGCATCAGCATTCATACGGCCGTCGGTTACCTTTAGCGCCGTCTCAATCATCGATAGCATAAAGCCTTTTATACCATAACCATACAAGCCCAAATTACCAATTTCAATCTTGAGTAACTCGCGCTCAATATCATGCGGCGACAGGAACTCGCTAAAAAGCGTGCAAAATTTTTCTTCGGTTCTCCTGAAGTAAGGCTCGTTAACCCAAAGGGTATCATCTGCATCAAACGCAATTACCTTTACATTCATCATAGTATCATTTTTGAGTTTGCAATTATAGGTAAATCGCCTATAACAAGGTATTAAAAGCGTTAAATCTTAAATACTCCTACATTAACAAGAGCGAAATAATTTGGTTATAACAACTTTTAAGAATATATTAGGGATGAAAATGGCTTCTTAGAGTTGTTGTTTTCATAAGTAAATTAGATTAGGGACCGGACGTTTACGTCCGGTCTCTTTTTTTGATACTGTATTATCACAACAAGCTGCTCTCAATAATCAGGTAGCTTTATTCAGCTCTCATACTATCTACGGGGTTGGCGTTAGCTGCCCTAACCGCCTGCATGCTCACCGTACCAACAGCCAGTAGTATGGCAGTAACACCAGCCATGGCAAAAGTAAACCAGCCCACAGTAACGTGGTAAGTGTAGTTTTGTAACCAGTTATGCATTACCCACCAGCCTATGGGTGTGGCAATAGCCAGTGCTATTACCACCAGCACTACAAATTCTGTAGTAAGTAATTGTATTACACTGCTTACACTGGCACCCAGCACGCGGCGTATGCCAATTTCTTTTGAACGGTTCTCGGCCATGTAGGCAGCCAGGCCAAACAGCCCGAGGCATGATATGAAAATGGTTAAGCCTGCAAATAGCGCAGCCAGTGTACCGGTTTTTACTTCGTTGGCAAACTTTTCGGCATAGCGTTGGTCTACAAACTTGTATTCAAATGGGTAAGAAGGATTGTACTTTTTAAAAACATCGCCGGCAAGCTGCAAATTTTTAGCGGTGCTGTTATGCGCATTTAAGCGTACCACCATATTGTAATTCCAATTGCGCAAGCCATGTACAATCATAGGGCTAACGGGACTGTAGGGCGAACCAATTATAAAATCTTTAAAAACCCCCACCACAGTAATAGGCTTATCTCCCATCCGGCTAAAATAAATGGCATGGCCTAAAGGATTTTTAAGCTGCATTTGTTTTACGGCAGTTTCGTTAAGCAGCACCGCTGCTGTATCTGAAGGGTGCATAGCCAGGTCAATGTCACGACCTTGTACCAGTTTTATGCCCAAGGTGCTAATGAAATCGCCGGTGGTATTAAAGCGGGTAAACTCTATATCGGGTTGTTCTGCATTTTCACCGGTCCAACGGTAAGAGTTTGACGTGCTTGCTGGCTGTGTGACCGAAAAACTGTTTTGAGATACACCGGTAGCCGCACCTGATTGGATCAAATCATGTTTAATGAGGTCATAGTTTTTACGCATATCGCCTTCAATGCCAATGTCGATCAGGTTATTCTTAACATAGCCGCTATCGCGCTGCTGCGCAAATTGTATTTGCCGGTAAACAACCAGAGTTGATACCACCATTACAATAGCTACTGTGAACTGCACTACTACCAGCACCTTGCGCGGTGTAAACCAATGGTGCCCTTCCCGAAACTTACCTTTTAAAACCTTTACCGGCTTAAATGCCGATAAAAAGAAAGCAGGGTAACTGCCAGCCAAAGCACCGGTTAGCACAATAAACCCCAGCATACCAACTATAAAAACCGGACTTAAGTAATTAACTGTAAGGTTTTCCTGAGTAAAGCGGTTAAAGGCAGGCAGGCACAGCGCAACCAATATAAGCGCTAACATACCTGCAACAATCGCTATTAAGATAGATTCGCTCAAAAACTGAGCAACAAGGCTCATTTTTTGGGCGCCCATCACTTTGCGTACACCTACCTCTTTGGCACGTTTCTCACTGCGGGCGGTACTTAGGTTCATAAAATTGATACAGGCCACTAACAGTATCAAGCCGCCTATTAAGGCTACCAAACGCACCACATCAATCAATCCGCCGGTTGCCTTGCCGTTTTCAAAATTAGAGTACAAGTGCCATTGGGTTATGGGATGCAGAAACAACTGTGCCTTAACAGCATCTGTGTGACGTTCATTGATATCTGCTATCTTTTGGCCCAATTGCTTTACATCAACACCTGGCTTGAGCTGTACAAAGGTTTGATAGGTATTGTTATTCCAGTTATTACCGGCCGAATAAAAGTTTTCATTTGCAGCCAGTGATACCAGATAATCAAACTTGAACTCTGTATTATAAGGCAAATCCTTCATTACACCGGTAATTTGGCAGGTTTGCTTTTTATCTATGTTAATTACCTTGTACATTGGGCTCTCATTATCAAAGAGCTTGCGGGCCAGGCTTTCGGTAATTACTACGCTATTCACTTCATCCAGCGCATGTTTAGGATCGCCCGCAATAAGCGGAAAACTGAACATGGTTAAGAATGGTTTATCCACATCGCGACCTTCGGCTTTGATAATTTTATCGCGGTAAGAAAACAACCTGTCGATTGGCCAGTAGATACGAGACACATCCTGCACCTCCGGAAACTCCTGCTTTAGGGCAGCCCCTAACGGGCCCGACGTAATATCAGAACAATAAATTTGGCCCGTAGTATCGGCCGAGCGAAGCCAAAGTTTATATAAGGTACCTTTATTGGCATGAAACTGATCATAGCTCAACTGGTGTTGTATCCAGGTATATATCAAGATAGTGCCTGCCATACCCACCGCTAAACCAGCTATGTTAATGGCCGAAAAAGCTTTGTTACGGTACAGGTTTCGCCAGGCAATTTTAAAGTAGTTCTTAAGCATGCTTCAATACTTTTTATGACTAGTGAAAACCGCATGCCACTTAAATAACGAACTTATTACCAATAAAATAAGTGAGAGACTACGATCAAAATCGTTCACTTTCGTACAGTGAATGTTCGGGAACAAACACTTACACCCATTAACGGTCAGTTATCCAATTTCATTAGCAAAGCGGGCCTCCATGCGCTTCATTACGGTGGTAGCTGTTAAGCCATGCACAAATATAGATAGTAATATAGTGAAAGTTACTACAGTCCATATTTGCTCGGCATAAGGGAAATGTGCTTCTTTAAAAGCATAGCTCAGATAATAGATAGAACCCATACCCCTGATACCAAAAAAGCTGATTACCCATTTTTCTCTGGAATGGAGCTGTATACCGAACAAACTCAAATAAGAAGTTAGCGGCCTTACAATGAATAGAAACAGAATGGAAAAAGTGACCATTGGCCAGGTTAAATTGTTGAGTATACCAGTGGTCAGACTTCCACCAAAAAGGATAAGCACAATGGCCACCATAATGCGCTCTGTCTGATCTGTAAAATCGTGCAACTTAGTATGCAATTTATGGCCTCTTTCATAATGGCGTAAACTTAGTCCGGCCACAAAAACAGCCATAAAGCCATACCCATGCGCTAGTTCTGTTATGCCGTAAACCATTAGTGTTAGCGATAGGGCAACAAAGCCATCGCGCGTTTCCAAAATTTCCAAACGGTCTCCTACGCTAAAAATAAGGTATCCCAATAACCGTCCTATTATCACGCCAATAACTAACCCGATAACAATTTTAAGAATCAGGGCGTACCCTGCCCATTCCCAAATACTTCCCTGCCCCTTATTAGCCATTTGCGATAAAGTGATAGCCAGCATTACAAACGGAAACGCAAACGCATCATTCATACCGGCCTCGGCAGTTAAGGCAAACTTGGTCTCAAATCGCAATTTTTCATTAGGCGGACCAACCTGTACATCCGAGGCTAATACCGGATCGGTAGGCGCCAGCGCAGCACCCAGCAACAGCGCCGATGCTACATCCATCCCGAAGAAACCATAGCCTAGTAATGCGGCTATGCCAATGCAACCCAGCATACCCCATGTAACCAAACGAATAGGCGTTTTCCAGGTTTTATAGGCAAAGGACCGGTCTATTTTAATACCTGTACCCATCAACGAAATAATAACCACCAGCTCAGTTAAGTGTGAGGTATAAGTTTGATGTTTACGGGGATCGGCGTTAGGAAGTAGATGTGGAAATACTAAATAAATAAGCACACCAGCCAGCATATAAATAATGGCGTATGAAACACCGGTTCGCTTACTTATAGCCGGCATCCATGCCATGCCTAATGCAGCAATACCAATTACACTTATAATGATGATGTACTGATCCATAATAAACCGGAGGGGCTAGAATACCTCCACTACAACTCAAACACCAAAGTGTTTAATACCTGTTAAATTGATTACAGGCTGCTCTGCAGCATTCCGACGTGTAAGTGCGTTTACAGCCGCAATAATGTCATCAGCACATGGCATTTCTGTTATTGTATTATTAAGGTAGCGGCTTACGTGCATAATCACCTCATTCTTGCTTTGAGCCTGTGGCGGTACCGAATAGCTTAATACCTGGCTTGGCACCATCCAGGGTGTATGCTGCGGATTAGTTAAGGCGTATAATACCACTGTGGGCGTATTGGTTGCAGCAGCAATATGTACTGTGCCCGTATTTACCGATACTACAACGGGGGCCTGTGCAATCAAAGTTGCAAATTCGCTCAGCTTGAATTGACCGGCCACGTTAAAGGTACCCACCCCTGCCAGGCCTTGAATGGACGCGGCCATAGCCTGTTCGCTCCCTGAGCCGGTAAACAATACCTGGTAACCCAGTTCGTTAACCGCTTTTTGAGCAGCTTCGGCCCAACGCTCTTGTGGATACTCACGTTTAGGTTCACTCACTCCTGGGTGCATAACCAGCCAGGGCTTTTGTATGTCCACACCCAGCTGCTGTAACTTTTGTGCCACCTGTGGCCATAAGTCGGGCAACTGTAAACTCAACCTCTCGTCTTCTGTAAAGGCACCAACGGAAGCTACCAGATCCAGATCTCGCCTCACTTGGTGACGTATAATATCGTATGGTTCCTTGTCGGGCACCCAATTGGTTAAAAGCTGGTATGGGTTTTCGCGGCAGTAAGCCAAACGTAAAGGTATACCGGCCAAGTAAGCCAGCATTACGGTAGGTAAAGGGTTTTGGCTATACACCGTAAAAGTGACTGCCGCATCAAACTGTTGTTGTTTAAGCTGGTTTACTACTGCTGTTACCGCCTCCTGGCCTGACGCCGTACTGGTTTTTACCCACGGCACATCAAAAGTAATTACCTCATCTATTTCGGGTATCATACTGGCTATGCCTGCTGCCATACTGGAGGTAAGAACAGTTATTTGGGCGTTAAAGGTTTGCTTGAGCGCCCGCAACGCGGGTGTTGTCATGAGCAAATCGCCCATATTGTCGGGGCGTATACAAAGTATCTTTTTACAATTTAACCAATTATTCATAAGCCGGCAGTACATAAAAACTTATAGCGGGTTTTTGTTTGCCCGGCCATGACACAAAACTGATTAACAAGCGTTTATATATACGAAAATTTATGCGTACATTTGCGCCCTAAAAAATATTCATAAAAAGATATGAAATTATCTCAATTTAAATTCAATCTGCCCGATTCTTTGATCGCTCACAACCCGTCTGATGTTCGCGACGAGTCTCGTTTGATGGTGCTACACCGCGATTCTGGCAAAATTGAGCACAAAATATTTAAGGATGTTTTGGATTATTTTGATGATAAGGATGTAATGATCCTGAACAACACCAAAGTTTTCCCGGCCCGTATGTATGGCAATAAAGAGAAAACAGGTGCTACCATTGAGGTTTTCTTACTGCGCGAATTAAATAAAGAACTGCGTTTATGGGATGTACTGGTTGACCCGGCCCGTAAAATACGTGTAGGCAACAAACTGTACTTTGGCGATGACGATTTACTGGTTGCCGAGGTTGTAGACAACACCACTTCGCGTGGCCGCACTATCCGTTTTTTGTTTGATGGTACTGATGAAGAGTTTCGTCGTAACGTTGAAATTTTAGGTGAGACACCGCTTCCTAAATACATTAAACGCAAAGCCACTGCCGAAGATAAAGAGCGCTACCAAACCATTTTTGCTAAAAATGAAGGCGCTGTTGCAGCTCCAACCGCAGGTCTGCACTTTAGCCGCGAGCTGATGAAGCGCCTGGAATTAAAAGGTGTTGAATTTGCAGAAGTTACGCTTCACGTTGGTTTAGGTACTTTTCGCCCGGTTGAGGTGGAGGATCTGACCAAGCACAAAATGGATTCTGAACAAATTATCATCGAGCAAAAGCAAGCTGATATTGTAAACCGTGCCATTGAGCGTAAAACACGTGTTTGCGCCGTAGGAACGACGTCTATGCGCGCTATCGAATCTGCTGTCTCTGCCAACAAGACTTTAAAATCTGTTAATGACTGGACCAGCAAGTTCATTTTCCCGCCGTATGAGTTTAGCATTGCTAATTCTATGATTACTAACTTCCACACTCCCGAGTCGACCCTGTTAATGATGGTAAGTGCATTTGGAGGTTATGAGCATGTAATGAACGCTTATGAAATTGCTGTAAAAGAGAAATACCGCTTTTATAGCTACGGCGACGCCATGCTGATTATCTAAACAGACTTGATATTAGTTGTGAGATATTTGACAAAATACTCATGAATCCAAAACGCCATTGTTTTTACAATGGCGTTTTTTATTAGCATTATTGCAGGCGCATTCACATCAACTTTAACTATGCCATACGACGTTCATCTCGCATCCCATGTTTCACCTCACACGGCTAACTATGCTATTATTGTAGCCGGTGGTTCGGGCACACGTATGCAGGCGGCGGTGCCTAAGCAATTTCTTCTGCTTAACGGGTTGCCTGTTTTGATGCACACTTTGCTTGCTTTTCACAACAGCAATTCGCAGCCTAAGCTTATTGTGGTTTTACCCGAGGCCTTTCATGAATACTGGCAGCAGTTATGCGCCGAGCACAGCTTTAACGTTACTCACCAGTTAGTGGGCGGAGGGCCTACCCGCTTCCATTCGGTAAAAAGTGGATTGAAATTAGTACCTGATGATGCGTTGGTAGCGGTGCATGACGCCGTGCGCCCGCTTGTAAGCGCCCAAACCATTGAGGCGGCGTACCAGCAAGCCGCCCGGCAGGGCGCTGTTGTGGTAGCTGTTAAAAGTCGTGATTCGATTAGGCAGGTAAAGGCAGCCCATACACAAAGCCTGCTGCGCGATGAAATATACCTGGTGCAAACCCCACAAACCTTTAAAGCAGATTTATTAAAGCGTGCTTATGAGTGTACTTACCAGGAAAGCTTTACCGATGATGCCAGCGTAGCTGAATTAGCCGGTCATGCAATTCATATTGTTGAGGGCAGCTATCAGAACTTTAAGATCACCTTTCCGGAGGATATAGCCATAGCCGAATTACTGATAAACAAAAAGCCGCACGTTTAACAACGCGCGGCTCAATTAATTATTCTTTATAGTCAATTATGCCCTGCGGATAACTCCTAACAGAATAGCGATAATTGCAATGACCAGCAATACGTGAATAATGCTACCGTCACCAAAAGTTCCAAGTCCGTGGAATAGAAATCCTACTACCCACAATATGACTAATATTACTGCTACTAAATATAATAAGCCTCTCATAGTTTTAATATCTAGTTACGCCCTACGAATTATACCTAATATTAAAGCGATAATCGCTATAACAATTAAAATGTGGATTAAGCCTCCAACATTGTAAACAAACGCTCCTAATGCCCATCCTATAATAAGGATAACAGCAATAATGTACAATAAGCCTCTCATTTGGGTAAGTGTTTTAGTTTGATAAATGTATTTATTACTTACCTAACCAAAACCATTCCAAATTGTTGTTATAAAATAAAAAAACCCGCTTATGCGGGCTATTTTTAATATTCGTCTTCGTTAAAAAAGAAGTCATCTTTAGTTGGATAATCAGGCCAAATCTCCTCAATATTTTCATAAGGTTCACCATCATCCTCTAATGCCTGCAGGTTTTCAATCACCTCAACAGGCGCACCCGAACGGATAGCATAATCAATCAGTTCATCTTTTGTAGCAGGCCATGGTGCATCTTCCAGATGTGAAGCCAATTCAAGAGTCCAGTACATACGTTATAATTTATTGTTGGGGTTAATTTATCAATTTTCGCAAAAATATAATATTTCTGAATGATTTATCAAATAATTTTTTCTACACCGATTATACACCTGGTTCCCATTTATTTTCAGGTATTTGCTGATCGTGCCCTACTTTACGTGCCAGCATAAACAGGTAATCGCTCAGTCTGTTTAAATATATCACAATTTTTTCATCAACAACACTCTCTGTAGCCAATTGCACCACTACACGTTCGGCCCGGCGGCATACGCACCTGGCTACATGGCAAAATGATATGGCATTACTACCGCCAGGCAGTATAAAATGTTTTAACTCGGGCAACTGGATTTCTATTGCATCCATTTCGTGCTCTAAAACGCCGATATCGCTATCGGTTAAATTGGGTATGGTCATTCGCGACTTTCCGGGCTCTGCCGCAAGCAATGCACCTATTACAAACAAGTTATTTTGTATATGCTGTAATACTTTTTTGTCCTGCAGTTGAATATCCTGGTCGGCAATTAAACCCAGATAAGCGTTTAGCTCGTCAACAGTACCATAGCTTTCGATACGAATATGGGATTTAGGCACTCGGTTACCTCCTATCAGGGAGGTTAAACCTTTGTCGCCGGTTTTGGTATAGATCTTCATCAGCGCTGCAATTAAATAATTTTCATAATCATTTGATGCAATGTGAATAATTTTTGATGTTTACTGCGTATTAATATTACACAACACATCGCCGTTATATGCAAGCTTTTCTGGTTAAACACTTTTCATTATATACTAAACTTGTTATTTGCTCAGTTAGTACGTTGGTGCTGCTTAGTTTTAGTTGCACTAACAGTAGCAACGCCAAACAAGGCAAACCCGCTCAAAAAGCTATGCCTGCAACAGCCGCCAGCTTAATTACCGAAAAACTTTTTAATGAACTGTTTCCGCAACGGAACAAATTTTACACTTATGCCTCTTTTATAAAAGCCATAAAAGAGATAAGCCAAATTAAGGTAAAAGTGACCCGCCGGGCGGTATCTGTATACCAAATTATACGCACTGATAAAGCTAGCGGTAAGGCTACCATTGTGCGCCAGGACGTTGACTGGAACGAGGCTTGGGCAAAAGCTAAGCCCGATAGCAGTTATGAGGTGGATTATAGTAAATTTTGTACAGAAAAGGATGCTGCGACGAACAAAAGAGAACTGGCCGCTTTTTTTGCGCACATTGCCCACGAAACGCGCGGTGGTGTGGATGATACCTTTACGGATGGCCTGATGTACATTCATGAAAAAAATACAACATCAGCCTACATTGCCGAGAATGATGAGTACCCACCCGTTGCCGGTAAAAAATATTATGGCCGTGGACCGGTTCAGTTAAGCTACAACGGTAACTACGGTTACGCCGGCGATTGTATTTTAGGCGATGACAAGATATTATTGAACAGCCCAGAATTGATTGAGACAGACCACGTTCTGGCCTTTAAAACAGCCATTTATTTTTGGATGACACCACAAACGCACAAGCCCTCTGCACATGATGTAATGGTAGGCGTATGGCAGCCTAAACCAGCAGATAAGGCTAAAGGCCGCGCACCGGGCTTCGGTATGACCATTAATATTATTAACGGTGAAATTGAATGCAATAAAGGCGAAGATTTGTACAACATGAAAGACCGCATGAAATTTTATCAATACTTCCTCACTAAGCTTGGCGGTAAAGATACTGCCAACTGCTCTTGCGGCAAAATGCAACCTTACTTGTACGGAGTGAACGAGTAGATAAGCGCTGGGGTCAGACATAAGGTCATAAATTAAAAAAGCCATAGCAATTACTATGGCTTTTTTAATTTATACAGGTAAACAATAAGTCTGTTTCTTGGCTCTCAGTTTCTTATTTTACTTATTCTGTAACCAATACGCCATCGGCCATAATGGTAACATCTTTTTTAGACTTATTGATTTTGGCAATTTCCGTTTGGCTTTTGCCGGCATCTTTAGCGTAATGGCGCAGGCGCTCCACTGTAGTTTCAGTAACTTTCGCTTTACCTTCAACCACTACCTTTTTACCTACAATGTTTTGCGGCATAAAATAAGCATAATCGGTAAAACGCACCATCACGTCCTCGCCGTTCGCTTGTTTCAGTTTCATGAAGCAGCCTTTCTTAGTGCAAACTTCCGTTACCACACCAGCAATCTTTCCGTTATAAACAGTGTCTTTGCTCAGCTCTTTGTTCAAGTTAGCCAAGGTAATGGCCTTGTCCTTGGTTACCGCTTTGCCATAAGTTACACCAGGTGCAGCCGGCTTAATAGCGCTCTGCTGCGCATAGGTAAAAGCAGCGCTAAACAGGGCCGCAATAAATAACATTAATGTTTTCATAACGAGTTTATTATTAGCGTAAAGGTATCAAAAATATGGCTACCCGGATAACCGGTTTATGTATTTTAAATATGCTTTTTAACTTAATGCCGCTTAATAATTATTAGCCAAAACCAGTGCAGGGGTTATCATGTTATCAATTGCACATTAGGTATTAAGTTATGGAAACACAAGCAGCAGGTATAACCGCGTCAACCGATGAGAAGGATTACTTTGAGGTGGCGCCGGGCGTATGGGGAATGAAAATAGTTTTTGTAAACATTTTTATGATAGCCACCGGTAAGGATAATGAATGGGTATTGGTTGATGCCGGCTTAAAAGGCTTTGCCGGAAAGATTGAAGAAATGGCGGCTGACTTATTTGGCGGAAATAACCCGCCTGTTGCTATTATTTTAACCCATGGTCATTTTGATCATATAGGTGCGCTTAAGCAGTTATTAACCAAATGGGATGTACCAGTGTATGCGCACCCATTGGAAATGCCTTACCTCACCGGCTTGTCGGCTTATCCACCGCCCGATCCAACTGTGGGCGGCGGCTTAATGAGCTTTATGTCAGTACTGTATCCTAAAAAACCAATTAATTTGGGTAACCAGGTACATGCCCTTCAGGAAAATGGCGGTTTGCCTTATTTACCCGAATGGTTGTTTGTGTTTACACCCGGGCATGCACCCGGGCATATTTCGTTGTGGCGCCAGCGCGATAAACTGATTATTGCCGGTGATGCGTTTGTGACCACCAAGCAAGAATCGGCCTTCTCGGTTGCCACGCAAAAAAGACTGGTATCGGGCCCACCTAAATATTTTACGGCCGATTGGATTGCCGCAGCAGCATCCGTAAAAAAGCTGCGTGATTTGCATCCGGCTATTGCTGCCACCGGCCACGGCAAACCCATGTACGGGCAGGAACTGACCGAGGGGCTGGAAAACCTGGTAAGCAATTTTGACCAGGTAGCGGTACCAAGCCAGGGGCGGTATGTAAAAGAGCCGGCTAAAGCTAATAAACGTGGAGTACAATATGTACCGCCCGAGCCTTTTAACCCTATACTGGCTGCATCGGTTGCAGGTTTACTGGCTGTAGGCATATACACACTCGTAAAAAAAGCTAAAAAATAGCTTTATAATGGAGTGGCACATTGGCTGTTCGGGTTTTCATTATAAGCACTGGAAAGAAGTTTTCTATCCGGAAGGCATGCCGCAACGCAAGTGGTTTGATCACTATTGCCAGCATTTTGATACACTGGAGCTCAATAACACTTTCTATAATTTCCCTCGAATTACATCTTTAGAAAAGTGGTATGCTGATAGTCCACCCGGCTTTTTGTTTGCGGTGAAGGCTTATAGGGGCATTACGCATTTTAAAAAGCTAATTGAAACCCAGGCCCTGGTAAGCGAAATGTATCAGGTTATTAGTGATGGACTAAAGGAAAAGTTGGGCACGGTACTCTTTCAGATGCCGCCCAATTTTACTTATAGTGAAGAGCGATTAGAGCGCGTACTGAAAAGCCTTGATCCAGTTTTCAATAATGTGATTGAAATGCGTCACAATAGCTGGTGGCAGGATGATGTATATGTAGCACTGGCTAAACAAAACATTAGCTTTTGCGGCATGAGCCATCCTACCCTGCCCAACGATGTGATAGCCAATACACCTGTTCTGTACTATCGCATGCATGGAAATCAACAATTGTACGCCTCGGCGTATAGCCCTAAGGAATTGCAAGACTTTGCTGAAAAAGTGAAAGCCACACAAGCCGAGCGGGCCTACATTTACTTTAACAATGATATTGGTGCCTCAGCAATATTCAACGCTAAAGAGTTGTTAGAGATAAGTAAATAACTATTTAACTGAACACAATTTAAATTATTTCACCCTCAACTCCCAGCTCTGGCAACTCCGTTTTTTCCATCCAATTCTTACCTTCGGTAAAACGGGCTATCAGCATCGCCGCTGCCGTATCACCAGTGGCGTTAAGTAGTGTGGCCATGGGGTCTACCAGGGTGCCAATAATCATGGCCGGGGGCAGGGCCTCTGGCGGAAAGCCGTAGGCAGCAATAAATAGCAATTCGCCCACATAGCCTCCATTGGGTATGCCGCCTTCAACCATGCTGACCAAAACCGTCATGGCTAGGGCCAATATAACAACATCGGCACTATTAAAACTTCTGCCAAATAAGGCAAACACCACGGCCATTTTTATGATGGATGATATGCTCGATCCATCCTTATGTAAGGTGCCACCCAGCGGTATGGTTACGTTAGCAATAATAGCGGGTATACCTATCTTTTTGGCAGCATCCATATTAGCCGGAATAGTAGCTATACTGCTACAGGTGC
Source organism: Mucilaginibacter sp. PAMB04274 (assembly GCF_039634385.2). Classification (NCBI taxonomy): domain Bacteria; kingdom Pseudomonadati; phylum Bacteroidota; class Sphingobacteriia; order Sphingobacteriales; family Sphingobacteriaceae; genus Mucilaginibacter; species Mucilaginibacter sp. PAMB04274. Next base: position 3,694,699 of record NZ_CP155081.2, read on the forward strand.
CCACAGCAGTTGCCGAAGGAATGATATTGTTACGCCAATAAGTTCTTACCCCTTTTATCCCTCCGGCTATAAAAGCATATAAGCTAAAGAAAACCACAAAGTACACGGCACCGGTTGCATAATATAAACCCAATGAACGCGCATAAGCACCAAACAACTGCGGACCAAACACACCTACCTGATAAGCAAAATATGCCCCAAGTCCTACAGGTCCAAGCTTCATAATAATGATAAACACCTGCTTAAAAACCTCGTTGCCTGATTGCAAAAAGCGTGTAAAGCTGGCTCCCTTCTCGCCTGCCCGCAAAGCGCCAAAGCCGATAATTACCGAAAAAATGATCATAGCCAGCATGCTCTTGCGCGAGAGCAGCTCATAAAACTCGCCTGTAGTAAATAACTGCGTTATTTGATTACCCCAAGGTTGTTTGTTTACTTGCTCAGTAAGCGGGGCACTGGTAAGTTGCTCATGTATCGGGAAAATCCATACGGCTACCATAGTTAAGCAGGCCGAAATAATAACCGTTGCTAAAAACACCAGCGACATCACAGCCATAATACGGCTTAGCTTTTTGCCCTGGTCTAACCCTGCAATAGCTGATGAGATTGCAAAGAACACCAGTGGTATTACGGCGGTAAACAGCAGATTGAGGAAAATGTCGCCTATAGGCTTAAGCACCTTCACCTGCTTACCCAGCACCAGCCCGGCTGCACTGCCACATAAAATACCGGTTAGCAACCAGATGATACCACTGTAATTTTTATAAAAGTTATTCATGTTGTAGGGCTAAATGTAATAAAAAACATTCGTCTGCACTTATATAAGCCGTGCACTAACCCACATGCAAACATTGCTTTTTTCCTATTTTTGCTACCAAGTATTTTATATAATGAAACACTACTACCTCGGCATACTCTTCCTTTTTTTAAGCCTTAGCGTTTTTGCTCAAAAGTGGAACGTTGAAAACACGCCCGGCCCCAATAAAAAAGTAACCATTACCACCGATGAAGGGACCTGGATGAATGTGGACGTTAGTCCGGATGGGAAATTTATAGCGTTTGACTTACTGGGAGACATCTATATCATGCCTGTTTCCGGTGGCAAAGCCGCGCAAATAACCAGCGGTAAAGCCTGGGATGTACAACCCCGCTTTAGCCCCGATGGCAAACAAATAGCATTTACCAGCGACCGAGACGGTGGTGATAATATATGGATAATGGCTACCGATGGGGCAAGCAAGCGCCCTGTAACCAAGGAAACCTTTAGATTGTTAAACAATCCCTACTGGACGCCCGACGGCCAGTTCTTAGTAGCCCGTAAGCACTTTACCAATACCCGCTCCTTAGGCGCAGGCGAAATGTGGCTATACCATAAAAATGGCGGCGAAGGTATACAACTTACTAAACGCAAAAATGACCAGCAAGACGCAGGCGAGCCGGTTGTATCGCCTAAAGGAACTTATGTTTATTGGAGCGAGGACGTAACGCCCGGCCCTAATTTTCAATATAACAAAGACCCAAACCAAGGCATATATGCTATTAAGCGTATAAACCGCCAAACGGGGCAAATTGAAACCGTTACGGGCGGCTCGGGCGGCGCATGCCGGCCACAAATATCGCCCGACGGTAAGTTGATGGCCTTTGTGAAACGTAACCGCTTAAAGTCCGTTTTGTATATCCACAACCTCGGCACTGGTGAGGAGTACCCGGTGTATGATAACCTGAGCCACGACCAGCAGGAAACCTGGGCCATTTTTGGAACCTACCCCAATTTCAACTGGTTACCCGACAATCAGCATATTGTGTTTTATGCCAAAGGCAAGATCTGGAACCTCGACATTTCAACTTTAAATGCGGTTAACGTTCCGTTCGAAGCGACTACTCAACAAACCATTACTGAGGCACTTCACTTTCCGCAAAAAGTATTTCAGGATGAATTTACCGCCCGCATGATACGGCAGCTCAGTACTTCGCCGGATGGTAAACGTGTTGCCTTTAACGCTGCTGGTTACATTTATATTAAAGATTTGCCCGGCGGTAAACCCGAGCGCATAAGCACTACGCCCGAATTTGAATACGAGCCGTCTTTTAGCCCCGATGGTAAGCAATTAGTTTATACCACATGGAGCGATGAATTTAAGGGATCGGTTAATATTATTGATTTGGCTACCCGCCATGTAACACGTTTAACACCTGACCGTGGCTTTTACTATTCTCCTGTATTCTCCAACAAAGGCGATAAAGTTGTATACCGTAAAGGCGAAGGGAATGATGTTTTAGGCTATGCCTTTGGTAAAAATCCGGGTATTTACGTGGTTACCTCAACCGGTGGGACACCACAACTCCTCCTCAATAATGGTATCAGGCCACAATTCTCTGCCGATGACAGCAAGCTTTACTATCAAAGTACCGAGGATGGCAAAAAAGCTTTCAAAATGATTGATCTGGTCAATGTAGGCATAGCTCCTAAAACGTTGTATACATCAACTTATGCCACCCAGTTTGCTCCCAGCCCCGATGGCAAGTGGATGGCGTTTACCGAACTGTACAACTGCTACATCACACCATTAACGTATACGGGTAATGTGCAGGAGCTGTCGTCAACCAACAAAGCGCTGCCGCTTAACCGCCTTACACGCGATGCCGGCACTTACTTACACTGGAGCAAGGATAGCCAAAAACTACTGTGGACGCTGGGACCCAAGTACTACTCGCGCGATATTCGCTCGGCGTTCCCCTTCGTTGAAAGCAACCCTGATAAAGTGCCCAATGCAGACACGGCAGGTATTGACATCGGGTTAAAAATAAAAACTGATGCACCTGCCGGTAAAATTGCCTTTACTAACGCCCGCATTATTACCATGAAAGGTGATGAAGTGATTGAGAAAGGTACCATAGTGATAGATCGCAACGTGATTATGGCTGTAGGTAAAGATGTGCAGCCACCTGCCGATGCCAAGGTTTACAATTTAGCGGGCAAGACTATCATCCCCGGTATTGTAGATGTACATGGCCACCTGGGTATTAGCCCGGATGGTATATCGCCGCAGCAGGACTGGCATTACTTTGCCAACCTGGCCTACGGCGTAACTACCTCGCATGACCCGTCGAGCAATACCGAGATGGTTTTTAGTCAGGCTGAAATGTTGAAAGCAGGCCGCATGGTCGGTCCGCGGGTATACTCTACGGGTACCATACTGTACGGCGCCGATGGCGATTTTAAGACAGTAATAAACAATTTAGATGATGCCCGTTCCCATTTACGCAGGTTAAAAGCGGTAGGCGCTTTCTCGGTTAAAAGTTACAACCAGCCGCGCCGCGAACAGCGCCAGCAAATCATCGAAGCTGCGCGCGAACTACAAATGGAAGTAGTGCCCGAAGGCGGCTCAACTTTTTTTACCAATATGAACATGATTGCCGATGGGCACACCGGCATTGAACATAACATACCCGTATGGCCCGTTTACAAAGATGTGAGGAGCTTTTGGAACGCCAGTAAAACTGGCTACACCCCTACCCTTATTGTAGCCTACGGCAGCCAGTTTGGTGAAAACTACTGGTATGACCGTAGTGAGGTGTGGAAGAACGAGCATCTGCTTAGCTTTACCCCTCCGGCTATTATTGACAGCCGTTCGCGTCGCCGCACCACTTCCGAGTATGGAGATTATGGCCATATTGATGCCGCTCGCGCTACTAAACAAATTGCCGATGGCGGTACACGGGTTAACCTGGGTGCGCATGGCCAGTTGCAGGGCTTAGGCGCACACTGGGAGCTATGGATGCTAAACCAGGGCGGCTTTACCCCTATGCAAGCTTTACGCTGCGCCACATTAAACGGCGCCGCTTACTTAGGCATGGATAAAGAAATAGGCTCATTAGAGGCAGGCAAGCTGGCCGATTTGGTGGTACTTAATCAAAACCCGTTAGACGATATTCGCAATAGTGACAACATCAAATATGTAATGGTAAACGGGCGCCTGTTTGATTCAGATTCTATGAACGAAACGGGCAATATTGAAAAGCCCCGATTGCGCTTTTGGTGGCAGCTAGGTAGCGGCAATTTAATGAACATGCCGGTAGGTAATACAGAGACCTATTTGTTTGGCACCAGCGATGGTGAGAATTAAATTGATAGGTTAAGCGTTGACGCTTCATTTACCAAGTTCAATTTGCTGAACTTGGTAAATGATAGCTATTACTTAATCAAAACCCTGTAGCAGCCACTCATAAAACGCTGGAAAATCATCATGCCATTGCTGCTCGTTGTGGCCTGCGCCGGGGATGATTTGTACGGCTACCTGGCTTTCATGGTCAACTTTTTCTTGTACAATTTGAGCCATACCCTGCATATCGCCCACCATGTCGTCACTTTCGGCATCGCCACAAACAAAATAAAAACGGGAGTTGCTTAAATTTTCAGCTTCGAGCGCAAAGGCATAAATTTCTTTAGCTATCCAAAATGCTGGTGAGAATATGCCTGCGTTACCAAAAGTTTCCGGGTGTTTCAGGGCAGCATAAGCTGCTATTAAACCACCCATTGAGCTGCCTACAATGGCGGTATGCCGGGCATCGGGCTGTGTGCGGTAATTACTATCAATAAAAGGTTTTAACGTATTCACTAAAAATGCTGAGTATGCATTGCCTCTCCCCTCACCATGTTCTTCAGAATCGTAAGGATTATATTCGTTGATACGACTTTCCTCGCCATGGTCAACTCCTACTATAATGCAGGCTTTATGGTAAAACTGGTGGTCCATCACTTCATCCACGCCCCACTCCTGGTAGCTTGCGGTATATTGATCAAAAAGGTTTTGACCATCCTGCATGTAAATAACCGGATAGCTTATGTCTGATTGCTCATATTCTGCTGGCAGGTACAGCCACACCCTGCGCTGGCTCTGCAATTCGGGCATGTGAAAATGCTCGTCTAATATATGTACTTGCGGGCTAGCGGTGTGCTGCTCTTCGCTAATTGGGCCTTGCTCTAATTCGTTATCCATGATTGCTTGTGAAACATCATGTACAATTGGCCTGCCAAGTTTTTGAAATAGCCCCTACCACAGCACATAAAGCTTCGCCAAACGCTATAAAAGCACAAAGGGTTGATGGCAAGCCATCAACCCTTTGCTATGAGTGGTACCGTGTTAGCGGCCGCTTATATCATTATAATCTCTATCAGTAGCGCCGGTATACACCTGGCGAGGGCGGCCAATAGGCTCTTTGTTCTCTTTCATCTCTTTCCATTGGGCAATCCATCCTGGCAGACGTCCTAAAGCGAACAATACGGTAAACATATCGGTTGGGAAACCTAATGCACGGTAAATGATACCTGAGTAAAAGTCAACATTAGGGTAAAGCTTACGCTCCACAAAGTAAGGATCTTTCAATGCTACTTCTTCCAGGCGTTTGGCTATGTCCAACACTTCGTCATTTACACCTAAGTTTTCCAGTATGTCATCACATGCCTTTTTAATGATTTTAGCACGCGGATCAAAGTTTTTGTAAACACGGTGACCGAAGCCCATTAAACGGAAAGGATCATTCTTATCTTTAGCTTTGGCAATCCATTTATCAGTATCGCCACCATCGGCTTTTATTTGCTCCAGCATTTCAATTACCGCCTGGTTGGCGCCACCATGCAATGGGCCCCAAAGTGCAGAGATACCCGCTGAAATTGATGCGTACAAATTAGCATCAGATGAACCTACGATACGTACGGTTGAGGCAGAGCAGTTTTGCTCATGATCGGCATGCAAAATAAGCAGCTTGTTCATGGCACTGATCACTACCGGGTTTATCTCATACGCTTCAGTTGGCTGACTGAAGGTCATGTACATAAAGTTGGTTACGTAATCAAACTTATTTTTCGGATAGTTAACCGGATGACCTAATGATTTTTTGTAGATCCAAGACACAATAGTGCTCATTTTGGCAATCAGCTTGTGTATCTCCAGGTCAACAATCTCAGGGCTCAGGCCCGGCTCTAACGACTCGGGGTTAAAAGCAGCTAAAGCGCCAATTAAGGATGACAACTGACCCATGGGGTGAGATTTTGACGGAAAGCCATCAAAAAACTTCTTCATGTCCTCATGCACCAATGTGTGACGGTTTATCTCTAACTGGAATTTTTGCAACTGCTCATTAGTTGGCAATTCGCCGTAAATAAGCAGGTAAGCTACTTCAATAAAGGTTGATTTTTCAGCCAGCTGCTCTATGGGATAGCCACGATATTTTAAGATGCCTTGCTCGCCGTCTAAAAATGTAATAGCGCTCTTAGTTGCTCCGGTATTTTTATAACCAATGTCTAATGTAATATAACCGGTCAAATCGCGCAGCTTGGATATATCCAATGCTTTTTCATTTTCTGTACCTTCTATAACAGGCAAATCATACGTTTTATCACCAATTTTCAGTTGTGCTGTTTCCGACATAATTCTGAGTTGTATCCGCAGCAAATGTAAATAAATATGGCATTATTCACCGTTGCAGATAAAGTTTATCACTTAAAATTTACCTAACATAAATACAAGCAACGCTTATATTGTTTGTTGAAGGCTAAAGTTTAGCCTAAAGGCAATTCATTATAATTTTTGTTCTATTTAATTTCTTCTTTTATTTCACCGCACTCCAGCATTTCATCGCCGTAATATGGATTTTTAATTTCCTTTTGTGCCGATAACCAATAACCACCTTTACCTTCGTTAGCCATAGGACAATAAGCTACGTAAACAGGCGCGGCTTTATTGCTCATGCCTTTTATTAACGGAATAACATCATTGCTTAATTGTAAAAACAACATGCGTTGCGATTTTACATCTTCTGTGTCGCCAATCTTATCAGCCAGGTCCTCTGCCTCACTACAGCCTTTTATCTTTTTTAAATGATCTGCCAAATCACCGGCAGATTTTTTTGCAGCGCTACCATCACTTTTAACCAGGTTATCCTTTACCTGAAGATAAGCGTTATAAACTTTTATAGTATCGGTTTGCAAGGAAGAAGCCTCCTTGTTGTCAGCACTTTCAGCGACGCTTTCTTGCTTGGGTGCTTGTTGGCAAGCAGCCGCCGCTAAAACCAGCCATAAAGCAAATATGAATCTATAATTTTTCATGATAATGTAGTTATGTTACAGCGGCTAAGTTAAGTATTTGTGTTTAAACGCGCATGTGTAACTGTATACACAACTTTAATCAGTTTAAAACTAAAAAGCCCCTGGCTTTACCAGGGGCTTTTTAGTTTTACATATTGCTTACCACCTTCCGCGACCGTAAGCATGGCCACGGCCCGGATGACCATAATAGCGGTGATGAACTATTACCGGACGGCGTGAGTAGTAACCACGACGAACAACCACAGGGCGGCGGTAATAACTTCTTACAGGATAATCGTAGACCGGACCTCTGTCAACCACTACTACACGTGGTGCAGGTGCATAATAAGCAGGTTGTCCAAAATTTATACCTATATGACCGCTTACTTGTGCTTTTGCGGTGCCGAAAGTAATTAGAGTTACTATAAATGCTGCTAAAAATGTTATTCGTTTCATAGTCGTATCCTGTTTTAAATTATCATTATACTATTGCGTTGTTATATGTTTAAGACAACAAATCAACATGATGGTTTAATGACAAAGCAAACGTTATGCTACTTTAGCAATATAAGCAGGCTAACGAACAACGAAACAACTTAGTAACCAGAGATTTCGGCAAGGCAATTCCTTTTAAAAATTTCTATTCAAAAAAGTTGTAACGGAGGGCTATTTAGAAAAAGCATATTAGAATAAACCATTACGAAAATGGAAAGGAATAGTGCAAGCAATCCCAGTATGGGCAGCAACCACATATAATAGACGTCGTGCAGAGCAGACGTAAAAAGTAAAATAGCGAGCCGGGAAGCTCAGCATTCACTAATTAAAACGCCGGATGAAAAATATCCATCCGGCGTTTTAATTATATATTAGTTCCAACGACCACCGCCGCGGTTGTTATCTTTTTGATAACCACCACCGCCGCCGCCACGGTTGCCACCGCCACCGTAGCCACCACCGCCACCACGGTTGCCGCCGCCGAAGCCACCGCCACCACGACGATCGCCACTTGGTTTTCTTTCTTCAGCCTGACTTACAGCAATGCTTCTGCCGCTTACTTCAGCACCGTTAAGACCTGAAATAGCTTTTTGCGCAGCTTCATCATCTGGCATTTCAACAAAGCCAAAACCTTTGCTTCTTCCGGTTTCTCTGTCGATAATTAACTTTACTGAGTTTACCTCTCCGTATGCCTCAAAGAGTTCTTTTAAATCTGCTTCCTCTAAGCGATAAGGAAGGCTTCCTACAAAAATATTCATCAATTTAAATTTTCAATTATTAAGCATGGTTGCTTAACAACGCAATTAACATAAAAATTTCTGAATTAGTTGAATATTTGTTCGTCAAAAAAAAATAAAAATTAATTACGAATAAAAACCTCCTTTTTACTCATAAGTCTTACCGCTTTTACAATTGGCGACAGGGAAAGCGCTGACTTACTGTAACATGTTTCTCCAAGCCCGCCGAAGCTTCAGCATATTGGTTTATTGAACAATGCGGTTCAATACCTGGTATCTATTACAACAAACACCATATGACCTTATACTATACTATTTAAAGCAGGCTTTAAAATAAAACTGTTTACCTGTGAGTACACTAACCGTACGTCTATAACATGGCCCTTATCCACACTTTATTTTAACATTTGTTGATAAGTTATTTTCAAATTAAACTATTAGTTGAAAGCAGAGTATATTAAAGTATACAAGGTGTACAGAGAAGCGCTTCTGAAAATGTGGCAGAACCGCTTCTGACATACAGGATTGTACTAGTATTGGCTTTTGGTGTCATAATTGAACTGAATGTGCCAGAATTCAATACTATGACAAATTCACGTTTAAAAATTTTTACCTGGCACATACACGGAAGTTACCTTTTTTACCTTTCCCAAGGTAATTATGACATCTATATACCTACCAAACCAGAGAAGATTGAGGGTTATTATGGCCGGGGCGAGACTTTTCCTTTTAAGAAAAATGTGATTGAAATTCCGGCAGAAGAAGTTAAAAATCAAGAATTTGATATCATTCTATATCAAACTAATCAAAACTATCTGATTGATCAGTACGAAATCTTATCGGCAGAGCAACGCGAGTTGCCTAAAGTATACATTGAACATGATCCACCACGTCAGCATCCTACAGACACAAAGCATGCGGTAAACGATCCTAACGTTAATTTAGTACACGTTACCCACTTCAATAAGTTAATGTGGGATTGTGGCGAAACGCCAACAACCGTAATTGAACACGGCGTAACTGCACCAGATGCACTTTATACAGGCGAGAAAGCCAGAGGTATTGTAGTGATTAACAATTTACCCCTACGAGGCCGTTTGTTAGGATTGGACATTTTTTTGAAAGTACGCGAGCATGTACCAATTGACCTTGTGGGTATGGGAACCGGCGATTTAGGTTTAGGTGAAGTTTTGCACCCGCAGTTGCCCGAATTTATATCACAATACCGTTTCTTTTTTAATCCTATACGCTATACCAGTTTAGGACTTGCCGTTTGTGAAGCTTTAATGCAAGGTATACCCGTTGTAGGGCTGGCCACAACCGAACTTTCGGCAGTGATAGATAACGGCCACTCGGGCTTTATACATACCGACGTGAATTACCTTATCGATAAAATGAATTTGTTGCTTGAAGATGCTGAGCTGGCCCGGCAGATTGGCGCCGGAGGCCGAGAGCTGGCGCAAAACCGCTTTAACATTATGCGGTTTACCCATGAGTGGGAGCAGCTGTTTAAAAATGTAGCACAACAATCAAAAAGTCCGATATATATTTCCTGATCCTATATAATACTGAATAATCTCTAAAATACCATTTATGAAAGTTAACCAGCCATATATTGCGTTTATCAGTGAGCATGCCTCTCCTTTGGCTACACTGGGCGGCGTTGACACTGGCGGCCAAAACGTATATGTTGCTCAAACGGCTAAATATTTGGCCCGTAAAGGTTATAAGGTAGATGTGTTTACCCGTTGGGAAGACGCATCACTACCGCAAACAATTAACTGGGTACCAGGGGTGCGCGTTGTACATGTAAAAGCCGGCCCGGTAGAGGTAATTGCCAAAGAAAATATTTTGGATTTTATGCCGGAATTTACGCAAGGCATGGTTGATTTTATCAGTGCGGAGGGCGTTAATTACGATTTAGTACACGCCCATTTTTTCATGTCGGGCCTTGTAGCAGCAAACTTAAAATGCATTTTAAATATCCCTTTTGCCATAACCTTCCATGCTTTAGGGCATGTTAGGCGTATACATCAAGGCAACAGCGACCAGTTTCCGCCTCAACGCTTACAAATCGAGGAAGATATTGTTAAAAAAGCAGATTATATTATTGCCGAGTGCCCTCAGGACCGCGATGACCTGATGAATTATTACAAAGCGCCGTCGTACAAAATCGTGGTCATACCTTGTGGTTTCAGTCATCAGGAATTTTATCCTATAGAAAAGAAAGTAGCCCGCAAATCATTGGGGTTAGATGCTAATAAACATATTATATTGCAGTTAGGCCGTATGGTACCTCGTAAAGGGGTTGATAACGTTATACGGTCATTAAGCTATCTTAAAGATCCTCAATCTGTACAATTGCTTATCGTCGGCGGCGAAAGTGAAATTCCTAATCCTGCCGAAAGCCCTGAGTTGGGCCGCTTGCAGAAAATTGCTGCCGAACATGGTGTGGAGATGTGCATTAAATTTACGGGCCGTAAAAGCCGCGAACAACTTAAATTTTATTATGCAGCTGCAGATATTTTTATCAGCACCCCGTGGTACGAGCCGTTTGGTATTACACCACTTGAGGCCATGGCTTGCGGCACACCGGTAATTGGCTCCAATGTTGGCGGCATAAAATATACCGTTGTAGATGGCGAAACAGGTGCTTTGGTACCACCAGAAGATCCGTCGGCTTTGGCTGCTAAGGTTGAAGAACTAGTAAGCGATGCCAAACGATTGCAAGTGCTGGGACAAAATGCGTTAAAGCGGGTAAATAACTACTTTACTTGGTCGCACGTTACTGATAAGTTAGCCGCGCTATACGATAAGGTAATAGCTGTAAATCACAAAGGTTTATTAGAGCAGTTAAGCAAAGAAAAAATTAAAGCTGCTTAATAACATCTATGAACAAAGCTATTTTTTTAGATAAAGACGGCACTGTAATTAAGGACGTACCTTACAACGTAAACCCCGACCTCATCACGTTGCTGCCCGGCACCATTGAAGGTTTAAAGCAACTGAGAGATGATGGGTATTTGCTGGTTATGGTAACCAACCAGGCAGGTGTTGCACGTGGCTACTTTGCAGAGGCGGCCTTACCTGCTGTTGAGCAACACCTGCAGCAAATTTTAGGCGAACATGATTTAAATTTAGCAGGTTTTTATTACTGCCCCAATCATCCGGAAGGAACAGTTGAACCCTATAATGTGTCCTGCAATTTTCGCAAACCTATGCCAGGCATGCTTTTGCAGGCTGCCGAAGAATTGGTTATCGACTTAAACCAATCGTGGATGATAGGCGACATTTTGAATGATGTAGAGGCCGGTAACCGTGCAGGCTGCCGTAGCATACTCATTGATAACGGCGGCGAGACTGAGTGGTTAAAAAACAATGCCTACCGCGAGCCTACTTATGTTTGTAAAAATTTGAGTGAAGCTGCAAATTTTATTTTGGCAAACGAGCGTGCACTTTAGATTTGCCGGCACCTTTAAGCAATAATTAATTTGTAGCTACCCTCTTACCTCATAAAATCAATCAGCATATTATTTGGCTTATCGATTAATAGTTTATATTAGGTGCAAAATCTAATATCGCTAATTAATATGGTAACTATTAAAAAAACAATGCTGGCTTGTGCATTGTCGGCCATGTGCACTATGCCTGTTATGGCGCAAAAGGCTACCGCCAAAAAAGCAGCCGCCAAAGCATTACCTGCCCCAGTCAAAGTAACTGCGGTAGAAGGAATAACAGAATACAAGCTGGCCAACGGTATGCGTGTATTGTTGTTTCCTGATCAAACCAAGCAAACAACAACCGTTAACATTACGTACCTGGTAGGTTCTAAATTTGAAAACTATGGCGAAACCGGTATGGCCCACTTGCTGGAGCACATGGTTTTTAAAGGAACGCCTAAGCACCGCAATATCCCCCAGGAATTAAACGCTCATGGTGCCGACTTTAACGGTACAACCTGGCTCGATCGAACCAATTATTACGAAACCGTCCCCTCAACTGACGAAAACCTTAACTGGGCGCTTGATTTGGAAGCCGACCGTATGATAAATTCATACATCGCAAAAACTGAACTGGACAAAGAATTCAGCGTGGTTCGCAACGAGATGGAATCGGGCGAAAACAGTCCGCAGCGTATACTAAGCGAGCGTGTGTTGTCTACAATGTTTCTGTGGCACAACTACGGTAAATCAACCATTGGAAACCGTGCCGATGTAGAAAAAGTACCTATCGACCGGCTGCAGGCTTTCTATCGCAAATATTATCAACCCGATAACGCTATACTTACGGTAGCTGGCAAATTCGACCCCACCAAAACCTTGGCCGCCATTAATCAAAAGTTTGGTAGTATAGCCAAACCGGCCCGTATATTACCCGCCAATTATACTGTTGAGCCGGTGCAAGATGGCGAGCGCACAGTTACTTTGCGCCGTGTAGGTGACATACAGGCTATTACTACCGGTTACCACGTTCCGTCTGGCCCTCACCCCGACACACAACCATTGAATGTACTGATTGGCTTATTGACCGATCAGCCATCCGGACGCTTGTATAAAAAGCTTGTTGAGCCTAAAAAGGCAACACGCATTAGCGGTTATGATTATGAAACCGCCGACCCGGGTGTGGCCTTGTTTAATGTGGAGGTACCGAAAGATAAAAATATTGATGAAGCAAAAGATATTTTATTAAGCACAGTTGAAACCTTCTCTGCCGAAAAGCCTACCGCACCTGAGGTTGAACGTATTGTGAACAAACAACTGAAAGATATTGAACTGGCTTTAAATTCTTCAGAAAATGTTGGCTTAAACCTGAGCGAATATATTGCACAGGGTGATTGGCGCTTACTATTTTATCAGCGCGATCAACTTAAAAAAGTAACACCAGGTGATGTGGTTAGAGTGGCCGACAAGTACTTCAAACCCTCGAATCGCACATTGGGTGTTTTTGTTCCAACAGAGAAACCTGAACGTGCCGAAGTTCCGGCTACGCCAGATCTGGCAGCCATGTTGAAGGGCTATACCGGCTCGCAGACTATTGCCCAGGGTGAAGCTTTTGATGCCAGCCCTGCCAATATTCAAAAACGTGTAACTGTAAGTAAAATAGGCGGCATCACATTAAATGCACTCACCAAGCAAACGCGCGGCGAGGTAGTAGTGGCTAACATGAACTTTTACTTTGGTAACGAGGCTGCTTTACAAGGCAAAGGCACAGCCGCATCGTTTACTGCCTCTATGCTCAACAAAGGCACTAAAAACAAAACTCGCCAGCAAATACAAGATGAACTGGATAAGTTGAAGGCCCGTGTAGGGTTCAGTGGCGGCGCAAACAATTTGCAGGTTAGTATTGAAACCAATAAAGCGAACTTTCCGGCAGTATTGAAATTGGTGGCCGAAATAATGAAAGAAGCTTCGTTTCCAGGAGATGAGTTGGATAAGCTTAAACAACAACGCATTGCTGCTACCGAACAGCAGCGCAGCGAGCCTACTAATATTGCGGTGATTGAGCTGCAACGTTATACAAATCCTTATGAGAAGACTGACCCGCGTTATGTTTCGACTATAGATGAGTCGATTGCCATGTACAAGGCAGTAAGCGAGGCCGACGTTAAAAATTTCTATAAAGATTTTTACGGCGCATCAAATGCATACATATCCATTATAGGCGATTTTGATGCGGCGCAAGCCAAAAGCATTATAACGCAAGAGTTTAGCAACTGGAAAAGCCCGCAAACATTTGCCAGGCTTATTCCTAAACGCAAAGATTTTGCAACACTTAACAAAAGCATCGAAACGCCTGATAAAGCGAACGCTTTTTTCATTGGCTTACAGCCATTAAAGCTTAGCATGAAAGATGCCGACTATCCGGCCCTTATTATGGCCGACTATATGATTGGCGGCGGAGCTTTAAGCTCAAGATTAGCTAACCGCATTCGTCAAAAAGAAGGTATTAGCTATGGTGTAGGTTCTGGCCTATCTGCTGGTTACTTTGACCAAAACACTGGCGTTACGCAGTTTTATGCCATATACGCCCCTGAAAATGCAGCCCGTTTAGATGCAGCATTTAAAGAAGAAATAGAAAAGGTGATTAAAGATGGTTTTACCGACCAGGAGGTTGCCGAAGCAAAAAAAGGCTATCTGCAATCGCGTGGTGTAAGCCTGGCTCAAGACAATGTGCTTGCCGGTACATTAAACACTTACAGCTATTACGGCGAGAACATTGCATTTTGGCAAAAAACGGATGACGCTGTCAGTAAATTAACTACTGCACAAATTAACGCTGCTGCTAAAAGGTACTATGATCCTACCAAAATTAGTATTGTTAAAGCAGGCGATTTCGCAAAAAAGAAGCCTACAGAAACGAAATAATTAGGTTTAGCCAAGAAAGCCCCTTCTGCTTAGCGCTAAAGGGGCTTTCTTTTTTCTTATTAAGAAAAAGCTGTGCGATGATCTAAAAGAAAGCAGAATTTTAAAACTCTATAGCATTTTGTTGTACTACTTATCGTATTTGGGAAATAAACGTATATTTGTTTTTAACACCACAATTTAATTAATAAGAAAAAAAAGCGTGAAGATTGTAGTTATTGAGGATAATCCGGACATCAGCGAGATTATGGATTATATACTTAAAGATGAAGGCTATGAAGTGATTTCATCTGAAGATGGTACTATTGCCGAACGTTTTGACGAAATTAAACCCGACCTGGTCTTAATGGACGAATTGTTACCGGGCCAGCGTGGCAGTGAGTGGTGCAAATTCATTAAGGCCAGCCCGGCTTTACAGCACATCCCTGTAATACTGGTATCGACAATGCCTAACCTTGAACTACTTGCTGAAAAAAGCGGCGCCAATGGTTTTTTAGAAAAGCCTTTTAATATCAGCGCTTTAAGCCAACTTATTCGCTCTTATGCAGATAACAAAAGCTGATCAATAGTACGCCCAAGCTCCTCAGTAAATGCAATAGCGTGTATCAAGCTCGTAACTATTTTCGTCTTTCATAGAAAAGTAATATTAACGTCCATTTGTGCAACAAAAAAGCATGGCGTCGGTTAATATGCAACAATCGTTTAAACACTCCAACTCACTATGAAGAATTTGAAAGCGGTATTTTCACTTACAACTTTAATCATAACGGCGGTTACTTTAATTACTGCCTGTAAAAGTTCCACAAACCAAAGTAACGAGGCCGACTCCACCAACCATCGCATTAAACCTGGCAAAGTATCCAAACGCACACAAGACGGATGCTACCTTTATGTAAGCGGGGCACAATCGCGTGATACACTATATGTTCAGCTGCACATTCAAAACAATAAAGTGAGTGGCCGAATGATTGAAGAAATTTATGAGAAAGATAGCCGCAAAGGCACAATTGCAGGTACTATGCAAGCCGATAAGTCCATAAAAGCAATATGGACCTTTATGCAAGAAGGCAGCACAGATACTATGACTGTAGCTTTCAGATTAAACCATACCGGCCTGCTGCAAAAACCCTTGAAAGCGGATTCGAAAACAGGCAGGCAGGTAACAGACGCTGCTGCCCCCTATTCGGTTAAACTGGAGCCAACCGACTGTAATAAGGAATAACAGCTTTTTAACAAATATTAGTGGTTGTGCTTTTTGTGAATGTCTTTCACTAAGCACAACTTTTTTATTTCAGATTTTTTGATGGTAAAGGGCGAATACTTTAATCGTCCGGCAATCATCTCAGTTGTGTTGTCCGAATGCGCAATCACCTCATCGTCTTTATCAGCAGTCAATAACCGCTTGTACATCCTGTAGTCACCCCACTCAATATAATACACTTCACCAGGTAATATTTTTTTATCATGTATTACCTTTAACGCAACCCAGCAACCATTTTCCAGATACGGATACATAGAATGCCCCCATACCGGCAATGCAAAATCGCAATCCTCTATGCCCGGAAAGTACATATGGCCCACTGGTTGTGTGTCATTAATATCATTGTAAACCTCCACCCCTGACGCAGTAGCCGTCACTTCATACATAGGTATACCAATAAAAGGTTTCTTTACAGGCGCAGCCACCGGTGGCTTAACGCTACCATCAAGAAACGCTGCAAATTTTTCTTTAAATATTCGCAGCTTTTCTGTATCTATATTTTGCCTGCTCTTTATAATTTCTGTAATAGAACTGGGCGAGTTAAAACCAAGCGCTTCAGCCAGCTCAGCGTTACCGTTAAATGCTCTGCCTTTGAGTTGATTATATAAAATAATAAACTCGAGTGTCTCTGGTCTGATGGTTTTAATCTTGGATGATCTGGAGGTACTTTCCATAAACAATCTAAAAATGTGGATAACTTTATCTTGATTATAATACAGATTTTTCTTTATATTTGTTCTGTACGATTCAAAGAAATACAAAAAAAATGAATTATCCAAATAAAGAAATTCATTTAGCCGTTCTTGTATCGTAAAACCTTAAAACTGCACTCTTATGTATATCGCTTATTCGTCTCTACAAAACATCATGGACAAACCAATTCAACACTTAAAAGGTAATCCATTTTTAAAACGCCATGATAAATTAAGGTATAAGGGATACAAGGCCGCTTGTGAAAAGTATCAAAAAGAGATTGCTTCAATTCAGCAATATTTGCCCGACTGGAAACCAACCTTTAAATAAAAGCAGATCCAAAACGGTACTTGCTTACGGCAATTACTCAGTAAAAGCATAGGCCTACTATGTTTAAAATTTAAATATTGAATATTATGATAAGAATGAACTTAAAAACACGGAATGAGCTGTGGTGGCTGATAATTTCTGTTGATTACACCTACAGCCGTATTGCCATTGCCGATCACGAGCTGAATGGACAAACCCTCACGCTATGGCTTGAAGACAAGCAAGATTACAAAAACAAACTTGACGAGTGTCTGCAACTGAACATACCTGTTAAATACCTTACTAAACTCATAAAAACCGAGCATATGAACAGCTACGAAGGCATCCGTATGCACAGCAAAAAAAAGTACCTATTCCCTACCCGTATCCAAATTAGTGAGCCATTACATTGGTATCAGTACGATGCTTCACCTATAGAACAGCAGTGGGCACGCGAGGCATTACTGAAAACAATATTAACGCAGCTGGTGGAAACAGAAACCTATGCTTATGATCTTGATTTTTGATTCATGTATGCCAAATAGAATACTTAACATAATTGGTATATTAAATTACGCCGTTAGATTTGAATAAAAAATTTGCAGTATTAAGCTAAGCGTTTTTCGAATGCCATAAAACGCAGGCCAGGCCTTTTGTTAAGCGTAATTTCGCCGCCTAAGTTGTACCCCAGCTTTAAGAAAAGATTTTGCATGGGCCGGTTAACAGTATTGGTATCAAGCCTAATCAATTCAACATTACGTTGAGCCGCCACAACCTCACACTGATGCAATAAAGCCGCAGCAATACCTTTACCTTGCATAATAGGACTGACAGCTAAACGGTGTGCTACAACTGCAGGCTCGGTAATATCCCAACCAGATACCTGGGCGTATTCTGGCTCCTGGCCATCAACAACAGCGATTACGCCGGCCAGCTTACCGTCTACTTCGGCTACCCACAATTGTCCGGCTTTTACATCGCTGGTATACACCCCGGCATTAGGATAGGTATCATCCCACTGCAAATTGCCCGTGGCCTGCATTATAGGCACCACTTGCTTAACAAGCTGCATAATGGGTTCTATATCCTGAAGTGTAGCCAAACGAATGTTCATATTTGGTTATAATAAAAGTCTTTAATTGATGTGATAAAAAACACTAAGCCTTTTTGGTTTTTTCGGCTTCTGATTCCTTTACGCCTACCTCAACCAGTTCTTCACTGGCTTCTTCGGCTTGCTGTGCTGTTGCATAGTTTAGCTTCCGGAAGCGCCAGATAGCAAAGGCTGGTTCCTGAAAGCGGTTGATCAGTTTGAAGAACTTAGGAAAGTTGTGAATTTCTTCGAGCAACACGCCGGTAACAATACCACTGTTGTCCAAAATTTCACGTATGGTATATTCTTTATCCTTAGTAACCCAAATTTCAAAGTCCTGGCGGATCTCTTCCATTTTATCAGCGTCAATCTTGTCGTTTATACAAACTACTTTATCTCCCGGTCTCATACTGCAAAGATGATTAATACTTATAAATTTAAGCATGCATTTATTACAGTTTTTTCAACCTTTTATATGCAATAAATTTTGCTAAAAAAATTTGCATTTGTGAGATATTTTACCTACTTTTACAATTCAATTATGCCAATCGGCAAACTTATCATAATGAAGCGCAAACCTATTCTGTTTTCTACAGCAGACCAAATCGATGATTGCATTACCGAATATTTTACCTGGATTGAAGGAGAATACCACTTAGAGATGCTGCCTCTTAAGCCAACAGGAAAAAATTTGCCCGAAGTATGTGAGCAAAAGGTTTGGGACAGGTCGCCTCAGCCTGCAACGTTAACTGGCTTGGCATTACATTTAGGCTTTGATAGCCTGCAAGCTTTTGAGACCTACGAAAACAAGGGCAAATTTGCCTCCGCTTTAAAAAGGGCGAGGCTTAGGGTAGAGAATGAATATGAAAAACAGTTGCTTACGCAGCCGTCTACAGGCGCCATATTTGCTTTAAAAAGCTTAGGATGGCTTGATAAAGCAACTGAAAAGGTTGCAGATGGCCAACCTACTCCCCTTTCAATCAAAATCGAAATTGTAGAAACTGGCGTCATTCCTGCATGCCAGGAGCAGGACGTGGTGATTTAGTCACTTAGCTTACTCATGTTTCTTTTCCATTAATTTACATCACCTGCATGCGGTTTGGCTGTTGGTACATAACCTTTTTGTATGCAAACCTCTGTTTTATATAAATATAATTATCAGGCTACGGCACATATTGTGGTTAACCAGGGCGGTACCAGCTCAGGCAAAACTTACGCTATACAGCAGGTGCTTTTTACGCTCGCTTGTGAGCAGCCAAAACAAGTAATTACCGTTGTTGGTCAGGATATACCCAATTTAAAAGCAGGCGCCATGCGCGATGCACAAAGCATAATCAATAGCTCAGCGGCATTGCAAAACATGATTAAGTCGTTCAATAAGTCTGACCGTATTTATGAGTTGCATAATGGTTCTATTATTGAATTTAAAAGTTACGACAATGGGCAAGATGCCAAGAGCGGCAAAAGAGACTACCTATTTATAAATGAAGCCAACGGCATTACTTTAGACGTGTATTCGGAGCTGGCCCTACGCACCCGTAAACGTATTTTTATAGATTATAATCCTAACGCTGCCTTTTGGGTGCACGACCAGCTCATCGGTAAACCTAATGTTCAGCTTTTAATATCCGACCATCGGCACAATCCGTTTTTGGATGATGCGATGCGGGCAAAAATAGAAGCATTACGTGAACAAAGCGAAGAACAATGGAAGGTATATGCCAGGGGCCTTACAGGTAAAATAACTGGCCTGGTACTTACCAACTGGTTTGTGTGCGATGCCATTCCACCCGATGCAAAACGCTTGGCTTACGGGCTCGACTTTGGCTTTACCAACGATGAAACCGGCCTGATAGAAGTATACCTGGCTAACGGAGAGCTTTGGATAAATGAATGGCTTTATAAAACTGGCTTAACCAATTCGGATATAAGCAAGCATATGCAAGCAATGGGAATAAGTAAAATTACAGAAATAGTGGCCGATTCCGCCGAACCAAAATCAATTGAAGAGCTGCGGCGATTGGGTTGGAATATAGTTGCGGCCAGGAAAGGACCCGATAGTATTAAAAGCTCCATTGACATTCTGCGCCGCTACCGCATAAATGTTACCCGTAGCAGTGTAAACCTACAACATGAACTTGGCCGCTACCAATGGCGGGTGGACATCAACGGCCGCTCGTTAAATGAGCCTACTGACAGTTGGAACCACTTAATTGATCCGCTACGCTATGTGGCATTAAATAAATTGCAAATCGGCAGAAGCACCCAAACGCGGTCGCGCATGCCATGGCAACCCGTAACTAACTCAAATAATGAACTGGCCGGAATAATGTAACGCACAGGCACCAACAACAAAAAACGCATACATGATAAAAAAAACACTCCAAACGTTAACGGGCACAATTGACGTTGCTATACCAACCAGTTTGCATGAACTGCGGTTAGGGCAACTTATGGCCATGCAGGCAACAGACCGGCTAAACGATTTGCAAGCTATCCACATCCTATCGGGCGTGCCACTTAGTGAATTGCAGCAAATACAACATTTCACAGATTTGCAGGTATTCAATGATCAGGTAACCGTGTTGGCAAATGAGATTAAAAACTTATATAATAGTTCGGATATACCAGAAACGATAACGTTCTATGTGGCTAATAAACCTTGTGTGATAAAAGTGATTAAAAATTTATCAGTTGAACCAGCTGGTGCGTTTATGGCCGCACGCGATTTGATTGCTGACGAGATAAACAAACACATCACTTTAAACGGCGAAGGAGATTGGCAGCAAACCTTCAATCCTTCATTGCAGCTCTGCAGCCAGATATTGGCTCATTACTTTTACTGCCGTGTTACCAAACTCCCTTATGATGAGTTGCCGGCTACAGAATTTACAAAAGAAATTGAAAAGCTGCCCGTTACTGTTGCGCTTCCTGTAGCCAAGTATTTTTTTTTGAGCTATCCACACTTATCGAAGCCGAAAACAGGCTTTTGGCATCACCTTCATCGCCTTTGGAACAGCGTGCCGGCATTAAAGACTTTGAAGCTTTCAGGTACATTAACACGGTTAATGCTTTGGCCGGCGGCGATATCACCAAATGGAATCATATCCTGAACCTGCCTTATAACCGCGTGCTCACCAAATTACTTTTAAACAAAACGGAGGCTGCCTTTCAAAAGCGCTACACCGAACTCTTGCAACTGCAGAAGTAGCACCAGCGCAACGGCTTTCTTGCAGTAAGGCGCTTACGGCTTAATTTATCCTGTTCAACTTGTTGTCATTTCACATCTACCTACTTAGCATCACATTTTTAACACCCCTAATTGGGTGTTACCTATACGCTGTTTACCAAATTTACTTTAATATGCCTATCCGAAACCACATCCATAATATTACTCAAACGCTTAAAGGCACACCCAATTTCATATATGGCACAGCCAACGAACTTAACAGCCTGGCCGATGACGAGGCCTTTCCGTGCGTGTTCATGTACCCGTTATCATCTATAGAGCTATCGCCGGCTGTTAATGGTTCGGTTACTAACAGCTTTACCGTTTACCTCGAGTTTCTGTATAAAACAGATTTTGGCCAATACACTGCTGACAACGAAATTTATGTTAGCCAGGCGCTGCAACTGGCTAACGAATTTCTGGTAAAAGCCGCTCACTTAAAAGTTGATCAAAACAAGCAGTTTCGCATTATGGCTGGCAGTAAGGCCAAATGTCAGCCGGTTTACAATAAATATGATGTGAACACAACGGGAGTAAGCTTAACCGTTACGCTACAGAATTTAGGCTTTCAAAACTTCAGTAATTAACCAATGCGCTTACCCACAGCGTACCACCTAACTGTTTCTTATCCCGCATACTATGGCAATTATACCCGTAATAGTAACCAAAATTACAAAGATTACTCGACTACCTGATATTCCCCCAACAAGCGACTTACCCAATAATGGAAATTTGCCGGCCACCGCCTATCTTGACGGAATCAGAGGATATGAATCCTACGGTAATGTTTACATTGAGCTTCAGGACGAGTACTTTCAGCCGGTTGATGGCAATAACGTTATAGTTACTTTTCAGGAATATTTTGATGGCAATGCAGCACAAGAACGGACGGTGTCTATACCAGGAAGCAGTTATATCATCCAAGCCGATATTCTGCTTCAGCGAAGCGTTGATAACATAACACCGTATGAAGCACGTATTATAGGCGGTGTTCAGGAAAACGATGGAGGCTACACCCCGCCGGGTGTTTGCGACGCAGGTATTAAGGCTATTCTAATTAACAAGTTAGCCGGCCCGGGTAATATTGGCGGCGGACAGATCACTGTTCAAGCCAGTTCTTCATATGGTTCTATACAATACAAATTAAATGATAGCGAATATCAATCCGGCGCAACATTTGCCAACTTAACAGGTGGTGGATACACGGCTTATATTAAAGATGCACAAGGCTGTGTGGATAGCCGCTCCTTCACGTTAGAGAGCGTAGCTAACTTGCTTATTGCCGACCCAAGCGCAGATGCAGGCAATGGCAATATCAGCCGCTGGAATGCGGCCTTTAACCCTATCGTTTTCAGCTACAAGCGGCGCGACTTTGATATAAGCAGCATACAACCGTATGCATTTTATGCCAAAACCAAGTTTTATATCAATGGCGCGCTAAGCATAACCGGTAGTGCGGGCACTACAAGCCTTGCGGCTAAAGATTATGTTTACATTGAATCCGAAAATTATACAGGCGTTTACCAGGTGAGCGAAGTTGACCTGGCAGGCAATGCCCTCATACTCGATGTGCCGTACGTAAACACATCCGGCACCGGCTTTGTTAACATCAATAAGCTGCGCCCATATTACCAGGTTAAAACAAAGATAACCTATGAGGATAAGCTAACCCGGAAAACTGAGACTATTACAGCTACACACCGGCCAAACACCAGTGGTATAACTAATGCTGACATTTCCAGCTTTTTACAAAGCCTGCTAAGGGCAAAAGATGAAAGTAATTACAGCCAGCCGAATTACCGTGACGATAACCTAAGCGCCAGCTACAACATCAGCTATGCAGAGGTATGGCAAAATGTTAGTACCGGTGATGAAACAGAGCCCAATTATGTTGCTTTACCAGACCCTTACTACGTTACCTATTCGGCCCGGCAACTGGGCGATGCCTACGGAGGTAATATGGCTGCCTATATACCTTTTAAAACGGTAGATGGTATTAGCCGCAGAGCCAGGTGGCTAACCGACTTTAACGAACCGGCCTGCAGTCCGGGCTATCCGTTTGATATTGGCTTTATTTACAGCGAACATTTAGCCGGATTAGACCTTTTTTGTGAGATTACACCACTGGATATAAATAGACATCCTCTGCCCGATGGCGTTTTAACGAATTATTTATTAAATGAGGACAGATCCTTTTTACTTAACCAGGATGGGAGCAAGTTGGTTATAAAGCGGCAAATTATCACAAACGAACCCATTACCCAAAACCTTGCGCAACACGTAGGGCTTAATCGCTTGCTCGTCAATAACTACTTCAGCAACCAGGTGCACTATTTTACTATCGCCTTAAAGTATATTGATGCGGGTGGCTTGGCACACACCGTTACGCAAACGCAAACCATACGTATAGACCAGGCTATAGACGAACAGTCGGTTTATATGCGCTGGATTGGCCTTACCGGTTCCTGGAACTATTACCGCTTTGTTTATAACCAGGAGCTTAGCCTTGATGTGCAGAACGCCGTTATTATCAAAAATCATATTTTAGACTGGGCCAACCAGGATGCCATGGAAGATGTGATTAGCAAAAGCGCCGGTATGAAAATGAAGGTTATGGCTGAAGATCTGTCTGTGGCCGATATTAAAGGATTACAGTCTATAAAATACTCGCCCAAGGTGCAAATGCTGCTGAGCAAAAATCCAGCTAAATGGCAAACGGTGGTACTCAATACCGCCACCTTTGCCGAGTATGAAACCCGCAATGGCCAGGCCCCCTTTAGCATAACCTTTAACCTGCCGGGCTTAAATATACAAACGCAGTAGGCACGGGTTAAGGGTTGCAAGTTGGCTGTTTAAATTAGCACCCAAAACTATCTCCTCATGCAACTTATCTCAACCTCAACATGCACCACACAACTTAAAAATTAAAACTCCAATGCAACTCTACCTAAACGACCAACTGGTTGATTTGAGCGACGACAGTCCCATTGCCCTTACTTTTCAAATTAACAACCTGGCCGAGGTAAAAAACCAACAGGGCAACACCAGCAACCAATTTAAGCTGCCCCTTACTCAGCGCAACCGGCAAATACTGGGCTACCCGGATGATATTGCCTTTACCGCCTGCCTGCCCTATAGCCGCTACGATGCTAAAATAGTACAAGACGGCCTCGAGATTATTCCCTATGGCTATGCAGAGTTGAACAGTGTGGACGATAACATGGCCAGCTTAACTGTACTATCGGGCAATGTGGATTTTTTTGATGCTATTGACGGCAGCATTTACGATATGGGCGATAGCACCACCACACAAGGCGCAGCAAAACCCTGGGCCCCGTATGATCATACCTGGACGCTGAACAACGTGGTAAATTCTCAAAACAAAACCGAAGGCTGGATATGGCCGGTGGTAGATTATGGTAATTTAAAGTTTGAAGAAAATAAACCCTCCGAAATTAACGTAAAAAAACTTCGCCCGGGATTCTTTTTAAAAACTGCTGTTGGCCTCATTGCCCGCAATGCCGGATTCACCGCTTCGGGCTCTTTATTAAATGATGAATTGTTTAATAAGCTGATCGTTCAGTTTGCGAATGATGATTTTGAGCACGGAACCGACCAGCAAACCCTGCGCGACTACAACTCTATTAGCGTTAGCAACAGCCAAGCCCACACAGCAGGCCGCAACTTGGGTTATGCCGGCACATTTCCGCTTAACCGGGTAAACGGCTATCCTCTTCATGCCAATACGGCTCCAAACAACCCTTTTGATGCGGGCACAAACCGTTACCGCGCACTACAGCGCTGTAGTGTATCGGTTAGTTTCACTTTCAGCCTTTTTGTTAACAGCCGTGACAAACCAGCCAAAGGTGGGGGCATCGAAATCAGGCTTAAAACCATCAATCCTAAAACCGGCGAACATAGTCAGGTAACCAACGTAATGGCCGTACTTACCGATAAAGCAGTTGATGGCGAAGGTCAGTATACCGAAGAGTTGAGAGATCAGAAATTAACTGCCGAAATGGAGTTACTGGAAGGCCAAGTAATTTTCATAGAGTATGATGTTAAAAACAGCAGCCGCACTATAGTAACCATCTATACCGGCGCTACCCTTTCGGTAATAAGCAAAACTAAAAATATGCTATACGGTCAGCAAGTACAGTGCGAGCGTATATTTCCCGATATAAATCAAAAGGATCTATTAAAAGATACCTTGCAGCGCTTTGGTATCATTTGCCAAACTGATGCCGAAAAACGCGTAGTAAATTTTGCTTCGTTCAGAGATATCTTGAACAATATACCACAAGCGCGCGATTGGACGTATAAATGCGTCAATCAGGGCAAAAACATTAGCTTTAAATTGGGTAGCTATGCACAAGTGAACTACCTTAAACACAAGGAAGATGAAGCCATAACTCCCAAAACTTTTGGCCAGGCACAAATAAACATTGACGATAAAACGCTGCCAACTACAGCTACTCTGTTTGAAAGTCAGTTTGCGCCCAGTTTTAACCGCCCTTTTTTATTGGGTAGTATAGCCCAAATAAAAAAAGTCGATGCAGCAAATGATGATGATAGTTATAGCATAAGTACCCAACCACGCCTGCTAGTTGATCAGAAGCTAAACCTGTTAAGTAATAACAAAACTGTTACTTTTATAGATGACGACGGCCATCGCCAGGTGTTAAATGATACCCTATCCGTTCCCTACTTTTACAAGCCTGACGGGCAATATAACCTATGTTGGGCTGATATGCCAGGCAACGGCAGCAGTAATATAAGCGGCCTTAAAAGTATTTATTATCCCGAATTAGAACACATCCTCAAGCAAACCAAGAAAGTAGTACGCTGGTTTATGCTTACTCCACGCGATATACTGGAACTTGACCTCCTCATACCCATTTACCTGCAGCAAGATAGCGCTTATTATTACATTAATAAAATTGATAGCTGGCGCAAAGGGCAGCCTACTAAAGTGGAGTTGGTAAAGCTAGGTTAGAAAACTAAACTAAAATTAAGTTTTCCACATTGTTGCAAATATGGAAACACGAATATATATTTACCAATATTTTTAGCAAATACATGAAAAAAACTTTATTCCTTACACTTTTTGTCTTAATCAAGCTCAGCGCCTTCTGTCAACTCACAGCTGATCCAAAGATTTATGTCGGTAAAACAATCTTTGTAAAACCATTTGATCGAGAATACACCACTTACCTATTAAAAAACGTTAAAGGTCCAATCGATGGAAAAAACTTACTTTATCCTAAACCTTCTGAAGATAAATCAGAGCATGATTCTATAGTTACAAAATCGTTTGAATGCCAGGATGGAGGTATTTACAATAAACAGTTTAACTATCTTAAGCTTTACTCAAGCGCAACAGGTGCCTTTTTTTTCCTTTATAACAATCAATCCCGACCGTTATTTCTTATAACCGCCGAAGAGAAAAAAGCTGAAGAAGAAGCAGAGCTTGCAAAGAAAGCCGCTCTTTACGCTCGACTGCAAAAAGGCGCGGAAGTGTACAAAGCTAATCTTGAGAAAGAACGTGAAGAAGATATCAAAGCACTAAATGAAGCTGTTAAAAAAGATAATGAAACCCTCTGCGCAAATATCAATGAGGATTATGATGAATTTGAAAAGTATAAAACCTTTTCTACATCAACAGCACCACCTCAGTACCAAGTTCAGCAGGCGATTAAGCAGCATACTTATATCCCTGATAGATACAATACACAAATATTTAAAATAATACAGAAAGGCATTGCTACGTACACCCTTGATATTGATGTCATCACCACTACTGCATTGGCTACTAGAAAGGGTGTATTCATCATATTAGCCAATGGCAAACGTATTAATAAACCTAATGAGGAAGTACAAACCGATGTCAGAAATGGCGATTTTAGGAGAAGTACGTCTATTATTCTAAGTCCTGCTGATATGCTCCTTCTTAAAGCGTCTCCTATAAAGAAATTCAAACTTTATGATGTATCAGGTGAGGTAGACGCACCCGAAAGGCTTTACAAACAGTTTATATGTTTATTAAGCAAAAAATAAAAGAGTAAAAACCATAGCAATATGGTTTTTATTTAATATAAATTATGCCAAATGGAATAAATATCATAAAAATGCAAAACACGAATATTCAGCCTGATTCAGACTTAAACAAAAAAGTTATTGAAATACAAAATAATGTAAATAAGCTAAGTGAGGTATTAAAAACACTTAGTATCAAGCAAAAAGAGCTATCGGAAGTCTTACAAAAAACAACTAAAGATTTTGATACTAACGCGAAAAGCATTGATAAAAATAAAGAATCCATCGAGAAGCTAAACGAGCACATTTCACAAGCAGCTAAAGTTGTGAAAGAATCTTCAAACTCTTTAACTTACAATAAAGAGCTACTAAGTAATTTGCTTACTAAATATCAGGATTTAACCACTACTCATGCAAATAACTCAACAGCCGTTAGAAATCTAAAGTTACAAATAGTCGACCTATCTATCGCCATTGACAATCAAGAAAAGGATCTGGCAAAAAGCACATCCTCATTTGACTTTCAAAAAAAGATTATACATGAACTGACCTCCTCATTTGATAAAATCAAAGACAAGGCAACAGAAATGGGCCCGGAGTTTGCGTCAACACTAGAATCTGCATCAAAGGGCTTTAACGCCATGAAAGATGGCCTTTCAGTAGTAAAAACAGGTTTTCAAAGTGTTGGCGGTGCTATAAAAACATCCGGTTTTGGACTGCTGGTATTAGTCTTAGAATCTATTGTAGAATACTTTACAAAAACCAAAGATGGAGCAGAATTATTAAGGCAGTTCCTCGGGGGGTTAGGTGTTGTAATTGATACCATAAAAGGCGGACTTAGCAAATTTAAAATTGCACTTGGTGAAGTTTTCGTTCATCCTTTTAAAGGATTAAAAAAGTTAGGTAAACTTATTGACGAAAATATTTTGAATCGGTTGAAGGCCTTTTCTATAATATATGAGGGCCTTGTTAACAAAGATTTCAAAAAGGTAGCAAATGGTTTTTTACAAATGACAACAGGTGTAAAAGACGTTTATACAAAAGCTCAAGAAGCCTTCGCAAAACAGTCTGATAAGGCTTTAGCACAAAAAGCAAAGCAAGAAAAAGAGCTTGCAGAGAAAAAGAAGCAAAAAGAAAAAGAAGCAGAGAAAGAGAGGATACGAAAGGAAAAGGAGGCTGAAAAGCGTGCTATAGCCGCCAAAAACAGGCAGCAAAAGCTTCAAGCTGACCGGGAAGCAAACATTGCTAACTCCAAGCGCATAAAGGAAGAAAAGAAAAAGTTAAATCAAGAAGCTCATGATGAACTTCTTGCCTCACAAGCCCGGATGGCCGAGTCCTTATTAAAAGACTACGCTAAAGAAATTTATGATACGCAAAACCATTTTAAAACATTAATAAAAAAATATAAAGATAATCGGGTAACACTTGAACAACTCAAAAAAGAGGAAGCAGCTGCATTAGGAGCCATTCAGAAAAAGTTTCAGGAGGAGGAAGCAAAAAAGCTGGATGAATACCACAAAGACATCCTTCAAATGGCACTGCAGTACCAGGTTAATGTAAAGGAAATGTCGTTAACGGCGCTTGAAAATGAAACGAAAGAGAAATTAGCTAAGCTGGACATTGAGGAGAAAGCAGTACTCAAAAAGAATAAGGAACAGCAGGACCTGGCTTATAAACTTTTAGGTCAGGGCAAATTTGATGAAGCAGCCCTGGCACAGAAAGCAGCAGATGAAGAAAGAAAACAACTTGAGATTACCGGCAAACTTAAACAGGCTATTTTAAAAGAGCAGAAAACCAAAGAAGCTGAGATTAACCAGCAAGAATCTATAGACAAAGAGACAAAAAAAGAATCGGGGCTTGAAAAAGAAATATCTACAGCAAGAGAAGGCGGTCATGAGTCTGCAGCCTTAAAAAAAGAAATTGAGTTATTAAAAACACAGCATGATTTTGCAGTACAAGCAGCCACATCACGTAACGAAGCCACGACGAAAATTGATGCCGATTATGCCAAAAAGAAGGCTGACCTTGAGAACAAACTGGTAGCTTCTAAAATTCACGCTGGTGATAAATACATTGATGCAGTACTTAAAAACACCAAAAAAGATTCGGCCATTTACAAAGCTGCTTTTTTAGCCAAAAAAGCCACTGCTATAGCCGATGTAATTATGAGTAGCAAGCAGGCCATCATCGAATCGTTTAAGGGATACGCCGGCATGCCTTTTATAGGCCAGGCGCTGGCCATTGCCCAAGGTGCTTTTATTGCTGGTCAAGCGGCCATGTCTATTGCCGATATCGCCAAACAAAAGCCTGGTATGGCCACCGGCGGTGTATTTGTATCCGATGGTCGTGGCGCCGTTCTGCCAGGCTACAGTCGCACCGATAACACCAACGCCTACCTGCGCTCCGGCGAAGCCGTGGTGGTGTCTGAAGCGATGCGCAACCCCTGGGCGCGCAACCTGGTGAGCGCCATTAACGTGGCGCACGGCGGGCGCGATTTTTCAATACCCAATACGGGGCGGGGCTATGCCATAGGCGGCATATTTACCGATGGCGGCAACGCCAGTCGTTACTACAGCCAACCCCTGAACGATCAGAAAGACCTGGCCAATACCCTGGCCTACCAACTTATTAACAACTTCCCCCCTATTTACGTGGATGTTAAAGATGTTAATAACCAGCAAAGCATCTTGGCTCAAACGGTTGACAGAGTGAACCTTTAGGCTATTGGAGGCAAGAGGAAAGACCCACGCGCCAAGATTTCATATGGTGCGGCCAATCTTGTAGCAACATGCTTCGTCTTTTGTACTCGCTACTTTATACCTCCTACTCAAAATTTCTTAAACTTACTTTCTTACTAACATGAATATACAAACAGCAAATGCTTTGTTTAACGATGGCACCTTCCTGGACATGTACAAGGCAGGTTTTATAACTGAAAAAATTTTCATTTACCGCGAAATCTTTCTGTGGATTCAATTGCAGATAGAAACCCGTAATATTAGTTTGCGGAAAGCCGTGCTGGAAGCTGAAGTTAAGTTTGACAAAGGAAACCGCACGGTTTGGCGTGCGTATTACAGTTTTGCTGATGTTGCCAAAACAGTGGCAGCACTTTGATCATATAAATTTCGCACCTTTGTTTTATGCCAATCAGCATACCATTCAATAAGTTTAATTTTCTTTAAACCTATTGCTGTCAAAACGCTGGCAGCACTTCAACCAAAAAAGTTTCGGATATTTGAATCGTCAACCAAACGGGGCCAGTTCTTAGCCCCAATTGCCTGAAAAAATTTACTGCGTTGAAATAACAAAGGCTCTCCGATTGCCCGCTGAATAGAAACCAACAGCACTATTTCTAAAATCGAGCATCCAAACTCCTAGCACCATCACTTGTACTTTTGCACACCCGCACATCTGCATACCAACACTACACTTACTCACTGTTCATTATGCCTTACAAAATTTATCTATATGATACCGATCAGGACGGTATCGGTTCCGGCAGCCTGTCATCTGCTTACCTGCAGCAACAATTACAGCAGGCTGCCGGTCAGGATGTAGAATTGCACATAAGCTCGGCAGGCGGCTCGGCCTTTGATGCCATAGCCATTTATGATCTGCTTAAAAAATACCCAGGCCAGGTAGTCACTTACATAGATGCCCTGGCAGCTTCAGCAGCCTCAATTGTGGCCATGGGCGGACATCAAATTGTAATGAGTAAATATGCTTTGCTCATGATACACAAGCCCATGGCCGGCAGCGGCGGCAATGCCGACGAATTGCTTAAAGATGTACAAATGCTCAACACCGTACAGGAGCGCCTGGCCCAAATCTACACCGACAAAACCGGCCTCGATGAGGTAACCATCAACAGCCTTATTAACGCTGTAACCTGGATGACAGCCGACCAGGCCCTGGCTTTAGGTTTTATAGATCGTATTGAAGATTACCAAACGCCTATCACCAACAGTGCCATTGTGCAGAAATGCACCAGCAACGCACCAGCCGTTTATCAGCGCTGCATCAATAAAATATTAATCAACAATCATAAATCACCCCACAAACACATGAACATGCCCAACAATGACCTTATTGAGAAAACCACATCGGTACTGAATAAGATGATGAACTTTTTTAAGAAAGTAATGAACAAGCAAACCATGACCGACAAAGGCCAGCTACACCACACCGGCGATTTGGGCCACGACACCGAAGTGTACCAAGATGAAGACCTCAGCACACCA
Source organism: Mucilaginibacter sp. PAMB04274 (assembly GCF_039634385.2). Classification (NCBI taxonomy): domain Bacteria; kingdom Pseudomonadati; phylum Bacteroidota; class Sphingobacteriia; order Sphingobacteriales; family Sphingobacteriaceae; genus Mucilaginibacter; species Mucilaginibacter sp. PAMB04274. The sequence continues at coordinate 3,726,236 of NZ_CP155081.2, forward strand.
GCCGTTGACGACATTTACACCACTTCCGATGGCCAGCAGTTAGCTGTTGAAAAAGGCAAAGTAAAAAAAGTAAGCCCTGCTGATCCTGAAATGGAAGAAGATGAAGAGCAATTGCCCGAAGAGAAAGTAAAAGGCAAAACAAAATCACATGACGTACAAAACCAGTTAGCCAGCCTTAAAGCCAAGTTACACGCTCAAAATGCGCTATTAACAGAAGCCCGTGCTACTTTGCAAAATGCCCAGGCCCGCCTGCAGCAAACCCATACTGAGGTAAGGAACGAAATTAAATCTACCTTCACACCTGAAGGTTCAAAACGCAGCAACAAGGCCCAAAGCGAGGGCCAACCGTTCTTCGCTCCACAATCTACCATAGCCCAAAACGCCGTAAAACAAGCGGTTAGAGATAGTAAATAACTCGATACTCAGTTGAAAGTACGGGGTACGGAATAACGCGAGTAAGGCTATTCTTTCAACAACCCAAACCTTTATTTCATCCTAAGCTTGCTTTACAACCTTCCGTTTACTCCGTACCCTGTACAAATTGCCTACTACCCCCTTGTTCCTCCTTCTATCTGGTACTTCCTACGCTGTACCTCTACCTATTTTCCTAACCCGCAACTTATTTAATACCGACAATTCACTAAATGGCTCAATTTACCTTTACCAACAACACCTATGCCGGCGAAGCGCTGGCTGGGTTTATGGCCAGCACCCTGCTTGAGGCCGATTCCGTAAAACGCGGACTATTAACCGTAATTAATGATGTAAAATCTAAAAAAATCCTGCTTGATGTAGATGACGATGTAAAACTGCAGGATCCATCGGGCATGTTTGCCGACCAGGGAACCACTGCCAAACAAGACGAAACTTACCTTGACCCGGTGGTATACGAGTTTATGAAACAAGAGGAATGGGACAAGCTGGTACAAAGCTGGGAAGCCCAAAGCCTTGCCCCGGGCGCATTTGGCGACTACGAAGGCACGGTAGACCTATCTGACTTTATGGTACAGCGGTACCTTACCAAAATACAAATTGCTAATGAGCGTTTGTACTGGCTAGGCAAATCGGCTACAAAAGAGGCCGCCTTTACTGCTCCTTTTACTGGCCTGTTACCTTCAATTTCTGCCAACACAAACACTTACAAAGTTGGTTTAAGTAAATCAGCTACCGCTATGTCATCAACGGGTATTGATGCTAATGGTGTGGTAACTGTAACCAGTACCAACACACTGGCTGATGGCGATGTGGTAACAGTTTCGGCCGCCACCGGCACCAGCAAGGATACAACCAACCTTACAGCAGTTGATGTTACCGGGCAGTCTTACTTTATTAAAGTACTTAGCGCTACCACCTTTAAACTTGTACGTAATTACAACGAAATTAACACCCGTAAGGCAGCTACATTCACGGGCACATCATCAGCCGCAACCATTAACTACATCAATGCCAGCAACGTGTTGGGTGTATTAAGTGGCGTGTTTTCACAACTTGACCCGGCAGATCGCAGCCAGGATGATTTTAACCTGCAAATACCATTGCATGTAGGTTATGCCTATGCACAGGCACAGGCAAACAGTGCCACCAATGTTTTAAACGCCTTCACCGATAAAAAGAAGATGGATTACCTGGGCATGCCCTTACAGTTAATGAACCACTGGCAAGCCAACACCATCTTAGGCGCTCGTTCATCTAACCTGTTTCTGGGGGTAGATCTGCTGGGCGATGCCTCAGAGCTTTCCACTGTGTACATGAAACCTTACACCAATGACAATGTGGTACGTATGAAAGCCCGTATGAAGGCTGCCGTGAACTTCAAATTCGCTAACGAGCTGTTCTATTTATCAGCAGGGTTATAATATTAAGTAGGTAGTAGCAGGCAGCAAGACTATACTTTATCTGAACAACTTAAACCTTATCACCTTTTCTTTTTCCTTGCCGAATCTGTCTTGATACCTGATACTTCTACAAAACGCACTCATCCTTTCATTTTCTAATTCATTCATTCACAAATGCCAACATCAATTTTCAACAAAATCACAGAAGGTTTTAGCCTTAAAGATTCAGCGCCTGTTACTTCTGGCATCGAAGATGTGATTTATATCTTCAACGAAGATGAAATCACCATTACTTATAACACTGCCAACCCCTTAATCATCGACGGGTTAGCCAAGTCGGGCAGTGGTAAGGTTTACAAATTTGAAGGCACCAATAATAGCTTTAATGCCATGTCTAAACTGGCAAAAACGCAGGTTGGCCCACGCTATACAGAAGAAATAGACTTTAACATTGCTGGTCTTTCGGTTGATGTTAAGACACAGCTGCGTGCCATGGCTTATGGCCGCGTAAAAGCAATTGTAGTAAACAACTACAAAGATGGCGATTCTGCCGTCGAACTGTTTGGTGCTATTAACAGCCTCATACTAACAGAGGCCGAACGAAACGCAGCCGACGAGTCTTTGGAAGGCGGTTATAAGCTTAAACTCACTAATCCCGACAAGCTTCGTGAGCCATACCCTCCGCGTGCCGTATATATAGCTCCAGAGTTGGGCTCCGCCAGTTACGCCTCTACTTTAGCAGCACTCGAAGCTTTAACCGTATAATTTTTAGTATCGGGTAGCAAGTGTCAGGTACAAACTTGCTACCTGCTCCACACGGTTATCCACTACTTGCTACTTGATACTTACTACTTGATACTAAAACATGAAAACCTACCTACCACAAATTGAACGCCGGATAAGAGTGCGGCCGAACCAAACCTTTGGCATACTTAATTATGATGTGGATAACGCTTATCCTCAACGTATGTTGGAATTAGTAGCCGCCTCCCCTACGGCTAAGGATTGCTGGAACAAAAGGGCCAAGTTTATAGGCGGTAATGGCTTTGAAGATAAAGACCTGGGCAAACAAATCATAAATGATCAAGGATTAACACTTGCCAAGCTACTCAAAGCCGTAGCTACCGATGCAGCTCTTTTCTGCGGATATGGTATACACTTAAATTATAACGCCAACTATAAAATTGCATCAGCTCATTACGTAAAGTTTGAGGATATCCGCATGGGCAACACGGATTGTGTTGAAACAGCCAACCAATTTGCTATTTATAATGACTGGGGCCGAAAAACCTGGAAGCATATAATGCGCTCCAAAGTTCTGTTTATTGACAAATACAATCCTGATCCGGTTGTAATTGAGGAACAAGTTTTAAAAGCAGGTGGATGGGATAAATACAAAGGTCAGCTCTATTACTTTAATCCAGAAGTTGATGATTACCCCCTTATTGAGGCCGACAGTGTTTGGGAAGATTTTGAGACGGAAGCAGGCATCAAAACGTTTAATAACCGCGAAGTTACTACCGGTTTCTTACCATCTACCATGCTATTTATGCAGGCCCGGCGCGAAGAGGCGGACAATACCGAACCAGATAACGGTGTTAATGGTAGCAAGCCATCGCAATTAGAAAAAGATCTGGGTGCTTTCCAGGGGACTAAGAGCGCGCAAAAAATCATCGTTATTGAGTATGACGATGAAGCCAGTAAACCGGAATTTCAACCTTATGCCATTCAAAACAATGATAAGTTGTTTGAGACTACCGAGAAATCGGTAGAGGGCCGCATTATCAAAGGGTTTTCTGTACCCAAAGAGTTAATCAATGCCGAAAAATCATCTGGGCTGAGCAATGGCGGCGAAAAAAAAGAAGCTATTCGTGAGTTTAATGATAACACCGCACCTGACAGACTAGAACTAAGTGAAGTGTTTGCGGAGCTTTTTGGCAACTTTTACCAAAACGTAAACCCTAGTGGTAACTGGAATATACTTCCTGTTCCCGGCAATGTTGCCGATGATAGCGCAGGACGGACTGCCGGCAATAGCATCAACCAAATTTTGTTATCCAATATTCCAACCCAAAACAAAGTAGCCATATTAACACACGCTTATGGCTTTAAACAAGCGGAGGCCGAAGCAATGACGGGTGAGTGTTCATAAAATACACATAGTCCATTGTTCAATTCACTCATCATTTACACCATAAAAGAACAATCATTATGACTTCTCTACTCATCACAGCTGCACAGTTTCAGCAATTTGAAGATATTTCAGTCAATTTGAAGCCCGAGCGCCTGCAAGTCTATATCAAAAAAGCGCAAGAGCTAGATTTAAAGCCCTTTTTAGGCTACCCATTATACTACCAAATTCTTAAATACTTTACCGAGGATGGCATAATGTCAACTGACGCACCTCAGGTATACCAAAAGCTTTACAGAGGCTGTGAGTATTCGGATCCTTACGGTCATTATATTGCTTATGAAGGGCTTATACCAGCTTTAGTTTACTTCACATTTGCCCGCTTTATAGAAGGCAACGGTGTACACTACACAGCTACCGGCCCGGTAATTAAACAGTATGACAGCGCCCAGTCATTAAATACGCAAGAGCTGGTGAAATTAGTGCAGCAGCAGCGAAGTGTTGCTAACGCACATGCTAACGAGATAGAAAAATTTCTGCAAGATAACAAAGCTGACTATCCGCTATGGCGTTACAATGAGCAAAACAAAAGTGCCAGGCAGGCAGGCCCACGCATCCGCAGCATTGATAAAACAGATTTTAACCACCCTACCGGTATTGACGAGATCGACAATTTTTTATCCTTAGACCATTACTTATAAAGACATGCCCGATCAGAAAATAAGTGAGTTGCCGGTTGCACCTACTATAACCGGCGACGATGTAAGCATGTTGGTTAGTGATACCGAAAACTATCAGTATAGCTTTGCTAAGCTACTTCAATACATTACCTCTAATATCTCGACTGGCAATAAAATTAGCTTTGTTGCTACCATTCCACAAGACAGTATTGGAAAAAATGATGATGTTGCCATTAATACAACACAAGGCGCTTTTTATCAGAAACGTAATGGCAGCTGGGCACTTGCATTCTCCTTACCCACAAATAATGATTCTCAGGCCACACCAATTATTTACGGAACCGGAGAGCCTAATAATTCAAATGGCCAGGTCAATGACACGTACATTAATACAACAAACGGAAAATTTTATAAGAAAAGCGGATCTGGTTGGCAACCTGTATTTTCTATGCTTAATGGCCCGCCTGGCGGCCCAGGTCCGAAGGGGGATACAGGCTCATCAGGTATCAACGGCAAGACGCTTCTGTATGGTTCAATAAATCCATCAAACGGTACAACGGGTACCAATGGTGATTTTTACATCAATACCACTACTTGGGTTTTATTTGGACCAAAAGTTAACGGATCGTGGCCTGGCGGTGTAACAATGATAGTAGATCCAGAAGGCGTTGGTAATATAAACGACCTCCATACTAATAATAAAAGTTCTTTAGTTGCGGCTGTTAACGAAGTTCTCGAAAATGGCCTGGATGAAGATGACATTGATGAAACTTTAAAGTTAGAGGATGACAAACTGGGCGTAAATCTTGCAGAAGTTACAGCCCGACGGGATTTTGACAAACTGGTTGGGGCCTTGGTACCACATCCAAACTATAGGTCACCAACACTCATATTAAACGCAAACGTCTCTCTAACCGGCGAGGTGGGAGAAAGCCGTACACCAGCACTGTCATTAGTTTTTTCGCGATTAGATGCAGGCGCTGCAATTAGTTACCAGATTAGAAAAGCTGGTAATGTGGTTAGTAATAGCACCCAATACACAGACAACATTACACTAGGCACTTCTGCAATTAGCTACCAGGGATATGTAAACCACAACCAGGGTGATATTTTAAATAATATCATTGACATACCCGACCCCGAGGGCCGCATTGGGGCGAACCAGGCGCTGGCTTCTAACGTTTTGAATTTTACCGGTTATTATGCTACTTGGTATGGCCCCGCAGCAGCGATACCAAGTTCGGGGGCATCAGCGCGTTCTCTTCCTGGCAAACAATTTACCAGCCAACCGAACACGTTTGTTTTAAACACTTTAAATACTCAAACAACATTAGTGGTTGTTACGGCTCCTGGCAAATCCCTTGCAAGCGTCGTTGATCTTGATGCACTTAATGCAGTAATTACTTCAGAATACGTACTACAAGGTACTATCAGTGTAAACGATATAGCCGGCAACCCCGTGCCTGGCTTTAAACTATATGTCAAACAAATGGGCGTGGCTTACTCAACCAGTCACCGCCACCAAATCACACTAGCATAACATGGCAGGAGCACCATTAGAAATTGCAGGTCCGCACAAGCGAACCGAGAAAGGCAATAATGATCATTATTACGGCGGCGGCGACGTTGCCTGGGGAAGCATGGCTGAGGCACTGGCTGGTGTACCCATAGCCATCAGACCGGGTAAAACGATAGGCGTTATTAGCGCAGGGCAAATCATAGAGTATATGTGGCCGGCGACTGGCGACGTTACCGGCACTCCAGTAAAAAAGAGCAAACCGTTGGAGGACATGCTTGACAATAAGGTTGACAAAGATGGTAGCAAGGTGCTATCAGACCACAATTTTACGGATGCGCTTTTCACCAAGCTAAATAACATCATTGAACACTACAAGGGCAAATATGCTACACTGGCAGCACTACAAGGTTCATTGCCTTTAGGGCTTGATGGCGATTACGTCATTATCGACGGCGGAACCGGGTCAGATGCTGTTGAATATATATGGGACAGTACCGATAGCACTTGGAAACCTTCCAGTAATACTGGTGCATCTAGCTTTGCTCAGCTTGCGGGAAGCCCTAACGATAATCCATCCTTACAGTCGGCGCTTCAGGCGAGCTTGGACAGAACCAATCATAACGGCAAGCAGCTGGCAAACACCGTGAGCGACTTTAACGATGCTGTGCTCCTGTCACTCATTACGGGAATAAACTTCAATGACGCATCAGCAATAACAGCGCTTGATAATGTACGTGATGCAATGGGCAAACTGCAGGCGCAGATTGGCGGCAATATAACGGGCCTGGCAAACGAAATTGCTAACCGGCAAAACGCCGTTGCTAACAAACGAGACAAGTTGGTTACTTACTATGCTACTCAAACAGTTGCCTTTACACCACTAAGCGCAATGGCAGATACAGTGATACGCTGCAACTTTAGTGCCGACACTATGGTCACTTTACCAGTAGACGGCACGTTTATCACCGGTCAAGAGTTCTGTTTGAGGCAAACGGGGGATGGCGGAATAAAATTAACGCCAGCCGCAGGTGTAACAATAAATGCCCCACAAGGCTACAACTTAAACGCAAAGTTTAGTGAGGTTTGGATCAGGAAAGAAGCCGCAAATATTTATAGTTTGCGATTTATGGGTACTGACCCGAGCATACAGAAGGGCTTTACTTTAAGTTTCGTTTCGCCGGTACGTGAATACAAAGATTACTTTGAAAAACCTGCGTCCATCATTAAAATTACGTTAGACGGCATCAGCACATTTCAGTACAGTACAAATGGTGGGATTAGCTACAAAACTATATCTCTTCCACTGGAAGAATCAATATTAATACCGGCAGATACTTTTGTACGCTGGAGAGTAACGTTCACTTCTTCGACAACAATGGGCGCAGCCTTCATTAAATTAGCATAGAAATATATGGCACACAATTTTAGATATAGCGTCCCGGTTAATAATCAGGCAATTTATGTTTCAAAAGATGGCAACGATGCCAGCACAACGCCGTCTAACCCAAATACGCCAAAAAAGACGATTGCATCGGCTATAGCTTATGCTCAAGCCCAACTTACAAACAGCGCATACAAATTTTCAATAATAGTAGGTGCAGGTACATATTATAATGAAGGAGTTAATACAGGTATAAGGGGCAATAACGGCTCCGAAATAGTTGCTGATGGACATGTGGTTTTTAGAGCCATAGGTACTACACAGTTTATTCTAAGCGTTGCAACCAATTCTTTGGCATCTATTAGAGGGATAACTTTTGAAAACTATGGCGCTATAAATGTACGGCACCCGTTTATAGACTGCACCTTTAAAAATTGCAGTATCTCTTTAGTTGCCACTTCTGGCTCTACACAATCCCTAACTTCTTGTAGACTATTCGATTGCTCTACCGTTGATTTGGTACAAAACCCTGCAATAAACTGCGATTTTGTAAATGTAAACAGTATATTGAACGTTAGTACCTTTTATAATAATTATTGCAACGGCACTACTAACGTAACCGCACTAGCAAGTCCTGTGAACTTTAATTATAATAATTTGATGGGCAGCATCAAGGTTGGTGCTGCTGCATTTCAAACATTGGTTGACCATAAAATAAGTAACACAGCCTTAAACCAAAATAGCATCAATCTTCCACCCAAATATAACGGGGCCTCGAAGTATGATCTTAGCTTACAATACGATAGCCCTCATATAGGAGCCGGTCAAGGTGGTGCCAACATTGGCAGCGGCATTTACGCCATTGCTTACTATGCCAGCATGCATGACTGTTGGAAATTGGCTAAAGGGGCATCATATGTAGGCGTTGAACTTGCAGGCACCGACTTTATACTGTCTGGTGGTGCAACGTCCGGTTATGTCATATCTGCGCCGGTAAAAGTGTTTTCCAACCCTACGGTTATCAATAAGCTATCTTATGTCGGATTTACACTGTTTGATAAAGATGCAGCCGGGGGGACCGCTTTAAATAACAATGTTCCAGATTCCTATGTAACGGCCAAAGGTGATGCTTCAGGTTATAGCAATCCTGACAGATTAAGTATCGGTATGAGATACACTGATAATGAGTTTGAACCTGCTGGTGAATTGGAATGGGTAAATGGGTATCTAACTAGTGCCGGGGTATTTGTTGACTTTGAAATTAATCAAAAGCCATTAATTGATAATGCCGGCAAAGGCAATGGCCACCCTGCATTCAATACTGCAGTTGCTTACGAGACTGCGGTGGTTTGGGTTCAGTTTAAGGTAACGCTAACCAACGCTTATGTTTAGTATTAATATAACGCCGGCTAACCTTGATGAAATCGTACAACCGTCTAAAGGACTAAAAGGCTTAACACTTTTTGGAGATACAAAGCAGTACCTCGAACCGTCAAGAGGTTTTAAAGGCATCTCATTCGAAGTAGAAACAGGCGGGTGCGCACGAAAAATTGCACATTTTGAATATTATGTACCCACACAACCTGTAACCTATGCTTTTTTTGCGAATTCCTATAAAGATATTGATGGCGTGATATGGATTGGATTTTGGATAGAAAGTAGTGATGCTACACTTAATTATTCAAAGAGCATTAATATTTCGGTTACTGTTAGTTACGTTAAAGACGGAGGCGTCACACCTCTGAACAATCTAAAATACAGTATACCGGCAGGGCAAAGAAGCATTGTTAGCGCTTTACCCATTGCCGATACCACAGGCGTTGTCAGAATTATTTTTTCATTTTTGTCTGTAACCCCATATGAGATTTTTTACAATAATCCCACCGTTATAGACTTATAACGAAACTGCTGAACACAAATCCGTATTACAATTGACCTATACAATTAACATGAACAAAAAAGCAATCGATTTTATCATTCAAATCTCAGAAGATGTGGTTAAGGTATGTTCTGACACCAAACTATTTCCTTCGCTTATGGTAGCGCAGGCTTGTCTGGAAAGCAATTACGGACAGTCAAAACTTTCCGTCCTTCACCATAATTTCTTTGGCATTAAGGCTAACGCCAGTTGGAAAGGGGAAGTTGTATATTACAATACTACCGAATATATAAATAAAACGAAAATAACGATAAAACAATCGTTTAGAAAATACTTGACACGTGAAGCTGGGTTTGTTGATCGGGTAAAGTTTCTTCAAATTAACCCAAGGTATGCTAAAAACGGTGTTTTCGTTAGTAACAACCCCCAGGAGCAGGCACAAGCATTTGCTAGGGCCGGTTATGCAACAGACCCACTATATGCAACAAAACTCATAAATATCATTTATCAATATAACCTCATTAAATATGATTTACTATGCAAAACGCCATCAAATATCTCTACTACTACCTCAACTACAAGCCGCAAATAGGCATCTTGTCTGCGTTGACCAGTTATGTAATTGCTATAAAAGGCTTGTTACTTACTGATGAAACCCTAAAAATGGTTGCGGCTATATCCTCATGTGCAGGTTGTGTCGTAGTATGTGCAACTGCCCTTTCTTGGATTGTACGCATTGTATTATACGGTTCGAAATTATATCACCAGTTTAAAATAAAAATCAAAAGATAGCATGAAAATACCAGTTTGGTTAAAGAAAATTTGGACAGCAATTCAAAAGTTGTTCAACCATATACCATGTGAATTGCAAACAGCTGTACATACCGGAGTTGTAATTACAGAAAACATCAAAACTTTTGTTGATTCACCAGCAGCTGATATTATAACTGCTATTATACCTGGCGACCTGGACGACCGCATAAAATCATTATTGCGTTCAGCCCTACCTGCCATACTTACACAACTTAGGCTTGCAGACGATTGCACTAACTTTTCAACACCAGAGCAGTTAACAGCTTGTGCAATAAAAACAATACAGAGTTTAAAAGGCGATTTAAAAAGTGCCTTTTTACACAACTTGTCTGTTTTGATCGCCCAGGTGGCTTCCGACGGCAAGTTGACGTGGCAAGAAGCTGTATCTTTTATGGAATGGTATTACCAACAGCGCTTTAAAGCTACTAAACAATAAGCCGACTTATTTATTAAGAGATTACTTATCGATTCTACCCTTTCTACACGTCGGCGACTTGCTCCGGAACAAAATTAATATCCGTTGTATCGTCAAAAACAACATAAGCCCTTTGCCACGGATCAGCACCTAATAACCGCCATTTATGCCCACTGCCAGTCGTATCTTGGGCAATTAAAATTTCTCCAGGTTTCAACGTAAATGTCTCTCCATTAAAAGTCGTAAACTCTAACGTTCCACGCAGGTTAATTACAAATTGCATCATTGGCGCGGGGTGCCAATCGTAAACCGACCCTGGCGGGGATTCTTGAAAACGAATAGATTGGGCCTTTGTGATCACTGCCTCTGAAACGTTACCCATCTTAAAGTAAGAATGTCCGTCAGAACCAGTGAAGAGTTGATACGCTTTGATCATTTACAATAATAGTTAAAGTTTTAATTGTCCTTTTTGTAATTGCAGCCTGTTATAACAATGCATAACACATCATGAAACAATAGAAAGACTATGATGTTCAGATATTATTATGAATAAAGCTGATCAATCTTTTAATGAGGAATTTAAACCAGTAGCTCCTCCAGAAGCATACCATGCCGATGATAGCTGGCAGAACAAAGTGCTTTATGCTTTGGCACAATTGGGAGAAGGCACTGCTCCTGATGTTGCTGCTAAGTTAACCGAGTACGAACCTCAGGAAGCCCCGCAAAACTTACATCGCGAAGCTGAACAAGTTTTGATGAATTTATACGACAAAGGATTAATAAAAGGTACGCAACAAGACGGAGAGGTTAGTTACAATTTGAGCAAAATAACGCATTCCAATACCGGAGGCACCGATCCTGAACTACTGTAACTCGTAACGCTGTGTTGACTTCCGATTGTATAGGTGAAAACGAAAAAAGCCTCACAATAGTGAGGCTTTTTTTTGACAGAAGTTGAAAACTTTCTGTGATCCCGCTGGGATTCGAACCCAGGACCACTACATTAAAAGTGTAATGCTCTACCAGCTGAGCTACGGAATCGTTTTATTTTTGCTTTAGTGAAAACGTTTAAGCGTTTTCTTTAAAGTGGTGCAAATATAGAAGTAAATACAATTCGGCGCAAGTGCAATCTACAAATATTTTCATAACATATAGTAAGGGCTTTATTGTCAGTGTACTAATTTTTAAATATTGCTATTTTGCCCTTATCTCCTGCTAGTAAAATCAAGTTTCCAGATTTCGCCTTCTCACAAACGTTATAACTTTCGGTGTCTATAGGCCTCCAAGTTGCGCCACCATCATTTGTTATATTGGAGCCCGAAGTTCCGGTTGACAAAAAAGTGTGATCAAACAAATAGGTAACGCACGACTGATAACCGCCTGGCATTTGCTTAGCCAACTGAAACTTCATCCTGCTTTCGTTACCACTGTAATAACAAGCAACAGAATCTGCTTTTTTATTTTGCTGATAATCGCCCCCTACTACAACGGTGCCACCACCGCCCACAGCAATTGAAAATCCACCCTGACTTGGCTGTCCGTGTATTAGTGGCACTTCAATGGTACTCCAGCTTTTCAAGCCCACCCCCAACAATATCCTTGATGTGCTTCCGCCCGTTAGCAGTAACACATTGTTGCGGCTATTTAAAACCCTTAGCGATGTACCGCTAGCAGCAAAAGCAGCTTCATTTGCTAAAGCTTCGGGCAAGGTTTTAAGTGCGTTCCAAGTCCGGCCGCTATCTTTGGTTTCCAACAATAGAAACTTTCCGTTAATCGGATCTCCCATCACTAAACCATGCTTTGCGTCAAAAAAGCCCATTCCATCAAGAAAATATGCTTTATCATTATTCTGAAATGTAATATTCCAACTAGCACCGCCATTTACGGTTCTCAAAATAAGCGCAGGTGTTCCCGAACTCATGATAATTGCTTCCTTATCAGAAAATGCTTCAACATCCCTGAAATCACTCTGCTCAAATCCTTTTACTTGTTGCCAGGCCCAGCTGTGCCCACCGTCGGTAGTAACCGCTACATGCCCCTTGCTGCCACTTACCCACGCAACTTTATCGCTCACAACAGACAAACCACGGATACTGGTAGATTTGCCCTGCTCAATTAATGTAATAGTTTGCGCTTGTAAGCAGTGAGTAATAAGCAAGCAAAAAATAATAAGGGCACTCTTCATATAACTATTATTTAACCCGTGTCCAGATTTCAGATCGGCCTAATAACGAAATGCCAATATATCCTCTTATCTTTAGTTTATTCCCGTTCAGCGTCATTTTGCAGCTATAAATTTTGCCATTTTTAGGGTCATAGATATTGCCGTCATCATACACGCTCTCTCCATCAAACTTAAAATCTTTCAGTATTTCCAATCCCAGTATCGGGCGAGAATGTAAATTTTTTTCCGGATTATTTTTATCAGTTTTGGGCTGACCGGTTGTTTCATCGTTGGGCTGCTTTAACCAAACCAACTTGCCATAAAATAAGCTACCTTTCTTATAAATCTGTATTTGCCCTTCCCCACTCGGATTGATCCACTTACCTAAAATAGCATCGGCACTTTGCGCAAAAGATGAAGCGCTAAATAAAAGCACACCCAATAGTGCTATAAAAAAACTGAACTTTTTTAACATAGATTTAAAAATTGATTACCCGAAAGTATCAGCTATAAATCACTATTTCAAACCCGTAAAGATTTTTATTATTTATTTGATGGCTTTTAGCATAATCTTCTATATTTGCAGCCTCATACTGATAAAGGCATTGCGTTTTTAAAACTTAAAGCCTACAAGTATCAGCCCAGGTGGCGAAATTGGTAAACGTTGCGGTCTCAGAAGCCGTTGAGAATTGTCTCTTGAGAGTTCGAGTCTCTCCCTGGGCACACCACCTTTTTAAATATAAGTTATACGTTGTAGGTTGAAGGTACACATCTTACAACCGTTTTCTGAAATACGCTCAGTTCACAACACATAACCTGTAATTTATTAAGCCCAGGTGGCGAAATTGGTAGACGCACCATCTTGAGGGGGTGGCATCCGTAAGGTTGTACGAGTTCGAATCTCGTTCTGGGCACAGAAAAAGCAACTCTTGTTAAGAGTTGCTTTTTTACTTTAAGAAATTATTTTCCAATCACCATCCTATTTCCCTGGCTGTGCGCATTAAATTCTGGCGCATACATGCTTTGCACACTACTTATGCCGGTTGAATAATTACCAGGCTGTACAACCGTTAACCGGTATTCAAACACATAATTACCTTTATTTAAGCGACTGATGAAAAAGTTGGTAGCCACATCTTTGGTTACCTGGTAATAATACAATCCGTCCTGATATTTATAGCCCGATAATGCATCAACCGGTTCAGTGCCAGCCGGGCGCATGTCTTTTAAATGAACATATTCATAGTCGCGCCCCGCCTTGAGGTATACCAACACTTTAAGTACATCTCCAATTTTGGGTGGATGAACAGCATCTACGGCTATTAAAACCAACCTTCCGTTTACATCGCGTTTTTCAACAAAATACTTTCGCTGCAATGTAAGGTCTGTATTCGATGGGGTAACCTTATCTAATTGTTCGGTGTACTGCCAGTACAATGCTCCCCAATTTATATGCTTACCAGTATTTACTACCTTCACTTTTCCGTACGCTGGTTTCACTTGCTCATCAATCCAATTGGTTTTCAGGTAGCCGGAGCCTGCTTCGGTCTTCAGTTCTGGTTTAAGTTCATTTAAAGATTTACCACCAAGTGTAATTGTGGGAGTTGTTGCTTGTGTAAGCAGGCTATCACCCTTCATGAGGAGCGCATAGCATGCAGCCGCTGTAGCTTTAGTAGTACGCCAATTGTTAGTCTGCTTATTGCGCAACAGCCATATCTTCATCTCCTCTACAGCCTTAGGTTGATTGCCAACTTCACTAAACAACTCAATAAGCAGTGCCTGCGTTTCGATAGGCGATTGGTACCAATACCAACCTAATTGGTTTTTGGACCAATACATACCCAGGTCGGCCGATTGTTGTGCAGTTTCATTCAGCGACCGAACGATAGCTTTAGCATCTTCGTGCTTGCCGTAGCGTTGCAAAGTAAGTGCAATTAAGGCCTGGCTGTACACATTTTGTAAAGGCCATTGCTTAGCAGCACGTTGCAGGTATTGCTGCTGTATTGTATACAAGCTGCTGCTCAATTTAGTTCCTAAGTGATAACTACGCGCATACCAGGCATGTATTTCTGTAGCGCTAAGCTCTTTTTCACTTTGATTGAAGTCCGTGCGCTGGTCATCATTCACTAATTCAGCGTCCAGATAGCGTATGGCATTGTTGCGAATGTTGGCCAGCTTGGTATTGGCTGGCAATATCACTTTTAAATTATAAAGCTGACCAATACCCGCAATAACATGCTGTGTAATATAACGGTCGGGGTATGTGCCGCCAAACCAAGGAAAACCACCACCTGAAAGTTGCTGCTTTTGCAGTTTTTCCAATGCTGCGTCCTGCTCATAACTTAATTTATTCAGATCAAACAGTAAAGCAATACGCTTTTTCTGTTCTTGTTCATTTGCAGCATCCCTGAGCCAGGGTGTTTCTTCCAGTAAAACTGATTTTAACGCAGCGTTCTTTTCCAGGTTTGAAAGCAGTTCTTTGCTATCCGTTGCCTTCCAACTGTCAAACACCGCTTTTATTTGTGGATTATGGCTTACAACAGCAGCCGATAAACTATTAGCAAAGTAGCGACTAAAAGTTTGCTCCGAACATTCATACGGGAACTCCATTAAGTAAGGCATAGCCTGCACGGCATACCACGCCGGGTTTTGTGTATATTCTAAAGTAAGGGTTTTATTAACAAGCGTGTGGCTTCTGTTACTGATAAACCTATCGAAACTAAACTCCTTTGTTTGGCCCGGCCGCACCATCATAGGCATGCTTTCGGTAATCAAGGTGCGGTTGGGCAGTACCGGCAGTGTATTTTCTTCACCATCGCTATAAGATTCGCTGGCGGCAGCGACACGGTAGGTCAAGGCATCGAGCCCCGGTGGAACCACTATTGAAAAACTAACCGCTTTATTGCTGCCGCCCTGCACTTCAATTTGCTGATTTGCTTCTGCAGGTTTAAGCAGTAAATTTACGGGCTGCATATTAAGCGCATTAAACAGGCGTAACTGCACGTTCCCTTTAAGCGGCTGGGCTGTTAAGTTAGCCACACGTGCCGAAAAGGTAATGGTATCGCCCTCACGCAAAAAGCGTGGCATATTGACACTTACCATCAGTTGCTTTTGGGTGATAACATCCTGGTTTATGTACCCTAAAGCCAAATTTTTTGTATGAGCCATAGCCCTGAAGCGCCACTTAGTGAGCGACTCAGGCATTGTGAAGTTGATGAGTGTCTGGCCATTTTCATCGGTACGCAACTGCGGATAAAAAAATGCAGTTTCAACAAAATTCCTTCGTACTGCAATTTGGCCGCTCTGTTGGGCCGGTATGAGGCGGCCATTAACCCTTCTTGAGCCATCAGGGTACGCCACAGCTACTGAAGTGAAAATTTCGTTTGGGTGGGATTCGGTTACGGCAATACCAGCAGCCCTCCCCTGTAATGCCATACTTAGCGGCGCATTGCCCACAGGTTCGTCTATACGCACAGTGCTCACTACATCTGCATGTAAACTTGACGATCCCCTGATGCGTATATTAGCTGCAGATGAAACAGCACCTGGTATCCCAGACCGCCTTTGAGTCCCATAACCTATAACCACCGTTTCATTCAACGCGTTACTATCTCCAACTAAGGTAATGGCGATCACATCAGCTTTGTTGGTTGCCTTCTCCTGTGTAACATAACCCACGAAACTGAATTGCAACTGGCCGCCTTTAGGCACTTTAATTTTGAACTTTCCGTTAGAATTAGTTATAGTTCTTATGGTAGTGCCCTTTATTTTTACGGTTACACCTGGCAATGCCAAGCCATCGCCAGCGCTTACAATTACGCCGGTTATGTCGTATCCATCTTTTACCAGTGCTGCATTCTTTTTATAAGAAGCGTCTAATTGATTGTCATACTGCTTATTCCTTCCGCGTTCACCAACACGTTGCAAATACTGCTGATAGGCGTAATTACTGCCTCCGTAATAATTATAGCCAAATAAGTTAATACGCTCATAACTCCTGCTAAGTGTTTGGTAATTTTTATAAACGTATAAAAGCTGTTGCGACTGTTGCTGTTGCGCAATAGCCCAGTCATTCCAATTAAAATAACGAAGGTTACGCTCATATGGAAACAAGCCGTTTCCCCAAGCATTTGGAAATCTGATATCATCCAGGGAAGCATCATACATACCGGCTAATACTTCGGCAGCCTGCTTTTCATTCTGATAACCTGATACCTGCAATTTCCATTCTTCCTTTTGGCCCGGTTGCAGTTTGTTCCGGAAGGTCAGCATCTTTAAACTGAGTTGCTTTTCGGGGTGCTGAACTTGGATAGGCTGGTAGCTGCTGTATAACCGGTTTTGATAAACCATCATAAACTGCGCAGCGCTATTGTTATCGGCAGCAGTAACCGGAACGGTTATTTTTTGCTGTTTTGAAGGTGTAATCCATTTAGAATAATTGAGCTTTGAACCGATATAGTGCTCTGACAGTATGTAAGTTTTTTGCCCGGTGCCCACCCAAAACTCAGCCTTTTCGCCAGCTTTAACGCCGTTATATACAGGCACCACCCAGTTGGCCAGCGTTGGCAGCGTAGCAGGTTCATTAATTAAGTTCATGTAATACTTAACCGATGCAGTATCCCCTTTTGCAGACGTTGCCTGAACCATTATCTCGTACATACCTGACGGCTGTTTGCGCAAAACATCCAGGTTAACAACTGTTGTTGATTCAGGAGTTGCAGCAGCAGTCAACTCAGCAACTTTACTCTTTAAGGGCCAGTAAGCATACCGGTCCTCATTAGCGTACGTATATTCCGGAAAATACTGTTGATAATCAGCCCGGCTCATTAAATACTGATCGGGCAACGTCCACAGTCGTCGCTTGAATAATTTTTTGGGGCTTTGCAAGGCGTTTATGTGTACGCTTATAATGCCTTTTAGCCGTTGCGCATTTAATGTGGTTAGTGATACTTCAATTTTAGCCGGTTCTTTTGCCAACTGAGTGGCAGGCACAGCCGCTGTTAACCTGATGTCTGTATGTCCAATAGTTACATCAATAGACCCGTTATGCGTTTCGCCAACAGCATCTGTAACAGTTGCTGTAACCTGATAACGATACATTGTTGTAAGTAAGGGCTTATCGCCTGTAATAGCCTTAAAATTTATACTGAAACCGCCCTGGCTGTCTGACGTTATGGTGTCGGTTGCAATTAAGGCCGGTTCTTCATAATAATAGTAGGATGAGCCGTAAATAGCCCGCATGGCGGCATAATTGTAATTTGCAGTACGCCTTACCTCGTAAGCAATTCTTGCCTGCGAAAGGCCAAAGCCCGAAAAAGCCATCACTGTGCCCTTAACCTTTACACTATCATTTAACTTGTAACTCTCTTTTATCGCAGCATATTCTACCTTAAAGGTGGGCCGTTTATACTCTTCTACCTGTATATTTATATTGCCATTATCGGCTTGAAGGTTAACTGCACCATTCAGCATATTTTGCGGCAAAATGAATGACCCACTAAATGTGCCAAATTCATTTGTTACAAAGTTTTGCAAGCCCAGCTCTTTTTGGTTTGCGTCTAAAAACTTTACTGCAATTTCTTTATTAGCCACAACATTACTTTTGTGTTTAACAGTTTCCATTTGCAGTCCTTTAAAATACACAGTTTGCCCTGGGCGGTAAATTTGCCTGTCGGTAAATATTACAGTCTTAGGTTCCGGTTCATCATCTTCATCATCGGCCGCTTGGCCGCTCACATACCTTGACTTATCTACCAGCGTATCACCATTCAGCGTTAATCTTACCATCACCTGGCCTGCGTGCAACCTTTCGGCCTTAAACATGCCTTGTGCATCTGTCAAACCATCCTCTTCCGCATCTACATATTCGCCATCCCGTTTTAAGCTATCATATTTATATACCTTTCCTGATGCATGTACGTTTACGCCTTTCAAGGGTTGGCCGGTCTGCCTATCCATCACCCTAAACTCAATTTCCTCATCAGGATTAACACGAACAACATTCGCTAACCTGGTTATGGCAAAGCTAGCTACCTGCGTTGATAATGAATCGCCTTTGTGGCTAATCAGTACCACATAATTGCCCGGTGGCAAAGGCTCGAGCTTTATTTCGGTAGTATGCATGCTGTAATCATTCAGCTCGGGCAAATTTGTGCTTTGTTTACTATAGATTTCTAAATGATCAAAAAATGCCAGCAACTCTTTGTAGCCGTTTTTACTTCCCCCGGCAGACCAACGCTGGCTTAATGTTGCCTTATTCAATTCTTCATAATCATCTAACTGTACTGTGCTTAATTTGTAAATCTTTAAATCGGCACGCTTAACGTTTTGATACCTTATGGCTGCCAGCAATGGTTTGTTTGGTACGTTTAAATGTTCTACAGTTACAGATGCAAAAGCTTCTTCGATTTGCTGAATAGCCACAGCCGCATTTTTGCCTCCCAAACTTTGCGGATAGGCGTTTACTGCTTTGCTATAAGCTGCATGCGCTTTCACCAAATCATTCTTGGCTTTATAAAAGTGGCCAATTAACGTCCATGCTTCGGCGCTGATAGGTTTGTTAGCGTAGGTTTGGGTAATGGCATTCAGATTTAAAAGGTATAATGAATCCTTTTGAGCCAGGCGCGATTCGCTGTACAAGAAAGACAAACGACGCAAATCAAGATCTATCAGTGCTTCTGTGTTATTTTTTTGGATGTGGTATTGAAGACCTTGTTGTAATAGCTTAATGCCCTGATAGTAAGTAGAAGTTGTGTCTGTTGTACGCATAGATTGAGCTGCAAACGCATGGCTAACGTCAAATAAATGCACATCGTTCAAATTAAAGGGTGTTAGCGGTTTGGGCAATGAGGGTTCTTCGGCTAAAAAGAAAGTTAAGGCCCGGTGCAGCAGCAAGTCATACAAGGTGGGCCGCAGGTAGCGGGTATCTTTATCGCCAATTAACACACCTTCAAGTACTTCCACTTTTGTATGTTGAAGCCGGTCGGCCTGCTGTAATGAAATTTTGTACAGCTGGCTGGTTTGGTTTATTAGCGTTTGCAGATCCCAGTTGGTAAAATCAGCGTCCTGCTTTTGCAGCGTTGAGCGTTGCGTTATGCGCCAGCGGTTTTGCTGGTAATACTGCCAGTAAATATCGGCCAGCAGCGATTGCAGCACCGGCTTGGTAGGAAATGCCGACTTTTGGATATCAGCCTTTAGGGTATTAATGATGGCAACCAAAGCATTCTCTTCCAAATACGACTGCAAAGTCATCCGGTAAACAACCGCACGTACAATTTGAGAGGTATTATTGCTCTTGCGGGCCAGTTGATCCAATTTATCCACTTCAAGCAAAGCCGACTTGGGTAGGCCAATGCCGGTTAATGAATCGATACGTATAATTATTGCAGGGTAAGTGTTTTGTGCACGGGTATTAACAAACGCAAAAACCAATACTGTTACAAACAATATTGAACGCCAGGAGAATGAACGATTGAAAGGCATAGGACCAAAGGTTTATGCCCGTAAGTTAGTAAATGTTTGTATTTGCTTAATGTTAAATTATCAAGCGCAAATGTTAATGTGTTAGCCTTACTAATCATTTAACTTTTGCATTACAGGGATACTAAACACAACTATTTATATGTTAATGTAAAAATATGTTAAACATAAGCGCTAAAGTATGGCTCCATGGGTTTGGCGTATTATATTTACCGCATCTTACCCAAAGGGTTTACACATGATATACCGTTACGTTGTTACTTTAATATTTTTAGCTGCATCGTTTTTGCCGGCCATGGCTCAAAAAGACAGCATTAGCTTAAATTCTGTTATCGAAAAAACCGGTAAACTCTCCAGCGCGCGCCCTGTGGAAAAGGTGTACCTGCATTTTGACAAACCGTATTATGCGGTTGATGACACGATATGGTTTAAGGCCTATGTTACCGACAATTACAGGCAGCCTACACCGCTCAGCAAAATTGTTTATGTGGAGATTATGAACAGCCGCGACTCGTTAGTGGATAACTTAAAGCTTCCGATTGCTAATGGTATGGCTTATGGCAACATTGCACTTAACGAGTTGAAGTACAGGCAGGATAACTATCACATTAGGGCTTACACAAGGTGGATGAGTAATTTCGATGCCGGTTACTTTTTCACAAAAAGCATTCCTGTTGGAAACGCGATTGACCGGGAAACCAGTTCTCATGTAACGTACAGCAAAACCGGTAGCGGCAAAAATGAGCGCATTAGCCTACGCGTAGTTTATAAAGACCCGGATGGCAATCCTCAAGCCAATAAACGTGTAACCTGGGAGGTAGTGAGTACTCTTGATGATATAGCAAAGGGCAAAGGTAACACTGATGCCAACGGCGCCATGACTATTAGCTTTGTAAACAGCAAAGGCACCGACCTAACTGGCGCTTCCATCGTAGCATTTATCGACTTAGGTAACAAAAAAACAGCTGGCCGCACCTTTTCGCTTAAACCAGTTCTGGGAAAAACGGATGTACAATTTTTTCCTGAAGGTGGCGAACTACTGGCTGGCGTACGCTCAAAAGTAGCCGTAAAAGCTGTAGGCGCTACCGGTACCGGCATGGGTTTTACCGGTACAGTAACCGACAATGCCGGAACAGTTTTGGCTAACATTAGTTCGCAACACGCAGGGATGGGCTTGTTTGTATTGACGCCCGAAGCGGATAAGACTTACAAAGCCGATATAACCTTTGCTAATGGCACCAAGGAAACTGTTGATTTGCCTAAGGTACAGGCTAATGGCCTGAGCATAGGCGTAAATAATACCGATGCTGATAATCTAAGTATTAAGCTATCGGCTAGTCCGGCGTTTTTTCAGGCCAACAAGGGCAAGTTTTTTTACATTATTGCACAAAGCGTAAACACCATTTGTTTTGCTGCGCAAACGGCGCTTAAAGAGCAGGTGTATTCGGCCACGATACCCAAAAATAAATTCCCTACCGGTGTTGTCCAATTTACACTTATGTCTTCTTCAGGCGTCCCTATAAGCGAACGGTTGGTATTTGTTCAGCACAATGACCAGCTCACGATGGGTCTTAACAGCGACAAACCAAGCTATGGTGTTAGGCAGAAAGTAAAGCTTACCGTTACCGCTAAAAATAAAACGGCGCCGGTTGAAGGCCATTTTTCGGTATCGGTTATTGATGAAAGTAAAGTGTTAGTTGATGAAGATAATGAAACAACTATCCTTTCCAGCTTACTACTCACCTCCGATTTGAAAGGTTATGTAGAAAAGCCGAACTACTATTTTTCAAAAATAAATGATAAAACTGAGGCTGATCTTGACCTCCTCATGCTAACCCAAGGCTATCGCCGGTTTAGCTATGCAGATGTGGTGGCCAACAGATACCCACAAGTAGCCTTTTTGCCCGAACAGGGTATCGAGCTTACCGGAACGCTCCGTAGTTTAAATGGTATGCCGCTTAAAGGCGGCAACGTGCGTTTGCTTATCCCCGATAAATATTTTTCGGCAAGCGCGGTAAGTGATCCTGAAGGAAGATTTAAATTTTCCAACCTGGTGTTTCCGGATTCGGCAAAAGTGGTTATTTCGGCCAAAAATAATTACAACGCTAAAAATATGATGGTAATGATGGAAGGCCAAACCTATCCCGCCATTCCTAAAAATCAGCCTTATCCAGACGAGGTTGTCAATATAGACAGTACGCTGAACACCTATCTTAAAAACAGCAAAAAGCAGTTCAACAGCATGCACGTTTTAAAGGAAGTTATTGTACGGGGAGAAAAACAAGCGCCTAAGATAGATCACTCTGCTTATCCGTCCCTTACGGGCCTGAGCAACATGCCAGATCACCTCATGACAAGCGACCGGTTTAAGGGCTGCAGCAACATGTTTTTGTGTTTGCAAAGCAGTATACCTGGCGTGACCTATGATAACAATTACTTTTATGTAACGCGCGATTATAACGCCGGCAAGAAAGTACCTATGCAGCTTTTTGTTACCGGAATGCCGGTTGATGCCAACTACCTGAACAGTGTATTACCTACCGACGTAGAATCGGTTGAGGTGTTTTTAAGAGATGATTTAGGTTTGGTTAGCAGTCAATATCAGGCTAATGGGATTATTGTTATTAACAGTAAAAAGAAACCTACAGGTACAAAAATAAGCCTTGCCGAACTGCAGGACTTACTACCGCAACCTGGCGTAGTAAATATGACACCCAAAGGCTACAATTTTACACGTGAGTTTTACTCGCCTAAATATGATGTGCCCAAACCAGTGGGGTTGGATTTACGTTCTACCATTTACTGGAACCCCAGAGTAGTTACTGATAAAACAGGCACAACATCGTTAGAATTTTATAATGCAGATGGTAAGGGCAGCTACCGTGCTGTAATTGAGGGATTGGATAAAGACGGTAACTTAGGCCGCTTTATTTACCGCTACAAAGTACAGTAAGACTAATGACACTTAATACCTTACAAGAGCTTTACGGCAATATTGATATATACCTGTTCGATCAGTTATTGAAAGGCCGGTATGACGACTGCCGTAAAGTGCTTGACGTAGGTTGTGGGGCTGGCCGCAACCTGTTCTATTTTTTAAGAAATGGATTTGATGTTTACGGTATTGACCCTAATGCCGAAGCTGTAAAAGCAGTACAAGATTTATCGGCCACGTTGGCTCCCGGCAATCCGGCTATCAATTTTGCAGTAGCCACTGCTGAAGACTTGCCTTTTGACGACGCCGCTTTTGATTTGGCCATTTGTAGCGCCGTGCTTCACTTTGCGGAAAGTCCTGAACACTTTGATGCTATGCTGCGCTCCGTTTGGCGTGTAATTAAACCGGGCGGTTACCTCTTTGCCCGTTTAGCTTCGGATATTGGCATTGAAAATCTTGTAATGGATATAGGCGAAGGCCGTTACTTACTTCCTGATGGTTCAGAGCGCTTTTTAGTGAACAAGCCCATGCTGTTACGCTATACCAGCCAACTCAACGGCCAACTTCATGAACCAATTAAAACCACCAACGTGCAAAATCTCCGCTGTATGACCACCTGGTGCGTTCAGAAACTTTGATCCAGGCCTCTAATCTGCGCCTTATACTGGGTAGGCAATATGGCTTCTTTCAACAACCAGTCTATCTTAATGCTCCTGGCCACTTTGTAGGCCCACAAAACCGGCCTTAATAGCGAAGTTCTGCCTAACGGAAGCATTTCTTTGATTTGTGTTGGCACAAGGAGCATTTGTACCTGTTTGAGCAGTAAGTAACGTAAATTACCCAGGTGCTGCTTATATTTAGTATACAAATCCACGCTGTAAGTACTCTTAATCAGGTCATCCTTTAAATGTTTTTTGCGCATCGGTTTCCATGCAGTATAGGTTAGCGGCAGCCCGCTTATGCCCATCCGGCTGCCAACCTTGTAAAAGGTATCAAATATCTCCTGTTTTTCTGCAGCAGTCAGCTTTCTTTCCAACAGCTCAAACGAGCGGATGGAGTAATCAATCAGCATAAACAATACGTCGCGGTAGGCCCAGTCGGGTATTTTTGCACCGCGTGCCTGCTCAACGCCCTGGTGTATGGCCGTTATTTTATCGATAGCGGCAAGGGCATCGTCATGTTTTGAAAAAAGAATTAACCGGGCGTATTCCACTGTAGAAAACAAACGCCCGAGCGGATCGGCCGGCAAACGGCCAGTAAAGTATAGCCAGTCGACCGCCTTATTTAAAGCAAACTCGGCCGATGCACCTGCAAAAATAAACAGCACCGTATCAGCCTTGCCCCATATCTTCCGCACAATGGAGTGCTCATCTACAAAGTATTTCATCATTTAATAAACGTTAGTTGGTTTAAAATAAATATAAAGGGAATCGTCATGCTACCTCAAACAGGTGCAGGGTGGTAATCTGATTAAGCGTTTTTAAATACTTGTGATGCATCTTCTTTATATAGCCCTTAAAGGTGTTACCGCCCGCCCTGAATAATTGGTGATGAGCGGCCCAAACTACGATGGCCGTCCCGTAGAAAAAAGACTGATAAAAATACTTACGCCAGGTTTTACCCCATGCAGAGCGGTTGTCATAAATAACAGCTAACCTGTCGGTTTGAAAAGTAATGTGGTAAGCCTCATCAATTAATATATCAGTACAAATATGTTTAAGCAGTTCGCAATTAGTGGCATCTTTTAAAGCCTGATAAAATATTTGGGCCGTACTTTCGACTGTTACCACTACCAGTGTCCAGGCCTCCATGCTGGTGTTAAAGTGCCGCATCCATCGAAACAGCGAATCACCGAGATTCTTTTTAATACGCGGCTGGTGAAGCGCATCCAGGTAACGACCCAGGTTTTCACCATGCTTCTGCTCCTCTTTGATGAAAAGTTCAACAGCTTTTACATAATCGGCATCGCTGGTGCGCCAGGCATACCGGTTAGCCGCCTTAATGAGCGTATGCCCGTCTGATGTTTCGCCTAGTTGCCAGGCTTGCAGCGATGGCAATATTACCTTCACCTGTTGTGGTGTTAATGCTGGGGGCAAATCCCAGTTTATCCTTTGCTTGGTTAAGGTTTGTGGTAAAATGGTTAATCCAGTGAGCACTTGTCTTCATAATTATATGTTTTCATTTAAAAAGTACTTTCAAAAACAAAGTAAATAGAAATACCCTTACCTTCAAAGTGTTATTCTATTTATTTTTTGTTCGGCAAGTGAAATAGTAGATGGAGAGGAAAGAAAAAAACTAGCAGAATGTCGGATATGGCACCTTAATTTGTCGTTTATGTACAGTACTTGTTAGCTATAATCGAGCTATGTTTGTATAACAACTTAAAAACCCAAAAAACATGGCAACTCAAATTTTTGTGAATATTCCGGTAAAGGATCTGAACAAATCAATAGCTTTTTTTACCGAGCTAGGCTATACTTTTAACCCACAGTTTACCGATGAAAAAGCTACCTGCATGATTGTCAGCGAAACGATATATGTAATGCTGCTTACCGAACCCTTCTTTAAAAGTTTTACCAAAAAAGAAATTACCGATACAGCAGTGGCTAACGAATGCATCCTTTGCCTGTCGGCCGATAGCAGGGAAGCGGTAGATGAGATTATAAAAAAAGCTGTACAAGCCGGCGCTACTGCACTCAGCTCTGTACAAGACTACGGCTTTATGTATAACCATGGCTTTACCGACCTGGACGGCCACTTTTGGGAATACACTTGGATGGATCCCAGCCACATACAAAGCTAATTAACCTAAACACGCAAAGCCTTCCATAAACCGGAAGGCTTTTGCATTTTTAATGCTTTGGGTTATATATGCAGAAGCGACTGTAAAAAAAAGTGCTACTTTAGTACCACCAATCCTAAAGTTATGCGCAAACCTTTTTACGTCCACTTTATAGCGTTGCTACTGCTTTGTTTAGCAGGCATCAGGCCATCCAATGCGCAAAGTGCCGATCATTTCTTTCCTAAAAAAGACTTGATGACTATTGGCTCGTACTATTACCCCGAGCAGTGGCCACATGCCTACTGGCAACGCGATTTAAAGAAAATGGCCGAGCTGGGTTTCGATTTTACGCACTATGGCGAATTTGCCTGGTCATTTATTGAGCCGGAGGAAGGTAAGTTTGATTTTGCCTGGCTGGATGAGGCTGTTGAACTGGCGCATAAAAACGGCATTAAGGTAATCATGTGTACCTCCAGCCCTACCCCACCCGCCTGGCTGGCGCAAAAGCACCCCGAAATTTTAATGGTGAATGATAATGGCACCACCATGCAGCACGGCTCGCGTCAGCAAATATCATGGAGCAGCCCGGTGTACAGACAGTATGTAAGCAAAATGGTAGAAGCACTGGCCAAACATTATGCTAATGATAAACGCATTTGGGGGTGGCAATTGGACAATGAGCCGTCACACTACGGCCAATATGATTACAGCGAAGCTGCACAGAAAAGCTTTCGCGGCTGGCTCAAAAACAAATACAAGGTAATTGATTCGCTAAACGCCACCTGGGGCACTGCTTTCTGGAGCTTGCGTTATGACAACTTTGAGCAAGTACGCATCCCAAACGGCAAAGAGCTAATTGCACAGCCCAACCCGCATGCCGTGCTTGATTTTAAGCGTTTTAGTAGTGATGAAGTAACCGACTTTTTGGGCTTACAATACAAAATATTACGTAAATACATTCCGGCTAACCAGTGGATCACCACTAACCTTATGCCCGAGCATGCACCGGTTGAACCTACTAGAATGACCAATCTCGACTTTGTTACTTACACTAAATACCTGGTGGCAGGGTACGATAAGGGCTTAGGTCAGCAGGGCTTCAGAATGGGATCTCCAACCAGTATTGCTTATGCCAATGATTTGTTTCGCTCAATTAACGGTACCACAGGCGTAATGGAACTACAGCCCGGGCAGGTAAACTGGGGCAAGTTCAACCCACAGCCCATACCCGGCACCGTACGCATGTGGATATGGCATGCCTTTGCCGGCGGCAACAAGTTTGTATGCAACTACCGCTTCAAACAACCCTTAACCGGCGGCGAGCAGTACCATTATGGCATTATCAGCACAGATGGTGTTACGGTAAGCACCAGTGGCGTTGAGTATACTAATGTAATAAAGGAGCTAAACAGCATCAAACCGTATTATAACCCCAACGCTAAAATCCCGGCCGATTATGCTGCACGCTTAACCGCAGTATTGTACAGCCCCGACAGCCGCTGGGAAGAAGACAACCAGCCACAAAGCTATCAGTGGGATTACATGCAGCACTTAATGCGCTATTACGGCAGCTTAAAGCAATTAAATGTGCCGGTAGATGTAATTACAGAAGACAAAGATTTTTCGAAATACCCGGTGATGGTAGCGCCATCCTACCAACTGCTGGATGCCAAACTGGTTGAACGCTGGAAGCAATATGTTGAAAAAGGAGGACATTTAGTATTAACAAGCCGTACAGGGCAAAAAAACCGCAACGGCAAGTTATGGGAGATGAAATGGGCCGAGCCTATTTACAGCCTCATAGGGGCCAAAATTCCGTTTTATGATCTGATGCCCGATAGCGTAAGGGGAACCATTTTGATGAATAACCAAACATTCAATTGGAACAACTGGGCCGATATTATAGAACCCGATGCCAATACACAGGTGTGGGCTACTTACTCCAATCAATTTTACACCGGTCGTGCAGCTGTGGTATCACATAAACTGGGTAAGGGCTCTGTTACCTATGTAGGCCCCGATACAGACGATGGCGCCCTTGAAAAAGCGGCACTGCGCCGGGTGTATAAGCAAGCGGGTATTCCAGTTAAAGATTTACCAGCGGGCGTAATACTCGAGTGGCGTGACGGTTTCTGGGTGGGTGTAAATTATTCTGACAAACCCTATACGGTTGACTTACCTGTTAAAGCTAAGGTGCTGGTTGGCGATAAAGTACTTAAACCTGCCGGGGTAGTAGTGTGGCAAGAGTAATTTTGCATAGGTGATAAAAGTGGCTTAGGCATTTTACTATTCTCCAATTTTGCAGTTCTAACAACAAAAATGGGAGATCATTTATGTTCATATCTATCCCTGACGCAAGCTGTTAACAACAGATGCAAAAGTATTCACTGCCTGGTATAGTCAAAATACTTTTGCAATACCATTAACGAGATGAGGTCCTCTTTCTGTTTATCCTGAAACTGCTTTACATACGTATTGGCATTTTTGACGATGGCTTCAGCTTCGTGTGGATGTGCTATATAATATTTCAGTCGATCTTCCAGGTCAGAATAGTCCGCTTTTATTTCTATATAATGTACGTTGGGCATCAGCCGACCTTCCATAAACCAGGTTTCGTAAGTAGGTTTGGGCATTACTGCTATAGAGTTGGATGACATGATCCATTTTAAATTGGTGGCTACATCGTACCCTTCCAAGCTCAAAATAAATTTATAATTGAGGTGAGCGCTGATGGACAATTTAGGCTTAATCCATTCGGCCCGGCCTTCGTTTGTGTTTACCTGGCCCAAATTGCACAAAGTATTGCCAAAATACATCTCCATAAACTTAACCCTATGTGGCTGGTTTACCGCCGAGCGGCCGATGAGCATATCCTTTTTGGCATTGAACGGCTTACCATCTTTTACAAATAAAAAGTGCCGCTTTTTGTCGAGTTTTAGCAGTATGGCATTAGCATTATTACCATTAATGGGGCGGCTTTTTTGAAGCGTGGGCACTTCGGGCACATGTATCACATCACCGAAAAGAAAGCATGCTTTTAGCGTTTCTTTAAAGTAACGAGTGTACTCAAAAGTGTCAAAGCCGTACGCTTTCGGACTTTTAAAAACAGGCATATCCTTAAGCACAACCGCCTCTGCACCCAACGCAGTGTTTTCTGTTAACTTGTTGTAGTAATTTACCCTATCCAGTACCTCTGCTTTGTCGTAACGCTTTATAGATTGCAGTTTGTGGTGCAAACGCTTTTGATACATAGCCTTGGGTAAAAGCTGCCGCAATAGGTTTAAGCCATAGTAAGGCAGCTTGTTCTTTCGTAACGCTCTGCCTATACGCTCTAAAGCCATGTTTTATACCGCCAGTCTTTGCAGGTACATTTGGATGGTATTCTCCAGGCCATAGTACAAGGCATCGCATATAAGAGCATGACCAATGCTTACTTCCTGCAAACCAGGAATGTGCTGGGCAAAGTATCTTAAATTTTTCAAGTCCAGGTCATGGCCTGCATTTAAACCTAAGCCAACTTTTTGAGCCATTTCGCCGGCCTGTACATACGGGGCAGCGGCCAGTTCAATGCCCTGATGGTAGTGAGAGGCATACGCTTCGGTATACAGCTCAATACGATCTGTACCGGTTTCGGCGGCGGCTTCAACCATGTCAGTTATCGGGTCAACAAATAATGAAACGCGTATGCCTTCATCTTTAAAGCATTTTACCATATCCTGCAGATAGCGCTTGTGGGTAATGGTATCCCAGCCATGGTTTGAGGTAAGCTGGTTAAGCGCATCGGGCACCAGGGTAACCTGGTGAGGCTTTACCGCCAGTACCAGGTCAACAAATTTCTTTTCCTCACAGTTGCCTTCAATATTAAACTCAGTGGTTACGGTTTCCTTAAGCGCATATACATCGTCGTAACGTATATGCCGCTCATCGGGTCGCGGATGCACGGTGATACCTTGCGCTCCAAAACGTTCACAGTCTTTTGCTACCTGAATGAGATCGGGATTATTACCACCGCGCGAATTACGCAACGTGGCTACTTTGTTTACATTAACAGAAAGGCGAATCATCGGCAAAAAATTTAGTGCAAATAAAAGATGTTTATTTATAACAGCACAACATTAAATAGGATTGCTATAGATTTAAATTACTCTTGAGGCCGAGCAATCACCATGCGGTAACCATCCGGGTCTGTATAGGTTACTCCATTGCTGTTCCAGTAAGAATTTTTTGCCCTCACCGGAGAAATGTTATGTTGAGCAAACTTTGTTTTAAGTTCATTATAAGCTTGCTCGGTTTCCGGATAAAATACCAACAGATCATCCTCATCGGGCTGATGCTGGGGTAAGTTATCAGACACGGTAAACTCGAGGTGCCAGTTGTTGTTGGCTAATCCTAAAAATATGCCATCATAACCATCATGCCCATCAAACCGGCCAAGTATTTCCAAGCCAAGCACATGGTGATAAAAGTGTATGAGGGGCTGCAGGTTGGCCGTATGCCGCGCCACTCGCATTTTCATAAAGCAGGGTTGGTAACTGTAATACCCGAGCCGTTTACATAAAATGTGTTAACCGTTACCGGTAGTTTGCCAGCGGCGGTAAGTTGCCTGGTTAATACTTTGGTAGCGGCCCTTTGCATACTCTCATCTTTTTGATAAGCAGCTACTACAATGCCTGCTTTTTCTATACCCGGCATGGTACCCAAAGTATAAGGGTTAGCAAATACGCTGATAGCGCTGTTTGGAAAGGAGGCCAGTTGTATGACAGCATTTTTAACATCAGCATTAAAATCGAGCTTACTTTGCGGGCGCAAACGGGTGTCATGTACCCCAACAATTACTTGAGCATAACTTTTCAGTTCGCTCAATAATCTATTTACCTCGGCAGATGACGCCCCTTTATCCAGGTTAAAGACTTTACTGTTGGTGTAAGTTTTAGCCAGTTCCTGCTGAAAAGGCGTAGCCGACGATGTACCTATGCTTACCAAAGCTGTGTTTTGTGCAAAATTGAGGCGCTGTAAAAGGCCGTTATCCTGCAACAAGGTAACCGATGCATCGCTTAACTGCTGTACCAGGTCTTTAGCGGTAGAACGGTTTAGATCGTTAGGAATGCCTTGTGTGTTAACCGGCTGGTAGTGGTGCAGCCCAACAAAGTATTTGGCGGCTAAAACTTTTTTAACCTTTGCATCAAGTTCTGCCTCGCTTATCATCTTCTTGCGAACAGCCTTTTTAATTTTTTTGATCGCCCGTAAAGAGTTTTCAGATAACTCGATGATATCGTTGCCAGCCATGAATGCCCGCAGATCTGCTTCCCCTTCAGGAAAATATTTCACCACACCTTTCATTTCCATAGCGTCAGAAACGATCAGTCCTTTAAAGCCAAGGCTGTCTTTAAGTAAAGTGGTAACTATTGGCCTTGATAATGATGACGGCAGGTTTTTAGTAGTATCCAGCGCCGGGATACTCATGTGTGCTACCATAACACCGCTAATACCAGCTTGTATGGCCTGTTTAAACGGATATTCCTCCAAAGTATCTAACCGCTGGCGGGTAAAGTTCAGCAAAGGCAAATCGTAGTGCGAATCTACATTGGTATCACCATGGCCTGGGAAATGTTTGGCTGTGGTAAGCAAGCCGGCTTGTTGCATGCCTTGCATATAAGCTACAGCGCGTAAGGCAACCTTGTACTTATCATCGCCGAACGAGCGGTAGTTAATTACAGGGTTGTTTGGGTTGTTATTTACATCTACAACCGGGGCAAAGTTAAGGTGCATACCCAGGCGTTTAAAATCATAAGCTACTTGCTGCCCCATTTGGTTAATCAGCGCGTTATCCTGTATGGCGCCCAAGGTCATTTGGTAGGGATAGGATATAGTTGAATCCAAACGCATGCCCAGCCCCCACTCGCCATCCATAGCTACAAGCAAAGGTATTTTAGCCAGTTTTTGATACTGATTAGTTAAGTTGGCCTGCCTTACCGGCCCTCCCTGAAAAAACACCAAACCGCCTGGCTGCTCTTTCTTAATTACTTCGGCAACCGAGTCGGCATAAGCCTGGCCTTTGTTGGTATGGGCGCGTATAAAAAACAGCTGCGCAACTTTTTGCCTGCGGTTCAGCTTACTGAATACCGAATCTACCCAATGGTTTTGGGTATTTAGTAACGAAATATAATCGGTTTGCTGTGCAAAGCTGCTGCCTGAGGTAAGGCTTATAAACGCCAGCAATGCCAAACGCTTTTTCAAATTCATCATAAAAATAAGCTCAGTCAAAAATAAGTAACCTGCCCTTGATAAACACCAAACGTACTTAATGTTTAAACATTTTAAACAAAATTATTTACCGCTCAAATAAACCAATGCGTATTAATTGCATCTATAAAGCATTCAAGTATGAATTAAAAACTAACTCATGAAAAGAAAATTATTACTGGCAGCCATGGTGCTGCTTATAGTAGGCACTGCCAATGCACAACGCCGGGGTTATCGCAAACAGCGCTCATCCGACGATTTTTATCAGCCGCGTGTGGGCTTAACCGGTGGGTTGAACATTGCCAACACGGTGAGTTCACGCAACTCCGATTTTAGTACAGATACTAAGCTGGGCGCTAACTTTGGTCTGTTTGTGGACATTCCCATTGTTTACCCACTGTCTTTTCAACCCGAGATATTGTACTCGCAAAAAGGCTACCGTGCTAATACCGCTTATGGCGATTTTGCTCAACGCGCCAACTTTATCGACGTGCCGATTTTAGCAAAACTGAAGCTTGCTCCCGCTTTTAATGTACTGGTTGGACCACAGGTGTCATTCCTGATGAATACCCGTAATACTTACTATGACGGTTTTGATGTGATACAGCAAGAAAAATACTCTTACAACGGAGATAAAACCTTTGTAGGCGGTGTAATTGGTATTCAGCTTGATTTGAACCGCAATGTAGATTTGCGCGGCCGTTATACTATAGATTTTCAAGAGAATAATCCGAACGGATCTTCGGGCGTTCCGGATTACCGTAACCAGGTTTGGCAAATTGGCCTGGGCTTTAAGTTCTAATCCCTTATATATATTAGCCGTTACCTCTAGCCGCCTGCCTTGCAGGCGGCTTTTTTATTTAAACACTTCCACTTAAAAGCGATGAAAATGCGTTAAAGGATTATATTTTTGCCGGGCCAGATACTTTACGTGCCGCACAGCCTTTACATTTATGCAAAACTTAGTTAACGAAGCGCCTAAAAAGCACAATTACGATTTTATTGACCATATCAGGTGTATAGCTATGATGGCCATTGTAGCGGAACATGTTATAGGCGCCGGCGTTGCACTTACACCGGGTACTGCTAAGGTAACGGCTTACAGCTTGCTTACGCAGTTAACCAAATTTGGCACCATTACCTTTTTTTTGCTGGCTGGTTTTTTAATTGGCGATAAATTTACCGATTACACGCCCTGGCAATACTTAAAACGTCGTTTTAGTAACACGTTCAGCCCGTGGCTATTTTGGTCGGTGCTGTTTATTGTGTGCTTTGCAATCAATCTGAAAGTAAAAGCCAATATGTATCATGATGACCGGTTTAACTGGCCTAATATATGGCAGGAAATACAGCAGGTTTATCTGTATACCAATTATTGGTTTATCATTAACTTTATGGTGAGCATTACCCTACTGCTTATTTTTAAAAAGCATTTATATAGTAAATGGTTTGGCATAGCGCTACTGGCATGCACCTTATTTTACTGCGTAAACGCCTATTACGCGTGGATTAACCCTGCTCATACAACCGCTATATTGGGCTACGTTTTCTTTTTATGGTTAGGTGCCCAGTTGCGCAAGTACTGGCCTCAGGTTGAGGCTGCAGTAAACGGGTTACCCTACTTTGTAGCTGTATTAGCGATAATAGTTACTTACTTGGCGGCTAATTTTGAGGTTTATGCTTTAACTTCTATCCATAGCGGACATGCCACTAACACTTTGCGCTTTAGTAATATTTTATATTCTTTAGCTGTGTTCACCTTACTGCTTAAAGTGCGAACCATAAAAGGTTTAAATTACTTACAACCCCGCCAAAGTACTTACGGCGTTTATCTGATTCATCCCATCATTCTGGTTTTTTTAACGCCGGAGATTTTAAGGCCATTACATATTGAGGCAAATGAGATAGGGCTGGGCGCTTATATAGCGTATAAGCTTCTATTCTTTTTGGTTACGTATGGCATTACGCTAATCGTGATCAGACTTATAAACCTGACGAAAGGAAAGACATTGATTGGGAATTAGCTGGCAACTTCTCCAGCTTTTTAACCGACCCATAGGTTAACCACAGCGGTATAAAGCATATTACGCCAAATGAGCTATCAATAAAACGCCAAAAAACGGGTATGTGGCGAATGGGGCCTGCTATAAAAGCTAAAGGAAAGATCAGCACGCAGGCAATCATACCAAATTGTATCACCCAAATGTTTTTAACCGGGTCAATCAACGGGCCAACAAATAAAATTGCCAGTACCACATGTGCAAACGCAAGCCAATCGGTACCATAACTCAGGAAGGGATATTGCTGGTTTGTTTGGCGGATAGCCTCATAAATCGTGTTGAGCCATTTTTGCATCGTCACCGGCAAAGCGCCTGAATGATGAGTTAGCCAGGCCAGTTCACTCTCTAGCGGGAAGGCTGTTAGGCCACTAATGGCCAAGCCAATGATAATGATCCATACGTATGTTTTGATTTGGCTACGCAGTTGTTGCTGTACTAAGTTCATGATGGTAAAGATTTACTGGTGAATTTTCGGCCGCACGCTTGATAAAATCGTTTCGTTGCTGCAGCATTTTTTGCAAATAGCTATGGAGCACAAGTTTGTCTGTTATTTTACCCAGCCAGCCTAAAGGCGATTTAAAAACAAACTCATCGGTCATCAAGGTGCCGTTATTTTGCGCCCGAAAAGCATGGTAATGCCTGAACCACTTGAAGGGCCCTTTTACCATCTGGTCTACAAAATAAACCGGATATTTCATTTCGGTTAATTGCACAGTCATGGTAAAAGGCAGGCCAAAATGCCGGGCTTTCCAAGTAACCGTATCTCCAGGTCCAATCAGTCCGCTGGTTACACCTGCTATTGCTTTCTCGCTATGCTGCTGCATAGATTGCAGATGCAGATCAATACTGCGCGACAGATCAAAGCACACCTCAACGGGCGCTTGTATAAAGGTTTGTAACGTGATAACTGGCATGGTTACTCTACGCGTTGTTTAATCACTTGTAATATATTGTTCTGAATATCCTTCATAATCCAGCCTGCCCACCAGGAGGCGTCGAAATTAAAGGTAGTGCATCGAGCAGAAGGAAACTTACCGTCATTATACCCGTTAAAGCTGAAAGACCTTTGAACAAAAAGACGGCATACACACCAAATGCGAACAATAAGGGCACTGCTATAACCAAAAAAGCTTTTGTTGATGACTTCATTTTATTATATCCCCAACTGCTGCTTCAGCGTTACCGAATTGAAACCGATAGCCTGCGTCTAACAAACGTTTAGGCGCCACCCAACGGCTTTTAAGGATAAGCTCCGTTTCGGTACCAATAACCACTGCTCCTATGGCCAGCAGCCATGCAGGGGCAGGCAAACCGAACGGCATTCCATAGGTTTTGCGGATAATACGCATCAACTCGGCATTGCTAACAGTATTAGGTGCGGTGCAATTGATTGCGCCATCTAAATCATCATGCTCCATAAGCCAATGGGTTATGCTGGCTGCGTCGTGCTCATGCACCCAGCCTACTTTTTGCTGCCCGTTACCTTGTTTGCCGCCCATACCCAGCTTTACCAGGTTAAGCAACCGTGGGAAAACGCCATCGCTGCGGCCCAATACAATGCCCATGCGCAAAGCCACTTTACGGGTAGCCGGAGTATGGCAGTTAAAGAAGCTTTGCTCCCACTGCTTGCATATATCTACAGAAAATCCTTCGCCTATTTCTCCTGTAGCTTCGTCTTGCGGATGATCTTCGGCATGGCGATAAATAGTAGCAGATGTGACGTTGATCCATAACCTTGGAGGCTGTGCAAGGTTTTCAATCACTTTCCCCAGCAAAGTGGTAGGCACAACACGGGACAGTAAAATTTCCTGCTTGTTGCGCTCAGTATAGCGGCAGTTCACATTTTTGCCGCAAAGATTAATCACTACATCAGCGCCTTGTAAAGCTTTAGTCCATGCGCCTTCGGTTTTGCCATCCCAAACCAACGTTGTAATGTTACCCTTTGCAGGGGCGGCCTTGCGACTTAAAATGATAACCTGCTCAGCTAATGACTGGTAATAATTAGCGAGTACGGTACCTAGGTAACCGTTGCCACCTGCCAATATTATTTTATGATACATAATGATTTAGTTGAGTTTAAAGATAAGAAACAACACCAGTAACCGGTAAACTACCCACGTGATGGTTAGCAGCCAGCCCAATTGAAGTAGATGTGTGCGACGAATATGCTCTAAAAGCATCAATCCGGCTACGCCCATAAAGCCTGTCGTATATAACCATGCGCTGAACGCCAACCATTTGCCTATCCATAAAACAGGTAACAATAACAATGCACCTGCCAGTGATATAGTCATCATGTTACCCAGGTAGTCCCACCGTTTAGCGGGCATGTACAGGCTAACGATCAAACCTTGAAAAATGATTTGCCCGCCGCATATCATGTACTCACGATACACGTTACCTAACGGAATGAGACCGGTAAGCCGGTGCGTGTAAATAGTTAATATAAAGCCTACAACCAGCCAGCTAAACAGCAGGTATAGTAACCGGTAGCTTAACCTGAACGTTGGCTGTAAACCTTGCTCACCTTTATGTGGAGCCGGAATAAAAACCCGGCGGTTGTAAGAGATAAAGGCGTATACTTTACGCATTAACCAAACAAACGGCCCGAATGCAAACAATGGCATAAATACCGGAAAGGCATGGCCTAATACCTTGAACACACTATCGACCCCATAAGTTACCTCGCCGGTTTGCGTGTTTACAAGGGCTATCTCATTTACGGCACGCTGACGGTCAACTACCGGGCAGGCAACCTCGGGCATTTGCTGGTAGCTGGCACGGCCGTCGGCATTCAGCATACCGGTTTGTGTAAAGGCCCGGGTATACGCTTTACACATAGGGCATTCGGCATCGTAAAGAATGATGTGGTTTTGCAGTGTTTTCATGATCGCTTAGTTAATTCAGGCGTGTAAAAAGATTAAGCCCAACGGATACCTTACAACTTTACATAACTTAATTTAGCCGGCTTGTTAAGTTGCGCCTTGTTGCGCAGTTTAAAAAATACGATAAGATTAAGAAAGTGCATGGCACCCAAAATAAGAATGATGCAGCCTAGTTTGCGGCTCAGCACCTCTATTAAAACCCGTGCATCGGTTATAGAACCGCCCTCTCTGAGCGCCAAACTTATATAACCTATGTTTACCAGGTAAAAGCCTACCAGCAAAAGCTTGTTCACAGAATCGGCCAGGGGGGTGTTGCCGTGAAAAATATCGACTAAAAATATGCGGCCGTTTTTAAAGAGCACCTTGGCTACCCATACGGTGAGGACTATACTAACCAGTAAATAAATGGCATAAGTTAAGATGAAGTAGTTCATGATCTAATATTTTAAGTTAAGATAATATATATTGTATTTTCAGTAATTTATGAAATATAAAGCCAAAAAAATAAGACCTATTTAAAGATCTTAAAAATTGACCCCCAAAACCAGTTCTCCTCGGCCTTGAGCATGGTTTCCAACGTTTTGTTCACGTTGCCGGCCAGCTTGCTAATATCGCCAACAGATTTTTTGAAGGTCTTATATTCCGGATCCTTTTCATCGCCTTTTACAGTGGATAATTCATTTAATATTTTAAGTACCGGATCAAGCTCCCGCTTTTTACGCTCCTGAGCTACCTGCCTGGCTATTGCCCAAGTGTCTTTCTCCGCAAAAAAGTACTCCTTTCGCTCACCCGCTTTATGCTGCTTTTCTATAAGTCCCCATCCTATCAGGTCGCGAAGGGTCATGTTGGCGTTACCACGTGATATGCTTAGCGCCTCCATAATTTCTTCAGTGGTCATAGCCTCGGGCGACATCAGCAGCAGCGCGTGTACCTGTGCCATGGTGCGGTTAATCCCCCACTCTGATCCTAACTTGCCCCAGGCCTCAATAAACTTCCGCTTCGCTTCCGCTAATTCCATAGTCAAATATAGAACTTCTTATTAAACTTTCAAAACTTATTGAAACTTTTTTTTCAGTACACTTATTAATTAAAACTCATCACCTTTCCGCTTATCCAATTTCTCGAAAGGAATAACGCCGATACGACTAGCCCACTGCTCATAAAGTGCTTCCAGCGCTTTCATTTTCTGAGGATATTTTGCGGCAAGATTATTTGTCTCAGAGCGATCTTGCGCTATGTTATATAATTGCCACTGGTTGGCTGGGTATTCCGACACCAGTTTCCAGTTGCCCTGCCTAACGGCCCGGTTACCCTCGTGCTCAAAAAACAGTGCGTTATGCCCTTTCCAGATTTGCCCCTTTATAAGCGGCAACAGGCTTATGCCTTCGGTTGGTTTAATTGCATTGTTGTTATAGGTTTTAGGATATTTCGCTCCTGCCAAATCCAAACAGGTAGCCATTAAATCAACAATATGCCCGGGCTGTTCGCTTTTTTTGTGCGCTTTAATAACCGCAGGATAACTTACAATAAAAGGCGTAGCTATACCGCCCTCATAAACCCAGTGCTTAAATAATGTTAGTGG
This sequence comes from Mucilaginibacter sp. PAMB04274, assembly GCF_039634385.2. Taxonomy (NCBI): domain Bacteria; kingdom Pseudomonadati; phylum Bacteroidota; class Sphingobacteriia; order Sphingobacteriales; family Sphingobacteriaceae; genus Mucilaginibacter; species Mucilaginibacter sp. PAMB04274. The sequence continues at coordinate 3,765,019 of NZ_CP155081.2, forward strand.
GGTATTACTAACGTTAGCACCGGTAAAGCCATAGGCTGTAAATGATGATGGATCACTTGCCGGCTTTTGACTGGCGGCAATCATTTCGGGTGTAAAGCCATTACCGCGAATACTTTCGCTGCTGGCGCCGTTATCAGACATGAACATGATGATTGTATTCTGATCCTGCCCTGTTTCTTTCAATGCCTGGCGTATGCGGCCAATGTTCTGGTCCATACGATCAACCATGGCCGAGTAAACAGCCATCTTTTCATCCCAGGCCTGCTTCTCTTGTTCGCTCAGGCTACTCCAGTCGGGTACATTCTTATCGCGTGGCGATAGCTGCGTTGAGCTATTGATAACGCCCAACTGTTTCATGCGGTTAAAGCGTTGCTCGCGCACTTTGTCCCAGCCAGCCATAAACTTGCCTTTGTACTTTGCTATGTCTTCGGGCAATGCATTAAGCGGCCAGTGCGGGGCGGTAAAAGCCATGTATAAAAAGAAAGGCTTACCGCTACTTTTATTATCCCTTATGTATTTTACCGCATAGCTGGCATAACCGTCGGTAGCGTAAAAACCTTTTTCGGGCGTATACGGCTGAGCATCTAACGCCACAGTAAGGTGCTGGTTGGGCCGGTATGGGTTAGTGGGATTAAAGTAACTTCCGGCTCCATCTATAAGCCCGAAGTAATGGTCGAAGCCGCGTTTTACAGGCCAGTTCTGTGGCGCTGTACCAACATGCCATTTACCAGCCATATAGGTATTATACCCACTGCCTTTCAGCGCTTCGGCAATGGTTACACAGTTGTTGTTAAGATAACCTTGATAGGCTGGTTCCTTACGTGTATTTACCATATCGCCCACGCCGGCCTGGTGCTGGTAAAGCCCCGTAAGCAAAGAGGCGCGCGAGGGGCAGCAGCGCGAAGCGTTATAAAACTGGGTCATCACTAACCCGGTTTTGGCCATATTATCAAGGTTGGGCGTTTGTGTGGCAGCTCCAAAGCAGCCAATGTCCGAATAGCCCATATCATCGGCCAGTATAATAATGATGTTTGGTTTCTTAACCGGTTTTCCGGGTTTGTGTTGGGCTCTAACTGATGGCATACCTGAAAACAGCAAGCCAGCCAGGATTAGTAAAGATTTAAATTGCATAAAACTCGTTTATGATTGGTTGATGGTAAATATAAATACTTGGTGTACTTATTTAGCCAGCAAACCAGTTAAGAGCAGGACAGTTGAAAGCTTAGCACCTGCGCACGTAATTGCATTTACGCAGAAAAATGGAGAGTAAAGCATTAGCCGCTGCTGATATACACAAAGTAAGGCCAGCGGCTAATGCTTTTAATAAAAGTAAACGAAAAGATGTTTAGCCACTAAAGCTATTGTTGCTGGAAAGATGGATGCAACGTAATTTGTGCGGCAATACCCAATATTTCATCTCCGGAGAAAGCGCCGCCGCCTTCAAAATCAAAATCGCGCTCGCTACGTACAGTTATGGTTCCTAATAAGCCATCATCTGGTATATCTACCGAGCGGGCCTGTTCGTGGTCAATCCAATCCTGTGCCCTGTCGGCAGCAAAAATTTTATACGTATTAGTAGTTCCTTGCGGTTCAATTTTAAGCAGGCGCTGGCTTGGGCCAACTGGTATTTCAAAAGTTTCCATAGCAATAAATTGGTACTTACACAGAGACGCATCAGCCCGCAAAATGTTTGCCCTTGGTTACGGCATTGCAGGCATGCCCATTGCTTCCCACTCCTCTTGCGAGGGGCCGTATAAGCCCGGTACAGGCAAGCCTACCATGCGCATAATAATCGTCATTTGACTACGATGATGCGCCTCATGCTGTACCAGTACGGATAGTACGGTACTTTTAGTCCAGGTTTGGCCGTACATATTCACTTCATCCTGTAAGTCAGCATCCGTCAACCGGCTGCTCACGTTTTCGGCTAATTGCGCATTGTACTTTTGATGAGCGGCGGCAATTTGGGCAAAGGTGGCAGGTATGGACTGGTGTTCGAGCAAGTCGTCATCAAACAACCCGGCCTTACTGCCCATCTCCGTTATGGTTTCGGTAATATGCCAGGCCAAAAACTCGAGCGTACGAATTTTAGGGTGAATCTTAATGGCCTTGGCATCTTCGGTAATGTAAGAAAACAGCTTGGCGGTGTTAGCTGCTTCGTTTTGCCAGTCGGTTAAAAAATCGCTGATGGTATGATACATGATGGGGTTAATTTTGAGATGTTAAAAGTGAACATTTTATAGTAATAGACATACTAATTTTTTTAGAATAAATAAACCATTATAAATCAGTTTTCTAAAATCCATTCTGAAAATAAATTAATCAAACCTTAATTACTTTGGCCAAAAACCGGTTACTTTGTAATTGCAAATGGCTTTATACATTACTTCACTTAACTCGGGCAGCAACGGCAACTGTTACTATGTGGGCAATCAGCATGAGGCCGTGCTGATTGACGTAGGCATATCATGCCGCGAAACCGAAAAACGCATGCAACGCCTGGGCCTTTCTATGCAAAAAGTGAAAGCTATATTCATTTCGCATGAGCACTCAGACCATATTCGCGGCGTTGCTGTGCTTTCTAAAAAATACCAGTTGCCGGTATATATTACCCATGCCACCATGCAATATGGCCGCTTATTTTTAGAGCAGCATTTGGTACGCACTTTTAGAGGCTACGAGCCTGTAAAGGCAGGCAACCTTACCATATCGGCATTCCCTAAGTTTCATGATGCTGCCGAGCCGCATAGTTTCGTTGTATCTTACAATGATATTAATGTAGGCGTGTTTACCGATATAGGTGCACCCTGCCAACATCTTATCACACATTTTAAGCAATGCCATGCTGCATTTTTAGAAACTAATTACGACGAGCAAATGCTGGCACAGGGTAACTACCCCTATCATTTAAAAAGGCGTATAACCGGTGGCCGTGGCCACTTATCCAACCGGCAGGCGCTTGACCTGTTCATCAATCATAAACCCGACTTTATGAGCCATGTGTTGTTGTCGCATTTATCAAAGGATAACAACTGCCCTAAACTGGCACGTAACCTTTTTGTTGAACATGCAGGCGTTACGCAGGTACATGTGGCCAGCCGCTATGAGGAATCGCCGGTTTTTACGATCACCAATAACAATTATGCGGCTATAGCAGTGCAAAATTATCAGCCGTTATCACCGCGGGCCATGCAGTATTCTTTATTTTAAAATTCTTTAAGCCCCGAAAATATATTATCCGTATCTATGTGGACATGCTTTTTATCTCTGATTAAGTGAGAATGCAGACATGCCCCCGTTAAACTATTAGATGGAATCCCTACAGAATGATATTGCTGCACTTCGTGCGTTAATAGAGGAATCGCCCACCCCTATAGGGCTTTACACCGGCCCCGAGATGCGCATACATTTTGCTAACAAGGCTATGATTGTTGGCACATGGGGTAAGGATGCTTCGGTTATAGGTAAGACATTGCATGAAGCCCTACCCGAACTGGATGGCCAGCCCTTTCATCAGCTCCTGCAAGACGTTTACAGCAGCGGTACTACTTATGAAGCTAAGGAAGATTTAGTTAAGCTTGTTGTGGATGGCGTTTTGCAAGATTATTTTTACAATTTTACTTACAAACCTTTATTTGATAAAGACGGCGTTGTTTGGGCAATATTAAATACAGCTACCAATGTAACCGACCTGGTACTGGCCCGCAAGCGTGCTGATGAAGCCGAACAGCAACTGGCTTTCTCACTTACAGCTGCCGGTATCGGAACCTGGGATTTGAATCTTCAACATCAGTTAGTAACTTGGGACGACCGGGTAAAACAGCTTTTTGGGTTTTCGAAAGATGATGTGGTTGCTTATGACGAGGTTTTAAATTGCATGCATCCGGATGACCAGCTCATGGTTGACGGGGCAGTGAACTGGGCACTCAACCCGCAGTCGGGCGGTCAGTACAACATAAAGTTCAGAACCATTGGCGTGGAGGATGGACAGCTGCGCTGGCTGCATTGCAGAGGCAAGGCTTATTTTAACGGAGAGGGAAAAGCTATTCGCTTCTCGGGTATTGCCCAAGATATTAGCAGTCAGGTAATAGCTGATGAAAAAGCTCATACTGCCGAGCAACTGGCTCAGCTCGCCTTAGAAAACATTGACGCGGGCAGCTTTTTAATTCACTTGCCTACTAATAATATTACCTACACACCCTTATTCGCCAAAATTTTAACCGGAAACGACACTACAGGCATTACACGCAATGCCTTTATAGATTACGTACATCCCGATGACAGGCAACTACGCCAGGCAGCTTATGATGAAGCGATGAAAACCGGCAAGTTGCTTTACGAGGCACGCTTTGTATGGAACGATGGCTCGGTACATTGGGCAAAAGTGCTGGGCAGATATTCCTTTGAAAACGACAAGCCTGTGCATTTTGCAGGTATTGTACAGGATATAACTGCTGAAGCAGAAGCCAGACAGGAGCAGCAAAAGCTTTTATGGCTTATTGAAAACAGCAATGATTTTATTAGCCTGAGCGACTGGAGCGGCAAATTAACTTACCTTAACCATGCAGGCGTACAGATGATGGACTTTGACAGCTTGGAAGAAGCCAAACGTCATCTTGCAGAATATGTAATGCCGTCTGAGGTTGAAAAAATTCATCAGGTTATTAACCCTACTTTGTTAAAAGAGGGGCGGTGGGAAGGGCAGGTAATGTACCGCAACTTTAAAACCGGCGAACCTATTCCAGGCTTTGCAACAACCTTGCTTTTAAGAGACACAGCAACGGGCGAACCTGTTGGCAACGCATCGGTAGTGCGCGATTTAAGGCCTGAGATTGAAGCTCGCAAGGCACTTATTGATAGTGAAGAGGTATTTAGGGCTATAACCACTGCTTCGCCTGCCGCTTTGTGGATGTGTAACGATGAAGGCGGCATTACTTACGTTAACAAAGTGTGGATAAATTGGACGGGAAAAGAACTGAGTGCACACCTTGGTGCCGGCTGGCTCAATTCTATCGCAACTGAAGACCTTGAATTTACATCCAATAAATTTAAGGGGGATTTTCAGGCACAGCGATTTCACGAATGTCAATTCAGGCTTAAACACATAGATGGTACTACCCGCTGGGTGGTATGTACTGGCAACCCGCAGTATAGTGCCGAAGGCTTTTTTAAAGGTTACATCGGCGCTTGCGTGGATATTACCGAGCAAAAGCAATTACAGCAGCAAAAAGACGAGTTTATAGGCATAGCCAGCCACGAGCTTAAAACACCCGTAACCAGCATAAAGGCTTATACGCAAGTATTGCAAGCTGTTTTTCAGCGCGAGGGCGATGAAAAGAAGGCAAACATGCTCAACAAAATGAATGCCCAGGTTGACCGCTTAACCAGCCTCATTGGCGACTTGCTGGATGTCACTAAAATACAATCGGGCCGCCTGCAGTTTAATGACGACTATTTTGATTTCGGTGCATTAGCCGGTGAATTGATTGAAGACTTACAACGTACTACAACAAAACACCAAATAATTACCGAACTGCAACCCGGAATTACAGTTTACGCTGACCGAGATCGTATAGGGCAGGTAATAACTAACTTAATAACCAACGCCATTAAGTACTCGCCACTTGCAGATAAAATCATTATCAAAACAACCGTTGAAGGTGATGAATTGAATTTATGCGTGCAAGATTTTGGTATTGGCATAAGCGCCGATAAAAAGGACAGAGTATTTGAGCAATTTTATCGTGTAAGCGGCGATAAGCAACACACTTTTCCGGGGCTGGGCCTTGGGCTGTATATATCGTCGGAAATTATACAACGCGAGGGAGGACGAATTTGGGTTAACTCTGTTGTAGGCGAAGGGTCTACCTTTTGCATTTCACTACCATTACACCGCTAGGACTGATATAGTCCCAAACGTATATCATAAAAGCCTTCTATTCACTTATTTTACAAGTTGCAACAATTATTTTTAAATAATTTTTTAACTGATTTTACAATTATTTAAGTTTGTAGTTACCTAATGATAACATGCCAAAGCGAATACTGATTGCAGACGACGATCCGGGAATTGTAGATGCAGTAGAAATGATACTTGAATTTTACGGGTACGAGGTGTCTTCTACCTATAACGGTATAGATGTTTTGGCTATTCAGGATGATTATCCGGATGTTTTATTATTGGATATATGGATGTCGGGCTGTGATGGTCGAGATATTTGTAAGGAGTTAAAATCTAAAGCAGACACCCGCCATATTCCGGTGCTTATGGTGTCGGCCAGTAAAGACATTAAGGAATCGGCTTTGGAAGCTGGAGCCAACGACTTTCTAGCTAAACCTTTTGATATGGAGGAGCTAGTGAGTAAGATAGAAATGCTTTCTAACCAGCCTTCGTTTGCATAAAGGAGGTAATATAATTGCCTTACATCCCCATTAATAAGGCAATGCATAAAGTACTACGCTTACAATTTTAAACTTGTGCGTAAAACTGTTAATTTAAAACTAAGCTTCTTAATATTTGATAATTTTAGTAGTTTTGTTTTAATTAAAAAATCTGACTCATTTTAGCACTTCCCGTACTCCAGCGTAGCGTTACACTATGCATATGCACAACCTCTCAGCCTTTTTAATTTTAAAGCTGACAATATGTTGAAACGTATCTTGGTACTTGACGATAATATGGATATCCTGGAGATAGTGCATGAAGTTCTTACCTACGAGCAATTTGAGGTTAAAAGCACATCAGAGAGTAAATCTATAGTGACTGTAGCTGAAGACTACAAGCCTGATCTAATCATTTTGGATTATAAACTGATGGATGATAATGGTGGCGAGATATGCCGCATGTTTAAATCGCATAAATCCTTACATAAAATACCGGTCATTATCTTTTCGGCTTACACCTCCAAACTCGATTTCTTTAGTTTCGGTTGTGATGCGGTGATCGCAAAACCTTTTGATCTTAACGAATTTATAGATACTGTTAACAACTGCCTGAGATTAAATTAACTCAAGGGTAGTTTGTTACTTATTGTATATATGTATATATAAGGCAAACAGGCTTTAACAACCTGTATGCCTTATGATTCGTTACTGTTAAAACCTGTAACCTAAGTTAACGTATACAAATTTCCCTTCTTTAGAGTGGCCTATGGTTGCCTGAATCAATAACAATTCGGCTGGAACCAGGAAGATACCGCCACCATACCCATCATGCCACTGTGATGATTTTTCGCCGGGAGTCCAAACCCTGCCTACGTCATTAAAGCCAATAATACCCAAGCTGCCCGGAAACAGGTACGAGTTAAAATCGAGTACTTTTAAACGCGCTTCAATATTGTTATATACCATGCTCTTACCAGTAAACCGCCACGTACGGAAACCACGAAGGTTATCTGACCCGCCCAGCTTTAGCTGTTGAAAATATTCGGCATGGCCTAAGGTTGTTCCGCCACCTAACCGGGTTGCAATTACAAATACCGAATCACGATCGGGGTTAACGAAAAAGCTAAACTCTGTTTGCAACTGCGCATACCGCTGGTTTCGGTGGCTTAGTTCCTGCAATCCTCTTAAAGTGGTATTCCAATAAACACCTTTTGAGGTTAGTAACTGGTTATTACGAGTATCTATTTCGGCACCGGTTATTAAACCTGCGTAAGTTTTAGTACCAAACACCTGCTCTTGCGGATTTTGCAAATTGTAAATACCCAAGTAACGATTTACATTTTCGGTAGCATCTGCGTAATAAAATTGTCCGGTTACACCGGCGCTTAACTTAACCTTATTGTAGGTATGTGCCAGCCGTACATCGCCATATATATGGTCGTACTGGTTACGGAACAATTGGATGCCGTTATTATCCGGATTGAAAGAAGTTTCGTTGCCAACACCAAAGAAGTTACTGATATTGTGCGGACCTCTTGAAGTAAGATGCGCTATAATGTCATTATTGCCAATTGCATTTTTAAAATCACCGTTATAACGTATCAGGAAAGATTTACGGCCAAACGCATAATTTGCTATCACCTCCTGCCGCCATTCATAAGGATCGTTCCTAAAACCTTGCTTGGTATAGGCATAACCCAGGCTTAGGATAACACCATAATCATTATTATACCGGGCAAATACAATGGGTTCGGGCCGGTCGTACTTAAAGTTTTTGCGGTCAAAATACGTAACTGTGGTATCGGCTCCGGTGCGTACACGGGCCAAGCTGCGGTCTGGCAATACATTAGTTTCATCCTTGCGGTCATATACATAGAGCTTGTGTTTATTGTCAACCTCCTTGCTTACCACAAATGTATCTATGCTGCCAGTTGCCCCAATCATTCTAACCTTTATAGGCGACTTAACGTTACCCGTTACCTCAAACTTATCGCCACCACCGAAACCGTAAACCCTTATTTCGTCGGTTACATCGGGGTTAAACGTACGCTCGTATACTTCGCGGCCCACCGTATTGTCTTTTTTAATATTCCGAACAACCAGCTTAACCCGGCCGCTGTCGCGCATTTTCACCTCTATCAACTCATCCTTTTCACTTGCAGGCACATCCACTGTTTTTGACAAAAAACGGTAATACTCCATGCCTATCTTATTAAGGTTATCACGGCGGGCCAAAAGAGTTTTGGTTATCTTTTTACCGGATAGGGCATATACCTTTGGCGGCATACGGTGCATGGCTTTATCAACCACCTCATTGGTTAAATGCGTTTGTACGTACTCAATCTGTTCTTTCCAATCCTTCTCACTCAGCTCATTTAAGAAGTACCGGTCAAAGTTACGGCCGTTAAAGTTCCAGGCACCAACATCGCGTACATTGTCGCTATAAGGCTGAAACTTAGCTTTTAACCACTGGTGTGATACAATCCAGGGCAGCACGCCCGATGTTTTGTAATAGACCTGATCGCGGTCGCGTGGGATGGGCGTATAAACTGTTTCCTTTTTGTCTTTAGCTTTATCCCAGCGCCACTGGTCATCATGGCGGTCCCAGTCGCCCAAAACGTGGTCAAGCAAACGTGCCCTTAAAACCAGCTTTTGGTCAACGCGAACGTCGTTATCTTCGCGTAGTTTCTTTTGTACCTTTTTGGTATTATCGGTATTGTCTGATTCGAGCGGTTCACGTTCTTCAAACAGGTATACGGCATTTTTATAATCTTTACGAAACTTACCCAATACCGGATCGTCGCCTATATAAACTATTTCCGGGTTAGAATGCTTTATCTGCAGCGCATCGGCCAGAACCGGTACCGTTAACGAGGCAAAAGGATTAGCGGTAGATGTTTGATCCTGAATGATAGCTTTGGTTAAGCCCGAACGTAATTGCGGCGGCAAAACACGCTCCGGATACTTTTGTACCGAACGCAACACCCACTCCTGCCCCGTTTTATCTTTTAAGCGCAGCGATTTGGTTTGCATGCCGCCTCCTTTTTCTTCAATAACCAATCCGCCCTTTTCGGTGGCAAGGTTAACAATACGCAGTTTAACGGGTGTGCCCCACTCTTTACGATAGTTTTCGCCCAAAAGGAAACGATGAACTCCGCTCACGCGGTTATAGTCGGACGCTACGGCGATGGTTATGCTGTCGGCTTTAGGTTTGCTTTGTGCTGAAATACTGGTAACAGGCGCTATAATGGCACCCGCCAAAATTAATAACGAAGTAGGTAAATAATGTCTGTATGAGGGCATCTTAGTGATAAACCGTTTGTAAGTATCTGTTAATTTATGTTTAGCTGCTTGTAAACTTCAACATTAACACTAAAAGGTTGATTTTGTGAGAGCCGAAGCAACGATGTGTAAAAAATATATTAAAAACTCATTAAAATTTTAGACGTGCTGTAATATACTAACACAAATAACGTATAAACAAACTTATGGGCTTTATTATTGAGCCGATAAATTTACATTTGTAACATTGCCTGAGCACGGCTTAATTAGCGCAGGTACGCTTAATCCTTTTAAGAACTTTTGATTGAATGCAGAATAAAAAACGAACCTTGTTTTATTTGGTGGACGGCGCCCACAGCGAAATAATGCCCGAACTGATAAACCAAGGTATACTACCCAATATAAAAAGGATTATTGACGAGGGCACTATCCGCAAAGCCACCACCTGTTTTCCTTCAACTACCGGTCCTGCTTATTTGCCATTTTTAACCGGGCATTTCCCAGGCACCATGGGCATTACCGGTATACGCTGGTTTGATAAAAAAGAGTTTAAACGTACACGCTGGAACAAAAATGCCATGCGTTCCTACTGCGGACCTGAAGCAGCCTGGTTCAACACCGATATGCCGGCCGACAAGCCCACCCTATTTGAATTGATGGGCGAATCGTACAATCTGTACAACATGATTACGCGCAACGTACCCGACGAGTATGATTTAGGTAAGAAGGGAAAAGGGGTATTGTATACCCGCGCACATTTTTGGAAACGGCATCACCCGGTTGACCTGCAAGGCCACCAGCGTATTATGGATATGCTGCACTCGGGCAAGGATTTCGACTTTTTGTTTGCCGTGTTTCCGAGTGTAGACTGGGATTCGCATTATCATCATGTGCGTGATGAGCGTACCATCGAAGCTTATAAGATTGTAGATAACAGCTTGGGCGAAGTGCGTGCGCTGCTGGAGAAGAAAGGATGGTGGGATGATACCTTATTTATCATGACTTCAGACCATGGCCTTACCCCTACCAATAAGCATTTAGACCTTGGCGACTGGATGACCAACAATGGCTTAAAATCTGTTTACTATCCAACAATATGGAAAAGCAATCCTAAATCGGCCGTAATGATATCGGGCAACTCATTCGGCAGTATTCACCTGCTGAACCATGAGGGCGATCATGTACTGCGCGAGAATGAGATTTTGACTGCCATGGGCAGCACCCGTTTAAACAGCCTCATTGCCGAAAAAGCGGTAGACTTTGCCATTTACCGCGGCAACCGGGAACAAAGCTTTGTAGTACATAATTCGGACGGAAAAGCCACTATAGAAGTTGATAGCGAAACGTTCAATTACCGGCCTGAAAGTGCCGACCCGCTAAAATTAGGTAAAGACATCAGCGTAAAGGGCCATCGGGCTGCTCTTGAGGAAACTTTCGAGAGCGATTATCCTGACTCTTTATACCAAATTTACCAGTTGTTTCAGAGCCGCCGCGCCGGCGATATTGTGATAAGCGCCCGTGTGGGTTATGATCTGCGCGACTTTTGGGAATACCCTGAACACCTGGGCTCACATGGTTCGCTGCATAAATCACACATTAACGTGCCGCTTATTTACAACCAAAAAAACTGGAACACACACGCTGCCCGTACTGCCGATCTATTTAACTCGATATTAAAATGGAAAGGCATAACGCCTAAAGCATCAGAAGGTGAAGCTTTATATTAACCTGCACTAAAATTGTAATATATTAGCGACTACATATGTCGGACACAAACGAAGCCAAACCCGTTGCGCTAACGCCCCAGCAAGAAACGCAAATTGAAGCCGAAGGCAAGCAGGAAGCACAGTCGGTGTTTAATAAAAAGTTAATAATTAAAGGCAGCTTATGGTTTGCCCTAATTACGGTGTTAACCATAGCCGGCATCTTTTTTTACAACAACACGGGCCAAACTATTGAGGCGTTGAAACACATCTCGTATAAATACATTGCCATCTGTTTGGTAATGCTGTTTGTTGATTTGATGCTGGGCAGCTGGCGCAATCACATTTATATACGTAAGCTTAACCCGGCTGTATCACATTGGGTAAGTTTTAGAGCCAATGTGGCCAACATGTTTATGGGTGCAGTAACACCCGCCCACGGCGGTGCCGGCCCGGCGCAGATTTATGTATACACCAGCAATGGTGTTACCTTTATTGATGCCTTTGCCGTAAGCCTAATTAACATGGGCGCTACGCTTATATTTATGCCGCTGGCAGGCTTTGTGGCTATTATGCTAATGGATACCAGTTACGTAAGCGGTATAGTGCCTGCCATGTTAAAATACGGTTTCAGCTTTTTCCTCATCTTTTTGCTGGCTTTTCTTTTAGCTTTCTGGAAACCGGTTTGGGTTGGTATTATCATCAAAAAAATTGCAAACGGGCTATCAGCTATCTTCCCTAAACGCCGTGAAAAACTGGAAGCCTGGGCTGAAAGATCTTTTTTAAATATCTCTAAATATCAGCAAACCTGTAGCGTAATTATTAAGCAACATCCTTTCCTTTTTCCATTGAGCTTAATTATTACTACCGTCCTGTACATGAATAAGTACTGCATGCAGTATGTAATTTTGCTAGGTTTGGGGGTAAACGCCAGTTTAGTTCAGGTTATATCGATACAAATTCTTATTCAGTTTATGATTTACTTTGCCCCCAGCCCTGGCGGCAGCGGCTTTGCTGAGGTAAGTATATCAGTACTATTCGGCAAAATCGTACCTTCAGGCCTGTTGTCTATATTTACATTATTGCAACGTTCGTTCCTACTCTTTTTCCCGGCCATAATAGGTGCTTATACAGTAATTAATCTTTTAAGGAAACAAACACAACAGCAACACCGTACACAGGTAAAAACTGATGGCGCTGTTTAAGAGTAAGATTCGGCACAATTAAACGCAGCGCTAATCGTTTACAGTCTTCAGGTTATTTTAAAAATATATTTTGAAACTGTTAATTTTTAGTTAATTTTATAAACGCAACCTTTATAGGTTGATTTGAAAACCTAAGTTAAGCTAACCAACCTTTCATTATTATAGTAAGTCGTTATTTGATAGTACATATACTTAGTAACCCCTTTTACTTAAAATAGATGAAATTTAAACTTATTGTGTTGATGCTGGTACTCCAGGCGTCGTTCGTTAAATCGCAAAACTGGGACATCAGCTTATTAAACAAGTTTAACCCTAACAACGGCAACCAAAGCTCGAGCTGGAAATTCGTTTCAAACAATGCCATTTATATGTCTGCGGCAACGCCGCTTGCACTTGCTGTTGCCGGAATAGCCACACACGATCAAAAATTAAAGCAAACCGCCTTAAATACGGGTGTAGCTTTAGTGGGCAATACGGCCATTACCTTCTTTATGAAGAACAGCATACAACGCCCACGGCCATTTGTTACCTGGGGAGATAAAGTGATGCTACAGGGTAATACCTCACCAAGCGATTATTCTTTCCCATCCGGACACACATCAACCGCTTTTTCGGTAGCTACATCTGTAAGTTTAGCTTACCCTAAATGGTATGTAATTGCACCAAGCTTTGCATTTGCTTCGGCAACTGCTTACTCACGTATGTACCGGGGCGCTCACTATCCAAGTGATGTATTGTGCGGTATGCTGGTTGGCTCTGGCTCAGCTTATTTAACACACAAACTGCAAAAAATGATGTATCGTAAAAGCATGGAGCGCCGTGCCAAAGCATTAGCATTATCGCAGCAAGAAACCAACCCGGTTTTCCTCTCAGGCAATTAAGTTTAAACTCTACATAAAAGCAAAAGAGCAACCCAATGGGTTGCTCTTTTGCTTTTACCGGTGTTAGCAACAGGTAAAGTTTATTCTTCGAAGTTTATGCTAACCCTTAAAGCTTTTAAGCCAACTACACCTTGCAGTTCTTCCAGATCAAGTTTTTCAACCTCTGGCTGAAGCATCTTTTGAGCTTGCAGCTGTTTAATGTAAGTGAGTTGTTCATCGGCCTCAGCCTCAGTAAAATATACCAGCGCTATTTTGCCGGGTTGCGTTAGGCGCTCATCGCTATCCTTTAACAGCACTTTGTCAATTCTCTTTTTTATAACCTCATAACGGATGTTATAAGCTCCCTCCACATCAAACCGACGCTCATCGTTTCGGAAGCTGATATCAATAGGTACGCTGTGTATAAATATAAGCTGGGTAGTTTGCAGTGAAGCCGGCATATGATCAAGCAGATTGTGCGTAAGCCTCGATACCTCAACCATTGAAGTGAGTTGCCACATGCGCATTTGCTTCAAAAAATCGGGGGCAAAAGGCTGCTTAGGTGCTATAGCTTGGCCAACGTATACGTCGTACTCCACACCATCCGTCCTAAACTTTTCAAAATAGCAAGGGTATATCTGCTGCAGCTGCTTTTCGGCCTGTTCAAAATAATTGCTTATAGTAGCGTTAATCATTTGCATGGCTGTTTCCAGGCGGTTACGCTGCGTAAAAGCAGGCCCTTCGCAATCCTGTGCAATCATCTCCAGGAAACGGTCAACAATCTCGCCCGATTCAGGATGCTCCGTTCTCAAATTGGCCAGCGTTAGTCCCGCCTCACTTTCCAGAAACTCGTTGATCAGCATTTCATCACTGGTGTTCACTTGCTTTTCAACTACCTGCAACCAGTCACTAGCTTTTTCAGTCAGCGGTTGCCACTGCTTTCCGGGATACCGGTCTTCCAAAATATGCAGTATTTTGAGCAGTAATTTTATTACCCGTTTCAAGTCATTCTGCAGCGCTATATTACGCTCGATGGTGGAATTACGTATATCAATAGCTCCGTACAGCGGGTAAACATCTTTAAACTCAATAAGTGTTTGTGAGGTACGCCTGCGCCTAGCCTTAGGGTTCTTTATCTGCTCCCAAGCCACTTCATTAAACTTCCATTGCACGGCTGGCTGCAAGGAGGTAAACTTGTCTCTGATTACATCATCAATACAAGCATTGAAATACTCGATGCTGTTTTGCAGGAGTTGTGCAATTAGCGGAATGGCAAACTCTAACCTGGAAAGCAGGTTTTCATAAAACACCAGTTCCTTTTCAGAATAAACCTCCATTACCCCGGCTATATGCTTGTTATAAAACACCGGAATAACCGCGTAAGACTTAATGCCGGCATCGCGCAGCGTTTTCAGGAAGAAAAATTTTTGCTGCCTGGTTTCCGAAATAGAACTGAAAAATACGGCCTTAGGCTCTTTCTCGTACCGGCTTACCAGCGCATTATAAGTCTCTTCGGCTACACCATATTTTCGGGCCGATTGCATCAAAATACTCTCAGAACAAGACGACAAGTCAAACAGCGGCTGACCATTAAGCTTTATAAATGGCAACAAACCAAAACAAACATGGTTGCTTTCGCTCAGCGTTTTGAGCGATTGAATAACACTGCGGTAAAGTTCCTTTTGGTCTTCCACCGGATCGGTAATGGCATCGCGTATATCTTCGATAGCCTTGCGTGCGGTTACGTCTTCCAAACTAATAACCGAAAACCCTTCAAACTTAAACAAGCTTAAAGGCAATACTTCTGTAAGTACCTCTACACTGGTGTCCTCGTGGAGGTAATTTTCTATGGTTTCAAAATCGAGCTCGGGCAGTTTGCCTTTTACTTCAATTTCAATAAAGGTTGTATCAATATTGATATGATAGTACCGGCTCAGGCCCGTATCGGCGTTTACATACGAGTAGTATATATTGTTGCTCAGTACAGAGGTAAAGCCATAAAGGCGCTTTAAAATAAGCCTGTAAATGTACTCCAGCTGCTGTTTACGAAACATATCATCATTAGTGATAATGGATGATGATGCCTCGCGGATATCCTTACTGGTAATAAGCTTATAAAAAGAGTCGGTGCTATACAATATCTGGTTAGGTACCGGTGTACTTAACGCCCAATAGCATTCTTCCTCGCTAAGCAACACGGGTGACAGTGCGCTGTATATTAATTCCAGCGCATGCTCATTGGGCGGAACCCCTTCGTCAGAAGACGCCTTTATATCCTCAGTCTCCGATTCAAAATGCTCCAGCGCAAAGCTGTAAAACCTTGCTTTGATGGTATCATCTGTAGGCCGTCGCTTTTGTAAATGATTTACAAATGGTTTGAATGATAAAGCAGTTTCTACCAGGTCGTGCCCGGCCAGATGTTTATTAATATAAAATGATTTTTTCTGCATTGAACTGCTTTTTCCCTTTATTTAGAAAACACAGCGTTAACCAAAAGTTTACGTCTTGTTAAAAATTTCTAAGAATATTACAATTGCAGGTAACTACCTGTTAAAATCGGGTAAACTTCATAACACTGCCTTTGCTAAACTCATCCCCTTCGCTTGAGATGTAGAGATTACCCTTCTTATCAAACGCAATACCCTCCGGCTGCAAAAACGTTTTATGATTAAGCGGATAAACTTCTTTAACCTGCCACTTTTCATCAGCTACCACTAACAGGCCATTTACAGCCGATACAATGAACCACTCATTGGTAATCGGGTTTTTAGCCATAGCCGATGGCCTGAACTTAATCTTATCATCGCCTAATAATTTGGTAATTTGTTTAACCTCAATTTTAAAGTTGCCGGCCATTTGCAAGCTATCATTAGGCTGAATGTTGAACACGTAACCTGTACTGCTTTTGGTTGTTTTTTCATCTGCACAATTTTTGCATAGTACATACAACTTATGCGCTGCTGCATCGGCGTACATACTTTCGTACTCGCCGGGTGGGAGAATATTAACCAACTCTTTTACGTTCGACAGTTCTTGCTCACCAATTTCGCTAATGGGAAACATATAGAGTTTACCATTGCTTTTAAGCACAATAACCTGGTCTCCGTTGATGGCTACATCTTCATAATCGCCATGTTTGCCAAATTTGGTGTGGCTTACTTTCATGTCTTCGGTAAGCTTACCATAATACAATTTGCCGTCCTCATCCTGTATAGCGTACAATGTGCGGCCGTCGCCGTCTTTAAAAGTATGCCCCGATATCTCCAGCAAATCTTCTGGCATTTTGTACTTTGTTCCCTCTTTTAAATTGTATCCTTTTGGGCTTTTATATTGTTTTTGCTGACTTTGCGCACAAGAGCAAAGCATCAAACTCAGGCCGATAGAAATAAATAATGCAATATTTTTCATGGTTGAAAAAGTTTTAAAATGGCTAAACGCTTTGCGCTTTTTTCTGCAGCAAGGCATATATCTGTTGTTGCGACCTTACAGCCGGTTCATTGTGCATAACAGGTATATTGTTTAATTGTGTGTCTATATATACAGCCTGTGTGTTATCCTGCAATTGCAGATCAATCAGCTGCATAATCTCCTGTTTTACATCTGCATTGTATACAGGAAAGCATACCTCAATACGGTGGTAAATATTGCGGTTCATCCAGTCTGACGAGCCCATAAAAACCTCTGTACTGCCGTTATTGCCAAATATGAATATTCGGCCATGTTCCAGGTAGCGGTCTACAATACGGGTTACCGTAATATTTTCACTCTGACCAGGAACGCCAGGCACCAGCCTGCAAATGCTGCGCACAATCAACTGCACTTTAACCCCGGCGTTTGAGGCCTCGTAAAGTTTATTAATCAGCTTTTCTTCCTCTAGGTTATTCATCTTAATGATGATGGACGATGGCAGACCTTGCTTATGGTTTTCAATCTCGCGGTCTATAAGCTGCATAAAGCGTTCTTGCAGGTTAAACTGTGCCACCAGCAGATGTTTAAACGGCCTGATACTAACCTCGGCAGGCTTCTTTCTCTTCGACAGAAAAATAAAGAGCAGTTCCATTTCGCGCAGCAAGTCGCGGTTGCCTGTGAGTAAGATATGATCGGTATAAAACCGGGCGGTGTTCTCGTTAAAATTACCTGTAGCCAGTAAGCCCCTATACTGCATGCGCTCGCCCGAGCGTAACTTAACCAGGGCTATTTTGGCGTGCACCTTAAGGGCAGTAACACTATAAATTAGCCTTGCACCTGCCGCCTTCAGTTTTTTGGCCCATTTAATATTGTTAGCTTCGTCAAAACGGGCTTTCAGCTCCACCATTACATTCACCTTTTTGCCATTTTTGGCCGCACTGATGAGTGCATTTACGATTTTGGAATCGCTGGCCACCCGGTATAGGGATACATAAATCTCTTCCACATCGGGCCTTATAGCAGCTTCGTTAAAAAAACGCAGTATGGTATCGTAGCTATGATATGGCGGATGCAAAACGTAATCCTTCATACCCATCATATCGAGCAATGATTGTGTTTCAGACAACGCATCAAAACGCAACGCCGGCCATTTTTCGGCTTTCAGGGCTGGGTTACTAACCGGTAACGAGGCCAGATCTTTTAAGTTATGGTAACGTCCTCCTTCAACAATACTACTCTCATTCAGGTTGAGTATGCTGCTTACATTTTGTATTACCCGGAGGGACAGGCCAGGTTCATGTAAAAAGCGGGTAGCAAAACCATAATCCCGCTTGCGCAACTGCCGCTCCAACTGATCGGCTAAATCGCCGGTATACTCGTCTTCAAAATCGAATTCGGCATCGCGGGTAATTTTGAAGCTGTGGCATCCTTTTATTTCCTCTGAGAAAATCTTATCGAGATTATAGCGTATAATATCATCCAATAAAACGATGTAATACGCTCCCTGAACGGTCAGGCTGTAAAAGCGCGGTAGTTCATCAGATGGTATATTTAAGGCAACAATGCGTTCCTGCCCGCCACCCTCGTTACCCAGTTCAATTAAAAAGTAAAGCTTATTGTTCTCGGGGAAAAAACTACCTCCCGCTGTAAGTGTAACCGGCTGCAAAAATGCCATCACCTGGCTCAAAAAGTAGTCGGCTATTTGCCGAGCAATCTGTGGTGGGAACTCTTCTTTATAAAGCAGATTAACACCTTGTGCTTTCAATTCGGGCAGAATGCTCTGGGTAAGGATCTGCCCGTACTGCTCCTGGTTTTTTTGTATAAGTTGTTGGGCTTTAAGCAAATCATCAGCCTGAACATTTACCCCTCCTGTTTCCTTATTGCGGCTGTGCAAACGGTTTAAGGCCGATAGTACCGGCATCCGCACACGATAAAACTCATCCAGGTTTGAGGAATAGATAGACAAAAAGTTAATCCTTTCCAGTAATGGCAAGCTTTTGCGTTCAGCCTCCTGCAGCACACGCTCATTGAACGAAAGCCAGCTTACATCGCGGTTAAAGAATTTTGGATGCATATCTCTTTAGTGTTTACCACCATCGCCATTAACAGCAGAGGCAATAATGAATGCCAATACTGAGGCAATTAAACCAAACATAAATATGTTATAGGATATGCGCAGCAGCCGGTACTTACGGCCAAGGACAACGCCCTGCGAGTATACGTCAATAATAAGGCTGCCGTACAAATATTCACGATCGGCCATTACGTTACGCATCCCGGCTATATATTCGGGCAAATTCATACGGTAAAAATTACCGAAGAAAAGCAAATTCACTTTTTTATCATTAACATCCTGTTGAGAAAACCGGCCTTCGGGTATAGAGGGGCGGGTTGCCAGTATGGCAAAAATCATGGTTGTTAAACTAACTACCAGAATAATGAATGTAGGGATAATCAGGTAACTGTAATCCTCCAGGCGGCGCAACAGTAAACTAATAATGGCCGAAAGAATGATCGAATTAACCGTAATCATGATATGAGCCTTATTGTCGGCCATATCACTCAGACGCTGGTGATTGCTCGAACTAACCCTGAACATGGTTTCAATACCTTTATCAGGGCGCTCTTTCTTTTTCCCGGTCTTTTCTTGAAAAATGGTAGCCTCCTTGTCGGTTGCCCCGGGAGTCTCGGTTTTCTTGCCAATATCGGCCAGATTTACGCCTTGTTGGGCTGGTACTTGTTGTATGGGCACTGCCGGCTCCTGCACTTCTTCTTTACTCCCTGCTTCAGCGGCTTTATTTTTTTCTTCCCAGGCAGCAACTTTATCTTTTAGTTCCTGAACATTTTTTTCTTTTTGATCGGCAAGCAGCATTCTTGCGTAATCTGTATGGTAATGCTGGCTTTCCATAAATTTAATAGTCTTTATGCGCCAGTCCTGCTTTGTATAATCGTAGTTTAAAGCTGTTTTACACTCCTTACGCAATTGCTTGTTCTTAGCATCAAAGCCTTCGGTACCCAGATGAAATAAATCAGCGTCGCATATAATTTCTTGCAACAGCCCTACCGGGTTTTGCGGCATGCGGGTGGCCATAATACAGTTTTTCACTTCCTGTATCACCGCTTCATCGGCGTACTGTGCCCTTAAAAATTCTTCGGCTAAATGTGCGCTTCGCTCCTCATGGTTGCTCATGTTCTCGAGGTAACCGGTATCATGAAACCAGGCAGCCGCCGTTACCACAAAAAAATCATGATCATCCAGCTGGTAATGATTGGCTATTTGCACTGCTGCTGCAACCACATCCTCTGTGTGGGTACGGTTATGATAGAGTAAACTTTCGTTGTTACGAAGCTTAAAATAAGATAAGACCTGCTGTTTTACTTTTTCCAGCAGTTGTTGATAGTTCATAGGCGATTTTAAAAACGTTGCGAAATATGGATAAGTATCTGGTTAAAGGACGCCTCCAATAAATTAATCCACTGCATAATACCTAAAATACATGCATTTGGTTTTAACATCTTTGCAGGCGCGCACCTTAAACTAACGCTTGTTAAAGTTAGTAATTACCAGTAAATATTTACAAGGGTAACACTTAAGCTGCTTTTTACTGTTGATAAACATCAAGAAACACTTTTTGCCTACCTTGCAAACAAATGTTACAACACCTGATGAAGAGCATCATTCTTTTTAAGACACTGCCTGTAATAGCCATTTTTATACTTTTTAATTTACGGCTAAAAGCCCAGGTTATGCAAGAGCCGTTTGGCCGAAGCCTGGATGACCGGATCATGATTCATCTGGCCGAAAACCGCACACCCGAACGCACCGGCTTTTACTATTTCATGTCGAAAACCAATATTTACGGAAATTTACTCACACCGGCCGGCTTACTCATAGGCGGCACCATAAGCAATGATAAAGCCATGCGCCAAAATGCATTGTATGTTGCCAGCAGTTCTGCTATTTCATATGGCACTATATTATTAATCAAGCGAATTTTTAAGCGCCCGCGGCCATTCAGAGGTAATTTTCGCATTGTACCCGTGTATATAGCCGGCGATTATTCATTCCCTTCAGGGCATGCTTCATCTTCCATGAGCACGGCTACATCTCTTTCTATGCTTTACCCTAAATGGTATGTGATAGCTCCCGCATTTTTATGGGCTGGCTCCGTTAGTTATTCGAGAATGTACCTGGGCCTGCATTACCCCAGCGATGTTGCCACCGGAACGCTTATAGGTGCTGGTACATCCGTTTATTTAAACACAATCAGGAACAGGGTGCAATAGTTTTTGACGTTTAACACGCAGTCACGTGCAAAGAATGAACCCTTTTATCTTTCATGGTGTTCTTGATTCTATACTCTCGCCTCTATCCCTCTCAAAGCAAAACTATTTTCCTATTTTTGCACACTACGAGTAAAGCTAGTTCATAGCTTGAAAATTTATGCATGGATATTTCAGTTGTTGTACCCTTATTTAACGAAGTAGAATCGTTACCCGAACTAACCACTTGGATTAGCCGGGTAATGGATGAAAACCGTTTTACTTACGAAATACTTTTGGTTGATGATGGCAGTAAAGACGGATCATGGGAAATGATCTGCAAGCTGCACGGCCATAACCCGCACGTTAAGGGCATCAAATTCAGGCGTAATTATGGAAAATCTGCCGCCTTAAATACAGGTTTTGAGGCCGCGCAAGGCAATGTGGTGATTACTATGGATGCCGATTTGCAGGATAGCCCCGACGAAATACCCGAGCTATACCGCCGTATTAGTGAAGAAAATTATGATCTGATATCGGGCTGGAAAGCTAAACGGTATGATCCGCTAACCAAAACTATACCCACCCGTTTATTTAACGCGGCTACACGCAGCATGTCTGGCATTAATAATCTGCACGATTTTAATTGCGGCTTAAAGGCCTATCGCAAAGCTGTGGTCAAAAATATTGAGGTTTATGGTGAGATGCACCGTTACATACCGGTAATTGCCAAATGGGCCGGCTTCACTAAAATTGGTGAACAGGTAGTGGAACATCGCGCCCGCAAATACGGCAAAACCAAATTTGGTATGAGCCGCTTTATTAACGGCTTCCTCGACCTGCTTTCCATCTTTTTTGTAGGAAAATTTGGCAAACGCCCCATGCACTTTTTTGGTTCAATGGGCGTGCTGAGCTTTTTCATCGGCTTAGTAATGACCATATGGATTATTGCAGAAAAGCTGATTCATATTGCGCACAACGAAAAATATCGCGATGCAACAGATAGCACCATGTTTTACCTTGCTTTGGTGGCCATTGTGGTAGGTTCGCAGCTATTTTTAACCGGGTTTGTGGCCGAACTGGTATCACGCAATTCGCCTGAGCGAAACAATTATCAAATAGAAGACAAAGTTTAATTTCGAATTAAGCCCCTGTCATTCCGAACCATAGTGAGCAGTATTTCCGGAAGTACCTGGTAATGGCTTTGAAACGATTTATCGTTAACACTCGAAATGACATGATCCATATTATTTGCAGATAAACTTATCATCTGCATATTTGCACATTCGCCCGTTTAAATAATGTTTTTCTCCATCATCATACCACTTTATAACCGCCCGCAGGAGATCAAAGAACTGCTGGAAAGCCTTATGCGCCAAACTTACCGGCAGTTTGAGGTTTTAGTAATTGAGGATGGGTCGGTTAAAGATGCAAAAGATATTGTGGCCACCTTTACGGGAGAGCTGGACGTACACTATTATTTCAAGCCCAACGAAGGCCAGGGTTTTAGCCGCAACTTTGGTTTTGAACGAGCCAAAGGCGACTATTTTATCATCTTCGACTCAGATATACTGGTGCCTGAAAATTACCTTGAGGTGGTCAACAATCGCCTCGAAACCGATTACCTGGATGCTTATGGCGGGCCTGATGATGCACATCCATCATTTACGCCCATGCAAAAGGCCATCAGTTATTCCATGACCTCGCCATTTACTACAGGCGGCATACGTGGCAATAAAAAAGGTATTGGCCAGTTTCATCCGCGCAGCTTTAATATGGGCGTATCACGACAGGTGTGGCAAAAACTCGGCGGCTTCATCATTACCCGCTTGGGCGAGGATATTGAGTACAGTATCCGCATTCATACCGCCGGTTTTAAAATAGGCTTGATACCCGAAGCCAAGGTTTACCACAAGCGGCGCACCAGTTACAGCCAGTTTTATAAGCAGCTTCATTTCTTTGGCAGGTCGCGCATCAATATTTACAAATTCTTTCCGTCAGAGTTGAAGGCCGTACATTTTTTCCCGGCAGTATTTACACTTGGGGTTATGTTTACGCTTATAGCTAATTTGTTTGGCTGGCCTGTTGCCTGGTTGGGCAATGCGGTATTGGTGATATTCACTTTGTTAATATTTTTTCATTCGCTGTCTAAAAACAAATCGTTAAAAGTTGCATTTTTGAGCATAGGCGCAGCCTTCATTCAACTTATAGCTTACGGCCTGGGTTTTATGCAGGACTATGGTAAGCGCATTATTTTAAAACAATCATAAGCACCTATGTATCATCCTTTTTCCATAGCCGACACTATAAGAACAGCATGGAATGTTATCAAAAAAAATTATATCACGCTGATTGTTTACTCCATGATATCGTTGATCTTTTACGAGATCATCAAATTTCTCACTGGCTTTGTAGTTATATATGATAATGAGTATAAACAGGTAGCATTCGTTTTCTTCATGATGCTTGTACAATCCTACCTGGTACTGAGCTTTTACAAACTTATTTTAACCCTTATGGATAGGGAGTATTACGAATTTGAGTTTCGTGATATATTGCCCTCATTCCGGATGGCCCTTTCCTTTGTCACAATCGGGGTGCTTTACACTATTCTGATCGGTACTATTATCTTTCTGAATTTACAATTGGATATTGCACCAACCGTACGTAATGTAGTTGATAAATTAGAAATAATAGCAGTTGGTTACCTTCTGGTACGCTCCATATACTGCCTTTGCTTTATTGTAGATGAAGATTCGGGGCCTATTGAGTCGCTTAAACAAAGCTTTTACATCACCTGGAATAATTTTTTCAAGCTGTTAGGCCTTATACTCATTGTGGTAGGTTTTATTGCCTTACTTCTAATCATCATCAATTTAATTATTACATTTTTATTTGATGTGGATAGCAGCAGTTACATCTTTAAAATAGCTTCAATATGCTGGTTTGCGGTTTCTTTTCCGCTCGTACAGGTGATGATCATGGTATCATACCGTAAATTAGTTTACAGCCATAAGGATGTAGATGATGACGTGTCAGAAACTTTATAAGCCATGGGGTTAAAATCCGTTTTAAGTAAACTTTTTGCAGCCCGGGTAAACCGCCACATAAACCACATGCGGCAGAATGCCGTGCAGCTACAGCACCAAACGCTGCAGCACTTAATTAAACAAGCGTCAGCAACCGCCTTTGGCAAAGACCACCACTTCCAAAACATTCATACCTACGAAGATTTTAAACTTAACGTGCCCGTGCGCGATTACGAGGACTTGCGCCCGTACATTGACCGGGTTACGCATGGCGAACCGGATGTAATGTGGCCGGGCAAGCCTGCTTATCTCGCCAAAACATCGGGTACTACATCGGGCGTTAAATATATACCAATCTCAAAAGAGAGCATGCCCGAGCATATCAAAGCCGCACGCAATGCATTGCTTAGTTACATTCATGAAACCGGCAAGGCGGATTTTGTAGACGGAAAGATGATATTTTTGCAAGGCAGCCCGGTAATGAGCGAAAAAGCCGGTATTGCTACAGGTCGCTTATCGGGCATAGTGGCGCACCATGTACCTGCATATCTGCAAAAAAACAGACTGCCCAGTTACGAAGTAAATTGTATTGACGACTGGGAGCAAAAAGTGGATGCCATAGTGGAAGAAACTTACGATGCCGATATGCGCCTTATATCGGGCATACCACCCTGGTGCCAAATGTACTTTGACCGGCTTTCGGCCAAAGCTGGCGGTAAAAAGATCAAAGACATTTTTCCTAACTTTAAGTTGTTTGTTTACGGTGGGGTAAATTACGAACCCTATCGGGCACGAATTGAAGAAAGCATAGGCTTTGGTATAGACACGATAGAAACTTACCCTGCATCCGAAGGATTTATTGCCTTTCAGAATTCTCAAAAAGACAAAGGCTTACTTTTGCTGGCAGATTCGGGCATATTTTACGAGTTTATCCCTTCAGAAGAATATTTTAATGAAAATCCCAGCCGTCTAAGCCTTGGTCAGGTTGAATTAAATAAGAACTATGCCCTTATACTCAATACAAATGCCGGCTTATGGGGTTACAGCATTGGCGATACCGTTAAGTTCACATCCCTTAACCCTTATAAAATTGTAGTAAGCGGCCGCATTAAACACTACATATCAGCATTTGGCGAGCATGTAATTGGCGAAGAAGTAGAACATGCCTTAATGAGTGTAGCCCATGAAGAAGGTGTAGATGTAGTAGAATTTACAGTAGCACCGCAGGTTAACCCGGCCAATGGTTTGCCCTACCACGAATGGTTTGTTGAGTTTGGCAAAACACCTGCAGATATGCCGGCTTTTGCACAAAAGGTGGACAGGGTACTGCAGCAAAAAAATATTTATTACTATGACCTCATTGAAGGTAACATTTTGCGCCCTTTGGTAGTCAGATGTCTGCAACCGGATAGTTTTATTAATTTTATGCGTTCGCAAGGGAAGCTTGGCGGGCAAAACAAAGTACCCCGGCTATCAAACGATCGTAAGATTGCGGATGCCCTTGCTGATTATATTATTTAATCTTAATTTTAAATCTTTTATAAATTAAACATCGTAGGTCATTGTAAATCATCTACGTAATATCGGGCGGAGCTTCTTTAGCCCTGGTCCGTTATAGCTCAGTATAAATGCACAGTTCGTCCCAAACAGGAATTAAAAACATAGCTATTCTCGGCTCAACCGGCAGCATTGGCACACAAACGCTCGAGGTAATCTCCGAAAATCCAGACCGGTTTAAGGCCCATGTGCTTACCGCGCATCGCAATGCCGATTTACTGATTGAGCAGGCTTTACAATACGCCCCCGCCTATGCAGTAATATGTGATGTAAGCCTGTATGCACAGGTTAAGCAGGCACTTGCGCATACCCAAACCAAAGTACTGGCTGGTTATGATGAGGTAAAACATATAGTTACCTTGCCCGAAATTGATGTGGTGCTTACCGCTATGGTAGGGTTTGCCGGGCTTGAGCCAACCATTAACGCCGTAAAAGCAGGTAAGGATATAGCCTTGGCCAATAAGGAAACTTTGGTGGTAGCCGGTGAGTTGATTACTGCGCTGGCTAAGCAGCACAACGTAAAGTTGCTACCGGTTGATTCCGAACATTCGGCTATCTTTCAGTGCCTGGCGGGCGAGGAATTGAACCCTATAGAAAAAATTATATTAACCGCCTCTGGCGGCCCTTTTAGGGGTAAGGATAAAAACTTTTTATCCAGCGTTACCCGCCATCAGGCGCTAAAGCATCCTAATTGGGTAATGGGTGCCAAAATCACTATAGATTCCGCCTCGCTCATGAACAAAGGGTTGGAAGTGATAGAAGCTAAATGGCTGTTCAACTTATCGCTGGAGCAAATTGAAGTGATTGTTCACCCGCAGTCTATCGTTCATTCACTGGTGCAGTTTGAGGATGGCTCCATGAAGGCACAAATGGGTTTGCCCGACATGAAATTGCCTATACAATACGCCTTAGGTTACCCTGAGCGTATCAAAAACAACTACAAGCGGTTTGATTTTACCGCCTACCCGAATCTTAGTTTCGAGAAGCCCGATATGGCAACTTTCCGTAACCTGGCCCTTGCTTATGAAGCATTGGGCACCGCCGGCAATATGCCTTGCATAGTAAATGCAGCCAACGAGGTGGCCGTGGCCGGTTTCCTGGCCGATCAGGTAAGCTTTTTGGGCATGAGTGATGTAATTGAACACTGCATGCGGAAAATACCGGTCATGACACAACCAACTTTAGCCGATTATTTGGCTACTGATAAAGAAACACGCATCTTAGCACAAAATTTAATTGAACAAATGCCGTTAAAGGCATTGACTGTTTAGAACGTAATTTACAGAATGGATATAGTGATAATGGTAGGCCAGTTGATACTGGGCCTTTCTATCTTGGTTATTTTGCATGAGTTTGGTCACTTTATAGCGGCCCGTGCCTTCGGCATAAAAGTTGAAAAGTTTTACCTGTTTTTTGATGCCTGGAACTTTAGCCTTTTTAAATTCAATTACAAAGGCGTAGAGTATGGTATGGGTTGGCTGCCGCTGGGTGGCTACGTTAAAATTGCCGGTATGATTGATGAATCAATGGATACTGAGCAGATGGCTGGTCCGCCGCAGCCTTGGGAGTTTCGTTCCAAACCGGCTTGGCAGCGTTTAATTGTAATGCTGGGCGGTATTTTTGTGAACATTGTACTCGGTATATTAATTTTTTGGGTACTGACCATCAAGTACGGTGAAACCTATATTCCTAACGAAAGCTTAAAATACGGTATAGTACCTGGCAGTATTGGAAAAGGAATTGGCCTTAAAGCCGGCGACAAAGTTGTTGCTCTTAACGGGCAAAAAGTTGATCGTTTTGAAGATCTGGTAAGCTCAAAAGTATTAATGGGAAACAGCGTTTTAACAGTAGAGCGTAACAACCAAACATTAAACATAAAAGTGCCCGGCAACATCCTTAATGATGTTTCGGATTTGGGCATCGAGCAATTTATTAGCCGTATGCCGCGTACCACTTTCCGAGTAGATTCGGTAGTAGCGGGCAGTAATGCACAAAAGGCTGGGTTAAAACCAGGCGACAGCGTGTTAGCTGTAAACGGTACTCCTGTACGCTTTTATGATGAGTTTCAGGCGCAGTTAATGCAGTATAAAAATAAGCCGGTTGGTTTAACTGTAAAACGCAATGAAGGTACCTTACCACTAACTGCACAGGTAAACAAGGATGGCATGCTTGGTTTTAAAGACGGTCGCTTCGGCATCCGTGTAAAAACCGACTTACCAGAGGAGAAAACATTAAAATTTGGTTTCTTTGGCTCGCTGCCTGTTGGTGCATCAAAAGCCTGGGGTACCTTTAGCGATAATGCAAAAGGCCTTGGTAAAGTATTTACCGGGCAGGTAAAGGCAAATAAAGCACTATC
The DNA here is from genome assembly GCF_039634385.2 of Mucilaginibacter sp. PAMB04274. NCBI lineage: Bacteria > Pseudomonadati > Bacteroidota > Sphingobacteriia > Sphingobacteriales > Sphingobacteriaceae > Mucilaginibacter > Mucilaginibacter sp. PAMB04274. Next base: position 3,793,066 of record NZ_CP155081.2, read on the forward strand.
AAGCCCAATTGGCATTGCCCGTTTATTTGGCAGCCAGGTTGACTGGTTACGTTTCTGGAGCCTGGTAGGATTATTGTCAATGGCTTTGGCTTTGATGAATCTGCTGCCAATCCCGGCGCTGGATGGTGGTCATGCGCTGTTTCTTATCATTGAAATGATTAAAGGCAAACCGCTAAGCGATAAATTTTTAGAGCGTGCGCAAATGGTGGGGTTTGTAATATTGATTACCTTAATGGTTTTTGTATTTGGTAACGATATTTTTAAGATCATTAAAAAGTAGTTAGCACACTCAATAAACCAAAACCCGCCAGGCTAAGCGCTAGTAGAGTAACAACGGTCAATTTTGGCAAGGGTTATCCAAAGCACAGCTCGAAATTTAGTAACAAATGCTTGCTAATATTGGTCGTCATATTCACGACTAATATTAGCAAGCATTTGTCAATTAACGCCCAGTCTTGTAGGCATTATATGCTGTTAAAAACAAGCCTATTGCGGTGTAAACTTTTCTTATGACCAGTATGCTTACAATTTGCCTGTTAAGTTGTTGTACTCATAATCATGAAAAGACGAATACTGCTTATAGTAACCCTGATAGTTCTTTTAGTAATAGGTGGCGTTGTTTACTACCGCTATTATTTTGTGTTTGGCGACGGTACCAAAGCCGGTACCATGAATTACTTTGTACACAAAGGCTATATGTTTAAAACCTACGAGGGCAGGTTAATACAATCCGGAATCAGAACACCTACGCAGGGAAGCGTGCAATCTAATGAGTTCAGATTCTCAGTTGCTGATGAAAAAGTTGCTGAAAAACTGAACCGCAGTGCTGGCGCTTTCCTGGAACTTCATTATAAAGAATACAAGCATGCCCTACCTTGGCGTGGTGTAAGTAATTTTGTTGTGGACAGTGTATTATCGGTACGGCCGTTTACGCCGCCAAGCCAGCCTTATTAGGCCGGTATTAAGCTTGCGGCTGTGCCGGCCGCTCGCGCTTAAACAGAACGCCCAACACGGCCGATACTGCAAAAACTAATATAACCGAAACAAAAAGCGATCTGAAAAAGCTCTGAACCGTTACCTTACTACCCGCGGCGAAGGTTTGATTCATACTAACAACTTCCTGTTCAATTCTTTTGGCCGGTGTGTGGCTTGATTGCATAGCCGCTTTACGTGATGCGACAAATGATACGTGTGCTTTTTCGGCCAGCTCAGGGTTTATCTTTCCCGAAAATAAGGCTATGCCGTTGTTCCAGATCAGGGTGGTAAAAATGAGCATAATAAATATGCCGGTAATGGCCTGCTTAAGGTTCCAGTACCGGCCTATTTTGTTTCTGAGTCCGCTTATAAAGAGCAGCGCTGCGCCAAAAAGTATGATATAATAAACAGGATATAGAACAACAAAGGTCAGGATAGGCGATGTGGATGCATGAGCCAAATAGTAGAGTTTTAGTATATCTACTACCAGCATAAGTATTCCAAATAATATGCCCCTTATCGCGCCCTCTTTTCTTACAGCCTGATTTAAGTTTTCCATTCAATTGGTTAAATTCAGTCCTGATTAAAAGCTTCCAAAATGGCAATTACAGCCATGTCAAAACCCTTTTCAACTGCAAATTGGGCTATTTCCTCTTTGTCGCTGTTGCCAGGTTTGGTATTTTGGAAAAAGCTCATAATTGGGTAAAACAAATCCTTTAGCTCTGCATCTTCTGATAGTTTGACAGCCACTTTCTGAATTTCCTCAGGCGAACTTTCTACCAGGATCTGGTTAGCTATGATAGGTTCATAAATCTGGTGCTCATCCTGAAACTCATCGTCATCAACCAGCAGGAACTCCGTTAAGTAGTCTTCGAGTGATGGCTCAATACCTTCATCACGGCACTCGTTCAAGTATAGCAACAGGTTTAAAAGCTCGGTACCACGCTCAAGTGTTTCTTCTTCAATCGCAGCCCACTCTGGAGTATCAAGGTAATCTTCTTCCAGGCGGTTAATATCAGCACTAAAAAAGTTCACCATCAGCAAATCAAAGAACACCTCACGTAAGGGTTCTGCCTGCGGAAAATCGTTAAACACATTATCTAGTGCGTTGGCCTTGTCTAAAAATTCATCATCGGCTGTAAATACAGTGGTAAGCCTTTCTGTTAGCTGGTTAACGTTTATGGGTGTATAAGCTGTGTATGCCTGCAATGCCGCACTGATGGCATTTTCTATGTGTTGATCTATCATTTAATGAATGCTTAGTTTGTAAATACTTGTTTGTTGTTACAAGTTAACAGTATTTTACCTTTTAAGTTCTGCCCAAAAAACGGGGAGTTACATGATTTTGAATGGTTACTTTGCTTATCAAAAGTCCAGCTCTGACCGGTATCAAAAACAACCAGGTTTGCTGGCTTATTAGTGGTTAAATCAGGCGTTTGCACGTTTAAAACCTTACGTGGGTTGATGGCCATTTTTTCTACAATCAGCTCAGCAGAAAGGCCCGCTTGTACAGCCAGCGAGAATGCAGTTTGCAACCCAACAATCCCGAAAGCGGCAATTTCAAATTCAACTTCTTTAAGTTCTTTTTCCTGGGGTGTATGCTGCGATACGATGGCATCAATAGTACCATCTTTTAAGCCTTGTAAAAGGGCGTCAATATCGCTTTGTGTACGCAGTGGCGGTTTTACCTTATACTGGCTGTCAAAGCCCAGCAGCGCCTCATCGGTTAGTACCAGATGATGTGCGGCCACATCACAGGTTACACGGAGGCCCTTACGTTTAGCTTCGCGTATAAGCTCTACGGAACGAGTAGTGGTTAGGGTACTAAAGTGTATAGGCGATCCGGTATATTCAGCCAGGTACAGATCACGGGCTATCATCAGTTCTTCGGCCAGTGAGGGAATGCCTTTCATACCTAAAAGCGTACTTACTACCCCTTCATGTACTTTTGCCTTACCGGCTATAGCTACATCCTCGGGATAAGAAAATATGAGCGCATCAAACCCTTGGGCATATAATAAGGCACGTTCCATTAATCCGGCATCTTTAACGGGATTATTACCATCGGTAAAGGCTTTGGCACCGCTACGGTACATATCGTACATCTCGGCTAAATCCTTACCCTCGCGCTTATAAGATACCGTGCCCAGCGGATACACATCTACCAGTTTATTGCGGGTGGTGTTTAAAATATATTCTACCTCGGTTTTGGAGTGAATAGGTGGTTGCGTATCGGGCATGAGCGCTAAACCGGTGAAACCTCCGGCCGCTGCGGCTGCAAGGCCTGTACTAAAATCTTCCTTAGTTTCCAGACCAGGTTCACCCATATTGCAGTTTAAATCAAAAAAGCCGGGCGCTATGTAACTGCCTGCTGCATCAAACACATCAACATCCGCATTTATGCTTTCGGCCACCTCGGCAATAAAGCCATCTTTAATTAAAACATCAGCAACTTTTTGGTAGAATGGCGAGCCGGGGTACAGAACGGTGGCAGATTTGATGAGCAGATTCATGTAAAGGAGGCTTTATGCTTACGCTATTAATACGATTTTTAGGCTTGGCTGCTTTGCTGTTGTTTACCTGTTTTATATAAGCGAACAAGCAGTATTTCGCCAGCCACAAAAATCAGTGCCAAAATTATACAAAGTTTCCATAATTGCAGGCCAAAATTTGTATCGGTGACCGTATTGCTCATTGAACCCTTGCCAGGCTGCCATACTTCGCTGCCTTTTGGTAGCAATCCTATTAACGCCGACTTATCCATATACGTCAAATCCGACTCCAGCTTATTGTTATTGAAAGCAATGATGGCCGCCAGACTATCCTGCTTACTAAGCTGATAATTACCAGGTTGCTGCAGCTGATCGGCAAGGTATAGCAGTGTAGTGCCTTCCTGCTGGCGTGCATCCGGTATAATTGTCTGATTGTCTTTTGTAAGTTTCAAAATTTGTTTATCGCCAACTTGCAAGGGTACCGTTTCAATAGCGGCATCGTTGCCAAGCGTGTAGGATAAGGGCTGGTCATGTCCGCTTAACAGCGCCATTCTAAACAATATAGGAAGCAATAAGGCATGCCTTGGCAGATTGCTATAGTCTTCCTGTAAAGGCACGGCCGATACGTATATTTTGCCACTACCGCTTTTATAACCACTCCAAAACGGTTGCCCGCCGGGTAAATCCATTAAGCTTTCCCTTCGGGTTTGCGTAGCGGCACTTAGTTGATAGTATTTTTTAACGATAGGCAGATCCGGACTGCGTGGCACGTCTTCAAAAACGGTTTTAAATAACGCGTTTTGTATATTTAAACTGCTTACACGCGTTGCCTCGGTTAGCAGTTTCTGGGGGAAAGCGGCCCCCGCCGGTTGCAGCAATGACTGGTAACTTACAAGATCGGCCCCATCGGCCGGGAAAACAGCCAGTGTACCACCTTTGCTTACATAACTTTTTAGTTGCTGGGCCAAACCGCTTGAGATGGATTTAACATCACTGATTACAATGAGCGGATAGGCACTTAACCTGCTGTAGTTTACACTACCTTCATTAGTAACCACGGGCGAAAAAAAGTTATCAGAGCTAAATGCCGCACGCAGGTAAGCATTGGGCTTTCCGCCGTTAACGAGTAGTACCTGCAATTTATCTTTTACATTAAAGCTAAAGTAAAACTGGTTGTCAAATGTCACCGGGTTATCCTGCAGCTGTATCTGTGCTTGTTGCCAGCCACTTTGCAAGCCTGAAAACGTAAGCGTGTCCTGGCGGATAGCACGAGCTTTCACATCATAACTGGCCAAGGCTTTCTGCGTACCATTAACCAGCAGTTTGAGAGGAATGCCGCTGGCATCTTCGGCAGCATAATTGTGCAGTTTAACTACCAGCTTTTCAGTTTCGCCGGGGCGGTGCACGGCGCTAACCAGCCAAACAGAATCTACCGCGACGTTGGGCAAGGTGTTGGCCTTTATCTGGATAAGATTAACCTGGGTTCCTGTATCCGGCTTAAGTGTGGCCAATCCGGTTGCTTTTGCCTGAAAATCAGATATTACATAAGCTTGTTGTAAACTGCCCGGTTGCGTTTGTAAAAGGCTGAGCTGACGCGAAACTATCTGCTGCAGGTTACGGCTTTGCGCACTTATTTTAACTGCATCAACCGCATCGTTAAATTCCTGACGGTTGAGTAGTCGCTGGTGTTTACCCTCAAAATCTTGCGTGAGGATTTGAAAGCGATCATTTATAGAATACGCCGCAGCTATTTCTTTAGCTCTGCGCTTTGCTTCATCAAGCAAGCTTCCCTCAGGGTTAAGGGTTTGCATAGAATAGGAGTTGTCGATAAATACACTAACTGCCTGTTGCTGCCCGGGGGTAATGGTATTTTGGCTTGGCAAATACGGCTTGGCAAAGGCCAGCACTAAAAAACCAAGTGACAATAAGCGGCTAAGTAGTATGAGCCGCTCGCGCAGGTTACGGCGCGACGACTGTTGTTCCTTAATGTCTTTAAGAAACTGAACATTACTAAAATTAACCTTTTTATACCGCCTAAAATTGAACAAATGCACTAGCACCGGAATAGCCAGTGTTATAAGCGCAAACAGAAAAGCAGGGTAGACAAAATGCATTCGGAAAATTTATACTTGCCGCTGGTGCTGCTAACAAATATACCCCAATAGCACTAACTTACAAAGCCATTGCTGGGTATTAACGTACTGCTGGCCTCAAAAGTGATGGTGAAAGCACTTCCCTTACCGGGCATACTTTTGATTTGCAGCTTTCCATCCAGCTTTTTAATCAGATCACGAATCACCATTAAGCCAAAACCACTGCCCTCTTCGTTCTGGGTGCCTTTAGTTGAATAATAATTTTCACTATTAATACGCTCCAAAACATCGGTACTCATACCTATGCCGGTATCTTTTACGGTAAAACTGGTTTCATTGGCGGTAGTTTCGGCACTTATTTCGATACGGCCGCCAACTGGTGTAAATTTTATAGCGTTGTTGAGCAGGTTTCTAAAAACAATACGCAGACTTTCAGCCTCGGTGAGCCAATTTAGCTGAGCCGGTAAAATGTTATCTACGTTAATATTTTTGTCGCTAATGGGTATTTTCTGCTCCTCGATTATGTTATCGGCTATCTGATGCAAATTAACTTCAACTTTCTCGAGTGGAACACCACGCAATTGCGCTCTTATCCAAAACAACAAATTATCGGTCAAAGCCATTACACGAGTGTATTGTGCTTCCAACTGGCCAAATAGGTCTTTAGTTTCCTCCTGAGACAGCAACCCTTCATTAACCAAGTGAACCAAGCTTTGCGTTGTGGCCAATGGTTTCCGCAGATCATGCGAGATGATAGACAGCAATTTATTTTTCAGGGCATTATCATCTTCCAGCTTTTTGTTTTGCTTGGTAATCTCGGTGTTCAGTTTATCCAGCAAAGCCAGGTTCCATTGAATCTCATTGTTTTTTGCATTAAGTTGGGTGGTATATTTCTTCGCCTTTTTGTAGTTGTAACCCAAAGCAAACACCACTATCACAAAAACAATTAGGAAGCCGGTGTATAATAATATCACGCTCTTTTGCTGTTCCGATCTCTTTTGTGCCTTTTCAATATTTTGCTGTAACCTAACTTGCTGCTGCTCCTGCATCCGCAACGCATCAATAAAATCGCTCGATTCCTTGCGTTCCCTTTCGTTAATCGTATTATCTACATAAATAAGCTCGTCCTGCCATTGAATAATAGCATCCTTATCACGCCAGGCTTTGCTGACAGTTAACAGCAACTGTACCGATGTTTTCACCAATGCCAGGGCAGCAGTACTATCGGCTTTGCTATGAGCAAGCCGGGCAAAAGGCATAGCTTTATCAAATTCCTTTTTACCAATATAAATTTTACTTAGCTCAATATATGATAATGCTTTGCCGTAAGTATCACCGGCTAAAGTATCTAGATGTAAAGCCTTATGTAAATAGTATATGGCCGAATCGGGCTTTTTCAGGGTTTGCAAAAGCAAGGCACGGTTGTAATAGCTCTTTTTTTCGCCATATCTATATTTTGAACGGCGACTCAAAAGATAAGCGTTGTCGAAAAAACGACGTGCCTCATCATACCGTTTCTGGTCTGCCTTAAGTAAGCCAAGCCGCAGTTGTATATTCACTACATCAATTGGCATATTTAAATCGGTAAACGTTTTCAACGTTCCGTATAGTAGTTTTTCAGCTTCTTTTAATCCGCCGCTTTTACGTTTAATGGAGCTAATATGCTGCTCGGCCCTGGCAACATTGTATATATCATGATTGCGTCGACTTAGCTGCATAGAGCGATAATACAGCTCAAGAGCTCTTTTGGAATAGCCGCGCTGACTTAATACCTCGGCCTGATAAAGGTAAGCTATGGCCAGGCCTTTGAAATAATTATACTCGGTAGCCAGCAACTCGGCCTGTGTAAGCAAGGTGAACGCCCTGCCCGCATCTTGCCTAATCAGTGGAACAGCTTTGTTGTTTAAAGAATCAACACGAGCAATAATGCGCGGGTGACGGCGCACAGAATCCTGCGCCCGCGCTGTTATCATAAACAAGCTCAAAAATAATGATAGCAGGCCTGTAACAAGCATTTTATTGTTTGTTATGTGGCCACACTTGTACATGATATATATAGTAATGATAGTAATTGTTGTTTTAGTTTGACTGAACTATTAACGGAATAAATGACTTTTTAATTTATTCAGGACCAGCCGTATAAGCATTTAAATTTTAGAGCTGAATACGTGTTATAACCATCGGTTGTTGCGCTTAAACTGATTTTTAATTTTTCATGTAAATAATGCGTCCAACTCGTTAAATGTTTGACCTTATATCTACTTAATAGTTTATACAGGGTTGTTATTAACATAATATACGGTATTTGACATGACTAAGACCGAACAAAATTTTTGGTGGTATGTTGTTTAAACGTCTATTTAAACATATATGGAATACAGAAAACTAGGAGAAACAGAGCTGGCGGTTTCGGCCATTACTTTTGGCGCGTGGGCTGCCGGCGGATGGATGTGGGGCGGAAATGACGATCAGGATGCCATTAATGCCATGAAAGCAGCTTATGACGAGGGCATAACTAGTATTGATACGGCTCCCATTTACGGGCAAGGTAAAAGTGAGGAGTTGGTTGGCCAGGCTATTAAAGATCTTCCGCGCGATAAGGTGCAGATCTTAACCAAGTATGGTATGCGCTGGGATTTAGTTAAAGGCACATTTGGCTTCAAGTCGCAAGATAATAACGGCAACGACTTAGACGTATACAAATATGCTGGCAAGGAAAGCATTATTAAAGAGTGTGAAGACAGCCTTAAACGCCTGGGTACCGACTATATTGATTTGTACCAGATACATTGGCCCGACGAAAGTACGCCTATAGCCGAAACAATGGAAGCTATTTTACGCCTGCAGGAACAAGGCAAAATACGGGAAGCCGGTGTAAGTAACTACAGCGTGGCTCAAATGCAGGAGGCCGAAAAGACGATTAAACTGGCATCAAATCAGGTTCCGTACAGTATGGTGAAACGCGACATTGAAGCCGACCTGGTGCCTTACTGCATCGAGAACCACAAAGGCATTTTAGCTTACAGCCCAATGGAACGCGGCTTATTAACAGGTAAAATGAAAGCTGGCCAACAGTTTGGCGAAGGTGATCACCGTGCCGGGCTAAAGTTTTTCAAGGATGAAAATATTAAGCGAACTAACGAGTTCCTGAATAAAATTAAGCCGCTGGCTGACGAAAAGAATGCCACATTAGGCCAGTTGGTTATACGGTGGACAATTGAACGGCCGGGTATAACCGTAGCGCTGGTAGGTGCACGTAATGCAGAACAAGCCACCCAAAATGCTCAAGCCATTAATGTAAAATTAAGCGCCGAGGAAGTAAATTTCATAACCGGCGAACTAGACAAATTAGAGTTAGTAGATTAATCACCACCTTCTATCTATTCTCCACTTGTAACATTTTAATACTAAAAAGCCTTTCTTTTCCCATCAAATGGTTTAAAGAAAGGCTTTTAAATTATCTATGTCTTCTACGCTTTTTTGTAGTTTGTTTTTTGCGCGATGATGTGCGACGCTTGACCGACCTCCGGCTAGTTGATTTTTTGCGAACGCTTGAACTTTTAGAACCCGATTGAGTTTCCGTTTGCTGATTTCGACTTGCCACTGGCGCGATTGCTGTTTCTTTCATTACAGAATCGGTACTTAACTGATCGGCCGAAAGGCTATTACCCCTTAAAGTATATTGAATAAGACGCTTTTGAATAGGCTTTTTGGCCAGTGAGTCGCTTTCATCATACACATCAAACTCGCGCATCAAGTTGCCGTCTTTGATAAAAAAGTTATCATTCCCTCTGTAACCTTTACGCTGCGAACGAGTAAGACGCGGAAAATCAATTTTGCGGGCATTATCGTCTTTATATTCAAAGGCAAATACCTCTGCTGCATTGGTGCTGTCGGCCGCCTGGGTATGAATGAACAGCTCCGGGTCGCCATCAGTATCCATATCGGCATTATAAACATCCACAATACGACCTTCTAAGTCGCCTGTGGTGGTGGTATATTTCATGGACGCCGAATCCGACCGCAAAATTTCGAAAGCGCCCATGCTTTCCGATCCTCTGCCCCATGCAAGCACATCATAATATTGCCCTGGAGATACCTCAATAGTTTTATGGAAACGGAACGGCGCCATTACCCTAGGAGCCTGCGTAGCAGCCGGTGCCGGCACCGATGCTTTGTCTGATGAGTTGCCTCCACATGCGGCCGCAAACGTCATGTAGCCCAGCAGCAGGTATACGTATTGCTTCATTTTCATTAATCAGGTTTTATCAATAGTTTAAATTAGGGGTCTATTCTTCTTTTAATTGAACGATTATTGCAGCCAGAAAATGCTTTTAGTGCTCTGCAGTATGCCGAGGCCTTATTACTTTTAATTCACCATCGTTTCAGCCGAAAACTCGCCTTTAGGTTTGCCCGGCATAGTCAGGTATACCCGTAAGGTACTAAAAGCGCCGCCTTCAAAATACTTTAAAGTAAATTTATGCAATCCTTTTTGCAATAAAACTTCGCCTGGTTGCTCGTACAAGCTGTGCTTACCATCGTTATCTACCACCAACTGGTCATCGATGTAAATCACCGAGCCATCATCAGATTGGGTAGAAAAAATGTATTTACCATCAGCATCTATATTAAAATAACCGTCGTAAGTAACGCCAAACGTACGGTTAGCTTTTTTAAAGGCTGCTGTGTTAAATGTTTTTACCACGCCTGTATCTAAAACGCGTGCGCCATCCAACTGGCCTGTATTAGTAAACAACCCGGCAACTAACTGATATTTTACCCCAGGCGTTTTACCGCCAAAGGTAACAGCAGGCAGAGGTGCACGGTTATAAACCACTGTACGCGTTACTAAACTGCGCTTACCGCTTGGTGTAATAACGATTGTTTTTATCTCGCGGTATTGCTCTGCCGGAATATTTAACGTGAAAGGCTTAGTATAAACCAAATCTGTTGACGTGGGTTCATAGCCATCAATAGTGTAATAAATTTTGGCGCCTTCAACAGGTACTTTCAAGTTAACGGTTAATTGCGAGCCGGTGTATGATGTATCCTTAGCACCAATAGCCGCAGGTACACGATAATTGATGTTGTTTTGATCTAACCAGGCCAAATGACCAGGCAAACGCGTTTCCGCAAAATCAGAATAGTTCTTGTTAGCAATAGGCGACCACGCCACTTCCGACAAAGCCATCATCCGTGGCAGCAGCATATACTCTGCCTTGGCTTCGGTACTTATGTATTCAGTCCATAAATTAGCCTGTACACCTAAAATATACTTTTGCTGAGCAGGGGTAAGTGCAGGTGTTAACGGATTATAAGCGTATGTTTTTGATAAAGGTGTAAAACCACCAATGCTTAGTGGTTCCAAATCAGACCGGGCCTGTGCATGGTCGAGGTACAAACCACTGCTGCTGGGCGTCATGATTACGTTATGGTTTTGTTTAGCAGCTGCTATCCCACCAGCTTCGCCGCGCCAGCTCATTACGGTAGCGTTAGGGGCTAGTCCACCTTCCAATATTTCATCCCATCCAATAATGCTGCGACCTTTGCTATTCACAAACTTTTCCATACGTTGTATAAAATAGCTTTGTAAACCATGCTCATCTTTCAGTTTCAGCCTTTTAATGATGGCCTGCGCCTCGGGCGATGATTTCCAAACAACTTTAGGCGCTTCGTCGCCCCCTATATGTATGTATTTGCTCGGGAACAGGTCAATAACTTCGGTTAACACGTCCTGTAAAAAGCTGAAAGTTTTTTCGGTGGGGCAAAATATATTGTTAAACACCCCCCAGGTACCCGATACTTTATATTCTAGATTAGCATTGCAGCTTAGCTCGGGGTAGGCTGCAAGCGCGGCCATAGCGTGGCCGGGCATCTCTATTTCGGGCACTACGTTAATATACTTACTGGCTGCGTATTGTACTACCTCGCGTATTTGTTCTTGTGTATAATATCCGCCATAAGGCGTATTGTCAAACTGCTGGGGCATACGGTCATGGTAATTACCAATCAAAGTTTCGGCACGCTGGCTGCCGATTTGTGTTAACCGTGGATATTTTTTTATTTCTATTCGCCAGCCCTGGTCATCGGTTAAGTGCCAGTGAAAAGTATTGAGCTTGTATGCTGCCATTAAATCCAGGTAACGTTTAACAAATTCCACCGGGAAAAAATGACGGCAAACATCCAGGTGCATACCCCTGTAGCCAAAGCGCGGATAGTCTTCAATACGGGCGCATGGTATTTTAGCAGTTGCGCTCCTTTCGAGCGGTAATAACTGCATTAGGGTTTGAATGCCGTAAAACAGCCCAGCGCCCTTGCCTGCAATGGTAATTTGCTGCGGTGCTATAGTAAGACGATAACCCTCAGCCGGCAAATTTTCGGTACCGGCGGCAGTAAGCACAATGGCATTGTTGGCCGCATTACCTGTAAAAGCCTGCAAACGGTTTTTAAGCATATACTTATTTTGCAGGTAGCCGCTTAAAAATTGTACAGCTTTGTTGGTAATGGAGTCGGCTTGTATTATGGTTTCCTGGCTTAGCGTAAAGTAACCCGCCTGCTTTTGCAGCGTTACCGGGGCAGGTATGATACCCATGTAAGGGTCGGTTGGAGGCGTTTGAGCCTGCGAAGTGCTGATAGCTAATAAGATATTTAGACAGAACAGTAAAAGGAACTTAAAAGACATAAATAGATTTAACCAGTTTAATAACAACGAACCGTGAAGTTAATCGAATTTCGGGCCGTTGCCATTCATTAAAACGAAAAAAATACAATTCATGTTATAACGTGTTTCTACGAGCCGCTCACTTTATAAGGTATTACTTAAATACAAACGCCGGCTTTCAGAACCAGCCTGTAGAATACCTTACTTAAATCTGCTTTTTAACTTTAATACAGGCATTTCAATAAAACGGTATGAAGCCTCCACCAAAAGCAAAGTTACAGCAATGCGGATAAGGGTTATAAGCAGTAAATTGGCTACACTATGATTCTCTCTAAATCTCTCAAAAAAGAAAAATATAGGCGGATGATAGATATAAATTCCGTAAGATCTCATTCCTACCCAACGGGCAACTTTGTTTGTTAGAAGGCCATACTCGGGTAAGTTAATTGCAGCCAAAACAAAAAGACCGCATAACAGATTGGTGAACAGAAATCCGCCGTTATTGAAAAGACGACTGTCTTTGTCGAGCGTAAAAAGCAAAACCGTAAATAGCGTTATTACAAGTAAAATCAGCGCTTTATAGTTAAGCTTTGAGTTATTAAAAAAGCTGACGCCATTTAACTGGCAATAGGCTAACACAGCACCTATCAGCATACAGTCAATCCTTGTAAATGTAAACCTGTACGTTCTATTCTAAATATACCGTAACTAATTACACCATCGTAATTAAATAAAAATAACCGGAGAGCACTTACTAGTACGATAAGTAACAATATGAAATAAATCCGGTGAGAAAACTTGAGCTTGCTAATCAAATAAAAGATTAAAGCGCGCCATATGAAGTAAAAATGCTCTTCGACCGATAACGACCACAAGTGACTCAAGGAACCCAATACATCTGGCGTGAGATTAGCAAAATAAAAAAAAGCGGCAAGTGATGCTAAATACCGGTTAGGATTGCCGGGGTTTGTATAGGACCAAAGTATATTGGCCAGTAAAATACATACCAATAATGGTGGCAGCAACCGCAATAGCCGCCTGATATAAAATTTCTTAAATGACAGCTTCTTGGTATTAGCTATCTCAATCTCAAGTAACGAAGTGATTAGATAGCCGCTTAAAACAAAAAACAGGTCAACACCCAGCCAGCCGCCTTTTAACGTGCCATAAAAGCCGTGGAACAACAGTACAATTATGATAGCAAAGCATCTAACACCGTCTAAACTTTTTAGGTAAGTTAATTTTAATCTCATTAGCTTAAACATCCGGACGAGGTATATTATTCTATACTTCCGGAAAGCCTAAAACTACAAAAATAAAGCTTAAATACAGGTTAACTGTATAATAAGGCATTCTTATAACCTGGTTAAATGTTGTAATAAATGCAAAAAGCCGCCTTTAGATTGGCGGCTTTTAAAAGTTGTTATATTATGATCTTATTGATGAGCCATCATTTCTTCAGCTTCTTTAGCTGCTAAGTAACGCTCCGCATCGAGCGCGGCCATACAGCCCGTGCCTGCGGCAGTTACTGCCTGGCGGTAAACGTTATCCTGTGCGTCACCACAACAAAACACGCCTTCGATATTCGTTTGTGTAGTACCAGGCTTGGTTTTAATGTAGCCGGTCTCGTCCATATCAATCCAGCCTTTGAATATATCGGTGTTAGGGTGATGGCCTATGGCTACAAAGAAGCCGGTTACATCCAGCGTTTTTTCTTCCTGCGTGCGGTTATTGATAATAACAACGCCGTTAACGCCTTGCTCGTTACCTACAATTTCTTTGGTTTCGGTGTTATAAAGTACCTCAATGTTCGGCGTGTTTAATACCCGGCTTACCATTGCCTTGGATGCACGGAACTCCTCGCGGCGTACTAGCATATATACTTTGCGGCAAAGTTTTGACAGGTAAGTAGCTTCCTCGGCAGCGGTGTCACCAGCGCCTACTATGGCTATGTCCTGACCGCGGAAAAAGAAACCGTCACAAACCGCACAGGCTGATACACCAAAGCCATTAAACTTTTGTTCAGACTCCAGTCCAAGCCATTTTGCTGATGCACCGGTTGAAATAATTACAGTATCGGCCAAAATGGTCTTAACCTCGTCAACTACAACTTTATGCGGCAGGCTCGAAAAATCTACAGAACTTATGTATCCGAACCGGATATCCGAACCAAAGCGCTCGGCCTGCTTACGCAAATCTTCCATCATTTCAGGGCCCATTACACCATTAGGGTAGCCCGGAAAATTTTCAACATCGGTGGTTTGGGTAAGTTGGCCGCCAGCCAGCATACCTGTATATAATACAGGTTTAAGATCGGCGCGGGCAGCATATATTGCTGCAGTATACCCCGCAGGACCTGAACCTATAATTAAGCACTTTACGTGTTCTGTATCTTGAGACATCAGCATAAGTATTAAGCTACAAATTTAAGCTTTTAATGCCTATACCACAAATGCCATACCGTCAATTAATTGACATGATTATTATGAGATTGCCCTTATAAAAGGAGCATTTATGGGTGGTAGGAGTAACAACTTGTCAGTTATTTAAATCAGTTTACTTTATAAGACAACCTCATGCGCAAGCCATGGGTATACTGGTCAGCGCTTTTACATTGCATCCCTAAAATTCAATATTTTAATTCTTCCCTTCTGTCTTTTTAGTTAACAACTCTATAATCTTTTCCTTGTCTTTTAGCTGGCTTTTTAACTGTTTAATTTGCTTTTTCAGGATATCGCCCTCGTTACTGTAAGATACCGATGGCTCGGCCAGTTGCAGATTGTCCCCTGCCATTTGGTAAGAATTACCTGCTTCGGCTAACTGGTTGTTTAAAAAGGCAGGTAGGGGTATTTGCAAAACCTCGCTTATCTTTTTGAGCGTTTTAACTTTAATGCTGTCTGTAGCCAACATCTTGTAAAAGCCCGCTTCGGTCATTTCAATTTGCTTGGATAGTTCAGCTAAGGTCATACCCATGGCTTTTGTGCGTATTCTGATATTACGCTCAATTACACCAAATAAATTATCAGGTTGTTTTTCAGCCATTTAAAAAATTTTAAGAAAAAAAAGTTTACTAACTTTGCACTTTTACTAAACTTTAATATAGCTTAGTGGTTGTAATATATTACAAAACTTGGAAAATATTTTCTTTTTGAAGAATTTATGGATGAAATTGAATTTAAGTACCGTATAGAAGAACTGTTGAACCAGCTTTCTGTTAAACAATATCGACAAGCCGTACGCTTGATACCACAATACTTAGCCGTTAGTCCTAAAACATTTGCCAATTACAGAAACATCAGGTTGAACGACAGCCGCGACATTCCTCATGAAAAAGTTGCTATTATGGAAAAACTGTTTGCCCTGCAACCTGGCGAACTACAAAATTTTACAATAGACGCTTCTCCAATCTTTTAACTATTCAAAAACCAAACAATTAACTACACCTTATTACTGGTTTACCATGCCGTATATAAACGACGATTATTTTATTTCTTTGCTGGAAGAACAGCGCCGTAATCAGTTAGCTATTGATGAGCAAATTCAGGTAGAGCTCCTGGACCTTACCGAGAGCATTATAGCCAAACAACTGAGACGCAGATACATGGAACACCTGGCTATCCGGATATTGCAGATCGACAGCTTCCTGGAGCAGTGGCTCAATGGTATTCATTTACCCTCAGACCGGCCGGTAGAATAGTTGTGATTATTTAATCGGCGGCTTTATTACAACTTTCGCAACCTCATGCTCGGTTAATTCCGAACTCAACTCAGGTTGCGGTCTTTAAACCATACGTCGTCGGGTTTGGCTTTAAAACCGTCCATTAGGTTCACCAATTCTATAGCGCTGGCCGAGGTTAATACCAGGTCGCGGTTTACAGCCTTTAAAAACCGTTGCTCAACCATTACGTCCATTTGCTTCAACAGAAAATCATAAAATCCGTTTACATTTAAAATACCAATTGGCTTTTGGTGCAAGCCCAGTTGCAGCCAGGTGAGTACTTCAAAAAACTCTTCAAGCGTACCAAAGCCACCCGGTAAGGTGATAATACCATCGCACAAATCATTCATCATTTGCTTGCGCTCATGCATATTTTGCACCACATGCAGCTCTGTTAAGCCGGTATGCCCAACCTCCTTATTCAATAAAAACTCGGGGATAACACCAACCGCTTTGCCACCGTTTTTAAGGACCGCATTGGCAATCATACCCATTACCCCTACCCGACCACCACCAAAAACTAAAGTAATATCGCGACTTACCATTACTTGTGCCAATTGGTCTATGGCGTCGGTTAGCATAGGGTCGCCGTTAAAGTTGGCACCGCAGAATACACATATAGATTTCATGAGGAATTAAGTAGTTGAGTGAGTTAAACAAGTTTCTTATTTACTTACTTGTAGAAAGCTTGTCCAAAAGTAAGTAACGTTCCGGATATTTTTCGCCTTGTGCCCTGCTCTCTACATCTATTATCATAACCTGGCGTGGGGTGGTGCTTTGCAAAGTGTTCCAGGCGGGTAAACCTTTACCATTAGGATTTCCGGTTTTGATAAAGTTTACAAAGTAGTTCTGCAGGGTTTCCGACACTTTGAAATCATCAGGCGTCCAGTTATAAGCCTTGTTGTAGCGCAGGTTTCCAAGTGCATACTCAATCTCGGCTGAGTGTACGGCGCCTGGAGATTTGGCCGGGTCTCCTCGTTTACGGGTATAATAATAACGGTATACCGGTTTCCCTCCAGTTTTGCTATGGAGGTCGGTGAGTTTCCAACTGGCAAAAGCAATGAACCGATCAGATGCCAGGTCAGTAGCTGCCTGTTCAACTTCGGCCCCGTCTTTGGCCGCGTAGGCCTTCAATACTGCTGCTGCATTTTCTGCATAAAGCTTATGAACGGCCAGTTGATAGGCATTAACCGTTACAGAGTCCTTACCCAGTATAGCCCGGTAACCGCTTTCGGCCGAATTCCAACCAGCTAATAAAGGCACTTTCATTTGCTGCCCGGCAATAAATATTGCTGAAGGCGCCTTTGGTAAAAAATATCCGTCAATAGTAGTCGGAAAACGAGTGGAGGCCGATAGTTCAAGAAGCTTGTCGGCAGGCATATTTCGCAAATCGGCCAGCGAAGAAGCACCAACCTGCGTCGCAAACTTTACGCCCACCTGTTCAGCATCAGCCAGTGGTACAGGCGACAGATTACCCATTAATGAACCGCTTTCGGCAATAGCACCGGCAAACAAGCCTTTGGATAACGGTGATGCCATTTGCCCGCTTACCGACATAGAGCCGGCCGATTCACCCGCTATGGTTACTTTTTTAGGATCTCCACCAAAGGCTGCTATGTTTTTTTGAACCCACAATAAAGCAGCATGCTGGTCCATTAAGCCATAATTACCGGATGAGTGGTTGGGCGATTCTTTAGTCAGTTCGGGGTGAGCCATAAAGCCAAAAACACCTAAGCGGTAATTCACCGTAATAGCTACGATACCTTTGGTTGCCATACTTTCACCATCATACCGCCCCTCAGAGCCATCGCCTGCTATAAAACCGCCGCCATAAAAGTATACCATTACCGGCAGGCGCGCTTTAGCAGATTTGGCGGGCGTCCAAACATTCAGGTATAAACAATCCTCGCTCCTGCCATCACTTCTAAAAATCATATCGCTGTAAATGGCACGCTGCATAGCATGCGGACCAAAATGATCGGCTTTGCGCACGCCCTCCCAGTTTTTTGGCGATTGCGGCGCCGCCCAGCGCAGGTTACCTACTGGCGGCTGTGCAAACGGCACACCTTTAAAGGCCCGTATGCCGCTAGCCTCCGTTACACCCTGTAGTAGGCCATTAGCCGTTTTAATTTGAAGACTACCGGGTGTTGCCGTTTGGGCATGTACACTTATGACAAAAAATGTCAGAAACAGAATATTCAGAACTCTCATATATTTTGCGCTTTGGAGATGCGGTTAATTGGTAACGCAAATTTATAGTAATTGATGAATGTTTGGATTACTTTATTTACCACAAGGCAGATGAAATTGTAAAAAGTGCGACACAAAAAAAGCCCGGCTTTGCCGGGCTTTGATAAGATTACACTTTATCTAAAAGTTATTGTTTGGGTTTGCCATCGGCGTCCAATTCAACAATTGGGTAGCCCAACTTTTGTAAGCCTGGCAGTATACGTGCCTTATCACCAACTACCAGAATAACCATTTTATTGGTATCCAGATATTTTGCCGATAACTGGTTCAATTCGGCTGGTGTAATGGTTGATAGGATTTTGTTTTGGTCATCAACGTATGTTGGCTTCAAATCGTACTCCAGTAAGCGCGAGATGAAAGCGGCTTTCTGGTCGTTGGTTTCATACCGACGGGCGTCACTTTGTCCTATCGAAGTTTGGGTAAACTTCAACTCCTCAGGGGTAATACCGTTTTGCTGATAATTACGTATCTCTTTCATAAACTCAACAACCGAACTGTCGGTGGCAGTGGCTAATACACCTGCAGAAGCGGTAAAATCGCCGCCATATTTGTTTGAGCTAAAGCCTGAGCGTGCACCGTAAGTCCAGCCGCGTTTTTCGCGCAGGTTTAGGTTAATATGGCTGTTAAAAGCACCACCTAAAATATAGTTGGCAATAATTAATTTATAATAATCGCCGGTTGGGTCGTAGTTTAATTTATCCAGGTAACCTATACGAATCTCAGACTGAGCCGCTCCCGGAATATCAACCAAATACATAGTTGTTTTATTAAACGTCTTACCTTCGACTGGAGTTGGAAGAGATACTTTTTTATCGGCCCATGAGTTAAGGAAGGCTAGATTACCTCTTGCAGTGCCCTGGTTCACGTCACCAACAATCACAATTTGAGTTGCCGAAGGTGAAAAATACTTATCGTAGTAATCCTGTACGTCCTGCAATGTAATGCCGGCTACAGTTTCCTCATTACCGCCTGTTGCATAAGTGCGCACATTATCAGTACCGTACAGTATTTTACTATATACGCTTGATGCCACACCTGCTGGTTGTGTTTTAGCTTGCTTAAAGCCTTCCAGCGTTTGTTTTTTTATACGGTCCAAAGCATCCTGCGTAAACTTAGGGTTCAGCATCCGTTCCTGCAGCAACGTCATGGTTTTAGGCAGGTATTTAGTTAACGAAGACACGCTGATGCCGATATTATCAAATCCGGCGTAGATAAAGATCTGGCTACCCAATTTATTCAGTTCAGAAGTGATCTGCTCAGCTGTATAATTCTTGGTGTCTTCATTCATCATTCGGGCAACAATACCCGCCAAGCCTGCTTTGCCAGGGTTATTAATGGCATGCAAACCACCGCCTTTAATTGAGATATCCATAGACACCGATGGAATTTCGCTGTTTTGGGTACCTAATATCTTAATACCGTTAGCCGTTGTTGCCGACCATATAGCCGGAACTTTAATTGCAGGGTTAGCACCGTTACCCGGTTTGGCAGCACGGTCAAAGTTATCGGTTGGCTTTTTATAAGTTAAGCCGGCGTAACCATAGTCGGGCGCTTTGTAGCCAGCTGTGTTAACGGTATAATTATCGGCAGCAACGGGTTGCAAGGCACCACCTTTTGGCAATACACTTAATATAACCGCAGGTTTGCCTTTAACGTACTTGTTATACACACGCATTACATCCTCTTTGGTAACTGCACGTATATCGGCCAGTTCACGGCCAATTTGATTTGGGTTACCAGTAAGGTATTGCGCTTGCGCCAGTTCAGATACCTTACCGCTAACGCTCGAAAGGCTGTTGATGTAGTTGGCTTCGGCACTTGCTTTAAAACGCACCAGGGCTTCGTCGCTAACACCAGTTTTTTCAAACTCAGTCAACGATTCGTCTACCAGTTTCTTTGCATCAGCCAAAGTTTGACCCGGGAAAGGAACTACACGGATGGTAATTTCGCCGGCCAGTTCCGTATTTGATGAACCCATTGATGCTTGGGCAGCTTTACGGGTTTTTACAAAGTTTTTGTAAAAGATGGAATTTCTTCCCTGACCGATAATTTCTGATAAAGCATCCAATGGAGACATGTCTTTATCATAAACCTTAACACCCGGATAGGTGATAGATAACAAAGGCAGTTTAGCATAATTGTCGGTATATGATACATAGCGGTCGGCTGTTAAAACCGGTGCCGGGAATGATGCATTTTTAACAACCGGGCCACGAGGAATGCTGCCAAAATACTTGTTTACTAATGCCAGGGTTTGTTTAGGATCCAAATCGCCACCAATGGTAATGGTTGCGTTATTAGGGCCGTACCAACGTAAAAAGAAATTCTTTAAGTCGTTTACACCAACTTTGTTTAACTCCTCAATGTAACCAATGGTTAACCATGAGTATGGATGCCCATAGGGATAAAGGTTTTTGGAAGTGTATTCGCCCGCCAAGCCATACGGGCGGTTATCGTAATTTTGTCCGCGCTCGTTTTTCACGGTAGCACGCTGCACTTCAAATTTTTGCTGCGTTACGGCATCTAATAAAAAGCCCATACGGTCGGATTCCAGCCAAAGCATTTTTTCGAGTTGGTTAGCCGGTACGGTCTCGTAGTAGTTGGTACGGTCGCGGTTGGTTGAACCGTTAAGGGTACCGCCCGCTTCAGTAATAATTTTAAAGTGATCACCATTCGCCACATGATCGCTTCCCTGAAACATCATGTGTTCAAAAAAGTGGGCAAAGCCCGATTTACCTATCTCTTCGCGTGCCGAACCTACGTGGTAAGTTACATCAACATGCACTAAAGGGTCAGAATGATCTTCGGCTAAAACAACGGTTAATCCATTGGGGAGCACGTACTTTTCATACGGTATTACCAGCTCAGTTCCCTTGCGGGTAACTTTTTCGACCAGTTTAGGCTGACCGCCGGTTTGAGCAATTGCACCCAACGACATTAATGCCACCGCAGGTACCAAAAGCGCACTTTTAAAAGATTTATTCATTTGTTTAAGGGTTGGTTTAACTATGTTTTACGTTAATTTTTTGGCGTAATAATATTAAGGATATTAAAACTCAAAATGAAGCGAAAAGTAATTGTAACTAACTTGTGACAAACAACCACACTCTTAGCCAAAAAATGGTATTGGCAAATAAAAAAAGCAGGTTATCAGCTGCTATATTGCAACAATAACCTGCTCAGTTTATGCTTATCAGGATAGTTACCTGGTGTAGTTAGGCGCTTCTTTAGTAATGGTAATATCGTGTGGGTGCGACTCACGTATACCTGCAGCTGTAATGCGTACAAAACGTGCCTTTTGCAGCGCAGCAATATCTTTGGCGCCGCAGTAACCCATGCTGGCTTTTAAACCGCCCACAAACTGGTAAGCTACCTCGGCAAGTGTACCTTTAAACGGCACCCTGCCAACAATACCCTCGGGCACTAATTTTTTTATATCATCTTCCACATCCTGAAAATAGCGGTCCTTTGAGCCAGATTCCATGGCTTCGATTGAACCCATACCCCGGTATGATTTAAAGCGACGGCCTTCGTAAATGATGCTTTCGCCAGGTGATTCCTCTACCCCTGCAAACAGCGAGCCTGCCATTATTGAACTGGCACCCGCGGCAATGGCCTTAGCAATATCGCCGGTATGTTTTATACCACCATCGGCAATAACCGGAACGCCGGTACCCTCAAGCGCTTTGGCACATTCGTAAACGGCATACAATTGCGGTACACCAACGCCGGCTATAATACGCGTAGTACAAATACTACCCGGACCAATACCTACTTTAACCGCATCAGCACCAGCCTCGGCCAGAGCTCTGGCAGCATCGCCGGTGGCAATGTTGCCGGCTATTACCTGTAACTCGGGGTATTTGGATTTTACTTGCTTTAACTGGTTAATAACCCCTTTAGAGTGGCCGTGTGCCGTATCAATGGCTATTACGTCAACACCGGCTTTCACCAGGGCATCTACGCGTTCCATAGTATCGGCGGTTACGCCTACAGCAGCTCCTACCCTTAACCGGCCATGCTCGTCTTTACAAGCTATAGGGTAGTTTTTAAATTTCTGGATATCTTTAAAAGTAATTAACCCGCATAAACGGCCTTCACCATCTACAACCGGTAATTTTTCTATTTTTTGATCTTGCAGTATTTCCTCTGCCTGCATTAACGTAGTACCCTGGGGTGCGGTGATCAGGTTATCAGTGGTCATTACCTCGCGCACCGGCTTGCTCATTTCTTTCTGAAAACGCAAATCGCGGTTGGTAACAATACCTTTTAGTTTATGGTCGGCATCTATAACCGGAATTCCACCTATGCGAAACTCGCGCATAATTTTAAAGGCATCGGCTACAATGGCATTTTCATCCAGCGTTACCGGGTCCTGTATCATACCACTTTCAGACCGTTTTACTTTGCGCACCTCATCGGCCTGGGCCTGTATGCTCATGTTTTTGTGCAGCATACCTAAACCTCCTGCCTGTGCAATAGCAATAGCCAATGCCGATTCGGTAACCGTATCCATAGCGGCCGAAACAATTGGAATGTTTAGCTTAATCTTTTTGGTGAGATACGAGGCGGTATCAACTTCGCGCGGTAAAACTTCAGAATATGCCGGTAAAAGTAAGACATCATCATACGTTAAACCTTCGGCAACAAATTTGGAGGGGTCGAGCTGCATGGCAAATAATTATTTGTTATTTGCCGGGCAAAGGTAATGTTAAATATGCAGATGTGCAAATGAGCCTTTTTGCCGATGCAGCGAAATGACAATTGGATGTGCAAGCATCTCATTAGTCATCATAGATTTTTAAAACTATGATCATCAAACTTGCTATCACAACTTATAACGCTGGTTTGCACATTGCCTAAACAAAAAACAGCCATGTATCTACATGGCTGTCTATTCACTCTGCACCTTAAAATCACACTCACATTACTGATGCTATTAATACAAACCCAATGCCACTTTTAATTTTTTGAGAAATAAATTTTACTTCACATTAATATTAGTTAATCCGGACTTAGTTCAGAGCCTTTTAAACATTTTGACCGTCGCAAACACTATGAATAGTGATAATGAAGCAATACTGATGTTCAATCTATGTAGTCACTCCTGCATAAATTAGGACATTTTGCACTATATAACATACCACAGTAATTAAGCATACAGCACCATTCATCGTAAGCCTAAGTTGGTCTGCGCCTCTAGCTTTTCCTCTGTTTTTCAACGCTGTTTCTTTTTCTCTTCGTTTTCTTTTTTCATACGGTCGCGCACGCCACCTTCAACTCCTCGGCCTGTTGACATAGGCTGATGAACGGAGCCTGAGGTTGCCTCCTTAGGCATGGATTTTTTATACTGTTGTTTGTGTACAATATTCCCGGAAAGCCACTCGGTAAAACGCGGAAATAAACGGTGCGAATTACGGGCACCGCGGGCTTTCCAGCCAACGGGCAGTTCTTTACGCGGCCGCAAGGATACGCGGATGACCGCATTTACTACTTTCTCGGGCCCGTCCATAGCAGCCATGCGCGCAGTACCGCCACTATAATTGGCCGCGTGGCCCCAAAAAGGGGTATCAACCGCCCAGGGTTCAACGGTAACTACCTTGATATGTTCTAACCCGCTCAGGCGCAATTCCTGGCTTAGTGCTTCATCAAATTTCAGTATAGCGCCCTTAGTTGCCGCATAAGTTGCATGATAAGCCAGCGGACTTTCGCTTTCAACAGACCCCATATTGATAAGCGTACCGTACCCCTGCGCTTTAAACAGTTTTACAGCGGCATAACTGGCGTAAATAACACCTTTCAGGTTTACGTCAATTACCTTAGCCTGGTCTTCAAGCGGTATCTCCCAAAAGCGGCCAATGGCACCAACACCCGACATGTTTACCCATACATCAACTTTGCCATACTGCTTCACAACGGCTGCTGCCAGGTTTTGTACGTCGTCAGGTTTGCTAATATCGGTTGTTACCACCATAGCCGTACCGCCATTAGCACGTACTTTACCGGCCACTTCCTCCAGCAGATTGGTACGGCGGCTGGCCAGTACCACGTTGGCACCATAGGAGCCCAACTGCTCGGCCACACCACGGCCAAACCCGCTCGACGCACCTACAATGACATAGGTTTTACCTTTTACTTTAGCCTGGCCAGATGAACCTAATTTAGCGGTGGCGCAACCCGTAAGCATAAACCCCACAAGCAGGCAAAATGCAAAGCTGATGTAAAATTGTTTTAGCTGATGTTTTTGAGATTGTTTAACAGCCAGCGTGAGTTTGCTTAGACAGCCGTTTGTGTTGTTTAATAAATGCGCAATCATTTTCTCTGTATTTATTTAAAGTGCAATTGAACGTGCTTTTTAAATAAGGGCTGATATATACAGGGGAGCGGCTATGATGCTTAAAAATATTTCATACTAACCAATTAAACAGGGGATAGTTTGGAGTGCATGTTTTGAAATTTGATGTGACAGGTAAAAAAGAAAAGGGGAATTGCAATTAGCAATTCCCCTCCCCTTATAGTTTAACAGTATGGATTATAGCCTATTTTGTAGTACCATACAACTGGTTAAATAACAGTTTAAATGTACTGTGTGCCTGCGCACGGAAAGTAATCTCCGGACCGAATACATAAAGCTTACCTGAACCATAAGGCGCTACAAAAGCGGCCATTGAACCTTTCAAGTATTTTTGGCCCCATGCCCAGCCGCTGCGTAAAGGCTTGTCGGTTGTATAGGTGGCCAGAGCTTTGATACCTTGTGCATTTGCATTGGGGTCAACCTTAAATGCCGGACTACTATCGAACATTACATCGCCAATGGCAGGCATACCCCAGGTAGCAGGCTGGGTGGTATCATACGTTACTTGTAATACGCTGCCGGGTATGTAAAATTTGTCGCCAGGCAAAGGCCTTTCTTGTCCGTTTACGGTTTCGGTTAAGGCATTTTTTACCGGCAATTGCAGGTGGTAAGCCAGGTTGGCGCTGCTGCCAATGGTTACAATGCTGCCGCCTGCCTCTAAAAAGGCTTTCAGCTGCGGTACCGATTTATCGGCCGTAATGCGGCCGGTTTGCGTACGGTATTCGGCTGGTAACTCGTCGGGGTTAGGTGCGCGGCCGCCGAACTCGCCAAAGCCACCACCCTGACGTGGGTTTGCCGATGGGATAGCGCCGCCTACAAACACCAATACATCATACTTGCTTTTCAGGGCACCAGCATCAATTTGCTGGGCGTAAACGCGCTCAAAGTCAAAGTGCTGCTGCTCCAGCAACCAGCGTATCCATCCTGAAGGAATAGAACCGCCGTAAGTATCCCACAAGCCAATGCGCAGCTTATTTACCTTAACTGCACCCTTTGGTTTCTTGTTGGCAATAACTGCCTTTATACCGGTATTGGTTATTTTAGACAAAGCATTATGTGCTGCATCGCTTGCCGGAATGTAGAATGCACCAGCAGCCATACCTTCGGTTGCTGTTGGTACGCGGTACACATCAACACCGGCTTTCAGCAAATCATTCACGGCCGTAAAAGCGTTATTCACTTCGGGGCTAATAAGGAAACCGGCTTTAGCTACGTTAGGTGTGGCATGCAGCGGTGGTGTTTGCAGTTGGCCATAAGGCAGGCGTTTAAACGGCCCGTCAAAACCATCCAGCATACGGTCAAATTTAACGCCCATCTGGAATGCCAGTGTCCAGCCAGCGTTATCATAAGGGCGAATTGGAGGGCCTCCGGGATATTGAAAATCGTTAGGGTGATCCTGCGGCTCAAACATATCCAGCACATGCGGACGGAAAGGCTGATCTGTTTTAACAATATAAGAGCCAGCCGGATAACTCACGCCATTCACTTTAAAATCGGCAGTAGCTTTTTGAATAACTATACCCGCACGCACCAGCGTATTAATGAATTTTACAGCTGTAGGAAAATCGGCCTGGTTAGCCGGGATGATATATCCACGCGGATCACGTAGTGTTGGGTCTTTCAGTACCTGGTCGTAATATTTAAGCGGCACGCCGCCAAACCCGCGGCCACCCGCACCGGCAGTTTGCCCGGCAGGCTGATCTTTACGATAAGCTGCATTAACAGAATCAGCACGTTTGGGTGATAAAGTCCAATTATCTTTACTACCTCGGTTAATAGAATTTTTACCCATTACATACATATTGTATAGTAATTGGTCGCGCTGGCGCACGGCATAGCCCAAAACCGCATAGTTTAATGACAGTGAATAATCTATAGACTGCTTATAGTGCCACGGCTGTGGCGTAACCGGGAACGGCGTATTACTGCTTGGTATTAAACGCTCGGGCACCAGGGGCACGCTGGCAGGGGTTGGGTTGCCAATAATTTCGGTTAGCAAACCCACCATATTGTGAAAGTAAGTGGTAGTGCGCAAGCCGCCGTTCCACCAGGTAGAGAAAGAGGTGCCGTTACGCTCGGTATAACCGGGTTTATTTTCGGCATTCAGACGGCTGCTCATGGCGGCGCCTAAGGCATCAATACTGGTTACCAGCAGCGGATCATACACGTAGTTGAATGGATCGCGGTAAGGCGGGCCAGCCACTACCGAACCAGCCGGACCGGTTTGGTGGTGGTTGTACACAATTTGCGGAAACCACTCTAAATATTGCTGACGCGTAATATTTTGTGATTCTTTCATGTTCATCATGTAAAAATCGCGGTTGTTATCGTGTCCTATATACTTTTCATACAGGCGCGGAATGTTCATATTACGCTTGGCCGGGTCTTTTTGGCTCATGTACCAGCTCGATACCAGCTCCTGCCCATCGGGATTGGCATGTACCAGGAGGATAACCGCATCATTTAATATACGCATGGTTTCTGCATCAGTACGGCTGGTGAGTTCGTAAGCGGTTTCAATTAGCTGGTGTGTACCTACGGTTTCGGTAGCATGCAAGCCGCCATCAATCCAAACAATAGCTTTACCCTGAGCTGCGAGGCTTTTAGCCTGTTCATCGGTCAGATTTTCGCTGAGCGCCAGTTTGCGCGATATATCTTTGTATTTATCTAAGTTTTTAATGTTTTCGGGTGATGAAACGATCAGCATCCACTGGTGGCGGCCTTCTTCGGTTAGGCCAATATCAACCAGCTTGGTACGGGGTGATGCAGACAGCTTTTTAAAGTAGGCTTCTGTTTGGGTGTAAGTTGCCAGTTGGTAATCGTCGCCTATGTTGAACCCAAAGTGCTCTTTGGGCGAGGGGACGGTTTGCGCCTGCACAGCCGTGGTAAGCCACACCGTGACGGCGAGAGTGCCGAGTAAGTTTAGTTTCATCAGGAAAGGAGTTTTAGTTTTACTCTCCTAATGTACTTAAAATGATAACCGCTTACATGTAACTTTTTTGTGGGAGCCCTGCGTAAAGTTAAGTTTATGGAGAGCCTTTAACTCATTGCCAACATCCGTTTTGAGGGGGCTATAAAAGCGTTTTTCTCAACCCAAGTGCTTGTTTATTAAAGCTAACTCTTAGTTACTGGCCGTCACCTCCGTTACTTTAATAAGAAAGTTACGATCGACCATTAATCGCCCTGTAGCATTGGTAACGGTCAATGTTTGCCACTGGGTTGTGGGATTAATAACTGTAACGTTGGAGGGATCGAATGATATCTTAAGTGGCATATCAAAACCATCTACGCAGCCCGACCAGCGATAATGTAATTTACCTGCTTGAAAATAATACTCTAGAACCGGAATTTTAGTTGTCTGTAAATATTGGGCAAAAACTTTAGAAAAGTCCTTTTTTGTATATCCGTTAAGAAGCTTTAAGATTTGCCCGGTATTTATAACCTGGTGATAAAATTTTCGGTTTATTTCATGTAGCCAGCCTCTAAAAACCGAATCGCCCACAAGCTGCCTTATGGTATGAAGCATGGCGCTTCCTTTGTAATACTTGTCTGATGTGTTCGTTCCTAAAATGGGGCTGTCGTTTTTTATCCTTTTCCATGTACCAAGTGCATACTCATTTCCAGCCTCCCTGCCAAACACAAAGTCGGTATACAAAGTCTCGAGATATTTAGTAAATCCTTCATGTATCCAGGTATCGCCATAAGTGGCCGCTGTAATGCTGTTTCCAAACCATTCATGCCCGCTTTCATGAACCAGCATAAAATCCCATTTCAGCCCCCAGCCCGTTGCAGATATGAAGTCCTTTCCCCGATACCCATTCTGAAATCCGTTACCATAAGCAACTGCGCTTTGATGTTCCATTCCGGGCAATGGCGCCTCTACCAACTTATAACTGTCGGCGTAAAATGGATAAGGCCCTAACCAGTATTCAAAAGCGCGCAGCATCGTATCTGTCTGTTTAAAATGCTCCTTACCTCTATTTAAGTTATAATCTAATACCCAAAAGTCGCAATCAAGTAACTTGTTCAGCCCGGCGTATTGCTTGTGCCAGGTTACATAATGGCCAACATACGGAACGATGTTATAGCTGTTGATGGGACTCTTAACCACCCACGTATAGGTAGCGGTTCCGTTATTACTGATTCTCCTTTTAAACCTCCCGTTGGCTACTGCTACCAAAGTATCTGGCACGGTAATGTCGAATAAAATGCCATTATCAGGTTCATCAGCCAGGACATCCTTACAAGGCAGCCAGATACTTGCCCCTGATCCTTCACAGGCTACACTGATCCAAGGTCTGCCTTTTTCATCTTTAGTCCATATCCAACCGTTATCAACCGGCGGATTCAAGGCCTCCTGAGGTTTTCCTTCGAACTGGATAATTATGGTATGCTTTTCCCCTGCTTTGATAACTTTGGGAAAGCTAATTATATAGGCGCCCTCATTTTTTCTTTTAAATAAAACATCCCTGTTATTCCAAACTACGCGGGTAATTTTCATGGGCTGTTGGAGGTCAACCTGCAAAGAGGCCCCAGCGTGTTTTGCCAGAAAAGCAATATGATTTTCTCCGGAAATAGATTTTTGACGATAATCAGGAGTCACAGCAATCCGGTAATGCGTTACATCCCACCAAGATTGTTCTGTTACGGTGTCTGATAAAACCAGTTCCGTACGCACACTGGAGCTATATTGTGTTTTACCGTTTGCGTAAAAAGCGGTAAAAAGCAAAATATTTAATAAGAAAGACAATCTGATAAGTGAAAATAGGCTCAGCATGTAGTTTGTGATATTTCGGTCTTTCATAAAGGTAAGGTTTTACGCATTAGCAAGTCCAAGAAACTCACTTATTGCTTGAGTCCGACTACTCTAAAATCAGCATCGGTACGGCTAGTTAGCTCGTAAGCGGTTTCTAATAGCTGATACGCAGATCAAAATCACTATGATTTCAGCTTGGCAGCCGGATTGAACCGCACAGCCTGACTGATTTGCAAACAAACAGTTACCAGTACTATACTAACGGAGATGAACAACGCAGCTAAAAATGGAGAGATGTTCATACTAACGCGATAGGCAAATGTTTCTAACCACCTATGCCCAACTATAAAGGCAATGGGCCAGGCTATGCAGTTGGCAAGTAATACGATGTAGAAAAACGGCTTGCTTAAATTAATTATCAATTGCTGTGTATTAGCGCCAAGCACTTTTCTGATAGTTGTTTCTTTCATACGTACACGGATAGCTTGCGCTGCCAATGAGAAGAAGCCAAGAGAGGCAATAAATACTGCTAAAGCCGAAAAAAAGGTCAACACGGTTTGTAACTGCTCCTGCTTTACAAAAAGCTGTCCGTACAACTCGTCCAAGAAATGATAATTAAAATTGTCGCCATCGAGCTTGTTGATATCAACCCATCTTTTACCCAGGATTTTTAAAATTGCCGGAATCCGGTTGGCCTCTGCACTGATCATAATTTGCGTTTTTGACAATCCGCAGTTATCGTTCATTAAGTAAACGGTAGGCTGAATACTTTCCTCAAACCCTTGAGATTTAATGTCTTTTACTATACCAATTATTTTGTATGAAGCTCCGCAACCCTGTATGCTACCACCAACAGGTTCCTTTAAATTCATTGCTTTGGCGGCAGATTCGTTAATCACTGCATTTAAAGAATCGCCTGGAATGGGGGAATTAAAAATGTGTCCGGCTTTTAATTTGATATTTAAGGTTTCGAAGTAATTGTAATCTACACCAATGGTATTTAAAGCATAGGGTTTGCCCTGAACTGCGTATTCATGTGTAACCGGCAATATGCCACCCGGAACATTCGTTGCTACGGTGACTTCTTTTACACCTGGAATTTCTTTGATCCTATTCCGCACAGGTTCGAAAGTTTCAGGGTTGTTATATAGGGCCAAATTATCAATGTATAATACCTGTTTAGCAGTAAATCCTGGGCTTTCAGTCTTCATAAAAGTTACCTGCTGATTAATAACCACCAGCGTAATTACAAACGTAATGGCAATAGTGAACTGAAGTACGGTTACTGCGGTTCGTATCCAGGAAAGCTTTCCTTGCTTTGCAAGTTGGTTGCCGCGCAATACTTCTACAGGTTTAAAACCGGCCATAACCCAGGCCGGATAAACACCTGCTAATAAGGTAAGCGCAATTAAAGTAATGAAGAGCCGAACCAAAATGGGAAAGTTAATACCTGAAACCAGCAGTTCGACCTGTAGTAACCTGTTGAAATACGGGAGCCCGATATACACCAGCCCGAATGCAATAAACAAAGCTGCAAGGCATTGAATAAATATTTCCAGCAAAAACTGCAGGGCTATGTGCCTTTTAATCACACCATTTACCTTTTTAATTCCTACTTCTTTTGAGCGTGTATCGGCTTGAGAGACATAAAGGTTGGTGAAATTAACAGCAGTTACAATGAGTATAATAACTGCTAGAACAGCCAGACTGTTGACAATTTGGTTGTTAACATGAGAACCGTAATGTGGCTTTAAATGCAGGTTTTCTAAAGCATCTAAATATATTGCAGGCCTGTTGAACCGGCTTATTGCTTCTCTGGCTACCTGGCTGGTATCAGTTAGCGCAGCCTTTTTATAGATCTGGTCAATTTTTCTTGAGAGTGCGGCAATATCGGCATGAGGCTTAACGAGCAAATAGGTCTGATAAATTTGTGTTGCATAGCTTTGATCCTTGCCCGAAGTAATATCTGACGAAAAACCGATACAATCAAATTTTAAGTTCGTGTTACATGGAATATCGTCAGCAACTCCAGCAACAGACATGGGCGTGCCCGACCTCGACATCATGTTAATCGTTTTACTCTGAACCATTTTATCGCCCGGGAAAAGCACCGCAGCTGTTTCCTTAGAGAGTAAAATAGTTGGGCTTTGATTTTGAGGATTTAACTTAAACCCTTTAGGTTTTATACCCAATATTGTGGAAATGGAATAATCTGCACCCACCCATTTTTTGATCAGGAACCTCCCCGATGAAGTGTAAAAAGGAATCTGAAACAAAGCGGTATTTATTCTGCCGGTTTCTTCAACTTCCGGGCACTGGCTTTTTATTTCTGCTGCTAATTTACCAGGCGTATAAGGCGATGGTCCGTTGGGCATTTCCCTTTCCACCAGATAGATGCGATCTACGTTCTTGTTCCATTGGTCATAACTTGTTTCGTTGTTTACATACAAGCTAACAAAAATGAAAGCCGCTAAACCAATAGCTAATCCGGCTATATTTAAGAAATAGAAAGTCTTTCCTTTCAAAAAAGTACGAAATGCAATCTTAAGGTCTATCCTATTCATAGCGGTCGGTAGTCAATAAAAGGTATCTGTTTCAAATCCATCTACATTTAAGCCACTTAAACAAAGGTTTAATTATCAATCGATTAAAGATACCTAAAGTGTGCGATTCTGAACACTTGCGTCCGGTTTTGTACCAACGTAATGTACATTAAAGCTTGTTGCCATTTTAGTAATAAATACTCATCCCTTATTAAGCAAGAGTAAATCAAAGAGTTTCTGTACCAACGGTTTCCCTTTTGCGGATGATAGGTAGGGGCTACTTTTCTCAAAACAACTTTACCTGCATAATGGTTATAACTACAGCAGCATTCAACTGGCTGCGCTTTAACTTAAACAGATACTGCCATGAGAAATTACGAGACCTTAGTGGATGCCACTAACGACCTGATGCAAAGAGGATACGACGCCAATCTGAGCTTTGAAGATGATGGCGAAACCATAGATGATAAATCAAGAGACATACATATGCATGCTGATGACTTTGAAGTAGACGAGTTTTACCGCTTCGAAGGTCCCAGCAACCCATCTGACATGGCCATTGTGTATGCCATATCATCGGCCAAACATAACCTTAAAGGGGTATTGGTTGATGCTTACGGTACTTATGGTAACACCAGCACATCAGCTATCGAAGCTAAATTGCACCACCACCAGGTGAGTGATAAACTGCACGGCGAAGATCGCCCAACAGCGTCTTAATCCATACGGTTACTTTGCAACGCTTTTAGCAAACGGCGGCCCTTTGCCTGTATGGCAGGGCTGCCGTTTTGCATTAAATAATGTAGCTGGCTTTGCAATTCTTCGGCAATCCAGTCGTAACGCTCGTGCAAATTATACAGTGTTTCGCTTGCAAATGCTTTTACGGCTACTTTTGCTTTCTTATCTATCAACCAGTCGAAACATCGTTCCACAACCGGTTCCATATCGGTTGCCGCTATCATCATTTTCACATCCTGGGGTGCTTTGCCCGATGTTAAAAACACATATATGCGTGCATACTGTCTGTGGCAGCTATGATGCGTAGCCTTTACGCCATACTGAACAAGCATTTCCAAGTGCGGCGCATAGCGGCTTAAATTACCAGTTACCAATGTATCCAGCAGCCACACCGCACGAAAAGCTATCTTACCGTCAGGGTGTAGCGTTAAGTTAAGTAAATCGGTAAATACAAAGCCTTCCGTTTCTAACTCTTTAGCTAATTTGTTTACCCAATTACTGGCCGTTCGGGCCGATAATAGCTTCAGTAATGTTTGTTGGTCTGTCATGTATAGGTTTAGAGCTATGTAAAGCTATAAATTTTTCGGTTTAAATATCTTGTGGCGTATTGCAACGTTTTCGACAATATGCTATCTAACAATCCTATTACACAGGACGGTTAACAGACAGTAATTACAAAATAATGTAATATAATAGCAAACCAATAATGAGTTGCCCAACATGGGCCGCTAACCAATTAACCGAACATGAAAAACCTTACTACCTTGCTATGCAGGCTTTTATCGCTTGTGCTTGTTTTAAATGTTGCCACGAGCTACGCCAAAGCTCCGGGAGCTCCCTCCTATTTACGCACTTGCGACAAGGTAAAGCCCGCAGGCACCGATAACAAACCCTTTTTTGGCTGGTACGTGAACGATGTGGACAACAACGAAGTGCAGTCGGCTTACCAGATAGTGGTGGCATCCAGCCTGCAGAGCCTCAACAGTGGTAATGCCGACGTATGGAATAGCGGCAAGGTACCTTCGGCTATGCAAAATTATGTGGAGCTACCCCAAAGGTTGCTAAAACCAGCCTCCCGGTATTACTGGAAAGTACGCACCTGGGATAGAACAGGCATTGCAGGCCCATACTCGGCCGCATCTTACTTTGATACAGGTTTGTTTACCACTGCAGACTGGAGCGGGGCCAAATGGGTTAAGCGCAACACTACCGATAAGGATGATTATACCTACTATCGCAAAAACGTAAAACTTGGCGCTAAGCCCATTAAAAGGGCCATCGTTTATGTAGCGGCCTGCCATAACTACGAACTGTATTTAAACAGAAAGCTGGTTTCAAAAGGTTCATCTAACCACTACCCGCAATACGCTTATTATAATGCTTTTGATGTAACACATTTGATTAAAGGCGGCAAAGCCAACAACCTGGCAGCCTTAACACATTGGTATGGGGGCGGCCAGGGCCGTGCTACCGGCAGCCGGGGCTTCATCCTTAAAATGGTAACCGAGTACGCCGATGGCAGCAAAACAACCACCGGTACTGATGCCACCTGGAAACAAAAACAAGCCGCTTACTGGACAGCTGGTCAGCCGCCGCGCAACGGTGAGGGTAACGGTTTTGTGGATAAGATAGACTCTCGTAACATTATTACTGGCTGGAACACCGCTGCATATAATGATGCAGCCTGGGATGCCGCAGTTGAAATTGGCGCTCCTCCGGTTGAGCCGTGGATAAATACGCTACGGGCAGACCTTACACGTGTTATTGAAGAAAAGATTAAACCCGTATCGGTAAAAAGTTTGGGCAATGGTAAGTACCTCATTGATTTAGGAAAGATATATGCAGGCATGCCGTCTATCAATTTCCAGGGCGGTAAGGCAGGCGATGTGGTCAACATCCGTGGCTCTTACTTGCTGGATGATGAAGGCAATGCATCAACACGCAGAGGCAATCAAAGCACCAACCTGGCTTATTCCTTTACGCTCAACGGCAAGCAAGCCCTGTTTCAGCCCATGGTTTATTTGGCATACCGCTATATCCAAGTCGATAATTCGCCTAACGTGTTAACTACAGAAAATGTGCAGTTCATTACCCGGCACTTTGAGCTCGATCCATCGCGGGCGCAGTTCATATCATCGGATGATATGCTGAACCAGGTATGGAACCTTCAGCTACGTTCGTTGGTGCAGGGTGCGCAGGAAGGATTTGTAGATACCCCTACCCGAGAAAAAGGCGCCTTTTTGGGCGATGGCAGTTACCAAGGTCCGCCGGCTATGGCTACCATGGGCGAGCGCGCCATGAATCACCGCGTACTACTTGAGTTTTTAGACTCGCAGGATCAGTACTGGCCCGATGGTCGCCTCAACGCCGTTTACCCCAACGTGGATGGCAAGCGTGACATTCCTGATTATACACAAGAATACCTGATTTGGATATGGGACTACTACCTGCAAAGCGGAAACAAAGAATTTTTGAGAACCAACTACGACAAACTTAAAAAAGTGGCCGATTACGTACATACCTACACTAACCCAACCACAGGCCTTATTCATAACCTGGCCGGTGGCGGCGGAGCTTACAAATACGGCATTATAGACTGGCCTCAAACTATGCGCTACGGGTATGATATGGCTACTGAATCGCGCACGGTAATTGATGCCCTTGCGTATATAGATTATGACATTATGGCTAAGGTAGCCGCGGCACTCGGAAATAACAATGACCAGGCGACTTACACTGGTTATGCAAGCGCTATAAAACAGGCCATAAATGCGAAGTTATTGAATGCCAATGGTGTTTATATTGACGGTTTGATGGCCGATTTATCGCAAAGCAAGCACATTTCGCAGCAGGCTAATATGTATGCGTATGCCACGGGCATAGTGCCCGAGCAGAATAAGCAAGCCGTATTCGATGCCGTTAAAGAACGTAAAATGGCATCGGGCATGGTTACCCTGCGTTACCTGCCTGAAGCTATTGGACAAGCTAATGATGGGCAGCATATGCTCGACTTGTATACCAACCCCACATGGGACGGTTGGGCAAAAACCATTACCAAGGGCGGCACCATGACTTGGGAAGCCTGGGATGCCGATGTAGCCAACGAAAGCCTTTCGCACCCCTGGGGCGCTATTGGCTTGCTGGCGATGCAAGAGTACATGCTTGGCCTCAAAGCACTTAAGCCACAGCACGAACTGGTACAAGTAAAACCGCTTGACTTTCATAACCGGCTCAAATTTGTTAAAGGAACATTCCCGACCGATAAAGGCAATATAATCCTCAGTTGGAATCGCGATAACAAACAATTCAGCATGACGGTTAAAATGCCAGTTAATGTTTCTGCTAAAGTTTACATACCTAAGTGTGGTGCTACCAGCAATCAGTTAATGATTGACGGAAAAGCCATAACCGGTACTAATGAAGGTGATTATACACTGGCAGGCACTTACGGATCGGGCATACATACCTTTAGCAGGTCGCTGTAAAATATCGGTGGATAACAATTGTTTACGTGTGTATTTTAAATTATCATGGTTATCCGGCCTGTGTCATAAAGTGGCATAGGTTAGCAATACAGCATTTTCTATTTCCTATTTAGAAATGAAAACCTTTACATTTGCCGGTCTATAAAAAACTTGTTCTGAAACTACATGGTTAAATTCGACCGCTTTACACTGAGCAATGGCCTGCGGGTAATTGTTCATGAAGATCATACAACACCCATGGCAGTGGTTAACATCTTATATGATGTTGGCGCGCGCGATGAAAATCCCGAACAAACCGGATTTGCCCACTTATTTGAGCATCTCATGTTCGGCGGCTCTGTAAACATTCCGGTATATGACGAGCCCCTGCAGCGTGTGGGCGGCGAAAACAATGCCTTCACCAGCAACGATATTACCAATTACTATATCACCCTGCCGGCTGCCAACCTTGAAACAGCCTTTTGGCTGGAGAGCGACCGCATGCTGAGCCTGGCTTTTAGCGAAAAAAGCCTGGAGGTGCAGCGTAACGTGGTAATGGAAGAATTTAAGCAGCGCTACCTAAACCAGCCTTATGGTGATGTTTGGCTGCGCTTGCGCCCGTTGGTTTACAAAAAGCATCCATACCAATGGGCCACCATTGGTAAAAACCTGGAGCATATTGAGCACGCTAAGATTGAGGATGTAAAAGCTTTCTTCAAAAAGCATTACACACCCCAAAATGCCATTATGGTAGTAGGCGGTGATGTTACTACCGAGCAGGTTAAAGAACTGGCCGATAAATGGTTTGCTTCTATTCCGGCAGGCCAAAAGTACTACCGCAACTTGCCCGAGGAGCCGAATCAGCATGAGGAACGCCGCGAGGTGGTTACTGCCAAGGTACCGTTAAACGATGTTTACATTGCTTTCCAGGTGCCGGCACGTACCGATGGCGATTACTTTGCACTGGATCTGATATCAGACATTCTTTCACGCGGGCAGTCATCACGCCTGCACCGTGCGCTGGTACGCGAAAAGCCATTGTTTAGCGAGATACATGCTTACCTCACCGGCAGCTTTGATAAAGGCATGCTGGTGGTAGAAGGCAAACCGCTGGAAGACGTGAGCATCGAACAGGCCGAGGCCGCCATTTGGGACGAGTTAACCAAGCTTTGTGATGCCCCCATCCCTGAAGATGAGTTGACCAAAGTGAAGAACAAAACCGAAAGCACGATGGTATTTGCCGAGATGGCCCTGCTGGATAAAGCCATGAACCTGGCTTACTTTGAGCTTTTGGGCGATGCCGACCTGTTTAACCAGGAGACAGAGAAATATCTGGCTGTAACGGCCGATGAAATTCAGCAACAGGCCAAAACTGTTTTCCGTAAGGATAACTCGTCAACCTTAATTTACCTGGCCGAAAAATAAAAGCTTCATGTTAAACAGAACAACAGCGCCTGAATTTCAGGCCATCGATCATATTAATCTTATAGAGCCGGGCCATACCGTGCTGCCGAACGGCTGCCAGGTATACTGGTTTAACTCGGGCGACCAGGAACTGGTGCGTATGGAGTGGATTTTTGGTAACCTCCGTTTTGATGTAGCTAAACCGCTGCTCAATATGGCAGTAAACACCATGCTTACCGAGGGTACAAGCACTTTAAGCGCAGCCGAGATTGCCGATAAGATAGATTATTATGGTGCATTTTTACAGGCCGAGTATGGGTACGATCAGTCGAACCTTACTTTGTACAGCCTTAACCGCCACCTGGATCATACGCTGCCCGTTATATTGGACGTTTTAACGGATAGCCAATTTCCTGAGAAAGAACTGGATACCTTTATACGTAACCAACAGCAAAAACTGCAGGTGAGCTTGCAAAAGAACGATATACTGGCCCGCCGCGCTTTTAACAAAGCCGTTTATGGGAACAGTATATATGGCCAAAGTGCCGAAGCTGCCGATTACCAGCAATTGCAACGCGCCGATATGCTGAGCCATTTTAAGCAAATGTACCAGCCTGCCAATTGTACCCTGGTTGTGGCCGGCAAAGTTGATGATGATACCTTGCAGCGCATTACAAGCGCCTTTGGCAGCTGGACTAACACTGCCGAACAAGCCGACATTACACAACCGCTATTAACACCACAAACTGAGCGCTTTTATTTTACCGAAAAGCCAGATGCCCTGCAATCGGCCATACGCATGGGCATACCCATGGTAAACCGTGCTCACCCCGATTTTCCGGCTCTGCAGGTGCTCAACACGGTACTGGGTGGTTACTTTGGTTCGAGGTTAATGAACAACATTCGTGAGGATAAGGGTTACACCTATGGTATTGGATCGGGCATATCATCGCTTAAACATGGCGGCGCATTTTTTATTGCTACCGAGGTTGGCGCTGATGTTTGCCGTAGTGCCGTAAGCGAGATCGAGAAAGAAATTTACCTGTTAAAAACAGAACTAATCTCAGAGGGTGAATTATCACTCGTGCGCAACTACATGTTGGGTTCGTTGCTGGGTAGTCTGGAAAATGTTTTCTCGCACGCCGATAAATTCAAGAATGCCTACTTCTCTGGTTTAACATACGAGTACTACACCCATTACACCCATATCATTAAAACCGTTACCGCCGAAGAACTACGCCAACTGGCCAACCAGTACTGGAACTTCGATGAGTTTTATAAAGTGATTGTAGGTAAATATTAGGCGAATCAGAAATTAGATTTTCTATTCGGATTTATCATCAATAAACAAGGGCTGCCAGGCAGCCCTTGTTTTATTGATGATAAAAGTTTTGCATTGCTCCGTTCTAACCATCTGTAAGCAAGAGTTAGTTTGTTAACTTTGTATTAAGCATTGGTTAATAGCGCATATCACCCCCAAGGGGAATATCACCAAATGTTATAAATTGAATTAAGATGGTAAGGAATTCTCTCCGCCTCAACACTATTGGCGTTGAGAATGAGTACCAAACAACGGCAGGATTATGCATTTACCTTTACGCCTGCTTATTTACAATATAGTTGGTACATTTGCGGCCAAAATAAGCGCTAAAGGCATTCCTAATCCCTCCATGAAACAACATTTGCAACATCCTGTATTTACGGTAATATCGGCACTGGCGGCTGAGCAGCAGGTACAGGCCTATGCTATTGGCGGTTTTGTGCGTGATATTTTTTTACACCGCCCCTCTAAAGATATTGATATTGTGGTGGTAGGCAACGGCATTGCCTTTGCCGAACAGGTGGCCAAAAAGCTGCACGTAAAAGTTTCGGTTTTTAAAAGCTTTGGCACGGCCATGCTTAAGTATCAGGATATAGAGGTAGAGTTTGTTGGGGCGCGTAAGGAATCATACCGTGCACAGTCGCGCAAACCGGTGGTAGAAAACGGCACGCTGGAAGATGACCAAAAGCGCCGCGACTTTACCATTAACGCCCTGGCCATAGCCCTTCACGGCGATGAATTTGGCAATTTGATAGATCCGTTCGGCGGCATGCAGGATATGGAAAAAAAGCTTATTCGCACACCATTAAACCCCGAAGAAACCTTTTCGGACGACCCCCTGCGTATGATGCGTGCCATACGCTTTGCCGCCCAGCTTAACTTTGTTATTGATGCGCAGGCCATTGAAGCTATTAAGCTGAACAGAGAGCGCATACATATTGTATCGCAGGAGCGCATTACCGATGAGCTGAATAAGATCATCCTCTCACCCCTACCCTCCGTTGGGTTTAAATATTTGATGGATACCGGCTTGCTGAAACTTATTTTTCCGCAAATGGCAGCCTTATATGGGGTGGATTATGTGAACGGCCGGGGCCATAAGGATAATTTTTACCATACCCTGCAAGTATTAGACAACATATCGGCCACTACTAATGATTTGTGGTTACGGTGGTCGGCTATATTGCATGATATTGCCAAGCCGGCAACCAAACGTTTTGAACCGGGCCACGGCTGGACCTTTCATGGCCATGAAGACCGCGGCGCCCGAATGGTACCTAAACTGTTTACGCAGTTAAAGCTGCCGCTTAACGATCGTATGAAATTTGTGCAAAAACTGGTACAGCTGCACATGCGGCCTATCGTTTTAACACAGGATATTGTAACGGATTCGGCCGTGCGCCGTCTGTTATTTGAGGCAGGTGACGATATTGAATGTCTGATGTTGTTATGCAAAGCAGACATTACCACTAAAAATGAGTACAAAGTAAAAAAGTACAGGCAAAATTTTGAGCTGGTACAGCAAAAATTAAAAGATGTTGAAGAGCGCGACAAAGTGCGCAACTGGCAACCTCCTATAACCGGGAACGATATTATGCTACTATTTGGCCTGAAAGAAGGCCGGGAGGTGGGTATTATTAAAAATCAGATTCGCGAAGCTATACTGGAAGGTGACATACCTAATACTTACGAGGCTGCTTTAGCGTTTACGATTTTAAAAGGTCAGGAAATTGGCTTAAAAGTTGTGGAAAACACAAATTAAATTAAAGAAGTAAATTAACACACAAAAATTAACCTTATAAAATGGCACTATACCGGTTCAGGGTAACTTTCGAAGATTATGATGATGTGAGCAGAGAAGTTGATATTAAATCGACTCATACCTTTGCCGACCTGCATCAGGCTATTCATCAGTCTATCGGTTACAGCCCTGATTATTCGTCTTCTTTTTACATCAGTAACGACCAATGGACCAAGGGCGAAGAGATAGCTTTTAAACCTAGCGAACGTAAGATAAACCGTGGAGTTGCGTTAATGGAGAACTCAAAACTGAGCAGCTTTATTGATGATCCGCATCAAAAATTTTATTACACCTCAAACTTCGACCGTCCCTTTGATTTTCATGTGGAGCTGGTAAAAATCCTGGATGAAACACCAGGTGTTACCTATCCTGCTACGGTAAAAAGCGCGGGCGAGGCACCTAAGCAGTTCGGTAACGTTTACAACCCAACTGCAGTTGCACCTGTAAATGAAGATTTTGATTTTTTGAACGAAATGGAATACAACCCTGAGGAAACCGAAGATTTTACCGAGGTAACTGACACGGGTGTAGACGCAGAAGAGCATGACGAAACCGAAAGCAATGACGAGGAAGACGAGTTTGGCAGCGAATTTTCGGACAATGAAGGTTTTGACGAAGACGAACGTAGCAGCAGCCGCGGCCGTGGTGGCGACGATTATTAACATACTTTAACTTTTTTATACAAAAGCAGTTGCTGTGCAACTGCTTTTTCTGTTTAAGAGAATGATTATGGTGTGACAGGGATTTGTAAGGCTTGGCTTTTGCCTCCTCTGTGTACATGAAAAAGCAACAGCAAACTAAAGAGCTTGATGACTAAAAATTTAAGCGTTGCCTTCGCTTGTTTATAAAAGCTACCACCTGCCGCAGAGATTGCTTAGTTTCTCATAATTACATAAATGTGATATGACCTAAAAAAGTGCTCAAAACAGCATCAAGCTTATAAACAGCTGTTTTGTGCGACGCTACTCATGAAATCCTTACTTTTGCAACAATTAATAAAGCTTCACATTTTATGACCAGCAGCCCCTACCTCATTAGTATAGCCGGCCCAACGGCCGTTGGTAAAACTGCTGCTGCCATAGCGCTTGCACGTTATTACCAAACCGAAATCCTATCAGCCGACTCGCGCCAATTTTACCGCCAAATGAGCATTGGCACGGCTAAGCCCACACCCGAAGAACTGGCTGCAGCTAAACATCATTTTGTAAATTCGCACAGCGTAAACGAACCATTCAGCGTTGGAAATTTTGAGCGTGATGGTTTGTCGGCATTAAATGAGCTGTTTCAAAAGCATTCTGTTGTAATTATGGCAGGCGGCTCGGGGCTGTATATTAAAGCCATTACCGAAGGGTTTGACGAACTGCCCGACATTGATCCATCCATCCGTGAAAAGCTTAACCTTCAGTATGCCGAACAAGGCATTGCCGTACTGCAAGAAAAGCTTCAGACGGTTGATCCAGTTTACTATCAGCAGGTTGATCTGAATAATCCCCAACGGCTAATACGCGCACTGGAGGTATTCGAGAGCACAGGCACGCTTTATTCATCATACCGCAAAGGCAGCTACAAGCAGCGGCCTTTTACCAGTATCAAAGTTGGCCTGGATATGCCGCGCGAGGAATTATATAACCGCATTAATAAACGGGTGGATGATATGATTGTTGATGGACTGGTGGCCGAAGTGCAGCAACTGCTCCCCTACCGCCATCTCAACGCACTGAACACAGTAGGCTATTCTGAAATTTTCGATTACCTGGACGGTAAAACTGATTTACCTGAAGCC
Organism: Mucilaginibacter sp. PAMB04274; assembly: GCF_039634385.2. Taxonomy (NCBI): domain Bacteria; kingdom Pseudomonadati; phylum Bacteroidota; class Sphingobacteriia; order Sphingobacteriales; family Sphingobacteriaceae; genus Mucilaginibacter; species Mucilaginibacter sp. PAMB04274. The sequence continues at coordinate 3,835,420 of NZ_CP155081.2, forward strand.
ATTGCGCTTATTAAGCAAAACACCCGCCGCTTTGCCAAACGCCAATTAACCTGGTTCAGAAAAGACAAAGACATCCAATGGTTTAAACCAAACGATGTCTCTGCTATGATTGAATATATTGATAAAATTATTGCTGGTTTAAGCGCTTAATACATTCTTCTAAACTATGGCGCCAGTAAGGTATCTCTATATTAAAAGTTGATTTTACTTTAGCCTTGTCCATTACCGAGTAAGTTGGCCGGGTGGCTGGTGTAGGGTATTGTGCAGTGCGTATTGGAGATACTTTAACATCTGTGCCCGATATATCGAAAATAGCCATAGCAAAATCATACCACGAAGTTACCCCTTCATTACTATAGTGGTAAATACCGTATTGCTTATTGTCATTGCTAATGATTTGTAAAATACATCCGGCTAAATCAATCGCATAGGTCGGTGTACCCACTTGGTCGGCTATGATGCTGAGCTGATCCTTTTCGGCGCCCAAACGCAGCATCGTTTTCACAAAGTTATTGCCGTACTCTGAGTAAAGCCAGCTGGTGCGCAATGTATAATGCGCTGGTAAAACCTCAGCAATAGCTTGCTCACCTTCTAATTTTGTTAAACCATAAACACTAACAGGATTAGCAGCATCCTCTTCGGTAAGCGGATCGGGGCTGCTTCCATCAAAAACAAAATCAGTTGATACATGCACTAAGGTAGCCGCATACTTTTTACACAGCTTAGCTAAATTAGCAGCACCATCTTTATTTACCTTACGAGCCGTATCTACATCACTTTCGGCTTTATCAACCGCGGTGTAGGCAGCGCAATTAATGGCGTACTGTGGTTGGTACTTGTTAAAAAGCTCATCCAAGCCAGCTTCATTCAAAATATTGGCCTCGTCCTCGCCCGGAAAAACGATTTCGGTAATTTGCTGCTCATCAGCTACTTTTTTTATACAATGTCCTAACTGGCCTGAAGCGCCGAATACCAATATTTTACTCATACATCAATTATTATTAACGCAACTAATATAGCAAATTACCTATAGCCGTTATTTATTAAGTTCTTTAAATAGCTAAACTGTTGATTAGCAATGACAGTACGGTTAATTGTTGTTGCTCTTTTTGTGAAAATTATTGACGGTAAAAAGATGAAAATGATATTTGCTTGACCGTTAAAATTTTATAACATCTTAATAACCCTGTTTTGTAAGGATATATTTTTGCCCTTTAAAACAATATTTTTACTAATGATTAGTTATTATCTTAGTTTGCGTATAAAAACGCTTATTTTATTATATTTTATCATTGTCATACAAATTATTATTATTATTGTAATGAATTAAGTTGTTTTTTCATTAAGTTGCAAGAAACAATATTAATCTTAACTGGTTAAATAAGCTTTAATTGGTTGTAACTTTAAAGGCTTTTATGTTCTACTTACTTTGCTTATGGCAGTATTTGGTTCATCAGCTAACAACAGGGTGAAACCTTATTCCGATTACGTTTTGAAAATAATTGCAAGATCAATGAACATTAAGTTTTCTCAGATTGCTATCACTCTTTCAGCAGCTTTAGCTATTACCGCTTGTAAAAACAACAAGCGTCTGGAAGGAATGGATAACATTTCGAAATCAAAAGTGTCAGTGCAAACACTAACACCAATGGCTCCGCATGGTATGGTGTATGTACCCGCAGGTACTATAATTGAGCGCGAATTGGTAACTGATACCGCAATGGCGGTAGATACAGTGCCAAAAACAGTAACTGTAAGCGCCTTTTTTATGGATCAGACCGAAGTGACCAACAAACAGTATCGCATGTTTGTGGATTGGGCAGCAGATTCAGTTGCCGTTACCGATTACTTGAAAGATGAAAAATATTTCCAAAAAATAGGCAAAGCTCCTAAAGCTATTAAAAGAGGTAAGGGTGCAGCTGCAGTTGATGTACCTGTTTTTAGAGATACTACCAAAAGGATTGACTGGGGAAAAGTTGGTAACAAACCCCTTTGGCAAAGCAATGATCCTGTTATTAAAGGCTTTTTATTAGGCAAGCTTTATACCATGGAAAACGGCAGGCCAACGTTAATTAAAGATGCCGTAAAATATCGTTACACCCGCCTTAACGTTACCCGGTCAGGTGTAACCAGTTACATTTCTGATACCGTTTCAGTTGTGCCTGATACCAAAGTATGGTCTACCGATTTCCCTAACTCTCAAATGGAGATTATGGATAATAATTACTATACCAACGGCGGTTATAATGAGCATCCGGTTGTAGGTGTAACCTGGAAACAAGCCCGTGCTTATACCGACTGGCGCAGCAAAATGGTTTATGCAAGTGCCGGAGACCGTGCCCTGGCTAAACAATTTAACTTAAAATTTAATCTGCCTACTGAGGCCCAATGGGAGTACGCAGCTTCTAAAGATATGAAGCCTGAAGACTTTGATAAGCTTTCAACAGTGAACCTGAAAGATAAAAAAGCCAAAAAGAAAGTTGATGCACTTGCAGTTAATTTTAAGCAGCAGGAAGGCGATTACCGCCAGGATGGCGCCACTACAACCATGCACGTAAAATCATATGCTCCTAACTCAGTTGGCTTGTACAACATGATGGGTAACGTATCTGAATGGACACTTGATGCATTTAGTCCGTCTTACAAAGAACTGGTACATGATTTAAATCCGGTTTTACTTTATGATGCTGCCGATACTGAAGCAGAAGCAATGAGAAGGAAAGTAGTAAGAGGCGGTTCATGGAAGGACAATGCTAATTTATTAACTCCATCCACACGCAGTTACGAAATACAGAACGTAGCGCACTCGTACATCGGCTTTAGATGTGTGATGCCGGCACCTGATATTGTTATTGAGCAAACTAAGACCCGTAAATTAGCTAAAAACTAACTAATTAAAAACGTAGCCGTTGCAAGCATTGCATTGCAACATAAAAATGATCCAAAATGAAAAATTCAGCACGTAATATAAGTATAGCTGCCCTGTGCCTTTTAGGTGCGGTATTAGTTAGCGAGCCTTCTTTTGCACAAAGAAAAAAGGCAAAAAGCACCAAATCCCGTACAGTAAAAACTAAACCCAGAACAAGCACGGCTACTCAATACCCTTCAGCCAACCTGTCAGAACAAAATGCCGCTAACACAACGGCTCAAGTGAACACCACTGCCTCTGTACAAGCTGCAGTAAAAGATTCATTACCAACCGACTCTTTACCGCCAATGGACGGCTACTACAGAAATGAGATGTTCAACAATGCTAAAGCATTTAACTATCCGGCCATCAACTCGCGCGACGTTAAGTTTTACAAACGTGTTTGGAGAGATATTGATATTAATGATCCTAAAAATTCTCTTTTTAACACCCCAGGAGCAACACTTGCTGATATTGTGTTAGAAGGTCTTAAAAAAGGAAAGCTTACTGCTTACGAGCCCAGTGCAACTAACAACGATAGCACTTTTGCAAGGCGTTTAAATGTAAACAATGCCCTGTCAAAGTTACAGGATAGTGCTATGGTTGATCAGTTTGATGCTAACGGTAACAAAATTGGCTCAAAGATGGTACTGAACGACTTCAATGCCGCCCGTGTAACGAAATTCAGAACTAAAGAAGATATTTACTTTGATAAAAAACGCTCAATGGTGGTTACCCGCATTATCGGTATCGCGCCGTTAATGTCTATACAGGCGGGTGGCGCTACTGTTGGTGAAGCTCCCGCTTTCTGGCTGTATTTCCCTCAGTGCCGCGATTATTTTGCAACAAAAGACCTTTCAGATCCGGATCGTAACTTATATGACACCACTCTGGACGATATCTTTGTTCAAAGAAAGTATACCAGCACTATTGTACGTGCAACTGGTTCAGCAACAAACCGTGCAAATACCAATACACTGGCTTCTACCGCTGGCTTGCCAGGTGGAGCAGGGTTAGACTCTTTAAATAAAGTAAACACAGGTGAGACAGCTAAATTAGTTGAAGGTAAGATCCAAAGCTTTAAAGCCAATACCTGGAGCTATAAAATACAAAAAACACCTACTGAGGCAGAAAAGAAAGCACAAAAAGCGGCTGAAAAACAAGCGGCAATTGCAGAAAAGAATGCCAAGAAAGCAGCTGAAAAGCCAGCTAAGACCAAAAAGTCTTAACAAAATAGATATTACTTAAAAGCGTCTCAAATGTATTTGAGACGCTTTTTTTTTGCGAAGCGCAGCATCGAATATAAACAAAAATGCAACCTTTTATCAGTTGCCACGTATTGCTATTAAATTAATATTTAGGTATCTTTAAGGGCGCCACTATCTGATTTTCCGATACTTCAAATACACTTTCCGATCAGCTGTATCGACATAATTTGCAAAATACACACTACATATTTATGAGTAATGACATCCAATCCTTTTTGAAAGAAGGTGCCAGATTTGAGGACAAAGGAAAATACATTGAGTTTCCTATACTGAGGCAATCTGAATCTTTAAAAGCGAATGCCTACTATTTTGGCAACTTTGAATGGGCTGAAGAGTACCTTACTTATTGCCACCGAAGCGAAACATTTAAAAATAGGTGGTTGGCTGCAACGGGCGACTGGACCGGTAAAACAGTAATAGATATTGGCTGCGGACCTGGCAACATTCATGCTACTATACAGGGCAAACCCAAGCATCTAATTGGTATTGATGTGGCGCCTAAGTCGTTAGAATTAGCAAACGATTTGGGATACACAGCCGTTTTAGCCGATGCTAACAACTTGCCGTTTAAAACAGGAATTGCTGACATAGTAACCTTGAACGCAACCCTGCACCATACAGAGAATATTGACTCTGTACTGAAAGAAGCGGCAAGATTAGTTAAACCTGGCGGCGTATTGGTAACAGACCACGATCCTCAGCGCTCAGCCTGGGATTATAAAGGTCCTGCCTTGTTGTTATGGAATGCACGCTTGCTCTACTATCGCTTAATTGGTTACAGCTTTCATAAGTCGCCAGAACAGCAGAAGTGGGCATTAGCATGCGAAACACATCATAAACCGGGTCATGGCGTAACCAAGGAGCTGTTTGAAAGCATTTTAGAGCCGCATGGCTTTCAAGTTAATGTTTACCCACACAATCATGAATTGGGGAAAGAAGTATTGGAAGGAAAAACGGGACCGGTAGAATTTAAATACAAGTTGGGCAACATCCTATCGGGCAGAAACCCTAATACAAATAAAAGCGCTTTAACCTTAATGTGCGTTGCACGAAAGAATTAATTCAATAAATAAAAAAAGGCCCTGTTGTAACAGGGCCTTTTTTTATTTATTGAAAGCGTCGAACTCTTTGTGTTCGATGATATGCTGGGGGAGTGATTTGAAGTACTCGTAGGTGATCTTCAGTCCTTCCTGACGTGACACCTTGGGCTCCCAGCCCAGTATGGCTTTGGCCTTGGTGATATCCGGCCTTCTTTGCTTCGGATCATCCGTTGGCAGCGGCTTGGAGATGAGCTGCTGGTTGGTACCGGTCAGCTTGATGATCTCCTCTCCAAATTCCCTGATAGTGATCTCATCGGGGTTACCAATGTTCATCGGCTGCACGTAATCGCTCAAAAGCAACCTGTAAATGCCCTCCACCAGATCATCCACATAGCAGAACGCCCTGGTCTGGCTTCCGTCACCGAACATCGTCAGCGGCTCGCCTCTTAAGGCCTGGCCAATGAAAGCCGGCAGCACCCGCCCGTCGTTCAGGCGCATCCTTGGTCCGTAGGTGTTAAAGATCCGTACAATGCGGGTCTCCACCCCATGGAAGGTATGGTAGGCCATCGTAATGGCTTCCTGGAAGCGCTTGGCCTCGTCATACACGCCTCTTGGTCCTACCGGGTTTACGTTGCCCCAGTATTCCTCCGGCTGCGGGTTTACGTTCGGGTCGCCGTACACCTCCGAGGTGGAGGCGATCAGCATCCGGGCGCCTTTGGCACGGGCCAGTCCCAAAAGGTTATGCGTGCCCAGCGAGCCTACCTTAAGCGTCTGGATCGGGATCTTTAGATAATCGATCGGGCTTGCCGGTGAGGCAAAGTGCAGGATGTAATCCAAATGCCCCGGTATGTGCACAAACTTGGATACGTCGTGGTTATAAAACTCGAACTGCTCGAGTTTGAACAAATGCTCAATGTTCTTCAGGTCGCCCGTAATGAGGTTGTCCATACCGATCACCCGGCACCCTTCTTTGATAAAGCGGTCGCACAGGTGCGAGCCCAGAAAGCCTGCCGCTCCGGTAATGAGTACTCTTTTGCCTTTTATGTCTTGGTTCATAGTGGTTATTGGTTATACTTCATGGTTCATAGACCACGGTTCATCGCTTTTGTTGGTTGATGATCAATATTGGGTAGCATATCGTTTAAACGAGAAGTTCTTCTCACTCTATGTACTATCAACTATAAACCATCGAACGCAACTACTTCACTTCCTTGCGTCCAATAGAGTTATAGTAAAAGCCGCAGTCGATCATCTTGTCCAGGTCGTACAGGTTACGTCCATCAAAGATCACCTTGGCTTTCAAAAGGCTTTCTACCTTGTTAAAGTCCGGCGTGCGGAACAGTGACCATTCGGTCACAATCAGCAGCGCATCGGCGCCCTCCAGTGCTTCGTACTGGTTTTCGGCATACTTGATCTTATCACCGATCAGGTTCTCGACGTTCTTCATCCCCTCGGGGTCAAAGGCGGTCACTGTAGCGCCGGCTGCTACCAGGGCATCGATAATGTACAGGGCCGGTGCCTCGCGGATATCATCCGTCTCGGGCTTAAAGGCCAGGCCCCACAGGGCAAAATGCTTGCCGGCAAGTTCGCCGTTATAGTATTTCTTTACCTTTTCGGTCAGTACCGTCTTTTGGATCTCGTTCACTTCCATCACCGAGTTGAGGATCTTAAAGTCGTAGCGGTTCTCCTGGGCCGATTTAGCCAGGGCCTGTACGTCTTTAGGAAAGCAGCTGCCGCCGTAGCCAATGCCGGCAAACAAAAAGCGTTTACCGATGCGTTCATCTGCCCCGATGCCTTTGCGCACCATATCCACATCTGCTCCTACCAGCTCGCACATATTGGCAATCTCGTTCATAAACGAGATCTTGGTGGCCAGAAACGAGTTGGCCGCATACTTGGTAAGCTCTGAGCTCCGCTCATCCATAAAGATGATAGGGTTACCCTGGCGCACGTATGGGCCGTAAAGCTCGCCCATGAGCTTGCGGGCACGTTCATCAGAGGTGCCTACCACTACGCGGTCGGGCTTCATGAAGTCTTCCACAGCTACCCCTTCTCTTAAGAACTCAGGGTTGCTCACCACGGCATATTCCACCCCGGGTGCTGCATGCTGCTGCATAACGGCCGTTACCTTATCTGCCGTGCCCACCGGTACGGTTGATTTGGTCACGATCACTTTATAATCGGTCAGCAGTTTGGCGATGTCGCCGGCTGCACCCAGCACGTAACTGAGGTCGGCTGCGCCGTCGCCGCCCGGAGGGGTAGGCAGGGCCAGAAAGATGATCTTGGCTTCCCCGATCCCTTCGGCCAGGTTGGAGGTGAACGACAGCCGGCCCTGGGCGATGTTGCGGTGAAACAACAGCTCCAGTCCTGGCTCATAGATGGGCAGCTGACCTGCCTTCATCATCTCTACCTTCTTTTCATTGATGTCTACACAGACCACCTCATTGCCCGTCTCTGCCAGACAGGTCCCCGTTACCAATCCCACATAGCCTGTCCCTACTACCGCTATTCTCATATAATATTGTTCTAATTATAAATTTTTATTGTGTTACTGTATGTTTTGTTAAAAAGTCTTGGTAAGCTAGCCGGATACCTTCTGGCAGGTCTATTGTATGTTTCCAACCCTTACTGTGCAATTTGGATACATCCATTAACTTACGCGGGGTACCATCCGGTTTCGAGGTATCAAAAGCAATTTCTCCTGGATAACCCACGGTTGCTTTAACCAGCTCGGCCAGCTCTTTTATAGACAGGTCTTCACCTGTCCCGACGTTTACTAAACCAGCTTCGTTGTAATTCTCCATCAGGTAATAACAAGCTGCGGCTAAATCATCGGCAAACAAAAACTCGCGTTTGGGCGAGCCGGTTCCCCAAATTGTAACCGATGGTAAACCTTGCTCTTTTGCCTCATGAAACCTGCGGATCATGGCTGGCAAGACATGCGAATTCTGAGGATGGTAATTATCGTTATAACCGTACAAATTGGTTGGCATAACCGAGATATAATTACAGCCGTACTGTGCACGGTAAGCATCACACATTTTTATACCGGCTATCTTAGCTATAGCATAAGGCTCATTGGTGTCTTCTAACGGACCGGTAAGAAGGTAATCTTCTCTTAAGGGCTGTGGCGCCATTTTAGGATAGATACAACTGGATCCCAGGAACATCAGCTTTTTTACGCCGTTGAGGTGAGCCGATTGAATGATATTATTCTGTATCTGTAAATTATCGTACAAAAACTCAGCCCGGTACGTGTTATTAGCTACAATACCACCCACCTTAGCGGCTGCCAAAAACACATAGTCAGGCTTTTCCTGTTCAAAAAATACCGCTACCGCTTGCTGATTGCGTAAATCAAGCTCTGATGAACCGCGCGTTACAAAATTTGTAAACCCTTCCTGCTCCAACTTGCGCTTTATAGCCGACCCCACCATTCCGCGGTGACCGGCTATATATATCTTCGCTCCTTTTTCCATCACGAAGCCTATTCGAATTGATTTTTGATTTGGTAACCTGAGTCTTTCAGCAGTTTTTCACGTTGGAACAGATCTACGTCCATAGCCACCATCTCGGCCACCAAACCTTGCAGGTCATACTTCGGTTTCCAGCCCAGCTTGGTCATTGATTTAGTTGGATCACCAATCAGTAATTCTACCTCCGTAGGACGGAAATACTTAGGATCTACAGCTACCACTTCGGTACCTGCTGCAACCTGAAACTCCGGTTTTGAGCAGCTTACCACGTAACCTTTTTCCTCTACCCCTTCGCCTTTGAATTCAACCTCGATACCCACTTCAGCAAAAGCCATGCGCACAAAGTCGCGTACATAAGTGGTTACACCGGTGGCAATAACAAAGTCTTCAGGTGTTTCCTGCTGCAGGATCAGGTACATCGCCTCCACATAGTCTTTGGCATGTCCCCAGTCGCGCTGCGCATCCAGGTTACCCAGGTAAAGCTTGTCTTGCAAATCCATGGCTATCTTGGCTACCGCACGGGTGATCTTACGCGTTACAAAGGTCTCACCCCTGAGCGGACTCTCATGGTTGAACAGGATGCCGTTACAGGCATAAATGCCGTAGGCTTCCCGGTAGTTGACCGTAATCCAGTAAGCATACAGCTTGGCTACGGCATAAGGGCTTCTGGGATAGAAAGGCGTCGTCTCACTTTGCGGAACGGCTTGTACCAAACCGTAAAGCTCGGAGGTGGAGGCCTGGTAGATGCGGGTCTTTTTCTCTAATCCTAAAATACGGATAGCCTCCAGCAAACGTAGGGTGCCGATACCATCGGCATTGGCTGTATACTCGGGCGTATCAAAGCTTACCTTAACATGGCTCATCGCACCCAGGTTATAGATCTCATCGGGCTGTACCTGCTGAATGATTCGGATCAGGTTGGTGGAGTCAGACAAATCGCCGTAGTGCAAAACCAGGCTGGGATGTGGTTCATGCGGATCCTGGTAAAGGTGGTCTATCCTATCGGTGTTGAACAACGATGAACGGCGTTTGATGCCATGTACCTCATAGCCTTTTTCCAGTAGTAACTCTGTTAAATAGGCCCCATCCTGACCTGTTATCCCTGTTAGTAGTGCTTTCTTCATGCGTATAATCTGAGTGAAGTTATGTTATATTTTAATTATTTTTACTAGGTAAATCCAATTCAAAAACAGGAGATTTATTCACCACCTGATCAATTAGAATACCCATTACATTATCAATATTGAGATACTTAAGCGCGTACTGCCGGGCATTATTGCACTTTCTAATCGTCTCTTCCTTATTATATCTTAATTGCAAAACTTTATCAGCTAAAATTTCGAAATTCTCAGGCTCAATAATATAACCTAAGTCATATTTATTCACAATGTTGTATAAAGAGCTTCCGGCAAGGCAAGTTACAATACATGTACCACCAACGGCTAATATAGTAGTGAGTTTGGATGGCATTACTAAATCACTTGCATTTGCTTTTTGCAAAACCAAATGAACATCAGCCAGATTCAAAAACTCATTGAAACTTTCTTTACCCTGCACAGGGACAAAATTAATATTACTTAAGCCTTTCTCCCTGGCTATTTCTATCAACCGTTCTTTGTAAGGGCCTGATCCGCAAATTATGAATTTTACCTGGGTTTCCTGCTTTAGTATTTCGGCTGCAAATATTACGTTCTCAAGTCCTTGCTTTTCGCCTATAGCTCCTGAATAAAGTACGATGAGATCATTAGGCTGATAGCCCCACTTGAGTTTTATTTTGTCTTTTTCAGATATCGGAAAAAAGTACGAAGTATCGGCCCAGTTAGGAAAAAGTAAAACATCTTTGTCAACCTTCGCTCTTACTTTATCAACCATACCTTCAGATATAGTACTTATGTAATCGACCTTTGACAGTAAGTTATACTCAATTTCATATAACTTATCTAATAACTTATTGCTGGATAGCATTCCAAGGTCTTGAGCAGCCTCAATCTGCATATCTTGTATATGGTAAAGTAGCTTTCCGCCGCTATAATTTTTCACCATTAACCCCAGGTAAGCCAAATGAAAAGGCGGAGCAACAGTTATTATCAAATCAAACTTTTTTGATGATAACAGCAACTTAAAAATTACCCAAGATTTAAAAAACCAGAATGATATATCTTGAACCATTCGGCGCTTTCCTGTAGGACGGGTGGGAATATAAGACGGACAACGATAAACGGTTACCTTGGCATCACTATCAGGATAATCTATGATTTCTTTTTTATACCACCTGTTGCTGTAAGGGGCCTGTACTTTCCATTGCGGGTAATATGGAAACGTAGTTATAACCGTACAGTCATAACCGTTTTTAGCCAACCATTCTATCATTTCGCCGTTATACTTCCCTATACCAGTAGGCTCGGGAGAAAAGTTATGGCTAATTAATAGGATTTTTTCCCTTTTCATTCAAGATAGTTTGATTCCGGCTAAGACAAATTAATTGTAAATATATAAAATATTTGCAAACAAGTTAAAAATACTGACTATTTCTTACAGATAACACAATCATCGTATTTATAATATACAAAATTATTAATTTATAGTAAAATGTAAATATTAATTCTACCACCTGTATTTAACAAAGGCAGCAGGGTTTCCCCTGTAAACTCCGTTATCTGCTAAGCTATTGGTAACTACGCTTGATGCAGTAATTACAGCGTCGATTCCAATCACAACATTAGGCCCAACAAAGCAGCATGCACCAACCCAACATCCGTCTAACAACGTAATAGGCCCATTACGATACGGCATAGAAGGGTCTTTATAATTATGATTTCCGCCGCATAAAAACGCTCTTTGCGAAATACATACGTTATCACCAATAATTACCTTTTCAAAATTTAAAATGTATGCTTCCTCACCAATCCACACATCGTTACCGATATCCAGCTTCCAGGGAAAATGAATATTGATACGAGGTTTTAAAATCACCCTGCTCCCAACTCTTGCACCGAAAGCTTTCAATAAAAAAGCCTTAACGCTACTTGGAAAAGGCAACGGTGAAAGGAAAAAAACGACCTTAATAATGTACCAGCACACTTCCTTAACTTTGCCGGCACCTCTGTTAAAGTTATTTGCGTTAAAGTCCTTTAAACTTACTTTGGAAACATTAGGTTGTGCATCTATTTCCATTATAGCTTTTTATCTTTCAGCTTTTCTTCTTCAATTAAGCGCAACGCCAGGAGCATTTCAACCATTGTGCGTTGTAAAGTATAATGCCAGCCCGCCCAACCGTCTAATATTAATCCTTTCACAAAAAGCGAATAGAAAAACACGATGAACGGCGCCAATATTTTGTTTTTACGGATTTTGGAACTAAAAGATACCTTGTCATTGGCAGTATTTAACAATTTATTGCATTCTTTTATCGAATAACTGTCCTGGTTGCTTAACCAGCGGCTTAATGATTTGCGGTCGTCATGCAAAATTGGGTTTGCAAACTCACCAGTTTCACCATTTATTCTAAGCCTTTGCGTATGGCCGTCATCGTAATAAATACAGTCGGCTTTTTTAAACAGAACAGGACGGGGTGTTGTATTATCCTTTCGCAAAGGCTTGCCAAATACCAAAAAAGTAAAATTCGATAAGTAGGCCGACCGGTTATCCTGCTTTATGAACGTTAGTATCTCTTCACAAAAGGCGGTAGTAAGTACATAGTCAGCATCGAGGCTTAACATCCATTTGGCATTGGCTAATGAAAGGCCGTAATTCCACTGTGTAGCGTGCGTATCAAACTGGCGTTGTACAAGCGTAACATTTGGGTAAGAATTGGCAATGTTAACTGTTTCGTCGGTACTAAAGCTATCAACAATTATGATTTTACCGATCCAGGTTAGCTTATCTAAAACTCGTTTTAAATTAGGCTCCTCGTTTTTTGTTAAGATAACAGCTTGTAATATATCTGCACTCGTATTTTCCATGTATTATGCTTTCAAATATAAGCAGCCTATTTATTAATTCTTTATTTAATGATATTGTCAATTGCCTGATATAATTTGCTTATAAGCATTTATATAACCCGCAATAAGCTTTGATTCTGAAAATACACCGTTTATAATGTCCCGGCCATTGCGGCGAATATGCTGCCGCTTTTCTATCTGACTCTCAGCTTCTGTCAGCTTTGCAGCTATGTCATCAACCGTCAAGGTGCAAACCCAACCGGCATCGTTATTCTTAACGAAGCCTGCTAAAGCTACATCTTCAGAAACAAGCACAGGAGTGCCCATGTGCAATGCCTCCACCACTACATTGGCAAAGTTTTCATTGAAAGAGGTTAAGACAAATAAATCGGCCTGCAAAAGTTCAGTGAACTTTTCCTCCCTCGATTTCCATCCCAGCCATTCTACGTTATGACTTATATCTAACTGTGTAGCCAAAGCTTTTAGTTGTGCAATATAATCTGCATCCCCGTCGCCGGCAATCTTAAGCTTAACCTTGAAGTTAAATTGACTAATGGCTTGAAACAGTATTTCAAGACCTTTTTTAGGGTGTATTCTTGATAAAAATAACAATGTGAACACTTCATTTTTCTGGCGTACAATGTCCGTGCCCGGCAATGATAATATGTTAGGCATCACAAAACCCTGCCAACCAGGTATAAGTGCCCTGCACTCCCGATATTCTGCATCGGCTGTGGCATGAAAGTGCGTTTTTTTCAACAAGCTATAGCCAAATAATTTGTGCATAAGCTGTTTGGCTTTACTGCTGCCGGATGTAAATATATAATTGCTCAGCATACCCCTGGGTGCAACGATTACTTTTGCCTTTTTCATTAAGCAAATTTTTACGGCCACCATAACGAGTATATTCCACCAGGAATGAATATGTATTACATCGTATTGTTTGGCTGTTTGGTACAGTGTACGCCAAAGTGCCGGCGATACATGCGTTGGATCTTTAGTTATTCGCTTAAAATACGTTACCTGCACACCATCAACGTTCATAGTCTGGCCTGGCGCTATGTCAAGCTCAGTTGGCCCGTTTGCTGTTGTTGTATACACATGTACGGTATTCCCGGCTGCAGCTAATCCTTCACATAAACGCGCAACCGACTCAATGGGGCCGCCATACACGTAAGCGGGTTTGTAAGAAGGTACGATGTGTAAAATTTTCATAGTATGACAGGCAGTCTTTAGTTATGCCTTGTTAAGTAATTCCTTGTAAATTTCTTCAATCTGGTTAAGTGCTTTAGCCGAACTGAACCTGCTGCCGTTGTTTAGACCGTTATTAATTACCTGTTCCAGCTCAGAGGGCGATAGATTGATTACCTTATTAACTACCGCGGCAGCTTCCGTAGCCCATAAATTGCCCACATTGCCAAGCCTTTTGCGTGGTATATAAAATGCAGCGCTGCCGCCCACCTCGGTCATAGGCACTTCGTCGGTTGTAATTACCGGGCAACCGGAGGCCATTGCCTCGGCTATAGGCCAGCCAAATCCTTCGGCTAATGATGGAAACAAAAAAACACTTGCGCCATTGTAAGCCCACTTTATAAAATCATCGGTTCTGCCACTGAGTAGATGAATATCTTTTTGATATGGTGAGTTGCTCCATTCTGACAGTAATGCGGCATTAGCCTTAGCGCCCACCATAAGCAGCGGCAAGGTTTGATCATAAGTTTTACGCCAGGCATTATATATTTTAATGACACCAACACGGTTTTTGTACCATTGATTTCCACCTATGTGCAACAAGTAGCCAGCCTGGGTTTGTATGCCGGTTTCGCGCTCAATCAAACTTCTTGCTTCGTCCCTGTTTTGTGGGCTGAAGTTTTGCGTAAGGCCGTTATAAACCATTTTTGAATGCCGTGGCATGTAGCCTAACATTTGGTGCAAATCCTGCCGCGTGTTGTTCGATACAGAAATGAAATTTTTCCCTTGCTTGTACCCATTCCCTATAAACTTTTGATATTTTTTACCCGTACTGCTTGTTGGATTTTCGGGTATGAGTCCAAGCGCCGACTTTTGAGCTAAAAAATCATGACAGTGAATTACGTGCGGCAGGTGAGCCACCAAAGGCACCCAGGGGCCTAAGGCATGATCTGCAAACACAAATAAGGTATTAGCCGGTAAAGCTTTTAAACGTGCCCGTGTTTGTGAAGGAAATACCAGGTATTGATCAATATAACCCAGCCATTTTTTTAGGCTTGCTGGTACCGGCACTTTGTAAAACAAAGCCTTAGGAGTCCAAACCTCTACCTCGTGACCGCGTTGCTGCATACCTTCAGCCAAAAATTTAGCAAAACGAGGCATGCTTTGTGAACCCAGAAAAGGTGGATGTGTAAAGAGAACTATTTGCATTAAATAAATATATCAGACGGTACTTACAGGTTGTGGTTTTTTGGCTACAACCTTCCTTGGCTCATTAGTTGCGGCTATAACCAGCCCTATGGTTAGCACACTAAAACCTAAAGATGTAGGCTGCGCCCAGTTACCCTGCGGTCCCAATAATAAGCTCACGGATAACAACGTCCAGGGCAGCACTTCTCCGGTAGCCAGTTTACTATAAGCCATTTTGAACGTTTTTATACTGAGACTGGTACGAATAATGAGTGCAATAATACCCAGTATAAGCCCCATTTCAGCAATCATCCTGCCTACCTCGCCCTCTGCAATACCCGAGGTAATAATACCCGTTGTTAGCTTACTACCTACGTTGGTTAGCAAGCCTATACCGAAGCCGAAAATCGGGGCGTCTAACGCCGAAGAAAGGGGCGTAATGATATCTCCTAAATAACGGTCAACCAGCGTACCCTCCAATCCGCCTTCGCTATTACCGGCCGATTCAAAACGATGGGTAAATGCCTCAGTAGCCGTTTGGAAAAAGCTCAGCTTGCTCAATATCATCAAAAGCAGAAATAAACCTACACTGGCCGCTATCACTTTCCCGATATACTTTGGCTTACGGGCCGAGGCCAGTACAACAAACAATGCTACCACACAAATGGAAAAAAGCAACGCCCGGCTTATAGAAAGCGGGATGGATGCAACGAGGCAAAACGTGGCTGCCAACAATACAATGCGGTTTATAAGTTTTTGATTGAGCCAGAAATAAAATACATAGCAACTTAAAAAAGTATAAAATAACGACACGCCATTAGTGAACGAAAAAGTGCCCGGCGGGCGGAAATACCCCATCGCACCGGAGAAGCCTCCGCCTTCATCACCGCCAACTGCGCGGTTAACCCAGGCCGACTGCGGACTGTAGAACTGGGCAGTTACAAGCACAGTCATGGGCAGAGCTATCCATAAGGTTGCTCTGCCGATTTCTATAACGTCGTTCTTGTTAAAAACCCTTCCTATCAGGAAAATAAAAGGCAGATAGAACAAAAAAGTCCTGGCTCCAAATAAGGCGACAAGTATGTTTCCGTGCCCAAACAGCACCGCCGTAAAAATACTGATCACACCAATTACAACAGACGTGCTGATGTAGTTAGATTTAGGTAAGATGCCTAATTTATTTGCTTTGTACATTGCCCAAATTACAATAGGATCGCGTACCAGCAAAAGCGGTGTTGCTAAAAAGGGTAAAACCCATTTACGCAATGCACCTTCAAAAATAAGTAACAGGAAATAACTCCATAGCGCAATCTTTAACGATCTGTAAGGATCGTTCTTTTTAGCTGCATTTTGCCTTACTTGCCGCGCTACAGCTGGTTTACCTATATACTTTATTTCTTCAGCCATTCCATATCATTTAAGTAAATGTAACGATAATTAACACTACGTTCATTTACGGTTTAACGCCGCAATGGCGCGGGCCAGTTCCTGCCCGTATACATGCCAAGTGCGCTTACTTGCAGTTTCCTGAGCTGCACGGCCCATTAAACGAATCCTCTGTCTGTCATTAATCAAGTTTTCCAGCGCCTGGGTTATAGCCTGTGTCGAACCGGCTTCAATAAGCAGTCCGTTCTCGCCATTAGTTATGAGATCCGGCCCTGCGGTTCTGTCTGTGGTGATTACCGTTAATCCCTGAGACATGGCCTCCGTAATAACTAACCCAAAGCCTTCAAACAGTGATGGAAACACCAGTACATCCTGTGTACGCATCAATTTTAAAATATTTGCATGGGGCAGGCTGGGTATCCATTTATGTTTGTTTAATGCATTGTCTAACGCTGCACAATCATTACTTGCTTTACGCCCCACCACGGTTAGGTCCACAAAATCGGCTAACTCACCTGCCGCGGCAAAAAGATTGGCGATACCTTTACGTTGCGATAGTCCTCCAACAAACAGCACCCGTAATTTTCCATTACTGTTATAATCACTCCGCGGCTCAACTGCCGGAAAGCCATAAGGAATTACCGTAACGGGTGCCAGCCTCCCATTAAAATCGGCCAGTGTTTTTGCAGTAAAGCTACTTGCCACAAATATATGATCGGCCAATTGTAGCTCTTCGTCTTTATAACCGAGTTTAGTATCCGAATCTTTGAAGCCGGTTAAGGTCGAAGCCCATTCGGGCCATTTTTCAATCTCTTGTTTTAGCAAACGCCTTGCTGTACGCCAGTAGCCTATAGGCAAATCATAATAACAGGGAATATTAAGCCGCTTTGCTTCATTAAATGAATACCGAGCCCCATCCTCATAGGCATATACCGCAGTGTAGGCTGTGTTACCAGCCTGTGATTTTAAATTTCTGGCTACCCATTTATCATGCTGCCGGTAAACAGCATCAACAGAAAACATACCTTGCTCGTGCCTGGTCAATTTACTTAAGTGTAATTTAGAAGCCAGTAACCTGCCGGTCTCAAACCAAGGATAAAACTTGGTATGCGCCTGCAAAGCCGGATGAAACTGCCTGCGTTTAATTTCAGCCAAAGCACCTATACCACTTACGCGGTCGAGCCAGTCTCCAGGAAAAGAAGCTATAGCCGTATAAAAGCCCGACAGCATCTCAGCTTCATTCAAGCCTTGCGCAACAGCTCTCACGTTGGCATTTCCGGTGGGATGGGATAAAATTATCTTCATACTACTTTAAGGTAGTTACCGCTTTTTCTATAACTTTCAGATATTCTTCAGCCACCTTTTGTGGCTCATGGCTTTTAAGATGCTCCGGCGCCGCATTCCTTAACTCCAGTTCAAGCGAAGAACTTCCTAACAAATGTGCTAATGAATCGGCCAGGGCATCAACACTGCCACGTTTTACTACCAAACCTGCTTTACCTACTGCATCAGGTAAGCCACCTCCGTCGGACACTATGGGTAAACAACCGCAAGCCATTCCCTCGAGTGCTACATTACCAAATGGTTCTTCCCAAATGGAAGGCACTAATAGATACTGATGCTGATGAAGGTGTTGAACCAGCTTTTCGCCACTTAAAGCGCCTGTGAAGGTTACTTGTTCTGTCAGGCGCAATGCAGTTACCATTTGTTCCAACTTGGTTTGCTCAGTACCGTTGCCTATTATCGTTAACGACTTTCTGATTCCTTTGTCTGCCAATATCTTTAAAGCGTTGATGGCGATATCGGCACCCTTATCAGACACGAGCCGGCCCATAAAAACAAAATCTTTACTCCGTTCTGTACCTGCAATAACCTTAAACAGCGTGTTGCGATACGGATTACCTATAACGATGGCTGCTGGCCAGCAGCGTTTACGGATAGCATCGCTTACGGCAATTACACCCGACGCCCGCTTGAGCCATTGAACTTTTAACTTGTCTTGCCAGGCGATGCTGCCATCCATACGGTTTATCCAGGTGCGAAGCGCTACCACGATCGGTTTACGAAAGAACAGGGCTGGCCATGACAAACGCAACGATGGATTATTTTCAAAAACTACGTCGGCCCAACGGTGCGCGTTAAAAAGCATTGCCCTGTTGGGTTGCCTTATAACTTTGAATGGAAACTCCTTGTCGCCGCTTGCGGCTGTCCAGGTAAGCATCTCAACCTCGTGCCCGGCAGCATGGAACTGCAAAGCAAGTATTTCGGAGTTTACCTCAATACCACCGATATCCGGATAAAACTTGTGAGTGATAAATAATATCTTGAGTGGCATGGCTATTAATTAACTTTAATACTGTTTAAATCGGCCAGGAATTGATTGGCTATGGTTGAAAGCCTAATAAGCTCACAGGCAGCCTCGACTGCAGCTTTTGCTTTTTCCACTTCCGTAAGGTTGGGATGAAGCACAATGCAGTCCTTTAACCGATCATCTAAAAAGCCTATATTGTTATTGTTAAAACCAGGATGTATGTTGGGTGCTGCCACCGGAACGCCATGTTCAATAAATGCAGCTGCACTTCCGCTTTTACCCAGCGCATGCCGCGGAACTGATGTTATACCAAGATGGCAGCTTTGCAGTGCCTGTGACAATTCCTGATCATTTAAAAAGCCAGTAGAAGTCACTTGTTCAATAATCGACTGCGCTTTCAACACTGCTGCACCTTTATGAACTTTGCCGCCCTTGCCACCTATAAAAACCACTTCCAATGCTCTGTTTTCTTTAGATAAGGCGTCTTTTAAGCCTTTGATGAAAATAATAACATTGTTCGACACATCGGCCTGGCTAAAGAAACCCAGTATAAATTTTCGGACGTTACTGTTATACAACACGTTACCATGATGCATACTAATGTTCGAAAACAATGGCAGCGGGTTGATTTTTCTTTTAGATAACGCCGCTAATTGTTGTTTGTACTGGGGCAATTGCGTGTGTATTATCGAAGGATCTACGGATTTAATTAGATTGCCGATAATTACCTTTTGCAATAAAGCGTAAATCTTTTTTTTGAAGTCGAATTGTTGCGCACCAACCCATAGTTCATGAAACATGATGTGCCATTTGTTATGCGTACCTAATTTACTTAACATACCGGCTAACTGGTAGGGTAAGCCCTTGCGTTGAAAGCTGTAAGGCACAAATTGCAGGCTGATCCAGTGGGGATCAAAGTGCTTAATATCATCTACTACCTGATTAAAGCTGCTAATGGTATTAATACGTAAGATGCTGATTTTATCGCCCTCAATTTCTTGCCTTTCACGTGTGATTTGAGAAACATGCTGGTCATTCAAAGCAACAATCATTACCTGGTTACCCTGGCGTGTTAATTGCCCCGCCAGGCAGCGTGTATAATCACCCACCCCATCCTTTCCGGGCTCCAAACAACCACAAATGAATGCAATTTTCAAATCAGCTAATATTATAGTATGATGAATCAGGTGTTACTCGTACTTACTAAAACAAGAATTTAGCAACCCTTTGAACTGTCCGGTAAGTTGCTCCTTACGCTCTGCATTTTTTACAAAGAATTTTGCTGCGAGCAACTCAATGCTGTGCCGCAGCATTAATACAACCGGAAAAACAGCATATACAGCCGCCGGGCGATGCCTTAGAAAATAACGGAGGCGGCCACGATGAAACTGCTTGGCTCTGGATTTTGACCATGCCGATAAACTTTGCATATTATCATGAATCACTTCATTGCTTTCGATGATCCCCATTTTCCACCTTAGGATTTGCAGCCTTTTTGCCCAATCTAAATCACAGTCTGAAAATGGGAACATTTGGGCATCCAGTCCGCCCGATTCCTGCCAGGCTTTCACCTTAACCAGCAGGGGGCTTGTATACACAATATCTGCATAACTGAATTTTATACCCGCAATTTGCTCATGCCAGCGGTACGGAATCCTTTCCAGTTTAAACTTGTGCACCACCTGTTTCCCTAAGGCAAAGTTTGTAATTTTAGGAAAAGGTGATCCGGCGCCGGCAAAACTTCCGTCATGCCTTTTTACAGTGAACCCGCAGGCGGCCAATTTACTGTCATGCTCCAGCATTTGCTGTGCTTGCTTTAACGGCCCGGCACTCAAAATTTGATTATCCGTCTCGTAAAACAACAAATACTTCAACGATTTATACTCGCTTATTGCATAGGCTACACCAGCATTCAGCCCTGCTGCAAAAGACGTATCATCTCCCGGCTGGGGGATCATCAATCTAACAGGAATGTTCAATGATAAAGCCTCGCTTTGAAGCCATTCTACACTACCATCCTTTGATCCGGCATCGTATACAACTGCAACACAATTATCTTTAAATTCCGAACCAGGCAGCCAATCAGATAATACCGAGAGGCATTCCTTTAATAAGGATAGTCTGTTAAATGAGTTTATGATAACGGCTAATTCTGTTGTAATCATTGCTAAGTTTATGGTGTAAGGCGTTTGTAGCATACGCCCGTATTACTATTAACGTATTTTGCTTTTTGCGCCTAAGCTTTCTAAAATATTTATGGTATCAGTGGCATGTTTTTTCCAGGTTTGCTGCTGCACATCTTTATACGCTTGTAAACCATATGCTTTTATCTCATCACGATTATTCAGCGCGTAGGTAATATTATTTAATAAACCCGCAGTATCTCCAAGATTGCTTATTAACATATTTTCCTTGTTGCGGCCAAAGTCGCGTAGCGCCCCTTCCAAATAGCCCACTACACATAATCCGCAAGCCATGGCTTCTAATGTGCTCTTGCCAAATCCTTCACCGTATGATGGCATTAAAAACACATCATTATCCAGGTATATATCCGCTAGTTCGTTACGTTTTACCCAAGGTTTAATCACAAGAGATTCGCTATCCAAAAAGTCAAAATCCTGCCGGGCCTGTACTAAGGCATCGTCGTTAATTATAAATGTAACAACAAACTCTCCCGACCGATCGCTAAGCTGTTTAAATGCGCTTTGTAAGTCTTTTATTCCCTTACGCACCAGATATTGCCCGGCAAACAAAAAGTGTACTTTCGTACTTGCTTTGGGGCGCAGGCCAATGCCGATATAACTGCTGTCTAATCCGTAACTTAATTTAAATATTTTGCCCGAATGTTCGGGATAATCATTCCTAATGTATTCTGCATCATCAGAACCTGCACAGAAAACGGCATCACTGTACTTTACTGTTAGCACCGAGCAGTGCTTTAAAAATTTGATGAGCAACCATTTTTTTAGAGCGGCTACCGACGTTTCTTTTTTTGAAAAACTATACCTCGTTAGTGCTAACCGCAGTTCCCAGCCATGTGTCCGGTTGATAAAAAGTGTTTGCGGATATTGTTGCCTCAAGTTTTTGAAGGCATACCAGGCATGAGGTTGGCTAACTATCACAACATCATACTTGTGTTTAAGCAAGGCTTCCTTTAACTGGTTGTATTGAACAAAAGGTAGTTCCAAAATACGGCCGTAGTTGGGTCCTTTTACATACTTTCTATCCTTATGCCATAAGTAATCTACTTTATGCCCAAGTTGTTCCACATGGTTACCAATAGTGATTAAGCTACCGGCAGCACCGCTATCAGGCTTGTAAAGAAAATCACTTACAAATAAGATCTCCATTTAAAGTTTATTATCTGGTTGCGCTAAGCCATAACCGGCCATCAACCTAATCAATGCACTAAATCTTAACCCAGCCAATTAGGTTTACTGTTTACGACTTAACGGTCTGTTTAAGTTGCTTTATTCTTTCAAAATTTTTCAGCAGGTGCTTAACCGTATATTCTTTATTAGTAACCAGGGCCTTCGTTATGGCTGCCATAGTAGAAATTTTGTTACCCGCTGTTGGTTGATAAACGAACGACAATGACAGCAGTGCGTAAACCATGCTGTCCAGAATTTCTACGCTATTATTAAAAGACCTCCTTACCGGTATAAAGTTGTGGTGTATAAAGGTATCAGACAGATGCCTGATACGATAGCCCAGATACTTTAACCGGGCACCATACTCTAAATACACGTAACCAAACCTGAAGTACTCGTTATTCAATATATTCCGGTCAACTACCTCGCGCGGATATATGGATGCTCCGCATGATATGGCATGACTGTTTTGGCTGTCTTTAGGCTGGGTGGAAAACCCTCTTGGATGCAATTCGCCCGGGCCGCGGTAAGGTGCGGCGTTGGGTGGAACCCTTGGCGGCGAATACTCCCCTATCACCCAAATGGCTTTAGGATCTTCTTTGATCTTTTGTAGACAAGCTTCGAAGTGACCAACCGGAAAAGTATGATCATCGTCCATAGTACGGATGTGTGTTCCTTTACAATGCTTAGCCACAAAGTTGCGGTTAGCATATAGCCCTTTTTGTGGGCCGCTCAGGTATTGTGCATGATATGCCTCGGCAATCTCCCTGTTTTTTTGGATGGATTCCGACTCCGATGAATCATCAGATATTAAGACCTCGAACCACAAATGGGGTTGTTGGTAAAGGCTTGCTAAACATTTCTCCAGCAGATCGGGCCGGTTGCGGGTAACTATGGCAATACTTAATTTATATTCAACAACATCTGCCATGCTTAACCTTTCCTGTAAAAGCGGTGAATAAATGATGACAGTAAAAGGGATGTCTTTTTTAATCGCTGCTCATAATCGCTATGTGCTTTTATGGGATGCTTGGCATAAAGCCAGTAATGCTTATCGGCCAGTGAGGGGCCTTTGCCTCTCAATGCAGTACGTATAAACTTCTTTTTCCATGGCTTGGTAGATCCCAAAGCGTGTGACATAATTTTACCGCCACTAATCAAATCCATGCCTTCGGGCCCAATTTCGCTGATAGGCGAAAGGCTGCACATGGCGGTGATGTTCAATCCGTCCTGGTCCTGCGCCTGAAAAAGATGTGACCTGGTTAATTTATGTTTAAACTGACTGGCGCTTAATTCGAAGTATTTAAACCCGGCATCCATTACACTTACCCATGTTTGCAAAAACTCTATATGCTGCTTATTTACACCGCAAAAGCCTCCGTTTATGTACGAATATAAATCGCGGGTAACTGTTTTACCACACTTCTCGATCACCTTAAACCACCACTGCCTGAGCGGATGACTGGGCGGCATATCATTCATTGATCGTTCATGCACTAAGGCAACGCCACACTGCACCCAGCTCTCGAAAAACTCCCACTCACATTTTACGGTAATATCCGGGTCAAAGTAGAATATATTGTCGGCACTTTTAGCAGGGCCATCCCACAGCTCTAACAAAAAGTTTGGCTTATAATTCGTTAAATGATACTCTGTAGTAAGCGGTAAAAAATGGAGTTGAATTTGATCAGAAACGGTAAAGGTATAAGCTTTAGGCCAACTAGGGAGGCTGCTCTCTTTTGCATCTGCCGCCCAAAAGGGTAAACTCCCCCTGTATCCGGCAAAAATATCACCTGCAAATCCGTTTTTCTGTAAAGAATTAACAAGTGAGGCTACACCAAAATGATAATGCCCCTCAAAAAGTGTACATATTACAGAACTCATAGGGTTAGCTTTTTCCAATCAATTTTGCCCAAAAGCCTTTTTTTGGCTCGGCTTCACCATAATAACTATAATCATACTGGTAGCCATATCCAAATGAGGAGGCATCAATAGAATTAAAAATAATGTTAAGGTTTCTGAATACTTTTTTAACGTAAAGCTCATTAAGCAGCGTTATATGCGTTTTACGTGTAAAGTTATGCCTTATCAAAAAGAAAGTAACATCGGCATACTGCCCTAATATCTGCGCGTCGGTTACTAAGCCAATTGGTGGTGCATCGATAAGGATGTAGTCATAATCCCGCTTAAGCTCGGCAATCATGGCGGGCATATTCCTATTCATCAAAATTTCGGCAGGATTTGGTGGAATAGTTCCACTCTCTATCATGTAAAAGTTCTCCTGCTGGGGTACCTCTCTTATAATGTCTTTATATTCAACCTTACCAATCAAATAGTCTGACAAGCCTACTTTCTTTTCCATACCCAGGGTTGATAACAACTTTGGCTTCCGTAGGTCTAACTCCAATATAATTACCTTTTTGCCGGTGCTCGCCAAGCTTGCACCAAGGTTCAAGGAGATAAAAGACTTACCTTCACCACTCACTGTTGATGTAAAGAGAATGGTTTTACTATCCGGATTTGCGATCAGGAAGTCGAGATTGGTTCTTAAGGCCCTCACCTGCTCAGCAATAACAGACCTTGGCTTGGCTGTAATTGTTAAGGCATTGGCATCATCTGAATGGGATATCTGTGCTATAATAGGCGCCCTGGTGGTTCGGGTAATATCCGATTTACGACGAACGGTGTTATTCAGCATGTCTTTCAGGAGTATCACACCCAAGGGCAAACCTATGCCCAAACACACAAATATCATGTATAAGGTAGATTTCACAGGCTTTATAGGCGCTCCTGTGGCACGAGCTGGATTTATTACCCTACCATCTGCCGTATTTTGAGCCAGGGCAAGCCCGGTTTCTTCGCGTTTCTGTAATAGGAAGTTGAATAAGTTATTTTTGATGCTTTGGTTCCGCATTACATCTACTAACTCACGCTCTCGAACAGGCACTTGCTGTAAGTCGGATTCGAACTTTGAATTCAGCTTTTCAACCTCACGCTTACTTAGCAATAAATTGCTGCGCAAGGTGCCCAGCGTTTCTTTAAGAGATCTTTTAAGCGATAGTATCTGATCGTTAATCGATGCAACAACAGGATTAGTTTCAGGAATTGTTCTGAGCAGGCTTTGCTTTTGCAACTTAAGTGTTCCTAACTGGCTAACCATAGAAGTTATGGTACCATCCGAAAGGCCCAGCATAGAGGGCTGAACTACGTCCACATTATCGGGCTTTGCTAGAAAGCCTTCTATTTGCTTTAACATGGTTAACTGCAGATTTATGTCGGTAACTTTAGCGTCATTTGCTGTTACTCTTCCATAAATTTGCGATGCCTGGGTACCTAAATCAACCGTGTTATTTTGTGACTTAAACTGCTGAACATTTCTTTCCTCTGTACCTAGTTCGCGCTGAAGTACTTTAATACGTTCATCAATCCACGCTATGGTATTGGCAATAGTTTGTGTCTTGTCGCTCAATGATGCCTCAATGTAGGCTTGAACCACGGCATTCAAAAAGTCTTCGCCACGCTTAGGTATAGCATCTTCGGTAGAAAGAACGAGCATGTTGCTTTGTTTACTAACGGGCGCAACCATTAATCTGCTCAGATATACCCGTGCTACGTCTTCTACCGAACTAAAGCTGACAAAGTATGGTTCCTTTGTATAGGCCTGAACGGGCTTAACCAATATGACACCAGCCGCCGTACTTGTTGGCTTGTTGAAAGGCACTTTTTGTCCGTTAAATAAAACTTCATTATTGTTGATAACCTGAATAGGCCATGGTTTGGTGTAAGTATTACGCGATGGCGTAATCATCTCAACCTTGGCGGGTTCGTTTAAGTAGAGTAAACGTTTATTTAACCTGCCTTCGGCATAATATTCAGTTTGCAGCGCTAAATCCTTAACCACTTTTTCAATTAACGAGCTTGACTTGATGATCAAGATTTCGTTTTCAACTTCAAGGTTTGGCGGTGTAACACCCAATTCTTCCAAAACCATTTTGTTGGTGGCCTGCTTGGCGTCTTTTAGGAGAATTTGAGTTTGGATGGAATACTGCGGAACTTGCGTTTTTACATAGAAATATCCTATTACCGAAAACACAAATAACGAAAGCAAGAACCACTTCCAATATCGTAAATAACCTAGTATAAGGTCAACAATACCCCCTTCGCTCTCAGCAGCGGTTTGTATCGTTGGATCGTATAATTCTTCTTCTGTATTCATGATTGAATTTGATGGCAGAGACAGCCCTTATAAAACCTGGGTAAATAGCGCTATAGCCAAGGTTATTACACCGGCAACAATCGGGAAAATTCTAAAGAAAGAGTTGTTCTGAACTGCCTTACCAGCAGAAGGCTCGGCATACACCAAGTCGTTTGAACGCAAATAGTAGTAAGGAGAATTAAACACATCCCTACTATTAAGATTTACATGGCCGAACTGCTTTTTACCATCAACTTCCCGGATAACCAGGATGTTGTCTCTCCGGGCATATGTAGTTAAATCTCCGGCCAAACCTAAAGCTTCGGGTAAGGATACCCGCTCGTTGGGTATATTAAAAACGCCGATGTTATTAAATTCGCCCAGGAAAGTAACACGGTAATTAACTATACGTAACGTTACGGTAGGCTCTCTTAAAAACTTTTTAAGGCTGTCTTTAACCAGGTTCTTTGCCTCACGTGTGGTTAAACCGGCAAGCTTAATGCTCCCTATAAGTGGTAAATCGATTTGCCCGGCTTGGTCTACCAGGTAGCCGGGTGCTTCCTGCGAATTAATAGCGCCTCCGGCAGCTGCTCCGCCAGCACCCTGATAGGGATTGAAAAAACTCGTTGCTGTTGCACTTAATGAATTAACCGTTACCGACAAAATATCCCCTGGTTGTATTGCCGAAGGAAAAGCTTTGGTATATCCGATGGTATCGGGATCGGTGACTGCGTTTTTTTGGAAGAGAGTTAGCTGCTTTACACTTTTGCATGAAGAAAACAGAGACAAACAGCTTAACAGCAAGACAAATATTCGAAAGTAACTTCTTTTCATTTACAGGAAGATATTGAACAGCACTTTATTTCTATAAATAATTATAGCGTATCTAATCAAGTATAAAGGTTACTTTAAGCAACCTATCATCGTCTAAAACAAACCCTCAATTCAAATTTCAAGGCAATTTTCGCCTTAAAATTAGCAATTTTTTAAATATAATTAAATATAATTGAATTATTAATAAACTTTATGCTTGTCCCATTGTACCACCGAAATTTAGTGGGAAGCCAGGAGCATCGTTTTGGAGCTTTATACGGCCGTTTACCGCCTCAAACTTTTCAATATTGTCTTCGAGTGCCGACAGTAATCTTTTAGCGTGCTCGGGGGTTAAAATAATTCTTGATTTTACCTTTGCTTTAGGCACTCCCGGCATTACTCTTATAAAATCGAGTACAAATTCTGTATTAGAGTGCGTTATCACAGCCAAATTTGAATAAATTCCTTCTGCAATTTCTTCCGATAACTCTATGTTTAGCTGGTTTTCGTTTGCTTCTTCCATATTGCTAAAATACTAAACCTTATTATTTGTTATAGTGAATTTATATTTATTTAAAAGTTAATATTTAAGCATTGCTATTAACAAAAAAAGCCATCCTGTAAACAGGATGGCTTTGTAATTATTCTTTTGTTAATTACGCTTCTACGTCTTCAGTTTTTGAAGCCATTAAGCGGTCAAACTCTTCTTGTGAACCTACGCGGATATTGTCATATGCACGCAAGCCGGTTCCTGAAGGAATTAAGTGACCTACAATAACGTTTTCTTTCAGACCTAACATTAAGTCGCGCTTTCCGGCAATTGCAGCTTCGTTCAGTACTTTCGTAGTTTCCTGGAACGATGCAGCCGAGATGAACGACTTGGTACCTAATGATGCACGGGTAATACCTTGCAGTATTGGGCTTGAAGTTGCCGCAATAGCGTCTCTTACCTCAACCAGTTTCTGATCCTTACGTTTCAAAACAGAGTTCTCATCTCTTAAGCGACGTAATGATACAATCTGACCTGGTTTAAGCGTAGCAGATTCTCCCGGATCAACAACAACCTTTTTATCAAAGATCTCATCATTCTCGATCATGAAATCCCAGCTGTCCACGGCTTCTCTTTCCAGGAAGCGGGTATCGCCCGGATCCTCGATAGATACTTTCTGCATCATCTGGTGAACGATAACCTCAAAGTGTTTATCGTTAATTTTCACACCTTGCAAACGGTAAACCTCTTGTATACCATTTACCAGGTACTCTTGCACAGCGGCAGGGCCTTTAATAGCCAGGATGTCGGCAGGAGAGATTGAACCATCAGACAATGGCATACCTGCTTTCACAAAGTCGTTATCCTGCACCAGAATGTGTTTAGACAATGGCACCAGATATTTTTTAACCTGACCGTCTCTTGACTCGATAGTGATCTCGCGATTACCACGTTTTACACCACCTAAGGTTACCACACCATCAATCTCGGTTACTACAGCGGGGTTAGATGGGTTACGTGCTTCGAACAACTCGGTTACACGTGGCAAACCACCGGTGATATCCCGGGTTTTACCGGTTGAACGAGGAATTTTAGCAATAACCTGTCCGGTTTGTATTTTTTCGCCTTCTTCGATAGAGATGTGGGCACCTACCGGAATGTTATATCCTTTAATGATGTCTCCGCCACGTTCAGCAATCTGGATAACCGGGTTCTTGGTTTTGTCGCGGGTATCGATAATTACTTTCTCACGGTGACCGGTTTGCTCATCTGATTCCTCACGGAAGGTAATACCTTCTAATACGGCATCAAATTTAGCTACACCGGCAAACTCAGAGATGATAACGGCATTGTACGGATCCCATGAACAGATACGATCGCCTTTGGTAATGTTGCTGCCATCTTTAATGTACAGGTAAGAACCATAAGGGATGTTATTTGTCATGATAACCTTGTTACTGCCCGGCTCAATAATGCGGAACTCGCCTGAACGGCCCAGAACCACTTCTACTGTGCCATCTTCGTCGGTCTCAAACGGTACAGTACGTACGTTTTCAAACTCAATGATACCATCGTAACGGGCATTGATTTGTGACTCGGCAGCGATGTTTGATGCAGTACCACCCACGTGGAAAGTACGCAGGGTTAACTGTGTACCCGGCTCACCAATTGATTGTGCTGCAATTACACCCACAGCTTCACCGGCTTGTACACGCTTACCTGTTGCCAAGTTACGGCCATAGCACAAAGCACATACGCCACGCTTGCTTTCGCAAGTTAATACCGAACGAATTTCAATACCTTCAAGTGGCGAATTCTCTATCTTCTTAGCAATTTCCTCATCAATATCCTGACCAGCACCTACCAACTGTTCGTTGGTTAATGGGTCAAACACATCGTGCAGTGAGGTACGGCCTAAAATACGGTCGTATAATGGCTCAACAATATCCTCATTATCTTTCAGCGCTGTAGTGAATATACCGCGTAAAGTTCCGCAATCTGTTTCACCCACAATCATATCCTGGGCAACGTCATGCAAACGACGGGTTAAGTAACCAGCATCCGCTGTTTTCAGAGCCGTATCCGCCAAACCTTTACGGGCACCGTGGGTTGAGATAAAGTACTCTAATACCGACAGACCTTCTTTAAAGTTAGACAAGATTGGGTTTTCGATAATTTCACCGCCCGAACCTGATTTTTGAGGCTTGGCCATCAAACCACGCATACCCGCCAGCTGACGGATCTGCTCTTTAGAACCACGTGCACCTGAATCCAACATCATGTAAACAGAGTTGAAGCCTTGATTGTCGGTCGAAAGGATTTCCATCACATTCGCAGTCAAACGGTTGTTGATACGGGTCCAGATATCGATGATTTGGTTGTAACGCTCGTTGTTGGTAATGAAACCCATGTTATAGTTATTCATTACTTCTTCAACCTCGCGTGATGCCTGCTGAATCAGATCAACTTTTTGTGCAGGAATGTTTACGTCCTGCAGGTTGAACGACAAGCCACCACGGAATGCCATTTGGAAACCTAATTCCTTAATATCATCCAGGAACTGGGCAGCACGGGCCATACCGGTGTTTTTAACAACTTCGCCGATAATGTCACGCAGTGATTTTTTGGTCAGCAACTCGTTGATGTAACCTACTTCTTCTGGCACGTGCTGGTTAAACAGTACGCGGCCTACAGTAGTATCAATCAATTTGTTTACGATGCTGCCATCGCGTTCTTTAAAGTTTGCTTTTACTTTGATAAAGGCGTGCAGGTCAACTTTCTTCTCGTTGTAAGCAATAATAACTTCCTCAGCAGAATAAAAGCTTAAACCTTCTCCTTTAACAACACGGGTATCGTCAGTTTTACGGCCTTTAGTAATATAGTAAAGACCCAAAACCATATCCTGTGATGGTACTGTAATAGGCGTACCGTTAGCAGGGTTCAGAATGTTGTGTGACGCCAGCATTAATATTTGGGCTTCCAGAATAGCAGCGTTACCAAGTGGTACGTGCACAGCCATCTGGTCACCGTCAAAGTCGGCGTTGAACGCGGTACAAGTTAATGGGTGCAGCTGGATAGCTTTTCCTTCAACCAGTTTTGGCTGGAATGCCTGGATACCTAACCTGTGCAGCGTAGGCGCACGGTTTAATAATACAGGGTGTCCTTTCAGTACGTTCTCTAATATATCCCAAACTAATGGGTCTTTGCGGTCAACGATCTTTTTGGCAGATTTTACTGTTTTAACCACACCACGCTCAATCATTTTGCGAATGATGAATGGTTTAAACAGCTCAGCAGCCATATCTTTAGGTAAACCACACTCGTGTAATTTAAGGTTAGGACCTACAACAATTACCGAACGGGCAGAATAATCCACACGTTTACCTAATAAGTTCTGACGGAAACGGCCTTGTTTACCTTTCAGGATGTCTGAAAGTGATTTAAGGGCACGGTTACCTTCAGTTTTTACCGCGTTAACTTTACGTGAGTTGTCGAATAACGAATCCACAGCTTCCTGCAGCATACGTTTCTCGTTACGTAAAATCACCTCTGGTGCCTTAATCTCGATCAAACGTTTTAAACGGTTGTTACGGATAATTACACGACGGTAAAGGTCATTCAAATCGGACGTTGCGAAACGACCACCTTCCAATGGCACCAACGGACGCAACTCCGGCGGAATAACCGGAACGATCTTTACGATCATCCACTCTGGGTTATTATCAATACGGTTCTTCGCATCGCGGAAAGCCTCAACAACCTGCAAACGCTTCAAAGCTTCGTTTTTACGTTGCTGTGAAGTTTCATTAGCAGCCTGGTGACGCAGATCGTATGATAACTGGTCTAAGTCTATACGTTTTAATAACTCTTCCAAAGCCTCAGCACCCATTTTGGCCACAAATTTCTGAGGATCTTTGTCGTCCAGGTACTGGTTTTCTTTTGGTAAGGTATCTAATACGTCCAGGTATTCTTCTTCAGTCAGGAAATCCATTTTAGAGATTCCGTCTGTTTCTTTAATACCTGGTTGAATTACTACATAACGCTCGTAGTAAATAATTAAATCTAACTTTTTGGTTGGTAAGCCCAGCAGGTAACCAATTTTATTTGGCAACGAGCGGAAATACCAGATGTGTGCTACAGGAACCACCAGGTTGATGTGTCCCATGCGCTCACGACGTACTTTCTTTTCGGTTACTTCAACACCGCAACGGTCACACACGATACCTTTGTAACGGATACGTTTGTATTTACCGCAATGGCACTCATAATCTTTAACCGGACCAAAAATACGCTCGCAGAATAAACCATCACGCTCGGGCTTGTAGGTCCGGTAGTTGATGGTTTCTGGTTTCAGAACTTCACCACTTGAACGCTCCAGGATAGACTCTGGTGAGGCCAAACTGATGGTAATGGTAGTGAAGTTACTTTTGATTTTATTATCTTTTTTGTAAGACATATATCGTTTTTGATGATTTAGTGATAAGTGACGGTGGTAACCGGAGCACTTTTCTTGCACATAAAAGTTAACAAAGGATTGGATGACTGCTCATCCAATCCCTCACTAATCAATTTTTATTCTAATGTGATATCCAAACCTAAACCTCTTAACTCGTGAACCAATACGTTGAATGATTCAGGAACTGATGGTGTAGGCAGGTTTTCGCCTTTAACAATGGCTTCGTAAGTTTTGGCACGGCCAATTACGTCATCCGATTTTACAGTAAGGATCTCTTGTAGAATGTTGGCAGCACCAAACGCTTCCAGAGCCCAAACCTCCATCTCACCAAAACGCTGACCACCAAACTGAGCTTTACCACCCAGCGGCTGTTGCGTAATTAATGAGTATGGTCCGATTGAACGGGCGTGCATCTTATCATCAACCATGTGACCCAGTTTAAGCATATAGATGATACCTACTGTGGTTGGCTGGTCAAAACGTTCGCCGGTTAAACCATTATACAAGTAAGTACGGCCGGTAGCCGGTAAACCTGCTTTGGCAATCCAGTCTTCCACTTCCTGATAGGTTGCACCATCAAAAATTGGAGTAGCGAACTTAATGCCCAGCTCTTTACCTGCCCAACCTAACACAGTCTCATAGATCTGCCCCAAGTTCATACGCGAAGGTACACCCAGTGGGTTCAGAACGATGTCAACCGGTGTTCCGTCTTCCAGGAATGGCATGTCCTCGTCACGTACAATCCGCGCTACGATACCTTTGTTACCGTGGCGACCGGCCATTTTATCACCCACTTTAAGCTTACGCTTTTTAGCGATGTAAACTTTAGCCATTTGAACTATACCCGACGGAAGCTCGTCACCTACACTAATGGCAAACTTATCGCGACGGTAAGCACCCAGCTCTTCATTTACCTTAATACCGTAGTTATGCAGTAACAACTTAATCTGATCGTTTTTATCATCGTCAGTTGTCCACTTGGTTGGGTTAATGTTTTCGTAAGGAAGCTCAGTTAATGTTTTTTGGGTGAATTTAACACCTTTTGGCACCAACAGTTCTTTGTAAACATTGTAAACACCTTGTGAGGTTTTACCATTTACAATTTCGAATAACTTATCAACCAAACGATTTTTAAGGTCTTTTATAGCCTTATCGTGTTTAGCGTCCAGCTTCTCTAACTGTGCTTTTTCCTCAGCTTTTGAAGTCTTTTTAGCACGAGAGAATAACTTGGTATCGATAACCACACCGCTAATTGAAGGCGGAGTTTTCAAAGAAGCGTCTTTTACGTCGCCGGCTTTGTCACCAAAGATAGCACGTAATAATTTTTCTTCCGGTGAAGGGTCAGACTCGCCTTTAGGGGTAATCTTACCAATCAAAATATCGCCTTCTTTAACCTCGGCACCTACACGGATGATACCGTCTTCATCAAGGTCTTTAGTAGCTTCTTCTGAAACGTTAGGGATATCTGGTGTTAATTCCTCTTCACCACGTTTAGTGTCACGAACTTCAAGCTCAAACTCTTCAACGTGTAATGAGGTGAAAATATCCTGTGATACCACACGCTCAGAAATCACGATCGCATCCTCAAAGTTGTATCCTTGCCAAGGCATGAACGCTACTTTCATGTTACGACCTAAAGCCAGCTCACCATCTTGTGTGGCATAACCTTCACAAAGCACTTGTCCTTTTTCAACCCTCTGGCCTTTTTTAACAATTGGCTTCAAGTTCATGGTAGTGCTTTGGTTTGTTTTTTGGAACTTGATCAGGCGGTAACCTTTAGTATCCTCGTCAAACGACACCAAACGGTCATCGTCGTTACGGTCATATTTAATACGGATCTCGTTGGCATCTACATACTCAACAATACCATCGCCTTCGGCGTTAACCAGCGTACGTGAATCTTTCGCTACACGGCCTTCCAAACCAGTACCTACAATTGGCGCCTCAGGGCGTAAAAGTGGCACGGCCTGGCGTTGCATGTTCGAACCCATTAACGCACGGTTAGCATCATCATGCTCCAAAAACGGAATCAATGACGCTGCAATCGAAGTGATCTGGTTTGGCGCAATGTCCATATAATCCAAACGCTCAGGCTCAATAATCGGGAAGTCACCTTCAAAACGAGCTTTTACGCGTGGCGTAGCAAACACACCTTTATCATCATACACTGCATTAGCCTGACCGATGGTTTTACCATCCTCATCCTCTGCAGATAAGTAAATAACCGGCTCATCAACTGCAACCACACCGTTATCCACACGTTTGTATGGCGTTTCGATGAAGCCCAAGTTGTTGATCTTGGCATGCACACATAGTGAAGAGATCAAACCGATGTTCGGTCCCTCTGGTGTTTCAATGGTACACAAACGACCATAGTGCGTGTAGTGCACGTCACGTACCTCAAAACCGGCACGCTCACGAGACAGACCACCAGGGCCAAGCGCCGACAAGCGGCGTTTATGTGTAATCTCAGCCAATGGATTGGTTTGATCCATGAACTGAGATAATTGGTTGGTACCAAAGAATGAGTTGATTACTGATGACAAAGTACGCGCGTTGATCAAGTCGGTTGGTGTGAACACCTCGTTGTCACGAATGTTCATACGCTCACGGATGGTACGTGCCATACGTGCTAAACCAACACCAAATTGTGCGTACAATTGCTCACCTACCGTACGTACACGACGATTTGATAAGTGGTCAATATCATCCACCTCAGCTTTAGAGTTAATCAGTTTAATTAAGTACTTAACAATGGCAATAATATCTTGCTTGGTTAATACTTTAATCTCGTCTGATGTATCCAGCTTCAGTTTACGGTTGATGCGGTAACGACCTACATCACCCAGGTCATATCTTTTATCTGAGAAGAACAAACGATCGATGATACCACGAGCAGTTTCCTCATCAGGTGGTTCAGCGTTACGTAACTGGCGGTAGATGTGCTCAACCGCTTCTTTCTCAGAGTTCGAAGTATCTTTCTGTAATGTATTATATATAATGGTATAATCGCCGCTGGTAGATGCATCTTCCTTGTTCAGGATAATGCTCTTTACACCCGCATCGATTATCTGATCAATATTATCATCATTCAGTATGGTTTCGCGCTCAAGGATGATCTCATTACGGTCAATAGACACCACTTCACCGGTATCTTCGTCCACAAAATCTTCCACCCATTTTTTAAGCACCCTTGCAGCAAGCTTGCGACCAACAAATTTCTTGAGGCCAGATTTGCTTACTTTCACTTCATCAGCCAGTTCAAATAACTCTAGAATGTCTTTATCTGAATCGTAACCGATAGCACGAAGCAAGGTAGTAACCGGGAATTTCTTTTTACGGTCAATGTAGGCATACATTACGTTGTTAACGTCTGTAGCAAACTCTATCCATGAACCTTTGAAAGGTATAACACGGGCAGAGTATAATTTAGTACCGTTGGTGTGGCGGCTTTGGCCGAAGAACACACCTGGTGAACGGTGCAGCTGCGATACAATTACACGCTCAGCACCATTAATAACGAAGGTACCTTTTGGCGTCATGTAAGGAATGGTACCCAGGTACACATCCTGTACAATGGTTTCAAAGTCTTCGTGTTCTTCATCGTTACATGAAAGGCGAAGCTTTGCCTTTAAAGGTACACTGTAAGTTAAACCACGGTCGATACACTCTTGAATATCGTAGCGTGGCGGATCAATAAAATAGTCCAAAAACTCCAACACGAAAATGTTGCGAGAATCGGAGATAGGAAAGTTTTCGGCAAACACTTTAAACAAGCCTTCTTTATGACGGTTGTCTGAAGTGGTTTCCAGCTGGAAAAATTCCTGGAAAGATTTCAACTGAACATCCAGAAAGTCAGGGTAGTCGAGGACATGCCTGCTGGTTGCAAAGTTCACTCTTTGATTATTTTTGTTTGCCAAGGGATTATAATTTTAATATGGATTAAACTCTTATTGGTTTATTTAAAGTTGTTCCTGAACTTCAAACAAAAATCAAAACGTTATAAACGGCAATAGACCCCGACCAAATACAGGTCGGAGTCTTATGCTTAAGGGCTCTATTGAGATAAATTATTTAATCTCAACTACAGCTCCGGCTTCTTCTAAGGCTTTCTTCAAAGATTCAGCTTCGTCTTTAGCAACACCAGTTTTTACTTCTTTAGGTGCACCATCAACTAAGTCTTTAGCTTCTTTCAAACCAAGGCCGGTTAAGTCTTTTACTAACTTAACAACAGCTAACTTCTGACCGCCAGCTTCTTTTAAGATAACGTCAAACGCAGTTTGCTCAGCAGCAGCAGGAGCAGCATCGCCACCACCAGCAGCCGGTGCAGCAACAGCAACAGCTGCAGCAGCAGGCTCAATACCATACTCGTCTTTCAGGATCTGAGCTAATTCGTTAACTTCTTTTACTGTTAAGTTTACCAACTGTTCAGCAAACGCTTTTAAATCTGCCATTTTATTCTAAATTTTACTTTTAATACTTTGTTTTGTAAATGCGCCCTTAAGGTGTACGCTTAACCTTCTCTTTCTTGTAATGTTTTTACCAGGCCTGCAATAGTGGTTCCGCCTGATTGAAGGGCAGAAAGTACGTTTTTAGCAGGTGATTGCAATAAGCCAATGATTTCGCCAACCAATTCTTCTTTTGATTTAAGGGTCAACAGTGCATCAAGCTGACTGTCGCCTACAAATGCTGAAGAATATACGTAAGCCGCTTTCAGAACTGGTTTATCACCTTGTTTTCTTAATTCTTTGATCAGTTTGGCCGGAGCTTTTGCTGATTTAGAAAATAAGATTGTTGAAGTTCCTTTAAGCGAATCGAATAATTGATCATAATCGCCTTCGGCAGCTAGTAAAGCTTTTTTAATCAAGCTGTTTTTAGCCACTTGCATGGTAATGTCGTTGTCAAAACATTTACGACGGATGTCGTTAACTTTAGCAACGGTTAAATCTGCAGTATCAGTAATATAGAAATTACCATACTCTTTGATCTGCTCGGTTAGAGCTTCAACCAGTTCGTATTTTTCTTCTTTATTCATGATTAGATCCCCGCTACTGTTTTGGTTTCAACTTCGATTCCGCGAGACATAGTTGAAGAGACGTGAATGCTCTTGAAATATGTTCCTTTTGCTGCTGATGGTTTTAATTTTGAAATGGTTTGCAATACTTCCAAAGCATTTTCATAAATTTTCTCAGCAGGGAAAGATACTTTTCCGATGGAGGCGTGAATGATACCGGTTTTGTCAACCTTAAAATCGATTTTACCAGCTTTAACCTCATTTACAGCTTTACCCACTTCTGGAGTTACTGTACCTGATTTAGGGTTAGGCATCAGGTTACGCGGACCTAAAATACGGCCCAAACGTCCTACCTTAGCCATTACGCTTGGCATTGTGATGATAATGTCAACATCAGTCCATCCGCCTTCTATTTTAGCGATGTAGTCATCCAAACCTACGTAATCTGCACCGGCGTCTTTTGCTTCTTGCTCCTTATCAGGGGTACAAAGCACCAAAACGCGTACAGTTTTACCGGTTCCATGAGGTAAGGTTGCTATACCACGCACCATTTGATTGGCTTTGCGCGGGTCAACACCTAAACGTACGTCTATATCAACAGATGCATCAAACTTAGTAGTGGTAATGTCCTTTACTAAGCTGGCTGCATCCTGTAAAGAGTATGCTTTGTTAGCCTCAATTTTGGATAGTACTGCTTTTTGATTTTTTGTTAATCTAGCCACTGTCTTAAACTGATTTGTGTGTTAAATAATTTATTCCGGATTTCGGATCTTAGATTTCGGAACTAAAAATGAATTTCGAAATCATCAATCCAGCGTCCGAAATTTAGTTGTTCCAGGGTGCTGTACCAGATACGGTAATACCCATGCTGCGAGCAGTACCAGCCACCATTTTCATGGCCGATTCTACTGTGAATGCGTTTAAGTCAGGCATTTTATCTTTAGCTATCGTTTCAACCTGTTCCCAATTTACATTGGCAACTTTTTTACGGTTTGGCTCGGCCGAACCACCTTTTAAACCTGAGGCTTCCAACAACTGGATTGCAACCGGAGGGGTTTTGATGATAAAATCGAATGACTTATCGGTATACACAGTAATTACTACCGGCAACACTTTACCAGGTTTATCCTGAGTACGTGCATTGAATTGCTTGCAAAATTCCATGATGTTCACACCTTTTGCACCCAATGCAGGGCCAATTGGAGGTGATGGATTTGCAGCGCCACCCTTAACTTGTAGTTTTACTAACGCACCGACTTCTTTTGCCATCTTTAATAAAATTTAATGTACTTAATGTTAGTAAGTTGGAAGCAATGTAACATTTAAGCGCTGAACATAAAAAATTCAGCCCGCAAAGATATGAACTTTACGGGCTGAATGCAAATTTATTCTGATTATTCTTTTTCTACCTGCATGTAGTTTAACTCGAGCGGCGTTCGGCGGCCAAATATCTTAACCATAACCTTCAGCTTCTTCTTCTCTTCGTTAACCTCTTCAATTACACCGCTAAAGCCATTGAACGGTCCGTCCATTACTTTAACGTTCTCACCTACATAATAAGGTACATTTACCGTTTCGCCTTGTGCGGCCATCTCATCGACCTTACCCAGTATACGGTTTACTTCGGCCTGGCGCAATGGTATTGCATTGCCAGCTTTATCACCCAAGAAACCTATTACACTGTTGATATTTTTGATAATGTGTTCAAGTTCGCCATCGAGCGCGGCTTCAACCATTACATAGCCAGGGAAGTAGTTACGCTCTTTAGCAATTTTCTTGCCATCGCGCATTTGGTAATATTTTTCGGTTGGTATTAGTACCTGTGGTATCAGGTGTGATATACCCAGGCGGTTAACCTCGGCATCAATGTATTGCTTTACCTTTTTTTCTTTACCACTAACGGCCCTAACCACATACCACTTTAACTGATCACTCATCTTTCGTTTACTAATTAGGCAAGTGAACTATAAAACAGTCTTAAAACGTAGCTAATAACCTGATCCATACCGAAGATAACCAGTGCGATAATTAAAGCAGCAACCAGCACCAGTATAGCGCTGCTTTGCAGCTCGCGCCAGGTTGGCCAGGTTACTTTCTCGGTTAACTCGATATAAGATTCTTTGATATATTCAGCTACTGCAGACATTTTTTGAATTACTTAAATGCACGGGAACAAGGATTCGAACCCTGATCAAAGGTTTTGGAGACCTCTATTCTACCGTTGAACTATTCCCGTTTGTTAATCCTAAACCTTATAGGCTTAAGAATTCTTTTCAAGTTATTAAAACAAAGTACCCGGCGATAAAGCCAAGTACTTTGTTTATAAATTAACCTATACCTTTTTCTTCCCTGTTAGGGGTTGAGGGCTAGGTCTTATTTTAAGATTTCAGTTACCTGACCAGCACCTACTGTACGGCCACCTTCGCGGATAGCGAAACGTAAACCTTTTTCCATTGCGATAGCGTTGATTAACGATACAGTGATTGTAACGTTATCACCTGGCATAACCATTTCTACGCCTTCAGCCAATGAAATTTCACCAGTTACGTCAGTGGTACGGAAGTAGAACTGCGGACGGTATTTGTTGAAGAATGGTGTGTGACGACCACCTTCAGCTTTTGATAATACGTAAACTTCTGCTTTGAAATCGGTGTGAGGAGTTACTGAACCTGGTTTACAGATAACCATACCACGACGGATGGCTTCTTTTTCAATACCACGTAACAATAAACCTACGTTATCACCTGCTTCACCACGGTCAAGGATCTTGCGGAACATCTCAACACCAGTAACAACTGATTTTAAGTTTTCAGCACCCATACCTAAGATGTCAACTTGATCACCAGAGTTGATGATACCACGCTCAATACGGCCGGTAGCAACAGTTCCACGACCAGTGATTGAGAATACGTCCTCAACTGGCATCAGGAATGGAAGATCAGTTAAACGTGGAGGAATTGGAATGTAGCTATCAACTGCATTCATTAATTCCATAATTTTTTCAACCCATTTAGGCTCGCCGTTAAGACCACCTAAAGCTGAACCTTGGATTACTGGAATATCATCACCAGGGAAATCATAGAATGATAATAATTCACGGATTTCCATTTCAACTAATTCTAATAACTCAGGATCGTCAACCATGTCAACTTTGTTCATGAAAACTGTCAAAGCAGGTACACCTACTTGACGAGCTAACAGGATGTGCTCACGAGTTTGTGGCATTGGACCGTCAGTTGCAGCAACTACCAGGATAGCGCCGTCCATTTGGGCAGCACCAGTAACCATGTTTTTCACATAGTCAGCGTGACCCGGACAGTCAACGTGTGCGTAGTGACGGTTTGAAGTTGAGTACTCAACGTGTGCAGTGTTGATAGTAATACCACGTTCTTTTTCTTCAGGAGCCGAGTCGATTGAATCGAAAGAACGAGCCTCAGATAAACCTGCATCAGCCAATACTTTTGTAATAGCTGCGGTAAGGGTTGTTTTACCGTGGTCAACGTGACCGATTGTACCGATGTTTAAGTGCGGCTTACTGCGGTCAAACTTTTCTTTTGCCATGATTTATAAAATGTTTGTAGGTTAATTTACTTTTTAATTGTCGTTTTTTATACGCCGAGCCAACGAAGGGATTTGAACCCTTGGCCTCTTCCTTACCAAGGAAGTGCTCTACCCCTGAGCTACGTCGGCTTATTCATTTAGTTTTCAGTTGCCAATTTTCAGTTGCCGGTATTAACCGACTGCTGCGAACCGCTTGCTGCTAACTGGAAACAGAGCGGAAGACGAGGTTCGAACTCGCGACCTATAGCTTGGAAGGCTATCGCTCTACCAACTGAGCTACTTCCGCATAAAAGTTGGCAGTCTTCAGTTATTGGCTGGCAGCAACTGCAAACTAATAACTTAAAACTGCCAACTAAATTGTGGGGAGGGAAGGATTCGAACCTTCGTAGCCGAAGCAGCGGATTTACAGTCCGCCCCATTTGACCGCTCTGGTACCTCCCCAGAGCTTGATTTCGGATGACATAGATGCTTGATTCCGGATTAACCGTAAATCTCAACACCTGATTCAAAAAAAAATCGAAATCCGAAATTTAAACTTGAGCCCCCTATCGGAATCGAACCAATGACCTACTGATTACAAGTCAGTTGCTCTACCAGCTGAGCTAAGGAGGCTTATTTTTATATTTTAAAGAACCGTTTCCTTTTCGTTAAGTACCTCTCCGAAAGGGAATGCAAATCTACACAAATTTAAACCCGTGCAAAATATTTTTCAAAAAAAAATCAGCAGGTTAAAAACCTGCTGATTCTATTATTTGTATTGTGCTGATTTTCAATATTCCTCGTCTTCTACAGCCAGTGTATTTACTTTTCTGGCTTCGTCTGTTATAGCAGTTTGTTTCTGTTTATGCTTCTGAATCTGCTTGCGTAAACTCTCAACTGCCAAGTCTGTGCCCTCCTCAAAGCTCTTACATTGGTGGCGGGCAAACAACTGGTTGCCTTTAATCAACAACTTAATCTCCGTTATTTTATTTTCATCCTCGCCAGTATTCTCCAGTCGCAAAAAAACGTCGCCGCTGGTTATACTGTCACTAAACTGTTCTAGCTTGTTAGCTTTTTTCTGAATAAAATCAATCAACTTTTTGTCTGCACTGAAATGAATCGCATGAACAGTAATTTTCATATGTTCCTCCTTGTTAATTAGCCTTTGGATGGGCTTGTTTATAAATAGATTTAAGTCGTTCAACGGAGTTGTGGGTGTACACCTGAGTAGCGCTCAGGCTGGCATGCCCCAGCAGATCCTTAATTGCATTAAGGTCTGCACCTTTGTTCAATAAGCTTGTTGCAAACGTATGCCGCAGCACGTGCGGGCTTTTCTTGTCCTGAGTGGATATGTAGTTTAAATATTTATGCACTATCAAGTATACCATTTTGGCGTAAGCATCGGCTCCTTTATTGGTAACGATTAATTTTAACGAATTGTTATCAAAAATTTCACTTTTCTTTAACACCAGGTAATGTTGCAGCAATTGCTGCAGTTCTCGGTTAAGCGGAATGATGCGTTGTTTATTGCGTTTGCCCAGCACTTTAACCGTGCCTTCGTACAGGTCAATATCCGCCTCTGTGATACCCAGCAGCTCGGCCAAGCGCATACCGGTACCAAACAGCAGCTCTATCACTAACTTATCGCGCACGCCTTTAAAATCGGCTTCAAAAACATGGTCGCTGTCCAGCATACGCGACAGCTTCTCCTCCTCTACTACAACAGGCAGTTGTTTGGCTATTTTTGGTGTTTGTATACGACCTGTGGGTGAGGCCGTTATGTGTTGGTTTTGCAGTAAAAACTTAAAATACTTACGCAACGTGGCCACCTTGCGGTTGATTGACCGGCTAGTGAGCTTCTGATTCATGAGCTCTACCATCCAGTTACGGATATGGCGATGCGTTACCTCAGATGGATGCGCAATAATAACATCAGGATGATTGAGGAATTGATAGAATTGAGTCAGGTCAGACTCGTAAGCAGCAACCGTATGAGGCGAGTAACGTTTCTCATACTTGATGTAGGCTATAAACTGCTCTAAAAACATAAAAACTATTTGTGCAATGCCGGATGGGCAAAGTACAAATAGTTTTAATATATCAAAACAGGAAGTTTAAATTAAACTGTTTCCTGATTCATGCCTTGTTTGTAGATGGCGTGTTTCACCACATTTCTGCGGGTAACTGATTTTTTCTCGTAAGCCTGGCGACTGCGCAGTTCGCGTAAAACACCGGTTTTCTCAAATTTCTTTTTGAAACGTTTAAGGGCTTTATCTAACGATTCGCCGTCTTTTACATTGATAATAATCATAATCCTTCTAAATACCTCCTTTCAGGGAAGGCAAAGGTAAGTATAAGGTTTTGATTTTTAATACCTTTTTTTAAAGATTGTATTGATGTGCAAAAGATGTGCAGGCTTGGCACTTACAGCAAGCGCAAAAATTTAATACTCTGCTAATACCACCAATTTATCACTTAAAGGCGCAATCTTCTCTTTTCCTTTTAAAAAGCCCAACCCTACCACAAAGCTAAATCCGGCCACAATGCCGCCCATTTCTTTGATCAGCTCGGTAGTAGCAGTAACGGTGCCGCCGGTGGCCAGCAAATCATCATGTATTAATATGTGCTGGCCGGGGGCAAAGGCATCGGTATGTAACTCAATAGTAGCGGTGCCATACTCCAGCTCATAAACTTTTTGCTTTACCGTATACGGCAGTTTACCGGCTTTACGTACCGGAATAAAAGGAACGCCCAGTTTGCCTGCCAGTTGTAACCCAAATAAAAAGCCGCGGCTCTCCACCCCTGCTACTGCATCAATCTTTACATGCTGCAAACGCGTGGCAAAAGCTTCAACAATACGCTCGCATAATATAGGGTCTTTAAGGATAGGGG
The DNA here is from genome assembly GCF_039634385.2 of Mucilaginibacter sp. PAMB04274. NCBI lineage: Bacteria > Pseudomonadati > Bacteroidota > Sphingobacteriia > Sphingobacteriales > Sphingobacteriaceae > Mucilaginibacter > Mucilaginibacter sp. PAMB04274. The sequence goes on from NZ_CP155081.2 coordinate 3,878,900, forward strand.
TAATATCCTTAAATACAATACCTGGTTTAGGAAAATCGGGTATATCACGTATTGCGTTCTTAATTTGCTGCTCAATCATGGGGTTAAAGATAATGTCCAGAGGTGTGGATATGCAAATCTGCAGATGATTTTCGGTGTGCAGAGGTGATATAATATGGCAAATGTACCGGGAACAAACCAGATCGCTGATTCCACTTTCTATTTGTGATATTTGCACATCCGCACATTTGCATATCTACACATCAAACATTTTGCACGTCAAAAAATCCGCTATCTTTGACGCGCTATGAGTAAAAATACCGACGAACTGTTTAAAAATGTGATTGCCCATGCTAAAGAGTATGGTTTTGTGTTTCCATCCAGTGAAATTTATGACGGCTTAAGCGCCGTATACGATTATGGCCAAAACGGCGCCGAACTGAAAAACAACATCAAGACTTACTGGTGGAAGAGTATGGTGCAACTAAACGAGAACATTGTGGGTATCGACTCAGCCATATTTATGCATCCTAAAATATGGAAAGCCAGCGGTCACGTAGACGGCTTTAGCGACCCTATGATTGATAATAAGGACTCTAAAAAGCGCTATCGTGCCGACCAGTTGCTGGAAGACAAGATAGACCGTTATGATAAAGACGGCAAAACCGACCAGGCTGAGCAGTTGCAAATTGAACTGGATAAAGCCATGAAAGCCGATGACCTGCCCCGCCTGCGTGAACTGGTTATTGAGCACGAAATTTCCTGCCCGGTAAGCGGCACCCGTAACTGGACCGAGGTACGCCAGTTTAACCTAATGTTTAGCACCCAAATGGGTGCTGTGGCCGATGACTCTGACGTAGTATACCTGCGCCCCGAAACTGCACAGGGTATATTTGTAAACTACCTGAACGTGCAGAAATCGGGCCGGATGAAAATCCCATTCGGTATTGCACAAATTGGTAAGGCTTTCCGTAATGAGGTTATTGCCCGTCAGTTCATCATCCGCATGCGCGAGTTTGAGCAAATGGAAATGCAATTTTTTGTTCGTCCTGGCACCGAAATGCAATGGTATGAGCACTGGAAACAAGCCCGTTTGAGGTGGCACCTGGCCTTAGGTACCCACAATGCAAAATACCGCTACCACGACCATACCAAGCTGGCGCACTACGCCAATGCTGCTGTTGATATTGAATTTGAATTTCCGTTCGGCTTTAAAGAAGTGGAAGGCATACACAGCCGTACCAATTTTGATTTAAGCCAACACCAAGAGTTTTCGGGTAAAAAAATGCAATATTTTGATCCGGAAACCGATCCTGAAACCGGCAAACCTTATGGCAACTATATACCCTATGTAATTGAAACATCCATAGGTTTAGACCGCATGTTCCTGCTTACGTTGATGAATGCCTACGAGGAAGAAGACTTGAGCACCGATGAAAAGCAGGACAGCCGCACCGTATTAAGATTACACCCATGCCTGGCGCCGGTTAAAGCCGCTATTTTCCCGCTAACCAAAAAAGATGGTTTGCCCGAAAAAGCGAAAGAGATTATGGACACCCTTAAGCTGGACTTTAACCTGCAGTTCGAAGAGAAAGACGCCATTGGCAAGCGGTACCGCCGCCAGGATGCCATTGGCACGCCATTTTGTATTACGGTAGATCACCAAACGCTGGAAGATAATACCGTAACCATCCGTCACCGTGATACCATGGCCCAGGAACGCGTTCCGGCCGACCAACTGGATAAAATCATCGGCGATCTGGTAAGCTGGAAGAACGTATTGCAATAACAAACCCCAAGCACTCGTCAAAGGACGGCTTTGAATAGCATACTTGTTAAGACCTGTCATCCCCAACCATGGTGACAGGTCTTTTTTGTTAGCTCATCGCTTGAGATTTTTCGTTAATACTCAAAATGACAGGTCTTATATTTAAGTAATTCCCGCACGGTCTCCGGGCTGCTCTCATTGCCAATCGACTAGAGCCGTAGAGTGGCTATGCGAGCAGCAGCAACCAAATTATAATTTCACAAAAAGCCTGGTGATAGTTATCATTGGGCTTTTTTATCACTTGTTTTTATCAAAGATTTTGTGGTACTTCAAACAAACCTTATTAAAACATGAAAATATTTTTCAGCTTCCTTATTGCCGCTATTTTTTGCACTGGCAATAGCAAAGCACAAGACACCAGAATAGCCCGCGCTCAGAACCTGGCCTGCGGATGCCTCGATAGTTTAAAAAGCCTGCCCTTTAAGCAACGGGCCGATTCGTGCCTGAGTAAATCTGGTGCACAAGCACTATCAGAAGGGATGAAAAGTGGTACTAAAGTACCAACAACCGTTGAAGGTATGCGCAGTTTCCTTGCCAGTGTACAAAAGGAAGTTTATAGCAGTTGCCCAACTTATAGGCAGGGGTATAACGAAGAACAGATGAAATTTTATGAAGCCTTGTCGGCCAACCCCGAAGCCAAAAAGCTTTATAGTAATGGCGGCAATTTAATGGATGCCCAAAAATGGGATGAGGCTATTGCAACTTATGAAAAAGCAGTAAAGCTCGACCCCAAGTTTGCCTATGCTTATGATAACATAGCCATCTGCTACCGAAAAAAACAAGACTATAAAACCGCCATCAAGTATTACCAAAAATCGCTTGAAGTTTTCCCGGCAGGTAACCTGGCGTTGCAAAATCTGGCAGCGGTATACTCCTATGATAACAACAATACCGAGGCCTTAAACCAGTATAATAAGCTAAAGTACCTATACCCGCAGGATGCAGAGGGCTACTTTGGCGCAGGTAAACTTCAGGCTATTGCAGCTAACTATGAAGTTGCTTTAGATGATATTTTTACAGCACACCTGCTTTACGCAAAAAATAATTCGGCCTATGTTAAAGACAGCCAGCAATTGGTTGCTTATGTATACACTAAAATGAAAGCTAATAACCAGGAGGATGCCTTTATGAAGAAAGCTAAGCAATATAATATCAACATCAATACTTCTGGTGCAAATAAATAAGACTGAAGCAACACCGCATTGAATAACAAAAGCTACCCTAAACAGGTAGCTTTTGCTATTTCAAAACTTTACAGGCTGTTATTGCTTATGTAAGTATTACGTACCATTATGCAAACCAAGCAATACCCATTTTACCTTCAGGCCACGGTTATACTATTCGGGCTTATTCTATTTGTTTATGTGTTATCAATCCTGGCCGATATACTGATACCGCTGGCTTTTGCAGCTTTTATTGCCATATTACTGAACCGGCTCGTTAACCGCCTGCAAAAGATAGGTGTACCCCGGGTACTGTCTATTGTTATATCGATGCTCATTGCCATCGTATTTATTGGCGGTATATTTTATTTTCTTTCAGCACAATTAGCCTCATTCGGTTCCACTGTACCGGCTATGAAGAGTAAGTTTTCGCAAGTAGTTACTGATGTTCAAAAATTCATCTTTCAACATTTTGGTGTGGATACCCAGCGCCAAGGTAAGTTTATAAAGGATACTGTTAACAACAGCAAGGCCTTGGTTGGTCAAACCATTAACACAGTGTTAGGCACGTTAAGCCTGATATTCCTGATTCCGGTTTATGTGTTCCTTATGCTATTGTACAAAACTTTAATCATCAACTTCCTCTTCGAAGTATTTTCAGAAGAAAACTCTGCGAGGGTAGCCGAAATTTTGCAAGAAACCAAGGCAGCCATTCAAAGCTATATTGTAGGCCTGCTAACCGAAACTTTAATTGTGGCCATCCTTAACTCTGCTGCTCTTTTAATACTCGGGGTTCCTTATGCCATATTGTTGGGCGTAATAGGCGCTTTGCTGAATATGCTACCTTACATTGGCGGCTTAATTGCCATAGCTTTACCTATTTTAATGGCTACTGTAACTAAAGACGGCTATACCACACAGTTGCTGGTGATAGCTGCCTACCTTTTCATTCAGTTTATTGATAACAATATACTCGTCCCTAAAATCGTGTCGTCGAAAGTTCAGATCAATGCATTAATATCCATTATCATTGTTTTGCTGGGTGGCGCATTATGGGGTATATCGGGTATGTTTTTGTCGATACCTTTTATTGCAGTACTCAAAATCGTATTCGACCGTATAGACGACCTGAAACCCTGGGGTAAACTATTGGGCGATAACGTACCTACCCGAAATATAGGGCAGATCTGGCTACGTCGCAGACAACGGGTAAGTACTCCGGCACAATAAAAGTCAATAGGAAAACTGGGGTGTTCAATTAAACTCTTGGCAGAACACTGTTGAACACCCTGAAGATGCAAACCCGTCTTTTTATACTTAACAACGATCAGCTCACTGACGCAACTTTATTATTAAGCTGTAGAACCTTGAATCAGCGGGTATTGAAAGCCCACCAAAAGTCGACTTGTTTAAGCAGCATCAACGCATCAAAAAGATCATCACTGCAAGACGTTATCTGAATTTAAGTACCACCGTTTTACCTGATACACCTTCCAACAATGGCTTAAAGATAGTCTGCGCACTTTCGCGGGCTTTGCCGGTGATGTTCATTTCGCGGGCATTATCGCCCAGCCGCTTTTCGGCAAGTTTGTAAATATCTTCTATCATGGCCTTGGTGGTACTTGGCAGTATCACTCCACTTACGTCATATACTTTTGATCGTTGATGATCCAGCTTAGTGTAGCAAATTTCGGGCTGTGGTAAAACTACTGTAATGCGGTTGTCCGAGCTGTCGCGGGTAATGTCCTGCTTGCGCACTTTCGTTAAATCAATACAGGCGGTCACCTCCCCTACAGCTACAAACAGCACCCGCTCATCAGGCAGCAGGGTATGTATTTGCTTTTTTTCGAGCACATCTTTCATACTGTACTTAACCAGTTCAAGCTTACCCATGCTGGTTATCTTTTCTACCATTACATCCTCAGTCACCTCGGTACGTACGGCCGTAAACTGGTGCTTCATGTAAAAAAACAGGAAGATAAGAAAGCCAATGATGACAAGTGAGGCGATTAAAGTAAGGGGCGTTCTGGAACGGGTCATGATTTGAATGGATTTGCTATTACTGTAAAGCCTTTTTAGTGCGATATTGTTTAGACCCCACACCACCAACATAGTTTAAACTACCTGATAATAGTTATATAGCCCGATAGTACTGGCTCACCCGCCTTTGGATCTATAGCGTAATTTAATAAACCCCATCCGGCAGTGGGCTGTGTTAACAGGCATTAACGAAATTACTTTGTCAACATCATAATTTTGCAGGGTAGTATACGATATATTAGGCGCTTGGGCATGTGCACAACAGAAAATAGAAGAGATATAATTAAGCATGATGACCGCACAACCATGTTGCCGGGCATGCTGCTTCTGAAAGGATGGCATAACGGAATGATTGCCCTGATTTAAAAACCAATTCAGACAGCTATAAAGCTCTGGGATGTTTATAAACAACCATGCCGGATAAAGACCAAACTTTACCCGGCATTGCTAGATTATAAAGGTCAGTGTGACCTATATATTTACGTGTTATTAAACGCCGTAAATTACATTGAGCGTAAAAGGCACGCTTAACGCTTTTGATATTATACAGTTCTTTTTGGCATCTTCAGCAACAGCCTTAAACTGCTCTTCAGATACGCCTTCGATAGTATCGGCTTTGAGTTCAAGGTGAATTCCGGTTATGCTAAGGGCAGCCATATCTAAATCAAGCACGGCGGCGGTATCTAAGTTACCCGGGGTAAAACCTTGCTGAGTTAAAGCAGCGCCAACGGCCATAGTAAAGCAACCGGCATGTGCGGCTGCAATCAACTCCTCGGGGTTGGTGCCTACACCTTGCTCAAAACGGGTTTTAAAAGAGTACTGTGTTTGATTTAAAGTAGTGCTTTGGGTGGTTAAGTGGCCACTGCCATCTTTTAAGGTACCATTCCAGTGGGCGGTTGCTGTGCGTTTCATGTTTTAAGTAGTTATGGGTTAAAAATTAGTTCTCACAAAAATCAATGCCATTTGGCGCGCTCATACTGCACTGGCCATTTTACGCTTTCTCCTAACTCATGTGCAGCCCTCAATGCAAAATGCGGGTCGCGCAGCATTTCGCGGGCAAAGAGCACTAAATCGGCTTGTTCTTTTTGTATAATATCGTTGGCCTGTTGTGCCGTGGTAATTAAACCTACAGCACCGGTTAGTATACCGGCTTCGCGTTTTACCTGTTCTGCAAATTGCACCTGGTACCCAGGTTTAACTGGGATGCTTGCTTTGGCTACGTTACCGCCGGTTGAGCAATCAATCAAATCTACACCTTTTTCTTTTAAAATTACAGCCAGCTTCACCGAATCCTCAGCCGTCCAGCCGCCTTCTGTCCAGTCGGTTGCCGAGATGCGTACGAACAACGGATAGTCCTTCGGCCAAACTTCCTGTACCGTTTCCGTAACTTCCAGTAACAGGCGTATGCGATTCTCAAACGAGCCGCCGTACTCATCGGTACGCTGGTTGCTTAACGGTGAGTAAAACTGGTGCAAAAGGTAACCATGTGCAGCATGTAATTCGGCCACTTTAAATCCAGCTTCAACGGCACGCAGGGTTGCCGCTTTAAAATCGGCCTTTACTTTTTCAATACCTGCTTTATCCAATTCCACAGGCGCTTCTTCCCCATCAGTAAACGGCAGGGCGCTGGGAGCTACGGTTGCCCATCCATTTGCCTGATTACTTGGTATTTGCTTACCGCCGGTCCAGGGTTCGCTATGGCTGGCTTTGCGGCCGGCATGTGCAAGTTGTACACCGGCTACACAGCCTTGCTGTTCTATAAAATCTATGATTTGTTTAAGGCGGCTTATGTGCTCATCTTTCCATATGCCTAAATCAGCAAAGGTGATGCGACCCTCGGCCGATACAGCCGTTGCTTCGGTAATAATTAACCCGGCACCACCTGTGGCCATGCTGCCCAAATGTACCAGGTGCCAGTCGTTAGCAAAGCCATCCTCACTGGAGTACTCGCACATTGGCGATACAGTTATACGGTTTTTAAGCTCTACGCTTTTAATTTTTAGAGGTGTGAATAACGTTTTCATTGTAACCCAAATGTATAGCAATAACCCACGCAACAAATTAGTGTTTGAACAGATATACCAATACTTGAAATTGAAATGATAATATAGCCGAACAATTACATAAGCTTTACAGTTGATAAATCATGAGCATTAAAACGCAATACGTTAATTTGAACATAGCCAATGGTAGCGGCATGCTGGCCTACACCGCCAAACCATATACTACTAGCGCCGGTACACCGGCCATTATTGTTTTACAGGAGGCGTTTGGCGTAAATGGCCATATACGTAAAGTAACTGAACGCTTTGCACAAGAAGGCTACATAGCCATAGCGCCCGAGCTGTTTCACCGTACAGCCCCTGAAAAATTTGAGGGCAGCTATGACAACTTTCCGGCCGTAATGCCGCACATGCAGGCACTAACGCCCGAAGGACTAACAGCCGACTTACAGGCCGCTTACCAATGGCTTACCCAACAGCCGATTGACCAAGATAAGATTTACAGCGTGGGTTATTGCCTGGGCGGGCGCGTATCATTTTTAGCCAACGCCATATTGCCGCTTAAAGCTGGCGTATCCTACTACGGGGGTGGCGTAGATCAGTTGGCCGACAAAGCGCCAGACCTACACGGCCGTCATCTGTTTTTTTGGGGTGGTAAAGACCAGCACATCAAGCCCGAAAACATCCAAAATATAATACAAGCGGTAGAAAACGCCGGCAAGGATTATGTGAACGTAAAGTTCTCCTACGCCGACCATGGTTTTAACTGCGATGAACGTGCCAGCTACAACGAAGCCGCATCAAAAGAAGCATGGGCGCTCACGCTGGCTTTTTTGAAGAATAATTAGTTATTATAGATAGACCTGTCATTTGCAGTGTTAATGAGAATCTTTCAGATGCGATTAATTTGTTTTCGAAAAGACCTCTCCCTGCTATTTGAGGTGACATAACTAAATTAGGATAAATATAGGGCCCTCCTTACTGGTGAGGGTTTCGGAGGGACGGCAATTGAGCACATATACTACATTAATAATCCTTAGCGGATTAGTCATTTTTTCGTACCTGTTCGACCTCATTGCCGGTAAAACCAAAATACCGTCGGTGTTACTGTTGCTCTTTCTGGGTGTGGGCATCAGGCAGGGGTTAGATTATTTTAATATTAAACTGTTTGATCTTTCAACCATATTACCAACCCTCGGCACGCTAGGATTAATACTTATTGTTTTTGAAGGTGCACTGGAGCTAAAGTATTCGCCGGCTAAAAATTCGGTTATTAAAAGATCCTTTTTTTCGGCATTAATTATTCTGTTGGTTACCACCTTCAGTATCTCCTGGCTGCTTTATGAGCTAAGCGGGGGCGATTATTACCGATGCTTTGTAAACGCTATACCATTCTGCGTAGTAAGCTCAGCCATTGCTATACCTTCGGCATCCAGCATCAGCAAGCATAAAAAGGAATTCATTATTTACGAATCGTCTTTTTCAGACATTCTTACAGTAGTGCTGTTCAACTTCATGCTCAGCAATCAACATATTAATGTAGGTTCATTTGCCAAACTAGGGGCCGAATTGGCCACCATAATGGCTTTTGCGCTTGGCGCTTGTTTGCTCCTGCTTTACCTTATTGGCCGCATTACGCACCATGTTAAGTTTTTTTTGATTATTGCGCTACTCATCCTGGTTTATGCCATTGGCCAATCATACCATTTATCCTCACTTATTATTGTATTGGCACTTGGGCTATTCCTTAACAATGCCGACCAGATACGCCTGCCCTGGTTTCGAAAGTATTTTATTTACCATGGTCTTAGTATCGACCTAAAACAACTACTGCAACTTTCAGCCGAGAGCGCTTTTCTGATGCGAACGTTCTTCTTCGTTATTTTTGGCTTTACGATGGACATTTACCAATTGCAAAAGTGGTCGGTACTTATTATAGGCGGCCTTATCCTGGTAGCTATTTATTTAATCCGTTTTCTATATATAAAGCTGGTATCCAAAACCGACCTGATGCCCGAATTGGTAATTGTTCCACGCGGATTGATCAGCGTACTACTCTATTATAACCTGCCCCCTGCCCTGCGCCTCCCTGGTGTAGAAACGGGTCTGCTTTTCGTAGTTATTTTGGCCACTAGTATAATCATGAGTATTGGCCTGTTTGCCTATAACCGAAGGGTGGGTAAAACGGAGTTTGAAAATGTTTGATTGTTAAGTCGAGTAGTGAACACGACACGTTCAAGCTTATTTGGGATGGGTGCGTTCAACAACTACTTAACTACCCGACCAATCAACTACTCACTAAACTTATTATCTTCGCCTCATGGCCACTAACCAAGCTAAACAACGAATTGAGACCTTAACAGCTGAGCTCAAACAACATAATTACAACTATTATGTGCTGGCCCAGCCTACTATATCCGATTATGATTTTGACCAGTTGTTGAAGGAACTCACCAAACTGGAAAAAGAATTCCCTGAATATGCCGATTCGGAATCGCCCACACAACGGGTAGGCGGAGAAGTAACCAAAGAGTTCAAAACGGTAAAACACCGTTGGCCTATGCTCTCATTAGGCAATACTTATAATAATCAGGAACTGCTGGATTTTGACCAACGTGTACGTAAAGCCATAGGCGATAATTTTGAATATGTAGTGGAGCTAAAGTTTGATGGCCTGAGTATGAGCATGGCCTACGAGCAAGGCAAGCTTGTACGTGCCGTTACGCGTGGCAACGGTGTAGAAGGCGATGACGTTACCACCAATGTGCGCACTATACACAGCGTACCTAAAAAACTGGCGCCGGGTCACTATCCCGACTTTTTTGAGATACGCGGCGAGGTACTGATGCACCGCAAGGCATTTGAACGGCTTAATAATGAGCGTATAGAAAAAGGCGAAATAGCTTATGCCAACCCACGTAACTTTGCCTCGGGTACCATGAAATTGCAAGATTCGGCCGAGGTGGCCCGGCGTCCGCTGGATTGCTTTTTGTATTTTTTGTATACCGAAAAGCCATTATTTAAAACCCACTGGGATAGCCTGCAAGCTGTTAAAAGCTGGGGCTTTCATGTAAGTGAACACACCCGTTTATGCAAAGGCATGGATGAAGTGCTGGCTTTTATAAACGAGTGGGAACAAAAACGCTTTGACCTGAGCTTTGATATTGATGGCATTGTAATTAAAGTGAACAATTATGCACAGCAGGAAGAACTGGGCTTTACTGCCAAAGTACCACGCTGGGCCATATCCTATAAATACAAGGCTGAACAGGTAGAAACCCTGTTAGAAAGCGTAGCCTACAACGTAGGCCGTACGGGTGCGGTTACACCTGTAGCCAACTTAAAACCGGTATTACTGGCCGGCACAACCGTAAAACGTGCCACCTTGCACAATGCCAACGAGATACTACGGCTTGATTTACATGAGGGCGACTCGGTATATGTGGAGAAAGGCGGAGAGATTATACCCAAAATCATCAGCGTAAACCCTAATAAACGCAACCCCGATGCTAAGCCGATAGCTTACATTACCAACTGTCCATCGTGCAATACGCCGCTGGAACGCAAGGAAGGCGAAGCGGCATTTTATTGTCCTAACGACGAAGGTTGCCCACCCCAGATTGTAAGCAAGATGCAGCACTTTGTGGGCCGCCGGGCCATGGATATAGACGGACTGGGGGATGAAACCATTGAGACCTTATATCAGCATGGTTTCCTTTCCCACATCAGCGATATTTACGAACTGCATTTGCAGGCCGACTCGCTGAAGAAGATGGACCGTTTTGGCGAAAGATCAATCACTAACATGCTGGCGGGTATCGAAAAATCAAAAGAAATGCCTTTTGAGAAGGTACTGTTTGGCTTGGGCATACGCTATGTAGGTGAAACGGTAGCACGCAAACTGGTAGCCCACTTTAAAACCATTGAACGCTTGCAAGCCGCCACCCTGGAGGAGCTAATTGCTGTGGAAGAAATTGGCGAACGCATTGCCCAAAGCCTGGTTGAATACATGGGCGGCGAGGTACACCAACAGGAATTGCAAAAACTAAAAACGTTGGGCCTGCAATTTGCAGCGGAAGAAAAAGAAGTAACGCTGCAAAGCGAAAAGCTCTCTGGCCAAACCTTCATTATATCGGGTGTATTTGAAAAATACTCGCGCGATGATCTCAAAGAAATGATTGAGCAAAACGGCGGCAAAATACTCAGCAGCATATCGGCCAAACTCAACTACCTGGTAGCCGGCGATAATATGGGCCCTGCTAAACTTGAGAAAGCAAACAAGCTCAATATTCCGATTATAAGCGATGATGAGCTATTGAAGATGATTGAGTAGACGTATGCAGAATGTGAAGTGACTTTGAGTGGTTTTGAAATAGTAAGTACCAGGGCTATTCCATTGGTAAAAGCAGCCGGATCTCCTTGTATAAGACTCAGACTTGAACCTGGGCACGCCGAAATACGCAGCGTTAACTTTAACACATTTTAACAAGGCACATCAACGAATTTTCGCATCTTTAGGGCACACCCCTAATCATAATGAAAAGTACCTTATCACTGCTCGCCTTTCTATTGTTATGCGTTAACGCACTGGCCCAAACCTTCACGCTGAGTGGAACGGTTAAAGATAATACCGGCCAGCCCATACCGTTTGCTACAGTAGTCATTAAAAATACAAGCAAAGGCTCACCGGCCAATAGTGATGGGCAGTATACCCTTACATTGCCTACCGGCAACTATGATTTATTGTTTAAGGCTATTGGCTACCGGCAAGAAACACGTCAGATTAGTTTAAAAGCAAACCAAACTATTGATATCCAGTTACAACCCGAAGCTTACCAGCTGCAAAACGTAGTGGTAAAAGCCGGCGCCGAAGATCCGGCCTATGGCATTATCCGCAAGGCTATTCGCAAGCGTAAAACTTACCAAAACGAAGTTAAGTCATACACATGCGATACTTACATTAAAGGCTTACAGCGACTATTAGCCGCGCCCAAAAAATTTATGGGACGCAATGTTGATGACTTTGCCAAGCAAATGGGGCTCGACTCAAACCGTAAAGGTATTTTGTACTTGTCCGAGTCTGAATCTAAACTGAGTTACCTGCGGCCTAATCAGTATCATGAGGAAATGGTCTCCTCCAAAGTATCGGGCAGTAACAGAGCGTTCAGCTTCAACCGCGCATCAGATCTAAGCGTAAACTTTTATGATAACCTGCAAAACTGGGAAGGGTTGAGCAACCGGCCACTCGTATCGCCCATTGCTGATAATGCTTTGTCGTTTTACAATTATAAATATATGGGTGAAACGATCGAAAATGGCGAAACCATTAACCGTATACAAGTAACACCAAAGCGCCGTTACGAGCCTGCTTTTGAAGGCTATATTTATATTATAGAAGACAGTTGGCGCATTCACAGTATTGATGTGTTCCTGACCAAATCATCGGGCATTAATTTGCTGGATACTATTACGGTTAAGCAGCAATTTATTCCAGTCGAAAAACAGGCATGGATGCCATCGTCAGTAAAATTCGAATTCAGGGGAGGATTTTTCGGATTTAAGTTTGGCGGCTATTATGTGGCTGTATATAAAAATTACAACATCGATCCGCCATTTAACAAGAAAACCTTTGCCGAAGTAATGAAAGTAACGGCCGGCGTTAACAAAAAGGATTCGACCTACTGGCAGCAGGCGCGGCCCATACCCTTAACCGACGAAGAAAAGACAGACTATCAAAAGAAAGCTGTACTGGCCCAAAAACGCGAATCAAAGCCTTATCTGGACTCATTAGATCGTAAGTTTAACAAGGTATCTGTTCCACGTTTCTTGTTGTCGGGTATAAACATACGTAACCGTTACCAAAAAACATATTTTAGCACTCAAGGGGTTCTGGGTTCCATGTTGTATAATACGGTTGAAGGCTTTGCCATAAATTACGGCGCTACCTACACACGGCAGATTGATAGCTTAAATAACAAATACCTGCGCCTCGGCGGCCGCATACGCTATGGCTTTAGTAACCATTTGCTGCATGGAAGTGTTAATGCCGTTATACCGGTTAAAAGCTTCACCATTGGCGTTAACGTAGGTTCGGATGTGGTGGATTTGAACAACATGGAGCCATTAACACCATCTATCAGTACATTTTCCAGTCTGTTTTACCGCAATAACTTTCAGAAACTGTATGATAAGCATTTTGCAGCGATCAGCGTGTCGCACCGGCTGGCTGGCGGGCTAACAGCAACGGCCAGCGCCGAGTATGCCGACAGGCGCTGGCTGGATAACACATCGTTTTACAGCTTTTTTTACCGCGACAGGCAATACACATCCAACAACCCATTTGTGCCAGCAATGGAAGGGGTGCCACTGTTCGAACGAAATCAGTCGTTTAAAATCGGCGCCAGGCTAAGCTACAATTTTAGCAACCGCTATGTCACCTATCCAACCGGGCGTTATTATTTGCCGTCCGAATACCCTACATTAACACTTAATTATACTAAGGGCTTAAAAAACGTGCTGGGTTCTGATGTAGATTTTGACCTGCTATCGGCCAGCTTAACTAAACAGGATATTAGTTTAGGATTGTATGGCAAGCTGTCATTTTATGTTGGCGCAGGCAAATTTTTAAATAACAACAGGTTGTATTACATCGATTACAAGCATTTTTTGGGTACGCAAACCAGAGTATTTGATAATTCGGTTAACTCATTTCTATTGCTCGATTTTTACCGCAATAGCACGCCAAACCAATATGCAGAGGGCCATATAGAGCAAAACTTTGGCGGCATTGTGCTGAGTAAAATACCGCTTATACGCAAGTTAAAGTTGCAGGAATTGGTACAGGTAAATTACCTGCATACACCGGCACTCAAAAACTATACAGAAGTAGGCTTGGGAGTAAGATATTTGAACTTTACATTTATGTACGGTCGCACATTAAATGGAGGTGGACGCGAATCATCAGCGTTCCGTTTTGGTGTTAAGTTATAGCATGCAGTTTAACCGGGTACCGGCTTCCGGTTTATGAAACATTTACAGAATGTTATGATTTAAGTAGCTATGAAAACGCTATCTTAGCACCCCTTTTAATAATATAGATGGAAATGTTTCACGGAACCGGAGTAGCTATGGTAACTCCGTTTGATGCCAATGGCCAGGTTGATTACGCAGGCCTTGAAAATTTAATTGATTACCTAATTGAGGGTGGTATTAACTACCTAGTATCATTAGGTACAACCGGCGAGAGCGCCACTTTAAATAAGGAAGAGAAGAAGAAGATATGGGCTTTTACGGCCGAAAAAGTCAATAAACGTGTAAACCTGGTAGCCGGCATTGGCGGCAATAACACCCATGAAGTTGTTGAAGCCGTGAAGGAGTTTGATACCAATGGCTATGACGCTATCTTGTCTGCAAGTCCTTACTACAACAAACCTACTCAGGAAGGCATATACCAACACTACAAGGCCATTGCCGAAAGCGCTGCGCTGCCTATTATACTTTACAACGTACCCGGTCGTACGGGCAGCAACGTAAGTGCCGAAACAACCGTTAGGTTAGCCAATGATTTTAAGAACATTATAGGCACAAAAGAAGCCTCTGGTAACTTTGATCAGTTTAACCAGATCATGCGCGATAAGCCGGCAGATTTTCTGTTCATATCAGGCGACGACCCGGTAACCCTGCCAATGATGGCGATGGGTGCGGTAGGCTTAATATCGGTTATAGGCAATGCTTTACCTAAAGAACTGTCGGCCATGGTTAATACCTGTTTAAGCGGCAACTTTAAAGCAGCACAACAAGGACACTATGAACTTATTGAGTTTACCCGCCTGATGTTTGCCGATGGAAGCCCGGGCGGTATTAAAACGGCCTTAAAACAGTTAGGGGTTTGCGGCGATGCACTTCGCCTACCATTGGTACAAGTAAGTGAACCGGTTGCAAATAAAATTGCCGCCGAACTAAAGAATATTGTGGGATAAGTAGTCTCCCCCTTTCAACATAAAACAAAAAAGCCTGCTAAGCAGGCTTTTTTGTTTTATGTAAACGTTTGTATAAACTGGCAAACATACCAGTGCTGATCTTGTAAACAAAATAATAAACTTAAAAAAGCCGGCTTGTGAGCCAGCTCTTTTTATACTTTACTAAGTAAAGACTCCGCTTATTTTTCAGCTTTGTTTTTTGACTCTTGAACCTCAAGACGGATAGCTTGCGCTAAGTTCTTAAGGTCTTGCATTCCTTTACGTACGCGGGTACCAGCAGCGCTGTTGCCTTTGTTGTAAAATTTGTCAGCATCGCCTTCTAATGATGCAATAAGTTCTTTTACTTCGTTAAATTTTTCCATTTTGAATTACTCCTTTAAAGATTGAGGTTAATTGTTTTATCTAAGGCTAATCTAAAGCGTTTTTTCGAATAAAAAAATATCTAAACCCCAAAAAGTGCGTTTAAAGCACTTTTTAAGCACTTTTTAATTTAAGCAGCCACTTTGGTTGAATTCTATTATCAATAGCATCCAATAAATTCGAAATTGGTAACGATACAATCCATTAATTGAAAAGTTTTCACGTATTTGGTACCATTTCAACGTCAGCATGAAGCTAAAATTACACAATTGAGGTTTGCAAAGGCGTACCTGCTAAATAAGTAAGCAGTTAGCAGTAACAAAAAAAGCCTTGCATGTACGGCAAGGCTTTTTTATTACTATAGTAATTTAATCAGGCAATCGCCATAGAATCTTCTTTGTAAACCCCTTCTTTTAGCTTTTGTGCTACTTCACTGTAAGCATCAAGCGTGCGCTGCACATCTTCTAAGGAATGCGTTGCAGTGGGAATAAGCCGCAGCACGATCAGCCCCTTTGGAATAACCGGATATACGACGATTGAACAAAATATACCGTAGTTCTCACGCAAATCGCGGGTGAGGCTTGTGGCTTCCAATAACTCACCTTTCAGAAATACCGGTGTTACCATCGTATTGGTATTGCCAATATCAAATCCACGTTCTTTTAAGCCGGCTTGCAAAGTATGGGCAATAGTCCAAAGCTTTTCGCGCAGTTCGGGTTTTGATTTAAGCAGTTCGAAACGCTTTTGTAAACCAATAACCATAGGCATAGGTAATGCTTTAGCAAACGTTTGCGAACGCATATTATAGCGCAGGTAAGCAATAATATCTGCTTTAGCCGCCACGAAAGCGCCAATACCGGCCATCGATTTAGCGAAGGTACCAAAGTATACATCCACACCTTCAATACAATCCTGCTCCTCATGTGTACCTGCACCAGTTGGTCCCATGGTACCAAAACCGTGTGCATCGTCAATCAGCAAACGGAAGTTGTATTTATCTTTTAATGCTACAATCTCTTTCAACTTGCCTTGCGCGCCCGACATACCAAAAACACCTTCGGTAATCACCAGTATGCCGCCACCTGTTTGTTCAGTTAGCTTGGTGGCACGCTCCAGTTGCTTTTCAAAGCTTTCGATATCATTATGCTGGTATACATAACGCTTGCCCATGTGCAGGCGTACGCCATCAATAATACAGGCGTGTGATTCGGCATCGTACACTATCACATCATTACGGTCAACCAGTGTATCAATAATAGATACCATGCCCTGGTAACCGTAGTTAAGTAAGAAGCCAGCTTCCATGCCTACAAATTCGGCCAGTCCTTGCTCTAATGATTCGTGCTCTTTGGTATTGCCAGACATCATGCGGGCACCCATCGGGTAAGCCATCCCATAGTCGGCGGCAGCTTGGGCATCGGATTTGCGAACCTCCGGATGATTGGCCAAACCCAGATAATTGTTCAGGCTCCAAACCAGGTGTTCTTTGCCATTAAAATTCATATGTGCCGATATTTCACCCTCCAGTTTTGGAAACGAGAAATAACCGTGCGACCATTTCTGGTGCATCCCAATAGGACCACCTAAGTTTTTCGATATCTTGTCAAATAAATCCAAAATGCGTCTCTCTAATCGTTAAATATCTACGCAAATATAGTGCTAAAAGTGCAGGGTAGCAATCGTTATAACTTATTATAATAGCTTATAACTAATTACTTAGGCTAAATAGCTATTGTTTAGTGAATTTATTGAGATTTGCCATACGTGATTAATTGAATGGTATTATGCTAACACTTGAAAAACTGTGATTTAGATAAATATAAAGCATATAGCGTTAACATTAAAAATCTGTATTTTGCTTTAAAGTATCAACACGACCTTATTATGAAAACTCACATTCAGGAAGTATTGCAATTAACCCAACAACATCTGGAGACCTTAAGGCAGGAACTTGTAACCGATTTAAATAGTGTGGTCAGAGGCGATTATAGCCTGTACAAACACCACACACCTAACGACATATACCTAATTGATATTGAAATTTTTGCGGACGGATACAGGCCTGTTGTTTACCTTATGGATCAGGATGAAACACAGTTAGGATTTAAACCTCTTTTGGCCAGTTACCCCGACGGAGTGCTGAGTGGCTATGACTATGACCTGGACTATGACAGTTATGATTTAAGCGACCAGGAAATAGATGATTTTTACGAAAAGCAAAAAGACCTGTTTATAAACTGGTTCATACAATGCTGGGCAAAAGTTGACAACTCCGGCTTGACAAAGCCCGTTTACCTAATGATGCATGATGATGCAGAATCATTTGATTTGCGCCGCAATAAATGGGCAAATGATGACGAAAAGTGGGGGTTAGCTATTGCAAAGCTGTAGGCTAAAATTGTAAGGCATGGCCGTCGATAGACTGGAAGTTTTTCCAACAACTGTTCCTTTTTGGAGAACAATGCAAAAAGGAACAGTTGTGACCATCACATTCAAAAGCGCTTTCACAGTCGGTAATTAGAAAACCTCGGGCTTTCTTCCGGTCAGTATTAAATCCAAATCTTTAATTCTTGTCTCTTTTCTTTTTCTATAAAATTTATTTACCATGTTTGGGTAAAAGATAATTGCCATAACTGCAGGGAGTACCAGTAAAAACAGGGCTCCTCTTAACAGCCAGTACAAACCTGCACCTTCGCTAAAAAGAATATTATTGTAATAATTGTCATAAGGATTAAAGTGCCCGCCTACTATAGCTGCTAAAAACGCGCGAACTATAAGCATGCCAAACCAAAGCCCTAAGCCAACCAGAGCATATTTTTTAAAAATGGCTGCCCGCAAAGGTGGCTCCATATACTGTTCAACGGGTCTCTCTCCTATTATCTTGCCAGAAATATCGTCCATGTAAACATCATAAAAAGTATCTCCGTACATGCAGGACAGAGACCAGCATGGCAGATAAAAAGCGTTAGCCGCCTCCAACTCGTAGGTTAAGTAATGCTTAAACAAACTTGAATCTTTACCGTATTGGTTGCTTAACTGAACATATACACTGTTTGCCACACTTAAGTTGCCGTAGGTGTTCCAACAGGAATTACGATCAGCAATTTTGTTTAATGTTACGCCGTCAGTTTCAACGTCGTCAAATGGAACAATAAGACTTTTATCGATTGATGTTACAAAGTTACTTATTACGCTTCCTTCTTCTTCAGCTTTACCGCCATAAGCGTATATCGAGAATGCTCCGCTTAAAGGCTGGTCGGCTCCATCAACTTTTCCTTTTTTGTTTAATGCATTAAAATGGCCCTTGTATTTCCCTTCGAAATACCATAGTGGAAAATAAGCCTTCTCCAACTCAAAATCGGCAGATAATATATCAGTAGGCGTTTGGTCACCCTCAATTATCCAATGCAATAATTTGCTTTTAACCTCGGTTATGTCTCGCTTAAAGGGAATGCAGCCCGCATTTGAGGTTTTAGAGCCTGCGCTGACTGGCTTATTACCGGCTTTAATTTTATAAGCATTGCCACAATACTCACACTTGTTGGCATGCGTTGCAAAATTGTAAATAAGCTTAGCGCCGCAGCCGGTACAGTGCAATACTTCTTCAGTTTCCTTAATGTTCATTTATGGTATATCAGCTTTATTACCGACAGACTAACATAAAAAAAAGCCCTTGCTTACGCAAGGGCTTTTTTTTATGCAGATGAATTTCGCTTAGTCTACATTATCGTGCAAAAACGAGTTGTTCTTGCGAATCTCCGGATTGCCGTCGTTTTCAGACAGAGAAAACTTGGAGATAGAGCTTTCGTTAGAGGCCGGTGTTTGCTGCAGCGAAATTTCTTTACGCTTGTAGGCCGGTACGTTTTCCAGCTCCTGGATGTTGCCGTTGCGCAACTTCATGCTCAGGTCCTTCAGTCGCATAATGCGCTCGCGTGATTTACGCAACTGCTCTTCTATAGACTCATTGGTTTTGCTTTCATCAGCGCTTACCATGGGTGCAGGTGTTGGTTCTGGCTCAGGTTGTACCGGGGCTGGCTGTGGCAAAGGCTCAAAGTTCATTACCGTTTCGGTAACTTTAAATACAAGGCCATTTTCTTCTGGTTCCGGAGCTTCTTCAGGCTCCTCATCCATCAGGTTATGGCGTACCACACCCTGCTCCTCGTCATTATGTGCCAACAAATCAAACAGATTGTTTTGCTTTTGCTGTGACGTAACCACTTTAGCTGTTACATCCTCTTTAACCGAAGGCTTAACAAACTCGTTGACCGGTTTTACCAGTGGGGTATTTTCGGGCATCAGCATGGATACCACCTTTTTGTTGCTTTGCTCTTTCTCGCGCTCGTCTTTGGTTTGGAAACCGGTTGCTATGATGGTAACCGAAATTTTGTTACCCAGGCTTTCGTCTATACAGTTACCCCAAATCAGGTCGGCTGCTAAACCGGCTTCTTCTTGTATGTAATCGGTAATAATGCTCACCTCGTCCATAGTAACCTCCTGCTCAGTACCCGAGCTGATGTTTAACAGGATGTAGCGGGCACCTTCAATCTGGTTATCTTTTAATAACGGTGATGACAGGGCTCCTTCTACAGCACGTGAGGCACGGTTATCACCATCGGCAGCATAACTACCCATGATGGCCACACCGCTATCTTTCATTACGGTACGCACGTCTTTAAAATCAACGTTGATATAGCCGGGGTGTGTAATAATTTCAGCTATGCCTTTGGCGGCAGTAGTTAAAATATCATCAGCCTGGGCAAATGCCGATCCTAAGGTAAGGTTACCAAAGATCTGACGCATTTTATCGTTTGAGATCACCAAAAAAGAATCCACATACTTTTTCAGTTCTTCCAAACCCTCTTCGGCCTGCATTTTACGACGCTTACCTTCAAAAGAGAACGGCGTAGTTATGATACCCACGGTTAAAATATCCATTTCGCGGGCTGCTTTTGCAATAATTGGGCTTGCACCTGTACCGGTACCACCACCCATACCTGCGGTAATAAACAGCATTTTGGTATTGCTGCCCAGCATTTGCTTCACATCCTCAATGTTTTCGATAGCCGAGTTTTTACCTACTTCCGGAATTGAACCGGCACCCATACCCTCTGTTAAACTTGCACCTAATTGTACCTTGTTAGGTATAGGGCTAAGCTCAAGCGCCTGCGCATCTGTGTTACAAATTATGAAGTCAACGCCGGTAATACCTTGCTTGTACATGTGGTTTACCGCGTTACCGCCGCCACCGCCAACACCAACAACTTTGATGATTGACGATTTTTCTTTTAACATCTCGAACTGCATGATACTAATTTTCAGGGATATGTGAATCGATGGATATGCTATTTTATGTTATGTAATATTAAGACTTTTTTTGATGATATCTTGTCAACTTTTAACAGTTTATTAATAAAATATCACCTGCTAACTATTTCAAAAAATCCTCGTCTTTAATATCGTCTTTAATGAACTTTTTGCCTGTTTCCAGGATTTTGCCCAGTAAACCAAACTTGCGCTCATCGGTGTATTTGGCTTTTTCAACTTTGGCTGTAGGCAAGGTAACCGCCTGGTTGTTGTACTCCATTTTTTGAATACCTTTTATAAGCAAACCAATACCGGTAGCAAATGTTGGGCTTTGCAGCTCTTCATAAGTACCCTTTGGCAATACTTCATTTTTCGCCAGGTGCTCATTGGGGTAACCAATACGGCAATCTAAACCGGTAACATATTCCACCAGTTGCGATAAGTGCTTTAGCTGTGCACCACCACCGGTTATTACAATACCGGCAATCAGTTTCTTTTCGTAACCAGATGATTTGATTTCGTAGTATACGTGCTCAATAATTTCCTCAATACGGGCCTGGATGATGTAGGCCAGGTTTTTTACCGAAATTTCTTTCGCTTCCCTGCCGCGCAAACCCGGTACGCATACAATTTCGTTTTCTTTGTTCTCGTCTGCCAGGGCCGAACCAAATCTTACTTTCAGTTGCTCAGCAATATTGCGCATAACAGAACAGCCTTCGCGAATATCCTCGGTGATGCTGTTACCGCCAAAAGGAATAACTGCGGTATGACGAATGATACCTTCGTGAAAAATGGCCACGTCGGTAGTACCACCACCAATATCAACCAGCACTACACCTGCTTCTTTTTCCTCATCGCTCAATACCGATTCTGAAGAGGCCAATGGCTCCAGTATCAGCTCCTGGCTTTCTAACTGTGCTTTGGTTACACATTTTACAATGTTTTTAATTGCGGTAACCTGACCTGATATGATATGGAAATTTGCCTCAAGCCTAACACCCGACATCCCGATCGGATCTTTAATGCCCGGCTCATTATCAACCGTAAATTCCTGTGGTAACACATGGATGATCTCCTCTCCCGGAGGCATCACTAGGTTATACATATCTTCAATCAGCTTGTCAATATCCTTGCGGCCGATTTCTGTATTCAAATCACGACGGGTAATTAAGCCGCGGTGCTGTAAGCTCTTAATATGCTGACCGGCAATACCCACGTTTACGATACGAATTTCGACGTTCGATTGTGAGCCTGCCACATCAACTGCCTGCAAAATACCCTGCACGGTTTTATCAATGTTCGATACCATCCCACGGGTTACACCGGCTGATTCTGCCTTGCCAATTCCCAGTACTTCTATCTTTCCGTTTTTGCTCCTGCGCCCAACAATAGCGCATATTTTAGTAGTACCAATATCCAGTCCTACTACTATTGGCGAGCTCTTTTCCTGCGGTATGCTTTTTTCCATAACTAATTCAATTGGGATGATGTATCTTTAAATAACTGCTGTTTCTTAACTAATGAATCTGCCTTGTTAGGCTTTATAACTTTTACTGATGTGCTATCAGTATAACCTTCTGTTTTGATGCCTACCACCTGGTTGGCGTATTTAATGTTGATGACTTTGTATTTATCCCACCCTACCTGTGGCAAGGCCTGTTTATAAAATATTTCCAGGTTATGAAACTTACTGGCCAGCGAGTCGGCATTGCCTAATAGTATCTTATGGTTGCCTACACGGGGTATCAACTCAATCTCGCGGCTTTGGTTTACATAAATTTGCGCTATCTGTGCATTCCAAAGGGTGTCTTTCCTGATAAACGCTACTGTGTTGAAAACGTCCCTGGCCAGCCTGGTGTGCAAGGTGTCTATACGATTGGCAAAAAGTTCGTCTATATAACCATTGGCCACTAACACCCTTGCGGTAAAATTGTTAGACAGTGGTATTTTTAAACCATGCTCATCCACATAAAAGTCCTGATCAAACCGGTTCAGCACGCGCAGCACCGGATGGCGTTGCGTTATCTGCACCCTGATCAGTCCATCCATATCGGCAAATACCTTGGCCGATTCGATAAACGGATTAGCCTGCAATTTTTTTTCCAGGGCATGTATATTAATATTCTCCATTTTGCGGCCTACCAGCGTATGGCTGCTTACCTGCAAAATATTGTCTACCTCGTTCTGATCAATAAAGTACTCGTTTCCTGGTATAAATACCTTTACACCGGTACAAACCACTGCTGATTTTTTAATGCTGATGAAACTCATCAGCACAATAAGGCCGGTAATGCTAATTAACCAGCTAAACATAATGCCAATGCGCTTCCAGGGTATTCTATTCCACATATCCAAACGCTTGTTTTAAAGGTTCAACTAATTGGTCAATATCGCCGGCGCCTACCGTCAGCAACAATTGGGGCTGCAGGTCTTGTACGCGTTTTATCACTTCTTGTTTGCTGAGCAGGTGTTTATCTGCCAGCTGCATTCGGTTTAAAATGGTATGCGCATCCACACCGTCTATAGGCAGTTCACGAGCCGGGTAAATATCCAGCATCAGCAGTTCATCGGTCATATCCAAGGCTTCAGCAAATCCGTCGGCAAAATCGCGTGTGCGGGTAAACAGATGCGGCTGGAATACCGTGGTGAGCTTAACATCAGGATATAGTTTTTTAACGGATGCAATACAAGCTTTCAGCTCCTCGGGGTGATGCGCATAGTCATCTATATACACATGCTTCTCTGTTCTTACAATGTACTCGAACCTGCGTTTTACACCTTTAAAAGATGCCAGCGCTGCCTTAATCATATTGCCGGTAACATTTAAATACAAGGCTGCTTGTATGGCCGCAACTGCATTTTCGATATTATGCAAACCCGGTATGCCCATTTCAATACCATTGATGGCAGTATCGCCATTTTGGAAATCGAAATAAAAGCTACCGTTTTGGATACGGATGTTGTGAGCAATGGCATCGGCAGCTTCGGCACCAATGGTATACGTGGCACACTCATGATTTAGCGGCAAGCCTTGTTTAGCTATCAGTTTGCCGCCCGCCTTAATTTGCGAAGCAAACATGCGGAACGAATCGGTAAGCTGCCCATGGTCGCCGTAAATATCCAAATGATCAGCATCCATAGAAGTGATCACGGCAATATCCGGGTACAGGGTCAGGAATGAGCGGTCATACTCATCCGCCTCAACAACTACCAAATTAGAGCCCCCGTAAAGTACATTACTGTTGTAATTGGTTGCAATACCACCTAAAAATGCCGTACAATCTTTACCGGCTTCGGTAAGGATGTGCGTTATAAGGCTTGATGTGGTAGTTTTACCGTGTGTACCCGCTACGGCTACAGTAAACAAGCCTTTGCTAATAATGCCCAGCACCTGTGAGCGCTTGTAAAGCTCAAACCCATTTGCTTTAAAATAATTGAGTATGGCCGAATCTTGAGGAATGGCCGGTGTGAAGATAATTAACGTACCCTGGTTAGGTTCGTTAAACTCCGCAGGCACCAGACTGGCATCATCGGTAAAAATAATGTCCATTCCTTCTGCATTCAAAGCGTCGGTTAATGGTGTTTCGGTTTTATCGTATCCGCATACCATACAGCCCAAATGGTTGAAATACCGGGCAAGGCCACTCATGCCTATCCCCCCGATTCCAACCAGGTAAACGCGTTGTATGTTGCGTAGTTCCATCATTCTTTTATTCCGTACTATCCTTTCGATTGCTAGGAGATATCTTTTCTAAGCGATAAGCCTTTATTGTTTGAAAAGATCTCTCACTACCGTTCGAGATGACATTTTTATTTTAGGTTCTTTTATTTATTCTCTTTTATAATATCTATCACGTGCTGCGCAATCACATCGTCGGCGCTTGGTAAGGCCAGTTTACTGATGCTTTCACTTAGCTTAGCCTGCTGCCCGGGATTGCGTAACAACTCCAGTGCGGCCGGTATCAGTTTGGTTTCGGCATTGGTATCGCTGATAAATAAAGCAGCGTTACTTTGTACCAGGGCCATTGCGTTCTTGGTTTGATGATCTTCGGCCACATTGGGCGAAGGCACCAATATAACCGGCTTGCCCACGATACATAACTCCGCAATAGTGCCGGCACCCGCACGCGAAATGATTACATCGGCGGCGGCATAGGCCAAATCCATGCGGTTTAAAAACTCCAGTATGCAAATGTTAGGGTGATAACTTTCGCCCAGTTTGCTCATAATACCCTGGTAGTAAACCTTGCCGGTTTGCCAAATAAGCTGCACATCTGCAGCAATAATCTTATCCAAATCGGCCAGCAGACTATGATTGAGGGTACGTGCACCTAAACTACCACCAGTTACCAAGATGGTCTTTTTATTGGGCGACAGTTTAAATTGCGCCATAGCCTCCTCACGCTTGCCCACCGTATCTACCGACTGCTTACGCACAGGATTGCCTGTTTTTACGATTTTGCCAGCCGGAAAAAATTTATCCATCCCATCAAAGGCAACACATATCTTTTTTGCCTTTTTGCTTAGCCATTTATTGGTAATACCTGCATAAGAGTTTTGCTCCTGTATTAAAGTAGGGATGCCTTTTAATGACGCCGCGTACAACAGCGGGCCTGAAGCATAACCTCCTACACCTACTGCAGCATCTGGTTTAAAATCGTTTATTATACCGGCCGCTTTGCCAATACTTGCAATAAGCTTAACCGGAAATAAAATATTGCGCCAAACCGCTTTACGCTGTATACCCTGTATATCCAGTCCGATAATCTTGTAGCCAGCCGCCGGAACTTTTTCCATCTCCATGCGGCCATTAGCACCTACAAACAATATCTCGGTTGCCGGATTAAGCTTTTTTAATGCATTGGCAATAGCTACCGCCGGAAATATATGCCCGCCAGTACCACCACCACTTATAATGATGCGTGGCCCTTGGCTCCCTGAAGAGGGAGTTGGAATAGCGGTATTTTCTGATCCGATCGACATTGTTATATATGCGTTTTATTGTTGTATCTTGATTTTGTTTCCTGGCTCTTATAGTTTAAGCTACTTCCAAAATCTTCCCTACAACTATTTTCTTATTCGCTTCTTTCTCTTTACTTGCTTCATTCTCATCAATATGGCGACTTACAGATAGAATGATACCAAAAGCCACGCTGGTGAATAATATGGATGTACCACCCATGCTTACCAACGGTAGTGGCACACCGGTTACAGGCCCCAAACCTACGGCTACGGCCATGTTGGCAAAAGCCTGTATGGTTAAGCTAAAACTTAAGCCCGCAGCTAACAAAGCCCCAAAGGCCTTTGGCGCTTTGGTTACTATCTTGATGCATCGGTACAGCAGGAAAAGGTATATCAGAATTATGAACAACCCGCCCATAAGTCCATACTCTTCAATAATGGTGGCGTAAATAAAATCCGAATAAGGGTGCGGTAAAAAGTTACGCTCAGTACTGTTACCCGGCCCCTTACCTACAACACCGCCGGTAGCGATAGCTATTTTAGCATGGTCTGACTGGAACGACTTATCATGATCCACCTTTTCGGGGTGCATGAAGGTATTGATACGTGAGATATAGGTTTTACGACGCGGGCCTAATAAGATTACACCGGTAAGCAATACTGCGCCTGCCAAACATACTACAGCAATTTGCTTTACACTGATACGACCAATAATCAATAACAGGATGCTTACACCAAAAAGCATCATGGCAGTTGATAAGTTGGCCAGCGCAATTAAGATGAACACTACGCATACCGAACCCATGATGGGAATGAAAGATTGCTTAACGTCTTTTATATTTTCCTGTTTGCGAGACAGTGTACGTGCCAAGTAAGTGATTAAAGCCAGTTTAGCCAAATCGGATGTCTGGAATGTTAATCCGGTACCCGGTATGGCTATCCAGCGGCTGGCATCGTTTACATGGTTACCAAAAATAAGCGTATACAGCAGCAATGGAATAGTAATGGCCATCAGCAATTTAGAGATACCAGCATAATACCGGTAATCCAGCTTGTGCGATATATACATTAGTGCAACCCCGCCAATCATCATAAACATGTGCTTCAGCAGGTACGTTTCATTGGCCTTACCCTGTTTGTAAGCCAGGGTTCCGGTTGAACTGTACACAGCCAGCAATGATATTACTGAAAGTACGATCACAATAAGCCATATCCACCTATCGCCTTTTGTTCTGCTTAATATCCTATGCATCTTCTAAAATATAATTATGCTGATTCTTTTAAATGACCACACATCTTCCCTATCACAATTTTTATTCATTTATACATCTGCACACTCGCCATAAAAAGCGATTACAGCTCCATCACAGCTTGCTTAAACTGGTTGCCGCGTTCTTCATAGTTTTTAAACAAATCGAAGCTGGCACAAGCAGGTGAAAGCAGCACGGTATCACCTTTAGTAGCCAGTTTATAGGCGGCAGCTACAGCATCTTTAGCCGATGTTGTATCTACAATATTTTTTACCTCGTCGGCAAAGGCATCATGTATACGCTGGTTGTTTGTACCCAGGCATACAATAGCTTTTACTTTACTTTTTACCAGGCTGGTTAATTCGTTATAATCATTCCCTTTGTCTACACCACCTAAAATAAGCACCACCTTGTTATCGGGCATGCTTTCTAACGCATACCAGGTAGAGTTTACATTGGTAGCTTTAGAATCGTTGATGAACCTGATGCCCGATATATCGGCCACGTGCTCTAAACGATGGGGTACACTTTTGAAATCGCCCATGCTCTCACGGATATTGTCATTCCGCAATTCCAGTACTTTCGACACAATCCCGGACGCCATTGAATTGTAGATGTTGTGCTTACCCTGTAAGGCTAATTTGGTGATAGTCATTTGAAGATGGTTGTTTGGTGTATTTATGGTTAGTTCTTCGCCATTGAGGTATGCGCCCAATGGTAATGTTTTGCTTATTGAAAATGGAAGCAGCTGCGCTGCAAACGTGCGTGTCGCCATACCTTTCAAGGTTTCGGCATCATCGGCACAGTAAATAAAGTAATCATCGGCGGTTTGATTTTGCGCAATGCGGAATTTGCTATCGGCATAGTTCTGCAGCTGGTAATCGTACCGGTCCAAGTGATCGGGCGTAATATTGAGCAGCACGGCAATATTTACCCTAAATTTGTACATATCATCGAGCATAAAGCTACTTAGCTCCAGCACGTAGTGGTCAAACTTTTGGGTTGCCACCTGGTAGGCAAAGCTTTTGCCTATGTTACCTGCCAGGCCAACATTTAACCCCGCATTTTTCAGAATGTGGTAGGTTAAACTGCTGGTGGTAGTTTTACCGTTTGAACCAGTGATGCCGATGATGTTGGCATTAGTATACCTACCGGCAAATTCAATTTCGGAAATTACCGGAATTCCTTTTTCACGCAGTGCCTTAATTAGCGGTGCTTTTTCGGGTATGCCCGGGCTTTTTACCACCTCTACAGCATTAAATATCTCCGCTTCGGTATGTTGCTTCTCCTCAAAGCGGATATTCCAGCCTTGCAGTTGTGCTTTATATTGATCGGCAATGGCACCAAAATCTGAAACAAAAACATCATACCCCTGCTGCTGGGCCAGGTAAGCCGCACCCACGCCGCTTTCGCCAGCGCCAAGCACCACTAACCTTTTGCCTGTGGCAGTCGCAGTTGTTGATATGTTATTTGGTTCGTTCATTTAGTCTAATCTTGTCGCTTCGCTTTACTCTTATCTCAGCTTCAGTGTAATTACGGTTATAATGGCCAGCATAATACCGATGATCCAAAAACGGGTTACAATTTTAGCTTCATGGAAACCTCTTTTTTGATAGTGGTGATGCAGCGGTGCCATCAGGAACACCCGGCGCCCTTCGCCAAAGCGCTTTTTGGTGAATTTAAACCAGCTCACCTGCATAATTACCGATGCATTCTCTACCACGAATATGCCGCACAGTAGAGGCAGCATCAGTTCCTTACGAATCAGGATGGCAAACACGGCTATGATACCGCCAATGGCTAAACTGCCTGTATCGCCCATAAAAACCTGGGCAGGGAACGAGTTATACCATAAAAAGCCTACGCATGCCCCTACAAAGGCGCCGGCAAAAATCACCAGCTCACCTGTGTTGGGTATGTACATAATGTTCAGGTAATCGGCAATGAGCACGTTACCCGATACATAAGCCAGTACTGCCAGTGTTACCCCAATTATAGCCGATGTACCGGTGGCTAAACCATCAATCCCATCAGTAATATTTGCACCGTTTGATACGAAGGTGATAATCATAATCACAAAAAACATGAACACCATGAGTGCATAACGCTCGTAATTACCGCCTAAAAACTTGAGCACCTTACCATAATCAAACTCATTGTTCTTATAAAAGGGCACGGTAGTTTTGGTGGTCTTTACATCCTGAGTATAAACCGGCGTGCCGTTCTTTAAATGATAGCTTACCGGTGCGTCATATTTAACTGGCAGCTTTACTTCCTGACGCATCTTTATGTCCGTATGAAAATACATAGTCCAGCCTACAATGAGGGCCAGGCTCACCTGACCTGTAATTTTGAACCTGCCAGCCAAGCCTTCTTTGTTCTTTTTAAATACTTTTATGTAATCATCTAAAAAGCCAATTGCACCCAGCCAAACTGTAGTAACCAGCATTAGAATGATATATATATTATCCAACCGGGCAAAAAGCAGTGTAGGCACCAGGATACCCAGCAGAATAATAACACCACCCATAGTTGGCGTACCTGCTTTTTGCATTTGCCCTTCCAAACCCAAGTTACGCACGGTTTCGCCAACCTGCTTAAAGCGCAGATAATCGATTAAACGGCGCCCCCAAACGGTAGTAACCACCAGCGATACAATAACCGCCATAGCCATACGGAACGTCAAGTACTGAAACACCCCTGCACCAGGGATATTGTAGTTGCGATCCAGATAGCTAAACAGGTAATAGAGCATGAGTTTTGGTTCTTGAGTTGATTGTGTTATTAGTTAATTAAGTTTCTTTATTTTCCTGTCATTGCGTTCCTTGCAATCAGGGCTAATGCCTATGTACTTAGTGATGCGAATGCATTTAGCAGTTCTTCTTTATCATCAAAGTGATTTCTCACTCCGTTTACCTCCTGATACTTTTCATGTCCCTTACCTGCCAATACTATAATATCGCCGGGTTGCGCCAAATGCACTGCAGTTTTGATGGCCTCGCGACGATCAACAATACTGATGGTTTTGCGCTGGTTAGCAGGATCCACACCCGCTTCCATATCACGGATAATCTGCGCCGGATCTTCGGTTCGCGGGTTGTCTGAAGTCAGGATCACCTTATCGCTCCAGTCGCAGGCGGTTTTGGCCATTACCGGGCGTTTGGTTTTATCACGGTCGCCACCACAACCGATCACGGTAATAACTTTTTCAGTTCCTTTGCGAATGTCTTGCACCGTGCTCAATACGTTTTGTACCGCATCGGGCGTGTGTGCATAATCTACAATACCGATAATCTTGTTATCAGATATAGTATAATCGAACCTGCCCTCGGCACCTGATAATTTACTTAAGCTGGTTAATATAGCTGCCTTTTCTTGCCCCAGTAACGTAGCAGCGGCATATACGGCTAAAAGGTTGTAGGCATTAAAGCTGCCCACCATTTTAAACCATACCTCATCACCATCCACATTCAGTAGTAAACCGCCAAACTGGTTCTCCATGATTTTCACCTTAAAGTCGGCCATGTTTTTAAGGCCGTAAGTCTTTTTAGCGGCTTTGCTATTTTGCAGCATCACATTACCGTTTTTGTCATCGGCATTGGTTAGTGCAAAAGCTGTTTTGGGCAGCATGTCAAAAAAACCTTTTTTGGCTTTTAAGTAACTGTCGAACGTTTTGTGATAATCGAGGTGATCGTGCGTAAGATTAGAAAAAATACCACCGGCAAAGGTTAAACCATCAATACGGTGCTGGGCTACGGCGTGCGAGCTTACTTCCATAAAGCAGTAATCGCAACCCTGAGCAACCATTTTATCCAGCAACTCATTCAAAACTACCGGATCGGGCGTGGTATGGGTTGATGGTATGATCTGTCCATTAATCTGATTTTCAACAGTGGAAATTAGCCCGCATTTATAACCTAAATCGCGAAACAACTGGTAAAGCAGCGTAGCTGTAGTGGTTTTGCCATTAGTACCGGTTACCCCTACCAGCTTTAGTTTGCCCGATGGACTATCATAAAAGTTAGATGCCAGGATGCCTAATGCTGCGGCTGAGTTAGCTACCATCAGGTAGTCTGCCTCATCGGCCGTATGACCGGGCAGGTCTTCGCAAACGATTACCACGGCGCCATCTTTAACGGCCTGCTCTATATAGTCATGACCATCAACTGCAGTGCCGCGCACCGCTACAAACAGCGAGCCAGGCACTACCTTGCGCGAATCAAAGACCACGTTAGCGATCTCTACATCGGCAGCACCTTGCAGTTCAGTAAAGGCCAGGCCTTCGAGTATGTCGCTTAGGTTTCTCATTCCAGTTCTAAAGTTATTTTGGCTCCTTTAGGTATCATGCTACCACCCGTTACCGATTGTTTAGCCACTACCCCGCTGCCCCGCACCGTTGTTTTGTAGCCGGCATTGCCCATTACGTACAACGCGTCGCTCAGGGTCATTCCGGTTACGGATGGTACAGTGCCTTGTTTAAATTTAATTTCCTGCGATGCAATACCATTGCTGGTATCGGCCGTACGGGGTGTATTCGATGCATACAAAGGCTTTACACCCAGTTTTTGGTAAACTTGTTGCACAGCTTTTAAGTTGCCCGTTTTTATTTGCGGCATTTGTGTATTACCAACGTAATGCGATGGCAGGTTTTGGTGCATTTCTAAATCGCTGGAGTATACCTTATCTGCAATTTCCCGAAACACCGGACCAGCTACCAACGCACCGTAGTAACCGTTTTTGGGGTCGTTGATAACTACGATGAGCGAATACTTAGGCTTATCGGCCGGGAAATAACCGGCAAAAGAAGCTTGATATTGCCGCCTGGCTTTGTAACCTTTATTTGCATCAGCCACCTGTGCCGTGCCCGATTTACCCGCAATGCGGTACAAGGGATTATAAATAATGTTTTTACCAGTGCCCTCAGTTATTACACCCTCCATCATTTCCTGCATCTTCTTCAGGGTAACCTCAGAGCATATTTTATCATTAATAACACGAGCTTTAAACTGTTCAACCGGGTTGCCCAACCTCCTGATCTCTTTTACAAAAATTGGCGCTATGTATTTGCCATTGTTGGCTATAGCATTATAGAAAGACAACATTTTTAGCGGCGTAAGCTGCATTTCATAACCATAAGCCATTTGCGGCAGGGTCATGTTTTTGTTCCAGCTCGTATTTTTAGGGTTCTTAACAACAGGTTGCGCTTCGCCCGGAATTTGCAGGCCCAGTTTTTCATTCAAATGCCAGTCGTACAAGTGATCGGTAAACTTCGATTGATCTTCCTTGTAGCTTTTATTAACCAGGTAGGCAACCGCGGCGTTCGATGACTCTTCAAACGCCTTTTTAACGGTTACCACTCCAATGCTCCCGTGCGAATCTTTAATAGTATGGCCGGGTATTTTATAGGTACCTGTACCAACCAGGGTACTGGTGTCAACCATTTTATCTTCAAGCAAGGCCAGGTAGGAGGCTATTTTAAAAGTAGAACCAGGGTCCTGATTACCGGCAATTGCATAATTAAATTTTTCCTGATACTCGCCCGGGGCAACCTTTGAGTAATTAGCCACCGCACGAACTTCGCCGGTAGCAACCTCCATTAATATAGCAGCACCATGATGCGCATCACTTTTTATTAATTGCTTTAGTAATGCGTTTTGAACTACATCCTGAAAGTTCACATCAATGGTTGATATAATATCAGCGCCTTCTTTAGGTGCAATTTCTTCTTCCTGATTAACCGGCATCCAAACACCACCGGCAATGCGCTGCATTAAACGCTTGCCGCTCTCGCCCTCTATATAGCTGGCATAGGCACCCTCTAAACCAACCGGGTTTTTTACGTTTTTATTAGAATATCCAATGGTACGCGCGGCCAGCGAACGGAACGGCAGAATACGCTTGTTTTGCTGCACAATGATCAAACCGCCTTTATACCGCCCCATATTAAAAATAGGAAACTTGCGGATCTTCTTTAAATCCTGGTAAGACACTTTGCGGCGAATGAGCTGATAACGCAGGCTATCCTTACGCGCATCGCGTAAAATCATAGAATACTCGCGGGCCGATTTATCACCAAAAAACTGGGACATTTTCATAGCCAGCGAGTCTACCTTTTCGTAAAAAATATCATCGTCGGCAATACCACCGGCTAACATATCCATATGCAGCTCATACTCGGGTACGGAGGTTGCCAATAAACTACCATCCACTGCAAAAATATTTCCCCGGGCAGCATCAATATTCACATAGCGGGTTGATAAGCTATCAGCCATGGCCTTCCACTTTTTGCCCTGCGCAAACTGCAGATAGCACAGTTTAAAAAACACAGCAAAAGCCAGTACTACAATAAGCCCGAATGCCAGGTAAACACGCAGTAATATATTGGTCCTGATGTTCATTTTACTACCTCCGCATCTGTTAATTTCTGTGGCGGCTCAACCGATTCGGTCACCCCTAATGTATCTGCCCGCTTAGCCACTTCAGTTAGTGTACTTTTGTAAGCCATTTCGGCCTTTGTAGTCTTAAAATCCCAGCTCAACCCTTTTACTTCCTTGCTTAACTTATCAATGTTGCGTAACGTGTTTTCGGCAACATGACGGTTTGCTATATAAACCATTCCCAACAGGGCCAGAAAAAACACAAAAGGCAAAGCCCGGGTAACATCATCAGTAGTGACAACACCCTTGCTTAACAAGTTGGTAAAAAAGTTTTCGGGCACATCCTGCACCGGGCGCTCTTCTACTACAAGCTCCTTTTCAGCTTCTTCTTCCTGAATTTCTGTACGCAAACGGTTACTCATTTCTTTACAGCTATCCTTAGTTTAGCACTACGTGCCCTGTTGTTTTCTTTTATTTCCTCATCAGTAGCGGTAATTGCGCCGCGGCTTACAGCCTCCAGCGGTTTTTGATCGTTACCGTAAAAATCTTTTTCAACCTCGCCGCTAAATTTTCCTTTAGCAATAAAGTTCTTAACCAACCTATCTTCCAACGAATGATAAGACATAACTACCAACCTACCGCCCGAAACCAGCACATCTGCCGTTTGGATTAAAAAATCCTTTAAAGCCTCCAGCTCCTGGTTTACCTCAATACGCAAGGCCTGAAAAACCTGCGCCAGGTACTTATTCTCTTTACCACGCGGTATTAAACCAACAATGGCATTTTTCAAGTCGGCCACGGTATCCATCGGGCTATTTAACCGGGCAGTAACTATGGTACGCGCCAGTGATTTGGCATTTTGTATCTCGCCGTAAATGCCAAAAATGCGATGCAAATCAGCCTCGGCATAAGTATTCACCACCTGCTTGGCAGTCAGTTCCAACGACTGATTCATGCGCATATCCAGCTCCGCATCAAAACGAATGGAAAAACCACGCTCGGCCCGATCGAACTGGTAAGACGAAACGCCCAGATCGGCCAGGATCCCATCAACCGGAATAGCCCCGTGTAAACGGCAAAAGTTCTTCAGATACCGAAAATTCTGATCTACAAACTGAAACCGCTCATCATCAATGATATTCTGCTGCGCATCCGCATCTTGATCAAAGGCAATCAACCGTCCACCCTCGCCTAAATGCTTCAGAATTTCGCGCGAGTGACCACCGCCACCAAAGGTTACATCTACATAGGTTCCATTAGGCTTAATATCCAAAGCCTCAATACACTCCTGAAGCATAACCGGCTTATGATAATTACTCATCACCCCTCCTTCCTAAACCACCCATTACCTCTTCGGCCAGGTTGGCAAAGTTTTCGGGCGCGCTGTCCAGTTGCGCATCATAAGCAGCCTGATCCCAAACTTCTATTTTATTAAACTGACAAGACAAAACCACATCGGCGCCAATACCAGCATACTCCAGCAACGCCTTAGGCAGCAACACTCGGTTATTAGCATCAAGCGTTAACTCAGATGCCCCACGGGTAAAGTAGCGTATAAATTCACGGGTACGTTTCTCGTATTGATTAAGCTTACTCAGGTCATCTACAATTTTATCCCATTCCTTGCGAGTATAGATTACCAAATGCTTTTCAAAGCCACGGTTGATCACAAGGCCCTCACGCTCAGCTTCGGGAAGCTGCTTCTTGAGGCCCGAGGGGATCATCATCCGCCCTTTGGCATCCAGTTTACAATCAAATTCTCCTAAAAAGTGGGACATGCAGAGTCTTATCCTAAAATTCCAACGTAAAAGTAACACAGAATTTCCACTTTCCTCCACTTTTCCCCACTAAAAAGTTTTCAACACCCACCGTTCATAACTTTCCTTCCACTAGGCCAAACAATTGACATTTTGCTACCACCAAGCACATTTTCTTATTGAAAAACTGAGTTGTTTTTTAGTTAAAATTTTAATTAAATAATTACAAATCAGCGCTATTTAATCAACATTATTTATCGGCATGCATTTGTCTTTTGTTGGTGACTACAGTTTTCGTCAAGCTGTCTGATCAACATTTAATTGACTGATCGTTAAATACTTGGCCAAATACGCAGCATTATTATCAAATTTGGACCTCGACGGTATAATGCCCGAGCAATAATGCCTGTTTATATCGGGTTGTTTTGCGGTTTAAGTCGTGAGAATCAGGCATCGAACGGAAAACGACACTGATGATTTTGACTACCCTACAACATCTCATTAAGTCTTTGTGCGTTTATCCGTTTTTAAGCAATCCTCTTAGCTATTGGTACTAATACCATCTGCGTTTAGTGGAATGATGAAGAGGAAATTATGCCTTTCTTAAACCGGACTTTCTTTACTGTATTTAACGCATTTTGATAAGATGAAAGTTGCATGCATCAAAAAGCACTATTTAAAATCTGCTTAAGCACACTCCTGCAAATTTTATTACCTTTCAGGCAGCTATGATCATTATTATACAGTGCCGCGACCGGGTAGGCCTGGTTTCGGGTATTTCGGGGGCCCTGGCACAGGCCGGTATCAATATCATCTCGATGGATGAATATGTAGACAAGACCGAGAACCGCTTTTTTGTACGCGTTGAAGCTGAAGCTCCTGCCAGCCGCCTGCTGGATGAAAGTCAGCTAAGGCCCATATTGCCCGATGACGCCATCATCACTATTAACCCGCTGCCCGAAAAAAAGATAGTGGTACTGGTAACCAAAGAATACCACTGTTTGGCCGATATACTGGTACGTAACTACTTTAAAACTTTAGGCGCAACCGTATCAGCAGTAATAGGTAACCACGATGTGCTACAAGACATTTGCAAGCGCTTTGACATTCCCTTTCATTATATTTCACATGAACAGCTGAGTAAGCCGGAGTTTGAAGAGGCAGTTGGTGATGTAATTGATACCTACCAGCCCGATTTTGTAGTACTGGCTAAATTTATGCGCATATTATCGCCCACATTTGTGGCTCGTTTTATCAGGCGCATTATCAATATTCACCACTCGTTTCTACCAGCATTTATTGGAGCTAACCCTTACCGGCAGGCGCATGAGCGCGGGGTAAAACTCATAGGTGCCACTGCCCACTATGTAACCAATGACTTGGATGAAGGTCCCATTATAGCCCAGCAAACCATCCCGGTTCACCATGGCTTTACTGCACAGGATATGATGAAAGCCGGACGAGAAATTGAAACCGCCGTACTAGCTAAAGCGCTCCGACTGGTATTGCACGACCGTGTGTTTGTGTACAAGAACAGAACTGTAATTTTTGAGTAATAACTCCTCCAACCTCCCCCCGGAAAGACAGCTTAAAAGAAACAAGAAAATGAAAACGAAAATATTTGTCATCCTCTTTACAAGCGTCTTAGTCATTACAGCTTGTGCAATACAGCATAAAGTGGCAGATCATGAGCGTTTAATTGGCCACTGGATTTTGATAGAAACGTTGAATGACCCTGGTGATGGCAGCGCTAAATGGAAACCACAAACTAAAGCCGACGCTGAGTACATAACTTTTGGCGCGGCGGGACACATAACTGGCAACTCCATTGAAGGAGCTACGGATTACAACATAATTGATAGCAACCATTTGACTATCAATATTAAAGGCAATACAGCGCCCATTACTTACCGTTATAAAATTAATAACAACACACTGGAACTAAACCCGCCTTGCCGCGAAGCCTGCGGCATGCGCTACATAAAAAGAAAGCGCTAGCATATTACATTTAAACCGAACCACTATTTTTAGCCTATGGATTATTCGCAAAGCTTACCTAAACTTAACCACGAAGAGATACGCGTGCTGGGCTCGCTGATGGAAAAAAGCTGCACCACGCCCGATTATTACCCCATGACCATCAACAGCCTCACGGCTGCCTGCAACCAAAAATCATCGCGTAAACCGGTGGTACAGTATGATGAAGATACGGTTGTTCGGGCGCTCGATTCGCTTAAGAAAAAGGGCCTGGTTTCGACTGCTACAGGTGGCTCCAGCAGGGCGGTAAAGTATAAGCATAATTTTGCTATCGTGTTTCCAGTCATCCCATCGGAAGTGGCTATTATTTGTTTGCTGCTGTTGCGTGGCCCGCAAACGCCCGGCGAGCTAAACACTAACTCGGGCCGGCTGTATGAGTTTGAAACGCTGGATGATGTACAGCAGGCTTTGGAAAAACTAAGCAGCGGCAACCTGCCCTACCTTACGCTCTTACCACGCCGCAGCGGACAGAAAGAAGCGCGTTACATGCATTTATTAGGCGAAACATTGGAAATACCTGAAGACGACGAACCCGAACTAACCACATCATCATCAGGTTCGGCCTTAGCAGCTTTAGAAGAGCGGGTTGCCCGACTGGAAGAAGAACTGGCTACCATGCGCACTGAATTTGATAAGCTGATGAAAGAGTTAATGGGCTAAGCCTTTATTTCGTTTGCAAATTGTAGCAAATACCTTTAAAGCAACGTATTGCAATTAATTACAACCAGTAAAACCAATACAATAATCAAACTGTATTTTCTACTAATAACTTTCCTTCTATTGAGTTGCAAAAAGGAAAGAAGCGATACTTTATTAAGTAAACAAATGGTGGGCCGTTGGCAAATGACCAGTTATGGAGGTGGCTTTGACGGGCGTGTATACCGTACCAGTCCTGACCCCGTGGTTATTCTGTTTAAAGCTGATGAAACCTACCAACGGTTCATTGAAGGACGCATAGCCAACACAGGCAAGTACCAGCTCGACCAAGCACAAAGTATTTATAGTGGCAAAACCGACAACGCCATTAAATTCGATGATGATGCTATTTGGAACATCATCAACATTAATGGCAATACACTAAACCTCAATCAAAATGCCTATGACGGTGGCGGAGCCTCCTACGTTAGGAAATAGCTTTTAAGACGTATGCGGAACTTTTTTAGCCGTACGTTTGGATATAACCAATCCGGCTATAACCATTATGCCGCCAATAATAGAGTATAGCGTTATCTTTTCGCCGAGCAGGAAGTAGCCGTATATAAAGCCAAGTATTGGTACTAAGTACAGCCATGTACCTGCCGATACGGTATCGCGCTTAATGAGGTACAGCCACAATAAATTAGCTATAAACGACAGCATAATGATAAGCCAAGCTAATGAACAAAGCAGATTGGCATCTACCCTATGTATGTGATAGCTGCTGAGCAACCAGCAAAACGGAAGTACCAGCAACCCACCTATAAACACCTGCCATATATTAAACACCATGTTGCGCAGTGCCACATTAACAAACGAGAAGTAAATGCTGCTTAAAGCGTACGATACCATATAGACAACCAGCAGCGCAAAACCAGCCGGCGTAATACTGGCCGCAGGCAAAGCGGCCAAAGCGGCCAATAGCAAACCCGAAAAAGCTACAAGCATGCCTGCAATTTCTGCTCGGCTTAGCTTTCGCTTTAAAATAAGGGCCGAGAATAAAGCCATGAGCAAGGGCGCCACTGCCGTAAACAACATACTGATACCTGCTGAGGCGTATTTTTGCGCGGCGAAAAATGATCCAAGGGTGAGCGTGGTGTTCAAAAAGCCGTAAATAATAATAGGTTTCCACTCATAGCGATGCGGCAAAAACCGATGCTTTTTATGCAATAGAAAGAAAGGTGCAAATAAAAATCCAGTAGCAATAAAGCGTATAGCGGCCAGCATTAGCGCATCAACTGAGCGCATGCCAAACTTGGCAGCTATAGCCCCACTTGCCCACAGAACAGCAAATAATAACCCGGGCAGAACATTTTTATACATGACTGGCAAAGGTAAAATTTTCTGAGAATGCCTAAATGATGTTTGGGAGGCAAAACAATTGCAAACCCGATATAGGCGCCAGTTACAGACGAGCCGTCAAACTAAGTGGTTGTACTTTGCCAAGGTACAACCACTTCCCAACTTGGATTTCAGAGTACTTTTTATGGACTATGTCCTTTGATTACTTCATGATACTTGGCTCATTCCATTAGAAAAACAAAGAGCAACCTGTTAGCATATAAAGGCAATCAATAATGGTCGCTTTTTTAGACTTCTTATACGCACCAACTAGCAGATGATTATTAGTATATTTGATATAACTATTTTATTATGCAAAACGAAGTAGCAATCATAATAGATAATTATTTACTACATCTTAAATCGGTTCCTGGCGGTAGCGATATTTTCCAAGTCCAAAATCGAAGTGATAACACTGGACAAGAAGCAATAAGATTGATGTATCAACACAATCTCATCAGCCAAAGAAACCCGGGAAACAGAAACTCAATCATTGATATTACATCCGAAGGAATTTTAGTAATTGACAATGGTGGCTTTGCAAAATTCATCGGTAAAGCCGAAGTCAAAAAGCAAAACAAACAAGCGCTTGAAGAAGAAAAATTAAAATATGATGTGATAAATGCCAAACGTATCTTTCGTACATATTGGTGGACTTTCGGGGCTGCTATAACCGCCCTTTTAATTTCACTTTTCAATTTATACAAAAGCATAAAAGGTCACTAAGATTATTGTTCTAATTGTCAACGATTTCTCGTTGACACCCGAAATGACGTTAAGGCTGATAAAACCTTAAACTTACAGCACTCTCACCTTTAAATAACTCGGATGTGCTTTTGAAGTATACACGCGGTGTGTTGCCTTCTTAAAGTCGGTGTCTTTAGCTTTCATAATATCCTGAAACTGCTGCGTATTACGGTCGATAAGCGGAAACCAGGTGCTTTGTACCTGTACCATAATGCGGTGGCCTTTCTTGAAAGTGTGCAGCACATCCTGCAGTTCAAAGTTAACCGGACTTATTTGCCCAGGTATGAATGCGCTGGGTTTATCTAAACCCGTACGGTATTTGCCCCGCATGCTTTCGCTGCGTACCATTTGCTGGTAGCCGGCCATTTGTACACTGGGCCGGGTCCATTTATTGCTGGTGGCGGTGTCGGGGTAAACATCAATTACTTTTACCACCCAGTCGGCATCTGTACCAGTAGTAGATACTTTAAGGTTGGCCCATATGTTACCGGCCAGGGTTACGTCGTTATTTAAAACGTCGGTTTGGTAGGTAACTACATCGGGCATGGCGGCTACAAAGCGCTGATCGGCCGTCATGTAATCACGCTCCATATCCATTGTTTTTTTGCTATAGTAAGGCACTGGTTTATTTGGGTCTGATACAAACTCATTAAACGTATCCTTACCCAAAGCCGGAGCCGTGAACGATAGCTTACCGCCCGGCAAAAAGTACAGGAATTGTTCCTTAGCTGGTGCCGGCGGCCAGGTATTATAGGTTTTCCACTGGTTTACACCGGTTTGGAAGGTGGTTATCTTAGGCAGATCGAGTGGCGTACCTTTCAGGTAGTGGCTAAAAAAAGCAAATTCAATTTTGTCGCGGTAATAAGGCGCAGTTGCTCCGCCAAAATCCACATCGCCCAGATGATCGCCCGCGCCCCGGGCCCAGCCGCCATGCACCCATGGCCCCATAGCAAAGTAAACCGGTGTGTTGGGGTTTTTAGCCGCTAAAGTTTTGTAAGTATTAATAGCGCCGTACAAATCTTCGGCATCGTACCAGCCACCGGTTACCAGGGTAGCCGTTTTAATATCATGCAGGTGCGTAAGCACGTTGCGGTCTTTCCAGTGCTGATCATAATCGGGGTGATTCATCATTTCATTCCACAGGCGGATGGTGTCTTTATAGTATTTGGCGTTGGTATTCCGCATGGATCCCATCTTTAAGAAGAAATCATAACCATCATCCGTACCCGGGTCAAAGCTTTTGCCTCGGCGCTGGGTAGGCTTATCATCCTGCCGGTTGGTAAAGCCAGGGTAAAAGCCAAAGTTAGCAGCCAAAAAAAAAGCACCATTATGCCAGGCATCATCGCGCCACAAATCGGCAATGGGTGCTTGCGGAGAGGCTGCAACCAGTGCCGGGTGACGGCTTAGCAAAGCGGTGGTAGTATAAAAGCCAGGGTAAGAAATACCCCAAACGCCTGCCTTGCCGTTGTTATTAGCTACATTCTTTAATAACCAATCTATCGTATCATAAGTATCGGTACCTTCATCTACATCCTTGTTGGTTTTATGTACCTCCAGTTCGGGCGTCATTTCCTCGTAAATACCTTCGCTCATCCAGCGGCCGCGCACGTCCTGGTAAACAAAAATGTATCCATCCTGCATAAACTGCGGCGATGGACCAAGTGTTGGCCGGTATTTATCCAATCCGTAAGGTGCTACGCTATAGCAGGTGCGGTCCATCATGAAAGGATATTTTTTCGATTGGTCTTTAGGTACATATACAGCCGTGAACAGCTTTTTACCGTCGCGCATGGGTATCTGGTACTCATACTTAGTATAATGATCTTTAACATAAGCCGCATCGGGAGCACCGGTTTGAGCGAAGCCTATGGTGATGAGGAGGGAAAGAACGCAGGACAGAAGAATTTTCATACTGAATTTTGGAAACCTAAACATACAAAAAAGACCGCTTTTGTTGAAAGCGGCCTTTTAACTAATCTATATCATGCCGAACTTGTATCGGCCTATTAAATATCACGCAGAGATTACTTCATTCCTCGCAATACCATATTTTCTTATTTACTCGTTTATCGCCTTCACACCTGGCAGCTCTTTGCCTTCCATGTATTCGAGCAAGGCGCCGCCGCCGGTTGATACGTAGCTTACGCCATCTACCAGGTTAAACTTAGCTACGGCTGCTGCAGAGTCGCCGCCGCCTATGAGTGAGAAGGCTCCATTTTGGGTAGCTTCAACCACAGCTTCGGCTACGGCTTTGGTGCCTTTTTCAAATTTTTCCATTTCAAAAACACCCATCGGGCCGTTCCACAATACGGTTTTTGATTCGGCCACTACTTTGGTAAATGCGGCAATTGAATCCGGACCGATATCCAAACCCATCCAGCCATCTTTAATATCGCTGTTAGAAGCAGTATCGGTATTAGCGTCGTTCGAAAAAGCATCCGCAATGATGGAGTCAGTAGGCAATAATAAGTTTACCCCTTTGCTTTTGGCTTTTTCAATCAGTTGCAGCGCCAGATCAAGCTTATCATCCTCAACCAGCGATTTGCCAATGTTGCCACCTTGTGCCTTAGCAAATGTATAGGCCATCCCGCCGCCGATAATCAGGTTATCCACCTTGTCGAGCATGTTCTCAATCAGCAACAACTTGTCGCTCACTTTGGCTCCGCCCATAATAGCGGTAAAAGGTTTAGCGGCGCCATTTAAAACTTTCTCGGCGTTGGCAAGCTCGGCACCCATCAGGTAACCAAAGTATTTAGCTTCGGGGAAAAATTGCGCGATGATAGCCGTTGAGGCGTGTGCACGATGGGCGGTACCAAAGGCATCATTCACGTATACATCACCTAATTTTGATAATTTTTCGGCAAAATCTTTATCGCCTTTTTCTTCTTCTTTATAAAAGCGTAAGTTTTCAAGCAACAATACTTCACCATCTTTCAAGGCAGCAGCCTTTTCGGTAGCGTCGGCACCAATACAGTCATCGGCAAACTGCACTTCCTTACCTAATAGTTCAGACAGGTGCGGGATGATGTGCTTCAGTGAATATTTTTCAGTAGGACCTTCTTTTGGGCGGCCCAGGTGCGACATCAGGATCAGCGAACCGCCATCAGCCAGAATCTTTTTCAAGGTTGGCAGGGCAGCGGTAATGCGGTTATCGTCGGTTATATTATAATCTTTATCCAGCGGAACATTAAAGTCAACCCTGATAAGGGCTTTTTTTCCGGCAAAATTGAATTGGTCAATTGTTTTCATGGAGGTTACACTTCAAAATGAGCTGCCAAATTCAGAAATATAATTCATAATCAGTAAGCTAATTTTAAAAAAGTGTGCAGTATACACTAAGGGATTATTTAAATGAGTAGATTCCTGGCCGCAATGTCTTATTATATTATTAAATAGCTTAGATGGCCATGGGTGAATTTTATAAGCAACCAGCTGTGATAGAATGCATTAATCAGACCATTACATATGATGCTGTAAAAATTGGC
The DNA here is from genome assembly GCF_039634385.2 of Mucilaginibacter sp. PAMB04274. Taxonomy (NCBI): domain Bacteria; kingdom Pseudomonadati; phylum Bacteroidota; class Sphingobacteriia; order Sphingobacteriales; family Sphingobacteriaceae; genus Mucilaginibacter; species Mucilaginibacter sp. PAMB04274. The sequence continues at coordinate 3,922,208 of NZ_CP155081.2, forward strand.
AACAAAATTGCTTAGATAGATTTGACTTTTGCCACTTTATTTAGTCAGATATTTATTCACCTTACTTAAAAACATTTATTATGATACAGGCAATGCGTTTATTAATAGTTACAGGAATATCGGTCGGTTTGGTTGCATGCCATTCTAACCCTAACTCATCTACTGCTACTACCGCTCCGGTGGTGTCTAAAGTAGACAGCCCAAAAGTTACTCAGGCAGACACAGCAGGGCTTGCTGCTTTTAGAGCAGAAAAAAAGGCTCGTTATGAAGACAGCTTGAAGAATGTAGGTGCCATGCGTGAGCGAAGCCGTACAAAAACAACGTACGCTGCTACACGCCCTAGATCATCTTATACTTCATCGGCATCGAGGTCATCTTATGCTGCATCAGGTTATGGCAGCAGTCCGGCATACCCTACTGCTAAAAAGAAAAGCCATGCAGGACGTAATGGTGCTCTAATTGGTGCTGGTGCCGGCGCTTTAACCGGTGCATTGGTTACCAAGAAAAACAGAGGTGTAGGTGCACTGATTGGTGGTGTTGCAGGCGGCGCCGCTGGCTTTGGTATTGGTAAGATTGTTGAGAAAAAGAAAGAAAAAGATCAGTAATCAATAACTCAGGACACAAAAAAAGCAACCCAATAAGGGTTGCTTTTTTTGTATAGACACTTTCCATATCAGTAGCATGTTTTACAGGCTACAACTGCTACATTATTTTCAGATACATGGCATAATGTGGGCCAATGCCTGGTATGTCAAACTCTTTTGACACCACTTCGAAACCTACATTACCGTAAAAATTTACCGCTACCTGGCGGGCATTACACCATACGTAGTTCACTTTTTGCCCGCGCAGGTACACAATAGCAAAATTAACCAGTTGGGTACCCAAGCCCTTACCCTGGTATTGCTTTAAAGTGGCCATACCGCGTAACTGGTAGCCTCGGCCTTGAAAATCGCCGTAACTCTGTGGATGGAATGAAGCTATACTTACCAATTGCTCTCCATCAAAATATCCTAAATGAAAGCTTTCAGGGTTGTCATCACCTGCAAAGCGGCATTGTTCCAGGGTTAATTTGCCTTCTCTTAAAATTTCGTTACGGATAGGTAAGATATCGTCTTTGGAAATGAATTTTACCACTTAATTATTCGTTATGAAGTTGTTAGTTAATCTATTATGTTAAATTACAGCCATCTCTCATGTTGAAAATCCTTTCGAACGGACGAACCTATCGCTTTGAAAAGATTTCAGGTTAACACTCGAAATGACATACTGAGTGTAGTATCTTATCTCAGTGCCGCTATACGCTCCACTAAATCGGCCAGGCGGCTACTGTAGCCCATTTCGTTATCGTACCAGCCTACTACTTTTACCAGGCCGCCTACTATAGAGGTTAGCTGGGCATCAAAAATACAACTGTGCGTGTTATCTATTATATCGGTAGATACAATGGGATCTTCGGTATATTCCAAAATATCTTTCATGGGTCCTAGGGCAGCTTGCTTGAAGGCCTGGTTAATCGCCTCTACAGTAGTTTCCGTTTTTAGTGTACAGGTAAAATCGGTTAATGAGCCGTTGAGCACGGGTACACGGATGCCCGCCCCGCCCAGCTTACCATCCAGATGTGGAAATATAGAGGTGATAGCCTTGGCAGCACCCGTTGTGGTAGGAATAATAGAGGCCGAAGCTGCACGAGCACGGCGCAGGTCTTTATGCGGCGCATCATGCAGGTTTTGGTCACCCGTCATAGAGTGCACTGTGGTGATATAGCCGTCGCCAATGCCCCAGTTATCTTCGAGCACTTTTACCAGGGCCGCCACGTTATTAGTGGTGCATGAGGCATTGGAGAGTACGGGCGAGCGCAGATCTATCTGCTCATCATTTACACCCAGCACTACCGTAGGCACCGTTTTACCTCCGGCCGGTGCCGATAGAATCACCTGCTTTGCACCCGCAGCCAAGTGCTGGTTAGCACCATCTAACGAGGCAAATTTACCTGTGGATTCAATCACCAAGTCAATATCCAACTCGCCCCATGGCAAATTAACCGGAATGCTTTCGGCTAGTACCCGTATACGCTTGCCGTTAATGTACAGGCTGGTTTCATCATAATCAACCTGGCCTTTAAAGCCCCGGTGTACGGTATCATACTTAAACAGGTGAGCTAGCGTGTGGGTATTGGTAATATCGTTAATAGCTACCACCTCAATACCCGGCCGGTTTAAAATACTGCGTAAAAATATGCGGCCTATTCGGCCAAATCCATTGATAGCGATCCTCATAGCTCAATCAAAAATCAGCTTGCAAAGCTATAAAATATAAAACTTACACCTGCCCAATAAACACACCGGCCGGTCATAATATAGCTATAACCGTTATAATCCTTAATTTAGCGCTTTAGTTATCTACATCACCACCATGAAAAAACAGTATTGGGCACCGCTCATTTTAGGCATTACCTTACTCGTAACGCTGGTAATAGGGGTGTTTAGCTACATTGCCCCCCCTGCCATTTTCCCCGACCCCAGCTGGGGTTTTCAAACCATGCGATCCATGGAAATGGGCGGCGACTTCAATATGCTGGTTGGGCCCGATCAGGATAATATAAGCAAAGATACAGGCATGTTCCTCACCTGGTGGTCTCCGGGACAATACCTGGTACCTTATTTTTTTAAAACGGTATTTGGCTTAAACACCGGCCAGGCATCTGCTGTTACCAGCGTACTCTGCGAAATGCTGGGCCTGTTTGGCTTTTACGCTTTCTTTAAAAAAGTAGGCTTTAAACCGTTGTTAGCTGCTGCCAGCGTGGCCTTTGTAGCCTGCCAGCAATTTTACTACATCCCCTACATATTTTATAATGGCGGCGAGGTGCTCATGTTTGCTTACGCAGGATGGTTCCTGTACGGGTGCTTCTCCTTCAGAAAGATCGATGTGCTCCTGATTCTGTTTGTGTTGATAGCTGGTTGGGTTGGGTTCTTTACCAAGTCATCTATGATGCTGGTGTACATGGCGGGCTTGTTGTGCATGTGGATCAATATTTCACCACCACGAAAAGACTATGCCGCCTGGCTTAAAAACGGCTTTGCCATAGGCATTCCAGCTCTAATATCGTTGGCCTGTGTTTATCTGTTCTTTTTAAGCAAGGGCGACAATCCTGCCGCTGCCCACAGTGCCGGGTGGCGCGTTATTTGGGAAACGTTTACTTTTCCGCTCGCCTCGCCCCTGCTGGCCGGCTTTTCGGTTGACGAATTAGCAAAAGGACTGGTTTACCACCCCGATGGCCCTATGTTCCCTCACGTTTGGACGGTTATTATTTTGGTAGCTTTGGCTGTAGCGAGCTTGTGGTTGGTGCTGAGCATTGTAAGGCATATACCCCACTCGCCATATAAAATAGCGGTGGCCGTTTATTATATCGTATTCGTATTATTTTTCGGCTATTCATTCTTCAGGCAGGCGGCTATATCATACGAGGGGCGGCATTTCAGGCTGGTGGGTTTGCTGGTGATACCCGGCGCTTTGTATCTGGTGGGCAGGGCCGGGCTATTTTATAGGGCAGCTTTTGCATTGGTATGGCTATTTATAACCTTCAGCAGCTTTAAATCCTTAATTCACGAATACCATTACAACAGTACAGAAGGTGTACGAGGCCCCAGCGGCTTAACGCAACAATTTATTGACCAGCCCACGCTCAACTACCTTTTACAGGCAGATAACCGCGAGCGCGACGGTATTTTTGTTTTTACCAGCGCCGATATAGGTTTGGAGATACGCCACAACCGCATAATTACAATTGAGCCTATTGGTTTAGATGTGAAGGTAGATTACCAGGATTATCTGTATAATGGTCATGCCGGACCGCTGCACATCGTATTACCTGCCGATTATGAGCAAAATGGCCGGGCACAGTTTATCCTCAAATGCTTTCCGGGTTACAAAGGGTTTGTTACCAAAAAGTTGAGTGAGGATTATACCGTTTTTGAAGCGAGGTAAGTGTGCCAACCTTTGCATGATATGGTTGTGCTGATGAACTTAGGCTTGTATAAGACGTAAATGGGTTAGTACTAATGGGCTTACCAAATTAAGCTTACCAGTACTAATCCAACATTTAATGCACAAGCAAACGGTTTCCTTTATTTATTAATCTCTATCCACAACAAATCTTTCAATGCATCCAACCCTTGTTGGGCTACGGCTGAGATGAACACAGAGGGAATGTTGGCTGGCAATTCAGCTTTCATTTCCTGCTGCAATTCTTCGTCCAGCATGTCTGATTTGGTGATGGCTAGTACGTGAGGTTTATGTGAAAGTTCAGGATTGTACTCCTGAAGTTCATTTAATAAAATGGCGTATTCTTCTTTAATAGTGCGGTTGGTGTCAGCCGGAATCATGAACAACAGTACTGAGTTACGCTCAATGTGACGCAAGAAGCGGAAGCCCAAACCTTTGCCTTTTGATGCGCCTTCAATAATGCCCGGTATATCGGCCATTACAAATGATTTGCCGCCACGGTAGGCCACAATACCCAAATTAGGTACCAGCGTGGTAAAGGCATAATCGGCAATCTCGGGCTTAGCAGCCGATACTACAGATAATAAGGTTGATTTACCGGCATTAGGGAAACCTACTAAACCTACATCGGCTAACAATTTTAACTCTAATATATTCCAGTTTTCCTGTCCGGGTTCGCCGGGTTGGGCAAAGCGCGGGGTTTGCTGCGTGGCCGATTTGAAGTGCCAGTTACCTAATCCGCCGCGGCCGCCGTCGGTTAATATTTTAGTTTCGCCATCTTTGGTTATTTCAAAGATCACTTCGCCGGTCTCGGCATCCTTGGCTATAGTGCCCAGGGGCACTTCCAATATCTCGTCGCGGCCGGTTTTGCCTGTACACAAGGCGCTGCCACCGCTTTCGCCATCGCCGGCTATAACATGCTTACGATATTTAAGGTGCAGCAAGGTCCACAACTGGGCATTGCCTTTTACAATTACGTGCCCGCCGCGGCCACCATCACCACCATCAGGACCGCCCTTGGCCGTGTGTTTATCGCGGTGTAAGTGTGCCGAACCACCTCCGCCTTTACCTGAACGGCAGCAAATTTTTACGTAATCGACGAAATTGGAACCTTGACTCATGTGCTATTCTTTTTCAAATTCCGAATATCAACCCGAAACCGCTTTTTTACTATTGCCATTACAAGTGCTAATAGAATATCTTGTTACTGGTTGTTCATCCTATTGTACAAGATTTATCACTATTATTCGAGATGACAGTCGTATTTATATTATAAATGTCTTAAAACAACAATTTCGGATTCAAACAGTTCGTTGTGACCCGTCTAAATCCGAAATCGCGAATGCTGTATTGTTATTTCTTAATACTGCTCCACCACAGCGCTCACAGCGCTGAAAATATCGTCAATACCACCTATACCGTTAATGCTGGTAAATTTGCCCTGTGCTTTATAAAACTTCGCAACGGGGGTAGTTTTGCTGTTGTACTCGTTGATACGTTTACGGATGATTTCCGGATTGGCATCATCAGGTCTGCCAGAATCCTTACCGCGTAACAGCAGGCGGCTTTCCAGTTCCTGATCGTCAACCACCAAAGCAATCATACCTGATATGCTGGTATTTTTACCTTCTAACAAAGTATCCAGTGCAGCGGCTTGCGCTACCGTACGTGGGAAACCGTCGAAAATAAAACCTTTAGCATCGGGATTGGCGTCGAGCTTATTGCTTATCATACCAATAACTACTTCATCGGGAACCAAAACACCTTCATCCATCAACTTTTTAGCTTCGAGACCTAAAGTGGTACCCTGTGCAATTTCATTACGTAATATGTCACCGGTTGAAAGGTGGATTAAGCCGTATTTTTCAATCAGTTTTTGAGATTGTGTTCCCTTGCCAGCCCCGGGCGGGCCAAACAAAACTAAGTTCAGCATCCTTTGATTTTAAATTTAAATAAAAAGCCTTTCTGCAATTATACGGAAAGGCTTTATGATTAAAAAGTGCACTCGAAGGGAGTCGAACCCCTAACCTTCTGATCCGTAGTCAGACGCTCTATCCAATTGAGCTACGAGTGCTTCCTGAAACGGAATGCAAAAGTAGCATATTTTGCCATTCCGTTCAAATATTTTTTAAAATTTACTGTAACTTTTTTTCAATTGCATCAAAATCAGGTAGATCGCCAGCTGATTCCAACACCTCTGCATATATGATACGCTGTTCTTCGTCGATTACAAAGGCTGCACGCTTGGATACACCTTTTAATCCAAATACAAATTCATCGTAAATAGCACCATAATCGGCAGACGCCTGCTTATTGAAGTCAGACAGCAGCGGAAACTGGTATTCGTTCTCTTCTTTAAACTTAGCCAAGGTAAAAGGCGAATCAACTGAAATGCCTAAAACCTGGGCATTAATACCTTCATAAAAACCAAAATTGTCTCTAAGCGTGCAAAGCTGCGTAGTGCAGGTACCGGTAAACGCCATAGGAAAAAAGTGAAGAACCACTTTTTTGCCTTTAAAATCAGCTAATGATATTTCTTTTAAATCAGATGATATGAGTGTAAACTGCGGGGCCACCTGGCCAATAATTAATGACATAGGTTAATCTTATTTTACCTCAAAATAAACACTTATAACTGTAATTAACTATAGCCTGGCGCTATAAGGAGCAATTATGAGATTACATTAACCAAACTTAACTTACAAGCTAACGTTGATTTGTTAAAAATTACTGCAATGAAAGCACTGGTAATAACCCAACCGGGGGGCCCGGAAGTACTACAGATAAGAGACAGACCGGTACCCCAGCCTAAACCGCATGAAGTGCTTATTAAAGTAGCGGCCGCAGGTATAAACAGGCCCGATGTAGCACAGCGTAAAGGCGCATATCCACCACCGCCCGATGCACCGCAAGATATACCCGGCCTGGAGGTTGCCGGTACAATTGAAGCTATTGGTGATGCGGTTACCCTTTGGCAAACCGGCGACAAGGTTTGCGCACTGGTGAGTGGCGGCGGTTATGCCGAATATTGTACAGCACCTGAAGGGCAATGTTTACCCGTTTTGCCAAACCTGACTTTGACCGAGGCTGCATCCTTACCCGAAACCTTTTTTACGGTATGGAGCAATGTTTTTGATCGCGGCCGTTTGCAACCTGGCGAAAGTTTATTGGTGCATGGGGGCAGCAGCGGCATTGGGGTAACGGCCATACAAATGGCTAAAGCGCTTGGCAGCGTCGTTTATGTTACCGCAGGTAGCGATGATAAATGCCGTTTTTGCGAGCAGTTAGGTGCCACCAAAGCAGTTAATTACAAAACTGAAGACTTTATACCTACCATAGCACAAATTACCGGCGGCAAAGGCGTAAATGTAATACTGGATATGATAGGCGGCGATTATACTCAGGGCAATATCCAATCGCTTGCTGAAGAGGGCCGGCTGGTGCTGATTAACACCATGAAAGGCAAAGACGTGCAGGTAGACCTCTCCATGGTAATGCGCAAGAGGCTTTTCATCACCGGTTCAACGCTTCGGCCAAGGGATAGGCCATTTAAGTCGGCCATTGCTACGGCATTAAAAAAAACTGTTTGGTCCTTGATCGAAGCAGGGCAAATTAAGCCGATTATCCATCAAACATTTGCAGCACAGGACGCCGCAAAAGCGCATGCGTTGATGGAAAGCAGCACACATATAGGCAAGATTGTTCTGGAATTTAGTTAGCCATCAGCTTATAGTTGGAAGTTTATGGCAAAATAAAAATGGTTGATGGTTAATGAAGCTAACCAGTAGCTACAATGAACCATCAACCACTAAATATAAACCTAACGGATATTATTTTGCCGGGAAAATGACGCTATTAAAGCTGTTTACATCGGCCTGCGGAATGTTTGACCCATATTTGGTATTGATGGCTTTAATAAACTCATTAGCTTCGATAGCATAACCTTTAGGGGTTAGATGCACCCCATCCAGCGAAAAAATACCGCCGCGTACAAAATCGGCGCTTAAGTTTACGCCATTTATTAATAAACCTTTCTGCTTTAAAGTATTCAAAAAGGTAAAGGCATCAAACACAGCTAAGCCTTTGGCAGCAGCTACAGAGTTGATGGTTTGGTTGTAGGAGGTTACATAATCGCGCACCCGTGCTACCTCATTCGGGTCAAGAACATACTGATTCTCGATTGGATTAAGTGGCGAAACGCCATAACCACTTACCCCCATTTTGCTGGTTGGAAAAGTAAGTGTGATTAAGTCGGTAGTTGTTGCAGCGCGAGCGGCATAAGTACCATCATCTTTACGAGCATTAACGTACAAAGTAGTAACCGTTGGCGCTACTTTTTGTACACCTGCTAATAAGGCTGGGATGGTAACCGTTGTAAAAAATGGAATAGTGCTTACATCTGGAATAGTAGCAACGGCACCTTTTTGACCGCCTGTAGTTAAACGGTTAATAACAGCGGTAAATGCAGCAGTAAAGTCGGCTTTCTCTGTTAACTTATTTGCAGGGTTAGTATCTACACCACCTGCAGTAGCATAACCCAAAGCATCATTATTGCCCAACCAACATGTAAAGAAAGTGTATGGCTTAGCAGTGATAAAATCCAGATATGGCGTATTAGCCAACGGGTATGATGCCGCAAGTACACGCTCATAATAAGGATTGGCATTAGCATATCCTGGTACGCTACTATAAACAGCGTCAACCAACCTAATTCCCGGAATACCATAGTTGTTGTTATCACCACTGTATTTAACAAACAAGGATGGGGTAGCGCTACGGAAAGCTGTTTGTGATGGCGCTACATCCACGATAACCGGCGTGCCATCAACAAATCTGTCTATTTTTTTATACCCTGAACCATTGGCCTGTGCCTCGGTAAACAAAGGCTGTGCAAAGTTACCGCCGCCTACAGCTTTTAACTGCTCGGCAATGATATTGGGAAATGAGTTGATCTGCCCGCTGCGGTATAAGCCACCATCGGCATAACCGGCAGTTTGTGAGTCACCTACGGCAATGTAGGTTGTAAAATCGGCCGAGCCGCTGGTAGCCGGAGCTACATCAACAGTGGGTTTACAGGCGGCTAAAACCAGCAAACCCGCTAAAAATATATTTTTGTAATTATTTAGTTTCATCTTAAATCTCTTTTAATGTGTATTAAATTCCCTTCCCATGGAGGCTTAGCAGGGCGCTGTTTACCAATGATAAACCAACGCTACACCCGGTATATACACATTGCTTTTAAACGTTCCTGATAATTGTGTTTCGATATTGGTTTGTGTACGGGTACCGAGGCGTTCGTACTCAAAAGACAGGTCTAAATCAAAATGCTTGTTAACCAAGTAACTTAAGCCAGCAGTGTAAAAACTGCGGTTGGCATCGGGCACTTCCGGAGTTACATAACCATCCCTAACAGGGGTTGAGGCATAACCGCCACCCGCACGTAGCATCAATTTATCAGTTGCCTTGTACTGGGCACCCACACGTAAGCTTACTGCATTTTTGTAATTACGTGGCGAGTAGGTATCCTGCAAGGTTGTGGTGTTATTGCCATAATCAAAAGCCAAGGCTTTGTAAGTATCAAAATGCACGTAGTTGGCATCAAAAGCTACCAGCCATTTTTGCGCAAAGCTGTAACCAAAACCTATGGAGGTAGTTGCAGCCAAAGGCAGCTCGGCTTTAAATGTGTTAGGGCTTGGAAAACTGGTTTGTAAACTTCCCGGCACTGTAAATACAGCATCCCCATCGTTTAGCTTAGTATTTACTTTTGAGCGGTGGGTAATACCAATAGTTAATCCTTTCTTGGTGTCAATAAATACCCCAGCGTTAAAGCCGTAGCCATTACCGCCGCCTTTCAGTTCAGCTTCGCCCTGCGGATTGTTTGCATCTGCCAGCGGAATGGCACGTTTAAGGTTTACGCTGCCATGGTTGTACACAAAACCGGCACCTACGCTTATTACATCGCTTATTTTGTAACTCACTGTAGGCTGAAAAAAGATGGTTTTCAGGTCGAGCGAAACTAAGGTATACTTACCCGGCCAATTAGTGCCCCAGTCGGTTAAACCACCATATGGCGTGTAAACGCCTAAGCCTACTTTCCATTTAGCGGCCTTAGGTCCCCAAACGGCATAAACGTTAAATGGCGGCGCTATTTTATCGGCCGTGTTGTATTGTACGTTAGAGCCGGTGGCTACAAACCCCGATTTAAACATAAGCGGACTTACGCCTGCCTGTAAATAATTTTCGGATAGTTTGGCAACAGCGCCGGGGTTAAAAAACACCGAGGAACCATCCAACAACAAACCGGTACCCGTATGGCCCATCCCAATTTGCTTTTGGCCTTCCAGGTTAACCTGAAAGCCTTGTGCAAAAACCGCAAATGGCACGCAAGCCAGCATCAGCAGTATAATTTTTCTCATAATTAGAAATTGGTTTTATTTAACTGACAATTTTTATAAAAAGGCTGCTAAGATAAATAAATTAACAAAGTTCGTATGGCTCAGGTTTTACTTAAAATTCTTTCATTTAAGTAGTTAAAAATTCATTATAAACCTTAACTTTGCGCTCCGAAATAGTGTGATATACCCATACGCACTCGTTTCATTATCAGTAAATAAAAATTACGCAAGGTATATATGCCAAACATTGGAAAAATCTCACAAATCATTGGTCCGGTAGTTGACGTAAGCTTTAGCGATGATGCACATCTTCCCAAAATTTACGATGCGCTGCAAATCACTAAAAGCAATGGACAAAAAGTTGTTTTAGAAGTTCAGCAACACCTGGGCGAGGATCGCGTTCGTGCTATTGCCATGGACTCAACCGACGGCTTATTGCGCGGCATGCCGGTAACCGACCTTGAATCACCTATCCGTATGCCTATTGGCGACGATATCAAGGGCCGGGTATTTAACGTAGTTGGTGAAGCTATTGATGGTATTCCATCTTTGGACACAACCAATGGCCGCCCTATTCACGCTACGCCTCCAAGATTTGAAGATTTATCAACCGAATCAGAAGTACTGTTTACCGGTATTAAAGTAATTGACCTGCTGGAGCCTTATGCTAAAGGTGGTAAAATTGGATTGTTTGGTGGTGCCGGTGTTGGTAAAACGGTATTAATTCAGGAACTGATCAACAACATTGCTAAAGCATACTCTGGTTTATCAGTATTTGCCGGTGTAGGTGAGCGTACCCGCGAAGGTAACGACTTATTGCGCGAGATGCTGGAATCTGGTATTATTAAATACGGCGAAGCCTTTATGCATTCAATGGAAGAAGGTGGCTGGGATCTCTCAAAAATCGACAAAGAAGAATTGAAAGACTCTAAAGCAACCTTTGTATTCGGTCAAATGAACGAGCCGCCGGGTGCACGTGCACGTGTTGCCTTATCAGGTTTAACTATTGCCGAGTATTTCCGTGATGGTGATGCTGAAGGTAAAGGTCGCGATATTCTGTTCTTTATCGATAACATTTTCCGCTTTACCCAAGCTGGTTCTGAAGTATCGGCACTGTTAGGCCGTATGCCATCAGCGGTAGGTTACCAGCCAACACTTGCTACCGAGATGGGTGTAATGCAGGAGCGTATTACGTCAACCAAACGTGGTTCTATTACATCTGTACAAGCGGTTTACGTACCTGCGGATGACTTGACCGACCCTGCGCCGGCCACAACCTTCGCTCACTTGGACGCTACAACGGTATTGTCTCGTAAAATTGCCGAGTTGGGTATCTACCCTGCGGTTGACCCTCTTGATTCAACTTCACGTATCCTGAGCCCTACTATACTAGGTGCTGAGCATTATGATACGGCACAACGTGTAAAAGAAATTTTGCAACGCTATAAAGAGTTACAAGACATCATTGCCATTTTAGGTATGGATGAGTTATCTGAAGAAGATAAGCTTACTGTATCACGTGCACGTCGCGTACAACGCTTCTTGTCACAACCTTTCCACGTGGCCGAGCAATTTACCGGTTTAAAAGGTGTATTGGTTGATATTAAAGATACCATCAAAGGCTTTAACATGATAATGGATGGCGAAGTGGATGAATATCCTGAAGCCGCTTTTAACTTGGTAGGCAGCATTGAAGATGCTATCGAAAAAGGTAAAAAACTGTTAGCAGAAGCGAATAACTAATAGATGTGAGACATTAGATTTGAGATTTGAGATAAAGACAATGATTAAACGCATCGGTCTCACATCTCAAATCTCACATCTCAAATCTAACCCCAATGACTTTAGAAATTCTTACTCCCGATAAAAAAGTGTTTGAAGGTGAGGTTAACTCTGTTACCGTACCGGGCACTATGGGATCATTTGAGATATTAAATAACCACGCGCCTATCATCTCCACTTTAGAAGATGGCAAGCTTACCGTTCGCGGCACCGGCAAAGAGGATGTATTTCTGATTAAAGGTGGTGTGGTTGAAGTGAATAACAACAAAGTGATGGTATTAGCCGAAGGCATTACCCACCGTTAGTATTCTTATACCTTTATAAACAAGAAACGCCCGACTGCACAGTCGGGCGTTTCTTGTTTATAAGTCTCTCTACTGTCCATATATCCCTTCTGCAGTTTCGGGCAGGCAGCAAAAATCCTGTTTAAGCAATAGCTATATGCTAATACGACAAACCGGTACCCTTTCATAACACATCTTTGCAACACATTCTGTTAATTTCCATCAAGTTGATTGCTGTTCAGACAAACCCATTACAAAGTAATATAAGCCATACCACCGCCCGGACAAATTAAGTACTCATTATAAAAGAGCGCAAGTACAAAAAGCAACAACCAAAAACTTTTAGAACTCAATGCTAAAGCACAACCGCCGCCTATAGCTTTTTTCGCTTCTACGTATTTTTAAGTCATAATTAAGCAGCAATGCTATGCATGCATAACATACATACCGAAAACCAATTTAAACTTTGGTATACCAGGTTGAGAATATAATTCTGAATATACAAACAACTGTAAAACATTATTCGGTAATTCTCATCCAATCAGAATAAAAAACTTTGCAAAAAAAACTTAATTTGGCTATTGCCACTTTTAACGCATCTCCCTACCTTACAAATATTGATTGTAACCTAAGTCGACAACCTATTTAGCACGCGGGCGCATTTGTACCAACAATAAAGCGTTTGCTCAGAAGTTGAAAAGGTCGCATCAAATTTAACCAAAAAGAGCTGTTCAAACTAAAATGAGTTATACAACCGATACTACAGAAGCAACAGAGTTAAACCGCTACAGCAAAACCCTTACGGCCGACCCTACCCAGCCGGCAGCACAGGCCATGTTATATGGCATTGGCTTAACCGATGATGACATGAAAAAGGCGCAGGTGGGTATTGCCAGTATGGGTTATGACGGCAACACCTGTAACATGCACCTTAATGATTTGGCCCAGGTGGTAAAAAAAGGTGTTTGGGGCGAAAACCTGGTGGGCTTAGTTTTTAACACCATTGGTGTAAGCGATGGCATGAGCAATGGTACCGACGGCATGCGCTACTCACTGGTTAGCCGTGATGTAATTGCCGATTCGATTGAAGCGGTTTGCGGTGCACAATATTACGATGCATTAATTGCCCTGCCTGGCTGTGATAAAAATATGCCCGGCTCATTAATAGCTATGGGCCGGTTAAACCGCCCGTCTATTATGGTATATGGTGGTACTATAAAACCTGGCCATTATAAAGGCGAGGATTTGAACATCGTATCGGCATTTGAAGCGCTGGGCAAAAAAATTGCCGGCACTTTAGACGATATTGACTTTAAAGAGATCATTAAAAATGCTTGTCCTGGCGCTGGTGCTTGTGGAGGCATATATACGGCAAATACTATGGCCGCCGCTATTGAGGCGCTGGGCATGAGTTTGCCATACTCATCATCAAACCCGGCATTAAGCGAAGACAAACAAAAAGAGTGTTTGGCCGCTGGCAAAGCAATTTATAAGTTACTGGAGCGCGACATTAAGCCATCGGACATCATGACCCGCAAGGCGTTTGAAAATGCTATTGTTACCATTATGGTAATGGGTGGCTCTACGAACGCCGTGCTGCACATGATAGCTATTGCCAAGAGTGTTGATGTACCTTTAACACTGGATGATTTTCAAACCATCAGTAACCGTATACCGCTATTGGCCGATATGAAACCGAGCGGCAAATACATGATGGAAGATTTGCACAAGGTTGGCGGCATACCTGCCGTTATGAAATACCTGCTTAAATTAGGCTGGCTGCATGGCGATTGCTTAACGGTAACCGGAAATACACTGGCCGAAAACCTGGCCGATGTACCTGACTTTGATTTTGAGAAGCAAGACATTATTATGCCGGTTGAAAAAGCAATTAAAGCAACCGGGCACTTACAGATACTATACGGCAACCTGGCAACTGGCGGTAGTGTAGCCAAAATTACCGGCAAAGAAGGGGAGCGTTTTAGCGGCCCTGCCAGGGTGTTTGAAGGTGAGCAATCACTTATAGCCGGTATAACCAGCGGCCGCGTACGCCCAGGAGACGTGGTGGTAATAACCCACGTAGGCCCTAAAGGGGCGCCTGGCATGCCCGAAATGCTCAAGCCAACATCGGCCATATTTGGAGCAGGTTTGGGCAGTTCGGTAGCGCTGATTACCGATGGCCGCTTTTCGGGCGGCACACATGGCTTTGTGGTAGGCCACATTACGCCTGAGGCCTGGGAAGGTGGCAACATAGCCCTAGTGAAAGACGATGACCACATTACTATTGATGCGATAAGTAATACGATCACCTTAGATATTAGCGAAGAGGAACTGGCACAGCGCCGCAGCCAATGGCAGCAGCCTAAGCCGCCGGTTAGCAAAGGCTTACTATTTAAATATTTTAAAAGCGTAAAAGACGCCAGCCAAGGCTGCGTTACCGACGAAGAGTAAATCGGGCTGTAGGTTGTAATATACTGTGTTATAAGCTTTAATTAAACACAGCACATATAGCCCACACCTTAAAAAAAGAACAAACAACTTAGAACGAATACCATGGAAGTTGCACAACAAGACGTACTTACTGCACCTGAAGAGCAGGCCGCTATTGAAATGACGGGATCGGCTGCGCTGTTGGAAGCCCTGATTGTGGAAGGCGTTGATACCATTTTCGGTTATCCGGGTGGTGCCATTATGCCTATTTATGATGCTTTGTATGATTACAAAGAAAAGCTCAATCACATCCTCGTGCGCCACGAGCAAGGAGGCATTCATGCCGGGCAAGGTTACGCCCGTTCATCAGGCAAGGTAGGCGTCGTCTTTGCTACAAGCGGTCCCGGTGCCACTAACCTGGTAACCGGCCTGGCCGATGCGCAGATAGATAGCACACCATTGGTATGTATAACCGGACAAGTGTTTGCCCATTTGCTGGGTACCGATGCCTTTCAGGAAACCGACGTAATTAACATCACCACCCCGGTAACCAAATGGAACTACCAGGTAACCGATGCTAACGAAATTCCGGAGGCTATCGCAAAGGCGTTTTACATAGCACGCACCGGCCGGCCTGGTCCGGTATTGATTGATATCACCAAGAACGCGCAGATACAAAAGTTCCAGTATAAAGGATATGAACCGTGCAAGCACATCCGCAGCTACAGGCCCAAACCAATTGTTAGGCCGCAGTTTATTGAGCAGGCTGCACAGGTCATCAACGAGGCTAAAAAACCTTTTATCCTTTGGGGGCAAGGCGTTCTGTTAGGCAGTGCCGAGCAAGAGTTTAAAGCCTTTGTTGAAAAAAGCGGCATTCCGGCTGCATGGACAATTTTAGGTGCGGGCGCTATCCCAACCGATCATCCTCAGAATGTGGGTATGCTGGGCATGCACGGCAATTATGGCCCCAACGTATTAACCAACGAGTGCGATGTGTTGATTGCCATTGGCATGCGTTTCGATGACCGCGTAACCGGCCGTTTAGATAAATATGCCAAACAGGCTAAAGTTATCCACCTGGATATTGACCCGGCCGAAATTGACAAGAACGTAAAAACGCATGTTGCCGTTTGGGGCGATTGTAAGGAAACCTTACCCCTGCTAACGCAGCTGGTTGAAGCCAAACAACATACCGAATGGCTGGAGAAATTTAATGACTTTACCCGCAAAGAGGTGGAAGCCGTTATTGATGCCGAGTTGCACCCGCAAACCGGCGAAATGACCATGGGCGAGGTAATTGATCAACTCAATAACTTAACCAACGGTGATGCAGTAATTGTAACCGACGTAGGCCAGCACCAAATGGTAGGCTGCCGTTATGCTAAATTTAACCACACCCGCAGCAATGTAACCAGCGGCGGCTTGGGCACCATGGGCTTTGCTTTACCTGCGGCTATCGGCGCTAAGTTTGGCGCACAGGAACGCACCGTTGTAGCTGTAATTGGCGATGGCGGCTTCCAAATGACACTGCAGGAGCTGGGCACTATTATGCAAAGCGGTGTTGACGTAAAGATCCTGATCCTGAACAACCGTTTCCTGGGCATGGTACGCCAATGGCAGGAACTGTTTAACGAGCGTCGTTACTCCTTTGTAGATATTCAAAGCCCCGATTTTGTACAGGTGGCTAAAGCTTACGGCATTGCCGGCAAGTGTATAAGCGAGCGCGAAGATTTGGGTTCGTCACTTCAGGAAATGCTGCAACACCCCGGCTCGTTTTTATTGGAAGTAATGGTAACCAAAGAAAACAACGTTTTCCCGATGGTACCACAGGGATGCAGTGTAAGCGAAATCAGACTTAAATAAACCACACCTCATGAGCAACGAAGAGATATTACCTGAGGGTAAACAGGAATTTAACATCACGGTATATACCGAAAACCAAATTGGTTTACTAAATCGCATTGCTATTATTTTTACTCGCCGTAAAATTAATATCGATAGCCTGAACACTTCTCCGTCAGAAATTGAAAGCATTCACCGCTTCAACATCGTAATTGACGAAACTGAGGAAGTAGTGCGCAAAGTTTGTCGCCAGATTGAGAAGCAGGTAGAGGTTTTAAAAGTTTACTACCACACCAACGCCGATATTATTTGGCAAGAAATGGCCCTGTACAAGGTGCCTGCCGATATAATTGCTGAAAAGGCCTCAGTTGAACGCCTGCTACGCGAGAATGGGGCACGTGCGGTAGTAATTCGTAAAGATTACATCGTATTTGAAACCACAGGTCACCGCGAGGAAACGGACAATTTGATAAAAGTACTGCAACCTTATGGCTTAATTGAATTTGTACGCAGCGCTCGCATTGCCATTATTAAAGATAGTGATGGTTTCAACCGCAAGCTGCGCGAGTTTGAACAACGCGAACCGGGTGAGGATGTAATCGAAAACGAATATTTAAACCAGGGGCAAAAAGTATTCACCATGTAGGTTTAAGGTTTTGGGTTGAAAGAATCCGACGATTCATACCCTTAACCAATAATTATCAACCCATAACGAAAAATTAAAAAACGAAATCATAACACAATAACTAATAAAGAAATGGCACAATTAAATTTTGGCGGTACCGAAGAAAACGTAGTAACCCGCGACGAATTTCCTTTATCAAAAGCACAGGCTGTATTAAAAGATGAAGTAGTAGCGGTAATTGGCTACGGCGTTCAAGGTCCGGGCCAGGCGCTTAACCAAAAAGACAATGGTATTAACGTTATTGTTGGTCAGCGTAAAAACTCAAAAACCTGGGATAAAGCCATAAGCGACGGCTTTGTACCCGGCGAAACTTTATTTGAGATTGAAGAAGCACTGGAGCGTGGCACCATCATTTGCTACCTGTTAAGCGACGCTGCCCAGATTGAATTATGGCCAACTGTTCAAAAGCACTTAACGCCAGGTAAAGCCCTGTATTTTTCACACGGTTTCGGTATCACCTTTAACGAGCAAACAGGCATCGTTCCGCCAGAAGGTGTTGACGTGTTCCTGGTAGCGCCAAAAGGTTCTGGTACATCATTGCGCCGCATGTTTTTACAAGGCCGTGGCTTAAACTCAAGCTTCGCTATCTTCCAGGATGCAACCGGTAAAGCATGGGAACGTGTTATTGCTTTGGGTATTGCCGTAGGTAGTGGTTACCTGTTTGAGACCGACTTTAAAAAGGAAGTGTTTAGCGATTTAACCGGTGAGCGCGGTACGCTGATGGGTTGTATACAAGGTATCTTCGCCGCCCAATATGATGTATTGCGCAGCAAAGGCCACTCACCGTCAGAAGCCTTTAACGAAACGGTTGAAGAATTAACCCAATCATTAATGCCATTGGTAGCCGAAAACGGCATGGATTGGATGTATGCCAATTGCTCAACCACTGCACAACGTGGCGCTTTAGATTGGTGGAAAAAATTCCGTGATGCTACAAAACCGGTATTTGAAGAATTATATGAAAGCGTAGCTACCGGTAAAGAATCTCAGCGTTCAATTGACAGCAACAGCCAGCCTGATTACCGCGTAAAACTGAATGAAGAACTGAAAGAACTTCGCGAAAGTGAAATGTGGCAAGCCGGCAAAACGGTTCGCAGCCTGCGCCCTGAAAACCAGGAAGTAGAAGCATAAATTTGCGGTAGAAAGTACAAAGTAGTAAGTACGAGGTTCAAGGTTTAAATTCGACCTGAGTAACGTACTTGCTACTTTGCACTTACTACTAATTACCTTAAAAGATATATGGGAAAAACACTGTTTGATAAGATTTGGGACGCGCACATAGTAAGCAGCAACGAAGGCTTCCCCGATATTTTATACATTGATACACATTTTATACACGAGGTAACCAGCCCTCAGGCCTTTGATGGTTTACGCCAGCGGGGCTTGCCTGTTTTAAGGCCAAAGCAAACGGTGGCTACGGCCGACCATAACGTACCCACCTGGGACCAGCACCTCCCCATCCGCGAAGAGCTTTCGCGCTACCAGGTAGATATGCTGACCAAAAACTGTGCTGAATTTGGCATTGAGCTTTACGGCTTAGGGCATCCCTACCAGGGCATTGTACACGTAATTGGTCCGGAGCTGGGCATAACACGCCCGGGTTGCACCTATGTTTGCGGCGATAGCCATACCTCAACCCACGGTGCTTTTGGCGCTATTGCATTTGGTATAGGCACCTCGCAGGTGGAACAGGTTTTAGCTACGCAGTGCCTATTGCAGCAGCGCCCTAAACGCATGAAAATTGAAGTGAACGGCCAGTTGCAAAAAGGTGTAGGTGCTAAGGATATCATCCTGTATATCATTTCCAAAATTTCCGCTGCCGGTGGTACCGGGTATTTTGTAGAGTATGCAGGCGATACCATACGTTCCCTAAGCATGGAAGGCCGCATGACTATCTGTAATATGAGCATCGAAATGGGTGCCCGTGGTGGTTTAATAGCCCCTGATGAAACTACAATTGAATACGTAAAAGGCCGTGAGTTTGCGCCTAAAGGCGAAGAGTGGGATAAAGCTGTTGACTACTGGAACACACTATACTCCGACGCGGATGCGGTATTTGACAGCGAACTTTACTTTGATGCGGCCGATATTGAGCCGATGATTACCTACGGTACTAACCCAGGCATGGGTATTGGCATCAGTCAACATGTGCCCGAAACGGCCAGCTTTGAGGCTAAAGAACAAGGCTCATACGCTAAGGCGCTTAATTATATGGGCTTGCATGATGATGAATCGCTGCTTGGTAAACCTATCGATTATGTTTTTATAGGCAGCTGTACCAACTCCCGCATTGAAGACTTACGCCTGGTTGCCGATTTTATAAAGGGCAAACACAAGGCCGATAATGTTACCGTATGGGTAGTGCCGGGCTCTAAACAAGTACAATTGCAAGCCATTGAAGAAGGCTTGGATAAAGTATTTGAAGCAGCAGGTTTCCCACTGCGCGAACCAGGTTGCAGTGCCTGTTTAGGCATGAACGAAGATAAGATACCGGCAGGCAAATACTGTGTATCTACCTCCAACCGTAACTTTGAAGGCCGCCAGGGACCAGACTCACGTACATTTTTGGCCAGCCCCCTAACTGCTGCAGCGGCAGCTATTACCGGTAGGGTGACGGATGTGAGAGCGTTATTACAAGAGGAGGAAGTAGCATAATGGCGACTAAAATATTTAAACACTTACAAACTTCGATAGTGCCTTTGCCTATCGAGAATATAGATACCGACCAGATCATACCGGCCCGGTTTCTGAAAGCCACAACCCGCGATGGCTTTGGTAATAATCTGTTTCGCGACTGGCGCTTTGATAACGAGGGCCAGCCCAAGCAGGATTTTATATTGAATGATCCGACTTACTCGGGCAAAATCCTGGTAGCCGGTAAAAACTTCGGTTGCGGCAGTAGTCGCGAACATGCTGCCTGGGCCATAGCCGATTACGGTTTTGATGTAGTTGTAAGCAGCTTTTTTGCCGACATTTTTAAAGGCAATGCCTTAAACAATGGCCTGTTGCCTATCCAGGTAAGCGACGAATTTTTGAAAAAATTATTTGAAGTAGTTTTTTCTGATCCAAACGCCGAGATAGAAGTTGATCTGGAAAACCAGTTCATCAAAATTGTGAGCACCGGCCAGCAGGAAAGTTTCGAGATTAATCCATACAAAAAAGCCTGCTTAATAAACGGCTATGATGATATTGATTATATCTTAAGCAAAAAACAATTAGTAGAAGAATACGAAGCGAAGTGAGTTGTAAGTCGTGAGCCGTAAAGCCATTCTAACACTTAAACCTCACAACTTTCAACCTACAACTAAATAACAAATGGGAATTAAAAAACACATACTGGTCATCCCGGGTGATGGCATCGGGCCTGAGGTTACTACCTGGGGCAAAGCTGTTTTACAACATATAGCTGCCGCGTTTGGCCACGAGTTTACCTTTGATGAGGCATTGATGGGCCACGCCGGCATCGAGGCAACAGGCAGCCCCCTACCTGACGAAACCTTAGAAAAAGCCAAAGCCAGCGATGCTATATTGTTTGGTGCAATTGGCCATATCAAATACGATAATGATCCATCGGCCAAAGTTCGTCCCGAACAAGGCCTGTTAAAGATACGCAAGGAGCTTGGCTTATACGCTAACCTGCGTCCCATCATGTTGTTTGACGAACTACTGGATGCATCGAGCTTAAAACCGGCTGTGCTACGGGGTACCGATATCCTTTTCTTCCGCGAGCTGACCGGTGATGTTTACTTTGGCGAAAAAAACCGTAGTGAGGACCGTAATACCGCGTCCGACCTGATGATCTATCATCGTTATGAGATAGAGCGCATTGCCCGTAAAGCTTATGAAGCCGCAAGGGTACGCGGCAAACGGCTATGTTCGGTAGACAAAGCCAACGTGTTGGAATCATCGCGCCTTTGGCGCGAGGTGGTGCAGGAACTGGCCAAAGAATACCCTGATGTAGAAACCGAACACATGTTTATTGACAATGCCGCCATGCAGCTGGTTAAAAATCCTAAAAAGTTTGATGTGGTGTTAACTGCAAATCTTTTTGGCGATATTTTAACTGATGAAGCCTCACAAATTGCAGGGTCAATGGGTATGCTGGCTTCAGCATCAGTAGGTGATGGTACCGGTTTTTTTGAGCCTATACATGGTTCTGCACATGATATTGCCGGACAAAACAAAGCTAATCCGCTGGCTTCTATCCTTTCTGTAGCCTTAATGCTGGAGATAAGCTTTGGCCTTAAAGAGGAAGCCAAACGAATTACCACCGCTATAGACCATGTACTGAAAGCAGGTTACCGTACAGGCGACATTGCAGATGCGCATACAAATACCGAAAAGATATTGGGAACCGATGCCATGGGTAAAAAGGTATTAGAGTTTTTAGCCAACCCGGCATTATAACGCATTGCTTGCTTGATTTGCAGGAAGTTAACAGAATATAAATTTATAAACCATTAATTAAAAATCACACCTCGGGAAGATTGGAGGAACTTCGTATGAAATGGAATGCAGACTTATATGATGATAAACATGGCTTTGTTTCGCAATTTGGTGCAAGTGTACTTGAATTGCTGGATGTAAAGCCTGGCGAATCAGTACTGGATATTGGCTGCGGAACAGGTGATTTAACCAAGCAAATACAAGAGCAGGGCGCAGATGTATTAGGTACCGATTATTCGGCCGAAATGATTGCCCAGGCTCGTTTCAAATACCCAGACGTACCGTTCGAGGTGACCGACGCCGCCAACTTTTCGGTAGAATATCCCTACGATGCGGTATTTTCTAATGCTGCGCTGCACTGGATTCATAATTCGGGCGGTGTTATTAAATCGGTTTATGAAGCACTTAAACCTGGCGGCCGCTTTGTGGCCGAAATGGGCGGCAAAGGCAACATAGGTAAATTACGGGCGGCTATAAAACAAGTACTGCAAAAGCATGGCTATACTCACCAGGCCGAAACACAGATATGGTATTTTCCATCGCTGGGCGAGTACACCAGTTTGCTGGAGAGGCACGGGTTCCGGGTAACTTACGCCATTCACTTTGACCGGAAGACGCCCCTACAGGATGGCGATCAGGGCGTAGCCAAGTGGATTAAAATGTTTGGAGCACAATATTTTACTGGCATACCCCAAGCCGAGCATGCCAAATTACTAAAAGAAATAACAACCCTACTGGAGCCCCATTACAACGAAAACGGGCAATGGTATGCAGATTATAAAAGGCTAAGATTTAAAGCAGTGAAGGAGATATAAGCATTTAGTGTGAGATATGGGAGTAACTCACATTTAAGCTCATTTTCTGATAAAAAAATAACTAAACATGATAAAAGATTAAGAATAGAGACCGGAAAAAAGCTTGTCTCAAATCTAAAATCTTACATCTCAAATTTAAAACAATGTTACACGATCCAAACCGAGTTTACGTATTTGACACCACCTTACGCGATGGTGAGCAGGTACCGGGCTGCCAGTTAACCACGCCTGAAAAGATAGAGATTGCGCGCGAGCTGGAAGCGCTGGGCGTTGACATTATCGAGGCCGGTTTCCCGGCGTCGAGCCCCGGCGATTTTCAAAGCGTGGTAGAAATTGCCAAAGCTGTTCAATCACCAACCGTTTGCGCACTTACCCGTGCACACAAAGGAGACATTGATGCCGCTGTTGACGCTTTGCGATACGCAAAGCGTCCGCGTATACATACCGGCATCGGCTCGTCTGACATGCACATCAAGCATAAATTTAACAGCACCCGCGAAGAAATATTGGAGCGCGCTGTTGAAGCCGTTAAGTACGCCAAAAAATCGGTTGAGGATATTGAATTTTATGCCGAGGATGCCGGCCGTGCTGATATAGAATTTTTAGCTAAGATGGTAGAAGCGGTTATTGCGGCCGGCGCTACCGTGGTTAACATCCCCGACACTAACGGCTATTGCCTGCCCGATCAATATGGCAGCAAGATCCGTTTCCTGAAGGAGAATGTTAAGAACATCGATCAGGCCATCATTTCCGTACACTGCCACAACGATTTGGGTTTGGCTACAGCTAATTCGGTAGCAGGCTTGCAAAATGGCGCCCGCCAAATTGAAGGCACCATTAACGGTATTGGCGAACGTGCAGGTAACACGTCTATTGAGGAAGTCGTCATGATCCTGAAAACGCACCAAACGCTGGGTTTACATACAAACATTAATACTCAAAGCTTTTATGAGCTAAGCCGCATGATCAGCACACAAATGCGCATGCCGGTTCAACCAAACAAAGCTATAGTTGGCAGCAATGCCTTTGCACATAGCTCAGGCATCCACCAGGATGGTTTCCTGAAAAACCGCGAAAATTACGAGATCATTCGTCCCGAAGATGTAGGCTTCCCTAGCGCCAGCATCGTATTAACAGCACGCAGCGGTCGGCATGCATTAAAATTCCACCTCGAGCGTTTGGGTCATAGCCTGAGCAAGGATGAACTGGCTACTGCTTATCAGCAATTTTTAGCACTGGCCGATAGTAAATTGAACATTGATGATAACGACCTGCTTACTTTGGTAGCGCATCGTTTGGTTAAACAATAACAAATGGAAACCAATACCACAAGGCAGCTCCAGTTTGCAGCAGCAAAGGAACGCCTTAAAAACGTTGTAAAGCGCACCCCTCTTGAGTTTAACCAGGGCCTGTCAGACAAATATGAATGCGAGGTGTACCTAAAGCGTGAGGACATGCAGGTGGTACGCTCGTATAAATTGCGTGGCGCTTATAACATGATTAGCCAGCTTAGCCCAGAGCAGCTGGCTAAAGGCGTGGTATGCGCCAGCGCGGGTAACCATGCACAGGGCGTTGCTTTTTCTTGCCGCAGGCTGGGTATTAAAGGTGTAATTTTTATGCCCGAAATTACCCCCAAACAAAAGGTAAAGCAAACCCAGATGTTTGGCAACGGTAACGTAGAGATTGTGCTAACCGGCGATACCTTTGACGACTGTTTGCAGGAGGCATTGGCCTATACTGAAGCCCATGAAATGACTTTCATCCCTCCTTTTGATGATTACCGTATTATTGAAGGCCAGGGTACCGTTGGCATGGAAGTTTTGGAAGACCTGCCAGACACCGAACTGGTAATTATGCCGGTAGGCGGCGGTGGCTTAGCTGCCGGCGCAGGCAGCTTCTTTAAACAAATTAATCCCAATATCAAGCTTATCGGCGTTGAGCCTGAAGGAGCTCCCTCCATGGTTGAAGCTATACGCCGTGGTCAGCCTTATACCCTATCGCAAATTAACCGTTTTGTGGATGGTGCCGCAGTTAAACGTGTGGGCCATCTTACCTACCAGCTGTGCAGCGAGGTACTGGACGAAATGCTTTCAGTACCCGAAGGTAAGGTTTGTACTACCATCCTGAAGCTATATAATGAAGATGCGATTGTTGTGGAGCCGGCAGGAGCACTATCGGTAGCAGTACTTGATCTGGTAAAAGAGCAGATTAAGGGCAAAAAAGTAGTTTGCATTATCAGCGGCGGCAACAATGATATCGACCGCATGGGCGAGATCAAGGAACAATCGTTGCTTTATGAAGGATTAAAGCACTACTTTATTGTACGCTTTCCGCAACGTCCGGGTGCATTAAAGCTGTTTGTAAATAATGTATTGGGTCCTCATGATGACATTACCCGTTTCGAGTTCATCAAAAAAACTGAGAGAGAACGGGGACCTGCACTGGTAGGTATCGAACTAAAATCGGCCGATGACTATCCCGCTTTACTTCAACGTATGGAAGCCCACCGCTTTGATGTCATGGAAATAAACCGCGATCAAACGCTGTTTGAGTATTTAGTGTAGATAACTAATAAGCGGCAGTCCTAATTATACATCCTTTAAAAAATCGACAGCTTTTCTACATAACTCTTGTAGTGCTAAAGGCAAATCTTGTTGCACATATGGGTGTGTAGCGCCAAAAACATGGTCGGCGTTTGGAATGAGCACCAAGCGGGCATTGGGCTGCATGGCCTTTAAGTCGTGTGCATGGCTTGGAAGTACTACTGTGTCAGCCGTGCCATGCAGCAGTAACCAGGGCTGTTGTACATCAGCCGCGCGGGCCAGCACGTTCAGCCGGCCTGGGTTGCGTTCCAAGTCATCTAACAAAGTTGATTTTACGGGCATGTCCTGCCCGGTGCGTTTATTGGTAAAGTTAAGCACACCGGCCAGCTTCCATTGCTTTTCAATCTCCTTGTGCCATAGATTACGGAACGACGCAACAGACGCCATAGTGATTAAACGGCTCACCCGCTTATCCTCTGCCGCTTTAACAATGCTAATACCGCCGCCCATACTATGCCCTATCAAACAAACAGACTGCGCCGCCGGTATAACCGAACCACTGCAAGCAAAATCAATTACATACTGCAGGTCTTCCAATTCTATCGAAAAAGTATTCTCGCTAAAAGCAATCATATCGGTAAGGTCATTCGCATCCTCGGGTGTTGTACCGTTGTGCGAAAAGTTGAATTTTAAAAACCGGTAACCGTTTTGCGCAAAGTAGCGGGCTACCAAGTGATGGGTTCCCCAATCCTTAAAACCTTTAAAACCGTGTACAAATATGAGGAGCGGCGCGTGCGGGTTGGTCTCTTCAAAAGTGAGGTCCATTAGCATGTTGCGCCCTTTTGCGCCGGGCAGGGTATGGCTTTGTGTAATAATCATAAATGCTAAATACTCATTTAAGCAACAGGTTTACGTTTTGTTTGCATATGCCAAAACAGCCACAACATGAGCACCGGTTGCAAAAACAGCCGTAGCCAGGCCAACAACGGCGTTACAAATAAACTACCTACCCACAAAGGTGCCTGGTGCAGCATGGTTATATGTACCGGCATAAAGAAGGCCAGCATCATTATAAGTCCTGAAACACCATAATTACGGGTAGTTGGCAAAACCAGTAGCAAGCCAAAAAGTATTTCAAAACCGCCCGAAATGTAGTTTAACTGATTGGGGTAAGGCAAATAATCAGGAATAATTTTTATATAACCATCTGGATGTACGAAGTGATTAATACCGGCCGCTATATAGCCAATAACCAAGATAACCAGACTAATTTTTTTGAGCATTTTATTCGGGCAGTAAGCGTATAATAATTTAAGTAACAGGTTGTTTTAATAATATGCAAGTATTTAAAAGGTAAAAAGGAAACTGCGCACCTTTGCTTAAATATGGTTTAACCGCTTTATTTGCATCCAGGCAACCATTTCAATTGTTTTAGCGTATTTATTTATACTCGTTCTAAATTAATGTGTTTGACAAAGGGTTGACATAGCAACAAGGTATAAGATACTACTTTTGTGAGTTGAATTTTTTGTACCAATAACAAGGCTTTGAAGTATTTAAAAGTTATAGCTTTTACGCATAAGCAAATTGAACTGAAGGAACTCGGGAAGTTAGTGCTATGCCAGGAAAATCTGACGGAGAAACTTCAGCAGGTGAAGGATCAGTTTAACATCCCTGAACTGTTTTACCTCTCAACCTGTAACCGTGTCGAATTTGTGATGGCCACTTCACAGCCTGTTGACAGGGATTTTGCACAGCAGTTCTTACAGGCGCTTAGTGTGGGTTTATGCCCGTACTATATGAATACTTTTATCGATGCGGCATCCATATACGAAAACCACGAGGCGCTTAACCACCTCCTGCGTACGTCATGCTCGCTCGAAAGTTTAGTTGTTGGCGAAAAAGAAATTTTGGCCCAGTTGCGCAAAGCTTATGAAAACTGCCGCCAAGCCGGCTTAACCGGCGACTTTTTACGCATGGTAATGAACTGTGTGGTAAAAACGGCTAAGGAGGTTTATACCCATACTAATATATCACGAAATCCCATTTCGGTTGTGTCATTAGCTTACCGCAAGCTTAAGGAGTTAAAGCAATGCTCAAACGCCCGGGTACTTATTATTGGCGCAGGCGAAACTAACCGCAACATATCCAAATACCTGCAAAAGCATAAATACAGCAACTTCTCGGTGTTTAACCGTACGCTGGCCAATGCCGAAAAACTGGCGGCTGACCTGAACGGCGAGGCTTACGACCTGGAAGCGCTTAAAAGTTTTAAAAAAGGTTTTGACGTCATCATTACCTGCACATCGGCTACTCAGCCTATCATCACTACCGAGATTTACGAATCGTTACTAAACGGTGAAACCAGCCGGAAAACCGTTGTTGATTTAGCAGTGCCTAATGATACTGCCGCCGAAGTACTGGAGTTGTTTTCTGTAAATTATATTGAAGTGAACTCACTGAACGAAATTGCCAAGAAAAACCTGCAAGAACGTTACCAGGAACTGGTACATGCCGAAAAAATCATTAACCAAAATATAGACGAGTTTTTGCCCCTGCTTAAACAGCGCCGTATTGAGGTAGCCATGCGCCAGGTGCCCGAGACCATTAAGCAAATCAAGGAAAAGGCGCTTTATACCGTTTTTGCCGACGAGGTACAAGCCATGGACGAACAGTCACGCCAGGTGTTGGAGAAGGTTATCAGTTACATGGAAAAGAAATACATCAGTGTGCCCATGGTTATGGCCAAAGAGATCATGATTGAAACCAACTGATAAAAACAACATCTACCTGTTATAAAATATAAAACAATGAGCAATTTTTGCAAAAAGCCCTGCATGTTATTGCTACATGGCACTGTGTTCATTTAGCATCGTTAACGTAACTCCTTTAGTTTCCTGCATAACTCCCCTCAGCGGCAGTTATTAATTTCACTTATACCAGCGCTTCAACTGCGTATTGGTGATGGTTTTTTTATTATACTAAATACGTTAACCATGTTTTCTTCAATTTTCACACCTAAACCCCTAAAGCAACAAAACGAGGGGGTGGCCACTATACTTGCGTTTGCATTATTGCCTTTATCGGGCTTTGCTACTGATATTTATATCCCTTCACTGCCATCAATGGCAACATCGCTGCATGTGGGCAGCATACAGGTTCAATTCACCCTTACTTTATTTTTAATAAGCTACGGCCTCACTCAATTGTTTGTAGGCAGCTTGCTGGATAGTTTTGGCCGCTATAAGATAGGATTAATTTCCCTGATGCTTTTTACTGTAGCCAGCTTGGTTATTGCCAATACCCAAAGCATTTATATTATTTACCTTATGCGCATACTGCATGGCATTACCGTAGGCGGTATTGTAGTGGCCAAGCGAGCTTACTTTATTGATGTATTTAGCGGCGATAAGCTAAAACATTACCTCAGCCTGTTCTCTATCATCTGGTCAACCGGACCAATTATAGCACCGTTTATTGGTGGTTATTTCCAGGTTGCTTTCGGTTGGAAATCCAATTTTTACTTTCTGGCGCTGTTTGCCGCGGTTGCTTTGGTATTAGAGGTAATTTATAGCGGCGAAACGCTGCAACATTACGCAGAGTTTGCCATTAAGAAGATAGCCGGCATTTACGCAACTATGTTTAAAACGGTAAGCTTTACCCTTGGTATTGTGATGCTGGGCCTGGCTTATACCATGGTTATGATCTATAATATGACAGGGCCGTTCATCATTGAGCATAAACTTCAGCTCTCTCCCGTTGTGGCTGGCTATAGCTCGCTGGTGCTGGGTTTTGCCTGGATGGTAGGCGGCTTTATTGGTAAGGCAACCATTAATCGGCCATTTTTTAACCGGCTTGCAGTAAACATTGGGTTACAGCTCATTTTTGCCTTAGCTATGCTATTAAGTATAAAGCTTGTCGAAAATTTATACTCAATGCTCTTTTTTGCCTTTATTATTCACGTAGCTGCGGGGTTTACTTTCAACAACTTCTTTACTTACTGTTTAAGCCGCTTCCCAAAAAATGCCGGCATAGCCAGCGGTTTAACCGGCGGCATCAACTACGTTATTGTCTCTTTTTTGAGCTACGGTATTGTGGCTGCTTTCCCGGCAAAAGATGAGTATAACCTAGGATTTAGTTATCTGATGCTCATCCTTATTTCTGTAGCAGTAATGTTATGGCTGAAAATAAGAAAAACAGCTTGGTAAGATAAGCTCCCTTCCAGGGGGAGCGGTTTGAATAATAAAAAGATAACAATCAACCTGTCATTTAGAGCCTGAAGGGTCCTTCAAGGAGGATCCATTACTATCGTTAAGATGACACGTTGGCGTTGGTGATAAGTTTGCACCTAAATTTTGGCCCTCGTTTGTCGGCTACCAGCTCTACTTATCGTCAATTTATCCTCACATTGTGATAAAAATTCCTTATAAAACCGTCTAAAAGTTAAATTTGCATGTAAATCAAAAATCAATCTTGGACAGGACAGTTATTATCGGAACCCGTGGTAGTGAATTAGCCTTATGGCAGGCCAACTTTGTTAAAGACAGCTTGGCGGCAATTGGCGTAACAGCACAGTTAAAAATCATTAAAACACAGGGCGACCGCATCCTGAACCTTAGCCTTGATAAACTGGAAGGCAAAGGCTTTTTTACCAAGGAACTGGAAGAAGAATTAATGGCAGGTACCATCGATGTTGCAGTACATTCGCACAAGGACCTGCCCACAGAGCATCCGCCGGGACTCATTATCGCAGCAGTTTCAGAACGGGAAGACCCTTCTGAACTGTTGTTGATCTTGAAGGATTGCGTGGATGTTCATCAAAAATTATCGGTAAAATTTGGTGGTTTAGTAGGCACCTCATCTAATCGCCGGAAGGCACAATTACGTGCTCTTCGCCCCGATTTGGAGATGGATGACCTGCGTGGTAACGTACCTACCCGTATAGGTAAACTGCGTAGCGAAAACTACCATGCCATTATGCTGGCCAAAGCCGGCGTAAAGCGTTTAGGCATTGACCTGAGCGATTTCCATGTAGAGGAACTAACCCCTACTGAGTTTGTGCCTGCACCCGCACAAGGTGCGCTGGCCATACAAATACGCGAAAAAGATACCGACTTATACAATACATTGCAGCAACTGCACCACCCTGAGGTGGCCGAGGCATTAGCTATAGAACGCAGTGTGCTTAAAAGTTTTGGCGGCGGCTGCCACATGCCGTTAGGCTGCTATTGCCGTAAGCACGAGGGCGTTTACCAGGTATTCACTTCTAAGGCCGATACCGAAGACGATTTGCCTGACCGTATGTTTATCACCTCGCCTACTACCGACGGCTTGGTTGACAAGATTTTAGCAAAATTTGATAAGAACCGCAAATTGGCTGGGCAGGTATTCATCTCACGCGAATTACCGCCATCCAGCTATTTTAGGCGTGTATTGCAAAAGCATGGTATGGAGGTTGAGGCACGCTCCCTTATACGCACGGTACCTATCATGACCATCTTAAACCCGCACATACTCCAAAATATTGATTGGGTATTTTTTACCAGCAAAAATGCGGTCGAATACTTTTTTCAATTAAAGCCACAGTTTGCAAAACCGGTTAAGTTTGGTGTAATGGGTAGCGGCTCTGAAGATATGCTGCGTCGTAACGGCCACTTTGCCGACTACGTAGGCGAAAGCGTAGACACGGCAGAGGTGGCTCAGGAATTTGCTAAAATAGCCAATGGCTTAACCATCTTATTCCCAGGAGCAGAGAGCCCTATGCGCAGTATTCACAAAGCATTATCGGCCGAAACTAAGATAATCGATCTGCCTGTGTACGCCACCATGCCCGAAGAGGTAGCCTGCGGTACTTCAGCCGATATACTGGTGTTCACCAGTCCGTCTAACGCTGACGCTTATTTTAAAGATAATTTACTGGATAACAATCAGCGGGTAATTGCCATTGGGAAATCGACCGGCAAAAAGCTTGAAGATCTCAATATACCCTACACACTGCCTTTCTCGCCCGATGAAGTAGGACTGGCCGAGGCTGTGTTTGGACTATAACAGCCCCTTTCAACCTCCCCGGTAGGGAGGCTTAATTTATAAGGGGACCATTTTTACATTTTAAACAAAAGTCTTCCTTACCAGGGGGATTTTAGAACGGCTTATGCTACAACGACCCAGAAGAAATAGAAAGAGTGAAGTGATCCGGCAGATGGTGCAGGAAACACATGTGAGTGCGGCAAATTTGATATTCCCGTTGTTTATTATCGATGGCAAAAATCAAAAAACAGAAGTTTCTTCGATGCCTGGTATTTTCAGATACTCGGTTGATAACCTTTTACGCGAGGTAGAAAGTTGCATAAAGTTGGGCTTAAAGACTTTTGATTTGTTTCCTAACATTGATGAAGCTTTAAAAGACACGTTCGCAACTGAGAGTTACCGTGAGGAAAGTTTGTACCTCCGCGCCATCAGAGAGGTAAAAAAGGAATTCCCGGAAGCGTGCGTAATTACCGACGTTGCCATGGATCCATACAGCAGCGACGGACATGACGGGATTGTAGACAATGGTGAGATTTTAAATGATGCTACTTTAGAAGTGCTGGGCAAAATGGCTTTGGCTCATGCCCGCGCCGGTGCCGATATTATAGCACCATCAGATATGATGGATGGCCGCGTGGGCTTCATCCGTCAGGTATTGGACGAACATGGCTATAGTGGTGTATCTATCATGTCCTATTCGGCCAAGTACGCCAGCGCATTTTACGGCCCGTTCCGTGATGCGCTGAACTCCGCTCCCAAATTTGGCGACAAAAAAACCTACCAAATGAATCCTGCCAACCAGCGCGAAGCCCTTATTGAGGCCAACCTGGACGAGCAGGAAGGGGCTGACTTTTTAATGGTAAAACCGGCATTACCTTACCTGGACGTAATAAAGTTACTGAAAGACAATACCGAACTACCTATTGCAGCCTACAACGTAAGCGGCGAGTATGCTATGATTAAAGCAGCCATACAAAAAGGCTGGCTTAACGAGCAGCGCGCTATTACCGAAGTGCTTACCAGCATTCGTCGGGCAGGCGCAACTGCCATACTTACTTACCATGCTAAAGAGGTTTTGGAGAATAAGTGGCTGTAACATAAGGTAAATAAATCAGGAAGAACTACAAACGTTATGGTGAGGAACGAAGCAATTATGCCTAGCACAAAAAATTATGCATAGTTCAGTAATTGCTTCGTTACCTGAAAGGACGAGATAGATATTAATCGAATGTCAGAAATAAAAGAAATAAGCCGCGAGAACTCGTCGGAATTGTACGCTAAGGCTAAAACCTATTTCCCGGGTGGAGTTAATTCACCGGTTAGGGCATTTAAATCGGTTTATGGCACGCCGCTGTTCATCAAAAAAGGTGATGGCGCCTACCTGTGGGATGCTGATGATAACCAGTTTATAGATTTCTGCGGATCATGGGGTCCGCTTATTTTAGGCCATAATCATCCCGCCATTCGCGAGAAGGTGATTGAAGTAATGCAAAACGGCATGTCATTCGGCGCACCTACCGCACTGGAAAATGAGCTGGCCGAACTAATTTTGAGCAATAACAGGTTCATTGAAAAAATACGTTTCGTAAGCTCAGGTACCGAAGCGGTAATGTCGGCCATAAGGCTGGCCCGCGGCTATACTAAGCGCGATAAGATATTAAAGTTTGAAGGCTGTTACCACGGTCACGTTGATGCGCTGCTGGTAAAAGCTGGCTCGGGCCTGGTAACCTTTGGCGAAACATCATCAGCCGGTGTACCCAAAGCCTTTGCAGACGAAACAATAGTTATTGCCCTGAATGATAAAGAGGCACTGACTAAAGCGTTTGGAGACTTTAAAGACCAAATTGCCGCCGTAATTATCGAACCTATACCAGCCAATAACGGGTTGTTGCTACAGCACCAGGAGTTTTTGCAATACCTGCGCGAGGTTTGTACAACCAACGGCACGCTGCTGATCTTCGACGAGGTGATCTCTGGTTTCCGGGTGAGCTTTACAGGTGCAGCCGGTTTGTATAATATCAATCCTGATATTATAACCTACGGCAAAATTATAGGTGGTGGCCTGCCTGTAGGCGCTTACGGCGCATCGGCGCAAATTATGAGCAATGTATCGCCTGAAGGGCCCGTTTATCAGGCTGGCACGTTATCGGGCAACCCGGTAGCCATGGCAGCGGGTATAGCGCAGTTAACCGAACTATTAAAGCCAGGTTTTTATGAGGATCTGAACAACAAAACAAAATCCTTTGTAAATGACATTCTGACGTTTGCAAACCAGCGTAACTACCCGGTTAATATATCGCACATCGGATCGATATTTTGGTTTGCATTTGATACTACTGATACTATTCGCAAAGCTGAGGATATTGATCCGCACAGCATGAACCGCTTTAAAACCATGCACCAGCATTTGCTAAATAGTGGCGTTTATTTTGGTCCGTCGGGTTACGAGGTAGGCTTTATATCGGCCGCCCACACAATGGCTATACTGGATACCGCAAAACAAGCTATATTTGATAGCTTGAATGTGGTGTTTGCTCCCTCCCAACCCTCATCGGAAGGGACGGCTCTTGCCAGTAAAGATGATTTCAGAGAATAATTCACCTATTTTAAATACCCATCCTTACAGGGTGGATTGAGAGGGCTATGAAAAGACCATTTGCTATATTTTACGCACTCATCATTTACACCTTAATGGAGTTGGTATGGTGGGGATATATGCTCATAAAACTACAGCCCGAACGTACCGGAATGATACTGGGCGAAGGCTCCATGTTTATCATTGTTATAATGGGTGGAGCTACCTTGTTCCATAAATCGTTAAATAAAGAGCGCCGCCTGCAGGACCAGAAAAAAAACTTCCTGCTTTCGGTTACACACGAGCTTAAATCGCCGTTGGCTGCTATAAAGCTTTATCTGGAAACCATACAAAAACGCAGTCTGAGCAAGCAACAGGTAGATGATTTTGTGGGCAAATGCTTGTTAGACATTGACCGCCTGAATGATATGGTGGAAAACATGTTGCTTGCCGCCAAGATAGAAAATCAATCCTATACGTTTCCCAAACAGGAATTTAACCTTTCGGTACTGGTTGATGGTATTGTGAACCGCCTGCAAATTAACAAATGCGACCTTACACAGCAGTTGATTAATGCCGAAATTGAGCCAAAAATAGAAGTTACAGGTGATAAATTTGCCTTAACATCAGTTGTAACTAACCTCATAGAAAACGCCATAAAATACTCGGGCCCCTGCGAAACCGTGGATGTGAAGCTGTTTAACAAGAACGGCAAAGTACACCTACAGGTGGCCGATCATGGTATTGGTATAGCAGATGAAGAAAAAAGCCGTATTTTTGACAGGTTTTACCGTGTAGGAAGCGAAGAAACCCGTAACACAAAAGGCACGGGTTTAGGTTTATACATTGTAAAACAAGTACTGGATAAACACCAGGCCATTATCAATGTAAGTGATAACAGGCCCGCCGGCAGTGTTTTTGAAGTTATATTTGGTTAAACCTGTTTTCAACACAACCTACATGACAAAAAAGAGAATCTTATTGGCTGAGGACGAAGAACATCTACTCGAAGCCATCAAATTAAATCTGGAGCTGGAGGGTTATAAAGTAACCACCGCCAACAACGGTAAAAAAGCGCTGCAAAAATTTAAAGAGGAACGCTTTAACCTGGTAATACTGGATGTAATGATGCCCGAGGTTGACGGCTTTGTTGTAGCCGAAACCATCCGTTTGGAAAACTCGGAGGTACCGATCATGTTCCTCACCGCTAAGAATACCAATGAGGATAAGATACAAGGCCTTAAAAAAGGAGCAGATGATTACCTCACCAAACCTTTTAACCTGGAAGAACTCATTTTACGGGTTAATAACCTGGTAAAACGCGGCCTGAAAGGCGAAGACCTGAAAGAGTTTAACAGCTATAAAATTGGCGACAAAACTATTCACTTCAATTCTTTCGAGCTGATTAACGAGGACAGTTCGGTTACACCGCTTACCAAAAAGGAAACCATGTTGCTTAAGCTGCTGATTGAGCGCCGTAATGAGGCCGTATCGCGTGAGCAGATCCTGGAAACCGTGTGGAATTATGACGTTTACCCATCTACCCGTACTATTGATAATTTTATATTAACCTTCCGCAAGTATTTTGAGCCCGATCCTAAAAATCCGGTATATTTTCATTCTATACGCGGCGTGGGTTACAAGTTTACCGATAATCACCATTGATGTTCACTAATCAGGCCCGCATCGGGGTAGCTGTCGCTTTCGGCCTGCTAATGGGTTTCTTTATCTACCAGCAAACTTACCAGTTGGCCGCTATAGCTTTACTGTTTATTGGCTTACTTATTTGGGGTTACTTTAAAGAGGGAACCATTATACTGGCCGCTAAGCAGTTTCATGTTAAAAACTACGAAAAGGCAGAGGCTCTGCTTTTGCAGATAAAACGCCCGGAATGGCTGAGCAAAAAGCGCCGAGGTTTTTATGAGTTTATTATGGGTGGTATAAGCTTGCACAAGCAGGAATACCAGGCTGCCGAACAACACTACGAGGTAGCTACACAATACCCATTGCGGTCGGTTAGCGATCATGTGGCCGCATTGGTACACATTGTTAACATCAATATAAGGCAGGGCAATTACGATAAGGCGCGTGCCTACCTACAGCTGGCCGAAGATAAAGGTGAGCAGGTTAACGCCAAGATGAAGGCCGTGATAGACAAGCTGCATAAGGAATTGCAATTACACAAAAATTAACACAGCAGGCCGTTGAGGCTATGCTTTTTTATATGGAAGATTCATTATTTTTAAAAGCCGCATTCTCGCAAAAAACAGAGCGCCCACCCGTATGGATGATGCGCCAGGCCGGTCGTTTTATGCCCCAGTACTGGGAAATTAAAAACAAGTACTCGTTTTTGGAGATGTGCAAAACGCCCGAAATTGCAGCCGATGTAACCATGCTGCCGGTTGATTTGCTCGACATTGATGCTGCCATCCTGTTCTCTGATATATTGGTAACCGGCGAGGCTATGGGCGGCGATTTAAGCTTTACGCAGGGCGTGGGCCCTAAGTTTGCCAATCCTGTACGTACCCAGGCCGATGTGGACAACCTGAGCGTAAATGTGCTTGACAGGTTACAGTATGTGGCCGATGCCATTAAAGTTATACAACAACGCTTGAACGGCCGTATCCCGCTGATAGGTTTTGCCGGTGCACCGTTTACTGTGATGAGCTACCTGGTTGAGGGCGGCTCCTCGCGCGATTTCAAATTGACCAAGCTGATGCTGCACAACCAGCCTGAGTTGGCTCATCAATTATTAAGCAAAATTGCACAGGTAACGGCAGATTACCTGAACCTGCAGATTGAAGCCGGTGTAAATGCCGTACAGATATTTGACAGCTGGGCACAGGCTCTCGCTTGGGACGATTATAAAGAGTTTTCACACAACTACATTGCAGAAATCATCAGCAAGCTGAACCGTAAAGATATCCCGGTGATATCTTTTTGTAAAGGCAGTTCGGTATTTGCGCCGTTAATGGCAGAAGCCAAACCTGACGTAGTATCGATTGACTGGAACGTAGATTTGCTGGATATTAAACGCCGCCTGCCTCAAGGCGTGGCTGTGCAAGGTAACCTCGATCCGCACATATTGTATGCCGATAAAAAGGTAATTAAAGACCGTATACACCGTTTGTTCGACCGCATGAAGAACGAACCTGGCTTCATCTTCAACCTGGGTCATGGCATTATGCCCGATATTCCGTTTGATAACGTTAAGTATGCGGTTGAGGTAATAAAGGAGTACAGCTACTAATTAAAAACAGAACCATGTCGTTGCGAGCGTAAGCGGGTAATCTCCTCCTTACTTACCTGTACGCCGAGATTGCCATGCCGCTGTAGCGACTCGCAATGACACGATGATAACAAAAAATGTACTTCTACATTAAAGCCATACATATCATTTTTGTAGTCAGCTGGATGGCTGGCCTGTTTTATGCGGTGCGCCTGTTTATATACCACACTGAGGCGCAAGAAAAACCCGAGGTAGAACGCAACATCCTTACAGCCGAATACGAACGCATTGAACGCCGCCTATGGAATATCATAGCCACCCCGGCTATGATCATGACACTTATTGCGGGTATCGCTATGGTAATCATAGAACCTTACCTCATGCACCAAAACTGGCTCATTGTAAAGCTATGCTTTGTAGTGGGTTTAGTATGCTATCATCTTGTTTGTGCCAATATGATGGAGCAGATGCGTAAAGGCATTTTCAAATGGACTTCTTTCCAGCTACGCCTTTGGAACGAGGTAGCTACCATCTTTCTTTTTGCCATTGTATTCCTGGCCGTTCTTAAAAATGCCGTTGACTGGATCTACGGAATGCTTGGCCTTATCGCCTTTGCAATGATCATCATGTCGGCGGTAAAGATTTATAAGAATTACAGAGTTAAAAAAGGAATTAAGTAAGGCAGCGAGGTTCTAATTTAATGTAGCGACGCGGCCAAACTCAGGATGAATTTCTTCAGCCACTTAATTTAAAGCCTAATACTCCAAATATTTCTCTACCTGCACACCCATGTGGCTGTAATTGTCAAACAAGCCCGGCTCGTGGTTAAGGAGGTGGATTTCTATTGGGCCGTACTCTAAGTGAATTTCTTCATAGGCCCCTTTAAACAGAATCTCTTTAATGGTCCACTCTATGTTTTTGCCCGTGGCAATAGGCTTTATCCATTCGGGATAGATCACCACCTGGTCTTTCACGCCTTTTACACGCAAGGCCCTTGCCTCTTCACGCATCAGCACATTGCAGTGCGAAAGCAAGCGGGCGGTGTATAAGTTTTTGGGCTGATTATATACATTTTTTGGAACACCGCTTTCCAGTATCTGTCCGTCTTTAATAACCACCAGTTCATCAGCCATCGAGAGCACTTCGGCCGGGTCGTGCGATACAATGATTACCGTAAGGCCGGTTTCCTTAACAATCCTGCGGATATCCTGCTGCAAGCCGTCTCTAAAGGTGGTGTCAACCTGGTTAAAGGGCTCATCCAGCAATAACACCTCAGGTTGGGTAACCAGTGCCCGTGCAATAGCTACACGCTGTTTTTCACCGCCACTCAAGTCGGCCACACGTTTATCGGCCAGCCGATGCATGTTCAGCTGCTTCAGCACCCGTTCGGTACCCTCCTGCTTGGCTTGCAAATTAGTGTTGGGAAGTAAAATAGCTATATTGTCCCATACCTTGGCAAAAAGGTTGAGATCATCAGTATGCTGCGTTACCATTTTCATGGCATCGTGCCCGGGTATAAGTTTTTCTTCCGGTCCCCAAATACGCTCTCCTTTAAATTCAACACGCCCGCTATCAACACTAAGCAAACCGAACATTAAACGCAACAATGTGCTTTTGCCGCTGCCGCTCTCGCCTATTATAGCGGTAATTTTACCCTGCTGAATACTTAGATCGATACCTTTTACACCCGACTGCTGCTTACCGGGATATACTTTATTAACTGCAATAGCCTGCAAGAAAGGGGTGGTTTTTACCATTGCGCAAAGATACATAAAAGCAACAAAGGCTACCCGTTTAAGGTAGCCTTTGTTGCTTTTATAGTTAAGCCGTTAAAAGCCAAGCATTATACCAAAAGAGAAGTTACGCAAACCTTCCTGAGCGGCGGTATCAAACATGTCGTTAAAGTAATACTTTCCAAAAACTCCCCATGCGCCGTAACCTACCCGGCCGGTTAAGCCGTAACGTACTTTGGTAAAGTTGTAACTATCGTTAAACTTCTGTTTACCGTTCTCATCGCTTTTTTGCTTTACACGGCCGTTGTAAAGAATGCCGATCATTGGTCCGCCTGCTATGTGAACAGCTTTACCTCGGCTATCGTCATGACTTCTCCAGTCAAAAGTTAATGGAATGCGGAAGTAGCTTGATGTAAAACGATTTTTATCGTATTGAATATTATCACGCGTATAAACCAACCCTTCTTTTGGCCCGTCGGGCTGAATGGTAATATTTTCGCGCAGGCGGAAGTGTGTCCAATCAAAACCACCCGATACATAAATGCGGAATGAACTGGTGAAGCGGTAACCGGCCTGGATCACATCAAAGCCTACGTTACTGCTTTTCCAAGAGCGGTAACGCAAAAAATTATTGGTTGGCGACAGGTCGAAGCTACCATTATCAACCAGGGTAGCTAAGCCCAAATCCAAACGTGCTAAGGTTAACCCCCATGAAAAGCCGGAGGATTTAGATACCTGCTTTACCGTATCAGGCTGATTTACATATACACCTTTGGTATCCTCGCCCGAACCAATAGTGAATTTGAATCTCCTTTTTTTGGTTTTAATAGTGTCTGATTGGGTTTTTACGGTATCGCCCTTGTCATTTACTACAGTTGTAGTAGTAACTTTGGTAGTGGTAACAGTTTGTGCAAATGCACAGGTAACAGCCGCAAAAAATATAGCAGTAAGTAAAAAGCGTTTCATGTGTGGTTAAGTATAATAGATTAGGGATTTATTTTTCTTTCTTTATTTTAATGATACCCAGATTTAGCCCGGTAACATTCGCCTGGTCGTCGTCGGTTTCAGTAAATTCGATCAATTTGTCTTCACGTTTATCTACCTTGGCTACAACCGCATTAATAAGGCCGCCCAGGGTACTGATGCCACGCTTTCTCCTCTTTTCTGGCTGGTGTGCCATAGCCGGTTCAACAGCTGGTTGGGTAATCGGTTTTAAAGCAGCTGCATCATTTTCATCAAGCTTATTGCTTAAAGCCATTTCGGGCACTACCGCATTAGGGATAGTTTGTGCCGGCACGGCCGCCAGTACCGGTACAGGTTGCACGGTGGGCTGATCATTAGCTGGCTCGTTTGCCGGTTCAATGCGTTTATTGGACAGCTGATTGCCAGAACTGATACGATGCTTTACCCCAGTTACCTGCATTACGTTTTGTATAGCAGGTTGCTCATAAGTTGAAGTTTGCAATGCTTCAGGCAATCTCATTTTCAACTTTACTTCTCTTTCAATGGTTTTCACTAATGGCTTGTTCCGGTTTACGGCAACTTGATTTTGCGCTACCTTAGCCGGCTTGTTTAACAGAAACAAGCTTCCAATGCCAAGCACTACCAGTATACTGGCGGCTATGCTCCATACAGGCGCTAATGAACGCTTTTGGGGTGTACCCAACTCAGCCGATATGTTTCCCCAAACGCGGGCCGAAGGCTCAACCTCCAAATTACCCAGCTTTGTACGGAACAAGTCGTCCAGCTCGTTATCTTGCATATTCATATCTCGTTCCCTCCGTTTGTTCAATTTTTTGTTTCAATAAAGTGCGCGCCCTCGATAATTGTGATTTGGACGCACCCTCGGTAATGCCGGCCATCTCTGCAATTTCGCGGTGTGAGTAGCCCTCAATGGCATACAAGTTAAACACCATGCGGTAACCTGCCGGTAGCT
This sequence comes from Mucilaginibacter sp. PAMB04274, assembly GCF_039634385.2. NCBI lineage: Bacteria > Pseudomonadati > Bacteroidota > Sphingobacteriia > Sphingobacteriales > Sphingobacteriaceae > Mucilaginibacter > Mucilaginibacter sp. PAMB04274. The sequence continues at coordinate 3,962,935 of NZ_CP155081.2, forward strand.
GATTAATTAGCAGCAGCAAATCCTTTGTCTCCAGGCTTGATGCAGCTACAGCATTAACCGGTGATTCATAACCACTTTCCTCCATATCTACCAGCGTCATTTTATGATGCTTGCGGTAATACTCAATAGCGGCATGCACCATAATGCGGCGCATCCATCCCTCAAAACTCCCCTCGCCCCGGTAATCATTTATTTTCTGAAACACGCGTACAAAACCGTTCTGCATCATATCTTCAGCTTCCATCTTATCTACCGCATAACGCAGGCACACGGCCAGCATTTTCGCAGCAAACTGTTTGTAAAGCAGTTCCTGTGCCTTGCGGTCGGCTGCTTTACATTTTGCGATGAGGTCTTCGGTTGAATATTTATGTTTTAAAAACATCATTTGTTAGGAAGATGACAGATAGCGACAAATGGTTGCATCACCTTTAAAGTTTTTTTAAAAATATCCATAAAAGCGCAATAAACCACTTTTTATATCTTTAACCGCTATGAAAAAAAACCTGCCTGCACTCTTATTATTACTATTGACAACCTTAGGCCTGAGTGCCCAAACACTACCAGCCGCAGCGCCTTATACACTGTTTAAGCCCGATCGCGTATTTGATGGCCATGACCTGCATACAGGTTGGGTGGTGCTGGTGCAAGGCAAGGAGATTGCAGCAGCAGGGCCAGCCAACCAAATAAAAGTACCTGCACAGGCCACCATTACCGAGCTAAAAGGCATGACCTTACTGCCGGGACTGATTGAAGGCCACTCGCACCTGTTTTTGCACCCTTATAACGAAACCACCTGGAACGACCAGGTGCTTACCGAGAGCCGTGCCGAGCGTACGGCCCGCGCCGTGGCACATGCACGCGAAACATTAATGGCCGGCATTACTACCACCCGCGAGCTTGGAACCGAAGGGGCCGGCTATGATGATGTGGGCTTAAAGGCAGCTATCAATAAAGGCCTGATACCGGGTCCACGTATACTGACGGCAACGCGGGCTATTGTAGCTACCGGCAGCTATGGCCCTAAAAGCCCCGTAGCCGAAATTAGCTTACCCCAGGGTGCCGAGGAAGCAGACGGGGCCGAGGGTTTAACCCGCGCTATCCGTTCGCAAATTGGCCATGGTGCCGATGTGATAAAACTCTACGCTGATTACCGCTGGGGACTTGGCGATCAGGCTGCGCCTACCTTTACGCTGGAAGAATTGAAACTGGCCGTGCAGGTGGCCGGCAGCAGCGGACGCATGGTGGCAGTACACTCCAGTACGGCCGAGGGTATGCGCAGGGCAACGCTGGCAGGTGTAACTACTATTGAGCACGGCGACAACGGCACGCCGGAGATATTTAAACTAATGAAAGAACATAACGTAGCCTTGTGCCCCACACTCGCCGCCGGCGAGGCAACCAGCAGCTATAAAGGATGGAGAAAAGGCATAGACCCTGAGCCTGAACGCATCAAACAGAAACACATCAGCTTTGCCAATGCGCTTAAAGCAGGCGTTACCATTTGCTTTGGCGGCGATGTGGGCGTATTTGCCCACGGCGACAACGCCCGAGAATTGCTATTGATGGTTGATTACGGCATGAAACCGCTGGACGCCCTACGCTCGGCCACATCGGTAAACGCAGAAGTATTTAAGCTGAACCACTTAGGTTTGATTAAGCCCGGTTACATGGCTGATTTAATTGCTGTAGAGGGTAACCCGGCTGAAGATATTACGGCGGTAAGAATAGTTAGAATGGTGATTAAAGATGGCGTAAGGGTAAAATAACCAACAGACTTTTAATCTATTTTATCAAAAATCCGGTGCTTTATTCCCTGCACTTATATGAGGAAAATGTAAAGTTATTTTACAATTGGTATAAAATGCTTGTTGCCTTGTATATTGCTGCCTTTAATTCAGTTACGTATGCAACTTAAAGGTTCCCGCAAAGTGGGCAACAAATTTCAAAATCCTATACCTACCGACGAAGCCGGCTTTAATAAGTTACTGCCCATTATGTGGGAATATATTGTAAACAAAGCCGAGAACACACCGCGTAAAACACTTGGACCATTTACTACTGATGCATCAGTGTACCACACGCCGCCGGCAAGCGGCCTGCGGGTAACTTGGATGGGGCACTCAAGCCAGCTTATAGAAATTGATGGCAAGCGCATTTTAACTGACCCCGTTTGGAGCAGCCGCGCTTCTTTCGTACAATGGGCCGGTCCAAAACGCTTCTTCCCTGCCCCGCTGCCTTTAAATAGCCTGCCTAAGCTTGATGCCGTACTTATATCGCATGATCACTACGACCATTTTGATGAGGCTACCATACGCACCCTGGCTAAACTGAATATACCATTTTACACCTCGTTAGGTGTTGGCCGCTACCTGCGCCAATGGGGTGTTGCCGACCACCTGATTACCGAAATGGACTGGGGCGATACAGCGCAAATTGGCAACGATTGCACACTTACCACCGCACCTACCCGCCATTTTTCGGGCCGGGGCATTGTTAACCGTAATGAGACGTTATGGTCGGCCTTTGTAATAAAAGGGCATACGCATAATATATTCTTTGGGGCAGATTCTGGCTGGTTTAACGGCTTTGCCGACATTGGTGAGGCATACGGCCCGTTTGATTTGACCATGCTGGAGATTGGCGCCTACGGTAAAAACTGGCCAGATATACATATGGGGCCGCTTAGTGCCTTTAATGCACATAAAGCTTTAAAAGGCAAGCAAATGATGCCCATACACTGGGGTACGTTTAATTTGGCCTTACATGCCTGGTACGAGCCTATAGAGATTTTACTGGAATTGGCCGCAAAAGAAAGCATCACTCTTTTTGTACCTGAACCGGGCAGACCTACCGAGGTAACCGGCGCGGATTTCAACTCAGAATGGTGGATAAAATATAAGAGTTAGAATTATATGTTGCTTAAAATCCGTCGTTTGGCACAGGTTAAAGCAACATATAGTTCTTCATATTTAATATTCTCGATGTTGTACTCTTTGCGCCAGCTATTAAAACACCTCTTTAATATGCTTGTAATTGGCTTTAATAGTGTCCCAAACTTCGCCAGCCTGACCGTTAAGCATTAGTTTTGACATAGCCAGGGTCATTCCTTTTACTTGTCCAAACTCTACACGAGGCGGCATGGCCAGAGCATTAGGATCAGTCATTACGTCTAACAATACAGGGCCGTTAAACATCATGGCTTCGCGCATGGCTTGCTCAACCTGGTCGGGGTCGGTTACTTTTACGCCTTTAATACCCATAGCCTGCGCTACTAATGCAAAATCGGGGTTAACCATATCGGTTTGCCAATCGGGCAAACCAGCTACTTCCATTTCTAATTTCACCATACCCAAAGAGCGGTTGTTGAAAACCACTATTTTAATAGGTAGCTTATACTGTGTAATGGTGGCCAAATCGCCCAGTAGCATAGAGATACCACCATCGCCGGCCATAGCAATCACCTGCCTGTCGGGGCAAGCCAGCGCTGCACCAATGGCCTGCGGCATGGCATTGGCCATAGAGCCGTGGTTAAAAGAGCCTATCATACTCCGTTTTCCGGTAGCGTGGATATGACGGGCTCCCCACACGCAGCACATGCCGGTATCTACTGTAAAAATAGCATTGTGGTTAGCCAGCCTGTCCAGCACATCGGCCACAAACTCCGGGTGAATGTTATTAACCGATCCTTTATCATCTATGTAAGTACGAAGATTATCTTTTACATGCGCATAAAGCTTAAGTTGCTCCTGCAAAAAGCTATCGTTGGTTTTTTGTGGTATGAGTGGCAACAGCGCTTGGAGCGTATCTTCAATCTTACCGCATAAGCCTACATCCACCTTGGCGCGGCGGCCAATGCGTTCGGGTTTAATATCCACCTGTACAATCTTACACTCCTTAGGCATGAACTGCTCATACGGAAAATCGGTACCCAGCAGTATCAGCAAGTCAGACTCGTGCATGGCATGATATGCCGACGGTAAGCCCAATAAACCAGTCATCCCTATCTCGTTAGGGTTATCATACTGCACAAACATCTTACCGCGGAACGAATAGCCTACGGGTGCATTTATACGTTTAGATAACTCCACCACCTCATCATGCGCGTTAGCACAGCCAATGCCACAAAATATAGTGATCTTTTCGTGTTCGTTAATCAATGCCGCCAGGTTGTTTAAATCACGGTCGGTTGGGCGTATCACCGGGTTGGTATGGTAATTCTTTAAGGCTGATGGCGTTTCTGTGGCTTCCATTTCGGTTACATCACCGGGCAAGCCTATTACCGATACCCCCTTTTTAGTAATAGCGTGTTGTATACCGGCCTGCAGCATACGCGGCAGTTGTGCCGGGGTGGTGGCTACCTGGTTGTAATAGCTGCAATCATCAAACAATTTTATGGTATTGGTTTCCTGAAAGTATTCGGTACCGTACTGGTGCGACGGACAGGTAGAAGCTAAAGCAATAACCGGCGCGCCCGACCGGTGCGCATCGTACAAACCATTCACTAAATGCACGTGGCCCGGGCCGCTACTGCCTGCACAACAGGCAATACCTAACAGTTCGGCCTCGGCGGCGGCGGCGTAGGCCCCCGCTTCCTCATGGCGCATGTGTATCCATTGCATGCGGTTATCGCTACGCCTTACGGCATCATTTACATGATTTAAACTATCGCCGGTTACGGCATATATTCTTTTTACACCGGCGGCTATTAACATCTCCACCACTTGCTCTGCTACTTTTTGGGCCATACTTCAGGGTATTTAATTACTTAAGATAACCTGATTGCCTTTACCGGGTTTTTTAATTTTACATAAAGCGCTATCTTTATTACAAATGGCTGAAGAAATTAAAAACATTCAACTGAAGTTTAGCTGTAACGCCAATTGGGAAGCTATGCCCGAAACCGAAGGTGGCCGGCAGTGCGATAAATGTCAAAAGAAGGTTCATGACTTTACCAACAGCAAAGCTGAAGAATTTGAACGAATTTTGGCAGAGAATAATTACAGCATATGTGGACGTTTCAGTAAGACACAGGTAACATCAGCACCCGATAGAATTTCTATGTGGAAGAAATGGGCTTCGGCTGCTATGCTATTGATAGGGTTTAACTTAGCAGCATGCCAAGACAGGGAGCGAAAAGCAACTGTTTTAACAGGTACCCCATTAATTCCGCTCGATACTGCTGAGCAAAAAGATGTTAAAGGAGAAGTATCACCGGATGTCATTAAACAACTTGCCTCATCATGCAAAAAAGTAAAAATTTCGCCGAATGATGTTTTTACATCAGTAGAAGTTGTACCTGTGTTTCCGGGTGGAGAAAAAAAGTTTATGGCTTTTATGAATAAACATTTAAAGTCAGGTAAAACTGTAAAAAGGAGCCGGGTACATATAGCCTTTATCATAGAAAAAGACGGCTCGCTAAGTAACATTAAACCTGTTGGCCCGAGTACAGACCCGGCCGCTTTAAAGGAAGCCATTAGAGTGCTTAAACTTTCACCCAGATGGATACCAGGTAAGCAAAACAACGAACCTGTAAGGGTGCAGTATGTTGTACCGGTTATTTTCAACTAAAATCCAGGTCTCCGCCTTTAATCGATTTTGCAAATCCTGTTTATTCGTCGGTAGAACGTATATCCCTTTTTAACCGTGGATATTAACATCTCCACTATTGCTCTGCCGCTTTTTGTCCTATCTCTCAGGAATTTTGTTGTTATATACACCGATTGCCTTTAAGGTTTTATAATTTTGAATTAAGCGTTATCTTTATTCAAATGGCTAACGAAATTAAAAACGTTCAATTGCAGTTTCGCTGTAATGCAAATTGGGAAGCTATGCCCGAAACCGAAGGTGGCCGGCAGTGCGATAAGTGTCAAAAAAAAGTTCATGACTTTACCAACAGTAAAGCTGAAGAGTTTGAGCGAATTTTGGCAGAAAACAATTATAATATTTGCGGCAGGTTTAAATTAGAACAATTAGCACCGCCAAGTTTGCCGCTATGGAAAAAATGGCTATCGGCTGCTATGGTGCTTATTGGTTTCAATTGGTTTGCAAGCAAAGCGCATGCACAAAATGTAAAAGCGACATCCGTTAAGGATACAACAAGAAGCAGTAGCAAAGCCACTGTCTCAAGCACGTTGAATGGTACATCTTCCGGTAAGTTTCCCGATGGGATATTTGGTTCTTTTGAAATCTTACCTAAACCTCCTGCAAATTTTCAAGACTTTTTAGATAAAAATCTGGATAAGAAAAAGGCATTAACGCCAGGCAGGCTAGTCTTAACCTTTGTTATTGAAACAGATGGTTCTTTAAGCGACATCCATGCCATCGGAAAATACCAAGACGAGGGCGCCGTTAATGAAGCAATAAGAATTTTCAAACTATCGCCCAAATGGACGCCCGGTCAAATACTTGATAAAGTGGTAAGAGTTCAGTATACCGTGCCTATTTTTTTCAACTAAAATGCAAATTCTCCGCCTTTAACCGCTTTTGCAAGTCTTGCTTGTAATTGCGGCCTATTGGCAATTCATGCCCGCTTACTTCTACTACGGTAGCGTAAAAGGAATCAATCTTTGAAATTGCCACGATAAACGAACGGTGAATACGCACAAATCGCCGCTCGGGCAGCATCTCCTCCAGAAAGCTGATCTTTTGCTTGCTAATGTATACTTGCGAGGCCGTAACCACCTTCACATAATCGCGCAGGCTCTCAATCCACAAGATATCGTTGATGTTGAGCTTTATGGTTTTACGTTCTACTTTGAGGTACAGATAAGCCTCGGTGTCGCCAACCGGAACTTCATGCGACAGCACGGCAGCCTGTTTATGGTGCTCATTGAGTTGATAAATCTTATCCATGGCCCGTAAAAAGCGGTCGAACGAAATCGGCTTTAGCAGATAATCAACCGCATTCAATTCAAAGCCTTCCAATGCAAACCCGCTGTAAGCTGTAGTGAAAATTACCTTCGGCGGGTTCTTCAGGCTCCGCAAAAAATCATTGCCGTTAATCCCCGGCATCTTAATATCCAGAAACATCAGGTCTACTGGTTTTTGCTGTATAATCTGGAACGCCTGTATTGCGCTGTTACAGCGACCAGCAATTTCCATCTGGTCAAAATTGCCCAGGTAATTTTCAATCACCTCAATGGCGTGTGGTTCATCGTCAACAATAAGGGTGCGTATTTTCATGCTAAGGTTAGGTTAGGTACAGGTTGGTTTTGCGAAATAATGGTAAGTTCTAATACAATCAGAAATGTATCTTCATCATCCATTATTTTGAGCTGATAGGCAGATGGATATAGTAGTTCAAGGCGCTTCCGAACATTCTGCAGACCTATGTTGCCATGATGCACATCTGCATCCGCAGGCATTGTTTCGGGCTTGCTATTGGCTACTTTAAGTTTAAGCTGTTCATTGGTAACCTGAAGATCAATATTTACCCAGGCCTCACCTACTGTATTACTGGCGCCGTGTTTAAAAGCGTTTTCAATAAAAGTGAGCATAATGAGCGGTGCAGTCAACTTATTTTCCAAATTACCACTTATCGTAAAATTCAGATCTATGCGCTCTTCATAACGGATCTTTTCCAAACTGATGTACTGCTGCAGCATCAACACCTCTTTTTGCAGACTTACGTAAGGTGTGTTACACTCATACAGCATATACCGCAGCATATCTGAAAGACCCAGCACCACCTGCGATGCTTTAGATGAGTTGGTAAGTGTAAGTGCGTATAAATTATTAAGGGTATTAAATAGAAAATGAGGGTGTATTTGTCCTTTAAGTGCCCTTAACTCGGCCTGTAATGCTGCCTGCTTGCGCTCGTACCACATCCGGAAGAGCTTAATACCCAAGGCCGCCCACACCACAAAATGCATCATTTTAAATGCGTTTATAAAAAGCACCTCATCAGTTATTTTTTGCAAGAAGGTGCGTTTATAAATACTATCTACAAACTCCTGCTCAATGTTTGGAAATTGCTGAATAATGTAAGGACTGGCTATGAAGATATCTACCAACCGGCTACAGATGATAACAGAAAACATAAGAACCAATAACCTGAGTGCAAAACCTACGTACTTACCTCTGTACAGATATTTAGGTAGCAGGAAATAAGCCAGCACGTAAAAATAAGTCATGTGAATAGGCGCATAGAAAAGATTATTGCGAAAGGAAACCCAAAATGTGGTTTTGACGGCGTACATACCAGCAAACAGCCAAAATATAACTGTCCAGAAAATTACATGCTGTGCTACTCTGTTAATTCGCAGTTGTCCTATAGTTATAACCGTGCTGCTTTCCATTCTACTAATTTACTCTAAGTCAACAAAATCAGCCAATGTTTATGTTAAATGTAGACTAAAAACCCCCTTTCATCGACCAACAACAGATGATTTGGTGCAAACGCATGCTTAATGCACACCAACTGTGTTTGGCTGTTAAAACGCACGGTTTAACAGTTAACTCATGTTGTGTAACTACTGCTGTTTTAAAGAACAGGAAGTCAGGATAAATTTGGTTAACAATTAAAGCACCATGAAAAAGATATTTTTAACCTTAATCCTTATCACCGTTTACTTTTTGAAAAGTTATGCACAAACAAATCACGCCACCTGGGTAATTGAAAGCGAAAGCCCTAAAGCCAAAATGCAAACCGTAAAGTTTTATGACGATAACTCGCAGATTATTTATACCGAAACTATAAACGCACGGCTTAACATCAGTAAAAAGAAGGTACAAAAAGCATTGAACCAAATTTTAGACAGCCTGCTTACCCAACAATACTATCGGGAAAATAAAAGTGTATTGGCGGCTTCATTTAAGCTGAAGCCATAAAGATTTTTTGTTTTAATGAACGTAAGCGGTGCTGGCGCGAGGCTGGTACCGCTTTTTTTGTGAAGTGGTTTTAAATTACATATCAAACACTTACCTTCATTTACCAATTACCAAAAATGAAAATCTTTGCTGCTGCTATTCTATGTTTATGTGCTTGGAGTACAGCTTGTGGACCGCCGCAGGCACAACAGCAACAGGCCATACCCAAACCTAAGCCAGACGCACAAACCGTACGAATTGATGAACCGGTTTGTGGACCATCCAGACAGATAATTTTAAAAGGCGGCATTTATAACTATGCCGAAATTTTTCCGGTATTTCCGGGCGGGGATAAAGGTTTTAAGGATTATATCACTAAAAATATCCGCACTATTAAAGGAGTTCAGTGTCGGGTTGTTGCCTGTGTGGTTATAGAAAAGAATGGCTCCGTGTCTAACATCAAGATAATAAGAAGCTGTACTGCTAAAACCGACAGGGAAGCTATCAGACTGCTTAAACATTCACCACGTTGGATACCGGGTAAACAGAAAGGAAAACCAGTTAGAGTACAGTATTATTTACCTATTTTATTTTCTTAAAGCGTCACAGCCGGTTCAACCCAGTTGCCATCCTCCTGGATGATGCCAATCAGTTCGTCTAATGCGCTGGCGGTGTTTACATTCTTTTTCACTACCTCCTTACCACGGTATAAGGTGATTTTACCCGGCCCGGCGCCTACATAGCCATAATCAGCATCGGCCATTTCGCCGGGGCCGTTTACAATACAGCCCATGATGCCAATTTTTAGTCCTTTGAGGTGACTGGTGCGGCTGCGGATCATTTGGGTGGTTTCCTGCAAATCGAACAGTGTGCGACCGCAGCTTGGGCAGCTGATGTATTCGGTTTTGGATATGCGCGAACGGGTGGCCTGCAAAATGCCAAACGCTGTTGAGGTAATTACCGCAGGCAGCATACCGGGTGCATCAATCCAAACCCCGTCGCCAAAGCCATCAACCAGCAAAGCGCCCATATCGGTAGCGGCATAAAGTTGCAATTCAGTTACCGGATCAGTTGGGTGGGTAGCAGAAATTAAAACTTTGGAGTTATCAGCATTAACTATAGACGATGTACCGGTATTTGGTGCTATGTTTAGTTGCTCTGCTCCCTGTTCGTGGCTCTCTGCGCCAAACCCGTAGCTTCTTTTAATAATAACCGGCGTGGTTATGCCCGCCGCTGCTAATTTAAAGAAGAAGGAGCGCTGCTCGGCCATGCCGTGCGATGCATCAGTTTCTAAAACCAAAACCAGTCCTTTATCATCATGGGCGAGTTTAATTAACTGGGCGGCATCAAAATCGGCCAGGGCAATCTTCACCAGGTTTAAAGCTGATGAACGGTCTTCGGCTGCCAGGTATTCGGCTAACGTAAATACCGGGTGGCAATTCTTTTTATGTGTTAAGGTTTGCCAGGTGGTGTAATTGTATAACTGCTTTAAATTACCCGGAAAAGTAAACGAAGGCAGCTGATTGGCCAGGTAAACAAAATCAACCGACTGATCGGCCATATTATATTTATCCAGCACGGGCGAGTACAGGTAACCGGCATCATTCAATACCGATGGGTCTTTCAGGTTCCTCGTGCTCAAATCCAGCACCACACGTGGTACCATATGCCCGCCAATAAAGGCATTAGCCTCATCGGTAACACGCTTTTGATACTCATAAGGGTTGTGCTGAGGAGCGGAGATCGGAGCTACCAGCGGAATGGCAGAAAACACTTGGCTTGTGGATTGTGACTCTTGATTTTTTTCCACGCCCTTTGCGCCCCGCTCTAAATACCGGTTCACTAATGCAATTGCTACAGGCGCTTCAGCTTCAGGTTCTTCGGTGAGGGATACACGTACGGTATCGCCCAGGCCATCTTCCAGCAGGGTACCAATGCCTACCGCCGATTTGATACGGCCATCCTCACCATCGCCGGCTTCAGTTACGCCCAGGTGCAGCGGATAGTTCATGCCTTCAGCCACCATAGTATCAACCAGCAAACGGTAAGCCTGTACCATTACCTGCGGGTTGCTGCTTTTCATACTAATAACCAGGTTATAGTAATTCAAAGCCTCGCACATGCGTATAAATTCCATGGCCGACTCTACCATGCCCTGCGGCGTATCGCCGTACCGGCTCATAATGCGGTCGCTCAGCGAGCCGTGGTTGGTGCCGATGCGCATGGCGGTACCGTACTCTTTGCAGATATTTACAAGCGGGGTAAACTTTTGAAAGATACGGTCCAGTTCGCCCTGGTATTCCAGGTCGGTATATTCCAGTTCGTCAAATTTCTTTTTATCGGCGTAGTTACCAGGATTAACGCGTACTTTCTCTACAATACGGGCAGCCACCTCAGCAGCATTGGGCGTAAAATGGATATCGGCCACCAGCGGCACCGTGTAACCACGCGCACGTAACTGCTTTTTAATCTCGGCTAAATTCTGTGCTTCCTTTATACTGGGTGCCGTAATACGTACGTACTCACAACCGGCATCAACCATACGAATGGTTTGCTCTACCGTACCTATGGTGTCCATGGTATCGGTAGTGGTCATGCTTTGAATACGGATGGGGTTACTGCCACCCATGGGCACATCGCCAATGGTTACCTCGCGGGTTACAAAACGGGAGTATTGGGTTAATGAGTTACAATAACGGCCAGGCAGCACTTTTACAGCATCAGCATTCATCATATGCACAGAGAGATAACTTTGATTATAAATACAAAGTTAAGCATTATCCGCTTATGCTTGTTTCAAGAGAATGTTAATTTAAAGCTCGTCCTTCCTGATCACGTACGTCTTAGCCAGCATATCGTGTATGCCCTGCTTGTGCTGCATAAAAAGCACGCTCCAAAAACCGGCGCCGCAAAACAAAAAAGAAAATATTTTAGCAGCGCTTCTAATCATTGCTTTTAATGGGTTTATCTTCCTGCCCTCGCCATCCACTATAACTAACCGGCACAGGGCCTGCCCCAAAGTACTGCTTAAAGGCAGTGCACACAACAACAGGTTATAAACAAAAAGTGTGATCAGATAAATACGCTGAACCAGATCCCGCGTATGCGGTTCTTCAATGTTAAAGGTATTGATACTAAACGGAAGGTAATCGGCAAATAACACAAAACCGAAGCCTATCAAAAAGGAAACGATGACATGGTCTATGATAAAGGCAAGCAGGCGTATCCAAAAACTAGCCAGGTTGGTTTCGGTAGCAAAGTAATAACCCTCGTACCGGAAGTATTCTGCGAAATCTAAAATATCACTGGCTTTTTCCCAACTGGTAAAATCAGTACGTACCATATCATTAGGCTCCAGACGACCATCAGTCAGTTCTTCAAACGTAAACGGACCTTTTTCGCCGTCATTATCTTTTACATAAAAATTGTCCATGCAGTACGCTGTGTTTAACAGGCCGGGCAAAAGTAACCTTTTAGTATTGCTTACCCAAACCCTTACGAGCTCATGGCATATACCACAATATTTACGCCGAACTTAGTGTTATCCTCGGCCAAAAAGCGCTTATTCCTGAAATCGTAATCCCACTCGCACCCGTAATCCTTATTACTATACAAAACGGCTATCCGGCCATTTATGGTGATGGCTTTCAGGTAATCATGCACCAGGTCATCTCCCCAGCCATTCAACTCAAATGATGTATTGGGCGGACCTTTTTCGAACGTAAAGAAGGAGCGATACAACTCGTGATTGTTAGGGATCTTTTTTAACGCCTGCGGCCCAAAAAGTGATGCCATTTGCGCCTCAAATGATTTGGCAAAAAGACCATCTATATCATGGTTGCAATCGTCTACAAATACAAAGCCGCCATTTTGAACATACTTTTTAAAATTGGCCCGTTCTTGCGCATCAAACTGTACCAGCTTATGCCCGCTCAAGTAGCTAAACGGCGAGTTAAACACATCCGGGCTGCTTAAGGCCACCACCTTCTCTTTACTATCAATAGGAATGGTAGTGTACTCCAGCAATGAGTTCAATATATTAATGGGCATCCGCTGATCGGTGTCCCAATCGCCTGAATGATAGCTAAAGCGGGTAAAAGTAAACTTGGAATTTAATGACATTGCTGTTAAAACTTTAAAAGTAGAAGAAAATTTTAATGCTCTGACAGATTTTGCTTACCGTGTTTGTAATTTTTTAAATACTTAATTTAATTTTTCGCAAAATCTAATGCCTTTTAATCCAAATCACAATATATTGTGATGCGAAACTGAACAACACCTTTATAAATTAAAGGGCGCTATAAAATAAGAGCTTTGGAACTAACAGAAACCCACGTAAAATCGCTGCTGGCTAAGCTTCCGCAGCTAAAAACTGAAATACAAAAGGTGATAGTAGGCCAGGAACACATTCTGGATGAACTTCTGGTAGCATTTTTGGCCGGTGGGCACTGCCTGCTGGAAGGTGTACCCGGGCTGGCTAAAACCTTACTGGTTAAAACCATGTCGCAGGCTTTGCACCTGTCATTCCGCCGTATACAGTTTACACCCGATTTAATGCCTACCGATATTGTAGGCACCGAAATACTGGAGGAAGACCACGTAACCGGCAAGCGCTTTTTTAAATTTAATAAAGGCCCCTTGTTTGCCAACATTATACTGGCCGACGAGATAAACCGCACGCCGCCCAAAACGCAGTCGGCTTTGCTGGAAGCCATGCAGGAGTTTGAAGTTACTTACGGTGGGCAAACTTACCCGCTCGATAAGCCTTTTTTCATCCTGGCTACCCAAAATCCTATTGAGCAAGCGGGCACCTACCCCCTGCCCGAGGCGCAGTTAGACCGCTTTTTACTACTGGTACAAATTGGCTACCCTACCGCTGAAGAAGAGTTCGCCATATTAAACCGCACTACCGGCACCACCAAAGCCACCATTAACCCGGTTATTAGCGCTGAAGAGATACAGCAGGCCCAGGCCCTGGTGCGCCAGGTAAGCATTAGCGAAGAACTGGTGCGCTATGTAAGTGAGCTTATACGTGCTACCCGGCCCGATACCTCTACCCTGCCTTATGTAAAAGAGTGGGTACGCTGGGGCGCTGGGCCGCGTGCGGGGCAGGCGTTAATATTAACCGCTAAAGCGCGTGCATTGCTCAAAGGCCGCTATGCCGTGTTATTGGAAGACATACACGCCATGGCTACTCCTGTGCTACGCCACCGCGTACTTATGAACTTTAAAGCCGAAGCTGAAGGAATTACCTCAGACAAAGCCACCGCTGAATTGATTAAATTAATAGAAAGACCACGGGTTTAGTAATAAGAATTAAGGTTATGCAACCGCAATAATCCGAACATCCGAAATAAAATCATGCTCGACCCGAAAGTACTCATGACGATCAAGAACCTGCCTTTGCTGGCTAAAACGGTGATTGATGGATTTATGAACGGCTTTAACAAAAGTACCGTTAAGGGGCCCGGACTGGAGTTTAGCCAATACCGCAGCTACCAGCCCGGCGATGATTTGCGCTGGCTTGACTGGCGCATGTATGCCCGCAGCGACCGGTACTATATTCGTGAGTCAGAAATTGAGACCAGCATTTCAGTACGTTTTTTGATTGATGCCAGTGCTTCCATGAACCATCATGATGGCACGCTAACTAAAATAGAGTATGCCCGTTTCCTGGCAGCGTCACTGGCTTATTTGGCCAATTTACAAGGAGATGCAGTGGGCTTGTATGTTTTTAAAGAAGGTGGCCTGTTTTCACTGGCCTCGCGGCCCGATCCGCAACATTTACAGCGGTTATATCACCAGTTAGAGAACTTAAAGCCGGCCGGTAGTTTTACTCAACCCGTACATTATAAAGAATTATTTGCCGGTACAGGCCGAAAAGAACTACTGGTATTTATTACCGACATGTACCAGCCCGAGGGCGAGATCATGAAATTATTAGATTCACTCGCGGCGCTCAGGCACGAGATCATTGTATTTCAATTAATGGGGCAAAACGAACTGGATTTTGACTTTAAGGGCTATTCCGCTTTAGAAGATCTGGAAACGGGCGAAGTGATACAGGTAGGGCCACAGGCCAGGCAGCAATACCAGCAAGCCTTACAGGCCCACCTCGAAAACATACGCATGCAATTACTCGGCAAACACATTGTACACCGTATGCTCAGCACAGCCCAACCTCTTGATGTTGCTTTGCGTGACTTCTTAGTGCAGCGGAACAAAGGGTAAACCGGCCGCGCCACACCGGACGGAACGGAGATAAAAGAGATAGAAAACGATGACAATATACATCAATAACGCAATGCAAATCAAGAGTCGTCTTTTCGGGAGAAGATTATTGGTACTGTAAAATATTGCGACGGCGCTCATAAGTGTTACGTCTTTTAAAAACGAGCTACATGTTTCAATTTTTGAATCCCATATGGTTTTTCAGTGCTGCCGCAATAGCAATTCCGGTACTCATACACCTGTGGAATATACGGCCGGGCAAAGTGCTCAAAGTGGGCAGCATATCGCTTATTAATGCTGCCTCACGTAAAAGCAGCCGGAGTTTTAAATTGCTGGATGTAACACTATTTATTTTGCGCTGCCTCTTACTGTTATTGATAGCATTATTACTGGCCATGCCGGTATGGCAAAAAAAAGTGCAAGCGGTTAAAGTAAAAGGCTGGCTACTGGTACCCAAAGAAAACCTTACCGAAACTTACAAAAAATTTAAGCGTACTATTGACTCGCTTAACCGTGCAGGTTACGAGTTTCATTATTTTAATACGGGCTTTGCAAAATCTAACCTTAAACAGATACTGCTGCACCCAAAAGATTCTATTCTTGCCTCGCCACCCGCCGCCGCCGCTCCGCTTGCCAACTACTGGAGCCTGTTCAAACAACTTAATAACCGCGTAAGTTCACCATTGCCCGTTTTTGTGTTCACACCTAACCAGGCCAAATACTTTAGGGGTAACAAGCCAGAGATAGCGCTTAATTTGCATTGGCAAACCTACACCCCGGCCGATTCAGCAAGCAGCTGGATACAGGATGCATGGTTTACCAACGCCGGCGATATAAGGGTTATACAGGGCAACAGTACACCATTGGGCACTGCCTATACCTATAGCACAGTAAGCGCAACGCGAAGCAATCCGGCGTTCAGCATACAAACCGCCGGAGACAATGCGCAGGTGAAGCCTGCTAATAACAACCAAGCGCCGTTTAATATTGATACCACCACTCATCGGCTCCTCATTTATGCCGATAACAGTACGGATGCCGCCTACCTAAAAGCAGCCTTACAAGCGGTAAGCAGCTTTACACAGCGTAAAACTGTATTGAGGATAATTACTAACCCGGGTCAGATCTCTCCACAAACGCAGTGGCTCTTCTGGCTGTCGGACAAGACGCTTAACCATCGGGCAATAAAAAGCTGCAATCACATCTTTGCTTACCAAAAAGGCAAGATTTTAAATGTAAACACTTTAATGAGTAACGCGGGCTACTTTTCAACCGCGCTGCCTGATGAAGGTAAAGTGCAGTTATTTAAAGCCGTGAGCGGAGATAGTCCAGACCCTAGTATATGGCGGGATGGTTTTGGTAAACCCATATTATCTGCACAGCAGTACGGTAAAACCAGCATCTATCGCTTTTACAGCCGTTTCAACCCGGCCTGGAATAACTTGGTTTGGAGCAATGCCTTCCCCACATGGTTACTTCAATTAATGCAGGCAAGCCACCAGGCAAACCAGCCCAATTCAGATAAAAGAATATTAAGCCGCCAGCAATATATGCCGGTTATCACTTCAGCAACGCACACCATCGCAGCTGGTAAGCCGGCTGAAAACAAAAGCCTCGGCCGCTATTTCTGGCTGGCGCTGGTTATAGTATTTGCTGCCGAACGCTGGCTGGCCCATCGCACACCTCAAACTCATAACGCCTAAATGGAACAGGCCGCATTACATAAAATAAAGCAATTAAAGCAGCGCTACGTTGGCTATCAGTTACTGGCCGATGCCTTGCTGGCTACAGGCTGCGCCTTTTTAATAGCCAGCATTTTGTATCGCCCATTGCAAGCACGTGCTGTGGGGTGTGGCATAGTATCCTTCATGGTTGTTATGGGCATACTGGCAACCATCCGCCGGCCATGGAATACCACCCTGGCTACTCTTTGCCGTTATTTGAATGTTACTTACCCGCAGCTGGAAGAAAGCAGTGCGCTGGTGATTAAACCAGCCGCGGAATTAAATTTGCTTGAGAGCCTGCAACGCTCCAAAGTGGAACAGGAGATTGTGCACCTGCCGGGCCAGCCGCCGCTGGTTATGCATCGGGTAAAAAAAGCTGCAGGATTATTGGCATTAGCCTTAATTTTAAGCGCGGGCATGCTTTGGTTGGGTAAGCACTGGCCGGCAGCAAAAGGAGGTTACTACTTTGGCGACAGCAAACAGACTGTTCGAAACACTGCGCCGCCAGAAAAGGTACTGCCGCAAATCGATGGTGTAGCGTTAAAAATAATGCCGCCCGCATATACCGGCAAGCCAGCACGCCAGCAGGATAAATTTACCATTATTGCCGAAGAAGGCGCAATAGTAACCTGGCACATCAGCACTAACATTGCCGTTAAAAGCGTAACGCTCCTGTTCAATGAACATGAAAAGCTGGCATTAACGCACCAAAAGTCCACTGAATGGACGGCACAACGCCTGCTCAGCAAACCTGGTTTTTACCAGGTAAGTATTAATGGCAAACTATCCGACCTTTATCAAATACAGGTGGTAAAGGATGAATTACCGGCCATTCACATTAAATCGCCCCGGCAATATACCCATATTGATGCTGGCGAGCTTCCCCGTGTTATTATCAATGCCAATTTAAGTGATGATTATGGCGTTAACAGTGCTCAGATTTTTGCTACAGTGGCTAAAGGCAGCGGCGAGTCTGTAAAGTTTAAGGATACGGTTTTCAGCTTCAATACATCGTTCGGAAAGCACAGCCGGCAATACAATCTGCAACGCACTATTGATTTACCAAAGCTGAACATGGAACCCGGTGATGAACTTTACTTTTACGTGCAGGCACAGGATACACATCAGCAAAAAAACCGCACGGATGTGCTCATTGTATCCATACAGGACACAGCACAACTACTCAGCATGGACGGATTGGTGGCAGCTGCAAACATAAAACCCGAATATTTCAGAAGCCAGCGGCAAATTATTCTGGACACCGAAAAGTTATTGAAGGAAAAAGACAGCATTGGCGTAACCACATTTAAAAACCGTTGTAATGATTTAGGCACCGATCAAAAAATGCTGCGCCTGCGCTATGGCAAATTTTTAGGAGATGAAGAAGAAGGCAGTCATGAAGACAATGAACATGATGAACTTGGCAAAGCAGAAAATTTTGGCAACGCCGCTATGGTGATGGATGCTTACACCGATAAGCATGATAACGCAGAAGATGCCACATTTTTGGAACCTGCCGTAAAAGCGCAATTAAAGGCTACGCTGAACGAAATGTGGAAAGCCGAACTGCGCCTGCGCCTTTACAAACCCCTGGAAGCACTGCCGTTTGAATATAAAGCGTTACGGTTGTTAAAAGACCTGCAGCAAAAATCGCGCTCATTTGTGGCCAAAACCAATTACAACCCGCCTCCGCTTAAACCCGAAAAACGCCTGAGTGGCGACCTCACCAAAATCGGCTCACCAGTTAATCAGCAAAAGTCAAAGCCGGGGACGGATAAATATGAAACACTGAAAAAAGCAGCCGGCATACTGGAGCAGTCTAAACATCGGGCGCTAAGCCTGGCCGATAAACGCATACTGCAACTGGCCGCGCAGCAGTTAGCCGTACGGGCGTCGGCACAACCTGGCATCTACTTAAAAGCGGTTGGCGCATTACGACGTGTTTTAACCAGCAATGTTGTACAGCCGACCGACCGCAGTATGATTGAAAAGGCTATACAAAAAAGTTTACCATCCAGTAAAACTTCACCTTATCCTGCGTCAACCACTGCCGACATGGGTTTGGCTCAACGTTATTATCAAAATTTAAACCGGTAAGCAAGCATGAACTGGATTATATCGGTCAGTATTATTTGTATTGTATTAGCGCTTGTTTTTAGCTGGCAGGAATATCGCCGTACCGACCGCAGGCGTTTATTTTGGCGTTTGTTGGCTGTATGGCTGGCGGTGGCTGCCCTTGGCTGTATAGCTTTACCTGTAACTTACAACGGCACCACACAAACCGCTGCACAAACAACCAATGCTGTGCTTTTAACAGACGGATTTAACACCGATGATATAAATAGTAGCGATTCAGTTTTTACCACCGATGCCAGCATCAAAAAACGTTACAAAAAATCGATTCTACTCGGCAGCTTAGAAGAGTTAAGAAACCACAAACCGGCTTTTACTGGTGTAAGAATTTTAGGTTATGGCCTAACAGCTAATGAGTTAGAATTGTTAAGTAATTCGCCGATTGGTTATCGCCCGCCAAAGCGGCCTGCTGGCCTCCAATCCATAAGCTGGCCAGCCACGTTAAAAACGGGTGAGTCGTTGTTGGTACAAGGCATCTTTCAAAATAATGAAGAGAAACCTGTTAAATTCTTATTCAAAGGTTTGAATACAGTGTTGGATTCTATTATCCTGCCGGCCACTAAAACAACCAGCTTTCAACTTAGCACAGTGCCTAAACCAACGGGGCGGGTTGTTTACCAGTTACTGGCCTTGGCTGGTAACGATACCTTAGCTGTAGAAGATTTGCCCGTTCAGATTGAACCGACTAGCCCGTTAAAAGTGTTAATGCTGAACGCGGCTCCCAACTTTGAAACACGTTTCCTTAAAAACTGGTTGGGCGAAAATGGCTACGCGGTTGCCAGCCGCTCTGTGATTAGTAAAGATAAAATCAGTGAAGAATACACCAACCTTGATAAATTGAACTTACAAAAGCTTTCAGCCGGTGTGTTAGATAGATTTGATGTAGTATTGGGCGATCTCTCTGCCCTAAAATCACTCACTGCTGCAGAAGGAGCACTATTGAAGCAACAGGTAACGCAAAAAGGATTAGGCGTTATTGTTCGGGCCGATAGCTCAGATAAGGCTGCCTCATGGCTGCAACGCGATTTTCCTGTTACCACCGTTGCTGTAAAAGAACAGCCTTTAGTGCAGCTGATTTTACAGGGCCAGACACGTAAAACAGCCAAATTAGGAATTGACGCAGCATACATTAATTATCGTAACAACACCCAAAGCCTGGCAACTGATGCACAACGCCACGAACTGGCTGGCATAGCGCTGGCCGGCGCTGGTAAGGTAATATTAACTACTTTAAATCATACTTATAGCTGGCTGCTGGCTGGCAACAAAACAGATTATGCGGCGCTATGGTCGCTGCTCATTAGTAAATCTGCCCGTAAACTACCACCATTACAAAGCTGGCATATTGCATCGGCATTGCCATCAGAAAACGAACAGGTGAGGCTAGTATTGCAAAGTCCGGTACCGCCCCAAGATGTGATCATCAATGGCCAAAAAATAGCGCCTGAGCAAAGTGCAGCCATCCCTTACGAATGGAATTTCAGTTACTGGCCTCATAAAACAGGTTGGCAGGTGGCAAATTCAGGCAATGGGCCGTCATTTTGGTGGTACAACTATACAAAAACAGGCTGGAGGAGCTTAAATCAGCTTAAAAGAATAGCTGAAACGTCAACATTTGCCGCAGTTCAGCAAAAAAAGGTGGCTGTAACAAAACAAATACAGCAAAAAATAAAAATTGAGGTTCCTAAACTGATTTTTTATTTACTTTTATTAGCGTCTTGTACCTTTTTATGGATCGAGCGTAAATTTATAAGCTAAAAAACTAAACAACTCATACCAACTAATTACTAAAAGGAGGATTAAACCTTGAAACGTAGAAATTTTATTTATCTGTCGGGTGTAGGTGCCGGTGCCTTAATGCTGCCCAACCTGCCATCCTTCGGTAGCCCAATCGATCCGGCTCAGGCACTGGAGCAGGTTGATGTGCGCATTAAAAAAGAACTGGCTGATGTAGCACTCAACACGGCTAAATCTAAAGGTGCCAGCTATGCCGACATTCGCATAGGCCGCTACCTCAACCAGGCTGTTATCACCCGCGAAACCCGCGTACTTAACGTAGCCAACGCCGAATCGTACGGCGTAGGTATACGCGTGTTAGTAAATGGTTGCTGGGGCTTTGCCTGCACCAATACCGTAACTAAAGACGGTGTAGCCAAAACAGCCGAACGTGCCGTTGCCGTGGCTAAGGCTAATGCTAAAATTGGCGGTCCGCCGGTACAACTGGCTCCGCAAAAAGGTTATGGCGAGGTAAGCTGGAAAACCCCAATTGAGAAAAATGCATTCGAGGTTCCTATTAAGGAAAAGGTAGATCTGCTGATGGCTGTAAATGGTGCAGCATTAGCAGGTGGTGCAAGCTTTGTAAATTCGACCATACTGGCTATTAACGAGCAAAAATACTTTGCTTCAACCGATGGCTCTTACATCGACCAGGACATACACCGTTTGTACCCCAACTTTAGCGTTACCAAGATAGACCCAGCTAAGGGTGCTTTTGAAACGCGCGCCGCCTTAAGCTCGCCGGTAGGTATGGGTTATGAGTACTTAACCCCATCGGAAGCTGAAAAAATGCAAGGCGTTGTTACCCGTTACAGAAACCGGTACGATATGCTGGAGGATGTGAAAAACGCCGCCAAAAATGCTACTGAAAAGGTATCAGCAAAATCGGTTGAGCCAGGCAAATACGACCTGGTACTGGATCCATCGCACCTTTGGTTAACCATTCACGAGTCGGTTGCCCACCCTACCGAGTTAGACCGTGTATTGGGTTATGAAGCTAATTATGCAGGCACCAGTTTCCTTTCTTTAGACAAGTTAAAATCGGGCAACTTTAAATTCGGTAGCACTAACATGAATGTTGTAGCCGATAAAAACCAGAAAGGCTCCTTAGGCGCTGTAGGTTATGATGACGAAGGCGTTAAACCTAAACAGTGGGAAATTGTAAAAGACGGCACACTGGTTAATTTCCAGGCCATACGCGATCAGGCACACATGCTGGGTCTAAAAGAATCACAAGGCTGCTGCTACGCTCAAACCTGGGCCGACGTGCAGTTTCAACGCATGCCTAACGTATCGTTAATGCCGGGCAAAACACCGCTTAGCGTGGCCGAAATGATTAAGAAGGTCGAAAAAGGTATCTACATTGTAGGTAACGGTTCATTCTCTATCGATCAGCAACGTTACAACTTCCAGTTTGGCGGCCAGTTGTTCTATGAGATTAAAAACGGGCAGATTGTGGGCATGCTGAACGACGTGGCATACCAGGCTACCAACCAGGAGTTCTGGAACTCACTGGCTGCAGTTTGCGATGAGCGCGATTACCGACTGGGCGGCGCGTTTAACGATGGCAAAGGTCAGCCGAGCCAGTCGAACGCCGTATCGCACGGGTCGTCGACCTCGTTATTTAAAGGAGTAAATGTTATAAACACTAAACGTAGAATCGGATAATCAGCATATGCCAATACTTAGCAAAGAAGAAGCACAGGCTTTATTAAAGAAAGTGCTCAGTTACTCAAAAGCCGATGAATGCGAGATAGGCTTAAACGGTCAGGAAGGCGGCAACATCCGTACCGCATTAAACGCCGTATCAACTGCAGGCGATATCAGCACCCTGGGTTTGGCGGTAAGCTCAACCTTCGGTAAAAAAACCGGAACCGCTACCATCAATGAGTTCGATGACGCCTCATTAGAAAAAGTGGTGCGCCGCTCAGAAGAACTGGCCCAGTTGGCTCCGGAAAACCCGGAGCATATGCCACCTTTGGGCGGCCAAACTTTTGCCGAAGCCAACACCTATAATGCCAAAACTGCAGCCATGACGCCCGAAAGTCGCGCCGAAATGGTTGCAGCCAGTTTAAAAGCATCAAAAGAAGCCGGTTTGGAGGCAGCAGGCTTTTTAGAAAATACTACGGGCTTTTATGCCACCATGAACAACAAAGGCTTGTTTGCCTATAACAAGTCAACCGATGTTACTTTCTCGGTAACCACACGTAATAAAGAAGGAACAGGTTCGGGCTATGCAGCACGCGGTTTTACCGATGTAAGTAAGCTGGACACCTATGCCGCTACTAAGATTGCCACTCAAAAAGCAAATGGCTCCATAGGCGCACGTGCCATTGAACCAGGCAAATACACCGTTATACTGGAACCCACAGCGGCGGTGTACATGATGGAAAACATGTTCCGTTTTGATGCACGCAGTGCTGATGAAGGCCGCAGTTACCTGAGCAAGCGAGGCGGAGGCACTCGTTTAGGCGAAAAACTAATGGACGATAAAGTAAATATCTATTCTGATCCATTTAACGCCGACCTGCCGGCCAGCACTTGGAGCGGCGAGGGGTTACCTTTAGAAAAAACTTACTGGATACAGAATGGTGTAGTTAAAAACTTAAGCTATTCGCGCTATTGGGCGGAGAAAAAAGGTGTAAAACCAATGCCTGGTCCAAGCAATATTATTATGGACGGCGGCACGGCCACACTGGATGAAATGATAAAAAGTACAGAGCGCGGCATATTAGTATCGCGCTTATGGTACATTCGTATGGTTGACCCGCAGGTACTGGCTCTAACTGGCTTAACCCGCGATGGCACTTTTTATATCGAGAACGGCAAAATTAAGTTCCCTATTAAGAACATGCGCTTTAACGAGAGCCCGATTATCATGTTAAACAACGTAGAAACATTGGGCAAGCCAGAGCGTGCTATCAGTGTAGAAAGTTACCGTAGTTACATGATACCGCCGATGAAGATTCGGGACTTTACGTTTACGTCACTTTCAGACGCGGTGTAATCACGTCTAAAGCCAATGTTATAAGCCGTTCTGCCAGCCAGAACGGCTTTTTCTTTTTAACCTTTTTTAACAAACGCTTCAGCCTTGAAACACTAATTTTAAGCATGCCTAAATTTAGCTTGCTACTATGCGTCGCGCTCTGCCTTGCCGCCTTTTTGAGTTATGGACAACAAGCTGTAAAAGGCAGGGTATTAGAGGATAAGACCCGTGTTGGTTTGGCTGGTATACATGTGCAAAATCTTAATACCAAACAAAGCGCGGTTAGCGATAATAAGGGCAAGTTCATTATTAAAGCTAGCCTAAACGATTTACTCTTGTTTAAAGGCTTCGCCTACCAGAACGACACATTGCTTATTACTAAACTTAATGACTTTGAAGTGTTCCTGCTACCACAGCAACATATGCTTAACGGCGTCGAAGTAAAAACCATGGAAGGACCAAGCCTGATATTTTTAGACCCTTACTTTCATGGGCAAACCACTGCTTACCAAACCGATCGGGCTGGCAACTTCAAAGGCGGGGTAGCCTTTAGGCTCTGGTACTGGAAAAAGGATGAGCGTCGCAAGCAACGGCAGGAACAAATGCTCCGAAATGAAGAGACCAAAACACAGATAGCCAAAGTATTCAGCACCGCCAACGTTTCTAATTACATACCGCTCCGCGGCACCGAATTGGAGGCTTTCGTACGCCGTTATACGCCTGCTGTAAATATCTACCGGGCCAATGATTTTGTATTGGTTAATTACCTGAATAACTGCTATAAGAAGTTCATGCAGTTACATCCATCTCAAAGGCAAATTTTGCCTGATTCAGGCGTTTTTAAGCAGTGATTTTTGCGCGTATATTACTATATTACGCAATCAAATACCACTGCTTTGAATAGAAAGGACTTTTTATACCTCACCGGTATGGGCATGGGCGCTGCACTGTTACAGAGCCTCCCGGTCATAGGCTCGCCGGTACCTCATGATACGGTTTTACAACCGGTTGATAACGCTATCAAAAAACGCATGGCCGATGTAGCGCTTAATGCTGCTAAAAGCAAAGGTGCCACTTATGCCGATGTAAGGCTGGGCCGTTATCTAAATCAATCTATAAGCACCCGCGAACTGCGTGTGCAAAACATAACCAGTGCCGAATCATACGGTATGGGTATACGGGTGCTGGCTAACGGCTGCTGGGGCTTTGCCGCTACCGATAAACTGGATAATGACAGCATTGCTAAAGCCGCCGCACAAGCTGTGTCTATAGCTAAAGAAAACGCACGCCTGCAAAGTGAGCCGGTGCAACTTGCTCCGCAAAAAGGTTATGGCGAGGTAAGCTGGAAAACACCAATTGAAAAGAACGCTTTTGAAATACCGGTTAAGGATAAGGTTGATCTGTTACTGGCTGCCAATAATGTGGCGTTAAAAGCAGGAGCCAGCTTTATTAACAATAACCTGTTCATGATTAATGAGCAAAAATACTTTGCCTCAACCGAAGGCTCTTACATTGACCAGGATATTCACCGGTTATGGCCATCCTTTACTATCACTAAAACCGATTCTAAAAACGGTGGATTCGAAACCCGCAACTCATTGAGCGCCCCGGTAGGTATGGGCTTTGAGTATTTGATACCCGACGAAAAAGAAAAGATACAAGGCATATTCCCGATTTATAAAAAACGGTATGACATGCTGGAGGATGTGCGTATAGGCACAGCTCAACTGGAAGAAAAACTTAAAGCCAAACCGGTTGAACCTGGTAAGTATGACCTGATATTAGATCCCACCAACCTGTTCCTTACCATACATGAATCGGTTGGCCATCCTACCGAGCTTGACCGTGTACTGGGTTACGAGGCCAATTTTGCCGGTACCAGCTTCTTAACGCTTGATAAATGGGAATCAAAAAAATTCCAGTTTGGCAGTAAGATGGTAAACTTTGTAGGCGATAAAACACGTCCCGGTTCACTTGGTGCGGTTGGGTATGATGATGAAGGTGTGAAGAGCGGACAGTGGGATATAATAAAAGATGGTGTGCTGGTTAACTACCAGGCCACGCGCGACCAGGCGCACATATTAGGCCTGCCCGCTTCACAAGGCTGCTGTTATGCCCAAACCTGGAGCGATGTGCAGTTTCAGCGTATGCCAAATGTAAGCCTGCAACCAGGCAAAACGCCGTTGAAGGTTGCCGAACTGATAAAAAATACAGAGAAAGGCTTATACATGTTTGGCCGTAACTCCTACTCTATCGATCAGCAACGTTACAACTTTCAGTTTAGCAGCCAGCTTTGTTATGAAATTAAAGATGGCAAAATTTTAGGCATGGTTAAAGGTGCCGCCTACCAGGCCAACACCCAGGAGTTCTGGAACTCTTGCTCAGCCATTTGTGATGAAAGCGATTTCCGTATGGGCGGATCTTTCTTTGACGGTAAAGGCCAACCCTCACAGGTTAGCGCTGTATCGCATGGCTGCTCAACCACCAAATTTGATAAGGTAAATGTGATCAGTACGGCGAGGAGATTAGGGTAGAAAGTTAAAGACATTTCGCATCCCTCCTCGGGAGGGCGGGGAAGAATTAATAATTGCATAGCTTTTTGACAAGTAACTCCAACAGATGAATATACAAGCACCCCGACCCCAAATTAGGGAGGGACGTTTAAATATATAGTAAGACATTAGAACCAATCAACTATTCAAAAAAGACATTGAACAGAAAAAACTTCCTTTACCTCACCGGGATGGGTTTCGGTGGGGCTATGCTGAGCCGGGTACCGGTGTTCGGCGCACCAGTTTCGCCGGAGGCGATGCTGCAAAGTGGCGTTGATGTGGCCACCAAAAAGCGTATGGCTGATGTAGTACTGAATGCCGCCCGATCAAAAGGAGCAACGTACGCCGATGTGCGCATAGGCCGCTACCTGAACCAGTATGTGATTACGCGCGAAAACAAAGTACAAAATATAGTCAACACCGAATCTTATGGCATGGGTATACGGGTGCTGGCCAACGGCTGCTGGGGCTTTGCCGCTACCGATAAGTTAGATACCGACAGTATTGCCAAAGCCGCCGCACAAGCTGTAGCCATTGCCAAAGAAAATGCGCGGTTGCTAAGCGAGCCGGTGCAGTTGTTGCCGCAAAAAGGCTATGGCGAGGTGAGCTGGAAAGCGCCTATTGAACGAAATGCCTTTGAGGTACCTATTAAAGAAAAGGTCGACTTATTGCTATCCGTAAACGATGCAGCCTTGAAAGCCGGAGCCAACTATGTAAATTCCATAATGTTTCTGGTGAATGAGCAAAAATACTTCGCCTCTACCGATGGTTCTTATATAGACCAGGACGTACACCGTATCTGGCCGCTATTTTCAGTAACCAAAATTGATGCGAAGACCGGCAAGTTTGAAACACGCCAGTCGTTAAGCTCACCACGCGGCATGGGGTACGAGTACGTAATGCCACGCGAAAGTGACAAAATGAAAGGTGCGCCTACCGTTTTGTACCGTGACCGCTACGATATGCTGGAAGATGCCCGCGCCGCCGCTACACAAGCTGAACAAAAGCTAAAAGCCAAATCAGTTGAACCAGGTAAGTATGATTTAATACTGGATCCTTCACACCTTTGGTTAACCATTCACGAGTCGGTGGGTCACCCTTCGGAGCTTGACCGGGTACTGGGTTATGAGGCTAACTTTGCCGGTACCAGCTTTTTAACGCTGGACAAATGGCAGTCTAAAAAATTCCAGTTTGGCAGCAAGAACGTGAATATTGTGGCCGATAAATTACAGCCTGGTTCACTTGGTGCTGTGGGTTATGATGATGAAGGCGTTAAAACCAAACAGTGGGACATAATTAAAGACGGTGTGCTGGTTAATTACCAATCCATACGTGATCAGGGCCATATTATTGGCTTAACCGAATCGCAGGGCTGCTGTTATGCCGATAACTGGTCGTCGGTACAGTTTCAGCGTATGCCAAACATCAGCCTGCAACCGGGCAAAACGCCACTTAAAGTGGCCGACATGATCAAGAATACCGAAAAGGGTATTTACATTATTGGCGACAGCTCTTTTTCTATAGATCAGCAACGCTATAACTTCCAGTTTAGCGGACAGTTATATTACGAAATCAAGAATGGGCAGATTGTAGGTATGCTGAACGATGTAGCCTATCAATCAAACACCCAGGAATTCTGGAACTCCTGCTCGGCCGTTGCCGACCAGAGCGATTACCGTTTGGGTGGTTCGTTCTTTGACGGTAAAGGGCAACCAACCCAATCAAGCGCCGTATCACATGGCTCGTCAACAGCCCGTTTTAATGGGGTAAACATTATTAACACAGCACGTAAAATCTAACAAACTTATCATGGCTATATTAACCGAAGAACAAGCGCGTGAGCTTTTGAAGAAAGCGCTGAGCTACTCAAAAGCCGATCAGTGCGAAATAGTACTCACCGGGGGCGACTCATCCAACATTCGCTATGCCCGTAACTCTGTATCTACCAGTGGTGCCATAAACCGCAGCACAATGATCATATCATCGGCCTTTGGCAAAAAGCTGGGCACTGCTACCATCAATGAATTTGATGACGCATCATTACAAAAAGCAATAAGCCGCTCGGAAGAGCTGGCCCAGCTGGCGCCCGAGAATCCAGAGTTTATGCCCTTTTTAGGTCCGCAAACTTACGGCCCACCAACCCCTCGTTTTGTACCAGCTACTGCCGCCATTACACCCAAACAGCGGGCCGATATGGTGCAGCAAAGCTTGCAGGTAGCTAAAGACAATAACCTTACCGCTGCAGGTTTCCTGGAAAACAGCTCAGGCTTTTCAACCCTGCTCAACTCAAAAGGAT
Organism: Mucilaginibacter sp. PAMB04274; assembly: GCF_039634385.2. Taxonomy (NCBI): domain Bacteria; kingdom Pseudomonadati; phylum Bacteroidota; class Sphingobacteriia; order Sphingobacteriales; family Sphingobacteriaceae; genus Mucilaginibacter; species Mucilaginibacter sp. PAMB04274. The sequence goes on from NZ_CP155081.2 coordinate 3,991,441, forward strand.
TATTTGCTTACACCACCGCAACTGATATTAACTTTTCGGTAACCCTGCGCACAGCCGATGGCAAAGGGTCAGGCTACGCAACCAAAGCTTTTAACGATGTAAGCAAGATGGATACGCTTGCCTTCTCAAAAATTGCAGCTAAAAAAGCAACCGGCTCTGCTACCGCCAAGGCACTGGAACCTGGTAAGTATACTGTTATTTTGGAGCCGGCTGCCGGCATTGTATTATTAGAGCAATTATTTGGTAGCCTGGATGCACGTAGCGCCGATGAAGGCCGCAGTTTTTTAAGCCTGCCGGGCGGCAAAACCCGCCTGGGCGAAAAGCTGGTGGACGAACGCGTAAACATCTACTCAGACCCATCACACCCTGAACTACCTACCGCCCGCTGGAACGGCGATGGCCGCCCAATGGAAAAAATAAACTGGATAGAAAAAGGTGTTGTTAAAAATCTTTCATACTCCCGTTATTGGGCCGAAAAAAAAGGTGTTAAAGCTATACCCGGCCCCGATGCAGTGATTATGGAAGGCGGCACGCAAACTTTAGAAGAATTAATTAAGGGAACAGAAAGGGGTATATTAGTAACCCGCCTCTGGTACATTCGCCCGGTTGACCCTCAAACTTTGCTTTACACGGGCCTAACCCGCGATGGTACTTTTTACATTGAGAATGGCCAGATCAAATTTCCGGTAAAAAACTTCCGCTTTAACGAGAGCCCGGTTATAATGCTCAACAACCTGGAAGCTCTGGGCAAAAGCGAGCGCACAGTAAGCGGCGAAAGCGGCACTAACGCGCTGATACCGCCCTTAAAAATTCGCGATTTTACGTTCAGTTCATTGTCTGATGCGGTGTAAGTAATTTCCAAATCCTTATAAGCGTGTGCCTAGCCAGTACACGCTTTTTTGTTTTTAATGCCGGTTGTTGTACTAAACAGCACCCTCCTGTTGGCCGTGATGGCTAATGCAAAATTGTAGTTTTTGCAAATCCAGATTTGCATAAAACAAAAGCGGCTGAAGTTTTACAACTACAACCGCTTTACAATCAATCAGTCAAAAAAGAAAGTATTATTAATACCTGCGTACGTTGAAGTCGGATACGCCGCCCTTTAGTTTCAGGTAAATTTTATTTTTAGCAGCCTCAAAACCTGGTGTGGTATAGTGGCTACTGCTTATTTTGGTAAAGCCATCAAAATCGTTAGACGACAGGCCACTGGATACAGCTATATCGCAAGCCGCGTTCTTAGGAATCCGGATAGTAACTTCAGAAGCCCCGGTAGATACCGTAACATCAGTAAGAGGCAGATTGGCTGCCATTTTAATATCACATGATGCTGCACCGCCGCTAATATTAAGGCTTCGTACTTTGTAGGGTGTTAAATCGAAATCGACTTTTGCAGCGCCGCCACGCAGATTAAGATCCCAAATTGGTGCCGTATTTAAGCTAATTTGTGCAACGTTCATATGGCCGCCATTTAAGCGAAAATGCTGATTGTGCTTATCCATATCAAAATCTACCACGGTAACTGAGTCCTCTTTAGAGGTACTTAAATTGTAGTTGCCATAATACTCACGTGTGGCAGCCTTAAACAAACTATCGGTTGATGTATTCAGGACATAACTGGTTGCACCACCGCTTACGTTTAAACGCGCATGCTTAATATCGGCCGTATAGGGTTGCTGAAAAACATTAGTTGCATTAGCTTTCAGTGCTTTAATGTCGTCATCCTTATCATCATCTATGTCTAAATCAACATCGTTGTCATCATCGTCATCCACATTGTAATGAAAGTTAAACAATGAGCTATCATTATGGCGGCGGCCTGCATTACTGAAAAGCACAAAGCCTAAACCGATTACCAGTACACCAACTTTTACAATGGTTGCCCATACTGTACGGGTATTAGCCAACAACAGGTTTATGCCACCAATCACCAAAAATATAGGCCAAAGGCGAACAATGTTATACCAGTGAAAATCAACCACACCAAAATTGTGCAGTAAAAATGCGGCGCCTATAATGACGAGCACGAGGCCCGAAAATAATCTGTCGTTTTTCATATCTTATGCAATTGGAGGGTTAGGGTTTGTAGTATTCTTTTTGCCGGCAGAGAATATTAGCATCAGACCAATGATAACCAGTGGCACGGGCCACAGATGGCTAAAATCCCAATCGGGTATAATGTTAAACTCATCCAGCAATAAAATACCGCCCAGTACAATCAGTATAGTACCAGCTACCAAGCTAAAGTTGCTTTTACTTTTGGTTTTATAAACAAACGGCTGTGCAGGTTCGGCTTCAGGATTCATCGGTGGCACGGTGTAATCTACACCCGGCTGGGCTATATAATTCTCTTTTTTGGGCAATACTATCCATAAAACAATGTACAGCAACACGCCAGAACCTTTAAGCACCAGAGCGAGCACAAACAATGCCCTGATGATAGAAACATCTATGTCGAAATAATCGGCCAGGCCTTTACATACACCGCCAACTGTTTTATTCAGTTCATCGCGGTAAAGTCTTTTACTATTCATATTGTTAAGTATTTTAAAATGGTTAATTATAACTGGCCCAAAACCGGCTTAATCACTATCTCATCTACGTTAGCGCCTTTGCTCATTTGGTAAGCGTTTAATACTGCAGCTGCTACATCTTCGGGCATTACGAACCGCTCGGGGTGCACCTCCGTTCCGGCCCATGAACCTGTTAATGTTGATCCTGGCAGCACGGCAGTTACTTTTACGCTATGAGCCTGCATTTCGAGCCTCATTACAATATTAAGACTGTACAGTGCAGCTTTTGTTACACTATAAGTACCGGCATTTATTGCCGGCTGTAAAGATGCAGCCGAGCATATATTAAAAATGTGCCCTAAACGCCTACCAATCATCTCCTTACCAAAAAAACGGTATAACTCATAAGCCGGCATCAGGTTAGTATTAATCTGCTGCATAAAGGCATCGTCCCCATCATCTAAAACACTGGATGGCAAAAACATGCCTACATTGTTAACCACCACTTTTATAAAGCCTAATTGCTGCTGTGCCCGGCTGGCAAAATCCAATAACTCTATTTTTTTGCTGCAATCGGTTTTTTGTGTGTAAATCTGTATGTTAGGATTAACCAAAAGCAGTTCTTGCTTTAATTCTTCTAAATCTTTTACCTTGCGCGAACAAATTGCAAGGTTTAATCCTTGTTTAGCAAATGCAACTGCAATTGCACGGCCTATGCCTTGTGTAGCACCGGTAATGAGAGCGTTTTCCATAATTTTAAAGTAACACAATATAGTTAAGCCGTAAAGCTTAATGATAAAAATGTATTTTTAACAGCATATTTAAAAGTTTACATGTTTCAAACTCTAGGCAAATACATCCTGTTAATCCGCCTGAGCTTTCGTAAGCCCGAAAAATTTTCGGTTTACTGGGCCGAGGTCATGCGCGAAATGGTATCTATCGGTATCGGATCGCTGGGCATTATCAGTATCATATCCGTTTTTATTGGCGCTGTGGCAACTATACAAGTAGCATTTCAGCTGGCCAGTCCGCTTGTACCACGCAGTATTGCGGGCAGCATCTCGCGCGACTCCACCATACTGGAGTTTAGCCCAACTATATCGGCACTAGTGTTAGCCGGCCGGGTTGGTTCCAGCATTGCCTCACAAATTGGCACCATGCGGGTAACCGAGCAAATTGATGCCTTAGAAATTATGGGTGTTAATGCCCCTGGTTACCTTATTGCACCTAAAATTATAGCAGGCATTATTATGGTGCCCCTGCTGGTTATTTACTCCATGGTGCTTGGTATTTTAGGCGGTTACATTGCCTGTGCCGTTACAGGCGACATTGCCACCACTGATTATGTGGCCGGCTTACGTGATGGCTTTAACCCGTTAATAATTCAGGTTGCCTTGGTAAAAGCAACCTGCTTTGGATTTATCATTACTTCTATCTGTGCTTACCAGGGCTTTTATACCTCGGGCGGTGCGCTTGAGGTTGGCCAATCGGCCACTACTGGCGTGGTGTACAGCTGTATATTTATTCTATTTGCTGATTTAATGGTTACTTCGTTAATGTTATGATTGATATTAAAGACATCTATAAAACTTTTGGTGAGAACGAAGTACTTAAAGGCATTACCGCTACTTTCGAAGCGGGCAAAAACAACCTTATTATAGGAGGTTCGGGCTCGGGTAAAACTACTTTACTTAAATGTATTGTGGGATTACATGAACCTACTAAAGGCAATGTAAATTTCGACGGGCAGGACTTCACCGGTATGGATTTTGAACAACGTGTTCCGATACGTAAAGAAATTGGCATGTTGTTCCAGAATTCAGCCTTATTCGATTCTATGACCGTAGAGCAGAATATTATGTTTCCGCTAAACCTGTTTTCGGAAATGAGCCAGTCGGAAAAACAGGAACGTGCCAATTTTTGTCTTGAACGTGTTAACCTGAAAGATAAGAATAAGCTATTTCCGGCCGAGCTGTCAGGTGGTATGAAAAAGCGTGTGGGCATTGCGCGGGCTATAGCAATGGAACCGAAATACCTGTTTGTGGATGAACCCAACTCGGGCCTCGACCCTAAAACATCCATTGTAATTGATGAGTTAATTAATGAACTTACCCAGGAATATAAAATTACCACAGTAATTGTAACGCACGACATGAACTCCGTTATGGGTATTGGAGATCATATCATCTTTTTGCATCAGGGTCAAAAATGGTGGGAAGGCACTAACAAAGACATTGCCCATACCGATAACCAGGAACTGAATGACTTTGTATTTGCCAGTAAGTTTACCCAAGCCGCGAAAGAAAAGTTATAGGAATTAGCTCCCGATATAAAGCCATAGGTGTAAGGTAATTTTTACCGTACACTTATGGCTTTCTTATGGCACTATTAATTCTGAGTGCCAACTTCCATCGCCAATCAATTCTGGTTACGCTAATTTATCGTTTGAAAGCATCCTAACCACCATAAATGGCCAGATCAATACTGCAATTAAACAGGCCATGGCGTAATACCTTCTTTTTTCCTTAAAGGGGAGTTTGTGGAGTACAGAATCTCGTGAGTCATCGAGCAGATAATTCCAAAACGAAGAATGCCTGAATGCAACAACGTACATGGATAATATGCCCAGTGATAAATAGCCTATTAGGTATTTCATATTATAAGAGACGTTTTATTGCACCACGGTGTTACAAGAATTTGTAAACAATGGTTAACAACAGTAATGTTAACAGCTCAAATCGTATTATAAAAACGCTTAAGCATGGTTGTACCTGCAATGAGAAAGATGTTACAACAACATTTTCTTCACAGACTGATATAAGCAAATAACGCAAAAGTTGGCAATCGCCCTCCCGCTTAGTGTAACATCAATGGACTACGCGCTGTATCACCGGAAAGCCACTCATGTATTTGATACCCAAGCGCCCTCTCTTAAACTTAAACTTCAGGATGTCGCCCGGAGCAAGATTTCTGAAATAAACATATAGGTAACAAAGTCCTGAAACTTTTAATTCAGGATAAGCATATAGTTTAATAAAATAATTTGCATTCCGATGTCTTGACCTTTGCTCCAACTTTACGAATTGTTTTTCTAGTGTTTCTACTTCAGAGGCTCCTATGCGGTTCACAAATAGCAAGATGGGATCGATCACTAAAATTTTCAAACCCCAGGTTACCATTACTAGGGCAAATGTAAAACCACCTATTGCACGCAGCCAATCGCTTTTATCAAAATAAGGATGTATGATATATAAAGCTATTACGGCAACCATGCCAGATGGCAAATAAGCTAAATACTTCCAAACACCATCCATTTGTAAACCATCGGGTACAATCTGTATATCACCAACCAACAGTGGTATAACTGAAAACGCTAAACCGAAAGCAAAAGCCGGATGTATGTACAGTACACCGTAAATACAAACCGGAATAAAGCATATTGCCTTTTGCCAAAGTGGTGCAAACATCAGCATGATAAATGCCCAAATAAAACCCGCAGCTGCAAATAAAAAGATCATTGAGTGTATGAACAGCTAAGCGGCTAAAATGATTGACGTACCAAGTAATGTTGACTTTAAATGTGGTTAATGTTCAAAACACTGATAACAGTGTAACCTTAGCCTGAAACGTACTTAACCTCATAAAGCTTTTTTTGTAAATCTTCTGGTTTAAAAGGCTTCAAAACACAGTCATCAATACACGGAAACTTCATAACCTCATCTACAGCCGTACCTACCGATGCCGTGAGCGCTATAATACGTGGTGCAACAAAGTCGGGTTTTTCTATACTCTTTATAGCTTTAGAAGCTTCAAATCCATCCATTACCGGCATATTAATGTCCATAAGCACCACATCATAATCATTTTGCATACACGTTTCTAACGCCGCCTTCCCGTTCACCGCTTCATCTGCTTTTATTCCCCATTTGGCCAGTACTTTCTTAACCACCATCAAATTCAACTTTTCGTCATCCACCGCAAGTATTTTCAGTTTGGCCAGATCCACATTAGCAGATGCGGTTACAAGTGTATCTGCTACTTCTTGCTGTGCAGCTACTTTATAAATAATGGCGAAGCTAAAGCAAGAACCTTTTTCCTCTATGCTTTCTATTTCGAGCTGGCTTCCATGCAGTTTTAACAACTGGTAAGCAATGGTTACCCCAAGGGTGGTTTGATATTGGCGCTGGGTGCGGGGCAGCTCTCTTTTAAATGGATCCAGCAGTTGTTGCTGCTTCATTTCAGAAATACCTATTCCAGAATCCTTCACTCTAAAGCTCACTTCAATTTCAGATGCGTTATCACAGTTACAGATAGCCTCAATACTAACAAAGCCTTCATTCGTAAATTTGATTGCATTACCAATAAGATGAAAAAGCACCTGGCTCAAACGCAGTTCATCACCGTAAACCGATAAACCTTTAAACTTCTCATCGATGATACAATTAAACTTTAAACCTTTTTGCGCTGCCTGTTCACGGAATGTGCCACATACATTGGTAACAATTTGATATAACGAAAACGGTTTGTTTTGCAACTGTACTTGTCCGTTATCCAGGTTGTTAAAATCTATAATATCATTAACAGTTGCCATGAGGTTCTCAGTCGAGAAGTTAAGAACCTGTAAGTTTTCTTCCTGCTCCGGTAATTTACTGCCCGAGAGTAAGAGGTTGCTCATACCTACAATAGCATTCAACGGTGTCCTGATTTCATGCGACATCGTATTTAAAAAGTTAGTTTTTGCTAAGGCTTGCTCACGGGAATATTCCAAAGCCTGCTCCAAGTGTCGTTTAAAGGACGTTTCCCTTTTCTTGAATTTGGCCAGCGACTTAAAAAAAAGATTGTGGATGTAGAGAATAAGCGAAAAATTAGACAAAGCCGCGATTGCGTAACCGGCATAGCTAACATTCACTGTTCTTGAAGGGATATCTACGTTTAAAAAGTCATTAAAGAAAACATCTCCCAGCACGGGCAATATTGCTGCAATTGCATATCGAAGACCGATTTTAGAACCCAAAATGTAATAACCGGCGGCAATTACCAGCAAGCAATATTGAATATTAATTACATAAAGACTTTGATGTACCAGCAACACATTGGTCCATATTAAAAGTGTAAGACTGGTCAGAAAAAAATGGGCAGCCACATGCCAGGCTTTGTTGCTCCAAAACAGATACATTGCCGTTACAAATAATGCGAAAAAGAACGCAACGCGATATAACAGCAAATTAGGCGCATTAAAAAGATAGATAATAAACAGTGTAGCAGTTAATAAACAAAAGGTAGCAATACAGGCAAATAGAATACGTAAACGCGTCCAGTTCAATAGACTAACATCTTTCGAAATAAGCTTACGAAAGAGGTGAAAATAATATGTCCTCATAGGCGTATTGACTATTTATTAATATCTCATTTTTGCTTTATACGCAATAAAAAATAATTTGTTGATGTTCAGAAGCTTACCACTTCACTCCGATTTTCTCTATTGGGCACACGCGTTAATGGCTGAAATAAGTAAAAGAAGACACAGAACGTAACTCCACATTAACTTTTCTGAAACTTATAAAATAAGTATTACTATAATTATTATCCGCGGCTATACTGCCGAAGTATATTGCGCTTGATTGCGCAACAGCTACTTTGCCCCCCTAACTAGTTGCGTCTAAACCGGTGTTATAATTATCCTTACAACATATTACCTATCTTTGTCCCAGCTAACACATTACAACTGATAACAGACTACTGAATACAATGATCCAACTCCTTACCCCTTCGCACTGGAAAGATTACGAACTGATTGATTGCGGCGATTTTGAAAAGCTGGAACGCTTTGGGCAGGTGATACTAATACGACCCGAGCCACAGGCAGTGTGGAGCAAAGCGCTACCGCAAACAGAATGGCAGCGTTTGCACCATATACGCTTTAAGGGTCGCTCGGCCACGGCAGGTGAATGGGTAAAAAAGAATTCAAACACACCCGACCGCTGGCACATAGAATACAAAAACGACCATGCAACCATTAAAATGCGTATGGCGCTTACCTCGTTCAAACACCTGGGCATCTTCCCTGAACAGGCCGTTAACTGGGATTATATTGCCGAGAATGTAAAGCGCTTTAAAACGCAAAAGCCAAAAGTACTTAACCTGTTTGCCTATACAGGTGGTGCATCGCTTATTGCCCAAGCAGCAGGTGCCGATACCACGCATGTTGATTCGATTAAACAAGTGGTTACCTGGGCTAACGAAAACCAGGAACTATCGGGGCTGAAAGACATACGCTGGGTGGTGGAGGATGCCTTAAAATTTGTAAAGCGCGAGTTAAAACGCGGCAAAAAGTATAACGGTATTATATTAGATCCGCCGGCTTATGGTCATGGTCCTAATGGCGAAAAATGGAAGCTGGAAGACCAGATTAACGAAATGTTACAGGAAGTTGTACAACTGCTTGACCCGGAAGAACACTTTCTAATACTCAACACTTATTCGCTGGGTTTCTCTTCAGTTATTGTCGAAAACTTAATTAAGGGTGCATTTCCGGCAGTGCAAAACCTCGAAATTGGAGAACTTTACTTACAGGCAACTGCAGGTTCAAAGCTGCCGCTAGGGGTTTTTGGAAAGTTCTATAAAATTTAAGTTACAATTTGCGTAAAACTTATTGGCGTAATAGTTATATTTACAACGCCATAACAAGCAAAAAATTTTATTGTAACTAAAATATTTTACACAACAAGATACCAGCCTTCAGGCTATTTTTTATGAGTAATTTTAAAGCTTTTGCTTTCTCTTCCACGGTATTACTTTCCTCACTTCTCCTGTTATCTAACTGCACAGAAAACAGCAAAGCCGGAAAAGTAAGCACCTCTACAACTACCACCACAACTGCTTCGACAACTTCTGCTACAGATACTACCAAGCCAGCCTATCAGCCGGTAGACAAGGCACTGTATGACAGCTTGAATAAGCGCCTGGCTAATGGCGATACTACAGGGCACTGGCCGGTTAAAAACCAACCCTACCCTGTTCCGGGCGCTATATTGCCGTTTAAGCGCATAGTAGCCTTTTATGGCAACCTGTTCTCTAAAAAGATGGGTATTTTAGGTGAGCTACCTCCTAAAGAGATGCTGGCTAAGCTAAAAACAGAAGTCAGGAACTGGGAAAAGGCCGACCCAAAAACACCTGTACAACCCGCGTTGCATTACATTGCAGTAGTTGCACAAGGTGATGGCGGCAAGGATGGCAAGTTCCGTTACCGCATGCCATTTAAGCAAATTGATACGGTATTATCTTTAGCCAAAAAATCAAATGCAATTGTATTTTTAGATGTGCAGGTGGCGTTGAGTAATATCCGCTCGGAGTTACCTCAGTTAGAGAAGTACCTGATTATGCCACAAGTGCACTTTGGTATGGACCCCGAATTTTCGATGAAAGACGGAAGCAAGCCTGGCCGCAAAATTGGTACTTACGATGCGGCTGATGTTAACTATGCAAGTGAATACTTAGCTGGCTTGGTAAAGAAATACAATCTGCCACCTAAGATTTTAATTGTACACCGTTTTACACGTAAAATGGTTACCAATTATAAAAACATTAAACTACGCCCAGAAGTTCAGGTGGTTATTGACATGGATGGATGGGGCGAGCCGGATTTAAAATTGGGCACTTACCGCAACCATATCTTCCCGGAACCCGTACAATTCACCGGCTTTAAATTATTTTACAAAAACGATCTAAAAAAAGCGCCGCATCATATGCTAACGCCACAAGAAGTGTTGAAATACAAACCGCAACCTATTTATATACAGTACCAGTAACATAAAAGACCCTACTGGATGTGGCGAAGCCCGATGGTAACATCGGGCTTTTGTTGTTAATACTAAGTGTGGAAACAGTTGCAAATAAACATAACAGGTGTAGAGCCGTAAGCTATAACCATATTAGTCTATATTAAATACGGTAAGCTGCAATGTATTACGTATTTTTGTTTTTGATTTTATATATTAAAAAGTTTAATTTAACATTTGCTCAAGTATAATTTTGTAACAAACAAAAGCGATATACGTGTCTTTAGGTCATTGTAAGCTGCTCATTTATTACTATTAGTGTTTAAAGTTGAAAACAAAAGCTCGCAATTTCTCAAACCCGCTTGAGGGGGCATGGTACCAGTACAAATTATTTGTCGATAGAGCGATAACGGGGATGCCCGTATATCAAACTAAAGACATAAGCTACTGGCAGGAACGCCTTTTTGTAAATCTCATTGTCTTTTCGCTTCCGCTAAGCTTACTTGCTGTGGTTCCGAGTATGATTGCTGCATACCTGCAAGGGCATCTATTTATACCGCTTATGGACGGATTGGCCGTTACTTCCATATCTTTTATAACGCTGAGCAACCGTTTTAAACTGGCTTTTAAAAAGGCCTTTGTAGCCGTAGTACTTTACGCGGTTGCTATATGTTTAACCACCATACTAGGATCATTTGGTATCGGTGCTATCTACTTTTTGGCCTTAAGCGTTTACATTACGCTTCAATTTTCATCCCGAATTGCTTATCGTACCATTGCTGTTAACGCTTGTCTTTATATAAGCTTTGCATGTATCATTTATTTCAAACTATTCAATTCGCCCCTAAGTGTTAAGTACACCTTGCCGTTCTGGATCGTTTACGCACTTAACTTTATGTTTTTGAATGTGGCTGTGGTGGTACAAATCAGTCATATTATACGGGGGGTAAAAAAAACCTTTATACAAGAGGCCCGCTTGATGAATGAGCTGCAAACAGAAATGGCCGAAAAGATACAACGCAATGAAGTATTAAAAGAGTCGGAAGCGCATTACAAGAGTCTTTTTCAGCAGAATCCATCGCCGATGTGGATATTTGACACCGAAACCTTGCAGTTGCTGCAAGTAAACGATGCGGCTATAAGAAGATACGGCTACTCGCGCGAGGAATTTTTAAGCATGTCTATCAAGGAACTCCGCCCTGAGGAAAAACTTAATGATTTGACTGCATTTTTAGACAGATCATCAAAACGCAAAACCATTTCGTTAGTAAATACTGTGCACCGGCATAAAAACGGCGACTTGTTTTACGCCGAAGTAAGATGCAGCAATATTCCGTTTAAGGGCAAAAAAGCCAGGCTGGTTATGGCACGTAATATCACTGCGCAATTAGAATATACCCAGGCCATTGAGAAGCAAAACGCTAAACTTAGAGAAATATCGCACATGCAATCGCATGTAGTTAGAGCGCCTTTAGCCCGCATTTTAGGCTTAACAGACCTGGTGCTGCAAAGCAGCCAAGATCACCCCGACAAACAACTGTTTGAATACCTCGATATTTCTGTTAAGGAGCTTGACGACGTTATCAAAACCATTATCCAGAATAGCGAAGAGGTAATCCCTGAAAAAAAGGATGACGAATACCTACGGCTTGAGAGCAAATAAAACAGGTTAATTGCCGGGATGGCTTGCCTTTATTGCGTGACCATCCTTTACCACTTCAATTGCCGGGTTAACTTTAAGCAATTCATCTATAAACAAGTCTTTGTCTTTAGGGGATATATAAATATCATCAAACTTATTGTATTTGATGATACATCCTTTTGCTGCCAGCGCCGGCTTAAGGCCTACATACTGAGATTTACCGGTAATAACGGTGTGAATGCTGCCAATATCGATAATGCCATTTATCGGGCCCGACCGGTATTGCAGTTCCTTATCTTCAATAACATAATAAGTACCCAGCCACATCCATAACAGCATACCTGCTATAAGCGCAACTAATAACACAAACCATTGCTCGGCGCCGCCATGCTGCACAATCTCTACACCACTGGATGCCAGCAAAGCTATAGCGCCCCACACCACTATGCTTATCCATATATCACGCTTTGAGTTAAATCTCATTGTAATAAGCTTTTGTAAACAATACTTATTTAGCCTGTAATATTAATTTGGCCGCGGGCAATCCATCAGCCGTTGCAGTAAGTGTTATTGTACCCGCCTGCTTACCAGCCGATTGAATTATGGCCAGCGCCAAACCATGAAACGCCTTGCGATAATTTGCCTTAAACGGGTCATGACTTAGTGGGTCGCCGTTATCAACGCCGGCTATAAAGCCTTTACCCTGCAGGTTAAAATTAACCTGATTGGTGGCGTCGGGTACCACGTTACCGGCAGCATCCAATATGCGTACCGTCACAAAAGAAAGGTCCTGCCCGTCCGCCTTTATTTGTTTGCGATCGGCCACCAGCTCTATACGAGCCGGAGCGCCGGCAGTATTAATGGTGCGGGTTAACACTACTTTGCCATTTTTACGCGATACCGCTTTGAGCATGCCAGCCTGGTATTGCACACGCCACATTACATGCAGGTCGTCCCCTGTTTTTTTGCGGATGCCTAATGATTTGCCGTTCAGATACAGTTCCACCTCATCGGCGTTATTATAATAGGACCACACGTCAACCGTTTTGCCCGGTTTCCAGTTCCAATGCGGAAAAATATGCAGTACCGGCTTGCTGGTCCACTCGGCCTGGTACATGTAAAAAATATCTTTAGGAAATCCGGCCAGATCTATCACACCAAAATAGGAGCTGCGTGCCGGCCAACTGTAAGGCGTAGGCTCGCCCAGGTAATCAAAACCTGTCCAGATGAACATGCTGTTCAGATAATCATGTTTTTTAATCAGCTTCCAGGTTTCCTCATGTGTAGAGCCCCATCGCGCCGAAACGTTATCATAAGCCGATACGGTAAAATCTTCGTTCATCGTCCCTACCCCGTTCTGGCTATCCTTATTATTTGGCCAGCGACGTATACTGTCTGACGGCATATCATACACGCCACGGGTTTCCAGCGCCGATGTAGTTTCGGTACCAATAAATATCTTGCCAGGGAAAGTCTCATGAAACTTTTCATACTCGCGGTGGTGATAGTTGTAACCTACCAGTTCAAACTCGCCCGATTTTACGATGAAATTTCCGCTCGACGGCCTGTCGTTAGCCGTAACAATTGGCCGGGTAACATCATATTGGCGTACGGTACGTGCCAAATCATGCGCTATAGCTATCCCGGTGCTATCCGCCTGCTCGCGTATCTCGTTGCCTACGCTCCACATAATAATGCTGGGATGGTTACGGTCGCGCAATAACTGATCGGCCAGGTCGCGGGTATGCCACTCGTCGAAATATAAATGGTAGTCATATTTTGCCTTCTCCTTGCGCCATACGTCAAATGCTTCGTCCATTACCAAAAAGCCCATGCGGTCGCACAGGTCTAACAGCTCAGGTGCAGGCGCATTGTGCGAAGTACGGATAGCATTAACACCCATGCTTTTTAATATCTCCAGCTGGCGCTCTAACGCACGCATATTAACAGCGGCACCAAGGCTGCCCAAATCATGGTGGTTACACACGCCCAGCATCTTCATATTCTTACCGTTCAGGAAGAAGCCTTTATCTTTATCAAAGCTAAAATAACGGATACCCAGCGGTGTAGTGTAAGTATCAACCACCTGTTTGTTATGCATTATTTGGGTAACCGCTTTGTACAAGTAAGGGTTAGTTGTTGACCACAAACGCGGATTGTTAAGAACTACCTCTTGTACATGCGTACCGGCAGTGTCGTTTAACTGATAATCAATTGTGCCAAAAGCAGCAACAGTAGCACCAGCCGCATCTAAAATACGTGTTTTGATCTCTATACTTTGTTTAGCGCCTGTGGAATTTTTCAGACTCACCGCAAATTTAATGGTAGCTTTTGCAGCGCTCACTTGCGGCGTAACTACATAAGTACCCCAATGATTAATAGCTATTTTGCCGGTACTTACCAGCCAAACGTTACGGTAAATACCCGACCCACTGTACCAGCGCGAGTTAGGCTGTACGCTGTTATCAACTTTTACGGCAATTAAATTCTGCTGCCCGCCAAATTTCAGATAAGGCGTTAAATCATACCTAAAGGAGATATAACCATTAGGCCTGAAACCCAGCTGATGCCCGTTGATCCAAACGGTGCTTTTTTGGTAAACTCCATCAAAATCAATATATACCTGCTTGCCTTGCAGTGTTTGCGGCACGGTAAACGTTTTGCGGTACCAACCAATGCCACCCGGCAACGCGCCGCCCTCGGGCGTAGCAGGATTATCTTTGCTAAAGGTTCCTTCAATGCTCCAGTCGTGCGGCAGGTTTAACTTACGCCATTGCTCATCTTTAAAATTGGCTTGCTCAGCACCGCCGGCATCACCTAAATGAAAGGTCCAGCCGGTATTAAAGTTTTCTACTTTGCGGCCGGTTTGGGCATGACTCATTACAGCCATGAACAGAAGCGTAACTGATGTTAAAATTTTGAAGTAACGGTTTATCATAACAGGTTTATAATTGGTCGGTTGTTTAGTTAAAGCTAAAATTAGCATTTGCATTTGGGTTATCCAGCTTGGTGCTTTTGCGCTCGCCTTTAACAATAACGTGCAGCATGTTTATTTGCTCGTCATGTTCGGTATATAAAAGGTCATCGTGCACTTCAATTTTTTGAGCCTTGCTAATGCCTTTTACCTCCAGGTAACTCCAGGCACCATCTTCCTGAATTTCGTATCCTAAAAAGGCGGGGTTAAGCACCTTGCCGTCCACTTTAACAATCAAATGTTTATGAATATAATCGTTCAGCATCTGCTTAAGCTGTTCCTTGTTTTTAGGCTTTACAATATCCAGTTGCGTACGGTATTGTTTCTCAAGCACATGCTCCAAATCATCATAAAACATGCGGCAGCTAATTTCGATCGACTGCGTTTTGGCGTTATGATTTATTTCGGTAACGCTTACATAAAACGGGTGGAAAACGTTCAGGAAAGCAACTATCAGGCATTGTAACATCTTCGTATAAAGTTATTCGCTTTTTGCACAAATTAAGTTATTATTATTGGTAATTTTTATTTTGAGCCGATGCACGATTTCTCTTTATATTTTGAGCTGGGCTGGCAGCACATCTGCGACTGGCAGGGATACGATCATATCCTGTTTGTGATGGTCCTCTGCGGCACTTATTTACTGTCTGACTGGCGTAAAGTGCTTGTTTTAGTTACCGCCTTTACCATAGGCCACTCCATTACCCTGGCCCTTAGCGCACTGAACATTATACATGTTAACACGTCGCTTATTGAGTTTTTGATACCGGTTACCATTGTTATCACCAGCTTAATTAATATCATTAAAAAGAAGCGATCAAACACCACCGTGCGGCTGTCTTACATACTGGCATTGTTTTTTGGCCTTATACACGGATTAGGCTTTTCAAACTATTTAAAAAGCCTGTTAGGAAGCAGTACCAATATTACGGCCCAATTACTGGCCTTTAACGTAGGGCTGGAGTTTGGGCAGGTGCTCATTGTACTCTGCATCCTAATCGTATCATTTATTTTACTCAATATCGCTAAAATTCAGCGGCGCGAATGGACATTATTCCTGTCATCTGCTATATTTGGCATAGCGTTAATTATGTGCATTGAGCGCTATGCTCTTATTCATTTTCGATGAAAAAATTTTACTACTTACTGGCGGGCTCACTCTTGCTTTCTGCTGCAACACAAGCCCAGCAAATTCAAAACAACCCGGGCTCAAACCACGGCAATAAGTTCGAACAGTTAGGCAGCACCTACCTGGCCGACCCTAATATGTACCGCTCGGCATCGGGCGCTCCAGGGCCCAAATACTGGCAACAGAAAGCTGACTATGATATTGTGGCCAAGCTGGATGATGACAAGCAGCGCCTGGACGGTACCGAAACCATTACTTATTATAACAATTCGCCCGACCCGTTAACTTACCTTTGGTTACAGCTTGACGAGAATGAGCATAAAAAAGATGCCGAAAGCGCCAAATTTGACGAGAGCCGTATGCAGGATAAAATGAGCCTGCGCCAGCTGCAAAGCATTATGGGCCACAACCTCGATTTGGGTAACCATATTGTGAGCGCTAAAGATGCCGCCGGCAATCCGCTTAAATACACCATTAACCAAACCATGATGCGCATTGAGCTGCCGCAAACTTTGGCACCGGGCGCAAAATTCACATTTAAGATTGCGTGGTGGTACAACATATCAGACCGCCTAACCATTGGTGGCCGCGGTGGTTACGAGTACTTCCCCGAGGATAAGAACTACCTGTACACGATGGCGCAGTGGTACCCCCGCATGGCCGTGTATAGCGATTTTCAGGGCTGGCAAAACAAGCAGTTCACCGGCCGTGGCGAGTTTGCGTTAACCTTTGGCGATTTCAAAGTAGCCATTAACGTACCAGCCGACCACGTGGTAGATGCTACCGGCCAGTGCTCTAACTACAGCGCGGTATTGAGCGCGGCCCAGTACAAACGCTGGCAGCAGGCACAAACCTCGTACAAGGAACCAGTTGAGGTGGTAACATTAGCAGAAGCCCGCAACGCTTTAAAAGGCCATGCCACTGCACGCAAGGTGTGGAACTGGCATGCCGAAAACGTACGCGATTTTGCCTGGGTTTCATCACGCCGGGTGGTGTGGGATGCTATGGCTACCCAAATTGATGGTGGCCGCAAGGTAATGGCTATGTCGGTTTACGGGCCTGAGGCTTATCCACTTTACCGCCGTTACAGCACCAAGGTAGTAGCGCATACAGTGAAAACCTATTCAAAATACACCATTCCTTACCCATATCCTTGCGCTACATCCGTTGAGGCCAGCAACGGTATGGAGTACCCCATGATTTGCTTTAATTACGGCCGTGCCGAAAAAGATGGCACTTATAGCGAGGCTACTAAAAATGGTATGATTGGCGTAATTATTCATGAAGTGGGCCACAACTTCTTCCCGATGATCGTGAACTCCGACGAGCGCCAATGGACCTGGATGGACGAAGGCTTGAACACTTTTTGCCAGTACTTAACCGAGCAGGAATGGGATCCTACTTTCCCGTCTAACCGTGGTCCGGCGTACAAGATTGTAGATTACATGAAACTACCTAAAAACGAGCTGGAGCCTATCATGACCAACTCGGAGAACATACAGCGTTTTGGACCAAATGCCTACGCTAAACCTGCTACTGCGTTGAACGTGCTGCGCGAAACGGTAATGGGCCGCGAACTGTTCGACTATGCCTTTAAAACTTACGCCAAGCGCTGGGCTTTTCACCACCCTACCCCGTCGGACTTTTTCCGCACCATGGAAGATGCCTCGGCCGTGGATCTGGACTGGTTTTGGCGCGGCTGGTTCTATGGAACCGATCCGGTTGATATTTCTATAGACAGTGTAAAATACTACCGCCTTAACACCAAAAACCCGCAGGTAGAAGGCAATTACGACCGTGCTCAGTTTGACCGTAATTTAACCAATATCAGCACCACTCGTAATAAAGCTGCCGGTACCCGTTTTGCCGTAGAGGCCGATACTGCCCTGCAGGATTTTTACAGTAAGTGGGACCGCTTTGCCGCCACACCTATGACCGAGCAAAGCTACAAGGCCATGTATAATGCCTTAAGCCCCGAAGAACGCAAATTGTATGATAGCCAAAACTATTTTTACGAACTAAGCTTCAGCAACAAGGGCGGCCTGCCTATGCCACTGTTTATTGAGTGGACTTATGCCGACGGCAGCAAAGAGCTGGAAAAAATATCGGCTTATATTTGGCGCCACAACGAGCTGAACGTAACCAAGGTTTTCGCCAAAACAAAAGAGGTGAAAAGCATACGTTTAGACCCTTACCGCGAAACCGCCGACATAAACGAAGGCAACAACAGTTGGCCGCAACAATATACCCCAACCCGGTTTGAGCTTTTTAAACAGCAAAACACCATACGGGGCGCCAGCACCGGCGGCAACCCGATGCAGGATTCGAGAAAGACAACACCATAAAAGAGAGAGCCGGTTGAGAGACCGGCTTTTTTTGTAAGCCGATAAAAGCGCCAGGATACATATCCAAAACACTGGCTGAACAAAGCTGAAGTTTAGCGGTTATAATACTATAGCTGAAGCTTTTGTCATGAGTCAACGCACTTACCTTTTTCGGTCAACCAACGGCCATCGCGAAGTACTGGCCGAAATCAAAAACATGATTCCGTTTTTCTGGCTCACGCTTATCAGCAAGTCAGATCTGCAAGCGAAAGTTCCGGAAATTAGAAAAGCCGCCGAGGCTTGGGAAGATGAAGCTGCTTATGAGCAGTACATGGATGCTCATCCCGGAGCTACCCATATTAAAGTGCCGGGCACACAGGCCATAGCAAATGCACAAGCGGCCGTTCCGTTCATTCAAAGCTCCTTTCCGCATGTGGCCGAATTGTTTAGCGACTTTATAACTTACCTTACCCAGCACCTTAAACCCGGCGATGACCTGGAACTTGATATTATTGCTTTAGCTGATTTTTCAGGGATAGAGCAATTTATCGACACGCTTATGATGCAGCTAAGCTGTATAGAGCAAAAAAAAGCCAAACCCATCAGTGGTAACTTTGAGGGCGATGTAAAATATAGTTTGACCGGATACGCCGGCGACTTTGAAAAGCAATCGCCCGGATTCAGAAAAATTGCGCAGGTAAAAAACCAAGTGCACCGGAAAGGACCTGTTAAGCAAATACCCCTTACCAGCGCGCAACTCCGGTCCAGGCATATTAAAAGCATCATTTTACTGCTTATTGGCGTCGCAACAAGCCTGCTGTCCATATTATACATGGTAAGGCATCAAATAACATTTTCATTTACCATATTGGCACTGGCAGGTGTAGTTTGTATATGGGAGGGTGTTGCCAAGCTTCGAAGCCGATTTTATGACGTGTGGTAAACAGCATTGTAAAATAGGCATGAAAACAACGTACCGTCTTTTTTCTAACAACATTTTCTTGAATACCATTGCCTTGCTCTTTCTTTTAATAGTCTTGAGCATGATTGCGCAGGGAATATTTATACTCGCCCAACGCGGGGCGAGCTACTTCACGTCAGAGAATATACTTTATATGCCGGCTCTATTAGCTTTATTAATCTTTGAAAGCTGGCTATTAACTTCCTCTGCTTTGCCTTTAATAATAATTGATAAAAGAGGAGTTACGGCCTATTCGCTTTTTTGGAAAAGAACAATAGCATGGAAGGATTTGCGTATGGTTAGATTATTAAAAGTTAAAAACAGTTATCATCCCAACGGATCTGCGATACACTTCGAAAATACCAAGGAACCCGAAAAGAAAAGCGTAGCCATATTTAACAAAGGTGTACGGGTTAACACTTTTATTTTAATGTCTGCCGGTAATTGGCAAACGCCACAAAACACTATCCTAACAAGAGGATTATACACTCACCGTAAACTTGCCGGCCGTGATGCAATAGTTTTTGAATATGATGAACGAAGCTGGGAACTGATCCAATATATGCGCACTCAACAAGCACTTATTTAATACAGCAGGCAAGCACAAAGCTAAGTAAGGGCACACAACCACATACAGCGATTTTAAGACACAATGCTCTTAAACGCCTGTCGTTGATTAACCAACAAAAAGCTCTGAAAAGGCAGCTATAATGTAACTTAACATACCCGCAGTTAGTTTATGCCTTCGCTGGTATAAGTTCCTGAATAAATAAACCCCTACGGCCTTTGCCTTTCGGGGTAAGTTGCCGATGCTTTTATACCTGATCAGCTTATTCACTTTATACTGGTCGGTTCCGCTTACTAACAGGCACTCTGCTTCGGTTTTTTGCCATACAATTTTGGGTAGTGCAAAACTGTTCAATACCCTGGCCTTTTGATCGGGACGGCAGTATTGCAACAACAGTGCATGGCGTTTGTGGGTGGTGTTATTGCGCGTGGCATGCCATAGCTTGCCCGAAAACACAAAGAATTCGCCGTCGGCTATATTGAGTTCAACCAGTTCAGCAGCAGGGTTTTCACTTTTTGCCAATTGTAAAAGCTCCGCATCATTGCTTGTATCTACACCACTGCTTTTCAAATCATCCGGACTAAAGCCGAATAAATGCGAGCCCGATATTACCTTCATGCACTCCCGGGGTTTTACGTTGCGGAGCGCAACCCAAACCGTTACGCCGTTCCATGCCTGGTGTTCGATATCTACATGCCATGGATGTATAACCCCCGGACTTTGTTTAATGACCTGGCTGCCAGATAAGAGTATATCGTCGCCCAGTAAGGTTTTGATACGGCCTATAATCTCAGTTTGAGAGGCAATATCGGCAATGGTTTTGTTCATAGTATGCCTGCCTTTTACATAAGGCAGCAACAAATCAGACCAGCGTTTCTCCCTGGATACCAATAGATCGGCTTCCTGCTTATTGTTGATAGGAAACGGACCCGCAAACCCGTCTCTTTCAAATTCGTAGGTGTTCAGCATATGATGATTCGGATTGTGAAAATATATGGCCATTATGATGGCTTTTACATACACAATTTAGCGCGAAATGTTCGGCTATATCCAATGTTTAATCAATCGCTCACAAGTTGTAAAATATGTGAAGAAAAGTGAGAAAAAACCACAAAACATCAAGCAGAAAACTCCAAATCCGGATGTATTTAACCTTTTTAAACTGGCATAATATAGCTGAGTTTTATTTAATATTACTTTGCGCAAGCAAAAGTTAAACGCTAACTGTTCATTTTTGCAAAAACAATACATTTATGACCTTAGTAAAAGCATATGCTGCACCTGCAGCAGACCAACCTCTTTCTCCATACTCGTTTGAACGTCGTGAACCTCAAGCAGAAGATGTGGAGATTGAAATATTATATTGTGGCGTTTGCCACTCTGACATTCATACCGCCCGTAATGAGTGGGGCGGTACAGTTTACCCAGCCGTTCCTGGTCACGAAATTGTGGGTAAAGTTACCCGTGTAGGCAATAACGTTACACGGTTTAAAGAAGGCGACACAGTTGGTGTTGGCTGCTTTGTTGATTCGTGCAGGCATTGTACAAATTGCAACAACGACCTTGAACAATACTGTGAAAACGGGCATACACAAACCTATAACTCCTTAAGTCAGGATAAACAGTACGTTACCAAGGGCGGTTACTCAAGCCATATTGTGGTTACGCAGCACTTCGTCCTTTCCGTATCAGACAAGTTGCCCCTCGAAAAAGTAGCGCCATTACTATGCGCCGGCATAACAACTTACTCACCGTTGCGCCACTGGGGTGTAAAAGCGGGCGATAAGTTGGCCGTTGTAGGATTAGGCGGTTTAGGGCACATGGCCGTTAAACTTGCGGCATCTATGGGTGCTGAGGTAACTATGTTAAGTCGTTCGGCAAGTAAAGAGAAAGATGCTACCGAGTTAGGTGCACACCACTTTAAGCTTACCACCGATAAAGACACGATGGCAGGCCTGGCCAATAGCTTCGATTTTATTATCGACACCGTATCGGCACAGCACGATTATAATGAATATCTGGCTTTGCTTAAAACGGATGGAGTGATGATATTATTAGGAGCACCTGCAGAACCATCGCCGGTGGCGGCATTCCCACTAATTATGGGCCGCCGCAGCCTGGTTGGCTCGCTGGTTGGTGGTATCAAAGAGACCCAGGAAATGCTTGATTACTGCGCAGAACATAACATAACGTCAGATGTGGAAGTGATAGACATTAGCCAGATTAACGAAGCTTACGAGCGCACGTTGGCTGGTGATGTACATTACCGTTTTGTGATAGATATGGCTTCTCTGTAAATTGAAGCACTTATCTATAAAATTAAAAAGCCGGCTTTGCCGGCTTTTTAATTTTACGGCAATCATGAGCTAATTCCCATAATAAAAAACCATTGCTAGAAATAGCGCCTTACAAACAAACTTACACGTAGCCGACTGACGTGAAATTAAACTGGCATACTTTTCGTACACTAAGGTTATGAACTTACAGAAAGCCACATTTGGCAACGGTTGCTTTTGGTGTACCGAAGCCATTTTTCAAGCAGTTAAAGGCGTACAAAGTGTACGGTCAGGATATACAGGCGGCCATATAGATAACCCAACCTACATGCAGGTTTGCGAGGGTGACACCGGCCATGCCGAAGTAATTGAACTGAACTATGATGCCGACGAGGTAAGCTTTGAGGAACTATTGCTGGTGTTCTTTAAAACACATGATGCTACCACACTTAACCGCCAGGGCAATGATGTGGGCACACAATATCGTTCGGCTATTTTTTATCATAACAATGATCAAAAACAGCAGGCCGAAGCCATGATTGAACGCCTCACCAATGAGCAGGTGTTTGACAAACCAATTGTAACTGAGGTAACGCCCATCGGCGAATTTTACGAGGCCGAAGATTATCATCAAAACTATTTTAATGATAACCCAACCAAGCCTTACTGCGCTTTTGTAATTCAGCCCAAGCTTAACAAGTTTGCCCGGCAATTCACCGAAAAAGTAAAACCAGAGTTGTTGTAAAGGTTTCATATATTATAACACAAGGTCATTGCTACTTCATTGGAGCAATGACCTTTTTGTTTAGCAGCGGTTTGAGTAGCTTTGGCACTACAAAATAGTTATCATGAACAATCGCTACTCCTGCTTTCTTATAAGTCTCACTATACTGTCTGCCTGCAGTGCTACCCGCACTACGGTAACTACTCCAGGTGCCTCGACCGTAAATAACGGCAAGGTATGGGCATCTTTATGGCAGCAACGGGCGGCCGAATACAGGGCGCTGTGTTTTCAGGCTTATAACCTGGCTAAACTGCGGTTAGATGAAGCACTTAAAAACCCCGGCACTAAGCCATTGGCTGTAGTAACTGATATTGATGAAACAGTATTAGACAACAGCCCTTATGATGCACAGCGTGCTTTCAATAACCAAGAATATGATGCAGCCACCTGGAAACAGTGGACCGCCAAAGCCGATTGTGACACCGTTGCCGGAGCACCGGGCTTTTTTAAATACGCCGCCAGCAAAGGTGTAACGGTATTTTACATCACCAACCGCGATGAAGACGAACGTAACGGCACTTTAAAAAACCTGCAACGCTACAACATGCCCAACGCCGATACAGAACACTTAATGCTTAAATTGGGCAGTTCAAGCAAGGAGAGCCGCCGGTTGCAGGTGCTAAACAAGTATAATATTGTATTGCTATGCGGCGATAACCTGGCCGATTTTGATAAGCTGTATGATAACCATCCGGCAGAGCAAAGCCGGAATGCGACCACTACACAACTTACCCGGCAGTTTGGCAGCAAATATATTGTACTTCCAAATCCGTCTTATGGCGATTGGGAAGGCGCTTTGTTTAACTTTAATTACAAGCTTACACCCGCCCAGCGCGATTCGATCATAAAATCGCGCCTTAAGTTTGCTAATTAATAAGCTATTGTTAAGTTTTTGTTAATGGCATATATTGCCCGTGTTAAGCAGTATTTTTGGCTAGTAAAGGTCTTCTGCTATTATGAAAAAACTACTGATTTTAAGCGCAGGCTTACTGTTTTCATTTTGGGCTTGTGCACAACTGCCGGGCAAAACAGCCACAGGGCAGGTGTTACTGCCCAACGGCTGGAAACTGAGCCCTGCCGGCCGCTCGCTCCCCCTGGGCGATTTGCCACTAAACATCCAACTATCATCATCTGGCCGCTTGCTGGCAGTTACCAATAATGGCCAAAGCACGCAATCCATACAACTTATAGATCCAAAAAGCGAGAAGCAACTGGCCCAGCGTAAAGTGGCTAAATCATGGTATGGCCTGGCTTTTAGTGATGATGAAAAATACCTCTACGCTTCGGGCGGTAATGATAACTGGATATACCGCTTTGATTTGAAGAACGACAAGTTAAATAAGCCCGACACGCTACGCCTTGGCAAACCCTGGCCTAATAAGGTTGGTCCAACCGGTATGGCCCTTAACAAAGCCAATACCAAGCTTTATGTAGTAACCAAAGAAGATAGCAGCCTGTACGTACTTAACCCGCAAACCGGGCAAATTATTAATCAGCTTAAATTAGCAGCCGAGAGCTATACCTGCCTGCTTTCTGCAGATGAAAAAACGCTGTATATATCTTTATGGGGCGGCGAGAAGGTGGCCGTTTATGATACCCAGAGCCAGCGCATCATCAAAAGCATTAAAGCTGGCAGCCACCCCAATGAGCTGCTGCTAAATAAGAAGAACACTTTACTTTACGTAGCTAATGCAAATGATAACAGTGTATCGGTTATCAATACCCAATCACAAAAGGTTATTGAAACTATCTCGGCAGCTTTGTACCCTACCAAGCTAACCGGTGCCACTACCAACGGACTCGCTTTATCTGCCGACGGCAAAACCCTTTACATAGCCAACGCCGATAACAACTGTTTGGCTGTTTTTGATGTTACTAAGCCAGGTACCAGCCAAAGCCGTGGGTTTATTCCGGTGGGCTGGTATCCAACCAACGTAAAAGTGTTGGGTAATAAACTTTTAGTAGCCAATGGTAAAGGTTTCGCCTCAATGGCTAATCCTAACGGCCCGCAGCCTTTAAGCAAAACAGATAACAGCGGGCACCATATAGGCTCTATCAATAGCCGGGAGCAGTACATTGGCGGTCTGTTTAAAGGCACCTTGTCGATGATTGACCGGCCCGGGCCTGAACAATTGAAAGCTTATACGCACCAAGTATATGCAAATACGCCTTTTGATAAGCAAAAAGAGGTAATGGCAGCTGGCGAAGCGGGCAATCCTGTTCCGCGAAAGCCTGGTGATAAATCACCCATGAAGTATGTGTTTTACATTATTAAGGAGAACCGTACGTATGATCAGGTTTTGGGCGATATGCCCAATGGCAATGGGGATACCTCATTGTGCATATTTGGACAAAAGGTAACGCCTAACCACCATGCCATAGCCAGCAACTTTGTACTGCTCGATAATTTTTATGTGAATGCCGAGGTAAGTGCCGATGGACACAACTGGAGCACCGCCGCTTATGCTACCGATTTTGTGGAAAAAAACTGGCCTACCAGCTATGGCAACCGGGGCGGCACTTATGATTTTGAGGGCTCGCGCCAGGCAGCTTACCCGCGCGATGGCTTTATTTGGGATTACTGCAAGCGTGCCGGAATTAGCTATCGCACTTACGGCGAGTTTGGCGAATATGGTAAAGCTAACATTAAATCGCTTAGAGGCCATGTTGCTCCGCACTCGCCGGGCTTTAACATGGATATTAAGGATGTTTTGCGTGCCCGGCTTTGGGCCCAGGATTTTGACTCCCTTTTAAACATTAATGCTGTACCACGCTTTAATACCATACGCATATCAAACGACCATACCAGCGGGCAAAAGAAGGGCAAGTACTCCCCTACCGCTGCAGTTGCTGATAATGATCAGGCTATTGGCATGATACTGGAGCACCTGTCTAAAAGCCCGGTATGGAAAGAGTCGGTGGTTTTTATATTGGAAGATGATGCTCAAAACGGACCAGACCATGTAGATGCACACCGCTCGCCAGCATTTATAGCAGGCCCTTATGTAAAGCGAAATGCTGTAGTTAGCCAGATGTATTCTACTTCGGGCGTATTGCGTACTATTGAGTTGATATTGGGCTTACCCCCTATGAGCCAGTATGATGCTGCTGCAATTCCTTTATATGAGTGCTTTACTGCCAAGCCCGACTTCAGCCCTTACTTAAAAAAGCAGGCCTCTGTTGATTTGGAAAAACGCAACGTAGCTATTAACGAAAGCAGCAAGCGGTCGGAATTCTTCAACTTTGCCAAAGAGGACGCCATACCCGACCTGGAGCTTAACGAGGTGGTTTGGAAATACGTAAAAGGCGAAAAAGCTGTTATGCCGGCACCCAAACGAAGCGCTTTTGTAATACTCGAAGCCAAAAAGAAAGGTGACGACGATGATGATTAAATTAGTAATTTAGCATTATCTACATAACACCGAGTCTATGATTACTATCGAGAATGAGTATCTTAAGGTATCTATTACCACTAAAGGTGCACAGTTGGCCTCACTGTATAACAAAGCTACCCAAACCGAACATATGTGGCAAGCCAACGCAGATATTTGGCCATGGCATGCCCCTAACCTTTTCCCGGTGGTGGGCGGATTGGTGAATAACCAATTACATGTAGACGGTAATAGTTATACTTTACCCCGGCATGGCTTTGCCCGTCAATCAGAATTTACGGTGGCCGAGGCTGACCAGGAGCATGCAGTGCTCGACTTGACTTCTAACCATGATACCCTGGATGTATATCCCTATCACTTTTCTTTCCAGGTATTATATACGCTTATTGAGAATGCGCTTCGTGTTACTTACAAAGTAATTAATCAGGATACGAAGACCATCTACTTCTCGGTGGGTGGGCACCCGGCATTTAATGTTCCTTTTAAGGGCAAGGGCCAGTATGAAGATTATTACCTAGAGTTTGAATCTACGGAAAAACTGGAAAGCCACCTGTTATCGGCCGACGGCTTCTTTACAGGTGAAGCAAGGCCAATTGAATTGGACGGCAATAAGCTGCACTTAACGCGCGACCTGTTCAAAGACGATGCCTTGGTTTTTAAAGATATTAAATCAAAATTGATTACTATCAAATCGACACTTCATAACGAGACCCTGTCTGTGGAGTTTCCATACTATAAGCACTTAGGCATATGGGCTAAGCCCGGGGCAGATTTTGTATGTATAGAACCATGGTTGGGTTACGCTGATGCGGTAGGAGAACCGGTTGATATTAGCCACAAGCCAGCCATCCAAAAGCTGGACAAAGGGCATGTGTTTGAAGCTCCATATTATATTAGTATTTAACATGAAAATAATATTAGTTGAACTTTTTTAAAACTTTATACTCCGTAAAGCAGTTTTGCAATCAGTACAATTAATCTACAATCACATGAAAAAGAAAATTTATTTACTAATGACCGTTTTGATGTTAAGCTTTGTTGCTTTTACATCTCAAGCTGCAACTAACGACAATGGCGTTAACTACAAAGAGTATTATGCCACCAAAACCGTTGAAGAAAGAAATGCCCGCGTAGAGGAAATTAAAGCGCGTGTAGACGAAATCCGCTCAATGGACAAATCTCAGTTAAGCAAAGTAGAGCGCAAAGCCTTAAGAGCTGAATTAAAAGACCTGAAAAAAGAAGCTAACGCTGCTGCAACCGGTGGTGGTATCTATCTCTCAGTTGGTGCTATCATTATCATCATTTTAGTGTTGATCCTGATCCTGTAATCGGCTCCAATCGCATAAACAAAAAAGAGGGACTTTACGGTCCCTCTTTTTTGTTTTAGAACAATCCTAATTGTCCTTTACTTAAATCTATATCATCTGGATTAGTAATTTCCAAGCCTATGATCTTGGCAGCAGTTTCAGGATTAGTATCGGGCTCCTCCTTTTCCTGCGTAACATCGGCCAGCACCTGTGTGTCGGCTACTGATGCGGGTGAAGGGTCGGGCACATCTTCGGCGTCGTCATGCTCGGCTATCAGCTGTACGGTTTGCACCACGTGTGCCGAAAGGCGGTTACCCATAGCTTTCATGCCTTTTACATCAATCAAATCAGTAAGATTTAATTCTACCAGCTCAAGCACCTGTGCTTTACCTTTTAACTGCTCTACCTTAACCACCGGCTGCGCCGCGCCTGATATGAGTATGAGCTTTGAGCCATTTTCTTCACTAATGAAGCTGCCTTGCTTACCAATAACCGTATTTTCGAATATAAAACGCTTAACCAGGTAATTTTTGGATTTACCGTCATAGTGCACTACCGAGTATACCTTTTCAGGATCGTACTTTTCGATAATCTGCATTTTGTCGTCAAAGTGGTTATTCAGATCAAAGCTGGTTAATTCGTACACGCCGTTGCTCAATATAGTGAGTATTTTATCTTCACCGTCAAACTCACCCAGGTAACGGCCCCGGCCATCAACATTCAGGCGTTTCAGTATATCATCATACCAAACTTTGCGCCCGGCCAGTGTAGATACACCTTTGCTCTTTAACAGGATCTTTTTAACCGGATATTTGGTAACCTGGTTGCCTATAGAACTACGACCTTTAATTGCTATAGCAGCAAAGTCTTCGTCGAACTGTAGCTTTTTAAGCTTAGAGTGCGGCTTAAGCTGTATGTTCACCACCTCAGCCTCCCCATTAGGATTGGCCGAGAAGTATAAGACTTTTGTTCCTTTGGTACCCTTGGTTAAATCATACTCCTTATCGCGGGTCACACCTACTACCGAGAAACGCTTGATGAACGTAGTACCTGATTCGCCATCCTTATAAATCATGTTATATACGGTACGCTCATCGTTCTTTTTAAATACGGCAACGTGAATAATATCTTTACCCACAAAAACTTTATCCTGTACCTTGGTAATGATGCACCTGCCGTCTGACCGGAATACAATGATCTCATCTATATCTGAGCAATCGCATACATACTCGTCCTTTTTCAGTCCGGCACCAACAAAGCCATCTTCGCGGTTTACGTAGAGCTTAACATTGGCCAGCGCTACCTGTGCGGCTTCTACACGGTCAAAAGTCCGTAGTTCAGTTTTACGGCCACGGTCTTTACCATATTTTTCTTTAAGCTTGGTAAACCAGGCAATGGCATAATCAGTTAAATGCTTCAGATGATGCTTTACCTCTTTGATCTCATTCTCGAGCGCCTTCATCTGCTCATCGGCTTTCTTTACGTCAAAGCGGGTAATGCTGCTCATCGGCTTATCAATAAGCCGCTTATAATCTTCTGGTAAAATGGTGCGGTAAAACTGCGGAAAGAAAGGCTCAAACAAACGGTTCAATACCTCTACTACTACATCAAAGTTTCCGGAGGTTTCATAGTCGGAGTGCTTGTACATGCCTTCCTGAATGAAGATCTTGAGCAGCGAACTGAAAAATATTTTTTCTTTCAGTTCCTGCAAGCGTATCTCCAGCTCCATTTTAAGCAGCTCGCGTGTATGGTTGGCACTTTGAATAAGCACATCATTCACACTCATAAAGTGCGGCTTATCGTCAAAAATTACGCAGGTATTGGGCGATATGGATACTTCGCAATCAGTAAAAGCATACAAGGCATCGATCGTAACATCTGGCGATATGCCTGGCGCGAGGTGAATGATAATCTCCGGGTCCCAGGTGGTATTATCTTCGATCTTTTTGATCTTGATCTTACCTTTTTCATTAGCGCTGATGATACTATCGATCAATCCGCCGGTATTGGTACTGAACGGAATTTCGGTAATAACCAGCGTCTTTTTATCACGCTCCATTATTTTGGCGCGTATGCGCACTTTACCGCCGCGTTGCCCTTCGTTGTAATTGGAGGCATCGGCCATACCACCCGTCGGGAAATCGGGTAACAGGTTAGGGCGGTTGCCGTTTAGTACCTCAATAGCCGCGTCAATCAACTCAACAAAGTTGTGCGGTAAAATCTTGGTAGCCAAACCTACGGCAATACCATCTGCCCCTTGTGCCAACAACAGCGGAAATTTCACCGGCAGTGTAATAGGCTCGCGGTTACGGCCGTCATAACTAGCCTGCCACTGGGTAGTATCGGGGTTAAAAACAACATCGAGCGCAAACTTGGAAAGCCGTGCCTCAATGTAACGCGGGGCAGCAGCCGAATCGCCGGTAATGGGATGGCCCCAGTTACCCTGGCAATCAATAAGCAGATTTTTTTGGCCTAATTGTACCATGGCGTCGCCGATAGACGCATCACCGTGGGGGTGATACTTCATGGTGTTACCAATTACGTTTGCTGCTTTATTGAAGCGCCCGTCATCCATTTCTTTGAGCGAGTGCAGTATACGGCGTTGTACTGGCTTTAAACCATCATATATATGCGGAACGGCACGATCTAATATAACGTAAGAAGCATAGTCAAGAAACCAGTTCTCGTACAAGCCATCCAGCGGAATGATATTATGAAGCTTTTCGTTAGAATCTAAATTATCTGACATATTAAAAACTTAAAAAGACGGAATGATCTTTTTAAACATTATCCGGGTTAATCAATTGCTAAAAATATTAGCCAAATATACTAAAAACGAGGCAAATTACCTATATAGCGGCCAACATTAATATGCTTTGGGGGATGAATATATTATTTATTTTGCCAAATTTTTCATTGATTTACAGTCTGTTGTAAACCTATACCCATAAAGGGTGTTTTAATTGTACTAACCAATTATTGATGACTAAGCCATGCCTTTTATTAGGGGCGGCAGTATTGCTATTGCTTTCCTGCCAGGCGCCTGTTGCTAAAAATCAAGCCGTTTATTTAAACGACACAGTTAACTATGCCTATCAAATTAAACAATCAGACCAATGGCGTATAAACGTAAATAAACAAAATATTCTAATTGCCTTAAAAGCGCTTAAAGCTTATGAAAGCGGTGACACCGCATCGTTAAAACGATTTATTACTGAAAATTTAGCCGTTTTTTACGATGGTGGTATGTATAAAGGCCCCAGCAGCGAATTTATGTATCTGATTAAAGCAAATGCCCAACTACACAAAAACCTTAAGTTTAAAATAAAAGACTGGGAATCTGTAGTAAGTAAAGATGGGCAGCAGCAACGGGTAACACTACGTTACACCCAAACCTGGATTACTGCCAAAGGCCAGCCAGACTCCGTAGACATTGTAAATGATGCACTTTTTAGTGCCGGTAAGATTACCACGCTGTATGATTATACCCGCCGTTACCGGTTAAAACACAATCAATAAATTTCTTTTCGCCCGGCTCTTATCATTTGCACATAATCCATATGGTTAGCCATGGCGTTACATATTTGTATGATGCGTTTGGTGCGGGTAGGTTCGGTTTTGGCGCTGTTTAACCAGTTCACAAAATAGCGCCGGTGTGATTCAAGCAGGCTGTTAAAATAAGCCAGCGCATCCGGATCATCGGCCAGGCACTCTTGCAAATCCTCCGGTACTATTAGTTTAAAATCAACATCCTCCTCGAGGCGTACTTGCAGCATTGCACCTTTACTTTTACGAACACCTTTACGCATACCGGCGTTTAAGGTGAGTATAAAGTTGCCGTTTCCCATGGGCATGAGTGCTACACCAGCAATAGGGAAACTATCCAGCTGCCCGCGCACTCTGAAAGATTTTTTATTGTCGGGCTTAATTTGTTGCGCGATATCTGCAGGTACATCGATATATGTCCATCCGGTTTTTTCGCCCTTATCATCAAATTTTAAAATTATAGCAGTAAAGATTATCATATTATTACTTAAAGCGCATTAGTGTTTACTATAACTTCACTTTGAAGGGATAAATGTTAAAGAGTTGTTAAATCTTCAACTATAATAAAAATAGTTGTAACGTTTCGGTAATTGGGTGTGTCTTATGGATATAAAACAAATTTATAAAACACATTAAAACATAAAGATATGAAAACCACCTTAAAAACAATTGTATTGGGCTTAGCCTTATTAGTAGTTACCAGCGTAGTAAAAGCTGACGAACCAGTAGCTGCAAAACTTACAAAAAACCACGCCATTACTACTTACGTTAATGCCATGACTCAAGGAAAAAATGCTGGCTTAAAAGACGTAATTGACCAAACTGCAAAATTCAGCACGCTGCGCGGCAAACAAGTAGTAAGTTTTGACAAAGCCGACATGCTTAAATTTGCCGATCAGAACAAAGATATCCAACAAGCCTGTACCACCACCACTACTGAAGTAGAAACCAATGCCGACATGAGCGTTGTAAAAGTAGACATGAAATATGAAAACTTTACCCGTACTAATTATGTAACCATGGCCAACACTGGTGATGGCTGGAAAATTACCAACGTGTACTCAGTATTCAAATAAGAAATTAGTTTTTATCGCTAATAGTTTTAGTTAATCATGAAGAAGCCGCTGCGAGAGCGGCTTCTTTATTTTATTAGGTTTTGTCTTAAACAGCCTGTTGCTTACAGTTAATATAGGTATGCTTTTAACATCTTCATGTATTACGGATGCATTGAGCTTACAAACTAATCGGTTTTTAAATTACCAATCATTTGATTTAACAGAACAACACTTTGTTGTAAAGCTTCTATATCAATGGCTAGCGTAGCCTTTTCATAAACTTCGGCCACCCATGGGTGTAACTGTCCCTTTAAAGCGGTGCCTTGCTCGGTTAAATAAATCAACTTGTTACGACGGTCATTTTCGTCTTCCATCCGTTTAACCATTTGGCGCTTAACCAAATTATCAATCAAATAGGTCATGCTCGATTTATCTCTTAAGGTTACATCGGCTAACTCCTGCTGGTTAATGCCGTCCTTTTTCCAAAGCACCGACATTACCTCGAGCATCTCAAAAGTGATGCTTATATTATTCTCCTTTATTTTGAGCTGTATATGCTGGCGAATATAGTTTCTCAGCTCGTGCATAGCACGTCCAAGTTCAAATGTTAATTCTGTTTTTCTGCTAGTCTCAGCTGCTGTTACCATGATGTAGCAAATCTAATATAATAAGCCAATTGCTTAGTGGGCTGCGTCGGCCAGGCTTACTTTACTTTTGGCCGTTTTAACAAAAAGCAGTACAACAGGCACAAAAACCAGGAACATTATGCCCACCCATAAAAAAACGTCCATGTAAGATAGTAAGGTTGCTTGCTTATTTACCGAGCCGTCCATAGCTGTTAATGCCATTCGGTGCGCTGTAATGCTATCTGCACCTCTGGTTCTGAAACCGCCGGCCATTTGCGATAACCGCTGCTGCACATCAAGGCTATTCACGCCAAGGTGACTTATTAAACTACTACGATGAACCTGCGTTTGCCGCGATACAAAAGTAGAGATAACGGCCACTCCAAATGAGCCGCCCAATTGGCGCATCATGCCCGAAAACGCAGCCCCCTGTCCTATCTCTTTACCCTTTAACGTGGATAAAGACATGGTACTCACCGGCACCGATAACAAGCCCAGCCCAAAACCACGTACAATGAGTGGCCAAAAAAAATCTGCACTGCTGGTATATGGCGTGATGATGAGGTATGACATATAGCTGTAGATAAAAAAGATTGCCATACCTATAGCAATCAGATATTTTTGAGGCACTCCACGCTGAATTAACTGTGCTACAACCGGCATCATAATTGCCACAAACAAAGTACTTGGCAATTGCAGCATACCTGACTGCTGGGCTGTCCACCCTAACAAGGATTGCGTATACAAGGGAATAATAAAGGTAGACCCGAACAAACCGAAACCCATAACAAATGAGAGTATAACACCTATACGGAGGTTGTTATCCTTTAAAACCCGCAGCTCTACTATGGGGTACTTGTAGCTCAACTCACGCCATATAAACATTAAAATACCAAATACTGCTGTTACCGTTAAAATAGTTATTGCCTCGCTACTATACCAATCTTCCTCCTGGCCTTTTTCTAAAACATATTGTAATGAAGAAATACCTACTGTAAGCAGGCCTATGCCCCACCAGTCTACCTCACTGGCCGGCCTCTTTTCATCATACTTTGGGCTACGCACATACTGCAGGGTAAGTATAGCGGCAATTATACCAACCGGGATGTTTATGTAGAATATAAATGGCCATGAAAAATTATCAACTATGTAACCACCCAGCGGCGGGCCAAGTGTGGGGCCAACTATAACCCCTAAGGTGTAAATGGCTTGCGCCATCGCCCGCTTTTCAACCGGCCAGCTCTCGGTTATGATGGTTTGCGATGTTACCAGCAGTGCACCGCCGCCTATGCCCTGCAAAAATCTAAACAATACTAGCTCCCAAATATTGGTGGCGTTACCACACAAAAATGAGCATACTGTAAAAAGTATAACCGATGCAGCAAAGTAGTTGCGCCGGCCAAACTGCTGTGATAGCCAACTGGTCATGGGTACGATGATTACGTTGGCCAGCGAGTAGGCGGTAATTACCCAGCTTATTTCGTTTAAAGTAGCACCCAAATTGCCGCGCATATCGTTAAGCGCTACGTTCACAATGGTGGTGTCTATTATCTCGAGCAGCGCGCAAAATACCGCGGTAACGGTAATGATAACGCGCCTGGCTCCATATTCAACTAATGAGTTTGCAGGTTGTGCCGCTGTTGCCATTATTAAAATTTTAACAACAACAAAGTTAAATACTTGATAGTTTTAATTCAAACTAATATGATAAAATTAAGAGTACTTTGACAATCTTTTAATAAATACGCTACTTTAAACTCCTACTATACAGGCACAGTCACCAGCCGATCCTCAAAAAACAGGAACGGCAAAAAGCTTTCAACACCATTGGTAACCCACACAGAGCCTTCCTGGCAGTAAAGCAAGGTGCGTATAGGTTGAGCTTGTTTCTTTTCGTACTCGGCCAGTACCTGCAAACAGGAACCACAAGGTGTGATAGGTTTATTAATTACAAACTTCGCTGTGTAAGCAGTTACGGCCAGGCTTTCAATAGGATCATTAGCGTAATTTGCGCCCCAGGCAAAAAGTGCCACGCGTTCAGCACACAGGCCCGATGGGTAAGCGGCGTTCTCTTGGTTGCTTCCATAAATAATACGGCCACTTTGCAAACGCAAAACCGCGCCTACGCTAAAGTTTGAGTAAGGAGAGTGTGAGCCCTTCAGGGCCTTAACGGCTTCCAGACATAGGGCCTGGTCTTTTTTGTTCAGCTCGTCGAAGCTGTTATATTCTTCAAATGCAATTTTAATTTCGTGGTTAATCATTGTTTCAGATAAACCCCTTGTTGTAAAATGACTGGGATGGACTACTCGTATACTATAAGCACCACTCCATCAAAAAAGGGCTTATAAGTTACCACTTATATTTTAAATAAGCAATAGCAACTTACAAACCCTTAAATATTTGTGTATCTAGCTTATGCCACAAGTACTTCGGCCTCTGCTACAAGCGGATTAATGGTTTCATCATCCTTTTCTACACGCAGGTTTTGTACAATATGCTGTTGACGCGTTGGAGTATTTTTACCCATAAAGTACTCCAGCAAACCTTTTACGTTGGCATCTTTCAGTATCACGGGATCCAAACGCATGTCTTTTCCTATGAACAAGCCAAATTCATCGGGCGATATTTCACCTAAACCCTTAAAGCGGGTTATCTCAGGTTTGTTACCCAGCTTAGCTATCGCATTGCGGCGTTCTTCATCGCTGTAGCAGTAGATGGTTTCTTTTTTGTTACGCACCCTAAAGAGTGGCGTTTGTAAGATGGATACGTGCCCTGCTTTAACCACATCCGGGAAAAATTGCAAAAAGAAGGTCATAATGAGCAAACGGATGTGCATACCATCAACATCGGCATCAGTTGCTATTACAATGTTGTTGTAACGCAAACCATCAAGCCCATCCTCAATATTCAGCGCATGTTGTAAAAGGTTGAACTCTTCGTTCTCGTAAACCACTTTTTTGGTTAAGCCAAAACAGTTTAACGGTTTACCTTTTAAGCTAAACACCGCCTGCGTTAATACATCACGCGATTTGGTGATAGAGCCACTTGCCGAGTCACCCTCTGTAATAAACAGTGTGGTATCCTGCTTACGCTCATGGGTATCATCAAAGTGAAGTTTACAATCGCGCAGTTTGCGGTTGTGAAGCGATGCTTTTTTTGCACGCTCATTAGCCAGCTTTTTGATGCCTGCAATATCCTTACGTTCCCGTTCTGACTGCAGTATACGTTTCAATATAGCATCTGCAGCCGACGGATTTTTATGTAAGAAGTTATCAAGCTCTGTCTTTACAAAATCATTGATAAAGCCACGCACAGTAGGCCCATCCGGGCCTACGTTTTGTGAACCCAGCTTGGTTTTAGTTTGCGATTCAAAAACAGGCTCTTGCACTTTAATGGCAATAGCCGCTACTATAGATGAGCGTACGTCCGACGCGTCAAATTCCTTTTTATAAAACTCGCGCAGGGTTTTTACCACGGCCTCGCGGAAAGCTGCCTGGTGCGTACCACCCTGCGTGGTGTGCTGTCCGTTAACAAACGAATAATATTCCTCGCCGTATTGCTGACCGTGGGTCATGGCTATCTCAATGTCCTCACCTTTCAGGTGGATGATTGGATAACGTATGGTATCAGGGTCGGTCTTGCGCTCCAGCAAATCGCGGAGGCCATTTTGCGAAAAGAACTTTTCGCCGTTGAAATTAATGGTTAGCCCTGCGTTCAGGAACACATAGTTCCAGATCATATTTTGCACAAACTCCGGTATAAAGCGGTAGTTACGGAAAATGCTTTCGTCCGGAAAAAAATTGATTGCTGTACCGTTGCGCTGACTGGTCTCTTTCTCAGGCTCGTCTCTTACAAGTTCGCCTTTGGTAAACTCCGCAATTTTGGTGCGACCATCGCGGTAGGATTGTACTGTAAATGCTGCCGACAAGGCATTTACCGCCTTGGTACCCACGCCATTTAAGCCTACTGATTTTTGGAAAGCCTTGCTGTCATACTTACCGCCGGTGTTAATTTTAGAAACACAATCAATAACCTTACCTAACGGAATACCGCGGCCATAGTCACGAACGGCAACTTTATGGTCGCTCATGTTGATATCGATGGTACGGCCGGCACCCATTACAAACTCGTCTATAGAATTATCTACAATTTCTTTAAGCAGTACGTATATACCATCGTCATAAGCCGAGCCATCGCCCAGTTTACCGATGTACATACCCGGACGCAAGCGGATGTGTTCTTTCCAATCGAGCGAACGGATACTGTCTTCACTATAATTTATCTCTGCCATGTTCAAATATCGGGGTTAAACAGGTGATAGTAAACACCATAAATAGATAGAAAAGCCATTGCGAATGGCTTGTATTTCCATTCCAAATATACTAAAATAATTGGCAAAAACACGCAGCTGAACTACTTGAACTTGATGCAATCGCGCGCTTTATTGATGTTTCTGAAAAATTCGGGCCCCTTTTGATTAGTAAGGCAAACAGCCAGCATATAACCGGTATGATGCTTTTGTATAGCTATAAGCAACGCGTACTTATATTGCTTGGTTTCGGGCAAATTTGAAAGGCTGAAGAAATAAGTTTTTCCAGCATCGGCATTATATTGTTGCAGCACCTCGGATGTTAATGAGCGCACAAAATACTTGTCGTCTTCATCGCTCATGGCTGCTACATGTGCCTTGGCCGCATCCAGGTACGCTGAATCCGGATTAGCCAGCGCTTTGCCTGTAATATTTTTTACCTGCTCATAGCTCGACCAGTTTTGCTTTAAAGAGTGCACCTGAAGCCACACCTCAAAATCCTGACTGGGCATGACCATGGCGTAATCAAAAGAAAAGTTCTCGTTATTAATGGCCGGTATTTCTTTAAAATGTGCGGGTACCTTAAACTCGATACCGGCATTAGTCGCTTCTTTGAGGAATGCAGACAGCGCCGTATTAGTAACTGGAGCTTTTATGGTGCTGCTGGCAGCTTTGGGCTTGCTGTGTTTTTTAACCTGGGCAGTAACAACTGAGCCTGCCAGGCATAATGCGCCCACAGTAAGTGCCAATATTTTGCTAATTTGCTGAATAATAATCTTCATTAGTTGCAATGCGGCAAAACGTTTTGTTTATTATTACCTGCCAAGCATCAGGCTTCGGTTTTAACAAATGTATAATATAAAATTAAAAATCAAGTATCCAAAGCTATAATGAGTATTAAACCTAAACTTAGCCGGTTCGATCTTACTATGATCGTTATCAGCCTCATTATAGGCACAGGCATATTTAAATCGCCGGGCGAAGTTGCTATACGTACCGGCAGCCCTGCCTTGTTTTTTGCCGCCTGGGTTGTGGGTGGATTAGTAACGCTGTGCGGCGCACTAACATTTGCCGAAATAGGTGCCCGCTACCCTAATACCGGCGGCTTTTATAAACTATTTTCTTATTGCTATCATCCGGCATTTGCCTTTATGATAAATTGGATAGCGGTATTAGCAACCACCGCATCGGTAGCTGCCGTGGCCTTAATTGGCGCAGAATACCTAAACCCGCTGTTACTGCCTCAAAGCATGCAGAACGTTACAGGCACCCGTATCACAACTATTGCAATGGTATTGCTGGTTTATTTTATTAATTTTTTGGGTATCAAAACCAGTGCCCGTACGCAAAACCTGCTCACCATTTTTAAAGTAGGCATGATTGTGCTGCTGTGCCTGGCTATCTTTATGGGCAACAATAGCACTGTGATCACCAAAGCTGCTTTGCCTGCAGGCAATCCTATCGCTTCGTTCGGGTTAAGTTTGGTGGCTGTATTTTTTACTTACACCGGCTACCAGCAAACCATTAATTTTGGGGGAGATGTGATTGATGCCAAGCGGAACATTCCGAAGGGCATATTTGCGGGCATAGCTATAGTGATAGCTGTTTATATGGTGGTAAATTTTGCTTACTACAGGGTGCTGGGCATGGGTGGCCTGCAGCAAAATACGGGCTTGGCTGCTAAGATGGCTTCGGTTGTTTTTGGAGAGTTGGGTGCCAGAATTACCTCCGTGCTCATGTTTATATCGGTAATGGCTTATGTAAACGTCAATATCATGTCGGTGCCCAGAGTATACTATGCCATGGCCGACGATGGCGTGCTTCCAGCTATTTTCAAGCGGGTAAATCCACGTACCCAGGCACAGGAGTTTGGCATGAGCTTTTTTGTGGGTACCATTCTGCTGATTCTGTTTTTTGTAAGCTCTTTTGGTGAAGTATTAAATTATGCTATGTTTTTTGAGTGCATTGGGTTAAGCACAGCAGCCATTGCCATATTTATATTACGAAAGCGCACCAGGCATTTAGATGGTACCGGTATTTATACTATTAAATGGTACCCACTGGTACCCATAATTTTTATTGCGGTATACTGGTTTGTAACCATCAGCATTTTTATGGCTAATCCTAAAGCCACGCTGGTTTGTATGGGTGCTTTTGTAGTTGGACTGGTTATTTATTATGCAGCCAGGCAAAAGAACATCAATAGTTCTCCTTTATCGAAATAACTTCATAGCCGGCATATAGAACAGCCGCTTACCTTTAAATTGGAGTATGGCATTGATGCCCACCATTATAATGTTGTACCCATAAAACGCTGGAAAAAAAAGAAGTAAAATTTCGGGACTTAAACTGAAATGTACCGGCAATCGAATATTGAAGTGGAAAAATACATTCCCCAATATAAAGGCAAATATCAGGAAGTATAATATACACCAGGTAATTTGAAAGTTTAATACCCGTTTGCTTGTTTGTGCAATGTCTTTAACTTCATTACGCTTTACCGTCCATAAAATAAAGGGCAGCAAAACACCTAACAGCGGGAATATGATAAAGCTCAATGCCGATAAATGGATAAGAACAAGATATGGCTTATTCTCGGACAAGTCTAATACCGAATTACCTTCCCAAAAATCGGCCACATTAACATCTAAACTTGCTGCAAGCCGCTGAAGCGTATCACCATGCGGTTCTGTTTGCCCGCTTTCAATACGTTGTATGGTGCGCAAGCTCAAATT
The DNA here is from genome assembly GCF_039634385.2 of Mucilaginibacter sp. PAMB04274. NCBI lineage: Bacteria > Pseudomonadati > Bacteroidota > Sphingobacteriia > Sphingobacteriales > Sphingobacteriaceae > Mucilaginibacter > Mucilaginibacter sp. PAMB04274. The sequence continues at coordinate 4,031,357 of NZ_CP155081.2, forward strand.
TGTTCTTTGGGCAAGCAATTCCTGTGAATAACCTTTTTCTGTTCGCAAAGTTTTTACTTGGTTAGCCAAATAACTATTTTTCATCTTAATTGATTTTGCCGTAAAACTACCGCTTGCATTCTGGATTAAGGTCGGTATTGTTTACGTCATTTATATGACAAGGCCCTAATTAAGTGTACAATGCAGATTTGATAAGTGCTATTTATTTAAATCATCCTGTAATTCACCCCTTCTTGCAATTAATCCGTTAGCCAAATTGGGCAGATAGCGGTTACATGAAATACATAGACTAAGCAAAGTTATTAACAACAAAAAGTCCGGCAAGCCGGACTTTTGATATGCTTAAGAATGAATAGCTCAATAATTAAACCCCTAACAGCAAACGTGCAGGATCTTCCAGTAACTGCTTAACGCGTACCAGGAAGCTAACCGATTCGCGGCCGTCAACAATACGGTGATCGTATGATAGGGCGAGGTACATCATTGGGCGGATAACCACTTGTCCGTTAACAGCTACCGGACGCTCAATAATATTGTGCATACCTAAGATAGCAGATTGCGGTGCATTAATGATTGGAGTTGACAGCATAGAACCAAACACACCACCATTGGTGATCGTAAAGGTACCGCCGGTCATATCTTCAATAGTCAGTTTGTTTTCGCGGGCTTTACCGGCCAGTGTTACTACGGCTTTTTCAATCTCGGCCAGGCTCATAGCATCAGCGTTACGGATGATAGGAACCACCAAACCTTTTGGAGCCGATACAGCGATAGAGATATCAGCAAAGTTGCTGTATACTACTTCTTCGCCTTCAATACGGGCACCAACGGCTGGCCACTCCTGCAGGGCCACGCAAACCGCTTTGGTGAAGAAAGACATGAAGCCTAAGCCTACACCATGTTTCTCTTTAAATTTATCTTTGTATTTGCCGCGCAGCTCCATAATTGGCTGCATGTCCACCTCGTTAAAGGTAGTTAGCATAGCGGTTTCATTTTTAACCGCTACCAGGCGCTTGGCAACTGTTTTACGCAAGTTAGACATTTTCTCACGGCGCTCTTCGCGTGGGCCTGAGGCCTGAGGAGCAGCGGCAGGTTGTGCAGCAGCAGGCTTGGCAGCAGGTGCAGCAGCAGCTGGTTTCTGTGCGTTTAAAGCATCTTCCTTAGTAATGCGGCCACCAACACCAGAACCACTTACACTTTGAGGACTAACACCTTTCTCGGCCAGAATTTTACCGGCAGCAGGTGAAGGTGTACCAGCGGCATAACCACCTTGTGTTGCCGGCTGCGAACTTGCAGCAGCAGGCTGTGATGCGGCAGGTGCGCTTGCCGCAGCGGCGGCAGGTGCAGCACCGCCACCGGTTATAGAACATACAACGGCACCAATAGCTAATACATCACCTTCGGCAGCAAGCGTTTTTAGGGTACCGGCACTCTCGGCAGTCAGTTCAAATGTAGCTTTATCTGATTCCAACTCAGCAATGGCTTCATCCATTTCTACCTGATCGCCATCTTTTTTAATCCAGCGCGACAGGGTTACTTCGGTGATAGACTCTCCTACCGGCGGAACTTTAATTTCTATAGTTTTAGCTTCTGCACCAGGCACTTCGGCTACTTCTGCAACAGTTGCGTTAGGTTTATCCAATCGCTGGCCTGGTGCACTTTCGTCTGTAGCGGCAGCAGTGCTTTTATCAACCGCTGGAGATGCTGCAGCAGCGTCTCCGGCTTCAATGCTGGCTACTACAGCGCCAATAGCCAGGGTATCACCTTCGGCTGCTACAGTTTTTAAAGTTCCGGCACTTTCAGCTGTTAACTCAAAAGTGGCTTTGTCTGATTCTAACTCGGCAATTACTTCGTCCATTTCAACTGCGTCGCCGTCTTTTTTAATCCAGCGCGACAGGGTTACTTCGGTAATCGACTCGCCAACCGGCGGAACTTTGATCTCTAAACTCATATTTTTTATATGTTGTAGGTTTTATTTAGGAGCTAAGATGCCGGTTGCGAGTTTGCCGGAATAAAAAGTTAAAATCTTTTATTCCCCGCCCTCTCAACCGGCCTCTGGCTACTGTTTTAGTCTGCGTTAGTTTCAGCCATTTTGTTGGCTGTTGATTTTACTTTTTCTTTTTGGTTCTGGCTCACCGGCGCTTCGAAAGCTTTGCCAATAATGTACAATTGCTGTGAGGCGTGTTGCTTGGCATAACCAGTGGCAGGGCTCGATGATTCTTTACGTGAAATTACGTCGAGCTGCAAATCACCTTTGCGGAACTTGCGAAGCATGTAAGGCCATGCACCCATGTTCTCAGGCTCTTCCTGTACCCAGAAAAACTCTTTAGCGTTGCTGTATTTAGCCTTAACAGCTTCCATTTCCAATACAGGTGTTGGATATAATTGCTCCACACGTACAATGGCAACATCGTCGCGTTTGTCGGCCTGCTGTTTATCTAACAGTTCGTAATAAATTTTGCCGCTGCAGAACAGTACGCGTTTTACCTTTTTAGCATCTGTGGTAAAGCTGTCATCAATCAGTTCCTGGAACTTACCTTGTGTAAATTCTTCAATTTTAGACACACAAGCCGGGTGGCGCAGTAAGCTTTTTGGTGAGAAGATCACCAATGGCTTACGGAAATCGCGGTGCAATTGACGGCGTAAGATGTGGAAGAAGTTAGCTGGTGTGGTACAGTTGGCTACCTGAATGTTATTATCGGCACAAAGCTCCATAAAACGCTCAATACGCGCAGATGAGTGCTCAGGTCCCTGGCCTTCATAACCGTGTGGTAATAACATTACCAAACCGTTACCACGTTGCCATTTAGTTTCTGCACTTACCAGGTATTGGTCAACTATAATTTGAGCGCCGTTAACAAAGTCGCCAAACTGAGCTTCCCAAATAGTTAGCGCATTAGGATTGGCCAGGGCATAACCGTAATCAAAACCTAAAACACCGTATTCAGACAGTAATGAATTGTAAATAGACAATTTAGCCTCAGTACCCAAGGTATCTAACGGTGTATATTCTTCGTCGGTATCGGGCAGGGTAACCACAGCATGGCGGTGTGAAAAGGTTCCGCGCTTAACGTCCTCACCACTTAGCCTAACCGGGTGGCCTTCTTTTAACAAAGTGCCATAAGCCATTAACTCGCCCATAGCCCAGTCAAAAGTTTTGGTTTCGTTCACCATTTTACGGCGGTCCTCAAATAATTTCTCAATTTTCTTGAAGAACTTCTTATCAGACGGCAGTTCGGTTAACCTTTGGCCTATGGCCAGCAGGTCAGCTTCACTTACAGCAGTATCGGTAGTGGCATAAACCTCCTCTTTGGTAGGTAAATGCAAACCTTGCCATGAACCGGCAAACATTGGGTTACTACCCTGTACGCGGGCTTCGGCCTTGGTTTCGTCCAGTTGTTTCTGCAACAAATCCTTGAAAGCTTTTTCCATTTGTTTAGCGGTCTCAGCATCAATGCTGCCTTCGGCCAGTAACTTCTGGTAATAAATTTCGCGCGGATTTGGATGCGCTTCAATAGCCTTATATAAAGTAGGCTGTGTAAATTTAGGCTCGTCAGACTCGTTGTGGCCAAATCTGCGGTAGCACAAAATATCAATAAACACGTCCTCGTTAAACTCCTGACGGTACTCCATAGCCATGTTAATCACATAAACCAGGGCCTCAACATCATCACCGTTTACGTGAAAAACCGGTGATAGTACCGTTTTGGCAATATCCGTACAATAAGTACTCGAGCGTGCATCTTTATAGTTAGTGGTAAAACCAATTTGGTTGTTAATAACCAGGTGAACAGTACCACCGGTTTTATAACCATCCAGTTTTTCCATTTGCAGCACCTCATATATAATACCCTGGCCTGCTACAGAAGCATCGCCATGAATTAAAATAGGTGCAATCTTATCATGATCGCCATTATACTTGGCGTCAATCTTAGCACGAGTGATGCCTTCAACCACCGGTCCAACTGTTTCCAGGTGCGATGGATTAGGGCATAGGCTCAGGTGTATGGTTTTATTAGCCGAAGTTTGAACATCTGTAGAAAAACCAAGGTGATATTTCACATCGCCACCAAATGACGACTCCATATCATAGTTCTTGCCTTCGAACTCCGAAAAAATCTCTTTGTAGGTTTTGCCCATTATATTGGCCAAAACATTTAAACGGCCACGGTGAGCCATACCAATGGTAAACTCATCAATGCCCAATTGTGCACCTTTTTCAATAACCGAATCAAGTGCCGGGATCAACGCTTCTGCTCCTTCCAAAGAAAAACGCTTTTGGCCTAAGAATTTAGTACCTAAAAAGTTCTCGAAACCTACGGCTTCGTTCAGCTTTTTAAGCATGCGTGTTTTTTCTTCTTTTGTAAAGGATGGCTGGTTGCGCTTGGTTTCCATGCGCGCTTCAAACCATTTGGCTTTTATTGGATTACGGATGTATTTGTACTCCGCACCTATAGACTGGCAGTAAGTGTCTTCCAGCAGTTGGCGAATATCACGCAGCTTAGCAGGCCCAATGCCTACTTCAACACCGGCATTAAACACGGTGTCCATATCCGCTTCGGTAAGGCCAAAGGTTTCCAGTTCTTTGCCCGGAAAATATTTGCGACGCTCGCGAACGGGGTTGGTTTTAGTAAACAAGTGCCCGCGTGTACGGTACCCGTTTATCATGTTCAGCACGTTTATTTCTTTTAAAACATGCTCGGGAGCACCTGCATTAGCTGCATCTGCAGTTTTAGGTGCTGATCCTTGTCCAAAATCGAAGCCTTCAAAGAATTTTTGCCACCCGTAATCAACAGATTCGGGGTCTTGTTTATATGCTTCGTATAAGGAATCTATATAGGCAGCGTTTCCGCTATTAACATAAGTGAGACGATCCATCTGAATACCAATCTGTAAAACGGTACAAAACTAAGAATATAAGATGTAAGTTACACGGTTTAATTTGCTTTTGGTTTTGTTTTTTGTATATTATGGCATTTGCAGACATGAGTTTTTCAAGATTAGTGTTAAGCAGACAAGTAATTAAGCCTCATTGGGCGTTTCGCGGTAAGCCTGGTCATCCGCTTATACGCCTGCAGCCTTAGCCACAGGCCGGTATCTGCTACTACCCTAACATATTTTTATTGAGGTCGCCTCTTTATTTATAGAAAAAGGGATTACCGGTTTGCCGGCAACCCCTTTTGCATATAATTTTTGTAATGGCTAATAAATAGCTTTTTAACATGCGCCTAAGCTTTGACACTAATTACAGCGCGAAGGATGTTCCTTCCTCCTCTACTGCCATTACGCCAGGTATCTGCTCTACAATTGCTTTCTGATCCGGCCGACAAGAAACCGACAAGATGCCAATTACATCCATTTGTTTGGTGATAGCTATACCCTGCTGCTTCAATACTGAAACAACCGCATTGAACATGTCCGGGTCTGTACTTACCAGGTAAGTTTTCATATGGCTATGCTTTTTCTAAGTTGTGTGGCAATTTAGGTGTAAATATCGGTGTTGGCACTAATATTGATTTTGAAGGAGCTTGAACCAACCCAGCGCCTACATCACGGGCAGGCAAATTCAGCCTTTTAGCAGTTTGTATTAGTTTGTTCCATAATGCGGCACCTCTTACGCCTGCAGATTCTGCCCAAAGCGCAGCAATACCCGCAACATGCGGCGTTGCCATACTGGTTCCGTTCATGGTAGCATATTTGGTTGGGAGTTTAGTGGATGAAAACACCCCAACACCCGGCCCCGAAATATCTACCGAACCCTGAGGGGTAAATATGCCACCGTTGGAAAAATTAGCTACTTTCATGTTGCTGTCTAAGGCACCAACGGCCATAATGGAAGGACAATTGGCGGGGTGGCTAACCGGCTTAATTGCCCCGCCTGCACGGTTAGAATCATTACCGGCGGCGGCAACGATCAAACTACCTAAACTAAGCGCACGGGCGGCGGCTGTTTCAAAAATAGCCGAATAAGCACTGGCATTGGTAGGTGCGCCAAGCGACATGCTAATTACCGCACAACCTTGTGAAACGGCCCAGTTAATACCCGCTAAAATACCACCGTCGGCGCCACTGCCAGCATTACTTAAAACTTTGCCTACGCAGATAGACGCATTATAGGCTATACCATAGCGGGGTTGCGGAGAGTTAACTACGTTTAACGGGCCACAGGACGTACCAATGCAATGGGTGCCATGTCCATGACCATCGGCACTGGTTTGGCCGGAGACAAAACTTTGTTGAATAATGTTTCGACCGGCAAAATCGGGGTGATTAAATTCAAATCCGGTATCCAACACGGCTACTTTAATGCCCTGGCCCGAATACTTTCTTAAAAGAATGGTAGGTATAACATTTGTTGCCTGCAGCCCCCAGGTGCTGCCAACCGATTCTACTGTACTTTCTCCGTCGCTTTCGGTTTCTTCTTCCATTAAAAGCTCCGAAGCCATATTATTTACGGCATCAACATAACCTTTTAAATAATTTTGGTTTAAGTTATTGCCAAATGCATACACCACACGTTCTGGTTCTACAATTACCGGATCTTCATCTGTACCCAATGCGCTAATGCCCATCAGTTGATCGGGTACTGAGTTTACAATGGCAATACCCAATTTATCCAGCACAATACCATCCGAGCCGGCCAGATCTTCCTCGGTAAAAATTTCGTTCTCAAATTCGGTTGAACTGAGCAGGTTTAAACCAGAGGCTTCGTTCAAACTTTTTACGTGATTTTCCGAATTTTTATCGGGTAGCAAAATGAGGTATCTGCCGGTGTATTCCACTTCTTCATGCACACCATTTGTCTCCATTCCATTCTTCATAACTAATTGATTTAATAAAATTTATAATTGATTTTAGATTAATTTATGCGGCAGATACCTCACTTTATCCCTCTCAATTAATCATAAAGCTATCGGCTATATTCTGCATATCATATAGCTATTACTCGTCATTTTTAAAACAAAGTCAGCGTAAATCAATTACACAAAAAAGCGTAGAATGCTCAGTAGTAGCCCTTACTTACCGGAGCATAAGCAGCCACTGATAGGGTTTAATAAGGGATTTACAACGCTAAGTGTATTGTAACAACAGTGATGAAAGATGCGGTTTGAAATTATAGATCGTTTAAATTTTCCAGATAGGTTTCGGCCTGCTGCATGATCTTTTCTTTCTCATCAGGCTTCATTTTTTTGAGAGTAACGTAAGCCATACCTATGCGAGGATTGTTTTGCAACTTTTCCGCATTGCGGTCAAAAAAGTTCCAATACAGGCTATTGTATGGGCAAGCCTTATCTCCTGTTTTCTTTTTATAATCGTAATGGCAATGCTTGCAGTAGTCGCTCATTTTGTTGATGTAGGCTGCAGATGCCACGTAAGGCTTTGAACCTATGATACCACCATCGGCAAACTGGCTCATGCCCCGGGTGTTAGTAATCTCTACCCATTGTATGGCATCAATATAAATGCCCAGATACCAGGCGTCTACATGATCTGGATTAATACCGGCCAGCAGGCAAAAATTACCAATAACCATTAAACGCTGTATGTGGTGTGCCCATGCCTCATTAAGCGATTGACCGATGCATTTATTCAGGCAGTTCATTTTAGTTTTGCCATCCCAAAACCAGTGCGGAATTTCGGTTTGATGGTTAAAAAAGTTCTTTTCATCATACCCAGGCATATGAGCCCAATATATACCCCGCATAAACTCGCGCCAGCCAATCACCTGCCTAATGTAACCTTCAACCTGCGCCAAACTAATCACATCTTTATTGTGCTGGTAATGCTGCAGCACCTGGGTCACGATCTCTACCGGCGATATTAATTTAACATTTTGCGCAAACGACATGCGCGAATGAAACAAGCTGATATGCTCCTGCAACATGGCATCCTCATAGGTTCCAAAATGCGGCAACAGGTGCTCACAAAAGTAATCGAGCGATTTGAAGGCCTCTTGCCGCGAAAGCGGCCAAACCAAATGTGCGGCGTCTACCTCGCCAAAATACCGCACCTCCATTTGATCAATCATGCCCTTAAGACTGCTTACATCATGGTTATATAACAACGGTGGCTCAAGCGGAACTTTGCCATCGTATTTTTTACGGTTATCGGCGTCGAAATTCCAGCGGTCGCCCAAAGGTTCGTCGCCATTCATCAAAATGTGCAATTTTTCGCGCATGTGCCTGTAAAAGGCTTCCATGAGGTAACGCTTTTTACCGCCAAAAAAGTTTTGTACATCCAGGCGCTCGGTCAAAAAGTGTTCGGTATCGGCACTGTCCGTTTCGATACTGAGGCGCGTGCAAATTTGCTTAAGCTGCTCATCCAGCCGGTACTCATCTGGTAATTGGTATTCAAAGCGGGTAATTTGCTCTTTTTGTATTATACGCGTTATGTTATTTTCGAAATCCTGCAGATTATACTCATCATCGAGCTTTACATAAATAACCTGGTGGCCTTTCTTGGCAAGCTGGTGTGCAAAGTTGCGCATGGCTGCAAAAAACGCAAGTATCTTTTGCACGTGGTGCATTACATAGGCCTGCTCCTGCATCACTTCGAGCATAACGTAGGTCACGTTAGGATGAACCTGCCTGTACCAGCTATGATTACTGTTTAGCTGATCGCCAAGAATTAAACGGAGGATTTTGGCCATGCGTAAATAACAGCCACAGCACATTGTAGTTTTAAAGCACTTAGTGCATCAAGTTGTAGAAATTGTTAAGAAAGCAGGTTACCTGTCAGATTCAAATTAAGCAACCTTTTGTTCGGCAAGCCATATTTTGGCATACTCTCCTTTTGGATCAAGCTCGGCCGGACTTTTGGGATTAAAGTAGCGGTTTTCGCGCGGATCATTGCCTACACCGGCAATGTAAGCCCAGTTACCCCAATTACTCGCAGGCGAGTAATCAATGAGGTTTTCTTCAAACCATTTTGCGCCCCAGGTCCAGTTCACCTTAAGCGTTTTTACCAAATGATAAGAAACCGCCTGCCTGCTTATGTTACTAATAAAGCCGGTTGCGCTTAACTCATGCATACTGGCATCTATGAAAGGTACGCCAGTTGCGCCAGCTTTCCATTGCTCAAAAAGCTCTTCCTGGTCAGCGGCCAGTTCGGGCGCTTCACTTTTAAAACCTTCGGCGTCAAAAAACTTGCGACTGTATTTTTTAAACATGAACCTGAAATAATCACGCCACAAAAGCTCCAGCATAAGCGGATGATTGTGCGTGTTCTGTTCATGCTTTACAATTTCCCAATACACCTGCCGGGGCGAAATACAGCCTAACGCCAGCCACGGCGAAAGTTTTGATGAGGCTGTAGAACGGCCACCTTTAGCCGGAGCGTGATTGCCCGATGTAAAAAACCCGGTTAACTGTTGCCAACCTATGGTTTCGCCACCGGTAAAACGGTACCCGCGTGCATCATCAACCGGCTCGTTTAAGCCCAATTGTTCCAGGGTAGGTAACTCGCCGGCATTGGCAATAGGCGGTGTTTGGATAACCTCAGGCGTAGCCAGCGACGGGCGCACATTACTGTCGCGCTCAACTTTCTTTTTAAAGGTATTAAAGCTATCGGGGATGTCTTTAATAGGGAAAGGTAAATCCTCTTTATGATATAGCGTATGGCCAATAAAGTGCTTAAGATTGAGCTTCATTTTCCATAAAGCCGCTTCTACTTCCTCCGAGACGTTAGTTTCTTCAAAAGCTACCTCCCGGTGATGATAAACTTCATTTACCTGGTACTGCTCAGCCAATTGCGGAATTACCTCGGCCGGATTCCCGTTAGCAATCAATAACTCCCCGCCCAGGTTGCGAAGATTATTACGCAGATCAGCCACACTTTCAAGTAAGAACCGCGCACGGAAATTGCCCGTTTTAAGAACACCATCTGCCGGAAAATAATGAGGATCAAAACAATATACCGGTAGTATTTTATCGGCTTTACGGGTGGCTTCCAACAATATTTCATTGTCTTGTACCCGTAAATCGTTTCTAAACCAAACCAGTATTATTCTTTCACTCATTTTTAAAATCAGTCTAAATTAACATACAAAAATGCTAATTATTTATTTTTTCTGCACCTGTCACTACAATATTTGACATCATCCCAACACTTTTCCCACTTCTTTCGCCAAGTAAAAGGCAGGTTGCAGACAGCACATTTTTTTTGTGGCAGGTTAGCTTTAGCAGGCTTTTTAAGCGCAGTCATATCAAACTGAACAAACTAGCAATACGTATGTTACAGCATCTTCAACAATTAAAACGATAGCCAGATGAGCTTTAACGGCAAGAACATATTAGTAGTGGGCGGAAGCTCGGGTATAGGCTTAGCTTTGGTTAAGCAACTGTTGCATGATGGTGCAAATGTAATCAATCTGTCGCGTAGTTCGTCGCTGCAGTGGCTGGAAGGTGTTCAACACATTGGCATGGATGTACTTGGCGATGTTACCAGCCTGGAAAGCCAGCTGCCCGCACAGTTGCACGGATTGGTTTATGCAGCCGGCAGTATTACTTTAAAACCCTTTAACCGCCTAACCGCTGATGACTTTCTCAACGATTATCGCATTAACGTATTAAGTGCGGTTAGCGTTATTCAGCAATCGTTAAAAGCTTTACGCAGTGCGGGCCAAAGTTCGGTTGTTTTGTTCAGCACGGTTGCGGCTAAGGTTGGGTTAAGTTTTCACACCAGTATTGCTTCGGCAAAAGGAGCGGTTAATGGTTTAACTATATCCTTAGCGGCCGAACTATCTGCACAGCATATACGGGTTAATGCCATTGCACCCTCGCTTACCGATACACCGTTGGCTGGCAGCCTGCTCAACACCGACGAAAAGAAAGAAGCTTCTAACAAACGCCACCCGCTGGGCCGCATTGGTAAGCCGGATGACCTGGCATCGGCCGCTCGTTTTCTTCTTTCTGATGAAAGCAGCTGGATGACGGGGCAAATCATATCTGTAGATGGTGGCATGTCTGCACTGAAGTAATGCCCGCAACAAGCAAGTTGTTGCGCAATACTGACACAAGCTTACCGAATAAAGCGTACATTAGATTATTACCAAAACAAGATAACATGGCAACTACCGAAAGCATACAGGCCGCATACATAGATTACGTACTTACCGAGGGGCATGAACCTAAGTCTGTGTATTTGTTCGCCAAAAATAATGACATGACCGAAGAAGAGTTTTACCGCTTTTTTGGCTCATTTGAAGCTGTTGAGCAAAATGTATGGGCTGAGTTTGCCCGTAAAACGGTTACCGAAGTTAAATCGCAGGATATTTGGGCGCAGTATTCATCACGTGAAAAGGCGCTGTCGTTTTTTTACAGCTTTTTCGAGTTATTGAAGAGCAGCCGAAGCTTTGCTATATACAGCTACCGCAAGCACGCCCGTGGCCTGGCCGCACCCCGTGTACTGGATAATTTGAAAACCATTTTTGAAAGTTTTGCAGACGAAATTTTACGTGATGGCCTGGAAACCGGCGAACTAACCGATCGTAAATTTTTCTCGAGCCGTTACAAGGATGCCTTGTGGATACAGTTTGGCTTTGTGTTAAAGTTTTGGATTGGCGACAACTCTGCAGCCTTTGAAAAAACCGACGAGGCGATTGAAAAAGGCGTTAACGTAACATTCGACCTTTTCCAGCGCTCGCCTATTGATAACCTGCTCGATTATGGTAAATTTTTAGCCAAAAACGGCGGTTTTAAAGAAAAGATGGGGTTCTGAGTGGATCGGGCTTCGTAAGGTTCGGCTGTCTTTATCTTTTAATTTATTAAGCCACTAATTTTCAGTGAAACGATAACAAATCCAAATTTAAATATTTGAAATCCGAAATCAGAGTGACATCATACGCTGCTATTTTTGATATGGACGGCACGTTAATAGACAACAATACGTACCACTTTAAAGCCTGGAAAGATCTTTTTGAAAAATATAACCGCCCGCCAGTTACCGATAAGCTTTATAACGAAAAATTGAGCGGCAGACCCGGTATTGCCATTATGCGCGAGTTTTTTAATGAGTTTAATGAGGACGATATGCAGAAGCTTTTTGATGAAAAAAGCCGGCTTTACCGGGAAGCATACGCCCCTTACCTTGCGCCAATTAACGGATTGGAGCGCTTTTTAACAGAATTAAAAAATGCTGGTGTTAAAATAGCGCTGGCTACATCGGCAGCTATTAATAATATTGATTTTGTAATGAGCCTGTTGCCGGTACGGCACTTTTTTGATGTGATAATTGACGGGCCACATGTAAGCGAACCTAAGCCGCATCCACAGATATTTTTAAAAGCCGCCGAAGGCTTAGGCTTTAAACCCAAAGACTGCGTTGTATTTGAAGACTCGCTATCGGGTGTTAAAGCGGGCAACGTAGCAGGCATGAAAGTGGTAGGTATAACCACAACACACCAGGCCGACGAGTTACAACCGGTTGACCTGTTAATAGACGATTATACCGGCCTTACAGAACGCCGGGTGGCGGCACTGTTTGATAGAAACTAAATATATGAGCGACGAGAAAGCGAAAGAACAAAACAGCATACCTACCAGTAAAGTAGAGCGGTCGGCAAAATTTGTAAAGACCGGATTTAAGGTAGGTGGCAACTATATAAAGCACTACTCTAAAAAGCTGTTTAACCCGAATTTAGATCGTACGGAACTGAATGAGGATAACGCAGCAGATATTTACGAATCGCTGAGTGAGTTAAAAGGCAGTGCACTTAAGGTGGCGCAAATGCTGAGCATGGATAAAAACATCTTGCCCAAAGCGTATGTAGATAAGTTTTCGCAATCACAGTACAACGCTCCTCCCCTTTCGGGTCCGCTTATCGTGCAAACTTTTCGCAAGTATTTTGGCAAGTCGCCCGAGCAGATCTATGACCGGTTTAATCTGCGTTCTGCAAATGCCGCCTCCATTGGCCAGGTACATCGTGCGGAGTTAAACGGAAAAAAGTTAGCCGTAAAAATACAATACCCAGGTGTGGGCGATTCCATTTCATCAGACCTTAAACTGGTTAAGCCTTTTGCTTTCCGGCTGCTGGGCATGAGCGAAAAGGAGCTGGATGTTTACATGCGCGAGGTTGAGGAACGTTTGCTCGAAGAAACTGACTATGAGTTGGAGGTTCGCAGGTCTATTGAGTTCTCCAATGCGTGCTCTGGTTTAAATAACACTGTTTTCCCTACTTATTACCCTGAGCTTTCGAGCAAGCGCATTATCACCATGAGCTGGATTGACGGCCAGCACCTGAAGGAGTTTTTACAAACAAACCCATCACAAGAACTGCGCAACCAAATTGGCCAGGCCTTATGGGATTTTTATAACTTTCAGCAGCATGAATTGCGTGCCGTACACGCCGACCCTCATCCCGGCAACTTTCTGATTACACCAGAGGGCAAGTTGGGCACAATCGATTTTGGGTGCATCAAAGAAATGCCGGAGGACTTTTATTACCCTTTCTTTTCGCTTACCTCAACCAATTTGCTCGATAATAAGGAAGAAACCATCAAAGCTTTCCGTAAACTGGAAATGATTTTACCTAATGATAGCGCCCAACAAATTGAGTTCTATTACGGCATGTATCACAAAATGATTAGCTTGTTTGCCAAACCTTATATGAGCAGCTCTTTTGACTTTGGCCAAACGGCGTTCTTTGATGAGTTGTATGGTTTTGGCGAGCAAATATCTAAAATGCCCGAATTTAAGCAGGCGCGCGGTGTAAAGCACTTCATATACGTTAACCGCACTAACTTTGGCCTGTACAATATTCTGCACGAATTAAATGCCCAGGTTAAGACGGATACTTACAAGCCGCACGTAGTGTTAGCACATTAAGCATTTTTTGCGCTATAATCATAAGGCGTTACAGCAATATTTTTTTGCTGTAACGCCTTATGATTTGTGCTTCGAATTGACTTAAGCCGGCTCAAACAAAGACCAATTTAACTACGTAAACCATAATTTTAAAACTCCGGGCCGTTTACGTTGTTGCTTTTTATTGTATGAAGATACTGCTTACAGGTGCCAATGGTTATATTGGAGCAAGGTTGATACCAGCCTTGTTGCAGCAAGGCCATGAGATTGTGTGCCAGGTACGCGATCCGAAACTTTTTCAGAAACAAAGCCCGTATGCCGACCAGGTAACCCTGATAAAGGGCGATTTGCTGCGTAGCCGCAGCATGGAACCACTGCCTACCGATGTTGACGCAGCATATTACCTGGTAAATGCCCTGCCCCAGACATCAGGTTTTGCTGGTTTGGAGGCGCTATCGGCCGAAAACTTTATACAGGCCGTTGACCAAACCGCCTGCAAACAAATCATTTCATTAAGTGAAATCGACGACCATTTGGGCCAGGCGGGTTTATCGCGCCAGCATGTGGAAGATATTTTGCGCACCAGTGATGCTGCCATAACTATATTAAAGTCTACCATGATTGTAGGCACAGGCAGTATAGCGTTGGAACTGATGGAAGGGCTTACAAAAAAATCGCCTATTATTATTGCTGCCAACTGGGCGCGTGCACAAGAACAGCCCATTGCAACCGATAATGTAATAGATTATCTGGTGGGTAGTCTTCTTAACGAGGATACCTTCAACAGCGAATTTCACATCAGCGGGCCGGATATTCTGACGTTTAAAGATATGCTGCTTATGCACGGCGAAATTTGCCGGCAGCGTAAAGTTAAAATTGTGACTGTGCCGCAGGTATCGTCAGCACTATCTTCTTACTGGCTCAATTACTTAACACCCATCAGCTACTCGCACGCTAAAACCCTGGTGGAGAATTTAAAGTTTGACCTGGTTTCGCGCGATGATGCCATTAAAAGCATAATCCCATTGCGTTTACTTACTTTGAGGGATGCCTTGCAAACCAGCATACAAGTAAGTTCGTAGATATATCATCAATACTCAGCCCATGCAACACGTTTTAATAACCGGTGGTACCGGCCTTATTGGCAACCCATTAACAGAAGCATTGCTGGCTAAAGGTTATCAGGTAAGTCACCTGAGCCGTAGCCCAGGTAAAAACCCAAATGTTAAAACTTACTTATGGGACGTTGCCAAAGGCCAGATAGACCCCAGCTGCATAAACGGCGTTGATACCGTAATACACTTAGCCGGTGCAGGCATAGCTGATAAACGCTGGACGGCAGAACGCAAAAAACAGCTTATAGAAAGCCGCACCCAATCTATTCAGCTTATTTACGGCTTGTTAAAGCAAAATACCAATCATCAGGTAAGGCACATTATTTCGGCCTCGGCTACCGGCTACTATAGTAATCGTGGCAACGAATGGTTAACTGAGAATAGCGTACCTCTGCATGATTTTTTAAGCACCTGCTGTATTGAGTGGGAAAAAGCTGTTGATGAGGGGCAGGAGCTTGGCCTTACCATTACCAAATTCAGAACTGGTGTAGTACTCACAACCAAGGGCGGGGCTTTACCGCAACTGGCTAAACCAGTACGGCATGCCTTGGGTGCGCCGCTAGGCAGCGGAAAACAATACATTCCGTGGATACATATACAGGATGCAGTAGACATATACCTACAAGCTGTTGAAGGCAGCTTAACCCCCGATACCTATAACATGGTTGCCCCTAACCCGGTTACCAACCAGCAACTTACGGAGGCAGTAGCCAAAGAATTTAACAAGCCGCTATGGTTACCCAATGTACCTGCCGCCGTGCTAAAGCTTATTTTTGGAGAAATGAGCATTGTAGTTTTAGGAAGCACCCGCGTTTCGGCCCAAAAAGTACAGGATGCCGGTTATCAATTTAAGTACAATAACATAGATAACGCGCTAAGAGATATTTATGCCTGATCAAAACCCCGTTACCTTATTTTGGTTCCGGCGCGATTTACGCTTACACGACAATGCCGGGTTATATTATGCCCTAAAAAGCGCCAACCCCGTACTGTGTCTTTTTGTTTTTGACCGCGACATTCTGGATAAGCTGGAAGACCGGGACGATGCACGCGTTACCTTTATCTACAATGCGGTAATTGAATTAAAAAAGGAACTGGAGCAGCAAGGTAGCAGCCTACTCATTAAATACGCCCGGCCGCAAGAAGCATTTGAAGAAATTTTGAATGAGTATAACGTAACCAGGGTTTACACAAACCGCGATTATGAGCCCTATGCCAAACAACGCGACAGCAATATTGGCGAACTGTTACAAAGCCGTGGTATAAGCTTGAAAACGTTTAAAGACCAAATAATTTTTGAGCGTGACGAGGTGGTAAAGGACGATCAAAAACCATATACCGTTTTTACACCTTACAAAAAACGTTGGCTCCGGACCGTGAATGATTTCTATTTAAAATCATACCCTACTGAAAAATATTTTAACAACCTGTATTCCGCGGCACCATTACAGGCAATTACCTTAAATGACATGGGTTTTGTGGAAAGCGCGATAGAGTTTCCCGCTACGGAGTATGAACATATTATTGATGATTATGCCCGCAACCGCGATTTTCCGGCCAAAAAGGGCACTTCACACATTGGCATACATTTGCGTTTTGGTACCATAAGTATAAGAGATGCTGTACGTGCTGCTTTTACGCGCGAACAAACCTGGTTGAGCGAACTGATATGGCGCGAGTTTTACATGATGGCGCTGGATCATTTTCCTGACACTGCACAGCACGCCTACCGGCCCGCTTTTGACCGTATACAATGGCGTAACAATGAAAAAGAGTTTGAACTTTGGTGCCAGGGAAAAACCGGTTATCCATTGGTGGATGCAGGCATGCGGGAGCTGAATGCCACCGGTTTTATGCACAACCGCGTGCGTATGGTAGCCGCCAGCTTTATGGTGAAACATTTACTGATAGACTGGCGCTGGGGCGAACACTACTTCGGCCGTAAATTACTGGATTACGAAGCCTCCACCAATATTGGTAGCTGGCAGTGGGTAGCCGGTTCGGGTACTGATGTAATGCCTTACTTCAGGATTTTTAATCCGGAGGCACAGGTTAAAAAGTTTGACCCCCAATTTGAATACATAAAAAAATGGGTTCCGGAATATGGCACCAGCCAATATCCAAAACCCATTATTGATAATCCCGGAGGTAAAGAGCGTGCGCTTAAAACTTACCGGGCTGCAGTAGCAAAAGTTTAATTAGTTACCGATAAAATAGTAAACTCATAATGCAAGATAGAATAAGGAGATACGGTTCCATTAGACGAGCCGGTAACTCCATAACCTAATTTTGAAGGAATAAATAGAGATAATTGTCCACCAGCTTTTGCAAATGGTAAGCCGCCGACCCAGCCAGGCATTTGCTCCTGCAATACGACGGAGTTTCCGCCTTCAGCATTTCCATCCGCAAAAATATATTGACTAAGGTAAGGGCCGTTTACAAGTCTTCCTGTATACTGTAAAGTTACGGTTGATGTAGGTTTTATAACATCAGTACCTGTGCCTTGCCGGGTTACCTTGTAGTACAATCCGGTGTATTCGCCAGTGTTAATCCGTGTATAACCAGTTAAGTTATTTGTTTTTAAGTAATTCGATATCACGTAATCATCGTACTCATCCTGGTTGTTTACAACGTTAATATAAACATCCAAACTTTCGTTACCGGGTAAACGGCCGCTGCCGGTACCCAACCCGCTGCGCCCGTAAGCTAAACGAGAGGGTATTAAAAGGCGTGCACGGGTGCCTTTGTATTTAACTAAATTTTTAACCGCAAGCCGCAACCCTTCAGGTACTATATAACCAACCGGACTGTAAGCCCTGCTGTAAATACCTTGTATGGTAGAGCCTAAGATGGTATCGGTTAATGCGAACCTCCCGTCTAATGATTTCAGCGTACATAAATAAAATATACGGTCTGAATATTCAAGCGGAGTGCCTTTGCCCTGACCTAATATTTGGTAATAAGTACCGGTGGTATCAACACCGCCCGATTTATCGCGCTGCATATTGGTTAGATTGTTAGCCTTTATGTAAGCTTGTATCTGTTGCTCATCGTAGGTTTTGATGTCAACATCATTACCCTCTTTGCGACAAGAGAACAGCCCGGTGGTTAACAATAAAAAAAGTGCTAAATAAGATTGTTTCATTTAAATTATTAGTTCGTTACATCAAATACTTCTATCCTAAAATCCAGTACCGCATTGGCATCCAGTCCCAACAGCGGTTGCCGGTAAGGCCCGTATGCATAGCGCGATGACACCAGTAACCTGATTATGCCACCCTTGTAAACCTTGGGTAAGCCAACTTGCCAGCCTTTTATCACTTCGCCCAGGCGGTAAGCCGGGTGTACATCACCGGTACTGGCAAATTGCCGCCCCGATGTTAACTCACGGCCTGTAAAGCCTACTGTTATATTACTGGCTAAACTATACAGGGTATTAACCGGCCCTTGTTTCTCTATCACATACCAAACGCCTATAGTATCGGGCCTGCCCAGTACGTTTTCTACCCGCTTTGCGCCGGTTATACCATTGTCGGTTATATATTTCTGAATAACTTGATCGTCGGTAGCAGCCTGGTCGGGGTTTATTACGGCAGGGTCATCTTGTTTTTTACATGCCGTAAAAAGCAATACACAACAACAAAACCATAGTAACCTGTTCATCACCTTGTTAGTAATCGGCAAATTTACCTTTTTAAAGAATAAATAAGGCAGGTTAACAATTTTTAACATTTAAAAAGCAATACGTAAAGCGACGTGAAAATGAAACATGAAGATTGATTACCACACTAACGTATTATTCGGGGTTATAATCTAACGTAAGCTGATTTATTTTTTTTAACGCTTTAGTAAGCTGCAGCTTCTCCTTTTCGCTGATATGCTCATTTAAATAAGCATTAAACTGTTTTACAATGGTGCGGGCCATCTGGCGCTTTTCTTTACCCAACGCTGTTAAATATATTTTAACGGAGCGCTTGTCGCCCTCGTTAGATTGCCGGTAAATAAGATCCATTTTTTCGAGCTGGGTAAGCATACGCGATAAACTGGTTGACTTTAAACCTAGCAGCGCCGCCACCTGCGATACGGTGGTACCTTCTTTTTCATCGATATTAATGAGCACATAACCAATGGATTGGGTTATGCCAAAATCGGCCACGAGCTGATTATAGCGGTTGGCCATATTTTGCCATACAATCTTTAACAGGTAATCAATGGTTTCGTGCTGATGTTTCACATTACTAGGCATGCTTACCAAAGGTAGTTAAAATTGGGGTGTGGGCAAGAGGTGTGGAATTGTTAAAATTATAAGAGGACCAAGCATCTCAAACAAAAATAAGCATCTTGATTCTTATAAAGGCGCTTCCCTTACGGGCCGGGCTATCCGCTCATACTGCACCGGCCTTAACCACAAAGCCGGTATCCGCTACTATCCCTAACGCAGGACATTGTCAGGTCGATTCATCTTCAATGACATCCAGTTTCCACTTATCGTTATTTTTTACGAAGTGGTAAGTTACATGCACTCCGGTGTCCTCCATTTCTAAAATGGCCGCAGCTTTATTACTGCCAGTTTCTTGTCTTGTAGTTATGTACGTATTTTCGGTTTCAAATTTCCAAAACTTCCAGTCCCTCCTATTGATTACTTTAATTGTATCGCCCTCTTCGTAACGCAAAATATTTTTCAAAGGAAAGTTGGATATTGTAGCGACCCCTCTAATCATTTCAACGGTGATTGCAGACCAGATTCACACAGCAGTGCTTGTACAGCATCAGGGAATAAAACATGTCCATGCTGTAATGGTAGTGGAAAATCAAATTAAACCTTATTTCATGTTAGAACTTCAACTTAAATCTTTAAAATCTACAACCAACTTTGTACGCATCGGATTTATACCTATATGGATGCTGTTAACCATTGCATTTATAAAATTTGGAAACTTTGAAAGTGGTCAGATTATCGGAGCTGTAGTGGGTATGGTTATTGGTGGCACACTGGTTTATGGATATTCGTACTCAAGTTTTCATATACCGCAAAAGCATTGGAACGTTACATCATTGCATTACAAACCAAACAGTTTGGCGATGCATTAACGTTTGGCAGGATTTATTACTCTATGACTCGAAAAGGACTATTCGGTGCTGATGGTAGTGGATTGACCATATATGATGAAAGTGCTATACAAAAAATATTTCAGCCTATTCGAATTGATAATACTAAAGCCCTTGATTCTTCATCAAGGGCAGTTAAAATTGCCTCATAAAGTTCTTCTTGCTATATTATTTCTTTTTACCACTAGCTTGTGACAAGACAGAGCCAGCTAACTTTTTAGAAACATTTGAAGAATTTGGATTTTGCAGCACTTTAGAAGCTACTGTAGCAATCTTCGAAGATGACTGTTTTTTGTTCATTGAATTTAATGTTAAGATTAAACAATTAGGTTATTTAATAACACAAATATAATTAAATGAATTGCTAATAGTGTTGGCATTTTTCAACAATAATTTATATTTATCAACATAAACAATGTTTAAATACTAAGTTAGTTAGTGGCGGGTTGGTAGTAAACAAATATATCATATCTAGTTGCTACACTTTGTATAGCAGGTATTTATAATAGAGATAATATTATATGATGATGATCGGTAACCGTAATTAATTGCCAAAAAAATTTAAGATTTGACTTGTATCGGAGTCTTGAATTGGTACAAAACATAAATCAATACGAGCGTAACTGTAAGAGTGGTCGCTATAACTAGTAAGGAGTATAGATTTGTGTTATTAATCATTCTTCCGTATCTTTCCCTATCGGCCGCACTTACTTTAGTGATTTGAGATTGCAGCCGACTTTTCTCCATCATTCGATAATCCACATATATTAAAAATAAGAGATTAGCTACAGGTACAAAAATTATCCCTTTTGATACCTGCTGATTGATAGCAACTAAGGCAAAATATCCAGCTATCAAGATATTGTTTAAGTCAAATAATTTGTCGTGTATTCGGTCAAAGTATTTAACTATATCAGCGGTTCCTTCTTCCTCCATTTTAGCCATACGAGCCATTGACTCGTCGGCTTCTCGCATTATTCTGTCAATGTCAAACGGTTCGTTTTGATTTTCGTCGCTCATTAAAATTGGGCTATTAAATTCCACTTCTAATATAGTAACAAACTTCAAAGAATAATTTTATATCAAGTCGTCGCAACCGTAATTAATCACTAAAAAATTTATATAAATCTACAAAAAACATGGTTTCAAGGGCTAGTTTAATATTAAAATAACCCTCAAGAAATCCTAATCCTTAGTATCTATTATCTCATTATTTGCCTATTACAACAGGCTTTCTCTGGAGTTAATTATCTCCGCCAACGCGTAGCTATTAGTATTACCCTCATCACTTACCAACCCATTTTAGTATCATCCCCCCTCGGGTCGGCACCGCCAACATACCCTTTTGGTGTAACCACAATAGCATCTACACGGCCAATACCGCCCCGATTGATGATCTTGTAGCCTTTTTGCTGCAGCTTACTTACTACGTCGGCGTTCAAAGACTCATCCTCTATATACACTTCATCCGGCAACCACTGGTGATGAAAACGTTTGGAGGTTACCGCCTGCTGAGCATCCTGCCCAAATTCAACAACATTCAGAATGGTTTGAAATACCGAAGTAATAATTGTTGAACCTCCGGGGGTACCTACCACCATAAACAGTTTGCCATCCTTCTCTAAAATAGTTGGCGTCATGGACGATAGCATGCGCTTACCTGGTTGAATGCTATTTGCTTTACCACCAATAAGACCAAACATATTAGGTACACCTGGCTTGGCGCTAAAGTCGTCCATTTCGTTGTTCAGCAAAAAGCCGGCGCCTGCTACAAATATCTTGTTCCCAAACGAGCCGTTTAACGTAGTGGTTATAGACACGGCATTGCCCTGTGCATCAACAATAGAGTAGTGCGTGGTTTGGTCGCTTTCATAGCCAGCAAAGCTGCCGGGCTGTACAGAGCTGCTTGGTGTGGCTGCGTTCCAATTAAAAGTTTTCATGCGATTGGTAATATAGCCCGGCCTTAGTAAGCTATCAGCCGGTACCTTATAAAAATCGGGGTCGCCCAGGTATTTGGAACGGTCGGCATATACGCGGCGCTCCGCTTCAGTTATCAGCTGAACGGTGGAGTCTTGGTTGTGGCCCCAACGTGTTAAGGGGAAAGGCTCAACGCTTCGTAATAACTGCAATAAGGCAATTCCTCCGCTTGATGGTGGCGGCATAGTGATAACCTTGTACTGCTTGTACTGCCCGGTTACCGCTTTACGCCATACGGAATGGTAGTTATCCAAATCGGCCTGAGTAATGAGGCCGTTACCCTTTTTCATTTCAGCAACCATATAAGATGCAACGGAGCCTTCGTAAAAACCGGCACGACCGTTATCGCGGATCTGGGTTAGTGTTTTGGCCAGATCTTCCAACACCAGTATATCGCCTGCTTTCCAGGGTGTATCTTTTGTAAAGTAATTTTTGCCAGCTGCATTCAGGCGATTAAAATCGGCCTTGTTTCGGTTAAGGTCATTAGCCAGGTGCTCTGTTACCTTAAAGCCTTTACGGGCCAGATCTATTGCGGGTTGTACCAGCTCTGCCCATTTTAACTTGCCATACTTTTTGTGGGCCTGCACCATGCCGTCAACAGAGCCAGGAACACCGGCAGCCTGGTGGGTATACAGGCTTTTATTAGGTATAACGTTTCCGTTGGCATCAAGGTACATGTTAGCACTGGCTGCTGCCGGCGCTTTTTCTCTAAAATCGAGCGTATTGGTTTCGCCCTTGCCAGACCGGTATACCATAAAGCCGCCGCCACCAATATTGCCTGCCTGTGGCAGCGTTACAGCTAGCGCAAATTGCACCGCCACGGCAGCATCAACGGCATTACCTCCCTTTTTAAGTATAGATAAACCAGCTTGTGCAGCATCAGGATAGGCACAAACCACCATGCCTTTGTGATAGGCATCGGGCTCGCTTTGCGCTTGAGCTGTGGTGGTCAGCAAGCTTGCGGTGATCATAAAGGAAAGCAGTTTGCATATCTGCATGCGGATATTTGAAGTTGTGGTAACGATGGTGATCATTTTACTAAGTTAATGCAATAGCATTAAACTATCCTAATACGCCACAGTCAAAGAGGCGTTTTTGTGGTTAAAAATCAGCCACAAAATAATTAAGTCAACTTTTTTTAAACCCTTAAGGGCACAAAAACCGAAATTTGCCGTTAAGTAAAAAATCACATCATGAGAAAAACAGCTCTATTATTAATTATTGCAGCGTTTATAATGCTGTTGCAACAGAAAGCCAGTGCACAAGATTACAGAGGGGCCGTGGGTTTAAAGTTTGGCGGCTACGAGAACGGCATATCCGGCAAATACTTTATGAAACCTAATACCGCCATTGAGGGTATTTTAGGCATACGTTCACATGGTGTGGTACTAACCGGCTTATACGAAATACATCAAACTGCTTTTGATGTAGCTGAACTTAAGTTTTATTACGGTGCAGGTGCCCACTTAGGTGCCGTTGGTGATGGCTACTACAAAAGATACGGCGGCGACGACGAGTACTACAAGAGCGGCCTTTTACTTGGTGCCGATGGTGTAATAGGTTTAGAGTACATTATTCCGCAAAGCCCTATAGCCATTAGCCTGGATCTTAACCCACGCGTTGAATTAGCCCGCGGTCCGTTTTTTGACCTGGCTCCGGGTTTAGGTATTAAGTATACATTTAAGTAAATTTCGTTTACATGATAAACCGGCCCGCATGTTGTTTACATGCGGGCTTTTTTGTTGGACCGGGAATTTCATGCTACCCTTTCTTCTAACGAAAACAAATTTCCTGATTGAGCACTTTAATTAGTGCATTTACTATTTAACAAAACATGAAAAAGATAATATTTCTGAGCATTACTGTAATGACAATAAGCCTCATTACAGCATGTTCACGCTATTCTTATTACTCCGTAGGTGGCACCGCCACCACACTAAGCAAGTACCGCACCTTTGCCTGGTTGCCGCCGCTTAAGCAAACGCGCAATGCAGCGCTTAACAATGATATTGCCGACCAGCGCATACATGAATCTGCCACAACAGATTTAGAGGAGCGGGGCTTGCGACTGAAAGGCAAAAACCCGGATTTACTGGTGCGCTATATGATTATGTTAGACGAGAAAGAGCGGATCTATGACCAGCCTGTTTATGATTACGCTGGCGGCGGTTATTACCCGCGGCTGGGTTATTACCATGGCCGCCGTGCTTACTATTATGCTTACAGCGCTCCGTACCAGGTTTACTTAGGCAATGATGTTGAGCGCGTACCCTATAAGCAAGGGACATTAATTATTGACCTTATTGACCGTAGAACCCGCAAAGTTATATGGCGGGGCTATGGCGTAGGCGAGGTAGATAACCCTGCACAAGCCACAAATGATATACCTAAAGTGGTAAACGGCATCATTAAAAAGTTGCCTTTAACGGCGGTTAAACAGCGTTGATTTTTAAGAAAAAAAGTTGCAACAACCATTAAACCTTTGGCTCGGGTTTTGTCTAACTTACATTAGCAAAATTATATCATGAAAAGAATACTAAATATAGCAGTGTTGCTGGTTGTCATCACTGCCTTTTCGGCGTGTAGCAATTACAGGTACTACACCGCCGGAAAAGACGACATTAGTTTGAGTCAGTACAAATCATTTGCTTTTGCACCGCTCCTTAAAGCACGCAAGCCCGACAGCGTTTTAGTTAATAAACGCGATTTAGGCGCACGTTTAAATTACGTGAACAATAACCGGTATTACAACAACCCGGAGGCGATGCAAAAAATTAAGGATGCTACCGTAAGCAATTTGCAAAGCAAGGGTTTAACCCTGCAAGAGGGCCGTGCCGATTTATTGGTACGCTTTAATACCATTGTTGACCGCGGTACCCGTACCAGCTACTACTCGCCTTATTATGGCGGTTGGGGCTGGGGACCAGGTTGGGGCGGCTGGGGTTTCCGTGGCCGTTTTAGCCCGTATTTTTACGGCGGCTGGGGCGGTGGTTATGCCTATCCAAGCCAGGAACATTTTAAAGAAGGTGTACTGTCAATTGAGCTGATCGATGCCCGTACCCATGAGCCGGTATGGATTGGCTACGGCGCCGGCGAGCTAAGCCGCGACCCACAAAAGGTGATGACGCAACTGCCAAAAATTGTAGAAGACATTTTTAAACGCTTACCTGTGCGTTCATAAAATTCTGCTATTTAATGATCACTGCAAAGGGGGCTTTACAAAGCCCCCTTTGCTTTTTGTAGGTTATTGCTGCATCTCTTCCTTCCAAAAAAGTGATATCCTGAAACAGCAGCAACTTTATGCTTTAAATCGCCTCAAACAATGCCTGGCATTACAAAGGATTGAGTTACTCTTTCAATTAAAATGCAGCATCCAGCGTAATCCTAACATCGCGCTTTGCTACCGTTCCCTTTTCTACTTTAACCGGGTTTAATATCCCTTGGCCATCAGTCTCAGCCGCAAAAAGCCCGTTGCTTTCCTTTACAAAAACAGAGTAACTTCCCGCTGGTAACTTCGCCTGGTAATGGCCTGTACTATCACTTTTAACCTTAACGGCTAAACGGCCGTTCACCCGGGTAAACAATGGCATATTGCCTTGCGTTTGCTGTGTGTTGGTGGCCCAGTAAATCCATACTTCACGCACCACGCCTTTGCCCTTGCCACCAGATGCTTTTCCTTTCATGGGCATCTGGTTTCCACTCAACCGGTAGATATAACCTTCAACCCCCTCTGTAACTCGTGCCTGTGATTGCGCTTTGTGCGTAGAACACGACAGTAAGGCTAACATATTTATAGCTGCAAGTTTTAACATCATCTTTAATGTCGGCATATTTTGTACAAATCTGATAGTTATAAAAAGGTAAATTTAAGGTAAATATCCGGCAGTAAAATGTTGCCGCATAATACTTAACTTACGCCTGCTTTACCATCCCCGCCGGTAAGGCTACTAAATTACAATATGCATATAAACTACTACTTTAAAAGTATTTCGGGAGCGTTATTGCTGGTGCTTTTTAGTGCCGGCGTTATGGCGCAAAAGCCCTTGGTTACTGCAGCCAAGAAGGCAGAGTTGGACCAACTGGCCACCCAGCTCGAAAGCACATACACCACCAGCCTACAAAAAGCCTTAAGCGCAGCGCCGCAATTTAACTGGCCTACCCGCAAAGTATCCAAAAGCGGCACGGTGTTTTCCTTGCAAAGATTAAATCGCTTAGGCTTTCCTATTTATTATAAAACTTATAACAATGTTATAGCTGCATCCACCACACGTACTAATACAGTACAACCAGGCGGCACTACCGGCCTCAATCTTTCAGGCGCCAGCACACTGCTTAATGGTAAATTAGCCATATGGGATGGTGGTTCGGTATATACCGGTCACCAGGAATTCGCCGGTAAGACGATTACCTTGCGCAATACAGCAGCCGCTATAGATTTGCATGCTACACACGTTGCTGGTACCATGATAGCCAAAGGACTTTATGCACCTGCGAAAGGCATGGCCTTTAATGCCTCAACACTGCAATCGTACGATTTTAATAATGACGTAGCTGAGATAACAACAGCAGCGGCTACCGGTCTGTTACTGTCTAACCACTCGTATGGCACATTAGCGGGATGGAATTATGATGAGGATGAAGCGCGCTGGGAATGGTACGGTTTACCCGGCGATACTGAGGATTACAAATTCGGTTTTTATGACAGCGAATCGCGCAGCCTTGACCAGGTGGCCGTAAACGCGCCCTATTATTTAATTGTAAGCGCATCTGGAAACAGCAGAGGCTACCCCGGTCCGGCAGATGGTGCTAATTATTGGGGCTATACCAGCCGCACAAACCCAACGCTGATAAATAAAGGCCCGCGTCCGGCCGGCATTAGCAGTAATACGGGGTATGATGTAATACCCGGTTTTAGCAATGCTAAAAATGTTTTAACCGTTGGTGCTGTTAACCAGTTGCCTTACGGTCCAACTACCCGGCAAGAGGTTGTGGCAGCGTACTTTAGTGCCATTGGGCCAACTGATGATGGCCGTATTAAACCTGATATTTGTGGTGATGGCGATGCGGTTTTATCAACCAGTAGCAGCAGCCCAACTGCTTATACTACACTGTCGGGCACATCCATGGCTACGCCAAATGTTACGGGTTCATTATATCTATTGCAAGAGTTGTACAGCCAGCGCAATAGCAATGCCTTTATGCGCTCGGCTACTTTGAAGGCACTGGTTTGCCATACCGCTTTCGATGCCGGTAATATTGGGCCCGATTATATTTTTGGCTGGGGTGTACTGGATATGCAAAAGGCAGCACAAGCTATAACCGACCGCGGCACCAAAAGCCAGATCAATGAAAATACACTTACCCAGGGGCAAACTTTTACAGGTGCTTTTACTGCATCGGGCAATGGTCCATTTAGTGTAACCATTGCCTGGACAGACCAGCAAGGCACGGTTTCGGCCGATGGAACAATAAACGACCGCACACCAAAACTGGTGAACGATTTGGATGTAAAAGTAACCGATGGTACCACTACCTATAACGCCTGGCTTTTAGATCCGCTCAATCCGTCAGCCGCTGCCACACGCGGCAATAATATACGCGACAACATAGAGCAGGTATATATCGAAAACGCGGTTCCAGGTAAACGTTATACCATAACGGTTACCCATAAAGGCACCTTAACAACCGGCTCACAGCCTTACTCCATGGTTATTACCGGCATTGGCGGCGCGGAGTATTGCACATCAGCACCCGCTTCGAACGCCGACTCGCGTATTAATAATTTCACCCTATCGAACATCAACAATACACCGGCTGCAGGCTGCACCGGCTATTCAAATTTTACCGGTCTCACTGCACAACTCGAAAAAGGTCGTAGCTATTCTGTAAGCATAACTTTGGGTACCTGTGGCGCCAATTTTGACAAACGCGCTAAAGTATTTGTAGACTGGAACGGCGATGGTACTTTTAACCCTGTTACCGAACTGGCCGTTACTACAAGCAATAACATTAACGGCACAGGTACGTTTACCGGCCAGATAACCGTGCCACCCGATGTGATACCAGGCAACTACAGCCTGATGCGCGTAGTTTTAAATGAAACCAGCGATCCTAATACCATAACGCCTTGCGGAACTTACAGCAAAGGCGAAACGCAAGATTACCGGGTACAATTTATGCAAGCGGCGCGCGATGCCGGTGCACTATCGGTAAGTAACAGTGCTATAGGCGGTGGTTGTGCAGGAAATTCGCGCATTAGTGTGCGGTTAAAAAACTTTGGTACGTCCGAAATTAATAACATCCCTGTCAGGGTAACCATCACGCCGGCCAACGGCGGGCAGGTTACCACCTTAACCGAAACGTACACCGGCACTTTACCGCAGGCTGCCGAAGATGATTTTATTTTGAACAGTACCTACACTACGGTAGCAGGTGCATCATACACGGTAACGGCCGAAGTATTGTTGAACAATGATCCAATTTTAGCCAACAATACAGTTACAGCATCAGTAGTTATTGGCTCAACGCCTGTACCTACCAACCTATCTGCCGTTTATTGTGATGATACACAGCAATACCTACTATCGGGCACAGGTGATGGCGCAGTATTATGGTACGCTACGCCTACCGGCGGTATTCCGGTAGCAGTGGGGCAAACTACTTTTACCAAAACTGCACCTGCTAACAAAACTTTTTATGCAGCTTTAAATGACTATAGCGCAAGCGTAGGGCCGGCCACCAAATATGCCTTTAGTGGCGGCAGCTATAACCAGTTTGGCCAAATTGTAACCGTAACTACTAAAATACCCGTTATTATTCAAAGTGCGCGCTTATATGTTGGCAATTCGGGCCGGGTAACTATAACCGCAAGCAACGCAAATGGCGAAGAGGTGGGCCGCACGGTGCTTAACGTTACCGCTACCCGCACTACACCGGCCGCAGGCGCACAAGCCGATGACCTGGCCGACCAAGGCCAGGTTTACAACCTGAACTTGTTATTACCCGACCCAGGATCTTACCGTTTAAGCATAACCTACGCTAACAACGCTACCCTTTATCGTAGTAATGGTGGGGTAAGCGGGTATCCGTTTGGTAATGATATTTTTGCCATTACACGCAATAACGCAACGCTAGCCACTAACCCATCAGATACAACAGCCTACCGGAGCTTTTACTATTACTTTTTTGATATGAAGGTAGCCAGTGCCGGCTGTGCCTCGGTAGCCAGGGTTCCGGTTGTAGCCGCCAGTCCGGTAATTACTCAAAACGGCACTACGCTGGTATCAAACTTTACGGCTAACAACCAGTGGTATTTAAACGGCGTGCTCATACCCGGTGCTACCGGTCAAACCTATGTGCCCGCTCAGAGCGGCAATTACCAATTAAAAAATGTATTGGTAACCGGCTGTACAGCTATATCGCCTGTGTATACTTATATAAAGAGCGATGCGGCAACCAATACACCAACCGCCATCAGACTGTCGGCTTACCCGGTGCCTGCCACTACGGAGCTTAATGTGAGCTTTATAGCCGATGCTGCCAGCGACATGACACTATCATTGGTAAACACACTGGGCAAAACGGTTTACAGTAATAAAGCCAGTATACGGGCCGGCAGTTACAGTACCACTTTCAGCGTATCCAACCAACCAGCCGGAACTTATATTCTACGCGTATTGCTTGGAGAGAAAGCCTACAGTGCCAAGGTGATTATTATAAAGTAAAGAGGTGTTATAAAACAAAGGAGGCCGGTTATCATCAACCGGCCTCCTTGTTTTTATAGTGTTAGGTAACAAGCCTATGGTGTTAGCAACTAAATGCTTTAGGCCAATTTCACAATTTTTCTGTAATTAGCTCACTATGATAAATACTTGCCTACAATAGGCATTCTGCGGCCCATCCCAAAAGCTTTGGGCGATACCCGCAAAATGGGCGGTGTTTGGTATCGCTTATGTTCGGCCGTGTTTACTAATTTAATTACCCGGCGTACCGTTGTCTCATCGTAACCCGACTGAATGATCTCGGCTGATGACAGGCGCTTTTCGATATATTCCACAAGGATGGTATCCAGCGTATCGTAATCGGGCAGCGAGTCACTATCTTTCTGATCGGGGCGCAACTCTGCTGATGGTGGCTTAACGATAGAGTTTTCGGGGATAATTTCGCTGTTACGGTTGATGAATTTAGCCAGTTGGTAAACCTGCGTTTTGTATACATCGCCCAAAACGGAAATGCCGCCGCACATATCACCGTAAAGGGTGCCGTAACCTACTGCTGCCTCGCTTTTGTTAGAGGTGTTTAATAAGATGTAACCAAATTTATTACACATTGCCATCAATACCACCGCACGGCTGCGGGCTTGCAAATTTTCTTCGGCAATGTTAAACGGCAGGCCGTCAAACTGTGGGTGCAGGGCGGTTTCAAAGGCATCGGTAATATTCTTAATTTCTACGGTCTCCGTTTTGCAACCCAGATTCTTAATCAGATCTTCGGCGTCTGTTATCGAGTGGCTGGTTGAGTATTTAGATGGCAGTAGCACGGCCATCACGTTCTCAGCGCCTAAAGCCTCGGCGGCCAAAGCACAAACCACTGCAGAGTCTATACCGCCTGAAAGTCCCAATATAGCTTGCTTAAAACCTGATTTATAAAAGTAATCACGAATGCCGAGTATCAAGCCCTGATAAATCTGCTCGATGTCGCTTTGTCGTTCGGGCATTAAAGTTGCCGGCTGGGCAGGCGTAACGGTAGCGTCGTCGTTTAAAGTATAGTAGGCCAGCTTTTCTTCAAAGTAAGGTAGCTCGTCCACCAAATTACCATCACTATCAAAAACCAGTGAGCCACCGTCAAAAATAATTTCGGTTTGGGCTCCTATATGGTTTACGTAAAATAGCGGCAATTTATAACGCTTTGCATTATTCCCTAAAATGGCAATGCGCTCTTCATCATGGTTATAAGCAAACGGCGAAGCTGCAATATTTATCATTACATCGGGCTTTTGCTCTATCAGTTTATCCATTGGCCGTGTAATGTACAGCGGGTTTTCTATAGTATTCCACAAGTCCTCACATATAGTAAGCGCTATGCGGCGGCCTTTATATTCTACACACTGAAACTCTGTTTCAGGCTCAAAGTAGCGATATTCATCAAATACGTCGTAATTTGGCAATAACGCTTTGTTAACTACCTGTTGCACCTTACCATCGGCAATAAAATACGCTGAGTTATGCAAGTCCTTGCCGCCCTTGCTTTTATACTTATTAGGTGTTGGGGTACCAATTATGCAAGCAATGCCTTCACATGCCGCAGCGATTTGCTGGGCCGATTGCTCGCACAGGCCAATAAATTCTTTAAATTCCAGGAAGTCGCGGGCCGGATAACCACTTAGGCATAGCTCAGCAAATACCACCAGATCGGCTCCGTTTTGACGTGCCGTATTGATAGCCTCAATAATTTTAGCGGTATTGGAGTCAAAATTACCAATGTGGTAATTTAGTTGTGCGAGTGCAATTTTCATAGTATGCATTTATTAGATGGAGTTGCCAATAATAATTGCAACCCAAAACCTTTAATTTTGTTGAAAGTAATATGACGATACTCTACAGCGGCAAATTAAAACAATTTTATGCGCTTTTTTTAGCGGCAACTTTGATAACGGCTTGCAAGCAGGACAAGAATAAGGTTGATATCAGCAACATTAAGCTCGAAGTACATATTGAGCGTTTTGATCACGACTTTGATATGCTCCGCACCCGGCCCATGCAGCAACAGGTTACCGTACTTCAAAAAAAATATGGCGCTTTTTACCAGGATTATATAGAACGTATACTGGAAGTGGGCAACATTGCTGATACCAACTACTTTGCCGACCTCCGGCAGGTGGTTAGCGGAAAGCCATATATGGATCTGAAACATGAGGTTGACTCGGTTTATCCTAACCTGGATAAGCAAGAAGAAGGGTTGACCGATGCTTTCAAACGTATTAAATATTATTTTCCGGCTAAACAACTGCCAAAGGTATATGCTTACTTTTCAGGTTTTCAGGCGCAAACCACATTGGGGAATGGTTATTTTGGAGTAGGGCTCGATATGTTCCTGGGTGCAAAATCAAAATTTTACCCGGCGCTGGTTAATACATTTCCACATTACCTTTCGCGCCGGTTTACGCCTGATAATATGGTGCCAAGAATAATTGAGGGTATTATACGTGAAGACATGTTCCCCGAGAGCGGCAACGATAAATCTTTACTGGCTAAAATGATTTACGAGGGCAAAATGATGTACCTGATGGATCAATTGTTGCCTGATGTGCCCGACACTACAAAAATTGGTTATACCAGGCAACAATTGGAGTGGTGCCAGGCTTTTGAAAGCAATGTATGGGGTTACTTTTTGGAAGAAAATCTGTTATACGAAACTGATTACATTAAACTGCAGAAATACCTTAACGAAGCTCCCTTTACGCCCGGCCTTGGTGAAAAAAACGAGTCGGCACCTAAGCTGGCTGTTTGGACCGGCTGGCGCATTGTCCGTCAATACATGATTAAACACCCCGATACCACCTTACAGCAGTTATTAGCAATGACCGATGCACAGAAGGTATTGAATGATGCAGGGTACCATCCCAAGTAAAGATGAAAAAATAAAAAAGAGCTTTCTGAAATTATCAGAAAGCTCTTTTCTTTTATAGATTAAAATGTGGTTACGCTTTTAAAATTGCAAAAACACCTTTCAAGGCAATTAAAATACCAATTACTAAGATGATGTTTGAAACGCTGGTGAATAAAAATCCGTGACCAAAAGCTTGGTCTAAGAAACGGAAAAATACACCTACAGTGCCCACAATGATGGCAACCGTTAAAATTGCATAGATATTGATTGAGTTTGCCTTTTCCATCGAGCTCATAGTGATTTCAATTATGTTGTCGCAAAAATAAAAATGTTTAGCTAATATCGGGCAACTCATTGCATATTTTTAACAGGCTTTATCTGCACGGCATCTTTCATTACATAACGCTTTACCAACAGCCATACACCTACCCCAGCTAATATGAAAACCCATAGGTTGGTAAGGCCTATTATGAAGGATGCAAACAACTGCCAGCCATTCGCCAAAGCAAATGTAAACTGTTTAAAAAATGAAATTTGGTAAGCGCCCGGATCGTCGTTTGCAATGTTCTCTTTCATAACTACGTCGCTTTGGTAAAGACTCATATCAACCACGCTGTTACGAGCAGCGTCATCAATACGTTTATTATTAATCTTTTCATCCACCATATCATCTTTTAGCATCAATACGGCTGCTGGGTCTTTAATTTTTATCTTCCCTGTCTTTTGCTGGCTGATGAGTTGCGTACGACTGTTTAGTTTCAATTGCGACGACAGGTAATCCAGCGTGCGATCTTCAATGTCCATGCGCCTGGCCTTTACATGTAGCCCAAGTTTGCCAACACGTGTCATAAATTGCTCTAAACTATCTGACGGGATCTTGACCGCAATACTCGCCGTGGTATGCAAAACAGTTACGCGTTGCAGAGAGTCGCTGCTCAAAAGCATATCTTGCGATCTAACCTCTTCTGACTGCATTTGATGATGCATTACCATGCCATGAAATTTATTCGTAAGATTCACAATGTGCTCACTGGCAGCCGAAACATCTTTAACTTTCATATCCATGTCGGCCGTTTTAACCAATTTTGTAGTGGTACTGTCGGCTGCAACCGTATCGGCCGAGCTGCTTGCACTATTGTTAACGGGTTCGTAATTGCTTTTCCCTTTGCAGGCTCCCAGCAGGCAAAGCGCGGCCAGGAGCACTAATAAGTTACTCATTTTCATTTGGTTAAGTTTAAAGGTTTTGTTATTGATACACCGAGACCCAAAAAAGTAACCTATGCTTGGCTTGTGTGATAAGTTTGTTACGTAAGCAAAATAGTCCAGATACTACTAACGAATGGCAAACGCACATCAGGCGCAGATGCGGTTAGCTAAAATTTTGACGCCTTGCCTGCCGGAAACGAAAAAAGCCCCGAGAGTTCGGGGCTTTAAACACATATTTAAGTTTATAATTATCCGTTTGATAATGCCGCAGCACCGCTCACAATCTCAGTAAGCTCAGTGGTGATTGCGGCTTGCCGGGCTTGGTTGTATGAAAGCTTTAACGCCTTCAACAGATCGCCGGCATTTTCAGTCGCCTTGTCCATAGCCGTCATACGTGCGCCGTGTTCAGAAGCATTTGAATCCAGAACGGCACGGTACAACTGTATTTTAATATTCTTAGGAATCAGCTGCTCAACAATAGCTTTCTGCGATGGCTCCAATATGTAATCGGTTTGTTCGGCAGCACTCTTAGTTTTATCTTCGCTTTCTGCTTTTGGCACAGGCAACAACTGCTCAGTTACTAAAAACTGCGTAGCAGCGTTGCGGAAGTGGTTATAAACCAGCTCAACGCGGTCATAATCTCCATTCACAAAGCCCTGCATAACCGACTCTGTAATTTTCGATACGTTAATAAAGTTCAAATCACTGTAAACTTCATTATTATCACCAATTACATTGTAATTACGTTTTAAGTAATAGTCTTGCGCTTTGCGGCCTATGGCTACTATAGATACATTACCTGCTCTCAACTGCTCGCTGTATTTCTCAGCAATAATGTTATTAGCAGCTTTAATGGCATTAGTATTAAAAGCACCTGCAAGTCCGCGGTTTGATGATACCACTACCACCAGTACACGTACAGGCTCACGCTCCTGCAAATAAGGTGATGCGCCATCTTCAATACTGGCCGATAGGTTAGCCAGCATTTCTTTAAGTTTAGTAGCGTAGGGACGCAACTGAACAATAGCATTGGTTGCTCTCTTCAGCTTAGCTGCCGAAACCATTTTCATGGCCTTGGTAATCTGCTGCGTTGAGTTTACAGATGCAATACGGTTTCTTACTTCTTTTAAATTAGCCATCTATTTGAGATGTAAGTATAGAGATATGAGATGTGAGCTTAAAACAAGGATTTAAAATCTTGTCTCCATACTCACGTCTCCTATCTCCTATCTAAATATTAATATTTTCCTGTTAGTTCTTTAGCTACCTTTTCCAGTACGCCGGTTAACTGGTCATCAAATTTACCAGCTTTAAGGGCTGCTAAAACTTCAGGATGACGCATTTCCAGCTGGCTGGTAAACTCGCTTTCAAACTCCCTTACCTTGTTTACAGGCACGTTACGCATCAGGTTTTTAGTACCGATGTAAATAATGGCAACTTGTTTTTCAACAGATACCGGTGAGTACTGACCTTGTTTAAGGATCTCTACGTTACGGGCACCCTTATCGATCACGTTTTTAGTAGCCGCATCCAAATCAGAACCGAATTTAGAGAAAGCCTCTAACTCGCGGTATTGTGCCTGGTCAAGCTTTAAGGTACCGGCAACTTTTTTCATGGATTTAATCTGCGCATTACCACCCACACGTGATACCGAAATACCTACGTTGATAGCCGGACGCACACCTGCGTTAAACAGGTTCGACTCCAGGAATATCTGACCGTCGGTAATTGAAATTACGTTAGTTGGGATATAGGCAGATACGTCACCAGCCTGTGTTTCGATGATTGGCAATGCTGTTAATGAGCCACCGCCTTTTACCAGGTGTTTGATTGAATCTGGCAAATCGTTCATCTCACGGGCAATCTCATCATTTGCGTTGATTTTAGCCGCACGTTCTAACAAACGGCTGTGCAAATAAAACACGTCACCAGGATAAGCCTCACGGCCCGGTGGACGGCGAAGTAATAATGATACCTCACGGTAAGCAACAGCTTGTTTAGACAAATCATCATAAACAATCAGTGCCGGACGACCGGTATCACGGAAGTACTCGCCTATAGCAGCACCTGCAAATGGCGCAAAGAACTGCATTGGAGCAGGCTCAGCAGCACTGGCAGCTACAACGATGGAGTAAGGCATAGCGCCGTTCTCCTCAAGCGTGCGTACAATATTGGCAACGGTTGATGCCTTTTGACCACAAGCTACATATATACAAATTACCGGTTGGCCGGCAGCATAAAATTCTTTTTGATTGATGATGGTATCGATACAAACCGCAGTTTTACCAACCTGGCGGTCACCAATAACCAACTCGCGCTGGCCACGGCCAATAGGAATCATTGCATCGATAGCTTTGATACCAGTTTGCAATGGCTCAGTTACCGGCTGACGGTAAATAACACCAGGAGCTTTACGCTCCAAAGGCATGTCATAAGTAGCACCGGCAATAGGGCCTTTGCCATCAATTGGCTCGCCCAGAGTGTTTACCACACGGCCAAGCATACCTTCACCTACTTTTAAAGAGGCAATTTTGTTGGTACGTTTAACGGTATCACCTTCCTTTACTTCGTCATACTTACCCAACAATACCACACCCACGTTATCTTCTTCCAGGTTAAGTACGATACCTTGCAAGCCGTTATCAAATTCAACCAACTCGCCTGATTGAACTTTTGTTAAGCCATAAACGCGGGCAATACCGTCGCCTACCTGAAGCACAGTACCCACTTCTTCTAATTCAGATTCTGACTTAAAGCCCGACAACTGCTGACGCAAGATGGCCGATACTTCGTCTGGTCTAACCTCTACCATTTTAATGTTTTATTTTTAGTATAAGTGTCTATAAATTATTGTATCACCTTTTGGGCGAATTCTTTTCTCATTTTCTGCAGGCTTGTTGAAACTGATGTATCAATTTGGCGGTCGCCTACAGTTAATATAAAACCACCAATTAACGATGCATCAACCTTAGCCAGCAATTGCACCTCTTTACCACCCAGGCTTTTCACCTCGCTGATAATTTGCTGCTTATTAGCTTCAGAAAGCGGTGCTGCAGAAACTACTGTAGCTTTTACTACTTCCTTTTTAAGGTTATACTGATTCAAGAACTCCTGGGCTGTAGGATATAAAATCTCACCGCGGCTTTTATCCACCATAATCTTAAAAAAAGCGTCGGTATTAGGATTTACCTTGCCAGTAAATATGGCCTGCAGTATTTTTGTCTTTTTATCGTGCGAAACAATAGGGTTGCGCAACACAGCTTGCAGTTGGCTATTAGCCTTAACTGTTTGCACAAAAAAGGCCATATCATCCTTAATGGCTTCTAAAGCATTTCTTTCCTCCGCCAAATCAATCAACGACTTTGCGTACCGGTATGCAACTGTTATTTCTGACATTCTATTGAGTTGTCGGTTGGTGGTTATCGGCTGCCGTTGTAATTACTTACAATACGCAACTTTAAACTCGCAACTTATTTTATCGTTACTTCTTTTAATAAATCGGCTACTAATGCATCTTGCGCTTGCTGATCAGAAATCTCTTTGCGTAAAATCTTCTCTGCAATTTCTACAGATAAGGTTGCAACCTGGTTTTTCACATCGGCCATAGCAATCGCTTTAAGGCTGTTAATTTCAAGACGTGCATTTTCAATCATACGGGCACCTTCAACATTAGCAGCATTTTTAGCCTCGTTCACTATCTGATCTTTCAGCTGGCGGGCTTCGCGTAAAATTAAATCACGCTCGGCACGGGCTTCTTTTAACAGTTGCTCGTTCTCATTGGTTAAACGCGCCATTTCTTCCTTAGCTGCCTCTGCTTTCAATAAAGCGTCCTCAATTGAACGCTCACGATCGCCGATAGCGGCCATAATTGGCTTCCAGGCAAATTTGCTCAGTAAGAACAACAGTATTAAGAATGCTACTGCGGCCCAAACCACAAAGCCTAAATGATCATTTAATAAACCTTCGAATAATTGTTCCATTTATTGAATATTGTTATCTAAACAACACTTTTTAACTTTATAAAAACCTTACCTGCCGCCAACCGCTGCAAGTAAGGTTTTATTTTTTGCCGGGATGATTATTTACCCAACAGTGCAACTACCACACCGAACAGTGCAACACCCTCGATAAGAGCGGCAGCGATGATCATTGCAGTTTGAATTTTTGAAGAAGCTTCAGGCTGACGAGCAATACCTTCCATGGCTTTGCCACCTACCTGACCGATACCGATACCTGCACCGATAACCGCTAAACCTGCACCTAATGCAGCAATACTTCCAGTCATGTTTGTTAAATTTAAAAGTTAAATATAGTGTATAATTATTTACAAATTAGTGGTGATGCTCCTCAACTGCAGTACCAATAAACAGCGCAGTAAGCATGGTAAAAATAAACGCTTGTAAAAATGCTACCAGTAACTCCAGCACATCCATAAACAGTACGAATACGATAGATACCGGCGCAATCCACAACGTTTTGAAAATGAAGATCAACGATATCAAACTCAACACGATGATGTGACCTGCCGAAATGTTAGCATACAAACGTATCATTAATGCAAACGGACGAGAGATTACACCGATCAGCTCCACCGGGATCATGATAGGATATAACCAAACCGGTACAGGCGGCATAAAAATGTGTTTCCAGTAGTATTTGTTAGCGCTGAAGTTTACCACTATTAATACAATGAAAGCCATTACAAACGTAAGCAGAATATTACCTGTAACGTTAGCACCTCCTGGGAATATCGGAATCAAGCCCATCAGGTTATTGATCCAGATAAAGAAGAATATGGTTAACAAAATAGGCATATAACGCTGGTAACGGTAACCAATATTAGGGCGGGCAATTTCATCACGCACAAACATAATAACCGGCTCAATAAGCGATTGCAAACCTTTTGGCGCTTTACCTTCACGCTTTTTATAAGCAGCGGCAACAGTAAAGAAGATCACGAACAATATGATACCGGCTAACCACATAGCCAATACGTTTTTCGTGATCGAGAAATCGTAAACATGCTTTGAGGCTTCCTTATCAACTTCGCCGGCGGCATTTACTACCCTTATCTTATCTTCTACCAGTTTGTAGGTATAGAACTTAGCCTGATAAGCCTCATGCCCGTGGTGAAAATTTGCTGCCGAGAAAAATTCAGTTCCCTTGTCGGTAAAAAGAATAATTGGCAACGGCAATGATGTTTCACCCCACAAGTGCCAATAGTGCGAGTCGGCAATGTGCTCCAGAATTGCAGTGGTTGGATTGAAGGCTTCCTGTTCTGCATTTTTAGCCTCTGCGGATGCTTCTTCGTGTTGTATAGCGAAAGTTTTACACGTGGTTAGTGTAAAAAGAACACCTAAAATTAACCGAAGGAATATTTTTTTTGAGTTCAAAATGTGCCTAAAATCCATTAATTGCGAGATTTTTACTTTTTATTTTGGACGCGCAAGTTACTCAACAAACTGTAAATTTCAAAGGCTGTGTATAAGAAATATAGATAAAAATAGTTGAGTACAAAAACAATGTCGTTTACCTTGTATCTGTGCGTGTAAATAAGGGCTATTGTCATACACAAAAGCAGTTTTAGTGTAGTGGCTCCTAAAAACACTTGTCCGCCCAGTGTGCCGTTTTTTTGTTGAGCCCATATCACACTTAGGCTAATTAGGAATGTTAGTGATGAAAAAAACTGGAAGATGAGCCAAAAGCCGGGGATAAGCCAGGCCGCGTTACCTGCATAATTGATCAGCGCAGGTGGCAGCCCAATGGCCAGGGTGGTTATACCAAAGGCAATAAAAAATCTTTTCAATCTTTAACGGATTTGATGACCAGGTACAACGAAATAAAAACTCCGGCCAGTGACATAGCCGCCGTAACCCAGGGCGTAGCATGTGCGCTGCGTTTATCAATTTCATATCCCACAAATGATAAAACACCAATTATGGCAATCATTTGAAACGCAATTCCCGTATACTTTATATAATCGTTAGCAGGCTTATTCATTTAAGGTATTGTAGCTAATGCTATTATTAGCCTACAAATTTATGAAACGGTTACATAGTATTTAGTAAATTAGCCAGGCTTTTTATAAAACCCGATTTAGTGTTCAAGGATATCAAAAAAATAATGCCGCTAACGGTTACCGCCCTGCTTGTGCTGGTGGTTGGCTGTTCGCTCGAAAAGGAAAGCGCCGTAAATCGCGGACTACAAAACTTAACCGCACGTTATAATATACTTTTTAACGCCAATGAGCTGCTCAGGCAGAAGCAGGAAACCTATGCCACTACCTTTGTAGATGATTACGATCAGTTGTTAAACGTTTATCAGGATACGGCATCGCACCTGGCAACCGGCGATAAAGACCTGGAAGCAGTTGTTGCTAAAGCTAACGCCATTATTAGTATTAAAGAACAGAGCCATTATATAGGCGATGCTTATTTGTTGTTGGGTAAGGCAGCCCATTTAAATGCCGATTATTTTAATGCCGTAGAGTACTTTGGTTATGTGATCCGTTCGTTTGCCAACAAACCCGACCTGGTGCAAGAGGCGCGTGCCTGGCAAATACGCTCGTATGTATATCTGGATCAATTAGGTCTTGCTAAAAACGTACTGGATACCGCTTTGCTTAATGCTACGCCAAAAACAAAGACCCAAACGGGTTACATTTACGCTGCCGGCCTACAATATTACACAGCAGCACAAAACTATCCGGAGGCCATTAACATGGCGCAAAAGGCTATTGAACTAAGCAAGCAAAACCAGCTACGCTTAAGGTGGACATTTATTTTGGCGCAACTACAGGAACTCACCCGCCAACCCGCCGATGCTTATACCAATTACACACGAGTTGTTAAAAGTAATGCCCCGTTTATAATGGCATTTAATGCTGAGCTGAACCGCATCCGCATTGAGGATACCCAAAACGGCCGCCACCTGAGCCGTGCCGACCGCCTTAAAAGCCTTTTGCGTAACGAAAATAACGAAGAGTTTACCGATCAGATCTACTACCAGTTGGGCGAGTTGGCCCTTACCGATAACAAGACCGACGAAGCGATCAAAAACTATAACCAGTCTATTAAGAGCAGCCTTAAAAATCAAACACAAAAAGGTTTGAGCTATTTGCGCCTGGCCGATATTAGCTTTAAAACCAATGGCGACTATGCGAAGGCCAAGCAATACTATGATAGCACCCTACTCAATTTATCACCCAATTATCCTGGGTACCAAACCATACGCAAAAAGGCCGATAACTTGCAACTACTGGCCGATAGGCTGCAAACCATTGCCCGTGAAGATACCCTGCAAGCCTTAGCCAAATTAGATGAGCCGGCACGCGCACAACGTATTGCTGAGCTTACCCGTGTACAAGGGCAGCAGTTAGCCGCTAACAACACAAACGCTAATTCTCCATACACCACCACCAATGCGCAACCCATGTTAGATGACAATACGGCTGTGCAAGGCACCCCATCTAACGCCGGAAGCGGGTTTTACTTTAACAATGTAAACGCGGTGAGCCAGGGGTTTACGGATTTTAAGCGCAAATGGGGCAACCGCAAGTTAGAAGATAACTGGCGCAGAAGCGTACGTTATAATAGTGACATTACCACCAATACCTTAAATACTACACAAAACGTTGACCCTGCCGTACTGCCCGGCTTAACACAAAAAAGCACTGCCGATGTGGTAACCACCAATTACCGCCAGCAGCTGGAGCAAAACATTCCGCTTACACCGGCTTTAATGGCGCAATCTAACCTGCGTATATATAATGCATACTTGGATCTGGCCGTATTTTACCGCGATGTGCTGAACGACAAACCAGAGGCTATTGCCATTTATGAGCAGCTGGTTAAGCGTTTCCCTAAAGATGAAAATTTAGCGGCCAGCTACTATAACCTGTACCGTTTGTATGCTGATGTAGATAAGACGAAATCAGACGAGTATAAAAACATGCTCATTGCGCAGTTTCCGCAAAGCACCTATGCCAAGGTCATTACCGACCCGGATTATGCCCGCCGCATGAACGATCAGGATGCTGAGCTAAGCTATTTTTATAATAAGCTATATGATGAGTATGCAGCACGCCAGTACCCACAGGTAATTATCCATGCCGATGATTTGCTGAAACAAAACCCTGATAACAAGTTTGCCGCACAGATTGCCTATTTACGCGCTATAGCATCGGGCCATCAGGAAAAAGTAACACCATTCCAGAGCGAATTACTTCAGATAGTAAATAAATATGCTAATGATGAACTGATTACGCCTTTAGTAAGACAGCACCTGGCTTACATTGACGCCAACATAACCGAAATGGCTGCCCGCAAATTTGCCATTATTGACAGCGACCCAAACGCCGCCAGCTTTATACCAGCTCCGGTTGTGCAGCAACCGTTGGCAGCAGCAACCCGTTCGCAACCTGCGGTTAAGGAACCAACCCAGCCCGCAGTGGCAAAGCCGGTTGAAAAAGCTGCAGTAACAGAGCCAGTTGTTAAGCCGCTCTCCGTAAATGCGGCTGCAACACCTCGCACACCGCCGCCGGCTGCTCCATCTATCTTCAATAACCGCGATAGTACAAATTATTACTTTGCCATTAATGTAAACAGCGGTACTACCAACCTGGCTTCATCAAGGTTTGGGGTTGGGCAGTTTAACCGCACCAGTTACCAGGGTAGCGCTATTAAGCACCAGCTTAAACCTGTAGGGACAGATAACCAGCTCATTTATGTGGGCCGTTTTAATAACTTAGAGGATGCTAAAGCCTACGCGCGCAAAATTGTACCGTTAATGCCGCAGATAATGAAGGTGCCGGCCGATAAATACAGCTTTTTTATCATCACTCAAGAAAATCTGGATAAATTAGCCGACCGAAAATTACTGGATAGCTACGTTGAGTACTATCAGAAAAACTTTTAAGCATGATTGTTAAGCTCTCTAAACCCGAAATACGCAGTTATAACTGGCTCATCTGGAAAATAGCCCTGGGCTGTCTGGCCTTCTTTATATTAATTATAGCGCTTACTGCCTTTGGCGTATTTGGTCCCCTACCTTCTTTCCGCGATTTGGAGAATCCAAAAAGTAACCAGGCTTCTGAAATAATGTCATCTGATAAAAAGATTTTGGGTAAATATTACGTGCAAAACCGCTCAAACGTAAGTTACAGCCAAATATCGCCAAATGTGATACATGCACTGGTAGCCACTGAGGATAATCGTTTTTACAATCACTCAGGTATTGATTTTGGCCGCGCTTTCACCATTATCTTTTATAACTTAATTGGTAAAAAACAAGGTGGCAGTACCATTACGCAACAGCTGGCACTCAATCTTTTTTCAGAGCGTTCGCATGATCGTCTTACCCGTATCAGGCAAAAACTACAGGAATGGGTTATTGCCGTACGCCTGGAGCGCAATTATACCAAGGAAGAAATCATTACCATGTACCTCAACACGGTAGATTTTGGCGCGTATAATACGTTTGGCATTAGTTCGGCTGCGGCTACCTACTTTAATACAACGCCAGATAAATTGACACCCGATCAGGCCGCCTTGCTCATTGGCATGGTAAACGGTCCCGGTATTTATTCACCTATACGCCACCCCGAAAATGCTATAACCCGTCGCAATTTTGTATTACGCCGCATGACCGAAGAGGGTTATTTAAGCGATGGCCAGGCAGAAGAATACAAAAGCAAATCGCTGGGCCTAAATTTCCACCCGAGTGACCATAACGAAGGTCTGGCTACTTATTTCCGCTCGGTGCTTAAAAAGGATGTACAACGTATACTGAACGAGCAAGACCTGCATAAATCTGACGGAACGCCTTACGATCTAGACCGCGACGGATTAAAAATATACACTACCCTTAACTACACCATGCAGCAGTATGCCGAAGAGGCACAAAAAGAATACATGAAACAGCTGCAGCAGCAATTTAACCAGCACTGGCGCGGCCGCAGCTTATGGAAAAGTGTTC
The DNA here is from genome assembly GCF_039634385.2 of Mucilaginibacter sp. PAMB04274. Classification (NCBI taxonomy): domain Bacteria; kingdom Pseudomonadati; phylum Bacteroidota; class Sphingobacteriia; order Sphingobacteriales; family Sphingobacteriaceae; genus Mucilaginibacter; species Mucilaginibacter sp. PAMB04274. Next base: position 4,075,150 of record NZ_CP155081.2, read on the forward strand.
CGGATTTTGGTATGCTGATGGATCAGGGCATGAAACGTTCAGACCGGTATAAATCTTTAAAGCAACAGGGCAAGTCTGACGAGGAAATCAGGCAGGATTTTAACACGCCAACCAGTATGAATTTATTTACCTGGCATGGTAATATTGACACCACCATGAAACCGGTTGACTCGGTAGTATATTGTAAAATGTTGTTACGTAACGCCATGATGAGCATGGACCCTACCACAGGCTATGTTAAAGCATGGGTGGGCGGCATCAACTACGAGCATTTTAAATACGACCAGGTAAAGATGGGTACGCGCCAGGTAGGTTCAACTGCCAAGCCGTTTACCTACTCGGTAGCTATCGAGAATGGCTTTTCGCCATGTATGCAGGTGAATAACGTACCCGATACCATTTACAATTATGGTAAACCCTGGGCACCTGGCTCAAATCCGTCAGAGACTGTACATGGCATGATCACCTTGCGCAAGGCACTGGCGCGTTCGCAAAACTGGGTTACGGCACACGTAATGAAAGAAGTTACGCCGCAGCCCGTTGCTGACCTGATTAAAAAGATGGGCGTTACCAGCAATGTTCCGGCTTATCCGTCTATCTGTTTAGGCACGTTTGATGCCTCATTATATGATATGACCGGTGCCTACGGCGTGTTTGCTAACGAAGGATTGTGGACGGAACCTACCTATTTACTGCGTATTGAAGACAAGAACGGCAACTTGTTATATGACCATAAAGCCCGCGTTGTACAAGCCATGAATCCGCAAACAGCCTATGTAATGACCTATATGTTAAAAGGCGTGGTTGATGAAGGTACAGGCTGGCGCTTACGCAGCAAATATGGCTTACGTAATCCCATTGGCGGTAAAACCGGTACTACCCAAAATAACTCCGATGGCTGGTTTATTGGGATAACCCCTCAACTGGTAACCGGTGTTTGGACGGGCTGCGAAGACCGGGCTATTCACTTCCGCTCTACTAACCTGGGTGAGGGCGCCAACTCTGCCCTTCCTGTTTTTGCATTGTACATGAAGAAGATTTATGCCAACCCCTCCTTAGGCATTAAGCAGAATATTGATTTTGCGCAGCCTAAAAGCGGCATCAACGTTACGCTGGATTGTAATGCTTACGGGCAGCAGCAACAGGAAACAGCCGAGGTAGACAATAAATTGGGCTTTTAAGCCGTAGCGTAAACAATACTTCATACAAACGCCCGTTCAAATTTTGTTTGAATGGGCGTTTGTATTGTGCTACAGTTGAAACAAAAGTAAACGTAATTACATTTATTAACAGATGTTAACAACTCTTGTGCTTCGCCATTAAAGGGTTTGAGGATGATATGTTTGACTATAAAGAAGCATTAAAAAAGATACCGCATAAACCTGGTGTTTACCAATACTGGGATGATAGTAATGAACTAATTTACATTGGTAAGGCTAAAGATCTGCGCAATCGGGTATCATCTTACTTTGTTAAAGATCACCAGCTTAGTTCCAAAACGCGGGTATTGGTGTCAAAAATCCGCAATATTACCTTTACCATTGTTGATACCGAAGTAGATGCCTGGCTGCTCGAGAACAGCTTAATTAAAAAGCACAAGCCTAAGTACAACATAGATTTAAAGGACGACAAGACCTACCCGTGGATTGTTATTAAAAACGAGCGTTTCCCCCGCATTTACTGGACACGTAATATTGTGCGCGATGGCTCCAAATACTTAGGACCTTACCCTTCGGTAAGCATGATGCATACCATATTGGGTGTAATACGCGAAACCTATGCGTTACGCACATGCAATTTGGCCTTAACGCCCGAAAACATTAATGCCGGTAAATTTAAGGTTTGCCTCGAGTATCAGTTGGGCAATTGTAAAGGCCCCTGCCAAAACTACCAAACCGAAGATGACTACAACCGTAGCATCAACGAAATAATGGATATATTGAATGGAAAGATTGGTAGTGTACTGAAAGATCTGAAACGCGACATGGAAGGGGCCGCTTCCAATCTTGACTTTGAACTGGCGCACAGGTTAAAGCGCAAATATGATTTACTCATCAACTATCAAAGTAAATCTACTGTTGTTAATTCGTCTATCACCGATGTTGACGTATTTAGTATCGCCTCTGATGAGAAGCATGCGTTTGTGAACTTTTTGAAAGTGATGAACGGTACAATTACCCAAACACAAACCATAGAGTTAAAAAAGCGGCTGGATGAAAGTGATGCTGAATTGCTGACTTTTGCTATATCTGAGTTTAGGACGCGGTTTAACAGCAAATCGAAAGAGATTATTGTGCCCTTTGAGATTGAACTGGTTGATGACAATATAAAGTTTACGGTACCCAAACTGGGCGAAAAAAGAAAATTGCTTGACTTATCACAAAAGAATGTGCATTTCTTTAAACGCGATAAGCTGGAGCAATACGAGAAATTAAATCCCGATGTGCGCACCGAACGCCTGCTTACGCAAATGATGAAAGACTTGCGCATGAACCAGCTACCGCGTCATATTGAGTGTTTTGATAACTCAAACTTTCAGGGTAAGTACCCGGTATCGGCCATTGTGGTATTTAAAGATGCCAGGCCTTCCAAAAAAGATTACCGCTTTTTTAATGTAAAAACGGTTGAGGGGCCCAATGACTTTGCTACCATGGAAGAGGCCGTGTTCCGCCGCTACCGCCGGTTGCTGGATGAAGGCACGTCATTACCGCAACTGGTGATTATTGATGGTGGCAAAGGCCAGCTTTCTGCCGCTTTAAAGAGTTTAAAATTGTTGGGCATCGAAAAACAGTTAACTGTGATAGGTATTGCCAAACGGCTCGAAGAAATTTTCTATCCAGGCGATCAGTACCCCTTATACCTTGACAAACGCTCCGAGTCATTAAAAATAATACAGCAACTGCGTGACGAGGCACACCGCTTCGGTATCACTGCCCACCGTAAAAAACGCGACAAAGGCACGTTAGCCACAGAGCTGGAACTTGTACCTGGTATTGGTCGTCTATCAGCCGAAAAGCTGCTTAAATACTTCAAGTCTGTTAAGAAAATTCGAGAAGCCAGCCTTGATGAACTACAGGAAGTTGTAAACCTAAAACAGGCGCAGGCAGTGGTTAACTATTTCAAGCAGGATGAGGCCGTGGCCAGCGAGTAATAAGTGCTAAGTAATAAAAAAGCCCTTGCTATGCAGCAAGGGCTTTTTGTTATTTAAGGATGTGAGTAAGTAAGCAATTACTTAACCATCAACTCTTTTGATTAGTGCTGCCATAAGCCAAGTTCCCAATCCATCAGCGATTTCTTTACTTTTTCAGATTCATAAAGTTTATCGATGCCTTGCGCATAATCTTTTATGCGCTCATCTTTCTGATTGGATACTTTAACAATTACACTGGCAAATAAGCGTTTCATAAACACGTCATCAAAGCTTAAACCGGTGGCATCGTTGTTGCGGCTTACCGCTTCTTTAGAAGCTAATACCTGGCGCGCTTCTGGGAAGTAGATCCAGAAAACAGGCTGAAAATCAGTATCGATACCAGCAGCCTTAATTTTCATTAAAGGCGCAATACCTATAATACGCGGCTCAAAAATTGAGCGTTGTCTGTCAAAAACCCAGTCTTCCTTGATACGGAAACGAATTACGCTATCAGGGTTAAAATCACCAGCTTGTAATTTAGAGCCAATTTTATTGCCCTGCGCATCAAATTGATCAACTACCGCGCTATCTGCCAGGCGGGCTTTAGCTTTACCTGGGGTAAGCGGCACGGCAAAGCCGTCGCCGTTAGGATCATCCTTACTCGGGTTAGGATCGTAAGCAGTAAGCTCACCGGCATCTACAGCTTCCATCAGCACATCAATTAACCTTGCCTTAGGCGAACCTAAGTACTGGTTCATCTTCTCGCGCAGGTCAAGCTCGCGCCAAACACGCTTAGAATACACAACGTCAGCTTCGCGCAGGTTAGCATATGGAGTAACGCGGGCACTTAAAATGTTGGCTTTTTTGTAATAGCCATCCATTGGCCGCTCAAAAGGCTTAGCTTTTTTAGCCGTATCAACAGCAGGCTGTGCATTAAATGTTGTATTAGCTACATTACTTTGCGTTGCTGCTTTAGTTGTACGTTTACGTGTGGTGCCGCGCCTTTGAGCGTAAGTGCTCAAACAAATTAAACTCAATAGCCCCAGCACAAAAATCTTCCGTCTCATATTTTAAGTTTTTTTAATTTGCACTAATGATGATGTCTTTCAAGCCACGTTGTGAACCATCAGGACCAACAGCAATTACACTGGTGAATGCCACACGGGTACCCGGTACAATGCTGGCCATAGCGGCACGCATTTGACCTGATAATTGGTTACCGCTGGTTGACAGTAAAATAGGATCCTGACGTGGTTTCAATATCAACAGGTTAAAACGTTGGATGTTAAAGTTCGCATCAAATTCGAAATTCTCCAGTTTTGCAAACACTCTATCCTGCGCTTTTAAGTTAGCAGTTGAAGTTTGACCGCCATCTTTACCGCCAAACATCACTACCGGATCTGGTATACGTTTTACACGGAAAGAAGTTGACCCTAAAACCTGATTTTTTCCCGGAGATGCTTCGCCCGATACGGTTACATTAACTGTACCTGGTGAAGTTACACGAGCAGTAAACGAACCATTAGAACCGCTTACCGATCCGCCCGACATGCTTACACGAAGCTTGTCTTTTGGAATACCCGGCGCAGATACCGATAATGGGTTAGCTACACCGATATATAACACATTCATCTTCTCGGCAGCAACTGTAGCTGATGGCTTGGCCACCTGGTATTGTTGCGGAGCTGTTTTGTACTCTTTAATAGTACCATCGTTTTGACGAACGCGGATGGTACCTACCCAGGTACGCATACCTTCGCCGCTTGTACCGGTGGTATAAGTACCACGGCCTTCACTTACCTGTAAACGCGAACCGTTTACAGAGATATCAGGGTTAGACTTTGAATCAGACGCGGTTAAGAACACCTCAGCTTTATAGGGCTGACCAGCAATAATGTAGCTGCTTGGCGCTACAGCAACAGCTGCAAATTTATCCAGATTAACTACCGCCTGGTCTACTTTACCTAAAATCTTCTTTACAACTTCCGATTCAGCATTTTTAGCGTCTGCCTGTACCTTAGTTAATGAAGTCATGGCAGCACCCATCGGAATACCATCACCAAAGTAAGCTTCTTCCCATTTCAGTTTTGCGTTGCCTTTTTTAGCTTCTGGCGCATCAGCTGATAAAGACAACTTTGTTGAAGTTCTGTCTTTAGGATCAAGCAGGTTTAGTAACTTTTCGCGGGTCTCGTCAATTTTTTTACGTAGCTCCTCGCCCTTTTTACCGTTAATCATCACTTCAGCAGAGATGTCAAGGTTATCACGGCCTTTCCAGTCGTTAATGTTCTCGTCAAAACCACCGGCTTTGTCAATAAGCACTTTTTTCAGACCTTCAACATAGTCGTCAAGCTCTTTAGCCACCTGGCTAGCCTGCTTAGCTTTATCGTATATAGGTTTTGCTCTATCTGGTTGCTCTTTAAGTTTGGTCTTCTCAAAAGCATCGTAAGTATTATCAATACCGGTTTGTACGTTTGATTTTGATGAAGATAAACTATCACTAATATTTTTAAATGCGTTAAGTAAGCTATCCGGCACGTTTAGTGCCACTAAGCCCAATAAAACCAAGTACAGGATGCCAATCATCCGCTGCCTTGGGGTTTCTTTACCTCCAGCCATGTGTTGTTAGTTGTTAATTTAAATAAATTTTCAAAAGGTTAATTACTTAAATTATCAAACACGTGGCTGGTTCATAGCTGCCAGCATATTACCGTATACAGAGTTCAATGAGCCTAAGTTTTTAGCTAAACGGCCTACTTCATCTTTAAACTGTTTTGAATCATCTAATGACTCGTTGAAGTTATTCATGGTTAAAGACAGGTTCTGGTAGAACTTGTTCATCGATTTTAAGTGAGCGCTTGAATCTTGCAATTCCAGTTCGTAAACAGCATTAAGGGCCGATAAATTTTTGGCCAGGCTGTTTACCTGATCATGATATGCTTTTGAATCAATGTTAGAGTTAGCCATTTCTTCAAGGTTAGCAGAAGCTTTAGAAAAAGCAACGCTAAGGGTATCGTAGCTTGCGCCTGCTGCTTTCAATTTAGTAGCAAACTCGTTGGTAGCTGCACCAGCGTCGGCAACCTTAGAAATACTGGCCACTTTATCGCCAAAAGTTCTTAAGCCTTCGCCTAGTGTACCAATCAGTTCGGGATTAATTTTAGCGTCGGCAAGCATTTTATCTAATGCAGCAGTATGGCCGGTGCTTACTTGTTGCGGAGCCGCAGCAGCGCGTTTAACTGGCTCGCCGGTATAATCGTCAGCCAATTCAGGATATGCTTTAGTCCAGTCAACTTCGGTAGGTTCAGGTTGTAAACCCAATAATAAGAATAGGAATGCTTCGGTTAATAAACCAACTGTAATGAAAACTGTGGCAAAAGGCCAGTGCTGTATCTTAAATAACAATCCGACGATTACCACGGATGCACCAATAGATACAATGTTACCAATTCCAAATTTTCCTTTTTTCTTGCCAGCCATAATTAATTAAATTGTTTGTAGTTTTTAGATGTATGTTTATTTGAGTGTTTGAGCGAATATTAACGTTTGTCTCGGAAATCACGACCTACGAAGTGTGATACACAGCGGAAACCAATGTAAGATTTTGCGGTATCCTGATACTCGTAAGAACGGGTTGCATTTTGCAGGAAGTAGCCAATGTCTTTCCATGAACCGCCGCGTACAACTTTACGTTTCAGCACTTCGGGGTCGCTGGCTTTGGCCTCATAGTTAAATGTAGGCGACATATCATGCACAAAGGTTGAAGCCGCTTCATCAAAGGCAGACTGTGTCCACTCTGATACGTTACCGGCCATATTGTACAAGCCATAATCATTAGGGAAATAAGAACGTACGTTTACGGTGTATGCGCCGCCGTCATCAGTATAATTACCACGGCCGGGTTTAAAGTTAGCCAGTAAACAGCCTTTAGCATTTTTGATATACGGACCACCCCAAGGGTAATCGGTACCGATACGGCCACCGCGCGATGCGTATTCAAACTCAGCCTCGGTAGGCAAGCTGTAAGGCAAACGGTGTGGAAGTCCATGTGCATCTTTAACTGCATCATTTACGCGTGAGCGCCAAATACTGAAAGCACGTGCCTGACGCCAGGTAACGCCTACTACCGGATAATTTTGGTATGATGGGTGCGAGAAATAACCTTCTACCATTGGCTCGTTAGCCGCATAAGAAAAGTCATTTAACCAAACCAGCGTATCAGGATAAACAGGAACAGTATCGCGTAAAATGAAATCTGAACGTTTTTTGGTTTTGTCAAAGCGCTGGTCGGATGCATTACGTAACACCATCATGGCGTAGTTATATTTTAACTGGCGTACGTCAATCTCGTTACGGTCAAACACACGATCATCCCCTTGGTAATACATACCATCGAGCTTACCTGCGTTTGAGGCTTGCCCTTTACCTTTACCACTGCGAAAGACCGGATGTTTTTTCACATAATCCCAATTGATGTATTTTTTGCCATTGGCAGATGCATCCTTGGATTTGACGTAATACTTATCGTCGTTTAAATAGTTGGTGATAGCAATAGAGTCGCGTACGGTGTTTACAAACTCCTTGTACTGGCTATTGGTTATCTCTGTTTGATCCATAAAAAACGGAGATACCGTAACCTGCTTAGTTTGCGCTATTTGGGCAAAAGTAACATCCTGATCAGTTTGACCCATCAGGAAAGAACCACCCGGTATGTAAACCATGCCAGCAGGTAATTCTGCTCGGAAAGGTTTGCTGCGTACACCCAACACCTCTCCTTTGTTGCCTGTACCACAACCACTCAAAATCGCCCCTGCTAACAATAACAAAAGAAAGTAACGTGTCTTCATGTTTTGTGCTTAATCTAATAGTCTGTTTTTAAAGCCCCAATATACCTGTTGAAATTAAATTCCAATCAGGTTTATACTTAAATCTATAAATAAAAAATGCCCTTAAAGCTTTAAGCTGTAGCTTACATTATTACTCGTCGAAAATAATAATTAGAAGCACATTCTCAAAGCTTTACGGGCTTATACGGGCAAAGCACCAGCAAGGTTGCGGTGTTTAGATCAAAAAACTCAAGATTTTTACTTATTGGCTTGCTTTACATACTGCTCAATGGCCATTGTCATTGAAGGAGCGCCAGGTGTAGGTGCCGGAATATCCAGTATTAACCCTGCATCTAAAACAGCCTTGTGTGTAGTAGCGCCAAAGGCAGCAATACGGGTATTGTTCTGCTTAAAATCGGGAAAGTTTTGATAAAGCGATAGGATACTTGATGGGCTAAAAAAAGCGATTACATCATAGAATACCTCTGCAAGATCACTCAGGTCGCTACATACCGTACGGAAAAGCACTGCCGGTGTAAAGTTGTAACCGTTCTCCGTCAGGAACTTCTGCGTTTCTTCAGCAGCCACATCCGAACATGGGTATAGGAACTTTTCGCCTGAGTGCTTCTTCAACACCTCTGCCAAATCGGCTGCAGTTTGCTTACCGAAAAAGATTTTACGTTTACGGTACTGAATGTATTTTTGGAGGTAAAGGGCAATGGTTTCTGACAAGCAGAAGTACTTCATATCAACCGGAACCTCAAAACGCATTTCTTCGCAAATACGGAAAAAGTGATCGGCCGAGTTACGGCTGGTAAAAATTACTGCTGTAAAGTCGGCGAGGTTAATTCTTTCTTTACGAAAATCTTTAGCCGGTACACCCTCCACGTGAATAAAAGACCTGAAATCAATTTTAAGATTCAGTTTCTTAGCCAGCTCAGCGTATGGATTTTTGTCGTTCTCAGGTTTGGGCAAGGTAACCAATATACTCTTAACCCTTTTCTTTCTGTCTTCCAATTTGTTCTTTCTAACTACCTAAGTGTCTAATTGTTCAGTGCCTTAATCAATATCAAAATGGGGCAAATTTCGAGGGCACAAAGATAGATAAATAAATAAAATTTATGAAATCTAAAGTTTGAAATAATATTTACGCTACTCCTTAAATATTGCCACACAAAGATAACAACCACCAGCAACAAAGCTACGCCCAGTACATATGGTATATATTGCGCAGCCAGCAAGCTAAAACAAAGCGACACGGGCAAAAAAACGAAGGTGATATTAAAATAGGTAAGGTATAAGATCGACGTATATTCGCCTACTAGACGATTTACGTTAAAAACTAAACCTAAAAAACGTAATACGAGCAGCTTTACAGCAAATAGAACAATAATTAGCAACGCAAACGAACCAAATAATTGCACTCCGCTAATGCTATAAAACACCTCATAGTAAGCGGTAAGCTGGTACAGAAATAGGCCAAAAGTAACCCCGAACAATATAAAGAGCCCCAAAAACGTCCATGAATTAAGTAGGTTTTCCTCCTTACTTACCTGGGAGAGAATGCGATTGTTATAAAAGGACTGCAGTACGTTCCTGATATCCTTACTCATGGCCCGGTTTAATACAGCCATGTAAACCAGTAAGGTTACAATAATTACAATTACCCACTGGTCGCGCGTGCGGCGGGTGCTGCCTTCACGCAAAATACTTCTTACACTGCCTGCCTGTTTATAAAAGCCGTATTCACTATAAACCTGCGTTTTGAACATACTATCCAAAAACTGGTTGTGACGAAGCGAATCGGGTTGCTTAATATAAATGAGCGACAATGAATCGCCGATAAAGCGTTGCCGGTTAGCCAGAGCGTTGGCAACAGAATCGAGCAGGCCGGCGGCTGCAGGCGGCGGTTGATAGTAGCGGCGTTGCGGTACGCTGTCGGGCTGGGCGTATATGGTACTATCCGTTTGGCCAAACGCAGTTAATCCACACACACACCATAATAATAAACATAATGCAATATACCGCATAGTACTAAACAGCCGGGCTATTAAGCTGCAAAAGTACCTAAAAAAAATCAGCCCTCAAATCAATCATTTAAGGCTAATTGTTATAGCCGCATTTAAGAAAAACAAGTAATTGGAGGCTGCAAGCTTTCCTGCTTACAAACATCTTACAGATAAGTGACGCGCACACTTTGCTTACTGCCTGTCTTAAATCTTATCTTTGCCGCACATGGCAGGTATTTATATTCATATTCCGTTTTGCAAGCAAGCCTGCCATTATTGCGACTTTCATTTCAGCACCTCGCAAAAATACCGTACGGAGATTGTGGAAGCGCTGGGCAAAGAAATAGCCCTGCAGCAAAATTATCTTAACGGCGCAAATATTGAAACTATTTATTTTGGCGGTGGTACCCCATCGGTGTTAGATGCGGACGAGATTAGTTTTTTGCTGGATACTATCGCACGTCACCACCAAGTTAACACTGATGCCGAGATTACACTCGAAGCCAACCCGGATGATTTAACCAAAGAAAAAGTGCTGGCGCTACGGCAAACCGCCATCAACCGCTTTAGCATAGGTATACAATCTTTTTTTGATGAAGATTTAGCTTGGATGAACCGCGCACACCGCGCAGAGGAAGCTGAAACAGCTGTAAAACGGGTGCAGGATGCGGGCTTCGACAACATCACCGCAGATTTAATTTATGGTTACCCATTGCTTACTTCAGCTAAGTGGGAACATAATATGACCGTGCTATTTGAAATGAATGTACCTCACCTATCGGCCTATTCATTAACGGTTGAACCACGCACCGCCCTCGCTTCATTCGTCAAAAAGAAACAAACGCCGCCCATAAATGACCAGCAAAGTGCCGAGCAATTTATACGGCTTATGGAGCGCATGCAACAACAAGGTTTTGAGCATTACGAAATATCTAACTTCAGTAAACCGGGGCAGTACTCGCGGCATAATTCCAATTACTGGACAGGTGTGCCTTACCTGGGCATAGGCCCGTCGGCACACGCATATAACGGCAACACCCGGCAATGGAACGTAGCCAACAATGCACTTTACTTAAAAGCATTGAGCACCAACAGCATTCCGGCCGAAGTGGAAGAACTAACGCCCGAAAACCGACTGAACGAATACATCATGACCTCGGTACGCACCATGTGGGGTTTAAACCTTGATACCCTAAATGGTATACAAAGCGGGGCGTCCGCTATTGTGCTAAAAGAAGCGCAACCCTTTATTCATAAAGGCTGGCTTATGCAGCAGCAGCAAACCCTTACACTTACACAGCCCGGCAAACTTTACGCTGATCATATTGCAGCCGAACTCTTCTTTTAACAGCCGCCCTATACGAGAATTAACGGCTACCGGTTTTAAATTCAGCCGCAACTACTTACACCTTAAAGCGTTAACAAGTATCCCGAAATTGAAAATCTGAACAGCACAGGCAGCCGTATCTTGCTACATACTCACATAAATCTTTGAGACTATGAAAAAATTATTTATCGCGGCTTTTGCTTTAGTAGCTATGGCAACCGCATCTGCAAGTTATGCACAAACAGTAATGGTAGGCGGTGCGCCCATGTACCCTAATAAAGATATTGTTGATAATGCCGTGAATTCAAAAGATCACACTACACTGGTTGCCGCTGTTAAAGCTGCCGGTTTGGTTGAAACGTTGAAAACCACTGGTCCGTTTACTGTATTTGCACCTACTAATGAGGCTTTTGATAAACTGCCTGCCGGCACCGTACCAACCCTGCTAAAACCTGAAAACAAAGCAACGCTAACCAAAGTGTTAACTTACCACGTAGTAGCCGGTCGCTTAAGCGCTGCTAACCTAATGGCCAAAGTTAAAGCAGGCGGCGGTAAAGCCGAACTGAAAACTGTAAGCGGCGGTACATTAACCGCCATGGTTGACGGTAAAAAGCTGTATTTAGTTGACGAAAAAGGCGGTAAATCATGGGTAACAATTGCCGATGTATTTCAAAAGAATGGCGTAATACATGTTGTAAATACCGTACTGATGCCTAATTAATTTGAGGCCAGATCCCTTAATTTTAGCTTATAAAAGCCCGGCTGCCTTGAGCGCCGGGCTTTGTTGTTTTATGTCAGTAACACATCAAAAATAAAGTTATTGGGCAGGCACTTTTAAATTTAGTTAACTTTGTATGTTAAATTGATGTGAATGATATGGGTTTAATACTTTCTCAGATTGACCGGGTTGATAATATTAGTAAAGAAGATTTCATAAAAAATTATTTAAATCCGCGTAAACCTTTGGTGATTCGCAAGGCTACCGAAAGCTGGCCTGCTTTACAAAAATGGACTTTTGAATATTTGAAAGAAACCGTTGGCGATCAGGTAGTGCCTTTATATGACAGCTCAAAAGCCGACCCTAGCAAGGCCATCAATGCCTCAGCTGCCGAAATGAAATTTGGCGATTACATTGACCTGATACAAAAAGAGCCAACCGACCTGCGTATTTTTTTATTCGACCCGATTAAGCATGCACCAGGTTTGCTGGATGACTACCGCTCGCCTACCGACCTAATGGGGGGCTTTTTAGATAAATATCCTAACATGTTTTTTGGTGGTGCAGGCTCGGTAACCTTCCTGCATTATGATATAGATCTGGCCCATATTTTTCATACCCATTTCAATGGGCGCAAACACGTTATGCTGTTTGACTATAAGTGGAAAGAGCGTTTATACCGCATTCCGTTTGCTACTTATGCACTGGAGGACTACGACATAGAAAATCCGGATTTCAGCAAATTCCCGGCATTGGACGGCATCGAAGGGCAGGAAACCGTACTTGAACATGGCGACACCCTGTTTATGCCAACCGGCTACTGGCACTGGATGAAGTATCTGGACGGCTCGTTTTCTATATCGCTGCGCGCCTGGGATAAATCATGGGGTATAAAAGCCAAAAGCTTATACAACCTTACTATTCAGCGCGAACTGGACAGCTTTATGAAAAAACGCTACAAGAAACGTTATATGGACTGGAAAGAAGAGCTTGCCGTTAAACGTGCCAATAAGGCCTTAGCAGCAGGCGAGCCAAGGTAAGTTAAAAGGATGAAAAATAATACTTTAGTGAAAAAACTGCTTCTTAGCTTAGCGCTGTTGTGTTTTAACTGCCTTTTTGTACATGCACAAACGGCACAAAATCCTGTACTTTATGAAGCAAAGGTATACACAACGCAGGGTACAAAAACCGGCATTTTAGAGCGTGTATACAATCACGGTGTTGGTATTGTACTGAACGATGATGTATTATATATAGACGCATTAGATATTAAAGAAATTAAAGTTAAAAAACACACTGGTTCATTAGGGTCAAAAATTTTAGGTACGGCGTTAATAGGTAGTATCACTGCACTCAATTTGGCTGCCCAGGCTGACGAGGATAAAACCAATCCTGCTAGCAGTAACTACGGTTATAAAACTTCGACCCTTTCTGACAACGCTGCCTATGTGTTTACCGGCGCTACCATTGGTACTTTGATAGGTACCATTCCGTCCATCCGCAAAAACAAGAAATTTTTCATCAATCAAGACAGCTCACTGTACTACAAACTATTAGCCGATATGGCACAATACGGACGGTACAACCAATTAGTTCCGATGTTGATTAATGCTGCCGATTAAGCTTAGCGATGCCGAGTTACCCCAACCTGCCGGCAATAATCTAACACCGGGCAAATTGAGCATTTAGGCAGGTTATGGGTGCAATGAAACTTACCAAAGGGCATTAGCAGGCGATTTATATCAATCCAGCGGTCTTGCGGCACTAGTTTCTCTAAAGCCGATAAAGTTTTTTCGGGCTGAGCGGTTTGAATGTATCCCCAGCGGTTAACCACCCGGTGCACGTGGCTATCCACGCTTATGGCTGGCTTTTGGGCAGCTATGCCTAAAACCAGGTTGGCGCACTTCGGTCCAACACCTTTTAAGCTGGTAAGCTGTTCATAATCGGCTGGCAATTGGCCGTTGTACTGGTCAATCACCGTTTGAGCAATGTTCAGCATAGTATAAGCTTTTTGTCCGTTATAGGAGGACCCATGCATACATCTTCTAACTCCAACGGTGATAGTTTAAGCAGTTCCCGCGGCGTTCGGGCCTTAGCAAACAATCGCTTTGATACGGGGATAGATACCTCATCCAAGGTACGGATGCTAATAATGCAGGACAGTAACTGTTCAAACAGTGAAGTAAAACCCTCCTCGTATAACTGAAACATAGCCGCCTTAGGATATTGCACCATAAGCTCCGCAATACGGTTGAGCATGCCGTTTATATCAAAAGGCTTTTTCTGAACTTCATTCATTCACAAAAAACCTTGCGTACCTTAAAAAGTTTAGGCCGTCAGACTTAAATCTCTTTACTAAGATCACTTCAGTCTCACTATGACGGAAAAGTCCTGCTTCTTAGCTCTACTAAGAGCTATGGTCAGCCACTACTTTCCACTCACCGTTTATTTTACGGAGCAGGAGTGTAAAGTAGCCGCCGGGTGCATCTCTATCCCGTTGTAGTTGCCAGCCGCCGAGTACAAAGGCGTTGGTTTTATCCAGTAACTGCACTTTTAATATCTTAAACACAAGCTGGCCCATCGCGGCTTTGTCAGGGTAGCCGCTTTTATAATTATCCAGCGTAGTTTGCCAGCCGTATTTGGGACCGCTTTTTCCTACAAATAATAGCGAATCTGATTTCCAGTAACCTTGCATATAGCCTTCCAGATCGCCGCGGTTCCAGGCCTGCCGTTGGGTTTCCAGTACTTTTAAAATGGCCGGCCTGTCTTGCGCAAAACCATTTAAGGCAAGCATTAGCAAAAACCCCAAAAGCAACCGTGTTTTCATAAAAACTAAAGTAAACAAATTTCACCGCCAAATCTTTTAGATTTACACTTCATCTGCTAAAAATTTATGAGCAAACAGGTACTATGCTTCGGCGAGGTTTTATGGGACACTTTTGAAGACGGCAAAAAAATAGGTGGCGCACCGCTCAACGTAGCGCAACATTTAACGCAACAGGGCATACCTACTTACATCGTAAGCCGTGTAGGTGCCGATGCCTCGGGTGATGAGCTTTTGCTTGAACTTCAGAAAGCTAACGTACCACTTCAGTACATACAAAGGGACAGGCATTTGCCTACTTGTGAAGTTACCGTTTCGCTTGATGCCAGCGGCCAGGCTACCTATACAATCCCTCAGCCGGTAGCATGGGATAACATACAACCCACTGACGAATTATTGAACGACGCCGGGCAATTGGCAGCCATTGTATTTGGCAGCCTGGCCAGCCGTGAACAGGCTACCCGCACTACGCTACTGAATTTGCTAAGTGAATTTACTATACCGCTAAGAGTGTTTGATGTAAACCTGCGCCCGCCTCATTATGACTTAGATACTATTGAAACGCTGGCGGCCCTGGCCAATGTTGTAAAAATGAATGAGGATGAAGCCAACTTACTTATCCACAGCACGCATGGTAGCCTGAAGGATAAAATGGTAGAATTTCACAAGAAGTTCCACTCTAATACCATTTGTGTTACCCGCGGCCAGAACGGCGCTATTATATGGCATGATGAGGAGTTTTACGAACACCCGGGTTTTGAGGTGCAGGTAGAAGATACCGTAGGCGCGGGCGACTCTTTTCTGGCCACCTTGGTAGCCGGCCTACTGTTAGCACAGCCCATTCCGCAAATATTGGAAAAAGCCTGCAAAATAGGCGCCTTTGTAGCCAGCCAGCGCGGTGCCAATCCAGTTTACCCTGATAACCTGTTTTAGATAAGGGCAGGAAAACAAAAACCGGAAGCCAAGGTTGACATGAGCCAATCCGTAAGATCTGCTACACTGGTCAAGTCTTGTTTCCTGTATCTTGTTTCTTAGCTCCCGTCTTTATCACCTATTGTCATTTAATTCTGTTAATTCCACAAATTCTGACGATTGCGGTTATTATTGGTAAACTTTAACCACTTTTTTTCCGTTAATTTATTCTAAGAAAGGTATACCTATGCGTGGTTTTGGGTTTTCAAAATATACACCCCGTGAAATTCCGAAAGGCGGGTTTGATGAGTTATTAAAGCTTTTTATGGAGTTGCTCAATTATACATCGGGCGATGCCGGCGAAGCTTTAACCTGGATGAATGAACTGGATAAGCAATACAATATCACTAATGACGAATATGGCATGGGTGACTTTATTGATGACCTGAAACAAAAAGGCTACTTATCAGAAGATCAGCAAAAAGGGGAGTTTAACATTACGGCTAAAACAGAGCAAAGCATTCGCCAGTCGGCGCTCGAAGAGATTTTCGGCAAGCTTAAAAAGTCGGGCAAAGGCAACCACCGTTCCCCGCAGTCAGGCCAGGGCGATGAAAAGAACTCTGAACGCCGTGAGTTTGAATTTGGCGACAGTTTGGATCAGATTGACATGACGCAGTCTATTCATAACGCCCAAGTTAATCATGGCATTGGCGATTTTATGATGACCGAGCGCGACCTTGAAGTGGAGGAAATGGATTACAAAACCCTCACCTCAACAGTGCTCATGATCGATATTTCGCATTCAATGATTTTGTACGGTGAAGACCGTATTACGCCGGCTAAAAAAGTAGCTATGGCTTTGGCCGAGCTTATTCGTACCAAGTACCCTAAGGACACATTAGATATTGTGGTATTTGGTAATGATGCCTGGCCTATCACCTTGCAAGACTTACCATACCTGCAGGTTGGCCCGTACCATACCAACACTTATGCTGGTTTAGAACTGGCTACCGATTTGCTGCGCCGACGCAAAACGCACAACAAGCAAATTTTTATGATTACCGATGGTAAACCCACCTGTTTAAAGGAGGGTACAAAATATTACAAGAACAGCATAGGCCTGGACCGTAAAGTGGTAAACAAGACCTTAAATATGGCTGCACAGTGTAAACGCCTTAAAATACCTATCACCACGTTTATGATTGCGCGCGACCCTTACCTGCAGCAATTTGTACGCAAGTTTACCGAAACCAACGGTGGCCGGGCTTTTTACAGCTCGCTAACCGGGTTGGGCGAATACATATTTGAAGATTACATTAAAAACCGCCGCAAAACGGTAAGATAATAAGTGTTCGGAGAGTCGGTGAGTCCGTTAGTCCGAAGACAAAATAACAACATACAAGCAAAACGGACCTGCCGACTCACGGTCTTCCGTACAACAAAACGAATGAGCAAATTACTTGAAATAACAACCCTTGGCCAGCTGAAACAGACAGACTATCGCAGCCGGTCGGTTAAGGAAGAATTGAGAGAGAATTTAATAGCACAGCTACAAAAAAAAGACGGTGGTTTTGAGGGTATTATAGGTTATGAAGATACTGTAATTCCAGATCTGCAAACTGCCATCTTATCGCGTCATAACATTTTGCTACTGGGTTTACGCGGACAAGCCAAAACCCGTATTGCACGCTTGCTGGTAAACCTGCTGGATGAATATGTGCCTTACATTGCCGGTTCAGAATTGTATGATGACCCACTGGCACCTATATCATGGTACGGCCACAATGAGGTAGAAACAAAAGGCGATGATACCCCTATTGCATGGGTACACCGCTCAGAGCGCTATACCGAAAAGCTAGCCACTCCAGATGTTACCGTTGCCGATCTAATTGGCGACGTTGACCCTATTAAGGCAGCTACCTTAAAACTGACTTACTCTGATGAGCGCGTTATTCACTTTGGGTTAATACCGCGTGCGCACCGTGGCATATTTGTAATAAATGAGTTGCCCGATTTGCAAGCGCGTATACAGGTATCACTATTTAATATATTGCAGGAGAAAGACATCCAAATTCGTGGCTTTAAACTGCGCCTGCCGTTAGACTTGCAGTTTGTGTTTACAGCCAACCCGGAAGATTATACTAACCGTGGCTCCATAGTTACGCCGTTAAAAGACCGTATTGAAAGCCAGATACTAACCCACTACCCCCGTACGGTTGAGATATCGCGCAAAATAACCCAGCAGGAAGCTTTGCTTACAGCCGAACAGCGCAATTTGGTAGAAGCCGACGGACTGGTTAAAGACCTAGTTGAGCAAATTGCATTTGAGGCGCGTAACTCGGAGTACATTGATAAAAAGTCGGGCGTATCAGCACGCTTAACCATATCAGCTTACGAGAATCTGATCAGCAACGCCGAACGGCGCATGATTATCAATGGGGAGAAGAATACCTTCGTACGCATATCCGATTTTTTAGGCGTTATACCTGCCATAACCGGTAAAATAGAACTGGTGTATGAGGGTGAGTTGGAAGGCCCTGCAAAAGTGGCTAATATTCTGATAGGCAAAGCGGTAAAAACACTCTTGCTGCAATATTTCCCGGATCCGGAGAAAGCAAAAAAGAGCAAAAAAGCAAATCCGTTCGCCGAAGTGATCAATTGGTTTGCAAGTGGCAATACGCTATCGCTGGTAGATGATTTACCACTGGCCGAGTACAAAAAAGCATTAAATTCAGTAACCGGCTTAAAAGATATCATCAAACAGTTCCACCCGCGTTTGAGCGAAAATCAGCAATTACTGCTGATGGAATTTGTTCTACATGGCTTGGCTGAGTTTTCACAAGTAAGCAAAGGTTTTCTGGATAACGGTTTTGCATTTTCAGATATGTTCGACAGCCTGTTTAACATGCAGCCTGATGAAGATGATCTGGATCAGGATGACGATCGTTATTAATACCTCTTTACGAGGTATTCCTGAAGCGAGAATTTAATACATTTGCACAGCCCCCTGCCAAAGGCAGGGGGCTGTTTTGATACTTATAATTTCATACCATCACATGCAGGGACAAGCCCCTACTTTAATTATAATTTGCATTGGCCTACTCCTGGCTGATATTTATATCACCAATGGCTTGCGCGAGGGCTTTAAAAAGTGGCGCTTTATACAGGCTAAAAGCTTTTTAGTATTATACTGGGTATTCTCATTACTGCTGGTTGCAGGTGTAATAGCCAGTGTGTTTCTAAAATTCAATTTAGGCTTTAAAGGTGCTGTGCTGTTGCTTTTCTTTTTAACCCTGTTTTGCAAAGTATGCTTTTTACCATTTTTACTGGTTGACGATATACGTCGCTTATCGCTCTGGTGGGCACACAAACGCCATAAGCCCGAGCCCGAGTTTCCGGCAAGCCAGCCTAAGCCCGATAATATAACGCGGTCGGAGTTTTTGTTGAAGGCCGGTTTAATTGCCGGATCTTTGCCGCTGGCTGGTTTAACTTATGGCATTGTGAACGGTGTATACAATTACCAGGTAAAGCGGCGCACACTCTACTTACCTCATTTGCCTAAAGCTTTCGACGGCATAAAGCTGGGGCAACTGTCAGATATCCACTCGGGCAGCTTTTACAATAAAAAAGCTGTTTTAGGCGGAGTGGAAATGTTATTAGGCGAAAAGCCAGATTTTATTTTCTTTACTGGCGACCTGGTCAATACTGTGAGCAGTGAAATGCGTAATTATCAAGACATTTTTGCCAAAGTGAAAGCTCCCCTGGGCGTTTACTCCAGCCTGGGCAACCACGACTATGGTGATTACAAAGACTGGCCAAGCTTAGCCGCAAAGCAAAAAAACTTTAACGATTTGCTGGTTACTCACAAAAATATGGGCTGGGATTTGCTGCGAAATGAAAACCGCCGGCTAAAAGTAGATGGCGAAGAAATTGGCATTTTAGGAGTAGAGAACTGGGGAGCCTTAAGCCGTTTCCCTAAATACGGCAAGTTGGACGAGGCGCTGAAAAATACCGACGATTTACCGGTTAAGCTCCTCCTCTCGCATGACCCTTCGCACTGGCGAGCACAGGTGTTACCACATTATCCGCAGGTCGACGTGATGTTTTCGGGCCATACGCATGGCATGCAATTTGGCGTACAAACCGAACATTTTCAGTGGAGCCCTATCCAGTTTGTTTATAAAGAATGGGCCGGCTTGTACCATGAGGGCAACCAGCAGTTGTACGTAAATGTTGGTTACGGCTTTTTAGGTTATCCGGGCCGGGTAGGTATTTTGCCGGAGATTACTATTTTTGAATTAAAGGCCGGACCTGATCCACAACAACATAAATCTTAATAAAAGATACTTTTCGCCTTAATTTCTTTCTAAACAAAAGCGGCTTGCTTATCATTGCATCAATAATGAAAAAGTTTGTACAAGCCGCCTTTGATGCTTTGCTGTTTAGCAATGTGTTTATGGCGCTTTGTGCCGTAGCGCAGGGGCTGGTTACTTTTCATATTGTAGGCGCCAAGCCGGTGTACCCTGTACTGGCCTTGCTCTTTGCGTCTACGTTAGGGCTGTATAATTTCTGCATATTAATTATCCGCCCCAAGCAGCCACAAAACTCACCTTATAAGCGAGTGCGCTGGTTTTTCAAGCATCATCACTTAATGGTTACTATCACCATTGCTGCTTTGCTGTCTTTAATTCCATTGTTCTTCCTGTTAGCCACTTCATCAAAAATATTATTGATAGGCTTGGCGGCATTATCCTTTGGGTATGGCTTGCCTTTATTTGCCAACAAAGGGCGTAAATCTGGCCTTAGAAATGTACCGGGCTTAAAGGCTATATTAATTACCCTGGTTTGGACATTAAGCTGTGTGCTGTTGCCTATATTTGAGGCACAAGATACAACGCATGCCTACATACCGGCCGGCAGCACCTGGATCATTTTAGCCAAACGCTTCCTGTTCATTGCCGCCCTTACGGTTCCTTTTGACATACGCGATCTCTTTCAGGACCGTATAGCCGGCTTAAAAACCATCCCGGTAGCTTTTGGCGAAAAAAAGGCTTATTTATTTTGCCAGTTCCTACTGGCCGGGCACATCCTGTTGCTGTTACTGCTTCGCAACTACCGGATCACGAGCGATTTTTACGCATTAACAGCTGTAGCCATATTAACCGGCTGGCTTATTTTTAAATCGACCTGGAAACGTAACGAGTACTACTACTTTTTTTACTTGGATGGCGTACTAATACTGCAATACGTAGCGCTGGTAGTATTTAAGCTTGCTTAATATGGCTGCCAACTATGATAACACTACCTGGTTTTACGAGCGCTTATCAAAACTGGTATTTGGGCAGGCGCAAATGAGCGCGCAAGAATATTTTCTGAAGCTCATCGAACCTCAAAGCAACATCCTGATCATTGGCGGCGGAACAGGCGAAATACTGGAAAGCCTTACCCGCTTACACCCTGCAGGTTTACAGATTACTTACATCGAAATTTCGGCCAATATGTTAGCGCTATCGCGTAAAAGAAATACCGCCCAAAACGAGGTGCATTTTATTGAAGCAGATATACAGCACTATAGTCTTGATCGACCTTTTGACGTTGTGATAACAGCCTTTCTTTTTGATAATTTTTCTGAACAGGATTTATCGTTTGCCTTCTCCAAGATACACCAGCATCTAAAGCCACGGGGCTTATGGTTGAACACCGATTTTCAGCTTACCGGCCCTTTATGGCAAAGGTTAATGCTAACAACGATGTATGTTTTTTTTAAAATATGGAGTGCCGTAGAAGTAAGGCAACTCCCCAATGTAAAAGCATGCTTTAAGCGCTATGAGTATGAAGCGATAGATAAGAAAACTTTTTACGGAAAGTTTATATTGAGCAGTGTGTATAAGCGCTTTTAAGTAGACGTTACAGCTCTGTGAGAGATGATCAATCATCTCTCACGGAACCTCCCCTATTCGTAAGCAAACTTATACCCTACTCCTCTAACAGTTTGCAGGTACTGCGGCGAATCGGGGTTGTTTTCTATCTTTTTGCGTAAGCGAACAATGTGCATATCAAGCGTACGGGTATTTACATCAGCGTTGTAGCCCCATACTTCCATCATGAGCTCTTCGCGGTTAATTACCTTGTTTCTGTTTTTCAGAAAGTAAAGCAAAATGCGGTTTTCCAGAATGGTCAGCTCAACTTTTTTACCGGCTTTTACCAGCAAGTGCGTATTAGGATGATGCTCCATATCGGCAAAGCGGTGCACTTCGGATTTATCGTTGTTCAGTGAGAATTTGATCTTGTTATCAATCATGGCCACCAGTACATCCATATTGAATGGTTTGGTGATATAATCGGACACGCCGAAATTATAGGCTTCGATCTTGTCGATATCCTGCGCCTTGGCCGTCATCATAATTACCAGCTTATCAAAACCCTTTTGGCGTATATTGCTGCAAACTTCAGAACCCTGTATGCCAGGCAGCATCCAATCCAGCAATACAATATCAGGTGTATTTTCGAGTATTATCTTTTCGGCATCATTACCATTAGCAGCCTCCAGTACTTTGTAACCTTCGCTCTCTAAACGCTCCGCTACCAAAAAGCGTAAGTTCTCGTCATCCTCAACCAGGGCAATCTTAATTTCTGTGTTCATGATCTAATTTTCGTAAGGCAAGGTTACTATAAACTCTGAGCCTTCATTTACTTTACTCTTTACCTGCAAATCTCCGTTCATAAAGTTAACCAGTTCTTTACAAAAAGCCAAACCCAGGCCAACGCTTCCGTTCTGGTTATACTGATTCTCGATGCGGTAAAACTTTTTAAATATATTGTTAATCTCGTCTTTAGGTATGCCAATACCCTTGTCGGCAAACGAAAAAACAATATTACGCTTTTCGTAACCAATACTTATAAATAACTCTTTTTGCCCGGGATTAGAATATTTATAAGCATTTTCTATCAGGTTTTGAAAAATACTACCCATCAGCACCGGGTCGGTATAAAAGTTATAAATACCCTCAACCTTGTACCCCATTTCAAAATCAGGATACTTAATGCTAAAAGTATTGATGTATTTCTGAACAAACTGGTCCAGATTAATCTCCTCCTTATTCAACTTGATAGACCGGTTCTCGATCTGCGTAAACGAAAGCAGTTTGTTCATCAGCTCATTTAGCTTATCGGCTTCCTCATCCAGTATTTTACCGTAATGCTTGCGTTGCCGCTCGGTTAGTTCGCCTTCGCCCCGCAGGTTGGAGCCGGCTATTTTTATTACGCTCACCGGTGTTTTAAACTCGTGTGTAAAGTTGTTAATAAAGTCGTACTGAAGCTTGAACAGCTTGAGGTTAACGTTAAGGTTCCTGTAAATAAGCCAGCCTATTAAAACCAAAAAAACATAAATCAACAGTACAATGGCGCCGGTTGGCATGAACCGGCGGTTAATCTCATCCGATAAATGCCCTTTAGCCGACCGGAAGTATAACTTATAATCGGCAAACGCACCCGGGAAAGCTACCTCTGTTCGCAGTTCATTTTTATCATTATTCAGCGGATCGTACACTACAGGTTGCACAGATATATGCTGATACAGCTCCGGATGCGTATTTCTGAGCTTTATGGTGTAAACATCCAGCATAAACGTCATCATGTTATGCTTATAGTAAGCGGCCGTATTTCTGCCCTTTTGCAGTTCGCGGTAAATTTTTATGTCTTCGCGACGCGGGATGTTGAGGTAGCTGATCTTGCTGGGTCTTACATCATAAAAGGTACGGTATACTTCATCCTGACTGGGCACGCGTGAAGTATCAGCCTGAACGATGTAGTAATTAAACTTGGCCGCCATGGTTCTAAAATCCACATCGTCGGCATTTACACGCTGCCTGGCTCCAATTATACCATTCTTACCGGTTTGGTATTCATAAACAGCTTTAACCGATATGCCCATACCGCTGCCAGCCCGGCTGCCAATAGCTATCTCATCATACCTGATCAGTTTCACAAATGGATAATCCTGAAATACCGAACGGGCATAATTGGCCGCAGATGATGAATCCAAAAAGCCTTGATAAGAGGTTATTTCGGGTATGCGGTTCTGAAAAAAATCGTTATAGGGCTTAATAGTTTGTTCCAGCACATCCAATTTGCGCGAATTGAATTCATTTTCCACATACCGGTAGGTAAAGTTGTAAGCAATAACCAGCGCTACAACTAAAGTAATGGATATAAGAATCAAAAAAGCTGCAATAAGCGAGAAGTTTTTTTGATAAACTGTATTATGCGCTTTCATGGGCATGATAAGTTAGGGCTTAACTTTCATGTTGCTATTCAAAAATTTTTCAATCCTTTCGTACATATCCATACGGTTATGCTCGCTTTTAAAGAACATACGTTCATTTTCCTTAAGTACATACTCAACTGGTACGTTACGCTTTTGCAGCTCGCGCACAAACTGGTTAATCTCACTAATGTTAGCCCGTGGGTCTTTGGCACCCTGAAAGATGAGTAAAGGAGCCTTAATTTTATCGGTATGAAAAACCGGTGATATATCCCTGAACATTTTGGCATCTGTTTCGGGATTGCCCACCATTTCATAAGTCATTTGAAGGCGTGGCTTAAAAAACGGAGGTATATCTTTTAGATAAGTAAAAAAGTTAATAAGCCCGTACTGCACCACCGCACAATTATAAAGTTTGGGATTAAACGAGATACCGTACAAGGCCGAAAATCCACCAAAGCGGGCCCCCATGATGGCCACCCTTTTAGGGTCGGCAATCTTTTGGTCAATAAGCCATTTCACGCCATCACTCAAATCGCTTTGCATTTTGCCACCCACCTGTTTAAAACCGGCACTCATAAACGCTTTGCCGTAACCGGTAGAACCCCGGTAGTTAGCTTGAAACACGGCGTAACCCCGGTTGGCCAAAAACTGCACTTCGGCATTATAGCCCCAAACATTACGGCTCCATGGCCCATCGTGTGGCATCACTATCAGCGGTAAGTTTTCTGCTTTATCACCTAGTGGCAACGTAAGGTAGCCGTTAATCAGCATCCCATCACTGGCTTTGTAAGCCACGGGCTTCATTACGCAAAGCTCGCCCGGTTTTATGCTGGTATTTAAGTTGCTTAACTGGGTTAGTTTGCCGCCGCTGCGTTCATACATATAATATGTACCCGGGTTACGATCGGTATAGCTATTAATGATGTACTTGGCCTCGGCCGTATCACGGTCAACAAAGCGAATAATGCCGCCTTTGATCTTTTGCTTCAGATCGGTATAAATGCTCTTGGCTTCATTGTTCAGAAAATACTTATGTGGTTTATCGTCTTCCCAACCCGCATACTCCAGGCGGTGCTTATTGCGCGAGTAACCAACATCCATTATATCGGCCTTGCTGCCTGCATAAACCACTTTCTCTTCGCGGCCGTTTTCGGCATTAATTTCAACCAACGCTGTTTTATCCCTGTTCACGTTAGATACGGCGTAGAAAGATTTTCCACCCAAAGTTATAGCTATAGGATCTACCCGGTTTTTGAAATTATTTTTAATAATGGCTTTGAACGGCGAAAGCTCATTTGCCCGGTATAATATGGTTTCATCAACCCCGTCTGATGCTTTTGCTAAACGTATCTTACCATCATTATCGGGGTACCATTCGGTAATATTGCCCGGGTTAAGAATATACAGGTCAAGCGCTCCGGTTTTAATGTTCAGATGATAAACGTCAAAATTGGCAGGGTTGCGCTTATTCATAATAATGGTAACCACATCTGGCTGTTTACGGCTACGGTTGAGCAACTTAATACGGGTTTTGGTTTGCGTAAGTAGCGTACGGGTTTGCAGTGTGTTTACATCCAGGGCATACATTTTAAACTCATCGGCCTCGGTTAAATCTTGGTTAAATACGAGTTGGTTATTGTAGGTCCAAAAGTAATCGCGGACTGAGTTATCGGTAAATGAGGTAGCCATTCGCTCCTTACCATCGGCCAGCGACTGGATGAACAGATTTTGCTTATCTTTATATGGTTTTAGGTAAGATAAGTACTGACCATCAGGCGATATTTTGAAGAAACTTTTCTCTGGCGTTTTAAAAAAATCACGTATCGGAATCTGCCTCTGTTCTTTTTGCCGGCACGAAAACGCCAGCGCGAGTATCAGCAATATGAGCACAAACTTTGAACGGCTTAACATAGTGTAATCAGTCTCCTGCTTTTTCAATCAGGTCAAATTAGATAAATTATATTGTCTGCTTAACAATGTCACTATAATTTTACCCGTTAGTAAAGGCATAAACTATTGGTAAAGATATAACTAGCTACGCCCGCAATTTATTATTTTTGGTAACATGAAGTATAGCTTTTGGCTTATTGTTTTACTCCTGGCATTATCCACAAGCCTGCATGCGCAGGATAATGATCTGCAGTTGGCCAGGCAGTATACATCAAACGGCGAACTTCAGAAAGCGGCCGATATTTACCAGCGGCTTTATAAGCAGGATAACGAAACTTACTTTTCGTTGTACACGGATAACCTCATTGGCTTAAAGAAGTTTGATGAGGCCGAAAGCGCAGCTAAAAAAATGATGCGCAAATATCCCGCAGAAAATCAGTATGCCATAACACTGGGTAAAATTTATACTGAACAAGGCCGTGCCGATAAAGCTAACGATGTATACAGCGATCTGGTTAAAAAGCTGCCCGCCCAGCCCGGTGCTATCAGTTCCCTGGCCACCCAGTTTTACCAGGCCGAAAACTTTGACCTGGCCATAAAAATACTACAACAAGGCCGCAAGCAACTACAAAACGAGCAGTTGTTTGCCATGGAGCTTATCAGCCTTTACCGCATAAAACGCGATAAAGCCGCTTTAACTGAAGAATACCTGAACCTGCTCACGGTAAATCCTATGTACTTTAACCAGGCGCAAAATACGCTGGCTACCGTGTACCAGGGCGAGGCCGATTACGACTTGCTGCGTGTGGCCCTGTTAAAACGCCTGCAAAAAGACCCGCAGCAAATTATTTATACCAATTTGCTTACCTGGCAGTACCTGCAACAAAAAGAATATGACCAGGCGTTAAACCAGGCTATAGCGCTTAACCGCAGGCAAAGCAATAACGGTAATGATATATTTGACCTTTGCCAAACGCTGGTAGCTAACGGTGCTTATGATGCCGCTATACGAGGCTATGAATACCTCCTCACTAAAAACACCCGTACCGATGAGCTTTATATACCTTCAAAAATAGAACTGGTTAATACCAAGAACCTGAAGATAACATCCGGCAAGTACGTACAAGAAGATTTGCTGAGTCTGGAAAAAGATTACACTGATTTACTGACCGAATTTGGCCGTACAGCCAATACGGCCTTTGCCATGCAAAAGCTGGCTAACCTGCAAGCGTTTAAACTGCACAAGCTTAATGAAGCGCAAAAATTGCTCGAAGAAGCGGTAAACATTAAAACCCTGCGCCCGCAGCTGATGGCCGGTTGCAAGCTGGATTTGGGCGATGTTTACCTGATAAACAACCAGCCCTGGGAAGCTACCTTGATTTACAGCCAGGTAGAAAAGGCGTACGCCGGCACGCCGATGGCGCAGGATGCTAACTACCGCAATGCTAAACTCTCCTACTACACCGGCGATTTTAAATGGGCTAAAGGGCAGTTGAACGTTCTAAAAGCTGCCACCTCACAACTAATCGCTAATGATGCCCTTAATTTATCCTTGTTGATAGCCGATAACCTGGTGGCCGACACCGCTGGCAACGCCTTAAAAATGTACGCACGGGCCGATCTGCTGATTTTTGCTGAGCAGCCCAATAAAGCTATGCTTACACTGGATAGTATTGACAAGAAATTTCCAGGCAATGCCTTACAGGATGATATATTGATGGCCAAGGCACGGTTATTTCTGCAAAAGAAGGAATACCAGGCTGCTGCAGTAAATTTAAAGGAGATTGTGGCTAATCATCCTGCCGACCTTTGGGCCGATGATGCGGTGTACATGCTGGGCACCATTTATGAAGAACAGCTTAATGACAAGGAAGCGGCCAAAACGTATTTTCAAAAAATTATTACCGATTACCCGGGCAGTGTATGGATTGGGAACGCCCGTAAACATTTCAGAATATTAAGGGGCGATAAGGCTGATAGCGCTTCATAATTTATATTTTTGCTACCGATGATTATTTATAACGAAACGTTTGTAGTTGAAGCCAGTGCCGAACAGGAATGGCTGCAATGGATGCAAACAGAACATTTGCCTGCCGCCCTGGCCACCGGCTATTTTACCGGCCACCAAATACTACAGGTGCTCGACTCGCCTAATGAGGGAGTTACTTACTGCATACAGTATCTAACCGACGATATACAAAAGTATCAATTGTTTAAAGAGCGGCATTTACACCATCTGCATACCCGGCACCACCAGCAGTTTGAAAACCGCTATGTGCTTTTTAACAGCTTAATGAAATCTGTCAATTAAATATATATTTCCATCACATGAAAGTTACCACCACAGCCATTGAGGGACTGTTGATTATTGAACCCCGTATTTTTCCGGATGACCGCGGATACTTTTACGAAAGCTTTAACAAACAAAAATTTGCAGAGGCCGGCATTACAGCCGATTTTGTACAAGACAACCAGTCGTTCTCTCAAAAGGGTACGCTGCGAGGTTTACATGGGCAGGCCGATCCTTTTGCTCAAGGCAAGCTGGTACGTGTGCTGCAGGGCCGGGTATTGGATGTTGCGGTTGATATCCGTAAAAATTCACCTACTTATGGCCAGCATGTAACAGTTGAACTGAGTGGTACCAATCATTTACAGTTCTGGGTTCCGCCAGGTTTTTTGCATGGCTTTGTAACTTTGGAAGATAATACCATCTTCACTTATAAAGTAACTAACTTTTACAACAAAGAATCTGAAATTGGTGTAATTTGGAACGACCCCAAATTAGCTATTGGCTGGGGTATAGATACGAAAGAAGTATTGCTTTCTCCCAAAGACGAGTTATTACCAAGCTTCGAAGACTTTAATAGTCCGTTTTAATCGGTAGCAGTTCGGGTAGCAGCAGCAGTTTTTCTCAGGTTTACCCTTCAAACTGCTACTGCTACTCATGCTGTTGCTCCTTAAGCTACCCGTAAATCCTTGGGCATACGGCCGTGCAATAAAAACTGCGCCCACTTTTCGCTGCCGTTTAATAGCGCTGCCTTAGAAGCCCGCTGCCAATTATAATGGCAAAGCACTTGTTCAATAAAAACACAGTCACCATCAGCCCTTACAAGTGCGTACTTTGCATGTGGTGTCATTGATTCCATGGCAAAACGATTTTCCCCGTTACCTAAGTAAGCGGGCAACCCAACACTACCCGGATTTAGTATAATTTTTCCGTTAGAAAGATATACCACCCTGTTAACATGCGAGTGGCCACACAAAATAATGCGTTGCTTAATGTACTTTGTCTTTTCAATTAGTTCTTCGTCGTTATAAACAAATACGCCATGGGCTGTCACTTTCTCCAGAAAGTACTCGTTATCGCTTTCGGGCGTGCCGTGGCAAACAAAGAACAGGTCATCGCAAATTGCGGTTGTGGGCAAATTCTTCAGCCAGTTAATCGTTTGTACCGACAAGTCGGCTTTAACCCTTTCCATGTTCTCCTTTTCCGACGGTTTATCCAGACTCTCCAATATTTCGCGGTCGGTATTACCGCTAATACACAGCATATTAACCTGCTGTATAATTTTTGCGCTAACCTCAGGCTCTAACGCACCAAAAACATGGTCGCCCAGGTTAATGATAGTATCTACCTGCTTTAATTGAATGTCTTTCAATACCGCCTGTAAGGCCAATGAATTGCCGTGAATATCGGAAAGGATCGCGTAAGTCTTCATATGTAAGTACTAACAAAAAAGGTTGAAATTTGTCGCTTTCTTTACACGAAATAATTAACGATAGGTTACTGGATTAAATTTTTTGATTCTATTCGCAACAGTGTCAAAAAAAATGTCATCTCGAGCTGTAATAAGAAGCCTGGTACATCGATGCAATGTCGCTGTACAAAGATTTCTCGCTTACGCTCGAAATGACATAGGGTTATGCTTTCTTAAGTACCTACTTTGTTGCAGGTGTGCTAATCAAATTGTACAGTTCATCTAGTTTCGGTGTCAGTACAATCTCTATACGGCGGTTTTTGGCGCGGGCCTCGGTAGTTGTAGCCGGGTCAATTGGCTGGAACTCACCTTTACCCGTAGCCGTAATGCGATGCGGATCAATCTTTTCAACCTCTGTTAAGTAGCGGCTTACCGATGTAGCACGTAGTACGCTCAAGTCCCAGTTATCTTTGATCTGGCCAAGGTTTACCACACGCTGGTTATCGGTATGACCTTCAATAGCCAGGTTAATATCGGCCTCCTTATTTAAAACGGCAGCCAGTTGCTTTAAAGCTTGTTTACCTTTCTCATCAATCACAATACTACCTGAAGGGAAAAGCAATTTGTCGGTTAATGATACATAGACCTTACCATTACGGATATCAACCGAAAGGCCGCTTTGCTGAAAGCCCAGCAACGCTTGCTGCAGTTTATTTTTTAACGCATTTGTAGCCTCATCGCGTTTACGTAAAATTTCTTCAACCTCACGCAGGCGGGCCTCACGCTTTTGCAAGTCGCCTGATACTTTGCTTAATTGAGTTGAATTGGCATTGTAGCTGCTGTTTAGCGCATTATAGTTGCGTTGCAGGTCGGCCAGTTCGCGGTGCAAGCGGGCGGTATCACTTTGCAGGCGTGCCAGCTCGGTTTCCAAGTTTGTGGTGCGACTTTGCAGCGAATCACGACCGGCTACAAGCGCTTTATATGCCTTAGGCGACATTACCTTACACGAGTGCAATGCCATCCCCATAGTAAGGGCTAATAAAAGATACTTAATTTTCATGATGATACAGGTATGTTGCGTATTTAGTTAATAGCGTTATTTAAAAAGATGTTTAACGGATGTATTTGGGCGCATAAGGCAGCTATGTTTTTTGCAGCATTAGGGCCGGTAAGCTCTTTATCGGTCAAATCGCGATAAGCGATGAAGCTTTTTAATTTGAGCAGTTCAATATTTTCGTTATCAGCATCATACCCTTTCGGCAGGGTCTTCAGCTTTTCCTGGTCCCTGAACTCACCAAAATTTTTTTTGAACGTTGGCGCGTCTATAATTTCTTTAAATTCGGCGGCGTTGTAGTCAATTTCCTGCCTTATGGCTTTTAAGTGTTCGCCCTGAGGCAGCCAATAGCCACCGGCTACAAAAGATTTTCCGGGTTCTATTTGCAAGTAAAAACCAATTTCAACTACCTTATGCTGGGTTAACCTGCCTACAGCAAAATGTGATTTATAGGGTGATTTATCTTTACTAAACCGCACATCACGGTAAATGCGCATTACGCATTTTTTGGAGTTGAGTTTGGCATCGACGCCGGTATCAGCCTTTGCTAATTCGGTAATCAGCTCATCGGTAAAGGTTAGTACATTTGCGTGTGCTTTATCATACTGTTCCTTGTTAGCCTGAAACCACTCGCGATTATTATTGCGGACCAGATCTGTTAAAAATTTAAAAGTATCAGGATAGATCATCAGTATCTAAATAGGGCTGGTAGTGTATCTTGGGCGACAGCCAATATAATAAAATAACTCTTGAATAACGGTAATTAAACGGCGCCATCAAAAACGCACCACCCAGTATTACACTGAGGTATAACCAGGGCGACTCCATATTTCCGGTTAAAAAATAGGTTATAAAAGCAATGGTAACTGCTTCGGCCACGTTAAAGGCGTAACTTACATACATGGCTGCGTAAAAGTACCCTGGCTCAATCTCAAAGTGCAGACCGCAGTGCGGGCACTCTTCCAGCATGCTGTTACCGCCAAAGCTGTACATAGCACCTTTAAACATCTTGCCCCTTCGGCACCGGGGGCACCTTGCCTGTAGCATTGCAGTAAATTGTGGTGTTTGTGCCATAGGTAAACTGGTTTATAAAAAAAATCCGGCTTTAACCGGATTGTTTTAGTTTAAATGAAATTTCTCTTTGCCCATATTCATTTCCACATTCTTACGGCGGTACTTTTTATACCATACGTAACCTACTGCGGCAACGGCAATATAGGGGGCAGCCAGTAAATATAATATACCCTTGTTGAGGCCATTGGCTTCGGTATTACCATCTTTAACGCCGGCCTCGGCGGTGGCCGAACACATGGCACATTGTGCAGCAGCCGGCTGTATACCTAACAGCATCAAGCCCAAACACAAGCTGTAGAATAAAATCTTTGCGCTCTTCATCGGTCCAAAATTACTTAATTCTTTGTCTAAAAATTGTAATAACGTGCAATCATCATATACACCACTACGCCGCTAACGGTTACATAAAACCACACCGGGAATGCCCATCTTACCAGCTTCTTATGCCTTTCAACCTGCATTTGTAAACCACGGTAAAAACTAAGCAGTATTAAAGGTAATACAACCGCTGCCAGTATAATGTGTGTTATCAATATAGCGTAATAAAAGTACCGCAGGTTACCTACCGCCGCCTTTTCCATATCCGACAGTTCATGATTACCGTCAATATCACCAAACATGGTATCGTGCCCCAGCCAGTGGAACAATATGTACGATACCAGGAACAAAGCCGATAAGCAAAATGCTAATATATTAACGCGTTTATGCCACACAACTTGTTTATGCCTTATTAAATATAATGAGATCATGAGCAGTATACTACATGTACCATTAAGCACTGCATTGAGTTTTGGAAAGAAATACAGCCAATGGGCCGGTACGGCCGGGGCAGGCAGTACCTTACGGTTAAGTATTACAACTACAACAAATACAAATATGGATATGCCGGCTACAAACCGGAATATAAATTTATCAGTAACATTCATTAATTAGGAGCTTTTATCTTGCGCAGTTCTTCTGCTATCTGTACTTTAATTTCGTCATTCAGCTTAACTACATCCTGTAGTGAGGCGCCGTCATACTTACCTCGTATGTGTTTATCGGCGTCAATCAAAATTAGCTTGTTGCTGAATATGAACTGGCCGCCGCTTTTAACAGCGTTCTCTAAAAAGCCATTGCGGGCAAGCGGGTAAATAGTACTAGTGTCGCCGGTTAAAAAGATCCACTTATCGGCAGCATAGCCCAGCTTTTTAGCATGCTTTAATAACACGTCCGGAGTATCGCGATCAGGATCGACCGTGATGCTTACAAACTTAACCATACGGTTTTTGCGATAAGCGCCGGCGAGGCGGTCAATGTTCTTTTCCATAGCACCTACTAACGCAGGACCATTGGAGTAAAAGAAATTAACCACAAAGACCTTGCTTTCAAAATCTTTTGATGATATGGTCTTACCTAGTTGGTTAGTTAAACTAAAGTTGCCAATGGTGTGGTAAATAGTATCCGGAATATATTTACCATGAAATTTATGACCGGTTTTGGCCACTTGTTTAGGGCCATAATGCGGTAAAGGTTTGTACCGGTTTTTACCTTTTACGGTTAGTAAATAATAGAAAAATCCCGGTACCGCTAAAATGAGCACCAGGATTATCAATTTTTTTACCTTTAATGGCAGGTCGTTCATTTAACCTCTCAAAACCTTAAGTCAACCCAGTGGTGACTCTCGTTGGTTAGCACCAGTATTAAACCGATGATAAACAGCGTTGGCACCAGTATAGAATACATTAAGCCCACTTTTTCGAACTTTAAGTGCATAAAGTAAGCAACAATGTAGAACGCCTTAGCTAAAGTTAAAACGATGTATATTGGGTTAGCGACATTTATTTTGATGATCTCATGAGGCACCATGTAAAGCGCTATAAAAAACTCTATAGCCGTAATACCCAGCAGTACAAAGAATACCTGCCAGATTTTTTTACGGGTCATGGTATCATGCGCTGCATGATCTTCGTGATGTTCTGTATGTGTTTCTGATGACATGTTTAAAATCAGATTAAATTGTAATTATACTAAATAGAAGAAGGTGAACACAAATACCCATACTAAATCCACAAAGTGCCAGTACAAGCCTACTTTTTCAACCATCAGGTAGCTTCCGCGACGGTCATAAGTACCAGCCAGCACATTGATCAGGATAACGATATTAATGATTACACCGCTAAATACGTGAAAACCATGGAAACCGGTTATGGTGAAAAACAGGTTTGCAAACTGTTGTGTGTAAACAGCTGATGGTGTTACCCCTTCAGGGAAAAACTCTTTTATCTCGTGAGGAATTTTACCCCAGTTAAAACCTTCATGGAATAAGTGCTGCCACTCCAGCGCCTGGCAGCCCAGGAACATGAAACCGCCAATAACGGTAGCAATTAACCAGCCTGCAACTTCTTTACGTGCGCCACGGTGTCCGGCCTCAACACCCAGTACCATAGTAACCGAGCTCATAATGAGGATAAACGTCATTAAACCAACGAACACTAATGGAGCGCCGTGCTCAATCATTCCGGGTACGGATTGAAAGATATGATCGGCAGCAGGCCAGCTGGTTGAGCTGAAACGCAATGCGCCGTAAGCAATTAATAAGGATGAAAAAGTAAATGCATCTGATAACAGGAAAAACCACATCATCATTTTGCCGTATTCAACCGAAAACGGCGACCGTCCGCCAGCCCATGGCGTTGTTTTCACTTCATCTATAGGTGATGTAACCGCTGTTGTACTCATTTGTACTTATTGTGTAGGATGATTAATTCTGGTTCAAAAGTAAAAAAACATAGAGATAAATCCATATAATATCGAGAAAATGCCAAAAAATTGAGGACATCTCCATACGGAACAAATTTATCACCTGTGGTGTTTTGCGATATGTACTTACAAGGCTTATAATAATCAACACCAATCCGCCTAAAATGTGCAGTAAGTGCATGCTTGAGAATACATATATAAAAGATTGCGATGCGTTGGGGTTCACGAAAAACACCTTCATCACAAAAGCCAGTACATACCATGCGTAAACCTGCAACCCTAAAAAGGCAAGCCCCAGGAACAGGGTTATCCAAAGGAAGGTTTGCTGCGTTTTAAACTGCAGGCGTTTTGCTGCTCTCGAAGCAACAAACATGGTTATGCTGCTCAATACAATAACTATTGTACTGTACAGGAATTCAATAGGTAGTTTAACGAGCATTGCATGCCCCTTACCACCAATATAAACAATAAAACCGCTTGTAAGCGCTGCAAAGAACATAAACGACGAAAACACAAACAGCCACATATTGAACCGTTTGGGGGTTAAGTCTAACTTATCTCTATCTTGTTGAAACCGAGCCATCATTACTTTTTCACTATAAAATCAAACAAAAACATTAACTGCACCACAGGCAGGTATAAAAATGAACCGAACATTAACTGCCGGGCCGATTTAATCTCGAGTGTACGCATCAGCATAAACGACTGATACAAAAATATTAAACTACAAACTAACGATACGCCGCCTACATAATAACCGCCATAACCATAGAAGGTTGGCAGTAAACTTACCGGCACCAATACCAGTGTAAATATAAAAGTTATTACTGCGCTGATAAGGTTACGCTTGCCGGTAGGCAGCAATCGGAACCCGGCCAATTTGTAATCATCATCCAGCACCCAGGCAATAGCCCAAAAATGAGGGAATTGCCAGATAAACTGTATACCGAACAATATCAACGCCACCTGGTCTATCTTTGGATGTACAAACGCCGCAACATAGCCAATTAGCGGTGGCAACGCACCGGGTATAGCACCAACAAAAACCGATATTGGCGATTTTTGCTTTAGCGGCGTGTAAGCAAAAGCGTATAATATAATAGCAAAAACCGACAGAAAACCGGTTAACAAATTAAGGCTTCCGAGCAAATAGGTACCAAAGATGCCCATAAGCAGACTTAGTACTAGTGCTTGTCCGTTAGTCATTCGTCCAGACGGTAGAGGGCGGTCAGCCGTACGTGTCATGAGGCGATCCAGGTCCTTTTCTATGATCTCGTTAAAGCCGTTGGCCGCACCGGTGATCAGAAAGCCGCCTACAATTAATTTTGCCCAATTAACCCAGTTTACAAAGCCATTTACCTGGCTACCAATTAAAAAGGAAATTGACGCCGAGAATACTACCAGGAAGGTAAGCCTGAACTTAACCAGCTTTATCAAGTCTTTCCAAAAGCTCATTTACGTACCTCCGTATATTTAACCGAACGTGTAAAGTTCAGCAATAAGTAAAATTGTGCACCAAACACCAAACTGGCCAGCACAATGTGTGACGCTTGTGCAACCGGTGGCAAGGCCCAGTATGATAAGGCTATTCCCACGCCTATTTGCAGCACAATCATCAAAAATATAAAGCTCATGAGCTGCTGCTGTACCGAATGCCTATTAAAGTTGCGCCTAATGAGCGCATAAAGCATCACGTTAAATACCACAACCAGCAAAGCCATATCGCGGTGTGTACTAAATATCTGCCCCGCTTTTTCAACCCATTGTTCGCGGTAAACACCCTGGTAATGATCGGCAACCTCATCAATTTTTTCTCTAACCTCGGTACCAAAGGTTATTTGTAGCACGCTTAGTAAAACCGCAGCTACGGCAATAATCTTGATTAACGGTTTAGTGTTAATGTATGGTTTACCGTGCACCTTAGCCAGGTGGTAGGTATAAATGGTTAAACCTAAAATAACCAGCGCCAGCAGCATATGCACGGTCACAATCCAATCAACTAAATTAGTTGAAACCACAATAGATCCTAGCCAAGCCTGAAAAATGATTACAACTAAATTTACAATACTGAGTATAGGTATCCATTTGTTATCGGCACCATAACTGAAAGAAAATACAGCAGCTAATAACAAAAACACACCAGATAAGGCGCCTACAAGGCGGTTAATATACTCCGTCCAGGTACGGGCGGCGTTGAATTCCTCCGGTACCAGTATCGACTTGTCCTGCCGTATGCGGTTAGCCAGTTCATTGTAGCCAAACACATCAAGCGTTTTGGCAAACCGCTGATTTTTGGCAGCTCGTTTAGCTACATAAGCTTGCTTATAATCAGCCGGTAGTTCACTGGCATCGGTAGGTGGTATATAGCGGCCAAAGCATTTAGGCCAATCCGGGCAGCCCATACCCGACCCGGAGCTGCGAACAACACCTCCGGCAAGTATCAAAACAAAAAGCAAAACAATAGCGATAAGGGAGGTTTGTCTGAATCTTGCTTTGTTTGTTGTTTTACTCATTTATGTGCTAAAAAATTAGGGTACCTGTTTAGGAAATACTTCCGATACAGATACCCTAAATCATCAGAATGTTAAATTCTTATTTTTTTACTTCGCCTGGTTTTTCAACCCAGTCTTTATGCGACTCTAATTTTACCGGATTGTCTTCAAAATCGTGTGGCAAGTTAGAGCTTAATGTTTGTGAGAAAGGCACAGTTTGAGGGATAAAGTCCTCATCATGGCCAGGTTTGCTATAATCATACGGCCAACGGTAAACCGTTGGAATTTCGCCAGGCCAATTACCGTGAATATGTTCAACTGGTGTAGTCCACTCCAATGTTGTAGAGTTCCATGGATTTTGAGGCGCTTTTTCACCGAAGAAGATCGAGTAAAAGAAGTTCCATAAGAAAGCCACTTGTGCTAACGCCGACAGAATAGCCGCCCAAGTGATGAATGTATTTACAGACACCCATTGTTTCAACGATTCAATCTCAGTAAATGAATAGTAACGACGTGGTACACCATCCAAGCCCATAAAGTGCATTGGGAAGAACACCAGGTAAGCACCAATAAAGGTTAACCAGAAGTGCAGGTATCCTAATTTAGTGTCCATCATACGGCCAAACATTTTAGGGAACCAGTGGTAAACACCCGCAAGCATACCGAAAATAGCCGCCGAACCCATTACCAAGTGGAAGTGAGCTACCACGAAGTAAGTATCATGGAGGTTAATATCTAACGCAGCGTTACCCAGGAAAATACCTGTTAAACCACCTGAGATAAAGAAAGAAACCAAACCAATAGCGAACAGCATGGCCGGCGTAAACCGGATGTTACCGCGCCATAGGGTAGCTAAGTAGTTAAATGTTTTTACAGCCGATGGTACCGCAATTATCAATGTGGTGATCATGAACACACCGCCCAGGAACGGATTCATACCCGTTACGAACATATGGTGACCCCATACAATGAACGACAAAACTGTAATACCAATTAAGGAGTAAACCATGGCATGATAACCAAAGATTGGCTTACGTGAGTTGGTTGCAATAACTTCGGATGATATACCTAAAGCCGGCATAATTACGATGTATACTTCAGGGTGACCCAGGAACCAGAATAAGTGCTGGAATAAGATTGGGCTACCACCTTCAAACGCAGTTTGCTGGTTTTGAACAACTATGTCTGATAAATAAAAGCTAGTACCAAAGCTGCGGTCAAAAATCAGTAAAACAACACCGGCAACAAGTACAGGGAACGCTAATACACCCAGGATAGCAGTAAGGAAGAAAGCCCATATAGTCAAAGGCATTTTCCAAAGATCCATACCTTTTGTACGCATGTTTAGGATAGTACTAATGTAATTGATACCTCCTAAAAGCTGTGAAGCAACAAACAAGGTCATACTGATTAACCAGTAAGTCATACCGGCACCTGAGCCCGGCATTGCCTTAGGTAAGGCAGATAGCGGCGGATAGATCGTCCATCCTGGACCGGCCGGACCTTTTTCGGTAAAGAAAGACGCCATCATGATCACACTTGCTACAAAGAACAACCAGTAAGATAGCATGTTCATGAAAGGCGATGCCATATCACGTGCTCCCAATTGATATGGAATCAACAAGTTACTAAAGGTACCGCTCAAACCTGCAGTTAATACAAAGAATACCATGATGGTACCGTGTATAGTAACTAACGACAGGTAGAAGTTGGTATCCAAGCGTCCGCCCGGAGCAAAACGACCTAATAAAGTTTCCAGTAAAGGGAACGCTTTTTCCGGATAGGCTAATTGAATACGGAAAAGGATAGACAGTATCATGGCAATAACCGCCATGATGATACCGGTAATTAAAAATTGCCGGGCTATCATTTTGTGATCCTGACTGAAGATGTACTTCGTCAGGAAAGTTTCGTTATGGTGATGTTCGTGATCGTGATCATGATGTCCTACGCCGTGATCCTGAACTGCTAATGTTGACATAATCGCTATCTCTTGATTAATTAATTGACGCTAATCGGTTTTGTAATTGTGATTGCTTGTAAAGCGGGTTGTCAGCTAACTTAAGTTCCTTTTTCAATTCAGAGCTTAGGTAAGGCTTTTGTCTGGCAAGCCAGTTTTGATACTCGGCCTGGCTAACTACAACAACCAGTTTCTGCATGTTAAAGTGGCTACCACCGCAAATTTTGTTGCAATACAAACGATAGTCAAAGTCAGGCTGATCCAACTCAGAACGCATTTCGGCTGTAGTTTTAGTTGGCGTAAATTTGAAGTAGGTAGGTAAACCAGGTACAGCGTTAATTTGTACACGGAAGTTTGGCATATAAACACTATGTATTACATCTTGTGCAATAATGTTTAAGCGAACTGACTTGTTTACAGGTAACATTAATGTATCTGCCTGTATATCATCAAAGCTGTTCTTGTCGTCGTAGCTCAGACCCAGTTTGTTGGTGCCGCTAACCAGCTTAATATTCTTTTTGCCCAATTTGCCGTCTTTACCTGGGTAACGCAGCTCCCAGGCAAACTGGTGACCGGTTACATCAACATTTAAAGATGCTGGCTCACCTTTGGCATCAACCGTGTTGGTTATTTTGCGCCAGGTTAAGAAGCCAAATACTACAAGTATGGTCAGAACAATTGCCGGAGCAACAGTCCAGATCTTTTCAATAGTATTATTGTGCGGGTAATAGTAAGCTTTGCGTTTGTCAGACCCTTTGTATTTGAAAACGAAGAAGAACAATAAGAACTGTGTAAGCAGGAATACCGCAAAGGTGATCAGGAAGGTAGTCCAGAACATTGTGTCCAGCGTTTTACCGTGTACAGAGGAAGCATCACCTAAAATCATGCTGCCATGTACGGTAAATGAGTAGTACACACCCACCAAACCTGCAACCAGGAAAATCAGGAAGCCAACGGCCATTACATTATTCCAGTTTATGCCCTTTTTACCCTGCATTTGCAAGGTGAGGTCATAAACCTTCAATATTTTGCCTACAATAGCTACAACAATACAAACTATTAAAAATAACAGCGCGTAGTAACCAACAGTGCTCCACATACCAGCCGATTGCGATGAAGTGTCGCCGCTATCGGTAGCGGTAGCATTTGAGCTGGCAGTTTGCGCCATCACCAGGTTAGTACCTAGCAGCAGCACCATCGCTACCAGCGATAAGAACTTTTTATAATTTATTAGATGCTTGAATGCCATTTTTATCGATGATTTGGAATTCTATAATGATTTGCAAAGGTAAGCAATTATTGAATGTGGTGATGAAGGCTTTCTTCCAGGAACGGGTGTTTTTTAGGAATAAGCGATTCGAACTTGCTTAAAGCGTTCAACATCACGAAGGTAAATAAACCTGCAAAGCCTGCAAAAATTGCCATGTCTTGTAAAAACTCTACCAAATCGAACATGTGCTCTTTTTCGATAGTGCCTGGCATAATCATCAGGTAGTAATCCAGCCAGTGACCGATGATGATAATGATGGCCGCAATTTTCATTCTGTTCATTGAACGTTTACTATCGTTCTTCATCAACAGTAACAATGGTGCCAGGAAGTTTAGTATAATATTTAACCAGAACCACCATTTGTACTCAGGCTCCCAACGTTTATAGAAGTACACACTTTCCTCTGGGATGTTAGCATACCAGGTAAGGAAGAACTGCGCAAACCATACATAGGTCCAAAAGATGGAGAAACCAAAGATCAGTTTACCCAAATCATGGAAATGGCTTTCATTAACCCAAGAGAAGTAACCGTTTTCTTTTAGGATAATTAACGTTAATGCAATTACCGCTAAACCACTTACGTGCACTGCAGCCAAGTTATACCAACCAAACATAGTTGAAAACCAATGTGCTTCTAATGACATAACAGCACCAAAGGCATATATGGGAAAGGTAAAACCGAAAATAGTTAAGAAGATAGCCGAAATTTTGAAGCTTTTGTTATAGTTAAGCATGCCGCCTAACGCGTCTTCATTATTTGAATATTTAACTAGCAGGCTACCAAACCAGGTATAAAGACCCAGCAATACAATTAAAGTACCAAAAAAGAAAGGCACGTTAAGGAAAGCCGACTTACCAGCGATGATGGTATCATAAATTTCGCTTTTAGGATCTGACAAGCCTGGAGTAGCCCAGTGCGCGTACAGATAAGGTGCCATAACTTTATGGCCTTCGTGCATTTCGGGATGTTTTACCAACAAACCGGCGCCAACCACTATTAATAATATGACAACAGCTACACCTAAAGCACGGGCAAATGCCTGCGGAATACGTAAGAAACTAACAGACCAGCCGGCTTGCGCCATGTACTGGTAAGCCAGGAAGAATACACCAGCTACGCAAACGCCTACAAAATAGTAGCTTGAAAGCAGTAGATTAGAGAAAGTGTTTTGAATGCCTTTTTCCCCTCCGAAAAAGCCTGCTAGTACACCTACAATGCCTATTACAATACCTACAAGGCTGAAGGTTTTAGCTTTGCCGGCAAATTCAAAACGTTCGTTAAAACTATGTTGATGAGTGCTCATTTAAGCTATAAAATTATAAGGTTTGCAAATGGTGAACATACATAATTACTTTCCAGCGCTCTTCTGGTGCCAGCTGCGAGGCATATGAGCCCATTGCGTTTACACCGTAAGTAATAGTATGGTAAATTTTACCGTCATTTAGATCTTTCATGGCGCCACCACGAGAAGATGTTCCTTTTGAGTACGAAGGCGGCGGCGGGTAACCGTGCTGGGTTACTGTACCATCACCCTGACCGGTCATGCCGTGGCAAGGTGAGCAGAACGACTCGTATAATTTCTTACCCTCGGCGTAGTTTGCCTGCGTTTGTGCAAGCATGTTCTTCACCTCAACAGATGCCTGGTCGTAACCAGCTCTTGTATTTGGATAATCGAAACGGGTAAAGCCAACAGGCACTGTACCTGCAGGAGGTAGTTGTGCGGTTTTACCGTCTTTAAAGTTTTTGTTCGGTTGATCGTATTCAGGTGCAATGTGCTCATACATATTCGGAGCATATTGCCAGCCGGTGCTTCTTTTATCTTTGCAGGATGTAGCTACAATCGTTGCAGCAACAGCCATTATTGTTGCACCAAATATTCTTATTTTACTCATAGCTAACATATTTCCTTTCGTTATGCTTAACTTCAACTGCACCAGCTTCTTCCAGTAAGCGGGTTATATCATCATGCGGTACATTACCTTTAGCATCAATGGCTATTACAAAGCGGTCGTCTGTTGCTCTCAAATCCATTACGCGCGGAGCACGGCCCGGAAACAAGTGAGTTGCGGCATAAAATGTAAACACCATACCAAAGGCCGAGAACAAGATAGTCCACTCAAAGGTAAAGGGTACAAAGTTTGGCATAGCAAAGTGGGGTTTACCACCTACGTTTAATGGCCAGTCATGCACCAGCGTATAATATAATATACTAAAGATCACTGAACCACCCAGGCAGCCAAAGCAAAATGCTGCATAACCTAAACGTGATTCCTTAACGCCTAATTTAGCCTCGATACCGTGGATTGGCATTGGGGTGTAAACGTCATAAATAGGGATACTGCTTTTTTGTAGTTTCTCAATCCCGTGCATCATATTGTCCGGGTCATCAAAACATCCTAATATAAATTTAGTGCTGCTCATGGTTATGCTTTTTGGTATTGAGTTAAATCAACACTGTCGTATTTCTCTAATGCTTTAACATAATCTGCCTGTTGCTCCGGCTCCAGGTGGCCGTCATCAATCAGTTTCTTTTTAGCCTGCTCGCTCGATGTTTTCAGCAACAGTTTAACCTCGGCCATAGCAACTGATGGTAACACGCGGATGAATAACAGGAACATTGTGAAGAACAAGCCGATTGAACCTACGAAGATGCCTACGTCTGTCCAGGTTGGATAGAACATTACCCAGCTTGACGGCAAGAAATCACGGTGCAGGGAGGTAACGATGATTACGAAACGCTCAAACCACATACCGATGTTAACAATGATTGATAATATCCATGCTAACGGGATGTTGATACGGATTTTCTTGAACCAGAAGAGCTGAGGTGTAATTACGTTACAGGTCATCATGCTCCAGTAAGCCCACCAGTACGGACCAGTTGAACGGTTAATGAATGCATATTGCTCATACTCAACACCTGAGTACCAGGCGATGAAAAACTCAGTGATATAAGCCACACCCACGATTGAACCGGTTAACAAGATAATCTTGTTCATTGACTCGATGTGGAACATGGTGATATAGTTCTCCAAACCTAAAACCTTACGGGCAATCAGCAATAGGGTTTGCACCATGGCAAAACCTGAGAAGATCGCGCCCGCAACGAAATATGGCGGGAAGATGGTAGTATGCCATCCTGGCTCCAGTGATGTGGCAAAGTCGAATGATACGATGGTGTGTACCGAAAGTACCAGCGGTGTTGAAATACCGGCCAGGATTAATGACACGGTTTCGAAACGCTGCCAGGTTTTTACTGAACCTGTCCATCCGAAAGAAAGAACAGAGTATATACGGCGGCGTAGGCCTGTAGCGCGGTCACGGATACTTGCAATATCAGGTAATAAACCGGTGTACCAGAATATCAACGATACGGAGAAGTACGTAGAGATCGCGAACACGTCCATCATCAGCGCCGAGTTCCAGTTTACCCACAGCGAGCCGTACTGGTTAGGCAGTGGTAAAGTCCAGTAAGCCAACCAAGGGCGGCCCATGTGACCAAAGATGTAAGTGGCCGCACAAATAACCGCGAAAATAGTCATTGCTTCGGCAGAACGGTTGATAGAGTTACGCCAGTTTTGACGGAATATCAGCAATACAGCCGAGATAAGCGTTCCGGCGTGACCGATACCTACCCACCACACGAAACCGGTGATGTCCCAGGCCCAGCCCACTGTTTTGTTCAATCCCCACTCTCCTACACCGAACCAAAAAGTCCAGCTAATAGAGAATACCCATAATGCTGCGCCGGCAGATGCTAAGGCAAAGCCGATCCACCAGGCCAAGTTGGGTTTATTTTCAACAGGGAGTAAAACCTCGTTAGTAATTTGGGCATAGGTAATGTTCTTGCCCGTAATTAACGGTTCCCTGATTATTGCTTCACTGTGAGATGC
Organism: Mucilaginibacter sp. PAMB04274; assembly: GCF_039634385.2. NCBI lineage: Bacteria > Pseudomonadati > Bacteroidota > Sphingobacteriia > Sphingobacteriales > Sphingobacteriaceae > Mucilaginibacter > Mucilaginibacter sp. PAMB04274. Next base: position 4,119,230 of record NZ_CP155081.2, read on the forward strand.
CATAGTATATAATAATCTCGTGTTTTTATAATTTATGCTTCTGTTACTGCGTCTCTGTTTCTTACTTTGGTTTGGTAACCGATGCCTGGCTTAACGTTTAACTCTTCCAGCACATAGTAAGTTCTTTCACTTTTCAAGGCTTTAGATACTTGTGAATTAGGATCGTTTTTGTTACCAAATATGATGGCGTTGGCAGGGCAGGTTTGCTGACAGGCAACTTTGATATCACCATCCTGTAAAGGACGTTTTTGTAATTTGGCATTTAGTTTACCAGCTTGTATACGTTGTACGCAGAAAGTACATTTCTCCATTACACCACGGAAACGGGTAGTAACATCAGGGTTTAATACCAATTCTGTGTAATCGTTTTGGATATAGTTCTCAAAACGTGAATCATTCCAGTAGTTGAACCAGTTGAAACGACGCACTTTATAAGGACAGTTGTTAGCGCAATAACGTGTACCAACACAACGGTTGTAAGTCATCTGGTTTAAACCTTCTGATGAGTGCGTGGTAGCTAAAACCGGACAAACAGTTTCGCAAGGTGCGTGATCACAGTGCTGGCAAAGCATGGGCTGGAAGGTAACAGATACGTTATCCAGGTTTTCCAGTTTGTTGATCTCTTTTTCCTCGGTAACGTTATGGCCGTTTTCGTCAAAGCTATAATAACGGTCAATACGGATCCAGTGCATCTCACGACGACGGCGAACCTCATCACGGCCTACAACAGGAATATTATTTTCGGCGTTACAAGCTACAACACAAGCACCGCAACCTGTACAAGCGTTTAAGTCTATAGCCATTACCCAGTCATATTGCGGACGATCGTAATCATTCCACAAATCGTAGGTTTCTTTTTTCTCTTCTTTCTCGCCTTCTGGTTTTTTCAGGAACTGCTGTAATGTAGTTTCGCGAATTACATCACGACCTTCATACGAGTGGTGAGTTTGTGTTTGTGCCAACACAATTTTATCACCGCCTACTGCCTCCAGTTTAGCAATTGCTGTGCCGCGGAAAGTACCGTTTACAAAGCTTAAGAAAGGGAAAGCGTTTTTACCCACTTCATCACCTACTTTACCAGCTTTTGAACGGCCGTAACCCAAAGCGATAGAGATAGTACCTTGCGCCTGGCCTGGCTGTAATAGTATTGGTAACTCTGTTGAATAATTGTTAGCCGTAACTTTTACTACATCTCCTTCTTCCAGTTTTAATTCTTTAGCTGTTTTAGGAGATATAGCAACATAGTTATCCCAAGTAACTTTCGAAACTGGATCAGGTAACTCCTGTAACCATGGGTTATTGGCATATTTACCGTCACGTACTGTATTGCTTTCAAAAACTTCCAGTTCCAATTTACCTTCACCAGCAGCTAACTTGGCGCTCTGGCCCAAAATGGTTTGTGCTACAGCGTTCAAATCGCGGCTAAAAGTGTAAGTGCCCGCTGGTTTAGCAGCAGCCTTTACAAAACCGGTTTGCAGTAAGCTTTCCCAGCCGTTCTGACCGGCAAAGCCTCCTTGAGGTAATAGAGTAGTGTTCCAGGTATTACGTACGTATGTATAGTAATCTTTAACCGGGTTGTTTGACCACACCAGTAAGCTTTCTTCAGCTTTACGGCTGTCATATACCTTATTGATGGTTGGTTGTACAATGGTATAATAACCCTCAACAGCATTCTCGTCACCCCATGATTCCAGGTAGTGGCTGTTAGGCGCTACTATATTACATTGTGCAGCTGTTTCGTCGTTGCTTTCAGCAAATGAAATGCGTAAACGTACTTTTTTCAAAGCATCTGCAAAAGCACTGCTTTGGTAATAATTATATACCGGGTTGGCATTTAAAAATAACACGGCGCCAACCTGGCCTGCTTTCATCTCATCAACAAAGGCCACCATTTCGGCATCGTTACCTTTGTATTGGTATGATGGGTTGTCTAAATCGATCGTAGTACCGTAGCTGCCCAGCAACGAATTTATTGCGTTAACCAGTATTTGTGAAGCTACATCGTTAGTACCTGCTACAACCAGTGCACGGCCTTTGGCAGCAACCAGTTCTTTAGCGGCTATAATTACAGCGTTCTCTGTAGCTTTATCTGTCAGTTTTTTAGTACCTGGTAAAGTAGTGCCGGCAATAGCATTATATAAGCTAACTAAGGCAACACCTTCTTCAGAGGGTTTAATTGGCACACGAACATCGGCGTTACTTCCGGTTAAGCTCATGCGGGCTTCGAACTGGATGTGGCGTGACATTTTCTTGCCTTCCAAAGCTTCGTGGCTACGGTTTGACACATACTGGCGCATGTGCTCTGCTTGTGAAATCCATGGGCCTAAAAAGTCGGCACCAAAGCTTACAATCACGTCGGCTTTGTCAAAGCTATAGCGTGGCAAAACTGCCTTGCCAAAGCTATTTTGATTAGCCTGAATGATACCGGTTAAAGAAACCGCATCATAAGTAACGTGCTTAGCAGTTGGATATTGAGCGATAAAATCGCTGATCACCCTTAAAGTTGAAGGGCTGTTAATTGTTGAGGTTACGATACGGATTTGTTTACCGCTTGCTTTAATGGCACCCAGTTCAGCTTTAACATAATCGTCAAGCTGGCTCCAGGCTACGTCGCCATTATCTTGCATAGGGCCTTTTAAGCGGGCAACGTTATACAGGTCTAATATTGAAGCCTGTACTTGTGCGTTAACACCACCCTGCCCTAATACATCACCAGGGTTACCTTCAATTTTAATCGGGCGTCCTTCGCGGGTTTTAACTAATATAGCATGGCCATTATAGCTGGATGTATAATAGTTAGCTACACCAGGAGTTACCTCCTCGGGTTTAATTAAGTAAGGTATAGATTTGTGAACAGGTGTTTTCTGACAGGCGGCGAGTGAAACGGCACCTATACCAAAGCCAACTGTTTTTAAGAAATTACGACGCGGCGTTTTACCGGTTAAACCGTTACCGCTCAGCACTTCCTCAATCGGAACAGGCTCAGCAAACTCATGTTTGTTTAATTCAACAAACTCTGGCGTGTTGTTCAGCTCTTCTAAACCTTTCCAGTATTTTTTATTGCTTTCCATTTAAGCTTTATAAACTGTAAATTGCTAAGTTTCTTAATTTATTAATAGTGGCATTTAGCACACTCCAAACCTCCTAATGCTGCAGCGGTTACTTTTTCGCCGCGTTTTAAAGCATCATGCACTTCAACCATTTTGTCGTAGTAAGCATTGCCTTTAAAGCCGGTTTCGGTGCGCTTGTGGCACTGGATACACCATTTCATAGTAAGAGGTGAATATTGATAAACCTCTTTCATGGTTTGAATAGGACCGTGACATTTCTGGCACTGAATACCTGCAACCTTAGTGTGCTGCGAGTGATTAAAGTAAGCAAAATCAGGCAGGTTGTGTATACGCACCCACTGGATAGGACGAGCCTTAGTGGTATCATATTTCTGCGTACCCGGATCATAACCCAATGCATCATAAATTTTGTGTATCTCAGGAGATTCTGTTTTAACTACCTTATGGCAGTTCATACACACGTTTAGTGATGGTATGGTTGCATTTTTACCTTTATATGCACTTGAGTGACAGTACTGACAATTAATCTTCATCACACCTGCGTGCAACTCGTGTGAGTATTTAATAGGTTGTACGGGTTGATATCCTTGATGAACGTTGGTGTTCCACATGGTTACCCAGCTCCAGCTACCTAAAGCGATGGTACCGGCTAATACGAAGAAGAATACCAGTTTCTTATTTTTAGCCAACCTTTTAACGGTAGCAAAACGATCAACAGCAACAGCCTCTTCTACTACATCCTCTTCAGGAAGCAGATCTTTACGTTTTAAGATCAAACGCTCTAAAGTACCGATGGCACGGTTAAGAACCAGGATAACGATTAAGGCTACAACAACTGCGGCAATCAAACCGAAAATCAATGCATTGCTTGGACCCTCAGCAGCACCGGCACCTGCAGCGTTGGCAGAACCACCAGCGGCAGGAGTTGCCTGCATTTTCTTGTACTCATCGCGAACGTAGGTAATAATGTTAGCCACATCACCATCGCTCAGCTCAGTGAACACGTTCATGCCCGCCTGGTTGTACTCGTTGTAAATCTTAAGCGCTTTTGGATCTTTAGCGGCAATTAAAGCCTGGTTGTTCTGAATCCATTTGGTTAACCACTTGTCGTCAGTCTCAGACGTCATCACAGGGCCTAAAGCCGGACCGGTTAAACGCTGATCGAGTTTATGACATGAGGTACATTTCGCCTTATATAAAGCTTCGCCCTTGGCAGCATCACCTTGAGCAAGGGCATTAAAGCCCATGGCCGTTAAGCCCGCTACCAGTAAAACCGACCTTGAAAACTGTTTAAGAAGTAATGAGAATTTTCTCATAAAGCGTATTTATGCTAGATAATTTGTATGTGTGTGATACTTTATAAACTGAAAAGACGTAGGTATCCCGCTTTTTTCAGTCCACAAAAGTAAAATTTTATAAACTATGGCTGACAAATTAGTGACACTTGTTTCTAATTTATAATCAGTCTAAACTAGTTAAAAAAATAGCCCTCCGATTTATCAGAGGGCTATTTTCGTTGTATTTAAATAAATTTTCTTGCAACGGGGAGTTGCAGATTTGAAAATCTATTTTATTGTTTTAGTAACCAGGCGAATATCAGCGGTGCTACTATGGTAGCGTCAGATTCTACTATAAACTTAGGTGTGTGGATATCCAGCTTGCCCCAGGTAATTTTTTCGTTTGGCACCGCACCCGAGTATGACCCGTATGATGTAGTGGAATCAGATATCTGGCAGAAATAGCTCCAAAAAGGAATGTTTTCCATTTCCATATCCTGGTAAAGCATAGGCACTACGCATATTGGAAAATCACCGGCAATGCCACCACCAATCTGGAAAAAGCCAATGCCCTTGCCATCCGAATTCTTTACATACCAATCGGCCAACCAAGCCATATACTCAATACCACTCTTCATAGTACTTGCTTTAATTTGCCCCTTAATTACGTATGAAGCAAATATATTACCCATGGTTGAGTCTTCCCAGCCTGGTACCACAATTGGAAGGTTCTTTTCGGCCGCAGCCAGCATCCATGAATTTTTCGGGTCAATTTCGTAGTACTGCTCCAAATCGCCGCTTAGCAGCATCTTATACATATACTCATGCGGAAAATAACGCTCACCTGTGTCATCTGCATCTTTCCAAACCTGGTGAATATGCTTTTGCAAACGGCGGAAAGCTTCTTCTTCAGGTATACAGGTATCCGTTACGCGGTTATAATGATTCTCCAACAAATCCCATTCGTCCTGCGGACTTAAGTCGCGATAGTTAGGCACACGTTTGTAGTGTGAGTGCGCAACCAGGTTCATGATGTCTTCTTCGAGATTAGCGCCGGTGCAAGAAATAATCGCAATTTTATCCTGACGAATCATCTCGGCCAACGAAATACCCAGCTCCGCTGTACTCATAGCGCCGGCCAGGGTAACCATCATCTTACCACCCTCAAGCAGGTGGGTTTCGTATCCTTTGGCAGCATCCATTAATGCGGCTGCATTAAAATGCCGGTAGTTTTTCTCAATAAACTGAGATATAGGTCCTCTAGTAATATCCATCATCCAATCAATTAAAAATCAGGCGCAAAAGTAGGTAATTTGTTTAAGATTGAGAAGATGGGATTAAGAATTGAAAGGATTACGATAACTCGCTACAATTGCCCAAAATGCTATGGTTTTTGCATTTGCTGCTTAATCCTTATGTAAATAAATTCGGCAGGACGAGTCACAGCAACCATCAATTCGAGCATCAGTACACCATTGCTTATATCGGCTGCGGTCATGGTAGTACCCAGGCCAACGCTTACATGAAAAGCGTCGGTGGGCGATGTACCTACAAATGCACCTTGCTTCCACAGGCCTAATAAAAAATTGTACATCATATCTTTAACCTTCATCCAAGTATCGGCGTTATTGGGCTGCAAAGCATAAGGGAGTAATGCCTGTTTTGCCGACTGCTCAATCATCATCACCGTTCTTTTAACACTTATATAGCGCCATTCATTACTATTTCCGTTAAGCGTACGTGCACCCCACACCAGTACGCCCCGCCCAGGGAATGTGCGTATTGCATTAACCGACTTGCCGTCGGCAGTGCTCACATTTAATATTTGCTGTACAGCATCTGTTATATAAAGCGTTGGTTTGATAACCCCTGCAAGATTAACATTTGCCGGTGCTTTCCATACTTCCTTGCTCAAATCGTTAGATACGTATACGCCGGCCAAAGCCCCTGCCGCAGGCTGTACGTTGGCAGCAGCAGTAGCTGCTGCAATAAGCTGCTTATAATTTAAACTAACGGCTAGCAATGCTAAATGCGCCTGTTGTACCGCTGCTATAGTAGCTTCATTATGCATAGCGTTATCCTCTCGGAGCAACGCATAGGCTGCGTTGAGTAATGCGGTTTTAACTGCATGATAGGCCGCCTGATGAGATGCATCTGTTTCAATATAAGTATCTAAATCGGGCAGGTTGGCAAAGGTTATTTCGTCAGCACTTACAACAGAGGTATTTAACCATGGAAAGTAGGCAGCACCATAACTAAGGGCATCAGCGCCTATATTGGTTCTAAAGTCGGTAATAACATCTAAGGGTGATCCGGAACCAATAACGTTAACATCGGCCATAGTACTACCTCCCCATACATCAACCAGGTAAAATATACTGCCCATCTCCTTACATTGCTGCAAAGCCAATTGTACCAATGCATAAAAATCATCATGCGGTAATAATAAAGCATCGGGCATTACCAGCAATGAAGGTTCTGCCTGATCCAATAATATGCTCAAACCGGTTTTAAAATGCTCCAGCAGGATAGTTTCATGATAATTACCTACAGCAACAATGTAACAAGCGAGTCCACCGTTCTGAAAAAACAGCCGGATAGCGTTGTACAGGTAAAAAGATGGCGCATTTGCTTGAACAGCTTGCTCGCCTCCGTTAATGGTTACATGCGGTGCGTTAGGCACAGGCCAAGATGTGGGTGCTGCGGTTATAGCAAACTTTAATAAAACACCTTGCCCGGAGCCAAAAAATTGCACATACTGTTTTAAGGACGTAATACGGGTGGCTTTATTGAGAAGTGACTGCTTACCATCGTTGGCCTTTTGCGTGTATCCGATAAATACAGGCACAGCAGTACTTACCTGAATCACCGAATTTGGAAAGATCATCTTTTCGGGCACGTATACACCGGGCGTTTTTATTTTACGAGGATCAGGCATTGGGTTACAGGGTCATGTTATTTAAATGTATGCAAAAAATATGGCACTATCGGGTTCCTTTAAAACTGTTATCCGCACTTTGTAACTGTTAATCTGCAAACAATAAACCTACCTTTGTACTTATTCAACCCTACGCCGTTCATGAAAAAAAATATTATAGCTTTTCTAATACTCGTTTTAGGTACGTTTAGCGCACACGCACAGCCCGCTTTCATCAAAAAGATAACGCCCAGGTTTGTTCGTAAAATGTTGTTCGAGAAAGACAGCACGCGCAGCGCCAGCTTCTTTCTGCTGCCGGTACTGAGTTCAGCTCCGGAAACCGGACTGGAGGTGGGTGCATCTACCCTCTATTCTTTTTACACAGACAGCAGTAAGCGCACCAGGGTATCTAACATTTTTGCTTATGCTACTTTTACTACCGAGGGCCAGCAGCGTGTAAGCTTAAGCAGTAGCTACTGGACACCGCGAAACAAGTATCATTACACGGCAGGTATCAGCTACATCAATTTTCCGTTTAATTTTTATGGCATTGGCGATAATACCCGGAAAACCGACGAGCAGCGAATTAGTGAAAAACGGTTTAAGGTAAACTTTTTAGGAGAAAAGCGCTTAGGTGAGCACATTTACATAGGCTATGTGCTGGGCGCTTATGATTACAAGTACCGCATAGAAAATACCGGCAAAAGTTTCGAAGCCCGTTTAACACCGCAAGACCGCAATGGCGGCGCGGGCGTTTACGCCGGCCCAAGCCTTACGTTCGACAATCGCAATAACAACACTTACACCACTAAGGGTATGCATATAACCGGCTACCTGAACGTAATGCATGGCCTGTTTGCTGATAATGCTTATCAGGGCAGCTTATTAAATATAGAGTATGCTCAGTTTTTTGCATTGAGCAAACGTTTGGTATTAGGCTTTAACATACAAGACCAAAGCCTGCTGGGTAGCCAAACACCGTTTTACTTACTACCCGAGCTAGGAAACGATGAAATGATGCGCGGTTATTACAATGGGCGCTATCGCGATAAAAATATGCTGGCCGGCCAAACTGAGCTACGCTACCGCATAAGCGACCGCTTTGGCATTGCCGGCTTTGCAGGCACGGGCACCGTATTTAAAAACAGCTTGAATTTTGACCAGTTTAAACCTAACTACGGCGGCGGACTGCGTTACTTTTTTGATACTGAAAAAGGCCTTACCATGCGTATAGACTACGGTGTGGGCCAAAAGCCCGCCGGCGAAAAAAGACAGCAAGGCTTTTACCTGAGTTTGGGAGAAGCGTTTTAAAAAATAAGTTGTGGTTTTTGATGCCGGAGCGAGGCGAACATGGTGTTCTAAATACGCTTGCAAAGCGATTGGCTAAAAAGCCCCATGTTACTTAGGTTATTCGGCCACCAGATGCCGCTGAGTTTTATTATCACTTAAAACACCCGATGCTTGTCTTCCATTAAAATTTAATCAGAAAATCTTCCTTCACTTTGCCCGGCCTAAAATAGAATAGTCCCAACCAAAACAGATTTACAGATACAGTAACCTTAGCGTGCGACTGCATAATGTTCCATGATGTTTTGGTAAGCATATTTTCGTTAATATTTTTCACTATAAGCAAAGTATCGGCATGTATGCGGGGTAGCAGCTTGTTAAAATAATCCATGGTTGATTGCGGGTTGAGCTGCGTATCTAAAAAAATTACATCAGGCGCTATGGTGTCGCGCCAATCGGCTGCATTGTCAATTTTTTTAATCAGTACTGTTTGGGCCGCACGTTGTATAATTGAGCTGTCGGTACGCTGGTGGCGCCCCGCTATCCATAAAGTAGCAGGCTTAGCATCATTTATCAAACGGTACAGGAGTTTGTCTGTTGCGTCTAATTTTTTGCTTCCTTGTGATTCTTTTTCAATTTCAGCATATACTTTTTTATTCGAAAAATCGTAAATTACTTCATCAACCAGCCGATATACAAACGGCGAGTGCAACCTATGGCGGTTAATAGCCTTACGCTGATGCAAAAAATGGCTTAGCGCAAACTTTAGCTTAAACATGGTTGTAAAAATAAAGAAAGCTTTATTATTTGGAAGGAATAGGCAACATGATTAACGAAGCTGAAATAAACTCACTTATAAAACTACTGGATGACCCGGACCGGGAAGTCTTTGAGCATGTGCACGAAAAACTATTGTCATACGGTCCTACTGCTATCACCTACCTTGAAAGCGCCTGGGAACAGGCTTTTGATAGCGTACAGCAAGATCGCATAGCCAACCTGGTGCACGAGATACAATTTAGCATTGTGAAAAACGATCTGGAACTCTGGCATCAGAGCGGTGCTTTTGATTTATTGCGCGGCGCACTTATTATCAATAAATACCAATATCCCGATCTGGATGAACAAAAAGTTATTAACCAGATTGAAGCCATTAAACGTGATATATGGATGCAGATGATGTTTGAGGGCAGTCCATCTGACCAGGTTAAGCTCATTAACCACGTGTTATATAACCTATATGGCTTTAGCGGTAATACCACCAATCACCAGGATCCCCAAAACAGTTACCTGAGCCAGGTTTTGGAAACTAAGAAGGGCAATCAGATCTCGCTGGCTATTATCTACTCGGTAGTGGCCCAAAAGCTGGATATACCTATTTATGGCGTCAATTTACCGCAGCACTTCATACTGGCTTACATGGATGAATCGGCCAAATCGGAGTTTGAAAGCGGGGTACTGTTTTATATTAATGCTTTCAATAAAGGTTTCATTTTTGGCAGGCGTGATGTAGATATGTTCCTGAAACAACTGAACCTGAATATAGATAAACAGTTTTACGAACCCTGCAGTAATACTGACATTGTGCGCCGTATTTTGCGCAATCTCATCAGCTCGTACGAACAACTCGGATCTGCAGAGAAAGTGCAGGAACTTAACGAGTTATTGGCGGTATTGCAATAAGCAAGATATTTTGTAACTTTAGGCATACCAATATCTTATGCCTAAAGCTTTCTTACTTAATTTGTTGCTATTACTTTCAGTGTCGAGATATACTTACGGCCAGCAAGGCAAACTTTTTAAGTACTGCAACGCATTTGATAAGCTGAACTCACAGGTAACAAACGGCAGCATTAATCGCAACAAAGCAGCGCATAGCTTTAGTTCCCTGATAACAAAAATTAAAGCCGTCTATAACCCTTCAACAGACGACAAATGGGTGTTCCCACTCGCCGGATACTCTGCACGTGATATTGGTGGCACTCATGGCGATGGATACAATGACAAAGGTTATAATTACTTTGACGGCAACAAACATACTGCCCACCCCGCGCATGATATTTTTATTGATGACCGCAATCATGACGACCTGGACGACCATACCCAGTTGCCGGTAAACGTTTTGGCCGTTGCGGATGGCCTAGTGCTGGCCTGTAGTAATACTTGGGATGCAGAAAGCGATCTGAGAGGCGGCAGGTACATTTGGCTATACCACCCGCAACAAAACATAATCACTTATTATGCTCACAACCGCAACGTTTTTGTAAAACCGGGCGATATCATAAAGCGCGGGCAGAAAATTGCTGAAGTAGGCCGTACGGGTTTTAATGCTTACAAACAGCGCTCTCCTACACATTTGCATTTTTCAGCATTTAATTTAACGGGCAATTTGCCGGTTCCTTATAACCCTTATCAAGCACTTACACAAGCCGCTCGCTTATGAAAAATCTAGTTCTTGCCCTGTTATTACTCATTACTTCGGCATTTATAAAAATCGACACCGTAGTTAGCCATTTTAAAATACCTGCAAGTTATCAGCAGATAACGGTGCAACCTGGTTCTTTTGCACAATGGCTTCAAAACAGAACGCTTAAGCCGGCAGGTACTCCTACCCGCACCTACACAGGCACTATTGCCCGTACAAACCCTTATACCGCTGCTGTGCTCAACATGAGCATTGGCAACCAGGATTTACAGCAGTGCGCCGACGCCGTGATGCGCTTAAGGGCAGAGTACCTATACAGTAAAAAAGACTACAAAGCCATCAGCTTTAATTTTACCAGCGGGTTTAAATGCGATTTTATTCACTTTGCCGAAGGGTACCGTTATCAGCAAAGCGGTGTTTGGAAAAAGCAGGCTGCAAAAGATTACAGTTACGCCAGTTTTTTGAAGTATATGAATTTGGTATTCTCCTACGCCGGCACCCTATCGCTCGAAAAAGAGCTGCATCCGGTTACTAATTCTAATGATTTGAATATAGGTGATGTGTTCATCAAGGGTGGTTCGCCAGGCCATTGTTTTATAGTGATGAATGTGGCGATAAACAAGGTCAATCATCAGAAAAGATTCTTACTGGCACAAAGCTTTATGCCTGCTCAAAACATACAAATATTGCAAAACGGCTCACCCTGGTTTAGTTTAGATAAGCCGGCTCAAATTCCATATGGTGAATTGGTAAGTGCGGTGTATTTGAAACGGTTTTGAATAACGTAGGCGAACTTACCCTACCAGTTCTGATATTAGTTCTACTTTTGTGCTTATGCTAGTTGCTGCTTTAGCCGGAGTGACATCATTCGCCTTAAAACCAAAAATATCATTGAAACAACCATCACAGTAAGCACTATAGCCAGGAACATCATTTGTGTTACCACATTCGCATATCCATACTTCCCTCTCTTTAGAAGATAACAATTGTTTTTTAGTTGTACGGGTTCCGCGTTCCTTAAAATTAGATGCTATCTGTTCCTTAATCGCGTTAAAAAGTTCAATATCTTCACGATTATAGAATGGTTTGTTAAAGGTTGTAATTTGCAACCCTATTTTTTGAGTATTAAAATCATCATGCCCAATCACTTGATGTGCGTAATTTAGATCTAACAAATTAAGATCATTAACTACTTTGCTAAGCAGAGCAAGATTATATTTATTCTTTTCTGTCAAGATTGCACTATAAACTAATGCTACTTTCTTTTCTTCTGGAAAAGCGTCAATATACATTAGCAATCTGTCATAAAAATCTTTAAGCTCATTTTGAGGTACGCCCGTAACCATTGTTTGATATTTCTTTATAAGGAATGGAAATATCTCTTCCATCCTGTTATCAGTAAAAAACTTCCAACTGTCATCATTAAAGGTTAAATTATCCTCCTGGGCTTTCTTCAAATAATCGCGCTTCCTGTATAAATTATTGAGCTTCTCATAACTCACATTTTCAAATTTCTCATCCTCCTCAAATGCAGGTGTTACAACAACATTATTTTCTAAAACTACAGCCGTACCAATAGCTGTTAACATAAACATAGATTTGTTTTTTCCCGATATCTCATCCATATCTATACTCAAACCTACAACTGCATTAGCACCTATTTCATAAGCGGCCAACTTAATGCTATGTATCGCTTCATCATAAAGGGAGGTAAGCTGTTTCTGATATGATGAGGATCTTCCACCAAAAAAATCGCTGAAAGCGGCAAACATATCGCTGAAGAAATTCGTTCCGGCAACAATATGTGCGGTTACAGGTTTAACGTGCTTTTTAATAGATCTGCCTTCAATTGTTGAAGTAGTAACAACTAATATATCTTTAGGGGCTAACATGCTTGAGAAATTAAAAAACTAAAAATCTTGCCGGATAAACATGATTTCATGAATACCGCAATGTAATCAAATTAACTAATGTAAATTTCACTACTTACCTAACCACCCGTTAGCATCCATCCAGCTTTTACAACCGTTAAACCATTCGTCTTTAGTTGTTTTGTTTACCAGCCCAAAGCCGTGGCCGCCGGCCTGGTACAGGTGCAGTTCTCCTTTTACACCGGCTTTTACCATGGCTTCGTAAAAAGCAATGCTGTTCATTACAGGCACGGTTTTATCATCCTGCGCATGTACTAAAAAAGTGGGTGGCGTTTGTGCGGTTACCTGCTTTTCGTTCGAGTATAGGTCAACCATTTGGGGCGTTGGTGTTTTGCCAATCAGGTTTTCGCGTGAGCCTTTGTGAGCTATTTCGGTAAAGCTGATTACCGGGTACATTAATACGGCGAAGTTTGGCCGCAGGTTAACGTTGTCTTTATTATCAATAACGGCTTTGTTAAAATGCGTAATAGCGGTTGAAGCCAGGTGGCCACCTGCCGAAAAGCCGATGATACCTACCCTACCGGTATCTAATCCCCATTCTTTAGAACGCTGGCGCACCAGTTGTATAGAACGCTGTGCATCCTGTAGCGGACCAATAGTTTTGTCAAGCATTATGGCATCGCTGGGCAGGCGGTAGGTAAGCACAAAAGCCGTTACTCCTATTTCGTTAAACTTTTTGGCTACAGCGGTACCTTCATGATTTATAGCCAGTCTGGAATAGCCGCCCCCAGGGCAAATAATAATTGACGCGCCGTTAGCTTTTCCCTTTTCCGGAAAAAATGGTGTAAGCACCGGATCGGTAACCATGCTTACCCTGCTATTCTCGTTCTTTTCGGCATAAGCTGCTGGTGCAGCCTTGCTGTTTGGAACACCTTTAGGATAAAGCTTTATGGGTTGAGTACTTTGCGCAAATGTTAATGTACCAAGCATCATTAAAGACACAGTTAGGAGTTTGGTTCGCATAGTTGGTTTATCGAATTTGGTTGAGGCTAATATAAAACAAAAAATGCCATTCAGAACAAATAGCGAGATATCTAATACACCGCTAATTGCTTGTACAAGATTTCTCGTTATCGTTCGGGATGACACCCTTTTTTTACTTTTTGCTCTTAAATCAGCTTAGCTTTTGGGTCCGCCAAATTCCATTAAGTAGGCTTTCAAAAAGTCGTCCAATTCACCATCTAACACAGCTTGTGCGTTGGATGTTTCGTGATCGGTACGTAAGTCTTTAACCAGTTTGTATGGGTGCAATACGTAGTTGCGTATTTGCGAACCCCATTCAATCTTCTTTTTATTGCCTTCGATAGCATTACTGGTTTCCATACGCTTACGCATTTCAATCTCATATAACTGAGATTTTAGTAAGCGGATCGCATTTTCCTTATTCTGCAATTGCGAGCGCGACTCCTGGTTTTTAATAACAATGCCTGATGGTTTATGGTACAAACGTACGGCAGTTTCTACCTTATTTACGTTTTGCCCGCCTGCGCCGCCCGAGCGGAATGTCTCAAACTCAATATCAGCAGGGTTTACCTCAATTTCGATAGTATCATCAACCAACGGGTATACATACACAGAGGCAAACGATGTATGGCGCTTGGCATTGGCATCAAACGGCGACACACGCACCAGACGGTGTACTCCATTTTCGCCTTTTAAATAACCGTAGGCAAAATCACCTTCAATTTGCAAGGTAACAGTTTTGATACCGGCTACATCGCCTTCCTGGTAATCCTGCTCACTTACTTTGTAGCCGTTCTTTTCGCCCCACATAATGTACATACGCATGAGCATGCTGGCCCAATCGCAGCTTTCGGTACCACCGGCACCGGCTGTAATTTGTAAAACGGCATTCAGTTGGTCTTCCTCGGCCGATAGCATGTTCTTAAATTCCAGTTCTTCTACAGCTTTTAGTGCCGCATTAAACTGTTCCTGCATTTCGGGCTCAGTAGCATCACCGCTCTGGTAAAATTCATAAAGTACGCCAGTATCATCAACCGTTGATACAACTTTCTGAAAGGCGTCTGTCCAAACTTTTTTCACTTTTATAGATGCCAATACCTTTTCGGCTTCCTTAGGTGCATTCCAAAACTCCGGACTAACTGTTATTTCCTGTTCTTTTGCTAATTCTTCAAGTTTTTTATCGATGTCAAAGATGCCTCCTCAGGGAAGCTGTTCTATCCCTTAAATCCTGTACTTGTTCTTTTGTCATGGTAGCAAATATAGTTAAAACCTAATAGCGTAAACATAAAAAAGGCCTGTCGGTTTAAGACAAGCCTTTCTATTATTAAAATCTGCAAATAAGCTTAAGCAATCATCAGTTGGTTAACCAGGCCGCTTAAATCGGCACGGTTACCATTTAGCTGAGACAGCATATTGCCCAAAGCAAACTCTTTGGTTTGCTGAGTTTTTGATTGTTGCACCAGTTGCCTCATCACTGTTGGTATAAGTGAATGAGCTGCCGCTTGTGCAGATGGCATATCAATGCTGTAAAATTTGTTTAGCCTGTTTGCAAACTTGTTAATAATGCTGGTAACTAATGACTCATTGTAGGTACCCGAAAACTGAAAATATTTAATCAGGTCACCAATGCGTCCATTTTCCATCTGGTTTTTTAAAACCTCGATAATTGAACTTGAAGCTTCGTTTATCACAGCTTCGCGTGAACCGGCAGGAATTACCGGATTGTTGATAACAGCCGCCCCGGCGTTATTCTTAACAAGCAAAAAAAGTTTTTCAAACATGGCAAATAATGTTTTTAAGCAGATTAATAATATGATGACGTTTCGGCACTTAGGTTATGAACTAAACAAATATAATAAATAAATATTTTAATTATCAAAATTTTTATCGAAAAAAATTAAAAAAATCTTAATTAAAAGGTGTACTTAAAACACTAAGATTAGTGTGTATTTTAAACGTTAAGTACCTTATTATTAAAAACTATTTGGTTGGTTAAAGCAAACTTTAAAGCTTACTTTTGGCTTAAACAATCTATCAATTATGCTGCCAAATATTGATTTTACCACCACCCAGGCTTTTAAGTACCTTACCGACCATTTTGAGGACCTAGAGGCCACTAATGTTAAAGAGCTATTTTCGTCTGACACACAGCGATTTAAGAAGTTTTCTATCTACTTTGAAGATATGCTGTTTGACTACTCGAAAAACCGTATAGATGATAAGTGTATAGCGTTGTTAATACAGTTAGCAAAAGAGTGTAGAGTAAATGATGCAATTGATGCTATGTTTGCCGGAGAAGTAATCAATGCAACCGAGCAGCGCCCGGTATTGCATATTGCCTTACGCAATCAAAGCAATACACCAATTTTGGTAGAAGGTAGCGATGTAATGCCCGACGTAAATGCTGTGTTACAACACATGAAAGCCTTTAGCCAGCAAGTAATTGCCGGCACCTGGAAAGGCTATACCGGCCAGCAAATTACCGATGTTGTAAACATTGGCATTGGTGGATCTGACCTGGGACCTGTAATGGTAACTGAGGCTTTAAAAGCTTACAAAACACGTTTAAACCTGCACTTCGTATCAAACGTTGATGGTACGCACATTACCGAAACACTAAAGACGCTTAACCCCGAGACGACACTTTTCCTGATCGCTTCTAAAACGTTTACCACGCAGGAGACTATGGCTAATGCCAATACGGCCCGCCAGTGGTTTTTAGACCATGGCGCCAGCGAGGCTGATATTGCGAAACACTTTGCAGCCCTGTCAACCAATGCTGCGGCTGTTGAAAAATTTGGTATTGACACACAAAACATGTTCGGCTTTTGGGATTGGGTTGGCGGTCGTTACTCTTTATGGAGTGCCATTGGCCTTTCTATAGCTTTGGGTATAGGCTTCGACAACTTTGAAGCTTTATTAGGCGGCGCTCATGCTATGGATAACCACTTTAAGTCTACCGAATTTGAGCAGAACATACCAGTAATTGCCGCTCTGCTAGGCGTTTGGTACAATAACTTTTTCGGTGCCGAAAGCCAGGCCATTTTACCATATGACCAATACATGCATCGTTTTGCTGCGTATTTTCAACAAGGCGATATGGAAAGCAACGGCAAGTATGTAGACCGTAACGGCGAGGTGGTTGATTATCAAACCGGCCCTATCATATGGGGCGAACCGGGTACCAACGGGCAGCATGCATTTTACCAGCTGATACACCAGGGCACTAAATTGATACCGTGCGATTTTATTGCACCTGCACAAACCCATAACCCGGTAGGCGAGCATCATACGTTGTTACTGTCTAACTTTTTTGCCCAGACCGAAGCATTAATGAATGGCAAAACCTATGAAGAAGTGGTAGCCGAATTAAAAGCAGCCGGCAAAAGCGAAAAAGAAATTGAAAAGCTCGCTCCCTTTAAAGTTTTTGAAGGCAATCGCCCTACCAACTCTATCCTGCTTAAAAAAATCACACCGCGAGCTTTAGGCTCATTGATTGCCATGTACGAGCATAAAATTTTTGTGCAAGGCATCATCTGGAACATTTATAGCTTTGACCAATGGGGTGTGGAACTAGGCAAACAACTGGCAGGCAAAATACTGCCAGAGTTGCGTACAGCCGATGAAGTAAACACTCATGATGCCTCAACCAATGGTTTGATTAACCAGTACAAGGCGTGGCGGTAGTCAGTTAATCTTTTAAAAAAAGTCATTTTGTGAGTACATGAAATGACTTTTTTTATGAGACAGTAAGATTGATTTGCTTTTGTACATTCTTGCTTTAAAAAATTAAAGCTGGGGGCTTAAAGTTAGATTTCTAAGGCAATTTTTCTTCATGCGTTGATTAATGATAGCCACTAAATGCTTGGCCTCGTTAAAATGTTACCCTTTTTTGTTTTAAAACCCCATGCAACATTTTTTATTTTCGGGTGTTTGTAATTGAATTGTGTGTACTATGTTTTAGCTGTTTTATTAATTACATCAACTAACTTGTGTTAAACATACCTTCATTTTTGCTGGGCGGAGGCCAAATGGGCGAACTGATCCGCACCACTGATTGGTCAGTATCTGTCTTAAGTACACCCGATACTTGGCCCGAAAGCCTAAAGGCGGCTGTCAGCATCAGTCTTAATTCGGGCTTCCCTATTGCTATTTACTGGGGTAGCGACTTTACATTACTATACAACGATGCATGGAGCACCATACCCGGCGATAAGCACCCATGGGCACTAGGAAAGCCGGGGGCTGTGGTTTGGCCTGAAATATGGGACGGCCTGGACGCACAGTTTAAAAGTGTATTAACCAAAGGCGAATCTATACGCCAGCCGGATGCTTTACTACTCATGCACCGCTATGGCTATACCGAGGAATGCTATTTCGATTACAGCCTATCGCCTATTATGGCGACTGACGGTACAATTGGCGGCGTATTTAATGCTGTAATTGAAACTACTTACAAGGTAATCAATGAACGGCGTAATCAACATTTGCAACGTTTGCAAAACCAGCTTAATCAGTCGCATAGCCTTATGGAGGCTGTTGCAGATGTTGAAAACATCTTAAATAATTGCCAGGAAGACATTCCATTTTACCTGCTATTTTCAACCGAAAACAAAAATACTCAGCCTCAATTAGTTGCAAGCGGCGGAATTGCAGAAAATGACGGGTTAAGTGTAAGCTGGCCTCATCATTATAGCAACGGTTCTGGCAATGCTGAACACATACCCGACCTGAATAAATACTTGCCTCACGCTGTTCAAAGCATATGGGGCGAACCCTGCCGCGAGGCGCTAATTGCGCCAATCAGTCGTGATGAAGCTAAAATTACGGGTTACCTAGTTATGGGCCTGTCTCCCCGTAAAAAACTGGATAGTGATTACCGGCACTTTTTAACTTCAGTGGCCATATATGTGGGCACTATTTTAAATAACGGTTTTGCTTATGAGCAAAGCGGCGCACTGCAGCGTGAGCAGATTTTGAATGAAGAGCTGGCTACAACTAATGAAGAGCTCAGCGCCACTAATGATGAACTGCATTTATCGCAGATTCATCTGGCTGCGTTAAATTCAGAATTAGAAGAGCGTGTATTTAGCCGCACTAAAGATTTAGCTGAAAGCGAAGCACGTTTCAGGAGCCTGATAGAGCAAAGCCCCGTTCCAACAATGGTGACCCGCGGGCCGAATATGCGGTTAGAGGTTGTTAATCCGCCTATGCTGCTGTTAATTGACAAAGATAACTCCATAATCGGCAAAAACTTATTTGATGCTATGCCCGAATTAGCCGGGCAGGCAATCATTGAACGCCTTGAGCAAACTTACCAGAATGGCAAAGAATGGACAGGTTATGAGCAAGCCGTATTATTGAACCGAAATGGCGAGCAGGGCACGGGTTACTTTAATATACTTTATAAACCATTGTTAGAGAATGGTGAAGTTACCGGCGTAATACAATCAGCGGTCGATGTTACTGAGCAGGTAGTAGCACGCCAACGGATCGAAGAAAGCGAAAACAATCTGCGCAACATGGTCATGTCGGCCCATTACGCGCTGATGATACTGCATGGCCGGGATTGGCTTATTGAAATTGCTAACCAGCAACTGGTGAATTTATGGGGCAAAACCATCGATGAAGTTACAGGCCGCACCCTGCTGGAAGTACTGCCAGAACTTGAAGGGCAGCCGTTTCCTAAGCTTTTGAAGCAAGTTTATGAAACGGGAAAAGGTTACGGGCAAGAAGAAGAAGTATTTTACCTGCAAATTGGCGGTAAGTCTGTGCAAAAGTATGTAAGCTTTTATTATGACCCAATATTTGACAATCAGGGCAATGTAACCGGAATTATTGTTGCCGCTGAAGACATAACCGATAAGGTACAAACCAGGCAGCTACTCGAAAAAAGCTACGTTGAGCAGCAAAACCTGAATGAAGAGCTGATGTCGACCAACGAGGAACTGGCCTCGGCTAATGA
Source organism: Mucilaginibacter sp. PAMB04274 (assembly GCF_039634385.2). NCBI lineage: Bacteria > Pseudomonadati > Bacteroidota > Sphingobacteriia > Sphingobacteriales > Sphingobacteriaceae > Mucilaginibacter > Mucilaginibacter sp. PAMB04274. The sequence continues at coordinate 4,139,066 of NZ_CP155081.2, forward strand.
AGAGTTGTTGTCGACCAATGAAGAATTAGCTGCCACACGTGATAGCTTAAAAGAGATTGTAAGCAGGCTGGCAGAAAGCGAAGCACGTTTACGTTATATGCTGGCCGATGCACCTATTGCGATATCACTCCTAACCGGGAGAGATTTAATTATAGAAGCCGCCAACAATAAAGTGCTGGAGGCCTGGGGCAAAACCAGCGAGGTTATTGGCATGCCGTTAAGCGAAGCGTTACCTGAACTACAGGGACAGGACTTTTTAAACATACTTGACAACGTATATACAACCGGCGAACCTTATTATGGTAACGAGGTAAAAGCGCTACTTGAGCATAAAGGCGTAATAGAAGAAGTATATACCAACTTTGTATATCACCCGCTTAAGGACGATGGAGGCAAAACTACCAGCATTGTATTGGTAGCTAATATTGTTACAGAACAGGTGCTGACCCGTAAAAAGGTAGAGCAAACCGAGGAAATGCTACGCTTTTCGGTAGAAGCAGCTAAGGTAGGCACCTGGCATATGAATATAGAAACTAATGAGTTTACTGCATCGGCCAGATGCAAAGAACTTCTGGGCTTTTATGCCAACGATGCCATTAACTACCACACAATAATTGAGCAAATACCTGATGAATATCGCCACTACGTGGAAACTTCCGTTAACAGGGCAATAAGCCGTGGCGATAGTTATCATGTAGAACACCCGGTAATTGGCTATCACGATCAAAAGCTACGCTGGGTACGGGCTGCCGGAAAATTAAACCAGAACACGCAAGGCAAGTCGGCTTACTTTTCGGGAGTGCTGATGGATATTACCGAACAAAAGCAGGACGAGGTACGCAAAAACGATTTTATTGGCATGGTAAGCCATGAATTGAAAACACCGCTTACCTCGCTCAGCGCTTACGTGCAAATGCTACATGCCAGGGCAACCAAGGCTGATGATGCTTTCACCGCAAATGCCCTTGATAAGGTAAATGTGCAGGTAAAAAAGATGGGAACACTTATCAATGGGTTTCTAAACGTATCACGATTAGAAGCCGGCAAAATACATCTGGACAAAGCACCTTTCAGACTTGATGAACTGGTAAAAGAGATAGTTGATGAGAACAGGTTAACGGTTCATAGTCACCAAATATTTTTATTGCCTTGTGAGGAAGTTACAATAAATGCCGATCGGGACAAAATTGGATCTGTAATTTCGAATTTGCTTAGCAACGCAGTGAAATACTCACCTAAAGGCAAAACTATTGAAGTAAACTGCCTTGTAATAGATAACAATATACGTGTAGGCGTAAAAGATGAGGGGATGGGTATAAGGCCTGAGGATACCGAAAAGCTTTTTGAACGCTATTACAGGGTTGATAGTAAGCACACACAAACCATATCAGGCTTCGGTATTGGCCTTTACCTGTGCGCCGAAATTATACAGCGGCACGACGGTCAAATTTGGGTGGATAGCCAGGTAGGTATAGGGTCAACATTTTACTTCAGCTTACCCTTAGCGTAAAGAAATTTATGCGGAGCTGTAGTTGTTGTCTCTCTTTACATCTGACTTTAACACACTTTCTTTAAAGTTAGTGCAAATGTTTTTCGTTAAGATGTATGGTCATTTCGACCTTATAATCGTTGTGGAAGAGGAAAGTAGCTTCAGCATCAAATAAATACATTATATGTACAATATTTTTTGTGAGCGCCTGCTCAGTTAGCCTGGATGATGTTTCGCCGTTGAACGAATCAACAGTAATCAGACTTTTAATAGCAATGCATTCGTCCTCACGGTTGATTTCAAAATTCAGGGTGCGCAATTTAAGTGATAGTAAGTTACCCAGCACATCTTGTATTAGCCTGAAAATCGCTGCCTCCATTAACGGGTCCATATCGTCGGGCAGTTCGGTTACATGCGTAATGCTGTAATCGGCTGCAGCGCTAACGTTATGGGCAATCAGTTCTTGTAAAGCGGCGGCTAATCCAAAATGCTCCAATATCTGTGGCTTCATCTCAAACGACAACCGGTTCAGTTGCTTTAAAGCCATAGCCAGGCAATTGTCTACATCAACCGCGTTACTCTCAGATAGCTTTATTTTGGCAATAGCAACCAGCTGTGCAATATCTTCCTGCAACACGTCGGCCATGCGCTTGCGCTCAGCCTCCCAATGCCTGAAAACACTTTTCCGAACCCGGCTTTCCTGTTCAGCTACTTTACGCATTTTATCTTCCAAAAAAATAACTGACATACAACTTATAACTATGAATACAAGATGGAAAAAAAGAGTAATAGTTTAATGTAGCAGCGAAAAAATCAGGTAGTTAAATCAGCAAAGAACGTATCTATACGCTATCACTTTGGTCTTTTTACGTAAACAATACGAAAAAAGTTGTCTTTTAAGACAAAAAAAATGCGTTTAGCGCAAATCTATTTTTTGGGTATTTTTACATAAAAACGACTGCCCTTGTCTTCTTCACTATCAAAAGTTATATCGCCGCCGTGCAGTTCAACAATGGTTTTGATGATAGACATACCTAAACCAACCGGTTCTTCGCCACGCAAACCGGGTCTGCGGGCTCGTGTAAATTTATCGAATAAGTAGGGTTGCAAATGGCCGGGTATACCAATCCCATTGTCTGCAATAGTAACCAACACACTGTCGGCATTGTCTTCAATACTCACCTCAATGTTACCATTATCTGGTGTAAATTTAATGGCGTTTGATATAAGATTATTGATAACCTGCATAAATTTCAGACTATCCAATTGTATAAACAACTTTTCATGCCGACTTGTAAGTATAAAACGCTTGGCCAGATGCTGCTCTGCGCTCTGGTAGTTACGTATCACATCGCGTATTTCCCAAACCAGGTCGGCCCTTTCCTTACGCAGCATCACCTCTGCCGATTCCAGAAACTCCTGATTAACGAGGCTGCGTATCAGAGCGATATTGCGGGCACACATATCCTGTATGAACATTGCAGCCTGTAGTATTCGCTCTTTATCTTTTAAATCGAGCTGCGCCTCCCGTTTAATGGAAGAAGCCATCATGCTTATAGTGCCGAGCGGTCCTTTTAAATCATGCGCAAGTATCTCCAATGTTGAATTTTTGCGTGCGTTAATCTTTTCTGTATAGAAAATATTTTGCTGTGTTATGGTGATGTCTTCAGCTATGCCGGCAACACATGTTAACCCACCCTGCTCTTTAATGGGGTAAAGACTTACGCATAGATGTTTAAAAGCTTCGTCGTCGTAATTAATTCTAAAGGTGAATTGCGTTTCTTTAAGCGTATTTTTAAAATCATTTAAACAATTCAAAACATGCTCGCGATCTTCGTCATGCACCACATTTAACATTACCAACGGATTTTTAACGGCCTTAGCCGCACCAATACCCCAAACCGCTGAAAAGGCCGGGCTAACGTAATTAAATTCTTTCCGGGCAATATCGTATATAAAATAAACGTCTTTTGACAATTCTCCAACCTGTATAAAAACTTCTTGTTCCGTAACTTGCATAACTTGTTTATTACTTAAAGCACTAGCCCCAAACTTCATGAAGGAGTTAGTTTTTAACTTATAAGATATTAACATACGATAACAAACGAAAACGAGATTTGTGCATATCTCACCGTTGGTAGAATATATTGTTACACAAGAATATATATTTACCCTAAAGAATTATATACTTTACAATAAACCTTCATCGGCAAAGCTAAAATATCCGCCATCGGTAATAATCAAATGGTCCAGTACGCCAATATCAAGAATACGGCCTGCCTGATGAATTTTTTTTGTTAAATCTATATCCTGCTGGCTGGGTTTTAGGTTGCCCGACGGATGATTATGCGCCATGATAATAGACGATGCCTGATGCTGCAAAGCTATGCTGAAGATAATTTTGGGGTCGGCCACAGTACCCGAAAGGCCGCCTTTACTGATAAGTTCTTTGCCTATGATTTTGCAACTGCGACTAAGCAGCAGAATCCAAAACTCTTCATGGTTAAGATCTACCAAGTGGCGGCGCATTACTTGGTATACACTACGGCTGCCGTTAATAGTTTCGGGCACTTTTACTTCGGTGTCATCCCGCCGGCGGCCCAATTCGAGGGCTGCAATTATAGAAATAGCTTTGGCCTCGCCGATGCCTTTAAATTTAGATAACTCGCTTACCGAAACTTTACCCAGTTTTTGCAGATCGTTATCGTAGTGGTGTAAAATGCGCTTGCTCAACTCCACGGCCGATTCGGTACGGCTGCCCGAACCAATTAGTATGGCAATCAGTTCGGCATCGCTAAGGGCCCGCCTGCCCTGGCTGTTTAGTTTTTCACGCGGTCGGTCTTCCTCTGCCCAAGCCTTTATACTTATTTTAGTTTCATATGTATCCACGGCTGTAAGCTATTCAAAAAATAATTTAAAACAAAAAAGGGCCGCATCATAAATGCAGCCCTTTCTTCATTACAAAAATGAATATTATTGTAAGCCGTTAACAAATTTAGTCAGTTTTGACTTATTGTTAGATGCTTTATTTTTGTGAATAACGTTTTTCTTAGCTAAACGGTCAAGCATAGAAATTACTGTCGTTAATAAAGGCGCTGCCTCAGCTTTTGTAGTAGAGCCTCTTAATTTCTTGATAGCATTTCTGGTAGTTTTAGCTTGGTATCTGTTGCGCAGACGCTTCGCAGCGTTAGCTCTGATTCTTTTAATTGCTGATTTATGATTTGCCATTTTTAGCTAATTGTCTTATTATTTTTCGGACTGCAAATATATTTCAAAAAAATAAAACTATCAAGCGTCATTTAATTTTTTTTTCACAGAGCAGTTTAATATCCAGAAAAGCCTATATACTGACTGAAAGCCGGTTAACGTATTACTTATTCACAAATACACCTACACCAAATGCCGAAGCACCAGCAGTGCCGATCAAACCTTTAGCATAAACGGTGTAAATTTTTCCGCTTTCCAGATTAACGGTTGTTGTTGCAGAACGCACAAGGCCACTTGCAACAGTTAACGTGTAACTACCAGCGGCAACTTCGGTTGATGGTGCAATGCCTCTAAAATTTTGCGGACCTACCAGTACCGTACTGCCATTATTTAGTGTTGCGTTGCTCGCATTAGGCGCAGCATTTACAAAACGTATTTTAGCTTTGCCAGCACTTGGTGCGGCTAAATCATCGGTTACTATAACAAGCCCAAGGCCGCTGTTTTGCCCAACCAAAAAATAAGTGTAGCTAGCATAAGCATCAAATTGCCCGTGGGTGCTGGCTAATACAGCCTCTCCCGACACCGACCTGATTTCCACGTCCTGATCGCCCAGAAAGCTTTTATTATAGCCAGAAGCATCGCCATAATTTACACCATTAGGTGTACGTAAAACATCATCAACATATAGGCGGGCTGCGGTGGCATCCGGACTGGCGTTAATCAGGTTTACATCTGCAGTTATCGTATCCTTAAAATCATACGGATCGTCTTTTTTACATGATGATAGCAACGACAGGCCCAATAAACCAACAAATGCATAACGTAGCGTTTGCTTTAAAGCAGTAGGAAATCTTTTCATAGATGAAATTTAAGTAAAAATAAACAGGCTCAAGAGCCATATAGTGCTTGTATATATACGTAAAACTTAAAGTGGTAGTATATTGTTTTTTTGTAACTTGCTGCTTAAATAACATCTTAACGACCTTTAGGCATTTAATTCCTTTAAAAGCAGCGCCTTAACAATTGAAAATCTTTGTGCGATTTTTTGCAGCGGTTCTACTCGTTTTTATGTGTGCATCATGGGGCTTTTATGCACATTATCGCATTAACCGGCTAGCTGTTTTTACCTTACCCAAAGGTATGAGCAGTTTTTATGAGGCTAACATCACTTACATAACCGAACATGCCACCAGTGCCGATAAACGCCGGTATGTTGACTCGACTGAAATACCCCGGCACTATTTTGACGCCGATCATTTTGGGAAAGACCCTTTTCACACTGTACCGCAAAAGTGGAATGATGCTATACAGAAATACACAGCGGATACCTTATATAAGTATGGCACCCTACCCTGGACCATCCAGTACAATTATTACCGCCTGGTTGATGCCTTTAAGAATAAAGACACCAGTGCTATATTACATTACTCTGCCTATTTGGGTCATTATGTAGCCGATGCCTGCGTGCCCCTACATACTACGCAAAACCACGATGGGCAGCTTACCCATCAGGAGGGCATACACTCGCTATGGGAAAGCCGTCTGCCCGAACAATTCAGCGACAGCTATTATTACTATGTTGGTAAAGCCCGGTACCTGGAAAACCCACTTTGGCAAGCCTTTATTCTGTGCCGCAGCTCTTACAAAAGCGTCGACTCCGTATTACGCTTACAGCGCCAGTTAGATAAGACTTTTCCGGCCGATAAAAAGTATGAGATAATACAGAGAGGTAAACGGAAGGTGAAAGATTACTCGGCCGCTTACTGCCGCGCCTACCATGCACTGCTTAAGGGGATGGTACAGCGCCGTATGCGGGTGGCTGTGCTTAATATAGGCAGCTACTGGTATTCGGCATGGGTTGATGCCGGCCAGCCTGATCTCTACAAACTAATAGACCCAGTACCTAATCTCGTTACCAAGCAAAGATTAGCTCATGAAGTTGCCCTGTATAAAATCGGTAAGATTACAAAGTTACCTGACCTTGGGTTGGTAAACAAACCGGTACCAGTGCCGCCTTTAAGCAGCAGTGCGGGTAAACCTGCTCCGTAAGGCCGCCCATATTGGCGGCAGTAATGATACAGCTACGATACCCAAAGCAATCAACGAAAAATTCTTTTTGAAGAAAGGCACATTACCCAGCAAATATCCCAAAAAGAGGAAGGTAACAATCCAGGCAACGCCGCCTACAATGTTATACAAGCTGTAACGACCAAAAGGCATGCGGCCAACACCAGCCACAAAAGGGGCTATGGTACGTATAATAGGCATAAAGCGGCTAAAAATAACAGCCTTGCCGCCATGCTTGTCAAAAAACGCTTTAGTTTTAAGATAATAGTCCAGCTTGAGCACCTTGTTTTCGGGCTTAAATACCCTTACGCCTAAAAACTGCCCTAACTGATAATTAACCGTATTACCTAAAAATGCTGCCACAATTAAGATGATGGTGAGCAGGAAAATATCCAGACCTGAGTTACCAGTGGCAATCAATGCACCAGCTGCGAAAAGCAACGAGTCGCCGGGCAAAAATGGGGTTACCACAAAGCCGGTTTCGGCAAATATGATTACGAAAAGGATAAGGTAGGTCCAGGCCTGGTACTGGCTGGTAATTTGCACCAAATGCTTATCAATGTGCAAAATAAAATCTATCAGGTCTTTTATAATCTCCAAAGCTCAAAGTTTGAAGCAAAAATAGCAATATTAAGATGAGAAGCTATCTCATAAATAGAAGAAAGGTCCACGTAAGGGAAGGTGATAGTAGAAACCTTGGATTTTAAGGCACTTATCCTATCTTAGAGCCGATATTAAACACGGTTGGTAATCGAATTGAGGTTTATTCAATGAAAGTTTTAAAGATTCTTAGTGTTATAGTGATTCTTGGAATCATTGTTTTTTCGTACTGGATTCATAAATCTCTGAATGCTCCGCATGCACACCATAAGAATAACCAGTATATACAAATCCCACATGGCTCATCGCCCGGTCAGATACTCAATAAACTTACCTCCGAAGGAATTCTTTCTGCCCAAACACCGCTGAAAATATATCTGAAATTTACTGGTACCGGCAATGAGATGCAGGCGGGTGAATATCAATTCGATTCACCAATTACCCCGCTTGAAGTACTGAGAGAACTGAAAAATGGAAAGCTTCGAAATATAAAATTAACTATTCCGGAAGGTTTTACTCGCTTTGATATTGCTAAAAGAATAGCCGGGAAGTTCTCCCAAAATCAACAGGCAGGCGAAAATGCTGCATTGAAACTTATGGAGGATGTTTCACTCATTAAGGATATAGCCCCGCAAGCTAAAAACCTTGAAGGTTATATATATCCAAACACTTATGATTTCCCACGCTCTGTTACTACTCTAGCTATCATTAAGAAAATGGTTGGGGAGTTTAAAAAGGTTTGGAAGCCGGAGTACACAGCTCGCGCCATCAAATTGAAACTGACACCCCACCAGATAATTACCATTGCTTCTCTTATCGAAACAGAATCGCGATTGAACGAGGAGCGACCTATGGTAGCTTCAGTAATCTATAACCGCCTTGAAAAAGGAATGCCGCTTGGGATAGATCAGACTGCTGTTTATATAGCAAAGATGGAAAATCGTTGGGATGGGATAATTAACAAAAGCGACTTGGAGTCAAATTCGCCTTATAATACCAGAAAGTTTGCCGGGCTTCCCCCCGGCCCTATTGCGTCGGTTTCTGAAAGCTCCATTAAAGCCGCATTTTATCCTGCCACCACAAGCTATTTTTATTACGTTTTAAATGTGGAGAAAAAAGACAAGTCTCATAGATTTTATTCAACTGCTGAAGAATTTGAACGTGGAAAAGCTGCCTATCAAGCTTGGTTGAAGCAAGAGCGTAAATAAACGTTAGCCTCTAACTTCGGTACTATCTTATAATTGTAGGATTATTAGGGACAAGCGCCATACCAAATGCAGCCGTATCAGTAAGTGCACGGCCTATTATGCCGCGTGAGTATAATGTGTATAGCCGACCGTCCTGTATAGTAATGTTTGCTATTTCGCCCAGGCTATTATTTGATGTATTGGTTGCATATGCCCTGAAGGTATAATTTCCAGGTGGGAGGACCACGTAGTTGGACACTTTACCAAATGCAGCATTTTTAATAACAGGGGCCCCATTGGCCCAAATATCAAAACCGGTACCACTGCGTGGCGAACCGTTAATAAATCGCACCTTTCCACCTTTGCCAATTTCAGGCAGTGGTTCAGTATCGTCTGCAGTTACCAGCGAGCGTAATTTGTACTCAGGGTCGCCGTATAAGCCCATAAAAAACAAGGAGTAACGGGTGTTAGGCTGATATTGAATGGTGTCTCGGCTAAAGATGGAGACAGTATCGCCAGCCCTGGTTGAACGTATTTGCAGGGGCTGCGTTGTATTGGTTAAATAAAAGTATGACGGCGTTGCATTATAACGGTAATAAGAGTTTACCCGCAGGTTGTTAATATTCAATTCAACCGGAAATGAATTGGGGCTTAAATTAATTACCTGCAACTGCACATTTAAACCGGTAGGATTAACCGTATCACTCTTTCCGCAAGAGGAGAGCAAAGGCAAAACCAAAACCAGCAGGTTCAGCGCAAACACGCTGTAGAATATATTTTTACTTTTAAACATCGCCATCAAGTGCTATCTGTTAGTGAGTAAACCGGCCCTGAAACCTTTGCCACTACCCGAACTAAATAAAGTATACGAGTTGCTAACATTAAGTATAACAGTGCCCTTGTATAATGGGTCGGTACCGGTAGTAGTAAATATCTTGATTTCCTTTTTTCCGTTACCTACCGGTATAAATTTACTAACTGATTTAAATGTAGTAGTTGTAAACCTTAAAGTGTCATTCAAATAAACCTTCAATGCCGGCGCCGCTGGCGACGCTACAACAAACTTTAACTTGGCGTTGGCGGGATCGCTCTCTAACGTATCAATTATCTTAAAGGCCGTATTGCGGCTAACACCGCCCAAAAACAACGAGTAGCGTTGCGAGCTGCCAATCGAATCCAACCGTACCGGAAAAGTGAAAAGTGTATCAGGCGCATCTATTTGCCGGTTATTGTACAAGCGCTTTATAGTAATTACCTGGTTACCCCTTGGCAGTAAAGTGTTACCACTGCTTGCCAGCGGAAAAATACCCGTTAAGCTGCTCAGGCGTGTACCGTTCAGGTAATAGTTTACAATAACACTATCGCTTATAGCATTAATTACATTTACGTTAACAGTTGCTTGTACAGGCACAACCGGATCGTTTTTTACGCATGAGGCCGCTAATACCAGTGTTAATACTGTAAGAGCACCAATAAAATATAACCTCCTGATCATTTGTTTTATAACTGCTTTTTTTAAAGTTTGTTATATAAGCTTAACTAAAAAGTCCGGTTGTATAACCGGACTTTCATTTTGGATTTATAATTTAAGTTTACAACTTAAGCATAGCTATTAAGCATTACCGGCATAACCAGCATCAACACATCCTCATTCTCATCACCACCCTGCGGCAGTAATAAGCCGGCACGGTTAGGGGTCGACATGTGTAAAGCAACCTCTTCACTGCTCAGGTTTTTAAGCATTTCGATCAAAAAGCGGGCGTTGAATCCAATTTCAAGATCCTCACCCTCATATTGGCAACTTAAACGCTCATGTGCCTCGTTGGCAAAATCAATATCTTCTGATGATATGTTTAACTCGCTGCCGCTAACTTTTAAACGCACCTGGTGGGTGGTTTTGTTAGCGTAAATGGCCACACGCTGCAATGAACCCAAAAACGCCTGACGGTCAATAGTCATTTTGTTAGGATTGCTTTGCGGTATAACGGCTTCATAGTCGGGGTAACGCTCGTCAATTAAGCGGCAAACCAGGTTAATGTTACCAAACTTAAAGAAAGCGCTGGTATTATTATACTCTACCGATACGTTCACATCATCAGACGGGAGGGCAGACTTTAGCAGATTTAAAGCCTTTTTAGGCAATATGAACGAGGTGTTGGTTGCAGCCTGCGCATCTTTACGGCGGTAACGCACCAGTTTGTGCGCGTCTGTAGATACGAAGGTTAAGTATTGGGTTGACAGCTGGCAATAAACACCCGTCATGGCCGGGCGCAACTCATCGTTGCTTACGGCAAATATGGTTTTATTGATAGCTTCGGCCAGTACAGAAGCAGGCAGGTTAACTGATGAAGCGTTTTCAACTACCGGAATTTTAGGAAAGTCCTCACCATTTTCGCCGCTCAACTTATACTTACCGTCGCCGGCACTTATTTCAATGGCAAAAGTTTTATCATCAACCGAAAAAGCAATAGGTTGCTCCGGTAGTGATTTTAACGTATCCAGTAAAATACGCGATGGAATTGCAATACGACCATTCTCTTTAGCTTCAACCGATAATGACGTGGTCATGCTGGTTTGCAAATCGGTGGCCGATATGGTTAAGTTGCCGTCTTTTATCTCAAATAAAAAGTTTTCCAGTATAGGCAACACGGTACTGTTGCTTAAAGCACCGCTTACAGCCTGCAATTGCTTCAGTAATGTTAATGTCGAAACAATGAATCTCATACAACAATTTTAATCAACCCAAAAGTATAAAATTTAATGAGCATACTTACGCTTGCGGTAATAATGTTGAAAAATTGCAAATATCAACACAGCAGCCAACGGCACCACGGTATTCACAACCTGCCAGTAAACTTTTTCGTTACGTAGCCGGGCACGGTTTAGCAATCGTAATTTAATTTCTTTATTACGTAAACTGATTAAGCCCGAGTCATCGGTCATGTAATCTGCTATATTTAGGAGCAAGTTTTTATTGCCAAATGTTTGCTGACTATAACGATCAAAACCCAATGGAAAAGGTGAACCATCGCTACCTATTTGGTTCTTGAAAATATCGCCATCGCTCAATACTATCATTTTGGCCTGCTTGCTGGTGTTTAAAATGGTGATACTTTCCGTTACGCCTTCCGGCACAGGCCGGTTAGTATAGTTAGACGCAAAACTTCCTTCCAGCAACACACCGGTTACCTTTGGCACACTTTGAAAATCGCGCGGATTAGGCTCTTGCTCCAGAGCCTGTAACGATAAGGCATGCGGAGTAGTAATTTTTTGGTTGTAAGGTGATGAACTTAGCAACACTGTTTGCTTTTGACCTTTAACCGGCAATAAATCAATGGTGCTGGCAAACTCACTGCGTATCCCTTCCAGGTTTTTAACAACCGGGTGCTTTGCCAGCGGCATAAACACCGGGTAAAAGAGCCAGGGCAGCATTTGTATTTGTGCCTGCCCACCTACATTACCGGTACTTACAGGTATTTGTGCGCAGTTTAAGTCGGCAATTAGGTCATAATTAATACGTACACCGTAACGAAACAACTGATCATCCAGATTAAGCTGTTTGTTGAATGCCAGTTGCTCGCCTCCATGTCCGCGCATACTGTCCAACTCGGCACTTACCTGGTCAATAGCCCATAAAATGCGGCCGCCCTGCATCAGGTATTGGTCCAGCTTAAACTTTTCCACTTCTGTGAAAGACTTTTGAGGCTTGGGCACCACCAGCAGTTTAAGCAATTTAAGGTTGTTAAACGGAATGCTCTGTAAATTAACCCGGCCAACTTCAAATCCATCCGATAACGTTTTTAAAGCATCATTGAGCTGCATATCGTTCAACTCCCCGTGCCCGTCGGTAAATCCAATACGCGGACGTCCACCGCTGGTTGCCTTTTTAATGGCCGATGTAAAAGCGTATTCCAGGTTTTGTATAGAGTTGTTCAGCACTTCATCCGGCGATAGGCCAATGCGTGTTTGCAGCAGCTTTACCCCTACCTGCCTGTTGCCAGAACCAACCGAAGCAGCCGGAAAAATAATCTTTTGCGATACGCCATTGTCTGTTTTTACACTAAGGTTGGTGGCCTCAACACCCTGAGCCTGCAAATCCTGCATGGTTTGCTCCTGTTCCTGTTGGTTTAATCCCTCAAGCGGATTTACAAATTCATACGTAAAACCATTATGACTATAGGCCCGTAAATCGTTCAACATATCGCGCGTAGCCTGTTGCAGACGGCGCATGCCACCAGGCAACTCTTTGTCCTGCAAGTAAACCTTTACATGAAGAGGCTGCTTTAAATTGCCCATGATGTTACGGCTCACATCTGATAAGGTGAAACGTTTATCGGCAGTAAAATCGATACGAGTATAAATAAATTGCGATAGTATGCCCAACACCAGCAACACTGCTGCTAATATTGGTACAGCCGTATACTTTAACGGCTTTTGCCTTTGCATGGCTATTACCAGTAAGGTTAAACCTAAAAATATGCCCGATAGGATAATGAAGTATATCAGATCGCCGGAGCTTAAAACACCCCGCCCCACCGCATCAAAATGTGCAGCTATACCAGCGTTTTGTATGTTAGTATTTTGTAATGACAATAGTCCGCTTAACGAATTAAAGCCGCTGTAAAAGAAGTAGCTTAAAAAAACAGCTATAGTAAAAGCAATAATCTGGTTTTTGCTAATTGAGGATGCAAACAACCCTATAGCTACAAATGCCGCTCCCAGCAAAAACAAACCGATGTATGAACCTATTACAGCACCGGTGTCCAGATTGCCTTGTGGATTGCCAAGCACCGATACCGAATATACATACATTAACGTAGGCAACAGGGCAAACACAACTAACAACAGGCAAGCCCAATATTTACCCAGCACAATTTGCCAATCGGTTAACGGGCGTGTGGCCAGCAGTTCCAGCGTACCCTCGCGGCGCTCCTCAGCTAATGACCGCATGGTAATGGCCGGAATTAAAAACATGAAGAGATAGGGTGCAGTGCTGAAAAGATTTTCCAGGCTGGCATATCCATACTCTAAAATGCTCGACTCGGGGAATACCCACAGCAACAAGCCCAGCACCAGCAAAAACACGCCTATGGTAACATAAGCCACCAGCGAACTAAGGTATGAGCTAATTTCTTTTTTGAGGATGCTGAACATATATGGATATAAAATAGTTTAGCGCCTAAAGTTGTTTGCTAAAAAGCCAACTGTCTCTCCCTGAAAACACAACTTGCTTATTAATAGATATTTACAATTAAAGACAACACGGCATATTTTCACTTACCACTCTAAAAACCAAAACGATAAGCTGCCCTTATGGCAAATTGCTGCAAACGATTTTTAGACCAGTCTTCATATCGCAGGCCCAAGTCAAGTAAATTGCTTTTACTGCTTCCTACCGGAATCAGGAAACCGGTACCTAAAGAATACGTGAATAGGTTTCCGCTGCCATTAAAGTTAGTGCTTGTATTGTTGGCAATAATGGTTCCCAGTTCAAGCTCGGTATAAAAGCGAGGGTCGAGGTAGTATTTAAAACCGCCTTTTAAGGGAATGTAGCTGTCGGCCCCGGGTTTAATAGCGCTTCCTATCAGAAAACTTTTATAGCTGAAGCGATTATACGCGCCCGTAAGTACCAGATTTACTTTGGCCAGCACAGGCAATTCAAACTTAGCCGAAACACCATAGCCTATATTGTAAGCGCTGCGTTGAGCAATATTGAGTTCGGGCCCTATACTTAGCGCCATAGTGTTGGTGCGTTCCTGGGCTGCGGCCGGCATGCATTTAAAAAGCAGCAAAGCCAGCAGGAAATAATAATTTTTCATGTAAAGTTTATCTCTGGAAATAAGTGGTCAAATTAAACACATATCTGTTTAAAACAAAAGACCCGGCTACTTATTTGCAGCCGGGCCTTTTCTCTAGCATTATATTACTTATAAGCCAAATTTGTATGCAATACGGAAAGCTACCTGACCGATGTTACCACCGTCTTTTGACCAGCCTTCGTACCGAGCGCCAAAGTCAATATCATGCTTATCACTAACCGGGAAAGAAACGCCTAAACCCGGTGCATATAAAAATGCAGTGCCGGTGCTCATGTTAGTACCAATACGTGCACCTACTTCTGCCTCTCCATAAACATTTGGCGAGAAGAAGTACTTACCACCTACCTTTACCGGAACAAAGCCTAAGTAAGTATCAGCACCTAAAGCTTTCAAGGCATCTTTATAAGGCTTTTCGTAATAGTAGCTAATATAACCTGCAGTAACCGTAAAGTTGAATGCTGATGCTACCGGTATTTCAGCCTTACCACTACCACCAAAGCCTATGCTAGTACCGTTGGCAAAGTTTCCGGTCGGAACACCAAAGTCAAGACCAATGCTTAATTTAGGACCGCTTGTTGAAGCTGATTTAGTTTGTGCGAATGCACTGGTTAATAAACCGGCTGCTGTAATAGCAACCATTAATAGTTTTTTCATGATGATAATGTAAAGTGTTAAATGGGGGGCAAATTTAGAAATATTATCATAAATGGCTAATGAGCTATTGTCATCAATATTTAAATAAGTGAGGCGCTTGTGGTATAGATTTTGCTAATTGAAACCAAATTTCAATCTTACACTACACATTATGAAAAAAATTTTTCTCTTAGCCGCAGTAGCACTTGGACTATCAACGGCGCAAAGCTTTGCACAATCTAGCTACAAAAACAGCTTAGGTTTAGGAATTGATTTTGGAGATGGCTCTACCTTGGTTGGCCCCACTTACAAGCACTTTTTTACCGGTAAAGATGCCGTACAAGCCGACTTGTTGTTTAGCGACAATACGGTATGGCTGGGTGGCTACTATCAGTATCATCAATCCTTTGCCGAAGCTCGTGAATTGAAATGGTATGTAGGCTTAGGCCCTCAGTTTGCCTTTGTAGATGGCTATTATGAAAACTACACTGTAGTTATGTTACGCCCTATGGTTGGTTTAGATTACAAAATTCCTAAAGCACCAATTGCCTTAAACTTCGATTGGCGCCCAATGGCTCAGCTTAATCACGGCTCCGGCTTTGAAGCTGCACGCTTCGGACTCGGTCTACGTTTTACATTCAAATAAAATATATGTATAAAGAAAAAGGCGGTTGATAACCGCCTTTTTCTTTATAGTTCTTTACCAATTTGCTGTTAATTGGTTAAACTGATAAATATATCTTCGAGGCTCTTACCACTGTGCTTTTCCTTTAAGCCGGGCAGGCTATCATCGGCCACAATTTTGCCTTTTTTAATAATTACAACTTTGCTGCAGGTGGCCTCCACCTCCTGCATAATATGCGTTGACAAGATTACGGTTTTGGTTGCACCTAAATCTCTGATCAGCTGCCTGATGCCAATGAGTTGGTTAGGGTCCAAACCCGAGGTGGGTTCGTCCAAAATTAAAACTTCAGGATCATGCAGAAGCGCTTGGGCAAGGCCTACCCGTTGCCGGTAGCCTTTTGATAATTGACTAATCTTTTTATGCTGCTCAGGGCCTAACCCGGTTTGCTCAATTACTTGTGCAATACGCCTGGACGATTCATTCAAATGATGAATATCAGCAACAAAGCCTAATGCCTCCTTAACATACATATCCGTATATAGAGGATTGCTCTCGGGTAGGTAGCCAATACAACGCTTTACCTCTATAGATTGGGTAGCCGTATCAAACCCGCATACACTTGCTTTGCCCGATGTTTGCGGTATAAAGCCTGTTAGCATCTTCATGGTAGTTGATTTGCCGGCTCCGTTAGGACCTAAAAACCCAAGTACTCCGGGCTTTGCCGTAAAGCTTATACCATCAACTGCTTTTTGCTCACCATAAAGCTTGGTTAATCCCTCAACAAAAATACTCATAGACGGTAAATTTAATAAGCATACCCTATAATCAAAGCATACGCCGAAACATTACTAACAGGGTACCTGCGCTTAAAGTTTGAACACCTTAATTATACCATCCTAAAAAATAATCCAATCCAAACAAAGCCCCTACTCAATTTGTGATTAAAGCAATATTAAAAACCAATAGTAAATATCCATTGCTATAATGAAAAGCATTAACCAACTTATGCAGTCTTTAACCGGCATTGATGCCGGTTGTAACCGCCGCGAATTTTTAGAGACGGCCGGTAAAGGCCTTGTTGCAGCTACTGTTATTGGCGAGCTGGCCTCATGCACTGCTGAGGCACAAAATATGAGTGGCGCCGGCACCCGCAAAGCTTTAGCAGATACCATAAGAGTTGATGTACCCAGTCAGCATGCCCCTACCGAGCGTAAGCAGGAAAGCGGCGCTACCATGCTACCCCCAAAAGAACGTATTGGTTATGCTATTGTAGGCATAGGCGAACTAACCATGGGACAGATTATGCCGGCTTTTGGTTCCTGTAACTACGCTAAGCCGGTTGCATTGGTAAGCGGCGATGCGGCTAAAGCCAAAAAAGTAGCCGCACAACACGGCATCCCCGAAAAAAATGTATACAACTATCAAAACTTTGATGAGATAAAAAATAACCCCGAGATAGATGCCGTATACATTGTATTGCCCAATAGTATGCATGAAGAATTTACTGTAAGAGCTGCAAAGGCGGGTAAGCACGTACTTTGCGAAAAGCCAATGGCTAACTCGAGCAAGCAGGCACAAAACATGATTGAGGCTTGTAAAAAAGCCGGCAAAAAGTTAATGATTGCCTACCGCATTCAATACGAACCACATAATAAGCTGATGATGCAGTGGGTACGCGAGAAGCACTTTGGCAAGGTAAAGGTTATTAACTCCGTAAACGTGCAAAACATCGGCGACCCTAATCAGTGGCGCTTAAAGAAGGCGCTTGCCGGCGGCGGTTCATTACCCGACATTGGCTTGTATTGCATTAATACCAACCGTTATTTAACAGGAGAGGAACCTTACCAGGTATCGGCTATGATGCATACCGATGCCAACGATCCGCGCTTTAAAGAAGTGGAAGATAAAATAATGTGGCAAATGTATTTCCCAAGCGGTACCATCGCCAATAATACGGCTGCCTACAGTGTGCACGACTCCAAGCATTACCGCTGCTATGCCGATAACGGTGGTTGGTTTGGCATGGACCCTGCCTTTAACTATAACGGCTTAAAAATTGAAGCCTCGCAAGCGCAGGGTAAGCAAGAGATTAAGCAAAATATTATTGTAGGCGAAAAGCAGCAGTTTGCTCTGGAAATGGACCACTTTGCCCAATGCATTATGGAAAACAAAGAACCCTACACACCTGGTGAAGAAGGCCTTCAGGACCATAAAATAATGGAAGCCATTTATGAATCGGCCCGTAGCGGCAAACCGGTTAAACTGGAAAATATTACAACGATAGATACTTTTCGTAATGAGGCTAATGCGCCGAAGGAAAGCTGAAATTTATTTAGAAGCGAGAGAGAAAAACTAAGAGACAGAGCCAGGATCTCATAAGATTTTAAGCGAACAGAGCAGAAAACACTTGTTTTCTTGCTCTTGCATTTTGGCTCTCAAAACTATTTGTTACGCTCGGTAGTATATCTTACTAACTGCTCCAACCCTGTACGTGCCTCGCCTGGCTCAAAGGTATTCAGAATGTCGAATGCCTCGTTTTGATATTTCTGCATTTGGCTTTCGGCATAGGTCAATCCGCCGGTTTCTTGCACAAATTTGATAATTTGCGCAATCTTTTCCGGGTCATCTTTATGGTTCTTTACCAAACTGATGATGCGCTTGCGCTCGGCTTTTGGACCGTTATTAAGCGCATAAATAAGCGGAAGAGTTATTTTCTTTTCTTTGATATCAATACCCAGAGGTTTACCTACATCATCGGTACCAAAATCAAACATATCATCCTTAATTTGAAATGCAATACCAATCTTTTCACCAAAAAGACGCATTTTCTCGATCGTCTCTGCATCGGCGCCGGCAGATGCAGCACCGCAAGCACAGCAAGAGGCAATCAATGACGCTGTTTTCTGGCGAATCACTTCGTAATAAACACTTTCATCAGTATTGGTTTTTCGTGCTTTTTCTACCTGCAACAATTCGCCCTCGCTCATTTGCTTAACCGCATTAGAGAGAATTTTAAGCAAGTCGAAGTCGTTATTATCCAAGGAAAGCAGCATGCCCTTAGTAAGCAAATAATCACCTACTAAAACGGCTATTTTGTTTTTCCATAAAGCGTTAATGGAAAAAAAGCCCCTGCGCTGGTAAGAGTTATCTACCACATCATCGTGCACTAGCGACGCAGTGTGAACCAGTTCGACCAGGGCGGCACCCCGATAGGTGGCTTCGTTAATACCTCCACATAGCTTGGCTGCAAAAAATACAAACATGGGCCTAATCTGCTTACCCTTTCGCTTTACTATGTAATGCGTAATGCGATCAAGCAACGGAACAGAGCTTTGCATCGATGCCTTGAACTTCTCCTCAAAAACATCAATCTCGGCAGCAATAGGCTTTTTAATCTCTTTAAGGTTCAGCATTGAAAACTTAGCAACCTGTTTGTACTACACATGCCATTGGGGCATACCGGCGCAAACATAGGCAAAATTATTTTCAGGAAACTGTTTAAACAACGTTATTTTGAGACACATTAAACTAATGATATAGAGAGCAGTCATACTAATGTGTTTGCCTGAAGGTTGCAGGTGTGCATAGGGTTATATTTAGTTGAAGTTTTGCTAGCGGAGCCTTTTATAAGGCTTCGCTTTTTTATTGCGTTTACAGCCGGATTATTATACATTTGCAAACCTTTTTAGGGAGAGGTGTCTGAGTGGTCGAAAGAGCACGCCTGGAAAGTGTGTATACGTCAAAAGCGTATCGAGGGTTCGAATCCCTCCCTCTCCGCCAAACAAAAAAACCGCCAACGAGCGGTTTTTTTGTTTATACGGTACACTCTAAGCGAAGTGCGTAGAACTTAGTATACTACAACAGTATTATTGGAAGTTTTAACTCTTCCCTAAAACTAATAACAACCAATATCTGAAATTCCATTAATAGCTGAGACGAATACTTCTGCTTGGATAGAGCTTATTTGTTATTTTCCAAAGCTATAAACTTATTTGCATAGCGCCTTCCCAATTCTTGTGCAGACGGGCCATCAAAATGTAGGTGATCACCCTTATGGGCTAAGCTTTCTGTTGTTACAACGGCCGTACCTTTTACAGTCTGCGGAAGTTTAACAATCTGCGCGTTGAAAAATTCAGCATTTTTGTGAAACTCGCCTATTTGACCTGCTACAAAGGGAAGATTTGGGTTGCCGACTAAGTCGCGGATACGGGATATTAATTCTGCAATTTGCTGTAAATATAGGCTGGCCTTATCAACACTCGAATTAGATTCACCCTGATGCCATATTACGCCCTTTACTACGCCATACTTCATTGCTTCCTTTATACGAGCTACGGCATCATCATAAGGATGCGTTTTGGTGGCCGTATCATAAGCTCCCGGTATCCAATGTTCAATTGGGGTACCTCCTACTGCACAAGGCACTAAGCCAATTTTTACGCCGTGATGAGCCTTTGCCATTTGGATGCCAAAAGTTAATCCAGGCCCCACACCGGCTACACTAGGTTTATCAAAGTGAAGTGGATGCCTGGCTAGCACCCACTTCATGTCTTGGTTAAGTACAAACACATTATCGTTACCCTCATTTTTTTGTTCCTCGGTTATCGGTCCTCGGCCAGCCATGTTAGACTGTCCCATAAGCAGGTATATTTCCATAGATTTTGTTGCTGACACCTGACCAATCGCAAATGATAAGCTGGCAAATAAAATGACGGTACAGATTAGTGTGATTCTTTTCATGATGTTAATTTGTTATACTCAGGTCATCAATATAAGCAGAAATACCTGTGTAGCTAGAGCCTGTTTCGACTGAAAATGAGTCGATGTACCCTGCGTTAGCTTTGAACGGCACTGCCGAAACCTTTAAAGTTCCGTTTACATAAATGTCGAATGTTTGAGCGACAATGTTGATAGCTAATTTAACGGTATACCAGGTATTAGCCGAAACAGGCTGAACGGCTACGCGGGTGTTAGATGCGTTCACATAACTTAACTGATTACTGGTACTGTTGTACGCAGTGGCCAGCTCTATAGGTACTACGCCATTACACAGCACGCGATAACGGTTGAATTTATTAGTGTTGTTTTCGTTAAATTTATACTCAATATTAAGTGTATTAAACTGCGCATTAAAACTTCTTTTGACCGATACGGTGCCCGAACTGCTGTTATCAGTAAGCAATATACTTTTATTAGTTGCTGATGGAATATCAGCAATAACCGCATTGGTGCTTAAGCCATTTAACACCAACCAGTTAGCAGGTGCGTTGCTCGTTGTTTGATTGTTAAAATCATCAGTAAATGGCACGGTAGCTGCCGTACCGCCTGGCACGTTAGTGTATGATAACGCTTTAAAGGCATTATAGGCATCAAACTTGGTTACTTGGAGCGTGCTGCCGCTTATACACTTTTGAGTAAGGCCAAAGCCATTTACACAACTCGACTCATGCAAATTATACCAAAAAATTGGCCTGATTGGATTGAGGTTGTTAACCAAGGCATACATAGTTTGCGTACAGTAAGTGGCTTTGGTAGCCTCATCGGGCACATTAGAAGTGTATGACCAGTTAGGATTGCTGTTATAACCTATTTCAGTTATCCAGATAGGTTTTTGGTTGTGCGGCGATGGCCACGAGGCCTGTAGGGCCTTAAATTCATTTAACGTACTGATTACACCAGCCGGACTGCCAGCATAAGGATGAAAATTTAACTCATCCATATAAGCGTAGGCACCTTCGGCTTTTAACCTGGCCATAAAGGCTTCAAAATGGTAATTAGAGAGGCCGCCTAGTAACACTACAGCGTTAGGATCAACCGATTTAATGGCATTATAGCTTCGTTGCAGGTGTAGGATATATTTGTGCACGCCTACGTTGTAAGGTGTAGTTGGATCTGTTGATCCCTCGCCTACACGATCGCCTAAATCCCAAGAATTGGCCTGGTTGGGCTCATTACCAATTTCCCAGTATTTAATCCGGTCCTTATAACGCTCAACGGTTGCTTTCAAAAAGTTTTCGTTCAAAATCTCTTGTGCTTCGGTACCGTAATCTCCTTCAGGAGCGCCCTTTGAATAACGCATTAAAATACTGGCTCCAGCTTCAAGCGCAGCATCTACTTTCGGGTCTACAGTTGCGGTATAAGACTGGCCTACTTTAAATGCTAACCTCACCCAGTCAACGCCTAAATCGTCCAAGTCAGCGATATCGCTGGCTACACCAGCGGCATTGTAAGGGCCTGCATCGGTACCACCACCCCACTTTTGCCAGGGGCCACCCCATGTCATGCCTTTCCATTTGGTTAAGTCGTTTAAGGGAGGAGTAAAGGTTGCAACAGTTTTACCATTGCCGGCAACCTCTTCATTGTTGTCGGGAATTGCCGATTTTTTACACGCTACTGCCAAGCAGCAACATGCCACCAGCATGCTGAATAATTCCTTCATAGTTGTTTAAAATGTTGATTGGTTTATAATTGCCGCTACCGGCTCAGATTATACCCGCAGCGGATTAAACAAATAAACTGTTTTGAAAAAAGACTCATTTGCTGATTTAACCATATCTATTGCTGAAACGAATTAATGCTAATAAGAAGTAGATTTTTCTGCAGTCAACTCATGCTTAACTGAAAACAACGATATTTAACGGCGCTGGATGCGTATAGCATTGATGATCGGCTTGCCTTGTAAGGCTTGAAATGCAATATTAATTCCCTTTTTTTCCGAGACCTGTAATAGGAATGATCGTTGTACCAGCACACGTGTTCCAAAATCGTACAGCAGGTTAAGATTATTAATGACAACCTTTCCGTTTAAAACAACACTAAATATTCGCTTCTGGCTTTGTTGTTGAGCCTGCGTACCAATGTCATTAATCAATGTGTTTCGTGCTACGCCGGGATCGACAAACTCCAAGGTCACCTCATATTCACCGTCGGCTACATCAAACTGGTAAGCTTGCGCATCAACCCTAAGCGTTTGATAAAGGGGGTCTTGCCGGGTTTGTGCAATTTGCAATTGGTGGCCTATACGGTTGGCTACCGGGCGGTAAACATCGCCGTTTATATAACCCCAATTACCTTTCTGATACGGCTTATCGGGTTCAAAAATGTAATTCCTGTCCGTATCATAGTACCATACATTACTCCCACAGTTAATGCCAATAGAAAAAGCTGTGTCTTGTTTAAGCTGAAACGGCCTGATTTGCATGTCGACACCAGCATAATCAACAACTTTTTCATTGTTGAATACTGCTTGAGCCATCAATTGATTTTGGCCTGAGTTCAAAGGAACTTTAAATACAGCCGAACAGTTTTTAACCTGCTGCTCGCCTATTAAACGCCCATTGCAATATAGTTGCACATTGAGGGCATTCGTATAAACCTTTATTTCGTTGTTTATTATATTATTATTTCCTTCTTGGGCCTGCATTTTTCTATCCGGCCAATCGCGGGTGGCAATATGTAGTACAGGCCGTTTTTTTTGAAAAAATGCCTGGTAATAATAAAACACATCTTTTTTACGGCGATCAAAAAATACAATGCCTTTATTATTTATACGTGGCATGGTTTCTTCGCGCACTTCGCTACCAAAATCGGCCAGCAACCAGGCGGCCGAACCAGCAAGCCAATCCCGCTTTTGCATAGCGTTTAGATAATACTCTACAAACTGCTGCTGCCATTGCATGCTAAAGTCAAACTGCTCGGGGGCTAAAGTGTTGATACGCCCATCACTTCCCGCACCGTATTCGCTAATAATATGTGACCGTTTGGGGTAGCGTTGGTGCTGCTCGTCAATAAACCGGTCAAATGCAGCAAAATCATTACCATACCAGCCCGAATACAAATTCCATCCAACCACATCAGTAATATTGCCCAGATTGTACTTGTTGTACACCTCATCGCCATGAAAGGCTATAGCGGTTAATCGAGCAGGATCTTCTGTTTTAGAGAGCTGATTAAGCTCTTTCGCAAGAATCTGCGTTTGACGGATAGCTTTGTGTTGCGAAACCGAGTCTGTGTAGTGCCGGAAAAGACCGATCAAAATTTCATTCATAAAACCCCAGAATATCACTGATGGGTGATTGAAATTTTGCCTGATCATCTCCAACTGCTGGTTTTTACTGTTTGCAGCATAAGCGGCCGACGTATCAATAAAATCCACGTTGGGGGTTTCCATCCATACCAGCAACCCCAAACGGTCACAAGCATCCAGTACTGCTTTATCCTGTGGGTAATGGGCCAGGCGGGTGAAGTTAGCGCCCATTTGCTTTAACAGTTTCATATCCTGTTCATGCCGCTCATCAGGAAGTGCGCTGGCCAAACCTTCCACATCCTGATGCCGGCAGGCCCCGTTTAGTTTTAGCGGTTCGCCGTTCAGAAAAAAGCCTTTGTCGGGCGTAATTTTAAACCAGCGTATACCAATAGCATTGGATACTACGTCACGTACTTCACCATTTTGCACAATCTCCGTTTTTACCTGATATAGCCAGGGATGATCGGGGTGCCACAGTTTGGGCTTGCCTATATTAGGCATATTTGTACTAAAACCAGTTTCTTTTCCGGATTTAACATTCAACTTAGAAGTGCGGGTTGATAGAAGCTCTCCATCCGGACTATACAAAGAATTGCGTACGCTTACGCTAGCTGTCGCTTTACCCTCGTTAACTATATGCGCTTTAATAGTTACTTGCGCTGTCTCGGCACTTACTATTGGAGTAGTAATTTGTACATTTTCGGCACCGTAAGTGTAGGCTATATGCAAAGCCTTTTTTTTGATGAGCCACACATTACGATATATGCCTCCGTAACGGGTAAAATCTCCTGACAGAGGGGCCACTTGCGGGTTTGGACTATTATCCGCCTTTACCGCAATTACATTCTCTTGCTGATGATTGACGTAATCGGTAATATCCAGTACAAACGCTGTATAGCCCCCTGCATGTTTACCTACCAATTTACCATTCACATAAACTTCGGCGGTGAGCAATACGCCGTCAAACTTCAGGTAAATACGCTCTTGCGGAAGTACTGCTATGTTTAAGAATTTGAAATACCACCCTGCACCTTTATACATGGCTGTGTATTTACCAAAAGCATCCTCGCGGTTCCAGGTATGTGGCAAGTTTACAGGATTTGCAACAGCCTTGATTTCACCTATTGCGGGGTTGGGGTTAGTAAACACACCCTTGTAAAAAAACCAGTTACTGTTTATTTTTTCAATAACCTGAGCATGCAATTTTACCTGCCCTATGCAGACAAGCAGGGTGCAAAGCAACAGCTTGAAGTAGTAATTGAAGCGCATTAACTTAATTCTTATCCCATTTAATGACCAAAGTTTCCTCGGGCAATATAGAAACTACCTTGCCGTTTACAGCACCGCCCGAGTTAGTATACAATAATTGAGACTTATACTCACTTTTTGAACCAGCCAGCGTTAGCTCCTTTTTTTGTCCTGATTTGTTAATGATAACCGTTAAGTAGCTATTGCCTGACTTCAGGGTTTTCATCATCATATCTTTTTCCAGGTTTGGAAAACGAAAAGCAACATCCTTTAAGTTAACCTCATTGCAAAGCAAATTACCTAAGTTGTTATAGTCGTTTTGCAGCCGGCTTCCCAATCCTAATAGTGAGGGAATCCAAAGTGTTTTCCCTTTGCCGTAAGTGTTTTCTAATGCGATTACCTCGTTTCCGACCTTACCTAACGACTGCCCCGTAGCGGGTTCAATGTAACCTTGCCAGGCATGTGCTTTAAAATCCTGTGTGTAACCGTTCAACTTTACATTGTATAAGGTGTCGCGCATTTTGTACTCTTTAATCACTCCTCCAAATAAATCTTTAAGCGGAAATTTATTATTCATTACACAGATAGCATTTTCATTGTAGTAAGCGGTTGAGCCATCCGCAATTAACTTACCCCCTTTTTGTACAAAGCTTTTGAGTTTGGAATAATAAGCGGTGGGTATAGCAATTTGGTTAGACAGAATGATTGTTTTACCGGTATAATCATCGCTGCCAAAATCAAACTCGGCTATCTCTTTCATATTGGCCTGTAAGCCTAACTGACTTAGAGCTTCAAAATAGGCTAGTGCCGATTTCATAACCGCTCCGGGTTTTCGGGCCTCAAAATCGTTGGCAAAATCGAGCGATTGTTTCTTTTCCACCCACATACTTTGACGAACATACAAGATATTGATGCCCGACTCCTGTACCTGTGCGTTTGCAAACAGCTGTGCATGAGCACCAATGGTGCTAGTGATTTGACCAATAGCCAGCATACGATCACTCGGCTGGTTTTGAAAGTTGAGCAGAGCCCACTCACCAGCTTCGATGCCCGACATACGGGGGTTTAGGCACCAAAATATAGCACCTTTACTACCTGTTGCCAATGTAGTCCAAATCCATTGGCTTATTTCCTGACTGGTTGGGCACATGGCTTGGTTACCGCTAAAAGTATTGTTTCCGCCTTGCAGTTCGGTCATCAACCAAGGTATTGAACCCGCTCCTGAACGCAGAATTTCGCTGTTGGCTGACAAAGCCATCGCATACTGGCTGCGTTTAAAGTAATCAAAATGCCAGCTTGCATGGGCTGAGCCACCCAGGCTTGTTAAAAAAGTACGCCATTTCGGAAAGTCGTATTCGGCTGCATTTTTAAAAATGGCATGGTTGTTTACATGCACCGGGCGACCATTATCATACCTATGTATTTCATCGGTAAGCCACTTTAAAAACCACGTATTATAATCTACCAAAAAACGTTCGTCGGCAAAATCGAAATGCACATAGCTGTTTTTGTTAAAAGCGGCTACGGGCTGCAGTTTCTTCCACTCGGCCAGTTTTAAATTGGTAAACTCCTGTTTAGGGTAATGCCCGCATCCAGGCTCGTTAATGGGCACCCAACCATAAAGCGATTTAAATTGTTTAAAATGCCCAGCCAGATTTTTGATGTAATTGCTGATACTTTTTAAGTGCGCCTCGCTCCGCGGAAACTTGAAGCCGCCCACATCATCAAAATCAGTAGCCGGAAATAAATTGGCATATATCTTAATATTATATTTTTCTCCGGCTTTAAAGGCTCTGTCAAACAAACTATAGTCCCAGCTACCGTCGGGCTTGTGCATATAGCTTTCAAACATGCGTATGCGGGTAATAGTCATGCCACACTCTTTCATCCGCTTAAACCAGGTGTCTACATCGTTTTCATTTTGGCCCGGCTCTATAAACACTTCAGCTCCGATTAACGGCACCTCATTCACCGACACCTGCGCTGATACATTGATCCCATAGAAGAAGCACCCTAATACCATTAAGAAGCTTAAAAGACTTTTATTCACTAGTGGTGCCATTATTCAGTATAGTTTAAATCTTTGCCAAAAGTTTCTTCCATTTGCCATAGCGCCAAGGCTGCCAACGCCAGGGTTACCAATCCCACTATCCAGGCGCTGGTAACCAAGTTAGTGGCCGTACCCAATTGCTGAAAAAAGTAAGTAAGCGGCACTACAGCGCCCCGTACAAAATTGGGCACCGTAGTAGCTACGGTTGATCGCAGGTTGGTGCCAAACTGTTCGGCCGCGATGGTAACAAACATGGCCCAAAAACCAATTGAAAAACCGCCAACCAGGCATATTGCATAGAAGTAAGTGGAGCTGGCTGATGAAAAAGTGAGATAAAGCGCAATGCTGATTATCGTAAACGCCATAAAAAGCGCCACCGCTTTTTTGCGGCTGTTCAAATACTGGCTAACCAGCCCGCTACTAATATCGCCAATGGCCATACCTATATAGCAGTACATTACAGCAGTGCCAGAACTTGCCGTGAAGGAAAGCCCCATAGCGTGGCTCAGCTCGGGCGAAAAGGTGATCAGGATACCAATAACGAACCATATAGGCAACCCTATGGCAATACAGCGTATGTATTTAAAAAACCGCTTGGCACTGGTAAACAAAACCAGGATGTTGCCTTTTTCTACTTTGGCCTGCTGGGTAGCCTGGTATAAATGAGATTCGGCAACGCTTATGCGCAACAGCAGCAATAGCATGCCTAAGCCGCCGCCAATGTAATAAGTTGTTCGCCAGTCAAAATACTTAGCTACGAAGTAAGCTAGTACGGCGCCCAATAAACCTACTGAAGCTACCATAGCCGTACCGTAACCCCGCACCTTTTTAGGTAAAATTTCGGCTACCAGCGTTATGCCTGCCCCAAGTTCGCCGGCAAGGCCCACACCGGCAACAAAACGCAATATGGCATATTGTGTGATGCTGGTAACCATACCGTTCATTATGTTAGCAACAGAATAAATAAGTATAGAGCCAAACAGTACAGAAAGCCTGCCCTTTTTATCACCCAGTATACCCCATAATATGCCACCCAACAGCAAACCTATCATCTGCACGTTTATCAATAAAATACCGTCGCGCATCATGTTGGTGCTGGCCACACCTATACCTTGCAAACTGGAGATACGTACAATACTAAAAAGCAACAAATCGTATATATCAACAAAATAACCCAGCGCCGCTACTATAACCGGCGCTTGCAATAGCAATGGCCATATGCGCTTGTCTGTTATTTTGGTTTCAACCTCTACTAATTCCATTTCCTTATTTGATAGATAATTTGAGTACCTGCATGGCATCTTTTTGCCGTTGCTTTACAAACTGCATGGCCTTGGCCGCTTTGTTGCGTGCTGCCGTGTGGTTGTTATGAATATGAAATAAGGCTTGCTGCATAGTAGCGGTGTCGTCCTTATCTATATCGAACAGCCACTCAGGCAGGCCAATATCTCTAAACATCCAGCCCTTTTTACCAAAGCTAAACGGGCATGTATGTATGACGGGCACGCCTACAGCCAAAGCCATAATGAGCGAATGCGGCTCCATTCCCATCACTACCCGGGCCCTTTTATAAACCGATAGTGCTTCATCAGCATTCCAAAACTCATGGCGGTGAACCAAGTAGGGCTTTACGTCATCAGGCTGCTGGTCGTACACCAAGGCTTTGGCTGCCGTAATTTCTTTAAAGGCTTCGGGAGCCAACAAAACTTTCTTTTTTGTTTGGCGTACCCAGGCGGTAACCAGTGCATTAATTTTGGCAAATCGCGCACGGTCCAACTCCTGCTGCTCGGGCGTAGGTTGGTAGGGGTTTAATTTATCCTTGTTGTTTGCGGTAGCTTCGGGTTTAGGTGTATAGCTTCGGATAATGAGCGCCATGAAATCATTTTCCTTCAAACCATTCGTCTTTAAATAGGCTGAACCTTTTTGCTCGTCGAGGGTATCAATGCCGAAGCATCCATCGGGGCCAAACTCCATTACTGGCGCTTTAATACCATTTTCCTTGATATACTTTAACGATTCCCCGTCGCGGCAATAAATAAAAGCGGCTTTGTTAAGCACGGATGCAAATACATAAGGGCTGGGCTGGGCCCACAAATCAAACGAATGGCCAAACATACCATAAGGCTTACCAAGCTTTTGACAAATGAAAAACTGACTCATTAAACCCATCAAGCCATTCCATTCGTAGTTGAAAAGGCCGTAATTAAAGTGCATGCCCGAGTTGTATAAAAAGAAATCGGTTTGTTCAAAAGCCTGTAAAATATCCGGATTCAGCGGAGCGCCCTCGCCTGAAGTTAGATTACCCTTGATAATCTTTAATTTGGGAAAGCGCCGGAGCAGCATGCTTTCAACCTCGGCATTTATGATAACCGGCCATAAGGTAACCTCAGCATCAGGCAGGTGCTCTTCCAATATATGCAGTGTGCCAGGCGTATGGCCTATATCACCAATGTTTGAAACCGCCCAAGCCGAACGCAACAGAATACGTTTAGGTGCAATGGCTTTTACCGATTTCAAGGCATCCGTTTGCATACCATTGTTTGGTTCTTTTATTGCTGAAAGAGCGGCATGAGGTAACAGAAAAGTACCTGCCAGCGCTTTGCCAGATGTTTCAATAAATTTTCTTCTGTTTACTGACATGTATATTTTATGGTTTAACCGGTTTCACATAGTCCTGATCGGGCAATTCTTTTTTTACCAGTGCCGAAAAAAATCTGAAGTGGTTGAGGATAGTATATTTCCAGTAATTAGGTTGGTGGCGTCCGGGCTGGGCGCTAAACAGCGCTTTTATTTTTAGCGAGTCACACCGCTCTCTAAACTTTTTGTTGGCTGGATACAGGTAGTCTTCGGTGCCGCAGTCAAAAATCAAATATTTGCCCCCTACCTTTTCTGCGGTTAGCTGGTTGATGCTTGAATACTCATCAAACTGCTTGTTATTTTCGGCGTAAGCACCCAGTATTTCGGATAGGCTTTTGTTTTTGTAAGATGAATAGCGCAGGTTAAGTACGCCGGAGGTGCTTCCTGCACTTAAAAACAAGTTTGGGTGCCTCAAAAAAAGCCACATAGCGCCATGCCCGCCCATGCTGTTACCGGTAATAAAAACTTTACCTGTATCTACGCTGGCTTTGCGTTTCAGTTCGGGGAAGAACTCGTTTATAAAAAAGCTCTCCCACTGCATACCGTTTTTGTCGGGCGCATTCATAAACCAACTGCTGCGTAAACCGTCGGGGCAGGCTATAATAAACCCGTATTCGTCGGCCAGGTTTTGTAAGTTAGCCAGGTATCCCCATGCCTTGTAGTTGCCGCCATGCCCATGTAGCAAGATAACGGTAGGGTAGGTTTGACCATGCGCGTACTGTTTGGGTTTATACAAACGAACGGTATCGTTCACGTGCAGGTAGGCTGATTTGATCACCATCAATTCCTGCGCATGAGCGCAGTTACTCAATTGAATAAATAAGAAAAGGTATAATAGCAGCTTTTTCATTGTTTGGCATATATGGCAACCCAATCAATTTCAACCAGGCCCCGTGCGCCTGCGTCAGGACACGGTGAACCCACGCACGACTCGGATTGCAAGGTCATGCGCATGCGTTTAGTGGGGACTTCCGCTCTTTCAGATGTGCCGAATATCTTATCGTCTAATTTGAAAACTACTTTTCCGGGCGTCCACTCGCAACTGAAGGTGTGCCATTGGCTCATATCCACTTCGGGTATTTTGAATTCGTCTTGCTTACGTGGCGCGCCTTCAAAATGTAAAAAAGCTGCTGATGCGTTTTGATCATGCCCCTCTGCAAAATCTATCTCACCATCATTCCAGTTGTTGCTTTTGGGCCAAAGCAACCAGGCATACTTGTAGCCTGGTGCTGCTACATACTTAAACCGCACGCTGTACTTACCATACAACTGACTTAAGTAAGCTCCATCCTTGAGGGGACTTATTGCAGCCGACATGCTGATACCGTCTTCGGTATGCAGATCCTCTCGTAGAATGCCATCTTTAACACTAATCACCTTTGAAGGATAGTACTTGCCGGTAGGCGGCAGGTTGGTTACTCCAGTTCCGTCTTTGTATACACTCCATTTGTTGCCATAAGCGTTTCCCGGAAAGGCGCCTAACGGAACATCTGTTTTAAAGTCTTCCAAAAACACTTGTGTCCAGCCCGCCATATTACCTTGTGGAGGTTGGTTTACACCGGTTACCTGCGCTGTAGCTATTACCACTGTAAATGCTAGCATGACCATCATTATAGCACTCTTATTTCGTATAGAAGCTGTCATTAATAACCTGGATTTTGAATCAGCTGAGGAACTTTTGATATCTCAGACTGCATGATGGGAAAAAAGTAATTGGCTTCGTTAAAAATGTGTTGGCTGTTAGCATTAACCGGTACCACTTCATAGGTATAACTGCTGGCATTTACCCGGGTAATCTTCATGGCTTTAAGCACGACGTTTTGAGTTTGAGTCGCTATTTTCCAACGGCGTACATCAAAATAGCGATGATCTTCCCAGGCAAATTCCACCATCTTTTCATTATAAATCTGCTGGCGCATTTCTGCCTGCGTCATGTTAGGCTTAAGCCCATACAAACCGTCAGCGCCTGGCAATATTCCGGCCCGTTTTCTTATTATTTTAATTTGATCATAAGCGGCACTTACATCGCCCAATTCATTTTTGGCTTCGGCATAGTTCATCAAAATTTCGGCATACCTAATGAGTGGCAGGCAACGTTCGGTATTGGCACCACTGGATCCAGAGGTATTCTCATCCATCATTTTGCGCCAGAAATACCCGGTGGAATAAACAATCTGCCCGTACCCGTCTGTAGGTGCACCTACGTAAGTGTAAACCGGTTGTTTGCTGGCTGCACTTCCTAAATACCATAGCGACCCATTGTAAATGAATGTATAGTTAAAACGAGGGTCACGATTAACAAACGGATTTTTATCATCATAGCCCGAAGTTTGATCAGTAATGGCTTTGCCATTACGCATACCAAACGCTTCAGCTAAATTTTGTGAGGGCACTGCCCGTGGCGTTGCCGAAAATGTGCTGCGGGTACGGGGCGCAAAATTGGTTTCGAGTAGTTTATTGAGCGCTTGCATACCGCTGAAGATGTACTCACTGTTCTTGCGCATTAAGAATACTTTTGAAAAACCATAACCGGGTGCCGTAACGTTATCCTCATACAACGAATAAACATTCAGGTCCATTACTGCTTTGGCAGCATCGGCAGCTAACTGCCAGCGGTTTGCATCATAAGACTCATAACCAACCACGCGGCGCTGTTCCGGCGTTTTGCCTATATTACCGCCATTAAAGAGCGGACTTGCCGCAAACAACAATACCCTCGACTTGATAGCCAGACAAACACCTTTGGTCACTCTGCCATAATCAATAGCCGCAGTATAATTAACCGGTAATACCTGACTGGCTGCATCAAGCTCCGAAACAATGTACTTAACACATTCATCATAAGAATTGCGCGGCACGTCTATTACGTCTGCTGCGCCAAACACTTTGTCGCCCAATAGCGGCACGCCACCAAAATTTTTAAGGAGTACCGAATAATACCAAGCCCGTAAGCATCGGGCTTCGGCTTTTGACTGTGCTTTTAAAGCGGCAGATATGGGGCTTTTATCCACATTAGCCAGGTATACGTTAGCTGACCGTATACGTTCATAGGCAGTGGTCCATGCATCTGCGTACGGACTGGTGCTTTGTGCATTTAATGAGCCATTCAGCACCATCACATATACGATGGTAGGGCCATTATAGCTGCCATGTGCCTCATCAGAACCTTCGGCCAGGCTTGCTGTGTTCGAGAAACGCCGCCACGAAAAGGTGTAACCGGCATCGGCATAAAGGTTAAACAAGAAATCAATAGTTCGGCTACTGTCTGCAAAAACAGTTTCGTTATTCAGATCCGTAGTCGATTTCGGGTCGAGAATACCTGTTTTGCTGCATGAAGAGAAAAAAGCCGCTACTACCCCGGCAATTGCTATATATAAAAGATATTTTCTCATGATCTCAATTTTAAAATGATAACTGAATGCCCAGATTATAAATTTTTTGCTGAGGATATGTACCCTCGTTGCCTGTACCCGAAACCGATTCGGGGTCTATATCAAACTTGCTCTTGCCCTTTAGCGCTACGGTGAATAGATTATAACCGTTGGCGTAAATACGGGCGCCTTCCAGTACATGCAGCTTCTTAATTAATGCAGTGGGTAAACTGTAAGAAATTTCGGCTGTTTTAAGGCGCAGGTAATCGCTGCGGCGGTACCAATAATCGGACACGTAGCTAAGCGCATTATTCAAACTGTTAGAAACGGCGGTTAAACGTGGATAACTGGGATTCGTATTTTCAGGCGTCCAGTAATCTAAGTGCAGTTTCCGGAAATTATTCTGGAACGGGTTTACCTCGGCCGATCCGCCCTGCAGGCTATAATTCAGACCGCTTTGCAGCGTGCTGGAAAAGCTGAAATTACGGTAAGTAAATCCGAAAGTCATACCCAAAATAGTATTGGGCAGGTTTGGATATTGCAGTACTGTACGATCGTTTACATCAATAATACCATCTCCGTTTAAGTCAGCGTATTTTAAATCGCCTGGCTTAACTACTACCGAACTTACCGGCTTAGGCACACTAGGATTGGCTATTTCGTCGGCACTTTGATAATACCCTATCCAGTTATAACCCAAAATACTACCCACCGGATAGCCGGTTAACGATAACCACGGATATGCCGGGTTAGGTTCAGACTGGTATAAGATTTTGTTTTTGGCCACTGATATATTAGCACTCACAAAGTAGTTTACTTTACCGGCTTTTCCGTTATAACGGGCATCCACCTCAAAACCCCTGTTACGTACCCGGCCTATGTTTACAGCGTTGGTTGTGTTACCAAATAAAGCCGGAATATCGCGCCGGGTGGTTAAAATATCATATCGGTTACGGTTAAACACATCAGCCGTAATGTTAAGTTTGTTATCAAATAAGGTCATATCTATACCAATATTTAGCTGACGCTCTTTTTCCCAGGTAATGTCAGACCCGGCCGGACCTTCTACAATGGGTGTAACGGCGTTAGGTGTTTCGCCAATATTGGCGCTGCCACTGCGTGGGTACGTTTGCAGATAGGCATAATCACCACTAACTGTAAAAGCATCGCTGCCCACTAAACCATATGATCCTCTTAACTTGAGCAAACCAATAAAATCCAACGCCTTACTGTTTTTCATGAAGCTTTCTTCGGCAATGTTCCAACCGGCCGAAACAGACGGGAAAAATCCGAATCGGCTATTTGACGGAAACTGGCTCGAACCATTATAGGCGCCGTTAAATTCTAATAGATAACGTTGTTTGTAATCATAACCGATACGGCCCGTGGCACCTCTAAAGTTAATAGGCACATCTAAATAGGTGGTTGTGGATGTTGCCCTAGTAGGCACATTGCTGTATTGATTAAATAAAGCTAAACCGTAGATACGGTGGTCGCCAAACCTGTTATCATAGTTTAATGAAAACTGTGTATTAAGCCGTTTATAAGCATTGGCATTGGCGCTGTAAGCCAAACTTAAATTTTCAAGCCGGGTTACATAAGCCGACCCGTTATTATAGGGTGTATATTTACCGGTTGCCGGATTGTAGATATAAGAAGGAAAGTAGGTGCGAGTCAAATCACGAGCATAACCGTATCTCGAATTATAGGCAATAAGCGCTCTGACCGATAATCCCTTGGTGATGAAATCCAATTTTTGTGTAAGCTTTATGTTCGATAAAATATCGGTATTGTAATCGCGCTCGTAACCGCCGGTTGCCAAACGGCCAACGATACTGGTAGGATAAGCCGGATTATAACTATAGCTTCCATCGGGGTTATAAATTTGATAAGCAAATGGCGGCAATGACGTATAATCTTTTATCTCTAAAAATATATTATTGGTAAAGGCACCATTTTTACCTAAACTGTGCGGCACATTTTGCTCGCCAAAATTTCCGGAAAGATCAAAGTTCAGCAACAGCGTTTTAGTAAGCTGTACATCAATATTAGATCTGAAATTGTAGCGCTTGTAGTAATAGTTATTCTGAATATCATCCGGTGACCCGAAATCCTTTACTACACCATTCTGATACAAATAAGCACCTGCAATAAAGTACTTCATTTTTTCAGTACCACCTTGTATGTTGAGGTTAGTGCGGCTTTGAATGGTGTTGGGTCTGAGCAATTCTTTAAGCCAGTCAATATTGGGATGGCCGTAGGGGTCGCTTCCTGTTCTAAAAGCTTCTAAATCGGCATTGGTAAAACGCGGGGTACCACCGTCACCTACTAAAGCGACGTTGGTTAAACGGGCGCTTTCATAAGAGTCCAAATACTGGGGTAACTTTGTTGGCACCTGAAAGCCCAGTTCGCTCCGTAACGTCATTTTAGCACCGCCAGCTTTACCACGGCGCGTAGTAATCAGGATAACGCCGTTTGCACCTTTAACCCCATAAACGGAGGTAGTGGCCGCATCTTTTAAAACTGATATGGTTTCTACCTGGTCGGCGTCAATCTCGCTTATCGGGCCAGGATATTCTACATCATCAACAATGATAAGCGGGTTACCGCCGCCCTCGCCATAAGTGCTGATACCACGTATGCGAATGCTGGCGCCATCGGCACCGGGCCTGCCCGATTGTTGTTGCGTGGTTATACTCGGCACCCGCCCCATCAGCGTATTTTGCAAACTGGCCGAAGGCGTTTGCCTGATATCTTTACCTGATATAGCACTTACCGCGCCTGTGTTGGTTATCTTTTTTTGCGTGCCATAGCCCACAATTACTACTTCTTCAAGCCCCTTGGCATCGGCTGCTAAGGTTACGTTAAGGTTACTGCCGGTAACTCTAACTTCTTTGGTTAAATAACCTACAAAGCTAAAAACCAACGTACCGCTTGTACCTTTCAAGGTTATTTTAAAACGTCCGTCGTTATCAGCCATGGCACCATTTTGCGGCATACCTTTTTCAAATATGGTTACGCCGGGTAAGGCGCCTTTTGCATCGCTTACCGTTCCGCTCACCTGCTGCTGAGCCCATACCTGCACCGAGCAGATGATTAAAATCAATAATGTATATAGTCTTCTCATAAATTTACAATTGGTTTTAAGCACTACCATCCAATATTTTGTACCAACAGGTTATTCTTCGCAGTTTCGGCGGAAGAGATAGGATACAAATACATTTTAGGAGCGGAGAATATGGTTTTGTCGGCAACAATACTTTGGTAAGAAAGTACACTTGTGGAGGAATTCAATGTGATAGAAACTCCATTCACGTTGCGGTTTAATACCATTTCAGCATCTTTCCAGCGGCGTAAGTCCCAGTAGCGGTGTTCCTCAAACGCCAATTCAATCCTGCGTTCAAGCTTAATCGCATTGCGCATTTCGTTTTGCGTCATATTTGCTTTTAGTCCATATAGGTTGCCCGCGCCTGCAGTAATACCGGCTCTTTTGCGTATATCGGTTAAGGCCTTATAAACCTCAGTTGTAGGACCAGCACTTTCATTCAAAGCTTCGGCAAAGTTGAGTAGTATTTCGGTATACCTGAATATAGGGTAGTTATGGTTTTGGGTAGAATATTGAGTGGCACTGGTAAAATTGCCTAAAAATTTACGTAGATAATAGCCCGTACGTGTTTGTACCTGGTTACCACGATTAGGTTTATCCAAGCCTCCTTCAAACGTTTCTACATTGCGGTTAAGCCACCGAGTACCATTAGTTAATACGGTATTAGCTAAACGCGGATCGCGGCCGGCATAAGGGTTAGCCGGATTATAAGTAGCCGATTCATTAATAGGCTGCCCGTTAAGCATAGGATATGCGTCAACCAAATCCTGTGAAGGGCTGGTAATGCCCTGACCGGTACTACCCACGCCGTAACCCACAGGTCCGTTATTTACTTCCAGGTCGTTGGTAACTGCCCTGAGGTAAGATAAAATAGTTTCGTTGCTTTTACGTGCGGTAAACACGTTAGTGAATGAGGCATCCAAACTGTAGCTACCCAAATTGATCACCTCGCGGGCCGCGTTGGCGGCGGCAGTCCAACGGGTAACATCATAGGTAGGGTAACCCGCTACCAAACGCTGTTCGGCATTTCCGCCGGCTGCCACGCCGCCGTTAAATAGCGGACTTGCGGCGTAAAGTAACACCCTGGATTTTAATGACAGCACTGCTCCTTTTGAAATACGTCCAAAGTCAGACGGGTTGGCGTTAATTTGCGCTTCGGTTCTGAGTTGTGGTGACAGTGCATCACATTCGGCTACTAAATAGTTTATACATTCTGCAAACGTGTTACGTTTTACCTGTATGTTGTCAGCCAGTGTATAAACTCTATCGCCCAGTAATGGTATTCCCCCATAACGTTTTAGTAATTCAAAATAGAATATAGCGCGTAAGGCTTTGGCTTCGGCTACCCAAAACTTAACGTTGGTATTGGGGATAACGGTTACTTTGCTGATGTATTGATTTACCTTGCGTATGCCCGTGTAATACTTTGCCCAGGCATCATCAGGGTTTGTTGTGGGTGATATTCGGCTTTGTGCGAGATTAACAATTGCAGCATTAACCCTTGATGATACTGCATCATCAGTAGCGGCATCTAAAAAGTTACCATCAATGCGGTTAAACCCATTGGGCAGATTGCTGTAAATATCATTTAGAACCTGCAACGCTTGTGTGCCTACAGAATCGCGGGCATCGAATACATAGTCTTCTGTAATCTTTTCAAGCGGCTGCTCGTCAAGCGCTTTCTTGCAAGCCGTTAAGCTCATTAAAAAAGCTATAGCTATATATAATTTTTTCATGTGAATGCTTTAAAATTTTACGTTTATACCAGCGTTAAACATTTTCTGCACCGGATACAGGCCCGAGAAACCCTCCGGATCAACGTCCTTAAGTTTGGTGGCCGTAAATAAATTGTAGCCGTTGATATAAATGCGGGCTTGTTTTAACCCTATTTTACCAGTAAGCTGTAAAGGCAGGGTATAACCCAGTTCAACACTTTTTAAGCGCATATAATTACCGGAGCGTACCCAAAACGATGATAACTGACTGTTATTTAAATTAGTGCCTACCGATGCTCTGGGATATGTAGCTGTAGCGGCGGTAGCCGGGGTCCAACGATTTAAATTGCTTTCGTACGCCTGTCCTCGTCCGTTGGTCTGAAACTCCCAAACCTGGTTAGCTGGTATTAAATAACTGCTGGCGGGCACCCCTTGCGGCAAACCAGCCACTCCAGTATTACCCACAATCAAACTTCTGTTGCTTACGCCCTGTAGCAAGGCAGATACATCGATGCCTTTCCAATTCACGCCTAGGTTTAGTCCGTAATAAATAAGCGGCCCTTTGTTGCCTATTACGGTTTGGTCGTACGAGTTAATAACGCCGTCGCTATTGATGTCGCGGTACTTAATGTCGCCTGCACGCGCAGTTGAAAAAGGTTTAGCGGCCGCATTGGCTTCGGCTTGTGTTTGAAACAATCCATCGGCCAGGTAGCCATAAATTTGCCCAACAGTTTGACCGGTACGCTGCATATAACTGTAAGGATAGGTCACCTCATCCTGGAAAAGTACTTTTGAGCGCTGTATGGTCAAATTGGGTGATACATAAAATCCAAAATACTTGCTTTGCTTTTGATAGGCTGCCTGAAACTCAAAGCCGCTGTAGCGGTTTTGACCCAGGTTTTCATCCGGATAGGTTATACCGAACAAATTACTGCTGCCGCCGCGGGTTACTAATAAGTCGTAATATTTGTTGTTAAAATATTCGACGGTAAACGTAACTGCATTATTAAGCATGGCGGCATCTAATCCGATATTCAGTTTATTGGCTTTTTCCCAGGTTTGGTTTGGGTTGGCCAGGTTAGCCAGCGTTAAACCGGTGGCTGTTGTGGGAGTTGTGCCCAAATTGTAATTACTGCCTGATGTATAATACTGCTCGTACTCATAATAGCCGGAAGCATCATAACCCGTTTTGCCATACGTTGCCCGCAGCTTCAGGTTATTTAACCAGCGGGTATTGCTTAAAAACTGTTCCTTATTAATAACCCAGCCTAAACCTACAGCCGGGAAAAAACCATAACGATTGCCCTGAGCAAAATGATTAGAGCCATTGTAGCCGGCAGATACCTGAACCAGATATTTAACATTATAACTGTAAGACAAATTACCTGACAGACCTACATATCGTATGGAAACATCACTATTAATGGACCGAACATCGTTATTGGCCAGCAGCAAACCGTTAAACTGGTGTACACCGGTATGTTTATCATACCCTAATGATAGCTCGGTGTAATTCAATCTGTTTTGAGTGTTGATGGTAGCCGTGTTTACCTGGTCGGCAATGTTTCCGTATTGCCGATAGGTGGCAGTGCCATTAGCGCCAGCCAACGGCTCATAAACTACAAGCGCGCGGCTGCGGTTTACATCTTCTAAACTGTATGAGCGCATGGCAACCAGTGCTTTTGCCCACATACCTTTAATTAAAGGGTCGAGATTACCCTTCAGCGCTACATCAAACTTAAAATCGCGGCTGTTTGAGGGGCGGTAACCCGACTGAAAAACCTGTCCGTAAATATTGTTTTGAAAATTCAGATTGCCAGCAAGAGAGCCGTTGGCATTAAAAACCGGATAAGCGCTGTTTGGCGTGTTGCGCAGGTTGGTTAAAATGGTTTCGGTAGTAGCGCCGGGTTCATTAAAATCCTGTATCCGGCCAAATAGATTTACACTGGCTAATAAGT
This sequence comes from Mucilaginibacter sp. PAMB04274, assembly GCF_039634385.2. Lineage (NCBI taxonomy): Bacteria > Pseudomonadati > Bacteroidota > Sphingobacteriia > Sphingobacteriales > Sphingobacteriaceae > Mucilaginibacter > Mucilaginibacter sp. PAMB04274. The sequence goes on from NZ_CP155081.2 coordinate 4,178,804, forward strand.
ATCTGTTGATATCAAATTCAACATTAGTGCGTAAAATGTATCGTCTATAATCTGCGTTGGTGTTGTAGCTCCGATCAGCATCCGTTTTAAAAAAGCCTTGCTGTTTCCAGTAGTTTAAATCGGCAAAATAGCGTACACTTTTGTTACCTCCTGAAGCAGATAAATCATAGCTGCTAAAGGCTGCCCGGCTGCGCAAAACCTCATTTTGCCAGTTTACGTTAGGGTGACCCAAGGGGTCGCTCCCGGTTCTGAAGGCTTCCAAATCGGCAGGGGAATATGCAGCAGCATAGCCATCATTGGTCAAAGCCTCGTTATAAAGTGTGGCATAATTATAAGCGTCTAAAAATTTAGGCTTGCTTACCGGTTGGGTTACACCCTGCAGGGCATTAAATGAGAATGTGTTACTGCGGGAATCGCCTTTTTTTGTAGTGATCAAGATAAGTCCGTTTGCGGACCGCAAGCCGTACATTGCGGTAGAAAGCGCATCTTTTAAAACGGTAATCGACTCAATTTGCTCAGCATTAATTGATGAAAAGCTTTGAGGTGTACCGTCGATTAGTACAACCGGATTACGACCGCGCAACTGCAGCGATACATCATCCCCACCAGGTGCTCCGGATGTTTGCTGTGTGTAGAGGCCCGCAAGCCTGCCGGTTATCATGGTGCCAAAATTGGCGGCAATGGTTTTACGGATGTCGGCATTATAAACTTCGCCTACCGACTCAATACTGGTGCGTTTCAATTGCCTGCGAAACAACACAGAATAGTAGGCAGTTGTATCTGTTAAGGCAGGCGTTAGTACCAAAGGTGTGTCGGCTATCGGCTTAATCATTTTTCGCTTTTTCACCTTTTTCGTATCCCCGCCGTCCTTAACTAGTTTATTGTGCTCTGCAAAGCGGCCTGCGCCATAGGCCGTTGATGCGCCAATACCTGTTAAAAAAAGGGCTACCGAAAAAGCCGTAAAAACTGATGGAAAAAACGCTGGTAAAGTTTTTCTCATATAATTTTTTTTAGTGAGCCTGCAACATGCTTATAGCCCTCATCGGGTTAAGGCATACGCATGCAAAATAGGTAAGTAAGATACTGCACCTTTTAGCAGGTTCGCGTTTTTAATTGGTTTATGTCGCAAATTACCTTATTGCGAAATTAACCAGCTTGCTCTGTTGAGCCTTTTATTTGCTGATTTGACCTAAAAGATATTCCTGATGACCAGAAAAAGGCATTTTGATACGATAAAGGCACTATTTGAGTGATACGTAACACGCCTCAATTACACATTCGTAATTTTTTGTGTAATTTGCATTATTACAAATTATAAACCTGCTATTGGCCAATTTGCCAATTTCTTGCTTCTTATGTTTTTGAACGCGTACATTAAAAATGCAGGCATTGTGGGCTTGTTGCTTATGCTTTGTGTAATGCTCACTAGTAAAAGCGTGGTTGCTCAATTGCCTGAAATAAAATTTGACTATCTGACACGTGAGCAGGGCCTGTCGAACAGTACGGTAACCAGTATTTTTCAAGATAGCAAGGGATACATTTGGCTGGGTACCGAAGATGGCCTGAACCTTTACGATGGCTACCGCATTACCTCTTTTAAAAGTAACGGCACCAGCGAACATACCCTTAGCAATAGTAATATCACTCAAATTTTTGAAGACAGTAAGCAACGCCTTTGGGTGGCTACCGAGCACGGCATAAATCAATATAACCGAAACTCTAATTCATTCATCCGCTACACGCGTCACACAACTAAAGGACAACTGACTAGTAATATCATTAATTGTATTAGCGAAGATAAATGGGGTTATTTGTGGCTAGGTACTGCGGCGGGGCTGCACCGGTTTGATTGGAAAAACGGCACGTTCCGATACTATGTGTTGCCTCGAACAAGTGGTAAATCCTCTCCTACCGTAACCTGTATACATCCGGATACTTTGGCCCGGTTGCTTATCGGGACCGATGGCAACGGTGTATTATCCTTCGACATAAAATCAAAAAAATTCCTAAAGCCAACGGGGAGGTTAAATGAGGTAGCCACCTTGCGCATTAAAACTATTGAAGTTGACAAACAAAATAAATTGTGGATAGGCACCACTGGTAATGGTGTATTTGTTTATGACCGCCAAACCAATCAAATTCACAATTATATTAACCAGCAATATAACACGGCCAGCTTGTCAAATAATGTAGTTAAAAGTATTTTGTGCGACAGTAAAGGCCAGGTTTGGATAGCTACCGAAAATGGTGGTGTTAACTTATGGAATGCGGCTTCGAAAACTTTTAGCAGGTATGAAAATAACGCTAACAAGCCTTATAGCCTTTCTCAGAAAACTGCCTCGGCTTTATTTGAAGACAGACAAGGCAATATTTGGATAGGCACACACCGTGGTGGTGCTAACATCTACCGGTCAAATACCTACAAATTTAAAACCTATACACAGGGTTCAGCATCAGGAATGCTTTCCTATAAGGATGTCAAAACTTTCTTTGAAGACAAGTCGGGAACCATTTGGGTAGGCACCGATGGCGGCGGCATAAATTTATGGAACCCACTAACCGATCAATTCAAACAATACCGGTACAACGCAAAGCAAGAAAACACCATAGGCTCTGACGCAATTTTGCATATTATGCAAGACCGGCAGGGCCATATATGGGTAGGCACCTGGGGTGGAGGCCTTAACCTGTACAACCCGGCTAACGGAACCTTTAAACGCTACGTTCATCGCGATGGTGATCCAAATTCGATTAGCTCAAATAATGTCTGGCGTATTTTTGAGGATAAACAGGGAAATTTATGGGTTGCTACCTTCTATGGCGGCTTAAACATCTTTAACCCCAAAACAGAAAAGTTTAGCCGCATCACTAAATCGTTTAACAGCCAAACCGAATTTATTGGTAACAACGTAGTAAGCATCAATCAAGATTACCAAAACAACCTATGGTTCGGAACGGATGACGGGGGTTTGAACTGCCTTAATTTTCAAACACGGCAATTCACACACTATTTTTATAATGTAAAAGAAGGTCAGACTGGCAGCATACGCACAATTTATACAGACACCAAACATCGGTTGTGGGTAGGCAGTAATGGGCTTTACTTATTTAATCCGGCAAAAAAACAATTTGGCTTAGCATCCACCCACCAATATTTAATGAACGAAAAAATACAGGCAATAATTGAAGACAAAAACGCCAGCCTGTGGGTAAGTACAAGCAATGGTCTTATCAGCTTTAATTCGGCAAACGGTTATATAAAACGCTATACTGATGCAGATGGGCTTCAGGGATTGGAATTTTGTCAAAATGCCTGCTTAAAAACCCGAAACGGTCAATTGCTTTTTGGCGGCTTTAAAGGGTTCAATGTTTTTAACCCCGATAGTATAGCCAGCAACCCTTACCGCTATCCCATATATATCACCGATTTGCAGATATTTAACAAAAGCATCAAGGCTGGCACATCAGATAAAATTATTGATAAGTCTATTACCGAAGCTGAAAGGGTAACGCTTGATTATAATCAATCTGTATTTTCGTTTGAATATGCGGCCTTAAATTATGTAGCACCGGCAAAAACACAGTACGCTTATTTTTTAAAAGGATTTGACAAGGGATGGAATAAAGTAGGTACGCAACGTAAGGCAACTTATACCAACCTTGATCCGGGACGATATACTTTTTATGTAAAAGCCAGTACGCCCGATGGTAAATGGAACACGCAGCCCGCTTCGGTTGACGTTATCATTCGTCCGCCTTTTTGGCTTACCTGGTGGTTTAAATTACTAGCCGGGCTTAGCATTACTGGTTCTATCTTCTTATACCTCTATTACAGGCGAAAATCTGAACTTAGGGCAATACATGAGCAAAAGCGTGAAGAAATGCACCAGTTGCAATTGCAGTTTTTCACCAACATATCGCATGAGTTTCGGACGCCGCTTACTTTGATACTCGGACCGTTAGAACAAATTTTAAAACAAGATACCGGCTCGGCATTTACCCGTCAATTCCACACCATACATCGCAATGCAAACCGCTTAATGCAACTCATCAGCGAATTAATGGATTTTAGAAAGGCAGAATCAGGTGCATTAAAGCTGAAGGTTATGGAAAGCAATTTTTCGGTTTTTATTGATGAGATTGCACTTGAGTTTGAAGATTTAGCCCGGCAGCATCAAATACAATTCACTGTAAAAAAGCATGCTAATTTTAATAACGCCTATTTTGACCGGCAAGTGGTTGAAAAAATATTACTCAACTTACTCAACAACTCCTTTAAATACACCCCCGAGCAAGGTCATATCAATATCGAAGTTTTAGCATCGTTAGAAGGCTTTACAACACCTTATAGTAACACCTTTAAAATTGATAACGACTACAAAGCAAAAAAGTATCTGTATATCAGCATAAGCGATTCGGGCATCGGCATTTCTAAAGATTCCATCAGTTACCTATTTGAGCGCTATTATCGCATTACAGATAGCCATTTAGGTTCGGGCGTGGGGTTGGCTTTTGTTAAAACGCTAACCTTATTACACAAAGGATACTTGTTGGTTAACAGTGAGCGCCACCAGGGCACTAATATTATTGTAGCCTTGCCATGCCACCCAGCCGACTATAGCCAAAGCGAAATGTGGATAGAACACCCTGCTGAAGGAGGTGTACAGTTGGAAAGTATGAAGTATAAAGAACTTTTGTATAAGCCCAAAATTGCATCAGATACTTTAGAATTATCTACTGATCAAACACTCCAAAGTTCACCGTTAGTATTAATTGTAGATGATAACGCAGAGCTGCGTGCTTATATTAAAGAGCTATTACAGCCTTTTTATCAAATCATTGAAGCTAGAAATGGACAGGAGGGCCTAGATAAAGCTAAAGAACAATCGCCTGCTTTGATTATGAGCGATTTAATGATGCCGGTGATGGATGGTATTGAATTTTGTGCTGCCATTAAAGCTGATTTTGAAACAAGTCACATACCGTTTATCATGCTTACCGCAAAGGATGCTATTGAGTCCCGTTTACAGGGTGTTGAGTCGGGAGCTGATTACTACTTCAGTAAACCCATTAATACCAACCTTTTATTGATCACCATTAAAAACTTGTTTGAGCAGCGCCAAAAAATTAAAGAACGGTATTATAAAGATTACCAGGTTGAAGTGCGCGAACTGGTACACACCTCTAAAGACAAGGCATTTATGAATGACCTGCTGAGTTTGCTAGAAGAGAAACTGGAAGATCCGGATTTGAACGTAGATTGGGTATGCCAGGAGATAGGCATCAGCAAAACCAAACTTTACAAAAAAATAAAAGACATAACAGGGCAAACCATCAACGAATTCATCAGATCGTTACGGTTAAAAAAAGCCACAGAGATCATGACTCATGAGGATGTATTGATTACCGAGGTAATGTACAGGGTAGGTATACTATCGCAATCGTATTTCACTACTATCTTTAAAAAAGAGTTTGGTGTAACGCCATCTCAATTTCAACAGCAATTAGAGGGTAAGGGGTCGAATAAAGTTTCTTGATTTATAAGTTTATTCAATTAAACCCGGCAATTACGTCGTTTTGAATGATTTGCTAGTAGGTGGTTCTTCCGTTTTCACATTTTAATTACAGGCACCCGTACAGCTCTCCGAAAACAACATAATTGCCCGGTTTTATTTATCTATTTCCTGATGTAAATGTCATCAACCATGGCAACGGCGCCTGTGTAGCTATTACCGGTCTCCACTTCGAAAGCGTTAATGTTGGTAGTAACATTGTTAAAAGCAACCCCCGACGCTTTTAATACGCCGTTCACATAAATGTCTGCTTGATCGGTTGCGGTGCTGGCCACAACTTTCACTGTGTACCAAGTATTAGCACTAATATTTTGCAGCCCAGTCTTGGTACCTGATGCATTTATGTAATTAAGTTGGGTAGTGGTACCATTATAAACAGTGCCTAAAACAATTAAGTCGTTACCGCCATACATAAGCCGGTAACGGGTGTATTTATTTACATCAGCTTCGTTAAACTTAAACTCGCATGTAATTATACCGCTTGATGTAGTGAAAGTTTTGCGTGCTTTTGTGGTTCCTGCCGAATTATTATCCGATAAGCGCAACACCAAATTACTGCCGGTATAACGCACTTCAGATGCGGTACTGCTGGCATTGGTAATTTGCCAGAAATCTGGAGGGTTAGGACTGTTACCAAATTCAAAATCTTCGCTAACTAATGTAATGGCTGTCGCACCGTCACTCATGGCCTTATAACTAGTATGCGCAGCAAGTTTAGTAGCAGATACCGTGCCGCTGCTTAAGGTTTTTTGCTCTAAGCCAAAACCGGTAGCTGATGATGGCTCATGAATATTGTACCAAAATATAGGTCGCATAGGCGATAAATTAGCCACAAGTGAATCCATGGTTTCAGTAAGGTAACTGGCTTTAGTGGCCTCACTGCTTACATAACTGGTTAAAGTTGTCCAGGATGTTTGATAGCCAATCTCGGTTACCCAAACCGATTTGTGAGATGCCCCCCAGGTGCTGGCTGCACTCTTTGTTGCGCGTATGACATTCATAACACCTGTTGCATTGGTTGAGTAAGGGTGAATATTGATGCCATCGGTATAGGCGTAAGCGCTATCAGCCGTCATGCGGGCATAAAAGTTGAGATAATGGTTGGTCCAGTGAGATAATCCGCCCATTATCACCGTGGCCGAAGGGTCTACGCTTTTAATAGCATTGTAACTGCGTTTGAGGTGCGAATTATATTTGTGCACACCTAAATTGTAAGGTGTATTCGGATCGGTAGAATTTTCACCAACACGGTCTCCTAAATCCCATTGATTAGTCAAGTTAGGCTCGTTGTGAATTTCCCAATATTTAATCTTGCTTTTGTAACGCGCTACAACATTTTTTAAAAAAGTCTCATTGGCACTTTCCTGTGCTTCGGTACCGTAACTTCTAAATGGTTGGCCTTTCATATAACGCATTAGTATGTTGAGCCCGGCACTCACGGCTGCGTTAACTTTCGGGTCGATATCGCGCTCCATATCCTGTCCTACTTTGAAGCTCATACGTACCCAGTGTATACCGGCATCATGCATGTCATCAACGTCAGAATTGATTCCATCCAGATTGTACGGCCCGATGTCTGGTAATCCAGTACCGGTAGTGTCTGTTCCCCATTTGTTCCATGGTCCGCCCCATGTAACACCCTTCCAATTATTCGTTGTAAAACTTGACCCGGAAAGATCCATCGTCTTGAATCGTTTGCTTTCGGCAGCATTTTCCGTTTCAAATGACGTAAGGTTTTTTTTGCATGCAACAAGGCAAGCCGCCACCAGCAATAGTAGAAGTAATTTTTTCATAATTTAAAATGGTTTAACATTAGAGCCGGGCTGAGAACCGGGCTGAAATGTCTGGTTAAGTATTTGGTTAAGAAACAGAGCAAATAAAATGATTACTTAAAAACAACCTTTGCTCAACCGACCCTAATACTTGCTCTAACCAACCTATTCTCGTTACAATAATCTATTTCAGCACTATTTTAAAAATTGATCCTTTTTAAAATAAAAAGCCCGGCACTAAGGCGCCGGGCTAATTCATATGATAATGCCAATCGTTATTTATCCGAGATTGCTTTATAAGCCTCGATTGCCGGAAGCCGCTTCTGCTGAAGGTTGCTATCGGCAAAATATTTAAAAGTTAAGCCATAGCCCGGATTGTTAGTTTTTTCGTTAAGGCAATACCAAAATATAGGTCTGCGTGGCGATAGATTTGATTGGAGCAACTGCATAACTTTAGTCAGGTTAATTGCTTTATCTTCCTCACTGGCTACCCTGCCTGGGTTGTTTGGCCAATTAGTTTGCGTATGAAAACCTATTTCAGTAATCCAAATAGGTTTATTGCGATGCGCTCCAGGCCATATGCTCATTTTTTGCTTAAAGGCGTTTAAACGATCAATTACCGCAGCCGGCGTTGGACCGTATGGATGCACATTTGCCTCGTCGCAATATAGGTAACCTTCTTCAGCAGTGAACCTATCCATAAACGTTTCCATATGCCATTCTGATAGGCCACCCATCAATACTACCGCCTCAGGATATACAGATTTAATAGCTTTATAACAGCGTTTCAAATGCAACACATATTTATGTACGCCTTGGTTATAAGGCGTATTAGGATCGCCCGATCCCTCACCTACCCGCTTTCCAATATCCCAGGATTCGGCCAAATTAGGTTCGTTACTTATTTCCCAGTATTTGATACGGTTTTTATACCGTAAAACGGTCTGTTTTAAAAATGCTTCGTTGGCAGCTTCCTGTTCCTCGGTGCCATAAGTTTTGGCAGGGGTGCCTTTAGTAAAGCGCATCAATATACTAATGCCTGCATTCACAGCCGCATCAACCTTAGGGTCAATTGTTTTTTCGTAAGATTCGCTGGGATTAAAAGTCATACGCACCCAATGCACGCCGGCATACTTCATGTCATCAACATCACTCTTCACACCTGCAGCGTCATAACCGCCGTCTTCTTTTTGCCATTTATCCCACGCCCCTCCCCAGGTTACGCCTTTCCAATTATTCACGGTCCACATTGGATACTTGTTCATTTTGTTATCAGAGGGCAGCCGATTTGAAACCGAGCAGGCAATAGTGGAAGCTGTTAAAATGAGTATAAGACCTACCGTCGTTTTTTTCATTATGATTTAATTTATATTAAACTTAGAATGCCAAGTCGCTGCCCATCAAATCTTCACCACAATAACGTTCAATAGTAAGAACCTTTGCGATGCACAAACAGACAGCCCCCTGACGACAAGATATGTAAGCTGCAAACAAGACTAAACCGACACATCCTGATTATGAGCGCAAATTACGATGATGCTAGCTTTGATTATTTGCTGTATTGCTCAAAAAGTTTGCTCATTAGAGCTAAACTCTGTCTGGTAACAGCTATTGAGAGCGCTAAAAAGAGTTATAGAAACGATATTGAAATCAATTACGTTTGAAGTTGAACTAATTGATCACATTTATAAAAGAATTGATTAGGTGACTTTAACTTAACTGCTACCGACGCAAACTGCATTTATAGCTAGTCAGTTAACCAATATAACCCTTGTTCTATCAATGAACAGCTCGCTTATTTCTGAGCTGCTCATTCACAAACCTGAATAATTCGATTCACCTTTTTATGGATAACAATTTGAACTTATATCATCAGATTGTGAAGAAGTAATATAATTTGAGCAGGTTTTTAGCGAGACCTATTTTGCAAAACCTGCATTATAGCATTATTAGAGGCAATTTTCATACAAAATTCTGAACCGCCCTCTCCGCAGATAACCGTGTTAAAAACAAATAAAAGCCTGCAGATCACATAATTGCAGGCTTTTATTTTGGTGCTAAAATTCGATTTTATGCACCGAGTTACCTAATACTCTGGAAACCGCTGTTTACCATCAACGACATAACTCTAACCTTACCATCTTTTGCTATTTGTAGAAAGCTAAAGGCATGCTTTGATCTTTGTTATTATGCTTTCTAAAATTCAGCAAGGGATAACTCCTCCAAATTATCGTATTTAGATTCTTCTTCTGTAGTTAGTTCCATGTTTATAGATATTTCTCGAGTCGCTGCTATATAAGAGCGGAGGTTCAGGGTAAATGTACCCTAGCTAAATTGGCCTATTTATGTATTTCTTTTTTATCGTTATCGGTAATGGCATCGTAACAGGCATCCAGCACCAGTGAACGGATATTCACTTTTGCCGGTCCATATGTTTTCCCGTCGTCCGGATAAACCCGGTTGGTTAAGCAGATGTAAACCAGGTTATATTTAGGATCTACCCAAACGTAGGTGCCAGTATAACCACTGTGCCCAAAAGCCAGTTCAGACCGTTTATCAGTAGCCGAACTTTTGTTTGTCCTGTCGAAACCCAGCCCGCGCCATGATGTTTTTGACTGACGGGAAGTAAACAAATCAACTGTTGTACTGTCAAAATACCTACTGCCTCCATAGGTGCCTTTATTAAGCAGCATTTGGTAATAAATGGCCAGGTCATTGGCGTTGGAAAAAAGCCCGGCATGGCCTTCTACTCCTCCAGCCATAGCAGCACCCGGATCATTCACATAGCCCTGAACCAGCATGTTCCTAAACCAATTATCATTTTCGGTTGTGGGCACAATTCTATCTATATTAAAACGGTTGCGTGGTAAGTAGCCGCTTGCTTGCATACCTAAGGGGCGGTACAAATTGCTTAATACGTATTCGTTTAATTTTTGATGGCTTACGGTTTCGAAAACTTCCTTCATCATGTACATGCTCAGATCGCTGTAAACAAACTTGCCACGGGTATTACCGCTTGATGCCAGGGTTACCGGCCACATAACCTCATTGAAGTAGTTGGCCCGCAAATAATAATGATCGGCTACCTTGGTAGGATATGCCGCTGAAGAATCGGTACTTAGATCCTGTTGTTTAAGCTTTTCGTAAAACTTGATGTAGGGCGTAAAACCGGCTTCGTGCAACAAAGCTTCGCGTACGGTAACATCTTTTTTATCAGGGATATTTCGGAGCAAAGCCACGTACTTGCTTATAGGCGAATCCAGCCCCACTGTATGCTGCTCATATAAGTGCATGATAGACGGTGTGGTTGCCGTAACTTTAGTAATAGATGCCATATCGAAAATATCGGTAAGCTTTGTTACTTCATTTCCGTTATAGGTGTGCTTACCATAAGCTTTGTTAAATATTACTTCGCCGTTTTTAGCTACTAACACCACTACTGCAGGTGCCGAATGACTTGCAATACCTGCGGCAATTATGGAATCTATTTTATTCAGTTTATCAGCATTCACCATTACCGCTTCGGGAAGCGAATACCCTAAGCGGATTTTAGTTGCCGTATAACCGCTGCCCTTAATAAATTTTTTACTAAAATTTTCTGTAAGTCGGTTGGGCACCGCAACCCCGCCAAAAATGAGTTGGGCTGCAATAGATGCTCCCTCAGGAGTATCGTTCTTATACCAAATTACCGGCGACTTGATTTGATCGAGATACCCAAGGTTTTTTCCTGGTCCTGTTAAAACTACTACAACTCGGGTATAGCTTTCTATATCTTTTATAAGATTACGGAGAGAATTGTTAAAAGGCGACCTATCTGATAGCGTAACTATCACCATATTGTACAGTTTAAGCTTATCGTGCAGTGCATAGTACCCGGCAGCATCTTTTAACGTATCGGCTGTTAAGCCGGTAACTTTACAGTACTTGTTGGCCAAACTATCAAACACGCCAAACTCGCTGTAGTTTACATGTACGCTGGCAATATTCAGGTCAGGCAGCTCTTTAACAGGTATAGCATTCGAGCCGTTATTAAACAACACGATGTTGTTTTCTGCTTCATGGAGCTTATTAAGCTTTTTTAAGTTAGTAAGATGATCTTGCGCTTGTGCAACGCTGATGAGCAACACCAAATAAACAAAAAGTCCCTTTTTCATTTTCACAAAAAATAAAAGGAGAAAAGGGAACCCCCTTCTCTCCTTTGTAAGCAGTTACTATATAGCCGGATCTGCCGGAGTATTCGGATTATTTAAACGCTCTTGGTCTGGGTAAGGATAAAATATTCGGTTGCGCTCACTTAAGTCTGTTGGTGGTGCCGGGCGGTTGAACCTACGGGTGTCTTCCCATTTAAGGCCGCTTAAATAAAGTTCCGCACAACGCTGTTTGTACACCTCAAGCAACAAGGCATCAGTTGTTACCGCGCCGCTATAAGCAGGCAAACCTGCATTTACACCATTTAAATCACCTGAGGTTTGCGTGCGTACCGCGTTAATTTGTGCCAGCGCGTCGGTTACCGATCCGTTTAAACGTAATATGGTTTCGGCTTTGATGAGCTTAATTTCATCATTTAAATATACCGGTATAGGTGTAGTCGGCGAGGCCGCAAAACCGGTTAAGCCAACCGTTACTTCACCGCCAATAGTGGTTTTTATACCGTTAAAGTAAAAGTTGTAACGTTGATCGCCCGGGTAATATAAATTGGCGGGCAGGCCAAAATTATCACGTGGTACGTATGATTTGGTTATGTTGAATAGTGTATTAAGCGGATTAGGGCTTTGTGTGGTATAAGTAAACCTCGATGTTTTGGTCAGGTCTACCAAATTTGCATTGCTTAAAGCCTTCTGATAATTTCCAGCCATAAGGTTAATTCGGGCTTCCATGGCATAAAGTGTATTGACCAAATCAAAATCAGGTCCTGCCACAGTTGTTCCAAAGCTCGCGTTAGGCGTATTTGCAGTTACCGCAGCAACACCAAGATCTAATAGCCTGATAGCTTCTGCAAAAACTTGTTCGCGGGGCACAAATTGTACCGGAGCCGATGTGCTGGTATTGATGTTTGCTTGTGGAAACGCCATGGCAAGTTCTGCTAAAGCCATTGCCTTAAAAAGGTAGGCTTGCCCCATTATGCCACTTAAAAGCGATGGCTCGATAGAAGAGATTTGCGGGGCGTTGTTAATCACATTTTCGCACATGGTCATTTCCCGCTGCATAGATGACCAGTAATTTAAGATACCGGCATTGGCCGTAGGCAGGGCCGAACCACCGGCTTCAAGTTCCAAAACAGTAGTAAAAGTAGCAAAGCCTTTCATCTCGCGCGATGTTGTGCTTGGGGCCAGGATAATGCTGCTTAGCCCCGAAGTTGAATAATACTGCCTTAAACCTATACTTAAGGCAATGATACCTTCCCTGGAACTTAAAACCTGCTCATCGGCCGCGGCATTAGGATTTACCTGATCGAGCTTACATGATGATGCCAACACGAGCATCACAACGGTTAGTATTTTATAGGTGATTTTCATAAAATTCATTTGATAACGTTAAAAACTGTAGTTGAACCCTAAAGCAATTGTTCTCGGGATTGGCACTTCCACAAAATCGAAGCCGCGTACGGCTCCGCTTTGGCCTGCGGCATTGGTTTCAGGATCCCAGCCACTATATTTGTCAATAGACAAAAGATTTCGACCGGATAACGTAACCCTTAAAATCCTCTTTTTCAGGAATCTGAATCGCAGGTTGTAAGAAGCTGATATTTCGCGGAGTTTTAAATACGAACCGTCTTCAATCCAGTTTTCCATGATGGGAAATAGCGCTGCTGAAGTTCCTTTGGGCACTTCACCTCTCAGCTCTGGCTCGTAACCTGCCAAGCCACCATATAAATCACGGTCGCCTACACGTTTAGTGAAATTGAACACCTCACCCCCATAAGAAGCGTCCCACTGCATACGAAACGAAAAGTCTTTGCCAACGTTGAATTCGTTAATAAAAGAGCCGGTCCATTGCGGGTTAGGGTCTCCAATTACCCGGTTTACAATAGTTCCCGTTGGCTGACCGGCAGCATTACGACCTGTAGTTTCACGCTGAGGCAGACCTGCAGGCGTTAACAATAACGATCCGTCGGCATTGCGAGCAAAAGCTGTTGCATAAAAAGCCCCTAGCGGATAACCTTCGACCGCAGCAACCTGACCAAAACCACCAGGGAAGGTTAACAAACCTCCCGGAATATCAAACACCTTATTTTTGTTCTTAGAGAAGATCACAGAAGTGTTCCATTTGAACTTTTCGCGTTGAATAGGAATCCCACGTACTAACAACTCCAGGCCCTTATTGGTCATATTGCCTATATTTTGATATTGCGAAAGGTAACCCGTTGATGGCCGTAAATTTACCAGCAGCAATAAATCTTTAACCGATTTGTCATAGTAAGAGAATTCAAAACCTAAACGATTATTAAATAAACTTGCATCAAGGCCTATCTCCTTTTCGATCTGGCGTTCCGGCTTAACAGTAGCATTGCCTAACTGGAACGGCGCAGATACGCCGGGAAGGCCTGCTAATAAAGCAGCATTATAGTTGGTTAAACGATCATAGGCATTGATAGCTGTTAAATTACCTGATTGCCCATAGGAAGCTCTTAATTTAAAGGTAGAAACTACCGAACCGATTGAAGAGTTCTTCCAAAAATCTTCTTCTGACAACAGATAAGCTCCACTTACCTTAGGGTAATATTGCCACCGGTTGTCCTTACCAAAAGAGGAGGCCACATCATTACGTATGGCACCTGTTAAAAACAACTTGCCTTTAAAACCAATGGTTTCCTGTGCATAAAAACCTAATATGTTTAATGTTGACCGGATGTCGGTTACAATCAGATTTGTTCCACTGGATGCTACCCGACTTCCGGGGCTTAATTGCGTGCCTGTAATACCGGCAGTGCTTACGCGCTCGGTTTGAGCTGTGGCACCCGCCGCTGTGGTAAACTCAAAGTCGCCGAGTTTGCCTTTATAACTTACATTAAGGTCGTTATTCAATAATAAAGCAATTCGATCTGCCCTGCGTGCAAAACCTGTGCTGAACGAGGGTGATGTGTTACCAATAGGAATAAAACCGGTAGCCAGTTGGGTGGAGTTGTCGTAACCTAATGTGTAATTGATAGACAGGTTTTTTACCGGCGTCATATTCACTTGTAAATCGCCTATGAGCCTGCTGGTTTTTTGACTAAAATCAAACCTGTTAATCGCTTCGAGCGGATTGGTACGCAACAAACCGGCCGGTGCCAGTGTTGGATAAATTCCGGTAACCGGGTTCGGATCTGAATTTACAAAATTATTACCAAAAATAAAGCCTGTTAACGCGCCATATGCCTCATTAATACCACCATTAGGTATTTCCTTGCTGCCACTTAAACTATAATTTAGGCCAAGGGATACTTTAATCCAGTTGTTAAACCTTTGATCAAGTCTTAAACGGGCTGTACCTCTTTGAAAATTTGAATTGTCGATAATGCCTTGATTACCTAAATAGCTTCCACTCATGTAATACTGCGTATTATCGGTACCGCCCGAAACCGACACGTTGGTTTCGTTACCGTAAGCGTTGCGGAATATGCGGTCTTGCAGGTCGTAACGTTCAACAGGAACCTGCGTTAGATCGGTAGCCGTCGTATTTGCAAACCGGAAAGGATATTGATTATATTTCAGTTTTTTACGCAACGAGTTAGACCGGAACTGCGTAGAAATATTCACTACTGGTGCGCCTGATTTTCCTCTTTTCGTGAAGATTTGCACTACACCATTGCTTGCCCTTGAACCGTAAATAGCCGCACCTGCGGCACCTTTGATGATCTCAATGCGGTCAATATCGGCAGGATTAATATCTACCAGCCTGTTTTGCGAATAGCCGCCCAAATCTATCAATTCGCTTGAACTGTTGTTTACGATCACACCATCAATTATATATAAAGGGTCGCTTGAACCTGCAATAGTACTGTTTCCTCTTAGCCGCACACTTATGCCACCAGCCGGGTTGCCGGAGTTTTGTGATATTTGCGCGCCGGCAACCTTACCCGCCAAAGCCTGGTCTATAGAAGTAGCCGTGCTATTTTCCAGATCTCTTGATGATACGGTGGAGATCGCATTACCCAATTGCTTTTTGCTGGTAGCGGCTCCGGTACCGGTCACTACTACTTCATTTAAATTTAATGCATCCTCAGAAAGCTCAATATCTATCGTAACTGGGTTTTGGTTGAGGGTGACTTGCCTTGTAACCGGCCGGTAACCCGTAAATGAAACGACCACAGCATAATTGCCATTAGGCACACTTGCATTTAAGGTGTATGCGCCATTAACATCGCTTGCGGTTCCCAGATTAGTTCCGCTCAGCCTGATTACCGCGCCTATAACAGGTTCTTTATCCCGGGCATCTCTAACAACGCCTTTTATAATTTGCCTATTTTGCGCCAAAGCAATTTGCCCCAAACAGAGCATAACAAACACAGCCGACAGGACTCTCGCTGTTTTTAGACATAGTAAGATTTGTTTCATATTAGGGGTGGTTAATTTTAATTATACATGCAATTTTATTGAGGAAAGCTTATTTTTCCCATAAATACTCGAGGGATACCAACCGTGCTTTTTAAACTTTCAGCATTACCTGCAACAGCTTCGTTAGCCAACAAGGCAAAGAGTACAGCTTCCTTTGCATCCGGGTTTATACCAAGATACGTTGTTGATTTGATTTTCTTAGAAAAATGCTTTTCAATATAAGAGATCAAAAGCGGGTTGTACATTCCGCCTCCGCTTACATAAATTTCAAAGCTACCGGTTGTTGCTATTGTCGTTTCGATGGCATTAATTATTGCGTTTGCAGAAAAACATGCCAGCGTTGCTAAAATGTCATTTGATGAAAGATTGACCTGGCCGGACTTATGCATGGCATTATCAAGATACGCTAAGTTAAACAACTCGGGGCCGGTGGTTTTAGGAAATGGTGCAACAAAAAAAGAGTGATCCAGTAACGCATGCAGCAATACCTGATTTACTTTGCCCTGTAAAGCCAGCTCTGAATCCTTATCGTAGTATAACCCAGGATAGTTTGCTTGCACATACTGGTCCATCAGGGTATTGCCAGGTCCAACATCGGTTGAAAAAAACTGGTCGGCCTTGCCTGCTGGTAAATAGGTAAAATTGGCTATACCACCTACGTTAAGCATAATGCGATTTTCAACAGCATCCGAAAAAATGAGGTAATCTCCGTAAACTGCTAGCGGTGCACCTTCACCGCCGGCTGCAATATGTTTCTGGCGAAAATCACTTAAGGTTATAATGCCACTTTTTACCGCCAGGTGATCGGCGTCGCCAATTTGCAAAGTAGCATTACCGTAACCATCATGAGGATGAAGGTGTTTGGGAGCATGAAAGATGGTTTGCCCATGGCTGGCAATCAGATCAACCTCTTTATTGCTGATTTCCCATTCCGTAAGACACTCTTGTATAAGTTCGGCATAATAACATCCGATAAAAGCATTAAGTACAGTGGTCTTCTTCAGATCAACCTCTTTTTTGGCAAAAATAGATTTGATTTCCTCCTTAAATTCAGCACTATATTCTTTGGTAATAAAGTTTTTTACTTTGACAGAAGTATTAGTTCCGGTACCTGTAAATTCGCATAAAGCAACATCCAATCCGTCAAATGATGTTCCCGACATCAAACCGATAATAGTGCGTATAGGTTGATTTGCAATTTTGTAGAGATTTCCTATGTTAGGATTCATATTTAATAGTTAACACTCAATCAAACAAAGCCACTCAGAAGGAACCGTAGAGGACAGCATTCCGAATAACACAGGTAATTTAACACGATATTAACATAAAGGCAAGTATTTAAGCATAATTTATATAAAAAGTGCATGATTAGAAAACGCTTTTAACCATATAGATTAAAACTTAATTATTATTCTATAAGTGTTCAATACAACCAGTATGGAAATACGGAAACGATACATTTGATATAGTTTATATTGATGATTCTCGCTTTAAAATCAATTCATCATATGAAACACTAAAAGATCCTTCAAAAGTCATTTCCTTTACTTGGTCCACTTCCATTCTATTCGTTATCGAGCTTTCTCACGACCTACTATTTGATAATTAGGAATAAATTGATTTGCTGTTACGTACACTTGTAGAAAAATATCGACTGGGTAGAGATGTTGCTTATGGCGTAACCAGGATTTTTGATATACCTAACGAACACTCCATAGACTTATCCAAAGGACAACTGATATTAAATTACTTTTTAAGCCAATTTAAGCCCGGACCTAAAAATGCGCCTTAAAAAGGATAGATTTGTAGCCCCCTGCGGGATTTTTAAAATACTAGATATGGCGTGGTTAGATAAATTGAAGCTAAAAAAAGGGTTAGTACAATCTTTAAATGAAGCAGGTTTCGTAGCTCCTAAAGAGATTCAGCAAAAAACATTGGCGCGTATTAACGGCGGTCAGGACCTAATTGCAGTTGGCCCCGAAGGTTGCGGCAAAACCACTACCTATATATTAGCCACGCTCAATAAGTTTAACTATACGCCCGATGGTGTACCGAAAGTTTTGATACTGGTACCTGATAAAGAAAAGGTAGAAAAGGTTATAGCTAAAATCGGTCAGCTCAACAAAAATAAAATGCTTTCTATAGTTCCTCTATTTGCCGCTCCTGGCATGGAAGCCCAAATGAATGCCCTGACCGATGGTGCAGATATTGTGGTTGCAACACCCGACAGAGCGCGTGCCATTTACCTTAAATTAGGTTTGGATGTCAATAAAATAGAACTGCTGGTTATTGATGATGCGGAACTGATGGTTAAGCAAGGTTTGCAATTACCCGTTACCGAACTGGCTGATAGCATCCCTAAATGCCAGCACCTCGTTTTTACTGAAGTACTACATGAGCGCTTAAACAAAATGATAACGCCTTTCATGAGGCAACCGGCCACTGTTGAGGTTGAAGAAATAGGAGAGCCGCAGTATGATATGCATTCGCAGCTATTATACCTGCTGCCTAACTTTGGCACGAAAGTGAATCTATTGAACCTGTTTATGCAGGATGAAGACCTGTTCACCAAAGTGGTACTGTTTGTAAACACCCGCCCAACGGCAGAAAAACTTTACAAGAGCTTGCGCGACCGGAGATGCACAGCGGCTTTATTAAACCCGTGGTTTTTTGAGATGGATGGCTTTACATCGCTGCATGAGTTTAAAAATGCCGCTACCCGGGTGCTGATTGTGGTTAACGATGGAGAACAGAAACTGGACCTGGAGGAGATCCCGTTCCTGATTCATTTTGAACTGCCGACTGAAAAAGAAACCTATATAGGCCGGATGATCAAAGATTCGCCAGATGATGAAAATGAAACCATGGCTATCACATTCGCTACGGATATTGAACTAAGCTTAGTCAAAAAAGTTGAACAAGCCACTGGCCAAAAAATTCCCTTAGGAGAATTACCGGAAAATTTGATTGTTGAAAAGGAACGCACATTGGCTGATGTTGCCGAAAAGAAAGCTGCCAAAGCAAAAGCAGATGATGATGCTCCCGGAGCCGCATTTCACGAAAAGAAAGCCAGCAATGCTAAAACCTACAATTACAGAGCTGGTGTAAAAGCGAAAATGAATAAAGATAAAAAGCATTAACGGCTGATAGTCGGTAGGCCTCCATGGAGCATGGTCTATTCTCATAATCTTATATCCAAATATCAAACGAGGTGGAAACATAAGGTCTTCCACCTTTTTCTTGCCCAGTCGATTTTAAAGCAAAAAGACTGCAAATCAAATATTGCAGTCTTTTCTTTTGGCGCTTAGGTCATTTCAGATAAAGTATGAAGAAAAGTGGGGAACCTTGAAATAATTAGCTATGTTTGTTAACATACTTGCACGGGGTGCTTTTTACCAAAAGATAAAAGGCTGAGATAATACCCGAGAAACCTGATACGGATAATACCGGCGTAGGGATGCACAGGCTAGTTACTAATCTTTTCGGCACCACAGTGCCGTTTATTCTATAAGATTAAAGCCTTGTTTCTGTTGCCGCTATTGTGCGCGCCTCCGGAAGCAAGGCTTTTTTACATTTTATACCTTTTGAATAAATGGAACTGGAGAAAAACAACAGCTTTGGCCTGATGACCCAAAGCCTCACAAACTGGCAGGGGCGCAAAGAGTGGTTTTTTAACCGCGAGCACACCGACACTTATGAACAATGGTACGAAGGCCGCTACAAAAGAGCCGAAGTATGGCAAAAGAAGGTGATGGCCCAATTGCTGGGTAAGGACCCGCGCGTAAAAGAGCTGCTTGAGTTTGGCTGCGGTACCACTCGATTTACTCGCTGGTGGCACGAAATAGGCATTGAAGCCACCGGTGGCGATATTTCCCCCTTCATGTTAGGCCAGGCTGTGCACCTTTTTGAAGGTGATCTGGTTAATGCCGATTCGCACTTTATGCCATTTAAAGATAATACCTTCGATGCTGTAGCCTTCATCACCACCTTTGAGTACTACCGAGACCCGGTACAGGTTATACGTGAGGCCGCACGCGTAGGCAGGCAAGGCATTGCATTTGGTATGATGAATCGCAATTCGCCCAAGGTATTGCGCAGGCGTATTCAACAGCTGTTTGGCAAAAATCCCTTTTATGTTACTGCTACATTTTATACACCTGCTATGCTGATTGAAAAGATCAGTGAGGCATTGAAAGGCCGACAGTACAGTTTGGAGTGGACTTGTACCGGCTTACCAGAGTGGTTCCCGGTGCAGCAATGGAGTGTGCCCGTGGGTGACTTTTTTGGCCTGTATGTTAAATTTTTGGATTAAGCCTTAGTTTCCATGTCTTTATCCGGAAAAATATCAGGTGGCGGTTTTGAGCAGATCATACTGCCGCACTGCGGACACTTACGAAGTGAAGTAATCAGCGGGCCAGCTTTTGGCGTAGATGTATCGCTCATTCATATGGGTGCCGGGTTAGGCTTAGCGCTCACCAGTGATCCCTTATCGCTTATACCATCTCTGGGGTTGCAAGAATCTGCCTGGCTATCGGTACACCTGATGGCAAATGACATGGCTACCACCGGTTTTGCACCCATGTATGCACAAATGGTACTAAACCTTCCACCGTATTTAACTGAACAGGATTTTACTACCTATTGGAATTTCATACATGAGTATTGTAAGCGTATAGGTGTTGCCATTACCGGCGGCCATACAGGCAGCATTGAAGGGCAAAACTCTACTATTGCGGGTGGTGGCACTATGCTGCTAACAGCGCCCACAGATCAGGTTTTGCTCAGCAGCAAAGCCAAAGCAGGCGATGTAATCATTGTAACTAAAGAATGCGCCGTTTCCTCATCTGCACTCCTGGCCATGTGTTTTCCCGAGACGGTAAAAAGCAAACTCGGCAAGGAAGCTTATGATCAAGGCTGCGAGATGTTCTACCAAACCTCTTCCCTGCCTGATGCCCTGGTTGCTGCGGGTACCGAGTACCACTACCAGGACGTGACTGCCATGCACGACGTGACAGAAGGTGGTGTTTTGGGCGCGATATACGAAATGGCCATAGCATCAGGCAATGGCGTTACTGTACATGATAAACTGCTGCCAATTGGTCAAACTCAAAAACAAATTTGTGACCTGTTTAATGTAGATGTTCGTTATTGCATAGGTGCCGGATCCATGATCATAGCTACCAAGAACGATCATGCCGAAAACGTATTGAAACGCTTGGCCCAGCATCATATCAAGGCAACTATAGTTGGTGAGTTTACGTCCAAAGAGCATGGCTGCAAATTGGTGAAGAACGGTATAGAAGAGGAAATGCCTTACTATAGCACAGACCCCTATTGGAATGCTTTCTTTTCAGCCTATAAAAACGGATGGAAATGATGAAGAAAGAGTTTAAGATTACCGGTGGCGTATACCTAGTACTGGACCCGGCTATGCCTGAAAGCCTATTGCTACAAAAGTTGGAAGCGGCGCTACACGGTGGCTTAAGTGCCCTGCAAATATGGAATAATTGGACCGAAGGGACTGACAAGTTTAAGCTGATAGAAGCTATTGCAGCGCTTTGCAGGCCCTACGATGTACCGTTGTTTATTAATGAAGACTGGCAACTACTGATGACGACTTCCTTTATTGATGGTGTACATTTTGATACGATACCTGCGAATTACAATTCGATCCTAGCATCTGTCGGGCGACCATTCATGGCTGGTATAACCTGTTCTGATGACCTGGACACCGTAAGATGGGCAAACGAACAACAACTGGACTATGTCTCGTTCTGCGCCATGTTCCCTTCGCCATCGGCAGGCACCTGTGATATTGTAATGCCAGCCACCGTTAGGCAGGCACGCTCTATTACTACCATACCTATTTTTGTTTCGGGCGGAATAACACCATCCAATCTGGTAACATTAAAGAAAGAAACGCCTTTTGATGGGGTAGCCGTTATATCAGGAATTTTGAGCGCTGATGAACCCCAACAGCAAGTACAAATCTATAAAGATGCCCTGGGCATTAACAACCAATAATTATGCAACTGAAAACCATAGAAAAGCTTTGCTGCCCTTTCGATAAGCAGGATTTGAAATTACAGGTATTGGCTAAAGGCCTTAACGAAAACATTGTGGAAGGCATATTGAGCTGCTTGCACTGCCAACGCCGATATCCGATCGTATACGGCGTGCCCATTATGGCACCGGATGAATACCGGCAGATTCAACTCGAACAACCAGTAATAGAACGCTGGAAATTAGAGTATGGCATAAACGATATCAAACTATTGCCTAACGGAGCCTGAGATTTTCCAAGGTTTAGTTATCGTTTGCCATGTTAAGACCTCTCATTTGTGAAAGTCGCTTTTAGTGAAACTTCAGCTTCATTGCCTGTTAAGGTTGGGCGGTTTTAAGTTCTGCTAGCTTCGTTTGCTTTTTGTTGCTGCAACTTGTACACCCTTTGCATTTTTTTCTGCTGTTTTCCTGTAAATGTTTCAAATAGCAAATAATATGTTAAATGATGTTAAACGCCTCAAGCTCTTCACTAGATTGTTATATGTTTAATGTCGTATTGCTTATGCGAGCACCGGCGTTCATGTCAATCTAAACAAATCAAATGAGGAACCTTTTATCACTAACTATACTTTTAACAGCATTTGCGGGCTTAACCGCCAGTGCTCAAACGAAGGCAATTAAGCAGCGAATAAATTTAGTTGAAAGAAGCTTAGTTGGCCCTGTCAGATCAAAAGACACTCAGGGGTGGACGATCTGGCAACGGATGGCGCATTATAACGTTAAGGGAGTGAGCATTGCAGTAATTAATAATTATAAACTCGAATGGGCGAAAGGCTATGGCTTAGCCAATGCCGCTGCAAAATCACCGGTGACCAACCAGACGCTTTTTCAAGCGGGTTCAATTAGCAAGTCTATAAATGCCATTGGCATTCTAAAGCTGGTTCAAACGGGAAGTGTTGACCTAAACACCGATATTAATAAATACCTAATCTCATGGAAATTCCCGTATGATTCACTGTCGCAAGGGCATAGTATAACGCTCGCTAACCTGTTAAGTCATACGGCGGAGTTGAACGTCCCAGGATTTGTCGGTTACAGCGAAAATGACGCTATTCCATCTATTTTGCAGGTAATCCGAGGCGTAAAACCCGCAAATTCAACAGCTATACATTCGATTTTTGCGCCTGGCAAAAGGCACGAATATTCTGGTGGAGGAACCACTATCTCACAATTGATAGTTGAAGATGTTACTCACCAGACCTATGATCGATATATGCAAAACGAGGTGTTGAAGCGTTTAAATATGGTAAACAGTACGTTTGCTGTCCCAAATAAAAAAGGAACTCATGTTGTCGCTACGGGTTATTATGATAACGGGAAGCAGATCGAAGGCAAGTTTCATCTTTACCCTGAAAAAGCTGCGGCTGGATTGTGGACAACGCCAACGGATTTGGCAAAATACATTATAGCGATTCAAGAAGCTTATAAAGGCAAACCGGGTACTTATTTAAATTCACACTTTGCTAAATTAATGTTAACGCCTTACCTAGACCAAAGGGCGGCATTGGGCGTTTTTATTGATAACTTTGATGGCGAAAAGTACTTTGAACACGATGGGTTAACCTATGGTTTTTATAGTCAGTACTTTGGGAGCTTGACCAATGGTAATGGCGTAGTGGTAATGACTAATTCGGTTAATACAAGGTTGATTCCTGAAATTATTAACAGCGTAGCCAAGGTTTATGGCTTTAAAGGATTATACCGCTCCAAGACAGAAAAAAATATAGCATTAGAGGATTTCACGCTACAGAGTTATTGTGGCAATTACACCCTTGCCCCGGGGGCGGTTTTGACTATTTTTACCGAAAACAAACAGTTATACGTTCGCTTAACCGGCCAGGAAATAATAGGACTGTTTCCAGAAACTGCAAGTAAGTTTTTCATGAAGGTAGTAGATGCCCAATTAGAATTTATTAAAGACAAAAGTGGTAATGTGACGAAAGTTATACTTTACCAAAACGGCAGTGCTAATGAGGCGCCTAAGACTAATTAAACTATAAAGAATTGCAACAGAACCAACATTATCAATCTTAACCGTTGCTATCATTGTTTCCATACGACGAATACTGTGAAATAATTTTCAAGAGCATGTACGGGGCAAAATGAACGCCTGACGGAGATATCACTTAATAGCCGTAAACCAAATCATAATGAGTTCTAACGCCTCCAGTTGCATACTGGATGCTCGGAAGCAATTCCTTTAAAATGAACTCCAACTATTCATGCTGAGAATAATCCTTGCACAACTCACGGGTACCCGTAATGGGCTCGCTATGCGTTTATTGTTCAAATACTAGGCCTCCATTGCTATATCTCCAAAAATCACGGATAAGTCCTTTTTATGATCGATAAAAGTTCGCATCGTTAGGGTACTTATAGTTTTCTTAAAAACTTTCAATTTTCTAAACCATCTAAGTATCGGTCCTATAAATGCCAGGTTACAACCAAAACTATTTTAGTTTGTAGACGTACCTTATAATATCAAATTTCCTTTAAGTGCTATAAGAGAATCCTCCCTCTACGCATGATGCATATTTTTTTCGAAATGTATCAAAATGCTAACATCGAGGCGTTTTCAATTTAAGTAGTGTAACATAATTAAAACTATTCTTCAGGTTATTGTTTTACATAAAGCTGTTTATTAGTTGCAGAATAACTTGAACTTTCCAACGTTTATAACTAGCAAGCTACCCAGGCAACAGACGTTGCAGGTTTACCGATGTAACTAATTGTTTACTCATGCTAATCGGTGTACATTTTATTTAACTTTAGGATTGTTTACCAGCCTTATCAGAAATGACAAAACTTTTTATAAGCGGTTTTCCGTTAGAGATCTCAGAAATGGATCTTGCCAAACTCATAGCGCCCCATGGTGATATTGCCACCATAAAAATTGTTAGGGATAAACAGACCCGTAAATGCAAAGGATATGCCTTTATAGAAATGGAAAGCCTTGACGATGCAGAAAATACGGTTATTGCACTGGATGGCGAAAGAATGGGCGACAGAGAATTAACTGTTAAAATTAGCGAGGACAAACCAGTGGCCCCAAAGCCCAGGTTTAGCCGTCCGCCAACCTTTGGTTCATCAGGCAATAACAAACCTGGTCGAAAACCATTCGAAGAACAAGAAAAAAGGCCTAGGCGGCCAAGGGCTTAAAATAAGAAAGGCCTGTCTTAACCGACAGGCCTTTCTTATTTATCATTAATAACCAGCGTTTTGAGGCATTTTAGCACCTTCAACAACCCGGTCAATCTGAGTAGATTGAGGTATGGGTCTTAGCACATGGAAATCTTTGATGTAAGGAGCCGCTTCGGGGTTCCAGGCTTGCACGCGTCTAACTAATGATTTGGTACGTACAAGGTCAAGCCACCTTTGTGTTTCTGCATAAAACTCGCGGGTCCGTTCGTCTAATATAAAATCAAGTGTAACGTTAGCGGCCGTAATAGTCATAGCTGTGACAGCGGCAGCATTTTCGGTAGCTGTATTTGTTTTACGGAAGGCGGCACGTTGCCTGATCACGTTAAGCATTGCTGCAGCATTACCTAAATTATTTAATTTAAAGGCTGCTTCGGCAGCTGTCATGTACACATCAGCAAAACGGTATATCACAACCGGACGTGAAGATGGATCATTAAAGTTAGCCGGAGCACGGCTCGGATCCATAAATTTCCTTACCGAAGGAAAATAGTTAGCGTTCCACAAACTTGGCGGAATCACAATGCCCTTAAACGGACGGGTACCAATGAACTGAGGTGCACCTGTTACTTCAAAATCGGGCATATAAATGGCCGTATCTACACCGGGTACCATACTGTAGGTTATACCACGGGTATTGTTTGCTGCATTTGCCTCATTGGTAAGTGGCGTATTAGATATCCAAGCCTTAAAAAAGGTACCATCATATCTGGCGTCAGCTGTACGATTAACAAAAGCCTGGTCTAAAATATAACGTTTGCCTGCGTTAGGGCCTGTTGTTAAGCGGTCGGTATTTGGCCGGGTCCGGATGAACGGACGACCGTAGGGCACATCTCTAACCATACCGCTCGAGCCGCTGCTTGAAAGAGCACCTGCAGCTGTTTTAAAGGTATTAACAGCGCTGAAGGTAGGGTAATTAAAGTTGTAAAACCATGGTTGCAGGTTTACAGGGCCGCTGGCTTCAGCGCCACCCAAATTAAAAGTACCATATTTAGGATCAATAGTATGATCGCTCACAAACATGGTTTCTTTACCGTAGTCATTCGCTGGGTTAAAGGCATCAGCGTAATCTTGCCACAAATCAAGCCCGTAAGTGCCCTTGTTGGTAATAATACCGTTGCAAATGTCATAAGCCTGCTGAAAGTCAGATTGTGTGTTATTTAACCAGCCGCGGGTAAGGTATACTTTGCCCAATAAGAAAAGTGCAGTTGATTTGGTAGCAGCTTTGCCTAAAAAAGGCGCTGTTACGGTATTCGGCAAATCTGCTGACGCCTCGTTTAGGTCTTTAATGATTTGAGCATAAACGTCGGCTACAGGTGCACGTGTATCGGCCTGAGTAGGCACGGTAATAAAGGTGGTGTGTAAGGGCACATCACCATATTGCTGTACCAGCATAAAATAACAGAAAGCCCGCATAAACTTGGCTTGTGCAAGGTAGCTCTTGCGTGTAGCATCTGGCAAATCGATACTTGTACCATACTCCAACACACCGTTCAGTGTGTTAATAGCCTGGTAAAAATTACTCCAGCCAGCACTTGCATCGTCTCCCACTAAGCCATTATAGGTGTTTAACCTGCTGCTTGATCCTGCACCTGATAGGTGATCGTCTGTACCGGCTACTAATTGTGTGTTGAAACCTTCAGTACCGTAGGTTCCGGCTCTTAACAATTGGTAAGCACCAGCTATACCACCCAAAACTCCGGCGGGTGTATTAAAAAACGAAGGAACAACAGAAGATTGGGGATGCTCTTCGAGTAATTTTTTGCAACCATTGCCCGAAAGCGCTGTGCACAACAACAGCGTGTAGGTTACTATCTTATTAATTTTCATATCTGAATTCTTTAATAATTTTCTTTTAATTGATTAAAACCTGGCGTTTACACCCAATATGAACTGACGCGTAGACGGGTTATTGATATTAACACTTACCTGACGTGTAGGAGCACTAACCTGATTACTAGGTGAACTGTAGCCAGTCACAGCACCACCATAACCGTTGCCTTCAGGATCCATTGCCAAGCCCGATTTAACCAGTGGCGAATAAATAATGAATGGGTTGGTACAATTCAGGTAAAATCTCAGGGTGCTTAAACCAGCTTTCTTAATAAAAGCAGGACTCACCGTATAACCAAAGTTTATGCTCCGGGCTCTGATAAACGAGCCATCGCGGTAAGCCAGGGTTGATAAAAAGTTAGAAGCCTGATTATTTGCATCAGGTGCGGGGAACTCGTTGGTTGGGTTATTGGCTGTCCAATAATTCACCTTTACCTGATTTAAACGTGAGGTCATGAAAAATGCATAACCATTGGTCGAACCATCATTTGAAAGATACGGAACCAGCACTTTCATACCTATACGCGCATTGATAACAACCGATAAATCAAAGCCTTTATAGCTGAAGCGGTTAGTGATACCACCCTCCCATTTAGGTTGGAAATTACCTATAATCTGACGGTCATTTGCGTCTATTCTGTTGTTACCATCTATATCCTCAACCCTTATTTGTCCCGGAATTTGCACCGGAGAGGTTTGCCGGGCAAGCGTGCCGTTATTCTTGTCTTCAGTTTGCCAGATGCCTATCTTTTTAACATCATAAATAACGCTTAAAGGCTGTCCAACAAACCATCCATTACCTACGTTATTTAACTCTTGCGGCGTGGTAAGCTGCGTGATCTCCTCGCGGTTAAAAAACCAGTTTAAATCTGTGCTCCAGTTAAAACCGTTTTTAGATTGAAAGTTTACGGTTGTTAAAGTTACTTCCAAACCACGGCCACGTGTTTTACCAAGGTTTTTAACAGTTTCACCCGCACCAATACTAGCAGGCAAAGCTACAGGCAGTAATATGTCTTTCGTTTTTTGATCATAAACGTCAATAACACCAGTAATACGGTTATTAAGTAAACCAAAGTCCAAACCAACATCCCACTGTGCGGTGGACTGCCAGCCCAACGCGTTGTTGGCCAGTGTAGACACATAGTAGGCTAATTGTTGACCAGCAACCGCTTGCCCAAAGTTATAAGCAGAGGCCGAAAGCAAGCCCAATGTAGTATACGGATCAACATTACGGTTACCTGATATACCATAGCCGCCACGCAATTTTAGGTTAGATACAACCTTCCATGGTTTTGCAAACTGCTCGTTAGTAATGTTCCAGCCCAAGCCTAAAGCCGGATAGGTGAAGTATTGATTACCAGGTGATAAGGTTGATGAACCATCCACACGCACTGTGGCTGTAACCAGGTAACGATCATCAAAACCGTAATTCAGCCGGCCCATATAAGATACAAGTCCGCGCTCTGAAAAGAAGTTGTTATTTACATCGCTTAAGATAGTACCGCTGGCTAAGCCAAAGTTGGTATTACCAATATAATCGGCAGGTATACCTGTTACTGTAAAGCGGTTGCTCCTGTTTTGCTCTTTGTTAATTTCAAACAAGCCTGTAAAGCTTACCTTATGTTTTTGGGCAAAGGTTTTATCGTAATACAGCAAGTTTTGAATGTTGTAAGAGTAATTATAACCTGAGGAAAAGCTACCATTGCTTGAGCTTTGACCATCATTTGCATTTACAAGCGTACCTGCGGGGTTATATCCATCTCCATTTTCAGTACGGTAATCTAAACCAACATTCAGGCGGTATCTTAATCCGTCAAAAATGTTTACTTCCCCATAAAGGCTGTTAAAGGTTCTTAAGCGTTTGTTACGGGCAACAATATCATCGGCCCGGGTAATGAGCGTTAAAGGGTTTACTTGAGTAGCATCAAGAGTTTGGGATGCCGGACGTAAATTCAAAGTACCATCAGCATTGTATGGCGATGCCAGCGGCGTTAAACGCGCCAAATTGAATGGTACGTTACCCCCACCCGGCGTGTTTGAGTAAGATAATGTAGTAATAGAGTTAACACCTACTTTGATACGGTCATTAATACGGTGATCGATAGTAGTGCGGAGCGTTGCCCTCTTAAAATTTTGGTTTGGTATAATACCGGTTTCAGTAAAATAGCCGGCCCCTACACCAAATTGGGTCTTTTCGCTACCGCCAGAAATATTGATCTGGTTGTTACTTATAGAACCATGCTGATAAATAAGATCTTGCCAATCGGTAGAAATACCGGCAGCTAAGGCATCCTTTTCCGATTGCGTAAGGCCGTAACCGGTTTGACCAGGATTAGTTTGTGCATAAGTAGCGGCATCTGCCTTAAACTGGGCAAATTCAGGCCCGTTAAACAACTTATACTTACCCAAAATGCTCGAAATACCATAATAGCCGTCATAGGTAATAACTGCTTTGCCGGTGCGGCCGCGTTTAGTAGTCACCAATATAACACCACCCGCACCTCTAGAACCATAAATGGCTGTTGCAGAGGCATCCTTTAAGATGTCAATGCTCGAAACGTCGTCAGGGCTAAAGTCATTTATGCTACCATTATAAGGCACACCATCTAATACGATCAAAGGAGCATCAGCATTGTCACTGCTGCTGTTGCTGCCCCTGGTAATGGTACGGTTACCACGGATACGGATAGATCCTGCAGCGCCCGGGGTTGAACTGTTATTTACAATAGTCACACCGGCAGCACGCCCCTTTAATTGGGCTATTAAGTTAGGTGCAGGCACTTCTTCAAGTGTGGCTTCAGAAACCGAGGTAACAGATCCGGTTACATCTTTTCTGCGCTGTGAGCCGTAACCCACCACCACCACGTCATTTAAATTACGGGCATTGGAGGTAAGTTGGATACGGAGATTGTTACTCTGTGCATTTATAGAAACTTCCTGATCGGTATAACCAATATAAGTCACAATAAGGGCGGTTTCGCTTGGTGGTACATTAAGCGTAAACTGGCCGTTTACATTTGTTGTGGTGGTTAACGATCCGCTTTTTATTTTAACGGTTGCGCCAACCAAAGTTTCGCCTTTTTCGTCTACAATTGTACCTGTAATGTTTCTGGACTGTGCATAAATATGAATGGAAATAAAGCAAATCCCTAAGGCGATAAGCATTGACTTCCATAACATAGTAAGTCTGTTTTTTTGCATAATAATTTTGTTTATTGGTTTAATAATTAGGCTGAGCTGTAGAACAGCAGGCACCCAGCAATGCTGAAAGTGCAGTAGTATACAGCTAATTTTGGAGTGGTTAATAGTACTTGTTTCTCATATTAATTTATAATTGGTTTTGTTGTCAATTCAACTACTTGCAATCGATTGCAGTTAGTGGTTAAAAAAAAAGGATTCATCCTTTTCATTTCTCATCTACCAGTAACGCCATAAGCCTCACCGGATATGTACCGGATTGAACTTACTGCCAATACAGTCAGTAAAAAATAATTTCTTCTTTTTAGGTGATGGTAAAGGTATAAGAGCAATGAAATCTTTCATCTCATATTTGTTCCGAATGATACAACGGATGTATAGCAAACGTAAAAAAACAAGCCCAAAAGTAAATCATAAACTCCTTTTAATGAGGCATATACACTTTACATGCAATATTTGTTGTATGTTGATCATGAATTTATGCGTCGTGTAAATCCGCACAGTGAGTTGCTTTTAACTATGTATGAAAAAATCAGGATGGAAGATTGCTGTAATGTTAAACGAGACTTTTTTACCAAGAGGTTTAATGAAATTAAAAGAAAGGTTCGTTATTAGTTACAACCTGGTTAATTATAACAAGGATAAAGAAGAAGGAAGGCGCTACCAGTGCAAAAGTATCACCATTAGCATGGCTATATCTTTAATGTGACCACGTATATATTTCAAAGCAACAGTAATTTGATTTTCTACCGTGCGTTTAGAGATACCAAGCTTTATAGCAATTTCGGTATTGCTTAATTGCTCAGTGCGGCTCAGCTTAAATATTTCCTGACAACGAAGGGGAAGCGTCTTCATTTGCTTGTGAAGCTCATCCTCCATATCCCGGTAACACAGCTTCTCATAGGCGGCATTAAGTTCATAAACTGTGTCACACAAGTCCTCCTGTAGTTGTATAGGAGATGTCTTTTGCTTTTTTAACTGGGCGTAAACATGGTAACGAAGTGACACTTTCAGATAAGCACTGAAATTGTTAATATTTAAATACCGTTTGCGGTTCCATAAGTTCAGAAACAAGTCATGAATGAGCTCTTCGCACACCTGCTCATCTTTAATATAATTAAGAGCCGTTTTGTACAAACGCACCCAATGACGCTGAAACAGTACGGTAAAAGCACGGTAATCGTCATCTATTACAAGATTCCAGAGGTTGGCGTCGCTCAATGAGCTGTATGCCATAGTATAATTGGTTGTAAAGTAAAGCTACAGCTATTAAAAATAATTACCAATTTTTTAATTAATAATTATTTACTGTTGGTATGTGTGTGGTACCTGTACTTGCTACTCTATACTATTACAAAGATCAAACAAACCAACCAATTTCATGACGCGAGAAGAATACCTGTTACTTTATGAAAAACACCTGGCAGGTAAAGCTACGCCTTTAGAGATTGAAAAAATAATGGCATACGAGGATGATTTTGAACTTAAAACCCTTCATCCGGAAGAAGACAAGGACCGTTACCGCGGCATTGAAACCAGATTATTGAGCAAGTTGGACGAAAGCCTTAACATGAGGAAGCATGCACACTTTAGGTTTACCTGGCAATGGGCAGCGGCAGCTGTTGTGCTTATTATTATGGGGGCTGCATTATTTTACATAGCAGAGCCTGATAAACGGCTAACCGTAGCAACCCGTAAAAATCAAATAAAACATGCTTATACAGATAGCAGCAAGGCCATACTAACACTGGCAAACGGCAAAACAATTGAACTAAATACAGTAGGTAATGCTACCATCCTTGCTAAAGGGCAAGTAACGATAAAAAAACAGCAGGATGGTATACTGCAATATGAAGTGCCAGCACCGCTGGTGACAGGCAAAGTTGAATACAATACAATCAGCACCCCGCGAGGCGGGCAATACCAAATTATACTACCGGATGGCAGTAAAGTTTGGCTCAATGCAGCCTCTACGCTACGCTTCCCGGTGGCATTTACAGGCGCAGAACGCAAAGTTGAACTTAGTGGCGAAGGCTATTTTGAAGTAGCTAAAAATAAAACGATGCCGTTTAAAGTTGCGTTTAAAGATGAGGAAGTGGAGGTATTAGGTACACATTTTAACATAACTGCATACCCCGGAGTTGAAGCTTCAAAAACTACATTGTTAGAGGGTTCGGTAGCTATTTCCAGAGGACGAGCAAAGAAACTGCTTGTTCCTGGTCAGCAAGCCCAACTACAGCCCGATATGCAAAGCTTTGATATACAAAATGTTGATGTGGAAGAAGCAATTGCATGGAAGAGCGGCATTTTTTTATTCCGCAATGCACGTATAACTGCAATTATGCAACAGATCGCCCGATGGTATGATGTAGAAGTTGTCTATAAAGGAGATTTGCAAAACATGGTTTTTGGCGGGCGTATATCCCGGTCTAAAAGCCTCACAGAAGTTTTGAAAAATTTGGAACTCACAGGAACTATACACTTTAAAACCGAAGGAAGGAGAGTAACCGTTATGGAATAATTATTACATTACCGGTTACCTAAAAAAATACCAGGAATGTTCGCAGCATTCCTGGCTACAGGCCATAAGCCCAGTTAGGCAACCATAACCAATCGTGTTCACAACCAATTATTTATACCTAACATTCAAATGTACAAAAATTTTACTGCAATTATTTGCGGGGCTCGCTCCTGCATTAAACCTAAGCTTTTTAAGGTAATGAAAATAACCCTGATGTTATGCTTGATTGCAATTATGCAGGTAAGCGCCAGAACATTTGCCCAGAAAGTTAGCCTAAGCGTTAAGAACGCCCCATTAGATGAGGTCTTGAACAACATAAGCCGGCAAACGGGCTATAATTTTATTTACAACGCAATTACCATTAAAGATTCGCGGCTTGTAAATCTGAGCGTAAAAGACCGCAACCTTACGGAAGCACTTGAGCTGTGTTTCAGAAACCAGCCGCTAACTTTTGTTATTAACCAGAATACCGTAGTTATTAAACGAAAGGATTTGATAACTACAGCAATGCAATCGATTGTGGTATCGGGTACAGTGGTTGATGATAAAGGCGTGCCATTACCTGGTGTTAACATTAAAATTAAGGGTGCAAAAACCGGCGTTGTTTCTAATGCCAGCGGCCAATACACCATCACGCTGCCGCAGGGCAACGAAACACTTGTTTTCAGTTTTGTTGGCTTTGCAACTCAAGAGGTAGGCGCTGCAAACCGCACAAAGCTGGACGTAACCTTAGTTGAAACCCGCTCTGCTTTAAATGATGTGGTAATTATAGGCTATGGTGCACAAAAGCGCTCAGATATAAACGGTGCCATATCATCAGTTAAGGCAGAAGATATTGCTAACATTCCGCAAGTAAGCGTTGATCAGCTTTTGCAAGGCAAGGCCTCAGGCATAACCATCACACAAAATTCGGGCGGTCCGGGCAGCGCAACTTCGGTACATATAAGGGGCATAACATCGCTAAGCTTATCTAACGAGCCATTGTATGTTATAGATGGTGTTGCCATTTCTGGCGATGCCAACAATCGGAGCAGCAGCGGCCGGTCGCAGGCACTCTCGCCAAACAATGGCGAGGTAGGTGTTAGTCCTTTATCCTTCCTTAACCCAAGCGATATTGAGAACATTGAAGTGTTAAAAGACGCTTCGGCAACTGCAATATATGGCAGCCGAGGCTCTAACGGTGTAATTATCATTACAACTAAACGTGGCAAGGCAGGTAGCATGCGCATTGGTTACGATGGTTACTATGGTTTTCAGCAACAGGGTAAATTCCTGAAAATGATGAACCTGAAACAGTACGCCAGGCTGCAGAATGCCTTAGCCGACAACATAGGGCAGGCTCGCCGCGGTGAGTTCGCCAACCAGGATTTGTTAGGCGAAGGAACCGACTGGCAGGATGAGATCTTTAAAACGGCCCCTCAACAAAGCCACCAGGCTTCATTCTCTGGCGCTAACACAGCAACCGATTACTATATTTCGGGTGGATACGTTACCCAAGACGGTACCGTGTTGGGTAACGATTTCAGGCGTTTCAACATTCGTACAAACGTAAATTCGCAGGTAAAAAGTTGGTTTAAGGTTGGCACAACCCTGTCGGCCAGCCGCAGCATTCAAAACACCTCACTAAGTAATAATACCGGCATTATCTATACTGCGCTGCTAAGCGCGCCTGATCAGGTTGTCCGGAATGCCGATGGTTCTTACGCCGGCCCACAGGCCGACCAGGTTGGCGGGCAGATTAACCCGGTAGCCCAAGCGTTAGATATAACCAATTTACTGACCCGCAGTAACTTTAATGGCAGCTTATATGCTGATCTGAAATTTTATAAAGACCTAACCTTACGGTCTGAATTAAACGGAGACTTTAATTTTTCGGCAGCTAAGCTGTTCAGGCCTACTTACAGCTACGGTCCGCGCTTTATAAACCCAACAGCGTCATTACAGGAGTATTATACCAATTCAAACTTTTGGAGCTGGAAAGAATATCTTACTTACAATCACACTTTCGGCAAAAAACACAATGTTACCGGTTTATTAGGTTACGAGTTGGTTAACTCCGTCTACAACGACCACTCGGCAGGGGTTCAAAATTTCCTAACCAATGACCTGCAGTCGTTAAACTTAGGCGATGCAAAAACAGCTACCGTTGGCGAGTTTGTTGGTAATAATGATATTATCGAGTCGAAATATGGCCGTATCATCTATACCTATAACAATCGCTACAGCTTAACAGCAACCTACCGGATAGACCGTTCATCTAAGTTTGCCCAAGGGTTCCAAACAGGCTACTTCCCTTCATTTGCACTATCATGGCGCTTATCCGAAGAGCCATTTATGGCAAAATTCAAATCGATAGCTGATAACATTAAAATCAGATTTGGTTACGGCCAAACAGGTAATCAGGGAGTACCGAGTTACCTGTACGGCTCGGCACTTAATGCAGTACCAACCGGTATTGGAACTGCCTTTGCCATTGACAAAGTACCTAACCAAAACCTAACTTGGGAAACTGCTGTACAAACCGACCTGGGTATCGATTTTAGCTTGCTTAATAACCGCATAGATGCTACGTTCGATTACTTTGACAAAAGTTCAAAGAACTTCCTGTTCCAGAGAGCACTTCCGGCTTTCCTGCTTGGTCAAAACGCTGCTTTTTCCGGAACCGCTGTAATCAATCCGCCTTATGCCAATGGTGGTAAGCTATCTGCCAAAGGCTTTGAGTTTAGCATCAACAGCAAAAATATTGCATCGAAAAACTTTAAGTGGGATACTAAACTCATTTTTAGCAGGTACAGCAACAAGGTACTCTCACTATACACAGGCGTGCCGTATATACAACAAAATGTTGTTACCAGCTTCTTGTCGTTAACGCCAACGCGTACGGTTGTTGGTTCGCCAGTTGGACAATATTATGGCTACACGGTTAAAGATATTTTCAGAACCGAAAGCCAGCTCAGAAATGCACCCGTACAGTTTGGCCGTCCGGTTAGAACAGGTTCAGGCGGTACATGGCTGGGTGATATACAGTTTGAGGATTTAAATAACGACGGCAAGATTGACGAAAACGACCAGTCGGGTATCGGCAATCCAAATCCTAAGTTTACTTACGGTATCACCAATACTTTTAACTACAAAAACTTTGATCTGTCTATTTTCCTCAACGGATCTTACGGAGCTAAAATTTATAACATATTATCTTTCCAAACTGCCGGCTTAGGGAGTTTGTATCAAAACCAGTTAGCATCAGCCGCTAATTTCTGGACGCCAAACAATGCAGACGCTCCTACCCCACGGCCTGTAGGCGGTGATAATCCCAATTTGTATAGTTCTAATCGTTTTGTGCAAAGCGGCTCGTTCCTGAGGGTTCAAAACGTTAGCATTGGCTATAACTTACCGGCAAGCCTCATTCAAAAATTGAGCATAAGCCGCCTACGGGTATACGCCAGCGGGCAAAACCTCTATGTATTTACACCATACAAAGGTTTGGACCCCGAAGTAGGATCAATCAATCAAAATGTGTTTTTAACCAACGTAGATCTGGGGCGCTACCCTATTCCGCGTACCATTGTATTTGGTATTAATGCACAGTTCTAAAAATAAAGCTTAATGAATATGAAAATTAATATAAAAGCATTTTTAAGCCTAACAGTATTACTGGCTGCATCTTTCTCAGCTTGTAAAAAAGAATACTTTAATCGCCCGCCTAAAAGTCAGATTACGCTTGATAATTATTACCAAACAGCCGAACAGGTAAGAACGAGCACCACAATATTATACAGTGCGCCCTGGTTTGGCTATTGTACCAAGGGCGGCTGGGCTATAACCGAAATAAGCGGCGGCAACGGGCGCACCTGGTCTCCGGATATTATCAATTTTCAGGACTTTTCTGTTACGGGCACTAATTTCGAGATTTCGTCTGTATGGAACTCCCTGTTTATTGAAGTTGCGCAAGCAAACGGAATTATAAACAACTTGCCAACTAAGGTGCCTTCGTCTGTAGATCAAGCCGTTGTTAAAAACGCTTTAGGTGAAGCCCACTTATGGCGGGCTCTGGCGTACTTTCATCTGGTACGGATATTTGGCCCGGTGCCTATCATTGAAAACAGCCTGGATTATGTAGATAATTATCAGGTAAACCGGCATGTGGTTACCGACGTTTACAAATTTATTGTTAACGACCTGAAATATGCCGAAGCTAATTGTTCTCCTGCAGTTAGAACAGGATCTTCGCCATCTAATGCCCGTGTATCCAGCGGTTCGGCATCTGCCCTTCTGGCTAAGGTATACTTATATATGCAGGATTATCCCAATGCCCGCACACAGGCCGAAAAGGTAATTGCCAGCAAAGAATTTAAACTGTATGGTATTGATGTACCCGGTAAAACCTTTTCAGATCTGTTCTTAACCGCCAATAACAATAACGAAGAATCAATTGTGGCCTTACAGTGGACAGGCAGCGGCGGCTATGGCCGCGGCAATCCATTTCAGGGTGCTGTTGCTTTAAACGGTATTATTACCGGCACCGGCGATGGATACGGACAAATGGCACCAACGTTTGACCTGATGGATAAATTTGATGCGACAGATCTGCGCCGCAAGCCTACTTATATGATTCCAGGCGATAAGTACAACGAAATTAACCAGGCATCTGGCGGATATACCGTACCTTCTGATGCCAACTCGCAAGGTACACACGCACAGGTTAAGAAATATATTGTAGGTACTCCTGCCGACAACGGTGGTGTAGGCGGTGCACAATCATCAGCCAATAATACTTACATGATGCGCTATGCTGATGTATACCTTATTTTGGCCGAGGCGGTTATGGCTGGTGCAAAAACCAGTACCGATCCGGTAGCGTTAAATGCCATAAACACCATACGCCGCCGGGCAGGCTTAAGCAACTTAACCGTAATTGACCGTAGCGGCTTTGTTCCCAATCCCGACTACACCCCCGGAAGTAACGAAAAAGGTAAACGCTGGCCAACTAATTATAAAGACGACTTATTGGATGAGCGCAGACGTGAATTTGCGTTCGAAAATGATTACTTCTTCGACCTGATGCGGTTGGACGGCTTCAATAAAACCGAACACCCTATTGCGTTACAAATCATTAAACAGCAGGATAAGGGCACATCGGATAACAGTAACCCTCCACAGCGCTATGGTAACGGTTACCTTACTAACGTAACCAGTGCCAACCTGCTATTCCCAATACCAGCTACCGAGATTGTAGCTGATCCTAAGTTGAAAGATCCACCGGTTGCTTACCCATTTAAATAACATTAGCACATGAGAACGAAATTAAAAATATACTTCTGCCTGCTATCGGTATTGGTAGTATTTGGATTCGCTGCCTGTAAAAAAAGTGATGAAGGCGGCAAAGGAGCTCCTACGATTGAGCGCGTGCGCTTAATAAGTAAGCTGGATACCATACAAAACGTTATTCACCGAATTACGCTGGACTCTAATAACATATATAACGAAACAAGGGCTGTTGCATTTGATTCTACCATTAAGGCCGGACGGTTGGGTACGCAGTACGCCATTTTAGGTACTAACTTAAAAAGCACAAAATCAGTATCCTTTAACGGCACCTCGGTTTACTTTAACCCAGGTTTATTGACCGACCAAAGCATTATTGTAACTATTCCGCAGAATGTGCCCTACGGTGCCGCTCAAATTAATAAACTCAAAGTAGTAACGCAGTATGGCGAAGTTGAATTTCCTTTTTCTATTAACCAACCGCCTCCCGTGATCACCAGCTTTACGCCCACAGCCGGCAAAGAAGGAGACATAGTTACCATTACAGGCTCATCACTGGATAATGCAACGGTGGTGCGGTTTGATGACCGGCCGGGACAAATTCAGGGAACGCCTACCAAAACCAGTATACAGGTTAAAGTACCAGCGGGCGTTGTAAAGGCTAACCTTTATGTAACTACCCCTGGAGGCACCGCAAAGTCTACCGACTCGTTTGGTATACCTGCGCCCGTATACAAGGCACTGATTTATGATGACGCATTTGCACCCAATTGGACATTTGGCGGCTACAG
Organism: Mucilaginibacter sp. PAMB04274; assembly: GCF_039634385.2. Classification (NCBI taxonomy): domain Bacteria; kingdom Pseudomonadati; phylum Bacteroidota; class Sphingobacteriia; order Sphingobacteriales; family Sphingobacteriaceae; genus Mucilaginibacter; species Mucilaginibacter sp. PAMB04274. Next base: position 4,217,555 of record NZ_CP155081.2, read on the forward strand.
TACAACCCGCGACCCTGCTAACAAGGAACAGGTGTACCGTGGCACAGCTGCAATTAAAGCAACAGCAGACGATGCAGCCAATATCTATGGTGGCTTTGTAGTAGGCTATAAAGATGCGAACGGCAATGGATTAAATGTAAGCGCCCTGGGCATAACCTCTATCAAGTACTTTTTATATGGCGCCCCGGCCGATAATGGTAAAACCGTGCAACTGTATATAAACCAAAATTACAATACAGCAGTACAGGCCAAAATTGTAGGCGGCACTTATGTAGAAGTAACCGTGCCATTGAGTGCATTTAATAACCCTACTGTAATAACAGAAGTTGCCATACAGAATGTGAGTGGAAGCGTTCCGCTTACTTATTATGTTGATGATTTTGGCCTCTTATAAATTTTACCATAATTGATTCCAAGGTTCCGCCACATACGGCGGAACCCTAATCCATCAATCCAGTTATTCAATAAATTATGAAAAAAATATCAATAGCATTTCAATTTGCCATGGCAGGAGTTATGCTTATATATACTACCTCTTGTAAAAAGAACGACGACGAAAATATCGTAGCGCCCGAAATACCGCTGGAAATTTATTCAACAGCCATTCCTACTGCAGATACCGCCGGAACCTTAAAAGCAAAAACTGCAGCCTTTTTCCCAAACATGGGTATGGCGGTAACTTATGGTCCTATGCTAAATAGTGCTGCTTACCTGGCAACGGTTAAAAGAGAAGCCAATAACATAACTTTTGGCAACGAATTAAAAGAAGGTTCGGTAGTTAGAAATAACGGTGCTTATGATTTTACAACAGCCGATGCGTTATATAACATTTGTGCAAATAACGGCTTGCAGGTGTTTGGCCATACCCTGGTATGGTATTCGCAGCAAAATGCAACCTACCTTAATTCTCTTATTGCGCCCAAATCAACCGGAACGGTTGCTACTAATGTGCTTGCAAACGGCACCTTTGAAGCCGTAAACGGCACTGATGTGGCAAATTGGAATAAGTTTAATGGTGGAAATTCATTTTCGGCCGGTACAGGCGCAAACGAAGTGCGCACGGGTAGTCATTCACTTAAAGTAGTCGTAGCAGCTTCAGGAACGGCATACTCTGTTCAGTTAGCAAGCGATTTGTTTAACACCACGGTAGGCACCACTTATACTATGACTTTTTATATCAAAGCGGCATCTGCAGGCGGTAAAATGAGGATATCAACCCAGCCAACTGCACAGTACTCCGCCGATTATAATACTACTACCGATTGGGCACCGTATACTTACACCTTTACTGCCCGGGAAGCGCAAACAAGGGTATTGTTTGATATTGGTTATGCGGCTAATACTTATTTTATTGATGATGTGACCGTAACCTACCAAACCAGCGGCGGCCCTGCAACTGCACTAACAGATGCGCAAAAAACGGCTGCTATTGACGGTGAGATGAAAAAGTACATTGTGACCGCCATGCAGCGATACGCCGGAAAGATTAAGGCCTGGGATGTGGTTAACGAAGTATTTTTGGATAATGGCGCTGTACGGACCAGCTCCAACTATACCATCCCAACAGCCAACATCACTAACCAGTTCCTGTACGGGCAGTACATTGGCAGTAAATATGATAACAATAATTATGTACTCAAAGCATTTCAATACGCTAAGGAAGCAGATCCTACTGCTTTGAGGTTTATCAATGATTATAACCTGGAATACTCGCGTGCTAAAACAGACTCTATGAAAGCCCTGGTTACGTTTATTAACCAACGCGGCGCACTGGTTGATGGCATTGGAACACAAATGCACTTAAACATTAACACAGACCCTAACGCTGTAGACTACATGTTTAAAACACTGGCCTCCACCGGCTTAAAAATCAGGATATCAGAATTAGACATTGTGCTGAATGGCGCTAAACAGGCACCGTTTGCGCCCTCGGTAAACGCGCTTGAACTACAGCGCAAACTTTACAAGTACGTTATACAATCATACATTAAAAACGTACCTGCTATACAACGTTACGGTGTTACGGTTTGGGGCGTGGCCGATAGTGATAGTTGGCTAAACACCCCAACATCGCCAGATTTCCCTTTACTATTTGATAGCAATTATAAAAAGAAACTAGCTTATGCCGGTTTTACACAAGGCCTAACCCCTCAATAACGAGGAGTTATGTTTCAATTTGTTTGGGAGGCTGCTTTATGGCAGCCTCCTTTTTTATGCTATAACCAGATATTTAAGTTTAATTTTTCACTTCAGACACCTTTCTTTTAACGGCAATGTACTCGGATGGCAGCATGTTAAATTTGGCCTTAAAAGATTTAGCAAAATAATGCGGTGTAGCAAAACCCGCCATGTAGGCAATCTGTGCGATGTTGAGATCACTTTTTTCGAGTAATACAGCCGCCCTTTCTAATTTTATCGACCGGATAAATTCAACCGGTGAAAGGCCAGTAAGTTCCAGCAGCTTATGATATAAGGCTCCCCTGCTCATTCCCAAATAGCCACTTAAATCTTCTACTGATAATTGAGAATTGTTCATATTCTCCTCTACGTACAATACCACCTTGCTTAAAAACTTCTCATTGCTTGATTCAATAACCACCTCTGAACTCGACACTTTGATTTGCTTGGTGTACGTGTTCTTCAATGTACGGTTCATGTTCAATAGGTTCCTGATGCGTACGTTCAATATCTCTGAGTTGAAAGGCTTGGTCATGTAATCGTTAGCACCCGAATTGAGTCCTTTCAATTGCTCCTCTTCCCTCGTTAGCGCTGTAAGCAATATCACCGGTATGTGGGCCGTCCTTTTATCCGATTTTATTTTTCGGCTTAGTTCAATGCCATCCATATAAGGCATACTAATATCACTCACTATTAAATTCGGATGACTGGATAACGCCTTAAGCCAGCCTTCTTTACCATTGGAGGCTTCAATTATTTTGTAATGAAGCTTTAGATTATCTTTAAGGTAAAACCTGAAATCATCATTATCCTCTACAATCAGGATGGTAAACAAATCTTCCGACCGTTGCTTCTTATCCTTTTCGGCCGTTACCTCCACAGTTTCCTGCGGCGCCTGGGTTGGCAATGGCTCTGGTAATGGCGGTACAACAGATGCCAACAGTAAAGGCAGATCAATTACAAATACAGTACCTTTTTCTAATCTGCTGGCAGCTTCAATGCTACCACCATGCATTTGTACAAACTCCTTAGTGATAGATAACCCTATACCACTACCCTGATTTAAGCCAGGCATGGTAACCGTATCATCCTGAAAAAATCTATCAAAAATTTTATCTCTTTTGTCGTCAGGTATGCCAATGCCCGTATCTGTTACGCTTATGCGCAGCCATTTATCCTCACTGGAAATTAGCAAAGCTTCTTCAACCTGTACGGTCACAGCGCCGCCCTCAGGCGTAAATTTGAATGCGTTAGAGAGCAGATTAAATATTATACGCTCAAGTTTGTCATGATCGAACGATGCGTAAAGTTGCTTTACCTGGCTTTCGAATTTGAAAGTAATACGCTTACGTTCAGCAATATCAAAAAAGGAATCTGCTGCTTCTTTCAGGAAACTGATAATCTCGCCATCGGCAAGGTTCAGTTTAAGTTCATGTTCCTCCATTTTCCTGAAATCCAACAACTGATTTACAAGGTTTAGCAACCGTCGGGCATTGCGTTTAATCATTTGCAACTGCCCTGCATTACTATTGCCGGGATCTTGCGTCAGCATTTTTTCTGCAGGTCCCATGATGAGGGATATCGGCGTTCTGAACTCGTGACTCAGGTTTGTTAGAAACTTAATCTTCATTAAATCCAGCTCGTGTAAACGCTCTGCTTCCCGCTTTTCTTGTTCTATAGCTTGCCTTGCTTTCAGCTGCTCTTGCTCCAGCGCAAACTTCTTTTGCAACTTAAGTATGCCCCTATGGCGAATGAATAATAGCAGTGCCGTAAAAAGCAGAGCGTATACGATATAAGCATAAACTGTCATCCAAAAGGGAGGCCTTATAATAATGCTGATACGTGTACTTTTATCATTCCATACACCGTCATTGTTACAGGCCTTTACCTCAAACACATACTTGCCAGGGTCGAGGTTTGTATAAGTGGCCGTAGTTGAAGGCCCTGCAGGTATCCAGTCCTTGTCAAAATCAACAAGCCTGTATGCGTACTGATTTTGTTGAGGCGCTGTGAAATTGAGGGCCACATAGCTGATGGAAAAATTCCGTTTATAATTCAACACTATTTCTTTAGCAACAGAAATTTGCTGCTGGATGGGCGACCCGGAACCGCCTGGGGTTACCGATTTATTAGCCACTTTTAAATCGGTGATAAGCACAACCGGAGGCGTTATATTGGTTTTGATTTCCAGTGGGTTGAAGTAATTAAACCCTTCAACACCACCAAAAAACAGTTCTCCGCTGGCAGTACTTATACCGGCACCGTTCATAAAAACGTTATTTTGCAGCCCATTGTAACGCGAAAAGCTCTTGAATTTTTTAGTGACCGGATCAAACCGGCTTATACCCCGGTTGGTGCTCATCCAAATCATTCCGTTTTTATCTTCCAGTATTTTATGTATTAAGCCATTAGGTAATCCATTTTTATCGGTAAATGTGCTGAAGGTATGGGTTTTCTGGTTAAGCATGACCAACCCGTCGCCACTTGTTCCTATCCAAATATTTCCCTGATGATCGGCTAATAAAGATAAAATCTTATTACTTGGCAGTTGGCTGTAATGTGCCTTATCATAAAGTATGCACTTTTTTAATTTGCGATTATATACCGCCAGTCCGGAACCATAGCTACCTATCCAAATATTACCCTGCCGGTCTTCTTCAATTGCCCTAATGAATCCGTTTAACGGAACAGCAACGTCATCAGCAGATACAGGCTTGTTAGTAAATCTCTGAAATGTACCACTTGCCGGATTATATACGCTAACGCCGCTACCGTTCGTACCTACCCACATTCTGCCCTCATGGTCTTCCTTTAAACAAAAAATGTCATCATCATTAATTTCGTTTGCTGCCCTGCCCTGCTTCACCTGCCTGTACTGCCCGCTTTGAGTATTGTATATAAACAGTCCGTTACGAAATGTGCCTATCCATAGTTGTTTTTGGCGATCAAGCGCCATAGTAAGAATTGGCAACCCTGATGAAAAGATGCCGTGAGCCGGCTGTATGTCCTGGTGAGTGAATAGTCCGGTTTTACGATGAAACAAGTTTAAGCCCCCGCCATCTGTACCTATAAATACATCACCGTTGGCAGCCTCAGCAAATGCTGTTATAAACGGGGCGCTTAGGCCAAAGGGATCAAAAGCATTACTCTGCTTTAAATTAAACAGTGTTAGGTTCTTATCGTACTTATTAATACCGCCTTCATAAGTACCCAGCCAGCAAATACCATGTTTATCAATAAAAATGCTCCTTACAGAACGGCTTGTTAAACTAAACTTATTCCGACCATCGGGTTTGTAACGGCTAACTTGGCCCGATTTTACATGGATGATATCGAGGCCGCCTTCGGTACCAACCCAAAGATTATCTTTATCCTCAGCAGCAATGGCGTATATAGTATTGCTGCTAATACTTTGCGGGCTATGTACGTTAAACTTAAAGTTTTTAAACGTTTTGTTGTCGGGCATTAACATACTCAGTCCGTTTATAGTGCCCACCCATACGTTTCCTGATTTGTCTTCAGCAATTGTATTTACGGTATCGCTAACTAAACTGCTTGGATTAGAATTGTTGTGCCGGAATGGAATGAATTGCTTTGACTGACGGTTATAATGATATAAACCTTTGTTTGTACCTACCCACATCCGCCGGTGGCTATCCTCAAACACACAAAATATAGCTTGTGAGTCCAGGCTTGCCGACATTTTAGCGTTTACCGAAAGCTTGCTGATCCTTTTTGATTCCGGATCTAAAACGTTCACGCCATCCAATGTGCCTATCCATATTTTGCCCTTATAATCGCTGCAAATAGATTTGATATCGTCACTACTGGTATTTCTGTCTCCTTTGCCCGAGTTGTAGTGCGCAAATGTGTCGCTGTTTCGGTTATAACAGTGAAGCGATCCCCCCATGGTTCCTATCCATAAACGGCCCTGCTTGTCCTCATGCAATGCAACAACTTCTTTTGATTTTAAACCAGCTGTATCTTCGGGCCGGTAGCGGTACACTTTAAAGTCTTTACCATCAAACCTGTTCAATCCTTCGTCTGTTGCAAACCAGAGTAAGCCTAACTTATCTTTACATATTGCATTTATGGTGTTAGAAGAGAGTCCGTCTTTGGATGTTAACGCGGTAAAATTTATGTTCCTTTTTTGCGCCGTTGCAGTAGTGATAAATACTGCTGTGTAAACACACACGAGCAACAGCACTTTATTGATAAAGGTTGAATAAATTTTAGAGATAAAAAACTTTGATAGCATTGATTTTTATTCAAGATTATACACGCCAAACTAAAGCCTTATTTGCAAATAGGATTTTTACAGATCACACCCGGCAATACGCTAAATGCTGGTTAACTCGGTTTTTATAATTGGTTTTGCTAAACCAAATTTATAAAAGTTAAACACATATTCAGCATGTTAATAAACAGTACAACAAAATGTGCAGCTAAATGCTGTAGTGGTTAATATCTATTAGATTAGGGCTTATATTTAGCTAAGCCTATAAACAACAAAAGCCTGCAATTGCAGGCTTTTGTTGTTTATATTGATTCGGTTTTTAAGAAGCCACTCGGTGTAACGTGACGGGCACAATGCTCTTTACGTTTCCATTATTCTTGTAACTACCTGTTAAACTAGCAAACTTTTGTTCTGATTCTTTCAGTGCTTCGCCGAGGCTACACAAGCTGTTCTGAAATGTAGACAAACTAGCTTTATAAGCGAGTAAATTGTTCCGGTTAATTTCAGCTTGTGCTTTGTTTCGGTTTATTATAGCTTTAATATATGCGGCATCCATGATTGTAACTCTGTATTCTTAAAATAATTATACAATCTCTGTTCCAATTCCCGACGGACAAAAAAAACCGATTTAAACCATAGCATGCTTAATTTTCACTGCTTCACAGTTTCCTAAAAATTAAATTAATAATAACTACATGGAAAATACTCCACTCCAAATTTGAATAAATATTATACTTAATTCATTTATATGTATTTTGCCTACCTCTATCTATATTATTAAAAACAGAAAAATTGCAGGTTTTATACCTGCATCACCAGTAACAGCAGTGCAATTCGTGCTGTTGGAATATAGTTATTGACATTAGATTAAAAGATACGACGTTAATAATATATGTCCAGTAAAAATTTTGACTCTGAATTTTGCGGCAGCTTGCCGCTGCATCATGTAAATATGATACAGCCACATGGCTATTTACTGGTGCTTCAAAAAGATAGTTTAAACATAGTTCAGGTTAGCGAAAATATAAGCGATGTTTTAAACATTGAACCTTCTGAAGTTATTAATACCTGTTTTGACCGATACATACCTCGGGAGCAATTTGAAGATTTAAAAAACAAGCTGCAAAGCGGCATACAAAACAAGATTCCTATTACAATATCCTTAAGTGATAAGTCATTATTACTATTGGTGCATACACATCAGGATTACCTGCTGCTGGAGGTGGAAAAAAACGAGCCTAACGCGCAGCGGTCTTTTATCAATGTTTTTGAAGAGATAAAGTATGTAATGGGTGCTATTGACGTTGCTACCACAGTTCAGCATGCCTGTGATATCGCCATACATGAATTAAAGCGTATTTCGGGCTTTGATGGTATTATGATGTACCGTTTTGACAAAAATTGGAACGGAACCGTAATTGCCGAAGAGAAGGAGGATGGATTAGAACAATATTTAGGCGTAACTTTTCCTGCATCTGATGTGCCTAAACAAGCCAGAAATCTCTACTTAAAAAACCCGTACCGCCTTATCCCTAACCGCGAGTATATACCCATAAAGCTATACCCGGTACTTAACCCAATTACCAACTCATTTACCGACCTGTCAGATTGTAATTTGCGCAGCGTTGCAGCGGTGCACCTTGAATACCTTGCCAATATGGGGGTTACGGCCTCAATGTCGGTCAGGGTAATTCATAACGAGCAACTTTGGGGACTAATTGCTTGTCATCATAAAACGCCGTATTATCTCAACTTTGAGATATGCTCAATTTTCGAATTATTATCGAGTGTTATTTCCAACAAAATTTCTGCGATCATCAATAAAGAAGAGTATGATTTTGTAGCTCATTTACAGGCTAAGCGTAATCGTTTAATAGAACAACTCTACGCCGACAATGACATAGCAACCGGCCTGCTAAATAATGACAATAATGTAATGAAGCTATTTAACGCTACCGGAGCTGTAGTTTATTTAAATGGCGAAATTACCACGGCAGGCAATGTACCCGAGGGCGAAGTGCTCGAAAACCTACAATTGTGGCTGCAAGCCAAAAACACCAACCAGGTGTTTGCAACCATACAACTGGCCGATATTTTTGACGAAGCCTTGGCTTTTACCGATATAGCCAGTGGCATGCTCGCCATTCCTATTGATATGGAAGCCGGCGACTACATTATATGTTTCAGACCGGAAGTAGTTAGAACAATTGAGTGGGGAGGCAACCCTAATCAAGCTGTAAATTTTGAACCTAACGGCTTAAACTATCATCCGCGCAATTCGTTTAAAAGCTGGCTGGAGACCGTAGACAAAACTTCGTTGCCCTGGCATGAACAAGAACTAAGTATTGCTGAAACTTTCAGAAGTTTTGTGTTCGAGTATAAAATTAAACAGACGCAGTAATATTCCAGCTTTCACAAAAATGTCGAAAAAAGAGTTTTTAAAGGGAAATTTTGCGGGCGCTACCGAAGGTTACGTAGTTGCCATCGGCGCATCAGCCGGCGGGCTTGAAGCTATACATGAGTTTTTCGACCATATGCCCGGTAACTCGAGCTTCTCATTTATAATTGTCCAGCATCTGTCTTCAGATTATAAAAGTCTTTTAGTTGAACTGGTATCCAAGCATACGCACATGAAGGTGTTTGAGGCTACAGAAAACATGAGCCTGCAACCCGATTGTGTTTATATAATTCCGAACAACAAACTCATGACCATTAGCCACAGCCGTTTAAAGCTGGCCGAAAAAAATCATGACAAGGCACCCAACACAGCCATTGATAACTTTTTGTTCTCATTGGCTCATGATAAGCAGGAAAAAGCTATAGCTATCATACTATCCGGAACCGGAACCGACGGCACTAAGGGCATTGAAGCAATTAAGGAATGCGGCGGAATGGTTATTGTTCAAGACCCGGAAACAGCGCGGTTTGATGGAATGCCCAAAAGTGCCATCACCTCAGGCAATGCTGATGCGATTACCTCGCCTGCACGCATGCATGAGGAGTTGTTTGCCTATGCCAGGCAAGAGCCGCTTAAAATTCTCGAAAACGGTAAAATTGACGATGCCCTGCTTAGCGAGTTGTTTCAGTTAGTGCACCAACAAAGCGGGCACGACTTTAACTTGTATAAAACGCCCACCATTATTAGGCGTATAGCACGCCGCATGAACTTTAACGGGATTTTTAAGCTGGAAGATTACGTTAAACTTTTGCGCGAAAACGATGAAGAAGCCAAGGACCTGGGTAAAGATTTTTTAATTGGTGTAACCAAATTTTTTAGAGATAAAGCCGCCTTTGATATACTGGCAAGCAAAGTAATACCCGAAATTATTGACGCTAAGGAAGACGGCGATTTACTTAAGGTATGGATTTGCGCATGCAGCACCGGTGAGGAAGCCTACTCAGTGGCCATTTTAATTGACCGTTACCTGCAAAAAACCGGCAAAGAACTCGAAGTAAAAATCTTTGCGTCGGATATTGACGAAGCCAGCTTAGAAGTCGCCTCACACAATCTTTATCCCGAAGCTATCGCCAAAGAAATAGATCCGGAGATATTAGAGCATTACTTTATTAAAGATGGCAAACACTATTCTGTTTTACCTAACATACGTAAACAGATTGTATTTGCCCGCCACAATGTAACCAAGGCACCGCCGTTTATTAAAAATGACTTAATATGCTGCCGCAATATGCTCATTTACATGAATGTGCTGTTGCAGCAAAAGGTGCTGTCTACATTTCATTTTTCTTTAAACCAGCGTGGTTATTTATTTTTGGGCTCAAGCGAAACTGCATCTAATATCAAAGACGGACTATCAGAGATAAGCAGCAAGTGGAAGATTTACCGCAAAACCGGCCCTATAGGCCATATACAACCCAATAGTTATTACACCAGCAGCGGAACAACCTCTATTTCACAACAGTTAAAAAAAACCGCACCACAAGGAACTAAAAAATCCATCGATGATGTATTCAAAGATTTTTTAACCGATGACCTTGGTTATGTTGGTGTTTTTATTGATAAGAATCACGAGATTAAAGAGACCATAGGCGACTTTAAAAAATACCTTTCGCTACCCGATAAAAAGCTGGAGCTCAATATCCTGAAGATGGTTCCCCGTGAGCTGTCATTCATGCTAAATACGGCTATTCGTAAAGTGTGGCAGGACAATGAAAAGGCCAGCTTAAAACGTATTCGTATAAAACGGAACCAGGAAGACGTTTTTGTTAACATTTCTATAAATCCCCCCGTCCAAAATTCGGCAAAGCCGCTAACCCTTATTGTATTTAACGAGGTGCAGGTTGAGTTGGACGCCAAAGATGATATTACAACCCCTACTATTGATCACAGTGAGCAGCACTCCGACTATGTAATGGAGCTGGAATCGGAATTAAACGAGGTGCGCAGCAACCTGCAAATGGCGGTTGAGGAAATGGAGACAACCAATGAGGAACTTCAATCCAGTAACGAGGAATTGCTTTCGGCAAATGAGGAATTACAGTCGAGCAACGAGGAGCTACAATCGTTGAATGAGGAGTTGCACACATTAAATACAGAGCACCAGCTTAAAATAAAGGAACTTATTGACTTAAATGATGACCTGAACAACTACTTTAAAAGTGTTGACATCGGGCAAATTTTTGTTGATGTAAATTCGCATATACGAAAGTTTAACCCGGCCGCTGTAAATATGGTTAATTTGATAGAGGCCGATATAGGCCGACCGATCAGCCATATTTCAAACAACATTAAATACGATCATTTTGCAGAGGATATTAACCGGGTACAGCGCCACCATGATCTGGTGATTGAAAAAGAGATAGAGCTAAAAAGCGGCCAGCATTGCTTAATGCGTATTTTACCTTACATACGCAAGGACAGGCAAAAAGACGGTGTAGTTATCACTTTTGTTGACATTAGCACGGTTACCGAGCTGAGTAATATAGTTTCGGGTGTATTTAGTACCAGCTTAAGTGCTGTATTGGTATTTAATGCTGTACGCAATACGCAAGGTGAAATCACCGACTTTGAATGCGTTACGGCCAATAAAATGGCATCGCAATTATTAAGCAGGCCCGAGGTTGAATTAAAACACGCCTTACTAGTTAAAAACTTACCAGAGCTTTTGCAACACAACTTATTAGATAAGTTTAAATCAGTAGTAGACACCGACACCAACCTTCAAACTGAAGTAAATTTTGACAACAAAGGCTGGTACCTGGTTATGGCTACTAAAATTGTAGATGGCTTTGCCGTAACCTACACAAATATAACCGAGCGCAAACTAAACGAGCAAAAACTTAAAAAGAATTATAACGAGCTGATCAGCGCCCGTGAAAACCTAAAATCTTTAAACAACGAGCTTGAAGATAAAATTAAGGAAAGAACCCTGCGCTTATCACAAAGCGAAGAACGTTTTAAACTGGTTTCTCAAGCTACTAACGATACCATTTGGGATTGGGACCTGGCCTCTAATGTGATGTGGCGCAGCGACAACTTTACAGCCATGTTTGGTTATCATAATAATGATGATACCAACAAAATAAACTACTGGTTTAGTAAAATACATGCCGATGACCGCCAACGCGTAGAGCAAAGTGTGCATGACGCTATTAATAACGGTAAAAATAACTGGTTAGCCGAATACCGCTTTTTAAAGGCCGACGGCACTTATACCATGATACTGGATCGTGGCAGCATATTACATGATGACTACGGTACACCGTACCGCATGGTAGGTTCTATTGTAGACATAAGCCGCATAACCGAAGCCGAAAAACGGGTAAGCAGCAGTGAGAACAGGTTCAAAAAGATTTTTGAATCAAATATGATAGGCATGCTCTTTACCGATTTTTCCGGTAATATTATTGATGCCAACGATGCATTCTTACAGATGATTGGTTATACAGCCGAAGAAGTACACAATGGCCAGGTTAATTGGGACAAACTTACCCCCGTTGAGTACATGGGTGTGAGCAACAAAGCAGTGAGCCAGTTAAAAAATAATGGTTTTTGCCCTCCGTTTGAAAAAGAATACTTCCGTAAGGATGGCACGCGCGTACCGGTTTTGATGGGTTCGGCGCGGTTGGATGATGATAATTTGGCCAATGCAGTAACCTATGTAATCGATCTGTCGAAACAAAAAGAGGTAGAAAAGAACAGGCTGGAGCTACAAGGCTTTATTAAAAAGCAGCAGGATGAATTTTACAGCATTTTCATGAATGCTCCTGCACTCATTAGCATACGCCGGGGAGCCGAGTTGCGTTACGAATTTACCAATAAGGCATTTAACGACTTTTATAACCGCAATAGCTTTATAGGTAAAACCACCCGCGAAGCACATATTGATTTTGCGAGCACACAGCTTTATGCCGGCGATAGCAAAATATTAAAAAACGGCCAAACCAAAGTTGGCAAAGCTTTGAATGTTAAGCGTATTGATCCTATAAGCGGACAACTGGTAGACACCTGGCTCGACTTTTTATTTACCCCGGTTTACAATGATAATGGCGATGTGGATGGCATTGCATTTTTTGGATTTGAGGTAACAGACCTGGTAAAGGCCCAGCAGGCCACCAAAGAGCTTATGCAACGCAAGGATGAGTTTATGAGCATTGCCAGTCATGAACTTAAAACTCCTATTACCAGTTTAAAGGGCTCGTTGCAAATAGTACAACGCCTTGCCGACCAGGAAAATGCAGTAAAGAAAATCTTCCCATTTATTGAAAAGGCGAGTAAACAAACAGGTAAACTTACAGCTTTGGTTGATGACCTATTGGATGTTACCCGTATACATGCCGGTAAAATGCGTTTCAATTATAGCTGGTTCAACGCCGGCGAAATGATACGCGAGTGCATGGAAGATACACAATCGCACACGCCGTCGCACAAATTCATCCTAAGCGGCAGCACAAACGTTCAGATTTATGCAGACAGGCACCGCTTGGAGCAGGTGCTGAGCAACTTTATGTCTAACGCCGTAAAATACTCCCCAGACTCTAAAGAGATCATTGTAACTAAAGAAGTTACCGACAACAACATGCTCAAGCTATCGGTGCAGGACTTTGGCATTGGCATCCCTCCCGAAAAGAAGGACATGGTGTTCGACCGTTTTTTCAGGGTTCAGGAATCATCACAAAAGTTTTCGGGATTGGGTTTAGGCTTGTACATCACTGCTGAGATAATTAACCGGCATAACGGCAAAATCGGGGTTGACAGCGTGGAAGGTGAGGGTTCAACGTTTTGGTTCTGCATACCACTTGTACAACCCGAGGAGGAATTGTATTAAGCTTTAAGTAACCCTTTTCATTTTTCTACTGCAAAAAATAAGCGTGCTCCTTTACAAGAGCAGGCTATAGGAATATATATAGAGTTAATTATTTTAAACTTACGTTTAATCCTTGTTTAGCGGTGCGCAATGGTGGTTTCACTTCCCATATCTCGCCTGTATAACTATCAACGCTTATGGTTGGTGTATTAACAGTTTTCAGGTACGCCTCGCGCGCTTTAAGCTTTTGTACAACTTCGGCTTGCAAATCGTGCAGCTCGTTCCAGGTCACGTCATTGCAAACTGAGTAGTCATAGCTCACTCCTGTTTCCTTTTCAATTATCTCCGCATCATAAAGCCGCAGCTTATCATGCTTGGGTACGCGGGCATGCTCTTCGGCATAACGGCGAACTTTTTTTTCTAAACTATTAAACAGTTCCTGCCCTTTTTTGGCTAATACCAGCATGCGCACACTATCCAGCTCGCCATCGGCTATAAGCTGTTCGGTATCATTCACAATGCGGGCAATAGTAGCCCTGTCCAGTTTAATGAGGCTCTCAGGAGCCAGATCTTTACCGGTAAACAGGGTTACCGCTTCGCAGGCAGGCAACTGCATGGCTAATGTATTTCTCATTTAAGCAGCTACTCCTTTTCTAATCTCTGCCTTTTTGGTCGATAACAGCTTTATGAACTGCTCATCGCCCTGCAGAGCAACGTTAGTTTTATGTATCAGATATAAAGCGGCCACATCCTTGGCTTCCTGTATAGCTGAGCGGGTATCATCCGGAATGCTGGATTTAACCGGCTCCGCCTTAGCTTGCACCTTCGGCTTAGCAGCTTTTTTCTCTTCCTTTAACTCTGATGGTTTAGCCTCGCGTGGCGGCACCATACCCTTTCCTTCTTTAACCGGTTTAACTGCGGCTTTCTGCTCTGTTGCCGGTTCTACAACCGTAGCCTCTACATCAATAAAGCCCATGTCTTCCACATCCTGGGTAAAAAACTCAGATGCATTGGTGGCCAAAAGTATCGCCCCTACAAAGGCACGCTTTTGCGCCATCTTTTGCATGGTGTTTTGCAGGCCAAGTAAATCTGGGTTCTCGGTACGCTCCACCCAACTCCAGCCGGTGGCTCCTTTACGAAACTTACCATTACCCTCGGCCTTCAACTTATCTTGAGTAGCCTGAACTGGTTTGGCTTTCTCTAACCATACATAGCGGTATTTTGGCTCAAAGCTATTTACCGAACCTTCGCACTGGGTCACTATACGGCCATCCCTATTCTTTGCGGTAGCCTTGTAGGTATAAGCTATAAATTTCGATTGTATATCCAGTACTTTATCAGTGCACTCAAACTCAACCGATAAGCCGTATAAATTCATCAGCTTTTCGGCGCCGGGTTTTAGCAATGTTGGTTTTTGTACACCGGGCACCACGCCATAATCCTGATCCTTAACCAATACTTCTTTAGTAAAAGCAATTAAGGCATTACGCATTTGGGCCATGTGTGTAATGGATGATTGCATTTCATCCGTAATTGTTGTTAATTCAAAACTATCCATTTATCCTTCTAAAATTTAAGTATTCCATTACGCAAGCAGCACACCTTGTAAGTGCCTTAACCGGATAAGATTATACTGTACATTAACTGTTAACAGGTTGAATGCTAACAGATATTAACTATTAAGCAAAGCACATACCTTGCTGTTTTTTGTGCTAAAAAGGCAGGTTTTAATGCTTAAAAATTAATTCTTAACTCCGCGCTAATTTGCCCATTTGTAAAACCGCTTTTAAAGCGTTTAAAAGCAGCTTTTTCATGTAACCTTTTATACACATATAGTAAACGAAATACTAAAAATATTAGTATACAATAATTTAAAATAATGTTACTGATTTACAACAACTTACAATCAGCACAGATGGCCATTTTGTCAGCAAATTAATTCTAAAATTGTCAGTTATTTTTTTGAATGTTTAATACACTTACCTACACAGAAATTCAATTTCAATTGCTGACCAATTGTTAAGATTTTGTCCTTGTAATTTGAATTGCATCAGAACTATTAGATGCTATATTTGTCAATAAGCTTAGACGTGCCTTAACTTCACCGTAACTACTCTGCCGCATGATTAAAACCGTTTTTATTACCAGTACCGAACCTTACAGCGGAAAATCAATCGTATCACTCGGAATCATTAACATGTTGTTGGGCAAGGCCCAAAAGATTGGCTATTTCAAGCCTATTGTAAGCCGCAATCCTGCCGAGCACAAAAGCGATCATATCCAAACTGTATTAAGCTACTTTGACTTGCCTATTACTTACGAGGATGCCTATGCGTTTAGCTGGCAGGATGCGATGCACCAAAGCGAGAATGAAAGCCAGGGCGAAATGATCGATACCATCATTAGGAAATACAAAAAGATGGAGGATAAGTATGACTTTACCGTAGTTGAAGGCAGTGATTACCAGGGCGAGGGTACTGCCTTTGAATTTGAGGTAAATGCATCAATTGCAAAAAATTTGGGTGCACCGGTCATTGCGGTTATATCGGGCGATAGTAAAACTACGGCACAAATTGTAAATGCGGCCATTACCGTTATCAGAAACTTTGAAGGCCGGGAGATACAGGTGCTGGCCCTGGTTGCCAACAAGGTAAGCGCCGAGCAGGTTGATGATGTAAGAGAGCTGCTCACAGCTCAACTACCAGCTTCGGTTATCTTAACCATCATCCCGTCTACCCGTGGTTTGCAGGCGCCTACCATGAAAGAGATTTATGATGAGCTACCCAATAGCAAATTGCTTTTTGGTAAGGAGCGCCTAACCAACCAGGTAGATAATTTTGTTACCGGCGCTATGCAGGTGCCAAACTTCCTGAATTTCATCAAAGAAAATGTACTCATTATTACGCCCGGAGACCGTGGCGACATCATTATAGCAGCGCTTCAGGCCAACCTGTCAACCAGCTATCCATCTATAGCGGGTATTGTATTAACAGCAGGTACCGAGCCCGAGGAGCCAATTATCAGACTGATTGAAGGTCTGCAAACGGTAGTGCCCATTATAGCTGTTAAAGCAGGCACCTTTCAAACCACTACGCAGATCGGCAATATCCGATCGAAGATTTCGGCTGATAATACGAAGAAAATACAGCTGGCCATTGATGTATTTAATAAATACGTAGACGTAGCCAAGCTGGATGAACGTATAGTAACCTTTAAGCACAGTGGCGGCATTACGCCACGCATGTTCCAGTACCAGCTTACCAATTGGGCTAAACGACAAAAGAAACATATTGTATTGCCCGAGGGTAATGACGAGCGCGTTCTAAAGGCTGCAGCCCGGCTAATTAGCCAGGAAATTGTGGACCTAACCATACTGGGTAACCCCGATGATATTACGGCCAATATAAAACGCTTGGGCTTAAACCTGGATGTGAGTAAACTTAACATTGTTAACCCGGCTGCCTCTAATAATTATCAGGACTACGTAAATACACTTTACGAACTTCGCAAGAATAAAAATGTAAACCTGGAGATGGCTACCGATATGATGACGGATGTGTCTTACTTCGGTACTATGATGGTTTTTAAAGGCCATGCTGACGGCATGGTATCGGGCGCGGTACACACTACGCAACATACTATCAGGCCGGCTTTGCAGTTTGTTAAAACCAAGCCCGGCATCTCCGTAGTGTCTTCCGTATTTTTTATGTGTTTGCCAGACCGGGTTTCTGTGTTTGGAGACTGTGCTGTAAATCCCAACCCTACTGCCGAACAACTGGCCGAAATTGCCATATCATCGGCCGAAAGCAGTCAGCGGTTTGGTATTGAACCACGTATTGCTATGCTATCCTATTCATCAGGCACATCGGGCGAGGGCGAGGATGTAGAAAAGGTACGCCGTGCCACTGAAATTGTAAAAACTAAGCGCCCCGACTTAAAAGTAGAAGGCCCGATACAATACGATGCCGCCGTTGATCCTATTGTGGGCAAAAGTAAGCTCCCCGGATCTGAAGTAGCCGGCCAGGCGAGCGTATTGATCTTCCCGGATTTAAATACTGGCAACAACACCTACAAAGCGGTACAGCGCGAAACCGGAGCCCTGGCCATTGGCCCCATGCTGCAAGGACTTAACAAGCCTGTAAATGATTTAAGTAGAGGTTGTACGGTGGATGATATTTTTAATACGGTTATCATTACTGCTATACAAGCGCAGGAGGGGTAATAATTAAATCCGTTATTGCAAGGAACGAAGCTATGAAGATTTTTAAGAATTTTTATTATGAACATATTTGTTGTTAACTCGGGCAGCAGCTCCATCAAATACCAGTTATTTAAAATGCCGGCTCAAGATCCGGTTTGCAGTGGCCTGGTTGAACGCATTGGCTTAAGCAATCCAACCATCACACACAAAGTGTTTTTAAATGGTGAAGAGAAAGTAATTAAGTTAACTCCTGAGGAACTGGACGACCATGAAGCCGGGTTAAAGGAGGTGAACAAACTGCTTACGGAGGGCGAACTTGCCGTTATACAAAACCCGGCCGATATTGAGGTAGTGGGCCACCGCATTGTGCACGGCGGCGAAAGGTTTACCACCACCACTATTATTAATGCTAACGTAAAAGAAGAGCTCAAGCAAACCTTCCAATTAGCTCCGCTACACAACCCGGCGAGCTACCTGGGTATTGAGGTTGCCGAAAAGATATTTTCGGAGGCTACCCAGATAGGCGTGTTTGATACGGCTTTTCATCAAACGCTGCCACCAAAGGCTTACCGCTTTGCTATTCCTAATAACTATTATTCCGATTTTAATATTCGCAGCTATGGCTTTCATGGCACCAGTCACAAGTATGTAACCGAGCAAGCGGCAGCTCACTTAGGCAAAAGCCAACACAAATTCATTAGCATACATTTAGGAAATGGCTGCAGCATGGCGGCTGTGCATAATGGCAAGTCGGTGGATACTACGATGGGATTTGGCCCGCTGAGTGGTTTAATAATGGGTACCCGTTCGGGCGATATCGACCCAACGGTCATATTCTACCTGGTTAATCAGCTGGGTTATGATATTGAACAGGTAAGCAACCTGCTCAACAAACGCAGCGGCATGCTGGGTTTAACCGGCCACAGCGATATGCGCGATATTACCGCCGCTATAGAACAGGGTGATGAGAATGCCAAACTGGCTTATGACTTGTACGCCTATCGTATCAAAAAATATATAGGTGCATATGCTGCAGTACTTAATGGATTAGATGCCATTATATTCACTGCGGGTGTAGGCGAAAACGATGCTTTAATCAGGCAAATGATTTGTACCGATTTAGAGTTTTTGGGCGTACAATTGAATACAGAAGCGAATGGCACTCGTGCTAAAGGTATCCGCGAAATACAAGCAACCGAATCAACCGTTAAAATACTGATTGTACCAACTAATGAGGAGTTAGAAATTGCGCAGCAGTGCTTTAACTTGCTTAAATAACTTTCCTCAAGCTATTTTAGTTAGGCAGCGCAATAGACAACGTAAAGGTTCTTTGATTAATATCTTTAATTACGTAGGTTAGGGTTAGCAAAGCCCTAACCTATCATGAACACTTCAGCTACACAACGCATCCAATCCATTGATATACTGCGAGGCCTGGTGATGGTTATCATGGCGTTAGACCACGTGCGCGACTTTTTGCACAATGACGCCATGTTACACGATCCGCTGGATTTAAAAACCACCACGCCCATTCTGTTTTTTACCCGGTGGATCACGCATTTTTGCGCGCCGATTTTTTTGTTTTTATCGGGTTTATCTGCCGGGTTGGCCGGTCAAAAGCGTAGCCCGGCTCAAACATCTTCCTTTTTAATTAAACGCGGTTTGTGGCTTGTTGCCGTTGAGGTGGTGCTTATTACGCTGGCTTTAAGTTTAAACCCACTGTACAACATGGTTTTCTTTCAGGTGATATGGGCCATAGGCATCAGCATGATTATACTGGGATTATTGCTGCGTATATCAAACAAAATAATTTTACCGTTGGGATTGTTGCTTATTGTTGGGCACGATGCTCTGCAGTATTTACCGCAGCCAAAAAATGTTGTAAGCACGGCATTATTAAATATATTATTTACAGCACGTTTATACATCATCCCTTTACCCGGCAATCATTTTTTAGCGTTTTTGTATGCTGTTTTGCCATGGACAGGTATTATGCTGCTGGGCTATGCTGTTTCGGCTTGGTATGTCAATGAGAGTCATCAAAAAAACAGACGCTTAGCGTTATCGAGCACGGGTTTCCTGCTACTCATCGCATTTATTTTGCTGCGCAGTGCTATAGGTTATGGTGATCCTTCCCCTTATGTTTCCCAACGCAATATAACAGGCTCCGTTTTGGCTTTTCTTAATGTGAGCAAATACCCGCCATCTTTACAATACACCTGCCTTACCTTAGGTGTAGGATTTGTTTTTTTAGCAGTCACCGAAAACAGCCATAATAGGTTAGCGAACCTATTTAAAGTATATGGGAAGGTACCATTCTTTTACTACGTACCGCACTTTTACCTTATCCGTATTGTTACGATTGTTGTCTTTTTCGCCTCCGGATACACGGTAAAAAATATCGTATCGCCCAACATACCATTCCTGTTCAGGCCGGCAACCATGGGGTTTTCGTTAGGTGTAACTTACCTTTTTTGGATAGGTATTGTGGCACTGCTATACTGGCCGTGCAAATGGTTTGCAGGGTATAAGCAGCGCCATCGAGGCAAATGGTGGGCGAGTTATGTATAAACCAAAAGAGTTTACGAAACCGTAAGCTCTCCTCTAATATCAGTTTCCAGCCAGTGCTTTACTTCTTTTGGATCCTCAAACTGGCTGAGTAAGAACATGGTTTTAGTAATGGCGGCTTCAAAGGTCATGTCGTAACCATTGGCTACGCCAATATCTTTTAATTGCTTGCTGGTTTCATACCGGCCAAGTTCTACCGTACCTACCTTACATTGTGATATATCTACAATTACTTTACCGCTATCTATAGCGCCTTTCAGCATGTCAATAAACCACTGGTCGGTTGTCGTATTACCGGCGCCAAAGGTTTCCATTACAATTCCTCTAACGTCCGAGTTAACAATGGTATCAACTACCTTAGGGCTAATACCCGGGTAAAGCTTTAACACTGCTACATCATTAACCAGTTCCTTATGAACAATCAGCTCCTGTGTTCCGGGTTGCCGTATATCGTTTATACTAAAACGCAAATGTACGCCCGATTCGGCCAGTACCGGGTAGTTGGGCGAACGGAAAGCCTCAAATTTAGAGGAGTTGTATTTGAATGCACGGTTGCCCCTAAACAGCTTGTAGTCAAAGTAAATACAAACCTCGGGCACACGTACTTTATCGTTCTTTTTAGCCTTAGCCAATTCTATGGCAGTCATCAGGTTTTCCTTCGCATCGGTACGAATGGCGCTGATAGGCAGCTGCGAACCGGTAAAAATAACCGGCTTAGCCAAATTTTCGAGCATAAAGCTGATGGCCGATGCTGAGTAAGCCATGGTATCGGAGCCGTGCAAAATCACAAACCCATCAACCTCATTATAGTGTTTTTGAATCAGGCCCGCCAGCCGGCTCCATATAGCCGGACTCATGTTCGACGAGTCGATAATATCCTCAAACGAGTGTACTTTAATACGGCAGTTTAAACGTTCCAGTTCCGGAACGTTCTCCATAATTTGTTCAAAATTGATGGGAACCAAAGCTTTGGTTCTCGGGTCGCTCATCATACCGATTGTCCCCCCGGTATAAATGATCAGAATTTGGCACATGTATAACTGGTTATGCTATAAAAATATAAATCGTTAGTTATAATCGCACTCATACACCAAAAATAATTTTCGAATTTTCGGTTGTGATCTGTGCTACATTTTCCAGGCTGGTTTGATGCAAGTCGGCTACTTTTTGTGCCACATGTATCAAATACGAGCTTTCGTTGGGCTTGCCCCTAAATGGTACGGGAGTAAGATACGGAGAATCTGTTTCTAAAACGATATGTTCTAAGCTGATTTGCTCAACAACCTTATCCAATCCGGCATTTTTGTAGGTAACTACGCCACCTATCCCTAACTTAAATCCTAAGTCGATGATTTTGTTGGCCTGTTCAAGCGTTCCCGAAAAGCAATGAAAAATACCACGCAGCTTATCGTCGAACGCTTGCTCCAAAACGGCATACACCTCATCAAACGCATTGCGGCAGTGAATGTTTATAGGCAGTTGCGCATCTTTAGCCCAGTTGATTTGAGTGCGAAAAGCTTCCTGTTGTTCTGTTATGAAAGTTTTGTCCCAATACAAATCTATACCAATTTCACCTATAGCATAAACTTTGGTTTGTTGCAGGGCTGTATAAATGGCATCCAGTTCCTGCTCCCAGTTAGCTTTTACATCACACGGATGCAAGCCCAGCATCGGAAAACAGTATTGCGGGTAGGCGCTTACCATGTCCATTACCTGTGGTATACTGGATGAATCAACATTGGGCAAAAATAACCGGCTAATGCCGTTATCCAGGCAACGCTGCATCAGTTCGGCCTTTTTTACCGGGTCGGTTTCGTAATATTGATGCGTATGCGTATCGGTTAGTACCATGCTGCGAAAGTAAAAAGCCCTGCGTGGTTAATGCAGGGCTTTTTGATAATATTATTTACGGGTGACTTTTTTCTTCGCCACCGGTTTCTTAGTCGGCGCTTTCTTTTTTGCAACGGGCTTTTTGCCAGATGACTTCCAGGACGTTGAATCCAATACACCTCGGGAAGCAACAGGAGGCTTGCCGGTGCCTTTTATTATCTTAACCAACTCCACGTCAAACACCAACGGACTAAATGGCCGTATAACCGGTGCTGATCCGCGTTCGCCATAAGCTAACGCTGATGGAATGATGAATGTGGCTTTTGCACCTTCGTTCAGTAAAAGTAAACCTTCATCCCAGCCAGGTATCACCTCGCCGTTACCTAACAAAAATTTAATAGGTTCGTAATTACGGCCGGTTTGCTCCAAAGCTGCGGCCTTAGCCACCTCGGCTAGGCTTGAGTCAAATACTTTACCATCCAGCAAACGTCCGGTATAATTTACTACTACCGTATCATAAGCTTTTGGCTTAGGACCGTTACCGGGTGCAGTAACCAGGTATCTTAAGCCTGATGCAGTGCTAAGCGGCGTAAGCTTCTTATCGGCAACGTAGGCATTAATACTTGGCACTTCTTCCTTACGCCATTTTTCCATCATGGCAGTTTGCTCAGCACGGGCTTTTTCCATTTCAACTTTGGCCTCGGCCATGGCCTCATCGTAAGTTTGGATTTTCTCCAGTTTAATACCAAAATTCATGTAGCTGCCTTTTGGTAAAAACGGTGGACGCTTATCTTCCATGCCGGTAAAAATAGAATCGGTAGGAACCCGTACCAAAACACTATCGTTTACACTTAATAAGGAGAAAACTTCCATAAGGTCGGCCACATTCTTAGATGGCTGCACCTGCGCCTTAGCAGGCCTGCCCATTTGGAAAGAACTGCCTAAAAGCGAATCTTTATCTGTTTTTTGTGAAAATTGAAAGGTAATAACGTCGCCTTGTTTCACTTTAGCTCCGTTACCCTGCTTTACAATAGTGTATAATGCCCCCTTAGGTGTTTTAATGAAGTTAGCTTGTCCTAAAGCCGGGCTAACTGCAATACCTAAAAGCAATAAATTCAGAAATAACTTTTTCATTATATAAATAAAAGGCCTTCTTAAACGCTTAAGAAGGCCTGTATAAGATTAACGTTGAGTGGTAGGCGCTTGTTGCTGTTGCATTGGCATTTGCGGTGCAGCTGGTTTTGGAGCGTTAGGGTTTGGATGAACAATGTCAACCAGTTCCACTTCAAACACAATTGGTGCAAACGGCGGCACCGGACCTACGCCCTGCTCGCCATATGCTAAGCTCGAAGGAATAACCAGAGTAGCTTTGCTGCCTTTGTTTAATAATTGCAAACCTTCATCCCAACCAGGTATTACAGCACCGGCACCTACCGCAATACGGATAGGTTGGTAAGGACGCATAGCATCATAAGTTTTGTTCTTTTGAGCTACGTCTTTCAAACTGGTATCAAATACTTTACCGCTGGTTAGCTTACCTACGTAATTTACAACGGCAGTGTCGCCTTTGGCAATTTTAGCACCCGAACCTTGTTTGGTAATTTCATAATAAAGACCTGAAGGTGTTTTAGATGCTTTAACATTGTTATCGTCAATGTATTTTTTAATTTTTCCTGGCTCTAAGCCTTTCATTTTGGCTGCCTCGCCTTTAAAGTATTCGCTGATGCGGCCTTGGAAAACCTGGTCGGCTAATTTACCTTTAGGAATAATCTTAATAACTTTTACCTGATAAACGATGTATTTACCTTTAAAGCCCGGTGGCTTAGGACCAGTTTTGAAAGCCGAGTCGGCGTTTACTTTGATGGTGGCACTATCACCTTCGCTCAACAGGTTAATACCGGCATAAACGTCGCCTTTAAACTGCGGTTTAGGCATTAAGGTTGGTACTGGCTTGCCAGTATCATATGAATTGAATAACACCGAATCGGCATCGGTTTTGGCAATCAGGTTAACACTGATGAAGTCTCCTTCTTTAACAGCCGCACCATCTTTATCCTCATGAATATTATACAGCAGGCCGCCCTCTCCTTTTTTAAATCCGCTGTTGCAACTGGCTAAGCCAATAGCTGCCACAGCTAAAAACATAAAGCTTTTTCTCATTTTTATTGAATTAATAGTGTTTTATACTCGGGTAATATTTGTTTGAATTTCTCAATGGTTTGTTCGAGCGAAAGCTCAGACTGGCCGCCTGCCGCATTACGGTGACCGCCGCCTTTGAAGTACTTTTTACAGATCTCGTTAGCGGGGAATGTACCCGTAGAGCGTAATGAAAGCTTAACCAAATCTTTACGTTCTACAATAAACGCCGCAAGCTTTATACCTGCTATAGATAAGGCGTAGTTTACTATACCTTCAGTATCGCCGGTATTTACGTCGTATTGTTTAAGCTCGGCATGGGTAACGGCAATAAGGGCCGTATTGTAATCAGTCAGTATTTCTAGCTTAGCGCTCAGACAGTAACCCAAAAAGCGCAAGCGATTTTCGGAAGCGTTGCTGTATACCAACTCATGTATACGCCAATTAACAGCGCCGGCATCCATTAAGCTGGCCACAATGCGGTGCACATTGGCAGTGGTGTTAGGCAAACGGAAGGAAGCTGAATCAGTCATGATACCGGTGTACAAACAAGTGGCCACATCGGCGTTGATCAGATCCGCGCGTTGCAGTTCATCGGTTATAAAGCTGTAAACAAGCTGGGCAGTTGCACAGGCATTAATGTTCCAATAACGGTAATCATCAAAGTCTTCTGGTTCCAGGTGATGGTCAATCATCACCTTAACGGCGCTGCTTTCACGCACCAGTTCGCCCATTTGGTTAATGCGGCTTAGTGCGTTAAAATCAAGGCAAAAGATAAGATCAGCCTCGGCTATCAATAGTGCCGACTGTTCAGTTTGCTCAGTGTAAATGATCACCTCCTCGTTACCCGGCATCCACCAAAGGAATTCAGGATAATCGGTAGGTGCTATTACTTTAGCATGGTGGCCCTGCTGTATCAAATAATTGTACAACCCCAAAGACGAACCCATAGCATCGCCATCGGGCTTGTGATGCGTGGTAATAACAATTTTTTGGGGCTGGTTTAATATATTATTAAGCGAAGCGGTATCTAACATCAACTAAAAAAGAAGACGCAAATCTAAATAAATTAATTATATACCAATGATGTTAATTATACAAAAAGCTTTATCTTTCAGTAACAAAGCCTTACTTTTGCGCGAATTATTCAATAATAATGGAAAATAACAAAACTTTCACCATGATTAAGCCAGACGCTGTACGCAATGGCCACATTGGTGCTATTTTAGACCACATCGTTAAGGGCGGTTTCAAAATTTCGGCCATGAAATACACTTACTTAACTGCTGAAAAAGCAGGTGAGTTTTATGCCGTGCACAAGGAGCGTCCTTTTTATAAGGACTTAGTTGGCTTCATGTCTTCAGGCCCTATCGTAGCTGCTATTCTGGAAAAGGATAACGCCGTTACTGATTTCCGTACGCTGATTGGCGCTACCGATCCAAGCAAAGCCGAGCCTGGTACAATCCGTAACCTGTTTGCCGAGTCGATCGAAGCTAACGCGGTACACGGTTCAGACTCTGATGAGAATGCCGCTATTGAAGGCAGCTTCTTTTTCTCTGCTTTTGAGAAATTCTAAGCATACTTTATAATGCGCTCTTTTACAGAGCGATTTATAAGAGATTTAAGGTCAGATTTATCTATTGGGAAACACAGAATTACCCCTTAGGTAAATCTGATTCTTTTTTGCACCTATTGGCACGTTTTTTTCAGTATAAGCGCTGAATTTAATTAGCTTAGCCATATGAAGACGACGTCGAGAGCCGCAATTTACTCTGTATTTGTAGTATTATTTGTTATAGGGAGCTGGGAATTAGTGAGGTTGCATC
Organism: Mucilaginibacter sp. PAMB04274; assembly: GCF_039634385.2. NCBI lineage: Bacteria > Pseudomonadati > Bacteroidota > Sphingobacteriia > Sphingobacteriales > Sphingobacteriaceae > Mucilaginibacter > Mucilaginibacter sp. PAMB04274. The sequence continues at coordinate 4,243,796 of NZ_CP155081.2, forward strand.
CTGAAGTACAGTTTACCTTTTACATACCCGCTGCCATCATGATCATCTACGCTGTTATACGCGATGACCTTTTCGCCAAACCTGGCCTCAACAACCTGCGGCATTCTAAAGGAAAATAATTTCCTCAATCAGCACATCACCCGCTTCGGCGTTAATTTTTTCTATAATTTGAGAGCGCATCATCATCAGCTCGTTTTTAACCACCGATGACTCAATGCGCAAAAACATCTTTTTATTATTGATAAAAAGCTCGCTTGTACGGTTGGCTACAGGTTTACCCACAATTTCGGGCCATGCCGCAATAACTGCCGTTTCATCGAAACGGCGTTTTATTTTATAGACGTTCAGCATCTGCTCTATTGCCTGTTTAATCGTCTTATCGTTAGTTTTACGCATGGATATTAGGTAAGTGATTGCATAAAGTACATAGCATCAATTTGAAGGCATTAGGGCTAAATGTATAAGGTGTTAGTTTAAAGCAACGTTCTTTATTTTCAACTTACAACTTCTGTAACTTCTCCTTTATTTACATTGAACAACTTCACATCAACATTAATCTGCTTAAATATACCCGTTACACGGCTGGCACTGGCATCGGTTATAAAAACCTGACCAAACTCATGGTTGGATACCAACTGCATTAGTTTAGTGATACGGTGCTCGTCCAGCTTATCAAATATATCATCCAGCAACAACAGCGGTTTAAAACCCTTTTGCTGTTGCAAATAACTGTATTGAGCCAGCTTTAATGCAATTAAAAAAGATTTTTGCTGCCCTTGCGACCCGAACTTTTTAAGCGGCATCTGATGAATGGTAAAAAGCAGATCGTCACGATGAATGCCCGCTGTGGTACGCTCCAGCACACGGTCTTTTTCCGTGGTTTTGGTTAACAGCGCAGCAAAATCACTGGTGAGCAGCTGCGATTCATAAACCAGTTCCACATACTCTGCATCTTCGGTTAAAAAACTGTAATACTGATTAAAAATTACAGTGAAGCTTTCCATAAAAGCCTTGCGCTTCTGATAAATGCGCGAACCGGATGCTACTAGTTGCTCATCGAGCACTTCAAGCAAGCCGGGGTCAAAACGGCCGGTTTCAGCAATGTTTTTAAGGAGGGCGTTACGGTTGCTCAATACTTTATTGTAAGTAATCAGCTCATCGAGGTAATGATTATCCGTCTGCGAAATCACGTTATCTATAAACTTGCGCCGCTCCTCGCTCCCTTCCATTATAATACTGACATCATACGGCGAAACCATTACCAACGGGAAATGCCCAATATGATCGGCCAAACGCTGGTAATCTTTCTTATTGCGCTTAAAGACTTTTTTCTGGTTACGCTTTACTGAGCAGGCAACGGTTTCATTTACGTCGCTGCGTTCAAAAGCTCCGTTAATAATAAAAAAGTCGTTTCCCTGCCTTATCTGCTGGCTATCAATAGTACTAAAATAGCTTTTACATAACGAAAGGTAGTGTATAGCATCTAAAAGGTTGGTTTTACCAGCGCCATTATTACCTGTAAAAGCATTTACCCCATCCACAAAAGACAGTTGGGCCTCGGCATAATTTTTAAAATTAATAAGGGATAATTGCTGCAGGTACATAAAGTGAGGTCAAAGGTAGCAATAGGAGGATATTTTCGCGGAATAAGAACGTTAAAAAACGTGCGCGAATATTTAATGTTTTTAGTTATTGATAAAAAATTTTAAATACCTATTTTTGCACACTTAATTTTAGCATAGAAATGTCAAAGACGGAAGTGAATGCCAATGTTGCAACTGAGCAAAAGACCTTTGTACCAACAGGTGGCTTTGTAAGAGAAAATCAGAAAAGCCTATTATTTATTGGTGCGGCCATAGTTGCATTAATTGCTGTTTATATAGCTTACCAAAAATTATACCTGGCCCCGCGTGAAACGGATGCCGCCAACCAAATGTATATAGCTCAGGATCATTGGGGCAAAAAAGAGTGGGATAAAGCTTTAAAAGGCGATGCCGGCTACCCGGGCTTTGAAAAAATTATTAATGATTACAGCAATACCAAAGCTGCTAACCTGGCTTATTACTATGCCGGTACAGCTTACCTGAATAAAGGCGAATACCGTAAAGCAATTGACAATCTAACCAACTTTCGCGGTGATGACAATATGGTGGCAGCTGAGGCCTTTGGCAGTATTGCCGATGCTTATGTTGAGTTGAAAGACTACGAAAAAGCTGAAACTTATTTCAAAAAGGCAGCCGATAAAGCGGGCAATAAATTCCTTTCGCCCATCTATCTTAAAAAGCTAGGCTTGGTTTATGAAGCACGTAACGACAATAAAAGCGCCGCTGAAACCTACCAGAAAATTAAGACCGATTACCCAACCAGCGCCGAGGCACAAAATATAGATGGCTATATTGCCCGCGCCGAAGCAAAACAATAAGCAATCATTATTCGTATAACCTTTAGTTACTGTTTTAGCTAATTGGTTAATTAAATTACATACATGGCAACTCAGCTTAAAAATCTTTCCGATTTTTCCAATACTACCATACCCAGTGCGGCACCATACCGCTTTGGCATTGTTGTAGCTGAGTGGAATGCAAAAATTACAGGCGCTTTATATGGCGGAGCTTACCAAAGCCTGATTGATAATGGCGCGTTAATTGATAATATTTTCACCTATTCCGTTCCGGGAAGCTTTGAGCTTACAGCAGGAGCCGATATTTTATTAAACAACAAACATCTGGATGCCGTTATTTGCCTGGGTTGTGTTATACAGGGCGAAACCAGACATTTTGATTTTATTTGCAATGCCGTTGCAAACGGCGTTAGCAATGTTGCTTTAAAATATGCAAAACCTGTTATATTTGGTGTGTTAACCACTGATAACGAGCAGCAAGCCTTGGATAGGGCCGGAGGTAAGCATGGAAACAAAGGCGTTGAAGCTGCTGTTACTGCTATCAAAATGGCTGACTTTGCAAAACAGTTAATTGATTAATTAGACAGCATTTATAAGTAGCTCCAACATGAAAAAGATTATATACATTGGTTTAGTAGCCGCCTTGTTAAGCACATTTGCTTCTTGCTCTAATAAACTTTGCCCGGCTTATGGTTCATACCCCCGCCGCGGCCGCTAACACGTAATTGTCATATTCTATATCTGACATAAGCATTACTATACTTAGCCGTACTTTTGTTTAAAATATTTTTTTTGATTATATGAATTGGATCGCGTTAGACTCGGCAAATCAATTGAATGACATTAAACAACAAGCCGGTTACAGTATTATTTTTAAACACAGTACCCGGTGTTCCATCAGCATGATGGCTAAACGTCGTTTCGAACTGGATTGGGAACAATTGCCTGATGGCCTTCCTCTTTATTTTCTGGATCTAATTAAACATCGCGACATCTCCAACAAAGTAGCCGAAGACTTTCAAGTTCACCACGAGTCACCGCAATTATTATTGATTAAGGATGGCGAATGTATTCTTGACCAATCACATGGTGCTATCTCGGTAGACGAAGCTTTATCTGTATTAGCATAAATATTAGAATACAAGAGTATTATAATTGAGCTGGCATTTCGTGCTTTATGGATGTTGGTTCTTGGATTGTTGTATCTTGCTTCTAAACAAAATTCCCTAAATTTGTATTATGATTGATTTGCCGGTAATTCCAGCCAACCAGGTGCAACGTAAGCCAGATTGGCTTAGGGTTAAGCTTCCTGTTGGTAAAGAGTATGCTCATGTTCGCAGTTTGGTTGATACGCATAAACTGCATACCATTTGCGAGAGCGGAAACTGCCCTAACATGGGTGAGTGCTGGGGTGCCGGTACAGCTACTTTCATGATACTGGGTAATATTTGTACCCGCTCCTGCTCATTTTGCGCCGTGGCTACCGGTCGCCCGCTTGCGGTTGATTTGGATGAGCCTAACCGGGTTGCCACCTCGGTAAAGCTGATGCAGGTAAAACACTGCGTTATTACATCGGTTGACCGCGACGACCTGAAAGACGGCGGCTCTATAATATGGGCTGAAACCATTAACGCTATCCGTCGCGAAAGCCCTGAAACGACGCTAGAAACCCTCCTACCCGATTTTAAAGGCAATTGGGACAACTTAGCCCGTGTATTGGCCGTTCGTCCTGAGGTAGTATCTCACAACCTGGAAACCGTACGCCGCTTAACGCGCGAAGTACGCATACAAGCCAAGTATGACCGAAGCCTGGATTGCTTAAGGCAGATATCAGCAGCCGGCCTTCGCACCAAATCAGGCATTATGCTGGGCTTGGGTGAACGCGAAGAGGATGTGTTGGAAGCCATGCAAGATCTTCATGACGCCGGCGTGCAAATACTAACGCTAGGTCAATACTTACAACCCACTCGTAGCCATCACCCGGTTATTGACTGGGTAACACCCGACCAGTTTGCATATTATAAAGAGGTTGGCTTAAACATGGGTTTCAGATATGTTGAGAGCGGTCCGCTAGTCCGTTCATCTTATCATGCTGAAAAACATTTGTTTGATTTATAATGTTGCGGTATAATATTTTATATTTACCCAGTTTTGGCCAAGAAGCATAAATCAACCCTTACAGAAGAACAACTTGTACTCGCTTTGCAGCGGCACGAAAAAGTAGCCGCCGAAGCGTTATACGAAATGTATTCTGCTGCTTTATATGGTGTAATACTGCGTATTGTAAATGACACGGCAACCGCCGAAGACGTTTTACAAGAAGCTTTTGTTAAAATTTGGCACTCTGCCACCAGCTACAGCGCTGATAAAGGCCGGCTTTTTACCTGGATTGTAAACATTGCCCGCAATTTGGCAATCGACAAAATCAGGTCAAAAGATTTTAAAAATCAATTCAAAAACCAAGAGCTCGAAAACAACGTAGGTTACATCGACAAGCACAATAGTACGGTGTATAAGCCTGAGCTTTTGGGTGTAAAAGAGTTGGTTGATAAGCTAAGGCCCGAGCAAAAATCAATACTCGACCTCATCTATTTTAAAGGTTACACGCATACTGAAGCTGCAGACGAGTTAGGAATGCCTTTGGGCACCATTAAGACCCGTTTGCGCATGGCTATACAACAGTTACGCAAACATTTTAATTAACATTGGAAGAGATTAGGGCATATATAGAATCGGGGGTGTTGGAACTTTACGTTCTGGGCGACTTAAGCGCAGAAGAAAAGTTGCAGGTGGAAGTTATGGCCCAAAAATATCCGGAGGTAAGAGCTGAGCTGGAGGAAATAGAGAACGCCCTGGAAGATTATGCTGATGTACACCACGTTGAACCAGCTGGAGAATTAAAGAACCGGGTGTTAAATAGTCTGCTCACTAACTTTGGCGATGACCGTAATTTTCCTTCTATATCGCACGACCAACAACCGGCCCGTGTAGTTGAAATGAAACCGCAACGGCCAACCACCAGTGTATTCTACAAATATGCGTTTGCTGCCAGCTTGTTGTTATTGTGCCTGAGTGTAGCTTCCCTAGGTGTTGTTTACAAGCGTTTGCAAACCAAAGAGCAACAACTTATCAGTTTAAGATTAAGTGAGCAAAAGTTTTCAAGGCAAGTAAGTGTAATGGATGAAGAGATTGCAGTCTTTCGCGATCCTTCTTTCCGTTTTGTACAGTTAAAAGGCACAGCTAAAACACCTAGTTCGGGGTTAACAGTTGCATGGAGCCCTAAAAGAAGAAAAGTGATGGTGGATCTGGTAAGCGCTAATCTCCCTGCTCCAGATAAAGACCACCAATACCAGTTATGGGCTATTGCAAATGGCAAACCGGTTGATTTAGGTGTATTTGATAATGCACATGCCGATTCGGCCGATATGAAGGAAATGAAATCCATTGCGCTTGCACAGGCATTTGCGGTAACTATTGAGCCACGTGGTGGCAGTGTAAACCCAACACTTAACCAAATGGTAGTGATGGCCAGTTTATAGATACCGGAATTCTTCCTTATAATAATTCAATAGACTTCAATATTAAACAACATAACCGTTGTTGCCAACACTAACTGCCAGACCTTTTCTCTGGGTCTCAACTTCGAAAAAGATATTAAAAACATAAAAAAAGGTCAGCACGTCTTAGGAGCTGACCTTTCTGTTATAGTCTTGATTTATTATTTTTTGTTCTTTAATAGCTTTAGCAGGAATTGGCCATAGCCGCTCTTGGTAAGTGGCGCTGCTATCTCCGCCAACTGTTCGGCATCAATAAAGCCCATACGGTAGGCAATTTCTTCTATACAGGCAATCTTAATGCCCTGGCGTTCTTCTATTACCTGTACAAACTGTCCTGCCTGCATTAAGGAGGCAAAGGTACCAGTATCTAGCCAGGCGGTACCGCGGCTCAGTATGGCTACGTTTAACTTGCCACGGTTTAAATACTCTTTGTTAACGTCTGTTATTTCATATTCTCCCCGTGGTGAAGGCGCTATATTTTTTGCTATCTCCACTACATCATTGTCATAAAAATACAAGCCCGGTACAGCATAGTCTGATTTAGGTTCAGCTGGCTTTTCTTCCAGTGAAATAACTTTATTATCACTGTCAAACTCTACCACACCGTAACGTTCAGGATCGGCAACCTGGTAGGCAAAAACCATACCGCCCTCAGGGTCGCTGCTATGCTGCAGTAAGTGCGAAAGGCCGTCGCCGTAAAAGATGTTATCACCTAAAATAAGCGCTACTTTATCAGTACCAATAAAATCTGCCCCAATTACAAAGGCTTGCGCCAAGCCATTAGGCTCGGGCTGTACGGCATACTCAAACCGGCAACCAATGCGCGATCCATCGCCCAGCAGCTTCTCAAACTGCGGCAAATCATGTGGTGTAGATATAATGAGAATTTCTTTAATACCTGCCAGCATTAACACCGATAGCGGATAATAGATCATCGGCTTATCGTAAACCGGCATTAATTGCTTACTTACAGCTAAAGTTAATGGGTGCAGGCGGGTACCGGAGCCACCGGCAAGTATTATTCCTTTCACAATAATATAGTTAGATGATTATTTATTGCTCCTAAGATATAAAAAAGCTTTAAATACTAGGTGTATTAAATACCCGCCAGCTTATCTACTAATTCCTGATACCACTCTTCACCATATTTACGTATGAGCGGTTCTTTTAAAAACTCATGCACATGCACCTTTAATTCGCTACCAAAGCTGCAAGCCGGGCTGCAAATGTTCCAGCGGTCATAATGCAATACGTCAAATTCAGGATAATTGGTTATGCGGATGGGGTATAAATGGCAGGATATAGGCTTACGCCACTCTACATCACCTGCCTCCCAAGCCTTTTCAATAGCACATTTAGTGATACCATTTTCCCAGGTTACATAAGCGCACTCTTTATTGGTATCCACACAAGGTGTGGTATAATCACCTTCAAAATCGGTTACATGAGTTCCAACAGCCTCAACCGTGGCAATGCCCTTAGCGGTCATGTAAGGCTTCACTTTTGGATAGATGTCTCTTAATATAGCTAATTCGTCGGCAGCAAGCGGTGCGCCCGAATCGCCTTCCAGGCAGCAGGCACCTTTGCATTTATTAAGATTACAAACAAAGTTTTCGGTTACTACATCCTCGTGCACCAATGCACTTCCAACTTCAATCATTTTATTTTTTTATAGGATTCAAAGGATACTTCAATCCTTTTGCACCGGTTAAATCCATGGTAACACTACCCACCACCAACTCAACATGGGCCTTTACCGGAATACGGTTATTATCATCAGTTACCCAAAGGTACAACTTACTGTTTTTGCGAAATATGCGACCCGGTATAATGGTGGGATTAAATTTAAGACAGTTAAAGGTACCTAATGAGCATTCTGCTTTCTCCTTACCCATATAAGTTATAGAAAGCGTCTGAATAGCATCATCTAAAAAATACTTTAAATCAATCTTATCGCCAATTTTAAGGTGAGATACATCCAAACAACGGGCAAAGTAATAAGCCGACGGAAAATCGAACACCTTGCCACTAAAAGGGTAAACACCGCTATTTGCGGTAATTTTACCTGTTTGATGGTTAAACGTAACCTTGTCGGTATGCTTGTACTTGGCTTCGTGCCGGTCTTCAGTATAAAAATAAGGTAACAGCGTTCGTTGGTCTATATAAGATTCATAACGGTTTCGAACCTTATAAAATACATCAAACGTACCCGCCGTTTTACCATCGGCTATGATATGCCAAGCTGGATTGCCTTCAAACCGGGTATCCGTTTCGGCTACCCGTAAATGCGCTTCGGCCCCTGTAAACCAGCCATATTTTAAACGGTAGCTTAACTCCTCTCCCACTTTAAACGTCGGTTCGGCCACTTTAACAGGCTCCTGCGCAAAAGTGCTAAACACTAAGCTTGTAACTATACAAGCAAGTAAAGCACCAGCTTTAATATATTGGCTTTTGAATATCTGGCGTGTCATTTTCACTGCGAACAATGATTGTTTAATTACATTAGCTTTGACAAGCATACATTAGCGCAGTTTAAACATTGTTCGACGCAATTCTTTTTAGTGAACAATAATCTGACACCTAATCCTTCCTTTTGTAAATTGGCACCGTTGAACATGGCTCGCCGAACATAAGGCTTTTGGCTATTGGTGTTAATCGCTTAGTGAGCTCCACATAGGCTGATGTAGGTACTTCTATGTCGCCGCAACCCTTTAATACAATACGCTGATCACGATACTGCTCAAAATCGGCCTTCGCCATTGCTTTTTCAAATAACACCGTTTCTAATACCTCTTCGTTACCAAACACCACATCACTGGCATAAGGCGCTAAGCGGTTTGCCAGCAGCATATAAGCCCAGGCCGGCACAATAGCATCGGCCGTGCAGGTAACGCCTACATTCTTGCCTGCATACTGCGACCAATCATGCCCCTTCACAAACTCCCTAAAGTCCTTCTCACGTAAAATAAGGCCCATGTACAGGTTGTCTTTTATATCATAGATCACCCGTTCACCTTTTGGATAAAAGCTGGCCGGATCGAGCGTTACCAAACCACTCTGGGCAACCTTGTTAACTATATTTTCCTGGATATCCATAATACTAAAATAAAAAATCCGGAGACAACTTAACGTTGGCTCCGGATGCAAAATTACTTTAATTTTTACTATAAGAATTTATAGCGGTAATCTTTTACATTCGCCTTATCTTTCAGTGCATCAAACAAACGGCTATCAACCTGCTGCAGCAATGTCTGACTCAATTGTTGCTTTTCGCGAACGGTATTGGTTAAAACAGCAGGGTTAAGGAAGCTGTTCAATGAAACTACATAAACACCATGCGCACCTTCAATTGGTTTTGAAACCTTGTTAGGTTTTGAACCGAATACAGTACCAATAACCTTGTACTCTAATGACAGGCCTGGTATAACCGGGTTAGCAAACACAATGTTTTCAACCGTAACGGCTTTAGCGCCTGCTTTTTGAGCTACCTGCTGTATGCCCGAAGCTCCATTAACTGCTGATTGCAATTTTTCGCTTAGTTGCTTTGCTTTCACTTTTGCAAGTACATCAGCTTTAATCTGATCTTTAACGTCTTCTAATGATAAAGTACCCGCTTTTTTGATTTTGGTTAAGTGTGCAATTACGTATTGGTCGCCCAGTGTGTAAACCTGGTCTACCACATCACCTTTGTCGGCTTTATTAAATGCCCATTTTACCAGTTCGCGTGCATTATCTAAACCTGGCAGTGCCGATGCAGTACCAATCACGTCATTAGCCGGTTTTACGGTTAAGCCTGCTTTTTTAGCCTGTGCTGCAAAATCATCACCCGACACGTTTGATAAGAAAGACTGCGCTTTATTATAAGCAGCTGATTGTGTTTTGTTACTTGCCACTACCGGTTTATCAACAGTAGCTACTTTAACTACTTTTGAAGAACCTTTTTGACTAACTACATTAATTAGGTGAACACCAAATTGAGAAGTAACTACTTTTAAATCGCCGGGTTTGCCATTAAAGGCAGCCTCCTCAAAAGCAGGAACCATTGCACCGCGGCCAAAAGTACCTAAGTCGCCACCCTTTTCGGCGGATGCTTTATCTTCAGAGAAGTTTTTAGCAAATTCAGCAAACGGACGACCGCCTTGTATTAATTTTTTTATAGAGTCGGCTTTGGCTAAAGCTTTATCCACACCACCGCTGGTAGCAGGATTAAGCAGGATATGACGGGCAGATACCGAATCAGGACCTACACGGCTGTCAACCAGCTTAGCAATCTTGAAGCTACCGTTTGACAGGTACGGACCATATACAAAACCAGGGGCAGCGTTAAACATTACTGAATCCAGTTGCGGCTCTAACTGGCCTTTGCGCTGGTAAGCCAACGGGGCCTTAGTTTCTGCATTTATCTGCACAAATAATGAATCATTAGTGCTGGCTTTAAAGTCGCCGGCTAATTTATCCATTTGTGATTTAATGGCTGCCTGATCTTCTGCAGATGCAGCAGCATTGAAAGCTACGTAGTCAAAGCTTCTGGTTTCTTGTGGGTTTTTAAACAGGCCTTTATGCTCATCGTAGTATTCCTGGTAATCATTGTCGGTTACGGATACTTTATTATCGGGCAACGAGCTGTATGGTAACTCTACATAAGTAAAGTTGGCGAGTTTGTTTTTAGCCTGGTAGCTATCTTGCGCCTCGAGTGAGTTTACATATAAGCCGTTATGCACTAAAGCAATATATTTTTCAATACGGCGGGTATCAATTTTAGGCTCCAGGAAACCGGCCCATTGCTCTACGCGCGGATCATTTGCTTTTGCAGTTGACAACTCGCGTAAAAAGGCGTTTAACCTGTTGCGGTCTAACTGACCGGTTTTGGGATCGCCAAAGTATTGCACAATTTGCGGATCGGGGTTTGGACCGCTAATGATGGCTTTTACTTCGTCATCACCCACTACTACACCCAGCTTATCCATCTCCCTTTTCAGGATGATCTGGCTCATGGTTTGATTCCAGGCATTCTCCTGCACATACTCAGTTATTTGCGGCGTAAGGCTTGTTTGGCCAGACTGCTGCATAAAAGCTTCAGTGCTTTGTTTTACCTTGGTATTGTAATCCTCAAAAGCAATTTTTTGCCCTGCAACCTCGCCCACGGTGGTGGCATCTCCGCTCATGAAAGAGCGCCCGTATGTTACTACTTCACTTGCAATAAAAGCAAAAAGCGCCACACCAATGATGACAACCAAAATTGTCCCCATGCGTTCGCGCAAAAAACTCATTATACCCATATAGCCTATAAAAAATAAATTTTCACTTCGTTTAAAAGAGGGCGCAAGATACAACTTTTAACAAAAAGTTGCGTAACAAAATTTACTGCCCAAAGTTTTGATTAACTGGAATTTGCCCGTTAGTATTTCCCATCGTCCAGTGGGTCATACTTTCGTCGCTTTTAAAGTTAGTTCCGAGCAAATGAGTACCTGTTGCAAAGGTTACATCTACCTGTTTGTTGGAGTAAAATTCCTTTTTAGCCTGATCCCAAATCAGTTCATCTGACTTGAAAGTTTCGCCCTTCGCGTTAGTGGCTACCACATTTCGGCGTAATTCAATTATCTTATCGTTTTGCCGTTCAATCCCATAATCGGCCACTATTTGCCCCGATTGCTTAATGCCACTGGCATGCTCATAAGAAATAATGGTTACCCCCTTTGGCATCTCCCTGAATTTCTTGTCGATATAATCGAGCAGTAAAGGAGCTTTCAAATGTACTTTTACATGTGCTGAGTCGCTGTAGATAACGTCGAGCCCCGTAGTGGTGCTAATAGGTTTACTTACCTCCTGAGATGAAATTTTACGGATAGCTTTCAGGTCATTTTCGCAGGCACTAAAAAGCAACAGGCCGGCTAAAGTAGCCAGCCAGTTCCATTTGCTGTAATGCATGAATTTCTTTTTAATCAAACCGGTATTTCTGGAACCAGGCATCGTTTAATGTGAAACCTAAATGAATGGTAAAAAAGTTTTCTTTGATAAGGTTGTTTTGCAACGTACCGCGTTGGCCGTATTCGCCTGCTATATTAATTTTATAAAACGCGGTGTTATTACGCTGTAATGGTAAACCTAATCCAAAGCTTAACGCGTATTGTTTAATATCCGTATTGTTTATCCTGATATTAGTTTTATCATAACGAAAACCTAAGCGGTAATCAATCAAAGCAAGGTAGTTATTAATTGCATTGTTATTAGGGGTAATTTGACCGCCTATGCTCATACTTTGACTGTTTTGCAGACCTTGATTAACGCCGCCTATAGTTAAGGCAGACCAATTAGCCCTGCTGTATTCGGCTCCTATTAAAAATTTGCCATCTTTTTGGTAAGATATACCAACCCGGTGCATTAACGGCAACTTAATTTTTCCATTAGCAATAACCTGGTTAGATATGGTATCTATAGCAGAGGTTTCATCACCTACATCACTGGTTAAATACTGACTTACCACGTTCGTGATCCTGGAATTTAAATTATTACCTGCTGATCCAGAGTAACCAAACACCAGGTGACGTGTATCACTCAAATCGAAATTTAATTGTGCGCCGTAATCAAAATTAACACCGCTTACACTATTACTACGTTCGCTGCGGGAGTTTATGGCACCCACCAAAGAAGGAACCTCAGTAGAGCGGAATTTACGCAGATTACCAAAGATGTAAGATACGTTAGCGCCGACAGATAATACCCGGCCCAAACCAAATCCGTAACCAGCATAAGCTTTAGACAAGCCACCATCGCCACTGTAAATGTAGTTTACAGCATTAGTATCGGCTGCATTGCCAGTGCCAAAATTTGACAGGCTTTGACGATAATTATAGCCCAATTCTGTGTAAGGCACCAAACCAAAGCTCACCGCTGAACGTTTACTAACCGGCGCAGCAAAATTAAAGTGACTTAACCTGAAGTTACCATTGGTTTGGCTGCTGATGTTATTTTGCTTTAAGGTAGATACGTTGCCATACAAACCAATATCAATGCTGGTTAAGTTGATATAGCTGTATGATGCCGGGTTAACCACATTAACGGTATTGTAGCCGCTTATACGGTTTATAGCAGTGGCAATACCACCCATGGCACGGGTTTGAGGCAGTAAACCCTCGTTCAAGGTTCCTAATCCGAATTGCGAGTAAGGCGAACTGCTGGTAGCCGTTGTTTGGGCCATTGCCCCACAGGCAAGTAAGGTTAGTAAAAAAGTAAAACCCGATCTTATATATCTAATCATTATGCTTTTATAGCTACGTTCAATCCTTTGAGAACCAGATGAGGTTCAGTTTTTATATAGCCGGCAAAGATGCTATTTTTCAGCACAGTATCCAAAAAAACACTATCGCCGCCGGTGAGTATGATATTAAGAGGTTTATTAGCCTGGCTGTAGCTGCGAATAAAACCTTCCGCCTCGTATTTAATGCCGTTTTGCACGCCTGAGCGTATGGCTGTCAGCGTGTCGTCGCCGTAGCTTTTATCAAATGTGGCATCAGCATCAACCAGTGGCAGCACAGCCGTGTATTGCTGTAGCGCTTTATAACGCATAACCAGCCCCGGAGATATACTGCCGCCGTAGTAATTACCGCCTGCATCGATGCCATCATAAGTAATGCAGGTTCCGGCATCGATTACTAAATTGTCCTCGCCCGGAAACAGGTGCCTGGCTCCTATTACGGCTGCCAGCCGGTCTGCACCTAAGGTTTGCGGCGTACGGTAGTGATTGTATATACCGTAAGCCATGTTGCGGTCAAAGTAAATTACGCTTAATTGATGTTCAAGCTCTGAAAGCCACGATTCCTTACCGTTTCTAACTGTAGATACAATGGCTTTGTTAATGGCATATTTTACAAGCAACGCTTGCAAAGTTTGGTAGCCTACGGTATTGTAATGATGTACGCTTACTAACTCAGCACCATTAAATACGGCTATCTTAATGAGTGTATTGCCTATATCAATTACCAATTGGGCCATCTCAGGCTTTAGCCATGTTCAGTATTGATTCAAATATGGCCAATCCATCCTCGTTTGCCAGCAAAGTATCGGCCGCGCGCTCAGGGTGAGGCATCATGGCAAATACGTTACGTTTGATATTACATACACCGGCAATGTTTTCAAGTGAACCATTAGGGTTTGCCTCGTCGGTAATATTACCCGACTCATCGCTGTAACGGAACAGAATCTGGTCGTTATCTTTAAGACTTTGCAGTGTATCGGCATCTGCGAAATAGTTACCCTCACCATGTGCAATCGGAATCTTCAATACTTTTTGCTCATCAATTTGTGAGGTAAGCAGCGAGTTGCTGGTTTGCGGCACCAGGTAGGTATTGCGGCAAATAAACTTGCGCTGTTTGTTGTGCAGCAGCGCGCCCGGTACCAGGCCGGCTTCAGCCAATATCTGGAAGCCATTACAGATACCCATTACATAACCACCTTTGGCAGCAAATTGGATAACTTCCTGCATAATGGGCGAAAAACGTGCAATTGCGCCAGAGCGCAGGTAATCGCCAAAAGAGAAACCGCCTGGAAGAATAACCATATCTACGCCTTGCAAATCATGATCTTTATGCCAGAGGCGAACCACCTCCTGACCCATAATTTTCTCAAGAACGTAAATGATATCTTCGTCGCAATTGGAACCGGGGAATATAACAACACCAAATTTCATGCTACAAAGCTAATATAACCGCTTGAACATGAACGAATGTAAAAGTTAAAAATTGTTAAACTGGAAGTAAATTATGCTGGCTAGCAGCAAAAAAAACAGTATTTCATATACCCAGCGCTTGCCTGCGTACAAAAAATAGTAGGCAAAAAAGATAGCAGCCGGCACTGTGCAGAGCAAAAAGTGGCTTAAGCCAAACTCGGGCCGTACATAGTAAGACAAGGCTGCAACCAAAACTATAAAAAACAATAGTTGAAAAGCCTTCCGTATGAGTACATAGCTTTTAAAAAAGTTTTCTTGTAATTTAAAAGTCCCTAACACAAGTACAGCAAAAACGGGGATAAGCAATAAAAAATCAAACTTATCTAACACCTGCGGCATAGCAAATGTAGAGCCTAATGGAGTCCAAATTTGACGCAGATAAGGCAGGCGGTCATTTAAGTAATAAATAACCCCTACAAAAAAGTAAACGGTAATGTATCCAATTAGGCTGGCTACCCATTCCCTCCAATCAAAAGGCCGAAAGATGATCAGGGCTATCCAAGTCACAATCATAAGATAGGTGAAAGGCAAATAGATAAGTGACCCAACGGCGGCCAGCATTCCTAAATCATATGCCAGCGACTTGGATTCTTCAGCTTTATACAGGTCCAGAAACTTGTACAACATCCAGATAAGTACAAAATTGCAAAGCAAAGGCGCACTTAACACTAAAAACGGTGTAAACAGCCCCGATAAGGTTACGTACATTAACGCTGGCAAAAAACTCGGCCTGCCCAGCAAATTATGGTTATTGATAAGATAATTGAGCAGAACAGCCTGTACAAGTACAACAATGCCAGCCCAAAACACGCTGATACCAGGCTCTAAAATACCGGCTATCTTCACCGGTAATATAGTATTTACAAAAGGCTCGGCTAAAGGTAACGGAATAGCCGCAGGCGCAAACAATACAAAGCCTGCCCGCAAAATAAAAAGCAGGATAGCCAGCCATAAAATGTTCAGCGGATTAAAACGCCTGAAAATATCAATCATGCACGCTGTTGATTTAAGCAGGCAATATTACCAAAAATGTTTAAGCTAAAACAGCCTGCGGCCGGGTATATTGTTTCACCAGGCTTTCTACAATTTGAGCAGTTTCATCCGGAAAGTCAACTTGTACACGGTGGTTGCTGTTAATCCAATCATTAATATGCAAAACTGCATCATTATTAATAGCACTAATAACGGGCACGCCTAAGCGAGAGGCTGCCAGTGCATTGCAGCGTTGTTCATACTGGCCGGTCATGGGCACCATCATTACCTTTTTTTGCAGGTAAAGTGCCTCGGCGGGGCCTTCAAAGCCACCACCTGTAAGCAGCCCTTCACAACTGGCCATGCTTTGGTTAAACTTATCGTTATCAACCGGGCAAATGTGAATGTTACCGGTTCGGTAAGGTGTTTTTTGACGTTTAGAAAAAATGTGCCATTCTACATCAGTGGTTTTGCCCAGGTACTTTACCAGCGTTTTATCATCATAAGCTGGCAGGTATACCGTATAATGACCTTTATTAGTGGGCTCGAAGCGGCGTATCTCGCTGCGGATTACGGGCGTGTGTATAAAATCGGCATACCTATCAAAATGAAAGCCGATGTGATGCGTAGTTGGCGAGTAATATTTAAAAAGCCATTCGGCGTAGTTCCACCTGGCAGGCCGCGGTGTATTTGGCGATATAAAAGAGCACTGATGACTTAATGATACAGACGGTATTTTTTGCAAACGGCAGGCCCAGGCACTTACCGGTTCAAAGTCATTTATAATTAAATCATACTGGCTTAAAGGCAGGTTATGTATATCGCGCCATAGCTGCCATAAGTTCATGCGTTTAAAGGTGGCCCATTTATCAACCCCTCCCTTTTTACCAAACACAAAGCTAAATCCATGAAACTTGTGCTTAAGCGGTTGCGACAAGCCAACCTCTGCTTCGGTACCACTCACCATTAAATCCAGTTCGCCATACTGCTGCAACAGCGGAACAATTTCGCGTGCCCGGCTAATATGCCCGTTACCGGTTCCCTGTATAGCAAATAATATTTTCATGATGTGGTAGCTTGCAAATATAAACGGCTTTTAGGATAAAGCGTTTTGAAAGTACTCTAAATAATTGTTAAGATTAAACATTGAAGAATTTAAAGTTCCATCTACATTAAGCATTACACAATGCAGCATTTTTTGGGGAAATAAGAAGGCTTTTAACGAAAACGCTTAATTGGATTGAGCTGTGGCGATCTCTTGTTTTTAATGCGTCTCCAATTTAAACTTTTCTAACAATACCCTTACGTCTAAACTGGCGTTTAAATCTTCAGCATCAGCCTTGTCGTCGTCATCGGCATCGCTGTTGAAGTCTTCGGGCTTATATTTGAAAATGGTCCATTTGCCGTCGGCATATTCAAGGCTTGTGAGGCTCTCAACCCAGTCGCCAGAATTTAGGTAGAGCACCGAACCTGGGTGGTCTGTAGCTTTAACCTGCTTAATCTCGGCGTGATGAATGTGGCCGCATATCACATAATCGTATTGCTTATCTACAGCTAAATCGGCCGCGGTTTGTTCAAAGTGATTAATGAATTTTACAGCGTCTTTAAACTTGCCTTTAATTTTTTGAGAGAAACTCATTTTTTGTCTTCCGAGCGCGGTAAGGCCCCAGTTGACCAAACTATTCAGGATAATGAGGGTATCGTAACCAACTGCGCCCAGCTTTGCAAGCCATTTAGAATGCTGCATGGTTACATCGAACACATCACCATGAAATATCCAGGCTTTTTTATTATCAACTTCAAGAACCAGTTTATTGAGCAACTGGAACTGACCCAGGTTAAAATCGGCAAACTTGCGCAGCATTTCATCGTGGTTACCTGTAAGGTAATAAACCGGCACACCTTCGGTCACAAACTTTAACAGGCGGCGCACCACTTTCATATGCGACTCGGGCCAGTACGATTTGCTGAATTGCCAGATATCGATAATATCGCCGTTGAGGATGACCTTTTTAGGGCGGATGCTTTTTAAATAACGGAGCAGTTCTTTGGCGTGGCAACCGTAGGTGCCTAAATGCACATCAGAAATTACTACAATATCAACTTCGCGTTTTGCCATTACGGTGTATCTGAACATAAGGCGTTATTACTGCAGCAAGTGCAGTTCTAAATATAAGTCGATGCGGTGATGTAACAGACTTATTCGTCTTCGTCGTCTTCTTTTACGCTCAGCTCGTATGGGCTGAAGTAAAAAACAGCTAACAACAACAGTAAGCCGGTAACTATCAGGTATGGAAACTCGATATTCATAATAACAGGATAAAAGTCAGGTTAAAAAATTATTTTAACGTTAAGACTGTATTAAATATCAAATAGTTACTCCTGTGGAAAACTTTTTCGAATGCGCGACAACTGCGCTAAATGATGCTCCAGATGGATACGTAGAAATTTAATCCACTGCCTGGCATTCAACATACCCAAGCCGGGGTGACTTATCTTGTTATTGTCAGGCGCATGATGGGTCAAAGGCACTACGCTTTCCAACCTCTTACGCACTTTTATAATGAGGTTGCGTGCTTCCTCCTTGGTAATGTTTTTGGTAAGTTCGGCAACTGCAGGCGGCGCCTTGCGCTTACCAGGCGGAAAACGGCCCAACAAAAAAACCAGCATACCTTTCCAGTTCAAACCTTCTGTGGTGGTTGAACCGGTTTTATTGCAGCATTTCTCGGCGGCGACAGACGAACCCAGGCTGGCCTGCATAATATGCGAATACACCTCAGCAAACGACCATCCGCCGATGGCCGGCGTTTCGGCAAACACATCATCTGGTATTTCGTCCAGTTGCTGCCGGTAAGTATCCAGCGCGGCATTAATGGCTTTAAGTTCGGCGGCCAACTTCATAACAATCGGGTTAGTTCATCTAAGCTATGTATTTGTACCGGCACATCAGTCGGTTTTGGCATTTTTAGCGGGTTAAAATAAATAGCGTCCATACCAAAATTCAGCGCACCATAAATATCGGCCTCCAGGCTATCGCCTATCATAATGCTTTCTTCTTTAGTGGCGCCTGCCAGATTAAGCGCATGCTCAAATATAGCTTGATGAGGCTTGTTAAAACCAACTTCTTCAGAAATGATGATATGCTGAAAGTATTTGGCCAATCCCGAGCCTTTTAACTTAACATCCTGAGACTCGCGAAACCCGTTGGTAATTAAATGCAGCTTATATTTTGAATGCAAGTAAGTGAGCGTTTCGTGCGCGTGCGGAAAGAGATTGGTTTTAGTTGGGCACAGCTGCACATAAGCATCTTCAAAACCCGCCGGTATCAAGTCCGGGTGCATGCCTAAATCACTAAAAGTTTTATTAAAGCGCAACTGACGCAGCGCATCTTTGGTAATTTTACCTAAATGGTAATCGGCCCACAGTTGGTGATTATTACGTGTATAGGTTTCAATGAAAGCCACTTTGGATGCAACGCCCAAAGCGTGCAAACCATGCAATTCATATAACTCATGCAAAGTCTCTTCAGCATTGCGGTCAAAGTCCCAAATGGTATGGTCAAGATCAAAAAAGAGGTGAGTATAGCGCTTCATATTTAGGTGCGGATATGCTGATGTACAAATATGCAGATAGATTTGGAAAACTCTTAGTGCAACCTTTTATTTGAACATATGCACATTAGCGGCTACATTTTTTCTCCAAACGCCAAATCGCCGGCATCGCCGAGGCCGGGTACGATGTAAGATTTGGTAGTCATTTCTTCATCAATAGCCCCTATCCACAAGCTGGCCATTGGCAGGTTGGCACGTACATGCTCTACTCCCTCTGTACTGGCAATTACTGCTACAATGTGTAGGGCTGCTAACCTGTATTGGCCCATTATTTCCTTGCATACCTGCACTACGCTTTGGCCAGTAGCCAGCATGGTATCGCATAAAATAAAGGTTTTGCCATCCAAATCAGGGGTAGAGATGTGTTCTATTTGTATTACAAAACTACCGTTCTTCTTACTTTTGCGATGAGCCGTTACAAAAGCCGATGCCGACTGATCGAACACATTCATAAAACCCTGGTGCAAGGGCAGGCCGGCACGCAAAATAGTGCCCAGCACCGGTTGCTCATCGGGTATGTTTAACTGGGCAATTCCTAATGGCGTTTGCACTTCTACAGCTTTATACTTTAAGCTTTTGCTCACCTCGTAAGCCAGCGCCTCTCCTATACGCTCCTGGTTACGCCTAAAACGCATACGGTCCTGCTGCAGGTCCGCATCACGCAACTCGGCCAGGTACTGGTTACAAATGGTATTGGTATCATTTAATACAAAAAGCATAAGGTATCTCCCATTCTCCTTTTACCGGAGATTTTTTATTGAACGTACATTAGTAAATATAGCCAGCTCTCCCCACAAAGAAACTATTTATGTGCCATAAACGTTTGCATTATAACCGTAAAAAAGTTTACCTGTTTATTACCGTTTATTAGTCAACCATACCTGCTTGCCGGTTATGTTTGCTAATATTTTTCGTATCTTTATATTCCATGGATTTTAAAATCAATTCACATTATATTCCCTCGGGCGATCAGCCTGCAGCCATTAAACAACTGGTGGATGGCGTAGAGAGCGCCGAACTTTATCAAACCCTGCTGGGTGTTACAGGCTCAGGTAAAACGTTTACCATTGCCAATGTTATTGAGCAAACCCAACGCCCTACGCTCATATTAAGCCACAACAAAACACTGGCAGCCCAGTTATATGGCGAGTTTAAGCAGTTCTTTCCGGAAAATGCGGTAAACTACTTTGTGTCTTACTACGATTATTATCAGCCTGAGGCATTTATACCCACCACGAATACTTATATAGAAAAAGATCTGCAGATAAACGATGAGATTGAAAAGTTGCGCTTACGCACCACATCTTCGCTCATGTCGGGCCGCAGGGATGTGATTGTAGTATCGTCTATATCGTGCATATACGGTATGGGTAACCCTGAGGATTTTACCAACTCTATATTCAAATTTGCAGTAGGCACGCGTATTAGCCGTAATGCATTTTTGCACCGTTTGGTAGAGATATTATATGCCCGTACCACCGTTGAATTTAAGCGCGGAACGTTTCGTGTTAAAGGTGACACTGTAGATATTTACCCGGCCTACCTGGACTATGCTTACCGCGTTTCGTTCTATGGCGATGATATTGAGGAGCTCAGCAGCTTTGACCCGCAAACAGGTAAAACACTGGAGAAGATGCCTAATATGGTGCTTTTCCCGGCAACCCTGTATGTAGCCCCCCGAGACCGGTTTACCAGTAGTATTTGGGCCATACAGGAAGAACTCGAATTACGTAAACAACAGTTTATTGACGAAAAGCGCTTTTTAGAGGCCAAACGATTGGAAGAACGTGTTAATTACGACCTGGAAATGATTCGCGAACTGGGCTACTGCTCGGGTATTGAGAACTACTCCCGCTTTTTTGATGGCCGCAAGCCAGGTATGCGCCCCTTTTGTTTGCTGGATTATTTTCCGGATGATTACCTGATGGTGATAGACGAGAGTCACGTAACGGTACCCCAAATACGTGCTATGTATGGCGGCGACCGATCGCGTAAGATATCACTGGTGGAGTATGGTTTCCGCTTGCCGGCGGCTATGGATAATCGTCCGCTTAATTTTGAGGAGTTTGAGCGCCTGGCGCCACAAACTATTTATGTAAGCGCTACGCCCGGCGATTTTGAGTTAGAAAAATCGGGTGGCGTAGTGGTTGAACAGGTGATACGCCCTACTGGCTTGCTGGATCCGCTTATTGAAATACGCCCTATTATTAACCAGGTGGATGATTTGCTTGACGAAGTAGATAAAACCATTAAAATAGGCGACCGCATACTGGTGACAACCCTTACCAAACGCATGGCCGAAGAACTGGCCAAATACATGGACCGCCTGGGCATTAAGTGCCGTTACATACACTCAGAAGTAAAAACGCTTGAACGTGTGGAAATTTTACGTGGCCTGCGTTTAGGCGAATTTGATGTCCTAATAGGTATTAACCTATTGCGGGAGGGCTTGGACTTACCTGAAGTTTCCCTGGTAGCCATTTTAGATGCCGACAAGGAAGGTTTCCTGCGTTCTGAACGATCATTGATACAAACCATTGGCCGGGCCGCCCGTAATGACCGCGGCCGGGTGATTATGTACGCCGATACCATTACTGAGAGCATGCGCGTAACAATTGATGAAACTACCCGCCGCCGCGAAAAGCAAATGGCTTATAATGAAGAACATGGTATTGTACCTAAAACGGTAGGGAAATCAAAAGAGGCTATTATTGAGCAAACCTCGGTAGTGGACTTTAAAGGTGGCGTACAGCGTGCTTATGTAGAGAGTGAGGAAATCACCGTAGCTGCCGATCCTATTGTGCAGTACATGAGCAAAGGCGAGCTGAAAAAGGCAATTGAAAACACCAAAAAAGATATGATGGCTGCCGCCAAGGATATGGACTTTTTAGCCGCTGCCAAATTGCGGGATGAAATGTTTGCTTTGGAAAAAATGATGAGTGAAAAATAAGCCAATTTCTAAACCCCGGATGTTCCGCTTCAGATTCAAGTCGGTTTGCGTTTGCAAAAAGCCCTTTAAATAGTTATAAGCAAGCGCAAACTGTTTTTTCAAACTGGTAATATACTGGTTATCATATCCAAACTTTTTTATCGTTATAAACTTATATTTGTAGCCAAATTATTATCAAATGTTACTCATACGTATTCTGATTATAACTATCTGTGTTTTGTACATTGTTCGCAGCCTGGCACGTATATTTTTGCCTATGCTGTTTCAGAGCGTAGTAAACAAGGCACAGCAGCAACATAACCAACAGTACACACAACAACGCCCACACAGCCGCCCCGAAGAAAAAATAAAGGTTGATTATGTGCCACCGGCGCCTAAAACCACCATACCCGACAACGAGGGCGATTTTATTGATTACGAAGAAGTAAAATAAGCGGCATGATTAACGAGCCACAAAATTATTTTAAAGACAGGCACTACAGCCTGCAGGCATTAGTATCACTTACAACGGCCAACTATATCATCTTTGCACTGGGCGTGCAAGTCTGTGTAAATTGTGAGCGGGTACATTGGTTCTTTTGGCTAATTTTGGCAGGCCTGGCCTGGTACAATTACTACACCATACGCCGCAACCTCGAAGAATTTGAAGAAAAAAGAACGCAGATTATCTACGGTATAAGCCTGGCAGGCCTGGGTTTGCTGTATTATTTGTTGGGTGTGGTGGCACTGCACTGTGATATGGTTAAACCCCTTTAAACTAATCGTTTCTATTATCGCTCATTTTTCTATTTTTGAGGAATAATTTTTCCCTAAAGATAAATGAGTAACTGGTTTAAGCGCAATGGCATTCACTTTGCCATCTTCGGAGTTTTTTTAGCAATTTGTTTCCTGTATTTTACACCTGCTTTTCAGGGTAAAACATTAGGACAAAATGACGTAACAAGAGCCCAATCCACCCAAAAGGAAATTATGGATTACCGGGCCAAAGGTGAAACCATTTTATGGACAAACCAGATTTTAGGCGGTATGCCTGCGTTTCAGATCTGGGCACCGTATTCCAGTAATATCACCTCACATATCGTTTCTACGCTTAAAGCCGTATTTCCAAGCCCGGTTGATACCGTGCTGCTTTTACTGGCCGGCGCTTATTTCCTGTTTAGGGTGTTAAGAGTAAATCCGTGGCTTTCTGCTGCAGGTGCGGTAGCTTTTACCTTCTCATCCTATAATATTATTCTTTTGGTAGCAGGCCATGCTAACCAGGCTTTTGCCATAGCATTTTTTGCACCTATTATAGCCAGTATAATACTCACCTTACGTGGCAGGCATTTGCTTGGCGGCTCGCTCACGGCATTATTTTTAGCTTTAGAGATTAGGGCTAACCACATACAAATGACCTATTACTTAATGCTTGCCTTGTTTATACTGGTGGGCATAGAGCTTTACCATGCTGTAAAAGGCAAAACGCTTAACAGCTTTGTTAAATCGGTTGCTTACCTGGCCGGCGCATTATTACTGGCAGTGGCTGTAAACGCTTCTATTTTGTGGAGCGCCTATGAGTATGGTAAAGAAACCATTCGTGGCAAATCAAACCTTACCAAAAACACTACCGAACCGGCTGAGGGTTTACCTAAAGATTATGCTTATGCCTGGAGCCAGGGTGTAGGCGAGTGTATTACCTTTTTAATACCAAATGCTTACGGCGGCGCCTCGGGGTTGCGAGAAATTGACCCAGCAAAGTCGGAGATCACCAAAGCCTTTACTTCCAGAAATGTACCGCAAGAACAGGCCGAAGGCATTGTACAACAATTAGGCGGTGCAGGCGTATCTACTTACTGGGGCGAAAAGCAGTTTACCGAAGGGCCGTTCTACTTTGGTGCAGTTATTTGCTTCCTATTTGTGCTAGGTTTATTCATCATCAAAAACCGCATCAAATGGTGGCTTTTAGGAACGGTTGTATTAACCATGCTGTTATCCTTCGGCAGGCATTTTCCGTACGTTTCCGATTTATTCTTCAACTACTTCCCACTTTATAACAAGTTCAGGGCTGTTGAGTCTATACTGGCTGTCGCTGGTTTGTGTTTCCCAGTTATGGCGATTTTAGCCATACAAGAGGTTATTCAATCAACCGATAAGACAACATTATTAAAAAAGGCATTCATTGCCTTATATATTGTTGGCGGTTTAACACTTCTGCTTATTGCGCTGCCAAGTGTGTTCCTAAGCTTCAGATCTTCTAACCAGCAAGACATTATTACTTACCTAACGCAAGCGCTACAGGGCGACAGTGGCCTGGCTAACGCCATTATGACTGGTGTAGTGAATGAGCGGATTGCGATGGAACGTGCTGATGCGATCAGAACGCTGATTTTTATTCTTTTAACATTTGGCCTGGTTTGGGCTTATTTAAAGCAAAAGCTTAATGCCACTGTACTTTCTGTGGGTTTTTTGTTAGTAGTGATGATAGATATGTGGCAGGTGGATAAACGCTATCTGAATACCGACAGCTTTACCGAAAAGCAGGATACTAAACAAATTCAACCACGGGAAGTAGATCAGTTCATTTTACGTGACACTGATCCAAATTACCGTGTTTTTGACATGACGCAGAGTATCATGCAGGATGCCTTCAGCCCTTATTTCCACAAATCAATTGGTGGTTACTCTGCTGCACGACTAAAGCGTTATGACGAATTAATTGAAAATCAGTTTAGTAAAAGCATTAACCATGATGTGCTTGATATGCTAAATACCAAGTACATTATTAATGCCGATCCAAAAACCCAAGCTGCGCAAATGCAGGCCAATGCAACAGCTTGCGGTCATGCCTGGTTTGTAAAAAGCATTAAATACGCCAAGGATGCCGACGAAGAAATGCAAGCCATTAGCAGCTTTGATCCAAAAAATGAAGTGATAGTTGACGAACGCTTTAAAAAAGTAGCCGAAAGCAAACCACATGCCTTAGACCCCAACGCTACAATAAAATTGACCAGCTACAACCCCGATCATTTGGTTTACGAAACCGGTTCACAAACTGAGCAGGTGGCTGTTTTTTCGGAGATATATTATGATAAAGGCTGGAAAATGCTGATAGACGGCGAAGAGAAACCCTACTTCAGAGCCGATTACCTGTTGCGTGCAGCTCAAATACCAGTGGGTAACCATAAGGTAGAATTTGTATTTCACCCGGCATCTTACTACACCGGCGAGGGCATATCCCTGGCCAGTTCAGCGCTGCTGGTGCTGATTTTAGGCGGTGCTGTTTATATGGAAAGCAAAAAGAAAGGCCATGCCATTAATCAAAAAGCATAAAGCTAAAAAACGATAAAGAAAAAGGGATAAGCCAATGGCTTATCCCTTTTTCTTTATAAAATAACAGTTAGCAACTTGTATATGTAGTAGCATGCAGACAGCATCCGCTTAAACGACAGGCAATTACATCACCCCCTTAACTACAATATAAGGCGATAACGATTTACTTTCAATAGGGACAACCTTGGTAAACACTTTGCCGGCTAACCATAAACCTTTTAAAAAAGCCCTGGTCACACTGCTTTGCTGTTTCATGTTCTCGAGCCAAATGGAGTAGTGCCCATAGTAATAAGCCTCAACATTTTTTAGTCCTAACTGCTCACAGTAATCGGCCAGAAGGGCCGGATTCATGCTGTTAATGTTATGCTTGTTGTAGTTATCCATATCATACCGGCGCTGCACCCATCCGTTTACACCTGTAAAGTTGGGCAAAGTAATAAACAAGGTACCGCCGGGTTTCAGGAACTGCAGGTGGCGGCTGATGATATCCTTAGTATCATTAAAATGCTCAATTAAGCCGCACGATAATACCAGGTCATATTGCTGATCTGGCTGGTACTTGAACAAGTCACCCTCGATAACTTTAACGTCCTGCTCATGGAGCTGGTTAGCAGTCAGCACCTCTTTTAAAATGGGCTGGTGCACATAAAAATCAAATAAGGTGGTATCCAGACCAAAATACTTTTTCAGAAATATGGCGTAATAGCCAGGAAAGCCACCCAGCTCAATGGCCGTTTTAATCTTATTATCGGCCAAAAGCTGTTTCAGCAGCTTGTTAAAAGTATAATTAGCCGGCACCTGAAAAGCCAGGTCACTTTTTGATTCCCAGTAATTTGCCCAGAATTTTCGGTCGGTGAGTTCGTTGCTCATTTAGATTGCAAAGAAAAGATTTTTAAGCTGATAAAACACAGCACTTTTCATATTGCGCGATTTAAGTGGCATGCTGTTACGATAAAATGTATTTTTGAAGCATGCTAAAAGTGGTGCATATTAATACGTACGATGGTAATGGTGGCGCTGGCCGGGCCTGTTTGCGCCTGAACAAGGCATTGTTAGCTGAAAATATCGATTCGAAAGTAATAGTGCACTATAAGTTCGGCAAAAATCCGTTGATACTCACCTTCAATTCAACGGCCATACAAAAGGCGTACACTGCGGCTACTATTGTATTAGAGCGTATTATAGCGAAACGGCTGCTCAAGCCGCTAAAACGTACGCCTTTTTCATTTACCTGGTTTGGCCGCTCGGTTATTAACCACCCGGATGTTAAGGCGGCAGATGTGATACATTTACACTGGGTTAATCATAGCTTTTTGAACCCTAAGCACCTGGCCGAACTTGCGACACTGAACAAACCCATTATCTGGACCTTTCATGACAGCAATGCCTTCAC
Organism: Mucilaginibacter sp. PAMB04274; assembly: GCF_039634385.2. Classification (NCBI taxonomy): domain Bacteria; kingdom Pseudomonadati; phylum Bacteroidota; class Sphingobacteriia; order Sphingobacteriales; family Sphingobacteriaceae; genus Mucilaginibacter; species Mucilaginibacter sp. PAMB04274. Next base: position 4,270,714 of record NZ_CP155081.2, read on the forward strand.
CGGCGGCTGCCATGTGCGTTATACCTGCGATCATTTTGTAAGGCAGTGTGGCTATTGCCCCCTCCTCAAAAAAGCAGACGCAGATGATGCCTCGCATAAAATATGGCAGCAAAAGCATGATGCGTATCAACAGTTAAAATTTAACGTTATAGCGCCCAGCAACTGGATGCTAAATTCGGTTTTGGTAAGCAGCCTGATGCAGGATAAGCCGGCTATACAAATACCTAATACGCTCGAAACCGATGTATTTAGGCCGGCTGATAAAGCCTGGGCAAAAGAACAATTGGGCTTGCCAAAAGACAAATTCATTTTTTTAACAGGCTTTATGCCCTCACGTAAGGATTTGCACAAAGGCACCAGTTATTTGCTGGAGAGCCTGGAGTTACTAAAAGAGAAACTGGGTGTATCTGCTGATAAAGTGGAGCTGGTTGTTTTTGGTAATCGGAATGCCAAGGATGTACCGGAATTTTCTTTTAAAACCAACTTTTTAGGTACCATAAATGATGATGCCAGGCTGGCTATGTGCTATGCAGCGGCAGATGCATTTCTAATACCATCACTCGAGGATAATTTACCTTATACTGTTATGGAAAGCCTGGCCTGCGGCACGCCGGTTGTTGCATTTACCACGGGGGGAATACCCGACATGGTTGAGCATCAGCAAAGTGGTTACTTAGCCGAGTACCGCTCATCAAAGAGCTTTGCCGAAGGCATGGAGTGGATCTTAACTCATCCTGATAAAGCAAGTTTGCAAAAACAAGCACGTAATGCAGTAATGGAAAGGTACTCTGAAAAAGTGATTGCACAAAAGCACCTGCAACTATACCAACAGGTGGCCAATAAGCCGGAGGCAGGAGGGCAAAATGTTTAGGCCGAAGCTTAGCGTAATTACTGTAGTTTATAACAACGTTAGGGATATTGAACGTACGCTTTTTTCGGTTATTAATCAAACCTATGATAACCTTGAGTACATTGTGATAGACGGGCAATCGACCGATGGCACGCTTGATATTATACGCCGGCATGAAGACCTTATTACCAAATTAATAAGCGAAAAGGACCAGGGAATTTATGATGCCATGAATAAAGGTCTTGCGCTGGCCACGGGCGACTATGTGTTATTCATGAACTCCGGCGATGAGATTTACTCGAAAGAAACGGTAGCTAATGTGTTTGCCACCGCCGATAATGCCGACATCTACTACGGTGAAACCGAAATGATAGACAGCAATGGTAACAGTTTGGGCCGCCGCCGCCATGAGGCACCAGAGCAGTTTACCTGGCGCGATTTTAAATATGGCATGAGCATTAGTCATCAGGCCATTTACATTAAAAAGTCCTTAACCCAACCCTATAATTCGCAGTATCAGCTTAGCGCCGATATTGATTGGATACTGCAAGCCGCTAAAAAAGCACGTCATATTGTAAACGTACATGCCTATGTGGCTAAATACCTGGTGGGCGGTATGTCAAAAAAAAAGCACAGGCAGAGTCTTTTGGAACGTTTCTCCATTATGCGCAAGCATTATGGGTTGATGCCAACGGCCATCAATCATGTAATTATTGCTTTTAAATTGGGTGGGTACTGGTTAAAGCACAGAAGAACGAATGATTAAACCGGCTTGCTGCTCATGCGCCACAGGCTCAATTAATTTTTCAAATACTTATCGCGCATTTGCATAATAAACCTTACCCCTCTTTGCCATAAATTACCTTTTCTTGTTTTCAGGAACTGTTTAATGGCTTGGTACGCCTGCAAATTTTCTTGTAGCGCATCCGGAAAATCGGTAACGGGCTGACGTGAGATATTAACCTGGTAAATGTCCTCGTTATTGGAGTGCACGCCGGTACCATCGTGACCTATATTTTGTATAAGTGATTGTGCGGGGTTTAGCGTTAAGCCATTTTTCAGGAAGATGGATGCATACCATCGAATAGCCCATGAGTTATTTTTACCGGCTTTAAATTGCTGCATTTGCTTCCAGAAATTCATGGTTCCCTCTATCGAAAACGCATTAATTTTCGACTTATCGAACTGCTGCATCAGCGTATCTACATTGGGTTCAAAGTGCTGCCAGGCACGTGCCCAGGTAGCCCAGCCCCAGCTGGTTGCCGCACGGTAAAAAAAGGTTTGCGGCAAGTTAGGTGCTTTTAAATTATACATGTAAGCGCCTATGTGCATCACTTTTTCATCAGTAGAATAACGATCCAGCGCTTCGTTAAAATATTGTAATGTGTAGGGTGATGATAGCAGGTCATCTTCAAAAACTATTACCTTGCCGTAATCATTAACCAATTGCGTTACCCCGCTGATGATGGAATTAGCCAATCCAATATTCTCAGTCCGTTCTATCAGTTTAACTGATTTAAAACCTGTGATGGTTTTAGCCAGTTGCCTGATCTGTTCCACCTTAGGTTTATCGGCCTCTGTTTTTGGCCCGTCCGAAAAGATAAACAAGCGCGAATTCTCCGCCAGTTGGTTTTTTTGCAAATAGCTTAGTGTACGGCGCGTATGCTCGGGCCGGTTATATACAAACAGGGCTATAGGAGCCAGATTTTGCATTTAAGCGTCTAATTAAAATATTTCGGTTTGCTGATTGGTTTTACTGCAAAGCACCGTATAAGCATTAGCCAACTGTTCTTGCTTCCTTTTGCCCATTAAGTTACCCATAGCGTTCTTTACCGCATATTCGGCTTTAATTTTCAAGTCAGTCACAAAGCTTTTAGGCTTTTTCAGATTTATATAAGCGTTAAATTGGGTAACCTCAGGCTCAATCATCGAAGTCAGATCCTTCATAATCTCAAAGCCCTCGGTACGCAACAAATACCTCAAGGAGGTGGGTGTATAAACGTTGATATGCCCGTAAGCCAAAAAGTGCTTAATGCGGTCATCAACGTTAGTTTTATAATCGCGCGGAACCTCAATTACGCACATTTTGGCCACGCGTTTCAGCTCCCTCAGCAGCAAACGCTCGTGTTCCACATGCTCCAGCACGTGTGATAGAATAATGAGGTCGACGCTATCATCAGGGTAAGGTAAATGGTAACCATCAAACACCTGTACCGATTTTAAACTTTGAATCTGGCGCGATTGGATATAAGACACGCCGCTCTCTGAAATTTCGACAGCATGATATTCAGGTGCAAAGCTTTTTTCTGAAAGTATCTTGAGTATACTGCCATCGCCTGCACCTACCTCCAGCACTTTGTTGAAAGTAAAGCCCTGGCAAACGTCAATAATATGCTGCGCTTTGTACTTAGCGCCCAGCATACGCCAGGCTTCGTCATGGGTCTTATAAAACTCGTCGTAAGCGGTTTTTACATTGCCGCTCAGTTTATCATCAGCCATAGGTTAAATACCTAAACAGTTGTCAACTTTATAAAATACGGTGGTGCTTTTGTAGTAAAATAATCCCGGCGATATACCACTAAACGGTATCTGCTTAAAGCCTTTATCAAGTAAGTAGTTGATACCATCACGGTATTCAGGCCGTTCTGAGTCATCCAAAACAATCACACCATGTTCTGAAAGCGCTTCAACAGCTTGTATGCAGCAGTTTACGCGGTCGCGGCCGTCTACAATAATAATATCAAATTCTTCGCCTAGCTTTACCGGCATACGGCAATAATCGCCGTCGCGCTGTAGTTCGCAATAAATCAGTTCGGCATTATCGGGCTTACCCGCGCTTATCTTGTCAAACCACTCCTTATCATGCTCAACCGATACCACTATGCCCGTACGCTGTGCATAAAAGGCGGTTGAGTTACCCGATCCAAACTCAAAAACGGCATGCTCGGGTTTCAGCCTATCCTTTATAAAATCAATAAAAGAGTACGTAACCCAGGGGATAGGGTTATCATTGCCATCTACCGGCGCTTTTTTATCAAAGGCATTGAACCAGCCAATTGTATTCAGGTAACCTTTTTCATTGTAGGACAGCAAGGCCTTTAAGCGCTCGGGCTGCTTGAGTATGTTTATAAGGGCGGTAAATTTGCTCAACGTTTAGTAACTTTTTGAAAAAGTGAAATTAAGAATAAAGATTTTAACATCATTATGCCTTGCTTATTTACTTTAGGAATAGCCAAAATAAAGAACGCAGCGCTGGCATAAGCTATCAAGGTGGCTATGGCAGCCCCCATCATGCCCATTTTAGGTATGAGCAGTAAATTCAGCACAATGTTAACAATGGCGCCAAAACCGGTGCGGATAAAAGTAAGCTTATTCAGGTTTTCGGCAATAAGATACTGCCCGCTGGCTGCTCCCAAAAACACAAACACGCCCGACCATATATGCACCGATAGCACCGGTGCGGCATACGCATACTCTGGCTTGTAAAGTTTATAAACAAGGGGCGATGCAAAGGTAATAACTAAAGCAGCCGGCACGCTCAGGTAAACCATCAGGTCATAAAGGTTCTGTATTCGTTTTTTATACCGCTCGGGGTCATCCCGACGGGCATTCAGGATAGCCGGAAACAGCGACGATACTACGACGGCTGGCACAAAGTTCCAGGCTTCGCTTAGCTGAGCTACTGTTGCATAAGCGCCAGATTCTTTTACGCCAATAATATTTTGCAGCATCAGCTGGTCTATTTTCATATACAACGCCACCATAATGCCCGATATAATGAGGGGCCACGAGTAACTTAACAACTTTACTGCAAGCGGCTTATTAAACGACCAGTTAAATATGTTACGCTGCTTACGCTGATAAGTAAAAAAGTAACCTGCAGACAACAGCACCACATCGAGCAAGTAAGCATATACAAAATATACCATAGGCATCTTGAGGTAGATGAAGCTAATTTTGATAGCGGCCGACACCAGGTTACCCGCTACCTGCACCTGCATAATGTATTTAGACTGAACCTGCGACTGGAAATAACTATCAATTACATTAAATGCCTGGGCCACGCCAATAAACGAAAGGATGAGCACATAATGATAAGGTGTAGCCCGGGCGGGATATACTTGATAAGCCAGGTATATTAACGGTATACAGACAAAGCCTGAGATTACTTTAAGCCAGAACGAAGTACCCAAAATAGTGTCGCGCTGTTCGGGGAACTGGTGTAGCTCCTTGATAATGAATTGATCGAGACCCAAGGTAGCAATAGCCGAAAAGAAGTAGATGTAAACTGTTCCGCCTGTTACAATACCGTTATTAGTAGGTTCCAGGTAATTGGCTATTTGGATGCTTACAATCATTTTTATGAGTAAGCTGCCAATACGGCCAATAAACAGCATCCCGGTATTCTTGAAATACTTTTCTAAAGCTTGCTGATCAAAACCTGGAATATTGGGAATACGCATATATTGTGTGCAAATGTATAAAATGTATACTTACAACCTGTGCATTAACTGCTTTAAGCCGCAATGCATACTATTTTGTAAATAATTGCTTTAATTTGGAAGAGTACAAATACTCCAATAATTCTATTAAAAAAACATGATACCCGATCATCCAGATTTCAGACCGCTGCACTCCTACTCCCAGGATGGGGAAGATATGCTGCTCCGTCCGTTGCTTATGGAACATATTAAAGACTATGACACCTACAAGGGCTTTTTTGTTGATATAGGCGCGCATCACCCCTTTCGCTACTCTAACACCATGCACTTTTATGAACAGGGCTGGCGTGGTATAAATATTGAGCCCACTCCTGCTGCTATTGAGCTTTTTAACCAATACCGCGAGCATGACATTAATTTAAACGTAGGCATAGGCGCCGAACGTACCCGGCAAACCTTGTACTGCTTCAACGATTCGGCTTTTAACAGTTTTGACCAGGTAGGCTCACAAAGCCGCCACGCTGATACCAGTCCTTATCACATTGTTGAAACTGCCGAAGTGGAAATTTATCCTTTAGCGCAAGTACTTGAGGAAAACCTGCCGGCAGGCCAGGTAGTAATTGATTTTATGAGCGTAGATGTTGCAGGCCTTGATATAAGTGTGCTGCGATCTAATAACTGGGAAAAATACCGTCCTAGCTTTGTATTGGTTGAGGATGTGGACGTAAATTTTAGTCACCTGGATGCATCTGAAGCTTACAGCTTTTTAGCTGAACAAGGCTACCAAATGGTGAGCAAAACGCCGCGCACCTTGATATTTAAGCAAACACTAAGCCGGTAAACCTAAAAGGCATAAAAAAGCAAACCCCGGACTTAATGCCGGGGCTTGCTTATGGATATATAATAGATGCCTAAATCTAGTTAGGCAGACTGGAACTTCTTAGCGTTAATCTTTCTTTCGTTTTCGTTCAGATAGATTTTGCGCATACGAATGCTCTGAGGAGTTACCTCAATGTATTCATCAGCCTGTATGTATTCCATTGATTCTTCTAAAGAGAATTTGATAGCAGGTGCAATACGCACGTTGGTATCACTACCGGATGCGCGCATGTTGGTTAACTGCTTGCCTTTAGTTAAGTTAATAACCAGGTCATTATCACGAATATGCTCGCCCAAAATCTGACCTTCATAAATATCAACACCCGGCTCTATGTGGAAACGACCGCGATCCTGCAACTTATCTATAGCAAATGCAGTTGTTTTACCAGTATCCATTGATACCAATACACCATTCGCACGGCCAGGAATAGCTCCTTTCCAAGGCTCGTAGGCTTTAAAGCGGTGGGCCATAATAGCCTCGCCACCAGTAGCAGTTAATACGTTGTTACGTAAACCAATAATACCACGGGCCGGAATTTCAAATTCTAAGTGCTGTAAATCGCCTTTAGGCTCCATAACCAAAAGATCGCCTTTACGCTGTGTTACCAGCTCTATTACCTTACCGGCAACATCACCAGGTACGTCAACAGTAAGTACCTCAATTGGCTCACATTTAACACCGTCAATTTCTTTAATAATAACCTGTGGCTGGCCAACCTGTAACTCATAACCTTCGCGGCGCATGGTTTCGATCAGTACTGATAAGTGAAGAATACCACGACCATAAACCAGGTACGAATCCGGAGACTCAGTTTCCACAATTTTAAGGGCCAGGTTTTTCTCCATCTCTTTGTACAAACGATCGCGCAGGTGACGTGAGGTTACAAACTTGCCTTCTTTACCAAAAAACGGTGAAGTATTAATGGTGAAGAGCATGTTCATGGTAGGCTCATCGATATGGATAACTTCCAGTTGTTCTGGTTTCTCAAAATCGGCAATGGTATCGCCAATATCGAAACCTTCAATGCCAACAACCGCACATATATCGCCCGATTTTACTTCGGTTACTTTAACTTTACCTAAACCTTCAAAAGTGTAAAGCTCCTTAATTCTTGATTTTTGAATAGTGCCATCGCGTTTCACCAAAGATACCGGCTGGTTTTCTTTAATTACGCCACGAGCCACACGACCAACAGCAATACGGCCCACGAAAGATGAATAATCTAACGAAGTGATTTGCATTTGTAAAGTACCCTCGCTGATAGGGGCCGGTGGAATGTTAGCCAGGATAGCATCCATTAAAGGGAAGATATCATCGGTTTTAACTTTATAGTCGGTGCTCATCCAACCTTGTTTTGATGAACCGTAGATAACCGGAAAATCCAGTTGCTCTTCGGTTGCATCCAGGTTAAAGAACAACTCAAAAATTTGTTCATAAACCTCTTCCGGACGGCAGTTTTCTTTATCTACTTTGTTTACAACCACAATTGGTTTTAAGCCTAAAGCCAAAGCCTTTTGGGTTACGAAACGAGTTTGTGGCATGGCGCCTTCAAAAGCATCACACAACAATAAAACGCCATCGGCCATTTTTAACACACGCTCAACCTCACCGCCAAAGTCGGCGTGACCAGGAGTATCAATAATGTTGATCTTTACGTCTTTATACCGTACCGATACGTTTTTAGAAACGATGGTAATGCCCCGCTCGCGTTCCAGATCGTTATTGTCCAGAATCAGCTCGCCGGTCTCCTGGTTATCGCGGAAGATGGCGCAGCTATGAAGGATTTTATCAACCAAAGTAGTTTTACCGTGGTCAACGTGTGCTATAATAGCAATATTACGAATTTGATTTTGCATGAAATATGCCTCTTGAATTTTGCGCAAAGATACGTTTAATTTATGGCAATTAAAAGCATTCTCAGCTTTTTACAATACTTTGAATATTAGCTATAAATGAGCATGTTAAAGTATCATTATCATATAATAAAACAGTTGTAAACTTACCCGCTAAATGCCCAGCACAAAAACTTAGGCATTGCCCTAGCCCAGGTAGCTGCATTGTGTTCGCCGCCCACCATTTCGAGGTATTGAATATCGCTGGGGCGCATGTACCCCTTAGCCTCCAATTCTTTTACGAAATCTATAGTATCGTCAATCGAGTCAATAATGCCGTTTTTGTTGCGGTCGGCTGTTTCATCATGCGTACCGGTCTGTAACCAAAATTTAAGCACAGGCTTATTTGCTGATTCGCGGACCATTTGATGCGCTATGCGGTCCATATCGGTATAACCGTCAGCCAGATCCTTACTGCGCCACCAGAACGAGCCGGAGAATACGCCCACTTTATTAAAAACATCTGCATGGTTCCAGGCAATATCCAATGCAGATAACCCGCCAAGCGAAAAACCAGCATAAGCCGTTGTTTTAAACGCCTGCAGGCCAGTTTCCCGGTAAATAGCCGGCAAAAGCTCTTCCACAATAAACCGGGTATATAAACCCGCTTTTGAGCCTCGCATTTTAAAATCAGGCTGGTTTGCCACACCATATTCTTGAATGCGCTCTTCGCCGGCATGTATGGCTACTACCAGTAAGGGGTCAATGCCACTGCGTTCGTATTGAAATTCCAGGGTTTCTTTCAGCTTTAAATTCCCAGCATCCTGTCCGTCATTCAACAAGAGCAGGCTTTGTGGCGCAATATCATCAGTTGAGTAAAGGGTGCATGTCACTTCGCGATTAAGCAAAGCCGAGGCTATATGGAGGCTGGTTTCGGTAACGGTTATGGTTTCGGGCCAGGCAGTATACATATTCAATTAATTAATGGGGTTACAAAAGTACGCGCTTTTAACACTTATACACAATTATTACGCTTATTGTTGCCCAAATCAAACAATCGGCCTATCTTACAACTTAAATAATTATAGCTTAACTAAAATTGACTGAACAATATCACCGCTGGTACTCGCAAACCCTTAATCAGGACATGGAAATGCTGGTGTTTGGCACCCGTGGCTATCCGGTTATCCTGTTTCCAACCTCAATGGGCCGCTATTATCAGAACAAAGATTATGGCCTGATTGACAGCGCACGCTGGTTTATAGACAATGGCCTGGCGAAAATTTACTGCCCCGACGCTATAGACCTGCAAAGCTGGTACAATAAAGGCATTCATCCGGCCGACCGCGCCCGCAACCATGCCCGGTACGACCAGATGTTACACAACGAAGTAGTGCCCTGGGCTATGCACGAAACCGGTATAGGTAAGGTGTGCGTAGCAGGTTGCAGCTTTGGTGGCTACCACGCAGCCAATTATGCCTTTAAACACCCTGAACGAGTTGGCCACATGTTTAGCATGGGTGGTGCTTTCGACATCAGGATGTTTACCGATGGGTATTATGACGATAACATCTTTTACAATAATCCGGTAGATTACCTGCCAGGCAGTAACCATCAAGATCTATGGCGTATGAACATTATTCTGGGCACCTCAGACCGTGATATCTGCAAAGAGTATAACTACCAGCTTTCAAATATTCTAAATCAAAAACACATTAATCACTGGCTGGATGTAAGACCATTTGCCGAGCACGACTGGCCCATCTGGAAAGAAATGTTTCCGCATTATTTATCAACCATAAGTTAATAGAGATACTAGAATAAAGAGCCAGCGTCAAGATTTAAAACAGGTTTTAAAAAACAGAAAGCTTACAACATAAAACCTACAACTAAATATTAACAAATACTAAACACAACCTACACTTATGAAAAAAATAGGCATTTTATTTGGACAGGAGAACACCTTTCCACAGGCTTTTGTAGATCGCATAAATGAAAAAGGCATAAAAGATATCAGCGCCGAGTTTGTGCGCATTGATAAGGTAATGCAAGGCGAGCCGCTTGATTATGCGGTAATAATTGACCGCATATCGCAAGATGTGCCGTTTTACCGGGCGGCTCTTAAAAATGCGGCTATATCTGGCACAGCCGTTATCAATAACCCATTCTGGTGGAGCGCTGATGAAAAGTTTTTTAACAATGCGCTGGCGGTAAAGCTGGGCATTCCTGTTCCTAAAACCGTATTGCTCCCTTCGCGCGATCATCCTAAAGGAACTAATGATCAATCCTTCCGTAACCTGGCCTACCCGTTAGACTGGGATGCCATATTTAATTATGTGGGCTTCCCGGCATACATGAAACCGTTTGACGGTGGCGGCTGGCGCGATGTTTACAAGATTAGTGACAAAGAAGACCTATGGACTAAGTTTGAAGGTACCGGCGAACTGGTAATGCTGTTGCAGGAAGAGATTATTTTTGATGATTATTTCCGTTGCTACTGCATTGGCGGTAAGCACGTGCGTATTATGCAATATGAGCCACGCAACCCGCATCACTTGCGTTACGAGCATGGCAAAGCCCCGGCCGATAAAAAGCTGCTGGCCACTATTGAAGAGTACGTGTTAAAACTAAATCAATATTTAGGCTACGATTTTAATACCGTGGAGTTTGCCGTACGTGATGGCATCCCCTACGCTATTGATTTTTGCAACCCAGCGCCAGATGCCGATGTGAACAGTGTAGGCCAGGAAAACTTTGACTGGGTGGTTGAAACGGCTGCCACTTATGCTATTGAACGTGCACAACAACAGAAAAACGGCGTAGACAATTTAACCTGGGGCCAATATTTAAAAGGAGCCTTGAACCAAACACCATTAGTAGCGGCTTCAGCAACAAAAACTAAAACAGCAAAAGTGGCAGCCAAAGCTCCTGCAGCGCCCAGTTTAGGCACTATTGACCATGCTATAACTGATGAAGGCGCAATTACCGAAGCGGCTAAACCCAAAAAAGCCAAAGCTGCTGCCGCGCCTAAAGCAGCTGTACAAACTGCAAAGCCGGCTGCACCTGCCAAGGAAGCAGCAACTAAGGTAAAAGCAATTAAGGAACCGGTTACAAAGGCAGAGCCCGTGAAAGAAAAGGGCAAAAAGGCCAAGAAAAAAGATTAAATGGATACTGCATTAACCGACGGTGATAAAAAGTTAATAAGTGACGTAGAGCAATATGGGTTCCATATTGTTCACGTCCTTGCTGATAACGGCCTGCCTGGCTTTGGCTTTTCTGTCGGTTTGTTTCACAACTTTAAACACCCGGAGATCATCATAATAGGCCTGCAGCAAGAGTTAATTCATTCGCTCATTAACGATATGGGAGAAGCCATTAAAAGTGGAAAAGTTTTTGATGCGTACTCCTATTCGCCGGATATACTGGAAGGCTTTGAGTGCTATTTTATCCCTATTGATCAAAGTAATTACCGAAACTATTTAGGTTATGCACACTGGTTTTATAAAAACGATGAGTTTCCGGTGTTACAGTGTATTTATCCAACAGTAAAGGGTATTTACCCCTGGCAAAGTGATTGGCCTCAGAGAATAAAGCATATACAACCCATATTAGGACCACTAAATTTTTAAGCTATGAATGAGTTTACCATTGGGGTTGAGGAAGAGTTTATGGTGATAGACCCGGTTAGTCGGGAACTAAAATCGCATGAACAAAAGATTGTAGACGGTGCCCAGCGCATTCACGAAGACCAGGTAAAGGCAGAAATGCACCAGGCTGTAGTGGAAGTAGGCACGCATATTTGCCGCAATACCGAAGAGGCACGTAAAGAGGTGAGCAAACTACGTCTTACCGTGGCACAACTGGCAGGTGATATGGGTTTGCGTATAGGTGCGGCCGGTACGCATCCTTTTTCGCACTGGGCGGGCCAGCTTATTACTGAACATCCAAGATATAACGAAATTGTAGACGAATTGCAGGATGCCGCCCGCTCGAACCTTATTTTTGGTTTACATGTGCATGTGGGCATCCAATCGCGGGAGATGGCCATACATATTGCCAACCAGGTACGCTACTTTTTGCCGCACGTTTTCGCCATGAGCGCCAATTCACCCTTTTGGGAAGGGCGTAATACCGGTTATAAATCGTACCGTACCAAGGTGTTTGATAAGTTTCCGCGTACCGGCATACCCGACGCTTTTAGCAGTATTGAGGAGTACGACAATTACATTAAGCTGCTGGTAAAAACCAACTGCATCGATAACGCCAAAAAGATCTGGTGGGATATCCGGGTACATCCATTCTATGAAACTATTGAGTTCAGGATATGTGATTGTCCTATGCTGGTTGATGAGACAATTGCCTTTACCGCAATTTTTCAGGCATTGTGTGCCAAGCTGTACAAGCTGCGGTTGCAAAACATGAAGTTTATCACCTATCCTCGTGCCCTTATTAATGAAAATAAATGGCGCGCCGCACGTTACGGCATTGACGGCAAACTGATAGATTTTGGCAAGCAACAGGAAGTAAACACCCGTGCACTGATACTGGAACTGTTAGATTTTGTGGATGATGTAGTGGATGATTTAGGATGCCGCGATGATTTGCAATACATACACCAGATACTGGAACACGGCACCGGAGCTGACCGCCAGTTGGCTGTTTATCAGCAAAAAGGTAACTTTGTAGACGTGGTAGATTATATTACCTCGCAAACATTAAAAGGGATTTGAGCAACGTGATGACAGATACAACATCCATAAAAGTAGCTATACTCGATTTATATGCAGGTCACCCTAACCAGGGCATGCGCTGTTTTCAGGATATATTAATACGGTATAAGACCAACAGTCAGCTAAACCTGAGCTACCAGGTATTTGACGTTCGCAGAGCTAATGAGGTACCTGGTACCGACTTTGATATCTATATATCAAGCGGCGGTCCGGGTAGCCCTATTGATAGCGAAGGGGCTGACTGGGAAAACAACTATTTTAAATTGATTGATGCTATTGATCAGCACAATCAAACTACCGATGGAGCCAAAAAGCATGTGCTTTTCGTTTGTCACTCGTTCCAGTTAATGTGCCGCCGCTGGCAACTGGGCGAGGTGAATTTGCGCCATTCACCATCATTTGGCGCATTACCAGTGCATTTAACACCCAGCGGACATAGCGAAGCTATTTTCGAAGACCTGAGCGACCCATTCTATGCAGTTGATTCCCGCTCGTGGCAGGTAATTAACCCTGATGAAAACCGTTTTAAAGAAACTGGAGCAACGCTCATTGCAATTGAAAAAGAACGGCCTTATGTAGAATATCCACGTGCTATGATGGCTATACGTTTCAACGAATACTTTGTAGGCACGCAATTTCACCCTGAGGCTGATGCCATAGGCATGAAAGAGTATTTAATTACCAACGAGAAAAAGAAAGAAGTAATAGATGAACACGGCGAAACCAAGTATCATGAGATGATTGAACGCCTGGAAGACCCGGACAAGATCATGCACACGCAAAATACCATTATACCTAACTTTTTACATGAGGCCATACTGAGCTTGCAGGAAGCATAGGCGGATAAGGAGTATGATTCACAAATGTAAGTCTGAACTTGCTTGAAAACTTTAAGTGCTAAGTCGTCGAACTACTTTTAAAAAACATCTCTATGGAAAAATCCGCCCGCAGCAAATTCAACGCTAACTTCAGCACCGAAAAATATCAGCAGTTTTTACAGCTGCTCAATAAAGACCTGCCTGCTGATGTGGCATTCCGCGTGGCAGAAACGCCTATCTTTTTAACGACCGAATTTAAAGAGAAGCTGCTAGCCGCTGGTAACAATATCCTGCAAACTATATTGCAACCAGGTTTTAAAGAACTAACCGAGCGTGCAATTCCGCAAAAATGGAAAGTAGCTAATGAGAATGATCATCCTCATTTCATTGCCTTGGATTTTGGCGTTTGTAAAGATGAAGCCGGCAACATCGTACCTAAGCTTATAGAATTGCAAGGCTTTCCATCTCTATACGGTTTCCAGGTTAAGCTGGGTGATACTTACAGCCAGGCTTATGATATTGCCGATGACTGGACAATCTACTTCAACAACCTGGGTAAACAGGATTATACAGACTTATTGAGAGAAACCATATTGGGGCCCTACCAGCCTCACGAAGTTGTATTGATGGATGTGAATGCTCTCGAACAAAAAACATCGGTCGACTTTTATATTACGCAGCAATACCTGGGCATTCCCATCGTATCGTTAGGCGATATAAAGCAAAAAGGCAATCAGTTATTTTATGAGGCCAACGGTGAAGATAAATTAATTAAGCGCATATACAATCGCCTTATATTTGACGAGATTGAAACAGAAGGTACGCCTTTTGATGGGTATGTTGATTTGCGACAAACGCTCGATGTGGAATGGGTAACCCACCCTAACTGGTTCTATCGCATTAGTAAGTTTACCATGCCCTACTTAAAAGGAGATGCGATACCTAAAACGTTCTTTTTGCATGAGTTAGCGGCCATACCCGCCGATTTGGAAAACTATGTTCTTAAACCCTTATTCTCCTTTGCCGGCCAGGGCGTAATTATTGATGTTACCGCTACGGACGTTGAAAGCATTAAGGACCCGGAGAACTGGATATTGCAAGAAAAAGTACACTATGAACCTGTGGTTGAAGCGCCCGACGGTGGCGTAAAGGCCGAGATTCGGCTGCTATACCTTTGGCCAGACGGTGATGATGAACCAACTCTGGCTATAAACCTTGCACGCTTAAGCCGTGGCAAAATGATTGGTGTACGCTACAATAAAGATTTTGACTGGGTGGGCGGTACTACTGCTTTCTTTCCTAAATAAGCATTACTTATTAGGTGCGGCTAATACTATTGCATTGGTTTTTACGTGTATATGATATAACAATCTGTATTTTTGAACTATGAGTTTTCAAACCATCATCATTATATTACTTTTTGCGGCCGCTGTGGTTTATGTGGGCCGTATGGTATATAAAAGTCTTTATACTAAAAAAGGCTGTGGTTCAAACTGTAAATGCGGGGTCGATTTTTCGAACGTTAATCCCGACAAACTGGGTTCTTAAACGCTAAAGCTCCTTTTAACAAGTTTATTCATTAAAACCGTTAGTTTTGTTCTGCGAAACGTACTAACTGCTGATGGCTCATAAACAAATTTTTCAAGCTGATAATCCTAAACGTTGGAATAGCTTTAAATGGCTTAGCCGAGTGCTGCTGTTTATTTTAGTAAGCGGCGTAGTAGGCGCTGCAATTACTGTTACGTCAAAGCAGTATCCCGAGCTTCCCAACCTTACGCCAACACCTAAAAAGCTAACCAAAGCCGAGTTAAACAAGCTCAAGCGATCAACCGAATACCGCGATTTTACGGTTCAGAAAGCTCAGATACAGGAGATCAGGCGGGCATTGCACTTGCATCAGCTTAAACATCCAAATAACGCTTTCCGGATTAACGTAGGCTTTTACCATGCATGGGAACCACAGGCCTATACCTCGCTGGTTGATAACATTGGCAAACTGGACATGGTAGTGAGCGAAGGCTTTGCCATTACTCCTGGTGAAGACACCATTACCGTGCGTATGGACACCGGCTTGGTAAACCTGAATAAACGCCATCATAAACCCGTTGTCATAACACTTACCAATTATATTAATTACAACAATGTAAGCGGCGGTTTCGATAGTAAGGATGTTAACCGCATAGTTGGCAACCCTAAGCTGCGTACAGCATTCATTAACAATATTGCCGAAAGCTTAACCAAGTACAAGCTTAAAGGCCTTAACCTGAGCTTTGACGACATAAAAGATCGTAACCGGCCGGCTTACCGTGCATTTCAGCAGGAGCTTTACAGCACATTGCACACCCAGGGCTTTCTGTTAACCCAAAATGTGGTGCCCGAAGATGACGAGTTTGACTTGAAGTTTTTACAAAAAGTGAACGATTACCTTTTTGTAATGGCTATTGACCAGCATAACGATGCCAGTAACGCAGGCGATATTTCGCACCAGCATTGGGTGGAGCAAATACTGGATAAAGTATGTGAGCAGGTACCCAGCGAGAAGGTTATTTTGACGGTGGCAGGCGGCGGTTTTGACTGGGCCGAACATAATTACGGCACCTCAGTAGGCTACCAGGAGGCTGTAAGTACCGCTCAGGAACACAACAGCAAAATTAATTACAACCCCGAGTCTGCCAACTTGAACTTTTCTTACCGTGGGTCAGACTCTTTGATGCACACCGTATACTTTGCCGATGCTGCCACCAATTTCAATATCATCCGCATGGCCGATGATTGGGCTACCGGCGGCGTGGCCTTATGGCGGCTTGGAACTGAAGACCCGCGCTTGTGGTCATTTTTCCAAAAAAACTTATCTACCGATTCTTTACGCAAAACGGGTATCGATATAAAAAAACTCACCAAAGTAGGCTTAAATAAAAAGGTTGATTACACCGGCGAGGGCGAGGTGCTATACCTTATATCTGAACCTAAAACGGGCAAAATTGATGTACAGTTCGATCCTAAAACTTTCACCATCACCAATCAGACTTATATAGAGCTGCCTACCAAATATGTGATTAGGCGGTATGGCTATGCGCCCAAAAAGGTGGTTCTTACGTTTGATGATGGTCCGGATCCTACCTATACACCGCAAATACTGGACATACTAAAGAAAGAAAAAGTACCGGCTTCCTTTTTTGTGGTGGGTGCTATGGTTGAAAAGAACATGCCCCTGCTGCGTCGCATTTACAATGAAGGCTATGAGATTGGCAACCACACCTTCTTTCACCCCGATATCTCCAAAATCCCACTCCAACGCGTAAGTCTGGAGTTAAATGCCACCCGCAAGCTTATCGAATCCATAACCGGGCACAGTACCGTGCTTTTCAGGGCGCCGTTTAATGCCGATGCCGAACCGCAAACACTTGACGAGATCATTCCGGTGGCGCAAAGCAAAAAAGAGAACTACATTAACATAGGCGAGTTTATTGATCCGCACGACTGGGAACCCGGCGTAACTGCCGATAGTATTGTAGCCCGTACCATTAAACAATCTGGAAACGGCTCCATGATATTGCTACACGATGCCGGCGGCGATTCGCGCGAGGAAACGGTTAAGGCATTGCCGCGCATTATCCAATACTTTAAAAGCAAGGGTTATGAGTTTACCACCATTGCCGATGTATTAAACAAGAGCAAGGATGAACTGATGCCGCCTGTAACAGACGATGCCAACAGCGGCATCACCGGCGGATTGTATGATCTGTTTAACTCGGGCTTATTTTATGGCAACTGGTTTTTATTGTACTTGTTCCTTACTGCTATATTTTTAGCGGTAGGCCGAATTATACTTATAGGCATATTGGCCGTTAGGCAGTTTGCCCTGAATAAAAAAGCGCCTGATCATGATGTGGATGTAAGCGCCCTGCCGCCGGTAAGTATTATTGTGCCTGCTTACAATGAGGAGGTAACAGCGGTTAAAACTATACAGAGCCTAATGCAGCTGGAGTATCCGAAAATGGAAATACTTTTTGTGGACGATGGCTCTAAGGATCGGACGTTTGAAGTGGTGAGCACCGCCTATCAAAATCATGATATGGTTAAGATACTAACCAAACCTAACGGTGGTAAAGCATCGGCCCTGAACTTTGGTATTGCCCAGGCAAAGTACGATTATGTAGTGTGTATTGATGCTGATACTTTACTGAAGAACGACGCCATTATACACCTGATGGCTTACTTTACCGATGAGGAGATTGGCGCAGTAGCGGGTACGGTTAAAGTGGGTAACGAGACCAACCTTATTACACGCTGGCAGTCTATTGAATACATTACGGCGCAAAATATGGACCGCCGGGCTTTTGATTTACTCAACAGCATTACCGTGGTACCGGGAGCCATTGGGGCATTCCGGAAAGAGGCTATCTTTGAAGCAGGCGGCTTTACTACCGATACTTTGGCCGAAGATTGCGATTTAACAATGCGCATACTCAAGCTGGGCTATGTTATTCGTAATGCCGGTGAGGCTATTGCTTATACCGAAGCGCCCGAAACAGTGCACATGCTGATGAAACAACGTTTTAGATGGAGTTATGGCGTGATGCAAAGCTTCTGGAAAAACCGCGATGCCTTATTTAACCGCAAGTACAAATTTTTTGGCATGGTGGGTATGCCTAACATCTTGATTTTTCAGATCATACTGCCATTGTTCTCACCACTGGCCGATTTGATGATGATTGGCGGCTTTTTCAGCGACCATCCCGAAAAGATTTTTGCGTTCTACCTGGCGTTTATCGTTATTGATCTCTTGGTAGCGGTTATTGCTTTCCGTATGGAAAAAGAGAGTTACCGCAAACTGATCTACATTATTCCGCAGCGCTTTGCCTGGCGGCAATTGATGTACTACATCTTGTTCAAATCTCTACGCCACGCCCTCAAAGGCCAGCACAGTGGCTGGGGCAATTTGAAAAGAACGGGCAATGTGAAGGTAAACAATGAGACAACCACAGAATAAAATCTGTAAAGTAAGATTACTTTTGTAGCATTACGGTATTACCAACCAAGTCATGAATGGCTCTTTTTTGAGTATTAAAATGCATAGTAACAAAAGAAAGCCAATCTAAACCAAACTTAAAAACAAACCGAAGTTAAGTTTGCACTAAGCTGGGCTTCTTACTTTCATCCTTTGCTTGCTTGATTTGAATACCCATTAATCTGTTGCCCATTGTTCCTTTAGTAAAAGCCATAAAAAAGGGCTCGTAACAACCAAAAAGAAAAACAAACAAAGCAATTCTTATCCAGTCGGGCGTATTGGTGATATTACTAAGAGTAGCTGAGATAAGTACCATGGCTATTATAATCAGTAAGGTATCAATAAACATGGATTGAAATCTTCTAACCAATGATGGGTAGTTAGCTGTTGGTGTGGCGTTAGTTTCTGCAATGGTGTCCATGGTTTAGGTTTAATATGAATAGCTAATATAGTTTTTTTCATACAAAACACTTCAAGGCAACTTGGTGCAAGATGAGGGACATATCGATTATTGTTTGTACCCCAAACAACGATCAAACCTCACTGCTGCATCAAACTGAATATTCTATATTCATGATTCGAAACCATCGGGGAGGGTTGTGAAGGAGCCGCTACTTCTCTATCAAACAAACCGCATAGGCTACTACACCTTCTTCGCGGCCTATGAAGCCCATTTGCTCGTTGGTGGTGGCTTTAATGGAGATATCCTCTTCGCTGATGCCTGCCGCCTGGGCAATGTTTGCTTTCATAGCGGGTATGTGTGGGTTTATTTTAGGCGCCTCGAGGCATATCATGGCATCGATATTACCTACGCTCCAGCCCTTCTCTTGCAAGAGTTTTATAACATGTTGTAGTAAAATAAGACTGCTTATGTCCCGCCAGCGTTCATCTTTATTACTAAAGTGATACCCAATATCGCGCAGGTTGGCTGCGCCCAGTAAAGCATCACAAATGGCGTGCACCATAACGTCAGCATCAGAATGCCCAAAAGCACCCGAATGGTGCGGCAGGGTAACTCCACCCATCACAAAGGGATGGTCTTCTTTCATTTGATGTACATCAAATCCAAAGCCTACACGTATCTTACTCATAAGTATTATTTACCGCCAAAGGTAGCACTTAGTGTAAAACGGAGGGTATTAGCCAACGGACTTTTTTGCTGTGTAGCCAGCAGGTATGCTAAGTCGAGGTTAAAAATGTTGTATTTGAAACCGGCGCCCAGCGTAGCATACTGACGATCGCCTTTGGATGGATTCTCGTAAAAATATCCCGCCCTGAAAAATATTTGCTTATTGTAGCCATATTCAGCACCTGCAGCATAGCTTATCTCTTTCAGTTCTTCGCCAAAACCGCCCGGCGCATCGGCAAATGAGCCAAATATGCCTGCAGGGATGGAGCGGTCGTCGTCATAGCCTTGTATCACATTGCCTTTATTATCGCGTATGGGTGGTGTAGGCACCATTAGCTTATTAATATCAAGCGTAAGTGTAAAGTGACTGTTGTTCTCTAAAAACCAGGTATCGGCCACGCCCAACCTTAAATTGGCGGGCAGAAAATAGCTTTGCCCATTTGTAGAAAAACTCATTTTAGTGCCGAGGTTAGAAGCTGTTGCACCGAATGATAATTGTGCCTGCTTACCAAACTGAATGGTTTGCTTGGTGTAATAAGCCGAAACATCAGCAGCTACCGCATTCCCAGCCTTGGTTTGCTGTCCGTTAACAACCGCGCCGTTGGTTAGCCCCGAATGGATGTACCTGGCAGTTAAAGCCAATGAAAAATTTTGCCCAAACTTGCGTGCAAATGAACCATCTACAGAAAACTCATTTGGGCTGTAAGTACCCTGATCGGTTTGGCCGGCATCTATAAGTTGTATGCTGCCTAAATTAAAGTAGCGTAATGAAAGGCCGATTGCATTACGGTCGTCCAGTTTGCGGGCATAACTCAAGTAAGCCAAATTAACGTCAGATACGAGTCTGCGTAACCATGGGCTATAAGAAAGCGCAACATTATCCCGGCCTTCAATAAAGGCTAGTTTTGAGGGGTTCCAGTAGTTGGCATTAACATCGGGAGATAAAGCTACGCCGGCATCTCCCATGGCACCAGAGCGCGAATCTGGCGCTATGGTTAAAAAAGGAACAGCTGTGATAAGTCCATTTGTACTGCTGCCATTTGTTGTTGTGCTGTTATTTACCGTTCCCTGTGCCATTACAGCCGCGGGCACTATGCAACAGGACAGTAATAAAGTGTAAAACTTTAAAAATTTCATTACTACAAATAAGCTGTTAATTTTTCTAAAAAACTACGATTTATACTCTACCATGGTATAAAAGTTTTAATTTAGCACACCGCCACTTTTTTCATATTAAGTGTAACTTATAGAACTTGTTAGCCGTTAAACAGGCTAAACTACAACTTAACGTTATCGGCAGTTTTTCGAATTAAATTACTGTTTAAAGAAATTTTGTATTTTTATATTCAAATTTTTAAATATGATTAAGCATTTTACTAAATCTGCTTTACTATTGGGATGTGTGGGATTGTTATTAGGCAGTTGCAGTAAACCAATGCGTTCGCAAAAAACCGGCGTTGTTTACAATAACAAAGACAATGGCGGTTACATGCGTTTCCAACAAACGCATCCGGCTCCCGGACCAGGGCTGATAGCTATTGAAGGCGGTACGTTCGTATTAGGTGGCAGCGCCGATCAGGATGTAACTTTCGATTACAATAACACACGTCGTCGTGTAACTATCGCTTCGTTTTATATGGACGAAAGCGAAGTATCTAACCAAGACTGGCTGGATTATCTTCATTACATTAGCATTACCTACTCTGGTGACAGAGAGCTATATTATAATGCGGTACCTGATACGCTGGTATGGCGCAGACCTTTGTCATATAACGAACCTTACGTAGATAATTACCTGAGGCACCCGGCTTTTCAGGACTACCCGGTTGTGGGCGTTACCTGGGAGCAAGCTCAAGAGTATTGTGTTTTCCGGACTAACCAGATAAACGAAAACATTTTACGCGAGACTGGTCGCTTAGCATCATGGAAAGATGCCGCTACAGGCGGCAAAGGCGACCAGCCATTTGATACAGACATTTACCTGAACAACCAATACAATGGCAAAGACGGTAAAAATGCCATGAAAAACCTTAACCCGAGTGCTAAAGCTGGTGGTACTGGCAAAGCTACCCGACCTGTACGTATGGAAGATGGTATTTTGAAACCAGCTTACCGTTTACCTACAGAAGCGGAATGGGAATATGCTGCATTGGGTTTAGCTGGCAACACTGAGTTTGAAAACATTGAAGACGGCAAAATATATCCGTGGAATGGCATGGGTGTACGCTCGGCAAAAAAACGCACCCGTGGTATGATTATGGCTAACTTTAAACGTGGCGAGGGTGACAACATGGGTGTAGGCGGTTCCTTGAATGATAAAGCCGACATTACTGCTCCGGTACGTTCTTATCAGCCTAATGATTTTGGTTTGTATAACATGGCCGGTAATGTTAACGAATGGACTAACGATACTTACCGCCAAATGACGTTTGAGGACGTTGAAGATTTTAACCCGTTCCGTGGTAACGAGTATACTAACAAACGCCTTGCCGATGCCGAAAAAGGTATTTATGCAAAAGACAAATATGGCCGCGTAATTAAGGATGCTGCTAAATCGAACAAAAAACTACCTTGGAACGAGTTTATTGCTCAGCAACAAGGACAAAAACCAGCAACTACTGTTGGCACACCAAGCGGTGTACCTGTTGGCGCTGCTACCGCTTCAATAGCCGGCAAGCCATTTAAAGCAGATCAACGCGGCTTTGCCGACTCAACTGATAACAGTTTGTATGGTGTAACTACTTTGGTGAACGATCATTCTAAGGTTTACAAAGGTGGTTCATGGAATGACCGCGCTATGTGGTTAAACCCAGCTACCCGCCGCTTTATGGACCAGGGCGATGCCAGCGCCGAAGTTGGTTTCCGCTGCGCCATGAGCATGGTTGGCGCTCCAGAAATTAACCCTAATGGTAAAACACACTTCAGTGTTAAAAAGCCTAAAAACTATAATCCAAAGAAATAAGGATGTAATAAAATGAAAAAGCCCGTTGCCAAAAGCAACGGGCTTTTTTTGTGGGTGAAAAACAAAGTTGACTTAAATGTTTCTTTCATACACCAACTCGCTCCAAATAAAATGCTATAAATTAGTACCTAAGCAAGCTCTTCAACCCCCTTTTACGCTATACCAACTTGCAATATGCAAGCATCTGCCGCTGCACCACTTTGGTGTCCTTAATAGCATCGTATTGTTAGGCAGTGTTAGATAGGTATTGCGATGAATAACTAGCAAGAGCGCCAAAACAATAAAAGCGGGATGCTATGTAATAACATCCCGCTTTTGCCATTCATATAAGTGTGTATTTACTTATTTACTGTAGTGTGGCTAAATAGAATCCTAAAATCGTTTCCGCTATCATTATACAACTGTAGCGAAACATCTGTGCTATCCCAGGGCACATCAACCATAGCTTTAGCAAACGGGCCAAAGGCATTGGTATTTGCATTAAACCCTTTAAATTCTGCAGCTTTTAAAGTTATGTTACCATACTGTATAACCGTCGGGTTATTATCTATAGTCTTGTAAACGTAGCGCTCAATGTATATATTCTTATAATTTATTAAGGTTTGAGGCAAGAACAACTCATAATAAGGATCGGAAGGCAGTACAGCTACTGCAAATTTAACACCGTAATTCTGGCTTATAAAAAACAGGTTGGGCTTCCATGTATCGGCAAGCTTACCGGTTGGCGCAACCAGGCTGGTGCTTACTGCTGTATTCAAGTTAGTTTCATAACGGTACATGCGGGCAGGGTCTGTTGCCGATGTTGGTGCCATGTAAACCTTAAAGTTAGTTTGCCAGGTACCGGCGTAAACACCGTTTAAAGGCAAAATATAAAAGGTACCGCCTTTGGTAGCCTTTTTACGTATAGTAGTGGTGCCGTTTGTAAATACAGCTACAACCGAATCGGTTGTATTAATATCAAGGCTGGTTTTAGGGAATGCAATGGTAACCTGGTTAGAATTTTCGGTGCTGCCACCGGTGCCAGGTTTAGTACCGGTGCCGGTTGTATCCGGCGTAATGTCATTATCTTCATAAGTACGGCATGATGACACAGCCATCACACTTAACACCAACAGCAAAAAAAGAGGGCGGGTAAAAATCTTCATATCAATACATTACAGCAAATTATGCAAATTTAAGCATTGCATTTTACTGTAGCACAATTATTTACATTTAACTATTGGGTTAATGCAAATTGCACTAAGTTGGCACCCATCTTTAAAGCTTTTAAGCGTATTTCCTGGCTATCGCCAGCATAAGTGCCCAGGTCTTCCCACCCATTGCCTAAATCGCACTCCACATCATAAAAGCAAACCAAACGCCCCTTGTAAATCAGGCCGAAACCTTGCGGGCGCTTACTGTCATGCTCATGTATTTTAGGCAAGCCGGCAGGAAAATCAAATTTCTGATGGTATATAGGATGATTGAATGGTAATTCTACAAAATTAAGTTCAGGAAAAACCTTCTTCATTTCGGGGCGAATAAACTTATCTAACCCATAATTATCGCATATGTGCAAAAACCCGCCACCGGTTAAGTACTGCCGCAAGTTACGCACATCATGTTCAGAAAAGATAACATTACCGTGGCCGGTCATAAACACAAAAGGGTAATTAAACAGCTCGGCGCTCCCGGCTTCTACGGTTTCATCCTCAACCTTAAAATTGGTTTTTAAATTTTGGTTGCAAAACTTAATGAGGTTGGGTAAAGCTGTACGGTCGCCGTACCAATCACCGCCGCCATTGTATTTAAGGCGCGCCAGGGTATAAGTAGGCACCTGCCTGTAACTGCTTAGCAACAGGGGTATAAACAGTAAAAACAGTGCTTTAATTTTCATCAATTGACAGCTTTGAAACACCGCTATAAGTATAATACGCTACCACGTAACATTACTTGTTAGCGTACCTTACCAATTGTTTACCTGTTCAAAAAATTAACCTCAAAACAGGCTTCCAGCGCGGCTGTTTCGGTACGCAGGCGGCTTTCGCCTAAAGTTATGGGTTTGAAGCCGCTTTGCAAAGCATCGGCAATTTCTTTTTCGGTAAAATCGCCCTCCGGTCCAATCAGTATGAGGCAATGGCCTTGTAGCTGCAATTGAGCAGCCAGGCTTACCTTATCCTCGCCGGGCAGGCAGTGTGCCATAAACTTTTGTCCGTTGAAAGGGATGCTCAATAACTTAGCCAGCGGCTGTATAGGATTTAATTTGGGGTGGTAAGCTTTAATAGATTGCTTTACAGCGGAGGTAATGATCTTGTCTAACCGTTCAACTTTAGCTTCCTTACGTTCTGAGCGCTGGCATAGAATGAGCGACACTTCATCAATACCTATCTCGGTAGCTTTTTCCAGAAACCATTCCAGCCGCTCTATATTTTTGGTAGGTGCAACAGCAATATGTAGGTAATGGTTGCGCTTACCAAACGCTTGTTGAGCCTCTGTGATAACCAGTAATGTTTTTTTAGGATGCGGGTCAATAATTCGTGCAGTATAAAAACCGCCCCTACCATCAACCAGTTGAATGCTATCATCTTGTTCCAGCCGCAGCACACGTATACAGTGCTTACTTTCCTCCTCGCTTAAGGTATAATGTGAAGCACCTTCGGGTAAATCAGGCGTATAAAAGATTTGCATAAGCATCGAGGCTTAATTAAGGTCTGATACGTCTTCCTCGTTCAGCAGGAGTTCCAGCTTAACCGATTCAATATTTTGGTCAGACTTTTTGAGTACTGTAATGTTGTAACCGTTTGATTCGCGCTGTTCGCCTACCTCAGGTATCTTACCAAAAATTTCGCTTACCCAGCCCGATACGGTATCAAAATCACCATCCTCTGGCAAATCATGAGGTAAATGTTCATTTACGTCATAAATAGAGGCTACAGCGTTTACGATGAACTCACGGTCATTTACTTTGTCAACAATTGGCTTTTCCTCGTCAAACTCGTCCTGAATCTCGCCAACCAGTTCCTCCACAATATCTTCAAGCGTTACCATACCAGCGGTACCGCCAAACTCATCCAGCACAATAGCGATCTGGATACGTTTTTGCTGCAGTTCGGCCATCAGATCGTTGATCTTCTTGGTTTCGGGGATGAAGTACGGCTTGCGGATAATATCCTTCAGCTCAAAATCTATTTTACGGGCCAGTAAAGGCAAAATATCTTTCGCATGCACAATACCGATGATCTTATCAACCGTATCGTCATATACCGGCATACGCGAGTAGCCTTCGGTAACCAGGCAGTCTAACAAATCCTGCGGCGAAGAGCTGATATCGATACCCGATATTTTGGTACGAGGCACCATGATGTTCTTGACTACACGCTCGTTAAAATCAAATACATTTTTAATGAGCTCATGCTCGTTTGAATCCAGTGCACCACTTTCTTTGCCCTGTTCCAGCAAGTACTGTAATTCTTCGGAGCTATGGTGTGATTCATCGCCGTGAACGGCGGTAACACCAAAAAGCTTCAGAATAAAGTTAGCAAAGCTGTTCAGCACCCAGATAGCCGGGCGAAATACAACAAAAAAGAATCTTAAGGGATAAGACACCGTCATTGCTGTTCGTACAGAACGCTGTATGGCCAGTGTTTTAGGCGCCAGCTCACCAAATACAATATGCAATATGGTAATGGTGATAAAGGCTACTACGTGGCTAATGTTAATAATAAGGCTCGATTCGATTACTAAACCAAATGCTTTGAATAAATTAAGCATCAGTTTACTAACCACCTCTTCGCCTGCCCAACCTAAGCCAAGTGAAGCAATGGTAATACCCAGCTGCGTAGCAGCCAGGTAACCATCTAAATTATGCATAATACCACGGGCAACTTTAGCCATCCGGCTACCGGCCTTTGCCTGAATTTCAATTTGCGAACCGCGAACACGCACGATGGCAAATTCGGCGGCTACGAAAAAACCGTTCAGCAAAACCAAAAATATGGTTAAGAAGATATGAAAACCGTTTATGTCTAAATCAGGGCCCATGTATTATTTTTGGTCAGGGAACGTCGTCTGGTACAATTCCAAACTTTCGTTAATCACCTTAAGTGCATAAGGCTTACCCATTAAATGCTCAATTGTTACGTTCTTGCCTTCCAGCTTTTTGTAATCCTGAAAGAAACGCACTATTTCTTTCATGGCATGCGGCGGCAACTCATTAAGATCGTTAATGTAATTTACCGACATATCGTTTTTAGCAACAGCAATAATCTTATCGTCTTGCTCGCCATTGTCAACCATGTGCATTACGCCAATAACCTTGGCTTCGATTAATGACATCGGAAACACGTCAACAGAGCACAAAACCAATATATCCAACGGATCTTTATCGTCACAATAAGTTTGCGGGATAAAACCATAATTGGCCGGATACATTACAGATGAAAATAACACGCGATCCAGTCTTAATAAACCTGAATCTTTATCAATTTCATATTTAGCTTTTGAACCTTTGGGGATCTCGATGATGGCATTAACTATGTCCGGAAGATTTTCGCCCGGACTAACCTGATGCCAGGGATGTTGTGTACTCATGTAAAATTGTAAGAATATGTATAAAATTATTGTTCGTCAATTTTGTTTGTTGCTTTACCTCTTTTAAGGAAAGCAATGATAAGCGGCACACTGGTAACTACAATTAATGCAATTACAATATACTGCAAATAATCTTTTAGTCCGGGATATTTCCGACCTAAAAAAAAGCCTGATAATGTTAGTGTTGCAACCCAGGCTATACTGCCCACAAAGTTATATAAACTAAACTTCTTAAAATCAACCTTTACAACACCGGCAAAGATAGGCGCAAAAGTTCTGATTATAGGGAAGAATCTGCCTAAAACGAGGGCCATGCCGCCGTATTTCTGGTAGAACTCCTCGGCCATTACAATATAGCGCTTTTTAAAGAATAAGGATTCCTTACGATTCTCCATCAGCGGACCGGTGCGGTAGCCAAACCAGTAACCAGTGTAATTGCCCAATACGCCAGCTGCCATTAGCGATAATACCAGCGTATAGATATTCACATCAAGCAAGCCGGTTGCACAAAGCAAGCCAGCCATAAACAGCAGGTAGTCGCCCGGAAGGAAGAATCCGAAGAACAACCCGGTCTCAGCATACACTACCACCAGCAATAAGTAAAAGCCTCCTTTACTGATGATGGATTGTGCATCCGTTAAATTCTGCAGATGTTCCCAGAAGTTTTCCATTCACGATATTTGTAAAACTACAAATATTACAGCAATTTGTAATGCGAGATACAAACTATATCAAGTTTGATATAAGTGCAGGGTATATACCAATAACCAATGTAACCACGGCCGAAAAGCCCAAAACTATTTGATAATAGCCCGGCACAACCAGTTCATCGTGTTCGGCCGTACGAAAGTACATGGCAATAATTACTCTAAAATAGTAGTAAATACTAATAATGGCGTTGATAACCGCAATAATAACCAGCCACACCTGATAACGCGCCATAGCACCATAAAACATTAAAAACTTCCCAATAAAACCAGCAGTAAGTGGAATACCCGCCAATGAAAGCATGGCAATAGTAAGTACAGCAGCCAGGAAAGGATTGCGTTTACCCAGGCCATTAAAGCACTCAAAGCTATCACTGCCTAATTGCTGTTGCACCAGCAACAACACACCAAACGCAATAATGGAAGCAATGGAGTAGGCTGTGGCATACATAAATATAGCATTGCCCGAGCCTGCACTTAAGGCCACTATGGCAAACAACAGGTAACCTGCGTGTGAGATACTCGAAAAGGCAAGCATACGTTTAAAGCTGTGCTGATACAGCGCTGTAAGGTTGCCAATAAATAACGTTAAAATGGTTATAGCCAGCAAAGTTGGCATCCAGAAATCGGCCAGCGGTGCAAAGCTGGCGGCAAACAAGCGTAAGAATGCGGCAAAGCCGGCAGTTTTTACAACGGTCGACATGAAAGCGGTGATAAGCGTTGGAGATCCTTCGTAAACATCGGGCGTCCAGAAGTGGAAAGGTGCCGCACCTACTTTAAAGCACAGGCCAATAATCATTAAGATAATACCGGTATGAAATAACGGGTTGATACCACGGGGATGCGCTAAGGCCCAGTCGCGGATGACCTCCAGGTTAAACGAACCTGTAGCACCATAAATTAATGCTATGCCGAACAGTAAAAAGCCGGTTGAAAAGGCACCCATCAAAAAGTATTTCAATGATGCTTCGTTTGAGGCAAAGCTCTTTTTATCGATACCGGCCAAGATGTACAAGCTAACCGACATAATTTCGATACCGATAAACAGCATGCTTAAGTTATAGTATGATACCATAACTATGATACCCGCCAGCGAAAACAGCATAATGGCAAAGTATTCGGCTACATGCTCGCTTATTTTTTCAAAATAGCCTTTTGATAACATCAATATTAGCAGTGTTGATACAATTGCCGTCGCTGAAAATGCTACCGAAAAGTTATCAAACAGCATCATATCATGATAAATAGGCACCGCACCGTTGTTCCACTGCATTACAGCCGATGCCAGCGCCAGCAGTAAACCCACTATAGTAACCGGCAGCAGCAACTTATTGGCTTTATACAAGCCCAAGTACAACAGCACTATGGGTAATACAGCTATGATGATTAACGTAGTCATTATTTCAAGTTTCTTATATCTAAAAAATTCGTTTCAAAAGCCTGTTAAGACCATCGAAGTTTATTTTCCTAATTTGTGTAAAAGAGCTTCGCTTATCTTACCGTTAACGGTATTCATCAGGTGGGTAACTGCCGCTTCAGACAGATGCAACACCGGTTGCGGATATACACCAATGGCAATAATTAAAGCGCAAATAATACCCAGCACAATTTTCTCGCTTAGCGTAATATCGGTAAAGGTGGCGGTTAATGCATTGGTTTCGCCCTGCATTACGTTTTTGTACATCCTTAGCATATAAACGGCACCCAGTATAATGGTTAAGCCGGCTACTATGCCCATCCACATGTTATAGCGGTAAACACCGTTCAATAACAGGAACTCGCCAATAAAACCATTGGTTAAAGGCAGCGCTACAGATGCCAGCACAATAATTAAGAAAGCTATAGCAAACTTAGGGGCCACTTTTGATAAACCACCCAGCTCGGTAACATCGCGGGTTTTTAACTGGCGGCTAATGATGTCCCAAATGAAGAACAAACCTACCACCTCAATACCGTGGTTCAGCATTTGTATCATGGCACCTTGCAAGCCTTGTATGTTCCAGGCCAATAACCCGGCAGCTATCAACCCTACGTGCGCAATAGAAGAGTAAGCGATTAAACGCTTACCATCTCGCTGTCTGAAAGCAATGATGGATGCATATACAATACCGGCAATAGCTAACCAAAGTGGGTTGTTCTGCCACTCGTAAAAGCCAACCGGCGCAATAGGGATCATCCAGCGGATGGCGCCGTATACGCCCATCTTTAACATGATACCAGATAAAAGCATACTGCCCGCCGATGGTGCCTCGGTATAGGTATCGGGCTGCCAGGTATGCAGCGGAAAAATAGGCATCTTAATAGCGAAGGCCAGTAAGAACGCGCCGAATATCCACGACTGCTGCTCGGCATTCAGTTTAAGCTCGTAAAACTTAAAAATATCAAAAGTGCGGTCAGGCGTTTGCAGGTACAGATAAATAATGGCCAGCAACATAAACAATGAACCGGCAAAAGTATAAATGAAGAATTTAAGTGTAACCTTAATACGGTTTTCGCCGCCCCACATACCGCATATAAAGTAAATAGGTATTAAAGCAACCTCCCACCCTATGTAAAACATAAAGCCATCAAGCGCGGTAAACACCATGAGCAAGCCAAACTGCATAAACATAATTAAGGCGTAGAATGCAGAGGCGTTTTTATAATCGTGCTTAAAGGTGCTTGTAATAATAAAGGGAACCAGCAACACCGTTAATATAACCGGAATAATATTGATACCATCAATACCCGCGGTAAAGTATATGCCCAGTTTAGGTATCCACGCAAAATCGGTAACAAATTGTAGGCTGGCATCGGGCGTATACTGCGTTACGAAATAGGCACCCAAAGCCAGTTCGGCCACTGAAAAAAACAAGGCAGCATTTTTGGCAGCATTGCCTTTTATAAACAAAAGCGCCAGGGCTGCCAGTAAGGGTAAAAGGAGTAAAAAACTAACCGTCATTGTATGTGCAGTAAACGCTAACTTAAATTTTTATTAAACTGTATATCAGTACGGCAATAATGCCTATTACCATCATAAATAGATAGAACCCAACATTACCGGTTTGCAATAAGCGCAAACCACGGCCGGCCTCAATTGGCCCTTGCCCTAAACCGTTAACAATACCATCTATACCCATTTTATCAATTACCTTATAAAAGAATACTGATAATGCATCAAGTGGCTTACGGATGATAGCATCATACAACTCATCTATATAAAACTTGTTATAAGATAATTTCACTAATGCAGGGCGCTCTTGGCTATCCGGAACCGGAATATCGGCTTGTTTAACGTATTTAACAAAAGCGTAAATAAGCGCTAATACAGCAACTCCTACCGATATTGCCATTAACATATACTCGGTATTAGGTGCGATAAAAAGCTTGCCGGTGTGCGTAGCCGATGCGCTCAGCACAGGCTCCAGCCAGTGATCTAACCAGTGGTGACCGCCCAAAGCATGTGGCACACCCATAAATCCACCTACTGTTGAAAGTATGGCCAGCACAATCAGTGGAATTGTCATACTGGGTGGAGATTCATGTAAATGATGCTCCTGCTCGTGCGTACCGCGGAAACTTCCCCAAAATGTAAGGAACATTAAACGGAACATGTAGAAGGAAGTGAGCATAGCGCCTAAAACACCCAGTATATATAATAGCGGACTGTGCATATAAGCCTCAGCCAAAATTTCGTCCTTTGAGAAGAACCCTGCAAACGGTGGAATACCAGATATAGCCAGCGTTCCAATGAGCATGGTGGTAAAAGTAATGGTAAGCTTGCCTTTTAATCCGCCCATGTTGCGCATATCCTGCTCGCCACTTACCGCGTGGATAACCGAACCGGCACCCAAAAACAATAGGGCCTTAAAAAAGGCATGCGTTAAAACGTGGAAGAAAGCACCTGTATAAGCGCCAACACCGAGCCCTAAAAACATATAGCCCAGCTGGGATACAGTTGAGTAAGCCAGTACCTTTTTAATATCATTTTGAGTGAGCGCTATTAAAGCAGCCAGTAATATAGTAGCAACACCTATTATCGCAATAACGGTTTGCGTAGCAGGCGCTAAAGTGAACAGGATATTAGAGCGGGCAATCATGTATATACCGGCGGTAACCATGGTAGCTGCGTGTATTAATGCCGATACCGGGGTAGGGCCGGCCATTGCATCGGGCAGCCAGGTAAAAAGGGGTATTTGTGCCGATTTACCGGTAGCGCCTACAAACAGTAACAGGGTAATTAAAACCAGGGTGGTATCGCCGCTTCGCATAGTAGCCGCTTTGCTGAATACGTCTGCATAAGTAATGCTGCCAAAGGTATTCAGGATGATGAACACAGCAATCAGGAAACCCAGATCGCCAATACGGTTCATTACAAATGCCTTTTTGGCGGCATCGGCATAGCTTGGATTGCTGTACCAAAAACCAATGAGCAGGTAAGAGCAAAGCCCCACGCCTTCCCAACCTATAAACATGATAATGTAATTTGAACCCATTACCAGCAGGAGCATGAAAAACACGAATAGGTTAAGGTAAGCAAAGAATTTACCGAACCCTGCATCATGACTCATATAACCTATAGAATATAAATGAATCAGAAAACCTATACCAGTAATGATGAGCAGCATGATGGAGCTCAACTGATCGACCAGGAATGAAAACGGCACATGCAGGTTACCTACTTTAATCCAGTCGAACAGGGTAACGTTGATTGGTACGCCGGTTGACTTGATTTGTAAAAATGCGCCAACGCTTAAAGCAAATGATAATAGCACCATTAAACTGGCTAAACCGCCAATAATGCTTTTTGATAAGGTATTGCGGCCTAATCCGTTAATTACGAAGCCTGCCAGCGGCAGCAGCGGAATAAGCCAGATGTATTTATCCATATTTTTATCTCTGTGGCCAATGGCCAGTATCCTGTGTTCTGATGAATTATTGGTCTTCTTAATGTTGCAACCGGCAACTCAGTACCGGCTACCGGGCATTACCATTTCAATCTGTTCAATATATCTACGTCGATAGAGTTGGTGTTGCGGTGTATCATAACGATGATGGCCAAACCAATAGCAATTTCGGCAGCGGCCAGCGCCATAATGAAAAATACAAATACCTGCCCGTTAGGATCATTGCTGTAAACCGAAAATACGGTAAGCAACAGGTTAACGGCATTCAGCATCAACTCAACCGACATAAATACCACAATAGCGTTACGGCGTATTAAAACGCCTACCACACCAATTGAAAATATTATAGCGCTTAACAAAATATAATGATTAAGCGGAACGACCTTCACAGCCTGGAGAAAACTTTCCATTAAACGATAGCTTTAGGTTTAGTGTCTTTAGTGGCCAGCAAAACAGCGCCCACCATGGCCGATAACAGCAGGATAGACGATACCTCAAATGGCAACAAAAATTCGTTGAACAGCACCTTGCCCAGGTTTTGTACCGAGCCCAGGTTTACATTTTGCAATACCACCGGCTGCGATTTAGCGAGCACCTTTATAGCAGCAACCAAAGTAACCAGTAAAGCGCCACCACCTATTACGCCGGCAAGCTTTACGTAAATACTTTTGGTTGGCTCGGTATCCTTGTTAAGGTTAAGCATCATCATTACAAACAGGAACAACACCAGGATGGCGCCCATATAAACAATAAAGTTTACGATAGCCAAAAACTGCGCGTTAAGAATGATGTAATGAATGGTAAATGTAAAAAAGGTAATAATGAGGTACAGCACACTGTGCACCGGGTTTTTTGCAAAAATAACCAGCAGTGAAAACAGTATGGATAAAAATGCGATAAAGTAAAATATACTCATATGGCTTGTAAACAGAAATACCTTTGCCGGTACTGGTTGGTAGCCCGCAAAGGTATCATTCTTTTTTATTGGTTTAAAGGTGGCTCAACTAATTTGTCTTTACCGTATATAAAGTCTTTTCTTAAAAAATCAGTTGGTACAATATCGCCATCGAGGTAAATAGCCTCTTTAGGGCAAGCTTCTTCGCACAGGCCGCAAAAAATGCAACGCAGCATATTAATTTCATATACAGCTGCATATTTCTCCTCGCGGTACAAGTGTTCCTCACCTTTCTGGCGTTCGCCGGCGGTCATGGTAATGGCTTCGGCCGGGCATGACAGGGCGCATAAACCACAGGCTGTACAGCGTTCCTTACCGTCCTCATCGCGCTTTAAAGAGTGCAGGCCACGAAAGTTTTCAGAAAATTCCCGCTTTTGTTCGGGGTAACGAATGGTTACATCTTTCTTGAAAAAGTGTTTCATGGTAATGCTAAGCCCCTGGGCTATAGCGGGCAGGTAAGCCCTCTCCCAAAAATTAAGGGGTTTTACCTCCAGTACTTTTCGCTTATTACTTAATGGTTCCATTTATAAGGGTTAAGCAAACTTTTGAATTAATATAGATATAACACCGGTTAATACGATGTTGGCAATAGCCAACGGTATCAGTTTTTTCCAGCCCAGGTGCATCAACTGGTCATAACGGAAACGCGGGATGGTCCAGCGCACCCACATGAAAAAGAAGATAAAGGCAAATATTTTGGCAAAGAGTACCACTACACCTAAAATTGGCGCCCAGGTTGGTCCTAACAAATTAGCCATGTAATCCATACCCGGATAGTTGTAGCCGCCAAAATAAAGCGTAGCCATTACAGCTGAGGATACAAACATGTTGATATACTCGGCAAACAGGTAAAAGCCCAATTTCATGGATGAATACTCGGTATGGTAACCGCCCACCAGCTCGGTTTCGCACTCAGGCAAATCAAACGGACTGCGGTTGGTTTCGGCAAAGGCACACACTATAAATATTAAAAAGCCAAGCGGTTGGTAAAGCACGTTCCAGTGCCAGCCATGTTGCTGTTCGGCTATTTCTTTTAAGCTTAGTGTACCGGTCAGCATCAGCAGGGCAATTATGGAAAGGCCCATCGAAATTTCGTAACTGATGTTTTGTGATGCGGCACGGATAGCGCCCAGTAATGAATATTTGTTGTTAGAGGCCCAGCCACCAATCATGATACCGTACACACCTAAGGATACAACACCGAAAATGTACAGGATGCCCACGTTAATATCGGTAACCTGCAAATCGATAGTGCGACCGGCAATAACCATTTGCGGCCCCCACGGAATAACCGCAGAACCGATACAAGCCGTCATGATGGCCAGTGACGGACCAACCACAAACAAAAAGCCACTGGCCCGGGTTGGTATGATCTCTTCTTTCATGAACATTTTGGCACCATCGGCCAAAGGTTGCAGCATACCAAACGGGCCGGCACGGTTAGGGCCTACCCTGTCTTGTAAAAAGGCTGCTATTTTACGCTCGGCATAAGTAGAATACATGGCTACTACCAAACTGATAGCAAATATAACCACTACCAGTACCAGCTTTATAATCAGATCAGTAGTTTCCATTACAGTCTTGTCTCCCGTTCAAATTGTTCTTTGTTAGCTTCCTGCAATACCAGGTTCTTTTTAACCACTGGCAGCGGCTGCATCGTTTCGTAATGATTAGCGCTGATAACCGATTGATTAGACACCTTGCGCGGGCCTTCAATTACCCAATCGCTGGTTTTCTTTTTATCAAAACGGCAGGTGTTGCAAATAAACTCCTCAACCTCACCGTACTGATCTTTACGGGCCGTTACGCGTAAAACGTCTTCTCCTTTATACCAGAGGGTTACCTTGCCGTTACAATTTTCGTGCTCGCAATTGCGGTGTGCTTCCACCGGCTTGGTAAACCATACGCGGTTTTTAAAGCGGAAGGTTTTATCGGTTAAAGCACCAACCGGGCATACGTCAATTACATTACCCGAAAAATCGTTGTCTACAGCTTTGTGAATGTAGGTAGAGATTTCAGCATGATCGCCACGGTTTAATACTCCGTGTACACGCTGATTGGTGATCTGATCGGCCGTAAATACGCAACGATAGCATAAAATACAACGGTTCATGTGTAGTTGTATCTTGTCGCCAATATCAATACGTTCAAACGTACGCCGATCAAACTCGTAGCGGGTTTTAGCCGCACCATGCTCATACCCCAAGTCCTGCAGGTGGCACTCGCCGGCCTGGTCGCAAATAGGGCAATCCAGCGGGTGATTGATCAATAACATTTCAACCACTCCTTTACGTGCCTCAATCACTTCAGGCGAGGTTATGTTCTGTACCTCCATGCCATCCATTACTGTGGTACGGCATGATGCTACCAGCTTAGGCATAGGCCGCGGATCTTTTTCAGATCCTTTACTTACCTTAACCAGGCAGGTACGGCATTTACCGCCACTGCCTTCCAGTTTAGAATAATAGCACATAGCGGGCGGCACAATATCCCCTCCTATTTGCCTTGCAGCATTCAGGATGGACGTGCCTGGCTCTACGTCAACACTAATTCCGTCAATAGTTACTTTAACCATTATCAACCTTATTTCTTATATAAGCGAGGTAATCGCCGTCTATTATTTTTATATGATTTGGACCGGGCGTATACTGATATACATATACCCAGCACCTTACTTCTTTTCCGTTGTGCAGCCGTACCCATTGCTGTTGCCTGCTGTACTCCGGCCCTTCGTATTCATCCAATGCTGCCAAAACATGGTTAGCATTACTATCTATACTGTAAACCTCTCCTGCAACGGTTTGGCTTAACTCCTTTGCTTTTATTAACGCTGGGTATTCGCCCAGATCGTACAGTTCGCCTTTTAACAAACCCTCACCTGTAAAGGTAAGGAAATCTTCAAGCGGCTTTAATACTTCATTTTCGAAGTGCTTTAACAAGGTGCCATATGCAAACAAATATTCCATTTGCTGTTCTCCTTGTCAAGCGTTGCCTTTACAACTGGTATTCTTTAATGATGGCACTACCATCTGCATTGTGCCCCATTTCTATATCAATTTTAGCCCCTTTCAAAATAGGCGACTCCTGCAGTACTGGTTTCAAATTTCTGAACAATATCTCCGGATCATGTGCTGTTAAAAAGAACAATGCCCGGTTATTTTCCTCATCCAGTTCGTAGCTGTCATAGGCGCCAACACCATGATAGGTTACCGCCCGCTCAATCTCATCCTGCAACTCGTCTAAATAATCAAAGTCCTCCGTTTTATAGTTGAACTTGATAACTACTTCGTGATTCTCTGCCATATTTCAATAGTTTAATCAATCGTTATCAATAGAGCACATCTATTAGGCACCCCAGATCAAATTTAAGCTATCACTTCTGGCTTAGGCAGCGGATCAGCATAATGCGCTAACCCAAAATTACGGCTAACTGCCTCCGTTGGGTTAGTTACATGCCATTCAAATTCATCCCTGAAATGGCGTATAGCACTGGCCACCGGCCAGGCAGCTGCATCACCCAGCGGACAAATGGTATTTCCTTCAATCTTTTTAGAAACATCTACCAGCAGATCCATGTCGCTCATTTTGCCATGCCCATTCTCTAAGCGGTGTAACACTTTTTCCATCCAGCCAGTACCCTCGCGGCAAGGCGAACATTGCCCGCAACTTTCATGGTGGTAGAAGCGTGCGAAGTTCCAGGTGTTGCGTACAATACACTGGTCTTCATCAAAGGCAATAAAACCACCTGAACCCATCATGGTACCAGTAGCAAAGCCACCTTCAGAAAGACCTTCATAGCTCATTACACGGGCATCGCCTGCAGCTGTTTTCAGTATCAGGTTAGCAGGTAAAATTGGCACCGATGAACCACCGGCTACCACTGCTTTTAAGCGTTTCCCGTTAGCTATACCGCCACAATATTCATCCGAGAAAATGAACTCTTCAACAGGTACACCCAACTCAATCTCGTAAACGCCAGGCCTTTTTAAGTTGCCCCCGGCTGATATTAGCTTAGTACCGGTACTGCGACCAATACCTATTTTGGCATATTCATCGCCACCATCACGAATGATTGGCACGGTAGCGGCAATTGATTCGACATTGTTGACCACAGTTGGGCAGCCATACAAACCTGCAATAGCCGGAAATGGCGGCTTAATACGCGGGTTACCACGTTTACCTTCCAACGATTCAATCAAAGCAGTTTCTTCGCCGCAAATGTAGGCACCGCCACCCGGCTGTACGTACAATTCCAGGTCGTAACCGGTACCTAATATGTTCTTGCCTAAAAAGCCTGCAGCTTTAGCTTCGGCAATGGCTTTCTCCAGAATGCGTATCTGCGGCATCATTTCGCCACGTACATATATGTACGAGGTTTTGGCACCTAAAGCAAAGCTGGCTATAATCATACCCTCAATTAGCAAGTGAGGGATGTGTGTCATTAAATAACGGTCTTTAAAAGTACCAGGCTCAGATTCGTCGGCATTACAAACCAGGTAACGTGGCACACCCTCTGGCTTAGCCAAAAAGCTCCACTTCATACCGGTTGGGAAACCGGCACCACCACGGCCACGTAAACCCGACTTTTTCACCTCTTCCACCACTTCATCAGGTGTTAAAGTTTTCAGGGCTTTTTCAACCGCTGCATAACCACCTTTTGAACGGTAAACGTCAAAAGTGTTGATACCAGGTACGTTAATATGTTCTAGTAATAGTTTGCGTCCCATTAGTTGTTAGCTTTTGCTTTTAAATCACCTAACAATTGGTCAACCGACTCAGGGGTTAGGTTTTCGTAAAACGTATACTCAGGGCCTATTTGCAAAACCGGACCAAAGCCACAGGCAGCCAGACATTCCACGCCGCGCCAGCTAAACAGGCCATCAGGTGTAACTTCGCCTTCCTTAACGCCGAGCTTTTGCTCCAGGTGATCCATTATTTTTTCAGCACCTACCAGGCAGCAAGGCCCGGTGCGGCAAACTTCCAGCATGAACTTGCCTTGCGGACGTAAAAAGTACATGGTATAAAAAGTGGCTACCTCATATACCTCAATGGCCTCAATACCTAAGTAAGCGGCTACTTTATCCATCGCGGGTACGCTCAGCCAGCCCTGCTCGGCCTGTACGGCATGCAGCATAGGCAATAAGGCCGACTTTTGCTTACCTTCAGGGTAACGACTAACAAAATCGGCAAATTGAGCCATCAACGCCGGCGAAAATTCAACCGGCTGGTGGGTGATATTTTCAACTCTAAGCATCTAATTCTCCGGCTATAACGTTTAAGCTACTCATGTTAATAATCGCATCCGATAACAGCATTCCTCGGCTCATATCGGCATACATACTGTAATTGATAAAGCTCGGCCTGCGGAAATGCAAGCGATAAGGAGACCGGCCACCATCATTTACCAGATAAAAGCCCAACTCGCCGTTGGCACCTTCAACCGAATGATAAACCTCGCCTACTGGTGTTTCAATTTCGCCCATCACAATTTTAAAGTGATAAATGAGCGCTTCCATATTGTTGTACACTTCCTCTTTAGGAGGCAGGTAAAACTCAGGTACATCGGCGTGAAATATGGTCGGATCTTCTTTTTCTATTTTATCCAAAGCCTGCTGTATCATACGCATGCTCTGTTTCATCTCTTCGTTACGTACCAGGAAACGGTCATACACATCACCGCTGGTACCCACAGGTACTTCAAAATCAAACTCCTCGTATGAGCAATATGGATTCATGGCGCGCACATCATAATCCACACCGGTTGCACGCAGTATAGGGCCGCTCCAGCTGTAGTCTAAAGCTGTTTCGGCACTTACCGGGGCAACGCCTTTGGTACGATCAATAAATATACGGTTACGGTTAAACAGCGATTCGAACTCGTTAAGCACTTTCGGAAAATCAACCAAAAACTTTTTAATCTTGGCAAAAGCTATATCGTTAAAATTACGCTCAAACCCACCTATACGACCAATGTTGGTTGTTAAGCGTGAACCGCAAACCTCTTCGTATATTTCATAGATAGCCTCGCGGTATTCCATCATGTACAAAAAGCCGGTGAAAGCGCCTGTATCTACACCTAATACACCGTTGCAGATGATGTGGTCGGATATACGGGCCAGCTCCATTACAATTACACGCAAGTAATCTACGCGTTTTGGTGTATTGATGCCCAGCAGTTTTTCGACCGTCATGTGCCAGCCCATGTTATTAATGGGGGCCGAGCAGTAGTTTAACCTGTCGGTTAACGGGGTAATTTGATAGAACGGCCGGTGCTCGGCAATTTTCTCAAATGCGCGGTGTATGTAACCAATGGTTGATACGCCGCTCACAATACGTTCCCCATCCAGTTGCAACACATTTTGGAACACGCCGTGCGTGGCCGGATGCGTTGGCCCCAGGTTAAGGGTGGACAACTCGCTTTGCAGGTTGGTATCCGTATTGATATTTATATTTAGTGAAGGAAAATTCTGCATGGGTTATCTTCCAAAATAAAAATCTTTTTTGTCTACACGGTTCGGGTCTTCCAGCGGGTACTCTTTACGCATTGGGAATACGGTCATGTCGTCCACGTTGAGGATACGAACCAGGTTAGGATGACCTTCGAAGTTTACGCCAAAGTAGTCATAAGTTTCGCGCTCCATCCAGTTGGCGCCGTTCCACAGCACCGTTGCTGTCGGGGTGCGCACATCACCTTCAGGTAAAAACACTTTAACCCGAATACGCACATTATACCGCAGGCTGTGCAAGTGGTAAATTACGCCAATGGAATTTTCCTGCTCGGGGTATTGTATAGCCGTAATATCGGTTAAATAAATAAACTGCAAAGCCGCATCCTTTTTGAGGTACGTTAGCAGTTCAATAATATTATCTCTACTGGTTTCAACTGTGAGCAAACCGTATGGTTCGCCTTCCAGTTTAATCTGGTCGCCAAACTTTCCGGTTAGGTGCTGCTGCAGTAATTCGTTATTTAATTCACCCATTTACTGGATTCCGTATTTAGCTAATAATTCCTGGTACTCCGGTGTATCTCTGCGGCGCAGGGATTCGGTTTGCACCAGTTTTTGTATATTCATGAAGCCATCAATAATAGCTTCGGGGCGGGGCGGACAACCGGGCACATAAACGTCAACCGGAATTACCTCATCTATACCCTGCAATACCGAGTAAGTATCAAATATACCACCGCTCGAGGCGCATGCACCTACAGCCATTACCCAACGCGGCTCGGCCATTTGCAGGTAAACCTGCCTTAATACCGGCGCCATTTTTTTTGATATAGTACCCATTACCATCAGTAAATCGGCCTGGCGCGGCGAAAAGCTTAAACGCTCGGCCCCGAAACGCGATAAATCGTAATGAGAGCCCATGGTAGCCATAAACTCAATACCACAGCAAGAGGTAGCAAAAGGCAGCGGCCACAACGAGTGCGAACGCGCCAAACCTATGGCTTTATCTAAAGAAGTAGCAAAAAATCCTGAACCTTCAACGCCCGGAGGGGCATTAACTATCTGAACATCACTCATTGATATAAATGCTAAAATCCGTTTATACGGATGACTACAAATTTACCATTATTAACGTGATATTGAATAGTGTAATATGTACAAGGTTGTATTTAGAAAGATTCTAAACTGGCTTAGTTCCAGTCTAATGCGCCCTTTTTGAGCACATAAATGAAGCCCAGCAGTAGTGTAGCCATAAAGATGAACATTTCGATCAGTCCATCAACACCCATGGCTTTAAAATTAACCGCCCAGGGATACATAAAAATAACCTCAACATCAAACAGCACAAACAGGATGGCTACCAGGAAGTATTTAATGGAAACCGGTGTACGCGCATTACCAACCACCTCGATGCCCGATTCAAACGGACTAAGCTTATCTGCAGTTACCCGTTTTGGACCCAACTTGTGGGTAAAAAACATAGTAGTAACCACAAACCCAACTGCAACCAGCATTTGAATTATTATTGGCAAATAGTTAATAGGTAAACTTTGTGCTTCCATGCAGCAAATATAACTGGAATTGTGTAATAACAAAAAAGGCTGCAGATTAATCTGCAGCCTCTTATCAGTTCATAAAAAAAAATTATTTTCCTTTGGCAGCGGGTTTAGCCGATCCTGCCTTTTTTTGAAAGAAGTATTGAGCCTGTTTATTGGTTGGATCAAACTCACGGGCTTTAGTATAATTTTCTGTTGCTTTAGCAGCATCCTTTTCGGTGTACTCGTAATAAGCACCTAAATAAGCATAGGCTTCACCTACATCTCTTTTGTCTTTATCAGCAACTGCTGTAGCAGTTATAATTTGCAGGTATTGATCGTAGAACGGCTTAGCTAAGCCTTTGCTGGTTTCCCGGCTCGGCTCTCTCAGGTCGTTAATACGGGCACGGTACAGAATGGCCGGTGCAAAAGGTGTGGCTGCTTTTGATTGAACAAATGCAAACGCAGCTTCCGATTTTCCTAAAAGTGAAGTATCGGCAGGCGCTTTAGTTTTTAACTGGTTGTTGTACTGATCAGAAAAAGCATAGTAATAAGCTAATCCTTCAGTATAATGCTCAGTTAGGTTTACCTTACCATTATTTATCTTATCGGTATATTTACGGTAAGCCTCAGCCGCCTTAATGTATTTACGTTGTCTAAAGTAAGTTGCTCCAATCTCTTGGTATAAAGCAGCCTGGGTAGTATCCATGCTAACTGCTTTTTCAAAAGAAGCCACTGATAACGAATCCTGACCTGGGGTTTTAGCTTGTAAACGACCCAAATAAAAGTAATCGTAAGGAATAATACGTTTAGGATCGGCTTTGCTCATCCAGGTATTTAAAGCAGTAAGTCCGTTAGCATAATCACCGTTTTCGTAGGCGGCATAAGCCATGTAACGATATACCCTCGAGTTAGCGTCGGGCAACTTAGCAATGGCAGCAGCTTCGGTTTGCAGTTCTTTGAATTTACCAGCCTGGTACAAAAAGTCGGCATAACGCAGGCGTGACTCTACCGACATGTCGGTTAAGCCCAAATATTTGCGGTACTGTTCAACAGCTTCATTAATTTTGGCTGATGCCTGGGCAGGAACTTTTTGCGCCCAGCGTACATCTGTTTCAGCCCACTCACGGTAAGCGGGGCCAAAGTTAGGATCGATGGCTAAAGCGCCTTTAAACTCGTCTTCAGATGCTTCCCAGTTATTTGCCTGGCGCCAAACCACACCAGTAGCTACTTTAGCAGCAGCAGCCTTAGGGTTAATTCTCAATGCATCGCCGTAGGCTGACACCGCTTCTGTATTTTTTAATTGCGTACGGTAAGCATCGCCTAAAGCAATGTATAACTCCGGATCTTTATTATTTGCGGCTATACCTTTTTGCAGTATTGCTACGGCAGCATTAGCATCCGGGTTAGGATCAAGCAAGTAACCTTCACCTACGTATAAATAGGGCTTGCTGTCTTTGCCAGCTAAAGTAATAGCTTGGTTAAAATTGGTTTGTGCACCAGCCTGGTCTTTATTAACCCTTGCTGCGGCGCCTAAACCGGCAAAATTGATGGCTGATTTAGGGTTTGCAGCCAAACCTTTTTGAAAAGTTGCTTTAGCTGAATCTGGGTAATCTTGCAGCAAGTATACCCAGCCCAGGTGAAAGAAGTTTTCGTCTTTTGTTGGTTGTGTTGTAGTCAGATTTTTAAGCATCGACTTAGCTTTCTGATATTGTTCGGCGTCAATAGCTTTCTTGGCGTCGGCAAGACTCTGCGCAAAAACTGATGAACCTATAAATACCAGGCCAAGCGTTGCTCCCGCTACTTTACTGATGTTGTTCTTCATGGCTTAATTTTATAGTTTTAGTTACGTTACTATTTTAAAATCATTTCCCTTTGTGGGATCGAATCAGGCAATAAACCCGATTTCAAAATGATACGTTGCCCGCGGTC
Organism: Mucilaginibacter sp. PAMB04274; assembly: GCF_039634385.2. Classification (NCBI taxonomy): domain Bacteria; kingdom Pseudomonadati; phylum Bacteroidota; class Sphingobacteriia; order Sphingobacteriales; family Sphingobacteriaceae; genus Mucilaginibacter; species Mucilaginibacter sp. PAMB04274. The sequence continues at coordinate 4,314,398 of NZ_CP155081.2, forward strand.
GCTTTTAAGGAAGGCAGCAAAGCCAGCTGCTAATCCCAATTTCCCTGTACTGTTTAAAATATACAGTGAGCGACTAAGCGGATATTGTTTTAGAGCTAATGTTTCTTGTGATGGTTTAAAATACTCTGTCGGTGCTTTGTCATTACTTTCATTCTTCACACCAACTATTTTAACTTTGGCTACCTCGTCTGCAAAATCCTTGTCAGGATCATCCAGCCAACTAAATCCAACTATCCCAATGGATTGAGGATGCTCGCTTACATAACGAATTACATCCTTGTTAGATTTTAAAGCATAAATATTTTTTTGCTTTAATTCCTGATTGCCTGATAGTTCCTTCAAATACCTTACCAAACTCGAATTCGGGTTATCAAATACAATGTTTTTATCGGTCATAACCTTGCCATTTAACATGTCTTTGATCTGCGCAACAGAGATCAGCGTATCTGTAGACTGCTGATTTACAATCAGCACTACAGCGTCAATAGCAAAGCGGTTAACATCGGGCGCAAAATTGCGATTTTTAAGAATTTGGAGTTCACTGGGCTTTAATTCTCTTGATATTATAGCCACCCGGATGCTGTCATTTAAGAACATCCGCAACACGTCATTCTCCGATTTATAGATAAACTCGGGTTTTGCCTCGGTAAATAAGGCTTTAAAAACGTAGGCTTCCTGATCCAGAATGGGCTGGAATGATTCGTCGGCCAAAAATTGCGCTTTACCCTTTACAAATGTATCATCTCCTTTAACTTCAGGAGCTGATTGTTGCCTGCACATTCCAAATCCAATCAATACGGCAAGGCATACTAATAAAATCTTTATGCTGTTATTCATCTAAGCGTATCTGTTCTGATAATTCTAATAAAACGTAAAATACCATACAAAATAAACAAACCACCAAATGTGTACCGTTTGGTTTCACTCAGCTCGAGTGGCAGTTTATCCCAGAACATAATCATGAGGCCCAGAACAATGACCAAAATGAAGAAGGCTGCTCCTAAAATAAACAAAAACCGCCTTTGGGGCGATTTTTGTTTATCATTATCAGAATTTAGCATTAATTACTGATCTGCTAACGTGAATACAATTGGCACAGTGTATTGTACACGAACCGGACGGCCGTTCTGACGACCAGGCGTCCATTTTGGAGCTGCTTTCAATACACGTACGGCTTCCTCTTCTAAACCTGAGCCTAATGTACGGCCTATAGGTTTAATGTCGGTTAAGCTACCATCACGTTCAACAACGAACGTCACAGTAACACGGCCTTGTACGCCATTCTCTTGTGCTACGGCTGGGTAACGTAAAGCTTTACCCAAAAACTTACCAAAGTCACCATTGAATTTAGGTAATTCCTCAACTGAGGTAAAAATTTCATTCGGGTTAGACTCTGTTACTGCAGCACTAACTGGTGCATTACCCACAGGTTCGTCAATACGAACTGTTTGTGTAGGGTCACCTTTGATATCCTTCGGGCCCGGGTCTGCTACTTTCAAATCCTCCTGGCTTGGTGGATCTTTTTCGCGAACCTGCTCGTCTGGTTTTACTATCGGAGGCGGGAAACGAACCTGATCAACCTTTGGTTTCTGCGGTTCGGCACTTGGTGGCGGTGGCGGCGGTGGTTCTGCCTCGTTCAATGGCGGCGGAGGAGATAACACCACTTCCTCAATTTTAACCTTTTCTTTGGGCTTAGGTATAAAACCTTTGATCTTGTTAATGATAGTTGGCATCGAAACGGCCAATGCAAAAAGACTAACAGTAATAAGTAATGCTACTGATGTATTTTTTGGATTGCTTTTACGTAACTCGTACGCACCGTATGCCTTGTTTCTATCGGCAAAAACAACATCAAGCCACTCAGGTTTCAGTATGTCTAGTTTTGATCCTAAAATAGCCATGACTTATTTTATTTAAAGTGTGTGTAAAATATCAATTAATAAAGACCTACGTCTTTTAACAAGCCAATTTCAACCGGTGTAATATCTACAATTGCATACAGTTTATTGTTGGTAATGTTCAACTCGTCAATAATATCGATCATATTTCTGTAGATCGATTTATCGCTTGGTTTAATAATCACAAACATATCCTTGCCTGTTTTTTGTTTGATTTCTTTACCTTTTTCAATTAACACCTTACGGATACCATCTTTACCGTAATTATCAACTGTTGGGGCCGAAAGCGGCTCGGTAGGAACGCCTACAAACCACTCTAAACGGTTGTCTTTACCTAATAATACAGTTACCGTTCTGGATGCTGCAATTGGTTCCTGATCTTGAGGTTTGTCTTCATTTTTATCCGGCATAGCCAAGTCCATGGCTTTTGGTTTTGACAGGGTAGTGGTAAGCATGAAGAAAGTTACCAGCAAGAAAGCCAAATCCACCATGGCTGTTAAATCCACACGTGTTGACTGCTTCTTACTTCTTACCTTCCCACCTTTACCTTTACCCCCGCCGGAGGTGTCTAATTCTGCCATCTTGTTACTTTCCTCTTAATGATGTAATTAAACTAAATTTGTTTACTTCTTGCTTTTGCAATATGGCAATTATACGCTGTATTGTCGGGTATTCTTCCTTACTATCACCTTTAATGGTAATACGCAGTTCTTTACCTGATATGTTTTTAGTTACAATACGGGCTTCGTGAATCCAGTTAAACAATTCGTTACTAACAGAATCGGTAGGAATACCAGGCGCTTTAAATTCTTTGCGCTGATCACCTTCCATGTTAATAAACTGTTTTACCTGGGCCATTGGCACACCAATGCTTGGTGTTACTGCATAGCGATCAAGCTCTTTTGGCGTAAAACCAATTTTATACTTTTCGCCCATACGAAGCAGCAATTGTTTGCGCACTTCAAAGCCTTCTATGCCAAAAAACACTTTTCCTTTACCACCAATGGTAAGGGTGGCAATATCACTTTCAGGTAGCAGCACTTGTGATGCCGATCCGGGGGTATCCACCGGAACCGGATCTTCTACCTTAGGTTTTGCCGTTAATATAAAGAAGGTAAGCAAAAGGAAAGCCACGTCACACATGGCTGTCATGTCAATTGCTGTACTCTTTCTTGGAATTTTTACTCTAGGCATTTTTTATTTTCTTTATAAAAATCAATACTATAAATGGTTAATTATCTAACTGTTACGCTACCGGTTTTATTATCAGCAGCGTAACAGTATCTTAAAAACCAATACTAGTATCTAGCTTTATTTTTGTGTGATGCAGCAAATGTTTGTACAATGCTGAAACCAGTCTCATCAATAGCGTAAGTCAGTTTATCAATTTTAGACGTAAATACGTTGTAAGAGATAATTGACAATGCTGAAGTTAAGATACCTAAAGCTGTATTAATCAAGGCCTCAGAAATGTGAGATGATAACTCAGCCTGGTTAGGAGCACCTGAAGTAGCCAGTGCACGGAATGCACCAATCATACCTACCACCGTACCTAACAAACCGATCAGTGTACCTACTGATACCAGTGTAGCGATGATAGTTAAGTTTTGCTCTAACATTGGCATTTCTAAAGCAGTTGCCTCTTCGATGTCTTTTTGGATAGCTAAAGTTTTTTGATCAACGTCAAGGTTTGGCTCTTCTTCCATTTCACGGTATTTTTTCAGACCTGATTTGATTACGTTAGCTACTGAACCTTTTTGTTTATCGCACTCTGCACTTGCAGCTTCGATGTTACCTTGGTTTAAGAAAGAATTGATTTTTCTAACAAAAGCATCAACGTTACCAGTACCAGAAGCTTTGCCAATTACAACAAAACGCTCAATAGAGAAAACGATCATCATTAAGAAACAAGTCATTAACACGGGTACAATTGGACCGCCTTTGTGTATAGTTCCGAAGTAATCGGTTGGTTCGCCGTGCTCAACGTCGCCGCCTTTATAGTGGCTTGCATCACCCAAAACGAAAATAAACAGCAATACTGCTATTACGAAACAAATAGGAATTACTAAAGAAGCGAAAGCGCTTGAGTTACCAGAGCTTTCTTTTTTAACAGGAGTAGTTGGTTTTGATGGTGCGGTTGCCATTACTTTAAATTTAGTTTTTAGTTTTTGTTTATAATATTTAGTTAATTAAATATGCGTATTTACATAAATAACAAATCTATAATTTTATCAATATAAAATTACGCAAAATGTTATTCTTTACAATTATTTAATGCCAGATTGTTAGGTAGATATTTTTAGCAATGTACTACTTAACGTGAGCGCTGTCATTTATTATGTTTCAACAAACATTTTTGCAATGAAAGCCATTTTTTTTAATAATAACAAGCATCAAACATTAAAAAAATGTAACTAAACTGATATAAGGCGCCCGGCTGAGTGTAAAAATTACCCAATGGTTGCCCCGTTATGTGTTTGTTTAACGTTTATATTGATTATTTAAGATATAAATTTAATAAAAGTTTTTGAGATTTATAAAAATGCTCCAAATAGCGCCTTTAACATTTAAAACTTTTTAAAGATTTATCTATAAATAACTTAAAGCAAAAAAGGCCGGGAGATTATCCACCGGCCTTTTTTGCTTTATAACCATCGCTCAACAGCAGCGCCAGTATCTTGTCTCTAAAATCGCCCTGTATTAATATTTCATAATCTTTAACCGAGCCGCCTACTCCACATTTAGTTTTCAACTGTTTGCCCAACGCTTCCAAATCAGCTTCGGCGCCGGCAAAACCGCTTACACGGGTAACCAGTTTGCTACCTCCTTTTCGGTCGAGGTATATTTTGAGGTTTTGCTGCTGTGGCGGTGGCGTAGTTGCGCCTTCATTATTGCCGCTGTTGTAGGTAAAATCAGGATCGGTCGAATAAATCAGTCCGCCGTTGGTATTTTTATTTTTTTTCGACATAGGTTACCGGCTGTATTGTGGGCCAACAATTACATTTAACGATAAAGGCATAATTTTAATTTCGGCATCGGCACCCAAGGTTTGCGGCTCGCCATCTAAATGTGCCGGCCCGGGGGCGTTACGCGATACCCGTATTTCCTTCCCTCTAATAATCTCCACAAAGCTGGATGTATCGGCCGTTTTGGTAAACATACGCAATCCCATCTCAGGGAAGCGGTAAAGCGGAAAAGGCTTTATCACGCATACATCCAGCAAACCGTCCTGAACGGATGCCTTGGGCGATACGTGGGCATTATTGCCATATTGCGAGGAATTAGCGAAGCTTAGCATAAAGGCATCGCGGTTGTACGCCTTACCGTCGATAGTTAATTGATATTGTTGTGACTTGTAGCTGATGATTTCTTTAATGGCCGCTTTAAAATAGGTAATGAAACCGCGTGTTTTTTGCCGGGCAAAAACCTGGCTTATGTGCGCATCAAAGCCCATACCTGCCATATTAAAAAACCACTGTCCGTTTATCTGGCCGGCGTCAATCAGTTCTACCTTAAAATTATTAATATTTTGTATGGCTTTTACCGTATCCATAGGGATGCCTAAAAACCGGGAGAGGCCGTTACCCGACCCAAAGGGCAAAATACCAAGCGCCGCCTTACTATTTACCACCGCCGATGCCACCTCGTTTACGGTACCATCGCCACCTACGGCAATAATAGCGTCATAAGTGGCACAGGCCTCTTTGGCCAGCCAATGTGCATGCCCGGCCTCTTCCGTAAATACAATGGTATGGTCAATAGCCTTTTTGTCCAGGTGCTGCTGTATGAGTGGCGGCACATGGTCTTTAGACTTGCCACCCGCTACCGGATTTATAACAAATAAGGCTCTTGTTTTCAATTAAATTTATTTTCGCCATCAAAAGTAACCCTATTTTCGGCTTTTGTAAAATTGTTTTAATTTTGCCCACTGAAAGTGGACTGATTTGATAAACGCTGCTAAGGCAGCGCGGATTGCAACCACGTAAAAAAGTGCTAAAACCAAAATTTTCTTTTTTACTTGTATCCCGCTCATTTCTCTGTACTTTCCTCAAATCATATTAATTGACGAAATTCTATGCCCTATTTATTTACTTCAGAGTCCGTTTCAGAAGGACATCCAGATAAAGTAGCCGACCAGATATCGGACGCACTGATTGATCATTTTTTGGCCTTTGATGCCGACTCAAAAGTGGCTTGCGAAACGCTGGTAACCACCGGGCAGGTCATACTGGCCGGCGAGGTTAAGTCTAAAGCCTACCTTGATGTGCAAAAAATTGCGCGTGATGTGATTAACCGCATTGGTTATACCAAAGGCGAATACATGTTTGATGGCAGCTCCTGCGGTGTGTTATCGGCTATTCATGAGCAATCGCCCGATATTAACCAGGGGGTTGACAAGCAGGACAAGCAAGAACAAGGTGCAGGCGACCAGGGTATGATGTTTGGTTATGCCACTGTTGAAACCGACAACTATATGCCTTTGGCGTTAGATATTGCCCATGCTTTATTAATTGAATTGGCAGCCGTTAGGCGTGAAGGTACCGATATTAAATACTTGCGCCCCGATGCCAAATCACAAGTAACGCTGGAGTATGACGATAACAACCAGCCGGTTCGTATTGATGCGATCGTTATTTCAACCCAACATGATGATTTTGACGAGGATGAGGCTATGCTGGCTAAAATACGTGAAGACATTATTGGATTTTTGATTCCGCGTGTTAAAGCCCGTTATCCTAAATATGCACACTTTTTTAATGATGATATAAAATACCATATCAACCCAACGGGCAAATTTGTAATTGGCGGCCCGCATGGTGATACCGGCTTAACCGGCCGCAAAATCATTGTGGATACCTATGGCGGTAAAGGCGCACATGGTGGTGGTGCGTTTTCGGGTAAAGATCCCTCAAAAGTAGACCGCTCGGCGGCTTATGCTACCCGCCACATTGCTAAAAACCTAGTAGCTGCAGGTATTTGCGATGAGGTATTGGTACAGGTATCATACGCTATTGGTGTGGCACAGCCTATGGGCATTTACGTAAACACTTACGGCACTGCCAAAGTTGATTTGCACGACGGCGAGATTGCACGTAAGGTAGAAGAGCTATTTGATATGCGCCCTTACGCTATTGAGACCCGCTTTAAACTGCGTAATCCTATCTATAGCGAAACTGCTGCCTACGGCCACTTTGGTAAACCCAGCCAAACCGTTACCAAAAACTTTGTAAGCCCTGAGGGCCGCCAAGTAACCAAAGAGGTTGAGCTATTTACCTGGGAAAAATTAGACTACGTAGAAAAAGTTAAACAGGCTTTTGGCTTGTAATACGATACTATATATTGCTTAAAAAGAGCGGCAGATAGTATCTGCCGCTCTTTTTATTTAAACGTTTTATACGCTATACCTTACCATCAACCATGCAAACTACTGCCCCGCCCTCACGCCTGCTAATTATACTGGCTTTTGCTGCTGTATATTTTATTTGGGGTTCAACCTATTTGGCCGTCCGTTTTGGTCTTACCGGTTTCCCGCCGTTTATATTGGTAGCACTGCGGTATATGGCTGCAGGTATAGTAATGCTTGCTTATTGCAAAATTAAGGGTGAGCGTTTACCTTCAATACCCTTGTTTGGTAAGCAGGCTGTAAGCGGCATTTTAATGCTGGTTGGCGGCACGGGCATGGTGGCCTGGGCTGAGCAGTATATTAGCTCGGGGCAGGTAGCAGTACTTATTGCCGCACAACCGCTCTGGTTCCTGGTACTCGATAGGGTAAATTGGGTCAAATACTTCTCTGATAAATATATCCTTTCCGGCTTATTGGTAGGCTTTTTAGGCATCTTCCTGTTTATGAAACTGGGTGCTCAGGAAGATGTTAAGCAATCAAACATGGGCTTAATAGCCATGATAGGCGTTCAAATTGGGGCTATGCTTTGGGTGATAGGCTCGCTTATTACTAAAAACAGTAAAGGTAGCAGTACAGTAATCATGAATAGCAGCATCCAACTAATTTCCGCTAGTGTGTTTAGTACAATTGTTGCATTGGTATCGGGCGAGCTGACTGGATTTACCTTTGCGCATGTGCCTGTTAATGCCTGGCTGGGTGTGCTGTTCCTGGTAACGTTTGGATCGCTGGTGGCATACCTGGCTTACATTTGGCTGTTGGGGCATGTAGCACCGGCGCTTATCAGCACTTATACTTACGTAAACCCTGTAGTGGCCGTTTTTTTAGGATGGGCACTGGCCGATGAGAAATTTTATACCGGCCAGTTTATAGGTCTGGCCGTTATATTAATTGGTATTTTGCTGGTGAACGTGCCTGCGTACAGGAGGAAGAAACAAGAGCCGGGAACCGAGAACCAAGAGTAATCCCAAGCCATACTATTTTCTAAAACATACTCCTTAGCTTAATTGTGGTTTTAATATAGAGCTAAAGAACAGCACAGCGAGCAAAATCACCTTCGAATAACTATTTTAGCAAAATAACACTTTACATGCACAACCCCGAACATAACCCCTGGCAAGTAACCTCCGAAACAGAAGTTTACAGTAATCCCTGGATCAGCTTAACGCATTTTGAAGTCATTAATCCATCAGGCAATGCTGGCATTTACGGTAAGGTGCATTATAAAAACCGGGCTATTGGCATATTGCCGCTTGATGAAGAAATGAATACTTATTTAGTTGGCCAGTACCGCTTTACTTTAAATGCCTACAGTTGGGAAATACCCGAAGGAGGTGGCCCCTTAGGTACAGACCCACTTGATGCTGCCAAGCGCGAACTATTAGAAGAAACAGGCCTCAAAGCCAACCGTTGGACTAAGTTAAACGACTTCCACCTATCTAATTCTGTAGGTGACGAATTTGGACACATTTACCTGGCGCAAGACTTGGAACAACATGAGGCCGAGCCTGAGGAAACCGAACAATTAGTGATACGTAAACTGCCTTTCAGCGAAGTTTACCGCATGGTTTGCAACAGCGAAATAACTGACTCAATAACCGTTGCTGCCGTGCTGCGCGTACAATTATTAATTTTAGAGGGAAAGCTGTAAAGGGAAATGAGCTTATAAATAAGACTAAAGACTTGGGGTTCTATCTTGGCTCTTGTTTCTTGTCTCTGATAAATTATTACCTTTGAGGCTTCTGTTATGAGGAGACTTTTTGGATACATTTTATCGGCCATTCATTACCCGGCTTTTGGACTGCTATTGTTAATTTTTCAGCCCATACAATGGTTTTGCTATACGGTTTTTGGATACAGCGCACACAAAAAATCTGTAGATGTATTAAACTTCTTTTTAACTAAAACCTATTATTTATTAGGCAACCGGGTAAGTTTTACCAACAAACAACAGCTCCCTGTAAACCGGCCCATTATTTTTATTGCCAATCACCAGAGTATGTATGATGTGCCTCCGCTTATCTATTATTTGCGTAGGCACCATGCCAAATTTATCTCCAAAGTCGAACTCACTAAAGGCATCCTATCCATTTCCTACAACTTAAAAGTAGGTGGTGGCGCCAATATAGACCGCAAAGATCCGCGACAGTCTATAACCGAGTTGGTAAACCTGGGCAACCGGATGAAGAGCAATACCTGGTCTACAGTTATTTTTCCGGAAGGCACCCGCTCTAAAGATGGGCACATGCGCCAGTTCCAATCGGCCGGTATTGCCACCATTCTAAAAAAATGCCCTAACGCATTATTGGTGCCTATCGTTATCAACAATGCCTGGAAAATGGTGCAATACGGTATTTACCCGCTCAGCACGTTCGAGCATCTAACCTTCGAGGTCCTTCCCCCTATAGAACCCAATGGCCGCCCCGCCGATGAACTGGTAAAAGAGGTGGAGGAGGTGATTAAAGCAGGGGTTATAGTAGAGCCAAGAAACAAAAAGCAAGAGACAAGGTAGACACTCATCAACCGAGTATTTCCTCCTGGCTCTCGTCTCTTTATTTTAATATCAAATATTCTTTTCCTCTACCATTCTGAAAAACTCGTCGCGGTAGGTATCACCTATGGGAATAATTTTGTCGCCAATGAAAATGCGGCTACGCTCGATACTGTCTATCTTATTAAGGGCAACAATGTACGAGCGGTGCACGCGAATGAAATGGCGCTCGGGCAGGGCATCCTCCACCTTTTTCATATTCTGTAGCGTAATAATTCGTTCAGCCGGCGTAAATATGGATATATAATCTTTTAAGCCTTCAATAAAAAGAATATTGTTCAAATATACTTTCTGAATTTTATGCTCAGTTTTCACAAAAATAAAATCGTTCGATATATCAGACTGCGGCTGGGGTGCCTCCTCCTTTTCAACCGGCTTATTGGAGGGAAACATAACAGCATGCACTTTTTGAGCCGCTTTATAAAACCGATCAAAGGCAATGGGTTTTAACAAGTAGTCGGCAGCATCCAGCTCATAACCTTGCAGGGCATATTGCGGGTAGGCCGTGGTTAAAATAACACGGGCTTTACCGTTTGATATACGCAGAAACTGAATGCCGGTAAGCTCGGGCATCTGCACATCCAAAAAAACCAGATCAATGCCGCCATCCTGCACTAGGGTAAGTGCTTCGATAGCACTGGTGGTAGCCTTAACTAATTGCAAAAACGGAATTTTTGAAATGTAGTCTTCTACAACGTGCAGGGCCAAAGGCTCATCATCAACAACCAGACATCGGATCATGTTATAAAATTAATGATAATTCACAAGTATAGGTGTCGGCAGTATCATTAATATTTAAATGATACTGATTTGGGTACAGCAATTTTAAACGGCGCTTTACATTGTTTAGGCCAATACCACCGGCTGCATCGCGATTATGCAAATGCTTTTTATTGTGCATATAAAAGTCGAGGTGACCGTCATCTACCGTAATTTTTAGCTGTATAGGTGCTGCCGGATCATTGGCTACGCCGTGTTTAAATGCATTTTCAATAAACGATATAAGCAGCAAAGGCACTATACGCTGGTTGGTAATAATACCATCTACCTCAAAGTTTACATAAGAGTTGTCGCCAAAACGAATCTTTTGCAGATCGATGAAATTTTGCAGGTACTGCAGCTCATTAGCCAAATCAACCTTGTTATCATTACACTCATACAGCATGTAACGCATAATTTCCGAAAGCTTTAGAATGGCCTCGGGGGTGTTTTCGGCCCGTTGGTAGGCAAGTGAGTATATACTGTTTAAAGAGTTGAACAAGAAATGCGGATTGATTTGCGACTTTAGCAATGCCAGTTCGGCCTGAAGGCGCTGGTTTTCCAAATCGCGCTGTATACGCTCGTTCAAAAACCAATCGACTGTAAAATGCAGCAGCAAGCTTAACAGCACAAATATAACACTTGTAAAACAGGCGCTGATAAAACTGATGGCTTTACCGTTACGACCTGTAAGTATATGCTCATGAAATATGCGCCCCAAGCCATACTTAACAAAACCAACTGCTAAAACAGCTAAAAGCAGCATAAGCAGGTACCTGCCATACCGCTTATTGTTCAGGTAATTGGGTATAAATACCAGGTAATTAGAGTAGAACAGGCCAATATTGATAAAGCCATAACCTACAAACGTAACCAGCAGGTCAACCATCTTTATTTTAGCGTTGGTGTGCGCTATATACATAAAGAATGAGATGACGCTTATCCAAAAAAAGGAATGCCAGAAGATTTGCCAGCTTTTTTTCATTGCCCTAATATATAGTTAAAGCGGTAAAGCTACCTGCTTATTTATATACATGCTGGCAATTTGCCGATAAACAGGCTATAATTATCGATGAACTGGTTGATAGATAGAAAGGGCAGTTCATCTATAATATTCAGCAGTTGGTCTAAATTAGTTTAGCAGTTTGTTTTTTTGAATTTACTTTGTATCATCAAATCAGTCACAATGAAAAAGTTATTATCAAACCTGAATCCCTTTATCCTGTTAATGTTGCCTGTACTATTTGCTTTGGTACTGGGTGTAGGTTACCAGTTTGAGCATGCTAAAAGCTTAAACGGTGATAACAGCATAGCATCAGTTAAACAAACCACTTCTTTATTTACAAAAGGGGTTCGTTTAGTTAAAGTTGTTTGCGCTGTATCAACCGAAAAAGCATGGTAATTCAAACACAGGATCTGAACTTTTACTTTGGCAAACAGCCTGTTGTAAAATCATTATCATTACAAGTACCCGAAGGCAGCATATTTGGCTTTCTAGGCCCTAACGGGGCGGGTAAAACAACAACTATAAAATTGCTGCTCAGCTTGTTACAAATACAAGAGGGCAGCATTCATATTTTTGGGCAGGAGCTGCAAAGCAATCGCATCAAAATACTCTCGCAAGTGGGTTCGCTTATTGAGCAGCCTGCTATATACGCTCATCTTACCGGTAAAGAGAACCTTATTAACCGCGCCCGCCTGCTGCAGGTTCCGGCTAACCGTGCCAATGATATGCTGGCCCTGGTTCATCTTAACGATGCCGCGCATAAAAAGGCCGGCAACTACTCGCTGGGTATGAAACAACGGCTGGGCATTGCCCTGGCTATGCTGGCCGACCCTAAACTACTCATACTGGATGAGCCAACTAACGGACTTGACCCTAACGGCATTATTGAAATACGTGAGTTATTGGTTAAACTAACCAAAGAGCACAACAAAACCGTTTTTGTATCGAGCCACTTACTGGCAGAAATTGAGCGTATGGCTACCCATGTGGGTATCATTAACCATGGCGCCATGATGTTTCAGGGTAGTATACAAGACCTGGAAAACCTAAGCCAGCCGGTTGTGCAGGTCGAAACCACCGAAACCGCTGATGCTGCCAATTACCTCAAGAGCCAAGGCTATGAGATTACTCACGTAACCGATACCTATTTAACGCTACCTTTCTCATCAAAAGAAGATACTGCAGCTATTAATGCCAGCCTGCACCATAATGGCCACAAGGTTTACAGTATTGGTAAAATACAAAAAGACCTGGAAGAACTGTTTTTGAACATAACCCAAAAAGCCTAACCTGAGCCATGAAAGGATTTTTACTATCACTGCAATCTGAATTTTATAAGAGCCGTAAAACGCTGGGCTTTTGGAGCGCCATACTGCTGCCATTTATATTAATGTTTTTAGTTACGATTGGCTTTTACATAAAAGCTGATAAGCTGACCGCGTACACCCCCGAAAAAGTATGGGGCAACTTTGCGGGCATACCTATGGGTGTAATGGGTTCGCTGCTGTTACCTATGTTCATTATATTTTTAGCCTACTCGGTAAATAACATTGAACATCGGTCTGATACCTGGAAAACGCTGTTTACCTTACCTATACCCAAATGGTCAATTTACAGTGCTAAGTTTGTTTATGCTGTTCTGTTGCTGCTAATATCACTTTTGCTGTTCCCGGGGTTTACTATTTTATTTGGCAACCTGCTGGGCGCCATACAGCCAAAGCTTAAGTTTAGCGGCTACCATATGGAAAAAGAGTTATTCCAGATTTACAGCAAGCTCTTCCTGGCTTCATTGGGCACGCTTTCGCTCCAGTTTTTGATGAGCCTGGTTTGGAAGGACTTTTTAAAACCTATGGGTATTGGTTTTATAGGAGCCATTATGGGTATTATATTGGTAGCTACCGTACACTGGGAGTATGCTTACACTATACCCTACTCACAGCCGCTGCAATCTATAATGGGCCGGAGCAAAACTTTAAACGGCCAGGCCCAATTTGAACTGCTTACTAAGGAGGTACAGCTAAGCCTGATTACCGCTGCTGTAATATTTGTAGCCGGCTATTTTGTTGTAAAACGCAAAAGCATTAAATAATTTTAACCTTATCATACAACCATTAGAGGCGCCTAAGCAGGCGTCTCTTTTTTTATGTGCAATGCTTTACAGGTACAGTTGCACCATTTGCCGCCAGTAACGGGGCCGATGCCCGTTACCATCCCATATATAAAACTCGTGCTGTATATCATGTGCCAATAGTTTCCTACTCAGTTCCTGGTTACTGTGTAAAAAAGGATCGGCTTCACCAACAGCTATTACCATATCGAGCTGTTTTATTCTATTCAGGATATTTTCATCGCTTAAGTTGGCCATAAACTCCTGGGGCATGTTAAAGTAAATGTCTTCGTCCCGGTAACCATCAAACAGATCGTTATAATTTTCCATTTGCACAGTAAGATCATAACGCCCGCTCATGCCCACCACTTTTACAAACTTTTCGGCATGCCGTAAGGCAAGGTTAACTGCATGGTAAGCACCCATGCTACAACCAGCTACTTCAATGGGCCGGCCGCTATTATGCTGGTGCATGAAAGGCAATACCTCGCCCAGTATGTATTCTTCATACTGCAAATGGCGTTCAATGCGCGCTCTGGGCTCAATAGTCTTGTTGTAAAAACTTTCAGCATCAATGCTGTCCACACAAAAAAGCTGGAGCTCACCGTTTTCCAGTTTCTCGAACAGAGCACCAACTACGCCCCAGTTTTCATAATCATAAAACCGAGCCATACGCGTTGGAAAAAAAAGCACCGCACGGCCCCCATGGCCAAACACCAAAAGTTCCATGTCGCGCTGCAACACGTTGCTAAACCACTTGTGATACTCCCTGTTCATCTAATAGGGTATTGGTGTATTTGTATTAGCTCTTAAATTCTCATTAAACTATGCTACTGCCTATTACTTCTTTCCAAACACTATATCCCTTTACGCTTAGGTGCAAACCGTCATCAGCAAAATATTCCTTTTTTGGTGCACCGCTACTATCCAGCATTGCTTTGAAAATGTTTACGAAACGCCAGTTGTTCTGCTTTTTAATAATCTCGCTCTCAATTAAATTATTAGCATACTTAAACTGATCGGCCATACTCCAGCGGGCCGGGCTTGGTTTCAGCGAAACATAGTAGCAGGGTATATCGCCAAAACGCTCGTTTACCCTAAACATCAGTTGCTGAAAAAATATAAAAACCTCTTCGGGCAGCCGGCCATCGCCCAGGTCGTTATCACCAGCGTAAATTACCAATCTTTTAGGGTGAAAAGGCATCATTATACGGTCAAAAAACCAAACGCATGCTGCAATAGTAGAACCTCCAAAACCCAGATTTATAGGTTTCAAATCTTTAAAATCATCATACAAGCTTGTCCACATACGCATACTCGAACTGCCATAAAAAAGCGTTTCCGGCGCGTAACCAATCTTTAAACTATCCTTTTCCAGGCGCTTTACCTCATCCTCGTACCAATACATTCCGAAATATATGAAAGTGGCTTGATGTTACAACACCGGCCATGTTTTAAATACAAAGCAGGCTTAAAATGTTTGATGCTTAATGGATTGTTTACTCACTCCTACAGCATAGATTGTAATCTGGCGTTTAATATAAATCCGGCTATCATCTCAGTGCTTCACCGTTGTTTTCTTCTTAATACATATCATCAGCATAGCCGGCTAAAATTTCGTCTGATACATTAAGTATGGTTACAGCTTCGGCTTTTTTTTGACATTGCACCAAGTAACACCGCTCCGTTCCCGATTCTAAAATCACCGCTCTTTGCTTATCTTTACAATTGTAATGATACAATCTCCTTCCGAACGTTATAATCAGAAATTTAAAGATATACTGGCCCAACTGAATGCTGAGCAACTTGCCGCCGTGAATAAGGTTGACGGTCCGGTTTTGGTGGTGGCCGGCCCGGGTACGGGCAAAACACAGATACTGGCCGCCCGCATTGGTAAGATACTGCTCGAAACCGATGCCCAGCCCAATGAGATTTTATGTTTAACCTATACGGATGCCGGCGCGGTAGCCATGCGCAAGCGTTTGTTCGATTTTATAGGTCCCGATGCTTATCGCATTAACATTTATACGTTCCACGCTTTTTGTAATGACATTATTCAGGAAAACCTGGACTATTTCGGCAAGCTGAGCCTGGAGCCACTGAACGATCTGGAATCGGCCATGTTGTTTAGGGAATTGGTGGACGAGTTTGATAAAGACCACCTGCTAAAACGCTTTACCGGCGATATTTACTACGATGTTCCCCGGCTGAAAAGCCTGTTCAGCACCATGAAACGCGAGAACTGGGAACTGACCATGATTGAGCGCGCCGTACAGGAATATATTGACGACCTGCCCAACCGCGACGAATTCATCTACAAAAGGCCCAATGCCGCCAAAGGCATACAAAAAGGCGATATAAAACAAAAGGATGTTGATGCCGCCAAAGAAATAATGGCCAAGCTGATTTGTGCCGTAAACGAATTTGCGAATTACGAGGGCAAGCTCAAAACGCGTGGCATGTATGATTATGATGACATGATTATTTGGGTGCTGCGCGCCTTCCGCGAGAATGAAGACTTGCTGCGCCGTTACCAGGAACGCTACCAGTATATTCTGGTGGATGAGTTTCAGGATACCAGCGGTTCACAAAATGAGTTGTTGAAATTTTTGCTTACTTATTGGGATACGCCCAACGTGTTTGTAGTGGGCGATGATGACCAGTCCATCTTCCGTTTTCAGGGCGCTAACATGAAAAACATACTGGATTTTGCCGACGATTATGTAAGCACACTGCATACAGTAGTACTTAAACAAAACTACCGCTCTAACCAAACCATCTTAGATATATCGCGCGTGCTCATTGGCAACAACCGCGAGCGCTTAACCAGTCAGCTGCGGTTAGATAAAAATTTGCTGGCCGCTCATCCCCGCTTTCAGGCAGAGATGGTTGAACCGGTGATTAATGAGTATGCCAACACCGACCAGGAACTGGTTGACGTAGCCCACCAGATAGAGCGGCTTATTGCCCGCGGTACCGATCCGGCCGAAATTGCCGTGATTTACCGTAACCACAACCAGGTGGAGCAACTTATTCATTACCTCGACGCTAAAAAAGTAGCGGTGAATACCCGGCGAAAGATTGATATTTTGACGCTGCCCTTTGGCGAAAAGATCATCAACATAATGCAGTACCTGGCTATGGAAATGGACTCGCCTTACAGTGGCGATGAATTACTTTTCGAGATCCTGCATTATGATTTTTTTGACATTCCGCCTATTGAGATTGCCAAGGTGAGTATTGCGGTATCCAAAGCCAACTTTAGCATGAATGCCGATGAGCCCAAAACCTCCATACGCCGTTATGTAAGCGAACTAAAGCCTAACCGCCAAGCCAGCTTGTTTGAGCAGCCCGAAAATGTGGAGATGAAGCAAGTAGTTGCCGATATAAACTTCCTGCTTAAGGCGTCGGTAAGTTTAAGCCTGCAACAGCTGTTTCAGCAGGTTATTACTGCTTTGGGCATTTTAAAGTATGTAATGCAACAGCCCGATAAGGGCTGGCACATGGAGGTACTCACCAGCCTGTTTAATTTTGTACGCGATGAAGCCCGCAAAAGCCCTGAAATGAAATTAAAGCACATCGTCAATACCATTGATCTGATGAAGCGCAACAACATCAGGCTGGAGCTGCACCAGGTAATACATGCCGAAAATGGCGTAAACTTTGTAACCGCCCACGGCTCAAAAGGACTGGAGTATGAGTATGTATTTTTAGTTGGCTGCACCAAAAGGATATGGGATTCAAAAGGTCGCAATATGGGCTTTAGCTTTCCTGATACGCTCATGCAGGCCTCTGGCGATGAGAACGCCCAGCAGGAAGAATCGCGCCGGTTGTTTTATGTGGCCCTTACCCGTGCTAAGCAATGCCTGCACATCTCCTACCCTGTCAAAGACCGTAATGATAAAGACCAGGAAGCATCGCAGTTTGTAGGCGAAATATTGGCCGCAAGCCACCTGCAGGTACAGCACCCACAGGTAAATGAGGATGCGCTGATGGCGTACTTTGCCACCCAGTTTAGCGAGGCCGACAAGCCTGTGGTACAATTGCTGGATAAGAACTACATTAACCAGCTGCTGCAAAACTACGTATTATCGGTTACGCACCTCAACAGCTACCTGGATTGCCCGCTGAAGTTCTATTTCCAGAACCTCATACGCGTTCCGGCGGGTAAAAGTCCGGCTATGGCATTTGGATCGGCAGTGCACCATGCCTTGTATAAGGTGTTTGACAGAATGACCAAAAACGATAACCGCTTTGGGCCGGTAGATGATTTTATGCGCGAGTTTAAATGGTTTATGTACCGCAACCGCGATGCCTTTACCAGCGAAGAATTTAAATTGCGGATGGACTACGGCGAAAAGATACTACCAGCTTTTTACGAGCAAAACGTTTACCAATGGAACAAGATAGTACGCGTGGAACACGCTATGCGCAACTTAACCATTAACGGAGTACCGGTAAAAGGCCACCTGGATAAAATTGAGTTTAATGGCAACCAGGCCACTATTGTAGACTATAAAACCGGCAAGCTTAAATACGCTAAAGAAAAACTGTTGCGCCCAACCACCGATAACCCCAACGGGGGCGACTACTGGCGCCAGGCTGTATTTTATAAAATGCTGGTGGATAACGACCGCAAAGGCTGGGAAGCAACCGGCACCGTTTTTGAATTTATAGAACCTATTGACGGACAATACCACAAAGAAAAAATACTGGTGATGCCACAAGACGTAGAAACCGTAACCCGCCAGCTTACCGAAACCTACCATAAAATTATGGCCCATGATTTTGCCACCGGTTGCGGCAAACCCGATTGCGACTGGTGCCACTTTGTGCGCAGCAACTTTAAACAGCCAGGTAAGATATTAGAGGGTGTTGAGGAGTAGTTTGCAGGCTTTAGCAAGTACAAATAAAGAAGCCTTTAACAAGGCCGCACTGTTTAAACAAACCTTGTCGAATTACCGTATAAGCTTACGTCGTGCTTTAATTATATAAAGCACCAATTCAATTATTATATTTATACGAAATTACAGCGCATAGAATGAGACACTTAGCCTATACCATAATATTCTTTATTGTAGTTGCCGTTAACGGTTGTTCAGATGATTCGGGTGTTATTGTACCGCAGGTTAGCTCCACACCTATTACCGGAACCATCACGCCTACTACGCCAACAAATCCAACCAACCCAACCACGCCTACTGCGCCAACAGATCCGACCACACCTACTACGCCATCCAACCCAACTACGCCAACAGATCCATCGGCCGCTCAGTATAGCATTACTTTTAAAGCTAATGGCACAGTTGTTTCATTTACGGATGTTTCTGCAACGCGTGGAATTGCAACCAACCCCAGAACTTTGAGCGTTACCGGTACCGGAAAGAATGGTGCGGTGCCAAAATTTAAATTCTTTATGGAAGAAACATCCATTGGCTTTGAAAAAGGCATAAATATTTGGATGAAAGAATACAGCTATCCCACCACCTATGTTGAATACACCAGTAGCGCTAATGAAGCCTACTCTACCATGAATGCTAAAAATGAGATATATGCCTTTCTAACCGATGTATCTTATACTAATGGAGGACCAATTGCAGGTACTTTTAATGGCACTTTTATAAACAATGGTGTGGCCGTTCAAATTACCGAGGGTGTATTCAAAGCTAAGTTTAGCAATTAATCGCAACTACTTTTACTGTTAACAGTCTTCAACTACGATAACATGTAGGTTATATACTTTTATATCACACAAAATGCGTTTATAAGAGGCGTATTTCAAATAGAACACTTGTAACAGGTCTAAAATAGTAAGTAAGCTGGCGTGTTCAGCGGTCACATTTATACGGCACTATTTTTTATAACTCCACACTAAGCTATCCGTCCTGAAGGGTACAGCCGGTAGCCCAGCACCATTTACAAGGTTTGGCCGGGCAATCTCTGTCCATGCAAAGCGTACCTGCGTAGGCTTAGTTACCGCCGGGCTGGATACTATAATTGTGTTACCCGAAATTTCGGCTTGGGCATCTACAAAGTTACCATCGGCTCCGGCTATAGTGAAAAAGGTCGGCGCTTGTCCGTCGTTGGTTTTTAAGCCGTTGGCATCGGTAAAATACAGCACAACTTTGTTGTCTTTAACCTGCATCCGCTGGTAGGCTGGTCCGCTATAGGTGATGTTCTTAACGCCGTAATCTTTAGCCAGCGCCACCAAGGCCAGGCGGCGTCCAACCTCCCATTTATAAGGCGGATGAATGTCGGCAAGGTTATCAACCAAATCCGTAACAGTTATAAATGCGGTATGTGGTATATGGGCAGATTGCACCTGCTGCTCCCAAAAAGCGGGTAAAGTTTGCGGTGTATGGGGCAATTTATCCTTACGTTTGGTGTAGTAGTAAGGCGCTATCAACACCGAGTAAAACGGCAATTTAGCATTACCCCATTGCTTACGCCAGCTATCAACCAGGGCCTGCATTTTATCGGCATAG
Organism: Mucilaginibacter sp. PAMB04274; assembly: GCF_039634385.2. Taxonomy (NCBI): domain Bacteria; kingdom Pseudomonadati; phylum Bacteroidota; class Sphingobacteriia; order Sphingobacteriales; family Sphingobacteriaceae; genus Mucilaginibacter; species Mucilaginibacter sp. PAMB04274. The sequence goes on from NZ_CP155081.2 coordinate 4,334,605, forward strand.
CGCATACCAAGTTCGTTCAGCATAGCATTACTTTCGCCCTGGTACCATAAAAAGCCACGAAGTGCGAAAGGGGCCAGTGGTTTAATCATGCTCTCATAATACTTTCCCGGCGCCATACTGTCAATCATCATTTTGGGCTGGGCTGCTTCTTTGGCAAAGGCCGGTAAAGCTGCATATCCCGAAGCTGGTGTCCAGGGCTCGATGCGGCTGCCTCCCCATGATGAACTGATTATGCCAACAGGCACCTTCAATTTTGCCTGCAAGTTTTTGGCAAAATAATAACCCGCTGCCGATATTTGTTCCAACGCCTCGCCTCTGCTTTCGTTCCAGCCGGTGGTGGTCACGTCGGCCAGGCTTAGTTTCTTTTCTACCTTAAACAAGCGGATAGCTGGGTTAGCTACCGCTAGTTCCAATTCGGCGCTATCTACGCCTTTGGCCGGCTTGGCATACCCTCGGTTCAGTTTCATGGTATACTCCATGTTAGATTGGCCCGAGCACAACCAAACTTCACCTACCAAAATATTGGTCAACTTTAGGATTGAGGTGTCGGATGTTATGGTTAAATCTTGCGGCTTGCTGTTGGCAGGCATGGGGTTTAAAGTAACTTTCCAGTAGCCGCCAGTATCGGCAGTGGCAGTTTTGATCTGTCCGCCAAACTTTACCTTAACGGCTTTACCGGCTTTAGTCCATCCCCAAATGGGTACAAACTCACTACGTTGTAAAACCATATTACTGCCAATTACTTTAGGCAGTTTAACCTGAGCAAACAACGCTCCTGATCCTAAAAAGAACAGACCAGTAAGCCAAACATATTTTTTAAAAAACATAAGCAGATTTATAACGGTTGCCGTGAAAATAGGTGATTATTATGAGAGTTGCAACGGAGGTGTTTTTATGAATGGAAATTATGGAATTAAAGAATTGACAGCATTCCTCTTTCATGCCGGTGGATAATAACAAGTAAAAATCTTGTTTCCTTATGCTTGTTCCCTGTGCTATCTGTATCTTGCTATTGATAAACCACAAACTGCATGAAGTTTAAACTTTTACTCCCTTTACTATTTGCCGTGCCGGCCATGGCGCAAACAACCGTTAAGCAAGATGCTGCCATTAAGCAAATGAACGACGAGGTATCGGCCCAAAATATTGAAACCATAGTACGCAAGCTGGTAAGCTTTAAAACCCGCCACACCTTAAGCGATACTATCAGTAAAACCACCGGTATTGGCGCTGCCCGCAACTGGATAAAGGCTGAAATGGAACGCTATGCAGCAGCATCCGGTGGGCGTATGAAAGTGGAGTTTGATACATTCACACAACCTGCAGGCGGCCGCATTGGCAAGCCTACTGTTTTAAAGAACGTGCTGGCTATCCTGAAAGGCACCGACCCTAATGATACCCGCGTGTATATGGTATCGGGCCATTATGATTCAAGGGTTAACAATGTTATGGATTCGGCTTCTGTAGCGCCGGGCGCCGTTGATGATGCTTCGGGCACGGCAGTGTCTATGGAAATAGCACGTGTAATGGCTAAGCATTCCTTTCCGGCTACTATAATTTTCATGGCGGTAGCAGGCGAAGAGCAAGGGCTTAACGGTTCTACCAACGTAGCTAAACGCGCCAAGGCCGAAAAGTGGAACATAGATGCTATGCTCAACAATGATATTGTAGGAAATACCTACGGCATGGAAAACGGTATTAAAAACAATACCAGCGTGCGGGTCTTCAGTGAGGGTATACCTTCAACGGCAGCGGGCGATGCACGGGCTATTACAGCCTTAATAGGCAACGGTGGCGAAAACGACAGCCCGTCAAGACAACTGGCCCGTTACATCAAAGAGGTAGGCGAACGTTATGTAAGCCACCTGGATGTGAAAATGATTTATCGCCGCGATCGCTTTTTGCGAGGCGGTGATCAGACACCATTTTTGCAGAACGGCTTCACCGCAGTGCGCTTTACCGAAATGAACGAAGATTTTAACCGTCAGCACCAAAATATTCGCAAAGAAAAAGGTGTAGATTATGGCGACCTGCCCGAATTTGCTGATTATGAGTATATTCAGAAAGTGGCCCGCATGAATCTATCGGTATTAGCTAACCTGGCATCAGCTCCTGCTCAACCACAAAATGTGGGCGTAAGCACCAGCGGGTTAACAAACAAAACAACACTAAAATGGCAGGAACCGGTGGCAGGTAAAAAGCCGGCCGGCTACTACATATTGATGCGCGAAACCATTAACCCTTATTGGGAAAAGAAAATATTTGTAACCGGTAACGAATACACATCTGATTACTCCAAAGACAATTACTTTTTTGCCGTGCAGGCGGTAGATGCCGATGGACATGAAAGCTTACCGGTATATCCAAAACCAATAAGATAATTTGTAACAAGCGGATAAAACAATCATCTAAAACTAAAAATATCACAAATGGATACTTCATTAATTACAACAAGCACCGGTCTGGATGGCTACAAGGTGGTTAAGCACTTAGGTGTGGTACGCGGTATAACGGTACGTAGCCGTAGCGCACTGGGCAACATTGCCGGCGGCTTTCAATCATTGTTTGGCGGCCGCTTATCCATTTACGTTGAGCTTTGCGAACGTACACGTGAGGAAGCTTATCAATTACTCATTCAACATGCCGCAGCTTTGGGTGCCAATGCCATTATTAATATGCGTTATGATGCTAATGAAGTAATGCAGGGTATTACCGAAGTGCTGGCTTATGGCACAGCTGTGATAGTAGAGAAAGAATAAGTAATATATAACTTTTAAAGAGGTAGTATCAGGAAGTACTGACTACCTCTTTCTTTTATTCCTGACTATTTTTTAAAGGCAGAGTGAACCAAAAGGTACTGCCTTTATCAGGCTCGCTCTCTACCCATAAATTGCCTTCATGACGGCTTATAATTTCATGTGATATATATAACCCGATTCCTAACCCTGAAATATTGGGGTTTAGTTCCTCAACCCTGTAAAAGCGCGAGAACAACTGCGAAAACTTATCGGGAGCTATACCAATACCAAAATCTTTCACACTCAGCTTAACCTCATTTGCACTGGCAGTTAGCATTAACTCAACCTCATTGGCCATGGGCGAATATTTGATAGCATTGGTAAGCAGGTTAATAACCACCTGCTCAATCCTTTGCGGATCGCCGTATACCTGCAAACTATTAACATCAGTATGCACATTGATACGATGTGTGTTATGCGAATGCTGTATCAGTTCAACAGCATCATCAACAATTACCCTGAAATCGAAATCTTCCTTAGTTAATTGCAGCTTGCCTGCCTCAATTTTTGATACATCCAGCAGATCTGATACCAAAGCCGAAAGCTTTTTAACCTGTTGCACGGTTTTGCTCACAAACTTTTTACTGCTATCGCTGCCCGGCATCCTTTCCAAAATTTGCAGGTAGCCGGTTATGCTGGTTAAAGGTGTTTTTAACTCATGGCTGGCCAAACCTATAAACTCGTCTTTCTTTTCGTTAAGTGTCTTTACCTCTTTGTATAACTTAGCATTATCAAGTCCAATGGCAGCCTGAGCGGCGATAGGGCCAACCAAACTTTCGTGCTCACTGGTAAAAACGCCGGCTTTTGAGTGCCCAAAGAATAACCCTCCTATTACCTCGCCAGACCTTAAAATTACCGGTACGGCTAAATAACTCACCACAGGCAAATGCCCCGCTGGCATACCATTATGCGGCGGGTTGTGCCCATAGCGCAGATCTTTGGTAATATCACCTACACGTACCACACCTTCGCCCGAAAAAGTTGCATGAAAAACGGCCGTATTTCGGGGCATTCCAAATCTTTCAAATGCTTCTCTTGGCGCGCCCGATAAAGTATATAATAAGTACGACTCACCGCTTTCATCAACAGCATTATAAAAGAACGCACCAAACTCTGCCCCTGTCAACTCTGTTGTTATATCGGTAACTTTTTGTAAGATCTTATTCAGGTCAAGTTCTTCGGCAATTACCTTAATAACGGTATTAATAATCTCAAGCCGCCTGGTATAACTACGGGTGTTTTCGTCTACCGTCTTCTGGATGCTTATATCGCGGGCAATTTTGGAGGCGCCTATAACCTGCCCGTTATGGTCTAATATCGGTGATACTGAAAGCGAGATTGGAATTTCCCGCCCATATTTTGATATCCGTATAGTTTCAAAATGATCGACCCTTTTATTCTGAGCAATTTGGCCGATAATATATTCCTCTTCCTTTAAACGTGATTGTGGTATCAGTATGGAAATGTGTTTGCCTATCACTTCGTCTGCTGTATAGCCAAACATGGCCTCGGCCGCGTTGTTCCAGCTGGTAATAATACCTTCCAGCGTTTTACTTAATATGGTATCGTCGGATGTATCAACAATAGCCGCCAGCCTGGCCTGGTGTTCGTAAGCTTTTTTTCGTTCAGAAACATCACGTGCAATTTTAGAAGCACCAATTACCTCCCCAGCATCGTTTAATACAGGTGATACCGATAGCGAGATAGGAATTTCCTTACCTGCTTTAGTAAGCCGCATGGTTTCAAAGTGGTCAATCCTTTTCCCCTGCCTAACATTTCCAATAATAATATCTTCTTCACCTAGCCTGGCGTTTGGAATTAGTATAGATATATGTTTGCCTATAATTTCGCTGGGACTGTAGCCAAATAGTTTTTCGGCAGCTTTATTCCAACTGGTTATTATACCATCTAAGGTTTTACTAACAATGGCATCTTCTGATGAATCGACTATTGAAGCCAGCAAGGCCTGCTGGTTATTGTTAATTAAATAATTATTTAAGGGAATAAGCGTAACCATGACGCCTGACGTTGCATCGCCATTAAACAATGGCGTACATGAGGCCTTTATTTTTAATTTTTTGCCGTCGGGCTTTTCAACCATTAGTTCTGCTTCTGTAACTGCAGCGTTTTTAACGCACACAGCCATCGGACTAACGTCTGGCGAGAGGTATTGCTGATTTGTGTCTAACAGCTTAAAAAATGGAAACCATTGGTTTTGATTAACCTGAGGAGCGGCTTCCCAAAAGTTGACAGCAGCTTTATTGTAGGCAGTTATGTATCCCTGTGTGTTGCAGGTGTACACAGCAACCGGTAAGCTGTCAAACAATGCTGACGGTAAACGATAAGCATTTTCGTCCTGACCAAAGTTTGCTGATATCAAGTTGCTGTCTAAACTGCCTGTGCCCATTATGTATACGAAGTAGATGTATTAGCAAAACATTCTCAATTGTTGTAAATAGACGATTAATGCGAAGTTAAGATATTTTATATATAAACGTAATTTATATAAAATTGATCATACTAGTTGTAACTGTTGCCTAAGGTACTTTGTACTAAACACTCTAGAAACGAAACTTTGGCACCCAAACTGAAAATTTTTCACCAGTTAAACAGCGTTAAAAAAGTAAAAATGTCAGTTGGCACTTTTGAGAGGCGTTTGGCATTCAGGTTGTAAAATAGCTCATGTAAACGTTCTTAATATTAATTAAATTATAGTTCATTCAATTTAAAAACATCTTTTAGGAGGAACAAACTATGAGTTTGGTTAAATGGAATAATGAGAAAAACAACAATGCATTAATGCCAGGCTTTAATGACATTTTTGAATCATTCTTTAACGATGCTTTTGTGTCTGACCGCATGGTATCACGTGTACCGGCCGTAAACATCAGCGAAACACCCGAAAGGTATCACATTGAACTGGCTGCCCCCGGACTGAAAAAGCAAGACTTTAAAATTTCTACAGAACGCAGCATTTTAACTGTATCGGTAGAACAACGCAACGAGAATTCAGAAAACAATAAAAAGTATAACAAGCGGGAGTTTAGTTACACGTCGTTTGTACGTTCATTCACCCTGCCCGAAAGTGCTGATGAAAGCCAGATTGAAGCCGTTTATAATGATGGCGTACTGCAAATTGACATTGCTAAAAAAGAAGAAGCTAAAAGCATAAGCCGTCAGATTGAGATTAAATAAGTTGTTTTTTTAATTCTCTTTTTACAATAAAGGCACTCTATTACGGGTGCCTTTATTGTTTAAAAACTATTTAGAGCTTTACTTTCTTATTACCTTCATCAACACCTTTTATGAACTTGATCAGGCCGGTCATGTAAGTTTGCTGATCGTCATACATGCTCAAGTGGCTGCCTTTAGCGCAATAAAGGTAAGTACCATTAGCAAACTGCGTGGCCATCCATTGCATGTGTTTGGGATCCATGGTATCATACCGCCCGCCAATACTTAGCGACGGAACGGCAACTTTAGGCAAATCAGCTTTACGGTCCCATTTTAACAATTTACCTGCTACACCAAACTCACTTGGGCCCTGCATGGTTACGTACAGCGATTGGTTCATTTTCGCAAACGATCTGTTCACCGGCTCGGGCCACTGATCGAGCGGAAAGCGGCACAAGTGCTTGGTATAGAAGTTAGGCATTAACAATTGCATATATTCAGGGTTATCAAAGTCTCCTTTAACTTCAATGGCACGTATTTTGGCCAGCACCTTAGGATCCATTTGCTTACTTAATACATCCTCGGCATATTTGCCATAGTCGGGACAACTCGACATCATGTTCGAAATAATTAAGCCTTTTAAATGCTGCTGATATTTTAAAGCATACTCAAGCGCTAATATGCCGCCCCATGAGTGGCCCAACAAATAAAAATTTTCCTTATCAAGCTTAAGCGCCTGACGCACCTGCTCAACCTCCTCTACATAACGCGGCAGGCTCCACATGCTGGTATCTTTAGGGTTGTCTGAGTTACCGCACCCCAGTTGATCATAGTAAATAAGCTCTACACCTTCTGCAGGTAAAAAGCTTTCCATACACTCAAAGTATTCGTGTGTAGCGCCTGGGCCGCCGTTTAATAACAGCAGTTTCATTTTAGGATTATTGCCAATCCTTTTAGTCCAAACATTGAATTTACCTTTAGGCGTTGTAATAGCTACTACTTGTACACCGCCTGTTTTAACGCCCGAGGTAGTATCTTTGAAATAGTTGCTTAAACTGATGTTCGAATGCTGCTCCGCTCCTGTGTTACGGCACGCACTAATAGAAACAACAGCCAATATAATGACCGCTTTGAAGTAATTGCAAAGGTTAAACATATGAATGGGTTGTTTTACTAAGATAATGTTTTTACCTAATTGTAAAAACCCATTAATTCCATTATTTTACGCTTAATGAAAGCAGTTGTTATTTTATTTAGAGTATGTGCAATTGGTGTACTATTAGTGAGCTGTGCTACCCGTATGCCGCGCGAACGAGGTGACTTTAAGCCAACAGATTTGGTAGAACTTATTAAAGCAGACCCTACGCTTAAGCTGGACATACGCTATGCTACCAAAAACAACCTGGCCAGCCGGCCAGTATACCGGCAAGCCCGTGCCTTTCTGCAACGTGATGCAGCTATGGCAGTGGCCCAGGTTAACCAGGAACTAAAACCATTAGGCTATGGTTTACTTATTTTTGACGGTTACCGCCCCTGGCAGGTTACTAAGCTATTTTGGGATGTAACTCCGGCCCAGAATAAGAAGTTTGTAGCTAACCCCAAAAACGGCTCGCGCCACAATCGGGGATGCGCGGTTGACTTATCATTATACGACCTTAAAACCGGTAAAGAAATTGAAATGACCGGAGCTTACGATGAGATGAGCGAACGCTCGTACCCCAGCTATACCGGCGGCACTGTACAGCAACGCCAGATGCGCGATTTGCTTCGAAGCAAAATGGAAGCTCATGGCTTTAAAGTTTACAGCGTGGAGTGGTGGCACTTTGATTATAAGGATTGGAAACAATACCGCATTAGTAATGTGCCGTTTGAGAAGATGTAAGGAGTCTATAAACAAAAAAGGCATGACCTACTCAGTCATGCCTTAGTTTTTATATTAAATACCCGATATTAATATCTGTAGTACTCCGGTTTAAACGGACCTTCAACAGCCACGCCAATATAGTCGGCTTGTGATTGATCAAGCACTTCCAGCTCTACACCAATTTTAGCCAGGTGTAAACGGGCAACTTTTTCATCAAGGTGTTTAGGCAGGGTGTATACTTTATTCTCGTAAGCGCTACCGTTAGTCCATAGCTCTAATTGGGCCAGGGTTTGGTTAGTAAACGAGTTTGACATTACAAAGCTTGGGTGACCGGTTGCGCAACCTAAGTTAACCAAACGGCCTTCGGCCAGTACAATTACGTCTTTGCCTTCAATGGCATATTTATCTACCTGTGGTTTAATTTCAATTTTGGTATTGCCATAAGTGCCGTTTAACCAGGCCATATCAATCTCGTTATCAAAGTGGCCAATGTTACACACAATGGCTTTATCCTTAAGGGCACGGAAGTGTTCTTCGCGTACAATGTTGCAGTTACCTGTAGCGGTTACCACAATATCGGCCTCAGCAATAGCAGTTGCAAGTTTTTTTACTTCAAAGCCTTCCATAGCGGCCTGTAGCGCACATATAGGGTCAATTTCGGTTACAATAACACGTACACCAGCGTTACGCAGAGAATCGGCCGAACCTTTTCCCACATCGCCATAACCGCAAACTACGGCTACTTTACCAGCCATCATTACATCGGTAGCACGGCGGATAGCGTCAACCAGTGATTCGCGGCAGCCGTATTTGTTATCGAATTTAGATTTGGTTACCGAGTCGTTAACGTTGATAGCCGGCATAGGCAGGGTACCATTTTTAACGCGCTCGTACAAACGGTGTACGCCGGTAGTAGTTTCTTCAGATAGACCTTTAATAGCCGAAATCAGTTCAGGATATTGATCTAATACCATGTTGGTTAAATCACCGCCATCATCCAAAATCATGTTTAACGGTTGGCGATCTTCGCCAAAGAACAAGGTTTGCTCAATACACCAGTTAAACTCTTCTTCGGTTAAACCTTTCCAGGCGTAAACCGAAATACCGGCAGCAGCAATGGCAGCGGCGGCGTGGTCTTGCGTTGAGAAGATGTTACATGATGACCAGGTAACTTCGGCACCCAACTCAACCAGTGTTTCAATTAACACGGCGGTTTGAATGGTCATGTGCAAACAGCCTGCAATACGGGCGCCTGCCAAAGGTTTTGATGCACCAAACTCGGCACGCAAAGCCATTAAACCAGGCATTTCGGCCTCGGCCAGTTCTATTTCTTTGCGGCCCCACTCGGCCAGCGATAAGTCTTTTACTTTGTATTTAACGTAGGTGGTTTCTACTGATGACATACTTTTTTAATTTGAATACAAAAGTAGGTAATAACCCCGTGTTAAACAAGCCCGTACGCACACGTTGGTACAGACATACACTTCTGTAAATGTTTTAATATCTTAACTTTACAGCCGCACATGAATCTCCATCAAAAAATTGCTTTGGCCAGACACCAAATGGGACTTACCCAGGAGGAGTTAGCGAACCAGGCCAACGTTACGGCCAGAACCATACAGCGCATAGAAAGCGGCGAGAGCATACCGCGTAAATTTACGCTGAAACTGATTGCTGCGGCACTTCACATCCCTTTTGATGAGTTGAATTCTATGGGCGAAGAAATAGTAGTTGCTCCGGAGCCGGGAGCCGTTTCCAATCAAACAGAAGTTTCCGAAGACCTGTCGGTAAAGATGGCATCTAATGAAGACAAGGTAAACTTTTTAAGGTTGCTTTGCTTGTCGTGTTTCAGTTATTTGCTTGTGCCCTACGTACATTTCCTGATCCCTTCTTATCTGCTAAGGAGGCGGCACGAACAAGACCCGGCTGTTCTGCGTTTTGCGCGGAACGTGATCCAAAATCAGGTGTACTGGGTTATTGCAACAGTGGCGGCATTTTTGCTTACACTGGGGTATAACTTTATGCAGGCTGCATACCTTAAAAATCAATATCCGGCTAATTACCTGCTCGTATTTTTTTTAATGTATTTCATCAATCCCTTTCTCATTTTAAAAAGCTTCACCCAGATCAATAAGCGTTTTTTGAGCGAGTAACGGCGTTTTTCCAACCCTTTGTGACGTTAACTTCAGGCGAACGTCGGGCTAATGTCGGGCGTTTGGCAAGGAGGACAGATATACCTTTGGAACAACAAACCAAATGTAAATGACACACTCGCTATTCACCTTTCGCAAACTACTTTTTACCGCTTTAACAATCAGTACTTATGCAGGCATCTCATCTGCACAGGCGCAAATGATGCCACCGGCTACCCCCAGTCAACTGGTTTTACCGGCTAATGATTTTAAAACAGATTTTATATGGGAAACCAATGCCTTAAACAACCAGTTTGAAGCCCATGCAGCGTTACTCATTCCAGTTAAATTACCCAATTGCCCCAAGCAGTTTTACATGCAGTTTGACACCGGAGTACCTCAAAGCATTCTTTACGCCGAAAGGATAAGCGCCATCAAAACAAAGTACCCTGCCAGTGTTGCAAAAGAAGATTCTACCCAAAAACTGATTAATCAGCAAATTACTATCGCGGGTAAAAATATACTGGCTAAAGAGATAGTACTTAAAAAATATAGTGGTAAAACTATAGACTGGAAAAACAAGAACAGTATAAATGTTATAGGTACCATTGGTACAGATTTTATAGAGAACAGAACTATTGTTTTTAATTATCCCGGCAAAAAGATCTGGCTAACAAGCGAGATACCCAACCAGTTAAAAGCCAAACTAACTTTAAGTAAATTTATGCTGGTAAGCAATAGTATTTTGCTGCCGGTAGAAATTCATAAAAAACGCGTAATGCTTTATTTTGATACCGGCTCCAGCGCATACGAGCTTTTAACCAACAAGGCCACGGCCCTGGCTTTAGCTACCGCTGATGCCAAACCGGTTCAACAGCAGGTAAAATCATGGAACAGCATGCTTACAGCCAACATTTATACCACCGGCGATAGTATTATAATAGCCAGCCAAAAGCTTCCGATTAAAAGGGTTACTTATATGGACGGCGTTAGTAACAGCCAGATTGACCAGATGATGAAAATGGGTATGGGCGGCATGACAGGTAATAAGCTTTTCATTAACCATATTCTGGTAATAGATGCCCGTAACAAGCAATTCGGCATCACTACATCAACTAACTAATAGTTAAACATTTTTAGAGGTATAGAAGTTATTTAAACCAAACTTCATACATCTGATGATGAAAAACGCTTACTTACTTTCTGTAGTTTTTACGGTTGCTCTGCTTTCGGCATGTGGCGGAAACAACACACCCTCAAACGTGGGCACACCAGGTACCGAAAAGGACGCCACGAGCAAGACCCTGGAGGCCGGCGCCGATCTCATACAAAGCAAGTCGCCCTTGAAAAAGTTTAACGCTTACCTGGATGGTTTCCACTTTTACAATGGCAACCCTAAAGCTCAGATGGAAGCGCATCATTATGTATCTCAACTCAATGAAGATATGCACCAGGCCATAATTTTTGATGGCAATGGCGATGATGCCAAGATTATGGGCATTGAATATATAATATCTGAACGGCTGTTTAAAACCTTAGATGCAGAAGAAAAGAAGCTTTGGCACTCGCACCACTACGAGGTAAAATCGGGCGAATTAATTGCACCGGGCTTGCCTGAACTTGCAGAGCATGAACTGATGGAAAAGCTGGTATCAACCTACGGCAAAACCATACATACCTGGCATACCGACCAGCAACGCTCTTTACCTGTAGGCTCGCCCATGATTATGATGGGCTTTACAAAAGATGGCCAGCTAAAGCCTGAACTTGTAGCCGCAAGAGACAAACGCTTCAACGTATCAATGGCCGAGAAGCGAAAAAGCCGCGAAGATATACTCATGCCCAAAGTTGACCCAATGGCCAATGCCTGGGAAAAAGGCGAGATCAGGCAGTTCACTATATCGGCCAATGCCGACAGTGCCATAAAGAAACACCAAGGAATGCCGCAGCATTGAGAAGAGTAACCGGAAAGAAAGACTATTGTGAATAGTGGCTTCCAGAAATGAAAGAGCAGGCTAGTAATGCAACCCGCTCCGCTATATTTTATTCGTTTAAGCTTAAATATTGTTTAGGATTAACTGCCTTGCCGTTACGACGCACTTCATAATGAAGGTGCGGACCAGTTGAACGGCCTGTTGAACCTACTTTGCCAATCAGCTGACCAACATTAACCTTTTGTCCTTCTCTAACTAACATGCGCGATAGGTGACCGTACCAGGTTTCAATACCATCGGTATGACGTATGCGTACGCAGTTGCCGTAACCACCAGCACGACCGGCAAACACAACCTTACCGCTGGCCGTACTTTTAACCGGCTCGCCCATACGTCCTTTAAAATCAAGCCCCGGGTGAAATTCATTGCGGCCAAAATTAAAAGGGTTGCTGCGATAGCCAAAGTACGAAGTAAAGTCGCTTACACGAGGGTAGCCCATAGGCATCATGGCTATGTTATCAACCATTTTATCCAGGTAGCGGTTATACTTTTTATACAAATCTACATAACCATTCTTTTTATCTGTTTTTTTAACGGCTTTAGCCGCTTTAAAAGATATGCCATGCAGGCCACGCTTATTCAGGTAAGTATTAATCTTACCTAACTTGGCTTGTATGCCTTCAATATAGGTTAAGGCTTTGCTGCTGGTGCTGTCGCTTTGGGCCGCAACCAGTTCCATTTTGGCTGCTTCATCGCTTATTTGGCCCTGCAGTTGTGCAACTTGTGCGTTTAACCGGTTATTCTCAGCAGCCTGTATGTCATGGCGCTTGTTTAGCTGAAACACCGTTACCAGCAATACTACAATTAATAAAAAGGCAACGGCGGTTAAGGCCTTTAAACGGTTTATATAAGCGGCTCTGATTTGCAATGTACGACCACGAAGCTGACGCGCTCCAACAACACTTTCTCTACCTAAATCTGCTTGTTTTAAGTTCATGCAATAATCTATTTTATAATCAGGGGGGCAACAAAAGCTTGCTGCACGCTTTTATACGGTGCCACGCAACCCAAATGTTACAGGGTAAACGTCAGCTAAGTGTTAATATTTTAACAGTTTAGCAATTTTAAAAGCCGTTTTGGTATTTTTGTAATTAATAAATTAAAACACAACCATGTATCCAGAATATTTAGTGGCTCCTATGCGGGCTGATTTGACTAACGCCGGCTTTGTAGAATTAAAAGACGCGCAAGAAGTTAAAAATGCAGTGGAAAGCGAAGGCACTGTATTTGTAATGGTAAACTCGGTTTGCGGTTGCGCCGCTGGCATGGCTCGTCCTGCTGCTAAAATGGCTGCACAACACACCAAACACCCCGATAAACTGGTGACTGTATTTGCCGGTATGGAAAAAGATGCTGTTGATGAGGCTCGCCGTTACATGCTGCCTTATCCGCCATCATCGCCAGCTATGGCTTTGTTTAAAGACGGCAAACTAGTGCATATGATTGAACGCCACCAAATAGAAGGACGCCCGGCACAAATGATTGCCGATAACCTGATGGACGCTTTTGATCAGTATTGCTAAGCAAATACTTAAGTAATATGATAATAAAAATCCGGCTCCCAAATGGGCCGGATTTTTTGTTTATATCTTATAAGTAAAATAATATAAATTCGTGCTTTAAACACCATCAATAAGTATGAGTAAAAATTCTCGCATAGCTTTGTTAAGCACTTTGTTACTAAGTGCCGCTACGCTATCTTCATCAGCGCAACAAGCACCTGCGCCCGAAAACCCCAATTTTAAGATCTACCGGGCTACAACCGAAAAAATTAACGACCTGGTGCATACCAAGCTCGATGTTCGTTTCGATTACAAAAAACGCTACCTGTACGGCAAAGAATGGGTTACATTAAAGCCACACCAATACCCCACCGACAGCCTGCGCCTGGATGCAAAAGGCATGGATATTAAAACGGTGGCCGTAGTAAAAGCGGGCAAAAACACGCCGTTAAAGTTTACTTACGACAGCCTTTCGCTGGCCATTAAGCTCGATAAAGTTTATCGCAACAGTGAGAACTATACTATTTACATCGATTATACCTCAAAGCCTGACGAATTGAAAGCTCAAGGCAGCGCGGCAATCAGCGATGCTAAAGGTTTGTACTTTATCAACCCCGATAGCGCTTCAAAGAACAAGCCTGTTCAGGTATGGACACAGGGTGAAACCGAAAGCTCATCGGCATGGTTCCCTACTATTGATAAGCCCAATCAGAAAACTACCGAGGAGATTTACATGACCGTACCATCAAAGTACGTAACGCTTTCCAACGGCAAACTGGTGTCGCAAAAAAACAACGGCAACGGTACCCGTACCGATTACTGGAAAATGGACTTACCGCACTCGCCTTACTTGTTTATGATGGCCGTGGGTAACTTTAAAATTTACAAGGATACCTGGCGCGGTAAAGAGGTGAATTATTACCTGGAACCTAAATATGCGCCGTATGCCAAAACAATATTTGGCTACACGCCGGAGGCAATGGAGTTTTACTCCAAAACTTTAGGTGTGGATTACCCGTGGAACAAGTACGCACAAATTGTAGTGCGCGATTATGTGAGCGGTGCCATGGAAAACACTACAGCAACCCTGCATGGTGAGTATGTTCAAGGTACTCCACGCCAGTTTTTGGACCGCTATTACAACACCAGCCAGGGCGAAAGCACCGTAGTGCATGAGCTGTTTCACCAGTGGTTTGGCGATTACGTAACTGCTGAAAGCTGGAGCAACTTAACCGTAAACGAATCATTTGCCGATTTTAGCGAAACCCTTTGGGCTGAACACAAATATGGCAAAGACGAAGGTGATGCCCACATTGCCGGCGACAGAAGACAATACCTTGGTTCGGCCGATGCTGCTGCTAAAAACCTATTACGTTTTCACTACAATGATAAAGAAGATGTATTTGATGTAGTTACCTACCAAAAAGGTGGCGCTATACTTTACATGCTCCGTAACTACTTAGGTAACGAGGCTTTTTACAAAGGCTTAAACATTTACCTGAAAACCAACGGTCTTAAAAACGGCGAGGCGCAACAATTACGCTTGGCTTTAGAGGAAGCCAGCGGTAAAGACCTGAACTGGTTCTTTAACCAATGGTATTACAATTCGGGGCATCCTATCCTGAATATTAATTATAATTGGGACGCGGCCACTAAAACGCAAAGTATTTACTTACAGCAAACCCAAACCGGCAACGCGTTTGTATTGCCTATGGCAGTTGATATTTATGTAGGCGGCAAAAAAGAGCGCCACATGGTATGGATGCGCAACAAGGCCGATACCTTAACCTTTAAACTGGCCGCCAAGCCAGAGCTGGTTAACGTTGATGGCGATAAAGCATTGCTGGTTCGTAAAACAGATAATAAAACCGCTGCCGAGTTTGTATACCAATACAACAACGCACCGCTTTATCTTGACCGTTATGAGGCCGTAGCTTACGCCGAAGCGCAAGCTCCTGAAAATGCCGATGCACGCAAAATTTTAATTGCCGCATTAAAAGACAAATATTACGGCATCCAGATTAAAGCCATTAAAGCACTGAAGTTAACCAATGATGATTTGCGCAATGCGGCGCAGCCGGTACTGATATCCTTAGCACAAACCGATAAAAACAATCTGGTTAAAGCTGCCGCGCTGAATGCTTTAGCATCCCTAAAAGCTTCCGGAAATAGCAATTTGTTTAAACAAGCGCTAAGCAGCCAATCATACGCTGTACAGGCTGCTGCACTGAGTGGCTTAGGCCAAATTGATCCGGCGGCCAGCTTAGCTACCGCTAAAACATTGGAGAAAGATAGCGAAGGCGAGTTAGCCCAAACCATTCTGGGCATTTATGCCGCCAATGGTACCGATGCCGAGTGGCCTTATGTAAACCGTAAGTTTCAAGAAGCCGAAGCACAAGGTCAGTTTACTGTAATGCGCAGCTATGCTGCTTATGTTGGCCGCTTGCAAAGCTCACAATACGCACAAGAAGGCATTGAGCAAATCAGAGCTGTTGGCGTACGTTATAAACAATATGGCGTTGCACCAACGCTTATTACCTTGCTGGAAAACATCAAGGCACAACGTACAAAATTAAACGACGAGGCTTCGGCAAAAGCTGTAGATGCGGCTATTAAGCAACTCCAATAAAAGCATTTACTTGTAAAAGGCTGCCTAAATAGGCAGCCTTTTTTTGTTAACATGCAAGCAATCAACCCCATTAGTTGTTAAATATGTTAAATAGTTTGTACGGTTACAACCTGTTGTTTAACTTGCATTAAACCAACTGCTTTATGAAAAAGATATTGATGTTAAGCCTGCTTGTTCTTGCCTGTGCACTTACGGTTAAAGCCCAATCTAACCGTACCCTACCTAGCACTGGCAGCAATGAGGGCTTAAAGCCTGAAGCGGACACAAGTGTGGCAGCGCTGAGAGGGTTACAGCCTAAAGCAACTGACCTGTTAAAATATCTTCGGGAAACACCATCTGATGCGGTTATTGCTGCCAAGTTAGATAAGCGTTATGGCAGTATTGTTTACAGCACCATGCCTGTAGCCGGCCGTGGTGCCGCGCGTAGTGACAGTATGCCAATAGCAAAGCTTGGCGATCCGAATACACGCTACACTATGCTGGTAAAACGTATTACCATCGCAAACCCGACTAAAACGGAAGTTGCCAAGCCATAAAAGATCATTTATGCAATGCCGAAGCCTTTTTAGCATGGCCAACTCAATAATGTTTAATCCGCCTCACTAAGCCATCTCCTGGCTTCTTCAATTTCGGTAAAAAATTGTGCGGTTACTTTGCCCATAGTGATATCAATGCTTTTATGGGCAGACATGCGGCTGAAAGTGCTGAGGGAGTATATCCAGGCAAAATGCTTCAGGCCAGCATCCTGCATAGCCGGAAACCAGTATTCGCCGCCCCAGTCTGCCGCTTCTGACCAATTTCCTACTACATGGGTATTGTCATTCAACACTTTTGAACAGTTGTTCTTTTGGAGCAGATCAAGCATAATCATGCAGCCTTTCTGCACCGACTCGAGGTTTTGATAGCCCAGCCAGTTTACATCCAGCCACTGCTGTTCGGGCACATACTTCATTTCAATAAAGTTACCCTTGTAAAATGTTTGGTTATCTGTCTCCAAATCGATCAGTTCATGCTTACCACTAATGGGAAGCAGGAAGAAAAAGGTTGAACCTTTGCCCGGCTCACTCTCAATCCAGAAACTGCCATTATGCCGTTTAATAATTTCTGAAGATATAAATATTCCTAATCCAAGTCCTTGAAAGCGCATGGAGGTATTATCTACCCGGTAATAACGATCAAAAAGCCTGGTGAGGTTTTCAGCCGCGATACCTATCCCGAAATCCTGCACGGATACAACAATGTTATTTTGCTGAACTTCTGAACGGACAACTATCTTGTCAGCATCAGGCGAGTATTTTATGGCATTTACCAAAAAGTTGTTGATAACCTGTTCTATCCGCAGCCTATCACCATTGTATACTACGTCATCATTATGCTCAATAATGATCTGGTGCTTTTCGTTAGCCTGCTGCACGCTTTCTACAGCTTCGCGCAAGGCGGCACCAAACTCAAACGGCTCCAGGTTATAAACCATTTTGCCAGCGTTAATCTTAGATACATCCAAAAGGTCTGATATCAGGCTTTCTAACCGGATGAGCTGAGAAGAGGCTTTACTCACAAAACTGTAAGCCTTTGTATCAGGCGCAATCATTTTTTGGCCCAGTTGCAAAAATGCCTTAACAGAGGTAAGCGGCGTTTTTAATTCATGGCTGGCAATACTCAAAAACTCATCCTTTTGCTTTTCGGCCACCTTTTGCTCATGGATATCCATGTTGGTACCAAACCATTTAATCACCTTGCCATTACTGTCTTTTAGAGGTATGGCCTTACCCAGGTGCCAGCGGAAAGCACCATCAGAAGCTCGCTTGAAGCGATATTGAATTTCGTAAGGCGCGCCTTTTTTGACCGACCTGGTCCAATTTTCAATAGTACGTTGCAAATCATCCGGATGCAGCATAGGCTGCCACCCCCATCCTATTGATTCTTCTGAGGTTAAACCGCTATATTCAAAATAACGTTTGTTGTAATAATCAACGCTACCTTCAGCATCGGCCGTCCATACTTGTGCAGGCACATTGTCGGCAATAAGCTTAAATTGTTCTAAACCAGACAACAGCGTATCGGCATTCGTTTCCAGAATTGCCTTGTGTACCGCAGTTTCGAGTGCAAGTCTCTCCTTTTCTTCTTTTAAACGGGCAACTTCCTGCCTTAGCTTTTCAAGCTCTGCCACTTGCTCGTTGAATTCGGGTAAAGACATTATATATTGGTGTTATTTATTATTACGATAAGTAACTTCAAAGGTAATCTATTGTCGCAACAGTTACATTACGGGCATAAGATCAATTTAAGAAATTACTTCGTAACTTGATTATCTACTCTAGAAACGCTGTACGTTATAACGCAATATTGAAAAATAAATGCTAAAAGTCTTTATTCAGCAGCTTCTCAAGTTCGGCAAAACTAATGTTCATTTTTACCCTGCCCTGCTTAGCGTAGGATATCTCTCCGGTTTCTTCTGATACAATGATGGCTGTGGCCTCATTAGCCTCCGTAACACCTATACCGGCGCGGTGGCGCAAACCAAATTGCGAAGGCAAATCCGTATTATCAGTAAGCGGTAGAATACAACTTGCCGATTTAATTTTGTTACCCGAAATGATAACGGCCCCATCGTGCAAAGGGCCATTCTTTTGAAAAATGCTTTCAATGAGCCGCTTGGATATGCGGGCATCCATCATTTCGCAGCTGGTTTGGTAAATCTGCTCGTCATAATCCTTTACAAACACAATTAATGCCCCGGTGCGGGTTTGCTTCATACTTTTGCAGGCATCAATAATAGGTTTTATGCGCTTGTAATTGTCTTTCTCTACGTCAGATTTTCCCAAAAAATACTTCCACCAGGCCCGGTTGCGTTGCAGGGATGCGTTACGGCCTACCAATAGCAAAAACCTCCTTATCTCCTGCTGGAAAACAACAATGGCAGCAATAATGCCCACGTTCATGAAATTGCCCAGTATACCGGTAAGCAAACGCATATTTAACGCCCTTACCACAAAGTAGAGCAGGCAGATCATGGCAAAGCCAATAAAAATATTAGCTGCAATGGTACCTCGTATAAGGTTATACAGCTGGTAAATCAGAAAGGCAACCAGTAAAACATCTAAAATATCGAACAGGTTAAACCTAAACAGGTTAAAGTCGATGGACTGCATGAACGAAGTTAGGTAATTTCGGTAAGTATTTTAGTTGCAGGTTACAGATCCCGGATATCAAATGTCCATGATATGTTTTTCAACAAACGATGTTGCGGCAAAAAACCTTCAACTCACAAACATTTTATTGCGCACTTAACTTGGGCACGGTGCGTTTTTCGGGTGGTAATGCCAGCCATTTTTTGTACGAATCGTTTATGTAAACAGCCATTGATTCGGCGGCGTTGCTACGCACAAACTCATAGGTTGGCCTATACAAATTCATAAATATCTCAAGGTCGCGGCCCTTTAGCGGCACAATGCTGCCTACGTATACTTTTGTAAATACAGAGTCGATACGGCGTTCTTTTTCCTCATGCTCAAAGTAGCGTTTTAACCGGCGCGCATCCTTGGCTTCCTTACCAAACCAGGTAGTAGGCGACAGAACATACACTTTACTTTTTTGATATACCTGTGGATATTCAGCCCTTGGATCAAAACGCTGACCGCGTACATTCACCTCGCGCAAGGCAATACCCAGTGGGGTCATGGTAATGCTTTTATAACGCAAATCGGCCAGGTACAAGGTATCTGAAACATAGCCGGGTGATGAAAATATTAATATATTTCCCAACACCGCCCTGATATCAAAAGTGCCGTTTGCGGTAGTTAGAGCAACCTGGTTGTTATTGGTATTGCGCACCAGCACATCGGCCAGCCTGTTGTTGGTGCCAGCTTCAATCACCTGCCCGCGTACGGCGTTTTGTTGTGCTTTTACGGTTAAGCTTATCAGGCTTATGCAAAGTATCAGGTAGTATCTTAGTTTCATCATGTAGCCTGTATCTGTTTATATGATAAATAACCGCATTGCAGCGGCTTGGTTTGGTTATAAAGCGTTAAAGTTAAGCATAAAAAAAACCCGGCCAAATTGCCGGGTCTTTTTCGTTATTTTTTGAAAACGTTATTAGCCTCGTTATAATCGGGCAGTACTTTATCGGGGTCGTACGTCACCGATTCAATTTCGGCTATTGACGGGTATTTAAACGTCCAGCTGGTGTTACGCTCCCATATCTCAACAGGCAGCTTAATACGGTCAACCTTACCGCCTTTTTGTTTTATTTCCAGTATAACCGGCATAGCCATTTTTTCCAGATTATCCAACGTAATTAAAGCACCTTTGCTGGCATCATTATCTACGTATTTCACATCACGCACGGCCACATCAAGGCGCCAGTTGTTGATGAACCAGCCACGCCAGAACCATTGCAGACTCTCGCCACCTGCATTTTCCATTGTACGGAAAAAGTCATCAGGGGTTGGGTGTTTGAATGCCCAGCGTTCTATGTAAGTCCTAAAGGCAAAATCAAAACGTTCCGGACCTAAGATCTGTTCGCGTAACATGGTTAAACCTATACCAGGTTTGTTGTATAATAATAAACCTGTGTTACGTTCCTTTAAACCGGCAGGCGTTGTCATTACGGGTTCAACTTCGGGACGGGTGTAGGCTATACCAACACGGTGCATATCTACCGGGCGTTCTTTGTACTCGCCGTTGTTAAAAGCATCGGTTGATAGGGTATTGATGAACGTATTGAAGCCTTCATCCATCCAGCCGTATAAACGCTCATTAGAACCTACAATCATTGGGAACCAGGTATGGCCAAATTCGTGGTCGTTTACGCCCCACAGGCCAGCACCACGACTACGGTAGCTACAAAATACAATACCGGGGTATTCCATTCCACCTACATTACCCGCTACGGTTGATGCCACCGGGTAAGGGTACTCGAACCATTTTTGTGAGTTAAACTCAATTGATTTTTTAGTGTACTCGGTTGAACGGCCCCAGGCAGCGTTGCCATCGCTCTCAACAGGGTAGGCTGATACAGATATACATTTTTTACCACTCGGCAGGTTAATTTTGGCAGCATCAACAATAAATGAAGCTGATGAACCGAAGGCAGCATCACGTGCATTCTTGATCTTGAATCGCCAGGTTAACTCCTGCTTTCCAGCTGGGCGGGACGCCGCATTGGTAACCTCCTCAGCGGTGCGTATCAATACGGTTTTATCACTCTGTGCAGCTTGTGCCCAGCGCTTTTGCTGCTCAGGAGTATACACCTCCTGCGGATTTTGCAACTCGCCCGACGCCAACACAATGTGGTTAGCCGGTGCAGTAATAGCTAAGTCAAAATCGCCATACTCGAGGTAAAACTCGCCCGGACCGGTATAAGGTACGGTGTTCCACCCTTGCACATCATCAAACACGCACATGCGCGGAAACCACTGCGCTACGTTAAATATTTTACCGTTTTTGGTTTGCTGCACGCCGTTACGGTCTGATCCATAATCGGGTGTGATGAATGAATATTCAATTTTTACCTTTACCTGGCCACCGTTAGGCGTAACCTCTTTAGGTAAATAGATTTGCATGCGGGTGTCATTAATTATATACTTGGCATCCACATCATTTACTTTTACCGATTTAATGTTATACCCGCCGTTAAAACCGCCACGTGTTCCGTTACGGCTACCGCTTAAAGGAATGATGGCGCTACCGCGTGAATCTTGCTTAAACAGATTTTGATCCAACTGCATCCACAAAAAGCCCAACTTCTGCGGGCTGTTGTTGGTGTAGGTTAATATTTCTGTTCCGCTAATTTCGTTGATTTTGTCGTTTAGGCGGGCGGCTAACTGGTAATCGGCCTTATTTTGCCAGTAACGGGCTCCGGGCTCGCCGCTGGCAGCTCTGAAATCGTTGCCAGTTTTGCTATAAAACAACGGGTTAAAGGCCTCGTAATAGCTGTATTTGCTAACCGGTGCTGCAGGGTCGGCTGGCTGTTGCTGTGCCTTGCTTAAACCGGTAATAGCCATAAAAGCCAGCGAAAAGCCGGCAATCAGATGGTATCTCATCGTTAAGAAAATAGTTGTAGTTAAATTTAAAAAGCAATTATAGGAATAATTGCTTTACCGTGTAATCTAGTAAGCTGATTGTTACCAAATTTTATTTTGCCTGAAAGTGATCTTCATACACTTTTTCATCGAAGCCAAAGTACAAAAAGCCATTATCCTCAATTACCGGCCTCTTAATCATACTGGTTTTTTGCTGCAGTAAGGGGAGGGCTTCTGCAGCGCCTTTTACACTATCTTTTGTTTCGGAGTCCAAGCCTTTCCAGGTAAGTCCCTGCTTGTTTAAAAATTTATCATAACCGGCTTGTTGATTCCATTCATCCAGCTTTTCGGTGCTAACGCCCAGCTTCTTAAAATCATGAAACTCAAAATCTATTTGATGTTGCTTTAACCAATCCAGCGCTTTCTTTACCGTGTTGCAGTTGGTAATACCATATACTTTCATGCAGCAAAGTTATTAATTTCTGCTGCCTCCGCTTACGTCGTCGTTATTAATACCACGCTGGTTCTTTTTAAGCTCGCCGCTTAGCTTACCAAATTTATAATTGAAGCTGATGTTAAACGTACGGGCATACATATCATTTAGCGTTAACTGATATGAAGTTGGCGTACGGATGGTATTATCAATAGTTCTAAACTTTTGGAAAGGGGTGTTTACATAAACGGATATGGTTGCCTTTTTATCCAAAAATTCTTTTGATGCACTAGCAGCGTAGCCTAACCAGTAGTTATCGCGCCCTTGCAGCATTACGTAGCGGCTATCAAAATCAAAGTTGGCACCCAGGCGGTAGCCGTTGTCGAACTTGTAATTGAGGCCCGAAAAGGTGTGCCCCTGAAACCCTTTGGTATTGAACAAAACACTGTTTACATATCCCCTTAACCATACATGTACCAACTGACTGTTGATATTAAAGTTAAGATTTTTAGTAATGGGGTAGTTTGCATTAAAATCGAACCCTAAGCGCTTGTTATTACCTACGTTTTGAAAGGTACTCACGCTTGTTCCGCTGGCCTGATCAAACGCAGTAATATATTCCACCGTGTTGTTGGCAAACTTGTAATTTAAACCAAAATTGAATGATCCTTTTTTGAAGTTACTGTACGTTAACTCAATACTGTGATTAACCACCGGGCGCAAATCTGGATTACCGACCCGGATAAAGTTGGTGTTGGAGCGGTCTATAAATGGATTTAACTGCCATATACCAGGGCGTTGTATCCTATCGGTGTAGCCAATATTAATACTGCTGGTTTTAAAGCTGCGCTGTATGGAAAGTGAGGGAATAAGGTTTGAATAACGCTGATTAAGGGCCTCGCTGGCATTAACCGTTGTATGCTCCAGGCGCAAACCACCTTTAGCTACCCATTTTTCATCAAACTTTAACTGGTATGAATTATACAAGCTATATACATTTTGCTGATAATCAAACATATTGTTTTGATTAGGATCGAGCACGTACGCAGCATTGTTAACCTGATTCTCGGTATAAGCATCGCTAAAATTATTGCGAAAAATAGCTTTTGCACCCGCTTCAATGTTCAGCTTTTTAGCCGGTTGTACGTAATCCAATTGCAGGGTGTGCTCTTTGTTACCCGAATTATTGTACTGCTTGTAGTTAGGGTTAGTAAACCCAATACGCTGCGTAAACGCAATATCGTTGAACTGGGTATTTTTAGAAGAATTGAACTTGTAAGATGCCGTAAGCAACTGATCTTTATTACGCTTAAAGCCTAACTGGTAATTTAAACCGGCGCCAAAGCCACGGTAACCGTTATCGGCCGTGTTTAAGGAGCGGTATGAATTATTTTCGGCAGCAGTTGTGTTGTTGATGAAGTTAGAGAACAGATCGCGTTCCGAATTATTTTTGCCACGGTAATACTCAAACGTACCGGTAAGGAGATTAAGACTATCGCCCTCATAAGTTAATTCGGTACTGCCATAGGTGTGGTTACCACTGTTGGTATTAGCACCTTGCTGATTGAGGGATGATGCCAGGGCTCCACCAGCTTGGTAATTTTCATTTAAATTACTAAAACCAGTTGTAAGGTTGTTGCGCTTGTTGTAGCCGGCATAGCCCCCCAAACCAAATTTGCCCTGCTTAACCGTTAAATTTAAATTAGCGCCCGGTCCCCACAAATTGCTGTACCGGCCGTTAATGCTACCGTTGTAACCTTGGGTAAGATCCTTTTTGGTAATAATGTTAATGATACCCGCCAGACCTTCCGCGTCATACTTGGCCGGCGGCGTAGTAATTACTTCAATTTTTTGGATGTTGCTGGCCGGCATTGATCTGAAAATATCGGCCGGGTTGCGAGCAATTAAGGCCGATTCCTTACCGTTAATTAATATTTTATAGTTAGTGTTACCTTGCAGCTTAATGTTATCTGTGGCATCAACTGATAGCAACGGTACACGGCGCATCATGTCCAGCACGGTTATTACCTTATTTTCGGGGTCCGCCTGCACATCGTAGCTTATGCGATCTACCTCGCGTTTCATTAATGGCTTAACAGTGGTAATGGTTACCTCCTTTAACTGACTTGTAGATGGGCTTAGTAACAACTTGCCCAAATCGGTTACTTTATCAAGATTATTAATATTGATGGTTTTGCCGTTATAGCCCACATAAACCAGTGCGAGTTTGTAGGACTTTATAGTGAGACCTGTTATGGTAAACGTACCGTCATCCTTAGTAAAGGTGCTTTTAACCGGCTGGTTGTTCATATCTACCAAGGCTACGGTAACATAACTCAGCGGTTCCTTTTTTACAGAGTCTACCACTGAACCTTTTATGGTTGCAGTTGGTGCGGTTGCAGTTTGCGCTGTTGCAAAAACAAAAAGGCAGAAAGAAAATACGGCGGTCAGTAAAAGTTTTTTCATCAATGCGATAAGAATAGTCGGTTGCAGCGCTGAAATTTGTTGTTGTAAACAGCTTACATCACAATAGATGCAGTTTTATAACAAAACGTTACAGCAGATTCTAATTATTTCGCAAAATAATACAGCTAACGCAAATACAACTTTTAATTAACAACATTTAACTAAAATTTAACACATGATACCTATCTGCTATTTATTGTAGCGGGTCATGGTAAGCTCAGTACCGGCAGTGGCAAAGCTTTTTATCATTTCAATAGAGCGGTCTATCAGGGCAGGGAGCTCCGGTTTTTCATCCTCATCAAAGCCGCTCAGCACATAGTCAACCTGGCGGCCTTTGGGGTAATTATCGCTTATGCCAAAACGTAAACGGGCATAGTTGTTATTGCCTAATACTTGTTCAATATGCTTTAATCCATTGTGACCGGCAGCACTGCCTTTGGGCTTAAGGCGCAGGGTGCCTAATGGCAATGCCAGGTCATCAACCAAAACCAACACATTTTCGACCGGTATTTTTAGTTGCTGCATCCAATAACTAAGCGCTTTACCGCTTAAGTTCATAAAGGTGGTTGGTTTAATTAAATGCAGCATACGGCCTTTGTGGCTAACCTCGGTATAATAGGCCAGGCGCATGTTATGAAACTGGGCACTCTCCTGTTTGGCCAGTTCATCCAATATCATAAAGCCAATGTTATGACGGGTATCTTTATATTCCGGACCAATATTGCCCAGGCCTACGATGAGGTATTTCATTTTATTGCTTTGTTAACCAACCTAACTTTAATCACGAACGACAGTAAGAAATACTTTCTATTATACACATGTTTTCATGAACAACACTTCTCATTAGTACCCCAAGTAACGTTTGTTATGGCAAAACTAACAAACCCTGTTAAACAAATGAAGTTGTTAATTAAATAGTGGATAGCAAAGAAAAGCCGCCTCCCTTTATGGGTGAGGCGGCTTTTCTTTACTTTGATAACTACTAAAGAGCTTATTTACCTTTAGCTGCTTCTTGCTCTGCCTGACGCAGGGCACGTGAAGTAGTGATAGATAAGATAGTATCTTCCGGAGTATTAGTAATAGTCAGGTTAGGAACGCTGATGTCGCGTACACGTACTGATTTACCTACTTCTAAACCTTCAATGCTCACCTCTATAGAATCTAAGTGATCTTTAGGTAAAGCTTTAACACGCAGTTTACGTAATTTTTGTACTAATTTACCACCCATTTTAACACCTGGCGAAGTACCAGTTAAAAGGATAGGAATTTCGATAGTTACCGGTTTGCTTTCATCCAGTAATAAAAAGTCAACGTGCAATAACTCATCAGTTAATGGATGAAACTGCATGTCTTTGATGATAGCTTGGCTGGTAGTACCGGCAACGTCTAAGTCGATGAA
This sequence comes from Mucilaginibacter sp. PAMB04274, assembly GCF_039634385.2. Classification (NCBI taxonomy): domain Bacteria; kingdom Pseudomonadati; phylum Bacteroidota; class Sphingobacteriia; order Sphingobacteriales; family Sphingobacteriaceae; genus Mucilaginibacter; species Mucilaginibacter sp. PAMB04274. Next base: position 4,361,019 of record NZ_CP155081.2, read on the forward strand.
TTGAACAACTGGTGTATAAATCACCGGTTTCAAATCAGCTGCGGATACTGAAAAATGCGTTTGAGTAGCACCACCGTATAAAACAGCAGGTACTAAACCCTGGTAACGCAGTTCCTTAGCATCACGTTTCCCTACGTTCTCTCTTGGAGAACCGCTAATAGCAATTGATTTCATTTTTTTGTTTTTAAATTGTTTGTTCTACAAAGACCAGAGCTGGCAGCCCGTGGTCCATAGTTCTTATATAATATATCTGTTAGCTTATAACCATGGGCTACCTGCCATGAACTAACAACTATCAATCTATCTTAAACAACTGACTAATTGAACCATGCTCATTTACATTAGCAATGGCCTTACCAAAAAGATCGGCAGTTGATAATACTTTTATTTTACTGCACTCCTGTTTTAAAGGAATGGTATCGGTCACAATCAGCTCTGTTAGGGCCGAGTTTTCGATAGTTTCGTACGCTTTGCCCGATAATACCGGGTGCGTACATACGGCACGCACACTGTTAGCGCCACGCTCCATAATTAAACCGGCTGCTTTGGCTAGTGTACCGGCTGTATCACATATATCGTCAATCAGTACAATGTCCTGTCCGGTTACATCACCTATAATGGTCATGCTTTCTATCTCGTTGGCACGTTTGCGACGTTTATCGCAAATTACCACCTCGGCGTTAAAAAACTTGGCAAATGTACGAGCCCGGTATGAGCCGCCCATATCAGGCGAGGCTATGGTTAAGTTAGGCAAAGCCAAACTTTTAATATAGGGCACAAATATGATTGAAGCATCCAGGTGATCTACCGGTATGTCAAAGAAAGCCTGTATCTGGGCCGCATGTAAATCCATGGTCATTACCCGGTTTGCGCCAGCTGCCGTAAGCAGGTTAGCTACCAGTTTAGCACCAATGGCCACACGTGGCTTATCCTTACGGTCCTGACGCGCCAAACCAAAATATGGAATTACAGCAGTTACATAATGGGCTGACGCACGGCGGGCGCAGTCAATCATCATGAGCAGCTCCATCAGGTTATCGGTTGGTGGATTAGTACTCTGGATGAAAAACACATCACATCCACGTACCGACTCGTTAATGAATGGCTGAAACTCGCCATCACTAAAGCGCGACAAGGTCATATCACCTAATTCGCGGCCGTAAACCTTGGCAATTTTAGCTGCAAGATCTGTTGACCCTGAGCCCGAAAACAACTTAACCGGATTGAACTGTAAAGGCATCTTCTTTTGATTCGGATTTCGGCGGTTTGATTTCGAACTTCAGCTCGATCTCTCCTTCCGGCTTTAAGACTTCAATATTTTTTTTTACTTCCTGCTCACCCGCCCAACCATCGTTTTTTAATAATGGTTCCGGCTAAAACGAAAAATTCGAATTTCGATATTCCGAAATTCGAATTTTCTCTCTGTTGTCCGACCTGGATTCGAACCAAGACAAACGGTACCAAAAACCGTCGTACTACCTTTATACTATCGGACAATCCTCTTTCGGTTTGTTATCCTCTCCGAAATCGAATGCAAATGTAAGGCGAAAAATTGAAGCTGCAAAAATATTTTTCAAAAAAATTAATGCCTACACAATAACGCCATTTGTAACTGTTAATTTATGTTAAAGCACAACTAATTAACCCAACCTATCTATAGATTTATTAATTTCGTCAGCTTTTAGTTTAGCAGAAGACTGTATAACCCAATATGAATTACAACAAGATTAATAACCTTTTTGGCTGGCTTTCCTTTTTAATTGCCGCCATTACGTATACGTTAACCCTTGAGCCCTCTACCAGTTTTTGGGATTGCGGCGAGTTTATTGCCTGTATTTATCGTTTACAGGTAGCCCACCAACCTGGTGCGCCACTATTTACCATGATAGGCAAAGCCTTCTCGCTCCTCTCATTCGGAGATGTAACCAAGGTAGCTTACTGGACCAATATGGCATCGGCTATAGCTAGTGCAGCCACTATTTTGTTTCTTTTTTGGAGCATTACTATGCTCGCTAAAAAAATACTGATTAAAAAAGCTGAGGACTTAAACATCACCAATACGATACTTATTATAGGTGCAGGTTTGGTAGGTGCATTAGCTTATACATTCTCTGATACCTTCTGGTTCTCGGCCGTTGAGTCTGAAGTTTATGCGCAATCATCATTGTGTACGGCTGTAGTTTTTTGGGCTATATTAAAATTTGATGCCCACGCCGATGAGCCGGGAGCAGACCGCTGGATTGTGTTCATTGCTTACATCATGGGCTTATCAATAGGTATACACTTACTTAACTTGCTGGTTATACCGGTAATTGCCCTTATCCTGTATTTCCGCCGCGCTAAAAACGTTACGGCATCAGGTACAATCTGGTCGTTTATAATCGGTGTTGTGGTTTTAGGATTGGTGCTTTGGGGCATTATCCAGTTCACGGTTAAAGGCGCTGCCTATGCCGATCTATGGTTTGTAAACACCTTGGGCTTCAGCTTTAATAGTGGCGCTATTGTATTTTACCTGCTGGTAGTTGCTGCACTGGTAGCCGGCGTTTACTATTCGGTTACGTTATCAAAAGGTGCATTAATTGTGGCGGTGGCCAGTTTTATTATTGCGTTAAGCATAAGCGGTGGCATTGTTGGCTTAATTGCCGCTGTTGCTGTTTTAGCTTTACTGGAATATGTGCTTAAAGTACGTCAAAAGCGCTACTCTTTAAATATGGTATTGCTTTGTACTATGTTCATTCTACTGGGCTATAGTTCATTTGTGATGATTGTAGTACGCGCCAAAGCGGGTACCAACCTTAATAATAGCGACCCTCAGGATGCTTTTGCCCTGAACAGCTATTTAAACCGTGACCAATACGGCGAAACACCTCTGTTATATGGTCAGTACTTTGATTCGAAACCACAAGAATCAAAAGAAGGTGCTACCATATACCGCCGTGGGGCTACTAAATATGAAATAGCCGGCAAAAAATCGAGTACTGTTTATGACCGCAATACGCTGTTCCCACGTATATATGATACGGATGGTAACAAATCGGCATTTTACCGCGAGTGGCTGCAATTAGGCCCGGAAGAACAGCCTAACATGTCGCATAATCTGGGCTTTTTCTTTAGCTGGCAAGTACACCAAATGTACAACCGATACTTTTTATGGAACTTTGCCGGACGTACCAATGATATGGACGGACAAAACAATAGTAAAGGAACTGATGGCAACTGGCTGAGCCCTTTTGATTGGTTTAAAGCTTTCCCAAGCACGGTTACTGAAAGCAATGCTTATAACCGCCTTTACTGCCTGCCGCTTATTATTGGCATACTGGGTTTAATATACCATTTCCAGCGCAACAAGCGCGATGCAGGTGTGGTTGCTGTATTATTCTTTTTTACTGGTTTAGCTATCTTACTTTACCTTAACCAAAACCCATTGCAGCCACGTGAGCGTGACTATGCTTACGTAGGTTCTTTTTATGTGTTTGCCATTTGGATTGGTTTGGGCGTGTTATTTATAGCGCAGTTGCTGAGTAAAGTGCTTAGCCCTAAAGTGAGCGCGGCTGTTGCAACTGTAGCCTGTTTGCTTGCAGCACCAGTGCTGATGGGCTTTCAGGAATGGGATGACCACGACCGCTCTACCAAGATGACACCGCATGATATGGCAGCCAACTACCTTAACTCCTGCGCGCCAAACGCTATCTTGTTCACCTATGGCGATAACGATACTTACCCGCTATGGTATGCGCAGGAAGTGGAAAACATACGCCCGGACGTACGTATTGTGAACCTGAGCCTATTGGGTACCGATTGGTACATACGCCAAATGAAGCAAAAGATGAACGAGTCGGCACCGTTACCTATTACCATGCCTAATGAAAAATTTGCGGCAGGTATACGGGACGTGATCTACTGGAGCGATCAGATGAACGTAACCGATACTACCGAATTGAAAGAGGTTTTCGACTTTATCACCTCTGATAACAAGGAAACCCAGGTGCAGTATGAGAACGGCATGACCATGAATTACCTGCCCACCAAAAACTTTAAGCTATCTGTTAACCCTGATGAGGTTATTCGTACAGGCACTGTACCAGCCAGCCAAAAAAATAACATTGTACCTGCCATTACCTGGAAATATAATTCTAATTATGTAACCAAGGATAACCTGGCTCTGATGGATATCTTATCGCACAATAACTGGAAGCGTCCGGTTTATTTTGCCATAACCGTTGGTAACGAGAACATGATGGGCCTGGATAAGTATATGCATGATGAAGGCTTTGCTTACCGCCTGCAACCTTTAAAAGCCGATACCGCAGCAAATGCACCTGAACCGGTTAACACCATGGTAATGTACAATAACATGATGACCAAGTATAAATGGGGCAACATGAAAACTGCCAAATATTTGGATCATGAGTCAGTTACGATGTTCTACCCTATCATTATTAAGCAGTTTAACTCGCTGGTATCAAACCTGATGAAAGAAGGCCACAACGATTTGGCCGTTAATGCACTAAAACGCTTTGACGAAGTAATGCCATCAACTATTCCGTTTGGTGAGGTTGCTTTGCGCAAGTTCTATTTAAACAACAGCGCTTACGACCTGAACCAAACACAACTCGCCAACAAATGGACTGAGGAGCTGGACAAATACATCGTAAACTCGCTCGACTTCAACTATAATGCTATGCAAAAAGGCGGCGAATTAAACCAGCGCGATATACAGCTCGGCATTTACATGCTGAATGGTTTAGTTGAATTAACCAATACCCATCACCAAACTGCCTTACACAGCAAGCTAAGTGCTCAATACAAAGGCTACGAAGCCAAGTTTGGCAACGTGCTTGGTGGCGGTGGGCAATAAGGGGATATAATATTTTTATAAGCCGGTGTTTCTTAACACCGGCTTTTTTTATGAGCTTTCAATAAAGAACAACTTGACATTTTGATTGCTAACGAGGACTTTTTCAAATAGTGGGCCTTTTATTTGAAAGTTTCCTCACGATGTTCAGGATGACATGAGAAACTCTAGAAAGAACTACAGGTTTAATGGACTATGAATACAATATCAAACAAAAAAAGCCATGCTTTTTAGCATGGCTTTTTTTGTTTATAGCATATTTTGAAGCTTACTCTGCCGCAGGCGCCGGAGCAGCTACGGGCTCGTCTTCTATCACAACGCCCATTGAGCAGAACTTGTCAATGCGTTCTTGCACCAGTTCGTCAATATTGCGGTCTTTAAGTGTTTTCAGATCTTTTGTTAATTGCTTTTTAAGTACGGCAGCCATCGCAATCGGATCCTGGTGGGCACCACCAAGCGGCTCTTTAATAATGCCGTCAATCAGCTTGTTCTTAAACATTTCGCTTGAGGTAAGTTTCAACACCTCGGCAGCGCGCTCCTTAAAATCCCAGCTACGCCATAAGATAGACGAGCAAGACTCGGGCGAAATAACCGAATACCAGGTATGCTCCAGCATGTATACTTTATCGCCGATACCGATACCAATGGCGCCCCCTGACGCTCCTTCACCAATAATTACGCAAATAACCGGCACATTAAGTACCGACATTTCCATAATGTTACGGGCAATGGCTTCGCCTTGTCCGCGCTCTTCGGCTTCGAGGCCAGGAAAGGCTCCGGGCGTATCAATCAGGGTAATAATAGGCTTGTTAAACTTTTCCGCCATTTTCATCAGGCGCAGGGCCTTGCGGTAACCTTCGGGGTTGGCCATACCAAAATTGCGGTATTGCCTGTCTTTAGTGTTGCGCCCTTTTTGGTGACCAATAAACATAGCAGTTTGCCCGCCTATTGAGCCCCAGCCGCCAATAATGGCTTTATCATCGCCAAAATTACGGTCGCCGTGCAATTCAATAAAATCATCACACATCAGCTCAATATACTGCAAGGTATATGGCCTGTCGGGGTGGCGTGATATCTGTACCTTTTGCCAGCCGCTCAGGTTGGTGTACACTTGCTTTTTAGCCTGCTCAAACTTCTCCTGCAACTCATTCAACGTGGCCGACATGTCCACCTTGGTCTTTTCCTGCACCTGTTCTATCTTATCGATCTGATGCTGCAAATCGGCTAACGGCTTTTCAAAATCAAACGTAATCTTCATAATCCTCTGTAACGGGGCGCTAAGTTAATTAAATCAAACGTCAAAATGCTAATTATGGTTTTTTCAGCTGCCAAAACTTAGTGGTTTGCTGCGGATTAAGCACATTGTAGGTATTGTAGCAAGCCAGCAGTACAGATGTACGGTATTCACCCTCATACAGGCCGTAACGGTTAGCATAAAAGGTAATGCTGCCCTCATCCAGCTTTTGGCTGCGAAACATATCATCCAGCTTTTTCTCGTTACGCAGTACCGATTGCCCTATTTCCGTTTTTTTAAGCTGCAGGTACTTGCTGATGGCGGTTACTTTAGTTACCTGTTCGGGCGTAAGCTTCAGTTCTTTTTTATACCGCAATACATCATCGGGCATAGGATAACGGTTCAGGGTAGCCGGCAAAGCCATACTTTCGAGCGTAGGGCCTTTCTGGTAATCGGCATACTGTTTTAACGTTAAAGTTTTAATGCTTGATGGCGTGATTGCGCTGTCGGTTTGCGCTTGAGCCACGTTTAAGCCAATACCCGCTAGTAATGTAATGAGGAGAGTTTTATACATAAGTGATGTTTACATTTCAAAAGTGTTAAATTTTTTAATTAATACATCTAACTATGGATAGAAACTTACTGGTTTAGGCCTGCGTTGCGCAAACAGTTCTTGCTTAAGTAACAAATACATGACCGACTAATCTTTGAGCCTCCGCTCCCCTCTAATTCATATTAAATGCAAGAAACATTATGAAAAAGACCATTTTAAGCATAGCGTTAATAGCATCACTGGCTAGTTCATTAACCAGTTGCATGGTAGCACAAGACAGGCGGGGCCGTTATAACCGCGACAATTATCGTGGCCGCGATCATCATCGCGATGGCCACCGCGGACCTTACGATAGTAACGGCTACCGCCACTAAAAAAACAACAAACCCGGGTTTTGACTGATCCCGGGTTTGTTGTTTATGTTATATTGGAATGATATTCCTCAACTAAGCAATGTCTCTATTCAGTTGCAATTGGTAAATCCCGGCGCGACCACTCGCTCCACGAACCTACGTACAACTGAGCGCCCAACAGTCCGGCCTGCTCTAACGCCAGTAATGTATGGCAAGCTGTTACACCTGAGCCGCAGTGTACAATAACTTGATTGGGTTGTACCTCGCCAAATACGTTCAGGTAATTAGCTTTCAATTCACTGGCCGGTAAGTAGCGGGTAGCCGGACTTAAATTAGTGGTATAAGGTACATTAATAGCACCCGGTATATGACCGGCAATTAAATCTATAGGCTCGGTTTGGCCCAGGTAACGTGGTGTTTCTCTCACATCTATTACTATTTTGCCTGGGTTTTTAGCGGCTTCGGCCACCTCATCAAGCGTAACTGTGCCCGTGTAATTGTGTTTAGCAATGTATTGTGTTACCACGGGCGGTACTGGAACCATTGTTGTTAGGTTTAAACCTGCATCAACCGCTGCTTGTAAACCACCGCTTAATACTTGTACCTGCTCGTGCCCAACGGCACGCAGCATCCACCACAGGCGTGCAGCCGGGTTCGCGCCGGCCTTATCGTCATAAATAACAACGTGTGTTTGTGCCGTAATACCTAAGCTACCCAACAGCCTGGCAAAGTCTTCCACACCTGGCAATGGATGCCTGCCACCATAGGCGGGATTTTCAGGATGGACGGCCAGGTCTTCCAGGTCTACATACACGGCTCCTTCCAGGTGGCCTTGCTTATACCGCTCGCGGCTGTTACCAAAGCCTCGGGCATCAATCAGCACATAGGTATCTTTATCAAGTTTCTTTAGTTCTTCAGCTTCAATTAAAGGTAGCATAGTGTGTAGACGTTTAAATTCAAATATAAAATTAACTGGTTAAAATATTCTCGCCAAACTTGGCAGATACGGTGCTTGGTTCTGCAGCATTTATGCTGATCACCAGCGAACCATCAAAAGCAATCTTTTCTATTAATTTGATGTGCGTACCAATATTTATTTCGAGCTTATGGAGATAAAGCAGAAAATCGCTGCTGGTATCGCGCACAGCAGCTACCCGGTAAGTCGAGCCCGGTTTGGCATCGGCCAGGGTAACCGAAAAAGATTTGGCCATCTTACCATTTGCTTTGGGTATAGGATCACCATGTGGGTCATACTCGGGATATTCTAAAAACTTCTCCAACCTATCGGCCAGATCATGATGCTTTATGTGTTCCAGCTCTTCGGCAATGTCATGTATTTCGTCCCAGCGGTAACCGAGCTTTTCCAACAAAAAGACTTCCCAAAGGCGGTGCTTACGTACAATTTGTATGGCATCCTGTTGCCCTTGCGGGGTAAGTTTTACACCTTTCTTTTTATCATACTCAATAAGCTGCTTGTCGGTGAGTTTCCGTATCATATCTACCACTGATGCCGGATTATTTCCCAATGATTCGGCAATGGCGCTGGTGGAAATCTTTTTGCCGTCGGGCATTTGCGATAACCGGAAAATGGATTTTAGATAATTCTCCTCTGAAAAGGTATTCATGCTGCTGTACTAGTTAGCTCAATCAAACTTATGAAAATAAAACCCATAATATATAAAATTAGGCAAACCTAATTTTATATATTTGGTTTAGTTAAATATTATAAATCGATATGCCAAAATTCATTATACTTCTTATCCTGTTTATTACAAAGTCAAGCAGTGTATTAGCTCAAAACGGCACTATAAAAGGCCAGGTTACAGCATCAACCGACGGGCCAGTAAGCCATGCATCGGTAAGCATTTTGAATAAAAATACAGGTACGCGAACCGGCATTAATGGCCAATATGAACTGCGTAACGTACCTCCAGGCACTTACACGGTTATATTTTCATCGGTGGGTTACCAAAAGCAGCAGCTTGTAACAGAGGTTAAATCTAATGCTGTTGTACTATTAAATGTGGCCCTCATCAAAAGCGAATCGAGGTTGAATGATGTTATTGTAACCGGTGTTAGCCGAGCTACCGAGGTGCGCAAAAACCCGGTGCCTGTTGCCGTGATGAGCAAAAAAGACATGGACAGGCATGTAAATAATAATATTATTGATGCCGTAATTAAAGGTGTGCCGGGCGTAAGTGCGGTAACAACAGGGCCAAACGTATCCAAACCCTTTATTCGTGGGTTAGGGTATAACCGCGTACTTACTTTGTATGATGGTATACGGCAGGAAGGTCAGCAATGGGGTGATGAACACGGCATTGAGATTGACCAGTACGGCATTGCCAGAGCCGAGGTGGTAAAGGGCCCGGCCAGTTTATCTTATGGCTCTGATGCTTTGGCAGGGGTAATTAATATGATCCCTTACCTGCCCAACTTTAACAACAACGCCTTAAAAGGCGATTACACGGTAGATTACCATACCAACAATGGCCTGATAGGTACATCATTAGGCTTGGCATACAAACACAACGATTGGCGCTATACCATACGCGGAACCGGCAAATGGGCTCATAATTACACTAACAATATTGATGGCCCGGTGTACGGCACCGCCTACGGGGAACTTAATTTATCGGCCATGGCAAGGGTAGACAAGAAATGGGGATATACCCAACTAGCTGCTACGTTGTTTAACAATAAACAGGAAATTCCCGATGGCAGCAGGGATTCCCTCACACGACGTTTTACCAGGCAAGTTCTGGACAACGCCGATGATATTAAAAACCGCCCTATTGTACCCGATCATGAACTGAAGACCTACCGGCTTAATCCGCTTTACCAACATATTCAGCATTACAGGCTTTACAGCAGCAGCCAGTTTAAGTTGGGCGATGGCAATATCAATTTGTTACTGGGCGGTCAGCAGAGTGTTAGGCGGGAGTACAATCACCCTACACAGCCGCAGCAAGCCGGATTGTACGTAGTTTTAAATACCTTAAATTACGATGTTAAATACAACTTGCCGCAATTGGCCGGCATAGAAACTTCAGCAGGTGTGAATGGCATGTACCAAACAAACCGCAGTAAAAACGCTACTGACTTTCCCATTCCAGACTATAATCTTTTTGACATAGGCACTTTCCTGTTTGCCAAGAAAACCTTTGGCCGTATGGATATAAGCGGCGGTATACGTTATGATAACCGCAGCATTAAATGGGAGAATTTTTTTGTAGCCAACAACCCGCAAAATGGCTTTCAGAAGCGGGTGAGCGGGGCCGATACTATTGGTACTTACCTGCAATTTCCTGCTTTTAAAAAACGCTATACCGGACTTTCGGGTAGCTTAGGCTTAACTTACAACGTAAGCGAGCGCCTATTACTAAAAGCTAATATTGCACGCGGGTACCGGGCACCGAACATAACCGAAATTGGCTCTAACGGCCTTGATCCGGGTGCACACATTGTTTATCTGGGTAACCGTACTTTTAAGCCCGAATTTAACGTACAGCAGGATATTGGTGTAATTGCTTACCTGAAAGACATTGACTTAAGCGCTGAACTATTTAACAACAATATCTACAACTACATTTACCAGGCCCGGTTAAATGATGCCAACGGTGAGCCGGTGGTGATAGTGCCCGGCAACAGCACCTACCAATACCAGCAGTCGGAGGCCAGATTATATGGAGCCGAGTTAACGCTAAATCTGCATCCTGAAAAATTAAAATGGCTGTGCTGGAACAATAGCTTAGCTTACGTAGAGGGGCTTAATAAAAATACTGAATTACTGGCCCGCGTGGGTAATGCAGCCAAATATTTACCTTTTATACCGCCATTGCATGCACGGTCAGAATTTCGTATTAACTTTCAGAAAGCGTCTAATACCTTTCAAAAACCTTATTTAAAGTTAGAGGCCGATGCTTATGCCGCCCAAAATCATTTTTATGCACTTGATGATACGGAGACTGCTACCCCGGGTTATACACTATGGAACATTGGCTGCGGTACAGGTATCAAAAATAAAAGCGGCCGAACGCTGTTAGACGTTTTTTTGCAAGTAGATAACGTTCTGGATAAAGCCTACCAATCAAACTTAAACCGGCTAAAATACTTTGAGTATTACCAGGCATCGCCAAATGGGTATAGGGGTATTTATAATATAGGCCGTAATATGAGCTTTAAGGTAATTGTGCCTTTGTAGGCTTAGGCTGCTGTTGATTTGGAGAACAGGTTAATGACGAGCACGCCCGCCACAATAAGCGCCATACCTAACATAGCAGGCACATCAAGCTTTTGCTTAAACAGGAAATAACCACTTATGGAAATTAACACAATACCCACCCCCGACCATATGGCGTAAGTTATACCCACCGGGATAGATTTGAGCGTTAAGCTCATAAAGTAAAAAGCAGAGGCATAACCCACCACCACAATAACTGACGGCCATAAACGCGTAAACTGCTCAGAAGCTTTGAGTGCACTGGTGGCCGTTACTTCTGATAGGATGGCAATGAGGAGGTAGATGTATTTCATTAAACCAATATTATTGTTTTTGCAGCTGGGTATTGAAATCAACAAGCAGCTTAAAGAGGTCATTATATTCGTTTAAAGGTAGCGTTTTACTAATGTCGAACACGTCATGATAAGCTTTGATGCCGCCCATGGTGTAGATAAAAAATGCAGGAACACCTTTTTCGGTAAACCAATAGTGATCGCTGTTGGCTGCTTTACCACGCGAGTATACTTTAACCAGGTAGTTACCTTGTGCGTTCACTTGTTTCAGTAATTCGAACTGCTTTGGATATACCGATGCATTAACCACTGTAATACCTTCATTACCGGTACCCATAATATCCATATTAACCAGAAACTTGATGCTGGATAAAGGCACCAGCGGATGTTCGGTAAAGTACTTTGACCCCAGTATACCTGCTTCCTCTCCGGCAAAGCACATGAACGCCACAGTATATGGCTGCGGATGTGCAGCATAGTACTTAGCCAGGCTAAGCAGCATGGTTATACCGCTGGCATTATCGTTTGCACCGGGGAAGTATGTATTGCTGCCCATACCGCCCAAGTGATCATAATGACCGGTGAACATTATGATAGAATCGGGCTTGGTGGTACCTTTAACCAGCGCACAGATATTGCCCGTTTTAAAATTGTTAATGAGCTTATTTTCAATATTTACACTAACGGCTGATGGTTGCCCCTTCAGCGCTTTCTTATCCACTTGAATAACCGTATAATCGCCTAACTCCTGGGCTACCGACCAGGTGAGCTTGTTTTGTAATGACACAATGATGCGGTTTTCGGCATTTACAAAGGTTACGCTGTCTTGCTGTACCAGCTTGCCTTGTGCCTTAGCACCTTGGCTCTCCGGACCCACAATAAAATCTCGACTAGGCACTAAGGCAGCGCCATTGATAGCTACTTCCATTTTGCCCGGAAAGGTGTTGACGTTAAAGCTGAACTCCTGCATATAATCCTTCCCCTTCATGGGCTGCAAGCCATAACTTTTAAATTGCGCAGAGATAAATTTACCTGCTTTACTCATGCCCTCGTTAGTATAGCCACGTCCCCAAAAGTAAGGTGAGGTGAGCGTATCCACCATGCGGCGAGCAAAAATGGAATCCTGGGCTAAGGCGCAGTTTATAAACACGCAGCAGAGTAGGGTTAACTTCAGTTTCATGGTGAATAAGGTTAAGATGCAATGTAGTAAAAATAGCGCTATTTGCAGAGTTATTGTTGCTGGCGTAACGTTCGCCAAGGCCTCATAACCGGCAGTAATGATATAAACTGGAACGTACTGTCCTACCCCGGCTTGCTGTCTACGCAATGGCACCTTTATAACGCTTCCCAATCTCAGAAACGAACATACAAACTCAAACTAACCCTGAATATCGTATCCAAAAACTAAGCGCAGTAGTACAGCCCAGTTGAGTTTAAAAATGACATGAGACAAAAGTTTACTAATAGCATACGTATCTCTTAACAAACATACAACTGACTTACTTGTAGCAAACAAGCTTAAATACCACAACGGCACATGATTCATCATCACATGCCGTTGTGGTATTTTACAGATGTAAAAAGCAACTTTTAATCATAATCTTCTATAAGCGGCAGAGTAAACCAGAAGGTACTGCCCTTGCCTATTTTGCTATCCACACCTATTTCTCCTCCATGGCGTTTAATAATTTCGGCGCTAATGTACAGCCCTAAACCTAAACCGGAGGCATGGTAGCCTGAGGAATCAACCCGGTAATACCGGTCAAAAAGGTGCGGAATCTTATCTTCGGACACACCAGGGCCGTTGTCGCTCACCGATACCTTTACCATGTCAAAATCTTTCTCGATGCAAAGCGTAATAAACTCCGACTCGGGCGCATACTTAACGGCGTTATTTACCAAGTTTGTAACCACTTGGTCAATACGGTGCTCGTCTGCACATACTTGCAACTCTACCTCGCCATCTATTTTTATCTTTTGCTTACCCATAATGGCAATGGGATTACAACAGGCATTAAGCAACTGCGATACTATAAAGGTGCTTTTATTAAGCTGTACCTCGCCCTGCTGTAAACGGCTTACATTAAGCAAATCTTCAATAAGCACGCTCACGCGCTGTATACTTTTGCGCGATTGTAAGATGAGCCGCGGCATCATATCACTCGTTGGATTGTCTTTTACTTTATCCATTAGCTGCAAAGATGCTTTCAGACTGGTTATTGGCGTTTTTAATTCATGGCTGGCAATGCTGATGAAGTCGTCCTTTTGTTGCTGTAACTGCTTTATGGAGTCAATATCGGTTGCGGTACCAATCCAATGCTCAATGTCACCAAACTCATTGCGAATGGGCTGTACCCTGATTAGGTGCCAGCGGTATATGCCGTCAGTTCCCTTTTCACGTAGCTCATACTCGCCCGGGCGTTTGGTAGCCACAATGTCACGGTAGGTTCTCACACTATACTCCAAATCATCGGGGTGAATTACGTCCTCCCAGCCGGTTGCCTTACTTTGCTCTACGCTGAGGCCAGTGTACTCATACCAGCGCTGGTTAAAAAAGCTCACATCACCTTGCAGGGTAGTAGTCCATGCAATTTGCGGCAGCGTATTTAATATGGTTTTATAACGCCGCTCACTGGCAGTCAGGGCAGCTGTACGTGCGGTGATACGTTCCTCCAGCTCATTATTGAGCCTCGATAGCCTCTCCTGCGAGTAACTGAGTTCTTCAATAGTTGAGGTTAGCTCCTCATTGGTAGCGGCAAGTTCTTCGTTGATAACCTGCAGTTCCTCGTTCAACTCCTGTTCCTTTTCGCGCGATTCTTCAGCCTGCTTCCTGACCTGTTCCTGCTCGGTAACATTGCGGGTAACGCACATCAGGTATTCTACTTCACCGGCAGTGTCTAAAACAGGGGAAATCTGTATTTGCCACCAGCTTCGCGAGCCTGCCTCTCCGTCTTTAGCAGGCGCCTCAAATGATAACGTGGGCAGGTTTATCTGCTGTTTATCATAAACGGCTTGCATAAGCCCTTCGCGCAGTAGTTTAAACTGCTCGGCGCTGGCCTCGTCCCATGGTTTGTAAACCTCAAAAGATGGCTTGTTTAAGATCTGGTCTTTATTAAGGTATGATCGCTTAACATAAACATCATTAACAGCTACTATGGTGAATGCAGGGGCGTCAGCCCGTACAACCGAAACCGGGCTGGGCGATTGGTTAAATAACGCTTCAAACATTTGTGCATTCACAACGTCGTTCATCAAATTGCAGGGTTAGATAGATTTGCCAAATATATTAAAATTTGACTTTTATAAATATATGCCGTTAAATATGCCTTGTTTGCTGTGGAATTCTCTCTCATAACCCATCGGCTGATTATAATAACACAAGCAGACGGGCTAAAAATACTTTCGTAACGGTGTTATTGTAAGCTATTGCCTGTACCCCCTTCTACCTGTGAGACAGTACTGCAATACTTAATATGTGATGTAATATTACACCATCATACACACGTTATGTTTTCAATCTTATTTTTAAGATAGCTATATATTCTTACGAACGCTATTTTTGCTTTGATTTATGAGAAGACGAATTAAGGTACACGTAAGGAACGCCAGATATATTGTTTACAAAGAAACCCTTGTTGATTACAAAGAGCATTTATGGACTTTTATAGGCTCTTTTCTCGGTATCGGCATAATCGGACTTTTAAATAGCAAATATTTCACCGCATACGATAACCTGTTTCTGATCGGGTCATTCGGCGCTTCTTCTGTGCTTATTTACGGGGCTATTAACAGCCCGCTGGCGCAACCGCGTAATTTAATAGGCGGACATGTTATCAGTGCATTGGTAGGCGTAAGTATTCATAAGCTTATTCCGGGCGAGGTGTGGTTAACGTCGGCGTTGTCGGTATCTGTAGCTATTGTGCTTATGCAAATCACCAAAACACTGCACCCGCCGGGCGGTGCAACTGCGCTTATTGCCAACATTGGGTCGGATAAGATTAGGGCACTTGGGTACTTTTATGTATTAAGCCCGGTATTTACAGGCGTAATTATTTTACTGCTGGTAGCGCTGGTTTGCAATAACGCTACCTCGCATCGCAGCTATCCCAAAAACAAAGCTTGGTTTAAAATCTGGAAAAGAAAGTACAGGTAGCTACATTATAATTTGGATGGAAACTTAAACCAAATTAACCGGCAAAGTAAACCAAAATGTACTGCCTTTACCCAAAACGCTTTCTACGCCAATGTTGCCGTTATGGCGCTCAACAATCTCTGACGACAGATATAAACCTATGCCAAAACCTGCAATTGTTGCGGTACTATTGTTTTCAACACGGTAATAGCGTTCAAACAACTTATCAATATCCTTGGGGGCAATACCCATGCCCTGGTCTTTAACACTTACTAAAGCTTTACCATTTATAGTTATACAAGCAACCTCAATAGTACTACCTGCAGGTGAATACTTTACGGCATTGCTGATAAAATTATTAATGACCTGCCCAATCTTATCTCTATCGGCCTTTACTATGGTTTCCACAACAGGTGCAAACACTACTTTATGGCTTGTAATCGTTGTTATCGACTCCTCTTCTACTTCCTTTACCAGTAAGGCCATGTCAAACACTTGTTTGTCGATTTGGATCTTACCTGATTCGAGCCGGGAAACATTCAAAAAGCCGTTGATGAGTGTGGTCATCTTACTGACCTGGTTGTTGGCCTTGTCTAATACATCCGAACTGAATTTGTCCTGGTTTTTGTCAGCCTTGCTTTTTAAGATTTGCACATAGCCTTTCATAGATGTTAATGGCGTTTTAAGCTCGTGGCTTACCATACCTATAAAATCATTTTTGCGCTGCTCGTCTCTTCTCAGCTCGGATACGTCCATCACCACACCTGTAAAATTCGAGAACTCACCACTTGGGTCGGCTTTTAAATTGCCAATTGCCCTTAGCCAGCGTGTCACCTGGTCATGATAGCCTACCACCTGATAAGTCACATCAAAATCACCTCCGTTGTAAATAGCATTCTCAAACTTTTTTGAAACCAGGCCCCGGTATTCATCAGTAATCTGTGCTAAAGTGTCCTCTATGGTAATCTCCTCATCAGCACGGTAGCCAAAAAGCTCCCTCAATCTTGCTGAGGTAATGAACGCTCTCGTTATTGAATTAATATGCCAGGTACCGAAGTTAGCAGCCTCTATAGCCAGTCTTAAGGCAATCTCATTTTCTTCCAGCGAATTATAAGCAGCTTGGAGTTGGGTTTGGGCATTATCCAGTTCATTGTTTGAAATGATAAGTTCCTCGTTAATTAGCCGCAACTCTTCGTTTGATGCTTCCAGCTCTTCGGTCAGGGCCTGAGCTTCCTCTTGTTGCTGCGCTATAACCCTTTTGTTGCGCTCCCTTTCGGTTACGTTAGCCGCGGTATGTAAAACACAATAAGGCACGCCGTTATCATCGGGTATGGCACGGTACTCATATTCATAATAATTAGTTTGAAGCTCACCGTTAATTAAGGTTTCGGCAGAAATTATACCATTATCGGTAATACCAGTACGCAGCACCTGCTGAAGCATATACTTAAACGGCTGACCTTTAAGTTCAGGCACACCTTCTTCTAAAGGTAAACCAATAACGCTCCTGTCTTTTCCCCAAAAGCCAAGCATTGCATCATTAGCAAATTGAATAACAATATCATCTGTAGTATAAATGGCTGTAGCTTCGTTCGAAACAGCAAGAATATTCAAAAGCAATTTATCATTAAAGGGGTTCGGCTTCTCAATCATTATTTTTGTATAACCGAGCGCAAATTTAAAAGTTTTACAGAATATTAACCGATGGTTAAATATATGGCGTCGTTGTTACAGACAATAATGGAATAAAAAAAGGAGCCTTCACTTTCAACTTGAGGGCTCCTTTTGATTAGAAATATTCATTACGGAATCAGTTTCCCGGCGCGTAATTGCGCAAATAAGTCATAAAACGACTCGTCCGTTCTCTGAAAAACGGTAAATCCAAGTTTTCGGCTTTTCGACATATCTGTCATGACTTCAATAGGCCGGCCCAGGTCGAGATCGGTGTGCCAGGCTGATGCCAATCGTGCTAAGTTAGGCTCTTTTAAATTATACCGTTCAGCAATTTGCTGCCAAAGCGGTCCGTCGTTAGCAATTTCTACCTCCAACGGGCGGATAGTCCCTTCATAACCCACGGCATCTATTCCAAAATAAGCGGCCAGTTGTTTCCACAACCAGCTCCAACGAAACACGTCGCCATTAACCACATTAAATGCCTCATTACGGGCGGCCTCTGTGGTTGATGCCCAAATGAGATGTTCTGCCAATACCCTGGCGTCGGTAACATCCGACAGGCCGTTCCATTGCGCCGCAGAGCCGGGCCAGATGAATGGGCGACCAGTTTCTTTACAAATAGTGGCATATACGGCTAAGGTGGTGCCCAAATTCATCATATTGCCTACGGCCTTACCTATAACGGTATGCGGGCGGTGTATGCTCCAGGTAAAACCAGCACGCGCGGCGGCAGCGTAAACCTCGTCTTCCTGGGCGTAATAAAAGTTTTCTATATCCAACCTCGGGTGCTCTTCCCTCAAAGGCGTTTCGGGTAAAAAGCCCTCTTTAGCGTAAGCCTCAAACGGCCCGAGGTAATGTTTTAAACCGGTTACCAGCGCTACGTGCTGTACAGATCGCTTTTCATTTTGGGTAAGCACCTCTAAAAGGTTCCGAACCATCAGGCTGTTCACTCTTATGTTTTCCGCTTCGGTTTCATTACGCATCCAACTGGTAATATATACATGCGTTGGCGCTACTTCGGCTAAGGCTGATTTGAGGCTGTCTACATTCAGCAGATCGGCTGCAACGGGCTGCAGGTCTTTAATTTCATGGTCGGGGTTTCGGGCCAGGCCATAGGTTTTCCAACCTTTTGAGATTAGTTTTTTGGCCAGATTACTGCCTGTGATGCCACTTGCACCAACTACTAATGCTATATTTTCCATAGTAATGATCTGAGATTTTTATGCCAACAAAATTCGTTTAATACGCAGCATGGGTATAGGACATAGCTCACAAAAATAAAGTGAGGTAGATCACTCAACTATCGGCCATACGGCTCAGTGTTTCACGCGAAATACCCAAATATGAAGCAATTTGAACTTTAGGTAGCCGCTGCGATAGCTGCGGGTACAAATGAACGAACTGGTCGTACCGTTCTTTGGCGCTCTGGCTCATTAACGATTGGATACGTTTTTGCAAAGCTATATAGCCAGCCTGGGTTTTCTTCCTAAAGAAATACTCCATCTTTCTGGAATCTGCGCAAAGTTTCTCCCGGTTCTCTAAAGAGATGACGTAAACCTGGGTATCCTCCAGGCAGTCGATGTTTAACGTAGCGGCCTCGCTGTTATGATAAGCCTGCGGATCGGAGATCCACCAGTCTTCCATAGCAAATTGCAAAATGTGCGTCTTACCCGATTCATCAAGGTAAAAAGACCTTAAAAGTCCTTTTACAACAAAATGGTCATTCGGCGCAGCATACCCTGCCTGTACAATATACTGATGCTTTTTAAAGCTTTTAGCTGAAAAATGAGATAGCACAAAGTAAAACTCAACGTCTGTGAGTTTTACAATCTTTTCTATCTGCTGTCTTAGAATTTCTGCTGTCAAAGCTTTTGTTTACCACAAAACAAGCAGGCACAACGCAAATTATTTTTAATAAAGCTGCCTGGCACTACTGGCTACTATTAGAATTTTTATAACCCGGGGCTATAGTTGTTAAACAGGCTTTTTTTACCCCAACTCTTTATGTTTCACACCCCACTTTTCAAGTTCCTGAATAACAGGTTTCAGTTCATAACCTATTGGAGTAAGTTCGTATTCTACCCGCGGCGGCACTTCAGCATAAACTGTTCTTTTTACAATTTTGTCTTTCTCCAATTTCCGCAATTGCAAAGTCAACATCCGTTCGGTTATGTTTGGCAAAAACCTTTTCAATTCGCCAAACCTAAGTTTTCCATTTATTAACCAGGAACAGATAACCAAAGCCCATTGCCCGCCTATAATGTTAGCAGCATGCACTTCAGAACACTCATTGGCTAAGGCTTGTTTGTTGGCAAAATTGGTTGATGTTTCTTTGACCTTGGACATTACTTACATTTTTTATAGTACATTACAATGGGTTGGCAATGTACAAAGTTCAGGTAACGCGCTTTATTTTCGTCACATAATTTTTGAATTATTGCGATGAAAACATTGATAATTGTTATCCACCCCGACATTAAAAGCTCAGCTGTTAACAAGAGATGGGTTGAAGAACTACAAAAATTCCCCGACAAATACGTTATTCATCAATTGTATGAACTATACCCGGATGAGAAAATTAACGTGCCGGCAGAACAAAAGCTGATAGAGCAATACGATAAAATTGTTTTTCAGTTTCCTTTGTACTGGTTCAATTGCCCTGCGCTTTTTAAGAAATGGTTAGACGAGGTTTTAACGCATGGTTGGGCTTATGGCAGTAAAAGCGGTTATAAAGTTTCGGGAAAGAAAATTGCGCTGGCTGTTTCTGCAGGAGTTGATGAACGTGAATATTTACCAGGCGAACGATACAAATATACCCTGGCAGAATTAACCCGACCATTCGAATTGTCTTTTGAGTACGTGAAAGCCAATTACAAGCCCCTGTTTGCTTACTACGGTATTGAATACAATTCTTCTGCTGAATGGATTGAAAAAAGTGTTCCCTTATATCTCGACTACTTAAATTCCTTGTGAAAACACCTTAAATAAGCACCGTAAAGTTGAGCCATACAGGCAAGCAATTTGAGCCGTAAATGTAATCTGCCCCAGGCTATAAAGCCGATCTTTGTATAGTTAAAACAAATCAGCTATGACAAACATCACAAAAATAAACCTTGGCCAAAATGGTCCGCTTGTATCTAAACTTGGCTTAGGCTGTATGCGCATGTCGCCGGTTTTTGGAAGCCCGGTGAGAGACGAAACAGAAAGCATTGCAACCATACAGTCGGCACTCGACAGTGGTATCAACTTTTTAAATACCGGAGATTTTTACGGTGCCGGACATAACGAACTGCTGGTTGGCAAAGCCATTAAAGGCCGGAGAGACGATGCCTTCATCAGTGTAAAGTTCGGTGCTATTTTTTATAATAGCCAAATGCTGGGGTTAGACCTGCGCCCGGTTGCCATTAAAAACTTCATCAACTACTCATTAGTGCGTTTAGGCATTGATACTATTGACCTTTACCAGCCGTGCCGGTTAGATAATAGTGTACCTATGGAAGATGTTATTGGAACAGTGGCCGACCTGATTAAGGAAGGGAAGGTGCGCTACCTTGGTGTTTCTGAAATAACAGCCGACCAGCTGCGAAAGGCCAATGATATACACCCGGTAACTGCATTAGAAATAGGTTATTCGCTGGCTGATCGTCAGATAGAAAACGACTTGCTGCCTGTCGCTAAAGAACTGGGTATAGGTGTTGTGGCCTTTGCTAACACCGCCGAAGGCTTGCTCAGCGGTGATATGAAAGCCCCTCTTGAACCAGATGCTTATCAAAATCATTTCACCCGTTTTCAGGGTGAGAACCTGGTTAAAAATCTTGAAAAAGTAGAAGTGTTAAAGCAAATAGCCAGAGATAAAGGAATTACACCAACGCAGCTGGCCATAGCCTGGGTAAATGCGCAAGGTAATCATATTATGCCATTGGTAAGTATGAGTCGCAGATCGCGTCTGCCCGAAAATATGCGGGCTATGGAAATTGTTTTTACTCCCGAAGAGATTAATGCCCTTAACACAAACTTTGCGCCAGGCGCTATACTTGGCGGTACATACCTGCAGCGATAAAAGAGAACGGGCTTTACATGAGGCCCATCTCTTTTATATATTTACCTAATGATAAATCCGACCGAAATAATTCCGGGAGTGCTCTTTTATTCGTACTACGCTTCGGTACGAAAAGATAAGGTTGCTTTTTTAGAACACACCACCCTGGTATTGCAGGTTTCGGGCCGGTTTACGATGGAAACCGCTACCGAACGTTTTTCTATGGAGCAGGGTGAGATGCTACTGATACGAAGGAACCAACTGGGCGAACTGACCAAAACGCCGTTAGATGGCCAGGATTACCAAACTATAGTCATATGCCTGAAAGAAGATTTGCTCAGGCAAATTGCGTTGGAAGGGCAAATACAAGCTGGAAAAAAATATGTTGGCCCGCCAACTATTTTAATTCCGGGAAACGATTTTTTACATGCGTTTTTCCAATCGGTAATGCCATACGTGCGTCATTCTGAAGATAAGGTAACCAACGCTGTGGGTATGTTGAAGGTGAAAGAAGTTGTACTACTGCTTTTGCATATTATGCCCGAACTGAAGGACTTTCTATTCGATTTTTCAGAGCCGTATAAAATAGACCTCGAAAAATTTATGCTTAGCAATTTTCACTTTAACATTCCTGTTGAAAAATTTGCGCAACTCACCGGAAGAAGCCTTGCCGGATTTAAGCGCGATTTTCAAAAGACTTTTGGCATGTCGCCCCGGCACTGGCTACAGGAAAAACGACTAACTGAGGCCCGCCACCTTATTGAAAAAAAGAACATGAGGCCATCTGCATTCTACCTCGACCTCGGATTTGAAAGTCTTTCTCACTTTTCGCACTCCTTTAAAAAGAGGTTTGGCAAAGCACCTACTGAGCACATTTGATTAAATTTTTGAACCTGAATTTGATGCAACGCACCTGCTCACATTTTTACTGCGTTGTATTTTAACCAATGCAATAAATTCAAGCGTGAGGCCTAGACCCGTTACAAATCCTTTCAGAGAATCGGGCAATGGAAAATAACGGCTAATTAAAGGCGTAAGTGTTGCAATAAGCAAACCTGTAACAAGGTAGGCTATAGCAGGTTTTGAAATGGCGCTATGTTGCATATTATTGAAGTTGTTTGGTTATACTTTCCAGTCGTTGTTTAATGGCATTTAATTTTTCTCCATCTTTTTTTAAAGCGCGCGGCCTAACAACAAACCACATAACGGCCAGGTAAATAGCCATAACGGTGTAGATACCAACACGCCAAAAGGGATATTTTTGAACAGGCTCATACATGTACAACACCCAACCAACAGAGCAAAGCAGAACAATAACTACCATTGTTTTTTTGTAATAGAAGATTTGGTTTTGCCTGGTCTTTTCAATGAAGGCCAGAAACTCCAGGTTACTGCAATCATTCAACTTATTAAAACGCTTTAGGGACCTAATCTCGGTAGCGGCCAGCAAAACACTGCCTGCAATTATTAATGCTCCGCCAAAATAAGTGGTAAACAACTTGAAGGGAGTTACTACCAACACTGCTAACATTAAGCAGCCAATAAACGCAGCTATTACAATAACCAACCACTTCCTTTTCAGCTTTTGGCCGCGAAACTTCCCAACCAGTTGCATCATCTCTTTTGAAGTAGGCAAACTTTCTGTTTTTGCCGTATGCCAAATGGCTTTCAAATCATTTAAATTGTCCATTTGCTTTAAATTTTTGAGCCAGCTTTTCTTTTATCCGATGAACCTTTACCCTTACGTTACCATTGCTTAACCCTACCACTTCTGCAATCTCGGCCTGTGGCAACCCCTCCAGCTCCAGCGAGATAATGATGCGCTCTGTTTCGTCCAATTCGGCAATGCACCGATATAAAAAGTTCAGTTTTTCTTCCGGAGACTCTTCCTTCGTTTCGGCTAAATCAAATGGCAGTTCTGCGGCAGGCATGCGTTTGGCAACTTCCAAGGCACGCAGACAATGATTAGTAGCTATCCGGAATATCCAGGTACTTATCTGCGACTGATTACGAAAGCTGTGCAGATTTTTCCAAACCGATATAAAAGTTTCCTGCACCAGATCTTTAGCCCGATCTGCATCATTGGTATACCCTAAACAAACCCGAAAAATTTGCGGGGCATAACAATCATATATTTCCTCAAACGTGGTCATGGTTAACAGGCCGGTACAAGGCCTTTATTCATTTATGCCGGGTTAGATACGGCACTTCAGGATATGTTACAGGGTGTATAAATATTTCGATCAAAACCGGCAAAAGCATAAAAGTGCTTCAAAGCTAAGGAGCCGCTAACATACCGATGGTCCGAAATATTTGCACAAAAAAAAGCCGCTCTTAAGGCAGCTTCTTTTGTGCTTTTACGCTTCTTATATGAAGAACGTATCTTGCTTAATATAAACTGTCGGCTCTGCCGGTAATGTTAAGGACGCTTCAAATTTAGCTTTGCTGCATTTCCTGCATTCAGTCCACTTACGCCTCCACCTGTATAGCTCACCGTATATTTTTTGGCCTTTAATTCATAATTATTAGCCAGGTTGATGGTCGTCTTGACACTGCCATGTGCCGGAACTACCATATAGGCTTCGGGCGGAGGTGGCATTACTCGTCTGGCCATTGCACCTTTAAATGTAGCTTCATTTCCCTGGTTATCCACTATCTCGAAATATTTCCCCAACCTGGGTTCGAACGGGGTTTCCCATTTGCAAAACCGCTGAGCTTTATCTGTATTGTTAACTACGGTGAACAATAAAAAAGCAGATTCTGTACTGGCAGACCTTGCTGCTATTCGCAAACGCGTTATCAGCTTTCCGGCACCCGCATTAACGTTTTCTTTATTTCCTGACTTTTGGGTATAGCAACCGGCAAAGATCAAAGTAACCGGAATAATCCATTTAATAGCTTTATGTATCATCTTTAAATTTAAAACTATGACACATTAAAAATCATAAGGTTTGATTGACGGTGCTACTTTAATAATGCTGCTGTAATTTAAAGTTCAGTTTTTGTGTGGAAGTTCAACGTACATGTTTTACAGTTAAGCTTCTGTAAATATTTTGATGACCAGTTCATGATCATCCAGTCATTTGATGGTAGCGAAGCCTATTATTTTCCGGCCGGGTCAAGGAAAAGATGCAGCGATTTAATTTTTCCGTCTTCAATAACGGCAATGTCCATTCCTGAGGCAACGGGTGTTTGACCAGGTATGCCAAGCGTCCATGATATGTGCTGTACCTGGTGATTTGCCAATGACGGACGGTTGAGCTCGAACCTAAATTCAGCAGGCCATTGTTCTTGCAGTTTAGCAATCAAATCGTTAATGTCCTGATGACCTATAATTGCAGGCCCCTCGTTCGACTCGTAAAATACGATGTCGGCAGCGTACACCTCTTGCATTGCCTCTAACCGTCTTTCTGCTTGTCTGTCGTTCCAGATCACTAATAAACTATCTTCTAAAAGTTTTACCGACTTTTCCATTTTTGTTGTTTTTATACCCTCAAAAGTATCAGCTTGTGAGCGGCTGCATCTTGCGCTTTATCATTAAATCGCCTTGATTATTATCAACTGCTTTTTAGTGATGTGGTAGAGGGTTAATGCCGGCAAGCCTGGTAAAAGTAGCTGAATAATCAAGCGACAGCAGCTTACTTAAATAATAGATTTTTTCTGATCCTGCTTAAGGTTTCCGGCGAAATGCCTAGATAAGAAGCAATCATACTTTGAGGAAACCGTTTTAGAAATTCCGGATAACTTTTAGATAGCACATCATACCGTTCTTCTGCACTGAGGCTAATTGCTGAATGAATACGTTTTTGAGTGGCGATAGCTCCCTTCTGGTCAATCTCCTTAATCATCAGGCCTACGGCCGGAACTGCCGCTGCAACTTCCTGTATCTGTTCCCGCATAACCAGTAATACATCAGAATCCTCAGTCATCTCTATATTATAGAGAGATGCAGTTTGTAAATTATAACTTTCATAATCACCCAGCCACCAGGATTCAATGGCAAAGCGTATAACATACTCCTGCCCGTTTTCTTTAACTGCATACATCCTTCCGGCTCCTTTAACAATAAATGCCATGTATTTGCAAACATCCCCCTCCTGTAAAAGATATTGCCGCTTTCTTAAGTGCTTTAATTTAAAAGCAGCTTGTATTAACTGCTTTTCATTATTGCTAAGGGTTAAATGAGATTTGGATTCGATGTAGTGGAAAAGTAATTCATAAGCCATAATAGCGGATCATTATAATGTGGGCGGATAATTAACCGCAAAAATATCTGAAAATTTAATCAATAAGGCTTTTTGTAAGTCAAGCCTCTTTCAATCTGTTGATAAATGTCAACATAAAGTTGCTGCGTTTATCAATGTGCACCGGCAGTAATTGCTGCAACTTTGAATTATCAAACAAACGAATTAAAAAATGAAAACAGACAACGAAACCGGTGTAGTGCTGATAGACAGACAGGGAGCACCTTCAGTGCTAACCTATACTACAACAAATGTGAGTGAGCCAAAAGGCAATGAATTATTAATTGAACATAAAGCCATATCATTAAATTTTGTCGACGTTTTGTTCCGAAACGGAAGCTTTCCGCTAAATACTTTTCCAGCTACGATTGGCGTGGAAGCAGCCGGCGTAGTAAAAACGATAGGTGACAACGTAACTAACTTTACAGTAGGTGACCGAATCGCTTATTTCTTTTCACTGGGTGCTTATGCCGAGCGCCGGCTAATCAGCGCAAATGACCTGATTAAGCTTCCTGAAGACGTTTCCTTTGACCAGGCGGCATCTATCTTGGCAAAAGGATTAACTGCCAGGATGCTTATTAAGCAAGCTTACCTGGTTAAAAGCGGCGATGTTATTCTGGTTCACGCAGCGGCGGGCGGTGTGGGCTCGCTGGTTAGCCGCTGGGCAAAGGCATTGGGAGCCACGGTTATTGGTACAGTAGGTCACACATCCAAAAAAGCAGTGGCAATAAGTCAGGGCATTGATTATGTTGTTGCACTGGATACCGAAGATCTTGAAAGCATCGTAAGGTCGGTAACGCATAACCAGGGGGTGCAGGCCGTTTATGATGGTGTAGGCAAAGCTACCTTCGGCCGGTCTGTGAAACTAACTAAACGCGGCGGTTCCATAATTTTGTACGGAACTGCATCGGGAGAGCCGGAAATAAATGCTATTGATCTTAAAGCCAGGGAAGTTAACCTTACTCGTCCATCATTAGGTGATTACCTGCCAAATAAAAATAGTGTAGAACTGGCAACAAGTGAATTATTCCAAGCCCTGCGCAACGGCGTGCTTGGAGAAATAAAGCCAACGATTTATCCATTAGCCCAGGCAGCTCAAGCACATCAGGATCTCGAATTAGGCCAAACAACCGGTTCTATTATCTTCCACGTTTAATAAATCACTTACAATCAATTCAAAAAAACATGTCAAAATTAGCCAATAAACTAGCCTTGGTTACCGGTGGTAGCCGCGGCATAGGTGCAGCCATTGTAAAACAATTAGCCGCACAAGGTGCCAACGTTGTGTTTACTTACGTAAACTCTGCAGAAAAAGCAGCAATACTGGTAAAAGAAATAGAAAGCTTTGGGGTTAAGGCCCTAGCGGTAAAGGCCGATACCGGCAACCCGGATGAGATTAACAAGGCTGTTCAGGCGGCAGCAGAACTCGGACAGATAGATATCCTGGTAAACAGCGCCGGCCTTTTTGTGACTGGTGCAGTTGATGACCCTACCGTTGATATGCAGGCGCTTGATCAGCAATGGAAGGTTAATGTGTTGGGCGTAGCCCATACAGTCAGGGCGGTCTTGCCTTTCATGGCTAGCGGCGGAAGAATTATAACCATTGGCTCAACAGGCGCCGGCCGCTCGCCCTATCCCGGCGTTGGGGACTACTCAGCCACCAAAGCAGCGCTTGCGGCTTATACACGCAGCTGGGCCCGTGACTTAGGTCCTCGAAACATTACTGTTAACATTATTCAGCCAGGACTTATCAACACGGACATGAATCCGGCAGACGGCCCTTTTAGTGCACACATGTTGCAAGCTGTTGCACTGCAACGATATGGCGAACCCAAAGATATCGGAAATGCAGCAGCCTTTTTGGCCAGCGATGATGCCCAGTATATTACTGGCGTAACGTTGAATGTTGATGGCGGACAAAGTGCCTGATGCATTAGGATTGTTGCCGAAGTGCATAAAACGCTTCACTGAGGTCTTATAAACAACTGCGTTTCCTGTACGTTTCACCTTCAATAGCTCATTTATCAATTGATTAGCTTACTCATTAAAAGTTGCAAACTAACCAGTGCATAACTGAACTAGTACCACTAAAAAGAAATGGGGCTTAAAACAAAAAGCCTTTAAGTGAAAAATGAAAGGCTTTTTGTTTTAAGCCTCACACTGAACACAATTCGAACCAGATATTGGACAATTTAAAAGTGTTGAAGGCCCTATAAAGCTTAATCCTTCTAAACAAACTTGTATTGCCTAAAGCATACTTATACCAGCATTTTGCAGTTTAGAAGTACAGTAAACTTCCTATTAGATTAATTATCAAGGCGTACTTAGATTCATCAAACTATCAGTTCCGAAAGAGGACGCAGGAAAGCCTTCAATGTTATACAGTTCACCAACTACCCATTCGTCAAAAGCATAGCGTACATTAAGCGGTTCTTTAACTCTTTCGCTCCAAACTTCTATGCCTTCATTTGTGATCTTTGCCTTAGCGGGGTAAAAAATATTGTCATTGCCAGCTATGCGAAAGTTGATTAACTCCTTTTCGTACGAGGTAAGCCCTAACGGTGCGTAATCAAAATATAACTGCAAGCGTCCGTTCTTACTCTCTTTCGACCGGTACACCGGACCCGAAAAGGGCAGCGTTTTGAAGTGATAGGTGTTAGCCAGTGCCCAAAATGCCAAACGCTTGCCTACTGTTATCTTATCGGGCGGGTGTATAAAGCGCTCTGCACCTATATCCATGGTTACTGCCATGTCACTGTTGGGGATCACTTTCATGGCATTTAACTGTACCTCGCGCAGGCGTTGCGGACCTTTATTGGTACTATCCCGTCCATAATGGTAAGGTGCTATCTGTACATAGTAAAACGGTAATTCGCCGCCGCCCCACTGCTTACGCCACGCGGCTACCATCTGCGGAAAAAGGCTTTTATAAAGATCTGGCGCATCTTTATTGGCCTCGCCCTGGTACCAAATAAACCCTTTGATGGCATAGCTGGTTACGGGGTGCACCATGCCGTTGTACAATGCCGTAGGTGGCTGGCGGTCTACCGTTGGGGGAGGAAGTTGCGCCGGCAGTTCAATCTCCGGGTGCTGCATGATGGATGCTTTATCCATCCAAGTTTCAATCTTAGTGCCACCCCATGATGAAAAAATTAACCCTACTGGTACTTTAAGGCGTTGCTGCAGCATTAACCCAAACTGGTAAGCCACGGCGCTAAAACTGCCTACACTTTCAGTATCCGCCTGTTTCCATTCACCTTCGCAATTTTTTAATGGCGTTAAGGATGGATTTCGGGCTACGTAAATAACCGCATGTTAGGGTTGTGGGCATTAAGTAATAGCTCTGCCGAGTTCTTAACCGGCTGATTTTTCCACCCCCGCACAGGCATTTCCATATTGGATTGCCCCGAGCAAAACCATACCTCTCCAATCAATACATTATCGAGCGTAAGCTTTACACCATCGTTCAGGCTTATGTTGTATGGCCCTCCGGCAGGGGGCGTGGCAATGTTAATATGCCAGGTACTATCCTTGCTTATAATGGTTTTATACTGCCTGTTGGTCCACGAAGTGATGACCTGCACACTTCCCTTTCGTGTACTTTTACCCCAAAGCTTAACAGTAGCCTTTTGTTGCAACACCATGTTAGAATTTACCAGTGCAGGCAATATAATGCGCCCGCGACAACACAAGGCGGTAAGCATTAACAACGAAAAGACTGATAAACTTTTCATACAAGACATGTTTAGTTTTATTTGCTGACAATGATTACCGTGTGGCATTCAAATTAACCTTGAATAAACCATCTGGAATTTTTACATCTGAATTTTCCATGTGGCTTATCGCAACGTCACGGGTTGCATATTTATCGTCGAGTTTGTTGCGGGTTATTTCTACCTCACGGCAGCCATCTAAAAGGAATGCAGACTTTTGCCAGGTATAGGGCGCGTACTTCTCGGTTTTAACAATCCGGTTGTTATCAAAATACAGCCCCCTTACAGATACGGCTCTTACCAGCGGTGCATCAAAAACCTTGAACTGATTGTTGGTGATGCGTATATTTTTATGATAAGGTTCGGTACTTGAATTTTGCGGTTGGTGTGATGGTGTAATAGTGATAACAGCCTCGCCCCACTCGCCGCGATTGCCATTTTTGTTACCGGAGGTAAGACAATTTTCAAACACATTGTTTTTTATCTGGAGGTTAGTGGTGGCACCTGCCTCAAACCAAAAGTTCAGGTCACCTTCAATTAAAATAGCTGTACCTGCGGTACGGAAATAGTTATCCTCTATCACTACGCGTTTAGGCGTTGTTACCAACAACCCACGCGCCCGGTTCCGCTTTAATACTTTACACCGTCGAAGCTCTAAGCCTGCTGTCCAGGTTTTGTTCTCGGCAAAGTCGCCAGCATTTACATTGGAGGGTACGGGACTGGTAAAAGTTAACGCGTAGTTGTCCTTGTTTTTTTTAACCGAGCTTACCACGCGTATTTCCCCTCTTTGGGCGGTGGTTTTGTTGATGAACCACACACTATCACCCACAGTGGTCAGCCGGGCATCCTTAAACTCGACGGTACTAGGGCCAGCTATTTTATTTATAGCCATG
Organism: Mucilaginibacter sp. PAMB04274; assembly: GCF_039634385.2. NCBI lineage: Bacteria > Pseudomonadati > Bacteroidota > Sphingobacteriia > Sphingobacteriales > Sphingobacteriaceae > Mucilaginibacter > Mucilaginibacter sp. PAMB04274. The sequence continues at coordinate 4,391,224 of NZ_CP155081.2, forward strand.
TTACGTCCATGAATATTAATAAAGTCGTCGCCCTGCCCTGTATGAGCACAATTTTCAACTTTGATAACACCTTTACAGTTTACAAAATTGGTGGCATCGGCAGCACAGCTAAATACCCGGCCCTTTTGATCATTTACACATATTGAAGCATTTCTCATAGTGATGTTTTCGGTCCGTTCGCCTCTTAACCCAAAACCTAACGTATAGTAGATTTTAACATCCTGCAACAATACATCCTTACTGTTTTGAATATATACGCCAACATTGCCATATCTTATGTGAAATAAGGCTACATAAGTTCCAATCTCGGGTTTTATATTGGGCTTACCATGAAACCTAACCACGCCGCCTGCAAGTTGCTCAGCTTTATTCTGAAAAATGTTACCCAAAGGCGCATCCCAGGTATTGTACACCACCTCCTTATTTAATTTATCATAAAGCGTTCCGTACATTTTCAACACCGGCAACTTCCAGCCCTCGCCGGTAAACTGTATAGTGTCCTTTTCTATTTGATAAGGGTAAGCTTCGCGGTCAATTTTTACGTCGAGATAGGTATCGGTAACACCAACCACCTGGCATTGCGACGTAAAGGGGCGATCCCAATCAACCGTAAAGTTTCGCAGCGCAATATTGGTGCTGGAGTCTACATTGGCAATCTGCATCTTTCCATGAAAGATAAATTCTGAATCGCCACCATCTATGGTTACGCCGTTTTGCTTATACACGCTCATGCCCACCGTGTTTGAACTTCCCTCCCGCGGGAAGAAATCATACCTGCCTTTAGGAAAATGTATGGTAATATTCTTCTTGCCTTTGCAGTAACCAAGAGCCCTGTTTATGGCAGGAATTACATCTGAGTAACTATTAGGGCTGCCGCCAAAAGAGGTTATGTTGATTGTTTCCTGCGAGTAAGCTTCGCAAAACAGGCATAACAATAACAACACTACACATGATTTCTTGAATATTTTATGTGCCATAATATAAGGTTTAATTAATTGGATAAGGTTTAGGCCGGTGTGTTTAGACGGGTGTGTTAATTGGTTAAAGGGCGCACTATGAATGATTTAATCTTCAATCCATGTTTCAAACAAGCTAGAGCTATCAGTGCCTAAGCCCAGCTCAACGCTTAAATTAGCAGTAGCGTTACGAACCGAAAATGCTTTCCCGATCACGCCATACTCTTTTTCAATATCCTTTGTGCTTGCCGGTTTGGCATCAGCTCGGCAAGGTTTAATTATCAGCAACTTTTTAGGCGCTAAACTTGCGGCAAGGTCAGGCAAATCATATTGCCCTATCGAACCGGCCACCGTACTGTGCAAAAACGATGGTTTGTAATTTTCATTTTCTACAATTGACAGGTAAGATGTATATGGCTCTATTATGGCAACCCGGTCTATATCATCACTAAAAGCAGCTGCGTGCAGCAACGCCGGTGATAAAGAACTATTAGCTAATCCAAATACCTTTTTAGCCCCGATTTGCGCTTTCAATAAGCGCGACAGCGTTACAATATCGCCAGCATGCACACCTGTGATACTCCGGCCAATGAGCATGGCAGAAAACCAATTGTTATAAGAAACGCTATCGATGTAAGAATCCCCCTGAAACACTCCCGGCCCCAATTCCCCGTTGCCGAGCATATCCGGCACCATTACGGTAACTCCCCGTTTTACAAACCATTCCACGTCGCCCGGTTTTGCGCCGTGTTCCGCTTTGCCCTTAGGATCCAGATAGAGAAGTGCCCGGTCGCCAGGAGTATTTGGCTTAAATAGCAGGTATGGTATATTATAGTCGCCCTCACCTTTCACCATAAACTTCTCAATCATGTAGCCATCGCGCTGTATGCGCCCGGTGAAAACGGGTTTAAATGTTTTAACCGGTTCACGAAAGCCTGAAATACGTTTAGCTACAGGCAAAAGGCTTTTTAAATAATCAAGTGAGTTTTTACGCTGATTGTTCAACGCTTTTATTTTGCCGGAGGCATCCTTACTATTCAAACTAAACACAGTTTCTGCCTTGTAAGAGGTAACCACCTGCCCGGTTTTAGTGACCTGAAGCTGTTTAGGTGATAGGAGTGCAATCTCTTCTTCGGTTGGCGAGCTTGGATTATTTAACGCTTTCTGAAAAAAAGCGTACATAGCTTCCCGGTTTTTCTTAGTAGATTCATGTCCGCCATCGTCAGTAACCATTGCAAACTGATCAGACTTGCCATACAACTTATACAAAGAGGCAATTTCTTCTACCGTTTCTATGGTGCCCTGTATAGGGAACATATCTCTGCTGGTGGCTATTACCAACGTAGACCTGGGTGCGCGTACCGCCAATAAATCGGCCATATCAATACCGCTACTAATGCCGTGTAAAAAATTCTGCTCAGCATCCTGCGGTCCTAATGATTGGTACAGCCAGCTAAAGCTTGTTACATAATCTTCGGGTGCTGCGGCCTTTATTCTATCATCAAAAGCAGCTATGAATGCGCTTTGCGTACCTCCGCCCGAGCGGCCGGTAATTCCTATGCGGTTAGGGTCAACCTCTTTGCGGGTAAGCAGGTAATCAACCGCCCTGATGCCATCCCAAATAAAATAATTAGCCAAAGTATTGCCGGTCAAGAACAACTGTGCGCCCGGATACGAATGCTCGCTTGACGGAGATACAAGACGGGAACGCTGAGTGGCCGAATCCAAATACTCCAATCTTTCGCCCTGGCCTAACGGATCATAGGCAAGTACAACAAATCCTTTTTTTACGAGGTTAAGAATAGCGGTTTGATAACCCGCCGAGCGATAGCCTTCCCAAATGTGTCCGCTGCAATAAACTATTGCTGGTGAGGGCCCATTTGCCTTACCCTTAACAGGTAGAAAAATAGATGCTGTAACATAGAACCCCGGCCGCGATTGACATACAACGTTCTCTACCCTATAACCGGGTCTTTCAATTGTTGATGTCACAACAGGTTTTAGCGGCTGCTTTTGAGGAAATGAGCCAACTGCCCGCCTCAACTTGTTGCGCATCAGCTCCTGCCGGGTCTGCCAATCTTTTAAAGTAGAAAGCTTGCTGATTTGAGTCGACCGGTCATTCAAATAGCCGTATGCCTGCTTGGCAAAGTAATGATACATAGCATTAGCAGCATCGGTATGAGCCATAAACTTACGTGTACTGCCAATGCCCTCAAACTCTGGCTGTGCGTGGCAAAGCAGACTTGTGATGTGTAGTAAGAAAATAACAAGGATGCTTCTACGTAAAAACCGCTGTACTTTTTGCATATTGCCTGGTGTTGCCATTTCATTGTTGAATGCAAGGTCAATTGATTTACAGTATGTCAATCATATTGAACCGGTTGAAAGATTGATATTTGTTACTGGTTTACCAAAGTGTTAACAGCATTGGCTTTGTACACCGCTTTATCAGTTATATACTCACCGTCCACTTTTATATTTGTTGCTTTAAGCTGTTTCACATCATCAAGGTATAATGCGGGGCGGGCGTCAGGAGCGGCTAACCTTACCTGAAAGTTATCGATATTGATGTTGTTGGCATGCCGCACGAACAAACCCGAGGCAGGTATGGTCCAGCCAAAAATGCGGTTTTCGGGGTACTCCTGCTCTTTTTCAGGCACTTTACGCTCAGCATCCTCACGGGTACCGCCGCCCTGACTGTTTATCAAAATATCCCGTAAGGTTACATTCTCAATATTGAATCCGGGCACACCTGCAATCATGCTCGACATACGGCTATGGCACGTGGCTGTGACGTTTGATATAATCACATTTTTAAAGCTCCCGGTAGGGTTTTTACGACTGCCTAACCGCATAAATAGGGGTGTTTGTACCCCCGTCATGGTAATATTGGTTATGCTTACCTGATCTAGAACGCCTCCGTCCACAATCTCTAAGGCAATGCCTGATATGCCGCTGATAGGCAAACCTATGTAATGATCGGCCTTATCTGCCCATTTATGAAACGGCGATTCGGTGGCCCGACGCAATGTGCAGTTACTGATAGATATGTTTTTGAAGCCGCCAATTGACCCTGTGCCCATTTTAATAAGGTTACAGTTTGATGCGGCTATACAATTGGTTATGGTGATGTTTTCGGTAACACGTTTGGTGGAATCCTCGCTTTTAAGGCAAATGGCATCATCGCCCGAGTCAATATGGCATCCTGTTATAATGATGTCCTTACCATCTATATCAATACCATCATTATTTAAGTTGGCATGCGAGTAAATGGACACGCCCCTAACGGTTACATGTTCGCTGCCGAACAGGCGAAGCGTCCATGATGCTGATTGTAAAAGATGGACATCCTCAACCAATACGTTTTTACAATTTTTAAAAAATATAATATACGGGCGGTTGGGTGCTTCTTCGCCAATGGTAAAATTACCGCCGTTGCCAAAAAGCGTACCGCTACCAGTAACCGAAACGTTTTGAACTTCGTTGCCCATTACCAGGCTGGTGTACTTGAAGCCGTTAGCAATGGCGCTGATTTTTGCCCCTGCTTCCAGGTGCAGGTTTATGTTTGATTTCAGGGATATCATCCTTGAGGCAAATTCTCCACCCGGTACAACCACCTTGCCGCCGCCTTTAGCGCTGCAATCATCAATTGCTTTTTGTATAGCGGCAGTATTGTCGGTTTTGGCATCGGCCTTAGCACCAAAATCGGTAATGAGGTAATCTTTGGCCGAAGCGTTATAGACTGAAGCAAAGAAAGCCAGTATAATTAGTAAGTGTTTTATGTTCTTTTTCATGGCCAATGTATATTGGATACAGACAATTATTGCGTTAAGTAATCTTTGATTTTAAGGTTGCTGTTTTTAATAAAATCAACTACAGTAAGTGCACCTGCCTGTGCTCCTTCGGTAGTTGGGTGTACGTGGTCATTAATAAAATATTTAGCTGTGGCTTCCTGTCCTTGCCCCTGGTACCTGTCTCCTATAATGTTGTTCAGATCCAAAAACAAAGCCGCCTTTTTTTCGGCTACTTCCTTACCCCATTTGCCATAGCTTTCATTTACCCGGTCTATTTTGCCATCTTTCCATTTGTCTTTAGGTACAGGCGAACAAATTACTACTGTAGCGCCTTTGGCCTTTGCTTCATCAACCATGCGCGATAAATACCAGCCATAAGTATGCACCACCTCTTTGCTTTTGGTGAAATGGTTTTGTAAAACAGTTGAGTCATCACCGGTACCTCTGAGGCTGCCTCTTGCACGTAGGGTGTCATTAACAGGGCTGTCATCATTATGCCCGAATTGGATGAATACTACATCGCCGCGTTTTAACTGCTTAACTATAGGTTTCCACATGCCGTTTTTAACCAGCGATGGGTCATGAAATACACCTGTGTAAAATGTACGGCTGCTGGTACCCGACACAGCCCTGTTTTGAATGCTCACCTTGGTGGTATCAAAATAACGGTACATAAGCTTTCCCCAGCCACCTGCAACCGTAGAATCGCCTACCAGGTATATGGTAGGTTTATCGGGTTTAACAAAAGAGATGAATATGAAGCACATGCCGGTAGTTAACAGGCATAGTAAAAATTTAATTCTTTTCATATACATAGGTTTTTATAAGTTGGTTGACGGAGTTTATTACTTGGCTGTTAAACGTGCAGCCCAACCACCACCCGGTGCAAGGCTTACCCTAATTTTACTGCCAGGATTCACGGTTGCACTTTCCTTTTTATAGTCGGTGGCATCGCGGTCGGCGTTTATGCCGTCTTTCATAACTACAGCGCTAAAAGTAGTTTTACCCAATGGCGAAAGATCGACCTCAATATCGCGGGCCGTCCAGTTGTTAAGTGCAGCTACAAACCACTGGTTCCCTTTACGGCGCGCCAAAACGGTGTACTCGCCTACTTTGCCGCCAAGCGGTACGGTTTCATCAAAAACCGTAGGTATGGCTGCAATAAAATCGGTGGTTTCCTGCTCCTTCATGTAAACCGTGGGATTATCAGAAAGCATATTAAGCGGTGCCTCATAGGTAATATACAACGCTACCTGGTGGCAACGGGTTCCCTGGCTCATAGGCATACTGTACGATGTAACATATTGCTTTTTAGTAGCGTTACGCATAGCGCCGGGTGTATGGTCAAGCGGGCCCGCCAGCATTCTGATGTAGGGCACTAAAGCTTCATAACCCGGAAAATCAACCTCTTTGCGCAGTGCCTTAAAGCTTTCAATACCAAAAACGCCTTCAAAATTCAGTACGTTTGGGTACGTTCTGTTTAAGCCGGTTGGCTTGTAAGCTCCATGAAAATCTACCAATAAGTTCCGCTCGGCAGCTTTTTTGGCGGCTTTGTAGTAAAAGCCCACCATTTTTTGGTCATCGCGGTTTATAAAATCTATTTTAAAACCTTTAATACCCATTTTAGCGTAGTGGTTATACGCCTCATCCATTTTTTGGTTCAGGGTATACATACCTGTCCATAACCAAACACCTACATTTTTACTGCGGCCATAGTCAATAATTTCCTGCAGGTTCAAATCAGGTATGATCTTCATAATGTCGGCCTTTTCCGACCATCCTTCATCAAGCATAATATATTCCAGCTTGTTGGCGGCAGCAAAATCAATGTAATACTTATAGGTAGTGGTGTTGATACCAGCCCTAAAGTCAACCTTTGATATATTCCAGTCGTTCCACCAATCCCAGGCAACCTTGCCCGGTTTGATCCAACCGGTATTGGCCACACGTGACGGGGAGGCCAGGTTATACACCAAATCGTTATCGAGCAAATCCTTATCCTGCTCGCTTATAGCTATTAAGCGCCATGGCAAGGTACGTTTGCCGCTAATTTTAGCTATATAATTTTCACGTTCGGTAACTACCGATTGTACATTGTTATATCCACCGCGCTTCTCATTTTTAGGAGCGGGTGCCATATCTGAAATAAGAGCGTTGGGCGAACTACCCCTTTTAAGATACATGCCCGGATAATCTTCCAGATCGGCCTCTGTAATTACTGCTTTCTTTCCATCAGCAAGTTCAACCAACAATGGTAAAAAAGCTAGTGAATCTTTCGCCGCTGAGGCCAGCGGTAAATGAGTGTAAATATTCTCAAATGATGATTGATACCTATCGGCGGCGCTGCGCTTAGGGTCAACGTAAGGGATATAGGCTGTAGGATTGCCAGCAAAATCAAAGGTTGATAGCTCAGATAGTACGGTAACCGAATCTTTTTGATTGAGCACAAACCGATAGGCCACGCCTTCGTTATACACCCTGAACTGAACCTGGTATCCACCTTTACAATCAAGCACCAGTTCATGATACTTGTCGTTCACTTCGGCCCTTTTGTAAAAGGTGGTTTTAATGACGTTATTCACATCGCGCTGCTTTGCGCTGACCACCTTTACATTACTGCCCAAGAACATTCCCTGCAATTGTACAGCTATAGCCGAAGGTTTAATTACCTCAGTACTATTGTGCTTTACCGACCAGAGCAAGGCACTACCGGCACTAACTGCAACAGAAATCTTTTGATCGGGCGATTTTAGTTCGTAGTGCTTACCGTTTTGTGCCTGCGCGGTATGATTAAGCGTTAATAACAACATTGCCGCAGCCAATAAGGAGCACGACATATTGCGCCCTAAACGCCTGGCACGACCCGACAATGGCGTGGATTGATTAGTGTTTATATGATGGGTGATATTTTGCATGAGTTTTACTTAGTCTTAAAGTTTAATGTTTGTTTCCATAACCGGATAGAGCCTGCTATGTAAGCGGCCTGAAGCTTGCGTACCTCGGGTGTATAGTGTGCATGATCTACAAAACGGTTGTCTCCCTGGGCCTCGGTAAAAGTAAAAAGGTCTATTTCGGGCACCTGATGGGCGATGAACACCTCATCGGCTATCTGATTGTACAGTTTAATGTCTTTATTAAAGCGATTAAACCCTTTATTTCGCCGATGTATAGAATCAATGATACCAGTGGTTCTTACCCACATCATCGGAATCTTTTTTTGTGAGATAAGCTTATAAATCTGTTCCAGGTTGCTGCGGTAATCGGCTTCTTCAACCGCAACCTTACCGGTGGTTGGATCCTTCTTTACATCGTGCAAACCACAGTTGAGCACAAAAAGATCGGGGTTAAAGGATGGGTCGTTTACTTTGCTTTTAAGGTATTTGAGTACCATGCGCGAATCGCCACCGTTGGAACCTACGGGAATGTCAAGATTTTTAAATGCTACAGAATCGCCTGTCTTTCTTTCGATGGTATATCCATCACCTAAAAACCTACTCAAATCAGTGCCGTACTGGAGTGATATACTATCGCCAAGTACAAATAGCCTGAAAGGTTTATAATTTACAAATGACGTAAGCGCAGCCAAACAAGCTGCAGCAGTTACCATTTTTAAAATCCTTTTCATGGTTTAGTTTATGTTAATTGGTTAGTGAGGCTATAGATGGCTTATCCGTCATCTCAAAGGTGAGTTGTCCACCTTTCATGATAGCAGCGTGGGTGATGTAAGGCAGTGTGTAAGGCTTGCCGTTCAGTTGTATGCGGCTTATGTAACGGTTACGATCGCTCAAGTTTTTTGCTTCCACAACAAAAGACTTGCCGCCTAACTTTAAGGTTGCCTTTTTAAACGCAGGCACCCCAAACACATATTGCCCCGAAGCCGGATTTACAGGGTAAAAACCCAGTGTACTGAATATATACCAGGCACTCATTTGCCCGCAGTCATCGTTACCGCTCAGCCCATCGGGTTGGTTACTGTATAAGGTGTTTATAATCGTATTTATCTTTTCCTGTGTTTTGTAAGGCGCGCCGGCCAGTGTATACAAATAAGCCACATTATGGCTAGGTTCGTTACCTTGTACATACTGACCAATAAGGCCGCTTACATCAACAGTGGCACCATCGCCATAAACTTTTGAATCAAGCGCAAAAAGACTATCAAGCTTTGATACGAAACGTTTTTTACCACCATAGAGATTCATCAATCCGTCTACATCCTGCATAACGTGCCAGCTGTAGTGCCAGGCGTTACCCTCAGTGTAATCACCTCCCGATGTATTGGCGTGAGATATCTTGAACTGATCGAAAGGTTTCACCCACGTTCCGTCGCTGTTTTTGCCACGCATTAAGTTGGTTGAACGATCGAAAAGGTTTTTATAAAAGCCAGACCGTTTGGTAAACATCTGATAGTCGGCCGTTTTGCCCATTGCTTTAGCCACCTGCGCTGCGCTCCAGTCATCCACTCCATTCTCGAGCGTCGTTGATACAGACTCTACTTTGTAAAGGTTAGATGGCAGGTAGCCATATTTGTTATAAAGTTCCCATTCGGAGTTGCGATGATTAGCGGTAAGACTTGTGCGCATAGCCTCATAAGCCTTGGCGGTATCATAATTACGTATGCCTTTCAGGTAAGCATCGGCAATAACAGGCACGGCATGGTTGCCAATCATGCAAAAGTTTTCATGCCCCCACAAAGTCCATATAGGCAGGTAGCCAACAACCTTGTAATGGTCAATCATACTGGCTACAATACCGTTTGTTTTTTGAGGATACAGGATAGTATATAGCGGGTTTAGTGCCCTGAACGTATCCCATAATGACAAGGTAGAGTAGTACGCTTTACCGGGCGATGTATAAACTTTATTATCAGCACCGCGGTATTGCCCGTTAACATCGGCAATATTGTTTGGTGCAACCAGGGCATGATACAAGGCCGTATAAAAAATTTGCTTTTGGGACTTTGAAGCGTCAATATCTACACAGGCAAGTTCGCGTTCCCATTGTTGGCGGGCGCGTTGGTGCAGTTGATCAAAGTCAACATTGCCCGCCTCTTCTTTTAGGTTTTGACGTGCATTTTCAATACTTACGCTGGATATACCCACTTTAACAATTACCTGCGAACGGTCGGGTTGAGTAAAATGGAATACTACCCTTTGGTTGCGCTTGGCGGTAGAATCAGACACCCAGGTGTAGCTGCTAAAAGGCTGATTAAGCTGCATTACGAAGTACACATGTTTGCGACCTGCCCATCCGTTGGTAATAGTATAACCTGATAGCGTAGTGCGGTTCTCCATTTTAAAATTGCTTTCCATCACATGCCTGTCAAGATTGCCGGGGGTTTCGCCCACCAAGCCATGGCGTAGATCGAGCAGTAAATTGGCAACTTGTTTGGCCGGATAACTGTAACGATGAACACCGACATGAGCCGATGCAGTAAGTTCGGCCTTTACGTCGAACGTTTTCAGCTTTACTGCGTAGTAACCCGCACTTGCTTTTTCGTCCTGATGAGAGAAAAAGCTTTTGTAATACTCCTGAGGCGTTACTTTGCCGGTAAATGGCATCAATAAAATGTCGCCCAGGTCTAACGCTCCGGTTCCGCTTAGGTGGGTGTGCGAAAAGCCCAAAATGGTACTATCTTCATGCCGGTAACCGGCACAATAATTCCAGCCAGCGTAACCGGTTTCGGGGCTTAGCTGCACCATTCCGTTGGGTACTGTGGCTCCCGGATACGTATGCCCGGTACCACCTGTACCAATAAAAGGGTCAACATAATTAACCACCTGCAACTGTTGCGGGTAAGCCAACTTGCAAATGCAAACACAAAACAAAAGGCAAAAAAAGTTTCTCATGGTACATAGGCTTGCTGCGATAGTTACAGCATTTTTTTGAATCATCATAAAAACGGCCGGGCAATAGGAACCCACTGACGGAGCAATAATGCACCCGTTGCCCAACCGATTTTTATATTATAGCAGTCTTTTATTAAAACTTAGTAACCCGGGTTTTGAATAAGGCTAGGGTTTGTTGCTATATCTCGGCTTGGTATAGGATACCATATTTTATACGGCTGAAAGTTTTGCTTAACCGAAACAGGATCTTGCCCGGTAAACATAACGGTGGTGCTCAAACTGCTTACCACGCTTGCTATTCTTCCGGTACGTATCAGGTCAATCCTTCGCCAACCTTCGGCAAAAAGTTCGCGTCCGCGCTCATCCATTAGCTCATCCATAAAGCTGGGTTTAAGGTAAGCAGTAGTGATGAGATTGGTTTTGGCAACATCATCTGCGCAAGCACGTAGCCTCACCTCTCTTAAGAGTGTCCTCGCTCCGGCCTCGTCGCCGGTTTGGAAGCGAGCCTCGGCATACATGAGTATGATGTCGGCAAATCGTAGTATAGCAAAATCGGCCTCTCCGCCCCAAACTACCACACCTCTGGCGGCGCGTGCTTTGGTATCATCTTCGCGCCATTTATTGGTTGATAAATTAGCTAGGTTTGCAGCTATAGGATCAGGGGTGTAATACTTATACCCGTTTACAGTAGTGAAATTGGTAGTAGTATTTAATAATCCACTAAAGCAAGTAATACGGCCATCGTTTGCGTTAAACTTGGTATATGATTCGCGTACGGGGCGTAAAAAACCACTTGTACCACTGTTGTCGCGCGTATTACCCCTTGGCCCCGCAAGTTGTGAAAAAAGAATATACTCCTGGTTACCGCCCGCGCCCGATTGCACAATCATCATATTTTCATCGCGTGCTATAGCTTCTGTAGCTGATAAGAATAGGTTATTGTATGGCCTTAAAAGCTTGTAACCGCTATTATCGTATATATCCTTGCAATATTTAAGCGCTTCGGCATATGAGGCGGCTACATCAACATAATCAAAACTGTTGAGCGGAAAGTTGAGATCCTGGCCAACGTTGTTTTGCTTGCCCGATGCTTCATACAGATACACCTTGGCTAAAAAGCCTGATGCCGAATACTTGTTCATGCGGCCAGCTGTGGCATTGCGGCTTGGCAACACATCGTAAGCAGCTTTCAAGTCATCTTTAGCCTGTTGAAGTACTTGCTGCAAGGTTGACCTTGGCGAAGTAAAATCAGGATCGGTTTTAGTGATCAGCGGCACACCACCCCATAGCCAACCTAAATAGGTATAAAACAACCCGCGTAAAAGTTTGGCCTCGCCAACTATTTGTGCACGGCGGGTAGCGTTCATGTTAATCGATGGAACTTTGTCTATTACAAAGTTGGCCCTGTTTATACCTGCATAAAAGGTAAAATATGAGTACCATATAAGTAGGTTTTCAGATGTGTAGGTGTAGTTATAAAATTGTACCAGTTCGGGTACACCAACGCTAAACCTAACGTCCTGCGAAAGATCATCAACCCCAAGGTTGGTCATGTAATGTATACCACGGCCCCAAAGCGCCTGGTTGCCTAACCCTTGTACACTGGGAGTGTTAAGCACATCATAAATTCCGGTTAAAGCCAGTTCGGCATCACTTGCAGTTTGGTAAAAATTGCCGGTAGATACCACCGAGGAAGGCTTTTCTTCTAATAACTTTTTGCACGAACCGCATACAAGGGCAAGTGCTGCTATCATAATAGTAAGTATACGATTCATAATCAAAATTTAAAGTTTAGCCCAAATATTACCGACCGTTCGCGCGGGTAAGATATATTGTCGACACCTGGTAGTAAGGGAGTGTAAGAAGCAACTTCCGGATCAAAGCCCTTGTAATTAGTCCAGGTGTAAAGGTTTACGCCTGTAGCGTATATTCTTATGCCGCTAACGCCTATTTTTTTCAGGAAAGCTGACTTGTTAAGCGTGTAACCAATGGTCATGTTTCTTAAGCGTAAGAACGAAGCATCTTCAACGTAGTATGATGATACATCCAGTTTGCTTTGTTCATTAAGGATTGGGTATTCGTTAGATGGTCTCTCGGGTAACCAGCGATGGTCCCAGTATTCTTGCGTAACGTTGGCAAAAAATGATTGTCCGGCTTCGAGTTTTGACCGGCCAAGGTTAAGCACCTCGTTACCGTACGACCAGTTGAACAATACGCTTAAATCAAAGTTTTTATAAGTAAAGTTGTTACTAAAACCTCCGTAATGCTTAGGATTGCTGTTGCTGATCATTGTGCGATCACGATCATTGATTACGCCATCGCCGTTAAGATCTTTAAACTTTTTATCACCCGGACGTGCTGAGCGTGTGCTCATTGCAGGCACCCCGCTGTTAGGTGTATAAACAAAGTTGGCAATGTTGGCGCTGGTAATGGTTGATGGATCTACCGCAGCACCTGCTGTGGTTTTGATACCGAAATCACTAATTTGATAAATACCATCAAACACATAGCCATAAGCTGTACCAATAGGCTGGCCTACAATAACGCGACCAACAGTTGAAATAACACCACCGCGTACGGTAACAGGTATAAAGCTAACACTACCTAATGATACTACCTTATTACGGTTCATAGATATGTTAATGTTAGAGCTCCAATTAAAATTACCCGTACGAATGTTAATGGTATTAAGCGCAACCTCAAGGCCGCGATTATCAATCTGACCTAAGTTTTGGTACTGGCGCATGAAGCCCGACTGTGCCGGAACATCAGCCTGTAAAAGCAGGTCTTTAGTTTGCTTAAGGTAAACATCGGCAGTAACGCTGATGCGGTCTTTTAGCAAGCTCAGGTCAAAACCGGCATCGTATGCTTTAGTAGTTTCCCAGGTAAGTATGGGGTTGGCTATAAGGTTAGGTGCAAAACCTAATGATGCTGTATTGTTAGGTGTAGAGTAGTATACCGGTGCCAATGTAGACAATGATTGGTAAGGCGGTATTCTCTCGTTGCCCGTTAAGCCGAAACTTCCCCTGAATTTGAGGTCGGAAATTGCTGAAACATTCTTCAGGAAATTTTCTTTAGAAGCACGCCATGCCAAACCAATACTTGGAAACCTGGCCGATTTGTTGCCTTCAGCCAATTTTGAAGAAGCATCGTTACGCAAAGTTGCGGTTAACAAGTACTTATCTTTAAATGAGTAATTGATACGGGCAAATTGTGATACACGTACGTAGCGTTGCTTATCGGTGCTGGGCGGGGCAGGCAATACATTTGCAGTTGATATATTATCAATAGGATTAATGTTTTGCACATCAAAACCCTGTCCAATCCAGCTTGATGCTTCCTGCTGATAGGAGTTTACTTCGAAACCGGCCAAGGCTGTAAAAGAGTGGTTTTTTGCAAAGCGCTTGTTCCAGGTAAGGGTAGTAGTTTGGTACCAGTTGGTAGTATTACTGGTGTTTAACAAAGCCAAACCGTTTACCGGATAGCCCCATGAAACTGTGCTTGGATAAAACTCGCCGTTCTTAGAAAATGTAAGAATAGCGCCTGCCCTGGCGTCAAGGTTAAGGCCATTAACAATGCGGTAATTTGCGTTTATATCAGTAAGAACCCTAGAGAGCGGGCTTTTTTTGTATGATAGGTTAGCAAAATCTAACGGGTTAGAAAATGAGCCGCCATCGGGGTCAAGAGCCAGTTGTGTAGGATCAGGCGCGTTTACGGGCCGGGTCATTACCAGCATTTGCATAAGGCCAATGTAGTTAGGTACATCGTTACCACCGTTGGAAGCTACACCAGAGCCAATAGCATGTGATAAGTTGACATTAGCACCCAATTTTAGCCTTTCGGTCGCATTATGGTTTATCTTCATCAGTAAACTGTAACGCTCATACTTATTGTTAATTAACACACCCTGTTGATTAAGGTACGATGCCGAGGTTAAAAAGTTAGTACGAGAGTTACCGCCGCTGTAGCTTACGTTGTAGCTTTGTGTGGCTGCGTGGCGTAGCGCCTCTTTTTGCCAATCGTGGCTAACTTCACCGCTTAAATCTTTAACCTGATCGCGAAAGTCAATAACCTTATCGTTATTTACATCAATGGCATAGTTGCCATCGGCGGTTAGCGTGGCAAAACGGTAATAGGCATAATCTTGTGCGCCAAGCATAGGTATATGTTTAGGTGCCCAGGCTATACCTCCGTAAGTATTTAATTCAAGCGTTGAAGAGTTGTTTTTGCCCGATTTGGTAGTGATTACGATAACGCCGTTAGCACCCCTAGAGCCAAATATAGCAGTTGCCGACGCATCCTTAAGCACCTCCATCGAAGTAATATCTGATGGGTTAATACCAGCAAGCGGGTTTGTTAACGAGGTGCTACCTCTGCCCGAACTCGCAGCCTCGGCGTTATTTACGTCAATCTGTACTCCATCAATAACATATAGTGGCTGCGTGCCTGCGTTGAATGAGTTGGTACCACGTATGGTTACGTTAACGGCACTACCAGGTTCACCTGATGATGAAGTAACCTGTACACCCGACAAGCGGCCTTGCATAGCCTCCATAAATGATACCGATTTGGCTTGTTGTATCTCACGCTCTTTTATGCCAGCTACCGAGCCGGTAACATCTGATTTACGTTGTGTGCCATAGCCAACTACCACAATATCATCAAGCCGACTGCTTATTTGCTTTAGTGTTACGGTAACTTGCGTATTATCGCCCGGTACCTTAACCTCGCGCGATTCATAGCCAACCATACTGAATACCAGTACGGCGTTAGCATCGGGCACACTAATACTAAACTGCCCCGTTGCTGACGTTACCGCTGCCACGCCGCCCCCTTTGAGGCGTATGTTAACACCTGGTAAAGGTTGCTTGTCTTCGTCGGTAACGGTACCTTTTATTTGTATAGCCGCCCCGGGAGCATTTTGAGTTGGGCGTATAGGTATTATAGCAATGGTTTTGTTTTTAATAACGTAGGTAAGCGGTTGATTTTCAAGGCATTTTTTCAGTGCTTCATCAACACTTACCTGTTCAACCGTAACCGTTACGTTCCTTACCTGTTTAATTAGTTCGGCATCATATAAAATTTCGTAACCGCTTTGTTTTCTGATTTCCTCCAACACCACTTTTAACGTGGCGTTGCGTTGGTTTAAACTTACTTTTTGGGCTATGGCAGTAGCACTCACTTCCAAAAGAGCAAGCAGCAGCAAAGCGAAAGTAAGTTTCATAATTAGTAAAGGTTTTTGCGCATAGAAATAGCACCTGCAAATTTTTGCAGTAAAATTTTCATACATTTGGTTTAATTGGTTTAGTAATTGGTTTGTGTCGATTACATTCTTTTTTACGGCTGATTTCGAATGCCGGGAGCGTTGCAGCGCTTTCGGCTTTTCCTTTTTTCAACCGCCGGTGATATTACTTCATGACGGTTACCTTCCTTCCTGTTATTTTATAGTTAATGCCCCCTGTTAGTTTAATTAATTCCATAAAATCGGTAAGACTGCGGTTTTGCGATACGGTACCACCGAAGGTTTTGGTTTTTACATCATCAGCAACTTCAATGTTAACACCATACCAGCGAGCCGCAATTTTCATTACTTCGCAAATATTCTCATCGCGGAAAACGAACAGGCCGCCTTTCCAAGCCATAGTTTGATCAATATCTGCATCCTCCACCTTAAAACTTTGTTTTACCGGATCAACAATGCCAATTTTTCCTGGAGATAATAAAGTTTTATGGTCACCGGCAACCAACTCAACCGAACCTTCAAGCAGCGTAGTATTTACGGTATGCTCGCCCGGGTATGCCGAAACATTGAAATGGGTGCCTAAAACGCGTATAGCAGTTCCGTTAACAGACACGGTAAATGGTGCGGCTTTATTTTTTGCTACCTCAAAGTAGGCCTCTCCGCTAATCTCTATATCGCGGTGAGATTTATTAAACAGTACCGGGAACTTCACCGATGATTGCGCATTGAGCCATATTTTGCTACCATCTGATAATTCTAACTCGTAATGTTCGCCAACAGGGGTAGCAACAGTATGATAAACCAATGGTTGCTCATCAGTAACAACGCCTTCGCGGTATTTAATATGACCTTTTGTTACCAGTTCAATTTGCGCTGATTTATTGTTTAAGCTTTGTGATTTGCTGCTGTTCAAATCCACTTGCTCACCATCAGCTAATATGAGTGCAGTGCCTTTGTTTACAACAGGATTTTTTGGCTTGTATGTTATTTGTGTAATTGCAGCAGGGCGTGGTGAATAAAAAATCGACAATGCTCCTAACGCAAAAACTAATACAGCGGCAGCGACTCCTATCCATTTGAAGTAACGGGGGCTACTATTACTGCTAACTTTAGTTTTTTGTAAGTGATTGTCTATTTTACCCTTTAACTGTTTGTAAGCAAATAAGTGCTTTGCAGGTATCTCATTTGTTTGGTCGTCATCCAATGATACGCCGTCTGAATAAGACATCAATGCAGCCTCCTCTTCGGGGGTGCACTCTCCGTTTAAATATTTAGCTGCCAGTTTTAGGTATTCTTCCCGGTCCATTTGGTGTGGTTCTATTATAGGAGTGCGAAAACAATATGGCTGACTCACACGCTTTTTAAATTATTTTTTTAGAAAAAGCTTTTTTTGAAAAGTCATATAATTTTTTGTTATTTGGATAACCAATTATATGTCCAAACTATTTGATCCTGTATTGTGGTCGGCTATACAGTCTGACGATGATCAAGCTTTTCGTGAGCTGTTTGAAAAGTATTGGTATAAACTTTTCAAAAATGCTGTTAAGTATCTGGATGACGAGCATACCAGTTTGGAGATAGTGCATGATATATTTATAACCCTTTGGGACCGCAGGCATCAACTGGTAATTACATCTTTTCCGGCCTACCTTCTTACCGCAGTACGGTATAATTGCTACAAGTATTTAAAAAGCAACGCCGCTAAACCGCATTTGGTTGATACGTTAGGGAGTGATATAGATTACTTGTTGCCGGTTGTAGAAAATATTGCCGTTAACCGTTATGGCAAAGACGAATTGTTTTATAAATTAGAGCAATACCTCACGCCCCTCCCTGCCAGGTGCAGAGAGATTTTCATTTTAAGTAGAAAAGAAGATTTGTCTAACGATGAGATTGCGGAACGGTTACGAATATCAAAAAGGACCGTAGAAAACCAGATTAGTCAGGCAACCCGTTTCCTCAAAAGCCAGGCAACTATTAAGGATTTTTTATACATTTCGCTGCTACTGTCTTCAGGTATATTGCTTGCAGTTTAACGCTATGATTAGAAACAAAACTTCAATCTAAAAGTCTATGTTCAGCATTTCACAGGAGGTAGAAAGATTGTTTAACGTGAAATCAAATTTCAATGTTGCTCGTCATTGCCAGGGTAAAATACAGTCAAATCTACAGTCTTAATAAAGTATTACCACAATCGTTTTATAAACATCAACTGGCGCATTTTTAATTAACTCATTTAATTAGGATGCGTTGCAGCGAAGGTTTTCAGGATGGGCTCGAACCATAAAAGAATCATATTTGCAAATAGTAATTCCAACTCGGATAATCCGCTTTAATTTATAATTATAATAAAAAAAGCCGTCACTTTTCGAGCAATGTATTCAACTCCCTCAGACTGGGCAGCGTTCGAACCACTGGTTAGAAGATATCAGATTATTGAGTGCTTTGGATTGTAGTGTTTGAGCGGTTCGAGTACCATCGGGGCTTCGCTAAAAAAGGGAGCCCTAATAGGACTAAAATCGAACCATTACATATGGGATCTTGAGGTATTTGCTAGAATTTAGTTTCTATTTATGGTCTGTGAAGGTCTTAAAAATGGGCAGGAGGTAAACGTTTTTCCGGAAAAAAGATGTAGAACAATATTTATAAAATTTGAATCGGTACTCATCAACTTTCTATCTAAGTAACTGTAGCAGACTTACTCAAAGAAGCACAACATTTCTTAGGATAATAGGCGTTAAATAGGCAGCAGGTACTTTCCGGTATGTCGATAATAGGTTAACAGCCGTTGAGCCATTGTAGTAAGTTTAATACTATACTCTTTCTTTGTCTTCCTACGTCGGTAGACTGCCCTGCCCTTAATGATGTTATCCGGTTTAAGATAGATTAAGTCTGTAAATGATATACCTATCAAATTAAAACTTAAGAAGAAGTAATTACGTGCATGCCATTCTTTACTATTGGGTCGCAACTCTAGTTTGCTCAACTTAGCTATGTGGTCTATTGTGATTGCGCGCTTTGCTGTTCTGACTGTCTTGATAGAAATCTCCGTGAATGGATAGTATAACCGATCAACCAATTTTGCCTTAATAGCTTTGTTGTAAAATAGCTCTGATTGACCTTAAGTAGTCACCGATTGAGTTAGGTTTTAAGCCTCTAACCGTTAGATGTCTGCTGAAACTATCGAGCAATGTAAAGTTAATGTCTGTGAACTTTAATTTAGAATTGCCACAGAACTGTTCTAAACGGTTCAGTGCTGTTTGGTATACAACAGCGTTACTCGTACGCTAGACTTCTTTTGAGCTCTTGGATTACTTGAGCTGCATACTCATTAAAAGTTAATGAACGTTGAATAGTTTTCGGTTTGTCTATGAGGCCTTCCTTTAATTGCTCGAATGAGAACTCATTATTGTCTTCAAGTCGTAGAGCGACTTTCTGAACTCGCAGATGAAGTTCGGTTAGCTTATTGTTGAGAAGTTGGAAGTTTGCGTTTGCACGCTTGACCTGACCTAATGTAGCATCCTACTCATCTGTTTTTACTCGTACACCAGTAGTAATAGATGTGTTACGACGGTTGAATGTAACTTTTAGGAGAACTGAACTTGGCTGGCCCAGGGTTTGACGCTTGTAATTGAGAAAGAATTTTAAGTAGACCATAACATTGTTTGTTGTGGCCAACGGTTGTACGAACAGTGTGCGAACATTTTACGAACATCTGAGTGTTTCAGATAGGATATCGTAAATGGCTTAGAAACAAAAAAGCCTTACCGGGCATGGTAAGGCTTTTTGCATTGGCTCCTGAGGCTGGGCTCGAACCAGCGACCCTCTGATTAACAGGCAATGGATTATTGATATCATATGAATTGATCTGTATTATTTATTCCTGATATACAGCTGTTTATAAATAAAAAAATCCGTATTTATACAAATAAAATCAAATTTCTTGTGCAAATCTTGTGCAAATTATGCTTATCTTTAGCTTACTATGAATACAAATATCGTTGTTTCCCTGGATGAGCGCCGCGAGAAAAAAGATGGTTCCTTTCCACTAGTCATGCGATTGGGACATAACAAAAGAACTACCGCTATTCCGTTAAATATTAGTCTTAAAAAGAAGGATTGGGATGAAGAACTACGGGTTGTTAAAAAATCCTATGTTGGCACTAATTCAGTTACACGGCTTAATCACATCATTCAGAAGAGCAAATCTGAAGCGATGGACATCATTTTAAAACTAAATGAAAATGGACGCTTACAGGGAATGTCTATCCTTGAACTAAGGGGCCATTTAGTTCGAAAGAATGCTGCCATTTCCTTTTATGATTATACTGAGCAACAGGTTCAAGAGCTTATTTCTGCTAACCGTATTGGTACAGCGCGATCTTATAAAGGCGTAATTTCGGTTTTGAAGACCTTCACAAACAACAAGGAACTATATTTCAAAGACATCACTTATTCGTTTTTAAAAAAGTTTGAGAATAGCCACCTAGGTAAAGGTGGATCTTACAATGGCCTGGCCGTTTACTTTCGTACCATACGAGCGGCTTTTAACAAAGCCATCAAAGAGGGAGCGATCGACAAAGACAATTATCCGTTTGCTGATTATAAGATTAAATCTGTGCCTACTGAAAAACGAGCTTTGGATTTAAGTTTGTTGCAAATAATCATCAAAAAACAGATCGACAGCGATGATATATGCTTTAATGCCAGAAACTACTTTGTAGCCAGTTACATGATGTATGGCATGAACTTTACGGACATGGCATTCTTAAAAAAGGCAAATATTATTGATGGGCGGATTCAGTATCGCCGAAGAAAGACGAGCAAGCTCTATGACATCAAAATCAATCCAAACTTGAATAAGATTTTGCAGCACTATATCTCATTAGATGAAGATTCACCATATGTTTTTCCAATCATCAAACGGGATAGCGCATTGCTCCAAGATAAAGATATTCAATGGGCGAGAAAACGGTATAACATAAAATTGAAGAAGCTTGCTGAGAAATGTGAAATTGAACAGAACTTAACTAGCTATGTAAGCCGTCACTCCTTTGCAACGCAAGCGATGTTACAGCAGGTTCCATTAAACGCTATAAGTGCTATGTTGGGCCACTCTAGTTTAAAAACGACGGAAGTGTATTTAAAAAGCTTGCCAAGTAATATTTTGGACGACTATAACGCCAAAATATTGCAGTAAAGCGCCTAGCAAACAATTAGAACAAGCTCAAATATTCGTTTGTATGATGGGTAAAGTAGTTTTGTATCTCATGCATCGACCTGGCTGGAGTATAACCATTCTTTCCTTTAGCGGTAAGGTAGGCAAAGTGATCGCCGTCGATTTTGCCACCTGCATCAATTGTTCCCAACTGGAATGAGACAATCACTCCATCTCGTTCACAGGCATACTCTGGGCGGCTAGCAAAGAAGTGAGTGTCCGTTACGTCGCGGAAAAAAAATTCACGAAGAAATTGCTTGGATACTGGTATACCTGTCATCATCTTGTTAGCTACTGTGAAACCGTCAGAGTCGCTTTGGGGATAGTGAGCGACCAGAACCTGGGATTTGAAGGTATTAAGTACCCGGACCATCTGATCTGTTCCAGCTAAGTATGCGTAATTGCCAACCTCAAAAAGTTCGTAATCTTTCATTTTGATTCTTTGATATCGAAGATAAAACAAAAAGTTTCCAGGGCATGAACCTTAGAAACTTTTTGTTTAATTCTTAAAGACAAAAAAACTTGCCGATTACAACTTGCAACCTAATCTGACAACGTTAAAAAAAATTCATATTTACCTCACAATCGTCAGACTGAATGATGACGTGTAAGAAGTGTAGCCGGTTCTTGATATGGTAATTTTGCCGCTTTTTGCATCTGACGGAATTTTGACCGATATGTTGCTGCCAATAATAGATGTTGGCTTAACACCTGTAGAGCCGCCAAACGAAACCAGTATGGTTGCAATATCCGCACCCACAAAATCACCGTTAATTGTTAGCATATCACCTGCTTTCGCCGAACCTGGTAACCCATTATTGGTAAAAAACACCTGCGGTGTAAACGTAAACTTGTCTTCACTGGAACTTGATCGCCCAAACCTTTCGCTCACTGTTAAGTAACCTGATTTTGCATTCGAAGGAACAACTACCCACATTTCTGTGGCGGTGGCTTTATAAGGATTGAGTGAAGTTGCACCTGAATTGAAACTCACAAACATTGAACTTTTGTCTGCAAATTCTACACCAGTAATCTTAACCGTGTCGCCTACGGTAAAGGCTTTCGGGGTAAAATCTCTCATTGACATTTCAAACTTCAAATCATCAATGGTTGTTGCCGTTCTACCTTCTACGGTTATTGTCGCCTTACCCGGTAGCGCATATCTTGGCACAGTTGTTCCAATGGAAATTTTTTGTGGGCCTATATAATTTGCCTTTACTGGCTTTGTTCCTCCAAAGGAGATAAAGATTTTGTTGGTATCGTTGCCCATGCCTGACGCACTTATATAAACTTGTGTTCCGAGTTGTGCAGCACCCAATTGCCCGGCCTCTCCCTGGAAGCCTCCAGCAGTTAAATCAGGCGGCATTGCTGTATAGCTATCAGCACTTGTTGCCTTATCCATATTCACGTTGATGCTGATTTTGCCACTCAAGGTTTCTTCATCGGTTTTAAAAGTCATGGATGTTGGCGTTACAGATACTGGCTTTCTTGATGGTGATCCACCAATTGAAACTAACACCCCATCTCTATCGCTTGTAAAGCCTGTGCCTGTAATTGTTATCGTTGTTCCTGGTTTACCTGACTTTGGCGAAAAATCTGAAATCTTAACGTTTGATATCGGAGTTGTTGTCACAGGCGGTTCCGGTGCTGGAACATTATTGCCGCCTCCTTTGCCACAGGAATACAGCAGGCCCAGCAAGGCCATGCTGCTATAAATTAAAATTTTCTTCATTGAGTTTGGTGATGATTAGTCAATAGCGAAAGCAAAAACATCAATGTTGCTTGCGCTTAACGATGGTTTGGTCGCAAAGAAGTATTCGCCCTTTTCAAGCTTGGTTGCCGGAGTAAGCTGATACAGACCGCTTTTAAGTTGAATGGTGTTGTAGGGAATAGTTAAGCCACCGTTTGCAGCGTTATTGCCAAACCCCATACCACTTGCCTTTTGAGTAATGGCTTGCCTTTCCTTTTTGGTCGTTTCCAGCTTATATAAAGTGTATTCGGCAGGTGCGCCGCCAGTGTTTATCACAAACAATGCCGTGTCGGTTTGTAATAACCGTACATTGGCCTTTGTTCCATCAATTACATACATCACATTTGCCCCGCCATAACCCATAAGCTTCATCTTGGTTTTCATAGTAGCGGCAGCTTTTTCGAGTGGTGCAGCACTGTTACTGGCTTTATTGAAATGGTAAATATGGTTCATCATTTCAAAGGCCGGCAAAGTTGGTTTCACTGCCTCTTGCCGGGATACAGGTGTTTTGTTGTTTTTTGACTGTGCCATGCAGAAAGAGGCTGTCATTAGAAGGGCAATCGCCCCGATAGTTAACCGTTTCATAAAGCGTTGATTACGTATTTGTTGATATACAAAGCTAAACAAAAGTTCACATTTTGTACGCAAATTTGCCTACAAAATATTTTCAGTGCCGTACCACTTTTGGTAATGGCTAAACGGGATCGGGTAATTGATATAAGTTTCTTAGGGAAAAACCTGCGCAAACACCGGGAAGCGCAAAACTTATCAATGCAGGATTTAGCGAATATTGCTGAAATTGAAAAATCTCAAATTGCCCGAATCGAAACAGGTGAAAGTGACCCTCGGCTGTCTACAATAATGACAATAGCGAGCGCATTACAAATTTCCGTAGAAGAATTACTGGTGCGGTAGCTTAACTGCTTTTAATGACCTGCGCTTTTTCATCTATAGGTTCGGCTCGCTGCTTATCCTCTTTCTTCTTATGAAAGGGAGACATGACGAAGGACTTGCTCGTTAATGAGATTCAATTGAGTTATAAGCGGCATATGGCACCAGAGGACAAGATACAGATAAGCGGCGCTGAAACTGCATACTCTGTCCTGCATAGCCAATGGGATGAAAACAGAATTGATTTAGTTGAAGATTTTAAGGTGTTACTGCTCAACCGTGCCATGCGACTGATTGGCATTTACCATGTTAGTAGCGGCACGACTTCCGCCGCCATTGTAGACCCGAAGCTTGTTTTTGTTGCGGCTCTCAATGCAAATGCATCGTCAATTATCTTGGCTCACAATCACCCCTCAAGAAATCTTAAACCGAGTGAGGCAGATCACCAGTTAGCGCGCCAGTTGAAGGCTGGTGGTGAATTGCTCGACATAAAAGTACATGACCATATTATTGTTACCAATGAGGGATATTATTCTTTTGCAGAAGAAACAACCTACCAGAAAAAAACAACCGGCAGCCAGGTATCGTTTGAATGCATGCTGCCGTTCTAAATATTACTATCTGTATTACTTTGCTATGCTGATTGCCGCACGGTCGCTAACTTCGATCTGCAGCTTTCCTTTGTACTCATTACTGTTCCAGTAACTTTGATTACCTTACCGTCAATCTCAGGCGCTATGGCTTTTGCATCACCACGTAACACGACAGTCCAAGGCTGATTAGGACATTCAGCCCCAAATTGACTAGCGCCATTTCTAATTACGTCTTGGTGCCAAAACCTTGCTTGTTATGCTTACCGCTTTACTTATATTTTTCGCATAATCTTTGGTAGTGCCACGATCACAAAACCACCTTGTAAACCATCATACCAGACGATATGTATTACGTGATTCGAACTGCCAAGGAGTAATTAAGTCGACATATCTTTTACGATAAATCCCTCATAGTCAATTTTTGAATAGAAATCTGAAAGATGGAGGTCATCAACAACATGATCATGAGGGATGTTTTTTATTAAGGCATAGTCAGAAATCAAACGATCTGCACGGGGCACGCAGCAGCCCGTCCGAGTAATTTCTAATTCCCATACGCGGCCTAACTGAGAAAGACTATTTAGAAAAAAAACTATTTGTTCAGCAGTCGATATCTGCCCTCGCAAGTGTCTCAAGTATTCCCTTTGATCTTCTTCCCACAAGTCTGGCTGGTTGTTGATGAACTGCGCAGTTTGATATAGGTGGCGAAAGTAGTGACCTAAGCGAAATTGGTGACCACCATAATATTTTTCGTAAACTCCAGGATAATACAATTGCACTTCAAATGCCTTGCCACGATATTTTATCTGGTAAGGTGTCATTTGAGGCAAACTTGCATCTTTCCTAATAGCAAGAATTTTATCAAAAATTTCTTCTTTCTTTTTATGCGAATTCGACCAAAGCCATTTTTCAAAATATTTTGAATCCTGCTTTGGTTTCATAGCTGCTAATTTAACAAGCTTATCAACGATTTCTTTTTTGTACTTACCCTTAGTAAAGTTTTCGATAGACGTTATTCCAATTTTTCCAACTCCGAAGAAAACGATTAAATAATATAAATCTGCTTTCGCATACTTGACTAAGTCGATTTTCCTTTCGTTTAAGGTAGTATTAGCCCTTAACTGCAGCAAATAACTATCATCATAAATATCATTTTCTTTTAATCCGTGAAAAACGAATCCTACTTCTCCGACAAGTGCTACGTATTGAAGATATATTGCATGAAATACTTGTCTATTAGTGAGTGTTCTTGTGCTTTTTTTAAGTCTTGGTAGGTCGTCTTTAATGATTAGAGAGACGTCTACATATTTTAAGCTCATTTCGCTAACGTTTTCTCGATGAATGCGAATCAGCTCGAAAAAGCGGTTTTCAATTTTGTCATGTTGGAAAGCTTTAAGCTGCACTTCATTTGATTCACGTTGCTTTTTAAAAGATAGATAAAGATATATAAATGCCCCTAATGAAAAAAAAGTGCCTACTACTCCAGCTGTAAAATCACCACGTGTCCCATTGATAGTCCAGTAATCTTTAACATCATCTTGTGTAGGTTCGGCGTTAGCTTTGTTTTTGGTGGCACACCCGGGTTGAAGTAAGTAAAAAACGGTGAATGCTATTAGAATACCTGTTACTATCAACGAATTAGCCAAATAACCATAGCCTTTATCAGACAGAGTGGTCTCTTCTTTTTCAGTTTCAATTTTCGGTTTAGATGGATTCATGAGAAAGTAATTGAGTAATCAGGCAGGTAAGTTTAATTTGATTGCGAAAGCATTGAACTACTTGCATTTATTTAATTCGCGTTCAAATATTAAAATATTTTTTTAGAAGTATTCTGTTTGCTTAATATACGTTGAAAGTTATTCTGACAAGTGCATCATTCTAGGCGTTTGATAACATTTGCACCTATCTTCTGGAAGTTTATAATCTTATTATTGTATTTCAAAATTTATCCAATCGATTAAAAAACAGATGTTTTGATTACCTAAAGTCTCTAGCTTTCGGAATAACATTACTTGCGACGTTTTCTCGAACCTGTGCTCGCTTGTTTGCTGTTTGGAAAGGGCTTCCTTTATCGGCGCGTGATAGCGTTAAAACAGGTTGATGCTCTTTCTCCACACTTGTTAAACCCCTAAGCATTTTCGACAGATCAAAGCATTTTCTGACAATCAAATGCACAACTTCGCCCTCACGCTGCACTTTGCCCTCTACCATCAACAGGCGGGATTGCAGTATTTCCTTTCGGTATGTATCAAACAGATTTTGGAATACCACGATATTGGCAAAGCCCGTTTCATCTTCTGTTGTGATAAAACAAACGCCACCTGCGGTGCCAGGTCGTTGCCTAACTAGTACTAATCCTGCAACTTTTACAGTTGTACCGTCTTCAGCTTCTTTTAGTTCCTTGCTTGAAAGGATATGCAACATTCGCAGCTTTTCCCTTACAAAGCTCACTGGATGGGCTTTGATGGATAAAGAAGTAGCTGCATAGTCTTGCACGACATGTTCTGATTGGGTCATGAGGGGTAATTCCACCTGTGCTTCTTTGGAGGTTTCGGAAGGTTGGTTTTTAAACAGAGCTTGTGGTCTGTCATGCAATGCAGAAATTTCCCAAAGGGCTTGTCTTCGATCCAAACCTAAAGAACGAAACGCATCAGCATCAGCTAATTTCTCCAGGGTGAAACCGATACACCTGCATCGCATAATTCGATAATGTTCTTGTAGTTGCTGTGCCTGCCTGCAATCAAAGCCTGCATGTCGCTTTCGCGGATATCTTTGACTTGCCGGAAACCCAACCGCAAATTGTGATACTTGCTAAAGCGTTTTTCAAGTGTGTTGTCCCACATAGAGAAGTTAATATCAATTGGTAACACTGTTACACCGTGGTTTTTTGCATCAATCACGATTTGGGCAGGAGCATAAAAACCCATTGGCTGGCTGTTGAGCAGTGCTGCTGCAAATGCATCAGGGTAGTGACATTTAATCCAGGCAGAAGCATAGACGAGGGCAGCGAACGAGGCGGCATGACTTTCGGGAAAACCATAACTACCAAAACCCTCCAACTGCTTAAAGATGCGGTTAGCAAACTCTCTCGTATATCTTCGGGCAATCTTACACCATCATAATTTTCTTTCATATTTATTGCAATAGCAAAACTAATGCTAAAAATATTAGTAATTTAAATTGTGGAAAAATAATTTTTAGAGCTATTCCGCGTTGCAGAATAGCATCGAATCGGTTCGCTAATACCCTCGAAAACGTTATCTTAGGTCTCTAAATCATCTGATTATGTGTTACCACTATGCTTTAGTAGCCGATCCAATTGAACTGGGTAGCCGGTATTCTTTGGAAAGTGACGAGACAAAAGAATTGATGAATGACTATGAAGTTGTTTATCACACCGACGGTTTTGCGCACAATGCTATGCCCGTTATTACAGCAGATGAACCAAATAAGATACAGCTTTATAAATGGGGATTGATCCCCCACTGGTTTAAGCATGACCCCAATAAAACAGATAGCCGAGGCAAGCCAATACCAGCACGGCAGCAGGCCCAGGAGTTTAGTAATCAAACTTTAAATGCGATTGGCGAAACGGTTTTTGATAAACCGTCATTTCGCAATTATATTGGGAAAAAACGCTGCCTTGTACCAGCAACGGGTATTTATGAGTGGCATCATCTCGATAAAAAAACAAAGATACCTCATTACATTTATCTAAAGTCTAAGGAAATTTTTTCCTTTGGCGGCATTTATAGCCATTGGGTTGACCCTGAAACAGGTGAAGTGGTTAAGACATACTCGATTTTAACCAACCCCGCCAATTCGCTCATGTCACGCATACATAACAGCAAATTATGGCAACCCTTTATTCTGGAACGCGATATAGAAGGGAGTTGGCTTGATCCAAAGTTCAGTAAAGAGCAGGTTCGGGAGATTATTGCTCCACTATCTGAGAAGCACCTTACAGCTCATACGATTTCAAAGCTCATTACCAGCAGGTATGAAAGTTCTAACACGCCGGAGGTAATGGTTCCACATGATTATGAAGGATTTGCAGGATTACTCAATGAAAGGGCAGCTTAAATACGACCCATCAAACAATTAAAAAGTAGCTTTTAATAAGTCATTGTCAATAGTGAAACATAGCATGGGTATTCTGCTGAAAATGACCAAGTATTCCGGAATAAAGAGGTCGATCATTCCGGCGCAAATTGACCACCCTATTCCGGGACAAACTGACCAGGGATTCCGGGCGAAAATGACCACCCTGGAATGCAGCTGATGCGGTAGAAGCCGCCATCTTTGAGGGTTTAAAACTCCTCAATAGCATGGCAAACACTACGATCAGTATGAATAAGATAAGAAAGATCTTAAGGATGTATACGAATGGGCGCAGCATTATGTCTATAGCCGCCCAGGCCGATGCATCCAGAAACACCGTAAAGAAGTACCTGGCATCTTTCAAAGAGAGCGGCTTTACCTTTGATGAAGTAAATGCTTTCAATGACAAAGAGCTGGAAGATCTGTTTGGCAAAGCAAAAGAACAACCGCCCAATAGCCGTATGCAAGCCATGCTGCGCTGCTTTCCCAAAGTAGATAAAGAGCTGAAACGTACTGGTGTTACCCGTCATATACTTTGGGAGGCCTACCGCAAAGAGTTCCCGGATGGTTATCAATATAGCCAGTTCTGCTTTTACTATACGCAGTGGAAGGCCCGGGTTAACCCTGTCATGCATATTGATCACAAAGCCGGTGATAAGCTATACGTAGACTTTGCCGGTCAAAAGCTGAATATAACCGATAAGGAAACCGGTGAGATCATTCCTGTTGAGGTCTTTATAGGCATACTTGGAGCAAGCCAACTGACGTATGTAGAAGCTGTTTTGAGCCAGCAAAAAGAAGACTTCATAACGGCCTGTGAGAATACACTCCACTATATTGGCGGCGTGCCGGAAGCTATTGTTCCGGACAATCTGAAAGCTGCCGTCACTAAAAGTAACCGTTACGAACCTACGCTGAATGAAACGTTTGAAGACTTTAGCAATCATTATTGCACGACTATCTTACCGGCTCGGGCGTTCCGGCCACGGGATAAAGCACTGGTAGAAGGTGCTGTAAGGATCATTTACACTCGGATCTATGTGCCGCTTCGTAAGAACGTCTATCATTCTTTAAAAGAGCTGAATGCAGCTATACATGAACTACTGGAAGAGCACAATAACAGGTTAATGCAAAGCCGCCCCTATAGCCGCAGGCAGCAGTTTGAGGAGGTAGAGCGCGAAACACTCATGCCTCTGCCTGTATTACGCTATGAGCTTAAAAAACAGTTCCATGCAACCGTAATGAAAAACGGGCATGTCAGCCTTGGGCCTGACAAAAACTACTATAGTGTCCCTTATCGCTTTATCGGCAAAAAGATAAAACTGCTTTATTCCAGTTCCACAGTAGAGGCCTTTTATCATTATGAACGAATAGCCATTCACAAGCGTACCAGAGGACTGCATCGCTATATTACTGACAAAGACCATCTGGCCTCCACCCACCAGTTTGTTGCCGACTGGAATCCAGATAAGTTCCTCTCATGGGCGGCATCAATCCATGAGGACGTGCGCCTTTATATTCAACACATTCTCAATCGCAAAAATTACGCAGAGCATGCCTATAGATCTTGCGTTGGCGTACTGGGCTTTGCCAGTAAGGCGGGTAATGAACGCCTGATCATGGCTTGCAGAAGGGGGCTGAGTTATGGTATGTACAGTTACAAGACCATACAGATGATTCTGGAAAAGAACCTTGATCAGTACGAAGAAAGCCTGTTTGCAAATGAACTTACCATGCCGGAGCATGATAATATCAGAGGAGAAGACTATTACCAATAAACAATAATAATATCAATATGAACACGAACACTTTAGACAAGATGCGGAAGATGAAGTTCTTCGGCATGTTCCATGCTTTCCAAAGCAGCCTGGAAACCGGGCAAACAGATAGCTATACGGCCGATGA
The DNA here is from genome assembly GCF_039634385.2 of Mucilaginibacter sp. PAMB04274. Lineage (NCBI taxonomy): Bacteria > Pseudomonadati > Bacteroidota > Sphingobacteriia > Sphingobacteriales > Sphingobacteriaceae > Mucilaginibacter > Mucilaginibacter sp. PAMB04274. The sequence goes on from NZ_CP155081.2 coordinate 4,421,520, forward strand.
ATTGCTGGCTCATCTCATTGATGCCGAATGGGATGATCGGCATAATCGTCGCATTGAGCGGCAGATCTATTATGCTAAGTTCCGGTACAAAGCATCTATCGAAGATGTAAACTACCATGCGGACCGGAGCATTGATCGTAATCAGGTAATGCGGCTTGCAGATTGCACATTCATCGAGCGTTATGAGAATGTATTGCTGACAGGTAGCACCGGTATAGGTAAGAGTTATATAGCCTCTGCAATTGGCTATCAAGCTTGTACGCAGGGTTACCGAGTACTCTACGCCAGTACCCCCAAACTACTGGCCAAACTAAAGATGGCCAAGGCCGATGGCTCATACATCAAAGAAATAGCAAAGATCGAACGGCAGCACCTGCTTATACTTGATGACTTCGGATTGCAGCCATTTGATGCGCAAAACAGGGCTGCCCTGATGGAGATCATCGAAGACAGGCATGGCAAAGCCTCACTGGTCATTACCTCACAACTTCCGGTAAGTAAATGGCATGAGGTGATCGGCGAAAAAACGATAGCTGATGCCATACTGGATCGTATTGTACACAGCGCTCACAGACTGGAGCTCAAAGGAGAATCTATGAGAAAAAAACGCAGGGCTGATGAAAAAGAAATCAGTTACCAATAATAACCTTTAATAGCTAACTTTGTAATAATGCTTCTACAGCATTTGCTGCACCATTCCGCCAGTTCTTAGACTGGTCAGTTTGCCACGGAATCGCCTGGTCAACATTCCCGTAATACCTAAATATTGCCGGTTATGAGTTAATTAAGTCTGATCTTATCCGACTTGAGGAAGACATTGAAGCGCGACGCAGACAAAAAGGGGTTTTGAAACTCCAGCTCGCAAAACTGAAACCGGTATCACAACGAGTAGATTTCGACCTAGGCGAAATATCTGAATTCTACGACAATTTAAAGGCGGGACTAGGTAAACATATAAAAAAGAGCCTATCAGAAGCGATAGAATTTAAAAACAGCATCGATGAATTTCAAAACAGGCTTCTAGGTGAGCGAAAAAAAGTAATCATTGCTCAAGTTGAGAAAATAGACAATGAGCTTGAATCATTGGATAACCAGTATAAAAAGGGATTATCAGTAATAAACCAGAATGGTTCGCTTAAAAATCTTAAGCAAACCTATGCAGCATTTAAAGACAAATCGGACCAGCTTTCAGAATTAAGAAGTTTTGTTCTTCGATATGATGAGTTAACTGCTGACAGACAGCATTATAGAGTAAGAAAAGAGCAAGAACTCCTGCGTTTGCAATCGTTGCTTCAAGAGCACCGCAGGGTCATTGAAAGTTTAGAAAAAACTGTCTTAATGATCCATGAATACGTTCAAGGAACTAGGCAGGCATCTCTTCAAATCAAGCAGGTAAATCGTGTTCAAGTTGTGGAGATAACCATGCGAATTGCTGACGATGGGAGCCACAGTGTAGAACGCGAAAAAACTTTTATTTATGACCTCGCACTCCTTATTGATGAACATACAAGGAAAAACCATCCTGGCTTTTTAATTCATGACAATATCTTCGACGTTGATCAGGATACGCTACAGCGCAACCTGAACTTCCTAGCTAATAAAGCAAACTTCAATGGGAGCCAATATATCTTAACCTTAAATGCTGACAGAATTGACTTTCGAACAATGCCTACACTCGACAGCTATGTTCGGGCACGCTTCACAAAGCAAAATCGGTTTTTGAAGAGAAAATATCAGGAAGTTAAGAAGGCACAATAATTTGTGGCCTCGTTTCCAAGCAAGATTTCTGAAATTATACTTATAATTGTGTGTGCTCGTTGGCAAGCCAGCTCGTTCGTGCAAAGATTTCATCAGCCAACAGATTAATAATGCAAACCCGCCAAGGTTGTTATCTAGTCAACAGATTACGAACGCTCCACCCATAGATAATGAACTTGGCTAAAAAAGGTATGTATTATGAAACCAATCGACTTTTTCAGGTTGCAAGCAAAAAACCTGCTTAGAGACTTCAAAACCCAAACAATTCGTTTTGATCCAGAATTCGACAGTGATGTTTATGAGTACAATCCAAGATTTTTCGACATTGACGGACTCTTTTTGGATTTTGACATTGATGAAGAAGATTTCAAACTGGCGGATGCACAACACCTAATGGCTCGACTGGCCGGATTCAGAAAATGGGCAGACCTCACCAAAGGTACAGCCAGCGAATTTGAACTTGCCAAACTACTCTTCGACAACCAGCACAAAATCAGTGCGGAGGAATGGCACTATTACATTCGTGGTGTTGAAACAGACAATCAGCTTAGATACGACCCTGACTTCCGACTGGACGTTTTCCAACAAGTCTTTGCTGACGTTGAAGGGCATCAGACCATGTATCAGGACTATCGTTTGAATCGTGATGTCATTGGGAAATTAGGTGATGAACCTCCTATCAAAGAAAAACGCCACATACAAACAGACAATATCCAGATTACAACTTTACCTTTAGAAACCGGCATTCGTGAAAGGTTCCTTGAAACTGCCGAGAATTCTTTTGAACGTGTTTTAGAGCGTATGGAACCCGAACAGCCAGAACTGATCCGCAAGCTGTGGAATCCAGCACTTTACATCGACGAAATCCTGTTGACCGAAGATATGTTACCCATTGATGATGGTTACGCACTGTCATTGGTGGAAGCGTTTCTCGTCCATCATGTTTTCGATCTTGCAGACCAGGCGGAAGCTGCTAAGCCGTCAGGCGATTAAAACTAACATGACCCTCATAAGCAACTGATTCATAGCTGAGGCAATTATTTCTAGTTGCCTTAGCTCTTTTCACTCATACCTATCAAGTCGCATCCACTCCGAGACTTCAACTTACAGTCGTCAGATTACCGTTGCTTGATGCGCATTATTCTTTGCACCAGAATTAGTTAAGACACGCTCTTTCCTTTTATAGTTATGGGATCGATGGTTGGGCACACGCGATTAGCCGAAGCGCTCTCGACACCAACTATTATTTCCCTCTTGCCCCATTGGGGCAATTCACTCGCCCATCCAAAATAACAGCCGGTTTGTTCGCTTAACTCCGGCTCTGTCATCGCCTGTAACCATCAACCCTTATGAAAGGAAAATACAATGTCTTCATTATTCACTCAGGCGCAGTACGAACAGCTCATAAAAAACGGCAGCGATACCAGCCCTGATAAAGACTACCCGCCAGTCGTCAGGTTATTTCTGACCAACACTTCAATGACCTGGTTAATCAGTGAGCTTGACCCTGACTATCCGGAAATCGCCTTTGGCTTATGTGATCTCGGCATGGGCTTTCCAGAGTTGGGTTTGGTAAGTATCGCTGAACTCGAAGAATGCCAGGACTTTCTGCACCGCATTGTTCGTGATGATAACTTCGAAGGCAAATACCCACTTAGCGTATATGCCAATGCCGCGCGTAAGGTTCGACGCATAGTAATAGACGATGTATCACTTCAAGCCGTACATCATCTGAAACCTTAGACTATCAGCGCCCTGGCTCCAGTCAGGGCGCTTCCCTTATTGTGGACATGCGATTTTTTGTTGAAGCTGTTTTTCTATGAACTGGCCGCTACGTTCCATAGCTTCCATTTTCACTACCTCACTGCTCCAATTGTAATCCCAATGGCATAGTTGATGTAAAAACCTGTCATCCCCACATTGGCCGTGTGCCTTCATCAACCCTTTGAACGAGGCGAATTTATACCTCTTCGGCTGTCAAGGCCATGCGGAGTGCCGCATAAAAAATCTCCACACCTCTGCTACGCTACGGGTAGTATTTTTTAGCGTCAGCCTTGCCAGCCAGCCCACCGCGCAAATATCTAGCCTCTATCAAAGGGCAGATGAGGCAACCTCAAATGACTTTGGTGATAACAGATTTTTTAACTTATTAAACATTTCCACATGGAATTTAACAATCTGAACGGTGTAGGCGTTAAGAACGAACCTGCAAAACAAGCAAACAACAATTCACAAAACGGTGCAGCAAAAAAAGACCATGCTGCCCAGCCAGCCAAAGCGCAGACTGCGGATGCCAAGCCAGAGGCCGACAAGCCTAAGGCCGAACCTGCGGTAGAAGCAAAGCAGGAAGTGAAACAATCGGAGGTACAACCGGCCAAAGTCGAGCTAACCCTTGATGACAAGCTTAAAATGGTAAGCGACCTGCACCGTAGAAGCGTTCAGCGCATCAACCTGATCTCCCGTATGCGCCAATTGGAAGCCTTCGAAGTTGCCTTAGCCCAGGAAGGCGACGAGCTAAATGAGAACCCTTACCAAGGCTGCAAACTGATTATCCGCGATGATAAAGGACGTGAGTTCCTGACGTCCACTCCAGGATTGATCCGCATGGTGTCTCAGTTCATTTTCTCAGAATGTAATCTGAAATTGAAAGAAATCGAATCGACGATCAACTTTCCCGGTGTATAGAACCGGATTGCCCCTGCCTTGCAGGGGCAATTTTATATCCTTTTAGGCCGACAATTTATAATTGTATTTTATTCTTTGTTAATGGGAACGAATTCCCATTGAATTTTCTATAACGTAGGATTATAAACCTACATCTATTAGGGCCACCAGAAGCCACTTTTCAAAAATTCATTTTTTCCAGTGAGGTAACCATGCGTGACAACCATCACGACCCGTTGCTCGACCGCAAGGCGGCAGCAAAATATCTAGGCCTGACCAATCCGCATACGCTGGCCGTATGGGACTGCACAAAACGTTACGACCTACAGCCGATCAAGGTAGGCAGGGCCGTTCGCTATCGCAAGTCGTCTCTCGACGACTTTCTCAACAGCCGCCTTGTGCGATAGGAGGCGACATGAAGCTGGAACAAGCTAACCTCATTCCACTTACAAAAGTCCTGCTCGCTCTCGGCTTTGAACCGTTGGACATCTGCATCAACGCTTTGGTGTATGACTCACCGCTACACGATAAAGAGCCGGGTAGCATGATTGTAAGATCGGAAGAGAATACCTGGCACGATAGCACCATCGGCAAGATCGGCGGTGTTGTCGATTTCGTCATGCTGTATCTTAAATCCACGAACGAAGACGACACCGAGACCGATGCGCTACGCTGGCTCAACAATATGGTTGTCAAACCCGGTTCAGCAAAATCATCAAATGTGGTTTTGCTGCCCGGCTGGCGTATCAGCCGCAAAGATGAGTTGGAAGACCTGGCGCTTATCCGCTACCTGGAAAAGCGCGGAATTCCCTCCGACCTTGCACGTAAAACTTATTTTGAAGCCTATGTGCAGGAGGTAGGCACCGGCAAACGCATGTACACGCTTGCCTTTGAGAACGAGGACGAAGGCTACTCCTTACGCAACATCTTTATGAAAGGCACGGTCGGCCCTCAAACCGTAACGTTTAAACGCGGAGAGGTGGCAAAGCCAAAGGCCGTACATCTGTTCAAAGACAGTTTCGATTACCTATCGGCTCTTTTGCGGTTTCCGCAATACGTATCGCAGCACGATAGCATCGTTTTGAATTCGGTTAGGCACCTTACTGCTGCGTTTCCTTATCTGGTCGGTTACGGCTACCAGACCTTGTATAGTTGGATGGATAATACGGAACGCGGCAACAATGCCACCTTAGCCATTAATCGCTTTGTCAGGACTCAGGACGGTTTAGGGCATAAGCCGATGAACGGATTGTATCGCGCCTTTAAAGACGTGAACGACTGGCATGTGGCAACCAGCGAATGTTAAAGCATTTCCGATTCACCTGTGCCGGAAGGGAAAAGCAGCATTTCAACTACACTTAGTCGCACGACGTCATCGTTTAAGCCATTCCTGTTTTGATGCAGTTAATGGTTTTTGCATGAGATTAACAGAAGCCGGTCTTTACACCAAAAGTTAATTTCCTCTTGACCCTGCGGGCCAATTCACTCGCCCATCCAAATTAAAATTTGGCTCGCTCCCTTGAACTTCTGTTGGTCATCTCCTGCAACCATCAACTTCAAACAGGAAAGGCATAAACAATGACACAACAATACAAGTTCAGAGTTCGAAACTTTCAAGGCTTCCTTCAACACTTTGACACTTACGAGTTAGCCAATCGGGAACTCAGTCTTTGGGTATTCCAAGTCAGCGGATTCAGCTTCGATAACACATACGCAAACATGCTCATGTTCGACGGCTCAAAGCAATATGTACCGATCAATGAAGCCAACGAAATTCTGATCAACGGCCAATGGTACGGCCCTGAACACTGGAACCACTGACACCCATTCACCTATTACAGCTTATCAACCTAAGAGGAAAACAACATGACCCAAGCAGCAACCACTGCAAAATCCGATTTCAGCATAAATCAAAAGGACGTTTATCAACAGGTAACCGATACCATTATTGAACAATTAGAGAAGGGCGTCGTTCCCTGGCAAAAACCCTTCGATGACAACTCACGCAACAGATTTACAATCCCGGTCAACTTTACCACCGGCAAACGTTACCAAGGCATCAACATCATCCTTCTTTGGGCCCATGCTATCAAAAACAACTATCAGTCGGACGAATGGGCCACGTTCAAGCAATGGAACGATAAAGGTGAACGCATCCGCAAAGGTGAAAGTGCAAAAACGCAATTGATCATTTTTTATGACACCTATGAAAAAGAGGTCGATGGGGAGCTGCAAAAAGTGCCGTTTGCCAAAGTTTCAACAGTCTACAATCGTTGTCAGTTGCAAAGCTATACGACCCCCGAGACTACAGCCGAAGATACTAACAAGATCAAACCGTCCGTCAACAAAACGATTGAAATTGAACAGTTCATTATCAATACCGGCGCTGAGATTTGTGAAATAAACAGCGGTGCTTACTATGACATCACTCAGGACAAAATCTTTATGCCATATGCAGCAAGCTTTAAAGAAACAGACCAATGTTCAATCACAGAAAATTACCTGGCTACATTGTTTCACGAGCTGACCCATTGGACGGGTGCCAAGAAACGCCTGGATCGTTTGGAAAAATCACGTTTCGGTGATCAAAAATACGCCAATGAAGAATTGGTAGCCGAATTCGGGGCTGCCTTTTTGTGTAGTGGCTTCAGTTTGCCAACCGTTGAGAAAGGCAATCATGCGGCCTACATTGATAACTGGCTGAAGGTGCTCCGTGAGGACAATCGCGCTATTTTCCGTGCTGCGAGTGCGGCAAACAAAGCAGTTGAATATTTAAATAGTTTACAACCTTCCTTTTAATTTTTAAAGAGCCAATCAATCCGGCTCTTTATTCATTATACGCTTGTTAACACACAATCGAGATGAAATTAGAAGTCACATAGCTTAGCAGCTTGTTTTTAGGGTTCGAGCTCTGCAATATTTGAGTTAGGAGCCTATGAAGTCCGTAGCTTTTGAAAACTCAGGTTCCACATTCTTTGATTGGATAAAATAAAGCCTAGGATTCGGTCTTCTTCTACAATAAATTTTAATGTAAATCTCGGCGTTATAAAATATTCGTTCGTTACCTGTCGCAGGTTGTAGCGTACAAATTTCCTGCCTAGTAGCACCAAAGCGCCTTGCTCCAATGCAACGGAATACTTTGCGTCCAATTCAACTGAGTAATATGTGCCCTCATAATTCTTTAAAGAAAATGCAATTTGCTCCCTTGTTAGCTTTGTGAATTGCAGCGACAGACCAAAACTAACATAGTTAAAACAGGTAGAGGACACAGATTCAATCTGTGTCAACGAGTCTTGAATAAGAAAGTTCTTATCATCTATTTGAAATAAATTATTACCCTGAATTTTCAATGCATTTTCACTGTCAACTTCAAAGATGATATTCGAGGGTTTATTGAGGAACCAACCACTCTCAAAGGTATCTGGGTTCGGATAAGATACTTTCGCTCCTTCTAAATTGTGTTTGATAAGGGTTGCTTTCGAAAGACTTCCGTCAATTAAAGCAGCGACGCGCATTGCATAAGGAAATAAATTGGACACTCCATAATTCGATAAAATAACTATCGAGACTTTCGACGAAAGTATTCTAAGTAAGAAAGCGCTGTATCCGTAATCCCAACCGCTATGCATTTGCACACTTAACCCATTGGACTCAAGAATCATCAACCCGTCATGATAGAGGAGTTCTTTCCTTTCTATGGAAGGTAAGCCCACTTGGGTTTTATAAAACGTTTCTTCTATCGAAATTAGATCTTCAATAGTCGAATACATTGATGTCGAGCCAGTAACATCGAAATTTGGCCTACTAATTTCATACTGACCATTGATAGAAGGCTTTGGTACGTATGGTGTAGCCATCCAATCCAAACTATCTTTATATGAGTAATAGCCTGTATTTACGGTGCCATATTGTTCAAATAAATAATCTGTCGTTAGCTTTTGGATCGTTTCACCAGTTACTTTCTCCAAAATAATCGACAGAAGTGTATAACCAGTATTGTTATATGCATAATGACTTTCAGGATGGAAGTTTAAAACCGTTTGTCGCTTAAGGAGCTGTAAGATGTCGTCATTAGTTATAACATCTTGAGGCCTCCAACCGGCATATTCGGTAAGTTCCCATTGATCCCTAAGTCCGCTTGTATGGTTTAAGAGATGTTTGATTTTAACATCTTGAAGATTTGAATCAATTTCTGAAAAATACTTTCTTAAATCATCGTGTTCACTTACTACTCCTTTACGTTCCAAGTATCTAAATATTTCCGCCACAAAATGCTTGGTCAGCGATGCAATGTGAAACTTAGTTTTCCCGTCAATTGCTACATCGTGTTCGATGGACGCTTTGCCTTCGAATATAAATTCCTTTGCACCATCTTGATATATGCCTAATGCATAACCTTTTGGGCTCGATGGATTGGCTGACTGGAAAATCTTCCTGATACGACTTTGTAAATCTTGCATAGGCTATCCAAATGAAATTCATTAACTACTGTAACCCGATGACTCTACCTTATAATATAATCTATTGGGGTACAAATTCCTAACGTTTAAAATGTTAAATTAGCTACCTAATAAGCCAATTAATACACAACTATCTTTAAATGAATTTTGACAATATAGCTAAGTATTCTGGGTTCGTACTAACTGTTGTTTCTTTAATTATCGGGTTGGATTATTTTTTACATGATAGGAAGCTTTCGTTGGAAATCACCGCGGTATGCATAATAATTTCGGTGGCTCTATATCTTAAGTTCAATAAAAAGGATGCGATCACATTTGATTTAAAAGTTTTGACGCATGAAGTTGAGATCGATTTGCAGGATGTAAATGGCGATCTCGCGATTCACAGCAGGAAGACAAAATTTCTTTGTTTGAAAAATGGTGTAAGTTCGTTTACCGATCATATGAGTGCAGACGGAGAATTTAGTGAACCTAAAGTACACCCTGGTATAATTGAAGAAATCAGGAAAGAGGGTGGCGATTTATTTGTAAAATCGAACTTTGGGCACGTCCTTAAAAAGGGAGAAAGTATCGACAAGAAAATAACTGCTAAACTTAAAAATTCATTCAATAACCAACCAGAGTATTGGTCTGTTCGAATCATCCTGCCAACCGAGGAGTTCAAGCTTACAGTTATCTTTCATCGAGATAGGCCCTATAGAAGCTTTAGAGGATACAGAAGGGTGACATCTCATGAAACTTTAACCGAAATTCAGCCCGTTGAAACATTGATTTCAGGTCGTCCAGCTTTAATTTGGACGGTTAAAAACCCTGTGATCAAAGATGTCTATAAACTATTATGGGATTGGTAGACGTAAAGTAAATCGCTAACAGTTTAAGTTTTATATATTCTCCAAGATTTCGTTGACACAGTAGGCATCGCCAGACAGTTGATTGTAACGCTCATCCTGAGAAATTATCCTGATCGGCAAATGAAAAAGCAGCTTATCGAATAGTGTCTGAAGCTTCACTCCTTTTAGCTCAATGGTTGCCGAGGTGAAAGTTAGCCTTACAAGGCCGTTCTCCGGCAGATAATCGCTACTGACAAGATAGGCATAATTTAAAAACTTCATACGTCCGTCCGGCCAGACAAAGCATACATTACGAACTGACGATTGTACCTTGTATTCGTCAGCCTGATCTGTACTTCCAGCAGATTTTTGCTCGGACTTATCAAATTTATCAAATCCTAAATCAAAGTCCCGGTTCATAATCATCCTTTCCTTTGGTTACCTCCAATGCTCTGTCCTTTCCTCTTGATTGCGGTTCGCGCTCCGGCCCTTTGACAATCTGATCCTGCACATAATCAGCATGGGTATACCCACCTACCAGTTCCAGGGCCGATTGGCGGTCGCCTAATTCGCTGGCATATTCCAGCAACGCTTTTCGGTCGTCTGTGTAGATATGCGCGGCATCCTTGCCCCTGGACACAGATACGTAGAACTGTTTGGCATCTGTCGCCACAAACGTTGCCGATGGCTGAGAGATAAATACTTCTGAAACAGTTCGCCCCTGTGCAGAGTGAGACGTGGTGCTATAGGCATGATCGATGTTACCAAAATCGCGGTCCACCTCGTAAGACACCTTGCTTGCAGCGTTGTGCAACACAATCTTTCCTTGCTTGCTGACACTCGCCACCTCCAATATTTGCCCGTTGTTCATGCGCTTATCATTTTTATCAAATCCATTGCGACTGATGCGGACGGTATCACCTTTTGAAAGGTTCAATTGAGTGTGAGCATACACATCAAAGCTTCTAGCGCGATCAAGCGGCAGTTGGCGCGTTTCATTATTCTTATTGCTAATCGTCACTTGCTCCCTGTCGATACTTTGAATCTTCCATACCGATCCACGCCTGATTTTTGGTACGTGCTGGCTGAATTGCACGATATCGCCTTCATTAAGGTTGCGGTAATCAGATCGTTCCGCTTCCGTTAAATTGCGGTTATCAAATTTATCCACACTGATTTCTTTTTTGCCGATCAGTCCGTTGGCCCGTAACTTTTCGCGCAACTCGGTGGTGACCGCATTACCTTGAGCATGAGTAGGCGATACAATCATGGCACTTTTGCCATTCTTGAGGGCTTTTACGTACTCGGTAATCAGCAATTCATTAGGCTTAAGCGGATCGACGTTCTTAATTGCACCGATGCTGCTTAACTTGATAAAGGCTTGCTTGGTATCTCCGTTAGATAAGTCCTCGACCGCTTTACGATAATGGATATTCTTTTGCCGGACAATTTTGCTAACATCCGACGTTTTAATTTTTCCTACAGAATTAAGGACGCGCATTGCATCGCCACGCACTGTGGCGCTGTGCTGGTTGTAGTCCCCTCCTAAGATAAGCTTGGCATTCTGCTGTTTCGTGATGCTAAGGAGTGCTATCATATCCTGTGTACCCATCAAACCGGACTCATCTACCCACAAAACTTGCCCTGCTAACTGCTCTTGCAGTTTTTTATCTGCCAAAAGCTTTGCGACCGTCTCGGCATTTTCAAAGCCTTCAGAGACCAGTACGCCACGCGCCGCCTGTGAGGTTGGAGCAACCACAAATAATTGCTTACCGGCGTTCTCAATATGTTTCCTAGCCTCGACCATAATCGTCGCCTTGCCTGTTCCGGCCGCCCCACGAATAATTGAGGTTTGGTCGGTGGTGGTTAAAATATCGGCAATGGCGTTTTGCTGATGGTCGTTAAGGTGAGGGGCCAACGCCGGAGCTTTGCGGTATAGTGGCTGCTGGCTGTTTAATCCCTGCCGGGCCAATTCCACCATCCTTTTTTCTTCTGCCAATACCGGCTTTGTCGTACAGACGACTTGATGCTTCTCCTTTACACGAATGATCCGGCTGTCGCCGTCAAAACACTTCGTTAGCCCTTCTATGGAAAGCTGACGCTTTCCGATGCTTTGTCGGTAGGCTGTTTCTAATATCCGGCGCTCCGGTTTAACAGAGGCCCGTTCAAAGGAATGCCGTAACGCGTGATCAATAACATCTTCTGGTATTGTTCTATCAGCATATGCCTTTTGTGCATAACGTACCGGCATGACATCTTCGCCAGGTTGTAACGTTACCTCTTCACGCAGTTGTCGCCGCCATTCCGTTTTTAGTTCGGCCATTGTGTGGCCTTTTTGCTTCTTGGCCCTGGTCTTCGCTCCAAGTTCTGCCAACACCTTTGGGTCGCTAATACCCTTTTCCTTGGCAAATTCACCAATGGCGTTGGTGCGTTTACTAAAATGGTTGATGGCAACTTGTGGCACGTTGGCGATTTCAAAAGCTTTGTCTGTTCGTCTTATGCCATAACCCAGATCAATAAGCTTGTCAGATAACCGCTTATGAAACATCGCTTGGTAATAGGGCATCGACCTTTTGATATCGCGAAACTGCCCAGCCTTGTTCGTGCCTTCGACGCGGTCATGGGTAGCATTAAATATTACGTTATGGGAGTGCAAGTGAACGTCAGGCAAAGAGCCGTCCACAGGCCGAGCGGTTTGGTGCGTAACCTCGAACCATAGCAAATTGCCCGTAGCTCTATCCTCCTGTGATTTGCTTTTACGTACCCGCGTTTGCGCATCCATTTCGATGTCTTGCATGGTTTCGTTTACGCTGTCCTGGAACGCCTGTAAAATGTGCTGATCGTTTGCTAAAGCATGTAAAATACTGACACTTTTTGGCGCGTTGAACACCACATCGTAAGCAACGGTCCGCCCCTCTTTGGTGTGTTGTGTAAGCGGCTTGCCAGTCACAGGATTAACGTTATCGATAAGCGAGAAAAAGCTCTCTTTTGATGGCTCGATGTCAAGTCCAAGATGCTGTGCTAGTTTCCCAAAATACCGCCCTTTAAGGTCCTGATCTCCGACGTAATAGTCCGATTGCAGCAGTGCGCCGGAATAGTATTCTTTGGCCTGTTTTGCTGAAGTTGTTTGGTGCATGCGTATCATAGCAGCAGTTATATCGTGAAACTATAAAAGCAGTGCTGGACTTCGTTTCTTTGTTACGAATAGATAAGAGGAGGCGTATTCTATTAACCAAAACACAGCACCGGGAAGATTCCATAAGTGGTTCTAATTTTCCTTACAGACATCTTCCCGTTGCTGAGCAATGACCGCTACACGATGTCCGTTGCAGGCTCATTTTCGATCATGCTATCTGCCAGTACCCGCCGAAATTGCTTGTCAGGTGGCACGGTGCCGAAAAACTCAACACCACGGCCATCCTCTGGACGCATCCCTTCGGCAAGTGTTTTGCCTAAATCTTCGCTGCACATAATCTCGTCGATTCTGTCCATTAAATATTGATCGCCTAAATAATGCGCTCCAAAATAGCTTAGTGAGTAAATGATACTGCAAACAATCAAAAGCGGTCCCACCGGCGAATCAAATAAGTTTAGAATTGCTCCTACGGCGATGCCGGTCAAAGGTTCATAGACCGTGGAAATTAACCGACGCCCAGGCTCAATACCAAACAGCTTAATGTTGTAGTAAAAAGGTAGGATGTCTCCTGAATAGTGGCTGAATTTGGCAAACTCAAACACTCCCGGTTCCGACATCGTTTCCCGGTATCGCATGATGCCCATTGCAAGGAACACAAGTGCGAAGATGGCTTCCGATGGATGAGTACCAAAGCTATCTGCCACACTTGGGAAAGACCAACCTGAGTACGTACTGTAGTGCGGCACATTGGTGCCGAAAAACATTAACACAAACAGGGTGATACAAGTCATTAAACTCATGTAACGTTGGCCCATTCCCCGACGAAGAAACACTTCCAGGATGATGCGAGGCCAGCTCGAAATCCCTAGAAAGAAACTTAAGAGGTACAGTTTAATAAGGTTCGTGCGTTGGAACACGATTTGGTAATACGAATTATGCTTTTTCATGGCTGTTAAAAATTAAATTAGACTTCTTTTATTTATAGTTTTGATCAAATCGCACCTTGGCGAAATTTTGTCCGTTAAACAGCTTATCACCCTGGACATGGATGTAAGCTTCCACTTTGAAGTTGTTTCTGGAACCGCCAGTAATTAACCCTACGAACTCGTTGGACCGTACTTGCCTTTCGACAACTAGCCCACTGCTTTGGCTCGTGGAGTAATCTTTTGATATGGACACTGATTTGGAAGGATCGATAAAAACAGCATCGCCGATCAGCTCGGATGCGGCATTGTTTGTTTCGACATCGGAGTTAGCATGGAAGACCTTAGTATTAAGTGTACCCAAAAAGCTATGCACCCGGTCTCTTGACTTATCACCTAGCGCAGCAAAAAATTGTGAAAAATTTTGAGCAATGTAAATCGTCGCGACCCGCGAACTGCGCGCGGTATATTGAAACTGGCTATCTCTTTCATGTAGGAAAGTATATGCCTCATCCGCGAATAAAAATAGCGGCCTATCGTTCAAAGTGATATCACGCTTTTCCATTTCCCGCTGCCACAACACCTTGTAAAGGATTTGGCAATCTCTTCCAACATCATGATAAAGCTTGGTGGGGATATTCAAAAGCAGGACCTTTCCATCCAAGCTCAGCCTCGGATTAAAATCTTGCTTCTGCTTACAGAACAAGGAGTAGAAGGGTTCTCTTAGCAATGAGTAGAGCAGACCAGTGAAGCTAAACTCAACGATGCTCCTTGTTTTGGTGGCGAGATTCCTAAACGTATCCGTAAAAAACTGATCAAGCAGCTTTAAAGGCTTGTAATTAGGCACGGCATCCGACGCTTTTGCATCATAAGTACCATCGAAATCGATTTGCTCACGCTCTGCCCAATGCAGCCCGTTATACCAAGTGTCTAAATCTTTTGATACCTGAGTTCTTACCTTTGTAAAGGCTCTGTAGAAAGCTTTCTTATGGCGTTCTTCAGGCTTAGGCACTGGCTTGTCGTTATGCGGTGCAGTTTGCACAATATCATACAAGGTCTGCACATCGACTTTGCCAAAGGCCATTAAACAAAGATCAATGGCATTGGCAATCAGTTGATCGAGTGCCTGGTTCCAAAAAGGGTCGCTATTGTTTTTACCGCCGCTTCGCTCTGCACCTGCGTTGATAACCACCTTTAAAATTTCTAACAAATTTCCCGTTAAAGCATCGCCGGTGTTATTGCTGGATAAGTAGCTCATAAAGTCGAAGCTATACGGACATCCCGGCTCTAATACGAGCAGGTCTTTCGAACGCCCGGCCAACTGGCAATACTCAACCCATTGGTTTTTCTCGTCCGGCTTTACCGTCAGCACCAAGCCGCCGAAGCCAGCCTTTAACATCTTTAATGCCCAGAATTTACCCGAGGCACTTGATTTCCCCGCTCCAAGGCTGCCACAGATAAGAGTTCCCTCGAAAATATTCCTGTATGTATAGGCCCGGTAATCTCGGTTGTTAAAGAAAAATAGCGGGTCTTCTAATTTGTAACTCATTGTCTTAGTTTTTAAGAACCACCCGCAGCCTGGCTGCGAGTGGTCATTCATACTTACTTGTTCAGGCGGTTGCTTAAAAAGCTGTCCGAAGTGTTGCTGCCGTATTTGTTATGGCGGCCACCGTGGTCAACGATTATGCCTTGCCCCGGTCTTACAGTTACCGTGCTGTTATCCTTTTTGAATTTGTAAGGATCGCTGGTAGAACTGAAGCCCGCATCACGAATGGTTTTTTCCGTACTCATGATTAATGGGTTTGAAGGTTTCTGCTTACTCTGTTATTGGGTTTTCAGCTAATTCCCAGCCGCTTGCTTTAAGTGTTTAAGGCGCTCTCCACTATCGCGATATTTTAGTTGCCATCCCGCTGCGGATCGTAGTATTGGGGAAGCGTTTCAGGTGAGGGAAACTCTAAGCTGTTCCAATCATTTAAGAAATTTGCGTCAAACACTTTGTAAACCGTATTGTCGGTAAACGATGCAATTTTTGTTTGATCTTCTATTTTTAATGTTTGTCCTTTTTGTTTCATGGCTTTTCCTTAAGTTAGAGTAACGTTTAGGGCTTTATCAGAAGCCTTGATACAAATGGAGCCAAATCAAACCACTAGCGAATTTTTAGAAAAAACTATTTTTTCTATTTTTTTAGGGAAAAGCTCCAAGTTTTATAATTGTGGTATCAATGCTTAACTTCCGGGAATTGAGCAGGAAAAATTAATTGACAGAATCATACATAACGGGTATCATGTGATATATTTTGGGCGAGGCATTTTCTTGGGCAAGTTAGACGAGTTTACCACCTACGGTCGTTTCACTGGCAGTCTGCCAGATCACATGAGCGAGATGAATTTGGATGAGTATCTTGATAAATATGGTGAGAAGTGGGTCGCTGGTTATCTTCAAGCAATGGAAACTGTCTGCGTAGATTTGTCGGATATTCTGTCTCCTGCAAAAGATCGGGTGTCGGGAATTTCGAACACGCCTCATATTGTTCGCAAGCTCCTAAAAGAATACTGGGCGACTAATGTCGCCACAACCAAAAGTCTAATAAACAAAGTTTCGCCCGGCACGATGGAAAAGCCATCTCCGTAACCGGTGTCTGAACAAAAAATTATATTACCTCTGTCTGAAAGCTTGAGACGGAGAGATTTATTTACATCTAATTTGATTTTATGCGTATCGATGCAGCTCTATATCAACAACTCATTGAGGATTTCATTACCAAAGTTTGGGATGATGAATTAACAGAGGAACAAAAACTTATACATCCCCGAGGTCATAGTTCGACATGGGATATAGAAGAAGTCGGAATCAATGGCTACAATTTTTTCGAGTCATTTTTTCTCGAGCACTACCCCAAAACTGAGCGAAATCATTTCACCCGTAAGCTTCTTCAATATGATGGCGACACAATACCAATTAAAGATGACTTTTTATGCGTTATGCTCGAATTTATAGGAATTCAACTGACAAACAACACTCCAAAACGAGTTGAAAAGGATGCAAGACAAAAAGCAGCTGTGTTGTACAAAATTTATCAGGAAAGATTTTCTCAGGGCGACACCAAGAGGGACGATGAAATAAAATATGAACATTCATATTTCATGCCATTAAACGACGATGAGATACAATTAAAGAAGCTTCTTAGCAACCTATTTAAAGGATTAATTGAGAAGGATGACCTCAAAGTTTATAAGTGCTGGGAAGATAGAAGTTGGAACTCCGCAAGGTCGTTTTATTTATTTCAAGAACCTTTGGATCTTGTTAATTACTATTGCTCGTCAATTCAGTCTTTTGAACAAAGAGGTCGCATTAAACATGCAAAATGCTATGTCACTGTAATTGATCGGCTAAAAAGGTTTGAATCCAAAGAATTAGCTGTTTGTCGCAAGTTGAGTTTAAAAAATTTGGATACGTTTATAACGAATCTACAAAGCATCAAAAGAACCATTGATGCTGATGAAAGGTATTGGTGGATGGATGATATAACTATTCTCCAGTTGCTTAACCACGACTTGAGTGAATTAATAACAACATGCCCGGAAGAGTTGAAAAGACGTGCAACCAATTTGTTTCCCAACAAAAAATTAAGCCCGCACCAAACGCACTACGAATTTAAGTTCATTTATGAAGATAATTGGCTTATAAGAAGTTGCGAACGTATAGGTAGCAATATATTAAATCGTAATGAGGAGAACGTTCAATATAGAAGAGATGAAAACACGATTTTCTGGTTGATTAACAAGGCAGAGCACATCACAACTTCGGATTCTCGCGCTGCATTGAGTAATAAAGAATCTTTCGAGTGGTACACAGCTCAAGAGAGTGCGCGTCTAAAGGAGTGGACGTCTCATCATCGCGAACTTCTAGACCAGATAGGAACGGAAGACGAATAGTCAAAACGCGGGAACTTCACATACTCTCTGGTAGAAACCAAGAGTCCGTACCTTCTACAGCTTTAAAGCTGCAAATAAGAGGAAAGTTTTTTCCAATAAAAGTCAATTTCAATATTAGATAAAGCAAGGGGCTGTCAACTTTAAGCCAATAATAATATGCAAGTCATTTGTTTTGAAGATGAAGCATTCTATGAAATGCTTGACCGGCTATACAAGAGATATAAAGCCGATAATAATATCAATGAAGAGAAGTGGATCACTGGCGATATGGCCATGAAGCGGCTGGGGATTTCTAGTAAAACAAGTTTGCAGAAGTTCAGAGATGAAGGGCGTATCAGATTTGTCCCTGTAACACCTAAGAACTTTTTATATGACAGCGATTCAATAAACGCTTATTTGGACAGTAAAGCACAAAACACTTTCTAATATGGATAGAGCACATTTGAGTGAACAGGAGTTCGCTGATTATTACAACATTGGGTATGGGTTGAATAAAATGTCACCTGAGATAGCGGAATTGATTGTCTCTACCCAAACCCGCACACCACAGTTAGATGCCCTAAAAGCTGGAATTGAAATATCTCGTGAGCCAGAAAAAGAAAAATCACATCTGCCTGATTGGTTGAAAAAAGATTGGTTTAAAGAGGATAGCCGAGATATGACACAAGACAAAACAAAGGAAAAAGGGCAGGAAAGGGACGAGTATTAGTATGCTGTGCGAATGACAGCCACCAACTAGTCTTGTGCAAATCTTGTGCAAACAAAAAACCCCACTCGCCAGAGTGGGGTTAAATCATTGATTTTCAGTGCTCCTGAGGCTGGGCTCGAACCAGCGACCCTCTGATTAACAGTCAGATTTAACACATTATTAGTATTTATAAATACATTGTTATGTATTTATAATCAATATTTTATATATTTTTCAATATTAGTTAATTTGTGATATTTTGTGATTTGTTGTCCATTTTTCTGCAAATTTTCTGCAAATAATTAAATCATTCTTTTTATATTTGTATTAGTAAATATCACTATAAATCAGCATTTTATATCATTTATTGTGATGCTTATATTTTGTTTGTTTCTGCAAATTTATACATTTAATTATTAAAATCATGAAAGCAGAGGTTTCTTTATATCTGGACACAAGGCGGGCATTGAAAGATGGCACTTACCCTATAAAACTACACGTTTATTTTACCGCAAAAATGGAACGGTGGTATAAAACTGATTACAAATTGAGCAATGAACAGTTTGAACAATCTTATTTGGCTGCCAGGCCAAGAGGAGAACTTAAGGAACTTAAAATTGAGTTGGATGCTATTATACAAAAAGCGGCAGAACTGGCTAAGGATTTAGGTGATAGCTTTACTTTTGAAAAATTTGAGCGCAAGATGTTCCGTACCAAAGCAAGCGCCAATAATGTTATTGACCATTTTGCTGGTTATGTAAAGGAACTGGACAAAAATGAGCAGATCGGCACAGCTTCCAGTTACAATTGCAGCATTAATTCTATCACGGCTTATTTAAGTGAGGGTAAAAAAAATCCGGTTACGTATATTCCTTTTGCCTCACTTTCAGCCGATGTTTTAAATAAATACGAACAATGGATGATCTCCAAAAATAGTTCCAAAACAACAGTTGGTATTTATATGCGTAATTTAAGGGCAATCTTTAATAAAGCAATTTCAGCCGGAGATATTTCCCCTGAACTTTACCCTTTTAAAACTTATAAAATCCCGAACGGCAAAAATGTAAAAAAGGCATTGGAAACACCTGATCTTAATGCGTTATACATTGCAGATGTTGCCAAAGACAGCTTAATGCTAAAGGCCAGGGATTTCTGGTTTTTCAGTTACCAGTGCAACGGGATGAATTTCAGAGATATTGCTGAATTAAAGTTTAAAGACATCCGTGATACCTATTTTTCATTTTTAAGGCACAAGACGAAAAATACTACAAAGGAAGACCCGACCCCTATTGTTGTTCCCTTGACCAGCTATATTAAAGATTTTATTAAAAAGTATGCAAACGAAAAAGGCAAGCCTAATGATTACTTATTTCCGATATTCCAGACAGGCATGTCAGCAAAAGAGCGGCATCGAGTCAACCAAAATTTTATACGGTTTGTTAACCAGCACATGCAAAAACTGGTCGATCAGTTAGGCTTATCATTTAAATTAGGCACGATGGTAGCCCGCCATTCGTTCACTACCCAGGCAACCCGTACAATGGGACTGGAATTTGCACAGGAAGCTTTAGGGCATACAACGATGAGCACGACACAGGACTACTGGAAAGGCTTTGAAAATGATGCTAAAAAGAGTATGGCAGAAAAGCTTATGGAATTTACGGTTGCAAAACCGACAGTAATTGAAGAGGGTGTTTGAAACGGCCTCTTCAATACCAACCTAGTTGCTGCAAATCGAAAACAAATAGAATTAATTATAACTTTCGCAGCTATGCATAGTCGGCGAGTAAGTCAAACACAAAATCTTTCATTTTCACCAGTTGAGCAACCAATAGCGCGTAGTCCAGTAAAACGTCAAGGCCGGGCAAACGCTAAAAATTAACATATTTGCCCGCTTGTATAGCCTTTACGTTTTATTCCGGCGTAGGCTATCTTTGCTATGCTGGTGAATGATTGATATAAAATAAGTGGGTTGCGTAGTGTGGTAATGGCTTCAATTTCGTTTGAAATCAGTTCGATGATTTACTCTCAATGACACATAGATGAATTGAATTTTTGAACTGACCCAGTTGATTACCAATATTTATCTTTTATATCAATTCATTTATGCCAAATGCATTACCGCATACAAAGCTGCAACAGATATAATTATCCAAAGAACAACGCCCTGGAATAAGGGTTTAAAACCAACTGACACGATCACCTTCCTGGATAAACCTGCACCGATCAGAAATAATGTAAGGGTTAATCCGGCCTTAGCAATGGCGATCATGTAGGGGCTGATAATTTTAGTAGCCGGGATATAAGTATTGGCTATCATAGCCAGTATAAATAAGCCAATAAAATAGGGGATACTGATCTTTTTTGATTTGTTTTTGAAAATAAAGGTTGACATAAAAGCAACCGGGATGATCCATAAAGCACGGGCTAATTTGACAGTAGTGGCCACTTCTAAGGCATGAGCGCCATACTTACTTGCAGCACCTACTACTGAACTGGTGTCGTGGATTGCGATAGCACACCATAAGCCGAATTGAGTTTGAGAAAGATTGAAGTGATGCCCTATAATAGGGAATACCACCAATGCTATTGAATTAAGGATAAACACACATCCCAAGGCGACAGAGATTTGTTTTTCCTCCGCTTTGATTACAGGTGAAATAGCCGCAATAGCGCTTCCACCACAAATTGCTGTGCCTGCTGAAATAAGGTAAGAGGTTTTCTTTTCAATATTTAACCATTTGCCCATGAAATAACCAAACACAAGGGTTCCGGTTATGGAAGCAATAGTAAATAAAATGCCTTCTTTACCCGCTTGCATGGCGCTATGTACGTTCATGCCAAATCCCAGTCCTACTACTGCTATTTTAAGCAACAGGTTAGTAGCTTTATGATTTAGGTGCAAGTAAGGATGACCTGTAAACTGTGCTATAACAATGCCTATTAATAAAGCTATTGCAGGGCTTGCAAAAGGTGAAAGACAAAAGATGACACATATAAAAAATAATATCTTTTGAGCAGTTGTGCCAATATTAAATATCAGGCCGGTCGATGGTATTGTTGATTGTTGGGTATTCATATCCGTTGTTTTGATACCCAAATATCAATCAATTTCTTCCTGCATTTTTATCATAAAATAGGATGCTCAATAACAAAAAGTTATTGATTCTTTTGAAATACACAAAAGATAAACTGCTGTAAAGTTTGAAATGGAGTTGCATGATCCATAATGAAACAATTTATCTTTTTGAAATACCGGCTAAAAAGCCTGGTAAGTGTAAGTTCCGAATATTGCTGTACCGGCAAATTACTACACTTTTCGGGGCCATTTAAGGAAAATGTACCGATCACTAAATAACCGTCATCCTTTAAATTCTTGTTTAAGGTAGATAAGTATAGCTGCTGATCCTGCGGGTCGGTCAGGAAATGAAAAGCCGCCCGGTCATGCCAGACATCAAATTTTTCCGTTCCGTTAAATAAGAGCATATCGCGTATGATCCATTTAACTAAATCAGCTTTTGGCCCTAAACGCAATTTTGCCTTTTCAATCGCTGCTGATGATATGTCGAGCACTGAAATATTGGTATAACCCAATGCTAATAAATGATCGGCTAATAAACTGTCACCGCCACCGATATCAATGATCGCGGCATCGGCAGGCAAGCCTAACTCATCGATGATATTAAGCGAAGTTTGAGGTATCGGCTCATACCAGCTTACTTCAGAAAGTTGTTTGGTTTGATAAACATTTTCCCAATGATCTTTTCTTTCCATGATTAACGGGACAGTTTTAATAAATAATCTGCAAATTTTGCACTGCTATAATCTCCTGCTCCTTCATGATGAAATACCAACTGCCCTTTTTTATCAAAGATAACGGTAGTAGGAATTGAGCCACTCAATAAATTCTCCGGCATCTCGCTGTTGGCCTCGTAAAGCGGAAGGCTGAATTGACGCTTATTCATAAATGGTACTGATTTACTAAAGTCATGATCTGCATCTACCATGATAAAAACAATATTTTTATTGTGCTGCAGTTTTTCATAGAGCTCATTAACAGATGGCATTTCCGCTGTACAGGGCGGGCACCATGTCGCCCAGAAATTCATAAATATGACCTTGCCTTTTTGATCGCTTAGGTTGAGTATTTGCCCGTTGGTATTTTGAAACGTGATATTTGGCAAACTGGTATTACCGGTGGTTTTTATCGGCTGCGATATATCGGGTTGAAATAAACCCACCTGCATTAAGCCGCGAATCAGTAAAGCCTTGGCAGACGGGCTGAAAAAAACGATGAGTACCAACACAATGAAAACCCCATTCAGCATATTTGCAACGGTCAGCTTTTTACGAATGGATGATATACTCATATTTATAAAAATGCTTTTATAGATTCACCAAGGTCATATACTTTTGCTTTATTGCCAAAAGCATTGTTAATGATACTGCTGCCAGCCGCGCTGCGATAGCCACCCGCGCAATGTACAATTATGGGTTTATTAAAGGGTATTTCCGAAACTCTTTCCCTTAATTCGGGAAGCGGTATATGGATTGCATTTTTAAATACCGGGCGTTCCTTCACTTCTCCATTATTCCTGATGTCAACAATGGTATATTCTGTTTGATTCGTTGAAAACCTAGGTAAATCAATAGCATCCATTATTGCTGTTCCTGCCTGAAAAACAAATGCCCGCTCGATAAAATGCTCATAGCCAATCTTCGCGCAGCGCAAAATCAGGCTCCGGAGTATTTCCTCATTTTCTGCAACGAGGTAAAACGCTTCCTCTGGTGCAATAATGCTCCCCAGCCAGGTTTCAAACTTGCCGCCATTTTGCAGGTTGATCGATCCCGGAAGATGCCCTTTTTTAAATTTTTTTTCATCGCGGGCATCAATGATATAAATACTGCTGTTTAATATTACAGTTTGTCCAATCGGAACATTTGCAATTGCCTGCGCCAGATTACCTGCGCCGTGCTTATTTAATTCCACATCAAACGGAAAATATTTTGGTACAAAGGGTTGATCCTGCAACAGCGTAGTTATAAACTCCGATTCAGTCATACTTTGTAACGACCAGTTACTCAGTTTTTCAGAACCAATGGTGCTACTATTGGCCTCACTTAAAGCCTTACCACAAAGTGTTCCGGCCCCATGCGCCGGGTAAACAATTACGTCATTATCCAGCACCATTAATTTATCCCGGAGCGAATGATACATTTCGGCTGCTAATTCTTCCCGTTTAGCTTTTAAGTTACCTGCACTTTCACGCAGGTCTGGCCTGCCGCAATCCCCGATGAATAAGGTGTCGCCCGTAAATACCGCTTTATCTTTACCATCGTGAGTTAATACGATGGAGATACTATCAGGAGAGTGGCCGGGCGTGTTCAATCCTTTTAACGTGATCTTGCCAAAACTGATACTATTCCCATCATTAAAAGTTTGATGCGGATAAGCAGCGCCTACTAATGCAGAACAATAAATGGTCGCGCCAGTTGTTTGATGCAGTTCTAAATGCCCGCTTACAAAATCGGCATGCGGATGCGTTTCGATTACGCCGATGATCGTCGCTCCATTATTTTCAGCGTAAGTCAAATATGGACTTACGTCCCGTGACGGATCTATTAAAACTACCTGTTGGTCACATTCACTTAAAATAGCATAGGAATAGTGCGACAGCCCCTTATCTTCAAATTGTTCGATTTTCATATTTATCTGTAATTATTAATGAGGCAATTTCTCCCTTAACAAACCATAGGTCCACGTTCCGGCAATAGCGCTCAGCAGCGTGACAATGATTACCCAAAAGCCGATGCCGATCTCCGCAAACAGCGGCCCCGGACAAGCGCCCGTAATTGCCCAGCCCAAACCAAATATCAGGCCGCCATAAACGTTACCCCAGTGAAATATTTTGTCAGGAATAACAATTTGCTCCCCGTGTATGGTCTTTAACCGGAACCGTTTGATGAGCTGAATTGAAATGATGCCTACGACTATGGCGCTGCCGATAATCCCATACATATGAAAGGCTTGCAAGCGGAACATTTCCTGTATCCTGAACCAGGAGATTACTTGTGATTTGACGAGGATAATACCGAAGAGCATCCCCACTACTAAGAACTTTATATTTTTCATAAGTGTAATAAATAAGGTAAAATAAACCAGGTCATCACAAAGCCGCCGATCATGAAGCAACAGGTAGCTAATAAAGATGGCCATTGCAAAGAAGATATTCCCATGATGGCATGACCTGAAGTACAACCACCCGCATACCGGGTTCCGAAACCAACGAGGAACCCACCCACAATAATAAAAATGAATCCACGCATAGTAAACAGTTGGCTAAAGCTGAATATATCCTGCGGCAATAATCCGCTGAAATCTTTTACACCTTCCTGCTGCAGCAGCGCTGTCGTATGTGGATTGATATTTACCTGCCCGGAGTTTGAAAGCAGGTAGGTAGCAATAAAGCCGCCTATAATAATCCCGACTGCAAAAAAAAGATTCCAGCTCTCCTTTTTCCAGTCATACTTAAAGAATGAAATATTCGCAGGAATACAGGCGGCGCAGACCTGTCTAAGCGTTCCGGAAATTCCAAAGGTTTTATTACCTAGGAGTAGTAAAGCCGGTACGATCAACCCGATCAGGGGACCAGCCACATACCAGGGCCAGGGTTGTTTAATTAGTTCCATATTATTTAATTAAAGTAGTGATTAACACAAAAATGCCCATTAACAACACGAACCATCCAAAAGCAGGCTTTAGTTTAGTATCGCTTATATATTTGGTTAAATAGCTGCCTATTATAATTCCGGCTATGGCAAATGCCGAAAACAGTAATAAGAATTGATAGTTAATAGGTGCATGACGGCTGATGTCTCCCAAAACACCTAACAATGAACTGATGGTCATGACCATTAAGGATGTGCCTACTGCTTTTTTCATGGATAAACCGGCAAACAAAACCAGCGATGGAATGATCAAAAAGCCACCGCCCACGCCTACAAAACCGGTGATGATGCCAACTATAACACTTTGGATCATCAATTTGGTATAACTCAACTGCGAGTCGGAAACTAAAATTTCCTTTTTCTTTCTGATCATAGAAATGGAAGCGGCCAACATTAACACCGCAAAAACAAGCATTAATAATACCGGCTTGGTCAATTCAAACGAACCCATATTGAGCAAATGATGCGGCATGGCAGGCATCACCCATTTACGCATGATGAATACCGCTATTAATGATGGGATACCAAATACAAAAGCTATTTTAAAATTCACATTGCCTTTTCGGTAATGGCTTATCGCGCCTGCCGAGCTGGTTAACCCTACTACAAAAAGCGAATAGGTTGTCGCTATAACAGGGTCGATCAGGAAAAAATAAACTAATATAGGGACAGTGAGAATAGAACCGCCACCACCGATCAAACCTAGAGACAGACCTATTAATATTGCCGCTGCGTATCCTGCTATTTCCACTCGTTTTTGATTAGGAAACAAATGTACCAGGATGCAGACTGTGAATTGGTGACCTATGTTACAGAGGGATATTTAAAGTGATTTTATTTCTGGAGAGCGTAATTAATTCCTGCTTTTCCATTTGTTTAAGCAGCCTAGAAACCACTTCGCGAGTAGTGCCCAATTCTTCAGCCAATTGCTGGTGAGTAATGCTGAACTCATTCGATCCGTAAACACTTGCTTTTCTTTTCAGCAAGGTCACGATCCGGTCGTCTAATTTTTGGAAGGCTACGGCATTGATCACATCGAGCAACTCCTCGAAACGCTTATGATACAGTTTAAAGATAAAGTCGGCCCATTCCGGGTAAACTTTTATCCATTCGCTGGCTTTGGCTATAGGCAACATCAATACTTCAGAATCTTCTTCCACCACTAATTTGACTTTGCTGGTATCTTCATGTATCCCGGCCAAAAAAGACATGATACAGCTTTCACCGGGTTTGATATAATAAAGCAAGATCTCGCGGCCATCTTCATCTTCGCGCATTACCCGCATGCTGCCTGAAAGCACCACCGGAATAGACCGGATATAACTATTCGATTGCATCATCACCGTTTCAGCCGGAAGGGTTTTAAGCTGGCTGTTAGCACGCAGTTCTTCTTCTAAAATTGCTCCGAATAGTTTCATACTACAAAGATTGCCTTTTTTGGTTGCAAACTTAATAGGTACACTAATGTTTAATCTCCAATGACTATAACGTTATTTACGCTCCTTATTTTTGCAGGCTCACTTCTAGCCGGGCTGGTTGGTTCGCTAACTGGTTTGGGCGGAGGCGTTGTTATCATACCCTTGCTTACTTTATTATTTGGCGTAGACATACACTATGCTATTGGTGCTTCATTAGTATCAGTGATCGCTACATCATCAGGGTCGGCAGCGGCTTACGTAAAAGAAGGCATCAGTAATATCCGAGTTGGTATGTTTCTCGAAATTGCAACTACCATAGGTGCGGTTGTGGGTGCCGCTGCTGCGGTTTATGCACCTACACATTTCATCGCTATTTTATTTGGCATCGTATTGATCATCTCAGCAATTCTCTCGCTGCGAAAAAAGGAAATAGTAAAAATTAGCAGATCGCAGGGGAAATTCGCCAGATGGCTTAAACTCAATGGTTCGTATCCAACTGCTGAAGGCACAGTCCAATATGATGTGGTGAGAGTTCCGGCTGGCTTCCTGATGATGATCGTCGCTGGCACAATTTCAGGGTTGCTTGGCATTGGTTCGGGTGCTTTAAAAGTAATCGCCATGGATAACATTATGAAATTACCTTTTAAAGTTTCTACCACAACGAGCAATTTTATGATCGGTGTAACAGCTACCGCAAGTGCAGGCATATATTTTCAAAGAGGGTACATTGATCCGGGATTATGCTTTCCTGTGGTATTAGGGGTATTAGCGGGAGCTATGGGTGGCGCAAAATTTTTGATAAAAGGTCAAACTTCCTGGTTAAGAATATTTTTCGCAATCGTGATCGGGTTTCTGGCCATTCAAATGATCTATAATGGTATTTCAGGTAAACTTTAGCAAATGATCAAAAACCGGGATAAAGATATCGAATCGCAAATGGGCACCTTGTTACGCACAGGCGTCATTGTTTCCGCAGTGATTGTGTTTTTAGGTGGTGTACTCTATCTGTTTCAAAAGGGCAAAGATCTGCCACATTATAAAAAGTTTGCAGGTGAACCGCATCAGCTGATCAATCTTAAAACCATATTTACGGATGCGTTTCATTTAAACAGCATGGCGATATTACAGGTTGGAGTGCTGGTTTTGCTGGCAACTCCCATTGCCCGCGTATTGTTTTCTATAATTGGTTTTATAGAGGAAAAAGATAAGATGTATATTATTATTACCTTGATTGTATTGGGTATAATAGCCTTTAGTTTGTTCAGCGGTGTAGCCGGATAAGTGATCCTAACTTTATTAAGATAAAGCGCTAAAAGATTAGGGTTCAATCCCATTACCAACAAGAGATTTATTGTTCGAAAACCAAATAATCCGGCTTAACCCCTAATTGTTTTAAAGTTTCATTGATCGCAGATACCATTTGATCAGGTCCGCAAACATAAAAATGTCTATTGAAATCAATAACTTCCGCTTGCAAAAATGCCGCATCTATCCTGCGATGGTCATGCGACGCATCATCCTGTCGTGTAGTTGTGAAAATAACCTTTTGGCAAAGCATATCCTGCAACTCGTCTTGAAGAATAATGTCCTGGTCAGTCTGATTTGAAAAGAAAAGCTTATTTCCTTCCAGTTGACCATATTGATGTAATTGCCTTAATATGGCCAACATAGGTGTAATTCCTGCACCACCTGCGATAAAATATCCCGGGCCTTTAAATTCTATAGCTCCCCAAACGTCTCTTAAAATGAGTTCATCGCCTTTTCGCAGTGTAGCCAACTGGTTAGTTACTCCCTGATGATCATTGTAAATTTTTATAGTGAATTCAAGAAAACTGTCATTATTAAGACTGGTAAATGTAAATGGGCGTTTTTCATCCTTCCATCCAGCAGCATTAATGGACAATTCGGTAGCTTGCCCGGCATTAAAATGAAAGCCCGCAGGCTTTGTCATTCTAAATCGTTTTACATTATGCGTAATGTCTTTGATCGAAATTATTTGAACGATGTTTTCCATTTTATTAGTGTTTATTATCAAATGAATCCTGATATATATGATAGCTTATTTACAATACGTGGCTATCATTATGTTTATCCTTAGTAAATAAAGCCTTCACCTGGCAGGTCATGGTCAAGGCGCTTACGGCAAGATACATGGTCAAAGGTGCAATGAAATACATCGTATGGGTATGTAAATACCAGTCGATAGCGGAGAGTGCCGGCATAAACACGACGATCATTGCCCTTATACCTGCTTCTTTATAAGAAAGGTTTTGAGGGGCATCTTTATCAAACCAGCCTGTTTTGGTATTTATACCAATCATAGCCTTGTCTTCCAAAGCAATATGTTCAACCTTTTTTACCGGGGCGTAAGTGTAGTGACAAGATTTACCGGTGATTAAGATTTTGGGGTCGACTACCAATTGAAATGTTTTCATGATATTTTTTCTGTTTGTTGATACAAATATCAATCAGAATTAACTGCGTTTTTTATCGTAAAAAAGCATTGATGATAGCTATAAGTTATAGTCACTAAGCTTTTCAAACTATTTCAACTTATCGGCGTTGCAATAGAAACTTACTTATAGCCAATATTTTAAAAAAATGAAAAACGCACTTATAACCGGGGGAATTATTGGCATATTAAGCGCTTTATGGCTGTTTATATTGCGTTGGGCCGGCGATTCAATTTCTAACGGCCAGGCAACATCATTTGAGTACGCCGTAGTCATTATTCCGATAGCTGGTGTGTTCCTGGGAGTGCTGAGTTATAAGAAAAACGAAAAGGAGAACCAGATCAACTTTTTTGAGGCGCTTGTACAAAGCTTTAAAATATTATTGGTAGCCGGATTTATTACAGGTTTTCTTGGGATTTTGTTTGTCAGCTTTATCGGAAAGCAACATGGCTATCAGGATTTTTCGGGACGTCTTTTCGGGGCTTTGTTAGTTGGAATAATCGTCTGCTTGGGGGTATCCGTAACACTCATGAGCCGTTCCAGTAAAATCGATTAAATTATCTTTCAATTCTGCCTGTAAGTCCTGGCGAACCGCATAAATAGTTCCGCCAATGAAGACGGTTGCCCGTGCGGTTGAATAAAGTAGAAAGGCCGTTCTATATTAAAATCCTTTACATCTACTATTTTCAAAGTATTTGCCTTAAGTTCATTTAAAATAGACTGAACAGAAAGGAAGGCGAAACAATCGCTATGCATCAGGTAGGATTTGATGCTCTCGGTTCCTCCTAACTGCATTTCTGTTTGCAGGTCGGATAATTTAATATCGAATGGCTTGAGCGCGTGTGCAATGACATCAAGTGACCCTGAGCCGGGCTCGCGTAATAATAAGGGAAGAGTTTTTAATTCTTCAGGCTTTATCATATCTTTTTTTATGATATTATTGGCTGTACTGCAGACCAGCACCAATTCATCGGCAATAAATTCCTGATATTTTATCTGCGGGTTGCGGTTTATACCTTCTACCACTCCCAGGTCTATCTCTTTGTTTAATAAAGCCTGTTCTATTTGCTCTGTATTACCCGTAACCAAATTTACACGCGTGTCTTTAAACTTTTTGTGAAACTGTGCCAGTACCGGGGGTATCACATACTGTGCGACGGTATTACTGCCACCAATCCGCAACACGCCCGAATGCTGTTTTATCAGTAAGTTCATATCGAATTCTAATTCTTTATAAATAGCCAATAGCTTATCGGCATATTGAAGCAACATATCGCCCGCCGGGGTCAATACGATCTTTTTATTTCCGCTGCGCTCAAAAAGGGTTGCCTTATATTCAGCTTCTAACTCTTTAATGTGTTTGGTAACTGCTGGCTGGCTGATATACAATTCAGCTGAGGCTTTGGTGAAATTGAGCCTTTTGGCTACTGTATAAAACACTTGTAATCGAAAGTCTAACATTTGGATGAATTAACGTTTTAAGATAACCTGGCAATCATTAATATAAAAGGTAAAACTGAAAAGGCGAAGGCAGCTATAATCACTCCTGTATTAATTGCCTTATCGCCTAATGCGATTGTTCTTTCTGTAAATTGGTGATGAGTTAAGTTTTGTAAAGTTTTCATGATCTGTTTGATTTTGTTAATCAAAGATCAATCATAAAAACGCATTATTTTCATCGCCATTGTACATGGTTGATAATGTAAAGTTATGAATTACTTGGTCGCAGATTTACTCAAATATGCAAATAGCCATCCAAGTACTAATCCGAATAACCAATTCGCTATAAAGAAATAGCACATTCCTGCTAAGGAGAGTTTGTAATTGCCAAGCAAACCATACCCTAAAAGTGGTAACACTACAACTCCATTAATTAGCCATGGCAATAAAGAAAAGAGGCTGCCTTTAATCCAGCCAGATATTTTTAACAACCGGCTAAACCAGCAGACATAAATTATAACCATTACAAGTCCTGTAAGGTAATGAAAGACTACGCCAAATAATGACGTATATAAAAAAGTAATATGGCCGGTTATTGGCCTGCCATATTGTAATAATAATTTTAAAAGTCCGCCACCTTCCGCCTTAATATGGATCATTGGTGCAAGTTGGAGCAACAATGTATTTACCGAGATGGCGATAAAGCCGGCAATTAAGGCGTGCTTTAAAAAAGGCCCCCTATGCCTAATTATTCCCAACCCCATTTTTCAAATATCGTATGACCTGCCGGGCTTTGCAGGAACTGAACAAATTGTTTAGCCTGTGTGCCATGCTTACTATTGGTGGCTAATGCAACTGGTGTACCCCGGTACAAACGCAATGAAATTGGTAATTCTACTATTTGAGTGATCTCTTTTAAGTTTTGATGCCAGGAGGCATAAGTAATCCAGGCATCATACCGGTTGTCCTTTTTCCAGGCATCTATGCCTAAAGCAGTATTGGCAAATGAGACTGCGATGTTCCGTTGAATACCACTAATAAGCTCTTCTTTTCCGGCAATATCTTCCCACAAGCCAAACTGCCCTGCACCATTCACATCTAAAACATGAATCCCCGGTTTGGTCAGGTCCTTCAGCGTTGCAATATGTTTAGGGTTCCCCGGTCTGACTAAAATGGCCGCTATTCTTTTATACAGCTCAACTCTTGTACCGGCATCAACCATCCCCGGATGGGCCTGGATAAACTGGGTAAGCATATATTCAGCGCCACCATAGATCACATCGGCATTTTGCTGAGCCTGGGTCAGCCATTTAGGCTCGGGGCCGCCCATCACCTTTACAGGGATACCTGTTTTCGCGGTAAAAGCTTTGGCGCAATCCTGCATCGCCGATAGCGGACCACCTGGGCCGTAAACATGAAGCGTATCAGTCTGAGCAAATGCAGCACGGCTGATCAGCCCGATAAGAAATATTATTAAAAGATACTTTTTCATGATTTCGTGGTTGATGAAGGCTGTGGCGTATAACGCAGGTAAGGTTTAATAATACGATGCCCTTTCGGAAATTTTGATTCAATGTCATCCGTCTTAACACCCAGGCCAATAATCACATCCTCGCCTGCTTCCCAGTTTGCGGGAGTAGCCACGCTGTATTCGTCGGTTAGCTGTAACGAATCTATCACTCGTAATATTTCATTGAAATTACGCCCGGTTGATGCCGGATAAGTGATCATCAGTTTAACTTTTTTATCAGGCCCGATGATAAATAAGGAACGAACGGTGGCTGTTGCCGATGCATTTGGATGGATCATATCATATAACATCGATACTTTTCGATCCTCGTCTGCAATAAGAGGAAATTCTACGCTGCAATTTTGGGTTTCGTTAATATCGCTGATCCAGGCAAGATGCTTATCCAGCGGGTCTATACTTAAAGCAAGCGCTTTTACATTACGTTTATCAAATTCGCCTTTTAATAGGGCCGTCTTACCCAATTCGGTAGTACATACAGGTGTATAATCTGCGGGGTGAGAGAATAATACTCCCCAGCTGTCGCCAAGATATTTGTAAAAATCAATCTCGCCGATGGTTGTTTGTGCGGTAAAGTTGGGAGCTAAATCCCCTAAGTGCAATGACATATCTTTTACTTTAATATTAGTTTTTTATTTAGTTGTAAAACCGTATTTGCGGTAAATTGCTTTGGCTGTCGGGCTAACTAAGAAGTCCATAAAATCTCTGGCTGCCTGTGCATGCGGCGCATTTTTTAGTTGTCCTGCAACATAAGTCGCGTTGATATTCTGATCAGAGGGGATCTCGACCATATCAACCGGGTGTTTGATCATTACCTGGTAATAAGCCTCACTGTACCATACCGGGGCCGCATCTGATCGGCCATACATTATACGCATCGGTGATTGACGGTGGTGGATCTGGGTAAGGTAAGTGGTACTATCCTTTACCTTGTCTTCCATAATAGTCTTACGCAAAGATTCTGTACCTGCGAGTACGTAAGCCTGTTCAATGCGTTTACCTATTCCCTCGAAATCCGGGTTCGGCATGCTAACACGGATAGCCGATTGTCCCAAATCTTTTAATCCTTTTATATTTTTCGGATTTCCTTTCTGCACCATTATGGCCAAACGGTTATAAGCATAGGCTTCGGTTTTGCTGAAATATTCCGGCATTTGATCCGTGCGGTTTTTTCCGGCGGTATATACATCAGGCTTAAGCGTAATACGCATGTTCCCAATGGTGATCGAACCGCCCATAATTTGTTTGGCTAAAATGCCCGGGGGCAACGTTTCTGCAAATACCCGCTGGTACTGCGGATAAGCCTTCTTAAATGCCGCCATCATATCATCCAGGCACATAAACTGGTTACCGGCAAAGAACACAACTAACTGCGGGTCGTTGATGTCACCAAACAGGTCGGGGACATTATCAACCCCTGGCACGGTAAACATTACCTTACTTTCAGGCGGTGTATTCCAGGGCGGATCGAAACGGTGATCCTGCGCTTTTACCTGGTTGCCCAGTGCGATAAGTGCGGCCATGCTGAACAATATTTTTTTATATGTTTTCATTTTTGATTTAAATAAGAATTATGAATGCTGAACGGTGAATTTATGGGTGCACTACAGACCAGCCATCGGCTTCCCTGATAATAATCTCGCCATTACCACTTGGTACATAGTTTATGAAAGGAAAAAGCGTATTTTTATCAATATTCCTTTCCCGTATGGTGTTACTGCACTGCGCAAGTATCACACCTTTTTTCTGAAGCGCTAACAAGGTAGCTTCGTAAGGATTGGCTTTTTCATATACGGCTACACCGTCCCCAAAGGCAACCAGTTCTACTTCGATCTTTCCTTTTAAACGCACGTCCTCCAAAGCGTTATCGATATTTCGTAAAGTCCCTTTTATCTTTTTAGGGTCGGCATCATCTAAAAAATACAATGCCTTGTAATGGGCTTTGGTGGCCTCGGCCCCGGTATAATTTTGTGCCATAGCTGGTTTGATAAATAATGTTCCTGAAAGGATGAATAATAATTGAACGATCTTTTTCATGATGATTTTCATTAATTGGTTTATGATTTATTAGTTGTTGCTTTTTGTGCGTCTATAATTGGTTTGAACGGCCCGAATTTGTGCTGTTTCTCGCTAAACTGATCCGCATAAGGCCCGAACGGAAAATCAATTGGTTTCTTTTTCAGATCCTTCCAGTCATTATGCTGGTCTTTGTGCGGACGGGGTTGGGTGTTAACAAAGGCGGCTACGTTCCAGGCTTCTTCATCTGTCAGCTGCGGGCTTTCGTAAGTGGCCCCAAAAGGCATGTTGTTTTTTACAAACCCGGCCAAATTGGTTAACCGGTACATCCCCGCACCGTCATTGTAGCTGTGTTTACCCCAGAGCGGTGGATTGGTGTATGATTTCTTATCCGGTGCAAGCAAGCCTTCTCCGTTATTACCATGGCAGCTTTGGCATTTCATGACGAAGACCTCCTTACCTTTAACAGGATCAGCAGGCTTATCCATAAAAGCCAGTTTCTCAGTAGCGTTGCCAAACAGTTTCTGGCCTTTTTTCACATCCTTACCAATCCATTTCATGTAAG
This sequence comes from Mucilaginibacter sp. PAMB04274, assembly GCF_039634385.2. NCBI lineage: Bacteria > Pseudomonadati > Bacteroidota > Sphingobacteriia > Sphingobacteriales > Sphingobacteriaceae > Mucilaginibacter > Mucilaginibacter sp. PAMB04274. The sequence goes on from NZ_CP155081.2 coordinate 4,456,063, forward strand.
CCAATATAGATTGGATCTCTTTTTTTGAAGTATCGGGTACTTTACCCGCCAGGCTGCGTTCAAAACATTCCGCTATCCGTTCTGAAGCTGGCTCTACCTTTCCGCTTCGGCCACTCATTTTTGGATAGCTGGCAATGAAACCAGCATAATCGTTTCCGAACAATTTAGTGCCGCCTGCAAGGTGACAATTCTGGCAGTTCATGCCGTTGGTAATATGTGCAACCGAACCCTGCGGACCAAAATATTGAGATGTATGTACTAAAAGTTCTTTTCCATAACGAATCATGTCGCCTGCTTTTCCGGCAGGTATGGTGCTTTCATCCGGCGCTTTCCAGGCATCTGCAGGTATGGCTCGCGGCGTAGTTCCAGGAGCGGCAAGCGGAGATGCGGGAGCAGTAACACTGGTTGTAACTGCGACCTCATTTGCCTTGGGGCTTGCTGTAGTTCCTGATCCATTATTTAATAAGGAAATGATAATGATCGCCATACATCCTACAGTCAGCAGCGCAATATAAACCGTATAGCGCGATACTTTTACTATAGCTTTAACCAGCTCTTTTTCTTCTTCGGGTTGCATGTTACGTTAATTATAGTCAGGAGTATTATAATTCTTTTACGCTGGTAAGTAAACCGTTACTGTCAAAAGTAACCTGGTAATCTTCCCAATTGCCATAACCCTCTGTAGCCATTGTACTTCCGCTATGATTGTCAATGGTTAAAACATATAGGGTTCCGTTTTGGGTGGTGACTTTCTTGATCTCATCTTCATAGAATGAAGCATATTTGCTGTTCCTCAATGCGGTTTTAACTGCCAACGGCATGTCTTTGGTCCCGCTTAGCTTTATCGAACTTTTTAACCAGGTTCCATCTGCGGCGTAAACAGCAGTTTGTTTTTTGTGGTTAAGCTTAAATTCTGCCTTGTAACCGGCTTTGTCCATTTTCCAATCTTTAAGTACAGCGCCGGGATATCTAGCTGTAAATTCAGCAGTAACTTGTTCTGGCGCTTTTACACCGCCTGTTGCAGCATTGGCGTTTATTGTAAATCCTGATACCATCAGGATAAGTGCTGTTTTGATTATTGAGTTTTTCATTTTGTAATATTTTGTTGTTATTTAATACATCAAAAGTAATTACAGAATGAGGGGTATTTTTATCATGATTAATGATGTTCAATAACTAAATGTTATTAAACAATTTTGATTATAGACCCGGTATCAGGTAGATCACTAACAAGGCACCTACTATCACTATAGCTAGGGTTAATAATAGTGAAGGAAGCTGTGATGGCTTATAGGCCTTATTTAAGAGTTGCTTTTCCGTATTTCTATATCTCAAGTACGAATACAAAGCCATAAAAGCACCAATGCCAACCAGCAAAATCCCTATTTGTGTAGAATAACCTTTGCCGGGTAATACGGTTTGTTTGGTATTTAAGACCAATGAGATCTGTTTAATAAACAGCGCAAATTTTACCACAACGAATCCAAAGCCCATTATGGCAACACTGGTCCTGATCCAGGCTAAAAATGTTCTTTCATTTGCGAGGTGATCGCTTGGATTAGAAGTTGGCTTGTTTTCGTTTGTTGTCATAGCGTTTTTTAGCTAACAACTGATCCGGGTTTTGGTTAGTAATTATTTGCCGTTAAAACACTTAGGGGTAACAGGTGTTGCATCTATTAATCTTCTTATAGGCCAAAATCAAATTGAAAAATAAAAAACGTATAGCAGTTCTTGGAGGAGGGCCAAGCGGATTATTCATGTTTAAACGGTTAGTAGCTGCTGATAACCCTGACATAGAAATAACAATTTTCGAACGAAAAAATAAATTGGGTGCTGGTATGCCTTACAGCCAGGAGGGAGCTAATGATGAACATATCACCAATGTTTCGGGTAATGAAATCCCACTATTGGTTACCACATTAGCTGATTGGATTAAAACTGTAGCAAAAGACACGCTGGATAAATTCCATATAGACCCGAAACGTTTTAATGAATATAAGGTATTACCTCGCTTGCTTTTTGGACAATACCTGGCCGCCCAGTTTGACCTGCTTCAACAACAGGCGAAGAAAACCGGAATTGCATACGAAGTGCATTATAATAGTGAAGTGACCGATATTATAGACCGCCCTGACCAGGAAACTGTTTTTGTAGAAATAGGCGGCAAAGATAAATTGGAATTTGATCATGTCATCATTTGTACAGGGCATAACTGGCCTAAACGATATGAGGGTACAGTGCCCAACTATTTCGATTCGCCTTATCCACCGGCTAAACTGGGTTTAAAACTCAACCATGCTGTTGCGATAAAAGGTTCCTCTTTAACCGCGGTTGATGCGATCAGGACGCTTTCGCGTCATAACGGCACATTTGAAAAAGATAATGATAGCAAGCTTTCCTATAAATTATTGGAAGACAGCAATGATTTCAAAATAGTGCTGCACACCCGCAATGGGATGCTGCCGGCAGTACGATTTCACCTGGAAGATTCCCATCTATCCAATAGTTCTTTACTTACTAAAGCAGAGATTGCCAGCCATATCAAAGACAATGATGGCTTTCTGTCTTTGGACTTTGTGTTCGAGCGGGATTTTAAATTACCAATCAGGGAAAAAGAACCTGAATTTTATGAGTCGATCAAAGGTATGCGCTTAGAAGAATTTGTGGCGGCGATGATGGACTTGCGCGAACGGCTCGATCCATTTCAGTTGCTCAAAGCGGAGTATGCGGAAGCAGAGAAATCTATAAAACGTAAAGAATCGGTTTACTGGAAAGAGATGCTGGGCGTATTGAGTTTTGCGCTGAATTATCCGGCCAAGCATTTATCTGCTGAAGATATGCAACGGTTGCAAACTTCGCTTTCGCCACTAATCTCTATAGTGATCGCCTATATTCCGCAAAGTTCAAGCGAGGAATTGATAGCGCTGAACCAGGCAGGCGTATTGACACTTATCCCGGTTGGTGAAGATAGCGAGGTGCAGCCTGAAACCGAGGGTGGAGCTGTATATCACTACACAGATGAGCACGGAATTAAACAGGCGTCTTATTTCGAAACTTATATTGATGGGGTGGGACAACCGCATTTAACTTTTGAAGCGTTTCCTTTCAAAAGTTTAATCGAGCAGAGGACTGTCAGCCCTGCACGGCTTAAATTTCGTTCAGCTGATGAAGGGTGCAAGGCGCTTGCCGACGGGAAAGATGTCTGGCAGGATCAAAACGGGGATTATTATTTGAAAGTTTCTGGTATCACCATTAACGATCATTTCCAAGTGGTAGACAGCTATGGCGCGCTCAATGACCGGATCTATATCATGGCTGTACCTTACATCGGCGGCTACAATCCGGATTATTCAGGGCTTGATTTTAGCGAGGAAGCGTCAGCTGCAATTATAAAAAGACTGTTACCGGAAAATAAAATATCCATTGCAAGCTAAATCATGAGCCCTCAGGAATTGTTAACCGGCTGGGTTAGGTCGAAACACGGTGGTCAGCTAAAAAAATATAATGGCGAACCTTATTTTAATCATCTCGCGTCAGTCGCAGAAATGGCTAAAGGAGCGATACGTTTAGGCTATGAGATCGGCCTTTGCCATGATTTGCTGGAGGACACCCGGACGACCGGAAGCGAGCTGAAAGAAGCCCTAGTCACATTTGGTTATTCCCATCATGATGCCGATGACATAGCAGCCTGCGTGGCAGAATTGACCGATCAATTTACTTCTGCCGCTTCCCCGGACCTGAGCAGGAATGAGCGTAAAGAAAAAGAAGAATTCCGTCTGCGCACGGTTAGTTCAGCTGCACAGACGGTCAAATACTGCGACCTGATCGATAATATGACGCTGGTCATCGAGTACGAGCGGAAGCACGGCCCGCAATATCTTCAGCGTAAAAAATCGCTGTTGCAAGATATGAACGCCGGAAATATAGAATTGCGGTTGCGGGCATTAGCGATCATAGATCATGCGCTTATCCAATACTCGCGTTAAGGTTTTAAAAGGGAACGCTTATTGTTATGGTTGCTATATGAAAATCACCAAATACATACACTCCTGCCTGTTATTCGAAAAAGACGGTTTTAAATTACTTTTTGATCCCGGCAAATTTTCTTTCGCAGAGGGCCTTGTTACCCCTGAAATGTTTGCGGAAATCGATGCTGTCATTATCACGCACAATCATCCCGACCATTTGGATATGGAGAATTTGAAAAAGATAATTGAACTAAGCAAGGCTACCATTTATACTAACGCAGAAGTTTCGAAAGAACTCTTTGCCAATGGCTTGGAAAGTATTCTTGTCGAAGAAGGCGAAATGATAATTGGTCCTTTTAGTTTGAATATTATCAATGTTGTTCACGAGCCTATACTGGATAGCCCCTTGCCGGATATGCAAGCTTACGTTATTGACGGTACAATATTGAATCCGGTTGATTCGTTTGAGCAAAAGCTTTATGCATATGAAGGAATAAATTTATTGATTCTTCCAATCATGGCACCCTTTACCACCGAATTGAAAGTTGCTGAATTTGGCGACAAAATTCATCCAAAGCATATACTTCCGGTTCACGACGGCTATGCGAAAGACTTTTTTCTGAAGCAACGATATGAGAACTACGCTAAACATTTCAAGAAGAGAAATATTGAATTTTATGCTGCCGGAGAGGCTGGGTTTAGTGTAGAAATTGATTAAAGGTGGCTTTCCTGCTTGTCCTTACTATCATAAAAATGCTCCTTTATGATAAGGTTCTTGTTATTAAAGACATTTCTTTTACAGATAAAATTCTAACTTAATTAGTAGTTGAATTCACCATCCCATTTTCAACGCTTAGGCACCAAAAGCGCAAGGTGGATGAAATGTCAAGGCCGAAGCACCGCTAAAAAACAAATTAAAATGCTTCGCTTGTATAGCCTTTACATTTCATCCGCCGGTCGGTAACTTTGCCGAGCGCGGTGAAATGGAATGGTTACCGACCAATGCTACGTGATTGGTCTTTTTTATGTTCTTGATTCTGTTGGGGTTGCTGCTTGTCCAAGATTTTTGCAGATTGGTTTAACTCAGCTGTTTTTACAAGGTCATTCGCCCAATCAGGAATTAATTCTGCTCGCTCCTCAATTTGGCCAGCCTCGATTGTTAAATAGGAGGTTAGCTTCCTATCTAACTCATTTGATGCAAAGCTTTTCACTAAGTGAACAGAGTCGAAATCTTGATAGTATTTGGTCAAATTCTTCAATCCCATTTCATAATTAGCTTTGATATTATCCAGGCTAACCTGATGACCACCATTCGCCACCCGAAGTTTTACGCGTTCGATAGAAGCCTCCAGGCTATCAAGTCCGAAAAAGATGAGCCTAGCTTGATAACCAGATTTTTTAAACTCAGCTATAGAGTTCATCACCTCTGAGGTTCTGAAATTAGTTTCAAAGGCACAATCGAGCGACTGTTCCTTTGCTTTATTCTTCCAATCGGAAAATATATGCCCATTTACGGCTTCATAGAGATTGCCACTATCGGTGGACGGGAATTCTTTCTTTAATAATGCAAATTCTTTATCACCGTCAAATATGGGCGTACCAGGCAAAAGCATACTCGCCGACAGCGTGCTCTTACCGGCACCATTGGGTCCGGCAAAAACATACAATTGTGGTTGCTTCATTAGAAACTTCTCCTGATAGTTTGGGTTTGGCCCGTATCCGCATTTACTTTTACAAGTTCACGGTGGTCAGTATATTGATGTATAAAGACATCTTTGTCTTTGCAATATATATCGTCCTGATAAATATTATATAATCCTTTTTGCAGGTGCTCTGCTTCAACCTGTTCAATTTCCTGATCCAGCCAATTATTCTGCTCTTTTAAAGAACGTTCAAAAATCGGTTTAAATGTTAATTGATCCATTAGTTGATGCAGTTCAGAATTTTTATCTACCGTAGGTGCTATCTTTTTCCATTGCTCCAATGGAATTAATACACCAATTGGCTCATATTTAGCATTTATAAAAATGCTAAGTTCGCTGTTCTTCTCAAACTTATTCAAATTTAACGTTTTGTTCATTGTCTTACAAATAAAGGGTTCACTTATTCTGTTTTGTCTGTATGGTGCAAAAACTGTTTTATTCTTCCAGCTTTCATTTTGTGTTTTTTAAAAGTTTTATTTGGGGAGAACCGGTTAACAGTATCTCTAGTTGATATATTTTCAGCGTTGTTTTTCAGTTTAAATTCATATGCTTCGAATGCGAAGCCCATTGTCGTACCTGTCAATGCGGCTACCAGTAGGATGAGTATGCTGCAAATGATAAGCAGCCAACTCGTCTTTGGATCAAAGTAACGTTTAGCCAATGCCCTTATATCTATATTTAAAGCGTCTATTTTATCTATAACTTTTTGGAAGGATGCAGTGGACGTTTCTTTGCCGGATTCGGCATAAGCTTTTTGAATTTCCGCAAAGATCTGTCCGAACTCTTCACTGTAGTCAGGTATATAAACCTCAGGATAATTCGTTTTACTTTCCATTGCTTTAATTCTGGGAACAAGGTCTTTAATATTCTCTATATGCTCTTCGAGTTTTACTTGTCTTCTTTCCATATCCGTGTTGGTTTTGACTAAGGTGTCAATAAGTTCATCTACTCCATTTATCCTTTGGTTTAGTTCATCTATTTCTTTCATCTTGATATTCCTCTACTTTGCTGTTGTTCATTTTTCTTTCGCCGTCTTCTTTCCGGGCTGTCATCGTCGTCGGCTATATTGCCAAGCATGCCACCTAATAAATCCGCTCCTGCTGATAGCGATTGCCTCAGGTAATGGGTTTCCGGCTCCGGCTTTAAATAAGTTATTTTTTCGGTCTTGTCCTGGCTTTCTCTTTCCTGCTTTGCGTTTTCCATTACTTCTCTTAGCTGGTCTGCCAAACTCTTTTCCGGTTTAGCCTGCTGTTGTTCTATTGCCTGGCTAAGCTTTGCATAACTTAAACTCCGGTCTATCTCTGATCCTTTAAATTTATATTCGCCTTTGCTGAAACTAATGCCCTGCACCTCGGTGGTACCGCTTCTGTATTTTAAGTGGGTAACGATACCCTGCTTAGCCAATACCTGCTTTAGCTCATTGATATTTTTTACTTTTTTGCTGGCCGCCCTGATAGTATCAAATAATTCATATTTGATTTTGTCCTCGCCTTTTAGCTGTTGGCGGTTGACCCGTTCTTTACCCGGTGAGATATAAAGGCCATGCTTTATGGTCAGTTCCTTTGCTACCTGTACATTTCGCTGCTTTTGAAAGTTATCGGATATGGTTTTACCGTTGTTGCTTACCCTGTTGTAAACGATGTGAATATGCGGATGATCTTTGTCCCGATGTTTAACAATTAGGTACTGCGTGTCCTGTATTTTCATTTTTTGTAGATACTCTTTCGCCATATTTACCATTACCTCATCATTCAACTTAGCAGCATCGTTTATACTCCAGCTTAAAGCAATATGGCCTACTGCCTTTCCTAAACTTGGATTGTACTTTCGTTGCAGGTTAAAATCATTGATGATCTGATTGACATGGAGCATTCTTACGCCTGCCGCGTCCAGTACCACCGCATCATGTTTCTGTACCACATAGCGGATGCACCCGGCAAAGCTTCTACCCGTTATCACTTTCCCTATCATTGTTATTGAGCTGTTTTAAAGTAATATCTATCTCTTTCAAAATTTTATCGCAGTTACGAACTACTGTCAATAAACCTACTTGGTGTGCAAGCTTTGTTAGCTGATTAAGGTTGTTGGCAAGTTCGGCAAGCATCCAAAGGATGCGCCGCTCATCGTCTGTTAATCGGGGGACTACCTTCGCGCTTTTAGCGGCTGCCCTTATCCAGCTGCTTGATCGCATCCCGGCGGTCTTGGCTTTACTGTCAATATAAAAGCGCTCCGTCGCTGTCATTCTAATGCGAATAATTAACTCCCGTTTAACCCTTTTTTTCGGCGCACCGCCTTTGTTTTTTGATTGGGATAACTGTTGTTTATTAGTTGTCTTTGCTGTTGCTTCCATCGGTTACTCCTTACTCTTTCTTCCATTTTCCCTTTTGCAACCATCGGGCGCAAAAGGCAAGTTTGCCCGGTGCCGACAGGCATCCGGGATGTTTTTGTGGCAACAAAAACACAAACTTGCTACTTATCGGCAAATGAGTTTTGTTAACGGCCTTAGGCCGGTTAGACAACTATACAGCTATACCGAAACCGGTATGCTGCGCCGCCTTTATAACAAAGCTTCGCTTTGTGATTCACTCGTTGCCTATCCGATGCGAAGCATCGAATTTGTCTTCTCTGACCTCATCCTCTTTTGTCGTCCAATGGCTTTTTACTCGCACTTAGCGCGATAAACCTAATGCTATGACCATTGGTGAATCCTGCAATCATCATAATGAGCCTTAAATTATCTTGGGTTTCTTCTCGATAAGGCTAAATTTCGAGATGGCCTCAACCTTGATATCCTCTGCCGTTCTTTTACGGCCAGACTTAATCCATTCAGTCAATTCGGAGCGGTAGAAATAAAGACGCTTCCCGCGCTTATTAACAGGGAGTTCTTTACGGCATACTTTACTGTAAACGGTCGGGATAGCAAGGTCTAAAAATATTGCAGCCTTGGCAACAGGCATAATTTCGTCCTGCTCCATCGGCTGCTCCTGCCGCTGAAGTAAAAGCTGTTCGATGTTATCCAGCTTATCCTGTATTTTACTTACCGCCTCGGGTAACTGGTCAAATGTGAGTGTGTCTTTCATTGCGCATTAATTTTGTTTAATGCTGCAATTGTAAGGGCTTGTTTTGCAGTGTTACAAGGGGGTAAACCGTAACCCTGCGCTTACCCCCTCATTTTTTTGCTATCTTTTGTTACGGGGAGTAGGCAGGATGAGAAACTGAGTTTCCTTTTGCTCAATTTTCAGGATGGGAGATTTGCATGGACGGGTATTTTCTGACATTAGGCCGGACAAATAACCCTCTGGCAATTCCCTGGGTTCGGACTGTTGGGAAAGGTACATGAACTTCGGGGCAATCCATTTTTCCAGGTCGGACTTTCGGCAGCCGACAATCAGGTTAGCATCATAGAGTTGTTTAAAGGCATCGGCCAGCTGGGTTGCAAAGCCACGGAAAACCAGCGGGGCAGCGGGTGCCTCATCATATAGTAACAGCTTTTCAAGTGCAGCGTGCTCTTCAAGAAGAAAATAGGCTTTTAATAAGTCAAACAGTTGAACTGCTACCCCCTGCTTAAAGGTCGGATAGTAGCCTACTATTTTTGCAATGGCTGCCTGTTCTTCGCTTAGTTCCGGTTGGTAGGTAGTTTCCTGTACTACTATTGCCGGTTGATTTATTTCTTTCGCTTCGTTAGCGTTATAGATTTCTGCCGGAACTTCTTCAACTTTTGCCGCTTCCTGCCCCGCTAGTTGGGCATTCATCCTTTTTTTAAAATCAACCTCGGTTATCTTCGGCTTAATAAAATTTTCTGTACCATAGATCAGTTCCATTAAAAACTTTTCCCGAAGCTTGACAGAATCGCCCAAATCTTCCGCAAACTTCGCGGTTACTTCTATATCAGCACTGTCAGATTGCAGATTGTTGACAATAAATAAATATTCCAGTCGGACAGAAATAATAAAGGAGCGGTGATAAACCAAATTCATCTCCGAATAATGCTGGTTGTATTTTGTCCAAAATTCCTTAAAGCGGTTGCGGACTTTAGATAATTCTGCCAATTGAAGCAAAATATGGTCTTTGTCTAACGTTAGCAGGTCTATATAAGCCATATCCTTTAATACCCTTAGTTCGCTTCTGTAGGAAAAGGAATCGTAATATTGGGTTTCGTAGGTCAGGTCATAAGTTTTAACATGCTTCCTTTCATTCGTTCCCCATTCCAGTTGAATATCATCCTCAATAATACGTAGATCGAATGTTTGAATGCGGATTAGAAATTCTTTTAGATGCTGCATAACTTGTTGGTGATGAAATTAAGCCCTTTACTATAGTCAGATTCCTTTAAAAAACGCAACCATGCATTTTAAAAGTATAGATAACCCAGCTAAAATCAGCTATCATAAGCCTAAAACCAGTATAAAAGCAAAGTTATGCAAAATGCCGTTTGTATCTGTTTTGATTTTTTTCTGCAAATTTTCTGCAAATAAAAAAACCCAACTCGCCAGAGTTGGGTTAAATAATTGATTTTCAAGCTCCTGAGGCTGGGCTCGAACCAGCGACCCTCTGATTAACAGAGAAATGGTCGACCTCTATATTGGACTAAGGATCAATTAGTTATGTCAATTAATTTCCCCGTTGTAGCATATTTGAAACACACAGTGACAATCCCTTGCGGTAGTTTAAATATATAAATAAATTATAAGCCTTACAATTGTAAACTTATTTTATGGTTCAGGTATTAAACATTTTTTGTACTACTAATATGCCTAGTCACGTTGTTGGCCCCGGCAACGTGACTAGGCTAATACTTCTAATCTTTGGATATTGGCAGTTTGAGATTGACGCCAATGATGCCTTTCAGCTTACGGGCCAGTGATATGGTCAGGTTATCACGCGCAGCAGTAGCCGCTAAATAATCCAGCTGCACGGCACAGAACTCGATCTCGCCCGACGACCCGATCTGAACCATCCGGCCCAGCCCATGATTTTCATATATTCGAGACGTGTTAGGTAATGATGAAGGCTGGTTACAAGAAGAAAGAAGTTTAGCAACGGAACTTTCCGTGTTGTTTATATTTATGTACAGATATACTGTATTTTATGGTAAAAAGCTTTAAAGGGAAGCGATGTCCTCACCCTCGATAATTTTTTTTCTTGATCGTACTTATGACACATATTCATCTAAACAAAACAGCGTTGATCGGAAAACATCATTGAAAACCTTTAGTGTTGAAGTGATCAAGCTACTGTTTAAGCGTGGCTTAGTTCATGAACTGGAAAATTAAATTACAAGCGTTGTGTCCTCGTCGCGGTAACAGACTAAGGCAAGGCGTCCGTTAAAAGCGTGCTATCTACGGACTGGCAGTTCCACGAGATTAAAGCAGCTATGACGTTCAAAAATAGTTTTGCTGAAATGCTGGCGCTCCAGAACAATATAAATAAGCAGCAAAAAGAACAATTACAAGAAGAGGTAACCATCAAAACACATAAAATATCAGCGCTGTATGAACAATTGCTTTCCCAGTACAAAACCTTTGAACGTATCGCTTATGAACAATCCCATCTCGTCAGGGGGCCATTAGCTACGATAATGGGATTGGTATCACTGCTGAAAGAAGAATCGCATTCCGGTGATGTTGAGATACTGTTGCGTTACCTTGATACAAAAGTTTTGGAAATGGATAAAGTGATCTTGGCAATCGTAGCCGCTATTGAAAAATAATAACGTTATTTACAGCGACCTTAAGTAAACTCGGTGTATTTAGGCAAATCCCTTTTTGCGTTTTCAAATAAAAAGAACATGCACCTAAAAAGCTTACCTGAAGACGTGTTTCTCAAGATATATTACTCATCTATTGCTGACTTCAATCATGTAAGTAATGTTAATACAATCAGGGCATTTTGGTAGCAAACGTTTTGAGTCAATGAGACAATAATATACAGCCCTTTTGGGAAATTATGGATGATTGATGTAAGTAGGGCTTCATGGCATGCCAAAGGGTAAACTTTCCAGAAGTAAAAACATTTAATAGCCACCTGCAACTTACAGGTGGCTATTAAATGTTAGTGAATAAAAGCATTCATCGCAGCGGTAGGCATCTTAGTTGTAGCATCCCATGCAGTGTTTTCCCAATACCAAAACGGAGTATAAACTTCTGGCTCCCAATAAAAGACACCGAGGCCTGTCCCGGTTGGCATTGTGTCCCTTAAATAATTGATGTAAGTCTTAATAGTTGATGCAGTTTGCGAGGGTTTATTAGTCGGTCCTCCTACTTCCACAACCATAACAGGTTTTCCGTATCGTGTTTGTATTGTACTAAAATTAGGTGCGATTCCGGGCGCATCGATACTACTTGCGTAGCTAGAAAACCCGCTTATATCCCATTTTCCACCATTGGCTTTGTAAGTATCAAACCAATTTTCCACAGCCGTTAATTTTTGCGGTTGAGCTAAGTGAACGATCACCTGAGTCGAGGGAGAAACAGCCTTTATCTGATCATAGGCTATATTCAATAATCCTGTCATTTGAACGGGATTATAAGCAAAGCTTCCTACATAACCACAAATTCCAAGGTTCTCTTCATTTCCAATCTGTATCCAGTCAGCAGTAACCTTGTAATACTTCATTAAGTTCATAAAGTGGTAAACATAAGTACTCATGGCCGTACGCATCTGTGCATAGGTCATGTTGGCCCAGGCAGCTGGTGGTACTTGTTCACCAACACTGTTCATCGAATCTCCAAAATGGAAGTCTATCATGACCCGTAATCCAGCTTTCTTGCATCGAAGAGCCAACGCTACCGTTTCACCATCACTGCAATGCCCTTTAATTGAGTCAGTTGATGGGTTTACAAAAGTTCTCAGTCGGACTGAATTTATACCCTTTTCTTTAAGGATGTCCAGAAGGTCTTTTTGGATACCGCTACTATTTTTCCAGATATATCCTTTAGCTTCCATTTGTGGCCACCAGCTGATGTCAGCGCCGTAGGCAAATTCAGCAGATACGGCCAAGGTCTGTTTGGCGGTAACAGATGATCCTGTATTCATATCACTCGGGATAGTTCCTAGATCTGTATTAGACACCTTCTCTTTACTACAAGCACCAAGCAACGTAAGTGCTAAAATACAAACATAAAATAGCTTTTTCATATATGGGTTTTAATTATGGTTTATAAGGTCAAAGTTAGCGTAGTGATTACTTGAGCACTGTTTCATTTAGACCTTTTTGTATTTCATATTGTCATAAATTGCAATATTATTTAAAGAATCCATTGAAAACGTTGACAGCTACCAATGAGCTAACTTTCAATTAAGGTTTATCGTTACCTCCCTACTTGGGTGTAAAAACTTGAGTTAGTGTGATTACATTAATGGTATATCAGGTTACTCTTGTTTATTGATATTTGAGTAACTTTACTGAAATTTCTAACCAATAGAATTAATTGTACAGCTACCGCATGTTTAGTGCTAATCTAAACCCACTTGGTAGCGTATACGACCTAATTGTCTAATATTCCTCTCCATGTGGTCTACCTTGTGGTTTGGAGCAGTCCGAATGACGTCATGATAAGCAATCACTACAAGGAATTTAAACCGCAACAGATAATGCTGCTTTTTTAAATGGATATGAGTCTTCTACAACCCTCCCGTTTCAAAATTTTATTGAGGCTTTTCCTGTTATTGTTTGGCGTATGCCGCATTATGCTTGGGATAACTTACGCACAAGATAACTCACTAAAATTTTCCCATATTAACATTTCGCAAGGGATGTCCAACAGCACTATAGAAGCAATTTTTCAAGATTATCGAGGCTTTATCTGGTTCGGTACGCGTGATGGTATAAACAGGTATGATGGCTATCAAATGACCATTTACAAGAACTCAGTCCAAAATATTGGATCTATAAGTGACAATTATATCCGTTGCATCGGTGGAGACAATCGACATGCCATTTGGGTAGGTACGGGAAATGGCTTAAACAGATTTGACGCGGAGAACAACAAATTCATTAGGTTCAATAATGTGCTGGGCAATAACCATTCCATCTCTGGCAATAAGATAAATTGTATTTTCAACGATCGGTCTGGAGAGATGTGGGTTGGCACGGCAGACGGAAGAATAAACCTGTACAATCCTTCATCCAATTCATTTACCCGGTTTTCTCCGTTCGAAAAATACCGAGGGGCAACGGTTGGAGAAGTGACCTGCTTGTTAGAAGATAAAAAAGGGGGATTTTGGGTTGGGTCTACGCAGGGTCTGTTCCTTTTCGACCGAAAGCATGGCTCGTTTTTTCACCCAGCTGGAATGATTAGTCAGATAGCCTATAACATAACAAGCCTTCAAGAGGATAGAACCGGTAACATTTGGGTAGGTCTTCAAGATCATGGATTGATTAGGATGTCACAGGATGGCTCAACTATAACCCAATTCAGGCATGATGAAAGACAGCCTGGCAGCCTAGCCACCAATCAAATCAAATGTTTATTTACAGATCATAATGGAAGATTGTTGATCGGTAGCATAAACGGTGGACTGAGTATTTACAACGATCAGGCGAATATATTTCTTAACTACCAAAACATACCTGAAAATTCCACCAGTTTATCTCAGCGAACAGTTTCTTCAATATTTGAGGACAATCAGCATAACCTTTGGGTAGGAACGCACCGTGGAGGTATAAATCTTTATACTCCTGGCATGTCCAAATTTCGGCTATTTCAAAGCGAGCCCAAGAAAAATAGCTTAACTTACAATGATATACGGGCATTCTCGGAAGACAATGAGCATAAAATTTGGATTGGTACGGATGGCGGAGGATTGAATTTATTTGATCCTAAAAGTTATACATTTGAAGCATACAAAAATGAGCCTTTCAATAAGTGCTCTTTATCTTCTAATGCGGTATTGAGTATCATGAATTTGGATAATCGGCGAGTTTGTCTAAGTACATGGGGTGGCGGCATCAATTTGTTTGATAGAAAATCTAAGAAATTTACTTATTATATCAATGATCCCGCGGACAGCAATTCGATATCATCTAATTACGTCTATAAATGCTTTAAGGATACCAAAGAAAACTTTTGGGTCATCACTTATTATGGGGGCGTGAATCTATTCGATGTGAAATCAGGAAAATTCCGGCGATTTACCAAAGCACCGGATGGTAAAACCAAGCTCAAGGGATGTAATTTTGTGTCTGTAGGTCAAGATGGTAAGCAAAATATTTGGTTTGGAACTGATGATGGCGGGTTGAATCGCTATAACCTGCAGACTGGAAAGATAAAACACTATTTCGATCAATTAGAGGAGTTTCCAGATCTCCAGGTAATATTTATTGACCGCAAGGGAAGGATTTGGGTTGGACAACGTGGCCTTTATCTTTACGATCCGCTCAAAGATAGTTTTAAACTATATACGGGCAAGGCGGATCTAGACAAAGAATTTATTAAGGGAATCGAGGAAGACGTCCACGGAGATTTCTGGATTTCTACTTCAAATGGTTTGATTAAATTTAATCCTGATTCTTTTAAAGCTAAAATATATAATTTTGTTGACGGCTTGCAGGGCCAGGAGTTTGAACCTAACGCAAATTTGCTTGCAAGTGATGGTACATTGTACTTTGGTGGTCTAAATGGGTTCAATCAATTTAAACCTGATTCCGTTCAGGCCAACCATTTTGTACCGCCTGTTTACCTAACAAACCTTCTAATTTTTAACAAAGTGATGCACCCTGGTATGGCTGGCTCTCCCTTGGCAATGGATATCAGCATGACCAGAAAACTTTCATTAACTTATAAACAATCTTCAATTTCATTTTACTTTGCCGCATTGAATTTTACAGCTGCTCAAAATAATCGGTATGCTTACCGCCTGGAAGGTATGGATGAACATTGGTATTTCACCTCAGAAAGAAAGGCTGCATATACAAATTTGGAACCTGGCCACTATGTATTTCGCGTTAAAGCGGCAAATAATGATGGGATATGGAATCCAAAAGAATCTACTGTGCTTATTGTGATTGCTCCGCCATATTGGGGAACATGGTGGTTCAGAATTTTGACAGTGGTGGTGATCAGTGCAGGTGCTTATTATATTTTATCGTTGAAAAAAAATCTGGATCTGAAGAAAATTGAAAAGCAGCGCATAGAAGAACTTCATCAAACCAAAATTCAATTCTTTACAAATATATCCCATGAATTTCGAACCCCATTATCGTTAATATTGGGCCCGCTTGAAACGCTTTTGGATGATAGACAATCACTCTCCCGTCATTACTATAAGATCATGTACCGGAACGCGAATCGCCTGCTTTCCCTAATCAATGAACTGATGGACTTTAGGAAAGTTGAGACCGGAGCTTTGCGTCTAAAGGTACGTTCCGGAAACCTCAATTCATTTTTAACTGAATTAGCAAAGGAATTTCAAGATGCAGCACAAGCAAAATCAATTAAGTTAAATATTGAAATCAAGATGATGGAGCAAACAGTTTTATTTGATCCACAGGTGATTGAAAAAATTATTTTGAACCTTTTAAACAACGCACTAAAGTATACACCTGTGCACGGGAAAATAACAATTTCATTGTTTGAACAGCTGAATGAATTCAATTCAGTTTTTGAAAATGAATTGATTCTTAAAAATGATACACGTTCGGTCAAATATGGATATATCCGGATTTCCGATAATGGCATCGGAATCTCAAAAGAGTCTATAAGCCATCTTTTTGAACGCTATTACCGGATTAAGGATACGCACCTTGGTTCAGGCATCGGTCTTGCATTAGTTAAAAGTTTGGTTGTATTACATAAAGGCGATTTGTTTGTTCATAGTCAGCGCGGCCATGGAACCGACATCATCATAGGGTTACCTGTTGGAGAGCAAGATTACGATTTTTCTGAAAGGGAAGGTATTTCTAGTTCGGAAGGAGGGATCAGTTTGGAAAATTTGCATATTGATATGTCGGTTGATGTATCTGCAAACGTCGAAAACAGCCAAAAATTCAGGCCTGCCGAAGCTTGTACTCCTACCAGCAAACGGCATCTTATTTTGATTGTCGAGGATAACGATGAGATTAGGTCGTTCCTTGCACGAGAACTAAAAAGCTACTACTTGGTAGATGAAGCCATTGATGGCAGAACCGGACTACACAAAACTAAAGAAATCTTACCAGATTTAATTATAAGTGACGTGATGATGTCAGGAATGAATGGGGTTGAGTTTTGTAAGGCAATAAAAGATGACATCGAAACAAGCCATATCCCGTTTATTATGTTGACAGCTAAGACTAATCTACAGGCAGAGATTGAAGGAATGCAGTCTGGCGCAGACCTCTACCTCACTAAGCCATTAAGCATTCAGTTGCTCAAATCTTCCTTGCAAAATATATTCGAGCAAAGAGAGATCTTAAAAAGCCGCTATAAGAAAGGCCATCAAATGGAACATATTGATCTGGTACGTTCTCAAAAAGATAAACAGTTTATGGATCGATTGCTCGAACTAATTCAAATAAATATAAGTAATCCTGAACTTCAGATTGAGGACTTATGTAGTGAGCTTAATATGGGCAGAACCAAACTTTACAGGAAAGTTAAGGACATTACAGGTCAGTCACCTAACGAGTTTATTAGAACCGTACGACTAAAAAAGGCAATTGAGATTTTGACGGAGGAGGATGTATTACTAACTGAGGTCATTTATAGAGTCGGGATTCAAACCCAATCCTATTTCGCCAAAGCTTTTAAAAGAGAGTACGGAAAGACACCATCCCAGTATTTGCAAGAATTAGCAGCAAGATCAGTAAAATCCGATTAGTACACTCTATTTGAAGCTATCGCAAAGCGACCGGGCTGCAAATACGTAATGTACATAACGCACGACTTCTTTAAAACTTCAAGATAGTTCAGACGTGAAGTCAATTATACTTTTATCTTGAACGGAAAGCTATGGGTGGTAGATAATTTGAATAAATGTTCTGTTGTGGACAAGGTGAAGAGATCTTTATATATCCGAAACTCATTTGATGTACCAATAACGATAATATGGATGAGATTGGCACGCGACCTATTCAACACAACTACCCTATAGTATTGAGTAGTGTTTCTACGCTGTAAAATTGGAAAATAAAAAGGGTGGCGAATCACGATCATTCAGGTAGATTTTGTTTCTTAAAACATTCATTAATATAGGTAATTATAACACACCAAGCCAGTGTATACGTATTATATAGGAGCAGGTAGAAAAATTATTGGCAAATTCAGAAGAGGAAAGATAGCTAACTACGTAGTAAGCAATTGATTCGCTTGCATTAAAGAATCTCTGTACAAGATGCATGAATTATTTATTATTAACATTGCTGGTGAACGTGAGTCGCTCCATTTAAGTACTGAATAGGAATATATTTTATTCCACTAAATACGCCTATCTTGATATGGTGGTGAATTATTAAGATTGATATGTCTCATTTCGATTACAAGGCTCGTAATGAGATATAAAACCCGATATGAAAAAAAAGTTTTTAAGCTGTGCACTACTTGTTTCACTCATTACTTCTTGTAAGAAAACTAACGACCATCCCGCAACAAACGTCCTAGGCCAGTGGCAGTGGGTCTTATCAACCGGAGGTGTCGGACCCCAGATTATTACACCTACTTCTACCGGAAGTAGCAGGTCGCTATCACTTAACGCAGATAGTACTTATACATTTATTGCGGATGGAACTGTAACAGATGCAGGTACTTTTAGTATTAGCAAAATAACAAATTCTGCAAAGAGCATTGAGGATGAACTGATCACTTTCCAACCTAACCGCGCCAGATCGACGGCATATAACAATTTTATAATTTTGAAAAGTGATACGTTAATTATTTCAACAATTTTTACTTGGGAGGGCGGATTAAGCAAGTATACCCGCAGAAAATAATATGTTCATTAAGCGAAGCTTCAAACGCTGATGACTTTGAAGCAATAAATCCCGGTTCTGCGAATTGGAACTCAACTGCAAAACGCTGGTCGATCTACCAGTTACTGTTGGCTGACTTATAATTGTAGAATAGAGTGCATGATATGGTACCCTTGCTGAAAAAATTGTGCCATCAGTAAAGTGAATAACTCTACATTTCTACGGCGTCATCCCTTTTAAGCAGTTTTAAAAGATCCATAAAGAAAGACAACTGGCCTTCCAAGTAAAATACACTTTAATTATCGTCATTTCACTATTACTTAGGTATGTCCTACTAACATTCGGACTCCGCAGTGGACATGAAGGATTAAGATAGAACGTTGGAACGATGCAGCATTCTATTAATAACAAATTACGGAGACCTCTAAGGCCATTAAAGAGGAAAAAGCAGGATGTTAGCTAACGATTTATACCGCAATAGGGGAATGCGCAGATGGAGCCTTTCACACCTTGCGAATGAAGTGAGTGGATAAGTACACCGAGAACTGAAATAGCTGAACGAAGGGAGCGGCAAGCTTAAATGCATCTAAGCAAAACCGGCCCCTTGACTATAGCTTGTTGAAAGACCTACATCGGGAAAAGCTTCAAAGCCGTGCCAGCGCGAAGACAGTAATTCTGCCTGGTAAGCATCAGCAGGGTCCCTTGTGTGTTGGGGCTGCCCGTGGTTCAGGTATAATTATTAGAACATTAGAGATGATCGCTAAGCCAACTGTAGTTCGAGAGCCTCATCCAATTAAAGATTAAGAATCTGCGGACAGTAGATCCGCTAGAAACACTTATGTGGAATCATAAGCGTGTAAGACGTGCTCACTTGCGGCTGAGTATTCAGGCCATAAGGTCCGCAGTTGCCTGCTCACTGGAGCCAAAGTACGACTCATTATACCTGAACAGGCCGGGGATACTTGTCTTTGTACTTTATGGGTGCGTGAACAGGTGAACAAAAGCAGATTTCAAACCCTCAACATTACTTCAGAACATTGACCGAAAACCTCCTGCCATAGTAGCCACTCATACCCTGTCCGCCGTTTGGGGCACCCTATTTAGAAATACTCTAGTCATGAATAGGGCAACCCGATTTGTGTCCGAATAAATACCGTCACCAAAGAAAACGACATGGAATTCAAGATTTTTGAGAAAGGGTGTTACCCTGCAACTTACCCAGCTTGTACAGAACGACTATCTTGAACACTTTAACAGAAAGTTTCAGAAAAACATATCGAATGCATATTTATTTGAAGACATAAACCAAGTACAGGTCTTACCTGATAAATGGCCAGGTGATTTCGGAGTTACAACTGGCTGCATGAAGCACGGTTGGTATAACACCAAACTTCTAATAGCAACTAAACTTTGGAGATTTTGAATGCTTTGACGACTTTTTAGCATCTCCACAGGTACACTGACGATAGTAATCATCTTCTTAGATCAATAAGATTAATTTAAAAAGCACCTATTTTTTCCATTTTCGTGAATTAACGAGGGCATTCCATCACTGAACTAAATTTTGTGATACATAAAATAAGCGCCCAGTTGAATCATATAATTATATTAGCCCTAATTGTCAGATTTTTAGTAAAAGTCAATCATCAACTTCTTTTAACCGAAACTCTTTTGTACCAACACCTTTTTGTGACCTGAAATACTTGCTCAAATGGCTGGCGTCCTGGAAACCGAATTCCGCCGCAATATTTTTTAGAGGCGTTTTAGCTGTGAGCAGGCGCTGTTCGATCAATTGCAGACGATAGGCATTAATATACTTACGATAACTTACCTCGAAATTCCGTTTAAAGTAGTCGCCGAAATAAGTGGCCGAGATCGCAAAGTGTGATGCGATATGTTTGACCTTAAGACGTTCTGGCAGATGAATATGACCGTGGATGTAAGAGATCAGGTCTTCCTTATCCGGCTCGTGGTAACTGATCTGAAGATTCAGTTTAGCTGCAGCCTCCCTGATCAGGCCCAGTACGGAGAGCACCTGATAAAAGACCAGCGGTGAGGCGGCTACATTTTTGCGGCAGTTGTAGGCGACAATGTTATCAACGGTCTGCCGCAGGATAGTAATGCAAGGTTCATCCATCTGCAGCTTCAGCTGCTTGAGCACGGGCAGGCGCATGACCGCTTCGGGGCTTCCGGAAGCACGGGCCTCGGGGCGGTAGAAAGTATGGCCCGCGAAATAGCCGTCCGTGAATTTAATGAACGTGAACCGGGTACTCTCTGCGATCTCAAAATAATGCTCGTCTTCGGGACTGATGACAAAGAGGTCACCCTGCAGGTAAGGCATGCGCTGCTGGTTGAGTACATGCTGCCCCGAGCCATGCCAGATGTACACTAACTCATAATAGGTATGGCTATGGTTGGGCAAATGGAAATGTTGCTCCTCGAAATCATGGATCACTAATTGTTCGAACTGTGTTTTTTTCATGATGGCATCAATTTACCGGAAATGTACTATTTATTCATGTAATTCTACTAAAGATCGACACTCTTCGTGCATGAGATTTGCAACTGTAAGACCATGAAACGCTGTTTACTACTATCGATGAGTGCCATATTAACGAGCGGGGCGAGCCTGGCGCAAATGCCGGTCCCCTATCCAAAGGGGATCACCGTAGCGGCGAGTCTGCCCGACGTAGAACCGGCCGGGATCGCGGTGAATCCCCAGGGTCGTATGTTTCTGGCTTTGCCGCGCGGCGGCGTTAACCACAGCTTCCCTTCCGTGGTGGAGATCGTGGAAGGAAAGCCGGTCGCCTTTCCGAATACCGAGATCAATGAGAACACGGCGGATCATCCCGAAGCACATCTCGTATCCGTGCTGGGCATCTACTTGTCCCAGAACATACTATGGATTCTGGATCAGGGTAAGCGTGCAGGCATTGACTCCATTCCGGAAGGGAGCACCAAGGTCGTGGGCGTAGATATACGCACCAAGAAGATCGTGCGTCAGCTTCCGATCCGCAGGCCTTTCTTCCGTGAGTCGATGCAGCTCAACGATCTGCGGTTCGACCCCTCGCATGGAGAAGATGGAACGCTGTATATCAGTAACAGCGGCTTTGCCAAACCGGACCAGTCCCTGATTGTGATCGACGTGAAAAGCGGCCGGATGCGCGAGGTATTCCGGGACCGCCCGGAAGTGTCACCAGTAAAAGGGTCCGTCTATTTTGTGGAAGGCAGGCCGCATACGGTTAATTATGATAAGCCTACCATGCCCCAGGGCGGTGTCAACGGTATCGAGCTGAGTCCCAACCTCCACACCCTGTACTGGACGCCCCCTGGCAATCCCGATTATTACAGCATTCCGACCGCCACCCTTAGCGATCTTAGTGCTTCCGAGGAAATGTTACAACAAGCGATCAGATATGAAGGCCAGATCGTTTCCAATGGCGGCATCACCGTCGATCCGCAAGGCACTTTATACTTTGGGGATGCCTCCCGCTACAGTATCCTGCAAAAGGATGTACATGGCCAGCTCGCACTTACCGCATATGATCCTCGGCTGATCTGGCCGGACGGTATGGTGATACAAGGCGGCTTCCTGTATGTTACCATCGGGCAGTGGCACCGGGCGCCTAACCTGAACGGGGGGAAGGACCTCAGACACGGGCCGTACCAGGTATTGAAGATACCACTTCAAGAACATTATGAATAACTAGCATCATACAACTTACCTATGAATTACCAGAAAACAGAGGTCCGGGCCATAGATCATATCGGAATTACCGTGCCGGACATTGAATCAGCTTCCCGCTTCCTGGAGGAAGCACTGGGCGCCACCACCATTTATGACAACGTCATCCCGTCTGACCCGCCGCAGCGCGGTGCAGAGACCGAACAAAAGCTTGGCGTGGCCAAGGGGGCTGCGATCGTTCACATGCGCATGATGCGTATCGGGGATGGTGCCTGCATCGAACTGTTCGAGATGAAGGTCCCGGGAGAGCGCCAGCGCGATATCATTCCTTCTGATCTCGGCCTGCAGCATTTTGCGGTGTATACGGAAGACATAGAAGCCACCGCTAAAAAATTCGAGCAGGCTGGTGGCCGGCTACTAACCGGGCCCAATGAGATGCTTGGCAGAGAGGGCGGCGAGGGTAATCAGTTCTTATATGCGGTCACCCCATGGGGCAGTTTTGTGGAACTGATCACTTACCCGTCTGAACTGGAGATCGAAAGAACCACACCGCTTCGCCGCTGGAAACCCCGCCCGGGCAGGGACGAGCACTAAACAAAAGGACACATGAAAAGAACTCATTTATTACTGACCATACTGCTTTTATTAACTCATCTGACCATGAACGCACAAAGCCTGAAAGGCACCCACTGGACAGCCCGGAAAACAGGCGACCATTATATTTTGAGCGTCGCTGATCAAAGCAGCATCCTGGACGCCTTGACCGATCTTGTTACCGCACAGCGGATATCTGCAGGCGAGATCACCGGTATTGGCGCACTGAACGAAGCTACCCTGCGTTTCTTTGACCCGGCGACCAAAAAATACGTGGACAAGACCTTCAGCGAACAACTGGAGATGAGCAACCTGTCCGGCAATATCTCGATCAGCGAAGGCAGGCCCCTGCTGCACTTGCATGCCACTTTAGGCAGGCGCGACTATACGGCACTGGCTGGTCTCCTCCAGGATGGAAAGATCCGCGGTGCGGGCGAATTCTTTGTCTATCCGCTAAACACGCGAGTGGTCAAGGTCAAGAATGAAGCCGTGGGCCTCAACTTTTATGATCTTGATCAGCAATGAGGCAGGTCATGAGCGCTACCTGTTTTTTTACAAAGTGGTAAGATCGTGGCCCTCGCCTTCATCTGCCTGGCGGGCTGGTCATGTCAAGTCACTGATCATTAAATGAAAAAAAAAATGGAGACCAATAGAAATTTCAGAGGAATAGATCATATCGGGATCACTGTTCCCGATGTGAACGCAGCTTCAGCCTTTTTTGCAAAGGCTTTTGAAGCCGAAACGCTTTATGACGTGCTGCCCGAAGATGCAAAGCCGTTGCAAGGTGCAGAGACGGAGGAGCAGCTCGGCCTACCGCCGGATAGCAAGGTCGTTCACATGCGTTTGCTGCAGATCGGCAGCGGACCGACCATTGAACTTTTTCAGGTCGCCGGTACCTTCCAGTCAAAAACTGCCGGGCTGCATGACTATGGCCTGCAGCATCTTGCGGTATATGTAGAGGACATTCAGGCTGCTGCCAGGCAATTCGAATCAGCAGGCGGAAAGCTGCTGTCACCGCCGCACCCCTTATCCGGCGTGGAGGATGGCCCCCGTAACCGCGGCGTTTATGGCCGAGCACCCTGGGGAACGCTGGTCGAACTGCTGAGCTATCCGGATGGATTAAAAGACAAAACCCTGCACCGCTGGACACCCGGTACACATTAAACGAAATTAAAAACACGCTCATGATCAAGATGACCATGTTGCTTAAACGCAACCCTGAATTAACGCATGAACAGTTCGTACAGCACCATATCGAAAAACATGGCCCCCTGTTCAGGCAAATACCTGAAGCCAGTGCACATGTGCTATGTTATATCCAAACACATCCGTCCGCAGTGCATTCCGCTGCGGACAGCGAAGATGACTTTGACGGCACCGCCGAGATCTGGTTCGATGATGCGGATGGACTGGTGAAAGTACTCAACTCTGAATTCTATCAGCAGCAGGTTTATCCCGATGAACTGACGTTTTTGGATCATGAGCATACGCTGACGACCATCGGCGAACAATCGGTCATTATCCCCGCCCGTCAGAACCTGAAAGCCGAACTATTATGACAATCATAAAAGATTTCCTGCCATCGATCACGGGTTCATTCGCGCAGACTGCAGCATTGCTTTTTCCGCGATTCCTTGGGCAAACCGGTTTGGGCCTATTCGATATTAATAAACATATGACAATGAGGAGAATCATCAAAACAATAGGAATACTAACCCTAATCCTTACCCAAAAATTGGTTATGGCACAACAAAATTATGAAGTCATCGCACGGTTCTCGCCGCCCGATCCTGATATGTCCGGTATCGCGGTCAGCTCAGATAACCGCGTATTCCTGGGCTTCCCGCGTCATGCGGATAACCATACGGCCTATGCCCTGGCCGAACTGGTGAATGGCAAACCGGTCCCTTTCCCAAGCCGGGAATATGTGTATCCTTCTGCCAAACCGTATCAGGAGTGGCTGGTATCTCCCCACGGAATGTACATGGACCAGCACGATATGCTCTGGGTACTGGACGATGGTAAAGGGGCAAAGATCAATGAGATTCCTGAAGGGGCCGCTAAGGTCGTGGCAATCGATATCAGAACCAAAAAGATCGTACATACGCTGGTGATCGGCCGGCCCGTACTGTCCAGTGACGCGCATTACAATGACCTGCGCGTGGACCTGACGCATGGCAGCCAAGGAACCGTCTATATAGCCAACTCCGGTTTCGGCGAGCGCTATTCTCTATTGGTGATCGATGTCGCCACAGGTAAGACCAGGGAAGTACTGCTTGATCACCCCTCCACCTCGCCGGAACCCGCGTTCATGGCCTTCCTGGAAGGCACGCCGCATGTGGGTGACATGAAGAAACAAGCCTTTCCTCAAGGCGGTGCCGATGGATTAGCGCTGTCGCCGGACAGCAGGAAACTGTACTGGACCACCATCAGCGGAAAAACCCTTTACAGCATGGCTACCGATACCCTGAGCAACTTCGCCCTGGAGGAAAGCACCCTTGAAAATGCGGTCGTCAAAGAGGGACAGCATCCGGCCTGCGACGGACTGGCGGAAGATGAGCAGGGGAACATCTACTTTGGCGCCTTTGAGCAGCGGTCGGTCGTGAAGCGCTCACCCGACGGGCAATACCACCTGATAGGGCACGATGCGGATCGGTTTGGCTGGCCCGACGGGCTGGCTTACCGCAACGGGTACGTGTACGTTACGCTGGGGCAATGGAACCGGTTAGCCAGCTTCAACAATGGCACAGATCTCCGGAACCCCCCATACCTGGTGATCCGTATCCCGGCAGATCAGGCGCGCTGATCCGGGATATTGTGTCGATAGGCAGTCTTCAATCCTATCATCACCAGGATCATGGTCAGCATCAGCGAATTGATGATCCAAAGCGGCCGGGCATCTTTCAAAACGCCGTCAATACACCAAAATGCTGAATCAACGCCCAAAAAGGCTAACCTGACCATCGAAAGATTATGCCCTGACTTGGTTTTCGGAAATCTGACCACTTAGGCCTAACAGATATTACGTTCAATGATATACTGACCTGAGAAGGCCACCATATTGATTATTGGTTTACTCGAGAATCAAAAGCTTATAATCATTGTGATGGCTTATAAACAAAACTTGAGCTTGATTCACTGATCACAAGTCTTTGAGATTATCTTCAAAATGTTTTTTTTGACATTTTAGACTTTCTATATTAATTTAATGTTATAAGAATCCTTAAAAATTTATTGTCTAAATGTTGGTGATTCTAACTTCGACTTATTAACATTATGCGCGCCATTTATAACAAACATATCAAATCAAGGAATTTATCTCAAGTCTCTCGTTAACAAGCGGCTTATAACATTAGCAAACCAACAATAAGTTCATTACAGAGCAAATTAGCACCTCTGCTTTTCTATCCGGCTCTTATACTTTATGCGGGGGGTATTATTATTTTTGTATTGCTTGCGCAACTGGTTTAGGCATTGACTTTCTATTGGTACAGCTACCTTGCCATCGCAGTGCCATGTTATTGCTATGCTGCGAAGACATAGATCATTTGAAGGTAGAGAATTAGTAAATTCCACCTCCGCAGATCTATTCAAGTCATTGTAAAAAAAATATCACTTAATTTTAGTCCCAAGATTTGATATACACGGAGAGATACAAATTAACTTTATCTTGCATCATAATTTATTATGCAAAATAACTCAATCTCATTCCGTAATAAGATACTGGCAGGCTTTATAACCTCTATAGTCCTTATCTTTGCTATTACCTTGATCTCATATCAAAAGCTTCATGATCTGGAGAAGGAACACCAATTGGCAGACCACACCCGCGAGGTGACCAAAGCAGCTACCGATCTTTTACAACGAGTAACTGATGCCGAAACCTCAGCGAGAGGCTATTTTGGAACAAGTCAGGAGGTTTTTATTACCGCATTTCAGCGGGCACTCGAAGACATAGATCCGAATTTTCAAAGACTATTCAGATCTGTGCAAGACGATGCGGCACAACTGCACATCGTCGAGCAACTGGGCGCACGTGTCGTGGCTAAGCAGACGGTCATGAAAAGCTACGTTTCCCAACGCCAGGCTAGCGGAACCACCGGCAGCATACCGATATATAGGGTCCTTGAAGGTAAAACGGAAATGGACCTGATCCGTAAGTTGGTGGCTGACGTTATTATCAATGCCCAGAACCAACTCAGGCAACAGCAACAACGCTCTGAAATGGCCGCAACAAATGCATCTATCGTGCTGTTCGGAGGCGCATTATTGTTCATGGTGATGATCTGTACCTTATTCTTTTACATAAAACGAACTTTCGACCAGAAGACAGCGGCAGAACAAAGCGTTCATCAGAACAATGCTTACCTGGAGAAAACGCTCTCGGAAAACAAGCATCAGAACTGGATGCTGCAAGGCCTCAAGCATCTTGCAGAACAAATGCAGGGACAAAGCAATATGGAAGACCTCGGTGCCGTTATATTGAAAGAACTAATTGAGTATACCGAAGGGGTTGCAGGAACCATGTACCTTTATCAAACCTCACAGGAATTGTTAAACTTTTGCGCTGCGCATGCCGTATCACCTAAGGATGAGATCAGAAAGCAGTTCCGGCTTACGGAGACCTGGATCGGACAAGTAGGCAACCTCCAGCAAGCTAAACTGATCAGCGGCCGGTTCAATTCCAATTTAACGCTTTCGACATCAATCTTTCAAAAAGAATTGGCACACTGTTTTATCGTACCTTTCTTTTATGAGCAGCAGTTATGTGGTATCTTGGAACTCGGTTACCGTGAAGCGCCTACTGATATTAGCAAAGGATTTATATTATCAACCTTAAGCCGTATAGGTATCACCGTTCATGCAATGCTCGCTAAGAGAGAGATCGAAGAATTATATGAGGCGGTACATCAGCAGGCTGAAGAACTTCAGGTACAACAGGAGGAGTTGAAAGCCTCCAACGAGGAACTTTTGCTGAGAACACGTAAAACAAACTGAAAATTCTTATGAAATTGGTAGATCAGAGACGGGTTGTGAGGCTGAGTAATTAATATATTAGTGAAGACGTCATCTAGTCCTTCAAAGTATGGATAGCTATATTTTTTCTACGAGTATAAGATGACTATAACAAGCGTAATTTCGGTAACGAGATTAAATCATGTATGGTCAGCGTCGAGAAAGGACTGTTCCAAGCTATAAAACTAGTACGCCGCATAAGAAAGTGACCAGCTAAAAATCAGGCTGAACAAAAATATCTTCCGAGATGATTATCATACTTTTATAATTAAATATTCTACAACTGTGTCCAATTATTTATAAGAGATTCCTTATGGCAATTTGTTAAAGGTGGATTATTGAATATACATGGGATCGAAAGCGGTAACTAAGTTCTTTCAGGGTTGTTTTGAAGGTAAACGATTGCTAAAATTCTTATAGGAGCGCATGATGATTTGTTTGTACTGTAAATTTTAATTGCAAAGGAATTCTTTTTTGTGGAATCTGACCGTATGAAACTTATATGCTTCGATATTTCTTAAAACATCTTGTTAAACGCATATCATGAGTAAAACTTCAAACACATGTTCTGGCGGTTAGGTCCCAAGTATTTACATCATTTTTATTTAAAACAGATTCTATTCTTCCTTTTGCAACAATTTCAAAATGTTGTTGATGTATTTTGGCGTAATATGTACGTTAGTGCGTTTTCAGAAATCAATTTGCCGGATACCGCGTTAACATAGATCGTGTGATGTGAGTTTAAAAATTGTCAGATCCTACTTATGAAAAAGCTATTCATTTTAAATGCAATTTTTGCATTAAGTTTCTTAATGCCAATATTGGTTCGCGCTCAGGATTTTATTTTCAATCCAACACTTGACCCTACTGCGGCAATGGGATACGCCGCAGGTGAAATCCTCCGCATAGATTTAAAGAAAAAGGCTGGACTAAGCTACAATGCAACAACAAAATCGACTGCGACCAATAAAATTAATTTCAATTACAACTCTACACCCGCTTTACGGCAACAAGCAGTAACAAACATTGCAAAACGCTTAAAGACTATTAACCCCGTAATGGCTCATGGATTGGCATCTCTATATGGGCCAGGCAAGGCGGACTACCAAGAGATGTTTAAACAAATGGTTCAGCCATCAGGCTTGCCAGTTGACAATGCAGCTACGGCATTAGCTGCATGTTGGGAGATGGGTTACATCGTCGTTAACAACATACAAAATGCCGCTACTGTAACACCAGCCATGGACAGAGGTGTACAGCGCCAGGTAGCAGGTATATTAAGTCAAAGAGTTAGCCTGAAATCACCGGTTATGATGGCCCAGTTAGGCGAAGAGATGAAGCTCCAAGCAACTTTGATGGCAATAAGCTGGCAAAGTGCTATCAAAAGCGGGCAGACTGAGACGTATCGTAAGAGCATCGCGAAGCAGTTTCGGCAAATGGGACTTGATTTGAGTTTAGTGAGGCTTTCCGAACAGGGTTTGCTCAGAAAATAGCCAATCCATATTTTCTTTACTTAGTAGTTTTTGACGTTAATAAGCAGTGTATGTTCCAGGTTAACTGAAACGACGCGTTCAAGTACCCTTACATGAATTAACAGATTGGCTTCAATCCCCTATGATAAAGACTCTCTGGTTTCTACGATACGAAGATTTCATTACGTTCGGTTGAGTCGGTTTGGGCAAACTTGATAACCAAGGCTAAGGACACATCAGACGTCTCGTCCTACTTAGGCTAGGGACTAAAATAAATATCCTTCGATTCGGTTAGCGGCTTCGGTGATCGGGTCATTGCCATTCTGCGCTTTTAGGTATTCTAAAAAGGCAAGTACTATTGAAAACAGGATAGTTATAGCCCTGGTACCCAACTGCAATGGATTCGCAATCTTTTTACCATGTGTTGCGTTTAATTTTCCTTTGGTTAACGAAAAGGGAAACCGGGTTGCCGCTGCTGTCAGCAAGTGCTCATTGATGTTCCTGTCCCTGTAAGCGAGCTGTATTTCTGTGCAAGAAGACAAAGGACCATCTCGAAGTTGGCTTTATTTCCGCCGGAGTCGTAAACTATGCCAATAGGCATCTCCACCTATAAAATCACTTGTGCTTTTTCGTTTAAAGTACGTCCGCCGCTAACTGGTATCGTAAATTCTGACACATTCGGCAAACTGTTTTCTTTATCAAGATTTTCCGTTTCGCCGAACTTCTAAGTCGTTGTCCTCTGGCATGAAATGTTCTCCACTGCGACATCCATGACCCAAGTTGAAATTGACTTCCTCGAACTGGTGGTTGGTACCCGGGGGGGACCTGTTGATAAAACGCCTCATAGAGGTAAGAAAGTCAGCGGTAATCAGATCAGTACTAAAATAAACAAAGGACAGCCCGATTATAAAAAAGGGGTATTGCTGACGGATGGATCTGATGAAGCATAATTTCTTAGTTAAAACCGGTCTCTCCGTTACTTAATTACAAACGTCCTTACCCGCCATTTCGAAATACTCCGAGTTTACCCTACCAGGGATGCAGCTATTTTCATAAGGCAAAAAACGGCCTGAGCTGCTGGGAAGAGTTTTTTAGGTGTCTGAATATTTATTCAACCAGATTATTTAGGTCAGTAACTTCAGCCTGGAGGACGAAAACTTTTTCGACAAGTATCTGGTGGACCGCTTCGTCCCGGTCCATACAACAATCTTTAAGTACGGTAATCCGGTAATCTCTATCGGCAGCTTCCCTCAAGGTCGAAAGCACAACACCACTTGTAGACACACCAGTCAAGATCAAATGCCGAATGCTCTGTGCTCTCAAAATCAGTTCAAGGTCGGTACCTACAAATGCGCTGATCCGATGCTTGATTACAATGATTTCCTGCGGATCGGACACGACACCTGGATGAACTTTACTCATTTCATGCAGGTTGATTCCTGCTGACCGTTCTTTGATACCAGCTAACATCTTATTATCGGCACTAACCTCAGGCACACCGTTGCGGAAGCCAACGATAATGAAAATTACCATTATATTATGGGAATGTGCGTAAGCTATCGCTTTATTGATGTTGGTTAAAATTGTGGCTGTTTCTGTCATACCTGCCAATACACTAGTTTGTATGTCCATGACTAAAAGTGCGGTATGATCGTTGTTACTTTTCATAAATTTCTGATTTTTCTTTTAAATTTGGATTGAACCTTGAACAAAAGGCCAGCACAAACAAAACCTCAGTATTTGGCCTATTGAATATTTGTGAAGCTCTAGAAGGTAAAATGCGGCCCTGCATAGTAAATTAATAGTAATCATAAAATAAGCGGCAGTCACCGCTGGTTGGTTACTTTACTTAAGTTTTTTGTATCAGCTAAAGGGTAGCTTGCTTCATCTCATCAAGGTAGAACGTGTGGGGAATGACCGCCTGCATAAACCAGTCCATAGTATCGTAAGAGTTTCCAAGAGACCCATTAAATGACCGTTCAACCAATCGAACAATATTTCACACATCATTCTATCAATCTATACTGCTTTAGCATATTTTGTTTTTTCACAGGAACTATCCTTCTGTATATTTTGCTAATATATCTTAAAATTAAAACAAAGAATAATAAATGTCGATTAGCCTTAATGCAGTTTCAATTTATAGAAAATCGACATTTTCGATCCACGCTATCAGGTCAAGAAAAATGTTTTAAAATTTTATAAGCTATTTGTTCGTGATGAAGTCCTTTCAAGGATTCCAAGTGAACCTGTTCGGCTTGATAATGTGTTTTTTCCAAAACCCGATCCCAAAAGATATCTGACACGAGAATACAGGCGTTCAGACTTTTAGCAATAGCTTGTAACCTCGCGCATAAATTCAGCACTGTTCCATGGTATGCGATCTCTTTCTTATGATTACCGACCAAAGATGTTGATACTGTTCCGCAATGAATAGCGCACCTGAACATTGGAATTGTTTGGTAATTTAGTTTATAATAGGACTCACGTTCTATCAGAAGAACCATATAAGCGAAATAAAGGTCTATGCACTGCTGGTAGAGAAAGTTACTTGATATTTTCCAGGTAATGACCGCTTCATCACCGACAAACTGATAAATCTCACCTCCGTGCTGAATAACAATATCTGACAAATCGTAAAAACAATCCTGCACATACCTGCTAAACTTCAGATAACCCAGCGATTCGCCAATCGGTGTACTATCCTCCATATCCAGAAACATGAATATGCGTTGCTCTTCTTTTGGATTGCGATAGGTGTTGACCAGTGAATTGAAAAAATATCTGTCTCCCAAGCCCCGCCTAAGTAATAATACAACTCCTAAGAAGTTCTCAACTAATAGCATGTACAAGAAAACGTTGAGCACCGATGCCTTGCTAAACAATGCTTGCAAGCTTTGAATCAACGAAGAATTGCTGATTGTTCCAACGGCAAGCAGTAACAGAAAAACTGTCACTGCCAACATGCTAAAAATAAAAGACCTAGTCAGAATATTAAATCCCAGACTCTTGAATCTATCGAAGCTTGGGTAGACCAGCGTATGCATCACACCTAATACTATGCCGAGTGGCGTAGCCACGATGAGCGAAACAGTAAACAACCATGACTTTTTAACCGGCTCAGCTAAGCTATAAAGGTAAGCAATCTGCGGTTCGGGCACATCACTAAACTTTACCAGCACATAGACCAAGGTTAATACTACCCACGCTATTGCGATAAAGCTGATTTCGCTGAGTATATATTTTAATTTGTTTGACATCGAATATTTCAGCGACGATAGTCTTTACAATGAGACTTGTCTGAGCCAATCTTGAACTTATAACCCTCCGATAGCAATTTCATAATTTAGCCGTGATATAAAATAGTCGTATACAGATTTAATATAATTTCTTTCGGCATTAAGCACGGAACTTTCTGTATTAAGTAAACTATCATAGCTGAAAGCGCCTAAGGCAAGTTGCTTTTCCTGATTTTCATAAACCCTTTGTGCCAATTTAAAGCTATTATCCGCACGTCTTACATTTTGTATGGCATTAGCAATTTCTGTTGTGCTTTGACGGATCTCGTAATTCACCTTGGCGGTTTGCTGCTCTTGCCGCAAGATTGTTTCTTGAGAACGGAGACGGCTTTGCTGAACTTTGGTACGATTAGTCAATTGCCCTGTGATCGGAAGACTTAATTTTAAGCCTACGGAGCTAAATGGCGACCACCACCTGGAATTGCTGTAATCATAATTAAAATTACCATTTAAAAATTGCTGAGCGTAATTTCCATATAAGGAAATAACCGGCATCACGGACTGACGTTGCTTTTTTTCGTTAAGCTCATCCGCTTCCCGTTGAAGCTGAAGTTGCTTGATCTCCGTCCTGTTACGGGCCAGCGTAATATCCTCCTGAATTGCAGGCAGCACCACAGGGTTTACATCTATCGAATCTGTCAGGATGAGTTTGACAAGCGTATCAACGTTCAATTCATAACGTAGGGATTTGATACTCAATCCAAGACTCTGCAAACTGGTCGTCGTTTGATGACAAGCATTTTCGTAATCTAATTTAGCACGGAGATATTCGTTTTCAATCAATGCCCCACTTTTAAACTTCCCTTCGGCCACTTGATAATACTTAAAGAATCTATTTTCGTCCTGCTTAGCGAGGCGCCATTGAAGGTCCTTCAACTGTGTATTTAAATAGGCCTGACTGATCTGTTGTTTGACAACGATATCCCTGCCGCGCTTCTTCTCGGCTTCCATTGCTTCACTGTTTTTTGCGAGTTTAACATCAGATGATAAAGTGGCCTTCAAGATCGGCTGGTTAAGTTCTAAGCTGTAAATACTTATGCTTTTCGCGCCTAGTGCGAGTATCTGAGGCTCGTTGAGTCCGGGCACAAAGCCCGCAGGTATCAGTGTAGCTTGTAATTGGGGATGATAACTGACATTAGCGTTGGCACTAATCTCTGGTAACCAGGCCTGTTTTGCTTTTTGCTTTTCTATACGTGAGGCTTCCAGCCTTAAAGCATCAGCTTTTACATCACTTCGGTTCTTCAAACCTAGTTCCTGTGCCTCCTTCAAACTGATCTTCAGATCTATTTGAGAAAAGGCCGCCTGGCCGCTCAAGGCCAGCAATAGAATGATCCCTATATTTTTTTTCATGACGTTTAGTGGCCACCTCCCAAAGAGGCATCTGTATTAGGTTTTGTATTTTTTAGCAATAAAATGATCGGCAGGCAAGCTGCTACGACAATGGCCATAAAGAAGAAGCCCTGACAGTAAGCAACAACAGCTTGTTGTTTGCCTAGCGAATTAGCTATCAATTGATAAGCACCCGCTGTCGACTCTTCAGGAGAGTATCCGGCGGTAAATAAAGTTTGCCTTATTCCAGCTAGCTGATCGTTGAGCAATTCGTTAAATTCGTTAAGGTTGATGACAAGCCCGTTTCTTACCTGAGCAGTTTTCGTATTAAGGAAAATATTCACGACAGCAATACCTACCGCCGTTCCCAACTGTCTAAGCATATTGGAAAGGCCTGCCGCCTGGGCAAGATCCTTTCCACTAAGTCCTGCTACGGATAAACCCAAAACCGGCATCATCATAAAAGCAGAACCTAACCCACGCAGCAAAAAAGGGACGACGAAAAAATTGCTGCTTGCGTCAGGCGAAGCGAAAGACAACCATACCAGAAAGATCCCCATCAGAATCGTTCCAAAACTCATTAAAATTTTGGCGTTGATCCCTTTCTTCTGTAATGCTGCAACGATAGGCATTCCTGCTGCGGTAGCAAGGGAGCCAGGGATGAGGAATGCACCGGTTTTTGTGGCGGTCCATCCCAGCATTGTTTGGGCGAACAGGGGAAAGATGAATACCGAACCGCTTATTGTCGCTCCAACAATAAGGTTCAAGAAATTACCGAGTGTCAGGTTGTAATTTTTGTAAAGCCTTAAATTGACCGCTGGATAAGTGATACTAAGTTCGCGCCACACAAAAGCAATTAAGCTGACAACAGCGAGCAAGAAGAAAAACAGTATTTCCCCGCTTTCAAACCAATCATGGGCACCACCTTCTTCCAAGGTATACTGCAGAGATCCAAGTCCCACTACCAGAAACAGTATACCCCACCAGTCCATCCTGCTTGGTTTTTCAACACCATCAAGGTTAGGCACGTAATTCCATGCAAGGATCGCAGCAATCACACCGACTGGTAGATTAATGAAAAACACCCAGTGCCAGCTTAAATTATCTGTAATTACTCCACCAAGTACAGGGCCGAAAGTAGGACCTAAGATAACCCCTAAACCAAATATCGCAGTACCTATACCGGCCTTTTCCGGAGGAAAGGCACCAAAAATAATTGATTGTGAAGTTGAAAGTAATCCACCTCCTCCGAGTCCCTGGATAAATCGCCAAAAGACCAATGTCCAAAGGCTACCGGATAGTCCGCACATTAAGGAAGCGAATGTAAAAACAACCACCGATCCAGTGAAATAAGCTTTCCGTCCAAAAAGGGCCGAAAACATTGCCGAAAGAGGAATCACGATGACGTTAGCGATGCCGTAGCCAGTAACAATCCATGCGATCTCGGTAGTACTGGCCCCAATGTTACCGCTGATCTCTGATAATGCTACGTTAACCACTGTCGTGTCGATCAGTTCGAGTAGGGCACAAGCGATTGCCGTTCCTACTAAGATGGCAAGTTTCGCTCCTGTCGGGTAAGAAGCTTGTTGCTTATTGATTGTTGCTTCACTTGCCATATCAGTCCGTTTTGATCTTAACGTGGGTACTCAGACCAGGCAAAAGCATCTTACTTGCGGCAGTATCTTTTAAGGGTTTCAAAGCAATTCGTAGAGGAACTCTTTGCACCACCTTAACAAAATTTCCGGTAGCATTATCCGGTGGCATCAGTGCAAACTTTGCTCCTGTTGCTCCACCAAATGAAATAACCTCACCCTCAAGGTCCATATCCGGAAACGCATCGACTTCAATTTCTACAGGTTGTCCAATACGTATAGTCTTCAATTGCGTTTCTTTTACATTGGCAGATACCCATAAATCCTGCTGACTCACTATCGCACAAAGATTCTGACCAGCTGAGATATAATTTCCTGCCTGAACCGATCTTTTGGTAACTAGACCTGCACAGGGTGCTATGACCGATGCGTGACGGAGGTCTTCCTGAGCTACCCGGAGCTCTGCGATGCGCTGATTGACTAACGCCTCAGCTGATCCGATTTGTGCTTCATCTGAACGCGCATTGACCTGCTGGCTTTTCGCAGTGGTTAAGGCTGATCGCTGCTTATCTACCGTTTCTTTTAATTGCGCTTCTGCTAATTGCAGTTCCGTTCTATCACTTTCCAATTGCTGCTGTGTGATACCCTTTATGTTGAAAAGTTTTTGACTGCGAACATAATCCGCTTGCAAACGATCGACTTGAGCACGCGCTGCTGTGATCGCTGCATCGTTCGACTCCGCAAGTTTTTTGGACGCAAGTGCATTCAATACACTTGCTCCAGCTTTGCTTCCACTCACTCGTTTTTCAGATCGGGCATTTGCCAATGCCGCTTTGGCTTGCTGAACTCGGGCAAACAAAACCACAGTATCAAGTAAAATTAGCGTATCTCCCTTCTGAACATATTGATTATCCTTGAAACAAATACGATTCACGTAGGCCGTTACACTGGACCGGACTGTCAATATATTGCCGTCTAATTGCGCATTATCCGTCGATTCGCTTTTCCCTCCGCTCAACCAAAAGTATAATCCAAGTCCGGCTGTTAACACTACTACGATAACGATAATTAATGTTTTTCTTGATTTCTTACTACTACCTGATTTAGTTTCCATAATCTATAAACCGAACGGTCGGTATGTTTTGTTTAAAATTTTTTTATTTTTTTGATAATGTACCGTATAATGCAAAAAACTGTTCTTTTAATTCAAGAATTAAACGGGCAGTTTGATCACGCATAACATTCAATATACCTACCCCGTAACTTAAATAAATGAATTGTTTAGCAACAATATCCGCATCAAGAGATGTAAATATCTCCTGCCTGTCTATTGCATTGTTAATTACACTTTTCCAGGCTTTGAATTCACGCTGCTGCAGGGATTGAAAATGATTTTGAAAATCTGGAAGGATTCGAAGTGCATCAAAGATCAAGACGTATTGATTTGCCCTAAGCACATTGTCCTCACAACTAATGTCTTTCTCATACCTTTCCAATCGTTCGGAGATCCGGCGAATCACAGTTTCACAATAGTCTTTTAAAGTAATGCCATGAACCAAACTGTCCTCAGCATAAAAAGGGTTATTATCAAAAAAATATTTCACTACCTCTTTAAGAACAACTTCTTTGCTTTCGAAATAATGGTAAAATGCCCCTTTTGATAATCCGGTCGCTTTAACGATATCTTGCATCGTCACTTGCCGATATCCCTTTTGCATAAAAAGGTTTGCCGCAACGTTAATTATCTGTTCCCTGCTGTCATTCATGACTTCTCCATGTTTCTGCAAGTTTACTTAATTCTATAAAAGTTGACCAATAAATTTAATAAAGGTCCAAGAAGCACGTTGCAAAGCAATATTTGTTTAGCTATATCATCTTGAAGCTTGCTTTCTTATGATTAATCAAAGTTATGGAGCGATTCGCTGAAATAAGGTTTTAGGTGATCGTCATATAAAATGACAGCGCGTCATCCTGTCTGCAATCGGTGAAACAATCTTTGATTAGAAAACATAAAAAATGCTTGCCTGGATACTGTTGTTTTTGAAGTCGCCTAAAACAGTAGATGGAATTTCCTGAACTTTTTGTAGCCCGTAAACATATCGCGCATCTATACCTAACCCGATATTCGATTTATACCCTATACCGCCTATCATACCGAAGTCGATCTTTTTAAAGAATTTTGCATCGGTGACACCGCCTATATCTTCTTTTATTTTAAAACCGGCCTGTGGACCAGCCTCTACAAAGAAACCCGAACTGGTACGATACTTTAATAAGATAGGAATGGCAGCGTAAGATAACTTAACGTCACGGGTACCCAGTAAGCCACCTTTCACTTTCGCACCCTGCATGGTATATAGAAATTCTTCCTGCACGATAAAATTTTCGGTGAACTTGTAGGCGACTGTAAGTCCACCCTGAAACCCAGGAAGCGGGTCTGTTGGAAAATTGGCGTTGGTAAAATTACTGGCATTTCCGCCCGCGGTCAGGCCGAACTCCATTTTGCTCAGAAAGCCTCCGCGTCGACCCAGATTTTCCGGACTGGTTTGGCTAAATCCCTTAAATGCTAATGCAACTAATCCTAATAATAAAAATACTGACCTTTTCATAATTCCTAATGTTTGACTTTTTTAATTAAGCCTGCACCTGGCAGGCTGGTTACTTGAGTCAAAGTTGCAGCGAGAACGTAGTATTTTTTTAGTAAAGTTCAGTGAAACGGGCAAAATCAAACCCGAAACAGCCTGGAAGAATTTAACCGATACGGCAAATGATCATTAGATAGTTAAAGGAGATCGTCATCACCGGATCATCCTTTGGCCAGCCAGTTTAAGAATTGTGAGGCTTTACCTTTACTGATGATCACTTTCTCGGGGTATGATATTTTCAGGTTCAATGAAAGTTTTCTAGAAAAAAAGTTACTGACATCAATGATCGCTTTGCGGCAGATAAGATATTGCCGGTTTGCCCGAAAAAAAGAAGAGCCGGATAAATGTTCTAACTCGTCCAGATTCTTATTTGGGTAAAATGTCTGACCGGAGAATGTAAGCAGGTGGATAATCTCATTCTCCAGGTAGAACATGGCGATGTCGTCCAAGCTTATGGGAATTATCTTGTCTTTATGGTGTACTAAGATAGATGCTGCAGGTTGTCCTTCTTTTGCAGTGATCAATTTTATGAGCGCGTCATATTGAGGCGTCTGATCTCTGGAGAAGACTTTTTTCAATTGCATGTACTTTTGTAATGCAGTCTCAAGGGTTCGTTTAGTAAATGGCTTCAATATATAATCTATGCCATTTGTTTTAAAAGCGTCCAATGCATATTCATCATAAGCAGTGCAAAAGATTATGGGAACCGAAAGCGGAACGTTAATGAATATCTCAAAGCTTAATCCGTCACCCAATTGGATGTCGCTAAATATAAGATCTGGGGCCTCGTGGAACTTGAGATAAGCCGTACCCTCCTTCACGGATCTGAGCTTGGTAATCTCAACTGGCTCGTCAATCAATTCACGGATATTAATTTCCAGTTCATCTGCAACAATTCCTTCATCCTCTATAATTACGATGTTCATGATTCAACAATTTGATACTAACTGAAAATATGTTGTTTTCTTCCTCGATGATAATATCATCTCCCGACCAAAGTTTATACCGCTCGGCGAGATTGGCTAGGCCAAAATTGGTTGATGCTACTTTTATTCTCTTTTTTTGAATTGGATTGCTGATCAGTAACCATGTGCCATTTTGTTCGATGACGACGTCCAGCGGATCCTCTACCGTAAAATTATTATGCTTAATCGCATTTTCCAACAGTGGCTGTAAGGAAAATGAAGGAAGGTAAAAACAATCTAAGGCCTCTGCGGGAAGAAGAATTTTACAATGCAGCGCCTCACCAAACCTAATACGCTGCATTTCAAAATAATCAAGCAACAAATCTACCTCATCTTTTAATTTGGAGACATGGACACTTTGATGACAAATAGATGCCCTTAAAAAATTAGCCAAATGAACGATGTAGTCGTCGGCTATGTGAGTGTCTTTATGATAGAGCGCTTTCAGTGTATTCAATGCATTAAACAGAAAGTGTGGATGAATCTGCTGCTTCAGTGCAAGGTTCATGGCTTCCGCATTGACGGCCTTCAATTGGGAAACCTCCAATTCGCTCCGTAATTTGTGTTCATACAATAAGACCGAATCATGCAAAAGTGTGATAAGTGTATTGATCACTATCCCAGAACCCACAAACGCAGCAAACGAGCCTAGGTCCCAAAATGACCAATTGATGCCATCGATATAACCGAATGCAGGTCTCAATACAAGGTAAATGATGATACTTACGGGGTAAGTTAAAAAGCGACGTAGGAAGGAGAATCTTTTCGATCTTATCGAAACTCTTTTTCCTAAGACCAGCATTAAAGAAATGTCCGAATATCCAACCAATAAAATGCCGGTCATGGTGAGAACAGTATAGGCAATCAAGTGGTGTATCGGGCGATCAGTATTGGATGCAACCAAATAAAATATGAACCCTATGATTACAGCCTGTAACCAGGTCAGGCGTACTAATCGTTTTAATGGCAATTCATCCTGCATGCGGGCGAAATTAATGAATAGATAATACTACATAAACCAAGAACTCCCTGAAGCGGACAAAATACAGCCTGAATGAACATAGATACTATGTTAAAGGCACTTATTAATAGCAACTTTTTCAAACAACAATTTTAAGGCTACGGAATCCACAAGCAACCTTAATACTTCTTTCAAGCAGGCGTTTTGATCGTTCAGGTATCAGATTGCCCGGTTCAGGTTATTTGAATGTTCAGCCTTTGCAATGGGCTTATACCTTCGTCTCGAATTTAATATTAAAACTATGAAAATGATAACACTAAAAAGCATAAACCTTGTGATTGGTATGCTAATGATCTTCTCTGCCGATTATGTACAGGGCCAATCGCAACCCGTTAAGATCATGGGTATCCGATCCTCTAAAGGCAATATCATCATCAATGTTTTTAAGGATCAGGCAGATTATGATAAGGAAATACCTTATAAGAAATTCAGTTTTGATAAAAAAGGACTTGATAAAGGCGTGATGACCGTTAAGTTCAATATGGAAGCCGGTATATATGGTATTACCCTGCTTGACGACGAAAACGCCAACGGAAAGATTGACAAAAACCTGATCCGGGTACCAAAGGAGGGATTCGGTTTTTCGAATTACTACATGGAAAAATTAAAAAAGCCTTCTTTTGATGATTTCAAGGTTGACCTAAGAAAACAACCACGCGTAGAAATCAAGGTAAAATACTTGTAATTAAGAAACCAAAATCAATAGATAAAAAAACTCAGAACAAAATGAACACAAAAGAAATTTTTAAAAGACCAGTTGTTGCTTTGATCTTCCTTCTAACAGCCATAGCTTTTTCTTCATGCAAGAAAAACGATATCGATGACTCGGGTCAATTCAACATTAAAGTAGTGAATGCTTCGGCAACTGCCGGCCCGCAAACTTTCACGCTTGCCGGGAATGTGCTGATCAGCAGCGGACTAAATTACATGGATGCTTCGGCATATGTCAATGTCCCTTCGGGAAAGAATATGATTACGGAATTTAAAAATGCAGGCACGAATTCCGTTTACGCGTCAGGGTCCATATATACCGACAATGGTGTGAATTTCACGGTGTATTTGGCGGGTTCAGGTTCAAACGCACGCGTCAAGAATTTCCAGGATGACCTTGGCTCACCCAATAACGGACTGGTGAAGATTAAATTTATACATCTGAGTGATAAGGCGCCGAATATTGTTACTATCAAGAACACTAACGGAGACGAATATTCCAGCTCTCTAGTTCGCGATCTGGCAACTGGTTACAAATTTGTTTCACCGGGCAATCTCTCTGTACAGGTCGTTGGGTTGACATCCAAGAATAGCGTAGGCACATTTAATTTTACAGATTTAATAGCAGGCAAAATTTACTCGCTTTACTTAACTGACGATGCTAATGGAAATGTGGTTATGAATAAGCTACTCCATAATTGAAGTGAACAGATGCAGACTGTTGAACAACATAAGCTATAGGTTAATCAGCGCTTCCTCAATTTTCACACAAATCGGTCTTGAGAAGTAAGAACAATTAAATTTAACCGATAGCATTTAATGTTTTCTGTAATTTTCCGCAGATCTATTTTAAGCGAAAAGTACATTTGGGTCATTATTAATTCTGTTTTCAGGGAGAAACGGTAAGATGAATTGTAAGGCTCTATCTGAATCTGTTCAAGAACCGGACTTGTGTGCTCATTCAATAGCAAAGCACCCTCTTCAAAGGTGCTTTGCTGAATAATTAAACTATTTTAAAAACGAGGAAGAAGATCTTTTATAGCCGCTTAATCCACGCTGGTGATATTGAGATAAAAGAGTATCTCAAAGACGGCGCCCTGGGTCACCAGAAGTTGCTCGGTTATTGGATCAAGTAGAACGCAAACGCGCTGTGAATGACTGCCAATTCGTAACGCCTGGATATCGTATGATATTTATCCTTCTGCTACTAAATTTAAAAGTATATTGTACTCGGTTTCGGGCAAGAATTTCTTTATCATCTGCACAATGCTGAATCATACATACATCATCAATAGGCGCACTGTCCTATCTGCCCAAGCATGGGCTTCCATGTTTCGGCAATTTGCCAAAGCATGTCCGATCGATCAAGATGAGAGGCTTGCCTACTTTGTGGCATAATATTACTCTTTCGATATTAAAATAAAAATCAGGCCCAGTCGGTGATATGAAAGGACCGCATATTTACGCCGAATAACATCGATGAGAAGGAAGCGTCGGCATTGTCACCTCTCAAACCTATTGTATACAGATCAAAAACACAAATAGATTGCGACAGTAGAAACGCTGATTCTATTGAGCGGTGCACTGGCACAAGATAGCATTCTTTTAAGATGGCCTTATTTGATAAGCACGGTAAACTCGACATTATCAGGTGGCAGGCATTTTTGATCGTTACAGGTCATGTACTCCAGGCTGCCTTTAACCGTAATCGGGCCGGTTCTACTTAACTTTACTTTTTGCTGAAATACCACCGAACGTTCGAAGTAACTTAAGTTCATGCTAAACGCTTTTTCGTATTTGGTAATAGGCTTTGGCTCCAAGGTTTTTCCAAGTAAACGATAATTGGGGTTACCAGAGAAAGTGAAAGTCGTTTTGACTGGTCCACCATCGGCTACATTTTGAGAGTAGATATGCCAACCAACATCTATAGTAGCTTTAATCATTATTATGGCTTCAGTATTACTGATTTTTCTTGCTGCGTACGCCCATTTAACAGGAGTTAATATTTGTGCGCAAAGTAAGGTGCTTGATAAAGTAAACATGAGGGTTATTATTAACTTATTCATTTGATGTATGTTTTTTTGAAATGACTTATGTTAGTCAGTATAGATAACCGGCATATTAATCCAATCTGTAAAATCATATCTGTTGAAAAGCAGCCCTTTTACAGACTCTTTTAACAAATCGGCATTGACGTACTTTTTTAACATCCAGAAATCAAGGTTACCTCAGCTTAAAAATTGTCTTAATTTTTCAGCCAATTAGAATGGCACCTAATACTTTAGCCCTGAGCAGATGCCAACTGGTTAACTTTTGGACATCATCATGGCATCTGCTTGATTGGCTTGCGCGACCATTGATGAGATAAAAGCCGTTGAAGTATCAGCGTGATTCAGCTTAAAGCAGTAGATCAATTTATCTTATAAATCTCTTTCAATTTATTTGTTAGATTGTCACCACGGAGATATTTACCTATTATTTTTCCGCTTGGATCAATTAAAAAATTCATAGGGATAGCGTTAACATTATAAAGAAGAGCTGCTTCATTTTTCCAAAACTTCAGGTCGGAAACTTGTGTCCAGGTCAAGCCATCATCTTTAATAGCTTTCAGCCACTTCTCCCTGTCCGTCGGTTTATCTAGCGATATACCCAGTATTTTAAACCCCTTGTTTTTGAACAGATCATAAGATTTTACCAGATTGGGATTTTCTCTTCGGCACGGAGCACACCATGATGCCCAAAAATCAACCAAGACATAATGCCCCCTGAAATCAGATAGCTTTACAGGCTTGCCGTTCACATCATTCTGTGTAAAATCAGGGGCCAACTCTCCCTCCTGTGTTTTCTTGAATTCTGAAATTCTTTTCAAAGATGCCTGACCAAGTTCTGAGCTTTTTACCTCAGAGCTCAGTTTATTATATATTTTTTCGGCTGCAACTGCATCAAAGCCCTCTTTCAAAGTTGAACTCAAAGCGACGATGGCAAGATAAGAATCTGGATGAGCAAGCGCATAATTTTGTTTTGCCTTCACGGTTTCTTCCTCGATCTCATGTGCTCTTTTCTCCAGCGACTGAACATAAGCAGCATCTGATTGCTCAGTAGGATTTTTACTCTTATATTCATTGTTCAGGACAGTATACTTATCGTAAATAGGTTTTAGGAATGCCGTCAGACGGACATTCTCTTCATGCAAATTTGACCCAGCTATCTTTGCATTTTTAATAGAATCAGTTGCTACAATGCTTAGTTCCTTATTTTCAATAAAAAATGGGAATAGATCCCATACCGGCCTCATCGTCGGATCTTCAGATGCTTCGTCATGCTTCACCCGAACAACTGCTTCTTTAATTGAATTTACCTTTCCTTTAAATTCAAATTTTCCACCGGTAATATAGGTTGAATCAATGATTCTTACTTCGCCGTTTTTATAGGAAAGATAGGCTTTTGCCGGTTTGTTCAAATTGCCAATGCTACCGTGAATCGTGTAGCCCTGCTGGGCTGAACACCAAAGTGATGTACATAATAAAACGCTTATGATAAGAGCAGTTATTTTCATTTTTGGATTGTATTATAATTTGTCGTTAACAATTAATTTTTCTGATCAACACTATCGACAGGCTTACTTTGCAAGTAAGCAGTATATCGGTGGGTATCTTGAAGGATTTTAAGGGCTTCTTTGATACTCGTATTTTCTTGATTTATAATTCTCAGGTAATCTTCCTTACCCATGAATACCTGTCCTGCTACCTGGGCCTTGATTTCAAGTGAAAGGAGGTATAGTAACTGTTTTTTATTTTTGGCACCGGGCGGTTTAATGCCTTTTTGACCGGCTGCCTGGACTACTTCATTAACTACATTTCCAGGCACCATATAATCCGCGCCGAATGCCTGAATATCAGGATAGATATTTTTGATTTGCTGACGGCGAGCGTCTGCTATTTTCCACGATGCATCGTTGATCAAGCCAGCTGCCGCAACCGATCTAAGCCATGATGCATCTTGCAACGTATCCAAAGGAACAAACTTGTCGGGTGTAATACCACCTCCACCGTATACAGTCCGTTTGTTAAGAAGTGTTTTGAATTTCAAAGAATCTGCATGCTTTAC
Organism: Mucilaginibacter sp. PAMB04274; assembly: GCF_039634385.2. Taxonomy (NCBI): domain Bacteria; kingdom Pseudomonadati; phylum Bacteroidota; class Sphingobacteriia; order Sphingobacteriales; family Sphingobacteriaceae; genus Mucilaginibacter; species Mucilaginibacter sp. PAMB04274. The sequence goes on from NZ_CP155081.2 coordinate 4,501,056, forward strand.
GGAGACTTCTCTGAATAATTCCCCACTCGCATACCGGTTACTGATGTCCGCCTGGTAATTAATCCCTTTATATGGTTTTTGAACAGATCTGCCTGCGGGTGTGAAGAGGCGGCCACCGGTCAGCTCCAGGACGGAACCGTCAGAAAGCGGTATGGGCCTTTGGGTAAGTCCTTTGCCATAACTTCGCCTGCCTACCAGAACTGCCCGATCCCAGTCCTGCAATGCACCTGCTAAAATTTCACTAGCTGATGCTGTTGACTGATCAATGAGTACCACGGTTGGGCCGTTCCAGGATGCTCCTGACGCCGAAGCATAATAGTAATCTTTGCCTCTGTCTTGTGCAACAGTGTAATACACGAGCTGATCACGTTTTAGAAATTCATCAGCAACTCCCAAAGCAGCTTCCACATATCCTCCACCATTCCCTTGTAAATCAAGGACCAGCTGCTTCATGCCCAATGCTTTGAGTTTGATCAGTGCATGATCGACCTCATTACGCGTAGATTGGCTAAAAATGCGTATTGCAATATAACCTGTTTGGCTACTGAGCATATATGCCGCCGTTACAGAATGATCCGCAACAGCCCCACGTGGGATCTCATAGGAAAGCACTTTTCTTGCCATCGGACGGTATAATTCAATTTTAACGGACGTATTCTTTTGCCCGCGGATTCTTGTCAGAATATCCATATTAGTCAGTTGCGAGCCGGCTACCGTTTCATTATTGATTTTAATTATCCGGTCACCAGTCATGAGACCCGCTTTTTCTGCAGGTCCGTCAGGAAGTATTTGCGTCAGGTAAACAGTATCGTTTTGTAACATATATTCTATGCCAATTCCAACAAAGTTCCCTCGCATCGCTGTTTTCATTTCCAGCGCTTCATCTTTGCTAATATATTTTGAGTGGGGATCCAGGGTGGTAAACATGCCTTTTATCGCTGCCTCGGCCAAAGTTTGCTCGCTCATTGAGTCTACATAATTCAGTTTGATGGCGTTTAAGGCTTCCTTAAGCTTATCCCTTCCAGTAGTTTGCGCGTCCATCACGAAAGGAAATCCTGTAATTAATACGGCAACGATGATTATTTTTTTGAATAACATTATTTTTCTGCTTTTAACTTGTCTATAGCGTAGGATAATTCGTCCACTAATTTGCTTGGGCTTCCTGAATACCCTTCCGTGCTGTACCGGATCACGCCGTCTTTAAGAATTATTTTTCGAGGAATGCCCGATGAATTGAACATGGGGGCGATAGTAGAGAAAACTGCATTTTGTTCTCCGGACTTCGGATTGATGCCATCATGCAGAACTTTAAAACGCCAGCCTTCTCGTTTAATAAAATCTTTAACTTTCTTTTTGTAATCTCCCGATTGTGAGGTGCCTATGAAATAAAAATCAACTAGTGGGTCTTTGGCATATTTATCAACGGTAAGCTGCATACCGGGGAAAGCCATAATACATGGGCGACACCAGGTGGCCCAAAAGTCGAGGACCACAATTTTACCATCCCAGTCACTCGACCGCACCAACTGCCCGTTGAGGTCTTCCAAAGCGAAAGGCATCATATCCCTAGTCATCATATGCGCCTGCACATATTCTTTCAGGTCCGCAATTTCATTGGATGACTTCAATGAAGCCAAGTATTGTTCATAACCAACTTCACTGCCATTCATTTTTGTATAAATCTGCTTAAGCCGGATAAACATGTCCGGTGTGACCGAATTGGCTTTAACACTTTCCTCCAGTAAATGGCCGATAAGCTGTGACTGACCTGTTTTGTCCAGCAAATCCAGATGAATTGCGTTTAAATCAGCGCTTGCATATAGATCTGCTGTTTTAAACAGCTTATAATAACGTTCAGCTCCCTGATAATCCCCGCTCGCATAGTGGATTTCGATTTGGTTAGCTATCCGAAGAGTCAACTGCTTGCTCACATTTGCCTGGGCTTGCTCTGATTGATCAAAATCAGTACGATAAGAATTATCCTGTTCCTTCTTTAGCAGGTCATTAAAAATACTGTCTGCTAAGGGCTGCAAGGTAAATATGGGGACAGATTTCAGCATGTAAGCACGCTCAAGATTCCAGCGGTAAACTTCATTCTCAGTTTTAAAGTCCCAATCGCTTCTTAGACGTAGCAAGGCTGAGTAATTGCCGCTATCAAAATAAGCTGTGGCAAGGAGACGATAGACTTCGTAGTAGATATATCCTTGCTGGCTGGGGTTTCTTCTAAATTCAGCTATAGGAAAGGTGTTCAAAAAATGTTCACACCGGGCAATGAGTTGTTCGTTTTTACCTCCGTTACTGACGACTTGTTGATAGGCATCGAATCGGGCCAATTCACCTGTAGGAAATTTATTTATAAGCTTATTTTTAAGCTGATCCGCCCTCGCTTTATCTCTAAGTTCATATTGGTAAACACGGTAAATTTCGGACATATCCTGTTCAGATAACTCTGATAAAGCCAGCAATCTTTCCAGCAAAACAGGTGCATTTGTCTTAAACTCATTACCTTGGATGTGCCTTTGTAGAGCCAGATACGCATGGACATATTTTACCGGAGAACTGTTTTTTTGCTGCAACTCCTGTCCCAATAGCCTGTTTAGGGAATCGGCCGACATTTTAACCTTATCACTCTTAAAATATCCGGGGATTCCACCACTGTAGCCGGGAAGCATTAATAATGCTTGTGCCAGCGCGCCGCCTGGTAAGTTTCTGCCTTTTTTGTCGCTAATCGGTATGGAATAACCAAGTTCATTATTGTTGTCAAATTTGTCAGGCGATTTCAAATCGCCCTGATAGAATTTTACGGCTATAAACGATGTACCTGGCCTTACATCAATACTTGTTTTGAATTCATTAGTTCTTTGAGCTAATGAAACTGTATCTGTTTGCCAATGATAGTTTATAAACTGATAAAGTGCTGCTTTTACAGGCTTGGTATTGTCCAGATTGCTGTAGTCCTTATCATAAATTAATATCAGAGATTTACCGGCAACAGGTTTCTGGGGGCTTATAGATAAGCGGTTATTATTCACCTGTGCTACGGCACAGGTGAATAATAACATAAACATTGGAAGGAAAAACTTAATCATGGTACGCTTATCGTGGGTTTTGTTCAATTTCTGGATTTAGAAGAATATATTTTTGTCCGATAGGATACAAATAACGGTTACTATTAGGCTCTAGGGTGTAAGTTATCCCTTTAAACACCCTAGATTTAGCAGCCGCAAATGCAGGATCAGCATTTAAACGTTTCTGGTCAAACCATCGCAGACCTTTACCAAAAAATTCTCGTTTCCGTTCATCAATTACGATTCTTAGTGCAGTGTTTGCGTCAGCCGCTGAAAGTTCAGCATAATTTGCATCCAAAAAACGTTTTTTACGTAGGGTATTAACTATAGCCATGGCATCTATTGTATTGCCGGCACGTGCAAGGCATTCCGCCTTTGTAAGCATAACCTCTGGCACTGAGGGACCCGTCTGGATGACATATTCACCATTAAGCGTGTAACGCCAATATCCCCTTCCTGTAAAGGAAGAACTGAAGACGCCAAATGAGGTTCCTACCCTTGTAAACAGCGTATAACGCAAATCATTTGTCCCAAGCAAATTCAGCACTTCAGTACTGATAGGGATGCCGGTATAACTTCCGTTGACAATCTTAGACATAATCACTTCAGGATCTGCAAGTCTCTTGGGAACAGTTCCCGGTGAGGAATTGAACGTTTTCAGATCCAACAGTGTGTTTTGTATAGCAAGGGCACTATCAGCATAAAGACCGGCCTGTCCGAACTCACGAAGGTTAAGATAGGTCTTTGTCAGTAACGCATATCCTGCTGCTTTAGAGGGCCGGTTATTATAGTCCGGCAATCTTGGCAATGCCTTCAAAGATTGTTTTAAATCTTTTGTTATTTGTTCGTATACGGACGCAACAGGTGCACGTTTCAAATTGGCATAAAGGTCTGGCGTGGTCAGTAATGGAACGCCTAAGTCAGAGGCAGCCGTACCAGCATTGTACTGCTTACCGTAAAGATTAACCAAAATAAGGTAACAGTTGGCACGATGTACCAAAGCCTCTCCGTAGAGTTGTTGCTTCAGCGCTTCAGATCCGCCATCGGAACTGAGCACACCGTTGATCACCACGTTACAGTTGTAAATGATATTGTACAATTTATCCCAATCGATGTCACTTATTGATTCTGGAACATAAGCCTCGCTCCAGGTGTAGACATTCCCCCATATGGTCGAAATATTAGATTGTCGGGTAGCATCGTTTATTTCTGTATCATCGCCCAGTAGAATAGGGTAACCAAAGCTACCCTCAAAAATAGAGGCGTTGTCCAGTAAGTAACGGTAATCGCTGGTATATTTTGGTGTGCGGATACCTGGCTGACTGATTTCAACATACTTGCGGCAACTGGCCAATGACAGGACAGCCACCAAGGTGTATATAAACTTTTTCATAATTTTAAAATGAAGCGTTCAAGCGCAATAAAAAACTCTTTGCTGGAGGGAGATTCGAGTAATTACCGTTATTGATATACAGAGGATCCAGGTTATGCTTATTTGCGCGCCAGATAATCCCCAGATTTTGAATATTCCCGCTTAGGGATAAACTTTTAATGATAGTCTTGGCCAGGTACTTGTCCGGAACGCTATATCCTAAACTTACTTGCTGTAATCTGATATGATCCCCCTTCTCCAAAAGGACATCAGAATACTGGTAGCGGTATATACTATTATAATTTGAGTTAGCTATGCCAGGTATATTCGTATTTGCTTCATCTCCGGGTTGCCGCCACCGGTACGCCAAATCCTCAACTTTACCAATAGAACCATAGAAGGTAGAGTTTCCACTAGAAGGATAGTTGTTGTAAGTAATGGACGGGCGCATAAATACGTTGCCGAAGTAGTAGTTTATTTGAGCCGTTGCTGCGAAGGGGCCAAAGGTAAATGTATTAAAAAAGCCACCCGAGTACGGGGCATAGGTAACACCTGCATATTTTAGATCTTCCCTGGTGAAATTCGCGGTGGATGCGGTACTGCTTACAATGTTATTATTTCGATCATAAATCTGAGATTCACCTAATTTATCAAGGCCGGCCCATTTATAAACAAATAATGCACCGATCGGCAGTCCGTTTACATAAGTAGAATTGGTCAATAAACTTGATGTTTGGTTAGCGTAACGCTCGTCTGCAATTTCATTTGTAGTGTAAGAAAAATTCAAAGTAGAGCTCCATTTGAATTGTCTAAATCGCAGTATTTCCCCGGTTACACCCAGATCAATACCGTGCCCTTTTAAAGTAGCAGTATTGTACGTCAGGCTAGACCAGCCATAAGTCGGATTATAAGGCAGCGGTCTTGGGATGTCTGTCGTCTTTTTAGTATAAACATCAAAACTTCCAATCAGCCTGCTTTTGAATAAACTGAAATCTGTCCCAATATTTAATTGACGGGTAGTTGACCAACTTAAGGTACTATTAGCAGGTGTAGTTATGGACGCAGTTGTTAATCCGGTTCGGCTGTCTGAAGAATTGCTCACGGACAACAAGGTAACGTTTGACCCTAATGTTGGTATGGTACCGCTGGTCCCCAAAGATGCCCTGAATGCCAAGCCCGAAAGCCACTCAACTTTTGCTAAGAAGTTTTCTTTGTCCGCATTCCATCGTATCCCCGCAGACCAAAAGGGTTTGGCGCGAACGCTTCTGTCAACGCCAATCAGCGTGGCATCATCAAACCTGATACTTCCGGTGACGAAATATTTATTGTCATAACTATAGCCAGCGTTACCATAATAGGATAAATACCGTCTTTTAGTAGCGGAAATGCCGCTAAGATTATTTCCTAATGTCGACGAGTACCCATATAATGTCATATAGGAAACGCTTGGATTAAAGCTGCCAATGGAATTAGCATCCTGGTTATAACCGTAACGGGTGGATGATGTCGTATTTGTACCGGTTTCTCTTATTTCTGTGCCGGCTAGGGCCGTCAGTTGATGCACTGACCTGAAAGTATGATCGTAGTTGAGCTGGCCCCTCACACCAGTATCGTAAGCGTCCGGGTTGCTTTCAAAATAGGTTCCGCCATAAGGGATATTATAAACCAATTTTCCGCTATTAACTACCGTTCCGGTATTCAGCTGGATCCGATTGGCATAACTGTTAAGTTCATTGACAGTGACAATGCTATTCAGCTGGCGTTGACTCATAAATGAGATATCAGCGTTTAATCCATCTATAATCTTCCCGTTAAGACCAGCAGTTAGCCGGATAGTTGTTGATTTATTGATCGAATTCGAGTAATTCAATTCATCCAGCGCATTATAGCCAAATGGCAAATAACCCTGTGCTGTAAAGTTATCTGCAATAGACTGCCTGAAAATTATGGTTCGTTGAATACGATTACCATTTCCGTCTACCAGCAGGTCATAGGGCCGCAGGGAGGTGGTGGTGGTAGATAGAGCGTCTACTGCTGCTCCATTATAACGATACTTATCATACTGAACGTTCAGCCCCGTCCTAAAGGTCAATCTTTTTCTGAATAGCCCAGAGGAGAGATTGGAGTTTAAATAGAAATTGTCTGATAAATTGTTCTTGTAAAAAGGTTGATTGCGTGTATAATTACCAGAAACACTATATACAGTATTTTCAGCGCCACCAGAGATAGAGATGTTCGTTTGCTGAGTGATGCTGTTCTGTAATAAATACTGGTCAATCTGATCAAGTGAATTGTGTGAGCTGAGTTCCGCTAAGGCAGCGTCGCGCTGCGCTACTGTTGCTGTTCCTCGTTTTACACGAAACATCCATTCCGTAGCCTCACTATTGTTAGCAACATACAACGCGCTGGATCCGGTGGATAGCGCAGGGTCAGTGATTAACCCCCGATCAACAATTTCCTGTTCCAGGTCGATGAATTGGCTACTGTTCATCCACGCCAAGCTTTTGAGGCTCGGACGTTGGGACACACCATATGTATAATTCATATTGATGAGCGGCAAGCCTTTCTTTCCTTTACGGGTTTCAATAACAATTACCCCATTGGCCCCCCTTGATCCCCAAATAGATGTAGCTGAAGCATCTTTCAAAACCGTAATTTGTTCAATATCATCCGGATTAAAACGATTTATAATTGCGTTACCTGTTACAGCTCCGGTTGCTTTAGTAATTCCCGGCTGATCATCACTGCTAATTAAAGGAAAACCATCTACGACAATAAGCGGGTTACCGGCAGTCGTATATTCATTTACCCCCCTCACTTGTATCTTGTTGTTCCGGACATCAAAATTCACACCCGGAAGTTTACCAATTAGACGTTCCATCAAATTGGCACTCGGAGTAGATTGAATTTCATCGTGCGATATTGCTGCGTATGCACCCGCAGCACGTTCCTTTGATATTTTGGTATAACCGTCATAAATCACATTGACCTCGTTCAGGCGGGTCATTGTTGATCTTAAAATGATTTTGTGAGGAATTTTATCGGAACGGTCAACATAGATATCCTGCGATTGATAGCCGATATACGTCACGGATAGAACTAGGCCCGCTTCAGGAACATCTGAAACGGTAAATTCCCCATTCTTATCAGAAATATAGCTTTTTTTGGTTCCTCGAACTGTGGCCACAGCCCCAGGTAGATTGTTGCCAAGACTATCGGTGACCACGCACCGTATATCAACAGCTGTGGGCAGGATATTTTTTAATTTTTCCAATAGGCTTCGTTCCTTGATGGTTATCGTCTTATTGTCAATTTCAAAGGACAGCTGCTGATCTGCCAATGCCGCGCGTAGTGCCTGGGGTAATGTCGCATCTTTGAGCGTAAGCGAAGTTGGTTCAGCTTTTGTAATCAGTTGCAGATCATAAACAATATCATATCCACTTTGCCGATGAATCTCTTTTAGAATGCTCTCAAGCGAAGCATTTTGCCTGTTCAGCGTAATGCGCTGACCCATCGAGGCCGCATTTACCTGAAGAAGTCCAAGTAACAAAATCAATGTGGTCCATCGCATAACTTGCAAAATTTTTTGGATCTGTCGTTGGGGCACGACAACACCAATAGTATAAATTGTATACATTTGTCTTGTTTGGTTTTGCAAAACGTTATTGTTTCCACACGCAAGCGTTTTGCAGGTTTAACTGTAGTTTAATTACTAGGGAATGCCAGACAGCTAAAGACCAGGAGTGTTTGCAGCACTCTTGGCTTTACTGTTAAAATTTAGATACTTATTTGGACACCAATACCCTCCTTCCGTCAAGTTTAAAGTGAATCTTTCCAGTTGATTCCATCATATTCAACACCTCGGAAATATTGTTTTTTCTTGATATCCACCCGCCGAGTGCTAAATCTTGTGGTGCATCCTGCATATATATAATGTCCACGTCATACCAGCGCGCTACCTTTCTGAGAGCACTATGGATATCTTCTCTAAAAACAAAATCACCGTTCTTCCAGGCTATGGCCGCTTCAATGTCAGCATTCCTAACCTGAAAAATTGTCTTACTGCTAACCACTTCCTGATTCGGCCTAAGCAATGCCCCGGAGGATCTATTGGCAGCGGCTTTCCTGACCTTAACGCTACCTTCCAACAGGGTAGTAACGGCTGCAGGTTCGTTGGCATAGCAATTGACATTGAAATGAGTGCCCAGTACTTCAATCTCCTGGTCAAGGTTTTTATCCTGGTCAATTGAATACTTTACTATAAACGGCAAACGTTTCCCGGTAATAGGATTTATACGGTGAGCCACTTCGAAATATCCCTCTCCGTTCAACTCGACTTTCCTTACTGCCTGGTCAAAAACTGCCGGATAAATTAATGTCGTTTTCGCATTAAGCCAAACCCTAGTTCCGTCTGGTAAGACAATCATAAACTGGCCTTTGGCGGGTATTTCAATTGTGTTAAGCTTGCCGAGGTTGGCATCATTGTCTTTACGCTCAGAAACCTGATATACTAGTTGCCCGTCGGCCGTTTTTCTGACTCGAAAGCCTGGTTCATCAACTAGCAAACCAGGTTTTGCATGGGTAATATCAAGCTTGCGACCATTAGCCAATGTCAATAACGCCCTGTTTCCACCGGGGGAAATATCATGAGATCGATTAAAGACATAGTTGCTTTTAGGCGTTTTATATTTCAAATAAAATACGCCAAATGCCAAGAACACTAACACGATTGCGGCCATGGCAGCGGTCAGAGCCCATGGATTGAAGTATATAAGTTTTTTCTTTCTTGAAAACGGTTGCCGAGAAATCAGTTTTTGTAATTTATCGAATTGAGTTTGAGCCTCTTGCCGGGAGGCTTCAATGCCTGAAGTAATTACTAAAGCTTTGAGCTCATTAATAAAATATCGGTCATCGGGATGATCCTCGATATGCTTTAACCAAAAACGAACGTCATTGTCGTTCTTTTCAGTGCAAAAATTGATGAAAGATTCGTCTTTCAACAACGAATTTATATTTTCCGGATCCATTCTATCGCTTTATATACAATAGAGTGAAGAAATCCAGATTTTCACTACTCTATTTAAAAAAAAAACAAAAAACAGAGTATGAAAACTACGATTATCAACAAAATTAACCGTCCAGCCGGCCCTAAATCGGTTTTAAGCTTTGATATGGCTTTATATACGGTGTTGTAAACCGTATTAATAGAAACTTCATTGTGCAATGCAATTTCAGGATAAGACATACCTAAATAAAACTTCTGATAAATCATTAAACGTTGTTTGCTGGGCAATTTATTTACAAAACTTTTCAATATATCTGCTTTTTGCTCAATTACACTATTATATATATGTAATGACTCGGATGATGGTACAATGAATGCTTCAGGAAGATCTATAATGGAAAAAACATCATCGGCATTCGTCTCTTCATTTTTCAACAGTTTACGTAGAAATATAGTCGTTAAATAATTATGATGATGATTAATCTGGTTCAATTTTGGAGCATTTTCCCAAACATACAAGAAGAGTTCATTGATAGTATCTTTGATGAGCTCTGCATGAAACCCCTTCTTACTTCCAATAAAAAAAAAGTAATGATAATAGTGGTTGTAGATATCTTTAAAAGAAGTTTCACTTTGCTCCGTTACAAAATGGTCCCACTGTGATTTTAATTCTTTTCCATTAAAATTTCTCTCCTTCTGATTATCCACATTGCAATTTAAATAATTTTCATAACTTAACGACCCTTGCAGTCAATTGCCTAGGGAAGACCTCTGTAAAGGCAACAGCCAAAAGTTGATTTTATAAGCGGGGCCTTTCCTACTGTCCAATATTCTACTTAAAAACGAATTGATCAGATTCTTCGCGAACTGCGTTTAAATGCTGATGGTGTTCTTCCCTCTGTCGTTTTAAAAAGTTTGTTAAAATGGGAAAGGCTCTCAAAACCTACCGCATAACAAGTTTCCAATACATTATAACCTTGCATAAGCAAATTTTTTGCCCGCTCGATCCGGTATTGGTTTACAAAATCGGTAAAGGTCATTTCCGTTTGTCGCTTAAAGTACCGGCAAAAAGCGGGGGTGGTCATATTCACTTTAGCAGCAACTACATTTACATCAGGGCGCTGATCGTAGGCCTTGTCAATATATTCGTAAATATCACCCATCCTTAGTTTGTCCTTCAAAAGGAACGCTTTACTTTTTAGGTCTTTGTTCAGGATTTGTCCATCTACTGACTCGGCAAGAAGACTGAAGACTTTAATAATCTGTAAAAGCTGATCAAATGTATCCAAGTTCTTCAAATTTTTCAGGAGCTCGGCAATCTTAATCTTTGTATTTTCCTGAAAAGCGACGCCATAGTCAGCCTGGTGCAACAAAGCTGAAATTTTTGCGAATTCGGGTGCATTCTTCAAAGCTGTGCCGAGAAAGTCTGTACGGAGTTGAATGACAATTTGGGTATAATCCTGTTGCAGGCGATAATCAAAGTTTAAATGGGCCAAGTTGTTTCCAATTAAAACCAAATCACTATGGGTGTATGTAGACACATGGGTGCCGATATGCCTGATACCAGAATCGGCTTCGATATAAACCAACTCAATTTCGGGATGACAATGCCAGAAAAACTTGTTACGCATTTCTGGATATATCAATCTGAATGATTTTCCCTCCTCGAACTTAATTTTTTCAAAATAAATGTCCTGCATGCCCAATTTCCCATTATTAAGTACTGAAGATAATAAAAATATCAATACAGAGCTTATTTAGGTTAATCGCGATGGAGATATTTTCAATTCACTCCAGTAACTTTGTTAGGCTATAGTTAACCCGTTATACATGATGCAGGATTACCTAGGTGATGTAACTCAACAAAACCAGCGTCCGCAAGCACCAGTTTGACCATACCAATAACCTGAGAAATGAAAAAAAGATCCTTTTTAAAAATGTCGTCTGCCTTGTTGGCTGGCGTTGCGTTTACGCCTTTTTACAGCTGTTTTACACCGCCCAAAAAAAGACTAAAAAACTGGGCAGAAAACATCGAGTTCAGCACAGATAATCTCTACTATCCGGAATCGATCAGTGAAATTCAAGAAATTGTAAAGCGTTGCAAAAAAATTCGGGTTTTCGGATCGCGTCACTCATTTAATAGAATTGCCGATAGCGATGCCAATATGATTTCTCTATCCGCTCTAAACAAAGTAATAGATATCAATGAGAAAGAGCACACGGTGACCGTTCAGGGGGGCATTCGTTACAGCGAACTTGCGCCCTATTTATATAAAAAGGGATACGCCTTGCCAAATCTCGCCTCCTTGCCACATATTACTATTGAAGGGGCAGTCGCTACAGCAACCCATGGTTCAGGAGTATCATTAGGCAATCTCGCAACATCGGTTTCGGCTATCGAGTTTGTAGATGCAACTGGTGCACTTGTTCATTTGACCAGAAAAGACCATGCCAGTGAGTTTGCGGGCGCGGTGGTCAGTTTAGGTGCTTTGGGAATCGTCACCAAGATCACGTTAGACTTGGTACCGACGTTTGACATGACTCAGGTGGTATACTTAAATATGCCCATGAAGACATTGAAAAATAACATGTTAGCTGTTTTATCGGCCAGCTATAGTGTCAGTTTGTTTACCAACTGGGCTAATCAAAATGTGAGCGAAGTATGGTTAATCGACAAAGCGATAAACGGAGCAACCGCTGAAATTAAATCAGAATTTTATGGCGCTAAGGCAGCACGAAACAACGTCCACCCTGTGATCGATCAGTCTGCGGAAAAAGTGACCGATCAGATGGGTGTACCTGGGCCATGGTTTGAACGTATGCCGCATTTCAAGATGGGATTCAAACCGAGCACGGGAAAGGAATTACAGTCAGAATTTTTTGTAGGTATTGAACACGCGTATGACGCAATGATGGCTATCGAACAACTGCATAAACAAATAACGCCACATCTTTTTATTACGGAGATACGAACGATCAAAGGCGATGATTTATGGATGAGTCCTTGTTATCAACAGGATTGTGTAGCCTTTCATTTCACGTGGAAACAGGAAAATGAGGCGGTAAATAGCGTGGTAAATCAAATAGAAGAGAAATTGGCCGCATACCGCGTTCGTCCGCATTGGGCAAAAATTTTCACGCTCAAACCTGAAGTATTGCAATTAAGATATGAAAGGCTACATGACTTCAAAAGTTTAATGAAGCGATACGACCCTCAAGGTAAATTCCGAAATGATTTTATCGACAGGAATCTACTTGGCAGTTAAGTGATATTATCAAACATCAGGAATAGAGAGCCGCTTTGCCGTGATCTTGATAAAACAGTTTTCCGATATCTCAGGCCGGTACAATAATAGATACGTCCTAAAAAACTTTGAAAGAATAATTATTAGAACGTTATTTGTATAACTAGTTATACAAAATGGACGACAAGGATTTTTTAAGGAAGCTATCTTACGCAGGGTTATCGAGTCGCATCAAAAGATTGAGTGATGCGTTATTATATAGTACAAAAGACTTCTACCACTCATTGGGACTAGATATTGAGCCAAATTGGCATCTTGTGTTTTTGTTATTGAAAGAAAATGAGAATTTATCCTTAGCAGATATTGCTGAGCGCCTACAGCTTTCACATCCGGCAATCATTAAAATCGTTAAGGCCATGCAAATAAAGGGTTATGTTCAGGCTAAAAAAGACGAGAATGATTCTAGAAAACAAATACTGTTTCTTACTCAAAAGTCTTATGATGCGCTGCCTGGATTTGAGCGTTGTTGGACAGCATGTGTTTTGACTATGCAGGAAATTGCAGCGGATAATAATGATTTTCTAGATGCTTTGACAAAGATCGAGGAAAAGATTAAAGTCAGCAATTATAAAGATCGAACCATAAAAAATTTGAAAGCTTAATATGAAAGTGTTAGTTGCAGGTGGTACAGGTTGGGCCGGCTCAGAATTGAGTAAAGCCATTGTTCAGCATCCATCTCTAGAGTTGGTTGGAGCTATATCCCGGTCGCAAGCAGGAAAGAATTTGGCTGAGCTGCTGGGTATCGAGGGAAGTTTGCCTATTTATGATAACATCAATTCTGCGATAGCTGGAGCCGATTTTGACATAATGGTAGATTATACCAGTCCAGCTGTCGCGATGTCAAATATCATACTTGCATTAAGAAGCCACAAAAAGGTCGTCATCGGAACCTCTGGCCTGTCAGAATCCGACTATGCTGAAATCGAAAAAGTAGCAATCGATTTTGAGACCTCAGTTTTGGCAGTCGGGAATTTTGCAATAACTGTAGTGTTGCTTCAAAAATTTGCCGAGATCGCGGCGAGATATATCTCTACCTATGAAATCATTGACTACGCTCATCAAGACAAGATTGATGCGCCGAGTGGCACTGCCCGGGAATTAGCTTATAAGCTTTCAATGATACAAAAACCGATAAGCGAACAGTTAAAACATGGGTTCCTTGGTGAAAAGGATAGCAGGGGAACCAATCTCAATGGCATTCAGGTTCATTCAGTAAGATTACCGGGTCATGTGATCTCCATCGAGACAATCTTTGGTTTAGAAGATGAAAAGCTGATTATTCGCCATGACGCAGGGAAAAGCGCGAAACCTTATGTCAAAGGAGCATTGATTGCTATAGAAAATATATCTTCCTTCAAAGGCTTACGAAGAGGCCTAGATACAGTATTAAATCTAGAAATATGACCAAGTACCATTTGGGAGTCCTTTGTGGCGCCATTAGCTTCGGTATCTTGTCATCGTTTGTGAAAGTCGCTTATAGAGATGGTTTTCTGCCGGGAGAGTTATCTTTTACGCAAGCTTTAATAGGAGCGATTGTTCTTTGGTCTGTTACCTGGTCATCGAAAAAGCAGTTTGTCTCATCAAAGGATAAGGTCATGTTACTATTGTCTGGATCGACCATTGGAATCTCGACTTACCTATATTATGTATCAGTCCAATATCTCTCTGCTACAATCGCTATTGTATTACTGATGCAATTTACTTGGATTAGCATGTTGATCGAATGTTTTTTTTTTAAAAAGACCATCAACCAACTTGAATTATTTTCAGCACTTGTCATAGTTGCAGGCACCATTTTAGCAAGTGGGCTTCGAATGTCAAAAAATATGGAACTGCCGACCAAAGGAATTCTGATTGTGATGCTCGCTTCAATCTTCTATGCCGTGTATGTTGTCGCCAACAGTAAAGCTGGAAGAGATGTGAACTGGCGAAATAAAGGAGCATGGTTGATGTCTGGATCTGCGATAGCAATCGGCATTACAAACCATCATGAACTTTTATTTAGCAGTCACCCTGGAGCAGAACTCCTGGGGTGGGGTTTATTGATGGCTATTTTTGGAACGATACTCCCACCTATTTTATTTGCAACCAGCATACCCAAGGTAGGTGCTTCCGTTAGTAGTTTATTAATGACTATTGAATTACCGGTGGCCGTCACCTCGGCCAAGATAGTTTTGGATGAACATATCAGTAAAATGCAAATCTTTGGAGTTTTCATTATGCTGGCTGCTATCGTTGCCCATAATTATTTAAAATTTTTAGGAGATTACCGAACTAATTAAAATCAATATTAGGCACATTTCTTTGTTGAAGAAGTATTATAGATTATCACTTTTAAGGGAACCATTGAATGCAGGAATTTACGAGAATGATTGATTTATTAACGGTTTAAACTGGTTGGTTATACGAAATCGTATTATACTAGCAAATAAGGTACCCAGCAATCTAGCTTGCAGGAAATTTTAGCAGCTTAGTCAAAAATCGTTGTCGTTATTTTACAAAATTTAATCAGTATCAGATTGAGATGCTGTCTAGCATATAATGGCAATGCTAAACGCATGGTTATAATATTATAAAGCAGAAGAACTGTTGAACGCAATTAACAGCCTCAAAATATTCTTATGAATTTCGCTTTATAAATAAATAGATAGGTAAATGATTAGAAAACTGCAATATTGTATAATACTGACCATTGGAATTATTTCAATGACTTACGGACAGAAATCGCAAATGGATTCTATCACAAAGGTCATTGACAAAATGAAGCAAGACAATAGCCTTTTACGTATTAAAGATTCCATAAAAACTGTTGTAATCAAAGAAGGATTGGACAATCTATCCAATCCCAAAACAAAAGAGCTGGAACAATACAAAAATGAGCTGGTGAGAATACGCTTGAGTGACTCCCTACGGTTGGCTTCACAAAAAGCTAAAATCAATGCTTTAAGGGAAAAAATTATTCCTTTTAAAGTAAAGTTATCTTATAAAGAATTATTTGATATCTATAGTGACCTTGGTCCTTTATCTGCGCAAGAGCGGGCGATAGCGGCACAGCAACATATCACGGGCATATACAACCAGAAAACCTACGTTAAAGACTCACTAAGGACTCAGGAAAAAGGCAGCTATATAAATATTTTGTATGAAGGCAATATTATCACCAGCATTGGTGAGGATGATGCCATTTGGGAAAACACCACAAAAGATTCACTTGCTGCAAAATACATTCAAATAATTGATCAAGGAATAGACGGCGTCAGGAACAGTAATGAGCCTAAGAATATATTGTTGCGTTGGGCCTATACAGTAGGCGTAATTTTATTACTTGGCGTTTTGCTTTCATTATTAAACACTTTCTTCAAATGGCTTATCTTTAAAATTGCCAAAAAGCAATATATTATTCAAAAAAATCTTAAAATAAAAAATTATCAGATATTATCTCCTCATCATTTGCGGAGCGTGACACTACGAATATTTAAAACCCTATATACAGCGATTGTCATCGTGCTCGTATATATTTCGCTTAGCATCATCTTTAGTATCTTCCCCTCTACCGAACGGCTCGCCAATGATCTTGCAAGATGGATTTGGCAACCGATAAAGGAATTGGGGGCCTCGATATACAGCTATTTTCCGAAATTATTTAAGTTGATTGTCATTCTGATTATAGGAAGGTATGTTAATAAGTTGCTTCGATTTTTCTCTATTGAAATCAAGCGTGGTAATCTAAATATAAAAGGATTTTACAAAGAATGGGCGACGCCTACCTATAAATTGTTGCGTATATGCTTAATGGTTGTAACCATTATTATAATATTTCCGTACTTACCTGGTTCCGATACAGAGGCTTTTAAAGGTATTTCCGTTTTTTTCGGCATACTGATTTCTATAGGATCCTCTTCGGCTATAGCCAATACAATTGCCGGTTTTATAATCACCTATATGCGTCCATTCAAAGAAGGTGACTGGATAATGGTTAATGAGGTGACTGGTGAGGTAAAAGAAAAAACAGCTTTGGTTACCCGCATCAGGACAATAACCAATCAAGACATAACTATTCCCAATTCAATGATTCTGACTAATAAAACGGTTAATTTCAGCTCTTCTTCCCTTGAAAATGCGCTCATTATCCCGATCGATGTATTTGTTAGCTATACGGTGAGTTTTGAAAGAGTTAACGAATTGTTAATTGAAGCGGCATTGGAAGTCCCTAATGTAGAAAAAGATCCGGCACCATATGTATTCAAAAATAAGCTGGATGAAACTTACATTGTATACAGACTACATGCGTATACCAGGAAACCTGAAAAAATGTATTTCATAACTTCTGATCTAAATGAAAATATCTTGCGCAAGTTTAATAAAGAAGAGATCAATCTGCTTTCACCAAGGTATTATCCAAAACCTAAAGAGCAATAAATTTATAGAGCTTTGCATAAAAATGAATTGTTTTCATAATTTATCAATTATAATGTAAAACCTGTTACAAATGGCGATATTCAAATCACTCTTAATCTTTTTACTGGCAGGCATTTGTGAAATTGGCGGAGGATACTTGGTATGGCTATGGCTCAAAGAAGACAAACCTTACTGGTTTGGTATGCTTGGAATGTTATTACTCGCTTTATATGGTGTGGTAGCTACATGGCAGACAGTTGGTTTCGGGGACGTGTGTATGCAACTTATAGCGGAATATTTATCACCTTATCACTTTTATGGGCATGGAAAGTGGATGGCTTTAAACCCGATCGCTACGACATTATCGGTGCGGTTGTTGCGATAGTTGGAGTCAGCATTATTCTTTATGCACCTCGTCAAATTTCACAGCCATGATGTATGTCTCAGTTATCCTCTCATGACCATGTATATTATTTGATGCCCCAGAATAGATAAAAAAAAGGCTGTCATATTAACAGAAGAAGCAGTGCGGGTAGATGAATAAAGAAAAATAGCAAAGGACGATATCCTGCAAATTGACAAGTACGAAAGTTCAGGAGTTCATATAAACGGTAATCGCCACTAAATAAGAAAGGCGGCTTCACATCACATTTTATGCTGGCCTCTTTTCAAACATTACAAAATAAAAGCTGCCTTCACATTCCGACTAGATAGGCTTGAAGTTTTTACTTTCAGGCAATCTACCTGATGCCTGTATCTTTACCATATCAGCAAGCCTGTAAATTGTTCGATCAATTCGTTTACTCACCTATCCATGGAATATTTTTTATCCAAAGTCCTCTCTGACATCACTTATAATCTTGATTGCAGTTGCAGGATAGGTGAATAAATTGTAGTTCAAATTATAAGTTAAGACTGCTTTATGATGTAACAATATCAGAATCCACTAAATCAGATTTCCATTAACTTTTTCAAGCCAATACCATTTGTGATATGGTAATCGAAACTAGGTTCAACGCATGATTCTTAACTAAGCGTAGTACCATTGCCACTATAACTTTTCAACTGGTTAAATCAGCAGTAGCCTCAACGAAAATTGTGCATAACGTAAAACTTCAACCTCCAAATAGGTGTGATAACAGCCAGAAACGCCAACGCCTAACTAATGATAGATTTTAAACCCTTGCAGTTTGCAAAGTTATGTTATGTGAGGGGCAATACCGCATTGAACTGAGTAAACCAGGCGGCTTTGGGAGTTTATTAAAATGAATACTTTTGAATTATCTAAACCCAGCTTAAGATTAATAAAAATTACCAACAACTGATCCTTTCCATTTAATTTAGCGCATTTGCGCAAAGTTCCAAGCCCAAAAATTCGTAGGCCAAAAATTATATATTATTTCGTATTTTCCATTGAAATATGTCAATGGTAACAAATTACCCAGCCTTCTACAACCTTTCGTTTTAACCATAAATTTATACTAAAAAATAAGCCGGATGATATCAGTGTAGATTTTACCGTTACTATTGGGTTAATAATGGCAATAGAACGACTTTTGACCGACATTAGCCGTTCTATTGCGTTGCATTATAATACAAATGTGATTCCATTGATAACATATGTTTGAACGCTATTTGTCCCGGATAATTTTAGTCAAATGAGTTTCAAGATCTTTCTCATCTAACCGGGTTGCCACTATAAATCCATTTGGGTCAATTAAGCAGTTGAAGGGTAAACTCTTTACACCATAAATATCAGCGACCGCACCGTTCAAGGATTTGGGGTCATTTAACTGCTTCCAGATCAATTCGTCTGCAATAACAGCTTGCTTCCAAGAACTGTTTGAGGCGTCCATGGAAACACTTACAAATTCCAAGCGATCTGACCTTAATTCAGAATATAGTTTTCTCAAAAAGGGGTGCTCTTTACGACAGGGCGCACACCAACTGGCCCAAAAATCCAGTAATACATATTTACCTTTGTAACTACTTAATGCCACTGACCGCCCCTTTAGATCTTTCAAAACAATCTCAGGTGCAGCATGTCCTGGGGAAATGGTTGCCGCTGCCTCAATGAACTGACCAATACGTTTACCATATATCGTGTTTTTTGCTGTCTTAGTTAAGAGCTGATAACAAGCGATGGCTTTAGGCCTGTCAGGGTAAGTGATATAGCTATCAATGATACATAAGACTGCTGCTATACTACTATTATTCTCCTTTACAAATGCGGTTACCAGACTATCTTTCTGCCCCTGGAAGTGAACGTATGCCGGGTGGTTTTTGTCATGCGTGTCACCACCTGTTTGCCTGAGGCTGGTACGGTATATCGTAGTAATTCGCCCACTCTTATTCTTGTAGGCATCATACAATGCCTGCTCTTTGGCATTGTCCACTTTAACCTCGTAAAGTTTATCAAATTCTCCACTTAATCTTATAGTACCATTTTCAGCGATGAAAATCCGGATCTGTTTATTAGCTGTATTACTTAATGTGCAAATGACCGGCTCAGGGAATGTTCCGGTGAATTGGAACACGTTTGACTTGCTAATGGCTGAATCTTTCACCTCCTTCCCTAAATATTCATAGGTGAGGTAAAATCTAGTCCCACTTGGTGCATTGATATTCGAGGTAATGGTATATTGATGCGGCTTTATATTGAAACCACTGATGATCAGCAATAGGACTAAAATGGGCAGGTTAATCAAACCAGTAATAATTACCGGTTTGATCTTTAAATAATTTGATTTCATATGCTTAATAATTTAAGCCAGGTATTGGGGATTCATTAATAATCTTATCCAGCATCTGCTTTAGATAGTATAGGTGTTCGCGGCTAGGCACATCTTTGGTTTTGCTAAGCCCGTTGGATACGTCTTTACGCAACAATTTTAACTCTGCAAAAGCCAAGGGACGAACATTTGAGTAAATAACGTCCGGAGGGGTTACAGAAGCTAATACATTGTCCAGCGATCCCTGTAATGCAAATCTTTTATTATACATGGTGATGATACTACCTACATACATTTTTTGGAGTGGCCTCCGGTATTCATCAATTGCTTTTCCTGTTTTCAATTCTGAAAAAATACCAGTACGCAGATCTTTTAACCATTCTTCCGGAGAGTAAGCCCCTTTTCCATAATCGCGCTGGTTCAACATCATACGGTACAGCCTGCTTTGAGAAGTTACAGAGGCAATCATGCCCTGTTGGACTGATTGCACTTCATTGTTTGTATATCCCGGGTGTACACGTTCGAGGATCTGACGGTTCATCAGCCATTTTGGTGTTTGAAAAACTTCATCATTGAAAAACTTAATCGCTTGTTTCTGCCTGGCTAGGCTAACCGGTTTATATACTGCCCCCGGCTGGTCGTATGTCTTTTCAGTCGTTTCCACACCGCCGAGGATTTTTAGTACATGACCGGCGTAACGGCTATATTGGCCTACGGCTTCCTTATACATCGCCTGCAATTCACTGTAATCTTCTCCGTCCTCACGAGTCCAGTTGATCAATTGCGGAACAATGCGTCTAAGATTCTTTATACCATAAAGACTTGCTTTAATCCCATCGTTACTTAGATCTTCAGCTTGTGAGCGGGGATCCTGGTCTCTACCCTCGCCTCCAAACCACAATCTTTTATTGACAGACAGACTATCTTTGGTCCATTTGTTCAGTACCTTTTTCTCAGCTTCGGCATCAGGCTGGTCTAAGATAGGTTTATAACCCCATTGAATAGCCCATTTATCGTAATCATTGATGCGCGGAAATAATCCCTTTTCACTGATATGATCTTCGGGCTGGGCGACATAGTTAAAGCGTGCATAGTCCATAATTGAAGGGGTATGGCCATGAGCTTCAACCCAAACCTTATCCCGCAGTTTTTCAACAGGGACAGTACTGCTCGATCCCATGTTATGGCGTAACCCTAACGTATGTCCGATTTCATGTGAAGAAACAAAACGGATCAATTGTCCCATCAATTCATCATCAAATTTATTATTGCGGGCACGAGGGTCTACAGCACCACATTGTATCATGTACCAGCGATGCACCAAACTCATGACGTTATGGTACCAGCCAATGTGGCTTTCAATGATCTCACCTGTACGCGGGTCGGCCACGTTAGGACCATAAGCATTCTGACGTGGAGATGCAAAATAACGGACTACTGAGAAACGGGCATCATCCAAGCTCATGGTGGTATCGTTTTCCGGCCATTCCTTACCTACGATCGCATTTTTAAATCCAGCCTGCTCAAAAGCCTTTTGCCAATCGTTTATACCCGCAATCAGGAAAGGGCGCCATTTCTTTGGCGTTGCCGGGTCGATGTAGTATATGATCTGTTTCTGAGGTTCAACTAATTCTCCATGTTTAAATTTATCCAAATCTTCGTTTTTAGGTTCAAGTCTCCATCGATGTATAAATGCCTCTTCCTCGACTTTTTGTTGAGTATCTGAATATCGATTATATGCACTGGCAAAAAAACCGACACGTGAATCATACTTCCGGATCCGCATAGGCTTTTCGGGCAGCAAAACAAACGAACAATTCATGCCTAAGGTCACGGCACCTGCCTCGGTTGCGGCAGGTAAACCACCAGGCCCCGGGCCTGTGGCAGGAGCTGCCATATAAGTGCGGATTGTTCTTATTTCAGTGTTGATCGGAAAACTTTTAACGCTTTCAATATAAGAGCGATCGGCCATTTGTGCCGCTAAACTGTAAGCCCGTTTTGCGCTGGCATCGAAAGATAACAATGGGTTCTCACTGATCAGCCATTCAGTTACATCGATAACCGAAGCCGAAGAATCTTTGCTTTTTGCTTTGATGGGGAAAGCAGCCAAGATCGGGTTCAAGTTCGAATTGGCGACTGCTTTAGCGATCATATTCGTTGAATCTGCCGTGCTAACGAGAGCCGTCACTTTCAAGAAAAGCTTGTTGTTAGGCCCGTTCTCCCAGTACACCATACGCTCTCCTAATTGCTCGCCACCATAATTACCGGCACCGGGAGTTGATTTACTTAACCTGGTCACGGCTAAGATGTCCTTTTTCAGCAATCTGTTAGGTATTTCGAAAAAATAGCGCTCAGCAATTCTATGAACGGTAATTAGCCCCCTTTGCGTTACCGCTTTGGCTGTGATAACCTCGCTATAGGGTTTGAGCACATTCTTTGCCGTATCGGTTCTTGGCCTCACAACAGGTGCCATAGCGATCGGTAAAGGCTTCTTGTTATTCTTCTTTTTAAATATGCTACATGAGTTTGCTATCAACACAAGCAATGCGGTAGCAAGCACCAGGCTTTTCTGCTTGGTACCAGTATGGATAATGTTCTTTTTCATTTTCTTGTTAGTACCCCGGATTCTGAATCAAATTAGGGTTGGTGTCTATAATACTTTGAGCGATCGGAAGCAGTTTGGACTTTGACGTATAGCTTGGCTTTAACGCACTCATGACCGCATCCGCCTGCCCTGTGCGTTTAAGATTGAACCAACGGAAAGCCTGCTCGCAGAAGAATTCCCTGCGATTTTCCAGCGCGATTTCGTCTAGTAAACTTGCCGCTCCGGTGGTAGTGCTTGCCGCAAGCCCTGCCCGGACGCGGGTGACATTCAGGTCACCGAGCGCTCCCGTTAAATTTGAACCGAGTCTTGCTCTTGATTCTGCCCTAATCAGGTACTGCTCCGGAAGCCGGAGTATCACCGGATATTCAGAGATGTTTGCCGCTAAGGCAAGCGCATTGGTCCTATATTTATACTTGAAGGGTACTCTATATATGGTCGTGCCGATGGTGATATCGCTGATCCATCTTGTTCTTCTCAGGTCTGTTGATTGGAATATTTGCAATAAGTTCGGCTGTAAATCATATTTCATCATAGCAGCAGTATTCGAAGCGGGCAGAAATTCTGATGCTTCCGTAGTGTACTGGTTAGAAGATTGTAAAGCCGGCATAATCTGCCAGATACTTTCCGCGCTGTTCTTCACAAAAACGCCTGTTCCCATCGTTGCAGACGGAATTATACTGAATAAACTAGACGCAATGACTTCAGAAGCATTGCTTTCAGCCGCAGCATAATTCCCTGTGAAAAGGTAAACCCTTGCCAGCAGGGCCGCAGCGGTGAATTTATTCACCCCGATACGTTCATTGCTGGTAAATGAAAAGTCGGCCAGTAGATCGGATTTAGCTGCTAATAAATCTATGAGGATTTGCTGGTAAATATTTTCTACAGATTCCCTGGGTTGGTAAGCGGTCACGTTTACATCCGTCTGTAAGACCAGGGGTACCCCCCCATAAAGATTGACCAGGTTGAAATAGCAATAAGCCCTGACATATTTCGCTTCAGCCGACAACTGTTTTCTGATCTTGTCCGAGGTTCCGCTATATTTTTGCAGCCCTTCGATGATTGCATTGGCCCGGTAAATCACCGCGTACCAGCCGGAGAACATATCGCTGGTTGAACTGAGTGGTGTATAGGCATTATTGTTATATTCCTGCTGCAGCACGACGTTGCTCAGGTATTTCAAATCATCGGCCATCAAAGAGGTGTTAACCGGAAGTCCGGTCGTTTGAGCCGCAACTTGTGATAGATTAGCGTACATGCCTGTAAGCGCCCCTTGGGCGGTCTTATCTGAAGCAAAAATGGTAGCTGAGGATAATTCGTTGATCGGTGGATTGATCTCGATCGCTTTTTTGCAACCGGAGGCAACCACCACTAAAATAAAGCTTATGATGAAAATTCTATTGAGCGTTCCTGACATGATCTTAAAATTTAAAATGTACACTGTAACCCTGCAATGATCGTCCTCAGCGGCGGCGTACTTACGCCTTGCGATTCAGGATCGAAGCCCTTGTATTTCGTAATCGTAAACAGGTTTTGGCCCTGTAAAAAGAGGCGCACGTTTTGCGCCCTGACCTTGGATATCCAGGTTGAGGGTAATACGTAAGACAAGCTTATATTTTTCATGCGGATGAACGAGGCGTCGACTACTGAGGCATTAGAAGCCGCATATCTTGTATAAGCGAGATAAGCGGCAAGACCTGCGGCCGTTGAGGTACTGGCGGTCACTAATTGATCTTGTGAACCCAGTGCCAGGTAATCATTCGTTATGCCTGCAGATGCATTATACATGTAGCCGGGGGGATAAAACGATTGATTCAATAAGCTTCTGCCCTGTTGCTTGACAAATTGAAAAGTAAAGTCTAAGTTAAGACCTTTATATGTCAACGAATTGCTCAGCCCGCCAAAATATTTAGGGTAATTTGTGCCCACATAATACTGGTCACCACGTCCGGTCGCCGCGAAACCGCCACTAATGGTTCCACTGTTATTCAGATCGGCAAAATCAGGAAGTCCTGTTGTGGCATTGATGCCATTATATTGATAAACATAATAAGCACTGATTGGGTTTCCGACGATAAAGCGGCTATAGTAACTGGTCTTTTCTATTCCGGGATAAGTTAATAACTTATTGTCGTTTTTAGCAATGTTGAATGATGTAGTCCAGGTAAAGCTTTTGTTCCGGATGTTCGTGCTGGTCAATAAAAATTCTACGCCCGAATTCTGAACGGTTGCCGGCAAGTTAGCCTGGTAGCTGGCAAAGCCGGTCTGCGGGCTTATACTGAAGTCGAGTAGTTGATTACCTGAACGATTACGGTAATAAGAACTGGTTAACGATAAACGGTCCTTCAAAAAGCCGAGTTCCAAGCCAATTTCCAGCTTCTTGGTGGATTCCCATTGAAATTCATTATTTGCAATACGGGTGGGCTGCAATGCCGCAACTGTAGCGTAAACAGACGTTGCCGCAGAGGTATACGTATCCAGATATTTATAGTTTCCGATCTCATCACTGCCAACAATACCATAGCTGCCCCGGAGTTTGCCGAAGCTAAACCAATCCAACTTGTCTTTGACAAATTTTTCCTCCGAGAATACCCAAGCGGCGCCTACCGCCCCAAAATGACCGAATTGGCGATCCGGTCCGAATCTTGAGGAGCCGTCACGGCGAAAGGATCCGTTGATAATATATTTATTATCGACGTTGTAAGTCGTTCTGGCGAAGACAGACGTATACTTGTAGTCCATAGACGCCGCACTGACACTTCTGGTGGTCGCAGAAGCAATATTATTAAGGAAAACATCCGCGGTAAAACCGGATGCCAATATGTTATAAGGCTGATTGGACTGCCTGAACTGCCAGGTCCCGCCTGCAAGTAAATCTAAATTTCCTTTCCATGCTTTGGTCTTGTAATTCAGTTGCGGTTCAACGATATAATTGTTAGTATAATTATAAACGAATGCAGAAGTACCTGTTCCTGTAGGGTTTAGCGCAGGATTCAAAGAGGTTGAGGGCCGGATAGTAGTGGTACGCATGTCCGTTTTACTATAGCCTACGGATGTCTTGAAATCCAAACCCTTAAGCAGTGTATATTTAAGTACAAGATTGCTCAGTAGATTAGTGCTCCGGTTATCATTGGTCTGGTCACGGAAGCCCAAAGGGTTATTAACTGTTGAAAAGTAATATAAGCTACCATCCGGGTTGTACAGCGGGTAGTTGGGTGGTAAAGTATAAGCGTATGTAGCGAGGTCTATCGTAGCAATATTATTCTTATCCGCGGAATAGATTGCGGAAAGCGATAAGGTAAATCGCTGGTCGGCTGAAGAATGATTTAAATTAAAGTTTGCTCCGCCACGCTGATAAGCCTGACTTCCTGGGTAAACGTTGCCTTCTTTATGATAAGTTCCGCTTAAATAAAAATTTGTACGCACATCGCCCCCTGAAACATTTGCATTAATATCATTGGTGTGAGCCGTGTTTCCTAAAAACAGACGCTGAAAATCGGTGTTAGCGTTCTGATCCCATACCAGAAGATCAGGAGCATTCGCAGCAGTAGGGGTAAGATTGTTATTGGCAAAACCTTTTCTGCGCAAGGCAAGATATTGCTCTGTACCCAGCAGGTCGACAAAGTGTGTAACCTTTGACATGCCTGTTGATGCATTGACACCAAATTTGGTTTTCCCTGCTTTGCCCTTTTTGGTAGTGATTAGAACCACACCGTTTGCTCCACGGGAACCATAAATAGCGGTCGCATCAGCATCTTTTAACACCTCTATACTTTCGATATCAGAAGGATTGATCGTATTTAACGGGCTGGTAGCTCCTTCAGCAGATTGTGTAGCTGTACCGGTAGCAGCCGCGCTGATCGGTTCAGAAAGAAAAGGAACCCCATCGATCACATAAAACGGACGATTACTGTTTAATAGTGAATTAGTCCCTCTGATTTGCACGTTGATGCCTGCACCCGGCAGTCCGTTGGTCTGTGTTATAGCAACCCCCGGCAGACGCCCCTGCATAGCTTGTAAAACGTTGGTCACCGGCTGCTTCTCAATTTCCTTGGCACTGATGCCGGCTTGGGAACCTGTACTGGTACGGCGTGTTGTTGTACCATAACCGATGACCACCACCTCATCGAGTTTTGCCGGATCAGGTTGCATCTTTACGTTTAAAGTACCTTCAGTAGTGACCACCATCTCTACGGTTTTGTAACCAACGACCGAAAACTCAATTATGGAATTGGATTTGGCCAAACCAATAGCATAATTACCTTTGCTATCAGTTATAACGGCCTGGTTGCCATTTTTAACCTTTACCGACACTCCTATCAACGGCTCGTTATTTTCATCTATTATTTTACCGGTCACTACGAAACCTGGCAATTGATAATTGACGTCCGGCGCGGAGGTGACGGGCAGAACCTGAGGGTTTGGGGTGATCCCTGACTTCAACACCATGAACTGGTCATTGATAATTTCATAGGTCACCCCACCGTCTTTTAACAACCGGTCGAGTACATCTTTCATCTTTACATTATTGAAGGAAGCAGTTACCAACTTGGCATTCTTCCAAACTTGGCTGTCATAAACCAGCCGAATGTTCGCCTTCGTGGCTATTACCTTTAGTGCCCGCTCCAATTTTTGGTTGTTAAATTCTGCAGTAATGCGTTTTTCGAGCAACTGGGCACGCACTGGTGCCGACCAGCTGAACTGCACAGTAATAGCGATACATAAGAGTTGAAGAAACGAGAGCTTCATGATCTTTTTTAAAAAGGGGAGCACATTGTAACTTGCATGGGCATTAGAAACATGCTGAGATAACGGCGCAAAATTTTGTGCATAGAATGGCCGTTTGAACAATTCCTTGTACATTTGTTAGGGTTTAGTCGTAAAAATTAATAGGTTTGCCTCTAAATCTTAATAAGCAGGCGTGTTGGAGCACACCTGCTTTTTTTATGGGTATAGCTTATTTCATTAGTTACAGCCTCCTCCTGTAATAGTCACTATGTTGTCTTTGATTTGGTAATTGGCGCTCATTACGGCGCACATAACTTTCAATGTATTTTCAAGTGACTGATCCGTTACGTTAGCAGATAAATTGCAATTCATATAATCTTCCTCACCAGTCTCTATTTTAACATTGAATTTTTGCTCGATTCGCTTTCTTACAAAGGCGAATTTTGCATTGTCGAATTCCATTTGATATTCGGTCCCTGAAATAACTTGAGTTTTGTGATCCGCGATCGTTGCAGAGATGACCGGAGGTTTTGTCACATCCCGAGATTCATACTCTTTCTCAGGAGTTACGATTACAGTCGATTTTTTTGCAAAATGGCCTTTGGCCGAAGACACCATTACTTTTCCTGTAAGTACGATCAGTTTGAAAGACTTATTGAGGGAATTCTCCTGAATGTTAAAGCTTGTGCCGAGAACTTTCGTCTCAAACTGACCAGCTTTGATTATAAAAGGATGCTTGGGATCTTTAGTCACCTCAAATAAAGCTTCCCCTTGCAAAGATACATTTCGGGTAGAATTAGAAAACTTTGCAGGGAACTGTAAACTACTGTTTCCTTTGAGCCAAACAATCGTATGATCCGGGAGATAAATCTTTTTTATACCCCCTTTAGTACTGGCTATTTTCAATGGAATGACAGCGTTTTGATTAAGTTGCCAGTACAAGGTTCCTGCCAAACCGATCAATGCTATGACAGCTGCGGCGGCAGTGGCCATCTTCCACTTGCGCCTAGGTTTGGCGACTCTACCTTGAATTTGGGAAAATAATCTTCTTTCCAGATCAGCTTTACTACGATCATTTAATTTCCACGTCGGAGCCACTGCTGGTTTTTTAGCATACCATATTTCTAACTCTTCCATTTCGGGAACCGAAATAGTACCATTAAGTAGTTTTTCTGCCAATATTTCAATTCGGCTAGACTCATTTTCGGGCATAAGTATTTTCTTTGCTCATATAGAGTATTAAAACCCGACAAACCCTATGTCTGAATTAAAATTTCTACTTTTTTAGTAGCAAAAAGGATATTATAGAGATAAACGGGAGAAAATCTGAATCTCTAAGCTTGTTTTTGATTGATTTTAATGCTTTTGTCATATGAGCCTCAACCATTTTCAACGAAATGTTCATTTTGCCAGATATTTCAGCATTTGAGAATCCACTCTCGCGGCTTAATCGAAATACCATTTGACATTTTTCCGGTAAATTAGTGATAATAGTTTCTAATTGGTCTCTTATTTCCACAAAATTTAAGAATTCCTGGGTGCCGTTATCAATGAAAGAGCTTTCTGAGATCCCATCAATAGGTACGTTGAATATTTTTTTCTTCTTGGCAAGGTTGGCATACACTTCGTATTTCAAACATGCAGAAACGTAGGTATTAAAGGAATATTTTAATTCTGTCAGATATCTGTTGTTCCATATATTGATGAAAACTTGCTGCACCGCTTCTTCAGCATCTTCCTGACTAAGTTTCTTTTGAAGAGCAACCTCTAGCAGCCTATCCCAATAGCGACGATACAATGCAGTAAAAGCCCGATTACTATCTTCTTTTAGTAAATCAAACAGCACTTCATCAGTCTCATCAGTTAGGACATGCATACACTTATTTAAATCTCTAATTTAAAACTTAAAATTGGAGTTACAAATTGTTAACCTTCCATCTCAAATTTGCCTAATCTAATACATCCCGGATTAATAAATCTTCTCAATCATCTAACAACGAATATTTAGTTGAACAACCGTTTCTCGGTGTTATATGTGGCATTAACCAAATTATTACAGTCAATATGAGTAAATTAAAACCGTTTTATAGCTAAAAATAATTGCTTTAGTTTAGAAAGACTGTTTTTTGATAAATAAAATGACAATTTTGATGGCGAAGTTACATTTGCTAAAAAATTACGTTGTAAATAAATACTAATTTGGACTGCACCTCTCAAAGGCCCTATTGATAGTCGCTTTAAGCTGCATTAATTATCCTATATTATAAATTATATACATCTCGTAGTCGAGACCCCGTAACTCACCATTCCGTGACCAAAACAGTTAAAGTCGCCATTCAAGCATAATATTATAGTTGAGCTGAAATCTTCAGGACTTTGAGTTGACCGTTGCTTAAGCAAAGTTTGCGTATTGTGACTCCACTGAAATAAGCAGGTTACATACAGGATAGTACAGGTTGCCGTATCGTTAAAATTATCAAATTGATTTTCAATTGATTATGAAACAGGTGATTGTTTGATCAATTATGTACCTCAAAATGTTTCTGTTTTAAAAAATGCTTTTAGTATTATTGATTAACCAAGTTATATAGTACCCTAAGTATTAAATCTTTTATATGGAAGTAATTTCCGCAACTGATCTTAAACTGTTGGTCTCCCAACTTAGGGACGGAAATCGGCACGCCTTTAATTCTTTATACCGGTACTATAGTCAACCCTTACTTAAAAAGATCAAAACTCTCGTCAAAAATGAAGAAGATGCTCAGGAAATACTCCAGGATGTCTTTTTAAGGTTGTGGTCAGCCAGAACTTCATTGGACCCTGAAAGGTTTTGTAAACGATATTTGTATCAAATTGCAAGTAATCTGATACACAATCATTTAAGAAATTTAGCGCTTGCTCACAAAAAAGAGGCTATGTTTTCGCAAGATGTCCGTTGGGAATATTTCCATGTAGAAGAACAACTGATCGAGAAAGAGAATGAGGATATTCTCAACACTGCAATAGAAAATTTATCTGAACAATGCCGTAAAGTTTACATCTTAAGCAAAATTGACGGTAAAAGCCACCGTGAAATCAGTGAGATATTGAAGTTGTCTATCGCCACGGTCAATAATCACATGGTCAAAGGTAATCGTGAGATCCGCGAGTTTTTTATGCGGAATGCTGAAATGCTATCTTCCTTATTTTTTGTGATCTCTGCTTGCATCTTTCCAAAATAATTAAAAAAAATGCTTACGATATAGTTACTCATCTGGTTTGGTGTGTATATTAATATACAAGCCCAATTATGAACCGCTTCGAGGAACTTTTTGCCAAATTTAATAAACATGCGTGTACTCCTCAAGAACAGGAAGAGTTGATGCAATATTTGGATTCTGAAGAGTATGATAAGGAGATTAAAAAAAACATTTTAGCTCGTTTGCTTGAAGTACCTGTCGATAAAGAAGATATTGAAGACGAAACAGAATACATTCTTCAAAAGATCAATGCCGAAATTGATAAAGAAACGATTGTTCCATTCTATAGAAAACATTGGTGGTTAGTTGCTGCGACAATATTGTTATTGGGGACCATTACACTTTTAAGATTTGGCGTGGATAATGAGCAACCTGTTTTAAATGTCAAAGCAAGAGTTGTTAAACCAATAGTAATCTTACCGGGAGGGAACAAGGCAATACTTACGACAGCAAATGGAAATACAATTTCTTTGACGACCGCAGCGAATGGCACGTTGGCCAATATTAGTGGTGTTGATATTTCTAAAACCAGCGATAGTCAATTACGCTTCACAACCCAGAATAAGGATGAGCCGGTATCAGAGGGAATAAATACACTAACCACCCCTAAAGGAGGGAACTATGACATTTTTCTCGCTGACGGCACTCATGTATGGTTAAATGCCGGATCTACATTAACGTTTCCAACTATTTTCAATAGTGCCGAGCGACAAGTGAGTCTTACAGGTGAGGGCTATTTTGAGGTTGTGCATAATGGAAAACCGTTCATAGTGCACACCGCCACACAAACGATCCAGGTTTTAGGCACGCACTTCAATGTGGAAGCTTATTCCGATGAACATATAGTGAGGACCACATTACTCCAAGGGGCAGTTAAGGTCATTAGAGGCACCGAGAATATTCTACTAACACCGGGACTTACAACTATCAATGACGGTGCCTCTAAATTGTATACCGTCAAAGCAGATATAGAAGAGACCATGGCCTGGAAAAATGGCCAGTTCATTTTTGATGATACCAGTATTGCAGAGGTCATGCGAAAAGCATCCCGGTGGTACGATGTGGAGGTCGAGATCAAAGATAATGTCGGTGATAAGAAACTTTTGGGTACTGTATCCAAATATAAGACCGTAAATGAATTGCTTGATGTCGTTGCCCTGGCAGGCAAGATCAGGTACAAGATCGAAGGAAGGAGGATCACGCTTATGAGATAGGTATACTTTAACATGTATGCCCGAAAAAAAAACCAGAAGCCTGGCAGCTTCTGGTCTGTCACAGCTTATGGGAGCTGCTTCGGGTGATCAGATCATCGTTTCCTTTTTAAACCAATTTTCTAAAAACCACTATTCAAATGTACGTAAAAATTACTGCACTCAGGTGCACGTCTCCTTCGTGCGCCTACCCTAAATTATGGCGAATTATGAGATCAATTTTTTTTCTGGTCCTGTTAGGTTGCCTGCAAGTCAGCGCATCCTCATGGGCACAGATCACCCTGAAAAAAAACAACGCATCTCTTAACGAGACGCTGCGCGACATCAGGAAACAAAGCGGTTATAACTTACTTGCAGATGCAAGTCTTATCAAACACGCTAGCCCTGTCACTTTAAATCTAAATAATGTGTCGCTTGACGCGGCTTTACAGGCAAGTCTGGCTGACCAACCTTTCGCGTATTCGATCAAAAACAAAACGATCATCATCTTCGCAAAAGATCGACCAGCGAAAGAAGAGTTCAAAACACAACAACAAAAAGTAACCGGTAAGATCACGGATGAGAAGGGTCAGCCAGTAATTGGCGCAACGGTCAAAGTGAAAAGTGGCGGTCAGGGTGCTGTAACAGACGTCAACGGCGTGTTTACCATAGACGTATCTGAAAATTCCATCCTTATCATCTCATACATCGGGTATGAGACTCAAGAAGTTTCAGTAACAGGCTCATCTCCATTGAACGTATCACTGAAACCGGCTGCCAAAAATCTGAATGATGTAGTAGTGATAGGTTACGGTACCCAGCGTAAGAGAGATGTTACCGGTGCAGTCACATCCGTATCAAGCGAAACCTTGCAACAGGTCCCGGCTCAAACGAATGTCGTTGGACAGCTTCAAGGCAGGGTCGCTGGCCTGGATATTTCCACTACCGGCAACGCACCTGGCTCGACAGGGCAGATCAGGTTACGTGGGGAAAGATCATTTGCGACCAGTAACAGCGCTGCTGACGCAACGAACGCTCCATTATTTGTATTGGACGGCGTGCCGTTCATTAATGCCAGCCTGAACGACATCAACCCCAATGACATTTTAAGTGTCGAAGTTTTGAAAGATGCATCTGCCACCGCTATCTATGGTTCAAGGGCATCAGGTGGTGTAATCCTTGTCACTACCAAGCGCGGTAAAAGTGGCCGTACACAGGTCAACTTCAATACAACAACAGGGATCACAAGGGCCATCGGAAAATATAACTTGATGGATGCCCAAGAATATGATGCATTTAAACAAGAGACCATTGCGGGCAATACAGTAAACCCCGGAACTACACCATATCCCAGGACCGTAGCTGAGCAGGCTGGCCTCGATAATGGAACCAATACCGATTGGATCGCGACCGTCCTGCGTCCAGGTTATGTTACTGACAATCAGCTTCGGATATCTGGCGGTACAGAGAATACTCAATTTTCACTTAGCGGTGGGTATCGCGATGAAAAGGGCATTCAATATGTGCAACATTACAAGAGGGGTAGTATATTGTTCAGCCTCGATCAGAAGATCAGTAAAGTTTTCAAGGTTGGTATCACCTCTAACAATAGCTTAGCATTCCGCGACAACATCGGTGATTTGGTTGCTACCGCAAGTACTTTAAGCCCGCTGAACACTGTTTACAATGCAGATGGCAGTATCAATGTTCGTCCGGCCACAGGTACCCTGGGAGAATTAACGACCTTAAACCCGATAACGTTAAGAGATCCGGCTATTCAGGCGGTGAACAGGCGACTGACCACTAATAACGTTCTATATGGTGAAGCAAATATTCTTGATGGCCTGAAGTACAGACTGAACGCTAGCTTATCATTTAATCAGAGCCAGGGCAATAATTATAACCCCGTTAACAATGTGGTAAATACCAACAGCACCCAGGACCAGTCGACCGCCTCTATATCTAATAGTGAAAATTATGTTTGGCTTATCGAAAATATACTTACCTACGATAAGACCTTCAACCAAAAACATCACTTCACTTTTACCGGTCTGTATAGCGCTGAGAAAGATCATACGCAGGGAAGTGGCATAAATGCTATAGGTGTATCTGCTGACTATCTGAAAAGCTACAACCTATTTCTGACCAGCAGTACGAATGTGACCAATTCAAATTTTTCGTACGCGGAACGCGGTCTGATCTCTTACATGGCCCGTGCATTTTATGGATTTGATAACAAGTACCTTTTAACGGCCACACTTCGCCGGGATGGATCTTCAGTACTAGGTCCAGGTCACCAATATTTTACTTATCCCGCATTTGCATTCGGCTGGAATGTTGATCAGGAAAATTTCATGAAAAAAGTGACCTGGGTGAATTCGTTGAAATTCAGACTTGGATACGGCGTTACCGCCGATCAGAATATCAGCCCATACCAGATCCTTGGGAATCTCACCTCCGTAGCATATAACTTCGGGACTAATCTGCAAAATGGCGTTTTGGTTACTTCATTACCTAACCCGAATTTAAA
The DNA here is from genome assembly GCF_039634385.2 of Mucilaginibacter sp. PAMB04274. Classification (NCBI taxonomy): domain Bacteria; kingdom Pseudomonadati; phylum Bacteroidota; class Sphingobacteriia; order Sphingobacteriales; family Sphingobacteriaceae; genus Mucilaginibacter; species Mucilaginibacter sp. PAMB04274. The sequence goes on from NZ_CP155081.2 coordinate 4,535,225, forward strand.
GTTCGAGCATACAAATAACATCAATTTGGGTGTCGATTTCGGTTTATTTAATAACCGTCTTACGGGATCGGTCGATGTTTATACGCAAAGAACATACGATATTTTGCAAGTGCTTTCGTTGCCGCTGAGTATCGGCCCATCAACTACGACCGTGAATGCAGGTGATTCAAAAGGACGGGGTCTAGAGATCACTTTAAGCTCTAAAAACCTCACCAAAAATTTCCAGTGGAATACTGATTTCAACATCTCATTCCAGCGGTCTGAGATCACAACGTTGCACGACGGCCTACAGCAGGACATCGGCAACGGGTGGTTCGTAGGCCAACCGTTCAATATTATTTATGATTACAAAAAATTGGGTATTTGGCAAACTAGTGAGACCACAGAAGCAGCAAGATATAACCAGCGCCCTGGGCAAATTAAAGTGCAGGATGTGAACAGTGACGGCAAGATCGATGCAAGTGATAGACAGATATTAGGAAATTACCAACCCAAATTTATCGCTGGCTTGACCAATCATTTCAGCTACAAAGGTTTTGATCTGACCGCTGTCGCTTTTGGCCGTATCGGGCAAAAGGTGTCGGTAAATTATCTTGCTCAAACTTACGGTGGTCTCTTTAACATTGGTAGAGGAAATCAGATCATGCTGGATTATTGGACGCCAACAAATCCGACCAATGAATCTCCGCGGCCAAATGCTGGAGCAGCACCACTATATGCATCAACTTTACAGTACCGAGATGGCTCATTTATCAAAATGAGAAGTATAAGCTTGGGATACAATTTCCCAAAAAGCATCTTGAAAGAAGGAGCGATTAAGTCGTTAAAAGTTACTGCTATCGTCAACAACCCGTTCACGATATGGGCACCATTGGTGAATAAGGGACTAGCTTTTGACCCGGAAAGTAACGGCTATGGCGGACAGGACAGCGGTGCGTCGGGCTTTTCTGGAAATGCCCTGGGACGTGCACTTACAATTGGCCTGTACATCCCACAAACCCGTGTATGGTCGATAGGTATAAACGCAGGTTTTTAATTTTTAAAGCATAATTCAAATGAAACTCTATTATAAAGTATTTATCGTTCTAATTGCAGCAAGCATATTGGGTCAGTTCAGCTGTAAGAAACTTTTAGAACAAAACCCAAGGGCAAGTATCACCCCTTCCTACTTCACCACACAAGCTGGTGTTCAGGGCGGTATAACTGGTGTTTACCAAAACTTTCGCTCTCTATGGGGCTCAGAGAACTTTTTTTATACGCTACAGGGTGGTACGGATGAGGTCATAACGGCGGGTAGCGCATCTACTACCGGGGCTAACATCATGAACTACACAAATTTTGTCAATAACGCCGACGTTTATAATACATTCGCACAGTTGTTCCAAAACGCGTATCAGGATATCAATACACTTAATGGTGTGCTGCAATTTGGCCAGACAGCTTTTACCGATGCAGCTGTGCAGAAGCAATATTTGGCACAAGCTAAATTTTTAAGAGCATTTCTTTATTTCGAACTTGTACGCACTTTTGGCGATGTCCCACTGCATACCACGTATATTAACGAAAGTACACTGAGTGACAGCAGGGCTCCGATCGCGGATGTCTATAACCTGATCATTCAGGACCTGACACAGGCGTCTACAGACCTGCAAACTAAGGCAGGTGACCCTATAACTTCGACTGTCTCTTCTGCCTTCGCTGGTCATGCAGCAACCAAGGCTTCCGCTTTGTTCTTGCTTTCAAAGGTCTATCTGACGCGTGGATGGTCCAGTGCGGCGCAACCCACCGACTTCCAAAATGCCTTAACAACGTCGCAAAATCTCATCAATAATGCAGGTACTTATAATAAAGGCCTGTATGCCTCTTACGATCAGGCATATACTGAAGCGAACGATGCGTCGAATAGAGAAGACCTTTTTTCTGTAGAACATAATACTGATCCAAAGTATGGTGAATATAGCCTGAATGCAGCAACGCCGGTAAATTATAATGGATTGGCTTTTTACTTCAGACCGAACTATCCTTCGATCGTTGTTAATTATCCAACCAATAGCGGTGCTACTTTGGTGACAAGGGACCTCACTAACGGTCGCCCGTTTCAACGTGTAAGACCGAACCCAGACTGGGTGGAATCTGTACTTTTTGCAGATAAAACAAATGATTTTCGTTATTGGAACACTTTCCAAACTGCATGGATCGCCAACAATGCGTCAGTGACGCCGCGCGGCACATTAACAATCGGGGTCGATACAGCGATATGGGTACCGCCGTATGATCCGGGTGCTACAAAGAGAGCAGCTTTTAAAGGCGTAATCTTTTTGCGTCCTTCGGTGGCTGCCGCTGCAACAGGCGTTAATAAGAATGCTTGGACTACGATCATGTATCCATCAGTGAAAAAGTTTGATAATCCGGGTAGACCTGCTGTTAATGATGCCTCTATCAGGCCTATCGTTTTGCTGCGTTTTTCAGAACTATATCTGATCGCAGCAGAAGCGGCCTTTAAATTAGGCGATTATACCACGGAAGCAAATATGCTCAATGTTCTACGTACCCGAGCGGTAGCACGTCCTATCACAGCAGCCCCGGCCCCAGCCGGGGCTGCTGCTGCGCTACAAGTAACAGCAGGACAACTACAATCTGCGGGGATCGATTTTATTTTAGACGAACGTTCACGTGAGCTTTTCGGCGAATCGCTACGCTGGTATGACCTTGTTCGTACACAATCTTTGGTCCGTCGTGTTAAAGCGCTCAACCCGACAGCCGGAGCTAATATTCAGGATTTTATGGTTTTAAGGCCGATACCTCAACGCCAGATCGATCTGGTTACGGTAGGCCCTAAATTTCCGCAAAATCCAGGGTATTAACACCAGCCCAGCCTGCCAATAAGATCTCTGCAAAAGATCACTTTATTGGCAGGCTTTTCTGTTGACCGATACGATCCAATTGAACTTTGGCTTTAAACTGACCATGAGACATGTCCTTTAAAAATCTATTAATACTCAGTACAACATTTCTGATCTTTTGCACCAATGCATTGTTCGGTCAGATCCTGATACCTACTTCCCAGGATCATCATCAGGTATTATCCCTGAACGGAAAGTGGAAATTTAAATACCTACAGGGAGAAAGGATGGGTTCCGACACTTTATTTTATGAGCCTCAATTCGACATAAAAGATTGGGCGAGTATAAAAGTGCCAGGCAACTGGGAACTTCAAGGCTTTGCAGAGCCATTCTATGCCAGGAACCTTAAGAAGGGAATGGGACTTTATCGGACGACCTTTAAAGTTCCAACTGACTGGAAAGGTAACCCGACCTTTATAGCATTAGATGGTGTCGAATTTGGTTATTCGATATGGGTCAATGGAAAATTTGCAGGAAAATTTGCAAGCGCATACAATCGTAATGTTTTTGATATATCTGAGTTCGCCACCATCGGTGTCAACCAGTTGGCGGTGAAGGTGATCACTCAACCTAAGGGTTATGAGTTCGATACCAATGATGATTGGTCTATATCCGGCATCAGCAGAAATGTAACAGTTTTTAGTTTACCAAAGGTTCACCTGCGGGATGTAGTGATCAAAACGGCGGTAAGTGCGGGGACAGCGGTTGAGGTTCAGGCATTGGTCGAAAAAGCCGGTAACTTACCATTTCCTAAAGATCTGAAACTGACCGGTAAGCTAACCGATGCATCTGGTAGAACCATTAAATCTGTCGATCTTCAAGCTGAGGCTAACCCCAAAGATGCTGCTGTTTTATCTTATAAAGGGAGAATAGCGGTAACCGGGGCTCGTTTGTGGTCAGCGGAATCACCATACCTATATACTATTCAGATCGCTGTAAGAAAGAAGGCGGGCCTGATACAAGAATATCAAGAACGGGTTGGCATACGTGAACTAAGTTGGGCGGATGGAGTCTTAAAACTGAATGGGGCACCTATTAAGCTAAAAGGCGCAAATCACCATGACCTTTCGCCGGTGAACGGCCGTGCGATCTCCAAAATAGAAATGGTCAACGATCTTAACCTAATGAGGAAAGCAAATATCAACTTTATCCGCACCTCGCATTATCCACCAGCGTATCCCTTCCTTGAATTATGCGATTCATTGGGGTTCTATGTCATGGATGAGATCCCTTATGGATTCGGTGAGCAGCACCTTAAAGATACCAGCTATTTACCCATTTTGTTGCAAAGAGCGAAGAGCACGATCGCACGGGACAAGAACCATCCCAGCGTGATTATTTGGACCTCGGGAAATGAGAACCCGATCACCGAGATCGGCCTTAAAACCGGTAAGTATATCAAACGATCAGATAACACCCGCCCGTATAGTTTTCCTCAAACTCCAGATGTTTTTGAGGATATGCTCAAAGCTATACCCGATTCCATAGACATGCTGAACGATCATTATCCTACCAAGGATGATCTGAAACGTTTTGCACCTAAGCTTGACCGGCCTATGATCTCAGGTGAATATGCTCATGCGCTGGGACTGGATTTTAACTCGATGGAAGCTGTACATGAAACGATGTATCCCGATAAACATATGGTGGGAGGTGCTGTTTGGGCTTTCTTCGACCAGGGCCTGCTACGAAGATCGCCCAAACCTTTTAACAAGAATGAGTTCACATTTTATGTGTGGCCGACCCGCGATTCGATCTTCGATACATCTACCAATGAAGGTGCAGACGGAATAGTTTATGCCAACAGGGTGCCTCAGGTTGACTATTACCAGGTTAGAAAAGTATACACACCGGTAAAGATTCTGGATGATACTTTAAAATATCAGGCAGGCAAAGCTACTTACAAACTCAGGATCGAGAATCGCTATGATTTTACCAATTTGTCCGCAACCCAATGCGAGTGGCAAATATTTGCAGACTCAACAGTGATAAGATCAGGGATATTGCGCCTTTCCTGTACCCCACATCAAACGACCACTGCATCCATTGGTACATTCCTACCCCCAGGTTCGACAGCAAGCTATTTTTATCTGAAGCTGAAGATCTTAGACAAAAACCACTTTCAGGTCTATGAGAAGGTATTCCCATTAAAAGTGATCAGTGGTAAGTCGTTGGTTGAACGTATCGAACCGGGAAAGATCAAGACCAACTCGGTTAGCGGTAATGAGATCATCTCGGGGAATTATCGCTTCGGATTCGATAAGGCAACAGGTAATTTTCAGATCAAGAACAGCGCAGGGGAAACCATGATCTTAGATGGGCCATTTGCCAGGGTAGGTCGTAAAGCAACGGTCTCTGAAATTGCGGCAAGAAAAAAAGCTAACCCTAAAGTTGTCCACAACGTTTGGGACCCGTTCATTCTTACTAAACCAGAAACGCAGATCAAAAATTTCGGCGCAAACCTAATCGATGTAAATTATAAGTTTAAGCCGGAATCGCCTAAGGACAGGGTACTCGCGGGCGATATTTCTTACAGTTTATCCGATAGCGGAAATATCAAAGTGAAATATCACCTGGCGGCAGATGCCAAAGAAGAAGCAACACAAACCGGATTATCATTCCTGATCCCAGCTTCACTTACCGAATTTCGGTGGGTAGGAAAAGGACCATACCCAGCCTATCCGGGAAAGGACCGTTTAAGCGAATTTGGTATTTTTCATTTGAACAGTAATGATCTCTATTTTCCAGGTAACCGGCAGAAAGTAAGCTGTGCCATCTTTTCGGACAAAAAAGGTTCTGGTTTTGCATTGGTCGCTGATAGTGCAGATATCACAGTGGAACGCACGGATAATGGCCTGGTGGTCAGTCACAATTCTTCGGTCTCTGGTCATTTCAATAAATATAACTGGCCTACTGATCTCTATTCTTTTAATAATGGGAAGCCGATCAGTGGAAGCTTTTACGTTATTCCATTCACCGCAGAGACCTGGCCCAGAACGCTTAAAACCATATTTGGAGATATAAAGCAGGTCGCCAAGCCGTATGCACCATTTTTTTACAGTTATGATCAATAAATAAAGCTTAATGCTGTTTCCTATGGCCAACGTTTGAAAAACCCAATAAAAAAGATCACACCTATGAAAAACTCAATATTCCTGTTCTGCTTTATCATTATTTCTTACAGATCGATTGCGCAGGACTATTTAGTGACCAAATACGGCGTGAATGCCGATAGCACGGTAGTACTTACCAATGCTATTCAAAAAGTGATCGATAAAGCTGCGGCGGAAGGCGGTGGGAATATCGTTTTTTCTAAAGGAACCTATTTGACCGGAGCATTGTTCTTCAAGCCCAAAACCAAGCTCATCCTTCAGGAGGGTGCAGTTCTAAAAGGCTCAGATGAGATCCGTGATTACCCTTTGCTTCCTTCACGTATGGAAGGACAAAACCAATTGTATTATGCTGCATTGATCAACGCATATTTCGTGGATGATTTTAGCATCAATGGTCCCGGCAGTATCAACGGTAACGGCACTAAATTCTGGAAAGCATTTTGGGAGCACCGCGATACTATGAATAAAGCTAAGAAGCCATGGACGAACCTGGAGGTACACCGGCCGCGGCTCATATTTTTGTGGGGATGTAACAAAGTGACCATTCAGAATACAAAGTTCAGAAATGCTGGTTTCTGGACCACCCATCTTTATCAGTGTAAAAATGTACTTGTCGACGGCTGCGATATACGTTCCCCATACGCCCCTATCCCTGCGCCAAGCACAGACGGTATAGACCTCGACGTTTGTAGTAAAGTAGTGATCCGAAACTGTTATATATCCGTTAACGACGATGCTATCGCAATCAAAGGCGGAAAGGGAATAGAGGCCCACCTGTTACCACAAAACGGGATAGTAGAGGATGTGCTGATCGAAGGTTGCACTTTTGGTGAGTCGCATGGTTCGTTGACACTGGGAAGCGAAGCGATCCATGTAAGGAACATTACTATGCGTAACTGCAAAATGGATAATAAGACCTCCATTTTGCGCATCAAGATGCGGCCTGATACCTATCAGATTTATGAAAATATAAGCATCGAAGGGATCACAGGAAAGTGCGGGATACTATTAGCATTAGCTCCGTGGACGCAGTTCTACGATTTGGCAGGCCGCACAGAAAAACCTTTCGGTACCGTTCGAAACATCAGTTTTACTAATATTCAGGTCGAGTGCAACAGGATCGGTGACATTAAGGGTAACCCCGATGACAGGATATCTGACATATCCTTTAAGAATGTTACCGCCAAAGCAATCGCGCCCACCTTAATTACCGGTAAATATCCTAATATCACCACGGAAAAAATGATCGTTAACGGAAGCGACTTTGTAATCAAATAGAAAACCCTCTATTGAATTTAATCAAATGAGCAGAAAATACATTTGGCTTTTGATCGCCGCTTTAAGTGTTCTGGCAGGATTTAAACTCTATCCGGCAGATGAGATGGAAAACATCCGTAAGGGGTTCATTCATCCGCCCGATAGCGTCAGAGTAACCACATTCTATTATTGGTTGAATAATCACATTTCAAAAGATGGCGTGATCAAAGACCTGTACGCTATGAAAGAGGCAGGGATCACCAGGGTGTTTATAGGTACTAACATACGTAACCGAACGGATTGGTCGAGAGATACGACCGGCAAATGGTTCGGCAATGTAAAGGTGTTCTCTAAAGAATGGTGGGACATCGTACATGTTGCTTTGAAGACCGCGACCGCGTTAGATATCGAGGTCGGTCTATTCAATTGTCCCGGCTGGAGCCAATCTGGTGGGCCATGGGTAAAACCCAACCAAGCCATGCGTTATCTTGATGCGACCGAGCTTCGCGTCAAAGGACCTTTAAGGCTTCAAAAACAACTGGCAAAGACAGACACTTTTTTTCAGGACGTGAAAGTTCTGGCAATGAGGGTACCGTCAAACTACCGACAAAATCTGATAGAGCATCCAGGCACCAAGATCAAAGCTGAGAAACTGGAGATCATCTCCTCTGCAAATGAGGCCCAGGCACATTATGTATTAAAAGAAAAAGAATCCTTTCTAAATATTGAGCTTCCTAAAACAGAAACCGTAAGAAGTTTAAGTATCTATCCATTTGAAATGCTTAACGCAACTGTCGATGTGCAGGTCAAAGTAGATACCGGATACCAAAGTGTGAAAAAAGCGGAATTGAACCGCTCTCGCGCGGTTGAAGATCTCGCTAAGGGTTTCGAGCCTTATTCACCTTGCTTTTTGCCATTAGGCAACCTGACGGCAAGATCATTCCGTTTGGTCTTTCATCAATATGGCGGCGGAAACAGCCGGATCAGTAAGCTGGTACTAAGTCCTACCCCCGTCATCAAAGACCTGCTTGAAAAAAAACTGGCAAAAGTGGTGGGAAGTTCGCCCTGGTGGACCGGATCGGCACAAAAAACAGAAGCCCTATCAACAGCGGATGTGGCCTTGCCTGCTGCTCAGGATGTGCTTGATATCTCAAAGAACATGGATGCCAAGGGAAATTTGGATTGGAATGTGCCGAAAGGTGAATGGGTGATCATCCGTACCGGTATGCGATTCATTAATGTAATGAACGGTCCTGCATCTTTCGAAGCCGAAGGTTTGGAAGTAGACAAGCTGAGCAGGCAAAATATTCAAATGCACTTCAATGCATTCATTGGAGAAATATTGAAACGAGTACCTGCGAACGACCGCAGAACACTAAAAATGGTCGTCATGGATAGTTACGAACGTGGAGGCACCAACTTTACTGATAGTTTTCTGGTTGATTTTAAAAAGCGTTACGGTTATGACGCAACGCCATACTTGCCTGTTTACAGTGGCCACATGATCAGCAGCCCGGCAATCTCAGATCGTTTTTTATGGGATGTAAGGCGACTGGTAGCTGACAAGCTTTCCTATGACTATATCGGCGGGATGCGGGAGATCAGCCACCGGAACGGGTTGAGGACATGGCTGGAAAATTACGGGCATTCCGGTTATCCAGGCGAATTTCTCCAATATGGGGGCCAATCCGATGAGGTGGCGGGTGAATACTGGGTAGAACCGATCAGCGACCGGCGTTTTGAGAATCGTGGCGCTGCATCGACCGCACATATTTATGGCAAGAACAAGGTATGGGCAGAATCATTTACCAGCGGCTCGTGGGCCAAAAGTTTTGAATACAGCACTTATCCGCAGGAACTCAAAAGCCTGGGTGACCAGGCATTTACCCAAGGCATCAACAGCACAGTACTGCACCTGTATATTCAGCAAGCTTACGAAGATGTGTATCCCGGCGTTGATGCCTGGTTCGGGACAGAATTCAACCGTAAAAACACATGGTTCAAGCATATGGACCTGTTCACATTATATCACCGTCGCTGTAACTATATGCTTCAACAGGGCAGGAATGTGGCTGATGTCGCTTATTACATTGGTGAGGACAATCCCATCATGAGGGGGGTGTTAGAACCCGAATTGCCAAAAGGATATAATTACGACTACATCAATGCCGAGGTCATTACACGAGACCTTCAGGTTAAAAATGGCCGGTTCATTCTACCGAACGGCACAAGTTACAGGGTACTGGTGTTACCGCCACAGGAAACGATGCGTCTTGAGGTGCTACAAAAGATCGAAAAACTGGTTAGTGATGGGGGCATCGTTTTAGGGTCGCCGCCTAGCAGGTCGCCGAGTTTACAGAATTATCCGCAGGGCGACCAGAACATCAGGGACCTAGCCTCGAAATTATGGACAAGCTCTAACATAAATGCCCATGCCTACGGTAAAGGCAAGGTGTATTCAAGAACGAGCTTGCAAGAGATATTTAAAGAACAAAAAATTACAGCCGACCTCATCACCAACAACAATGCGATAGCGTACACCCATCGTACACTTAATGGCAAAGAGATCTATTTTTTAGCCAATCTAACGGGTAAACCTGTCAATTTTGAAGCTACATTTCGGGTGAATGGATTGCAACCAGAGTTATGGGATGCACTGAGCGGCGAAACAAGGCGTTTGCCGGCCTATGAAAAAAGCAATGGGCACGAGACCGTGCCATTAAAATTAGCTGCCAATGGCAGTGCCTTTATCATATTCAATATAGCGGGGGTTGGTAAAGGTGGCGGTCTTTCATTAAACTACCCGGAACCCATATCAACGAATGCGCTCAACGGCACATGGCGAGTTGGCTTTGAACATGATAGTATCAAAAGAGGGCCTAATGAGCCGGTGTTTATGTCTAAGCTACAAGATTGGAGCATGTCGGATGATGAGCGTGTTCGCCATTACTCAGGCACTGCCATCTACAATACCACCTTTATTCTTTCTCAGATCAAGGAAAAAAGCAATTACTACATCGACTTGGGTAAGGTCTCTGCAACTGCCAAAGTAAAAGTGAACGGGAAGTATGTAGGAGGTGTTTGGACCTACCCCTACCGCCTAAACCTAACAGGCGTACTCGTTAAAGGTAAGAATAGTTTGCAAGTGGAGGTGATCAATACCTGGCGAAACCGCTTGCTCGGAGATCGTGAGCTTCCGTTAAAAGATCGTAGAGTACGCTCCAGGATCAGTATAGAGAACAAAAACGATACGCTTCAACCATCCGGCCTTTTCGGTCCGGTGGCCATAGTGGAAACAAAAAAATAGTTGGGTAAGGATAAGTCAAGTAAAAACGGGATAATATGAACCATCGAAATTCAGATAAGTACTACGACCAACAGGTCACGGCGATCAGGCAGTTCTACATCAACTTTGCTTCTCCTGAAGATATTTACCTGCAACTGGCTACACATTTACAGAAGTTCATCGAAAAGCAGGATTTCGACATCGAACGGCCGTTACCATCCGTCTATTATATTCACCGCACATTGAATGTTTCCCGTGCGTCAGCGTATCGTGCGTATGCCGAACTTAACCGTAACAACCTGGTGTATTGGATGAAAGGTAAAGGCTTCTATGCCAAATTGAATTCACCAGAATAGTAATTAAAGTCAGTTGAAAAGCACAACCGTTGGAAAAGACAGTACCAAATTATGAGATATAAGATACTTTTACTTGTCATATTCATTACAATATTCAATGCGCAAGCTCAATCCCCTTTGTTCAAGGCAGGACGAAATGCGTCGATCCTGGTCTCTGAAAATGAAAACCCTGTCGTTCAAACCGCAACTGAAATTTTGCAAAAAGACTTCAGGTCGGTTTTCGGCTCAAGTTTGTCTAAAAGCACCGGCAGCGGCGCTGAGATCATCGCAGGTACTTTAGGGGTAAGCGACAAGATTTCCCGCCTTACCGACTCTCACGTCATAGAAACTAACGGGATAAAAGGTAAGTGGGAAACCTATATGATCAAAGCGTTCAAGGAAAAGAACAAGTATAAACTGGTTGTTATCGGGAGCGACAGCCGCGGTACAGCCTATGGTTTATTAGAGATCTCCCGAATGTTAGGTGTATCGCCCTGGGAGTGGTGGGCAGATGCAACGCCGTCGAAGAAAATCAGTTTCACACCACCCGTACAAACGATCATCCGGTCACCTACGGTACAATACCGCGGTATCTTTTTGAATGATGAGGACTGGGGACTACTGCCCTGGAGCAGTAAGAACTACGAACCAGAAGGAAAGCTTAAGGACGGGATAGAAGCGGCGAGTTTAAAAGAAAAAAGCGTGATCGGCCCCAAAACATACGCCCGCATCTTCGAATTGCTGTTACGGCTCCGTGCCAATACGATCTGGCCAGCTATGCATGAGGTGACCGTGCCTTTTTATTTCGTAGATGGCACCAAAGAGGCTGCTGACAAATATGGGATCATATTAGGCACTTCGCATTGTGAACCCATGATGCGGAACAGTGCCAGTGAATGGGACGCGGCCGGAACGGGGCGGTATAATTATGTGACCAATAAGGATGCGGTGATCAGTTACTGGGCAGATCGTTTAAAAGAACTTAAAGGAAGCGAGAATATATTTACCATCGGCATGCGTGGTAAACATGATGGGCAAATGGAAGGCGTAAAGAACAACGCTGAATATAAAGAGCAGCTTTCACAGATCATCCCCCAGCAACAAAATTTAATCGAACAGTACATTTCCAAAGACCCGGCAAAAGTGCCGCAAATATTCGTGCCTTACAAAGAGGTTCTGGACGTTTACCGTTCAGGCCTTGCGGTCCCTGCACATGTTACATTGGTTTGGCCGGATGATAACTACGGCTACATTCGTCATTTTCCCGATCAGGCAGAAAAGGCCAGGCCAGGCGGGAATGGCGTTTACTACCACCTTTCTTATTGGGGAAGGCCACATGACTATTTGTGGTTAGGTACAGCAGATCCGGCCTTGGAACTCCAGCAAATGAAAATGGCCTATGAAAAAGGTGTACAGAAAATATGGATCGCGAATGTAGGTGATATAAAACCGATCGAATACCAGACCGAATTGTTTTTGGACATGGCCTGGAACATCGGCGCTGTAAAAGATATACCATCTCATCTTCGTAACTTTTTAACCCGTGAGTTCGGCCAGCAAAATGCACAGGAACTAGGCCGCATCATGCAGGAACATTATCGTCTCGCACTGATCTGTAAACCGGAGTACCTGGGTAACTCAAGAACCTACGATGCAGCAAAGGCAATGGTCAGCGACCTGCCTTGGACCGAGGGAGAGATACGCAGCCGCATGATCGAATATGAGCAGCTCTCCAAAAGTGTAGAGAAGGTCTCAGCTAAGATCGGCCCCGACAGAAAGAATGCCTTTTTTGAACTGATCGCTTATCCGGTTGAGGCCGCAGCACAAATGAACTTTAAGATGTTGAATGGCCAGTTGGCCAGACATGGTAAAGCAGAATGGCAACTGAGCGAAAAGGCTTACGACAGCATAGGGGTGCTAACCCAGAGATACAATGACCTCGTTGGCGGGAAATGGCATGGCATGATGGATCACCGCCCCCGTAAACTTCCTGTATTTGAACCTTTAGCCCGTTCTACAGACAGTTCAAAAATGCTGAGCAAGGCCCAGCCATTATATCGCTGGACAGCAAGTGATGCCTCTGCAAAAAGTGTAAAAAAAGTCGCCGGACTCGGTTATACGGGTAAAGCGGCCTTAGTCATCAAAAATGAACCGCTGAAATTTATATTCACTCTTTCGAATGCAGATGCTATAGAAGTAGATGTCAGGCTTTTGCCCACCCATGCCATCAATGGTAAAAATTTACGGTTCACTTTATCCCTGGATGGCCACACATCACAGGAAGTTAATTATGAGACCGAGGAACAAAGTGAAGAATGGAAGAACAATGTCTTAAGAAACCAGGCTGTTAGAACATTTAAGTTCAAATGCACTCCGACTTCGAAACATGTTCTCATGCTTACTGCACTTGATGAAGGTGTCGTACTGGATGAACTTCTATTATTTAAAAAGTAAAAACCCAATTCAGACAAATAAAAAATGAAAATTCGATCTCTTTTACTCCATGCTACTTTCCGCAATATTTACGGTGCAGTGCTCGGCGCATCGCTTCTTTTTGCAGGTCAGGTCAGTGCCCAGGTTAAATTCGATAATATACTTTACGGCGCCTCCTATTACCACGAGTATATGCCGACCGAGCGGTTAGAAAAAGATGTGCAACTGATGCAGGATGCCGGTGTCTCTGTGGTGCGCCTGGCCGAATCTTCCTGGAGTGGTTTCGAGCCGCAGGAAGGCAAATTTGAGTTCGCCTGGATGGACAGGATCATCGAGAGGTTGCACAAAGCGGGTATCAAGGTCATCGTGGGAACTCCAACCTATTCTATTCCTGCCTGGCTTTGGAAAAAACACCCGGATATACTGATACAGTATGCAGACGGGCGAAAAATAGGTTATGGCATACGCCAGAACGTGGATTTCACGAATCCCACCTTTTTGAAATATGCAGAGATCATCGTGCGCAAAATAGCAGAGCATTATGCGAAGAACCCGGCGGTCATAGGCTGGCAGGTCGACAATGAGACCCTTACCCGCAATGCTGCCAATCCCAGTTTTCAGGCGGGTTTTCTGAACTACATCAAAGAAAAATTCAAGACGACCGATGAACTCAACAGGATATGGGGTTTGAATTATTGGGGTATGGCCTTGAATAATTGGGATGAGTTCCCGGACCGCCAGTCGGTGACCAATACGGGCTATAAACTGGAGTGGGAGCGTTATAAAATGAAAGTGATCGCCGATTACCTGACGTGGCAAACCAATATCGTGGGTGAGTATAAACGCAAGGACCAGTTCGTCATGCATTGTTTTATGACCACCCCGGAGATCGACAAGCCACAAACCAGCCGTGCGATGGACCTATTGGGACTTAATAAATATCCTCCTGTACAGGATAAATGCACGGGTTCAGAGTACGCGATGGCTGGCGATTATTTACGTTCAGTTAAAAACAAGAATTATATCGTCACTGAAACGACCGGCCAAACAACTGGCTGGGATTCCAAAGAACAATATCCCCCATACGATGGGCAACTCCGCTTAAATGTGTATTCGAACATAGGTTCAGGCGCAAATATGGTGGCATACTGGCATTGGCATTCTCTGCATTACGGGCAGGAGACTTACTGGAAAGGAATCTTGTCGCAGGACCTGCAACCGAACAGGGTCTATAAGGAAATGGCCACGACCGCTAAAGACCTTAAAAAGTTCGGTAGCCATTTGGTCAATCTCAAGATCAAACCTGAAGTTGCGATTCTCTTCAGTTATGATTCAAACCATGCTTTAAATATCATGCCTTATAAAGATGGCAGTGATGCTTACCGTTCACAAACCGACCAGTTACACCGTGCGCTTTACAACAACAGCGTTGCTGTGGATTATGTATTTGCAGATAGGCCGAAATTAAAGGATTACAAGATGATCATTGTGCCGCCTTTATATACGGCGTCAGATTCATTATTGAATGCATTGTCTGATTATGTGAAAGACGGTGGCCAGGTGGTCATGATGTTCAAAAGCGGTTTTACCGATCAGAACAACATGGTACGCCCTGTGATCGCACCGGGGCCGTTACGTCAGGCATGCGGGTTCTATTACCAAGAATTTGCTAACATTAAAGATCTTAAGTTGAAAAATAATCCTTTCGCTATTGCTGAAAAAGATAACAGCGTAACGGATTGGGCGGAACTGATCATACCGGAAACTGCAAAACCGTTGGCCTATTATGATCATCCGTTCTACAGTAGATATCCGGCCATCACAAGTAACCAATTCGGGAAAGGCACATTGGTTTATGAAGGATGCAAACCCTCAGATATTTTGCAGGAAAAGATTCTTTTGGCTGCTATGGAACGTGCGGGTATCAAAACTGTTGATCAGAATATTCACTTCCCGTTGATCACCAAACAGGGCATCAATGACTTTGGTAGGAAAGTACACTTTTATTATAATTATTCAGGACAAGAAAGATCGCTTTCATATATTCACAAGGACGGAAAAGAATTAACCACAGATCAAAGCGTAAAAAATGGCGGGCAAATAATATTAGCTCCTTGGGGTGTAAAGATAGTTGAGGAACAATAGAAAAAAGTTTAAAAGTTACTGAGTCATCTACAATAAAATGGTCTTTTGCAGCGCAGACTACAAAAGACCGTTTTATTGGAAAGTGAGTAGTCCTGAAATAAGTGCCTGTTTTATTATTGCAAAAACATTACAACAAAAGAGCTTAAGTCTAACAGTATGCTGGTTTTACATTTGTAACACAGTCAGCATTTGGCAACTCAGGTGCGGTCTTTGGTTGTTGTAAGTAATTATACTTTGTTCTGTTTGTAATCTGCATCGATGATATCATCCATTTGATCAGCCAAGCCAAACTCATCTCCAAGGGTACCATTTACTCTTTAGGCAACTGCATTTTCATAAGAGTCCATTTTCAGTCATCGATATAGTTATTCCGTTTTGAGTAAGAATGGGCAAGTAAAGCTTACTGCAATACTGTAAGCCTCGATCTAATTGATGATTAGGCAGCATCTTTATATTGCCTTTGTTCGATAGCCATTTGTAGCTTGAAATTTTGATATAATTTATAAATTATTGCAGAGTTCATAACTTATGATCTGCTGAGAATAGGGATCTGTAGATAAAGATTACAGTCTTTAGAATCAATGTAAATGATATCGCTACCCACAGCTGTTCCAGGTGTACAAGAGTGATGTCTTCGATCAGGTTAGATATTTGCGTAACCATTGTTTTTAGTTAGTGGTTACAGTATACCGCTTTCGTTTTAAAACGAGCAACCCTTCAGCCCTTAGTAAATCAAAAATAGCCCCTACTGGTCAAAACGTTGCTTTGCTTTAACAGATAATTTAGCTTACGTGTGCCCAACTAAGGCATGCTTCGCCGCAATTGCAAAACCAAGGTATGGACTTGGATTCTCAAAGCAATTTTTCTGTTATCTTTAATAATCTAATTATAGTAAGCCTGTTTACTAAGCCTAACAATGCACAAAACATACTCACTCTTCCCCTTGGGACAAGACACCTAATATTTTCGTGAACAAATAGGTATTTTACATCTTACAACTAAACAGCAACAACACGTAAATATAGCTCCAGTAGATGTGTTGTTCTTTTTGAAATGTTGTAGTTTTTCAGCAATTTATAAGCTAAACTTACTTGGGACAACCTGACTAACCCATCAGAAGGTCTTTGAGTGCATACAGTTGACTCTTAGTATCTTACAAGACGCAAAGATTGTTTTGTAACCTATTTGTAAAACAAGGCTAATCAACAAGTGGAACGGAATCTCCGTTCTCACGTGCGATGGAAAGATAATATTTTTCAAACCAAGCTGTTTGATCAGCCGAACTGACAGTATCCCAATTTTTATTACCGTCCACGTTTTTAAAATGGCCTATTAGCCTGAACGGTGCTTCATTTAAAGAGTTGTCGAAAAAGAAAGCCTGGTAAGCAATTTGTGCAGTTCTGTATAACAATCCAAGTGAAGATGTGTACCGGCTTGTGATCTTATCGGCTGGAACATCATGACCACCTTGAGTTTTGCGTAGTAACACTCGATAATTGTTTATTTCTGGTGATTCCGTTGATACAAAATACAGATACACTTTATACCCAGCCGCAGCAGCTTGCTCCATGATTTCCAAATTCGATTCGTGTGAAAAAACCGTTTCAAATGAAAAACGACGCCGATCTTTTAGTAAAGCTTCGCGCAAAAAGCGGGCAATGAGTTGGGCAACTCTGTCCAACGCCCGGCGATCAACTAATTTGATGATTTTACTTTCAAACCTGATAGCAGCTTGTAATTGGTATAGCGTAAACTGCTCGCTGATCAAGCCCGAAACAACGGCAAAGTCAAAAAAGTTATTTGGTGCCGGTTCTAGTTCATATACATTAAAGCTAAACTTGTCCTCCGACAGTGCTCTAGCGATATCGTCGGCGTTAATATAAACACCAACGTCGATTTGACGGCCGGAAGCCTCCGATTCGCGGATAGACTTAATTACTGTACTTTTTCCAGAACCATTCGGACCTGCAAAAACACGGAGGCGAAGTTGGGAAGTTGCAGGTTTCTCAGACTTCATTCAAATGGGATATTTATATCTCCTGTAACTGTTCAATGTTGCCGTTAGCATATTGCTTCACAACCCACCCGTCTTTGACGGTCACGACAAAGCCCATAACGTTCATTGCGTCATTCGCAGCTGTCACACCAGCACTTTTAGCTTTTCTTACAAGCAAGCGTTTAGTGAGATAAGAATACCCGTCGCTGGTAACGTGATTGGATGTTCTATGCTTTTTAACTGCCATATAGTAAATATACGAATAAAATAAAAAACGGAATAATTTGTTTGATTATTGTTCGACCCTAAATGAAAGTTGAATCCGAAACATTAGTCGTTTTAAATGCCCAATATGTAATTGCTGTGGAAAAAACAAGAGCATTGACCGACCTGACCTTCTTCGCAACTTTATTTTTCCCTAAATCTTAAACATAACGCTGTAGGTATCATTATCAACGGATTTAATTTAGTGCAGTTATCCATTAGTGTGCCATTCTAGTGTTCCATTTTAATCAGCCTACAGATTCAATTAACTAGAGTTCACTAAAAATTAAATTCAATTCTTGAAAATCACCTAAATGATACTAAAGTTATAATCCTAACAATTTCAAGAGTTGATAATAAATAGTAATCTGTTATTGATTGCTACTAATGTAAAGCGCAGCGTAATCAACGCTTTAGAAAGTCCGTCTTCAAAAGATCGCCTAAACTCATCACCCCTAAATAACCGAAAAAACTTGGTTAGTAGTGTTAGACCATCGACCGAGATACCCTTAGCGATGGTCGGATAGCCGTATCCATATCATTTGATCCGGCTAACCGATCCCCCTCAGCCTGGCGCTCCGCAGCGATACCGCCTTTATATGATCCGCCTTTAGGTATAGTAATGTGAAGGGAACTGAAGCTTCGCTGTACCGCCTCATTCGCAGGCTTGAAACTATCAACTGCCATTTTGAAGTAATTCGGAACGAGCACCCGAAGGGCAGCAAGGTACGCCGGTAGGCGATCCTTGCTAGTATGCTGGTTGAAAGCCTGAAGACGATACCAATTAACCCATCTTATCTTAAAGAGAAGCAAGTGCATGGCGGATGGTGAGCGCAGCAAGGCATCAGCAGGGGAACCGTCCGCCATGCGCTTGTGGCGTGGTAAGCTGGTTGAAAGAATAAATGCAGCTTTTGCGAATTCAATGGATGAAACGAGCGTCGCGCAAGGCGGTATTACTATAGTCCGCCACGCCTTATGGGTAAGCAGCGGCATCCACCGTAGCGGATACAGCGGAAGCCGGCCCCGGCAGCGCCGGGGAACGCCCCCATAGCCTAATTAAACCACTCGCGGCACTAACTGGTCAATCAAATCAGCCATCTGTCTATCTTTATCAGTAACTGTGTTGCCTGCATCGTGAGAACATAACCAGATCTCAACATGACCATAGGTGTTGCTCCAGGTTGGGTGGTGATCAGCTTTCTCTGCAAGCAATGCAACCCTCGTCATAAAGGAAAAAGCTTGCGAAAAGTCGCTAAACTTAAATTCCCTATATAATTTATTATCTATATGTGTCCACATTCTACATTGAAAACTTTTTGATCATCAAGCGATATTTACGATAAACTCCGAACTCCTTGCAACACAAGTCCCCTCTTTGACAATAAAACATTCTATCCAATGAGTCCCCCGGAATGACGAATATTCTTTTTGGTTAAGACCGCCTACCCCTAATGTTCTGGAGGCATATATACCACCACGGAGACCACTTGAATTCGCTGCTTCCTGACCCGTATTGACCACTTGCCAATATACATCGAACGGACGGGGAACATTCGTGCTCGCGACAAAATAAATATCGCACCCTTTGGGCACAACGGTATTCGCCAGTATCGTGTGACGTTTCTTGCCCTGTTTAAAACTCCCTTGAATTTCCGATCTATATTTCAAATTTTCCGGCCATCGAACTCGCTCGCGGTGGGGTACGTGCAATAGTGACCGATCAAAACTTTTGCCAGAGTAGTTCTCTGACAATTGCAGGCCAATTCCATCAGGGTCTATCGTTTCGTTAATGACACTCGTGCCGATCACTGCTTTCAAAACACGCGCGATCTCACCTAGATCGCCCCCTGCTAAAACAGAGAAATCTTCCTTTGCCTTGTTAAGCCAAGCATAAAAATTATCTTCCTTATTAGGTTCATCTGGCCATTTATCTGCAAAGTTTTCAACGTCATTCACGGGGTTGGCCACCCATTTGATCTCCCTGTGGTACATAGCACTGTAACGAAGTTCTATGAACGACTCCATCCTATTGAGGATATTGAGTAAGGCGGCGACAATATTCTCTTCCTTTTGATAGGCTTTTGCAGCGAGGGTCGTGATGATAATAGATATTGGTTTATCATCGTCACCTCCATACGTCATATCCCGGTGGCGTTTGAGTATTTGTATGATCCGTTTCAGCGGCTCCTTCCTGGAAGCATGTTCCGGTAATGCCTCAACCGACTCCCTTAACGACATCAACTTAGTTGCCGACAGTCTCGCTCTTTCGTTGAACCAGCCTGCATACCCGAAAGGGTTACTTTTGGGCCAAAATTCAGGTTGCACCTCCGTCCGGTGATTGGGTAATCTTTTATCGGTAATTTTAATGGACAGCCGATCAACTTGCCTATTCTCTAAAGCAGAAAACGACCTTTCCATTAACTGATAATGCTCTTGTCCTACTAAAGCAGGTAAAATATCCATGTGAAACTTCGTAGACTCTGCATAGAGCAATGTCCAGCAACGGTTACCCTCTTCGTCGAGCATCCGTTTATAAGTTCCATTCGCTTTTAATTCATCACCGATCGCCTGCTTTAAATGATATTGGGTCCAGGACGCTTGTTTGCCGGTTAGCCGGCAAACAAGGTCTATATCCAGTTCATCATCCTGCATGATTGGTTTGATCATCGTACCTAACAAAAACGAGCCCTGGGGTTTGATCTCGGGCTTATAAAGCTTAAGCCCTGGGGTTTCTGCAAGATAATTAGCGACCGCTGTATAACGGTCTTCAACTGCTTTGTACTGTGCAGCTGTAAGGTCAAGTGCTTCACCTATTTTGTTAAGCCATTGATCCAGCTGATCGTTATTTTGAAAGGTAGATGGTACGCGAAACATGCTTAACGGTTTAATTGATATAATGCTTTCAGTTGTTTTGATATTTTTTCGCCATCACGTTCTCGATAACCTTTAACAAGCTCAGTAAGTTGAAATCCGCCAGCATTTGACGCCCGCAAGATCCGGCCATCCAATTGGAAATAACCGATCTCCAACTCTTCTGATTTGTAACCGGTCAACCTGAATATGGTACGTTGCGCTTGCGCCCTGATATCCACCCCCCTTATTTCTATGATAGGTTTGTTGGCAAGGATATTTACGATCTGCGGCAAAGTTGTGCATGACCGGTCCTCTATCTGGATATAATTCCAATACCAGATCAAATAACGATTTACCCGCCTAACCTGCATCTCATCTTTATTAGGATCGAGGTCATCGAATGCCCACATCGTCTTTGTTGCCACATCGATCAACTGACGGAAGAACTCTTTCTCATTTTTTGCATCCTGATTATAGTGGGCTTGCGAATAGGCAAACTCATGAAGCATTGCCCAAACATCTGCCACATAGTCAGCTTCTTCCAGTACTCTTGGAAAACGGCCTATGTTATTCGCTGTGGCATTGGTTAAATTTTGATGAATATGCAACCCCTCATGGAAAACAAATAAGCGCAATGCTCTTAATATTTTTGATTTATCGCGTTCAAGCCTGTTCATTATATTAAATATGAACCGGTCATTGACCTGCCAAACATCACTTTCACTTATGTGAAAACCATCGTCTGCTTTATCTACATCTAATGACAGTGTTGATGTTTTAATGATCGTATCGGCCAGATCAGGCATTGCTTTCCAAAAGCCTTTTTCTATTTCGCTGTAATCTCCCGCAGGTAATAACTGCCGCACCCAACTGAATTTTTCAGTCTGGCGTTCTTTTTCCTGCGCTTTGCTCTGCGCGAACGGGGCGATCTTGTTTTCCAGTTCAGCTTTAAATTCAGCTTTGATCTCATTGATCAGTTTAACATCCTCTTCAGTGATATTGGTTTCACTTTGAGGAGTTTCCTGTAAGATCAGTACTTGCTCATTTTTAGGCGTGCTGTTAGCATTGAACTGATAGGTGACAATTGGCTTAGATAAGAGCGGGTTGATCTTCGTCCCCATCAAAAATGCTAGTCCAACAGGTACGGTAGGGAATAGGTGGATTTTATCGGTGTCCGGTAAATAATTCGCCACTGAATCCAGCCCCTGTGAGAACTGGTGCGCAAATGCTTTTAATTGCTCCTGGCTTCTAAATACGTCTTTGCCGGGTTGCTCTAAGGTCAGGCTAATTATTTTACTGGCTCCATCAACCACCTCCTGCATGTCTGAGTCTTGCGTAAGATAGGTAGTCTCAACTTTGTAAACAACATCTATTGGCGCTTTGAATGTTTCAGAAACGAAGTGCGATATCGCCGGTAATTGAGGCTTTTCATCATCGTTTCGCCAATTCCAAGTCATCTGTTCACGGTGGAATAAATATACATCCACATCGTTCCAGGAACCGAAACAATATCCCAGGTGTAATGCTAAAGGTATGGTAGCTTTACCAAAATAAAGCACTTTATGATCCGCATTTGCGGTTATATATGGCTTTATTTCATTATCGATCAGGTTTTTTTGATAAATGCGGAATTCTACATTATCCAACAAGTGAACCCTGTCCATACTGATGATCTCCCTTTTGATATCAAATATCTTATAGACCGGAATACCGGCATCCTGTGGTAAAAAGGCGAGTACTTCCTCATCTGTGATCTCACCAAAGATCTGGTGTTTTAATATAATATATCCTTTTGCCATGTTGTTTTAGTTGATTTTGTGTTCACCCAATAAAGGTGTTGGTTCTGTTGATTTTAATATTTCAGTGTACAAATGCACACTAAATGGTTGCTTCAGTTCGACAGAGCGGTATAATGTCTGCTTGGCCACTCTTTGGATCAGGTCTGAAAAGCTATACGGTATACTTAGGCCTGAACAATACTTTATCAGGTCATCTAATTGGGTTATATTTAAGTCTATACCTGTAAATATCCAATTAAAAACCTCTTCGAGCGTATCTTCATTTGGCCGGTCAAACACCAAATGTAAACTCGTTCTCCTGCGTACAGCTGGGTCCAAAACGGTCATACGGTTGGTGATCATAATAACTGCCAATTTCTTTTTGCTCTTTTGAATGGCGTCAATTTGTTTGATGAGCACATTCAATCCCGCACGGTCTTCATGATGTGCCTGGTTTTGGGCGCGGCTGGTGGCTATGTCGTCTGCTTCATCAATAATCAGTAAGCCAGATTCGTTGTCCTTTAACTTCGCTTTAACGGACTCAAATACCTCGGTGATGCGGTTTGAGATCTCGCCAACTAAGCCCCCGCCTCTAATGTTAGAAGGCGTTTCAAATACCTTAACTTGCGTGCCGAGTAACTCCGCTAAAGGCGTAGCTACACACTGAGCCAAAGCGGTTTTGCCACAACCAACCTCCCCCGATAGGATAATTAACGGATTGCTGGTTTTTAATAAAGACATGATGGGCAATCCTTTATGATGATATTTTTTCTCCCAATCCGTTAGTTTACTTTGATCAAGCAATAATTCTAACGTTGTAAGTAGTTCCTTTTTTTGATGGTCGATCCCCACCAAAGACATAAAATCTTTTTTTGCCTCTTTATTAGGGTGAATACCCTCTGCTAACCTGATCGTACTATCTACCATTTTCCTATAATTGATTGCTGAACGCCAAAACCGCCGCTTGAGTAAGATTTTGCATAAGTTGCACTTCCTGTCAATGCCTTGCCACTTCCCCAACCCCAAGCTGTAAGCTGACGGTTAACTTCCGCCAGGTTTGGCGAGTAGGGATCTTTTTTTATAAATAAATTAACTGTGATACCGTCAAGTCCCCAGAAATCTATGCCTCCGGTCTGATCGTCTACCGCTATTGTTGAGTCAGCGCGAACCTCATAGTGAAGCCCTCCTTTTTCATTGCCATAACTGTCTTTAAATTGCAGTTGAAATGATTTAAGTACCTTTTTATCTAATAAGTACAATAATTCCCTGCGCATTTTATCAGCATAATCTTTGGTGATTATATCCGCTGTCATAAGGCCAATAAGATCTTCGTATACTTTTCCCATAACATAACGCGCCCTCGCCTCTGTATAGGTATTTGTTGCACTATTAACGTATGTATCTGACATAATAAGCTCTCCTTATTCGCAATGATTTTTAAAAGGGTTTCCAAATAACTTCACTAACTCATCCATTGCCAACTGATCCTCGCCGTCTATGTTATAGCGGATGATCCTGTTCCAACTATCGCGGGCATTTTCAAACCACGTAGCAAACTCGTTAAGCTTATTCTTGTCCCACTTAGCTGTTATATTATTGCCGCTATTTACTGGATCCAAGACAACCCAGCCGGTCATGCCAGAAATATCAGGTGTCGTATAGTAATCCGTAAAATAAACTGGCTTTTGATTTCTTACAATGTTAGCGAGGTAACTGAACCACCTTGCCAAGGTTTCTGCATAGGTTTTCTCTACACCCAACTTGTCAAAGGCATATGCGGTGAGCCAGTCAATAAGTGCTGTCGGTGGACGGTTATCGGTCCCCGAAGAAGCATCATAGTCTAGGTAGTAAGAATTATCTGCCTGAAACTCCTTCCACCATTTCATCAGTCGTACGCATTCGTTATATTTAACACGGCCGGGTGATGCCTTGCTTATTTTAGTCCTGCCGGTGGTAAACTCACAATGTTTTTGCACTGAAGTTTTTAATCTGTCACCATTTTTTTTGATCAATATCTGCTCATCTATCTTACTGGTAGCCTGCATCGGCACCACATCAAATGCCAGTTCATTTGATAATATTAGATTAACAGAACTGTTAGTGATATTAATGGTTGAATTTGGGTAAGATTTCCGGACGTATCGCTCAAACTTGGTTAGTAATTCGTCCAGCTTTTTGCCATCGGCATCTTCGGGTTTAATCACCATCGGTATATCAATATCATAACCATCTACTTCCGAATGGCCCATATAATGCCTGCGCAAGCCCGTCCCTTTGGCATCCGATCCGCCACAAGGGGTGCTTACTACTGTTACGCCATCATCTTTGGCATTTTTTTTCACCCGCTCGGTGAGTGTATCGGCTTGTGATGTGTTATCTTCTTTTTTATCAGGATCTGGTGCGATCCAATCTACAAAGCAACACATGCGGCTATGTAATGTTGAGTGCGTTGTGAGCTGACTCATTGTTCCTCCTTGATTAAAATTTAAACTATATCTGTCCTGTTCGAGCTTAAAAGCTCAAAATTTGTAAAGGCACGTCATTGCTGATCGTACGGTAATAAAAAGATTACAGGATTATCTTGCTAAAAAAGGAAGGGAGTTTTTGTAGATATCCAAATAGATGTATATTTGGTTGCACAATCCAACGAAGCTCTGCTTCAATTTAAGTCGATAAGCCTATTCTTGTCGGCTTTTTTTATGTTGAATCCATATGTTTTATGCTGCTCGTTTTATTAAATTATAGATCTGTATCATATGCTGATCCTTCACGGTCCTACGTATAAATTCATCAAAGTTTATACTGACCACTCTTGCTGCTTTTGCCAGGACTGATAGATGCTGATCCTCATCCGAAAGCACTATTGAAAGATCTTGCTTTTGGGCAATGTATAATGAACTCAAGTCGCCAATCGAAGCATTCCCTCTTTTCCCATCCACCCAAACATCAAATCCACCCTCCGGGAATTCGGTCTTTAAACCGGTGTATATTTGAATCTGCTTCTTTAGCTGGAAACTATAATCGTTTAATCTAATAGCTGATATAGAAATGCTGTTCTGCAGCAGTATACCACTCAAGATATTGTATTTACCCAAACGGGATAGCAATTCCATATCGTTTATTATAAACATTAGTTTCTTACATTAAAATTTAAAACATTCAGTTCCTTCTTTAAATTATCAATTTTCTTCCCACTCAATTCCGCGGCCTTAGACCAGGACAAACGCCCTTCGGTCACGCCTTGTGTAACCATATTATTAAACCTTGTCGCCTTTTCCTGGCAATTAAAACGGCCGAAATCATTGGCATTATCACCGCCACTATACCACTCATTATACATCTGCCACCACTCATTATGCGTGCGGTTATCAATAAACTCGGTTTGCCTTGCCCTGATGATTATGGCTTGTATAGAAATGCCATAAAGCTCTTTGATCCGTTTAAGTTCCGCCAAAGAAATTGACGTACGATTTTTCCCAAACTCTGCATACAATGATTCGTCCACGATCAGTACTGCCCCAGCGAAGAAGTTACAATAAAACTCCATCTTATCGTCAGAGAAGCTTTCGTCAAATTTCAATACAATGTGCCCGAGTTCGTGAAGCGCAGTAAAGCGCTTACGTTCGAGTGTGAGCGACCTTTCGTTCAGTACGATTATCGGTATATTCTTATTTAACTGCCCGCTTAAGCCACAGAAATCTTCCGCCCGGCTTACCTCTACCACGAACACCCCTTTAGACTCCAACGTTTCAACCACATCCAGGATAGGAGAGTTACCGATCTTCCATTTCTTCCGCAGCACTTTAGCTGCCTTTTCAATATCCTTTTCGTTATTGATAACCATATCCTCCAAAGGATTCTCAAATTGCCGGACATAACCCATGATCTTTTCCAATTCCAAAAACTTAGCGATGTAGTCGATCACTTTATCAGTTACCTCTTTTAGATGGCTCTCTACATCAAAGATCTTGTGGGCATCCCTAAACCTGATATTCTCAAAGTTCAAACTGGTAGCTGCGCTTTCGTAAAAAAAGGAATAAGGTACATTAAATAATTCGGCCATTTTCAGTAAAGTATCGGGGCCTGGCTTAGAATGACCTTTCTCAAATTTAAAAATAGATTGTTTGGCTACTCCGACTTGATCAGCCAATTGCTGATAGGAGAAGTTCAAACCCTCCCGCAAATCTTTAAGCTTTAATCCTAATAAATTTTCCATATTCAAACATACGGAATCGTAACCTAAAAAACAAATAATTATTTTTTTAGGTTACGATATCGCATAAAGTGCGATGCTATAAGGAAATTTTTATGTTATGCTCTTTAATGATGGTCAAAAATGCTTCCGCGTTGCCTAAGGCATCCTCAACAGGATTATGCGTATGTCGTGTCTGACGAAGATGTTTGAAGTTTTTAGAAGTATCCTTAATGATGCCTTTATAAAAACTCCCCAAATTTTGAGAGCTATAACCGAATGGGTTCAAGTTTAAGAAGTGATGAAAATACCAGCAAATGAACATCCAGTCATATCCGTTGTTATCGCTGATAAATACAGGTTTGCCTTCGCTGTTGGCACTTATCCATTCTGCAAAATTATGCATAACCGTATAAGGGTCATCAAATGAAAATACTTCCTCACGGGTAAATCCAGAGATGGCAAGCGCCTCCAGAAGATATTGATCACTTATCGGTTTTAGTTTACCATAAAACGTACGGGATAGATCATCGCCTACAATAACAGCTCCAAAGCATATCATAGAATAATCTCCTGGTATCGGCCCGTCACTCTCTACATCAACCATTATATAAGCCATATCGTCTTCAATTAAAAGCGATATCAAGTTCGTTAATTTTAACGACTTCAGGTGATATCATCAGGTAAATATTCGAGCAGTATTTTGCTAACACAATAATGCACACTAACATCTATTTTGTTATTATGCAAATATTTGTTATTATTGTATAATGGATGAGTTGCTGGACTATTTGTACCGAAATTTTGCGATTCAGATAGAGGCCAAGCAGGCAAGTAAGGAATCGACCTCGCGCCTTCCTCTTTATCTGAAAGGAAATTATACTTTTTATGAGAGTGAACTGTATGGTCGTCCCTTGCTTTTCGCGGCCGTGCGAGAAGAAGCAGAAGTCACGCCGGAAAGACTGGCCAAACAAGGGAATGAATTACGCAGGATCTTCAAACGCCCCGTGGTGTATGTACTGGCTGACCTTGCTTCCTGGGACAGAAAACGTCTGATCGAGCGGGGAGTCGCCTTCGCGCAGCCAGGCCGCCAACTATTCCTGCCCGAACTGTTGATCGACCTGGGAGAATTGCGTAATACGGTGCAGCATGTGGTTAAACCTGATGAGCCAATGACTTATGCGGCACAGCTAGCCGTCCTTTATCATTTGCAGATGATATCTTTGGAAGACCTGCCATTAAACACTATTGCCGAGAAACTGAATTACTCCGCAATGTCTGTTTCGCGTATCGTTAAAGAATTGGAACAATTGCAATTGATAGAACTGTCCGGCACGAAGGAGAAGCGCATACGATTCCTTGCTCAGGAACCTCGCTCGCTTTGGGAACAGGCAATGCCTTTATTACGCACGCCGATCCGCAATGTATATTATGTAAATGAGTTACCACAGCAGACTTTAATGAGCGGCGATACCGCTTTATCCCAATACACCCTGATCTCTGCGGGAGATCAGCCATCTTACGCAGTTGCGAAAGTAAAACTAACAACATTGCCAACAGCCGCGAATCATCCACGCTATGGCCGATACCGGCTGGAGACCTGGCAGTATCCCCCACAACTCCTTGGCAATGCAAAAACGGTAGACAAATTATCCCTTTACTTAAGCCTGAAGGAATCGGACGACGAACGTATCCAGATCGCATTAAATGAATTATTAACACAATTATGGTCATAGGTTTGGACCGTTTACGGTCATATTTTGAAAATTACCAGGAGCATTATATTATAATCGGAGGAACCGCCTGTGAGATCCGATTTAGTGAAAGAGAGATCGATTTCCGTGCGACAAAAGACATTGATATGTTATTGATCGTTGAAGCGCTGGACCGTCCATTCCAGGAACAATTCTGGAAGTTTATTCGGGATGGTAAGTACGTAAACCAGTTTTTCGATGGTGGAGAGCGAAGGTTCTTCCGCTTCAGTAACCCACAGGCGGAAGGCTTCCCCGTTGTCGTAGAGCTGTTTTCACGAAAACCGGATGGCATTGAGTTGCCGGAAGACTTTCATTTAACTCCTGTACCGACCGATGAAGCCTTATCCAGTTTATCCGCCATGTTGCTGCATGATGAATATTACCAGTTTACATTGACCAACTGTGATACGTTAGACCAGCTACGGATTGCCAATGAACGTGCATTGATCGTGCTGAAAGTAAAAGCATTTTTAAATAACCGACAGCGCAAAGCCGAAGGCCAGCAAATACAGCAAAATGATATTGATAAACACAAGAAAGATATTCTCAAACTGGTCACCACGCTCAGCGGAGAGGATAGGGCCGATGCCCCCGATATGATTAAAGCAGATATAGCGGCCTTTATCGAAGTAATGAGAGAAGAAAAGCCAGACATCAGGGCAATGGCCAAAGCAGCTGGAGTGGGTGCCATCAGCTTGGATGAGCTATTGGAACAACTGGCAGCGGTCTATGAGATTTGAAACAGGTTTTAGTCCTGAATGATGTTGAATATACACGACAGATATCCATATTGAGCTTTTTTGTCGCCCCTGCCATTACAGGCTTCCTGAAATATCGAGTAATAGTTTTTTAAATTTTTCTTTGTTAATTACCTCAAAGAAGGCAATATCTTCGACTGATTTTGCTGCACCATTAAGCACCTCTGTCAGGATCGCTCTTAGGTCGTTTTTATTGAACAGCTTAACCAGTTCGGGACCAGTTCTGTCCATAAAACAAGTTACCAGTCCGTCTATTGCAAAAGGTGTAATTTTCATGATCTTTTATTTATTGCTCGAAGGAGACCACAGTTCTTAATCTTGCGAAGATCGGGGTGGTGTTGCCTTCTTCTTCATTGGATTCGTCCCAATAACCTTTGTGTCTGTTATAGCAGCCCGTCCTTTGTACGCGTAAAAGCATCGAGTTGAGTTCGTCAGCTTCGATACCAAATTTATTCTTGATCTCATTTTTGAAATCCGCCCAATAGGTTGAGGTGCGTTGCGCCGGATTCAGTTCGCGCGTATCGCTGGCTGCATGCTTTTCGAATTCGTATTTAACAGAAAGGATGAGAAATTCACGCTCGCTCAGTTCATTGAAGATCTGTTCGATTTCCTCAAATTCGTCCATATTAAGTTGGTCTCGGTAGAGGGATTTGAGGATCTCCGCAAATGCCTTAATCTTAAGCTTGCTTCGATTAAGCAGCACATAATTGACAGTCGCAAAATAGGCGTGTAAAAAACCATCGTCCTTGATCAGGTCTTCGGTGAGTTCGACATCGCCATTGGCCAGTTGTTCAAAAAATGTCCGCATCTTTTTCCGCTTTCATCTTATTGATGTAGCCACTCAGGATCGTATCCGTTGCGGCACCGATCGGCAGGCTTTGGATCAATGCTTTAATAACTGGCTGGGCCTCATATTTTTCTTGCAGGTTGATCAGGGCTGTATCGAGGTTGTCCATTAACAAATTATTTTAATTTCTTCAATAGCACTTAATAAATATAAACTCCACCCGTTCGATGACTGCATATTCCTTTACCATACTCTGATAGCCTGTTTTATGAGTGGGCTTGTCGTCAGTTTGGAAGACGGCATAGATCCCATGCCTGTTATTAGCTTTAAGTATTTTTCCAGTTTGACCTTATACGCATTGCGATAGTTGGTATTCTGTATTTCGTCATTGTGCAAGAGCTTTAACTCGACCATGACCGGCCCGTATATTTCGTATTTAACGAGGTAATCATACTTCAGATCATCATAGCTTTCAACTTCGGGGTAAATGTCCGTTGCACGAAAACCTTTGCCGGCATTGACTTTTCGAACGCTATTTTCAATGTTTTTTGGATTCCGTGACAATGCAATATGCTGAATGCAGGATAACTGAACATTATCAATGATTAAAGATATTGAGAAACTAGAATTAATCTTCGTTAGAACGGTGAGGTTCATGCTGCGTTTGTTCAATGAAATACTGTTAAGATCAAGTCAAAACGATTATTTATATTAGCAGTGATTATGGCTAAACTGTTTATCGTGGGTTTCCCCAAAGACTTCCAGCAGATCGCACTTGTGGAATTGTTCAGCCTGCACGGAACGGTCAATACCGTGACTTTGGTGACAGATAAAGAAACAGGCCAGCCAAAGGGTTACGGATTTATTACAATGACTGATGATGCTGGGGCAAAGCGGGCCATTGCCGCCCTTGATGGGACAAAAATGGAAGGCCGTACAATTAGCGTTCGCTTTGCCGATGAAAAGTCACTGCCAATATCAAATGCTTCAAAACCAGCTGAAGCGATCCGCGATAACAGGCTCAAAAAGCCCAAACGACCACGGCGTCATTAAACCGCCGGAAAGTTTCCTTAGTGCCGAGACAGCATTCTTAAAGGGTCTCAATAACGTAGATGGCACAGCCCTGGCTGCTGTGCGACACTTCCTATTAGTTTGCTTAACTTAGCATCATGAGGAACCCCATCAATCTGCAGATTCAGCGCGCTGACCGTTACTAGAGCATAGTAGAAGTAGCACCTGTATTAATTGAGCAAGAAAACTATTTAGTTAATACCGGTTTTTATGACCTTTATGAGAGATACCCGAAAGATGACAGCGAACTGTACAACGCAGCGGAATTGCGGGATAAATATTTAGCAAACTTTGCACTAACCGGTAAAGATCATCCCGGGTTTTTAGGTGAGCTGCTTTTTACCGGACTGGACTTTTTCGAGTGGAAATATAACGGTACACAGCTCATCAAAGTTGAGGTATTGCAAATTGTTGATTGCATTCAGGATTACGCAAGTGCCCATAGTTTGAATTTCAACTTTAGCCGTAACCAAGTAGTTGATCAGATCAGGATTGAGAAATATAAGGGTTACTACAAAATTTTCATCAATGATGTCTACACTGCACAGATCGAGTGGTTGCAGGAAGAATGGGTAATCACCGCCGGCAGTATAGGCGAGCCGGATCTAAGAGCAGAAGTGATTAAACGCATCAACGCGAATTCTGGCTGATTATTCAAAAGATAGTTTGGCTGTTATTGCTCAAATGGATATTTTAGCCGTATGCTTGATCCGATTTACCTGGAAAATGACCAGGTTATTGTCCATGCCTTCGGACCTGAAGATGTGAAGCGTTATGAAGCTTTAGTTAAAGATATTTATCAACTATTTTCAGATCCGGACACGCTCCGTTTCATCCCCGAGAAACGGCTCCGTTCTGTTCAGGAGGCAGATAGCTGGCTTAAAAACACCATCTTGAATTTTCATTGTGACCGTAATTTTCTGCATTTCGTAACTGATAAAAAATCCGGTAAGCTGTTGGGGATGATTGACATTTTACACCCGGCACGATCAAAGAGCATTACCATTTACCCAGGTATTATCATTTTATTGAATTTTACCTACGCGGCACGGCAAGAGGGAAAAAGATCATGAGTAAGATCTTACCGGCCTTTCTGGCAGAATTGAACCGGAGAGGCATCACCGAAGTCGGTGCGGCGGTCAGCAGGGAGAACGGTGCAGCAAGGAGAGTGCTAAATTATTCCGGCTTTACTTTCGAACGCAACTTCGATTCCCGACAGAAACTTTTTCAATTCAGCCAACTCACCTCACAGTATACCTGGCGTAAAGTCAGTTAATTGATATGGTCACGCTCTACGAATTTAATATTAAAAACTTAAATGGCCGGGCGCAGATCGCCTGGCAGGGTGAACATATCGCAACTCGTACGGAGGGTGATCAGCGTATCCTTTTATTTTCACTTCCGGATTTTTATGCAGAAGTATTTTATGATACCATAAACAACGAAATAATCGATTGCCGCGGATTTACAGCACTACACCTGCTATCTCCCTACATCGAAATAGGCCCTGAAAACCCCGAATGATTAAAATCCACCGCGAGTTGAAATTTGTTAAGCAACGGCTTTTATGGCTCATCACTATATTGAGACCATTATAAGATTATCCTATGCCCGTCTTTCGAGTTGATGCAAATAGGAAGAAGCAGATTTCGGTTTATAACTATGTATTCGGAATCGAAATCCTGATGATCGCTCGAAGGCATTCAGACTGAAACTATTTTGTGTAAAAACGAAATGCCGTGATCGGAATATCACTGTCAGGCACTCGTCACTCCTTAAGGAAATGGAAACAGGTAGTTTTCGTAAGCTGGCAGCTGCCTTTAAATCGGCAATGCGCCCGAACAAATCTTTTCCAAAAATAAAGGCACAGGATTTACCCTCGCAGCTATCCCTGATCAGGGATAGCTGCGAGGAATGTAATCCTGAACCGGTTGCTACAAGCAGTATCCGGTTAAGATCATCAAACAAATGACGATGGAGCGTTAAAAAGGCGATCAGTTCCATGGCCGAATGACCAATGATCAAATGTCTAATACCTGGATCATCAAGCGCTCCGGCGAACCATAAGCCTTGGGTTACAGGTACCCAATGCCTGCCCGGACCGAATATCTCATACCCGTCGCCAAACGAAAATGAAATATTTCTGTTCTGATCAGTCTCCAGGTATGGTAAGCAATGCTGCTGGATGATCGCTGGAATCCCTAGCTTAGTCAAATAAGGATGCATCAGCGTGAAATTCCTGAACGGGAATAGCCCCGCGAATACTCATCTTTCATTGCGAAATCCGGAAGGGTAGCTTTCGAGGCGTTCTGTTCGCGCATATCTTCCAGCGCCTGGCGGTAACCGGGGCTCATCCTGGCCCGTTCTTTCTCGTCCTGCTTTTCACCCAGCAGGGCATGCAGGCCTTTATAAAGCATAAAGGACAGGCCGCCGTCTACCAGGATAGACGCAACAAGCGCCAATTTGTTAGACCGTATGCCATGGCTGTCCCCACCCGAGAATTGGATGATCGTATCGTCGGGGAGTTCTACGCTCTTCCCTTTCCGATAGCGTTCTTTTTGCTCCATGGTAAGCTTTTCGTTGTTAATCAGATCAGGCACGATGATCTTTTCGGTGTCAGTGATAATAAACTCCCGTGTTTCCGGATCATATTCCACCAGGATGTCTTTGGGCTTGCCTTTTTCGTCCTTAATGATCTTCCGAATATTGACCGCCTGACCTTTTTGCAATTCTTCGGCCTCTACATCGGTCAGAAATTCGGGGTATTCCGCTTCCTTATATATAGGGTGAAGTAATAATTCCGGTTTTCCATTGGCGTCCGGGCGAAGCGAAAGCTTGGCGTCCAATTGCGCAATATGAAACCCATCCATTGACAGGTCGGCAAGTCGGACCATCTCCGTCCGCCTGCCGGCAAGTAGCGCCTGCAGCGCTCCTGGCTCGATCTGTAATTTGCCGTCTTTAGCGAGCCCAATCTTTTCGAGCTCTGCCAATGGCAATTCCCTTTCATTAAATATTTGCTGAGTCATTGTAAATTGGTGATTAATTAACGTTTCATACCCTGGCTAGGCGCTTGTTCCTGCTGGGCCATTTCCATTTGGTGCGCGAACTCTACTTTGTCTTTCGTTGCATCGTAGTAAGCCATTTGTTCCACTTCCCGTCCTATCGGGTTGTTACGCGCATTGACTAAGGAAGTATACAAGCCATCTTTAGGACCCAATTTGAATTTGTTACCGGTATTCAGTTCCACCATCTGGGCGGTCTTACCTTTCAGTATAGCGAGGACACGGTATTCCGCTTCCTTATAAGAGATTACGTCTCCCTTATTCAGGACGTTGTCATTAGTTTTGGCGGCAACATCCTGTTTCAAATCGCGCTTATTTTCTATATCCAGCACAAAATCAAAGATTTTTTGGGCATCGGCAGAGGCTTTATGCAGTTCGAAAGGCTCGTCTTTAAGAATTTTGATCCAGGAATCGACGTAAGCGGCATGCTGGCCGAAGTTGTGGCCGATATTCAGTTCACTGCCAATCATAAGCGACGCGATTTCCGCACGCAACTCTTCCCGGGCATAAGCCTCGGACCCGAACTTGCCTTCCATAGGCCTGTTCAGTCGGGTCTCCGCGCCGGTCCAGTGCCCGAGCTCGTGCAGCAGGGTGGCGTAATATTTAGCAGCTGAATCAAATTGCTCCTTTTTGGGCAGCTGGATAAAGTCTTTGGTTAAATGATAATACGCTTCGTTACCGCCATGTTTGATCTTGGCTTGGCTGGCACTCACGATCTGTTCTGCCTTTTCGACCGGAGACCATTGCTGCTCCGCTTGTTTCGCGTCATAAGCCTCTTTCCATTCGGGAATGCCCTTGATCTGTTCGCCGTTAAATACCCAGGCATTGGTGATGACTGGTTTCTCCAGTTTGACGGTCTGCATTTTGGCTTTGCCGTTTTCATCCAGCACCTTTTCACCTTTCTCATCCAGCAACGGCTTCAGGTCGGTGGTCTTCACAAAATTAATGAGAGTGGCCTTGGCGCCTTTCTCGACGCTCCATTTTTGAAATGACGCTTGTTTAAGCGTCATCCACCTGGGATCCTGGCGGTCCTGCATGGCCAGCCAGAGCGCGTTCATGCCGCGATAATTTTTTCCGGTCGTTGGATTGAGCGGGGTCATGAAACCGGCAGTATGATCGTCGGTCCATGGCTTTTGAAAGGGTGATGTTCCTGCCTCCAGGGCAGCGATCAATTTTTCTGCGACCTGTTCGTGCAGTGCTTTAAAATTACTCATGGTCGTATCCTCCTTCTTCTAAGATTAAAAAATCAGGTTCGAGCAGGTCAGCACCCTGTATGTCATACAGGTCCGCTTCTTCTGCGGTCAGGGCTATCTCCTGCAAGCCAATCAGCTCGCGGAGCTTTCGTGTCAGTGATATTTCTACGGTGCTATTCATGATTAGCCATATTGGGTAATTGATGGCCGGCCTGGCTTAAAAGCAATGCTTTCATTAAGGCCAGCGGGTTTAAAAATCGATGATAGAATTTGATGGCAAAATGCAGGTGCTCACCGGTCACCTGGCCAGTGGCACCGGTCAGACCAATGGGACTGCCGACCCTTATCGTATCGCCTTCGAGTACCCAGCATTGAGACAGGTGGCCATAGCTGCTCTCCAATCCTCCGCCATGATCAAGATTTACATAAAGACCTAAGCTGTGATTGTATCCTGACTTGGTTACCCTACCGTCTAATACTGCAAACACCGTATCGCTGCGTGCAGCCAGATCTACACCGGCATGAAACTTTACTTTTCCGGTGAGCGGATGAACCCGGTATCCATAGCGCGAATTCAATTGTAGATCATCGAGCGGCAGGCTGAAACTGCCGGGAATCTGTGCCCTGGCAAGAATTGAACTACTGATGAGCATCAGATAAATAAGCGCTTTCATGGTTACCGCCCGATCTTTGCAGCTGGCGCCCGCTGCTGTTCCTGAACTTCAGACTTCTTAATACCAAGGTGATCATCCAGCGTGTTCATGGCATGTTTGAGCACAATGTCATTACCAAGCGCCAGTTCCATCGCTGTCTTGACCTGTTTAGAGTTACCATGCTGCTGGAGCAGGTTGATTTGAAAGAGCATTTTAAAGTCGTTCTTCTCCAGTTCTTTAAAGTTGGCGATCAGATCACGATAAAGCCTGTCGGGATTCTTCAACACCATTAGCGCATCTGTGGCGTAAAGCGCTTGTTCGCCCTTGCCAAAGCTGACAAAGACATCGTCTCTTCCCAGGTCGGCGGAAGTAATGATACCGATCTGACCCTGTTTCTTTGCCGGGTCAGACGGCAGTTGCGGGTGCACCAAAACAAGGGTGCCTGTTAGTTCATCCATGGTCATTTAGAAAGTAAGTGAGTTATTAATGAGTATCGGCACCATTCATGGATGCCTTGGTGACAGTTGGGCTCTCAGGAGCGGGCTGCGCAAAACGGGCGACGATTGCTTCTACCTCGCTATTAATGCGAAAGAAATTCTGCCTTAGCACCTGGTCCTTCTGGTCACCGAAATCATAAAAGGTAGGTAACTCGCGGTAACCGGCCTCTTCAGCTTCGATCTCATCCCGGTCGAGGTTCACCTTACAGTTGATTGCGGAGGTTGCGAACTGGCCGGTATAGTGGTCCTGGACATCCTGTGCGATCAGGCCAACCATCTCGCCCGTATTTAGCGAGGCGATTTTGCCTGCCGGGATCAGCGATTCCAGTTTTTCATTAAGCGAGGTAGACGTCTTGTTACGGTCAATGGACAATCCTTCGCCGATCTGTTTATTCTTACCGAATAGTTTTTCCAGCCAGTCGAGCGTTTCCTTATTGCGCACCGAGCCGGAAAGCACATTTCCGGTCACTGCAGTGATCGTCGCAGCGGTATCTTTGCCGTACTGCTGCTGGAACTGCGGCAGTTCCTGCAGGCCAAGCAGGATGCTGACTTTGTTGGAACGAGCGACGGCAATCAAATTCTCTACTTTATGTACATACAGCGTGGGCACTTCGTCGATGATGAGTGCCGAGGGCAGGTTGCCCTTGCTGTTGATCAGCTTGGTCAGGCGGTTAAGGATGACCGAATAACAGGCCGAATTAATATTCTGGGTGTTCGGGTCATTGGCCAACACCAGGATACCCGGCGCCTCTTTATTGGAGATCTTCAGATCAAAATCATCACCGGAGAAGACCCAAAACGATTCTTTGGTGGCCAGACGGCTAATGAATATCTTCAGTGTACCAACCTGACCCTCTAATTGATCAAATGCCTTGGCCATAAAGGCGCTTTTGAAAGGCGACAGTAGGGAAACTAGTTCTTGTTCGGAAAACAGAGTATTAAAGATCTCCTCGTAGCTCCGGTTAAGGAATGACAGCACATGCGGCAGGCTGGAATATTTGCCGCCCTCATGCTTGCTGAAAAAGTAAACACAGGCCGCTAAGAAGTTGATCGCCGACTGCGTAAAGAACTGATCGCTGCCACCTGATTTATCCCCTTTTTTGAGAGCCTCGACCAAACCCTCGGCACTCTCGGATGCTTCAGCAAGCGTAGTGATATAATCGCTGCGCCAGGGGTTGATCCGCCTGCTTTTTTCCACCTGGTTGAGATTGACCACATGAAAGTGATGCATACGGCATTTGCCATTTTGTTTAGCCAGGAGGTAATGGTAATAGGCGACCTTCCCCAAGTCGGGATACTTGTAATCATAGATACAAGCGCAGAATTCTTTTCCGATCAATTGCCGGATAAAAGGATTTACAATGCCAAACGATTTACCGCTGCCCGGTGTCCCAATCAGAATGCTACCACGAAAGGGGTTTACCAGATTAATCCAGCCATCACGCACTTTACCTTTATAATAGAAAAGCATCGGTATATTGACCGAGTATGGCGTATCCACGCGTTTAATAGGTTGCATAAAGCTTTCGCCTTCTACATTCCAGATGTCTTTACCAAGCCCGGACCTGATGATTTTGGAAATATTATCCATGGCAATGCTTGTAAGCAAAGCGCCGGCAAAAGAAAAGACGATATAGCTAAGGTTGTACCAACTGGTATAGGGAAAAACCATGCCAGACGGCCGGTTATAGCACCAAAGGCTACCAAAAAAGAACAGTAAACCGGACGACAACGGGTAAACGATATGTTTTTTGGGGTCCAGATCCATTTTCTTTTTTGCCAGTGTACCAATACTGACCAGGCAAATCAGTGACAGCGTGGCCAGCTTACTGTAAAACAGGTTGTCGTAAAGTGAAATCCGGGCGATCTTCACCAGTGCCGGATGAAAAATGCCCCAGACAGGTGCCCGGATGTAAATAAAGATGGCAGCCTCCAGAGCGACCATCACATAAATTGTACATTGCAGAAAGCCATGCAACTTTTGCTGTTCACGCGTCTCTTCCATGAATTATACATTAAATATTAAAAGATTGAAAAGAACTCAGACCAACGTCTGCTCCTTCGTCTGGTATATGGATTGTATCAACTTGAAAGATCGTGTGAGGGGATAAAACCGGGTGATTGCTGTTTTCATCGCAAACTATCTTGATGTAAATGAGGCCCTACGGTACTGGAATGATATCTGCATCGAGAATATCCTGGTAAGGGACCTTCAAGGTAATTGTGCGGCCGGACAGTTGCTTTTCACTGAGTTCGACGGTCAGCAGCTTATTACCCGGGAAAGTAAATTTTTTGAAGACAAAGATGTTGCGGTAATGCTTTTTAAAAAAGGAAATATCAAACAGCACAAAGTCCGGCTTAATCTCCAGCGTTTGAATGGTCGTAGCCTTTGTCACTTTTTTATCCTCGATCTTAAAGCGCAATTCGTCGATATCGTATTTGAGCCTCGTTTCGTTCTCAAAGCTGATATCCAGGAAGATATAATCGCCCAGCGTATAGACATGCCCAAGATTGGCTCTGAGCCCGTAAGCCTTACTATGCTCAAGGTGCTTGTCTGGCTTTTGGCCCAGCAATGCTACTGAATACTGCTGAAGCTGGGGCCGCGAAAGGTTGGTGCCCGGATAGTCCAGCGGCCGGGTATCAGCAGGCAGGATTTCGATATCAGAGCGAACCGGCAGTGATGTGCCTTCCGCGGCGAAGACCAGGCGGTACTGGGCGATGAACTTTTCACCTACGATAGTTAGCACGGCATCAACAGCCAGACTCGCTGTTCGCAGAGAATCCGCCCGACGGCGAAGGCGCAAAATGTTTTTCACGGGCAGGTCGCCGATAACTGCCTTCGTGGAGATGTCTACGTACTGGATCGGTTCGGGAGAGACAAAATGAACAGAAAGATCTTCCGGCAGATAGATCACCGGCAGTGCGGCCTTTTCAAAGCCGCTGGTAGAAACGGATTGGGCAAAAGCATGCCCAGCAGTCACCAATATGACCGCTAAAAGAAAGCGTAATTTTTGCATGATTTAGTGATTTTGCAGGGCATTCTGCTGCGCCTGCGGGTCAATTAAATAGATATAGGAATTGTATTTGATCTTCGCCTTGTTCTTGCGGATAGCGCTGGCAATGGCGGAAGAAGTGGACTGGAACATTTTGTCCAGGGTGCTCATCAGGAACTGGCTGCCGTTCTGTGCACCACCGTCGATGGTAACGCCTTGCATGGAGTTGCCGCTCAGGTCCTTGGTAAAATCCCGGAAAGCGGAGGCCGGCACATATAGTCCGGGCAGACCATCCTGATCGTATACCTCCAGCTTAACAGGCAAAATGTCATTACCGGTCAGCACGGATTGCACGGTAAGCGTAACCCGCTGACCCTGGAACCCGGAGATCAAAGCATACAAATAGGTGCCTTTTTTGATCAGCATGCGGCCGGCATAAATATCATCAAGCAGCCGTAGCCGGATCCGGGATCCTGCATAACCGGTGACATTCTCATCAATTATGGCCGTTATAAAGTTCTCCTGCTTTTGCGGCATCACCGTATTAAAATCATCCGGTTGATCAAGCGATTTACGGACCTCCAAAACCGGCTGGCTTTTTCGTATAGCCTCGGCTTTGGCTAGTACCGCTTTTTTTTTCATTTCTGCCTTATACTGCGGATCATTAGTCTTGCTCATGCTGTCCATGTAGGCCATCTGCGTTTTGAACAACTCCATTGGATCCTTTTCCGGAAGCACAGCGGTGGCACCCGGCGAGGTCGGTGCCCTTCGCCGTTGGGCGGACAAGTTGGACAGGGCGGCAGCCAGCGCCTTGTCATCAGAAGTGCTACCAGCCGCCGGATGGCGGCTACTTACTGCCGCATAGGATATAGAGGAACGATTGTTTATCGCTTGATTCCCACTTCCGTATTGCTGTTTCATTTGCTGGTCGATGGAATCCAGTTTGCGTTGTTCCTCAGAACTATACCTGCTTATAAAAGCCGGGTTACCGGTTGTTTCGGCCCCGATTGGATTGACCGCCGTATAGCCATCCGACTCCTTATAGGTATTCCGAAAGGCATCCAGCTTACCGGAAAGCCCTTTCCTTTTGACGTCGGGCGATACATCGCCCACGTTTTCCTGAATGCCAGTCTCGGATTTTACCGAGGTTTGCTTTTTCGCAGCGCTGCTGTGCCAGACATAGAAGAAGAGGCAAAGAAAAGGCAGGATGATCAGGGGCAGGATATATTTGGGCTGCTTAAAATTGATCTTCATGGTTTCTGGTTTAAATGATTTTGTAATTGATTGAGCCGGTCCAGTGCTTTTTCCAAATCGGCGCTATCTGCAGGGGTAAGCACAGGCTTGGCCAGCAGTGCCTCCACCTGCTTTTTAAGCGCCAGGGTTTGCTGTAAGGCCGAAGTGGTCGCCAGGATCTGATCGAGCCCGTCACGGACCGGAGCTATCTGTTTTTCTGCTGCCGCCTTTGCAGGAGTGGTTGCAGGTGCAGTAGCTTGCGGCTGACGGAACAAGGTGAATGACAGGACCAGCGATAAGAGGATGCAAAGCGACATACCGATCAAGGTATATCTGGGATTTTGTTCCAATAGCTTCCGGATGATCCGGCCGGCCTTTCCAAAATAAACGGCAAACTCTTTTTTTAATTCGCCCCCGAGCGTATCGCCCGGATCACGATTAGAATGAATTCTTTTGAACATTTTCAAGGTCTTTATTTTCAAGGGTTTTCCAATTGGTGATGAGCACGCCGTGCGGATTATTATCGGACCGCGGGATATCTTTCAGGTTACCTTCTGTGATCAGTGAGCGGACAATGGTCGAGCTGCGCCGGTCAATCTTTAATTTCCCGTAAAAGCGAAAATATTTGTGCGGCATATCAACCACAATAGAATCCGTTTGCAGGGTCAGCACGGAGCTGGAGGAAAGGATCGAATTGAAATATCCTTTCTCTTTCAGGTTGTTCATTTGCTGGGCGCCGGATTCATCGATCAGATACATCGATTTTTTCATCTGGTACTCGATGTATTTATCATCAGGGGTCAGTGAAAAGAAAATAGCATGGAATAAGTCGACATGTGCACGGTATTCTGCAGGCCGGTTCATGGTTACATCCGTTTGTTTCGCGAGGATAGGCACGTTACCATCGAGAATATAAACGCTTTGCCGGGCGCTGAGCACCTGTCGGTAAGCGTAGCTGCAGGCCAGGCCAGCGATGATCACCGCTGCGATGAGGCTGCCGATAGCGACCGTCGTGGCCAGCCGGATCTTGGATTCGATATTTTTAATGAGCATAATAATGAAATAAAAAGCCGCCTGCAGGGGTGACAGGCGGCCGGATAAACAGGAAACAGAAGGAAAAAAGTAAAACTATGATGGGATTAAAAGAAACTGCCGGAAGCTTTTTTAGCCAGTCCGCCTACCGTTGCTGCGCCCCTGCCAAAGCTGGAAGATGCGGAAGTAATGCCGGAGGTCGAGATGATCCAGGTGGATATACTCGGCACCGTGAACATACAGATGGCGCCGACCACGAACGTGATAATCACGGTACCGAAGGAAAGGACGCCATTGCCGGCAAATACGGTCATCTTTTCAATGCTTGCGTTCAGACCGTCCTCGCCCACGAGCTCCTTGTATTTACTGATCTCCGAGGTTAGTGCATACTTTTGGACCAGTGAACACAAATACATCACCAGGTAACCGATACCTGAATAGAGATTGACAGATACAAAACGGGCAACCCAGGTGCTGAAGCTGTCGCGGAAGGCGGGCAGAATACTCACGGCTATTGAAAACGGCCCCAGAATGACCAAGATCGATGAATAAATGATCTGGATCATAAATATGATATACACCGCGATCCTCAGGATCCAGATGCCCGCAAGTTCGAGCAACTGGGTGAAAAGCAGCTGCAGGCCGATCGTAAGCCGGTTCTTGAGTTCCAGTAAAGGTGACACGACGGTCGAAATGCCTTCCTTGACGGTGCTGGTCACGGAGTCCCAGGCCCTGCCGTACCAGGTATCCGATTCTTTGGCGGCCACTTCGGTTTGCGCCTGGTAGGTATACAGGGAATTGGCAACTTTGAGCATATATTCCGCCCGGACGAAACGAAGGTCATTGACATTATTCTGCTCGGACTTATACATCTCTTCCGTTTGGGCTGCAATCATGTCGGTAGGAAACGCGACGACCTTGGTAAAACCACCCCACCAAAGAATGACCATCACCAGGCCAAAGGGCCTTAACAGCGGCATGATCTCCATGCGCTTATCACCCGCCATCATCTCATAAGATTTGATGGCAAAGAAAATGATCATGAATATGGCGGACAATGCCTTGGCATCGGTGATGAAGAGGCTGAAATGATCCCATAACGAATTCTTCAAACCTTTCAGGATGGTCATCATGCCTTCTTCGTAAACATCGTTACCTTGCAGGAACTGTAAGGTCTTTTTGTATTCGGGATTAGGTGTGACCTGCCCGAAGCAAATAGTGACACCCAGCAACATCAGCAAGCCGAGTATCAGTGTAGCTTTTCTCTTCATAAGGGAAACATTTAATATTTTCGGTCCGCTAACACTTTATTAGCGATCTGTACATCGGTGGCAGGTGTCCTGTCACCGATCGTGACCCGCCCTTCTAATGCCCGTGCCTGGCCCTGGGTCATTTGCCGGTTCATGGCAGCGGTGGCTGTCCTCGTAGCCCAGGCAGCTGCAAGCTCGCGGTATTGCAACAACATACGGTGGTAGGCGATAATCCGCGCACCACGGTCCATATTGACGCTGCGGGCCGCATCGAGCCGCTCTTTCAGCATATCGAGTTCCCGGCTGTACCAGTTGTAAATACCTTCGCTCACCACGTCGCTGCGAATGGCCGGGGGAAGGCTGCCCATGATGGTAGCTTCCGAATGCTCCAGCACCGGCTTCAGTTCTTTCGAGTAGTAAAGCAGCCATAAAGGATCAGTGCCGGAAAACAGGCCTTCCTGATTCGCGATCTCTGACAGTGCCGAATTGCGGAGCGTGTCGGCCTGCAGCTTATAGCTGTTATCCGTACTGTTCATCGTGCCGACCAAAGCCAGTCGTTGCGTCTGCGGACCTGAGGGGCCTAACGGACGAAGGTCAGTCTTTTTATAACTCGGCATCAGACCCCAGGTGAGCCAGTAATAAGGGCTCAGACCCAAGAAGCCGCTGCCCGGCTTAAACTTATTCTGGTCCCATTGCTTGAAGACCATGCGTTCCTGCTGGTAGCGGATCGCTTCATCGTTGATCGGCATCTGGGCATAGGTTTGCTGCAAATAAAACAGGCCTATTAGCATTAGAAATATTTTTTTCATAAAATCATTGTTTTAAGTATTTGGCCTGCCGGATGATGTCCGCGACAAAGACCTTATCGTTATTGATAAAAGCGGCATAAGGATTGACCGACGCGATGATGCCGCGCTGCTTCGCCCAGAACATCGCTTTCCAGGCGCCGTATGCCATGCCGTCGATGATCTGTAGTTCCCGGCGGACGTGATTCAATAACTGGTCACGTGCATTGTAGTCCGCCAGCACATTGCTGTCTTTCTTAAGCACAAAACCCGATACGTCGGTGACGAGCCGAGTAGCGCGGCCCCTGATCTCGTTAGCATAACTTTCGGCAAATAATAAAAGATAGGGTTCCGCCCTGGCCATATTTAGGGTCTGGTCGGTATAATTCAGGATATCGCTGACGATCACGGCGAGGTCCTTGACGACGAGGCCGTTCTTCAGCGCCGAATTAACGTTGGCCAGTCCATTGTATATGATCGTTTGAGCGAGAACTACCGAACCGACATTCGTGTTGATCGTTTGCAGGTTGTTATCAATTTGGGATAAATAATGGCCATGGGTAACTTCCGCGGAGCTTTGTACGGAACCGTTTTCGATCACCGACTGATAGTGCTTCGGGTCAAATACGATGCGCTGCGCAAAGCAACAACCTATGTTCAGCCAGCTAAAGAAGGTCAGGGTAATTAAAAGTTTCATGGTTTAAGATATTTGGCGTTGGTGATAATGTCCTCGATCAGCGACCGGTCCGTATCGACATAATCCTGAAAGGGATTGAGCGTACGGATGAGCCCGTTCAGGTTGACATATTGCATGGAACTGGCAAGGTTACGTGAAAGGTCGTCAATGACACTTAACTCAGAAAGGATGAAATCAAACAGGATCCTGCGGTCTGACATTTTCATTTGGTTCACGTCGCCAATGGAGGCGCTTAGCCCGACAAGATAATTGACCAGGCTGTGCGCCTTCCCAACAAACTCGATCTCGGTCTGGTAAGCCAGTGCAATGATCGCGGGGTTATCCCGGG
Source organism: Mucilaginibacter sp. PAMB04274 (assembly GCF_039634385.2). Lineage (NCBI taxonomy): Bacteria > Pseudomonadati > Bacteroidota > Sphingobacteriia > Sphingobacteriales > Sphingobacteriaceae > Mucilaginibacter > Mucilaginibacter sp. PAMB04274. The sequence continues at coordinate 4,579,873 of NZ_CP155081.2, forward strand.
CCAGTTGGTACAATTGGGTCTGGTTACCGATGATCCGGTTGACCATAGGCGTTGCCTGCAGGCCAATGTTGGCCGCATCGATGGCGGTACCCAGTGTGTTGTAACGACGCTGCAAAGTGCGGTAAGTATCTTTTAATTTCGCGAGCATCGTCTTATTATTGGCTTCGTTCGCGGTAACAACAGTTTGGTTATTACGCGCTTCGGTTTGAAGTTTATTTTCAGACTTGGAATAATCCACAAGCTGCCAGATGCCCGGTATGTTGAGCGCGCTCTTTTGCGCATGAGCACCTGTCAACCACAGCAGTAAGATTAACGGGCTTAAGATCATTGTTTTCATTTTTTCAGGTATTTAGCTTCGGATAAAACACTATTGGCGATCTGAACGTCCATGTTCTGCCACTCGGCCCAGGGGTTGAGTGAAGCCCAGATACCACGCATCTTTGCCCAGTACATGGCCCGCTGCATTCCGTAAACAATCCCGCGCAGGATGCGCAGCTCACTGGCTATATGATTAAGGAGCTTACCTCTTTCACCCGAGTCCATGAGGTTATCTTTCCCGCCTTTGAGCACAAAGCTGCTTACTTCCGCGGCAAGCAAAGTAGCCCTGCTTTGGAAATCACGCGCGCCCTGTTCGGCGAATAGCAACAGCGCCGGATTAGCCTTGGCGGTTTCTACCGCTTTGCCCACATCCTTTACAATATCGTTGCCGATATCAGCGATCTCCTTGATGGTGGTGAGGTTATTCAACACGCTCGCCACCTGGCTAAGACCGGTATAGATCTTGTTCTGCATGTCATTGACAATGACCAGTTGCCCGGTTACCGCCAGCTGTCCCCGCTGTATAGCGGTCAGATTATTGTTGGTCGTATTGAGTTGTCCGTTAATGGTCGAACTGTGTGTCAGCATGGCCGCCGAGGTGACCGGGTCAACGTATAGTACTTGTCCATCGGCAAGCCTTGCCGCCATGAACATAAATAGCAAAAGGTATCGTTTCATAATGATCAATTAGTGATGGTTAGCGGACGTCCGGCCGAATTCACTGCCGTTACAAATTCGGTAAGTGACTTACCGCTTTGCCGGAGATCGGTGACAAATGCATCCAGCCCGTCCGTATATTTTCCGTAATGACGGGTATAGATCTCCACCGCAGATTTTTCCGGCTTTTCCGTGGTGTAGACCAAATATTGCTCGATCGACACTTCGACGCCGTACACTTCACCGACCTGGCCGCGGCGGATATAGACTTCCTTGAACAGGCCGCGGTTCTCCTTATTATCGAGCTGGTTGGTCGTAAAGATCTTGCGCTGTTCCGTTTCGGTAATAGACAGGAGCTTGGCGACCTCTTTAAAGTTTTCCAGGGCTTTGCTCTGATCCAACAGGATGACGGTATCGGAATTATTGATAATACTGTCCTTGACGATGGGGTTGCTCAGGATATCACCTAGTTCCTGGGTTACTTCGATGATCTCTCCCCAAAACTTACGAACGGTCTTGTTCAGATACAACAGGAATTCCGCCATGATCGGTGAGGCCAGCGCCTTCCAGGCCTCTTCCAGAATCAACGTCTTGCGTCGGTCCTTACGGTGACGCATTTTTTGGATGAAAACATCCATAATGATCAGAGTACAGATCGGAAAGAGAACCTTGTTATCTTTCACATTATCAATTTCATAGATAATAAAAGGCTCAAAGAACAGGGATTCATCAGCGGCTTCGTTCAGGATCGTTTCATATTCCCCGCCCCGGTAGAATTTTTTCAGGACGTAGCGGAACTCGTCCAAATCGAAAGGGATATGGTCCTCGCTCTTGATCTTCGGGATCTTGTAGAGTGCGAAGTCGTAGAAACTATTAAAGTTGAGTTCAGTCACTTCGCCGGCTGCGTCCTCTCCGTAAGTAAGCAACGGGTTGAAATAAGCGTTGTAGTAAGCGCTCACTACGTTGGAGATCACGTCCCGTTCCACCGTGCTGATCGTCCCATCGGCTCCCTTCCACAACAGCCCGGTCAGCGTCACCAGGAAATCCTTCTTTTCAATATTATATTCATCGGCTTTTATCTGGAAGGGGTTCATCGTGATCGGCTTATCCTCCGTATAGGTGACGTACTTACCGTTCTTAAACTGGTTGAGGCCGGTATAAGAATGTCCGACATCCACAATAACCACGTCCATGTTAAAGAGCAGGTATTGCTCTACCAGGCTATTGATGAAAAAAGATTTGCCCGTACCCGAACCGCCTAGTACAAAGCGGTTCCGGTTGGAGATCCTGCCGGTACGCATCATCAGGTCAGAAAGGTCGATCCCGATAGGGATGCCTTGCCGGTCGGTAAAACGGACCAGGAACTTGCTGGGGTCATCTTTGGGCAGGCTTTCTTTGAAAAACAGGCAGAGCGCCGCATCACAGGTGGTCAGGAACCAGTCGTAATGCTGGATCTCGACGCCATTGCCGGGCAAGGCCGTGCGGAAAAGTTCCAGTTGGTTATAAGCATTCTTGCTAACGATAATGCCAAGGCCGAACAGCGCGTTCTCAATATAGTTGGCCGCTCGCTGCAGGTTTTCCTGTTTGCAGGTGACCATGATATTAAAGTGGGCCCGGACCAATAACTGGTTATCCCTCGCCACATCACGCAGCAAGTGGTCGATATCTTCCACACAAAGCTGGTTAACGGGATCGGGAATACCAGAGTGCCGCTTCTTTTTTACTTCCAGTTTGTTCAGCGTTATCTGCTGGGAAGGGATCTCGATCATCTGGTTATAAATGATCGTTTCATATCCCGGCACCTTATGCAGGAAGTTCAGCACATCCACCGGGAAACCTTTCATGGTATCCTTATCGTTCATTTCGATATGGGTGCCTACCTCTGAAGGCAGATCGACATTGTCCGCATTGACCAGGCTGATGCAACGTGTGGCGCGGCTCCCCATCTGGAGTTCGGTATCTGTGGGCCGGATATTATCCAGTACCAGGCTATCGCCGCTAAAGTCCATAGCCAGTACACTAATCATCAGCTTGTTGATCTCCTGCTTTTTGAGCAGGGATGGGTGGCATTTAGAAGCTCCCAGTATCGACACAACTTTAGTCACCGCCTGCCGGAATTCCTGCAGGACCTTGGGATCATAAACATAGAAGCGTCCTTTCTTAGGTTGCCTGGTGATGGTCAGGTAAGTGCTGATCCGGGTGTATTCCCGACCCGCAAAGTGGGCATTGTATTTATCCTGCAGATAATCATCATCTTCCTGGTAGGGATAGACCACCTTGCTGAAAACATCCTGCTTCTGCAACAAATAACCGTCTCCAAGGATCTTAACCAAGCTGGTAAAGATGCTGTGAAACTCGTCATAAGCTACCGCTGAGGCGGCATATCTGGTAATGGGATTGGTGATCTCGATCACGACTGAGAATTCACCCTTTGCGCCGTAGAGCAGGTCATACTCGTGATAGGTATCTGTACCTAAATAAGGTAACTTAAATTCGTTTTTTTGCGGCATAAGCTTGGAGATTTTTAAGGTTTGCGCGGTGTGCGTAGATGCCTGGCGAACGGGACTTGCTATGCAGCCCGCCTTTTTGCCGGCCGGCGGTATAAAACAGGCCGCCGACAATGCTGCCGACCAGCACAACAGCGCCGACCCACATATTGACGAGCGCCATGGTGATGGAGCCGGCAACCAGGCCGAGCAAAAGGCAGCCTACCCCCCAATAGATGAATTTGCCTTTGAAGCCTTTGAAAACAAGGGGCCGTTCCAGCCCCTTGTAGACAGCGAATCGTTTGGCCATGGTTTACAAGCCAAAGAAGGCTTTGATAATCAGCGAAGAAAGCACGAGAAAGAGACAACTGCCTCCCCATCCCATTAGCTCTTTATTAATATCCTGATCACCGCTGTTCCATTTGGAGTAGACACGGATACCACCTACGATACCGACGATACCACCGATCACCAGCGTGATATTGGTCACCGGGTCTACATAGGTCTTGAGGGTACTAGTGGCAGTATTCAGGCCGTTAACGCCACTTTGGGCGAAAGCCTGTAACTGCGTAATAGCCAACAGCATGGCCATAGCGACCATTTTTTTTGTTCTCTTCATTTGTTTGTTCGTTAAAAATTGAATGGTATTGGGTTTAAAAAAGAAAACCGCCCCGGCCGGTAGCAGCTTGATCTTACAGCAGAAAATAACTATATGCCAAAAATAGCGCGGACGAAGGCGCCCATCAGGACCATAAAAAGTGAGGCGAAGAACCAGGCGGCTACCTCTGCTGTCATCCGTTCTTTACCCACTTGCCAGTTATGATAAATACGTACAGCGCCAACGATCCCGAATATGGCGGCAAGCACGAGCGATGCATCCAGCGAAGAAAAGAAAGACGAGGTCAGGTCCTGCCTGGCTTGCTGCATTTCGTTCAGTCCGGGCTGTGCAGATGAATGATATGCCAAAATGCATAGGAGTAATTGCAATAGCGTTATTTTAGGGATTTTTTTCATCACGCTAAAAAGCTACCTTTCCGGTAAATTGAATGGCCTCAGCTTTGCAGAGTGCAATGACTTCGCTAAATGGCACACCGCCGATACCAACTGATTCGGGCACGGCGCTCTTTTTTATACTTCGTGCTGTTCCGGCTGACGCATCATCCGGAATCGGCTCTTCTGCGTCCGAAGCTAACGGCGCAACCTGCTGCGCAATGACCGGCTCTTCAAAAGTCAGTTCAGCATTCAGTGCGGCGCCTGCCTTGTGGTGAACAGTGCCGGCCACATCGGTCAGAATGATCACCAGGTAATAGAGCGTATAAACACCGGTGATCGTAAGAATAAATTGAAGCCAGTTCATGAGTCGAGTTTTTGAATAAATTGTTTAATGATCGTTTTTAGTTCCGGGTGCAGTGCGAACAGTTCACTGACCGCATAGGCCACCAGTTTGGTCACATCGACACCCGTTGCCATTTTAAAATGGTTCATGGTCTGCAGCGTTTTGGCATCAAAGCGCACATGCACCATGCTCTTGTGGTCCGAATTATCGTAAGCCCGGATGAGCGCCAGGATGGCCTGTGTTTTAGAGGCGGAAGCTGCCCGGGCTGATTGTTCAATTTCACCGTTGGTAACAGTTTTGCCGGTTTTGGTCGCAGCTTCCTTTTCTGCGGGCTGCCCGACCTTGCTGCGCAGCTGGTCGGCTAAGGATTTGATATCGCTCATAGCTTACTTTTTAATATAGGATTGATAGATTGGGTCGAAGACGTCCGTCGTGATCGGGGAAACCGTCAGCGGTGTCTGCTGCGTATTGACCCGTTGAAAGTCAATACGGTCAGGGATCTTCTTGGTGATCGTTCCAAACTTTTCCAGTTGCTCATCTACGTCCCGCTGCGTATCGTAACGTACGTTCGCTTTAAAGCGGTTGGGAATAAAATGGATCGGTACCCTGGCGTTGATCTTACGCAGCACAATGGAAAAAAAGATGGTCGACTCGAAGCTCATCTCATCATAAGAAAAAGGACACAGCACCAGGTCGGCTGATGTGAAGATGGGGATCAACCCGTCATCATCCAACTTGCCGGGAAGGTCGATCAGGACGATCTTGTCGGGATTGCTCAATAAGACCTCCGCCATATCCGGGAAATGTTCCAGTCCGGCTGCGACCACCTGGTAAGACTCCTCGTTCTCCAGCATTTTGGCTTTTTCATACTTTTGAGATAGGGATTGCTGATAGTCCAGATCCAAAACGATGACATCTCTTTTCTTAGAAATAGAAAGGTAGTTGGCCAGTAGCAGCGTAAGCGTACTTTTTCCTGCGCCACCTTTTTGGTTGCCAATAATAATGACCATATCGTTTAATTTTAATGTACGGGTTAACGGGTATTGGTGCGGGCCTTCTTTTTCCGGCGGCGGCTGCGGCCGTTGATCTGCTCATCATCAATGTCTTCAGCAATGCTGACCGGCGGTACATAGTCGTAGCCTTTATAGGCGGCATAAGCTTCAACCGCTGACCAGTCGGCTGTATCGGCGCCTTCAAGCAGTTCATCTACCGGAACCTGGATACCTGCCGCCGGATCACTGAGGACTACCCGCCCATCCACGTTACTGAATGATAAGCCAAGATCGGTGAGCCCCTGTCCAATGTCCGGGTAATTGCGGATGGCCGCTTTCAGCAGCGCAGCATATAATTTGCTGGTTTCATGACTCACACATTTCGGAATTTCCGGCAGCCCCAGTGCAGAACGCTGATCAAATGTGTGCTGACCGTTCCGGCTTAGCAGTTCTTTAAGCGGCATGATTTCGCTGCCTTTCCAGACCGCTTTGCCGCTGTGATCGATGATGGAATAACCATAGGCCGGTTGATCATCTTTGGAATGAAAAATCAGCTTCAAACCGAACTTTATTTCCAGGAACCGGGACAGGTCGGAAGCAAGCCCAGAAAGAACCTTACTGCGTCCGCCCGCCAGTGGCTCTTTATCATTCTTTAAAGCGGTTTGATAAATGCTGCTGTACTTCTGAAAGATTGCCTTTAGCTGGCGTTGCCGCTGCACATCCTTTGTAAATTGAGCGGCCTGTTGGCTGACCATCTTTAAAGGAATATTCTGAAGTTTCTGCCCGAACTTGACCACCTCCAATTGTTCGTTAACCGTCTTCAATACATATCCCCGGCTTTCCAGGATCAGCATAAATTGTGCGCTATTCGAAAACCTATAGCCTAACGCGTCACTTATATCATTAGCCACATTTTGCCTGAAGTCGGTGCCCATGATACGATTAAGTTGCTGAACGGCTCGGACACGCTCAAAGGCACTGCTGATCTTTTTGCCGTCACGGCCGATGCGAGTGGAAACTACATGGACGTGATGATTGTCCGTGTCCTTATGAAACACGACCAGGTAGGGTTGCTGTCCATAACCCATCGCTTCCAGCCACCGTACGGCAATTTCGGTAAGCGCTTCCTTGGTAGAGGATGTGCCTTTAGCCGAAATAGCCGTATGAAACTGCGGCTTGCGCACCCTCGGATTCTGTGCGGACAGCATTTTCAGGTAATTACTGTAATCTTCCGGCCTTAATTTTTCCAGTCCCTGAAGGGAACCGAAGTTTCGTACCAGCATCAACTCACCTTTATCACGCTCAACCTTATCAGTGTTATAGGTCACGCCGCTGAAAGTAGCAGAGGAAGATAGTATCTTAACGACCATAAGCTTTGCCTAAAGTGGCTAATTTGCATTGAATCCATGATCCTGCCCGGCCTTATCCACCACGTCCTGCACCTGATCGTTGATATCCTTCAACTGCTCGGTGAACATTTGAGTGAGCTGCTGCTTATGCCTGAGCTGCATTTTCTTCTTGCCGTACTTGTAGCCGCGTTCCCATTGGCGGTAAACTTCCGGGCTTTCATAGGGAACGAAAGGATTGAATGGTGACTCGCAGGCATTGTACACTTTGAAATAGCAACTGCTTGCATACTTAAATAATAAATAAAAGCAGAGGGCGACCATGATATGAGCCCAGGTGACGTAAATTTCCATACTATTAATTTGTTACTTGTTAAAAGATATAGAGGTGCAGTGGTCATATGACATGACTATCTGCCGCGTTTTCGATCTGGTGAGCGGTCGTTAGATCTTGTCTGTAGTTTCTCCAGGTTTTCCTGTATAATCTCCGGCAGGCCGGATTCCGATAGCGGTTTGACCGCACTGGAAAGCGTCTTTTGAATGGGGAACTCCGCTATTAATTCCGCCGGGTCCATTCCATATTCGTTAGCCACTGCGTAAGGATCAAGCTTAAGCTCATAGGGTATTTCCAGTAAAATAACATTAGCCGGCAACGCGGTGATGTAGGGGTCGAAATGCCAAAGTGTATGCTTTGCCGTATCATAAAAGAACAGGTAGTTTTCACCTGCGTCGCCCATGTCCAGATTGCGCAGCGGGATTGTATTCCAGGGTGCCGCGGATTCCCGCAATTCCTTTGCCCGCCAGTCTATCGTAAAATCGGTTCCGGCGATATCGATATGCGGCAATATGCCAAGCGAACGGCGCTTAAACAGTTCTGCGGCTTCAGCCGGGCTACTTTGATTGTTCATTAACCTCAGGTTTAAGTGTTGTTATAGGGCGCTAAAAATATGGGGCTCTTTAACTATTAAGCTAACCGGCTGTAGAGCTGTAGTGCTACGTAGCCATATGGCTCTATAGTCATACGGATGTCTCGTCCTAAAAAGTCTTTACAGATTTGGGGTGTTAGTCCTGTATAATGTTTACTTTCTTTGGTTCGTCCTGAGGGGACTTTACTGATGCAATTTTACTCATCCTGTTTCAGCTTTACAAGCAATGGTGTTGTTAACATCTGTACGTTCTGTTTTATCCTTTTGGTAATAGCTTTTCCAGGCTCTGCTGAGTTCACCTTTCAAGGTATGTGCTGTGGCAGGAGTTCGCATACCGATACTCATGTGGGGTCGTTTATGATTGTAAGCCTGGATGATCTCCGCTAACATAGCGTGCGCTGCCCACTTGGTTTCCGGCATTCGTTTGTTTAACCATTCGGATTTTAGAATGCCGTTTACGCGCTCTGCAATAGCGTTCTCGAGCGGATCGCCATTTTCGGTCATACTGATATGAATGCCGTTTGCCCTCAACCGGCTGATGTACTTATCACAGCAATACTGGATGCCCCGGTCAGAATGATGAATCAAGTCACCCAAAGGACGCTGCGGTAACTGCAGGATGGCCATATCCAATGCGCTTACTGCACCATCCGCTTCCAGCTTAGGTGATAGGTTCCAGCCCACGATCTTACGTGAATAAGCATCCGTGACTAATGACAGGTACAGATAACCTTCTCCGGTTTCTATATAGGTGATATCACTTACCCAAAGCTCATGTGGTCTGCTGGGTACCAGCTCCCTTATCAGGTTGGGATACCTGCGGAAACGGTGCCTGGAATCCGTGGTTTTAATCTTCGAGCGCAGGTGACGTACTAAAAGGCGGTTTTCGCGTAGCAGGGCAAAGAAAGCATCCCTGCCCAGATGAATGCCTTCCTTTTTCATCGGCCCGCTCATCAGACTGAGCAGCTTACGCCCACCGATGCCCGGCAGACTCTGGCGCTCATTGCTGACCATTTCTAAGATGATCTGCGATTGTACCTGGCATTTGTATTCATACTGCTGCAATTGGTAAAAGGCTTGTCTGCTGTAGCCAAACAATCGGCAAAGCGTATCCATATTGATTTTGGGATAACATGCTTTCATTTCCCTGACCGTTTGGCTCCAGACTTTTTTCGGATGGAGATCTTCAGGTCACGCTCGGCCACATCGATCATCGTGCTCATTGCCTGGCTCCGAAGACGTTCGGTTTCCAACGCCTGCTCCAGTTCCTGGATACGTTTAGCCATAGCTTCGGCATCACCAGGGGCAATCGGTTTTTCTTTTTTTGCTGGTTTACTCATTTCTGGCTGAGTAGTGGATTCGCCTCTAAATTTACGAACCCATTTCATAACCGTTGCAGCATATTGCAGGTTAAATCGCTCTGCGGTCTTTTGGTAACCCTCATCGGAGTCCAGATAATAGCGGACCACTTTAAGCTTAAGCTCGTCCGGATAGTGCTTTACAATTTTCATTTTCGATCTTAGTTAAACCTCGAAATTTGTAAACCTATTTCAGGACAAGACAGGACATAGCGTTATATATAGGACTGTAGCTCAATAGCTTTATATCTACTTTGCTATAGTGTCTTATAGCTACATAGATTTGTAGTTAGATGGCTGTGTAGTTATATGGCTGTGTAGTAGTGTTATAATTAAGATTGCGTCATCAGGCGGATCACTTTCCGCAGTGTCACCTCCAAAACAACCTGGTTGCCGTGATATTTTTCCAACAGCAGGTTGAACTGCTCGATCAGGCCCGGCGAAAGAATATTTTGCTTTTTCAAAATATTGGCATACCGGGCCAGTTGATTGATATTATTGCCTGCACGGCCCAATTCACCCCCGATCAGGTCAAGCTGGCTGATCAGCTCCTTGCCGTTAATCACTCTTTGCTGCGCGCCACTGAGCACGTGCGAACGGATGATATCAGCCCGGCTGATCCCAAACTCGCGCTCCATTTCGATTATAGTCTGGTATTCCTCCTCTGTGAAGCGGGCGTCGATCTTACGCGTTCTTTTACCCTCCGCCAGCATAGGCCTGCCCCGGGATTTTTTTGTATTCTTCATGAAGAGGAAATGAGTTGCGAATTTTCGATACTTCCTTCAAGCAGACGACAGGCAGCTTGAAGGCAAGATTCTTTTTGGGCGACCTAAAATGAGCGCAGGCGAATTTTTGTCGGACAAAAAGACATCTTGCAAGGATAAAAACCAAAATGTAGCCAAGTAGCCATATATCCCAACGTTGCACGGTTGAGTTCATTTAAAGGACATATCGGCGGTTGTTGTGGCAAGAGCCCTATTCATCATACCCGCCTTACTCCACACACAATCTATTACTGAGATAAAAAAGCCGTGCAAAGATGAAAACTGCCAGTTTTATCTTAATCCAGTTTGAGATACTCATCACAACGCTTTCACTCCAATGACTTGTTCTCGTGATTTTCTCGCAATGCTACCTGCGAAAACGTGTTCGCTGTTCGGGTTCCGGCTGAAAAGAAACCATCGGGGTGCTTGCTATACCGGCTTGAAGGCGATCGTTGTAATCCTTATAGCCGTCATAAACGGCAGAGCGGTCTTGAGCCTGCGGTACTGCCGCTTTAAAATTGACGGAAGCTTGATGACCGGCTTTGTCGCGGTCGAAATATAGATCAACCTCTGAGTAAGTCTTTGCTCGCTTGATGCCTGCTTCTAGGAGTGACAAGCTATTCAGCACCAAGATACTAGACCTATTTTCCGCGTGTTCGGTGAGCCAGCTGAGATAATCCAGGTAACCTTCAAAGATGACCAGTTTTTGAGTTACGCCCTCTATAAAACTAACGGCCTTGTGGCCCAGACAACCCTTGAAATATTTGTTGCGGACCTCCCAGCCCCCAAGTTCATTTTGCCAGCCGGAAGCAAAAAAATGTTTACGTAATTTCTTTTGATCCTCTACATAATAGTAGACTTCCTTTAATTTGTCCCGAGCTACGGCGCCGAGCCCCCGCTCTTCAATGTAAGTAGTGATAGCGGCGTTGGTGCCGAATTCTTTGATATCTTCAATCTGGTAATGCGGGATCTTGATGGCCATTCTTGGCCTGGCATTTTCCCTGGAATGATTGGCGATGATCTCCTGTTTAGCGGTAGTCTGGATCTTGTGCAATACCTCGACGAAATCTGTCATCGGCCAGTAAGCCAAGCCAAAATCTACGATATTGCCACCCTTGCCGGTTCCATGGTCAAACCAGACGTTGAGTTGTTCATTCACTGCAAAAGATGGATCGATATCAGAATCCCGCAACATGCTCAGGTACATTAATTCCTTACCCGAACGCCGTGCGGGTTCGTAACCCAGGCGGAATAACAGGTCTACCAGTGACACTTGGTCTTTGATGTCGGCTGCATTTAAAAAATTGCTCATGAGATATTAATTTATTTGATGTTTGTTTACTTTCTACCAGCAGTGATGAGCTGCTGTATCTATAAATAAATCAGCAAGCTTTCGACTTTGGCGATGGCTTCAAGCTCCATTCGTTCAAGCCGCCAGGTCGCGGAACAGTCTCCATCCTTGCGGGGCGTCACCAACCCGGCTTTGATCCAGTACTCGACGTTCTTGCGGCCGAACAGGCGGTAAGCTTCCGACTTTTTCAGATAGGGTTTGAGGTGACCGAATTGAATGAGCGCATTTTTGGCACCCATTTCAGCTGCGTGTTCCAGCATTAAGCCGAGGAGGTGTGCAGAGATTGGTATATCCATGATTTTAAAGATTGGTGTAAACACAAAAAGCCCATTGGATGAGCAATTGCCTGCGGTCCAATGGGCTTTGATTCGGGAATACTCGCGTCGTTTTCTACAAAACGGGCCGTCGCCTGCCAATGCGCTTTCGGTATATTGATACGATCTCACCTTCGCAAAATTTCCTGTTCGCACAGGATAATGTTTCTTCCCCCAATGTCAAAGAGCAGTCAGCCTCAGGCTGATCTTACCTTTCCGCCACTGGCAGATAGGTTATGCGGTTACTGGCAGCCGCAATGGCCTCCAGCGTATTTTTGTCAATACCCAATTGGGAAGGTCTGCCACGAACGGGCGTCAGTTCTAAGAGCTTCTCCTGAAACCATCGATCCACCAGGCTGCGGCCATATTTTCGGTAAGCCGCTGCTTTGGTGAGGTAATTCGGGTTCTCCGTCAGCTCAGCCGTAGCTTTTTCTGAGCCGGTCTTTACCGATTCTCTGAAGATCCTGATCAGTTGAAGTTGCTCCATCCCATTGGTCTATATAGCCGGGCTATAATGCCATGGCCGACAAAACAAAGGTTGGGAGGATCTGAAATTCTCTTGGGGTGGGACCCTTAAATAGATCTGATATTATATGAATAATGCTAATTGTCAAGCACTTGGAAATAACTTTCGGAAAAAAGAAATCTTAGAATCGACGTTGGGAACTTGTGTAAGAACCCTAAAAAGCAGATAAAGCGCCTCTCAAATCAAAAAAAAAGGCCGCCGGAGCAGCCTCTTAACAAAACGCAAAAATTATTTTATATCTCTTTTGTCTTTTTGATCAAACTATTCTCCTCCTGGTGGCGAAGCTGAACCGCTTCGCGCATTTGGTCAATATAACGGGTGGTACTGATTCGTTTGCGCCCTGAGATCGCGGTCCACCTCCGGTAAGCCCGTCCGATTTTGACCTGTAAGTTCGCTTCCAACCAGCTGATGATCTCAGAGATTCCGGCGGTGCCGTGATTCAACTGACCAGTTAACCAAATTCCGTAAGCGACCTCCACAAGGTTTATTCCGTCGCCGGTCCATTTCAGATCATGGTGTAACTGTGCGGAACCAGAAACGGCAGGCAAGGCAGATTTGCTCAGCAATGCAATCCGATGGTCAAGATCATCCAGTAAACGTTCCCAAGCCATAAATTTGGCAAACAGATAGTCCATTTCCGTCGAGTAATCTGGTTCGAGTAAAGGGATTTCAGGAAAAGACTGAAAATGGCACTCTTGATTTCGCGTAAAATAGATATGATCCAGTTCCGTAATCTTGAAGCGGTAATAATGATAATGAAAGGCATTCTGCTGAAAAAACCGGGTGATTTGGCGGACTTCTTCCTGTAGATAGTTAAGCTCTGTCTCATCTGTGCCGACCGGCTGATGGATGAGCAGGTTGAATCGTCCGATCTCGTAAATCTGGAGGGCATAAAAACCAGGCTTGATCGCTTTAAAAAAAGCAATCTCCGACGCTTGGTCGGGAAAATTATTTTCCAGAACATATCCCTTTAGTTCACGAAGGGTTTTGGCAATTAAGGCCGTTGCTGTAGTAAGGCGGTCGAGCGGCTCGCTCGTTTTGACCGTTAAAGATTTAAGGTCATTTTCCAGTTCGGATTTCAGCTTGTTAAAATAGGCACTTGACATGATTTCACAGATTAAGGTTAACATCAGTTTTGCCCACCGCAACCGAGCGGCAGTAACCACAAAACAGGCGTGATTAATTGCTCATGAACAACTATATTTGGCTACCAATGAGACAAATGTCACTTGATTCATGTATTTTAGTCAAGTGTCAGAGGTGTCGTTACCGATTGACACCCTCGTACAAAAAGAAGTAGAAATCAAGCCTACGAACGAATTCAGCGTGTCATTGATCCGCTTAATTTTTTGTAGGGCAAACGAAAACCGGGTACCGAAATAAAGATTCAGGAAACTACTGATAGTACATTGTTTACAATGAAAGGTCAACAGGTAAAGAGTCCGATATTACATACTGCCATCAGCGAACTTGAGTTAAGTACTGACTTTAAAGACTGCTGTCAAAAAATGGGTTTTAGGACGCTGCAAGACATTATTTCAACGGGCTGGGTCTCTTTGACGAAATATGAGCATTTCAACTACCGCTGGTTCGGTGAACTGCTGAAGTTTTTGGAGGCGAATTACCTCCTGCTTGATATGCCCCCTAAGCCGGATACCTTTCATTGATCAGGTTTACCAGCATAAGCAGCATATGCTTTACTTTCTGAATGGTAAGCGCACTGGGACTACCAAACTTATTTTTGATGCTCCGCGTCGCTAGGTTGTCCTTATTCGTGGTACCGATATGTTTAGCAATAAAGTCAAAGAGTTCCAGTTTTTTCTTGACGATAACCACTCCAGCCTCGATCATGATCCTGAACAAGAAAGTGAGCTGTTCCAGCGTAAGGGAAACATGAAAATAGAAGGGTGAAATTACACCGGAAGGCCAGTCTTTATACATTTTTTTCTCCTGGATACGCTGCAGCTGCTCAACGCAGGAAATTTCCTCAGCTATCGCACCACTTAAAAGTTCTTTTAAGGATATCCCGCCGGGCTGATAAATAAATTTCGGATGAACGGGCAGTGATTTGAGATTCCGCTGATCAATGATCAACCGATAAAGTTCGCTCTGATAGCTTTCTATCTGATCATAATTGAGTTGTATCTCCTTTAAATAATAATTGATCAGCGGCAGACTATTGAAATTCATATAAATGAGTTCCCGGAACAGTTTTTCTTTAAAATCGGCTGTAAATGAACTTTTAACAAATCGGTATAAATGCCCGACAACAAATGTATAATAATCGATCTCCCTGCTGCTTGATAGGAAAACATCTGAATATCTGAAAAATGTATGCAGATATTCGGCAATCAGGCTGACGAGCGATGCGTCCACCTCCTGTTTATTTAACGCCATCAGCACCGTTTCTGCTTGCTGGGCTATGGCTGATGACCGCCGATTTCTGAGAGACAATGGAATCGGTAACTCCATGTTAAATAACCTGGGGTAATTTTCTTGGAGCGTGGCATAAAGCGTATCCATTTCTGCAAGCAACGCTTCAACAATAGATCCGGCGGGTGTATAATTATTCACAGAAGCGCCTTCTGAGCTTCTATTTAATGAACGAAAGTGCTTATCTGAAAATAAGGCGATCTCATTTTGTATATCACTGATTAGCATCTCTGCGCGGGGTTGATCACCGCTAAGTTCGAACACCATTCGGTGGATGTCTTCAGCGATCTGGGCTCGTTCTGCTATAATATGCGCTATAGTCGAATCTTGTTCATATGTAGTTAATGGCCCATGAGCACTTTCCAGAACCTCGTTCTCTAAAAGCCGTAAACGATCTGTGTATCTCATATCTTATATTTCGCATCGTCAAAAATGTAACTATAATAATTGCCGGATTTTTATTCTGTTATTCTGAGGTCTTTTTATTTTTGCCTGCGTAGAAGGCCCCGGTAATAATATGCCTGATCGCCTTAGATATTTCACACTGTCCTTCAGGTGTGTTGATATCTATACCACATTGTAAACTGGAATTGGTCCGCCCATGAAGCACCAGGTAGTAAATTCCAGATACGAGCAATGCAGCTATTGCTTTAAAGTTTACATCCGAACCTTCAAAATAGCGTGCCGTTTTACTGAAAAAATCTTCCCCAATACTTTCTCTCGCATTACCGATACTGTTCATCAGGTGGGATTGCTCTGAAATTTCCCAAAGTATCAGTTGCTGCATTTCTTCCGTGGTATAAAAAAATCTCAATTGTTCCTGAAGCGTATGTACGAGCAGTTCTATTAGAGGGGCTTTCTTTTGCGTCTTCATAACTACATCCGTCATCTGGCTTTTTGAAGCGATCCAGTAATCCTTTTCCATAACATACTTTTCGATCAATCCATTTAATGATTTAAAGTATTTATTGATCAGTGGCCGGCTGACATCGGCTTGGGAGGCAATAGCGGATGCCGTCAGTCCTTTATAACCGTGCTTTTTAATAATTGATCCAACAGCATCGATCAGCTTCCGCTCGGTTAGCGGCCGGTTATTGGTTCTGCCGGAAACTCGTTTGTAACCTGTTTTCATATAAATCTGCTTAGGTAAATAAACGCGGGTGCTAGCTTTTATTAACGATCCCCATTTTACGGTCTACGTCAGCAAAAGCATTTAACGTTTTGTCCAATTGCTCACGCGTATGCGTAGCCATCAGGCTCATCCGGATCCGGGCATCATTTTTCGAAACTGCAGGATAGATGATCGGGTTACTGTAGACGCCATATTCCAATAGCAGGCGTCCGGCTTCGCCAGTTTTCTTGGGGTCTCCGATCTTTACTGGAATGATCGCTGATTGTGTGGCACCTACATCAAACCCTAATTCTAGCAGCCCTTTCTTGAAATAATCGATATTACCCCATAACTGGCTTTGCCAATGTGGTTCTTCGTCCAGTAATTCGATGGCTTTGATAATACCGGCAGCTGCCGGCGACGAGGTCGCCGAAAATAAATGTTGCCTGGACTGAAATTTCAAAAATCTGATCAGCTCAGGATTACCGACGATATAACCGCCCAGGTGTGCAAAAGTCTTACTGAATGTACCGGTGATCAGGTCGACTTGGTCAAAAAGGTCGTACAATTCCAGCACTCCTCTCCCGGTTTTACCGATCACACCGGTGCCATGGGCGTCGTCAATCGCCAGATACGCTCCATAGCTTTTGGTCAGTTCCAAAATCTTGTCGAGTGGAGCCAGATCACCGTCTTGAGAATAAACGCCGTCAATGATCACCATCCTGTTCCGGTATTTGCCTTTGGTCTGCTTAAGTACCAGTTCCAGCATTTCCAGGTTATTATGCGGGAACCGCTTGACATTGGTCAGCTGACAGCCTTCAAATACACTGGCATGCACAGCCATATCTAGAATAGCTATATCCTCTTTCTGGAGCAGGCACTGGAAGGTCGCGCTGTTGGCGGTGTAACCGGTCGTGTAGAGGATAGCGCTGTCCCTTTTGAAAAACTGAGCAATTTTTTCCTCCAGCCGCTGGTGAAAACTAAAATGACCGCCTATTGCCGGTGAAGCTCCAGCACCGGTACCATATTGCTGAACGGCTTCAATAACCGCTGCTTTAACCTTAGGATGCTGGGTAAAACCCAAATAATCGTTTGACACCAGACCGACCATCGTTTGTGGCTTGGACTTACCGGGTATCAAAACTTCCATTTCAGGTCCACAACCGGATACCGCTTCCATGCGATAATTCAAATGCCCGCGTTCATCAAGGAAGTCCAGGTATTCATTAAAAATATTTGCCCGGGCATACATATCGTACCCACCTATGTTCTCAAAATTTTTAAAACTCGCCTCTTCAAAATTAATTCCTGCTACTGCTAAAGGTGTTTTCATGTGCTTTATGGTAAGTGATTTAAAGCTTACACCATAAAATTAAAGCGCATTATTCCGGAAAGTTGTAACTTTTACATAATTATTTAATAATTAATTAACAATAATTTAAGCATTGATTTATTATTAGAATTTACAGGCAATTAAAACATGTTAATTTTAAAAATAATGTTGATTAGAGTCTTGAAAATTATCAAAGTCTAAATTGTGGAAAGCCTATATACGTTCAAATTACAACGGTGTCAAATTACAGACACCTTGCAACACTTGACAAGTGCCTGGTTTAAGCCGTTTTTTGTAGCTAAACCGAACACCCGAAGTGATGGATCAGGAAAGCTTTTTTTCAAAAATCAGTGAAAAGATTGTTTTAACAGCGCAGATTAAAGCATTGATTGAGAAAAACCTAAGTACCCTGTTTTTTGAGAAGAATGACCGCTTACTTAGTCCAGGCCATGTTCCGATGGAAATGTACTACATTCAGGAAGGTCTGGTGATGGGTCACACGATCCGTCAAAAACAAAAAGTAGTTCAATGGTTTCAGTTCCAGGATAGCTTTCTGATTCCTTCCTGCTTTTTCCATCAGCAGCCGGCTACTGAATATATCACTTTCCGCGAGCCGACCGTACTTTTGTCCCTACCGCATACCATTATTCAGTCCATCAACAAAATCCATCGGGAAAGCCAGAACCTTTTCTTGCTATTGGCCGAAGACAGCATTCAGGCAGGTAAAGAAAGGGAAAACATGATGCGCATGTTTCCGGAGGACCGATACCGGCATCTGGCCAAAACACAGCCCTATCTTTTTACGGGTGGCCATTTTGAATTCCTTGCCTCGTATATGAATATGTCACGTCGCCATTTCGTTCGAATCCGTAACCGCTTTGCAAAGGAAAGGGATTAAATAGAGTGACAATTGGCCCTCCTCATTGGTCATAAATTCAGTTTTAGAGAGTCCATAAGAGATTCATTTTGAGCAAAGTGTCTTTCTAAAAGCATATGATATCCAACTAACTTTACTTAACATTTGAATCGAGCAGAAGAAAAGCAAATGTAAAACAGATGAAAAAATTAGATGTAGCAATAATTAGAGACATGGCGGAGGAAATCTTCCGGTTAACGATGCTGGCCGTTATGGCAGGGCTATGCATCGTTTTCATCAAAGCTAACATGGCAGCAGTTGTATGGTTTTTTGCCATTACTTTCACGCCAATGTTCCATACCTACGCCCGAAAGAGAATTACTAACAGAACCACCCACGAGCGTAAGCTCGCACTGTTCACGAAAAACCCGAATAGCCGTGCCGGGCTATTCGGGACCAAGTAACCGATACATCAGGGATGTAAAAGGTTACGGTGAGGTCTGCCTAAAGACAAAACGCGATATAAATATACCCAGTCAGACATTTTTTAAGGTAATCTTTTTTAGCAAAAAAAGACCATACTATGAACAGCAAAATGTTCAACCCCATTAAAAACAAAATAGCGGTATCGATAGCCCTATTATTTTTCGTTCTCTTAGGTGCAGGCACCATGATGGCTATGAAAGCACCCACTGAGAAAAAGGCAGCTAAATTTGCAACATCCTGGTTTACCTACGACGGATCGGGCAGTATTACAGACCCGCTCAACTATGTGCAGGTTAGCGGCACTCCTGACTGCCCAGGAACAACAAGTATGTGTTCCATTCAGGCGACAGTTGGAAGTAATTCCAAACCTGTCATTACCTCTGCCTTGCAAACAGAGATTAACAATGCGGTTAATAATCATTCCCCTTCCAGCAATGTGCTGTTGCAGGATCAATAGTTTCAATAAAAAGAAAGAGAGCCCCGCTCTCTTTCTTTTTATCTTGGATTCTGTGCAATACCACTGGTCGTAATCACCTCCTGCGGAATTAAAAAGACATATCTCAAATCCTGCGGTGGCAATTGATAGAGGGCCGATCCCAGATTTCTCTTTAGCGTGATTCTTAGATCCGCTTCCTGGTTGAGCCGCCTTAGATCTGTCCATCTTAGCGCTCTGAAGATTAATTCCTTTCTTCTTTCATTCAATATCAAGGCCAACGCCGCACTGGCATCTGTTACCTGGAGTGGCTGAAATGTCCCGGTTTTCCATCGTGTTTGCAATAGGGTATTTAAATCACTTAACGCCTTAGCGGTTTGACCTGCTCTTGCATAACATTCTGCCCGGATCAGATAAATTTCATCGGTTGCCAGTCCTGAAAAGATCGT
Organism: Mucilaginibacter sp. PAMB04274; assembly: GCF_039634385.2. NCBI lineage: Bacteria > Pseudomonadati > Bacteroidota > Sphingobacteriia > Sphingobacteriales > Sphingobacteriaceae > Mucilaginibacter > Mucilaginibacter sp. PAMB04274. The sequence continues at coordinate 4,599,348 of NZ_CP155081.2, forward strand.
TGCGCTTTGGCTGCCATCATAATTCCCTTTAAAAGCATACGAACCGTTGTTATTGCTCTTAAAATAAATAGTTCTTCTCAAATCATTGGTGGCGTAAGAGGCATACAGCGTAGAATCGATCTTACACCTGGAAGGAACCAATAAGGTTGAACCTCCGGACATGGCATAAAATATAGTTTCCTTATTGAACCTGGCAATCGGGTTTGCAGAAGTTGCGCTTAGCGTGTTGAAATTGATCAACTGGGGCTGAAGGCTTAGACAGGAATCCGCATAAGTCCCTGCCATTTGATATTGCCCCATGGCCAGATAAGTTCTTGCCAGTACCGCGTAAGCCGCCGACTTCGTTGGCTGCGATGGATAGGTGCTGCTTTGAGGCAATAAAGGCACCGCTTCTTTAAAGTCTGCCAGAATCCGGTCATAGGTTTGCTGGTTGGTAGAACGCACGGAGACCGGGTTAAAGTCAGCGGTCAGCCTGATCGGTATCCCTGAATCGTTACCTGCGGTCTGCTCGTAATAAGGTTTTGAAAAGACGCTGGCGAGTTGGAAAAATGCGTAAGCACGGAAGAATAAAGCCGCTCCCCTGATCTGTTGCGATTGAACGGTTGGTGCCGGGGCGATCTGCTCCAGGCTTTCTAAAACCTGGTTGGCATAATAAACCACCTGGTAGGATGCCAGCCATTGCCCATTGGGAAGCACGCCGTCCGGCTGCCAGATGTACAAGGACTTGTCCTCGGCAGTAACTAAGGCATTGTAATCGGTAAGTGTAACGTAATAATTATCAGCTGCCGCCTCACCGATGCCGGAAAAAGAACGATTCATCACCAAAACATTATCCAGTAGGGCTTGCAAGTCCTGTAAGGTTGATGGAACCACCTGTTGCTGATTCGGCTTTGCATCCAGATATTTTTTACACGACACGATGGAAGTACTCACCAAGAGTAAACAAAGCAGGATCAATCTGGAACGGGTATGATTTTTAGAGGATATATTTTTCATATTCATCTGATTAGAATTTAAAAGTCTGCTTTAAGGCCGAGTGAAACCGTCCGAGGCGCTGGGAAACCGGAACCGTAATCCGGGTCGATATGCCATTTATTGGCGCGCCACAGAATACCGAGGTTACTGGCATAGATATAGAACTGTAAGCTATTAAAAGGCAGCCAGGCTTGCCGGTTCTTTTCCAGTTGATACCCAATCCTGATGTCCTGTAAGCGAATGTTATCCGCTTTGGCTACCGTAGCATCGGAATAAGCATAAAACTCGTCCCTGTTCGGGTCATTGGGATAGATCATGGAAGGGACATTGGTCGTTTTTTCATCTCCCGGCTTTTGCCAGCGCAAACTGTAATCACTGTTACCTACCCAGCCCGAATAAAGGTTATTGTAGTTGATACTAGTTTTCCGGAAGAAGTAGCCGAAGCGATAGGTAATATTAGCCGATACGGATAGGCTGCGCCAGGTCAGGGTATTTCTGAATCCGCCGTAGTAGACCGGAATGGCTGAGCCATTATAAACCAGGTCACTTAAACTGCTATTGATCATGGCCGAATAGTCCTTGCTCACTGATCCGTTAACATAACCCTGCGGATCGCCCGTTTGGGAATCAAGTCCGGCCCATTTATAACTGTACAAGGCGTAAACGTCTCTGCCCACGACGGGGTTAAGGGTAAGCCCGGTACCTACATAGGCGCTTGCGGTAGACAGATCATTGTAATAAGCGGTGATCTGATTACGATTGTAAGAGAATAACAAGGTGCTATTCCAGGCTAAAGCGCCTGTCAGATTTCTTGAGTTCAGTTGCAGATCGACTCCTTGACCTTTTGTTTTGGCGCTGTTGATAAACAGGTAACTGAACCCTGTTGTAAAATCAATCTGAGCCGGGCTGATCAGGTCTTTTGATTTTTTAGTGTAATAATCCACACTGCCGGTGATCCGTTCATTTACGAAGCCGAAGTCCAGCCCGATATTGGTCATGCCAACTCTTTCCCATCTCAGTTCGGGATTGGGCGGGTTGATCACATTGGCATATGGGACATGCGTATAATTATTAGTAGGTACATAGCCGATCGTTGTATAAGCTGACCGGCTGTTATCTACGTTTCCGCTATACCCATAAGTCAGCCTCAGCTTTAAGTATGGAAGAACAGGTAAATGATAGAATTTCTCATTGACTATGTTCCAGGCCAGCCCGGCTGACCATAATGGGACGCCTTTATGATTACTATTCACCCCGAAGAGGTTAGATTCATCTTTACGGGCACTTAGTGAAAGCATATACCTGTTATCGTAGCTATAGGAGCCGTTTGCATACAAGGAAACGTAACGATTTAAGATATTACCGAACTGGGCGGGATTGGGAATGGTACCATCGCTGTTTAATCCCTGGTAGAAAGGAAAAGTAGTTACTTCGTCCACATTGGTATAAGTAAGCAGATTAGGGTTATAACCATAAGTTCTGCCTACGTTATAAGTGGTCGTGTTCTGCCTTACTTCTGCACCTGCGATCGCCGATATTTGATTTTTTGTATTCCATGAATTGTTATAATTAAGCTGAGTTCGTACATCATGGGCCTCCAGGTTATTATTGGTCATATCCAGTATGCCGCCTACCGGCACCGGTCTGATGACACTTGTTCCGTTGAGCTGTGTAAAACTGTTGATCAGATTCCTGGTATAATAGCTATCCGCGCTATAATATTGGGTGTTGGTATTTACTGCTTTCTCATACTGGTACTTAGCTTCAGCGTTCAGATGATTACTGAAGTAATATCTGATCCCAAAGTTTAACAGTACGTCTTGTGCCTTGGTGTTGTTATCCGCTTGCTGTACTTCCTGTAGCGGCCTATATTGCCAGTTCAGCAGTTTTCCTGCACTCGTTGTATCGACAAACCCTAAACGATAATCTTTAGCGATTGGTAAAGCATTACCGTTTGCATCTGCCAATTGCGCATAAGGATAGAGCGCCGATTTCCCAGCCGGAACGATTTGCCCGTAACCATATGGCGAGAGGGAGTTTTGATTAGCAGTGTTGCTTGAGGTATATTGTAGGCCAGCCTGTATTTCCGTACGCTTAAATGGCTTAAAGATATTGTTGCTTTTAATGGTCACGCGGTCATAGCCGCTGTTCATCAGGTTATATAGGTTTTTATCGTATCCTGCTGAAAAGAAATAATTGGCAGAACCGCTACCTCCGGATAGCGAAAGGGCATGTTGCTGGTTAATTCCTGTGCGGTAGATGTATTTGTCAAAATCTTTGCGTACATCATAATTTCTTAAAGCGTTGATCTGAGCATCAGCTTCATTGCTACTGATCTGACCATTTCTTTGCTGGTTTAAAAGTTCCACGACAGGCGAAACCGGTGGCCTGGAAAACGTGTTGCTGAGATCACTGTCATAAAATCCTTTAGTAAACAGCATTTTTTCTACATCTATAAAATCCGAACTGCTCATTTGCGGCAGGTAGTACAGGTCTGGTTTGGCGGTAAAAGTGAGGTTGCTGTTCAGGCTGACCTGTAAAGGCTGGTTAAATGATCCTTTCTTCGTGGTGATCACAATAACACCATTACCTGCCCGTACACCCCAAATAGAAGCGGCAGCCGCATCTTTGAGTAAGGTAACGCTGGACACATCGTTAGGATTGATGTTATTAATATCGCCGTCGTACGGAAAGTTATCGACGACTACCAGTGGGGATGTAGTCGCATACAGGGAACTGATTCCCCTGATTGTTAATGAACTCAGGGGATCAGCCCCAGTACGTTTATCGAAGAGCGTTGAGGTGGTAATCCCGTCAAGCCTGGTCAGTATATCTGTTCCGGTAGCCCGGTTAAATAATTCGGCGTTAACCTTTTCGAAGGAGCCGGTTGCTCTTTCCCGTGGCAGCGTCTGGTAACCCGTAGAAACGGTAACTTCTTTTAACTCGGTATGCTCCTGTTGCAGATATACGATCAATGGATCTTTGAGCGGTAGACTGACCGATAGCTGTGTCTTCTGATAACCAATAAATGAAATGGTTAAACTAAGCTGATCTTTTAATTCCCGGATCGTAAAAACACCGGAACTATTTGTTGTATAGTTTTTGCCAGTCTCTTTGACCAGTATGGTTGCTCCGCTGAGCGGAAGACTGTCTTTTGCACTCAGTATTTTGCCGGTTACCGGCATTTGGACCTGTGCCAGGGTCTTCATCGTGATGAAAATAAAAATAAGGGGTAAATATCTTTTCATTTTGAATGTAAGTTGAGGACAATGACCAATCAGGACCTGATTATTGGGTAGCGGCCTGGGTGTCAGAAAGGACAAAGAATTCCAGCTCACGCACTTCCTCTTTCAGCATCAATCCATATTTGTCAAGTGCCCGGTTGACCTCCGGAATGTTGGCAAACGATTTTATGGGCAGGTGCATTTCCACGTTTTCCTGAATACCTGTTTCATCAATTGCCGGGAGTCCGTTCGGAACCTCGTTGAGCTCCCATATGATATTGCTGATAGACCCACCGGATAGGACCTTGATCGAATCCCTGCTGTGCAGGCTGTTGAGCGGAACGCTTTGAGGAGTAGCAAGCAGGCGACTTTCTTTATTAAACCGCTGTAAAACGAGACACTTTGCTTTCCTCTTTTCCATGCGGCCATTCAGGTTAAAAAACCTATTTAAATCCAGCCTGATAATTTCTTTGAGCCTGCCTATGGGTGTACCGGAAGGCTGAACAGTTTCATAACAAAAGGTATTCAGCCTTTTCCAGGGTTCCCGGGTTATTCCCGAAGGCATTTTTAGCCTTGAGGTGTCTTTAACTTCTATTTGCATCATGGTTTTGGGAAAGTACAGCAGGTGATCCAGCGAGAGCAGATACATCTGGAGTATCGGAAAATTGACTATATAGAATCTGAGCCTGCTGGTAGACGAATCGGTTAATGCACCAAACTTCGGCGCAACGCCTGATTTGTAATGATCAAGTGCACTGTAGGTAATTGTGCTGGAATTGCTTACCATCGGTTGGTTATAGTCGTAAGCCATGATATCGGTTTTCACCGGGAGGTTCAGCGGCTGATGAGTAAGTAAAGCCTGTACATTTACTTCATTTACATATTCCGGCGCTGTGATCGCGGCTACAATTCCGTTTTCATTGATCCATACTTCATGCGAAAGGATGCGGTGAGGAAACAGTTTTTTCAGTCTAACGTCATCGGTTACGATTGGTAACGTCATAGATCTGCCAACCGGGTTGCGCTTGAGAAAAGAAGCAACAATGGATTGCTTTTCATAGGACACGGCGATGATCTGCAGTTTATTGGCATACTTTTTCGCCAGGCTGTCCATCTTGGGCATAGCCCTTATGCAGCTTCCGCAATTGGTGGCCCAGAAATCGATTATCAGCAGCTTCCCTTTGAAATCAGAAAGTTTCGCTGCGTTCGATGCCTTGCCTTCTTTATCTTTGTAGTTAATAAGACCGGTGATGATAACATCAGGAACTTGTTGCCCGATTTGTATGCCTTCTGAGCTTGAGCCCGTGCCTTTTAATGCCTGTGCATGTGTGGAAAAATTTAGGCAAAGCATGGCCAGGACGATATATATCGTTATTTTTTTCATGAAATAAGAACGTTAGTTGATCGATAATAAACTACCCGTACCAATTGAGCCGTAGGGGTGTAAGGAAAGGCAGCCTATAATATTTGCGTTAACTAAAAGTGACTACCTTTTCGGCATCACTCTGGAGGGCTGATCAATAAAAGCCATGAAAGGGGACTGTTAAACAGCATTGCTGCCCCCCTTTCTTGACGAGTGCTGGTAATTATAAATTAATGTGATTAAGCGGGGCAGTTCATTAGCAAACTGAATTAGCTCGTCAGCAGTAAGATCAATAATATGCCTTCCTCTGCCAGTTAATCTAAAGAAAAACCATTTACACAATTCTTCTTCCACCTGAGAGGAATAAATATTACTGAAAAAATAATCTATAGCTTTTTCTTTTGCGGAGAGGGTCCTTCCACTAACTTTATCCTTTTGGATGTAAATAGTTTCTTTGGCAAGCATACTCTTACTTTTTTTAGTACTTCAGTAAGAATATTAGGGGAAATAATAGACTATTCCCCGTATCGCAATGGCACCCCGTAGGAAGGGCGGAAACTGAAATTTCCTAAGCACGCAATACGGAGAATAGCCCATTAATTCCACCTAAGATAGAAAAAATGGGCATTTCATTCACCGTAACCTCGCGTGCTTTTTAAGATTCCTACGTCTGCCAAAGCAAGGTTTCTTTGTTAGAAATACCTATTATATTTTTTCACATTTTTCTAATGTGCTTAATTCGCTACTTAATCAGCGATTAACTTATCGTAAAGATAAAAATCTGTTTTCAAAAAACAAAATATATAATTCATAATGAGGACAGAAATATTTCTCCTTTTGTTAGGTGAGTCCAAATATAGATGCAAAAATAGTCGCTGATAATATTAAATATATTCGGGAGTACGCTGGACTAACATTCGTTGGTTTCGCTGAAGCTGTAAAGATTTCAATTAGCTATTTACGATTAATTGAAAAGGGAACTGCGAATATTACATATAAAGTTGCAAAGAAAATTTCTGACTTCTGCGAAATAGAACCAGACTCAATATTTTCTGCTAAGGCGCTTAAATTAAAAAAGCTTTCACAAATAGCAACTATCAATATATTTTATACAGAGAATATAAATAACCCTCAATATTTTATCTCGCGGAAAGGCGAAAACAGCATAGCACATTTTTTAAAAAATGTGTTACTCCCCTCTGGCTATCTCATTGATTATCGAGAAGTTAACGCTATACAAGCTTTTTGTAAAAGTGAATATAATAAGGATTTTACAAGCAAGGAATTATCACGGGAATTAAACAGGCTAGCCGATGATAAAAAACTATTAAGGTTTGATAAGTATGGAAATAAGAGTATTTATCTTTACAAGTGCAATGATTAGCATTGATACACAGTCCAATGAATACACAATTTTTTTAGAACCAGCCCGGAAAGTATTAACAAATTGGTATAAGGGCCGGCATCTTAAAGCTTAGCAGGTTATATCAATTTACCATTATTGATTTAACCCTATCTGTAACCAGGTCAGCAGATATAATATTTCTTCAACCGTGCGCCCCGACTCACTAACCATATTTCTTACAAAGGCGCTATCTTCTTTAGCCAATAAAAGCCCATCCATTATAGTGTCCATTCTTTTAAAAAGATTTTCATTGGAGTCAGCAATTTTTCTGATTTCTCGGCCGATAACAATTGCTGCAATATCTTCCAGTTCCATTTCTTCTCCGCCAAACAAATCGGCATGTGAGTCGTAGATTAGGTCGGCTTGAAGGTCAAAAAAATGTAGCATGATATTAATGATGTCTCGTGCATCTTTTGACCGCACTTCGGGGCGGTCATCATAGGCAATAAATTTTAGTAAGATGATGGCGGGAAGCGTAGCGACTTTAAAAGTATGACCAGTAGCCAGTTTTACAATTTCCGTTCCTGTTAGATATACCTCACTAAATCCGTTGACTTTGATGCTAGTCAAACCGGCACCTTCAAACTTAACTTCGTCATTGATCTCAATCTCTCCAAAAGGCAGGATATCTACCTGAATATCCGCAGGAGTAAGTAGCACGAAAGAATTTGTTTTCACTTCCCGGTAGCCTTTGTTGTCAATCAGGTAGTTTCTTACAGCCTCGTAATCGTCCTTATTGCTGATCATAATCGCAAAATCAACATCTTTCGTTGTCCTGAACTGTTTATCTCCTCTAGCATACCAAATGTCACGGGCAAGTGCACCAATCAAATAAAAGTCGATATTCAGCTGCGCAAAAGCATCTTCCAGTTCGTCGAAAACCTCTTTCAGCTCACCTTCTCTAATACTGCTTAAATTCATTTTTTAAATATTTATCGTAGATCATTTCAGCGGTCTCTAGGCAACGTGGGTCATCTTTAATTTTTAGGTCTGCGTAGACCAATAGATAGGGCGCAACAGGATCAGCGTTGACTTTGTCAGTTTCCCAGAATTTATCATAAATCAAAACATTCCCTGCGGCATCAGGAATCAGTTTCCATTTGGGTAATAATGCCCCTTTTTTTTCTGCAGTATAAACGGTCAGCACTTGGGGGTTTAACCAGTTGGTGATGAGTTCGGCGGCCGGCTCGCCTCCCCAAACCGTTGTGTCCGGCCTTACATCAAGTGCTTTCCAGTTCTTAAAATCATCCAAGTGGAAAAAGCGGTATCGTCCCTGTAACACGGCGGGTTTTAGTGTTTCCCGGTAACCGGCGATCCAACGATTCAGCAATTCCGTTTTATTTTGAAGACGCATTTCCTTATCGCTCATCTGCAGGATAAATCCGGCATCCCGCAAGCCCTGGATAATATTGTTGATGTTACCCAGAGCGACCCCGGTATGCTTTGCAATTGTGCGGTAAGGCATTCGAATGGCATTTTCATGGGCTAATAAATAAAATACAGTCCGTAAGCCTGTTTTGGTAAATGCCCTATTGGTAATTGGTTTTTCTGGCTCTATATTTTTTTGCCCGTCGAGCCATATCAATTGGCCGCCGGTATTTACAAATATATTTCCTGCGCCGTCGAGGTAACCAATCTTATGATCTCTTAATTTTTCCTTTAAGTTGGGAAATATCCTTTCGGCCACAACTAAAAAGTTTGGGTACTTATGAAACAGATTAACCAGTGCAGGTAATTGGTATTCGCGTAATTCTCTTTTGACTTCAACCATGAAGTGAAAATCTTCACTTTGAAAATGAAAATCTATTGCACCATCGATTTCCTGATCCAGTTTCGTCCAGATACCGTCAATGCCTGTATGATCTTTCAGCCTGTTTAAGGCCTGCTGAACAATTGCGTCTTCGTTCATAATAATCCATGTTCACGTTACGTGAACAATCAAATATAGTGAACATTTGATTTATTTTTAAATAAAAGTAAGAATGTGATAGGTTATCGAAGCATGGGAGATAAGCTTAACAAATTGATTTAGCTTAGGAGTTATGACAAGACAATCTAGATTTAATCATTTAGTAAAAGCGTCACTTAACCAACTTCGGCAAATTAACAAACGAAAATAAAGAAGTTTCAGATGGCTGATTACTCATTGCTCTAACACGTTCATGGCTTTTTATTAGCCCCAGAACTGCCCTTTGGACCTCATCAACGATAGCCCAATCTTTCTCTAAATAAATATCTGTTGTTTTGCGACCATAATCCACATGGTTCAGTGCCAATGCAACATCGTCTTTTGATTTTCTACACTTATTTCTGGCAAGGTTTCCGAAAGTATGTCGTGCCCAATAATAAGTAATACCACTGACTCCTGTTAGATTTCTTATATCGGCCATGCCTTTACTAAGAGCCTTATTCAGATTAGCGATGCTGGAATACCTATCCGAAAGCATATTCCTGTATTTTAATAAAAGTGGGAGAGCTTCATCAAGTACATTGATACTGATAAAAGCCTTATCCTGTCTTTTACCTTTAGTTTTTGACCTATTATATTCTATCCTTCCATTTTTGATTTTATAATTATTTAAATATAAATCCACAGCGTTGATGCCACACAGATAAAAGGAAAGCATGAACATATCCCGGGCGAGTTCAGCCCGACTATCCGGTTCAACCTCACAATCTCGAATCTTTATTACTTGCTCAATATCTATATTCCGCTTTCTTGTCTCAGGCGGATCAATTAATTTGTATTCGGTAAAAGGATTGTATGTGATTGGCTGGAGCCCGAGTGATGGTTTATTATAGTAAGCCATGGCAGCTGTAAAAAATCCTCTAAACTCTCGCATATAATTATGTACACTCGCGTCCGATAGCGGCTTACCGATTTGCATGTACTCTCTACCAAATTGATCTACCCTAATCATCTTTCTTTCAGCCCGAAGGAACCTTTCAAAAGACTTTAGAAATGTTAGCGTTATATCTTCAACAGGCAATGGCTTACTTTTGGTAAAATCGCTTATGCTGTTGCGAACCGTTTTATAATTAGCTTCACTCTTAGTTTGTCCATTTTCCTTCAAGTGATCCAAATGTATCTGGCAAAACTTCATAAAATCAATTGCCTGATCTTTATTCAGTAAATAATCCCTCAACATTTCGACATCGAACAAAGCAAGGCGTTTGCCCAATCTGCTGGCAGCATTTCGATACTCCTCTAATGTAGCATTGATCAGGGAATTTATGAACGTGTCCTTAATAGACAGGTTTCTAGATAACTTCTTGTCATTAACATAATGGGGGGTATCTATATACCGACGCCCTCTGTTGTGACTGATGCAGATCTTAACATTGTAAGTACCATCTGCCTTTTTGTGGTGCTTAAAAACTTTAGCGCTAAAAGTGGCCATTTCTCAATGATTTACCACGAACCTCTGTAACACAGTTGTAACACAACTGTAACACAAATTCGTGAAGTTTAACAAAAAACTGTGCGAAACTGAAAAATTGATTGACGTGACCTCTGCTTAGTTCAGCAGGGCTAAATCTTCGTCAGAAGTGACGAAAACATGCGTAATTGCATCCTAAAGGCCCTTTTATGGAAATAAAAAAGGGTAAGCGACCATTAAAATGTGCTTACCCTTAGTGCTCCTGAGGCTGGGCTCGAACCAGCGACCCTCTGATTAACAGTCAGATGCTCTAACCGGCTGAGCTACTCAGGAGTATTTTCCGGTTTGGAGTGGTGCAAAAGTATAAAGTCTGCGCTAATTTCACAATATTTGTAGCAAAATTTTTTAAAATATTTTCACATGAGTTTATTAGTGATTGGTACTGTGGCATTTGACGCTATTGAAACCCCGTTTGGTAAGACCGATAAAATTGTTGGCGGTGCTGCTACTTATGCCAGTTTAGCCGCATCATACTTTTATAACAACGTAAAAATCGTTGCCGTTGTGGGCGATGATTTTCCTAAAAGTGAAATTGAGGACTTTGAGAACCACCATATCAACACTGAAGGCTTGCAGGTAAAAGAAGGTGAGAAATCATTTTTTTGGAGCGGCCGTTACCATAACGATATGAACAGCCGTGATACGCTGGCTACAGAATTAAACGTACTGGCCGATTTTGACCCCATCATCCCAGAATCATACCAGGATTGCGAATACCTGATGCTGGGCAACCTGACACCCAAGGTACAGCAAACGGTTATTAAGCGCCTTAAAAACCGCCCTAAGCTCATTGTAATGGACACCATGAACTTCTGGATGGACATTGCAATGGATGACCTGGTAGAAACTATTAAATTGGTAGATGTGCTTACTATTAACGATGCTGAGGCCCGCCAGCTGAGCGGCGAATATTCGCTGGTGAAAGCTGCCCGTAAAATTTTACAAATGGGCCCGCAATACCTTATCATTAAAAAAGGTGAGCATGGTGCATTACTATTTAATGAAGATAAGGTTTTCTCGGCTCCAGCCCTGCCATTAGCAGAGGTGTTCGACCCAACCGGCGCCGGTGATACGTTTGCAGGCGGCTTTATTGGTTACCTGGCCAAAGTGGGTACGGTAAACTTTAACAACATGAAAAACGCCATCATTTTTGGCTCGGCGCTGGCCTCGTTCTGCGTTGAGAAATTTGGTACTGAGAAAGTCAAGAACTTAACCCAGGAAGAAGTAGCGGCCCGCGTGCAGCAATTCATTAGCCTGGCTCAATTTGAAATAGAGTTATAAAGCAAATTCACCCTTTGTCATTTCGAGCGATAGTGAGAAAGCTTGCTAAGAGAAAACTTATTAAGCAAATAGACCTCTCTCACTATCTCTCGAAATGACATTTGGTTCTAATAACGTAAATCTTTTCCCTCTACTTCAACACACCTACTGCTGTAAAGCCCTCAAACACCTCATGGGTGTGCGGGGCTTCGGCCAGCTCTTCAGTTAAATCCTGCCCGGCCCAATGCTCGTAGTGCTTGCCGTTTAACCAAAGGCGGCTTTCGGTTACATCATAAATAATATTAAAATAAGCCACCCATATCTCGGGCTTATCCTGCCCGTTGCGCAGGGCTAATTGCGAGCGTGTGTATTGAGGTAAGCCGTTCATGCCTGTATCGCTTTTTGCTTGTTCCTAAAATATTCAAAGAAACCAATGTTCATTACCAGTAAGGCCATAGAGTAAAAGTGATCTTCAACCGGTATAGTACCTACTCGCTTGGCAATGTTCTCAGCATTGTTATATATAACGATAGGCACAGCCGTTAATACACCGTTTACAATGTAAAAAGGCAAAAGCGACACCACATAGGCCATGTAAAAACGATTTAGCCATTGTGCCTTAAAGCCATACTGCAGCACTAGCGTTAGTACCAGCAACAGGCCAAAGGTAACCAGCGTATACAACCTGTTATAGTAAGTAACTAACATAAGCAAGCTTAAAATAATGATGAGGTTGGATATCCATTCACTCACCCTTTGCGGCACCGACCAGGTAACGTAATAATTTAAACAGGCATATATAAAAATACATGAAAAAGGCACTGTTAAAAAGAACAATATCTCTTCTAGAGGCAGCTCAAAAAAGCGAATGCCGGTGATATATTCTGGGTTAAAAGACCAAACACCTTTAATGGTAAACAGCACATCCCAAAACAAAAACATCAGGCCGGTGATAGCCATGCCGGGCCATATAAATTTCCAGCTTTTATGGAAAGCCACCCGCTTATCAAACGATAGCAGTATAGGGAAGATGATGGTTAAAAAATTTATGAGGAGATAGGCGTATTTCACTTTAAAGCAGCTAACTGTTTATGCAGTATTTGATTCTGTTCGGCCGTACACCGTTTTGAATCAAGCAGGAACTTGATGATTGTAACGACCACTTCATGGTCTGCTGTGGCGTAGTGCTTACGCTCCAGCTGTTTAATCATTTCGTTCCTATCATCAGTAAGGTGCTTGCCATAACCCAAAAAACCAGGCACATTGTGTTCAATCGAAAAACGCATAAAGCGAATCTCCATATTATCGGGCTCGCGGCTTACAGCCTGCTGCAAGGTCTTTTCGGAGTCATTAAGGTGTTTTACCTTAAAATAGGGATTCCAGGCATGCTTGGCTTTCAGCGCCTGCACCACACCAAAATAACAGGTAAGTATGGGCGATTTATTAGTAGTTGCTGCCAGGCTGTTGTACAGCGAGTCGGTAAGGCTGCGTCTATCAAGCGCTACCAGTAATTGTTTGCGCAGCACTTTGGGTTCAGGTATGTCGGCTAGGGCTATCTGGATAATACCGCTTATGCAAATAAGCAGCGCAACAATAAAATACCTTACCTTCATTAAATTACTTTTAGCTTTTGATGCAAAACAGCCTTAAAATATAAAGCCACTTTGTGCGTATCAGATACCCGAATACGCTTTTGCATAATAACACTCGCCGGCGTGCGGCTTATTTTCTTAAACAGCTGCCGGTAGTAAATATAGGCAATATATACACCTAAACGCGTACCGTTGGGCAATAGTTTAATGCCTTGGAATGCATCATCAAAATCTTTGCGAATATCTACTTCAATATCAAGCTTATCCTGCTCGCTAAAACGGTTAAAATCAATAAACGGGAAATAAGTCCGGCCTCGTTCTTCATAATCAGCCCGTACATCCCGCAAAAAATTAATTTTTTGGAAAGCAGCGCCCAGGCTCCTGGCCATAGGCACCAACTTTTGATAAGTATCTTCGCTGCACTCGCAAAAAACGCGCAGACACATCAAGCCCACTACCTCGGCCGAACCGTAAATGTATTTATTGTAGCTATCGTGATCATAAGTGGTTTTATCAAGGTCCATTTCCATGGAGTCTAAAAAGGCCTCTATAAGATGACCCTCTATATTGTATTGATTAACCACTTGCTGAAAAGACTGTAATACCGGGTTCAAACTTATCTTTTGGCTGATGGCCGTAAAAGTTTCAGCCCTGAAACTGGCTATAAGTTTGGGCTTATCATAATCGTGAAATGTGTCTACAATCTCATCGGCATACCGCACAAAACCGTAGATAGCATATATGGGATAGCGAAAACGCTTATCAAAGGCCATTATACCCTTGCTAAAGGATGTACTGTACTTGGTGGTAATTATTTTACTGCATTCAAAGCAGGTTTCATCAAATAAATTCATCACTTAGTGCAAGTTTATACCAAATGTACACAAATTGGGCCAAACTTGTTTCGTGCCGGTACCAAACAAATTGCTTTATTTGTACTTGTAAACACGGCATGAACAAACAACAGGTTATTGTTATAGGTGCAGGCTTTGCCGGCCTGGCTGCAGCTACCGTACTGGCGAAAGAAGGGTACGCGGTTACCATACTCGAAAAAAACGACCAACCTGGGGGCCGTGCCCGCATTTGGCAGCAAGACGGCTTTACTTTCGACATGGGTCCAAGCTGGTATTGGATGCCTGATGTTTTTGAAAACTACTTTGCCCTGTTCCATAAACATCCGTCAGACTTTTACGAACTTACTAGGCTCGACCCCGGCTATCGTGTTTATTATGGCAAAGATGACGTGCTGGATGTACCGGCAAGTATGGATGCTTTGAAGAATGTATTTGAGCAAATAGAGCCCGGCAGTAGCAAATGCCTGCAAGAGTTTTTGGACCAGGCCGAATACAAGTACAGGGTTGGCATGGGCGAATATGTGTTCAAACCTTCGCATTCGATAACTGAATACTTTGATTTTAACCTGGTTAAAAAGAGCCTGGGCATACAGTTGCTTACCAGCATGAGCAAGCACGTGCGTAAGTACTTTAAAAACCCTAAGCTGGTTAAGCTGCTCGAATTTCCCGTACTGTTTTTAGGTGCTACGCCCCAAAATACCCCAGCTATGTACAGCATGATGAATTATGCCGACCTAGCTTTGGGTACCTGGTACCCGCAGGGCGGTATGCACGAGATAGTGAAAGCCATGGTAAAAGTGGCCGAGAGCTATGGCGTGGTTATTAAGTTAAATACAGAAGTTACCAAAATTGATATTACCGATGGCAGTGTTACCAGTTTGCAAACTACGCAAGGTATGCTTATGGCCAACTTTGTAATAGCCGGTGCCGATTATGAGCATGTAGACCAGCACTTGATAGATAATGACCATCAAAATTATACCGGTAAATACTGGGACAGCCGTACCATGTCGCCCTCAAGTTTGCTTTACTATGTAGGTGTTAACAAACGGGTAGATAATATACAGCACCATAACCTGTTTTTTGACGAGGACTTTGAGCTGCATGCAAAAGAAATATACAGTGAACCGCAATGGCCAAGCAAACCTTTGTTTTATGTATCGTGCACATCTAAAACCGACAGCACCGTGGCACCTGAAGGTTGTGAGAACCTGTTTTTTTTAATGCCTCTGGCGCCTGGCCTGCATGATGATGAAGCTTTGCGCGAAAAATACTTTAGCCTGATTCTGGATAGGTTCGAAGCTATAACCGGCCAAAGTATTCGTAACAATATCGTAGTAAAGCGCAGCTACGCTATGAATGATTTTAAGGCCGATTATCATTCTTTTAAAGGTAATGCCTACGGTTTGGCTAACACGCTTTTGCAAACCGCATTCCTAAAACCAGCTATGCGTGCTAAAAAGATTAAAAATATGCTGTATACCGGCCAACTGACAGTACCCGGTCCGGGTGTGCCGCCGGCATTAATTTCGGGTCAGGTAGCGGCTAAAGAGGCCATAAAGATGCTTAAAGGTTGAAGCGTGTTATTTACACAGTCAGATTTCCACCCTGCTATTTCGAGTCTTAACCGGTAAGGCTATTGGTTCGAAAAAATGCTCACTTTTTTGAGAGAACACTTATTGTAAATCAAAGCAAAAAAGGCCCGCTTGATTAAAGCGAGCCTTCGTTATCAGTTATATTGAGTTTAAATATACAGATTATTCTTCTTCAGCGTAGATTGGTTTTTTAACACCGTTATCATAAGCTTTCAGATTTTTCTTTAAAAGTTTACGAGCTACGTGGATGCGGGTTTTAACCGTACCTATTGGGATAGTTAAGTGGTCGGCAATTTCATGATATTTATGACCTTCGAAGTACATGGTAAAAGGCACATAATAATCTTCTGGTAACCGGTCTAAAGCGCGGCGTATATCATCCATCACGAATTTAGATTCGCCCTGGTTTTTAGTTGAACTGAATACTAAGTTAGCCGATGAGATTTCTTCTGACTTGGTTACAAAAGTGCTCATCTTTACAAAGCGGCGGTAGTTATTGATAAAAGTGTTTTTCATGATGGTATACAACCATCCTTTTAAGTTGGTGCCTTCTTTAAACTTATTGTAATAAGTTATAGCCTTCAACATTGTATCCTGAACAAGGTCGTTAGCATCGTCTGCGTCATGAGTGAAGTGCAGTGCGTATGAACGTAGTGAACTGGCTTGGCGCAGAACCATGGTGTTAAACTCAATCTTTGTCATTCTGTTATCTGTTAAAGTTTTGTACAGATACATTGGCAAACATGATACCGTTTTGGCTCGGTGCCAAATAACAAATTAGTTTACTAAGCTCATAAACCGCCGTATTTAAAAGAAAATGCGCTTTTTAAAAACAAAAACAAGAACATTAAATTTCTGTAACACAATTATTTAACATCAATTAAACAATTAGACTAAAATTTAATTATTAGTTACAAATCATTGTCTTCTTGTTTGAATACAATACTGTACGAATTGTTTAGATTTTCGGAATAATGGTACAGAAGTGTAAGGTTTACTGAATAATGTTCACTTCGCGCTCCAGCATTACACCAAACCTGGTATACACACTGTCTATGATTTGCGACGACAGATCATACACTTCTTTACCTGTAGCACCACCGTGGTTAACTAATACCAGGGCCTGATTCTTCCAGGTTCCGGTATGGCCAATGGCTTTGCCTTTCCAGCCACACTGCTCAATGAGCCAGCCGGCTGCCAGTTTCACAAAGCCTTCTCCTGCGGGGTAGTAGGAAACAGCCGGATGTTGTTCGTATAATTTTTGGAATTGTGCTGCCGGAATAACCGGATTTTTAAAGAAGCTTCCGGAATTGCCAATAGTAGACGGGTCGGGCAGTTTAGAAACCCGTATGGCCGATACCACCTGCGATACGTCTTTAATAGTTGGTTGTGTGATTCCACGGTTAGCCAGCTCCTGCTCAATGGCTCCATAGCTTATATTTAATTGAGGCGTGAGCGACAGCTTGAACTTTACCGAAGTGATGATATACTGCCCCCTGAGGGCCGATTTAAATACACTCTCGCGGTAACCAAATTGGCAGTCTTCTTTACCGAATGTCTTAAACTGCCCGGTCACAATCTCAAAGGCCCTACAGCTTTCAAATACATCCTTTAACTCCACCCCGTATGCACCAATATTTTGAATAGGCGATGCACCTACCGAGCCTGGTATTAAACTCAGGTTTTCCATGCCGGCAAAGCCACGCTCTACACAATACATTACCAGGTCGTTCCACACCTCGCCGGCACCAGTTTCTACAAAAACGGTATCACCTTCGGTTTGCTGGGTAATGCCTTGTATGTTCAGGCGAATAACAAGTCCGCTAAAATCGTTTACGAGCAACATATTGCTGCCGCCGCCCATCACAAGGCGTTCAACTGTAAGCCAACGGTTATCGCTAAATAATTCAACCAGATCCTGCTCGTGGTTAATTTCCACAAAATACCGGGCCAGGGCCTCAATACCAAAAGTGTTAAATTTTTTAAGCGAAACGTTTTCCTGAATGTGCAGCATAGTTTTGATATCGGATGTCGGAGGGCGAATTTCGGAATTTTATCTTGATTAGACCTCAATCATTGCATGATAAACAACCTCATAATCATATAGGTGATTTATTTAAATTTGTTAAATCAAGTACTAAATACCTTCTTTAATGCTATCTCTAAAACGAATCAATATTGTAGGTGAATGTATATTCATCCATTCAGCCAGTACTTTAGAAAGAAAAGTGAGCGGTCAGAAGGCATTATGAAGTTTCAGTCAACCGTTCCCAAAATCAAGGTCTATGAAAATGACCAACTTATAAGGCAATATACTATAGAGCCATTAAATAGAAACCCATCAACAACCTACCTTCTGAAATATTTCTTACTCGCCACCAGCAACCCAAATTCTTCCGAAGGACTTTTTCCCGTGGACTTGTGATGGATCTTATGCGCCCGGCGAATGCTGAGCAGGTATTTGTTGGAGGTTTTGAATGCTTTGAAGCGGTTGTGTATAAACCAGTCGTGGAAAACAAAATAGATCATCCCGTACACAGTAATCCCTACGCCTATCCAAAACCGGTAATCGAACGTCCGGTGCCCTTCCCACATCAGCCATAAAGATAAAGCTGCAAAGCCCATGCTAAATACATCGTTCAGCTCAAACCAGCCGTGCCGTTCCTGGTGGTGGGTTTTATGTATAAACCAAAGCGGCCCATGAAACAGGTATTTATGTATAAACCAGGATAAGGCTTCCATAGCGGCTATGGTTAAGAGGATGATGATTATGGAAAGAATAGTGGTCATGTATATCTGTCTTAGTAGAACGGAACATTTTGAGCTAAAAAAAGCTGTAACTGCTGATAGAATTGCTCACGAGGGTAACAATCTCCAAACACTAGCCTCTATCTCAATTCAACAAACACCCATCAACAAAAAAGGTTGCAGTACAAGCCTGCAACCTCTATATTATTAAAATTGGGGTCTAATAACTTAATCCCCGATAACTATTCACTAAATATGTATAGCCCGGTTTTCGGTAGCGGCTAAGCAGGCTTCGCGGATGGCTTCGGTGTAGGTTGGGTGCGCATGGCTCATGCGGGTTACATCCTCGGCACTGGCGCGGAACTCCATGGCTACTACGCCTTCGGCTATCATATCGGCCGCACGCGGACCAATCATGTGCATGCCCAGTATCTCGTCGGTAGCGGCATCGGCCAGTACTTTAACAAAACCATCAATATCCATACTGGCACGTGCCCGGCCGCTGGCTTTGAATGGGAATGAGCCTGATTTATATTTAACACCTTTTTCTTTCAGTTGCTCCTCGGTTTGGCCTACGCTTGCCACCTCGGGCCAAGTATAAACCACACCTGGTATCAGGTTGTAGTTGATGTGCGGTTTTTGGCCGGCAATAATTTCGGCTACAAATGTACCTTCATCCTCAGCCTTGTGGGCCAGCATAGCGCCGCGTATTACGTCGCCAATGGCATAAACGCCTTTTACAGAGGTTTCCAGATGCTCGTCGACCGCAATTTTACGACCGCGCTCTTCTACAGTTATACCAATATTTTCCAGGCCCAAGCTGTCGGTATAAGCCACACGGCCAACAGCTACCAGGCAGTAATCGCCTTTCAGCTCTTTCTTTTCGCCTTTAGGGGTATCAAAAGTTACGGTAACTTCTTCACCCTCTACCGATGCACCGGTAACTTTGTGGCCTAGGTAAAACTCCATACCCAGCTTTTGCAGGCTTTTTTGCAGTTCTTTACCCAGTTGCTTATCCATAGTTGGGATGATGGCATCCATGTATTCAACCACAGATACCTTGGCGCCTAAACGGGCATATACCGAGCCTAATTCCAAACCAATAACACCGCCGCCAATCAGCACCAGGTGCTTAGGTACTTCGGGCAGGTTTAAAGCCTCGGTTGAGGTGATGATGCGTTTTTTATCGATAGGTAAAAACGGCAGGCTTGATGGTTTTGAGCCGGTGGCTATAATTACATTTTTACCGGTAATGGTTTCTTCACTGCCGTCATCTTTCTTAATAACAATGGTATTTTTGTCTTTAAAAGAACCCATACCCTGGTAAGAGGTAATTTTATTCTTTTTGAACAGGAAGGAGATACCGCCGGTAGTTTGCGCAACTACTTCATTTTTGCGGTTTACCATCTGCCCAAAATCAACGCTTAAGTTATCCAGGTTAATACCGTGGGTTTTAAAAGTGTGCGCCGCATTGTGGTAGTGCTCACTCGAGTCGAGCAGGGCTTTTGACGGGATACAGCCTACGTTTAGGCAAGTACCGCCAAAAGTGCTGTACTTTTCAATACAGGCCGTTTTTAAACCCAGTTGGGCAGCACGTATGGCAGCCACATAACCACCCGGGCCCGAACCTATAACGATAACATCATATTGCATAACAGTAATGTATTTTGTTGTTGTTCAAAGGTAATATTACCCGCTATATTACGGGTAATTTTTTGGTAAAGATTAGCAGGAAGCGTTGTTTTAACATTTATTTCTGCCGCTTATTTTTCTATAGATCAGCAGTGCCTGCAGGCTAATACTCCACAAAGTCTTCATCTACATAACACCACAGCCACCATTCATGCTGCTCTGCCGATGATACCACCGGGTGCTGTGTTTGGTGAAAATGCTGCGTCATGTGCTTATTGGGCGATGAATCACAGCAAAGGGTTACGCCGCAGGTTTGGCAGGTACGCAAGTGCAGCCAGGTATCGCCTTGTTTAACGCATTCTTCGCAAACGTGCTTAGCTGCCACTTTAACCTCTTTTATTGCGGCCAGGTGTTCACAAACTTTGGGAGTTTCCATAGGTATATATACTTAGTTAGTTGTCATCCTTAAATCTGACCAGGTTTTTCCGCCCCAGGTCATAAACAATTCTAAAGGCTTCCTGATTATCATTTAAATGCGCCGGCGATTGGTGTAAACTCAGGATGAACTGACCTTTTACATGCTTAAATAAAAACGGCGTATAGATAATATCCAGGCGGTTATATATCTTCTTTTCATAAAAGGCATCGCCGTAGGTTACGTGATGACCATCACCTTTATAAAATTCATCAAACAAGGCAAAACGCCCAAAGCTGGCATAGGCACTGGCCACCAGGCCCAAAGGCTTTTTCCAGCCACCACCCTCGCCGGTACGCACCCGCTCCAGCGACATCATGCCGCCCACTTCAACAGAAAGCGAATCGAACATTGTGTGTTTGCCAAAGTTGTAGCCCAATCTTACCTGCGCCGCACCGTTATCGCGTATATGATCGTTTGGCACGGTAACAACCGCTCCGGCATCATGTAATAACATAAAGTAGTAAGAGGCATACAGCGGCCCTAACTGGTTAGGCAAATACTTGCCCGATGCACCAAACAGAAACTGCTCCCTATCGGTATTGGTTTGGCGGCTTACCCAATCAAGCCATAAAGTAATATTGCCATGCGCACCCTGATAGCGGGTTAACAACCCCTCTACGTTAGGACGATAGTACATCAGGGTATCATTAAGTATAGCGCGTGGATAGTTAGTAAGCAACCCCGCCCGCGGAAACATACCGGCATTGAACAACCATTTGCTGCTTTCAAATTTGTAATAGGCCACCGGATCCACTTTTAGGAAGTAAGGCTTGGCGCCAAACTCATGTATACCGTTTATACCCACTATAAAATGGTTAAGGCTATCCATGTTAAGGCCCAGATCCAGAGCTAAACGGGTGCCCGAGTAAGTGCGCGAGCGCTCGGTGTAGGCCTGGTATTCGCGGTTATCTAAAAAGCCGAGGCCGTTGAAATGAATATCTAAACTTTGCTGCGCCTGCGCAAGGCGGGCAAGCAGTAAGCAAAAGATAACGAGGTAAAACTTTTTATTCATTTAAGTGGATAAGTTATTGAACGGTAAAAGTAACAATACGGCTGTTACGCCCCCCTGGAAAAGGCGTGGTACGGATAGAAAAGATCAAATCATACTTTCCTTTGACATTAGGCGCCTTAACGGTGAGGGTATAGTTAGCCTTTTGATGTGAGGGGATGATTAACTGATTAAAGCTTGGATCAGCTCTTCTTAATATGGCCTGCTCTTCGCCCTCATAAAAACAGGCACGCAATACGGTGCTATCCTTTTGCCGAGTACCGCCAAAGTTTACTGTATAGCTATAAGGATTAACCAATTGCAGCTTAAAAGTTACCGCTTCCCCGGGCCTGGCGGTAACTTTGTAACGGTCAGACAGGATATCGATTTTTTGATACGTGCGCACATTGTTTACCCACTTGCCGTACCACATGCCAAGCTTGGTGTTTATACTATCTACTCCCGGTCCATGCAGCGGGTAGGTAACCAGGTAATAGGCTTTTTTATGCTGCAGGCTATCTTCAATGGGCCACAGCTCGTACTGTGTACGGCGGTAGTCAAATACATCATACGAAAAGCCTTTAAGGCTGCGGGTATAGTAATTGTATTTAGACGCCGGTTGGAAGCCTAAGGGCATAATCACATAATTATTTCCAGCTTTTTGTTTGATGTGAGCGGCCCATTCATCGTGGTAAAAATAATTTTTTACGGTGGGCAGGTTTTTCACGAATGGCACTCCGGCTATAAGCATCACTCTGAATAGTACAATGATGGCAGCATTAATAAACGCCAGGCGGTACGCCCATACCGGCTGTACAATAGTTTGTTTAAGCCTGATGAGTACCAGCAGCAGTAAAGGCACAAAGCCAATAAGCGTCCAGTGGGGTTGGACGTTGCCTTTAGCGGTATTGAGCCAAAAGAAGATAAACATACCTGCCGCATTAAATACCAGGCAGCGTATAAAAGCATCTTTAACTTTTACCCGCGAGCTGTAATAGAACAACAGCCATCCCACCAGCGGACCAGCCATCAGTAACTGCGCCGGGATATATTGTAAGGTGCGCGAAAATTCATACACCGCCGACGAACGCTCGAACAGGTGATAGTTAACTGATGGATAACCATGATTAACCTGCCATAATATATGCGGCAAATACAGCAATACAGTTAGCACAGGTATCACCCAAAACGTTAACCGTTTTAACACTTTTAAGTTGGCCAGCAGCGTAAAAAACAGCAATAAAACGCCATGATACTTGCTATACAGTAACAGGGCTATAACCACACCCAGCAGCAGTGCCAGCGGCCAGCTGTCTTTCTCTAAGTATTGTTGGTATACGTAGTAAAATAAAACGCTGAATAAAAGCAAAGGCGCATCGGGAGTGGTGGTAAAGCCGTAAATATTAAAGGCAAACACACCGCAAAATAAAATCACAAACCACCGTGCATCGGCCCGGTAGCGGCGGGCTATTAACCACAATAAGTAAGCTGACAAACTGCTGCTGATAACGGTCATTAACCGCAAGCCTAGTTCGTTTGGTATGAGGGCATCCCCCATCCGGATAAACAAGGCCACCATAGGCGGATGATCATAATAGCCCCAATCCAGAAAGCGGGAATACATCCAGTAGTAAGCCTCGTCGGAGTGAATGCCCAGCGTGGCAGCCTGCAGCAGGTTAAGCACCGTCCACCCCAGTATAAAATACGTAATGTATTTAGCAGAAGTATTTTTACTGAGGGTAGTATTAAACATGCTTTAAACCAATAATCAGGGCAAATGTAGGCATTTAGGAATTAGCCCTCTAAATCTGCCCTTATGGAAGATTCCAAATCAAGCCGTCATTTCGAACATGGCAAGAAACCTGTTCTAAGCGATAAGCCAGTCAATTCGAAAAGATCTCTCACTACGTTCAAGATGACAGGGATTTTACTGATACCGTAATTAAAGCCCTCCCGGGAGGGTTGGGAGGGGCTGCTACTTCATCCTTATATAAAACTCATGCGTATCCACCTCCAGGTTATCCTGGGTTAAGCCAGGCATATTTACAGGTGCATACTCGGTATTTAATTTAACCAGATAATACTCGCCTCCTTTTTTACGCAGCTTAACGGGCATGGTAAAGCCTTTTACGTCGGCCGTCCACTTGGCGTATACTTTGTTATTCTCGTATTTTAAATTTAGTTCGGGAATGTTAGTATAGCGCAAGTACTGGTCAAAAATGGGCGTAAAATTTTGCCCGGCTTGCTGGCTAATATAGTTAACAATTTGCTCGGTGGTAACCGTTTGGTGATAGAACGTTTTGTTCAACCCGCGCAAAATATTGCGCCATTTGGCATCATCACTGATAATAGCACGCACCGTACCCAGCAAGTTAGCGCCTTTGGGATACATATCGCCCGAGCCCTCTTTATTCACATTGTACGGCCCAATAACGGGTTCATCGTTTTGTATGATTTTGCGAAGACCCTCTATATACTCCAAACCGGCCTGCTTACCGTAATAGGTTTCAATAAATAACGACTCGGAGTAATTGGTAAAGCTTTCGTGTATCCACATATCGGCAATGTCTTTGGAGGTGATATTGTTGCCAAACCACTCATGCCCGCTTTCGTGCACGATGATAAAATCCCAGGTTAAGCCACGGCCAGTGCCCGACAAATCGCGCCCCAGATAACCGTTGCGAAACTTATTGCCATAGGCTACGGCGCTTTGGTGCTCCATACCCAGATGAGGGGTTTCTACCAGCTTGTACCCATCCTCGTACCAGGGGTAAGGGCCAAACCAGTTCTCAAAAGCTTTTAGCATAGGTTTTACATCACGGCCAAACTGCTTTTTGGCCAGTTCCAGGTGATAAGGCAGCACCCAGTAATCCAGCGTTAGTTTTCCTTTCTCGCCGTTATAAACATCGTCAAAGTGGGTATAATCGCCTATGTTGGCGGTAACATCATAATTATTAATAGGATTAGCCACAAACCAGTCGAACCGGGTGTAGCTACCGGGCAGTTCTGTAGTTTTACGCAACCGGCCGTTCGATACATCTTTTAACCCCTTTGGCACACTGACACTGATAAGCATACTGTCCACCTCATCAGACTGATGATCTTTAGTGGGCCACCAAATACTGGCACCGGCTCCCTGGCAGGCCGTGGCTACCCAAGGCTTACCCGTAGAATCGCGCGTGAACACCACGCCGCCATCCCAGGGCGCTCGCTTGGCTACCGTAGGCTTACCCGAGTAGTACACAGTAAACTCATCTTTGCTGCCTTTGGCAACAGGCTTGGGGAAAGTTACAAAAACGGCATTTTCCTCGCGGGTAAAGGGCAGTTCTTGGGTGCCGTATATTATCTTATCAACCTTTAAGTTGGCATACAAATCAAATTGCAGTTTGGTAAAAGCCTGTGTTGATGTGAACTTAAACTGTGTGCTGCCGCTAATGTACTGCTGATCTATATCGAATTTCACATCAAGGTGATAGTAATTAATATCGTAACAGGTGCGCAACGGCGTAAGCATACCGCGTAAAGTATCGGCCCGGGTATAGGCAGGCTTCTTTTGCAGCAGCTGTGCCGAGGCTGTTAATGATATAAAAGCTGAGGTTAGCGTCAGCAAAAATATTTTGATTGATGTATTCATTTTAAAGAAGAAGTGCCGTTGGTAGGCCGCTGATGCAAATAAACAAAACTTACCGGTTAAACGGATACTCATTTATCCAATGGAAGCCACGGTTCATGAGCAGAAAGTCTTTCGATTCTATTTTGCGCATGGTAACTTCTATGTTATTATTATATAACTTTCCCTTTAGCAAGAGCAAACCGGGCTTTACGGCCGTGTAATACAATACTTGCCGTTGATTCTGATCCTGCTCATAAAACCCAAGCGACTTAACGGTGGTATCGGTAAGAAGTTTGTATGTTTCAACACTATCGTTCATGAGATAGATTTGTGCGTTACCGAAGGCGCTGATATTTAACCTGCGCCAGCGGATAGCCTCAGTAAGCACCGGCGCCAGAGTATCGCCGTCGGTCACAAAAGTTTCGACATTATACAGGCCGCTTAGGGGCGGCTTGGGCGCATCGTCTCCGTAAAGTTTAAAGCCTTGTATACAGTTCTCTACCGTACTTGCAGTTACATAAGCAATAAGCAGGTATTTGAGGCTTATCAGCGTAATATTCATCCATCGCTTTGTAAAACGTTTAGGACTTAAGTTAGCGGGCTGCGCTACCCGGTTTAAAAAAAAGAAGTTGATAAAGCGGGCAAAGTCTTTTGATAGCAGGTACAGGCATATTACCACCATCATGGTCGACAGGATTTTCACCGGCACATCAAAGCAATAATTAATAGCCATGATATTAGCCGATACCACCAGCGCTATTACGGCACCAAGCAACGCCGTTTTGCGGAACAGCAATAGCAAACCGCAGCTTAACTCGGCAAAGCCGGTAAAATAATTATAGCCTTTGGAGTATCCCATAAACGTCCAAGCCAAGCCCATTGGTGATGAACTGCCGTAGGTTTGCAGCAAGCGCGCCGGCCCGGGTGTTGGAAATTGCAGCTTAATTACCTTTACCGCCCCGTAAGAGACCATGGTAATGCCTAAATAAAACCGTAGTATAACGTTTAACCAATAATACAGCTTATCGTAATTACAGGCCTGCCTATTTACGGCCGACCATACCGTGGCCCCCACTAAAGCTACTGTTACACAAAATAGAAGTACCAGGTAATCATAAGTGGTATCGCCGCTGCCATTGGTAAAGGTGGTTATGGGTTCTGGCAAATGAAAAATATGGGTACCGGCCCAAACCACCAGGCCGTGCATGGGCTGTATGTAATAGTTATAAAAAATCTCCAGAAATGGTACCGCCCCGTTAGGATTAAAAAAGATAAAAAGGATGAAAAACAGGATGGCAAAGCGGAATGCCCATTTTTGGCCCGTAGGCCATGGTGTACTCAAGGTTTGTGCAGGTTGCATGGGTAAGGTTTATTAATAAAAGCGGTTGATTGAATATAGTAATAACATCATGAAAATGAAATTATTATATAATGCATACCTTTGCCGTTCCTGAACATATCAACACACCATGGGAAAATTTTTTGACCGTATACAACCCCAGCACCGGGAGTTTATTGAAAAACAAAAAATGTATTTTGTAGCCAGTGCTCCATTGAGCGCCGAAGGCCATGTTAATGTATCGCCAAAGGGACTGGATAGCTTTCGTGTGCTGAACGAAACACAGGCTGCCTACCTTGATATAACCGGCAGCGGCAACGAAACATCGGCACATATATTAGAAAATGGACGCATTACCTTAATGTTTTGCTCCTTTGAGGGGCCACCGCTTATTTTGCGCTTATACGGCAAAGGGCGCGCCGTGCTGCCCAGCCATGCCGAATGGGAAGAATTAGCCGCCTTGTTTGATAATCTACCGCTATCTACCCGGCAAATCATCGTTATTGATGTGCATAAAGTACAAACCTCATGCGGTTTTAGCGTACCCTTTTTTGAGTACACCGGCGAGCGAGACCTTTCGTACCGATGGGCCGAGAAAAAAGGCGAGGAGGGCCTGACCGAATACCGCCAGGAGAAGAACAGGGTAAGCTTAGACGGATTGCCTACCGCATTATTTTAACCGAACATACTAAACACCAAAAGCACATCATAAGAATGTGCTTTTGGTGTTTTTCAATTACTGCAATGAGCCTGCAGTCAAATAAAACGGAGTACAGATAGGCTGTTTCAGCTACTTTTGGCGGAACACTTTGCCCCCTAAAAAAGCCTAATCCATTTACTTTTTGGCATTTAACAGTGGTTACCTTACTGACATAAATCCGTCAATAAACTTTTGTAAAATTCATGATCGGCGTGTTTTATAAGAGGCTCGCGCCAGATGGAACATCCGTAATGCAAGGATCTTGGTTAATTTTTTAATATCTGCTGATATCGCCGCTACCGGTTTTAGATGTTGAGATTTGCTTAGCGCCGCCGGTATAACGGATGTCGCCGCTACCGGTTACTGCCGCATCTACTTTTTGACTGGCGTTAACAACTGCATCGCCCGAGCCTACTACCTTTACAATAGAATTGGTAGTAAGCAAGCCTTTAGCTGTAAAATCACCCGAGCCTGAAACTTTTGAGGTGGAAGTTTCGGCACGACCAATAACCGTAATATCGCCCGAGCCCACTATACTGCTGGTTAGGTTTGTTACCTCTACTTTACCCGTAATATCGCCCGAACCGCTTAAACTTAAAGCTAATGACTGGGCCCGAATACCGTCCTTAAAAAACACATCACCAGAACCCGAAAGACTGATGGCGTTCAGATTTTTAGCTGTAACGTGTACTACACGCTTTTTATCGCCCCAGTTCCAGTTAAAGCCTTGGTTTTTGGTATAGATTTTCAATACCCCGCCTTTTACTTCGGTGATGATATTATTTATTACGTCGTCATCAGCCTCCACTTTAACCGACTCGCTGCCACCCTGCGTAATATAAACATCAAACGAACCGGCCACACTCACAGCTGAAAAGCCCGACAAATGACGATCCTGTGTTTCTATACCATATATGTTGTTTACCGGTAATGGTTTGGCAAAAGTTTGACCAGCACCGGTAGTGAGTGCAGCAATTATTATTGTTTGGGCTATCAGTTTCATGGTGTTTTAGAGTTCAGTTATGAATTAGACGCTGGTTATTGAAGATTGGTTACAAGAAAAAATAATTATTTGCATAACGGCAGGCTCAATCATCCTTAATTTTTACTCCTATCGCTTTAAGAAAGACTATTTTAAGCATTCCTGCGTTACCCTAATTCAATCAACCCGCACACACATGAAAGCCAAATTTAAAATCATCACTTTCTGCCTCCTCTCCTCTTCATTCATCAGTTGCGATCAGGTCACTAAAAAGCTGGCTAAGGATAATTTGATGTATCAAGGACCCACATCTTACTTGAATGACTTGTTCAGGCTGGAGTATGCGGAAAACACAGGTGCTGCATTAAGTTTGGGAGCCGATTTACCCCAGCCTTTCAACTTTATATTACTAAGCATAATCCCGCTCGTATTTATGCTGGCTGTGCTAGCTTATGTGATTATAAAAATGAAAGATTTTAGTCTTTTAAGATTAACAGCTTTTGCATTGGTGTTTGCCGGCGGCATTGGTAATTTAATTGATCGCATATTCAGAGACCGCCATGTAACCGACTTTATGAATTTGGGCATACACCATATCCGCACCGGCATCTTCAACGTTGCCGACGTTTGTATTACGGCTGGCGTAATTGTATTATTTATATCTTATAACAAAGAGCAGCAATTAGATGCAAAGGGTACACGGCTTACCTAAAAACTGGAGAGCAATTTGCCTTCAGATGCATTATTGCATTGCTTTTATCCAATCAGACACTTTTTGTAACACAAGTGGGTTTACCGTTTCTTCTGTTTTTCCATACTCGTCGGTAGAGCCGGTCTTTACTTTTTGAAAAAAATGATTCATTTGCGGCATGGGTACTTCCTGATGATGGGTGTTGCCTGCTTTTTGTAAACTGCTGCGAATACTCGCCAAGTTGGCCTCACTGTTTACCTGCATATCCAGCGTACCGTTAAGGGCTAACACCGGGCACTTTACTTTTGTTAAATATTGAATGGGATCCATACCCAAAAAGTACCTGAACCAAGGCGTAGTTACCGTCTTAATACTGGCATCAATAATATCCTGTAATTTTGCTTTACCTAAGGCGTTTGACGGATACTTTTTCCATTCCTCATTTAAAACAGCAGCAAGTTTTACTTCCAGTTCCTTCTTTGGCAAATTTGAATTACTCTTAACCGCATTATATAACCTCTCGTTAGTAGCTGCATTCATCTTTGCCATTTTTTCGGAAGCTCCGGCCTGGCGGGTAAGGTCTGCCGTTTGCTGAGCCATTAACTCGGTAATAGGAACACCCGGACCGGCAAGCAATACTATAAACTTCACTACCTCATTACGGCTTGCAACCATAGGGGCAATTAAACCACCCTCACTATGCCCTACCAGACCAATTTTTACGCCCGCCATATCCGGTCTTGATTGCAGGTAGGTAACGGCTGCCTCAGCATCATCGGCAAAATCGGCACTGGTAGCAGTTTGGAAATTACCTGTAGATTCGGCAACGCCGCGGTCATCATACCGCAACACGGCTATGCCCTGGCGGGTGAGCCAGTCGCTCCAAACCAGAAACGGCCGGTGGTTATATTGTGTTATTTCTTCATTGCGGTTTTGCGGGCCCGACCCGCTAATCAGCACTACAACTTTCGATATGTTACCATCAGGGGGCAGGGTTAAGGTACCAGCCAGTTTAGCACCGGCCTTAGGGCTCTCGAAAGCAACCTGCTCTTGTTTGTAAGGAAAATCTTTAGGGTCTTGCATACGTGCAGGAAGCGCAGTTACCGCAGCCTGTTGCTTATTTGCTAAAACAAGCGGAAGCTGCATGCCCCCTTGGCTAAAGGTGCCGTTTATTTTACTGCTATCGGCCAGGTAAGCGCCTGTATACTTAATACCATATTGCGCCGCATCAATAACAAGTTGATTATTCAAAAACGTGGTGCTACCTGTTTGCAGCCCCTTTGCTCCCTGGTTAGGACTGTCCATTGTACTCGCATAAGTTTCGCCAGCTCTTACAATATGAAATACCAACGGAATTCCTGTATCACCAACTTTCAAAGTTCCGTACCAATCTCCAACTATACCCTGGGCAAAGCAATAACTAAAAAATGAAACCAGTAAGCAAGTAAGAAGCGCTCTTTTCATAATCGGGCTTATGTTATTAATATCTATCTGCGTTACAATATACAAAAAAAGCCACTGTGCAATTAGGCGCAGTGGCTTTTCTTAGGAGTATAAGTTTTGGCTTATTTAACCATTTTGTAATAAGCATCATTCCAGGCAATTTCTTTCTGGAACTCGCGCAGTTTGGTTTCTTTACCAATGAGCAAGTACTCAATGCCCGCCATTTCGGCAAAGGCGTGCAGGTGCTCATCAGTTAAATTTTGGCTGTAGCAGGTATGGTGCGCACCACCGGCATATATCCAGGCTGCACAACCAGCTTTCATATCCGGGTATGGTTTCCACAATACACGGGCTACCGGCAGTTTAGGCAGGTCATGCTCAGGCTCAACAGCTTCAACTTCGTTCACTATCATGCGGAAACGGTTACCCATATCTACAATAGAAGCATTCAGCGCAGCACCACCGGCCACGTTAAATACTAAACGCACAGGGTCGGCCTTGCCGCCAATACCTAAGGGGTGTACTTCAACTTTGGGTTTACCTGTAGCAATAGCAGGGTCAACCTCCAGCATGTGCGAGCCCAATACCATAGAATTATTACCGTCAAAATGGTAGGTATAATCTTCCATAAAGGCGTTACCACCTGGCAAACCAGCACCCATTACTTTCATAGCGCGTACCAGGGCCGCAGTTTTCCAGTCACCTTCACCGGCAAAACCGTAGCCTTCTGCCATCAGGCGCTGCGCACCGATACCGGGTAGCTGTACCATGCCGTGCAAATCTTCGAAAGTATCACTGAAACCTTTAAAGCCACCTTGTTTTAAAAACGTACGCAAGCCTACTTCAATTTTAGCGGCCTCCACTAAACTTTGGTATTGATTGCCGCCTTTTTGCAATTCAGGCGCTACGTCGTACAGATCATGGTACTCAGCAATCTGCTGATCAATCAGCGAGTAGTCCAGTGCGTTGATAACCTGCACCAGATCGCCGATACCATAAGTATTTACTGAGAAGCCAAATTGTAATTCTGCCTCTACTTTATCGCCGTCGGTAACGGCTACGTAGCGCATATTATCGCCAAAGCGGGCAAATTTAGCACCTTGCCAATCATGCCATCCAGCTGCAGCACGTGCCCAAACAGCAATCTGCTCGGCTACTTCCTGCTCTTGCCAATGGCCTACAACCACCTTGCGGCGCAAACGCATACGCGACATCATGAAACCAAACTCGCGGTCGCCGTGGGCACTCTGGTTCAGGTTCATAAAATCCATATCAATGCTCGACCATGGAATTTGACTATTGTATTGAGTATGCAAGTGCAATACCGGCTTTTTGAGGATGCTCAATCCACGAATCCACATTTTAGCGGGCGAAAACGTATGCATCCAGGTAATTAAACCAATACAGTTAGTGGTTACGTTAGCTTCCTGTATCAGGTTATAAATCTCGTCTGATGATTTTACAGTGGGTTTAAACACCACTTTGACCGGCACTTGTGGCGTAGCGTCCAAACCACGGGCAATTTCTTGCGAATGTTCGGCAACCTGCTTTAGCGTATCCTCGCCATACAAATCCTGGCTACCGGTAACAAACCATACTTCTAATTCTTTTAAGTTTATCATGAGCTGTTTTTTGAGGCCTGAGACACTGCTGTAAAAGGCCAGATGTTTTTATTGGTATTTATAATTATATTTAGCACAGGCTACCGGCAACTGGCATTTGGTTACTATCAACTTTGTCCATAATACGAATCCGGCCCATGCTTGCGCTCGTAATGCTTGCGGATAAGAGCATCTTTTAAACGTGGTGCCTGCGGATTTATTTGCTCGGTTAGCAACGCCATTTTGGCAATAGCCTCCAAAACTGCGCTGTTATGTACTGCTTTAGCGGCCGTTTTACCCCAGCTGAAGGGTGCATGGTTACCCACTAGCACCATCTCCACTTCTTTATAATCCAGCCCTTTTTCACGAAATACATCCATGATCTGGTAACCGGTTTGGTATTCGTAATCGCCTTTAATGTACTCGTCTATCATAGGCGGCGCGCAAGGGATATCTACCGTATTATAATCGGCATGGGTGGTTCCAAAAATTGGAATATCTCGTTGCGATTGTGCCCAGGCCGTACCGTAAGTAGAGTGCGTATGACATACGCCGCCAATCTCAGGCCAGTTTTTGTACAATACCGCATGTGTTTTGGTATCTGACGATGGCCTTAAAGTGCCCTGAACGGTATTGCCGTCAAAGTCAACAATTACCATTTTATCGGGTGTAAGGTCCTCATAAGGCACACCACTTGGTTTAATCGCAAACACGCCCTGGCTGTGGTCGGCTGCGCTAACGTTGCCAAAAGTAAAGATCACCAAGCCCAGTTTGGGCAGCTCCATATTAGCTTCGTAAGCGGCTTGTTGTATGTGTTGATAACTCATTTTTATTTTTGGATATCAATTTTCGTTTTTAGATTCGTTTAGTCAACTGTATTGACAGAACTGATTTAAACTAACTTTTCAGTAAACGCTCCTAAAGCTAAATATTGCTGGTAACGTTTGTCGTAAAATTCTGTATTAGCAGCTTCTGGTTGGTATTCCACGTCAAAGCCTCCGCCCATGGCGGCCATGGCTTCTTCAACCTTAGGGTATATACCGGCTACGGTAGCAGCAAACATGGCTGCGCCTAAAGCACAGGTATGCTCAAACTGGTGTATGCGGATCGGCATCTGTAATACATCGGCCATCATTTGCATAATATAAGGCGATTTTTTTGCCACACCTCCTATGCCAATAATAGCTTCAACGGGCACACCCTCGCTCCTGAAACGCTCCACAATATTACGGGCGCCGAAGCAGGTCGCTTCAGCCAGTGCGCGGAACACACGCGGAGCATCGCTGCCCAAGCCCAAACCGGTTATAGTTCCCTTGAGCAACTGGTTAGCGTCGGGCGTACGGCGGCCATTAAACCAATCGATGGCCAGTTCGGCTTTTTCATCGAGCGGTAAGGCTGCGGCTTGTTTGCTAAGTTCAGGTATAATTTTGCCTATCATTTCCTCTTTTAAGGCTTCGGCAGTTTGCGTATCAATCACAGTGGAATTGCTCAAAAGACTTTCGAGCGGCCAGGCCACCAGATTTTTAAACCAGGCATAAGTATCGCCAAAAGCCGACTGACCTGCTTCCAAACCAGCCATGCCAGGTATAACCGAGCCGTCAACCTGTCCGCAAATGCCCTTAACCAATTTGCCTTCCATATCGCGGTTAGGAGCCACTAAAATGTCGCAGGTTGATGTACCCATTACCTTGCTCAGGTGATAAGGCTCAATTTGACCGCCTACAGCACCCATATGTGCATCAAAAGCACCTACGCCTATAACTACATCAGTGGAAAGGCCTAAGCGACCAGCCCACTCAGCACTTAGGTTGCCTGCAGATACATCAGACGTATAAGTGTCTTTATACAGACGTTCGGTAAATCCTTTCAATAGCGGATCGAGCGATGAAAAGAATTCATCGGGTGGCAAGCCACCAAACTCCTCGGCCCATAAAGCTTTATGCCCGGCTGAACAGCGGCCTCGCATTATCTTATCAGCTTCCGTTCCACCGGTTAGCAGAAAAGGTATCCAGTCGCAATGTTCCACCCATGAATAGGTAGCTTCGCGCACACGTTCATCAACCCGCAAAACATGCAGCAACTTAGCCCAAAACCACTCCGATGAATAAATACCACCAACATACTGCAGGTAATTCGTATCAAACTTTGTGGCATGTGCATTAATTTCGGCCGCTTCCTGTACCGAGGTATGGTCTTTCCAAAGCACAAACATGGCGTTTGGCTCTTGCTCAAACTCCGGCAATAGTGCCAGTGGCACACCTTGTTTGTTTACTGCTACAGGAGTTGAACCTGTGGTATCAACAGCAATAGCTTTTACGTGGGCAGCCACTTCGGGGCCTGCTTTAGCAATACAATTTTTAATGGTTTGTTCCAGCCCTTCTATATAATCGAGCGGATGCTGGCGAAACTGGTTTTTTGCAGCGTTACAATACAGCTGTTTTTGCCAGCGTGGGTAATAAAATACAGAGGTGGCTAGTTCTTTGCCGTCGGCAGCGTTTACGATTACCGAGCGTACAGAGTCAGAACCGTAATCAACACCGATTACATATTGAGGTCTATCAGTCATGGTTAGCTATTAATTGTTATTTTGACAGTTAATAGAACGTAAAAGTAGGGTTCTAAACTATCACTGCAAAAAAATTTTATCAGAAAAATTGAAGGTGATCGGGCGTAATAATTAGGCTAAAAATTTTATATAGATTTTCCTTGTACCGTGCTTTATCCAGCGTGTAATAAAAAGCTCCTTTTTTTGAGTTCAGCTTATCTTTTTCATTTAGCTTAATGAGCAAGCCGGTTGAAAGTAGCTTGCGGCTAAAATTACGTTTGTCAAAATTTACCTCGTAAATGGCATCATACATGGCCTGTATCTGCGGCAGGGTAAATTTCTCGGGCAGCAGCTCAAATACAATGGGATGCAGAGCGGCTTTATACTGCAAACGTTTTTTGGCCAGATTCACCATTTCATCATGGTCAAAAATCAGCTTCGGCACATTTTTTATCGGGAACCATTCAGCATGATAATCCGGGCTTAATTGCTTTTCATACCGGGCAATGTCAATCAATGCAAAGTAAGTGATACTAATGGTCCGCTCGTTCGTATCGCGGTTTACTGCCCCAAAGGTGTGCAACTGTTCCAAATAAACGCCCTGCAAACCGGTAAGTTTATGCAAAATACGGCTGGATGCATCGTCTGCACTTTCATCTTCTTCTACATAGCCACCCATGAGGCTCCATTTGTGCATTTCTGGGTTAAAGCCTCGTTGAATCAGCAACAGTTTTAAATCTGCTCCGTCGAAACCAAAAACAATACAATCAATAGCAACAGCAATATGCGGCGGACGTTTTTTCATTCAGCGTATTTGTAACCGTAGCGAATGTAACAATTTAGCGAAACAAATAAAATTAAGCATACCTAAATGCGCCTCCTTACGTATTTATCCACATACATTGCCTATTAAGCAACCGGCATTAACCAGCAGACTATTAAACATGGCACGGTATTGTCTTAAAACACCCATATTTGACCGTTGCTTTAACTTATAGCCGAAACCGCATTCATGAAAATAGCGCATTTAATACTTACCTATACCAACCCACAGTTAACAGAGAGGCTCATCAAAGCGATCACTCATCCGCAGTTTGATTTTTATATACATGTAGATAAAAAGTACAGTATTGAGCCGTATTTGTATTTGCAGCAATACCCTAATGTTTATTTTATAAAAGACCGCGAGGACGTGCGGTGGGCTGGCTACAATACTATTAAGGCAACCTTTAAGTGTATTAGAGAAATAGTGGCCTCTGGTACTCAATATGAGTATATTAACTTTATGAGCGGGCAAGACTATCCACTTAAATCTGCGGAGGACATGCTCAGTTTTTTTGAGCAAAACAAAGGCAAACAGTTTATTGAGTACCAAAGTATAGACCGGGAGTGGATTGAGGCACAGCCGCGCATCACCAAATACCATTTCACCAACTTTACTTTTAAAGGCCGGCACCGTATTGAGTGGCTGGTTAACCTTTTTACACCTAAACGTAAAATGCCGCAAAACTTAGACCCTTATGGCAAGGCTATGTTTTGGATGCTAAACCCGAAACGGGCTATGCATGTGGTGAATTTTGTGGAATCCAATCCCCAATTGGAGCGTTTTTTCCTCTTTACCTGGGGAAGTGACGAATTTGTTTTCCAAACTATTTTAATGAATTCGCCGTACAAAGACGAACTCGTCAATAACGACTACCGGTACATTGACTGGTCGGCCGGAGGGGCGCATCCCAAGGTGCTGGATATGGGCGATTTTGTAAAAGCGACCCAAACCGGTGATTTATTTGCGCGCAAAGTGAACGCAGAGAAAAGCAGCGAACTTTTAGATGCATTTGACAAGCACATTAAATTAACACCATCTACCAGCACCTATGGCTTACCTGATTAATATACCTACTTTTAGCGATGAGCGCGGCAACCTTACCGTGCTGGATGAAGCCATTCCGTTTCCCATAAAAAGGTTGTTTTATATATACGGGGTAGATAACTCTGCCCGCGGAGGTCACAGGCATCATAAAACCGTACAGGCTGCTATTTGCATACAGGGCAGCTGCACCATTATAAACCATGATGGCAAAACGTTGGAGCATATAGAACTGGACGCACCTAGAAAGTGCCTGATTCTGGAAACGCAGGACTGGCACATTATGACTAATTTTAGCCCCGATGCTATACTGCTGGTATTGGCCTCCACCTCGTTTGATGCAAGCGACTACATTTTCGACCCTTATCCTGAAACGGCATGATAGCGTATGAAAACCTGCTGGAACTGAACAAACCTTTTACAGCGCGTTTTAAGCAACAGTTTGATGAATTTTTAAATTCGGGCTGGTACATCTTAGGCAAATCGGTAAGCAATTTTGAGCAGCAGTTTGCAGAATGGAATACATCCTCTTATTGTGTGGGCCTGGCTAACGGGCTGGATGCACTTACCCTGGCGCTTAAAGCTTACAATTTCGAGCCAGGCAGCGAAGTCATAGTCCCGTCAAATACTTATATAGCTACTATCCTCGCCATCCTGAACAATAACCTTACACCAGTTTTGGTTGAGCCAAACATCCACACTTATAACATTAACCCGCTGTTAATTGAGCAAGCTATTACGCCACGTACCCGGGCTATAATGGTAGTACACCTGTACGGAAAATGTTGTGATATGGACGCGATTATAGCTATCAAAAACAAGCACCAACTCATATTGATAGAAGATTGTGCACAGGCACACGGCGCCACTTATAAAGGCAAAAAAGCAGGCACTTTTGGTGAGTTTGGAGCATTTAGCTTTTATCCTACCAAAAACCTGGGCGCTTTGGGCGACGCCGGCGCGGTTACTACAAACGATGAAAACCTGGGCGGCATTATCAAACAGCTGCGCAATTATGGATCGGATAAGAAATATTACAACGAACGGATAGGTACCAATTCGAGGCTGGATGAATTGCAGGCAGCTTTCCTAAGCGTTAAGTTACAGGCGCTTGATGATATTAACGCACATAAACGCAAACTTGCCGGACTATACCTTAACCAGTTAAAAAGTGACTACATTTTGCCGGTTGTTGAGGAAGGTTACAAGGATGTTTACCACATTTTTAACATAAGGCATCCGCAGCGCGATAAGCTAAAGGCCTTTTTGTTACAGCAAGGCATTGGCACCGAAATACATTATCCGGTACCGCCGCATAGGCAAAAAGCATTGCAGCCGTTAATGCAGGAACAGAACTTCAATATAGCCGATGAGATACATGCAACTACACTAAGCCTGCCCTGCTCCTACTGCCATACTGAGGATCAAATTAATGCTGTAATTGAAAAGCTCAATGCATTTTAAAACTTTAACAACCTCACTTTAAGCACCTTTTAAATTATTTTTGATTAAAATAAACCGGCTTAACTATATTGACGTATAAAGGTATTTTAAGTACTTTAACCCATTTTAAGGCTAACCATAATACCTTGCCAGCACACAAGAATTTGATGAACAGATTATTTACCCTTGTTATTATTTTAGCTTCTACTTCTTTTGCCGCTCCGGTTAGCTTAATGGCCCAAAATTCGTTGGTAAATGAAATATCAGAACCCTACCTTGAAAAACTGATTAACACCGCCAAAGCTAACTATCCGCACTTAAAATCGTTAGATAACCGTATAACCGTTGCACAAACCAATGTGAGCCGTTCCAAACTCTCCTACCTCGATGCATTGACATTTTCATACGTTTATCAGCCCAATACTACCTTCAATTTAAATACATTGGCGCCTACAACTACTACTGGCGGCACAACAGGCACAGCAAATACCAACAACCAAACCAGCTTATTTAAGGGTACGCAATTTGGCTTGTTTTTTAACTTAGGCTCCTATCTGCAAAAGCCCTATGCGGTTAAGCAAGCCAAGCAGGAATTGGCCATTGCCAATAACGACATACAAGAATACCTGATAACCTTAAGTACCCAGGTAAAAAAACGCTACTATCAATATATACAACGGGTGGCTGCATTGAAGCTGCAGTCGCAGGCATCTATTGATGCCGAGAATGTAATGAAGGACGTTAAATACAAATTTGAGAAAGGCGAAGAAACACTTGATACTTACAACAAAGCCCGCCTTGCGCTTACGCAACAAAATCAAAGCAAAATTACTGCTGAAGCTGATCTGTTTATGGCAAAGGCCGACCTTGAGGAACTGCTGGGCGAAAAATTAGAAAATATTAAATAATGGATTTAAGTAGTTTCCTAAAGGTATTACTCCGTCATAAACTTACACTGGTTTTAGTACCGTTAGTAACGGTAATCATTACCTACTTTTTGGTTCGTAACCAGCCCGATACCTATTTATCCAGCGGCCAAATTGCCACCGGTATTGTAGACCAGACACAAAAAAGCATTAATACAGCGGCCGCTGTGCTGCAAGACCAGCAGGTGAGCCAGGAGTTCAGCAACCTGATAGCCATGATACGCTCCAAAAAGATGCTGGATCAGGTGGGTTACCAGCTCATGATTCATGACTTGTCTTCGTCAACGCCTTTTCGTAAACCCAGCAAGTTATTTCTAACACTCAATGCATCGGCAAAAGCACATGCCATAGCTGTTTACAAAAAATTTTATAACCTGCGGCAGCCGCTATCGCTATTTGACCCCGACCAGCGCGGGTTGCATGATCTGATGGCCTCCATGCGGTATGACGACCAGTCGTTACTTAACAAACTAACCGTTTACCGCGATGGCAACAGTGATTTTTTGTTTGTACAATTTGAGTCAGAAGATCCCAACATGTCGGCACTGGTGGTTAATAATTTATGCCAGGAGTTTATTGCTTACTATACGTTGTTGGTAAAGGAAAATCAGCGCAAAGCCGTAAACTTTTACAGTGACCTACTGCAGGCTAAAGGAGATACTTTACAACGGAGGTTAGACCGCTTAAAAGATTATAAAATTAAGAATCGGGTATTGAACCTGAGCGAGCAGGCCAAATCTTTGTACGGACAAATATCTGATTTTGAGACCCGGCGTGAGCAGTCTGAAAAAGATGCGATTGCCTACAAAGCGGCTATTAATGAGATTGACAACCAGTTTGACCCTGCCGATCGCCGTTACCTGGAAAGCTCAATGGTACGCATTAACCAGCAGTTGATGAGAACACGTACCCAACTGGAGACCGTTAACAATGAGTACGTACAAAGTGGTTTTAAACCCGAATATCAAGAACGTATTGACTCGTTAACCAGATTAATGAGTAGCCAGATCAGCCGGGCGTCAGACAAGTACATTGTTAACCCTATGGTAAACAAGCAAAGTCTCATTGCACAAAAGCTAACCATGCAAATTCAGTATGATCTGGCCAAAAGCAGCGCTGGTTCAATTGAGCGCGAACTGATAAGGTTAAATAACCGCCTTACCCGACTGGTACCGCATGAAGCAGTAGTACAATCTGACGAAAGCGCTATACAAATTGCACGTGATGAGTACATGGACGTACTCGAAAAATACAATCAAACCAGTTTAGAGTCTAACTTTTCGGTCAATTTAAGGCAAATTGAAACCGCCATGCCGGGTGCAGCACAGCCATCAAAAAAAATGCTGCTGGTTATTATTAGCGGAGTTATCAGTGTGTTGTTTTGTGTGCTGATATTGTTTGTGTTGTTTTACCTGGATAACTCTGTAAAAAATCCGCGTGAACTGGCCAACATCACCAAAACACCTGTACTGGGTTACCTGCACAAACTTAGCGGATCTACGTTCGACCTGCGCCAGATATGGAACGATACTCAGAGTAATGATGAACATCGGAGGTTTAAAAACTTGTTGCAATCAATTCGTTTTGAGATTGATAATGAACTGAAAGGCAATAAGGTGTTGCTGGTGAACAGCATTGCGCAAGATGAGGGTAAAACCTTTTTAGCCCTAAACCTTGCTTATGCCTATGCGCTGGTAAACAAAAGAGTATTGTTGATTGACGGCGACTTTACCCGACCTGATATTACAGCAGCCGTGAAAGCCAAAACGTTTATAGAAGACTACCTAACCGGCAATTTGCCCATTAATGAATTGGCATCTACCTCAAAAATTAGTACCTTGGGCAACAAAGGCAATGATATTTCGCTGTTACAAATTGCTTCTTCCGCTGTAATTGAAGAAAAGCTATCTTTATTAAAATCAAACTTCGATATTATCATTATCGAAGCTTCGGCACTAAACACGCTCAACAAATCAAAAGAGTGGATTAGCGTGGCCGATAAAGTAGTTACCATTTTAAAAGCCGGTCAAACTTTAAAGGAGCATAAAAAACTGCACATAAACTATTTACAAAGCCTGCCTAACCAATTTATAGGCTGGGTGTTAAATGAAGTAGATAAAGGACAGGTACCTGCCGAACAGCAAGCCTAACATTTAACTCGTTAAAACTACTTACATGGCCGTAATAAATACGTTATGGATAATATTTCAGGTACTGATTGGGTATAACTTGGTGTTGCCAATAGTACTTTACCTTTTCTATAGCCTTAAAAGAAAGCCTCAGGTGTTGCTCTCATCCCCTGCCGAGGCAGACTACGCCATTATTGTAACCGCTTATGAATGGGTAACTGCCATACCCGACGTGGTGGCTTCTTTACTAAAACTTAATTACAGCAATTATTTAATTTATGTTGTGGCCGATAAGTGCGATATCAGCACACTTAATTTTGAAGATGAGCGTGTAGTTATA
Source organism: Mucilaginibacter sp. PAMB04274 (assembly GCF_039634385.2). NCBI lineage: Bacteria > Pseudomonadati > Bacteroidota > Sphingobacteriia > Sphingobacteriales > Sphingobacteriaceae > Mucilaginibacter > Mucilaginibacter sp. PAMB04274. The sequence goes on from NZ_CP155081.2 coordinate 4,640,521, forward strand.
CTGCGCCCCGAAGAAACACTGGCGGGCAACGTTCGCTCCCACTTTTATGCCATTAACCGCTTTAAACGCCAACACGACAGGTTAACCATTATTGATAGCGACAACCTGGTAGAGCCCGAATATTTAAACGAACTGAACAAAATGTTTAACCAGGGCTTTGAGGCAGTACAGGGTGTACGAGAGGCCAAAAACCTTGACACTACCTACGCCTGCCTGGATGCAGCCCGCGATATATATTATCATTTTTATGATGGTAAGATTTTGTTTCAGGTAGGTTCATCGGCTACACTGGCCGGATCGGGCATGGCATTTACCACACAGCTTTACCGCGAAAGCCTTGAAAATCGCGATGTAAGCGGTGCCGGGTTTGACAAGGTACTGCAGGCCGCCATACTAAGCCGAAACAAGCGCATTGCATTTACCGGAAAAGCCATTGTTTGGGATGAAAAGACCACCCATTCGGACCAGTTAGTTAAGCAGCGCGCCCGCTGGATAAACACTTGGTTTAAATACTTTGGTTACGGCTTTACGTTATTGTTAAAGTCGGTTAAAAACTTTAGTTTAAATCAGTTCATATTCGGGTTGATACTGTTGAGGCCACCCCTATTTATATTTTTGATACTGGCTTTGTTCTGCATGTTCATCAACATTTTTATTAGTTGGGCTGCTGTGGCTGTGTGGATGTTGGGCTTTCTGCTATTTGTATTGGGCTTTTACATTGCCCTGGCTAAATCTGATACGGATAAGCGCGTATGGCAATCGCTGATTAATATTCCTAAATTTATTTATTTTCAGATACTTTCATTGTTAAAGGCTCGTAAGGCAAACCAATACTCTGTTGCTACCCGCGGTAGTCAGAGCACAACAGACAATATCTAAGCCATGAGGATAAATCCAACAGATAAAGCGCTACGAGATAATAAGGTTGATCCGGCCCTTCAGGGCAAGATTGACCAGATAACCCGTATTGTAGCTTTAGCGGTGGCTTTTTTGAGTACCTTTTTTTTCTTTATCAAAATTTTGTTTTTGTAAGTGACGGATTTTCAGGCAACCATAAAAGGCAGCAAAACGGGCGGCAGTATCAGGCAGCGGCTGGCTAAGCTGTTCCTGGTACAAAAGCTTAATAACCCTACAGGTATCATTATATTACTGGCAGCTGCGGCTATCATAGCCTTGGGTACCGCCAAAATGGGGCTGCCCTTTGGCATTCTGTTGCTTATTGCCTTTGGTGTACTGCCTTTGCTGCATGCCATCGTTAACTTTCCCAAATTCGGTATTATTCTGCAGCTTATTATGGCTTACTTCCTGTTCGTACTCATACGCATAGGGGTGCCGGGGCCGGTAGGTACTTTGATGGATGGTATTCAGGCTTTGCTGTTGCTAGGCTTAATTATCCGCGTAAAAGAAGATAATCACAACTGGGTTTATTTTAAAAGTCCTATCACTACCGTACTATTAATATGGCTGGGCTATAACATACTGGAGTTTGGCAATCCATTTGCCGAATCGCGCCTGGCCTGGGTATATACCATACGAACTGTAGCTATTGTACTGCTGGGCTATTTTGTTCATTTATACAGTATACGCTCGGTTAAATATGTACGCCTGCTGTTAAAGCTCTGGCTGTTAATGAGCTTAATAGGCGCTTTGTATGCTTATAAACAGGAGTATATTGGCTTCTCGGCAGCCGAAGACGCCTATCTGCATTCTGATCCGGCTATTGCCTCGCTACTATTTATTGCCGGTCATTGGCGCAAGTTCTCTACTTTTTCTGATCCGGTTGCGTTCTCTTATAATATGGTAATGCCTACCATACTATGCATTTGTATTATAGCAGGCAAGTTTAAACTTTGGAAAAAAGTGGTACTAGCCATATGTGCAGCATTGTTTATGTCGGCTATGTTATTTTCGGGCACACGAGGAGCTAACGTGCTTTTACCGGCGGCGTTGCTGCTATTTGCCATTTTAAATTACAGCCAGCGTGTACTTATTTTTACTTGCGTGGCAGCTGTATTTTTGCTGGTACTTATTAACATACCTACCGGTAACCCTAATATTCAACGCTTTCAAACGGCATTCAGGCCTAATAATGACGACTCGTATAACCTGCGTAAGCAAAACCAAAAACGCATACAGCCTTACATACTTACCCACCCAATGGGCGGTGGATTAGGCGCCACGGGCGACTGGGGTAAAAAGTTTGCACCGGGTTCGTTCTTGGCCAGCTTTCCGCCCGATAGTGGTTACATCCGCGTGGCAGTTGAGGAGGGCTGGATCGGCTTGTTCTTGTTTTGTTTAATGATGTTTACCATCCTGAAGCGGGGCATTAACAACTACTACCAGATGCAGGACCCGGAGCTAAAAACTTACTGCCTGGCCATGACACTGATTGTGTTTGCGTATAATATTGCTAACTTTCCGCAGGAAGCATTGGTGCAATATCCATCAAACGTGTTCTTTTACCTGGAGGTAGCTTTAATAGAGGTAACCTACCGGTTAGACCTGGCTAAACAAAAAGAAAAGCTACAGATACAATCTTTTAGTACATCATCCGTATAAACCATATGAGCAGCGGCGATCTAATAAAAAACAAGGATATTATCATTGTAGGACAGCAACCCTGGGATGTAGAGATAGGCAGCAATTGCAAAAATATAGCTCTTGAGCTAAGCAAGCATAACCGAGTGTTGTATGTTAACTCGCCGCTCGATCGTATATCGCTGCTAAGGCATAAAGATTCACCCAATATTAAGAAACGACTGGAAGTAATTGACGGCAAAGTTAACGGTTTAATACGCCTGCAGGAAAACCTATGGAACTATTACCCTGATGAGATTATTGAATCGGTAAACTGGATTAAAAACAACACCATTTACACGTTTTTAAATAAGCTGAATAATAAACGCTTTGCCCGCAGTATTAAAAAGGCCATTAAGCAACTTGGTTTTAAGGACTATGTATTGTTTAACGATAATGACATGTTCAGAAGCTTTTACCTGAAGGAAATGCTGCAACCTGCATTAAGCATTTACTACTCGCGCGATTTTATGCTGGCTGTTGATTACTGGAAATTACACGGCACTACCATGGAGCCCGAACTGATAGCTAAAAGCGACCTTTGTGTAGCTAATTCTACTTACTTAGCTAATTACTGCAAGCAATACAACCCCAACTCCTTTTACGTAGGCCAGGGCTGTGATCTGGATACTTTCACGGGGTACAATCAGCAAAAGCAATCACCGTTGGATATCACTTATATTCCTAAGCCCATCATCGGTTATGTTGGCGCGCTGCAAAGCATCAGGCTTGATATAGACATTATAAAGCATATGGCTAAACAACGCCCGGGATGGAACATTGTACTGGTAGGCCCGGAGGATGGCGAGTTTCAGCAGAGCGATTTGCACCGCATGCCAAATGTTCATTTTTTGGGTGCCAAAAGCCCGGAGTTATTACCGGCTTACATTAGTGCGTTTGATGTATGCATCAATCCGCAGATTGTTAACCAAGTAACTATTGGCAATTACCCACGTAAAATTGACGAATATTTAGCTATGGGCAAGCCTACTGTTGCTACCCGCACCGAAGCTATGAGCACCTTTGCAGAGCATGTTTACCTGGGCGATAGCAAGGAAGATTATGTACGCCTTATTGACCAGGCCCTGGCCGAGAACAGTGAAACGTTACAACGCGAACGTGTGCGTTTTGCCGCCACCCATACCTGGACCAACAACGTGGCTGAGATTTACAGTGCTATTAAAAAAGTACTTCCCACGTATGCTTAACATTGCGATACAAAGCCCTGGCTAACACAACTAACGGGTTATTGCTCTGGCGCAGATCACTGCGCGTCATTGTGCTGGGCTCGTCTGATGAGTTAACCTGATCGAACAGTTTTTTATAATCCTCATAAAATACGGCCTTGCCCTTCTTTTTAATAAAAGAAAGATTCATCATAAATTCGGTCCGGTCGCCTTTTAACCCTTCGGCGTAGCGGCCAAACTTTTCAAAATATGTACTGCGGCGCAAGTGCGGATGATCGCTGTAAACATGAAATTTTTTGTAACCAGGGTACCATATCTTAAACACCATTTCGGAGAAACCAAATTTATAAGGTTTCAGATACGGATATTTAAAATAGGCATAAAAGCGGGCTATATCCACATCGGGCCGCTCTTCCATAATGGTCAAGGCATTACTTAAATGAACTGCATAACCCGCAAAGGGGTCAAAGTCTTCCTGAACGTATAGCGTATAAGCTGTTTTTACCGCATCCTGCCCCTTGTTGATATTGTTACCCAATCCCTTATTTTGGGGTGCTGAAACAAGTCTAAAATTATAGTTCGCCGCCAGTTCTTTTAAACGCACAACCTGCTCCGACTTGCTTCCATCATCCGACACCACAATGTCTCCAAATACAATTTCTTGTTTTTGGAATGCCTGTAAAAGCCGCTCTAATGACTGGCTGCGATTATAATGCGTAACTAAGAGGGTGACAGATGGAAATTGGGTTGGCATGAAATTTTACTTTCTATATTCTTTAATTGAAGATTATCTTTTTAGAACAGCAGGCAAAAATTTATATACGTGCTGGGTTAAAACGGCAAAGTGCAACCTTGCGGCTCCCACAAAAACACCTTGGGCACTCTTTACTTTCTATACAACACATCATAAGTCCAGCGCATGAGTTTAAACTGCAGGTATACATAACGCAAAGCCAGTGCCAGTGGATTCTTGCTTTCGCGCCAGCCCGCCCGGTTCATGGTACTCGGCTCATCACTTGAGTTCTTCTGGTAAAACAAGTCGTTATAGTTTTCAAAAAAAATTCCTCTGCCCTTATGCTGTATAAATGATTTGGCCATGCGATATTCCGTTATATCGCCTTTAACACCTTCTGCATATCGCCCAAATTTTTGAAAGAAAGAGGTGCGCCGCAAATGCGGGTGATCGCTGTACATGTAAAATTTGATGTGGTTATTAGCCCATAGCTGGGGCTTAAAAACCATTTCGGCAAAACCCTTGCCATAAGCTTTGGTATAAGGGTAACTGAAATAGGCATAAAAACGGGCAATATCAAGCCCGGCATCTGCCTGCATAAAGTTACTTGCATCTTTAAGGTGCTGCAAAAATTGTGGCTTGGGCTCAAAGTCCTCTTGTACGTAGAGCGTGTAAGGTGTAGAAACGGCGTCCTGCCCCTTGTTGATGTTATTGCCCAATCCCCTATTTTGAGGCGTAGTAACCAAGTTGTAACCGTATACACTTTGCAGCTCCTGTAATTTTTTTTGATGCTCGGGCTTACTACCGTCATCAGACACTATAATACCGCCAAAGCTCATCTGCTGGTCGTTAAAAGTCTTTAGCAGGCGCTCCAGCGATTGACTGCGGTTATAATGTGTAATTAATAAGGTAACTTCTGGAAAGTGATTTACGTTAACATCCATAAATTGAGCTAATATGCTATATGTTTCTGAATTTACAGGCATTCAGTTTGCATAGCTTGGTGTTATTGTACGAGATATGTGGCTAAAAGTTATCACCCTGGTTAAAAACAAACACTTCCTTTCGCTGGCCGGCAACGTCATTATGTCGGGTTTGGGGTTGGTTACCATGGTGCTGATATATCATGCCTTATCTGTGAACGATGCCGGTATCTGGGTGTTCTTTCAATCCATTTTAATTCTGGTAGATACCTTTCGGTCGGGCTTTATTACTACGGCCTTCATTAAATTTTACGCCGGTGCCGATACCAAACGCATGGCCGAAGTAGCCGGCTCGGCCTGGTGGCTGGGCCTCATCATTACAGCACTGCTACTGTTCATAAATATTCCCGCATTTTTAGTAACACCCTATATACATGATGAGAGTATTTTGATGTTTTGCCGGTGGTTTGGTTTGAACTATATCTTTTCGCTACCGTGGTTTATGGCTACCTGCGTGTTGCAGGGCGAGCAACGTTTCGACCGGCTTTTATACGTGAGGCTGGTTAACCAGGCTTCATTTCTGTTAGGGGTGTTGTTGCTGTTTATTTTAGGCAAGGTAAACGTAATAGCCGTATTGTACATATACCTGGGGGCCAACCTGCTTACCAGTATTTATGCACTTGCAATGGGATGGACGCGCATTAGCTCCCTTACGCAACGCAGCCCGCAGGGCATAAAGGATATGTTTCACTTTGGTAAGTTTAGTGTGGGGACTACCTTAATATCCAATCTCTTCCGCACGTCTGATACCTTTGTCATCAACTTTATTCTTAACAAGCAGGCGGTAGCCATTTATAACCTGGGCCAAACGCTAATGCAACTGGTTGAGATTCCGCTGCGAAGTTTTGCCGCCACCGGTATGCCCGAACTATCTGTCGCTTACAACCAGAACAACCGGTTTTCGGTCATAAGCATTATGAAGCGCTATACCGGAACACTGAGCATTGTATTGATACCGGCTGTGATACTGGGCTGCCTTTTTGCCGATTTACCTATTTACCTTATAGGTGGCAACAAATATGCAGGCACGGATGCAGCAAACGTATTCCGCCTGTTTTTAACATTTGCCTTACTATACCCGGCCGACCGCTTTTTTGCACTCACGCTGGATGTAATACACCATCCAAAAGTGAACTTTTATAAAGTACTGGTAATGCTCGTAGCTAATATAGTTTTTGACTGGGCAGGCGTGTACCTGCTGGGCAGTATTTACGGCATAGCCATAGCAACCGTATTCCCGGTACTGATTGGAACGCTAATAGGCTATCGTGCTTTGTGCAGGTATTATCCGTTTACCATTGGCAGTATATATGCAACCGGTTACCGGCAGGTTAAGTATTGGATTAGTAAAAGCTTAAACAAAAGCACCGCTGTAAACCTGTTTTAGGCAACTTACATAATAACATAACAAGTGTATATAGGAAACACAAACTCCACATTGAATAAAGGCATGAGAATAGCGCATTTGATATTAGCTCACAACAACCCCAACCAGTTGGAACTGCTCATCAGGCGATTGACTTATGCCGATGATGTGGTGTATGTACATTTAGATAAAAAGACACCATTGGCACCCTTCGGCTATTTAAGAACGCTAAAAAACGTATTTTTTGTAGACAAAAGAGTGAGTGTAAAATGGGGTGCCAGCAGCATGGTGGATGCCACTATTAATGGCTTTACTGAAATACTGGCAACCGGTACAAAGTACGATTTTATAAACTTGCTCAGTGGTTGTGATTACCCTCTGCAAAGACCCGAATATATTCATGATTATTTGAGCCAGCATAAAGGTAAAACCTTTATGAGCTTTAAAGCCATAAGTAATGACTGGCAGGAAGCCATTCCCCGTATTGAGCTGTATCACTTGAATAATTATAAATTTCCCGGAGTTTTTATAGCGCAAAGACTTTTAAATCAGCTTTTGCCTAAGCGGAGTATGCCCAACGCATTGATACCGGTAGGGCAATCGCAATGGTTCACAGCATCAGGTGATGCGGTGGCTTATATATTAAATTTTTGGAAACAGAACCCGCAATTAAGGCGCTTTATAGGCTTAACCTGGGGGCCGGATGAATTTGTATTTCAAACCATCCTTTATAACTCGCCTTTTTATGAGCGGCTGGTGAACAATAATCTACGGTATATTGATTGGTCGGCCGGAGGCGCCAGCCCGAAAACACTTACCATTGCCGACCAAAGCAAGCTTTTAGCATCAAACAACTTATACGCACGCAAATTTGACCTGGATAAGCATGGTGATATAATGCAGCTTATTGATCAAAAGCTGGGTAACGACAGCAGGGTGGCTTCAGCCTAAATTAAGCTTTACGGTAAAAATATTGGCTGGTTGCCGGTAACTATAAGTAAATTCGCTGGCGGCCTTTGTAATAATGAGCAAGCCCATATGTTCGCTTAGCGTGTTAATGTAGATGTCGGAATTATCAATTTCAGTATTATAAAATTCCACTTTTTCATTTTTAAAAACGGCATACAGGCTGTGTATACTGTCATAACTAATCAGCAACGGTTCATTGGGCTTTGAAGCAATTGCGGTAAAGTAGGGCAATGGTTGGCCATTGTCGGTTTTTGTAATGATAAGATGCTCTTTATGAACCTCCAGGCTAAAGACCGATTTACTTGTGCCCGAATGTTTAACAGCGTTGTTGAGCAATTCACCCAGTATAAATTTAACTTTAAACAACAAACTGCTGTCGTGGTGGCACTCCACCAATTGCGTTACCAGGTGATCGAGCACCAGGTGCGAGAAAGCACTTATACCTTCGGCCCGGTTATCAAAATCAAAGTGTTGCTCGTTCATTTGTTTGCCCTATCCAATCGCCTGTACAGCATCCTGTTCGCCAGCGTACATTTTAAACACTTTATCCAGCCTGATTAGTTTTAGCAGATCGCTGATGTCCTGCTGCGGGCTTAACAATACGACATCGCACTGCATAGGCATTGCATGTTTTAAGGCAGCTACCAGGGCACCCAAAAATGAGCTGTCCACATAGGTCACTTTTGCCATATCAAGCCAAATACTGCGTTTTTTTGTATTGAGAAGGCTGATCAACTCGTTTTTAAACTGCTCGGCATGGCTTAAGTTTGCCTCCGTTAAGTTAACCTCAACTAATAAATATTTAGCTTCTTCTTTAAGAACATTAAGCATGTGGTAAGATTTTGCAGATGTATATAATACTACAATCATCAACCCATTTGGATGATTGCTTTTGTAAACTTTCTTTAAATTCGGTGAAGGTAACTCCACCATCCAGCTGTTGTTTTAAATGGCCAGCAAATTGTTGATAATCGCTCTTCTTTGCGCCGTCTGCAACAAAGTCGGTCAGTCCGTCGGTAAACAAAAAAAGCTGGTCGCCTTCGGCCAGTGTTATCGGTTGCCCGGTGTAATTCCCGTCGGGCAGCATGCCAAGTAACAACCCTGTCGATTCTATGGGTCTGATTTCCTGTGTTAAGCTATGGTAATGCAGTAGCGGTAAATCGCCTGCTCCAGTATAGCTTAACTGGCCGGTTTGCTTATCCAAGCATATTAACGATAAACTGCACAATATATCGCGCAGGCCCTCGTCATGATAAATTACCTCGTTTATTTTTTGCAGCATAGCAGCGCCCGAGTATTGGTTATCTGATACTCCAAAGCGGATCGCTGCACGTATATAGCTCAAATAGGTGAAGGTGTAAAACCAGGCTTTCCACTTTTTACCCATAATATCGCCCAGTATGATGAACAGGTAGCGGTCATCAGCCTCTATAAAATCTATGAAATCGCCGCCGGGTATGTCCTGAAAGTCCTGGTGCCATAGGTCAATATCAAAGCCGTTAATTTTAGGCAACTTTTGTGGTACTGCCTTAATATTGAGTGCAGCTACTGTTTTCCTGATCTCCAGTTCAGACAGTTGCCTTTGCATATTCACCGTGTGCAATAGGTTGTTTATCTTGGCTATAATAACATCAACAGGCGTATCCTTTATAACATAATCAATAGCGCGCAAATCGAGCCCGCTGTACATAATCTGCTGATCGTCAAACGCGGTAAGAAACACAAAGGGAATATCCTTTAAATGGGCATCATCAAGCAGGTGTTGCCTGAACTCCAACCCGTTCATTTCGGGCATTTCATAGTCAGACAGGATAATATCCGGGACCTGGGCTTTTAGCATGCTTAACGCCTCGGGGGCCGAATGTGCCGTATGGCAGGTGAAACCTGCCCGGGTAAACGCCTGAGCAAGCAGTTTAAGGAACAGCGGGTTATCATCAACCAATAAAATACTTTGGGATGCGCTGGTCATATTATTTATCGGTGCTTAATTGTTTGTATACTGATTTTACCAACAAATAACTGCCGGTAAGTATAATGAGCAAAGATATAACATCCATTAAAGTTACCCCATCCTGCGGATTGAAATAAAAGATGGTGAACATTTCGAAATAAGGCGGTGCCGGCATAATGATCATAGCAAAGCCCAGCATTATGAGTACAAGACTGATAAGGATAAGAAAAAACCGCGAGACACGCTCGCCACGCAGATATTTTTTAGACATGTTGCTGTCAACCTGATGGCTGGCCAGCAGTACGCTAAACTCGTCGAGCAAGTCGGCACGGTTAGCAGTGTCATGCACATCTATTTGCTTAAATGCATCGAGCTGGTCGCGGTAAGATCCGGCATCATCAAGCGCCTGGTTTACCCGCGTCCTGATTTGCTTTACCTTTTCGCTGTCAATCTCGCTTTCGGCCAGCAAGTTTACCAGCTCTTCCAGCTTGTCATCAATAGCGGTTTGCTTATTGGTAACCTGCTGCAACTGCGCCACTTCTTTTTTTATATCTTCGTGCTTACTCAAATCAAAGTAATAAATTCATCACAAACTTTTATGGCCCTAAACCGTAAACTTATACAATGAAATTAGTTTCTATCATTACGGTTAATTACAATCAAAGTTTCATTACCGAGCAATTGCTGGCTTCCATAGCCGCCACAAATGCTTACCAGGCTATTGAACTGATTGTTGTTGACAACGCCAGTAAAGATAACCCGGTGCCAGCCTGGCAAACACGCTACCCCGATATAACCTTTATACGGTCTGAAACTAATTTGGGTTTTGCCGGCGGCAACAACCTGGGCATTAAAGCCGCTAAAGGCGATTATTTATTTTTGGTGAACAATGATACCGAGTTTACGCGCGGTTTAACACAGGCCCTGGTAAATATATTAGATACCCAACCGCAAGTGGGTATGGTATCGCCTAAGATAAGGTACTTTGACCAGCCCGACACCCTTCAATATGCCGGCTTTACGCCCATGAATTATTACACCATGCGCAACAAATGCATAGGCCAGTTTGAGGTAGATAAAGGGCAGTATGATCACCACACAGGCCCTACTGGTTATATACACGGCGCGGCCATGATGATTAGGCAAGAAGCTATTGCCAAAGGCGGGTTAATGGCCGAAAACTTTTTTCTGTATTACGAAGAAATGGATTGGAATGACCATATTAAACGTGCAGGGTACGAGATATGGCTCGAGCCAAAAGCGCTTATTTACCACAAAGAGTCGGTTTCGGTAGGTAAGATAAGTGGACTTAAAGAATATTTTATGAACCGCAACCGCATACTCTTCATCAGGCGCAATGCACCTTCGGTTTTGGCGGTTATCATTTTTTATATTTACTTTATACTGGTGGTTACACCACGTAACATAATCAACTACCTTCGGAAAGGCTATAAAGGCTTTACCGGCTTGTTAATCAAAGCCATTTGGTGGAATTTAACGCACAGTAAAAACAGTACCGATTTAGGTTACAGGCTTAATTAATTTATGGAAATACTATTTTGGCTTAGCCTGTTTATTGTTTTTTATGCCTTTGCAGGTTATGGGATATTACTTTTTATAATTATTAAAATTAAGCGCAAGCTACGCGGCACCCCGGTGATACCGGTAGTTGATATGGCTAATATGCCAACCTGCAGCCTGGTTATTGCAGCTTATAATGAAGAAGGCTTTATTGCCGAAAAGATAAAAAATACGCTCGAACTCGATTACCCGGCCGGTAAATTGAATCTTGTATTTATTACCGATGGTTCCAGCGACCGTACACCCGAAATGGTGGCTGAATATCCGCAGATCAGATTAATGCACTCGCCTGATCGGCGCGGTAAAATAGCGGCTGTACACCGTGCTATGGAAACAATTATCAGCGAGGTAGTGGTGTTTACTGATGCCAATACCTATCTCAACCCTGATGCCCTGCTCAAAATTTGCCGCCACTATGCGGATACCCGCGTAGGTGCTGTTGCAGGCGAAAAGCGTATAATGGTAGATGCAACTGCCGATGCTACCGCCAGTGAAGGATTTTACTGGAAATATGAATCGAAGCTGAAAGCCTGGGATGCCGAACTACACTCGGTAGTTGGGGCAGCGGGCGAATTGTTTAGTATACGCACTGCCTTGTACAGACCGGTATCGCCTAATGCCATTTTAGATGACTTTATGATATCGCTGCTGGTAGCCGAGGAAGGCTACCGGGTACTTTATGAACCGGAAGCATATGCAACCGAAACATCGTCTGCCGATGTTAAGGAAGAATTGAAGCGTAAAATACGTATTGCTGCCGGTGGTATTCAATCTATCATTTGGTTAAAGAACTTACTCAACCCGTTCAACCAGCCATTGTTATCGTTCCAATACATTAGCCACCGCGTATTACGGTGGACGGTGGTACCCTTTTTAATGATACTGGCTTTGCTTCTTAACATTGCCATTGTTGCGGCAGGCGGAGGCTTAATTTATCAGTTACTTTTATTTGCCCAGGCAGCTTTTTACCTGATGGCCCTGGCAGGGTGGCTGCTGGAGCGCCGCGAGATAAAAGTGAAGATACTATTCATTCCCTACTACTTTTGCATGATGAACTATGCAGTGATACGCGGTATCTTCAGATACATGGCCGGCGGACAAAGTGCAGCCTGGGAAAAATCTAAACGAAAATAAATTACCTTTATACGAAATTTAGCTGCTACAAACAGGAACTTATCCTGCTATATAACGTAAAAACGAGCGATGTCGCTTACAGATCAGATTAAGAACAACCCTTCTTTAAAGAAAATGGTGCACCGTATGCTTATACCTAAGGGTGAGGCAACACCGCGGTTTTGGGTAAAGATATTGGTGAACCCATTTCTGCATAAGCGGGCTCAGGGCTCAAAAATACGCTGGCGCACTCGGTTAGACGTAATGCCTTTTAACCGTTTTGAGCTGGGCAAAAACTCAACCATTGAAGACTTTTGTACTATTAACAACGGTGTAGGCGATGTACTGATTGGCAACAACACCCTAATAGGCATGAGCAATGTGATTATTGGCCCCGTTAACATTGGCGACAATGTAATTATGGCGCAAAATATTGTAGTAAGTGCCTTAAACCACGAGTATCGTGACGTAAACAAACCCATTCATACGCAAGAGATATTAACCGCCCCCATTGTAATTGAAGATGACTGCTGGATTGCCGCTAATGCCGTAATTACCTCAGGCGTAACTGTAGGCAAACACAGCGTAGTGGCTGCCAATGCTGTAGTCACCAAAAGCATCCCCCCATTCTCGGTAGCTGCAGGCAACCCTGCCAAAATCATTAAACAATATGATTTTGAGTTAAAGGACTGGGTACGAGTATAGGTTATTTTGACTTTTTAAGCGTTCAGCTTCGAACCTTTGTTTACAAAACACATTACTCGGAACTTATATTAGGAGCTTAAATCTTAGCTTTTACTAATAAAGCAGCGTAGCAATATCAGCCGCGCTAACAATAAAAAAGCCACCCTTTTTTTGAGGATGGCTTTTTTTGATACATCTTAATTCCTGATTTTCTATATTTTTCTATACGCTTTCCTTTTGCAAAAGTGCAGGTATGGTCTTGAGTATAAGCTTCACATCGCTGCGCAGGCTATGGTTTTGGGCATAAACGTTATCCAGCATTAAGCGTTCCTCTTCGCTCATATCGCCTTTACCGCGCTTTTCTACTTGCCATAAGCCGGTTATTCCAGCGGGGGCATGAAAGCGAAGGGCGTACTTATCGGTAGTTAACTTTTCTGCTTCGTACAGCGGTAACGGGCGGTTGCCTACAATGCTCATGTCTCCAATAAAAACGTTCCACAATTGCGGCAACTCATCAATACTGGTGTTACGAATAAAGTTTCCAATACGGGTAATACGCGGATCGTTCTTGATCTTAAAAAAGGCCGACCCGGCACTTGTCTTTTTATTATCTATATACTCACGCTCACACCAGTGCACTTTATCCGCATACATTGGGAATTGACACCTGCCGGCGCTTAAGCAATCGCTGCACAGGTGCGAGGTGTTTTCTATGATCTGCTTGCCTTCGTCACCTTTTTTTGCGGCGGCATCGGTGTCATATTGGTTCAGGTGTTTTAAATCCTTCAGGCGCCGGTCGGCATTTACATACATCGACCTGAACTTGTAAAATTTAAATACCTGGTAACCCGTACCAACACGCAATGAGTAATAAAACGCCGGACCTTTCGATTCGAGCTTAATTAATATATAAACCAACAAAAAGAACGGCGATAACATTAAAAGGGCCAAACCAGAGAAGAACATATCAAACGCTCTTTTACCTGCGGGCACTTTATAAGTAATTTCGGTACGGGTGGCAACATTGTTGCGCAATCCTTTCCAGTGGTCAATCAAAAAATTTACCCTTGTTTCAATATTTTGGTAAGAAACCGGCAACTTGAAAACATCGGCTACACCGGCGTTAAGCGCCAGGCTACGCAGGTTGCTGTTAAAATGATTAACAATTAAAAAGAACGGCACATCGCGCATGTTATTCTTTTTTAAAGTCTCTAACAGTGTAATACCCGATGAAGCTAAAACCTCATCTTGCGAAATAACTGCTGCAATATTTAGCTTACCTTCCTGCCAGGCCGAGAACATCTGCATGCCATTTTTAAAATGCATGAGTTGTCTATCCTGAAAGTTACATTGATTAATTGACATGGTGAGCTCGTCGCTCAAATTAATCAATGCAATAATTTGCCGTTTGTGGGTAAATGTGTCAACACTCATAAGTTCTGCACGCTCTTTCCTATTCTTCTTAAAATCGCTCTAACACGCGCTTCGAGCTCAGCCGGGTTAAAAGGTTTTACAATAAAATCATCTGCGCCTGTATTTAAGCACCTCACCCTTACCTCTGAACTATCCTCACCCGATACGATGATAACGGGTATAGACTTAAAAAAATCGCTGCTGTGTAACTGGGCAATAAAATCAAGTCCGCTCAGGTTGGGTGTATTTAAATCGGATATCACCAAGTCGGGGATATTGCCGTTTTGTAAAAACGAAAGTGCTTCTAATGCCGAAGGACAAATTTCTAACTCATAGGCTTTACCTAAGAACTTTCTGAGTATAAGCTGCATATAATTATCATCTTCGATAATTAATATTTTAGTTTGCCCAGTGTCGGAGAATCCCATACGTGTGGATTTGGTAGTGTTTGTTGTGCTTAAAAGGTTGTTAATCGCAGGTATCATACTGTATCATTATATATGTATACCTGATACGTAATTTATACGGTAAAGGTTCTTACAAATAATATTGTCACGAAATAAATACGCGTTTAAAACGTTTTACTGTTGCTTTCCATAAGCCGCCATCTATTTGTATGCGCCTATCTGTTGTCCATACGATGGCCCGGGGTTCATCAACACGAAACATGTCTCCGAAGCCCTTATTTTTCAATTTTAGTGCCAGATAACCATCTTCGTTGGTACCTGGGGGGTGGTTAAAACTGTCCACCTGTAGCCCTTGCTCACGTCTGAAGCCCGAATTAAACCCGTAAACATTTACCGCTTCATTTTTAAAGTGCGTATTATATAAGCGGGTAAAGTCAGAAAAATACTCATAAAAAAAATAAGTAAAACGACTGGTGCTACCCACCGGTATAAACGAAAAGCGGCCGTATGTAATAGCCACCTGTTTACTGCTATCGGCCAATGGTTTTACCATCTCTTCTATCCAATATTTGGGGTAAATGGTGTCGGCATCGGCATTCAGTATATATTTGCCGCTTGCCTTAGCCAGGCCAGCATTACGAGCGGGGGTAATACCCTGCGTAGTTTCGAGTATACAATTTACGCCGCAGGCCTTTACCAGTTCTTCGGTTTTATCCTGCGAGTTATTGTTTACCACTACAATCTCAACCGACCACTTGGTTTCATTGCTACACAACGACGCCAGCGTTTGTACAATAGTGCTTTCCTCATTATAAGCCGGCATAACTACAGATACATCAGGCGTTCCCTTATACAATTTTTGATAAGCCTGCTTCACTTGTAGTGGATCTTGCTTAGTGTAAAAGAAGTTACTGATATACGCAGGTATAGAAACGGGTCTCATAAAAGGGAGCAAATTATAATTTAAAGTTTAATTATTTATGATTTTCACAAAAAATATAACTTTTCAATAAATATTTAATATTAGCATAGTTGTATTGAGCCAAAAAGCATAGCTTTCTGCCACTTATACGGGCCTGAGCAAAAATATTTGCATTAAATGCAAATTAATTTTTCACTAACATGTAATCATCTGATTATGTGAACATTAAAAACCAAATTACCTCTTGGTAAAGCATAGAACTTAAAATAACTAACTTAGCGGTATGAAAAAGTCTAAGCCCACAATTTTGGTGGTTAACGATGATGGCATAACTGCGCCTGGTATTAAAGTTTTGATTGAAACCATGCAAGAGTTGGGCCATGTTGTGGTGGTAGCGCCCGATAGCCCGCAATCGGGCATGGGGCATGCGATTACTATCGGCAAACCGTTGCGATTAGATGCAGTAGACTTGTACGAAGGTATAGAAATGTACAAATGCTCGGGCACACCGGTTGACTGTGTTAAACTGGCTGTTAACCGGGTATTTAAAGGCACTAAGCCAGATTTGTGCGTTTCGGGTATTAACCATGGTTTAAACAACTCTATAAACGTGCTTTATTCAGGCACCATGTCGGCCGCGGTTGAGGGCGCTATTGAGGGCATTCCATCTGTTGGCTTTTCATTGGATGACTATACACAGCAGGCCGACTTTGGCCCCTGCAGCAAATATGTTAAAAAGATTGCTGAACAGGTTCTGGCAAACAGCCTCCCCGCAGGCACACTACTTAATGTAAACTTTCCGAAAGGAAATGAATTAAAAGGAATTAAAGTTTGCCGGCAGGCACAGGGCAAGTGGGCCGAGGAGTTTGATGAAAGAATGGACCCACACAAACGTCCTTATTATTGGCTTACCGGCGAATTTCAGTTAAATGACCAGGGCGAGGATACGGATGTATGGGCGCTTGAAAACAATTTTGTATCTGTAGTACCAGTGCAGTTTGATATGACCGCACACCATGCCATATCTTATATCAATAGCTGGAAATTATAGCGCTTGATTGTAGGGTGTTAGATTGATACGTATCGAAGTATATTAGTTTTACCGGCTTATTCTACTTCCTCGTAACCAAGCGGTTTTTCTTGACTGCCTTTAATCAGGAAGCTGTTAAACTCCTCACTCAGTTCAACGCAACTTTGCTTTAACATTTGCACAACAACTTTAACACCTTCATCCATTTCGCTATCCTCCAGTATTTCTACCAGGCCCATTATGTTGGCTAGCGGGCGCCTGATTACATGAGACTGCTTGTATGCCACATCACGAAGCGTTGATGTAAGAAACTTAATATGATCCTGTCGAGATTCGAAATCGGTAATATCGTAACCCATTCCGATAATACCGCTGATGTTACCTTCAAGTGTCAGATTGGCTTTAAAGTCCCATTGGGTAATGGTATAACCTCCTCTGCCGTTCAACTTTCGTAACGTTACCTGGAAACTTTGATGTGGGTGCTGCCGGCACATCATATTTGTTTGGTAAGCCACACCATGATCATCCGGATGTAAAGCTGCAAGGGCCGAACGGGTTCCCGGATTTTTATAATACGCCTGATACTTTTCTAAAAAATACTCGTTAAAATGCGCGTAATTGCCTTCGTCATCAACTAATACGAGGTAATAGGTTTGCGAATCATTCAGTAAGTTAAAAATATGCTCGAAAGTACTGCCGGCCGTTGTTATCATGGGCTAAAAAGGTTGAAGTATATTAAGGCATTTACAGCAGGTAGCGGAACTTAAACGATATAAAGCAGGTATGGAGGTATGTATAGGCTGCAAACTCACCCTATACTACAAATTTACCAAATCATTGTTTTACTGCTATCTAAATTTGCAACAGCTGCCGCCAAGCACTAATTTCTGCTGTTAGTCGTTGGTTACTGTACACTATTTAAGGTCAAGTCAATCCCCTGGGGGGCGCCTTCAATTTTACAAATGAGTGGAAAATCAGCGCTGTTGAGTATCCACAACTTTGTTTTACCGTTTTTGGTTACCGCATAAAACGTGTCAGTTTCTTTCCCATCCAAAACGTAAGGAGTTGCACTTTCCGTAACTGTAAAGGTTTGCCCGTTCAGTTCAAAAGCTTTGTTAGTGAGCAAACTGTTAAAAGTATCTTTAGATAAGAAAGCCAGCGTCTCGTTATCCTTTAATTTGGTTACAGCGTCAAAGCCAGGTTCCCGAAGCGCCATTTTGTTGCCGCTCTGTATAGCCTTAGCAGAAATTTCGAACATGCCTGTGCCCAAGCCGGAAATGACCCACTTAATCCTCATAGGGGCATTTAGTTCGCTTATGGTTAAAATTGCAGGCAGGGTTTGCCCCATGGCACGGGCGTTAGCTGTGTAATTCAGCACCGTACCTGCTTTTATTTGCGGTACATATTTTTGTGCGTTAGCTGTTAGGGTTATTGCAGCGCAAGTGAGTATTAATAACAGTTTTTTCATTTTAAATTAATTTCAATTAATTACGTGTTTAAAAATAACATTAAAAATCGCTTACTATTGTACTTTTGATGATATGCTTGGTAAAAATTCTGTTCTAATTGGCTTGCTGCTTGGATTAATATTGCCATTAACAGCATGGCTGCTGTTTAGCAAGTTATACCCCAACGTAATTATTCTTAATAAACCAGCTATCCCCTACCTGGTTGCACTTGGCATAAACTTGCTTATCATCCGGCTTTGCTATAAAAAAAATGCCGACGAAACCGGCCGTGGGGTGATGATAGCAACATTTGCCTGTATGTTATTATTTTTGTTCGTTTTTAAAATAAGGTTGACATGAAATATTACCTGGTAGCAGGCGAAGCCTCCGGCGATTTGCATGGCGCTAACCTTATAAAAGCATTAAAGGAACAAGACAAGGAAGCTGACTTCCGCTACTTTGGCGGTGACCTGATGCAGGCACAGGGCGGCACGCTGGTACAGCACTACTCAACCATGGCGTATATGGGCTTTGTAGAGGTAGCAGCCAACCTGCGTACTATATTGCGTAACATGAGGGCTTGCAAACAAGACATTGCCGCATGGCAACCTGATGTAGTTATTTTGATTGATTTTCCTGGCTTTAACTTAAAGATAGCCGATTTTGCTAAATCTGCAGGTTTACGGGTTTGCTTTTATATATCGCCCAAAGTGTGGGCATGGAACCAAAAAAGGGTTTATAAAATCAAAAAGGTGGTAGATCACCTGTTTTGCATTCTCCCCTTTGAAGTTGCTTTTTACAAGCAATTTAACATGAAGGTTGATTATGTAGGCAACCCCTTACTGGATGCCGTATCGGCCTTTAAGGCAGACGAGCAGTTTCTTGTAAAAAACAGATTGGAAGCTAAAAAGCTGGTTGCCTTATTACCCGGCAGCCGCAAACAGGAAATAAGCCGGTTACTACCCGTGATGGTAAAGGTTGCGGAGCTATATCCCGACTACCAATTTGTAGTTGCAGGAGCGCCATCTTTTCAGCCCCAATACTATGAGCAATATATGGCTGGCTCAAAGCTCCCCGTATTATTCAATGCCACTTATGATATATTATACCATGCACATGCAGCCATTGTGGCGTCGGGCACAGCAGTGCTCGAAACTGCTTTATTTAATGTACCGCAGGTAGCTGTATATAAGGCCAACCCTATTTTGATATGGGCCGGGCGGCAATTTCTAAAAATAAAGTTTATTACGCTTGTTAACCTTATAATGGACAAGCTAGTGGTAAAGGAGCTTATTCAGGAACACTGTAATGTAGAAAGCCTTAGCCTGGAGGTTGACCGCCTACTGCACGATGGCAGTTATATTGATGAGCAAAAAGCTAATTATGACAAACTGGATGGCTTAATGGGGCAGCCAGGCGCCTCCGCCCAAACAGCCGAACTTATAATTAAATATACCCAAAACAAATAAAGCTCCGGCATATGCGGAGCTTTATCTTTTTCATAGGTGATGTTGTAGAAGTTATATATAGGTAGATGGTAGATGTGCTGATTAAGCTGCTGTAGCAGTATTTACCTGCAATTGATTGCTAACAAACTGATTTTTTAGCTTAGATGCTTTTAAATCAGCCATTAGTAACTTTTTCAATTCGTTATCAAATTGACTCATCAATTTGGTGGCTTGTGGTTGAGTATTGTTTTTCATAGGTATATGTAGGTTGTGTGGTAGTATATTATTTAGGCAGCTAAGCTTTTAGCGTTAATGCTTTGTTTAATACTTTCAAGCAATTGGTTTTTGGCGCTTTTTACAGCTCTTAAATCTTGTAATAACAGGTTTTTTAATTCGGTATCAAAACTTGATACTAATTTGCTTATAGATGGTTTGCTGTAAGTTTTCATTGCTTTGATAGTTTTAAATTAATTATCAGTCTTCTTTTCTTTGTCAATGTGATCTTTTTCGGTCAGGTTGTCTTTGCGCCTTTTGGCCTCTTCATACTGCCTCTGTACCTGTTCTTCATCGCGTGCATCAGATGGTTTCTCAGGATTTTGCGGGTTTTCCCACTCCTGATCTTCGTTACCGTCTGGCTTACTATTATCAACAATTACCATATCAGTGAATTTGATAACTCTTGTTCCAATACGGTGCCAAAGTGGGACAAACTCGCTAAAATATTTTCAATAAGCTGATCATCAATGCCTAAAGTTGCGCCAACCAGCTTTATTAATGCAATAGAAGGCACCTTATTCAATAGCGAATATTAGTACAGTGTTGTATAGAATAGTCAGATACTGTATAGAATGGAAACTACCTGTCCTTTTTTAACAAACTTAGCAGGTGCACAATTAGGGCAATTGCAGACAGTGTTATACCAATAGCGCACACGCCGGTCCAATGGTAGCTTCCCCATATTTTAGCGGCCAGAAAAGTACCGGCCGACCCGCCGACGAAGTAAGACACCATGTAAACTGTATTGATACGGTTACGTGCGTTGGCATTAAGCGAAAAAATAATGGCCTGATTAGAGATGTGTGTAGCCTGTACACCCATATCCATTAGTATTACACCAATAACCAGCCCTGCCAGGCTATGGCTAAATACAGCAAAAAGGACGAACGAAGCTAGCACCAGTATTAAAGTATAAGTAATGAGCCGGTTGGTATCAGCCTTATCACTCAGCCTGCCTATAAAAGAAGCAGCCAATGCACCAAAAGCGCCAATTAAGCCAAATGCACCAGCCACAGCGCTGCCCTGGTTAAAGGGTGGCTCACGCAGTAAGAATACTAAGGTTGTCCAAAAAGCGCTAAAGCAGGCAAAACACAAGGCTCCCCTAAACGCGGCAAGCCTGAGCTTAGGCTCCTGCCGGGTGATGGAAACCAACGATTGCATTAAGCTGCTATAGCTGCCTTTATAGTCGGGCTCTACCTCGGGCACTACCAGCGCTATAAGAAGCCACATAACCAGCATCAGACCGGCGGCGATATAAAACATAGCCCGCCAGCCAAAGTGTTCGCCCACAAAGCCACTTACCGTACGCGAAAGCAGGATGCCAATTAACAAACCGCTCATAATAAAGCCAATCTTTTTACCACGCTCCTGCGGGTTAGCCAGATGCGCGCCCATAGCGACCAATATTTGCGGTATCACCGAAGTTAAGCCAATAAAGAAACTGCTTAACGCCAGTACCCATACTTGCTGTGCACTTGCCGCTAACAAAAGCGATGCTACTACAAAGGCAAAGTCAACCAGCATTAAGCGCTTACGCCTAAACATATCTGCCAGCGGAATAATAAACAATAACCCGGTAGCATAACCTATTTGGGTAAACATAGCCAACTGACCGGCCTCGCCATTGCTAATATGGAACGAAGTCGCGATATCACCTAGTAAAGGTTGGTTATAATAGATGTTGGCTACTACTAAACCGGTAGCCAAAGTCATTACCCAGAGGACGATTGGTGTAAGCTTTTGATGATGAGTTGATGAAACAGCAGACATGTTACAAATTAACGGCAAAATATACCGTTAATAGCTAAAAAACGTGATATCTGGATTGTTTGAGCATTAAGAGAATAAAATTTGTTTAAACAAGTAATATAGGCAATACTATTTGCCTATTTCAAATCAACACAAATCAATTAATTTAACATTTATTAACATTTAGAAGGAAAACATAACAGGTTAACAAAATAATGAGACTAGAAATAAATTATTTGTAATTTTTTTGAAAATAAATTTTGCAGTTAGAAAAGTAAGTGTTACTTTTACACCGTATTCAAAAGATACACACAAAAAAGTCTTCTCATAATTTAGGTTTATAATTGGTTAGTAAAGGCCTCCTGCCCATCAGGAGGCCTTGCTTTTTTTTACCAACTTTTTGTAAGTTAATTTAGCAGCAGATAAAAAAATCAAAAACTGTATCATACAAATTTGGCATAATGTAACTTTTTATTACTTTTGCCCACCCACACAAACGGGGGATTAGCTCAGCTGGCTAGAGCGCTTGCATGGCATGCAAGAGGTCATCGGTTCGACTCCGATATTCTCCACACAAATTAAGCTCATATCGAAGCATTTACGAATGTTCGATATGGGCTTTTTTGTTGGAATAGAGTTTGGAATGAGCCTGATTTCGAGGTTTAGTGTACCCCTTGGTGTTCCCCTTTTAAAAACGAACTGCTGACGGCAACACTATGGCAAGGTGGAGACAGAAAACTGTGGAGGCTCCCTAAAGAGGATATCCAGTTTTATGTACTACCTTGAAACAATTGCTATACTTAACGGATATGTTAAACATAACGCATATCGGCTATGGAGGACCATTCATGCTCAATGTCAGTCATCAGCAAAGCATTGTCAAACTGCACAGACCCTTTAGGAAATACCTTTTCATCCTCAAAGAAGCTTGACCTTACGTTGCTTACCTCTAACGGCTTCATGTTCCATCTATAAGTATTCAGGTGTAACCCATCATACTTACTGCCGTTAGGTGAATAACCTGTTGCACCCGCCTTAAAGAAGGCAGAAGCCTCCTGCAAGTCTTTAAAGATAGAGTGTGGCGGGAGGGAATGCGCCAGCTTCGCATCTACACTAATCATGGTAGCGTCTGAACTTTTAAAAGCAACATGATAATTGTCGGCTTCCTCCTTTACGTTAAATTTAGCATGGTAGTGCCTGCCTGGAAACACCCTGCCACCTACTAAAGCATTGAAGGCTGACGAGGTATCTCGCCTGGGTATGTAAACACCTTCCCGAAGTTTGCCGTCCTCCATCCATTCTACTGCAATACGGTGTGCTCCATTCTCAGACCCAATACCAATGAAGGCAGGCAGTCCTTTCGGTCTTACTTGCTTTAATCTAATCAGGCATATGCCTGCAATCGCTTTACTATTGAATGCTTTGGGAGTGAACGGAGCGGGTACTATGAATTTAGCCACATCCAAGTCAACTGTAAAGTTAACCAACATGCGTCTATCTATAATACCTCTTATGGTTGGGATTCTCATAATTAGTAACTAAGGTAGTGTATTGCTCTGATATTCTTAATTGCGAACCGTCCTACGCGAATTGAGCAGAGTCTGAGTGGAGGTAGCACTGACAAGGTACGGTCACTCATAATGCTTCACAAAGGCTTGGCGCGGTTTTGACTTGTTAGGCTTAATAGCAATGTACATAACTACCTAGTATCTTAAATTAGTATCAAGCTTAGAGCATGCACTTAAACCAATATTCCATCAGTTTATCATTCTCATATACTTCAATATCGCTTTCTCCTTCCGGAAATAATTGTATACTACCCAACCTTCCGTCAATTCTCAATGACCACTCTTCCAGTATTATTTTTTGAATATACTGCATCACCTGCTGCTGATTACCAGGGGTGAGAACCGCCTTCAAGTGCTTATTATAGCTTATAGAAAAAGGGAAAGACATACTGCAATATAGTACACAACCACATAACCTACAAGCAGTGAACATCCGTCCACTTCAGTATGTAGATTTTGCCATATGAGAGTGGAGAAGCCACTCAGAGATTAGTGCCTTATTACTCTTAGCTCTATGCGCCGCATAAGGTGAAGCGAACTGGCTGTAAATATCAGGTTATTCATAAAACATGGATTTTGCCTAACTTTGCTGCTTGTTTAGTTTTAGATAGATACCTCATACTTAGTAAGAAATGCAGATCAGGCGGGCAGCCCAATATATCAATAACTGGTCGGGTAGTGAAACACTTTTAAACGCACAAGTAAAGTTGTTTACGTTAATGCTTGCGGCTAACATCATCAAGGGAGGTTTATACCTTTATGACGCCATCTACCGATTTGGCGGTGATGGAAGCGGCAGGGCAATCCGCCTGATGGTTTCCTCTATTGTTATCATCCTTGTACTGCGCAGGTTCCCCAAAATTATTCATTGGGGCATTCACTATGCTGTAATTGCCACCATTGCCCATGTTTATTACCGAGCCTTCAATCAGTCGGTAGGGTTAGATGTGGTTACCCTTCAAGCCATTATTATGGTTATCATTTCGGGCTTTTACGGACTGGGTAAAAAGTGGGGAACTGTATATACGCTAATAGCAGTCGCATCAACGATATCAGTTCATTATATACCTTTCCGCTTTACAGGTTTGCATCCATTGCCCGAGGGTTTGAACGACATTTCTATCGCCGTAAACTGGCTGGTTATCCTGTTATCACACGTCTACTTTCATGGTGTGTTGTATGGCAACCTCAGAGCGAGCAAAACACTCAGCTTACAACTGGCAGAGGCAGCCCAGGCTAAAACTAACTTTCTGTCAACCATGTCGCATGAGTTGCGTACACCGCTAAATTCGGTGATTGGCATAGCCGGACTACTTATTAGCGATGAGGCTAACGCTAAGCAAAAGGAACAACTGGACGTATTAAAGTTCTCGGCCGAGGGTTTGTTAACGCTGATTAACGACATACTTGACATTAACAAGCTGGATTCGGGCAAACTGGAACTAGAGTCTACTCCTTTCTCATTGGAGCTACTTTTAAGCGGTATATCCCGTGGAATGGAATTCAAAGCGCATGAGAAGGGACTAAAATTCAAGTTTTCGATTGATAACAGGTTAAAAGGTAAAAGCTTTGAAGGAGATCCTGCCCGTCTCAGTCAGGTACTTTACAATCTTGTAGGCAACGCGGTTAAGTTTACTGAACAAGGCGAGGTAAGCCTAAGTGCAGAGATACTTGATAACAACGACTCTGAATTTGCAATACGGTTCAAGGTACGTGATACCGGGATAGGCATATCAGAGGAACAACAGAAACTGGTGTTTGAGCCTTTTCAGCAAGCTACTGCCAGTACCACGAGGAAGTTTGGCGGTACAGGTTTAGGACTGGCCATTGTTAAACAACTGGTAGAGATGTTTGGCAGCCAAATTAAGTTGGAAAGTAAGCTGGGTAGCGGAACGAGTTTTTACTTTGATTTGCCGTTGCAGCAGGTAGAGCAAGAGCCCATAGATGCAGGATCGATAGCAGAAACATCTACAGAGAAGAGCCTAAGTAATCTACGAATCTTGCTTGCTGAGGATAATATGATGAACATCTACTTTATGAAGCAGTTGTTTAAACGCTGGGATATATCGGCTGATATTGCCGAGAATGGAGCCGAAGTGTTGGAGCTACTGGAAAATAACGACTACGATGTGATATTGATGGATATGCACATGCCTGTAATGGATGGAATGCAGGCTACAGAAAAAATAAGGCAGATGGCTAATAGCACGAAAGCTAATGTGCATATCATTGCCCTTACAGCTTCGGTTTCTGATCAGATACAAAGGCGGGTAATCAGTTGTGGCATGAACGACTATCTGCACAAGCCTTTTCAATTGGAGGAGCTAAGAGAAAAGTTAGAGAACAGACTGCAACCAGCTTAGTAGCCTTCTTATGTTATTTAAACCTGTGCCAATACGCTCAGAACCATTATTATGCAATCCGATTTATCTGCATAAAAAATGATTTAACTTTAGCATACATTGTCTATTTTGCAATATGAACCTTATTGCAACTGGCAAGATTGCCGACTTCATTCATACGCATCCTGAATCACGAGTAACCTTACTAACCTGGCTAAAGGAATCTGATTACTGGATGGACCGGATGTTTGCCAATCATGATGGACATACAGCTGCAGGGTTTGGTAATGGATCGGCCCAGCCAGGCACAGGAGAAATCGTTGTCAATTATCATATAAACTTCTCGGCAAAGGCTGTCTGCATCAATGATATCAAAACGCAAGAGGAAGTCATGCAGGAAATCAAAGCACATCAGGAGAATCACTCAGGCTCTACCTCACACGTCAAAGTAGTTACAGTTACACTTACCCCACCACCACCCTTGGAGGACTACGACCATCTTGATGAGTTTGAGGCAACGGAAGATACCGTAAGCGTTAGTTGGCCAATGCCAGCATACAATTACCGGCAAGATTTAAAACAGGATGACCGGTCTGAATTAAATCCTGACGCCACATTTACTCTTAGTACAGAAGCTGAATACCTAACAGCGCTGGCAAGGGCAAATAGTCTCTTTAACAGTCAGCCTAAAGAATGGTCATACCCGGAGTTGATGTCCTTGCTTCCATCCATAGAACGTTATGAAAAGGAACAATTACGTTTTCCGACAATGAGTTTACAAGAAGTGATTATGCAGCGCACGAGTATGTTTGATCTGCCACAAGACTATCTGTCAATGCTGGTTGGTGGTAAAGACAACCTGGACGATTTACTTAATGGCAAAGTATTACCTATAGACACTATGGAGATACTCTTCAGGACACTCATGTTACGTTTTCCATTAAATGACCAGCGTTTCTTTGCGCAGTCGTAAAAACTTACATTATCGTACAAACTGCGCTACAAACGCTGTTGACTGGCAGACCGCTCAGAACCATACTGGCAATCCCATTTTTGGCTGACTGGCTGTGTTTAAAACCATTTGCACCTTACTCAACTAAATCACTTCTATTATACTGTTGCAATTTCAGGTTAATAGTTTTTAACCGCAATGTACATGAGTATTACGCCTCCTATATAGAAGAAAAAATGTGCGAAGGTCCTAATATTAGGTCCCTTGTCCAACGTTGACTTAAGGAAGCCCCTAATGTTAGGTTCGTTGTATTTCTGGTGAAACCTTACTTGAGTATTCCCGATGAAGTTGACAGCAACGTACATCCAATTAAACACAATGAAACTGGACAGCATCATCAGTATTATCTTAGCCCAGGTGCTTGCAAAGGCGTCTCCATATGCCGGTCTGGCATAATCTACCCATAACTTCATTGGATAAATAGCGGCTACAAAGATTAACGGATATAGCATCAATATCCATGTGTTGGACATTCTCTTGTTTAGGCCGTAATAACAGTAAGTAAAAACAACAACATAAATGAGATAAGCTATAACTTTTAACATACGGCTATCAAGTAATCATATAATCGGCTGTTCGTTTAGAAGCAGCAGTGAGTTAAAGCATTAACAGATATACGCCCCAAACGGTTTACAAAATAAAATAGCGCACTAAACCTGTATAATTATACAATGCATTTGCAGTTAAGCGGTTAACGGTCTTAGCCTGATAGATATTAGCTTGTGCCACTAAAGTCAGAACCACAGTATTCCCTTTTTTTACTTTGTTAAGCGAAAAAAGACATGGTGTGGAACTTTAGGTAGTTCCACCGATCTAGCGCATGTATTTCCCCTACTTACACGTTTTCTTCAATTCGTAAAGCTTTTTTTATTTCGGTTACATCCTGCTATTGTAACCCCAGGTCACTTTTTGGGTTAAACCAACGCTTAAGCATCATTTTAAGCTTATTGCCAAACCCATCATTATAATCGGTGGTTAGTATGATCGCATCTTTGCCTGGGAAATAAAGCATTAGCCTTTTAATAACAGACAGTGTATTTGCCACATGCGTCGAAAAGTCCTCGTTTTTATCCTGAGCATAGCGTATAGCCTCCAATGTTTCTATTTCGTTTTCCAATTCCAAGCTGAGGTCTAACTTTGTCTGCTTGCTTATTTCAGGATGCTCCAGTTCTAAAAACGCCAATAAATCCACATTAAAGATTTTCAGTAACGAATAGTTATCAAAACTATACGCATGGAATGATGCAATGAATTGCTCCAAATCAAATAAGGAGATATAAATTTGATGAGGCATTTAGCTAAAACAGAAAGTAAAAGGTATAATCGGTATTTCCTGCTATCAATTCAAAACGTTTAACCAACGCAATTATTATAAAATGCCTGGCAAAAATTAAGAAGTAAAGAAGTACTATTAATTACTATTAAAGCAACTTAAAGCTCTGCCGATAAAAAAAGCGGACAATTTACTAATCCACTTTTTAACTCAGTTGCCTGTATACAAGCTTTGTTACTGATACTGCTTTATATTTTTTATTTGGTCCGGTTCAGTTACCACCAGTTCCGGGCGATTTTTGAACATAGTTACTTCGCCGTAAAAACATGCTGGCTTACCTTTCATGGCAGCTGCATTAATTTTTACGCCGGCACCTTTAACGGTCACAGTTAAACGTTGATTTGGGTAGCGACCACCCAGGTTAAGCAACGTAAGCGCCTCACTTACCACCCGGTAATCATATACGGTGTCACAAACGGCTACTTTTTTGCCTACCTGTGCTGCTACGTTAGCTGTAGGTACAACTGCCGACCAATCAACCTGAACTTTAGCAGCATCCGTTTGTGCAGATGCATTGCCAAGTGACAGAGCCACCAATAATGCAGAGAATATTACAATTTTCATGATATGAAGATAAATAATCATTTTTCGGTAGTCCGCAAATTACTACAACGTTTTATACCGTTCCAGTGCTTCCATAAAGTAGTAGTCGGCATAGGTAAGGGGTACATCCACTTCGGTACCTTGGGGGATGTGCCCAACGCTGTGCTGCAAAATAAAGCCGCCGTTACTGCCCAGGGCTGCCTTGTATGGCGCTGCCGACAGGCTTTTGAGCATCGTTTGCGCACTGCCGAAGTAGCGCTGTGCCATGGCTTTATCCGTATAAGTGCACAGCTCCAGCAGGGCCGATGCCATCACCGCTCCTGCCGAGGCATCCCTCAAGGCCTTGGGAATGTCAGGCGCATTGAAATCCCAGTACGGTATCTTGTCTTTTGGCAGGTTGGGGTGGCCCAGGATAAACTGCGCAATGTGATTGGCCTGCACCAGGTACTTCTTATCGCGGGTATGGCGGTACATTACCGTATACCCATACAAGCCCCAGGCCTGCCCCCGGGCCCAGGCCGACTCATTGGCGTAGCCCTGGGCGGTACGCTTTTGTTGTACGGCGCCTGTCTGGGGGTTATAGTCGATAACATGGTATGAGCTGTAATCGGCTCTGAAGTGGTTTTTCATTGTGGTATTGGCATGGGTTACTGCTATCTTATAAAAGCTCGAATCACCGGTTACCCGGGTGGCCCAGAACAGCAGTTCCAAATTCATCATGTTATCAATGATCACCAAAAACTCCGGCTTTTTGGAATCCCATGATTTAATGCAGCCCACCTTGGGGTCAAAACGGGTGCACAGGGATTTGGCGCTGTTCAGCAGTATTTGCTTGTAGCGGGGCTTGGGGTCAACCTTTAAGGCGTTGCCAAAGCTGCAGTACATCA
Organism: Mucilaginibacter sp. PAMB04274; assembly: GCF_039634385.2. Lineage (NCBI taxonomy): Bacteria > Pseudomonadati > Bacteroidota > Sphingobacteriia > Sphingobacteriales > Sphingobacteriaceae > Mucilaginibacter > Mucilaginibacter sp. PAMB04274. The sequence continues at coordinate 4,670,043 of NZ_CP155081.2, forward strand.
TAAAGCCCAGATCATGGGTCGATTTGTTATACTGTTCTTTTTCCAGTGGCAAAAGGATACGGTTGGCCTCGGCCAGCAGTGCCTTATCATGGGTTTGCCTATACAGGTAAAAGAGCGTGCCGGGGTAAAAGCCGCTGCACCACCAGCCCGAGCCGCTGGTTTCCAAACTGTCGGTTTTGGCATAGTAGGTTTTGGGGAAGCGGTCTGCCTTTAACCGCGCAGCCAGCAGCTTGTACTGGGCGCCGCCATCCTTAAACTGCTGGCTTAAGGATCCCAGCAGCGCCTTATCTTTCTTGAAGCCCGTAGCCTTTTGTGCGTACGTTGATGATATGGTCAAAATACCTATCAGGCAGCTCAACCAAAATGTTTTCTTATATAGCATAGATTATTATTGTGTTTTAAGTTTGGGCCTCCATTCCAGCACCTCAACAGGCTGTGGCGCTACGTTGGCATTACCTTCACCATCAACCTGTGTAGTGTTTTGAATAAATAGGTTAAGTACACCACTATTCTTCCATAGCTCGGTATCATAAGTTGGTTCCCAGGAGCCAACCTGTCGGTTGTGCAGGCTTTCAACTTTCCAATTGTCCTTGCTTAAATCTCGGTTCACTGCTATACATATCAGGTTGGCCAGTTCTTCATCTCTAAAAATAATAGCCGCTGCGGTTTGCCTGCCGTTCTTCCATGCAATAATTTGCGGACGGGAAATGGGTATACGCTTGGTACCACCACCGCTTAAAGAAAATGCTGCTTTACGAAAACCCAGAATTTTAATATTCCATTTCTTTCCATCATGATAAACCAGGTGGTATTGTGGCACTGTTTGGGCGCTGTCGCGCCAGTAGGTAGCAATATAAGGGTGGCCTGCCGCATCAGCCACCATGGAGGTTTGATTTATGAGCTCACTTTTTTGCGGAATATGACAGGCATATTCGGCTGTACCAGCAGTGATGGGTAGTACATATTTTTCTCCGCTGGATTTTTGCCAGGTTACACCGCCATCTTTAGAACACGCATAAGCCATATCATGGTTACTGGATACATCAGGCGTTTCACGCCAAACCCATGAAAGATGTATTGTACCTGCCTGATCTACCGCCATTTGCCAGTACGCGTTGCGTTTGCCTTCGCCGTCAATCAGATTATCTTGCAGGCGCATCCATTTTTGCGTGCCTGTATCATAACTATTCAGTAGCAAATTGCCATTACCCGACCCGCCATCCCGATACAAGAACAACAAATTACCATTGGCCAGCTTGTAAAATTCCGGATAACTTATTTTACCTTCTTTTTGGCCGGTCATGCTGGCTTTAGGCCCTAACTGCAAAGAGCCAGGGGTTAAGCTTACGGCATAATTTAGGGGGTTATTGTGCTGCCCCCAGGCAACATGCAGATACCCGGCGCCATCAACTATAATACTGATGGATTTATGAGCGTCGCCGGCATCACCAGTAAAAGAGGTTTTGGCTACTTGCCATTGTTGAGTACCAACTTTACGTTTAGCCAGCACCACATACTGGTTCTTATCATAATAGGCTGCATATTGCCACTCTTTGTAAGTTACCAGCGAATTTTTACGGAATATAACCGTATTAACAGAATTGTTGGCCCAACCATCGGCAGCTATTGTCGAAACAGGGGAATTCTTTTGGGCAAAGCTGTTTGTTTCAATGCCGGTAAGGAAGATTACGCTAACGGCGCAAGCATTTAACCAGGTATAAAGCTTGGTCATGTACTTAGGTTTAAGCGCTAAAGATAGCAATTGCATAGCAACAGCCCCCTATTATTATCCTTTATCCTAGCTATTTAAGCTTATACGGCCATAGGCGTTCGCTATTGCAGCATATGCTGCACCCGGTTCACCAATTGGTCAATATCAAATGGTTTAGCAATAAAACTACTGGCGCCTGCCTCTTCTGCTATTTTTTTCCCTTCCGTACTGGCCGATATAACAATAACCGGCAGCCCTTTGGTTTGCGGATTACTTTTTAAGACCCGAAGCACCTGATCACCCGAAAGTACAGGCATCCATAGATCCAGCAGAAGCAGATCGGGTTGTTCCTTTTCAATAAGGCTGTATACGTTGAGGCTATTACGTTCTGGTATTACATCGTAACCGCTGTCCTCGAGCACAAAGGACACCATATCCAGAATACCCTCATCATCATCACATACGAGTATTTTTTTATTCATGGTTATCCTTTTCATTTAATGGAAGTGTAAAACTGAATGTAGAGCCCTTCCCTTTCTCACTCTCTACCCAAAGTATTCCGCCGTGGTTTTTTATAATCTGATCGCACACATATAACCCTATACCCATACCCGGAAAATGCTGTTGTATTTCGCCTGCACGATAAAAACGCTCAAAAATCCGTTTCTGATCATCGCTGCTTATACCCATGCCATAATCGGTTACGGATACTTTAAGGTAATTGCTCACTAACGATAAGTAAACCTGTACCTCGCGCGCATCAGGCGCATATTTTATAGCATTTGACAAGAGATTATTCATCACCTGTACCAAATGAGATTCATCACCGGTAAAATTGTTGGTCGATCTGCCTCTCACAATAATTCGATGCTCTTTATTAGCGGTCTGCATGCCTTCAACCGTTTCATAAATCATTTTGTCAAAATCAAACGGCTCTTTGTGTAGTTCTATGTTGCCGGTTTGTATGCGCGAAACATCCAGTAGCTCAGCAATTAATGTGTTAAGCCTTTCTACATAAAGGCCTGTCTTATCAACTATGTTTTTAAATTTTTCATTTGCCCCTTCGGGCATAAAACGAATCATCATTTGCACATAGCCTTTTATAGTAGTAAGCGGCGTTCTTAACTCGTGGCTGGCTATCGATAAAAAGTCGTCTTTCCGACGCTCTATTTCGCGTCGGTCGGTTATGTCTTCTATGGCGATAAGTATGCGGTCTTTATACTGCCCCTCTAATTCTACGCGATGAGCATTGAGCAACATTACCTTGCGGCCAATGTGCGGAAAATCATGTTCCACCTCAAAGTTCTCCACAGGGTTATTGGTTGGCAAAATACTTTCCAACAGTTCCTTTAATTTAGCGATATTCCATTGCCCGTTGCCCAGCTCATATAAACCTTTCCCCTCAGTTTCGCCAACCGATACTTTAAAGGTTTTCAGAAAATGATAATTTATGCTCAGAACCTTAAAATCAGGGTCTAAAACAATAAGGCTTTCACGTACGGTTTGATAGATACTGGCCAGGTACTCCTCGCTTTCCCTAATTACTTTGGTACGTTCCTCAATCTTCTTCTCCATCACGTCCTGCTGATGAAGCAATTCCAGTTCGGCTTTTTTACGGCGGGTAACATCGTGCTGCACGCCTATAAAATGGGTAACGTTGCCTGTAGCATTTTTTATGGGAGATACGTACAGCTCGTTCCAAAACAGTTCGCCTGTTTTAGTATAATTTCGTATTTCAACCACACAATGTTCACCCTGCTGTATGGCGTTCTTTATTATATCACGCTCTTTTTGGCTACGGTCCTCCCCCTGCAGTAAGCGGCAGTTACGGCCAATAATTTCCTTTCGGCTATAGCCGGTCATCTTCTCAAAAGCGGTATTGCAATAAATTATAGGATTGTCGGGTTGTTGATTATCGGTAATAATCATACCCGAAATGCTGGCATCAAGCGCCTGAGTAAGCAGCTCAAAGTCCCTATGCTGAGTCTCGGGCGAAAAAGAAAATTCTCCGTTAGTTAAGCTATCCAACTTTTAAATCTATTAAGTTATACCATGTGTTTACTGCTATTAGCTTTTATAAACTAATTACCAAACACATCAATAAAATAGTATCAGCAGGTTTGGGTAGCTAAAAACACTATCCAATAACTAAAAAGCTTATAAAATGTTTAGTAAAAACAACAATATCACTATTTAAATAATACAAGTAGCACCCATAAGAACCGAACCTGTACAACATACACACCAATTAGGCACCTAATATAAAATGAAGTTCTATTTTTGCTGGTAATGAAGTTCATTGCTACGCTTGCCTTATACCTTTTGCTCACCGTTACCTGCTATGCTCAAAATGCAATTAAAATATATGTTAAAGACGCAAGCACACAGCAGCCGCTTGCAGGAGTTACAGTAACGCTACTCGGCACAGGAAACAGCACCAGTTCTGATACCTCAGGACTCATTGCTTTAAACAATATACCCAATGGCCGTCAAATCATAAAATTTAGGTATACAGGTTATACCCAACGGCAGGACACGCTTATTTTTCCCCTGTCAACTAACGGCTTTTTGGAAATACTATTGAGTGCTGAAGAGGAAGAGCTGGACGAGGTCGTAGTTACGGCCACCCGAAGCAGCCGTACTATTGCGAGTATACCTACCCGTGTGGAAGTTATATCAGGCGAAGAACTGGATGAGAAAGGCAACATGAAGCCAGGCGATATCCGCATGCTGCTGGCTGAGAGTACCGGTATACAAACGCAGCAAACATCAGCCACCAGCGGTAATTCCAGCATCCGCATTCAGGGCCTGGATGGTAAGTATACCCAGATTATTCGCGACGGCTTCCCGCTGTACTCGGGCTTTTCGGGCGGGTTGGGCCTGTTACAGGTGGCCCCGCTTGATTTGCAGCAAGTGGAGGTAATTAAAGGTTCTTCATCTACCCTGTACGGCGGCGGCGCTATTGCCGGACTGGTAAACCTGGTATCGAAAAAGCCAACCAGTGAGCGTCAGCTTAATTTGCTGCTGAATGGTACCTCAGCAGCCGGACTGGACGCCAGCTTGTTTTATGCTCAAAAATTCCGCAAGGTGGGCACAACCATATATGCGGCATATAACCACGGCTCGCCTTATGATCCGTCAGACATTGATTTAACGGCCATTCCGCGTTATAACCGCTACACGCTTAATCCTAAACTGTTTGTTTACCTGAACGACCACACCACACTAACCGCCGGCATAAACGCCACCACCGAGAAACGTATCGGTGGCGATTTACATTATATAAATGGCAATGGAAATGCCCAGCATTCTTATTTTGAAGAAAACAAAACAGGCCGTTACAGTACGCAATTAAGCTTAACACATCAATTAAATAACACTGAACAACTCACTTTTAAAAACAGCGTTAGCTATTATGACCGCTCTATTAATCTGCCCGATTACCGCTTTTCGGGTGTACAACTTTCTACCTATAGCGAGGCAAACTACAGCCGCAATGGCGAACATGCCGACTGGGTAGCCGGCTTGAATGTACTGACCGATCATTTCAGTGAAGATGCAGTAAGCACTTTCCCGCTGCGCAATTACAGTCACAACACATTGGGCGCATTTGTGCAAAACACCTGGAATGCCGCACCGGAATTTACTTTAGAAACCGGGCTGCGCGGCGATTACCATAACCGGTATGGGTTCTTTGTACTGCCGCGCCTCTCCGGTTTATGGAAGATCAATACGCAATGGAGCGCGCGCCTGGGCGGGGGATTAGGGTATAAAGCACCCAATGTATTTACAGAGGATGCCGAGCGCATACAGTTTAGAAATGTGCTACCTATTGATGTAAACCATACCCGGGCCGAACGTTCCTATGGCACCAACCTGGACGTAAATTATAAAACCGGTTTATTTGATGGGCAGGTAAGTTTGAGCATCAATCAGCTTTTATTTTATACCCGGGTCGATAATCCCATCCTGCTTACCACTCTGGGCAACGGCAACCTGCAATACCTGCAACCCCGGGCCGACTTAAACACCAAGGGACTGGAAACCAACATTAAGATTACTTACAGCGATTTTAAACTGTTTGTGGGTTATACCCTGGCTGATGTGACGCAGCATATAGAAAACACAATTAGCCCTTACCCACTGGTTGCACGCCATCGGCTAAATAACGTACTGATGTATGAGGTTGAAGACAAATGGAAAATTGGTGCCGAGGCCTACTATTTTAGTAAGCAGCAGTTGAACGATGGTACAACCGGCAAAAGCTACTGGACAGCCGGGCTGATGATAGAAAAACTATGGGAGCGCTTCTCCATCTTCATCAATTTTGAAAACCTGACCGATACCCGCCAAACCCGGTTCGATACCATTTATACCGGCAGCATTACCAACCCAACTTTTAGAGACATCTATGCCCCGCTGGACGGCTTTGTGGTAAATGGAGGCATTAAGGTTCGGTTCTAAGGTAATACGGCTATAAATAATACTGTGATTTTATCTATATTAGAAAGCAACAATCACAACCTGTATGCGCAAATCGCTTATACTCTGCCTTGTGTTTGGCTTTATCGCCTGCACAAGAAACGCAAATACAAATCAAACCGGAAAAGACACATCCGTTACTGAAACGGTGGCTATCAAATCAACCACTCAAAAAGAATTGGACAAAGCACCTGTGATTCATGACTACCCAGCTGATACTGTTTATGATGCACGAATAATTATTCCGGGCGGGGTTTTTCATGAAGACGAGGTGGACCCGAAATCAGCCGAATATGCTTGGATGGGCCTCTTTAAAAATGATATCGGCTACTATTTAGCACCAACCCAAGTCAATTTAGCCAGAAGTTTTGACGCAGTTTTGGATAATGAAGAAAAAAAGACGGGATGGACCATTACGCCCAGTGTAAAAGACTCTGCTATTTGCCTGATCTCAGGCGTAAAAAATTTGCAGGCTCAGCCTATCGATTCCATTCCTCTTCCGAAAAAGCAGCTACTCCCCGGCGAGCAAATTGCTTTTAGATATAAAAGCGTATCTTACGTCTTGTCGGCCACTGGTCATAAAACACTAGAAAAGCCCAACGCAGATTCTTACGCGGTTACAGCTTACAAATTAACGCTTGAAGCGATCATTAATGGCGAACGAGTTAAACAGAAACTTGTTTCAATTTCCAGGTTTGATGATACGATGACCAACATTTACTTTGCGGGTGATATAGATGGTGATGATATTCCGGACTTTATCATCGACACTACTAATCACTATAATGTTTCTCAACCTACCCTTTACCTATCCAAACCGGCTACAAAGGGAAACTTATTGAAGGTTATGGGTATGCATGTAAGTGTAGGCTGTTAATTATTCATTACAACACGTTTAACATAACTGCTTACCACACGTGAGTCAACATGGTATTGTTTAAGAATACGAATGACAACCTATTTCCCTACTTTTAATAACATTTTAAGATTTTGGAACGAGTGACTTTAGCCAAACTACCAAATCGTAGGCAGCTTTATCATTTTCATACTCTGCAGGCAAGCGGCCGTTGGTGTACTCATCATAAAGCCAGGGATCGCTGATAGCGATAACCGTGCCTTTACCGTATTTAGAACTGGCTATTAATGTAGCACCGGCGTTATTTTTAAGCACAGGTTTTGCATTGCCGATAGTGCTTATGGAGCATACATCTTTCATAAAAATACGCTTGGCGGTTTTAAATACCGGGTTACCTGTTACACTTACACCGCCATCGGCAAAATGTGCATCGTCTATTACATGGTTAGTCAGGTCATCATTAAAGTGAATACCGAATACACCTGCCAGCTTGTTAAAATGCGGCAGCTCCACGTTGGCACTGTCATTAGCTAACATTACCAGCACACCGCCCTGCTTAACCCAGGCGGCAATGTTATCTACATCAGCTTTTTTGATATAGTTAGGATTAGGATTCTCTTTAGGTTTATCAGGATCAACAATAATGTAAACCTGCGTACCTTTTAAATTACCCGCAGTTGGGGCATCTTCCAACGATTTTAATTGAAAGCCTTGTTTTGTGAATGTTTCACCCAAAATAGAATAGCCGCTGCTGGCTTTCTCATCCCACAGGTAATGAAAGCGCTCGGCTTGCCCGTTCTTACCTTTATGTGTTTCGTGGTTAAAATGGTAATCGAGCGTAACGGTTTGCGCAGAGGCAATAAGCGACGTTAAACTTAAGGCACAAGCCAAGCTATAGCAGTAGAGCATCTTCATAGCAATAAATTGTTTATAACAGGAAATGCTAAACTAAGCATTTCCATAACATCTCTTGCATAAATTTACTTGTGTTAGTGTGCTATTTTGTATCCTTCTTTGTCCCGGCAGTATCCTGGGCGTCTTTCTGCAGTTCTTGTGTACGGCTCTCTGCTTTTTTCACTTCGTCGCGCTCAGTTGCCGGAACTTCTGATTCTAATTCTGCTTCACGTTTAGCGCTTTCTTCTGTTTGGCTTTTATCTGGTTTCATAACGGTGGCTTTTAATTGTACCTTAACAACACCTGCACCTTCGCCCTGTTTTAAAAATAGCTTGTAGCTCTAAGTACAGAGTTAAATATCTTACCTCCTCAAAACTTATCTGTAAATTATTTGTCGTAACTATCAATTAACATAATTACAGATCCTATGGAAACTTTAGCTAAATCAGCAGAAATATTAAGCGATTTAATAGAAATTAATAATGACCGTAGCGCCGGTTTTCAACGTGCTTTGAAAGACTTAGGCGATGGCGATTTAGACCTGAAAACTTTGTTTGAAGAGTACAGTAATCAAAGCCGCCAGTTTGCACAAGAGTTAACGGCTGTTGCAGCCCAGGGCGGCGCCGATACTGATACCGGCAACAGTGCAACCGGTACTCTGCACCGCGCTTGGATTGAAGTAAAAGCTTTATTTAGCGGCCATGACCGTGCAGCTATTTTACAAGAATGCGAACGCGGCGAGGATGCCATTAAAAAAGCTTATAAAGAAGCTTTATTGCCAGAGAACGGCTTATCGGGCGAGGCACTGCAATTAGTGTCAACACAAGCTCAGGCTATTGGCCAGGCACATGATCGTATTAAAGCTTTGCGCGACAGCCAATAAGCTTAATCTACATCATAAAAAAGGGGCTGCTTTAATAAGCAGCCCCTTTTTTATTTTGGGTTTATATTACTAAAACCTGGAGGTGTATTTTGATAAGATGGAACGGTAGTTGAATAATTACCCATAACTAATATCTAACACTATGGCAACTAAAGCAAAAAAAGACACCTGCTGGGACGGATACAAAAAAGAAGGCACCAAAGAAAAAAACGGTAAAACTGTACCTAATTGTGTAAAGTCTACATCTAAAAAGAAAGACTAACAACAAAAACCATTGCAGGTAGCTACTTAATGCCTGCAATGGTTTTTTGTGAAGTTACACTACTAACCTTTACGCTGGCATCAAGCCCGCTCAAATTGTCGGCTACGGCCGAATGCTTTTTCATTTCGCGTAAAGCCATATGCATAGCACCTTCGTCTTCCGGGTGACTTTTGTATAATTCATGCAGCCCTACCCCATTAAAATAGCTTGTTAAATGAGCCTGGATATCTTCACTTAAACAGGAAAACTGTTCCTTGTGCAAGTTGGTTACCAGTTCACAATGTGTCTTATCGGCCAGCATATATTGGCCACAAGCCAATTCAGCGCCAACATCAAGGTTAATATCTTTTAGTTTAAGGCGGTTATTATCCCAATCGGTTAACGCTACATGGTACTTATTGATAATGGTATCAAACACCTGTACAAAACGCTTTTCACCTTCAAGGCCGGGGTAAACAAACTTCAGGTTTTTTAAAGGGCCAACCTTGGGCAGTATGCGAACTAAAAATGCTACAGCGCGGGATGTAAAATCGGGCTTGTTATCTTTGCTGCCAAACTCGGTGGTGTACATACGCTTGCTCATTTTGTATCTAAAGCTGCGCTTGGTAGCCTTCTCGTTCGCTTTTACAATATCATCTTTTTTAGCATTCCATGCGGCCTTAGTTAACGCCGGAAAAAGATTTTTAACACCCCAGCGCATCCTGCCTATGCTGGTTTTAAAATTGGGTACGACTACATTAAGGTGCTGTCCGTAGGTCTTTAAAAATGCCCGCTCCAACGGGTAAGGAGTTATATTAAATCCAATAAAATCATGATAAGCTACAGAGGCGTAATTGCTGCGCCCTACCTGCACAACATCGTAAGCAAATTCCATGCGACTGTGCGAAGTGTGGTCTTCTTCGTATGTAACTACATTGCCAAACTTCCTTTTTAAATCGGGATACAATTCTGGCACTGTAACATTGGTTGCCATACTATGGCCATACTGGTCGGCTATGTAGTGCGACATGGCGCCGAGTGCAAAAGCGTACTCGTTCAGGTCGCGCGCTTCGCCCAAGAGGTTGGTAATAAATTCGCCGCTGCGTACGTAATGAAGCAAGTCGGTAAAATAGGCATTACCTCCAGGCATATACCCAATATCAGCCACCAGGCTCCCCCCGTAGGCATAAGAATGAGCTTTAATCAGTTCGTCCAGCGTTGCATTCGGATATCGTTTTACAAGAATGGGTTTTAAAGCCAGGTCCCATTCGGCATCTATAATAGCTTCGTGTGCTAATATAGAAAATGCTTTACCTGGCCTCGGGCAGCTTAAAATAGCCAGCAAAAGCAGACAACAAGAGATAAAATAACGTTTAAAGCGCATATGACAGTGTACGTATCAAGAATAAAGGATACAACACCTATTTAAATAAATCTGTTTGCGCAAGTTAAGGCTTTGTTAATTTAAAGATTGGCAGCGTTCCATGCAACGCTTATAATTTTAAAGTGTCTCTTAACTAAATTGGTAAAAGTTACGGATAATCCAATTAGTCAGTTAAACCTTATTTCAGATTAATTGGGGCAGGTCATTTAATGAAATTATGGTATTAGCAAACAAACATAATCTACCAGAAAGCTTAGTGCTGCTGCTAAACATACTCGGTTTTGTACTGATTATTTTGGCGGGCGTAATATTGGTACACTGGGTGGTTAGAACTTTAAGCCGGCACCGCAATTAAAACAACAACTGCAGTAACCATAAAAACAAAAAAGCCCGGCTTGCACCGGGCTTTTGCTTTATAAGCTGTTTATCCATTTAACGAGTTCGTCCCGGCCTTTGCCGGTCTTTTGCTGAAGCTTGCCCAGCAACTCATCATCTTTGCCTTCTTCGTGTGTCAGATCGTCTTCTGTAAGATCGCCGTAGGCTTGTTTAATTTTACCTTTCAGCTCATTCCAGCCGCCTTTTATCTCTAGCTTATCCATAGTTGTATCTATTTGTTATCATTACAACAACGCCGAGTATATTTGGTTTGCTATCATGTTTATGTTACATAAAACAAGTGTAAGAGCATATAATACCTAAATTGCCTTTGCCCATTTAACAAAAAAAATACATTTTAAACACCGGCAGGCCTTGAGCTGGTTTTACAATTGACGCCAACAATGAAAAGCCCGCAAACGCCTACTATGCGCTCGCCCGGTTAAACTTCAAATGACCCACAGAAATAACCTTTAAGTTATCGAAACAATAGCCTCCAAAATTAATAGACTTTGAAGGCTTACTTTCTTGTGGTCACAACAGCACTTTTACGGCTATTGCTCTGTTCCCGGCGTGTATTGGTTTAGGTTAAAGTACTATCTTAAGGTCGGTACGGTCCAGTCTACCCATGCAGAGGCATCGAACGTAAAACCACCGTCGGTTTTCATAATAGTAGTATTTCCGGTGCCGGTGCCAATCAAAAATTTTTGTACATAAGCGGTCAGTTCCGGTAATTGCGAATCGGGCATAGAGCAGTGGTTGTGACTGCCTATTTGCGAAAAGCCCATTTTGTCGGGCACGCCAAGCGCTTCCCATACCTTATGTGCAGCATTAGCGGCATTCCACGAGCTAACAGGACTAAGCCAATCGATAGACGTATTTTCGATAACCAGCAATGCTCGTGGTGCACATAAGGCGAGCACACTGTGCTGATCAAAAGGAAGCTTATCGGCCGTGCTGCTGAACTGCGAAAAATCAGCTCTGAACCAAACGTTTTCGGTAACAATTTGTGATAAGGTTTGCACAGTTTTGCCAGCTGCAGTTTGCGCATTAGATATACGCCAGCTTGCTGCGCCACCTGCGCCGGGTTCCTGAGGTATGGTTAGTTTAATACGTTCATCAAACGCACCTACAGTTAAAGCGCCTTTGCCATTTCTAGAACACCCCGTAACACCCAGCCGGGTGGCATCAATATCGGCACCTGGCGTTTTTTCGAGTGCGTCAATTAAACGGCTTACTCCCCAGGCCCAGGCCATAGTGGCCGAGGCAGAATGATCGGCTCCGTACATGTCAAAAAACAAGCCTTTGCCCCGCGAACCGGTATTGGTTTGCTGTGCAACGGTATTGTTGGGAAAATTAATAATAGCTACACCCAGGTTAAGCAGCGCTGTATTATTAAGGTTTGACCCGCCAATACCTATAATAGCTGGGTAAGGTTTGCTGCCAGTTGTTGGGTAGGTAATGGTACAGTTGAACGATATGGTTTTGCCATTATCATTAACGTTTACTGTAATAGCATTGCTGGCAAACGAGCCGGTTGTTGCCGAGGCGGGTGTATTGGGCTTATAACCATACTCAAACTCCTGGGCTTGGGCGGCTATTTCGGCCCGGCGGTATTTCCATTCGTCTTTACTTTCCATCCGGAAACCCCGCATAAAGGTAAAAGGGTCGGGCAATTTGGTGATTGCAGGTAACGACGCGTACGAGGGCATAGCCGGCATCGAGTAATCGCGTGGTTCAGGGTCACCTCCTCCGCGGTTTTTTTTACAGCTCATGGCAATAGTCACAAACATTGCCGTAATACCCACAAATGATAGTAGCAGGAATCTTCTTTTCATAACAAATAGATTATAGTATATATAAATTGGTTGATTCTAAGTAGCACAAGTAGCGTATTGAATTGCAAGACGCAAAATCACTATGATTAACAGCCCGACTTGTAACTATTGATTAATACCAAATTACGCTAAAGTTTAACCAATACAATCGATTGCAATAAAACTTATTGACGAGATTATAAAATAGATGTAATGAAAAAGTGGTCCTGTGAAGAGTTAAGGGCAAGTTTGCTGTGCAACAGCGTCTGAAAAAAATATTTAGACGAGCGTCTTAGTATTATTATTTTGGATTTACCGCGCCGGCGTGATCTTATGGGATGAAATCTAAATTAACGATAATGAGGAGTGAAATAAAGATAAATGAGCTACAACAAAAAGCAGGAATCACGTTAGCCTTATCCATACCTAAATGATAAGGCCAACGTGATTCCTGCTTTTAAACTCATGAGGTTATCTCGAACGATAGAGCGAGGTCTTGTTAAAAGAACAGGTTTTCTGCACCAAACAAGAGCTCGCTCTATCGTTCGAGCTAATAACTTTATTATTACAGTGCTCCAGCCTTTATTTCCTCTACCACACCAGGATCTAGCAGTGTTGAGATATCGCCCAGGTTGCTGGTGTCGCCCTCGGCTATTTTGCGTAGTATACGGCGCATAATTTTGCCCGACCGGGTTTTAGGAAGGCCGCTTACAAACTGAATTTTATCGGGCTTGGCAATAGGGCCAATAATACGGCTTACAGTCATCAGAATATCTTTGCGGGTCAATTCATCATTCTCATGCTTATCGGGGCTGATAACGAATGCATATACACCCTGCCCTTTAATATCATGCGGGTAACCCACCACAGCCGATTCCACTACGCTGCTGTGCATGTTAATGGCGTTCTCTACCTCGGCCGTACCTATGCGGTGACCAGATACGTTTAACACATCATCTACACGGCCGGTTATGCGGTAATAGCCATCATTGTCGCGCAAACAGCCGTCGCCGGTAAAGTACATATTCTCGTAGGTGGCAAAATAAGTTTGGCGGCAGCGCTCATGGTCGCCATAAGTGGTGCGCAGCATGCCCGGCCAAGGGAACTTGATACACAAGTTGCCGCTTACGCCGTTGCCTTCAATCTCTTTACCATTCTCATCAACTAATACCGGTTGCACCCCCGGCAGCGGTAAGCTGGCATAACCTGGCTTAAGCGGCGTAACATTGGCTATGGGCGATATCATGAAACCGCCTGTTTCGGTTTGCCACCACGTATCAACAATAGGGCAGTCGCCATGTCCTATCTTTTCATCAAACCAGTGCCAGGCCTCTTCGTTCAACGGCTCACCTACCGACCCTAACTTGGTTAAGGAGCTAAAGTTTTTACCGCTCAGTACGTCTTCACCAAAACTCATCAGCGAGCGGATGGCGGTTGGTGCGGTGTATAAAATATTTACTTTAAACTTTTCTACAATATCCCACAACCGGCCTGCATCAGGCCAAGTAGGTACGCCCTCAAACATAAGTGCCGTAGCGCCCTGTGATAGCGGACCATATACAATATAGGAGTGACCGGTTATCCAGCCAATATCGGCTGTACAGAAGTATACCTCACCAGGCTGATACTGAAAAGCCGTATCAAAAGTATAACCGGTATACACCATGTAGCCGCCGCAGGTGTGTACCACGCCTTTAGGTTTACCGGTTGAACCTGATGTATACAAGATGAATAGCATGTCTTCTGCATCCATCTCTTCGGCCGGACAGGCCGGGTTACCCTGTGTTTCTACCTTCTTAATCTCATCTTCCCACCACACATCGCGGCCCTTAATCATACTAACAGGTGTACGGCTGCGGGTTAACACAATAACGCGCTTAACCGACCGGCACTGCACCAGTGCATCGTCAATCACCGATTTTAAAGGGAGATCCTTGGCTCCGCGAAAACCGCCATCGGCCGTAATTACTACATTGCATTGTGCATCCTGAATACGATCGGCAATTGATTGTGCCGAGAAACCGCCAAATATAACGGAGTGTACTGCACCTATACGCGCACAAGCCAGCACTGCTATTGACAGCTCGGGTACCATAGGCATATAAATACAAATACGATCGCCTTTTTGCACACCGTTATTTTTTAGCACGTTGGCAAACTGGCAAACTTTATCATGCAGTTGCTTATAAGTAAGCACCCGATGCGACTCAGTAGGATCATTAGGTTCCCAAATAATAGCCGGTGTATCGCTGTTGGTTTCGAGGTGGCGGTCCAAACAGTTTTCAGTAATATTGAGTTTTGCGCCCTGAAACCATTTTATGTTGGGTTCCTTAAAATTCCATTCCAGCGTTTTATCCCATTTTTTGCGCCATTGAAAGGTGTTGGCGACCTCGTCCCAAAACTGTTCGGGCTGGTTTACGCTTTGTTCGTATATTTGCTTGTACTGCTCAAAAGAGGTTATTTTCATAACAATAAGATGGTTAATAATCGGAGCGGGTAAGTTAGAATTTTTTGAACAAATTAATGCCAGCAAATTATTTTGAAAATTTTTGAGGCCGGTATTGAATTATTCACTTAATTTCCTGATATTTGCACACTCTTTTAGAAAAAGACACATTAAAAAGTTTTGTCATGTCAAGAATTTGTGATTTAACAGGAAAAAGCCCGATGAACGGCCATAACGTTTCTAACTCAAACGTTAAGACTAACCGTAAGTTTTATCCTAACTTAAAAATCAAGAAGTTTTATATACCGGAAGAAGATAAATGGATTACTTTGAAAGTATCTACTTCGGCCGTAAAAACCATCAGCAAAAATGGTATAACTGCTTGTATCAATAAATTTGTTAAAAAAGGATATATATAGTAGAACCCCGTTGTGGGTGGTGTTGTGGGTTGCCTGTTAGCTTTCTTACAACATAACGTACAACATACAACATAAAATATTATGGCAAAGAAAGGCAATAGAGTTCAGGTAATATTAGAGTGCACCGAGCATAAAGAAAGTGGTATGCCAGGTATGTCTCGTTACATTACTACCAAGAACAAGAAAAATACAACCGAGCGTTTAGAATTGAAAAAATTCAACCCGGTATTACGTAAAGTAACCACTCACAAAGAAATTAAGTAATTAACTTAGTTATTAAGTTAGTATGTTATTAGGTTATCCGTTAGCTTAATAACTGATAACCAGTAACTCAATAACCACACAAAAGAGATGGCAAAGAAAGTAGTTGCAACCCTGAAAACCGGTAAAGGTAAAGAGTACTCTAAAGTAATTACCATGGTTAAATCAACCAAAACAGGTGCTTACTCATTCAAAGAGCAAATCGTACATAACGATCACGTTAAAGATGCGATCACTGAAGCTAAAGCATAATTATTAGCTTTACACTAACAATATATAAAAGCCGTCTTGCCAGCCAAGAGGGCTTTTTTTATTTGCCCCAAGCCTCCCAAGGCCGAGTACATAACTTTATAAATGCCGGCAATTCGGTCATTATCATTAAACATTCATAATTAATACTTTAGCCGTTTTCAGGCACTTACGCTTTAGGGGGTTGGAGGGTATTTGCGTATATTTGCACATCTGCACATTTTTAATCTGCACATCTGACACATGGGATTATTCGATTTTTTTAAAAAGAAAGAAAGTACGCCACAGCAGCAAGAGGCGCTGGATACCGGTTTAGAAAAAACCAAGGATAACTTTTTTTCTAAAATAACCAAGGTAATTGCCGGTAAATCAACGGTTGATGATGATGTGCTGGATGATCTGGAAGAAGTGCTGGTTACCTCTGACGTAGGCGTTACTACTACACTTAAAATTATTGAGCGTATACAAGCCCGGGTAGCACGAGACAAATATGTAAGCACCTCTGAGCTTAACAACCTGCTGCGCGACGAGATACAACACCTCCTGGCCGAAAACAACAGCAACGATTTTCAAAAATTTGAATACGGTAACCACAAACCTTATGTAATTATGGTAGTGGGCGTTAACGGTGTAGGTAAAACAACCACTATTGGTAAGTTGGCCCACCAGTTAAAGCAAGCCGGAAACAAAGTGGTGCTTGGCGCCGCTGATACCTTTCGTGCTGCCGCAGTAGACCAGATACAGCTTTGGGGAGAACGTGTAGGTGTACGCGTAGTAGCGCAGGCCATGGGTTCAGACCCGGCATCGGTAGCGTATGACACCCTGCGTTCGGCTGTTGCTAATGGTGAGGACGTGGCTATTATTGATACTGCCGGTCGTTTACATAACAAAGTAGGCTTAATGAATGAGCTTACCAAGATAAAAAATGTAATGGAGAAGGTAATACCCGGTGCACCGCACGAGATATTGCTAGTGCTGGACGCCTCAACCGGCCAAAACGCCATTGAACAATGTAAGCAGTTCACCGAAGCCACGGCGGTAAATGCCCTCGCACTTACCAAGCTTGATGGTACGGCTAAGGGCGGTGTAGTTATCGGCATATCCGATCAGTTTAAAATTCCAGTAAAATATATAGGTGTAGGTGAAGGCATGAACGATTTGCAGCTGTTTGACCGCAAAGCCTTTGTAGATAGCCTGTTTAACAAAATATAATATAAAATGAATGATGTTATCTCGAATAATAGGGAGAGCTCTTTTCAAACGCGTATTTGAATCGCTTAGAAAAGATTTCTTATTAGCCTCGGAATAACAGAAGTGGAGATAGATAAGCGTAGCGTAAATGAAGACAAAAGTAATTCCTCAACCCATTTTAACTGCCAAGCCCCGTGTAAACGTGGTTACTTTGGGCTGCTCTAAAAATATATACGACTCCGAAGTACTGATGGGCCAGCTGAAAGGTCAGCTGTTTGATGTAGTGCACGAGGCCGAAAACGTGAACAGTAATGATATTGTAGTAATTAACACCTGCGGCTTTATTGATAATGCCAAGCAGGAGTCAATTGACACTATTCTGCAATACAGTGAACTGAAAGAGCAGGGTAAAATAGGTAAAGTAATAGTTACAGGCTGTTTATCAGAACGGTACAAGCCCGAGCTTGAAGCCGAGATTCCTAACGTTGATGCTTATTTTGGTACCAATAATCTGCAGGATGTACTGCAAACTATTGGCGCTAATTATAAATACGAATTATTGGGCGAGCGCTTGCTCACCACTCCATCGCATTTTGCTTACTTTAAAATAGCTGAAGGCTGTAACCGCCCGTGCTCATTTTGCGCTATCCCGCTCATGCGCGGCAAGCACGTAAGCACTCCAATGGAGCAGCTGGTTAATCAGGCTAAAACTCTGGCTAAACAAGGCACGCGCGAACTGATCCTGATTGCACAGGATTTAACCTATTACGGCCTCGACCTTTATGGCAAACGTAACCTGGATGAACTTATGCGCCGCCTGAGCGATGTGGATGGCATTGAATGGATACGCCTGCAGTACGCCTACCCTTCGGGCTTCCCGATGGAGATACTGGATGCCATGAACGAGCGCAGCAATATTTGCAAATACCTGGATATGCCGCTGCAGCACATCAGCGATAACATGCTGAAGTCAATGCGCCGTGGCATTACTAAGCAAAAAACCATCGACCTTGTAAATACTATACGTGATAAAGTTCCGGGCATTGCTTTGCGTACCACGCTCATCACCGGTTACCCCGGCGAAACCTTGCAGGATTTTGAAGAAATGTATGACTGGGTGGAAGGAACCCGTTTTGATAGACTGGGCTGCTTTACCTACTCGCACGAGGAAAAAACCCATGCCCATAATTTAATTGACGACGTACCTGAGGATACAAAGCAGGAACGTGTTGAAACCATAATGGAACTGCAACAAGGCATATCCTACGAAAAGAACCAGGACAAAGTAGGCAATACGTATAAAGTACTGATCGATAAGATTGACAACGGCTATCTCACCGGCCGTACCGAGTTCGACTCGCCCGAAGTGGATAATGAAGTTTTAATTGACGCTACCCAACAATACGCTACTGTTGGCAGTTTTGTTAATGTAAAGATTGACAATGCTGAGGACTTTGACCTTTATGGACAAATTGTAAAATAATATAAGGCAATGGGAGCGTTTTAAATAATGCTTCTACTTTTGATGATATGGACGCTAACTGTATTGATTATCATGAAACCGGGTTCTTCTCCAAAACCGTAATAGATTACCTGGAGGATGTGCCCGAACTGAAGTCGTTTTACAGTCACCGTCCTACTCTAAAAGGCTTTCATGAACTGCTGGAGCATAAGAAGGTAACCGCCAACCGCAATTTGCTGGCGCAGGTACTTACCGAGCAATATAACAAAGCCGGTAATCCTGAAATGCCGTTTGCATCAACCGTTCAGGCTAATATTGAACTGCTGAAAGCTGATCATACCTACACCATAACTACTGGCCATCAGCTTAACGTTTTTACGGGTCCGCTGTATTTTTTGTATAAAATTGTAACAGCCATAAAGCTGTGCAGGCAGTTGGAAGAAGCATTCCCTGATAAGAAATTTGTACCGGTATACTGGATGGCTTCTGAAGACCATGATTTTGCCGAAATTAATTACACCAACATCGGTTCCAAAAAAATACAGTGGAATGAGCAAGTGAGCGGTGCTACCGGCCGTTTGGCTATCAAAACTTTTCGTGAATGCCTTACCCAGTATAAAGGTGTATTAGGATTAGAAGGCCACGCTACCGAGCTGGCTCAAATTATTGAAACAGCCTATGGTTCACATCACACCCTGGCCGATGCCATGCGCTACTTGGTAAACGCTTTATTTGGTCAATATGGTTTAGTAATTATTGATGCCGACGATAGCCGGTTAAAGCAGCAGTTTTCGGGTATTATTAAAGAGGATATTATTGAGCAGAACAGCTTTAAGCATATATCGGCCAGTAATAATCTGTTGCAAAACCTGGGCGTGCATACACAGGTAAACCCACGCGAAATTAACTTCTTCTATCTTCAGGACAATCTGCGTGAGCGCATTGTGCAAGAAAGTGATATCTACCATGTACTAAACACCAGTATCCGTTTTACCCAACAGGAGCTGGAACAGGAAATTGATACGCACCCCGAACGCTTTAGCCCCAATGTAGTAATGCGCCCTATGTACCAGGAGTACATTTTACCTAACCTGACTTACATTGGCGGCGGTGCCGAAATTGTATACTGGCTTCAACTGAAAGCCAATTTTGATCATTACAACATCCCATTTCCTATACTTATTTTACGCAACTCAGGGCTTGTTATCCGTAAAGAAACAACAGCCAAGGTGCGAAAGATGCAGCTTAAGCCTGCACAGTTATTTAAAGACACAGACATTATAAAGAATGAATGGGTGAAGGCTCATACCCAGCACGAGCTGTCGCTGAAAGACGAGTGGCGCGAGCTGCAGTGCATTTTTGAGAAGCTTAAGCTGAGGGCACACAAAATTGACCCAACCTTAGGCCCCTCAACCAATGCAGTGCAGGCACGTTTAAAGCATGCCATTGATAATCTTGAACGGAAGCTTATTAAAGCCGAAAAACGCAATCACGAAACTCACCTGCGCCAAATCGAAGCTATTAAGCAAGATATATTCCCTAAAAACAGCTTGCAAGAACGTAGCGAAAACTTCGGACTTTTCTACGTAAAGTGGGGGCAGGTATTTATCGACGAGCTTATCCGGAACTTTGAACCGTTGGAATTTAAATTTACGGTACTGTCTGAGTAGTTAATGCTGCTACTGCTTGTCTCGAACGATGGCGAGAGATCTTTTCAATTACAATCTATTGCTTAGAAAAGCTTTCCCTTTTTACTAAAAGTAAGATTTTGGGGGGCTGGTGTTTAAGTCTTCAACCAGCGCATACTGGCAGCATACTACATAATTTATAAATTGTAGCTTTGCAAAACCATGCAAAACATCTTCCCCGAATCGACCTTACGTATCTTTACGCAGAATATATTTACAGCTATAGGCTGTTCAGAAGAACATGCCCAACTGGCTGCTGATGTACTTCTAAAATCAGATTTACGTGGAATAGATTCGCACGGGGTAGCCCGGCTAAGCGGGTACGTGCGCCTATGGGAAAAGCAGCGCATTAATCCCACGCCAAACATTCGGGTAGTGCACGAAACGCCTACCACAGCTACCGTTGATGGCGACGCCGGACTGGGTTTGGTGGTAGCGCCTTTTGCCATGCAGGTAGCCTTACAAAAAGCTGAGCAGTATGGCTCAGGCTGGGTATCTGTACGCAATTCCAACCACTTTGGCATTGCCGGTTACCATGCACTGATGGCAGTTGAGCAGAACATGATTGGCTTCGCCATGACGAATGCCAGTCCGCTGGTGGCGCCAACTTTTGGCAACGAGCGCATGCTGGGTACCAATCCTATGTGCTATGCTTTTCCGGCTGGTAAATACCCTCCTTTAATTGTAGATATGGCTACATCGGCGGCAGCTAACGGCAAACTGGAGATTGCACAACGCTCAGGCAAACCTGTGCCCGAAGGCTGGATACAGGATGCCAGCGGCCAGTATACGACCGACCCGCATGCCTTAAAAAGTGGCGGCTCCCTCCTGCCCCTTGGCAGCGACCGTGAGCATGGCAGCCACAAAGGTTTTGGGTTGAGTGCTACCGTCGATATTTTATCTGGTGTACTATCCGGCGCTAATTATGGCCCTTGGGTGCCGCCTTTTGTTGCGTTTATGGAACCATCTGCCAATCCGCCCGGAGAAGGCATTGGTCACTTTTTAGGCGCTATGCGGGTAGATGGATTTCGCCCTATAGATGATTTTATAGACAATTTGGATAACTGGATAGCGCGTTTCAAAAATGCGCAAACGGCTAACCCGGCACAAAAAGTTATCATTCCAGGCGAGCCGGAACTAGAGGCTGAACAGGATAGAAAATTGAACGGTATCCCATTGGTGCAAGCGGTTGTTGATGACTTGAATACACTGGCAGATAGGTTTGGCTTAATGAAGCTTTAAATTTCCCCGGCCATTTTCGTTTTTGAGTGATAGAGGAAATTTTTTCCGAAAGATCGGCTTGGTGCGTTCGAATACCTCTACTAATTATTCGGCGCTACAATGTTAACTTAAGTGTTTCATCAATAACCTTTATCCAACCTATGTGTTATTCCCTAAGTTTACATTTGGCATGAAAGAATTAGAAGATATAATTAAGGCTTTTGATGCGGCAGAGCAGGCCGGCAAGCAAACTGCATTAGCCACGGTGGTGCAGGTGGAAGGCTCATCGTATCGGCGGGCAGGTGCACGTATGCTTGTTACCGAAGATGGAGAGCTAACCGGCGCCATAAGTGGCGGCTGCCTTGAGGGCGATGCTCTGCGCAAAGCACGACTAGTAATGGCTCAGCAACAACCCATGCTGGTTACGTATGATACGACTGATGATGACGACGCCAAACTGGGTGTTGGCTTAGGCTGCAACGGCATCATTCATATTTTAATTGAACCCATATTTGCCAGCCAACCTAATCACCCTATACAGTTATTCAAAAAGTTTTTGGGCAAGCGCCAAAATGCAGTTGTAATAACCCTGTTTTCGCTGGCTAACCGCAAAGGTACACAGCTCGGTACCTGCCTGTTTTTAACAAATGATGAATACCTGAGCAAATGCGGTAACACGCCGATAGCAGCGCAATTACGGGCTGATGCACAAGCGGTGTTACAAGCAGGCCGCTCTGCAACCAAAACTTACTTGGCCGATAGCGAAATAACCGGTTTTGTGGAATTGCTGAAACCTGCTGTTTCGTTACTGGTTTTTGGAGCCGGTAATGATGCTATACCGCTGGTGCAAATGGCTAGTGTATTAGGCTGGCATACCACAGTAATAGATGGACGTGCCAATTACGCCGTAAGCAGCCGTTTTCCGCAAGCGAGGCAGGTACTGGTAGCCAAACCCGATCAGGCCCTTTCGCTTCTTACAACTGATAGCCGTACGGTGGCGGTACTTATGACCCATAATTACAATTATGACCTGGCCATGCTGCGGCAATTAATGCCGCTGCAACTGCCTTATGTGGGAAGCCTTGGGCCTAAGAAAAAATTAATGCGTATGCTGGATGAACTGTTGGACAATGGCATGAACATGACCAGCAGTGAATTGCAAGCGCTATATGGACCTACCGGTTTAGACATTGGCGCCGAAACATCCGAGGAGATAGCCCTGTCTATTTTATCTGAAATACAGGCCGTTTTACAGCAGCGCGAAGGTAAATCCTTGCGTGATAAGCATACGGTGATCCACTCGAATGATATGGAATCGTTACCAGTAAACCACGAGAACTTATGACGGGGATCATCATACTGGCAGCTGGTTCTTCCTCGCGCATGGGGCAGCCTAAACAGCAATTGGTATTTCAAGGGCAAACGCTATTACAGCGGGCTATGACGGCTGCTGCCCGCCTTACTGATGTTAAAATTGTGGTGGTACTGGGAGCTAACAATTTGTCTATTATACCCGATGTAGACAGCAAGCGGGCTGACCTGGTTATCAACCCTGATTGGGAACAAGGCATGGGCTCATCTATAAAAGCCGGACTAAAAGCTCTGCTGGAGCTTTATCCTGCACTTAATAACGTACTGCTGATGCTTTGCGATCAGCCTTTTGTGGATACCGCCCTGCTCCACCAACTTATAGAAACCGGTTTAACTGGTGATAACAGCATTGTAGCTTGCACTTATCAGAATACGATCGGTGTTCCGGTATGGTTTGCTAAAACCCATTTTGATGAACTACTTGCCTTACAGGAGCAGAAAGGGGCTAAAAAGCTACTGATGAAATATCAGCAAGAGATAGTGACTATACCATTTGAAAAAGGTGCCGTTGACATTGACTCTCCGGAGGATTACGATGGGTTGCTGGGCGCAAACTCACCTTTGTAGCGCTTCATATAAGCGCTGGATGAATTAACGAAAGCAAAGAAGTTAAGTAAAAATTGTTATTGCGAAGAGCGAAGCAATACCTTCGGCAGCCTATTCAACTGGCTGCATAGTTCAGAGATTGTTTAGCTCCTCGCAATAACGTGATCAGGTTTTTAACCAGCTGCTTTTACTGCTCCTCGTAATGATACGTTAAGCCACCATCTACAAAGTAAGTTGAGCCGGTAACGTACTTGGCATCATCTGAGGATAGGAAAGCTACCAGGCCGGCAACATCCTCCGGCGTACCCATTTTGCGCATAGGAATATTATCCAACACACTTTCCAATTGCTCTTTATTATCCATCAGCTTTTTGTTGATGGGTGTTGCTATAGCGCCTGGGGCTACGTTGTTTACTCTGATATTTAACGGGGCCAACTCGGTGGCCAGGTTACGGGTTAACATTTTAAGTCCGCCCTTGCTGGCGCAGTAAGCTGCAAAATGCGGAAACACAATTTCCTCATGCACCGAGCTCATGTTTACCACTACACCCTCGCGCTGGTTATCCTTACAATACTTTACAAATGCTTGTATGCCGAAGAAAACCCCCTTTAAGTTGGTATCCATTACAAAATCATATTCCTCTTCGGTTACGTTCCAAAAATCGTTGTTTTTTTCAACGCCGGCATTATTTACCAGTATGTCCAGCCGGCCAAACGCAGCAATGCCATCCTCAATCAGCTTTATAACTGCTGGAGCTTTGCTTACATCGGCTACAACGAACTCAGCCCGGCGCCCCATCTCTCTGATTTGCTGCAATACCTTTTCGCCCCGCTCATCCAATTCACGGCCGTTCAAAATAATATCTGCGCCCTCCTGCGCTAAACGGATAGCACAAGCCGCGCCTATACCCTGACTGCTACCGGTAATTAAAGCCACTTTATTTTCGAAACCTTTCATAATTTCAGTAATCGTTTTATTGTTAATTGTCTGCTTTATTTAATAAGCATCAACCTTAAAAGTAGTTTGCACAAATTGACATTTTGTAAAATGAGGCGCTCACGTTCATCTTGTTGTTACTACAGCAAAGCAACCAGCCCTGTCCACCCAGTTTGGTGGCTTGCCCCTAAACCTTTTCCTGTATCACCATGAAAGTATTCGTAAAACAGAATGTAATCCTTAAAGTGCTCGTCTTGGTTAAACTTAGGGTGTCCGCCAAATACAGGCCGCTCGCCTTTCTCATTCCGCAAAAATATCCCTTTGAGCCGCTTACTGAGGGCATGCGCTATCTCGGCCAGCGTTAAATACTGACCTGAACCAGTCGGGTATTCAACCTTAAAATCATCCGTATAATATTCGTGAAAACGATGTAGTGCACCAACGAGCAGGTAATTCATGGGCATCCAGATTGGGCCGCGCCAGTTGCTGTTACCACCAAACATATTGCTGTCACTCTCGGCAGGGGTATATTTAACCGAGTAATCGGCCCCGTTAAGGATGTACTGATACGGCGTTTGCTCATATACCTTAGAGAGCGAACGAATGCCATAATCGGACAAAAATTCGTTGGCATCCAGCATTCGGCGCAATAATAGTTTCATGCGATGGCCACGCAGCAGCGAAAATAAGTGCGTTTCGGTACCCTTGGTATCCTTCCATCGGCTAACTAAGTTAACCAAGTCGGGGCGCTGGTTCATAAACCAGTCGAGCCGTTCGGTTAAGCCGGGGAGGTTTTGCCATTTGGCCTCGTCAAAAATAATTACCGCAAACATAGGAATGAGGCCCACCAGCGTACGCAGGCGCAGGCGATCCCAGCTGCAATCGGGCTTCCTAAGCACATCGTAGTAAAAACCGTCTTCATCATCCCACAAACCTAATGAGTCTTCGCCCAGGTTGGCCAGTGAGCCTGCTATGTACAAGAAGTGCTCGGCAAACTTTACGGCCATACTTTCATACGCCTTGTTGTGCAAGGCAAGCTCCATAGCTATACGCATCATATTAAGCGAGTACATGGCCATCCAGCTGGTACCATCCGCCTGCTCCAGTAAGCCGCCCCCGGGTATAGGTGCGCTGCGGTTAAAAACACCTATATTATCCAAGCCTAAAAAGCCGCCCTCAAAAATATTGTTACCCTCGCTATCCTTACGGTTTACCCACCAGGTAAAATTGAGCAACAATTTCTGAAATATCTCTTCCAGGAACACCAGATCGTTCTTACCCGTACGCTTGCGATCAATATTAAACACTATCCAGGTGGCCAGTGCATGTACAGGCGGGTTCACATCACTAAAATCCCATTCGTAAGCCGGTAACTGCCCGTTGGGGTGTATGTAATTAGCGCTAACCAACAGGCGCAACTGATTTTTAGCAAAATCGGCATCAACCGGGGCCAGTGCAATGCAATGAAAAGCCAGATCCCACGCCGCAAACCAGGGGTACTCCCACTTATCAGGCATCGATAAAATATCTTCGGCCACAAAGTGCTTCCAGTGGCTATTTCGGCCATGCCGTCGCTCTTTTGGCGGTACCGGTTCATTTGCATCGCCATCCAGCCAGCGTTTAATGTTGTAATTATAATATTGCTTGCTCCACAACATGCCCGCCCAAGCCTGCCGTTGTACCAGCTTTTCATCGTCAGTACTACCAGCCGTATGGCGGGTAGCGTAAAATTTATCGGCATCAGCATGGCGCGAAGCCAGCATCTGATCAAAACCATGGAAAGGTGTCTTTTTCTTCATTTTGCTTAACCGCAATCTAATCACCACCTTCCCTTTGGCAGGCACCGTGTATTGGTACCAGAAAGCAGCCTTTGTACCTTCATGACTGGGGTTAACAGCAGCAGTATCTCCATTCACCACCCGGTTGTTAATGCCATCTTTTAGATAAGGCGCTTCATTAGCTGCCTGGTATAAGCGCTCATTGTTGGTTTCGTTGTCGGTAAACAGCGCTTCGGGGTTACCATCGGCATAGCAATAGTAATCGCCCAGCTGATTACACCGGAGATACATCGTGTTATGACCCTGAAACAATATTTCGGGCCGGGCCCCACCATTAAACCAAGTATTACGGTACCACAACTGAGGCAGCACATGTATAGGTGCATCCTCGCTGCCCCGGTTATAAATAGTGTACTGTATCAGTATATCTTCTTCGCTTTGTTTAGCATACTCAGTAAATACATCAAAGTACTTGTCCTCATCAAAAGTACCGGTATCTATCAGCTCAAACTCGGGCACTTGCTTGCCACGCCGACGATTTTCTTCGGCCAGCCAACTATACGGAAAAGCCTGTTGCGGATACTTGTACAGCATTTTCATGTAGCTGTGCGTAGGCGTGCTGTCGAGATAATAGTAGAGTTCCTTTACATCCTCGCCGTGGTTGCCTTCGTTGTTGGTTAAGCCGAAAAGGCGTTCTTTCAAGATAGCGTCTTTGCCATTCCATAAGGCAAGGCCAAGGCACAATAGCTGTTTATCATCACTTAAACCGGCCATGCCTTCCTCACCCCAGCGGTAAGCTTTACTGCGGGCCGCATCATGCGAAACATAATCCCAGGAGTTGCCATCAGCGCTATAATCTTCACGAACGGTTCCCCATTGGCGCTCGGATAGGTACGGCCCCCATTTAAGCCAGTTTGTTTGGTTGCTGTAATGCTGTTCAATTCGTTTTTGTTCGGCGCTCATAAATAGGGGTTGAAAACAATGCGGGTAAGATAGTTAATTTTTAAAATGATGATTATGGGCATTGATCAAGATGTGAAGCTTTGACATTGCTGAGATAAAATCAAAAATTTTTGGTGATATATTTAAAGTATTGTACACTTTGTATGATATAGCAGTAGTTATGGAAACCGTTGACAAAATGAAGCAAGACTGGTTAACAAACCTTTACCTCACCGCTTTTCCGGCCGTGGCACAACACATTAGCAGGCAAGGCGGCAGCCTGGACGAGGCTAAAGACATATTTCAGGATGCCCTGATCATCTACTATGAGAAAGCAGTAGCGGGCAAACTACAGTTAACACATAGCGAAAAGGCTTATATATTGGGTATAACCAAGCACTTGTGGTACCAGCAGCAACACAAACAGAAAGGGAAAGTTAATGAGGATGTGTTGAATTACACCGAGTTGCATGAGCATGTTTCGCCCATGCCCTCTACCAAGCGCTTACTACGTTACCTGGAAACAGCCGGACAAAAATGCATGGACATGCTACAAGCCTTTTATTACGATAAATTGCCCATGAAAGACATAGCCGAACGCTTCGGACTTTCGGGTGAGCGATCGGCAACGGTACAGAAGCACAAGTGCCTGGAAAAAGTGCGCGAAACAGTTAAAGCAAAATCACTGACGTATGAAGACTTCTGCAACTGAGACCCGGCTTATAGACAGCTACCTTTTAGGCCAAATGCCACCCGCAGACAAGCTTGTTTTTGATGCCAAACTTATGCTGTGCCCCGAGTTACAGCAAACAGCAGATTGGCAGCAGAAGGTTCACCAACTGGTTAAGCTACGCGGCCGGCAAAAGTTAAAAGCGCAGATACAGGAAGCAGAACAAAAAGTGTTTAGCCAGCCTGAGTACAGTGGGTTTAGGCAAAGGGTGTGGAGGTTGTTTAATCGTCTTTAATGTACTTTTAGAATTTACAATCTGCCATTTTGAACGATAGGGAGAACTTCTTTAAACCTTTTAAGCTTATAATTAAAAGTCCCCTTAGCACTCGAAACGACAGATTGTATCAATACCTGTTAAAGCATATAAGCTTTATACTCATCTTTGGCGTATTCGCCCCAATCGTCCATAGCTTTTTCCAATGTGGCGCGTAAACCTTTATTATCAAGCGGCTTGCCTTTGGTTGGCGGGGCCAACTTATTGGGGGGTACGGGCACATCGGTTACCTTAGTGGCAAACCAACTGATATTCTCGTGTGGCAGGGCTACGCCCAGTATCATTCCTGGCAAACCGGTAAACGATTCGGGGCCGCCCGATACGGCGATCTGATCGGTATAAAATGCCACCACATAAATCGAATCCATTACAATAGCATTAGCACGGCGGCAAGCAAATCCGGCTATCTCACGGGTTTCGTCGGTAATTTTCCACTTAATTTTACGCAGGCTGTCCCTTACCAAAAAGGTTTCCTCGTAAACTTTCTTTTGGGTAACGCTGGTGCCTGCATTTAAATCGGCCGCTACCGTGTTGTTTTGTGGCACCATGCCGCTACCCCAAAAGTTTTGAGGGCCATTGTCTGGATTGGGCGTGTACAGGGTTTTGTTATCGTCGAAAGTAAGCGTACTGGTAAGCTTTTTAAACTGAGGCTGTGAGCGGCGGTACTGGTCATAAGCCGGTTGCAAATAGCTTTCGTTATCTTTATTAATACGCTTTTTAAGCATGGCAAACATGTTCACAGTCTTCTCGTACTCGACAGTGCCGGATGTAGTAAATCGTGCGTTCTGAGCAAGTAACATACTGCTCCATAAAGTTATAAGGCCGGTGGTGATTAGGGTGGTCAATTTCATGGTGAATATTATTTTTGTGGCGCGCCTCCGCCCATTCTGTTAAAGTCCCAGGTTAAGGTGAACATAAAGTAACGACGTATGGTAGTATACTGTGTTTGTGTTAATGAACCACCGTTGGCACTACGACTAAAGCCATTATTTTGGTTGAGCAAATCGTAAGCATTTACAGCCAGTTTCAGGCTTTCATCCTTAAAGAATGCCTTGCTAACGCTGGCATTAAGCAGGTATCGGCTCAGCTTTTCGTTAAAAGACTGCGTAGGCGCTCTATATTCATAATTGCCTTCACCATTAATTTGTATTTTACCGGGCAGGTAAATACCAACATACTGATAGGAAGTGAAGCCGCCGCCATTATTGTTCACACTTTTAACCAATGATGACACACTGGTGTTGTAAGTTGGGCCGAACGTGCCGTAAAAGTCATACTTTTTTTGCTTGTATTTTGATAACCTTAACTGGCCAGAAAAATTATAAGAGCGTGTGCGGTTTAATGCGTTGTTGGTAAGATTGAAATAAGTGTTACCGTTAGCATTTAAATTAACACCAACGTTAACCCCGCCCAGCAATTTCACCTTGCGCCCGTATGAAGAGTAGAGCGAAAAGTTGGATGGTGTATTGTTACCTAAGTTGATATACTGCAAACGGCTCTTGCCCGTCAGCGAATCGGTAGCGGTATTGTTAACTATAGGGTTGGTGGTAAAGTTGTAGGAACCGCCGATGTACATAGACTGATCGCTCAGTACCTTGTAAGAGTTGTAATTCATATTGAAGCGATGGGTAAACGAAGGCTCCAGATTCGGGTTACCTATGGTGATGTTCAGATCGTCGTTATTATTACGAACGGGTTGTACCTGATCAATGCTTGGCTGTGTATTACTGCCGCTGTAGCTTAAATTAAATGCGCGTTGCTGAGAAAAACGGTACTGATAGTTGGCCGAAGGGTTCCAGTTTAGAAAGTGGCGCTTATACCTGTAATCAGACATCAGGTCTTCCTGGCTAAAGCGTACATCTCTTACCTTGGTGCCAAAGTTAAGTACCGTTTTTTCCTTCTTATAATTAAATACTGCACCTAACTGATGTGAGATCTGGTTAAGCTGGTAATTATTGCTTAGTGAATCAATAAGGTTGCTATATACTGAGGGGGCCGATTGTGAGAACGATCTCCTATCGGCCGTACTGTTGTTTAGGCCAAAGCCATAGTTGGCTACAATTGCAAAGTATTTGGTAATTGGCTCGGAGTAAGTAAAATTGGTACTAACTACGTTGCTTTTCACATTGTTAATCTTGTACTGATCAACAAGCTTGATGCTGTCAACGGCGCCGGTTTCGTCGTAATAGTCAATCTTTTGATACAGGTTGCCTTTAACATTATTTTGATTGAGTGCCTCTGTAACATTTAAAGATATCGTACGACCTGTCTTTTTCAGTTTTTTGGTGTAAAAGCCCGTCGCGTTGAACATCTTTTGATCGCCCTCATTATCAATACGGCGAATGCTCTGGTTAATTAATAAATCGTTACCGCGTAAGCTGGTTGATAAGTTGTTGTTGCGGGTTTCGTTGTTTTTGAACGTTCCGTCTACGGTAATTTTAAGGTTAGCTGTAGTGTCCAGTTTAACCTGGTACATTGCGTCAAGCTTTTGCCTGAAAATGTAGTTGTTGAAATCCTGGTCGTTGTTGGATTTGATAAAGTTCTGATTGGTGCTTGCGCTTGTACCGGGCAGGTTATTTTGATTTTGAATGTTCTTGGTACCAACCACACCCAACGAGCCTATTTTATAATTGCCGTTAAGAGTATACTTATCGCCACCCCACTTATCATCAAAGTGCAAACCACCCGTGCGGGCCGTAGGTATACCCTCACCACTATATTGCCCGCCAAACGACTCCAATTCATCACCGCTACTGCCGCTTATATAAATACCGCCATCAATCATTTCCACATTGTTGGCCGAGCCGTACTTACTGTTATCTTCCCAGCTTAAACCTGTTTTACCGGAGTTGGCCAGTGTACCATAAGCCGAGAACTTCTTTTTGCCCCAAAACTTATTAAATGCAAACTGCTCCTGGTAAAAGTCTTTAGTGCCTATGCCGGCATCTACCTTACCAAAGTAGCCGTTCTTTTTATCTTCTTTCAGTTTAATATTAATGGTTTTAGTTTTCTGACCGTCATCAATACCTGTAAAGGTCGCCTGGTCGCTTTTCTTATCATAAAGCTGCACCTTGTCTACCATATCGGCCCGCAAGTTTTTGGTAACCAGCGTTGGGTCATCACCAAAAAATTCCTCACCATCAACTAAAACCTTATTTACAGTTTGTCCCTGGGCAGTAATCTTCCCATCCTTATCTACCTGTATACCGGGCAGTTGCTTAAGCAAGTCTTCTACCCTGGCATTAGGCTGTACGGTAAAACTGGATGCATTAAATTCAGTAGTGTCGCCTTTAATTTTGATAGCAGCCCGTGTTCCCCTTACAATAACACCCTCAAGCAGCTTAGATTTCAGAATCATGCTTATACGGCCAACATTGTGCGTAGTGTGTGCCGAGTCGAGTGTAAACTCCTCCACATAGTCGGCATACTTAGGGTAAGTTGCTAACAAAATAAATTTGCCCTTTCCCAATTGCCCTATGCTAAAGCTGCCATCGGCTGCCGCACGGGTAAACTTACGGAGGGTAGAATCTTTGGCATTAAGTACCGAGATACTCGTGTTGCTCAGCTTTACATTCGAAATAGTGTCGGCCACGGATCCCTTAACCATATACGGATTTTGGGCGAAAGCAAGAGACGTGACCAAGCAGACGGTTAACAAGGTTAGAAATAGTTTCATGATAAGGATTATGGTTGAAAGATATAACTAAATGCTTAGTACATCAAGTGAATAAGATGTTAAAACAGCAAATAATTACAGATTTTAACATAATTTAACATGCTTTTCTCAATTTGCACCACAGCATGAACCGTATAGACCGTATATCAGCCATATTAATTCAGCTACAGTCACGTAGAGTGGTTAAGGCTCAGGCTATTGCCGATAGGTTTAACATTAGTTTGCGCACCGTGTACCGCGATATGCGCACACTTGAAGAGGCCGGCGTGCCTATTATAGGTGAGGCCGGCATGGGCTATTCCCTGGCTGAGGGCTACCGCCTGCCGCCTGTTGCTTTTACGCTGGAGGAGGCTACCGCTTTCATCACTGCCGAAAAGCTGGTTGAAACCCTGACTGATGAGGTGAATGGCAGCAGTTATAAATCGGCCATGTTTAAGGTACGGGCCGTGTTGCGCAATGCCGAAAAAGATTACCTGGCCGGAATGGATAGCCGCATTGAAGTGTTCAAGGCCAAACGGTCGCCTCATATGCACGGCAACCTTAATCCGCTGCAACTTATTTTAAAGGCCGTTACCTTGAAAAAAGTTATCAGTCTTGATTATTTTTCGCACTATAGGCAGCAGCATAGCCAGCGCTGCGTTGAGCCAGTTGGCGTTTTTTACCTGGATAATTACTGGCACCTGATTGCCTTTTGCCGCGTAAAAAATGACTATCGCGATTTTAGGTTCGACCGCATGCTGAACCTGCAATTAACCGATGATGACGTAATTACCAATCACCCTACCCTGAAAAGTTACATGGACAGCGTTTACCGCGAACGCAACCTGCACCAGGTAAAACTGTTTGTAGAAAAGGAAGCAGCGCTGCACCTGGGCGAACAAAAGTATTACCACGGTTACATAGGCGAGGTGGAGAAAGACGGCGGTGTGGAGATTTCCTTTCTTACCAGTTCTTTTGAGGGCTTTGCACGCTGGTACATGATGTTTGGCGATTATGCCCGCATTATAGAGCCCGATTTGTTGCGAGAAAGAGTTAAAATGATAGGCGAAAAACTTTTATTGAAGTTATAAACCCTGCTGACATAGGGCTGTCACTCGCTACAGGTTACTTTGTTGCATCATCAAAACAAGTAACCATGAACATTATTGAACTGCTGCTGAAAGAACTGAACGAAGAGACTGAAAAGACGCGCCAAATGCTGGAGCGTGTGCCTAACGACCGTTACGACTGGCAACCCCATGTAAAAAGCATGACCATACGCCGCCTTGCCACCCACATAGCCGACCTGCCCAACTGGATTGCGCTCACGCTAACCACTAATGAACTGGATTTTGCCACGGCTGACTGGAAAGAGGAAGTTATAAACAACACCGACGAACTGCTCGATTGCTTTGACCGCTCTGTACAAAATGGCCAAGCACACCTTAAAAAGGCAACTGAAGAAGAACTGCAAAAAGGCTGGACCATGCGCAGCGGCAAGCAAATTTATGTGCAGGCTACCAAATATGAATTTATCCGTTTAACGTTCGGTCAAATGATACACCACCGTGCACAAATGGGTGTGTTCCTGCGCTTGCTTAATATTCCTATCCCCGGTCCCTATGGCCCAAGCGCTGATGAAATGGAGTTGGCAATGCAGGCCTAATATAAAAGGAAACCTAACCTAAACCTGTCATTTCCGGCAGCAGTGAGAAGTCTTTTCAGAGGTGGTAAGCTCATTAGTTCGAAAAGATCTCTCGCTGCTGCTCGAGATGACATTTATTGTAGTAATGATGCCTGTTTAAAACCGCTTTACAAAGGTAAAGCCGGCTACGCCGTTGTTATAACTCGGTATAAATATGGTAGCTGCTTTCTTGTCGTTGTCTTTATCGTTACGGAAAAAGTTGTTACGTATAATGGGGTATAGTAAATAAGCTGCCTTGGTAGACAGGATACCAAAACCCGCGCCTGCTATAATATCGCTAAACCAGTGGTCGTTATTGTACACGCGTAAAATTGCTGTAGCTGTGGCAAAAGAATAGCCTACAACGCCATACCAAGGCGATAATTCACCATACTCCTGCGCCATAAATTCGGCTGCTGCAAATGCTGTACTGCTGTGCCCGGATGGAAAAGATAAACGGTCGCCCGAATTTGGCCGCAACCTGTCCGACGTATGTTTCAGCACACTCACCGTTCCGGCTCTGATGGCTTCAGACATAGCGTACAGAATGGTACGGTCAATAAAACGGTTTTTGCCGGGTACGCCAGCTAAATTCAAAGCATATACTGCCACTACCGGGGCAAACTGGAAATAGTTATCAACAGGTGTATGAAAATCCTGGTGTTTTTGTTGAATGTTATTGTAAACATGGTAATCTACCCGGCGTATGGCATCTACTTCGAAAGACAGTAAACCATACCCAATAAAAACGGCAGGTGGAATAAAGGAAGCGAACTTGCTCTGCAGGTGCGGCACAGTATCTGGCACTTCCAAAATATGTTCAGCAGAATCGGTTTTAATAGAGTCTTTAACCACCTGGGCCCTTAAGCGCACAGGAAAAACAGCCACGAGTAACAGCAAGGTATATAAAAAGCTTTTCAAGGTATATGCAGTTAATGTTAAACTTATATTAACAAATCGTTCCTATAAATTCACAAAACTGCTATAATGTTTTACAGAAATCTAAAATAAGTAGTTGTTAAAGAATTGATTTAAGTAATAAGTTACCTAGCATTTGCGGATGTACGTTTTAAAATTATGTAGCCAATGCTACCAGCTAAGAGCGAAGCCAGCAGAATACCGTACTTAGCTTCGTCTATCATAATTTGATCTTTAAAAGCCAGTGCCGATACAAACAGCGACATGGTGAAGCCAATGCCGGCTAAAGTAGCCACACCTACAATGTGCCGCCATGTGGCGTGTTGCGGCAAAACAGCCATGCCTGTTTTAACCATTAACCAGGTAAATAATAATACACCAACAAATTTACCAATGAGCAAGCCGGCTATAACACCTATACTTACCGGGTTAATTAATGCCGAAAAGAAATCGGCGCCTATTATTATACCGGCATTAGCCAGCGCAAACAGCGGCATAATCACAAAAGCCACCCAGGGATGTAATGCATATTCAATTTTTTGCAGCGGAGTTTGTGCAGCTAAGCTAAGCATCTTAATATGCTCAATGGTTTCATGTTGAAGCGGTGTGGTTAAGGTGCTATTATTAGGAATTTCCTTATCAAAATCATCGGCCAGTTGGCGCAATTTAGCTGAGTAAACGCGTTCATCAATAATAGTGCGTGCCGGAATGGTAAAAGCTACCAGCACCCCTGCAATAGTAGCATGAACGCCCGACAATAAAAAGCCCACCCAAACACCAAAGCCAATTATTATATAAAAACCCGTACGGCGAATACCCAATGCGTTACCGGCTACCAGTACAAGTAAAAAACCAGCACCTATTAATAATGGTATAAAATGCAGATTGCTGCTGTAGAAAAAGGCGATTACCAGTACTGCACCCAAATCATCGGCCACGGCCAGGGCCGAAAGAAATACTTTAACAGATGAAGGTATATGCTTGCCAGCTACCGAAACCAGGGCCAGCGCAAAAGCAATATCGGTAGCCATAGGGATACCCCAGCCATGCGCTGCTTCGGTATTACGGTTAATTATAAAATAGATAAAGGCAGGTACCAGCATCCCTCCTAAAGCAGCAACCATAGGCAGCGACGCTTTACTTACCGAGGACAGCTCACCGCCCATAAATTCGCGTTTAAGCTCCAGCCCAATTACAAAAAAGAAAACAGCCATAAGGCCATCATTAATCCAGATGTGCAGCGGATGGCTCAAAGCATCTCCACCAAAACCGAATGAGAAATTAATATCCCAAACATGATGATAGCTCTCCTGAAACGGCGAATTTACCCATATAATAGCCAAAATTACACTGGCAAAAAGTACGATACCGCTAGTATGTTCCTGGTGTATGAACCGGTTTACCGGCTGTAATAGTACATCAATGGGCGATTTATGTATAGCCATAAGTATTTAAAAGTCAAGTAGCACAAATGGCTTAAATGGGTAACTACAAAAATGCTACCAGCCGCTCCAAGGCCATGCCGCGCGAACCCTTAATTAATATCGTAGCATTGGTTACAGGCTTGCTTTGCAGCCCCGCCATAGCTTCTTCGGCTGTTGCGTAAAACGTAGCTGGGTAGTTGCCCTGTTGCAAGTAAAACTCCCGACCAACAAAAATGTGTTCATCAGCAGGTACATTTAATGCAATTTTTAACACCGCTTCATGCTCTGCAGCGGCTTCGGGGCCCATTTCAAACATATCGCCCAAAATCATCACCTTATGCTCAGCCTGCATTTTATCCAAATTGTCAATAGCAACTACCATACTGCTGGGGTTAGCATTATAATAATCGCAAATGAGTGTATTGGTGGCTGTTTTTACAATTTGCGACCTGTTATTTTTAGGCTGATAACCCGATATGCCAGCATTTATTTGCTGAGCGCTTAACTTAAAGTAATGCCCTATGCAAATTGCGGCCAGCACATTATCCAAATTATACTCGCCGGTAAGCTGCGTACTCACCTCGTACTGCTCTTCAGAGTTACCTATGCTCCATCTTAAAGAAAGAAATGGAGCATTACCTGTTAAATCGCCCTTAATAGTATTTAAAACATAATCTTTTCCGTAAAAGATAACATTCTCCATATTGCGGTCTTGCTGCATGCGCATCAGGTCGCTGCTATTGCCATTTACAAATGCGGTACCGTTAGTGGCTTTCAGGTAATCATACAATTCCCCCTTCCCTTTTTTTACACCTTCCACACCACCAAAGCCTTCCAGGTGCGCTTTGCCTACGTTGGTAATTAAGCCGTGTATGGGTTGGGCAATAGTGCAAAGCAGCCCTATTTCTTTTTGATGATTGGCGCCCATTTCAATAACCGCCATTTGATGCGTGCTATTGATAGATAGTATGGTGAGCGGCACACCAATGTGATTGTTCAGGTTTCCCTGGGTAGACAGCGTATTAAATTGCTGCGACAGAACAGCGTTAATTAACTCCTTGGTGGTAGTTTTGCCATTGGTGCCGGTTAAACCGATTACCGGTATCTGCAATTGCTTGCGATGATAGCGGGCCAAATCCTGCAAGGTGCTCAACACATCATCCACCAGTATATACTGGTCTGATAATCGGTACACAGCATCATCAATAATGGCATAGGCCGCACCGGCTTCCAATGCCTGTGTGGCAAAGGTGTTAGCATCAAATTTGTCTCCCTTTAGGGCAAAAAACAAACTGCCGGGTGCAATTTTGCGTGTATCAGTACTGATGACAGGATGCTGCAGGTATAGCTGGTAGATTTCTTCGATGGCCATGCGCAAATATAAAATAGAAAAAGATTTAAATACTATTTGGACATCACCCTTTCTTATAACCGGACAGTAAAATCACACCGTTGGATAACCTATTCTATAAGGCCAAGCCGATCTTAATATCAAGCGAATGATGCCCCAGCACCAGCCACACCTGCTTAACCACATGGTAAACCGCAAACCCGAAAAACAGTACCGCAATACTGGTATTGATTAACTGCGTGCTCAGTGCAAACTTGCTTTGAATGTACCTGGCCGACCTTGCATAAGCATACAAGCATAAAAAAGATCCCATAGCCGAACCTAAACTAAACACGGTTAAAGCAAAAAAGCCGGGCGGTATCCACTGGTGGGCGAGTAAATAAGTACCGGCAATCATCCAAAAAAGAATTTGCATAGGGTTAATAATACCCAGTAAAACACCGTAACGAATACTCTCGCGGTCGGAATATTTTTGTTTGGGTGGCTTTTTACGGTTGAGCCAGGTAATAGTGCCTAAAGTGCCAAAAAGGATTACCATTACCCAGTCAATAATAGTTTCGATATGCGGTTGTACCGACAGCCACTTGGCCGCCTGCATAATAAAAAAAGTAAAAAAGAACTCAACGCACGAAAATGCGGTAATAAAACGCAAGGCCTGACGCATGCCCCGGTTAATAGCTATCTGCGTGAGTGTAAGGTTTATATTGCCCGGCGGAATGTAACCTGTAAAGTTTACAACCAGTCCCAGGAGGAACGTCAGAAAAATCATTACTCAAAAGTAAACCGTTTTTTGGATATCAGATAAGCATTTTATGGTAGTTAGCATGATTT
Organism: Mucilaginibacter sp. PAMB04274; assembly: GCF_039634385.2. Lineage (NCBI taxonomy): Bacteria > Pseudomonadati > Bacteroidota > Sphingobacteriia > Sphingobacteriales > Sphingobacteriaceae > Mucilaginibacter > Mucilaginibacter sp. PAMB04274. Next base: position 4,708,064 of record NZ_CP155081.2, read on the forward strand.
AACCTTTCTTTGTATTTTTATTAACAAGAAAGACTGAATGCCTGCTGATAGAATTATATCCCTGCTGCCCGCCGCTACCGAAATTGTTTGCGCCCTTGGATTGGACAACCGCCTGGTTGGTCGCTCACATGCCTGCGATTTCCCGGAGACGGTAAAACAATTACCTGTTTGTTCGTACGACCGCATAGGCAGTAACCTGAGCAGCTTGCAGATTGACGAGCAGGTTAAGCAACTACTCACCAATGCCCTATCGGTTTATGAGCTTAACAATGAGCTGATCGAGCAGCTACTGCCCGATGTGATCATTACGCAAGACCAATGTGCAGTGTGTGCGGTTTCTTTACCTGAAGTTGAAAAAGCGCTATCGGCCCAATTAGGTAAGCCGGCGCAAATCATCTCATTACAGCCTAACAGCCTGGCCGAAATTATAAGTAATATAGAAGAAGTGGCCCGTACGCTGGGCGCTACAACAGCAGGCGAAAACCTAATTGAAGAGCTACAGGAGCGTGTAGATATTATACGCCATAAGCTAAAATTTATTGATGCTAAACCTACAGTAGCTTGTATTGAATGGCTGGATCCGCTTATGGTTTCGGGCAATTGGGTACCCGAGCTGGTTACTATTGCCGGTGGAGAGCCTGTAATGGCCGAAGCAGGCAAGCAGTCGCCCTACATACAATGGGAAGACCTGCGCCTGCAAGACCCTGATGTAATTGTGTTAATGGCCTGTGGGTTTTCAATAGAACGCACGTTGAAAGAAGTGGATACGCTACTGCAATTGCCGGGCTTTTCTGATTTAAAGGCTGTTAAAAACAAACGCCTTTACATAGCCGATGGCAACCACTATTTTAACCGCCCCGGTCCGCGTATTATAGATTCGATAGAAATACTGGCAGAAATTATTAACCCTAAGCAATTTATATTTGGATATGAAGGCGACGGGTGGATTAAGTTTGAGGTGTAAAGAGTTGGGGTTTCACAGCCTTTATGTCATCTTAAAGGATAGGAAGTCTTTCCCCGGCTGTGAAGCTAATCGCTTAAAAAAGACTTTCCGCAAACGATCAAAAACGACAAATTAGCAGAACATATTTATAGACGCCACGCTCAAAATCCTATACTCATCCCCGCATAATAGTTTCTGAGCGGTGCAGGATTGTAATAACGGTTACCTACGGCGTTTAAATCATTACCTAAACTGTAATTTTTGTTGAGCAAATTATCAGCACCGGCGTAAATATTTAAACGGGTTTTAGCGCCTATGCCAAACTGCCATCCTGCCTTGGCCTGCAGCAAATGATAAGAACCCGCATAAACCGAGTTAGCATCATTTACCGGGATGCGGGCGGTGTAGTTATGCTGAACAAACAGATATACGGCTTGCGGCAACCTGAATTGCAAACTACTTACCACTACCTGCCTTGGTACACCCGTAAGGCGGTTGCCCGAGTAATCTGTATTATTAATACTATAACTACGGAAGTTGAACCGGTTATATGTAAACGCTTCGTTAAACTGTATGCCACGGATAGTGCCACTATTTACAGGCCTCATAATCCAACCTGTAAAATTGAGCTCGAAACCTAACTGTTTGGTGCCGCCTGCATTTACAAAATAGTCTGTCTCGTTTGCCAAACGCTGGTTTACAATGGTGTTGTTGAGGCGATAGTAAAACACAGATGCATCCAGCATCAAGCTTTCATCGCGGTTACGCAAGCGCAAACCGGTTTCATAGTTCCAGCCGGTTTCGGGTTGCAGATCGGTATTGATAAGGTTATTGCTGGGCCTTACCTCGGCAATGGTTGGTGTAGAGTAACCGCGGCTAACCGACGCCCGCCAGATAAAGTTGTTGGTTATCTCGTATGACAAGGCCACCCGTGGCATAAGCTGGGGCTTAAAGTTACGCGTACTTAACCCGGCCTGGTTAAGCGGATAGGCATTCCTGAACTTGTATTGATAATAGTTTAAGCTTAAGGCTGCTTCTATATTTAAACGGCGGTATAAAGTAGCTGCATACCGGGTAAATACAAAACGCTGATTAGTGTTCACCACATCAAGCGATTGAGGGTTGCCTGTTACGCCAGCCAGGTTATCGTAATTATTAATATCAGCATTGGTTTGCTGCCATTCGGCCCCTAAGTTCAGTTTCCAATCTAACGAGGCAGCCGCCAGTCCGCTTAATTCGAAGTAAGTGCGTGCACCGTAAGTACCCTCATTACGCTGCTCATAGTTGGTGATAAAAGGATTTTCAAAATTTACATGGCTGCCAAAAACTGTCGCCACGTTGCGGACACGGTTACTTAATCTGGCCTCGTTTACCACACCGCCAAAAAGCATTTTGGTGCTTATGCCAATATGCTGCTCAATGGCGCCGGGCAATGTAGCCGTAGCCGGCCTTGAAGCGCGTGGGTTGGCCTGTAACTGGGCTAAATTTAAACCACCCGGGGTTTGGTATTGCAGGTCTGAGTAAAAGCCAATGAGCTTTAATTGGTTGCTTTTTCCGTAGTGGTAACGGTTTACCATTTGCAAATAATGCCGTTGCATGTAGCTATGGTCTCGGTAGCCGTCGTAACTTTGGTAACCCTGACTAACGTTTAAGTCGTTTTTCCCCCACTGTTGATGAACAGCGGCATTTTGATGGATTAACCCATACGAACCAGCATTAAAACCAACCGATACCACGCTACTATCGCGCAAACGGCTTACCGGATTTATAAGCACAACACTGCCCGAATTAGCACCAAACAAGCTGCCGTCGGGGCCTTTCAGTACCTCAATACTGTGCAGGCTGCTTACGTCTAAAGCATTGAGGTAAGTATTACCGCCTGCATCGGTAAGTGGTATTTCATCAAAATAAATTTTAACGTTACGCACCCCGAAAGGCGACCGCAGTAAACTCCCCCTGATGGATAAACGATAGCTACCCGGCGTACGTTCTTCCATGCGTACGCCGGGCAGGGTGTTCATAGCGCTTACCATCGAATTATTGGATTGTAAAGTTAACTGGGCAGAGTTTAACACCCCTACCGAAGCCGGCACCTGCAGCATTTGTTGCTCCGATAAATAGCCCCGAACGGTTACGGGCCTTAAGCGCTGTGTGCTATCCGTTTTTACAGCATCAGGCTGTTGCGCTGTAGCCTGCAAAGCAAATAGTACTAAGAAAGCTGCAAGCAAGGTTGATTTAATTATCATAATACTCGAATACATCCAACAATGTATTATTTTATTTATTTTTTAAATATTCTTCAACAAAACAACCAATACATGGGTATTAATACAATTACTTTAAATACATTTGTAGCAACCCCTAACTCACATAAAATACTGTTGCTTAAAAGTTTATGACCCAAACACAAGACCCTGCCCCGAGAGCTGAGCCTTTATTAATTAGTGAGAAGCGTTCACCTGCTTTACACCTCAATTTTTTGGATGGTTTAAGAGCAATAACAGCACTTTATGTAGTATTACACCATGCTTTTCGTGAGTTACCAGTAAATACAAATCCTTACGTTAAACTTGTAACCTACCCGTTCAGATTTGGCGGTGCGGGCGTTGCCGTGTTCATTGTTCTATCAGGTTTTTGTTTGATGATTCCCGTTGCCAGAAATAACAGCAAGTTAAAAGACAGTACGGGTAAGTTTTTAATTAAAAGAGCAAAGCGAATACTACCAACCTACTACCTGGCTATGTTGTTTGCCTTAATTATGTTTTATACCGTTGTTGGAAACGACACAACAACTCACTGGAAAGGCATGGGTCCGGTTTCATACAAAGACATCATTACCCATATCTTACTTATCCACAATATTTTTTATGACACCTCACGCACTATTAATTATTGCTTTTGGTCTATTGCGGTAGAGTGGTACATCTATTTTTTATTCCCCATAATTGTATTCTTCTGGCGCAAGTTTAATGCGGTAAAAACAACTTTAGCAACCGTATTGATAGCAGCGTTAATACAAGTGTTTTTATCCCGTTTTCAAGAAAACCTAAATGTTAAATTCATAAGCCCAATTTTTATTGGCTTGTTTGGCTTAGGAATGTTTGCAGCACATGTTTCTTTTTCAAATAACAAGAGTTTAACTTTTCTTAAAAACTTCAGGTACTGGCCGGTTGTACTTTTAATCACATTTATGCTGTTTTTAAGCGGCCATTTTGCACATAGCTTCTATCAAAAAATCGAGGGACCACTACTTACATCGGGTTCTTTATTGCCTACCATATATACTGGTTTATTTGCATCCAGTTTGCTCATTGCGCTATCAACAAACAAGTTAATCGGCTTCCGCAAATTCTTGTCGTTAAAGCCGCTGGTTTCTATAGGCACATTTGCTTACAGCATTTATTTAATACATGCCCCGCTTATAGAAGTTGTAATGCGTTATGTCATACTCCCTTTAAATATGGGAATTATTGCAAACCTGATTATACTGACTTTTGCAGGCGGCGCTTTTATTATAACGGTATCATACGGCTTTTACTTAATTGCTGAAAAACCTTTTCTGAACACTAAAAGGGCATCGGCAACCACCAGTGATGCCGTGCAACCGCTGGCAGTGTCCTAACACCCGTTAAACAATTACAATCATATTTAATTTGCACTCACGCGCCAAATTTTATTGCCTGAGTCGTCGGCTACCAACAGGGCGCCGTCTTTAGCAACGGCTACACCAACCGGCCTGCCGTAAACCTCGTTTTTAGCTGCGTTGGCAATAAAGCCGGTCAGGAAATCTTCGGGTTTGCCGGGTTTGCCGTTACTAAACGGAATGGCTACCACTTTGTATCCAACCAGTTTTGAACGGTTCCAGGAGCCGTGCTGACCAATAAAGGCAGCATTTTTATATTTCGCACCAAACTTGTCGCCATCGTAAAATGCCAAACCCAGCGAGGCCGTATGCGAGCCTAATGGCACGTCTGGAGTTAAAGTCTTTTTCACCAGGTCAGTACGTTCGCCTTTGCGGCGTGGATCTTCATGCTGCCCAAAGTAGGCATATGGCCAGCCATAAAAGCCACCTTCTTTAACACCGGTCAAGTAATCTGGTACTAAATCATCTCCAAGTTCGTCGCGCTCGTTTACAGCTGTCCAAATAGTGTTCGTGCCCGGCTGAAAGCCTACTCCTACCGGATTACGCAAACCGCTGGCATATATCTTCTCGTCTGAACCATCTAAATTAACAACCAGAATATTAGCACGTCGAGCCTCGTTAGCTATGCCATGCTCAGCTACGTTTGAGCCCGACCCTACAGTTATATAAAGCTTTGTACTGTCTTTACTAACCAGTAAATTACGAGTCCAGTGGTTATTATAACCACCAGCAGGCAGTTTTAAAACTCGCTGTCCGGGTTTGGTTATGCGGGTATCACCCAAGGTATAAGGGTATCGCCACAGGCCATCAGTGTTAGCCACATAAAACCACCGGCCAACTGCAGCCATACCAAAAGGCTGGTTGAGGCCGGCAAGGAACAGACCTTTATTATCTACTACCCCATCGCCATTCGTATCTCTGAAAATAACTATAGTATTGGGGCTCTCGCCCATGTTTTGCGATTTGGTTTTACCGCTTAAAGCCGATTTAGCTTTAGCCAGTGCTTTAGCTTCGGTGGTTGCCAGGGCAGCAAATACATCACCGTTTGATGCCACGTAGATATTACGCGGGTTGTTAAGTTCTTCGGCATACAGGCTTACCTTATAGCCGGCCGGCGCTGTGGGTGTTTTACCTTTAGGCCAACCTATTACCTTACAAAATGTAGTGGCCGATTTGGTGGCAAACGGCGCCGGTAAATCAACTTTCTCACCGGTTTCTACAGCAACGGTATCCGCCTGGGCAGGATCGGGTTTTTGTTTCTGCTGACAACTGCTAAAAACAGCAGCGGCAAGTATGGAAACATACAGGAAATTCTTGCTTTTCATAAGGTAGTTCTTCAAGTTAAGACTAACAGAACTAACCCTTTATCTTAACAGATTGTTTCAGCAAACAACATGTAGTTGTTTAAACATTTTATATCAGAAGATAATAGATGTGATAATGTTTACTCAGCTGAAGTCACCTTGTCGCTAAACTTTTACAACACTAATAGTTAGCACTACTCCGCAAAATGCTTTTCCCTGATGAAACACCTGAAACAGTTGAAATTATAGTTGCTTAAAACCTTACAAATTTATCAATCTGCTCATTGACAAAGCCTACCGTTTTTTCCTCAAATAAACTGCCTTCTGCATTTATCTCTTTGCGTACCGCCGGTATATGCAAGCGCAGCGGTAAAACGTGTAAATGCAGGTAGCTGCAAATTCCGGCAAAATGCTCAATACCGCGTATGTTGCCGTAAGTACCCGACGACAAGCCAACCAGTGCAGCCTTTTTCTCATAAAAGCTATCCGGAAAAGTACAAGCATCGATAAAAGCCTTTAATATGCCCGGAAAACTACCGTTGTACTCCGGTATCACGAACAGGAATTTTTCGGTATCAGTTATTAATTGCTGAATGGGCTCAAAGGCGGCACTGCGGCTGCCAAACATGTCGGTCTGTATAAAATTCGGCGGCAACTCATCGAGCGATAGCAGCTTTACTTCTAATCCTTTATTTAGGAGCCGGCGCTGATAATATTTAGCTAATTTTAGAGTTGAACTACCAGGGCGATTGGTAGCGGCAATGATAGTTATCATTTAAAAGTGTTTATAAGTTACAGGAACATGCCGGGCTGTAGAATTGTTTAAATTCGTATCTTTACCTCCCGGTTAATGCCAGGCGAAAGTATAAAATTTTAGCTTCACCTGTCCTTAGCGTGCCAGGGTAAAGTGTTGTTATATATCGAGGGAAAAAAATGAGTAAAATTATCGCGTTAGCTAATCAGAAAGGGGGAGTTGGTAAAACAACATCTTCAATCAATCTGGCTGCAAGTTTAGCTGTGTTAGAATATAAAACATTGTTGGTTGATGCTGATCCGCAGGCAAACTCTACCTCGGGTATTGGCTTTGACCCGCGTACCATAAAAAATAGCATTTACGAGTGTATTATTAACCAGATTGACCCGGCAGAGGCTATACAAAAGACCGAAACGCCTAATTTGGATCTGTTGCCTGCTCATATTGACCTTGTTGGTGCCGAGATTGAGATGATTAACCTTACCGACCGTGAATACAAGATGCGGGCAATACTTGATAAGGTGCGCGATAAGTATGATTTTATCATTATCGACTGTTCGCCATCATTAGGTTTAATTACCATTAACGCCCTTACCGCCGCCGATTCGGTAATTATACCGGTACAGTGCGAGTATTTTGCGTTAGAAGGTTTAGGCAAATTGCTTAACACCATAAAAATTGTACAAAACCGCTTAAACCCTCAATTGGATATAGAAGGTATATTGTTAACTATGTACGATGTACGCCTTCGTTTATCAAATCAGGTGGTTGAAGAAGTACGCACACATTTTGAAGACCTGGTGTTTGATACCATTATACAGCGCAACACCCGGTTAAGCGAGGCGCCAAGCTTTGGCGTATCGGTTATTATGCACGATGCTACCTGTAAAGGTGCCGTTAACTATTTAAACCTGGCCCGTGAAATCATCCGTAAAAATGGGTTAACGAAAACCTCGGGTAAGGCTACACCTGCCGCAGTTTAATTGAAGTAATGAGCGTAGACAAGAAGAAAGCATTAGGTAAGGGGTTGAGCGCCCTGCTGGACGACTCAACCAGCATCAACTCGCAAAAAAGCTACACAGCGCCTGAAACCGGTGGCGTAGGCCACAACAACAACGGATTAGGCTCTGTTAATGAAATACGTATAGCCGAAATTGAAATAAATCCTTTTCAACCCCGTACTGATTTTGATGAGCAGGCTTTAATAGAGCTGGCCGAATCCATTAAGGTACAAGGCTTAATACAACCCATTACCGTACGCCGGGTAAATTCACATTCCTATCAGCTTATATCGGGCGAGCGCCGTTTACGTGCATCAAAACGTGCAGGCTTAAATACCATACCTGCCTATATACGCACCGCTAACGACCAGCAAATGCTGGAGATGGCTTTGATAGAAAACATTCAGCGTGAAAACCTGAATGCCATGGAGGTTGCGCTCAGCTTTCAGCGTATGCTGGATGAATGCGGCCTTAAACAGGAAGAACTAGGCGAGCGCGTTAGTAAAAACCGCAGCACGGTTACCAACTACCTGCGTTTATTAAAATTACCGCCCAGCATACAGGCATCCATTCGCGATGGTGATATTAGCATGGGACACGCCCGCGCCTTAATTACGATAACAGACCCGATAAAGCAAGTACACCTGCACCAGCAAATCTTGCAGCATGGCCTTTCGGTTCGTAAGGTTGAGGAAATGGTGCGCGATCTGCAGCAAGGTAACGCCCAAAAGAAAGAGGCACGTAAACCTGAGCCGGTATCCTTTCAGATACAAAAGATTCAGGATGACCTGGCTTCTAAATTTAGCACAAAGGTGAAACTAAAAGTGAGCAACAAAGGCGCAGGCAGTATTGAAATCCCCTTTTTATCACAAGACGATTTGACCCGTATTTTAGAAATGCTGGACTGGTAGCCATGAAACAAGTACTTATCATTACACTTTTAACATTTTTTGCATTCGCAGCCAAGGCTCAAAAGCCTGATACTGTGAAAACTAAAAGCGTTAATGATAGTTTGACCCGCGTACGAGATTCAGTAGCCTCCAAGCCAGTTCTGCCTAAGATACTAGCTAAAAAGAATAAAAAAAAATACAACCCCGATAGTACCCACAGTCCGGGTTTGGCATTTCGCCGCTCGGGTTTTGTACCTGGATGGGGACAAATTTACAATCACCGCTGGTGGAAAGTACCCCTTATTTACGCTGGTTTAGGATCGTTAGGATTGGCGCTCGAATTTAATAGCAGGTATTATAAGCAATACCTTAAAGTTTACCAGATGCGCCGCAATGGCGACCGTCCGGATGCTGAAACGTCCAAAACCATAACCGATCTTTACGTTAATACACAGAACGCAAATCTTACGCAATTAGAAGGCGCTGTAAACGGTTATCAGCGTAATTTTCAATTGAGTATTTTGGGTGTTATGGGTGCCTGGGGCATACAAATGATAGATGCTTATATTGACGCCAAGTTTATCCACTCGTATACCATGGACCGCGACCTGAGCTTTAAGGTAACGCCGGGCATTATGCCAACGGGGCCTATTTATGCAGCGGGAGCCATGCCTTCGGTAATGCCGGTTATAAAGCTTACCTTTACCATGAAATAACCTCAATTTATAAGTCAATACTATTAATTTTCATGAAGATAGGATTATTCGGTTATGGCAAAATGGGCAAGATCATAGAAAAAATAGCCACTGATCGCCAGCACGAAATTGTACTGAAAATAGACCAAGACAACCTGCACGAGGCCACCCCCGAGAACCTGCAAAAGGCCGACGTGATGATTGAGTTTACTACACCGGCATCGGCCATCAGCAATATTGAACGTTGCTTTGAGGCAGGCGTTCCCATTGTGGTTGGTACTACCGGCTGGTATGAACAACTGGACGAAGTAAAACAAAAATGCCTTACGAGTAACAATACCTTATTATATGGCTCTAACTATAGCGTTGGCGTGAATATCTTCTTTCACGTTAACCGTATTTTGGCCAAAATCATGAATAATTATCCTTATTATGAGGTACAGGTAGAGGAGATTCATCATACCCAAAAGCTGGATTCGCCAAGCGGTACGGCCATCACTATTGCCGAAGGCATTTTGGACGGTCTGGAAGCTAAAAATGAGTGGAAAAACGTTTTGGTAAGCGATACCGGCGAAACAGCAGATGACAATCTGAACAACAACCAACTGCTTATAGAATCGCACCGGATTGAAAGCGTACCGGGAACACATACCGTACTTTATGACTCTGAAGTTGACAGCATTGAGTTTAAGCATACCGCACATAACCGCAATGGTTTTGCGCTGGGTGCTGTGTTAGCTGCCGAATGGGTTAAAGATAAAAAAGGATTTTACCAGGTAACAGATATGTTTACCTTTAACGCCTAACCCCTGCTGGTGAGGTTTAATTATATTAAATATGAATTGGAAATTCTGGGATAAAAATAACAACCAGACAAAAAAGAAAAAGAGCGCAACCCGCGAATGGTTTGACGCTATATTATTCGCTGTTATTGCTGCAACGTTAATACGTACCTTATTTATTGAGGCTTACACCATCCCGACCGAATCAATGGAGCGTTCGTTGCTGGTAGGCGACTTTTTATTTGTAAGCAAGGTAAATTATGGCGCACGTACACCCATGACGCCTATCGCTTTTCCGTTTGCGCACCATACCATGCCTATTATAGGTACCAAAGCATATTGGGATGGCGTAAAGCTGCCTTACTACCGTTTGCCTGGCCTGAGCGAAATTAAAAAGGGTGATGTAGTGGTTTTCAATTACCCCATGGAAGCCGATTCACCGTATTACCGCCCGGTTGATAAGCGCGAGAATTACATTAAACGCTGCCAGGCCACACCAGGTGATACCCTATCTATTGCCGACGCACAGGTATTTGTAAACGGCAAGGCTAATCCATCGCCGCCCGAAAGTCAAATCAACTACGAAGTAGAGACGAACGGCACAGAAGTAAACCCCAAACTGGTTGATGAATTACATATAACACCGTCTACTTCTCCTTACAACAATTTCCCAACCATGACAGCCGGCTCCGCAGCTGCGCTTAAACGGCTTGAGAATGTAACCAAGGTAAAGGCACATGTTACGCCTAAAGACTCGATTGACGAAAGCGGCACCGTTTTTCCAAACGACCCTCACTACGGTAAATGGAACCAGGACAATTATGGCCCTATTATAGTACCCAAAAAGGGCTGGACAGTAAAATTAGATAGCCTTACCCTGCCTTTTTACAAACGGGCTATAACTGTTTACGAAGGCAATAAGCTGGAGGTAAAAGGTACTGATATTTACATCAACGGCCAAAAAGCCAACACCTATACCTTTAAAATGAACTACTACTGGATGATGGGCGATAACCGCCATAATTCATATGATTCGCGCTTTTGGGGCTTTGTGCCCGAAGACCACATTGTGGGTAAGGCCTTATTTGTATGGATGAGTTGGGACAGCAACGCCAGCTTCCTTAACAAAATACGCTGGAGCCGAATATTTATGGGCATCCATTAAGCATCAACAAAAAAGCCTTAGCAAATTGCTAAGGCTTTTTTGTTGATGTATATTAATACAACACGTATTTTACAAACCCCTCATCTCTCAGGAAGGTTAGAAAAAGCGTCTTAATGATCTTTCAAAATAGCATGCTCCATCTTGTCGCGCTTAGTTCTCAGGTAGGCCTCATTGTGCGGGTTGGGCACAATTTCAATAGGCACTGTTTCTACCACCTCTATACCATAGCCTGTTAAACCGGCACGCTTTGTAGGGTTGTTGCTCATTAGGCGCATTTTGGAGATGCCTAAATCTCGTATAATCTGCGCCCCTACTCCATAATCGCGCTGATCCATTTTAAAGCCTAACTGAATATTGGCCTCAACAGTATCCAATCCGCTTTCCTGAAGCTGGTAGGCCTTTAATTTGTTAATTAAACCTATACCGCGGCCTTCCTGATTCATATAAACAATTACGCCTTTGCCTTCCTCACTTACCCGCTCCATTGCTTTGTGCAATTGCGGGCCACAATCGCACCGGCACGAGCCAAAAATATCGCCTGTAACACATGAACTATGTACACGTACCAGCACGGGCTCATCGGGCTCCCAGCTACCTTTTATAAGGGCCAGGTGATGCTCACCGGTATTTCGCTGCGTATAGGCAATCATTTCAAAGTCGCCCCACTGTGTTGGCATTTTAACGGCAACCTCGCGGTCAATCAAAGTTTCGCTGCCCAGGCGGTAAGCAATCAGGTCTTTAATTGAAATAATTTTGAGATCAAACTCCTTAGCCAGCTCTAAGAGCTCGGGCAATCGGGCCATTTCGCCATCCTCTTTCATTATTTCACATATAACGCCGGCAGGCTCCAAACCAGCCATCACAGGCAGATCTATGGCCGCTTCTGTATGGCCCGAACGGCGTAATACACCGCCATCTTTAGCTATCAAAGGGAAGACATGCCCAGGGCGACCCAGATCAGCAGGCTTAGTAGCCGGGTCAATTAAAGCCAGCGTGGTTTTAGAGCGGTCTGACGCCGAAATACCTGTTGTACATCCATGCCCCAACAGATCGACCGAAACGGTAAAGCTGGTTTCTAATGTAGCCGTATTTTGATTAACCATCGGTGCCAGCTCCAACTCCAAAGCCCGTTGGCGGGTAATAGGAGCGCAAATAAGCCCGCGACCAAAGCGGGCCATAAAGTTGATGGCTTCAGGTGTAGCATAACGGGCGGCAACTAAAAAGTCACCTTCGTTTTCGCGGTCTTCATCATCAACAACAATAATGATTTTTCCGGCTTTTATAGCTTCAACAGCTTCGGGTATGGTGTTTAACATGTGTGTAAAGGCATCAAGCAAATAAACCGCGTCAATGGGCGCTTAATGGTATTATATGCAGTAAGTATATAGCAAAGTTAAGGTATAGCGCAAGTAAACTCGTCTGTAGTTTGTAAAATCAGCCTTGAACGGCTTTGTTGCTCTTTCGGCCCTTAAATAGCTTGTTAAAGTATCGTTTATAAGCCTCCGCATCAAACAGAACAGAATCATTGGCGGCTTTGTATGACAAGAAGAGACCAATAGGCGTTAGAATAAAAATAGCCATCCACATACCCGTAAAAGGGGTAATATTGCCCTCCTTGGCCGATTTTTCACCAATCGTAGCAATAATGTAGTAAATTAAAAAGAAAATTACCGACACTACTACAGGCAGCCCCAAACCACCTTTACGAATGATAGCGCCCAGCGGCGCACCGATTAAAAACAATGCCAGGCAAGCGGCCGAAAGGGTGAACTTCTTTTGATACTCGATAGAGTAACGCCTGATGCCCTTAGATTCTTCTTTATACCTGTCGGCTATACTGCGCAGTGTTTCGCGCACCGATTGAGCCTCGCTTAATGCACTAGCTAATTGCCTGTCGGGCGTGGTGCTTTTAATAGGTGCACTTGCAGCAACCGGCGTAACATTGGTGCCGGCAGGCATTTTTTGGGGAACGGAAAAGTATTTTAAGTATGGTGATATTAAGCTATAGTTAGCGCTACTGGCCTTGTTAACGGCTTTAATGGTTGAATCCTGAAACTTTGTAAGTTGTTTCAAATTCATCATTTGTATGGTGGACCGCCACTCATTGGCATCGGTACGTTTAAGCTTAAAACCGCCCAGGTCGAACTTTTGCTCGGTAGTAGCAAAGCGCATGCGCCTGAATTGCTGCCGGGTGTTAAAGCTCGATTTTCCCGGTTCCTCCTCATAACGTATCCCTTCCTTAAGTTTAAGCACCAGATACATATCATCCGGCGTACGATACATTACGGCCTCTTTTGCAAAAATTACGGCCATATCTGTCATGCCCTCTTTCTTCTCGTAAATCATTACACCGTGGAGGGTTTGCCCATCGGGATCTTTCTTTTTTACGCGAATAGAATAGCCAGGAAAGCTGTCATTAAAAACGCCTTCAGAAATTAGAAATGATGTTTTTTGCTGACGCACATCGTACAGTAAGGAGTAGTATTTAAAGTTAGCGATGGGCAGCATGTAGTCAGAAAAAACAAAGGCGCTGATGCTGAGCAGCGTCACCACAATCATCATAGGATACATAGCACGGCCCAGTGATATACCAGCCGATTTAATAGCCACCAGCTCATAATTTTCGCCCAGGCTACCGTAGGTCATGATAGACGATAACAGTACAGAAAGTGGCAGGGCCATGGCTACGTTGGTCATGGAGGCATACATCATCAGTTCGAGAATGATATACCACTGAAACCCTTTACCTATTAAGTCATCGATGTATTTAAACAAAAACAGCATCAACAACACAAACATCACAATGAAAAAGGTAACAATAAAGGGCCTGATGAAGGACTTTAAAATTAAGAGGTGTATCTTTTTCACGGTGTAAAGTTAAGCATTTATACCAGTTACTTAGCTACAGTACGGGCAAAGGCGTACCTGTAAACGCTAAAGCGGCGTTCATTATTATAGGTATAAGGTGCTTAATAAAGAGGCTGGTTTTAGGCGCCTATTACGCCGATAAGATAATCTATCTGGTTATTCCAAATAAGTTTGCGCTCGGCAATAGTATCTTCGGTGGCAAAATCGGTTATGCTGAGGGCCACATCATTGGTAAGTTCATCCTGTACAATTTCCATTTCAAAATAGCACTGCGGATCATCGTCCAGCCAGCGGAAACGTACAAACTTATTTTCTTTTATGCCTAGTAACTTGGCTTTCTGCTCCTCATCATCCCAAGTAAAGGTGTAAATCTGGTTGCTGAAACTTACTTTATCGGCAAACCATTGTGTAAGTCCGTTGGCTTCGCTTAAAAAATTAAATAAAATGCGCGGGGATGATTTGATCTCATACTCCAGGTGAAACTTTTTCTTGTCGGACATATATCAGGTTTACAGGCGGTTTGAAGGCTGAACTTCAAATTTTAACATTTTTTCTAAAGAAAAGTAATTTATCCTATATTTGCAAACCTTTTTAGGAAGTCCTTTTAGGCCTGACCCGAAAGTGATACAACCTATACGGCGGGGTAGCTCAGATGGTTAGAGCGTAGGATTCATAACCCTAAGGTCGGCAGTTCGATCCTGCTCCCCGCTACTGAAGCAGGAAGATGAGAAAATATCTCATTTTCCTGCTTTTTTTTCGCTTGTAAGTCGCTGGTATTTAAGTAGATAAGCTCTATCACTTCGTTAAGCCGAGCAGTTCGATAAGTGCTTCCGTCAAAATTTAATTTTCCTGGGAAAACCGAATTAACTAACCGCCTTTTACCCATCGAATCAAAGTCATTCCAATAAAGAATCAGCTTTTGCAGATTGCCAATGGCCTTTTTTAGCAATGAATCTATCTTTTGAGCGCCATTAGCCAGTTCCATAAGTCTTGCTTCAAGTTTCTCTATCTCGGCCTCGCATTCAGCCTTGTATTTACGGTACTCCGTTACATCCGTTTCCTCGTTATAATATTTCTTTTTAGCGTTACCAAGGCGCACATTGATGGCACTGATTTGTTCGAGGACCTGTTTTCGTGCACCATTGCCATTCCTGTATTGGGCATTATAGAGTACCAAAAGCTCATTTTCAAAAATCTCAGCTCTGCCTGGTTTTATTTCTAACTTTCTCAGGACTTCCTCAAACTTGTCATTGGCATCTTCTGCACGGTATCTTGTTTTACAACGGGATTGGCAATGGTAATAAGTGTAATAGGTGCTATATCCCTTTGATGAGCTGCCAGTAAGCATCCTGCCACACTCAGGACAAATGATTAGTCCCCGTAATGGTAACTTGTCCACTGAAACCATTTTAGGCCCCCAAGCGCCCTTTGTCCTTCCGTTGAGCACGTCCTGTACTCTGTAGAATAGATCTTCTGAAATTATACCTTCATGTTGACCTTGCGCAAAATAACGCTCTTCATCTTTGTAGGGAGCAACTTCTATTCTTCCGCAATAAACCGGATTGCGAATGATATTCCAAAAGTGTGCGCTGCCGCATTTTAGGCCTTTCTTGTTAGCTTGCTTTCTGACATGGTCAGCAGCATATTGTCCTTCGGCTAACTGTTCAAATACCCACCGCATAATGCCAGCTTCGGGTTCTTTAATATCAATATATTTTTTCCCGGATCCTGTGATCTTATTTACAAAGCCTAAAGGGGCCACACCCATAAAACGACCTTCCTTTCTGGCACGTCGCATACCAACAAACGTATTCAACGCCCTTCTGTCATTTTCAACCTCCGGAGCGGCAAGATAAAAGGCGAGCATCATCTTATTTTCAGGAATACTCAGATCTAACGGTTGCTCGATGGCCTGCGCTTCTATGCCTAATTTGGCTAAGGTGTTGATCATACCATACGCATCACCGGTATTCCTACTGAACCGATCCCATTTAGTAAAGAGGATAAGATTAATTCTTCCTTTTTTCTTTTTTAAATCAGTTAAAAGTTGTTTCCAAGCAGGTCGGATGAAGTTTTTGGCAGAGTGGTCTTCCATCACAACTTCCATTATTTGGATACTATTGATTGAACAGTATCTCCTTAAAGTCTCCTCTTGCCAACGTTGTGAATATCCTTTATCTGCTTGCTCATCGGTACTAACCCTGATATATAGATATGCCGTCTTCATCTTTCAAAATATTGCTCTAGTGCTAATTTAGCTAAGTTCTTTAGGAATTCCAAGATTGACTTTGCTTCTTCCAGGGTCACTATTTCTCCATTACTTCCAAGAATCTCGATAACGTCCTCAGGTGTTAGTGGTTTTCTGTTCTTTAACATTAGCCGTCCGTTTGTGACCAAAGCTTTCAAAAACGTTAGGTAAACAGGATGAGTCAATTTTTTTTCCGAACCATTTTTAGCAATCGAATAGCTATCAGAGGATTATAGGGCATTAAAACTTTAATGCAAGTTGAATTTTTAAGCTTGGTACGCAAACTCTTCTTCTCAAATGACTACAGCAATCCGGCAACGGTTATCAGTAAATGCGCGTTGTCGAATGGTTTATCAACGATCTTGTCAGCGCCGTAATCGCCCAATGATTCCAAAAGTTTTCCATATCCCGACAAAATGATGACGGGTATATGCGATGTACGTTCATCCCGTTTTAGGGTGGCGCAGTACTCCCCGCCATTGATGCCCTCAAGTATATAATCTGTGATGATCAGGTCAGGTTGATTATCGATCACGAGCTTAACGATGTCGCTGGCTTCTGTTCTTGCAGTAACCTTGTAGCCTTCATCGGTAAGGATCGAGCTCAGAACATCTGCGATATCGGGGCTATCTTCTATAATTAAAATTCTTTGTCCGGTCATATTTAAACATTGCGGCATTCGACTTTACTCCGGATTCTACAAAGAAACGACAATCGTATATCGCCTTTCCAAGAATACTTATCGGATGGTTTGACGGTTGCTATCATCATTCTTTTAAGGTCCAAACGCTAACAGAGCCGGCATTCACTTTAAATTCTGCCCAGCCGTCTTCATTAACGACGATATCCTCCGCCATCTTTCCAAGCTGATCAATCATACTTTTGCCTGCAAACTCCCTACCAATCTCCATGTACTTGTTGCCGGCTTCTCCGTTGGAAATAAGCACCGCGCAACCTGATCCGGGTCTGTCTACAACACCGCTCCTTGTCCAGCCAATGCAATTCGGGTGATCAAAATAATCCCGTTGCTCGCCATAAGCCAGGTTTTTCCGGGAATACAAAAGAGCCTCCAGTTCGTCAACCTTATTCAGTGTTACCTTATAGTCCTCACCGTCGCCGCCGGTATCCTGGTAATGTGAACCATATAAGTCTGAGTAAAACAGACAGGGATATCCGTCAGCCCGCAGCAGGATCAGCGCATAGGCCAGTGGCCTGAACCAGCCTTCTACCGGTTGTTCCAGTGACTGTAAGGGTTGGGTGTCGTGATTCTCCACGAGCGTTACAGCCAGCATCGGGTTGGTTTGTACCAGCGTACCATCGAAGATGGTGCACAGGTTATATTCGTTTCCGGATTTAGATGCTTTGTGAAAATTAGCCTGAAGCGGTGCGTCGAATAAAGACATCCGCCCTTCAGTGGCATCAATATAGCTAACCATAGAAGGGAGATCGTACGGCGCCCAGTATTCACCTACCGTGAAAAGTTCCTTGCCGTATTCCGCTCTCATAAAATCCAGCCATTCATTGTAGAACTGCGGATCCATATGCTTGATCGCATCCAGTCGGAACCCATCCATTTGCACGGTATCATAAAACCATTTACCCCAGCGCTTGAACTCTCCCCGCACATTCGGGTTACGAAAGTCGATATCACAAAGCATCAGGTAATCGTAATTGCCGTTTTCGTTATCCATTACGTCCTGCCAGCCTTCACCATATTGATTCTGAATACTGAATATGGCGCTTTCTTCATTACCGGCATCCCAGTCTACACCTGCGAAGCACTGATGATCCCATACGAACTGCGAATACTGGCCTTGACGTCCGGGGAAAGTAAATTTGGTGAAAGCCTCGATCTGGTAGGGCTCACTGATGAACTCATTACGACTGGTTGGTTCCACTTTACGCACGGTGATTGTTTCTTTTTCGTCAGCACCACCCATATGGTTCAACACCAGATCACAATAGACGCGCAAACCCGCTTGCTTACCTGCCGCAACCGCATCAATCAATTCCTGTTTGGTTCCGTATTTGGTAGCGACAGATCCTTTCTGGTCAAACTCGCCCAGGTCATAGAGGTCATAAGAATCGTACCCGTTTGACTGGTTGCCTTCCATACCTTTATGCGCCGGAGGCAGCCATACAGATTCGATCCCCATATCTTTCAGGCGCTGCGCTTCCGCTGCAAATTGCTTCCATAAGCTACCGTCTGCCGGGTAATACCATTCGAAGAACTGCAACATTGTAAAGTTTTCCATAGGAGAATGTGCCGTTTGCTATCGGCATGGCAAAATAACCCAAACAGCCGTACAATGTTTGATGAGTAAATGCTTTGAGGATGCATCGAAATTATCTCTTTAATAATAGCGGATATTTCAATAGCTTCTCAGATCGTAACAGACTTTTTAGTTACTTATTATGCAAACTTAATTTTATAAGCATTAAACTTCACAATGTTAGACCAAGGACTGAAAATTGGAAGAATTAAATGGTATCCTGTCTTGATCCTCAAACGCTGCGAAGCGAGCAATACCTATAAAGCATTATACAATCAGATCAATATATCAATAGGCCATCAATGTGTATTTATTGACCTGCATCAATCTTTAGGTAAAGCTATTGCGATAACTTTGTCGAAAAAAAAGCGGTTCCTATGTCGTCAACACAACAGAGAAATATTACACTTAACAAATGCCTGGCTATAGTATTTTCCATCATATTTTTTGAGTTCCTCATCATGGGGGTTTCGCTTGGAACACTTCCGGAATATGTTCACCGTAACTTAGGTTATAATAACATTACAGTTGGGCTGGTTATTGGTCTTCAATATTTAGCCACCTTACTGACGCGCCATCTGGCAGGCGAATCCGCAGATACAAAGGGTGGTCAAATAACCGTATCTATCGGCTTAGGCTTATCCGCGCTCTCCGGATTTTTTTGTCTATTGTCTTTATGGTTCAATTCCTACCACCTAAGTAGTCTAGTATTATTGTTGATAGGAAGAATCTTACTAGGCATAGGTGAAAGTTACCTGGTCATCGGCATTTTTGCCTGGGGTTTCCGACTGGTCGGTCAAAAAAACACCGGTAAGGTCATGGTTTGGAATGGCTTAGGAATGCACGGCGGCATGGCGCTTGGTGCCCCTTTAGGCATTTTGCTTCAGACCAAAATGGGCTTGAGCATCTCTTTTGCAGCGATCATGCTTCTGCCTCTCATTAGTTTTTTAATAACGAATTTACTGCCAAAAATATCCATGCAGGATCTGGAAAAAAGACTTCCCTTTTATAAAGCTATAAAACTGGTGTGGCGAGCCGGAAGCGGACTGGCGCTGGCCAGCATCGGCTTTAGCGGTATAGCTTCATTTATCACCCTGTACTTTTTGCAAAGGGGCTGGGCAGATGCCTCCCTGGCTCTTAGTGCATTTGGAGCAGGCTATATCGTTATGCGCCTGTTTTTTGCTCACTTTCCCGACAAATTTGGCGGGGCAAGAGTGGCTATCTTTTGCCTGACTATCGAGGCTGCTGGTCAATTGTTGATCTGGCAGGCGCCGAATGGGATATTTGCAATGGTAGGGGCCATACTAACAGGTTGTGGCATGTCATTAGTATTTCCATCCTTCGGGCAACTAGCCATTAAAAAGGTTTCCGCTGATAACCGGGGGATGGCAATGGCCGCCTATAACGCCTTCTTTGATCTGGGTATGGGCGTTACGGCACCAATTGCTGGTCTTATTGCAGGTGGCGTACATTATGAATACATTTATCTTTTAGGCGGAATCGCAGCGATCATTGGTATGGTACTGGCCACCCGTGAATTTTTTAATGATAAAGCAGCTGTGGTCATAGCCAATCTTTAATTTTGTTGAGTGAATACAATAAGCAAGGATCAGCTAAGATCCTATATTAACAATGTCGTTTATCTAACAGAGGAACAGATAGCGTTGGTGCTAAGCTTTTTCAAGCCAAGCCGGCACCTCAAATATGAGGTTTTGGTAGAAATAGGTAGGGTAAACCAGTTTATGAATTTCATTGACAGAGGCTGTGTACGTTTCTATTTTATTCGGGAAGACGGACTGGATATGACGCGTAATATTGCCTTTGAAAATGAATTTGCTACGGGACTGGCCAGCTTTATTTCTGGGGAGCCATCCATGGAAGCATTGCAGACTCTGGAAGAAACCAACTTGTTAAGAATTAGCAGGCAGGATTTTTATTATTTGCTAAATGTTATACCTGCATGGGAAAAGTTCTTTAGAAACTACCTGGAATATGCTTACATGAACAATTTGAAGATCTACCAGCGGGAAATCATGAAAGATGCATCAGCGCGTTATAAAGAATTACTGCGTTTTAACCCTAAGGTCATTCAACGCCTATCAAACAAAATAGTAGCTTCCTTCTTGAACATGTCGCCAGAAACATTGAGCCGTCTTAAATCTAAAGCTGACCTGTAGCTTTAATGAATAGATAATTAGTGATGATAATGTTCAGTTATCCTTTATACATCTTATCGAGCGGCCATCGTGCTCGGGCATATCTGCAACAAAAGCAGTTGCAAATACGTTAAACTAAATAAATCAGTAGGTTTATCCTTTATATTGTTAAAATTACTTATCTTCAAGGCTACAATCCTACTTTATCATTAACTTTGCGCAATGGCGGCTGCGGAACAAATTAAGAGTTTGATCAAATCATTCGGAGAGGGTGATGAGGATCGTTTTTTCTCTTCAGCTATACAAATAGCTGCTTCTGAAGCTCGTCAGGGCCATAACAACATTGCAGCCGAGCTAAGGGATTTGATTGATCTGGCCAAAAAGAAAAGGTCACATCATGTTTTAGACCGAAATAAAACTATTCATTTATCCCCTCAGAAACGCGAGCTTGCAGAATTAATCGATATTTTCCAGCCACAGATTTCGCTTAAGGATATGGTTCTAGAACCAGAATTACGGACTACTCTTACACGGGTAATCGATGAGCAGCGAAAATCAGAGATATTGCGTAAGCACAACCTTTACCCGCAGCGCAAGCTGTTATTAATGGGGCCTCCGGGCTGTGGCAAGACGATGACCGCCGAGGCCATCGCCGGTGAACTGGGCATTCCGGTATTTATCGTAAGACTGGACGGAATTATGTCGAAGTTTATGGGAGAATCCATTGTCAAGCTTCGTTTAATCTTCGATTCGATGCCATCACAGCGTGCTGTTTATCTGTTTGACGAATTTGATTCTATTGGTTCCCATCGACACTTGAGTCAAGACGTCGGCGAAGTAAAGCGGGTACTCAACAGTTTCCTGATCAATATTGAAAAAGATCAAAGTGAGAGTATTATCATTGCCGCTACCAATCTTCCTGATTCGTTGGACAAGGCTTTGTTTCGCCGCTTTGATGAAGTGATCAGATATCCACTTCCTACAATAGAGGAAGCTGCGCAGATCTTACGAGATAAAACCCTATTCTTTGACTTCGACGAAACTCCCGATTTTGAACGTCTAGCTGAAGTTGCTGAAAACTTAAATTATTCAGATCTGGCGAAAGCCTGTGAAGAGGTAATTAAGGATATGATTTTGAACGACAGAAATTCATTATCTTTATCTTTACTTAACCAAGCCCTTCACAAGAAACAGATCTAATGCCAGTTATTCCAAACTTACCGCACATCAAACTCGAAGGATTTTCATCCAGCGAGGACTATCAGTATCCACGCGTTGTTGTTGACCCGTTTAGCATTGCCAATCAAAACCGGGGGATTCATGGAGCGTCCATCCGGGCGCAGCTTAATCAGCTGCAACAGGAGTTTGAACAGTTGCAAAACGAGCCGCTTCCGCCGAACATTGTTCAGGACGAGTCCATCTACGTTGAATTTGTTTCCGAATGGAATTTTCCGCTGAGTTTTTCCAGTCTTCATAATGATACGGCAAGGCCCAAGTACCAGATTCTGAAGGTTGTTAAGGAAGTAGATGATGATGAAGTTCCGTCGGAGCGATTCCGGACGCTGGTCATGATGACCAAAGGCGGTATCAGTCATTTTATTAAGCACGTAGAGGAGTATCTTGATCCTTCAAAAGACAATTCCAAAACAGATGAGAACGGACAGGTAGTCAACACCGGACCCAAGCATAATAAGCTTTTCGCGAATCTTAGCCTGATCCAAATGGCTACCCTTCAGGAGTTTTGGAGTGACGGTTTGTTATTACCCTTTCCGGATGCCGACGAAGAGCGATGGTGGGAAATCTGGTTCAGAAGGACCGACAATGATGTATTCCGGACGAGGCGCGTTATGGATAACCTGCGTGAGGTCGGCGCGCAGGTAGGTAATTCGCTCTTGACATTCCCGGAACATACGGTGCGGTTGGTTAAAGCTACTGCGAGCCAGTTATCCTCTTCGCTTTTGCTGCTGGATAACCTCGCCGAATTGCGTAATCCCCAGGAAACAGCGGAATGTTTTACGAGAGAAGGATTAATAGGCAGGGAGCAATGGATTCAGGACCTAGTTGACAGGACTGATGCCGATATCAATGAAAACTCCGTTTTGATCTGTCTGCTTGATAGCGGCGTTAATAACCTTCACCCCCTGATCCAACCGTTCTTGCCAAACGGAAGAATGTATGCTTACAATACGGCCTGGGGGAACCACGATAGCTGGGACAGGGGCGGTCACGGAACAGGTATGGCGGGACTTGCTTTATACGG
This sequence comes from Mucilaginibacter sp. PAMB04274, assembly GCF_039634385.2. Classification (NCBI taxonomy): domain Bacteria; kingdom Pseudomonadati; phylum Bacteroidota; class Sphingobacteriia; order Sphingobacteriales; family Sphingobacteriaceae; genus Mucilaginibacter; species Mucilaginibacter sp. PAMB04274. The sequence continues at coordinate 4,731,046 of NZ_CP155081.2, forward strand.
AGACCTGACAGATGCATTCACTTCCCCTGCCCGGATCCGCATACGACATGGTTTAGAATCTTTCAAGGTCAAACAATTCGACGTAGAAAACGATCCTGAATTATACGGTGTAATCACCCAGAATGCCGTGAATCTTCCGGCCAGTGTGCAACCTGATAACCGCCGGATTTTCTGCCTGAGTGTTACTAATCCTGATTTTGCATTTCGTGGCCGGCCGTCTTCCTGGTCGGCAATGATCGATAAACTGGCATTTGGAAATGCGGAAAACTTTGAACCTGAGCAGTTGTTCGTTATTAGCGGAGGAAACGTCTATACCAATAACCATGCAGATTACACGGATCTCAACGATACTTCCAGCATCCATGATCCCGGCCAATCTTATAACGCGCTTACAGTCGGCACTTTCACGATGAAGGACCGCCTGAATCCCGCTCAAAATCCGGGGTTCAGCTTGCTTGCTCCGAGAGGTGGGATGTCCCCTTCAAACTCAACTTCACTTATTTGGGAAAACCAATGGCCTATCAAACCCGACATTGTCCTCGAAGGTGGTAATATGACGACGAATAGAATAAACGTTTCGAGCGCCGATGAACTTCAGCTAATCAGCACTAGTAAACGGCTCGATCAGGGCTTTCAGTTTTTTGGCGATACGAGTGGAGCGGCAGCACTCGCGTCAAAAATGGCTGCCGAGATTGCTACGCATTACCCTGACCTCTGGCCTGAAACGATTCGGGCATTAATTGTTCACTCTGCGGAATATTCACCGGCAATGCTGGGCAATGCAAGAAATTTCCCAACAGGCGGGAACGATAAAAGAGTGTTGTTAAGAAGGTTCGGTCACGGTGTGCCAAATCTCGACCGGGCGCTTCATTCGGCGTCCAATAACCTGCATTTGGTGATTGAGCGCCAGATCCAGCCTTTTCAACAGGTCGGCAAGGATGCTGCGAAATATAATGATTACCACTTGTTTCAGCTGCCATGGCCAACGGCTATTCTCATGAATGAGCTGGCCGCGCTCAATGTTAGGTTGAAAATCACCCTTTCGTATTTTATTGAGCCTAATCCGGGAAACCGAAAGTGGGTTAGCAACTTTCAATATCATTCACATGGGCTGGATTTCATGCTAATTAAGCCTACCGAAGATTTAGATACGTTCAAAAGACGGGTTTCTAAAGCATCGGAAGAAGATGCCGACGAAAATGACGTCATCAACCGGGAGGGTGAACAATGGTCGCTTAAATCAGCAAGAAACCGAGGCAGCTTAAAAAAGGATTTCATCACAACTTCTGGAGCGGACTTGGCCCTGCAGCACGTAATTGCAGTGTATCCCAAAAACGGGTGGTATAAAACCCGAAAGTCTCTGAACAAGGCCAATACGACTATACGTTACAGTCTGATCATCTCAATTGAAACTAAAGAAACAGAAAGCAATATTTATAATAATGTTTTGACGCAAATCGCGGTACAGATACCTGGCAATTGAATAGCACTATCGAGTCCGGTAAGCAACTGGTATTATAGCAACTATTGTGCTGATTGGATTTTTTCGGTAGCCTCGGGGGTTTACAGCGCATAAATTTCAAGTGTAATTCATCAAAAAGAATTACTGTTTGTAATACGGGCTCAAAACCGATATTTAGTAAAACCTTACCATATCATATGCAATTAGCGAACCTATTAGTTAAAGGATATTTCCCAGAAGAGTTATTACCTCCGTTTACGACGGAGGACCTGCCAAGCGTTCTACCCAAAGTACTACCTGATCTTGATGAACTCGATCCAATTAGCGGCAATAAAAAAAGGATTATAACCAAATCAATCGCCTATTCCATTCCGAAAATAAAAGGTTACCGCCGAAACCTAGGCATACCACATCCTTTGCATTATATCCGGCTGGCCAATACAATTGTTGAAAATTGGGGCGACATCCTAACGCATTGCAGCCAATCTTTTGTAACGATGTCGCCTATAACGACCAAAGCGACATCTGCACGTTCCATATTAAAACCGAGTTTTAAGAATACTGTCCGAAAAAAAATCATCCGATCGACTGGGTATCGTTATTTGCTGAAGGTCGATATTGCAAAATTTTACAGCTCAATTTACACCCACAGTATTCCCTGGGCGCTACATACTAAAGATGTTGCCAAACAACACCGAAAAAGAAATACGCATTTTGGCAACGCACTCGATGAAGACAGCCGCAAACTGCAGGACGGGCAAACTGTAGGATTACCCATTGGACCTGACACCAGTCGTATCATTTCGGAAATCATCCTCGTTGCCATAGACAAAGAAATGAAAAGCCGTTTAGGATACGTGCAGGGCGTACGCGTAGTGGATGATTATCACTTGTATTTTAAAACGCACGGTGACTTGGAAAAAGGGCGGGCCGTGATTCATAAAGCTTTGAAAGATTACGAGCTGGAGCTTAACCAAAATAAAGAACTTTTACTAGAGCTACCCGAGGTGATAGAGAACGAATGGTTCAGCGAGATCAGGGAATTCAAATTTCGCAATCGTTGGAACTACCAGCGCACGGATATTATCACGTTCTTTGACACAGTCATTACCTACGCCAAAAAGTTTCCAGATGAATTGGTACTGACATACGCTATGTCAAAGTTGCGGTTCACGGTATTTAATGTAAAGAATTGGAAAATCCTGCAGTCGCTGATGCTGAATGCCTTGCTGATTGAACCCAAGATATTGCCATATGTTGCACAGAATCTCATCGGCTATTATAAAAAGGGGTTCAATATAAATGAATCCGCGATAAAGGACGCACTGGAGCAATTCATTATCTACCATTCTGATCTTTCTAATGATTTTGAGATTTCCCGGGCCTTGTGGATCCTGAAATCCCTAAAAATTGAAATATCCGAATAGATCGGAAAAGTGCTCTCGAAAAACGAAAACCCTGTGGTTATCATGACCATATTGGATATACACCATCAGGGCTATTTACCGAAGGGACTGGATACCACCGCCTGGCAAAAACTTTTATCCGCGGACAATTTAAATAATAAGTATTGGCTGTTGGCTTACGAAGCTAAAATGAACGGCTGGCTTTCTTCTCCTGATGATTATTTGGAGGAAGATGCATTTTTCAAAATACTAAAGGACAAAGAGGTTTCTTTTTATAAACCGGGTCGTGTTCAGGATTTGTCGAAAATCAGAGTCAGTCTCGCTCCTGATTATTTCGAGGACGACGCTGAACCAGAAGATGATGATCATGACGCGGATAGTGTCTATACAAGTGTCGATCAGAAGAGGGCACCAGCAATACAAGCGGCAGCGCCGCCACCGCCACCTGCAGTGGCAGTACCGGATTTTACGGATGACGATGATCTGCCTTTTTGATTCGGCCGATGCAGGTGCCATCTGCACAGACTAAACAAATTTCACGACTGGCGGTATTTTCGCGACAGTAAAACATCATCGCAAAGCTTAATCAGGATGACGATAAACGTTCGTAGGAAGTATAGATAATCCATTTCCTGTCGTTTAACATCGCGTCCATGGGAGCCATGCAGGTATTTATTGCGCAGGTCCAGCCCGTTACTAAACCCCTTCGCATTAAGATAAAAATTTAGGTAACTGGTCTCTTCCTTTGTTAGCAGACTGTCTGAAGTCTCGAGCAGGCCTTCGTCTGTCATCCGGTCGATTGCCGCCCTTAGTTTCGGCGAGTAATGCCAGTAACTGATATGCCCGTTTTCGAATAAACGGCCTGCAATAAATATCATAACTGGATCAACCATTTCAAGTACGCCTTCCTCGTTGACAGTCAGGTAGCCATCGCCGATAAAACGCTCGATATAGGGTTGTTGGTAATCCTCAAAATCGGTTTTCAACATTGGCTTAGTGGCGAGCGCATGGAAAACCGTCTCATCGTCGCCTCTCTCACCGCGCCCGGCCAGCACACTGTTCGGATTAAAAAAGATCGCCTGCAATTCAAGAATCGTCCTTTGTGCGCTGAACAGGTATTTTTTAGACATCATACTTGGCACATCGCTGAGATTAAGCGGTGTTGAATCCATCTGCAAAAGCTCATGATCTATATCACCGTCATTTACAAAAGCTCTGTATTGTTTCAGAAGATATTCCATCTCTGGCGCTAGTAGGCGAATCTTCTCAAACGCAGATAAGTCCGCATGTGGCATTTTGAAGATCAGGTTAGCCATACCTGAGTTTTTCTTTAGAGAAATCATTGATAAAACCATCGATGACAACTTCGATAGAACGACCTCGTTCTTTGAGATAATGACCGAAAATACCGAGCTGCGCCATAGATAGCATATTCTTTTTAGCGAAAACCATTCCGGTCATATACTCACTTTTTGACTGCGTGAACAATTTCTCCAACTGATTCATCTCCGAAAGAAGGCTGACCAGTGTGATCAGCCCTTCTTTGTCTGAGTACAAAAAAAGATTACTGAACACAAGAAACAATTCAAGGTCACTATGCAGCGAATCAAAGTATTTGCCGCCGTAAACCGCCATTGTGCCGTCATCATCGGTCTCGAAAGTCACCGCTTCATCCTGATCCTTATTCAAAGCAGCACCCATGATGAACCGGATTGCATTAGGACCGTTTAAGATGGGCTCCTTGATTGTTCCGGCAAGCTGCTTTGCCTTCAGCCTAATACGGGGAGATAGCTTCAGTTGTCTGGCATGCTTTACCAGTTCGACAAAATTGAGGTTTGGTTCCTCCGAATCGAGGTAAGCATTGATGATCCTTTCTTTATCGGCATCCGTCAGGATTTTGGGGAAATACCATGCAGGAGGCTCGCCCGTATGTTTCTGTTCATAATAAGAAAGTAGGAGCTCCGCGCTTTCTTCGGCGTTCAATAAAAACGCATGTACTTCTGCGTTGTAAAACTGAACTAGTTTTTCCAGGGACAGAATATACCGGATGTGACGGGTATGATCATTCAACAATTCTGCAAAGAGTGTTTTATCCACCCGCTTATAAATTTCTAAATAGCGGAATAACTGCCAAAAATTAGACCGGTTGCTGAATTCTAGTTCTCCTATCACCCAGCTGAAATCTGCGGCAGAAAGGCCAATAAGAAATATTCTTGTCGCCTGAATCGCCTCCTGCACTTTTGCCTGATAAATCAACTTTTTGTCGTCAGACCAACGCGTCAGATAAAACCCGCTTTCAAAATGCTGGTGGACATGATGAAATTCCAGCAGGTCGTTTAAATCCATTGCGGAAAAATCGTGTTCTTGCTCCAGTAATCTTTCAGCTTTCTCCAGCATATGCGGGATCATCATATCATGTTTTGAGAAGAATTCAACGCGGTTAGGCCTGCTCATTATTAAAGTTGTTTAGTATTCAATACTTATAAATATGAATCGATTGTCAAGATCGCGGCTAAAATTACTTTAATTATCGTGACATAGTCAGGGGAGCAGACTGATAACTTAAGCTAAAAACTCGGCAAAGCTAATCACATTATCACCCAATAGCATTTTAAAGATGCGGTCGTCGCTGACCAACTTTCTTCCGCCAAAATCTTTAAAGTAAAGTAAATGCGTTAAATCTGAAAAGTCGTTCTTAGCCGGAAGATCGTGATTACAAACTTTTATAATACTATATTGGGACATCGCACTTACATAAGGGTTGATCAATCCGTTATAGGTTTCAAAAATATCTTCTACGGGAAAAACTTTTTCTGGAACCTTTTTTGCCATCATAGCAGCTAATGCATTGATGGTGACAGCATGGTTCCTCTCGGGAAATCTGTCAAAAAAAGCTTTCAATTCCTTAAGGGTATTAAGTTTGTATTTTACGCCATCAACTGTCATCGAATTGGACTCTGGGTTCGCATTTAAACTGTCTTTGATAAAAGCATTGCCCATCATACTTCGTAAGACAAACATCATGTTCATTTCATCGTCGATAGCTTTAAAATAAGCGTGGCCATACACGTTAACATAAGCAGCCGAGGCGCAATATTCCACGTAGTTTTCAGAATCCTTCAAAGCAATTAGGAGATTCATCAACCATTGCCTCCGGTCATCCTTGAACTCATAGTCTTCAAAAATGTCAAAACTGTCAAAAATGATTTCTTCCGGCATTCCCCAGTCAATAATCATTTTACGCACAAAAATCTGGCTTACAATTGACTTCCGACGTTGATATGATTTTGGATCCTGAATTCCGGAAACCAATTCAATAAGCGTCAGTATTGAAATGAGAGAACTAGTCAATTTTTCGTCAGGAATTCTTTTGATGTTGTAGACAACATTTGTATCAAGATAATAGCGCATTATTTCAACATCCTTAAATATGTGATTCTTCAAAATGCTCCCTTTAATGTGCTGCTGTCCAATTCTCAAAATTGATCAAATCAGCGCGGCCAATGGTGGTATATGACAGCCACTCGTTATTCAAACCATCAAACTCAAATGTTACATTGGGGTTAATGGAAGCAGGGTAAGTTTTGAGTTCATCATATGCACTGATACTCAACTTAAAGAACATGATCTTCGACAATATTTCTGCTATTTTCTGATTATCTATTTCCGCCGGTTGGTGTCCCTAAGTTGAAGGAGATTTTTGGGAACTTCTCTCAGTAAGGAAAAAGCATGCGCGAAGAATTGATTAGGCCCAAAATCAAATTCAGGGGTCAATAGAATATATTGTATCTGCGTTCGCACAGTGACGATATGCGATCCGGGGAAACGTGCCTGCTCAATAACTTTCATTTTAAGGTTTATGGGAGATTGCAAGATAAACAAATTTGTGATCTTGAATTACAGTCGTCCACAAATGCAAACAGGATTCTCGCTTTAGCATTGTAGCAAATAAGACAATACTGCCGAACCAACCTTCCTGAACCCAAACTTGTCACCGAATCCGATACTGGTCAACTCAAATGAGGTTAACCGATTTTCGAAGAAAAATTTACGTTAATAAGCTCTATTGTTTAGCACATGCTACTGGTGTTTAACGACCAACAATAGATAACTATTTATTATCTATCAATTACGTCTTAATTGGTTAAGCTTAGGATTCTGTTAAATATAGAAAGCAATTTGATTCTAAAAGTCAGCCATTCCGATGAAAATTGACCAGCTAAGATTTTAAGCTTTGACTACCCTTACAATATAGGCATTGTCAATCAATAGATTGAGTTGAAACATTCTGAACTAATTAAAACTATTATTCCCTATATAAAAATCATGACACCTTTGATCCATTAAATGCAATGTATCATGATTCACAACACTTTCATCAATAGAAGATTTCTGCAAATAGTTCAGCCCCTGTTTGGAGAACCAAGAAGTAATCTTGGCAAACAGTCAGCTCTTGGCCCTATCCACTATGCTCATTAGAATACTACTGAAAATCAAGTAAGCCAAGCCCCAAGAGGTTCGATTTAAAAGTCTAATCAAAATACAAGAAATCAGTTCCGCGAATGCCGGGGCAAAGCGCTGTTGGCAATCGCCAGATTGCAGCAAAGATGTACGTTTGTCCACAAACGGATCTTTGCTGCCTGCCGCAGTGGCTTACCGGGGTTCGGAACTCACCCCTTTTATGAGTCTTTAAATATTTCTCTATGGAAGCAGCAATCAACTTAAAAAAAGAAGAACGTTTCACTCATCCGGTTAGAACAAGGGTAACGCCGTCCGTTTATCAACGGTTGGAAAAGTTAATCGAAAAAGGTGATTGCCACAGTATCGGTGAGGTCAGCCGCAAGATTTTATCCAACGAACAGATCAAGGTTTTTCATGTCGATGCCTCGCTTAACAGTGTGATGGAGGAGCTTGCGCTAGTCCGGAAAGAACTTAAAGCCATAGGTGTAAATATCAACCAAATCACTAAAGCATTTCATAGTAGCCGTAACGAAAGCGCCAAAAGTTTCTATGCGCTTAAAGTTGCTGAACGCTATGAAATTGTAGGAAAGAAAGTAGACGGCTTACTTGAGATCGTCGCCCAACTGGCAGAAAAATGGTTGCAAAAATCGTGAGCGGAAAGCAGATACGCGGAGTCTTACATTATAATGAGAGCAAAGTTACTGCAGGCCAGGCACAGCTCATTATGGCCAGCGGTTTTGCCGGCGAGATTGACAGGATGAGCTTCGATAATAAACTCATACGTTTTGAAAATTTGACGATGACAAATGTGAAAGTAAAAACCAATGCTTTGCACATCTCCTTGAATTTTGACTCGAGTGAAAAACTGGATATTGGCACCATGCAGGCTATTGCTAATACCTACATGGATAAGATCGGATTTGGTGAGCAGCCTTTCCTCGTCTACCGGCATGCGGATGCGGCACACAATCACATGCACATCGTCACGACTAATATTCAGCCTGGTGGTAAGCGAATCCCATTGCACAACATTGGGCTCTTAATATCGGAGCCCGCCCGGAAAGAGATTGAGAAAGAGTTTAATCTTATCCCAGCCGAGAGCAAAACATTCAAGCAGCAACCTGCCATAAAATCTACTGATATAGAAAAGGCCACCTACGGTCGTCTTCCAACCAAGCGGGCAATAAGTAATGTCGTTGGGGCAGTTATGAGTCAGTACAAGTATACATCTTTAGCCGAGTTCAACGCCGTACTCAGGCAGTTCAATATTGTTGCCGACCGTGGCAAAGAAGACTCGATGATGTACCAGAAAAAGGGCTTGGTTTATTCCCTATTGGATAGTGGGGGAAACAAAGTTGGTGTGCCTATCAAGGCCAGTGCCTTTTACAGCAAACCGACTTTAATGAACCTTGAACAAAATTTTGAGCACAATATAGAAAAACGCAAGCCTTACCGGGAGGGTCTCAAAGCAGCAATAGAAAAGGTCTTTTTAAACTTTAACAGTATCACAAAAGCCACTTTTATTGCTGAACTGCGAAAGCAGAACATCCTAGCCTCATTTAGGCAGAATGATCAAGGACTGACCTATGGTTTGACCTTCATTGATCATACCAATAAAACCGTATTCAAAGGTAGCGATTTGGGAAAACCCTATAGTGCAGGTGGTTTAATGCAACGGTTCGGCGACATGGACCAACCTTTAGGATTTGCAAATAACAACTTTATTGGACAGACTTCTAAATCCAATTATCTTACTATCAAGGATGAGGAGCCAGAGACAAAGTATCTCCAACCGGACGCTTTTGAACGGCAACTAATGACCTTAATGGGTAATAACAAAGGTGATGGCGCTCCGCTCGCGCCACGTAAGAAAAAGAAAAAGCGAAGTCTCGGCCGATAACAAATTTTATTATTCACAAAGGAGGGCATATGCAAACCGGAGAAGATACACAAGGATTACGCAAGATCATCGACTTTACCCGCTTGATCAGCATATTCATTCTAGCCATCCACTTTTATATTGCCTGCTTTGCTGCTTTTCAGCAATGGCATTGGACAGCAACCATAACAACGCGCATCGTGACTAATATTGCCAGAACAGGGTTGTTTAATAACCTATGGAAGCCTAAGCTAGCGGCGTTATTGATGTTACTGGTTTCGCTGATTGGAGCCAAAGGCAAGAAGGAAGAGCGGATTGATAAACGGACAATTACCGGTTTACTGACCAGCGGTTTACTGCTGTATTTGTTAAGTACCCTATCTTTTTATTTAACTGCGCCGGCAACAGTCGTCGCGATTTTATATATCGGTATTTCCACAACCGGATATCTGCTGATCCTAACCGGCGGCACCCTTTTATCACGATTAATCAAAGTTGGACTTCAAAATGATATCTTCAATACCGAGAATGAGACCTTCCCACAAGAGGAAAGATTGTTGCAAAACGAGTATTCCATCAACCTGCCCGCCACTTACCAATTAAAGAAACAACTCCGCAAAAGCTGGATCAATTTTATCAATCCGTTTCGCGGACTACTGGTCATCGGTACTCCTGGTGCCGGCAAGTCCTATTTCGTTATCCGGCACATTATTACTCAGCATATTAGAAAAGGGTTTACGCTTTTTTTATATGATTTCAAGTATGATGACCTAACGAAGATTGCTTACAACACCTTACTGAATAATACCGATGCTTACAAAATCCGGCCTAAGTTTTATGTGATCAACTTCGATGACCTGTCACGTACCCACCGCTGCAATCCATTGGACCCGCACAGCATGGAAGATATCACCGATGCGACAGAAGCTGCCCGGACCATTATGTTAGGGCTGAATCGGGACTGGATCAAAAAGCAGGGCGACTTTTTTGTCGAGTCTCCTATTAACTTCTTGACGGCTGTTATCTGGTATTTGCGCAGATATAAAAATGGGCGGTACTGTACCTTGCCCCATGTCATTGAGCTTATGCAGGCCGACTATGATCCGCTGTTTGGCGTATTGCAGGAACAGGAAGAAATCAAGGTGCTCATCAATCCTTTTGTGTCGGCATTCCGGAATAACGCAAAAGAACAACTGGAGGGTCAGATCGCATCAGCCAAGATCGGTTTGGCAAGGTTAGCCTCGCCTCAATTATATTATGTGTTGTCAGGCAATGACTTCACCTTAGATGTCAACAATCCTGATGAGCCTAAGATTGTAAGCATGGGCAATAATCCGCAAAGGCTTCAAGTATACGGGGCAGTACTCTCCTTATACATTTCCAGGGTCATTAAGCTGGTTAACCGAAAGAACCAGCAGAAATGCAGCCTGATCTTTGATGAATTTCCTACCATCTATTTTAACAATATGGATAGCCTGATTGCGACTGCACGATCCAACAAAGTAGCAACCACATTGGCGGTGCAGGATTACAGCCAATTGAAAAAAGATTATGGGCGGGAACAGGCAGAAGTCATTATGAATATCGTAGGTAATGTTATCAGCGGCCAGGTTACTGGTGATACAGCCAAACAGCTTTCAGAACGTTTCGGCAAGATCATGCAGGATCGCACCAGTCTATCTATCAACAGCGATGATACTTCCACCAGTAAATCTTTACAATTAGAATACGCTATCCCAGCTTCTAAAATTTCCGGGTTGTCTTCCGGCCAGTTCGTTGGTATGGTTGCTGACGATCCTGAAAATAAGATTGCACTTAAAGTATTTCACAATGAGATACAAAACGACCATGAGGCTATTAAACGAGAAGAAGAGGCGTATCAACCGATTCCCGTTATTCAGGATGTTACCTCAGATTTGATTCAAGATAACTATATTAGGATCAAAGATGATATTAAGCGCTTGTTGCTGGAAGAACTTACTGCTGTAAACGAAAAGAATAAAGCATTAGAGGCTGTTGACCAAGGCTCTGCATCTTCTAATGTTCAAGAACCAGACCAACAGATTAGACCTGAGGCTAACCATAGTGAATCCAACGGCCAAGTCCAATCGTTTTGATTGCGGTAAACTCGTATGTTTTCCAGACAATGATCAGATGAAGGAGCCGAAAATAACAATGATGAGAAGTATGTTAAATCTTTAAAACAAAATACTGAGGAAGATGGTGATGAGACAAAATCAGCAAGTAAATGATTAAAAAAACAATAAGATCGTTACATAGGTCTATTAATATAACCTTAAGGTAGCAGCTTTTCCAGCTGTGTATCCAATGCCCTTCCCCGCAAATTTTTGGCAATAATAATTCCATTTTGATCGATTAAGAAGTTGTTGGGAATGGCTGAAACGCCATACATCAGGGTGGCTTTGTTTTTATCGCCACGCAGATCGCTCACATTTTCCCAGGTAAGCTGATCTTTCTTTACGGCCTGCAGCCACTGGCTTTTATTTTCATCCATGGACACACCCAAGATCGCAAAGCCCTTGTCTTTGAAGCGGGCATAAGTCTGCGCAAGCTGAGGGTTTTCTTCCCGGCAAGGACCGCACCAAGAAGCCCAGAAATCCAGCAAAATGTATTTGCCTCTGATCTGTGATAGCCTGACCACTTTTCCTGCCGTGTTCACTTGTTCAAAGTCGGCATAGTGATCGCCCACTTTTAGATTTTTATTCAATGACAGATAATCGCTGATCTCGCGGCCGTAGCGGGTAGCCTTCATTTCGAGACTCAACTGCTGATAGAGTGCTTGCGTTGTTTCCTTTCCCCAACCGGTTGCATAAATATTCAGAATGTTGGCTGCTACCAGAGAATTCGGATGCTTTCTGACCCATTCTTTCTCCACTTCTTTGCCTTTGTCATTAGCTGCCCTGATGTTTATTAACAGGCTTCTGCGTTCCGTGCTGTCTTTTGTCTTATCTAATATCTGCTCCAGACTGTCAGCTGCCATGCTATGGGGTTTGCGCAACTGGTCAAGCCGCCTGTCCTCATCTTCCGTAGCCGAGCCGCTGATCAAACCCTTTTTGAATTCACCGGCCTTAACGGTTATATTAATAATGGTATTTTCCAGCCAAAAATGCACATAGTTGGTATACTTTGCCGTATGCAGGTATACCGGGACCGCTTTTTCAGTGATCTGACCGGACATGCTGAATTTTCCGCCATTGACACGGCAGGAATCAATCTCTTTATCAGGGGTGGCTGTCCGCAGGTAAAGCCACGTATTGTCCGGTATCCCGGTTACCGTACCGTCGATCCGGTAACCGGGGGCAGTTGGGATAAACGCAAAGGCTGACAAGATACAGGCGGCTAGAAGAAGGAATAGATATTTCATGATGCGGTTAAATAATTTATTCCAAAATTACCTTACAGAAAGATAGCATTTTGTAGAATTAGACCAAGCAGCTGATATTTTCGACGGGGCTTGTACCCGGCAATTTAGTCGAAAAAAAGCAGGGCTTAGTCGAAAAAGCCGCAACGTTCATCTCCGGCCTGGCTAATAATCTCTATTTTGCATCATGAAGGCGATCCATTTTAGAATAAACCGGAAATATTTCTGGATGGAACTTGGCTTCATTCTTTTCATTTCTTTCGCTATCTCGCTGATCAGTGATCTGGAATACAGCGCTTATGAAGAACATGATATTGCCAAATTCAGCAAGGATTTTGGCTACAGGTTGGTGACCGAATCGGTAGCGCTGCTCTGTTACAGCATCTATTACTGGGGATTTCTGAAGGGGTATGTATTCCGGCGTAGCCTCATCGGCGTAATTTTAACCAGCCTGGCTTTTGTAATACTTACCCGTTTCGTTGATAAATATATAACGAACTGGATCCTGATCCACAGCGATTCTATATCGCCCGAATTCCGTAAGCGCGCACTTAAGGAAATGCTTAGTCCAAGGATCTTATTTACTTTCAATTACCCACTGATCTCAACTATTTTTCCATTGACCGGGCTGGCTTTCTTGGTCAGGTCATTCACGCAGGATCAGGACATGAAAGCGCTGAAAGAACAGCAACTGCTTTCGGAACTCAATTACCTGAAGGCCCAGCTTCACCCGCATTTCTTTTTCAATACGATCAATAATATCTATGCGCTCGCGCTCAAGCAATCCACGCAAACCGCCCCCATGGTAGCCCGTCTTGGCGAAATGATGCGTTACATCCTTTATGAAGCCGACCAGCCAACCGTTCCTTTATCCCGGGAACTCACTTTTTTATCCGATTATATGGAGGTGGAAAAGATCCGTTACCAGGCGCATACCAGTATTCAGTTCGACACCCAGGACATCCGGCCGGATTACCGCATAGAGCCGCTGTTATTGCTGCCATTTATCGAAAACGCCTTTAAGCACGGACTGGAGGAAGAAACTCAAAACGGGTTTGTCCATATCGTGATCTGCCAAACTGATCAGGATCTCACCTTACAGGTAGGTAATAGTATTCCGAAGACCGAAAAAAAAGTAGCTGAAGCTGGGATCGGCATTCAGAATGCACGTAAAAGGCTGGATATTTTGTACCCTGACAGGTATCAGCTGCACATCAACGAGACACCTGCATTATACGAAGTGACTTTAATCCTGAGTGGTATATGATCCGGTGTATTCTAGTCGATGACGAGCCTTTGGCGCTGGAGGTACTAGAGCGTTTCATCAGCCGCACACCCCAATTGGAATTAGTCGCCAAATGCGGCAATGCGCTTGATGCTTTTAAGGTGCTGCACGATCAGCAGGTTGACCTGATGTTCCTCGATATCAAAATGCCCGGTATCAACGGCCTGGATTTTGTCAGTTCCCTGAAAGCACCTCCTGCTGTTATCTTCACCACTGCTTTCGCCGAACATGCGGTCAAGGGTTTCGAATTGGAAGCCCTTGACTATCTGCTCAAACCCATCACCTTCGAAAGATTTGAGAAGAGCATCCGCAAGCTGCACAAAATGCACCTTCCCGAACCGGCTAATGTGAAAGACTATACCTATTTCAAGGTGTCCGGCCGGCTGATCAAGATATTCCATGCTGATCTGCTGTATGCACAATCGGTGAAAGATTACATTTTGATCTGCACGAGGACTGGCAACCACCTGACGCACATGACCATGAAATACCTGGCCGGGCTATTGCCGTCTCCCGCTTTTCTGCGGGTTCACCGCTCTTATCTGGTGAACCGCGCCGCGATCAGCCAAGCGGATAAAAACAACGTTCATGTGGGTAAGGAGATCATCCCGGTAGGCGAAAACTATCGCGGCAACCTGGAAAAAATTACCTGACAGCTGACATCTATGATTTGAAAAAAAATTAAACTTTGAAATATCAGTTACGTCTTAAAAAAGTCACTTAACAGGGCATTTAACACAAAATTGCTTATACGTGTCACACTGTATATATTAGCAACGTCTATACAACTTGATCCTTATCTATGAAGCATTTCTTTACTTTGTTAGCTGTGTTCACAGTTTTCTGTTCTCAACTTAACGGACAGCCAGTTAAACCTACTGCCGGATTACGTAGCCCTGTTGTTGACCAACGTGTAGAGCTCATTAGTATTGCAGCCCGATTAGCGGGTTATGAAGAATATGTTAACGATTATAATAAGCAATATGTAGCGGATATTCACCAGTTCTACGACCGATATAATGCGCATCCGCTGATCAAATTCATGCAGCAGATCAGAGAATCGAACGGCATCGGTTATGACGCGGTTGTCGGCATGGCCGTTCACTTGGGTCCTGCGCCTGGTTTTAAACCGCTGGTAGCCTTCAATGATTCGGTGCCTGACCGGCGCTGGGGCAGTGCTGCAACGTCGATGAAATTTGCCCGCCTGTTTAGCAGCTTCTATAGCGATACGCACAGTGACCAATTTTTCACGTCGCACCGATCCGTTTATCAGGAAGCTATACAGCGATTTTCGGGCATTTACAATAAATTGGATGCAAGCTGGTTTACCCGGTATTATGCCACCGTACCTAAAGGTACTTTTAACATCATCATCGGTTTGGGACTTGGCGGAAACAACTACGGGCCCAAAGTTATTTTCCCTAAAGGTAAAGAAGAGCTTTATGCCATCATGGGTGTTTGGAAATTCGATGAGAATGGTAAGCCCCTCTTTGAGGAAACGAACTTTTTACCTACACTTATTCACGAATTCAATCACTCGTTCATTAATTATTTGACCCTGACGCATCAAAAACAGTTGAGGCCCGCTGGCGAAACGATCTTTCAGGCAGTGAGCAGTCAAATGAAGAAGCGTGCTTATGGGGATTGGAAAACCATGCTGAGTGAGTCATTGGTAAGAGCTTCCGTGATCAGATACCTGAAAAGCCACAATACGGATACAACTGTCGCAGAGAAGCAATTGCAGCTGGAACGGTCAGCTGGATTCGTCTGGCTCGGGCAACTGGTCGATCTGCTGGATGCTTACGAACAAAACAGGAAATCTTACCCCACGCTTGAAAGCTACATGCCAGAGGTCATACGGTTTTATGAAAGGACCGCCGGCAATATTAATCGCATTGTTGCCAGCTACCGGGACAAACTACCTCATGTAGTTTCTATCAGCCCGTTCAGCAATGGGGAAGAGCATGTGAGCGCCGGCCTTACTGAAATAAAAATAAGTTTCGATAAGCCGCTTGCGGGGGGGTATTCGATCAATCTGGGCAAGAACGGTAAAGAGCATTATCCGGTAACGAAATTTATCGGCTACACCGATCAGAACACTGCCATCATCTTGCAGGTTTCTCTAAGACCAGATTTCGATTACCAGTTTGTGTTGACGGGCAGATCCTTTAAGACACTCGACGGCTATCCGATAGAAGATTACTTGGTAAGCTTCAAAACGGCTAAGTGATTGAAACAGGATGGCTCCATTGATTATTTCGTTACGGATCACCAAAGTTCACTTGCTTTTCTATTTCCGGTTACCTTGATTTTCCGAATGAGTAGATCATGCTTACGGTCAATCTTCTTTGATCATATCGTTGTTATAGGTCTGGGTGAAGTCTCGGGAATACAAATTCCCTTTACTGACGAAGCTTTTCCGAATGTCATCGGCTGAGGCGTTGATCTGTAATTTATTGCCCAGAAATGCCCGTTTAATGCCTGCTGTAAGGTCATATATGTTTTTGCGGTATTCATTACGCTGGGTGTACGGCAAGGTTTGGAAAATGTTAAGGAAAACATTGACGTTTTGTTCAAAATAGAAGTGTTGTTGGTGCTATAGTATAGAGACGAGCCATCGTGTAACGGAATTTCAGTCAGTATTGAATTTCAATAGACATGCTGAACCTACAAGTATATCAAACTTTAAAAGTTTAAGCCTACTTAACAGTAATAAAATTAGTTACCTCGTTACCATGGTGATTAGTAAATGATACGCTTTAAACCTTAGACCTTTTTAAACATAGTCCTTCCAAAATCGTCTTTCTGATCTTTATTCAATTTGGCAATTCCACTTTTCTTATTAGTATAATAATTAAGTACCTTGACCATATTACGCGGATGAAACCTTTCACCCAATTGCTCTTTGCACTTATTGAAAATATCAAGTGCCCGTTTGGGTTCGTCAAAATAGTCTTCTTTTAATAAAGAATCTATATAACCCTTTACTTCATTAAAGGACGACAATATAAGATCAGTAGGAAGTTCCTGATACTTTTTCTCAACTTCAATAGTTTTAAAAAATATATAATCAACTTTTTTAGCGTCCCTTATAAAGATTTCGTAGACGTTATTTCTTATTTCATTAAAATAAGAAATAATTTCCAGATGATTAATATCTTGTTCGGTTTTGGGAGGCATTACCGACGGCAACTTTTCGTCAAATATCAATAGTAGGTAATTGGTATCGTCAATGTTATACCGTCTGGTTATTAACGGATTCTCGGCATCACGAACAAGAAAATCAGTCTTACCGAACATAAAGGACAACTCCCAGGCAGAAATGCCTAACGCCAACCGTTTGTCCCTCACTAAATATGTTTTGAAAAAGTCTATGGCCGTAACACTAATTTTGTGGTCACTTTTCTTGTGTCGTTTGAGGTTAGGAATGTCCATTTAAAATCTGGATTTATTGCCAGCAAGATAGTAATAGCTTAAGATTTTTTATAAAGAGCTTCATTTTCGCCGGATCGCATGAGTTTTTTCTTTGTTTCAGCGCGTACAATCACTGAAGTGAAATCGGTGGTTTTCCATTCGCGTTTCATATACTGATTGCAATAAGCTGTAATTTCTTTGACATTGTGCCATTCATTAAAGAAGGAGTCGTTATTTTCGATAAGGAGATTTAGCGTTCCTGTTGCCTGAATATTTTTCGGTATTGTATCTATTGTTTTAACAATCATTTTTTCGGGAACCGCGACTTTTGGATAGAGGTCAAAAATTGTGTAATCAATTTTTTCTTTTCCCTGACTCAATGCCATCTTACTAAACTCTTTTACAATTATATTAAGATGACTGTCATTATAAGTCGTAGGTGTTTTACTACTTTCAATAAGTCCCACCAAGTTAGTTTCAGAATATTTTGTGATTTTTTTTGATAATACTTGTTGTGAAATGTCCAGCTCCAACCGATAGGACCTAACCATGTTAATTATGTGGTTGTGCAATAGAGAAATTAAAATTTCAGCCATGCACTAAATGACACAAATTAGTATTTATACATCTTTATGTAATATTTTTGCATTTCTTTAATAATTTGATTATGTTTGGTTTATGATTAATGTGAATAGGTGCTGCCAACTATTCATATTTAAGATATGGTATCAATTAAGAGTCTTGCGGTCACATTCTGAAGCCGTTAACGCAGGACAGCAGAATTATACCCACAGCTATGCCTATGATATGCTATATTTGCATGTCTAAATAGTTGTGGGCTCTGCTGTAAATCCGTGTTAACTTAAGGCTTCAGAAACTATTATGTGACCACGGTTAGTAGAGCCCACAATTATTAAAGCTCCAAATTTACTGCAAGGCTCGTGTTTAAATATACGGGCGATGAAAACTAAGAACTACATTTATAAATTTCGCAGAGGAAACACCTTTGTATTAAAGTACTTCATTGATAGTTCATTATTAAGTCAGACTACTTTAAATCAATATTCCCAAAATATACGTCAATTTTACGGCGAAGGTTCCCTTTATCAAAGAGAGATTCCTAACACTTTTGATGCTCTTATTCTTTCTCCAAAGCAATTATTTAAGCTGATTATAAAATCGCCGGTGTGATTTACTTTGAAAATGGCAACCGCAAAATTGAAACCTAATCATAATTTTCAATTTTGCGTTTTTGAGGCATTCAAGCTTTGAAGCTAATCCTTCTTTTACTCACCAAAGCGCTCTTCACTCATGAAAAAAATAACGAAATACATCGTACTGGCTGTGCTTTGCCTAAATTTTAGCGTATGGGCACAGGTTAACCAAGCCGTTGGTACTGCGGGCCGTGGCATAAGGATCGGGCAGCCTGTGCCCGACATTACCCTTACTGGGCTTATTCATTATAAGGATCGGACCGGTCATCCGGCCGGTACCGCCAAACTTGCTGATTTTAAAGGCAAATTACTGATCCTCGATTTTTGGGCGACCTGGTGCAGTCCCTGCATCGCCATGATTCCCAGGATGGACAGCTTGCAAAAGCGGTTTGATGGCCAATTGCAGTTCTTATCCGTAACCTACCAGTCCGCCAACGAGGTCAATGCTTTTATGGCCAAGTTCACCCGGCAGCAACACCGGACTTACGATATCCCAGAACTGGTTGGCGATAAAGCATTAAATAACCTTTTTCCGCATAGCTCTTTGCCGCATTTTGTTTGGATCGATCCTGATGGGATCGTACGGGCAATTACCGATCAGAATGCGGTGAATATGAAAAATATCAATAACCTGCTGTTGCATCAGGATATCAAAGCACCGGTAAAACAGGACGTCGCCTTATTGCCCTATGACCGCACCAAGCCCTTATTCACCCACCAGAACTCGGCGTTTGATTCCACTTTGATCTTCCGGTCGTCCCTGACCGGGTGCGTAGAAGGATTACGGTCAGGCTATCATTATGACCTTGATCAACCGGGAAAATCCCGCCGGATCACCACCAGGAACGTGCCCCTGATGGCCTTGTTCAGTAACGCCTATGCCGGTCAGTACAGGACGCTGGGCAATCATAAGATCTTGCTCGATGTTCAGGATACGACGGCTTTGAATTCCTCCCAGACCGGCGCCGCTTATCATCAATGGCTGTTTGCGGGTCATGGCTATTGTTATGAACTGATCGTTCCGCCACGGCTGGCCCCGGATATCTTTTCCATCATGCAGTCAGACCTCAGCCGGCTGTTTCCGCAATACAAAGCGCGGGTGGAACTGCTGGACCGCGATTGTTGGGTACTGACCCGGACTGCTGCTACCGATAAGCTGAAAACCACCGGCAGCAAACCCCATATCCAGGTCGATCGCTTTGGCTTCCAGATGAGCAACGCCACCTTGGATTATTTGATCGTACAGCTGGACTCCTTTTACCTCTCCAATACGCCCTACCCGGTAGTGGACGGCACCGGCTATACCGGTAAAGTGGATCTTAGCCTGGACGCCAACCTGGGCAGTATAGAGTCCCTTAATCAAGCCCTGGAAAAATATGATCTGAAATTCGTTCTGAAAAAAGCGCCCATTGAAATGCTGCACATCAGCGACAACGACAAGGCTTTGTAACCTAATCTATTCACCAACACACTCATGAAAAGACTATTACTCCTCTTGTTCGTTTTTGGCTTCCCGCTGTTCGTCGTCGCGCAGCAGTCCGCCATCACCGGGACCGTTTTATCCGGGAGTAACGGCGAGCCGCTCGCAGGAGCCACGGTACGTACGCAAACGCAAAGTACGGTTACCGACCGGTCCGGGAACTTCGCGCTCAGGCTTCCAGCTGCAGCCGACTCGCTAACCATCTCCTTTATCGGGTACCGGACGCAGACCATCCAGCTTAACCACTCACCTGGCTTTCGGCATGTCATTCAATTGGAGCCCACGGCTAACCAGTTGAATGAAGTTGTCATAAACACCGGTTACCAGCGCTTACCGAAGGAACGCTCTACCGGGTCATTTGCCCAGGTCGACCGGCAACTGCTGAACCGGAGGGTCAGTACCGATTTGCTGAGCCGCCTGGAAGACGTGACCTCCGGTCTGATCTTTAACCGCGGCGCAACCAGTACGAACGCCCAAACGCCCATTACGATACGGGGCCAGAGTACCATTAACGCGAACGTGGATCCCCTGATCATCCTGGATAATTTTCCGTACCAGGGTGACCTCAATGACATCAATCCCAACGACGTCGAAAGCGTAACCGTGCTTAAAGATGCGGCTGCGGCTTCCATTTGGGGTGCCCGCGCCGGCAACGGGGTCATTGTCATCACCACCAAAAAAGGAGCCTTCAACCGCCCCATACAAGTGTCGCTCAATGCGAACGTGACCATCGGTGCCAAGCCGGATCTCTTTTACCAGCCGCAAATGTCCTCGGCAGACTTTATTGATATCGAGCAAAAATTATTTGCCCAGGGCTTTTACCAGGCCGCGGAACAGTCGGCAGCGCATACGGCGCTCACGCCTGCCGTAGAGTTACTGATTGCGCAGCGTGACGGAAAAATATCACCGGCTGAGGCGAATGCCCAACTGGGAGCCCTAAAGCAGCAGGATGTCCGCAATGACCTGAACCGGTATTTTTACCGCAAAAGCGTCAACCAGCAGTACGCCTTCAACCTCAGTGGGGGCTCAGAAAAACAGCGGTTCTATATATCGACAGGTTATGACAAAGACCTGGCTAATTTGAACCGCAATACTTACGACCGATTTACGCTAAATGCCTCCAATACCTATTCTTTGATCGACAGCCGGTTGCAGGTCAGTACCGGATTCATGCTGACGCAAAGCAGGAACCAGCTCGACAACCCTAATTACAATTCTTCCTACAATGCGATCACCAATACGCCTTATTATCCCTATGCCCGTCTAGCCGACAGCGAGGGAAACCCGCTGACGGTCGCTAATGATTACCGGATGGCTTATGCCCGGTCTGCCGCATCCTCCGGACTTTTGGACTGGCAATATAGCCCGGTCAATGAACTCTATGCGGCGGATCAAACCAGCAGGGTCACCGATTACCGGATCAATGCCAGCGCGGATTACCGGATCATTCCCGCCCTCCATGCACTGGTGTCCTATCAATATGGCAGAGGGCTCACAGACGGCAGGAATCTGCAAACCCAGGACACCTACTACGCGCGTAACCTGATCAACCAGTTTTCACAGGTCAATGCGGACGGGAGTATCAAAAGGATCATTCCCTTGGGTGGCATCCTGGACTTAGGGCGAACTTCTCTGACCAGCCACAATATCCGGGGACAGCTCAATTTCAATAAAGGCTGGCAAAAAAATGAGCTCAATGCCATTGCCGGCTATGAGTTGCAGGAGGTTCAGACGACCGGCAATACGTATCGCTTATATGGCTATGATGCTGACCATGCCACCAGCCAGTTGGTGGACTACGTCAATCTTTATCCCTTTTACCAAAATCCGGGCGCGACCGGGCAGGTTCCGAACAGAGACACCCAGACAGAGCTCACCGACCGGTATATTTCCTGGTATGCCAATGCAGGTTATACTTATGACCGGCGGTATTCCCTGACAGGCAGCGTCCGGTTTGACCGGTCCAACCTCTTCGGGGTCAATACCAATCAAAAAGGCATTCCGCTTTGGTCAGCAGGTGCAGGCTGGAACATCAGCCATGAAAGCTTTTATCACCTGGGCTGGTTACCTTACCTGAAGTTCAGGGCAACCTATGGTTTAAGCGGAAACGTGGACAAAAAGCTATCGGCTTTCACTACGGCCCAATATGCCCTGACCAAAGCGCCGACCACACTGCTGCCCTTCCAGCGTATCGTGAACCCGCCCAATCCGGAACTCCGGTGGGAGCAGATCAGGACCACGAACTTTGGCCTGGACTTCAGTACCCGGAATGACCGGATCAGCGGCACGGTCGAGGTTTACCGGAAAAAAGGCGTAGATCTTATTGGCACCACACCGTTTGCGCCGTCCACCGGCATCAGCAGCTTTACCGGTAACAACGCCAATACAACAACCCATGGTGCAGATCTGACGGTCAATACTCGGAATACCAACGGCGTCCTCCAGTGGAACTCCACCCTGCTGCTGAGTTATGTCAAAGACCAGGTAACCGAATATGCAACCGCTCAACTGAACGCGTCAACGATCGGTCTGATCGGCTATCCCATTCAAGGCAACCCATTGTACGCCATTTATAGTTATCCATGGGCTGGACTTGACCCCTTGACGGGTGACCCCCAGGGCATTTTAAATGCTCAGGTCAGTAAAGATTACGCGGCCATCCTTAGCAATGCCAGCGCCGGCACGATTGTCTACAACGGATCAGCCAGGCCCACTACTTTCGGCGCATTCCGCAATACAATCACCTACCGGAACTTTTCGCTGTCTGCCAATATCAGCTTTCGCTTAGGCTATTATTTCCGGAAATCTTCTGTCAACTATGCATCCGTACTGAGTGGACTGGGAGGAAGCGGGGATTACGCCTTACGCTGGCAAAAACCGGGGGATGAATCCCATACCCAGATCCCCTCGCTTCCGGCAGCGATCGATAACAACCGGGATGGTTTTTATGCGCTCGCGGAAACCCTGGTCGGCAAAGCGGACCATATCCGTTTGCAGGATATCAACTTCAGCTACGACCTTTCAGGTATCCGCCTGAGAAAATTGGCCATCCGGCATTTACAGTTGTACCTGTATGCCAACAACCTTGCCCTGTTATGGAAAGCCAACTCCTTTGGCGTTGATCCCGACTACCAGACCGGTCCGCCGCCCAAAACCATTGCAGCCGGTTTTAAACTCGACTTTTAAATTAAATAGCATCCCATGAAAAAGATGACCCTGTACCTATTAGCCGGCTTGACCTGTTGGATTAGTGCCTGCCAGAAGGAGTTTTTGGATAAAAAGCCCAACCAGGCTCTGACGGTTCCAACTACCCTGACCGACTTCCAGTCCCTGTTAGATAATAACGCGGATATAAATGTGGCGCCCTATTTGAGCGTGACCGGTACGGACGATATTTACACGACGGACGCCGGTCTTTCCGGCGCAGGCGTGGTGATCGCCAACAGCTACCTGTGGCAGCCCGATATCTACCAGGGACAAACCCAGAATGACTGGAACAAACCTTACCAGCAGGTATTCACGGCGAATGTTATCCTGGATGGCCTGGCTAAGTATCAGCCGGACCCGGCCAGCCAAAGCCAGTTTAATATGATCAAAGGCAGTGCCTTATTCATCAGGTCGATGGCGTTCTACCATTTGGCGCAGCAGTTTGCGATGCCCTACGACCCGGCTACCGCTTCTGCGACCCTGGGCATCCCTGTTCGTCTTTCCTCCGACGTCAACCAGCCATCAACCCGGGGGACGCTGCAACAGGTTTATGACCAGATCACCCAAGACCTGCGCCTTGCCGCCGATCTGTTACCCAAACAAAGTGATTATAAGACCCGGCCGACCCAGCAGGCCGCATTCGCCCTGTTAGCCAGAACCTATCAAACCATGCAGTTGTATGACCAGGCAGGGCAATATGCTTCCGCCTGTCTGAATATCCGCAAAGACCTGATCGATTACAATACGCTTACCGCCAGTTTAGCCAAGCCCTTACCCCGGGCATTGCCCAATGGCAATGATGAAGTATTGTATTATACCGCATTGAGCAACGTTAACTTTTTTATTATCCCGACGCTAACCAGCGTGGACAGTACCTTGTACCGTTCCTATGCGGCCAATGACCTGAGAAAATCTATCTTCTTTACGGTGAAGTCTCCCGCGATCACCCAGTTCAAGGGGAATTATAGCGGGACAACAGCCATGTTTGCCGGTCTGGCCCTGGATGAAGTTTACCTCATCCGGGCAGAAAGCTACGCCCGGGCCGGCAATAGTTCCGCCGCCATGAACGACCTGAATTTCTTGTTGCAAAATCGTTGGAAGAAGGGAACATTTGTGCCGCTGACGGCATCAAATGCCGCAGAAGCTTTAACGCAGCTACTGACCGAACGCCGGAAGGAACTGGTCTTCCGGAATACCAGATGGACTGATCTGAAACGGCTAAACCAGGATAACCGGTTTGCCAAGACTTTGACGAGAAACGCGAACGGAAAAATCTATACGTTGTTACCCGGAAGCCCGAGATATGCCTTCCCCATACCGGACGATGAGCTCAGAAACAGTGGAATAGCACAAAATATCAGATAAAACAAAGCCGGCCTCTTCAGGGGCCGGCTTTGTTGATTAAGGAATAACCGTGTACTGTCCCATTTCCGTGTCCGGACTGTTGGGAGCCGCCACGCCGTCGGCCGGCTGGCTGTCAAAAAAAGCAGTACAGGCTTTGGAGGCTTCCGAACAGCTGTAATTACCGGATTCGCCGCCTTGCTCCCGGTTATTTAACACCCAGTGTGTCGTTGCATTGGAACTGGTATTGGCATACTGTTGCAGCACCTTTGGGCTTTTTGCCGGTGCTTTGAACGCCAGGGTGAAGGTAGCTACTGCTACAAGGCCTGCCAGGCCTATTTTGTTGATGTTCTTAAAAAACTTACGCATGATTTCTAGTTTTGGATTCGTACCGGAATGGCACGAATGGATTTACCGTACAGACCCCGGAAGCTTGTATCCTACGGTCGATTTTGATTTTTTGTAGTGCAGGGCAAGCTCTCATCCTGCTAGGACTGGTCGTTCAATTGCCTGAAACTCCTTTCTTTGTTGAGGTGTAACCATCTGTTCATTGCCTTCCATTCGTTGTCTATGGCAACACCCCAAAGGGCAAGACCAATAAAAACGAGATTAAATAAGAGATGCGTACCATAGCCCATATGGGACAAGATCCCGCCACAGCTGCAGGGAACCCGGCCAAATACCCCGGTCATGGTGATCGCGATATATATCGTAAAAGCACTTAGTAAAGCAACTGAAGCATACAGTGCTCTCAATCTGCTTGGTAAGTAGAGTAATAAGCACATCAGTAGCAACTCTGTTAAGGGTACCAGCCACCATAAGAGATCAGCGATCACGGTGGGGAAAACCTGGTTACGCATTTCCTGCCGTGATTTGTCCAGATCAATCAGCTTGCTCATCGCCGCATAAAAAAACAACGCTGCTATGATGCCGGCAATTACTTTCAGTAGCTTTTCCTTCCTGCTCATCGCTCATTCTTTTGACCATCATCTTAAAGCGCAACCCGACCTGCTAAGCACAGCGCTGACCTTAAAAAGATGCTGATGTAAAGTTCGGTCGCCGGATCTTTGATCCTTTATAGTTTCGGAGGGAATCAATGGTGGTGGTATGAGGACGCGCAAAAAACTGATGGCTTTGCGCTTGAAATTGACTGGGATTAACTTTTCCTCGTCTAGCGGTTCTTGCGATACACAGATGGATTGATCTGGTAAAATTTAGTGAAGGCGGTGGAGAAGTAAGCTTCGTTATCATAGCCTACTGCTAAGGCAATACTTCGGATACTTTTGTTGGTATCTTTTAAAAGCGTAGCGGCTTGGCTCATGCGAAGCTCGATCACCAATCGGTGTACCGGCTTGCCCAGATACTTCTTGGCTAATTTTCTGACCTGCCAACCGGTTAATTGCAGCGCCTCAGCTATTGCTGATAACCGGTTGACCGACTCGGTGTGATAATTCGTTTGCAGGAATTCCATTAACCTGCGGGCATCCGCTTCTTCCAAAGGGGTAATAATGTACTGGTTGTTCGCCAGCAGTCTGTGATAAAATCCTAGGCACTTCGTCAGCAAAACCAAAATACCTGCGCCTCTTTCCATCGCATTATCGGCCGTGTAATGCAGCATCCGGTCTAGGTAATTCCGGATTGTTTGCCCGATCGCACAGTAAGGCAGGATGACCGGTGCTTTTTGCCGGGCGGCCAGGTGTTTCAACAATTCGTCAAATCGAGGAAAGTCTGCTCTGGCCGGCAACAACTCGTTTTCTGAGAGCGTAACGATCAGCAACTGATGCGGTCCCTTTTTTAACCTGGCCTCATAGGTCACCGTTCCGTTATAGGAAAGATAAAATGTGCCGGCCGTGGCTTGGGAAACCTTAAGGCCTGCTTCGTCATAAAAATCAATGGTACCCTTGAACACGAACGTCAGAAAGGTTGCCGGGTATAGTACATCAAAGCGGATGCGGATGTCTGCTGCAGCTTTGATCTCCAGCAACTGCATATAAAATCCGACGTGGCTGAACTGCTGACTCACCATGGGTGCTTCGGGATACGGAACCAGCTCGCAGATCGCATGCGGTACAGGATATGCACCCATTCCCGGGTTGTATTTTACCCGTTTGCTGTTGGCCTTGACGGCTTCAGGAAGGTGAATCGATATCGGTGGTCCCATCATGCTATTATCACTCGTTGATGTTGGAGGCACAGCTTCCATGAACGCTGAATTTCTTGCCTGCGCCCAATCCGTTTCTTGGTTATTTCAAACGATCAACAGCCTCAAAACCAGACCGCCACCTGGTCGACTTTGTAAAGTTTTCAATGCTGTTCGGTGTGGATAGCCTACTCCTAAAGCAACCGGTTTCACAACCTTGGTCCCTAAATCTGACGTCTGAAATTCCATTACGCACAGTTTTTAAATCATCTTATTTTGAAAAGCTGCTCAAATCCATGTTGTAGTGCAAAAAAAGCGGTTGCATGGCGTGTGGTCAAGTGTCATTTTCGCAATAGAAAAAGACACCCGTCAAGAAAAAGTAGTCGATTTTTGAAAGTTTGGAAAAATAGATCCCTTATTACAGAGATATATTTCGATTATTTCAGAGAAGGAGCCAGCAACTTTTACCTGAATTGCCAAGTTTTTAAATATTAACAAAAAGTTAAGTATTTATTAAATAATAGGCAAAAGTGACCACTTTTTGAAAATTGGTATCCTAAATTTAAGGGTAAGCATTAAAACACTTATCTGATACCATGAATATTAGCTTTGACAAGGCCAGCTTCAAGGATTTTGAAAACATTGAAGGCTACAATATGTATGCAAGGGCCGAGATCTTTAACAACTACCTGAACTTCCTGGATCAACGCGGGCACCTCAATTACCGCATGGTCTGTACCTCCGGCTGCGGCCCGGAAATTCAGGTCCTGCTACCCGGTCAATCCAGCCCGCAGCCGCTTGTCGGCCTGGTCTCCAATGACTATCTGGGATTTACCCAACATCCCCGGGTCCGGCAAGCCGCCATGGCGGCGATCGAACAATATGGCACCGGTTCGGGCGCGTCTCCGGCCATCGGCGGACACTTCCGCTTTCACCAGCAACTAGAAGAAGCCATCGCCCGGTTCTTTAAACGCGATCAGGAAGCTTCTATTTTATATACCACCGGTTATACCTCCAACAGCGCCACCATCCAATGCCTGCTGAAAAAGGAGGATATCGCGATCTATGACATGGGCGTACATGCCAGCGTCCAGGAAGGCGGACTGCTTACCAATGTCAAGACCTTTCCGCATAACGACCTGGACCGTTTGGAGCAGGTGTTAAAAAATGTACAGCATGCCTATCGCAACAAAATGGTCGTCATCGATGGCGTGTATTCCCAGGACGGTGATATGGCGCCGCTGGATCAAATTCTTAAGCTGACGAAACGGTACGGTGCTTACCTGGCCGTTGATGACGCGCATGGGATCGGTGTGATCGGCAAAACGGGCCGGGGGGTGCTGGAGTTGTATGACCTACTTGACGAAGTAGACCTGATCACCGGCACTTTCAGCAAGACCTTCGCCAGTATCGGTGGCTATGTCATCGGCAAACCGGCGCTAATCCGCCTGCTCAAGTTCCAGTCCCGTCAGCATCTCTTTTCCGCCGCCGGCACCCCCGCAGATATTGCCGCAGTGCTGGAGTCGATCCGCCTGCTGGATGAGGAGCCCCAGTGGATGGATCGGCTCTGGGATAACATCCGTTACTTCCGGCAGGGCTTACTGGATCTCGGCATGGATATCGGCACGACCGAATCTGCGATCATCCCCGTGAAGATCGGTGACCCGAAAAAAACGGGTGAAGCCGGTCTGCTGTTACTGGAACAGGGCATCTATACTAATCCGATCATTTACCCGGCCGTTTCCCGGAAGGATGCCCGGATCAGGATGAGCGTCATGGCCACGCATACCCGGGAACAACTGGACCGGACTTTACAGGCCTTTGCCCGGGTAGACGAGCAGATCGGCATTGCCCTACCCAACAGATCAGGAAGTGAACATTAAATAAAGCAGCTATGCAACCCGGAAATAAACGCGCCTCCCGCAGGACTAATAACCGGCCGCTGACGGAGCGTAAACTGATCGATGCCGTAGGCGTCATTTTAAAAAAGAAAGGTTATAAAGGCTTGTCCGCCCGCGCGATTGCCCGGGAGGCAGAGGTGACCACCAGCCTGATCTTTAAGTATTTCAGCACCCTGGACTCCCTTGTCGCCAAGTACATCGTCGAAAAAGATTACTGGATGGCCTCTAAAGCAGAGATGACGGTCATGCTGGAAGGCATCCGAAAGAAAAGCGGGCTGATCGAGATGCTGGTCTTTGTCCTGGAAAAACAGTTCGACTATTTCTTCCAGGAAGAAGAAATGCAGCAGCTCATTCTTTGGGAGATCACCGAAAAATGCTCCCTCATGGATGATATTGGCAAGATACGGGAACTCCTGGCGAAGGATTTTTTCCAGCAGACCGATCCCTATTTTGAAGGGTCTGGTATCAGTTTTAAAGCAGTCGCCGCCCTGTTGGTGTCAGGCATTTATTACCTTGTGTTACATGCCCGGACGAACTACAGCACACAATGTGGGATCGACATCCGTTCGGCGAAAGACCGGGCGGAGATCATCAGAACGATCCGCCAGATCTTGCAGTGGGCCTTCGATGCGGCCAGATCACGGCGGCACGCCGGGTAACCTACCACCGATCATACGAGCCGATGAAAACACTGGAATCCCTGGAGCGCCTGTCAGCCGGACTGCTCGGCGACTTACCCGCGTCGGTTGATCCGGCCTGGTCCGGCTATGTGCAGGAGCTGTTCTCCGCAGAACAAGACCATATCATTCAAATCATCCGGGAAACGATCTATAGCTTCCACGGTGATCCAGGCCGGAGATCCGAGCATATCGAATACCTTCAAACCGAGCTCAGTAAGGTTTCCGACCGGCATTATGCGCTCCTGCCGGATTCCCCAGAAAGCCAGCCGGAACACCTTGTCTTACAGGCCTTGCTTGCTGCCCTGAATCATATTTACCGGTCGTTGCAGGAGCTTTATGGGGCTGCTTTTAATGACCAGCTAAAGGTACCGCTGGCCCTGAAAGCATCCTTTATGGCGGAAAATAGAAAAATGGCTTTTAAAATTATCCGGGCACTGACCAAAGCCGGCGAGGACCGCGCACTTCTCCGGCTGATCGCAGATTACCTTGATGTTTTATCCAGCCCGGTTTACCGGCCGGTGCATAACAGCCGGGAGCTGGATTACCAGCGCTATTGGGTGCGGTCGCTTCATGCCCTCGTTCAGGCTTATTCCGGTGACCAACTCCGGGCGCGGCTCTTCCCGGAACTGGTCCACCTCAATTTCAATTACTTCCCGGTGATCTGTTATTATACCCGGATGCTGCAGACCAATGATGCCGAGGTGGAATTCTATCAGGAGGAACTGGTCCGGGTGGCTGAAAAGCTGCGCGACCTGCGTTCCATTCCCATTAACATTCACTATGGCTACGAACAGGGAACTGAATCTCTGGGCTATATTCTGGCCAAAGCCCTGGAAGAAGAGGCAGCGACGCTCAAAAAGAAACTCCGTATTCAATCCCGGATCACTTATAAGAAGTGGGAGAACATGCTTTTTACGCCCTTCTTTCTGCACGCTGCTGCCACGATGGAACAAGTGATTTACTTTTTTCGCGTCCTGATCGAGATCGGTTTCTTTGTCCACCGGAAAAAGGTCGTGTATTTCGATTATGTCGCCAAGCATGTGGAAACAGACGGGCAGCAAGGCTTTTCCCCGGGGAGCGTGAAGAATAAGTATAATAATCCCAAGCACGCGACCGCAGAAAAGGTCAAAGAGGTCTTTCTGAACGCAGTGCGCTGGATCAACGATAATCCGCCGATGGATTAGCCTGTAACAGGTGGAGAAGCTGGTACTGCTCCAGCAACGCCGTAAGTTCGTTCATCCACCTGTAGGTGAATCCCTGTTGGTGGATCAGTTTCCCCCAGCCTAATTCCATGATCTCCTGCAGCGTGCGAAATCCCATTTGCGCACATCCCCTGCGTAATTTTCTGGAAGCCGGAAGGTTACCGACAGGGGTTCTTAGCAAGAATAGTTCTTCCCGGGTTAGGGTTGCTCTCATAAAAATGGGAAAATAGACATCAAGTGTATGATCATCAAATATAACGGAAGCCGGTGTCCCCTCCAAATGAGATTAGCGTCATCAGCTTATTGGGACTGACCGGATTGCGATTTTCCTATTATTAAAGGTGCCTCGATTTTCCCCGGAACTGGCACTTGACAGCACGGCCATCCGGTTCCAAACTTTGCAAAAGATCAATTGCCCCTTTTGAATGGACCGGCTGGTATGATGACTGTGATATCGGCGGTTTGACGAGTTGCTAGCATTGATCCGGGCAGGAAGCTAAACCTTTCCTGCCACTGAAATGGCCATTGGATAACCGCCCTGTTGGTACTGCAACCGGCGTTGCAGGCAGCGCGGTAATTATGTTAAGCTCATTGAATTATGCTACCATCGTATGCCCGGCAGGAATTCCTGCGCATGGAAGATGAACTGGCCCGGATCGCCAGGGAACAAACTGAACCTTTACAACGAATGACGCTGGCTTTGCGGTGTATCCGCAAGGCCCTGGCTCAGCTTTTTCATCACCTGGATCAACACCCCTTTCCGGATCAGAAAGACGAGATCCATTTCTTCAAGGTGGTCAAACCACAATTCTACGGGCCTTATCTTTTCGAGGTCATGCGGTATCATCTCGTTGCCGGTTCGCCTGTAGGAGATGATGAACAGCTGCGGGCTTACTACCTGGACGAGCTGCGCTTTATCCAGCGCGGCCTCCGGCAGCATACCTTTCTTTACCAGTACTACCGGCTAGGTGCCCGGGAACTGGATGAGCTGTATTTTGTGCGTGGCGTTTCCGTGCAGAGTGTGCTGATTCCGGAAGTCCCGGAACTGGATCAGCAATTTGCTACCAGTGGTGATTATCTCTTTTCCAAATTTCGCGCCTGCGAAATGTTGCAGGAATATATTGCACAGGCCCTGTCAAAAATCGGCAAGCCGGAAAGGCCGCTCTATATCCGCCCGGGCCGAAACCGGAAACCACTCAAATGGACCGGGGAACAGATTAATAGTGTTGAACTCGGTTACGGACTCTGGCTATCCGGACAGTTGAATGATGGAGAGGCATCGCTGGCCGATATTATTTACTGGCTCAGCGAAAGCCTGGACATCGATCTGAGCAAACATACTGGCCGCTTCGAAGAGATCAAGAACCGGAAGATCCTCAGTCAGACGCATTTTATTGACAGGATGCAGGACACTTTGCGCAAATACATTGATGACCTGAATGGCTTCCAGCCGCTGAGAAAGCGAAAAGCGAACCGTATTGGACCCAGGTCCCGGGATCACTGATCGCCGATGATTCACTTATCCGGGATACTGCAGCCTGCTTGTCCACCTGTAAGAAATTAATACGGTCCTCATACCAAGGAAAGTATAGAATATTGTAGTTGCTGAAGCCACAAGCCTGATCAAGTTTTGGGTGCTACAGGATGAGCGCCCACTTCTGTACAGCATTCATATACCATTACTTTTGAAATC
The DNA here is from genome assembly GCF_039634385.2 of Mucilaginibacter sp. PAMB04274. NCBI lineage: Bacteria > Pseudomonadati > Bacteroidota > Sphingobacteriia > Sphingobacteriales > Sphingobacteriaceae > Mucilaginibacter > Mucilaginibacter sp. PAMB04274. The sequence continues at coordinate 4,763,193 of NZ_CP155081.2, forward strand.
AGTTGATCAAGCGTCCCGGAATCCTCATTGCGCTGTATGGTCCTCGAACAGTGATCAGGTGTTGGGCTTGAGATTACCAAGCACGGTAGCAGGATACCGATTATGTCAATTATGACATTTTTAAACCTTAATTTGTTCGAAATCAGGATCTTCTTAAAGCCTGTAACAGGCCCGGCCGTTCAGGTGCAGACCCCTACGTCTAACTCGCTACATCTATTAATCGGATTACTTATCGGGCATCAAGATAGAGCGTACCCGGCAACCCGATTGAACTAATCCTCATCAAAATTGCAAACACTCATCTCTTATGTCGCTAAGCTTAAAGACATCGATCTGTGCAGCCAGACGTCTGTCGAATTCCCTGTTATTTTTAGTGAAAAAACTCTTGTAGATTTTTTGGCGCTGGTGTCCTACGATATTGTTGAACTTTTAATATTCCTCTGGTTAATGATTTGTGATTCGTTTAAAGAATATTGTCCCAGGTACGCTTATCTTTAAGCATTAGCCGGCGCAACATGCGTACCTGTGGCATGCCATTATCCAATATCATATCGTGAAATTTTTTCAGCGAAAACTTGGCGCCTTCCTGTTTTTTATAATCTTCGCGCAGCTTTAATAATTCCAGTTTTCCAATGGTGTAGAACAGGTAACCCGGATCAAACGTACCCCGCAGCGCTTCCTGCCGCGATGGTTTATCACCCTGGTACCAGTTATCCCTAAAAAACTTAGTGCCCTCATCCACGCTGATGCCCTGCGTATGCGTTTTAACCGACACGCATAATCGGCAAAGTCTTAACAGGGCTTCACCCGATTGCGCGATGCGGTACTTGGCAGCTTTTACCGGGTCGCCGGTGTTTCCGTAACCTTCATCAACAAGCATTTTTTCGCAGTAGTGTGCCCAGCCTTCCACAAAGGCATAGCTGTAGAAGATCTTTTCGATCTTGCTGCTACTGGAAGCGTTCAGATGTACAAATTGGGTGTAATGGCCTGGGTAAGCTTCGTGTATGGTCACCATGTCAGTGGTATAGTAATTGAATTGGCTCAGCCAATCTTCTTGTTGTTTGGCAGTCCAATTAGGGTCGACTGGCGTAATATAATAATAGGCCTCCGTTGCTTTGGTTTCAAACGGTCCCGGTGTATCCATAGACGCGCTACTGGTCGCGCGGGCATATTGCGGTGTTTCCTCACATTTCACCCGTACTTCCGATGGCAAAGTAACGATGCCTTTATCCACCAAAAACTGACGGATCTTTTCCAGGTTCTTGCGCGATTCGGGCAGCAATCCCCCTGCAGTTGGGTGTTCCTGCTGCAGTTCGATATATACCTCTATCGGTCTTTTGTTGGGGTTGATGATCTTAGCCGCAGCATTGAACACGTCCTGTTCCTTTTTTAATTCTTTAAGGCCGAGCGCCAGGATCTGCTCCGGCGTTAAAGTAATGCCTTCATTATATAACAGCATTTTTTGGTAGTTCGCCTTACCTATAGCGTACCTGTTGGTGGCTTTTGGCAGCTTTTCTTTTTGCAGGTAATCGGCAAAGCTCGTGATTTGTGCAATGGCTTCGCTATTGACTTTATTAAAGGTCTTCATCAGGGTATCGTTCTTCACCGCTTTAAGCGCTACTTTCAGGTCGCCGCCTAAAAACGCAGCGGAACCACGGGCAACTTCAATGGCGGTTTCCACGAAAGGTTTGGCCAGCGTATCTTGTAAATTTGCTTTGGCATTGGCAAAAATCTGCGCGGTATGTTTCTCTATGGCGATGATGGATCTCACCCTGTCCTCCAGTGGTGCAAAATTGCGTTTCACATAAATGCTGACGTCCACGCCGCTGGCGTAAGTCATGGGGTTTTTAGTATAAACGCCTATATCTTCAAAATTGAAGATCTCCAGTTTAATGGCCGATTGTAAAATACGGTAATCATAAAGTGCCTTAGTACCAAGCGAGGCGGTGTCCAATGCGGCTAGCTTAGCATCGTAATCTTTTAGCCGGGCCAGTTCGGTTTCCAGTGAGGCTTTGCTTACATCGGTTACCTTGCCATCGTACTGGTGGTAGCCCAGGTAAGTGCCGGTTGCCGGTCGCCAGGCCAGATAACCCGCAAGGTAATCATCAGCTAGTTTTTGAAAGGCAGTATCGCCGGATGAGGCGGCAGCATTATCCATTGTGTTTTTTTGCTTGCAGCCAAACAAAACGGCGGCCATAATCAAACTGAGAACTAATTTCTTCATTCTATAAGGGAATTGCTGGCATTAAATATAACACATTATTCTTCCACATTTGCTGCTATAGGCTTATAGATCGATTGTATTTCGGTGGACATGTCGAAATGAAGGGTGGCTACCGCGGTCTGATTTACTCCGCCACTGCATCTGTTTATCACTAAATCTATATCTCGTTAGTGTATCGCGTACTTTAAATTATTCCCCGTTTCAGTTACTAAAAACCTTGTTTTGAAAAAGCTTTTGAAGCAGTTGTTATGGACCTTTGACATCTAACTTAAATCACTGTCAAAAACAAAGTTGTGCTTATTTTTTCTTTACAAGATGATTTAACTAATTCTTACGGGGCTACATGCCTTGCAACTGCAATTTGGCAAAGCGTTGTCGTTATTCAAAGCTTTTTTCCCATTAGCTTTTGCGCATCTTCAACGGACAATGATCTATCCCATTCAACTTCAGAGCGATATGTTTTTTTTACTGTTTGAATATATTCGTCCATTGCTTGCATACCCATTGCTTGGCGTCTTTCACTAAGCCCGTCAATGTTATCTACCGGCCATACATGAATTACAGGTCCTACTTTAAAGGTTTGGGTGCCATATAATTGCTTTTGTCCCTTTTTCAGCAGGATACGATCTTGTAGGGTCGCTAGGTCACTTTTTAGTACAGTGCCCAGCTCAGCTTGCTGCTTAATAAATGGAAAATACTTGTTTGCATATTCTGTTTCCGCATGATCGATAACCAGAAACAGGGTATGATTATTCTCCGCTGAAAGTCCTTTAGGCCAGCCACAGTTATCCAGCAGTTCGCCAACAAACTGCTGATTCTCTTTGTCGGTCTTTTTCATTTGCAAAGCCAGTTCCCTTGTTTTTTGCGGGTTGTTTTCACCAAGTTGTTTAATAAATTCCTTCCGGCTATTCTGGTCAACTTCCATGATCGTATTTAATCGTGTTCTTAATTTAGTGGAATCGGCACAGGAAATAGTTTGCGCTACAACCGTGCGCGTTCCAATTATGAGAAGCAGTATTGAAAGAAATTTAATCATTCGGACAACTTTTATTTAGTATTGTAATTTTCTTAAAAAATGCCGGATGGGTTTGCTAACGATATTGTGAAGGTTAACGGCAATCACCTTCACACTCTTTTGACATTTTTAAATGATTCACGTAATAAATCCAGGCAATATGTATCTGATATTCGGTTGTAATATATGAATGGTAAAATGCATTTAATTATAGGGTGCTGAAAACTTTCCTTCCGTTACGGTCACGTAGTCTTCTCCGTCGAGCCGTTTTAGTTTTCCCGAGAAGGTGCCTTTAACCCCCCATTTGGTCAAACTGGTGATGGTTAAGGTAAAGTTGCTCCCTTCCAAGTCTCCGCCATTAAAAATCGTGGTACCCACAACCTTCCCATCTTTCATATCGTCAATATAGTATTTACCCGCAAGTAACAGATCGCTTGTGTGATCAGCTTTATAGGTTGCTTCTTTTGCACCTTCCTTGATTTGCATGTTTATGCCAAATCCGATATTCATATCCTGGTTTTCCCAACCGCCAATTACCACAAAGTGTACGGTATCGGTAGCGGGTTTGTCATTAGCATTTACCATGTAATTAAATTCATGATATTTGCCGTTTATCTTGCAGGTGAGGAATTTCTCCGTATCATCACCGCCACCTCCGCCGTTTTTGTTACAGGCAGATAGCCCAATTATAACCAGGGCAAGTACGGAAAGGATGGCAAATTTTGCTCTTGATGTCAGTCTTTTCATATCATGATTTATAGGAATAAAAAAACTGCCTGCCTACGGCAAATTTTAGTATCGCTTCGGCAGACAGTTTGTCATTTTCGGGCAGTATTCCTGCTGAATAATATAGCTATTTGAGCTTGATTGATATTTCACCATCGTCCATGCCGTCAATGTTTTTTTCGGCAAATATATCAGGAGCTGATTTTTGCAGCGACTTGAGGATGTCAGTTGTAGAGCCTGCGTGGTATAAGGTGATCGATGATCCCGAAGCGCTGTATTTCATCTTCGTGCTTTCGATACCTTTTGCGGACTGCAATTTCTCGTTAAGGGTCTTCAAGCCGGCGAAGTCAACTCCACTGATCTTCACTGTTGTCTTGGTTCCGGAAGAAGCGCCATCCTTCTTCTTGCCGAAAAAGCCGAGTATCTTGTCGCCGGTATTCTTTGTTTTATCTGCAGTACGGCCGGCCCTGTCGGCTTTGTCGCTAGCTCTGTCAATTTTGTCTAATATCCCTTGTGCTTTGGTTTCTGTGAAGCCAAACAATAACAGGGCTGTACAAATGATCGCGATCTTTTTCATAGTTACTTCGATTTATGTAATGAATAGATATATAAAGCTGGTTAATAGTAGTACACTATCGCTTTTTAGTAAGTGTAATCATGGGTAAAATCCGAATTGGCAGTAACCGTAACATCTTTATTGTCTGCTTTCACTACGCCGTTAATTTCTGCTTTGTAACTGATATTGTAAGACGCAGTTCCCGGGCTTAAACATTGTACGCCCACACTAATGTTACTCAATGGTTTGATAGACTCGATCACGTAGGTCTTCGTGTTCCCGCTAAAATTATTCTTGCCCAGGCTTACCGTTTTCTCATTGTTTTGTACCACACCGTTCACTTTCCAAACGGTAGCATCTGTAGTGTTATTGGTTAACCCGACCATCACAAAGGAGATATACGCTGATTCGGGTGCATTGGTAACCGTAACTGTGAATTTGGCCGTCCGGCCATCAGGTGATGAGGGAGACGATTCATCATTATCTTTCTTACTGCATGAAGAAAAGCCTGCCAAAAGCATGAAACAGGCAATTGCCGTGATTAGATTTTTAAAAACTGTTTTTTTCATAGTTATTTGATTAATTTATAGATAGACCGCAAAACTATTGGATGAGCTGTTCATATGAAATCCCCTGATTGGTGGTTTTTTTTCTACTGATTTTTAGGTATTTTAATGTCATGCACACTATTACGGTATCTCCTTTAATTTTTTAGGCAGATATTTGAGATCACCTGCCGGGCTATTTCATGTTGTACCGGCACATCTATGTTGGTTTGAATGAAAAAAATATATCTGATCTCAATTTTCCTGCTCATAGTGTTATGTGCATTTGCGCAGCAACAGATACCGCTCAATGAAAAACGGCACCTGGACAGTTTGCATAGTGTTCTGAGGTCTAATAGCCCTGACAGCACCAAGGCGAAGGCTAACTTCCAGTTGGTAGAATACTGGAAATTTAAAGACACGGTAAAAAGCAAGATCTATTTGCTGCACGGTAAACAGCTTGCCGAAAAATATCCGTTCTGCAAGGCCCTTTCCTTTTTTTATGAGGGGCAGTATTACTTCAACTGGAACACAGTCAAAGCGGCCGCAGCCTTTAAAAAAGCCGCAGAAGCCTTATCGGCATTTCAAACCCCGAAAGCGTATGACAGGCGCGCTGCTGCCTGGTTCAATTATGCTTTAATGAATAAGGATGCTAAAGGATATGCGTTTGTAACCCGCATCATATTGGAGAAGGCCCTGCCGAATGCTGAAAAAGGTGGTAATAAGGTAACCCTTGCACATTTTTACACACAACTTTCCACGCTGTTGATGAACAACTACCAGTTTACCAAGGCGGCATTGTATAATCAAAGGGCGATCGAACTGCTGCACGACGAAGACCCGCATTCGATCAATCTCTTATTTGCTTACCTGAGCGGCGTAAGCATTTCTTGTTATGATGGCAAGCTCGAAAAGGCTCTGCCCTTATTGCAGAAAGCAAAAGCATTATTGGTGCCTTATCCAGGTTCCGTTAATTATCCGCTGTATTATTACAACGAAGCCCTATATTATTCTACGGCTAATGCATTTGACCTGGCGCTGGCCAGTGCTGAAAAAGGAAAAAGTTTAGCCAAAAGGTATAATCAACGACAATTGTACCAGCAATTCGTTTTTAGGGAATATGATGTTTATCTACAGCAAAAGGCGTATGCCAAAGCACGGGCGATTCTGATGGGCATCATCAGAGAGGGGACGCTTATGGCCACTAACAATGACAGGGCTATGATCTATGCTGAATTGGCTAAGGTCAGCAAAAACCTGAATGATTATGAAGCGGCTTACACCTGGATGAATAAATATCAGGTACTGACAGATAGTATACACCAGGACCAGACCCAATTGAAGATCAATGAACTGGAGACCAAGTACCGCACAGCACAGAACCAACAAAAGATCGCTGCTTTACAGGCGCAGAATAAACAGGCCGCGTTAAGAGCCAGGAATGAACATCTGTATAACGGGTTACTGGGCATAGGTTGTTTGGCGCTTTTGATTACCCTCGCGCTGGTGGTCCTGAATGCTAAAAGTAACCGGAAGCTGTCGGTTCAAAAAGAGATCAACTACCGGCAGCAACTTCGCGACATGGAACAAAAGCAGCAACTCAAGGTAACCCAGGCGATGCTGGATGGTGAAGAACATGAACGGGAGCGCGTTGCCCGTGATCTGCATGACGGTCTGGGCGGGATGCTGGCCGGTGTAAAGATCGGCTTATCCGGCTGGTCGAATACCAATGCAGAAACAGCAGGGGATAAAGACCTTCACCGGATCATTGGCCAGCTGGATAACTCTGTTAGTGAATTGAGGCGTATTGCCCGCAACCTGTTGCCGGAAACATTGTTGAAATTTGGGCTTGAAACTGCCTTGAAAGACCTTTGTGAATTTTATATGCGCGATGGTTTACATATTGACTTTCAGCCTTTAAGTAGTATGAAAAATATTCCATTAAATATACAGCTTAACATTTACCGGATCGTGCAGGAACTGATCTCTAATGCGATCAAACATGCCCGCGCAACAACAATCATGTTGCAATGCAGTCAAAATAACAATGTATTTTTTATCACCTTTGAAGATGACGGTTGTGGATTTGATACAGCTATTCTGGAAAACAAGAAAGGTATGGGCCTGGATAACCTGAAAAACCGGATAGCGTTTTTAAAGGGACGTTTTGAGATACAATCTGTTGTAAAGGAAGGAACAACCGTTAACATAGAGATTACTACTGATGTTACCAGCTAAATTACGTACTGCCATAGTGGACGATCATCCTATCGTGATCGAGGGTTTAAAGACCTTACTCCAGAATGAACAGAATATTCATCTCATTGGCGGTTTTTACAGCGGTGCAGATCTACTTACCTACCTTGGCGCGAATGAAGTAGATCTTATCTTACTGGACATTACACTTCCTGATATTAATGGGATGGAATTGTGCCAAATGATCAAAAAACTATCAATATCGACGATCATCCTGATTTTGAGCAATCACACGGAGCGGAGCATTATCATGCAAACCATTCAAAACGGGGCCAGCGGCTATTTGCTCAAGAACAGTGCGATAGACGAATTAAGGCATTGTATCGCTGAAGCCCTCGGTGGAAAAATTTGTTACAGTAAAGAAGTGATCGAGATCATCGGCCGGCCAACTAAAAATGACCTGCAGGGAGCGCCCAGGCTTACCCGAAGAGAAAAAGAGATACTCGCACTGATCGCAGAAGGCAAGACCAGCCAGATGATTGGTCAGGAATTGTTTTTAAGCCCGCTGACCATAGATACGCACCGCAAAAACCTGATCCAGAAATTTGGCGTAAAAAATGTAGCTGAACTTATCATGGCAGCTAATCAACAGCAAATACTTTAGTTCATTACCTGCTATTTTTTCAATATGTAAAGTATGCCTTTAATTTTGATTCTGATCATCCGCAGTCTTTAGCAAACTGTTTAATTTAAAATCAATTTGTCAACACTGGAATTCAGAGCCAGCTTTAAATAAAGAACAGTTTGCCTTGATACTTGCATGTCAATGTTGCACAGGCAAAATCGACATGTAAGATGTGAGTCTGCTTTGTACATTTTAGATAAGATTTCGCTTAAGGCTCCATATCCCGGCAGTCGAAAATCATCAACAAGTGAAGATCTGCATGGGCTTGATAAGCACCCTTTTCAAACCTGGTCAGGCAAGAAACGTTCTCTTTTTAATCAAAACTACCGTCATTCTAATGTTAATACGGCTTAAATGGCTGGTAAAAGTTACTTTTGTCTTCTAGTATTGAGATATGTTCAAATTATTTGTAGTAGGCTTTTCCAGGGAAACGGATGAAATAGAACTTGACCAATTATTCACGGGCCAGGGAATGGTGAAAAGAGTAACTATTGTGCGGGAAATGCAAACCGGGATCAGCAAAGGCTACGCATTTGTCGAGATGCTGGACCAAAGCGGTGCGGAGCGCGCTATAGCAGCACTTCATGGTTTGATGATCGGTGACCGGAAGCTGAATGTCAGGTATGCGGATCTTCAAGCGGGCACGCCACTACCAGCAAAAAGAAATGAGAGTTCTGTCCTGCGCGTTGGAGCAGCGCCCAAAAACCGATCTACAAACCGGCCGCGCCGTCCGCGAAACGGATGAGCCGGTGATCCGTTCAAATTATGAATGCTTATCCTGGCAATGAGATCATCATCCGAACACCAAGCGAGCCTATCAGGCAATGACTACGTTTTCCGTAGCATAGATCCATTTAATACGTTCACGGTCAATAAATTTGGCTTCGTCTGCTGCGATGATTGTGTTAAAGTTTTCACTACTGAACACTTTGGGTATGTCCTCCATGCGGTCGAACCAGATCTCAGCGATACCATCGTAATGGGAAACGCCGGGAAAATCGCCCTCTAACTGTTTCCCGGTACTATGGACCTGGACATACTTCCTGACGTGCTGCCGCACCTCCGGCTGTTCGGAAAACAGCGGCCCGTGCACGTTACGCCAGTGGTCTTTAAATTGTTCCAACGTCAGGTCGGGCCTACGGGGGCAAAGTACACTTAACTTGATCATTTTATCTTTTTAATTATAGTAATTAGGGTATTAATTGTTCCGCTCTTAATTGTTCAAACAGGTCAAAGAATGATCCGCGGGTATCCTGGTAAACGCTAAATCCTAATTTGCGACTCTTAGACATATCGGTCATCACTTCTATCGGCCGGCCCAGGTCCAGATCGGTATGCCATGCTGATGCCAACCTCTTCAGGTCAGGTTCTTTTAAATGATATTTGGCAGCCATATCTTTCCACAGTTGTTCATCACCGGCGATCTCCGTTTCCAGTGGATGAATGGTGCCGTCAAACCCTGCTGCATGGATATCAAACCAGTCAGCCAGTTTGAACCATAACCATTTCCACCTGAACACCTCACCGTTCGTAATATTAAATGCCTGATTACTGGCAGCGTCGGCAGTAGAGGCCCAGATCAGTTGCTCTGCCAGTATGCGTGCATCGGTTACATCAGACAAACCGTTCCATTGTGCATCGCTGCCCGGGAACTGGAAAATTCTGCCGGTTTCCTTACAAATACTGGCATATACTGCTAAAGTAGTACCCATATTCATGGCATTACCAATCGCTTTTCCGATGACGGTGTGAGGCCGGTGAACACTCCAGGTGAACCCATCACGCGCAGCAGCAGCGTAAACTTCATCTTCCTGTGCATAATAGAAGTTTTCAATTTCCAGTCGTGGATGTTCTTCCCGCAACGGCGTTTCCGGCAGTGTCCCGGCTTGAGCATAGGCTTCGAACGGCCCGAGGTAATGTTTGAGACCAGTGACCAGAGCGACATGCCGGACCACTTTTTTTGGTGATAAGGCGTCGAGCAGGTTTCGCACCATCAGGCTGTTGACGCGGATATTCTCCGCTTCCGTTTCGTTACGCATCCAGCTGGTGATGTAAACGTGGGTGGGGTTGACATCGGCCAGTGCCTGTCTTAAATTTTCGGGATCCAGCAGGTCGGCAGCAACGGGCCGCAAGTTATTGATCTCCTTATTAGGGTTGCGGGCAAGGCCGTAGGTCGTCCATCCATCATTGATCAATTTCTCAGCAAGATTACTGCCGGTAATGCCACTGGCTCCGACAACTAATGCAATATTCATATAGCTTATAGCATTCCTATCGAGCGATTGTTTTCGAAAAATAATTATAGAGAATATAATGATCATTTAGATCATTGAACAATGCCTCAAGACGTTATTTCACCTTTCGCGGTTTATACGGTCTGTATTTAAGATGCCTTCCTGTCAGGCTTGGTGACTCCCTGAACGTTGAAATTGCTGGGGATGCCTGTGATTTGGAATAGGGCTTAAACAGCCGGCATCATCCTTTATCAGGACATCACTGCCTATGCTCCATTAACCTGGGAGCAAAAAGCTGCTTATGCTGCCTGTTGTGTTAATACAAATGTTAAGTACCCTCTTAATAGAGTGGCGTTTAGTAGCTATTCTATTCATTTATATAGCTAGCACACATGCATAGAACTAAGGGGGACTTTCTATACCTGTCGCAATCGGCTACTCGGAGTTAAAATTCAGATTCAATAGCCCCTGCTGAACAGCAGATAAATATCTAATGAACGTTAGCGGAACTTATTCAATACAATTGATAAAGCTTGCATGATCATAGAATTTCCGATGAACAAGAGCAACCTTTAGACTGTACTTTTTGCGTATGAATCCAGCTTTACAAAAAAAATTGGGTTGAGCAACGTATTGGAGAAGTCCATATACAAAAGTAGAGTAAAAGGTATGAATAAAGGTTCGGATTAAAAATACACTATAATGAACTATAATAAGTTCATTATGAAATTATTATTTAACGATTAGACCTAGTAGTGTGATCAGGTGCCTCAAGAAATACTTACAAGCTGTGTATTAACTAGTTTTTTATCTTTAAATTTTTCTTTTGGCTCTCCTTGGTTTGATTTGTGTTAGAGTTATTTAAATAAACACTATTAATCTACAGCTTTAGTCGTGTCTTCGCACGACAGGAGTAGTACGGCCGTGTTTAAACATCATCATGCAATGGGAAATTATGACACGCCATTACCGCTGGACTATGACGGTTTGAAGAAAACATATGAAACTTTAAGAGTTAAATGCGAACAAACGGAAGCGGCACTTAACGAGCGTCTCAAAGTTGAAGAAGAATTAAGGGAAAGTCGGGAAAGGTTTGAAACCATTTTTCACCAGTCCAATGTTGCCCATAAGATCATCAATCGCGATCTGGACATTATAGAATTGAATGAGGCCATGGCTCAGCTATTAGGTTATCCCCTCAATGAAATTTTAGGAACCAAAATCATGGATTATACCCATCCAGATTTTAAAGGGTATTGGCAGGATCTGCAAATAGCGCTTTGGAAAGAGGAAGTCAATCAGTTCCAGCTCGAGGCTTGCCTCATTACCAAAGATGGTTCCCAAGCTTGGGTTATCGTACATACTATTCTGTTTAAGGATCAGGGTGAAAAGTTTGGCTACACGCTTTTGGAAGATATCACTACCCGGAAACAGTTGGAACATCACAAGGACGAATTTATCAGCGTCATCAGCCATGAACTAAAAACCCCGATGACCTCGCTTAAAGCCCAGTGTCAACTGATGGTTCGCCATCTCAAGAAATACGAGGATGCCTACGCCGATAAGATGATGGCAGGTATTGATAAGCAACTCAATAGGTTGACTCGCTTTATTCATAATCTGGTGTTGGTCTCCAAGATCGACAGCAGCAAGCTACAACCAGAAGTTAACAATTATCACCTGAATGAAGTAATCAGCGAAGTGATAGAGGAGATCCGGTTAACCGCCCCAAAAAGGACAATCACTTCAGACATAACAGGTTCATTACCGGTAAAGGGAGATGCGGACAAAATCTATCAGGTTGTTTACAATCTGCTTACCAATGCAATCAAATTTTCGGAATCATCCACCGCAGTACACGTAACGATGAAAAGACAGCAGAGTTTGGCGGTCGTGTGTATTCAAGATCATGGGCAAGGCATACCTAAAGAAAATCTGGAGAAAATTTTTGAACGATTTTATAAGGTAGAAACCCCATCCAGTTCTGTGGAATCCGGTATCGGATTGGGGCTGTTCATTTCCTCCGAAATCATCAATCATCAGAATGGTAGGCTATGGGTAGAAAGCGAGCCTGGCAAAGGCTCTACATTTTGTTTTCGCTTACCCATACTGGAGGATTAGTCGTCAAATTTTTTTTTAGTATGCAATAAAGCCGCTCAATTAATAAGTATAAATACAACTTTATAAAGGCTTATCCATTTTTAGGTTAATTGTGACGGGTGCAACATTAGTGACACCCCTTTATCCCGACGGCAAGTAGTACATTGATTGCGATCTGCGCGGAAACTATAGCTATAATAACCGCAGATTTTTGATTGCTTATCCAAGTTAAATTCTTCAACAAAATAACATCATGTGGCGGTAGCACTGACAAAAATTCAAAAGCTGCGTCCTGATGGATATAGGTAAACCGCCCGCTCGCCTCAGAATATAATTGTTCAGCTTTACCCAGATGCCTTACTGTGTTGCATCGCCATCGAGCAAACAGTCGCTTTTGGGCTAGTCCGAGTTTTAAAGTGATTAACCAAAAGCATGAATATAAAAATAAATGTATATTTGCATCGTGAGCGACCTAATCGTTAACGATATAAACAAATGAAAACACTATACGAGACCAGTGCAACAGTAACTGGCGGAAGAAACGGCCAAGTAATGAGTGAAGACGGCGCTTTAGACCTCGAAGTCAGGATGCCAAAAGAATTAGGCGGTAATGGAACAGGTTATACCAACCCGGAACAGCTTTTCGCAGCAGGTTACGCTTCGTGCTTCGACAGCGCACTGAACTTAGTTATGGGGCAGGCGAAAGTAAAGCCTGAATCATCCTCCTCCGTGAAGGCGACCGTGGCCCTGCAACCAGACAGTGAAGGCGGGTTTCAGCTGGCCGTTAGCTTAGCGGTAACTATTCCGGGACTGGAAAGAGATCAGGCTCATGAACTAATGGAAAAGGCACATCAGATATGCCCCTATTCTAACGCGACCCGCGGCAACATTGATGTTCAGTTAGCGCTTATTTAGCTATTCATGATTATAAAGCGTCTGCTCCGGACGCTTTATAAGGTTCTTTGATTAAGGAGAGTGAGAAAAAAATGGAACAGACGGAAGATGAAGGTTATCATAAGCTGGATCACCAGCTATGCTTCCCGCTTTACGCGGCATCCCGGTTAGTCACTAAGTGTTATCAGCCTGTGTTAGATGAACTGGGACTTACTTACCCGCAATACCTGGTGCTTATGGTGCTTTGGGAAAGTGATGCAGTGAATTTATCCCGGTTGTCAGAAAGGCTGAAACTGCAATCGAATACCCTGACCCCTTTACTTAAAAGAATGGAGGAACTGGGGCTTTTAACCCGCCAGCGTTCTAAACAGGATGAAAGAAGTATCATCATTGCGCTTACTGAAAAAGGCAAAAGCCTGAAGTCGGAGGTTCCGAGGCTGCAGCAGCAACTGATGGACATTGGCATATCAAAAGAGGAAGCTATACAGCTGAAGGGTCTGTTAACGAAAATGATCAATTATATCAGCGGATAAGCAGTTATTAACAACCGAACTTTGTTCTGTCGTGATCATTTAACATGTCATAACGGCTGAAAGTACTAAAGCTATTCGAGAACTTGTTCCAATTTAAGTCGAGCGATTAAAGACTTTAACTCGCAACAGGCGGCCAATTCATTAATCTTCTATACTCTTCAAATAAAGGTTGTAAGTTAAATGCAACTATTCGCGCAAAAATACGTTTGAACGTCTAATTATAATACACTAACTGACACGATGTTAGAAATGAAAGTTCTTCGCAATGCCTGTCAATACCTTTAAAAATACCTCGATCTCTAAAAAGCTGTACTTCACCATAGGTATCATGGCTTTTCTGATTATTATCGAACTGTTCGTCCTGAGTTTCGCACTAAGTACGCTTTCCGCCATCAGGGGCTACGTGGCTGGCGAAGGCTTATGGTCAAAGTCACAGCGGGATGCCAGCCTGCATTTGCGCCTATATGTTTACTCAGGTAACGAGGCGGAATATCAAAGCTTTTTAAAATACCTGGAAGTTCCCCTGGGCGACCGGAAAGAAAGAATTGCACTCGAAAAACCAGTGCCCGACTTGCAAATGGCTAGGGAAGGTCTATTGCAAGGCCGGAACCACCCCGATGATATCGACGGGATGATCCGCCTGCTTCAGCGGTTCAGTAACACCCCTCACCTGGCACGCACGATCTATTACTGGAAAAAAGCAGAAGCTTCCTTACTTAAATTTATTCCAGTCGGCCAACAGGTATATGCCGCTTATCAGACGGGTACTTTAACCAACGATCAGACGCAAGCCTTTCTTGCTAGAATAAACCAGATTAATCAGGAAATTACGCCATCAGAAGATGGCTTTTCTTACACGCTGGGAGAGGGATCGCGCTGGCTGGAGCGTATCGTGCTCCGTATTTTAATAGGCATTGCCTTAACCGTTGAAATTACCGGGATTATCATCGCAGTGTCAATCAGCCGGAATATACAAAAAGGTCTGGGCGCTATCATTGAAGTGGCAAAACAGCTGGCCCGGGGTGAGCTAAGCCGCCGGGTGGCGGTACGATCCAGAGACGAGATCGGTATACTGGCTACTGCTTTTAACACCATGGCTGATCATCTGGAAGACACCATTGCCGAGTGCAAAGATTCGGCGCATAAGCTTCGCTCTTTTTTTGACAGTACGCGTGCCTGTCATGTGCTTTTGGATTCAAGCTTGAATATGATCTATTTCAACCAGGCATCGATTGAATTAGCGCGCAAACTTTACCATCTGGAATTGACAAAAGGCATTACGGCCGAACAATGGGTTCATCCAGACCGTCTGCCGGGTTTTATCGCCAATTGTGAAATCGCCATGAGCGGCCATGCAATCCAGGAAGAGGTACCCATCACCTATGTTGATGGTGAAACCATCTGGTGGTCACTAACGTTCGAGGGAGCCCGTGATGAAAACGGTGAAGTGGTTGGTGTATCTTATCACGCCATTGATATCACCCGGCGTATAGAGCAGGAACAGGAGATCAAAGCGCAGAATCAATCGCTCAGGCAGATTGCCCATATCCAGTCTCACGGTATGCGCCGGCCTGTAGCCTCTATCCTTGGCCTAATGAATGTGTTTGAAATGCAAGGCTTCAAGGCCACTAAAGAGGAACTGATGATGTTAAGAGAAGTGACTGTGGAACTGGATGAACAAATCCGTGCAATCGTTCATGCAACTGATTGAGCTAATAAGGCGTATAAATACTACGGACTTAAGCCTTTACTGATAAAACCGTTAAAACCAAAAAAAACGTATTTAAATCTCAACTTGAAAATTATACCCAGTGAAACTAATAACGATCGTGGCAGTATGTCTTGCCCTGACTACCGTGTCCAGGGCACAAAAGACGTTGTCAACGCTATTGATTGACTATAAATTCCAGAAAGATAGTCAGCGTATAGTCACCGTATATGAGATCTCAGAGCATTACAAATATTTAAAACCAGATTCAGCGACCCTTTATGCCCAGCGGGGACTTCTCTTATCGAAAAAGTTAAATTATAGCTATGGCGCAGGCATCCTAAACAGGTTATTAGGCGAAATTGATATGAATCAAGGGAAGGTTGCTCAGGCAAAATTGCGGTTTCAGTCAGCACTGAACTCATTTAAAGCAATAGGAAATCCAATGGGTATGGCCTCGATCTACAATGATCTGGGTCTTCTAGCCGGCAGGCAGGGTAAATATAAGGAAGCCACTCCTTTGATCTTGCAAGCCTTAACGGTTTTTGAAAAACTAAAAGATACCAGCGGCATCATCCAATGTTACATCAAGCTGGGGAGTATTAATCTGGAGACTGAAAGGCTGGATAAGGCCCTGTTTTACTACCATAAGGGAATGGTACTCGCAAGATTATATCCAAAATCAAATACCGTAGCATCATTACTGAATAATATTGGTTCCACTTATTTGAAGAAGAATAGCTATCAAAAAGCATTGATTTACTTTAACGAAGGGCTAAAGACCGTTGCGGACTCTCAACGGATCGATGTGCATATGGAGCTATTGAACAATGCCAGCGGAGTATATCAGAAGTTAGGTGATAAAAGACATGCGCTTGCTTATGCCCATCAGGCTTTGTCTCTGGCGCGGCGAGGGAACTTTCGGGAACAGGAAGCAAGCATACTGGTTACCTTATCATCCCTCTTACGACAGAACCGGCCAGATTCCAGTATAATCCTGCTCGACCGCGCGTTAAAAATTACCAGGGCAATTCATCAGCCCTATCTCCGGCTGGATGTATATCAGGGCATGGTTGACCTGTACAAGCAGAACGGCCGCTACAAAGAGGCTGAACGGATCCTGGAGGCGCGGGATGTGTTGAAGGATAGCCTGTTCACCTTGAAACAGTCCAAAGAGATTGCAGATCTCCAGTCAAGTTATGACCTGGCCAGATCAACGGATAAAGTGCAGCAATTGAATAAAAACAATGTGAAGATCAACTATTACAAAAACATTATTCTGGTTATCGCAATAGGCGTTTTGATCTCTTTGATCTTTGTCCTCTTCCTTTACCGGAAAACACGTAATCTTAATAGGGAGCTGATTCAGCAAAAAGAAGTATTACATCAGCAGAAAGAGGAACTGGACAAGGAGAATAATTTTAAAGACAAGCTTTTTTCAATCATTGGTCATGACCTGAGAAGTCCGATCTCAACGCTCGTTAATCTGATGGAAATAGCCGAGGAAGATGAGTTATCTGCAGAAGAATTCCAGTCTTTGATCCCGCAACTGATGGGTCAAAGCAAAGTAACGCTCGAAACACTAGACAAACTGCTGATCTGGGGCAAGTCGAAGTTAAAGGACACAACGCTGAATAAGTCTCATTTTAATGCCAAAGAACTTATTACAAAAAATATAGCGCTATACCAGAATGCTGCTTTACAAAAAGGGATCAGGATGTCGGATAATACACCTGATGAGCTTTGGCTTGTTGCGGATAGTGCCCAGGTGGATTTTGTTATCAGAAATTTATTGGCAAACGCCATCAAGTATACGGACAACGGTGGAAAAATTGAAGTTACTGCAAACCTGAATCATCCCAATGGCTTTAATGCAATTATTATAAACGATAACGGCGTGGGCATAGATGATGAGGCGCAACAGCATATCTTTGAGCGGGACAACGTGAGCAAAGATGGAACGGCGCAAGAAAAGGGCAACAGCATTGGTTTAATGTTGTGCAAAGAGTTCGTTAAGGAGAACAAGGGAAGGATTGACTTGCGAAGTCAGTTAGGACGAGGCACACAATTTACGGTGTCTATCCCCTGCCTGTGATCTCGGCAATGAAAGTTTGCCATGAGGTCTGCTCTAACACCAAAAATCCTCTAAATGTGCTGAATCTGTAAGCACATTAGGCGGAATAATTGTTGATCCAACCCTTGCTTAAAATGCTTCATTGCTTGATCTTAATGAAATGAGCTTTCCTTCTTACTTCCTTAATTGGTAAGTGCTACCCCGTTAAGCGCTGCAAGTTTCACTATCGCCACTATATTTTAAGTGCAAACCGTATAGGGGATTGGATTCCTATCGTAAGGCCTCACGATGTTTACTTAAGTTTTTGGTGGAGGCGAGCTATTCACCAGTAATATCCCAATGGGTGTAGTGTCAATTATGTTGACAATTCCTGCATTTGCACTGTCGGTAGCAAAGTTATACCGCTGTACCGACTAATAACGTGTCCATCCAATTCAAGAGAAAACAGACCTAATTGCCTGTATAAGCTCAGCCTCTTTATTCACCGTGTCTAATTTGAGCCTGCTGGCATATATGCCGACAAGGAGTAATCTGTTTATGTAAATTCCTGAAAAACAATAGTTAATACATAAAATTTCAGAAGTTCATTGCACTACGATTCCGGGCGTCCTGCCTTTATCAATTTTGCTTTATCAATCCTGCTGCAATGGGGCGGCAGGTCAAATCAGCAAAACGATGTTACATCAAATCACATGGCAACAGTACCTGCTCCTGGTGACGGCGGCCCTGCTCATTTACTACCTCATCATCTGGTTCCGCTATTACCCAAAAGACCCTTCCCGGGCGGCTGCCCGGTCACCTGCCCTGCAGCCAACGCCTGCCAGCGAGCAGGAGCTCCGGCATAACGATGGTCTTTTAGGCCGGCCGGCTGATGACTATGGCGCAAGCACGGTAGACAGCGAGGAGCTGATCTTCGGCCCCGTGGAAGAGGAATTTGAAGAATATCCGGAAGATGACGACCCGGACGCCGGTGAGGATGCGGATCGGCAGGCGGCAGAAGTTATGCAACCGGTATCAGTAAATGGAAGAGCCGATAACGATGAATTACTGCAAGGCGATATGGCCGATCTGCTCGAGGACATCAAACTGGTCTTTTATTTTATCAAAAAACACAAACCTGCTGACCGGGCGGGCCTGGTCAGCAGGATGGCTAAAAAGGTGGAGCTCTACCCGCGCGTGCTGGAAAGTGAACTGCTGGAGCTGGTCCTGGAAGACATCTGTGACAAAGCTTTGTTCGAGGTGGGTTTCGAGATCGGTCCTTCAGAAATACAAGAAGCGATCATATACCACCGGGACAGTTACCAGGCCGGCCCTTTTTCTAAAAAGGGGAAATGGTAAGCTGGTCTGATGCAACCCGGATCCATTACCTCATTCCATTAATCCATAAAAACTATGAAATTCCACATTCCCTATGGTCCCCGCAAGCAAGCCCTTTTAAAGACGCTGTTGTTTGCCTATGCCCTGGTTACCTGCAACCTGATTTATACGATCTGCTACGGGCAGGATGGCTCCGCAGGCATTACCGAGGCCACGAACAAGGTCAAAGGTTACTTCGATGCCGGGTGTAACCTGATGTATGCAATCGGTGCCGTCGTTGGCATCATCGGTGCCGTCAAGGTATTCGGCAAATGGAACGGCGGCGAGCCGGATACCAACAAGGTCGCTGCGGCCTGGTTCGGCTCCTGTATTTTCCTGGTCGTGGTTGCTACCGTGCTTAAATCATTCTTTGGTATTTAACTGCAGCCAAATGTCGAGCATTTATCATATCAACAAGGGCATCAACAAACCCATCGAGTTTCATGGTTTGAAGGCGCAGTACATCGGCTACCTGGCCGGTGGTTTGGTGGGCCTGCTCATCCTGTATGCCATCCTCTACATCAGTGGTGTCAATGCTTACCTCTGCCTGATCTTAATTGCCGGACTGGCTACCGCGATGCTGGTCACTATTTTCCGGCTGAGTCACCGCTATGGGCAATACGGGCTACTGAAAAAAGGTGCCCGGCGCAGCTTACCTGTCTATCTGAAATTTCGCTCCCGCAAGCTATTTATTCATCTTAAAGCACACGATCATGGTAAACATTGAAAAGATCCTGCCCATTTATAAAGTAGAGAACGACTGTATCCTGTCCATGCAGGGCGATATCACCCTGGCCTGGCGGGTAGACTTGCCGGAGATCTTTACAAGTTCTGCCAGTGATTACGAAGCCTTCCACCATGCCCTGATCAAAGCGATCCGGATCTTGCCGCAAAACAGCGTCTATCACCAGATGGACGTCTTCCGGAAAGCGCAATACCACGGCGCGCCGGGTACCGGCCAGAGTTTCCTGGGCGCAGCCAGTGAACGGTTTTTTGAGGGGCGGCCTTACCTGGACCATTGCTGTTATATGCTGGTTACTAAAAAGCCGGATGATCGCAAAGTGGCAAGCAGCGGCTACTCGGGCCTGATGCGCAGGTCGGTCGTCCCTAAACAAACCACCAATACCATGCTTTTCCAGGACTTTTTGGAAAAGGCCGGGGCTTTTGAACGAATCCTGGCAGACAGCGGCTATGTTACCCTGCACCGCCTCACCGACGATGAACTGGCCGGTACCGAAAAAAAGGCCGGGCTCCTGGAACAATACCTGTTCCTGCAAGGGGAAAGCGAGCGCCCTATGCTCAAAGATATCCACCTGAAAGAGGGCATCCGGGTCGGCACCGACCATTGCCAGCTGTTTGCTTTGTCCGATGTCGAAGACCTGCCCTCGCTTTGCGGCAGCCGGGTCAACTATGACAAGTACAGTACGGACAAGACCAAGTTCAGCATCGGTTTCGCTTCGCCACTCGGACTGTTACTGGACTGTAACCATTGTTACAACCAGTACATTTTCATCGGAGACACCCAACGAACGATGAAAGCGCTGGAAAAGAAAAGACTGCGCCTGCAATCCCTGTCCGCTTACAGCCGGGAGAATGCCATCGCCAGGGATGCGACCGCAGATTTTTTGAATGAAGCGATCAGCGAACAAAGGCTGCCGGTCAAAGCCCACTTTAATGTCCTGGCCTGGACCGATCACCCGGAAGGTATGCAGGAGATCCGTAACAAAGTGGGTTCGGCCATGGCGCAGATGGATGCCGTAGCCCGGCAGGAAAGCGATGGCGCACCCCAGATCTGGTGGGCCGGCATCCCGGGCAATGCCGCAGATTTTCCACTCAACGACACGTTCGATACTTTTCTGGAGCAGGCGACCTGTTTTCTTAATGTCGAAACGAACTACCGTTCTTCACCCAGCCCGTTTGGCATCCGCCTGGGTGACCGGCTTTCCGGTCGCCCGGTGAATGCTGACCTCTCGGATGAACCCATGCAGAAAGGGTATATCACCAACCGCAATAAGATGATCCTGGGACCTAGCGGCAGCGGGAAGTCCTTCTTTACCAATCATCTCAATAACGGTTATTATGAACAGGACAGCCATGTGGTGATCGTGGATGTCGGCCATAGCTACCAGGGACTTTGTGAGCTGGCGGGCGGTTATTATTTTACGTATAGCGAGGATAGCCCCATAAGGTTTAACCCGTTCTTTATTGCCAAGGGCGAAGTGCTCGACATTGAAAAAAAAGAAAGCCTGAAAACCTTGCTGCTGGCGCTATGGAAAAAGGACAACGAGGGCTATACCCGTTCCGAGTACGTGGCTATTTCCAATGCCATTACGCTGTACTACGCACACCTGAACAAGCATCCGGATTTGTTCCCCGGATTTAATTCCTTCTATGATTTTTTAATGCAGGAATACTTGCAGGTCCTCCGAGATGGTAATGTTGCCGAAAAGGATTTTGATATTGGGAATTTCCTCTATGTGCTCAACCCTTACTACCATAACGGGGAATACGACTACCTCCTGAATGCCACTGAGAACCTGGACCTCTTAAATGAGCGTTTCATTGTCTTCGAGCTGGACAACATTAAATCGCACGAGATCCTCTTTCCCGTGGTGACCATCATCATTATGGAAGTATTTATTTCCAAGATGCGGAAGCTACCGAAAAGTACGCGAAAGGTAATCCTCATTGAGGAGGCCTGGAAAGCGATCGCCAAGGAAGGTATGGCCGATTATATTCGCTACCTGTTCAAAACGGTCCGGAAGTTCTTCGGCGAGGCCATCGTGGTTACCCAGGAGGTTGAGGACATTCTCAGCTCACCCATTATCAAACAGGCCATCATCAACAATTCCGATTGTAAGATCCTGCTCGACCAAAGCAAATACCAGAACAAGTTCGATGACGTACAGGACCTGCTCGGACTGACGGAAAAAGAAAAAGCCATGATCCTGTCGATGAACAAGGCGAACGAACCCGGCAAAAAATACAAGGAGGTCTTTATCAGCCTGGGTGGGCAATACAGCAAGGTGTACCGTACCGAGGTGTCACCGGAAGCGTACTGGGCCTATACGACCGAAGCTGCTGAAAAAGCCAAAGTGCAGGAATTGGCGCTGCAGTTCGGCAGTGTGGAAAAAGCCATCGCCGCCATCGTGGCCCGGGAGGCCGCTATACCCGGGAAACCGTCCTGACCGGTCCGAAAAGAATCAACTGTCTTATTCACCAATCATCATTTCCCTTTCGGGGGTAAGGGGGGCTTATGAAAACTCAACAGCTATTACGCAATGTCCTTAACCAATCCATCAACATCATGAAAAATTATATGGTCATCCTACCGCTTTCAGCGATGACGCTGTTTGTGACGCTACCCAAAGAGGCTGATGCCCAACTGGCGATCGCAGAGGTCATCAAGGCCGCCATCACCAAAGTGATCAAAGCCGTAGATCTCCAGGTCCAGCGGATGCAAAACAAAACCATCTGGCTGCAGAATGCACAAAAGGCATTGGAGAACCAGCTGTCCAAGCTTAAGCTGGAGGAAATTTCCGGTTGGTCAGCAAAGCAAAAAGAACTGTACGGGCAGTATTACGACGAATTGTGGAAGGTCAGATCGCTCATTGCTTATTATGAACGGATCCGGCATATTACCGAAAAACAAGCCGCACTGATCGGTGAATACCATCAGGCCTGGGGGCTGCTCCGGCAGGACCGGCATTTCAGCGCAGCGGAATTGTCTGCAATGCAAAAAGTCTACAACGGCATTTTGCAGGAGAGCGTGAAAAACCTGGACGAGATCCTGGTCATCGTCAGCGCTTTCAAAACGCAGATGACGGACGCCCGGCGGATCGAGCTCATCAACAAAGCTGCCGACCGCATTGACACCAACTGCAATGACCTCCGGCAGTACAATAACCAGAACTATATCCTCAGCCTGCAGCGCGCACAAAGTGAACATGAAATTTTAACCCTCAAAAAATATTATGGCTTACCTGAATAAAGGATCCCAAAATCCCTCCCTTCCAGGAAGGGTTGGGGTTGGACTGGTTTTTATCCTCCTTTCCTCCACTGTGCAGGCCCAAACTTTTGCCGAATGGTGGATCCAGAGAAAAACCCAGCTTAAATACCTGCAGCAGCAGATCGTGGCTTTGCAGGTCTACGGCGGCTATGTACGGCAGGGCTACCAGCTCACGCAGCAGGGCCTGGGCAGCGTCACTGCCTGGACCGGTAAAGAGTGGAGCCTGCATGCAGCCTATTACGCGTCGCTTAAAGCCGTTAAGCCACTGATCCAGAATGATCCGAAAGCTTTGGAAATCTTCCGGTATGCCAGCGCGATTCCGGGCCAATTTGACCAGCTAGCCGCCTTGACCGGACCGGTTGCCAGCCAACAGGCCTATATTACAGCGGTCCGGCAAAAAGTGTTACAGGAATGCAGCCGGGATATCGACCAGCTTCAATTGGTCATGACCTCCGGTAAAGCAGAAATGACCGATGATGAACGGATCGAACGCCTGGACCAACTTTATGCGAGCATGAAAGAAAGATACGCGTTCACCCTGGCTTTTGGCAACCAGGTGAAAATACTATCAGGGCAGATGCAAGGGCAGCAAGCGGAGATTCAAACGGAAAGGAGGCTGTATGCCATACCTTAGATATTTAGGCCTGCTTCTTTGGGCTACGCTGGCTTATCACACCAGCCGTGCCCAATCCCAGGAGATCCAGCAATTGCTGTTGAACGTAGAAAAGCTGACCCAGTTTAAAGCGATCTTGTCGGATATGCAGCGGGGTTATACGATCCTTGATGAGGGATACGGACAGGTCAAAGACCTGACGCAGGGTAATTTCAGTTTGCACCAGGTCTTTCTGGACGGGCTCCTGCAGGTCAACCCCGAGATCAAGAAATATGCAAGGGTCGCGGATCTCCTCGCTGACCAGGCCAGTATCCTTTCGGAATATAAAGGGGCCAAAAGCCGGTTTACCGGCAGTGGCAGGTTCAACGCTGCGGAGCTAAATTACCTGACGCAGGTCTATGCTGGTCTAACCAAAGCGGCCCTGCGTAATCTAAATGAACTGACTGATGTGCTGACCGCCTCCAAGCTCCGGATGAGTGATGACGAACGCCTCCGGGCCATTGATCGCCTGTATGGGGACACCCATGACCAGTTGCAATTTCTCCGGAGCTTCAACCGGCGGACCAGCCTGCTGCAAATGCAGCGACTGAACGAACAAAATGACATCGATCACCTGAAAAAACTGTTTAAACCATGAAAAACATCCCCATATCGCTACCGCTCAGAAGCTTCGCTTTCAGGGCGCTGGGAGGCGTAGGCTTTTTACTTCTATTTCCCGCTATATGCAGTGCCCAGGGCCTGGCCGATGACTTGAAAGGCATGCAGCCCGTGCTGGATACGGTCTATAGCCAGATGATCCCCCTTTGCAGTCAGCTCATCGGGGCGGCAAGAGGAATCGCAGGGTTTGCAGCCCTTTGGTTTATAGCTTCACGGGTCTGGCGACAGATCGCCAACGCAGAGCCGCTGGAATTTTATCCGCTGCTCCGCCCTTTTGCCCTAGGCATAGCGATCATGTTGTTCCCGGGCGTGCTGAGCCTGATGAATGGCATATTACAACCGGTCGTCAGCGCCACAGGCCATATGGTGCAAAACAGCAATACCGCTATCGCAGCCTTACTGAAACAGAAAGAAGCCGCCATCAAGCAATCCTCCGCCTACCAGATGTATGTTGGCGAAAATGGAAATGGGGACCAGGATAAATGGTATAAATATACGCATCCAGATGATCCTGACCGCGAGAACGAGGGCTTTCTGGACGGCATCGGAAATGACGTTAAGTTCTGGCTTGCCAAGCAGAACTATGATTTCCGGAACAGTATCAAGCAGTGGTTATCCCAGCTGCTGGAAGTGCTGTATACGGCGGCCTCCCTATGTATCAATACCATACGTACGTTCTTTCTGATCGTGCTGGCCATCCTGGGGCCATTGGTATTTGGGCTAGCCGTCTTCGACGGTTTCCAGCATAGCCTGAGCCAGTGGCTGGCCCGGTATGTCAATATTTTCATGTGGCTGCCGGTAGCCAATATATTCGGCTGCATCATTGGCAAGGTACAGGAAAACATGATCCGCCTGGACATCTCGCAGATCCAAAGCCAGGGCGACACCTATTTCAGTTCCACCGACACCGCTTATCTGATCTTTCTGATCATTGGCATCGTGGGCTATTTCTCGGTGCCGACGGTGGCCAACTTTATCGTCCATGCCCATGGCGGTAACGGGATGCTGCAACGCGTGAACGTGATCAGCGCAGGTACTGCCAGTACCGTGATCAGCACCGGCGCTTCGGCTGCTTCCGCAGTTGGATCCAGGATGGCGCAAGGCGCCCAAAACCTGGTCAATGCGCCGGGGCATTTTATGGAGGGCTACCGCAGCAACGGTGCCAGCTCCTATCAGCAAGACAAATTATCCGGAAACAGCTAATCAGACAACTTATGTTCACACAACTCAAAAATATCGATACCGCTTTTAAGCATATCAAGCTATTCAGTTACCTGCTCATTTTGGCCTGCCTGCTGATCTCCTGCTTTGCGATCTACCAGAGCTACCAGAGTTCGGCGCGTGACCGCAACCACATTTATATCTTAGCCAACGGTAAGGCACTGGAGGCATTTGCCGCAGATCGCCGGGATAACGTTCCCGTAGAGATCCGGGACCATATTAAAATGTTTCACCAACACTTTTTTACGCTTGATCCTGATGAAAAGGTTATTCAGGCCAATATCACTAAAGCCCTTTACCTGGCCGACGGTTCAGCTAAAACGGCTTACAACAATCTTAAAGAATCCGGCTATTTCGCTAATTTGATCTCCGGCAATATCAGCCAGCAGGTTGAAGTGGACAGCATATCTCTGAATATGGACCGCTATCCCTATTACTTTAAATGCTTTGCCACCGAGCAACTGATCCGTGCGACTTCTACCGTGACGCGCAGCCTGGTCACGCAAGGCTATTTACGCAACGTGTCCCGCTCGGACAATAACCCGCATGGCTTACTGATCCAGAATTGGGAGACCCTGGAGAACAAGGACCTCAAAACCAACACCCCTTGATATGAAGACAGGACATCAGCGATCCCGCCCGGCAAGACGGAACCGGATGATCTTTTACCTGGAACAAACCCTGGAGCGCAGGCAAACGCAAGTTGCCCTTTATTTGAACCGGAAAACGCAGCACTGGAACCGAGCCTCTAAACTGATCCTGCTTTTGCTGATCTGCCTGCTCTTTGGCGGGGGCAGTATTTGGCTCCTGATCCAGGCTTACCATTGATCTTACTATCCACTCACCTTAAATGATTTTACATGAAAATGCATTCAACTGAACAGCTCGAAAAACAAAAAAAGTTTTTCCTGGCACTCCCCATATTGATCTTACCTTTTCTAACGCTGGGCTTCTGGGCCTTGGGCGGCGGGAAAGGCAAAGCCGCGGATCAGCTTGCCTCCGGCAAAGGGATCAATACCGAATTGCCGGAAGCGCAGTTTAAAGATGACAAGCCGCAGGATAAATTCAGCTTGTATGACCAGGCGGCCCGGGATTCGGCAAGTGCACTGCAACGGAATGATGCGTCGGTCTCCGGTAGTTTGGCTATAGATACCCTTCGTTCTGCCACCGAGAGTGCTCCTTCCTCATCGGCTGATGAAGTACAGATCAGCCGTAAGCTCGCGCAGATCAGGCAGCAACTGGAGCAGCCGGAGCCGGTAGCCAAACCGGTTGCCCCCCCGGTTCTTGCCTCGGCAAGCAGTCGAGAATCCGAAAAACTGGAAAAAATTATCCGGTCAGTTCAGGATAATCAAACCGAAGATCCGGAGATGCAGCAGCTTTCCGAAATGCTGGACAAGATCCAAGCCATTCAGAACCCTGAGCTGGCCCGGGAAAAGTTCAAACAGGAGTTACCGCCACCTATACAGGACACTTTATTCAAAGCCGTTCCCGCCGCCATAGATGGCGATCAAAAGGTATTACAAGGCGGCATCGTCAAACTGCGCTTACAGGATACCATGCGCCTGAACGGGATCCTGCTGGATAAAGGTCAGGCACTCTTTGGCAACTGTACCCTGGTCAACCAGCGCCTACTGCTGAACATCAAAAATATCCGCATTGGTAACGCCATTATCCCGGTTGACCTGACCGTTTTCTCGCTGGACGGCCTTGCCGGCATCGATGCACCGGAAGCCGAGCTGGCTGAAGCGGCAGGTACGGGCAGCAGCAATGCACTGCAAAGCATGACCTTTATGCCCATGGATCAGACCCTGGCCACGCAGGCGGCAGGAGCCGGCATCGAAACCGCAAAGAGCCTGTTCAGCAAGAAGATCAAACGCATCAAGGTGAAGCTTCAGACAGGCTACCCGGTATTGCTGCGGAATAACCAGCCCGGAAAATAATTGTCTCCTAGCCATGTATCCCCACAGTATACGCGATGCGGTACAGGATGCGGCTAAACTCGGCTTTGATCCGGTGGAACTGGAACGTGGCTTACGCCGGATGGCTGAACTGAACCGGCGCGGCGACTACCGTCAAAGCCTCTTCGCTGGTGGGCGATTTTCCTTTGGAAATCTGGCCTTCCGCCTGGATTATCGGTTTAATGGCAGCCGGATGGAACTGACCAGCTATGAAGCCCGGCTGCTCAGGGATGGCATCACGCTGGCCGCTCACTGGGAGTTTACAAAGGCAATGCCTTTGGCCGATGCCATCAGAACCATCATCAAAGACCTGGGTAGCGTTATGCCCAACAAACAAATCACTGAATCATTAACCGGGGTGACCACCCCACAAATCTCACGGACCATGAATTTGAATAACCTGGATGACCTGAAAAAAGAGCTCAAAGCTCTGGGCTTTAATCCCAAAGTCGCGGATGAGCTTGAAAAACACATGAAGCCCTTGCCGGGCCACTTTACCCTGAATGATCAGTTTCCGGGTGATAAGGGGCTGGTGGACATGACCCTCCACTTTCGGAAATCCAACCAATCGGATTTCTATACGTTGAATAAGTATGAGGTCACGGCAGGCAAAGTGCCGCCTACCGTGCCGGGCCAGCAGTATATGGTCATCTCCGAAAATGAGAAAGACAAAAAGAACCCACTGGTTAAAACCTTCGATAACCCGAACGAGGCCATTGATTTTTTTAAAAAAGAGAAAGGGACCAGCGAACTGGCGATGGGTGAAAATGCCGACAGCAAACAACTTTTAGCCAGCAAGGAAAAAGGCACCGTCAATTTTATTGACAAACAGTTCCGGCCTGCTTACTTCAGCCCGGCGGTCAAACAAACCTTTTATATCAAGGAAGGACAAGGGTTTAGCGCCCGGCAGGCGGCCAACTTGGTGCAAAACCGCACCGTTCACCGTGACAATATGCTTACCAGGGACGGCGAGCCTTATAAAGCCTGGATCAGGCTGGACTTTGATCAAAAGAAAGACGATTTCGGCAACCATAAGTTCAAACAGTTCTACGACCCTTCCTTTGGATTCGACCTGGAAAAGACCTTGAGTCAATATCAGATCAGGGAATTGTCCGATCCGGCCAAAAAGGAAGTCATCATGAATGCCATGAGGCAGGGTGACCGGGTGGAGCTTACCGTTAAAGGGCCGGAGAACAAGGACATCAAAGTATTGGCGGAAGCGGTACCGCGTTATGGCAAACTGGACTTCTTTAATGAAAAGGGCAGCCGTCAAAAACGTGAACAGTTTGAAAAACCCTCCGCTGAATTAACCAACAGCAAAGGTCAAAATCAGGGTAAGGAACAACAACTGGAACAAAGGCAGGGTGTTCGGATGTAGCCATCTCCATGGCTCACCTGTAGAATTAGCTTTCCTTTTTGCAGTAGTGATCAGGGCCGGATCTTTTCCGGCCCTTTTTTAAATCCACCAGTTCTGCCTGACGTTTATGAAGCCTCTTTAAGCTTTTTTGAAATGTATCCGGCGCATCAGGAAAAGGAAATATGGGGCATGTCACCACTTCGCTTCAAAATGTGCGTTATTTTAGCTTAGAAAATAACATAGCCGTTTCAACCATGAAAAAAAATCCCGCCGCAGCTATCCCGAAAACCGAGTTTTTTAAGGTCTGGCACCGTTTCAGAATCGCTATAGATCTGCTGGTGCTGGAGAAAGGTTATGAAGCGCTCACCGCGCCGAACCTCTGCAAATTGGCACAGCTACCGGAAAGCACCATCCTTACCTACTTTGGATCATTCGATATCCTCCTCCGGATGCACGAACATACCATTATGCTGGATCAGTTCCTCAAGCTCAGATCCGGAGGCGAAAATTTAGAATAGATAAGTATGGGATAGGATATCTTCTTTAATCATTTTCGCAGTAAAGCCGTTTCGTTATTCCTGAACTCATTCCTCAACCGCTTTCCCGGATCGAACAGGACTATGCTCCATTCTTTCGCATAGCTCTTGATGGATGGCTATCATGTTTTGTAATTAGCCGGCAGGCAATGCAATCCGCAGCGAAATAGCAGAGGGACGTAAGCATTAATCATTTGCCGCAAAGTTCGCCCGTCAGTCCGCAAACGGGTGCTGTTGATTTGTTTTTTTATCGGAATCAAGGTCGTATCCAAAAAATGGGTATCCCTCCGTTCCTCCGGGAGCCTCCGCATTTTTAGGATCTCCACCTTGCCCTTATTGCGTCCTGCAGGCGGGGTGGCAGCCATAATTAATTATTTACGCATTAAAACTTTAAGGTTATGGCAACTACTAAAAATTTCAAGGACACCTATCAGGAAGTAACAGACGCAGTTATTGAGCAAATGGAAGCTGGCAACATTGTATGGCGTTGCAGCTGGAACCACGTTGGCTTCCCGATAAACGTAACGACCGGGATCAGCTACCGGGGCTGGAATGTCTTCTGGCTCAATTTCCACACGATGCTGAAGGGCTACAGTATGCCGTATTACATTACCTTCAAACAGGCGCAGGACTTAGGCGGCACCATTAAGAAAGGTGAGAAAGGCACTAAGATCACCTACTGGGCGAGTATTAAGGTCAAAGGATTGGATGATGCCGCAGCAGACCAATCAACAGATGGTGACAGCGCTTCACCACAAACCAGGATGGTGCCCAAGGTACATACCGTGTTTAACATTGACCAGACCGAGGGCATTGAGTTTCCAAAAGTCGAAGCGTTGTTCAGGTCGGATGCCGAAAAGATAGCCGCCTGTGAGCAGATCATTGAAGATATGCCAAACCGGCCACAA
Source organism: Mucilaginibacter sp. PAMB04274 (assembly GCF_039634385.2). Taxonomy (NCBI): domain Bacteria; kingdom Pseudomonadati; phylum Bacteroidota; class Sphingobacteriia; order Sphingobacteriales; family Sphingobacteriaceae; genus Mucilaginibacter; species Mucilaginibacter sp. PAMB04274. Next base: position 4,793,298 of record NZ_CP155081.2, read on the forward strand.
TTGAACCTGAACGGCCAGTCCCCGGTTTATTACCCGCTAAAAGATTTGGTAGCAGTGCCGAACATCGCCCGATTTGACAGCAGCGAGGAATACTACTGTGCCTTGTTTCACGAACTGGCGCATAGCACAGGCCATGAAAGTCGTCTAAGCCGTAACGAGATCACCCAGCCCAGCAAATACGGCAGTGAGCCTTATTCTAGGGAAGAGCTAACGGCAGAACTCACTGCGGCATTCTTATATGCCATTACCGGGATACAGCAACAGACCATCCGGAACAGCGCGGCTTACCTGCAAGGTTGGTTGAAAGCGTTAAAGAATGATAAGACGTTAATCCTGAAAGCCGCAGGACAAGCGCAGAAAGCTGCCGATTACATTATGGCTGTAGTTCACGAGCCGGAACCGGCGGGTTAAAGGAGAAGCCCAAAGGGCTTTTTTTATTTTTTTTAACCTTCAAGGCTCATTTACCGGCGATTCAGTACACTGGCAGCTTTAAGCAAGTAATGAAATTCCGCATAATCTACATTCAGGTTAAGCCTGGTCAACAGAAAGTCTGCACGCATATTTAGCAGGTTCTCCTCCAATTGGCGGTCAGGGTGTATCGTGATCGTGGTTTCAGCAAGCGCATTTCCAATGACCAGATCGTCATTCACATCGGCCAGCACCCTTTTAACATCTTCACCGGCGTCCCAGTCCGGTGTGCATAAGAACAGTTCTTTGAATGAATGGTAGGGCGTCAGGTTTATTTTTATTTCCCGAAGTAGCGCGGTTGCCATATACTGCATCACATCCTTATCGAATAAGTGCTCTTTTGAAAGGATACCGGATAAGCAGGCGACATAGCTAATGAATTTTTCTTTCGGTACAATCCATGTTGGTTGCCAGTATTCGTAAGTAAAGAACGCTTCCAATTCCGCTAGTTCTTCTTTAATTACCCGACGTTTGATCCCTTCTATGGCATCAACTGAGCTTAAGCCTTTATAACTTTCGTTCCGGGAATAGGCCATTAAGGTGGGAATGCAGAACAAGCTACCTGCGTGTTGGAGTATCACACAGATTTGTTTAAACAGTTCTGGATTATTTGTTGTCCTTAAAACCTGCAGCAGGTATTGTTCCTTGTTAATGTTTTCCTCCCGGTAGCCTCTGACCAACAGTCCCAATAAGTACCAGTAGGTTTTTAGCTTTCCCATGCAAGTGTCTTGACGTTGATACTGATATAAACTTAGTGATTTTTTAAATTATCTAATAGATAGAATTCACTTCTGCAAAATCAAAGGCTTTGCATCAATGAGTGTCGATCTCGATGATATCATTAGATGATTTATTAAAAATATTTTGCAAGCAAAATGATTGCATGATGATAAGACGAACAGATATTTTTCAGGGAATTGCAGATCCCAAAAGACGATTGATCCGCCAAAATTATTTTACAGGTCACCACTCAAGTCAATCTTCTAATGTTGATTGGAGGACCTGGCAGTGATCTGCTTCAGCATCCTGCCCAAAACAATTTCATAGATCACATAAGCTGCAAAAACCAGGAATCCGGGTTGCAGGGATGAATTGTTAGTGGTAACTGTGGTCAGCATATCGTTATGAATATTCAGACCCCCGAGCTGGCTTTTCAAGATACCGTTCAATCCGATATACGTCATGGCAATACCCACCACCATCACATCAGCCATATTCCATTTGCCTGACTCGAAGGCCAGGTATTTGACAACCTTGTTTTCCGCCAAACGCTCATTGCCCAGCACATGCAGGCCTGCAGCGATCAAGATCAGGATGGGTAATACGATCACAAACACGAACAACAATATACCTACCAGTATAGCATCCGGTTTAGGCTGCGCTACCAAAACCTGGATCACTTCCAGCAAACTCTTATTCTGGTAAAAAAGTACCTGGTTCTCGAAACCCAGCTTTTCCCCCAGCAGCATAAAGCTCATGCTGCCCATGCGCGCGTCTACTTCAATGATGGAAGAGGTTACCCCAACTCCTAAGAGCACCAATGCGATGAGCAGGGAAAGGATGAACAGCGCGGTTTGCAAGTGTGCCTTACGGCGAAGCAGCCACCATAATGCCGTCACGAGCACTACGCAGCCAAACATGATGTAGGCATAGTGGTAACTGACGGTACGAATGTATTCCAGCTTACGGGTAAGTTTAGTATTAAGCTCGGTCGTGCTCTTTACCTGGTATTTGTGGTACATGGCTTTAGCCAACGCCACTTGCGCCTCCCCGGTGCTGTCATAGGTTTGGCGCTCCAACTGTCCCAGTTTACTGGTTGCAATGTTTTTGAGCCTTTTGGTACTGGCCGGGCTGTTTACTTTCGTAATGATCGTTCGGGCGAACGAGGGAACCTGCGCCTGGATATCCTTCACATCAATAACCTGATTGAAGGCAAACTTTTTCAGCTTGCCGGCAAACGTTTTTTGCGGCCGGTTGATCTCTTTCGCAGTTTTGGCAACCAGTCCGTGCAACTGTTTTTCCACCTGTGCCTGCATCGCCTTTTTTTGCTGGCTGCTCACTTTGAAGTTATCGACCCTGCCGTTCACCACATCCATAATTTTCTCGCGCCACCGGTCAATGGAAAAAATACCGAACGTAATATTATTGATCGTGCTGTAATCTTGTTTCAACTGCTCTTGCTGGCGGGAAAACAGGCTAAGGTGGTAACCGCAGAACCCTTCGATACCGAGTACGATACCCAGGGCAACGATCACGATAATATTGCTTCCACGAAACGTGGACTCTGACGCTGTTGTTGGAGCTGCAGCAGCTATGGAAGGATCTACCGCTGGAACCGCATCGGCACTGATCGGCTGATGCGCATCATGCGGGGTAATGAATTTCAGAATGGTGGATAAGATCAGGCTGTACAACACGAAGCAGATAAAAATGATGTACCCCGGTTGCAGCGCCGTATTGTTGGTCGAGACAATGGTCAGCGGATCGCTGTTGATTTTTAGTACTGCTAACTGTGCTTCCAACAGACCGTTAAGCCCGATGTAAGCCATCAGGATAGCGATCACAATCACATCGGCCATGCTCCATTTGCCGGACTGGAAAGCAAAGTATTTGATGAATTTATTTTCAGCCAGTTTACGCCTGCCCAGCAAATGGATGCCGGTTGACGACAGCTTCATAATCGGAAAGAGGATACTGAAGACCATGATCAATACACCCACCAGGATTGAATCCACTTTGGGCTGGCTGATCAGCACATGGACAACATCCATAATACTTTTGCTTTGGAAAAACAGTACCTGGTCTTTAAACACGACATGCTCACCCAGTAGCATAAAGTCCAGTGACTTAATGCGGGCATCCACCTCGATCATCGATGCGGTAAGACCTACGCCCAAAAGGATGAAGGCAAAAAGCAGCGACATAATGAACAAAGTGGCATGCAGTGCAGTGTTCTTTCGAAATATCCACCACAGGAGCAGCACCACCACCACGATGCTAAGCATAATCGATGAGTACGTATACATGGTCGTACGGATCTGATCCAGGGACTTGTCAATGCGCGTATTTAACGCATCACGGTCAGTAACCTGATATTTTTTATACAGGCGGCCGGTGATCGCATGATTGGCTTTGATGGTGCTGTCCAGGTAGGGCGTGCGTTCCAGCGCAGCTACCTTTCCCATAGCCATCTTGCTGATCTGATTTTTATTAGTTGGGTTATCGACTTTGGCAATCACCATCCGCGCAAATGACGGTACCTGCGCCTTGATCTTGTCCGTTTTAACGAAGGTCTTTACAGCAAATAATTTGATCTTTCCTCCGATAGATTTCTGTGGCTTTTTAACCAACGCTTCGGCTTTGTTGATCAGCGCCAGGATGATTTGTTCTACTTCCTTTTGCAGCTGGGCCTTTTGTTTTTTGGTTAAGGTAAAATGCCTGACCTGATGATTTAGAATACCGGCTATCTCGTCATGCCACTCTTCGACCGAGAACAAGCCTAAAGTAATATTATTGGCGGCAGAATAGTCTTTTTTGAGTTCCTCCTGCTGTGCAGAAAGCACATGGAGACGATAAGCGTAATAGGCTTCACCAGCCAGCAAAATGGCCAGACCCAGGATGAGCAATAATTTACTTATCAAAGAACGTTTACCATTCTGAGCTATTGATTGAGTTTCTGAATTCAAGGGTTGATAATTAGCTTATAAATGTAATGATATATAGCCCGAAATTTACTGTATTGTTTTGCTGATCTTTAGGATTGTTAAAAAGATAGGTTGTTAATATTCTTGACTAGCACAATCATGGAAAAATTTATCAAATACTGTAACGTGTTGACCGAGTTGACCCAAGCCGCCACAGCAGATCTTCAACAAAAGCTGATGACCACCTCTATACCTAAAGGGCAGTACCTGTTGAAAGACGGTAATACTTGCAGGCATTTGTTCTTCATCAACCAGGGACTTGCCAAGACTTTCTTCTTTAAAGAGGACAAAGAGTTTATCATGCGGTTCTTTACGGAATATACCCTTTTTACCGTGGTGGATAGTTTTGAAAACCAACAGCCATCGGCCTACGCGGTAGTAGCATTGGAGAATACCACTTATACGACACTTTCCTATAGCGACTTACAGATCCTTTGTCAGCGGCACCATTGTATTGAAACGTTCTTTAGTAAGCTGCTAGCAAAAGCGGCGACCCATATGATGCAAAGGATCACCGAGATGCTGGAGAATAACCCTGCCGAGCGCTACGCCCGGTTTGCCATGAACAACCCGGCTTTACTGCAACGAATCACCTTGGGGGATCTGGCCAGCTATTTAGGCATTACCCAGGTTTCCCTTAGCCGGATAAGGGCAAGAAAGTAATTTTTTAACTTATGTAAAAAGATAAGAACGCTTCATCGGATAAGTTTGCCAGCTAAATTCTATACGATGCAAACGTTAAACATGAAGCAAAAAATAAGCCTTTTGGTCGCCGTGATCTTTTGCCTGGCAGCGCCCTTGGCCGGCTATCTCAAAATTGGATTACCACCTGTCATCATTGTGGGCGGTTCGGCCCTGGTCGCCTTGGTGTGTTGGTATTTTACCTATCTTAGAAAGCCAGTTGACCCGTCTGTGATGTTGCCGCTGTTTATCCTGACTGTTGCCGGTTTACAAATTCATATCGTGGAAGAATACCTGACCGGATTCGGGCCGGCCATGAGCAGGCTCTTCAACATCCCCTGGAGCGAGCGAAGCTTTTTGCTGGTGTTCGCCCTGGTAGGTCCAACTATCTACACACTCACTACTTTGGGGCTTTATTATCGGATGCCCATCGCCGGATTTGTTGCCTGGTTCATTTTCATCGGGCCCGGCGTCGCCGAGTTTACCCATTTCATCTTTCCGCTGCTACGGCCGGAATTAGAGCCAATCAATCTACGAGCGATCAGCAGAACGATCAAGGATACGCAGATCCTGCAGATGCCAAACTATTATTACGCTGCCACCGGCAAGTACTATTTTGCGGGGATGTGGACCGCGATATTGCCGATGATCCCCGGCAGCTATTCAATTTACCGGCTGTTTAAGGAGCATCGTTCGGTAACACGTTCAAACAAATAGTTCTCATTCAAGGTTCTCCGTAAAAAATAAATTATGAGCATCATTTGGGCAGTACTATTCATGATAGGAGGTTTCGCACTCCGGTTTCAGATCAACAAACGGCAGTTCAACAGGCGCAACGCGGCTGGTGTCGAAGAGTTCAGGTCCTCCGGTAATGCTTACACGACACAGCTCATGGAGAAGATAGGCCGGTATGCGGGTCTGTTTCTGATCATCATTGGCATCCTTCTGGCACTTTCTTTCTTCTTTGGTCACCCCAATAGGTAAGTTAATGACGTTTGCTGGATCAAACTTTTAGTGATGTACAGTGTTAAAGGTTCACCTTCCGATCGCTATACGCAACGCATCTCTTTATGGACTTAAAAAATTTCACTAATCTTCCTTTTTATATCAAGCTGGCTTGTGTGCTGTTTAGTCTTTTTGCTATCGGTTACCTCGTTATACTGGCTAAAGAAATACTATCCCCGCTTATTTTTTCGTGTTTGTTTTCAATCCTGTTGTTACCGGTAGCCCAGTTCTTCGAATTTAAAGTCAAGCTGCCTCGAAGTGCGTCTTCTATGATCTCCGTTGTCCTCTTGCTTTCAGCCATTGGCCTCGTTTTATATGCGATTGGCTCTCAGGTCTCTAATCTGGCGAATGACTGGCCGCAGTTTCAGGTACAGTTACATAAATCCATCGACACACTGCAAGATTGGATTAACAATAATTTCCATGTGAACGAACACAAGCAGGCAACTTATGTAGACAATGCCAAGAGCAAGATCATGGCCTCCGGGACAGCGGTGGTCGGCACCACACTATTATCGTTATCATCAATCCTGTTATTCCTGGTATTCACCTTCATTTACACCTTCTTTTTCTTGCTATACCGTAAACTGATCATGAAATTTTTGGTATCCGTGTTCCTGGAAGATAATAAAACGCTTGTTCACGATATTATTGAACAGGTACAGTACATTATCCGCAAATATATTATCGGACTTCTGATTGAAATGGCCATTGTTGCTGGTGTTGTCAGTATAGCCTTCTTTTTAATGGGGATTAAATACGCATTTCTCTTAGGGCTGATTACCGGCCTGTTCAATATCATCCCTTATATAGGTATTCTGACCGCATTGATCTTGAGCGCGGTCATTACATTTGCGACTGCCGCAGTGACCAGTAAAGTAATTCTTGTGATTATAACACTGGTTATCGTGCACCTGATTGACAGCAATGTGTTGTTACCGGTCATTGTAGGATCTAAAGTGCGCATCAACGCGCTGGTGACGGTTTTGGGTGTCGTTATCGGCGAGATGATCTGGGGTATTCCGGGAATGTTCTTATCTATACCGGTCATCGCTGTGCTGAAGATCATTTTCGACCGGGTAGAAAGCCTGCAGTCCTGGGGAATCATCCTAGGTGATGAAGAAAAACAGCAAAACAAATTGGCCACCAAATTGATCGCGCGCAATAAAAAAGTTAAAATATAACACGGCTTTGCAGCTTAAGGTAGCCATCTGATCAAACAATCTGTCTTATAAACATTTACCGACGCGTTATTTTTAATTTCTTAACAAGCTATATCATGAACAATCCTTTTAAAATAAAAAACCAGACCGGACTGATTTCCGCAATAGTTCTTTACGATAATTGATCAAGAACATCATTAACTTTAAATGCTTTGGCAAAGCCAATTATTTCTTTTAAACTTTAGATATGAAATCGAAAGTATGATGGCAATAAACTGGCTTTGGTCCCCTAAAAAATCCATTTCTTTGATGTTCAAAGATTTCAATACGTGGATGTAATCGAGACCAACTTGTCTTTCGGCATAAGTTTCCTGCTTTGTCATATTAATTTATTATAAGATTTTCTAAGTTTAGCCAACATCTTGTCCGTAGTCAATTCGGATAAATGCAGTTTTTCTTAGACATGAATTTATATTTAGGTGCATGCACATTTATTAAGTCAATTTGATAATGGCATGATTGTTACTATTAAGGTTTAATAGTAAGAACTTAAATTGTTTTTTTATAAAACAAAAAAGTAGTACGAGTAATTAATCGTTTAGGTGTTGGTAAAGTCATAATCTTATGGAACAAACAATTAAATTCGAGATTAGTGGAAGTAATGGTAATGAATATTCTTGCAGGTTAGTCGAAAAGCTAAATAATCAAAACGGCCAGATGCTATATACATTTAGGAACGAACTTACTAATCAGGACTTCGCGATTAGCAGATCAGGAAAGGATTGGATTCACATTCACGGTGAATTGCCGACGCCGGAATGTCTTAGCGAATTAGGAAATCACCTTGATGATCTGGAAAACAACGAGTTAGAAAGTAACTGACTTATTAGAGATTGTACGTATGAAAATGCTGTAGTTCGCAAGATAGTTGGTAGCTATCTATAGGATTAGAGCCTCAGTCAGTACCATATTTATAGCAGCTTTTCATCAAAGCTTCAATATGTATGTGTAAAGGCTGGTGTTAACTATCCGGGCAGCTTGTAAATTGTTCGGCGTTAAAGGTGTCAATATCAGTTCGGGTGCCAGCAAGTATTCATCTCCTTGGACTTCACTCGCTAACTAAGGTGGAGTTAGATGCCTTCACCATCGTCATGTCAAAAAAATAACACTCAAAGAACTTCTGAACCAACCCGATTTTTACCGGATGTATGGAAATAGAAGGTATAATTAGTGCAGGCGTCACTCAGGCGGTATGAAAAGATGTTACTGCCACCATCCATATTCCATCGAAATACATGAGATACATAATTGTCGCTTCTAAGCATCAGTACTATCGAAGTTTTATTATTGAAACAATTGGTCTCAGGCAACGATCATCGCAACGGGAAAGCCACGCCGGCCAGCGCAGCGCTATTGAAGTGATAAATTCTATAACTTAAATAATTTCAGGGTTTCAATATAATCGCGTACCACGGCCAGCTTTTGATAAGCCTCCGGGCGGGTCATCTGCGGTTTGTTGTAAGCAATTCTCATTTCATTCAATCTTTTAGCAGTAATGAGATCACGTAAGGGAAGTTTCTTCTTTTGCACGACTAATTTTCGAATAAGACAGAGGTTGCTGTCAAGGGTTTAAATAAAGATGAAAATGTACCGAAATTATTATTATTGTAGTTCAAATTGTAAAATTAAAACTGATAATCATGGAAAAATTACAAGAACTAAAAGCGCTGATAGAAACAGCGGAAAAAGAGGGCCAGGCCTTTTACGAAAAAAATAACAAAGCGGCAGGAACCCGTTTGCGCAACGCACTTCAGCAGATCAAGACCATTGCCACCGACTTACGTAAGGATGTAACGGAGAAAAAAAATACCGTTAAATAGCAAATTCACAACAATTGTTTTGGGAAGCCCTGCCGGAAACCGGCGGGGCTATTTATTACAAAACAAAGCATTCATACCAGAAAAGGCGTTACAACCGCCGTGACTTCGACAAGGTGTTGTAATATTTTCTGCTATTTCATAACCGGAGGCTACCGGGTCACCGCAGGATATGGTTGCACATGCCCAATCAAGCTTTTTTAACAAATTCCGATTTGAGCGCCATGGCGCCGAAGCCCTCGATCTTGCAGTCGATGTTGTGATCGCTATCTACCAGACGAATATTTTTCACCTTGGTGCCTGCTTTGATCGTTTGGGAAGTCCCTTTTACCGGCAGATTCTTGATGGTCACTACCGTATCGCCATCCTGCAAGGTATTGCCGTTACTGTCCTTCACCACAAAGCCGTCACTGCCTGCCTGCTCTTCAGAGAGGCTCCACTCATGCCCGCATTCCGGGCAAACCAACAAGCTTTCCAGTTCATAAGCGTAAGGCGATTGGCATATCGGACAAGGAGGAAGTTCACTCATGCAATTCAATTCTTTTGGAGCACAAAGGTAATAATTGCTTGTATTTAACAGCAATAGAAGTGGAAACCCTCCGTTGACATTTTCAAATAACCAGCATAGTGCTATTTTTGAGAGATGAAACTTTTTATAGCCAACGTCGCCTTTAATCTTGCAGAAGCAGCGCTAAAACAAATGCTTACCCCATTCGGCCAGGATGCTTTGGTGGGGCTGATAACCGATCCGGAAACCGGCAAAAGAAAAGGGTTTGGATGTATTGAGATGCCCATCCGGGAACAGGCGTTGCGCGCTATTGCAGGTTTAAATGATCAAATGATCGGTGGCCGCAAAATATCAATTAAAGAGGCTGTCGAGAAAGATCAGGGCAGCACCGGTTTCATATCAAGGGGTAACGTATCTCAAAGGAATTATCGTGATAATGGGGGAGAGATTGATGGCAACCGCTGGTAAAAAGCCGCTGAATGAATACATCCAGGCGTTTGCGCACTTCGGCGGCGTGAACAAAGTGTTTCATACCAGATCGTTTGGCAGGCATGCGCTGGTCAACGACGGCGTTTATGTTTACCAGGTGTCACGATTTGACGACCTGTTGGCTGACTATCAAAGTTATTTTAAAAACAATCATCATGCTGTTTATACGATGTTTCCTGCGGAGTTATGGGCTTCACTGCTGCAGGACAAAATTCAGCTGAGCAGCGATGATCTGATCATTGAACTTTACAAAGGCTGGAAGGCTTATTGGAAAAAACAGGAGTTGAATACAGGGCGGCGGGCAGCTTCACTAGCTGCTTTTAACGAAATGGTGCTGGGTTTTCAAAACGATGGTAACCTACTTGAAGCCGCAGATGCCGATGCGGAGATACTCATTCCCGTGATCGCGATAACCATACTTCGCCAATATCCAAAACGTCATGATTTTCTGGTGGATTGTGTAAGGCAGATGACGTTTCGCTATATTGATCAGGTCGGTGACGGACAGTTATTTGTCAAAGTGGGGCCGGAAGGTTATCCGGACGAACACACCTTTTTTATTTATACGGTAAATGAAGAATTCTAGGGTAGTCTTTGAGCCCTTTTCTTTTGTGTACTTCGCCCCCAAATTCTGAAAGAAAATATGCTTTTGATTAATGTATACCTGCAGTTGGTGAATACCACAGCAAACAATGCATCAACTCGCTCAAACACTATAACTTTTTGATAGTTAAGTATAAAAAACAAAAAGCAATGAAGAAGATATTTTCTCTTTTGACAGTGTTGATGCTGGGCGCAGCAACATTCAGTCAGGCGTTCGCACTTAATTATCAAGACACCACACACAAAACGAAAAGCGGTAAATTAGACAAGCGCTACAACGCGAACAAACACTTGAAAAAAGACGGCACAATGGATATGCGATACAAGTCAAGCAAGCATGCCGTAAAAAAAGAAACTGTGAAGAAACCGTAATAAGATAAAGGCCCGCCAGATAGCGGGCCTTTATCTTATATCAGCGTTCGCAGTATGCATGTGTACCTGTATTTAGTTACCAGAGGTTTAAACGTCCATCATTTAATCAACCTTACTATACCACTGCATTCCTAGCAGTTCCTGTGTTTGCTATTCATCAGTGAAATTCAATATAACTATCGAGTTGATTGTAAGTTTGTTAACTACCGATTAAATTTTGGCTGTCACAAAACCCGGAATCAGTTGTTTTTAACAACAAAAAGGGGTACACAACTAATAAGTGAACAAGTATGGATAATAAAGCAGGATTGAAATTCCATATGGTAAATAAACAAAAGCAGGTACTAACAGAAAGCATTGATGCCTCAGTTAGCGGCATCATTATCACCAATCAGCAGCATCCAAGCCACCCGATTATTTACTGTAATAAAGCTTTCGAGGAACTTACCGGTTATCGCCAAAGCGAAATCATCGGCAAAAACAGCCGCTTCATGCAGGGAGATGACCGCCAGCAACGGAGCCGCTTTAAACTACAAAAAGCCATTGCCGCAGGACTAGAATGCCAGGTAGAAATTGTTAACTATCGTAAGAATGGAACGCTATTTTGGAACGAACTTTATATTGCCCCCATTTTTGATGATGAAAGGTCGATCTCACACTATATTGGTGTACTAAAAGACATTACCGAGAAGAAGCTTGGAGGATTGGCTCATCGCTTAGAACAGGTGCAAAATAACCAGGTAGACCAGTTAAAGGCTGATTTTATTACCACAGCTAGCCATGAGTTAAAAACGCCTTTAACCAGTGCGAAAGCGAGCATACAGCTGCTTGGTCGTTTAATGGACAAACAACCTGCGGATGCCAAACAGCAATCGCTAATTAATCAAGCTAATGCCAGCCTGCATAAATTATCTTCCTTAATGGAAGACATGCTGGGTGCTTCCAGGCAAGTGGCGGATCGGCTTCGACATGAACATAACCAGTTTCAGTTATCAGCAGTGATACAAGAGGTTATCGGGCAGTTTGGGCCTGCTGCCAAACAGAAAATTAAAATGACAGGCGACCTGTACTTTACAATTACAGCGAACAAAGATCAGATTAAGCAGGTTGTTGTCAATATCCTGAATAACGCTGTAAAGTACGCACCGGATTCGCCTTATATTGAGATTGCGCTATCTCAAAGTGATCAGGAAGTCAATGTAGCCATTACAGATTTTGGACCGGGGATCTCTCCAGAAATCCGGCCTTATATCTTCAACCGGTATTACCGGGGAAAGCATTCCATGCTGCAGATTTCCGGCTTAGGCCTGGGCTTGTTTGTTGCTCAGGAAATCATTCAGGCTCATGGGGGACAACTGGCTGTTGACAGTATCGAAGGGCAAGGCAGTACTTTTAGGTTTTCATTGCCGTTAAGCTAGTGCCGCTATGATTGAAGGGGATAAAACACCTTCGACAGCGCACCACTCAACGAATGAATAACGGGTAAGCGGACTTGACAATGATAGGATATAGTCTTAAACCATTGTTCGTTCGGCTATTGTAAAGGCAGCGTAAACCAGAAAGTGCTGCCCTTTCCCATTTCCGTTTCTACTCCAATCTCACCTCCGTGCTTTTTAATAATTTCTGCACAGATGTATAAACCCAAACCTAAGCCGGAGAACTGTATACCACTGTAATCGGCCCGGAAATAACGATCAAATAAATGAGGAACTTTCTCTGGACCAATCCCTGGGCCTTTATCGTTCACGGAAATCTTCACCTTGTCAGCTTCTTGCGCAACGGTGATATGGATCTCTCTGGAAGCAGGTGCATACTTCACGGCATTGTTCACCAGATTAACGATTACCTGATCGATCTGCTGCTCATCGGCACAGATCTTTAGATTGATATCACCCTGCAAAACGATCTCGTGAGTGCCGGCAGTACGAATATGGTGGCAGCAATCGGTGATCATATCTGCTATGGTGAACTCCGTTTTCCTGAGGTTTAGCTGACCTTGTGAGATACGGTTGCTATTGAGCAGATCCTTGATCAGGCTGTTCAGCTTGTTCAGGCTTTTGTTTGACTGCTCGATGAACCTGGCCATCATCTCTGGCTTTGGATTGTCCTTCATCCGGTTGAGCAGTTGCAAAGAAGCGGTCAAACTGGTCACCGGCGTTTTCAGTTCATGACTCGCCACACTGATGAATTCATCTTTTTGCTGAATGACCTTACGGCGGTTGGTGACATCCATAAACGTTCCTATACCACCCGTAAGCTGGCCTGTTTGCTGATCAATGATGGGCGCCGCGTTAATGGAAATGTAAAAACGCTCCTTATCAGGCGGCTGCACACCGATCTCAAAATCATAAACAGCCATTCCTGTATTCATCATCACAGCCATCGGGTGATCTTCATCCGGCAAGGGCGTGCCGTCAACCCGCAGATTCTGCCACCTGGGATCATCATAAGTGCGATCTTTGATTTCGCTTTGCGTAAGCCCCAGGATACGTTGCGCCATCGCATTGGCGTAAGTTAGCTTCCCGGTTGCATCAATGATACCCACACCTTCGGCCATGGTATCCAGGATGTGCTGGAACCTTCGCTCGCTTGCAGCTATCCTTGCGTTAATAGCCACTTGTTTTTCCACTTCCACCAGATGAGCCAGGCGAAGTTCGATCTGTTGCATGGTGACTTTAGCCATCTTTTGTAACATACGTTCATGATGCTCGTCGAATGTACGCGGCTGCGTGTCCACCAGACATACGGTGCCAATAGCAAAGCCATCATGCGTGGTTAGTGGTGCACCCGCATAGAATCGCAGGCCGAAATCGCTATGCACTAATGGGTTATTTACTAAGACAGGATCGATTAGCGCATTTTCAATAATCGTGCATTGTGGATTGAGTACTCCCAGAGAACAAAGGCAATGACCGCGGTCACCGCTTCGCGAATTGCCCATGCCCACCGCAGCCTTGAAAAAAACCTGGTCGGCATCAACGAGGGAAACAAATGCCATAGGAACTTCAAATACTTCTGTCGCTAATTCAACAATACTGTCAAATGCCTTTTCGGTCGGTGTATCCAGGATGCGGTAACGTCTGAGCGCCGCCACGCGTTCTTCGTCATTGTCAGGAATGATATTGGTTGCAAAAGTGTTATCCATAAAACATAAACAGCATGATATAGATATGCTATTCTGATCGTATCATCAAATAATAAGCGATTTGAAATTTAAACGGTATATTAATTTATATACGATTATATGTAAAAAAAGGTTTACCCTCAAAATCTTATTAAGATAAATTAGATGCCTGTAATTAATACCATTGAGATCTTGATAAGAAAGAATTCGATTGGGTGGACGATGAATAAAAGCCCGTAATCGGTTGCGATTTTACTTGTCCGAACATATCGGCTAACTGCACATGCGCCATTTTTTGACAAACGCCAACTACTTTCGTTTGTCTTGCATAACTAAATGCGTTTCTAAAATGTTATCATTTGATTTTCAAACTCAAGATATCGGGTTTAAACTGATCTTAAGGCAGCATCTATCTTTGATTCCAATTCATCCAGATCGAAGGGTTTCGACAAATAAGTATCCGCGCCGGCCTGGTCTGCTATCGTTTGGATATCGCTGTTGGCGGAAAATAGATCACAGGTATATGCTTAAATTCATTCGAAGACTTCAGTTGCCGCGTAGCCACGATGCCGCCCTGATCAGGTATCCAATTGTCCATTAAGATGACAGCCGGTTTGATGAAGCTGACTTTTTGAATAATGCCATTACAGTTGATTGAAGTGTGAACTACCCAACCTTTCTCTTCAAGAATATAAGAACAGATCGAAAGAATATCCTTGTCGTCATCAAAAATTAAAATAGCATTTCCAGCGGTTTCCATTAATATAAATTTACGGTCATAGTATGTGCTAAGTTATATATAAAGAGCTGACCATTATTTAAGCCTTAATATGAGATCAATAATCGCATGTCAAATTATGGATATCCCGAAGCGGATCTCACTGCTTTCTACAAGCAGTTACATAGCCGTGGTCGGATAACATTGACCGCTTGATAACATCCGTTCAAATAAAATAGAGGCTACTTATACGATACTTAATCATTTGTCAGTCTTTATAGATTCGGTATCAATTTGCTGTTCGTTAACAGATTGTTGGATCTCCCTTATATCTGTCTTCTTTTTCATTTGTTCCAATTCATCATCCTCCGGCATCTTCAATCCCATTTTCTGATGCATGTCATGAACCAAGGCTAAGATTTTAGTGATCTCGTGCTCTGCTCTTACGTTGACTTCAAATTCGACCTGCTGCCTGACCTTTTCGATCCTGCCTTGCCGGTTTTGGTTGATCAAAACGGAAACTGAGAGGATGACAGCGAATATGGAAACCGACATTTCAAGTGTAGAGAACGGAAAAGGGTCGAAAGGTTTTAATCCGGGTATGATATTTAAATTCCAGCAGATCCAAACCGTAAAAGTGATCACACAAAACAAAAGAAATACCATGCTACCCAACACATTGATAATATATACGGCTAAATGGTCTGCGGGTGTTTTAGTAAAATTCAGGGAGGACTTCAGCAAATCATCTTTTTGCTGATCGTTCGATTTTTTTGACTGATGGTTATTGAGTTCCATGATAACTAATTTAGGGCTTTTATTGGACATAAATGACTTGGCAAAACTGTTCTAACAATACCGGTTCCATTTTTGAAAGACAACATCTGCATAAACGTGCCAAGTAAATTGACAGTTCTTGATCGTAGTAAAGCGAGTCATCAATCTTTATATTATATTTACGATTCACCCTAATTCATATGCTCGCTTTCCTATTTCCCAAGTTTGAATATCTCTTTGATAAGGAGATACAACTGCTAGACCGTGCCAGGATCAGAATTCTTACCACATTACTGAGTTTATATGCAGCACTGTTTACTTGCCTGACCATATTCTATCTCTTTCAAGAACGTAATTATCTGTTGTTAAGAGCAGGCGTAGTAGCTGCAATTTTAATCGCAAATTTTGTTTTGCTGTTGAAAGGAATTTCATGGCGTAAAATGGCACACGCTTTTGTCTGTTGTTTTACCGTCCTGATCTGGACCAACATCTTATTTATTCATCAGGGCGTAAATCTGGTAACGGGCCAGTATGTCGTCCTGATCGTTACTTGCGGATTTTATTTGTTAGAAGAAAGATGGGGATTGCTTTACTCATTGCTGAACATATTACCGCTGGTAACTTACGTCCTCATTGATGATTATCTGAAGATTGGCGTTTCAACACAATTTCAGAATCAAAATAAAACCGCTTATCATATTATATTGATCTTTAATTTTGGTGCATTGTTATACGCACATTACTTTTTCTTCAAAGAGTATAAAAATGCAACTACTAAAGAGCAGGTGCAACGCAAGAAATTGAATGAGGCTTTAAAAGCTGCTAACTACACCGCTCAGGAAAAAACTAACTTCTTAGCGACCATGTCCCATGAATTGCGTACGCCACTGAATGCCGTGATCGGAATGACCAATCTATTACTGATAGAAACTCATTTGGAAGAACAGAAAGAAAATTTGAATGTACTGCAATTTTCAGCTGAGAACCTCATGTCGATCATCAACGACATATTGGATTTTAATAAAATAGATGCCGGTAAAGTAGAGGTCCGTCCGGTCAACTTCCGGCTTGACGTACTCATCGACCATCTCTGTGGAACGTTTAACGCTAAAGCCGAGGCGAAGGGTATTCAGTTTAATTGCGTTTCTACGGAGGTGCTTGCGGGCAAGACATTGTTCGGCGATCAGACACGGCTCATCCAGATTCTGTTTAACCTCGTAGGGAATGCTGTAAAGTTTACATCGGATGGTTATGTCAAGGTAAAAACTGAAGCGTTACTTAGAAACGATGATCATGTTGACGTTACTTTTCTGATCACGGATACAGGTATAGGTATACCGGAAGAAAACTTAGCTTTCATCTATGAACCCTATACACAGTCTCAGGCCAGAACGAACAGGCAGTATCACGGCACGGGCCTGGGCCTGACCATAGCGAAAAAACTGGTGGAACTACTGGGCGGAGAACTACACTTACATACTGCTGAACGCGTGGGTACATCTTTTGCCTTTACACTTTCTTTTAAGCTCCTGAACGATCACTTGCCTATTTTAAAGGAATCCCAACAAGTTTTCAAAAATTTATCGGAGCTCAAAGTCTTGGTAGCAGAAGATAATCCGATCAATGTATTGGTGATTAAAAAGATATTGAAAACTTGGGCAATAGAACCACAAATCGCCGTCAATGGACAGCATGCGGTGGAGGCAGTAATGTCTAATGATTTCGACGTGGTATTAATGGATATCAATATGCCGGTAATGGACGGCTTTGAAGCGTCTAAAACGATCCGGGAGCTGGCCGACACTGTAAAGGCAGCTATCCCGATCATAGCGGTTACCGCCTCGGTCGGCGCTTCTATTGAACTTCATCACGGTTACCAATATCTCAGCGATTGCCTGTTAAAACCCTTCAAGCCGGAAGATCTTCATTCTCTCCTCCAAAAATTTTGTAAATAACCATTCATGATTTTCTACTGTACATTTCTCACGTATAGACATCAATTCCTGTAAATTCAAGAATCTTTCAAAACTAACTACCGTAGCTTTGTGGTGTGCGATTAGATACAATTTAAGTACGTAAATAGTTGATATAGCGTTTAATACACGAGCCCCCGCTAATAGTTGACTTAGCACACCGGCATATATTCACCTACATGCCACTGAAATTGATTTGAAGAATATTTTTTTTATTTTTAAATACAATAATTAAATTGTAGTTGCGATGATGATCCAAAAAGTCAGGATTTCGGTTGTAACTTGTTAATCACCTAGTCCTTGAATCTTTTAATTATATAAATACGTATTGTTCTTATGCCACAACGGGAACTGGAACGACTGCAGACGGTCAACCGATTTTTAAAATTGCAGATCAGCAAGGAAACTGAGCTGCAAAGGATTGTGGAACAAGCCGCAGTGATCTGTGGCGCGCCCATCGCGATGATCACTTTTATGGAAGAGGAGCTACAGCATATTAGATTTCGTGTAGGCACCGATCTTACACAGTTGCATTATGATCGCTCTTTTTGCCAAAAAGCGGTTCAGCAAGACGAGGTTTTCGTTGTTGCAGATGCAAGTACAGATACCTACTTTTCTGAGAATCCTTATGTGAAAAACCAACCCAATATTCGTTTTTATGCGGGAGCACCACTTCAGACCAGTGAAGGAAATGCGATCGGAACGGTCTGTGTTTACGATGTAGAAGCTAAAAAGCTGAGTTCGATTCAGCAACGAATGCTCAAAAGCATGTCTAAACAGATCGTTCATCTTTTGGAATTCGACGCCAGCCTGCAGTTGCTCAAAGAACAGTACATTGCTTCCAGAAAAATGGCGGTTACGCTCCGATCATTTTTTGAAAGCTCAAGTTCCAATCATATCTTATTGGATCGGGAGATGTGTGTGGTAGCCTTTAATCAAGCATTCGATGATTTTACCTTCGCTACCCGGGGAAAGCGTTTGATCCCGGGCACCCTGTTGGTAGAATATCTGCATGTCGGCTTTCGTTCAGATTTTACAGCCGCGTTCAAAAAAGCACTTAAGGGTGAAAAAGTCACCCTCGAACGGCACCTTCAATACCAGCAGCGGCGGATCTGTTGGTATATGACCTTTGAACCGGCTTATGACAATGAGCGGCAGATCACCGGCGTGTCTTTCAACAGGATCGATATTACCGCACGCGTTGAACAGGAAGAACGCGTAAAAGACCAAAGCAAGGCGCTGCGTAAAATAAGGCAGGTAGAATTAAATGAATTAGAAGAACCTGTAGTTGAAATTGTACGGCTGATGAAGGAGTTGGAACATGATGCCCTTTATTCAGATCTGGAGGAAGTGCAGCTTTTGGTGGAAGCTGTCAAGGAGTTGCAGGAAAAGATAACAATTTAATTTATTCAGAAATGCCGAAACGTGAACTGGAGCGACTACGAGCCGTCAACCGTTTTTTGAAGTTAAAGATCAGCAAGGAAGAAGAATTGCAGGAGATCGTGTCCCTGGCGGCGGAGATCTGCGGCACGCCCACTGCGCTGATCACACTGATCGACGCAGATACGCAGTACATACCCATCAAACAAGCATTTAATTTTAAGACTACGCCACGCACTCAAGCTTTTTGCAATCACGTTATTGAGCAGCAGGATGTGATGATCGTGCCCGATGCCCTGTCAGATGAACGTTTTATAAATAATCCACTCGTGACCGGAGACCCGAATATTCGCTTTTACGCAGGTACGCCATTAACTACTCAAGACGGACTTAACCTGGGAAGTCTTTGCGTGATCGAT
Source organism: Mucilaginibacter sp. PAMB04274 (assembly GCF_039634385.2). Lineage (NCBI taxonomy): Bacteria > Pseudomonadati > Bacteroidota > Sphingobacteriia > Sphingobacteriales > Sphingobacteriaceae > Mucilaginibacter > Mucilaginibacter sp. PAMB04274. The sequence goes on from NZ_CP155081.2 coordinate 4,812,559, forward strand.
CAGGTGCCAGGTCATTTGAGCGAAGAGCAGCAGCAGATGCTGCAAATGCTGGCTCAACAAGTGATCCAGCTACTAGAATTTGATGCCAGCCTGGAATTATTAAAAGACCAATTCCTTACCGCAAAAAAAGAAGAATTGACCATGCGGTCTTTCTTTGACAGTTGTACTTGTGCCCATCTGCTTTTGGACCTGGACCTTAAAGTGATCGCTTACAGCAAAGCCATGAGCGATTTTGTCAGGGAACATCACGACGTAAGCATTGCGCCGGGCTTTGCCATCATGGACCTGATCGATCCCGTAGATCGCGACAGGGTGATCCTCGCTTGCCAGGATGCATTGCAGGGAAGATCAACCCGTATGGAACGACACTTGGAGTTTAACGATAAGGATACGGCTTACTGGTGGGACGTGGCTGTGCATCCTGCCCGCAATCCCGATGGTGAGATCATCGGGGTATCTTATAATGGCAGCGATATATCCGAACGCGTACGTCAAAAAGAAAGCGCAGAAGCACAGCGGCTGCAACTGGACGAGATCGCCTTCGTACAGTCTCATGAACTCCGGAGGCCGGTGGCCACCATCAAAGGCCTGTTGACGTTGATCGACATGGAAGGCTATCTATACAATTCCGAGCGGCTGCTCGCGATCCAGAAAAATACGGAACGCTTAGACAATCATATTCATCGGATCGTATCTTATACAACCAATTAGCCCCAATTTTAATGCATAGCGTCTTTTCGTTATCCCATTAAGTTAGTCAAAATGTGCTTGGTAAGTGTCTAGTGATTCGGCACTTACCAAGTGAAGCACAAGGATCAATCGGTAGTGAATCTTAGCGTAAGCCTGATCTTCTCATATAAGATATCGATATCAAAGGGCTTGGCAATAAAATCCTGTGCACCGGCCTCTTTCGCCATTTGCTTGCCTTCTACGGCCGCAGAGAAAATAATAATGGGAATATGAGCGATGTCTGGCGTGAGCCGGATCGTCCTGGTCAATTGGTCGCCCGGCAAAAACGGCATCCATAGATCGATCAGCATGAGATCCGGTTGTTCGATCAGGGCTTGTCCGATCAGTTCGGTACTGTTAGACTGGGTGATCACTTCAAAGTCATCATCCAGGATCATACTGGTCATATCCAATATATCAATACTGTCATCGCAAACCAGTATTTTTTTCTTTTCCATTTAAAAAATAAAGTAAATGCAGGTATTAATGTTTTTTAGTAAATGACAGGCAATTGGAAATAAAAGATAGCACCTTCACCTAATTTACTTTCGGCCCAGATATCACCTTCATGCCGTTTAATGATTTCGCAGCAGAGGTATAAGCCAATGCCAAAACCGGCCACATTCGTTTCTTTTACGGCCTGTACCCGGTAGTAGCGCTCAAAAAGCTTAGGAAGATCCTGGGGACTGATGCCCATGCCCTGATCCTTGACACTGATTACAGCATTACTGTTTCGGGTAACGCAGGCAACTTCAATGATAGAATTAGGCGGCGAATATTTTACGGCATTACTAATGAGGTTGTTGATCACCTGGCCGATCTTGTCCCGATCAGCATTAACCCAGGTTTCTACCACCGGGGCAAATACCACTTGATGGCTGGAAATGGAAGCAATAGAGTCTTCCTCTGTTTCCTTAACCAACATCGCCATATCAAACCGCTGCCTGTCGATGTGGATCTTACCTGATTCCAGCCGTGACACATTAAGAAAACCATTAATCATGGTAGTCATCTTGGTTACCTGGTTACTTGCTTTGTCGAGCACACCCGCCGTAAAAGCGTCTTCACCTTTTTTGGCCTTTGACTGCAGCATTTGAATATAGCCTTTCATGGAGGTAAGCGGCGTTTTGAGTTCATGGCTGACCATGCCAATAAAATCGTTCTTGCGCTGCTCGTCCGCCTTTTGTTCGGTGATGTCGAGTAGTATGCCACGAAATAAAGGTTTCTGGTCAAGCGTGCTTTTTGAAGCCCGTCCTACCGAGCGTATCCAGCGCATACTGTTATCTGTCTTGCGTATAATACGGTATTGCTCATCAAATACGGTATCGTTCCCAATAGCTTCATTCATTGCCTCACGTACCCTTTCTTCATCCTCCTCGATCATGCTGAGCCCGATCTGGGCAGTAAACAGATAGTCGGGAGCAAGGCCAAAGATTTCCCGGCAATACTCATTAACCGTCACAATTCCTGACTCCAGGTCCACACTGTACGTTCCAAGCCGGGCGGCTTCCACACTAAGGCGCAGGCTTTCTTCTGAGATCTGCAACTCCCTGTTCAGTTTCTCAGTAGCTTTCCTGGCTTTAACCTGTTCTGTAGTTTCAAGGGCGAAACCAAAAAGCCCGGCTATCTTGCCATACTGATCCCGATAGGCTAAGTAGCTAACCGCAAAATAACGATCCCGCGTCGGACCGCCTTCATAATCCGAAAGAGGTATGAGCATATCATGCACATAAAAGTTTTGCCCGGTTGCATAAGTATTTCTCAGGGCCTGCTCCACAGGAGTGCCCACCAGCTCGGGCAAGGCTTCCAGTACCGACCGACCGATGAGCTCCCTGTTAGGCACAAATTGTTTATAACCGGGGTTAACGGATTTATAGATAAGATCCGGTCCAGTATAGATAGCTACACCTGCCGGTACCTGCTGTATGAATTGGTTAAGCAAATCCTCACTGGCCTGTAATTGCTGAAGGGATTGCTGATAGGACTCATTGATCTGCTGTAATTTAGTTACATCAACAGCCGTGTGCAGGATACATTCTATCTCACCCAAATCATTTTTAATGGCCCGGTAGGCAAAATCGAAATAAAAGGTCTGCAGTTTACCATCAACCAGTAGCTCGGCAGGGGTATCTTTTGCTTCGTAAGTAATGCCGGTTCGCCATACGTCCTGAAGCAGGCCAACAAATGGTTGACCCTCTAACTCCGGAACGGCTTCGGCCAATGGTTTACCGATCACACTGCGGTCTTTACCCCAAAAGCCGATCATTACATCATTTGCCATCTGGATGATCAAATCATCACCGGTATAAATGCCCGTGGCATTTTGTGACAATGAGAGGATTTCTAATAATTTGTCATTGGATAACCGGTGGATCATAGGTGTGATTTAATCGTACTGGAATTTCAGTAAAGATAACAATGCGGATGGTAAGCAATGTATGCTTTACATCTTACTTCGGCATATCGCAATAATAGCGAACAGTATTACCCTAAATCAATGGCAACTCATGAGGAGGCGTAGTTTTTGGCAGCTTTAAGCGTAAAGTAGATGGCTGAGGAAGCAGGAGCAAATGCCTTAATTGATAAACCGTTTGATATGCACAAGCTTACCGCATTGATTAACTTCACCTTTGTGATACTTTGAGCCTGCAAGGATTACCGGATTAATATAATTTATTATTTTTGCAGCCTCACTTCGCCGTTGATTTGTCAAATACTCATGTCCTTTAAAAAAGCCAACCAGCAGCCTGCCCAAACGCAACAAGGGCAGTACAGTAACCGCCTTTCCAACCATGCCAGTGAAGCCGACCACCGGGAATTTCGGGAAGACGAACCTTTCTTCCGCCAGATTTTAGAAAGCCTGGAAGATTACGCCATTTTCACCACTGATCTGGAAGGTCACATCAGCAGCTGGAATACGGGAGCCGAGAACCTGTTGGGCTACACGGAAGAAGAGATCATCGGGCAGGATGCCCGGATATTGTTCACTGCAGGGGACCGGCAGAAGAAAGCACCCGAAAAAGAAATGGCGGGCGCCCGTAAAACCGGCAGTTCTTTGGATGAACGTTACCATGTTCGTAAAGATGGCAGCGCCTTTTTTGTGAGCGGTAAAATGTTTGCGTTGAAAGATGAGAAAGGCAAATTGCGGGGTTTTACAAAAGTGATGCGGGATATTACGCACGTAAAGGTATTGCAGGAAACCATTACGCAGGCCAAAGCATATGCAGAGAGTATTGTAGATACCGCCCGCGAACCCATGCTGGTCTTATACAAAGATTTTACGGTCAATACAGCGAACCGCGCCTTTTACAAAACTTTTAAGGTCAACAAGAAAGATACGGAAGGACGTCAGCTCTATGAGCTGGGCAACGGTCAATGGAATATACCTGCCTTAAAAGCCTTACTGGAACATATTCTGCCTAATGACAGCAGCTTTAATGATTATGAAGTCATTCAGGAGTTTGAAAAACTGGGCACCCGTACGATGCTGCTCAATGCACGGAAACTGTGGCGGGTAGGCAACCATACGGAGATGATTTTGCTGGCCATGGAAGATATTACCGAGCGCAAACAGGCCGATGCGTTCAAAAATGCCTTTATTGGTATAGCCAGTCATGAGTTGCGGGGGCCCGTAAGCAGTATTAAAGGCTACGCCCAGCTATTAGGAAAACGGGCGCAAAAGGCCGAAGATAAGATGGCAGCCGGTACGCTGGATAAAATCAACCGTCAAACCGACAAGCTGACGGAGATTATTAACCACCTGCTGGACATCTCCCGCATCCAGTCGGGTAAGCTGCAACTCGACCGGGTACATTTTGACCTAAACAGCCTGACTTCAGGTATCATCGACGAAATGCAAAGCGAGACCACCACGCATCAGCTGATCCAACAAGGTACTATACCAAAGGATGTATATGCCGATAAGTTTCGTATTGGGCAGGTGCTCACCAACCTCATCAGCAATGCCATTAAGTATTCACCTGATACCAGCAAGGTGATGATCAAACTCAGCCAGGACAGGAATAAGACGCATGGCATTGTCACCGTGCAGGATTTTGGCATCGGGATTCCGCCGGAAGATCAGGCTAACCTGTTCCAGGCCTTCAGCCGGGCACGTAATGGACAAAAGAAAAAGATACAGGGTATTGGTTTGGGCCTGCACATCGCCGCGGAAATCATCAAGGAGCATGGCGGCAAGATCTGGTTTGAGAGTAAGCTGGAGGAAGGGTCTGTATTCCATTTCAGTCTCCCTTTGTCTGCATAAATAGGCAATATGCATACGATGTTGTATCATGCAACATACCACAACCGGTTGCTTTCCCCTGAATTCAGACATTTGAGTATTCCTGTATAAAAAATTGAAGTGCTGGCATACGTTTGGCTATAGTAGTTATATATCAAGCTGACTATGAAAACTTCAACTCAAACCACCGTCCTGTTAAAAGCGTTAGACCTGGAGCTGAAAGCCCAACTGGAAAAAGATCTGGCTGGCTATCGTGCTGCATCTGCTCAGAAAACAACTAAAAAAGCTGCATAATCCGGCAGGTATCACCTGCCGAACATATATACATCTACCTACGAAAAAAAAGGCACTCGAATGAGTGCCTTTTTGTTTGCATTTGTATTACAGATTGGAAGCGAATCAAAGTTTTCAATTGAATATAATTTCAATTTACGTTGAACCATAAACGCGGGAATAGACGCACATCCAATTTCGAGATAGAACAGAAAACGAACTTATAGAAGTTTTGACTTGCTAGTGTTTGTCGTGTCTCAAGGATATTGACGCTGTTATATCTCCTGCTATGTTATTATCCATGCAGTGCATCACTGTTTTTGCGTTATTCTTTGCTGTTATAAGCAGTGTGCCCTTAGAATGCTCCAGGCAGGTAAGAAAAAAATACTTGTCTCCTAACATGGACTTTACAATTTAACTGACTAACCTAAATTTTGCAACCTAGCTAATTGCCTTAATTAATGGTAATGATTTCATAGTCAGTTAGGTATCACTTTATGATTTTAAAATAAAATTCAAGCTGACTGAAATTCTTACAGCAAATAGTTTTTAATACTGAAACATAGGTGCTGATTATAGGTTAATTCAAAGCTACTCTTCTGAATTAAAAAGCACATAACATATGAAAAAAGAAACTGGTACCGAACCTAAGTTCACTACCAAAACATCGCCTAAAGCCGAACCGGCTTTACATGAACTATTCTTGGATGGCATTATGGATATCTATTGGGCAGAGAACCACCTGGTGAAAAACCTGCCTAAGATGATTGAAGCGACCACTTCTGATAAGCTAAAAAATGCCATAACCGACCATTTGGCACAAACCAAAACGCACGTTACCCGCCTGGAGCAGGTTTTTGAACTGTTGGGTGAAAAAGTACTGGCTAAAAAATGCGATGCCATGGAAGGCTTGGCTAAAGAAGGTGAAGGCATTGTGGAAAGCACCGAAGCCGGTACCGCCACCCGCGATGTGGGCATCATTTTAGCTTCTCAAAAAATTGAGCATTACGAAATTGCTACCTACGGCGGTTTAACCCAGCTGGCTAAAACTTTAGGACATGATGATGTGGCCGAACTTCTCTACCAAACCCTTACAGAAGAAAAGGCAGCCGATCAGCTATTGACCGATGTTGCCGAAAGCGATGTGAACTACAAAGCATCTGAAGAAGCATAACTTCTATTGATTAAAAACATGGCAACTAAGAAAGTTACAGATAAAGGTGTTGATGCCACAGGCGATACCAAGAATTTAGATAAAGGCGTACAGCCGGTTAACCTTAAAACAGAAAACCTGGCCCCGCATACGGCCGATTCTACCGGTGAGTTCATGACCACTAATACCGGCTTGAAGATCAACGACGATAATAATTCGTTAAAAGCAGGCGACCGTGGTCCAACATTGCTGGAAGATTTCATCCTGCGTGAAAAGATTACCCACTTTGACCATGAGCGTATCCCCGAAAGGGTTGTGCACGCGCGTGGTTCAGGTGCACATGGTGTGTTTAAGGTTTACGAATCATTGGCACCGGTAACCAAAGCGCTGTTCTTAAATGATACTGAAACCGAAACGCCGGTTTTCGTGCGCTTTTCTACTGTAGCCGGCTCAAAAGGCTCTACCGATTTAGCCCGCGATGTGCGCGGCTTTGCGGTTAGGTTTTACACTCAGGAAGGCAACTTTGATTTGGTAGGTAATAATATTCCGGTATTTTTTATTCAGGACGCTATAAAGTTCCCCGATTTAGTTCATGCTGTTAAGCCTGAACCAGATAACGAAATACCTCAGGCGGCATCAGCGCATGATACCTTTTGGGATTTTATTTCGTTGACACCGGAATCTGCTCATATGATCATGTGGGCTATGAGCGACCGTGGTATACCTCGCAGTTACCGTATGATGGAAGGTTTTGGCGTACATACGTTCCGTTTGGTAAATGCCGAGGGCGTAGCCTGCTTTGTGAAATTTCATTGGAAACCACTACTGGGTGTTCACTCGGTTGCCTGGGACGAGGCGCAAAACATCTCGGGAAAAGACCCTGACTTTCACCGCAGAGACCTGTGGGATGCCATTGACAGCGGAGCCTTCCCCGAATGGGAATTAGGTGTGCAAATTGTACCCGAGGAGGATGAATTCAAGTTTGAGTTTGACCTGCTCGATCCTACCAAGATCATTCCTGAAGAATTGGTACCAGTACAGCGCGTAGGTAAAATGACGCTAAACCGTAACCCTGATAACTTTTTTGCGGAGACAGAACAAGTGGCTTATCACTTAGGTCATATTGTGCCTGGAATTGATTTCAGTAATGATCCGTTATTGCAGGGCCGTTTGTTTTCATACACTGATACGCAACTGACCCGTTTAGGCGGTCCAAACTTTCAGGAGATACCAATTAACCGCCCTGTAGTTCCGGTGCATAATAACCAGCGCGATGGGCATATGCGCCAAACCATTAACAAAGGTAAAGCAAGTTACAGCCCTAACGCCATTGGCAACAATGATCCGCGCCAGGCCACAGCAGCCGAAGGCGGTTTTGTAACTTACCCCGAAAGAATTTCGGCCAGTAAGGTAAGGGCAAGAAGCAAAAGCTTCTTTGATCATTTTAGCCAGGCTAGGTTGTTTTTCGACAGCCAGTCTGACCCGGAAAAGAACCACCTGACCGATGCCTTATGTTTTGAGTTAGGTAAAGTAAAAGTTGTGGCCATACGCGAGCGTATGCTGGTATACCTTGCCCAAATCGATAAGGGTTTGGCAGCTGAAGTAGCTTATGCACTTGGTTTACATATTCCGGAAAAGCTGGAAAACGAACTGAACCAAAATATCCCGGCAGATGCTGATCCGGCTGATTATGCTTCACTTCAGGTAGAGGGTTCTTTAGCCAAATCAGAAGCCTTGAGTATGGCTAATACCATTAAAGACAGCATTAAAACCCGTAAAGTGGCCATATTGGCTGCCGATGGCGTGGATGAAAAATCATTGGGCACTGTTAAGGCAGCTATTGAGGCAGCCGGTGGCGTAACCGAGGTTATTGCACCACGCCTGGGCTTCTTAACATCGGCTAACGATGAAAAAATCCATGTAGACGAAAGCTTGCTGGGCGCAGCATCGGTTTTGTTTGATGCCGTATATGTTCCTGGTGGATTGAATTGTGTAGCCGCGTTAGAGGCAGATGCCGACGCAGTGCACTTTTTAAATGAGGCTTTTAAACATTGCAAGGCCATTGCTGCCGATGATCAGGCAATACAAGTATTGGAAGCTACCTATTTCAGTAAAAAAATGGAAAGTGATGAAGGCGTAATAGTAAGTGGTGATGCCGCACAGCTAGCTACCTCATTTATTGATGCCATTAAGCAACACCGTTTTTGGGAAAGAGAGAAATCCCGGAAAATTCCTGCTTAAAACAGCTTAATAGAAATAAGTATTTATAACCAAAACAGCCCCGCAATTATTGCAGGGCTGTTTTGGTATAACTTAAATGTTGATTATTGCAAAAGTTGAACAGCCTCTTCATTATTTTGCTGAACGGCCAGATCAACTACGGTTAACCCTCTCGCATCGCGGATGTTTTTATCCGCACCGGCTTGAAGCAAAAGCTTGACCAGGTTATTACGGCCAAACATGGCAGCAAACATTAAGGCCGTGCCGCCGTTGCCGTGCTGCAGGTTTAAATCGGCGCCACGGCTGATCAGTAATTCGGCAATTTCAGCATAGCCTTTAAAGGCTGCACCCATGAGTGCTGTGTTACCACCCAAGTCGCCAGCATCAGCATTGGCCCCAGCCTCCAGCAATAGTTTTGCGGCTTCATACTGGTTGTTATAGCAGGCAATAATTAAAGGGGTGTAACCTTTTTCATCTTTGATATTGAGGTTGGCGCCTTGCTTAATCAATTCTTGTAAAACCGGTATTTCACCTTTACGGGCAGCCGGTATAACAAGGTCATTTATTGGGATCATAATATAGGTCTTCGAAGTTTAATGGTAAATACAAATTATTTCACTTATAGTTCGCAATTACCTTGTATCCTATTTGCTTTTTTAAAAACCGGGATATGAGAAACGTACTTGTTTTGTTTAAGAAATTGATCTGTGCGTGTAGAATCTATTGTTCCGCGGTTCCTACACCTGCTCTGAAAGAATTGCTTGAAAAGGTAGCGGTATCTGCTGGGGGGTTGCTGCTGCACCTGCTTTTGCTGTCCGTTGTTACAGGCCGATAATACTGAGGCAGCATTGATGGCAGTAATTATCAGTCCTGACCTTAGCTTGAATATCTGGTATGAAAATACAGCTCTTGTTCATGCCTTATGGAACTGGATGATCCGTCAAATTGTTCGCGTGCTTCTTGATTTAGGAGGGAATTTGATTTTACCGGAATCAACCGCGTAACGTTTGCCTGAAAAAAATTCGTGCCTAGGTACCCAATTGGGTTCCGCTTAAATAGATACGACCGGTTGTTGACTCCGCCTGGCTGGAAATCGCTTCGGCATTGCGCTCATGATTGCGCCTGTGAAGCATTGTTAAACCGTCAGTAACATGCACGTTACCTTTCTTAAGCCGTAACTTCTAGTTACATGGTGCAGTATACGCATCAACGGATCGCCTTGGTATCGACGCTGATAAAAAAATGATGTGTCAGGCTCCTCTTTCAATCGGCTTTAATTTACCAGGCGCCCAAAAGCACCACTACAGGAAAAAAATGTAACTCTAGTGTAAAGAGCTTCTGGTTGTAGCAAATTTTAAAAATACCTAAAGTATCCTAAACTGCCTTACAGTCTGATTGTTAATTGATAGTTAAACAATTACACTAATAAAACTACTTACTATGGAAACCTTAAAAGCTAAGGGCTACGGTGCTACCGGCTCTATCTTCAGCAGCTTAAAGCCGATGACTTTTGAGCGTACCCCACCTAAAGCGGATGAGGTACTGATTGATATTCTGTATTGCGGCGTTTGCCATTCTGATTTGCACCAGGTTAAAAACGACTGGGGCAATACTCTATATCCTTGTGTTCCCGGCCATGAAATTGTTGGCAAAGTGATTGAGGCCGGCAGTTCCGTTACTAAATACAAAATGGGCGACACCGTAGGTGTAGGTTGTATGATCGATTCTTGCGGGCACTGCAATCCTTGCCAGGAAGAGGAAGAAAACTACTGCGAAGGCCCTGTAAGCTGGACAGCCACTTATAACGGCCCTATGAAACCGGATGGCAGCGGCTACAACACTTTTGGCGGCTATTCAGACAAAATAGTAGTGAAAGAATCCTTTGTGCTGCGCATACCCGACGCGCTGGATGTAAAATCAGTTGCACCGATATTATGTGCAGGTATTACCACTTATTCGCCTTTAAAACACTGGGGTATTAAACAAGGCAGCAAAGTAGGCGTAGTAGGCGTTGGTGGTTTGGGCCATATGGCCATCAAACTGGCCAAAGCGCTGGGGGCTGAGGTTACCGCCATTACCCGGGACGAAGAAAAACGTGTTGATGCCGAGCGCTTTGGTGCCGGCCAGGTGCTCGTTTCTACCGATAAGGAAGCCATTGCCAAAAAGGAGCTAACGTTGGATTTTATCTTAGTCACCATACCCGATGAATTTGAAGTGAACGCGTATATCAATCTGCTTAAAAAAGATGGTGTACTGGTTACGGTTGGTTTATTGGCTCCGTATGCCAAAGCCTTAAACAACATGAACATGGCTATGCACCGTAGAACTATAGCAGGGTCACTGATTGGCGGCATTGCCGAAACACAGGAGGTACTGGACTTTTGTGCCGAGCACAATATTCTGCCCGAAACTGAAATTATAAAGATTCAGGATATCAACAATGCTTTCGACAAAATGCAGGATCAGGAAGTACACTACCGGTATGTGATTGATATGCAATCCTTAAAAGAAGAAGAAATCAGCTAACCTTCATACCCAACTGTTTATGAATACCAAACCCATATCGCCCAAGGTGCATGGTCTGTCAGACTATGCACTGGTGGGCAGCTTGCTAACGCTGCCCACCGTTTTGGGCCTGAATAAAAAAGTGAAAAGCCTGTATGCGGCTGAAGCCTTAACACTACTCGTTTATGTAGCTTTGAGTGATCATCCGGCAGCGGTAAAACCTGTTATTCCGTTTACCACGCATGGTAAAATAGATCCATTCAATATAGCTCAGTTTGCACTGCAATCCTTTTGGAAACCGTTTCGCAAAGATAAAAAAGCCCTACTATTCAACTTAGGCTTTACGGCCCTGGCCGGCGCTGTGGTGCTGCTTACCGACTGGCATGGCAGAACTAAAACCCAAACACTGTAAGCATGATTTATCACGCATCAACAAATTTGTTGGATATAGCCTATCATGAAATGGGCAGTAGCGAAAAAACTGTGCTACTGTTGCTGCATGGTTGGCCGGATGATGCTACTACTTGGGAAAAAGTGATGCCTGTTCTGATGGCTGCCGGCTACAGGGCGATTGCACCCTACCTGCGGGGATTTGGCGAAACTAAATTCCATGACGCTGACACGCCCAGAACTGGTAATTCGGGTATTCATGCGATGGATATGATCGGCTTGATGGATAGTCTGAAAATTGGAAGTTTCAGTGTTATTGGTCATGCGTCTACAGAGCGCATTGTACCATGCAAGTTTGAATAAAACATATTTAGCTAAGAATCCTTTTTTTTAAAGCATATATATTCGATCAACTGATAAAGCTTAATAGGAACCGCTTGAAAATGAAAAAACATTATAACATCTCACTCATTGAGGAAGAAAATCTTTTAAACCGGGACGGAGTTCGGGTAATCTCAGCAGCTGATGCTCCGGATCTGCACATTTACTATAATGAGGAGAATAACCATTTCTTTTTACCCAACTACTCGGAGCTGAGTTTTAAAGAATTGAAAAAATTGCTCCTGGCTTCGTCTTAAACCATTAACAAATTCATCCGCGTGGCACCGGAAAAACAAAAGAGTATTAGATGCTGTTATTGCAAAGTCATTGACCGATTATGATTAAGTACTGCCAGCACACCATAGTTAACATTCGCAAAGAAAGATTAATGAGAAACTTTTGCCAGGACTATGTGGCATCTCAGTTGGGAATCTCTCAAAATGCTTATAGCAAATACGAACTTGGCTATTCCAAAATCACATTGGAAACACTGTTTAAAATTGCAGATATATTTGGAATGAATGTGGCAGATCTAATCAGAACCTCATCGCAAGAATTGTCTGCCTGCCCCAATAGTAGGTTACCTAGCATTTAAATAAAATTTTTAAATTATCCATTGTTATCCTTCCATCACCACATGAAAACCTGAATCAATTCACATTTTGTCGAATTAAGCAACATTAATACCTAGAATGCTTTTTTAGCGCTGTAAGCAAACAGTGAAACCGTAATTTTTATATAATACCCGATTTCTAAGTATGGTTCTTACAACATTAACTTAAACGATCTCTTTCAGTAGTTTTTGACTAGGAATGGATATATTTACGCTGGTACCGGTGCCTGTCGCAGAGTGTATCTTTATTTGCCGTTTAACAACTTAACCTGTTTTGAATGGTTTTTAAACCGATCCCCCAACCTTTGGAAGCAGATACGTCAAACCCCTTGCCTTATCCCTGACTTCAATCGTGTTCCTGGAAGATAATAAAACGCTTGTTCACGATATTATTGAACAGGTACAGTACATTATCCGCAAATATGTTGTCAGTATAGCCTTCTTTTTAATGGGGATTAAATATGCATTTCTCGTAGGGCTGATTACCGGCCTGTTCAATATCATCCCTTATATCGGTGTTCTGACCGCATTGATCTTGAGCGCGGTCATTACATTTGCGACTGCCGCAGTGACCAGTAAAGTAATTCTTGTGATTATCACACTGGTTATCGTGCACCTGATTGACAGCAATGTGTTGTTACCGGTTATTGTAGGATCATCAAAGCCCTTTCAGTGCTTACTGAAATCACAATTAAACCTTTCCGGCTTGCTTTGCTTCAACAGAACCATAACTACAAATTAAGATACCAACTGAATAACTGCTCACTATCGTCACCGTTACAACAAGGGTAAAACAATATCAAAGGTTGTCCCTTTGCCGATATCAGAATTTATTTTCATGGTGCCTTTAGCTGATTCAATAAGGTCCCGGACAGCAACCAGGCCAAAACCAAAGCCCTGTTCTCCCGTTGTTCCTATTGTATGGGCACCGGAGCCTGTTAAAATCGATTCGATTGCGTTTTCATCCATTCCAACACCGCTATCTGCAATTCTGATGCAAAGTTTTTTATGACCAAGCTCAACTTTCAAATCCAGCCTGACCCACACATGTCCGCCTTCGGGAGTAAATTTAATGGCATTCGAGAGCAAGTTACTGGCTATCTGAAAAGTGTGGTCTTTGAAAAAGGGCACATTTGACATCTCCGTAGTAATCGTAAAGTCAAAATCTATTTGCTTACGAACGAGCCTCGGCTTAAATAAGCGCTGTAATTGCGTACAAAAAGTTTTTAAAGTATAATGATCCTCAACCGTTTTTATATGGGACTCGGAGAGTATCGTAGAGTTTAAAAGATCTTCCGTCATCGTTAACAACGAACTTGAACTCTCATCTATCATTTGTATATAAAGTGGCAGATCATCCATCTTCTTTTTAGCTAAATCATCAGCAGCAAGTTGAATCAGGCCTTTAATGCCGTTTAGTGGACTGCGGATGTCATGTGCGAGCATTCGCTTGGTCGATTCAAGATCCCGTAATTGCTGTTGCAGTGAACCAACTGACGCCATATCCTGAATTTTGCAGGAGATTATATTGTTGCAGAGAGTTAGGATATTCAACTGCGCTGTGCTTAAATGCAGCTTATCTTGGTTTAAAAGAACGGTATAACCGAGCAATTGGGTGTTTTCAGCAACAAACGGAGAGAGGTAGCAGTGGCTCCAGTATCCTTGTAATGGAACATATTGTAACTGATGAGAAGCAGAATCATGAGGAAATATATAATTAGCACTTGTCCAAATATCATTTAAACATTTGCGAATGCTATCCTGGGGACTTTGCAATCCGAAATAACCAGCTGTATACAATCCATCCCAACCTTTAAAGGCGATCAGTATATCTGAACAGCCAAGATTCTTGAAAAGCATTTCAGCAAGATGATCTAAACTACCTTCAACTTGCCTGGGATCCAAGTAGGATATAATGTCCGTTTCCCTATCATCCTCACTAATCATTTTCATAAACACAAAATTTACAGCTATTTTAGCAAATATTGCGCCACATGGCTCACTTTTCTTTATGGAGGATCGAGCGTGCGAGCGCAGATCGAGAATCGGGGCTTAAACATGTTGCCGATTATATTTATCCAACCAGTTAAAGTCCAACTTCGATACATCAGCCACAACGGAAATATATTATCTACAAGAACGTAGCCAGTCCAATAATCTTATCCATGATAGATAAGCTGAAGTAACGTATATACCCTTCTATATCGAGTTAAACAATTAGATCCATTACCATCTTGATTTTACTGTCCAACTCCTTAGTGGCTTCCTCCATCATCAATAATTCATATGGTAGAACTTGATACTCCATTCTCATGACTCCCATGAGACCCAAAATAGTCGCTACCGGCTTCCGGAGTTCATGGGATTGTATAAAAGCAATCTGACGAAGCGACCGATGCTGCGCAATGACCAGTTCCTTATTGATCTTATGTTCGTTGATGTTGGTCGCATTAAATGAAACACATACGATGTCACCATCCTTATTGTAGAACGGCAAAAAAGTGATCAACCACCATACTTTTTCTCCGTTTTGATAAGTTACTTCCTGTTGAAAACGCACTTCCTCACCACTTAAAGCAACTCGGAAATTGATAACAAAGTCGTCGAACGCTTGTCCATGAATGAAATGCCCGATTCTCTTCCCTTCAATAAGCGGAACTCCATAAGCAAGATTCATGAATGCGGACATATGCTTGTTGAAGTCAAGCACAATCATTTCCCAGCTAACCAGCAAATGACAAGCTTCTGAACTTTCAAAGACATAACGAAGCTTGCTTTCTGCTTCTCTGGTTTGCAAGAACTGATCCTTTAACAGATTGATGCTGTATTCAAATTCAATTACCTCCATTACCCGCTTCGCCAGCATTTTAAGTAATTGCTGCTGAGCTGCCGAAAGGTCTCCCGGTTCAGTATTCAGCACACAGAGGTTGCCGATCCGGTGTCCGTCATGTGAACGAAGTTCTGCTCCTGCGTAAAAACGCATGTCAAGCATACCGCCTATAGTTATACTTCCCGAATGCGCAGGGTCTTTCAAGGTATCTGGTATAATAAGCAGTGACCCGCCATAATCAACATTTTGCCTGAACGCATTATATTTAATGTTGTCCTTAACCTCGGTTCCACCTTTATAAAGCACATGTTGAAGATCTCCATCTATTAAGGTTATAATAGCAAGCGGACAATTCAGCAATTCAGCTGATAGATCAGCAATCTCCTGAAGCTCTGCATCTTTGTTGGTTTCCAGGTGTAGAAATCTTTGAATGGCCCGTAAGCGGTCGAGGACTTGATGTGACATGCTGATCCATTTTTTTCTAATGATAATTAATTTTAATCGCTTCTTAAATTTTAATAGAAGTATTACTTCAAAAGGCTATAATTTTAATTATATATATCTTAATCACTGTCTAGATCAACCGCTGATAAGATTTGATCTTGGTTTAGGCTGCCGGCATTTACACCGCTAAAAACAGCGCATAAATTGTTAATTCAACTTTATCCTTAACTTTGCAAAATCAAACACCCGTAGGAATCGTGTTTGTTTTTGAACTACGCTTACATAGGATGGCCAAACTTATCATGATTGATGACAACCCTATAGAACATCTGATCATGAAAAAGATGTTTGAGCGTTACGCTATTTTCCCTGATGCCGTTCATAGTCTGGACGGCCGAAGTGTAATTAGCTTTTTGAAGGAGCATCTAAAAATTATCGAAGCACTTCCCGATTTGATTTTTTTGGATCTGTATATGCCTGAATACAGCGGCTGGGACTTTTTAGAAGATTTAAAGCTTCTGTATCCGTATTTAGCTAAGCCAATTCCTGTTTATATCGTTTCTTCTTCCATAGACCCATTGGATCATACACGTGCAAGCCGATTTTCTTTCCTCAAATCTTTTGTGGTTAAGCCGCTTTCCAAGGAAAGTTTAACTTCAATCAATTTCACAGCTGAGCAAAGTCGCCAGTCTTACATTTAATGTTAAGCGGTTTTGCTAACCCAGCTGGTATCAATTACATTCACTGACGTTGTTTCGTTACCAGTGAGTATTAGCAAGCTTCACCTAGATGATCTCTAGCCGGATATTGCTGCCTGTAGATAAAAATGAACAAAGTTATTTTATTTAACTATGCCTTTGTGCAGCTCTTTTGAAAAGGATGGGGCCTTTCCGTTATCTTAACGATTGGCTATTTCATAACTTCATTTCATAAAAGGACTTCAAATAATTAAAAGCCATATTAAATTTAGGCTGGCGCTTATTTTTTAAAAAAGCATCTTCAAAGTCGATAAAGCCCTCCCTACCGAGAGCATTATCTGATATCGTCTTGAAGCCCATGGACCATTGCTTAAAATGGCGCCTGCCGGTGCGACCTTCATGCAGTACCGTAATTTGGTGATGTCTGCGATCTTCCTTGATTTTGTTAAAAAGCAACATGATATCGCTCTGTGTTCCTTCGATAACTTGCATAAAGCGACCCGGTTTTCGACCCGGCTCCTGCCCGTCAATGTAAAGTAACATGCCAGTAATGCCAAAGCTTTCATTCCAGGAACGTGATTGTTCAAGAAGGTCAGTAAGGTCTTCATTTTTCATTGGATGAAGGGCTTTACTCACATAAATAATAGAAAAGATCATGACTGCAATTTTAACAAAGTAGCGCGATTCATTCAAATGTCCAAATCTTAACTTAAAAATTTCCCATCAGGATCGAGCCAAACCCTCTTGCTTGACTCGTCCTATAGTTTTTGGGATCAAAAAAACTGCTTTAATCGAATATATGTACGATTGATTGTATTGATATCGTCCGATGAAATCAATCACTCAATTGACTAATAACGAGACACACCATTAATAGCAGTGGTTTAGAAAGTAACTATTCCATATCTAAGGGTGATAATATGATTTCCTCGCTATGGTTAACAATGGCCTTAATGACCTCATCAAGCTCGTTTACAGAGGTATTTAGGTAATCTAACAGCTTTGGATCAGGCGCCTCCTGGACGTTCTGGGTAATGAGGTCAGACAGTCCCATAATTCTGGTCAGTGGTGCCCGAATGATATGGGACTGCATGTAGGCAATTTCCCGTAGCTTGACATTCTGTTTTTCAATCGCCCGAGTATACGCTATCTGTGCTGATATATTTCGGCCGATGGCCAGCCAGGCTAAATTCCCCCTGAAAGGAATTGTGCTGCAGCTTACTTCCACATGAACCCGCTCACCGTTTTTCCGGCAATGTTCTGTGTTGTATTGAAAAGCCTCATCTGTTCTAAGCGTACTTTTTAAGCTGTCTGGCAAATTGTTAGTCACGTCTTCTGCCTCAACGCATTCGATGGTCATCTCTAAGAACTCTTCTTGTGTATAGCCATACTTGGTTATCGCAGCATCATTGACCTGTAGGAATCTTAAAGTTTCCGGATCAAAAATCCACATGGGTGAAGGGTTTAATAAGAACAATGTTTTGTAGTGCCCTTCTGATTCCTTCAGCATGTTATTGCGTTGGGCTTTGTCGTTTACTTCCGCCTGTAACTCTTTGAGCAAGCGGCCTTCTTCCTTTATGGTTCCTTCCAGCCCGCCTATAACATGACATACCTGAACAATAATGATGATATTAAGAAACAGAAAGTTCAGCGAATAAGCAATCCAGTAGAGTAGGTTAAGATTATCGAGCGGAGAATTAAACGGCTTGAAATGAATCAGCAACGCAATAATGGCATAAAAGAAAAAATTGACAACTATCGACCTATAGGCAAACATAGTGGGGAACAGCAAGGCGATATAAACACTGATTGCCAGTAAATAAATGCTGCCTATGCCAAAAGATCCCAGCGTTATGGTTAGAAGATATGCCAGTACCGTTAGTACCACCGCAACGAACACTTTTTTGAATTGTAAGCTGATTTTACGGCTTAAAGTAATTATGGTAATCGACGCCAACGCCAAAAAGTCCATGGCAGGTATCAACAAATGTCCCATACTATAGGCGATAATCATACTGGGAATGACCGCGAACAGGCTAATCGGGAGTGAATACAGAATACTATTTGAAAAAAGTTTATTTTTCCAGTAAGGAATATCCTTGTCTTGAAAGGTAGTGTCGCCTTGAATAGATTCTTCCACAAAGCGTTTGTATCCTAGCCACAGTTTTTGATAGCCTGGCTGCGCTTTTCCCTGATTGACTACTTTCACTTTTTCGAAATTTCGTTTGCTGCCTTTTATAAAGTTATGTCGCTTATCTTTCTACTTATCAAACGGGATGCTCACCTTGAAAGTCGTACCGATCCCTTTTTGTGAGGATAGCATTAGTTTTCCATGGCAGTCTTGAACCAATTGTTTTACCAGGTTTAAGCCCAGGCCGTAGCCAACCTCCCCGCTCGTCCCTTCAGTAGACAGTGCTGCACCTTGCAAAATGGATGCGACTTTTTCCTGGTCCATGCCGGTACCTGTATCGGAAACAATGATATTCAGCAGGTAAGTATTTGGTTCGGGAACCAGTTCCAGTTCTACCGTTATCTTACCATCAGCTGGCGTGAATTTGACTGCGTTCGAAATCAGGTTGCCTAAAATCTGCTGGAGATTTTCCTTTGGAAAAAACACGGAGTCTGTTTCCATGGATGCCTGCATAGAAAAGCTCAAACCTTTGTCTTTGATCCGGGGTGCGAAAAGGTGAATGATCTTTTCCTTGAGTAGAGAAAGGTTCGTTAAGTGTTCTGCAGACTGCTCTGTTTGCCGCTGGTCCGTATCCAATATTTCGACGGCAAGTTCCAAAACTGAATTGCCACTGTCTTTGATCAGTTTTAAATATTCCAGCACTTCTTCCATCTCGTTGTCTTCGCCCTGCTCACAGATGAGTTGTGCTAAGCCGATGATACCGGCAATTGGCCCCCTGATATCATGCGCCACCATCTTTTTTTCATGCAAAAGTTGCCGGTTAGCCTTCTTGAGCAGTTTCAACTGTTTGAGATTTTCTAAGCGCGCCATGACTTCCTTTCCCAGGAGGTGCAGAAGGTTCTTTTGGTCAGATGTGAGTTCTTTATTCACCGAGTCCAGCACACAAAGGGTACCGATGTGCTGGCCATTAATCGCTTTGAGGGGTACACCATAATAGTACCGAAGTCCCGCTTGTGTTACATAGGGCCTGTGCTTAAAGCGTTTATCTTTAGAAAGGTCGTTTATTTCGAGAGCCTGGCCAGTTGCTATCGTATAGTGGCATACTGCTTCTTCGCGGTCCATTTGACCCATTGCCGCTCCCGTTTGTGCAACGGTCCATGAATTGTACGCATCAATGAGATTGACAAGCGTAACGTTGGCGCCGGTTACCTGAGCAGCTATTGCGGTCAAGCCACTGAATGCTTCCTGCAAAAGTTCATAATCTAAGTCAAATTCACTCAGCACCCGGAGCCTGTCTGCTTCCTGTGCAATGTGTAAAGGAGTGCCTGTCATTGTTTGATAAGAAGAGGAGTACTAAAGGGTTTACAAGTTTTAGAAAGCGATTTTACGAAAGACGGCAATAAATGTTTCTTTAAAATAAAAATGCATCCTATAAGTCAAGGTCCGCCGGTATCATTCAATTTTAGCATAACCTATTTTTTTATTTATCGTAAACAGCCTTTGTAAACCAGACTTATCAATGCGTTCCTTAGCTGTGGTGGATGGAGATCCCATATTCAAGAAGATTGTTGAAATAATGTTAAACAAGCTTCACTTCTCCGGCAAAATAAATTTCTATGATGATGCCTTAGCATTTCTTAACGCTTCAACCGTATGCGATGGCCAACAATTATGGTTACCCGATATTATCTTGCTGGATTTGCACCTGCCTGAGCTTGATCTTTAAATGTTCATAGAGGAAATTACCTTAAGGGAACATGCGCAAAAAAAAGCCTGTAGTGTTTATGTAACTTCCGCTTCGGTTACTGGCACCTATTCAATAAAAACGAAAAAACATTCATTGTTAAAAGGATTTATAGGGAAGCCCATCAGTAAGGGAAAGCTTTCAGATTTGGTTACCTCTATGATTGTAAGCACAATACCTGAATAATTGAGTTGCATTATTAACGGCAGTGGGCACATCCTGTTTGGTTGAGGCTCCACCTCTCATTGTCCGAACCCGCTTCATATCGTGGAAGATTATTCAATCACAGTATTCACATGAAATACTATCACAATTTCATGTAAATCAGCCAGCCAAAAGGGCTTGGTCAGCTAGTCAGTCTATGACAAACAACGCGATATTTTGTCTCAGCTCCTTGACCCGGAAGCGTTCTGTACCTTGATAGACCTATCCTGTACTACTTCCAAATGGTTTTATATCAATGGTTACTAATACAAGAACTGTCATTGTAAACGATATTCAAATGCAATATTACATTAACCACTCGTAAAAAATATTTCTTTTAAAACAAAACATCATAAAGTTGCTTTGTACTAAGCGCAATGCAGCGAGAACTTTGTCAAGCTTTTAAAGAACAGCAATGGGAAACTGGAAAATGATTAGTGAAAACAAAGACGAGCGGCTCCAGGTTAGTATCAATCCGGTCACGGAAACGATACCTGTAGTCAAGGAGCATCTCCATGTCGGCACCAAAATGGTGGAAGCCGGCCGGGTCAATATTTCGAAAAAGGTATTGACGGAAAACTACACCGCTGATATCCCTGTTTTAAAAGAAGAGGTAATCGTGGAAAAGAAAGCTATCAATCAATACATTGATGGCGAAGCGCCGAGCATGCGTCTGGATGGAGATACTACGATTATACCAGTGCTACGCGAGGTTATGGTAAAACGCTTGTTGCTGGTCGAAGAAATCCATATTACCAAACGCAGAACAGCGCATACGGTTCCGGTTAACGAAGTGCTTCGGAAAGAGGAAGTGACCGTCACCCGGACAGAAAGCCCTGCTACGGGTCAAGAGCAATAATAATATATCTACCCGTAAGGGGCCCTGCTACGGGCTAAGAGCAAAATTTTATAACAACAATGTGCCGGGCACCTAATGCCCCGTGCAAAAATTTTGTAATTAATTAATCTCAGTTTATAAACAATCAAAATCAATCTATCATGTCAAAGACAGTAATTGGAATCTTTGGAAGCGTTAATCAGGCTCAGGAAGCCAGGGCTTATTTGTTGGCCAATGGCTTCAGCAGCGAAAACGTGGATATCAGTACCAGCGGTTCTGCCGCTTATGGAAGCAACACCGCCACAAACAATGATGAAGGCTTCGGTGATACCATCAGCAACTTCTTTAGCAACCTGTTTGATGATAAAGACGAAGCGACCTCTCACATAGAAGCAGCTAAAAATGGAAGTACAATAACTGTTCACGCCAGAACGGAAGATGAAACATTGCAGGCCGTTCAGATCCTGGACAATTACGGAGCCGTCGATGTTAATGAATTCTCTGAAAAAGCAAGGACGTCAGCGACGGATACAACAGGTGCCATACCGGTAATCGAGGAAGAACTGCAGGTAGGCAAAAGAGAAGTGGAGACCGGAGGCGTAAGAATGCGCAGCCGTATCGTTGAACGCCCGGTAGAAGAAAGCATCCGCCTGCGGGAGGAACACGTAAACATTGAGCGTAAGCCCGTAGACCGCGTAGCTACCGAAGCAGATTTTGCAGGTTTTAAAGAAGGCACTATTGAGGTGACCGAGCATGCCGAAAGACCGGTAGTTGCCAAAGAAGCCCGCGTGGTGGAAGAAGTAAGCCTGGATAAAGAAGTATGGGAACGGGAAGAAACCATTAGTGATACCGTTCGCCATACCGAGGTGGATACCGAAGAAATACCGCGCACGGAAAAAACATACCGTGACACAACAGATCCGGACAAAATATAAACAAACACTATGGTAAGCGGTAGGTCTACCGGTTACCCTTATTATTATTTCAACACTATACAATAAAACAATTATGGCTCATTTAGAAGTAAAACCCAAAAGCGGAACGCCCTGGTGGCTCTGGCTTTTACTGGCAATCATTGCACTGGCAATTTTATTATTCCTGTTTAAAGGATGCGGAAACAAAACAGCGGACGTGGTCACCACCGACTCAACTGCGGTATCTACGGACACGACTCTGAACAAGGAAGATGCGCTTGCCGCAACCGAGCCGGATTGGAACAAGGTAGATTTCAATGCTCCTAAATCATCCGACCCTGATGTAACCGACAAGGATATATCCGTAAGCGGAAACGATGAGTATACGATCTATACCCTGGGAGAGAACATTCTTTTTGCAACGGACCAGAATGCAGTTCAAGGCAGTGCGGAGGCAAAGCTCAAACAAATCGTTGCCTCTTTGAACAAGCGTTATAAGGGCGCATCCATCGGCGTGTTCGGGAACACCGATTCTACCGGAACGGCCGGTCACAATAAACAGCTGGGTGCCGAGCGCGCCGCTGCGGTAAAAGACTGGCTGGTGAAAACCGGCGGCGTTGAAGATGGTAAGGTATCCATCCACTCTTTCGGCGAAAAAGAACCCGTTGCGAGTAATGCAACTGCCAGCGGAAGACAACAGAACCGTAACGTGGAAATCGTCGCTTTCCCGACAAAACAATAATCAATTCGATTAAGAACATTTTAAATTAAGTCATGGCTTTAGAAGAGAATAAATATGACCACCTGGTGGAACTGGGTGGCAGCGATTTCGAGATCGTGGACGGAGAGCCTAATATCAAAGGCTGGGACGTCAAAAATGAGTTAGGTCAGCAGATTGGCGAAGTGGACGAACTGCTTTTTGATCCCCAGTCACGTAGCGTTCGCTACCTCATTGTCGACCTTGACGGTAATAAATTAGGGCTGGATGAGGACAAGAAAGTCCTTATTCCAATAGGTCTAGCAAAATTATACGATGATGGAAATGTGCAAGACGGCAATGGCAACGCCCAGGAAGAGCATGAAGTGGAAGACCGGGTCGATAGCGAACTGGAAACCGATTCGGTTTTCGACGCAGATCTGGACGAAGATGGTGTTTATGATCCTTATGATGATGGCGAAGTGGTGATCGTTCCGGTAACCGCTGAACAGCTTGCCGGACTGCCTGCTTATGAAAAAGGCAATGTAAGCCCGGAAACAGAATCAACGATCAGGCACATCTTTGAAGGCCCGGGTGTGGCTGGCCTGGCTGGCGCTGCCACTGCTTATAACAGAGAGGATTTTTATACCCATGATCATTTCAATGAGAATAAGTTCTATGACCGCAATACGATCCCGGTTATTGAAGAAAACCTGGAAGTAGGCAAGCAGGAAGTAGAAACAGGCGGCGCCAGGATCACCAGCCGTATCGTAGAGCGCCCAGCCCAGGAAACCGTTAACCTGCGAGAAGAGCATGTAAATGTGGAACGTACGGCGGTTAATCGTCCGCTGGATGCCTCAGATGCCGGCGCCTTTCAAGAACAGGAGTTCGAGTTGACCGAACATGCGGAAGTACCAGTGGTCAGTAAAGAAGCCCGGGTAGTTGAAGAGGTTTCTTTGACCAAGGAAGTAGAGGAAAAAGAAGAAACCATCAAAGATACCCTGCGCAGTACCGAAGTAGAAGCGGAACGTATCGATCCGGATAAAAAGGATCTTTTATAGAAAATGTTTCGCCATAAGGCTAAGTACTTAATAGCGCTCTATCAGCAAGAGCGTAACGCAACACCAATTAAGATGAGCCCGGTGAAATTTTTTCACCGGGCTTTCAAAAAATATCAAACACTCACAATCAAATGAAAAAGCACCTTTTCAAACCATTACTTATTGTAGCTCTAACGATAGCTGCCATCCAATTTCCTGCCTGTAAAGGCAAACCCAAAACGGAGGCTTCCGCGGCAGATACGGTCATCACAGATACTACAGCTACTGCGCCTGCACCGGTGACGATCTCAGCCGATGAGGAACTAACCAACAATGTCAAGGATGCTACCAAAGATTTTCCAGGCGTGAATGCTTCCGTTGATAGCGGAGTAGTTACCCTGACCGGTAACATCTCCCGGGAAAGGCTTCAGAAGCTGATGATGTCCCTCAATGCTTTACATCCCAAGAAGATCAACAATCAGCTAACCATAAACAAATAAGACCATGGCATTACAGGAAAAATATGCAGAATTGATTCAAGCGGCCAAAACAGGCGGCGTCAGCAATTTGCAGGTAAGGGAACAGGAAAACGTTCTATATATCGACGGCAGTGTTGCAAGCGGCGCCTTAAAAGATTCCCTTTGGGATATTTACAACAAAATCGATCCCGACTACCGCGCCGGTGACCTGATCCTCAACATCGATGCTTCTGCCGCTGCGGGCACCAAGGCTAAAGTAACGACGACGTCCTCCAATCTGAATATCAGGAAAGGGCCGGGAACCGATCAGCCGATCGTTGGCAAGGCTGCGCACAACGAAGTCATCACTGTAGTGAGCCGCGCCAATGATCAATGGAGCCTGGTCCGTACAGACCAGGGAGAAGAAGGTTATGCTTATAGCCAGTACCTTACTCAGATATAAAAAGAATTTCAATTAATTAACGAACTAAGAATCCTGTTGGCATTCTATAAACAACAAATGAAATGAAAAACCCATTAGAAAAAGATCATAACAACCTGGTCATCCCAATTTTGTTAGGCGCAGCTGCCGTAGCTGCAGTGACCTATCTCTTTGTGACAGAAAGCGGCAGCGAAGTGCGCGGCCGTATTGCAGATAACCTGAACAAAGGCTGGGATACCTTAAAGGAAAAAATCCCGGCTGAAGAGATCAGTGCTTTTAAAGACAAGGTGTCGGATACTGTATCGACTGCTGTAAAATCGGTTACAGACAAAGTAGCCGGCGAGGCACCACAGGAAGTTTAAACCGTAACCATTAAAAAATCACAACATGTTTGATCAAATTTTAGATCTTGTAAAGAACCAGCTGGGAGGCAACCCGCAAGTATCGGGCGCTATTCCGGCCGATAAGGCAGATGCCGTTCATAACGAAGTTGCATCACATATCAATGATGGTTTAAAAAGCCAGGCAGCCGAACAAGGTGGCATTGGTGGGTTATTATCAATGCTCACCGGCAGCATGGGTTCTGGTAGCCCGATCACCAATGCTATCTCCGGTGGACTGGTAGGCAGCCTGGGCAGTAAATTAGGCTTACCGCCGGCAGCAACCGGCGCCATTGCGGCAGCTTTACCTGGTATTCTGGCAAAGTTTGCCCATAAGGCGAATGATCCGAATGATCAAAGCATCACGCCTGACAGCATCTCCAAGTCTTTAGGTGGTGGATTAGGCGGCTTGTTCTAGTCTATAGTTACCCATATGAGTGCCCTTTAACAAATGTCAACGTTGTTAAAGGGCATTAGCTAACAAACGATTAGCGTGTACACCCATTTAGGTTTATTTGGTTACCGATCATAATTTCAGTTCATAGAATTGCAAAAGAATTGTTTGCGTTTTAATCTTATCGGCAGCTGCACCGTTCAATTATTCTATTAGCATCCTTCAAACGATCTGCCTTTTCAGCGCTCAATTACTTTATTCGCACTTTATGCCTAAGCTATGGGTGTTTGCGTATGTTCGCTTACTTGGCAATTCCACGGAAAGATAGTTTTCGGCTCTCTGTTTAATTTATCACGACCGGCCTATTACATCTGATCATCAGAGCATTTATCTTTGCTGATTGCTTCAGTATGCTGATCATCCTCATGTAGATTGTATTTGTAGGTTGAACGGTATAAATTGATGCTAAAAGCCCGGCCGGCGGCGGCATAACGTCGTACTGTTCAGGTTTAAGAACGCCTATTGATCAGTATTTCTAGCATGCTTGGTGTTGTATTACGGCCATTGCCATAGCTTTCTGTCACACTGATGGCGGCAGCCAAGCTTT
The DNA here is from genome assembly GCF_039634385.2 of Mucilaginibacter sp. PAMB04274. Classification (NCBI taxonomy): domain Bacteria; kingdom Pseudomonadati; phylum Bacteroidota; class Sphingobacteriia; order Sphingobacteriales; family Sphingobacteriaceae; genus Mucilaginibacter; species Mucilaginibacter sp. PAMB04274. The sequence continues at coordinate 4,838,887 of NZ_CP155081.2, forward strand.
CCCGCATCGTCATACGCTGATCTTTGTCAGTATCGTTGCGGTCATAATCATAATTGTTGGACAGAATTTGCTGTCGCCGCCGCTATAAAAAAGATAAACATAGAAGGGCAGTTGGCGCATAAAAGGCAATAGCTAACTTTGTAAAACGCCTCATAACCTGGTTGAAGTAAGATGATCATACGAAAAAGAGAACACTGGTTCAGAATGCTTTTTGTTTGGCACGGTTCGGTATTGCCGCAGCTTCTGCCCAGATTACTATTATTATTTGCATTATCCATCGGCATAGCCTATCTCCATGGTGCCGTTTTTTCCTTTAAAATACCCCTTAATCCAGCGCCGTTTACATTATTCGGAATTGCGTTGGCTTTATTTCTAGGCTTCCGGAACAATGCCAGCTACGAAAGATTTTGGGAAGGCCGGAAACTATGGGGCTCGCTGTTAAATGATTCACGTTCCCTAGCCCGTCAGGCGCTCACTATGACTGGTTATCTACCGTCTGATCAGCATGTGAACCATTTTATTCAACTACTAATCTCTTTTACTTATGCCCTTAAACATCAGTTACGTGGAACTGATGCAAACCCCGACCTAAAGCAACGGCTTCCGCTTGATATTTTTTCTTCGATTTCAATTGCTCAATTTAAGCCGATTATGCTTTTAAAGGCTATGGGAAACTGGGTGCAAAGTGCCAAAACTGAACAAAAAGTAGATAGTATACTTCAAACAGCGTTTGATATTAATCTGAACAAACTCTCAGACATTGTTGGTGGCTGTGAAAGAATTGCCTCGACACCAATTCCTTACAGCTACCGGGTCTTGCTCCATCGCACCGTTTACCTGTATTGCTTCCTATTACCTTTTGGTCTGGTCGACACCTTGGGATGGCTAATGCCATTTATTGTTGTTTTCATTGCTTATACCTTTGTGGCTTTTGAAGCCATTGCAGATGAAATTGAGGAACCATTCGGTATGGAGGCCAATGACTTAGCGCTTAATGCCATGTGTGAAATGATCGAAGTAACATTAATGGAAATGGCTGGACGCCCTATACCAGAACCCTCTATTAAAAGCGACCGGATCATTCATTGAGTCAACATCACATCAGTTTCACGGCACAAGACATCCGCTTTTATTTTTTTGAAAAAGAGATCGTTATAAGATAGCTTAATGTTCAAATTTAGTTGCGAATAATTCGAATGTCCTTGCATAAGACATTTAGCCGAATGTGTAATTTTTAGAGGAGATTACAGCTATAAATTACCGGCAAAAGAGATTGTATCTCCAGATGATACCTGATTTTAAGTTGCATATTTTAAGTTATCATGCCAAGGAGCAGTGCATTTAAAGCTTGCCCAAAAACAGTGCAGATCTCCGGTTGATTAAATAATTTGAACATTTCTCATTATTGTTGATTGGTTTTCTATAATTGCTGTGTTTGCTGAAGAACCAGTGATATCAACTGGCAGCTTCTAGTTCGGCAAAACAACAAAATGAAAAAATACAATTATCTACTTAATGGTAAGCAAAACTTTTTTTTCATTACTATAATTTCTTTGCCTTAGCGTTATAAATTTGTTTAACCGGGATACCAATTTGCAGATCGAAATTGCTCCAGTTACATACATTCTCCTTATCCAAAACACCTCCAGGCCGGGCTGCGTTTCGCATTCATAGTCACTATTGATTAACCAGGTATCAAACAGATAATTGATGCCTGCCGCAACCAAACTGAGATCGCCGGATACCGTAGTAAAAGCGTATTTACATGCCGGTAAAACAGTTACCTGGACCGGGCTGTCCGGGCCTACCTTAAAATTCTTTGGCAATGTGATGCACGCTTCATACCGGTATTTTTCTTTTGGCGTGACTTCCGGGTCATCCTTCGACATCCCGAATATTCTCTCCGATCCAAACAAACCCGCACCCTTTGACCAATCGATCAGTTTTGCGAATGCAGCAATAACCACGCCCTCCTTAAAAGCATCTGTAACCCTAATGTAGGCGATCCTTCTTTCCTGCAGTTGCTTTATCTGCACTAGAAAACGTTGCTCCAGTTCCTTCTGCTTCAAGTTACAATGATAGTCGGTTACGGGCTGTAAATCTTTGCGAATCTTGCTGTTTTTGATATCTTCACCTTTCCGGTACCGGTCGGGTGATATGCCAAAGGATTGTTTAAATGAACGCGACAAGGTTGCTGAGGACGAAAAACCGCATTCCGATGAAATATCAGCAATTGATCTTTCAGAGAACCTTAACAACCTCGCAGTTTTCTCATTGCGCATGCTGTTCGTGAAAGTGTTGACGGTTTCACCCATCATAGCAACGAATATGCGGTGAAAGTGAAAAGGCGAAAAATAGGCAACTGAAGCCAGTTCTTCGAGGGAAACAGAGCGATCCGGATGATCGTTAAGGTGATCAATCACCAGATTGATTCTTCGCCGGTAGATTTCGGTTGATCTGTTCATGCAAATTTAATTATTCTGCAATATACAGATCGGTGAGATACAGTACGCCCGCAACATCAGTTTAGAAGCGCTAAACGTTTGTCGTTTTTACACTTGTTGAAAATTCAAACAGAATGTCCCCTGCTCGGGCAAAATCCTACCAAATCTTACATAATTTGAAGATTTTGAAGCGATGTAGTCATTAATTTTTTAAGTCGATATTAAACGGTATTGGAACGATTGTCCGCTACAAAGAAGTTCTGTACAACACTACCTCAGTAAAGAAAACCTTCTTTTTATTATAGACGAAAGTTAAAGAGTTAACATTATGCCGCCAAATTAACCGGCTGCTTTGCGCATTCCACCCACTCAGTTGATTATTATCATAGCTGGTGAGCTGGTCTTAGTAGCATCAACAATGTAAAGTTTGCCCTCAAAGTGATACCTCTATCTTTGATCAGCATGTAGCTATATCCTTTTATAGCATTTGCCCGGGCTTTGGTTTGCACATAATAGTAAGCGTTCAGTTCATCTTCCAGCTATTCTTCTCTATATTGCTGGCGATACTGGTACCCACCCAGGTGCAGATAATCTTCCATCCAGTTGCCCCTGTAATATATGTATCCGTTCGCATCCGGAACGCCGTTGTTGTCCTTTTCCCAAAGCTTCGTGAGTTTGGCTTCCTGCTTATCCAAATTAACAGACAACAGTGGCTGTAGCGCGCCAAAATGATAATGCTCTAAGAGGTAGGTTCCTTGATGTGTGGCTGGTTACAGCCAATGGCCATTGCAGGATACTTCAAGGTGCAGCAGATTTTGATGCGTTTTATAAAGTAGTATCGGACAGATTTTCCGGGGTAATTACATCCGGCCTTGTGGACGAATCAAGAAGTGGCAGGTTTGTATTCGCTCCAGATGAATTTTTGCCCGAATCCGCTTTCATAATTTTTTGATTCGTACTATTTCCTGCAAGCCAAACACCTGGAGTGCATGTATATACAATACTCCTCTGCAATAAACTTTTCAAGTAATATTTCCAATATACCGCCAAGTCGTTCTGGGCTATTGTACATCGGCTTATGAATGATAGAACATGCGCAAGCTCCGATATTTAATTCTTTTAAATGCTCAGCAAGTATATAGACTTATGCAAGGTATTCCTTATTTGCAGGAGCAGTTATTGATAGTAAATCATGGAACTCATTGGCATATTGGCTAAGTTCGTGCATATATGCATGAGATCTGCTTTGCGTCAGAATTTTTCTGGCCATCATCTCAATGTGACGTTGATCCTGGGTAGCAAAAATCCGGCGTATTTCGGATATATGCATATAGGTATTTCGAATCAATGCATTAAAGCAGCTCTGTTCTCATCAAAAACAACAGGTTAGTCGCCCGTAGTAACAGACTGGAATTTGTTATCTTTCCAGTAGTAGATCTCTGCCGAAGCCTCAAAGTAAGAAACCTGGATGGCCGGGTGCTGCAATTCCATAGTCTTCTCACCATCAACGCCATCGTCCATACTCAGGTGGTTCAGTTTGCCTTTACCCACCAGTTCCAGTCCTGTGTCAAGAGGTAATGTTGTCTCGTTCAGTTGAGTCAGCTCTACGGCCTTATAACCATCATGCTGAGATTGCAGCACCCAAACGATGAAAGCGTGATTTTCATTTTCCAGTAGCAGTGCATAGTCAGCTTTGCCGTCACCATTGAAGTCTCCACTTGCATAATCCACTAAAGCATCAGCTTTCTTGTAGGCGTTAAACCAATATTTTTCCCAACTACCAGACGGAGGCAACCTCCAGCCCGGAAGCTTTTCTTCAATTAAAGCTTTGAGTGTTGCTGAGATATAGGATTTATACACCGGATCTGTGTAGGCTGGAAAGGCATTTTCATCAGAGGTTTTCGTCTCCTGTACCGTGGTTTTACTTTCGACGGTATCTGTTTGCTTTGCCTCAGAGCTAACGTGCTTCGGCCCTTCATTGCAGGCAATGCCATGTACGGATATCAACACAACTAAAATTATGCGAACTGACTGCTTCATGTTTTAACTGTAATTAAGGTTACCATTTTTAAATTCCTGAACGACTTCAAATGTTGAATTAAATACCAAAGTCAATGCAATTGTTTCATACTGCAAAGACAATGTTGGCCATTAAAAGAAGCTGCTTACTATTGGTTTCACAAATGCACACTAAACCTGAATCGTAACAATGGCAGTGCTGTGTTCAGCCAAAATCCGCAATCGATACGTCCGCCAGACATACCGCCGCTGTTGAACTTTTCAACATAAGGATACTGCCCTTCTATTAATGGCTTGCCAATAGCGCGTTCGATAGATGCTCTCAAAAATAACAGAAAGTCATCTGCCGTATCAAACCCCGGATGGTGCCGCACCTCGTCCCTCAAATCATCCCATAAATGCGGGTCGCCTCTGAGTCCCCACTTCAAGGGCGTTTCATCAAACATACCATCCAATTTCATAAGTTACGTCTTTCAATATAGCAGCCCGACCAACAACAAAGTAAACAAAATCAATGCAAGTGCGCCGACCAATATAAGTGTTAATCGATTTAAGAACGTTCGGTTATAACGGCTGCTTTTCGTTGCTGTAGATGAATTTGGATAGTATTGCCCTTTAACGACATCATACAATACGAAAAGGCTAAAGCCAGCCATAAGCCACCAATAGCGGCTGAGCCAATCTTTAACATAAAGCGAAATAGCTGAGCGCCTACTTGTAATAATAGTACCAATTGCCCTGATAATTTTTATCAAAATTCTCCTTGCTGTCCAGGATAATCTTTAAATCGGACTGTGAAATATAATCAAACTCATCATAGGTCTTTAACAGATTATAATATCGGGTTGTCCAGCGCTCAAGCGTCCCGTCCGCTGTTACCTTTTCAAGTATTTGATTGGTATAGGTGAAAAAGATGGCTGCTCCCATAGAATTATCGATCTTCCATAGGCAATCAGGGCCGATGCTATCTTGCAACTGTTGTATATAAGCTTTAGGAATACGCTGATGTGCTTCCAATTGAGCTATCGCTTCAAAAGAGCATCCATAACATCTAAGACCTTCGGTTTGAAAACGCCTTGCACCAAGGTCCGGCAACCAGCTCAGTATTCCATGAGCGCTGCGGTCATCTTGTAATTGATTTAACTGATGAGCAATGGCTTGTTGCTTACCATGATCAAGTTCCATCGCGCCGGGCTGGGTTGTCCATTGGTCAAGATCCCTTGAAAACTCAAACCATATTTCCAGCCATGGCAGGCGGTTAACTTCTCCAACGCCGTATAAAATATTGATGATAGGCACCTGGTAGGTTTCGCTGATCCAGCTAGCCAAAGGTGCTAATCTCTTATTCATCGAAGTCTGCCCTTGCTTAATGCGTTTGGCCGCTTCATAATTTTGCTGCGTATTGAACATCTGCTATCTCGCTCGACTTCTGTATTTGCGTATTTGACTGCCTGTATTTATCTTATTACGGCTCGATTCCACGGTAGGCGTACCGCTTTTCCAGGTCTTTGACCTTTCGGACGTCACAACCGAAGGCAAACACACGGAACCTGTCCCTCGGAGGTTGATTACTATAGAAAAGTACATCATTGATATAGGTTATTCCGCGATTATCCAGTTCTTTCATTAAGCTTTGAAGTTCAGATTCCGTTTTAACAAAGCCGATCATATGCCGGTTTGCATAAATGTCGGCCTTGATGATACCAAATGCATAAGCCACAGCCGCTTCTTCCTTTTCAAAACGCTCAAAGTTTTGCCGTTGCCCACGTTCGGTGTAATACCCTACATAAGCGTCGTTATCAAAATCGAGCCCATACCCCTCGAAAATCCGGATCTTTCCTATCGCGTAATTTTCGGCATAGCAATTAATGCTTAACCAATTCAATAACTCTTCGACTGTCTCAGGAATCATTTTTTCTACTCTATTAAGCATGTAAACTCATGGGCGGACTCATTATTTGCCATTCCACCAGGCCCGCTTTTCTTCAGCCAATGCTTCTTTGCCATCGGCTTTACCATCACCTGCCAGCAAAGCTTTCATGTAATTTTGCCATCCATTGTTGATATATTTATCGCTCACATAAAACTCACCCACACCAGTATCCAGGCTGCCGCTTTGCGGTATACGGAAATCACCCCAGTTGCACACCTTGCTTGGGCCACCGTTATAAGGCGTCCAGCGGCCCACACATTCGTTGTTACTGAAGCCATCGAAAGGTTCCAGGGTATCATAGGCAAACTGACCCTGCTCTTTGATATACCAATTTGTGGTCATCTTACCTGTAATCGTTCCGCTTCCGGCTTGCTTAGGATCTTCCTTCAAATCGACTTCGCAGATCAAATAACCGTATTTATACTGCGGGTATTCTGTGTTGGGCTCCAAATGTCTTTTAGCCTGCCTAACGGTAATAGTCCCGCTGAAACTACATATGTTGTTTTTCACGCGTGTTTTACCCTGAACCTTATACAGGTAGGGATTACTGGCATCCTTTACTACTGAGGTGTAGTGAATATAAAACCGCTGGTAATTGCTGCCGATAAAACCGATCGGCTCGGGAAAGGTATCCCATGGCTCGGGCGCACCCACATAATAGATCTTCGGTGCATGCCATAAGCTAGTTAAATTGGCTTTACCCGCCTGGGTGTAATAGTCAACAACCTTGCCTTGTGCTTTACAGATCGAGGTTACAGTAAACATTAAAGCGAGCAGGAAAATAGGTGCAAATATCAGCCTTCTAGAACTATATAAAATCATGAATTTGGATTTTAGGGCAGGGTAGCTAGCGGGAGATGTATCATACTTGAAAAACCTATATTGCACTTAAATGTTTAGCAACTATGATGGCGAAAAAAACAAATTATTCAACTTTTGAGGTCAGGTATCGACCATTTGGCCAAATATATAATTGAACCGTGTAAAAGCATGACCTATTCAAGTATAGTACAAAGACGCTGGAAAATTACGCCAGAGAAAGTGATCATATATCCATATGGCGTATTGTATCTGATCAGTGCGTCACTTGCTGTAACCAGGAGTGTATGGTTCGCATTTATCGGGTACCTTTCTAAGGATACATTGACGATAGATGACGTCCTGGACCTATGGCCGCTATACTTCATTTTTACCAGTGTACTAGTATTGTTGTGGGTGTTTGTCCGTACCGCTATCATATTTGACCGGCCTGCACAAATGATGTATAAAAAGCTGTTTGGTCTCATTAAGACGACCCAAATTAGGTTCGATCAAGTACAGGCCATTGTCCCGGTCATGAATGTGAGGGCCGCTTACCAATATCGGGTGTTCGCCAAAAATAGACCCGATAATACTTTTACCATTATCTCATCGCCGTATTTAACTGAGCAAAGCCTGCATGCCGTCAGATTTCAGCAACACGTGCTAGCGGCATTGCAACAATTTTTAAAGCTAGCCAAACAATAGTCTAATGAAAACGAGTATTTCAAATTTTTTGTTGATATGGGGCTTATCGTGCCTTGTACTAACAGCCTGTCAGATTTCTCCCAAAAAAGAGGCGGCTCTTGGCAAGCGAGAAATAGTCAAACTTGCTTTAGCAACACCTGAAGAAGCTGCTGTTGATCGGGTGATGGACTTGGAAGAGGTAAAACGTAAGATGGCTGAAGTTGAAAAAGCGAGTAAAGGAAAAAGACACTTGTCTGTCTATGCCGAAACAACACCAACTAAAGAAGACCTATACTACTGGATAAAGGTAGCGGAGAATAATGGCGGCAGTTACGTGGCTTATTATACTTTTGCTGTAGACAGCAAAACCCGCGACGTTCGATATTATGACCCCATGCAGGACTCGCTTTTGACCATTGAGCAATGGCGCAAAACCACACCACTTAGCGAAAGATGAGCTGCAAATTATCCAAAACGTATCTGTTTGAAAAGCACTCGCAGCAAGAGGTAACCAGATGGGCCACACAACTCCGTTATTTTTACTTTATCAGAGCCGCGGGCGGGCATGCCAATGACGGGGATGAGTTCAGGGCCGGCATCCGTTATACAAATAAAGATGATCTTAAATCTAAGCTTAGTCAATTAGGTATCACTGTTGGTAATCTTACAGCCCAAGACCCGCAGCCGCAGCCAGGTAAGGCTTATCGGGGTAACGAGTTCTCAAAATTTAAGACTCCCGTTGCTCATTTTTCCAACCTGGAGCAGCCGGGGCATGTATTGATTACCGATATTTCTTTATTCGTATGGATCACGCCGCAGATCATCCGGTTCTCCGTTTCCGGACAGTTTGATGGAAACCTATATGAAGTTTCGCAGGCCGATTTTGAGGCTTGCTTCAAACTAGAAACGCTTTTCGACCAACTTAAATGGTATCCTTTTAAAGATAACAGTATAGCCCAAGGAGTGCAATGCATCTCGGATAACATGTACCCTGAATATTTCGTTTAATTCAAAAAATGAATAAGTACTTAAAGGGTTGTTTGATTGTGATAGCAATAGGCGTATTACTCATAGCAGGAATTGTAGGTTGGTACAATCAACGTAAAACGACCAATGGACAGAAAGCCAGGACGGATGAAGTAAGCTTCTCTAAAATTTGCGACAGTTCAAAATTGGTTACAGAAATGCCGTCCGTAATGTTAGTTGGCTTCGACACTATCGAGATAAGAAAGGTGCGTTTTTACCTCATCCGGCAAGGCAGGTCGATAAGAGATACCATATTAAACCCGAAATTAGAATTACCTCATCAATTTATAAGTACTCAAATACCTTTTGATACGTTCTTTAAGACGGACACCATAGAGGTAGAAACCGGAGCCAAGATGGAACGTTATTATCAACTATCTGAATTTAACCATTACGCTTACCTGCATTATGGCATGATGGGTTACCTGGGTAGCTATGATTGCCGTTTGGATGAGCAAGGTTTTCTAGTCAATGGCAAGCGTAGCGAAGGACAGCTCTTTAAAAAGTTGGGGAGTTCCAGGCTCATGATCAAAAATAAATGACACGATAATATCTACACTTAAGCTCTATATTAATGGAGATACAATCAATTTACCAACAAGCCCTGTTGTTTGCGGCGGGCAAACATACCGAACAGCATCAAACCATACCCGGAACTGACTTGCCCTATGTGGTTCATTTAAGCAATGTAGCAATGGAATTACTGATCGCTAATGCCCACACTCCGGACTTCGACTTAGGCTTTGCTATCCAGCTGGCGCTACTTCATGATACCCTAGAAGACACCAACACAACATTTGAGGAATTGGAAACTACATTTGAATGGAGGGTAGCCCAGGGCGTAGCTGCACTCACCAAAAATAAAGCACTACCGAAAGAGCAACGAATGCAGGAAAGCCTGAACCGGATCAAAGCGTTATCGAAGGAAGTTTGGACAACTAAGCTGGCCGACAGGATTACGAATTTGCAGGAGCCACCTAAACACTGGGATCAGCATAAACGCACTGCTTACATGCAAGAAGCAGCCGTAATTTTAGCACAGCTGACAGGCGCCAACTCCTATCTGGAACAACGTTTGCAGCAGAAGATAAGGGCGTACCAACAGTATTTATAGCGTATTGGTTCCCTGAACGAAATGTAGTCTTGCTGTAGTGACCGTGTAACGAGCTATCGAAATTTGACATCCAGCTGTGTTTGCGTATGGCCGCTAGAATAGTACGGCGCGGTACTATTAGCTGTTACCTTCAATTCATCATTAATGTAAATCTTGCCCGTAGCCGTTGCTTGGTCGCCATCAAGCACCAGATCGACATGCAGGTTAATGGAACTGGCACCATTGTCCGCAATGGTAATTTCCTTCTTCCAAGCACTGCCCTGATAGGTCTCAAATAAATAACCACCCTCCGTACCGGTAAACATCAGGTTGTTATGCCCATTAGATGCAAAAGCGGGCACTGAGCTACTAACTTCATACCTGATTTTTATCTTTTTCTGTGCAGTCGGTTCCGGCTCAGGTGTTGGATCAGTGGGCGACTTCTTTTTGCAGCTTAGACAAATCAGCAACAAAGCAATAATGAGGTACTTGGAATTTATAAACAGGCCGGTTTTCATATGATCAAAATATCGTAATTACAACGTTTTACAGGTATTAAGGTTTAAAATAACCTGCCGGTATGGCGCAACTGGCTGCATTAACACTTAATAATTAGCAAACAAATGCCCCAGGACTATAAGCAGTGAGACAAAGCCTAATAGTATGTTCCCCATCATGGATCTTTAAGGATGTCTTTTGGGGCGATGGCGGCAGGCGATAAATTTAGTACTTCTTCATCAGCCAGTAATTCTATGATGCCGGAATTCCGTAAAATACTAAAGGAATGAGAACGGCATAAAAAGTATAGGTAACATAGCTATAGCTTTTTTCAAAATAGTGGCAACAGTTTACCTACCCGGTGCAGTAGTAATCTGTCGGAATCATCAATGTGTTGATTACCCCGCAAACAGTATTTTATCAAATTTCAGATACTTGTATTCCACTACTTTGAAGAAATAAATGATCGCTGACTCCCCCTCACTCATTTCTTCGCCATTTTTATCTGTCCATCCGGCAAACATTAGGGACAATTGAAGTGAGGCCGTTGCTTTGTCATAATGAGCAATCATATGAAAGCTTTGATCTCCCGCTTTGATCACAGGTGTGGTGTATTCACCTTTTTGATATAGCTGCTCACTTTTTACTTTAAGCAGGCTTTGAACGAAGGCATCGTTAAACAGTTTGCCATGTTGTTTTTCAAGATCGGCTTCAGTAAATGTAGCAGGATAAGTTTGAGGGCGTTTACTTTCATCTACGTTATCATATATTGCAACCCAGACCTGCGTTGTGTCTGCAAAAATTGGAAAGTTAAAGTAGGTCTTCATCTGCTGCACATCCTGCTGATAAACGGCTGTTCGGAAATTTTTAAAATCGTCAAGCCAGGTATTCACCGCTGCGTACGTTGATTTAGCCTCAACCTTTGGCTGAATGCCTGATGATTTATCGGCCTCACTGTTTTTTGGTTTGTCCTGAACGCAGGCATTTAATAATGTAATTACAAAAGCAAATGACAGTAAGTACCTCGGATTGATGAGTTTCATAGTGATGTATGGGTAATATGATTTATTAAACGGTGAGATGGAAAACATGATAACCTCAATCATAAAGCAAAATCAAACAAGTTATCTGGTCATATGGAAAGTGTCATAGCTAAGGTTCAATGGAATTGATGCTACTTAGTAGTGCCCGGTTCATATGACCGTAAAGGGAATAAGAAAGGTCTCCATACCGCTGATTTTCTTCCGGCTTTTCGAAGCCCAGATCGTTCCATGAACCCATTCCGCCGAACACATCAGAAGACATAGCAGCATACAGCAACCGTAATGCGGGTTGGTCATAATCGTTTTCATTGACTGAGCCACCAAACAGATTGCTGGCCGGCTTCGAGCCATTCAATAGGTCGATCGCATTGTTGAAAATATTAGCCCAGTTGCTAAGCTGGTGCTCAACCGCGAAGGCTTTGATTTCAATAAGCACATCATACAGGGTGTCATGCACTGGCACGATGTCCGGACAAAAGTTAATGGTATCTGACCGGCTGATCGTACGTCCATAACTTACCGACCAGATCCTGCGTTCCGGGTCGTCCTTGTGGGTAACTACCCATCGTGGTGCCCAATAATCAGACCACGATGGATAAATAGCTTCAATGAGCCAGGTGCCGCCACCGCCAACAAAACCGGCCAACTGGTGATCCGGTGTACCGTCCGGGTTACCTTTTGACGGATGATAATAAGCTTTGAGTATGCGGCATCCATCTTTTTTTATTAGCTCGAACCATGCAACAGGATCAGTAGCTGCAACTTCTTCCATAGCTGCACCTCCAGAGGCGGCAGACAGATACAAAAAATCCGTCTTGTTGCAAAACTTAAATGCTGTATTATCGGGATAATAATCGTGTGTTAATTGACCTGTTCTTAAAAAGTGATTGCCATAGGTGATCAGCGATAAAAGCTGGCTTGTAGTTCCGTTCATGGAAATAAATTTACGAGATAAGTTGTATTAAGCCGTCACGTTAAGTTTTTTGCGCCCGTAATAGGCGATGAAAGCAGATGATCACAATATAATTATTATTGCTCGATGATCACACCATTAATGGACACTTCCTGGCAGCTGAAAGATATGGCGGCTGTGCCGTAGGTTTCACTATACGAACCGGCAGACAATTGGTCAGAATAACTGTAAAGACTCGCTTTTTTAAATTTGATGGTTCGCGTCGGGTTCTTACCGTAGGTATCGACTATCGTTATCAGGCCATCAAAGCGGTTCTGCTTTTTAGCAAACACCTTTAGCATTTCATCGCTTACCTTTTTAGCATCAACAGTAAGGTATAATGCGCCTGGATAGTAAGCCAGTGATCTATTCTTTAAAGTATCCTTAGCCGCTGCTGTAACCGGTGTTTCATCGTAGCTGCGGGACAAAGACGTGCTGACGCCATTCTAGTCGGTCACAATGTTTTTGCCGCCGTAGGTAACTGTCATTTGGATCTTCGTTCGGTTTTCCTCCGATTGCCCATACGTAATCTTTGCTGAAGTCACTGTAACAAATAAGGTGAGCGCAAATGCAAATAATGTTTTCATAGATATTGTTGAATAAGTGCTGTTTTAACAATTATTTCAGGCTGTTTGTTGGCAATAGTGGACATTTTGAAACCCTGACCACCTTATTCTGAAGCGCACATATTGTTCGGCAACACTTTAACAATTTCAATTTATTGATTGTTGAAAAAATCAATAATAGTCATTACACAAATTGGTGCTCTGCATACTACGGAATTATATGGTCAAGGGTCCCCGAATATCTTATGTGTTCATTCTTGCCCCTAAAGCCCGCAGCCTCACTGTAGAAATCCATCATCATTCAGCTTACCAGATTGTGCTGTCAAACGATACTCCATTTAACTCTACTATAAGTGGGCAGTTGTACGAACATATCAATGGCTTTCTAATCAAGCCGCATGTTCCACATTTTTGTGTTGCGGAGAAAGAAACATTAAACGTACTGAATATAGAACCTTACTCAAATATTGGGTTGGAACTGGCAAGCAGGTTTAAAGAAATTCAGAATTATATCGTTTTTGAATCGCCTTCGGAAACGAATCTGTTCTTCCAGACACCCAAAGACAGTTTAGATGTCACTAAAGTAGTTGATGCTTTGCTCTCTAAATTACCTGCAATTGAATATGATGAAAGGTAACCAAGATAGTGACAAACATCAAGGTTAATTATTCGGAGCAGAATATCACCCCACAAACATTTGCCGATATCGTGTTTCTTTCGCCATCCCGTTTAGCCTCACTTTTTAAGGAACAAACCGGCAGTAGCCTATCCAAATATTTATTATGGACGAGGTTACGCCAGGCCATCTACATGACGCTTTCTGAAAAAGACAGAAGCCTTACTGACATCGCCTATGATACCGGCTTTTACGATCTCCCGCAATTCAATAAGTACATGTATGAAATGTTTGGAATGCCATCAAAGGCCCTAAAGTTCAATAGTGATCTGATCGTAATTTATTAGCCGTGCTCTACCCACATTATTTTTCCTTTCTAATATTACAGAAATTTATCATAGGCACCCCCGTTTCACAGGCACCTATGGCCTTGTAACCTGTTCAATTTTCCGAAGGCAAACATCACCGTTTAAACGGTCGATTTGGCTTTTTCCTATACCTATTACGGATTGCCTAATCACGGCACCTTATGCCTCGCACACAACAGTGATCTAATACAAGTTTGACGACGTGCTTGTATGCAACTCTGTGATAACTAACAATTGAAGTTAAATTACTTCATTGCCTAATTGGCAGAGCGGCGGCAAATATTTACTTTAAATTCTTGATAAATAGCATTCTACATGTATATACCCTAACTCATCCCTCTCTGCGAGCAACCCTGACAAAGACAATTAAGCGTACAAATCAAATCTTTGTGCCGAGGCTCAAGCACTATACATTATTCATCGAACTTCAACAAAAACGTGTGCAAATCGGTGCGTCATTTAACCTGCATACCGAATTTAACATAATTATGGATTTCTCCTATTCAATAATTGAACATCTTGTTTAAATTTGATTGCAAGCCTAACTTTGTTTCACTTTTAACACCGTTGTTATGACGACTAATTCAACTATCTATCCTAAACTGGGAAATCATAAAAGTGCGTAAACGTGCCCGCCCCAGTATGGGCACACTTAATAGTCAACAGCAGACGTGCCGAAATCCTGTCCGGCAGGAATCTACCCCCGCCAGACTGATAACACTGCTGTCCGTACCATCGGCATTAAAGAGAACATCAGGGAATTAACGGCTTACCGCAATAAACTACAAAAAAAGTCTACGAGGCGCACCGGCAGCTAACGGACGCTGACGCACTGATCACCGCTGAAACCATCCGCAACAATTCATAGGCAAAGCAAAAAATCACAGATGTTATTAGAAGTAAATATTGTGCACGAAACGATATCGACGAATTGGTTAGTGGGAATAGGTCAAAAAGACTTTATGTCGATATGAAAGTTGGTTAACTGTTAACGAATACCCATAACTTTTGAATTAGATGTGTATCCTTGCCTAAATATCGACATCAAATAGGTAGATCTTACAATTCTTAATGTATACGAATTTCGCCTGCGAACGTAAATGCGTAAGCAGCTTCCTAATGAGTTATTTTGCTGCTCCAATTATTGGTTGTGATTTTCACTTTGTGATGTACCCCCCATTCGGCCAAAGCAGTAATAATATCTTTCAATGATTCACTATATTCTGTAGGAAAATATTCTACTAAAACAGGCGTTGGGTCAGCGAACACTTCTCTTCTTATCAAATGGTTTAGCTCTAATTTCTTCAGTTCACTTGACAGCACTTTTGCGGAAATATTTTTTAAAGTTCGTTGTAACTCGTTGAACCTGGTACTACCACCCAAAACTGCAATCATCACTCTTATCGTCCACCTGCCCCCAAGAACATACAAAGCGTCCTCTGTCGAAGATAAACGATTTATACACTGTGCTTTGGAATATGTTAATTTGCTCGCTGCCATTTTCGTTATGTGATTAACTTACCAAAAAGTTAGTACTTACTTCCAGGTAACTACTAATTTTTGAAAAGTAAAAATATCTAATTTTACCGCATGAAAATTACTGATAAAAATAACAAAGATTGTATACTACATCACTACCGGAATTATTTCTGCGATAATGCTTTTCATTGCGTATGAAACTCTCACGAAAGCTGAAGTCAAGGTATCAATGGCACATTTAGGCTTCCCGGATTATTTCCGGGTCGAACTGGGAATAACAAAAATTATCGGCGCGGTTTTCCTTTGGTTGCCAGTTCGGCTGTTGAAAGGGGCCGCCTATATCGGTTTTGCCATCATGTTTGCTTCCGCCTCATTAGCACACTTTGAGGTTGGAGATCCAATAGGCAAGGTATTTACAGGAGTGGTTTTTTTAGCCATCCTGATCGTTTCTTATGTAAGCAGCACCAGACTTCAGAAACCAGCAGATAAAAATTATTAATACACTATAAAAACATAAGTTATGATTTTAGTTACAGGAGCAAGCGGTCATTTCGGATCAAAGGCAGTCGAACATTTACTAAAAAAAGGGATTGACCCGCAGGAAATAACAGTTTTGGTCAGGGATTTGGTCAAAGCGGAATTCCTGAAAGAACAAGGGGTCAAGATAAAAGAAGGAAATTACTCGGACTATAATTCTATGGTAGAAGCCTTTATAGGTGTAGATAAACTGCTATTGGTTTCCAGTAACGACCGGGAAGCCATTGAAAACCGTACCCAACACCATAAAAACGCTATTGACGCGGCCAGGGAAGCCGGTGTAAAACATATCGTTTACACTTCATTTGTAAGAAAACTCGGATTTGAAGGTTCCGCAATAGCTGGTTTCCAAAACTCACACGTTCAGTCTGAAGAGTATCTAAAGCAAAGTGGTATCGCATACACCATACTTCAGAATGGCATTTATACCGAAATGATACTGGCGTTTGTGGGTGACAAAGTTGCAGAAACAGGAACTTTTCTGTTTCCGGCGGGGAACGGTAAAGCTAGCTGGACACTTCGTGAAGAGTTGGCCGAAGTCGCCGCCCATGTTTTAATTACAGGAAATCATCAGAACAAGACCTATACTTTGACCAACACGGAATCAGTCGGCTTTAATGCCATTGCCCAATGTATTTCTGAAGCATTGGATAAAAAAATCAATTACAAGTCCCCTGATGTAAATGAGTTTAGATCTGTACTGGAAAATTCGGGTGTTCCGGGAATGTACATTGATATGTTTATCATGTGGAGCACAGGTGTTGCGGAAGGGATGATGGATTTGGAAGATTCCACCTTAGCATCTTTACTGGGAAGAAAGCCAACTTCTGTAAGTCAATTTATCGGACAAGTTTACCATTAATTTCTTATATTAAGATATTCCTGATCAAATGCCTGAAACGAACCGGAAACGACTGCGCCACCGTTAAGCCATATGCGCTGGTGGCTTCCGTATATCCTTTTGCTGTAAATCCAGGGGTAAGTAACCGTTGTTCTCTTAAAATGCGAACCTGGGATTGATGATATGGAAATGTGCATCGAAAAGTTTCATCATCAGTTATTTTTAATAGTTAATACATTCAGGTCATGTGCCGGTGAAGGTATACAATACCTATTTAATGGCAAAATAATAAACCGATGAACAACGGTAGGTTAAATATTAAACCAGCAACATTGCTATGAACGCTAACTGAACGAAGCCCGGAACTCCAGCGGTGATAGATGGGTCTTTGATTTGAACATTTTACTAAAGGATTGACTGTGCTCAAATCCTAATTCATAAGCGACTTCACTAATGGAAAGATCGGTTGTGGATAGTTGTTCCTTGGCTTTCTCTATCACCTTGTTTTGGATGTGCTGCAGCGTACTAAGCCCGGTCAGTTCCTTTAAAAGCCTGCTTAAATAACCGGGGGATATATTGAGCTCTTCCGTTAAATACTGTACTGTGGGAAGCCCCCTTACAGATAATTTTTCATATTGGAAATATTGTGTCAGAATGCTTTCCATGCGGTCAAGTACCCGGTGGTTGGTTGTTCTTCTGGTGATAAACTGCCGCTGATAAAACCGTTCGGAATAGTTCAGCAGCGTTTCAATCTGCGAAATAATAATATCCTGGCTGAACCTGTCAATATTGGAATGGTGTTCCTGCCTGATGTTTTGAATAATACCGTTGAGGGTCGCTTCTTCCGTATCCGACAGAAACAGCGCTTCGTTCACTGAGTAATCAAAGAATTCATACTGCTTTATTTTTTTTGCCAGGGCCGTGTTCCAGAATAAATCAGGATGGACCAGCAGCATCCACCCCGATTTATTTTCTTGTTCATTGGCTAGTGTCTCGATACGGAGAACTTGTCCCGGTGAAATGAAAAACATGACACCTTCGTCAAAATCGTATTGCTGTTGTCCATATTTAACCTTGAGAGCCGAGTTTCTTTTGAGTGTTATGGAGTAAAAATCAAATACCCAGTTGACGTTGTTATTTTCAGGCGACAAACGCACTGCGGCATAATCCACCACGCTGATCAGCGGGTGCAGAGGTGGAGGCAATCCTCTGGACCGGTGAAACTCGATCAAAGATTTTAACTTGCGTACTTCTTTCATGGCCAACAGACTTTTAATTAAAGATAACTGTTTATGTAAACGGTTTGACTAAGCGTTCATTTTATTAAAGATTGCTGTGATGGTCCGGTTATTCTCATCTGCTCTTTCTTTGCTATAGCCGAAGGTCAATTCCTTACTACCTTGTTCAAGCTGTTGGAAAATAGAAGTGATGAACTCATTTACTTCCGGATAACCGTTATGAAGACCGGCGCCGCCAAGATCTGTGTGCAAGGCCGGAGGATTAATTTCAATAACGTCTATGCCCCGCGATTCAAACTGTTTTCTGAGGGATAAAGTAAAAGAACGCATAAACGCCTTCGTCGCGCAATAAACCGGCATTCCGGCCGAGGGTACAAAGGCCAGCCCGGACGTAACGTTCATTATTGCTTTAATTTGAGGTAAGCTGGCAAACAGATTAATTAGCAATATCGGCGCTAAAACGTTTACACTGATCTCTGTTATTGCTTTTGAATAAAAATCAGCGTCAGTGATCTCCATCCGGTTCTGGATACCTGCATTGTTGATCAGTATGTCCAAATCATCATGGTTTGTTAAAATCCATTGGTGAAGCCGTCGCACCTCTTCTTCCTGTGCAACATCGCACACCACGGGTATGACTTGCTTCGGGAATCGTACTGCCACCTCATCAAGCTTGTCTTTTCGCCTTCCGCATATAATTACGGTATTGTTTTGTTCAACAAACTTTTCGGTCAAGCCTAAGCCAATTCCGCTGGCACCACCCGTAATGAGTATTTTCTGATTTGAGATTTTCATTCAACCGACATTTTTAAGTTTTAACAAGTTGTACTTATTACCAGGGCACTTCGCCTTCTTCCCGGAAAAATTTCCCTGTCGGCCCATCCGCATCAATGGTAGCCAGTTTCACAATAGGCTTGGCACCCTGTGCCGCCGTCTTAAAACCGGCGAACCCGTTGAGATCAGTAGCCGTATAGCCAGGGGTTACGCTGTTTATCCTGAACTTGGTGTCCCTAAACTCATGCGCCAGGGCTATAGTAAATGCGTTTAGTGCGGTTTTAGTCGAACCGTAAACGTGATACAAGTCCCAGTTAGGGTTACGCCCTTCACCGGTCTGCATTGCTAAAGAGCCTAACTCGCTCGATACATTGATAATAACCGGCTGGCTCGATTTTTTCAAAAGCGGCATCATTGCTTGGGTGGTCTGAATCGCTCCGAAAAAATTGGTGTCGAACAATTCCCTTACCACTGACATATCGCACTCCGAAATATTCTGAGGCTGCGTACCCGCGGTACCGGCGTTATTGATCAAGATGTCCAGCGCTTCAACTTTGGTTGCCAGTCCTGCCACCGCTTGCCGAACGGAATCCAGATCGGATACATCGATTTGCAGTGCTTCTATATGCAAAGTGCCCAATTCCTTTATTTTTTGGGCAGCCTCCTGGCCTTTTTGAAGATCGCGGCATCCCAAAAAGACATAATATCCCAATTCTGCCATTTGCCTGGCGACTTCAAAGCCGATGCCTTTGTTCGCTCCGGTGACTAATACGTTTTTCATCTCGTTGCTGTTAACTAAATTATTTGATGCATTGCAGTTAAGCTTACGCGTTGTAAGCTTTGGCGAATTCCCGGGCATAATCGCTCATCTTCACCTTGCCGAATGCCGCGGGTTTATGCTCCTCGTAATCCTCAAATAACTTTCCGGTATGCATAGCCGCGTTCATTTCAACCAAACCCGTGGCCTGGTTGGGCGCCATGCCGATCGAAACCAGCCTGGCCTGCTGCTGTTCATCGGATATCACCTCCCATTTCAGGTCAGGCTTTCCTATGGCGGCACCTAAGATAGATGCCGTTTCATTACAGGTTAATTCCTCACTGACCACGTAACGAAACTTTCTTCCTTGTGCAGATGATTCGAGTTCTTCGGCTATCGCATCCGCGACATCCATGGGTGAAACCCAGGCAATCAAGTCATCCCCGCCATAATTTGCAGTGATCTTTCCGCCATGCTTGATCCCGGGAATGAAGCTCTGCAAGTTATAATAAATGGCTAGAGCCCGAACATGTGTTAACGATATGTTAGCAGGTAATTCTCTAAGGATGTTTTCAACCAGGTGATGGAAGTGCAGCATGCCGTTACCTTCGTTGGTATGTGCGCCTATACTGCTTAAATGTACCACGTGCTGCACGCCTGAGTTCAGGATTGCTTTAACGAAGTTATGGCCCAACTTTCCATAGTATGCTTCAATATCCAATTCTTTATCAAAGAAGTTAACCGGCGGCTCCATCAAATAAACTGCATCGGCGCCTGAAAATGCTGCACTAAGAAATTCGGCATCTTCAATGGAGCCGATCGCAGCTTTGGCACCGAGCGCTTTGATTGTGGATTCCTTTTTCAGGTCTGTGCTAATGATCGTAACCGTATGTCCTTTTGATAATAGATCTTTGGCCAGTGGGCTGCCTATGTTACCCAGTGAACCGGTAAGTGTTATTTTCATCGTCTTCTTTTTTCTGTTCATGCAAAACTACGGTGACATTATAAAACGGGTGTAGCTATATCTGACTTTGTTGTAGCTGGATTTGACTAGCACTTTGCAATGATAGTTTTTGTAGTGAAGAGATCAAGGAGGCCAGCTTTTCTATCATTGAGCTTTTTAAGACAGCAAATCTGATCCTTTGCTAAAGTATGAAAAACTGCTTATCATTCTATTTAAGAATCAACCGCAACTTGCTGGAATATTCTTCAACTATGCCGTACCCCAGAGGATCAACCTCGAGGAGTTTATAAACCGGAATTGTAAATTCAATGCGAAGACCTAACGTTTCGCCTATCTGACTGGGCGTAGTTTTCAGCCCTTAAGAAGGATTTTAAAAAATATTCAAATGATACGCCGAAACACTGGCTACCTCAGGAAAGGCTGCAGGAAGCTTATTTATTGATCAGGCAGCAAAACCAAAAGCCGGCTGAAATCTATCTTGACCAATGATTCTAAACGTTATCACACTTCTCCTTCGTGTTGTAAAAAGAGTTTGGGCTGACAATAACGGAACTTGCGGCTCGAAAGGCTACAGCCGTCGTTAATTCTCGGTCACAACAGGTTGCTGATTGGCAGTATAATAATGATTTGACTATTTCTCTTATCACTTTTGATCACTGCAGACGCTTTTCGATGAGAGTAACGCATAAATACCTGCTGTTGGTTTATTGTTCCTTCGTGGTGTTTAAACGTCGCGCTTTACATTTCACCTGTTATTCACTTTTGCCATACGGTAAATAACTCCTGTGAGCAACAAGAGTACACCCGTTCGAAATAAAGAGATTGGTAAGGTGAAATGGTTCTCAAGAACTCCTAAAACTGCGGGACCTGCAAGCTGCCCTGCGTATCCTAAAGTTCCGGTGACCGAAATGGCGTCAGAACTGTTGACGTTTCTCAGGCTTCCCGCTGCGCTAAAGAAAACAGGGACGATGTTGGCAACCCCAGCCCCGATCATGACAAATCCCAAGAGTGTGACACTAATCCACGGCGCAAAAAGCAGGCACATATAACCAAAGAATGCAATGATACTTCCATACAGTACCACTGATTTGCTATTGACTTGAGAGATAATTCGGTCTCCTGCTAATCGCATGACCGCCATAGCAATAGACAAGCAGGCATAGCCAGCACCGGCAAAAGCTTTATCCATACCTTTATTATCCCGTAAAAAAAGCGCTCCCCAGTCTAAAATAGCCCCTTCTGATAAGAAAGCCACAAAGCACATTGCTCCTAAAAACCATACTAAATGATTGCTCCAAGCACTTTTTTCTGAGTAACTTCTTCTTCTCCCCTTGCCTTTTTTGAAGCGGCTTTTTCTTGGGTCATTCCCAGCAGTGAGGCAAATTGACTGAATGCGATAAACAGGATCAGGAGCAATCCGGCAAGGATCGAATAAATGAGCACCAAGCCGAATAGGTTACCGGTAACCACATGATCCTTACTGCCAATTGCCTTACTCAGCACGTTGGATGCACCTGCTGATATGAATGAGGTGAATGCGGAATTCACAGCCAGAAGGGGCATGCTTACGGCAACTCCTGCCAACGCATCCGCGCTGACGTACCGTCCGGCAAAAATGGCGTCCACAAAACCATTGAGCGACACCAATGCCATACTCATGCAGGTGCCTAAGCGCAAGACTGACCGTAAGGATGCCAAGTGGTTATGCACTTTGTTGTTAAATGGATGAGCCAGGCCAAGTTTTATGCTAACGGCGGAGCAGCGCCTAGTGCATGATCATTGTCGTAGCCGTTTATTTTATATGCGGCAGCAGAATATAACACAGAACCGGCTCCTTAAGATACTGGAAAGCAATAATATCAAACTACGTTCGGTCATCAGTAGCATCAAAACCAAGTCGGCAATTGATATGATAGGCTGTCTAGAACCCAACTATGCAGTTCGCTCACTGACCTAAACAACCATTCGGGATGTAGCCCCTGCAACGTAGCGATATCAGCAGTGCTGGCCCAGGCCGCTGCAGCTATGGGAATACCGATTTCTTTGCAGTAAAGGATATCACTTGGCGCATCGCCGACATACAGGCATTCTTCGGCATGAGCGTTCAAATGCTTCAACACGGAACGGATACCTTTTATCTTGTTAGGCCCGTCCGGTGAACCGGTTTCTAACACATTGAAATAAGCTGTTAAGCCAAACTGTTGCAATGAAATTCTGGTGCTATGTTTTCCTTTGCCCGTAACCATAGCCAGCTTTACATTTCTATGCGCCAATGTTGCCAACAGCTCTTTGATCCCCGAAAACGGTGCAGGGCATGAATGGTGTAACTCCTGGTAATGTTCCAGATAAGATCGTACGCCCGCCTTTTCCTGAAGCGGGATCAACTTTCGGATGGTACCTTCCTCGGACGGACCAAACGTGGCGATAATTTCTGCATCGCTAACTGCTTTGCCTAAAAGGGGCTCAATGCTTTTTTTAAACGCGGCGATACATAATGGCAAGGTGTCTGCAATAGTTCCATCCAGATCGAAGATTATCGCTTTAAACCGTTGTTTCATTTACTTTTCTTTAAAATACAAATTTATACATTTTATTTGCATATTTGTTGCAAATAATTTGCAATGGCTAAATTGGAACGGCAACAACATATTATTGAGCAACTTCGTTTGAACGATCAGGTGAATTATCAGGAATTGGCTGTTAAACTGAATACTTCAGAAGATACCGTACGCCGTGACATCCGTGAGCTTGCAGATGCCGGATTGATCACGCGTGTAAAGGGCGGAGCTCAGCCTAAAGCCATATTACCCGTCACTTACCAGGAACGTGAAGTTTATGCCCATGCTGAAAAGTGTGCTATTGCCAGGAAAACCGCAAAACTCTTTAAAGAAGGGCAGATCGTTGTTTTGGATGGGGGAACGACCCCTTTTTTGATCGTTAGCTATTTACCCAGGGATATCAGGTTGACCATTATAACACACAGCTATCCTATTGCTAATCTAACCTTCGATTTCCCAAACGTAGATCTAATTTTCGCCGGAGGCAAGGCATCCAAGAAATCGAAAGTTTCGACCGGCGTTGATGTGCTTAAAAAGTATGAAACCCTTAATGCGGACATCAGTGTGCTTGGTGTACATAGTTTACATCTTGATCACGGTATCACCGATCCTATACTGGAGGAAGCGGATGTCAAGACAAGAATCAGCGAAATGAGTGATCAATTGATCGTTGTGCCTACCGCTGAAAAGCTTAATTCTATTTCTACTGTTCAAATTTGTAAAATTGAAGCCATAGATCTGATGGTTACTGATCTGGAACCGGACGACATCTTATTGCAATCATTTCAGAACGCCGGTATAAAACTCATTTAATGCTTTAAACATGATGTTAATCGAATCTATTGGGATCATTGCAGTAATCCTGACAACGGCCCCCCTTCCTGCATCCCCTTGTTGCCAACCGCTATGAAACTGATACAACGCTATATCGACCATCCTCATTGTGAAAACAGCGGACGGGGAATTGCCGGTACTCAGCAACCAAAAGGTGAATGCTTATTTAAAGGAGATATCGGACGTATGCGGTATCAACAAACCGATTGCCATCCATATTGCCAGGCACACGTTTGCCACTACGGTAACGCTTTTAAACGGGGTGCCAATTGAAAGCGGGTCCAAGATGCTGGACATACCAATATGCAGACCACGCAGCATTACGCCAAAATATTAGATATAAAGGTTGGTGTCGACATGGCTTTATTAAGGGAAAATACAAGATGGTCTAGCATAAATAATTGGGCGGCATCCGTAAAATCTGCCCAATTGTTATTACGTAATATTAAGTTTGCAAGGTAAGCCTAAAGTTTGCCTAGGGCACAACCTATTCATATTTTCTTACTGAGATTGTACTTTACATTTCCTTCGCCTGCCTAATCAAGAACCTCATTTTAGCTTCGCAACAAAATATCTTAGGCGGTGATCTGATTCGATAGCTTATTCAACAGCCGTTCGTATCGTGGGGTGCATAATTAGGGCTATGCAGAATCGGCCATGCCATGATTAGAGTACGCTTCCCCTGGAGGGCTCAAGCAGGTTAAAAAAAGGTTAATCACTTGGATTCCTTTACTTATTTCTCCAATGATTAGTTAAAGACTTACCCCATAATCTAGCCGGGGTAGTTATCTTGAGTATAATAAATGGCATATTATTTATCCCTGCCGTTTTAATCCATCTGCGATATTTTTCAATTTAACAAATAAGTTGCACATAATGTAATATATCTGACCTGTTGCCGAAAGATAACGATGAGATTATATCTTTGTAACTTCGTATGCCATTGCCTGTTTGCGTTATACATAACACTTTTCAACCAGCTGCGTATAAATCTTTATCAATTACTTTATGGCAAAATTCATACTCATCATTGAAGATGACCAGGACATATTAGATATGATGACCTACATCTTGCAGGATGAGGGCTTTCACGTCATTAGTTCAACGGAAACGGTGTCGCCAGTCTATGTCGCTAAACTTGCTCCGGCATTCATATTACTGGACAACCGCCTGGCTGATGGCTTCGGACACGATCTTTGTTTAAAACTTAAAAGTGATACTGTAACAAAACGCGTTCCGGTAGTCATCGTTTCTGCCGCAAATCAACTGGCGGCAATTGCCGAGGGCAGCGGGGCTGACGCCTACCTGAGTAAACCATTCGATTTGAGTGACCTGGTATCAATTGTAAGAAAGTTTTTCTGATTATTCCGGCCAAAGCGAGGGATTGTCCCGGTAATGACTGAGATGTTCCACCAGTTCGTTAACCTCACCGCCATTTAGGTGGTGCGTGCCTTCTGGGAAATAATTAAACAGTTTATCGGGTATCTCAAATACCAGGTAGCCCATGTAATTCGGATCGTCATTCTTGTTGAGTCCTAAATGCCCTTCCCGACTGAAAGCTTCCCGGTTTAGTGCTTGTCCGGTTTGACGATAGATATGATAGGTATAAGTAATGGCTGTGTGTCCATTTAAGTGGGCCAGGGTATCAGGGATGATCATTAGCGGATGCAGCCCCACGGTTAAATAGATCGGTTGCATAAATTGAATCCTAAAAAATTTTATAATTGTGAATACTTAACTAGTCAATTGTTCTTCAACAGTTTTGACCAGTTTGTCAATGTCGAAAGGTTTGGCGATGAAATCATTTGGTGCGCCGTCCTCCCGCAGGGATTGTGCTAGGTCGTGTGATGCCGAAATGAGAATTACCGGTAATGAGGAAGTCTCAGGCTGATGTTTGAGATCTTTGCAGATCATCCTTCCGTCCATGCTGCCCAGCATTACATCCATAAGCACCAGGTCCGGATTAAATTGACGGATTACTTTTCCGATCTCCTCACCGCCTGAAAGCGTTGCTACATCAAATCCCTTATCTGTTAAAATATACGAAATGATCGCTAAAATGTCCGCGTCATCATCCAGCACCAGTATTTTCTGCTTCATAATCGCTTTCGTATGCAGAATCAAAAAAAAGGCCAATAGGTGTCAAGATTGACAATATATTGTAGAAGATCGCGGTGCTGCTGTGTATTTGACCTTGCGATTTCAAAGCCTGCAAAAGCTATTCCTGTAAGCTACCCAGCAGTAAGCCATGACTAAGTAATAACCTGCCTGTTGAATAATGGTTAGCTTTACTGCATGAGTCTTTTAATGAATTAAAAGGGATCAACGTAAAATGAATAAAGATCAAATAAAGAAAGAGTTTAAGCCTGTTAAGGGGCCGCCATCAACCGACAACAGGTGATACAATCATATATGGCATTGTAAATAACTACCTGTATAAAAAGTATCAATATGATCTAGCGAATCAAGGAATTCAACCAGATCGGTGATGAGTTAGAGAT
The DNA here is from genome assembly GCF_039634385.2 of Mucilaginibacter sp. PAMB04274. Taxonomy (NCBI): domain Bacteria; kingdom Pseudomonadati; phylum Bacteroidota; class Sphingobacteriia; order Sphingobacteriales; family Sphingobacteriaceae; genus Mucilaginibacter; species Mucilaginibacter sp. PAMB04274. The sequence goes on from NZ_CP155081.2 coordinate 4,865,413, forward strand.
AGCAGGATATGCAGAGTGGGATGCGGATGGACATCTGGCATTAACGGCCGCGGGTCTTGACTATATAAGCAAGTTCCAAAGGGGGTGAGCTTATGCTGTAAGTTAAATTACTCATACATTGATTGCTAACCATATAGATGCGAAACCTCTATAACTTTGTGATCGTTTAGATAAAATATTTGACATTAGACGATGCCTTTAAAAGAACTGGAACGCTTAAAAGCGGTGAACCGCTTTTTAAAATTAGAGATCAGCAAGGAAAAAGAGTTACAAGATATAGTGAATTTTGCGGCGGAAATCTGTGGCGTGCCAACTGCTTTGATCACGCTTATAGATGAAAGTGTGCAGCATATCCGCTTTAAGTTCGGGTTTGATAAGCTGACCACGCCTCGTGAAGACGCCTTTTGTGACCATGTTATTGGTCAGGAAAGCATCATGATCGTACCTGATGCCTTATTAGACCAGCGTTTCGTAAATAACCCTTTAGTTAACGCTGATCCCAATATCCGCTTCTATGCCGGAGCGCCCTTGACTACCAGTGATGGCTTTAACTTGGGCAGTCTTTGCGTTATCGATCAGATTCCCAGGGAACTTAGTGAACAGCAACAGAAAATACTCCGTATGCTTTCCAGGCAGGTCATTCAGCTCCTGGAATTCGACAGCAGTTTAACTATTTTGAAAGAACAATTTATCGCGGCCAAACAAGCAGAAATTGAATTACGCTCATTCTTCGAAAGTTCTGTGGACTGCCATTTGCTACTAGGAAAAGATTTCGAAATACTTGCATTCAACAAATCTGTAGCCCGATTGATCGAACAAGCCAGGGGGCTCATACTTACGCGCGGTACTCAAATGGGGGAATACATTCATCCTGATCTTCGCCAAGATTTTTACCTGCGGTATCTCAAGGCACTAAAAGGAACTGCATCTTTTGAGCAGCGAATGCTGTCCTATGAAGAACGGGATATTCACTGGGTGATCAAATACGAACCAGCATTTAATCAGTCCGGTGAGATCATCGGTGTTTCCGTCAATTCAAGTGATGCAACATTCCGGGTTAAACAGGAAGAACGAGTTGCTGCTCAAAACGAATCGCTGCATGAAATTGCTTTCATTCAGTCCCATGAGTTACACAAGCCAGTTGCTTCTATCATTGGTTTGTTAGATCTGATCAGGGCCGATGGTCGCGCTTCAGGGATAGAAGAGTTCAAACTGATGGAACGAGCCATAACAGAACTGGATGAAAAGATCCGTCTTGTCGTAAATCACACGTCCTCACCTAGAATACAGTAGATATTTATCTTCCCTTTATTAAATCAAACTAAACCTTTTTGATAATTAAAGTCTAAAGCATACCTGATTAATAAAAACATTGGCCTCCCCTAAGAAAGATAATCCAGAGAAACGGTATGATAATTATTAACCAATTTGCAAGACGGAAAACGCATTTTATTTAAACAAAACAGGAATAAAATGCGTTTATTAACACATGTGCTGAAGATATTCACCATACTAATCTGAGTTTTGCCCGTCAGGACATCGTTCTTGATAATATTTGCCGATATTACTGGACCTTGGCTAATAAGGGATAGAAAACATCTACACTAAATTACAGCAAATTAAGCGTGTAGCGCCAATAAGATATTTCCAGCAATTTCTATTAATTATTCAAAATGAGACTATGGTTTACATCTTAATGATTTTAGCCGCAGTGCTATTTGTGGCACACGTTGTGTTGCTATTGGCCTCTTTTAGTCGTACTGCTTTTTCCAGGCGGCGCTATTTTTATTCGCACCTGACGCTTTGGCTGACAGGAATATGTGTGTTCGTGCTTGCCTGGCAGTTCCGCGGGCAACAAATTTCCGGTTTCTTAGATTATTTTAACACACTCGGGCGCCTTATATTAATCCTGATCTTTACTGCTGCACTCTCGCTGGCGGCGCACCTCATCGTTAAATTTGCCATCCTGCCCGCTTGGTATAAAAGTTAAGGTAAGCTGGTTTGTATCATAATTGCAGCTTCCTAAGCCTGTTTGTGTTTCTAACGGGCTCATTCACCCGCTAAGTTATGTCTGTAAAAAACTTTTAGGGCCGTTCCCGGTTCTAAAAACAAAAGTGTGGAGCAAAATGAAAAGGCGTATTATCACCATATCCATCATTGTCCTCTTGCTGATCGTTACCGGCGTAGTGTATTACCGATATTATTTTGTATTCGGTGATGGTACAAAAGCAGGCACTATGAACTATTTTGTCCATAAGGGCTATGTCTTCAAAACTTATGAAGGCCGCCTCATTCAGGCAGGGTTTAAAAGCCCAGGACAAGGAGCCGTTCAATCCAATGAGTTTATGTTTTCGGTTACGGACAAAAAGGTAGCAGAACAACTAAACGCCAATACGGGGGCTTATTTAGAGCTTCATTATAAAGAGTATTTTCATACCCTGCCTTGGCGGGGTGTCAGCAAATTTGTGGTTGACAGCGTTGTCGCTGTTCACAAAGTTAACCCTATTCAACCCTGATCTTATGGCTATCAAAGAATATTTTACTAAGCAAGCATTTAAAGATGGTATCACGATCATGAAAGCCGCCTTTACCGGTTTTTCGGACGATCTGGCACTAAAGTTCAGTGCCTCTCTGGCGTATTATACCATTTTCTCGCTGGCTCCGCTGTTGCTACTGCTTATATCGATCGCGGGTATAGTCTTAGGAAAGGATGCGATACAAGGAAAAATATTCGGAGAGATCAACGGTATGGTAGGTAATGATGCAGCCAAGCAAATACAAGACATGATCAAAAACCTGGAGATGAACGGCAAGTCGACGATATCCGTGATTATCGGTGTGATCACACTGATTATTGGAGCAACCACCGTATTTGGTGAGATCCAGCAGTCCATCAATATCATCTGGCAGGTGAAACCAAAGCCGAAAAAAGGTTGGCTGAAAATGATCAAGGACAGAGTGCTTTCAGGTTCGATGATCGTGACCTTAGGCTTTTTGCTTTTGGTGTCCTTAGCACTTAACGGTGCCCTAGACGCTCTTAGTGATCACCTGAAGCATTTTCTGCCTGCTTTTACGGTCACGCTTTTCAACATCATCAGCATCGCGCTCAGCTTTGTGGTGATCGCAGTTTTATTCGGCGTTATTTTCAAAGTACTCCCGGATGCCAAGATCAGCTGGGGAGATGTGCGTTCCGGCGCTATCTTTACCGCAGTACTCTTTATGATCGGACGGCTGGTGATCGGCATTTATATTGAAAAATCCGGAACCAGCTCAACCTATGGTGCTGCAGGTTCATTGATTGTTATTTTGTTGTGGATCTATTATACCGCTGCCATTTTATACTTTGGTGCAGAGTTCACCCGAGCGTACGCCGATTTTAAGGGTAAACGAATAGAACCTGCTGATTATGCTGTTCATATCGAACAGAAAGAAGTAGAAAAGGATGTAGATGTCGTACCGCCCAAGCATGAGATCGGAAAAAGCGATTGAATTCAGGCTGCTGATTTGCCGCTCCGATGTATATTAGTTTGATAAAGAAATAATTATATTATATACCTAAGAACGATTGCTTCAGCGATCGCGGTCTACGACTCATCTGCAGGGGCTTTTAAAATCCAGCTTCTTCCATTTTGGATGGTGACCAGCGTGCGGCCTTCCCACTCTATTTCGCCTTCCAAGACTTCTGTATTTTAGCTATTCACCTCTAATAACCGAAATGAGCGATAGATCTTGCCAACGGTAATCCGTAACTGTTGTTTCATAGACAATAAAGATGCGAGCAACCAGCAAGATCTATTACTTGGATGAAAAAGTGCTCATGCCTTCACTCAGTTCTTTGTTAATGTCATTCGTTACCTCCAATACCTGCAGTTAAATTAAAATTTATTTAATAAGAGTATAAAAATTGCTAAAGTGATCGGCAATTAATTGCGCTACGATATAGGATCTGATGTAAACCTTAATTTCTAAGCGTCCAAATCAATTTTTTTTAAACAAAAAAGGAGTAAACTGCGTTCATTATGCATGAGCGGAAAAGATATTTACCACAAGTATCTGGGTTTCGCCCGTCAGGCGCGAACCTTACTGAAACGATTTGAAGAATATTGCCGGCTGGATCCGGTACCTGACCTGACGTTTTCACTGCATGTCTACCATCACAACCTCAATTTCGTCTTTATTAAAACTATTGCTGTTGTCGCGGAGATGCATGATAAAAATCCAATGTGCGAGCACAATGATGAGGATATCACCTGGCCATATAGCCGCGCACTTCAAAACCTGACCCTGGCGGAAGCCATTTATTTTTATGAAACCTATGCTGATCATATCATTGCCGTCTATGATCAGGCATTTGACCATCGGCTGTTCGAACTGGACTTTCGTTACCTGGATACTCATATAGAGCGTTTAAGATTCCGTTTATCTAAGATTGAAAATTATCTGCTGCCAAAAATCAATCTCCCTATGTCGATTTACAGAAATTTATAAACTAATAAATTTATTACCTGCAATGCACCACTTTGAAGACGGCACCTTTGAATCAGTAAACATATTGATTATGATAACACTTCAATTTTCTTTCGAGCACAGGTAAAAGGTAAATTGCGGTTTCGCCCGCTTCCAGAATAAATGAATGCAAGCATATGTCGCAGGTTTGACACGGGAACCTGTTCAGATTTTACTGTCCCGCTTAAAGGGCTAGAATTAGGAGTTGGGAATTGACGATGGAATGGGAACATGAAGAGCGAAGCTATCGGCATCGGCAGACATTCGAGGTCGAAGAGTTAACCGATAGCTTATATAAATTGAACAAGTACGCGGAAGCAAGCCTCTTTCACAGCCACCGCCCACTGCACGCAATGAACCGCTAAGCTGTTATTTTTTTCGAACAGCCAGCACAATGGCTCCTTTCTGCTCACTGGTTCGAAAACGTATTCTTTCATGCTCTTATATGCTGTATCAGGCGGATGGCCCCGCTAATATCATCTATGGCCCCAAAATAGGTCCGTCACTTTTGATGGTAGCACAAACTTCCATATCTTATATGTAAGCGATCAGTTCCGGATGATACCCCCTGCCAAAGATGATCACTGGAAGTTTTAAACTTATACGTCTAGATCAGGGTAGCGCTTCAAACTATTCATCCATGATCCAAATCGGCCCGGCATCACGATGAAGGCAAAACGGTATTTGACCAGTAATACCGTTGTTAAAAAAACAATTTCATGCAGCCTTATTTTTCCAGGTAAGGAGTGGGCTGCTCGACCGGCAACCGGATCTTACAACCGACAAACCGGCCCTCAACGTCTTGGCACCAGGGTTGCCCGCTCCCACCAATCCCCACCCGTTACGTGAAAGGATAATAAAACCTGGTCAGGCAAATGCCGCCCCGCTTTTCGGTTTATACATAGTAGGATCATTTTCCTTAAAACGGCCGAGCCAAAAACGGTGATACATGGAACCTAGAAATGTAGCGCACTGAATTCGCGGATCAGCTCCGTCATCGTAGAAATGGTAAATTTAAATTCCTCCCAACGCGACCGCAGGCCATCAAGGAGTTGTATTTCCTCTTTGTTTGTCGTTTTTATTGCGCTAGTTAATGTTTTTCTGCTCGATCATACGGTACTTTAAAGCCTTCAGATGACCGAGTGCGTCAGCTACCTCGGTTTGCAGCAATGAAAAGTCTTCGATCAACTGCATTTCCAGGTTTATTGTTGCCTGGCAAATCAACAGTTCAAGCTGGTTCATGAAACCGAGGATATGGAGGTAAAGCTGCCGCTCCTCTCCTTCGGTCCTGACAAGGTCGTCTGCAAACCTTGATGCGGCATTCGGAATAGAAAAAAAGTTCGGTTGATTTAACAAGCTATGCAAAAAGCATTGTTCAATACTTAGGAACTCGACATCAGATAGCCATTGTTTCCCCGTCAGGTAGAGTTCCTGTAATTCCGTGTTAAGTTCATTATCTGGAAGCGTTTTCATAATACTTAATTTTAATCTCAAAGGTCTGACTTTGAGTAGCTCAAAGCCATGCTTACCATCATTACATAACGTGATGCTCATCAAAAGGCCGGGTAGTAAGCGAAATATCTGTTCTTTTAAATAAAGCACAGCGATAAGTGACCATTATCATTTATCATACTGACCCTAATCAGCGGACAGCCGGATGTAAATAGCTTTCTTCGCAAAAAAAAAACAAACATGGCTCAGTATTGTTATTTCAAATATTACCAGGTTAAACTTCATGACACAGTCATAATCCCGGTATCTGTTAATAATTTCCGGCGATTACCCGAGCTGCCAAGCGGCGCAGCAATTCAGCTGCTATCGAAAAACGAAAGATATGTAGGCTATTGTACTCTTATTGAAGCGTTGGAAAAAGCGAAGGCAGGCGCACTCGCCTACCTGGAACAGCTGGCAGATGACGGTAAGGAGCAGGAAATCCTGGATTACCGTATCGCACATTATGAAGACCTGAATATGAACCTGGTTGATCGTAATATCCGCAAAGTGGAGCACGCACTAGCTATTGACCCGAATTATCAGTGGCAACCTTACCACATAAAATTGCTAAAGTCGTTATGATGGATAAAAAAGACATTTTTAGTTACGAGCCCGACCCGCAGTATGCCACGTCTGTGGCTTATTTCTCTATGGAATTTGCCATTGATCAAAGCCTGAAAATCTATAGCGGCGGATTGGGCTTTCTAGCCGGATCGCATCTGCGCAGCGCCTATGCACTTAAGCAAAATCTGGTTGGCATAGGCATGCTTTGGAAATATGGTTATTACGATCAGGGCCGGAATGAACAGGCCTTCATGAAGCCGGAATTCATCGAGAAAGACTACGCCTTTCTTCAGGATACAGGGATTACGGTGACCGTTACGGTACATGATTCGCCGGTCCACGTAAAAGCCTGGCTGCTGCTGCCGGAAACTTTCGGCTCAGCGCCGCTATTCCTGCTGAGCACCGATATCCCGAAAAATGACGAATTATCCAGGTCGATCACACACTACCTGTATGATGCGAATGAGTCTACCCGTATCGCACAAACGATCGTGCTCGGCACTGGCGGCGCGATGTTGCTTGATGCACTGAATATAACGCCTGACGTCTACCACATGAATGAGGGGCACTCCGTATCACTGAACTTTTACCTGTATGCTAAATATAAAAGCCTGGAAGAAGTAAAAAAACGGGTGGTCTTTACCACACATACACCGGAGATGGCGGGCAATGAATCGCACAGCTACGGCTTACTGCAGGAGATGTCTCTGTTTCAAGGCTTGGATGCCGATACAGTGAAAAATCTGCTGGGAATGCAGAGCGATACATTTAACTATACACTGGCGGCACTTAAATTTGTCCGAAAGGCGAACGGCGTTTCCAGGCTGCATGGTGAGGTGGCCAGGGAAATGTGGGGAGATAATCCCGGGATTTGCGAGATCATTTCGATCACTAATGCCCAAAATAAAGCATACTGGAAAGATGCCGTTTTGGACGAATCCATTTTTTCCGATCATGACGAACAACTGATCAAGCGGAAAAAGGAATTAAAAAAATTGCTGTTCAAAGAAGTGGCCGACCAGTGCGGCAAGTTGTTCCACGAAAACGTCCTGACGATTGTCTGGGCGAGGCGTTTTGCAGGCTATAAACGTGCAGACCTGATCATGCAGGACTGGGACCGCTTTATCAGGTTGACCAACCAAGCAAATTTCGCTATACAGTTGATCTGGGCAGGTAAACCTTATCCGGGTGACCAGTCCGGTATCGTTCAGTTCAATGAAATTATCCGACGTGCGAAAGGACTGACCAACTGTGCGGTACTGACCGGGTATGAACTGGGCTTATCCAGACTGCTGAAACAGGGCGCGGATGTCTGGCTGAACAATCCGCGGATGTACCGGGAAGCTTCGGGTACCAGCGGGATGACAGCCGCTATGAATGGCGCCATCAACGTGTCCATGCCGGATGGTTGGGTACCAGAGTTTGCAAAAGACCATCAAAATTGCTTTTTGATAGCACCTGCGCCGGATGATCTCTCTGTCGAAGAAAAAGACAGGCAGGAAAACGACAGCCTGATGGATCGCCTGCAAAATGTCGTGCTGCCGATGTATTATAACGACCACTCCCAATGGCTCGCTATACTCAAACAAGCCGCCCGCGAAGTGGTGCCCGGCTTCGAATCAACAAGAATGGTTAGGGAGTATTATGAACAATTATATAAAAGTTAAAGTCATGAGCAAAATTGTATTTTTCTCTGCCAAGCCATATGATAAGGCTTTCTTTACCAAGTATAATGAAGCTGATAGCTTTGAGCTGCAATTCCTGGAAACGCATCTAGGGCCGCATATCGCGAATGCCGTCGAGGAAGGCACCTTTGCCGTTTGTGTTTTTGTTAATGATAAACTGACCTCGGAAGTGATCGCAGTGCTGGCTGAAAAAGGAGTACAAGTGATTGCGCTGCGTTGCGCTGGCTTTAACAATGTCGATCTTGACGCCGCCGGAAAATACGGTATCCGTGTATGCCGTGTGCCGGCCTACTCACCGGAGGCGGTGGCAGAACATGCCGTCGCCATGCTGCTCACGCTGAACCGTAAAACGCATAAAGCCTACAACCGAGTTCGGGAACAAAATTTCTCATTAAATGGCCTGCTCGGGTTCAACATGCATGGCAGGACCATTGGTGTGATTGGCACCGGGAAGATCGGTATGGCATTTTGCAGGATCATGCTTGGTTTTGGTTGCAGGGTACTGGCCTATGACCTTTTTGAAGATGAAGATCTGAAAGCGCTTGGGGTACGCTATACTGCGTTTGAAGAAGTGCTAAAAGCGGTTGATGTGCTTTCGCTGCATTGCCCGCTGACGCCGGATAATAAATATTTGATCAATAAGGACACACTAGCTATAATGAAACCGGGTTGTTCCATCATCAACACCAGCCGGGGTGGACTGATCTGCACCGGCGATGTTATTGAAGCTCTGAAGACTGGGCATGTTGCTTACTTAGGCATCGATGTGTACGAACAGGAAGAAAGGTTGTTTTTCAAAGACCTTTCTGGCAGTATCATTGAAGACGATACTATCCAGCGCCTGATGAGCTTTCCCAATGTGCTGGTGACCGGACACCAGGCTTTCTTTACGGATGAAGCGCTTTCGCAGATCGCGCAGATTACGCTTGGTAATCTTTACCAATTAGATGCTGGTGAAGAACCGGACCCATCAGTTATACTGGTCTGACGCCCACACTACACTATTTTTTTATCCAGCCGGGTATTTGTGAAATATATACATAACGGTAGATGCATCCTACCCACCTACTTTTTTACAATAAAATATTTCATTAATAGAAATCGGTATTTCGAAAGTATTAACTGAAAAAGAAATGATGACCTTCATAAGAAGGTATATAATTGACGCCTATCACCGTTACCTTTGATCGTTGACCTCCTTCAGGCTTCGGTTTTTTAAGCGGTGCAATGACTTACATTGTACAGATGAATGAATTAAGAAAAAATCAAATCTGTCAAAAGCTACTTAAGCACAACAATCGGCAATAGGAGATAACCTACAATGCTTTCACACGCAGGACACTTCGTTGTTAACAATGACGGAAGATCTTTTAAATTCGTCTGTTTTCTCTGAGTCCAACATAAAGACAAGTGAGGATCATTATACTCTTAAACCTCTTTGCACGCAGTTACAACGCTTATTTAAGCCGAGGCTCATCCGTAAGCAAATAAAATTTGATTTTACGGTTACTAAGGAGATGTCAAATGTGCCTTTCTTCAAAGACCACACTTTTCAAATAGCCAGTAACTTGCTATCAAACGCCATTAAATTTACCCCCGAAGGCGGACATGTGTGGGTTAGGCTGGATATGGAAATAGAGTTTGGACACAAAAAACTTTGCATCAGAATTGCAGATAGTGGTGTTGGAATGGATGAAAAAGCAATTAAATCTATCTTATCAGGCTCTGGTGCTCATACAATGGGAACAACAGGAGAAATGGGCTTCGGATTTGGCTTAATTGCTGTTCGGTACCTTATAGAATCAGCTAATGGGACCATGAAAATTAATTCTGATATCGGTAAGGGAACTACCTTCAATATCATTTTACCGTTGGTTTAACTGGAGTTATTAAATTTATGTAATCAGTAATTGTTACAGCGTGCTCGAATCATTACTTTTGAGATAGTGCCCTTAAGTAGGCTGTTGTAAAAATCAAACAGGTGAATGCATAGCTAGAACCCAATGGCTCCAATGAAGCAGTATCAAAACCCTCATAAGCCACTAATTACTGGCTGAAATATCAGGAATGCAATGCATTGAACATTTTCCGATTCGAAAGCTTAAATAGGATTACCTTATCTTAAGCGCCAAAGAACGATTGATTATCAAAAAGATGTTGGCAAAATATATAGATCATCTTGAAGATCCACTTTAGACAAGTTTGCTATATGGTCATTTACATGCTATTTAAATTTGATCACTTGTAATTTATGGTTATATCGTTCGTATTGTTGTAGTTTATTTGTCTATCAATCTCAGAGAATACAACGCCATCAGCACCGATCACTTTTGCTTTTTCAATAACTGATCGTCTCGTTCTGCTTTAGCTAGACTCTGTACGCCCAGTAGATGCATTCATAGGTCCTTTAACTCAAATGGCTGCTTGATATCCTTAATCGAGTAGAATGACTGGACTTCATTTGTCGGAGCATATTTTAGCACCAAAATAGGTAGAAGAATACAAAAAACAGGCGGATAGAAATAAGAGAGGTACGGCGATAACGGCCCAATACGCAATACCACCGGCGAAAGAAGACAAATATTGTAACCCTCCCTTAGTTCGGACTGGTGTTTTATAGACTTATTTAATTCAAAAATATAATTATTGTTGTTGGAACTGTGGGGATGTTGGAAACTCGCCAGAGTTTCTGGTATCTCCACAGTTTAGCCGCTTGTACAGGTCAGGCGTTATACCTCCCAGTGCTTCATGCGGCCTGCTGTAATTGTAATCTTCCATCCATTCATCGGCTAATACCTGTACCTGGTTAATGTCCTCAAATAGATAAGCATCCAAGATGTTTTCCCTGAAAGTTCTGTTGAAGCGTTCGATGTAGCCGTTTTGCATTGGCTTTCCCGGCTGCGTAAATTGCACAGTTATACCTCTGCTTTCACACCAATCCTTAAATTCCTTGCTGTTAAACTCCGGCCCGTTATCCACTCTGATACAGTTTGGTTTACCCTGCTCATGAATAGTTCGCTCTAATATCTGAGTTACCCGCACGGCTGGTATAGTATAGGCAGCTTCCACGGCAATAGCTTCCCGGTTATAGTCATCGATAATATTCAGCGTTCGGAACCTTCTCTTGTTCATCAGCACATCGCACATAAAATCCATAGACCAGGTATCTCCAGCCTGCTCAGGCACGATTAGTGGGACTTTAACACGTGCAGGCACGCGTCTGCGCACCTTTCGGCGTTTATTCATGCCCAGCAGCAGGCAAACACGTCTTACACGCTTGTAGTTCCATAGCAAGCCCTGCTGCCGAATTCTGCTGTAATACAGATCCTGCCCCTCTGTTGGATGCCTTTCGGACAACTCCAGTAACTTATCGATCGTTTCTGAATCATCTCTGACGTTTTTATAGTAGTACATGGATTTGGGTAGCTTTACTACCCGGCAAGCCCTGCTGATGCTTACGTTATAACCTTCCATCAAGTAAGCAACCATGTCTTTGCGCTGGCAGGGCTTTAGAGCTTTTTTGAGAGTACGTCCTTCAGCATCTTATTGTCCAGCGCCAGTTCTGCATACATGTGCTTTAGCTTGCGGTTTTCTTCTTCAAGCTCTTTCAACCGTTTTAGTTCCTGGCTGTCCATGCCCGCATACTTCTTTCGCCAGTTATAAAAGGTCGATTTGTGAATGCCCAGTTCGCGGCATACATCGTTAAGCTCACGGCCTCCTTCGTATTCTTTGATCGCCTTGACAATCTGTGCTTCGGTAATAATAGAGTTCTTCATCGTTTGACTGTTTAAAGTTAAGACTTTTCGTCCCTTAAGCAGTCCGATTTTTAGGAGGGGTTACAATATAAGTAGGCGGATTATGAATCGGAAGGCAAATAGGTTGAGCAAAATGCCCGCTCAATTAATATTACGTTACTTATCACGAATAATTATTATAAATCAGATCCGCCCAATTCATGCTTTTCTAAATTACTTGGTTACCGCTGTCGATTTTTAATGGGCATGGATTTGCTCCTCTATTTAATTATTACAAGGCTTTTAATAACATCATAGAGTTCGCTTGGGACAAATGGTTTACTAATAAAAGCATTTACACCAGCATCACGGGCTTCTACCTTATCTGTGTCCATGATTGATGCAGAAAAAGATACTATAGGGATATCCTTTTTAGCATCCGACAGCTCCTTTCTGATCTTCCTCGTAGCTTCATAACCATTCATTACCGGCATATGAGTATCCATGAGTATTAAGTCGTACGCATTGCATGCCGCTTTCTCAAACGCTTCTGCTCCATTTACCGCGATATCAACATGGATATTCCACCCCTTTAAAATTTTGGTTGTGATTAGCTGATTAATAGGGTTATCTTCGGCTAGAAGTATATGAATCCGATAAGATGTAGAAAAGGCAGGCGATAATATTGTCTCATTGCTGCCGCCTGATCTGTCAACAGCTAGATCATACCAGTTAGTGAATACAAACGTGGTGCCTTCGCCTACTACACTTTCTACCGACAATGTGCCGCCTTTTAGTTCGATAAGTTTTTTTACAATCGATAGGCCCAGACCTGTGCCCCCAAATTTTTGCCAAGTCTTATCTTCAGCCTGCTCAAAACGTTCAAATACCTTATTTCTTGATACTTCCGGAATACCAATCCCAGTGTCGCTTACGATAAATTGAAGATTTACCCGATGCGGGGACAAAGCAACCACTTTAAGCATAACTTCTACTTGCCCCGTTTCAGTAAACTTAATGGCATTGTTGATCAGATTCATTAAAATCTGATTAAGCCTTAAAGCGTCGATAATAACGGATTGGGGTACGTCATCAGCAATATGGCATTTTAGCTCCAGTCCTTTTTGTACAGCAAGCGGTCTTAGTAAGTCGCTAACATTAGTTACTAGGGCGTTAATATTTGTATCTAATCTGTTAATTGCAATCTTCCCTGCATCAATTTTTTCACTGTCTAAGATATCGTTTACCAAAGCAAGCAAAGATTGCGTGGAATGTTCCAACAAATCAACCAAATGGGACTGCTCCTGATTGGTTTCCGTTTTCTTTAAAAGATGGGTCAAGCCAGTAATTGCGGTCAGCGGAGTTCTAATTTCATGACTCATATTAGCTAAGAAATTCTCTTTCACCTCTTTGCTTTTTTCAGCCTGTTCTATAGCCAAATATAATTTTTTCTGGAAATTTTCCAATTCCAAATTCTTTTGCCGGATCTCGCGCTGATAATTAACCAGGGTGATTAACGAATTGATCTTTGCCTGAGTTATATACAAATCCAGCGGTTTAAATAATACGTCTACAGCACCCATTCGTAATCCGGAGACTGCATCTTCTGAGCGCATAAATTGACCGGTTATGAGGATCACCATAACATGCTCGGTCAGCGAATTGCTTTTTAAAAGATCCAGTAGTTGCAGCCCGCTGATATCCGGCATTTGAATGTCCATTAAAACAATGGAAATATCGTGATCGGAACATATTTGCATGACATCTTGAGGATGTGTCGTCGTAAAAATACGGCGGCCATTTTGCTCCAGGGCCAACTTTAAAGCAAATAGAATATCAGCATTATCGTCAACGATAAGGACGTTTATATCATCATTGTCATAAAGGTTCATATTGCAGTGATAGCATTAAAAGTAAATAACATTTAACTTCATATCAAAAATTATATTAATTTTTGATTTTTGATATGGCAAATTGGGTATCGGAGATTATGTAATCCCAAAGATTCCCATCAGGCGACATTTCGTTCTAGCATTGCTCAATACAACATCTATTTCCTTACCATTAAACAAAAGAATCATGGGGCAACTTTAGTCATTCGCTTGCAGCCGGTATATGTGATAGCTACAACAGAAAACGGCCTCTTTCAACTAAAGATTATCAAGTTACAAAATTGTCAACCTTCATACATACCTTATTACAGCAGCTAATGACTTCACCACAGACTCGAATCATTTATCAAGTATTATAATAACTACAAATTTGTTAAAGCCGGCGAAATCTAAGCCATCTCTTTCCGCCATTTTTACTTAATCAAATCGTTATCTGTTATGCAACCAATTGGCGAATATTTTAAATTTCTATCTTTTCCGCTTAAGATTTAGCGTTGATCTCATTAATAAATGCGGTGTAATGCTATGGGTAGAACTTCAGATCTCATTTAAGATGTTATAGTCGCCAGGTTTAGATCCTCAATCGAATTCACAATGAATCCCTCACACGTCATTCAGCTTAATCGGTGGTCCTTTCATTCTACATCAACTTCACCTGCTTCAATCTACGAATCTTGACCAACACATAAACTTGCTTCGTCACAGCATCAGCACAGAAACGATTAAAAACAAGCCAGATGGATTAGTGACAGAATAGAAAAGTTTTTTATGCTAATGAGGAGACGGTGTCCTTGATTTCCTGACAGGTCGTCAAATATTAACGTCTTTTAACAGATTCACTCAGCTTAGGAAGGACGCTTATTGAGCTATCAAATATTGTAGAACAGTTACTGAATTAAGTAGCACTACCTCGTCAATCACAATCGTTGGTTCATTGTACCATTGAACTACCGTTTTATTAAATCCTGCTAATTCATTCATCAAATAGAGGAGAAAGATTTAGAGTGATATTAATGGTATATGGATACAAAATTCCCGCTTGATTGATAACATGACCGTTCATCGGCCAAGAATAATGCTCAATTTGTATACTATCAATAGTGTACGGTTTTTCTTTAAGTTCGATTTGATCACCGTCGAAATTTACCCAATATCATGTGGGTGAATATGTGTCTTATATGCATTCAGGTCAGAGGTGCAAAATATTATTTCCTCCTCACTCACAAACATAAATCGGGCTGCGGTGCTGGTCAGTGCAGGCTCTATCATAAGTAACAAAAGCATATTAAAATAAACATAGGAACCTAAAAATCTTGTTTAATGTTTCTAAACATTAACTTGAAACAAGGATCAACCGTTCAATTTTTAAAGCATTTAAAAATAAACACAAGCTTTAAGGTAGCATTTGGCCAGAAGAAGGTCAGCAGTTTTCTACAATAAAGAGCCGTCAATTCAGTACCTAAGAAGCAGACGATTCTTTAAATTCAACAAAGAATACAGAACCTGATCCAGGTTGACTTTCCACCCAAATCTGACCATGGTGTTTTTCTATGATACGCTTTACAATGGCCAGTCCAACCCCTGTGCCCTCAAACTCTTTTACATTTGCAGACCTGGAGAATAGCTCGAAGATTTTTTGATGTTCTGATTCTTTTATCCCGATTCCGTTATCAGATATAGCATACCTAATAGTATGTTCATTGATTTGTTCACCGGTAACTCGAACCACAGGGTTTGCTGTTTTTCCCGAATATTTGACAGCGTTTCCAATTAAGTTGGAGAACACCTGCATAATCATTGTTTTATCACCATGTAGTGCCGGCGTATCTCCTATTTCCAATTGTAAAGCCGGGTTTTGACTTGAAACCAGCAAATCGTGCCGTAGGCCGGCAAGCAACCCCTGCATATCTACTAAACCAATACTCATTTTATCCTGACCAGTTTTGGAGTAATTGAGAACTTCCTCAATCATCGCCTGCATTCTTGAAGCACCATCGATGATCTTTCCAGCCATGTCACGGATCTTTGATTCCGGCTCCGATTGTCTTTGGATCAATTGGGAGTAGCTTTTAATCGTTGTAAGCGGATTTTTCAAGTCATGCGAGATCGTATAACTGAAGGTATCCAGTTCACTGTAAGCTTCCCGCAACTTTTCATTCAATACCCTTAGCTCTGTCGCTTTGCGACTGATTGCGTAATTAACCTCGTCTTTAAGCAGCAGGGCAGCTTCGCGTTCGTAAGGCTCCCATTCAACGGCATGATTTTTCACTAATTGAGACCATTCTTCAAAAGAGTGCCTGGGTGAAATGTGTGTAAGTCCGTTAGGATCGATTTCCACCGGCTTATCAGGATTACCGGCCCATTTAATAGTCGAAATGAACTCCGGTCGAAACCAAAGCATGTATTCTTTTAGCTCCGGCGACAAGCGGCAGGCAAGCAAGCCGCTGGCGATATTCTTAAAAGGTGTTGCCGGTGGAAATTCATTCGAAAGACATGCGGTTTCAAATAACGAAGTGTCCTCTAAATTATTCAGCCAGCTAATTAACTCGTTCAAAAATTGATCGTTGGGGACAAGGCCGGTAGTATGCAGCGTATTTTCATAATACAATACCGCCCCGGTGCTGCTTATGGTATCTTGTAGTGTTATTTCTTGATTGAACAGTGCTTCCTGCACAGGTACATCCCGTAGTAACTGACGCGTAATCTTTTCAATTGCTGTGCGTAACCGGGCAGCCTTTTGCTGATTTTCTTCTTGTTGGCGGAAACTAATAGCCGAAGATAGTACTTGCCCAATTAATTTGGCTGACTCCCGCTGGCGAAAATTAATAAACCGTGGCGTATAATTATGGCAGGCTATCAATCCCCATAACTTATCTTGATCCAGGATCGAAACGCTGAAACTAGAAGCTACCCCCATGTTTTTCAGGTACTGAATATGGATGGGTGAAACGGCTCTGAGCGTACTGCATGTTAAGTCCAGGGGATGAGCGGTACCATTTTCGGAACGGGTCAGTATAGTTGACGGTTCGATAGAAACATTGGCAATTAAGCGTACCAGGTTTTGTTTATAGAGTTCACGGGCCTGCTTGGGAATATCTGATGCAGGGTAATGTAGTCCCAGCCAGCTAGCTAATTGATCATTCTTGGATTCGGCGATTACTTCCCCATGCCCGTCTTCATGGAACTTGTAAACCATCACCCGATCATACTGGATAATTTGGCGTATTTGGTGGGATGTATTGCTTAAAAGCGTAGATAGCTGCCTGTCCGAAAGCATCTCCGAAAGAGAACGGCCAACCAGTTGTTGCAAGTCGCTTTGTAAATCTGACGCTTCCGGTTCAAACTCCAGTAAGTAGTATTGGCCAGCACCATTGATAATAAGGTTGAATTGCTGCTCATTTAAAATAACCTGTGTATTAATGCGCCTGAATAATTCATCCCCGTCATTGATATATATCAATTGACGTAGATAGCCAGGCCGGCTTTTTTCCTTTCGCAAATGTCCTTCCAAGCTTTCGATTTCCTGCCCCAAAAGGCCTGTAGGACTAACCTCCACAAGAAATTGACTGATATTTTCACTGCAGTAGCAGATTGTCATCTCTTCATCAACGGCTACAAGGAAACCATGTGCCTGGATGCGTCCGGGATTATGAATGGGTTCACGGTCGCAATTTGTTATATCAGGTTTTAACATAATAATTAGGGAGGACTGGACTATTTGCAGTGTTAACGATAAAAATGGAAATAAGTTATCGATAACTATCTTGCAAGCATTATTCAATCAGGCAACTTAATATCCATCTGTAAAATTACATAGAGCTAACGATTATATTTAACTAATATTAAGGTCATTAACGTGCGACAAATTGTTAAGTTTAAATTCACTTAATATCATCTGTTTATAATTCTTATGACTCAGCCGACTTTTGTAATTTGAGTGATACTTGTAATAACATTTACTTATTTTGCTTTATTACTTGTAGGCTAACTAGTTGTTAAAGCAGATTGTTAAATTGAAAGAATTTAAATTGCACTTGGTAAATTGTACTTCAAACAAACTTCAAGTCAGAATTTATTTTCGGACTTAACCATGAATATGATTTATAATATAGTTTATGTTAGTAAGGCACTTCATGCGATGGCAATTGAAGATCTTAACATTCTTCTTGATCAATCGCGCTCCAGAAATAAAAACGATGGTATAACAGGGATGTTACTGTACATTGAAGGGCAAGAGCCGGGTAAGTTAGCTGGTCGATTTATGCAAGTAATCGAAGGAGATGAAAGCGATGTCGTTTCGCTGTTTAATAAAATCAAAACAGATGCAAGGCATGAAAAAGTCACGACCTTGCACGAGGGGCGCCTCAATAAACGCAATTTCAAAACATGGTCCATGGGCTTTAAAACTTTGTCCTTAGATATGCTTAGAAAGGCTGGTTACCTTAATTTTGAGGCGTCATTTGTCAGTAACACGCGTCCATCAAATTTCAATGTTGCTTTGCATTATTTAAAGTCTTTTTATGAGATGAAAATATAGGCCAGTCAATCGCTCTAGAATGCTCGGACAGCTTGTAATTTTTTTTCTGATGAATATTACTTAAATGTAAACTTCGTTAATATCACTATTACTTCGTCAAAGTTGCTTCCCTTCAATACTAGGCATTCAGCTGGATATTCCGGAGTCATTGATCGCCTCGTTTCGGATTAATGGATAATTGGTTCAGCGATACGTTGACAACAACAATTAATTGACTGTTAATTATCGTTTTCAATAGTTGTTACACCAATCGGTGATCTAAATCCTACAGAATCGCCTGGCCAAGCCTCGTGGAACATCCAATAAAAAATTCCATTTTTGTTTTTCCGTCACTTTAAGATCGGACTACAGTTGATTCAATTCTTGGAAAGACCTTGCTTTAAAATATTTGTAATCCTGAGCGAGGTGTAAATCTACAAATTTGAAAACCGATAGATAGTGATAGCTAAGGGAACCTCGGGCTCAACAGTCGAATTTTAATTACAAAGAAAACTTTAGTTATCTTTGTAACGTAGTTAAGAGGTCGCTTATCATTTCTGGCATAATAATATGACGCCTAGTATCGGAAAAAAAATAAAAGCTCTCCGGAAGCAAAGAGGATGGCCAATCAGGCTGATTGCTGCGCAGCTTGATATATCAATTCCAGCCTATTCTAAAATCGAAACGGGATTTACAGATGTAAATATTTCAAGATTAGAACAGATTGCAAAGATATTTGACCTATCTCTAGTAAGTCTTTTTACGGACTGCGCTACTACAAGCACCTCCTCTGAAGAGGTAAGCATTGTTTATGAAAAACTGCGAACTAAGCAATCGCAGATTATTGATTTACAAAAGCAATTAATCAAAATTCACGAAGAAATTAGAGCATTTTCTGCGTCGAGTTAGCGCAGTCACCACTGTAGAAAAAGTGAATATGACTTGATTAACTTTGTGTAATGAATTCGATGGAAAGCTATCCGCAAGCTTAAGTCTCCTGTTAATGTCTTTTGTACAACTCTTTGGCCCGCACTTGATCGCGATTCTTGAGATAACATCCAACGGTCAGTTCAAAAGCATAAGGCATAGCTGTATTACGGCTAACTATTCGGTAGTGAGCGCGTAGGTCCGTATGGCATCTTTCAGGCGGTTGCGCCGCTGCAGGTATTACACATGCTGATGAGGTCACCGCCTCCAAAAGTGAAATCATACGGGTTCTGTTTGTTTGCCCTAATATCCCGTTAAGAAAGCAAGCCCTTGCTCGACACCCTCGACCATCTTCTCGCATATATCCATATAGACGGAAATTTTTAGGCATGGTAAATGTTCGTTTCTCAGAATGTGCAGGGTGGATAATTATTAGTATCAACTATGAAGTTCTTGGTATTCGTTGCCGTTATGATGTATCTTAAAAAGACCCTGATGAAGCTGGCTTGATTTTAGATAGTTAAAAGTTGAAGATATTTATAGATAATACTCTCTGGTCAATCTGAATCATTATATCAATGTATGGAAACGTTTAAAAAATTGGGTTGGAAGACTATAAAATGGGTTGGAATTTTTGTGGTCTTTGTACTGCTTCTGATGTTCATCATCCCGTTATTGTTTCCCGGAACAATCTCTGATCAGGTAAAAATATTTGCGAACAAGCGCCTGGCCGGTAAACTGGATTACAAAAAGGTTCATCTAACGTTTTTTCGGCATTTTCCCTCACTTACTGTATCGGTGGATGATTTATTACTCTTAGGATCTAAGCCGTTTCAACAGGACACTCTGCTGTCGGCAAAAGAAGTTTCAGCAGGAATCAATTTAAAAAACTTGATTTTTGACGGTGCTATCAAGATCGATGAGATCTATATAAATAATGCTTATGCCAATGTATATGTCAATAGTAAAGGGCAGGCTAATTACAATGTTTATGTGTCTGGTCCCTCTGCAAGTCCAAAAGACAGTACAGAAAAGGGCACCTCCTTGAAGCTCGATCTCATCAAGTTCAGGAACTGGCATATCGTATACAAGGACCATACGGCTAATGTTTTAGTGGATGCCAAAGGATTTAATTATACCGGTAAGGGCGGCTTAAGTGAAGATATTTTCGATCTGAAAACTGATCTTAACATTGATAAGCTAGACTTTAGTATGAACAGAGTCTGGTACGCCCAGCAGAAATCATTGCATGCCGACCTGATTACCAGAATCAACACCAAGGCGCTTACATTTGTGCTCCGGAAAAATGAATTGAAGATTAATGATCTCCCTTTGAAGTTTAATGGTTTCGTAAGTATTTTGAAGGACGGATATGACCTTGATATAAAAGCTGCGGCAGAGAAAACCAATATTCGTGATATGATTTCGGTGCTGCCTCCACAGTATCTGGATTGGGCAAAAGATACCAAGTTAGAGGGTAACAGCGATCTGTTTTTTAGCCTGAAAGGTATGTTTAGCGAACCCCGCAAACTGAGCCCTAACTTTACGGCACGTCTGCTGGTGAAGGATGGTGCCATTTCTAACGCAAAGGCTCCGGTGCCTATGAATAATCTTAACGTTGATCTGAACATTGATTTACCGTCTTTAGACGCGGAAAAATTGGGGCTTGATTTAAAACAGCTAAGCTTCGACCTTGGGAAGATAAATAATTTCCGTGCAGTTGTTAAAACCAAAGGATTGAGTAACATGACTGTAAATG
This sequence comes from Mucilaginibacter sp. PAMB04274, assembly GCF_039634385.2. Taxonomy (NCBI): domain Bacteria; kingdom Pseudomonadati; phylum Bacteroidota; class Sphingobacteriia; order Sphingobacteriales; family Sphingobacteriaceae; genus Mucilaginibacter; species Mucilaginibacter sp. PAMB04274. Next base: position 4,886,490 of record NZ_CP155081.2, read on the forward strand.
CCAATATGAAAGGTGCTGTTAATTTGCAGACGCTGGATGAGGCATTAGGCTTAAAAGATCTTGAGATCCGAGGTTTAATGAATGCCGACGTTAAAGCAAACGGTATTTTCAGCATGAATAAAAAGTTGTTTCCAAAAACCAATGGCTATCTCGATCTGAAAGACGGCTGGCTAAAAACAACAGCCTATCCAAACCCCATCAAAAATATTAACCTGACTGCTAACATCAAAAATACCGATGGCACCTTTAGCAGCCTGGGTGTAAAACTTGCCCCTTTCCAATTTGATTTTGAGGGAAATCCGGTATATATTAATGCCGATTTACAAAACTTTGAAGACCTGCTGTATAAAGTACGTGCTAAAGGTGTTCTAAATATTGGTAGAATTTACCAGGTTTTTAAAAGGAAAGGTATTGATGTCAGTGGATTGATCAAAGCCGATCTTTCTTTAAACGGGCGCGAAAGTTATGCTACCACCGGTCAGTACAGTAAATTGGATAACAAGGGTACCCTGATCATAAAAAATGTAAAAGCAAATATCGAATACCTGCCTAAGCCATTTTATTTAAATGAAGGGAGCTTTGAGTTTGAAAACGAAAAAATGTGGTTCCGTAAATTTTATGCCACTTATGGCAAATCGGATTTTTCACTGAACGGTCATCTCCTTAATACCATTAATTATTTTATCGAGCGTAAAGGAACCCTTCACGGAAATTTTGGCTTGCACTCCAATTATATTCTGGTTGATGAATTTATGGCACTGAAAAGCGGTGATAACGACAATAAATCTATCGCCATTGAAAACGCAAAAGCCGAAAATCCTAAAAGCAGCGGCGTGGTGATCGTACCTAAAAATCTGGATGTCGCCTTAGCCGTAAACGCAAAAAAAGTAGGTTTTAAGGGGATGCATCTTGATCAGCTTCAGGGAACGGCATCCGTAAAGAGCGGCCAGATCTATTTAAAGAACACCTCCTTTGACCTGATTGGAAGCCGGATGAATATTGACGCCCGTTACCAGGATGAATCGCCTTTGACCGCTAATTTTGATGTTGCCTTTAAAGTCATGGACTTTAATGTGCAGAGGGCTTATAAAGAGATTGACATGGTGCGGCAAATGGCTACTTCTGCAAAGGATGTGAGTGGTATTGTATCAATGAATTATAAGCTGAAAGGTGATTTTGACCAGAACATGAATCCTATCTATCCCTCATTAGAAGGTGGAGGTGTGGTAAACCTGCGGGATGTAGCTGTGAAAAACTTAAAAATGCTTTCGGTAATTGGCGATAATGTAGGGGCCGATGCCTTTAACAATCCTGATATGAAAGGGGTTAATATTGAGACGCACATTAAGGATAACCTCATTCACATCAAAGAATTTAAATTTAAGGTTTCCGTTCTCCGGCCTTCCATTAGTGGAGCGACAAGTTTTAACGGATTATTAGATGTACTTGTAAAAGTAGGATTGCCTCCGGCTGGTTGGATCAGTGTTCCGGTTGCTATAACAGGTACAAGTGAAAAGCCGAAGCTTAAGTTTTTCAGCAGGACAGGCCAAGGAATTTTAACGGCCATATATAACCGGAAAATTAACAAGGTGATCCGCGAAGAAAAACGTGATGTAAATAAATCGGGCAGTGAGCAGCGCAAAGAAAAAAAAGCGCAGGAAAAGAAGGCCAAAAAGGCAGAGGAACAAATAGATAAAAACGTCAAAAAAAGCTAATTCAGGTCTTTTAGTGTATCACCAAAAGTTAGGTAGCACAATTGAACTGTGTTATAGTGATGTTTATCCTACCTAAAGGAGCACCTGGGTAGACTAGGCTTGATACGCACAGTTTCCGTAGAGCTATATATCCTGCAAACATTCTTTGAACTAAATAGTTACTTGCGTCGATATAATTTTGTTGGTTTACATGTCGCTTTATCAGATCATTGACCTTTAGTATATCACACCCAAAAACAAAAACCCTGTAGCGGTTCTGTGGAGGGTCATTACTGTACAGGATGACGTCGTCGAAATAGTTAATGTTCCTGCTTGCTAATTCAGTTCTTAAATGATCCCGTTCATCTGTTGATGCGACAAAACCGATCATATGCCTGTTGGCGTAACGGTCAGCCCTGATCACATTGAAGGCGTAGGCGACAGCCGCCTTTTCATCGGGAAAAGACTTCAGGTCCTGACGTTGCCCGCGCTCAGTATAATACCAGCTATAAACGCTTCCATTGTCGTCAAGACCATAACCTTCATCGATCATGATACCTCCTACAGCGTAATTATCGGCATAGCAGTTGGAACGTAGCCATTTTAATAGTTCATCTATGGTTGTAGGTATCATGCCTCAAATTACGATCAATCACTTAAAATCAAATATGATCATTCTGACAAGATAAATCCAGCTAATTTTACGGCTTATGTTACAATGTACACATTTACGTTCACTGGAAAAAGATCTTATCCACGCCGGCATGCGGGAAACTTTTCGCGGTAAAGCCTGGTCAGCAGGCTGCCGCGAATGGGTTTATTTCGATTGTGTATTGGATACTAAAGCGCTGCGCAACCGTTACCAGTTGGAAGCATTTATCAAAGAGCATCGAAATGATGATCCCCGCTCGGGATTGGAAGCCGGACTGGTATGTACGCTCTGCCAGGACGCCGTCATGGGTGTTCATCCGCTTCACGGAAACGGCAAAATTCATTATTCCTAAAATTTAGTGCATTGCGTGATCACAATTTGCCGTATAAGCGAGCGGGCTGCAAATTGCTGACCGCCAAATGAAAACTAAATTTCTGCTTTGTCTGCCTAACTGTGATATCTGCAAAAACAGTATAAAGGGTAATAATGCTAAAATTAATAATGGTCCTTTTCAGGATAACTTTTACCGCTCATTTTAATGACCTTATCGATGAGCATGAATAAGCCTGCCGTGAATAAAATAGATCCAGCTAAACTCACAAAACCGCCTATGGTGTAATACGTTGACATCTCATCGAACGGAATAGCCCGGCTTTGCGCATAATAAGACATATAAGTGAATAAAGCCGTCATCAATACCCCGATATCTGAGCCCATTATCAGGAAGATAGAATCAAGAGCACGTAAGCATTATAGTAATAACAGCAAGCGGCAAAGATCAACAAGGGCGCAACCAACGGTATCAGATTAGGTAACATTTTTAAAAGCTCCGTAGGACTATAATTTAGTAGTGAAAAAGCTGGTTACGGTGCATCATTAACGTAATAACAATCTATAAGTTAATCGCCGTAATCAATTATAGGGCCGAGTAAGGATTGATAAATGAGAAAATCAATGCTCTTGCACAATCAGGGTGATATATTATGAGTCCTTTGAAAAGGCAAAAAAAACCGGCAGGATTTCCTGCCGGTTTGAGGTGAGTTTAATATCTTAATTACAAACCAAAAGCTTTTTTCAATTGGTCAGCGGCATATTGCTCTGCGTCCTTGGCCTGCGGTACGACCGCACCCATGCCAAAAAATTCGTGGGTAACACCATCATAGTTCTTGCTATCTACGCTCACACCGGCAGCCTTCAATTTGTCGGCCAGCATCGTCCCATCATCATGCAAAGGATCATATTCAGCGGTTATGATCGTGGTTGCCGGTAAGCCTTTCAGGTTCGCGGCTACCAAATTGATACGAGGATCCTTGCCTTCGCTCATGCTATTCAGATAATTTTTAACAAACCAGGCCATCATCGGTTTATCCAGCGGTTTGTCATTCGCATTTTTCTGATAAGAAGCAGTATTCATGTCCGATTGCGCCACGGGATAAACTGCTAAGATCGACGTCGGCAGCATCACGCCTTTATCGCGTGCCATGATCGCCATGTTCACTGCCAGGTTTCCGCCGGCGCTTTCACCCGCCACTGCGATCTTCTTCGGATCGCCTTTTATCGAAGCGGCGTTCTTGACTACCCACTGGTAGGCCGCGAACGCATCTTTATGCGCAGTTGGGAACTTATGCTCCGGTGCCAGACGGTATGCTACCGATACGACCACAGCGTTCACCAGGTGCGCCAACGCTTTTGGTGCTGCGTCATATACATCCAGGTTAGCGATCACAAATCCGCCGCCATGGTAATAAACGATGACCGGCAAATTGCCGCTGGCACCCTGCGGCGTGTAAACGCGGACATGGATATTCGCGCCATCCGACGGGATATCTTTGCCCATGGTGTCAACTTTCATATCGGGAATCGGGATGTTATTCTCCTTCATCAGATCCATCACCGCGTCTGTTGGCGTGTGATTTTTTCTGGCTTCCTGCGCGGTTAGTTGCGGGATCGGCTTGTCGCCGTAACTGGCCAGTTTTTCGATGACCGCCTGCATTTCCGGTTTCAGGTCAGGGCCCCAGGCTGGTTTAGCCATCTTCGGTTTTAAGGATTTGCTGCTGTCTGTTTTAACCACCGTACTGTCGTTAACGGTGGTGGTGCTGTCCGTTTCTGAACTGCTGCCTTGCGAGCCGCAAGCTGCCAGCACACTTGAGGCCAGCATCAATACATAAATAGATTTGTTTTTCATGGTAAATGTTTAACACATAACTTGAAAATTTGCGGTTTGTTCGAAAATTGAATCACCTGCTTATCACTCACAGTTGTGACAGCAATTGCTTACAAGAGCCAAACCTATCTGCTCAATAATCGTTCAATTCTAAAAGGGAGGCCGTATGTTAAAGAAGATCGACCAATTGCCGGAAAATGTTTTGGGTATCCGTGCTATTGGGAAAGTGACACGGAAGAATATAGAGCAGGTATTATTGCCTGAACTGGACGCACTGGCTGAGCGGACGGGGAATTTGAATTATCTGCTGGTGCTGGAGAATCAGGTGCAGGATTTTACGGCGAATGCCTGGTGGAAAGATATGATTTCCAGCCTAAAGCATTTTACACAATGGAACCGAATCGCGGTAGTCACCAACCAGAAAGCCGTCGAGATCTTTACCGACCTGTTCGAACTGGTGGTTCCAGGCCGCTCTAAAGGCTTCAGGCCCGACCAGTTGGACGAGGCTTTAACCTGGGTACAGGCAGAACGCCCGCAGATGGCAAGACGGATCTCACCTAAATGGCACGCGGTTATCGACTATGCTATGGTGGGTGGCCTGCTGTTATTGCCCGCTTTATTCAAACTCAACCGGAAAGCCAGGTTGATCTATGCCGTCGAAGCTGCGGTATTGCTGCCCTATGTTGCGATAACCCGTCACCCGGTGGCCGTAAAAGGCATTATTCCGTTTCGAACGCACGGTAAGATCGACCCTTTCAACATTGCCCATTTCGGACTACAAAGCCTAGCTGGGCCATTTCGCAAGCACCGCAAGTCCCTGCTATTTAATATAACCTTTACTGCTGTTGCGGGACTTACTGTATTATTGACCGATTATGAGGCTCCGGAAACCACCTGATCTACAGCTCTTCAAATGTAAAAAACCAGAGCGGTCAATAGGCGATGCTATTGAAAAATTAAAGCTACTTTTAAAGATAATTTTCAACTATTTATGGTCTGCTGCCGAATACGCACAAAATATGATCAGGCATGACCCACTGGTATCAGTTTGTATATACGCCCCGGAAAGAGGATATCAGCCGATTCAGATAAGTAGGCTCATTATCTGAAACCTTATTTCGTCAAGTTATAACGGCCCTCTGTAGGTTGCAAGGATTTGACATTGAAAAAAACGGTGTTCAAAGACAAATATGGACAATCACCATCGTTATTTTGCACGCTATAAATGATCGTATCTACAGGTTGATCCTTGATCTTCATGATCAAGGTATTCCTTCCGGCACCATTCCTAACCGGGATCAAGAATACCCGTATGGTGCCCGTCGTATTGCCGATAACCCTGGCGCGAAGCGTATCCTTTCTGGCTACATCTGATCGCCTGAAGAAGAAAAGATCGCTAGTCTGATATCGAGGAGAAGCAGCGAAAAATAAATCTTCTTGGGTAGCTGCACTTAAAATATTGACTGGCAAGACAAGTTCCGGGTGAGGCTCGCATCCAATCGGTGATTGCTCCGCATTTTTAATGCAGGACGAAAGTGACATGATAATGCAGGTCATGCAAACAAGCTTAGCGGTCAGTAGATATTTCATAAGTCACAAATAGTTAATAACAGTCATTAGGATTATGCGTTCAAAGTGTTAGATGCGACATGTGTTGATAAATCTCTCGCTATGGTCTGACCGTATATCCCTGTTTAATAACGCTTTTTTTGATTCATCTGACGCTAATTATCGTAGATTGAAGCGTAACTTCCGCCGTGAAATTAACGCGAGATAAAGCGCCGCGGATTTGCACTCCTTTCCAGATCGATCACCAAATACAGGGCGTTCTCCGGGCTCCGCAATGCGGAGCCCGCCGGGCAATTTCACTCCGGCGGGGCGCTTAAGCATGATATCTTATTTACAGTGACCTACTGTATCTGATATATGAAATTCATTATTTGCTTTCTTCAACGTATAAGTAGTCGCATGACTATTTGCGATAATTATTCAGGAGCTTATATAAATTTTGATATATATATATATATATATATCAACTTTATAAATGGGAGGTAAATTCTAAATTTATAGATTACTTATTCAATAGCTAATTTTTTTAGAAATATACCTGCAATATCGCATCAAAATACTTGGCGTAACTAGTAGTTTGTACAAAATAAAATCATATGACCGTCGAATGATTTATAAATTAAGGTTGAATAACCTAGAAACGGTTAGAACCGTATCGGTGCCAATGAAGTTGCCCTAAATTTTCATTCAACAACCGGTAATGTAAAATAGAATGTACTTCCTTTAGCCAGCTCACTTTCCGCCCAAATGTCTCCGCCATGCCGCTTGATAATTTCGCAGCACAAGTACAAACCGATACCAAACCCCGCTATGTTGGTATCTTTAACGGCCTGTACCCGATAATATCGCTCAAATAAATTGGGCAAATCCTCTGGACTGATACCTCTGCCTTCATCTTTTACACTAAATATCGCCTTGCCATCCCTGGTTACGCAGGCAATACTGATCATTGAGTCACCAGGCGAATACTTGACGGCATTGCTGATGAGGTTGTTCATGACCTGGCCTATCTTGTCGCGGTCGGCATTCACCCAGGTTTCTTCTACAGGTGCAAACATCACTTGATGACTGGATATGGTTGCAACTGACTCTTCCTCGGTTTCCTGAACCAGCTCAGCCATATCGAACCGCTGCAGGTCAATCTGTATTTTACCGGACTCCAGTCGCGACACGTTCAGAAAGCCGTTGATCATGGTGGTCATCTTAGACACTTGTTTATTAGCTTTCTCCAGAACACCAGTGGTAAAAGTGTCTTCCCCTTTCCTGGCTTTCGATTGTAGCATTTGCAGGTAACCTTTCATAGAGGTCAGCGGCGTTTTTAGTTCGTGACTGACCATGCCGATAAAATCATTCTTACGCTGTTCGTCTGTCTTGTCTTCGGTGATATCCATAATAACGCCATAGAACTGCGTATATCTGCCTTGGGCATCAGGGTACAAGCCGCCATAAGATCGTACCCACCTGACTTTTTGATCGTGCAATCCATTGATAATATAGTCAATGCTGTATTTCTTACGCGTTTCGATCGTTTCCTGAACAGCTTCGAGCACTTTGCCGCGGTAATCAGCAGCGATCTGATTCACAAAGGCCTCATAAGACAGCTCTTCGTCCGGGTGATAGCCGAACAGTTCTTTGAGCCGTGGAGAAGTAACAAAGGCAAGTATCTCTGTATTCAACACATAGGTACCTACATCAGCCGTTTCAATGGATAGCCTGGCCATTTCTTCTGCCTGCTCAATTTTTAGACGGCTATGCATTTGTTCGGTTATATTCATCACAATACCAGAGAAGATGGTAGCATTTCCGTTCTGGTCCTGCGTGATCCTGCCCAATGATCGCAACCAAACTATTTCGCCATCGTTGAAGCGGCGCTGCGTATAGGTAATGTCAAAATCACCACCCGCGTTAATGGCCTGTTCGATCTCCTGTGTGATCCGCGACCGGTGTTCTTCCGTCACTTGTCCGATGGCCTGGTCATAGGTCATGAGTCCATCGCCTTCATAACCAAAAATCTGCGCCAGTTCGGGATTATACTGCAAAGCCCTCGTAACCGGATGGATATGCCAGGATCCTAATTTTGCAGCGGCTACCGCGTGACGCAGCTGTGTTTCCGCATGTTCTACCTTTTGCCGCGCATTGACCTGATCAGTTACTTCATAAGCGAAATTGATGATGCCGTCAATATGGCCGAGTTCATCACGCCAGGCATGATAACTAAAATTGAAATAGCGCGCCCTGAGCGGTTCGCCTTCAAAATCAGGCAGCGGAACCAGTTGATCATAGAAGCGCCTGGTTTCACCAGTCGTATAAACTTCAAGAAGCGCTTGCTCAACAGCAGTTTCCTTAAGCTCGGGCAGCGCCTCAAAGAAGGGGCGCCCGGAAAGATGATGCCCTGGAAGAATGGCTTGATATTCTGAATTGACAATACTGAACACATAGTCAGTGCCTCGCATTAGCGCCAGACCTGCCGGGGCTTGCATAATGAATTGATAAAGCTTTTCCTGTTCGTCCTCGATCGCTTTATTTAGCTTTGCCAATGCCAACTCGTCCTGCTTGGACTCTGTAACATCGATCAGGGCGCCGTATAAATAGCCGTTATTATGCCCCTGAGTCTGCATAAGCTTGCCCACGGAACGTATCCACCGCTCTGTACCGCCCGCCTTTTCAATGATAGGGTATTCCACGTTAAATTGTTCCCCTTTGGCCAGCGAAGCATCTACCGCATCCATAGCGTATTGTACGTAATCTGGCCTGACCTGTGCCAGCGCCTGGCGATAGGTCAGGGATTCATCCGGTGATAAGCCATAGATACGTTTAACTTCCGGCGTGGTGAACCATTCACCGTCCGGCGTCATAGACCAGGTGCCCACCGAAGCGGACTCGGCAGCAATACGCAGCGTTTCGGCTGTACTGGCCAGCTCATTTGTTCTTTCTATTAATAGCTGTTGGACTTTGAGTAACTCTTCGTTAATGGCAGTGAGTTCTTTATTCGCTGCTGCAAGTTCTGCCGTGCGCTCATGAATTCTTCTTTCGAGTTCGCAGTTCAAATCATTTAAACCGGTTTGGGCAACCTCCAGCTTTTGATTAGACTCGTTCAGCTGCCCGTTTAGCTCGGTTTCCCGCTCATAAGCTTCCTGCTGCTCACGCGCCCTTGCCGTAATGGCACGGCCTAAATTAAGTTCAGTTACATCGATAGCCGTGTGCAAAATGCAATCAACTTTACCTTGTTCATTTCTGATGGCACGATAAGCGAAATCAAAATAGAAGGTTTGTAACTTTCCGTAAACCAATAGTTCGGCAGGAGTGTCTTTTGCCTCATAGGTAATGCCGGTACGCCATACATTTTGCAGCAGGCTGATAAACGGTTGGCCAACCAGTTCAGGAACAGCCTGGACTAGCGGCTTGCCAATCACGCTGCGATCTTTACCCCAGAAGCCGATCATCACGTCGTTCGCCATCTGGATGATGAGATCCTCACCAGTGTAAATTCCCGTAGCGTTCTGTGAAAGCGAGAGAATTTCTAATAATTTTTCATTGGAGAACCGATGGATCATAAATGCAGGTTACTATGATTGGAATGTAAGTAAAGATAATCATGTAAGTGGCAATTGATGTAACTTTGCCTGACATTACTTTTTAAGTGTGCTGACAATTCAGATCAGGTGACTTTAAGATCTGACTACAGTTGATTCAATTATTAGAAAGACCTTGCTTTAGAATATCTGTTATTCTGAGCGAGGTGTAAATATAGAAATTTGAAAACCGATAGATAGTGATAGCTAAGGGAATCTCCAGCCTAATAGTTGAATTTTAATTACAAAGAAAACTTTAGTTATCTTTGTAACATAGTTAAGAGGTCGCTTATCATTTCTGGCATAATAATATGACGCCTAGTATCGGAAAAAAAATAAAAGCTCTCCGGAAGCAAAGGGGATGGCCAATCAGGCTGATTGCTGCGCAGCTTGATATATCAATTCCAGCCTATTCTAAAATAGAAACGGGATATACAGATGTAAATATATCAAGGTTAGAACAGATTGCAAAGATATTTGAGCTATCTCTAGTAAGTCTTTTTACGGACTGCGCTACTACAAGCACCTCCTCTGAAGAGGTAAGCATTGTTTATGAAAAACTGCGAACCAAGCAATTGGAGATTATTGATTTACAAAAGCAATTAATCAAAATTCACGACGAAATTAGAGCATTTTCTGCATCGACTTAGCGCAGTCACCACTGTAGAATAAATGAATATGACTTAATTAACTTTGTGCAATGAATTCGATGGGAAGCTATCCACAAGCTTAAGTCTTCTGTTAATGCCTTTTTACAACTCTTTGGCCAGCGCTTGATCGCGCTTCTGTAAAAAGTATACAACTTGCCTGAATTTGTATTATCTGCTGCTATGTATCTATGATGACCTTTACATCATAATATAAGCAACATGAAAAACACAATTTTAATTACCGGTGCCAGCAGCGGTATAGGTAAAGCAACAGCAAAACTATTTCTGGAAAAAGGTTGGAACGTAATAGCGACCATGAGGAATCTTGAAGGAGAAACAGAGCTTAATAACTTCGACAACGTTCTCCTCGCCAAACTTGACGTGCTTGACCTGGGTAGTATAGAGCAGGCTATCGCTGACGGCATTCGAAAGTTTGGAAAGATCGACGTGCTGGTGAACAATGCAGGTTATGGCGCCTTCGGCCCGGTGGAAGCCTTCTCCAGAGAAAATATCATCCGCCAGTTTAATACCAATGTAATTGGGCTGGTGGACGTTACGCGTGCGGTGCTACCGCACTTCCGCAGCAACCAAGGTGGCATCCTGGTCAACATCTCTTCCATTGGTGGCAAAATGGCCTTTCCGCTGGGTGCTCTATATCACGGAACCAAATTCGCGGTGGAAGGCATATCAGAAGCTTTGAGCTATGAAGTGGAGCAATTTGGTGCCAAGGTTAAAATTGTAGAACCTGGTGCCATTGCTACTGACTTTGCCGGCCGCTCTATCGACTTTAGTAACGATGAATCGATGACCGAATACCAGGCTTTAGTAGGAAAAGTTAACGAAGGCATGCCTGCCTTTTTTGAAAATGCCTCTCCAGCCAGCGTAGTTGCCGAAGTAATTTACGAAGCCGCAACAGATGGAACTAAAAAGCTAAGATATACTGCAGGAGAAGATGCGAAGGGTATTGTTGCCCGCCGCCAGGAAGCTGATGATGACACCTTCTTTAGCGAAGTCAAAGTCATGTTTAAACTTGATTAAATCGAATGCACAGGGTCAGCTTCGTATAGCGGCCCTGTGTTTTTTGCGATCAATCAGTTAACTTTATGACACCCTTAATCAACATAACCATGAGTTTATCTCTTCATTTTTCTGGAATAGCGGATGTCTATAAATTTTTTAATTTAGATCAGCTGCTTAAGCATCCGCTCGTCGCCGTGATAGACTTTAGCGATGTGGATGAACAGGTCTTGGAAGATACGCGGATATCCGGTGATTACTATTGCTTATTGTTTAAGCGGTATGATGGTAACAACGTTAGGTATGGTCGCAAAGTGATCGACTTTAATAACGGCAGTTTGATGTGTATCGGACCAAACCAGGTACTGGAAATGGAAACCAACATTGACACGTACACTGAAAAAGAAGGTTGGGGTGTTTTCTTTCATCCTGATCTTATTAGGGCTACGTCGCTTCAGGATAAGATGAAAGACTACAGCTTTTTCTCCTACGAAGTTTGGGAAGCGCTTCATATGTCTGAAAAGGAGAAGCAGATCTTTTATGAATGTGTACAAAAACTGGCCGGCGAACTTCAGGAAAATATTGATGTGCATAGCCAGGATATTATAGTTTCCAATATCGAATTGCTGCTAAATTATTGTACACGCTTTTATGGACGCCAATTCATTACCCGCAAAAGCATGAATGGTTCGGTGGTGATGCAAGTGGAAAAGATTCTGAGCGATCATTTCAAAAGCGGCAAATTGGAAGAGCAAGGTTTGCCTACAGTAAAGGACCTGGCAGATAAGGTTAACTTATCACCGGGCTATCTGAGCGATCTGCTTAAAAAGGAAACGGGTAAGAACACCCAGGATCACATCCATTATTACTTGATCGAAGAAGCTAAGAATGTACTGATCAGCACCAATAAGTCTGTAGGTGAAGTTGCTTATTTGTTAGGCTTTGAATATCCGCAATACTTTAATAAGCTCTTTAAACAAAAAACGGGTAAGACGCCGGTGGAATTTCGCAATATGAATTAGATTACCTAAAATGCTTTTGCGTTTATCCATGAAATGAGCAATGCGTCATTGTAGGGTATTGTTTTAACCGTTAAGATATCAGCATAGACTTTCAGCGTGCTTGATTATGCTATGATGAGCTCATACGAGTCCAAAGCGCTAGCTTGAAATGTGCATATAAGCCGGCAGTAGTGACATCAATGTTCGGAACCTATAGCTTAACCATACTTTTGAAGAAACTTATCACCGCAGTGTTAGCCTCTTCAGGATAAGCATGCCCACCCGGATGGCTAAAAAGCACAACTGGGGTAAGACTTAAAGAAGGATAGAGTGTAGAAAACCTGCCGAAAGGTTCCCCAGTCGTGAGGCAATTATTCACTTTTAATAATGTTCTCAACTGCCTCTCTTGCCAAGCCGGCTTTACTAGCAGATCGGTTTCACCCATAATGTGCATGACCGGTTTGGGCTTTAACATATCGTTGAAGCGAAAGGCGACTGCAGCAGAGGGCGCAACTGCAGCAAAAACACCACCACGCATGGCCCATAACAAATAGGTAAAGCTTCCACCATTAGAATGCCCTGTGGCATAGATCCGCTTGGTATCGATCTGATATTCCCTTTGTAAAGAGCTGAGCATTTCATCAAAGAAGAGGATATCCCGATCATTGCTATCACCCGGCACCTGCTGCCAGCCAGCCTTATTGCCGGCCCGGTCCACCAATTGACCAGGTGTTTTTAAGCCCTGTGGCACCACGATAATGGCTTCCGGCCACAGCTTGGAAAAATCATGGCTCCGGTACATTTCCTTCATATTACCGCCATGCCCATGAAAAAGAAAGATGACCGGCGTCAGTTTGCTTTTTGCTGTACCCGGGACGTACAGAGTGGCTTCCCTGGTTATACCGTTGATCGTCCATTGTCTGATGGCAACCGATGTCGGTGCCTGGGCAAATACAAAGCCTGCGCCTATAAAAATTAAGAGCAGTGTGAATTTAAGAATTCGGTACATGGATTTTTTTCTTCTCTGACAGCATTTTCCTGATTAAGTTTAAAAGATAGACCGATCAGCCAATCAAAATATATAAGACCTTCTTGTTTTGGTCGGAAGCTGGACTAACATCACGTCCTAAACCATTCGTAACATCAGGATTGTTCGCTTCAGCCAGCTTTTTTTTTACCGCTTCCCAAGGTTTTTCCTGATCACCTGAACTAGATGCTTTATTCGTAACACGATAATCAATTGGTACAAAAAATCCACTCATCTCACCACAAAATGAAACAGTGCAAATCAGCTGAATTTTTGGCTGCATCGTTCTCTTTTATATCCTTAAAATCTTTCTGAGATATTAGCTAAACTCTTCAAATCGTCTAAAAAACAATTCGAAAAACATTCGGCTTGGGCTACCATAACAGGCAAATCAAGTTTTTACTTGATTTGCCTTTCTTTTTTTTGCACCAAATCGGCCTTTAAACTCCTAAAAACGCGGATTGCTTTATTCACTCGATTTGTTCGATGTTACGCTACATCAGAAGTCAAATTTTTAGTGACCGTAGAACTAATGATTTGCCTTTTCTTGTCTATATCAGCCTTTTGGTACAAATCTGGCAGATAAGCAACTCACCACTCCCTGGCTTCATCTAACAAATGCTTGTAGTTTTCCCCAACCGGTATTTGCTCTGTACCGATGAGAACACAGTTGCGATTAATCCGCTCAGCGTATGATGTGTTGATTAAGTATGAGCGATGAACCCTTACAAAGGTAGATATGGGCAGCAATTCGCTCAGATACTTCATAGTCATGTGCGTGAGATAACTGCCTTTGGTGGTATGCAATTGAATATAATCTTTGATAGATTGTGCGTACATCAGCTCGCTGTGCATCACCTTAATTAACTGGCCGGATACCTTGAAATAAGTGTATTTGTTTTCTACGGTGGCTTCAAACTGATACGTTTTCAGCAGCCGCCTGATGCTTTTCGCAAAGCGCTCATAGGTGATTGGTTTAACGAGGTAATCAACCGCTTCCAGCTCAAATCCGTCAACAGCATATTCACTAAAGGCCGTGGTGAAAATTACGGCGGGCGGATTCTTGAGTGATCGCCATAGGTCCAGTCCGCTCAGTTTGGGCATTTTTATATCTAAAAGCACCAAGTCTATTTGCTTGTCCGTAAGTGCTTCAAACGCTTCCAGTGCATTGCTGCAAATAGCTTCCAAGTGCAGCTCTGGCGTCGACGCGACAAACCTCTCCAGTACCTGCCGGGCCAACGGTTCATCATCTACGATAACGCACCTGATCATGCTTGCATAAGTGTTAAGTTAACGTGAAATTGCTTATTGTCTTCTTGCACCTCAAGGGTATATCGGTTTGGATAGAGCAACTCCAGCCTTTTCCGCACATTTTCTGTACCGATTCCCGGTTCCTTCCGATAGGCGTTGCCTTTTGGTTTACTGTTCACCACCTCTAAGATAAGCTCTCTTTCGGTCGCGCAGACGACGATACGGACGAACCCGTCATCCGTTTCTTCCGCTAATCCATGTTTAAAGGCATTCTCTACGAAAGGTAGCAGCAATAATGGCTCAATTTGATGAGAAGCCTCTACTACCTGTACATCAAAAGTTATCCTTTTCTCCTCAGTATACCGCATCTGTTCCACTTCGACGTAGTTGTTCAGGAACTGTATTTCGCGCTGCAAGGATACCTTATTTTGATTGGCTTCGTACAATATATAGCGCATAAGTTCCCCTAAACGGGCCACCATCGGTGCCGTCAGAGGCGACTGCTGCAAGGCCAGCGAATAGATATTGTTAATGGTATTAAAAAAGAAGTGCGGATGTAGCTGTGCTTTCAAATAATTCAGTTCTGAAAACAACTGCTGCTCCTTTAACGTCTTCATGGCCTCGTTTTGCTGCAGGGTACGGATCAGGAAAGCTAAGCCTAAAAGCGGAAAGAACACCGAGATAAACAGATAATTCACCGCAAAATTCAGGCGATACCCCAAAGTACGCGCGCGAATGTCAGCCGAAATAAAATCTGCATGTACGATAATCCAGTTCAATATATAATGGTTAGCTATCTGGTTAACGAAGACAAAACCAGTGAGGCAAAGCAATACACCCCAGATATTACTTTTAAGCACATACCGTTTAAGGAACAGCCAATAAAAGCCACCATACATGATAAAGCTAAAAGCGCCGCAAACCAGCCGGTAATCCAGGTCTTCCGCAAAGCGGGATACATCATGCTGTTCATAAGTACTGAATTCCAGGTCACTGATGATCGAAATCATAAATGAGATAAAGAAGAGCACAAAAAGCTCAATGCGCAGGTATCTCCAGTTCCACTTTAAGCTAAGCTTTTGCATATCAGCAAAGTAAGTATAATCAATCTTATCAACTAAATGGTAATTTACAGATTTCGACTAAGCCCTATATTTTTTAGACCAAAACCTGAATAACAGCTTAGTCGAATTTTCAGGTACATTGGTCTAATTATGTGTAGCACAAAGGTTAGCCGTAAATACATTTGGCTAAAACAAACTAACTTCACTATATGAAATATCTATTAAATGTTATCCTCCTTACCAGCATGGTTCTAACGGCTTCTTGCAAATCTAATCCCGGATACACGATTACCGGGACGGTAAGTGGCCTGGAAAATGGCACTTGGCTTTACTTGCGTTTGGCCAAACCCGATAAGGATATCGATTCGTGCCAGGTTAGTGGCGGCCGCTTCCAAATGAAAGGTCGCATTCAGCAGAAAGCTACCCAGGTTTTTTTACACACTGCCCGTTATACAAACTACGTAGCCTTCTGGCTGGAGAACGTACCCATCCAAATTCAAGTCAAAGCTGGAGAGTTTAAAAAAGGAATAATTACCGGTTCAGCAACCGAAGAAGAAAACAAATGGTTTGAACAACTCAAAAAGCCATTGACAATCCAAGTAGATAGCATAGAGGAAGCACGCAATGCGACGCAAGACCAAGCTACCCGCAAAAAGCTTTCTGATCAGTTATCCGGATTAAAAAAGAAGGAAATACAGATGGACCGTAATTACGTACGCAACCACCCCAAGTCGCTGATTGCAGCACACGTGCTCAGCGTTTACGCCCGCACCTGGGGCAAAGATACAGCCGCTGTTTTGTATAGCGGCATGAGTAGCGATTTGAAAAAATCCAGTTATGGCAGAGAGGTCAGTGAATTTATTGCTTTAAACCGTGATATCAAGTTGGGCGGTCCTTATGTGGATTTTCAGCAAACCAATACACGGGGCAAGCAAATTAAGTTGTCCGGTATCAAAGCCAAGTATCTCCTGCTCGACTTCTGGGCATCCTGGTGCGGACCGTGCCGCGAGGAAAACCCCAATTTAGTTAAAACCTATGCACAATTTAAAGACAAAGGCTTTGCCGTATTGGGCGTATCTCTTGATGAAAACAAAAAGTACTGGCTGAAAGCAGTGGCGGATGACAAGTTAACATGGGAGAATGTTAGTGATTTGCGGGGCGATCAAAATAAAGCGGCCATGATTTACGGCATTAGTGCCATTCCTAACAACTTTTTAATTGATGCCAAAGGCACGGTTATCGCCCGGAACTTGCGTGGCCGAGCACTAGATGAAAAGTTGAAGGAATTACTACCCTAAAACTAATGTGACTTTTGAAGTGGCGCCATGCCACTTCATATTATAAGATTTTCTACTAACTGGTTCGAATTTTGCCCAGTCTGGGGAAGGAATTGATGCTCCCCACACTGGATATAATTCGAACCATTTTGATAAAACAATTAGAGTTCCTGAGCGATCTAAAGGCTATCTAAACAAATCTTATACTTTCGAGAGTTACAGAGCCGATAAGTGCGTGGGGACTCTTTAAATTAGCGGGTCACATAGTATACACCACTTCGCTAAAGATAAGTAAGCTGCAAAATGAATAATATTGATACCAAAAGAATTTCAAGACTTACAGCAATCTTAACACAATTGCAGTCTAAAAGGATTTTAACTTCAACTACGCTTGCCGAAAAATTTGATGTAAGTGTCAGGACAATTTATAGAGATGTTAAAGTTTTGGAGCGTGCGGGTGTTCCTATATACACGAAAGATGGAAAGGGATACTCATTAATGGATGGGTATAGAATACCACCTGTTATGTTTACAGAAGATGAGGCAAATGCTTTAATAACGATTGAACAGGTGGTTATGAAAAGTAGTGACAGCTCTTTAATTACCGCTTATTCCGGAGCAATCAATAAGATAAAAGCAGTACTATCCTATTCAACTAAAGACAAAGTAGAATTATTAGAGAACAGAATTGCTGTAAGCCCCGCTATACCCAATGCTATAACGAGCAACTCTTTAACTGTAATTCAAAATGCATTAACATCATTTAAGGTATTAGATATCACTTACAAGTCGGCATCGAAAAATGAAATTACAAAAAGAAGCATCGAGCCATTTGCCTTGTATTATACGCTGCAAGAAAACTGGTCGCTCATAGCTTACTGCAGATTAAGACAAGATTACCGGATGTTTAGTCTGGATAAAATAATAACCGTCACCCAGATTGATACAAGTTTCAAACCACATGAATTAACACTTGCCTCATATTTAAAAGATAAAGAAAAGAACTTCCGATACCCCTGACATACCGTTGTCATAGCACCATATTACTTTCGTAAAACATTAAGTAATAAATGGCAATATCATGAAATTAACATCCTTAAGAATTATAACTGCTAACATAAAAACTCTGGTTCGGTTTTTTGAACAGGTAACCGGATCATCCGCTCAATGGTACACAGATGATTTCGCAGAATTAGTTACCGAAACGGCTACCCTGGCCATAGGAAGCACAAGAACGATGAGTTTATTTGGCGAAAATTTAATAACACCGGCCAGTAATAACAGTGTAATCATTGAGTTTAGAGTTGCGAACGTGGATGAGGAATTTGAGAGGATCAAGGATCTTATTGATAACATTGTTCAAGAACCAACCACCATGCCATGGGGTAATCGTTCGTTATTATTTCGGGATCCGGATGGTAATTTAATTAACTTTTTCACACCAGTTACGGTTGACGCTATAAAAAAATTCAATTAAATTTTGGTCCCAAGCCGGACAGAATTCGAAGCAAATAGTAGAACAATTGAAAAAAACGAATTCAGCCTGTGGTGAGTCTTATCACCCTACCATCAAAAATGTACAAACAAAAAAGCCTTACCGGCATGGTAAGGCTTTTTACATCGGCTCCTGAGGGGGTGGGCTCGAACCAAATTATAAAGACACCGAAGTTAACAGGCTGCTTTCGTCCTGTCCATTAGCATTATTCAACACATCAAGGAAGCAAATATTCAGCGTTTCAGGCTAAACAAATCCTATTTCTTTAAAATATAGCAGTAAAACGTTCGAAAAATGAACTAATCAAACGCTGCAGCCCGCTAACATATTAAGTTGTCATTTATAAAAACACGATTCAACTTATATTGATCTACTATGATATTTACTACTGCTTTGTGCAATTCCTAAAGTGCAGATGTTTTGGCTTTTCTGTTGACCTTTATATAAAGTATCCCATCCATTCCCTGGGTCCACTTCCCGACTAGGTCGGAATGGCCTAGGGTTTTCATAGGAAAAGATTGATTATAAGCGGGATTAAGGTTTTGGAAAGCCTTTATATTAATAAATCCAAAGGCGATATCTGGCTGAACCCAAGTATCAAAACCATTTGAAAGCTTCGGATAATTACGTTTATCATCAGGAAATTCAGAGGAAACGGTGGTCAATATAAAGGTTTGCTTTTGTAAACCGGGCAGTTGATTAAATAGCGCCGTACTCATATTGGGTTGTCGTCTTAAAAAGCCTGAGCTCACCAATTCTGTTTTATTTTTTATAATGTGATAATTCGCAGCCCAAACGATTACTTTTTCTTTCGCATACTTATGTTGTAGCAACCATGCCAAGTTTTGAGCCATTTGCGCATCGCGGATACCTCCACTTACATACTTGTTTTTTTGATGATGAAGTCTTTGTTCTGCCAGACCTTTAAGGCTATTGATCAACTGATAACAATAATCAGTACTGTGTGAAACACCAAGCCGGCTAAGTAAATCATCTGATAGGTGACTAAAAAATTTGAAGTTAGTGCGATTGATGTTAAGGTGATTATTAAATTGGCCCTCGTCCTTGAATCTTGTGTTCATGAGCGAGTCGGTAACAGAGAGATAGGATAGAAAGGCAGAACTATTCAGATCAATACTTTGGTCAGATAGGTATTGATGAAGCTTTTTTTTGAGAGAGTTACGCGCATAGCTTCCGTTTAACTGGTTGTCAAACCCACTTATCTTTAGCGGCGGCCCGTTCCCTTTGAACGTCTCAGGAAGATAATCATATAGCAGATCAGCACATTCCTCAGTTTTTGACCACATGGGATAAAGGTTACTGTAAAAAAATGTCTTGATTGAGTTGCGATCTTTGCTTAAGCTATCCCATCCCTGGTTTAGACTATAAAAGTCATTCTCGAAGAGTAAGACGTTGAATCCTTTCTTGTCATGTAAATATTTTACCACTCGAGACTTAAGTGCTAATGTGGTACCGTCCGAATGGTCAGCCTCTCCTAACATGACCACACGAGCATCTGCTATTGCTTCTCCAATTGCATTTAAATCCGAGTAATCACTGTTGGTGGGACTGGGTGCGGCAATCCTCACGGCGTTGTCCTTAACATATTTTTGCAGAAGATCTTGTCCGGTAGCCACCGTGCAAGTACAAAAAGTCAGTAACGCGGCAGATAAGATTTTAAGCATGACCTAATATGCCACTATTTGTGTAACTCTGGTTTACGTTTAACAATATTTAACTATTTGAGAGGGACCTTAAGTAAGTAAAAGCATAATTGAATCGAAATCTGTCTGAGGCTTATTATTTCCTATTGATATATAGTAATTTATACTAAAACATTAACCAAATTTCAAAGACATGAGCGGTCAAACTGGCTCGAACCACGTAGTTTCCTCTTATTATATTTTTGTAAGGCAATCATAATAAGATCAGAATTTTACAGCTTAATAAGAAACGGATCCGGTATATTACAAAATGGCAATTGCTCCCCATACTGGCCCAAACCAGTTTTTGGAGAGCAATCTTTCTCAGATCTTCCATAAAATATTCGAAAATTGCTTTGTGTGGGCTACAATTAAAGAATCCTTTAGCTTTTTGCTGCAGGTTCTTTTGTTTCGGTGCGCATCTATTTGTCTTTGAGCATAATCAGCACCCATTTCTTTCGCTTTGTGACGGGTATCATTTTCTATTAAGGGCGTAACCTGCATTATTGCAAAAACAAAATCATGAAATACACTTTTTATTCAATTCTGGCAATCACCATACTCCTATGGGCATGTAATGGTGACAAATCTACACGTGGCTCTACCGCAGATACCGGCCGCCTGGCTAAAGCAACTAGCAAACCCACTGCACTGGCTACGCCCAACAATTCAGCAATCCAATCCATGTCCATTAACAACGAGATAGAGATTACCGCTAATGACCGGATGCAATACAGCGATACCTTATTTAAAGTAAGAGCCGGAAAGCGGGTTACGGTTAAACTAACCAATATTGGAAAAATGCCTAAAAATTCAATGGGGCATAATTTCACTTTATTAAAAAGTGGCACCGATGTGGGTGAATTTGCCAATGAAGCTCTAGCAGCCAGAGATCAGGACTATATTCCACCCGCAATGGAAAAAGCTGTTATTGCACATACTAAATTGGTTGGGCCTGGCGAGAGTGACCAAATATCTTTTACGATAAAAGAAAAAGGGTTTTATGATTTCTTATGCACTTTCCCTGGGCACTATGGTAGTATGCGGGGCAAGATAGCTGCTGAATAATCACTTAATATTTAATCATTATCCTGAAACGTGACCCATATCATATTTCAGGATAATGATCATCATTTCTCGCGTATAGTTTTTAGCCCAATTTCGAAGTGCAATAATAGCACTGAACATGGCTACGAATATACTTACTCCTACTACCTGTTATCACTGCGGTGATGACTGCACCACCAACACTTACCAACTGGAAGAAAAAAGCTTTTGCTGTGCGGGGTGCAAGGGTGTTTATCAGGTGCTTTCGCAAAGCGGTTTGTGTAATTATTATACCTACAACGATCATCCTGGCGCTAACCGGGCACGTACCGACAAACGCTTTGAATACCTTGACGAGCCAAGTGTGGTAAGTGACCTGATTGACTACACCGACGATAAGATGACGGTGGTTACGCTTTACATACCCTACATTCACTGTAGCTCGTGCATTTGGCTACTGGAGCAATTGCATCGTATAAACCCCGCCATCTACTACAGCCGTATAGATTTTTTAAAGAAACAGGTTAATCTGCGTTTTAATAATGATGCCATTAGCCTGCGCCAGGTGGTTGAGCTGCTGTTTGATATAGGATATGAGCCACTAATTAGTTTACAGGATATAGTTAAAAAGCAGGCTACCGGCAAGAATGATAATTTGGTAAAAAAGATAGCTGTTGCAGGTTTTTGCTTTGGTAATGTGATGCTGCTGAGCTTTCCGGAGTATTTCGGTCTGTCTACCAACGAGCAAACATTCAGGCAGGTATTTGGCTGGCTCAATATCCTTTTTTCGGTGCCGGTGCTGCTTTATAGTGGTGCAGGTTATTTTACCTCGGCCTGGTATAACCTGCGCAATAAGGTACTGAACATTGATTTTCCATTGGCCCTGGGCATTGCAGTATTGTTCTTGCGTACCCTTGCCGAAATTCTTACCCATAGCGGCCCCGGGTTTGCCGATACGTTATGCGGCCTGGTGTTCTTTTTACTGGTGGGTAAATTTGTACAGCAAAAAACATATTATCATATATCCTTTGAGCGCGATTACCGCTCGTTTTTCCCGGTAGCCGTACAGGTACTGCAAGATGGCAAAGAAACACCCGTACCCTTATCTGATCTGAAAGTGGGGCAGCGCATCCGTATCCGGCATAACGAAATTATTCCGGCCGATGCGATATTACTAAAAGGGGATGCCTTAATAGATTTTAGTTTTGTAACCGGCGAATCGGTACCGGTAAGCAAGACACTCGGTGAGGTGGTGTATGCCGGTGGCCGTCAAACCAGCGAAGCCCTGGAATTGGAAGTGATTAAACCTGTGTCGCAAAGTTACCTCACCCAGCTCTGGAACAACGAGGCCTTTACCCGCAAGCAGGACAACCGCATGAAAACCTTTAACGAGCGGGTGAGCAAACATTTTACCATGGTGTTGCTGGCTATTGCTATAGGTTCGTTTCTGTTTTGGCTACCTACTGATTTTCGCCGCGGGCTATCGGCTTTAACTGCAGTGCTTATTGTGGCCTGCCCGTGTGCACTAGCGTTAAGCACACCGTTTACCATGTCGGCAGCGCTGAGTGTGTTTGACAAAAACCTGTTTTACCTCAAAAACACAGCGGTAGTTGAGCAACTAGCCCGCATCAACACCATTGTGCTCGATAAAACCGGCACCATAACCACAGGCGGCAGTAATGCAATAAGCCTGCATGCTGAATTACCGGGCATAGCAATGCAGGCAATTTATACACTATGCAGCAATTCGGGCCACCCGCTTAGCCGTCAGATATGTCAGGCGTTAGGCCATTTTCCCTTGCTTCCTATGGAACGCTACCAGGAAGTGCCAGGCAAAGGCATTTCAGGCTTTGTGAACGGGTATCATATACAAATAGGTAGTGCCTCATTTCTACTGCACGGAAATACTCCTTACAGTACGGGCACCGAAGTACACATCATGATAGACGGTGTTCATTGCGGTGCCTTTCAGTTCAGGCAAAGCTTCAGGCCGGGATTGCAGAATATCTTCAGCCTGAAACCCCAATTCAAGTTTTACCTGCTTTCGGGTGATCAGGATCATGAGCGTGAAGCGATGGCCCGCTTTTTTGATGACGAAGGGTACATGCACTTTGGTAAGTCGCCACAGGAAAAGCTGGATTTTATTAAGTCGCTCCAACTGGCCGATCGTAAGGTGATGATGATAGGCGATGGCTTGAACGATTCGGGTGCACTTAAGCAAAGCGACCTTGGTGTGGCCATTACTGATGATGTGAACAACTTTTCGCCAGGCAGCGATGCCATACTGGATGGCCGGTCGTTAAATAAACTGCCTGCATTTTTCAGATTCGCTAAAGATGCGGTCACCATTATTCACATCTCTTTTCTTATTTCGCTAACCTATAATCTTATTGGATTAGGTTATGCCGTTACTGGAGCCTTATCGCCTTTAATGGCAGCTATACTCATGCCGTTAAGCACCGCCACCATCATATCCTTTACCAGCATTGCCACACATGTGGCGGCCAAAAACAGGCATTTATCATGAGCATAATTTACTTTTTAATAGGGTGCAGCATTTTGCTGGCACTAATTTTCTTAGGCGCATTTTTTTGGGCTCAGCGCCATGGCCAGCACGACGATCTGTACACCCCTTCTGTACGCATATTATTAGACGATGAACCCAAGGAACAATTAAAAAATGACGAAGGTCAGTTTTTGAGTTAGCGGTCATCATTTAGCCGGTAAAGCTGCCGGCCTACTTTTACAACATTAAAATAGTTAGGATCAACACAATCATTTATGCAACCCGAAAAATTTTACTACGATAACAAAATTGTGCGCAACTTCGGGATAGCCACCATCGTCTGGGGTATTATCGGTATGACGGTGGGGCTACTCGTTGCCATACAGTTGTACAGCCCGGGAGCTAACTTGGGTAACCAATACACCACTTTTGGCCGTATACGCCCGTTACATACCAACGCCGTCATTTTTGCTTTTGTGGGCAATGCTATATTTATGGGCGTATACTACTCTCTGCAAAGGCTACTCAAAGCCCGCATGTTTAGCGACATTTTAAGCAAAATACATTTTTGGGGTTGGCAGCTCATTATTGTTTCTGCAGTGATTACACTGCCTATGGGTTTTACTACCTCCCATGAGTATGCCGAACTGGAATGGCCCATTGATATTGCCATTACGCTAATTTGGGTGGCATTTGGCGTAAATATGTTTGGCACCATATTTAAAAGGCGCGAACGGCATTTATATGTAGCTATATGGTTTTACATTGCCACGTTTATAACGGTAGCTGTTTTGCACATTGTTAACTCTTTCGAGTTACCTATATCGGGCTTAAAAAGCTATTACCTGTTTGCCGGCGTGCAGGATGCCCTGGTACAGTGGTGGTATGGACACAATGCGGTGGCATTCTTTCTAACCACCCCTTATCTGGGTATGATGTATTACTTCTTGCCTAAAATGGCTAATCGTCCTATTTATTCTTACAAGCTTAGTATCCTGCACTTTTGGGCACTCATCTTTATTTACATATGGGCTGGCCCGCACCATTTATTATATACCACATTACCAGGCTGGGCGCAATCACTGGGTGTAGCTTTTTCCATTATGCTTATAGCCCCAAGCTGGGGAGGCATGATTAATGGCTTACTTACCCTGCGCGGCGCATGGGATAAGGTGCGCGATGACGTAATCCTTAAATTTATGGTGGTAGGCTTAACCGCTTATGGTATGGCCACTTTTGAAGGGCCTATGCTGGCGCTTAAACAGGTGAACTCCATTGCCCATTTCACCGACTGGATTGTTGCACACGTGCACGTAGGCGCTTTGGGCTGGAACGGCTTTTTAACCTTTGCCATATTATACTGGTTAATACCCCGTATTTACAAAACCGAACTTTATTCCAAAAAAATGGCTTCGTGGCATTTTTGGTTAGGAACACTGGGCATACTATTTTATGCTATTCCGCTGTACTGGGCAGGTTTTACACAAGGCCTGATGTTAAAGGAATTTACGCCCGAAGGTATGCTGAAGCACCCCAACTTTTTAGAAACCACTTTGCGCATTTTACCAATGCATGTAATGCGCTCAATTGGCGGCGCACTGTACCTGGTGGGTGTCATTGTAATGGCTTACAACTTGGCCCGAACCATGACCCGCGGTAGTTTAGTAAGTAACGAAGCTGCTGAGGCAATGCCGTTAGAGCCTGCTTATGTAAAACAAAAGGGCGACTCATGGCACAGAGTGGTAGAGCGCAGGCCAATACAGTTATTAGTTTTGTCACTGCTGGTAATCCTGATAGGCACTTTTATTGAACTAATGCCTACCATGACCATATCTTCCAACATACCTACTATAGCCAGCGTAAAACCATATACACCTTTGGAGTTACAAGGTCGAGATTTATACATACGGGAAGGGTGTTCTAATTGCCACTCACAAACCGTAAGACCTTTTAGGAGCGAAACTGAACGTTACGGCGAGTATAGCAAGGCCGGTGAGTTTGTGTATGATCACCCGTTTTTATGGGGATCAAAACGTACCGGGCCCGACCTGCACCGTGAAGGCGGCAAATATGGTAATGCCTGGCACTACAACCACATGATGGACCCGCGGTTAATGTCGCCCGGCAGCATTATGCCAGATTATGATTGGTTAATTACGCAAACGCTCGATACAAGTACTACTGCATCAAAAATTAATGCCATGCGTACTTTGGGTGTACCATATGCGGCCGGTTTTGCCCTGAAAGCAAACCAAGACCTGGATCAGCAAGCCCGCAAAATTGCCGACGATCTGGCTAAAGATCATATCAAAGTGACACCCAATAAAGAGATCATTGCCATTATAGCTTACCTACAACGCCTCGGTACCGACATTAAAGCCAATAAAACAGCTAATAATCAATAACCATGTTTAAGCAGTTTACCGAAAATATAGCAGATAATCAGATTTACCTGCTTTTATCGCTGGGCATTTTTCTGGCCTTCTTTATAGTAGTAACTATTATGCTGATACGCAGCCGCAAAGAGCATAATGATTACATGAGCGCTGTGCCCTTAAATGACAGTTTTGACAAACACGATAGTACCCTATATCAATGAAATACTTTAAATCTTTGATCACACTTTTTATCGTATTGGCTGCGCAACCTGCCTGGGCGGCAGATGATAACCTGATTCCGCCCGATGTAAGAGATTACCTGGGCTACGGCGCTATGATGGTGATGATGTTCTTGATCATTATCGCAATGCTGGTATTAAACAATACATTCAAAGCATTAGCTAAGGCGCTTTTAAGTCCTGCTGAGTATGCTGAAATGGAGGCCGAGCGTAAGCAGGCTAAAGTTAAAAAGCCCAAAGGGGAAGTAGTACTGAAGCTACTCTCTTTAAAGCCATTATCTGAAGAGAAATCTATACTGATTGAACATGATTACGATGGTATACAGGAGCTGGATAACCCCACACCGGGCTGGTTTATGTACTTGTTTTATGCTACCATTATCTTTTCGGTAGGGTATCTTCTTATCTACCATGTGTTTGATGCAGCACCCTTGCAGGATGAGGAATATACCATTGAAATGAAAATAGCCGCCCATGAAAAAGAAGTGTTTTTAGCAAAAGCTGCCAACCAGGTAGATGAGAAAACAGTGAAACTTTCAACTGACGCAGCCATACTGTCTTCGGGTGCTGTTATATTCAAACAAAGCTGCGCACCCTGCCATGGCGAACATGCGCAAGGAATGGTTGGTCCTAACTTAACCGATGATTATTGGCTGCACGGCGGTAAAATTAGTGACGTATTTAAAACCATTAAGTATGGAGTTACGGCCAAGGGAATGCCCACCTGGGAAAAACAGCTAACCCCCAAACAAATTGCCGACGTAGCCAACTATATCAAATCGGTACGAGGCAGTAAGCCGGCTAACGCTAAAGAACCGCAAGGAGACAAGGAAAACGAAGACGGCAATGCCCAGGCAACCCAAACGGCTATGGTAGTAGCCCATTGAGTGGTGCAAAGGATACCTGAATAATAAGTAATGATTTTGTGATGATGTTATCTGAAACGAATAAGCTGGATGCGGTAAGTGATGAAAAGCGTAGATGGATGTATCCGCTTGTTCGTAAGGATAAATTGTACCAGTACCGCAGCTGGTTAAGCTATATATACCTTATCTTATTTTTTGCTGCCCCTTACCTGCGCATTAACGGGCAGCCTGTGCTGCTGCTTAATGTGATTGAGCGCCGTTTTGTACTGCTGGGCCAGGTGTTTTGGGCACAGGATGTTTTCATGTTTGTACTGGCTATGCTGGTATTTGTGGTATGCGTGGTATTGTTTACCATTGCCTTTGGCCGTGTTTTTTGCGGCTGGGTCTGTCCGCAAACGATATTTATGGAAATGGTTTTCCGCAAAATAGAGATATGGATAGAAGGCAGCCCTAAGCAACGACGCCTGTTAGACCAAGGGCCTTGGAACAAAGAAAAAATACTAAAGAAAACAGGAAAGCATATAGCGTTTATTGTGCTTTCGTTTATCATAGCCAATACTTTTCTGGCTTATGTTATAGGCAGCGAAAGTTTATTAAGAATTATTACCGAACCTGTTAACAGGCATTGGTCGGGCTTTGCCAGTATATGGATATTTACGGGCTTATTCTACTTTGTTTACAGCCAGGTACGAGAAATTGTGTGTACCGTTATTTGCCCGTATGGCCGTTTACAGGGTGTATTAACTGATAAGCACACGCTTATGGTGGCTTATAATTATCTGCGTGGCGAACCGCGCGGTAAGCTTAAACGTCCGAGCGAGGAGCCCAAAGGAGATTGTGTGGATTGCGGCTTGTGTGTAGATGTTTGCCCAACCGGCATTGATATTCGGAAAGGCACCCAGCTAGAATGTGTTAATTGTACAGCTTGCATTGATGCCTGTAACCAGGTGATGAATAAAATAAACAAGCCGCTTAATCTCATTGGTTTTTATTCCGAAGAGATGATCGAACAAAAGGTTAAGCCATCCTTTACGGGCCGGATGGCTGCTTACAGCAGCGTAATGGTAATATTACTGGGAGCCCTTACCTACTTTATACTTCAACGCAGCGACATAGATATTACGGTGATGCGGTCGGCCGGTTTACTTTACCAGGAACAACCTGGAGGTTATATAAGTAATATTTACAGCGCCGATATTGTAAATAAAACCAACAGCATACAATCAGTTAAACTGGTTGCCAATAATGCCGGTGTAAAGATCAGATATATACAACCACTAAGTAAGCTGGATAAAGAGCAATCAGTACGCACTACATTTTTTATGCTCATACCGGCTAGCCTTATCCATACCACCAAAACAGAAATTAAATTAAAAGTAATGCAGGGCAATAAGGTGTTGGGCACAGCCAACACCACCTTTATAGGACCTATAAATTAAAAAAGATGAAACTTAACTGGGGAAACTATTTAATAATGGGCATGGGAGCTTTTATGGTTTTCATTAT
Source organism: Mucilaginibacter sp. PAMB04274 (assembly GCF_039634385.2). Taxonomy (NCBI): domain Bacteria; kingdom Pseudomonadati; phylum Bacteroidota; class Sphingobacteriia; order Sphingobacteriales; family Sphingobacteriaceae; genus Mucilaginibacter; species Mucilaginibacter sp. PAMB04274. The sequence continues at coordinate 4,915,168 of NZ_CP155081.2, forward strand.
TAGCATGGGCGTATATATGTTTGCCCAAACTAAAGACGATTACGATAAGCAATACTATGAAAAGGGCATCAACTTTGACCAGGATTTTAATCGTGAAAAGCAGGTTTTTGCTGATAGGGCCGTACCTAAAGTAAGCTTTGATGCACAAAACATGCTGGTACAATTTGCCGCGCCTGCAAAAGGCAAGCTACGATTTACCCGTGCAGCCGACAGGTGGATGGATAAAGTGTTCCCGGTTGAGTGTATTAAAGCTGCTGATCCGGTAATAATACCGCTAACAGCGCTTGCCAAGGGCCCTTACAAACTGCGTGTTGAATGGCAAAGTAATCTTAAGCAATACTTGTACGAGCAAGATATAACGATTAAATGAGCGAAGACAAGATAGCTTTCTTTATTGGTCTGTTTGGAAGTGTGCATTGCATTGGCATGTGTGGCCCCCTGGCTTTTGCCATACCCGTTGCACAAGGCCGCGGCTGGCTGCTGTTGGGCGACAAACTCATTTACAACCTGGGCCGTACCTTTAGCTATTGCCTGCTGGGCTTGCTAACCGGCTTGATAGGCCAACAGCTTTGGCTAGCCGGACTGCAGCAATGGGTAAGCCTTTTTAGCGGGATATTCATTATCATGGCCGCTTTTGTCCGCTTGCTTAAACTTTCTGTAAGCAGAAGTGCCGCTGTTAAAAATCACCTGGGCTGGTTCAATCGCTTACTTTCACACGCTTTAAAGCACCAATGGGGCCACTTATTTATCGGTGTTTTGAATGGATTTTTGCCTTGTGGTTTTGTGTACCTGGCACTAGCTGGTGCGGTTAATACAGGTAACGTAATTAGTGCCGTGCAGTATATGTTTTGGTTTGGCATGGGTACAGTACCGCTTATGTTGCTGGCTACTATAAGTAGCAGTTTAATCAGTATACCGCTTCGGCGCCAGGTAAACAAAGTTATTCCGTATATCATGCTGGTTTTGGGAGTATGGTTTTTACTGCGGGGTTTAAACCTTAATATTCCTTACCTGAGCCCACCTGAAACAGTAACAGAAACCAGCATGTGCGGGTAAAGCAGTGTTTAGCTCAAATTTAACAATTACTAAGATTACATTTTACCGTAATGCTCTCGTAATAAGATGTGGCTTTGGCACGAGGATGAATACATGGAGGCACTGACCCTGATACAAACGCATAAGATCAGATATTTACCTGACATCATATTTGACCCGGAAGTATAATAAGCAATTGATCGTCTGCATTGAGCACATGAAAGCCTGTGGTCACTGGCAATCTTAACAGGCCGTACAATTGGTGCCAGACAAAAGCGTCAAGATATAGGGTATAAGGCCGGCCAGCAAATGGGATTCGTTACGCCGACCGTTCAAAAGAAACTAGCCGTTTAGCGGTTAATCGCATGCAATGGGCGCCTATTATGAAACAGGCTTGCTTTAGCATACCTTGTCAATCCGAATAGGCCGTTGTTTACCTCCCCAATCTCAAATGTGTGCTGATAATGATAATTTCGCTCTTCATATTCCCATTCCAAGGTCAGCTCCCAATTTCCGGCTTCCAATCCTCTTAGCGCAACGGTAAGATCTGTGCTGACACCAGTATCGAACCTGCGGCAAATGCTTGCATTTGTTTGTTCTGAAAGGGGACGGAACCGCAGTTTACCCCTAACCGGATGCTCGAAAGAAAATTTAAGTGTTTTCATTATCAGTAAATTAACTGACTCAAAATTAACCCTTTCGAGAGCCTTACAAAGTGATTAGGGTCATGTTTTAGATTGACGCTGGTCTTAGTTCTTTTATCAGCTTTCCCGGAAATTTGCGTCATCATCAACAAACATGACATCATGAAAAAGATTGCTGTTCTTACCGACTTTTCAGAAAGATCTGCTAACGCTGCCGCTTATGCTTTAGCGATTGCATGCCGCCTAAAGGCAGATGTATTACTGTTCCATACTTTTCTGGTTCCTTCATCTGAAACCATGGGTGCGCAGATCGCCTGGCCAATGGAAGATTTTGAAGAGATTAAAGCTGGCGCTGAAGCCACATTGCAGGAAACAGCCCAACAACTGAGCACAGCACTTGACCGCTCCAAAGTTGGATTTTGCCCAAAGATAGAATGCCAGGCGCAGGAAGGCAATTTAAACGCGTGTATGGAAACGTCCCTTGCTAGGCGTGATGTCGTCCTGCTGGTCATGGCCAATCATCATAAGGGTTTCTCGTCGTTGATGCTGGGCAACCATACCCAGCAAGTGCTGGACAACACTGATCTGCCGGTATTGATAATTCCTGAAGCAGCCAGCTTCCAGAATATCAAAAAGATTGCTGTTGCCACCGACCTTAAGGACGATGACCTGCAGATCATTCATTCACTGGCCAACCTGGCACGGCCATTCAATGCAGAAATTCTGCTCACTCACGTTTGTGAGCACACGCCGGAGAATATGCGTAAGGTGGAGGATTTTTTACATAAGGTAACTAATAAGATTAATTACCCTAATATCTATCATCGTGAGTTTGATGAACACAATACCCATAAAGGATTGCAAGATATGGCGGGCAATGTGCAAGCAGACTTAATGGTTATGGTGCATCGTCGTAAAAATTTCTTTGAACAGCTGCTGGGAATCAGTTATAGTCAGAAACTGGCTGCAGAAAGCAGGGTGCCGCTACTGGTATTCCCTTACCCAACAGAAACGTTACCTGTTTTTTAACAAGCCTCTTACAAAATATTTATCATGAACAAATTAGATAACAAAGTAGCGGTCATTACCGGCGCGGCAGCCGGAATGGGCAAGGCCATTGCTCAACTATTTGCCAGGGAAGGTGCAAAAGTAGTGATCTCGGATATTCACTTTGATGGTCTCCAAAAAGTTGTTGAAGCGATTCAGAAACAAGGTGGCAATGCCATCGCTGTAACGGGCGATGTGTCTGACCAGCAACATATTCAGGAACTGATCGACACCGCGTTCGCTAAGTATGGCCCGCCGGACATCCTGGTCAACAATGCAGGCATCATGGATAATTTCGTTCCGGCAGCTGAAATAACGGATGAATTATGGGAACGCGTACTTGCCATAAACCTCACTGGTCCGATGCGGCTCATTCGCAAGGTGCTGCCCATCATGTCCGCAAACAAAGGCGGTTCAATCATCAACGTATCTTCCATCGGCGGCCTGCAGGGCTCACGTGCGGGTGCGGCTTATACAGCCTCAAAGCACGCACTGATCGGCCTTTCCAAAAATGTAGCCTTCCAATATGCCGATCAGGGTATTCGCTGTAATGTCATTGCTCCGGGCGGTGTTAATACCAGCATTGGAGAAACACTTAAATCGCCCAACAAATTTGGAATTGCCAAAGCGATGTCGGGTGCGGCTTTCAATCCCCGCAGCGGCGAATCCGGCGAGATCGCAACGATCGCCTCATTCCTGGCATCGAATGATTCCAGTTTCGTGAACGGTGCTGTGATCGTTGCAGATGGTGGCTGGACAGCCTATTAAACCCAACTTTTGGAATGCAACTTACAGAAGAGTTTAGCCCTGCCTAATCAAAGACAGGGCTTTTTAGATGACCAGCACAGTTAATTACGCCGACTGCTACTCAGTAGCGATACATAATACAGCAGCGTTGCTAACGAGCCTAAAGCCGCAACCACATAGGTCATGGCGGCCCACCACAGGGCGTCTTTAGCTTCGGCGTGTTCCTGCCGGGTTTGCATTACGCTGTGGTTGTTATCCAGCCAGGCCAGTGCACGGCGGCTGGCATCAAACTCAACCGGCAAGGTTACAAAACTAAATGCCGTAACTATACCCAGCGCCACCACACCAATAAACAACACAAACGGGTTGCCCGAAAAAATGAGCAGCATAACGCCAATCATCAGTGTCCATTGGGTAAGTGTTGAAGCCGTGCTTACAATAGGCACCATAGCCGAGCGGAAACTAAGCCAGCTATAAGCCTGCGCATGCTGCACAGCATGGCCGCACTCGTGCGCAGCTACGGCTGCAGCAGCCACACTACGGCTGTGGTATACATCTGCGCTTAAATTCACGGTGTGGTTTTCGGGGTTGTAATGGTCGGTTAACTGACCTTCAACCGATATAACCTGCACATTGGTAATACCATGATCGCGCAGCATACGCTGGGCAACTTCGGCACCCGAAAGGCCTGATGATAAGCCTATCTCTGCATATTCTTTGAACTTACTTTTGAAACGCCATTGTACCGCCAGGCTAATTAAGCCAATGGCTATCATTAACAACCAGGCTGAGTTAAACCCACCCGGGCCCATGTAACCTAATATGAATTGTAAATGAATCATGTCTTTTTAACTATTATACTATAAGATCATCAAAAAGTATTCCGTAGCGGTTCAATAAGGCGTTGCTGTGCTTGGAGGGAAGTTAAGTTATAAAAGCTGTCAATAATACAGTATGGCAATGTTAAAATGTCGTATGCATTAAATATTAATCCAACTGTATCACTCCAAAACCTTGCCGCGTATAGCTAATAACCTTATCACAATTTTGATGAAAAAGATGATTATAATTTTATTGCTGGCAGTTGCGGCCACCTCTTGTAAAAAAGAAAGATACCGCAATCCTGAACCATGTCCAACTGATTTGAATGTGCTGAACTATGTGCAGCGCTATTACGATGATGGTACATATTACACCGAAAATTATACGTACGATTATAACCTTCGCCTTGCTAAGTCTGAGCACCGCAACCAGGCAGGTGCATTACTGTCTTCGCTGGAGTATCATTATTCCAATGGGCTGCTCACGGGCGTAACACTTAATTCATCTGCCAAAAAAGTAGCCGAACACAAATATTATTATGCAGGTACCGGCAAGCCTGCTAAGTTTGAGTACCTGGAATATGACGCGAGCAATATACTTAAATTGGTTTTTGAGCAGTTGTATGAGTACAATAACCAGGGGCAGATCATAAAAACCACCGTTAATCATTACAATGGTTTTCCATCATATTATACTACAAGCTCTTATTCCAATGGTAACCTTACCGGCCAAAAGCAGTACTCGCTGCCGGGAGGTGCGCTTACAACGGAGTTTGTTTATGAGTATGATAACAAAGCCAATCCATACTACAGGCAAGTGGGGCCAGCTTTAGACAATGCCAGGTACTATTCAAAAAACAATATAACCCGCGTTGCCAATATTACAGCAGGTAGCGGGGCGGTAACCGAATTAGTTACCAAGTATGAGTACCGGGACAACCTTTGGCCTGTAAAATCATATTATAGATATAACAGCGGCACTAAAACCTTAGGCACAGTTTACTTTTATAAATAACGAAAAGGTAGTACAACGCCATAACGCAATGGTGTTATGGGGTCTTAATTCTAGTTAATATTGGCTTCTGTAGGATAATTATATTATTGAGCAAAATTTAATCGCCACCACCACACCCGCTGCACCCAGAGCCCGAGCAGCCCGAGCACCCGCTGCCACACCCACTATCGCCACCGCTATGACCGTCATGACCACCGTGCGTATGTGAAGAATCGCAGCCACCCGAATTATCACCTCCGCAGCCGCTAATATCCTTCTCTCCATGCTGCTTTAAACCATTGGAATTGTAAATAGCATATGCAATAACTGTTACAGCCACTAATGGAAGAAATAAGGCAGGTTCAAAATCTACAAAGATGACGAGAAGGATGAATATAGGAATAACGATGATCCAAAAACCTGCATTTTTGATGTTAGATCGCTTAACTAATACATACGTATTTAAGTTCACACGCTGAAAATCAATGTCCGAAAATCGGGCTGCGTTATCCAGCCATATATCTGCAGGCGGTTCAGTCTTAAACTTTTCGGTGTAAACCTTAAAAGACTGTGTATAATACCCATTAAATTTTTTCGTTTCGTGGCTGCCGCCTTGCGTGGGGTTGTGATGAATTTCCTGGTTAAGCGTGTTCTTGCAAAAGTCGACCCAGTAGGACTTTGTATAGGTTAAGTGCAAATGCCAGGCTTGGTCAACCGCGTCTGATGGTGTAATACTACCTGAAGAAACACAGCATAAAAAAATGAACTTTTTGTACTCTTCTATTACACGGATCGTATAATTCTGATCCCAGCCATTTTCTCTGGCCAGCCTATCCGAAAATTTAAAGCTAGACTGATTGTCATCCAGTTCAAAGCGCTTAATTTTATCCCAAAGGGCAGATTCCGAAGCAGTCATCCGTCTTGCTAAATTACGCTCAACTTAGGCATTGTAAGTAAAATATGCAAATGCGTTTGTAAAACACGTACTGATGTTAATGGTAGCGGCAACATAATGTTGCCGCTACCATTTTTGCATAAGTTTTGGAATCACTTAAGAGCTTGTATCGTACTTGCCATTTAACTGGGCCTGGAGTTTTCGTTTTTTATGCCAGTAAACGTACGACACTAAAATGAGCACAAACCCTAAAAGAATTGGTGCCCAATTTTCAACCGGATCGCCCACGGCAACAAAAGAGTACACAGCGCCTATTAAATCGAAAGTAAACCCGGCATAGGCCCATTCCTTAAGTCTGGGAAAGCGGGGTACAAGCAAGGCAATTACACCTAAAATCTTTAATACACTTAACAAGGGCAGTACATGAGGCCCATATCCAATGTGTTTCATCATAGCTTCGCCCTCTGCATTGGGCATCAGGCCGCCAATGGCCGAAAACAGCATAGCTACAGCTAATAAAACGGTAAATACCCAATAAATAATGTTTACTTTTTTCATGACAGGTTAAAGGTTGTTGATGGTTATGATGTTGTTGTTCGTTTGCCTTTTAAGCTTTTACCTAAGCAAACCGTGTTTAATTTACTCATCTTGAGGCATACCTTCGAGCACCGCTTGCAGGCGGTCAAAGTTTTCCTCATTAGCCGGAACAATAAAGGCTTTCAGCTTTTGACATTCCTCTGCCGATTCAAACGCCATTGTAAATATAACTTTGGTTTTTCCCGGTAGCTCTTCAAAAACAAAAGAGCCGGTAAAGGCATGGTTAGATTGCAGGTGATCGTAAACAATAAGCTCCGGCACAACAATTTGGGTAAACCTGTTTACATTCTCGTGGCTGTTGCCATCGGGTGCATGCATGGTAAATATCCAGTTGCCCCCTATAGTAAAATCAAATTCTTTAAAGATATTGGCAAAACCTTTCGGTCCCCACCATTTGGCCAGGTACTCGGGCTGCGCCCATGCGTTGAATAGCTGCTCGCGCGAAAAGTTAAATACCCTGGTGCTTACAATTTCGTTTGCTTTATCTGTCATCATCTTATTCGGCTATAGATTTGAGATATTCTTCCAACACATTGAATGAACCACCAAAACCTTGCTGCATAGACTGGGTCATTTTAGCAAATTGTGCCATTTCGTCTTCTGTAGCATTTATGGGCCCGCCTTTCAATGTCATGATTGTTTTTCCGTCTGTTTCTTCCAGGGTGAGCACGTTCTTTATTTCAAGCGGCCAGTTTGAAAAGAAGGGCCCACGGATGATGTTACCTTCCGGATCGGCGAACGAGCTTACAAAAACAAGTTTGCGCGGGGCCGAAACTTCATGAAAAACAAACAGCCCCCACATTTCGGTACCATTGGGATGATCCATGCAGTAATGAAAAGTGCCTTCCGGCTTCAGATCAAATTTTTTAATGGTAATGCGGCTTCCTTTTGGTCCCCACCATTTGGCCAGGCGCTCGGGCTCCGTCCATGCTTTAAACACCAGTTCGGGCGGTGCATCCAGTATGCGGGTAATCTCCAGTACAGGTTCTGTTTGTGATGTCATGTTTATGATTGTTTGGTTTGAATTTCCTTTAAGTAGTCCTCCAGCGAATCGAACCGGCTTTCCCAAAGTTTGCGGTACTGTTCTACCCAGTTTGCCACTTCGCCCAATTTTTCAAATCTACCCTCACAATAACGCTCGCGCCCTTTGCGCTTAATTTCTAGCAAACCGCATTCAGTTAGTATCTTCACGTGTAAGGATACCGCCTGCCGGGTTACGTCGAACTTTTCGGCAATAGCATTTAAATTTTGTGGCTTCTCCGCTATCAGGCCAAGTATCGCCCTGCGGGTCGGATCGGCTATAGCCTGGAATACATCTCTTCTGGCATCCATTTCAATAGTTTTTACTGCACACAGCCCCAGTTGGTAATTACCCTGTAAATAACTGATAATACTATCTGCAAGTACCTGCTTGCAAATATATACGCAAGCATTTACTTGCGCAAACTTTTATTATTTATTTTTTTTAAGGAGTAACGTTTTATACAAAAACAAACTCGAGCCATTTCAATATTGGGCGTAGTATAGTTGCTGGCTTACAAAGTTTTGGTCAAGAAAGTGTGTGACTTAACGGATTTGCTTGGTTACTATCAAAGCCTGCTCGTAAAAACTGTAGAATAGTTAGTTAAATGATGCTCTGAACTCAAGCGGCGACAGTTGCGTTTTGCTTTTAAAGAGCTTGTTGAAAGACTGCGGGTATTCGAACCCCAATTGGTAAGCAATTTCACTAACTGACAACGAAGTTGTGGTTAATATATCCTTCGCTTTCTCAATTAGTTTGTGATGAATATGTTGCTGTGCATTAAGGCCGGTTAACGACCGAAGCATATCGCTTAAATAATTGGGCGATACATGGAGCATTTCAGCAATATAGCGTACGGTTGGCAGGCCCTGTTGCTGCACTTTGCCACTGTTAAAATAGTCTGTAAGCAGTTCTTCCAGATTAGTCAACAGGTCATTATTAGCTTGTTTGCGGGTGATGAACTGGCGGTTGTAAAAACGGTTACAATAGTTAAGCAGCAATTCAATGTGAGATAGTATCACATCCTGACTGTAATGATCGGTTGCCGACTCATACTCCAACCGAATGTTCCGCATCGTTGTATCTATCATGGCCTCTTCCTTTTCTGATAGATGTAACGCCTCACTAACCGCATAAGAGAAGTAGCCGTAAGACTTTATTTTGGTTCCTAGTGTATGCCCTTGTATAAAATCAGGATGAACCACGAGCCACCAACCCGATAACTGAAGACCTGCAACGATATCGGTGGTTACTACCTGCCCCGGCGAAAAAAACGTCATCACTCCCTCATCAAAATCGTAGTAATTTTGGCCGTATTTCATCTTCCCCTCAAAATTCTTTTTCAGTGCAATACAATAAAAGTTATAGCAAACGCTGCGCAGGCTTTCATCTGTATAGCAGGTAATCACGCTAAAGTCAATAACACTAATTAATGGATGCGCTGGCTTAGTTATTTTTAATAGCCGGTGCAACTCGGCTATAGAGTTGATGGCATAAGGGGCATGATGTTCTTTACTCATAAGCGATGAATTCTTTAAGTGCGGGCAAGAGCAAGTTACTGAAATGCCGCTTACCCTTACTTAGAGTTATGCTATATTAGTAGATAATGTGATATGTTTCCAGGCTTCTATCTCGTCCTGTTCTTTTTGGCGGTGTTCAGTAACCAACTGATAGGTATCGGGGCCCAGCAGCAAGTGTAATGGCGGGTTGGGCATATCCGTTAAATCCATTAATATTTTAACCAGCTTCTCCGGATCGCCTATTTGTTTTCCGCTAAACTCACGCCACATTTTTTCGGCCTTGTCTAATTGGTACACATCAATTTTGTTTTGGGCAAAAGTCATCGATCCTTTATCCATAAAATTAGTGCGAAACTGGCCGGGTGCAACTACGGTTACCTTAACGCCAAAGGGCTGCGCCTCTTGCGCCAAGGCTTCAGACAAGCCTACCACCGCAAACTTGGCAGCATTGTAACTCGCGGCCTTTGCAAAACCTACATACCCTGCATTGCTCGATATATTGATAAAGTGCCCCGAGCCTTGCTTTCTGAAATAAGGCATGGCTGCCCTAATGGTATTAACGGTGCCAAATAGGTTTACATCCATACTACTACGAAACTCCTCGTCCGTCATTTCTTCCATGCTGCCCACCAGTGAATAGCCTGCATTGTTTACAACCACATCTAATCGCCCAAAGTGTTCAATGGCTTTTTGAATACTATCTTTTACATTTTTATCTGCTGTAATGTCGACCGCTAAAGGCAACAAATTTGCTTTATCGTTCGGTAATTGGCTTTCCAGCGCTTTAACATCTCTTGTTGTGGCAGCCACTCTATTCCCGGTTGAAAGAAGGAGCTTTACTAATGCCAGCCCAATACCTTTTGAGGCTCCGGTTACAAACCATACTTTTTTATGTTCCATAGCTTAATCATATTTATTAAGATACAAAGATGGTAAGGCCCGACGCAAGTAAATTATCCGAATCCCCGATGGTTGTATCCAAAAAGGCCGTAAGCTTCTGCTGAGCAGATTGAAAAGAAGATGCCGGGACTTTAAATACAGAAGTTAAAATGTGATATTCCTTGGCGACATGTTATATTTGGTAAGACTATCTATAGAGTGTTGTGCTTTTTATAACCAAGATAACCAGTTATGGATTTAATTGCAATAAATAAGATACTGGAATACATTTCTGCTCGTCCAGAATCGCAAACGGCCTTTTTAACATTTTTGAAAGAATATGAGCATGAATTTAGAAAGCGTTTTGAGCAAGCTAATGGCTTTAGCGGGGCGGGTGTAGGCGCAGGATCATTTAGTTTAGGAACAGGAGAATATATTATAGAATACGAGTGGCGTGCACAATTGAATGCCATCTGCATCACTTGGCTAGGCAGTAGAGAGGAGCATCAAGCTTATATAAACGATAAACGGAGAATTATGCAGCCTACAGGAAGAAAGTTTGTAGTTGAGCATGTTGTTATTACAATAAGCGGAGGCCGAACCAGTACTAAACGTACTGTTGTTCCTAATAATGACGCTATCGAACCTACAACACCGCAGCCCCTAATGGTAGCTGAATTTGAAGCAGATTCCTATAAAAACCGGAGAAGCTTTAAGCACGCGTTTCGAGTACGAACAGGCCTTGAGAAGAACTACGTCTATTTTTAGTGCTGAGCCAACTACACCAGAGTTTGCAGAACTTAAATTGTTAATTACTGCTATAAAAACTTATGAAGCGCAGTATGTAAAATTCCCAGAACTGCGTTTACTTGACCTTATAAATCATAGGATGGCTATGTTTGGATTAACGCCGGAAAACTTACCGACATTTTTCGGCACACAAGAAAACAAAGATCTGTTCTTTGCCGGTAAAAAGCAGTTAACTAAAGGTAAGCTGCAAAAGTTATTTAAGATGTTGAGTATAAAAATTCCGGTTTCCGAATTTGAGTAATTAATGCGGAGCTATTACTACACACAACATGGCATAAATACAGTTGTTCGTGCGCAATGGGTACGTGTTGCAGGTAGCATTACTGTTACCGTATGGGGAAATAAATGATTACTTTGATTTACTACATTTGAAAAAAAGCCTTTAACCATGAGCGAGATCAACAAAGAAGAAGTTAAACAGGAAGTGTTTGACCTGTATGATGACTATGCACACAACCGCCTCGACCGCCGTGCATTTATGCAAAAACTTTCTCTTTATGCCGTTGGCGGGTTAACTGTGCCATCATTAATGAGTTTTTTGATGCCCGATTATAAAGGGAACGTACAAATTAAGCCCGATGATCCACGTTTAAAATCTGAATATATCAATTATGCCTCACCCAAAGGCGGCGGTACAATTAAAGGCCTGCTATCCAAACCAGTAGATGCCAAAAAGAAATTAGGAGGTGTTATTGTGGTTCACGAAAACCGCGGATTAAACCCTTACATTGAGGATGTGGCCAGAAGGGCTGCCTTGGCGGGCTTTGTTTCATTAGCGCCCGATGCGTTAACACCGCTGGGGGGTTATCCGGGCAATGATGATGAGGGACGTGCTATGCAAAGTAAAAGAGACAAGGGCCAGATGGAAGAAGATTTTATAGCGGCTTACAACTACCTGAAAAATCATAAAGACTGCAACGGCAAAGTAGGTGTTGTAGGCTTTTGTTATGGCGGCGGCATAGCCAATATGATGGCTGTTCGTGTGCCGGAACTGGCTGCTGCGGTACCTTTTTATGGCAGCCAGCCTGCAGTGGCTGATGTGCCTAAAATTAAAGCGCCATTAATGCTGCACTATGCATCGCTTGATACCCGGATTACAGCCGGCTGGCCAGCTTATGAAACTGCTTTGAAAGAGAACGGCAAAAACTACCAGGCCTTTATTTATGAAAACGTGAACCACGGCTTTCACAACGATACTACACCCCGTTATGACAAAGCTGCCGCAGAGCTGGCCTGGAAGCGCACCATTGACTTTTTTAGTGAGCATTTAAAATAGATGTTCTCTATATAAAACAAACAAAGCCCTAAAATACATGAGGCTTTGTTTGTTGACATGACCATACCTCCTCGCTTATCTATTTGATTGATTATTATCATAACGCTCCTGATTTACAGATGATCAGCAAGCCCGAGGGCGCAGCAGCTACTAATTGGGGCTTAGTGAACATTGTTATCCTTTTGTGAAATTTTATTGAGCCCATACTTTGGGTTGCTTTATTTACTACTTTAGTTTTTATTGAAACGTTGGTTTTAAGGTAATCAGTGCAATAGCCGCAGGTTTACTGCACCTTAATAGCGCAAAATGAATAGCTTACAACTGCAGTTTGCTATACAACTGTTTCCACTAATTCATCAATCATCATAACAAAAAACAAAACGCCATGAGTAAAATCACATTGAAAGACGGAACCGAAATTTATTACAAGGACTGGGGAACCGGTCAGCCTATTGTATTTCATCATGGTTGGCCTTTATCAGGTGATGACTGGGACGCACAAATGATGTTTTTTTTGCAACAAGGCTTTAGAGTTATTGCACATGACCGGAGAGGGCACGGAAGATCCAGCCAAACTGCCGACGGACATGACATGGAAACTTATGCGGCCGACGTAGCCGAATTGACTGAGGCACTTGATTTAAAAAACGCTATACACATCGGCCATTCTACAGGTGGTGGCGAAGTTATTCGTTACGTTGCCAAGTATGGAAAAGATCGTGTAGCGAAAGCAGTGCTCATTAGTGCAGTTACGCCTATCATGGCCCAAACTGAAAGTAATCCTGACGGCATTCCTATGTCGATATTTGATGAGATACGTGAAGGAACGGCTACCAACAGACCTCAATATTTCCAGGATTTTACCCTGCCGTTTTATGGATTTAACCGCGAAGGTGCTAAAGTATCGCAAGGCATCAGAGACAACTGGTGGCGCCAGGGGATGATGGGCGGCATAAAGGCCCATTATGACTGTATCAAAGCTTTCTCTGAAACTGATTTTACAGAAGATCTTAAAAGTGTAGATATTCCGGTATTGGTTCTGCATGGAGAGGATGACCAGATTGTTCCGTTCGAGCTTACCGGTGTAAAAGCAGCTAAGCTTTTAAAGAATGGAAAGCTAATCACTTATCCGGGTTTTCCACATGGTATGCCTACAACAGAGGCAGCAACCATTAATAAAGATCTTTTGGCTTTTATTCAATCATAAATAAATCGAAGTTCAGCAAAAAAGCTGTCGCTATGTTAATAGCGACAGCTTTTTGCGTTATAAAGTTCGTGGACTTGCTGGTTGAGGGTATTGCCACTGTGGCAGAGGTCGATCTTAATAATCTTCCTATTGTGTAAGCGTTTAGCTTTTTTCAATATCCATACGTTGTAATAAACCATCGTTTATCACGTAAACATGGGTAACTTTTCCTTCAAACAATATATTGCCATCTAAATCCTTCACCAGTTGGTAAACCTTAACTTCTAAGGTGCCGTTTTCTCTCTCGTAAAAACCAACCGGCGTTACCTTTGGGTCTATCTCTTTCCATTGCCGTTCCCAATAAGCGCTTACTTCATTGTGCCCGTTTGCATAATCACCCTCCCATGCCTTCGACCATTTTACGTCAGGATGCATAACCTGTAGTATTGCACCAATATCCCTGGCGTTGAAAGCAGCATAAGCACTTTCAATTAATGCCCGGTTTTTAAGCGTGTCATTTTTGTTCGTCATATTTCCCGTAAAGTTTAAACTGTAAAATGTTGGGGCATCAAAGCTGTATTTGCTTACACCTCATATTAATTATAGTATTATACAGACAAGTGCATTTTATTTAAGAAATATCACCTGTAAAAAGCGTACAGCCTATATTTGACTTATAAGAAACAAGTGACGTTAAGCAACAGTTACTTTTACTTAGCCAGCTTTTTATTCCGTTTATTGCTCAGATATTTCCTCACCGGGGTGTCGTAAACTACCATTACCAAATATGCCGCCCCAACCAGCAGAAATATACTTACCGTGATGATAAGAGCCAGTTGCGTAGTGTCTGGCTTATGGCTGGTGTAATAATTACCAAACATCCATAACACTGCATAATGCGTCATGTACAAAGGGTAAGAGATGTTGCCCAAGAAACTACATACCTTTTTAAAGCCGGTTGTTAACGGAGTACCTGCTCCTAAAGCGACCAGCAAGGGGAAGTACAACAACACCACCAAAGGCTCAGATAGCCAATTCCATTTGGAGGATGGCATAACAAAGGCCAAAAACAATAACACGGTTGCACCCAAAAACCCCAGCTTGTTCTTAACGATCCAGTTTGAACGGTAAATAAGTAGTCCTGCTAAAAATGAATACGATATCCGGGCGCTTCCGTCCCAAAAGGTAGGGCCGCTCCAGCCACCCAATAAATTGCCTGAATGGTAAGCTACCCAGCAAATAGCCACTGCCGAAACGATAGTTAACAGCAACAGGTAGCCACGCCTGATTTTACAAAGCACAAGTGCGTAAACTATATTGGCAACATACTCCCAAAACAACGACCACGATGGTGCATTGAAACTGAACAGGTTGAAACCCCTGTCGGCTATTACAGGTAAGGGAATAAGCAATATGGAGCAAAAAAATGTCAGGATAATTTTACCGGTGTTGTATAATTCAGGATGGCCGCCAAAAGGGTCGAACAAAAATGCCAGCAAACCTAATACCGACCCTGCTACTACTAAGGGGTGCAGCCGTATGATTCTTGCTTTAAAAAATTCAAATACGCCCATTTTGGCTATACGATCATCATAGGCATACCCAATTACAAAACCAGAAAGGCAGAAGAAAAAATCAACAGCCAAAAAACCATGTCCGATAAAATTCTGGCTGGGGTTGGTATAAACCCATTCCATAAAATGGAACAGGACGACTGCCAGGGCAGCAACGCCCCTTAAACCATCCAAAACTTCAAAATGCTGTTTGGTTTGCAGAATTACCGGGTCGGTTTGGTTTTTATGCATTTGATGTGCCTGTCGGAGTTACTATAAGTTAACAGCGTTATTGCGGTTGCCGCAAAATATCTAAAATTTATAGACCAGCCAAACTCACAATTGAGCCTGGTTGGTGTACAAATGGTTCAACACTGAACGTCTGAGATCTTTGGTAATACAAGCCGTCTACCTTCGTTCCTCTTTTACGTGTGCTCTGAACGGGCATCTTAGACTGTTCCCTCAATGATGTTAAAATATCAACTCCCGGCCAAATAAATAGACCAGACAGAACAAAGATTGATGACCAGATGATAGCAATATGCAGGTTCATTTTTGTTCGTTGCCAAGCAGCATTTTAGTCAGCTTACCATCCAGCCTATAAATATCATCTCTAAAATTCAGCTTTCCCTGGCGATCTACAAACGCAGTGAGATAGGTAATGAACACCGGAATTTTTGTATTTAAGGTAACATACTGCTCTTTTCCGGCATGCATTGCACGATCTATCTTCGACTCATTCCACGCAGGATCATTCTTCAATAGAAAATTTGCGAGCCTTGCCGGTTCGCCCACCCGGATACAGCCATGACTGAACGCCCGTGAATTTTCGCCAAATAAAGACTTGGACGGCGTATCATGCAAGTAAATATTATAATTATTAGGAAACAAGAATTTGACGAGACCCAGCGAATTGGCCGGGCCGGGCCTTTGCCTAACGGCTGGTACACCGCTCTGATAGCCTGTAACCTCCATATTGTGTTTAGAAAGGTAATTCTCGTCTGCTTTCATGCCTGGGATGACTTCATTTTTGAGAATGCCTGGCGGAATATTCCAGTAGGGGCTAAACACCACATACTTCACTTCGCCATAAAAAAGTGTAGTTTGGTGAACGGTTTGACCAACAACCACGTTGCAGCTCCAAAGCAGGCTGTCGGCATGATAAACGTGTAGCTTAAACTCCGGAACATTAACGCCAAGGTAATCTCCATCTAAGCCGGACGGCAGCCAGCGACAGCGCTCCATATTAATCATCAGCTGTTCGATACGTTTATTGAGTGGTATATTCAAGCTGGTAAGCGTTGCCCTGGAGAGTTTACCAGTAAGCGGCAATGGCTACAATACAGGTTCCATTTGCGGTATTGCCTTCGCCCCGTATTACAATACCATTTTTAGTAATCCGGATAGTACCCGGCACTAAATATTTGCCTTTCTTAAGCAAAACAGCACCGCGATAGCCATTAGCATCTGGCGCACGGGCCGATACCTCGTTAATGGCATCCTGTATAATTTGCTCACTACTGCCTTCCGCAGCCGGGCTTATGGTTTTCACTACCGGAACATTAGGCCATTGCTTTTCGCCGCTATGGTAGCCTACGTTACTAAAATCGGGCAGCGTATTCCCTTTGGCATCGGCCTTATACTGTAAGGAGCCGTCTTTTTGTAGCCTTACTAAATCTGTATCTACCAGCGCTTGATGGTAGGCAGTAAAAGATAAGGATATTAACGAAAGGCTTAAAGCCGGCCGCAACCAGTACGACTTTTTTAATTTCTGAATAAGCATAAGCAATGCTAGGATAATTGGTTGGCTTAAAAGTAAAGTGTAGCAATACTTTATGCAAATAGATGTGCAATTATAGTTCTATATCGTCAAGTGCGAGTACGGTCGCCCTTTTGTCAGGCACGATTTTATATTATGCCGGTACAGCATCCATGATGAATTAAAAACGAGATGCCCTGCAGTTTAACAACTACAGGGCATCTTAGCACTTGTGTAATTAACTTACTGAAAAGTATACTTATTTACAATCTTCGAAAGAAGCCATTTGCTGACGCAAATCGGCAATGTAACCTTTTAGCGCCTCGGGCTCGCCGTGGTACTCAAATGTCACCTTATGCTTAGTTTGCCCCCGCTGTATTTCAATCCACTCCGCACCACCGTCGGCACAATCGGGGCAGCCATAAACGGCATTGAGCTTACTAAACTTTTCAAAATCTATTTTATCTATAATCTGCTTCCATTGCTCCTCCGTGAGTGACTTTTGGCAAGTCTTGGTTTCCGGCCCTCCATTCTTCTTGCGAATAAGCTGAACACCGCTTTGCTTAACGGTAACCTCGTTATTGCAATAGCCTGCACACATACCAAACGAAGTACCATATTTGATACTATCGCTGCTGCTAACATTTTCTTTATCGCAGCCAGAGAGCAACAAACCTGCCGTTATTATGGTAATAATAACTGTTAAATTTAAAATCTTTTTCATAAAGTTTAAACATTGATACACTCATTACGCATAATTAAGCTACTGTGCTACAGCATTATGGAAATTTTCATTCTTATACCAATTCCCTGCGGCCGCCGTTGTCCATGCTACGGTATATAGCCTCAATTACCTTCATATCTTTAAGTCCCTCCTCGCCAGGTACACGGGTTGGCTTACGCAGGGCAACACATTGTGCAAAGTTATCCATTTGGGCAGCTTGCTGATTCATTGGCTGGTAAACCAGGGGGCCCTTAGTAGTTTTGCCTTGAAGACCATTATAATAAAAACTCGGACTAAGTTCAAAGCCGCCCCGCTGCGTAGTAGCCTTTAGGCTGCTCCAATTATTATTGTAGCTGCTTTTACACTGCGCTTTAAAGCCGCCAGGAAATTCTAACTCAAAAAACACAGTTTCATCAACTTCGTTAAATAAATCGGGGCGTGTCTTTTCCTGTTGTGCGGTAACAGCTATTGGTTCCTCACCAGTGGTGTAGCGAGCGGCTTGTATGGTGTAAATGCCCATATCCATCAGGGAACCACCGCCCGACATTGCCTTTTTTAAGCGCCAAGTGGGCGTGCTTCCCCATCTAAAACCGTTGGCTGCTTCAAGGCTGGTTAGAGCGCCCAGCACTTTTTGCTGCCCAAGTCGCATTACTTCCTGATGGTAAGGATCAAAATGCAGGCGGTAACCAATAGATAGCATGCGGTTAGCTTTTTTACAGGCATTAATCATCTCAAGGCAGTCTGCCACGTTAAGGGCCATGGGCTTTTCACAAATAACATGCTTGCCGGCTTTAGCCGCCCTGATAGTAAATTCCTTGTGCATAGATACCGGGAGCACCACGTATACAATATCAATATCGGGGTTGTCCTTTATGCTGTCAAAATTCTGATAATTGTAAATGTTATTTTGTGGGATATTGTACTTTTTTGCCCAATCCGTAGCTTTGGAAGGCGTACCGGTTACAATACCAGCCAGGTAACAATGCTGTGTTTGCTGCAATGCAGGCGCCAGTTGCCCGCTGCTGTAACCGCCCAAGCCAACCAGCGCAATACCCAGCTTTTTACCAGGCTTGGTTTTAGCCCATGCCGGCCATACTGAGCTTAAAGTAAGAGCGCCTGCGCCTATGCCGGCCAGCCGCATAAACGACCGCCGAGAGAATGGATGCGTATTTTTCATAGGAGTATAATGGGGTTATACTCAAACTTACGGAAATCTCAAGATAAAACGATGCGCAATTTTAATCGATTGTAGTGAATTAAAACTCATTATCTGTAAACAAAAAATCCCGGCTCTTTCAGGAACCAGGACTTTCAAAAATGTGTTATTACTATTAGTTCATTTTGAACGGTGCGACCAAATAGAACTCAGGTATTTGTGCATCGAACAGGCTGTTATCCAATAGACGCTGCATCTGGTATTCACCTTTCATGCTGCCCATATCTGTCTTTAAATTACACCCCGATATATACTCGTGCGATTCACCTGGTTCGATTATAGGCTGCTGACCAATCACGCCTTCGCCTTCCACTTCCCGGCGGCTGCCGTTTGAGTCGAATATATGCCAGTGTCGGCGCATGAGCTGAACGGTGTAATCACTTAAATTCTCAATATGTATTTTATAGGCGAACATATAATGCTCGTTTGCCGGATTAGAATATTCAGGCTGGTACTGTGTTTCAACCGAAATCCTAACCCCGTCTGTAATTGTAGTAGTAGCCATATCCAAAGTTATATTATCGCAAATCAATAATCAAGCCATTTCAGCTGTATATCTTTCATTTATTTGCCATAAAATGTCAAATAGCTCCTCGATGTTTTCCGTTGATACCAGTCTCGTCCTGAACTCTTTAAAGTTTTCCAACCCCTTAAAGTAGTTGGAGTAATGGCGGCGCATCTCAAAAACACCTGTTTTAGGGCCTTTCCACTCTATTGATTTTTGCAGGTGTGTTTTGCAAACATCAATACGCTCAGCAATAGTAGGCTTTTCGCGATGCTCTCCGGTTTCAAAAAAGTGTTTTACTTCTCTGAATATCCAGGGATAACCAATAGCCGCTCTGCCAATCATCATACCATCTACACCATATTCTAACCGCCAGTTGGCTGCTTTTTCGGGCGTATCAATATCACCGTTACCAAAAATTGGTATCTGTATGCGTGGATTTTTCTTGATCTTGCTTATTAGGGTCCAATCGGCCACGCCTTTATACATTTGAGCGCGGGTACGGCCATGTATGGTAAGAGCTTTAATGCCTACATCCTGCAGGCGTTCGGCCACTTCATAAACGTTCTTAGTGTTATCGTCCCAGCCGAGGCGGGTTTTTACGGTTACCGGCAGGTGTGTAGCTTCCACAACAGCTTTGGTCATGGCTACCATTTTATCAATATCCTGCAACAAGCTGGCGCCGGCGCCACGGCAAGCTACGTTTTTAACCGGGCAACCGTAATTAATATCCATCAGATCGGGCCCGGCTTGCGTGGCAATCTCCGTAGCCTCGCGCATGCTGTTAATATCACTGCCAAAAATCTGGATGCCAATGGGGCGCTCATACTCAAATATATCCAGCTTTTGCCGGCTCTTTGCGGCGTCGCGTATCAAGCCTTCCGACGAGATAAACTCTGTATACATCATATCCGCACCGTTTTGCTTGCACACATAGCGAAAGGGCGGGTCGCTCACATCCTCCATGGGCGCCAGCAACAGCGGGAATTCTCCTAAATCAATATTTCCTATTTGTACCGACATGCTTATCTTTAACCACCGCAAAAATACGAATTTGCGGCAACTCTATGATCACTGAAAAACCAGAATATAAAAGCAAGGCAGACTTTACCCCTGCTGTACAGTTTGTTATCTTTTGTGCAGTTGCTATTGGCTTAATTACAGCCGGTAATGTTATAGCAATGGGCATTATATTTATGCTTTATGGTTTAGATGCCTTAAAGCTTATTATGGCTATGAACTTGACCTCTCCGCAAGCAATACAGTCGCTTTGGCTATTGCAGATTGTGGGAACAACATTACCTATCCTGTTTACACCAATCGTGTTCAGCAAATTTATTGTACGCAATACATCAGCATATTTGCTTGCCGGCACGCGCTTTCCGTTGGCATTACTGGCTATTGTTTTCTCGCTGATGATCATGAGCAGCCCTGTTATGGAAGTGCTGATTAACCTTAACCAAAAAATGGTACTTCCTGATTTTTTGAAGGCCATTGAAGATTGGATGCGCTCATCAGAAGAGGCGGCGCAAAAGGCTACTGAGGCTTTGTTAAAGATGAACACATGGTTGGATATGGTTAAATGCCTGCTACTGGTTGGCCTGGTAACGGCCATTGCTGAGGAACTAATGTTCAGGGGGACACTACAGACTATATTTATCAGGTGGACCAATAACCCCCATCTGGCCATATGGATCACGGCAACCTTGTTTAGCGCATTCCATATAGAATTCTTTGGCTTTTTGCCGCGGTTAATGCTTGGCGTATTTTTTGGCTACTTTGCTTATTGGAGCGGCAGTGTTTGGCCTGCGGTATGGGCTCACTTTTTAAATAACGGCTCAGCAGTGGTGTTAACCTACCTTTATCAACATAAAAAGCTCAACATTGACCCCAATAACCAGCATGCCTTTAATTACAGTTTGTATGCTTTAAGTTTGATAATTACTGTAGCTTTGTTATTAATTTACCGTAAAACAGCTCTCGAAAGAAACAACCTCAGCGCGCATTAATGGAAAAAAACTGGGTTAAAATTTATACCTCAACCGATTACTATCAGGCCGAGATCATTAAACAAGTGCTTATTGAGCACGAGATTGGCGCCGTACTCCTTAACCGGCAATCATCATCACACCGTAACTTTGGCAATGTTGAAGTTTACATTCACGAAGAAGATTTTAGCAAAGCCATTGAGCTGATGGTAATGAACCAGATTAGTTTATGAAAACACGTGCTATAACCGGCATTATCTTTATTGTGGTAATGCTGGGTTCATTTTTTGCCGGTCCGGCGGTATTTGGCCTATTTTATTTACTGCTCGGCATCATTTGCCTACAGGAGTTCTATAAACTTCTTAAAAAAGCGGGCTTACACCCAAACCTTCCGGCAGGCATTGTTAACGGCGTTTTAATTTTTGGCTACTTTGCTTTATTATGCTACCGTAATGCAACCGCTACGCCCGATGCCGCATTTGATTTCCCGCTTTACAGGTACGTATTTTTATTGCCGGTAACGCTGGCTGCTATACTGGTATGGGAACTTTACCGAGAGTTTAATAATCCGTTTAGTAATATAGCCTATACTTTATTCGGGATTATATTCGCACTTATTCCGTTTTGCTTTTTCCATGCACTGGCTTATGTAAGCACCGGCTACAACCCGCATTTTCCAATGGCTTTTTTGTTTATGCTTTGGGCTAATGACACGGGTGCTTACCTGGTTGGCCAGCAGTTTGGCCGTACCAAGCTGTTTGAGCGGCATTCTCCTAAAAAGACCTGGGAAGGCTTTATAGGCGGCGTTTTGATCAGCGCACTGGTTGGGTACATCATTAGCCTGTATTTTAACGAGCTACCCTGGCGTAACTGGGTATCTATTGCTATTATTATAGGTACCGTAGGCACCCTGGGCGATTTAATAGAATCGATGTTTAAGCGCAGCATCAACATTAAAGACAGCGGCGGCATTTTGCCAGGCCACGGTGGCTTGCTTGACCGCTTTGATGGATTGCTGCTTGCGGCTCCGGTTGTTTTTGCCTATTTGTACCTCATTTTTAATTAGTATTTTTGCTTTCTTTTATTTCAATAAGCTATGACTTTTCATAAAGAAGGATATACCTCCATGGCCCTGTGCATTCTGTTTATATTTATACTGAATGCGCTGGTGCACTTTTTTTATCCGGATGCCGTAGTGCTCAAATGGATTGTATACATCCTGTCGTTTTTACTGTTTGTGATTATTCTGCAGTTTTTCAGAAGCCCTAAATTTGCCATAACAACGCATAACCAGCATGTGATTTGCCCGGCAGACGGCAAAGTAGTGGTGATTGAAGAGGTGGAAGAGACCGAATATTTGAAAGACAAGCGCATCCAGATTTCAGTTTTCATGTCGCCTGTTAATGTACACGTAAACCGTAACCCTATAGCAGGTGTGGTAAAATATTTCAAGTATCACCCTGGTAAATATCTTGTTGCGTGGCACCCTAAATCATCTACCGAAAACGAGCGTACTACCATTGCCATTGAAAACCCGGAAGGTGTAACCGTACTTTTCAGGCAAATTGCCGGTGCCTTAGCCCGTCGAATTGTTTGGTATGTTAAAGAAGGACAACAAGTGGAGCAGGGCCAGCAATTTGGCTTTATTAAATTTGGTTCACGTGTTGATATCTTCTTACCTATAGGTACACAAGTTAATGTGAACCTGGGTGATAAGGTAAAAGGCGGCCGTACTATTTTGGCCGAACTAACAGCTTAATTGCTTAACCATTTAAATCTTATAACCATGAACAAATTTGTACTCACTCTGGCTGCTGCCATGGCACTATCGGCCACTCAATCATTTGCACAAGATAAAGGCAAAAAGAAATGCGGTGGCGATTGTTGCAAAAAAGAAGCTAAGGCGGCTACGTTAAAGAAGACTAATACGGCCGTTAAAAAAGCTTAAGTATTTATTTATATTAAAAAGGAAAAGCCCGTTTGACAACATCAAACGGGCTTTTCCTTTTAGCAATTAAAACAACTGCTCTATAATCTGATCTGTACTCAAGCCTTCAGCTTCGGCGTGGTAACTGCGTACTATGCGATGCCTTAAAATAGGCTTGGCAACGGCCTGTACATCCTCAATATCGGGCGAGTACTTACCGCTGATTACCGCATGACATTTAGCACCTAAGATTAAAAACTGCGACGCACGAGGGCCCGCGCCCCAATTAAGTAAACGCTTAACCTGCGGTGTAGCCAGTTCGCCCTGCGGACGTGTTTTAGATACCATGCGCACGGCATATTCCAACACATGATCTGTAACCGGGATATTCCTTACCAATTGCTGAAACTCTATAATCTCGCGTGCACTAATTACTTTGTTCAGTTGCACAGTATTCGTGCTGGTTGTATTTTTTACCACTTGCAACTCTTCAGCAAATGATGGATAACCTAGCGTAACGTTGAACATAAAACGGTCCAGCTGAGCCTCCGGTAAAGGATAGGTACCTTCTTGTTCAATAGGATTTTGGGTAGCTAACACAAAAAACGGCTGATCCAGTTTATGGGTAACACCTGCTGCTGTAACCGCCTTTTCCTGCATGGCCTCTAAAAGAGCAGCCTGCGTTTTCGGCGGCGTACGGTTAATTTCATCGGCCAATATAATATTCGAAAAAATAGGGCCTTTTATAAACTTAAAGTGCCGATCTTCGCCCAATATTTCTGCACCAATAATGTCTGACGGCATTAAATCTGGCGTGAACTGTACCCTGTTGAAATTAAGATCGAGCACACGGGCAATAGTTTGCACCAATAAGGTTTTAGCCAAACCGGGTACACCTACCAGCAAGCAATGCCCATTGCTAAATATAGAAATTAGTACCGACTTTATAACTTCATCCTGGCCTACTATAACTTTCCCTATTTCGGCCTTGGTGTTTAAGTATGCCTGCCTTAAGGCATCAGCAGCTTCTACTTCTGAACGGTACGACGACGACATGCAGTTGGTATATTATGGCTTAATTTGAGCGGTTTGCGTTGTATTTACCCATTCTTTTAACTGAGTGCAAGACTGAAACTCAGGATCGATGCGTACATAGGTGTTCTTTCTTTTCTTTTCAAACCACTCACTTACTGTACGGTTAGTTTTATCGGCTTGCGCGTTCTCTTTTAATCGCGGAAGATCTTGCGCAAGGTTGGCCTTATGCGCATTGGTTACCGAACGCAGGTAAAATACCTTATAGGTAGATTTACCGTCTTGCGCTGTTACCAACTGCGGTTTCGAAATACTGTTTACCTTCATGGTATCAACAACCAGCGCTACCTGCGGGTCAAGCTTATCGGTTGGGATAAGCGTTGAGCGCGACTGCACATCCTCCGCATTCATTAACATACCACCGTTGTACTTGGTCTCTTTATCGTCTGAATAAACAGAGGCAGCGGTAGAAAAATCGATCTGGCGGTTCTTGGTGATCAGGGTATAAACACTATCGGCCTTAAGCCTTGCACGCTCTAAGCTGGCTGGCGTGGTAGCCGGCGTTACCAGTACGTGGCGGGCATGTACCTGCTCACCCCTGCGCTCGATAACCTGCAAAAAGTGAAAACCGTAATCGGACTCGAACACGGGAGATATTTCACCGGCTTTAAGTTTAAACGCGGTTGCTGTAAACTCTTTTACCATTTGAGAGCGATCAAAGAAACCCAAATCACCACCATCAGGCGCTGAACCCGGATCTTGCGAATACAGACGGGCTATCGTACCAAAATCTTCGCCGTTTTTAACACGGGTGCGTAAGCCTTCTGCCTTGTCTCTGTAAAATTGCTTTTCATCTTTGTTCAGTTTGGGCTGAAACACAATTTCGCCAACCTCTACCTCTTTGTTATAAGAGGGAAGGCTATCTTTAGGAATACGCTCAAAAAAACGCTGCACTTCCTGCGGAGTAACGCTAACCTTCTCGGTAATTTTTTGCTGCATCTTTTCTGCAACCAATTGCTCCTTAATATCTGAACGTATCTCATCCTTATACTGGATTACAGAGCGGCCCAGAAACTGCTCGAGGCGGTCCTGCCCGCCAGCACGCTGAATCATACCACGCATACGGCGGTCAATTTGTGCGTCTACATCATCTTCAGTTACACTAACGCTATCTATTACGGCCTGTTGAGCCAATAACTTTTGCGTCAATAACCGACCTAAAATAGAACACTTAATGGCAGGGTCGGGTGAGCCGCCCTGTGCCAGGTACTGTGCGTATGATAACTCAATATCTGATTTTAAAATAATGCTTCCCCCTACTACGCCGGCCACTTTATCCAAAGTGTTTTTTTGCGCGTGGGCAAGGGTAAATGTCAATAAGCAACTTAATAATACAATTCCAAACTTTCTCATGTACACTTTAATTGAGCGCTTGCCTTAGTATGCAGCAAGCACTTGAAATAAACCTCCGAATTTCGCAAATTTTCTGCACTTCGGCGGTATAAATATAGCATTATATACCTGTGGCATAATAATATGCGAATATGCCCATAAAGCTACAGATGCTTTAGTTATTTTTGTTAAAATTTGTTAAAGTGAGACCTGATACAACGCCGCCCCAACTAAGCCACTTTTTAACCGAAGAACTTTATTTGCTCGCAGCGGATAAAGCGTTTTATGGCAACGCCTTTGCTGCCCAGGCACCTGTGCCAGATGCTGCTCC
The DNA here is from genome assembly GCF_039634385.2 of Mucilaginibacter sp. PAMB04274. NCBI lineage: Bacteria > Pseudomonadati > Bacteroidota > Sphingobacteriia > Sphingobacteriales > Sphingobacteriaceae > Mucilaginibacter > Mucilaginibacter sp. PAMB04274. The sequence goes on from NZ_CP155081.2 coordinate 4,941,067, forward strand.
ACAAGAGCCTGCCATCGTTAAAGAAACGCCCGCTTTAACATTTAAGTACTTAGGCGGCAATCAAAAAAAGATGCTTGTATTATGCCATTACGCTGATGCCGAATACATGGCAGATGCGCATTTAACAGCGCTTACCAATACCATAGGCCGACTGGGTTATACCCTAAATGATGTGGCCATTGTTAACCTTTTCAATTATGAGGACTCGGCCTGGCCTCAATTAAACAGTTTTTTTCACCCTCAAAAGCTGCTGATATTAGGCAATGCCGCCTGTCCGCAGGGCTTGCCTAAACTTGGCCAAAACCAGATGCAACCATTAGAGGGTTTAAAAGCGCTCTATACTTATAGTTTTACTGAAATGATAGGCCAGAAAGAGAACACAAAAACTTTTTGGACCCAGATACAAACCTTGTAATATGCCTGCCACCTTAGTATTTGCCACCCACAACCAGCACAAGTTACAGGAAGTTGCCGCTAAAACGGGCGATAGTTTGCATTTGAAAAGCCTTACTGACATTGGCTGCCACGATGAGATCGTAGAAGATGGCACCACTTTCAGGCAAAACGCATCTATTAAAAGTCGTTACATATACAATAAGTTTCACCTTAACTGTTTTGGCGACGACAGCGGGCTGGAAATAGAAGCCCTGAACAATGAGCCGGGCGTTTACTCGGCACGTTATGCCGGCCAACATGGACAACACGAAGCCAACATTAATAAAGTTTTACAAAATCTGCAGGGCGTTACTAACCGGCGAGCCTGTTTCCGTACGGTAATTTCCCTGATCTGGAATGGTGAAGAGCACTTTTTTGAAGGCACTATAAACGGCAACATACGCCAGGAAAAGGCCGGAGCAGAAGGTTTTGGCTATGACCCGATTTTTGAGCCCGACGGCTATAATATTACTTTTGCCGAGATGAGCATGGCCGAAAAGAACCGCATCAGTCACCGCGCTATAGCGATGGAAAAGCTAATTGCTTTTTTGAATGAACAGGCGGTTTAATATTGATATGGGCAACTACCTTAGACTGCTGCCAGCTAATACTTATCCATTTCCATTCCTCCTGAGCGCGGATTTGCTTTGCACGCTTTTTCCACTTTTTCTTATCAATATAAAGCGCAATTAAGGATTCACTCTGGAGCTATCACGCCTTGTAGGCTTGGTGGTAGTGCCAGGACCTTTCATGGTACTGTCTGGCATAGGGCGTTTAACTGTTGCCGGATCTACCAGCGGTAACCCCGACTTGGTTGCAGTGGAATCGGCGGGTGGCGGCTTAATGCCTGGCGGGCTTGATTTGCGACCCGTGCCTGCTGGCGCTTTTGCAGGTGTCTTTTTAACCGGCATCTTTCCTGTAGGCTTTTTCCTGGCCGATGGCGATATGATGGACTCCTTAGATACAGGCCGGTCTTTAGGTTTCCAGATAAAGCCTTTTAATATCTTATCATCGTCGGTAGCCTTGTCAATCGGCTTAATGTTTTGTTCTACTTTGGTATACTGTGTAATATTACTGGCGCTGTTATTTTTAAAATTAACCCGTATGCGACTGCTTATAGTACGCAGTAACTGGGTTACTACACCGCTATCGCGGTTAAAGTAAATAGTTTCGGCATTACCATCTACAAACAGGCGCTGCAGCTTGTTGTCGGCAAAAAAGCCTCGCATACGTTTGCCGGCCACCTGATTAAAATGGGTGGAGTCATTCTTTTCGATATTGACCGTAAAGGCCGAAAGGAATATATCCATGTTATCCAGCTTCTTATTTTTTAGCTGCAAATAAATCGTATCACCAGAAATTTGTGATCCTTGAGTCCAGAACATCGGGTTCACAAAGCAACGCATGGTAGAATCGCTGTAACTGTAGAACATAGAATCGGCCTTGGCCTGTAAATCCGACTTAAATATTCTTGCATTATGATGAGCGCTCAGGATACGGATACGGGCCGTATCACTCAAAGTAAACTGCCTTTGCATAAATACCGAATCGGGCCGCGAGGGCTTCGCAGCTAAAACCGGCTTTTTCTTTAATGTCGAGTCTTTTACTACCCTCTTCCTTTGTGTTGTATCTACCGGTTTAGGTTTGCCAAAATAGTCGGGCTTTAAAAAGCTCATATCCATCTTAATATCGGCGGGCGGCATCGGTATCAGGTTTTTAGTAGTTGAAAGCTTTAAAGGCGCCTTTTTAACTATAGCCGCTTTTGTTGCTATTAAACTCGTATCGCGTATACCGGCCAGCCGCATTTTCTCTTGCATGGCGCGCAGTACTTTGTTAGTAACAATCTGGGTTTCGAGCGTGTCGGCACCCCAGTAAATGGTATCGCGCTTAACACGCGGCGGCGGCTTTACGGCTAATGAATCATTACCGGTTGCTGTGCTTTTAACCGGTAAATTTTTGGCATTCGCTGTAGATTTAACCACAGGTAAGCTATTGGCAGGCGTTGATTTTTTGGCAGCCGTGTTTTTGCTCCCCTTTACCGGAGCTAGCGGTACAACAGCCGAGTCTTTTTGTGTAGTATCACGCTGCTCCGTTATAAATATGGCGTATGGGTTTTGGGTGACTATTACACGCTCATCAGCCTTATAATAAGTTCCAAGCTGACCTTTAATGGTCACCTTTTGCTCCTTATCATCAAAAGTCACATTTTTTACTGCCCTCCCATATCCCTTTAGGCGGTCAAAATAAAGGCTATCGCCTTTTAAAGATTTTGTATTTTGCGTGTACAAATTCTTTTTACTGAAGAATGCCTCTTCGGTAATGGTATGGTACTCGCCTCGCTCGGTGTACAGGGTATCTTTGTCTTTACCAATAATTCGGGTAGGGCCATAAAAGTAAGATATACGGGTACCTGAATTGTAACGCAAGGTATCGGTACGGATAGTAGCATCAATAGTAGTGAGTACCACATTGTATCGAAAGTAAGCATCACGTGTGGACGCAAAATAATAACCGTTTTTGCTGATCAGGGTATTGTCCTTATTTACCAGTTTACCACCGCCTGTATAGGTACCAATGCGGGTAGCGGTATTGTACGTAAGGTAATTGGTGGTTAAAGTGGCATCGCGGTCAACCATGCGCACATTGTCTGTAACTAAGGCCACGTGTGTATTACCGTTGTAATACAGCTTATCACCATAAACGTTCAGCGTATCGCCCTGGTTAATGTTTACATTGCCAAAGGCGTCAAATGAATTTTTTTGCGGATAAAAATAGGCACTGTCTGATCGTAGTGTAGAATTCTCTTGTTGAAAAATGCCCTTGTATACCTTAATAACATCTTCTCCATTGCGCTTCATGCCCTCACTGCGGTCTGACCGAATCAGATTAACTATGGTAGTTTTGGGCTTTCGTTGTGCAGTAGCCGCGGCAGCAATCAGTAACAGGATGTATATAAAGAGACATTTTCTCACGCTGCAAAATTAGTTGTTTGGTTGCGGTTATTAAATTAATAATTTTGGCTATGCTGCCGGTTCATCGTTTTACTGCCCTTATACAACAGCACCAGCTGTTTGAGGCCCAAAGTTCGGTACTGGTTGCCGTAAGCGGCGGCATGGACTCGGTGCTGCTAACGCATCTGCTTAAAGCGGCCGGCTACACATTTGCCATTGCACATTGCAACTTTCAGTTGCGAGGCGCCGAGGCTGATGCCGATCAGCAATTTTGCCGGCAACTGGCCATTAATATGCAGGTGCCTTTTCACACTATCAACTTCGACACCACAGGCTACGCCATTGAGCATAAAGTCTCCATCCAGATGGCAGCCCGTGAGTTGCGTTACCAATGGTTTGAACAAGTGCGACAACAACATGGTTACCATACCGTTGCGCTGGCACATCACCAAAACGACACAATTGAAACTATATTGTTGAACCTTACCCGCGGCACCGGCATTGCAGGCCTGCATGGCATTTTGCCCCAAAACAACCAGTGGGTACGTCCTTTGTTGTTTTTAAACCGCGAGGAGATTGAAGAGCTGATTAAATTAAACAACCTGGCTTACGTTGAGGACAGCTCCAATGCATCAACCAAATATGCGCGCAACAAGCTGCGGCATGAGGTAATACCCCGGCTAAAGGAGTTAAACCCTAACCTCGAAAACACCTTTGAACGCAACCTAACTCATTTCCGGGAATTAGAGCAACTACTGGAAATGCAGCTGGCAGCCCTGAAGAAGGAATTGCTGTTACCTCAGGGTAATGAAGTTCATTTACCATTGGATGGTATTCGCCGGCTTACGCCACAACGGTTGTTGCTCACTGGCCTGTTGAAAGAATTTGGCTTTAACGATACCACCATAGACGACCTGATTACCGCCCTGCCTAAGCATAGCGGACGGGTGTTTGATTCGGGCACACACACCTTGATACTTGACCGTGAACGACTAATTTTAACACCCAAACACCATCATACACCTGCGCTTGTTCTTATACAGGCAGATGACACTATTGTAGCTTATGGCATTAACCATATACAAATAACACAAGCTGAAATACCTTTTGCTATACAGCAAAACCCCAGCATTGCAGCCGTTGATGCAGATTTACTAATTTACCCGCTAACCTTGCGCAACTGGCAACAGGGCGATTATTTTATACCGCTGGGGATGGCTGCCCGTAAGAAATTAAGCGACTTTTTCATCAACCAAAAGATTCCGCTGCATCAAAAAACAAAGGTACCCCTAATTGTAAATGGCAACAATGAAATAATTTGGCTTGCAGGTTACCGGCTCGACAACCGGTATAAATTAACACCGCAAACTAAAAAAGTTGCTATCTTCGAATTATTATAAAGTCATGACAGCTACAAAACCGGTTTTTACTGAAAAGCAATATCTTGGCCGCGAATGGATACCGGTTACCATACGGCTTGCGTTGGCTATGGTGTGCTTTGCCGTTTATTTTTTTAAAGATGAGAATGAACGCAATGCCGACTTACTGGTAGTCGTAGGGTTTGCAATCGTTATATTGTCTATTATATTGGGTTTTGTAGTACACTTCAGTACCAGGGTGCAAAATAAAAGTATTTTACTAAACGGCTTATGGACCACCCGCCTTGTTAAAATTGATCTGAACAGTATTGTAAAGGTAGAAACCGCTCCTTACAGCCGCTACCTGTTCAATAACCCGGTATATAACCTGCACTCAAAAGGAACCATTAGGTTTTACACGGCAGGCAATGACGCCATTCATTTAACCGACCGCGATGGATTAGTTTACATTATTGGCTCACAGCATTGCAATGAGTTTTTAAGAGCCATACAAGGAGAAATGGCGAGTAAGAATCAAGAGTAAACACTATAGATGCAATGGCTCTTACATTTAAGCGTCCAACTCTCACCTCTAATTCTTAAAAAACTGTAAACACCCCTCTGGTATATGGCAGGTTGCGTGTTAGCTTTTCCATTTGCCGTTCAAACACGTCTTTCGACTCCGCCGACCCCATTTCATTCATCTTTTTTGAGTAACGCCACAGCAATTCGCCATCGGCCCCGTTGGCTACTTTTATAGTGAGGGTTACTTCTGCTGTTTTATCATAACCAAATATAGCTGCCGTTACAACCCCTACATTTGGTGTGTTTTCCCTACGCAGCATATCGCCAAAAATAACGGCATCTACGCCTAAAGCTTTGGCAATTTCATCTTTAGAGTAAACGTCTAAACTACCAGTCATGCCGGCCTGCTACAACAGGCGATTAGTTTCAAGCACGTTCTGAAAGCGGACTTTGTATTTAAAGAATTCACGCAGCAGCGAGGAGTAGACCTCGAATTGTACTTGCTGGGCAAGTTCTACTTCCTGGCGGGCGTGCCATACCGTATCCAGATTCTTCGGCGTTTTACGGTAGGTGATCTGCACATCAAACGGCAGTATGGCAACGGTGTGGTGCGCTTTGATAGCTTCTCTTAAGTGCGGGCTTTTGTAAACCTGCTTGGCGGGTTCCAGCAACTGGGCCATAGCCTGACAGGCGAAAAGACATACGGCGAGTATGAGTATAACTTTTTTCATGATAAGGTTTTTAAGTTTTTACAACAGACTGCAAAAACACGAAAAGGTTACACGAGGGGTTGAAAAAAATCAAGGCTTTTACTGTCATCTATAGGATACAATGCTATAAAATAAAGAAGCCGGCTTATAAATAATAAGCCGGCTTCTTTATAAAAAGATTTTACGAATTATTTAGAATAAGGGAAGTTTCTTGACAGCTTACGCATCTGCCTTTCTACCACATCATCTGTTGATACACCTAAACTTTCGTTCATTCTTTTAGTATAACGCCAGATTAACTCACCGTCTGCACCGTCCGAAATCTGTAGAGTTATAGCACCTTCACCGGTTTTACCACCAAAGCCACCAAATAGTGCTGCCGAAACAATAGCACCGGCTTCGGTCTTGGTACTTTGTTGTTCAAAAGTACCGTAAATAACAGCATCAACACCGAGTATTTTAGCTATCTCATCTTTTGTATGTATATCTAAGCTATCAAGTACCTTGTATTTTTTCAAAAGTGTATTTGTTTTATCTACGTCCTGAAAGCTCACACTGTAATTATCTGCTTTACGTAACAAAAAAGTATACATGCTCGACTGCACCGATGTGCCCAGTTTAATTTCCTGTTGACGATACCTTCTGCATCAAACCCTTTTGGTGGTTTCTTATAACTGATTTTGGCAGTAAATGGCAATATGGCTACTAACTTGTGCTTCGCTATCGCTTCCTTTAACTTGGGGCTTTCGTAAATTTGCTTAGAGGTTTCAAACTGAGCAGATGCTTTAAAAGCAATAAATAGAATTGTGAATAAGAGTAAGGTTTTCTTCATACTAATTTGATTTTTCTATAAATATAGAAGTATGCCAATGACTGCAAAATACTTTCAAATAAAAAAAGCCGGTTTGTCAACCAGCTTAAAAATTTTAAATTAGAGAAAATCTTATTGTAATTAATAGTTACTTCTTCAGCCCTATCTCTCGCAATCTTTCATCCAGGTATTCGCCGGCGGTCATGTCGCTATAGAGTTTAGGGTGCTGCTCATCAGTACAGCTATCCAAACTGGTAAGATCCATGTTTGATTTAGGATGCAAAAAGAAAGGTACCGAGAAACGTGAATTCTTCATTTCTTCACGTGGCGGGTTAACTACACGGTGTGTGGTCGATTTTAGCTTGTTATTGGTTAAGCGCTGCAGCATATCGCCAACGTTCACTACCACATCTTCGCCATGAGCTTTTACCGGAAACCACTCGTTCTCGCGGGTAAGCAGCTCTAATCCATCAGCGCTGGCGCCAATCAACAAAGTAATGAGGTTAATATCCTCATGTGCGCCGGCACGCACCGCATCAGGAGCCAACGAATCAGGATCCTCAATGGGGAAGTAATGCAGCGTACGCAATATAGAATTACCATTACGCACTTTATCATCAAAGTAGCTTTCGGGCAGTCCTAAATAGGTGGCAATAGCTTCCAGTAGTAAAGTACCTGCTGCTTCCAGCTTTTGATAAACCTCACGTGTTACAGTATTAAAATCAGGCAGTTCCTCTACATATACATTATCAGGGTACTGATTTTTAATAGGGTCACCATCGGTAACGGTTTGGCCAATTTGCCAAAACTCTTTTAAATCGGGCACTTTAAACCCTTTAGCAGTTTCTTTGCCCTTGCTGGTGTAACCACGCTGGCCGGCCAGTTCGGGCTTTTCGTACTTAAGCTTTACGTCCTCTGGCAACGCAAATAAGGCTTTCACCTGTTGGTAAAGGCTGTCTATTAATTCCTTGCTTAGCCCGTGGTTGGTAATGGTCACAAACCCCGTTTCGTTAAATGCCGTACCAATGGCATCCGAGAATTTTTTACGGCTCTCCGCATCGCCATTCTTGTAGGTATTTAAATCTAACCGCGGAATATTTACTGTACTCATAAGTCCTTATTTGAAATTGATGGGTAAAATTATTTAATAAATACTACAACGTAGCAGCATGTAAAAAAATTCTTTCAATAGGTGATAGGCCTCTACCACAAACTATTTACATACAATACACAACAAACGTTAAACGCTTTTGCTTTATATGTGTCCAACCTTCAGCAATTAAGCCATTAATACCTATTATAATGAGAAGGTTTATCCAATATACAAAGTTATGCTGCCTGGCCCTTTTGGTTACCGTGGCAGTGTCTCATAAAGCAGCCGCTCAAGACGATGAAATAACATTTCAGGAATTTTACGATGAGTTGCAACAATACGGCACCTGGCTTGACGACCCCGAATACGGCAGCGTATGGGTACCCGATGCAGACCAGGATTTTAAGCCTTATGCCACCAATGGCCACTGGGTAATGACCGAGTATGGTAACACCTGGGTGTCTGATTACGATTGGGGCTGGGCTCCCTTCCATTACGGGCGCTGGCGGTTTGATGATTATTATGGCTGGGAATGGATACCAGGCTATGAGTGGGGACCAGCCTGGGTTGACTGGCGCAGCGGCGATGGCTATTACGGCTGGGCGCCACTTGGACCAGATGTAAGCCTGGATGCAGCCTTTGGTAACGATTATTCCATTCCAGAAGATTATTGGGTATTTGCTCCGCAGGCGTACATCAACAGCCCGGTTATATATAATTACTATGTGCCACGCCCACGTATAGTAAACATATTTCGCCGTAGTAACATTATTAACAACTTTTACACCCGCAACAGCCGCCGTTACATTGCAGGGCCAAGGGCTTTTGATATTGAAAGAGTTACCCGCAACCGTGTGCAAGTCTATAACATTAATAACCTGAACAGACCGGGTAGATTTTCTATCCGTAATAATGACTTAAATGTTTACCGCCCGCAGGTTAGACGGGTAGATTATGCGCGTCCCGGCCGTGTGGTAAATGCAAGTGCTTATCGCAATGCTAATCCAAACTTTCGCATTGGTGACCGCAACAGGGGCGCTTCAGTAAATTATCAAAATGCAGCCCGGCTGGCTAACATTGCCCGCAGTAATGATGCCGCTAACCGCAATGTAGTTAGAATAAACAGTAACCGTAATGATAACCGCCCATACAACAATAACCGCGATAACAGACCAAACCAGCCTTCATTTCCCAACCAAGGTAACAGACCTAACTGGCCCGACAGGCAAAGCGACCAAAACGGAAATAACAGCTGGCAACGCCGCCAGCAAAATCAAAACGGGCAACAATTAAGCGACCAGCAACGTAAAGAAGCCGAGGAACGCCGTCAGCAATTTGAGCAGCGCAGGCAACAACAGCAAACCGGCGACCAACAACGCCAGCAGCGCGATTGGCAACGCCAACAGGTGGAGCAGCGCAGCCAGCAGCAACAAGCCACACCGCAACAGCAAGGGAATGACCAGCAACAACAGCAGCGTGAACAGCAACGGAGAGATTTTGAGCAACGCCGCCAGCGTGGGCAACAACAAACTGAACAACAGCGACAACAGGCCGATCAGCAGCGCGAACAGCAACGCCAGCAGTTTGAACAGCGCCGCCAGCAGCAGCAAGCTGACCAGCAGCGCCAGCAGGGTGATCAATTACGCCAGCAGCAAGAGCAACGCAGGCAACAACAGGATCAACAACAAGCCCAAATGCGCCAGCAGGCTGAGCAGCAGCGGCAGGCGCAAGCTGATCAACAACGCCAACAGCAAGATCAACAAAGGCAGCAACAAGACCAGCAGCGTCAACAACGCGAGCAGGCCGAGCAGCAACGCCGCCAACAACAAGATCAACAACGCCAGCAACAAGATCAGCAGCGTCAACAACGCGAGCAGGCCGAGCAACAACGCCGCCAACAACAAGATCAACAACGCCAGCAGCAGGAGCAACAAAGGCAACAACAAGATCAGCAACGCCAGCAGCAGGAGCAACAAAGGCAACAACGCGATCAGCAGCGTCAGCAACAAACGGAGCAACAGCGTCAGCAGCGAGAAACGCAGTCTGAGCAACAACGCCAGCGTCCGCAACGTGGCGATCGCCGACCTTAGATAAAACGCAATAAAATAAGCAGCCTGAATAATTAAAAGGCTGCTTATTTATTATAAACTTGTATTTGACAATAATGATGAAACTACTACTTAAAACTTTACTGGTGCTTTTATTTGTAGGTGCTTTGGCACAAACCGGAAAAGCACAGATCAACTTTACAGCAACCAATTGGCAACAAGCATTAAAGCAGGCTTCGGCTCAAAAAAAGCTCATCTTTATAGATGCATACGCTACCTGGTGCGGCCCCTGCAAAATGCTCAAAGCCACTACTTTTAGGGACAAACAGGTAGCCGAGTACTTCAATAAAAACTTTGTAAATGCGGCATTAGATATGGAACAGGGTAATAACCCAAGTTTGGCTCAGCAGTGGGGCATGCGTGCCTACCCTACCTTAATTATTTGCAACTCTAAAGGCGAGGTGATATTAAACACTGTTGGTTACATCAACGCCAAAGATTTGATGCGTTTTGCCCAGGATGCACTGGCATCTAAAACAGGTATATAAATAAAAAGTCGGATCACTCTCGCAGTTATCCGACTCTACATCTACCTATGAAAAACAGCCCTTTGAGTAGGGCTATTATATATAGGCAATTGTTATACCAAGAGTTAAAAAGCCCGTTTTTAGAGCGCCTGAGTTGTCTTTAAGTACTACTCAATTAAATGTGTAGAAATATTTACTGTGGAGTGTGAAATTGATTCCCAAAAATTTCCCAATAGTTAAACTGTGATTTATTCCCTACCATCAGTACGGTTGCCTACCGAGCTGGTATCCCGGCGGGAAGCTGCCGTATCATGCGGATTATTTGAGGGCCCGCCAAATTTATTGCGCGGATTATCCTTGCACGATGCCAATAATACTAAAAGCATTCCGGTTATGATATATTTCGACAGTGTATTTGAACTCATTATTTTTTAAAAACATGCTCAAGGCAACTTTTGTTTAATAATAGTTACCAATTCACCATTCTATAGGCTGTATGCCTGTGCCACCGATTTGAATTATAATATCTTAAACTATATAACTTATAACGTGTTAAATTCTTTATGGACCATAACGTATTCCTTTTAGCTACCGATCCGAATGACCCTTGCCGCGACGTTATACACTCACGTGATAGTGCGTTAAAGGTTAAAGTATACTGCGTTACAAACGAAGATTTTACGCCGGACACCAATGAGATTCAGCTTTTTGGCTATGCCGACAATAAACTGTATGCATTCGAGACGATAAACATTAGTCCTGAAGACGCACTTGATGTGATTAGCGCTATACAATGGTACGCCGATTATATAGAATTTCCGGACATGGAAATATTGCCCGAAGACCCACGAATTGACCAAAGTGCGACAGGGTAAGATCATTGTTGGTTTACCATAGTTCCTAAACAATCCTGGACATAACTTGTAAGTTTAGTATTTACTACCTAAATACACATCGTAATGGCAAATATTACCGAGCAGGATATTATTAACCACCTCAAGGAAAAAATTAATTTTCACCAGCAAGAAGCTAAAAGGCTGGAAGGTATTTTAACTGCCTTTTTGCCCGAACCGGTTGCGGGCAACGGCAACCAAACTAATCACATATCGCAACCAGCCGCAAAAGCCACACTTGCTAAGGCCCCTGCCGAGCCTAAACCATCAAAAGAGCTGGAAATTCCGGAAAAGTATGCTGATAATTTGCCCATTACCGCTAAAATAGCCTTTGCCCTGAAAGAAATCGGTTCGGGCTTTAACGAAGACATCGCCAACGCCATGGCACAATACGAACCTAAGTCTGACGCTAAAACCATCAGCAGGCAAATCTCGAACGTGCTATCAAACCTGAAAAGTAAAGGCCAGATTACCGTAGAAAAATTTGGCCGTAAGGACAAATACTCATTACCAGCTTAAAATTCTTTTTGTATTATAAAGTCTCTAGTTTTAAAAATGATGACGAAAACTGTCAGTTAAATTATTAATCTACAAACTAATGATTTATCCTGGTGTTAATAACATAAACGTTTAAACATCATAATGGCTGATAATCAACAAGAACAAGCGCTATCGGAAATTTACCGCGTTAGCCGGGCCCAAATAGAACATCATGACAATGCCGTTAACCAAAGGGTTATATGGCTATCTATCGGTCAATCTTTTTTTTTCAATGTGTATGCAATGCTGGTAACAGCCAAAGCACCATCACCCGAATTATTTCAGAAGCAACAAATGCTGGCTGTGATATTCCCAATTGCAGCGTTAGCTGTAGCAGTATTCACTTTCATTGATGTGATAGCTGGCTTATTCTACATGCGTAAGCTACGCAGAAACTATAAAGCAGTTACCGACGGCAGCTCAGCTGAAAACTATTACCCAATGCTTAATGGCAATAAGCGCGACCGGGTTTTTCAACGGATATCCCCTTTCATGATCCCGCTGATATTCATTATTACCTGGGTTTATCTTTTAATGTTTGATCATAATTTATTATAAAAAAGAAAGGCTTCCTGATTATCAGGAAGCCTTTCTTTTTTTATAGTTTAAATGAAAGACAATTAAACGCCGCTGAATATAGAGAAGCCACCATCAACATTGATAACCGTACCGGTAACAAAGGCTGATGCATCACTCAGCAACCAAACTAGTGCGCCAATCAATTCTTCGGCTTTGCCAAAGCGCTTATATGGCGTATTTTTTATAACCAGATTTCCGCGCTCAGTATAGCTACCATCTGGCTGGGTAAGCAGCGTGCGGTTTTGCTCAGTCAGAAAAAAGCCTGGTGCAATGGCATTCATACGTATAGCATCGCCATAACGGTTGGCTGCTTCAACTGCAAACCACTTAGTGTAACTATCAACAGCTGCTTTAGCCATGCTGTAACCCAGCACCTTGGTAACTGCCTGTTGCGATGCCATGGATGAAATATTCACGATACTCCCTTTGCCGCCTTTTGCCATTACCTCGCCAAATATTTGAGTAGGCATCAAAGTACCCCAAAGATTAAGGTCCATTACCTGGCGCATGCCCTCCATGTTCATGGTAAATATATCTTGGTCGGGCTGTATCACACCGCCTGGCATATTTCCCCCGGCTCCGTTAACCAATCCGTCAATACGGCCGTAGGTATCCAGTACTTTATCACGGGCAGCTATCAAGTCGGCCTCCTTCATTACATCCGTAATTAGCGCTATGGCCTTACCACCGTCGGCATTTACGGCATCAGCACGTTCCTGAGCTATTTTCTCATTACGACCCAATATACCCACGGTACCTCCAGCCTTTGCAATACCTTTAATAAAGGCCTCGCCTAAAACACCGGTACCGCCGGTAACTAAAATCACTTTATCCTTAAGAGAGAAATCTTCCATTATTTAGAATTGATTGGTTTGCATTACAAATCAACTAAAAATTTGTCAGGTAGCACTATAGGTTAGTGTATTTTTTACATGTTAAATGTTGCAGTATTGCAGCCTAAAATAACTTTTTAAACAGCCAGAATAAAATCCCTTACAAGCGTTTTACACAGCCTTCCAAATAGCGTCTAAAAACCAGTTTTTACTATCAAAAAAATGGCAAACAGGTTTAAAGCCCGAATCATTGGCCATGCTGTCGGCCTGTTGTACCGTGTATTTTTGTGAGATTTCCATGTAGATATATTCATCCTTAGCAAAGCTTATGGTTTGACCGCAAAGCTGCACCTGCTGATCGGTCAAACTAATTAAGTAACTTTTGCAGGAACCAGTTTGAGGATCGTAAGTTGGATAATGCTCAAAAGCCTCAATATTAAAGTTGGCCCGCAACTCACTGTTAATACGGGTTAACAGGTTAAGATTAAACTCGCGTGTGAAACCCTGTGCATCATTATAGGCAGCTAAGATAATTTTGGGATTCTTTTTCAAGTCAACTCCCATCAGCACACTGTCTCCTGCGGTGAGGTGGCTGCGCAGTTCCACACAAAACTGCCGGGCATCGGTTACCGGCATGTTGCCAATGTTTGAACCCAGGAACATAACCACCTTACGCCTTTGTGAAAGTTGAGCTGCTTGTTCGAGCATTTCAAAATACTCACCGGTAAGGCCGGTGAGCTGCAGGCCCGGCAAGGCAGCCGGGAGTGCATCTTGCAAATAATTGATCACATGGCCCGATATATCGATGGGCACATAAGTAAACTCCGCCCGTTGGTTTAGCAGATGCCGTAGCAGGTGGGTAGATTTCATGGCATCGCCGGCACCCAGTTCAATCAGGTCAAAAGCGCTGCCATCGGCTATAATGGCCTGGGCCAGCTCTTCAGTTTGGCGGGTAAATATTTCCAGTTCACATTTGGTAGGATAATACTCTGCACAATTCATAATATCCTGAAAGAGCTCATCTCCGCGGGTATCGTAGAAATATTTTGCCTCCAGGTATTTAGGCGATGCAGTAAGACCAGCCAATATATCATCACAAAATTGTTGGTTGATGCTAAACTCGGCTACAGAGGTATCGGTATTCTTCATAAGTAACAATTACTATTTGGCTAAACGGATACCGTTAAAAAGCCAGCGCATATTTGGATGAAAAAAATTACGGTAGGTGATGCGGCTGTGCCCCTGTGGCGTAGCTTCTGAAGCGCCGCGCAGCACTTTTTGGCTAACCATGAATTTGCCGTTATATTCACCTATAGCACCGGGTGCTTTGTTAAAGCCCGGGTAGGGCAAATATGCGCTTTCGGTCCACTCCCAGCATTTGCCCCAATTAAAATGTGTAGCGGCTACTTCCCACTCAAACTCAGTTGGCAGTCGCATACCTTTCCAGGAGGCATAGGCATATGCTTCGTAATAACTAACATGCCCAACGCTTTCCTTCAAATCAAGCGGCTCTAATCCGCGCAGGGTGTAAACAAACCATTCGCCATCTATAAGGTGCCAGTACATAGGGGCGCTTACCTGGTTTACTTTTACCCAGTCCCACCCTTCGGCATGCCAGTTCCTAAAATCCTGATAACCATTGCTGTTAATAAACTCCAGATATTCACCATTGGTTACCAGGCTACCGCTAATCTCGTAAGCGTTCAGGTAAACCTTATGTCGGTTCAGTTCATTGTCAAAACAAAAATCTTCACCCTGATACCCCACTTCATACACACCTTCGCTAATACTGATTAAGCCGGGGGTACTCTCAAACTTAGGGCAGGAATAATCCTTATCATAAGCGGGGAAAAGTGGGTTATGACCCAGTATATATTTAATATCGTAGTATAAGAGTTCCTGGTGCTGCTCCTCGTGGTTAAGGCCTAATATAAAAAGCTCCTTTACCTCGGGCGATGGCTCCTGGCATAAGAACCGCTCTATGGCTTCGTCCACATATTCGCGGTAGCGGTAAACATCCAGCACGGTTGGCCGGCTCAGGTTACCCCTATCGGTCCTGATTACGCGTGCGCCAACGGTTTCATAATAACTGTTAAATACATAGTTGAAGTTGGGGTCATACTCCTGGTAACCCATAAAGTACGGCTTCAGAATAAAGGTTTCGAAAAACCAGGTGGTATGCCCTATGTGCCACTTAGGCGGACTCACATCTGCAATGGGCTGTACAACGTAATCTTCGGTTTGCAAATGGCTGCAGATACGCTCGGTACGGCGGCGTACCGTTCTGTAAGAGTCGGCTAGGGTCATACTATTTATTACTATCCAAAAAGCGTTTCAGGTCGGTAATTGTTTTGATGTTCAGGTCATCAGATTGTTGTTTCCGCATCATTAAAGCATACGCATTATTAAAGCCTATTGGTTTTAACCATTGTATATGGTAACGCTGTTTAAACTGCTGCTGCACATATTGGTAAGTTTTATCCCGGTCTGCCCCCACCTCATTCACTACCTTGACTGAAGGCTGCAGTAATACCAATAAACCGGTGCCGGTATATTCGGGATAAAAGTCTATTTGGTTATTGGTTAGTGCATCAAAGCAAATTTTTGTACCGCCCAAGCCGGTTTTGGTTGATGCAGCATAAGGCGTGTAGCCTTCAATCAGCATACTGTACATACTAGCCAAAATATATTGTTCGCCAAACACCTTGGAACCAATGCGTACAGTTCCGGCATGGCCGTTTTGGCTGGGTTTATATAAATGATGGGCAACTAAAAAATCTTTGGCTACACGTTCGGGCGTTTGGTGCAGGTAGTCGGTGCGGTAGTTTAGCTCCGTCATTACCGAATCATTAATATGGCCCGATAGAAGATTAAGTGTCTTTTCCAGTTCCGGAAACTTCGCCAAGGCATCCTGCCTTACTATAGGCGCTGCGTAGTAGGGCGGAAAGATGTTTTTGTCATCATCCAGCACCATTAAGTTATAAGCTTTCAGGCGGCCATCGGTAGAGTAACCGCTAATAACATCAAGTTGCTTTTCATAAGCTGCTTTATACATCACGGCATCGTTAATCACGATAGTGTGCATTTTTAAGCCGTACTTTTGCTGCAATCCAAGGTTGCCATCTTGTCGCCCCATAAACTCAGGTGTAAAACCGGCCGTTAGCTTGGTGCCCATAGCAGACGGAATTAAGTAGAAAGAGGCCAACAGGAGCGTTATAACAGGTAAGGCATACAAGCCAACTTTCAATTTCTTAAAACTAATTTTTTGCAAAGCCGACAATAGCAAATCGAACAGGATAGCCAATAGCGCTGCAGGAATGGCACCGGCCAGTATCATATTACTATTGTTGAGCGATATGCCCCCAAAGATAAATTCGCCTAATCCGCCGGCAGCTATGTACGATGCAAGGGTAGCAACCCCTACATTAATTACCGTAGCAGTGCGTATACCGGCTAATATAACAGGCATAGCCAAGGGCAATTCTACCTTAAGCAGCACTTGTTTTATACTCATACCCATGGCTAAAGCCGCCTCTTTTACCGCAGCATCAACCCCGGTTATGCCAGTGTAAGTGTTACGGATGATAGGCAAAAGGGCATATAAAAACAAAGCCACAATAGCCGGCTTAGCGCCTATGCCCAATAAGGGTATCATAAACCCTAGTAAGGCAATGCTCGGAATTGTTTGCAGCACTCCCGCAATACCCAATACCGTGCCCGACAATTTCCTTTTACGCGCAATAAGTATACCCAGCGGCAAACCAATAACTACGGCAATTAGTAAAGAAACGAAGGTTAGCCCTATATGCTCAAGTGTTTGGGTAAACAACTTGCCCGACTGTTGCTGCATAAACTGCCATAACGTTTGCTGTTGCTCGTTCATACCGGTAGATTTACTTGATACTGGTGATAAGCCGTCATGAGTTGCTCAAAGGTTATAGTTTTGGCCTCGATAGCCGGCGGCGGTACAATTAACACCTTTTCGGTATTGCCTTTAAGTACTTCCATGGCCATCCACATACTACAGGTTGATGGCAGGTTAACATCAGCACCCGATATATCAGTTGCGGGTGGTAATAGTTCCCATATATCTTGCAGGGTAATGGCTTTTAGTTCTAACTGCAGGCGTTGCGCGTTCAAAAAACCTTTTACAAATTCATCAGCCGGCTTAAACAGTAATTCGGCCGGTGTACCTATTTGCAACAGGCGCCCTTTGTTCATCAATGCTATTCGGTTACCCAGTTCAAAAGCCTCTTGTACATCATGCGTTACCATTACTATGGTTTTGCGCTTTAATTCGTCAAGCTCTTTAAACTCAGCCTGTATTTGTGCGCGGGTAATGTTGTCTAATGCGCCGAAAGGCTCGTCCATTAATAATACGGGCGCATCGGCCATCAGTGCACGCGCCAGGCCAACACGTTGTTGCTGGCCTCCGCTTAATTGGTTTGGATATTTTGTTAAAAGATCGTTAGGAAGATGCAGCTTATTGAGAAGCTCTTGCGTACGCTTATTGATGCGCTCATTATCCCATTTTAACAATTTAGGAACAACAGCTATATTTTCGGCAATTGTATAATGAGGAAATAAGCCATTGTTTTGCAATACATAACCCATATTACGCCGTAATAATTCTACAGGTTGTTTGGTTATGTCTTGTCCGTTAATATACACCTTACCGCTGCTAGGTTCAATTAAACGGTTCAGCATTTTTAAGGTGGTGGTTTTTCCGCAACCGCTGGTACCCAGCAAAATCAGGTTATCGCCTTCCGCAACCTCAAACGACAGATCATCAACGGCCTTGGTTTGGCCGTAATGCTTACTTAGGTTTTGGACCTTAATCATGGCTAAATATAACGATATTATACCAAAAGCAGCTTACATAGAACAATCACCAAATTTTGCACAGCAACAGTACACTTTGTTGTTAATACCGTTTCAGGATCTTACCTCAATCATCCAATTTCATGAACAGATTATTAAGCGATTCGCTATAAGTAGGATGGGCAAAAATACAATACCGTATCCGGTCATAAGTTATACCGCCTTCCATAGCCATCTGTAAAACAGTCATGATTTCGCCGCCCTCCTCGCCTAATATAGCTGCGCCTAATATCTGCTTGGTATCGGCATCTACAACGGCTTTCATCAGGCCCCGGGTTTCGCCTACCTCAACAGCACGAGCTACGTTTTCCATCTTCAGCACAGCAACTCTATAGTTTAAGCCCTGTTGTTTAGCTTCATTTTCGCTTATACCCACCCTACCCAGTTGAGGGTCAGTAAACATGCAGTAAGGTAGCGGACGACCGTTAGTGGTTAAATCCTCACCTTGCAGCAGGTTGCGCCATACTATGGTAAAATCGTTGTAGGAGATGTGGGTAAATGCTGGTCCGCCTTTTATATCGCCTAACGCATAAACGCCAGGCACGTTAGTTTGCAGTTTTTCATTAACCTTGATATACCCTTTATCGTCCACTGCTATGCCTGCAGCGTCGAGATTAAGCGCCTTGGTTTGCGGCTCGCGGCCCGCCGCTACCAGTACATGAGAAACCTCGAGTTGCTCGGTACGGCCGCCCAGATCAAGCGTGGCTAAAATTTTACCATCAGCGTTTTTTTCAAACTTTTTAGCCTGCGCATTGCCATGAATAGCAATTCCCTCTTCTTCCAAAATATGATTGACCTCGGTAGCTATGTCCTCATCCTCATGGCTCATAATGCGTGGGCCACGTTCTAATAAGGTGATTTGGCTTCCAAAGCGTCTGAACATCTGCCCAAACTCCAATCCTATATAATTACCTCCTATAACCAAAATATGATCAGGCACGGTCTCGAGTTCCAGTATACTGGTTGATGTTAAGTAATCGATGTTCTGCAGTCCATCAACATCAGGCACAACAGTTTGCAAGCCTGCATTAATAAAGACCCATTCGGCTTGTAATTCCTCAGTACCTCCTTCGTTCAATTTAACTCTAACTGATTTAGGGCCGGTAAAACTGGCTTCGCCAAACAAAAGATTTATGTTAGGATCGTCTTCTAAACTTTTTTGATTCCCGCTGCGCGAGTGCATCACAATATCATCCTTGCGCTTTTTAATCTGAGGCATATTTATACGAAAACCATCAATATGAACGCCCAAATTATCACACCTACCGGCCAGGTAAGCGGCACGAGCTGAGGCTATCATGGTTTTGGTTGGTGTACAACCATCATTTACACAGGTACCGCCAACCCAACGCTTCTCTATAATGGCCACTTTTTTCCCACCCTTGGCCATTTTACGTGCCAGCGGACTACCGGCCTGCCCCGAACCGATAACAATTACATCATATACTTTCATTATTCGCTTACCTTTACCCCTTTCCAAAAGGCAACATAATCTTTTATCTCAGCCGCAGCCGATTTAGGTTCGGGGTAATACCAGGCAGCATCCTTATTCTGCTGGCCTTCAACCTCTAATGTATAATAAGAAGCCAATCCTTTCCAGGGACAGGTAGTGTGGGTATCTGAAGATTGAAGAAAATCGGAATTAACGCTCTCCTTCGGAAAATAATGATTGTTTTCGATAACAATGGTTTGATCGCTTTCGGCAATTACGTGGTTATTCCATACGGCTTTCATAATGGATAGGTCATTGTGTTAACACAAGGTAGCAAGCTTGTGGATGACATTAGTAAAAATAATCTTTTCATCCTTTTGTTTCATATACCCCCTTTTAAGCTTACACATAAAAAATTTAAACATTTTTTAACCAATATTTTTTACTTTTTCAGATAAACGTCTATCTTTGCAGTCCCAAAATAAGGGATTGTTCTTTGGTTTAAGCTATTGTGTTGGGCATTAAGTTAATCTTATAGGTTAACCGAAACCAACTTTAGAATGCCAATTATATTTGGCCCGTTCGTCTAGGGGTTAGGACGCCAGATTTTCATTCTGGAAACAGGGGTTCGATTCCCCTACGGGCTACTTTGATGATTAAAGGAATGGTCAACTTTAATCATATCTAAATACCGACCACTTATTATTTGGCCCGTTCGTCTAGGGGTTAGGACGCCAGATTTTCATTCTGGAAACAGGGGTTCGATTCCCCTACGGGCTACTGAAGCGCCTTTCTTAATTAGAAAGGCGCTTTTTTTATAAATTCTTTTCCACTAATCTCCTATGGCTACATAGTAAACTGTTTTATAAATGTTATCTAAAGCAGGCTACTAACATGCTTTTATTACCATTGAAAATCTGTAAGCACAACTTCAAAATTACAGGTATGCTCACTCATAATATTAAGGTATGCCCCATCTGGTAGCGGTAAAAATTTTACTTCCGTGTACTTAAATTTATGGCCCTTTCAATTCGTGGCCTATTATATCGTTGGAGAAAAATTGGATAAAGGTGTAATAAAACATTTAACAGGAGTAACCACAAAGATTTCACAACTCCGAATTTGAATGCAACAAAAACGTTAAATCCTAAAACTATAAGTAAGATGATTAAGTGGTCCAGTTCAGACTTTTTTGTTTGGTAATATAAATTCATCAAGGATTTAGTATTATTCCCGATCGGGTTGGTTTTTCGTGTAAGCTTTTCCCAGCCAATCAAAACCAGTAACTTTCTGAATAGATTTATTCCAAAACCTTCGTATACTTTCCCACGTCTTTCCCATTTCTTGTCTTTAAAGTAAGAAGAAGTGAGCTGACTTTTTAATGTGTCGGTAAAAAGAATCATAAAGAACATTAAAAGAAAATTCAGGATCCACGCAAACGAAAATCCGTCCATCTTGATATAATGAACCAAGGCATAAATCGAGCTAATTGCAATTACTCCAATTAATGTTAAGGTTAGGGTTTTTCTCATTAAGTACTTTTATGGCGTTTAAATAAAGTATTGCCCAGGTGAATTTCGATAATATGATCTTACCTTTTTCAAATTTCCCGGAGCTTTCCGTCAGACATTAACTGGTAAGTCAATTTTTCTTTAAGCTTAGCGTTGCCGTTTTCAATTTGGTTAGTCACTATTGATATCTTGTAATTCTTGTCAATAGAAAATGTGGTAAGTTCTTTATAATGATCATCATCCGGCTCAAACCACTCACCTTCCACATACTGGTTAGCAACAACTTTCTTATCAACTATAGTAAGCAGGTAATAGCGGTAGCTAAAGTCGCCACAGTCCATCGGAACCAGTACTACATTAACTTTGTCAAAGTAGGGTAGCGAAATATACCTCAAACCCTTGTTTTCACAAAGAAAATCATCTACACCGGAAATTTCACAAGGAAGAATCTTATAGTTGGCTTTTTCCGGATTGATAGTACCTTGGTAGGGCAGGCTATACTTGCTTCTTTCAAAACAATCACCTACATGTTCTTTAAAATCCTTATCAGTATACTTTTCTTCAGGCCCGGTTATATCGCCACTAGGTTCGCTTTGGTTCTCAGTTTTTATACTGTTACCAATGGGCATTTTGCGGTCGGCCACCTTTTGCGAGGTATTACTCTTGCAACTAAAGAGGCCGCTAAATACAAAAAGCAGTATAACCGATAATGTATTCTGAAAGCTCATTATAAACCCTTTACATCAAACAACTCACTCTCCACAATGCAACCTTAGTTTAAAAATTCAAACCGTGCTGGTCAATCAGATAGATGAGCGATGCAATAGACGCAGCGCCTAATTCCAGTTCACGCTTGTTCACATTCTCAAACACATCATTAGGCGTATGGTGAATATCGAAATACCGTTGCGAATCTGGCCGGAAACCAATAAGCGCTATGTTAGGATGTGTTTCGCGTAGCGGACCGATATCCGTACCGCCGCCGCCTGCTACCATCCTGTCGGCTTCGTACGGTTCAAAAAGCTTTTTCCATTGCTGGTTTACCGCGTTCAGAAAGGCAGGGGTAGCACGCTCAAAGCTAAAGCCCCTTGGTGTAAAGCCGCCTTCATCCGTCTCAATAGCTGCAATATGCTCTTCCTTATCTTTTAAAGCCTGCTCTGCATATTTGATGCCACCTTTGTGGCCATTCTCCTCGTTCATAAAAAACACGGCACGCACATTGTTTTTTGGCTTATAGCCTAGCGCTTTAAATATGCGCAACACCTCAACCGACTGCATGACACCAGTACCGTCGTCATGTGCGCCTTCAGCTAAATCCCATGAATCGAGGTGACCGCCTACAGATATGTATTTATTGTTATTCTCAGTTCCTTTAATTTCGCCAATTACGTTGTACGATAAAACATCAGGCAGCATTTGGCAATTGGTTTTCAGAAAAAACTTTACCGGCGATGAACCTTTTTGCTTTAACAAGCTGCTTAACTTGTTCGCTGTTACTGTTGACAACGCTGCTGCGGCTATTTTAGGGTTAGTGCCATAGTTGGTACCACCCGTATGGGGATAGTTGTCCAGCGCGCTTGTAAGCGACCTCACAATGACGGCTACAGCGCCATACTTAGCCGCCATGCCGGGGCCAACATTACGCTGATCGCCGGCTGTACCGTAGGCCGATCCTGCTTCGATAAAGCGTTCATCAAACGGGCGGTTAAAAAACACGATTTTTCCTTTTATTTTGGCTTCGCCTAAAGTTTGCAGCTCCTGCACGCTTTGCAGTTCAATCACCTCGGCGGTAATGCCGGCTTTTGGCGTAGCTACCGACATGCCCAGTGCTGCCAGCGCTACAGGTGTGCGCGTATTGCCGCTAATGATAATCCCCTGCTCCTTTGCGCCGCGCTCCCAATGCGGCACCATTACCTCTTGCAGGTAAACGCGGTCGAAACCATAGCCGTCCATTAGCTTCTTGCTCCATTCAACCGATTTTTGGGCACCTGTTGAGCCACTCAGTCTCGAACCAATCTTTTTGCACAGGTAACGCAGGTTTTCATAACACTGGCCGTTTACCAGCGCTTCATCAAAAATCTTGCGCATCATAACAGAATCGGTTTGCCCGTGTGCAGATATGGACAAACCCACACCAGCCATTAAGGACAGGACGGTAGCTTTTAATTTCATGAAAAGAGATGTTTTATGCCGTTAAGATAGCAATTAGGAAATCTTATCCCAACTCAGGCCGCCATTTTTTGCCTGAGAAGCTTGATGCAGGACTTGATTTTCGGGCAGGGCCAGTTGCGGATCATGCGCAAAAATATCTTCAACAGCTTTGCGTGCCTGTAGCAATAATTCCTGGTCGGTAGCCAGGTTAGCCAATTTTAAATCTAACACGCCGCTTTGCTGGGTGCCTTCAATATTACCCGGGCCGCGCAATTGCAGGTCAATTTCAGATATTTCGAACCCGTTATTGGTGCGCACCATGGTTTCCAGGCGTACTTTGCCTTCGCGGCTCAGCTTTTGGCCGCTCATTAAAATACAGTATGATTGCTCGGCACCCCGGCCAACGCGACCACGCAATTGGTGCAGCTGCGACAAGCCAAAACGTTCGGCGTTTTCAATAATCATTACAGATGCATTGGGCACGTTAACACCTACCTCAATTACAGTAGTAGCCACCATAATCTGTGTTTCACCTTTTACAAAGCGCTGCATTTCAAAATCCTTATCAGTGGCGGAGAGCTTACCATGCACCACGCTGATTTGATATTGCGGCGGCGGGAATTCACGCAACATGGTTTCCACACCATCCATCAGGTTCTTCAAATCCAGCTTTTCGCTTTCCTGAATTAGCGGATATACTACATACACCTGCCTGCCTATGGCAATCTCGCGTTTCATGAAGCCAAACATTTGCAGGCGCTGGGTTTCATAAAAATGCAAGGTTTCGATGGGTTTACGGCCTGCAGGCAGTTCGTCAATAACGGATACGTCCAAATCACCATACAAAGTCATGGCCAGCGTACGCGGAATGGGGGTTGCCGTCATTACCAGCACATGCGGCGGGATAGTGTTTTTGCGCCACAATTTGGCACGCTGTTCTACACCAAAGCGATGTTGCTCGTCAATTACCACAAAGCCCAGGTTTTGAAACTGAACGGCATCCTCAATGAGCGCATGCGTTCCTATCAAAATCTTGAGTTCGCCGCTTAGCAACTTTTCATGGATCACCTTGCGGTCCTTCTTTTTGGTAGAGCCGGTTAACAACGCTACCTCTAAAAAGTCATCCCCTAAAAGGCTTTTGATAGATATATAGTGCTGATTGGCCAGAATTTCTGTTGGAGCCATCATACAGGTTTGGAAACCATTATCAATAGCCAGCAGCATACTCATTAAAGCCACTACGGTTTTACCACTGCCTACATCGCCCTGTAGCAAGCGGTTCATCTGTACGCCGCGTTGGGTATCCAACCTTATTTCCTTTAACACCCGCTTTTGGGCATTAGTAAGCGGAAACGGTATTTTGTGATTGTAAAAGGTATTAAACGATTCGCCAACGCTGCCGAATATATTGCCTTTAAACTTTTGGGTGCGTAGCAGCTTATTTTTGAGCAGGCGTAATTGTATCAGGAAAAGCTCTTCAAACTTTAACCGGTGCTGAGCTTCATACAACAAGTCGGGACTCTCGGGGAAGTGAATTTGGCGGTATGCTTCTGCCCTACCCATCAACCTGAACTTTTGAAGAATGTAAAGTGGCAGGTTCTCATGTATGTCTTTTGCATACTGCTCAAGCAATATAGCCACCAGTTTTTGCAAACCTTTACTATCAAGTGAAAACGTTTTAAGTTTTTCAGTTGAATTGTAACCCGGTTGCAAAGTCATATTCCCTTTGCGTTTAAGCGCCTCGGGCGAGTAAGGCTCTACTTCGGGGTGAGCCATTTGCGGCTTGCCGTTAAACATGCCCGGCTTGCCAAAAATAATGTAAGCCTTACCTACTATAAGGCTTTTCTCCACCCACTTTATACCCTGAAACCAGGCCAATTCCATTACACCTGTATCATCTTGTACATGTGCAATTAAACGCTTGGTATGCTTTTCGCCTATTATTTCTTTATGGGTTAGGCGAGCTATAACTTGTATGTGGGGTAGTTCTGGATTTATATCGCGTACTTTGTAAAAGCGCGTACGGTCAATATACTTAAACGGGTAATGCCGCAGCAGATCCTCATAACTAAATATACCCAGTTCTTTTTTTAAAACTTCGGCACGGGCTGTACCTACACCTTTTAAATAATCAATGGGAGTTTGAAATACTGACGCGTTCAACGTTAACCGGTATATAACTGCTTAGCCTTTATAGGCAATAACCGAAATCTCAACGTTCACATTTTTAGGCAAGGCCGCTACCTGTACAGTTTCGCGTGCAGGGAAGTTGCTACTAAAGTATGAGCCATAGATTTCATTCACTTTGGCAAAATCGCCCATGTCTTTTAAAAAGATGCTGCTTTTTACCACATTGCCGAATTCGAGTCCTGCCTCTGTCAAAATGGCTTTAATATTTTCCATCACCTTGGTAGTTTCCGTAGGGATGTCAGTCAGAATCAGCTCGCCCGATGCAGGGTCTAATGCAATCTGACCTGATACAAACAGCATGTTGCCTGCTAAAACAGCCTGGCTGTACGGGCCAATTGGTGCCGGCGCGTTGGTGGTATTAACTATAGTACTCATTATTTTTTAAGCATAAACCAGTCTATCAACTTCCAGATAATGCCCAGGACGAATATAATAATGGCTGTTGCATTAATAATGTGCATTACCTTCAGGTTAAAGCTGGTTGGGCGGTTATCGTTCTTTTTGCGGAAGAAGTACATAAAACAAAAGTAATAAAAAAAGGCTCCGGGTTATCCGGAGCCTTTTTCAAAGTATTAATTTCTATTAAAATTATTTTTGCAAGAACTCAACACGACGGTTCATTACACGTCCTTCTTCAGTTGAGTTGTCAGCAATTGGGTTAGTTTCACCTAAACCTTTTACTTTAACACGACGAGCTTCAACACCAGAGTTTACTAAGTAAGTTTTAACTGAGTTAGCACGGTCTTTAGATAAACGCAGGTTGTGAGCTGCAGTACCTTCAGATGAAGCATAACCGTTTAAAGTTACAGATTTAGCAGTGTTTGAACGCATATCAGCAGAAACTGCATCTAATACGCCGTAAGAAGAAGTTCTTAACACTGAGCTATCAAAGTCAAACTGGATGTTTGAGTAAGCCTGAGCATTACCAGCATTTGCAGTTGAATCAGCAGCTGGGAATTTGATTGGGCAACCAGCACCATCAACTACTGTACCAGCAGGAGTGTTAGGGCATTTGTCAAATTGATCAGATACACCGTCACCGTCAGAATCTTTTTTCAGGTCGTTAACAGCGTTTTCAACGTTAGTAACGCGACCTTTTAAAGCTTCAACTTCTTGACGTAAAGCTGCATCATACAGTTCGTCATACATCATAGCAACTGGGTTAACCCACTCTAAGTTTGGTTTTGAGCTTGAACCGAAAGTGTACTCTAAACCACCGTAACCATATGAATAACGGTCACGAGTAGGGTAACCTCTTTTCAGAGCGTCTAAG
This sequence comes from Mucilaginibacter sp. PAMB04274, assembly GCF_039634385.2. Lineage (NCBI taxonomy): Bacteria > Pseudomonadati > Bacteroidota > Sphingobacteriia > Sphingobacteriales > Sphingobacteriaceae > Mucilaginibacter > Mucilaginibacter sp. PAMB04274. The sequence goes on from NZ_CP155081.2 coordinate 4,967,808, forward strand.
TTGTCATCATCAGTGAAGTTAACATTGTAGCCTAAGTTTAAGCCCCAAGCATCTGATAAACGGAATTTAACACCAGCACCAACTGGAATTACTAAGCTTTTTACATAGTGCTTAGAACCATCAGCGTTCAGGTAACGAGCCTCAGTACCACCAGTAGTGATAAAGTGTGGGTTGTACCAGATCATACCAGCACCAGCATTAACGAAGAAGTTAACTGAATTTTTGCGACGTAAGAAATCGATAGTAGCAACGTTTACTTTACCACTTAAAGTTCCTTGCCAAAAACGAGAGTCGTAAGAACGGAAACCGTCACGTGCGCCACCAATAGCGCTGTTGTTGTTACCAGCAACTTTACCACCGTTTGCATCTAATTGCAAAGCAAATGAATGTGCTAATTGCCATTTTAATGAAGCACCGTAACCTAATGACACTACGTAGTCAGTGTAATCATGAGTACCGCCGATAGCAGTAACTGGTGATACAGCGCCAGCGTTCAGGCCAAAGCTCCAGGTGTTGTACTGGCCTCTGCCACCAAATACTTTGGCGGTACCAGTTGATGTCGTTGTAGTGCTTGCAGTTGAATCAGACTGAGCATTGGCAGCGCCAACAGCTAAGAGAGATACAAAAGAAAGCGCGACTGTTTTCTTTAATGTAGAATAGTTCATAGTTTTAAGATTAAACAATTTTTAATTGTGATTTTACTTATTAAAATTAGTACTTATGTTTGATCGTTTACCAAACACCGTTCCAATTTTACTAATATTGGAGACAAATAAATGCAAAATTTTGTTTTATAAAAATTAAATGAACTTATTTCATGAAATATCTACCTATAGATAACAACTTATTTATTTTAAATAGAAAAAATTTCGTTTCACGATTAAAGCCCAATTCCATAGCCCTTTTTAATGCTAATGACGAATACCCGCGCAGCGGAGATCAAACTTTCGTATTTAAACAAAATGCCGATTTCTTTTATCTGTCTGGTATAGATCAGGAGCAAAGTATACTGTTACTTTTCCCCGATTGTCCTAATCCACTATACAGAGAAGTACTCTTTTTAAGACAAACCAACGAACACATTGCGGTATGGGAAGGCCACAAGTATACCAAGGACGAAGCGAAAATGACTTCAGGTATACAAAGCGTATACTGGTTGCATGACTTTGAAGCAATTTTGCACAGTATTATAAACTATGCAGAACATATATATATCAATACAAACGAGAACGACCGGTTCCTGCCCGGTGTACCTTACCGCGATTTGCGATTCCTGGAAGACCTGCGCAGCAAATACCCGCTTCACTATTATGAACGCTCTGCTCCTATAATGAGAGACCTCCGCGTAGTAAAGTCGGCCGTTGAAATTGAACTGACCCAAAAAGCATGCAATATTACACGTGATGCTTTTACCCGTGTACTTAAATTTGTAAAGCCCGGCGTTGCGGAGTACGAAATTGAGGCAGAGATAACACATGAGTTTTTAAGGCAGCGTGCTACCGGGCATGCCTATACACCTATTATAGCATCTGGCCACAACGCCATTGTATTACATTATATAGATAACAACCAGATTTGCAAAGACGGCGATGTAATTTTGTTCGACTGGGCAGCCGAGTATGCCAATTACAATGCAGACATGAGTCGTTCAATACCGGTAAGCGGCCGCTTCACTTCGCGCCAGCGACAGGTATATGACTCGGTACTGAGGGTGATGAAGCAGGCTACGCAAATGATAGTGGCCGGAACAGTTTGGAATGAATATCATGATGAAGTAGGCAAGATCATGACAGGCGAATTAATCGGCCTGGGTTTGCTCGACCGCCACGACGTGGAAAAACAAGACTCCAAAGCACCTTTGTATAAAAAATACTTTATGCATGGTACTTCACACCACCTTGGTTTGGATGTACACGACTTTGCCAGCCGCTACAAGCCATTTGAGGTGGGTAACATATTAACCTGCGAACCTGGCATCTATATACCGGAAGAAAGCCTGGGCATCCGCCTGGAGAATAACATCCTCATAACCGAAGGTGGCAATGTCGATTTAATGGCAGGCATTCCGTTAGAGGCTGAGCATATCGAGGAGATCATGAATAGCTAAATTCTATTATATATTTTAAAAACAGGCAAGTACTTAACGGTGGTTGCCTGTTTTATTTTATATCGTATTTAACAAGCTGCCTTGTTACTATAGTGCCTATACTAATCAGGTGGTGTTTTGTATCTTTGCTACCTACAATGGCGCAGGATGGACAACATACCCCAACAGTGGGCAAAAACAGGTTCAAGGTAGCAGTGCTCATATCAACCTATAACTGGCCTGAGGCTTTAGAGTTGGTACTGTTGAGTTTGCTGCACCAAACGCGCATGCCCGATGAAATACTGATTGCAGATGATGGCTCGCGCCCGGAAACCACCGTGCTGATTGATCATTACCGAAAACTATTTACCGTTCCTTTAAAGCATGCCTGGCAGGAAGACAAGGGCTTTCGGAAATGTTTAATACTAAACAAAGCTGTAAAATTGTCTGAAGCGGATTACATAATTGAAATTGATGGCGACATTATTGTGAACCCCAAGTTTGTAGCCGATCATGAGCGTGCCGCCCGCAAAGGATACTTTATGCAAGGTAGCCGTACCATGCTTACCGAAGCCAAGACTAAAGAAATACTCCAAACTAAACAAGTCAACTTCCACTCCCTGTCTCAAGGCTTATACAGCCGTTTCAATGCGGTACGTATACCCTTGTTGTCCATGTTCTTTAAGCCCGATCCGCGCAGCTCTTGGAATGTAAAGGGGTGCAACCTAGCTTTTTGGCGCGCCGATTACATTAAGATAAACGGCTACTACAATGATTTTGAGGGCTGGGGCTGGGAAGACTACGAATTTGGTGCGCGCCTTATTAATGCTGGTGTCCTGAAAAAGCGCCTTAAAATGGCGGCTATCAGCTATCACATCTTTCACCCCTGGCATGATAGGGGCAACTTCTTGCCCAACGAGCTCATTTACCGAAAAACCGTAAGTGAGAAACTTACCTACTGCCCCAGCGGCTACCACGAAGTTTAATTTTTTGCTGCTAACGCTGCCTGTATACTACTAAAGCTATAATAGCCAAGGTGTAAATAGCCAGCTTTACAATCTTGTAACGGTTAAGCCTGAAGTGCCGGGCCTTGGTGCTGCCATCATAGCTGAAACGTTCGCCCATTCCGGCTAACCGGAATCTTTTGAGGTTACCAATCAGCGTTCCCCATTCATATACCAAGCGCAAGCGCATAACATTAAAGGCGGTGCCGAAAGACAGCTTTTTGTTATTGCGCCGTACCCGCATTATGTTGGTTATATATTCCGCAAATAAACTAATTGCTATAAAGAATAAGCCATAGTTCACAACAGGCCGGTAAAAAAAGTGGACCACAAATACCGCTACCACTATACAAAACAAGGTTTCGGGTGTGTTTAAAAAATCGTACCAGCGGTAAGCCGGATTACGTTGGGCTAGGTAACTGTTACCTATACCATAACGATAAAAGCGGGTGTAGTCTGCCCGCCCATTGTTCCACCAGGGGTGCTCGGCGTGTGCATGGGGCAAGCAGCGATAATTAGCAAATCCGTTTTGTGCGCGTATACGCAAAAAAAACTCTACCTCTTCGCCTCCACCCGTTTTAGGATAAGCTGATGAGAATCGCACATCTCCCAAAGCACTGCGCTTCACCATAATATTAGCTGATGCTCCCCAGGCAAAATATTCATTATGCTGCGCTGCACCAAAAATAGCCATTGAACCATTAGCATAAACCGCCCGGGCAAAAGCTGTGGGTGCGGGGGGCATAGTTACTAATCCAATAAAGCCAATTTCATGCGATTGTTGCTGTGCGGCTGTTGCGTAAGTAAGCAATAAGTCCGGATTTACTTCGATATCGTCATCCAAAAACAAAATCCAGTCGCCTTTACCAGCTTCAATGCCGCGGTTACGGGTGGCCGATGCGCCCAAATTATTTTCGTTAATAATCAAACTAACCGTTTCATTATCTACCAGGGCTGCTATGCCGGCATCGGGCACCAGTGTAGGGTTATCGGCAATTAAAAAGAAGCGTATAAGTGTATCGGCAGGTCTTCCTAACTTTAGTATAGGCAATAAAGTAGCCGGGGTTAGCCGGAAAGAAGGAATTATGACATCAATACTGATAGGCATGCCGTATGTTTGTGCAAAAATAGCTTAATTTATCAGTTTATGTTTAAAGCCGTTTAACATGAGGCAGGGAGGCAGCCGTACCGTTCAAAACCAGCCACTACCGCTGGTAAGCATTATTATAGCTACTTATAATGCAGCAACACATTTGCCCGGCTGTCTGGATTCGATTACAGCACAGGCTTACCCGGCTATTGAAGTGATTATTGTAGATGGCGGGAGCACCGATGATACAATTGCAGTTTTGCAACAGTATAATGCATACATTAACCGCTGGGTAAGCGAACCCGATAAAGGCATATACGATGCGCTGAACAAAGGCGCCGGGCTGGCCACCGGCAAATGGCTGTACTTTTTAGGGGCCGATGACCGACTGCTTACCGGCTTTAGCGCTATGGCACAGCAACTGAAAGACGAGGACACTATATATTATGGGAACACCAAAGCCGAAGGGCCGCTGTTTACAGGCGAGTTTTCGGCATATCGGTTAGCTAAGTACTGCATAAACCATCAATCCATATTTTATCCTGCCAAGGTGTTTCAAAAATACCAATACAGTTTAAAGTACCGCATTTATGCCGATTATGCGCTGAACTTACAGGTATGGGGTGATAAATCTATCAAAAAACAATATGTAGACATACCAGTGGCCTGGTACAACTTAACCGGTTTTTCGGCAGTGGCTAATGATGACGCTTTCAAGCACGATAAGCCACAAATCATTAAAAAAAGTATGGGCTGGTTAATGTACCTGCGCTTTTTATACAAACGCCGCAAAGAGCAAAGCAGGCCGGGCAGTAACTTTTATTAAAGCACACCTATGAAAGTACTGTTCGATCATCAGATTTTTTCACTGCAAAAATACGGGGGCATATCCCGCTACTTTGCCAACCTGCATCGTGGCTTACAGTCTGCGGGCCATCAAAGCTCTATTACCGCGCTATACGCCGAGAACGAATATGTTAAGCATGACGCATTCCTGCTAAATAACAACCTGGGTGAAAGTTTATGGAAGGGAAAGTTAAATAAGTATTACAAATGGAACAGACGCTTTTCGCGCTGGAGTTTTAAAATACGCGCCTTCGACGTATTTCATCCTACTTATTACGACCCCTACTTTATTAAATACCTTAAAAAGCCATGCGTAGTTACTGTGCATGATATGGTACATGAGCTATACCCCGAATACTTTCCGGATGCAACGGAGGTAATTGCCCGAAAAAAGCTTGTGATGGCACGGGCAGATGCGTTGATTGCCATATCAGAGTTTACCAAAAGTGATATAATAAAAGTATACCCGCAGCTGGCTAATAAGGTACACGTGGTGTATCATGGTTACCTAGCTCCGGACGGTTCAACCGATAACTTAATTAAAGAAAACGTAACACTGCCCCAAAATTACCTGTTGTTTGTAGGAGAGCGCTGGCACTATAAAAACTTCCCCTTGTTTGTGAAAGGCATAAGTCCGCTTTTACAGGCTAACCCCCAGCTTAAACTGGTTTGCGCGGGCGGGAAGGCTTTTACTGATGCCGAATTGCAGCTATTTCAACAACAACGCATTGGCACACAATGCCAGCAAATGGATGTTACCGATATGCTGTTGCAGCAGTTATACAGGCAGGCTAAATTATTTGCTTTCCCTTCGCTGCATGAAGGTTTTGGGTTGCCCTTGTTGGAAGCCTTTGCCAACCAATGCCCGGTGATATGCAGTAACAGCAGCTGTTTGCCAGAAATTGCCGGCAATGCGGCCATCTATTTTGACCCCTTGCAACCTGCCGATATAGAACAGGCAGCTGCACAGGTGCTTGGCGATGAAAATTTACAACGGCAGCTGAAGCAAAGGGGAAATGAAAGGCTTGCTTTGTTTACCTTTGATGCTTGTGTGCAAAACACTATAAAAGTTTACCAATCTGTTTTATAAGCTCATGAAAGTTGCAGGTTTTACCTTTATCCGCAATGCGGTAAAAAATGACTACCCCGTTGTGGAAGCCATTACATCTATACTATCCATTTGCGACGAATTTGTAGTAGCGCTGGGCAATAGTGAAGATGATACCGAAGAACTGATTAACGGTATCAATTCGCCTAAAATCAGGATCATTCATACCGTTTGGGATGAATCTTTACGCGAGGGAGGATCGGTGTTTGCCGCCGAAACGGATAAAGCCTTTGCCGCTATTTCACCCGATGCCGACTGGGCCTTTTACATACAGGGGGATGAAGTAGTACACGAAAAGTATTTGCCGGTTATTCAACAGGAGATGGAAGCTAACTTAAACGATAAGGCTATTGAAGGCTTGTTGTTTAAATACCAGCACTTTTATGGCTCATACGATTACTACGCGCATTCGCGCCGATGGTACCGTCGCGAGATAAGGGTTCTGCGCAACAATAAAAACATCCACGCTTACCGGGATGCCCAAGGTTTCAGATGGGCCGACCGCAAGATTAACGTAAAACTGATTGACGCTTATATTTATCATTATGGATGGGTAAAACCACCTAAAGGACTGGAAAGCAAACTGCGTAATTTTAATCAGTTTTACCATGATGACACCTGGATAGCTGAAAACCTGCCCGAAAAGTTTGAATTTGATTTTAAAAATGCAGACCGCCTGCTGGCTTTTGAAGGCACACACCCGGCCGTGATGCAACGCCGCATTAAAGCTCAAAACTGGAAGTTACAGATAGACCCCGAACAACTCAAAAAGAAAATGTCGCTCCGTCGCCGCATACTTCAAAAAATTGAAGATTGGACCGGCTGGAGGGTTAGTGAATATAGAAACTATAAGTTGGTAAAGTAACGAAGCAATACCGTAGATCACAGATTGCAGCTTGTACAGGGCTTAACCTCTATCGTTGCTCCTTGTAATAAAGGATGGTTAAGCACGCTTACAATTTGCTCCAGACACTCAACTTCTAACAATTTGCCCGAACAATTCCTTATAAACAAAAAACGCCCGGCAAGCGGGCGTCTTTTGTTTAGTATAGCGTAAAATTTACGGTTGTTGCGGTATTACGTTAGTATAACGGTTGGATTTCTCCAGGTTTATATAGTCCGTCATAATTTGGCCAGCTTCCATTTTCAGAAAATCCAAATCTTCGTTTTTAGGACGCGTTGCACCTTTTTTAAGAGGAGCTAGGCCTAACGCCGTACGGCGTAGATTGTTGCGCTCAAAGGTCTTTTGTTCTTCTGAATCCCGTTCTTTTTTAAGGTCGGCCTCGTTTAGGGTTACGCTGGTTTCGCTTTGGCGCTTTTTATAGTCGGCAATGTCTTCCAGCATATACTTGTAATTGGCGTTGCTAGCCATACGTTGCTCATGTAGCTTGGTTAGCTGCGGAATCACACTGCTCAGATCGCCAACCTTGGTATAAGCGCTTTTCTGAACCATATCAAATGGTAAAGCTGATGGCTCGGTATCCTCGCCATATTTGTCTAACGGGATAACAGATGGGAAACTTATATCTGGCGATACGCCTTTATGCTGTGTTGAGCTGCCGCTGATGCGATAGAACTTAGCGATGGTTAAATTTAACTGTCCAAACTTAGACTCTGCACCCGTGCCAGATGATTTTTTGTTCATGGCAGTGGTAATCATTTCCTTAATAGATGGATTGATAACCTTATCCAGTTCAATAGCGCTTTGCACGGTACCTTTACCATAAGTTTGTGTACCAATGATTAAACCACGGCCATAATCTTGAATGGCACCAGCAAAGATTTCAGAGGCTGAAGCGCTAAAGCGATCGGTTAACACGGCAAGCGGACCAGCGTAAGCAACAGCCGGATCCTCGTCTTCATTCACTTCCACACGGTTGCGGGTATCACGCACTTGTACTACAGGGCCATTCTTTATAAATAAACCGGTAAGCTCAATGGCTTCAATCAGCGAGCCGCCGCCGTTTTGACGCAAATCTAAAACCACACCATCTACACCTGCGCGTTTAAGGGTGTCCAAAATTAGTCTAACATCGCGGGTGGTGCTTTGGTAGTTAGGGTCTTTAGCACGGTAAGCATTAAAATCAATATAAAATGCCGGTACGTTAATTACCCCAATTTTAACGGTTTTACCATTGGAGTTATAGGTACGTATCTCTTTTTTTACCAATTGGTCCTTCAGCACAATTTTTTCGCGCACCATTTCAACCAGTTTAGGCTTTGAGCCCGCGCCTGCTCCTTTTGGTAATATGCGTAAACGTACAGTAGTACCTTTGGTGCCGCGTATTAAGGCAATAGCGTTCTCTATGCGCCAGCCCACTACGTCCTGAAACTCGCCGGCTTTGCCTTGGGCCACGCCTACAATGCGGTCATCAATATTAATTTGCTTGCTTTTGTCGGCAGGGCCACCGGCTACAATAGTTTTTATGGTGATGTACTCGTTTTCTGATGCCAGCGAAGCGCCGATACCTTCTAACGAGCGCGACATTTCGATATTAAAGTTAGCCGCGTTGGCCGGGTTGAAATAGTTGGTGTGCGGATCTACCGATTCGGTAAAGGCATCCATAAACAACTGGAAAACATCTTGATTGGATATTTTTTTGGACTGCGAAAGCAAATTTTGGTAACGCTTGCGTAAGGTTTCTTTATTCTTGGCAACGTCTGCATTGGCCAGTTTAAGGTTCAGCAGGTCATATTTAACGCGCTGGCTCCACAACTTGTTCATGTCACCTTCTGATGATACCCAAGGCTGCTTTTCCCGGTCGTAAGTAAAGGTTTCGTTAGTATTAAAATCGTATGGCTTATCTAGTTGCGCTAATGAGTAATTGATGCGCTCAAGGTAGCGCTTCTGGTAAACGTTAAAAATATAGAAAACGTTATTCAGGTTGCCTGTTTTCAGGTCGTCATCAATCGTAGTTTTAAAACGCTCAAAATCCTTAACGTCAGATGCCAGTAAATAATTACGGTTATCATCAAGAGATTTTAGGTAGCGGTTATATACCACTTCGGACAACGAATCGTTCAGGGCAACTTTTTTGTAATTATAACTGGAAATAAGCGAGGCTACTTCTTTGGCCACCACGCTTTGTTGCTGATCGGGCTGGAGATTATTTGACCCATCCACCTTCTCAGCACCCGGGGTTGAAGCCTGGCAAGCCAAAGCGGCGCCCAACACCAGGAACATATATAACTTTTTAAACATTTCTTTAACCGGTTTTAATTTAATATCTGGTAGATTATAAAACATCAATATTAGTGCCTATATTATACAATTGCCAAAGTAAATAAAAAAGAGACAGCATTTTAGCTGTCTCGTAATATACTAATGTAAATATAGGATACAATGTTTGGTAAGTGGTTATAATTTACCTAATACTAACAGGAATGTTATTACTGTGACTTTTAAAGGAGAACCAGCTTTTAGTTAACATTACTCAGCCCTATGCTAAACGACTTCTCTAAACAAAAAAGCCTGGATTAAACCAGGCCTTCATTAAATATTTTTAGGCTTACCTATAAAGCAGCCTGACTGTTAACACCAACAGCGGGCTTTAAAGCAGCCAGTTTGTTTAATTGCAACAAGTCCAGCCGCTTTTTAACCGATTGAACATCATCTTGCCAGTTATGTGCCGTGGCCATAGTGCGGGCCTCTTCCAAATCCTGTTGAGCCAAGGCAAAATCGCCAATGGCCGATTTTACGCTAGATAGTTCCATTAAATTAGCAATGGTTAAACGATCATTACTTTGCTGGCGCGAAAGGTTATTACTTTGCAGAAAAAACCATTTAGCCTGCGACAACTTGTTTTGCTGCACGTATATTTTAGCCAGTTCGTTGAAACTGTAACTGGCATCTTCATACTCCCTGAAACGCATTTGGTGCTGTGCAGTTTTCATTACTATACGCTCGGTAAGCTTTAGGCTGTATGGGGTTTGTCCTATTTCAACACGGCTTATCTTATTACCTTTTAGCTGAGCGGCCGGTAAACGGAATGGCCGACTTTTAGTTTCGGCAATCAACGGATAACGTGGGTGTTTGGCAAAGGGCCAAAACTGCGCCGAGGCCGACATAGCAATGGTACAAAAAAAAGCAAGTAACAATACTTTCATTGAGCTGTTGTTGAGTTTCTTTAAATTAATTAGCAAGTAAAATTACCGCTATTTTAGTAAACGTAAAGCAATTAAAGTGTAATTTAACTAAATACTTTGATATTCTCGTCATACGATGCCCACACCATATAAGGGTGAGTGTCAGCATAATAAACATCGCCTGCTGCGGTAAGCCCAATTATACCGACAAAGCCGTCAAAAGGTTTCATTTCAGTTAAAGTTTTTTCAGTAGCTCGTTGCAAAGTCATACCGTCGCTCACGCGGGTCACAATTTTGGTAGCTACACCACCGCTTACAATGTCCTCGCCTACTCCGGTACAGGATATTGCCGCTACGCCATTGGCATAGTTGCCCGCCACCGTAGCCGAATCGCTTACACGACCGGGCATTTCAAAGCCCTTACCACCGGTTGAAGTAGCTGCAGCCAGGTTGCCATCAGCATCAAGTGCTACACAGCCAACGGTGCCTAATCTTATCGAGTCATTAAGCTTGGTTTCGTATTCCTGCCGGCGTTGAGGTGTTTCAGGGTTATAATAATCGAAACCATTCTCACGGGCGTATTGCTGGGCACCCTTGCCGCTCAAAACCTTGTCTTCTGCAGCTTGCAGTTTTTGGGCAATCAGAATAGGGTTCTTGACCTCCTCAACATTTATTACACCCGAAAATTTCAGTGTTCTGCCATCCATAAGCGAGGCGCTCAAACGTATGCAGCCATCGCTTTGTATTTGCGAGCCGGTACCAGCGTTGAAAAGCTCATTGTTCTCGAGTAAGCTAACCGTGTAAACTACTGTTTCGGTAGCGGTGTGCGTTTGCAGATAATCATACCCCTGCTGCACAATTTGCTTTAGGGCTTCCTGCTTAGCATGTTTCACCTCCTGGTTAGTACCCGATTCGCTGAAAAAGCCGCCATGTATAATAATTTTCATAAGGTAAAACGGGTTAGATTGTTACGTAAAAACAAAAATAGGCGTTTTGATACAAGCGAAAGATATTTTATGAAGGATAGTTACTTTTTTCGCGGAAGCGTCGCCCTACACCCTTAGAATTAATTAAGGAACGTATTTTTTACCTATAATTCCATCTTAACAACAAGCTCTACTCCTACCCCGCTTCTAACCTAATCTCTGTCTGGCACCTGTAAATAAACGCCTTCCTCTACCTTGGTTTTCTTTTTGATGATTAAACGGTGCTGTGCCAGATCGTATTTGTCGAAAATTGACATCACATGTACCTTTAAGCCGTCAATAGAGACCGGTGCGCCCATCTCAACATCGTAAATATTAGTTTCTACCATGCTTTTACCGTCCACAACAATAGTAAGCCCTGAGCCTATGGCTTCCATCAGGCTACCTTCGGTGATAAGCAGACCGGCATCCTCACCCAGCCCAATGCCTAATATGCCTGGGTTGCTGGCCACAGCGTAAAACAAACGCCCTATACGGCCACGCTGTACAAAGTGGGTATCAATAATAACCGAATCGATAAAGCCAAGTCCGGCAGTAATTTGCACTTCGCCTTTAACCAGTGCATCACTGCTTTGTCCGCGATAGATCATGTTGGTAGAGGCTGCAGCCGCGCCTGCAGATGTGCCGGCTATGATGAAGTTCTCGTGGCAATAACGCTTTTTCAGTATCTGTAAAAACTCTGTGCCGCCAAAAATTGCGCTCAGGCGCAGTTGGTCGCCGCCGCTGAACATTACTACATCGGCTTCGCGTATACGGTTCAGGTAATCTGGCTGGCTGGCATCCTCCCGGCTGCGAATATCAAGTACATTCACGTTAGCTACTTCAAGCTGGTTAAACGCCCGTACATATTCCTCACCAACCAGTTCGGGTATTTGCGAAGCTGTGGTAATAACTTCTACTTTTGAGGCTAGTTGTTTGGCCGATTCATTGATCATCCGTCTGAGAATGCCCCGCTCAAAAAACTTGAGATAATCGGGCTGCAAAAAATGTTCTTCGGCACTAATGTTGGTGCCCATATCAACGGCGCCGCCAATAATAATGAGTTTACCTTTCGGGACAGTCATCGCAAGTAGTTTAATCAATAATTACAAAGTAAGATAAAAATGCAGTTAAAGTAGTTTTTAAATAAATAAAATCGCTCTGCACCATCAAAAATTGCATTGAATTGTTACAAAAGCTAAATTCAGCTTCCATCAATATCATCATCTCGAAAAAACGACAGGTTTACCTATGAAAATAGAGAAAATACAGGTACTACGCGGACCCAATATATGGAGTATAACCCGCAAAAAATTAATACAGATGCGCCTTAACCTTCAGGAAATGGAGGAGCGGCCAACCAATACTATCGAAGGCTTCTATGAGCGCCTTAAAGAACTGATTCCCAGCTTGTATAATCACCGCTGTTCGCCAGGCGTACCGGGCGGCTTTTTTGAGCGGGTGCAGGAAGGTACCTGGATGGGCCATGTGATTGAGCATATTGCCTTAGAAATACAAACCCTGGCCGGCATGTATACCGGCTTTGGCCGCACCCGCGAAACCAAAACACCGGGCACTTACAATGTAGTTTTTAACTATGTGGAAGAAAACGTGGGCATTTTTGCCGCTAAAGCTGCCGTTGCCATTGCCGAGGCGCTGATTGCCGGACAAGATTATACACTGGAAAAGGATATCCAGGAGATGCGGGAGTTAAGGGAAAATTCGAGGTTAGGTCCTAGCACAGGTTCTATTGTGGAGGAAGCGATATCGCGCGATATACCCTGGATAAGATTAAACAACCAATCGTTAGTGCAATTAGGCTACGGCAAAAACCAGGTTCGCATACGCGCCACCATGACCGAGCATACCAGCAGCATAGCGGTAGACCTCGCCGGCAATAAAGACGAAACCAAGCGCATACTGCAGGAACAAGCCATCCCGGTGGCCAAAGGCATCACCATTACTTCGGCCGCCGAAGTAAAAGAGGCCATCCGGAAAGTGGGCTTCCCGTTGGTATTTAAACCACTGGACGGTAACCATGGCCGTGGCGCCACCATCAACGTAAAAACTGAAGAAGAAGCTGTAGCTGCTTTTGAACATGCCGCACGTATATCACGACGGGTAATTGTAGAAAAATTTATTACCGGGCATGATTTTAGAGTTTTGGTAATTGATAACAAAATGGTAGCGGCGGCCCTGCGTGTGCCGGCGCATATTAAAGGCGATGGTACGCAAAATATTCAGCAACTTATTGACCAGGAGAACACCGACCCGCGCCGCGGATACGGTCACGAAAATGTGCTGACCCATATTTCGGTTGACCGTGATACCATGGACCTGCTTACTAAAAAGGGATATACCCTGGATACGGTGCCGGCCAAAGATGAAATAGTTTATTTAAAATCAACCGCTAATTTGAGCACCGGCGGCACGTCTATCGATGTTACCGACCAGGTGCATCCCGAAAATATATTCATTTGCGAACGCATCTCCAGGATAATTGGACTGGATATATGCGGTATAGATGTGATGGCTAACAATCTGACCGAGCCTTTAACCGAGAACGGCGGCGTAATACTTGAAGTAAACGCAGCGCCGGGTTTTAGAATGCACATTGCGCCAAGCGAGGGCTTGCCGCGTAATGTAGCCGGGCACGTGGTGGATATGCTTTACCCGCAGGGCAAATCGTCGCGCATTCCTATTATTGCCACTACCGGCACCAACGGCAAAACCACTACAACACGCCTTATTGCACATATTGTGAAAAACAACGGCTACCGCGTAGGCTTTACCACCTCAGACGGTATTTATGTGCAAAACACAATGATGGTAAAGGGCGATACTACCGGGCCTAACAGTACCGAGTTTATATTAAAAGATCCTACGGTTGAGTTTGCCGTACTCGAAACAGCGCGCGGCGGCATCCTGCGCTCAGGCCTTGGGTTTGGACATTGCGATATTGGAGTAATTACTAATATACAGGAAGACCACCTGGGTATTTCAGATATACACACGCTCGATGATTTGATGCGGGTAAAAAGTGTTGTTATTGATTCGGTTAAAAGAAGCGGCTGGGGCGTACTGAATGCCGATAATAAGTACTGTGTAAAGATTGGTAAGCAGGCCGATTGCAATATTGCCTACTTTAGCCGTAACGAGGACAACCCGGTTATTAAGGCCCATTGCCAAAAAGGCGGCATTGCTTGCGTGTACGAAAACGGTTTTGTTACCATAAAAAAAGGGGATTGGAAGATACGCGTGCAAAGAGTAACCGAAATACCGGTAACCTTTGGCGGTACGGTTACCTTTATGATTGAGAATGTGCTGGCTGCTACGTTAGCTACTTACTTATGGGGCTTTAAAACGGAAGATATTAAAACATCCCTGCACACCTTTGTACCATCGGCCAGCCAAACCCCGGGGCGCATGAATATCTTTAACTTTAAGGATTTCAGGTTTATGGTGGATTTTGCCCACAACCCCGATGGTTACCATGGCATAAAGGAGTTTTTGGCCAATATTGAATCGCCACAGAAAATAGGGTTGATTGCCGGTACCGGCGACCGCCGAGATGAAGACATCCGCGAATTGGGTCGTATTGCCGCTACTATGTTTGATCATATACTGTTACGGCAGGAAGATCACCTGCGTGGCCGCACCCGTGAAAATATAATTGGCCTTATGCGCGAAGGTGTGCACGAGGTAAACCCCAACTTGCCATGCGACGTGCTTGACAGCCAGTTAGACCCTATTGAATACGCCATACAACTGGCTAAACCAGGCGCCTTTATAACCACCTTAAGCGATGCCGTACATAACGCCGTAGGCATTGTACAGGATTATCAGGAAAAAGAAAGAAACGGATTGTAAGACCTATATGCAAGAAATAAGAGCTAAAAAGGCAACACAACTCTGTTGTACCGTCAGCCCTTATTTTTTAACGCTGTAGAACTTAAGTAAAAATGCCACAACAACATGGCGGCAATGCTGCGGTAGGGCCGCCATGTTTCGGCAAAGGCTAATAGTTGCGATTGGGAGGTTGAAGCAGACAATTGTTTTAGCCGTTTAAAGGCGTTAATAATAGCCAGGTCGCCGATGGGGAAAATATCGGTGCGGTGTAAAACCATAAGCAGATAAATATCTACCGTCCAGTTGCCTATTCCTTTTAAAGCTGTAAGGCGGCTGCGCACTTCATCATCAGGCAAATTGGCCAACTCCGCTAAGTCCAATTGCCGGTTCAAAATTGCTTCTGCCAAATATTTTGTATAAGCGGTTTTTTGCCGGCTAAAATAGCAGGCACGCAGTTCCTCATCGGTAAGCATCAGCACCCGGGCAGGTGTAACCTCTTGTATGCGCTCCTTTAACTTATTTAAAGCCGATAAAGCCGAAGCCAACGACACCTGCTGCTCGAGAATGATATGCACGAGTGATTCAAAAGCATTAGCCCTCGACCAAAATGGCGGATAGCCATAATTTTGGATAACTTCGGCAAAATCCACATCTTGTTTAGATAGCTGGTAGCACAGTTGCTGGTAGTTATTTTGATGGAATGTCTTAATTGGTTCTGCATTCATTATGGAAAGCGTATAGTATTGCAAGATAAACTTTATTGATTAAGAGCATAATAGAAAGGAGATATGGCTTTTGCAAAAGAGTGGTATACCCAGATGATTTAAAAACTAAGTAGTGCCCGAGCAGTTTATTATGTTCAGATTATTTAGCTGATGGAAAAATACTGCACGCCAGAGTTCGTATTTAAAAAAGTGCTTTCACTTCCCAACCATATCGTATTCATTATTTGTATACTGATAACATGGCCATTAATCATTCTATATGCTATAAAGGGTTATCGTTACCTGGGCATGAGTGGCATGTATTTGCTTGTAGGTTTGTTCTTCTTCATATTTAAATTGCTATTTAACTATTGGTCGAAATCTGTAACCATATATTTTGACAGGAAGCGGATGTATATTAAGGAAGGCAATAAGGAATATACAGGGTATTTAAAGCGCGAAATATTAGGCTTTTACAGCTACAATTACGACGAGCAGTACAGGTCTTTTATTTCCATCAAGATCATATTCAAAAATGGAAAAACGATCAGTCTCACAGATGCTGATGTTTCACAAAAAAAGGATGCAGAGAAAGAACTGATGCTTAAAAGATTTTTGGTTTCGGCCAAAAGGCAGTTAGGATTTACTTTCATCAAAAAAAACCGATGGCGCTCTTTGTTAAAGTTAGGAGCGCATTGGTATGCCGAAGATCCAAATGAAAAAATACTGGACATAAAAGAGGCCGATCTTGAATAAGATCGGCCTCTTTGTTTATTATAACTTTTACAATTACGCTTCTACCGCCGCACCTACCAGGTTTTTTGCTACCAGGTACTCCGCAATTTGCACGGCATTGGTAGCAGCACCTTTACGCAAGTTGTCTGATACTATCCAGCAGTTTAAGGTATTAGGCTGGGTTTCATCGCGACGGATGCGGCCCACAAATACTTCGTCTTTCTCGTGCGCTTCAAGCGGTGTTGGATATTGTAGTTTGGCTACGTCATCAACCACAACCACACTTGGCGCTTTGCTCAGCAGGTCGCGCACTTCGGTAAGGTCAAAATCATTTTCGAACTCAATGTTAACCGATTCCGAATGACCGCCCATAACCGGGATGCGTACCGTTGTAGCTGTTACGCGGATACTGTCATCACCCATGATCTTTTTGGTTTCCAGCACCATTTTCATTTCCTCTTTGGTATAACCATTGTCCTGAAAAACGTCGATATGCGGCAATACGTTCAAGTCAATTTTATATGGATACGCCATTGGGCCTTCAATACCTTTACGCTCGTTGAACAATTGATCAACCGCTTTTACGCCCGTACCGGTTACCGATTGGTAAGTGGATACCACTACGCGTTTAATCTTGTATTGATCGTGCAGGGGTTTTAAGGCCACTACCATTTGTATGGTTGAGCAGTTAGGATTGGCAATGATTTTATCCTCAGCTGTTAACACATCAGCGTTAACCTCCGGTACTACCAGTTTTTTGGTAGGATCCATGCGCCAGGCCGATGAATTATCGATAACGGTAATACCGGCCTCGGCAAACAAAGGTGCTTGCTCCAATGAAGTACTGCCGCCAGCCGAAAACAAGGCCAGATCAGGCTTTTGCTTTATCGCATCCTCAACAGAAACCACCTTGTATTGCTTACCCTTATAAGTAACTTCTTTACCTACACTTTTTGCTGAAGCAACGGGAATTAACTCTGTTACCGGAAAGTTGCGTTCTTCCAGAATCTGCAACATTTTAGTACCCACCAAACCGGTGGCACCTACTACTGCGACTTTCATTGTCTTGTTTAAACTTTAATAATTAAAAAACGTTAATTTTCAAATGTACATATTATTTAACAAAATAATCTCAACCATAAGCCCTTAAACCTGGTTTTAGCGCCTTTTGAATGGGCTGCAGCACCCGGCATTTTAGCAATCTTACAAAATAAAATTTTACGTATTTTAACAACGCAAATACGGTAAACTTTATTAGCAGAAGTGCAATTGCTCAAGAACACGTTTAATTGTTATATATAGCGGGTTTACAGTCATTTTTTTAACTTTGTAACGTCCAAATATTATATTGCATGAGCGAGAAGATTTTAGTAATAGGCGCTAATGGCCAAATTGGCACCGAACTGGTAACAGCCTTAAGAAATCAGTACGGAGCAGAGCAAGTTATCGCCTCTGATATTAACAATCCGGCTTATGCTATACGCAATAGCGGCCCGTTTGAGTTTGCAAACGTGTTGGATAAGGAGAACCTGCACCATCTGTTTCATAAGCACCAGCCTACGCAGGTTTACTTGTTAGCTGCCATACTTTCGGCCACAGGCGAACAAAAGCCCAAGCTGGCCTGGGATCTGAACATGAACGGCCTCATTCATGTACTCGACCTGGCCGTGGAGTTTGGCACAGCCAAGGTTTTCTGGCCAAGCTCTATTGCTGTTTTCGGACCAAACTCGCCCAAGCAAAACACCCCGCAGTATTGCATAATGGATCCTAATACTGTTTATGGTTTTAGTAAGCTGGCAGGTGAACGCTGGTGCGAATATTACCACGCCAAACATGGGCTTGATGTACGCAGTATACGCTACCCGGGCATCATCAGCTGGAAAGCCGCTCCTGGTGGGGGCACTACAGATTATGCCATACATATATTTTACGAAGCGTTAAAAACAGGCACATATCAAAGCTTTTTGTCGGCCAACACCATGCTGCCTATGATGTATATGTATGACGCCATTCGGGCAACCTTGAGTTTAATGGAAGCACCTGCCGAAAACATCAGTATCCGTTCCAGTTATAATTTAGCGGGTATGAGTTTTACACCAGCTCAATTAGCCGAGCAGATTAAGCAGCAAATGCCCGATTTTTCAATTAGCTATGCTGATCATGATCCTCGTCAGGCTATTGCCGACAGCTGGCCGCAATCTATTGATGACAGCCAGGCTAAAACCGACTGGAACTGGCAGCCGGAATACGACCTGAAACGACTTACGGAAGAAATGCTGAAAAACTTAAAGAATAGCTTAAATTTGTAAGCTGCAACAGTTGTTATCTCGACCAATAGTAAGGTATCATTTCCAACAGTTATTGTTATAGGTTTGGAAAGTTTTTACGTTAGTACTCGAAATAACTTTTGCACTTATTATCTATTAACAAATAACTATTCACTATAAAATGGGAAGAGCATTTGAGTTCCGTAAAGAGAGAAAATTTAAGCGCTGGGCCAAAATGGCCATACAGTTTACCCGTTTAGGTAAAGAAATTGTGATGGCCGTTAAAGATGGCGGTCCCAACCCTGAAACCAACTCACGTTTGCGCACAGCCATGCAAAATGCAAAAGCGGTAAACATGCCTAAAGATCGTGTTGAAGCGGCTATTAAACGTGCATCAAGCAAAGACGAAAAAGATTACGAAGAGTTGGTGTATGAAGGTTACGCGCCACACGGTGTTGCCGTATTGGTAGAAACCGCTACCGATAACACCAACCGTACCGTAGCTAATGTACGCAGCTATTTTACCAAAGTGGGTGGTACGCTGGGCAAAACCGGCTCATTGGATTTTGTATTTAGCCGTAAATCTGTTTTTAGCTTTGATCCGGGCGAGCGCGATTTGGAAGAACTGGAGTTTGAATTGATTGACGCCGGATTAGAAGAACTGTTTGTAGAAACCGATGAGGAAGGCAAGGACATTGCCGTATTACATGCCGCCTACGAAGATTTTGGCAAGATGCAAAAAACACTTGAAGGCATGGGCATTGAGTTAAAATCTGCCAAATTAGAGCGTATTGCATTATCTACCACCGAAATTAGCGAAGAGGCCGCTGCCGACGTATTAAAGCTGATTGACAAGCTGGAAGAGGACGATGATGTGCAGGCAGTATATCACAACATGGCTGAGTAAGGGTTAGCCCCAAAAATAAAAGCCCGACCACGATAAGTTGCACGTAATAACTGAGAAGTATGCGATCTGCCTAATATAGCGTAATCGCATACTTCCTCGACAATGGCAGCAGGCTCAATCCGAAATCAAACATCCGAAATTACCAACCCATGTTATTTGAAGAGTTTTTTAAAAAAAAGAAGATAAACCTGGATGCCTTGCAACAAGGCGACCTCGGCTTGTTTTCGGAATTTAAGGAACACTTTGAAAAAATGGGTGAAAAGAGTTTTGACCATACCAAAAAGTTCTGGTTCAATAAATTGCGGCGGCAGTACCCACTTCCACCGGAGGTAGAAACCGAAAAATTAAGGGCCGAGAATCAGATAGCGGAGCAAACAGTATCAGATACACTTACAGAACCATCGCCACGCAATGAGGCGCCAAAACTAGGATTTAAGCCTAAGTTTAAAACAACTGAAGCTTCAACTGCCGCACCTGCCACACCTAACCCTGTTGAAAACAACACAGTAGATGATATGGCGAGTGTGCCGTCACCTAAGCCTGCCTACGTTCCCCGTTTTCAAGCTAAAAGCGCTACGCCCAAACCAGCCGCTGAAGCAGAACAGGCAAATACCACACCAACGGAAGCAGCTGCCCAGCCAGAGGCTGAAAATAATGATACCCCGGCTACAGAAAAGGCTGTAAACCCGCCAGCCAAACCTGGTTTTAAACCACGCTTTAAGGCTGGCATAACTACAAACAAACCGGCTAATGAACAACAGTCGGTAACGGATGCACCGGAACCACCAACTCCACCAACCACTGAAGCTGGCGCAGCAACGCCATCTGACGCACCCGCTAAAGTGGGCTTCAAGCCACGTTTTAAGGCCGGCGTTACAACCAGCAAACCAGTTGGTGAACCCAGTGTACCTACAGAAGGGGAACCCGAAAAAACGAACTCCGGAGAGAAACAAACGGAGGAGCAACCGACTACTACAGATACCCAGCCCAAACCCGCCAGCTTAGGTTTTAAGCCACGTTTTAAAGCAGGGGTAACCACCACCAAGCCTGCCGACGAACCCTTAGTGGGGCAACAACCTGATGATACATCCAAACCAGAGCCGATAGCGCCTGAAGAGTTGCCAGAAGCTATACCTCCACAAACTATTGATACACCAAAGCCCGCATACAAACCGCGCTTTAATCCTAAAATGATAAAGCCAAAGCCAGACGAAGACACCAATGAATAAAAAAAGCTTATCAATTTTAAACTGATAAGCTTTCTATTTCTTGGCTCTTGTTTACTAACTCTTATACGCCCCTACTCGGCCAGTTGTACTTTACTTTTTTTAGTCACGTTTACTGGTTGAGGCACTTTAACATAATAACCAGTACCGTCATATACGCGTTTACGGGGATGGGATTGGCACTCGGCTGAGCAGCAGCCCTCCATTTTAGAGCCGCACTCATCACACTGGGTAAAATGCTCGTTGCACTCAGGGTTAGCACAGTTGATCATTTTATCGGTAGTACTGCCGCAGTTAAAGCAGGTAGAAATCACCTTAGGATTAATCTGATTCACGTCAACCGTTAAACGGTTATCAAACACATAGCATTTACCTTCAAAATCCTCACCGCCAACTTCTTTGCCATATTTAATAATACCGCCGTGCAGTTGGTATACATTCTCAAAACCTTCATGTAACAACAGGGCCGAAGCCTTTTCACATTTTATGCCGCCTGTACAATAGGTCAATATCTTTTTATCCTTGTATTGAGCCAGCTCGTTAATTTTTGAAGGGAAATCACGAAAGTTCTCAATATCTAAAGTGACTGCGTTTTTAAAACGACCAACCGAATGCTCATAATTTGAGCGCACGTCCAGGATCACCACATCATCGCGGTCTTTCATTTCTAAAAACTCAGCAGGCTCCAGGTGCTTACCGGTTTGTTTTTGCGGATTAATGATATTAGGATCGCGCAGGCCCGAGTGCACAATTTCGGATTTGTAACGGACATGCATTTTTACAAATGAGGGTTCGTCTACCTCATCAATCTTAAAATCGGTATGGGCAAAACGCTCATCGGCATGCACAGCATCCATGTAGCTTTTGCAAGCTTCAACCGTGCCCGATACCGTGCCGTTCAGCCCTTCGTCAGCTACGATGATACGGCCGGTTAAACGTAAGCTTTTACAAAATTTTAAATGATCGGTAGCAAATTGCTCCGCATCAGCTATTGTTGAATAACAATAATACAGTAGGGTGTTATACTTTGCCATAAAACATTGATACTGGTTCAAACAGCGTTAAATGAGGTGCAAAGATAAAAGTTTTATTTGGAAAGGATAAAGGATAACTTAATTGCCTTTACTGTGGCTTGTTTTAAAATGCTAAGTTCAGAATTTCAGCATTAGGTATTTCCTCTCGTTGAGAAACCCTCCTACTGTCCGAAATCACACCTCTGCTTACCTCAAGCCATAAAATATTCTTATACCCTGCACAATGCGGCGGCTACCCTCGAATGCTATACCGTAATCTACTCGGAAAATAAAGCGCTGTACACCTATATAAACTTCGGAGTAGTTGCTCTTAACACCTTGTATAAGCGGGTTGTTACCTACCCCTGAGTATGCAGTGTGTTGGGCTTGGGTAAGGTAATTTACACCAATCACCTCTTCCAATTTAAGTTTGCGTACGAAAGGTATCTTGCTCAGGAAATTGCCAGCAAAATTATGTTCATAGTGCGCCTCCAGAAAAGAGCGATCGGTGCTGTAATCGTAAAAATCGAGGAAGTGAAAGCTACCGATGGTTGGATTGAACACTGTACCCTGGTTACCAAAAAAGTGGTTATAGTCCATAAAGTACAAACTGCGGTGATTCAGGAACGTACCGGCGGTAATTTTAAAAGACGAGAAACCAACCAGACCTATTTTCAGCCGGTCATCAAATACATCCAGCGAAGCAAAATCATAATTTACGTCCGACCCTAATAAGCCGCTTATACCTTTGCGGTAGTTAAGCCGCACTTTTGGATAGCGCGATGGTTCAATGTATTTACCATCGGGCCGGGTTACATACTGCTGCCTGAAGGTAAAGGTAAGCGATGCGCGTGCTGTAAGCGCCTGGTTTTGCGGAAACAATTGTGTTTCCACCTCGGGCGGATTAGACAATGGGTTGTTAGCTGTGTATTGCTTGTCGGGCACATCTTTAATGTGATTGAACGACACATTGTACAACTGCCGCCTATCTGCGTAAGACAATTGAGTGTTTAACAACAACCCATTGGCTACTTCACGCTGCCAGGCCACCACACCAAATTTGGTACGGTACAGTTTAACATAGTTATTTTCGTACAAAAGCGAACTCAACGTATTAAAAAGCAACGAACGGGTACCAGCGTTATTCAAATCCATAACATCGCTGCCAAACCGTGCCGAAAAGGCCCCCTGATTGGCCGGATCGTAGTTATACGTTAGACCTAAATTAGCACTAAATAATTTCGCGGCAAAGCCATACCGGATGTTAGGCGTTACACTGAACGACTGCCCGTTGTCAAACCCCTTAATGTAATGCACTTTTGCACTTACGCCCCAGCCCTCAACTGTATTATAAAATATGGTTTGGTAAGGCTGATAAAAATAAAGTGACTGCCGGGTTTTACGGTCATACAGTTGCTTACCAAAAAAGAAGTAACTAATAGGATTGAATCCATTTTGCGCCCGGTTTACAGAATCGAGATACTGTGGCTTGCTTTGAATGACAGCTATACTGTCTTTGCGCTTATAGTCCAGTTCTTCCAGATTGGTAAGCGGCACCGGCCGGTTGTTGGCCCAGTAACGGGTAGGCTTAGCATTAGCTTGGGTATCAATACGCATTACCTCACCGTTAAAGAAACCTTCAGGGAACTTTGGATTGAGGTTGTAATTGTTGTAGATAGCCAGATAATAACCTTTAAATTTAAAGCCTAATACGCCGCCCTTGAAATCAAAAAGAGTTGACGTAGGCATCCAGGTACTATCTGTAACGGGTATATATTGCTGGCTTATATTAAGTGTATCTACAAAATTAATATTAGCGTCTGCTTTAGTGAGGTACAAATCTATACCGTAAATACGCCAGTCGCCTTCTACTACGTACACATTGCCTTGGTAAACAGCTTCATGCTTACGCTTAGGTATTACCTGTATCTTATCAATACGCCTGCCGCTTTTTATAGAACGCCCCACCAGCTTATAGTCATAAAACGACATAGCGTTATTTGCAAACGGCGACACAAAAGGCCGTGTGCTTAAGCCCTGTATCTCAAAACTGTTTTGATAAAAATTCACCTGCAGGTCTGAGGCTTTGTTATAACTGAAAGCCGTATTCTGCCCTGCTGTTCTGGAGGCTATCATAATCTCGCGTATGCGGTCGGGGGTACGGAAGTTATACTGTGAAAGAGATTCAGACTGGTAAATGATACCTTTGGTAGTGGTATCAATCTGCAAAACGCTGCGTACATCACGCCCCAAAAGACTTTTCGGAGCGCTGGTTAAACGCTGTACACCTTTTACAAACACGGCGCATGAATACTCCTGGGTTTGGTTTAAATAGTGCTCACGTTTGGCTATTACTTGGCGCATAATATTGGCTGCCGGGTTACCTTCGTCGCCGCTACCAGCCTCGCCCTGTAAAACAAAAGGTTCATTGGCCAGCGTAACGTTCAGCACCTCGTCGTGGTTAGTGATGGTTACTTTTTCGGTACGCTCTAAATTACCCACATAGCGGTACACGACTTGGTAAGTACCGGGGTTCAGCCTAAATTCATAGTCTCCGTCTTCGTTAGCTGTGCTACCATAAGTGGTATTACGAATATATATGGCCGCAAATGACACCGGCTTTTTACTCTCATCGGTAATTTTACCTGATAAGCGGTAGGTTTGCGCAGATACTTGTACGGCAGCAGCAATAAAAAATATAAATAATGAATATGCTTTCATGGTGGGAGATGTCATAGTGTATATAGCTTTTATAGGCAAAATGTTTGTTTTGAACCTAATTTATTTGTACCGCTGAGTTGATTAGGGCTTAATGGCCTATAATGCTTACCTTTGTACTTTAACACATTTTACCATGTATAACACTTTAAAGCCGGTTTTACAGCAAGAATTAGCTGAAATTGAACAAGCCGGACTATATAAACGCGAACGTATAATTACTTCGCCACAAGGCGCCGATATAGAAGTGCTTGGCGGGCAGGAAGTGATTAACTTTTGCGCTAATAATTACCTGGGCCTTTCATCACACCCCAAGGTAATTGAGGCGGCAAAAAAAGCGATTGACGATCATGGGTATGGCCTGTCATCCGTACGTTTCATTTGCGGCACCCAGGATGTACACAAGGAACTTGAAAAAAAGCTATCTGAATTTTTAGGAACAGAAGATACGATATTATATGCAGCGGCTTTTGACGCCAACGGCGGTGTATTTGAACCGCTGTTTAACGATCAGGATGCGATCATATCCGATGAGTTGAATCATGCGTCGATTATTGATGGTATACGTTTGTGCAAAGCACAGCGCCAACGTTACAAACACGATGACATGGCCGATCTGGAAGAGAAACTAAAAGCTACGCAAGATCTGCGTCACCGCATCATTGTGACAGACGGTGCTTTCTCCATGGATGGCACGATAGCGCAGCTAGATAAGATTTGCGATCTGGCCGACAGGTACAATGCCTTGGTGATGATAGACGAAAGCCACTGTTCAGGCTTTATGGGCAAAACCGGACGCGGTACGCATGAGCACCATAACGTAATGGGACGTGTGGATATCATTACCGGCACGCTTGGCAAAGCGCTGGGTGGTGCATCTGGAGGTTTTACTGCCGGCCGTAAGGAGATTATCGACATGCTGCGTCAGCGCTCACGTCCGTACTTATTCTCTAATACACTGGCGCCATCCATAGCGGGTGCATCTATCACTGTGTTGGATATGCTAAGCGAAACTACCGAACTGCGCGACAAGTTAGAACGCAATACCCAATACTTCCGCCAAAAAATGACAGAGGTCGGGTTTGACATTAAGCCGGGCGTACACCCTATTGTACCGGTAATGCTATATGAGGCTAAGTTATCGCAACAGTTTGCCGCCCGTATGCTAGAAGAAGGCATTTACGTAATAGGTTTTTACTACCCGGTTGTACCACAAGGCAAAGCCCGTATCCGTGTACAAATATCGGCCGCTCATGAGCAGCAGCACCTCGATAAAGCCATAGCAGCCTTTACCAAAGTGGGTAGAGAACTGGGCGTAATTAAATAATACTGTTTAATTTTATCTTTGTGTGTTGGTTTAAAAGACCGGCACACAAAGTTTAACATCCATTAAGTCCACCGCTATATAATGCAAGATTTAATTAATCAATACACCGCCGAGGTTGAAGCTTTCGCACCGGCCACCGCCGAGGAGCTGGAAACTTTCCGCATTAAATACTTAGGTACCAAAGGCCTTATTAAAGACCTGTTTGAGCAGTTTAAAAATACTACACCTGAGGAAAAACGCACCTTAGGTAAGGTACTTAACCAGTTTAAGCAATTAGCCGAGGGCAAGTACCAATTACTAAAAGAGCAATTTGACTCGGAGCAAACAACGCAAACCTCGCAGCAGGATCTGACCTTGCCAGGCGAAGGATTTGCAGTAGGTTCACGCCATCCGCTATCATTGGTACGCAACGAAATTATTGACATTTTTAAACGCCTGGGCTTTGTAGTGGCCGAAGGGCCGGAGATTGAGGACGACTGGCACAACTTTTCGGCTCTGAATTTTCCTGAAGAGCACCCGGCGCGCGATATGCAAGACACCTTCTTTATTACTAAAGATGGCGGTAAAGACAGCATTGCTCTACGTACGCATACTTCATCGGTACAGGTACGTATGATGGAGAGCGGCAAGCCGCCGTTTCGCGCTATTATGCCGGGCCGCGTTTACCGTAACGAGGCTATCTCTGCCCGTGCACACTGCTTTTTCCACCAGGTAGAGGGTTTGTATGTGGACGAAAATGTATCCTTTGCCGACCTGAAACAAACGCTGTATCATTTTGTGCAGGAACTGTATGGCGAAGGCACCCAGGTTCGTTTCCGCCCGTCTTACTTCCCTTTCACTGAGCCATCAGCCGAAATGGATGTATCATGCAGTATTTGCAAGGGCGCTGGCTGTAACATGTGTAAATACAGCGGCTGGGTTGAGATTTTAGGTTGCGGCATGGTTGATCCTAATGTATTGGAAAACTGTGGTATTGACAGTAACAAATACACAGGCTTTGCTTTTGGTATGGGTATTGAACGTATTACCAATCTTAAGTACGTGATACGCGATTTAAGACTGTTCTCAGAGAACGATGTACGTTTCCTGAAGCAATTTAAAACCGAAATTGTATAAGCATGAAGCAACTGGTTTATCTGATAGGATTGGTGCTGTTGGCAGGATGCGGTAAAGGTGACCAGAGCTATGTTCCTAATGTAACGGTAAATTTCCAGGCGCCTCTTACCGATCCGCGCCTGAATAAGCTAAACAGTGCTGGGGGGGCCGTTACTATAAACGGCTACGGTGTTGCAGGTTTAATTATATACCGTACGGCAGGCAATAGTTATGTAGCGTATGACCGATGCAGCAGCTACCAGCCCGAAAAACGTTGCGCGGTTACTATTGATGACACCGGCCTTACTGCAACCGACCCATGCAGCGGTTCTAAATTTCTGCTGAGTGATGGTTCGCCGGTTAAAGCGCCGGCAACACGGTCCTTAAAAACCTATAGCGTTTATAGCAATAATATTAGCATATTTGTGTCTAACTGATAAATGGAAGCCGACAAAGTAAGAGAAAGCATAAAACGTTCTTCGCAGGAACTATTTCGCAAGTTTGGCTACCATAAAACCAGCGTTAACGAGATTGCCAAAAAAACCAAAATTGCCAAAGCTACTATTTACAAGTACTTTGACAGCAAGGAGGCTATTCTGCATTCGCTACTAATGGACTATATTCAGGTAAGTGTTGATGAGCTCATCCATGCAGACACGCCCGAACTGGATGAGGAAGCGCACCTGACCAGCCTTATCATGAAAACCTGCCGTCTCTCTTACACCGTTTGTAACGAATTTATTGGCTGGGACTTCATTCGGGAGTCGGCCAACTCCCAGGAATTTTTACGTAACTTCTCTAACGAGTTGGAGGACCTCCTCGTGAGCTCATTCACCCGTTTAACCGGCATGCGCAAAAACGAAAGCTATCCCCAACGTATCCGCTTTTTAATTAAGTGCAGCAAGAATATCGTATTCAGCTTTGCCTTTACATCCGTAAGCGATTCGGATGTGCGCAAAAACTTTGTATCATTTCAAAAAGAAATACTCCCCTATCTGGTTAAAGCAGCAATTCTGGTAAAGTAACAGTTGTTACCTGCCTCATGTATCTGCTGAGCCGATCGCTTAATTTAGTTAGCATTAAAGCACCTTAAATGTTTCAAATAGTCCACATCCAAGTGCATGGGATAAGGCTATTTTAATTTGCCGACGCGCCATCTCATTATTAAAATAATAAAAAAGATCTGTAATACAGTCTTTTGCCCTCGCTTATGTCGTTTCAATTAAAATAATGGCAATTTTTCAAAACCATTATATTTCTATGGCGTTTATTGCCTACATTGCATAAAATTACCGTTTTTATTAACGATTTCAACATACTTACCATGAAAGCACTATCGAATATTCATCCACAAGATTTTGAGCCTAAAGGTAGTAATCAAAACAATTATTACTTACTAGCCATGTTGCTTACCGTTGCTATCCTTTTAGCCTGCGGTTACTACGACCAAGTTTTAGCAACTACTTTAAGATAGTTCGAACTATTTGCTCAAAAAAATTAGGCTTCGCCTTATAATACGGAGCCTTTCCTCTAAAATCGGCACAGTTATAGTTGTGTAACTTAAACACACAACTATTATGAAGACATTAAAGCTGTTACTCAGTTCTATATTTCTTTTAGGGCTGGTTACCCTTTACACAAATTTATCAGCAAACACAACTTATGCCGCACCAGCGGTTGAGGGTTGGTATTTCAGAGCCATAAGTGGCTATCCTGCTGCCATAAGCTTTGAACCGGTTGTGCTCTTTAAAAACGGAGAGTATTTTGAAATAGCCGACGAGCCGCTTGAAACCCTTAACGTTGCTGCATCAAAAAGCAAACAGCCCGCCGCCTGGGGCACTTGGAAAAAAAGCGGCGCTACTTTCTTACTCACCAATAGCAAAGGCAAAACGTATGATTATAAACTGGGTGCAGGCAACTGGTTTCCGGCTTATGCTTATACCGGCTCGCTCAAACTCAAACCGGCTTATGAGAAAGCCAGCGGCGGCAACTACGGCAATGGTGTTAATGCTTTAACCATCAGCACCATATCGTTTACCGATGCAACGCACTTCACCTGGGGTAAAAATGGTGGCATATCGGCTCCTAACGCCAGCGCCTGGAAAAAATCGGCTTCGGCAGGTACATACAAAATAACCGGACATACCATTACCTTCACTTTTACCGATGGTAAGGTGCTTAAAACTTCATTTGCACTCGGTGCAAAGGGCTCACCCGCCCGGCCAGATAATGGCTTGATCTTTATTGGTGGCTATCCTTATACCGATACGGAATAGCGTTTGGTGATAAAAAAACATTTAAGTCTTGTTTGTTTAAAAGCAAATCCTTTACTTTGGAACCAAAAGTACTTTTCAGTGGAACAAAGTAAAATACACGAGGACCTGGCTTCTATACGGAGCATGATGGAGCGCTCTTCAAGATTTCTATCCTTGAGCGGACTATCCGGCGTTTTAGCCGGCGTATATGCCCTGGTAGGTGCAGGCTTGGCTTATGGCGTTATCTATCAGCCTTATGGTTTGTTCGGCCATAGTGAATATGCTGGTGGCGACCACTATACCATGGATGATGCATCGGCTCTCCTATTCACCCCCACTGTAGCGCAATTATTCTTTATAGCGTTGGCTGTTTTGGTTGCTTCATTAGTAACCGGCTATGCATTAACAAGGCGTAAAGCTAAAAAGCAAGGGCAGGCGCTGTGGGGTAAAAGCAGCAAGGCATTACTGTTTCAAATGGCTACGCCGCTTATTACCGGTGGTTTGTTTATTCTGATTATGCTGAGCCGCGGGTACTTTGGTATTGTATCACCGGCCTGCCTGGCCTTTTACGGCCTGGCTTTGGTAGGCGCCAGCGCTTATACTTACCATGACGTAAGGTATCTCGGCATTTGCCAGATTGTGTTAGGCATTATAGCTGCGGCTATGCCGGGTTACGGGTTGTTGTTATGGGCTATGGGTTTTGGCGTGCTGCATATAATTTACGGCACCCTGATGTACTTTAAATACGACCGGTGAAAGTACCTTTTGATAAACTGGACAAAGCCTTTGAGAACCGCGTAAGGTTACAGATCATGAGCGTGCTGATGGTGAACGAAAGTTACGACTTTACCTCGCTTAAAGAACTGCTCGATGTTACCGACGGCAACCTGGCATCAAACCTTAAGGCGCTCGAAAAGGAAGAATATATTGTGGTAAATAAAAGTTTTGTTGGCCGTAAGCCTAACACCAACTATCAGGCATCGGCCAAAGGCAAGCAGGCATTTCAGCAGCACTTAAACGCGCTGGAACAACTCATTAAGCAGCAAAAAAAGTAGCTGATATTGCAGCTATTTTTTTTGCGTCAATACTTTCAAAAACAAAGTACTTTTAAAAAATAAAATTATGGAAATTCAAAAAACTTCATCCCCGCAGTTCAGGGACTCTGTTCTACTGAAAATACTCTTTATTCTGGTTATTGCAGTGGTGCTGCTTATGCCATCCTCATGGATACAAGGCCTGATTACGGAACGCTCGTCCAGACAACAGGAAGTGATCAACGATGTGTCAGACAAGTGGTCGGGCAGCCAGCTTATACAAGGGCCTGTGCTGGTAATACCTTACAAAAAACAGGTAACAAAAAGAGATGCAGCCAACAAAGAAGTAGTTAAAGAGTACACCGAAACCTTATACCTCATGCCCGAAAATCTATTCATCAAGGCCAAGGTAAATACCGAAACCCGTAAGCGCGGCATTTTCGAAGTAGGTGTTTATAAATCGCTGGTTAGCATTACCGGTAATTTTGACCGCGCTGATCTCGCCAAACTGCAAATCGATTCTTCATCTATTATGTATGACAAAGCCAGGCTGGTATTTGGCATCAGCGACTTAAAAGGACTCTCATCAAACCCTACCATCAAAGTACAAAACCAAACGCTGGCGGTAGATCCCGTGTTAAATAACGGTGACATGCTGGATAATGGATTACAGGCCGCCGTTAATCTGACTACAGTAACAGGCAACTAGATCCCTTTCAGCTTCGTGCTGGATTTAAAAGGCAGCGAGGCGCTCAACTTTTTACATACCGGCAAAACCACCCAGGTTGAAGTTAACGGCAACTGGCCCAGCCCCAAGTTCGACGGTCGCTACCTGCCCGATACCAATCATATCGATAAAAAGGGCTTCAACGCCAAGTGGCGCATGTTATATTATAACCGCCCTTTCCCGCAGCAATGGGCCGCTAACGATGGGCTGCTTAATAGTTTAAAACTTAATAAAAATGCTTTGTTTGGCGTGGAACTGCATGTACAGGTTGATGAGTATCAGAAAACTATGCGCACAACCAAGTACGCTATACTCATTATTGTACTCACCTTCGTGTCGCTTTTTTTAACCGAAGTGATTCAGAAACGCAAAATTCATTTATTTAATTATGCGCTTATTGGCGCAGCCATGATTGTGTTTTACACCCTGCTGCTATCCTTTACCGAGCACGTGGGTTATAATTTAGCATACCTTATATCGGCCGTAGCTACCATCGCACTAATTGCGTGGTTTACTGCCTCTCTGCTGGCTAATCAAAAGGCAGCGTCGTTATTCGCGCTTATTTTAAGCATTTTTTATGGGTTTATCTTTATCATCATCCAACTCGAAGACTTGTCGTTACTGGTGGGCAGTATAGCGCTGTTTATTATTGTAGCCGTACTCATGTACTTCTCACGTAAAATAAGCTGGGATTAATTTAATCGCCCGGAGCTGGTCAGGCTCCGGGCGATTTTTATATTAAAAACAACATAATGAATACTAAAAACGAATTAGCAGAAGCGAACGTTAACGAATGGTGGCGGATCAAAAGAGAAGAATACAACAATGGCTTGCTTATAGCAGGCGCTGCCACATTTATACTGCTCACTTGTTGGATGGTAACCATAGTGAACTTCTCAACCGAAGGGGAGTACATTCCCGTAGTACTATTTTACTTTGTAGTGGCGTATGTTATCTACATGCTTTTAGCTCACTTGCTTTATACTTTTGGCTGGGTAGCCGATGTATGGCTCAATCATCATGATGATGAAAATTATAGGCAGATGCTGTTCAAAGTTATTTATTGGGCATCGGTGGTTATCCCGCCCCTGCTAATCCTGTCGGCCATTATATTTACTACCTACATTTTCTATAACATGCCCGATTAAATACTTTTTGGCATGGATGTTACCGTAAGGTAAAATTAAAATAATCATTATACCAATTTGGTTTTTGGTATAAATGTTTGTTATTTTTGCTTACACCTCAAACATAAATCCTATGAGACGCGAATTAATAGAATTTTCAGACCGGATTGACGAACAATTTGAGCCTGCCGTAACAGAAACCGGCGAATTGTGGATAAACATGCTAAACTGGTTTAGCACAACACCTAACAAGAGCAAAAGGCCCGAGCCCCCTTATCAAACTTATATCACCAAAGAAGGTCGTTTGGTTTCGACCGATGGTGTATTTTAAGAGCGTACTTTAACGTTTTGTATTGGGTTTGCTTAACTTTGCAGCCTAATGAGAAAAGGAAGAGGCCATAGGCCCAATTTAAGTTTCGAAAACGTAAGTGTTATTGACATAGCCGAAGAGGGCAAAGGTGTAGGCAAAACGGAAGACTTTGTTTTGTTTATTGAAAAAGCCGTGCCCGGCGATGTGGTGGATGTAGAAGTTTACCGCAAAAAGAAAAATTTTGGCGAAGCCAAGATCACTAACCTTAAACAGCCATCAGCCCACCGTACACAGCCGTTTTGTGAGCATTTTGGTACCTGCGGTGGCTGTAAGTGGCAACACATGACCTATGAGGCTCAACTGCAGTTTAAACAAAAAGCCGTTACTGATGCTCTAAGTCGCCTGGGTGGCATTGAGGTTAGCCACGCCCTGCCCATTGTACCCTCGCCGGCCGATCGCTATTACCGCAACAAACTGGAGTATACTTTTAGCAACAAGCGCTGGCTAAATGATGGCGAGAACCGCACCGATGACCCGGTGGAGATGAGCGCGCTTGGCTTTCACATACCCGGTCGTTTTGATAAGATACTGGATATATACCACTGCTACCTGCAGGCCGATCCATCAAACGATCTGCGTTTAAAAATACGCGATTACGCGCGGCAGCAAGGCATGACGTTTTATGACGTAAAAGCCCATACCGGTGCATTGCGTAACCTTATCATCCGCACCTCATCAACCGGCGAGCTGATGGTGATTGTAGTATTTGCACATGCTACCGACGATGAAGTAAACAATATGATGAGTTACGTAGAGCGCGAGTTTCCGCAAATTACATCGCTGCTTTACATACTTAACCAAAAAAAGAACGATACCATTTTTGACCAGGAAGTGATTGCCTGGAAAGGCCCTGAATACATTCATGAACACATGAACGAAATTCAGTTCCGCATAGGTCCCAAATCGTTTTACCAAACCAATGCCATACAAGCACAGCGGCTTTACGAGATTGCGCGCGATTTTGCCCAATTTAAAGGTAATGAGCGGGTTTACGATTTATATACCGGCGCAGGTACAATCGCCAACTTTGTAGCTGGCCATGTTAAAGAGGTTATTGGTGTGGAGTACGTACCCTCGGCCATTGAAGATGCCAAGGTGAACTCGGCCATCAACAATATACATAACACTAAATTTTACGCCGGTGATATGAAAGACGTGCTTAATGACGATTTTGTAGCGGCGCATGGCAAGCCTGATGTAATTATAACCGACCCGCCCAGGGCTGGTATGCACGCCGATGTAGTAGCACGACTGATGGAAATTGAAGCGGAAAAAATTGTGTACGTAAGCTGCAACGCCGCCACACAAGCCCGCGACTTAATTGTACTTAAAGAAAAATACAACGTTACACAAATACAACCGGTAGACATGTTCCCACACACGCAGCATGTGGAGAACGTGGTACTGCTGGAATTAAAGAAGTAAAGCGGAGCTGTGGAAGGGAGTAACGGGCAGTAGATTTTGTTTGTACGCTCCTCGCTCTACTACATAGCATCTCAAAACCAACTTATGGATCCAGAAGAATTACTGAACGAGAATAATAACCAGAAGCAAGAAAGTCCGTTAAAAACCCTGGAGGTGGATCTGCGCTTATACAGCGAGTCGCTGAGAGAAGTAGCCGTAGAAATTATGGTTGAGGGCCTATCGGCCTACCCTATATTTGTAGCGCACCAGCACGAAGTAAAACTGGGAGAACTGATTTTAGATAAAGAAGACCTGAATACCGACTGGACTATTCATGCTTCTACCCTGGAAGAGTTTGTAGAAAAAGGCATCGTTAAAAAAGAATTAAAACAGCGCTTTATTGACACTTACAAAAGCCCGCATGATTACATGTGCGTATTTGTAATTGTACCTGAAGGCGCCAACTTTGTATTTTTCCCATACGGAAAGGAATAATATATTTGTTGAGAAAATCGGTTCTATACAGTGGTTGCATATTTAAAAAAAACAGCTGCATATTTACCAGTTTACAAAGTAGAACCTGCAACTTACAACCAGCTGCCCATGGCCGAAAAGCTTTTAATACTCAATCATCAGCAAATACAGCAAAAGATTGACCGCATTGCTTACCAGATTCTCGAAGATAATTTTGAGGAACAAGAAATAGTTATTGCCGGCATACTGTCGCAAGGCAGTGTTATAGCACAACGCCTTAAAACCGTGTTAGAAGGCATTGCGCCGTTTAAGTGCACCATGATTAACATTGAATTGCAAAAAGACAGCAGCACGCTGCAATTCAGCACCGACGCCGATATAAACGAATGCCGTAACAAGGTAGTAATACTGGTTGACGATGTTTTAAACAGCGGCAAAACCCTGGCCTACGGTTTTGGCGTTTTTCTGGATGTTCCTCTTAAAAAGTTACGCACAGTAGTGTTGGTAGATCGTAATCACAAGAGTTTTCCGGTAAGTACCGATTTTTCCGGCATAGCCTTGTCTACAGTATTGAAGCAGCATGTGTACGTATCCCTTAGCCAAAATGGCCAGGAAGATGCTGTTTACCTGGGGTAGACTTTTTAAAAAAAACAAGCATGCTTAGTGCTTATACATATTCATTAATTTTAACAGTACGCCGTTAGTCCAGCCAAACCCATCCTGCAAGGGGTATTCGCCCCCACCGGCTTTGGCGTTGATGTGTTGTATATCATATTTTTCCACCAGCTTTCCGGTTTGATTAAATGTGTTTAAGTTTAATTTTATCCAACGTGAAGCTATAGTTTGGGCCAGGTCTTTGTGCTTGTAATTTCTTAAACCCACAATGGTAATATACTGCAAGGGCGCCCAGCCATTGGGCTGATCCCATTGCTGCCCGGTACCCTTTAAAGTGGTAGCTACCCCGCCCGGCTGTAAAAACTTTGCCTCAATTAAGGCAGCCACCTGTTTGGCTTGTGCATTGCTGGCTATATTAAAAAATAAAGGATAAGCAGTGGCAATGCTCGCCTGGTTTGATATTGTTTTTTGTTGCCAGTTATAATCATAAAAGCAACCCGCTTTGCTATTCCAGCAATATTTAAGCAATGCTGCTTTACGTTTGGCTGCTTTAGAACGGTACAACGCCGCCGATTGCTGGTTACCGCTTATCTCAAATGATTGTGCAAGGGTAGTTTCCAGGTTATACAACAAACAGTTCAAATCAACCGGTATTAAACTGGTGGTTTGAAGGGTTGCCAGGCTTTTGCCGTCAGCCATCCATCGGCTGCTAAAATCCCAACCCGATTCGGCAGCAGCTCTAATGTTTCGATAAAATTCTGCCTTGTTCTGTTTAGTTTGCCGGGCCGCCAGTACATCTTCCCTGTATGATTCTTCACGCGGCTGCGTGCTTGCATCCCAATACCGGTTAAGCAAACTGCCATCGGCCATTCGTACTACATGCGCATACGCCTTGCCAGCTTTTAAGGCTTCACTACCCTGCATCCAGTACTGGTACTCTTTTATAAGTTGTGATTGATAAGTAGTCAGCGTTTTGACGCCTTTATGTTTGGCCAGCAACTGCACCATTAAGGCAAAAAACGGAGGCTGCGAACGGGTTAAATAATAAGTGCGGTTACCATTGGGTATATGCCCATGTTTATCTATCAGGTAAGCAAAGTTCTTAACTACACTTTCTATCAGTACAAACTGCCTGGCTTCCTCAAGTCCAAGCATGGTAAAGTATGAATCCCAGTAATACACCTCCCTGAATCGACCGCCCGGCACTATATAAGCATGTGGCAAGGGTAGCAGCGTGGTGCCTTTAACAGTGTCGGCTACGTGTTGTAGCACGGTCCACAGGGTATCAATATGCTTGCGGATGCCGCCTTTAATATCGCTTTGGTATTGTGTACTGTTTTCGGTCGGGGCAGAAAAGTATTCCTTAACAAACGCTTTAAGGTTAAAGCCGAGCTTACTTTTCTCAACCTGATAAGCTTTTAAAATAACCGCTGGCGGTTGCCTGGCCGATACGTCTACAAAAGTTTTACCGTCGGGGAAAATCTGCTGCATCTGCACTGCTTCAAATAAACCCGGATATAGTTGTGCAGGGGTTTCAGTTTGTGCAAAAGCTAATACTGAACAGCAAATACTGATAAGTATCAATAATAATCGTTTCATAAAACGCATATTGGTTAAACCATATACAGCGCAAATTGTCATACCAAAGCAAAGAAAAAAGTACATGTTTAAACATGTATTTTATTCTTATACATTTGTAACATAAATTAAAAGTGAAATGAAAAAATTGACGACCTTATTTACAGCAGTTGTTGCAGTTGCCTTAGTTGCCTTTAAACCTGTTGCACCAACAACCTACAAAGTTGACACAGAAAAAAGTAAAATTGAATGGACTGGTAAAAAAGTAACCGGCCAGCATACCGGCACTATAAAATTAGCCTCTGGTGAAGTTGCCGTTAACGGTAAAGTACCTACCACCGGCAAGTTTGTAATTGATATGACCAGCATGGATAATACCGATCTGAGCGGCGATGGCAAAGCAAAATTACTAGGTCACTTAAAATCTGAAGATTTCTTTGGCACTGAAAAATATCCAACAGCTTCGTTCCAGACTACTAAAATTACGCCTGCAGGTGCTGGCAAAGTAAATGTAACCGGTAATTTAACTGTTAAAGGTAAAACCAGTGTTATTACTTTCCCTGCTACTTATACATTAGCCAACAATACTTTGAATGTTAATGCGTTAAACGTAAAAGTTGATCGCACTAAACACGATATCCGTTATGGTTCGAAAAGCTTTTTTGCAAGCATTGGTGATAAAGCAATTGACGACGAGTTTCTTTTAAATATAAATTTGGTAGCTACGCGCTAACATTTATATCATTTAATCGTATTAATAAGTCCCGGTGCATGTTTGCGGCGGGACTTTTTTTATATTACAACTTTTAGGAGTGAAACAATTTACAAAGGCATTCCGTATAGAGATTTATTATGACGAGCAACTCCAAACCTCTTAGCATATTACTGGTTGACGACGACGAGATAAACAACTTTATTTCGATTAAATTAATTAAGAAAGCGCTGATTTATACTGAAATAACAGCTTGTTTAGATGGCAGTTATGCTATAAACCAACTTTTGGAGATGCAGGAGAAAGACCCAGAAAGCTTACCTGACTATATATTGCTTGACATAAATATGCCTATTATGAATGGCTGGGAGTTTTTAGATGAATTTAAACGCCTGGGATTAGATCCGCTGAAC
The DNA here is from genome assembly GCF_039634385.2 of Mucilaginibacter sp. PAMB04274. NCBI lineage: Bacteria > Pseudomonadati > Bacteroidota > Sphingobacteriia > Sphingobacteriales > Sphingobacteriaceae > Mucilaginibacter > Mucilaginibacter sp. PAMB04274. The sequence continues at coordinate 5,005,543 of NZ_CP155081.2, forward strand.
AAAACCAAAATCTTCATCATATCATCTTCGGTATTCAGCAATGATATTAATAAAGCAAAATCTTATGACCTGGTAAAAGATTTTATCTCCAAGCCACTTAACGTCGAAAAAATAAAAGAGCTGTTTGCTGTTGAAAAAACCGTTTAATAAGGCGTTATTGTAAACGTTTCGTCCTGATACTGTACTTTTCCTATAGCGGTCGACTTGGCATGGTAAAACAAGCAAACCCAATTTTCGGCCGCTGCTTTCTGCCCGTACTCGTCTCGCAAGTGCATAGCTTTGCGCCCGTCATAATCATACTTAGCCGCAAACTTTCTCAATAACTGTTCCGGCTCCGGCAATTCATCACCACCAAAAAAGCATTTCTGCCCATCCTCTTCCAGCAAAAACACCTGGTGAAATTGTGTGTGCCCACCCGACAGTTCAAAGTGAATGCCTGGCCTAACCTCGCCCGAACCTTCTACAAACTCAATTCTGGCTTCGCGCTGCAGCGTTTCAAAAATAGGCAAGCGGTAGGATGATGATTTGCCCGACAGCGCATACTCCCATTCGCCTTGTTGTATAACATGCACCGCCTGAGGAAAGCTTGGTTCCAGCTTGCCATTACGTTCCACTACCAGGCCGCCTGTATGGTCATAATGCAGGTGCGATTGCAGCACCAAGCTTACCTCGCCAGGCGCAAAGCCAGCCTCGCGTATATGCTGGTGCAATAAGAGCTCTCCTTTATCGTCTTTATAACCTAAACCGCTGTCCAGTACAATTAAATCGCGCTCGGTTTTAACCAAAAAAGGATTTACATGAATAAACAACGAGCTAGGACGATCTTTTGCATTATCGGTTGCAGGATTAAAGGGTATAAATTGTTTAGAAGAGTCAACCGAGTAAGAGCCTTCGCCTAATGCAAAAATTTCCATAGTTATAGGATGCGCGTGTGTTAACAGAAATGTACCTTTGTTGGTTATAACCCAACAACTACATTAAAGGTTTGAAAGCACAAAAGTATGCAAAAACGGTGGTCACTAAAGCATAATCCCGATATAAATGCGGTACAAGCGCTCTCTACCGAATTGGGCATCGATCCGGTGTTGGGTACATTGCTATTGCAGCGCGGCGTAACAAACTTTCAGGATGCCCGTTACTTTTTCAGGCCAGATCTGCGCCACCTGCATGATCCTTTTCTGATGATGGATATGGAAAAGGCCATTACGCGCATCGAACAAGCCATCACGCGCAACGAAAAGATATTGATATTTGGGGATTACGATGTAGACGGTACTACCGCTGTAACTTTGGTATATAGTTTTTTTTGCAAGCGTTACACCAATCTCGAATATTACATACCCGACCGTTATACCGAAGGGTATGGCATATCTACACAAGGTATTGATTATGCTAAAGCCAATCACTTTTCTTTAATTATTGCGCTGGACTGCGGTATAAAATCAATAGACAAAGTAGCTTACGCCAACGAAAGAAATATTGATTTCATTATTTGCGATCACCACATGCCGGGTGAAGAACTGCCCGCCGCCATGGCTGTTTTAGACCCTAAGCGGCCTGATTGCAACTATCCGTATAAAGAGCTATCTGGCTGTGGTATTGGCTTTAAGCTCATACAGGCTTATGCACAAAAAAACAACATACCTTTTGAGGAAGTAACGCAATACCTGGATCTGGTAGCAACCAGCATAGCCTGCGACATAGTACACATTAGCGGTGAAAACCGTATTCTGGCTGCTTTTGGGCTTCAAAAAATTAATGATGAGCCCAGCATTGGTATACGGGTATTGAAGGAGCTTGCCGGTAAAACCAGCCATTATACCATAGCCGATATTGTGTTTTTGATTGGTCCGCGTATAAACGCTGCCGGGCGTATTGACGATGCCAAGCATGCGGTTGAACTACTGCTAGCTACCGATACCGATTTGGCCCGCGAAAAAGGAATGCTCATCAGCGTAAAAAACACCGAGCGCAAAGAGCATGATTTAAACATTACCGACGAGGCGCTGAGCATGATTGCCAATGATGTGCTGGCGGCCGAACGCAAATCTACCGTGGTATTTAACGAGAAATGGCATAAGGGTGTAATAGGCATCGTAGCGTCACGCCTTACCGAAAAATATTATCGCCCTACCATCGTACTTACCCGCTCCAACGGGCACGTAGCTGGCTCGGCCCGCTCTGTAGTAGGTTTTGATTTATATGAGGCGTTGTGTGGTTGCAGCGATTTGCTGTTACAATTTGGCGGTCATAAATACGCCGCCGGCCTTACCATGAAACCTGAACAGGTTGAAGCTTTTACACAACGTTTTGAGGAAGTAGTAAGCGCCAGCATAACTGAGCAGCAACTTATTCAGGAAATACTCATTGATGCAGAATTACAACTGGTACAAATAACACCTAAGTTTTTCCGGATATTAAATCAATTTGGTCCCTTCGGGCCCGAAAACATGTCGCCAGTGTTTGTAAGCCGTAATGTGACGGCCTATGGCGGAGTCAATCTGGTAGGCAGCAATCATATTAAAATGTCGGTTTATCAAAACAGCTCGCCTTTGTTTGATTGCATTGCCTTCAATCAGGGTGAATGTATTGAGGACATACGCCAGGGTAAACCGTTTGATATTTGCTATACCATTGAAGAAAACATATGGCGCGAAAAGCGTTCGATACAATTAAACATTAAAGGAATACGTTGCTAATTCAGTTGCCTGTGATCTGTACCCAGCTGTATGAGTTTTTTAGCAGCAGGTAACCGACAACTGAAAACAGGCCACGGGCCGCATCATCAACCGACAACTGAAAAAAACTATGAACTTACGTGCCGACCATCTGGTAAAAAAATACAAACAGCGTACCGTTGTTAACGACGTTTCATTCAACGTATCGCAGGGTGAGATTGTAGGCTTGTTGGGGCCTAACGGTGCGGGTAAGACCACCTCGTTTTACATGATCGTAGGCTTGATAAAGCCTAACGAAGGCCGCATATATCTGGATGATGAAGAAATTACCAACGATGCCATGTACCGCCGGGCACAAAAAGGTATTGGCTACCTGGCACAGGAGGCCTCGGTATTCCGGAAACTAACCGTAGAAGACAATATTAAGGCTGTGCTGGAAATGGGTACAATGAACAAGCAGCAGCAGAAAGACAAATTAGAGGAACTGATTGACGAGTTCAGCTTACATAAAGTACGCAGAAACCGTGGTGACCTGCTATCGGGCGGTGAACGGCGGCGTACCGAGATTGCCCGGGCTTTGGCAGCCCAACCTAATTTTATTTTGCTGGATGAGCCATTTGCAGGTGTAGATCCTATTGCGGTTGAAGAGATTCAAAGCATGGTAGCCAAGCTTAGGCACCGTAATATTGGTATCCTAATAACCGACCACAATGTACAGGAAACCTTGTCTATAACCGACAGGGCTTATCTCCTCTTTGAGGGAAAGATATTAGAATCGGGCGTACCCGAGGTACTGGCGGCAAATGAGATGGTGCGTAAAGTTTACCTGGGCGCAAACTTTGTGCTAAAAAGAAAAACTTTTGTTTAATTTGCCAGGTACCATATGACCATTATAAACTCAGTTGTTACCTGGTTCATGAAAAAGCGGATCCATCAGATTGAGCTTTTTATGAAATATCCTAATGAAGTTCAGGATGAATGGTTTAACCAGCTCATCAGCAACGCGGAGGATACCGAGTGGGGAAAACAACACCACTATAAAAGCATTCAATCACTGGCCGACTATAAGGAGCGCGTACCTATACAAACGTACGACACGCTGAAGCCTTACATTGAACGTATGCTCAAAGGAGAGCAAAACGTGCTTTGGCCTTCAGATATAACCTGGTTTGCCAAATCATCGGGTACTACCAACGATCGCAGCAAGTTTATTCCGGTAAGTGAGGAATCACTGGAGGAGTGTCACTTTAAAGGCGGTAAGGATATGCTGACCATTTATTGTAACAACCGGCCCGATACAATGCTATTTACCGGTAAAGGGTTAACGTTGGGTGGCAGCCACCAGGTAGGGCAGTTAAGTACCGATATCTTTTTTGGAGATCTCTCGGCCGTTATTATGAAAAACCTGCCTATGTGGGCCGAGTTTTTGCGTACACCCAATCTCGAAATTGCCTTACTCGAAAACTTTGAGGAGAAAATTGAGAAGATGGCACATGCCACCAAAAACGTAAATGTTACTTGTATTAGCGGCGTACCCACCTGGAATATAGTTTTATTTAAACGCCTGCTCGAAATAACTGGCAAGAACAACCTTCTTGAAATATGGCCTAATCTGGAACTTTATTTTCATGGAGCGGTAAGCTTTACCCCATACCGTGAGCAGTTTAAAAAGCTGGTACCCAGCAGTGACATGTATTACCTTGAAACTTATAATGCATCGGAAGGCTTTTTTGGCATTCAGGACCGGGAGGAGCCCGGGGATATGTTGCTTATGCTGGACTATGGCATTTTTTATGAGTTTTTGCCCTTAGAACACCTGCATGATGAAAACCCGCGAACACTTGGTTTAGATGAGGTACAGATAGGAAAGAACTACGCCCTCATCATCAGCACCAATGCCGGTTTGTGGCGGTATATGATAGGAGATACCATAAAGTTCACCTCGCTCGATCCTTACCGCATACAAATAACCGGTCGTACCAAGCACTTTATTAACGCCTTTGGCGAAGAGGTAATCATAGACAACGCCGAGCGCGCATTAGAAGAAGCCTGCCGCCAAACCGAAGCCATTATACGCGATTATACCGCTGCACCGATTTACTTTACCGACAGCAAATGTGGCGGGCATGAATGGATAATTGAATTTGAACGGAAGCCTGCCGAGTTTGAACGCTTTGTTGACTTACTAGACGAAACCCTGCGCAGGGTAAATTCTGACTATGACGCCAAGCGTTTTAAGGATCTGGCGCTACTTCGCCCCAGGGTACACTCGGCCCCTGACGGCACTTTTGTACAATGGATGAAGAACCGCGGCAAGCTGGGTGGCCAAAATAAGGTCCCCCGCCTGGCTAATAACCGCGAGTACCTAGATAGTATTTTGGAGATGATGAATTAAGGCCACTTACGGGCTTGGCTTCATTATGTTGAATGTATCTGATACCCGTTTAGCCTGTATGCCGTTGCTCAAACTTTGCATAACTAATTGCATACAAGATGCTAGAAGAAGTTACCAGGTGTATAGTCAGTAACTTTATCTATTTAAAATTTATTCTCAACTTAACCGTCTCCGGCTTACCGTTTACATTGGGTAGCCATGCCGGCCCTGCTTTAATTATAGCTATAGCATGCTGATCAGCTTCCTGGCTTACTGATTTGGAGATCTTAAAATCACTTAACGTTTTATCCGGATTTACCACAAAGCTCAGCTTCACCGTACCGGTTTTATCATCGGGCGATTGAGCTTCATTTTCCAGGTATTCTTTAAATTGATCCCAGCCATATATAGGGTGCGCCCTTTTAATAACTTGCTGCTTGGAAGTTATGCCTGCTACAACCACCTCGGCAAGCGCCCGGTTATCACTTGATAAATAAACCTTGATACTGTCGTTGCCGCGTACCTTTAATTGTTCGGCCTTATAACCAATATAGGCTATGCGCAGCTCATCCTTATCAGCAGCTGTAATGCTGAATATACCGTTAACATTGGTGTTTGTGCCACTACCTGAATTAAGGTTTTTAACCATAGCGCCAACAACGGGCTGGCCGTCATCTTTGTACAAAACCTGCCCGTTAACCATTATTACAGGTTTGACCTTTGCAAGTTTTGCTTTGCTGGCAATAGTGAGGCCTACTATCCTACCCTGCAGAGCTGAATCCATTGTTGCCGCCCGTAAATTTAAAGCGCTTCTGCCTATAAGATCTTGCTTTCTCGAAGTACCATAGCCAACCACCACTACATCATCTAATTCTTTCGCTTTTTGCAGTGTATCGGCTACCTCGTTTAAGTAGCCTTGTGCTGCATTAGCTGAAGGTGCGGCTGCTACTTTGGGTAAAACCAAGGGCTGTTTTTGCTTTTGTACGGCAATGAGTGGCGGCGTGTACAAGCTATTAGGCGCAGCAGGTTTTATAACAGCTTGCTTCTCTTGCGGCACAGCCTGAACTTTAAGAGGAGCCGGTTGCTTTTGTACCACATTTGTTTTATCGGCCTGTGTACCAGCAGGTACATTAGCAGCGGGCCTGTAGTTAAGTAGCCACCATCCACCTATACTTATAAAAAGCACTACTGAAGCTGCTACAGCAATTTTTGGCCATAGTACTACGCGTTTGGCCTGCGGCTTTACCCTTAGTTGTAACCGGCTGGCCAAATTACCCAGGTTAGCGTTTTGATTGCTATTAGTTTGGGCATAACCTTCCAGTGCGTCCATTAAAAACGGATCGTCAAGCGCCTGGCGCTCCAGCTCGTGCATAGCACGCGCATCAAGTTCACCGTTCAGGTACTTTTGTATTTGCGATATGTCGGTTTTTTTATCGCTCACTGTTATTCTCCAAACAAATTTTCAAATTCCTTTTGCCGTTCTGTATATAACTCTTTACCTCGTTTAAGCTGTAGCCTGTAAGTTCGGCTACCTCCTTATAACACTTCTCTTTAATATAAAACAAATCAATACTCTTTTGCTGTTGGGGTGTTAGCTTTTGCATGCACCTTTCCAGTTGTTGCAAATTTTCTTCGCCAGCACCAGTATCATCAGGATGCGAAACAAACGGAAATTCCACAAGCTCCTCTATGCTTAACGTTTCGGCCTTTTTATGAGCCCGTAGTTGCATGAGGCAAAAATTACGGCTCAGCACATACAACCAGCTCCTGAACTGCTTAACCTCGTGCCGGCTTGCTTTAACAATAAGCTCCTCAAATATTTGCATAACCGCGTCTTTGCTTTGCTCCTCATCCTGCAAATACTTAAGGCACACACCATACACCAAAGGCATGTACTGTTCATAGAGCTGGCCAAGCACGGCCAAATCGCCGGTTTGACGATAGCGTTGCAGCAGGGCATCATCGCCCGCCTCATCCGGCTTATGCTTTTTACTGAACCAGCTCATGTAAGTGCTGTAAAATAATTTTTTTATCCGGCTTATGGAAATTGTATAAAGGCCGCATCCTTATTACAAATTAAACTAAACAGCCATGAAAAAAATGATCTTATTACTGCTGCTCAACTGCGCAGCTCTTGCACCGGCTCTGGCCAGCCGTATGGTAACCGGCCATGTGTTTGACGCGAGTAACAAACAACCGCTCGTCGGCGTAGCTATCCGTATCGAAGGCGGCTCCACAGGTGCGGCTACCGATATCAATGGCTATTATCACTTGAGTATTCCGGGCAATAACACAACTTTGATGGTAATATACATTGGTTACGAAACTCAGAAAGTAAAAGTTGGCAAACAAAGCACCCTCAAAATTTACTTAAAGCCATCAAAAAGCACCTTAGATGAAGTGGTGGTTATGGGATACGGCGTTTCGGAAAAGCGTGATATCACTGGCAGCGTCGCTAACATGTCTCCAGCCCCTATGTACAATCAATCGCTTGCAGGCCGCGTAGCGGGGATACAGATAACGGGTGCACAACAAAAAAATAAAATACGCGGCATTTATATGCCTGCTCCCCAAGAAAGTGAATCGTACAAAGGCATTACCGAGAACGGTTTTCAAAATCCGAATGACAATCCCTTGTCTACTTTCTCTGTTGATGTGGATGCTGCCTCGTACAGCAATATAAGACGCTTTATCAACAACGGCCAATTACCGCCAAAGGATGCCGTTAGAATTGAAGAAATGATCAATTACTTTGGCTACAACCTGCCTGCACCAACCAATGGCGAACCCGTTGCTATACATACAGAACTTTCTGCCGCACCATGGAACCCTAAGCACCGCCTGCTGCGTATAGGCTTAAAGGCGCGTGTAGTGGCAACGAACAAACTACCGGCATCAAATCTAGTATTTCTGATTGACGTGTCGGGTTCTATGTTTTCGGCTAACAAGCTGCCCTTGGTACAATCATCACTTAAGATGCTGGTAGATCAATTACGCCCTCAGGATAAAGTAGCCATTGTAGTGTACGCCGGCGCTGCCGGACTTGTACTGCCATCAACTTCCGGTGATCAAAAAACAACTATAAAAGATGCTATTGACCGCCTGCAGGCCGGCGGTTCAACAGCGGGTGGCGAGGGCATAAAGCTGGCCTACAAAACCATCAAACAAAATTTTTTGAAGAGTGGTAACAACCGGGTTATTATGGCTACGGATGGTGATTTTAATGTGGGTGCCTCATCAGACCAGGATATGGAGCAGCTAATTGAGCAGGAACGTAAAAGCGGCGTGTTTTTATCGGTGTTAGGCTATGGCATGGGTAATTATAAAGATAGCAAAATGGAAACCCTGGCCGACAAAGGCAATGGCAACTATGCTTACATTGACAACATTACCGAAGCCCGCAAAACGCTGGTGAGCGAGTTTGGCGGCACTTTGTTTACGGTAGCCAAAGATGTTAAACTACAATTAGAATTTAACCCTGCCAGGGTGGCCTCTTATCGCTTAATTGGTTATGAAAACCGTATGCTTAACAAGGAAGACTTTAACAACGACCTTAAAGACGCCGGAGATATGGGCGCAGGTCATAATGTAACAGCTTTGTATGAGATTATACCTGCTGGGGTGCATGATAAGTTTACTAATAGCGTTGACCCGCTTAAATATCAGAAAGCGGCACAAGCGACTACCAACTTTATATCTAATGACATGCTTACCATAAAATTTCGCTATAAAGAGCCAAATGGGTCGGTAAGTAAGGTAAGCCAAGCCGTAGTGATAGACCAGCCAGTGGCTTTAGCCAGTACCACAAATGATTTCCGCTTTGCCTCGGCCGTGGCCGAGATAGGTATGCTCCTGCGCGACTCGGAGTTTAAACAAAACGCCAAGTACGACGAAGCCATTAAACGAGCCCGTGCAGCCAAAGGCAGCGATAATGAAGGCTATCGGGCTGAGTTTATTAAATTAGCTGAAAGCGCCAAGTTGTTAAGTAAAAGTGCGCTTGCTGCAGTTGAAGAGTAATTGATTTATAAAAGCCCGTTGAAGTAATGGATAATCTCCCATCTTTGGCGGGCTTTTTATCTCCATACCCTAGGTTTATCCACGCCCATTATGCGATTTAGCTAGTACTTGTTATACCCTATTTGGGTATTTATGTATTTCGAAAACGAAGCAGTTATTGGAAAGCATATTTACCTGTACTCATAACGCAGATGACATAATCTAACAATACAAAATGCCTATTCATCAACCCCAAAAGCATTGGCTAAGGTTATGCCAAGGGCTTCGTACTTGTCTTTAACGGATGTATCGTACCGGTACAGGAAGTGAGAAAAGATGAGTTCGCCTGTAGCAGGTAGCTCGGCTACTATTATTTTGTAAAGATACTGGGTATTGCCCCGGTAACCCTTTACCTGAATACTGTAATTATATCCTTTAATACCTTTACAAAGCGACATGATCTTTACACGCCTGAGCTCCTTGTCCTTACCAGATTTAATGGTTTTGATATAATCATCAACCGCTTTTTCTACAACCTGTATATCTGTAGCTCTTAATGCGCGCTTACGGCCGAGCGGAAAAGGAACTACCTGCCCGGCGAAAATCTTAAAAGTAGCTTGCTTATCGGGACTAATGTAAGTTACGGTGTCAATATATGCATCGGTCTTTTTGCGTACCTCGCTAACAACTTCCTCTTTAGGCCATATCTCTGTAAAATATTTTGGAAACGAATAAGCATAACTGTAAGACACATTTCTTGACGTAGCGTAGAGATTGGTATCGGCTAAACTAATGGTTTTGCCCTCAAATTTACACGGCGCATTGCGATCCAGCAGGCTTTTGAGCTGAGCTTGCTGAGATTGCCCCTGTACACATAACGTGCAGCAGGCCATCAATAGGTTTAGAAGCAGTGCTTTCATCCGGTACTCAATTTTTTACCTAAGGAAAAAGCCCCTTGGCTTTCACCAAAGGGCTTCTCTTATACAAGAGCTTAATTTGTTATATCAATAACCTTACCGGTTCTTCTAGTAATGATTTAACGGTATTTAAGAATGCAGCAGCTGTTGCACCATCAACCGTGCGGTGATCGGCACTTAGCGTCACTTTCATTACATTACCTGGTACTACAGCGCCGTTTTTAACAACCGGCACTTGTTGTATGCCTGCTACCGCAAGTATACATGAATCAGGCGTGTTAATGATAGCTGTAAAATCGTCAACACCAAACATACCTAAGTTAGATATGGTAAAGGTTGAGCCTTCCCAATCAGCAGGTTGCAGCTTTTTGTCTTTTGCTTTCTTGGCAAACTCTTTAACCTCTGCACTAATGCGGCTTAACGATTTACCATCAGCAAAACGTACTACCGGTACCAGCAAACCTTCGTCTACTGCAACAGCAATACCGATGTTCACATGCTCGTTGAAACGGATTTTATCGCCTAACCATGAAGAATTGATAGCCGGGTGTTGTTTTAAAGCAACAGCACAAGCTTTAACTACCAAATCATTAAATGATATTTTAACCGGTGATACTTCGTTCATTTTGCCGCGGGCAACAATGGCCGAATCCATATCGATAGAAACGGTAACAAAGAAATGCGGCGCGGTGAACAAGCTTTCAGATAAACGCTTGCCAATAACCTTGCGCATTTGCGTTACCGGTTTTTCGGTGTATTTTTCCTCGCCTACAAACGGAGCCAGGGTAATAGTTGGACCTGCTTTAGCTGCACCCTCTTTAGCATTAGCGCTGGCAGCTTGTTCGGCCTGTACTTGCGCCGTAGTAACGCCCTCACCAGCAGACTTAGCAGATGGGGTAAATCCTTCCACGTCTTTTTTAACAATGCGGCCACCTTCGGCGCTACCTTTAACCTCGTTCAGGTTAATGCCTTTATCTTTAGCTATTTTGCGGGCTAAAGGAGAAGCTTTAACACGGCTGTCGTCTTCGTTAGATGAAGCAGCAGAAGAAGTTGTTTCTGCAGTTTCTTGCTGTGCAGGAGCCTCTTCGGCTTTAGCAGCACCAGGGGCACCTGCACCAGCTTTTAATAGCGGGGTAACATCTGTACCTTCTTTACCTACAATGGCAATAATATCATTTACTTTGGCGGCCTGACCTTCTTCAACACCTATATATAATAAGGTGCCTTCTTCGTAGCCCACAACCTCCATAGTAGCTTTATCAGTATCTACATCGGCTAATGAGTCGTCTGCTTTTACCTTATCACCTACTTTAAAGTTCCACTTGTTAATAACCCCCTCTGTCATCGTATCGCTCAGGAGCGGCATACGGATAACAGCGGCCGGAATATTAGAGATATCTACAGCAGGTTCAGCAGCTTTTTCGGCTACCGGTGCGGCAGGGGCTTTATCTTCGGCCGGTTTAGCTTCGGCAGCCGGTGCAGCACCGCCTTCCAACAATGATTTGTAATCTTCGCCCTGGTTGCCAATAACGGCAATTACAGCGTCAACCGGTGCAGCGCTACCTTCTTCAATACCTATATAAAGTAAAGTACCGTCCTGGTATGATTCAAAATCCATAGTGGCTTTATCGGTTTCAACCTCGGCCAATAAATCGCCTGATTTTACCTTGTCGCCAACTTTTTTATGCCATTTAGCGATAACACCTTCGGTCATGGTATCGCTCATTTTGGGCATCTTAACTACTTCAGCCATATTCTATTGATGAATAGTTTAGTTTAAATTGTTTATAATAAGTTAGTCGCGGATGTACGGATAGTCACTTTGAACGTATACATCAGTGTACAGTTCAGAAGCCTCAGGCCATGGCGACTCTTCGGCAAACTGTACAGCTTCGTCAACCTGTGCTTTTATTTTAGCAGCAATCTCTTCAAACCATTTTTCGTCGGCGTAGCCGTTTTTCTCAATAGCTTGTTTTACTATCTCAATAGGGTCTTTAGCTTTATAGCTTTCTACCTCTTCTTTAGTACGATACTTTTGTGGATCGGACATGGAGTGACCTTTGTAACGGTAAGTACGCATCTCCAGGAAAGTTGGTCCTTCGCCGGCACGTGCACGTTGTGCAGCCTCGTCCATTGCGTTATGTACAGCAACCGGGTCCATACCATCAACAGCTGATGAAGGGATACCGTAAGGCAAACCTAATTTATAAATATCAACATCGGCGGTAGAACGGGCTACTGATGTACCCATGGCATAACCATTGTTTTCACAAACAAAAATAACCGGCAATTTCCAAAGGGCAGCCATGTTGAAGGTTTCGCCCAAGGCACCCTGGCGTACAGCGCCATCACCCATGTAGCAAACGTTAACAAACTCGGTTCCTTTGTACATTTCGGCAAATGCAATACCGGCACCCAACGGAATCTGACCGCCCACAATACCATGCCCACCATAAAAGTGATTGGCTTTGTCGAACATGTGCATTGAACCGCCTTTACCTTTAGATATACCTGTAGCCTTACCATACATTTCGGCCATGATAGCACCAGGTGATGTACCTTTAGCTAAAGCATGTGCGTGATCACGGTAAGTAGTAATCATACTGTCCTCATGACGTAAAGCCGATACAGCTCCAGCCAAAACAGCTTCTTGTCCAATATATAAATGACAAAATCCTCTGATTTTTTGCTGTCCGTATAATTGTCCTGTCTTTTCTTCAAACTTACGCATCAGGAGCATAAGCTCATACCACATCAGGTAGGTGTCTTTAGTTATTTCGATTGAACTCATTTATTAAAGAATCAATTTCTGTTTTTGGGATGCGCAAATCTAATTATATCCTTGAAAAAAATCGATTTTGGAACGCATTTGTTAAAAATATTTTACTTTACACCCACCCCATACCGTGCCAACTTAATCATGGGTTAGGCATTATTAATTCTTAAAAAAATATTTTTCAGTATTTGGTTAATTGAAATTTTTATATAGCTTTGTATTCAACAATAGACACCAGTGTCCATTTTAATAAACAAGTAACTAAGATAACGCCAAAAACTGTTGATTAGATGAAGAAATTGTTCCTAGCTATTGCCCTGTTTTTGAGTATTTTGAGTGCACAAGCACAAACAAAAAGTGTTCCAAATCAAGGAGAGACAGAGACCGAGGAAGATAAGAGTTTAGCAAAGGATTACTTTTCTCAAATCATGGGCGTAGCGATGTCTGCTACATCTAACGTAAAACTTTTTCAATTTGTATACGACTGGATTGGTACCCCTTACCATTTAGGTGGTGATACCAAACGCGGCATTGATTGCTCAGGTTTTGCTTACCAACTGTATACTAAGGTGTTTAACACCGCTATTGGCAACAATAGCCGTAACATCTTCAGTATGGTAAACCCGGTTGGTAAAGAGGATTTAAAAGAAGGAGATTTGATTTTCTTTAAAATTCACAGCCGCGCTATTACACATGTTGGTGTTTATATTGGCAATGGCAAATTTGCCCACGCTTCATCAAGCAAAGGTGTAATGATCAGTTATCTTGCAGACCCTTACTGGACCCGCTACTATTATAAAGGCGGCCGGTTATTAGCAGATGCCCCTCAGAATAATTAATATATATACATTATAAAGCTCCCGCCCTAAAAGCGGGAGCTTTTTTGTTTAGTCGGTATCTTTGGTATTTTTTACCAGGCCTATGCCCGAAAAAAAGAATAAGATTGAAATAATGCCTACTACAACAGATGTAGTAACATTACCCGAATGATTGATTACCTGGATACCGGTATAAATTAATCCGGCTATACCTAGCACGGTAAGTATAGCGCCAAATGTACGTTTTAAATTCATAGTAATTATTTTGTTTGATTGAGTGATACTTATGGTTATTCGATTATATTTATTGACTTATAACACCATTTTATGATTGCCGTTTGGATTATTGTATTTATTTTATTGGTTATTGCGTTCACATCATTTGTAACCATTAAGCAAGGCACTGTTGGCGTGGTTACCATTTTTGGCAAATACCGCCGTATACTACTGCCGGGGCTAAACTTTAAAATACCTTTAATTGAGGTTTTATATGCCCGTATCTCCATTCAAAACCGCTCGGTAGAGCTGGAATTTCAGGCCGTAACGGTTGATCAGGCCAATGTTTATTTTAAGGCCATGATTCTGTACTCGGTTTTTGACCAGAGCGAAGAAGCTATCAAAGCCGTAGCATTTAAATTTATTGACGAGCGCAATCTAATGCAAGCCCTGGTACGCACCGTAGAAGGTTCTATACGTGCTTATGTGGCTACCAAGCGCCAAAGCGATGTACTTATACTACGGAGAGAGATTGTAGAGCATGTAAAGGAACAGATTGATAATATACTGGAAGGTTGGGGCTACCACCTGCAAGACCTACAGTTAAACGATATTACGTTTGATGAGGTGATCATGAAATCGATGAGCCAGGTAGTGGCCTCTAATAACCTGAAAGCCGCTGCTGAAAATGAAGGCCAGGCTTTGCTGATTACGAAAACCAAAGCTGCAGAAGCCGAGGGTAATGCTATTAAGATTGCCGCCGAAGCCGAACGCCAGGCATCGCAATTGCGTGGCCAGGGTGTAGCGCTATTCCGCGAGGAGGTGGCTAAAGGTATGAGCGTAGCTGCCAAAGAAATGCACCAGGCCAATATGGACACCTCGGTAATCCTGTTCACTATGTGGACCGAAGCTATCAAGCATTTTTCTGAAAATTCTGACGGTAACGTCATTTTCCTGGATGGCTCGGCCGACAACATGCAACGCACCATGAAAGAAATGATGGCAATGCATACTTTGAATGTGGATGCGAAAAAGTAGATCTGAAATATTTGTTTGATACAAAATCTTGCAAACTTCTGTTATGGCATCAATTGGAGGTCATGCAGTTTTAAGTTAGGGTGGTGCTGATGAACTTACCTAGCCCGCTCATCCGCTGCAGCGGCTGTACTTATCTACTGGATTTAGTTTATCGATTTTCATGAAATTGCAACCGCTAAGTTCGGGTTAATTTATTTCAAGATGAGATAACAGCATCCATCAATTGCAGACAGACTGAGTTGATGACCACTTGCCTCAATCGAAGCATAAACATAGGACGAACACTATCCTGTATACAAATTTCCTAACCTCAATAAACCATCTTTCGTACAAAGAGTCAAAATCAAAAAAATACTCCTGATTAATGAAGCAACGATATGTGCGATGGATGGGTGCATTAATGCTTTTACTGCTAGGTTGCAGTGTGGCAATGGCGCAGCCTTACCGGCAATTAACCCCCAATGATTTTACAGGCATGGTGCCAACAGGAAGCGGTTTTTATGTAGCACACACCAGCTGCAACGTAACCATGAACTATGATGTGCGCAATTACCGTAGCAATTACCACCTTACTTTTGATGTGAAGTTGAGCCTCAACCGCGACCGCTCGTGGATTAACCGCCGAATGATTACAACGCCCGATATGATGGCCGAGGTTTTACGGCACGAACAGGGCCATTACCAAATTGCCTACCTTATGCAACAGGAAATGATAAGGGAGTTAACACAAAACCGCTATACAGGCGATTATCAACGTCAGGCCAATGCTATCTTTAAACGTATTGACGACAAATACCGCCAGATGAACGAAGATTATGACGATGACACCCAGCACATGCAAAACCGCAAACAACAAACAGCTTGGGTTAATTTCTTAAATCAACAAGTAGCACAGTTTAGCAGCTTAGCTATGAATTACTAATTTCAAGAAGTGTAAAAGATAAAAACCTACCGACCCGACACGGACTATGCGGGCGTACCCTCGATAAAAAGGCCTTCATTCGTTAAAATGAAGGCCTTTTTTATATCTACTTTAAATCTCAATTAGCTTGTCTTCCTTTGCACATAGCCAAATACCTTTTGCAACAATGGGGTGGTGCGGGCTGATAAGTTAGTGCGTATACTCAGTTCTTCTAAGGCTATACGATAGAACAAACCGTCGATAGCCTTTTGAGTGACATAGCTATCCAAATCAGGATTAAGCTTATTAAAGGTTAATGGAATCTTGTTATAAGTTGTGGCCAGTTGACTATAATAACGGGTGGCACCTACTTTAGATAAGCTATTGTGAATAACCGGCTGAAACTCGGCCGTTAGCTGGCTGGTAGTAACGCGCTTAAAGTATTGTGTTGCGGCATCTTTACTGCCGCCCAGCAATATATTGGTTACATCCTGTATGGTCATTTGTTTAATAGCCGACACAAAAATAGGCTTGGCCTTGCCTGCAGCATCTTCAGCCGCACGGTTAAGTGACAGTACCACATCATCGCAAAGCTTGTTAAAACCCAGCTTACGTAGAGTATTTTCGGCCTTTTGTGCCTCAGGAGGAAAAAGCAGTTTAATAGCTGCATTGCCGAAAAATCCATTAACGGCAGATAGCTGGCTGGCGCTTTTATCAGTACCAACCTCGAGGGCCTGTTTAAGGCCGCTTATCATTTCGAGCGTGCTTGGGGTGGTGGCGGTTTGAGCTGGGTTATATATTCCCCCGCCAGCATTGTTTACTGCCGCATTTAAAGTATCGCAGCTGCTGGTTACCGAAAAAACGAACAGTAACGGCGCAAAAGTTAGTATCTTTCTCATAAGTAAAGGTATGACAAAGCTACGGCCCGAAAGTTTACTTGCTATAAGAAATGCATTATTGTAAATATAGCCGCAGCAACAATAGCAGATATTGGAATAGTAATTACCCAAGCCCAAAGCAAATTGATAGTTACGCCCCAGCGCACAGCCGATACTCTTTTGGTTAAGCCTACACCAATAATGGAACCGGTGATAGTATGCGTAGTTGAAACCGGAATACCCAAACGTTCGGTCATGAAAAGGGTAATTGCACCAGCCGTTTCTGCACTTACACCTTCGAGCGGAGTAACTTTAGTAATTTTACTACCCATGGTTTTAACAATTTTCCAACCGCCACTCATAGTACCTGCAGCAATAGCGGTGTAACATGCTAACGGAATCCAGTCGGGCATGGTTTGGCCGTTGGTAATTACGTTTGAAGCAACTAAAGCAACGTAGATTATACCCATTACCTTTTGTGCATCATTACCACCATGTGCGAAACTTAATGCAGCCGATGATATAAGCTGCACCGCCTTAAACCAACGCTCTGCTACAGCAGGCCTGGAATTTTTGAACAGGTGCAGAATAATTATGGTAATAATATAAGCAATGATTAAGCCTATGAAAGGAGCCAGTACAATATAAGCGATAATTTGAGTTACGTAATGCGTATTGATAGCTGCTAAAGGATTTGACCCCATAAACATCGCATTAGTTATACCGGCACCTGCAAAGCCACCTATTAGCGTATGCGATGAACTGGACGGGATACCGAACCACCAGGTAACTAAGTTCCAGGCGATAGCGGCAATAAGGCCGGCCATAACTACATGCATGGTAATAAACTGTTCGTGAACGGTTTTAGCCACGGTATTGGCTACTTTATGATCTTTAATTAAAAAGAAGGCTAGAAAGTTAAAAGCCGCAGCCCACAACACCGCCTGAAACGGCGTTAATACTTTGGTTGATACTACGGTAGCAATAGAGTTTGCCGCATCATGAAAGCCATTGATAAAGTCGAAGATTAGCGCCAGGCAAACAACAACAACAAGTAAAGAGGTAACCATGCAGTAAGGGTTAAAACAATTAAGCGTTTTTAACTAATATCGATTCCATTACATTGGCTGCATCCTCGCACATATCGGTTGCCGTTTCAAGCGCAGCCAAAATCTCTTTGTATTTGATGAGTCTGAGTGGGTCTTTCTCGTATAAAAACAAATCGGCTACAGCGCGGTCAAACACATAATCGGCCTGGTTTTCCACACTGTTGATGCGGATACAGGAATCGGCTATGGCGCGTACATTCTTTAAATCTTTTAACTCGCGTACGGCTTTCTCCAGGTCAACACTGCCCTGTAGTATCAGGTCAGATAATTTGCAGATAGGCTCCGTATACTCCTCAATGTTATATAACATCATACGGTTTGCAGAGCCTTGTATATAATCGGCCACATCATCAATAGCAGTAGCCAATGCGTGAATATCTTCACGGTCAAAAGGCGTAATGAAGTTTTTACCCAGTTCCAGGTATATCTGGTGAGTCAGCTCATCACCTTTGTTCTCTAGCTTATCAATCTGTTTAAATAGATCAATACGGTGTTCGCCATCCTTGCTATTTACCGCCTCAACCAAAATAGTTGCCATGTCTATAACATTGGTAGCGGCCTGTTCAAATAGGGGGAAAAACACTTTTTTATCCTTTGGGACAAAATACTGGAATATGCTGTTCAATGACATCTTCGTTTCAATAGTTTTGGCAAAGGTAACTTTGCAATGTTAAATTAGTGTTAACTCTTTAAAACCGGTATTACCTGAAAAGGTGACTGTTTTACCTTTTGCAGCGTAAATCCGAAGGTGGATCCCACCCCCACCGTGCTGCGCACATTAATAGTTTGCTGGTGCGCTTCGATGATATGCTTAACAATAGCCAAGCCTAAGCCCGATCCCCCCACTTCGCGTGAACGGCTGCTATCAATACGGTAAAAGCGTTCAAATAAGCGTGTTAAGTGTTTTTCATCTATACCCGCACCATCATCCGTAACTTCAACAAGAATCTGGTCGTGCAAATCAAAAAGACTTACCGAGGTACTGCCGCCACGCTTGCCATATTTAAACGAATTGTCTATTAAATTGATGAGTACCTGACAAATCTTATCACGGTCGGCAGTTACCAGGTAGGGCTCGTCATACTTTTGTTTAAATACCAGTTTAATGTCGTGCTGCTTCGCTTTCAAGTCCAGCTGCTCAAACACCTCCTTAATCAGGTCGTTAATTTTAAACTTGGCATAATTGATGGGTATCTCGCCAGATTCTAACTTGGAAATCTCATCCAGGTCTTTAATCAAGTAACTCAGCCGGTCAACATTACGCTGAGCTTTGTTTAAAAACTGTAAGGCCATATCCCGGTCTTCTACTTCATCATCCAGTATAGCTTCGATATAACCTTGTATAGCAAACAGCGGGGTTTTAAACTCGTGCGATATGTTGGACAGAAACTCCCGCCTGAATTTTTCCTGACTGCGTAGCTGCTCAATTTCTGTCTTTTTTTCACGTGCCCAGGCTTTTACTTCCTTTTCCACGTCGCCAATAGGATCTGTACTGGTCGATTCGCCTAAGGCGTCACGTAAGTCGCGCCCTAACTTAAGATTATGGATAAGCTTGTAAATGAGCTTAATTTTGGAGTACAGGTACTTCTCAATAAGGTAATAGAAAACCATATAGCTGGTTACAAAGCTTATGGCAAAGGTTAGGGTTACATCATACCACTTATGCTGAAAGTAGAAGTTAACTACCGACAGGGCGATGGCCACCGCTAACGCGTTGATGAATACCAGTACACTGAGTTTCATATAACAAAGTTAGGCTTTATAAATGATTACCTGCCAGCGGAAAGCCCACTTCCAGCTAATTTTATAATGCGTTATGCCTGCCTTTGCCAGCAGTTGCACCAACTCTTGCTTTTTAAAACTTCTTTTAACCGATAGCGGACCATCATGCCGCATCATGGGGTTGGGTATGATGAAGGCAAATATGGCCTTTAAGGAATAATATAATAACCAGTGCCGATGCAAATCGGTAATAACAATGCCCCGCCGTGCACAACTCAGCATCTTTTTAACAAGGGCTATCCAGGCATCATCTTCAAAATGATGGGTAAACAAGCTCGATACCACTACATCGAACTGGTTTTCTGTTAGCTCGTTGCTCATCACCTCTGTTTGCAGGTAATTTATATTGTTGTATGCAGCCGTTTCCTTTTCGGCAAAGGCAATAGCGGCAGGTGCTGCATCTACACCGGTTAAATGCAACGGTAACTGTTGTTTTTTTGCCCAGGCCGCAATAGCTTTTAGTGCGTCGCCGCCGCCGCATCCCCAATCGCTCAGGTGATTCCCTGCCTGTACAGGAAACTGCTGTAAAGCCTTAATTAACGTTTTATGACCGCCAAACCAGGCATTTAAATTGCCCAAGCCTTTCAGTACCGGGTCGAGCTCTGTGGCTGGCAGGGCAAAATCGTCCATAATTTCATCAACGCCGGTAATGCGTTTGCGCAGGTTAACCATAAATGCTCCTTCCGTGGGTTTGTTTAACCATCCAGTTGGTTACATTAGGCAAATGCTTTAAGGTTTCAATAGCGGCATGCATTAAAATATTACTACCAAACAGGCTTTGCAGCTGCCTGCCTACCCATAACCGCCGGGCAAAATGCTGGTTCCAACTTAAGGTATATGCTTGCTCCAATACTGCCCTTTGCTGCAAGCTAAATGTTTGCTCGCCTTTATAATGCAGAACAATGATATTGCTTAATATTTTTGCAGAATGGATAGCCATGGTCATTCCGTTACCGCACAGAGGGGCAATCATACCGGCCGTATCGCCACTCATGAGTATATGCTTTTCAACAGGTTGCTTTTTTTCAAAAGATATTTCGTTGATCACTTCGGGCTTATCCATCAGCCATTCGGCACTATTAAAAATTGCTTTTTGATAGGGGTTTTGGTTAATAACCTTTTCTTGCAAGGCTTCCAAACTGCCCAGCCTCCGCAAATCATCCCTATGTGCTAATGAGCAAACACAGTAACGATCACCCTCTATTTTGGATACGCCACAGTAGCCGTTCCTGAAGCTGTTAAGCTGTATCAAATCGGTAGGGAAATCAATACGCGCATGCTGCTTAATGCCTACATAAGGGCTACGCCGATGAAAAAAAGGCCTGCTAAGCTTGTTATCAAGGCTCGACCGTTTACCAAAAGCACCAATCACCAATGGCGAATGCAAGACACTATCCGGTAATTCAACCTCGAAAAGATTTTGCATAAACCTGATATCGTTAACGCGGGTTCCGAGTAAGAACTTAACGCCTTCAGCAGCACACATCTCATACAAATAGTTATCTAACAAATAACGGCTTATGCCAAAGCCTCCCAGGTCTAATTGCTGTTTGAGTTTTGCGCCTGATGTAGCAGTGACCTCTAAACGGTTAATTCGTGATGCACCAAGACTATGAACATCAATTCCCAGGTGCTCCAAAAGCGGCAGTATTTCGTTGGAGATATATTCTCCGCATACGCGGTGAAAGGGATATTGCTTTTTTTCGATTAAGGTGACTTGCAAGCCGGCCCGGTTTAGCATCAAAGCGTTAAACAGCCCGGCTAATCCGCCACCTGCAATAATCACATCGGCCATGGTTTAGTGAAGTTTAAGCACCATGCCTTCAACAGTTAACCCCGGGCCAAAACCAAAACTCAGCACGTTATGACCAACAGCTTCATCATCCTGCATTAGCCTTTGCAGTACAAACAAAATGGTTGCTGATGACATGTTGCCGTAATTATTTAGCACCTCATAAGCGTATGCGTTAGCCTCATGGGATATTTCCAGGCCTTGTTCAATAGCCTCCAATATTTTACGGCCACCCGGATGAATAGCAAACTTACCCACCTGCTCAAAACACAAGCCAGCCTTGCCGAGCAAACGGCCGGCAAGGCCTTTTATATTTTTTAGTATTTCTTTAGGCACCTTGGTGGTAAGTGTCATCTCAAAGCCGGTATTTCCAATAAGCCAACCCATTTCGTTTTGGCTATCCGGTATAATTTCGGCATAAAAGCCCAGCAGCTCCAACGCTGGCTTAGCGTTTATCTTGGTGGCTGTGTTTTCGACCAGTACAGCGCCGGCGCCGTCGGCAAAAAGGGAGTTGGCTACCCAGTTATTAATAGTGTTCACTTTTTGAAAATGCAGCGAACACAGCTCCACACTTACAATAAGCACCTTTGCCTGCGGGTTAGCCCGGCAAATATAATCGGCCACCTTAAGCGCATTAATTGCACCATAGCAACCCATAAAATTAATGCAAGTTCGCTCGGTAGAATGAGGAAGGCCCAATTTTTCAACCAGATCAATATCGATTCCGGGGGCATACATACCGGTACAGCTAACCGTAATCAGGTTAGTAATCTGGCTGGTTATGCCTTCATAGTCGCTCAGGCAATTCTGTGCGGCTTTCAGCGCAATATGAATGGCTTTCTCCTGGTAGTATAACAGCCGTTTATTGGTAGTTACAAAAGGTTCAAGATCGGGCGTAGGCTCAAAAAAGGTGTAATCGGCCCTGTCTGCGCCAAAATCGTCAACTACCGAATAGCGGTATTGAATGCCCGAATGATCGTAAATAGCTTTAAGACGCGCGGCCTGCTCTTCGGGCAAGCCAAACACATCAACCATAAACTCATAAGAATCGTGCTGCGCAACCTTGTTAGCCGGATTCGCAGTTCCGATTGAACTAATACAACTACCCATAAAACTTTGTTATTTGCTGGTCTCTACTACGAGATCAACAGTGGCCTCGTCGGCCAGCACCATGCTTTTACCGCCCACGCCAAAATCGTGTCGGTTAATTTTAAAGCTGCCTTTAAACAGCCCCGCGTTGGCACTTTCTATATAGGTAAATGGCACTTCTACAGGTTTTGTTTTGCCTTTTATGGTCATATTAAAGTTTCCGACAAAGTTGTTACCCCCTCTATGTTTAAAGGCGGTAGACTTCATTACAATCTTAGGATAATGCTCTACATCAAAGTAATCTTCGGCCTTGAGGTGGTTATCGCGCATGGCATTATCCGAGTCGATGGTATTGACATCAATCGTTGCTTCGATAGTGCTGGTGGCTAAGTTGGCTTTATCAAATATAATATCGGCCTGCAAACCGCCCAGCTTACCGGTAGTTTTTATACCCAGGTTTTTGATCTCGTAATTAACTGCGGACTTAGTAACCGTTTGCTTGGTTTGCGCAAAGGAATGGGCAGTGATCAATACCGCAATTATAAGGCTTAGTTTTTTCATCAGGGCTATTCAATTCAATATATAAGACAAACGTAATGATTGACTATTTAATCTGTATAGCGTTAATGTAACGATATACATACGAGATTAAAAATCAGCAATTGGCTAAAAACAAAAACCCCGGCTGTATAGCAACCGGGGTTTTTGTTTATTATAAACTTTATTTTCTATTTCAAATAAAACTCAGTTTTGCCCATAGTGTAACCATCCGAATACAGGAACACTGTGTAAGTACCTTTAACAAACTTTTCAGGGTTCACCCAATCGAGCGTGTAAGTAGTGCCGTCATCCTTAAAATCGATAGCGGTTTTATAGGTAAACTGCAGTTCCTGACCATCAGCCGTAAACACGCCGCTGTCTGTCATTACTATCAGGTTGCCTGCCGGGTCAATAACACGCATAAAAATATCATGTAAGCCTTTTTCGGCTACCGGGTTACCGGCAATATTAAAGTTCACTTTTATTTTTTTAGCCGGACCAGCCCTGTTTACATCCACTTCTTTACCACTGCCTTTAACTTTATAAGCAGTAACCTGCGCCCCACCCAATTTAAGTGCCG
Organism: Mucilaginibacter sp. PAMB04274; assembly: GCF_039634385.2. NCBI lineage: Bacteria > Pseudomonadati > Bacteroidota > Sphingobacteriia > Sphingobacteriales > Sphingobacteriaceae > Mucilaginibacter > Mucilaginibacter sp. PAMB04274. The sequence continues at coordinate 5,029,027 of NZ_CP155081.2, forward strand.
ATGCCACTTTAACCTTGGTGCTCAGTTCCTGGTTTTGTTGTTCGAGCGTAGTAGCTTTTTGCGATACGGTAGCTACCTGGCTCTTTAATGTATCGCGCTCAGTAGCTAACGATGCGTTTTGTTGTTTGAGCTCCTCTATATCTGCAGTGTACTTAGTTACAAAATAGCGCAGTTGTTTGATATCTTCCTGAGCCGTCCTTAATTCAGCAACAGATAACTGCCCTTTAGCTAAAGCTCTTCTTAAAACCACAATTTTAGCCTGCAACGAATCATTACGTGCCTGTAACTCGGCCGATAATTTGGCTTTGCCTGTGTTTACTTCTTCGATCTGTGCTTCCAAGCTATCTAGCTCCGTTTGCAAACGATGCTTCTCATCATCGCTTTGCGTAACCACACGGGCAACATCTTTCTTTTTCTGCAAGTACAGGTAAACATCCGTGCCGAGTAAAGCAACAACCACTACAATCAGAAAATATATGACGTTCGAATTCTTTTTGGAGGTTTGTTCAGATTTGTTTTCCATTTATATTCAATTAGATTTATTTGGTTATGGTACCCATTTAAATAAATAATAACGCTGGTTACTTTAAAAACTGATAATATAACCTAAAACATTTTTGTGTTAAGCGCTAACCTTTTAACTCTAAGCAAATAATTGTTGAATTACTCCACAGCTATTTTAACCGCTACTTAAGAGCAAAATCCACTTTTAACTACTACAAATCAAACAGTTAAAGCACATCGCACACCTACAAGCCTTATAAACTTGTGCGCTAAAAATAAAGACAATAACCATAAAACACAAAATCTGCCGTTAAATAAACCTGTGAACCAAAAGACCTTATTGTTAGTTATGTATCTTTGCTACCCTTAAAATGAGTGTTTTGCTGTATATGAAACAAAGATTAGTGCTTACGATAGCCGCCTTGCTTACCTGCTTACAATTATTAGCACAAACCGATACTATACAGCAACATAACCCTACGCCCAAGCGCGAATTCAGGGGTGTTTGGGTAGCAACCGTAACTAATATTGACTGGCCCAGCGCCCCCCGCCTTTCCAGCGAACGGCAAAAAAACGAACTGGTAAATATTTTTGATAACCATCAGCAAGCAGGCATGAATGCCATTATGCTGCAGGTGCGCCCGGCCGCCGATGCTTTTTATGCCAAAGGTCGCGAGCCCTGGTCGCGCTGGCTTACGGGCAGGCAGGGTGTAGCACCCGAACCATTTTATGACCCGCTGGAGTTTGCCGTGAACGAGGCACATAAACGCAATATGGAACTGCATGCCTGGTTTAACCCTTACCGGGCTACTATGGATGCCAATACATCGGCACTAAGCCCGCAGCATCCTATCCGTTTACACCCCGACTGGTTTTTTTCTTACGGTGGCCGCAAACTGTTCAATCCTGGTTTGCCTGATGTACGCGAGTATATTATACAGGTAATACTGGACGTAGTAAAAAACTACGATGTAGACGGCATACATATGGACGATTATTTTTACCCCTACCCTATTGCCGGGCAACGCATAAACGACCAGGCCACTTACGAGCAGTACGGCAGCAATCGTTTTACCGATATACGCGACTGGCGCCGCAACAATGTAGATACCCTGATACATGCACTGGCCGACAGCATACACAAATACAAGCCTTACGTTAAGTTTGGCATTAGCCCGTTTGGTATATGGAAGAACAAAAATCAGGACACTGATGGTTCAGAAACCAATGGCGGATCATCTTATTTTGAGCAATTTGCCGACAGCCGCAAATGGGTTAAGGAAGGCTGGCTGGATTATATTAATCCACAGGTTTACTGGCATTTTGGCAACCGGGCGGCTGCGTTTGAAAAGTTAACCAGTTGGTGGAGCGACAATACTTACAACCGCCACCTCTACATTGGGCAGGCAGCTTACCGTATTAACGAACCCCGTAATTCGGGCTTTAAAAACCCCGACCAGATACCAGCACAGATACGGTATATACGAAATAATGCCCGCATACAAGGTAGCGTGTATTTCAGTTCGGTGTCTTTAAGGCGCAACTATGGCGGTTTAAACGACTCCTTGCGTAATCATTATTACGCTACCCCTGCATTGCCACCCTTAATGCTTTGGCGCGATTCCGTACCCCCTAACGCACCCCGCCAGCTGGCTGTAGGCCGCACCGAGCGCGGACTGATATTGCACTGGCAAGTACCCTTACTGGCACGTGATAAAGAACTGGTTTATGGTTACGTGATCTATCGCTTTTACCAGGGCGAAAAAATTGACCTGTCTGACACTAAGCACATTCTTCATATACAATACAACCCCATGCTCTCGGCCGAGGATAACACAGCCGAGCGGGGCAAAAACTATGTGTACATCGTAACGGCTATAGACCGCATGAAAAATGAAAGCGAGCCTATAGCCGTCACAGCACCTTACCGGTAGTTAACTGTTCATTACTGCACCACCGTTAATATCCAGCGTTTGGCCAGTTATAGACTGCTGACTTAACAAATAGGCCACCAACGCGGCTACTTCTTCGGGCTGGCTCATGCGCCTTAGCGGCACGCTTTGCATGGCTATATCGTAAAACTCATCTTTAGTGATGCCTATACCATCGGCAATTCCCTGCAAGCCCTCCTGTGACATTTCGGTATCCACCCAACCCGGGCATATAGCATTCACCAAGATTTTCTCAGGTGCAAACTGTACCGCCCACGAGCGCATAAGGCCCAGCAAACCCGCTTTTGACGCACAGTAAGCCGAGTAGTTGGCTACCCCTAAACGGGCCAGCACCGACGATGTGATAATGATGTGCTTAGTACCTTCAGCCTTACGCAGCAAAGGCAAAAAGGCATTTACAAAGTTGTAGGTGCCGGTTAAATTGGTGCTAATGATATCATTCCACCTGTCGGCTTCGCCCCAGTAATTCTCGCCGCCTATGCCTGCATTTGCCAACAGCCCGTTAAAAGTTAAGTTGCCTAATTGATTAACTGCGCTTTGCAGGCTTACTATGTCACGCACATCGGCTGTTAATACTTTATGGTTGTCACCTGCCAAGGTTTTGAGAGTTTGCTGAAGGGTTGCGGCATTACGGCCCAATAAGACGCACTGATTACCGGCTGCAGCCAGATTTTGTGCCATAGCCCGACCAATGCCGCTGCCGGCTCCGCTAATAAGATAAATATTCATAAAATAAAAGTAGCTATTTGTTACCGGCATGTGCAACTTAGCACAATACACAACTTAAATCACCCGAACTGGCTCAGTTAGTTAGCAAGTGCTAAAGATTATTATTAAAAACACCATCAGGAATAAGCTTGGTTATAGAGGCACTATCTTAGCCTGTAAAATGGTGCCTCTATATTTAGTGAAGTACTGTTTATTATACGCCGGTTTAAGTGGTTTATTGCATAATTGAATATCCTTTTTTAGAAGCCATTTAAACGTGCATTTGCTACATGAAAACCTTATATCTCATAAATTAAAGTCAGCCGGGGACCTAACGTTCTTTACTGCTTCCTTTAATTGCTCCAGATAGTCGTCAAGGGGCTGATAACCCTTTCTATAAACCAGGTTCTATACAATCATTCACATAAAGCACATTACTATCTCTTAACAGAAACAGTGCACTTCACAATTTTTTAACATTAATTAAACACTTGTGGGTGCCGGGTGTACCTATACATACCCTTATCAATTTTTAATAGCATGAATATAATCCTCGCACTGTTTGGAGAAGGAAAAGATTTGAATGTACTGCAAATGTGCAGCCGGGCATTAGTAGTGTTCTTTATAGCTTTGGTTATGGTACGTGTTTCGGGCAGGCGCACTTTCGGTAAGCGCACAGCATTCGATAACACATTGGCTATTATACTCGGCGCTGTGTTAAGCAGGGCCATTGTAGGTGCCTCTCCATTTGTACCTACCATTTGCTGCAGCCTGTTACTGGTGCTTTTACATCGTTTGTTGGCCTACGCGTGTATTAAAAGCAGTTTTATTGACCGGCACCTAAAAGGCATGAGCGTACCCCTATACCGCAATGGCCAGCTAGATGAAGATAACCTGACCCGTAGCTTGCTCACTCAAAAAGATATTATGAGCGACGTACGCCTGAAAGGTAATGCTACCTCACTAAACGAGATACATGAAATTTATATGGAAACCAGCGGCGAGGTAAGCGTAATTAAAAAATCGTAAGTTGGTACCTATAAGTGGCTTAATAATAAATAATACTTTAACTTCGTCCAAAAGATCTTTCAGTTAACTACGAAGATAGCGTATTCATAACTCGTTCGTTAAGTCATACGTTTTTAATACCTCGATCATAGAATGGAGCATTGAATTAGGCGTTAGTATGCCGAGCCTTTGCAGTCAGGCGAAAGATTTGAGGTTTAAATATAACAAGATACAGATACTTAATATCCCCGTTTGTGACCCTCACCCTTAAAACCGAAGGCTGCTTACGCTGATAAATACCAAAGAATGAGTAAGAGTACTCACAACAGATTATTGGAACTTGATGCGCTGCGTGGCATTGCAGCCATAAGCGTTGTTGCTTTTCATAAAGCAATGGGAACGCCGCACAACAACCTATTTTTCAATTACGGCTTAACCGGTGTTGATCTTTTTTTTATTATAAGTGGCTTTGTAATTTTAATGAGCTTAAAGAGGGCAAGTTCGCCAGGTCAGTTCATTATTGGCCGTATAATTCGATTATACCCGCTTTACTGGATTGCGGTTAGCCTTGCGGCCATTTCCTTATTGATAACAGGTGACGCAGCACTTAACGGCGTATTTGCTATTAAATATTTGGCTAACCTTACCATGGTGCATCAATATTTTTTACAAGGAAACATGGATGGCGTTTATTGGACGCTTTTGGTAGAACTGCTTTTTTATGCCGTAATGGTTACCTTGTTCAGCTTCAATAAACTAAATAAGATCGAACTTTGGGGAGCATGCCTTTTACCCGCCTTATTTATTTATGCACTATTTTTAAGGGCGCACATTGGCACATGGGGTGTTCGGATTCATCGCTTTATGCCCTTAATTGAGTTCGTACCTTTGTTTCTCTCTGGAGTTGTGTTCTATAATTTGAAGTTTGAGCAAAAGACCGTTGTTAGGTTCTTGATATTAGCAGGCTGCTTTGTAACGCAAATTGCCTTGTTTCATTTAGGCAAGGATAGAATACGCTGGGTTACAACCTACGAATACATTTTACCCCTAACAGTATATTACCTTGCTTTTACGCTTTATTGCTATAATAAATTAGGATTTATAGTTAATCCGGTTACGATATTCATTGGCACTGTCTCTTACCCAATTTATTTAACACACGGTACAGTTTCCAGGTTATTTCATGCTACAGGTTTCTTCGCCTCCAATTTTTGGTTAGAACTGCTTGCAAATATTTGCTTAACTACTTTGCTATCGTTTATCCTGTTTTACTTTATAGAAAAACCCATACTGCGCTTTGCTAAAGGCAGGTGGATGAGCAGCCCTAAAAAAACTCCAGAGCTGGCCCGGGCATAATATATTATTACTTTATTATTGCCAATTGCGGTAAATACTAATTCGTAATAATTAACTTTTTTATATTGTCCCGATAACATCATACTGTGAGTAATCAACTTGTTATGGACGCTATAATATTCCTATCTGTAATTGTACAGCTGGCATTATCATCCTATTTATGGCTGCCTATCATATTACTTTGCTTTTCATTCGCAGCAAAGCTGTTTAAGCATACAGTTTCGCCTGTATCGATTCCGGGTAAATGCAAAAAATCTTATAAATTCGGTATCATCATCACGGCGCACCGCGAAACCAAATTTTTACCTCCCATAGTCGACTCCATATTAAAACAGACCTATCAAAACTTTGAGATCTATATTGTGGCCGACGATTGTGATATAAGCGGCCTGCACTTTACCGACGAGCGTATTCATTTATTGAAGCCGGAAACACCGCTGAATACAAACACCAAATCCATACAGTACGCTATAGATCGTTTTTCGGCCGGTACAGAGGTGATGGTTATTTTTGATCCGGACAATCTGCTGCATCCTACTTTTTTGGAGGTCATGAATAATTACTATAATGCCGGATACAAAGCCGTACAGGCCAACCTTAATCCTAAAAGCGTTAACGGCATGTACGAAGAAATGGATAATGCCGGGGCCACCTTTTATTCCTTTCTTGATCGTACTGCACGTACGGCGTTAGGCTTTTCAGTAACTATGTGGGGCTGCGGCGTATCGGTACTTACCAGCGTATATGCACATATAAAGTATAACAACAAGAGTAATATGGGCGGGTTTGACAAGCACATGCAGGCCGAAATTGTGCAGCATGTACCTGTTATAGCCTATGCGCCCGAAGCCGTATTTTTTGATGAAAAGGTGAGTGATGCCAAAAATTTAGAGTCGCAGCGGGCCAGGTGGATCAATGCTTATTTTAAATTTTTTCCGGAAGGTTTTAAAGTAATGCTGAACGGCATTTTTGACCGTAATGTAAACGTTGCCTTTTTCGGTTACAATTTAATACGGCCGCCTTATTTTCTCGAAATATTGATAGCTGTAGCATTCATTATTATTGGCTATTTCACCCACCAAACCATGATGTTTTTTTGGATTGGCTCCTTGCTTACATTTCTCATCTCGTTTATATCTATCGTGCTTCTCTTTTCGCCAGCCAAAAGCAGGAACGGGTTATGGTATATGCCGTTGTTCTTTTTTCATCAGGTGAGGTCCATGCTCAAAATAGGCCTCAATAAGCGCTCTATCTTAAAAACCGAGCATTTTAAGGTGCTCTATATTGATGACGTTATATAACCTTTATCGTTTGAATCCACTAAAAAAGCTATACTTCTCTACAGTAAATAAACTGGACATCGATTATCTGAAAAGGAAATCGGACATTAAATTGCTGGCACCCTACTATCACCTGGTAAGCAATGAGCCGGTTCCTTACCTACAACACTTGTACCAGTTTAAAAACACCAGTCAGTTTGAGCATGACCTGGATTATATGCTGAAGCACTTTAACCCCATTACGTTAAAAGAAGTAATAGATCACATTAAAGCGGGTACTGCAATCAAAAAAAACAGCTTTTTAATTACACTGGACGATGGCTTAAAACAGGTACATGAGGTGATTGCTCCAATATTATTAAAGAAAGGGGTTCCGGCTGCATTATTTATTGTTCCTACTTTTCTTGATAATAAATTCCTGTTTTACGATTTAAAAAAGGGGTTGATTATAGATGAGCTGTTAACAAAACCTCCATCACCCATTGTGCTAAGCCAGCTCAACAGCACATGCCATTTAAAGCAGGCTGATGTTCCGGGGATTGTAAGCTATGTAAAGGCAATCAACTATTTAAATAAAGAAAAGGTTGATGAATTGGGAAGTATACTAGAAATAGATTTTAATAACTTTCTGAATAAGACGCGGCCTTTTATGACGACGGCCCAGGTTGAAGATTTTATTAGTAAGGGTTTTGATGTTGGTGCACATAGCATGACGCACCCCTGTTATAACTTGGTACCTATAGCGCAGCAGATAACAGAAACTCAGGAATCGGTAAAGTGGGTAGCCGATACTTTTAACCTGCCCTATAAAGCCTTTGCGTTTCCGCATGTAGATACGGGCGTAAGTCAACAATTTTTTGATGCTGTTTTAACAGGCGAAAGCGCTATGAGGCCCGATGTTATCTTTGGCAACAGAACCGCAATGCTTGAACCTAGCCCCCATATTTTTCACCGGTACATTGGCGAAAACCCCGCTATAAATGCCGGAGCTATGGCAAAAGCCGTTCTTAGCTATAATACGTTTAATAAGCTTAGGCAAAAGCCTTACATACATCGGCCATAACCGTCCCTTTACTCACCTAACAGTGCTTTCAAAGTTTCAATAGTATCAGCTTCCTCCTTGGGCTTATCGTGCCGCCAGCGCAAAATACGGGGAAAGCGTAGCGCCACACCCGATTTATGCCGGGTTGATTTATTGATTCCTTCAAAGCCTATCTCAAAAACAAGCTCGGGTTTCACAGTGCGCACCGGACCAAATTTTTCGAGCGTGTTACGTTTTACAAAAGCATCTACCTTATTAATTTCTGTATCGGTTAGGCCCGAATAAGCTTTGGCAAAGGGCACCAGTTTATCACCATCCCATACGGCAAAAGTATAATCGGTATACAAGTCGGCCCGGCGGCCATGGCCTTTTTGCGCATAAATCATCACTGCATCAACCGATAGCGGGTCTATCTTCCACTTCCACCAATCGCCCCGGCGGCGGCCAACCTGGTAGTGTGCATCTTTACGCTTCAGCATAATACCTTCGGCCACCATAGCGCGCGATTGTTCACGTATGGTGGTCAGTTCTTCCCAACTGTTAAAACTAATGAGCTCCGAAATCCTGAAAACTTCCGGATAAGGCGTAACGGTTTGCAATCCTTCCAGCAATTGCCGCCTATCAGTTTGTGTTTTGTAGCGGATATCCTCACCGGCATACTCCAGGCAATCATATGCAATAAGAGCTACAGGGCTTTCTTCCAATATCTTTTTGGTGAGCGTTTTACGGCCAATACGGGTTTGCAGTATGGCAAAGGGCAAAGGTAAACCGTTTCTAAAAGATAATATTTCGCCGTCAATCACCGTACCATCGGGCAGGGCATGTAAAAATGGGTGCAGCTCCGGAAACTTGTCGGTTGCCAGGTCCTCACCCCTGCTCCAAATAAAAATATCGCCGTTCCGTTTAATAAGCTGCGCTCTGATGCCATCCCATTTCCACTCGGCCTGCCACTCCTGTGCATCACCCAGCAGGCTCTGCAATGCCTCAGGCGACTTTTGGACGGTGGAAGTTTCCTGAACTGGATAAGCCAAAAAGAATGGGTACGGGCGGGATACATCTTCCAGAGCCGTATCTGTATGGGTAAGATCCTCAAACTGATAAGTTTGCGGCGCCCAGTTACCCATGAGCCGGTGCGTAAGCGTGGCCGCATCCAGGCCCGTCAGATCTGCCAGGGCCTTAGTAACCAGGTTTTGCGAAACCCCTACCCTAAAGCTGCCGGTTAGTATCTTATTAAATACGAAACGCTCCTGCGCATCCAGCATAGCCCATGATTGGGTTAGCCAGTGTTGCTTTTCCACTTCAGGCTGGTTGTTCAATGCGTTTATTTCGCCTATCCACTCCGTTAAGGTCTTGTTGCTGCTGTTTTCATTATCGGGCAGCAGGAGAGCCACGGTTTCGGCCAGGTCGCCTACCACATGGTAGCTTTCCTCAAAAAGCCAGGCCGGTATATTTGATGCCTCAATAGCCCAGGTTCTGAACTGTGTGGAATTAATTTGCCGCTTGGGGTTACGCCCTGTAAATAAGGCGAGCATGTGCATTTTATCAGTATCAGACACACAGGCCAGGTACTCTTTTAAAATCTTAACTTTTTCGTTGGTTTTGTTTGTCTCGTCTAGCGAGGTAAAGAGCTGGGCAAAATGCTTCATATAGCTGCCCCTCCCCGGCCCTGCCCTAACGGGAGAGTGTTGATCAGTTCCTGTTCTGCTGCTTCAGTCACCTTATTGTCGATGATTTCTACATCAGGTGCATCCTGCTCGCCCCCCTCTGTTAAAGGCTGCGGAGGAACTCCTTCTTCCTCGCCGCCATATAGCGTGTGCACCTCATGAGCGTCAAACCCAATCTCAGACAGGTAGCGGGCAAAACTGGCGGTATAGCCGTGTGTTAAGTAAACCTTTTCGCAGCCGGTAGCATCAATGGCGCTTACCAGGCCATCCCAGTCGGCATGGTCTGATAATACAAAGCCCCTGTCGGCCGCACGCCTACGCTTTGCCCCGCGTAAAGCCATCCAGCCCGAGCAATAACCAAAGCTATAGGGTTGAAACTTACGCATCCACGGTGTACCCACTGATGAAGGCGGCGCAATTATGATGCCTTTGCGCACATCTTCCTTAACCGAATCTGCGGTAATGCGCTCGGTTGGCTGTAATATAACGCCATTGCGGCGCAGCGCTTCGTTTGTATTTTCAATAACACCATGCGTATATACTTTACCGATAGATAGATCGAGGTTTTGGAGAATACGCTGCGCTTTGCCTAGTGAGTAACCTACAATAACGGTAGCTAGGTTGTTATTAACATTTTGCTGCCACCAACGATTCACATCGGCAAAGGTTTCGGTTTGCGGTTTCCACTTATATACCGGCATCCCAAACGTGCATTCAGAAATAAAGTGATGACAGCTTACCGGTTCGAAAGGTGTGCATACGCCATCATCTTCTACTTTATAATCGCCCGATACTACCCAAACCTGTCCCTGGCTTTCAATCCTTATCTGGGCCGAGCCTATTACATGCCCTGCGGGATGTAAGGAAATTTTAACGCCGTTCTTCATTACCGTTTCGCCATACTCAACTGTTTGCAGTTGTATATCGCCCAGGCGGTACAGCATTACCTCACGCGAAAGATGATGCGACAAATAGTGTTTATGACCTGGGTAAGCGTGATCGGCATGGGCATGGGTAATTACGGCATCATCCACCGGTTGCCAGGGGTCGATGTAGAACTTGCCCTTGGCACAATAAATTCCTTTATCGGTAAATTCAAGTAGTGGTTTTTGCAGCGACATATGTATTACTAACGGCGTTTACCGGGTAATGGTTTGATGCTGCGTTTTTACAACCTTAAAACGCTTTTTTCAGAGCGCCGCTTTCATCTCAAAATAATCCGGCACTGCTGAAACCATAAACAATCCGGTTAATAATGAGGTTATTTTATTATAGCAGCCGATACACCCTTGCATTATACCACGGGAGTAAAACAAAGTAACATGGCAGAAGTAACACACCCCATCATCGTGATAGGGTCATCGGCAGGGGGCTGGGAGGCCTTACCCATAGTGCTCGAAAATTTTCCGGAGTATCTGGCGGCATCAGTGTTTGTGGTTCAGCATTTCCCGAGTGATACTATGGGTACAGCTTTCCTGAATCATTTATCGGCCCATAGTGTTCTCCCATGCGCATTTGCTGTTGATAATGAACCTATCCGGCCATCAAGGGTTTATGTTGCCCCTCCCGATTTTCACCTGCTGCTAACTAAAGACCGCGTACGCATTACCAAGGGCCCGCGCGAAAACAGCTTCAGGCCGGCTATCGATACCATGTTTCGCTCTGCTGCTGCTCATCATCATTCGGGCGTTATTGGTGTAATACTTACCGGCGTGCGCGATGATGGCGTGGAGGGCATGGCTGCCATAGCCAGAAGCGGAGGTATAACCATGGTGCAGGATCCGGCCAATGCCCCATACCCTGATATGCCGCAGGCCGCTATAAAGCATATTGATGTAAATTACATTACCCGTACGGTAGAAATGGGACTGGTACTTTCAGGATTAATTTACCAACCTGCCAAATCAAAGGAAGCTATTTCCGAAGATATTTTAAAGGAAGCCGCTATTGCCGAACGGGTACTTACCTCACTCGATATAGTGGAACAAGGTGCCAAGGGTACCGGCTTTACCTGCCCCATGTGTGGTGGCGTATTATGGGATATAGACCACGGCATTACACACAGTTATCGCTGCGCTGCAGGGCATGCCTTTACCTGGGAAAACCTGTGCCAGCTTAAAGCAACCGAAGTGGAAGAAGCTATGTGGACATCACTGCGTCTAATGGAAGAGCAAAAGCGAATGTTATTAAAGTTCCCGCTATTACCGCGCGAAAGCAACTCCATACAAAGGCGGGTTAAAGAACTTGAACAGTACGTACAAACCCTGCGTGCCATGTTGCTCAAAAGCGGAGACGGACGGCTACCTGAGGAGCATGATGTTTAATAACAGTTTTAAAGACTGCAATTAGCCTTTGAACATAATAAATCCCGATAACTTTATCAGTTATCGGGATTTAAATCTTATACCTGAAAAAGGTACGTATTCAGCACAAAAAACTTATACGCGTTTTGATTTGATACGTGCAGCCTTACCGGTAAGCGCGCGCAGATAGAATAATTTTGCACGACGTACTTTACCGCGGCTGTTAACCTCAATTTTATCAATGTTAGGAGAGTTTACAGGGAAGATACGCTCAACACCTATACCGTTTGATACTTTACGCACGGTAAAAGTTTCAGTGCTGCCAGCGCTGTTGCGTTGGATAACTACACCTTGGTACAGCTGCACACGCTCTTTGTTACCTTCTCTGATTTTATAGTGTACAGTTACAGTGTCACCTGATTTGAATGCAGGAAGTTCCTTTTTTTCTACTGACTGCTCTTCAACAAATTTTACTAAATCCATGATTTTAAGCTCTTAATGCGATTTTTAGCCCGTAAAAATCGGATTGCAATAATAGGGATTTTTTTAGATTTAAAAAAGTGATTTTTGTTTTTTTCTTATTATTTATTTCTGGCTGGGTTCACCGCAAAAGAATTAGCTGTCAGCAATGTAATACTTAAATCTCCATGCCGGCAGTAAGTGATTATATACCTGCGGCAACTACCAGCTGTAATTGAACTTCTATTGTTGTTGCCCTGGCTTTTTAACACAAAACTTGCTTTCGCCACCTCCAACCAGACGTTACTCCCCTAAAAGATCAGGCCTGCGCTGGCGTGTGCGCTCGATGGCTTTTTCAAAGCGCCATTTCTCAATTTCGGGTGTGTTGCCGCCTAACAGAATATCTGGCACTTTATGTCCATTCCAATCGGCGGGACGGGTATACAATGGCGCGTCCAGCAATTCTCCCTGAAAGGAGTCAGATAAGGCCGAGGTTTCGTCAGACAATACGCCGGGTATCAGCCTCACTACCGTATCCACCAATACAGCCGCGGGTAGTTCTCCACCCGATAATACATAATCGCCTATAGAAATCTCCCGGGTTACGTACAAATCGCGGATGCGCTGATCGATTCCCTTATAGTGCCCGCACAGTAAAATAATATTTTGCTTGATGGATAGCTGATTGGCGATAGATTGATTGAGCGTTTCCCCATCCGGACTCATAAAAATAACTTCGTCGTAGGTACGCTCATTTTTCAGCTTGTCTATACAGTTAGCGAAGGGCTCTATCATCATAACCATGCCGCTACCGCCACCGTACGGGTAATCGTCTACGTTTTTATGCTTGTTCGATGAATAATCGCGCAGGTTGTGCACGTGTATTTCGGCAATACCTTTTTTTTGTGCGCGCTGCAGTATTGAATGCGCAAACGGGCTTTCGAGCAGGCCTGGCAACACAGTGATAATATCGAAACGCATGATTTTTTAATATTTTAAAGAATACAGATAAAAAAACGGTAATTATCTCGAACGATAGTTAGAAACCTTTTTAACCAAATGGCTTGTCGCTTAGAAAGAATTGCCCGTTAGCACTCGGAATGACAAGTGGGTTAAACACTATCAGGGGTTTAAATATACATCCAGTAATCCTTCAGGCAAGTCAAGGTAAACTTCGCCGCCTTCCAGGTCAATGCCTTTAATAAAATCAGTATTGAGCGGAAAGAGCACTTCGCGGTTCTGATAATGCACAGATGCTATAACCTGCTGCGGGTATTCAATTACTTCAGTTATTTCACCTAACTCACCATGCGTTTCATCAATGGCAATAAAGCCTTGCAGGTCCATCAGCGTAAAATCGTCTTCGCTTTTTTCAGGCTTTAGTTTATTGGGCAGGTATACATCCTTTTTTACCAACGGCGTAGCCTTATCAATATGATCAACTTCTTCCAGGTACAAATAAGCTGTATTGGCTTGGGGGTATTTAATACTGCTTACAAAGTACGGCACCAGCTTACCGGCCACATCCAAAAACACGGCATTAAAATCAATATCCTGCAAACCGGCAAAATCGGTATACAACTGCAACTCGCCTTTAAGGCCACGCGTTTTTAATACGGTGCCTATTCTGAAATAATCTTCTGCTTTCATCCCTAAGGGTCTGTAAACAACAATAGCGAAGCACCGGTTAAAGCAGCTTCGCTATTGCATTATTAATATTTAAAAATTACTCGGCCGACTCTTGAGTAGTTGTCTCTTCAGCGCCTTCTTCAGTAGCTGGAGCTTCTTCTTCGGCTACAGGAGTATTTTTAGCAGCAATAGCTGCAGCTCTGTCTTCGTTTTTCTTAGCCTCGGCAGCTAAAGCAGCTTTACGAGATTCGTCTTTAACGCTGTTTAAGTTAGTTTTTTTACCAGTGATTTTTTCTTCTTTCTGGTCTAACCACGCCGCAAATTTAGTATCAGCCTGATCTTGGGTTAAAGCACCTTTTTTAACACCACCTTGCAGGTGTTTTTTGTATAACACACCTTTGTATGAAAGGATAGCACGACAAGTATCGGTTGGCTGAGCACCGTTATCAACCCATTCGAAAGTTTTATCGAAGTTGATATCGATAGTAGCAGGGTTAGTGTTTGGGTTGTATGAACCTAAACGCTCAATAAAACGACCATCACGTGGAGCACGTGCATCGGCCACTACGATGTAGTAAAAAGGCTTACCTTTTTTACCATGTCTTTGCAATCTGATTTTAGTTGCCATTTCTTTTTCTTCTTGTTATGTATTCAACATGTCCCCGGAGTTCTTTCTGCGGGGCTGCAAAGATAAGAAAAAGAATATAAAACTCAAATAGTTAGCCTAATCCTACTCATAAAATAAGCAATACTTTGTTTTAGACAGCAGAACTAGTAAAACAACAGGGCTGTAGCCAGTTTACCTTAAATAAAAACAAAGCCTTTTAGTTGGCCTTTTAAAGGCTTATAGTAAGCCAGCTTTAAACCGGTTTGCGTATTTTTCAGCCCGTCCTTCCAGAAAGATCTAAATCAGCATTACTTACCTTTCACGTTGGCAATGACAGCATATTAGATTAAGTTATTATTGATGACACTATAAGCTAGCTTTACACAACCACATTTACAGAATAAAAAAGCCGGCTAACCTTTAAGGTTCCCGGCTTTTAAAAGGTTTAAAAAAGTATGGCTTTTATAGCGACAGAATATCTACTATTCGCAGCAAGTTAGCATCTACTTCTGTATTATGCTTAATGGCATTTTCGAACGGTGTATAAGCTATCTTTCCGTTGATTATACCGATCATTTCATGACTGTGGCCCGCCATAAGCGCCTCCACTGCCGCCACGCCGCAACGGCTGGCCAGCACGCGGTCCATACAAGTTGGGTGTCCGCCACGTTGCATGTGTCCCAGCACCGATACGCGCGTATCGTAGTTAGGGTATTTTTCTTTCACCAATCGGCCAATCTCAAAAGCGCCGCCGGCTTCATCTCCTTCAGCTACAATTAAAATTTTAGATGATTTATCTCTGCGGCCTTGCTCCAAACGGTGATATAAAGCTTCCAGGTTAGTTTTAGTTTCCGGGATCAGAATAGCCTCAGCACCCGAAGCAATACCGGTACGCAGCGCAATAAGGCCCGAGTCGCGGCCCATTACCTCTACAATAAACAAACGGTCATGTGATTCGGCTGTATCGCGTATTTTATCCACTGCTTCAACTACAGTGTTGATAGCCGTATCGTAACCAATGGTAAAGTCGGTACCTTGTAAATCATTATCGATGGTACCCGGCAAACCTACAATAGGAATACCAAACTCATTGCTGAATATTTTTGCTCCGGTAAAGGTACCATCGCCACCAATGCCTACCAGGGCATCAACGCCGTAACGTTTCAACTGCTTGTAAGCTTGCTGGCGGCCTTCGGGCGTTCTGAACTCTTCGCTGCGGGCAGTTTTAAGGATAGTGCCGCCGCGCTGTACAATGTTGGCTACCGATTTACGATCCATCGGAAACAAATCGCCGCTGATCATACCTGCGTAACCACGGCGTATACCTGTTACCTCAAGGTTATAATATAAAGCCGTTCGAACCACGGCCCGTATGGCGGAGTTCATGCCCGGCGAATCGCCGCCTGAAGTATAAACACCAATGTTTTTAATTTCTGCCATTGTTTTTCTGATAGGCGGCTTTGCCGCTGTCTAAAAATTCAATATAGTTATTCACATCATAGTTAGCCCCTTGCGGCGGAACCAGGACATCGCCTTTAGCGTTAACTATAACGTAATACGGCTGCGAATTTACATTAAATTTTGAAGCTTCATAATCACTCCACTTATTGCCAATGGTTTTAATTTTCTTACCGCTAAATTCCGATATCTTTTGCTCTGCTGCCGGAAGTTCCGTTTTCTCATCCACATAAAGTTCGAGCATTACAAAATCATTGGCCAGACGCTTATGTACCGCCGGATCGCTCCAAACTTCGTTTTCCATTTTACGGCAGTTGGCGCATACCCAGCCCGTAAAGTCAATTAATACCGGTTTGCCAAGTTCTTTTGAAACCTGCATAGCCTGATCGTAATCATACCATTCATTTAAGCCGGCATGCTTACCGTTAACAAACAGCTTTTCGTATTTTTTTTCTTTTATAGAAACGGCTTGAACGGGTGCGGCATCGGCCGACGAAACACCTGCCGATAGATTAAAATCCTGCGTGGCCGGCGGCGGTAAAAATCCGCTCAGTGTTTTAAGCGGTGCGCCCCATAACCCAGGTATCATATAAGCCACAAAAGCAAAAACTATTACTGCCAAAAATGTGCGTGGCACTGACAGGTATGGCACATCGCTATCATGCGAAAATTTAATTTTTCCTATTAAATACAAGCCCAACAAAAATGCGATAGCAATCCACAATGACAGGAACACCTCACGGTCGAACCAGTTCCAGTGGTAAGCCAAATCAACATTTGATAAAAACTTAAGAGCAAAGGCCAGTTCCAGGAAACCCAAAACCACCTTTACACTATTTAGCCAACCGCCCGACTTAGGCAATGACTTAAGTGCCGAAGGGAACAGCGCAAACAGCGTAAACGGAATAGCCAGTGCTAACGAGAAGCCCAGCATACCAATGGCGGGCGCTAAACGCTCCCCTTTTGATGCTGCCTCTACTAATAAAGTACCAATAATTGGTCCTGTGCATGAAAACGACACCACTACCAATGTAGCTGCCATAAAGAACAATCCGGCCAAGCCACCTTTATCCGAATTTTCGTCGAGCTTATTGGCTAAAGAGCTGGGAAGGGTTAGCTCGAAAGCGCCTAAAAACGAAACGCCAAATACAATAAGCAGTAAGAAGAAAAATAAGTTAAACACCCCGTTTGATGCCAGTGCATTTAAGGCATCCGAACCAAAAACGAGCGTAATAATCAATCCAAGCGAAACATAGATCACAACAATCGATACACCATAAATAATTGAATGTAGGATACCCTTACTGCGCGAACCCGCCTTTTTAGTAAAATAACTTACAGTTAAAGGCAATAACGGATATATACACGGCATTACCAGCGCAGCAAAACCACCTAACAGGCCTGCAATAAATATTTGCCAAAGCGTTTTAGGCTTTTCTACCTCTTTTTGAGCAATGGCGCCGGCTGCTTTGATGGCTGTAGGCGTAACGCTTTTGTTAATAGAAGTGTCGGTAGTTACTGCTGTATCGGCAGTGACGGGCTGTACATCAGTAAACTCCAGGCCGGCGGTTGATACGGTGTCAGTTTCCTGGGTAACCACATTTGCAGAGGCGGGCCCGGTTGTAATTAGCATAACACCAAGCAAAAAGCCCAGCATGGTAGTAATTAAGGTTAAGCGGCTATGTCGTGCTTTCATATATGTTTTGGGTTCCGCTTATTTTACCGGGACAGTAAATTCAACTTCATCTGGCGGCAGGCATTTGCGGTCATTACAGGTCATGTATTCTACCTTACCTTTTACAGTAGTAGCGCCAGCGCCCTTCAATTTAACACGTTGCTGAAATATTACCGAATTTTCGAAATAGCTTACATTCATTTTAAAAGCCGATTCAAATTTGGTGATAGGATTTGGCTCGGCAGTTTTGCCAACCAGTGTATAACCTTTTGCTGGTGCAAAAGTAAAATTAGTAGCAACAGGGCCGCCTTCTTTTAAATTTTGTGAGTAAATATGCCATCCTGGTTCAATAGTAGCTTTTACAAATACTACCGCCTCGTTGGCGTTTATTCTTTTTGCAGTGTAGCTCCATTTTACCGGCTCCTCAATTTGTGCAAAAGCAGCAGCTGTAAAAAACAGCGCTACAATCATTAACAATGCTTTTTTCATAAGTTAGTTCTTGTTCAAAAATTCAATTTCCTTTAAATTGTAAACCTTAAGGGTGGTGTTTTGCGTAACTTCCAGTTGCCCATTTGCATTTACACCCGTAATAGTACCTTCAAATATAGTATCGTGTGCCTTAAATTTACCGGGTATATTTGCCCAGTACAATATTTGATGATAAACCGCTTTTATCTGACTGCTGTTACCATCCTTTAGTTTAAGGTACCAATATTCAATACGGCTGCAAATTTCAAACAATAAAGCCTTTAAATCATAATCTGTATGTAAGATTTGCCGCAATGATATGGCATTGGGAACCCAATCGGGGAAACAGGTTTGATTTACGTTGAGCCCTATACCAATAATCGAATTTTTAATAACACCGCCCTGAACCTGGTTTTCAATTAATACGCCGCCCAGTTTTTGATTACCTACATAAATATCATTGGGCCATTTAATTTTCAATGACGGTCCAACCAGCGGTAGCAAGGCATCGTATATACCTAAACTTATGGCGCATGTGAGTTCAAATTGCCGGTTAAGCGGCAAAAAGCTGGGTTTAAGCAACAAGCTAAAGGTAAGGCTTTCGCCTTTGGTGCTAAACCATTTGTTTTGCTGCTGCCCGCGCCCTGCAACCTGATCTTCTGCCATAATGACCGTGCCTTCGGGTACTGGCTCAGATTTTGCCAGTATATTCTTAAGGAATGTATTTGTAGAGTCAACTTCTTTCAGGGTGACCAAATTTTGTCCAACAAATAATCCTGAAAAAATGTTATTTTGCAAAGTATATAAGTCTAAGTAATAATTCTTACATTCAAATCGTTCAAAATTAAAGGTTTTTAATGGTAAAAAACAAAGCGCTAAATGAATCCACTTATATTTCTGAATTAGCTATACACGGCATTCAGGAAAAAAAAGGAAATGATATTGTCAGATTAGACCTCCGAAATATAAAAAGCTCCGTATCTGATTATTTTGTGATCTGTCATGCTGATTCGGGCACGCAAGTAAGAGCAATAGCCAATAGTATCGAAGATGAGATTTTTAAAGCTACGCAAACCGAGCCATGGCGTAAAGAAGGCCTGGAGCATGGCGAATGGATACTGCTGGACTACGTTGATGTAGTAGTACATGTGTTCAAGACAGATAAAAGAGAGTTTTACGGCGTAGAAGATTTGTGGGGTGATGCCGAAATTAAGTACTATAAAAGCGCCTAACCATCTGCTTTTGCTGTAATGTACTAAATATTTAAAGATGGTTATATGAGCTTGTATTAACGATGAAAGATAGTAAATCAGATAAACCCAAATCCTTCCGAAGGATACCGAATAGAAAAATAACACCCAAACCGCCCCGGTTTAATTTTATGTGGCTCTATGTCATTGTAATTTTGGCCTTGCTGGTGGTGCCGTACATTCTTAACGGCAATAGTGGTGGTAAAATTGACTTTAGCCCGCAGTTTGTAAACATGTTGCGTAACGGCGACGTGGATAAAGTAGTGGCTTATAAAGACGGCGAGCGCACCATTGCCGAAGTTTATATTAAAAAAGACAGTTTGCGCAAGCAGGAGTATGCTAATTTAAAAGATAAGCGTACGCTGAACATGAATTCAAACGGTCCGCAGTTCTACTTTACCGACGCATCTTTCGATAGCATGAAGCAATCGATACTGAACGCCGAGAAAGACCTGCCCGAGTCGTCGAAAGTTCCTATTCAGTTTGAGCCTGCTCATGATAGCTGGCTGTCAAACTGGCTGGTACAAGGCGTAATTATGCTGTTGCTGTTTGCTGGCTTGTGGTTGTTCATCATGCGCCGCATGAGTGGTGGTGCAGGTGGTGGCCCCGGCGGTCAAATCTTCAACATTGGCAAATCCAAAGCTACCCTGTTTGATAAAGAAGCCCAGATCAACGTTACTTTTAATGATGTTGCCGGTTTGCAGGAAGCAAAAGAGGAAGTTATGGAGATTGTAGATTTCCTTAAAAATCCGAAAAAGTATACTAATCTGGGTGGTAAGATTCCTAAAGGTGCATTGCTGGTAGGTTCACCGGGCACAGGTAAAACATTGATGGCTAAAGCCGTTGCGGGTGAAGCGCAGGTTCCGTTCTTCTCACTATCGGGTTCAGACTTTGTAGAAATGTTTGTGGGCGTAGGAGCATCACGTGTACGTGACCTGTTCCGCCAGGCTAAAGATAAGGCGCCATGTATCATCTTTATTGATGAGATTGATGCTATTGGCCGTGCCCGTGGTAAAAACAATATTGTTGGTGGTAATGATGAGCGCGAAAACACGCTTAACCAGTTACTGGTAGAGATGGATGGTTTCGGTACCGATTCTGGTATCATTATTCTGGCTGCCACTAACCGCCCTGATGTGTTAGACTCAGCCTTGCTTCGCCCGGGCCGTTTTGACCGTCAGATCTCGATAGATAAGCCTGACCTGATTGGCCGTGAGCAGATATTTAAAGTACACTTAGGCCCGTTAAAATTGGCTGAAGGTGTTGATGCCAAAAAATTATCAGCACAAACTCCTGGCTTTGCCGGTGCTGAAATTGCCAACGTTTGCAACGAGGCCGCTTTGATAGCTGCCCGCCGCGACAAGGTAGCGGTTGATATGCAAGACTTTCAGGATGCGATTGACCGTGTGATTGGTGGTTTAGAAAAGAAAAACAAGATCATTTCTCCGGAAGAGAAACGAATTGTGGCTTACCACGAAGCCGGTCATGCTATAGCAGGCTGGTTCCTGGAACACGCTGATCCGCTGGTAAAGGTATCTATTGTGCCCCGTGGTGTTGCTGCTTTAGGTTACGCCCAATATTTACCGCGTGAGCAGTTCCTGCATACTACCGAGCAGTTAATGGACGAGATGGTAGTATCAATGGGTGGACGTGTAGCAGAAGATATAGTATTCGGACGCATTTCGACCGGTGCTTTGAGCGATTTAGAGCGCATTACCAAACTGGCTTACGCCATGGTGAAAATATATGGCATGAATAAAGAAGTAGGCAACCTATCCTTTTACGACCCGCAAGGCGAGTACCAGTTTAACAAGCCTTACTCTGACACTACTGCCGAACTAATTGATGCGGAAGTACGCAAACTGATTGATTCGGTTTACCAACGCACTAAAGACTTACTTAATGAAAAACGTTCAGGTTTGGAACTGTTGGCTGCCAAATTATTAGAAAAAGAGGTATTATTTCAACAAGACCTGGTAGAGCTCTTAGGTGAGCGCCCATTTGAAAACCGTACCACATACGATAAATTTGTGAACGGTGAAGCTGCCTTAAACCCAGAAGTAGACAATAACGCTATTCCGGAAAGCGTAACCAACCCTGAAACTGCACGCATTGACGGCAGTACACCTAACAATTAGTTTAAATTCTGTTTATATTTAAAGCCACTAGCAATAGTGGCTTTATTTTTTTGCATGAAAGACAACACCACCTCTAAGGAAAAAATGCTAAAAAAGGTGCGTAAAGCTTTGCTGGAGCGCCGCGATAACCCTTATCCCAACCAGGAAGATCTGCCGCTTTACGGCACACCAGCCGAAGACGAGATACTGGAAGTGCTTTTTGCGGAGGAATTTATTGCTGTGGCCGGCCAGTTTGTTTTTTGCGAGGACGAAATACAGTTTATAGAATCGCTGCTTAACCTGGCTGAGCAGCGCAACTGGCATAAAATATATTGCTGGGAACCTGGTTTGCAAAAGATACTGGATACTTACGATTACCCCTATTACGAAACCGATAAAGACTTTGAACAGGCCGAAGTAGGATTTACCTTTTGCGAAGCCCTGATAGCCCGTAATGGCAGCATTATGCTGAGTAATGGCAGTATGGCTGGAAGGAGGCTAAGCATTTACCCGCCTGTCCATATCGTATTAGCTTACACCTCGCAACTAGTGCTCGATCTGAAAGACGGATTTAAACTCATGAACGAAAAATATGGCAAGCGCCTCCCCAGCATGATTACCACTGTTACCGGCCCAAGCCGTACAGCCGACATTGAAAAAACACTGGTTCTGGGTGCCCATGGCCCCAAGGAGTTATTTGTATTTTTGTTGGATGGGTAAAGAATACTAATTCTAAATTATTGCAAGGAATGACGCGATCTACACCGTGAGTTCAGAGTCTTATCTGCAACAAAGTTGGGTTGATGGCTAAGTCTCTTCAACAGCCAATCACTTCCTCAATTTACACCTGACTGCAACCCGGAGCATTTTTACCTTACTTAAATTCTGCGATCCTTACTCATTTAAAGCAATACTGAAAAGCTTATACGCCTTGTGTTCTTACAGTCATCACATACGTAATACACAATAGCCCCCATTAATTCGAAAATTCCGAAAACTTGATTGGGAATTTAAGGCTATTCCAACTCCAAAAGCTCCACCACCTTCTCGGCCGTTAAACTTATACCCTCTGCTACTACCTGTGCTCTCAGATAAAATTTTTCGCGTTCGGCGAGCTTGTCAGCAATAAAGCTTACCAGTTCGTCGCCATGCTTGTCGCGCAATAAGGGGCGCTCTTCCCGGCTGTTTTCCAAGCGGCTGGCTAAGGCTTTGGGTGATAGTTTAATGTACAGGGTGGTGCCGTTTGCGTTCATCCAATCCAGGTTATCGAAAAAGCAGGGCAAGCCACCACCGGTTGATACAATAGCATGATCAGGGTAAACAGTATTCTTAAGCACCTCAGCTTCGGCCAGTCGAAAAGCAGTTTCGCCAAAGCTCGAAAAATACTCGGCAATGCTCATGCCGGCTTGTTCTTCCAGCACATGGTCAAGGTCAATAAAGCTATAACCCAAACGTGCAGCCAATTTACGGCCTAACGTAGTTTTGCCGCAGCCCATAAAGCCAATTAAAAAGATGTGCTTCATTTTTTGAGAAAAGATTTTTTGACTAGGAAGGTCATTAATAACACAAAGCCCTCAGCAACCACTGCCGGAATACAAATAATACTGAACATGGGGCTACCCGGCCATCCACCCCATATAACGATGGTAATGATGAAAGAGATAACCAACGATACCAGCAGTACAAGTACCAGCCGGGGTACAGCCATAAACTTTTTAAGTTGCAGCCACTGTATAGCGCGAGCTAGGCACCAAACCGGGAAACTCATGTAAGCGATGAGCATCAGCAGTTCGGGTAATGAGATATTAGCTTGGGGCATTACTTAATCAAATTTTACACGCGGATCTATCCAAACGTAAATCATATCAACCAGAATATTGATGACTACAAATATAAAGGCAATAAACAGGATGGAGCCAATAATAACCGGAAAGTCCGACATTTCTAACGCATCAACCGTTACCTTACCTAAGCCATTGTAGCCAAACACATACTCTACAAAGAAAGAACCTGCCAGCAATGAGGCAAACCAGTTAGCTATAGCCGTAATAACCGGGTTAAGTGCATTAGGTAGCGCATGGCGGTAAACAATAGCATTTTCGCTTAAGCCCTTTGCACGTGCGGTACGGATATAGTCTTGGTTAAGCACCTCGAGCATAGAGCTGCGAGTAAGCTGCACAATAATGGCCAGCGGCCGCAGACCAAGTGTAACAGCAGGTAGTATGATATTACGCCATGTAATCACCTCGCCTTTAAATGGATCGTAACTATATAGGCTGCCTGTCATGTTTAAACCCGTGTAATGGCTCAGCACAAAGCCAAACAGCCAGGCAATAATAATTCCAGCAAAAAAAGATGGTGCCGATATGCCGAGAACCGAAAAGCCAACCGCAAAACGGTCAACCCAGGTGTTTTGATGCACGGCGCTCAGCACGCCCAACAATACGCCTAATACAATGGCTATGAGCATAGCTAATACGGCCAGTGCAAGCGTATTAGGGATTACGTCCATCAGCAATGCGGCAACCTCCTTATGTGTTTGGTAAGAGCGGCGCAGATAAGGCCACTTCAAACATACGGCATGCGTTTTAGAAACAGGGAACAATTGCACGTAGCCGTACTGTTCTTTTTGCTCGGCCGTACGCTCATGCAAACCAACAGGTGAAAGATCGTTCAGGTAATAAGCAAACTGCACGCTCAACGGTTTATCCAGGCCAAACTCCTTTCGGACGGCTTCTAACGATTGTACGTCAGAGCGTTGGCCCTGCGTCATGCGGGCAGGATCAACCGGCAGTATATTGAACAGGAAAAACACCACCACGACAATGCCTACCATAACGGCCAGGCTATATCCAATTTTACGGAATAGGTAGCGTATCATAACTCTTTATTGTTTTTGCAGATATTGTTTCACCAGTTCGTCATACCCGGGCGCAGTATGGTAATGCCATTTATTAATTACTGTGCCGTTTTTAAGCAGCATAATGCCCGGGTTAGCTCGCACCATGGTCTTCAACGGCACGCCATCGGCATGAAATATCTCCATAGCCAAATGATGTGTTTTGCTGAATGCGGCAGCATCTGCCGGCGATGCTGCTGTAAGTAGTACAGTGCGAACGTTGTAGTTCTGTGTTAAATTGATAGCCAGTGCATCAAGACGGTTAAGGGCTTCATTATTAGTATCTTTCAGGTCGTAGGCCACTATCCACAAGTTGTAAAACGGATTGGATAACAGTTCCTGTGTATAATCGCTTCCGTGGCCGTCGTTAATAGCCAGATCGCGTATTTTGGGTTCAAAACCTTTTTTTACCAGGCGTCTTTGGGGTTCTCCCTGTATTTCCCAGTTGGCGTCTTTCCAAATACCGGTTTTTATATAGTCAGTGTTACTAATGTCTTTTTCGGCACCGGTGGCTTTGTTTTTAAGGTGGTAGGTTAACTCATACTCGTCGGGCTTAGCGCCTGGAGGCGTCTTCATCTGGTCGGCTATGTTGTTGCCTACTTTGTAAGGTAAAAAATCGATAACGGGCAGGTAGTTGTAAGTGTAAAAACCAAAGCCCAGCGCTATAACAGTTGCGGCT
Organism: Mucilaginibacter sp. PAMB04274; assembly: GCF_039634385.2. Classification (NCBI taxonomy): domain Bacteria; kingdom Pseudomonadati; phylum Bacteroidota; class Sphingobacteriia; order Sphingobacteriales; family Sphingobacteriaceae; genus Mucilaginibacter; species Mucilaginibacter sp. PAMB04274. The sequence goes on from NZ_CP155081.2 coordinate 5,054,085, forward strand.
ATGAGCCAGCGTATTTCGGTACGTGTACTAACCAGTGGTCGCATTTTATCCCGGTTAAAAAAGAGTACCAGTACCAGCAGTAACAGCACCATATCCTTACCGAATGACTGCCACGGCGTAAGCGGAATGGCATCGCCAAAGCAACCGCAGGTTTGTACCACCTTAAAAAAGGCCGAGTAAAAAGTGAGGAACCCAAAGAAAATGATGAGCAGCAGCAGCCCCCAGGTGATTGCATTGATACGAATACCGATAATGAGCGCAAAACCTAAAATCATTTCTAACGCGCATAATATGATTGACATAGTCAGCGCTAAATCGTTCAGAAAAGTAACATGAAATACCTCAAAGTACTCTTCCAGCTTGTACGAGAAGCCCAGCGGATCATTGGCTTTGATAAGGCCCGAAAAGATAAAAAGCAGACCTACCGCAATACGGCAAAACCAAATCAATGAGTTTTTCATTTCACATCTAATTTTATTAACGCAAATACAGCGTAATTGAGCATATCCTGGTAGTTTGCCTTTACGCCTTCAGATGCCAGCGTTTGGCCCTGGTTATCTTCAATTTGCTTTACACGTAGCAACTTCATCAAAATCAAGTCGGTTAACGAACTAATGCGCATATCACGCCAGGCCTCACCATAGTCATGGTTCTTATCCATCATCAGGTTATAGGTTTCCTTGGCATAACGGTCAAATAAGTCGCTTACGTGGTCAACCGATAGTTCAACCGGCATTTCAGGAGTACTCTCCAGCTGCATCATGGCAATCAGGCAATAGTTTACAATGCCAATATACTCACCAGTAATATCATCGCCCACTTTGGATATCTTTTTTTCTTCGAGCGTGCGTATACGCTGCGCCTTAATAAAAATTTGATCGGTAATGGACGACGGACGAAGGATGCGCCAAGCCGTTCCGTAATCGCGTGTTTTTTTGATGAACAGGTTCTTACAAACGTTTATAACAGCCTCGTATTGGGTTGCAGTATTACTCAAAGTACTCGTATTTAAATTTTGTTCGGATATTTGCCTCACACGGCCCTGTTAAAAGCCGTTAGTAAATGGCTAAAGATACAGTTTTTCGTAAAAAGGCAACGCTAAATGCTGGCGGCAGGGTGCTTGATTTAGGTAAACCACAAGTAATGGGCATTATTAACTTAACGCCCGATTCCTTTTTTGCCGGCAGTCGTAAGCCCGCCCTTGGTGATGCACTGCAACAGGCAGGCCAAATGCTTGCCGATGGTGCCGCGCTATTGGATTTGGGCGCTTATTCATCGCGCCCCGGTGCAACGGATATAGACGTACAGGAAGAAACAGACAGGCTGCTGCCAGTAGTAGAAGCGATAGTAAAAACTTATCCGGATGCTGTTTTATCCATAGATACGTTCAGGGCAGGGGTAGCGGAGGCTGCTATTAAAGCGGGCGCTCATATTATTAATGATATTAGCGGCGGGCAGCTCGATGAGCAAATGTTTAATACTGTTGCCCGGCTACAGGTGCCTTATATTTTAATGCACATGAAAGGTACACCGCAAAACATGACGCAGCAGGCTCAATATGACGATGTTTTTAGTGAGGTGTTCGATTATTTTGTACAGCGTTATACTGAGCTCAAGCTGTTAGGCGTACATGACGTACTTTTAGATCCGGGCTTTGGATTTGCCAAAACTGCCGAACATAGCTATACGCTTATAAACCGATTACAGGAGTTTGCCATGCTGAAACTGCCGGTGCTGGTAGGTATATCGCGCAAGCGCATGATTTATGGCTTATTAGGAACTACGGCTGCTGATGCGTTAAATGGCACAACAGTTTTAAACACCATTGCCTTAGGTAAAGGTGCCAATATTTTGCGTGTGCATGATGTGAAGCCGGCGGTAGAAGCGGTTAAGCTATGGCAAAGTGTTAACGGGTAAGTCCTGTTAAAGCCTACTCATAGCTGTGCCGCTCAAAGTCATAATTAGATTGGGCAGATATAATCTTTTTCTTCTTCTGAATATCAGCATCCACCTGGTGATCGTAAACATTATCAGTAACGGTAATTTCGCGGTCTTTATCGCGTTCGGCAAAGTGGATATTGGCCTCCGTCATTTGTGCAAGTGCCACATCATACGGGCCTTTAGGGGTCATCAGCTTCACAAATACCGGCAAGCATTCAAACAAGATGAATAGGTAACCGATAAATGATTGCGCCAGATAGGTATCCAAATCCTTAGTGCCATCCTGCCTGAAAGACAGCTGACCCAATGCCCAATTTCGGTCGGCAAAACCGGCCACATTAGCCAGGCTATCTAACTGAAAATTGGTAAACAGGCGGGTACTGTTCAGGCCTTCATAATCCTTTCGCTGGCCCAGGTACTGTTCCATCCGGTTCAAATCGTCGGTCACTGTTTTTAAGCGGTTCTGCTTTTCTAACAGTATCGATTCCTTTTGCTTGGCATAAGTGCCGTAGCCGGTAATGCCGGAGGTTTGATTGGTTTTATCGCCAAAAACTTCCTGGTTCAGTTGTACTCGCGAGCGGTTAATGTCGCGCTCTAACGAATCTTTTTCCTTTTTCAGATCGTTGTTTTTAGCCAGCTCCATGGCATATTTTTGGCCATAGGTTTTTTGCAGGGTGTCTATCTTGCGGTTCTGACCTTTGAGGTAAGCATCTTTTAGCTTGTTACGGATCTCTTTATCAAATATCTTTAACTCAAGCGGACGAGAGATAACCATACCAATCATAATAGCCAGTAAAATACGCGGAGTGGCCTGCAATATCTGCTGGTTAGTGCTGCCCTGCTTGTTAATGCTGGATACAATGTAGCGGTCCATATTAAAAATGGCCAAACCCCATATTAAACCAAACAGTATAGCAAACACCGGTGCAATAGGATTGCCGCTAAATACAAAGTACATGGCATAGCCGCCCGATAAGCTGGCAAACAAGGCAGTAAAAAATATAGTGGCCCCAATGCCCACATACTTATTGTGCTCAATGGGATATTTTTTCAGGGTTTCGATATGCGCTCCCGAACAGAACCAAAAGAAACGGGTAACTTTTCTCATCAATTACTAAACTACAAAAATAATGGTTAACCTGTAAGTAAAACGCCGTTAGGTACTGATTGTTACACTAATCCGACTGAATATTTATAGATTAAAAAACTACCTTTGACCTATAATTTAAAACAAACCATGAAAGAAATAACTGTTGAAGAGCTGAAAAGAATGAAAGAAAACGGCGAAGATTTTCAGCTGGTAGATGTACGTGAAGATTTTGAGTACCAAATGTCGAACCTGGAAGGTGAAAACATCCCATTGGGCGGTATTTTAATTGAAACCGATAAAATAAGTAAAGATAAACCTGTAGTGGTAATGTGCCGCAGTGGCAAACGTAGTGCTATGGCAATTATGCAGTTAGAACAACAAGGCTATACCAACCTATACAACCTGCAAGGCGGCATACTGGCCTGGGCCGACCAAATTGACCCCACTATTAGCGTATACTAAGCTATGGGGTTTAAAATGTTTTTGAGCGTGGTATACAATATAGGTATATTTATAAGCCTGTACATGGCCTATTGGGGCTTTACGCATCAGCAATATATTTTTGTAGCAGCCGGTATATTAATAGCAGCCTTATTTATATTTTTAAAAGTACGATTGCTAAAGCAGGTAAAGGCTATGGAAAGACCTGTAAAAAAATAAACAGATGATACTCATTTTCCTGGGTGTTTTAATTTTAGTGGCAGGTACCGTTTTAAAACGTTCGGCCTCGGCAGGCAGCCGTTATGGCGGCGTGGCTACTACTGTAGGTATAGTAGTTATAGTGCTGGGCATAATACTGTCGGCATTTAAAACTATACCGCCGGGGAAAGCAGGTGTGCAAACCCTTTTTGGTAAAGTGCAAAACAACGTACTCGAAAGCGGTTTGCATGTCATCAATCCGCTGGTTGATGTTACGCCATTCAACATCCAAACCCAAAACTACACCATGAGCGCCATACACAGTGAGGGCGACGTATCGGGCGATGATGCCATTCGGGTGTTATGCTCTGACGGTTTGGAAGTAACCATTGATCTTTCGGTGTTATTCAGGGTTGATAAAAACAAAGCTCCTTTCATTTACCAAAACATTGGAGTTGATTATATTGATAAAATTGTGCGCCCGGTGGCCCGCACCGCCATACGCGATAACGCCGTAAATTACCAGGCAGTAGATTTGTACTCCACCAAGCGCGACGAATTCCAGAGCCGTATTTATAAGTATATAGCCAGCAACTTTGCCAAAAATGGCATGGAACTACAGCAAATATTAGTGCGAAACATCAGTTTGCCAGCTTCGGTAAAAGCCAGTATCGAATCAAAAATTAACGCGGAACAGGAAGCTCAAAAAATGCAGTTCGTACTACAGAAAGAGCGGCAAGAAGCTGAGCGCAAGCGCGTAGAAGCCCAGGGCATTGCCGATTACCAGCGCATTCTCTCTACCGGCCTATCCGACAAGCAGCTGCAATACGAAAGTATAAAAGCGCAAAAAGAAATTGCCCTATCGCAAAATGCCAAGGTGATTATTATGGGCAACGGCAAAACGCCGGTCATATTAGGAAACCAATAGGTTTAAAGCCAAGATTAGGGCGTCACCAGATTTAAGACCAGTTTTTAAGTTACGGGCTAAGCATAAGTTTTATTGTCATCGGGCGCAACGGCAAGCCTATGGGTACCACATCTTTTACCGGTACTCCTAACAGATTGCCACATCGCTGACGCTTTCTACAATGACAGGATAGATTTAACGTTACTTATTCATTCAACTTTGAGCAATGGATACCGATTGGGATACCAATCGCTTCAATCGTCTCTTTTGAGCGGTAAAGGAACCTAAGCATCTATGCTGTGCTTCTCTCCTATTTGCTGCCTCCACATGGCGTAATACAAGCCCTTTTGGGTAATCAGATCGATATGCTTGCCCTCTTCAATAATGTTGCCTTTTTCGAGCACATAAATCTTATCAGCATGCATAATGGTGCTTAAGCGGTGGGCAATTAATATGGTAATGTGATCCTGATCTTCTGAAACGTCTTTAATAGTTTCAGTGATCTCTTCTTCGGTTAAAGAATCTAACGCTGAAGTAGCCTCATCAAACACGAGTATATCGGGCCGGCGTAGTAAAGCGCGTGCAATAGACAGGCGTTGCTTCTCGCCACCTGACACTTTTACGCCGCCTTCGCCAATTACAGTATCTAAACCTTTATCGGCACGGGCCAGCAAGCTTTGGCAGGCCGCGCGGTGCAATACGTGCATACATTCCTCATCAGTAGCGCCGGGGCGCACAAATTGCAGGTTCTCACGGATGGTTCCCGAAAAGAGCTGCGTATCCTGGGTTACAAAGCCAATCTTCTCGCGCAGGCGGTCTAGATCAATTTCTTTGCTAAGCACACCGTTGTACAATACATCGCCCTGTAAAGGCTGGTAAAGCCCCACAAGCAGCTTAACCAAAGTAGTTTTACCCGAACCTGATGGACCAACAAAAGCAATGGTACTACCGGTTCTTACATCAAAGCTTATATGATTAAGTGCATTACGGTTAGCCGTTAAGTGTTTAAAGCTAACGTTGAAAAAGGTTAAATCCTGCACCTTTTCGAGCATTACCGGTTTTTCAGGCTTTTTATCTACCGGGGTGCTAATGATACGTTCAAAATTAGCCAACGATATTTGTGCCTCGCGCCATGACAAGATCACGTTGCCCAGTTCCTGCAGAGGATTGAACAAAAAGAACGAGTAAAACAGGAATGTAAAATACTGCCCTGCCGAAATGGTCCCTTTAAAAATGAGCAATAACAATACAACAATCATGATACTGCGTACCAGGTTAACCGTGGTACCCTGCACAAAGCTCATGCTGCGCACATACTTTACTTTTTTCAGTTCAAGATCGAGTATCTTGTAGGTAGTTTTATTTAGCCTTTCAATTTCCTGGCTAACCAGGCCTAGGCTTTTTACCAACTCAATATTCCTTAACGACTCTGTAGTTGAACCGGCCAAAGCTGTGGTTTCGCCCACTATTTTACGTTGTATATTTTTGATGCGCTTACTTAGCGCGGTGCTCACAAATGCAATTACCGGTATGGCACAGAAATAAACCAGCGTTACTTTATAACTTACGTTAAAAGAATACACAATAACAAACACCATACCCACCAAGCTCACAAATAACACGCTGATAAAGGAAGTGATAAACTTTTCGCTATCCAGCCGCACTTTTTGCAGTATGCCCAGCGTTTCACCACTGCGCTGATCTTCAAATACCTGGTAAGGCAATTCCAACGAGTGCTTTAACCCATCAGCATACATGTTGGCACCTACCTTTTGGGTAATAATGTTGGTAAAGTAATCCTGAAAGTTTTTGGCTATACGCGATACCATGGCTGCACCAACAGCCAAACCAACCCATGTCAGCACACCCCACACAAACTGATCATGTGTAAGGGTATTTTTCTTTTCGATGAAACGGTCTACAATACGACCGGTTATGTAAGGATCGAGCAGGGAGAAACCGATATTGAAAGCAGCCAGCAACAGGGCCAGCAGCACAACCAGGCGATATCTGGTTAAGTATGACAAAAGTATTTTCATGATAACAGGGTGCAAAAATAGAAAAGGGAATGATGCAAAGCACTCATTCCCTTTAATTTGACGTTGACTTAAGAATTAAACCGTCATGATGTCTTTTTCTTTGGCTTCAGATAACTGGTCAACCTTAATGATATAAGTGTCAACCAATTTCTGAACTTCGCCTTCGCCGGTTTTAATTTCGTCTTCCGAAACACCTTCCGATTTAAGCTTCTTAATTTTATCGTTGATATCTTTACGGATATTACGGATGGCTACCTTGCCAAATTCGGCCTCGCCTTTTAGTTTCTTAACCAACTCACGACGGCGCTCTTCGGTTAGCGGCGGTACGTTGATGCGGATAATCACACCGTCGTTCTGTGGGTTTAAACCCAAACTTGATTCTTTGATTGCCTTTTCTATGGGACCTAACAGTGTTTTTTCCCAAGGCTGTATAACCAGCGTACGGGCATCAGGTGTATTTACGCTACCTACCTGACTTAAAGGAGTTGGCGTACCATAATAATCAACCGTAATACCATCAAGCATGCTTGGGCTTGCTTTGCTGGCACGTATTTTAGATAGCTCGTTATCAGCATGATCAATTGCTTTATCCATCAAAGCCTTAGCGTCATTCAGTTGCTTTTTAATGAGTTCGCTCATTTTTATTTTGGTTTTTGTAGGTACAAAGTTATTAAAATAGAGTCAAGAGCCAAAAAACAAGAATCAAGACTTTGTACATTTTAAAAAGCATGCACAGCGTCTTGACTACCGGCCTTGGGTCTCACCTCCCCAAATTATCTTACCAGAGTTCCAACTTGCTCGCCCTGGGCTATTTTCATGAAGTTGCCGGGCTTGTTCATATCAAACACGATGATAGGCAGGTTATTTTCCTGGCAAAGGGTAAAGGCAGTCATGTCCATTACATTCAAGCCTTTATTGTATACTTCCTGGAAGCTCACTTCATCGTAACGCGTAGCGGTGGGATCTTTCTCCGGGTCTGCGGTATAAATGCCATCCACACGGGTACCTTTTAACACTACATCGGCTTTAATTTCGATAGCGCGTAATGATGCTGCTGTATCGGTTGTAAAGTAGGGGTTACCTGTACCGGCACCAAAAATCACAATTTTGCCTGTCTCCAGGTGTGACATGGCCCGACGGCGGATGTAAGGCTCACATATCTGCTCCATTTTAATGGCCGATTGCAAACGGGTATCAACACCGATACCTTCCAGGGCGCTTTGCAGGGCCATGCAGTTAATTACAGTGGCCAGCATGCCCATATAATCGGCCTGCGCACGCTCCATGCCCGATTTTTCGGCGCTTAAACCTCTAAAAATGTTACCTCCGCCTACTACGATGGCAATTTCTATACCAGCATCGCTCACACTTTTTATGTCGTGTGCATACTGCAATACACGGTTATTATCAATACCATATTGCCGCTCACCCATTAAAGATTCGCCGCTTAGCTTCAGTAATACTCTGTTATATTTCATGCAGATAAATGATTTATATTATGGGGTTGATTTTGTTTGTATGGTGTATTGTACCGTTCAGAACTGATGATAAAAAATTAAATTCCGGGTCAAAAATAATTAAATCTGCGTCATATCCGGCCTCAACTTTGCCTTTGCTTGTTAGCGCTGCCAGTTGTGCGGGGTATAACGTAGCCATGTTGATAGCCTCAGGCATATCTATGCAAACTTCGTTTACACAGTTTTTGACGGCATTTAACATCGTTAATGCTGATCCCGACAGGGTACCATCGGGCATCGTATATCGGTCGCCGGTAAATTGGTGCTGATAAGTACCTTCGGTTGCTTCAGTAACGGCATCGGTAATTAAAAAAAGCTTATTGCCCAGCTGGCGCTTGGCCAAGGCTATCATGGTAAAATTCACGTGGATGCCATCGGCCACTATACTGGTGTAAGGCCGTTCCTCAAATATAGCCGGAATGATACCCGGCTCGCGATGGTGCATGGGCGGCATAGCATTGTACAAATGGGTTACCGCTTGTACCGGCTTATTTAAAAATGCCTTGCCTTGTGCATAGGTAGCGTCACTATGGCCCGATGACAGAATGACATTTTGCTGGTGCAGGTAATCAATTACTTCCTGGTCCTGTAACTCGGGTGCCAGGGTTATCATTTTAATTTCGCCGTTAGCAAGTTCAATCCAATGTTTTACCTCATTAAGCGTAGCCTTTTTAATGTACTTAGCCGGGTGTGCGCCTTTGCGTGCTGCGTTTAGGTAAGGGCCTTCAAGGTGTAAGCCTAAAAAATTACCTATGCTTTGGGGGCGGTAGGCTTTTGCTGCTGCAATGGCCTTTAGCACAACCTCATCACTATTGGTAGCTACGGTGGCTAAAAAACCGGTACAGCCCTGTTGCAGTAAGGTGGTTTCCATTTGCTGCAAGGCCTGAGTACTGGGAAGGCCACCAAAAAGCGAGCCACCCGCACCGTATATCTGCAGGTCAATAAGTCCGGGGGCAAGAAGAGCCAGATTTAAATTAATGCGCTCGGCATCAGCAGGAATTTCGGCTTCGTTTACGATGGCGTCAATCTTGCCTGCTTTTAGAATAACAGCTTTGCCTGCGGTAAGGTTACCGTTGGATACAATAATGGTATTGTATAAAGCCGTTAACATAAGGTTGTATTAAATAAAAGTGCAAAAAAAATCCCCGCCTTTAAAAAGGCGGGGATTATAAATTAAGCTCCTAAAGCTACTCGCTTAAATGCAGTAACCGTTAAGCCCTTATCAACGGTGTTCAGAAACTGAGCAACGCTTTTTGATGAATCTTTTACAAAGTCCTGGTTTAACAGGGTTGAGTCTTTGTAGAACTTATTCAGTTTACCGGCAGCAATTTTTTCAACCATTTCTTCTGGTTTGCCTTCTGCACGGATCTGATCTTTAGCAATTGCTAATTCGCGCTCTACAGTAGTAGCGTCAACATCGCCTTTATCTAAAGCAACTGGGTTCATGGCAGCAATTTGCATAGCTACATCTTTACCAGCCTCGTCGGCACCGGCAGGATTGCCGCTTAAGCCTACTAATACACCTAAACGGAAGTTACCGTGAATGTACGCAACAATTTTTTCGCCTTCTAAAACAGCATATTTAGATACACCGATTTTTTCGCCGATTTTACCGGTCATGGTAGTGATGGCTTCGCCAACAGTTACACGGCCAACTTCGGTATCAATCTCTAAAGCGTTTACTTCTTCGGCAGTGGCAGGCAGGGCTTGTACAGCAACGTTAGCAATAGCGTTAGCAAAAGCGATAAACTCAGCGTTTTTAGCAACAAAGTCAGTTTCGCAGTTTAGCTCAACAATAACACCTTTTTTGCCATCTTCAGAAGTACGGGCAATAACCACGCCTTCGTTTGATTCTCTGTCCTGACGGCTGGCCGCTACTTTAGCGCCTTTTTTTCTCAAATAGTCAATAGCTGCTTCAAAATCACCGTTAGTTTCGGTTAACGCTTTTTTGCAGTCCATCATACCGGCACCAGTTTGCTGGCGCAGTTTATTTACGTCTGATGCAGAAATTTGTACTGTAGACATTGTATGTTGTGAGTTGTATGTTGTGAGTTTTAAGTAACCCGCAACAAAGGGTTAATCTTATTTAAAATGTATAAAGTTGTGAGTATGTACTGCAAGTGTAACCTGCAATATATAACTCACAACTCTAAACTTATAGCTTATGCTCCGTGGCCTTCGCTGCCAGAACTGTCAGCAACGTTATCCGGCGCCTCAGTGGTAGCTGCTGCTTCTACAGCATCAGTTTCAGCTGTTACTGCACCTCTTCTGCTACGGCGACCGCCTTCAGTAGCTTCGCCACCATCAGCTTTTGCTTTCGCTGCTGCACCTTCTTTTTCAGCCTCGTCATCTTTTTCACGTTTACGCTCGTCTAAACCTTCCTGAATAGCCTGGATGATGATACCGGTAACCAATGAAATTGATTTAGTAGCATCATCGTTAGCCGGGATAGGGAAATCGATGTTTGAAGGATCAGAGTTAGTATCCACCATTGCAAAGGTTGGGATGTTTAACTTTAATGCCTCAGATACAGCAATGTGCTCTTTCTTAACGTCGATCAGGAAAAGCGCAGCAGGTAAACGGTTCAGGTCAGAAATACCGCCTAATAAAGTTTCCAGTTTGATACGCTCACGCTGAATCATCAGACGCTCTTTTTTAGAAAGGTTGCTGTAAGTACCGTCTTTAGTCAGTTTATCGATGTTTGACATCTTTTTGATTGACTTGCGTACGGTAGCAAAGTTAGTTAACATACCACCTAACCAACGCTCGGTTACGAAAGGCATGTTTACTGATTTTGCATAATCAGCTACAATGTCTTTTGCTTGTTTCTTGGTAGCAACAAACAAAACCTTGCGGCCTGATTTTACAATTTGTTTTATAGCGGCAGCTGCCTCTTCAACCTTGGTTAAGGTTTTATTTAAATCGATAATGTGGATACCGTTGCGCTCCATGAAAATGTACTGCGCCATTTTCGGATCCCATTTGCGGGTAAGGTGACCAAAGTGTACACCTGCATCCAGTAAATCCTGATATGTTGTTCTTGCCATTGTTGTGTCCTCCTTAAAAATTAACGTTTACTGAATTGGAATCTTCTGCGTGCTTTACGACGACCTGGTTTTTTACGCTCCACCATACGTGGGTCACGGGTCATTAAACCTTTGGCGCGCAATGCAGGTTTCTTTTCAGCATCAAGTTCAACAATAGCTTTAGCGATAGCTAAACGAACGGCTTCAGCCTGTCCTTTTACGCCACCACCTGCAACGTTTGCAATGATGTCAAATTTATCACTTGAACCAGATACCAGTAAAGACTGGGTTGCAACGTATTGCAATGGCAAGGTTGGGAAATACTCTTTGTAATCTTTACCGTTAACGGTAAGGGCGCCGCTACCATCGTTTAAGTAAACGCGGGCAACAGCTGTTTTTCTTCTGCCTGAAGTGTTAGTTGTTGGCATTCTCTTTTCTCCTTAAAAAATTAAAAGTTAATGGTTGTAGGGTTTTGTGCGGCATGAGGATGCTCGGCACCGGCATATACATGCAGGTTACCATAGATTGCACGGCCCAAACGATTTTTAGGTAACATACCACGAACGGCTTTTTCAATAATGCGCTCGGGGAATTTAGCCATTAACTCCTTAGGAGAAATGAAACGCTGACCACCTGGATAACCAGTGTAAGAAACGTATTGCTTGTCGGCAAATTTGTTTCCGGTCAGTTTTACCTTGTCTGCGTTAATAACGATCACGTTATCACCGCAGTCTACGTTTGGAGTGAAGCCTGGTTTGTGTTTACCTCTGATGATTGCAGCAATCTTAGAGGTCAAGCGCCCCAAAATCTCGCCTTGTGCGTCAACAACTACCCATTGTTTGTTAACGGTCTTTTTGTTGGCTGAGACAGTTTTGTAACTTAACGTATTCACTTGCTTTGAATTAAATTATATTAAACAGTTTACTATACCCCGTAATTTCGGGACTGCAAAGATACGAGTATCCAATTAATTTACAAGCGGTTTGATTAAAAAAGTTGAAGGCTAAAGGCTCTGTAACTGCAGCGGTTGTTTTGAATATGATAACCTAATACAGTTAATTACGGCATTAATGTCTATTTATCATTTTTAGCAAATCGCTTATCGCAGGCATCGGTTGCCCTAAAATAACATCTTCATACACAGGGCGCACTAAATGGTTTCTTACTTTGTACTCCAGCAGCTCACCTTCTGCGGCAAGCGTATAAACCATAATGGGTTTGTTACTATCCTTTATAATATATGTTCGGTAATGAAAATCGGCATTGACAGGATAGCTCTCTTGATCTAATTTTGCAGCATCAGGGCTTATTCTTAACAGAATTGTGGTATTCACATGTATTACACTTTCTATTTGGTAAATCTCCAAGCAATGCTTCCCCATTCGTTTCCAGGATGTAACAGTATTTGTGCCGACTTTCTTGTTAGAATAAGTCATGCTATTTAAAGCTAAGCGGGCATATGGATCAAATAACGCCAGAGTGTATTTTCCATCTCCCTTATTTAAACGCACACCATGCATCTCACTTAATATCTGTTTACCTCGTTTTAAGTCGGCAGCCAAATAACAAGAAGTCTTTGCATTTTGGAGTAACAAGAGCAGCATTAACAATTGAATGACCATAGAAGATAAAATTTAAGTTGCGTGATGTAATAACTATATTTAAAGCAACTTTTTCCTTACACATGAAAAAATATTTGCTTAAGCTCTTGTTGCTATTTTGTTTACTTAGCATTTTCTTAACTGCTTGCCAAAAAGATGCTCCCATTACCCCTTTGGTAACTACCAAACCACTAACCGGCTCTGTTAGTACTACACCTGCAGGCGATTACCAGCCCTTAACCAAAGGCAGCTTTTGGAAATACGATAATATTTTAGCAACTAGTGTAGATGTAAACACAGTTACTATTACCGGTAACACCTCTAAAATTAATAGAAAAACTTACTATGAAGCTATAAATGATTCGCAAGCCAACGGCACTACCATAGGTTTCTATAATAATGATGGCGGCGTTTACAGATTTAGGACAACTAATGCTGTTGTTGGTATAACTGCAGAATTAACGTTTTTAGATGAAAATAAGGCTGTGAATGAAACCTGGACGGCACCTATAACCGACAATGGTTTGGTTAATAACATACCTGGCCGTTTAGTAGGTAAGGTAGTTGAAAAAGGCATAAGCCATACCGTAAACGGTAAAACATTTAAAGATGTGATACACACCGCTGCCGATTTACAGTATGACACAGGAGGCTACTCTACCGTTCTCACTTATAATTTGTATTATGCCAAAGGCATTGGACTTATTGAACAGGTAAGCACGATAGCAGGCGTTACAATTGTTAATACGAAACTGGTAGAATACAGTATCAAATAACGCAGTAAAGCAAAAAAGACCATGGCGAATGATGACATGGTCTTTTTTGCTTTAGTGATGTGTTTAATTACTGCTTGGAAAATATTGGTTTACTAAATCCAACACCGTTTGCGAACGAAGTGGCTTATGATAAAACGTGGCAATGTCTTTATCCTGCATAGCGCGTTCGCGGTCATCAGCATTTAACGAGGTGGTTAGCATGATAACAACTATACGGGCCTTTTGGCTTTCGCTCAACTCGCGGTAAGCATCCATAAATTCCCAGCCATTCATACCTGGCATGTTTATGTCCAAAAAAATGATACCCGGGTGGTTCACTGGTGTTGTGCCGGCATATTTACCGGTGCAAGTTAAAAACTCAAGCGCATCGCTCGCTGAAGTCAGAGCTTGCACATCCACTTCCAAACCGGTTTTTTCAATTACTTTCTTGTGCAGAAAGTTTGTAGGTCTGTCATCATCAATCAACAGCACACAATCCAGATCCTTAATTTTTGTCATTTTATATTTATAAATCTACCGTAAAATAAAATTTGCTTCCTTGGCCTGGTACCGATTCTACCCAGATATCACCATTATGCATAGCCGCTATTTTCTTACAATTAGCCAAGCCTATACCGTTACCCGGGTATTCATCACGGTTATGCAACCGCTGAAATATCAGAAAGATCTTTTCAGTATGTTGGGGCTCAATGCCAATGCCATTGTCCTTAACCATAAACTCCCAACCGCTGTTGCCCCGGCTGCCTGCAATTTCGATAACCGGACTTACGTCTTTTTTCGAAAACTTCATAGCGTTGGTAATCAGGTTCTGAAAAAGCTGCCTTAACTCTGTACGGTACCCTTTTACAGCAGGCAGATCCTGGCAAATAATTTGCGTGCCAGTAGCCGAAATACGAGCGTCCAAATCATTAACAATATGTTGCAACAGCTCGTTTAAATTAATGTACTCTGTTTGCTTGGTTTTACCAATTCGTGAATAATCCAGCAAATCCTTAATCAGATACCGCATCCGATGAGCCGCATCCTCAATAAAGTCTACATACAATTGCGCATCGTCATCGTATAAATGACCATACTCTACTTTTAGCAGCTCAATAAAATTACTTATGGTTAAAAGCGGTTCCTGTAAGTCGTGTGATGCTATGTACACAAACTGTTCCAGTTCCTGATTTTTTATTTCCAGCTGATTCATATGCTGGCTTGTAGCTTCGGCAGCCAGCTTTTTCTCTGTTAAATCGCGTGTAATTTTGGTAAAGCCAATTACGTTGCGCTGCTCGTCGTGTATAGCAGCTATGGTAATCCTTCCCCAAAACCGGGAACCATCTTTACGCACACGCCACCCTTCATCAACAACCTGGCCTTTGTTACGCGCAACACTAATGAGCATTTCGGGCTTTTTGATAGCCTTATCAGCTTGGGTATGAAATATGCTGAAGCTCTTGCCGATAACCTCTTCTGCACTATATCCCTTAATGCGCGCCGCCCCTTTATTCCAGTTCTCAATATTTCCGTTTACATCTAAAAGTAAGATGGCATAATCTTCAATCTCCTCTACCATATTAAGCATACGGAGACTCTTCATCTTATCATTCATCTTACTTAAATTGGTGTTGCTTATTTATAGGTTTATAAAAAACACTTAAAATTAAGCAATAAAACACTCGCTATAAAAGCTTTGTGCCTAAATAGCTACCTTTTAGCTATTTTTAAAGCAAGGGTTAAGTTATGTTTACCCCAAAGTTAACACGTTACTCATCGCCTTGCTTTTGTAAGCTTAACGCCATAAATGAAACTTTGCACTGACATGTACGCTGCATAGCCTGATTATTGTGCTGTAGAACAATATGAATAACATTCGTTTAAGCGTATTAGATCAATCGCCTGTGCGCAAAGGAGTAAGTGCCAGCCAGGCAGTGCAGGAAACCGTTGAACTGGCAAAGCTAACCGATACATTAGGCTATACCCGCTTTTGGGTATCCGAACACCATAATACCGGCAGCCTAGCCGGCTCTACCCCCGAGGTGTTGATAGCGCACCTGGCGGGACAAACACAGAACCTGCGCTTAGGCTCGGGCGGTGTGATGCTGCCTAACCACAGCGCCCTCAAGGTGGCCGAAAACTTCCGTATGCTCGAAGCTATGTTTCCGGGCCGTATAGATTTGGGCATGGGTCGCGCGCCGGGTACAGACAGGCTTACTGCTTCCGTACTTAACCCATCAAACCAGTTTAGGGAGCAAGACTTTGTGGAACAGTTGATGGATTTGCAAAACTATTTTCATGATGCCGCCGAAACCGGACCAGTGGCAGCCAAAATACGAGCCATACCACAGGTTGATACCGTGCCGGGCATGTGGCTGCTTAGTTCGAGCGGACAAAGCAGTTTGTTTGCCGCACATTTCGGCATGGGTTTTTCATTTGCCCACTTTATAAACCCTGTAGGCGGTGCCCAGGCAGTAGAACTTTACCGTAGCCGTTTTCAGCCATCACCAGATCAGGCACAGCCAGAAGCCAATGTGGCCATCTTTGCTTTTTGCTCGGAGGATGAAGAAAAGGTAATGCAACACCAGGCGGTAATGGACTACCGTTTTCTCCAGTTTGAAAAAGGTGGTGGGATCAATCCACTAGCGTATGAAGATGTGAAGGATGCCGTATACACTGCGCAAGATCAGGAACGCATACGTATGAACCGCAGGCGCATGATAGTTGGCACTCCCGAAAAGATGAAAGCTCAAATTACCAGCCTGGCCGAAACCTACGCAGTTGATGAAGTAATTATTATTACCATTGCTGAATATTTTGACGACCGTTTGCAATCATACAAACTATTATCAGAGCAGTTTAACCTTGTTGCACAACCCTCAGCTCTGGCACATTAATTTGGCTGCTTAAGTATCTTATACATTGTAACGGGCATATCATAAAAAAGGCTGGCCACACAGCGGGCCAGCTTTTGTTGTGGATAACTATTAACATCTTAGATTTTAAATGTTACCTTTGCACAAACAAATTTTACTATTAAATATTGTTTATAGTACTGTACTATAATACCTTTCGAAACGTGATTATTATTATTTTTTTTGTTGCCCACTGGTTTTTATCTCTATTTTTTCAAACCTTTTATTTACACCGGTACGCCGCTCATAAGATGTTTACCACGCCTAAGGTAACCGAGCGTATCTTTCATACCCTAACGTTTATTTGCCAAGGGTCATCGTTCCTTAACCCCCGTGCGTATGCTATTATGCACCGCGAGCATCACGCTTACAGCGACACGGAGAAAGACCCGCATTCGCCGCATTTTTTTACCGATGTATTTCAGATGATGTATAAAACCGCCATCAGTTTCCGCATTTATGAGAAAAGAATTCGTGAACCTGAGGCTCAGTTTAAAGGCAATTACCCCGAGTGGCGCTTTTTAGATTATTACGGCTCCCATACGGTTACCCGCATTTTGTTTGGTTTGCTGTATGTGGCTTTCTACGCTGCTTTTGCTACGGCTTGGTGGATGTGGCTTTTATTACCCCTACATTTTATTATGGGCCCGTTACACGGCGCAATTGTAAACTGGTGCGGTCACAAGTATGGCTACTCTAACTTTGATAATGGCGACAAGTCAAAAAACACTACGCCATTTGATTTTTTGATGCTGGGCGAGCTGTTTCAGAACAATCACCACAAACGCCCTAACAGCCCTAACTTTGGTGCCCGCTGGTTTGAAATTGACCCAGTGTACCCAGTGATGAAAGTGATGCACTATATGCGCATTATTCGCCTCCGCAAACCGGCAATTGCTTAGTAAGCGTTGGAATATAAATTTTTAACTCAAGAATACTAATATGAAGGCGTTGATTATTCGACGCCTTTTTTGTTGCAGAACAATTTGCTGATAAGGTACCTTTTAACAAAACTCTTGATTCCTGACTCTATACTCTCCACTCTAAACCACTATCTTTGCCGCTCATAAACAAACAACTATGAGCGTATCGGTATTAGCGCAAACCCTTAAGGGTTCTGAAATTATAAAAATCGGAAACGAGATAAACGAATTGAAACGCCAGGGGCAAAATATTGCCAACCTAACCATCGGCGATTTTGATCCGAACATTTATCCCATACCCGATGAACTGCGTGAGGGTATTATTGAGGCTTACCAGGACAACCAAACCAATTATCCGCCTGCCGATGGCATATTAGAGTTACGTAAACAGGTGTCGGCATTTTTAGCCAAGCATCATAACATACAGGTTACGCCTAATGAGGTATTGATATCCAGCGGTTCTCGCCCGTTAATTTACTCCACCTTTTTGGCTTTGGTTGATGCTGGCGACAAAGTAATTTACCCTGCACCATCATGGAACAACAACCATTATTGCCACATTACCGGTGCGCAGGAAATTGCAGTTATTACACATCCCGAAAATAACTTTTTACCTAAAGCTGCCGATATTGCGCCACATATTAAAGGTGCCACGCTACTTTGCCTTTGCTCGCCGCAGAACCCTACCGGCACCATGTTCGAAAAAACCGACCTGGAAGAGATTTGCGACCTGGCAATTGCCGAAAATGCCACCCGCCAGCCAGGCGAAAAACCTTTGTACATTATGTACGACCAAATTTACGCTATGCTTACCTTTGGCAAAAAGCATTACGACCCGGTTACGTTACGCCCCGAGCTAAAAGACTACGTAGTTTATATTGATGGCATTTCGAAATGCCTGGCAGCTACCGGCGTACGTGTGGGCTGGGGTTTCGGTCCCGAAAACATTATTGGCAAAATGCGCTCAATTGTAGGCCACATGGGTGCCTGGGCGCCAAAAGCCGAGCAGGTAGCAACAGCCCAGTTTATACAGCAGGATGAGCAGCTGCAGAATTACTTAAGTAATTTTAGCGGCCGCATACAGGAGTGCCTTAACACTTTATACCAGGGCTTTCAACAATTAAAAAGTGAGGGGTTTGCAGTTGATGCGATTGAACCCATGGGCGCTATTTACCTAACTATTAAGGCAGACTACATTGGTAAAAGCACGCCCGAAGGCGATGTATTAAAATCATCGGCCGATATTAACTTCTATCTGATCAAAGCCGCTAAAGTTGCATTGGTACCGTTTTCTGCCTTTGGTGCTGATGATGATGTTACGTGGTTCCGCGCGTCGGTTGGTACTTCCACATTAGAAGATATTCAAGGCATGATCCCACGCATCCGTGAGGCACTGAGCCAGTTGAAGTAAGTTTACAAGTACCGGATTTAAGGCTAAAAAATACTACTGTCATCTCGAGCGTACGCGAGAAATCTTTTTAAAGCGAAGAGCTTACACCTTCAAAAAGATTTCTCACTATCGTTCGGGATGACATTTTTTGTTTATGATCGACTGACCAAACCCGCTCTTAAAACCCCGCTCATTATTATCTATGCTGCATCTGATATATACCTTACCAAACTGCGCTTGGCAACCGGTAAAAGCGTTTCTTCCAGCGGAAAGCTTATTTCGCTTTGTACATGGTACATGGCCGGGTTTGGTAAGTGTTTGCGGTTTTTGATCAGTTGCAGTTTAATAGACTCTGGGGTGTTTACAAAATTAGGCTCAAAGGTATCTACCAGGCTAATGTGTATGCCCCGGTATTTGTCGTCTGCGTTCTCAAACAGCGTAATCTGGTACTCGTAAACCCAGTTGGTTTTTTGGCTGCCATTGCGTAGGGTGAAGTAGCCGTTATAGGGCAAAAGCGGCACTACGCCTACCGGGTCAATATCGAGGCAGCTCTCTACAAAATCGTAAATCTGTTTGCCGGTTTGTATGGCAGGGTCCATTTTACGCATAGCATAACCAATAATGTGCTCTATCTCATTCATTGTGACATCATCCTGCACCATTCTTTGGTAAGTAAGCTTCAGTGCCTCAAAATCCGCCTTACTTAGCCGTTGTGGAAAACTATGCTGTAAAACAGTTTTGTTGTTTTTAAACTCAAGCAAGTTATTATAATGAAATATGAGATCGGCTAGGTTTGGGTACAGATGATTCTTATCGAAATGCCGGTTTATCTCTTGCAGGTAGCCTAATAAAACGTACTTTTTGTGTTCAAAATCAATTGCTCCCTCAATAAACCAGTTCTTGCTTAATGATTTCATACGCTAACTTTTTTAAGGTTACCTAATTTAAAAATAAAAAAGCCAACTTTGCACCATGCCTGCCGGAACACTTTACTTAATCCCGGTTCCGCTTGCTGATGATGCCGCGGCCCAATCCTTTACGCCCTATTTGGTACATACTATTAACCAGATAAGTGAGTATATTGTTGAGAACGAAAAAACTGCCCGCAAATTTTTAAAGTTGGCCGGTTTAATTATTCCTCAAAGTCAGCTTGTTGTACATGATTATGGCAAGCACCAGCGCAACAATGACCTGAAAGACTTTTTCACCGGCCTCCTTGCCGGTAAAGATGCCGGTTTAATGAGCGAAGCCGGCTGCCCCGGCATTGCCGATCCAGGTGCCGATATTGTGGCCGAAGCACACCGCAAGGGCATCAAAGTGGTACCGCTGGTGGGGCCAAGTTCTATATTGCTGGCTCTAATGGCGTCGGGCTTTAACGGGCAAAGCTTTACGTTTCATGGCTATCTGCCTATTGATAAAGTGCAACGCAGTAAACGTATTAAGGATCTGGAAAACCAAGCGGAGCGTTTGAGTCAAACACAGCTGTTTATTGAAACGCCTTTTCGCAATAACCCGTTGTTAGATGAGATACTCAAAACCTGTAAGCCATCTACCCGCCTATGCATTGCCTGTAACCTTACTGCACCCGATGAGTTTGTAAAAACACAAACCGTTGCCCAATGGAAACAACAACAACCTGATTTACATAAAAAGCCAACTATATTTTTGCTATATAAATCGTAAAAGCAGTGGTGTAATACTGCAATTAGCGGGTAACAGCTGTATACTATTTGATGGTCGCAAAACCATTTAAGAGAGGTGTGCGTTTGCTTTATTAAAACTAGCTTCATGCCTCAGCATAACTACAATCATTTGCCAAACCTATTTGAAGCCGCCCGCAGTTGTGACCCCATTAAAGTAAAACAGCTGATTACGGCAGATACCGATTTATCATTAATGAATGAGTATGGCTTTAACGCATTACAATGTGCTGCTGCGGGCAGCAATTCATGCAAAGATGAATCTAACTTAATAGAAACCCTGAAAACGCTAATAGAAGCAGGCAGTCCGTTAGAAGCAAAAAGCGGCGACGGGAGAACGGCTCTCTTTTTGTTAGCCGAATTTTCGCCTTTTGTTGCACCGGTTCAGTTTATGATTGATGCCGGGGCGAATGCTGACGTTAGCGATAAGCATGGTAACCATATTACGCGGAATGCAATGATGGAAGAAGTGCAGGAGTTACTGAGCCAAATTACCGGCGTGGCATTACAGGAGCCCGAACCAGAGCCCGAACCTGTAAAAATGAGCTCAGCAACATGGAACAAGGCCCGAAAAGCTATTGACAAAGTGTTTGAAGAATTAAACGGCATGAACATTATTGCGTTAGCAGACGCCGGTTATACGCAATCAGATGCTTTTGCAGACTGTTCGCAACTTTTTCATGAACGTGAGAACAACAAGGATATAACTGGCTTTTGCTTTTACACCCGGCAGGATTTAAACACCGCTAAACGGAGCAGCCAATTATATTTAGGCATTTGGGGTGCTCCTGATGGCAATGATGAGAATACAATTGCCATTGGCGAGCAAGTCATATCAGTGTTTGAACAGCATAATTTTGAAACCAACTGGAATACCACAGCAGGAACCCGACCTTGTGTTTTGTTGTACAGTTTTAACGCATAGTCGAATTTTTCTGACCATATTTGAGTTATATGACGCCTGTTGCACAGGGCCCCGCCCAAGTACTCATTATAGGTGCCGGCCCTTCCGGATTAATGATGGCTGCTCAGCTGCTTCGCTATGGCATACAACCGGTTGTTATTGACAGTCGTCAGGGTCCTACGCATCAATCAAAGGCATTGGCTGTACAGGCCCGCTCGTTAGAGATTTACCGACAGTTGGGTATTATTGACCCGGTTATTAAAGGCGGCAGGCAGGCGTCGGGCTTACATTTTAATTATGATGGGCAAGCTAAAGCTACCTTCGCTATAAAAGATACAGGTCAAGGCTTTACCCCGTTCCCATTTATTCATATTTACGAACAAAGTAAAAATGAACGCGCGTTGCTTGGCTATCTCACGCAAAACAGTTGCCCGGTTTACTGGAACACCAGCTTAATTTCGCTTCAACAAGGAACGGGTGTAGTTAGCGTAACGCTTGACAACCAGGAGCAGCAATATAAGTTGATTTGCAATTGGCTGATTGGTGCTGATGGCGCACACAGTACCGTTAGGCACCAATTACAATTCCCTTTTTCCGGCGATACCTATCCCAGCCAGTTCTACCTGGCCGATTTGGTGCTGGATAGTGATGAGGATTTTATGAACCTATTTTTAACACAAAAAGGATTTGCCGGCTTTTTCCCCATGCCACAAAAAAACGCCTACCGCGTAGTAGGTAATATAAGCAATGATCTATTGAACAAAGCAGACCTGACGTTTGAAGATGTATTGCCTAATTTGAATGAGAAAGTGCGCAAGCCATTAAACATCAACGAATGTACCTGGTTTACCACCTACCATTTACACCATCGCATGGCCGAAAAATTTAACTTGGGCCGTTGCTTTTTAATTGGCGATGCCGCCCATATACATTCGCCGGTGGGTGGACAGGGTATGAATACCGGTTTGCAGGATGCCTACAACCTGGCATGGAAACTTGCAGGCATTATAAACAAGCGGCTAAAAGCTGAAGTGTTAAACACTTACGCAACTGAGCGCATGCCGGTAGCCCGCAACTTGCTCAAAACTACCGACAGGGCTTTTAAAATGGTAATGTCGCGCAATTTGATGGCGGGCCTGTTCAAGAAATTTATATTACCGCTTGTATTAAAGCGGGCCTGGCTGAATCAAAAGAGCCGGTTCGAGTTTTTTAAGCGCATTTCTCAAACCGATATCAGTTACCAGCACAGTAGCTTAAGCCTACACCTAAGCCAGTTAAAAACTATTAAAGCCGGCGACCGCCTGCCTTATTTAAAGCTGTATGACGAAAAAAAGCAGCAGGAGACCGATCTGCATGCCTGGTGCAGTAAGCCGGGCTTTACGTTGATAACCATGGGGCCATTACAGGAACTTTATGTATTTAGCCTAGCCAAATGGATTACACAGAACTACAACGGCTGGCTTAACTTTTTTCATCTTCCGCCTTCGGTAAAAAACCAGCAGGTGTTCGATGCTTTTGAGATTCGTACCGGGCAAAGCAAAGCAATAATTATACGCCCAGATATGCACATAGGGCTTGTTAACGATGTAGTTGATTTGGAAATGATGAAGAATTACCTGGAAAACGTAGCAGGGTGCCTCCCAGATGAGCGTATTATTTAATCAAGTTACATGGCTGTCATCTCCAACATTACTGGAAATCTTTTTCCGCGGATAAACTGATTGCTTTGAAAGAGCTCTCCGCATACACTTTAAAAGACATTTTTATATCTAATTAAATATTAGTCTTTTAAAGCCCTATCTTGGAGAGAGGGTTGGAAGGAGCCTTTACCCGTGTATAGTTTCTTTCTTACCGTAATTTTTTATCACTTCGGCCTCGTAGGCTAAAAAGGCTGTCCAGCGGGAATCTACATCAACTTTGCCGGCATACTTTTTAGCCAGGCGAATAAAGGTTGTGTAATGGGTGGCCTCACTAATCATCAGCTCATGATAAAAGGTGGCCAGCTCAGCATCGTTAATATTCTCTGACAAAACTTTAAAGCGCTCACAACTGCGCGCCTCAATCATGGCAGCAAACAACAGTCGATCAATCAGCTGTTCTTCGCGGCTGCCACCCTTCTTCAGAAATTTTAATAGTTCGCCCACATAATCATCCTTACGCTCGCGGCCCAGCACATAGCCACGCGCCAGTATAATATCATGCACACGCTTAAAATGGTCCATTTCTTCCTGCACCAGCAGCGCCATTTCCTGCACCAGATCGCTCAGGTTTGGGTTTTGCACAATAAGAGTAATGGCATTGCTGGCTGCCTTTTGCTCACAAAAAGCATGATCAGTCAAAATTTCTTCAATATTGCTTTCCACCACGTTAGTTACCCAACGCGGGTCAGTAGGCAATTGCAGTTTCAGGATGGTTTTCTCGCTCACAAGTGCAAAGATAATGAAGGAAGGGTGAAGAGCCAAGAATCAAGGACGAGGACTTCTACTTAGCACAATTTCGACAAACAGAGTTTACTTAGATTGCTAATTTAACCTTAATCTTGTTTTCTACCTACAAATCAGCTGTACAAATTTTTGCTCTCAATAAACCTTAGTACCGGCTCGGGCACAAAGTACTGCACGTTCTTTTTTTGGGCAATAGATTGGCGGATAAAAGTGGCCGAGAGTTCCATAAGGGGCGTCATGGTAATAGTTACGGATGGATGCGAAGCCAGCTCTGCGTTTTCATAACCAGGCCGTGGGTAAACGTATACTTTATAATCGCGTAAAATGAGCTTGTAATTCTTCCACTTAGGTAAGCTGGCCAGGTTGTCTGAACCCATAATTACAGCAAATTCATGTTGCGGGTATTGTTCTTTGAGGTGAGTAAGCGTATCAATAGTGTAGGATGGCTGTGGTAGCTTAATTTCTATATCGCTAACTTCCAGGTTATCGGCATGATCGGTAGCCAGGCGGGCCATTTCAAGACGATCATAAGTATTAATGAGGCCGCCATATTTTTTGAATGGGTTTTGCGGCGTAACCACCAGCCATACCTTATCCAGTTCGGTATAGTTAGCCATATAATTCGCAATAATTAAATGACCAATATGGATGGGATTAAACGAACCGAAAAGCAGGCCTATCTTCATTTCTACTCTGTTTGCAGTTAAATTACTCAATTACCGTCAATATAGCAATGGAGAATAACTGCAATTCTGCAGTTAAGTTTTATCCGTTCAGGAAATCACCAACCAATTGCTCAGCTTCCTGACACGCGGTATGCAAATCGTAATTCTTTAGGATTACATCAAACTTAGGCGCATAGTTCAATTCTTTTTCAGCCTTATCAAACCGCTCTTGCAACTTGGATGGGCTATCAGTACCCCGGCCAGTAAGGCGTTCTTTAAGTACTTCGAGCGATGGCGGCTGTACAAATATAGCCAGGGCCTGATCCTGGTATTTGCGTTTAAGGTGGAGGCCTCCTTCTACATCGATATCAAATATTACGGTTTTCCCTTTTTTCCAAATCCGCTCAATCTCCTGCCTTAAGGTGCCGTAAAATGTGCCGGTATATACCTCTTCAAACTCCACAAACTGCTTTTTGGCAATACGGTGCAAAAATTCTGCCTGGCTAATAAAGTAATAATCTTTACCATGTTCTTCATCACCCCGGGCCTCGCGGGTAGTAGCCGAAATGGAAAACTCTAGCTCCGGAAATTTAGAAAGCAGGTGATGCACAATAGTAGTTTTACCAGCGCCCGACGGAGCAGAGAAAATAAGCAGTTTACCCATTTTAGTTATTCAGTTATTTGTTATTAGGTAATAGATGGGCCACTAAACTACTTTCTTAGCAACTTAATAACCCTGTAACTTAATAACTATAGCACATTTAATAATTGTTCTTTTATCTTTTCAAGTTCCTCTTTCATGCCTACTACCAACTTTTGCATGCCAGCATCATTAGCTTTTGAACCTAAGGTGTTAATTTCCCGGCCAATTTCCTGAGAAATGAAGCCCAGCTTTTTACCATTGGCATCGGCGCTTTGCAAGGTTTCTAAAAAATAGAGGCAATGTGTTTTCAAACGCACTTTTTCTTCGGTAACATCCAGCTTGTCTATGTAATAGATCAGTTCCTGTTCGAAGCGGTTCTGGTCAACATTCTCGCTTCCAACAGCATCGGCCAGGTATTGGTTAAGCCGCTCGCGTACCAGGGGGACGCGCTTGGGGTCTTCAATTTCTACTTGTGCCAGGTTGTCCATAATAACCTGAATGCGGCCGGTTACTTCCTGCTGCAATACGTTACCCTCATCACTCCTAAATTGCTGAAAGTTTGACAAAGCTTGTTTAAACGTACTGTCTACGGCTTTCCACTCCTCTTCGGTGATGGTTTCTTCGGTATATTTAACTACCTCGGGCAAGCCCAAAGCCAGTTGCATAAGGTTACCTGCCGGTTCGTTCAATTCGGCGCTTACGGCTTTTAACTGTTCGTAATAATGTTTTAGCAGGGCAGTATCAATTCCGGCAGCTTTAACGGCCGAACCGGTTTGCTCCACATTGATGGATAAGTTTACTTTTCCACGTTCAATTTGCTTGTTGCACTCGGTGCGTAATTGAAATTCTTTTTCAGAAAAAGCCTTAGGAATTCTTAACGATAGTTCCAGGAATTTGCTATTCAGGGATTTGATCTCAACGGTGTACTTGGTGCCGCCCGCATCGTGGGTTGCAATGCCGTACCCTGTCATGGATTTTATCATGTGCAAAGATAGCGTTTTTTAGGAAATGCTAAGTAGTTGACCGGCGAGTAGTTAAATATCTTAACCGCATAGTAGGAAAAGCTTAACTATTTTTAACAGATGGACCGTTTTATTAACCGTAACTTTGTAATAAGACATGAAGTTACTGCAGCGTTTTTTTACTTGGATAACCTTTAGCCTATTACTGGCTTTACTACCCGGCCTGGCTTTTTCGCAAACGCAGCAACCATTAAACGGTATTATTTTTAACAATAAAACCATGAATAGGGCTGCACAGGTAAGTGTAACTAACCTGCGGCACCATTCCATCGTTTTTAGCAGCGATATAGGCACTTTTAGTATTGCGGCAGCGCTTGGCGATACTTTGCTGTTTACCAAAGCTGGATTCACCAGTCAAAAACTGGTTGCCGGCATTCAAAGAGATATGATGGTGTACATGGTGCCAGCGCTTGAACTGGAAAGCGTAATAGTAAAAGGCAAAACACGCAAGCAGGAACAACAAGAGGTTATGGACACCTACCGCAGTAAAGGCATTTATTATAACGGCAAGCCACCGGCACTTTCCTTTCTCTCTTCACCGCTCACAGGGGTATATGAGTTGTTTGGCAAAGAACCCGGACGCGCACGCCACTTTGCGGCACAAATGAAGCGCGAAAACGAGCAGACCGAAGTTAACAAGCGCTATACGTTTGACTTAGTTAAGCGCATAACCCAACTACCCGACGAAGATGTAAAGCCCTTTATGCTGGCCTACAACCCGCCGTACCCCGAAATTTTGAAGTGGAATGATTACGAACTAATCCAGTTTATCAACACCTCTTTTGCCGGTTACAAACAAGCTAAGCGTTTACCTAAGCTAAATTCGTTAACGGAGAAAGAGAAACCAGTTAATCAATAAGATGTAACGTAGCTATAACTTTAAAACGCTGGCACAAAGGAGTTCAAATTGAGGTAACTGCTAAATTCCTAACGCTTCACAAGCTTTCTCAGCCGCCAGCTTTTCGGCGTTCTTCTTGCTGAATTCTTTACCAAGGCCCATAATTTCGCCATCAACGTTTACCTGTACGGTAAATAGTTTACTGCTTTCACCATCCTGGTTTTCGGCTAATTCAAACATCACATCTTTGCCGTGGCGCTGGCACCATTCAATGAGCTTGCTTTTAAAATTAGTTTCGGTTTGCTCAAGGGTATGAATATCAATATGCGTTTTAATAATGCGATTGATGAGAAAACCTTTGGTAAAGTCGTACCCTTTATCCAAATACACCGCACCTATGAGCGCCTCAAAAGCATCACCAAAAAGCGAGCTCTGGCGGGTAGAGTTTACCATGCGGTTATCATACTGTATCAGCTGATCGAAACCCAGCTTACGGGCCAACTGGTTTAAATTGTTGCGGCTTACAATTTTGGATCGCAGTTCTGTTAAAAAACCTTCATCCTGGTAAGGGTACATTTTAAATAACACTTCGGCCACTACACTACCTAAAACGGCATCGCCCAAAAATTCCAGCCGCTCGTTACTGTTCTTAACACCCTTTTTAATAGACTGCGCAACCGATTTGTGCCGAAATGCCAACCGGTATAAAGACAAATTGCCCGGCACGAAGCCGAGCAAATTCTTTAATGTTTTTACGTATTTACGGTGAGGCGATAAGTAAAGCTTATATAACCGGCTGATAGGCATCAAAAACGAATAATTATTCTTCGTATTTTTTAAATATCACTGAGGCGTTGTGACCGCCAAACCCAAAACCATTGCTTTGTGCAGCTCTCACTACACGTTTTTGCGATTGGTTAAAAGTAAAATTAATACGCGGATCAAAAGCCGGATCATCGGTAAAGTGGTTAATGGTTGGCGGAACCAGATCATTTTTCACAGCCAAAATGGCTGCAATAGCTTCAACCGCACCAGCAGCACCAAGCAAATGCCCGGTCATGGATTTGGTTGAACTGATGTTGATCCTGTAAACCTCATCACCATAAGCTTGTGTAATTGCTTTAACTTCCTGCGGGTCACCAATAGGTGTGGACGTACCATGAACGTTCACGTAATCTATATCGGCGGGGGTCATGTTAGCATCTTCCAGTGCGGCTTTCATTACCAGGGCAGCGCCTAAACCTTCGGGATGCGGTGCCGTCATGTGATAAGCATCGGCACTCATGCCGCCGCCTACCATTTCGGCATAAATTTTTGCACCACGTGCTTTGGCGTGCTCCAGCTCTTCCAGGATAATTGTTCCTGCACCCTCACCTGCTACAAAACCGTCGCGGTCCAGATCAAACGGACGCGAAGCTGTTGCCGGATCATCATTACGGGTACTCAGCGCATGCATGGCGTTAAAACCACCAATGCCGGCCTCGTTAATAATGGCTTCAGAACCACCTGTAATGAACATGTTAGCTTTACCTAAACGAAGGTAGTTAAAGGCATCAATAAGTGAATTGTTGGATGACGCACAGGCCGATACCGTTGTAAAATTAGGCCCTCTTAATCCATATTTGATAGAAATATGCCCTGGGGCAATATCTGCAATCATTTTTGGAATAAAGAAAGGGTTAAAGCGCGGCGTACCATCACCTTTGGCAAAGTTTACCACTTCATCCAAAAATGTTTTTAAGCCGCCAATACCCGAGCCCCAAATTACACCGATACGATTGGTATCCAGCTTATCAAAATCTAATGCTGCATCTTTAACCGCCTCTTCGGTGGAGTATAAAGCGTATTGCACAAAAGGATCGAGCTTACGGGCATCTTTGCGGCCCAGAAAAGCATCGGCATCAAAATTTTTGACCTCGCACGCAAACTTTGTTTTAAAGTGCGTGGTGTCAAAACTTTTAATCAAGTCAGCGCCACTCACCCCGTTAATTAAACCGTTCCAATATTCTGAAACCGAATTACCAATCGGAGTAAGCGCACCAAGCCCGGTTACTACTACTCGTTTAAACTCCATCTAATATTTTTGAGGGAGTTCTTATTTAACGTTTTTTTCCAGGTAAGCAATAGCCTGGCCTACAGTACCGATAGTTTCAGCCTGATCGTCAGGGATAGCTACGTTAAATTCTTTTTCAAACTCCATGATCAGTTCCACGGTGTCTAATGAGTCAGCACCCAAATCGTTGGTGAAACTAGCTTCAGGCGTAACTTCACTTTCGTCAACACCTAATTTTTCCACGATGATTGCTTTTACTCTTGAAGCGATATCAGACATAATAATCTATGTTAAAATGATTAAATAAAAATTCTGTGCAAAGAAAAATAAATTTACTTAAATATCAAATCTAAAATCTTAGCATTGGTTACAACAAAATTTTATTGCAACGGTTTCAGTTCGTAGCTTTACAGCGCAAAAATATCTAATATAGTTTTGACAAAAAAGGTTTTAAAGTTTGAGATCGATCTTGACTTCGTCCTGATAGCGATCAATACCCCCTTAAAAGACTACCGGGTTTGTCACTTTATTAACAAGTATCTGAACTTTGATTTTAAAAAACAACCCGAATTAGCGGTTGACATTTACCAAAGCACCACCGAGCCAGCCTACTTTTCGATATACCATTACCAGTGGGAAACCACCGAAACCGATTTTTATTTTATTGCCAATAAGGGCTCTGAGGGCCTTTTAATACCCGAAATGCGCGAGGTTGATTATTTTTTTATGATCAAAAACTTTATTGACGAAACCGATTTAAATAACATTTTAAGCCTGTTAAATCGTATACCGGAAATAATGGCCGCCGTAAAGATTGAACCTAAAAAGATAAAATCACGTGAAAATCTATTATTTTAGCGCAAATTTTGAAAGTGTAATCTTTACACCATCACCATACATTTTAACTACGACCAGATAAAACCAACATATGAAATTATCTTACAACAGAACTAAAATTGTGGCCACCATGGGCCCGGCCTCGTCTAAAAAGGATGTATTATTAGCGATGGTTAAAGCCGGGGTCAACGTTTGCCGCCTTAATTTTTCGCACGGCAGACCAGAAGATCACCAGAAAACGATTGATCTGATCCGCGAAATTAATGAGCAGCACAAAACCAATATCGCTATTCTGGCCGATTTACAAGGCCCGAAAATCCGTATTGGCCTGGTAAAAGACGGCGGTATCCACCTGGTAAACGGCAAGCACATTAATATTACTACTAAAGAAGCCATAGGCGATGAAAATAACATTTACATCACCTATGATACTTTTCCGCAGGATGTACAAGCTAACGAAATCATCTTATTGGATGATGGAAAGCTGCAACTTAAGGTAATTGAAACCAACCGTAAGGATAACGTTCTTTGCGAAATCATACATGGCGGCATTTTAACATCGCGCAAGGGTGTTAACCTGCCCAACACCAAAGTTTCTATCCCCAGCTTAACCGAAGAAGATTTAACCAACCTGGAATTTGCATTGCAAAATGATGTAGAGTGGATTGGTTTATCATTTGTACGCACAGGAGAGGATATTGTAGAATTAAAACGTATTATTAGCCGTAGTGGAAAGGCGGCCCGGGTAATTGCCAAGGTTGAAAAGCCCGAAGCGATTGACAACATTGACGATATTATTGCCGCAACCGACGGTGTAATGGTGGCCCGTGGTGACCTGGGTGTTGAAATGCCTTTGGAAGAAGTGCCTCTGTTACAAAAAATGATTGCCCGTAAATGCCGTGCGGCTTCAAAACCGGTAATTGTTGCTACCCAAATGTTAGAGAGCATGATTACTACCCCACGCCCAACACGTGCCGAGGTGAACGACGTAGCCAACTCCGTACTTGACGGTGCGGACGCAGTGATGTTGAGCGGCGAGACATCTGTAGGTGAGTTTCCGCTAATTGTTATTGAGACCATGGCTAAAATTGTACGTAACGTTGAGGAGCGCGGCTATCCGTTTAATGCGCCTAAAGATGTATACGAGGACAATAGTCATCCAAATTATTTAAGCAATGCCGTTTGCGAGTCTGCCGTTCACTTATCACAGCACACCAACGCAGTAGGCATCGTATCGATGACTTTCTCGGGTTACACTGCCTTCGAAATTTCGAGCCACAGGCCAAAAGCTAATACTTACATCTTTACCTCGAATAAGCAATTACTGAACGCGCTTAGCCTGGTTTGGGGTGTTAAAGCTTTTTATTATGACAAGCTGGACAGCACCGACGAAACCATCAGCGATGTAAATAACATACTAAAAGGTGAAAATCTAATTGAAGTAGGCGATGTGGTTATCAACACCGCAGCTGTGCCAATTTCAAACCAAGGCAAAACCAACATGCTGAAGGTAACTGTTATTGAATAAGTAACTCAATAAGTTTTGAAGCCGCTCCTTGAGCGGCTTTTTTTGTTTTAGGCCAGCTCATAATGAGGTAGCAAGATATTCCTGCCTAATCAAAACCCATGCACGATGTTCACCTGAGCAATACCTTATAGCGTTATGATGGCGCTGCCGCCTCTCAAAGCAGAACCACCGGCCCACACCTACCAAAACAACAACTACGCTCCTAAAGCGTTTAAACAGGCCTTAGCGGCCAGCTTTAACATCAGAACGACCCTTACATCAACTGATTGTAACTACGGCTTATCCATAAATTTAACAATATGGATGACAACAACCTCATGTTTGTTTCTAATGACACTTCTTGT
This sequence comes from Mucilaginibacter sp. PAMB04274, assembly GCF_039634385.2. Taxonomy (NCBI): domain Bacteria; kingdom Pseudomonadati; phylum Bacteroidota; class Sphingobacteriia; order Sphingobacteriales; family Sphingobacteriaceae; genus Mucilaginibacter; species Mucilaginibacter sp. PAMB04274. The sequence goes on from NZ_CP155081.2 coordinate 5,085,806, forward strand.
CAACAGGTTATGCGAGCGTAATTTGGTCATCTCAGCCCATGGACATTTAAAAGCCTACTATTGTTATCACAATGCTTAAGTTAATTGTTGTTACTCACTCGTTTGCTCCCGGCGCATAGCCGAGCCAGCGCAACACCCACCACCGCGCCATCCCCTGCTGGGTGCAGTGACATACCTGCGCTTATTTTCCTTAAGGAATCTTACGTACCCATGTAAATCATAACAGACAACAAAAAATATCAACACCGTTATATTAAGCGGCAGCAAGAACTTTTGCTGCAATTTATTTTCTATAACACAAAAAAGCCGCCCTTGTAAAGGGCGGCTTCGCTTAGTTAATCAGTTAAACCAATTACTTATTATAAATCTTGGCCGAATTACGATAACCGGTTGCGGTATTGCTATACCAATCGGTAAAGCTGGTACCGCCAGAAGTTGCCCATTCTGAGAAATGCAGGTAAGCTTCGTTAATTGGCTGCAGCTCAAACGGATGATTGAACGTACCGTTGTAGCCAATAGCCCATGGCCAGTTTTCTTTCGATATGTAGTATTTACCGCTGCCTGGTACAGATGCATCATCGTCGGTGCCAAACAAACTGTTAGTTGCTTTATCGGTAGGTGCAAAGCCTGGCAGGTGAATCTCATAACCACGACGCATATCACTGATAAGGAACGGATTGAAAGACGACACTTGCAGGTTGGCAGCAGCAACCGGAGAAGTAAAGGTAATGTTTACGGTAGCAAGGCTGCTGGTTACTTTATCTTTGGTTGATAACACATTGATGAAGTAAGCACCGTCGGGGTTTCTAATCAAATTCTCATGATTGTCAAACGGAACAATTACCGCTTTACTTTGACCGCTTTCTACACCGCTGCTGGCTTTATTAATACTAGGAGCCTGTTGCCCGGTAACTGCGCTTACTGCAGCTGCTGCAACCGGTAACTGCACACCAAAACCATTGTGGAATGAGGCACCTGATGCGGCTACGCTGTACTCACCTTTTAAGTTAACAACTTGGTTGCTGGCATTGTTAATAAAGGTGTAGCGGTAGCTCACTACCAAATCGTTCAGGTCATAATCACCCTTTTTAGGCCAGTTATCTTCAAAAGCAATGTTAGCATAAGTACTGGCTGACGGGTAGTAGCTCACATAAGCTCTAGTAGGATCGGTAGGGAAAGCATCTTGCTCATCCTGCACACCATCACCATCGGTGTCGCCACCCTTATCAATTACAGTAACGCCTGAGTTAGATATAGCGTTGGTTACTGTTGAAGTGGTATAAAATATCAGGTCATTAAAGTCTTCGTCTGATGTATAGCCATTAACATTAGCGCTTGCTGATTGACGGTTACAATCTTCAAAACCAGTTAAATACAGGTTATGAACATCATCGTACAAAATTACGGAGTGCTTACGCAAAGTACTGTTGCTCTCCGGGTTAAATCCATTATCGCTAAAGAACTTTTGCGCACTGGTACTTACACCGCTACCAGTCCAAGCATCTTGTAATAATACAAAGGCAATAGACGTGCCTGCATCAAAGTTGCCCAGTTTTACTTTATCGCCGGCTTTTAAGCCACCGCCCGAACCATAGGCCGATGCATTAGGAAATACGTAAGTAATCTTATCGATACCATCAACAATAGTTCCGCCACTACTTCTCGAAGGCGGGTTACCCGTTCTATAAGTATAGTAGGCTAAAGCGCTCTGATAGCCAGCGCCTTCAGCCACAAAAGTAATGTACACGTCAGATGTTTTAACCACGTTGATGGTTGAAACAGCATTTGATGAAAGGTATTCTGGGTGCTTATCACTCACTTTGCTTCCCTCAGGCAATGAGGCATTGATGTAAGACAGCAATGATGCATCAACTACATCAGGTGTAGTTTCCAGGTACACCGGCCGGCCTAAGCTTCTTGGGAAAGTTGATGTATTAGTAAAAGCAGTAGAAGCACTATATGAACCAGGGTAGCTATATTCAGTAGCTAAAAAGCCGGCAATTTTTTGGCTCAAGCCTGTTGCAGAAGCAGAACTGTTAACAGCATCGGCAATTACATCGCCAGTGTAGCCGTCTTTACCGCCTAATGTAACGGTGATGGTATTACCGGCCGAGATAGCTGCCTGTGCGTTACGCATTACACCCAGATAAGCCGGGTCAATAATCAATTTGGTAACTGATGTTGGCACCGTAACTACACCTTGCAGCACACCGCTGCTATTAGTTACACCTTTAAAAATCGGATCGCCGGTATTGGTAGGCAAATAAACGCTTACAACTACGCCGCCCAGTGCCTCGTCGTTATTAGCTTTAAGGGCTAGGTTCAACGTAACGTTTTTGGTTGTGTTGAAGTTAAACCCGTCTGGCGCAATTTTCGCGAGCGTTGTTGTCTCCTCTTCAGGTTGGTTGCGATCCTTTTTACAGGATGACATCGCTACCACACCTGCTAAAAGGGCATAAGTAAAAATGGATTTCATATAAAAAATTGAGTTGTTTAAAAGTGATATAGCGTTTTCAGATAAATGCTTTAGCTAATAGGATGTAAGCGCTAAGAGGACGATGAAATACCTTGTTGCAATAGGCCCTGATGAGAGATTGGCCTGCACAAATTTGTACAGGCAACGCAGTAAGGGCTTTAAAGCCGGCGTAGTATAAGTAAAGGTTCTATTCATCTATTAATAGTCATATTAAACTTACTTACACTGTTTAAGCGGGGGAATAAGTATCCCATTGGCGTCCTGGAGTAGACACATTAAGGAAATCACCAGAAATTCTGGATTTTGCAACACCCTGCTGAAACAGCGGGTTGATTAATTGCCGGCGTTGATAATCAACCTATATATACGACTTATACGGTTTAATATACAGATGGGTTACGCCCATTTAAAAAAATATTAAATGGAAGTATAAAATATTACCAATAACTAAATAGAAATTAATATTTAATTACGATTTAAATAAGATGTTCAACGGAGGATTATTTCTGTTACGGATGTAAATGCGCCTTTCGTTATAGAAGGATTCAACCTTAGCGACAACTTGTTCTTTATAGGGGCGTATGTCAAAAAAAAGCCGGTTTTGCACCGGCTTTCTCTTTATTGCTTTTTAGTGGTGATGACCACCACACCGTCTTTCGACTTTTCGCCATAGAGGCGGGTAGCAGCTTCATCTTTCAGTACGTTTATGCTTTCAATATTTTTAGTGTCCAACTTTGTAAGCAACGTTCCGGGTGGCATTTCTTTGCCATCGATATAAATCAACGGTTTTTCGCCAGCTGCTGTGCGCTCATTATACCTGAATGTTACCAACATCTTTTTTGTGGCCTTGCTGGTATCACTTTCGCCTGTAGGTTTAAAACGCACATTTCTGATCATATTAAAAGTGGTTCGGCCTGCTTTTTCTGTATCAATGGATTCATTAATTCCTTCATCTGTAGTAAATACAACAGGTACGGTATATTGCACGCGTACCTTCCGGCCGTTCTGCTCACCTGCTACCCACTTGGGCGATGCCGATATAGCCCTAACAGCTTCTTCAGCGAGCCCATTACCCGGATTATTAATAGCTTTTACATCTGATAACGATCCATCCTGCTCCACTACAAAAGTGACTATTACCCTGCCTTTTTGGTTATGCTCACGGGCACCAGCCGGATAACGGATCATTTTTCCTAAAAACTCATGAAAACCGGCCATACCACCCGCGAATGACGGTAACTTTTCCACCGAGGTAAAAACTTCGTTACGGGCTACTTCTGCACTACTGTCGGCGTTAACCGGAATACTACCGGCTGATAAACTTACTGGTGTTGTACTTTGTGTTGGAATACCGGCCTGGCTTAGCTGCAGCTCTTCTGCCCGCACTTTCTTCTTTTCTTTATCAGTTATGGGGTTTATAACCAGCTTCTCCACAGCCTGAGGCGTAAGAGGGGCTTCGATAGCAAAAACCTTTTCGGCCTGTTTTTGAATGCTGGTAACAACAACGCTATTGTTTAAGGTGGCCGACGACAAGGCCAGCATCAGCGCAAATAACGGCGCCGAAAAACCATACTTAAGCAGTGCACTATAATTCGATTTGTTTTTTTGCAGCATTAGAATACGCTGCTTAAGCACGCTGTTATTGAAAAAAGGATTAAGCAGATGATGTACCGGGGCATTAAAGGTTTGACTTAACAGCAGCATGGCATACTCCGCCCTGCTAGCGCCTGCTTTGAGCGCATCGCGGTCAGCAATAAACTCATGAATGTGTTTTATACTACTACGGTATAAGTAGGCCACCGGGTTAAACCAGTTGAGTATCATGATCAGCTCAATCAACAAAACATCAGCCGAATGCCACTGACGGGCGTGCACTTCCTCATGTGCTAATATAACCTGATGGTTATGCAACTGCTCATCTACCTTTATTTTTTTAAAGAATGACCATGCCGCAGCCACCTGCCCGTTGCGCATAATGCGGCTAAGCAACATTAACTGCCATACCAATTTTAAAGAAAGTACAACAATACCGGTTATATAAACCCCGCCAATTACCTCGCCCAGCGTAACCGGATCTGGCTGTACGGCTTTAATGCGGAATATCACTGCCGGACCGGCACTATAAATGGTTTGCTGTACTTTTTGAGTAATAAACCATTGTTTAACTACATCGAGCTGAATAATGGGTATAAGAAATGACATAACCGCAGAACCTATCAGGTAAATGCGATTGAGCTGAAAAAACGTCTCGCGCCGTAGCAACAAAGCATAAAATCCATAAAACAGGATCAGGTACAGGTTGCTGAGCAATAGATAATGCCACCAGGTCATAACTTAATGCATTAAATTATTTGTCCTTAAATTTTTCTATCAGTTTCATAATCTCGTCAGCCTCTTTCACGTTGATCTTTTCTTTCTGCACAAAAAACGAGAACATGCGTTTTACAGAATTATCAAAATAGCCGGTCAGCAATTTATCTGAGGCAAAGTTTTGGTACTCATCCTTGCTGATGATGGGATGATACTCATGACTTTTACCATAAGCGGTATGCCCTACAAAACCCTTAGTTTCTAATATACGAATGATGGTTGACACCGTGTTATAAGCCGGCTTGGGCTCGGGCAGCTGGTCAATCACATCTTTTACATATCCTTTTTTGATTTGCCAAAGCACATGCATCAGTTGCTCTTCTGCACGGGTTAGCTCTTTAATTTCCATAGTGCGCTATTATTTACTATTTTGATACAGCACCGGACTGCATTGTGCAAAACGGGTGTTACCAGTAATATTAATTTTGTAGTTCTGTATAAAATCTTTCAGCAAAGCTACAAACTGCTTTTGCTTTTCTTCGTTAAGGCTGGTAGTTTTTAGGTTTACAAGGTAATAACTAATGCTGCCGTCCGGTTCAAAGTAAATCCGGTTAAATATACGTGTGGGCTTATCCCATATAAATCCATGTTGGTTTAAGTACACCTGCAGATTATTAAGCATCTGTGTATAGGCCTTTATAAACTCACCTGTCTTTTGCCCTTTAAAAACTGCCTTTGTGCTGTCGGCATCTAAAGCACTGCCATAAGCTTTGTCTAACTTCATCATTGAATAGCCTTGCTGTTCGGCATTCTGAAAGGTATCGGCCACATGCTGTGCATGGCAGCCAAATGATAGCAGAAGCAATACAGGCAATGCAATGATCTTAACGGTGTTCATTTTAATAAAGCTACAACTAATTCTTTAGTCGTCAAACTTTTTTTTGCCTCGCCTGAACATTTGCCATTTATAATAGTTGTTTTGCTTATTAAATAAACCTACATGCATATTACTTTTCATGGTGCCGCACGCAATGTAACCGGCAGTAAACATATTGTTCAGTTAAATGACGGCACTACTATACTTTTAGATTGCGGCATGTTCCAGGGCCTGGGCGAAAAAACCGAGGACATGAACGAACACTTTGGCTTTAATCCGCAAAAGGTAGATTACATGATCCTTTCACATGCCCATATCGATCATTGCGGCCTGATACCTAAACTGGTGGCCGAAGGGTTTGATGGCACTATTTTCTGTACCGCCCCTACCATGGAGCTGGCTCGAATACTGTTAATGGATTCGGCCAAAATACAGCAGCAGGATACCGATTACATCAATACTAAACGTAAAAAAAGGAATCAGGAACCGTTAACGGCACTTTATACTGAAGAACAGGCCATAGATGCGCTGCGCCTGTTTAAAATAGTGGCTTATAACGAAGAGGTGGAAGTAACACCGCGCATTAAGTTTATACTGACCGATGCCGGGCACGTGATAGGCAGTGCAGCGGTACACTTGTCTATCTTGGAAGAGGGTAAGCAAACCCAAATAACCTTTAGCGGTGATGTAGGCCGTTATGGTGATTTGCTGCTGCGCTCCCCGCAAAAGTTTCCGCAGGCCGATTACATTTTACTGGAGTCGACCTACGGCGATTCGCTGCATAAAGACCTGGGGCCAATTGAGGATGCTTTGCATGAAATTATCCACCAAACCTGTGTAGTTAAGCGCGGCAAGGTTATTATACCGGCTTTCAGCGTGGGGCGTACGCAAGAACTCCTTTACGCATTGAACGCGCTCGAATTGCGTGGCATACTCCCCGATGTAAATTACTATGTGGACAGCCCGCTATCAGACAAAGCCACGCAGGTAATTAAAGACCACCCTGAGGTATACAATCAGGAGGTGAAAGAAGTGATGAAGATTGATGACGATCCGTTTGCATTCAAAAATCTACGCTTTATACAATCTACCGAAGAATCAATAGCCCTGAATGAGGATACACGGCCCAGTGTTATCATATCCTCATCGGGCATGGCTGAAGCCGGGCGGGTAAGGCACCATATCCGTAATAATATTAATAACGATAAAAATACCATATTAATAGTAGGCTATTGCGAACCTAACTCGCTTGGCGGTCATTTAATGCGTGGCGACAAGGTTGTTTATATTTTTGGCGACGAATATGAGGTAAAGGCCGAGGTATGCAGTATTAAAAGCATGAGTGCCCATGGCGATTATGAAGACCTGCTGCACTTTTTGAACTGCCAGAACCCTAACAAAGTGAAAAAGATCTTCCTGGTACATGGCGAGTACGAAACCCAGCAAAAGTTTGCCGGTACGCTAAAGGAAAACGGATTTAACGAAATTGCAATACCTTACCAGCACGAGCGTGTAGATTTGATGTGAAATGGTTATTAGCTGCTTAAGCAACAAATTATTATTGGGCAGCCCAACCATACAACACACTGATTAAACACTGTATTATTTGATCACGTAATATATCAAATAATACAGTTCAGGAGAGTTTATTATCCTGAACATGGTAGAAGCTCACCGCAAAAAATATCTGCAGAAAGCTGGGCGCCAGTTCCTTTACCAAATTGGCCACGATGCCGGGCTTTCGATTTGATATATTGCTATAGCACGTTCATTAATGCCTCAATCACCTGGGGTACACCTATTGTAGCTTTGGCTTCTATTTTATGCACTTCGCCACCGCTGCGTACATAGGGTATGTGTGGGTCTATAATATATTTTGGAACATCAGCAGGTACGTAATCAATTAAGCCAGCAGCCGGGTAAACGGCTAGTGACGTACCTACAAGCATAAAAATATCGGCAGTGGTACATAGTTGTGCGGCCTTACTAATCATAGGCACATCCTCGCCAAACCACACCACATGCGGGCGCAGAGGCGATCCCAGTTCACAAACCTCGTCCATGTTTATCTTCCAACCCTCAATTGGATAAGTAAGCTTGGGGTTAATGCTCGATTGCGACCGCGTGATGATACCATGCAAATGCACCACCTGTTTTGAGCCGGCCCGCTCATGCAAATCATCAATGTTCTGCGTAACAATGGTTACATCATACTTATCCTGCAAACGAGCCAGCGCGTAATGCGCCGCGTTGGGTTGCGCTTCCAGTACCGATTTTCGGCGCATGTTATAAAACTCCTGCACCAGCGCCGGGTTACGCTGCCAGCCGTGGGGCGTGGCTACTTCCTCAATATCATACCCTTCCCAAAGCCCATCGCTGTCTCTAAAGGTTTTTAAGCCACTCTCTGCACTAACGCCTGCTCCTGTTAATACAATAACTTTTTGCATATTATAAAACTTATCTGCCAATAAGCACCGTTCAATCAACAAGCATACTTCAAAGCTGTTTACCCCGCTCCTGCTAATTAAATTTCGGCTTTAAGTTACCTCCGACAACCTGCTTAGTTTCGCTATACTTCTTTTGCCTTTTTCTCTTCCGCTTCCTCAATTTCATCGGCATCTGGTTGCATAGGTTTCTGTTCAACAGCGGCCAGCTGCTCGTACTGCAGGTTAAGGAAAATCGGAAAATGATCTGATCCAAAATTATGCAGGCGTTTTATTTGCCGCAGCTTAAAATGCGTTGAAGAGAAAGCATGATCGAGCGGAAAGCGCAGAAACGGATAATGCGCATTAAACGAATTAAAAAAACCGCGGCCCCGACGCGGGTCAAGCAAGCCGCTCATTTTCAAAAAAAGCTCAGTAGTATGACTCCAGGCCACATCATTTAAATCGCCGGCTACAATAACGGGTAAATTGCTGGCCTTGGCTAAATCGGCTATTATTAAAAGTTCCTTATCGCGCTCGGTCGACCGTACGTTCTCATTGGGTACGGGCGGTGTAGGGTGCACCGCATAAAACTGTATTTGTTGGCCATTAGGTAAGCGTATTTTAGTATGTATAGAAGGAATGCCTTCCTCCACCAGGTATTTAACCTCCGTATCGCTTAACTCCAGTTTAGCGTACAAGATAAGCCCGTAGGTATTATTTAATGGCACTTTTACATGGTAAGCATAATCGTTCTCCAATACCCGTGTGTGCTGCTCCCAAACCTCGTTGGCTTCCAATAAGATCACCACATCAGGGTCGGCTTTTCGTACCTCCGCAACACAGCCTTCCTTGTTCGGATTAAACTCGTAAACGTTGGCAATCATCAGGCTTATGCTTTGTTCGGGGATGGGTGCACCGGCAGCCAATACCTGCTTTTTGCCTAAGGCAGTAAACGGTAAAATAAGGCTTAACAAGTATGCAGCATTCAGTAAAAGAGCCAAGCCAATGCCCCAGTAAACTAAAACGAGGCCATGGTAAAATACCGCCCATAAAACAAGGCAAAGGAGTACCAGTGCCAGCTTTTGCAGCCTGGGGTAATCAAATACCCTAAAAATCCAATAATCGTTACGTACCAGGGGCAGCAGCGTACAACAGAACAGAAAGCAGGCGTATATTGTGAGAAATAGATTCAATGGTTATCAGCAAATTTTAAAGCGCTAAAAGTATGCTTAAAAGATTTTTAATACCAATAAAGTTTTTGTTTTAATGTGATTAAGGAGGTTGAGCGGCCTCTAATTGGAAACAGATGCAGGATTTTAAAGGTGGGGCAACTGTTGTCTTTTGTTGAAAAAAGACGTTTTGCACGAGGCTTGCCAGGTGGAACGCTTGATTACACCGCTATTAAGCTACAACCTTAATTAATACCTATCCAAAACAAAAACAGCCTCCCTATTAAGGCAGGCTGTTTTTGTTATGAATGAGTTTAAACTGTATTAGTTGGTGCCGGTTGCTTTAACTGCTTCTTTACGTGGCAGCATTTCAGCACGTTGAGCTGTATTATACACAAATGAGGCAACAATGGTGGCGGCCTGTTTAAGGTCGTCTTCCACTAAACGGTCATAAGTGTCCTGGTTGCTATGGTGAGTGCGGGTGTTATAATCCATACCATCCTGAATGAACTGGAAGCCGGGTATGTTCACGGCATCAAATGACTGATGATCGGTACCACCCGTATTACTGATGGTAACCGTAGTAGCGCCCAAATCGTTAAACGGCGCTAACCAGCTCTGGAAAATAGTGCCAACAGCTGCATTACCTTGCAGGTATACGCCACGGATTTTACCGGTACCGTTATCCAGGTTATAATAAGCCGATACCTTGGCCTGCTCAGCCTTTAAAGTATCGCGTTTGCCAAAGTGCTGGGCCACATAACCCCTCGAGCCAAACAAACCTTGCTCTTCTGAACTCCAAAGCGCAATACGGATAGTACGTTTAGGTTTAAAGCCAATAGTTTTCAGGATACGCATGGCCTCCATCATTACCGCACTGCCTGCAGCATTATCTGTAGCTCCCGTACCGGCGTGCCATGAATCAAAGTGGCCGCCTAACATAACCACTTGCTCTTTCAGCTTTTTATCGGTGCCCGGTATTTCAGCAATTACGTTATAGCCTTGCATATCGTCGGTGTAAAATTGCGTTTGCACATCGGCTTCCATTTGCACCTTTTGGCCGGCACGTAGCAGGCGTACTATGCGCAGGTAATCTTCGCCGCTGGTTTCCAGCTCCGGCAAAGCCGCTTTTGCTGTATCGGCATATGATGCGCCGTTAGTGGTGAACACCGTACCATCGGTACCACGGCCCTGGCTTAATATTAAAGCAGCGTTCTCCTGCTGTAAAAAGCTGCTGATAGCGCCACGCATAGCGGCGGCTTTACGGCGCGCGGCCATAAATGCCTCCATTTGCGGGTTGCCCGCCCTTTGGCCCCTACCACCAGCTTGTGGTGTTGTAGCAGCCATTTTAGCTAACTCCTCATCGGTATAGCGTGAGGCATCTGGGTTCTTGCTACGCACCAAAGCATTAGCCTGATCGAATACGACGATTTTGCCGCCTAATTGTCCTTTATATTTAGCCAGATCGGTTAGGGTATCTACTTTTACCAGTACCACATCGCCTTTGATAAGGCCTTTGGTGCTGCTGGTCCAGGCTTTAGGGATGGCAATAATAGCATGGTAGTAGGGCACTGTAATCGCTGCATAGTTTTTGTTTACCTGCCAGCCTTTACCAAATTTGCCCCAGGGCTCCAGTTTAGCGTTAACCAAGCCGTAGCTCTGCAATTCTTTTACTGCCCAGTTCTGTGCATTTTTTAAGCCTGGCGAACCAGATAAACGCGGACCGGCTACATCCGTTAAGTAGAACGCAGTTTTCATAACCTGTGAGTTTTTTAAACCCTCATTACGTATTTTTTGTACGATTGCCTGATCAACCGCCTCTTGTGCTGCTGCAGAAAGGCTAATACTCGCCGTTAGCAACAAAAAAAGTAGGGTTTTTTTCATATTTTGAATAGTTTGTTATCGATTTAACAAACTTATTCAAATAAAACACAACATATCGCAATAAGCCTTAAAAAATTTGTTACGAAAAGGGCATTTTCTTACAACGAGAGCTAAAATAGAGGCTAACAAAGTGGAATTTTTGAAAATTATGCGAACTCGCTTTACACAAAGCACAAAGCAGCGGAATTAATTCACTAATAATTTATACCCGCGACCATGAACATTGATGATTTCCACACGTGAATCATCTTTTAGGTATTTGCGAATCTTGCTCAGAAAAACGTCCATACTGCGACCATTGAAGTAATTGTCGTCATTCCATATATTAAGCAGCGCTTCCTCGCGGGTAAGTACTTCATTTTTATGCAGGCACAACAAACGTAATAATGCCGCTTCTTTAGTCGACAGCTTCTGTACGCCGCTGTCTGATTGGATTACCTGAGCGGTAAAATCGAAGTCGTATTTACCTATTTTAAACTGCGTGGGTTTTTCTTCTTCCTTAGTACCGCCTGTAGCCGTACGCTTGAGCAAGGCATTAATACGCAACAGCAGTTCTTCGATACGAAAGGGTTTGGTTATATAGTCGTCGCCGCCAAGGTTAAAGGCTTGGGTTTTGTCTTCCATCATGCCCTTGGCAGTAGCAAAAATAATAGGCACTTGCTGGTTTAGCTTACGGATCTCTTTGCCAAGGGTAAAGCCATCTTTTTTGGGCATCATTACATCAAGTATCAGCAAATCAAAATCACTCTTGGTAAACTCCCGCAAGCCGGCCTCACCATCTTTACTCAGCACTACGTCAAACTTGCCTTTCAGCTGTAAGTAATCTTGCAGCAGGTTGCCCAGGTTAGGGTCGTCTTCTACCAATAGTATTCTCTTCATGCAGCAATGTTGAATTTCAGTTCAAACTCAGAGCCTTTTTCTTTCTCCGACCGCACACTAATCATTCCCTCCAGGCGCTTAACAATGGTGTTCACATAGCTCAGGCCAAGCCCAAAGCCCTTTACATCGTGCAGGTTACCGGTTGGTACGCGGTAAAACTGCTCAAATATCTTAGCCTGCTGGTCGCGGCTCATACCGATACCCCTATCGGCCACCCTTACAACCAACTGACCACCTTTGTTGAGCGTGGTAATGGTTAATTCGGGGTTTTCGCGGCTGTATTTAATGGCGTTATCTATCAGGTTATAAATTACGTTCGAGAAGTGCAGCTCGTCGGCCTCTATTACGGCATCGTCTGCATCAAGGTGCAAATCAACCTGTGCATTGCTTTTTTGCAAAATCAGCTGCATGCTATCCAGCACCTCTACAATCAGGTCATTCACATCAACCGGTTTCTTATCCAGTTTAAAGTCGTTCTTCTCAATACGGGCAATGTTCAGCACCCGCTCTATATGGCTGCCCAGGCGCTCGTTCTCCTCGTAAATAATATTGGCCAACCGGGCTACACGGGCTTTATCTTCGATAATCTCCTTATCCTGTAAGGCCTCACTGGCAATCATGATAGTTGATACCGGTGTTTTAAACTCGTGTGTCATGTTGTTGATGAAATCGGTTTTCATCTCCGATATTTTCTTTTGCTTAAGGATAGAAAAGATGGTATATCCGAAACAAAAGATAAGCACCAGCAACAACCCGCCGCTGATAGACAGCATGTAGGTCATGGTGTTTAAGATATGCGAGTTCTTGTCGGGGAAAAACATTCGTATTTTACCCGGATCATTGATTACATCTTGGGCAAAGATGGTCGTTTCATAAGTGTCGGCCACATTAAAAACAGGCCTTTCGCCAACAATATCATAGGCTTTTGAAAACAGTAGCGAGTCGTTATTGGCAGAGGTTACCTCATAACTAGGGGGCAAACTGATGCCTTTGTTACGCAATTCTAAACGCAGGAGCGAATCGAGAAAAAACGGATCAATACGCTCTTTGAGTGGCTGATCAGCTTTGTTATATTCTTCGGCCAGTTTGGCCATTACGGTTACATCTACATTTTTGAGCTGCGCCAGTGAATCAGCTTTGAGCATTTGCCTAATCTCACTAATGCGCTTTTGCTTCAGCCTACGCTCGTGCTCGCGTTGCCAGAGGGGGTTAATGTGCGTTACGGCTACTACCTGACGGCCCAGCACAGGGTCAGGGTAGGTATAGAAAGAAGTATCATATTTCCGCAGCTTTTTGGGCTTGGTAATATCGGTAATTTCGGGTGGCAGGGGGCGCTGGTGTACAAAGCCCAGCTCATCGGTAAACTCTTCGACCCTTAAACGTACATTAACCATGCCTTCCTGCGGTTCGCCATAAAGCTCTTCATCTACTTTACTGCTTAGTAAAATACGTTGCAGGCTATCGCGCAGCATCGCTATTTTGAGGTCATGCAGCGCTTTGCTTTTATCTGACAGTTTTTTGCTGTTAACCAATGCCTCTGTTATGGAATCGCTTTTCTTTTTGAATAGGGTATAACGGGTAATTTTACTTGTTTTGACGCCATTGGCCCTGTCATTTAAGAAACGGTTAGCATCATGTTGTTTTAATTTGTCTTGAACAACATTAAGCGCCTCGGCCACATCACGGTCAAACAGCTCAGATTGCTGTTTGTAAGACTGTCGCAGAAAAAAATACTGCATAGCAATTACGCCTAACAGGGCAAACCCCATCAGGCCAATAATTAATCCTATACTCGTCTTTTTCATTGTATCACAAAAATAATGTTATTAAGGCTCAGCAAAGTTTCTTTAACAATTTTTAACACTATTAAAGTTTACTAAATTAACGCCTGCTGCTAAATGAAAAACGCATGGCAATTATATAATCAAAAAGGCCATTTGATTTATTCAAATGGCCTTTTGTATCATCTTGTGTCTATATTACGACAACCGGTTAGAACGGCAGATCGTCATCATCTGGAGCTGCGTTAATATCAACCGGTGGAGCGTACTCAGGGGTTGCGCTTGCTGCACCGCCGCTTAATACGTTAATACGCCATAACTGCAAAGAGTTAAAATAGCTTTTTTTACCGGTTTTGTCAGTCCATGGGCGACCGCGAAGGTTGAAAAACACCTCCACATCATCACCCACACGTACGTTATCCAATAAATTGCAACGGTCCTGAATTGCTTCAAATTTAATGTACTCAGGGTATTGCGGATTCTCTATATATTCAACAACCAGCTCTCTCTTCTTTAACGATTCCGTAACCTGTTGGGTTGGCGATACTTCGTGTACTTTACCTTTAATATCCATAATCTTGCTTATAAAACGTAAAGTTAATATTTTAAGATTGCATTTTCAGCATATTTTAATCCTAAATTTGCGCTTAACATGCAAATTTTTAACACGGAGAGTAAAATAATTATTACTTGCAATAAACGCCTTTCGCCGTACCTGCAACAAGAGGTTGAGGCTTTGGGCTACACTATAAAAAGAACGTTTCAAACCGGTGTTGAGCTGGTTGGAACGGTAAACGACTGCATTCCGCTAAACCTTAATTTACGCTGCGCCAGCCAAATATTATACCTGCTCAAAAGTTTTGAGGCAGAAGATCCGCAACAGCTGTATGATGAACTGGTACAGATAGAGTGGGAAAAGCTAATCGATTTTAGCGGTTATTTTTCCATCACCTCTAACGTAAATAATGAGCATATACGCACGCCGCTTTTTGCAAATGTTAAGGTGAAAGACGCGGTAGTTGATCGCATCAAGGCACAGAAAGGCATCCGGCCAAATTCTGGCCCGGAGCTAAACAAGGCCGTACTGCACTTGTACTGGCAGGATAACAAGGCAGATATTTTTGTTGACACCTCGGGCGAAACGCTGGCCAAGCACAGCTACCGCAAAATACCAGGCAAAGCCCCCATGCTGGAAGCACTGGCGGCATCCACTATCATGTCGACCGGTTGGGATAAACAAAGCACCTTTATCAATCCCATGTGCGGCTCGGGTACCCTGGCTATTGAGGCAGCCCTGCTGGCCACCGATAAAAGCCCCGGCCTGTTCAGGATGAACTATGCCTTTATGCATTTTATGGGTTATGATGAGCAGGTGTTTTTTACTGAGCGCCGCAAGCTAAAAGATAAAGCACGCAAGGATACCGGCTTTAAGATCATCGCTACCGACATATCAGACGACGCAGTGGATATTGCCCGCAAAAACGCACGTACCGCCGGTGTGGAGCATTTGATTGATTTTGCCGTTTGTGATTTTGCAGATACCGAAGTGCCCGAGCAGCATGGCATAGTGATGTTTAACCCAGAGTATGGTGAACGCTTAGGCACACATACCAAGCTTGAAGCCACTTACGCCCGCATAGGTGATTACCTAAAGCAACAATGCAAAGGTTATAAGGGTTACGTATTTACAGGCAACCCCGATTTGGCCAAAAAAATTGGCTTACAGGCCAGCCGCCGAATTGAATTTTACAACGGTAAGCTCGACTGCCGCTTACTGGAATACACTATTTACGAAGGCAGTAAACGTGAACCCAAATCAGAATAAATGAAACGTTTTATTTTTGTAGCCGCTATTTTATTATCGGCTTTGCACAGTCGTGCACAGCAAGGCCTGGCCTTCCCATTTCAGGGTGGCCGCGAGGTGATGATGAACTATTTTAAAAATAGTGTTGTTATACCCGATGAATTAAAAAAGGCAAAAGCCACAGGTACCGCAGTTCTTAAATTTACAGCAGACCAAAAAGGTGCCATTCAGAAAATAGTTGTATACTATGCTGACGATTACATCATCACTGTACCATTTATTGATGCTCTGAGAAAATCAGACCGCAAATGGGTTATACCTGACGAAGAAAAATTGCATGATTTTGTGATATCGTTCACTGTGAATTTGAATATGCCGGCCGGTAAAGCCAGTGCCGCTTTACAAAAACAGGTATATGATTCTTATAAAAAACGCAAGCCAATTTTTGCTACCAATCAGGTTCCGTTAGATATGGCCACGCTGTTACCAGCTATAATTGTTACTTATTAAGGGTAATTTGCGGCAATGTAAACACCGTTTGAATAAATTTTTTAATTCATATTAAATATTTAAAACCGCTGGTTGTTCTACTTCGTAAATTCCGGTATCAAAAACAAATTATGATGGGGAAGGAAGCGATCAAGAACAAGATTAAAACTGTTGCTGTTAACATCAGAAAAATAAGAGAGTTTAGAAATTACACCCAGGAGTATTTGGCCTTAAAGCTTGACATTTCACAAAATGCCTACAGCAAAATAGAACTCGGTTATACAAAAATAACCCTGGAGCGACTGTACCAGATAGCTCAAATATTGGAAGTAGATTTATTCGAACTTATTAAAGCCGAACATACCGAACCGGCTCAATTTATGCAGGTTGCATCAGTAAGCGCCTAACATTATTTTTTCACTGTTATATTTGCAGCTTATAGCCAGCAAATATAACAGTATGTATTCCCAACAACTTATTGATAAAACGGCAGCCTATGTGCAGCAGACCCTACAGCAGGCCGAAGGAGGCCATGACTGGTGGCACATTTTTCGCGTATGGAACAATGCCAAACACATTGCCCAAACCGAACCTGCCGATTTGATGGTGGTTGAACTGGCCGCCCTGCTTCATGACATTGCTGATAGTAAATTTCATAATGGTGATGAAGAGATTGGTCCGCTAACGGCTGTTGCCTTTTTAAAAAGAGAGCAAGTTGATGATGCTGTTGTAGAACATGTTGCGCAAATTATCAGGCACATGTCTTTCAAATCCAGCTTTGCTGAACAGGTTTTTCACTCACCCGAACTGGCTGTTGTGCAGGATGCTGACCGGCTGGATGCCATAGGCGCTATTGGTATTGCACGGGCTTTTAATTACGGCGGATTTAAAGGCCGCGAATTACATAACCCTACTTTGCCCCCTAACCTGCAAATGAGCAAAGAGGAGTATAAGAAAACAACGGCTCCAACAATCAATCACTTTTACGAAAAGCTGCTGCTGCTTAAAGATAAAATGAACACGCCAACTGCACGCCGCATGGCTGAGCAAAGGCACGAGTATATGCACACCTTCCTGGAACAATTTTATGCAGAATGGGAAGGGCTACGGTAGCTGGCATTAACTATTCGGCTCAAATGGCATTTATACCTGGCTCCTGCCAATGATGCCTTTCATTGCAAAACACTTTTATAGCACATACTGCTTGAGCTGAGTGTGCTATCAAAGAAGCCCATACCTGCCTAAAACCTATCCTTTTGCTTCGGGAAAGTTCAGAAAGAACGTTGTACCCTCGCCTATGACGGTCTCATACCATACCCTGCCACCGGCATTTTCGATAGAGTTTTTCACAAATGCCAGTCCCAAACCGGTGCCCGAACTTTTGGTGGTAAAGTTGGGTTCGAATATACGGTCGCGCAGGTTTTCGGGGATGCCGTTGCCGTTATCCTGTATCTTTAATAATACGCTACCCCTGTTAATGGTGTAAGTAATTTCAATGACACCCAAGCGGCTTTCGGGCATGGCCTCAATTGCATTTTTAAGCAGGTTGTTAAAGCAGCGCAAAAGCTGGTCACGGTCGGCCATTACCATAAATTCAGTTTCTGGCTGTTCATAGATAATTTTCACATTATCCATATGCTTAAAAATAATAACAGCCTGACCCAAGGTTTCAAACATACTCAGGCGTTGCATGCGGGTATCGGGCATTTTAGCAAAAGCCGAAAACTCCGACGCTATAGACGACAAACTTTCTATTTGCTCTACAAATGATTTACTGAAACGCTCAAACTTGGCATCAAACCGGGGGTCTTTATCTCTCCATGATTTTTCCAGTAATTGCAAGCCCAGCTTAAGCGGCGTAAGAGGGTTCTTAATTTCGTGGGCAACCTGTTTGGCCATCTCGCGCCAGGCGCTTTCCCGCTCTGATTGGGCCAGTCGCTGGGCGCTGTTCTCAAGTGCGGCAATCATTTTGTTATATTCTTTTATCAGGGCGCCTATCTCGTCATCCTGATTCCATTTTATAGGCTCGTTCTTTTTACCGTAAATGGTTTTACTCAGGTTATATTGAATAAAGCTAAGCGGGGCTGTTATTTGCCTGGCTACCAATACAGCGAACATGCCTATAGCCACAAATATAAGCGCGTAAATATTGATCATGGCATTCAGGAATGTACCAATACGCTCACGATAATCGGCCTCGTTAGAAAAATAGGGCAATTGCAGATAACCTATTGTGCCGCTTTTACTGGTACGGATGGGCACGTAGGCTGCTTTATAATTGAGTATCCCAATGCGTTCGTCATTAATAAGCAGCGACTTCTGAAGCTTGTTCAGTAAAACGAAGGCGCGGGCATGCATACGGCGTCCTAAAATACCATAATCGTATATCTTAGGCCTGGTTGAAAGTACCGGAATTCCATCTTTGTTGAACAGGATCAGGTCGGTAGAGAAATTGTCGGCAAAGTTATTGAACCTAACCTGTGTATCTTCATCAATGTTTTGCAGGTTTTCCGGAAAAATGCTTTCAAACTTCGCTGCAATGGTGGTGATCTTGGTACTGATCATTTCATTTTGCTGCTCCTCGTACTGCGTAGTGATAGATAGAAAAGTAATAACGCCTACCAGCACCAAAGTAACTACAACGGCAAAAATCATAGAGAACTGAATACGGGTTTTGTACAATAACGTCTGCCGTTTAAACCCAAAATTCCAGCGTATGCTGTGCGATGTGACTTTTATAACGGTAACATGCCGCCATAACCAATTAACCAGAATAATGATGGCGCTAAAGGCAAGCAGCACCACAAAAAAGAAAGTGAGCGATGCTACATAAGTAACCAGATCGTTCTCTGGAGCTGATACAACAATAACCTTACGCAGGCTTGGCTGATAAATTAAATGGCTGTAACGGGTTAAACGCTGATACCAGGGCTTGGCGTCATCATCTTCGTAAGTGGTTTTAAAGGTGTATTTTTTAAGTTCACCTTTTAAATCAGCGTTTACAACATTATAATCATAACTACCACTCTGGCTTAGTAAATGGCCATCGCTATAAAAAGCGAAAGAGTAATTTTTAAATTTAGTGTCCCGCTTAAATTGATTGTCTATAAGCAACTCAGGGAAACTGCCGCTATCTTGTATGGCTTTAGATTTTAATTCTACTATAACCGTACCCAGCAAGGCATCTTTTGCATAAACCGGAAGTATGGCAAAGTAACTCAGAAAGCCGAAGTTTTCATTTTCACGGTAAAAGTAGTCAGACACCTTAATCGAGCTGAAAACAACCATGTCTTTAAAGTCATTCAGAATGTAATCGTCGTTGCTTTGTATTGGCCGGCCACTGCGGTCAAACTCATGTATCGTACAATCAAAATCAGAAAGGTAACCATCAAAATAGAGTCTCTGAAAGCGGTTTCTTAAATAACCTGCGTTATGGCTCGTATCACTAAAATAGCGCTGCAACACAGGGTCACGTACAATCTGCTTTTCAACGTTTTTAAATATTTGCGTTAACTTAGGGTTATTGCCATTGTTGAGCTGCTCAATAAGTTGCTTGCGGGTTCCTTTTTCCTTATCGGCTTCGAAGCGGTTAAGCTTAATGGATGCTATCCAGGAGCAGATCAGTATGATGCTTACATAAGTAACAGCATTGAGCGTACCGCTGTCATATTTTAACGAATAATACCTTATAAATACCAGCAATGCCCAAAGCAGATAAAAAAGCGTAAACCCTGTTGAGAGAGAGATTAAAGTAGCTGCCAATATAACGCCAGCAAAAATAGCCAGCTTCACCTTTGGTTTAATGCTTAACTTTTCGTTTACTACCAATAAGGTTTCAACTAAAAGATAAAATATCAAAAAGCTGAAGCACGACAGCAATACGCCTACCAAACTGTACCCGGTTAAATTGAGTACGTTGTTAACATCAAAGTTAATGTTGGAATTAGTGACTAACTGCTTGTACAAATACAGCATG
Source organism: Mucilaginibacter sp. PAMB04274 (assembly GCF_039634385.2). NCBI lineage: Bacteria > Pseudomonadati > Bacteroidota > Sphingobacteriia > Sphingobacteriales > Sphingobacteriaceae > Mucilaginibacter > Mucilaginibacter sp. PAMB04274. Next base: position 5,105,877 of record NZ_CP155081.2, read on the forward strand.
CCCGAAGAAGCCAGCATAAGCACCCCAATTGCACCAATGAATATAAGGTAACTCATTGTTTTTGCAGGCGGGCGCTTTAGTAATTTATGCCGATAGCTATAGAGGTACGCAACAAACCAGCATAAAAAAAGCGTGTTTATGCCAAGGTCGCCAAGGCTTGGAAACAGCTTGTTCAGTGTAAATAAATGGGGATTGAACAAGCGTAAACTACTGCTAAAATCGGGCAGGTGGAAATACAGGTTTATAAAACGGATAAGCAGTATACTGCATGCCAGTACAACTACCGATAGCCCAAACTTTTTACGATGCACAAAGTGATTGCAAATGCTGATTACGAGCAGGCACAAAAACAATAGTCCGGCCAGCCATAACACTATCTCCCAAGTTAGGTGCGTATAATTAACAGCATCAGGTACAAGCTTAACCGAAAAAAGGTATTGTTTATTATTATTATGGATGTGGTAAACGTCTTTATCGTCAACATCGGCTATGTCAATGTTGTTATTTCTAAGCAATTTAGGTTCGAACACATTTTGCAGAAACTCATTCTGAAACCTAAATTTACTTTTAACGAAGATGAACGCTATAGCCGTAAAATTGCCTTCGGTTTTTTGTATAGCTTCATAATAACCGTTAGACTCTTTTATAAAGCTGCTGCCCGGCTTATATTTATTGAAGCGTTCGGGGATGACCTTTACACCAGTCCAGTAAGCCAGTTTATTGTTTTTGTAGGTAACTAACCAAATGCGTTGCTGTACTGTAAGATTTTCAATTAGCTTTAACGCTTCCTGGTTATTGTCGGGCATCTGCTTAAGCAATTCAAACTGCTTACCCGAAAACAACTTATCTACCTGCTTTTCCTTTTGGTGCAAATTTTCTTCAAGCAGGTGCGCGCTACGCATAAAACCGTTGCGCGGTGTATAACTGTTACGTAAAATTATTGCGGTGAGCAGCAAGCTGGCACACAGCAAAGCCAGTAATAAACGTATTTTGGTAAAGGTGGTCAATTTGGTATTGCAGATGTTGTAGAAATCAAATATATCATAAAAAATAAAAGCCGCATTGGTTTGCGGCTTTTATAAAATTATTGGGCTACGGTTAAACTATCGGTCGCAACACTTCGGTCAACTTTTTTAACCAGTCCCTGCAGCACATTGCCAGGGCCCACCTCGGTAAACGATGTGGCGCCGTCCTGCAGCATATGTGTTACCGTTTGGGTCCACCGTACAGCCCCAGTTAGCTGAGCAACTAAGTTTTGCTTAATTAAGGCAGCGTCAGTATAAGGCTTGGCATCAATGTTTTGGTAAATTGGGCAAACAGGCTCTTGTATGTTAGTATTTACAATGGCGTGCTCCAGTTCAACCCGTGCAGCTTCCATTAACGGCGAATGGAATGCACCGCCCACATTTAAAATGAGTGCACGTTTGGCACCAGCGGCTTTCATTTTTTCGCACGCCAGTTCCACACCGGCTATTGTGCCCGAAATAACTAACTGACCCGGGCAATTGTAATTGGCGGGTACAACAACTTCGCTTACCTGCTGGCAAATATCTTCAACCGTAAAATCATCCAGGCCCAAAACAGCAGCCATGGTTGAGGGCTGTATTTCGCAGGCTTTTTGCATAGCATTAGCACGTGCAGCAACCAGTTTAAGGCCATCTTCGAATGACAAGGCACCGGCAGACACCAGCGCCGAAAACTCTCCTAAGGAGTGACCGGCAACCATCTGCGGTTTAAAATCATTACCGGCAACTTTAGCTAAAATTACGGAGTGTAAAAATATTGCAGGCTGGGTAACCCTGGTTTGCTTCAGGTCTTCGTCGGTACCGTTAAACATAATATCGGTAATGCGGAAACCCAGTATCTCGTTAGCCTGCTCAAACAGTTGGCGGGCACCTTCGTGCTGGTCGTACAGGTCTTTGCCCATGCCTACAAACTGAGCACCCTGGCCTGGAAAAATATATGCTTTCACGTTAATTATTGGTTATTGAGTAATTCAGTTAAATAGTTTAAGTTGTCTCAATAGCACGGCTCAGTTGCCTTCTTGGCACTTTGGTTACCTGCTTTTTGGCTCTTTTTTAACTTAATTTACTGGTTATCAGATTTAAGAATTCCGTCCGGGTTTTCTCTTTAAAAAATTCTCCGCTAAAGGCCGAAGTGGTCGTTACCGAGTTTTGCTTTTGTACGCCGCGCATGCTCATGCATAAATGCCGGCATTCAATTACTACACCAACGCCTAAGGGTTGCAAAGTATCTTGTATACAATCGCGAATCTCGTTGGTTAGGCGCTCCTGCACCTGTAAGCGGCGTGCAAACACATCAACAATCCGTGGTATCTTGCTTAAACCCACTACGTGGCCATTAGGAATATAAGCCACGTGTGCTTTTCCAAAAAATGGCAGCATGTGGTGCTCACACATAGAGTACACTTCAATATCTTTTACCACAACCATCTGGCTATATTCCTCTTTAAACATAGCTGATGTTAGTATTTCCTTAGCATCTAAATCATACCCATGGGTTAAGTACAACATAGCTTTAGCCATACGTTCAGGCGTTTTAAGCAATCCTTCACGGTCGGGGTTTTCCCCTATTTGCTTTAGTACGTTGTGGTAGCTGCCGGATAAATTAGTGATCAGCTCAGGATTATAGCGGTCAATTTTTTGATAACCTTCTATACCTTCGTTCCGGTCGGGCAGGTTGTCGTCGTCGTCAATCATGAAATTGTATTAGTTGCCAAAGTACTCGGCAGAGTTATTTTCGGTTTCAAACAGCCTTACAGAGTGTAAAAAAACACCTTCGTAAGCTTCAATAGGCGCTTTTAACTGGTTAAATATTTCGATGCAAAGTATTTCGGTTGATGCCATTTTACCCTGCATAAAGTCAACATCCTTATTCAGATTCTTGTGGTCAAGCTTTTCAATTACATGCTCGTTAATAATCTCTTTGAGCTCTTTTAAATCAATCAGATAACCGGTAGCATGCGTTATTTCGCCTTTTACGGTAACAAACAAATTGTAGTTGTGCCCGTGCCAGTTAGGGTTGGCGCACTTCCCAAATACTTCCTGATTTTTTTCTGCGCTCCATTCCTCACGGTACATCCGGTGTGCAGCATTAAAATGCTCTTTGCGCGTTATATGTATCATCATAACAATTATTGGGTGCAAATATACAAAACAAAAACAGGCAAGTTGTTTTATCTTAGCCTGCATGAATATATTGCTGGTGGCCGCCACACGTGAGGAAATAGGCCCTTTGCTGGAGAGTGGCGTTTTAGGAACGAACAACGGAAAACGAAGTACCGAGCAAGAGGATTTATGCAATACGGAAAAGACTAAAAATCAATTGCAAAAGTCTGTCGATGGCGAATCATCCTTCGTCCGCTCCTCATTTAATGCATCCCAATCTAACGAAACCGCATTTCATACCCTCATTACCGGCGTTGGCATGGTGGCAACCGCTTATGCACTGGGGCAGCATTTGGCTACCAAGCAGTATGATCTGGCTATAAACTTAGGCATAGCCGGTAGCTTTGACAGGGATATTGCTTTAGGAGAGGTGGTAGAGATAACCCAGGATACCTTTACCGAATCAGGCGCCGAAAATGACCAAGACTTTATCACGCTGGATGCTTTAGGATTTGGGCAAATAACTTATACAACCCATGCCCGCCTCACTCAATATTCTTCCCGGCAAGCCGTTAGGCAGGTAACTGCAGCTACGGTGAATACCGTTCATGGCAACGATACATCCATCGCAAACCTTCAACAGCGCATTAGCCTGCAACTGGAGAGCATGGAAGGCGCTGCCTTTTTTTATGCTTGCCAGCAGGCTGGTGTGCCTGCTTTGCAAATCAGGGCAGTGTCAAATTATGTAGAGAAGCGCAATCGCGATGCCTGGAAAATAGGTTTAGCCATTAAAAATCTCAATACATTTGCAGAAGCGTTACTCCGCGGGTTGTGAATTGTGTGTTGCATATTTTGATGTTTTTAAAAAGCTGTAACATTAATGCCCATAACCTGCAACACATCCCTATAACTAAAACGTTATGAAATTAACACTAGGCTTTTCGCCATGCCCCAACGATACTTTTATTTTTGATGCGCTTATTCATCATAAAATTGACACCGAAGGTTTAGATTTTGAGGTGTTTTATGATGATGTAGAAACCTTAAACCACAAAGCGATGCGTGGCGAATTGGATGTTACCAAACTAAGCTACCATGCATTTGCTTATGTGGCCAACAAGTATGTATTGCTTGATGCCGGCAGCGCCCTTGGTTTTGGCGTAGGGCCGTTATTAATTTGCAAGGGTGATGAGCAAAAAGCTTACGCCGATCTGCAATCCGAAAACCGCACCATTCGCATTGGTATACCGGGCAAATACACTACCGCAAACTTTTTGCTGAGCCTGGCTTTTCCAAATGCAGTTAATAAACAGGAGATTGTTTTTTCGGATATTGAGCAAGCGCTGCTGGATGACCGCATTGAAGTTGGACTCATCATCCACGAAAATCGCTTTACTTACCAAGACAAGGGTCTGAAGAAAATTTTGGATCTGGGTGATTACTGGGAAAAACAAACAGGGTGTGCTATACCACTTGGCGGTATTGTAGCCAACCGTAAATTACCGGTACAGGTGCAGCACAAAGTTAACCGTGTATTGCGCCGCTCGGTTGAATATGCATTTGCCAATCCAAAATCGGGGCTGGATTTTATCCGTTCGCACGCGCAGGAAATGAGTGAGGAGGTAATGTACAAGCACATTGACTTATATGTAAATCAATACTCGCTCGACTTTGGAGTTGAGGGCAAAAAGGCTATACAACTGATGTTTGACAAAGCCAAAGAGCACGAAATAATTCCGGAGATTAAGGAAAGTTTGTTTCTTGACAGCACCTTGTAAAATTCTTTTGAAAGGAAGGCTTAAACAAATCCGTGAGTCATTTTGAATAAATGAGAGATCTTTTCGGAGTGGAAGACCAATAACCCTTTTGTTCCGAAAAGATTTTCCACTATCATTACCAATGATATCTTTGATGAAGATTAACGGCAATCCTACAGCTAAAAACCTGAGGAAGTACTACTTTTCGGCCAGCAAATTATCTGTCAACCTCTCAAACTCGTTTACAAACCCGGTGTAATAAGCGCCTGTACCGGGGCCGCTAAAGCCAGTATAAATTTTCCGTACTTCGCCCTTTTTATCAATTATAATGGTGGTAGGGAACGCTAAAAAATTGCTGAGCATAGGCAGACTTTTAGCGGTCTCTTTTTTGTTGTTGGTGTAACCGGTTAGCAACAGAGGGTAAGGTATGTTAAAATGATTTTTCTCCTGCGTTACGGCTTTTTTTGATTTCTCAAAATCGGCTGTACGTTCATAAGCCAGTCCAACAACTTCAACGCCTTTGTTGTGGTACTTTTTGTAGTAGTTTACTAAGTATGCTGTTTCATCCATACAATTAGGGCACCATGAACCCATTACCTGTAATATCACTACCTTATTTTTGAAACGAGCGTCATTCAAAGAAACCTTTTGTCCGTTTAGATCCGGAAAAGAAAAATCAATTCGTTTATAGCCCGGCTTCAAAACGGTTAATGAGTATGCATCAGGTAGTTTGGCGTTGTCATTTTTTACGGCTGCCCACGGTGTTGTACCAAAACGGCCATCGGTTATCGTTTGCCCATCTTTAATAGTTGCGGTAAAAAGAAATGCGTGGCCGCCATCAAAGCAGGACAGGTAAAGTTTGTTGCCACTAACGCTCCCCTCCAGATAACGGTAATCGCCAGTGGTAGTTAAAAAGGTACCAGTAATGCGGTTGCCGGTTTGCTTAAACTCCCCTATTGTAGTATCACGGTCGGCACCTTCACCAAACACGGCCGACCACCGGCCTGAGATGTTAAGGAAAGGCTTCTCGGGCGATTTGAAGAAACGCCATTTATCACCATAGGTGGCCGTAAAGGGCGTAGCGGCGTCCCTATTGCCCAGGTGTTTAATCCACTGACCGGTAAGACCACCACCTTGTTGCTGCAGTTTGAACTCAGAGTCGAACAACGGCATATTTATAAATACAGAGTCGGCGTTAAATTTTATATCTGTTACCTTAAACCGCTCGTTTGCGTTAATGATGGTTAATTGCTGACGGCCTGCCGTATCTTTCACTTCGAAGTTGAAAGGCAGTTCGCCGGCGGCCGGCTTTAACACGCCGCGCCAAATTCCTGTTTTTAATTTACCTTGAGCAAATACCGAGACTGAAAACAACAGGGCTACAAAGGTGAAAGCAAATAATTTCTTCATGTAAGAGATTAACATATGGTGGCAGCAAAGTAAATGAAAAGCATCTATATAATCTACCAACTATGTAGATTTTGACGATACAACAAGAAAAGGGTTTAACCTAAATTTTCGGCATAAAAAAAGAGAGCTACTTTCGAAGCTCCCTTTCCCCTAATTAATTTAAACTATTGATTAAACCCAAAACAAAGAACAAAATCATCTCAACTTGGGTGCTTGAGAATTCTCTTTAAATATGTTGTAACATAGGTAGATGTTACATTTTATTCGTTTTTCAGTTAGATGCAGAGTCGTTAAGATAATAACAAAAGTGAAGCCACAAATTTTAAAAACCAGCTGTCACCTTCATTTTAGTAATACCATATACAAGTCAATCATTTGACATTTTCATCCATAAAAATCCAATAACCGTTTATTAGATTTAAGCCCTCCTCAATAATTAACGGTTAATTATCAAACCATTACACCCTCAAAAAACCTAACTTTTAATAATTTAATTAGTGTTAACCTTCTCATAAAGCTTGAAAAAGATCCACTAAAACACTTCTAAAACTTTCTTAAAAATAAAATCTAACAGCATTAAAAGGGTATTTAAATAGGTTTTTGAACAGCCAAAAATTATTTCGAAATATTTATACTGCTTAAATTTTGCTGTACTCTTTTTGAAACAATTCCATAAAAACAGACACAATTTTGAAAAACATGTACCTTAAAACATACAATAAGTAGAATTTTGTATCAAAATCACACAGCCGTTGGCAACGCGAGTGAGCGAGCTATTATCACGACCTATAACCCTCATGATGACGCTTATAAACTCTTATTTAAATTTATAAATTTACACATGCATCTTTATTTCGCTATAGCCGACTGGCTTCACCAACAAAGCTGGCTCGAACTTACCGGCGTTGTTACAGGCCTCCTATGCGTTTATCTGGCTGCCATCAATAATATTTGGAACTGGCCATTTGCAATTGTTAACACCGCCATTTACATTTTCATTTTTGCTAAGGCAGCATTGTATGCCGATATGTGCCAGAACGCTTATCTGTTTGTAATTAATATTTACGGTTGGTATTATTGGAGCAGGCAGCCTGCTCATACCCATAAGGTTCCCGTTGTGCGAATTAATAAAAAGTTGGTTGTCACCTTGCTCTTAGTAGCAGCGCTGGTATCACCAGCCTTAGGCTTTTTATTGGTCAAACTATCTTCGGTGTTACATTATCAACCAGCGGCTTTTCCGTACCTGGATAGTTTTTGTACTGTTGTTAGCTTAACAGCGCAGGTATTTATGGCCCGCAAAATTTTGGAAAACTGGCTTATCTGGATTTTTGTGGATGTTATATATGTAGGCATCTATATTAGCAAAGACCTGCAGCCAACCGCTTTTATGTTTGGCGTATATGCCTTACTTGCCTTAAAAGGCTATATTGATTGGCGGGAGGATTACAAGCGGCAACTGCCCGAAAAAGTTTCCTGACAATTGCCTCTGGCGCTTTGCCTATAATTAATAAATGCTCCGGCTGGCACCGCCATCAACCGGTATGGTTGTGCCGGTAATGTACGAGCCTTGCGCCGAAACCAGGAAAGCTACTAAAGCGGCCAGCTCATGCGGCTCACCAATACGGCCCAATGGTATTTTAGCGGCCCGTTCTTTCAACGCTTCATCAGCATTCTTACCGGGCGGCAGCGTGTGCTTTAGGCGGTCGGTAAGTATCATGCCTGGCGCTACGTTGTTTACTGTTATATTGTAAGGCCCCAGTTCGTCAGCCATCATTTTAGCCATGCCTACAACACCCATACGCATACTGGTTGAAAGCACCGAGTTGGCCAGAACGGATTTAACTGACCCGCTAATGATGTTGATGATACGGCCGCTTCCTGTCTTCTTCATATGCGGCAAAGCAAGCCTGCTCAACCGGGCAAAACTCAGCAAATTCAGATCAAAGGCATTTTGCCATTGTTCTTCGTTAAATGTCTCAAACGCCGCAAAGGGTGGCCCGCCTGCATTGTTTACCAAAATATCTATCCGGCCAAACTTTTCGGCCACCTGGCTAATCAGGTTTTCCGTATCGGTAGCTTTAGTTACATCAGCAGCAATAGCGGTAACGGAGACACCGGTTTGCTCCTCAATATCCTGAGCTGCGTCAGTGAGTTCATCAATATTTCTTGAGGCAACAATTACAATTGCACCCTCCATAGCCAGTGTTGTGGCAATTGCCTTGCCTAAGCCTTTGCTCGAAGCCAGCACAAGTGCTACTTTATGGGTAAGTTTTAAATCCATATTAAATGTTCAACAGTTTATCAAATTCAAACTTATTGCGGATGCGATATTACTTTAATTTGTTAAATAAGTACATCTATACTTTAAAACTAAATCCATTACCACATGGGGCAACAGATGCAAAGTTAACTAGGAATCCGGCAACGAATTTTATCGGCCTAACAAAATTTAACAGTTAACCTTACAGGACATTTGTTGTTGTATTTTAGTGCCGGGTATGAATAAATTTTTAAAGGGATTTGGCTATGCATTTACGGGGCTAAAGTATGCTATGCTTACACAGCTTAATTTTAGAGTGCATTTGGTGGCTATGCTTTTAGCCGTGTTTATGGGCTACTCGCTACACATTTCGGCGACTGAGTGGCTTTGGATTAGCCTTTGCATTACCCTGGTGTTATTAGTAGAACTACTTAACACCGCCATAGAGCTTTTAACAGACCTCGTATCGCCGGAGTACAACCCAAAGGCGGGGCATGTGAAAGATATATCGGCAGCGGCTGTGCTGATAACCGCATTTTTTGCGTTGGCAACCGGCCTTGTTATCTTTTTACCCAAGCTTATTAGCCTTATAAAACATGCTGCATAAAACCAGAGGCATTGTACTTAAGTTAACTGACTACGGCGAAACCAGCGCCATAGTACAGATCCTGACCGAGAAATTTGGGTTACAATCTTACATCATTAATGGTGTAAAAAAGCCAAAGGCTAAAATATCACGCAATATGCTGCAGCCCCTGCATTTGCTCGATCTGGTGGTGTATCATAAAAATACAGGTGCCGTACAACGTATCAAAGAACTTAAAAATGTGCCACTACTACAGCACATGCCTTACGATGTAGTAAAAAGCAGTATCGCCTTATTTTTGAACGAAGTATTGTACAAAGCCATCAAACAGCAAACGCCCGACGAACAATTATTCGAGTATATTTTTAGAAGTGTTGAGCTATTGGATAACCTAAATGAAGGGTTGCCCAACTTTCACCTCGTATTTTTAATTGGGCTTACCCGCTATCTGGGCTTTTACCCGGATAACAGCACCGCTACGGATGCCGATTATTTTGACATGCGCAACGGCGTTTTTACCCGTTTTAAACCCGAAAGCAGTCTTTTTCTTTCGCCACCGCATACGCAAAACTTTTACCAGCTATTAGCCCGCGGCTTCGACAATTTAAAAACAATTAAATTAGGTAATGACGAGCGCCGCTACCTCATAACCCGGCTGCTGGAATACTATGCCCTTCACATTGAAGGATTCGGCTACATACGCTCGCATGAAGTGCTGGAAGAAGTATTGAGCTAATCTTCTTTTATACCAAATAGCTTTTTAAACATGCTCTTGTCTTCTTTGGCGCTTTGGTTGCCTATAAGGTATCCGTATGGCTTTAGTGGCTCTATATGGTCACACAGTACCTTAAACATACCCAGCAGCGGTATGGCAAGCACCATACCGGCAATGCCCCAAATAGCCTCTCCTACAACAATTATTAAAATAGTAAATAGCGGATTTAAATTAACCTGGTTACCAACTATCAGCGGCTCCAGCACGTAGGTTTGTGTAAACTGTACAATAGCATAAGTTATAAGCACGCCAAATACTACGTTAATATCACCGCCCTGCGCAAAGGCAATAAGCACCGTAATAGAAGTACCTGTAATATTCCCTGCAAAAGGAATAATTTCCAGTATGCCACATAAAATGGCAAAAAATATAGCGCCTTTGATACCTACAATGCTAAAACCAATGCCATACATAATCCAAAGCATAACAATCATAACAGCAAGGCCCGTTATATACTGCTGCGTTACGCGACTGGCCCGGTACATGATTTTCTCAGCCACAGGTTTATTCTCTACGGCTACAAGTCTGAGCACAAAGTTTTTGAAATGAGAACGGAAGTAAAGGAACAAAAACACATACACCAACACCAGCACCACACTCACCAATAAACTTAAAGTTGAAATAACAGTACCCAAGGCCATCCCTGCAGCTTTTTCCATCCCGCCCGATTTTTGTTCTTTAATTATTTGCTGTTGCTCGCGGGTAGTAATGCCAAATTGCGAACGCACAAAATGCTTCAACTGATCAAATAAATCGCTTAACTGCGCCTGTAGTTTAGAAAAATCTTTTAACAAATCACCAATTTGCCAGTGCAACAGCAAAACCAGGCCAACTACAAGCAGAAAAAAAAAGAGTAAGCTTACAAACGAAGAAAGCCCCCGGTTTAGCCCCCTCCTTTCAAGCCAGTTACTAAAGGGCATAAGCAACATAGCCAGTACGGCACCATAAGTTAGTGGAATAAGTACCGATTGCGAGATGTATAAAACAGCAACCGACAAAAGAAACAAAAGCAAAAAACGGATAGTATTGGATAGGTGCAGCATAAGCAAATATGAAAAAAAAGCAGGGCTATTTATAAACCCTGCTTTTGCATGATATGTGAATGTGTTAGATTACGAAATGCCAAACCAGGTTCTATAACCTTGACGAACCGGGTTGCTCTTCTTAACAAATTATATACCCGAGCCTTTACCTGAGTCGATATTACCGTCATCTAACACCATGCGGCGTATATAATCCAGGTTAGATTCAGGAAGCTCAGATCCGGACAATTGCCTTATGGTTCCGTCGGGCAGCAACTCTAGGTCTGCATTGATGTTATTATCAATATGCACGTGCAGGATATCGCCTTCACGTTCTACATGGCAAGTAAGTTCGCGTTCAGAGTAATTGAGCGTAAACTCGTATTTACCGTCGGTGGTATTTTTGAAGCTATCAGTCATAGTAGTGAGTGTTTATTGGTATAACACGCTATATGTGCAGGATGTTTTAAAGCCATGCAGTAAGCCCGTAAAAATTAATTCGCGGATAATCAGGCACTTTTATTTTTTTTGAAAAAATATTTTGAAGAAAAGAAAAAACACTCTATGTTTGCAGTCCCAAAACGATGGGAGCTTAGCTCAGCTGGTTCAGAGCATCTGCCTTACAAGCAGAGGGTCACTGGTTCGAACCCAGTAGCTCCCACTTTAAAAACCCTTCAGATTAACGTCTGAGGGGTTTTTTTTTTGATGTGGGTTTGGAAATCTTGCCAATGGCTCCAATCTGACGTACATTGTTAGCACACTGATAATACACCAGGTGGCCATATCAACAAGATTATGATTTCCTTCAAAGTGCTTCGTAACTACAAGAGAACTAAAGCCTAGAACACTTTTTCGATAGCCGTAAAAGTTCCTTATTACAGAAAAACACAACATTGAGTACAGGATTACGCATAAATAGCACTTATGGGTAGGCGGCAGCTCCTGATTGGTGTTGTGCTTAGTTTTTAATTCAATAAAGTCCCTGATTAAACTTAGCTATAGCTGCTTCAGGGTCGGCAAAGTAGTCGTCATGTTGCTTGCCGGCTTCCCCCACATAAATCTCATAACGGTTCTCTGTAATTCCTTTATAAATATCTTCGGCAACCACTACTGGCGGTAAGCCATGTTGCTCACCACCCATATCCCTGGTGGCATCTGTATTGATAAGCGACGGCATTACCTCAAAGATTTTGATATTGGTATCTGTGGAAAGTGTTAAACGCAAGGCTACAGAATGCGAATGCAAAGCTGTTTTAGCATCGGAGTAGGTAGGTAAAACCACCAGCGGATGGAACGCCACATTAGACGTAATATTTACAATAGCTGCTTCAGGCTGCTTTTTTAGCAGCGGCAGCAAAGCTTCGATCAATCTAACAGGGGCAAAATAGTTAGTCTCAAATTCTTGTCTTGATTTCTCAACCGCGTTTGCACCTTCACCAAGTTTGTAAACGAAGCCTACCCCGGCATTGTTGATTAATACACTAAGATCGCTATAATCAGCTTCCAATTTGGCTACAAGATTCTTAACTGCATCTGCATCGGTCACATCACAGGCTATGTATTTAACGCCTAATTCTTCCGCAGCTTTTTCCAACTTGTCAGCATTGCGTCCGGAGATAATTACCCGGTTGCCTTTTTCACTTAAAAATTTTGCTGTGGCATAGCCAATTCCCGAACCACCACCGGTTACCAGAACTGTTTTGCTTGTAATGTTCATGATGTTTATTGTTTTGATATTGAAATTAAATGTTACTTTTACTTGCATTTTGCAAGCAAAACAAAGATAGATCATTATACTTGCAAATTGCAAGTATAATTTAACATTTAGATGTCATGAAAGAAATTCAGCATCGATCAAACTGCCCGATAGCTTATTCACTAGATTACCTGGGCGATAAATGGGCATTGTTGATCTTAAGAGATTTGATATTTACTAACAAAGCTAGTTATAGTGATTTTCTGGCTTCTGAAGAAAAAATCGCTACCAATATCCTAGCGGATAGGTTAAAGCTGCTGGAGACAACCGGGTTTATAAATTCCACAGTTTCAACTGAAAAGAAGAACAAGTTTGTCTATAGCCTTACAGAAAAAGGCATTGACCTGATTCCTGTTATTGTGGAGTTAATGATTTGGGGTTCGAAATACAATCCTCCTGGTGCCGAGGATGTGATTAAAAAATTAGAAAAGGATAAAGAAGGTACTATACGCCAATACCGGGAGAAATTATTACAGCGTCTGAAAGATAAGGCTGCTATTAATGAATAGTGTATAGAAAGCTTACCATGCACTATTACCTCCGGCAGGCAAGCATTAATTACTGATGGTTGCTGTTAATTTTTCGAGGCACTAGAGGCCGGTGAAGGTTCAACCCGATAAATTTGACACACTGATTTTGACACCTGCGTTATTTTAGGATCTTGGATGATTACAGTTTCTAAAAACTGCCTATTGGCATCTCCCCAGTGGTTCAAGGCATCTATTATAGGCATTAATGACCAGCCAATCTGTGTTAAAGAATACTCCACCTTAGGCGGTAACTGCGGATAGATTTTTTTTTCTACCATGCCATGTTCCTCGAGTTCCTTCAGCTGTACGTTCAGCACCCGTCGGGTGGCACCGGGTAATAGCCGGAGGATTTCACTTGGTCGCTTTATCTCCATCGAGATGGCGTTGAGCAGTGCCGGCTTCCATTTGCCGTTCAATACTTCCTTGGTCAGGTGCAGGCCACAATCAATCGTCAGGGGCATCTTTCTTTCGTACATAACTGGTTCTCTTGACTCAAAAGTAGGCATTGCATCTTAATTAGGTACAGGGGATAAATTTATCCCTATGGCATTAGTTTCTCCCATATTGTACCGCAACACGATATGCACGAGGTTTGCCAAAAAAAAGATGAAAAATACAGTGCAACCTCTAATGGAGGAATACCTATTAGGAGATCTGAAATTAAAAAACAGGATGGTGATGGCATCTATGACCCGCGGACGGGCTACCAATGCAGGCTTAGTTCCGACACCTTTAATGGCCGAGTATTATGCCCAGCGCGCATCAGCAGGATTAATCTTAAGTGAAGGTACGTGGGTCAGTCCAAAATCTATAGGCTTTATTAACGTACCCGGCATTTATACGCAAGAACAGGTGGAGGGATGGAAACTGGTAACCAAAGCCGTACACGATAAAGGCGGTCTTATCTTCTCCCAGCTTGGCCATATCGGCTCCGCCTCCCATCCCGATCATCTGAACGGCGAACTGCCTGCAGGGCCTTCTGCTATAAATCCTCAAACCAAATCTTTTACCCCAAAAGGCTTCAAAGATACGCTAACCCCACGTGAGCTAACCGTTACAGAAATTAAACAGATCATACAAGATTATAAGCAAGCCGCTAAAAATGCCAGGTCGGCCGGATTTGACGGCGTTGAGGTACATGCGCAATCGGGGATGCTGATCCCGCAGTTCCTGAGCCTGGCAACCAATCACAGGACCGACGAATACGGCGGTAGTTTGGAAAACCGTGCACGTATAATATTCGAGATACTGGATGCTATAATAGAAGTTTGGGATAGTAATCGCGTAGCTATCAAGTTTACACCTGTAGCTATCAGCAACGTAGGTATCGTTACCCCAGACGAAGAAACCATTCCTCTGTTTCAGTACATTCTTAAAAAACTAAACGACTACAACCTTGCCTACCTGCATATAGCAGGACCGGCGGACGATTTAACGGGAACGTCCTTAGAAGTATTATTGGACAATTACTTCAGCCATTTTCGCAGAAATTACAGTGGCCGGCTAATGGCTAATGTTGGCTTTACGCAGGAAACAGGAAACGAAATTTTGAAAGAAGGCAACGCTGACCTTGTATCGTTCGGTACGCCATTCATAGCCAATCCTGATCTTTTTGAACGCTTTACATATAACCTCCCCCTGTCTGAAAGTGATCGTGACACTTATTATACCGGAGGCGAAAACGGCTATACGGATTATCCGCGCGCAGTATACTCCAACGCACAATCAGCCGACGTTAGTTCAGAAAAATAACAGGTTTTTTAATGCTTTTCTGTGCTGATACGGGAAAGCATTTGCTTGTAAAATTGGTACCGGTAATAGCCTTTCTGAAGTGTCTGCCAGTTTTTGTCTGGCAAACACCTCAGGCTACTGCATCAAGATGGACATGCTATCTAAAGGAAATAAGCGCTTGCCTTTTGGACCTTAAACTCGAATAGTTTTTTCGCATAGTTTGACACAAAGCCATTACTACGTTGCCCCATTCTATAGTTATAGGCTAACTCTAAATCATGTGACTGCTTCTGAATTTTTGCTGCAGAAGCGGTGATGAACATTTAGCTAAAAATACTGTTCCCATGGGTAAATACGTGAATGCTTCTTCTATGAAGTAATTACCGATCAAGCCGTTATGATTAAAGCCGATATTTATAAACCAACCTTTATGTTGCTAATGGTGATACATTTGGTTTGGCTTACGTCCTGCGGTTGCAATAATCGAAAACAACCTCAGGAAGCAACGGAAGTGGTCGGTTGCGCGCAAAGCCTGCAGGTGTTAATCAAACATTCGGGTTGGAAATCTCCGTTTAAAAGCAATTTTACTGCAGAAATTGAAAGTACGGATGACAAAAAATTGCGGGTTCAGTTATCAATTCCACCTAACGGTGGTTCCCGTACAGCGCATACAATAGGCTGGATAGTGATAGACGAGCAAAAGAAGACCTTAAGCGACATCACCAATGATCCGGAGAATCCGGAACCCATCACTTACCAACTTAAAGACTGGAACAGGTTTACAACCTGCTTTCACGAAGATGCAGAAAACCCTTCAACTACCGGACCGGTTTTACAACTAAGCGACCTGTTTACCGAAGGCAGTACAACAGCCTTTTCACCTAAGGATTTAAACAAAGATGAACCAAACATCAAACAATTCAAGGCTAAGTTAACCCGCTTTGAGCAGCAACATAAAGGCGATCAGTTAAACACGGAAGATTTTTCCATCCTGATTAATTATGAAGTATTTGATAATAGCAACACCTATGTAAACAGTAGTTGGCTAACTTATTTTCTTAACAAGTACCATATTAGCCCTCTAAAATTAAACGAGGCTTTTGAGCAAGCCATTACCCAAGAGGATTTCAATGCCGTTAAGATACTGCTTCAACACGGTTTTATTGTTTCTGACCAGCAGTTGAAGGCAGCCCGGCTAGCTAAAGAAAATTCGGTACGCCTGACCCACTACAATCTGCAAAACAAAAGGCTCGATGAGTCGGGAGATCCAACATTTTACGACGAAAAAGAATCGAAGATAGACGCTATACAACAATTGATCAACTCACAGTACCAAGCCAACATTATACAGGACAATGATGGCTTCACCAACTTGAGGGAGTCTAAAAGTAAAACGTCGAACATTGTCAGGCAAATCCAAAATGCCGAACATATTAAGGTGCTTGATAATATTGGAGAATGGTGGCAGGTGGAAACCGTGAGCGGAGAGAAAGGTTATGTGTTTTGGACAAGAATTAAATCGGGCAAGGTAACCAGGTAAATATTCAAATGATACTTAAAACTTTTGCGGGAACGATCTTCGCTTTACTTGGTTTTGCTACGCTGAGCTGCAACAGGCATGCAGCCTTAAAAATAGAACCCATAAGCATAGAGTTTAACGAGCGCTTTTTAACAGGCGAAAGGTTAGACACCAACTATTTCAGCACCAGGGATGTGATGCAGTATTACCAGGTTTCTAATTATGGCAACCAATCTTCCAAAAATCTGCTGGCAAAGTTAAGCACGTATACCAGCTCACGCTATCACTTCAAAAACATGGACACGGTGAATAATCTCACCCTCTTATTTTACAAGAAGCGGATGTTTGTAGATTATAGCGATCACCTGTACGAGTCGGCCCGGGACAATGACAACCGGACGCTCGAAGGCTATTCGAACGACTTAATAGCCCGGATAACTTATGAGCGGTTAAAGAAAGACCGGCAGAAGATAGTGGTTACTAAATATTTATATCCTATAGATGACAATAAGCCTTTAGGGCAAACAGATACCCTAACCGTCCATAACCCGCTTAATTAAACGCATACGTCTTTTTCATCAACAAATAACAGCCTTATCTATGCAATCAACACGAATTAAAATCCTGTTTTCGTTTCTTAGATTTATCATTTCCTGTAAGTCTAATGGGCAAGCGGGTGACTATGATAAAACCTAAAAACAGTTTAAAAAAAGATGGAAGATGCATATCAACTGATAGAATGCGACTTTAAAAAGGTTTACTAAACGTTCAGTAAGTTCTTAGCTTTTACTTATTGCTGTTTGCCAAAACCATTCTGATACTGCACGTAGCGCAGCAACTTAGCTGCGTGATTAACCATCTGACTTAAATTTAAACGATACTTTAAAATATGAACAAGTGGGATAGAATATTTTCTTTACTTGCGTTGGTTGCCGGGTTAGGCATAATTGTACTCATTATTACAGACAACAATAAAAACAATTACCTGAAAAAAACCGGCGCAAAGGCAACTGCAACAGTGGTTCGTACTTTGGTAGTCTTTAATAAAACTAAAAGCAGAACGCATGATTCGTTCAAAGACAAAAGTATTTATGGAATCTATCAGTTTAAAGCCACCAACGGACAAACTTACGAGGTACAGGCTACAACGTCAGGTGCACATATTGGGGAAAAGACTATCATTTATTACGATCCGGCAAACCCCCAATTAACTTATTATTTAGACAGTGATGCTTATGGCTTTTTTTTAGGCCTGGGCATTGGTTCGATCATGATCATCTTGGGTGTAGTCTTTTATAAGAAAGCATCAAGATGATTACTTTATAAATCAAGCCGTTATTGTAATAAAATCTATATACCAATATAGTTAGAACTAACTATTGATAAGCGTTTGAGCTGCGGTTATTTTTGATCTTAAATCAACTATCTATCTTTTAACCGCTTGATCTTTAACTTTTATGCTCAAATCTTTACTTTCGATTATAGTACTGTTAACTTCTACTGCTTACTTTTCATTTTCTCAAACCAAGTCAAAAAGAACTGGACCGGCCACAACAAAAACGATGGCAAAACCATCGGTTGCAGCACCAATGGATACCAGAGAAAGCATTCAGCCATTAGCGGGTGATCCATCAAAAGATAATGTAGCCATTTATCCGTTTACGTCTGCTACCGGCTATGATTATGATTATGCTCAAAGCGTAGGAAATGCGGTGGAATCGGGGTTTGTACGATCCACAAGATTTAACGTTGCGGAACGTAACCGGTTTGGAGCAATAAGCGCTGAAGAACGTTTTAAAGAAGTAAATACCGATAATGTAGTAAAAATAGCAGCAAAGCTTGGTGCTAAATATATTATAACCGGTCACATCACAGGAGCATCCTCTAACCCGGTTTACAACTCTTATGATCATAAGCTTCAGAGCTATCAAACTACAATCAGTTTGTCGTTCAAAATCATTGAAGTACAAACGTCCCTGATCAAGGTAGCTGAATCAATCAATATCATAGGTTCAGGAGGAACAACAGCACTTTCAAAAGGCAACTCGTACGCCAGTATTGATGGGATAACCAGAAGGCTAATTGCAGCTTACTTTCCCCAACGTTTTAAGTTTATGGCAGTAGGTGAAAAAGAGATGAAGAAAAAGCAGGAAGTGCTTAAATCGTTTAAAATATGGGGTGGCTCTGACCATGGAATTAAACCAGGTGATGCAGTTGAAATTTACATTCTAAATTATGTACGCAATCCGGCCACAGGCAAACAGGTTGAAGAACGAACCAACCTTGGTATTGCCACAATAACCGCCATTAATAGCGGCACCACAGCGACCTGCGAAGTTTATAGACCAGGAAAATATGGGGCTCAAATGCTTGAAGTCATCAATAAATCACCCGATATGGTTGTTATTGAATACACAGGCGGCGCCAAACCGAAGAGCTTTTGGGATCTGTAACCTAAGTATTTCTTTAATACATATATAAATGTGCGTGTTCTTTCAAGAAATAGCCGTTTCTTGTTTTTACTAAAAATAACAAACGCTATAAATGCAAAACCAATTATTTACAGTGGCCATGCTTTAGCAATTAATAAACCGTTGTAAATTAGCCCTATGCAGCTTAATAGCATTATAATCGAAAATTATACAATTACCTACCATGAACGAAATAGCGAAGCGAATGAGACGGTGTTTTTTATACATGGAAACAGCAACTCTTCCCTTCTCTGGGATAAACAGTTAAACGACGAGCAGCTACAGTCCTACCGGCTCATTGCAATAGACCTGCCAGGGCATGGTGAATCTAGCCATGCAGAAAATCCGGTTGAAGATTATACAATCATAAAGCTAGGCGGCTTAATGTATAATACAATTAACCAACTAAGTGATGGCAAACCGTTTATCGTTTGCGGTTTTTCACTCGGAAGTAACGTAGTTGCCGAAATGTTAACTTTTGATTTGCGTCCGAAGGGAATTATCTTAGTAAGTCCCTCAATTGTAGGGCAGGCGTTGGCACCGGCAACAATCAAAAACAAAGCAATCATCGGTGAGGTGCTTTTCGGTTCTAACATAACTCAAAAGAAGTTAGATGAATACCTGCAACTCGCAATACCTGATCAATACCACCACGAACGAGGGTTATTACAGAGCGACTATTTAAGGACAGATCATAATGTTCGTGTATTCTTAATGAAAAATGCACTGAAGGGCATCTTTTCGGACGAAGTAGCGCTTGTGAATCTAAGTGAGTTGTCCTGTTTAATGATAATCGGGCTGGACGATGAAATAACTTCGCCAGATAGTTATGATGCTGTCGACTTATTCACAGCCAAAGTAAACTTTATCAAATTAGACAGTACAGGACACTTTATCCCTTTAGAAAGTCCGAAAAGATTATCAAACCTTGTAAAAATGTATGCTGATGAAACCTTTTAAAGGTAACCATTGCTAATTGCATATTTTATAAGGTCGACCAATCCGTTTGAGTTGGTTTTTTCCAGAATGTTTCTGCGATGAATGTTAATTGTGTTAACGCTGATAAACAATCTGTCAGCAATTTGCTTGCTGGTAATTCCTTCACAAATCCATTTTAAAACCTCTATCTCCCTAACCGTTAGCAGGCCATCCTGTTCGTAAGGAAAATATACTTTATTCAAAAGTAGCTCTCCCCGGTCCCTTCGGTTATAAATAATCGGTTCAATAGTATGCACAACTTTGGTAGAGTTTGTGTAAGCACTTATATCATACAGGAAGCCTATTGTAGCCAAAGGCATCCCATTTTGCGCCGATTTGATAAAAGTAGACTGCTGCCGGATTTGCTTGTAGTCGCCCTTTCTGTTTCTAATTCGGTAATTAGAAGTAAAAAGAAAATCTGAGTGCTGGCTAATGGGCTTGGTTTTCAAAAAGGCTAAATTTTCGGGCAAAACGCGTTGACTATAAATATTTAAGTCGTCCTTCTGAAAAACGCTCCATGCAAAATCCAATCCCCCATCAAAAAACCTTGACAGCGGATGATCTATAAAAATATTGAGGTTACTACTAGCGTATGTATACTTCTGCTGGGTATAATCTAATATATAGATTGCAGGCATCAATTTAGCGTAGTAGCCTAAATGACCGCTCATTATTGATTTCAAATGTTTACTGCCTTCTACCAGTTCACTTAATTCACCAATCTCAAATTGTTGAATGGCTTTAAGGAAGGTTGGAAAAGACTGTGGTAAATTCATCTTTTTATCAAATCTATGACCTTACTAATATAGTTATAACTAACTATTGAACGAATTTTTTCTACGTTTTAAATTTGAAAATGAACGTCTTACCAAAATATTGCCAAACTCAGCCATGCCTCTTTTATCTTTTCAAACAAGTAATAAACCTATCAGGCCCTTCAAGCCCTGTTGATATTTGATTAATTATTCAGATCAGTATCTGTTTTTAGAAGTTGAACGCCGCACTTTTAAAGACATCTGTCAATAGTAAAGGTTTGAAGGAATTACTGCGCAGGAATGCCATCTTCACAGGAGCCGGTCAACTTTTAGACGATTTATATAATCTGGCAGCCTAATATTTCAGCACTGTGGCTTGATTAAGCTCTTTTGAATGCTGCTTATATGCTCCGGTAAACTGACAAGGCGAAGCATTTCAGCGCCACTTACTATCTAAGAAATAAACATATCTATTATTTATACTACAACACATGAAACGTTTTTTTACAATTTTCACATTGGGCATAGTGAGCCTTTTACTTTCCTGCGGCAAAAGTGATAGCGGTGGTACAGAAAGCCCGGCACCAACGCCACCCATTGCTCCAACAATTACAATAAGCAGTTTTACGCCACAAAGCGGCAGGGCCGGAATTACGGTTACCATTATGGGAACAGCGTTTGGCACAGATCTTAATGCGGTTAGTATAAAATTTGGCAATGCTGTAGCCGTTAAACCGAAAACTATTACGCCAACGCAGTTATCTGTAGATGTTCCGGCCGATGCAACTACTGGTAAAATAACGGTCAGTGTAACTGGCAGTACAACTGCAATCAGCGCAACCGACTTTACGTTTGATACGACGATTGATTACTCTACTTACAATAAAATAGAATATACGGGCACCGCATCTTTGTCAGAAGCGCGGGAGGATTTTGCGGCGGCAGGCATCGGTAATAAAATTGTGTTTGCCGGTGGGTTTTCATATACCACTGCTAAAGATGGTAAGTATTCTAAAACCGTCGATATATATAATACCTCAACAAACGCATGGACTACCGCACAATTAAGCGAGGCCAGAGAAGGTTTAGCAGCGGCAGCAGCGGGTAACAAAATACTTTTTGCAGGTGGCTCAAGCGAAACAACTACTTATAGCAAAACTGTTGATATTTATGATGTGGTTACTAACACATGGTCAACTGCACAATTAAGCGAGGGGCGCCATAAATTAACTGCAACTGCCATTGGTAATTTAGTAGTGTTTTCAGGCGGAGCTAACAGCTCAAGCAGTAATTCGAGCACAGTTGATATATATGATGTAACAACCAATGCCTGGACAACTGCTAAATTAAGTGATGGCAGAAGACGTTTAGCCTCGGCCTCATCGGGTACCAAACTATTGGTAGCAGGCGGAAGCTTTGACAACTTAGATGGCAAAACAGTAGATGTTTATGATGGCGTAACCAAAGCTTGGACAACAACCCAAATGAGTGAAGAAAAATCACACTGCATTGGAACCAGTGCGGGTAGCAAAATTGTTTTTGCTGGCAATTCTAAAACTGCAGATATTTATGACGTCACAACCAATAAATGGACAACGGCTCAAATGAGCACTACCAAATATGATGGTGCAGCAGCAAGCGGCGGTACAAAGATATTATTTGCGGGAGGAGCAGTACCCTCGTCAAAAGCAGTAGACATTTATGATGTAGTTAGTAACACCTGGACCACTTTGCAACTCAGTGAAGAAAAATATGGACTTGCAGGTGCCAGCGCAGCTAATAAGATAATATTTGCCGGTGGTACAAGACCAGCAAATGGCGCTTCTACGTCTCAAACTACCAAAACAGTCGACATTTTCACATTATCTAAATAATAACATAATAGTCAATCGAGCCTTGTTTTCATTAAGATATTCGAAATGCAAGCCCTTTTCAAATAGAAAAGGGCTTTGCTATTATAAGTCTTTCACGAATCCCCTCGATGCCATTATTTTGCCACGTTTGTGACCTGCGTCACCTTTTACATTGAGTTTTATCAAGTTTACGTTTCAAAAAAGGAAAGATATTTGATATTAATTACTTTTACCAGCATATGGACAATGCCGCTTTACTAACTGCCATTATTCAAAACGCCATTGATGGTATCATAACCATTGATGAACGCGGCGTTGTGGAGAGTATCAATCCCTCGGCCTGTAAGCTTTTTGGATACTTGGAAGAGGAAGTTATTGGCAAAAATATAGCCTTCCTTATGCCACCACCCGACAGGGAACAGCATGACGAATATATAAACCGGTATCAGCGTACCGGTAAAGCGCATATTATAGGTATCGGCCGCGAAGTAAAGGGCCTTAGAAAGGATGGCTCAGTGTTTCCGTTCAGGCTGGGCGTAAGCGAGGTACAATATTCCGGCCGTAAAATATATACCGGTTTTATACATGACCTAACCCGCGAAAAAGAGGCCGAAGAACGCCTGCGCGAACATGCGACCAGGTTAGAAGAGGAAGTGGAAGACAGAACTCAGTCTTTAAAAGAAACCGTACAGGCACTGCAGTCAGCTAAGGAGGAGGTCAGCCAGTCGCTGGAAAAGGAGAAGGAACTGAGCCAGTTAAAAAGCAGGTTTGTTTCTATGGCTTCGCATGAATTCAGGACTCCTTTAAGTTCCATACAACTATCTGCTGTCTTAATTGAGAAATATGCACAACAGTTTGAAAGTGCTAACATCACTAAGCATGTTGGTAAAATAAAAAACTCAGTGGGCAACTTAACCGGTATCTTAAATGATTTTCTTTCGCTTGAGCGGCTTGAGGCAGGCAAGGTTGAGCCGGTATTCACTCCTTTTGACATTGTTAAGTTTTCTGAGGAGATTACCGAAGAAATGCAACTGATTGCCAAGCAAAATCAGATGATTATTTATCAGCATACCGGCATAAATAGCATGATAGCTTTAGATCAGTCGTTGCTGAAGAATTGTATTATTAATCTCATCAGCAACGCCATTAAATATTCAGGAGAAAATACCTTTATCGAGTTTAATACCGAGATAGCGGCAAACCAGTTAAACATTACCGTAAAAGATAACGGAATTGGTATACCCGACAGTGATCAAAAGCATTTGTTCGAAGCCTTTTTCAGAGCTCATAATACAGGCAATATTCCGGGTACCGGTTTAGGGCTTAATATTGTAACTCGCTACGTAGGTTTAATGAACGGCCATATCCAGTTTAAAAGTAAGGTAAACCAAGGCACCTCATTCACACTATCATTCACCATTTAATATGAAAACCATCCTCATCATCGAAGATAATAACGACATACGCGAAAGCACCGCCGAGATACTGGAACTTTCGGGATATCAGGTATTACAAGCCGAAAACGGCAAAGCTGGTGTTGATATAGCTCTTCAACACGCACCAGACCTGATCTTATGCGATATTATGATGCCCGAACTGGATGGCTATGGGGTATTGTATATGCTGAGTAAAAACCCGGCAACCTATGCTATCCCTTTTATTTTTTTAACGGCAAAAGCTGAACGGGTTGACTTTAGAAAGGGCATGGAAATGGGCGCCGATGACTACCTAACTAAGCCTTTTGACGATATTGAACTGTTGAGTGCCATTGAAAGCCGTTTAAACAAACAGCAAAAGCAGGAAGAGCACTACAGCAAAACCTTACAGGAATTTGAAAAGCTGGCTGCCGTTAATGGCAAAGGGGCGCAGGAACTAAAAGCACTCGTAAGCAGTAGAAAAGTAAGGCAGGTAAAAAAGAAGCAGGTGCTCTTTTACGACGGCGATGAGCCACAGGGGATATATATTGTATTGACAGGCAGTTTAAAAACGATAAAGCTGGCCGAGGATGGCCGTGAACTGACTACCGGCTTATATAAGAGTAATGATTTTTTAGGGCTGCATGCGCTATTGCTTGATGAGCCCTTCACAGAAACAGCCGAAGCTACCGAAGACTCAACCGTGTGTTTGCTGGCTAAAGACCTCATTTTAGATTTGCTGAACCGTTACCCGGATGTAAGTCAGCAGTTTATTAAAATATTGGCTAACAACATCCGCGAGAAAGAAGACAAACTGCTTGAGCTGACCTATAATTCGGTCAGGAAGCGCCTGGCCCAAACCCTTGTTAGGCTGAGTAACCAATCACCTGATCCGGCACAGTATAAAGCATCGCGGGAGGAGCTGGCTTCTTTGGCGGGTATTGCTACAGAAACAGTTAGCCGTACTTTAACCGATTTTAAAGCGGAGGGGCTGATAGAAAAGAAAGGCAGCCATATCCAAATACTTGATCTCAGCCGTTTGGCTAAAATGAAAAACTGACGCAGATCACATTTTGGTTTGATTAGCCTCATAGTATAGCAGCCACTGTACAGGTAGTTTTGTAATGAAATAAACGCCTATTGACAGATGAAAGTGGTTGCCTACAGTATTAAATCTTTCGAGAAAGAATTTTTGGCCAAGGCCAATCAAAAAAAGCATGATATCACCCTGATATCAAACCCATTGAGCCTTGAAACCACACTGTATGCCGAAGGCAAAGATGCAGTAATTGTTTTCACCAATGACGATGTATCGGCACCGGTAATAGAACAACTGGCGGCCAAAGGCATCAGGTATATTGCAACCCGCTCAACCGGTACCGATCATTTAGACAAGCAGGCGGCAGCCCGCTTTGGTATTAAACTGGCTAACGTGCCCGATTACTCACCACAGGCAATTGCCGAGCATACGGTAGCCCTGGCTTTAACGCTGAACCGGCAAATTATTAAAGCACAAGAGCATGGCCGGCATTTTGATTTCAGACAGGAAGGACTAACAGGTTTTAACTTTTATGGCAAAACCGTTGGCCTTATTGGTATGGGGCATATTGGTAAAGCCGTGGCTAATATTTTTGCAGGCTTTGGTTGCAAAGTTATTGGCTATGATATAACGCCACCATCGGGCGCAAAAAATATTATTCCTGTTTCGCTTCAAGAGCTATATAAGCAGTCAGACATTATCTCACTTCACACGCCGTTAACGCCAGACACAAAGCACCTCATCAACAGCAATAGCTTAAAGCAAATGAAAGACGGTGTAATGCTGCTCAATACCTCTCGTGGTGGTTTAATTAACACAACCGATGTATTGAAAGCGTTGAACGACGGTAAAGTAGGCTATCTAGGCATTGATGTTTACGAACATGAGAAAGGTCTTTTTTTTGAAGACCATGAACATGATACCGTTAAAGACAGCCTTTTACAAGACCTTATTAGCCACCCTAATGTTCTGGTAACCCCGCACCAAGCCTATTTAACCACCGAAGCCGTGCAACAGATTGCCGACCAAACCATCAAGAACCTGGATATGTGGCAGCAAAGCAAATGTGTAGGCAAGGCATGTGTTTGTGCAAAAAATTGCCGTGCTGTGGAGCCGGCTATAACAATTCCGGCCTAATAAAATTGTTTATGAAAGCTACTGAAAAACTTATAAAAAAATATCATACCGCGGCGCCGCGGTATACCAGTTACCCTACAGTACCATATTGGAATGCAGACGCGTTTAACAGTGCGCAATGGAAGCAATCAGTTGCACTCTCTTTTAAGGAAAGTAATAAAACAGATGGTATTAGTTTGTATGTGCACCTGCCCTACTGCGAAAACTTATGTACCTATTGCGGCTGTAATACCCGTATTACTAAAAACCATACTGTTGAGCAGCCTTACATCCAGGCTGTATTAAAAGAGTGGGCCATGTACCAACAGCTTTTCGATAGCAAACCCGTTATACGAGAAATACATTTAGGTGGTGGCACGCCAACTTTTTTCAGTGCCGATAATTTGCAGATGCTTATAAACGGGCTATTAGCAAATGCTACAGTACATCCCCAAGCTGAGTTTAGTTTTGAAGCCCATCCTGCCAATACCACACAGACGCACTTGCAAACCTTGTATAACTTAGGCTTCAGACGCCTGAGTTTGGGTATACAAGACTTTGACCCAAAGGTTCAATTGATTATTAATCGTTTGCAAAACTTTGAGCAGGTAAAAGCTGTAACTCAACAAGCGCGTAAAATTGGCTACACTTCCATAAACTACGACCTGATTTATGGTTTGCCGTTGCAAACCATGGAAAGCATAGCCGATACTATTATGCTGGTATCGGAACTGATGCCCGAAAGGATAGCATTTTACAGTTACGCCCATGTGCCATGGATTAAGCCCGGCCAGCGCAAGTTTACCGAAAAAGATTTGCCCGATGTGCCTACCAAAAAAAAGCTGCACGAATTGGGCAGGCGCATGTTTAATATGCTGGGCTACAAAGAAGTGGGTATGGATCACTTTGCCTTACCCGGCGATAGTTTGTTTAAGGCTTCACAAGATGGGACGCTGCACCGCAATTTTATGGGTTATACACACCAGTATACGCAATTAATGGTGGGGTTGGGTGTATCATCCATAAGTGACACCTGGTATGCTTTTGCGCAAAACGTTAAAAAAGTTGAGGATTACATTGAACTTGTAAACAGCGGAACATTGCCGGTAGTAAAAGGCCATTTGCTAACCGACGAGGATTTGGTAATCCGCAAGCATATCTTAGACATTATGTGCAAAGGCAAAACCTGCTGGAATTTTCATATTGAGCCCTGCATTGCATTAATTGATGGCATGGAACGCATGCAGCAACTGGCTGATGATGGTTTGGTTGAACTTAACTCCTGGTGTTTAACGGTTACGCCATTAGGCAAGCGCTTTTTAAGAAATATATGTATGGCCTTGGATGCCCGTTTGTGGGCCGATAAGCCGGCCACCCAGCTTTTTAGTATGGCCGGATAATTTAAGTTGTGTGATGTTGCTTTAGTTTGAAAAGCCTGTAAAGGCAAAAAGCGGTTCAGTAATTGAACCGCTTTTTTTATTGACTTTAGATTATCTCACACTGTTAACAGGGCCGATGAAAGGGCCTTTAAATGAGTTTCAGATACAATCAGCTCTTTGTACATCTTAGTTAAATACTCCTGGCTTTGGTTACTTATTTGCGGCATTAGTTGCTTATAGTAATTAATGCCCGCTTGTAACTGGTCTTTAAATTTTATCAGGTATTTCTGTTTTTTATCATTCCAGTTTTTTAAATGGCTGGCCATATCCGCACGCAAATATTCAATGTATAAGTTCAATTCATTTATAAAAATGTTTGATCGTTCAGTATTCTTCAACAAATCAAGCTGGCCGTAAATGTGCTTTATCATCTCTTCCAAACTGTAAACGCCCGAAAAATAAGCCAGGTTAGGTCCGGGGCATACTGCTACGGCTTTGCTTTCGCGTGGTTTCAGCATATCGTTCTTAATGTAGGCTGATGCACAAAGGCCTTCGCAAAGACAGATCTTTTCGGTAATGGCTTCAACCTGTTCCTTATACAAGTCCACAGGCAGGTTCTCTGTTGCCAGCTGCTGTAATTTAAGATGCTGGTACTCACGTGATGCTGTACATATAGGCTGCTCGGTAAACTCCGTATTTGTACATAAATATTTTTTTGTACAGGGGCTGCCGGGTCTGCCTTTCTCTATGCGTTCAAGGCGCTGTTGTTCCATACTAGCGTTCTTGAAATTATTAAACAGCACACCAAGTGGCGAAGCCGCACTTACATAAAAGTCGTCATTATTGGCCTCAGCTAATTGATACAGTGTTTCGTTATCAACATTAGTTGCTTCGGGCACTAATAAGAACGGGCTTCCCCAACCGGTTGCATCCAGTTGATAATGATTTAGCAAAAAACTATCTTCAAGTGCTGTACCTATACCGCCTTGTACACTTATGCGCTGCTGCGGAGCTTCAACATATTTGATACTTTTATCTGATAAGGCCGCCTGGTACATTTGCAGCAATTCATGTAGCATAGGCTGTCTTTTTTGCTTAAACTCATCCAATATAGGACCAAGTAATAACCCGTCGGTAGCAAAAGCGTGGCCTCCACAGTTCAATCCCGATTCAATTCTAAACTCAGACACCCACAATCCCTTTTTAGCCAAAAATTTAGCCTGTATAAGAGCCGACCGGTAATCACTTACTTTTAAAATTATTTTTTTGCGCAAGTGCCCATTTTCGTCCGGATAAAAGTCTGCAAAGCGCTCAAGATAACTGTATAGCCTGGGGTTCATGCCGGCCGAAAGGATAATAGACGAGTTTAAATCACTTTGAGCAAAGCCCCTGAGTGCAGCTAAGGCATCTGTATTTTCATCGCCGGTGTACTGCCCGTCTGCGTCAAAGTTCATCTTATCCACTTTCGACATAATGTTCACATCAATAGCTCCCTTTTGTAAATAGGAGCGCAACAAGTTCTGAAATATCCTTTTACCCACCGGGTCGGGGTAATCCCTCATCAGGTCATAACCTTGTTTCAAATTAGTTGCAGGGGGCTGTAAATCGAAGTACCGGTCTAAATCTGAGCCTTGTTCAAAAGGTAATTGCTTAAGTTGCTCAAACTGTTCATTAACCAACTTATTTAACAGGTTAAGATAAGCAGTAACACGCTGGGCCCGGCTATCGGGCTCACCTTTGTGTATAGGTTCAAAGCGTAGTCCATTCTTTTCTGTATGGTACTTACGCATGCGTTCAAGTAATTCATCATCAACAATAGAAACAGTTGATGTAATACCATAACGTGCTACTTTTAACGGAGTATCAACCGAGAAGGCAAGCCCGAGTACGGGGATATGAAAGGTGTGACTCATGTGGCAGTAATAAAAAGGTGTAACCATAAAAAAAGCGGTTAATAAAACCGCTCTTTATTTAATATATCAGGATTAATTAGAGGATAAATACAAGCGCCATAAGTACATGAAGGACAATACTAACCGCAAAAACAGTTAGCGCGGTTCTGATACCGGCTCCGCCCATGGTGGCAATTAAGTTGGTAAAGAAGCAAATCATTGTGATGGCCAGCACACCTGCCGGAGCATCAAAATAATACATTAAAACAGCAGGTAAAGGCAAAAAGAATACGCCGTGTACCATTAGTACAATGAAGAACCATAAAACATGATTGTTTTTTTGGCTGTCGGCAAAGTCGGTAAATTTGGCCCAAAGGTTAAATTGGGTGTTTATAGTTTGCTCGGGTGTGGTGGTCCAGGCTGCAGGTGCTATAGTTTTTAAAGTTGCCATGATGTTGTGTTTTATTTTACACTACAAAAATGCCTGGTTTGCCCTAGCCCGGCCATGACGGTAGTCAGCGCAAAAAGTGATTGTAAGCACTTTTTTAAATTACAGCACGAGATAGCTACCTTCATATAGTAATAGCCAAAAGGAAGCCTCTTATGCAGGTATTTTAGTTAAAAACGTTGTTCAAATTTTACAGAAGATGATACCAACCTTAACCGTAATTAGTATTGCTGCAACAGCGCAAGGAACCGAAGTATATAAAAACGTTCCGCTATCGCTGGTTAATAATCATGTGGTGCGGCTTGGCGTAATGACCGAGCCCTTTTACTGGCATTATCATCCAAACAGCGATGAGACCTTTCTGGTAACCGAAGGTGCTATTTATATTGACCTGGAGAACCAAACCGTAGAGTTAGCAGCCGGGCAATTATTTACGGTACCTGCAAATGTAAAACACTGCACACGGCCTAAAGGTAACAGGTCCGTTAATCTTACGTTTGAACTGGCGGACATGCAAACTGTTAAATGTTAACTACCAGGTTTACGCACCAGTTAACATACTTTCGTTAGCACACTTGTCAATTACAAATATATCATTTACCTTAACTGCCTAATTAAACCTAGCTGTAACTCACTTAAAGCATGCCTGCCTATAAACACTACTCGTTTGATCTTTGGCTAACGCTTATTAGATCTAACCCGCTATTCAAAAAGTATCGTAGTGTGTTTTTTCACAACCATTTTAACTTTAAATATATACCACTTGAGCAGGTAGAGCATATTTTCAGGACCGTAGATATAATGTGCAACGGCATTAACGAACGCACCGGAAAAAATATAGACGCCGAAGAAATGTACCTTATGGTTATCAGCCTGATGAATGAAAATCAGGTAAACTTGCATGATATAGATTTACCTGCGCTTTATCAGCAAATGGAAAACCTGGTGTTTGATTATTTACCTCAAGTTTATTGTAACAGCACGGCTGCCGTTTTATCTAATCTTAAAATGCAGGGTTTCACTACCAATATTTTAAGTAATACAGGGTTTATTAAAGGCGTAACCTTGCGTAAGGTGCTTCGGGAGTTAGATATAGATCAGCATTTTGATTTTCAGATTTACTCTGATGAGGCGGGCATGTCTAAACCAAACCCGGCACTGTTTCAATTTATGATAGAACAGGCAATGGCTATAAAACCGTTGGAATTAGCCAACATAATACACATTGGTGACAACCCCAGGGCAGATGTTGCCGGGGCCCAGGCTGTTGGCTTAGCTGCCCGGCTCATTAACTCAAACAATGAAACCATTGTAAACCTAACCCATCATGAAACACCACATTTATTCCCTTCATAAAATACACAGCAGCACCAGCTTTGGCTTTGAGGCTGCCGATTATAGCCGCTTTAAATTTGGAGATGATGCTGTTGCCGCGCAATATGGCAAGGCCCTGGCCGATGGGTTTGTAAATAATGTGCTGGCACTACAAAATATCAGCAATCAGTTGGTGGTTATATCAAGCCCGTACTCGTTCATACCAACGGCTACTTTTGCCCTTAAAAATCATTTTGTCTCGCAGCTTAACCGCTGGCTGGCGGCAAACCAGTTGCCTGTGGTGCAGGAAACCAAGGTACACCGTACCATTACTTACAAAGAAGATTATGGTGCGCTGGATGCCGAGCAGCGCATGAATCTCATAAGTAATGACTCGTTCCACATTGATGCCGAATTTTTAAAGGGAAAGGTGCTTGTTTTTTTAGATGATATTAAAATAACGGGTAGTCATGAGCGAATGATCGCTAAAATGATAACCGAATATAGCCTGCAAAATGAGGTGTATATGCTGTATTTTGCAGAACTGGCTAATACCACTATACATCCCAACATTGAAAATTATCTAAATTATCACGAAGTAAAAACCATTTTCGACCTGGATAAGATCATTAACAGTGGTCATTTTTGTGCAAATACACGCATGGTAAAGTATATTTTAAATTATAACCATGCCGATTTTTGCATATTTATAGATTACCAAACCAGGCCGTTTATTAATCAGCTTTTTGATCTGGCCCTTGGAAATAGCTACCATACTATGGATAATTATTCTCTAAATTTGAGCTACATAAAAAACTACTTATTTAACAACCACAATAAATTAGCACAACATGGCAATTAACTTGCAAAAAGGCCAGCGCGAAGCAATCAATGCACCTAAGTTTGTAATTGGTTTGGGCTGGGATACTAACAGCACTTCAACCGGTACGGCATTTGACCTGGATGCATCTGTATTTGTTTTAGGCGATAACAAAAAGCTTCTGTCTGACGAGAACCTGGTATTTTACAACAATCTGGCATCACCTGATGGCGCGGTGGAACACACCGGTGACAACCTTACCGGAGACGGCGATGGTGATGATGAGCAGATCAGAGTTGACCTGTCGAAAATAGACCCGCGTGCTACCGAGGTATGTATTGTTGTAACCATACATGATGCCGACAACCGCCGCCAAAACTTTGGTCAGGTACGCAATTCTTTCATCCGCATTTTTGACGCCGTTAGCAATACCGATTTATTGAAATACGAGCTCGAAGAAGATTTTTCGATAGAAACCGCCGTTGAGTTTGGCCGGATTTACAAACGTAACAACGAATGGAAATTTGAAGCCGTAGGTGCAGGCATGAAAGGCGGATTACAAGACTACTTAAACAAATACAACTAAACCAATGGCAATTAATTTAGAAAAGGGGCAGCGCATTAATCTTCAAAAAGATAATGGAAGCAAACTGCAAAATATATGCGTAGGTATTAACTGGGGTGCTATAGAAAAGAAAGGTCTTTTTGGTATAGGCGGTTCTAAAGAAGCCGTAGACCTGGATGCCAGCTGTGCTTTGTTCAATGGTTCAAAACAACTGGAAGAAGTAGTTTACTTTGGCAATTTGAAATCGAAAAACGGCGCTGTGAAACATAGCGGCGATGATTTAACCGGCGATATGGGTGGCGATGACGGCCTCGATAACGAGGTAATTACGCTCGATCTTTCGCAGCTTAGCCCAAGTACAGAGTATGCCGCCTTTGTTTTAAACAGTTTTCGCGGGCATGATTTTGGTAAGATTCCTTTTGCCTCAATTCGCATTTATGAAGGGACACCTAAACGGGTTAACGAAGTGTTTGCCAAATATGATATTGCCAATGGCGCCAACTTTGCAGGCCACGTATCTATGGTAATGGGTGTTTTTTACAAACGTAACGGCGAATGGAAATTTAATGCCATTGGTGAACCTACCAAAGACAAAAAACTGGAAGAGACCGTAAAAACGGTAATGCAGCAATATCTATAAAAGCGCTAACCCCCTTCCTTTAGGGAAGGAACTTTATAAAACAATTAGAAGCTTGCCCCTTGGCATTTACAATCCAACCGTTTGCCGGAAGATTGAGAGGGGAATGTATATGGAAATAGATACTACTATGCCAGCAATCCCCGATCCCGGCGCTAATGGCAACAAAATAGATAAGGAGGGCAATGTTGATCTTACACGCATTACGCCTGATGATGCAAAAAAATACGAGCCGGTTAATAAAGATTTAAATCCGGCTGATGTAAACTCCATTTTGAATTATGGCGCTGAGGTGCAAAATTCGATGGAAAAATACAGTAACCAGTTCTTGACATCGGTACGGACGTATAACTCGGGTGAGGTTGGTTTGTTAATTAACGACCTGCTTACCGAGCTTAACTACATTGATGTAGATGAATTGAATCAAAGCGCCCTTACACGTTTCATATCGGGCATACCGTTTTTGAAAAAAATGGTATTTGATGCCAAAAAGTTGTTTCAGAAGTACGATACTGTAGTTAATAATATTGATAAGATCACCAACAAGATTAAAGCAGGCAGGGTTAATTCTATAAAAGACAATGCTTCTTTACAAACCATGTTTGACAACAATGTTACCTACATTAAGCAAATGGAGGAACTAATTATTGCCGGGCAGATCAAACACCAGGAGCTAAGCCAGAAACTGGCCGAAATGGACGCTAATCCATCGGCTTATCAGGACTATGAAATTGCCGACATGAGAGATTACGTAAACCGCTTAGATAAGCGCCTCGCCGATATGAAAGTGGTGCGCTTCATCATGCTGCAATCACTTGCGCAAATACGGGTAGTACAAAGCAACAATACATCCATTGCCGAAAAGGCGCAGTCTATAGTATCAACCACCATTCCGGTCTGGAAAAACCAGCTTACCATAGCTGTGGCTTTAAACAGGCAAAAGGAAAATGTGGAGATGCAAAAAAAGATATCAGACACCACCAATACCATTTTGCAAAAGAACGCCGAGCTATTGAAACAAAACAGTATTGATGTAGCTCGCGAAAATGAGAAAACAGTGGTATCTATTGATACACTAAAGCGCACCACCCAATCGTTAATTGAAACGCTTAATGAGGTAAAACAAATACACGAGCAAGGCGCCCAAAACCGCAAAGTGCTGAACACCGAATTGCAAAACCTGGAAACTGAACTTAAAAAGACAGTGACCAATGCAGGCTAGCGTAAATTCATGGATGAGAACAGGGTAAACATACTGAATGAATCTAACCGGATACTAAGTAAGCTGCAATTACTTGCAGCTTTTTTTAGTGACGATATTATTTATAAAGTTTACTTACGCAGCACTGTTATACATCAGCTATTTGAAAACAATGCCGAGCTGGATATTAATAAGCTCGAGCTGTTTCACCTGCAGTTTACCACTACCGTAATTGAACTACTCAAAAAAATAAAAAAGAGTAACGAAAAAAACGTGGTGCTGCTTTTTGATGAGATACAGGTAAACAAGGAGTTAATAGCTAACCTGGAACAAACGCGCTACTCAGAAGATGCTTTCCGTTTGGAAAAGCAGCGGCAGGCCCTTAAAATAAACACATCGCTCAGGCGCCTTTATGAGGCCTTGAGTAATGACAAATCCGAGTATCCTTTCAGTAAAAACATCAACTCTTTCAGCGCGCGCTTTGCGCAAGATTTTTATGTACCTGTAACAGCTGATGTGCTGAGCAAGCTTACCCAGTTTGCACCCAATGAGGTATATACCCATGCACACGCCGTTATTCAGCGCAAGCTAATGGGCCTGCTTTGCAAATATGATTTTAAAACAGAATTTTATTGCGGGTTAAAAACAGGCAACCTGGTTATTGAGGTATTTAAGATCATTGAGCCGGGTATCTATTACATCTTTTACCCATCGCGCAGCCTTTTTCTCCTGTGCGACAGTGCAGAAGTTGCCGCTATTAATACAACCCTGGCTGGTGATGAGCCCGATACTTTGATACAAGAACTGCATAACAAAAACGACCAATTGCAGAGTAGTGTGGCCGTGGCAAAAACCTATCTCCCCGCCGAGATCAAACACCTCATGGCCGATCATTACCGGAAAATATCAGACATTAACTTTCTGCAAAATATAGGCAGTTTTGACGTACAGGCCAACATTTTAAAAACAATGCTGAACACGGATTTAATTTAATAACGGCAGGCATTGCTATAGAATTTATTACAGAATTAAAGTTTTTTCATAATTTAGAAGCATTTATACTTAGAACTTACAGAACAATGGATTTTTTACACACGCTGTTAGGTGAAGACATTAAAGCGGGTTTGCTCATTATTTTAAACCTTATTGTAATAGAGAGTTTGCTTTCTGTTGATAATGCCGCAGTACTGGCCACCATGGTGCTCGATTTGCCCAAAGAGCAGCGTAACAAAGCGCTCCGTTACGGTATTATAGGTGCTTATGTGTTTCGTGGTATCTGTTTGTTCCTGGCTGCGTGGCTGGTTAAAATATGGTGGTTAAAACCATTGGGCGGCTTATATTTGTTATATCTGGCGTTTGATTACTTCAAAGGTAAAGCCGGCGGAAAAGAAGAAGAAGAATCAGTTAACAAAAACGAAAGCTGGATATACAAATCAACCGTTGGTTTAATTGGTAACTTTTGGGCAACAGTAGCCCTGGTAGAGGTAATGGACCTGGCCTTTTCAATTGATAACGTATTTGCTGCTGTTGCTTTTACCGACCACGTTTTTCTTATTTACACCGGTGTATTTATTGGCATACTGGCTATGCGTTTTGTAGCGCAGGCATTTGTAAAATTGATGGAGAAGTTTACCTTCTTAGAAACCATCGCTTTCATTGTAATCGGTGTTTTAGGCATAAAGCTTAGTTCGTCCCTATATACTCATTTTTACCCTGGCAGCCCAATATCAGAAGCCATTGAAGGCGAAAGAACCGACCTATTCGTATCTATATTTACAGTAGCCATTTTTGTACTGCCTGTTTTAAGCTCCCTGCTGTTTAACTTCCCTAAACGTCATACTATTGAGCCTGAAGTTGCTGAGAATGCAGAAAAGGTATTGGATAAGAGTTAATAAGATAACCATATTAACACGTACATTTAAATCAGACGTTTTATTAGGCTGTGGCAAAGCCTACGTTTCAAAAACAGGCAAATAAGTAATTTTACCCCTTGGCTGGCCCGAATATCTGGCCCAAATGAACTTGCTAAAGAAGACAAGTTATAATCTTATCAAAACCATAATCGTATTTGCTTGTATAAGAAAGTACCGGCTATACACTCGGTACTTTCTTCTTGATGCTATATTATACTTACGATTATATTGGGATACCTGCAAAGCGCTATTAAGCAAATATTCTCGATATCCTGATCACTTAATTTATTTATTAGCTTATATCCCAAGCCTTCAACAACAATAATTGGAACAAAAACAACTCTTTGCTATCTGTTAAAGCACCAAAGAGTACTGTATGCTTTCTTCATTGTTTAGGCTTTAATCATCTTAATTTTGAATATGCTCCACTGTTTAGTTTATGCCAGTAAAGCCGCCAGGCTTATGGAAAACGATGACTTACTTCATCTGTTACAGGAATCCAGAAACTGGAATGAAACGCACGGTTTAACTGGCTTACTATTGTACGTAGAAGGCCACTTTTTAGCCAATAACGAAGGGCGCTTTATGCAGGTACTTGAAGGTACACCTGATGAAATAAATCTCATTTTCGATAAGATAAAAACAGATGAGCGTCACCATCAGGTAACTGTTCTTAACCAGCAACCTATTGCCAAAAGGCATTTCAAAACCTGGAGCATGGGTTTCAACTCTTTGAAGCTGGAAGAACATCTTAATACGCCCGGATTTTTCAATCCTGATGATTATTTTAAGGATACCCCGGCTACACCAACTTTCAATGTAGCATTAAATTTCATGAAGACATTTTATGATATGAATCGGCAGTATGATTTTCATAGTCTATAAAAACAAATAGCCGCACTTATTAACTCAGTGAGGCCATTTATTTCATATGGTTTTTTGCCGACTATGGCTGACCGGCACCGCCGGAAGATCCATAAACCTGACCGGTAGCATAGCTGGCATCACTTGCCGCAAGCTGCACATAAATAGAGGCCAGTTCTACAGGCTGACCAGGGCGGCCCATTGGCGTTTGTCCGCCAAAACTTTTCAATTTTTCCTGGGTGGCACCGCCGCTCACCTGTAAGGGTGTCCAGATAGGGCCCGGCGCTACGCCATTAACCCTTATACCCTTTGGCGCCAATTGCTTAGCTAATGATTTTACATAATTAGTAGTAGCTGCCTTGGTTTGTGCATAATCATACAACTCGGCCGATGGATCATACGCCTGCTCGGAGGTAGTACCTATAATGGCAGAACCCGGCTTCAGGTGAGGCAAAGCTGCTTTAATGATCCAAAATGGTGCATAAATATTGGTTTTCATGGTAGCGTCAAAATCTGCACTGGTTACATCCATAATGGTTGGGCGCGTTTGCTGGCGTGCTGCATTGCTTACCAAAATATCCAACCCGCCTAATTGGCGTACAGCCTCGGCTACCATTTTCTGGCAAAAAGCTTCTTCGCGTATATCGCCAGGTATGGCTACAGCTTTACGCCCGGCAGCTTTAATTAAGGCAACCACTTCTTTAGCGTCGGCCTCTTCGGCTGGCAGGTAGTTAATAGCCACATCGGCTCCCTCGCGGGCGTAGGCTATGGCAGCAGCCCTACCCATGCCCGAGTCGCCGCCTGTAATCAGCGCTTTACGCCCCGCCAAACGCCCCGATCCTTTATAGCTGGTTTCGCCATGATCGGGTTTGGGATCCATTTGGCTGGCCAGGCCAGGCCAGGGTTGCGACTGACTTTTAAACGGTGGTTTTGGATATTTGGTGGTGGGATCTGACAACCCCTCGGCCAGCGGCTGGGCGGTTAAGCCATTAGCTGCAAAAACCGGAGCTACGGCAGCCGTGGCCAAGCCTGCTCCTATCCCCCCGATTACCTTGCGGCGCGACATTTTATTTTCTTCGTTCATGACGTTTGTGCTAAGTATATTTAATTTAAAGTTAAACCCCGCATTAACGCGCTGGTTTTAAAAAGCTCAATAATTGGCCAATGTGCTTACTACCTACGGGAATAGTAAAGAATATAACAATCATTTAGATTAAATTATTTAAACCATAAGAAAATACAATTGTTAAGAAAGATACATTAGCATATAGTACTATGGAAAATCATCAGAAAAAAGAGAACGGTTTTTTGAAACCAATAGAGGCCGACAAGAACTCAGAGCCCAGCAACCCGAATATTGAAAGCCATAAGGAACAAAAAGAAGAGGGCTATCAGATTGCTATAGAAGACACCATGATTGGTTACGACGGCAATGAAGAGCAAATGGATATGGACCTGGGAAACAACAACGCCAACGCCCAAAACAACAGAGGTGTTGATGATAACGACTAATTAGATCATAACAAAACAGGGCTTGTGCTTACTTGCTTATAAAAGCGGGTAAGTACAAGCCCTGTTTTGTTTTAGCTAACGGCCTTATTACCTTGCTGGCTACAGGCTTACATTAACGGGATGGTGATGATAAATTGAGCACCATTATTGTTTTCGACGGTAATGTTGCCGTTGTGTGCGGTAATAAATTGCTTTACGATAGCCAGCCCCAAGCCCGTACCGTTACTTTTATCGCGGGTTACAAACGGTTCAAACAGCGTACGGCTAATGGCATCAGGTATACCCGCGCCATTATCTGCAATGGTAATAACAACCATATCCTGGCTTTTAACGGCACTGATACGCACAGCCGGATTGGCTACGTGATGGTCTTTCAAGGCCTCGAACGCATTATTAAGCAAATTGCCAATACTTCTTTTCAGCTTACTTTCGTCGCCTAGCACGGCCAAACTCTCCTGCAGATCCTTACTAAGCTTTACCTGCGCAGCATAAGGATGCACAGCCGATTGCTGAATTGCTGCTGCTATCATTTGCCCAATCTGCACGGGCTGTTTCTTAACCGAGGTTTCTTTTATGAAATCTAAAAAGTCATCAAAAATTTCGGAGGCTTGGTCGGCGCTTTGTTCCAGCATATCAATCCATTCGTCGTGCGCATTTTCTTCACGCATCAGCTGGGCAATCAGTTTAATGTTCTTAACAGGCGAGCGCAGGTCATGCATCACCATACCCATAGCTTTACCCACGGCCGATAGCTTTTCCTTTTGCAGGAGTTTCTCATTAAGCTCGGCATTACGTATAGCTTGTGCCGCATTTTGTACAAAAAGCTTGAGCAGGTACATGCGCTCGGTCTTTAACCGCTCTTGCTTTTTAAGTACAGCAAACACAGAGTAATCATCCATACGGGCAAGCACCAACTCATCTATCTGTAAAACTTCCTCTTCATTTATCTTTATATCTTTTACTCGGTTAACTAGCTCTTCCAGATTTATCTTCTCCTCCATAGCGCCAATGGAGATCACCTTCTCGTACGCGTAATCATCATGCAACTTACCCAACAGGGCCATGTCGGTATCTACTGAGTTGGCTAGTTGGTCGAGTATGTTTTTGAGCAGCGAGTTGAGCTGATTTTTATTTAATCCGATGGAGGATATCGACTCAATTAGTTTTTCCAGATTACGAAGCCGGCTATAGTCTGTAACGGCTTTGGTGGCCAGCTGAATAATTTCTTCAGACGCATACGGCTTGCAATGATAACCTACGTTCTGACCCGCTTTTTCCACAATTTCGTCAATGGAACGATCGCTGTAGGCGGTAATAAATATAATTTCGGCTTTACTATCGTGCTCTCTTATTTTAATGGCCGTTTCCAATCCGTCCCAACCGGGCATGCGCATGTCTAAAAAGATGACAGCGTAAGG
This sequence comes from Mucilaginibacter sp. PAMB04274, assembly GCF_039634385.2. NCBI lineage: Bacteria > Pseudomonadati > Bacteroidota > Sphingobacteriia > Sphingobacteriales > Sphingobacteriaceae > Mucilaginibacter > Mucilaginibacter sp. PAMB04274. The sequence goes on from NZ_CP155081.2 coordinate 5,145,941, forward strand.
TGTACCGTTTTGAAGCGCTTTTTTTACTTTATCAAGTCCTTCCATACCGTTTGCGGCTTTATCAACCGTAAAAACCGGAATGTTGCTGGTACGCGGGGCAAGCAGCGGCCGCGGTGCATCAAACAGTATACTGGCCGCCTCATTCATAAAATCATCATGCTGCGTGTTTTTAAGGGGAGCGAGTATTTCTTCAATATTGTCTCTTACCAACTCCTCATCATCAATCACCAATACAGAAGTGTTAATGTCGTTCATATCAAATTTTGTTATAAATATTTTATTCAGCTTTTAAACAGGATGGCTGTAGTTGCACCTTTACCAGGGCCATCGCTGGTAATGGTTATAGTGCCCGAGTGGCTTTCTATAATAGATCGGCAATTGTATAAGCCCAATCCCGTTCCTGTACTTTTGGTAGTGTAGCCACGCTCAAAAAGGTGGGCGCCAGTAGCCTCATCAAACCCTTTGCCGCTATCGCTTATAACCAGGTTAACGCTGCCCTCTTGAGTGGTTAAACCAAGGTAAATGCGCTTATCTTCGGCATTTAAATCAGTGGCTTCAATGCTATTTTTCAGAATGTTCAGTATCACCTGCATCAGCTTGGTACGGTCACCTTTAATAACCACACCTTCGGCCGGCATATCTAGGGTAAGTTTAATTCCTTTTTTATCAATAGCGCCAAATACCATAGCCCGGCAATCGTTAATAATACTGCGCAGGTTTACAGGCTTGCGCTCCTGTGCCTCATGGCCTACTACATACTGCCGTTGTATGTTCAGGATATCCTGTATATGCGCAATAATGTTAAGCTGATCGGCAATGGAACGCTTAATTTCTGTTTGATGCTCTTCCTGACTTTTGGCTATACCTTCCATCAGGTTCACTAATGCGCCGGCTTTATCGGTACCTATTACCTGGCCAAAAGCCTGTTGCTGTGCCTTCATAAAACCAGCTACATTTTTAAGATTGGCAAGGTTGTTTTGTTCCATCATGCGGTTAATGCGGGTAAGGTATGAGCCAAACCCCACCACGGCGTTGCCAATATCATGCAGTACCTCCGATGCTATTTCGAACTTGCCTTGCGCTACCGCTTTATCAAGTTCGGCCTGTACCATAGCCTTTTCCTCGGAAACCTTTTCGGTAACATCTTCAAAGCTTACAATAAAGCAGTCGGCCATTTTACTAACCGTTATGCTGAAATCCTTTTCCACCAAATCCAGCTCGCCGGGATAAGAAAAATGGCATTGTTCGTTACCCATGATCAACCCGCCGGGTTGACTAAAGGCTTTAATAGCCGGCACAACCTTAGGATTAATGACATCCAGTATAGGGAAAATATTCTCTATAGACACGCTCAAAGCAGCAGTAAGTGGCTTGAGCAATGCAGTACCTGCCAGGTTTAAATTAACAATTTTTCCGCTGGCATCAATTTCGGCCAAGCCTAAAGGTGCATGCTGCATAATAGAACGCAGCCTCAGTTCTGATGCACTTATTGAGGTATCCATGTAGTTTATAATTAATTAGGGGAATAAAGCCCAAGAGCTTTATAGGCCTTATTACGTTAGCAACATAAAAAGGTTAGTGCTTACTTTTATTTTGAACCCGCACAGCATGGAATGTGTGCCAGTAACCAATGAGTAACCGAATATGATGTAGAAAATTGATGCAGATGGCAAGATGCCTATTGTAGTCCGGATAGCAGCACTTGTTCGCTACAGCAGTGATACAGCTTAAACACAAAAAGATAAATTGCCAGTAGGGTTATGGCTAGCTACTTGCGGCAGCTTTGAGACGTGATTATGCCGGTGTACCGGTGTAAAAAAGGGGCTGCCGGATCAGACAGCTCCCTTTTTGTTTTGATTGCTATTTAACCTTTTTGCGAGCTTCAGCCACTTCTGCTTCTTTTATAGCGTTGGCTTTATTCCCAAAACTGTTACGCACGTAGGTCAATACATCGGCAATTTGCTTGTTGCTCAAATGGGTAAACTGCGGCATTACGTTGGTGTAGGTTTCGCCTTCTATTTCTACGCCTTGCATGCCTTTTAATAAAACGCTGATCAGCCTTTGATTGTTCCCCAGTACATAAGCTGTTTTTACCAAAGGAGCGTTCATGTTTTGGACGCCCCCGCCATCGGCCTGGTGGCAAGACAGGCAGTTTTGCGCATACACCACCTGCCCGCGCTGAATGGATGCTTTTACATCAGTTGCTGACGCGGCACCTGCTTTGGCCTTTACAATGGGCTTCTTTGTTTGCGCCTGCACCGATCCAAACATGGTTAATGCGGTAGCTAAGCTGATCATTAAATTTTTAGTGGTCATGTTTACTATGGTTGTATCCCTTACAAGTTTACGTTAATGTATAACAACACAAAGTAACAACTTCGTTTTAAGGTTTTAAGCTATTAGTTATTGTAGCTTTTTGTGGCTCATTACTAATCAATTAAAATTATATTGCTGTTCATTTCAAATTATTTTCAAGGCGAAGCAACCCTTTGCCTTTTTGTTACGTGTTACTTATAAATGATGTGACCAGGACCATTAACGCAGTATAACCCAATTATATGGGAGAAGCAGACTTACACCAGCTGATTACGGCCTGCCAGCAGCAGGATCGCAAAAGTCAGAAAATGCTGTATAAGGCGTTTTATGGCTTTGCTATGGGTATTTGTTTGCGCTACGCGAACAACCGGTACGAGGCTGCCGAGATCATGAACCAAGGATTTTTGAAGATGTTTAACAACTTAAACAAATACGACGAATCGAGGCCGTTTAAAGCATGGCTGGGGCGCATCATGATGAACATGTCGATAGATTACTATCGTAGTAATTTAAAAGTAGCCTACACCGAAGATTTAACCGAAGCTGAGCACTTAACAGATAACGAACTGCCTGATAAAAAAATTAATTATCAGGAACTGTTGGACATGATACAGCGTTTACCACAGGCTTACCGTACGGTATTTAACCTGTACGCCATTGAGGGATATACGCATGAAGAGATTGGCGAGATGCTGAACATTAGCGCAGGTACATCTAAATCGAACCTGTTTAAGGCGCGAGAGAAATTAAAAAAGATGATACTAAAGGCGGCCGAAATACCCGATGGTTTAAATGGCACCAATCAAACACAGATTGTAGCCATTAGCGCTGCCAACCTGCACTTGAGCTTTTTGAATAATGGTATAAGGCGATGAAAGAGCAAGAAGAAAAAGACCTGGACCATTTATTTAAGCAAGGGCTTACTAACCCCGACAAGCATATTAATTATGATGACCGGGACTGGCAGGCTATGGCGCAAATGCTGGATGCACAGCGTAAGCGCAATGGTTTAATACGCCGGTTGCCAGCCATCATAAGCGGTTTAGCAGCCATTTTATTAATCACGTTCGGCATGGTATTTTTTTGGCCCAAGCAGCCAAAGCACGAAAAAAACATAGTTAAGATTAAAAACCATAAACAACATCCCGGTACAAGCGACCAGGACAAACAGCACTTAGCTACGCCTCCCGCATTTGCAGATACTGGTATAAATAGGTTGAAGAGTACGGTTATGCGGGTTAAAGGCAGTTCGGCAAAAGCCTTGCTGAACGCATCTGCTGCGGTACCTGGTCGCTATGCTGCTGGTTTAAAAACAACGGTTGATAGCGGAACCATTGCTAAAACCAATCCCGATGCTGCAGGTAATACCCTAAGCCAGGCTAATGCAGATACCAGCCATAATGCAGCCGTATTAACTACCGGTGCAATGGTGGCTAACAATGCCGCTGTTAAGGCTAATAACGACACGGCCGCTACCGCAAACACAACCGTCGCTGTTAAAGAAACCCAAAAGCCAGCAATAAAAACCGCAGGCGCTAATTTACCCCTAACGTTAACCATTATAGCAGCGCCCGATTTTAATGGCGTAGGCAGCGCCTTTAACCGCACTAAAGTGGGCACCAATGCCGGCTTGCTGGTATCGGTTGGCATTAGCCGTAAGTTTACCGTTAGCACGGGGGCCATTTACGCGCAAAAGCCCTACATGGTTAATTTCAGCCAATATCAAAGCACTTATCAGTTTGGCACCCAGCCTACCGATGTTACGGCCGATTGCCGGGTGCTCGATATACCAATTAATGTAAGCTACCAGTTGTACAGTAAAAATAACCGCCAGTTAAGTATTGGCACCGGGCTTTCCTCCTACTTTATGCTGCGCGAAAACTATCAGTTTAACTACCCTACAGCCGGCTATTACAGCAACAAGTATACAGGGCCCGCCAGTTATAATATCAGCAATCAAAATAAACACGTGCTGGGTGTGCTTAACTTAAACGTGGCCTATCAGCAGCGCATTAACAACAGCTTTGGGTTAAACATACAACCATATATGAAAGTACCACTAACCGATATTGGCTATGGCCGTGTCAATCTGCAGTCTACCGGGGTGGCTGTGGGGTTAAGCTGGTACGTCAGTCCGCCGTCTAAAACAAAGTAGCTTATGAAACATATCGTTATGATTTTTATTGCCTGGATGCACATCAGCCAGGCGATACAGGGAACCTATGTGTGTAAAAATGCCAGAATTAGCCTGTTCTCCAAGGCGCCATTGGAAGATATTGACGCCGTATCGCAAAAGGGCACCTCAGTATTTAATGCCACTACCGGCGATCTGGCTTTCAGCGTACCTATTCGCTCGTTCCAGTTTCAAAAATCGCTCATGCAGGAGCATTTTAATGAGAATTACATGGAGAGCGACAAGTATGCCAACGCTTCCTTTAAAGGCAAAATACAACAGCTCCCCGCTCTAGATAAAGATGGCACTTATGCCATTACTGCAACCGGCGTTTTTGAGGTGCATGGTGTTAAGCAAAACCGCACCATCAACGGCAAAATAACGGTAAATAAAGGCGTAGTGAGCATGGCCTCGGAGTTTATGGTACAGTGCAAAGACCACAAGATCGAGATACCCACTATTGTGTTCAAGAACATTGCCGAAACCATACGGGTACAGGTAGCCGCTACCTACTCACCTTACCAATAGCATTCAACCGCTCAAATTTATACCACATGAAAAAAATCCTGTTTACCGCCCTGCTGCTCACGGTGGGCTATGGCTGCCTTAAAGCTCAAACCCCATCAACCGATTCGCTCATGAATGCCCTGGCCAGCAGCGAAAAGAGCGAACCGGTATTAGCCACCTTTAAAGCCACCCGTCTCATTCTGTCCGAAACCTCTGAAACCATCAAGAAAAACAACCTCAACTTTATGGTGATTCACCGCTTTGGCGATGTAGCCGGAACTGACGGCGGTGGCAAAACCATGTGGGGACTGGATAACTCCTCAGACATATTGATTGGTTTTGAATACGGCCTCACTAACAACCTGGATATAGACTTTTTCAGGAGCAAGTACGAACAGTTACTGGAGCTTGGACTAAAGTATAACCTGCTTCATCAAAAAACAGATAACAGCATGCCATTTGCCCTAACTGTAGTTGGCCGTACCGCCCTAAAACCTTACAGCGTGGCTACTAATGTGTATGATGATTACACCAACCGCCTCAACTATTTTGTACAAGCAATTATAGCCCGCAAGTTTTCGCCAAGGCTTTCTTTGCAAATAGCGCCATCCTTTTTACGCAACAACCTACCTTTCCCTTACCTGGCAGGCAATGAGCAAAACATTTTTTCGCTATCGGCGGCAGGGCGCTTAAAAGTTACCAAGCGCATGGGGATTGTGGTAGATTATGCGCATCCATTTTCATCCTTCCGCAAAAACAACAATAGCCCAGGGTTTTACGATCCGCTGGGCGTAGGTATAGAAATTGAAACCGGGGGGCACGTATTTACCCTTAACCTAAGCAATGCGCAAGCCATATCGCCCATTAATTACCTGGCCGATACTGAATCTAACTGGAGTAAGGGTCAATACCGCATAGGCTTTACCATATCGCGTGTATTCAGCTTTAACGGAAAGCATAAAAGCACTTATTAAATCATTCGACTAAAATCTCTTGCAATGGAAAGAAAAGAATTTTTAGCCAAGTTTGGCATCACTATGGCAGCGGTTTGCGCCGGCTGCAGCTTATACTCCTGCGGCAGCGACCCTAAAGATGAACCAGCTCCGGGCGGCAACCCAGGCACCACACCCCCGCCAACAGGTGGCAGTACCGGCTTGTTTACTGCCAATCTGGATACAGAAATAAAAAATGTGGGCGACTTTAAGGTGGCCAGCGGCGTTATTCTGGTTAGGCTTGCGGCCGGCGCTGCCCCCGCGTCGTTTACCGCCGTACAAGTTGCCTGCACCCACCAAGGTACTTCTATTAACTACAACACAGCACAAGGGCGGTTTATATGCCCTAATCATGGTAGCCAATTCAGCACATCGGGCACGGTGTTACTTGGCCCAGCTGCACAAGCACTAAAAGCTTATACCGTAAGCATAAGCGGCAGCACCTTAACGGTAACCGCTTAGCCTTGTAATCTAAAACTGTTTTCTACACCCATATGCTGAGCACCTGTTTGTGAAAACGGCAGGTGCTTTTATATTTCTCTATTGTATGCCTTCCGCACTGCTTTTCTTAATAGTTTTTAATAACTTGGGCTCAACAAACCAATGTTCATCCTATGCAACGCCGTCGTTTTATTGCCAATAGTTTATTATCAGCAGGGGCTTTGGCCTTAAGCAGTCAAAGTAGTTTTGCCTCGTGGCTTTTACAGCCCGCTTATAAATTTAAGCCCTTGCGCAATAACGTAGGTATATTTACTGAGCAGGGCGGCACTATTGCCTGGCTTACCAACAAAGATGGCATTGCTGTAGTGGATGCTGAGTTTCCGCCACAGGCCGAACATTTGATTGCCGAATTAAAGAAGCAGTCGGAAAAGCCTATTGAGTGGTTAATTAACACCCACCACCACGGCGACCATACCAGTGGAAACATTGCCTTTAAGGGCATTGCCAAAAAGGTAGCTGCCCATGCCAACTCGCTTGCCAATCAGCAAAACGTAGCCAAGGCGCAAAAAAGCGAAGAAAAGCAATTATTTCCGGATACCACCTTTACCACTGAATGGAAGGCGAAAGTAGGTGACGAAAACATACATGCTTACTATTTTGGCGCGGGCCATACTAACGGCGATAGCATGATACATTTTGAGCATGCCAACATTGTGCATACCGGCGATTTGGTTTTTAACCGCCGTTATCCTTTTGTTGACCGCACAGCAGGCGCATCTGTTAAGGCCTGGATAACCACATTGCAAAAGGCACAAAAGCAATTCAGCAAGGATACCCTGTTTGTATTTGGGCATGCCTTTGACCCGGAGAAAGTTACCGGCAGTATGGCCGACTTGAAAGCCATGCAAAACTATATGGAGCGCCTGGTTGATTTTGTAAACGCGCAAATTAAAGCCGGCAAAACTAAAGAGGAAGTACTGACCGCAACCAGCATACCTGGTGTAACCGACTGGCAAGGCGATGGCATCAAACGCAGCCTAACCGCCGCTTATGAAGAACTAAGCGCTTAAACTTCGCCAAGAGATCAACTATTGCCTGGTCAGGTTTACGCTTATATGCGTGCAGCCTATTAGTCCAGGCCGATCCGCTCAAGTTCTTAAAAAGCGTGTGCGAATAAACGTAGCAGCGGGAGTTACAAGTCCGAAATTGAATCTTCGGTTTTCGAATCTAAAAAACCTTCAATAGCGGCAACTGCCGCGTCATACCGCGGCTGGCCAATGCCTGATATTACAACATAATTAGCATTTAATGCCTTTAGCTCCTGGTGCCAAACGGCCATAAAATGCTCACGCTTAGTGGGGAAGTTGCGGAGCGGGTCATCCTGCCAGGGAAGGTCAATGTTTAAAAGGAGGTAAAGATCATAGGTGTGCTTGGGCAGTTGGTCCAGCACCTCTTGCGGGGCACGGCCAAACATCTCATCGCTCCAAATTTTAATAGTAATAAACGTAGTATCGCAAATGAGCAGTTTATTTGCCTTAGGCAGCAGTTCCTGCTCCAGGGCCAGCTGACCGTAATACATATTAATCTCATCCTGAAAAGTACAATCGCCGGTTAGTTGTTCACAATAGCCACGCGCAAACTCGGGCACCCAAACCGTTTGGTAGTGCTGTGCCAAATAAGCCGACATGGCCGATTTGCCTGTACTTTCAGGCCCTACGATCGCTATTTTGATGATATCTTGCTTATCCATTTTTACTTCACAGGTGATATAGCAAATATAGCAAAGTCTTAATGATGACGATAAATGACGTTTTTTGGTCGGGTTAGCGCTTTAAACTCTCACTTAAGAGGGGCTATTCTTCCTTTATTATTTTATAAAACCCCTCACGGTAAGTTTCGCCAATGGGAATAGCCTGGTCTTGTATGTAAATGGTATGCCCGTCAACCATACGGATCTGATTAATATTGATAATGTAGGATTTATGCACCCTGTAAAATGGCGGCTGGGGCAGCTGTGCATCCAGATCGCGCAGGGTGTGGTAAGTAACCATTCGCTGGCCCAGCGTAAACACCGATACATAGTTTTTCAGTCCCTCAATGTATAAAATCTCATCATAAGCTACCTTCAAAAACTTATTCTTGCTCTCCCCTTTAATAAACATATAGTTTGGGAGCAGAGCTGTTGGAGCAGACAGCGGGTTTTCGGGCAGCGAGGTTGAGGGTACCGGGAATTTTGCACCTCCCGCATCTGTACTTACTGGCGGCTGCAATTGGTTAAACGCCTTTTGCGCCGCTTTCAAAAACCGGTCAAAGGCTACAGGTTTCAGCAGGTAGTCTATCACATCATGCTCGTAGCCTTCCAGCGCGTATTCCGGATAGGCGGTGGTTAAGATGACCTTGCATTTACTGCCGCATAGTTTTAAAAACTGCATGCCGGTTAAATCGGGCATTTGTATATCCAGAAAAACCAGGTCAATATTTCCCTGCTGCACACGGCTCAAGGCATCGATGGCGCTGGTAGTGGTACCCGCCAATTGTAAAAAAGGCACTTTATTAATATAATCGGCAATTAATTTTACCGCATAAGCTTCGTCATCAACCGCCAGGCAACGTATCATAAGGCTAAAATAATTTATAAATTGATGTTGAGCGTAGTTTTATAGGTAATCCCGTTATCGGCAATGAGCAGTTCATGATTGCCGGGGTAAATCAATTCCAGCCGGCGGCGTATATTAACCAGTCCTACTCCGCTGGAAGCATCTTTTTGATTGCGATTAATTTTGTTACTTACTATAAAGTTCAACCGGCTGCCAATCACTTTTAACTGTATTTTAACAGGTCGCTGTTCATCATCAACCACCCCGTGTTTAAAGGCATTTTCCACAAACGGAATTAACACCAGAGAAGCCAGCCGCTTACCGGCAATGTCGCCTTCGGTTTTAAACTCCACATAAAAGTTATCCTCGAAACGCAGCCGGTAAATGTCAATGTAATTGTTCAGGTAGTCTACCTCCTTTTCCAGATCAATGCGTCCATCCTTACTTTCATTTAGCATGTAGCGCATTAGGTTAGACAATTTGATGATAGCATCGGCCAGCTGATCTGATACCGGGTAGGCCAGCGAGTAAATGTAATTGAGCGTATTGTACAAAAAATGCGGATTGATCTGTGATTTGAGAAAAGCCAACTCAGCCCGGGCTTTTTCTTCGCGCAGTTGCTTGTTTTCATTTTGCTGTTGGTATGCATTTACTACTCCCCAAACCGCCGAGCCAAAGGCTATAGAAGGCAACCCGCGGTAAACGTTATCCCAAAAATAATGCGTGAGTGTGGTATCGTCGGTATAATTGTGAAACCCGAAAATTAACGGGTATAGCATTTCCTCGAGCAGGTAGCGCGCCACGATGAAAACGAACGGCGATGCAATAGCGGCAATAACATATAGTAAACGGTATTTACGGCGTACCAACCCGGGCAGAACCAGCGCATAGGCATAGTAAAAGGTTGCAATTGTTGCCAGCGTATAACTGATTTGCAATAAAAAGCTCACCTCTATATGAAGCGTTTTGCCGCCTGGCTGTAAAAAGAAGCCACCAATAAATAAGTAGATAAAATAGGCCGCCCAAGCCAAAACATGGTATAAGATAACCCTGCGTTTATTCATGACCTAAAAGTACGGCAATTAACTGCCGCCGCTAAAATTTTTATATCAACCGCCTTTTTTGTAATGCAAACGCCTGCCCAAGTCCAAAACGCGGATGAATTAGTGTTTAGATAAAGTTTAAGACTGTTGGGATAGTATACTTTATACACGCAACGCCCTGCTGCACTTTTGGATCATCAAGCACAACGTATTAATTGATCCATGAAAAAGATATTCATCCTAAGCCTTATCACAATTTGTAATTTAACCCGCCTGGCCGTTGCCCAAACCGCATCGGTTAACGGGCAGATCAAATCCAGCAGCGAAACCCTGCCGGGGGCAACTGTACAACTGCTACACCTACCCGATTCAGCAGCCGTATCAGCGCAAATAGCCGACGCTAATGGCAACTTCCGTTTTACTAACCCTAAAAACGGAAGCTATGTAGTTAAAGCCGTTATGATGGGCTTTCAGAATTCAACCAGCAATAGCTTCAGTTTTACCGGCCAAAGCATTACACTGCCAGCTCTGGTGTTAAAAAACAGCACAAAAGTACTCAAAGCAGTAACCATAAACGGACAAGTACCACAACTGGAGCAAAAAAGCGACCGCCTGGTGGTAAACGTAGAAAAAATGATTACCACAGGTGATAATGCGCTGGAGGTACTAAAAAAGGCGCCGGGTATTAAACTGGATAAAGACGACAACATATTATACCGCAACAACGGTGGCGTAAACATTATGATTGACGGCCGCATGACCTACATGAGCAGCAGCGAGGTAAGCAACTACTTAAAGTCATTACCAGCTAATGCGGTAAGTAAGATTGAACTGATTGCCAACCCGCCTGCCAACTTCGATGCCGCAGGTACCGCAGGAGTAATCAACATTATTATGAAACGTAACCGCCTGCAGGGTTTTAATGGTACAGCCACAGCTACTACGGTATACGGCACCTATGGCAAAGTTTTTGGCGGCGCCAACTTAAATTACAACACCGGAAAGCTAAGTTTTTATACCCGTGCAAATGGCGGCCATGCTGCCTCCTATAACAAACTCAATTTAGGCAGGCAAATAGGTACCGATTTATATAGCCAGGAAAATTACTGGCACCCCATTGGTGATAATGTCAGCTATACCGCCGGGGCCGATTATTTTGCTACAGCCAAACAAACTTTTGGTTTTATGTTCAGGGGTTACAACTCCCCACAAAATGCCAAAGTAACCAGCAACTCGGTTACCACAAACCAGTTAGGGCAGCAAATTGGTAGCGTGTATATGTTAAAACCGCAATACACCAACACCCGCACCTATAGCTTTAATGTGAATTACAGCTATGCTATTGACACGTTAGGTCAAAAGCTATCTTTCGATGCAGATTATGTTCGCAGCAGTAACATTAATAACGAAACTTTCAGCAACATATATTTTGATGCTGCCGGCACCCGCCTCGGCGATACGGTAAAGCAGAGAAATGACAATCCGGCCAAATACAATATCCGCTCTTTAAAAGTTGATTATGTTTGGCCTTTTGCCAAAACCTGGCGAGCCGAAACCGGCTGGAAAAGCAGCTGGGTAAGCACTAATAACAATGCCCGTTTTGAGAACCTCACTGCCGGCAATTGGATAACTGACCTGCGTCGCAGCAACCATTTTTTGTATGACGAAAACATCAATGCCGGTTACCTTACCTTTAATAAAACAGTTGGCAAAAAGTGGGAATTTAAAGCCGGAGTGCGTGCCGAGCAAACGGTATCAACCGGTAACTCTATTACGCAGCAAGAAGTAGTAGGCCGCAATTACTGGAAACTGTTTCCCAGCTTGTTTGCAGCTTATAAAATCAATATCGATCATCAGCTTAATGCTTCTTACAGCGGCCGCATCAGTCGGCCGGGTTATAGCAACCTAAACCCTTTCACTTTTTTCAGTGATCCTTACACGGCCATTAAAGGCAACCCGTACCTGCAGCCCTCCTTCTCTAAATCATGGCTCATGAGTTATACCTATAAAAGCTTCCAGGTGTTAAGCCTGAGCTATGTGCGGGTGAATAATGCTGTAAGCACCATCATTAGCCAAAACGACCAAACTAAGGAAAGCATTGCCACCTACCAAAACCTGGGCAATACCAGCAGCCTGAACGCCACCAGCGCAGGCAGCTTCAACATCAAAAAATGGTGGAACGTAACCGCTAACCTCGACGCCTCTTACGATAAAGTGAATACCATGACGCAAGGCACACCTTACCGTTCTGAACGCCTTTCGTGGTCGGCCGGTACCGACCAAACTTTCACATTGCCTAAAAATTTCCGTATCCAGTTATCGGGCTATTACTACTCGCCGTCTATATCGGGGTTGGCCCGTACCTTATCGGGCTCGCAGATTGATGCCGCTATCAACAAAACATTTCTGGATAAAAAAGCTACGCTTAGCTTTAAAGTGCGCGACATATTTTTTGGCAACCGTTACCGTAGCGTGCTGCAATACAATAACATTAATACCACGTGGCAAAACGAGTGGGAGAGCCGCCGCTTTTCCCTTGGCTTTACCTACCAGTTTGGCAACCTGAAAATTAAAACTGCGCGTAACCGTAACACCGGAGCTACCAGCGAAGAAAACCGGATGTAAAAGCACAAGTGTTTATATGCTCACTAACAAGAAATTCAAGCAACTGCTTTCGCAAGCGCCCTCGGTACAATACGGCAATGTAAATTACACTAATAAAAGCCAGTACGATAGCCGCAACATTCGTTTAAATGTTACTTACAACTTCGGCAATTCCAGATAGAGGTGCGCAAACGCACTTCAGGCTCTTCTGATGAACAAGGCAGAACGCAATAAAAAACAATAATGTTTATTACACCGCCCCCGTTTGATAGGTTGAGCGATTGTTTAACTTAACTTTAACCATACTTTTCACATAACGGCTAAATTATTACTTTTAAAATCCGTAATTTTGCACCCTCTTTAATATTGTGGAAAACACTGATGTACAAGGAATATAAGCAATTAAATTTATCACAGATAGGCAAGGACGTACTGGAGTTTTGGAAACAGAACAGCATTTTTGAAAAAAGCATCAGCACCCGTCCGGCCAGCAATCCCTATACTTTTTATGAAGGCCCGCCATCGGCCAACGGCATGCCCGGTATTCACCATGCTATGGCACGGTCAATTAAAGATATTTTTTGTCGTTACAAAACCTTAAAGGGTTACCAGGTAAAACGCAAAGGCGGCTGGGATACCCACGGCCTGCCTATTGAGCTGGCGGTCGAAAAATCACTCGGCATTACCAAAGACGATATTGGCAAAAAGATATCCATTGAAGATTATAACGAAGCCTGCCGCAAGGAGGTAATGCGTTATACCGACATATGGAATGACCTCACCCTTAAAATGGGCTACTGGGTTGATCTGGAAAACCCTTACGTAACTTACGAAAACAAATATATTGAAACCCTGTGGTGGATATTAAAGCAGCTTTATAACAAGGGCTGGCTGTATAAAGGATATACCGTACAGCCTTATTCGCCCAAATCGGGCACGGGCTTAAGCTCGCACGAGCTGAACCAGCCGGGCACCTACAAAATGGTGAAAGATACCACCATTACGGCTCAGTTCTTTTTAAAGAACGACCAGCAGCACCCGCTTATGCAAACCTTGTTTAGTGAGCCGGGTGAGGAAACCGCCATTTTAGCCTGGACCACCACGCCGTGGACACTGCCATCTAACTGTGCGCTGGCCATAGGCGAGGATATTGAATACGTAAAAATCAGTACCCTTAACCCCTACACCTTTAAACCGGTTAGCGTAGTACTGGCCAAAGCACTGGTAAATAAATATTTTAAGGCCGAGGGCGAAAACGCATCTTTTGACGAATATAAAGAAGGCGATAAGGTTATTCCGTGGGCGGTTAAAGCCGCCTTTAAAGGGGCCGATTTAGTTGGTCTGCGCTATCACCAACTCATGCCTTACGTCACAAATGCTGAGCTGGAGCAAAAAGCTTTCCGCGTTATTCCGGCTGATTTTGTAACCACTGGCGATGGCACGGGTATCGTACACACCGCATCTGTTTTTGGTGCTGATGACTTTAGGGCTTGTAAAGAGAATGACGTACCATCTGTAATGGTACTTGATGAAACCGGCAAAGAAGTACCGCTGGTGAACAAGCAAGGCCGTTTTGTGGATGAAGTAACCGATTTTGCCGGCCGCTATGTTAAAGAAGAATACTATACGCAGGCAGAGCGCGATGAGCAAGGCTTTAGGCCAACAGATGTACTCATCTCCATCAAACTAAAAGAAGACAATAAAGCCTTTAACGTACAAAAATATGAGCACAGCTACCCGCACTCGTGGCGTACCGATGAGCCTATTTTATACTATCCGCTGGATAGCTGGTTTATTAAAACCACTGCCGTTAAAGATAAACTGATAGAACTGAACAAAACCATCAACTGGAAACCAGAAGCTACCGGTACGGGCCGCTTTGGTAACTGGCTCGAAAATTTAGTAGACTGGAATCTTTCTCGCTCACGCTACTGGGGAACGCCGCTACCTATTTGGCGCGAAGAAAATGGCAACGAAGAGAAATGTATTGGCTCCATTGAAGAACTTAACAAGGAAATTGCCCGATCAATAACTGCTGGCTTTATGCCCGAAGGCTTTAAGCTGGATGATATGCACCGCCCTTATGTGGATGATGTGATACTGACTTCCTCAAACGGCAAAAAGATGTTCCGCGAGCCGGATCTGATCGACGTTTGGTTCGACTCGGGCGCTATGCCGTATGCACAATGGCACTTTCCGTTCGAAAACAAGGAAGCATTTGCCGACGCCTACCCGGCCGATTTTATTGCCGAAGGTGTTGACCAAACACGCGGCTGGTTCTTTACCCTGCACGCCATAGCGGTTATGCTAAGCGAGGCCAGTGATGAAGTGAAAGCGGTTAACGGACTGGTACAAAACCAGGGCATTGCCTTCAAAAACGTGGTATCTAACGGATTGGTGCTGGATAAGAACGGCAACAAAATGTCTAAACGTTTAGGCAACGCAGTTGATCCGTTCGAAACGATTGAGCAGTATGGTGCCGATGCTGCCCGCTGGTATATGATCAGCAATGCATCGCCGTGGGACAACCTCAAATTTAATATTGAAGGTTTGGATGAAGTGCGCCGTAAATTTTTCGGCACGCTTTATAATACTTATTCTTTCTTTGCACTTTACGCTAATATCGACAAGTTTGACTATAGTCAGCCCGAAATTGAACTGAGTCAACGGCCAGAGATTGACCGCTGGATACTTTCGTTACTTAATACCTTAACGCAGGAAGTTGACGGTTACTTTGCCGATTTTGAACCAACCAAAGCAGCCCGTGCTATTCAGGATTATGTCGATGCGCACCTGAGCAACTGGTACGTACGCCTGAGCCGCCGCCGTTTCTGGAAATCAGACAACTCTGCCGATAAAATATCGGCCTACCAAACGCTATACACTTGTTTGGTTACAATATCTAAACTGATGTCGCCTATTGCGCCGTTCTTTGCCGAGCGTTTGTATAACGATTTAAATACCGCTACTGGTAAAGAGCAATTTGAATCGGTTCACCTGGCCGACTTCCCGGTTTACCATGCCAATTTGGTGGACAAAGAATTAGAAGAACGCATGCAACTGGCACAGGACATTTCGTCACTAACACTATCGCTACGCAAAAAAGTAGGCATCAACGTACGCCAACCTTTGAGCAAAATATTACTACCCATACTAGACAAGAACTTTGAGCACCAGGTTGACGAGGTAAAGGAACTAATACTATCTGAAACCAACATCAAAGCCATTGAATACATTACCGATACTGCA
Source organism: Mucilaginibacter sp. PAMB04274 (assembly GCF_039634385.2). Taxonomy (NCBI): domain Bacteria; kingdom Pseudomonadati; phylum Bacteroidota; class Sphingobacteriia; order Sphingobacteriales; family Sphingobacteriaceae; genus Mucilaginibacter; species Mucilaginibacter sp. PAMB04274. The sequence continues at coordinate 5,161,863 of NZ_CP155081.2, forward strand.
GGCTTTATTAAACGTAAAATAAAACCCAACTTTAAAGCGTTAGGCCAAAAGGTGGGTAAGGATATGAAAGCCGTAGCCGCAGCCATAACTGCTTTTAGTCAGGAAGATATTGCAAAATTAGAGGCAGATGGCCAGATACAAATACCTGATACCCATTACCTGATACTACCTGCTGATGTTGAAATTATAGCAGAAGATGTACCGGGATGGCAGGTTGCAAATTTGGGAAAACTAACCGTAGCTTTAGATGTTACCCTAACCGACGAACTAAAACAGGAAGGTATTTCGCGCGAGCTCATCAACCGTATACAAAACCTGCGTAAGTCTAACAATTTTGAAGTTACCGATAAGATAAATGTACGCCTCAGTAACCATCTGCTAATCAGCAATGCGGTTAAAAACAATTTATCCTATATTTGCGCCGAAATTTTAGCCGTTGATATTCAATTAGTTGACAGCCTAACTGAAGGCGAACCAGTAACTATAGAAGATATAGAAATAAGAATTTTAATTAATAAAGTATAATGAGCACACCACAACCAGAAAAAACAAGATACTCAGACGCCGAACTACAAGAGTTTAAAGAGCTGATACTGGATAAAATTCGCATTGCCCGCGAGGAGCTTAATGCTTTGGCTTCATCACTAAGCAACCCCAACCTGAATGGTACTGATGATACCGCAGGTACTTATAAAACACTGGAAGATGGCTCTGCCACCTTAGAAAAAGAACAGATTAACCAGCTGGCTGCCCGCCAAAAAAAGTTTATTGAGCAATTAGAGGCTGCTTTAGTACGTATTGAAACCAAAAGCTACGGCATTTGCCGCGAAACTGGTAAACTAATACAAAAAGAGCGCCTGCGTGCCGTGCCTCATACCACGCTGAGCATGGAAGCAAAACTGAAGCAGTAATACATGAAGGCATCGTACACTAAACCTTTCCTTTTAGCGCTGTTGGTAATAGTGGCCGACCAGTTAATTAAAGTATGGGTACGCAATAATATGAGTATGGGCCAGGAAATACATTTTCTGGGCGATAGAGGCATGTTACTGTACACCGAGAACAATGGTATGGCCTTTGGCTGGGAGCTTGGCGGAGTAGCCGGCAAGCTGGCTCTGACCATCTTTCGTATTTTTGCGGTAGGCGGTATTGGCTATGCCCTCGTTTACCTTATCAGGCATAAATACCACCGTGGCCTTATCCTTAACGTTGCCCTTATATTTGCCGGTGCACTGGGTAATATCATCGATTCGACCTTTTATGGCCTGATATACGACTATGCCCCTATATTTCAGGGACGTGTAGTGGATATGTTTTATTTCCCTATTATACAGGGCACTTTCCCGGCCTGGATGCCGGTATGGGGCGGCGAAGAATTTAAATTCTTCAGACCTATATTTAACCTGGCCGATTCGGCCATATCAGTAGGCGTTATTCTGATTCTGATTTACCAGAACCGCTACTTTAAAAAGGAGGAAGAAGAAGTAAGCAGCCCGCATAGCGAGGTGGTAGAAGAGTAACACTCCATATATACAGGTAATACAAAATAATAAAGGCCGCTAACTTAGCGGCCTTTATTATTTTGTATTTTTCATACCTTTTGATAGGTTAGTAGCTCACTACTCCCTTATCACATGTCAAAACTATTGTCACTTTTGCTGCTTATTCCGTTTTTTGCAGCAGCCCAAACGCAGCCTGCTGTAATGCAGGATTTTAAAAAAGGTATCAAAGCGATATCCACCTCATTTAAGGTGAATGATGAAACCAACATTATGCAAATTAATGTTGACAATAAAAGCTTCGAACTGCTTGCAATTGATAAACAAATGAACACCTTATGGAAAACCGAGTTACCCGGCTATCCACAGGACGCTGTTAAGTTTCAGGATAAGGTTTTTGCCCTGGCTACATTCAAAAACCCCAAGGCAAATGATGCCTATAATATTTACAAAGGCTATTTAATAGACCCGGCCACAGGCAAGATACTTCTGGAAAAGGAAATTTATGAAGGTTCGGAAACCTACTTTGACCAATGCTATCTTTCGTACGACAAAGCACACTCCTTGTACAGAATTACTGCAAGACAAACCAAGCAGGAACGCCGGTCATTTGTCCAATCCAGCAAGCAGAATAACCTGACCACGCAAATTACAGTAATTGATATTAACGATCGGCTGGAGCCGGTAAAGCGCTTTAACACAAAGGTTGAAGAAGGCCTTTTCCTTTGGGCGATGTCAAACAGTAAAGGCGACTTGTTTTTAGCATGGGGCAAGGGTAAAAGCACCGTCAGTATACAGAAATACGATTTCGGTCAAACTACCGGATCCAAACCGATTGAAACAGATTTAGACTTGCGCAATAACATAGACATGGCCGACCTTAAAGCGCATTTAAGCTTTAATGTATCATCAAGTAACAGTGATGCCGTTTTTGTTAGTGCCCTGCACGAAAATTCGAATAAAGACGTACAGTTATCCGTAATTAAAATGAATTTTCTGAATGGCGCCAAGCAAACAGTAAATGAATTATTTAACAATGATCATATTAAAGCACTTGAAAAAGGATATGAGCCATTTGATAAGAAAATGGATGACCCTAATTTAGGGAGCGCAAAAAATTTAGAGATAAGATACATGGCCGAAAGCGGTGGCAAGCTTGTAATTGGCATGTCGGGCCGCTATACATCACCATCGAGCATAGGAAACGGCGTGTGGGTTAATGAAAATTCCACGCTGATTAATTGCTATAATGATGATCTAAAAATCATTTTCCAGCAAATGCTCCCTTCTAGCTATGCTATCCCAAGCAGGTCATTACCCATTGGCTACCATATTGAGTCGAATAAGCTGTACATAATCGCTAACAATAAATCAGGGTTTGTTAAATTGAATGCTTTATTCGGCGTACTTAACCTTACAAGCGGCAAATGGGAAAGAATGGAGTACCTGTCTAAAAAGAAAATTGACAATTCGGACTATGCAGAAGGCTATTCTGCCCTGTGGTTTAATAATACCTGCCTCATACCTTATATTTCTCCCAAGGGGCTAATGAATAATAAGTACAACATCTCACTTCAGCAAAATGCTTTATAATAACAAGAGCCGCCCTATTAGCGGCTCTTGTTATTTCATAGATAATACTTATGCAACTGGTTTAAGTTTATACATCTATATGCCCACCATGGTGGTACATTATAACTCATAAAGTAAAGCAATCAGTTAAGCCACTAACTCTTAGTTCAAAGCTGCTACAGCCTTCATTACGCCGGCATCGGTTTGGTTCATGATGCGGTAATACCACTCATTGCCCCATTTAAACCGGGCGGCCTGGGCTTTGAGCAGGAGTTTTAAATAATTGCGGGCCGTGGCTACTTGGTGAGGGTCTATATTCTTAACCGCAGCATCTGCGTAAGTAATAAAATTATTTAATTCAATATCGTTAACTGTGTAGTACTTGGCAAAGTCGGCAGGTGTTGTGTAGTTTTTAAGCACGCCCTGCATGCAGTCAACCACATAGCCAGAGAAAAGCTGGTTGCGCGCCAAATCTTGTATAAGCGGCACGTTTACGGCAGCATCCTCGGGCACAAAAACATCGGGCATAATACCGCCACCGGCGTAAACCTTTTTGCCTGCGCTTGTATGGTAGGCAACCGAATTATTAAAAGAGCTATCTTCCAGGTTATTTTGGGCCACATACAGCTCTCCCTTTTGCAAACGTTCCGCAAGTTCATTACGGTAGTTATCGGTACCTTTTTTATATGATTTTTGTATGCTGCGGCCCGATGGCGTAAAATATCTGGCCACCGTTAAGTTAAGCGCAGAGCCATCGTTAAAGGGAAATTGCTCCTGTACCAGGCCTTTACCAAACGAGCGCCGGCCAACAATTACGGCTCTGTCCAAATCCTGCAAGGCGCCGGCTAAAATTTCGCTTGCCGAGGCAGAGTGCTCATCAATTAAAACAGCAAGCTTGCCTTCCTCAAACAAGCCCGAGTCGGTGGCAAAATAATCGGTACGGGGTTCATGTTGGCCTTGCGTATAAACAATCAGCTTTTTAGCTGGCAAAAATTCATCGGCCAGCGCGGTTGCCTGGTTAAGGTAGCCGCCACCATTGCCGCGCACATCCAGCACCAGTTTTTGCATGCCTGCCTTTTTTAATTTCTTTAATGCAATTTTAAAGTCGGCGTCGGTGGTAGAGCCAAACTTGCTTATTTTTATATAGCCAGTGGCAGGCGCGGTTAAATACGCAGCATCCAAACTGCTCATGGTTACATGGCTTCGCCTAACATGATAGTTTTTTACAGTATTGTCAGACACGCTCAGCACACCTAATTCAATACCGGTGTCATTTTTACCGGCAAAAGCGTCGTTCACTTTATCGCTGGTTAAATGCGTGCCCGAAAAAGGCTTGCCGTTAATCGTCACAACCCGCGAACCATTGGGCAGTCCGGCCTTAGCCGCGGGCCCGTTCGGGAAAACCTGGGTAACAAACAACGTATCGCGCAGTAATTGCGATTCAATGCCAATACCGTCAAATCCGCCTTCCAGCCTTTCTGCCAGAGATTGTGCTTGTTTTTTTTGTAAATAAACCGAGTGTGGGTCGAGCTTTTGAAGCAGATTATTGATTGTAACACCCTCCACACTGTCTACATCAATAGAGTCAACGTACTTTTTTCGCACAAGCTGCATGATCTTATCCAGCTTGTTTTTGTCTGAGGTAACAATGGCGGCGTCATCAGGCTCATCCTGGCGATTGTTCAACAGCAAACCAATGGCCATACCGGCGAGTAATAAGATCACCGATCTGAAAATAATACCTGCTGTTTGCTTCATAAATCCCTGGTAACAAAAATACGTATTTGAAAGCGTTTTGTGTTCTTGAAGTTGACGGATTTTTACCGAATTTTGTTACAGATTTGTAAGAATAAAATGATCAACACAACCGAGCAGGAATCACATTATAACCGGCTGGAGCAACTACCTGTTGCCGAGCTTTTACAACACATGAACCAGGAAGACAAAACTGTTCCGGATGCGGTTGAAAAAGCGTTGCCACAGATAGAAAAACTGGTAGAGGCGGTTGCCGGGCGCATGAAAGCCGGGGGGCGTTTGTTTTACATTGGTGCAGGCACCAGTGGCAGGCTGGGTGTAGTAGATGCCTCGGAGTGCCCACCCACATTTGGCGTACCCTTTGATTGGGTTGTAGGTATTATTGCCGGTGGTGATGGCGCTATACGCAAGGCCGTAGAATTTGCCGAGGATGATGAGGACCAAGCCTGGCTTGACTTGCTGGAATACAACATTACCGATAAAGACGTGGTTGTGGGCATTGCAGCATCGGGCCGTACGCCGTATGTAATTGGCGGCTTGCGTAAAGCTAATGAACATGGCCTGGCAACCGGCTGCATCGTTTGCAATGCGCAAAGCCCTGTAGCTGCCCAGGCTCAATACCCGGTTGAAGTGGTTACTGGCCCTGAGTTTTTAACCGGCTCAACCCGCATGAAAGCCGGAACCGCCCAAAAGCTGGTTTTAAATATGCTGAGCACTACCGTAATGATACAATTGGGCCGGGTAAAGGGTAATAAAATGGTGGATATGCAGTTAACTAATCATAAACTGGTTGATCGCGGAATTCGAATGATAATGCAGGAAACCGGTTTAGAAGAAGATGCTGCCGCCGAACTTTTAAATGAACACGGTAGTGTACGTAAGGCGGTGGAGGCACACCTTGCAGGAAAGTGATTTGCAAATATGCAGATGTGCATTTGAGCAAAAGGGAAGATTATAAAAACCGGCAGGTTTGAATTTGCATATTGAAATCTGCGTATTGGAATAAAAAATGCACGAAATAGAGCCATACTACAAATGGAGGGATGATTATGTAGCCGCAGAGGATGAGTATTCGCCTTTTTATGCTACAGTGTACAACGAGTTTGAATTTGATAAGCAGATATATAACTATTTGCTGCACCCGCAATGGGATTCATTTGGCTCTAATACATTATATTTAAAAGTACTGTATGCCGATTATGATCGCGGCTACGTTATTATAGAATTTATTGGCGAGTGGAATGATGCCATCAATAACGACATTATGTTGCTCAAACGCGAAATCATGGAGTTAATGATGGATAATGGCATCAATAAGTTTATACTTATTGGCGAGAATATCCTGAATTTTCATTCATCTGATGACTGTTATTACGAGGAGTGGTTTCAGGAAGTGGAAGACGGCTGGATTGCCGGCATTAACTTCAGAGAACATGTAATACGGGAGTTTAAGCAAAGCAACATCGACTATTTTATCAACTTTGGTGGCGGGCTGGATGAACTGGGCTGGCGCGCGTTAAAACCTTTGCAGGTTTTTAAACGGGTTGAAGAACAATTAATGCGCAGGCTTACCTAAACTTTAAGCCCCTTGGGCTGTCTAACAAGTACAATAATAATTATCATACCTTTAACCTGATTAATTAAGAAAATGGAAAATACGAATTATCAATACGAGGATGTCATTCAGCTGGATGACCAAGCCTCATCGCGCCGGTTTATTGCCAATGTGTTTATGTGGATGTTTGTAGCGCTGGGTATTTCGGCCCTATGTGCTGCTGCATTTGCTTTTAAACCCGAACTTGCTAACTTGCTACGCGATCCTGTTACCATGCGTAATACCGGCTTAGGTACTATCGTTATGTTTGCTCCTATAGCCTTTGTGATGATTATATCATTTGGGTTAAACAAAATATCAGCACCGGTGCTTACCCTGCTGTTTGTGGTTTTTGCTGCCCTTATGGGTACCAGCCTTAGCTTTGTGCTGTTGGTTTATACATCTTCGTCGGTATTAGGTGTATTCATTACGGCCTCGGCTGTTTTTGGCATTATGGCGGTAGCCGGTTATACTACTAACCAGGATTTGACCAAATTTGGCTCATTAATGATTATGGGTTTAATAGGTATGATCATCGCTTCTGTTGTAAACATGTTCCTGGCCAGTCCGGGCTTAAGCAAAGCCATCAGCTATATTGGTGTAGCAGTGTTTGTGGGCTTAACCGCTTATGATGTACAAAAACTAAAACGCATAGGTGCCGGCTTGGAGTTGGGTATGGCTGATGCTAAAAAGATGGCCATTATGGGCGCTTTAACCCTGTATATGGATTTCATCAACCTGTTCTTATCCTTATTAAGAATATTTGGCAGCCGCAGATAACGTTAAATAATTATATAACAAGAGCTGCCCAAAAGGCGGCTCTTGTTGTTTGAAAGCTATTTTGCTTAAAAACTGGCATTTGCAATTCACAACGCTATTTTGCAACTTTGCAATGCTTATAGAGAAAGATGGAGGGACTGGACCCTGCGAAGTCTTAGCAACCTGTACTTACAAGGTGCTACATTCTACTTAAAACCATTCACTAAAAGGTTTTAAGACGGATAAGCGAAAGTCAAAATCCAATACACCGACTTTTCGATATAAGCATATAATAAGATTTGAGCTATCAGATATGAAACTGACAGGATTTTGCATGCGTTTGCAAGTAAATCCTACGCTTTATCTCACATCTCTTGCCTCACATCTCATATCCAAAATATGGACATAAAAAACGAGTTAAAGAAACGCATATTGGTAATTGACGGCGCCATGGGAACCATGATACAGCGCTATCAGTTAACGGAGGAGGATTTTCGCGGGGAGCGTTTTAAAAATCATCCATCCGATTTAAAGGGCAATAACGACCTGCTGAACCTTACACGCCCTGACGTAATTAAAGCTATCCATGGCGAGTACCTGGATGCAGGTGCCGATATTATTGAAACCAACACATTTAGTACCCAGCGTATATCACTGGCCGACTATCATATGGAAGAGCTGGCTTACGAGCTAAGCTATGAAGGTGCCCGTTTAGCCCGCGAGGCGGCTGATGATTATACTACCCAAACGCCCGGCAAGCCGCGCTTTGTAGCCGGCGCTGTCGGCCCTACCAACCGCACCGCTTCCCTTTCACCCGACGTGAACGACCCGGGCTACCGTGCCGTTACTTTCGACGATTTGGCCGAAGCTTACTATGATCAGATTAGAGGCTTGGTTGACGGCGGCTCAGACCTGCTATTAATCGAAACTATATTTGACACGCTGAATGCCAAGGCAGCCCTGTTTGCCGCCCAGCGCTATGCACAGGAATCGGGCAAGAACCTGCCCATCATGATTTCGGGCACCATAACCGATGCCTCTGGCCGTACCCTATCGGGCCAAACGGTGGAGGCTTTCTGGAACTCCATACGCCATGCCAACCTGCTATCGGTGGGATTAAACTGCGCTTTAGGGGCTAGAGAGATGCGCCCATATCTGGAAGAACTCTCTAACAAAGCCGATGTATATATTTCAGCTTATCCAAATGCGGGTTTGCCTAATGAGTTTGGCGCTTATGACGAACAACCGCATGAAACCGCCCACCAGGTTGATGACTTTATGCAAGCTAGCCTGGTTAATATTGTAGGCGGCTGTTGCGGCACCACACCCGATCACATTAAATGTATTGCCGAAAGGGCAGCTAAATACACGCCACGGCAACTACCAACGCTTGAGCCTTATATGCGCCTCAGTGGTTTAGAAGCCGTTACCCTAACGCCTCTAACCAACTTTGTGAACGTAGGCGAGCGCACCAACATTACCGGTTCGCCCAAGTTTTCAAAGCTTATACTGGCCGAAAACTATGAGGAAGCGCTCACAGTTGCCCGCCAGCAAGTAGAAGGTGGCGCCCAGGTGATTGACATTAATATGGATGAGGGCATGATTGATTCGGAAGCCGTAATGGTTAAATTTCTGAATTTGGTGGCCTCCGAACCTGATATTGCCAAGCTGCCCATCATGGTCGACTCCTCTAAATGGTCGGTTATTGAAGCCGGTTTAAAATGCTTGCAGGGTAAGGGTATTGTAAACTCAATTTCGCTAAAAGAAGGTGAAGACAAGTTTAGAGAATACGCGCGCAAGATACTAAACTACGGTGCTGCTACGGTTGTAATGGCGTTTGATGAGCAAGGGCAGGCCGATAATTATGAACGCCGTATAGAAATTTGTAAACGATCTTACGATATACTGGTGAACGAAATTGGCTTTCCACCGGAGGATATCATTTTCGACCCTAACATCCTTACCGTTGCCACCGGTTTGGAAGAGCATAATAATTATGCTGTTGATTTTATTAACGCCACCCGTTGGATAAAAGAAAACTTACCACACGCCAAAGTAAGCGGTGGTGTGAGTAATATATCTTTCTCTTTCCGCGGTAATAACGTTGTACGCGAGGCTATGCACTCGGCCTTTTTATACCATGCTATACAGGCTGGCATGGATATGGGCATTGTAAATGCCGGTATGCTCGAGGTGTACGAGGAAATTCCTAAACCTCTTTTAGAGCGTGTAGAAGATGTACTGCTTAACCGCCGCGAGGATGCTACTGAACGCCTGGTAGAGTATGCCGAAACGGTAAAAAGCAAAGGCAAAGAAATTGTACGTGATGAAAGCTGGCGTAATGAACCGGTACAAAAGCGACTCTCGCACGCACTGGTAAAAGGTATTGTGGAATATATTGATGTGGATGTGGAAGAAGCACGCCATCAATACGAACGCACGCTGGAAGTTATTGAAGGCCCCCTGATGGACGGGATGAACATTGTGGGCGACCTGTTTGGCGCCGGTAAAATGTTTTTGCCACAGGTGGTAAAATCGGCCCGGGTAATGAAAAAGGCCGTAGCTTACCTGCTGCCCTTTATTGAAGCCGAAAAGCTGAAAAACGCCGATGGCAACCAGCGCAGCAATGCTGGCAAGGTACTTATGGCCACCGTTAAAGGCGATGTGCACGACATTGGTAAAAACATTGTAGGCGTAGTACTGGCTTGTAATAACTTCGAGATCATTGACCTGGGCGTAATGGTGCCCGCCAATAAAATTATTGAGGAAGCTAAAAAACATAACGTAGATATTATTGGGCTGAGTGGTCTGATTACGCCATCGCTTGATGAAATGGTACACTTTGCCAAAGAAATGGAACGCGAAGGGTTTACTATCCCATTAATTATTGGGGGGGCAACCACCTCTCGTATTCATGCCGCAGTTAAAGTAGCGCCGCATTATTCGGGCCCTGCCATACATGTGTTGGATGCATCGCGCAGTGTAACCGTGTGCAGCACTTTGATGAGTAAGGAGAACCGCGACGAGTACATTCAAACCATTAAAGACGAGTACGCCAAAGCTCGCGAAGCACACCTAAACAAACGGAACGACAAACGCTTCCTCACTTTAGAAGAAGCACGTGCCAATAAGTTTCAGCTGGATCTGGATGGCTCAGTAGCTCCAGCACCGTCTTTTACAGGCACCAAGGTATTTCAAGCATATCCGCTAAAAGAGCTGGTTCCTTATATCGATTGGACGCCGTTCTTCCATACCTGGGAACTGCGCGGTAGTTATCCGAAAATATTTAACGATAAGAACGTGGGCATCGAAGCTAAAAAGCTTTTTGACGATGCGCAGGAGATGCTGCAGAAAGTCATTAATGAAAATTTGCTGCAAGCCAACGGTGTAATCGGTTTCTGGCCGGCCAACAGCGTAGGCGATGACATTGAGCTGTACAGTGATGAAAGCCGTACACAATTGCTAACCCGCATACACACCCTGCGCCAGCAAGGCGAAAAGGTTAAAGGCGAACCATACTATGCCCTGGCCGATTTTATAGCACCTAAAGAAAGCGGCGTGCCCGACTACTTTGGCGGCTTTGCCGTAACCACAGGTATTGGCTGTGATGAACTGGTAGCTAAATACGAGGCCGACCATGATGATTATAACAGCATTATGGCCAAAGCCATTGCCGACCGCCTGGCTGAAGCCTTTGCTGAAAAAATGCACGAACTTGTACGCCGCGAGTACTGGGGCTATGCCAAAGACGAGCAACTGGATACTGAGCAGCTTATAAAAGAACAATACCAGGGTATACGTCCGGCACCAGGTTACCCTGCTTGCCCGGAGCATACTGAAAAAGTAACCCTCTTTGATTTGCTGAAAGCTGAAGATAATGCCCATATGCACCTTACCGAAAGTATGGCAATGTTACCCACCGCCTCGGTAAGCGGCTTTTACTTTTCTCACCCAGAGTCGAAATATTTTGGTTTAGGTAAGATAGGCAAAGACCAGGTTGAAGACTATGCCAAGCGCAAGAGCATGTCGGTAGAAACGATAGAAAGGTGGCTGGGACCGAATTTGAATTATTGAGAAATTCCATCTGCAGAAAAATATTTACAAAAACTGGTAGCACAAACAGTGCATTTATAACATGAAAATAACGGAGCACATCCAAAACGCCAACGGCAAAACACTTTTTTCTTTCGAGCTTCTACCGCCTATTAAAGGGCAAAGTATGGATGGTATATATAAAGCAATAGATCCGCTAATGGAGTTTAAGCCTCCGTTTATTGATGTTACCTCATCACGCGAAGATTTGTTTTATAAGGAAACGCCCGATGGTAATATACAAAAAGCTACCTACCGCAAACGCCCGGGTACTGTAGCGGTGTGTGCGGCCATTAAGCACAAATATGGGGTTGATACTGTTCCACACCTTATTTGCGGTGGTTTTACCAAAGAAGAAACTGAATATGCGTTGATCGACCTGCAATTTTTAGGCATCGATAATGTACTGGTACTACGCGGCGACGCCCGCAAAACCGATCCAGGGTTTATACCTACTCCTGGGGGCCACTGTTATGCTACCGATTTATTGGAACAGGTAACCAATATGAACAACGGTATATACTTGCACGAGTACCAGGACACCTCTTACAAAACAGATTTTTGCATAGGAGTAGCAGCATACCCTGAAAAGCACTTTGAATCGCCCAACCTAAAAACAGACTTTAAGTATTTAAAAAAGAAGATTGAGGGAGGCGCTGATTTCATAGTGACGCAAATGTTTTTTGATGTGAACAAGTACAAGGAGTTTGTTAAGCTATGTCGTGAAAATGGCATCAATGTGCCTATTATACCCGGTTTAAAACCCATAACTACAGCCAAGCAGTTAATTAACCTGCCCAAAGTATTCCATATCGATATTCCGGAAGATTTGAGCGATGCCGTACATGCCTGCAAGAATGACAAAGATGTAAAAGAAGTAGGCATAGAGTGGATGATTAACCAATGTAAGGAACTGGTTGAATTTGGTGTACCGGTATTGCATTTTTACACCATGGGCAACCCTGAACCCACTAAGCGCATTGCCAGAGAGATTTTTTAAGGGTTACATGAAGGTGTAAGTATTTAATTATATTTATGCCTTCAATCTGAAACTTTTCATGAAGCGCTTTAGCTTAACTATTCTAATCCTTTTTATACTTACTGGTATTAGCCAGGCACAGTCTAACTACAAGCCGGGGTATGTTGTTAAATCATCTGGAGATACCTTAAGAGGCTACATCAATTACCGTGAATGGTCAAGTACTCCCAGGACCATAGAGTTCAGAAATGATTTAAATACACATAATACAGTCCGCTACTCAGCAGCTACATTGCAGGCATTTGAGGTAAACGGCGCTGAGAAGTATATATCTTATAACGGCTTGATAAGTACAGACCGGAATGTGTTTCCCGATTTGCCAACATCTCTCGATACTACTACCCGCCTTGATACCATATTTATGTTGGTAAGGTATCAAGGTAGCCTCTTAAGCCTGTTAACGCATCAAGATGATACTAAACTCAGGTTTTTTGTACAGGAAAATAGCCGAAAGCCCCAAGAACTACGCTTTCATCAATATTATAACAATGGAGGCAGCACTTTCAGAACTGTAAATGCTTTTTATGCTGTGCTTCTTGGCTTAGCACAGCAGTACAATAGTGTCAATCAGAAGCTGGTTATCAAAATAAGCCATGCACGCTTTACAGAATCAGAATTAATTCAGATTTTGAAATTAATCAGCAAAGATGACCGGTCATCTCAGGAAGGTACCTATGGCAGTCGTTTTTTTGCAGGGATTTTGTTGAATAATATTGATACCAGGTTTGATGGAAACAATGCATTTAGTGGCCAGTCATCGGTAAGTTACCTGCCACGCTTAAGTGCAGGAATGGATTTCATGCCTAATAAAAACGTACAACGGTTCTTTTTAAGGAGCGAACTGGCATTGTCTTACATCAAACCGCGTTTTGAAGCAAATAACACCGCATCAGAAAACTACGATGTTAAATATCAGTTTGATCAATTAAATATCGCATTGATTCCGCAACTGTTATTTAATGTATATAACTCTGATGCATTGAAAATTTACCTTAATGGTGGTGTTGCTTTTAATTATTCAATTTACATGAACAATAAATCTATAAGCGCTAATCCATACCGGCCGGATGTAATTGATGATTATTACATATTTCACAAAATATGGATGAATTTTCCGTTAGAAATTGGTACAAGTATTCATAAGCGTTTCAATTTTTTTGCTTTATACAGTGGCCGTACAGCATATACAGCTTACACTGCTTTTTCGGTAAGCAGCAGGGTTTTAGGTATAGGGTTTAGATACCAGTTTGAGAGATAACTCAGCTAAGCAATTAATATTTGTTGCTGCTTTAAAAATATATTTAAGTCAGCTGCAGAGGTAAAATGAAAACTATTAATGCCCAACTCCTCAGCTGCTTTTACATTGCGCAGGTTATCGTCTATAAACAAAGCTTCTGCAGTGTTCACCTTATAGCGGTTTAGCAGTGTGCGGTAAAATTCGGGGTTAGGCTTGCGGATCTTTTCAATGCCCGATACCACTATTCCGTCAAACCAGTTCAGAAAATCGTAGTGCTGCAAGGCGATCTCAAATGTTTCGGCCGACCAGTTAGTTAGTGCATACAGCTTGTACCTGCCGCTGCCTTTCAACTGTTTAAATATTTCTACCGTGCCTGCTATAGGTCCACCCAGCATTTCTTCCCAACGGCCGTAAAATGCACGTATATTCTCCTCATGCTCCGGAAACTGCTGCACTAATACAGCTGTGCCTTCGGCTAATGAACGCCCGGCATCCTGTTCCTCATTCCAGTCGGGCGAGCAGATATGGGTCAGAAAATGTGTCCGCTCTTCCTCGTTGGCAATTAGCTTGTTGTAAAGGTGGTTAGGGTTCCAGTCGATAAGTACGGCACCCAGGTCGAAAATTATTGTGTTAATCATGTAATAAGATAGTGTATTGGCATAGGCAAGACACTATAGCATGACGCACAAGCCACCTTATTTATTGCTTAACAGATAGCTTTTAAAAGATTCGAAACTATTATCTAAACTAACTGCCTGCTTTAATTTGCTTTCCAGCTCCTTTACCTGTGCCGGCACCTCAACCCTGGCCGCAATCTCTTGTGGGAAAACGTCCGGAAATTTACAGGGGTGCGCAGTAGAAAGGAATACGCCGGGCACATTCTTATGTTCTTGTTGCCACTCGGTTAATGCGCGCCAGGCAATAGCTGTGTGCGGGCAAACCACGTACTCGTACTTGTCAAATACTTGCTGCATCGACTCGCGTGTTTGTTCGTCGGTATAACTGTAGCCGGTCATCAGCGTTTTCAGTGCTTCGGCATCTTCCTTAAATAAATCGGCAATGCGAGCCCAATTACTGGGGTTACCCACATCCATAGCGTTAGAGATGGTGGCAACCGATGGTTTGGGTGCATAAACGCCAGTTTTAAAGAAAGCAGGCACCGTATCGTTGGCATTGGTGGCGGCAATAAACTGTTTAACGGGCAAGCCCATTTTCCAGGCCAGCAGGCCGGCGCCTATATTACCAAAGTTGCCGCTGGGCACACAGAACGCCACCTCTGTTTTGCCGGCACGTAACAGTTGCGCATAAGCGTTGAAATAATAAAAGGTTTGTGGTATAAGCCGTGCAATGTTAATGGAGTTGGCAGAAGTTAACCGATACGCACTATTCAGCTCATCATCAACAAAAGCCTGTTTAACCAGCGCCTGGCAATCATCAAAAGTTCCGTCGATTTGCAGGGCGCGTATATTTTGCCCGTTGGTAGTTAACTGTAGTTCTTGTATATCGCTCACCTTACCTTTAGGGTATAAAATAGTTACCCGTGTGTTTGGCACCCCTAAAAAGCCAAGGGCAACTGCTCCGCCTGTATCGCCCGAGGTAGCTACCAACACATCAAGCTGTTTTTCGCCCTGTTGTAAAAAATAGCTCATTACCCGGCTCATAAAACGGGCACCAAAATCTTTAAACGCCAATGACGGGCCATGAAAAAGCTCCAGCACATAAACGTTCTCTTCCAGCTGCACAACCGGTGCATCAAAATTCACGGCATCCTCAATCAAGGCTTTCAGATCATCATCAGGAATCGCTCCATTAAGCATATGCCTGGCTACTTCAAAAGCCATTTGCGGCAAGGTATAGCGTGGTAGTTGCTCAAAAAAGCTGTTAGGCAGGCGTGAAATATCAACCGGCATGTACAGGCCTTTATCTTGCGGCATGCTGTTAAACACAGCGTCTTTAAACGATACTGCTGCTGAGGGGTTATTGGTGCTATAGAGTTTCATTTGATTTCGGAATTCGGAATTCGGATGTTCGATTTCGGATTTATTTATTGTCATCCCGACGATAGTGAGAGATCTTTTCAAATTGGTTAAGCTTATCGCTTAAGAAAGATTTCTCACTATCGTTCGAAATGAGTTTTATATTTTGTTTACTGATGGCAGCTAATAGAAGATCTTGTTTCTTAGCTCCTGCTCTCTCCTATATTACCCTTGGCCCGGCATCATTAATGGTTGATACGTAGGTATGGGAATTGATTTTAATACCGGTAAGATGTTGCTGAAGCGCCTGCGTAATTTTCAGGGCAGTCTCTTCATCGCGTGTAAACGCAAATACAGACGGGCCTGAGCCAGATATGCCAAAGCCTACAGCTCCGGCTTGCATGGCCAGATCACGCATTACATAAAAATCAGGGATCAGGATAGAGCGTACCGGCTCAACCAACACGTCTTGCATGCTGCGACCAATCAGGTCAATATCATGCGTATAAAGACCGCTTATCAGTCCGGCTATGTTGCCCCACTGCGTAACAGCATCTTTCATTTGTATCGTGTTGCGAATAATTTTACGCGCTTCGCGGGTGGGGACATCCACATCAGGGAAAACAATGGCGCAATACAAACCTGCAGGGTGCGGCAGGCGTATCACGTCCAGCGGCTCATAGCTGCGGATGAGTACAAAGCCGCCCAACAGCGCTGGGGCCACGTTATCGGCATGACCATGACCGCAGGCCATTTCTTCGCCTTTTATGGCAAAGGGCAGTAGTTTAGCTACATCCCTATCATCGCCCAGCAGGGTTTTAACGGCAAACAAACCTGCCACCGTACTGGCCGAACTTGAACCCAAGCCACTACCTATAGGCATCTTTTTGTGCAGTTCAATATCCAGTCCCAAATCGGTACGGCCAATACTTTCTAAATAATGCTGTACACTAACACTGACTGTGTTTTTTTCCGGACTTAGTGGCAAACGGCCATTATCGCCGGTTATTTTACTAATAGTGATTCCGGGTTTATCAGTAACCCGCATTACTACCTCATCGCCCGGTTCATTTACGGCAAAGCCCAGCACATCAAAACCACAAACTACGTTGGCTACCGTAGCCGGCGCAAACACTTTGATCTCGGTACCCGGGGACGGGTTACCGGTTGACTGATATTGGCTGTTAGCTGAATCCAAGGCTTCAATTGGCTTTGCCGGGGCGTTTACTTCTTGTTCCATTTTATGTTATTTCAAAAGTCTTGATTCTGACTTTTTATTCTTAATTCTAACACTCGGCTCCTAATTAGCGCCTACGTTTATCAAATCAGCAAATACGCCTGCGGCGGTTACCTCTGCACCTGCGCCAGGGCCTTTTACTACCATGGGGCGTTCTTTATAACGGTCAGTAGTAAAGGCAATGATGTTATCACTGCCCGACATGCTGTAAAACGGATGGGTTTCATCTACCATTTGCAGTGTGATAGATGCCTGGCCATTATCCAGCTTGCCAATGTAACGAAGTACCTTGCCGCTGCTTTCGGCTTGTTGCTTAATCTGGTTAAAGTAAGCATCATTGGCTTTTAAAGCCGCATAAAACTCAGGTACGGTTTGCGCATCCAGGCAGGCTTGCGGTAACATATTTTCTATCTGTACGTCATCAGCCTCCATACGATGACCGGCATCGCGCGCCAGGATGAGTATTTTGCGCATAAAATCTTTGCCGCTCAAATCATCGCGTGGATCGGGCTCGGTATAACCTTTTTCCTGCGCGTCCTTCACTATGTCATGAAAGCTCACATCGCCTTTAAAGTTATTAAAGATGTAAGATATCGTTCCTGAAAGAATGGCCTCGATCTTTTGCACACGGTCACCACTTATCATTAAATCTTTTAAGGTACGGATAATAGGCAACCCGGCACCAACATTGGTTTCATAAAAGAAATCGACCCCATGCTTGCGGGCAGTATCCCTAAAAGTTTGATACTGGCTATAGCTGGCCGAATTACCGATTTTGTTACAAGTAACAATAGATATGGTCGATTTAAAAATCTCCTCATAAAACGCCACCGGCTGCGAACTGGCCGTGTTATCAACAAATACACAGTTAGGCAGGTTCATCTCTTTCATGCGCGCTACAAACTCGGTAAGGTTAGCCTGCTCGCCGTAGGTATCCAGGTCCTGGTCCCAGTCTTGTAGTGGCAAGCCATCCACACTAAAGCGCATTTTGCGGGTATTGCTAATGCCGGCAATCTTAACTTGTATGCTATTATTCTCCTGTAAAAATTCGCGGTGTTGCTGCAGCTGGTTAAACAGCGTTTTACCAATGTTACCGGTACCCAGGCAAAACACGTTGAGCGTTTTGTTAAACTGTACAAAAAAGGCATCGTGTACCGCATTTACGGCCTTAGCCAGATCATGCGCCGATATAATTACCGAAATATTGTACTCGGAAGAGCCCTGTGCAATAGCCCTTACATTGACACCATTACGTCCCAACGCATGGAACAACCGGCCAGACATACCAGGTGTTTTACGCATATTTTCGCCCACAATGGCCAGCACGGCCAGGTTAGCTTCAATAACCGGCACTTCCAGCTTTTGTGCGCCTAACTCCAGTTCAAACTCCTGCTCCATAAGGCGGCAGGCTCTTTCAGCATCGCCCGGCTGCACGGCAAAGGTGATGCTATGCTCAGACGATGATTGCGTAATAAGCATAACATTGATACGCTCGCGGGCCAGCAGTGAAAACAGGCGGCCGCTAAAACCGGCCTTGCCAACCATGCCACTACCTTCGAGGTTAATGATGCTGATATTATCAATAGAAGATATACCCTTGATAGGCAAAGAAGTGTTATGGCAATCATGACGGATGACCGTGCCTTCAAAAGCTGTATCAAATGTGTTTTTAATAACGATTGGTATACGCTTGAGGAAAGCCGGCGTCATGGTTGGCGGATAAATTACTTTGGCACCAAAGTACGATAGCTCCATAGCCTCGGTATAGGTAAGCTCGGGCAGCGAGAAGGCTTTTTTAACCATGCGCGGGTCGGCCGTCATCATGCCGTTCACATCGGTCCATATCTGTATTTCGCTGGCATCAAGCGCCGAAGCAAAAATAGCAGCAGTATAATCACTGCCTCCGCGGCCAAGTGTAGTTACCTGTCCGGCCTCGTTACTGGCCACAAAGCCGGTTACAAACAAGGCCTTGCCGGTATTTTCATTAGCTAAACCACGTATCAGCAAATCTGTAAGCTCGGTGTTTACCCGTGCCTGGCCAAAGCTGCTATCTGTTTTAATTACTTCGCTGGCGTCTACGTAAACGGCATCAGGTAAATATTGGAGCGCCATACGGCTAATAAGCAGTGTAGAGCAGCGCTCGCCATAGCTTAAAATCAGGTCGCGTGTTTTAGGTGTAAGCTCGCGCAGTACCATTACACCCTGCAGCAAATCTTCCAGCTGGTTAAAGTAAATCTTCAACCGGGTATAAACCGGGTTTTGCTGCTGAATATCCAACAATTGCTTTACCACCTCAAAGTGGCGTATCTCTAAGGCAGCCAGGTGCTTGGTAAACTCATTGCCTGCAGCGGCGCGGTCGGCCATTTCGGCCAGCAAATTGGTTACACCGCTCATGGCCGATAATACTACCACCAAGCCAGAGTCTGCCTGGTACTCCTGCTTTACAATGTCCATTACAGCGCCAATGCTTTGTGCTGTACCTACTGATGTGCCCCCGAACTTTAAAACTTTCATAAGATTGTGCTAAAACAAAAACGCCTTCCCCATTTGTGGAGGAAGGCGTTTTGTTGGTTTTTTATGTTTTGATTACACCATACAGTTACCTTCCTCCGGGCGTTGTGCCTGTGGTAATAATTGTGGTAATAATGGTGCCGTTAGTAATCATGTTTATTTATTGCGTCTGTGTTGACCGTTGTAAATTAAAGAGTAAAATCCCGCAATTGCAAATTAAATTTTAAAAAATCGTTTTTAAACATAGAAAATTTGGTTGGAGCCATAAGAAATTTATTAAATCGCACCGCCGTCTGTAACCGTAGCGGCCATTAAACAGGCAAAAGCGTTAACAATGCCAAACTCATTTACACTAGCAGGCGTTAAAACTTTATAACTTTGTAGCTTACTTATGCAAGGACTCGTCACCAAATCAACAGGCAGCTGGTATCAGGTACAAACACCCGATGGCAAACGGTATGATTGCCGTATCAAAGGCAAGTTCCGTATCAAAGGCCTTACCACCACCAATCCCGTTGCCGTTGGCGACCGCGTAGACTTTGAGCCCGAGCCAGACCAGGAACAGCAGGGGGTTATCAACAAGCTTTACGACCGTCGCAATTATATTATCCGCAAGTCTATTAACCTTAGTAAGCAGGCACAAATCATAGCCGCTAATTTAGATCAGGCTTTCCTGGTGGTTACACTGGCTTCGCCACGAACATCGTTGGGCTTTATTGACCGCTTTTTGGTTACGGCAGAGGCTTATGACATACCGGCCAGCCTGGTATTCAATAAGCTGGATATGTTTAGCGACGAAGGCTTAGAAATACTGGCCGAATATGAGAGTATCTATGAAAACCTGGGTTATCCCTGTTATGAAGTCTCGGCGTTAAAAGGCACCAACATTCCGCAGTTAAAGGAGCAGCTTAAGGATAAGATCACCTTATTTTCGGGCCACTCAGGTGTAGGCAAATCCAGCTTAATGAACGCCATACTACCCGATATGCAAATACGCACCATGGAGGTATCTGAGTGGAGCGACAAGGGCATGCACACCACTACCTTTGCCGAAATGTATGATCTACCCGCCGGCGGCCACATTATTGATACGCCAGGCATACGTGAACTGGGCATTATCGATATTGAAAAGCAGGAACTCGGCCACTTCTTTCCTGAGATGCGCAGCCGCATGCACGATTGCCGTTTTAACAACTGCCGTCACATTAACGAACCGGGCTGCGCCGTGTTAGAAGCGCTCGAAGAAGGCGTAATAGAGCCCTCTCGCTATGACAGCTATTTAAGCATTTACAATGGTAATGACACACGCACTTAAAGCCAGAACAGAAAGCTGTTGAGTTGTTTTTTTTGCTTTTACTTGTGCCTTTTCCTATAAATCTATATTGTTAACCCTATAATCTTGATTCTATTTCTATGCGTGCAGTATTACAACGGGTTTCAGGCGCCTCCTGTAAGGTAGATGGTCACATAACCGGCGAGATTGCAGCCGGCTTCGTGGTTTTGTTAGGCATAGAGGATGCGGACACCGAGGAGGACGTACAATGGTTGGCTCAAAAAATAGCCGGCATGCGCGTTTTTAGCGATGAGAACGGTTTAATGAATAAGGCACTGGCTGATGTAGGTGGCCGTATCTTGCTTATTTCACAATTTACCCTGTTTGCACAAACCCGAAAAGGCAACAGGCCCTCATTTATCCGCGCAGCCAAACCCGGCAAAGCTATACCCCTTTATGAAAACATGATCGCCTCGCTTAATCAATTAACCGGCAACGCAACCGCCACAGGTGTTTTTGGCGCTGATATGAAAATAAGCCTGGTGAACGACGGACCGGTTACTATTATGATAGATACCAAGAATAAAGAGTAGTGGAAAATTATATTGAAGACCGAAAATTCGAAAAAGAAACCTTTGCAACGCAGCCCTTATTAAAGGCCGAATACTACAACTGCACCTTTACAGGCTGTGATTTCACTAATGCCGATCTGTATAACGTTGTATTTTTAGAGTGCGTATTTATAACCAGCAATTTGAGTATGGCCCGCTTAACTAAAACTGCATTCAGGGATGTTAAATTTCGGGAGTGTAAGATGCTGGGCCTGCGCTTTGAAGATTGCAGCCTTTTTGGCTTTGAAGTAAATTTTGACCGGTGTATACTTAACCATTCATCGTTTCATCAAATTAAAATTAAAGGCACTGCTTTTACCAATTGCCAGTTACAGGAGGTAGATTTTACAGGTACTGATTTAACAAACGCCCTGTTTGACCAATGTGATCTTAAAGGCGCCATATTCGAAAGAACCGTATTGGATAAAGCCGATTTTCGTACATCATTTAACTTTTCCATCAACCCGGAAAGTAACCGCATAAAAAAAGCAAAGTTCTCTTTATATGGTGTTACCGGTTTGTTGGATAAGTACGATATTCAGATTGACCGGTAGCATTTATTTTTGATATTAAACTACTCGAAGGCGAGTTGTTACCCTATAAGCTTTTAAGCTCCAAGCAAACATTTTTTTTATACCGGCCTTACGCTGCCTGGCTTACCAATCGTTTCGGTACCAAACCGACTGTTGAATTACCCACTCGAGTTGAACCAATAATTAATAAGGCACCCACTTCAAAAACCAACCGGGCTTATATATAGCATCACCCAAACAACCACCACCATCTTAATTACAAGTTTTTTAGTTACAATTTACATCTTTTAACTTCAAATTATACCACCCAATCATTTTCAACAGAGTTAATAAAAAAACTTTTTTTTCGGTCGAGAACATTAATTTTATCAGAAAATCGACCCCTTATGTCAAGTAAACTCACCGAACCTACCCGGGTTATCATCCCGGTATCAAAAGCAATTGAAAGAACTACGAACTGGAGGAACTTTCTTAAAAAGAATCTGGAAGAACAAGAATCCTGGAAAATTCCAAAAGCAGTATACATTTCCAAGGAAGACATACTGGATTTGGCTGCCGCATGCCATGCCGACAAAAGCATAGCCGGGGTTCGCGCTTACTTCTCTCTAACTGTGCCCGAGGAAGAGAAATTCAGGAATGAAATAAAATTTGTAATGGTTTTGGTAAGGGAAGAAGAAGGAATGCCTGCCGGGAAAGACGTCATTTACCTGCCAGGCGGTTCATCTGACGATGACTCAAGCGTATACGATTTTACTCGCCCATGCCCCGACTTTTGCGATACTACCAGCCCGCTTTTTAACGGAGACCAATAAGAGATTAGCTAAACCTGCTTACTTATGAAGTCTTTTACATCCTATTATCTCGGCTATATAGTGCCGGCCAGTACACTTTTGCCAATAGTTGCAGGCTTGATGTATTATAAGCGCATTAATAAGCCTTTGCATACGTTGCTCATTTATTTAATTATAGCGTTTATAATCAATGTAATTGGTAGCGTAATGGCCGGCAATCATATTAACAACCTGCCGTTACTGCATTTTTACACCATTTTTGAACTGCTGGCAGTAATGTTTTACTACAAACATGCATTTGGCCACGGCAAAATAACCAGCTGGATTTATGCCGCCATGATAGCTTTCCCGCTGCTGTGTGTTCTTAACTTTACCTTTTTACAAAGCCTCCATGAGTTTAATACTTACACAAGGCCCTTAGGTGCGCTGATCATCATTCTGTTCAGCGGTTTGTATTTGGCTGTACAGCCAAACCTGAGCAACCAGCAGTTGGTTACCCGTTCGGGTAGGATGGTTGCGGGCGGCTTTTTAATTTACTTCTGCAGTTCATTATTCCAGTTCATTTTCTCTAACGTTGTAAGCCATATTGCTACCAGAACCATAAAGGATGTTATCTGGAACCTGCATGCCACCTTTGTGCTCGTAATGTATTTGTTCTTTTTTGCGGCCATACTTAATGAAAGAAATAAACGATAACATACCGGTACTGGTAATAACGGCCATGATGTGCTCGCTTACTATTGTTATCTGTTTTCTCATTATTATTTACCGCAAGCAGCTGGATGTTTTCAGGCATAAAGAAGCTAACCAGGCTAAAAGTATTTTTTTGGCCACCATGAGCCACGAGATCCGTACGCCCATGAACGGCGTGATTGGTATGGCGGCCCTGCTCAAAGAAACTAAATTAAACACCGAACAGCAGGAATATACCCAAGCCATTATTCAAAGCGGCGAGGCCCTGCTCAGTGTGATTAATGATATACTGGACTTTTCTAAAATTGAGTCGGGCAAGATGGATATTGACCCACACGACTTTAACCTGCGTACCTGTGTAGAAGAAGTGCTGGATGTATTTTCGGGCAAACTGGCTCAATCAAATGTGGAACTCCTGCACTACATAGATCACCAATTACCCCAGCAACTGGTAGGCGACAAGATGCGCATCAGGCAGATTTTGATAAACCTGGTGGGCAATGCCACCAAATTCACGCATCAGGGTGAGATATTTTTAAAGGTATCCTTAAGTAACCGCAATGAACACCACATTGAGATAGAATTTGCTATAAGTGATACCGGCATAGGAATCCCGGCGGAGAAGCTTTCACATTTGTTCGAAGCTTTCTCACAGGCCGACTCCGCCACAGCCCGCAGGTATGGCGGCTCGGGATTGGGCCTGTTGATCAGCAAGCGCCTGGTAAATTTAATGGGCGGGCAAATTACCGTTACCAGTGAGCCTGGCTTAGGTACTACCTTCAAATTTACAATTAAGTGCCAGGTTAGCAAGCAGCCTGTTGAAGTAACCAATTTTGACTTTGGAGGCACAAATGGCAGGCAGGTACTGATTGTGGATGATCATCAAACCGGTTTGCAATTTTTAAAAGCACAGCTTGAACAATGGGCGCTTAAAACTGCCGAGGCAACGACCGGGCAGGAAGCACTACGATTATTAGACTCGGCTAACCATTACGATTTGGTCATAACCGATTTTGGACTGCCCGAAATGGATGGCGTTCAGTTGGCTACGCTTGTTAAGGCTAAGAAACCAAACACACCCATTATTTTACTAAGCTCAATGGGCGATGATATCCGAAAGAAAGACCCTTATCTATTTGCCGGTATATTGACCAAACCCGTTAAGCAACAACACTTACAAAGACTATTAACTAATGTTTTGCAGCAGCAATACCATACCCCACAAGTACCTGAGATGCTTCTTCAAAAAGATTTTGCGGCTGCGCATCCATTGACGGTTATGGTGGCCGAAGACAATAAGATTAACCAGATGGTGATCTTGAAGATACTCTCCAGACTGGGTTATGAGCCGGCCCTGGCAACAAACGGTAAAGAAGCCGTTCAGCTGCTGAGCCAGCAAACTTTTAGCCTGATACTGATGGATATTCAAATGCCGGAAATGGACGGCTTAACCGCCACCAGGCATATCAGAAAACACCATACCGGCCAACAACCCCACATTATAGCTATGACTGCCAATGCCATGACCGAAGACCGCGAAGAATGCTTCGAAGCAGGAATGGATGACTTTCTCTCTAAACCAATAAAGCTTGATGCCTTGCTGGAAAAATTGCAGCAGGTAGCATCATCGTAACGGTTACCCTATTTAGTGATGGTATTAAAAACCGCAGATTTTAAGCCTGCGCCTGTAGCTTTTACAACTACTGTTCCTCCTTTACTGCCGGCCTTAATCAATACGGCTGCAATACCTGCTTCAGCGGCAACTTTGTTGGTGCCTATAACTTCTGCGTTGCCAGATGTGATAAAGTTTACTAAATGAGAAGCACCAGGAATAAGTGTACCATTTCGGTCTGTTACATAAGCATAAAACAATAAGGCATCATTAGTGCCGGCCGTCCATTTTTTGCCGCTTTCATCAGCCTTAATTACAATTTGGTATGGTTTGCCCGGCGTAGACTGGGTAGAAACAGCTGATTGCTTGTTGCCAATATAGCCAACAGCCTTAAGGGTACCGGGCTGGTACGTTTTTACATTGAAAGTAAAAGGCGGATGTTTTAAGTTGCTTGAAAGTGCACCGGTATCGGGCTTTTGACGGCCAAGAGAGCGGCCATTTAAAAATAGTTCCACCTGTTCGCAGTTACTAAAAACCTTTACGCTTTTTTGTCCTGCGTCATTCCAGTAATTAGCAATGTAAATCATAGGCTTGCCAAAACCTTTACTATCGGCCACAGGTCCATACTGGCTCTGGTAAAAGTAAAAGCTAAACTTAGGCAAACGGTAAATGTCCATCACGCCTGATGATTCTATATCACTGGCATACCCACGCTTATAATCAAACATAAGCCAGTTAGCATCGCCTATAGCATTTCCGTACTTGTTATCGTTATGCGATTCCTGGTAATTAAGCGCCTGTTGCAGCAAGCGTTGCTGGCCATCTGTACGCAACTGCCGGGAGTTGCGCTCTTCTTTCTTTAAACCCTCGTAAGCTTTTTGGTTGAAACCTGCATTCTGAGCATAATACTCCCAATCGCCGTATTCGGCAATGAGCAAGGGCTTGGTTTTGTTGTACTTTTTCCAGTAGTTGGGTGCTTTGGCGTGTTGCCGGGCAGGGTTAAATACATCGTAGGCGTAATCCATCCACCCCGAGGTATAGGTGTCTTTGTAGGGTAACTCTCGGTGTGCAATACTGTTTGCTGTGTCCATGTAAGCTTTTGCCATGTTGGTTTCGTTTAACGAAGCTTCCCACAACACAATAGAAGAATGGTTACGATCACGACGAATCATATCTCGAATATCCTGCAGGCTATTTTTTTGAAAATCCTCTTTACCAAAAAACTGCCAGCCGGGTATGGCATCCATTACTAAGATACCCAGTTCGTCGCAGGCATCTAAAAATGATGGTGCAGGTGGATAATGAGAGCATCGCACAAAGTTAAATCCGGCATCTTTTATTTTCCATGCATCACGGTACTGCATATTATCAGACAGGGCGTAGCCTAGTAAAGGATATTCCTGATGCCGATTGGTACCATTTAAAAATGTCTTCCGTTCGTTAAGGTAAAATCCTGCAGCGTCAAACCTTATAGTCCGTATACCACTACGGATGATTTGCTCATCAACCACCACATTGCCGCGTAGCACCTGTACCTTAAGCCGGTACAAGTACGG
Source organism: Mucilaginibacter sp. PAMB04274 (assembly GCF_039634385.2). Classification (NCBI taxonomy): domain Bacteria; kingdom Pseudomonadati; phylum Bacteroidota; class Sphingobacteriia; order Sphingobacteriales; family Sphingobacteriaceae; genus Mucilaginibacter; species Mucilaginibacter sp. PAMB04274. The sequence continues at coordinate 5,188,203 of NZ_CP155081.2, forward strand.
ATTTTCGGTAGACCATAAGTACGGTTTACTTACGGTAAGTGTTTGTGCAAAACCTTGCAGCCCGCCTGCTTTTACGGCTTGTTCATTAGATTGCGCCGTACTAACTATTTTTCCATCAGCGCTTAATAAACTAATTTTTACACCTGCCCGCTGCTGATCCGCATACTGGTTCCGAACATCTGTTTTTACAGTAATTACCGCTTTGCTGTTATTGGCCTCATCAGTATGCACCATGATACCGCCACGTGCTTCCAAGTTCTCTTGCACAGCATCACTTATATATAATTTATCCTGAACCATTAGCCAGGCGTTGCGGTATATGCCGCCGTAATAATTAAAATCGAGGTCTTTAATAGGTTTACCCGGTGGGATAGCTGCGTTATCCTGATTATTTAGTTTAACCAAAATACAGTTTGGCTTATCAAAAAACACCTTATCGGCTATATCAATTGTAAAAGGAAGGTAGCCGCCTACATGGCTGATTATTTTTTTGCCGTTGAGGTATACATCCGCCTCATGCATGGCAGCATCAAACCGTATAGCAATGCGCTTATTTTTATTGGTGGGTAAGAGAGAAAAAAACTTGCGGTAAAAGCAGGTGCCCTGCCATTGCTCCTCCACTTTTTTTACAGCCTCTAACCGTGGGGTGTGTGGTAAGGATATTTTGGCCCAAGCTATGGTTGAACCGGTTGGCTGGCTCAGTAATTTAGCAGCGTTAGTGGTGTCAATATCTTTAACAAATTCCCAATTGCTACTGAAATTTTGGTCAACAGGCTTTTGCTGCGCCTTTAGGTGCCCGCTGGCACTTACCCATAACAACAGGCCAATAATATATTTATTCATGCAGTACAAAACTTTTAGTTTACGTTGTATTTTTTTGCAATACCCGGATAAGCCTGCAGGTGTGCGTTGGCTTTGCCATCACGGTCAAAAACGGCCTCCCAGGTATTAAGCGGCTCCCAAATAAAGGAGCCTATCCCCTTTTTGCCGGCTGCTGTAAAGGCTATGTCGTTCACCTCCTGCTTACGCTCGGAGTACTCAGCAACCATAATGTATTTTTGATAGGTTTGAGCTAAGTTGGCCACGCTGTGCCGCAAATCACCGGGCGTGCCATGCCATTTAGGGTAATAGGAAAGACCGATCACATCAAACGGCACCTTACGCTTCAGCATGTTGCTGATGAAAAAGTGGGCCTCGTCAACCTGCCCGCCCAGGGCTACGTGCAGCATAATAGGTGTAGCAGCATTTACAGCTTTAACACCTTCTATACCGGCGTAAATAAGCCGTGCTAAACTATCCAAATTATTAATGGCACCCTCGGGCCATATCATCCCGTGGTTAATTTCGTTACCTACCTGCACCATGTCTGGCACCGTGCCCTGATCTGTGAGTGATTGCATTACAAATGCAGTGTAAAGCCGCACAGAATCGGTAAGTGTTTTAAAATCCAGACCCACCCATGCGGCAGGTTTAAACTGCTTTTGCGGATCGGCCCAGGTATCACTGTAGTGAAAATCGAGCAGCAGTTTCATACCTGCAGCTTTAATGCGTTTGGCCATGGCCCGGGTATGCGGCAAATCGCAAAACCCTTTTTGCGGAGAATAGCCTTGTGCAACCGCCGGGTTATTAAATATCCGTAAGCGTGCATAGTTAAAGCCCTGCTTTTTAAGGATCACTACCGGGTCTTCCTGCTGCCCCTTGGCATCATAAAATTTCATTCCACGTGCTTCTAACTGGGGCAGAAAAGATATATCGGCACCCAATATCCTATCTGTAATTATCGCATTACCGGCAATGGGCCGGGTTGTGGCTGTTACCGCATGTGGTTGCCCCGGCTGTACCATATGTATTTCTGTAGACCCGGTAATTAGCCCCTCACCGCTAACATCAAACTTTATAATGCCCTTTTGCCTACCAGCTCTTAAGCTAAACCAAAGTTCCCCATTTTGCAGCTTTGCATGGTTTGCAGTGCCGGCAACGGCGCCCTTTAAGGCAACAATACGAGCATCGCCTTCAATTTTAAATTGAACAGCATTACTGGCATTGGCAATCTCTTTGCCTTCACTGTTAATAACGGTGATTTTCACTTTGGCTTCGTCTTTGCCATTAGCTATGAGGGTGTTTTTGTAAGGCGTAACCACAAGCTCGGGCAACCGGGTGCCGCCCTTGCCAGGCGCCTGACCAAAAACCTGAGATAAGCCAGCTAACAAGGCAAACGTTATTAACCGTAATTTTCTCTTACAAAATATTTTATACAGCTTATACAGCATCCTTAGGTTATTTAATAAGCCAGCCAAACCGATTCTACCTCCACACCAAAGGGCTGACCGTAACGGGCTGCATCCAACATGTGACCTGCCGTTATCTCTAAGTTATCTGCATTTTGCAATGCGAAGCCGGCGAAACTGCCCGCTTTGAACCACAGCGGTAAAAACCCAGGATAAGGGCGAGGGAGCAACAATGAAGAATCGGGCTTGAGTGCTGTTAATGGTATCTCCAGCGTTTTAAATTCGCTACTTAAATCAGCAAATGCAGCATAGGTGCTTGCATCAGTTGCTGTTAAACCTATGCGTAATTTGGTGGGTTGGCTGGTTGTTGCCCGCGCCCTTACCATAATTTTGGTAAAGGAGGCCAGCTCGCCGGTTCGACCTTTTAGTTTATCGCCAACATAAAGTTGCATGCCCATTAACTGGCCGTTGCGTATGGCCTGCGTAGCTACGCGGAACACCAGCTTACCTGTGTTAGGGCCGCTTACAAACTGCGCTCCGCCCGTGCGAGTGTATTCAGGAAAATAAGGGTTCGCCATTTCACGGTCGGCTATTGCATCAAACAGAGACAAATTCCCTTTCGGGGTAGCGATAAACGTTTGCCAGTAATCAGAATTCACATTATCCCATTGGTATGGGTTACCGCTATGGTTTCCGGGGAAGGTGAAATACTCAGATATGCCCCGCTGAACAACAACCCGGTAATTCAATATTCCAGTAGCCATGGTATTGGCCGGGATTTCGGCGGTGTAATCATACGGTGTAACACGGGTCATGGCAATCTGGCTGGGGCCGCTAAAACCACTGTTCACGCTTAAAGTTACTTTATCTGTAGAGTCAATATTAACGACTTTGATTTTTACAGTAATGGATTTCCCGGTGCTTACTTCTGTAAGCGGCGTGTGCGATACCTGCGGGCTAAGGGTGCGTGGCTTTGGCGCTACAAACTCATTTAAGTTTAAATTATTTATACTTTTTGAGCCCGTCCACCGGCTGCTGCTTTTTCCCGCCTTCACCAGCAGGTAAGTGCCGGGGGCGATGTTGAATTTACCCTGACTGGCTATTGATGTAAAGGTATTCCCAGCGTTAATGCCGTTTACCTTAAAATCATTGCCCAGGTCGGTTAGCGCCAATTGCATGCTTTGGCTATTCCAGGCAATATATACAGCCTCGCGCGAGGGCGAAGGGCGGGCAAACGGATCACGAATGGTAATGGCATCGGGCATAACTTCCAGGCGCCAAATACCGTTTTCCAGTTTATCTAAAAAGTAAGCGCCGTAGCCTTGGTATTTAACCAGGGCTGAACTGCCCACGCCGGCAACGTGAGCTAACCGCTTATTATCTAAAGGCTGGATATTGGTTGAGCTTGAGTAATAAAACTCATTAACCGTATTCATTTCGCTCATGGCTTGCTTGTAGCTAACATGATAGGCATCAAAAACACTGTCTTGCGGGTAGGTACCATACTTTTTACCAGCAGGTAACAGATGAAACACGCGGCTGGCAATTAAAAAGCTGATGGCCTTAGCCGGCGTATAAGCCAGATTTAAAAAATGTGTTTGATACTCGGTATTGGCGTAAGCCGTAGCCAGCGGATCATAAGCAAACTGTGTTACCCACTGAAAACCCGCCTGCTTAAAACTGCGTGCTACCGCCGGGTAGAGATAAGATTGCAAAACATCGGCCGCATCAAATTCATAAACCATGCGGGCCTTGTTTTTAAACTCGGGTATGGTATCGTACGGGAAAGTGTAACGGTCAACATTAGGCAGCATATTGCCTTTTTGCTCGTGCCCGGCTACCAGGCCGGTTGGATACCATTGAAAGCTGAAACCGTTTACGTTTGATTTGGCAACCGCATCGGCATACCAGGGCGACTCACTGATGTTATAAAACACCGGCTTGCTCCACCCTGTGCTATTGATGGCTGCTTTCATACGGTTAATGTATTCGGTGGCCCGTGCTTTTGGTCCGCTGGGGTGTGGTTCGTTATTAATTTCGGTGGCTATTACATTATCGTCGGCCGTGTAGGTTAACTTGGTATAGGGGTTAACATGTTTAAAGAACTGCTGTAAATAACGCTCCTGCGCTTTAAAAGCATCTTCATTAACCAGTGCACCGCCTTTACCATATTTGTCACTAAAGCTGCCTGTGCGTTCATCACGCTCCGGATAACCGTTGCCCCAAAAGGCAATAGGCGTGATAATAATGCGGATGCCACGCTGCTTCAGCTTGTACAACAGGTAATCGAATAAGCGCAAATGTTCGTTTACTTTCAAGTTTCCTGATGAGTCGCTGATCTCGGTATCCCAAACGTGCACCCTAAAGGCTTCTACACCCATGCGGGCTAAGTGGTAAACATCTTTATCAATCTCCTCCTCATGCTTTAAGTTGAGCGCCTTTACCGAACGGTAACCGTATGCAAATGGTAAAGTATAATTAACACCCCAGAGATAAACAGGCGCTTTACCTTTTGTCCACCTGAAAACCCCTTTGGCATCCACATATGTTGGCGAAATACTTTTTTGGGCGAAGCATACAGACACACCACCGGCAAGCAGTAAAAAAAAGAGTGTTAACGCATAATACAGCTTTCGCATAGGATTGATAATTATTTAGCTAAAGTTAATCTGTAAAAGCATCCAAAGCTATAGTAGGCTTGCCCGAATTATCAAACGCACCTAACCCGTAACCCTGCCAGTTATAGCTTTGCGGTTCCCAATAAAAAACACCTAAGCCTTGGTTGTTGGGTACCGACCGTACTTTGGCAATCAGGTCGGTTATAAAAGCTTTGCTGGCCGCGGCTTCTGAAGCAGGCATACCCACTTCAACAACCATTACCGGCGTGCCATAACGGGCAACCATGTCATTCATATTATTTAAGCATTGACCATTAAGGGTTTGCCAGTTGCTTACTGTAGGGTAAAGCGACAGGCCAATAATATCCCACTTGCCGCCATTGGCTTTCAAACCGTCAAACATCCACCTAAAGAGCGCATTATCATACCCCCTGTCAATGTGAACAATAACCAGCGTGGTGGGATTAACTGATTTTACAGCATTGTAGCCGCTGGTAATTAGCTTGGCAAAATTAGCCATGTGTGTAGAAGCACGACCGTCTTCCCACAGCATACCGTCTGCAGTTTCGTTACCTACCTGTACCCAATCGGGCGTAATACCGCTTGCTTTAAGCGTGTTTAGTACGGATGCTGTGTAAGTATACACGGCGTCGGTTAAGGCGGTAAAGCTTAAATCTTTCCAGGCAGCCGGTTTAGTTTGCTTTCCGGGATCGGCCCAACTGTCGCTATAATGAAAATCAATCATAATCTTCAGGCCCAGCGTTTGCGCCCGCAGAGCTTTCGCCAGCACGTCGGCGGTGTTACACCAGCCATCGGTCGGGTTAACCCATGCTCGTAAACGGATGGCGTTTATCCCTTTGCTTTTGAGCAATTGCATACACTCCTGTTCGGCACCGGCAGCATTATAAAACTTATAGCCGGCAGCTTCCATTTGGGTAAGCCAACTTACATCGGCCCCCTTAACTATAGCAGTAAGTGAGCCGCCGCTAACCGGCGGCTCAACAGTTTCAGTATTTGCAGGACTACCCTTTTTGCAGCCCGGCAAGATATACGCCAGGCAAAGCAAACATGTGATGATAATCCGGCTCATGTTGTAAAAATTAATAGCCCTGATTTTGCGAAAGCTTACCGTTACTGGCCGTTATAGCATAGTTAGGTATTGGAAACAGTACCGGCCCGGCAGTTTTGCCAACTGAGGCCAATGCGGCTTGCCATTGCCCGTGGCGTACCAAGTCCGTTTTTCGCTGCCCTTCAAAATAATTATCCCAGCCTTGTTCTTTTAATATCCAGGCATCAAAAGTATTTTTATCAGTAGTGGCCGATGCCGGAACATTACCCAAAGCAGGTCCGCCATGAGCCAGCCGCACTTGGTTTACCAAGCCAATAGCTTCAGGGGTAGGTCCGCTGTTTTGATTAATGGCCTCAGCAAGCATTAGCATCACATCGCCTAACCGCGCTTTCGGAAGGTCGTTGCCTTGATAAGGGTTATCAAGCGTGCCACCCAGATCGGGATATTTTGCAATTACCGGCCCGGTTAATCCGTTAGCGCGATTTTTAACTACGTTACTTTTATTCACATAGCTGGCTACCAACAGCTCGCGGCGTTTATCCAGTGGGTTAAAGGAATCATAAAAGCTCCAGGTTGCCGAAATAGGCGCATCGCCACCGGCAAAAGAACTGTATACTTTGTTGCCTTTATAATCTTTAGGGTAAGTATAAAACACCCACGGATTAAAGCTGGCTCTGTTTTCATCGCCGCTTTGATCGGGGGCGCAAGTAACAGCCCAAATAGTTTCGGCATTTTGCTCGGTAGCCTCTCTAAATAGGCTGCCATAATCGGTCACCAAAGCATAGCCCATAGTAAGGATCTGGCGGCCTACCTTTTCGGCATTCACAAAATCCTTTTCATTCATATAAGTACGCATTAACACTGTTAGGGCTAAGCCTTGATTGAAGCGACCATATTCGGCAGGTGTTTTGGGCAGGTTTACCGAAGCAAAATTAAGATCGCTTACAATAGCTGCTAAAAAGTCGGCTCTGGAAAGTCTCGATAAATTGGACTCTGCTTCTGTATTGATCTTAGCCGGATCCAGAATAACCGGCAGCGGGCCATACAGCTGTAATAAGTAATACATGCACCAGCCACGTGCCATACGTGCCTCAGCCAGATATGTATTTTTTGCTGCAGGGCTTAAACTTGATTTTTCTACATCACTTATAATTTGTGTAATGCGGGTAATAAATCTTATTTTTTCAAAATGGTTATTACCCGACTGCTGATTAACCAGAAAGTTAAAGCTTGCGGTAGTAAACTGCGTAAAAATGCCGCCCCAGCCGGTAAATATGTTAATATCATCACTTGGCATATCAAACATCATGATATCTCCGTACTCCGGACTAAACCAATCATTCTGGTATCCTGCGGGGTCGTTATATCCCCACTTAGACTGGAATGGCTTGTATACCTCGGCAACGTATCTTACAAAATCGGCCTCGGTTCTGGGAAAATTTGTAGTGGAGTAATTGCCATATAATTCAGGCTCAAGCCCCTTTTTACAGCTGCTTGAAAGAATGCAGGCTGAAATAGTTAATAACGCATATATCTTTTTCATAACTGATTTCTTGTTGTGGTTTAAAATCCGGCACGTACACCAAATGAGAATGTTCTGAACATAGGATACGGTGCATACCCTCCTTTTACATTGGCGTAAGATACCTCCGGGTCTACCCCTTTATAATCGGTGATAATAAACAGGTTTTGGGCATCGGCAAAAACCCTGATGGATTTACTAAACTTGCTGATGAACTTTGGATTGAAAGTATAACCCAGGGTAAGGTTACGGCAACGTACAAAATTGGTGCTTACCATGTTAATGTCAGAACCGGCAGGCAAAGCTGCAGAAGTCTCATTATAGTTTACACCAGGCCTTGTGCCGCCCGTATTGGCAGATGTATATACTTCAAGCGCCTGTATGGTACCGCTTTGTGTATTCGAAATTAAACTAACGGGATCGGCCCAGGCATAGTTAAAGTTGGTAGCCTTGCCACCAAACTGGCCGTAAAAGAAAATACTCAGATCTAATTGTTTGTAACGGAAGTTATTGCCGAAACCTAAAATTAGTTTGGGATCCGGGTTTAACTTATACACGTCGGCTCCGGTTAATTTGCCGTCGTTATTTACGTCAACAAATATTGGCGCACCAGGTAATCTTGCCCCCGATCCGGCCGCGGTTGGCTGGCTTGCAGGTACTGCTTGGCCTGCCTGTAAAATACCATTGGTTTTAATGTAATACCACTCGTTTACGGCATCATCAACGGACTGATAGGTAACGCCTCCGTTAGCACTTAATATATCGTACACAAAACGCTCTTTCCATTTATAGGTGTAGTGCGAAAGATTGATAACAGAACTCCAGTCGAAGTTTTTAATGTGCAGATTCTGGGTATTCAGTGCTACATCATAGCCCTGCCGTACCTGGTGTCCACCATTTACCGGTTGGCTTGAAAACGGAGACAAACGCGGTGTTGGACCGGTTCCTCTCAGCAAGTTGGTGATATCGTCTTTAAACACATCAAATGACCCTGTAATCCTGTCATTGAAAAAGCCAAAGTCCAAACCGATGTTTTTATTGTTGGTTTTTTGCCAGGTTAACTCAGGGTGGTCAATAGCGAAAGCTGCAATAGTTGGATAGTTTACGGCACCATTGTTAAAATACAATATGTTACCATCTGAACTATAACCCCCATAACCAGCACCGCTGCTAAGCCCGGCGGTTGAACCGGTTAAACCTATACTACCACGAAGCTTTAACAAACTGATGAATTTGATGTTCTCCATAAAAGACTCGCTACTGATTTTCCAGCCGGCCGATACGGAAGGGAATAAGGCATACTTGTTTTCGGGGAAGAACAAGCTAAACCCATCATAGCGGGCCGTAGCAGTAAGCAGGTATTTGTTGTAAAGGCTAAAAGTTGCACGACCAAAGTAAGACCGTAGTTTGGTAGCTGTTTTACCCGAATTAATACCCATGTTGGCGGTAGACAGCAGCAGATTAGTGTTCTCAAATGCGTCGGGCCCGCCTCCACCTTCGGCGCCAAAAGCGTCGTAAGTGTTTTTATATTGACCGATGCCTGCTATAGCGCTTACGTTTAAAATACGGTTATCAAAAAAGTCCTTTTTGAAGTCTATGGTAGCCTCCATGGTTTGGCTTTGCCGCTTAGCAAAATTGCGCGATCCCCTGGCCTGGTAGCGCTGATAGTAATAAACCGTGCTTGGCACAAAAAAATCACGATCTGACGATTCGTAGTTATTACCATATAATCCGTGAACCGTTAATACACCCGGAATAATTTTTATATCTGCCGAAATATTGGCATTAAGCGTACTGGTGTAGGTACGATCCTTAATCTCCAGCAATGAAACCGGGTTAGCTGTTAGCCCAAACTGGCTATAACCCCCATTTGCATTCCTTACCGGAATATAGGCCGGGTAGCCCAATGCTGCCTGTACCGCACCAAAGCCTTCAGCCCCCGAACCGCCGCTCTGACCGCCAGACGATGAATTTAAATAACTATTACGGCTGCCGGTAAAATTCGTGTTTAGCGTTAAATGCTTAGATATATTAAATGATAGGTTGCTCCTGCCGGTATAGCGTGTTAAGCCTGCATTTCTGAGCGTACCCTCCTCATTGTAAAAACCGCCCGAGAAATAGTAAGTTACTTTTTCGGTACCCCCGTTTACGGTTAACTGGTGGTTATGGATAGCGCCGGTTTTAAATATTTCGTCCAGCCATTTGGTACCCTCGCCAGCTGCTGCAATTTGTGCTGCAGAGAACTGGGCCGGTTTGTTGCCTACTGTATAATCAGCACTCAACTGGTTAAACAGGGTCATATATTGTGTGGCGTTGAGCGGTTGCAGGTACTGGTAGTTTTTTTGGAACGAATAATTACCATTGTAATTTACAGACATACTACCCGATTTACCTTTTTTGGTGGTAATAAGCACCACCCCGTTAGCGGCATTAACACCATAAATTGCAGCACTGGCATCTTTCAAAACCTCTATAGACTCGATATCTTCAGGATTTAAACCAGCGAGCCCCGCACGGTTTACGCCGTTGGTTTCGCGCGCTATGGCGCCGTTTCCCGGCTCCAGTGCATCGCCCGGAAAAATAACACCATCTACTACATATAATGGATTACCCCTGCCGCGGATGGACACATTAATTCCGCCACCCGGTTGTGGGCTGCTTTGCGAAACCTGTACGCCCGCTGCCCGTCCAAACAATAGTTGCTGTATGTTGCTATTAGCTGCCTGGGGTACTTTTTTAGGGTCAATCTTAGTTACCGCAGTGGTAACGTTTTGGCGGGTGGTTGTACCGTAGCCAATTACTAATACTTCGTTCAGGTTGTTTTGCTGGGTTTCCAGTACCACGCTCATGGTTGAGCCGTTTACTGCCACTTCGCGTGTTTGGAAGCCTACCCCTGTAAACACCAGCGTGGCACCTGTAGGAGCACTTATTGAAAATTTGCCCACGCCATCGGTTAAAGTACCTTGTGTTGTTCCTTTTACAGTTACAGCAATACCAGGTAAAGTACTGGCATCTTCTTTTAAAGTTACCGTTCCTGTTACCGTAATGTTTTGCGCAAACACCGCGGAGACATTCAACAATAATAGTAAGGCTACTATTGATGAAAATCCCCTCTTAAAAAAAAGAGTAAATATCCGCATAGAATTTAAAGTTAAATTGGTTTAAAACTTGGTTTCTATCAGCACTTAGCTTATCACATTATTATAAAACTAGCATACACCGGGGCATACGCATAAGCAGGAAATAAGGTGTAAAGCGACTGATAGATATAATTGGTTTACGAGGTCAAATCACCATAATTTGCACCAATAATAGCTAATTCAAACGTTCATTTCTTTTGTTCAAATCATCATTTTTTTGAGCGCTTATAGCCAAATTGACGCCCCTGCTTAACTTTTAGATAAAAATCGTATTATTGTGAATATGCAAGCGGTTCACTAAATACCGTTAACCAATTATACTTTTAAGGACTATGGATCGGTGCGGACTAAATAGCCATCGCGGTGTGAAGTATTTTATCCGGCAACAAGCCTTGTGTTTGCTTTTGTCAGCCGGTTTAGCTACGCTGCCTGATGGCTTGCACGCACAAACCACCCAGCTTCGCTTTAAACACATTAACAGTTCGGACGGCTTATCAAACAGCACTATCGAGGCCATTTACCAGGATACCCGGGGCTTTATGTGGTTTGGTACGCGTGATGGTTTGAATAAATACGACGGATACGGTATAACCGTATTTAAGAATAAGCCGGGCAATACAGGTAGCTTAAGCGACAATTATATACGCTGTATTACCGAAGATGCTCAAAAGAACCTGTGGATAGGCACCATTGACGGGCTTAACCGCTTTAATACAAATACCAATACTTTTACAGTTTACAAATACAGCTACGGCTATAAGGCAAGCCTTGCGGGTAACAACATTAACAGCATCTATACCGATAAACAGGGGGTACTGTGGATTGGTACAGATAATGGCGGCTTAGATAAATATAATGCGGCTGATGGCAGTTTTAGTCATTTTGCGGCTGCAGGTAACTCTAACAACGTTACCAATTGCATATACGAAGATTCAAAAAGTTGTTTATGGCTGGGTACATCCAAGGGGCTTCAACGCTTTGATCGTAAAACACACAGCTTTGCTACCGCCGTGGTTAGCGTACCTGAACAGCCGGCTCTTAAAAATCAACCCATTAATTCGATACAGGAAGACAAACTTGGCCGTTTATGGCTGGGGATAGAAAACGGCGGATTACTTGTTTATGACCCTTTAAAGAGCACATTACTAAGTTTTAAGCATCAACAACAATACGCAGGCAGCCTATCAAATGATCAGGTTAAATGCCTGTTATCTGATAGTAAGGGCCGCATCTGGGCAGGCAGCATCAACGGAGGTCTCGAACGCTTTGATTATAACACTAATGAGTTTATACATCATCAGAATAAAGTGGATGATCCGGAAAGCCTGTCTCAACGAACAGTTTCGGCCATTTATGAGGACCGTCAAAAAAACCTTTGGGTAGGTACGCATCGTGGCGGAATTAATTTATACATACCTAATGCCTCCAAATTCAATTTTATACACACTGCGTCGGGCACAAATAGCCTGAGTTATAATGACGTGAGGGCTTTTTTCGAGGATGACCAGGGCAGTATATGGATAGGCACCGATGGTGGCGGTTTAAACGTTTATAACCCGTTGACCGGTACATTTAAACATTACCGCAATAATTTGCAGGCAACCAACAGCCTGGCCAGCGATGCCGTACTCGACATTATGCAAGACCGCGAAAAAACGCTGTGGGTAAGCACCTGGGGCGGCGGCCTTAACCGTTTTAACCGGAAAACCCAGACCTTTGAACATTTTTTGAATCTTCCGGCCAACAAGAATTCTATCTCTTCCAACTATGTTCAAAAAGCTTATACAGATAGCCACAACAATTTTTGGGTAGCCACTTACTACGGCGGGCTTAACCTTTTCGATCCTGCAACAAAGCGGTTTAGCCGCATTACTGCATCGCTCGACGGGAAAACCCGATTAAAGGGAAATAATATTGTGTCTTTAAAAGAAGACCGCTACCAAAATTTGTGGATTGGCACAGATGATGGCGGACTAAACTGTTATAACCTAGTGACCCGGCAGTTTAAACACTTTTTTGACGATCAGGAACGCCGCCCTGATTTAAGGGTTTTATTTTCTGACCATAAAGGCCAACTTTGGGTAGGCCAAACCGGCCTGTATGTTTTTAACCGGCAGCAAAGCAAGTTTGTACGGTTTACCACAAAAGGCGGATTAGGTACAGAATTTATTAAAAGTATTGAGGAGGATACAAAAGGGAACCTTTGGATAGCTACCTCAAACGGCATAACCAGGCTTAATCCATCCACTCGTAGCTTTAAGAAATATAATTTAGCCGATGGATTGCAGGGGCTGGAGTTTGAAGCCAATGCATCTTTAACCGCACGTAATGGTACTATGTATTTTGGCGGTATTAATGGGTTTAATCAGTTTAACCCTTACCAAATTCGCTCTAACCGGTTTGTGCCGCCAGTTTACATCACCGGCTTGCAAATATTTAATAAAGATGTACTGCCAGATACTACCGGCAACTCGGTATTAAGGCAGGATATTAGCCAAACTAAAACATTAAAGCTTAACTACAAACAGTCTACGCTATCGTTCCAGTTTGCAGCACTTAATTACAACGCGCCCGAAAATAACCGCTATATATACAAGCTTGAAGGATTAGACGATACGTGGTACGACGCCTCACAAAGCAGAAAAGCCTCCTTTACTAATTTAAGCCCTGGTGAATATACTTTCCATGTAAAAGCATCAAATAATGACGGCATTTGGAACCCGCACGAATCGGTTATTAAAGTAATTATAACCCCGCCTACATGGGCCACATGGTGGTTCAGAACCTTAATGGCGGCCCTCATATTCTATGGCGCCTACCTAATATTAAAATTTAAAAAGAACGCCGATTTAAAGAAGATAGAAGAAAACAAAAAGGAGGAAATGCACCAGTTGAAGCTGCAATTTTTTACCAATATATCGCATGACCTTCGCACGCCGCTATCACTCATTTTAGGTCCGCTTGAAAACCTTTTACGTGAGAGCCCGAACACTCATTTTACGCATTACTCCGAAATGATGTACCGTAATGCCAACCGCTTAATGGTGCTCATTAATGAATTAATGGACTTTCGGAAAGTGGAATCGGGCGCATTGAGCTTAAAAGTGGCTAAGGGCAACACACAGCTATTTATTGAAGAAATAACAAACGATTTTCAAGATTTGGCTCAACAAAAGGCTATCAATCTGACGGTGAAGCTTTCTCCGCAAATAGATGAAGCTTATTTTGACCGTCAGATACTGGAGAAAATTCTGCTTAACTTGCTAACCAACGCTATTAAATACACCCAAACTGGCGGCAGCGTAACTGTTGAACTGTCAAACGAATTGAGCAGCTTTAAATCGGCATATGGAAACGAGCTGATTATTAAAAACGCTTATCGGGGCAAGCAGTACTGTTATATCAGGATAGCCGATAATGGCATTGGCATATCGCGTGATTCGCTCTCGCATTTATTTGAACGTTATTATCGTATAACCGAATCGCACCTTGGCTCTGGCATCGGGTTAGCGTTTGTAAAAAGCCTTGCCACGCTTCATAAAGGCGATATTTACGTATACAGCGAACGCCAGCAAGGCACCGAGATTATTATTGGCCTGCCTTGCAGCGAACACGATTACACTTTAAGCGAAAAATGGCAAGCAAACGATCAGCACGGCGGCGTTAGCCTGGAAAGCATTGCTTATCATCAACTACCACAATTTGCTAATGCTGCGCAGAACCAGAAGCAGAAGCCGGATCCATTAACGACGGACAAGCCGCACATTCTCATTGTGGACGATAATGAAGAGATCAGGCTGTTTTTGAGGACCTGCCTGGAAAAAGAGTATGCCATAAGCGAGGCCGCTAACGGAAGAGAGGGCATAGAGAAAAGCAAAGCTGAACATCCGGATTTAATCATTAGCGATGTGATGATGCCCGGAACTGATGGCAATGAATTTTGCAAAATGATACGGCAGGATATTGAAACCAGCCATATTCCATTTGTGATGCTAACCGCAAAAACTAACCTGCAAGCCGAAATTGAAGGTTTTGAATCGGGAGCCGATTTGTATCTCAACAAACCGGTAAGCCCTAAATTACTGACTACCAGTTTACACAACCTATTTGAACAGCGCCGTGTACTCAAAGAGCGTTATTCAAAAAGTTACAACACCACTGCCCTCGAACTGGTATATAACAAAAAGGATAAAGCTTTTCTTAATCAGCTTATTAGCACCATTGAAGCGGAAATGAGCAATCCGGATCTGGACATTGAATTGCTTTGCAAATCAGCAGGTATGAGTCGTACTAAACTTTATAACAAAATAAAAGATGTTACCGGTCAGTCGGCCAATGAGTTTATCAGGAGTACCCGTTTAAAAAAGGCTGTCGAAATTTTAACGCATGAGGATATTCTGCTAACCGAGGTGATGTACCGGGTGGGCATACAAACACAGTCTTATTTTACCAAGGCATTTAAAAAGGAGTTTGGCGAAACCCCTTCGCAGTTTTTGCAAAACCTCAGAAAAGAAAGCAAAAACGAGAGCGCCTCTTTAGAAAGGTAATTACCATCAAACAAATCTATATAGCTAATACCCAATTGCTGAAACAAGGCGCTGCGGTGTAATGCTTAACAACTAGTAATCTTCAACGTTAAAACAGTTATAAAAATGCAAGCAACGGGATTGCATGCGTTGTAACCGGCATCAAAGTTCCATCGCAAACTCAACCCCAAAACCTCCGCTTTGGTATGACGGCAATAGTATAGCGCTGCGCCGGGCTTTCTTCTTTAACTCAGGCGCTAGGTTTTGATCTTCATTTTTGTCCTTACCCCTGAACAGGGTGTTACGTATGTATGGATATAACAAATAAGCTCCCTTGGTTGCTAAAATACCCAAACCAGCTCCTGCAACTACATCGCTAAACCAGTGATCCTGGTGGTAGATACGGAAAACGCCTGTTGTTGTTGCAAAGGCATAACCTACAAGCCCATAGTAAGGCGAGTTGCCGCTTAGCTCCTGCGCCATAAACTCGGCACCTGAAAATGCTGTTCCTGTATGGCCAGATGGGAAAGAGAGCCTATCAAGCTCATTAGGTCTTAACCGGTGTGTTGAGCGCTTCAGCACATTTAGTGAAAGCTTTAACATACCTTGCGACAGGACATAAATAAGTGTACGATCCACAAATGTGTTTTTGCCGTGTACACCTACTACGTTCAGGCCATATACCAATGCTACCGGCGCGTACTGAAAATAATCTTCTATACTACTGTTCGTAATAATGTTGTGCTCCTGCGCTTCCTTATAAATATAGCGATCCCATTTACGCAGTGGCTTAACATAAAACGAGGTTATACCATAACCCATCAAGGCGGCGGGCGGTATTAACGATGCAAATTTGCTGCGCAAATGCTGAACGGTGTCCGGCACTGTTAAAAGATCCTTCTTTAACGTATCAATAACATTTTTCTTCGTGGTATCTTCTGTGGTTTGTTGAGCAAATGCACAAGAACCAGCCATAAAAAGAATGATGAGCAATATATTTTTCAAGGCAGTAAATGATGGTTAATAGCGAGTTAACGAACAAAACTGTATAAAAGTTGGAGTTGGAGACACAAATACTTAAAATACTGTTACGCACCAATAAAAATTGGGCAGGTTAAAATATAAGTAAGTAGCATAAACCACAGCTTTGCCGCATATATAAACCAGCATGCATTTGAGGCCATATATGCCCGGATTGGGGGTTCCCTTTAGTAAGTAAATTAGCTATAAGTAGCTATTGTATTCATAAGTGGTATTAAGCAATTTCGTTGTAAGCCTTTATTAAAGCGTCTTTACAGACCCTCCTTATAAACCAATTTTCATCCCATGAAAGATTCATTAAAAAAAATTGACCCACCCTATTACCCTATAGTTTATGTAAGAGGATATGCGATGCGCCGAGCCGACGTTGAAGAAACTTTTAACGACTCTTATTATGGCTTTGCAACTTCGGCCGTTTATAAGAAGCAAACACAGGCAGACAACGGTTACCTTACCCCCGATTTATTTGAAGGGCAATTAATCCGCTTTATGAAAAGCCGGTTTGAAAGCAGTGATGAAAAAAAGTATGGTTATGCCGATGCCGTGAATTGCCGGACGGAAGATTTTGACGAATCTAACCCATCGAGAAGTATTTGGATAAGCCGCTTTTATGATGTGGACTACATTCAGGATAAAGTGCGCAGTATTGAAAACCATGCGCTTGAACTGACAGACCTGATTGTAAATAAAATTCCTCTCCAGTTATTGGCGTTGGGCATGAGCAGGGAGTCGTTAGAAAAAGATTATAAAGTTATACTGATTACCCATTCAATGGGTGGCCTGGTATGCAGAACATTGTTGCAAAATACCTTGCCTAATTACATAGACAACAGAGCCCCGGATGACATTATCGTACCCCTTAGCCGTATTACAGATTCAGCCAAACTAATACACCGTTTGGTAACCATTGGTTCGCCGCATAAAGGAATAGACATGGGTAACATACCCGATATTGTTGAAGAGGCTATTGTTTCTTCTCTCAACCCGTATGACTCCAGCATTTTCAGGCCTAAAAGAATGCGGGAGTATTTACAGCTTGGTGAATTAAAAAACCCGCAGAGTGAAAGTCGCAATGAAGATAATTACAAGTATGATTTACACAGTTTAGGCAAAAGTACCTTCCCCGTTAAAAATTGCCTTTGCGTTATAGGAAGTGATTATGGCGCCTACTCTGCCATTAAACACGTTACCGGAAGTTTTAGCGATGGCTTGGTAAAGCAAGACAGAGCTTACATAGTAAGCGGTGAAAAGCCCGTGTCAGGCACTCAATACGACGAAAACAATGTTGCTTTTTATGCCAATGTTCATCGGGCTCATTCGGGCTACAGGGGCATTGTAAACAGCTACGAGACATTTGAAAACATCCAGCGTTTTTTGTTTGGCGACTTAGGCGTACGTATAGCGCTACGCGACATTAAAATTCAAACGCCCGAGCTGCAAGGACTGGAATACTTTTATGACTTTGAATTTGCATTAACCATACGCGGTACAGGGGTTTACTTACATCAAAGAAAGCAAGACCCCTGCGAAAATGCCATACGTATTAAGCGAAAAGAGATTCCGGATCAAAAAGACATTTTTTTGCATACCGGCTTTTTAAATTCAAAATTACGGCTATCTAAAAATGAAGGTTCATTTTTTATCATGAAGTTCAGCGTATTAGAGTATAGTGTTAAAAAGGGCTTGCTATGGGATACACAATACCCATCCCGAACCATCTATTCAGAAAGCCTGGAGATAGAAGTTGTAGCAGATGCTACAAGTCCTTACGATTACGTTGCCCGGTATTCTTGGCAATCCGATATTGACAAATGGAAAGATTTTGCAGCTGATGAGGATGGAAATTTTGTTATTCCGCTTACCACTAATGCAGCAGTTCAGGATATGTCATCACTGGTGGGTAATATCGTCTTAAAGCCATTTAAATGGGGGGAGCAAACAACTTAATCATCACCTTAATTTCAGTTTCCTTTAACCTAAATTTGCGTTATTTGCTGAAATCTTTTAGGAGCTGATGCGTTCCTTTTATTCCATGAAACAGTGCCTATTTGTATTTTTAATTTTAACCGGTATAAGCACCTCGGCCCAGGTACTGCGCAAAAGAACAGTTAAATTAATGGGTGGCAGGTTTGATATCACCATTGTAGCACCTGATTCCCTATCGGCCGAGCATAATATTGATACAGTGATTGCTGAAGTTACCCGGATAGAAAACCTGATATCGGACTGGAAGGCCGACACACAAATATCTGCAGTGAACCAAAATGCAGGCATTGCCCCGGTAGAGGTAAGTGCGGAAGTATTTGCTTTGACGGAACGGGCGCTGCATCTTTCTAAAATTACTAAAGGCGCATTTGATATTAGCTTTGCAGCCATGGATCGGATATGGAAGTTTGATGGCTCCATGACCCAAATGCCGTCTGCCGAAGCGGTAACAAAATCGGTTAAAAACGTAGGCTATCAGGATATAGTACTGGATCGTAAAAACTCGACCATTTTTTTAAAACGGAAGGGAATGAAGATTGGATTCGGTGCTTTGGGCGAAGGTTATGCAACCGACCGCTGCCGCGATATGATGCTGGCCCGTGGCATTAAGGCCGGCATTGTAAATGGATCGGGCGATATGAGCACCTGGGGCAAACACCCTAATGGCAGTAACTGGGCCGTGGGCATTACTAACCCTATACATAAAGACACCATATTTGCGGTTGTGCCACTGCAAAAAAGCGCCGTGGTAACCTCGGGCAATTATGAAAAATTTGTGGTGTTTAATGGCAAAAGATATTCGCACATTATTAACCCGACCACCGGCTACCCGGCTACCGGCTTATGCAGTGTAACCGTATTTGGCCCCAGCGCTGAAACAGCCAACGGTTTAAGCACCTCTATGATGGTTTTAGGAAAAACTAAGGGTATGCAGCTAATTAAAAAACACCCGGCCTACAGCTGCATTTTAATTACTGATGATGGCCATATTTATTCACATAAGTTGGACCTTGACAAGTATTCTTTATAGTGTGGAGTTTTGAAAAGCCTAATAACAATCCATCAAAATTTGACCATGCGACTGGTAAACACTGAGGCTTTGCCCTAATTGCGATTGACATGCGGTTTCCAGCAAAGCAACAACGTCCTTTTGCATCGATAGCGAACCACAAATCATCAGCACGCCACCACCGTTCAGTATACGTGCAATAAAGTTAATGTCGCGATCAATCAAATGGCTTACATATTGCATTTCGCCTTCCCTTGAACGCGCCACATGCAGCCGGCTAAGCTTTTGCACAGCTTTAGCCTCTTCCAAAAACGGCTGATAAATAGCGAATGATGCACCGTCACGGAAACCGCAGTACAAATGGCAAGGCGTTCTTTGAAGGTTCTGTCCAATCATGCCCAAAAACGGGGCAATACCCGTACCGTTGCAAATCATGACAACCTCGGCGGCTTTTGATGGGAAATGAAAATGATCATTGTTGACGAGGCGTGCCTGGATACTTTGCCCTTCACTTAGCCGATGTAAAAAGCCCGAACCAAGCCCCTCAGTATGCAAGCGCACACTTAACTGAATCTCTTTATCAATAACACCAATAGAATACAACCTTTCCCGATGATCATTTGCAGGGTAAATAGCTAACAGATCACCAGAGGTAGCTTTGATTTTACGCTTAGCTTGTAAACGAATTAAGAAAGTATCATCACTACCGGCGGTTGTACGGGTTACAATAAATGTTTCCAGGCGGCTGGGTCTTGTACTTTGCCATTCAGGCAGTGCCGCAAGCACAACGCCTGATTGTTGTGACCAGGCCTCTGCCCATAAATTGAATTCGGCTGGCGATTTATCATTTACCGTATGAATATCCAACAAAGGTTTAGCCCAGGTTTGGTGCGCAAGCAACTGGTTTACCTCAAAAGCAAACTTACAAAAATCGGGATAGGCATGTGAGCCAAAGCCAATTACCGAATACAGAACCTCTTGCGGTTGCTGGTACTTTTGAAAAAGGCCGGCAACACGTGAAGCATTGGTAGGCGCATCGCCCAGCCCATAAGTGGCGGTTAAAACAATTAAATGTTTGGCTTGAGGGAATGCCGTATAGCTATTCAACTCGGTTATAAAACTTCTTTTATCCTGCTTGAGCAATTGTTGATGCACGGCCTGTGCAAAGCCAAACGTGCTGCCGTTTTCTGATCCAACCAGTATAATAAACTCGGCAGTGGCGGCGGTGTATTTGTTTTTTACCCGGTTAGCCCTGCGTTTAAACGTAATAGCAAAGCCCGAATAAATAAAGAACAAAATACTGGCCGAGGCAACGGCTAATACAACGGCCCACAGTGCACTGGCTTTACCCGTATGTAAGTTGAGGCTTAAGGTAGTGAGCACTACGGCAGTAGGGTACTTCACTTCACTCAAAATGTCTCCCGTAATTTGGTTAACCGTTAGTTCGCGGTCATTTAGCTTAAGGGTGTAATAGTCTTCCGCATCTTCTGAGAAAGGAAACTCAATGCTTTGTACCTGTGCTAGTTTAGTATTCTTAAAAATGGCAATCTCAGCAGGCTTCCTTTCAGGCTCAGACCGGATAGCGTTAAAATCAATCTTTAGTGTAGCTTTTTTTATTTCTACCAGCCCAAACCGGGCTAACGACAGGTATGCGCCGGTTAGTGCAATAATAAAGATTGGCACCAATGCCAGCCGCCCCAGCACCACATGATAGTACTGGGCAAAATTATCACGCACTATTCGGGTAAAAAACCGCTTCAGCCCACGCTGCCGCTGTATAACCAGCACAGTTCCGGACAAGGTAATTAGCAGTAACAAAAAAGCCGTAAGACCTATGAAGAACCGGCCCGTTTCATGCAAAAAAAGTGAGCGGTGCAAATCATTCACCCATTGGAAAAATTCATTCTTTTGGGCCGGTATACCCAAAACTTTCCCTGTTAGCGGATCTATATAAGCCGCCAGGTTTTTTCCCTGTGCATCGCTGGCCTTTACCTGTACAAACTGGTTAGCATCAACAGTAAGCTCACTAATATCGGGGTAGGTTTTACGAAGTGCGGGAAGCGTTTGAGCGAGCGTAATCTGGTTAAACCCATCAACGCGGTAAGGATGCAACTTTTCGGATACCGGCTCAAATGAAAGGATGATGCCGGTTATGGAGGCTAATGTAAGCAACAAAAAAGAAGATACGGCCAGTGCTAAGTGGCTGTATCTCCAAATTGAAATAGTCATGCTGTAATGGTAACGTTAGTTAGCGCTAAAGCGCACATAACGAATAAAGCCCGTGCCCTCATTTTTGCCAGCAAGCGCATCGCTGGTGAGTGGTATTTCCAGGTCTTTTACATAGTAATTTTTATCTTCTACTGCGCTTTCAAAACGCAGCTTGTAGCCAGCATTTATCTTTGAAGTTTCAATCTCAATAACGTTAACGCTACGGTCACCACCAGTAACGGAGGCGCCGGTGATAGCGCTAATGTTAGCCGGCTTCTTTTTATAAAACTTGTTCCACTCTTTTAGGCTCGAATACCATTTCTTGTCAGAACCCATTACATACAAAGTTTTATCGTACGCACCTTTGCTATCAATTAATGAAATAACAATATAAGCGCCCTCACCCATGTAATTGGTCATTTGCACCATGCATTTATACTTGCTGGTACCGGTTGCCTGAGCAAAAGAAACAGTAGACTTAACGAAGGTGAGCGCCAAAAACAAAAGCGTTGCTTTATATAACTTAGACATTAATAAATTATTTAAGGAAATTAACGGATACGTTCTTTTTAGTTAAAGACTCATTTTCACCAGCTAAGTCAAATGCAGTTTCTTTAAAATTTGTAGTGATGTCTTTTTTAGCGCCTATTGATAACAAATATTTCAGCATGGCATCGTCTTTAGATACCATAGCTGCTTTATGCAATGCAGTAAGGCCTTCATTATTACGAGCGTTCACATCAATACCCAATGGCTCTAAACGTTTCATTAATGAGAAGTCGTTTTTGGCAATGGCCAGATGCCACAGCGTATTACCATTTTTTTGCGGGGCCTTAGCATCAAAGCCTTTTGCCTGGAGCATTTTTAGCTTGGTATCAAAGTCTTCGGGCTTTGGCCCGTTAAAGCTTGGGGCACCTTGCCTTCCACCCAATTGTTCGCCGGCGTATGATTGCACCAGGTAAGCAGCAAGGTTATCACCGGCATGGTCAATTACTTTAACATCAGCACCTTTATTGAGCAGGTAACTTACAACATCGGGCGAATTGCTACGCACAGCCATAGCTAATGCACTTACGCCTTTTTGGTTACTTTGATTGAGGTTTTTTACATGGGAAATAAGCATACCCAACACAGCCGTATCGCGGTTACTGGCAGCAGCATTCATAAAGGGCGTATTACCGTCTTCGTCGGCCTGATTTACGTCAACACCTTTAGATAAGAAATACTGGATGATTTGATTTTGGTTAGGCTTGCGCACAATATAATGAAGCACATTCTCGCCACTCTTATTGGTTACCGTTGGTTTAATGTTCAGGCTTTCGAGGTACTGGTAAAGGGCTAAAGTAGCGCCGCCGGCATTACCGCCCGGTCCACGGCGTCCTCCAGACTGGCTGGCCATAATCATAGCGTTGGCATTCACAGGCACCCCTTTTTGTACCAATGCCTTTAACACATCAATATTACCACCCCGGGCAGCATAAGCAAAGGCATTGTTGCCGGCAGCATCAGTGCTTTTGATATCCAACCCTTTAGATACGAAATAACTAGTTAGTGTAAGGTCTTTATCATTTGCTACAGCTAAAAGCAGCGCATTTGCACCATCATGATTGAGCTCCTTTTTTAGGTTAGCGCCGTGCGCTAAGCATAAATCGTAAATTTTTGTATTGGCCTGACCACTGGCAGCTGCAAAATTTAGCGGCGTAGTGCCATGGCTGTCCTCAACATTTGTTTTAGCACCTTTTGATAGCAGGTATTCTACCACCTCTACATTACCCCTGTTAGCAGCCCAGTGTAAATAAGTACGACCATCGTGTGTTAGTTTATCTACGTTATTACCCGGCTGGTCTATTAAATATTTAATAGCCTCGGTAGGCGCCTGCGCATTAATAGCCATTACAACCGGGTCAAAGCTCATGGCATTAAATTGTGAAGGACTACCTCCTTTATCAACTTCGGCTTTTACCTGGCTCACGTCGGGTTTAGCCTGCCAAAAAGATGGATCTAACAACACATTTTTCTGCGCATGTGCAGAAAATGTAAAAAGAGTTGAAAGGGCTATAAGTAGTTTTTTCATATTACCGGAGTTGCTGGGTATACAAATACCGCTTACTTCACTGTTATAAATAAGATAATGCAGCGAAGTTAATAAGAAACAGTCTAAATAAAAATAGGCTTTAAGTAAATTATATAAGACGTAATAAAAAAAGCCTTCCCGGCAAGAAGGTTTTAAGTGGCGTTATTTTTACAAAAATCTATTTGTGTGATTTGACCAAACTGGCCGGAGTGGTCTCGTTGCTCAGCAACCTACCGAACACTTCCCAACGCTTATTAGGATCTTTACCAGTTGCACCGTTTTGCGCCATATAATTTCTAATCAAATCCTGCCCATAGTTGTAGTTAATTACATAGCTGCGGTACTTTTTGATAAAGTCTAAGGATTTTTCGGCTGTTTCATCATTCATGAGACCATACTTTTTTAGCCAGCTTAGTGCCTTGCCCCGGCTCATGGTATCATCAATTAACCCTCTGGCTACTTCATTACGCACATAATTCAATCTTGCTTTAATAGCCACGGCTTTAAAGTAAACGTCAATTCCGGCGGTATCCAGTCCTGCTAACGATAACAATATCGATTTGGCGAAATTCACTTTATCATTACCCGGAAAAGCTACTTCTATACCATAATTGGCACTGCCCTCCGCAATTAAAGACTGCGGACTGAACAACGGGTATAATGAAAGCTCCACCCATCCCCTGTCGTGGTAAAGGTTCTTTTCCAACAGCATATTATATACATGGTGACCGGGGTAACTTTCATGACTGCCCACATCAATAGCCCGGTCAATAAAAATCTTGGTGTCTGTATTAATTTGTACTACGCTTTTATAGTTGCCCTTGTACCAATTATAACCCGACCATGGTTTATCTTTTACAAATTCCAGCGTAAAGCTCTCGTTTGCCGGCAATTGATAGTGGGCTTTAGTGCGTTTACGCGCTTCAGCTATGGCAGCGTTTATAACCGGCTCAAGTTTCTCTGTCGGAATTACAAATTTATTAGCCAGCTTCTGGAAACGGTTGTTCACATTACCGCTGCCTGGCAAAATACTATCCAGTTCATCAACGGTAGCTTTAAAATAATCTTCGTCATAAACGGGGGCCACTACGCCAAACAGCGCTTTTGACTCTTCATCAAACGTGGCGTATTCTTCGCTATATATCCTGATACGGCGGCTAAATGCCAGTAACTGATCATACATCCAATTGGCCCTGATCTGGTTAGAATCGTTGGTTGAGCTATGGGCTACTGAGCTGAGCTCGTTCATCAACTCATTTACTGATGCTAAAAGGCTATCCTTAGGAAAACTTTCGGCAACTGCCTGCTTAGGTTTCAATGAATCGGGACCATAATAAGCATCCACAAAGTCACTGTCATACTGGCCAATAGTTAAGCCAAGGTGAACATAATCTTTCGCCAACTTATTCAGTTGCCTGTCTTCTTCCTTTTCGGCAGGGCTTTTACATGACAAAACCATTAACACAGGAAATAACAGTAGTAAATTTCTCATAGATGCATACATAGATAGCCGTAAAGCTACAAACAACGGATGACTTATTTAGAAAGGACGTTTACCTGCCTGCTAGATAAGGAGGCAAAGTCATACTTCTACAACACATTCTAAGGAAATTAAACAGCGTCACATTCCTTTTAAGTCTGGCTTATTTGATATAAACGACATTGGCCTGAAGTGGATATATACATCAAACTCTTTCCAAAAAAACCGGATAGGTTTTACCCGCGTTCCATTGCGGTATGAGGAGGTTTTCATCCGCATCAACGCATACATCGTGCGGGTGGATAAACGTTTGCCCAACCTGCTTTTGCGGTTGTAAAACACCGTCTGCATATATAGGTTCAGTGCCACCCGGAGAGGAAATTACACGGTGATGTTCATCTAATATGGTAACGTAACCAGAGCCAAAATTTTGATTATGTTCTGATCTGAATACTGCGCCATAAACATTTTTTCCGTGTATAACAGGTCGGCAAATAAAAGAACCCGGCAGGGAAATGGTTTCTATATATTGTCCATCCAGTGTAAAGCGCTTAAGCGCCTGATGATTTCGGGAAGTAATTAGTAAAGACGGCTCACTATAACGACTATCAACAGTTATACCATGTGCACAATCAAATTGCTCGCGCCCGTCACCTTTACCCCCCCAATGCCGGATGTAATTACCTGCATGGTCATACTGTATAACAAACTGGTGACCATAACCATCGGTAACGTATAAATCTCCATTGGCAGCAACTGCCGTTTCGGTCGGTTTATATTCATTGACAGCTGTATATTCGGGTATCTCTTTAGGATAGCTGTATACCGAGATTATTTTGCCATCGAGCGACGTTTTAATCACTTCATGGCGTACCGTATCGGTAATGTATAAGTATTCAGTCCCGTTTTCATCAGCAATGGTTAAGCCATGCCCGCCCGGAAACTCGTTTCCCCAGACAGACACAATGTTACCGTCTTTTGAATAAACAAGTATATTGTTCTTAACCTCGTTGGTAAGCATGTACAGCAATCCGTTCTGTGCCCTAACCATTTCATGGCAGTCGTTAACCGGATATTTTACGGCATCGGCCTTGCTCCAATTACGGTTAACACGATACTGGTAATCACCGTGTCCTATAACCTCCTTCATGCTGTATATTCTTTTTGACGATAAAATTTTACAAAAAACAGAGAGAGGCTTGCCAACAGCATTAACACCGCTGAAACCTGGTAAATGATAGAAAGATCGATTTGAGCGTCTTTTAAAACCCCACCAATATATACCATCAATCCGCCAACTATGGTACTTAAAAAGTTCAGGAAGCCATACCCCGTTGCTATGTACCGGTTATCAATTACCTGACACAAAATGGGCATCAGGTTACTGTCATTAAAGCCACGTGCTAAGCCATAAACAATCATAGCGGCAATTGCTATAAGTAAAACATGCGTACTGGCCATTAAAAAAAGAAATGGAGCCCCAACCGTAAAGCCAATTATAACTACATATAAACGACTGCGTTCATTAATTTTCGACCACCGATCTGCCAGTATGCCACCTATCAAAACACCGGCAAAAGAGCCAATTTGCATATAGCCCGTGGCCGAAATACCAGCCTCTCCAAGCCCGAGATGAAAATGTTCTTTCAAGAAAGTGGGCAGCCAGGCATAAATTAACCAGTTTACAATGCCCAATACGCAGAAATAGAACATCAGCACTAAAAACGAGCGTTCTGCCAATAACTGCTTAAATATTTGGAACAGATTTGCAGGTGCCTTTTTGTAGACCGGGTCACCGTTAGATACGATAGGTTTATCTTTTAAAAACACAATTAATAAAATCGAATAAACTACACCAATCAAACCAAATAACTGAAAGCCATGGCGCCACCCCCATGATTCGGCTATAAAACCGCCTAAGCCGCCGAGCGCAAGACCAGCATATAAACCGCTCATGTGCAAGCCCGTTGCAATTGATCTTGTCCGGCCCTGATGATACTCACTTATAAGCGCCAGGCCAGCCGGTATGTAGCACGCTTCGCTAAGCCCCATTACCACACGTGCAACCAGCATTTCCGGAAAAGAACTTACAAAACCCGTCCAAAGCGTTACAGCAGACCAGATGGCCACGCTAAAACAAATTACCTTTTTGCGCCCGTAATTATCGGCAAAGTAGCCGCCAAGCGGACTAAGCAAGCCATACGAAAGCAAAAACATGGTAGTTAACAGACCGAACTGCGAATCATTGAGTTTAAAATCGGCTACTACCGGATCATGCATTGATGTAATAAGGTTTCGGTCGAAATAATTTAAAAACGCAACCACCCACAGCATAGCCACAAGTGCCCATGGATAGGAGGAAGAAACGGATGGTGATTTAATCATGGTATTGGTGTTTTGTAATGGGGTAAACTGTGGTTACTTTAATGTTTAACTGGCGTTGCCACCCGCACCCGCGGAGTACGAACAGCCGGGCGCACTTCGCCGCCTGGAAAAACAAGCTTTCCGTTCCATATAACTAAAGGTACAGTAACCGGTGCCCATAAACTTTCGTTAGGCTTACTTACACTGTTCTTATTCTTCTCAACCGGAATATCTGACCCGGCTTTCCACTGATTTTCATTTACATAATAATTCAAGATCCGGATATTAAAGCCTGGATGCGTTTCTTTAAGATCAGCTCGTTCGGCCAGTTGTCCGTCATCGCCACCAAATATGCTTAATACATTTTTATTTGAGGTATAAACGGAATTTGGAGCCGCAACAGCGGCCCAAGGCATATCAGCAAGCTGTTTCCACCCTTTACCCGGCGCATAAGAATAAGCATCGTTCAAATACCTGCGCTTCACCGATCCGTTCTGTGCGTCTACGAGTTCAGCGCCACTAAATAAATAAAATGTATTATTTATGGCACCTGTTGCAGCTAACATTCGGGCCGGACCGGGCCAGCTATCTAATTTATGCCACCGCTGTTCGGCTGCCGGCAATGAAAGATCGAGCGATAAAAAAAGGTTAGCGCAACGCCTGTCGTCGGGGTTAATTAAACCGCCAGCTACATAGAGTATATTACCGGCAACAGCCCCCGAACTATTGGCAAGGGCGTAGGGCAAATCTGGCAGCGTATCTATTGTTATACTTTGTGTGTTATATGAAAGTGCAAACACTTTCTGCGTATGGCCGGCTTCGTTGCTTCCGCCAACACAAATTAATTTGTTATTCCAGGTTACCGATACACCGTAACCCAGATTATGGGGTAATTTGCCGACAACTTTCCATTGCCCATCAGGCTTCTCAAGCACAAAAATCTGATTAGTCCAAACTTTCTTACTTCCTGTCCACGGTGCTCCGCCGTCAGGGAAGTTTGCCCCTCCTGCTACAATCATGCTACCTCCGGAAGTGCCGCCAAACGAACCGGCAAAACCATGCGCATCAGGAATAGCAGCCAGCTCAGACCACTTAAATTCGGTAACTTGTGCTTCAGCTATCGTCGTACTCATCAGGCTCAGATTAAAACCAATAATTTTTGCTGCTCGTAGTGTTTGAGAAATAGCTTTATGCATTAGCAGTTTGATTTGCGTATTGATTAAGCAGCTCAAAGAAGCCTTCTGATTCCAGATCAGCTTTTAATTGGGCATAACTCTGGGCAGACAACGGCGCAAGTGGCAAACGTGGATTACCCATATCAAAACCCAGCATGTGCATAATGGCTCTTTGTGCAGCAATGGATGGATGTTTAATAATACAACGAATGATGTTTACCATTAACAGTTGCAGCCGTTTTGCCTCTTCGTGATTACCAGCACGGTAATTTTTAATGATGTCTAAATATACAGGCGCGGCAAAGGTATAGGTACTACCAATTGCACCTACTGCGCCAACCGATAAAGCAGGAAGCAGCATCTCATCAAATCCGTAAAGCGCTTCATATCTTCCGTCTTCAACGTTAAGGCAGGCCTGGTACTCGTACAACGTTGATGCCGTGTACTTTATACCTGCAAGATTGGGTATTTGCTGTCCGCCTATTTTTAAGAAATCAACCATATCCATACCCACACCCGTTAACGTAGGCATATGATAGTAATAAAAAGGCAGCTGCGGCGCAGCTGAAGCTATCTCGGCCATACAATCGACCAGGTTTTGTACCGATACCGGCTTAAAGTAAAATGCCGCTACTGACGAAAATGCATCAGCACCAATGGAAGCGGCATGTGCTGCCAGCTTTTTGCACTCGGCAATTGAGGTATGACCTACATGTACAAGCACCAATATGCGTTTATTGGCAGCTTTTACATAGGCTTCGGCAACAGCCATACGTTCCTCGACTGACATGTTGGGGCCCTCGCCGTTAGTGCCGCATATGTATACACCCGAAACACCATCTCCTATTAGCTTTTCAACCAGTGTTGCTATGATCTCCGTATTAAGTGTTCCGTCTTCATGATAGGCTGCAAATGTTGCTGCTACTATTCCGTTTATTTTCATGTTCATTTAATGTTTTGTAGTAAAAAATTCGGGTATCAGTGCCTGAGCGCGCTTCCTTATCGTGAGCACCTCATCCTCGCTAATAAAGTGGTATGGCCAGCGCAAACGCGTTCCTACGTTTATGTAACCCCCTACCGCACTCAAAAATTTATCAAGTGCCGGGTTAGAAAATCGTTGTTGCTGATACGGCACTATACATTCTTTAAAAAACTGCTGGATTCGAAACTCCAAATCGAGAGCCGAATTAATATCTGTTTGCATATCATCCCACCATTGTTGGGCGGCTTTTGCGTTAATGCAGGCTACATTTGAGTAAGCGCCAGACGCAATGCCATTGGCGAAGCCAGTGGCTAACATATGCCCCGGTACAAATACTGAAAGGTGCTTGCCATACCGCTTCATATCATTAACCCATTGCACATCACCGCTCAGTACTTTTATGCCAATAAGGCTGGGGACTAAATCTTTAAAGCCAGCGTAAGCCTGTGGCGGCAAAACCATTTTGGCATGCGGCGGATTATAAAGCACCAGAGGTATACCGGCAGCAGCATGGCTCATTCCCTGCAAAAAGCTTACTTGCTCCTGCTGGTTAGCTACTATCCAATCAGGCAGTATGACCTGGATTGCATCTGGCAGCAAGGCTACGCTTCTTTGCAGGCGCTGTTTTGATATGATGGGAGACGGATGCGACGCACCTATCTGAAACGGCATACCGGCCATTCTGCATTTACTCGCGAGCAACTCGTTTATTTTATCAAATTCAGCTTCGGTTTGGTTATGAAACTCCCCCGCCGAACCATTTGAATAAATGCCATCTACCTGAGCTGCTATCAATTGGTCAATTTCCTCGGCCAGCAGTGTGTAGTTGATTGAATCATCCGTATTAACCGGCAGTAGCAGCGTAGCCCAATTTCCCTTTAAAGTTTCAGCAGTGAGCCTCATTTATATATTGGCTTCAAATTCTGACACTTCAGTAAACCGGGTTGCGCCTTTAACCAACCGGCCAAGCCTGGGCTTCCTATCGTTATAAACCTCAACTGCATCAGCATCAGCATAGCGAAGGAAAAGGATACGCCGGTCACGATCAGTTGAATAATTGCCGTCGGATTTATGAAGCATCCAGCAATTAAATATAAGCACATCGCCTGCCTGCATTTCCATCGGTACAGCAAGTGAATCATCTGCCTCAACTATAATTTCCGACTGCGTTTTTTTCTGCTCTTCATCCTGATTAACTTTAATCTGGCCTTGTTTGTGACTGCCGGGAATTAACCACAAGCAACCGTTATCACGGTCGGTATCATCAAGCGCAGTAAGTGTTGTTATAGCATTGTAAGGCTCCAGTTCGCCATAGCCGTTATCCTGATGCCAGCCAAAGGGCTTGGTGTTGCCCCGCATTTTAAATGTAAGCTGCGAAGTAGCTCCTTTTATATTGGGCCCAATAACCTGTGAAGCTATATCAACCAGTGGTCCTTCAAAATAATAATTACGAACAGTTGGCGCCTGGTGATGAATGTTTACCAGCAGTGAGTTTTGAAGCCAGCTTTTAGTAGGATCAAATGATTCTTTTTCACGAGCCCATGCGGCCATGCTTTCAGTTTGCATCTGGTTAAGGCCCTCCTTAGTAAGAATACTTTTGATAACTAAAAAACCGTTTTCTTTGAAAGATTTTAACTCATCTTCATTAAGTGCTTTATAGTTGAATAATGATGTGTGTTTCATATCAAAATCTGTAGTTAATTTGTATGGTTAGCGGATGTTAAAATCTCTGCCGTCAGAATTTTAATACCCTGCTGTTTGTACTAATTGAGAATTTGCAGCAAGTACGCTTGCTGACAGCGGCCAGAATAATGGTGTTTTTTTACCTACAAGATTTGGCACATAATCGTAAGCATTAATGGTGTTGCCAAAGTGAAAGCGCACAATATCATACCAGCGCTTGTTCTCAAAAAACAACTCGCGGCCGCGCTCATCAAATATGGAGCGTTCAACAGTAGCTTTATCTGTGGCACCCGTATAAGCGCCGTTGCCGGCTCGTACGCGCACCTTGTCGAGATATTCGATAGCTTTGGTAGTGTTATTAACACCTGCGTAAGCTTCAGCTTCCATCAGGTAAACGTCGGCCAACCGCCACATAATTACATCATTGTCAGAAACACGGTCATCAGGGTACACGTTACCCGGCAATTTGATAACATAGCTATTTCTGACCGTTGTGCCGACGCGCTCGGTAATGAAGGTAAACGGCTTGCGTTTGTCATTAGTTAAACCGCTAAACAGCTGGCGGCTTTTTAAGCTGATTTGGTAACCGCCTTGGCCATTTGTTGTAGTTTTAGCATAAGGTATGCTATCTAAATTAGATGCGTTTTGCACACTTTGCAGGTACGGCAACGCATTTAGTCCGTAATTGGCACCAGTCTCGTCGCGCTGATAATAGGCAGCCATGATAACCTCTGCATTGGCGCGTGTGGTGGTTACATCTTTAAAGTTATTCAATAAGCTTACACCCGTGGTTTCAACAGCTGCACATGCGGCAATAGCGTCATTAAAGTCAGTTGCACCGCCACCCAGTACTTTGGCACTCCAAAGTTTAGCTTCGGCCTTTAACGCTTGTGCTGCGCCCCAGCTAAAGCGATACTTATTGGCATAGGATTTATCTGGGAACAAGCTGATAGCCATGTCCAAATCAGAAAATATCTGTTTCATCACATCAGCCGCCTTAGCGCGCGGCAGCAGGGGCACATTATCGTCAGTAATGGCCTGCAGCATTAAAGGCGTATCACCAACAACCCTAACCAAAAATAGATAGGTATAAGCCCGTTGGCATAAAGCTTCGGCTTTTATTCTGTTCTTAACGGCCGCGCTGCTAAATTGGAATGGCTCGATCTGCTCTAAAAGTAAATTAGAAGCACCAATAGCTCTGTACTGCCCGTTGTAGTTAAAGGCATTTGTTGTAGGCGTAATGGTTTGCAGCCACACGCTTGTTAAACGTGAGTTTGGCCCTTGCGCCAATTCTTCGCTACGCTCGGTACCATAAGTAAAGGAGTTGGCAAATGCGCGTATAGAGGCATAATTACCAATAACAAAAGGGTCAAAATCGCCTTCGCTTTTAAAGTAAACTTGTCCAGTGATTTGCGACTGCGGTGTAACATCTAATAATTTATTGCAGGAGGTTGTTCCTGCCAGCGTTAAGCCTAACAGGCCTGCCGCTAAAAATATCTTTTTCATTTTCATGTTTTTATAGGTTAAAATCTCAGTGAAGCACCAAATGTGTACTGCCGTGGGCGTGGGTAACCTCCAGGATCAAAACCAGTGTAGGTTTCAGGATTTTGACCCTTATAGGCTGTTAAGTAACCCAGATTGGTACCGCTTACAAATACTGTAAGACCAGTTGCTTTGATCTTTGATAAAATGCTTTTAGGCAGGTTATAAGCTAAATACAGTTCTCTAAAAGCCAGGAAATCACCCTTTGCAATCATTCTGGAAACGTCTGAAGCGTAAGCACTGCCGGTTCCTACATCAGACGATGCCTGCCTGATATAATTGAATTGCCCAAAATTGGCATCAGCAAAAGAGTAGCGGGCGTATTTTTTATCCCCGTCACCCGATTGCTTCCAGATGTTATTACCTAAAGCCTCCCTGGGTGCACCTTCATTAAAGGCACGGCCTACGCCCAGTTCACGTGCAAGGCCACCGTCTGATATAACATGGCCCAAGGCAAAGTCCATATTAAAGCGCAGGGTAAAGTTTTTGTAAGTGAAAGTGTTTTGCATGCCGCCGGTTACATTAGGCGTTTTGTATCCCTGAAAAACAAGGTCTTTGCTATCAATTACACCGTCGTTGTTAACATCCTGGAACTCGTAATCGCCGGCATGTTTGCCATTGGCCTGCCCTACTGATGTTGGTACCAGATCTTTGTGTGTTTTATTCCACTCAGCTGCCTCAGCTTCGGTACTAAACACCTTTACTACCTGCCATGCATAGTAACCGTACGGTCGTTCGCCTTCGGCCAAACCGCCTACTTCCATATCCTTACTGGTATTAGGGTCGGCTATAACACCACCTCCCTGCCGGTTTTTTAAGCGGCCGTTGAAGGGTAACGAAATGATTTTTTGTGAATTGTAGGCGTAAGCTACGTTAGTGCGCCACTGAAAATCTTTTAAGCGTAGCACAGTTGCGCCCAACTCAACTTCAATACCTCTGTTACGCAATGTACCGTTGTTAAAGAAAATAGAAGAGAAAGGAGCTTCGGCAGGCAGTGGTTTAGAATCAAGCCGGTCTTTGGTCAATTTATTATAAAGATCAACCGTTAATGTAATCCTATCTTTTAAGAAACCAGCGTCAATAGCCAAATCTGTGGTTTCTGTAGTTTCCCATTTAAGATTAGGATTGGCCAAGTTTGACCGTTGTATACCCGAAAGTGTGTTATACGCGTTAGCTGTATAGCCGCCGTAAGTATCGGTGTATTGTAAGTCGGAGGCGCCAACCTGCCCCCAACTGCCACGCAGTTTAAGTGTGCTTACGGCATTATTATCTTTCCAAAAACTCTCCTTATAGATATTCCAGCCAGCTGCTACGGAAGGGAAGAAAGCATACCTGTTATTGGGTGCAAAGTTTGAGAAACCATCGCGCCTAACAGTGGCATTTAAAAGGTATTTGCCTTTAAAATCATAGCCGAATTGGCCGTAAATACTGGCGGTTTTATCAACCCTGGAGAAAGTGCCGTAATTAGTGGGCAAAACGTTAGATACCGTACTTCCGTTTATTACCGTTGTTGGGTTCTCGCTAATGGTGGTTACATAATCGTTACTACCGCGCTGCGAGCTGATATCCACATAATGCAATTTGTTTAGTTGATAACTGAAACCGCCCAATACCGATAAATGATGATCATTTTTGAAAGTATGGTCATACTGCAAAACCTGGTCTATCATTAACTGGCGCTGATTGTTTGTACTATCTACCTTTAACCTTGGCGCAGGCAGCTGAACAAGATCATTGTAAGCCTTACGATTAAACTGGTTGCTGTAATCAGTCATCATGTATGACACGGCTGGCCTGAAGTGCAGTCCTTTTATAATATTCCAGTCCAAATCAACCCGCGAAACAGTACGTTCTGTAGATATCTGATAATTATCATAAGCCAGCGTGTGGAAACGGTTGCGTGTACTGGTTACCTCACCAAAACTTGGTGTTCCGTCATCTTTAAATATTCTCACAAGCGGTGTTACCCTTGTAGCCCTTACTAATTCGTTGGTATAACCATTTACGTAATTGGGTTGAATGTTTTGATAGTTTAACGAAGTGTTGATTTGAACGTTATTACTTGCTTTGAAGCTGAAATTAGCTAACCCACTGTAGCGCTTATATTTAGTCCCTACAAACGTGCCCGGTTGGTCAACGTAGTTAAACGATACGTTAAAGCTCGAATTCTGGCTGCCACCATCTATGCCCAGGTTATAGGTATTAGTGGTAACGGTGTTCCATAGCAAGTTTTGATAGTTGTTATCGTAATACAGCAATGTGTTAGCCGGGTTAATAGGATCGGGCATGGTTTGATAACCTTTTGCAAGCAGGTTATTTACATATCCCTGCCCCTCTATGGCCACAATATTGCTTAAAAGTGCAGTAGTATAGGGATCTACACCATACTGCCCTTTGGCGGTGAACAGTTTATAACCGGCAGAGAAACCGCCGTTGGTCAAGTAAAAATTCTTATCCAACGGATCGGTGGTATTTTGCATAGTAGTACGCGCCAGCACTAAATATTCTGCAGCCGACATGTAATCGCGTTTACCGGTAGGCACCTCGCGGTTAGTGCGGTAGTTGAGCGTAACGTTAATTTTGCCCTGGCCAAATTTGCCCCCTTTAGTTTTAACCACAATAACACCATTGGCACCACGTGCACCATAAATTGCCGTCGATGCAGCATCTTTCATTACCTGAAGCGTTTCAATATCGTCGGGGTTAATGTCATTGATGGTACGATAAACACCATCAATAACTACCAATGGGCTCGAACCTTCTGAATTTAGGTATTGTGTGCCATTGGCATTACCTGTACCAGAACCGTATACGTTAGCCTTGGTACCGCCGCGAATGATAATATTGGCCGGCGCCGAGCCGGGCTGACCATTTGATAAAGGCAAAGAAACACCGGCTATTTTACCTTGTATAGCTGCCAGCGGGCTTGGATTGGCCGTATTTACCAACTGCTTAGTATCAAGCGAACTGATGGCGGCGGTATTTTTATCGCGGGTTTGAGTGGTGTAACCCACTACCACAATTTCTGAAAGCGATTTACTATTGGCCGCCATAGAAACGTTAAGTTGAGAACGGCCATTTACAGGCACTTCCTGATTGTCGTAGCCTACATAGGTAAATACCAGTACAGAATTAGGAGATGGAGCTTTTACAGTGAACTTACCGTTAACATCAGTAATGGCGCCGGTGCTGCTACCTTTAACGGTAACACTCACACCCGGAAGCATTTCGTTTTTGGTTCCATCGGTAACTGTGCCGGACACGGTTATCGGTGTACCCGTTTGCGCCTTCACCATGCTGAATGCCAGCAAGAGAAGGCAACCAACAATGTAGTTGAGTTTAAGTTTCATAATTTAAAATTGGTTAGTCAAATATATCATTAAATATATATGTAGTACATAATAATAAATATATTTTTCCGTAATCTCTTAATCAGCCGGTGTTTATTTACGGTATAAACCTACTTGTTGATGAAAAAACGCCACTTGCCGGCGGTATTTAGGCTTTGCTGCTACGTTAGCATTTTCAGCAGGGTCTGCGTGGTAATCGTATAATTCCTGCGCCAGCACTTTACCGGTTGGCAGATCTATCCACTCTGTGTAACCAAAACGGTTGTTATGAATGACATAACCCATAACTTTAGGTTGCTGGTCAAATTTCATGTCGTCGGGAAACTGACTAAAGGCCATGCCCCTTCCTAAGTAAGGTTTACCTTTTATAACATTAGCAAAGCTTTGCCCATCGGTTTTGGGAATGGGCAATCCGCACAAGTCAGATAATGTAGCATACAAGTCAACCAACTCAACTGTTGCTACCGTTGCTCGCGGCGCTTTTGTTTGTGAAGGATCGTAAATAATAAGTGGTACAAGTGTGTCAATTTTTGAATTGGTTGTTTTACCCCACATACCGTGCTCGCCCAAATGAAAGCCATGATCACTTAATATTACTACTATAGTGTTTTGATCAAGTTTGAGCCGACTAAGCTCACTAAACACTTTTCCGATTTGCTCATCAGTAAACGACACGGCTGTATAATATCCCTTAATTAACTCGGCTGATAGTTCCTTATTTATTGGCCCTAAATCCGGAATATCCTGATATCCTCTTAACTCAACTGAATGGTGTATGGAATACCTGGGCACATGCAAACCCGCAGCAGTATCAGGTGATAAAGGAAATACCTTGCCGGCATTGTTATTCCAATACTTAAGCGGCACACTAAAAGGCAAGTGGGGCCGTCTGAAGCCAACAGCCAAAAAGAAAGGCTTCTTTTGCACCAACTGTAACTCCTTAATAGCGGCATTTGCTACCATACCATCAATATAAGCGCTGTCAGCTACATTGGCCGCCTCTGCTGCGTTAGCTTTGGGCGCCCGTACTAAATTAGAATCCAAGACATACTTGCCCAGGTTTGTGGTAACAGCAAATAGCTCCGGAACACTCCATGAACGGGCATCCTGGGCAGCTTTAGGATCATGATAAATCTTGCCAATTTGCCGTGCGTAGTAGCCGTTATTTTTAAAATACTCAGGCATGGTTATCACATTGGGCAGCGCTTTTCTAAAATGTGTAGTTAGGTTCCACACCTTAGTATGATCAGGCTTCTTTCCGGTCATGAACGATGCTCTGGAAGGTGCGCATACAGCCTGTTGGCAATACGCTGATTTAAAAATGGTACCCATGGCGGCCAACCTGTCCATGTTAGGCGATACGGCCACGCGGTCGCCGTAACATCCTAACGCAGGCCGCAAATCGTCTACCACAATAAACAATACATTTTTCTTCTGCTGCGAGAATGAAGGCAGAACAGATAAACAACAGCAAATGGTTAGGAAGAACTTTACGTTACCATACCTAAATAGGCGTAGGTAACAGCTTACTATACATTTCATGAAATAATGAGCTTAGAATGAAGTTTTAATCAGTTTGCTATTCTCAGCTTTTAAAAGCTTAAAGCATTGCGACCTGTGCTCTATATTTTATAGCTTGTTTAAAAACTTACTAACTACTTTAAAAGCAATGCCTTCGTAAGGTTTAGCGATGCCACACTCATACAATACAGCCACATTTTTATTCTTATAAATGGAAATGTCTGAATAGGCAGATGGGCCAGGATAAATTATTTCTGAAATGGGCCAGGTTTGCCCGTTATCGTAACTCATGCGCAGTGTTAAATTCATACGCTTCGTTTTATTTGCAGGGTTAATAAACAGCAGCACCGGCTTTTTGCGGATGTTGAAGTTAAGCAAGCTCCCCTGGCAAATAGGTTCAACCAGCACGCTGTCATTTCTTACATTACTCCAGGTTTGTCCCCCATCGGTACTTGTGCTGGTATTTCGGGTGCGTATACTACGGTTCGCATTGCGCATGTTAAGCATCAGGCGGCTACCACTAATTTCTGCCAAAGTCGTCTCATTCATCATATCCTGTGGGGTGTTGCTGCCTAACTTCCAGGTAGTTCCATGATCGTCCGAATAAATGGTATGAGAAAAATTCTTATTAGAAGGCGCTTCTATATGATTAACAGGAACAACCAACCTGCCCTTGTGCTGGCCGTTTTCTATTTGCAAGCCGTGGCAGGGTCCTGTAGCATACCAGGTCCAGTTGGTCATTTTAACAGACGAGGTGATTTCGCGGGGCTTTGACCAGCTTTTGCCCTGGTTGTCAGATTGTAGCACATAAACCCGGCGCCCATCCTTGCTGGTACCGGCTATAATATCTTTTTCATGATCAGTACCCAAATTCCAGGTACTGATTAACACAATACGCCCATTGGTTCGGTCCACAATGGGTACAGGGTTGCCGCAGGTATTAGTCGAGTCACTCCAAACCAACTGCATGGCCCCCCACGTCTTGCCCCCGTTATCAGATCTTTTTACAACAAGGTCTATATCGCCCGAATCGCCGCAATCAGCTTTGCGGGCTTCGGCAAATGCCAATAACGCATCATTTTTGGTTGTTATTAGTGCCGGTATTCTAAAACAGGCATAGCCACCCTCCCCTGCTTTGTAAATGTGGTTTATTGCTACGCTGTCTTTTACAAAAGAATAACCTGGTTTTATTAAAACCAGCAATACTACAACACAGATAGGCAATGCTTTACGCCACATTGCACTCGTGATTAATGATTTCATTTGACAATAATTGGTTATGCCGGTAGAATACCGTTTTAACAAATGTAATTATTAAATCATTATGTAGTACATAAAAGAGGTTATTTTTTCAACCTGTCGAAATGGGGTTTCAAGTGCTCATACATCCCCTGCCTAAAATCATCTTTATTACCTTTTTTAAGCAGCTCAACTAAATCGCGGTGCGTTACCTTGCCGTAAGTAACCTCTTTTTCCATTTTAATAACAAATCCAAAAACAGGTAACAGCATGATCTGAAATCGCTTGAGCGTATCATTGCCTGCAATTTCATACAGTTTGCCGTGAAATGCAATCTCATTTTTAATCCTGAATTCCATCGGAGCATGAACTTCACTCTTTGCAATTTGTTCGAGCTCATGAATAGCCTTATCGGTAACATTGATGAACAGGATATCGGCAAGCCCCATCTCCAATACAAGACGTAACTCAAAAAGATCCTTCAGTGCATCTTCAGTCATAATCAGCGGATCGAGTATACGCTCGAAAGCGCCAAGTATGTCTGGACTGGATAATATCATTCCCCTTTTCTTTTTCGACTCAATCATACCCAGCATTCGCAATCTGCTTAGCGCTTCTCTAACAACATTACGGCTTACACCTAAAGCTTCAGCCAGTTCAAGTTCTTTTGGCAGTGCATCGCCCGGTTTAAAAGATTTCCTCTTAAAATAATCCCGTAAACGGAGCTCTACTACATCGGCCATAGTATCTGTTGGTACCCGCTCTATGTCTTTACTTAAATTGTTATGAATAACCATAGTGATAGTTAATGCTTAAATGGTTTTGTTCTCTATTACCCGTGCGATTTACAAAGGTACTGGTATCTTTTTTACAGAGCTAAAAATTCTACGTTATTTATGTAGTGCATAAAAAGAGTTACTAACAGGTTGTAATAAAACCGCTAAGGTTATGATGCGCATTGCCTTTCACTAATTTACTTATAAAAACAAAGAGGAGCTTATGTAAGCTCCTCTTTGTTTTTATATTGCATATATCGTATTTACGGTTCTGGGTTACCGTTCAATATCCAGCCTAGGCTAATTTTATGGTATTGAATATTCATGGATGTAGTGGCATTATACTCAATTAAAGCTCCGGTCATGTTATCGGCTGTTTTTACTAAACTGGTATAGCCGCCAAGAATACCCGACCCGTTATTGGGTATTGAACGTATTATAGGCCAATCTATCGCTTCGTTATACGAAATTCTTATAGCCGGATGTCTTCGTTGGGTTTGATGATTGGAGTTCATGAACATTACCCGGCTTTTGTTGGTAGTAGAGCCATCGGTATACCTTAATATAGACGCCTGGCAGATCGGATCCATTAACTTAGTGTTGTTCTGAAAAGGTGCTGTCCAGTTGAGCAAATCAGTAGAAGCTGACGTTTGCCTGTATCTGTTAGCTAAGTCGGTTATATCTGGTGCAGGTGCCTTGCGATCGTTTCTTAATAATTTGCCGTCAGGCCTCTCTATAATAGTGCTTTCGCTTGTTCCGCTCGGAACGGTAGCATAGCTCCAAGAGCCCGTAGGCGTTTTGTACAGATTTCTTCCGTTTGCCGGGATTATCAAAGTATTCTCAAGGGAAACAAACCGCTTTTGAATACCAATCCCTGGTCCTACGGCATCC
Source organism: Mucilaginibacter sp. PAMB04274 (assembly GCF_039634385.2). Lineage (NCBI taxonomy): Bacteria > Pseudomonadati > Bacteroidota > Sphingobacteriia > Sphingobacteriales > Sphingobacteriaceae > Mucilaginibacter > Mucilaginibacter sp. PAMB04274. Next base: position 5,228,627 of record NZ_CP155081.2, read on the forward strand.
CACTTATAAGTGTTTGGCGTTAACTCCTGGGTCATGTCAACCGGAGTGGACCAGGTTGCGCCATCGTCGTCGCTATAACATAAAAAAAGCCTGCGATCGCCATATTTGGTTACATTACTATACTGGTCATACGTACCATCGCCTGCAACTTTATTACAGCTTTGGCAATGATCTTTATCGTTAAATGACATGAACAACCATACGCGGCCGGTAGTTTGATCTGTTACCAGCGTAGGGTTACCAAAAGTACCCTGGTTACTGTAGCTTTCGGCTACCGCATCTGAGGGTACATTAGGAATATCGTCCAGTACAACGTTGTTGTTACCGGCAATAATGGTTTGCGAAGTCCACTCTGCGTTTGTTATTCCAGGCTTTACTTCATCAGTAGATGTTTTTAACAGCCTTCTGCAAACAATGTCAATATCGCCCCAATCATCATCACTGTTCTTTCGTGCTTCGGCAAGAGCTATTAAAACACCGTTTTTTGAGCGGATGATAGCCGGAATGCGATAGCTGTGATAGGTAGTATTCCCTGATTCGGGAAATATAGTAAAAAACGGAGGCGGGTCAGTCACATCATTTTCGGTCTTGGCGTCTACTGTGTTGTCTGCAGGCAACTTTTCGGGTAACTGGTTTTTTTTGCTGCATGCCGTTACTAACATACAGGAAGAGATGGTAAGTGCCAACATAAGGTGTGACACTGGGTGATACATTTTTCTCATCGGTTTCAAATTGGTTAATGGATTGATTAAGAAATTCAAGCAGGTGCTTGATAATCAAAGTTAACTAATTCATTATAAATATTTATGTAGTACATAATAATTTATTATTTTCGTAGTATATCCAGTTATATAAAATGAGAAGATTACCAATTATGATGCTTGGACTAGGCCTTTTGCTTAATTTACTTAGTGCAAAGGCTCAAACCGTTGTGCCACTTTATAAAATTGTGCCCAATGCCAAAGAGAGTAGTGTACGCGAGGTTAATGACACTACCGTTAAGCGCGGCAAGGTAAGTAAAGTAGTTTTTCCTACACTTACAGCCTATTTACCAGATGCAGCTTTAGCAAACGGAACTGCAGTTATTATTTGCCCAGGCGGTGGTTACTCTTACTTGGTAGTAAATGATGAAGGACGTAATGTTGCCCGTGAGTTGAATACCCGGGGGATTGCCGCGTTTGTTTTAAAATATCGATTACCTAACGATGAAACCATGCAGAATAAAGAGATTGGGCCACTACAGGATGCACAAAGGGCTATACAAATAGTAAGGCAGCGCGCGGGCGAGTGGCACATAGCACCCGACAAAATAGGTATTGCCGGATTTTCGGCAGGTGGTCATTTAGCGTCAACTTTATCCACTCATTACCAAAAAGCACTGATAGCGAACCCTGACAACGTAAGTTTAAGGCCAGATTTCTCGATATTAGTTTACCCCGTCATCAGCTTTCAGGACAGCTTGTTACACAAAGGGTCGAAAAAAGCGCTTATTGGTGAAAATGCCAGTGCAGAGAAGACCAAGGAATATTCTAACGAAATGCAGGTAACTGATAATACCCCTCCGGCATTTCTGATTCATAGTGCCAACGACAAAGTAGTACCGGTAGGAAATAGCATTAACTATTTTAAATCGTTATCCGCACATGGTGTTAAGGCCGAAATACATATATACCAGGCTGGTGGGCACGGTTATGGCCTGAACAATACGACTACAAATGACAAGTGGATTAATCACTTATATAATTGGCTATCGTCAAACCGCCTGATACCTTGAGAAAGATTATGGTTGAACACTCATACATTTAATGTACATTGACTATGTGTATGATGAGTAAGTTTTATCATAAACACTTTTTGCCCGGTTAAGAACTTTACCGTTATTGAGGCGATAGCAACACTTGTGTTTACCATTTTAAGGCCGGTACGCATTTTTCCATTCCTTGTACCGAAAAAACATAACAAAAAAAGGGTTGCTTTTAAGCAACCCTTTTTTTGTTATGCACCTTGTTGAATGATCTGCTTCTCAATCTCAACCAGTGCGGCTTTTATGCCGTCGCGCTGCTCGGTTAGCAGTGTCAGGTGGTCTGCATGATCTGCATAGTCGGCTATGCATTCGTTGTATTTTTCTATAGCGGCTTTCTCACCGGTGGTAATAGCATTTAAAATAGCTTTGTCCTCTTTGCTGCTTAATGCTTGTTTTATAGTTAACCAGGTACGGTGTAACCCACCCAGTAGACCGCCATTTTCATTATCAGCATCCTCTCCATGCGTGGCTATATGCTCTTTCAACTCTGCTGCGTAAACAATCCGTTCTCCTGAGAGCTTCAGAAATAATGCTTTTAGCGCCGGATTTTCAGTTGCTTCTGCTGCTGACTGATACCCCTCTTTACCATCATTTACAAGATTCAGGATCTCATTAAGATCATTTATAACCTGTTCTTTACTCTTTAATGATGCTTTTCCAATGCTTTCCATAGTTGCTGATGTTTTGACGTATACCTTGCAAAAAGTCAGCCACGTATTTGCTCTTTAATAATCCAAGTATACCTTCATGAGTGCATTTACTTAAACTACTGCCTGTATACCTTCAAATTAAGTTGCATACATTAAAATAAAGCTGCTCGGACTTCGCTATCTTTTTCGACTTTGAATAATATGATTGCTATAATAGTCAAACAGAAACCGGATCAGTTTGGAAAGCCCGAATTTGCTACTGTCAATTACCGAGGTGTTATTTTAACTGATACATTATTTTATAGTTTAATTGTGTATGAAAAACGAGTAGGCTCTGAAAAAACCTGAAAAGATTCCAGAGGACGCGGGCCACAACTGGCTGAGCCCACACCAAGCGTTTTAGTAGATATACAAACTACAGTTGCAGTGCTTGCCGGAAGATCAATTTGATATTCTACCGGATACATCTGCTCATCGGTATGTGGAAGCGCCGCTACCTGCATTAGTTTTTCATCAGCCTGGATTAATACGGGTGGTTTGCCCTTACCGCTGAAAGAAGCCCATCTAACTTCTTCGTGATTGCCACGCTCCATAGGTTTTTCATATTCATACTGATCATTTACACCAATTTCGTAAATTCCCACGTCAGCAGCGCTTTTACGATCAGCATAGTTTTCGAACGGACCACGTCCATAAAAGGCCATCTTGTCAAAGCTCTTATCAAACAAAACACGCACGCCTATTCTGGCAAGGTTAATTCGCAGCCCAACAAAAGACACCTGGTTATCTACTATTATGTTTCCGCTCCCTTTAACCAGGTAAGTTGCAGTATGGTATACGCCAAAACCCTCCTTTCCATCAGCATGGGTAACTGCAGTAACTTTTACAGCGGCATTGCTTACGCGCTCAGCCTTAATGCTCACCAACTTGTAATTAAGCGTAGTTACGCCAAATCGTTCCCACATATCAAAAGCCCAATTATCGTCGTTCCTGTGGGCAGCACGCCACAGGTGCAAACGTGGCGAGCCATTTGGAGCAAGCAAAGGGGCTCCTGCCTTATTAATTTGATTAATGAACCCTGTTTTTTTACTGAAACTTACCGAAAACTGATTACCGGAAAGTACAATACCCTGTGCGTTCTCTTCTAATTTAAGGGGATGAACATCTGCTATTGTGTTAACAGGCGGCGTGTAAACAGGTAGCTTAAACTGTGCAGAAGCCACTTCAAAGCCTTTATCAGCCCAAAGCGTAGCTTCCTTTTGGGTGTAAGATATGCGCAAAAAGTATTCAGCGCCGGCTTTGGGATGTCCGATTTTATAAGGCACATTGGCAGACCCCGTACTTCGGGCGTTAATGGGTCTATACTTGAGCTTTCCTTTTGCTATTTCGAGCCCGTTTTCGCTTAAGCTCCACGAAGCGTCGAAACCGTCGAGTGAGATGAACTGGTATTTATTTTTGATTCGTATAGTTCCGTTAGCCGGATCTGCCAGCTGTGTTTCTATCCATTGAAAAGCCTTCTTCATTTCAGGAAAGTGAGGCTTAACGGTCTTCCGGTCCCAGGCTACAACACCTTTATGAATAAAGTAGTGATCGTTAGGGTACTCGCCAAAGCCCCCGCCGTAAGCCAGTATGGGATGTTTTGGATCGCGCTTGTTCCATAACCCCTGATCCTGGAACTCCCATATTGCTCCACCTAATATTTCGGCATTATTGTCAAATACCTGCGAATACTCCTCCAATGAACCCATAGAGTTGAACATTGCATGTACAAATTCGCAAATATAAAATGGTTTGGTCAGCTCCTTATTCCTGGCAACGTTTGCGTAGTCTTCGGCAGTGCCATACATTCTGCCATCCAAGTCGGCCGGGTTATTTTTTCCGGTGCCAAACCTTTCATAATGAACAAAGCGGGTGCTATCTATTGCTTTAACAGCTTTAAGGGCAGCCCTTACATTTGATCCACCATTACCCCCTTCATTACCCAACGACCAGATAATAACTGCAGGGTGGTTTTTAAAATTTTGAGTGTTAGCTACATTACGGTCAACAATGGCCGCTTTTATGGTTGGTTCCTCATCAAATTTTTTGTCGTACCCATGATATTCCATGTTCGCCTCGGCAACCAACCAAATGCCCCATTCATCACATAGTTCATACCAGCGTGGGTCATCCGAGTAATGACAAGTGCGAACATGGTTGCAGTTTCCTTGCTTGATGATTTGCAGATCGCGGATCATCTGCTCTTCGGTAATCGCATGCCCTACGTCCGACCAATGTTCATGACGGTTTACACCTTTTAGCTTAACAGGCACACCGTTTACCATAAGAACCCTGCCCTTAATCTTGATCTTGCGAACGCCAACTTTTGTAGAAAGAATTTCTCCGGATGAACCTGACAACACCAAAGTATAAAGATTGGGCGTTTCAGCGGTCCACTTATCTGGATTGGCAAGCTGCAATTTTAACTGCAAAGATTCTTCCTGCTTAGCATTAAGCCGGTGCCCATTGGCATTGCCGCTGGCTATTTCTTTCCCGTTCTGATCGTAGAGCGTTGCTGTAACTACCTGGCTCACGGCACCTTTCTCGCTATAATTTTTAATGATAGCAGAAACATTTATAGTGGCATCCCGGTACTCTTTATCGAGGTCGGTTTGAACAAAAAAATCACGAATGTGCACTTGCGGGGCACTCCACAAAGTTACGTTCCGAAAAATACCATGTAATCGCCACATGTCCTGATCTTCAAGCCAGGTGCCCGAACTATATTGATAAACCTCAACAGCAATCATGTTTTTCCCAGGTTTCAATAACGTGGTAACATCAAACTCAGCTGCATTTCTACTGTTCACACTATAGCCCACCTTTTTGCCGTTCACCCATAAAAAAAAGGCGCAGTCAACACCGTCGAACGTAATAAACTGCCGCCGGCCAGCCCACTCTGCTGGAACCTCAAACTCTCTTCGGTAACTTCCTACCGGGTTGCGCTCCTTAAATGCCGTATATTTTTGATCCGGCTCGCTCATAACGTGCGGGAAATCTTTTTTAATGGTGTATCCCAAATTGCGGTAAAAAGGAGTTCCATATCCTTCAACTTCCCAATTTGATGGTACAGGGATCTCTTTCCAGGACGAAACATCAAACTCAGGGTTATAAAAGTTAACAGGACGTAATTGCGGCGTGGGCACCCAATTGAATTTCCATAGCCCGTTCAGGCTCCTGCTAAAAGAAGAAGCGTGCCGCCTAGCTCGCAAAGCCTCCTGCAGGTTTGCATAAGGCATCAGTGTAGCATGATGCGGTTCTTTGCCGATACCGGTAATCTCAGGGTTTTCAATTTCGGCAGGAAAACCTACGCCTGTCTGAAGACCGGACTGCGCATTAGTTTGCATATAATAGCATATTAAGGCGGCTATTAACCATAGCTTCAAGCCGGAAACATATAAAAAACGCATTTTGTAAAATAGGGTTTAACTGTTAAATATGAACTTTGAAATCAGCCTCCTGTACCAGCTTTCTGGGCAATATGCAGGTGCTCCAGGTTACCAAATAACCAGTATTGCAGATTAACCTTACCGCTTATTGCTCAACAAACGGCCCGAAAAAACAGTAAGCGATTTAAGTTATATGCAACTTAGTGGTTAGTGTTCAAATTTCCAATAATCAAAATTATAAAGTTCTCTCCCTGCTGTTATATTCTGGCCCTTAAAAACGAAGTAAATATCGTGCACGCCGGTAATAGCTGTGTCAACAGCGGATGAAAGTTGTTTCCACATTGTCCAGCCTCCTGTACGCGGTACACTAATATTAGCCAGTTTTATTCCGGTAAGGCTATCTGCACGTACTTCTAATATGCCTCCATCCAGGCCTGCAGCAATGTTAGCAGAGAAGTTTCGGGGCGAGTTACTCCCAAAATCTACCGAACGTACTTTGATATAACCACCCGTGCGTATTTTGGAGACATAAACACCTGTAACCTTATTCTCATCTATACTACACTTCTCGGCCCAAGCGATGGTTTCTGCTTCTGTCCTTTTGTAAGGATTTAATAAACCAACAGGCCCAACACCTGCTTTCGTCATTTTTACCACCGGTATTGTTCCATCTGGGTTGTACTTAAACTCTTCTATTGCAGTTGAGCGACCGTAACTGCCGCCACCCGGCAATAAACCGGTATGGTAGAACAAATAAGACTTGCCCTTAAAATCAATAATGCCACCATGATTAGTAAAACTATTGGCAGGCTGATCGGCCATGATTTTGCCCTGGTATTTCCACGGTCCTGTGGCCTTATCGCTCATGGTGTATGACAGCGTCTCTCCGCCCTTCCTCATTCCTGCATACATAAGATAATACTTGCCGGCGTGCTTATAAAACCAGGGCCCTTCTACATACATATCTTTATTTTGTGCAGTTTCGCTGCCGTTCTGCCCGTTAGCATTCCTGGCACTCCTTACGCCACCAAAGCTCTCTGCAGTTTGCGGTACCTGCATAATCTCTCCCGAATAGGAAATCATATCAGTATTTAGTTTTACGTAGTATAAACTACCGTTGCCCCAGTAAAGGTAAGCTTGCCCATCATCATCAATATAAACGGTAGGATCAATGTTTGACCAATTGCCTGTAGTAATAAGCGGCTTATTTAAGGCATCCCGAAAAGGCCCTGTTGGCTTATCTGATACGGCGACGCCTACTGCCATATTGTTTGCAGTAGTTTGCGCACATATGTACCAGTAAAACTTACCGTTACGTGCAATACACTGGGCAGCCCATGCGCGGTCTCTTGCCCATGAGAAAGACTCGAGCGCAATTGGAGAACCATGGTCTGTCCAGTTCACCATATCGGTTGATGAATGCACCCGCCATTTGGTCATGTAATAAAAATCATAACCTGGAATGTCGTCGCCTGTGTATACGTAAACAGTACCGTTATGCACCAGCGGTGCCGGATCGGGTGAATAATGGGTTTGAATAACAGGGTTTTGAGCCAGCAACGAGGTTGAAAATAACAACACCGCAAAATAGCTTAACAAAATGCTTTTTGTTTTCAGATCCATGAATCGGTTTTAAGTTTATGATTTATGTTGGTTACCGGCTAAAGTAGTTGATGAAGCACTCGTAACGTATGGCAATTGTTCAAAATAATAGGAAAGATGTGTAAAGGCGATCTACAGCATTACCGTTATCCGTTTAGGTTGAGTTGACTTAAGGTATCTTTAAAAATCGCACAACAACAGCAAATACGATCACCCGAACTATCCAATGACGCCCAATGGACAGTGGAAATGAAAACATGCCTTAAAAATGAGATATCTTAAAGAGTAATTTTCATGCATAAACTAATTGAACGCCATATTCAACAAGTGTTAACCAGTTAGCTTAAACATCACAAAAGTCCAATTCCGCAGCCTTACGCCGTAGGCCCTAGCGCTGTTACAGTAATCTTACCTTCAGCAAACCCTGCCTTGATATATAACTAAACGGCCATATTAAAATGCCGCAACTTTGCATTAATGCTTTAATTATTAATAGCATTTGAGCGCCTCATATCAATTTTCAACATTGCCAAACAACTTTATCGTTGCGTCATAGCAAAATGACGCAAACAATCATTTGTTTCTTTACAAGCGCTTTTACAATTACCACAAGCTATTATCAATCAGCATATTACAAAAATATACACGCTTAAATATTTTTAGTGTACAATTGACATTTATGCTATCTTTTTCAACGACAGCGTAACTTTTTCATGATTCAGGCTGATAAATTTGATTTGTTCAACAGCATGTTATAAACCGGGGCAATTACTTCTGCCTTTCCTTTTGCTCGAACACATAACCAATTACTGATTAAACCTCGATCGTCATGAGAACACCGACGTAGCCTACCTGTGCGCAGCTATAAAGTTGTAGCTGCTAACAATGAATTTTTTAACTAACTAATCAATTACGAAACCAGAAATATTCAGCCTTATATGGTAACAGGTTTACTTCTCCAATCAAATTATTAGAAACCCTTTGTTCCGATTCAAAAAATGGCCTGCCGGTTGGGCCTGATGAGAGGGTATTATAATAGACAATAGAGTGCGATAAGTTTAGTTAACTGGATGCCTTACTCAAACCACATCGATGTTTGGTGAGGCGCATTTTACACCAGTAAAAAAATTCACCAACCAATTAGTAAAAACCATTACTTATTCATTCTCAAGGAAATGATCATCATTAAAAATACAAAAAAGCGATTTTCAAAGATTTCTTTTCTGGTCTTGCTTCTGCTTTTTAAGGCTTTGGGAACGCAGGCCCAAAACAGCGTAACGCTGAGAGGAACGGTTACCGATAAAGGCGGAGAGCCGGTGATCGGTGCGGTGATTGCGACCAAAGGTAGCAACGCCAGAAAAACCATGTCGGATGCAAGCGGAAAATTCACCATTGCTGTCCCTAACGGCACTACAGTTCTTGTTGTTTCTTATGTGGGCATGCTCACCAAGGAGGTAAGTGTTTCGGGTAATTCTCCTATTAATGTTGTGCTCGATGGTGAAACAAAAGCCATGAACGAGGTAATTGTAGTAGGGTACGGCCAGCAAAAGAAAACCAGCGTTGTGGGCGCTATTACCCAAACAACCGGGAAAGTATTAGAGCGTACAGGCGGCGTTACCAATTTGGGCATGGCATTAACCGGAAATTTGCCGGGCGTTGTTACCACATCTTCTACTGGCATGCCGGGTAGCGAAGACCCGCAGATTCTCATTCGTGGGCAAAGTTCCTGGAATAATAGTTCGCCGCTTATTTTGGTGGATGGGATTGAACGCTCCATCAGTTCGCTTGATATTTCTTCTGTAGAAAGCATCTCGGTTCTGAAAGATGCCTCTGCAACAGCTGTTTATGGCGTAAGAGGCGCCAACGGAGTAATATTGGTTACTACCAAACGTGGGGTAGAAGGAAAACCACAAATTCAAATACGGTCAAATGTAACAGCAAAGGTAGCCTCAAGGCTTCCTGAAAAATATGATTCGTATGATGCCTTGATGATAAAAAACCGGATTATTGAAAGAGAATCAATAGTAGATCCGAACGTATGGTCGGGCTATACTCCTAAATTAATAATTGACAAATACCGCAACCCAGCAAATGCAGAAGAATGGGACCGTTACCCCAATGTAAATTGGGAAGACGAGTTGTTTAGAAATAAGGCCATGTCTTACAATACGGCGGCTAATGTTTCAGGAGGCTCAAAGTTTGTCACCTATTTCGCAGGCGTCGATCTTGTACGTGAAGGCGATTTGTTTAAGACCTTTCCTAACAGCCGCGGATATGAGTCAAACTTTGGTTACAACCGTACCAACGTTCGAAGTAATCTTGATTTTAACGTTACCAAGACTACCAAATTCTCCACTAAGTTATTTGGATCAAACGGTGTTCGTCAATTGCCTTATAACATGGCCGATGGGGAACAGGCTTTCTGGTCATCAGCTTACCGTACAGCGCCGGATTCTTTCCGCCCTTTTTATTCAGACGGTACTTATGGCTACTTTCCCTCTGCAATTCAGGACCAACCCAATGCCGCGTTTTGGCTGGCTTTTTCGGGCGTAGAAAAACGCACGGCAACCCAGCTCACCACCGACTTTATTTTGCAGCAACAGCTGGATATGATAACAAAGGGCCTTAGCTTCAGATCGAGCCTCTCGCTGGACAATAGCTTTCTGGAAAGGCGACGTGGCATTAATGATCAAAACAACCCAGCCCAACGTAAATGGATAAGCCCTTCTACCGGTTTTGCTTCTTACGAACAGAGCAGAAACACAGGTACACAGTTTGATTTCACTAATGCTATTGCTTGGTCTGTTGCTCCGGGAGAGGTAGACAGGGCGGCTACCTACCGCAACGTAAACTACCAGTTTCAGTTAAACTATGCCCGTATGTTTGGCGATCATGATGTAACTGCCATGGGCCTGATGCAACGGCAGAGAACTGCACGGGGAGGCGCATTTCCCACTTTTAGGGAAGATTGGGTTTTCAGGGTTACTTATGCTTACAAAGCTAAGTACCTGTTAGAAGCCAATGGCGCTTATAACGGTTCAGAGCAATTTGGGCCCGACTATCGATTTGCCTTCTTCCCTTCACTCTCGTTAGGCTGGACGCTTAGTAATGAAAAATTCATGAAGAATCTGGCGTTTGTTGATTTATTGAAAATTCGCAGCTCATGGGGTAAAATTGGTGATGATAACCTGGGTGGTGCGCGCTGGCCTTTTAGAGATGCCTATCAGTACACCGGTAACACCCCAATGGGTAGCCCTGCCGTTGCTACACCCTATACTATTTACCGGGTGGGCACTATGGGTAACCCCAACCTATCATGGGAAACCGTTGAAAAGCGCAACCTGGGTGTCGACTATAGTTTCCTGAAAGGAAAAATATCGGGCAACGTGGATGTTTTCAGGGACAGAAGAACCGATGTGATGGTTAACGGCGGAGCCCGTGCTATTCCTTCTTTTTATGGCTTTGGCCTAAATGCGCCAAGGGCCAATTTAGGTGAAGTTATTAGCAAAGGTTATGAAGTTGAACTTAGGCTAACCCACACCTTTAACAATAACATCCGTATATGGGCTAATACCGCTGTTACCCACGCCGAAAATAAAACCATTTTCCGTGATGACCCTGAACTGACTCCAGCTTACCAGAAACAGGCAGGCTATGCTATTGGGCAAACCAGAACCTATATTGATAACGGATTTATTAAAAGTTGGGATGATATTTATGGCAGCACAGCCCGGCTTTCTAATAACCAAAACAGGTTGCCCGGCGATTATAATATTGTTGACTATAACGCCGATGGTATTATTGACGATAAAGACAGGGCGCCTTTCGGTTATACATCCAATCCGCAAAATACTTACAACGCTTCGTTGGGTTTTGAATGGAAACGCCTGAGCCTATTTGTACAATTTTACGCCGTAAACAATGTAACCCGCGAGGTAATATTTCCAGACTACCAAGGGAAAAGCAACGTAGTTTTTGTAGAAAAACCTTTTTGGTACTTACAGGATGGCGGCGGCGAGGTGCCTCCACCCCGCTGGACGGTGTTAGACGCCTTTGGTGGCGATGGTACCCGTTACTATTATGACGCATCGTACATACGCTTAAAGAACGCCGAAATTGGTTACAGCCTGCCCACCAATTATGTAAGCAAGCTAGGGCTAAAAACGTGTCGCATTTTTGTTAACGGCAATAACCTGCTGTTATGGACCAAGATGCTGGATGACCGCGAATCAAACTTTAGCGGAGATCCACGTGGTGGCGCCTATCCTACCGTAAGACGTTTTAATTTAGGTCTTGATATCACCCTATAAATCATATTAAAGATGAAAAATCTCTTTACAAAAATACTTTTGCCTTTCATAATTGTGTTAGGCACTGGTGCGTTAAGTTCATGCAAAAAATATCTGGAAAGGTCGCCCCTTGCCGATATACAGGATGCAGATCCCTACAAAAATTTTAGAAACTTTCAGGGCTTTACGGAAGAGCTATATAACTGCATTCCATTGCTAACCGTATCTAAAGCACATAGCAGCTTTAACTTAGGCGAAGATGAGTTTTGGGAGCTTGGAGAAACACGGCTATTATCTTACCATATTGATAATGGCAACTACATGGCTTGGACCAACACCTATTATAACTTTTTAGGTACCGACGCCAGCGGCGCCTCTAACGGTACCGGTTCGGACCCCAACTTAACCAAAGGCGAACTATGGGGATTATCATGGTATGGTATCAGGAAAGCTAACGTGGGTCTGGCCAATCTGAACCTGTTAACAGAAGCAACCCAGGAAGAAAAAGATTTAATTGCAGGACAACTATACTTTTTTAGGGGCTTTTTCCACTTTCAGTTAATGCAGTATTGGGGCGGCCTGCCTTATATAGACCAGGTTTTCCCAACCGATCAGGTAATCAAAGTTTCGCGTTTAAGCTACCAGGCAACAGCCGATAAGGTTGCAGCAGACTTGCAGAAGGCAGCTGATTTACTACCGTTAAACTGGGACGAAACCGTTGTTGGAAAGCAAACCCTTGGCAGCAACAATACGCGCATCAACAAAATTATGGCGTTGGGCTTTAAAGCCAAAAATTACCTGTTTGCCGGCAGTCCGTTAATGAACAGGGAATCTACCGGCAGCAGTACCTACAACACCGAATACTGCAAAAAAGCGGCTGATACATTTGCGCAGATGCTGCAAATTATTGAATCAACCCAGCGTTATGAACTGGCACCTTATTCACAAATAAGTGATGTGTTTTATACCTGGAATCAAGGCGGTAAAATTCCTGGTTTAAAAGAGGCGATCTTTTTAGAGAATCTCGCTCGTTCAAATGATCGCTGGCGCTGGAACCAAGTAAACGATTACCGGCCGCTCACTATTCACCCATCAGGCATCAAGGTTTACCCTACCGCGAATTATGCGGATTACTATGGGATGGCGAACGGACTACCCATTGCTGATCCTGAAAAACCCGACCCCGAAAGCGGATATGACCCTGAGTATCCCTGGAAAAACCGTGACCCTCGTTTTTATAACGATATCCTGATAGATGGCGAGAAATGTGTTTTAACGGCACAAGCTGTAGGCAATAATGAGTACAGGCAATATGCAAGTCTTTTTACCAACGGTCTATTCCGTACGGCTGATGGTAACAAAAAAGTTTGGACCGGTTATATGAATTCAAAACTGGTTTCTAAGCTGATGAATGACTATGACGGGCACAGAGATGGCAACACCTTTATACTAAGCTTAATGCGGTTGGCAGACGTTTATTTGATGTACGCCGAGGCTGCTGCTATGGGTTATGGCAGCCCGCAGGCCAGCGCGCCCGGCTATTCACTTACAGCTGTTGCTGCTGTAAATAAAATACGTGCCCGTGCGGGTGTACCTGGTGTAGCAGCAAAGTATTTGAGTTCGAACACAAGTTTTTTAAGTGAGCTTAGACGCGAGCGCGCAGTAGAACTGGCGTTTGAAGGCCACCGGTTTAACGACTTGCGCCGTTGGTTGCTGCTAACCGAGCGCCCATACACCTATAAAAAAGCCATAGAGTTTGACAGGGCGCTACCCAATGCCCAGGTATATGCCGACCCTAAAAACGCACGTGTAAGAAATTTTAGAGAAACCATATTATTTGAAAGGCAACTGGGCCAGCGCCATTACTGGTTGCCGTTCCGCACAGAGGACGTCAATATGTATAGTGATTTTAAGCAGAATCCAGGTTGGTAATTAACATTCAATCACAATGAAGAAAAAAAATATAAAGGCCTGTTGTGTTCTATTTGCCGCACTGTTAGTAAGCATGGCAAAAGCTCAGGGTCAGGAAAAAAATGACAGCCTCGTTAATGTCGCATTCCGAACGGTTGCCAAAGAAGATTTGCTGGGTGCAGTGTCTACGGTCAACGTTTCGGAGTTATTGAAAAAGAGTTACGGCACTAATAGTCTCGACAACCTGCAAAGCTTCGTAGGCGGCTATACAGGCAACATCTGGGGGCAAGCGCCCCTTATACTAGTGGATGGTGTACCAAGGCGAACATCTGACGTACGACTGGTTGAGATACAATCTATTACAGTACTTAAAGGTGCAAGCGCAGTTGTGCTTTATGGCAGCAGCGCTGCAAAAGGTGCAATCCTTATCACCACCAAACGCGGTAGTATTGGCCCGCTACGGATAGATGTGCGTGGCAATGCCGGGCTTTTTGTGCCCAAAGCATACCCCAAGTATCTCGATGCTGCAAATTATATGACCTTATATAATGAGGCCTTAACCAATGACGGAATTGCAACCGCCGGCGCAGGATATAGCCAGGATGACATCAATAATACAAGGGCAGGTAACAATCCTTTCCGGTACCCCGACATTGATTTTTTCAGTTCAGACTATCTTAAAAAAACCTATTACCGGTCAGATGTCACCACTGAGGTTTCGGGTGGTAATGAATTTGCCCGTTACTATACCAACATCGGCTTAACATCAAACAACAGTTTGGTAAACTACGGTGAACAAAAAAAGAATAAGGATTTTGCATTCAATGTTAGGGGTAATGTTGACATGAACCTCTCAAAATGGCTTACAGCTTCTGTGAATGCAGTGGCAAACCTTAATGATAATTATGCAGGCAGGGGCGATTTTTGGGGAGCAAGTTCAACAATAACACCAAACTTCAATCGCTTTTCACCGCTTATTCCTATCAGCCTGCTTGATCCGAATAATGCGGCACTTCAAACCATTGTAAAGAACAGTAATCATATAATTGATGGGCAGTACTTACTCGGTGGGCAAAGTACTAATCCAACTAACGTATTTTCGGATATGCTGGCAGCGGGTTACATTAAAACCCGGTCTCGTTCCTTTCTTTACAATTTAAATGCAAGAGCTGATCTGGGTTCTTTGATTAAAGGCTTGTCTTTTTCTACAGGTACCAGTATGGATTATACCTCACTGTATTCTGAAGCGTATCAATTGCCTTATGCCACCTACCGGCCAACATGGTCTACTGTAAACGGCCGGGATATTATAACCGCTCTGGAAAGGTTTGGCGAGGACAGGAACTCTACCAGCGAATTTGTAGGCCGGTCAACTTATACACAAACCATGTCTTTCAGATCGCAGTTTGATTATGGCCGTACTTTCGCACAAGACCATAACGTGACGGCTACCTTACTGGGCTGGTGGTATAAAACGCAATTCTCAAGCGATATCGACAATGAAGGCGGAAGCGATTATCAACCTGTCAAAAACACTAATCTGGGCTTTCAGGCCGGTTATAATTACCGCCGCAAGTACTATTTAGATTTTTCAGGTGCGCTAGTACATTCTGCCAAGCTGCCTCCGGGTAAGCGGGATGCCCTATCTCCTACCATTACACTCGGATGGCGTATCAGTGATGAAAACTTTTTGAAGAACAAAGTTTCCTTTCTGGACAATTTGAAAATAACATCTTCTTACGCCTCCATAAATCAAGACCTGGACATTACCGGTTACAGAGCTAATAACACAGCTGAGCCGGTTGACCACTATCTATACCAAGGCTATTATAGCAACACCGCTACCTTTGGTGGTTATTATCAATGGCGGGATAACGTTGCAGGTGGCCGGACTACCCTTTCCGGACAAGCAGCCAATCCCGATTTAACTTTCGTTAAGCGGAATGAGTTCAGGGTTGGCCTGGATGGCTCGCTTTTTAAAAACCTGATAACGTTGGATGTTAATTATTTCTCGCAAACCACCGATGGGTTGCTTGCACGTGGCCTAACCATTTATCCATCTTATTTCTCAGGATCGGGTGATTTTCGCCCCTGGATTAATTTTAACAAAGAGAAGCGTTCGGGCGTTGATTTTGCAGTTAACCTGAACAAAAAAATCGGGCAGGTACAATACTCTTTAGGAGTTACCGGCATGTTCTATAACTCTAAAATACTGCGCAGGGATGAAACGCCGGCAGAAAGTTATCTGGCCAGAACCGGCGGACCTTTAGATGCTAATTATGGGTATGTAAGCGAGGGCTTCTTTCAAAGCCAGGCTGAAATAGACAGCTATGCCCGCCAAACGTTTGGCACGGTAAAGCCTGGTGATATCAAGTACAAAGACATTAATGGCGATGGCTTGATTGACAGCAGGGATCAGACAGACTTAGGCCATACCGGATTTGCAGCTTCGCCATTTAACTACGGCCTTAATCTTACAGTAAAATGGAAACGCCTAACCTTGTTTGCCTTGGGCTCAGGAAACGTTGGATCTGTTGCATTTAAAAACAGTTCTTATTACTGGGCAGGCGGTACCAGTAAGTATTCTGAAGTGGTTTTAGGACGCTGGACAGAGGCCAACAAAAACTCAGCTACTTACCCGCGTTTAACAACCAACAGCACCAACAATTTCCGTAACTCAACTTTTTGGATGTACAAAACCAACCGCTTTAACCTGAACAGGGTACAATTTACCTATGATTTTAATGAGGAAATCTTTAAAAAGTCGTTTGTTCACGGTTTGAGCGTGTATGTGCAGGGCGATAACCTGCTCGTCTTATCAAAAGAGCGTGAACTTATGGAAACTAACATAGGTTCGGCACCACAAACACGTTTTTTTAACCTGGGTGTCCGAACTTCTTTTTAACGAACTAAGTAAATCGTAACGATATGAAATTTTACATAACAATTTTGACGTTGGCGGTTGTGGCTCTAACAAGCTGTAAAAAGCTCCTTGAACCCGAACCGGAAAATTTAAAGACCCTTGACCAAATGTACACCGACGCAAATTTTGCGCAAGGCTTTTTGGTTAATGCATACCGTACCATTCCTAATTACTATGACAATTCGGAATATGCCACAGATGACGCGGTAACCAACCAATTGGGGCAAGCCTATCAGCAACTAACCACAGGTTCGTGGACGGCAACCAACAATCCGGCTTCGGTATGGAACCAGTCTTATGAGGCTATACAATATATCAACCTTTTTCTGGAAAACTCAGCAAAAGTAAAGTGGGCAGAAGACCCTGAAGCATCAAAGCTTTTTAACATCAGGATGCGCGGAGAAGCATTTGGTTTACGCGGGCTGTATATGTATTTCCTGCTGCGCCACCACGGCGGTGTAGCAAGCAACGGGCAGTTAACCGGCGTGCCCATAATTACGCAATACCAAACCCCTAACGCCGACTTTAATGTGCCACGAGCTAGTTTTGATGCCTGTGTTAAACAGGCTTACAAAGATTTAGACAGTGCCGAAACTTATTTGCCGGTTGAGTATAACGATGTTGCCTCGGGCGCCCAGATTCCGGACCGGTTCAAAGTTTACACACAAAACGCCGAAACTTATAACCGGGTTATGGGACAGTTTGCGCGTCAATTATTTAATGGGCTAATTGCTAAGTCTTTTAGAGCCAGGTTAGCGTTGTTAGCTGCCAGTCCGGCTTTCCAAAACAGTTCTAACACCGTTACGTGGACAGATGCCGCTACATATTCCGCTGCCATAATTGACTATAAAGGGGGCGCTAATGCTTTACCACAGAACGGCGGCACATACTATGCCAACACAGCTGAGGTTGATGGAATTGGCGGAGGAATTAATCCGCCTGAGATTATATGGCGACAAAACGTTGCCACTAGTGACGGTACACAGGAAGCTCAAAACTTTCCGCCTAGTTTATTTGGTACCGGCTTTATGAACCCCACTCAGAATTTGGTAGATGCTTTCCCGATGGCTAATGGTTATCCTATAGGCCATCCGAATGCCAATTACAACCCTGCTAATCCATATACCGGAAGAGATCCAAGGTTTGCAAGATATATTATATACAATGGCAGTACCGCAGGTGTAAGCAACACAGTGATCAGAACTGGCAGTGCATCCGGTTCTGATGACGGTGTCAACGTCAGATCTACTTCAACCCGTACCGGCTATTATATGAAAAAGCGTTTACGGATGGACGTGAACCGTAACCCAAATTCTATAAGCGGCAAAAATCATTACACCCCCCGCATTCGGTATACAGAAATTTATCTGAACTATGCAGAGGCCGCTAATGAAGCCTTTGGACCAACAGGAACCGGAACCCGCTCCTACTCGGCTTATGATATAATTAAAGCTATCCGCAAAAGGGCCCTGGGCCTTAACACCGACCCTTATTTAGAGGAGTGTAAAGGCGATCAGGCTAAAATGCGCGAACTGATCCGTAACGAACGCCGCCTGGAACTTTGTTTTGAAAGTTTCCGTTTCTGGGATCTACGCAGGTGGAAAGTTGACTTAAGTAAATTGAATGAAACAGCAAGAGGACTGGATGTAAACGGTACTGTTTACACGCCGCTTAATAATGTGGAAACGCGTTCTTACCAGAGCTACATGTACTTCGGACCAATTCCAAATTCTGAAGTATTGAAGTACAGCCAGCTACTGCAGAACCAAGGATGGAAATAATTAGTAACCACAGCATTATTTTAATTAGATAAATGATATGAAAATTTATAAAATACTTACAGGCTTGGTGGTTGCAGCCGGCTTGCTGTCGTCATGCAAAAATGACGATGCCCCCTTTCCTGACTTCAATTATTCGACAGTGTACTTTGCTAACCAATATCCTTTAAGAACTGTTGTACTTGGAGAAGATTTGTTTGTAGATAATTCTTTAGATAACCAGCACAAAATATCTATAAAGGCTACCATGGGAGGCGTTTACGAAAACAAAAAAGATGTGGTAATAGACGTGAAGGTTGATGAGACTCTGTTGGATAATCTTTATTTTAACAATGGCGGTTCGAAAATAGCGGCTATGCCAGCGCAATATTATCAGTTAACATCTAACAAACTGACAATTCCATCTGGTAATACACTGGGCGGGGTAGATGTACAATTAACCGATGCTTTTTTTGCTGACCCAAAAGCTTTAACCAGAAATTACGTTATCCCTTTGGTAATGACTAATGTAAGCGGTGCCGATTCTATTCTTAAAGGTACTCCAACGACGGCTAATCCATCCCGTGTTGTACCCTTGAACTGGACTACCAGGCCTAAAGACTATGTTCTGTATGCGGTTAAGTTTGTGAACCCCTGGCAGGCTAACTATTTACGCAGAGGCGTAGATCAAATTACGCCCGCCGGCGGCTCGCCCACTTCTGCTACCCGCCATGCCACCTATGTTGAAAACGACCAGTTGGTGAGCACTACAACCAGTTCATTAAAATCTGTTACCCTGCCCTTAACAATTAAAAATAGCGCAGGCAATAACGTTCCTTTTACATTGGTTTTAACCTTTGCCGATAACGGAACCTGTACAGTAGGCAGCAATTCGGCCGATTTCGAAATCTCAGGAACGGGCAAGTTTGTTTCTAAAGGAGAAAAAAACAGTATAGGAGGAGCCGATAGGAGCGCCATTTATTTAGATTACACCGTTAACTTCAAAAATCTCAACTTGCGGTATGCCACCAAGGATACGCTTGTTGTTCGGGATAGAGGTATAAAAGCGGAGTATTTCGACGTGGAAAAGAAATAAATTCGATCTAAACTTTTATGCAAAGAAAGGTCTGGAAATCTATTTTCCAGACCTTTCTTTATAGTACCTTTCGTTATTCTACTGTAATTTCCGGCAGTTAACGTTCAACGGTTTTCAGAGCTTAGGTTGCAGGTCGAGAAACAGTGATGAAAGTTAACTCTCGCTTACTCTACTTTAGTTGTTAGCCGTTCACCGTTATAGCGCAATTGCTTGCTATTATGCGCATCTGCCTTGCTTTTGCCATTTATCAACACAATGTTAAAAATTCTGGCCTTCAACTTTCCGGGGAAAGGCTTTCCGGCTGATGGACCTATAGTCAGGATTTTTGTGGCGTTGTTCCAGCTAAATGGAATTAGGTTAAATTTCCCTTTTTCATAGTTATAGTTGTCGTCCTCATCCTCATATAATTCAAACGTACCGTTCGCACCGCTGTAAATGCGGATATCCAGCGTATCCGCAGTCTTTTCTTTGGCATATTGCATAGGCGGACCTACCGGAATGATGGCACCTGCTTTTATAAATACAGGTATTTTATCCTGCGGAGCATCGGTTTTGATGACTTGCCCGCCATTATACTGCTTCTCGCTCCACCAGTCATACCAAATAGTAGATTGGGGCAAATACACTTCTAACTCCTTAATACCGGCTTCGGTTACCGGAGCAACCAACATTGACTTGCCAAACAGGTATTCGTATCGCTGTTCAACAGCCTTTTGATCGGTTGCAAAATCCATTACCAGCGGACGCATGAGCGTAGAACCATTTGCAGATACCTGCCAGGCAGACGAGTATATATAAGGCAACAACTGGTACCGCAGAACGAGCATCTTTTTCATGTTTTTTTCAACGGCTTCACCATATTTCCAAGGTTCTGTTTCAGACTGGTATCCGTGTACCCTAAAAATAGGGTTAAAAGTGCCCCACTGAAACCAGCGTGTAAGCAGATCATGATATTGCGGATCAGTGTACTGCGAGCGCCCCGGTCTAAAAAAACCGCCAATATCGGTTGTCCAGTAAGGCATGCCCGTCATGTTGTAATTTAGCCCGGCCACAATCTGGCGCTTGTAGGTATCCCAGCTCCAACCAATATCGCCAGACCAGTTGATAGTGCCATAGCGCTGCTGACCAGCAAAGGCAGAGCGGGTAAGAATAGCTACCCGTTTTTGAGGGTCTGAACGGCGCTGCCCTTCATAAACGGCTTTACTTACAAAAAGAGGATAAATTAGCCGGTAAAAATTACCCGGCCCTAAATAAGTTTGCTTACCTGTAAGCGCATCATTTTCAGGCTCGGTTGCATCCATCCACCACGAGTCCACGCCGTTGGCAAACAAGTTGGTATCAAGTGCATTCCAGTGTACCTTTTGCGTCTCCGGATTAAAGATGTCTATCCATGGGCTATTCGGAATGTACAGGTTTTTAGCGATATAAGGTTTGGCCACATCAGACCGCTTATCTAAGTTTTCCCAAACAGACACAGAAAAATGTGCGTTCAAATCATGTAAATGCTCAATGAAACCTTTAGGGTCGGGGTAATTCGCTTCATCAAATTTCGGTACTCCCCAGCCATACTTGCCCCAGTACTGCCAGTCCTGAACAATTACATCTACAGGCAAATTCCTTTTTCTGAATTCTTTTATAGTTTCCACCAAATGATTGCCGGATGTATACCGTTCACGACATTGCCAAAAGCCGTAGGCCCATAACGGAAGCATTGGCACTTCGCCTGATAGCTTACGGTAGTTTCCGATCACTTCATCTGCGTTATTACCTCGAAAAATCACATAGTCCAGCGCTTTGGCATTAGGCGAACGGAAAGTGGTCAGGTTATCAGCCGGCTTCCATGTCAACTTAGGTTTATTGGTTGCTTTGCAGACGATTTGAACGGTATGTACCCCAGCATTCAAATACACGAGCTTACCAACTGAGGGCGGAAGCCATAAATTGGACTGATCGATTTGTGCTACGCCATCAATAACAACCAAGTGTCGGTTATCCATATCCCCTAAATCTAACAGAAATGAATAGTTACCGTTGCGGCCGATCTTAAATTCCCCCCGGTAAACGGCTTGTTGTTGCGACACACGTTGAGTACCGGCCGTTGTGGTCACTTCTGCATCTGCTTTTTTTCCAGTGGTTATAGTATTACTTGCAACGAGAGCAACTGCACTGTCTGCCGGATTGAAATACGTTAAACCGTACTGGTGCCAAAGAATTCCGTAGTTTTTACTTGAATACAAAAAAGGTATTGCTATTTGGGTGTTTACCTGAGTAAGTTTACGGCTCACATTGCGGAGATTAAAATTGCCGTCTTGAAATTGCCCGAGTCCAAATAAAGCTTCACCGTTGGTGGAAAGGAAACTCTGCTCGGCCACAAAGCAATCTTCGCCCGAAACGCTATCAGCCCTAAGTGTTCGGCTGCCTGCTTTTTCCTGCAAAAAAGCTTTTCCATTACTGTCAGCAAAGGTAAGCGCCCCATTATTTTTTGAAAAAACAACCTGAAGCGAACGGGTCGTAATTTTTAACTGGCCCAAGGTTGATGTGACCGTGAATTTTGGCACCGGAACCTTATTGATTAAAATAATTTCTTGCGCTTCCCTGATGCCGTTCTTATGCCATTGCACGCGAATGGCTTTTTCTGATAACGGAATAAGCTCCAACACACCTTTTGAAAGTTCAATCGAAACCCGGTCGGCCCGTACCATATGCCTTTTATAGCTTTGGGCAAATACAAGGGCAGGCAGCAGGATGATCAAAAAAATGGAAATAGCTTTCATTATCTGATTTTAATTATTATCCGGTGTAAAAACTGCAACAAAACCTCCGCGACGGAGGAGTTTAACCGCAAGAGTACTGGAATGATTTACCTTCGAAGACTGCGTTTTAAAACCCTTATCGTGTTCCCCATCGGCTATTAAAGTGCAAGAATAGTTGGATTCACTTTGCAAAAACGGCAAGTGAACCGTCTGATTCATTTCTCTGTTCTCTGCATTAATTGCACCCACATACCAGGCAGTACCTTTACGGCGGGCAATTATTACATAATTACCCGGATAGCCGTCAATTAGCCGGGTTTCATCCCAGGCGTTGGGAACCTTTTTAAGAAATGTCTTAGCAGCATCGGGCAAATCATGGTATCCGTCTGGGCGATCGGCCAGGTGCTGAAATCCGGATTCAAACACTACAGAAAGTGCTAACTCATGCCCATAAGAGGTAGTATGCGGAAACTGAGAATTGGTAAACGTGACCGGAGTATAATCCATAGGTCCAACCACATTCCGTGTAAGAGGCAGTATGGTGTTATGCTCGGGGGCGGTCATGGTAAACTCGGGGCCATTGTTATACCATTCTGCACCTCTTACTGCTTCATATGTCATTAAATGCGGATAGGTTCTTGACCAACCCCGTGGTACCAGACAACCATGAAAATAAACCATCATCTGGTAAGCGGCGGCATCTTTCAAAATATCCAGGTAATACCGGATCATATCCTGCTTTTCGCTTTCAAAAAAATCAATCTTCACACCCGCAAAACCCATCTTTTTGAGCTTGGCAAATTCAACTTTCCGATTCTCGTGTGTAAGCATACGGTCTTTAGGGGTGGCAGCCACCCACGTGTGGTTTCCACCTGAGTTATACCAAATCAGTGGCTTAACTCCTTTAGACAGTATGTATTTTGCGGCGTCTTCCACATTGCCGCCATTGGTCATGGCATCCCATTCCCAATCTAGCAGGGTATACGGCCAGTTCATTTCAGCGGCAAGGTCAGCAAATGCTTTAACGGTTTTAAAATCTTTGGTTCCGTGGTTGCTTGACCAATAGTTCCAGGATACCAGGCCGGGCTTTATCCAGCTGGTTTCTTTTACTATGGATGGTGCCGATACATCATCAACTAATGTGGATGCTACCACATCTGGCAGGGCGCCTATCAAAACTACCCGCCAAGGCGATACCCAGGGGAGCGTGATGGTTGGATTAGAGGCTCCCTGCCCCCTGCCGTCCCGCGGGTTTGGGAAGCTTAATTTATAGCGGTCGCTATCCTGCAAATTACTTAATTTTGTACCGCAATAGCTGTCGTTCAGGTCCGCCTCGTGCAGCAAAAACCAGCAGTTAGTATCTTTAGTTTGAAAAAGTGCCGGATAGCTCCATTCCTGTTTTTGTACCTTTTCAGCACTCATGGCAGTATACAGGCCTTCGTTAGCCGGATTCCATTTTTCCATCCACCGCTTGGTCTCGCGGGGTATAGTATAAGTTGTCTGTTCATCCAAAATTTGAAAGGTGCCCTGTTTGCCCGGAAATTCATAACGGAAAGCTACCCCATCATTATAAGCCCTGACTATGACATTAATTTTCGACTTAGATGAGTTTTCGAGGCTCACTTTAATCTCGTATGCTGAATTTTCGCAAACAGACTTCTTGCCGTGTAAAGCAGCATATTTTTCCTTGATCAGTTTAGGCTTGCTTATATGAAGAATTTTAAGGCTTTTTGAAAAGTCTTGATCGCTCCTTGTGAGTCCTAACGCTATTTCGGGAATAGCCTCTACTTCCTGCTTACCGGATTTATAAATAACCTGTAAGTACAACTCATCAGTACTTTTACCTCCCCGTTGAAGTAGCCGTACATTTATTTTACGATTAGGCGAACTTGCGTTTAAAACCTGCGCCTGCACCAATGCGTGGCTCATTATCAGCAAAATACTTAGTCGGATAACCTGAGTAACAAACTTCATGTAATATTATTTAAAAACAAGTTGCAAGGGAGATGTGGCGTTGATAATTGATGTAAATGGAGCGCACTATTACCGGCTCTTATTGCATTTAATTAAACTTCCACCAGTTTAAATTAAACAACTGTTTGCCGCCGCCTTTAAAAACGAAATAGAGATCGTGTACACCTTTAGCAGCGGTAATTTTACAAGATTTAGTAAGCCATTTATTTGAACCGCCGTTACCCTTGATAACACATGTCCCTATTGGCTTTCCTTTAAGACTATCTAAACGGATCTCGATAGTGCCGCCGGTATAAGCAGAAGAAACGCTCGCGTTAAATGATTTTGCGCTCCTTGTAAAGTTTACACCACGAACCTGGATATAGTCGTTGCTGTCTATGCGGGTCACAAACATTCCTGCCAAGCTGTCGCGTTCTGTGCTTACACCCTTTTCCCAAGCAATGGTTTCGGCCTCGTTTCGTACAAAAGGGTTTAAAGTACCAATTTGTGCTACACCTTCCTCTTGCCACCATGGCAATTCAATAATAGTACCGTCGGGGTTATACTTCAACTCAGCCACGCAAACCGAGCGCCTCTCGTGATGCTGAGGGGTTTGCATAAAGTTTAAACGGTAATTAAAACCAAAAACGTAAGATTTGCCTTTGTACGCAATAATGCCAGGATGATTGCCCGTTGACCCCTTATCGGGCTTCATAATATAGCCCTTGAACTCCCATGGGCCGGTGGCGCTTTTACTCATAGCATAACCAATACCTTCCGGACAACAAGTAGAGGCATAGGCCATATAATAAGAGCCATTAAGCTTGTATGCCCACGGTCCTTCCTGATAATGGAAAGGGTCGGGCTGGCCAGTCCGTTTTGCAACAGAACTGTCTTTTGTAATCTCACCTGCTAAGGAAATCATATCCTGGTTAAGTTTTACATACCACAGGTTGGGGTTTCCCCAGTATAGATAAGCCTGGCCATCATCATCAATAAGAACTGTAGGATCAATACTATCAAATTTTCCCCCAATTAAAGGACCACCTATAGGGTCTTTAAAAGGACCTAAAGGGCTATTGGATACCAGCACGCCAATACCCCTTCCCTGTACCGGGCAGTACATGTAAAATTTACCGTTACGCTCAACAGTTTGCGGAGCCCAGGCACCATTATCAAACCCACCCCAACCAGTTAAAGCTTTGTCGGCCCATTTAAAATTTTTGAGAGAGGCAACTTCACCCTGGTCGGTCCAGTTAACCATATCAGCAGATGTATAGCACAACCAATTGCGCATTAAAAATTTACCCTGACCCGGAGGGGCGTCATCCTCATCATGGCTGGTATAAAGATACACAGTGTCGTGATAGACCATCGGTGCAGGATCAGCCGTATACTTAGTTTGTATAACTGGGTTTTGCGCCTTGCCTGCTAATCCTAAAATTAAAGCAGGCAGTAATAATTTAAAATGTAATACCTTCATTATTATGGCTTAGCTATAATTTTACTACCTGCGCTTTACCGCTGTAACTTACAACTCGCTCTTTGTTGGCAGAGCCATCGACCATTGCCGGCGCAACACGTATTTTGAAGCTTCGCTTATCAAGCATGTTGGTAAACGAGCCTTTCCGGTCAGCAATCAAAAGTTGATGCCTCTTATCGTCCCAATGAAACTTAATTTCTGAATACTTTCCTTCTTCATAATGGTAGTTGTCATTCTCATCCTCGTAAAGCGTAAAGTTGCCGTCGGCACCCGGGTAAATTAAAATCTCTAAATTATCCCACCTTTTTTCTTCAGCGTATTGCACTTTGGGGCCGAGTGGCAAGATACTTCCCGCCTTTACATATAAGGGCATTACATCCAGCGCTACCGGCTTACTGATACGTGTGCCGCCAACCAGTTTTTCGCCGGTCCAGAAGTCATACCAAGACACATTTGCAGGCAGATATCCCTGCTTGGCTTTAACAGTGGTAAAATCATCCTTACGCAAACTGTCCCGACCGTTTACAGCAGGTTTTACAAACATGGCTTCGGTAACCGGTGCCACCAGTAAAGATTTACCAAACATAAATTCATCATTAATATCTATGGCTTTTTTATCTGCTGCAAAATCCATCATCAGTGCCCGCATCATGCTAGACTGGTGCGAGGTTACATCCCAAGAGGCAGAATATATATAAGGCAGCAGGCGGTAGCGCAGGTTAATGTACTTTTCGATGGCATCGTATGCCTCATCTCCTTTTTTACCAAATTGATAGATTTCGCGTGGTGCATCCGCGCCGTGTGAGCGCATCATCGGGCAGAACGCTCCAAACTCGAGCCACCTCACATAAAGCTCCCGGTACTCCGGATCGTTTAGCCGTTGGCGAAAGCGTGAAAGGAAGAAGCCACCGATGTCGGAGTTCCAGTAAGGGATACCGCACAGGGAAAAGTTCAATCCGGCCGAAATTTGATTTTTTAATGCCTGCCAGGAAGCAGTAACATCGCCAGACCAGGTATTGGCGCCGTAACGTTGCTGCCCGGCAAAGGCTGAGCGTGTGAGAATAAACACTCGCTTTTTAGAGCTCTCAGCACGCTGGTGTTCAGAAACACCGCCAACAGTCATTAAGGGATAGGCATTCCGCACTTTTCTGAACGATCCTAAATAAGTTTTGCTGTCCAGGTCATGTGGTTTAAAATCCAAGTGATCCGGCTCTGTGGAGTCCATCCACCACCCATCCATACCCAGCGAAAATATCCCTTTGTTTAAATAGCTCCAGTAAACGTCACGAGCTTTTGGATTGTATGCATCATAAACCCTAACGCCCGAAGGATAATCTAGATTGGGGGGCCACTTTTCGGCACCAGACTGCGGCCAGGTCGAAAAGTTAAAAAGAGCGCCCATTTTATCCAGATCATGATAAGGCTTTGTTTGTGGACCAAAAGAGCTCCAGATAGAAATAATCATGTGTGCGTTCATGCGATGAACGTCGTTCACCATTTTTTGAGGGTTATTAAACTCAACATTTAAGAACTCCATTGCGTTCCACAAATAATTATTACCCCAATACTGCCAGTCTTGTATAATACCATCAAGGGGTACCCCTAACTGCTGGTACTTTTTAACCACGTCAACCACTTCATCCTGGCTTTTATATCGCTCCTTACTTTGCCAAAAGCCAAAAGTCCACAGCGGAAACATGGGCGCCTGACCAGTTAAATTGCGCATGCCGGCAATAACTCCATCGGCGTTGCCTCCATACATAAAATAGTAATCAATGCAATCACCAACATCAGATTTAAAAGAAGTGCTTTCAGGAGTATCCTGAAAAACGGTGGGCGAGTAATTATCCCAAAAAAGCCCATACCCTTTCAACGACTGGAAGAAGGGAATATAATCGTCTGTGTTGCCCTGTACCATATTCAGCTTCAGGTTGCGCTGTACCATTTTGCCCTGTTGCTGCTGCCCTAATCCGTAAATTGACTCATCTTTGTCTAACTGAAATGACTGAGAAACCGAGTAAGTTGATATACCGGCATCGTTGAATGTGGTAAAAGAACTTCCGGAAGGCTTTTCCTGCAGCAACACATTGCCTGCCGTTTTTGAAAAAGTTAACTGACCGGTTGCAATATCCAACGTTACATGGAGCTGTGCGCTTTTAACCGAAAGCAATTTTGCACTCTGGTTAAACTTAAGTGCTTGCTGCTGCGGGCTTTTGATTACAGATAAACTTGCTTTATTTACCTTCTCACCTTCGGGACTTTTAATGATCCTGACGATTGATGGGGTGTAAAACTGTATTTCAACCCAAGTATTGTTCACCTTTACCCGTGCGCCCAAGCGCGTTTTCTCTACCGTTTGGCCGAAACTATTGCTGAACGCCAAAACGCCTAAAAGCATCAAATAAATGTTTCTTTTCATAATTTCATTATTCCCTTCTTATGAATTATATATAGCGCTGTCAATCCTTTAAAACAGCTGGTTGAATCGGTATAAAAGCACTCCGTGAACAGGAACCTTAATTTCAAGCTGATCCTTACCGGTAACTACAGATTGAATGTTTTTTTGCCGCCACAAATCACGGACCTGTTGCCGGCCGGTAACCCCGAGCTTATCAAAGTCGTGATATTTAATATTAATCTCCTGCAAACCGAAGTTACAAAAGCCTACGGCCTTACTGCCATCCTCTAATTGTTTAACGTAAATACGCAGATCACCTATGGTTTGAACACAGGTGGCTTGCTTTCCTAATGGATCCTGATTAACGGCAATTACTTCGTCATTGGTGAGTAAGTTAAGCGTAAAGGCATCTAATTTTTCCATGTCGCAGCCAATTAAAAGCGGGGCGGCAAACAAACTCCAAAGACTAAAGTGGAGGTATTGTTCGTCGGGCCTGAGCTTACTTGGATGAGGATTGCCCCATCCTACTGTGCCGATAACCAACATGTCGGGGTCGTTCCAATTGCCTGGTTTTGCCCATGCGGCTGCCTTATCCTGAGCCAGTGCAATATTCCTGACGCTTACCCAGGTATCCGTTATATCATTGGTTGTGCGCCAAGCGGTTCCACCTACTGAATCCCCCCACTTCCAAACATCAGACATGCCGTACTGGCATAAGCTAAAGACAATGTCGCGCGGCTGTTCGCGCAAATATTTACCCATCAGATCAAAAGGCTTGATGGCTGTGGATAGATTGTTGCCGCCTTTATATGACAGCGATGATATTTTGTAAGCGTCGTTGTCTGGCATTCCGTCAATCACTCCTCCGTAGCTGCACCAGTCGTATTTCAGGTAATCAAACCCCCACCTGGCGTAACTCTGTGCATCCTGTTTTTCATAACCGTAACTGCCGGCGCATCCTCCGCAAGTCCATGGACCAGGGCTGGAGTACAGACCCACTTTTAACCCCAGCCCATGAATATGATCAGCCAGCGCTTTCATGTCACCAAACCTGGCGTTAGGCTGGATATTTCCGGCTTCATCACGCAGCTTACCACGTAACATTTGGTCTTTAGAATCACGGTGGTTCTGCCAAAAATCATCTACATTGATGTAAGTCCATCCATGATTGATCAGGCCACTGCTCACCATAGCAGCTGCTGCCCGTTTTACCTTTTCGGCCGACACCTCTCCGGCAAAGCAATTCCAGCTATTCCAACCCATAGGGGGGGTTAGTGCAACATGTTCACCGCAAACAATACGCAGCTTTTTTTCATTCTTACCCCTGCCATTACTGGCAACCAACGTAACCTGGTACGTACCGGGCCGGGAGAGGCGGCCTGTAATAATACCTGTCTTCCGATCTATCTTTAGCCCTTTGGGTAAACCACTGGCTGTAAAATACATGGGCCGGTCTCCACTGGCAGGAACCATAAACTGAAACGGGGAACCGGGACGAACACCGAAAACGCGAGCCCCGTTAATTCTTGGCGTAGCAGGAGGTGGTGGTGTTAGTATATAAGGTTCTCTTGCAACGGGGCTGATGGTTACAAAGCTGGCGCCTTCAGCACCTTCCAACCGGGCATTTACCCAGTCGGCATGATCGTAGTAATTACCATTTCCGCCATCGGTGACAACCAATTCCATCTTTTGGACGCCGGCGAGCGATACAGCGCACGACTTGGCAGTATCGCCTAAATGCATTATCCCACTAGCCCAAAGCTTTTTACCATCGCCGTATACCATAAACTCAGATGCCGGCTGTTGACCTTTAACTTCATCATCCATACCCACTTGTGCCGTAAACCTCAATGCCTTTCCGTTGAGCTGAATAAATAAGGAACTCTCTGCATGTGTGCCAAACCCGCGTTCGTAGGTCTTTCCGGCAATGGTTAGCGTTTTACCGTCAACAGTCTTGTTTTTTTTAGGTACTCCGTATCCCTGCGTAGCAGTACTTAAATCGAGTTGGTCAATCCAGATAGTTTGCGCATGTAATTGGTTCAGGCCCCCAAAATTAATGGTGATAACTAAACCCAGCGTAGCCGGCAGCTTGCAGCCGACTGTTAATTTTTTGATATATTCTGTCAGTTTCATAATGAATGATTGAGACCTACAACATTGAGCTGATATGCCGTTTTTATGAATCTTATTTTTTTGTAAACTGCCACCAATTAAAATTGAACAAGTGCCCGTCACTGCCTTTAAAAACCATAAAAACGTCATGTACACCCTTTGCCCCGCTTACACCGGTGGAAATGACACGCCAGCTCTCGCCGCTTGCACTACGTGTAACTTCACACTTACCTGCCAGAGGACCCTCAAGGCTATCCAGCCTTATTTCTATAGCTCCTCCATTTAAAGCAGCTATCCCGGCTTTAAACAATCGGGCTCCTTTTCCAAAATCTACACTTCTTACCTTAATATAATCGCCGTTATCAATATCGGTTACATATACACCCGCCTCATTCGCCAATGCTGTTTCGATGCCCTGTTCCCAGGCAATGGTTTCGGCTTCTACTCTCTGATATGGATTTAAATAACGAACGGCTTTCTCAATACCGGCAACAGAAGGCTCGATTCTAATTATAGCTCCTTTTGCATCAAACTTCAGTTCATCAACACAAACCGAACGGGTAAAGCCGCCGCCACCCGGTAAGGCCCCGTTATGATAAAACAGATAGGATTTTCCTTTAAAATCCACCAATCCGGGATGATTGGTAAACGCGCCGCCTTTGCCAATCACCGCCATAATAGTATCACGGTATGTCCACGGGCCTATAGGACTGGAACTGGTAGAATAGGCTAAGTGTTCGGGCACGCCGCCAGCCGGATACAGCAAATAGTACAAGCCATTGCGCTTGTAAAGCCACGGACCTTCTTCATAAGTGGTAATTCTTTTTTCGGTACTGTTGGCCGTAGCATGAATCTTTTCTGTAAACCAATCCCTTTTATTTGCCGGAACGGGTTGAACACCTGCAGACTGATCATATGAAATCATATCTTTATTAAGCTTAACCTGCCATAAAGCCGAATTTCCCCAGGTTAACCAAGGCTGCTTATCT
Organism: Mucilaginibacter sp. PAMB04274; assembly: GCF_039634385.2. NCBI lineage: Bacteria > Pseudomonadati > Bacteroidota > Sphingobacteriia > Sphingobacteriales > Sphingobacteriaceae > Mucilaginibacter > Mucilaginibacter sp. PAMB04274. The sequence continues at coordinate 5,259,775 of NZ_CP155081.2, forward strand.
GCGTCCGTTATAACCGTGGGGTTGATCTGCTCTCCTCCGGTATGTTGAGCAATCAGCGGTTTGCCAAGCACATCCCGGAATGGGCCAATAGCTTTTTCGCCTACTGCTACACCAATTACCTGCTGCTGGGTTGCTTTATCAACCGCGCTTACGTACCAATAATATTTGTTGTCAGTTGCGTTCTTAACACTGTGCGATTCCAGCCCATTTATAGATTGAGCCCAGGCAAAAGTCTTTTTTGCGTTTAAAATACGTAGTTTGAAGCCTTCATCCGTCAGCGGCACTTTAACAATGCCTACCGTCTGGTCATAAGATGTCATGTCTTTATTCAGCTTCACATAGTATAAATGTGGATTTCCCCAATATAGGTAGGCTTGTCCGTCATCATCAATAAATACAGATGGATCTATATACCCCCAACCGCCAGATACCATAGGTTTACCCAGCACATCCTTAAAAGGCCCTGTAGGGCTGTTGGAAACGGCCACCCCGATAGACATGCCACCATTTTTGGCGTTTACGGGTACATACCAATAAAACTTGCCGTTTCTGGGCACACATTGGCCGGCCCATGCATCTTTGGCCGCCCAACTGAAAGCTTTAAGAGAAAGACCAACACCTCTGTCTGTCCAGTTAACCATATCGGTGGTGGCGTATACATGCCAATCGTTCATGGTAAACCAGGTAGACTTATCTTCGTCATGCCCGGCGTACAAAAACAAGGTGTCTTTATATACCATAGGCGCCGGGTCTGCTGTGTAAATTGTTTGGATAATAGGATTTTGCGCTCTGAGAGATGAGGACAGTAAAACAGGTACAAGCAGCCCTATGGCTATGAGTATTCTTTTATACATTGCTATTTTATAGAGTTGAATTCTTTACGTATCAGGCCCGGTTAGTTGTTGATTATAATTGCCATGCTGTGTGTTGCATCGGTACAACCATGCGTAGCCAAAATTTATAATACCGATATCTCTACCTTTTTAAGGTCCTTTTTGGCAGAACTGTTGCCGTACCACAGTTCATAAACACCCGGCCTTACATCCATCTGGTAATTTGACGCATTGTAAAATTCCAAGGCTGTATAAGGCAGTTTGATCTCAACGTTTAAAGTGCTTCCCGGCGTTACTTCTACTTTTTTAAAGCCTCTTAATGTTTTTAGCGGCCCTTCGCTGTCATTAACTTTGCGGATGTAAACCTGTATGGTTTCATTGCCGCTCCTTTGCCCCTTGTTAGTTACAGGAACGGTAAGCCGAATATCCTCTCCTGGTTTAACTTGCATTTGCCCAAGCTCAGCGTTACCTATCGAAAAGCTTGTGTAACTTAACCCATAGCCAAACGGGAACAGCGGATTATCCATAAAGCGATAAGTTCTGCCCTTCATGCTGTAATTTTCGAATGCGGGAAGCTGTTGGTTGTTTTTATAGAAAGTAATCGGAAGTTTTCCCGAAGGATTGTAATCACCAAACAGTACATCGGCAATCGCCTGCCCGCCTGATTCTCCGGCATACCATGCTTGCAAAATTGCATCGCAAGTAACTGTTTCGGGCATTAAACCGATAGCCGATCCGGAGCAGTTGACGAAGATTACTTTCTTACCGGCGGCTTTTAGCGCCTTCAAGCAATCACGCTGTACCTGAGGAAGCTCAATATCGGTGCGGTCGCCACCCTTAAAACCAGGAAGATTTACCGGCATTTCTTCCCCCTCCAGCAGGGTCGATAAGCCTCCTGCAAATACAACTATATCAATACCATTAAGCTTGGTGATCAACCCGCCGAAATTAACGGGCGTTTCCCTACCAAAGTTAAATTCTAAATTAGCCTGCCAGTTATTTAACTGAGCGTAGCGAAATTCGATACGGTACGATTTTCCGGCCTCCACACGGTAAAGTATACGCCCGGGCACGGTTCTCCAATTATTGGATTTGCCCACTTTCTGACCGTTAATCAATAATTCAAATAAGCCTGTTGCACCAAACTTGAAAGCGATTTCTTCGGTGCGGCCAGCTTTAAATACAGTTTCATATTTTGCTGAAAAGCTTTCTAACCTCACGCCGGATGCAAACTCATGCTGCCCTGCGGTGGTTTGTTTAATCGGGTCGGTAATTTGTTCAGTACGAACCACCGGGCCACTGAAGTTGCGGTTGTTCCAAAAAGTTGCTTTGAAACCTTTTTTACCCTGTATGGCGCATTGGGGAATATAGCTTTCGGTTACTTTATTTTCTACCCAGTCGCAAGCCTTATCATATAATACATTATGGCTAGGGAGTGCAGACTTAATTCCATTCAATATGGTTATTGTACGCACCGGTTTACCGTTGTAATTACCCCAAAGCATCGGTTCATTATCTGCGTTTGGGCCTATTATCGCTATACGCCCGCCATTTTTGCTGAGCGGCAGCACATTGTTCCTGTTTTGCAACAAGGTCATTGATTGCCGCGCCATATCCAATGCCATTTTTCGATGATCTGCATTATTGATAACGGTTTCAGGTATTCTAGTCCAAGGCACCAAACTATCTTCGTCCATTTCTCCTAAATCAAACCGCCCTGTTAAAACCCGAAGCAAGCTTTTGTTAATATCTGCTTCATCAATTAACCCTTTAGATACCGCCTCAGGCAGCTTTTGGTAAGCATACCCTTCCCAAACACACTCTACGTCTGTTCCGGCACGTACACCTTTTGCTGCCGCATGTGCTGCGTCAGACGACACCTTATGACTTGTATAAAAATCCGTAATTGCGCCACAATCCGAAACCACAAGGTATTTGTACCCCCATTCGTTTCGCAATATGTCCTGCATCAGCCGGCTGTTTCCACAGCATGGTTCATCGTCCAGACGCTGGTAAGCACACATAACCTGCCGCACATCGGCCTGCTGAACCAACGCTTTAAAAGCGGGGAGATAAGTCTCTCTAAGATCGCGTACATTAACATCAGCCAGATTGAGCTCATGACGATTCCACTCCGGTCCTGAATGCACAGCAAAGTGTTTGGCACAGGCCAGCAACTTTTTGTAACGTAAATCAGCGCCTTGCAAGCCTCTAACTACTGATACTCCCATGCGCGAAGTGAGATAAGGATCCTCACCGTAAGTTTCCTGACCACGCCCCCAGCGGGGATCTCTGAATATGTTAACGTTAGGGGTCCATACCGACAAGCTCATAAAGCGCCGGTTCTCCTGACCTTTACGAAGGCCATCATGGTAGCGAGCACGCACTTCATCAGATACGGCATCAAATATGTTGTACAGCAAGCTATCATTAAAAGATGCCGCCATTCCGATAGGCTCCGGAAAAACGGTTACATTATCGTTACTGGCCAATCCGTGCAGCGCCTCACTCCACCAATTAAACTTTTTAATACCGAGGCGGGGTATAGCCGGAGACTGATCCTGCAACAACAGTACTTTTTCTTTTAATGTCATGCGCGATATCAGATCCTTTGCCCTGCTTTCTGAAGAAAGCACAGGATTTTTGTACGGCAAAGGTTGCGCATGAAGCCTGGCAACAAAAAAAATCGCAAGTATGAGTAGACCTTTGTTGAAATGCATTTTTAAAATTTCATGTTGTTATCACCGGAGTGTTAAGGCATACCGCCTTATAATTGGTTTTGCTGCAGGCTAAAATAGACGTATACCTGCCAATTCAATGACACTTACGTTTAAACAAATCGTAAAGAAGTTTAAACTTTAGATGATAAGGCAACGGGGCAAGCCCTACTTTGAAATTAGCACTTTTAGTTTAGCTAACAAGACCGTTTTATAATAGAAATTAAACCCCTACTTTAAATCATTCAGCGAATTATAGTGATCAAACTTATATCTAATTCGTGGTAATCACCAACCCACCGTTGGGCTGCATCTGTAGCTCAAGCTGCGCCGAGTGCTTCACATCAACTTTCTGTGACTTAACCAACCCGTTAGCACCATCCTCATACAGGCTGACCGTCTTTCCGGCTAGCATAGGGAGTTTTACCTTTAATTTCAAACCCTCCTTTGTTGCGTTAGCCCCGGCCACATACCATTGCTTGCCACTACGGCGTGCAATTACGCAGTACTTACCCGGGTAACCATCAATAAATAATGTTTCATCCCAAGTGGTTGGCACTTTTTTTAAGAAGTCAAGCTCAAAAGAAGGCACATCCGTTAAATTATTAGGAGTTAGTGCAAACATCTGCACAGGGTTTTGATAAAGAATGGCCGTGGCTAGTTGAAAAGCGTCTGTAGTTAGTCGTTTATTTCGTCCTTCATTACTTTTAACGAGATACTTATTCAGTATCACCCCTCCAAATTCCATGCTACCAACCGTGTTTCGGATAAAAGGGTGTAAAGTGGCATTATAAGCCTCGGCGGCTCTAACGCCTTCCGAAAAAACGAGCATCTCAGAAGCTAAAACGGCCTCGGCACCTACAAAGTTAGGATACATTCTTTCCCAACCCCTGGGCAAAGTAGTACCATGAAATATAATCATTAATCCATAGTCGTTTGCATCAGAGAGTATGTCTTCATAAAGCCGCATGGTTTCCTGCTTATCACCGCCAAAAAAATCAACTTTGAGCCCTTTAATGCCAATTTCCTTAAGCCAGCGCATTTCCTTTTTTCTTTCAATGGCGGTATTCATCTTGTTTCTGGGGCCTTGTGGTGCATCGTTAAACGTTCCGTTCGAGTTATACCATAAAAACACACCCACACCTTTTGATTTTGCATAAGCAACCAGTTCTTGCATACGGGTTTTACCTATGTTTTTATCCCAAAGGGCGTCAATCAGTATATATTCAAAATTCATAGATGCTGCCAAGTCGATGAACCGCACCTGGTCGGCATAATTCATGCTATTGTCCTGCCACATAATCCAGCTCCAGGTTGCGCGTCCGTACTTATAAGGCTGTGATGGCTCGTAAAGTGGCTCCACTACATCAAACGGAATTGTGGTCTCTACAATAGGTTTCAGGTTATCGCTAACTGTTATTGTTCTCCATGGTGTAACACCAGGTAAGGCAATGGCTGCACCGCTACTACCAAAACCATTGTTTTGCTTTGCATTAGGATATTCTACTGTATACACTCCATCAGCAGAGGCCTCGCTAAGGTGAGAAGCGCAGTAAAGGCTGCTTACTCCGGTTTCAGACAGCAAAACCCACCCTTTGTTGTTAATATGAAATAAACCGGGAAAGATATAGCCTTCGTTCCGACGGTTAGTTTTAACAATTGGAACGTCCGCCTGGTAAGCACTTTCGTAGCTGGGCGCTGTCCTGGCAAAACCGGTCATCGGGCTCATCATTCCGGACAAGAATGTGGTTGTAGCCAACGGGAAGTTAAAACCAGTAGCCTCAGTTTCAATTACACATGAACGGCGCTCTCCCCATTCGGGAAACTCATAACGGAAAGCGATATTATTATTACTCACCTGAAACTGGACTGCAAATTTTCGTTGCTGGGCGTTTTCAAATGTACAGGTCAGTTGGTTGGCCTGGTATTTAATTTCAGATTTTTTGATTCTGCTTTGGGTATAATCTTTTTGAACAATACCCTCCGATTTACTTACATAACGAATATCAGTGGTAAAGTCTCCTTCATTTGTCTTCAGCCCCAAAGGAGAATCTTCGAGCATAACATTTCCTTTATAGGTCACCTTAAAGGTGGGCTTGCCATTGCGTACAAGTACACTTAACTGCAATTGCTTGTCGGGACTTTGAACGGTTAGTACCTGGCCATAAACCTGGGTAAAAAAAAGAAAAGTAAGGCTTAATAAAAGGTTAAAGATTCTCATTTGGTGTTATTCAATCAATCACGATATTGCTATACATCTTCAGTTACCTAACATTGACGCAAAAACGCATAGCGTTGCGGTTTGAGAGATGAGCGTTTGAAGGCAATTATAGCCTTAACGCAGGCAGTACAAGGCCAATAATTCCTATATATCTGCAACACTTGTTCAAAGTTAATTAAATCACATCTTGTTGTCCTAGGCAAATCGGCTTCAACACATTTGATCCTTTTCAATCGACCTACTCCTAATCGAACAACCCTTTATTACTTGAAGCTGATCCAGTCAACTTCTACCGTTGAGTTTTTAGCCGCTATAACCAAATCCTGGATACCAGGCTTAATTAAACCTGTAGGAGCGGATATTTCATGCCACTGGCCCCCTTGTGGAACCGGAATACTGGCAATTACCGGACCCGAAACTGTCCCTGTTCTGATCTCTAAAACGCCTCCCAGAGCAGACCAGGCCCTAACCATGAGCTTTTTAGCCTTTAATTCCTTAAAATTAACATGCGTATACTTAACCCAGCCGTTTGGCGTAGCTGGAAGTATGCATTTCCATCCGTCGAACCGCTTGGCCGAATCTAAAAAGCTGACGCCTGCCTCGCTACCCTTATCACTAAAGCGATCTATTTGTATTTTGGTAAAAGCCTGTGTAAGGCCAACTCCCCGTAAAGTGGGAATAACCTTTTTAATTGTGCCGTTAGCGTTAAAAAACAAGCTATCAGCACGTACAGACCTGTTCTTATCAAAATTGGGAGATAAATCATTGCTGTGGTAAAACAGGTAGTGCTGTCCTTTAAATTCAATAATGGAGTGATGATTTGTCCAGCATCCGGTAGGATTTTCATCCATAATTACTCCTGTGAATTTAAATGGCCCCAAGGGACTTTTGCTGATGGCATATTCCAGCCGTTCAATCTTGTTTTCTACATGAGGATAGGTAAGATAATAGGTATTATTATGCTTATAAAGGTAAGGCCCTTCTTTTAAACCTTTACTTGGCAGGTTGGTTAAGGTTTTAACTTCTCCGTCGAGCTCGAGCATATTTGCTTTCAGTTTGGCCGCATATATGTTACCCTGAGACCAATACAGGTAGGCTTGTCCGTCATCATCAATAAACACATTAGGATCGATACCTACCACACCGGCAATGGGTTGAGCTTCTGGCCTGAACGGGCCTTCCGGCCTTTGAGCAACTGCCACACCAACAGCAAAGTGCCCTTTGCCGCCGGGTAAATCAGGCTTTGTTGTGGTTGGAAAATAAAAGTAGTATTTGCCGTTGCGAAAAATACAATCTGGCGCCCACATACTAAATGATGCCGGATCTGCCCAGGGTACCTGCGTTTGGCTAACGATCATTCCGTGGTCGGTCCAGTCAGTAAGATTAGCCGATGAAAACACGTGGTAATCTTCCATAACAAACCAGCCTTCGCGCCCGCGGCCTGGGGTTGCCTTAATATCGTGAGAAGGATAAATGTACACCCGGCCGTTGAATACCCGGGCAGATGGGTCAGCTGTAAACTGGTTAATGATTAACGGATTTTGCGCTTTAACATATCCAGCCGATAACAGAGCGGCGGCAACTATAAGCCAATATTGTATATATTTCATGCTATGAGTGTCTTTCAATAGGTGTGTCATTTTGTTAGCGTAGCATCCTTAAAGCAAGGTAGATTACTAAACAGGTGCAATTGTAGTTTGGCAGCATAACCCCCTTCTATCAAAGGCGCACTATTTTAACCATTTGCCGTTTTTCATCCATTCAAATAGCGGCGTCATCCAATCGGCCTTGGCAAATATGTAACCGTGCCCACCTTTCGGATACAAATGCATCTCGGCGGCAACATGCTGATGACGTAGCTTTTCGTAAAAAACAATACTGTTATCTACATCAACCAAGTGGTCATCGCCGGCATGCGTGAGATAAGTAGGCGGCGTATTAGCGTCAACCTGCAACTCGTTAGAATAAAGCTTAATTAAATCTGCAGGTGGTTGGCTGCCTAATAAGTTCCTTCTCGAATCTGCATGGGTAAGAGAATCCTGCATGCTGATTACCGGATACACTAGGATCAGGAAATCCGGACGCAGGCTGGTTTGGTTTCTGTTCTCAATTACCGGTTGCCTATAATGCGTTGCAAGGGTAGAAGCTAAGTGGCCACCTGCCGAAAAGCCGATAACGCCAACTTTGTGGCTATCCAGCTGCCACTTAGCAGCATTCTCACGAATAAGTTTTATAGCGCGCTGGGCATCCTGCAAAGGCCCTGTTGTTTTGTTCACCATCAAAGAATCATCTGGCAGCCTGTACTTCAGTACAAAAGCTGTTACTCCTTTTTGCGCAAAAGCTTTTGCAATAGCCACACCTTCACCGGCATAAGTTAGTACCTTATAACTGCCACCAGGGCAAATAAGTATACCGGTACCATTGGCCATCCCTTTTTCGGGTAGATAAATTTCAAGCGACGGTGTTGTAACCCGGTAAATTAAACCTGGAGATAATTTACCAGGCAGCGGCGCTAATTGCCCATGCCTATAATTTGGAACAGCTCCATCGTACAGACTCAAAGTATCCTGGGCACTGGATTGGGTAAATTGAAGGCAAAGCCCTGCAAACAAGCTAAATAACTTCAACTTTTGATTTTGCAAACCTACAATCAATTTATTACGCATATGATAAATTTGATAATCCACACCTTTTACTCGGGCTCGTCCACTTTGTGACCCAGTATAGCCAGCATTTTAACACCATATCTTTTGCCGAGTTTGCGGCAGCCTTCAGCCGTAAAATGGAGCCTGTCCTTCCCGCTGGCACATCCGGCTGAAGAGATGACATAGGCATTAGCAATTACTTCGGGTAGTTTGGCAATGATTTTGTTCATGGAGGCGCAAACGCCTCCATGATCAGCATTTACCACTTCGCCGGCTAAAAGCGGTACAGATTTGGCCTTTAGCTTTAGGTCATTCAGTAAATTGGTGTATACTCCTTTTACTTTTTGGGTCCACAAGGTATCATTCGTGTTTGACTCCCCCTGATGCAAAAGTATGCCTTTAATTACCCCTGCTTTTTGCGCAAGCTTCGCCAGCTCTACCAATCGTGCGTACGGATTACCATTGTATTCAGCTGCCATTTTTTTCATCCATTCGGGCGCTGTATCCAGGTAAATTTGATGATGGTCTTTGTCGAATATTTCGATTTTAGAACCGGCAACAGAAACGTTAATGATACCGATCTTTACTTTAGCCGGCAGGCGAGCCAACATTGTTTTGCCAAAATAATCGGCTGGCGACAAACCTGTATTGCAGCGGCACAACGGTGGAACGGCATTATACCATGTATTCTTAACTCTTTGGCGCTCCGGACAATCAACGGCTTGCAAAACTTTGAATCGTTCATCAGCAATAGTATCCTGCTGTTCGAATCTTGGATTTCCTTCCATATTAGATTGACCAAAGCATAAGAAGATGTAGAAATTTTTATCCTGAGAATAACCGGAATAGTTAAGCAGTACCAGAGATAGTAACAGAAAGAGTTTAATTTTCATAGAAGTCCGGACAAGTTGAATCTTTATCAATCTTTAAATATTAAGGAAGCGAACTGGCGAAGCGAACGGCGCCAGGTTTGCCACTCATGTGAAGTACCGGGCGATTCATAATAAGTGTGCCGGATACCGGCTTTTTCCAGTGCTTCATGAAAGCCTTTAACTCCTGTATACATACGTTCTGGCTCTGTGGTACCAATACTGATATACAGCACTTTGAGCTGTTTGTTAAATTTTCCGGCGTCAGACCATACGCCATCGTACATCTTGGTGATATCTGTATTTGGCTGAATGAAGCTAGCTCCGCTGAAACCACCTACAAAGGCAAATTGATCTAAATGGGTCATGGTGGTTTGGAAAGTTTGGAAACCGCCCATGGATAAGCCAGCCATAGCGCGATGATTGCGATCAGGCAAAGTACGGAAGGTACGATCTATCATAGGTATGATTTCTTTTACCAATACTTCAGGAAAAATATTTCCGGACATGCCAACGGTCTTGCCTGCACCTTTTGCTGCATCTGTAGCATAGCCTCTGTCCATCACCACAATCATCGGGTTAGCCTTTTTTTCTGCAATTAGGTTATCAAGTATAAAACTCATCTTACCCTGCGTTGACCAGCCCGTTTCATCCTCACCCGATCCATGTTGCAGATAAAGTACCGGGTATTTTTTAGCAAGTTCATTATAACCGGCAGGCGTATAAACATAGGCTCGCCTCCAGGTTTGAGTTAGGTCTGAATAATAGTTTACCAGGCGCACCTGCCCGTGAGGTACATTTTTCACCTCGTAAAAACCACCGTCCGGATCAGGAATATCAATCCCGCTGGCCATTCTCCCCATACCATAAAAAGTTTGACTGGATGGGTCGGCAACCGGTACGCCATCAATTAGCAAGGAGTAATAATGAAAACCCAGTGGAATTGGATCGGTGGTAAGTGTCCAAAAGCCTCCGGTGTCCTTTTGCATAGGAAACTTTTTAGTTAAATCAATCTGCACATCTTTGGCTAGCGGCGCTTTTACCCGGAACATCACCCTGTTATCAGGTAAAATTTGCGGGTAATTAACACCTGGAATATTGGTAGATGCAGGCACTCCTGAGTGCACGGCACTATACAACGGAAAACTGGCAACGTTAACGGGCTTAAAAATAAGTTGTGAAAACATATACAACCCGTTTTTCCATACCTTAAAATCATGTACACCAGGTTCGATATAATAAATATGGGGTACATTTTTAGCTACCAGGTAATCATGAGTCCGTTTGCTGATGGAGATCAGATTATCACTTGCACCGCATGATATCCAAAGGAGGCGCAATTGCTTGTTGGTTAATTGGGCGTCAGGAACCAATTCTTCGGGCTTTTTTGTGTTAGGAGCAGCTGAAAAAGCGCCAACCCAGGCAAACTTGTTCAGGTTACCCAAACCAAAGTTGAGGGATTGGCCGCCACCCATAGATAAGCCGGCTATTGCCCGGTATTCCCGATCTTTCAATACCGGAAAGTGGCTTTCAACATAGGGAATTAAATCGTTTATCAGGTCTTTTTCAAAAGTGGCAAAAGCGGCCACTTTATCAGGTGCCATAATGTTGCCCACCGGCCGGTCGTCTTTCATAGCCCTGCCATTGGGTAATACAACAAGCATAGGCGCTATTTTTCCTGCTGCATACAGGTTATCCAAAATATCCTGAGGTTTACCACCTCTCAGCCATTCCTTTTCATCACCACCAATGCCATGAAGTAAATACAATACCGGATATTTTTTCCCCTTTGTATAGCCCGGCGGCGTATAAATTAAAGCCCTCCGATTGGTGCCAACTGTTGCTGATGTATAAGTAATGGTGTCTATTTTGCCGTGAGAAATACCAGGCTGGGCAACATCAAAGCCTTCCGTAGCTTGTTGAACGCGGCTCTGCGCATAACTGATTGATGCCGGTATTAGTAATGCAGCTAAGAACAACAGCGTCGCTGTTCGCACTGAAAAAACCTTTGCCAAGCGCATTACAGGAGCGTTATACATTAAGTTGTTTTTCATCATCTCAATCATTCTTTATGTTTTATTATAGCTTTAAAGTGCCGATCCATCACCCAGGTTGCCTATTAGGTTATATACCACAAGGTTACCTGTTATTTGAAATCTCCAGGTTTTTCATGCTTTCACAAAAGATAGTGCCGGTTAAATGGCAGTTATTACATTGAAGCGCTGCAAAGTCAACAGTATCTTGTTCGGTTTAAAAATTGGTTTATGATTTTAAAGATCAGTTTCAGCGGCTAATTATCACCCCAAATGTTTGGTCGGGTTTATAAGTTTATAGATTGCGTCTGCGACTAAGTGCCAAAGATATAGCCAGCTAAAAAATGTCGATAATAATTATAGTCATAATCATTACACATATGTTCAAGATCGGCGCAGTGTGCCGCAAACACACCTTGCTCAACATCTATAATATTTTAACATATGAACGATACAAATATGTTATCGTGACATTGAACAAGCCCTCAGATCGTGATTTTTACGGCTCGGAGTTTCTCTTCTAATACTCCACTCCAAACCCAGCTTGGGTTTTATAATTTGGTTTAAGGACAGCGCGAGGCTGTCCTTTGTTATTAAATCAGGTTAAACATGCATTGCAAGCAACAACGCTTACTTTTGATAAACCTTATCCGCTCCTACATAATCAAATGATTTGAACTGTGCTGTATTTGAAGAAGTATTACCCGACGACGTAGCATACATAGCAAACACACTACCAACAAAACCGCCAGCCACCTGGGTACTTAAATGTTTTCCATCTACATTCTTTTTAAGCACTAGCCAGGCTCCTTTTACCGGGGCATACTCAAAGCTGTAATTTGCACCATCTGCATTAATCCTAAACGCAATATCATGCTTCCCATCAGGCAAACGTGCCTCAGACAGTAGTTCCATCACCTTGTCATTATTTGTTCCTTTAAATAACTGCACAACCGGGCGCCGGGCACTATCGGCAGATTTGCATATCAAATAAAAATGACTTTCATCCTGAAAAGCCACCAGCCCGGCTTTTTCAGCGGGTTGCCCTGCTACAAAGTTGAGGCTTGTGCTAACTGTGCAGGTCATATGCTGCTGGCGCTTGGCTATAAATGCAGGATTGCCTTTCTCCATACATGTTTCAGGCTTTAGTTTGATGGTTAAGCCTTTTGCCGAACTTGTTTTATACCAGGTTGAATCGTGGGTGCGTAAAAACAAGAATGATTTATCCAGCCCTTTTTCAAACCGTGTGGAATAAGCGAAATTGCCGCTTTGGGGTTGGTTGCCAGCCTGTTTAATCTCTGGGATATTTACCTTATACTGATACTGTATCTCTTTAAAATTGGGATTAATTACAGGCCATTCATTTTGCCATTTAACCGGTGCAATAAATGTCTCTCTACCGGTATTGTAATAGTTGCCCTCATACGGTCTAACAGCTAAAAACACTGCGTAGGTTTTTCCATCAGGTCCCTCAACAAATTCGGCATGGCCAGTTGAGGTAATTGGATTTTTCCGATCTTCCGGCAATCCCCTTTGTGTGAGAATGGGATTTTTTTCATAAGGAACATAGGGGCCCAGAGGTGCCTTACTACGAAAAACAACTTCTGAATGGTTAACTGATGTGCCACCTTCAGCCGCATATAGATAGTACCACGTTTTAGCTTTCATAATGTGCGGTCCCTCAATCCACACCGGTTTTTTTGAGATGTCGACTCCCCCGTTAATCAAAATATGATTTTCACCTGTAACCTTGTTTGCTATCGGATCAAATTCGTATGCCCGTATGGTACGGTGCCCTGAATACATTGGCTTATTATCAGGCGCGTCACCATTATAAACGATGTAGGCTTTGTCTTGATCGAAGAATAAGGAAGGATCAATTCCCTGTACTTGCGGCAACCAAACCGGGTCGCTCCAGGGCCCCGCCGGATTGCTGGCAGTGATAACAAAATTGCCGCGGTGATCAATTTGGGTGCACGTGATGTAAAAGCGGCCCTTATAATGATTGATGGCCGGAGCAAACAAGCCACGGGTTACCCGGTCGCCCATAAAGTTCATTTGCGTTGGCCTTTCAATGGCATTGCCTATTTGTTTCCAGTTTTTCAAGTCCTTGCTGTGAAATACCGGGATGCCGGGAAAATAAGCAAACGTGGAGTTAACTAAATAATAATCCTGGCCTACTTTAGTGATACTTGGGTCGGGGTAAAATCCGGCCAATATAGGGTTAACCAACGTTGTTTGTGCCTTAACCTGCACGCTGCAAATAAATCCAAGTAAAACCGACAAGAGAATTTTATACATAGTTTTTAAACGTTAACAAAAATTATCATTAGTGAACTTTATGTTAGTCGGACAAGACTTTCTAACTCAAGCCGGTAAATTTATGGGGCAAGCGCTTGCCGGTATCGCTGGTATGTCAAAATACTAAAGACTTTTGTTTATGACGATCCGTAAATAAGTAATGCTAACAAGCACAGCAAAGGGCAAAGGCTTGTTTAGTAAACCTCTGTGTTATTTAATCATTTGTTTTACAAAGCAGTTGTTGTTAACCACACATGCGTGCACATCACAGCTTTCTTTAGGAAGGATGTTCAGTAAGGTGATTCACAGCTTTTCGTTTTTGGCTTAAATATTCTGACGGCAACATCTGGTATTTTGATTTGAACGACTTGGCAAAATAATTAGGTGTTGCAAAACCGGCAGCATAGGCAATCTGTGCTATGTTCATATCGCTGCTTTCTAAAAGTATAGCTGCTTTTTCGAGTTTAATTGAACGGATAAACTCCACCGGGGAAAGGCCTGTAACTTCTAAAAGCTTATTATAGAGCGAGCCCCTGCTCATGCCCATGTGCCGACTGAGATCTTCTACCGAGAGCTGTGCATTATGAAGGTTCTCTTCTACATAAGCAACAACCATCTTCAAAAATTTCTCTTTTACCGACTCCACCTGAATTTGCGCAGGCTCTACCTTCAGCTGTTTAGTATACGTGCTTTTAAGCGTTCTATTGAACGCCAGCAAATTATTTATTTTGATAACCAGTATTTCGAAGCTGAACGGCTTAGTGAGGTAATCATTAGCACCAGAAGACAAGCCATTAATCTGTTCTTCCTCCCGGCTGGATGCCGTTAGCAGGATAATTGGAATATGGCTGGTACGTTTATCAGCTTTTAATTTAAGGCTGAGTTGTATCCCGTCCATCTGCGGCATCATAATATCGCTTACAATTAATTCGGGGTGAGTGGCTAAAGCTTTTTGCCATCCCTCTTTGCCATCTACAGCCTCTATCACTTTATAATGCGTACTTAAATTATCACGCAAATAAAACCTAAATTCCTCGTTATCTTCTACAATAAGTACTATGGGCCGAGTAGCTGCTGGTTTGCCAACAACTTCTTTAACCGTTTGAGCCATCACTCCTGCCTCAGGCTCGTTAACCAATTCATCTCCTATATTATTCCCGGGGTTGTCCAGCGCCTTAGGTTGAGTAGCATCTGCATCTACCGGCAGATGCACACAAAACGAACTTCCATTACCTGGTTCACTGGTTAACTCAATTGTACCACCATGTAATTCAACAAATTCTTTAACAATAGACAAACCGATACCACTGCCCTGATTAAATACATTTTCAGATATCCGGTTTTGATAGAAACGATTAAATATATGCTGTTGCTGCTCTTTATCAATCCCAATACCCGTATCCGTAACCTCTATTACTAACTGAAGGCTTTCGGGGTTGGCCTGAGCATGCTTGAGGTAAGTGATCAGCATCACCTTGCCGCCTTCTAAAGTAAATTTAAAAGCGTTCAAAAGCAGATTAAACAACACCCGTTCGAGCTTATCGGGATCAAAGCTTGTAAATAATGAATTGAGAGATGATTTGAATACAAATGCAATGCGCTTTTTCTCCGACAGATCACGGAATGACTCGCTGACTTCTTTTTGAAATGCAATGATATCGGCTTTGACCAGGTTAATTTTTGTCTCTCCTTCTTCTATCTTCCGGAGATCGAACAACTGATTAACCATGTTCAATAACCGCCTGGCGTTTCTCTTAATAACCAAAAGTTGGGTATAGGCACTATCTTCCATACCTTGCGCCATCAGTTTATCAACCGGGGCCATAATTAATGCGATAGGGGTACGAAAATCATGACTCAAGTTGGTCAGAAACTTGATTTTCAAACGATCTAAGTCATGCAAACGTTCCGCTTCGCGTCTGGCCTCTTCTTGCTTGAAAGTTCGTTTAAGTTTCTGAATACCACGATAACGTAAGTAGAGCAACAAGGCGCCTATCGCAGCAATGTAAAGAAAGTATGCATAAACTGTCATCCAAAACGGCGGTGGTATAGAGATGGTAACAGCACTGATGTTCTTGTCCGGAACGCCATCATTATTAATAGCTCTAACCTCAAAAGTATATTCCCCAGGGCTGAGATTGGTGTAATAGGCCGTTGTTTTAGTACCTGCATTAATCCAATCTTTATCGAAGCCCTTAAGGCGATATAAGTAATGATTCTGCTTGGTGCCGGTAAAGTTCAGGCCTACAAAGCTAATAGAGAAATTTTGTTTATAATTCAGACGTACGTTCTTTGCAATCGTTATATCCGTACTTAATATATCTGAGTCGGCACTTGTTATCTCCTTGGCACCAATTTTTAAGCTGGTGAAAACAACCGGGGTAGGATTTTTATTTACCCGGATGCCGCCTTGAGGCTGGAGGTAGTTAAAGCCGTCAGTACCCCCGAAATAAATTGTACCATCGGTATCTGAAAAACCCGATCCCTGCTCAAATGAGCCGCCCTGCAGGCCGTTAAATGCGCTGTAGTTAATTACAATTTTACGATTTGGATCGAGCCAACTCAGTCCTCTGTTCGTACTGAACCAAATTCTTCCGGCCCGGTCTTCTAAAATTTTATGAATAATACCATCAGCAAGTCCCTGCTCTTCTCCAAAGGTTTCTACATGCTTAGTGAGTACGTCTATTTTGAGCAATCCATCGCCTGTACCTGCCCACATGTTGCCTTTCCGATCCCGGAACAGCGTTTGTATTAAATCGCTTGGCAAATTTCCGGCTAACCGGCTTAACACCGAAAATTGCTGGCTTTTTGGATCATAAATTGCAATGCCTGTTCCGTGTGAGGCAATCCACATCCTGCCATACTGATCCTCCTCAAAATCCCTAATATAGCCATTTAGTGGAATACTGAATTCGTTACTTGCACTCGGTATAGTAACATAAAACTTAAACGTTTGGCTTTTAGGATCGTAAACATTAACTCCCCCTCCGTTTGTGCCTACCCACAATTGGCCATTCCTATCCTGTTTTAAACAAAATATTTCATTGTGGTTAATGGTAGCATTGCCGGAGCCCTTTATAAATTGTTGAATTGCTCCGTTTGAAGGATTTATTTTGAACAGACCGTCTTGATAAGTTCCTATCCATAAATTTCCATCACTGGTACGGTTAAGTGCTAAGATGGTGAGGGCCGACGCGTTTTTTTTAATCTTTGAAGTAATTGAGTAACGCTTGAACAAACCATTTTGAGGATTAAAAGATGACAACCCTCCCCCGTCGGTTCCTATAAATATGTGACCGCCATCACCACGCGAAAAAGATGTGACGAAGCGGGCACTGAGGCCAAAAGCGTCATATGGGTTGCTTTTTATGAGACTGAATAACGTTAAGTTACTATCATATTTATTTACCCCGGCCATGTATAGCCCCAACCAATTTATACCCTGGTTATCAATCAATATGCTACGAACCGATTTTCCGGTCAAGCTGTAAATGTTACGGCCGTCAGGCAGGTAATGTTCTATCGAACCCGTTTGAAGGTTAAGAACATTAAGACCTTCCTCTGTGCCAATCCAAAGTGAATTACGGCCTGCCGGCGCCAGTGCATACACCGTATTGCTGGACAATCTTCCGGGCGATGAACTCGTATCTTTAATATTAAAAAAATGCTTACCGTCTGTCAAAAGCCTGCTAATGCCTCCATCTGTACCCAGCCAAAGATTGCCTTTTTGGTCTTCTGTAATAGCCTTTACCGTACCACCGGCTAGGCTTTGCGGGTCTTTGTTATTTGGCAAAAAGGGGATAAAACGGCCAGTCCGCCGGTCATACTGATACAGACCATTTTTGGCCCCGATCCACATCCGCCTGCGGCTGTCTTCATAAACTTTTAATACGGGCTGGTG
This sequence comes from Mucilaginibacter sp. PAMB04274, assembly GCF_039634385.2. Lineage (NCBI taxonomy): Bacteria > Pseudomonadati > Bacteroidota > Sphingobacteriia > Sphingobacteriales > Sphingobacteriaceae > Mucilaginibacter > Mucilaginibacter sp. PAMB04274. The sequence continues at coordinate 5,277,295 of NZ_CP155081.2, forward strand.
ACCAATTTCATAAGGAGCACCGCGAATTTCCCGAAACTTGGTTACCTGGCCTGTAGCGGGATCTAACCTGTCAAGTCCGCCAAGCGTTGCTACCCAAATCTTCCCTTCAAAATCACTGCAAATACTTTTAATAATAGCACTTGTAAATCCGTCTGGCTCGCTATTCGATTTAAAATGATGAAAGGAGTTACGTTTGCGATCGAACAAATGTAAAGAACCACTTGTACCTACCCATAATTGTCCAGCCCTGTCTTCGTGAATGCTGGTAATCTCGCTTGAGCGTAAACTTGTTGTGTCTTTCGGGTTATGCCGGTATACTGTATAATTTATACCATCGAACCGGGTTAAGCCATCCTCTGTACCAAACCATATAAATCCGTACCTGTCTTTTAAAATGACGGTAACGGTGTTAGAAGAAAGGCCCTCTTTAGAGCTGATTGCTGTAAAATTATATTTAGGCGTTTGCGTAAAGCCAGCAGTGGCTATACCAGTAAACAGACTAAAAATTACAGCCAGTAATTTAAATTTATAAAAATCTAAATGCATAATTAGGTTATTACTATCCTCCTGCATTCAGGTAGATTATTGCTTGCGGCTTTGTTGATACAGGAAGAATAAGTATCAAGAAGTTTAACGGCAAATCTGCAATGCAGGACGTCTTCTCTTAATTGGTTGAACAAATATACCTTGAATGCAACATTTGAAATGCAACATTTGTACAATTATGCCGTGCAGAAGTTCAATCACAACACAATTAGCACTTTAGTTTTAATAAAGGTATAACTGGCAACACCATTATGCTGGCTGCATTTACACTCCATAAAATACAAGTACAATGACCAGATAGCTTTTATTTACCAATGCTGTAGATGATCTAAACTGCAAATCTGATGTTAAATGGTTTGTTATCATGTTGGGTTTGGCGTAAGTCGATACAGGCTTAATTGCCTAAGTCGACTTTGCAGCATTTAGGATAACTATTTAACTAAAAAGGTATACGTTTTACCCGGTTGTGTATTCAAATCATATAACCAGCTCTCCGGTTGATTGTAGGCTAACTGCGTGGCCGGAATCTTTAGCACAGGCTTAGAAATTCGGTCGGTTTTAAAATATGGGTTTGTATTGTTTCCCCGAGCTGTTTTAAGGGTTTTTACATTTAACATTTGGTTGCTACGCAACCTACACTGGCCACCCAAAGTTGAGTATACACTAAGTTTATAAATACGGTGGTTACGCCATTGTATCCCTATTTTAAACCCACCCCGCGCCATTAAGCCCGATATGCTGCCCTGCTTCCATTCATCAGGCAATGCCGGTAGTAAGTAAATAGCGCCATCATGGCTTTGTAACAGCATTTCTGCAATACCCGACGTACATCCAAAGTTTCCGTCAATTTGAAAAGGCGGGTGTGCATCAAATAAATTAGGATAAGTACCTCCTGACTGTTTACTGACCGGCGAAATTTGATCTTTAATCAGCTTATAAGCATGATTGCCATCTAACAAGCGCGCCCATAGGTTTATTTTCCATGCCATTGACCAGCCTGTAGATACATCGCCGCGGTAAATAAGCGAATTTCTGGCAGCAGTAAACAGTTGTGGCTGTCGAAATGGAGATATTTGACTACCCGGAAACAGGCCATACAAATGAGAAACATGACGATGGTTATCCGTTTTACTGTCCAGGTCATCAAGCCATTCCTGTAATTGCCCGTATTGCCCCACCTGCATTGGAGGCAATTTGTCTCTTAATGTTTTTAACGTATCAGCAAACGTTTGATCGGTATTTAAGACTGTCGAAGCGTTAATCAAGTTGCTGAACAATCCAAAAACCAGTTGATTGTCCATGGTTGCACCTGCTGTAACTGATACTGCGTTCTGACCGCCGATATATTCATGTTCCGGCGAAACGGATGGGCTAACCACCAACCAGCCATGATCGGGTTCTTTTTGCAAAACATCAATAAAATATTGAGCAGCTCCTTTCATCACCGGATAGTACTGTTGCAAAAATTTGCGGTCGCCTGTAAAAAGATAATGTTCCCATAAGTGCTGGCATAACCAGGCATTAGCGGTAGGCCAAAGCCCCCAAAAAGCACCATCTACCACACCGGTAACACGCCAGATATCAGTATTGTGGTGCAACATCCAGCCCCTTGCACCATACATAACTTTCGCGCTTGACTTTCCGGTTTCAGCTAACTCACCGATCATATTAAATAGCGGGGCATTTAGTTCAGTAAGCTGCGTAACTTCACTAGGCCAGTAGTTCATTTCGGTGTTAATATTTACCGTGTACTTACTGTCCCATGGCCCTTTTAACTCACCATTCCAAATACCCTGTAAATTTGCCGGCTGTGAGCTTGGCTGTGAAGAAGATATGAGCAGATAACGGCCAAACTGAAAATACAACTCGGCCAGTTGCGGGTCTCGGCCAGTGGCAAATTGCTGTATTCGTACATCAGTAGGCTGTGAATTATTAAGGGTGCCAAGATTTAAATGTACCCTATTAAAGTACGCCTGATAGTACTTTAAATGCGCACGGCACAATTCATCAAACCTTTTTTTATAAGCGGCATCAAGAAATTTTAACGCGCGCTGGTAAGGCTGAGCCGAAACATCCTTATAATTCACAAAGTTTGTGGCTATGCTTAAGTAAATCAGTGCAGTATCCGCATTCTGAACCCGGATCCCCGAACTATCAGTATTGGAGTCGCCCCCAACTATTTTGGTACGGGCAATGATGTTAAAACGAATTTTACTTTGCTGATTTTCATGATCGCTACCAGACCCGGCAAGGATAAGATCATTATTAGTTGCAGTTAAACGCTGTTTGAGCGGGCTTTGCAGGTTAATTTGGCAACTAACCATTCGGGGTTTGTTAGCGGTAAGCCTAACCAGCAAAACGTTATCTGTAAAAGAGGTGAAATACTCCCTTTTGTATTCAACGTTTTTATACGTGTAACTTACTGTAGCGAGAGCTTTCGCAATGTCCAGGTCGCGGCTATAACGAGTCACTTCTTCATGACCTGGAAATTGAATATAAAGGTTTCCGGCTAATTGATAGGGCATTCCGCTATTGCCCTTCGGGCCTAAGTACTTATTGGCTACCTTTTGGGCTTCTGCATATTTTTTTTGCGTCAGCAACGAACGAACTTCGGTTATGTGTGGTGCGGCAGCTGAATCTAAATTGTTGTTGGGACCTCCACCCCAGATTGTTCCCTCATTAAGTTGAATGCGTTCTTGCACAACATTTCCGAAAACCATCCCGCCGATATGACCATTACCAATAGGCAAGGCTTCATTCCAGTTAGCGGCAGGCTTGTTATACCAAAGGCGATAACGTTGTTCATTGGGCTTAAGTGCCTGTTGAAATTTGCCCGGTTGGGCAAGTACTACAGAGGTTAGACAAAAAAGCATACTTATAAGCAACCCTTTGCTCATGTTTATTTTAATCATAGCATACACTATATAACTGGTAATACGTATTTCTACCTGAGTAAACGAACGTCATAAATGGCCGCAGTCTTTTTACCCGGCGTAGCTACAAATTTAACCTGAATACTATTTCCCGCTTTTTTTACATCCTCCGGAACAGCAAATTCTTTAGCAACAAAAGTATCGCCCTCGGTGCCTTCCAGGGTAACATGAGCAAGCTTGGTTTCATTGATGTAGATATCAAAATCGGCTTTTTCGAGCCCATAATAAGTGATACTTAATTTATTTACAGCAGGAGACATGCGCATGCGGTAACCAAAGTAACCTGCAGCATTTCGCCAGTGCAGATTTCTAAAAATGCCCGTCTCAGACCTGTCAGCAATCAGCGCATGGTCGTTCTCGGGCTGTTGTTCTCCGGGGGCAACTCCATCAACGGTACGTGAGGCCAGCTTGATATAGGTATTATCTAACATCTGCAACTCCGCCTGTTTTTGAGAAGCACTGTCCCTTGAAGAGACAACAGGCCAGTAAAGTATATAACGCGTATCATGCAAGGTGTAAAAAGGAACCAGTTTTAAATTTTTAAACTTGTTCTGCATAACAGCTTTGCCTACAGTATATACATTGTTACCATTTGCGCTTTTTACAACTGCCTTTTCAATATCACTTTTATTGCCAACTAGCAAAGGCGAAGTGGTAAGCGGGTACATAGGCCCGGTTGCAATATGCCCCCACCGACTGCCATTTGCACGCAATCCGGTTAAATTTGCGGTATCAGTTGCAGCGGCCAACACCAGCGGGCCGCGTAAAAACGAAACCCATTGAGAATTATCAGGCAGGTACTCTGTATAAAGTTTCATGGGCAATTGCACCGTAATTTGGTCGCCTGATTTCCATAGCCGCTTAATAGCTAAATAATTATTAATTACCGATGAGCCGTTGAATACTTGTCCATTTACTTTAACATTGTACCCCTGATTACTTAACCATTTCGGTTTGCGGATATAAATGGTAAATTTTTCTGGCTTTGCAATATTAATGGTCAGCCGGCTATCTTCATTTTCTGGAAACTTGTTCTGTTGTGTAACCTGTAATTTTCGCTCTTTCCAATTCAATACTGACGGAATAAATAAGTTCACATACAAGTCGTTGTTGCGATGAGTATATATTAATTCGCCGTACTTGCCATGATTCTCCATGCCCGTGCCTACACAGCACCAGAAACCTTCATCTGCGGTGGAGTAAACGCGGTAATGCTGCGGATGTATAGGCGTAAAGTAAACATACCCCCCTCTTTCCGGATGTTGTGATGAAAGGATATGGTTGTACAGTAAGCGTTCATAAAACTCAATGTATTGTGCCTGAAAATCATGTAAGAACAACATCTTGGAAAGCTTGAGCATATTATTGCTATTGCAGGTTTCCGGGCCCTGCTCAGACTCGATCATGGAAGCAAAATTGCCAGCCGGATTAAAATGCTCTCTTACGCTGTTACCACCAATTGAAATGGTGCGCTTATCCACAACAGTTTGCCAAAAAAACTGCGCTGCATTATGATAATCAGTATCGTTACTTAATTCGGCTATTCGTTCAAAGCCAATCACCTTTGGAATTTGCGTGTTAGCGTGCATTCCGCTTAGTTTGTCTTCTTTGTTTTCAAGCGGCCTCAACAGTGCCTGGTGCGAAAATCGCCTGGCCAATTCCAAATAACGCTTTTGCCCCGAAATTGCGGCCGCATCAGCACAAACTTCATTCATACCGCCATGCTCTGTGCCCAGCATTCGCTGAACCTGCGCTTCACTTAGGTCCGAAAGCTCATTCATGGCCCAATCAGTTAGCTTCAAAAACACCGCCTTACCCTGAGTGTTACCTGCCAGCAAATAACTATCCCGTAAACCTGCATATAGCTTGTGTAAATTATACCAAGGCACCCACTTCTGATTAAATTCAGTAAAATCACCCTGCTTAAACTTAGCCCACATCTGTTTGCCACCCGGCACTCCGCCAACGTATCCATCAGCGTTGTTTTGCTGACAGCGGGCCAATTCACTAACCATGTAATCAAGTCGCCGTTTACACTCTTGATTTCCTGTGGCAGCATACATCTGTGCTAAAGCGGTTAGGTAATGCCCGCCGGTATGGCCGTCCAAACCAGAGTTTTCCCAGTTTCCGTAGGTTTTTGCCTTTGGCTTCAGGCCAGCCTCCCGTAGATAAGGCGCCAGCAACCGATCGGGCTCTAAACGAAGCATGTATTGCAGGTTAGTGTTTTCTGCGCGGCGAAACGGGCTTTCCAACAACCTTACCTGGCCCAAAGTAAAAGGCTGCATGGAAGGCGCCTGTGCCAATGCCTGTGAAGTAACAGAAACTAACACACCTAAACGGAGAAAACGAAAAGCTGATTTTAAGAGCATTGACATAGTTTAATGGTTACAACCGATTAATTAAATAAGAAGGCCTGATACACCGTTGGTAATAATCGATATAATTTTAAGCAATTTCTACCTGTGTAAACGATTTGAGTTTACTTAAATCTAACGCCTGGCGTAATGAAGCCCTTCGCATTGCAATACAATAGTAAAGCTTTGCCAGCTACTAACCGGCTTCCAAAGCTATTTTTGATTTACCCTTCAATATAGCACTATTGTGCAAATAGATAATGAGTTTGTTTAACTGCATTTATACAACAATTGCTTTAATGCCTATGTTGTATTAAGGGGGTATCGGCTAAATTTAAAAAAGGATGTTTACTAAAACAGAAGGCGTAATCCGAATGAGCTTTGCCTTTATAACGGGTTAATGAACATTTGTAGAAATGATATATACAAACGGCACCTTTCATTCTCTTTCATGCCATTATTTTTGAAAATCTGCAAAACCGTTAGAAAACAGCTAGTCATCAAAAGTTTAAATCATCCGGTTTTATGCTGTCACATTCAAATTATCTCATAAAATTATGAAAAGAAAAGGTAAAATCATCTGCTTAACGGGTGCTGTAGCTTTGTGTATCACCGGGCTGGCCTGGCGGCCGTCAAAAATTGATTCGGACAAGGGATTAAAGGATTACTACAGAAAATATTTCCCTGTTGGGGCTGCTGTAACGCCAAGAGAGTTACATACAGAAGAGAGCCAACTGATTGTTAAAGAATTTAGCAGCATTACGCCCGAAAACGCTATGAAAATGGGACCTATTCATCCGGAGGAAAATCGCTTTTACTGGCGTGATGCCGACAGCATTGTAGCATTTGCCCAACGCAACCATCTTAAAGTTCGTGGGCATACGCTTTGCTGGCATGCCCAGGCACCATCCTGGATGTTTAAGGATACAGCTGGCCACGATGTGAGCAAAGAGGTTTTACTGGAACGACTCCGGAAACATATTCATGCAGTAGTGACCCGGTATAAAGGGAAAATTTATGCCTGGGATGTAGTAAACGAAGCCGTTGCCGACGATACTACTTTTTTGCGTAAATCGAAATGGAATCAAATAACCGGACAGGAATTTATTGAGAAAGCATTTGAATATGCCCATGAGGCCGATCCTAAAGCCGTGTTATTTTATAACGATTACAACACTGAGCAACCGGCTAAACGCGAAAAGATTTACAAGTTGTTGAAAAACCTGTTGGAAAAGGGAGTGCCAGTGAACGGTGTGGGATTACAAGCGCACTGGTCGGTTACCAATCCAAGCCGTGATGAACTGGAAAAGTCGATTAAAATGTTCTCGTCATTAGGTTTGCAGATACAGTTTACAGAACTTGATATATCGGTATATGCAGGCCGGCAGGGCGGACAACTAATTAGTGGAGAACAACAACAGGCTAAAGCCACATTTACACCCGAAATGGAACAACAGCAACTGGAAAAATATAAAATGGCTTTTGAAGTATTCCGCAAATACAAGAAAAATATAACCGGAGTTACATTCTGGAACGTTTCGGACCGTTATACCTGGCTTGATGGCCGGGGGCGTAAAAATTACCCACTACTTTTTGACACCAATTTGAAACCTAAAAAGGCTTATTGGGAAGTGGTTAATTTTTAACCGAGCAGTTCCTTAGTGAACTTTGAGACTGCCGTTTTTGACGGTCTGGTTGCTTACATACCAGTTAATACAGGCGACTAAATGTATAGCTTAGCTATACGCTTTAAATCGCTCCGATATAAAACCGCCTATAACTTACAACTTGTTTAAAGAACAATAAAAAAGGCCGCCTTATTGCTAAGGCAGCCTTTTTTATTAAACAACTATAGACTGTTGATTAATATCCAGGATTCTGGTACGCCGCTTTTTCAGCAGCCGAAACCACCATATTGTCTATTTGACCTTGCGGTATAGGACGAAGATAAAGGTGATTATCAATAGTACGTGTTACTGTAGCTGGTGTATGATCACCAAAATTAGTACCGCAGATAGTGAATGTTCGGGCAACTTCCCCCCATTTTTGGGTCCGGATCAGATCAAGCCACCTGCCACCTTCTCCATAAAACTCTCGCGAGCGTTCTGCCAGGACATAGTTAATATCAATTGTTGCAGGCGTAGCAGCAACCATCGCTGCGCTGTTGTCTTCAACTTTTACAACATTGCCATTATTATTGAAACGCCATTTACCAGCCCGCGCGCGAATTACATTAATTAACTCTCTGGCTGATTTACCACCTTTTGTTACCGCACCCTTAACAGCTGCTTCAGCGGCTATAAAGTACAATTCAGAAAATTTAGCGATAGGGTAAGGACGTGTGCTACCTGCGTTTGGTTGGCCAAGACCTGTGCCGTTATCAGTACGATAAGGTCCTAATTTCCAAAGACCCGGGTACATAATTCTGCTTATTCCACTTGGGTTAACAACAAAATCAGCCCTTCCAGGTAATACGCCGGCGCCTACGTTTCCGTTTCCAGCTGCATAGGTAACCGCAGGGTTGTCATTATCCAAAAAAGTTAACACAGCATCACCAGGGGCAACTGGCAACCCGTTTGCATTAGGCAAAGTTTTGGTTGTACTGCCACCTTTAGGCCAGTTGCCACGGTAAACAGTAGTAAAGGTGCCATCATACCTCGAATCATTTGTTTTATCGGCAAAAGTATTTTTGAACACTTCTATGGTTGGCGCCATCCGTACCCATGGGCGGCCAAGATGCTGTTCGGCCTCACGCTGCACAGAATTTTCGTTACCACTTTTAATATTGGGATAGTTCCAGGTCATCATCCAGCCGGCAAAATTATCAGGGGCACCGCCACTGCCAAAAGTAAGGCTGGAACCATTATACTTTTCGCTGGTTTGTGTATGGTCGGCATACAGCACCATTTCACTATTGCGATCGTTTGAACCTACGTTTACATCATAGAAAGTCGGCTGCAATTTAAACGGTCCCGGTTCATCAATTGCTGCAGTTGCCACATCATAGGCCTGCTGAAAGTACCAGGCAGCATCATGGCCGTCCGGATCGGTACGGTTGCTGGCCGGATAAGTTGGTATATTGTTAGGGTTCTGCAGCCACCAGCCATAGGTTAAATATGCTTTAGAAAGCATTAAACGCGCCGCAGTTTTAGTTAGGCCCCCGGTTACACGTCCGGTTGCCGGTAAATCTTTTATGGCCTGCACTAAATCAGGGAATACCGCTTTGGTATAAACGTCTGGTACAGTGTTCCGAACTGACGTTGTTATTGGAGAAGTGTTAAATTTGAGCACGCCAGCACCCAAATCAAGTGGCACGCCACCAAATGTTTGTACCAGCAAAAAGTAATCAAAAGCACGGAAGAAACGGGCTTCGGCTACCAAAGCTGCCGATATACCTACTGCACTCGCATTTTCGATAACGCCACTGGCTGTATTAATGTTAGGGAAGGTTTCTCCCCACAATATACTGCTCGGAAAACTAGTAGACTGGATAATACCCACGCCCGAGCAGTCATAATCTTTAAAGTTCCCGTCGGCACTTTGGCCCCAGGTGGCTTCGTCAGTTCCCGTAACGCCCGAATTATAGTAATAGGCTTGTCCGTAAATTTGGCGAAGATGGTAGTACATGGCGGTCAGTCCGCCGTTAACACCTTGCTCTGTCTTAAAATAATCAGGCGTAAACGTTGCCCGTGGATCTTCATCCAGCACTTTACTGCATCCTCCAGATAAAATCAAGGCAAAGAGGGCAGATCCTATAATTGTTTTTATTTTCAATCCTTTCATCACAAACATTTTAAAATGATACATTTAGTCCAAGCAGGTAATTGCGAGTGGTTGGCGTATTGGTTCCGATTGTTAATAATCGTCTTTGAGAGGCCGCTAAAGGTACAGCTGCATTTTCATCACCATAAGAATTAGTTTCCGGATCCATACCAGATTCTTTATGGTACGGTGAAAACAATACAAAGGCATTCTGAACAGTAAAATATAGCCGTGCCCTCATGCTCGACATTTTAGGCATCAATCTGTTTAAATCATATCCAAGCGTCATTGTTCTGACCTTGAGATAAGAAGCATCAAAATACCCCAGTGTGCTTCCATATTTCGGATTATCACCACTTTGAATACCGCCAGGTTTTGGATATTTGGCACCTGTATTCTCTGGCGTCCAGTAATCTACCTTTACATTATTCCGTCTTCCGGTCAGTAAATTCAGGTATCCGCTAGAGCCGTATAAACTACTAATGAGCACGCCTCCGCTTTTGAAAGCCCCAACAATATTTAAATCAAATCCTTTATAAGCTAAACGGGTATTGAAACCACCCTGAAATTTTGGATCTACATCTAGTATCTGACGATCATCAGCACCAATCGGTCTGGTTGGTTGGCCGTTAGCGTTATATAAACCGGTATATTCGGCTTTTATCATACCTACATTACCGCCTGGTTCTAAAATATTTAGGTAAGGATCACCCTGCTGCCACAAGCCTGTGTATTTATAGTCAAATATGGCATTGATATTATGCCCAACAAACCAGGCATTTCCTTCATTTCTGGTCTGTCCTGAAGCAAGTGCTACCAACTTATTTTTGTTGATATAGAAGTTAACGCCCATATCCCAGGTTAAACCTTTCGGATTATCTATGATCGTACCATTCAAAGACATTTCAAACCCTCTGTTTTGGGTACGACCTATGTTAGCCGTATAAGCGTTTACACCAGAAGTTGTTGGTAAACTTACATCTAGCAAAAGATCCTTAGTATTGGTTACATAATACTCCAGCCTACCCGATAAACGGCGTTTTAATACTGCAAAATCGGCGGCAAAATTATAAGTGTCTGAATACTCCCAGCCTAACGCCGAGTTAGGGAGACGTGTTACATAATAACCAGTGGCGTAATTGGTGTCGCCAAAGTTATATTGCCGTGTAGATAACAGGCCTAGCGTTTGGTAAGGTCCAACAGCCTGATTGGCGGTTTGACCATAGCCGGCGGTTAGTTTTAGGTTACCTAAGCCGGTAACACCTTTCATAAACGATTCGTTGGTTAAATTCCAACCCACAGAAACGGCCGGAAAAGTATGCCATTTGTGACCAGCAGCTAAACGCGATGATCCATCGGAGCGCAGCGTGGCACTTAGCAAGTATCGGTTGTCATAAGCGTATAAGATACGCCCCATGTAAGAATTCAAGCCGGTTAACTGGTAATTTCCGTTACCAATGGTAATCTCACCGGTAGCCTGACCTAAATTGTAAAACTGAAAAGCATCCGATGGAATGCCTCTGGCCGACATAGATGAAGCATAATACTTATTTTGTTCGGCAGAGTATAAGGCCAAAACGTTAATGTTGTGCTTTTGGGCAAAAGTACGGTCGTAGGTCAGCAGGTTTTCAACCGTCCAATGGTAATTATGTGAGTTATTAACGTTGGCTGTTGATAGTGTTGTAGGGGTAGCACTGTTTATACCGGTACCTGTGTAATTGCCAAAATTACTTTGCCTGAAATCTAAACCCAGGTTGAGACGGTATTTTAGGCCTTTTACGCCCGGAACCCTTACCTCACCGTACATAGAGTTATAAGTAGCAAAGCCTCTGGTTTCATCTACCCACTGGTTGTGCAGGTTCTCCACAATGTCTCGGGTAAGTACATAGCTTTCATCCAACGGCATTTTAATGGTTCTTTTGGTTGTGCCATCTGCGTTAAATGGGTTTGCAATCGGAGAATTACTTAAATTGCCATAAATACCTACCTGATTACCTTCTGTTAAATTGTAATTATTATTGGTTGTAAAGCCTACTTTAATGTATTGGCCAACTTGCTGATCAACGGATCCGCGCAAGGTATACCGGGTATATTTTTGTGTAGGTATTACGCCCTGATTGCTATAGTAGCCACCACCGAAGCTATAACTGCCTGTTTTGCTACCACCAGAAACACCTACATCATGGCTGTTTACAATACCGGTGCGATAAAGCAATTTTTGCCAGTCGGTGTCTACGTTATCAGCCTCATCAATACCATTTGTGTATAACCCCGCTGCTTTGCGCAGTGCAACAAACTCAGGCCCGTTCATCATTTGATACCTGGCAAAAAGTGTTTGTGCACCCACATAGGCGTTATAAGTAATTTTGGCATCACCGCCAATTTGCCCCCTGTTTGTTGTAACCAGGATAACGCCGTTAGCACCGCGTGAACCATAAATAGCTGTAGCAGATGCATCCTTTAATATATCCAGGCTTTTAATGTCGTTAGGATTAATGTCGCCTAAGTTTCCGGCAAAAGGGATACCGTCAAGCACCACCAGAGGGTCATTGCTTGCAGTAAGCGAGCGTTGGCCACGAATAAGAATTTGCATGTTTGACCCGGGCTTAGAGTTAGTTTGCGTAATTTCTACGCCGGGTAAACGTCCTTGAAGCGCTTGAGATATGTTAGGAGACGGCACGTCGCGCAACCTATCACCACTGATAGAAGCAACTGACCCGGTCACCGCTTCCCTACGTTGCGTACCGTAGCCCACAACAACTACATCATTCAGGTTATTATTATTTTTCACCAATGAGATGCTACCTAAATTACCAGACTGTCCGTTAATTAATTTCTCTAGATTGTTGTAGCCGATAAATGAAATGATGATGCTTTTTACATCGCCCGTTACGGCAAGGCTGAACTCGCCATTTGCGTTGGTTGTGGCAGCAGCCTGTGAACCAGAGGAACGGACGGTGGCTCCTGCTAAAGGGTCGCCCCTTTCATCGAGCACCTTACCTTGAATTGTTTGATTCTGCGCATATAAGGATATAGAATGTAATGCCAGCAAGAAAGCCAAAACACACATCCTACACCAGTTTTTTTGTTTAATTATTCTCATGAAGCGTAAATAATTGATTGATATTTCAGGATTAATAATAAGCTGTTCAACAGCTTTAACCAACAAAATGGAGGTTATCGATTGGTATTTAAATCTGTCTTCTACTCATATTCTAATTTTGATGAATGTTACTCCCTCTTAAGCTAAATACATCAATGCTTCTGCAATCGATTGCAGAATCATTGATGCGCTTTAAACTTTATTAATTTTGCAAAAACGGCTTTAAGGTTACTTTATAAATTTGGTTATCGCCAAATGTTGGGAACAATTAGCAACGGCTAAATTCGAGCGATTTTTTCTTCACAAATGCTACATTCGAATAAAAAGATAGCACTTATGTGCACTCCAAACACTCCATTATTGCTACAAATAAGCATTTTGTTAGGTGAGCCCATATCTTCTTATTTATTCGTCATTAGCTAAGCCAACCTAATTTAGATGCTGAATATGATTGTGGGCTTCCGGGAGCGGCAACGGATGTTAAACTAAAAGTGAATACAGACATCTTTAATACAACGGCATCACACTATCTGCACATGGCCATTGAGATGGATAAGTATCACTACACTTTAAGTAGAAGTAGAGCTTAAACAAATGTATTTTCTATTTTGACGGTTGTGCAGCACAACCTTTATAAATGTCTGTAATTTCGTTTTTATCGTCGGCTTATCCTAAACACAGCAAGCTTCTAGCTGATAAGGGTAAACGGATCAACAAACTACATGGGAACTAAATTGAGTATACGCCACAAGATGAAAATTTCACTTTATAAACCTTTTCCACTTTTACTCTTACTTAGTACTATAGCATCAGTATTAGTAGCTCAACCGGCCAAAAACCCTATTATATATGCAGACGTACCTGATTTATCCATGATACGCGTGGGCAATACGTATTATATGAGCAGCACAACCATGCACATGAGTCCAGGCGTTCCTATTATGAAATCAACAGATATGGTAAACTGGCAGCTAGTTAGCTATGCGTATAACACACTAGACGATGTGGATGAACTGAACCTTGCTAACGGAAAGAGCACATATGGTCGGGGTTCCTGGGCGAGCAGCCTTCGCTTTTATAAGGGCACTTATTACGTATCAACATTTGCCGGTACAACAGGTAAAACCTATATATACTCAACCAAAAACATTGAAAAGGGCCCATGGAAGGCAATTTCTTTCAAGCCATCGTTGCATGACCACTCCTTGTTTTTTGATGACGATGGAAAAGTTTACATGATTTACGGAGCCGGGCGTATTATGCTTGCCGAACTGAATGCCGATCTGTCGGGAATTAAACCGGGCACTTCGCCAAAGGAAATTATTGCCAACGCCAGCACTGTGGCCGGGCCCAATGTTGGTTTGCCCGCCGAAGGTTCGCAGTTATTTAAAATTAAAGGAAAGTATTACCTTTTCAATATCTCCTGGCCTAAAGGCGGCATGCGTACCGTAATTATTCATAGGGCCGACAACATAACCGGACCTTATGAAGGTCGTGTTGGCCTTCAGGATAAAGGCGTAGCACAAGGGGGATTAATTAGTACACCAAATGACAATTGGTATGCTTACCTGTTCAGAGATTTTGGAGCGGTTGGACGTATTCCCTACCTGGTTCCGGTTACCTGGCAGGATGGATGGCCGATTATAGGCGACAATGGAAAGGTGCCAATGGAATTAGCCTTGCCTGCTAACAAAAGCTTAATTTCTGGCATTGTCGCATCAGACGAATTTTTGCTTAATAAGAACAGTTCTGCTTTGCCGCTGGTATGGCAGTGGAACCACAACCCCGACAATAAGCTTTGGTCACTTACCCAGCGCCCTGGATACCTTCGCCTGACTACCGGCCGAACCGATACAAGCATTTTTCTGGCCCGGAATACATTAACTCAACGCACGTTTGGGCCGGTAAGCTCTGCAAACACAGCTTTAGACATCAGCCAAATGAAAGACGGTGACCGCGCGGGCTTATTATTATTACAAAAAAGATTTGGCTGGGTTGGCGTTAAGGCAGAAGGTGGAAAAAAATTTATTGTTATGGTCAACGGTGAATCGGGCACCGACACAGAAGTGACCCGTGTACAGCTGCAACAAAAAACTGTTTACCTTAAAGCTGATTGCAAATTTACTGACCGAGTAGATCAGGCTACATTTGCTTATAGCTTAGACGGTAAAAAGTGGATTTCAATTGGCAACATTTTGCATATGGCTTATACTATTCCACACTTTATGGGATATAGATTCGGTTTGTTTAACTATTCTACAACGGAGCCCGGCGGCTATGCCGATTTCGATTTTTTCCGCATCAGCGATAAGATTAACACCAGTTTAAGTAAGTAAAACATAATTGCGTTTAGGCAAACTACAATGTGTTTCCTTTACTTAGAGAATTAGCGTAGCGGAGGAGTTGTTATTTTGATACGCAAGGCAATAAGCGATCGTACATGTTAAAAAGGCAACCCGTGGGTTGCCTTTTATTTAAGTTAACTACAGAGGTGGACTATAAATACGCTTGGAAAGCGCATATGCCTTATATCCGGGCATGAAAACATGATTACAACTAATTAGGCTGTATAATACGATACTTGCCGCTCAGGTGCATCAGGCTGAACAGGTAAAGCAGGCCATCATAATAAGGATCAAAATACCCATCCGCATAAGGCTCTAGTTTAGCATCCCACAAGGCGTGAACAAAATCCAGGTTTTTAGTATCCCGGTTAACTAATGAGGCCGAGGCTGCAGTAGCTAACAGCCCTAATGAATGCCGTAATTTGGGGCCATTGTTCCCAGCTTTGAGAATAAACTCCGGCTTGGACCCATCCAGATTGAACTGATCTTCAAATGTATTAATGCCTTTTGTTCTTAAAAAACCCTGCAAGCGGCGCGCATAACCCTGCTGCCAATTCTTATCTTTACCAAACCAAACGTAGTCCATAGCAATATTCATAGGTACCCGCCATGAGTCATATCTGAATGCTGGTGGCATCCAACGGGTACTGTGTGGCTTACCGCTAAATTCTGTGTAGTCGGCATTTAATCCGGTTACCGGATGACACGCCCGGTGTAAAAACGCTCGCGAGGTGTCGGCACAATCCCGGTAAAATTTTTCATGCCCGTCCTTAGCATACATGGCCCATACTTCGTAAAATGCCGGCAGGTGATATGATGGATCGGTCCATTGGTAACCATCTCCTTCAGGAACAAAGCTTATTTGCTTATGCTCCACATTAATAAGGTTATAGATATTCCCGGTACCGTCTTTTTTCCACATGTCATCCAGTATACGGCGTGCTTCCTGATAATAATTGATGCCTGTTTGGTTGCCCCAACGGTTGGATGCGAACAACAAACTGGTAATATAATACAGTTCACCATCGGAGGCGGAACCATCGGAGTTACGTTTGAGTGTTTCCGGGTTTATACTCCAGGCAAAATAGGCTTCACGCGGCCCGCTTTGATGTTGCAAATACTTTTTAGACCAACGCCATATGCGGTCAAACACTTCTTTTTTGTTCAGTTGCACAGCAATCATCATCCCGTACGAAAGCCCCTCCGTTCTGGCGTCATGGTTTTTAACATCTGATACGTAAGCCATGGTATCGCCAACAGTAAAGTAAACCCGGTTAGGGCCTTCAAAAATATCATAATAGGCCTTAGCCACTTTACGATCAATTTCTACAGCACTGTATCCGGCTGCACGGAAAAGATTGGTATAGTTAGCCTCAGCAGCTGTTATACTTTTACGTTGCTGTTTATTGCTTTCCTTTTGTGCAAAGGATAAGCTCGCAAAAAGCATAAAAAGGACTAAGAGCAAAATCGAGATTTTCGGTGCCATAATTATGGATAACTATTTGTCTATAATAAGCCGGAAGTATTAGTCGGTAATTCAATCAGTCAATTGGATGTTTTTTATCTGAATATCCCCTGCAGTTCCGCGTGGAAATTTAATAAACAAGTCGTGCTGGCCTTTTATATTTTTTAAAGTAGCGGTAAACGCTTTCCATTCACGGTTGGCTGTTGGCTCTATCTTAACTTTTGCAACTCGCTGTCCTTTTTGCAAATCATCCAGCCATATTTCTAATTCGCCTCTGGCACGGCTTGCGGCCTTGATTGCCATCTCAACCGCCGGGCTTTGCCCAAAATCAACACCCGATATCATGAACCAGCCACCCAACGGCGATACATTGGTAACCGAGTGATCGGCAAGCTTATTAACACCAAAATAATTATTCATACCTATTGCAGGAATTGCAGAAAAGCCATCTTTGACTGTGAAACTATCAAAGTCAGCACGCTTACCCTCAGCAAACAGTCCTACACTGGTACCCACCCATGAATTAAAGTTGGGCTGTGCCTTATCCAGATTGACCACGTTAACCGGCTTGCCCAAAGTTACCCAGGATTTGCCATCGCGACTATAGAAGCCAGTAAGCAAATGCTCATTTCTTTCCACCTTTAGCCAAACGGTAGCACCAATTGGGTTAGCTGCTCTCCGTACAGCTGTATCCATTTCCATTATAATCTGCTGACCATTATCAAATCCAGTGTACAATCTTACAATCACTTTTTGGTTGCCGTTAGTTAGGCATATACCTGCTTTATCTTGAGCTGTTACAGCATCGAGATTCACTTTAGTAATTACTGAATAAAAATGATCGGTTTCTTTCTGAAACAAATGAGCCCGGCTCGTATCTGGGTTAAGACTAAGCCAGCCTTTATGATTAGAGAGCGAATATTGTTCTGATGCCTTTTTGGTAAGAAAATGCCAGTTCAATGATAAGGTCTGACTTTCAAAATCATCTGATTTCATGCTCCTCCACAGGATACCGGATTGTGGAAGATTGGGTTTAGCTATGGGTTGTGTAGTTGGTGCCAAACCCCAAGGACGATCACCCTCCCAAATGACAGGATACAGGGCGGTTTGCCTTCCTGTACCAGACCAATCATCACCATCATATTTTTCATAGCTCTGTCCAATGGTCCACCATGAGCCATCCGATAACTGCACGGGCGCGGCAATGTGATTAGGCCTGCGGAAACCCACCTTTGCATCTGTAATAGGCTTAAAGAAATCTCCTAACCTTTCCCATTTTGTTGAATCACTGGTAAGCGCCGAGGACCGTAAAACATATTGCCCACCGGACACGTCTCCTGCCGGAAAATAGTAATAATAACCATTACGTTTACACATAACGGGGCCTTCGGCCCAACTGTATTGTAATTTGGCATTGATCCAGTCCAGGTTTATAACTGTATCTGTAAGTTGCCCGTCTTTGCCTAATGCCTGTAACCGGTTAACCTTTTGCCCGTTCTTAATAACCATATAAGGTTTACCATCATCGTCTACAAAAATAGAATTATCATAACCCAGGGGACCTGTTTGGGGATTTGACTTCACCTGAACAGGCTCAGACCAGGGCCCTTTTGGTGAAGGAGCTTTGCAAAACCACTGGCCGCCCGCCGAAAAGTATATCCAGTAAGAACCGTAAAAGTAGGTTATAGCACCCTGCCATATGCCTGCCGATGGCCGGTCAGTTACCCACTTGGCTTTGGATGCCGGCAGCACACGGCTTATAATTTCCCAATGAACCAAGTCTTTAGAATGATAAATGGGCATATAGGGGTTAAAATGAAAAGTAGACCCGCAATGGTAAAAATCATCTCCTACTTTCAATAGAGTCGGATCTGGATGATCGCCGGGCAAAACCGGATTAACATAGGTTTGAACGCTTTGATAAAACATCAGCGAATCACGCCTTTTACCTGGCTGTGCAATTGCAGTGTATAGTGCCAAAAAAGAAATAAGTGCGCAAATAAAGGCGGACCTGATTTTATATGTCATATTAAAAGATAGTATAAGCCCAAGTTGAGGCAAGGTTAAAAGATCTGATTGTTGCTGTTTTTATATTGCTGGATATCTATTGCTGACGAATTACGGTCGGTTTAATACCGTATTCATGTGATTGGTTGTGGTTTAAAGATTTAATATCTAGCTTATAAAGTCCATTAAATCTTAGCTGAGCGAAATTAAGCTACTACTATTTCTTGCAGTACTGCTCTTGTTTAAATTGATTAAACAAATGTTTAAGAAAAGATACTGCCGTTGGGAACGATGTGAGATAAGCACAATTTAATCCATTAACTAGTTAATGCGTTACCAGCTACATTCTGCTTTTGGCATTAATAAAAGCCAATGAGCTTAATGCAACCTGCAAATTAACCATAAAGGCTATGGAAATTTGATCAACTAAATGTAGATGAACAATTTAACTACATTTGTTATTTGCACTTTTGCGACACGACAGACTATATGATCATTTCAAAGGCAGCCGATCAATCAGACCTATTTATTACGCTGTGCTGTTGCTTTGAACATTTATGTCACAAATATCATGATTAATGATATCCTTGCCAGATTTGAACTACTTCCTTTGGTAAACCACTGCCGACAGCTTTGCCTATCGGTTACAGAGTAAAATCGTATTCATTAATCCTTAAATGAGCATTCAATTATACAACGGCGTTAAACAGAAGAAAAGCTCTTTTTTTTCCACGCAAACCATTGTTACGATCATAATTTTCACGTTAGTATTAGGGCCTTTCAATAACGTTTGGGCAAAGGAGCTTCAAAGTACGCCGCAAAAATGGGTTGGTACTTGGGCTACTGCACCACAACTGGTTGAGCCAAATAATATGCCTCCGGCGCCGGGGCTCACCGGAAACACTTTACGGCAAATAGTACGTGTATCGGTTGGCGGGAAGAAACTGCGCATAAAGTTTTCGAATGAATATAGTTTAGCGCCTGTAACCCTGAAAGCAGTCACAATAGCAGTTTCGGCAGGTGGCAGTGCTGTTAAAGAGTCGACAAATAAAGCACTTACATTTAATGGGAAGCAGGAAGTTACAATGGAGCCCGGATCTGTCATGTATTCGGATGGCTTGGTTTATGACTTAAAAGCAGGAGCAGATATGGCCATCACCATATCATTCGGTTCAACATCTCCCACCATTACCGGACATCCAGGCTCACGCACAACTTCTTATTTAATAACCGGCAATAACATTGCACACTCAGATTTTAGTCAGGCGGTAAAGACAGACCATTGGTATATCATCAATGGAATTGAAGTTGACCAATCCAAGCATAAAGCTGCTGTAGCCATTATAGGCGATTCTATAACAGACGGGCGCGGATCGGGCACCAATAAACAGAACAGATGGCCGGATGTGCTTGCTCAAAAACTTTTAGCAGAGAAGAAAGAAATAGGCGTTCTTAATTTAGGTATTGGCGGCAACTGCGTACTGCGTGGCGGTCTGGGCCCAACTGGGCTTAGTCGTTTTAACAGGGATATTCTTCAACAAAACGGTGTGCGCTGGCTTATTGTATTGGAGGGTGTAAACGATATAGGTGGTGTGCGAGACAGCGCTGCAGCCGTACAGGTTGCAGAAGCCCTCATTGCTGCTTATAGTAAAATAATATCCCAGGCACATTCAAGGGGGATAAAAGTTTTTGGAGCTACAATAACGCCGATTAAAAAATCCTTTTATTATACCGACTGCCGTGAAAAGGCGCGTAATACCGTAAATGAATGGATACGAACAAGCGGACGTTTTGATGCAACCATTGACTTTGACCGTGTATTAAGCGATCCCAGCAATAGCTCTACCATCATTCCAGAGGCACAGTCGGGCGATTATCTGCATCCTAATGAGGTGGGTTATGAGATGATGGGCAAGTCTGTGAAATTATCGCTTTTTCGCTAATGCAAGTTGCCTGCGGTGAAACGCTTTTTGGAATCGGTTTGAATTGCTAAAAATACAGCAGGCTGGTGTCTTTCCCTGCGCATTAATGTGCCGACGATTTAATTTTGCCTGAACATGATCAAAACGCTGCACATCAACCGCCATTTTCATGCAACAGCGGCTCTTGCTGTTAAAGCGTTGTTTACGGCAATATGGGTGCAAAACCAGGTGCTTACAAGTATCAGATACCGATTGAAATTGCTACCTATAGTGTTGTATCGTAAACAGGTATTATCTTAACTGCATTTAAAGTGGCTACAGCTTTACCCAGCATCGGCTCACGAACACCCTTTTCAAAATATATATTGCGTTCATCAGTAAGCGGTATTACTTGCAGCATTAAGGTTGTAGTAATTGATGCCTTTTCTAAATATACCTGCATGGTTTTACCAAAGTAAAAATCATCGGCCACAAGTTTGCCGTCAATATAAGCGGCTCCGGTATCACCACGATAATCTATATCCAACAATGCGTTTTCTTTATGTGGCGGGATGATAAGCGACCAATACCTGGCACCCTGAACAGGTGTAATTTGAGTTTGATACTGCGGCCCCGGACTAACGGCGGTATTCTTACCATTCCGGTCATATAAAGGAATTTTTGAGCGTTGTTCATCAGGTTTGGCAATCCAGTCAACCAGCTGAACCTTAACATCCACTTCCTTAGCTGGTAACACCTTTACCATCCTGGTAAATACACCGTCCGCCTGTTGCTTAAAGCCCGGTTTGTACATTGCTTTGAAGGAAGGAAATAAAGAAACATCAAAACTGGGGCCTTCGGTACTTTGAAGCATCAGCTTACCATTTGCAAACGTTAAATTTTGCCTGGAAATAAAGAGATGTTCGCTTCCGGAAGCACTGCCTTTATAACTATTTAAAGCTTGCTGGCCGGTTAAGGTAATGATGTTAACCTGCTTACCTGTCCTTAACTTTAATGTTATTAAGCTACCTGTTCCAGGTCTAATATTGTCTATTAAAATGCAATCACCTATATTTTTAGATTGTGCTTGTGCAGCTTTTAAAATAACAATGCCCGCTTTATTAAAAGCATACTCAGGCCTAATGCCATCAGGCGCAAAAAACACATAAGTTGGGGTTGAACCCGCTATTTTGCACAAGGGTTGCACAGTGGCATATTTAAGATTACAACCCTCAATATCCATATTGAACGGCAAAATGGCAACCGTGCCCGATTTAATATCAATTGGCTTTTCCGGGAAAGTCATGCTTTCCTTATCTGTAAGCCGCAGCTTAAATTGAACGTTGGCTTGGTTATGCAAATTTAGTTGCCGCTGATAGTTACTGATAAATAAAAAGCCGCTTTTGCCTTTAGAGCGTACCACCCACCGCAGCGTAGTACTATCTGCCGGGCTACTCACCTTTTGGTCGGGGAACGAGGGATAAGATTGTACCAGTCTATCACCAAAATCATTTAAAAAAGTATGAATAATTTTAAAGGCATTGTATGATGGCCTTACTTGCCCGAATTCGCCCAGCGGCGCCTGGAAATCATAATTGAGTATGGGATAATCATTAGGGTAGTTTGTGGCCTTCGATTCTTGCAGGGTGCTTAAGCGGCCAATTTCATTATGACCGCCATGAAACATGTAATAACCCATCAAATTAGCACCCGATCCTATTTTAGTGTAGGCCAATGCAGCTACATCAATAGGTTTAATTATGGGTCGCCTGTGGTAAGTAATTTGGATTCCGCCGCCCATTTCGGCGGTGGCGTACGGATAGCGATAACCGGTATAACCGGCGGCATCCCCTTCGTGCTTACCCAAAAGGTCACTGCCTATTGCTGGGTCATTTCGTAATGTGCTGAACACATAGTTTTCAGATAGTGCCAGTTGTGACGTCTTCTTATCCCAGGGAGCCTCAGGGTAGCCGCCCCAAACCGGTATCAATTCATCTTGTTTTTGGTTAGAGCCAGGCCAGCCGGTAGCGGTATAAAAAGGCACATCAATGCCGGCTTTTATAGCCATTTGCTTTAGCGTAAGCATATGCTCCAAACCAGCAGGATTGTTAAATCTAAACTCATTCTCAATCTGGCTGCCAATAATGGGGCCGCCATTTTTAAAGTATAACCCTTTTAGCTGTGTGCCAATGGCGTTATAAAGCTTTTGTACGGAGTTCAGATAGTCTGTATTGTTTTTGCGCATGTTGCCACGCTTAACAATCCAGTCGGGAAATCCACCATTACGCACCTCGCCATGGCACCAAGGGCCTATGCGTACCCATACGTTAACATGATGCTTGGCACATAATTTAATAAAATGCCGCAGGTCGCGGTTGCCGGTCCAGTTGTACACTCCCTCTTCTTCCTCATGATATATCCAAAACACGTAAGTAGCAATCACATCAATACCGTTGGCCTTCATTTTCAAAATAGCTTCTTCCCAACGTTGTTCTGGATAACGCGAAAAATGAAACTCACCCATTACCGGGTACCACGGCTTGCCGTTTTTGGTAAAATACAAACTGTTAGCATCTACAGAATGCCCTGCAGGATCGGTATGTGTGCCTAACTTTAGGTGCCCCTTTATAACGGGTGCTTGCGTTTTACTAATATCAGCACTGTATATTTGCTGGGCTTTGGTTTTACTTATACACAAGGTAACAAGTATGCCAACATAAAAACACCAGGCTATCTTACTCATTACTTTTAGGCTTAATTTGATTTGAATTCGGTTTTAATTCATCCGGACTTTCCTTAGTAAAAGTACTAAATTGGTATTTGGAAGGACTTACCATTACATCCTTAATTACTTCAAAGCTTACCTCACCGGTAGGATTAAATTTTTCAGATGCCATATACTGCAGCAAACTACGGTACAGCTGGCGGGCCGCTGGCTTATCAGCATCTATGGCTGGTCCTAAGTCTGCGCTTGATACTATAATTTTACCATTTCCTACTTTGGCTTCATATACTAACGCTAAGCGGCGGTTCAAAAACCACGTATCAATTGGTTGCACCAGGGGTTTAAAGCCAGCAGGGAAATCCTCCAGCACCATTACCTGTGCACGATTGGCAATCTCCCACCATTGCAAATCACTGTGGTAACTGGTTGGAAAATTGGCAAAAGCTGAACTTTGATCCTGTATAAGCATACCGGTTACATGTGGTGGGCGCATTTTAAACCAGGATGTGTTCCAAAATACCGGTAAAAAATGCATAATTACCTCTTTACCCTTTACTACCTGCCCGGCTATATTTAAAAACACCTTGCCACCTTTATCTAATACAGCTTTTGCTTTCTCATCAAAGGCATTGGTATAATATACTTCATTCTTTATTGCCTCAGGTTTAGCCGGATATACCCAAACATTCCAATCGTTTGCATATGGCGTACCTACAATGCTAACTTCGAATTTTAATTGCGTTGCCTGCTTAATACTGTTTAGCGGCCACTTAACATTGCCAACCGGGATGCCGTTGCCGTTATTGATGGTTTTGACTTGGAAATTACCTTGTGTTAACAACACCCCTTTCTCATTTTTAATAGTCCACTTAAATGTTGTGTTCTGAAGCGGCGCATTGCCCGAATGGGCAACCATGATACCTGCCTCCAATACTTCATCGTTGGTAAAAACAAATTTAGGCAGCTGCACCAATGGCACCGTTGTATTGCAAAAACGTGCAAACTCTTTTGACGTGATGTATTCTTTTTCTTTCCAAAATGCATTAAGCACGCCTACTAATGCTGTACCCTGGCCCGGAAAATCTTGAAGGCCCAGTAGTTGAAAGCCTGCATAATTTGGCGTACGCAAGGTTTTCTCTATCTCGTTTTTATAACAAAGCACCTGCAGCTTTCCGGATGCTCTTAAAAAATCACGGCCCTGGTCTGCCATGCCCTGGTCTTTCAGATCCTCTTGAAACAGCTCGAAGTTTTTAGCTCTGTAAACGCCTGTATATTCTTTTATTTCACCAAAATCAGGAAAAACACACCATTGGCCCATTTCATGAGCAACAAACGGAACATTAAATTTGCCAATACCGGCGGTAAAGTCAGAGATGCTTTCAGGCCTTTTTTCCCAGGCAAGGCCACGCACGCCTCCCCGCACCTGATACTCGGCATTGGGGACTACCGGCCAGCTGCCACCAACAGACATCCCTGTATAAACCCGGCGGGAATCTTTCTTCTTCCAGTAATCCACAAAGGCATTAAGGTAAGCCACCTGGTTCCCTGCAGGTTCGTTTCCGCCAGACAGCATGCAAAACGAAGCAAAATTGCCATAATGCTTCGCCATGCGGTTAGTTTCATCATACAAGTACTGATCTATAGGTTGTCCCAAGCCAATTTTAGGACCATGATTTGGCCAGCTTGGGCCTTCGGGCTGCAGATAGAAACCAACCCTGTCAGCTGCCATAAAGGCTTCCTGCGGTGGGCACCATGAGTGGAAACGCATGTGGTTTAAACCATGTGCACGAGCCACTTTAAAAATGCGCATCCAATCAGCTATATTGGTTGATGGGTAACCAGTTAGTGGAAACTCACAATTGTTAACCGTACCACGCAAAAACACAGGCCTTCCGTTTATTAAAAAATGCGTGCCCTGTATGGTAAACTCACGCATGCCAAATTCGGCCCGCCGTTGTTCAAGGCTTTGTCCTTTACTGGTTATAACAGCCGTAAGTGCATATAAAGCCGGGTTAAACTCATCCCAGGTTTGCATGCCGCTACCTAATGGCAAAACCACTTCAATGCTTTTGGTTTGCTTACCGGCAATACTCACATTCGTTTTAATGAGCTGTGTTTGGTGCACCTTTGCAGTATTAAAGCTTTTGGCCGACAGTACTACCTGCCCGGCAAAACTTGAGTTGCCATTATTATTCAATTGCAATTTCACTCTGGCCACTTTAGCTTTTACATCGGGGTAAACTTGTATATCGTCAAGGTATGTTAACGGGGCGGTCTGTAATTCTATTTTACCAATTATGCCATTCCAGTTACCTTGCGTATGATCGGTTATGCTATGCGAATCGGGCCCAACGTTAATCCCTTTGATTCGGTTATCAACACAAATGCTAATTTGGTGCGGGCCAGTTGAAAGGTAGTCTGTCAGATCATACTGGTGCGGCGCTACCAGGCTGTTTTGCATCCCGGCTTCATGGTCATCTACCCAAACATGCGTTTCGGTGTGTGCCCTTTCTAAAAACAATACTATTCGTTTCCCTTTCCATGCGGCCGGAATGTTCACGTTGTGCTGGTACCAGGCAGCGCCAACATAGTATTTGGCGGGGGTTAACCAAAAAGGGAGCTTGATATTGCCCGCCTGCCTGAATTTGGCCAGCCTCGGATTGAAGTAAAAGGAGCTATCATAAATAGTACCTGTCCATGGTGTTTTAAGCGTAATATCATCACCTTTTCCATTTTGAGCCATTGAGCCCGGGAGCCGGATATTGTCTTCTAAATTACGGGCATACCACTTTTCTGCGGTACCTTTATTTTCGCGGTCTATTTTAAAGCGCCATTGCCCGGCTAAAGACAATGTTTGCGCTGTTGCAGCAATTGTAGTTGCTACCAATAAAATACTTAGGCAAGCACAAAATGCAACCCTACGCATTAAAACCTTTTTCAGGCAATTTATGATAACCATGGTATCAAATCTTTATTATTTAATAGTACTTTCTGCATTGGTGGTATAAAGCAAATCCAGGTGTGTTTTAGCACCAAAATGCATAGCATCCTCTTTCAAAACGTTTCGGAGAAGGGAAGAAGCCTCGGTAGTGTTACCCAAGCCAAGAAGCCCTAAACCGGTAATGTAATCACAATGCAGCTTATTTCTTAAATTTAAATCATCGTCAAATATTAGAAGATTAGGCAACGACACGGCAAAATAATCCAATGTAATTTCATCATGCCGGTGCTCTCGTCCGTAATTTACCAGACGATTAAATATGGTTTGAGCCTTATCACGCTCGCCTAACTTTATCCAGGCCATACCCTGATAAAAAATTTTGTCTGGTTGCTGATCGTTGTAAAACATAGCCGCACTGGGTTCTGAAAGGCCAGTTGATGCCTTTTTAAAGTACAGCTGCGCCTCCTCATTTTCGTTTAGTTGTTCATAAGCGCACCCAAGCCAATAGTAAATATCATTTTCTTGCGCACCATGCAGTTTTCCCTCTCCTAAATTATCAGGATAACTTTGGGCGAGGGTTAAATTTTCAATGGCTCCCCTATAGTCTCCGCTGCTTATTTGCTTTTTTGCAATTTCAACCAGGCTGTAAATATACTGTCCGGATACTCTACCTTCTCCTCCTTCCCAGGGATGAAACTTGCGGTTGCTTATTAATTGATTAGCCTTTTCGGGCTGACCCAAAAAATTATGCAATGCAGCAATCTCCAAATATAAATCGTCCCGAAGGTTGGCTACTGCGTTATTACAAGTGAGGTGATTGAGTCTTTTCTGGGGTGCAACGTTTAATCTTTTATACAATTGATCTAATTCCATCAGCACACGTGCATCGGCCGGATTGAGGGCAAAAGCTTGTTCAAAAAGTGTAAGTGCTTCAGCATATTTCCCTTTCTTATTAAAATAGGCTATAGCTAGATTTCTTAATACGATAGAAAATTGATCCTCACTTGCCATTGATTTTTCCCAGGCAGCAATTGCTTCATCATACTGACGCTTATCATACCAAAGGTTACCCATATAAAACGCAGCTTTTGCATCAGCTGGGTTTACCTCCAACGCATAAGTAAGCACCAAAATATCCTCCAACTTATTTGGAAAGCAGTAGGCTGAATCTGCCATTTGCGCCTGTTTAAGTGAAGTGGCAGAAAGCGTAGCATTACCCAAAAGCTCGGCGTAGTAACCGATATAATAAAAAGTCATTGGGGTACGCAAATCATCTTTAGTTAATTGCAGTAACTCAACAGCTAATTTATATTCTCCCATAGCCGCATAGTCAATAGCATATTCTAACAACGTATTTGCTGTTAAGCGGCTGGTTACCTCAATTTCTGTTAGTTCCTTATCTGCCTCGTTTAACTGCCCGTTTTGCAAATAACATTGTACAAGCTCATACCGGGCACCAACATTAAAGTAATCTCTTTTTAACGCGCTATAAGCCGCCTCCATGGCCTCTGTAATACGGCCAAGCTTTCGCAAAGCACAAATTTTAAGGGCATGGGCCTTTCCGTTTCTGGCATTACGGTCTATTGCCCAGTTGATGTGTTCGAGCGCCAGTTCATGGTGCGACCTGATCATATCTATTTGCGCAACCGAAAAATATCCGGCATCCTGCCAGGTGCTACTCCAGGTAGACTTAAAAAAAGCGTTGTAAGCCTCGTTGATATGGTTTTGATACTTTAGGCAAAGGCCCAGATTGTAATAAGCTTCGCTGTCATAAGGATTAGGATTGCGGCCGGTGATGGTTGCAATTGCAGTTCTGAAATAGTTCTCGCTTTTTTTAAACTGCCCACGGCGCAGGTACCATGCACCTAACGCATTGTTGTTCCGATAATCAGCAGGATCTCTTTTAAGTGCTTCTTCATAATACGGAACAGGGCTATAAGTGGCGTGCCTGTATTGATCCAAATGCTGGCCAGTTAAAAATAATTGCTCAGTTGATTCGGTTTCCTGTGGTGTTAGTGCAGGCTTAGCGGGTTCGGGTATGTCATTATTGCGATTGTTTGCAGGATCATAGCGAAGCATTTCTGAGTTATAAACGTCGGTAATACTTATTAAAAGATCCATTTCCCGACACTCAGCATCTACTTCATAACTTTGATCGAAAACTATTTCAGGCGAAATTGAAATTACTTCCCGTGCAATTTCACAACCACGAACAGCGATAATTACACTTATGTTACTTAGCTTACAGGTTGCAAAAAGTTTAACGGTTAACCGGCTATCTTTAATATCGGCACTCAACATGATATCCTTACTGGCGTTCTTAACCATTCCCAGCTCCCGGTAAGGCATAAAATACTGTGTGAAAGATTTTTCTTCATAGGGCATCAACCATGAAAAATCGGGCTGATTATCTGTAAACACCCCCGTCATCAACTCTATGTATGGACCGTCCTCGTCTGTTAGGTTTCGGTCCCAGGCAACGCCAAAGTCTCCGCAGCCCCAGGTCCATTGCTTTTTACCGGGCGAAACATGATGGTTGGCCACGTGCAGTACGCCGGCCCTGGTATCGTGCTCATAGCCGCCAACAAAATTATAATCCGAATTTACCGCCATATAAGAGGTTGGTACCTTTATATTCTTATATCTGGAAATGTCGGTACCTGGCGAATAATCAACTTTATAATAAGTCCCCGTAGCAATAGGAAAAGCAGATACGTCGCGTTTGCCGTGGTCAAATACCGCGTTAACATCCGGTGGAAATACAGACTGATAGTCGTCATTTACTGCAACAGCCGGGTTTGCCCACCACAAAAAGGTTTGGGGCATATTGGTTCGGTTATAAAGCTTGGCTTTAATTTCGAGATAAGCTTTATCGGGGTGCAGCGTAAAACCAGCCA
Organism: Mucilaginibacter sp. PAMB04274; assembly: GCF_039634385.2. Classification (NCBI taxonomy): domain Bacteria; kingdom Pseudomonadati; phylum Bacteroidota; class Sphingobacteriia; order Sphingobacteriales; family Sphingobacteriaceae; genus Mucilaginibacter; species Mucilaginibacter sp. PAMB04274. The sequence goes on from NZ_CP155081.2 coordinate 5,306,274, forward strand.
TACCTTTGGTACGAAACATTTTTTCGATTTCATTCACCCAAACAGTCGTGCTACCGTCGGCATTTTCCTCAATTGAAAAATCAACCGGCTCATAGGTGCTTGGGCGGTGATGCTGCGGCCAGTTAAACTCAATGCCACCAGATATCCATGGGCCGCACAGTCCTACCAGTGCAGGCTTAATCACCTGATTATAATAAATAAAATGCCGCTCTTTAACTTTATCCCAAGCCATCTGAACGCGGCCACCCAGTTCGGGTAGGATCATTATTTTCAGATACTGGTTTTCCAGAAAAATGGCTTGGTAAGGTTTATCTACCTTTTCGTCAAAAATTTTTTCTATAACCGGGTTGGGGTAAACCACACCACTGCTTCCCTGATAAACGCGCTTTTCAAAAAACATGGGATTTTTATCGGGCGCTCCAACTTCATAAGTGGGTATTATCACTGTTTCAACCCAAGCCTGCACAGTACTATTATTCATATAATAAATTCGTTTAATGGCTTACGAAATTGTTCTCCAATTCTTCCAGGGTCTGCCCTTTTGTTTCTTTCACCCGTAGGCGAATGAAGAGGAAGCCCAGGAAGCAGATCACAGCGTATAAGTAAAACGGGCCATAAGTACCCAACTTTTGCGCGAGGATAGGGAACGTAAAAACCAAAATAAAGTAAGCTCCCCACAAGGAAACGATGGCAACCGAAGAGGCTACGCCACGTATATGATTAGGGAAAATTTCTGAGATGAGCACCCAGGTAACTGGTGCTAAAGAGGTTGCATACATACCAATAGCCAATAAAACCAGTACCGATACCAAACCGGGGCTGGCATGGTTTTGCAGAAAGTAAGCCAATAACAAGTAAATGATTGACAAACCTAATGAACCAATTAACATGAGCGGGCGCCGGCCCAGTTTATCTACCTGCCACATAGCCAATAAGGTGAACAGCAAATTAACCAACCCAATAGATACCGTTTCAAACAACTGGCGATCCAAACTGGCGCCCACCGATTCAAATATGGTTGACGTATAATTGAACACTACGTTAATGCCACACAGTTGCTGAAATACGGCCAACGTAACGCCAACAATAACTGCCGGACGCACAGCTTTAGAAAATACCGCACGGTAAGAAGGCTGAACGGTGTTGCCGTTTAAGGAGCGGCTAATATCGCTCATAGTAGCGCTTACATAAGATTCTGAACCTATTTTTTTAAGGACAGCTACCGCTTTTTCTTCTTTGCCAGCCTTTGCAAGCCAACGCGGACTTTCAGGCAACCATACTATACCCAGCAAGAAAAGTCCTGATGGAATAACGCCCATGCCAAACATCCAACGCCATACTTCGGGCCCGTTACCGGCAATTATGTAATTGACCAGGTTAGTGACCAGAATGCCAATTACAATAGTTAACTGATTAATGGCAACGTTACGCCCCCTAACAGAAGCGGGCGATACCTCGGCAATATAAAGCGGGCTGAGCATAGAAGCCATGCCAACACCTATGCCTGCGGCAAAACGCATAACCACAAACACCGAAAGGCTCCATGACAGGGCCATGCCTACAGAAGAAACTGCAAATACGGCCGCAGCAAGCATTAGCCCGGGCCGGCGTCCGTAACGGTCGGCAAGTTTACCTGCTAATAAACAACCAACAATACACCCCAGCGCCAATGAGCCGGTCAAAAAACCTTCCCACCATACATCAAGTGCAAATGCTTTACGTAAAAAAGGAAGCGCTCCTGAAATGACAGCAAAGTCAAATCCGAAGAGATATCCTCCTAAAGCCGAGATAAATGAGATGCCCACAACATAGGTACTATTGAAGCGACTTTCGGAATAAGACATTATTAAAGCAGTTTAACGAATATAAAGTAACAAACGACGCCTGTATGGCGAATGAACATATTTGGCTAAGCGCACACACAAACTTATCTGACAAGTAAGAGCATCTATTAAATACAGCCTTCCTGAAACGGAAGGCTGTATTTAAAATTAGTAACCGAAATTTTGCGTCCAGTTAGAACGGGTTTTCAGCTCGTTTTGCGGAATGGGCAGTAACAAATCCTTTTTAGTAGGAAGTTGTCCGTTAAGTTTGGAATGATAGTAGGCGGCAAATGCAGCTAAGGTGCTGATAGCTTCTGTTTCGCCCCAGCGTACTAAGTCAAAGTATCTCCGGCCTTCGCCTATAAACTCAAACTTCCGCTCCCGTTTAATATCATCCAGCGTTGGGTCTGCAGTTAATACAGCTAAGCCTGCCCTTGTACGTATGGCATTAACATACTGCCTGGCATTTCCGGCTTTACCATCGCGAATCAGCGCTTCAGCATACATCAGATAAACGTCAGCATCCCGAATAATCGGAAAGTTTCTGGGCTGATCGTTCCATGCTTTAATTTTGGTATTAGTTGGGTCTTTTTCTAAAAACTTGGTAACAATGTTTCGCGGAACGAACACCCGGTTGGTAACTGTGCTTACTGCGTTGTAGTAACCGGTGTCAATACTGGCCGGAAAGCGAAGATCTTTATTGGCTTTCATTTGTTTAACCACGGCACTATCTACACGCACATCCTGCCCCTGTACAGTATAAGTTGAATACAGCCACTCTGGAAACGGTGAACCTGAACTTGCACCACTAGTGGTATAAGCGCCCAGGCTGGAACCTGTATTCAATCCGCCCGAGGCAAACTGAATGGAGAACAGATCGTATTTATTTTCGTTAGCAAGCGTAAATATTTGCGCATATACCGGCGAAAAGCGGGCCGATACATCACCAATGATACTTGCATAAACCGCCTCAGCCTTTGCATAAGCTGAGGCATCGTTCATTGGATAACCGGCCATGGTCATATAAACCTGGCCCAACAGGGCATTAGCTGCCAGGCTACCTACCCGGCCTGCATCTGCACCGGTATAAACCTTCTGAAGATTTGCGGCCGCATATTGTAAATCGGCAATAATTTGTGCATAAATTTCGGTTGCAGCAGCACGCGGCTGTGAAACAGCCTCTGAGTTTTCAACTGGTGTTGTAATTAATGCAACCGGACCAAAGGAGCGCACCAGTTCGGCATAGGCATATGCCCTTAAAAATCTAGCCTCTGCACGGTAGCGCATATATTCGCCTTCCTTAGTGTAATACAAAAGATTATTAGCTTCTTTGATAATTTGATACAGCCTCGAAAATATGGCTGATACTGTGCCGGATGTTGGTGTAGTAAGGTATTTTCTCAATTCCAGCTGATCGTTCTGAGCCGAAGTTTCACCGGCAATGTACAGCAAGTCGGAGCGGTTCTCAGACGCCAGCCAAAAATAGTCTGTTGCAAAATCTGTATTGGTACCATTTCTGCCCAACCTTGCATAAATGCCTATTGCTGCCTGCTTTATCTCAAGTTCATTTGAGTAAAAGTTACCAGAAGTATTATTTTCAATGGGTGCTATATCGATGTTCTCTTTGCACGATTGAATCAGCATAGCTGAGCTTGCCAAAACAATTAGATACTGTTTAAATGTTTTCATGCTTTTAAAATTGCTGTTAAAAAGTTGCGTTCAGCCCAAAAGATAGTGTCCTTGCCAATGGGTATGAGCCCCAATCAGCCGATCCGTTATCTTGCGTGGCGCCTTCAGGAGAATAACCCGGGTAGTAAGAGTCCCACAGGTAAACATTGTCACAAGAAGCATATATTCTTAACCGCTTAAATGCCTTCTTTAATACCGGAAGGTTATAGCCTAATGCAATATTCTTGATTCTCAGGTATGCTGCACTGTACATCCAATTAGTATCATACTGGCTTGTAACTGCCGAAAAGAAAGCAGGCACTTTTCCGTTTCCGGGCTCAGCTTCAGACCAGTAAGCATCCTTCAACCAACTATTCATATATTCATAACGGGTATCGTTAGTTGCCCTGTTCCAGGCTCTAGATCCGATTGATAAAAGATCGCCGCCAACACGTCCCTGAACCAATACGGTCAGGTCCCAGTTTTTATAGGTCCAGGTGTTGGTAATACCAAAATCAAACTTGGGTTGATAATTGCCTGCAACTACATAATCATTAGCATCTATCTTACCATCGTTGTTGGCGTCCATATACTTGGTATCGCCGGGCTTTTGACCAGAATAGATAGGTATCTTTGCAATAAAGTTACCGCTTGCATCTTTGTTAAAATCAGCTTCGCGCAATACCCCTGTTGCTTGCAACAGATAGAAGGAGTTGATAGGATAACCTACCCTTTGTATAACGGTATTTCCCTGGCCTAATTTTATATCTGCATTATCGTTAGTTAAGGCGGTAATTTTATTGCGGTTGATAGATACGTTTAACGAGGTATTCCAACGGAACCCTTTATGAATCACGTTAACCGTATTCAGCTCTACTTCAAAGCCCCGGTTTTCAACGCTGCCTATGTTATCATACATACTCGAAAACCCTGTTGATAGGGACACAGGTGCATTGAGCAGCAAATCGACCGTCTTTTTGTAATAAGCATCCAACGACAGGCTTATTCTGTCTTTCAATAAGCCTACGTCCAAGCCCAGGTTATAACTATCTGTTTTTTCCCAGCGCAATTTGGAGTTAGAAATATTACCCACTACAAAGCCGCTGGAAACTGCCTGCGCATCGCCTAAAGGATAATTTAGCGCAGCCATGCTCGATAGGAATGCCGAGTTGCCTATACGGTCGTTCCCGGCCTGTCCCCAGCTAAACCGCAGTTTTGTTGTTCCCATCCAATTTACATTCTTCAGGAACGATTCTTCGCTGATAACCCATCCTGCAGAAAGGGAAGGAAACACGCCCCATCTGTTATTAGGCCCAAATTTAGATGAGCCATCTGTACGTAATGATCCGGCAAATAAGTACCGGTTTTTAAAACTGTATTGTACCCTTCCGAAGTAGGAAATTAAAGCATTGCTAGCACCATATATAGTATTGGCATTTACTGTTGTACCACGGGTGATATCAAAAATGTACGTCTTATCATTCGGAAAGCCGGTTACAGATTGATTAGTGGTCTCTTCCTTATAGGTTTCCTGCGATGCACCCAGCAAGAAGTTTAAGGAATGCTGGCCAATATCTTTTATATAAGTAGCTGTAGCCTGATATAAAAGACTGTTTGAATTTAATGTGTTTTTAGTAGATGTGGACAACTGACCCGGGGTTGCCGAATCCCAGGTGGGCTGTATCCAGGTGGGACTATAGGTTCTTTGCGAATTACCGCGGTAGTTCCAACCTATGAGGCCATTAATATCCAAACCTTTAATGATATTGACCGTGGTATTAAATGCACTGTTTAAACGAACATCGCTGTTTACGCGGTCATTATAAACGGCTTGCACATAAGGGCTAACTACATTTGGGCCCGGGCCCCAGCCATCGTAGTATTTATAAGGCGATGCGCCGGCCATTCTTCCGGAACCTGTAAGTACCCAGCCCGGATAACTGAGTGCACGGGCAACTGCATTGTCTTTACCATCTACATTGGGTCCTTTTATTGTACCAATAGAGGGTGCTAAGGTAAGCCCTACTTTTACCCGGTCACTTAATTTTGCTTCAACGTTTGAGCGGAAAGAGTAACGACTGTAAGAAGAACCCACCACGATGCCATCCTGCCGGTAAGCACCGCCAGATATGGCATAGTTTACAATATCATTAGCGCCAGATGCACTAATTTGCAAATCATGAACAGGAGCGGTACGCAAAACCTCATCCTGCCAGTCAATTTTTTCTAATGCACCATTGCTCCAATAAGGATCGTAAATGCCATAAGTAGCGCGAATGCCTAAAAGATCGTTCCTTGTTGTATAGGTCTTCCCGTCTGTACGGCTTGCATAAGCAATACGGTCTGCCTGGCTTACGCCCGCACTTTGTCCAGTTTTTAAAACCCATTGCCGGTCCAGCCACTTTTTGTTAAATTCAATCCACTCGTCAGAATTCAACACCTGTACTTTTCTTTCGGCTGAGGCAAGAGCTGTATAAGCCGAAACCGAGAGGGCTGGTTTTCCTGTCTTGCCTCTTTTGGTGGTTACCAATACTACGCCATTTGATCCGCGCGATCCGTAAATTGCAGCTGATGAAGCATCTTTCAGCACATCAATAGACGCAATATCGGCAGGATTTATACCTGATAAATTATCTAAAGGAACCCCATCCACCACATATAACGGTGCAGCACTACCTGATATAGATGCAGCTCCACGTACATTCACCGTAATGTCTGAACCTGGCGAACCGGAAACATTCCTAACCTGCACACCCGCCAATTGCCCCTGTAAAGCTTGCTCAACACGCGTAATTGGTCTTTCGTCTATCTGTTTATCAGTTATTTTGGCTATAGCCCCAGTTACATTACCCTTTTTTTGTGTTCCGTATCCTACAACTACAACATCCTGCAAGCTCCTCTGGCTTGTTTCGAGATTTACGTTCAACGTTGGGCCGGTAACTGAAATTTCCAATGAGCTGTAGCCGATACCGCTAAAAACCAGCACAGTGCCATTGGATGCATTTACTCTGAATTTCCCCTGCGCATCTGTTAAAGTTCCGCGCGTTGTGCCCTTAACAGTAACCGAAATTCCCGGAATCCCATCCGGATCGTCTTTGGACGTGACTCTTCCACTTACCGATCCTTCCTGGGAAAAAAGCTTTAACGGAGTTAGCCATACCAGCAAACACGCTAATATGATACTCCCAATTTTGATCTGAAAAGTAAATTTTCTCATAATAATGGGTTCAAATTTTTAATTGGTTTAAAACTGGTGTGTTGCATAAAGCAAATCACCGATTGCTTAGCTGCAACAGTCTTAAGTATCTTTAAACATCGTAGGTTAAATTGGCAGGCTAAATGTATTCGGTATTAGCGCAATAAAAAATGGATAAGAGCTCCTTAATGATGGATTATTTTACCATATATGCTTACTGTATTTGTGCAGCTACAGTCACTTACCCGAGTAAAACTGCCCCTTTTAATAAGATTTAGTAATTATTATGTATTGATACTTTTGTTTAAAAATTACAACTATTGGTACATGTGTGTATCTAATACGAAATATCTCAACTTTACAACCTAAAGGGGCAACACGTAATATTTATTTTTTAAATAAACTATAGTTATAACCTAGATGGATTATATAACTTAGTATTTATGAGTTTGGCTGCAAAAAATTTATGCTGATGGCAGGCACTAGTATTAAAAAGGTAAAAGAAGGATTTATAGGGCAAAGGATGATTGTGGTTCCTCCTGATGTTAAACGGTTAGTTGGAAAGAACGAGCTTATCAATGATTTGAACCTCACCGCAATCGGACATTATCCTCATGCCAGTTTCCATGATAGAGAGCGAAAACTGGGCACTAACCAATATATTCTGCTGTACTGTACCGAGGGGAAGGGCCTGATTGAATTGGAAGACCAAAAAATCTTGATGCGCCCTAACACATTTTTTGTTATCCCTAAAAACGTTCCTCATCATTACCAAAGCTCGGTTCAAGACCCCTGGACGATATACTGGATACATTTTAAAGGCAAAAAGGCTGATTTAATCTACACACGCTACCTTAACCGTACCCTTACCGATGGCCTGGCAATTCCTTATACTTTAAACCGAATACAAACATTCAATGAGATTTACCAACTACTGGAGCAAAGCTACCATCCGCTGGTAATGGAGATTATAAATATTAAGCTACTGGAATTTATTGCATCATTCGTTTATGATGAACAAATTAATCCGGCCGTTCTTGAAGATGATGCCATAACGCATAGTATCCGTTTTATGAAAGATAATATCAGGCAGCTATTTACAGTAGACAACTTGGCTAAACAGCAAAATCTTTCGGTTTCACATTATACCAGGTTGTTTAAAACCAAAACCGGCTATAGCCCTATTCAGTACTTTAATCAGTTGAAAATCCAGTTATCCTGCCAGTACCTGTATTTTAGTGACCGCAAGATTAAAGAGATTTGTAATGAAATTGGGTTTGTAGATCAGTATTATTATTCGCGCCTGTTCAGGAAACTGATGGGAATTTCTCCTGCTAAATACAAATCACAGAAAAAGACTGCCTGACGGTGCTGTCCATTTCATGATTGTTGAGTACAGTTGCATTCAATTACAGTATTATCTTACGGTGTATAGGTTTTAATCACCCTATCTAACACCGTTCTGAAATTGGTTTCATAGCTTGGTTTTACGCTGTTATTAATCAGCACCAAGTCTGTATTTTCAACCGGCTTTCCATCTTCAACCATATAGGTTTTAGATAAGAATAATGTTATTTGTGGTTTAACATTTTTCCACATGTAGGCAGAACCACTTAGATAAGGTTTTTTGTTTTTGTCTTTCCTTTGTGTTTCAGCTTCGAGCACTACGGGCTTTCCATATTTCGCAAATACATATTTATTTATAGCCTTTGACGCGGCGTCTGTTTCGAAGCCAATAATAACACCAACCAGTTTCTTTTCCTTAATAGAGTTTAGCAAAAATGAAACGAAACAATGCTCGGTAAGATTGGCCGGACCGAAATGATAGCCGGCAATGTCATACGTAGTATAGGCGGGTAAAGACGTTAAAGGCTCTATAGGGTCGGCAGACTTTTTATGGTTCTTAACAAGAATCCTTGGGTCTTCTTTAAAGGTGAGTTTTTCCAAATCAAGTTTCGCTTGTGCAAAACACGAAAACTCAACGGATGCTAAAAATAAAAACAGGAGCAATTTAAGCAGCATAAGCAATTAGTATACAATACCATAACACCTGCTCGCTCTTTTTGTTAACACGATACTTAGCATGAAAACTACATTATGTGAAGTATTAAATTGACCGTGCCTTTCAGCATTTTGAATGATTGTGGTTAGACCAACTTAATTTTTTCAACAATCCCCAAAAGCTAGGCTATGTGCAGTGTTTTAATTATCTCGCTATGGCATTATATATAATACCATAGCGAGAAGGATACTACTGCTTACCCAGGCAAGCAACAGCACCATCTGTAGTACTTACGTATACTTTACTGTTTAGCGGTAAAACTGTATTCACCAAACAATTAGAAACTTTGTATTTCCAAAGGGTTTGGCCGCTATTACGATCAACACCATATACTATACCCGAATGTGTTGGCACAAAAACAACGCCTTGGTCTTCTACTATAGCCGAAGGGCAAAGCTCATATGGTAATTGCAAAGTTGATTTCCAAGCTACCTGCATTGAATCGGCAACAGGTGAAATGCCTAGTAGGTTACCATCCATTGTTTTTACGTAAATGAGGGAACTATCAGCAGAAATGCCCATCGACTCCCTCACTCTTAATTTCGGATCTTGTTTGCGCCATATTACTCTGCCTGTTGAAGCATCGAACGCTGTCATGTAGCGATCGGGCGCTACAATGAAAACCCTGCCGTTAGCAGCAACCGGGTAACATGCTGCGGGCGAAAACATACGGTTGCCAGAGCCATTGTTCCATTTCCAGATCAACTTGCCGGAGTTTACGTCTAAAGCGTAAAAGTCGTTAGCCCAGCATCCGAAGTAAATGATATTCTTATAAATTAAAGGCTTGGTTACCACAAAGCCTTTTACTTCGTTATAATCCCACTTCAGCTTTCCGTTATTTAAGTAGATGGCTCTAAAATGACCATCTGAAGCACCTATAAAAACAACATTATCCTTAATTACAGGCGAAGCTACAATAGCCTTTTCGGCCGGTGCTTTCCAAACTAATTTACCGGTAATGGCCGACAGGCAGTAAACGTTCTGATCAGAGGATCCGGCAACAACATAATTTCCGGAAACCGCCGGTGTAGAGTAAATTTTTCCTTGAGTTGCATAAGACCATAAGCGCTTTCCGTTATCCTTGTTCAAAGCATAAATTAGCCCTTTGGTATCGGTTAGAATAATTGCGTTTTTATGTATAGCCATGCCCGAGCCTATATCACTTTGATCTTGATAGGTCCATACCGGCTTTACCCTTGTTAGTTTTTGATTTACGGCGTAGGAAGGCCTATAATAGCGGGCAGTGTCCTTATCGAACGCCCTTTGCATTAAGGCCACTTTTGCCCAAGGCTTATTAGCCTTTATTATTGGCTTACGTTCTTCGAAATAAGCTGTGTTATTATCAAAAGTAACAATGTTATATCCTCCAATGCTGTCTTTAGCCCGCAGGTTAGACCGACCCATAACACCAGGAATACCATCAAAGGTATATTGGTGGTTTTGATGACCGTGCCCGCATAAAATAAGTTGTACGTTTTTCTTTTTTAACCTGTCTATTACGTTGTACCAGTTATTTTGGGCAGAGTCTTGGGGGTAATGGTTCAGGTACACTACAGGTGTTTGCGCTGGTGTGCTTTTTAAAACCGAATCGAGCCATACAATGTTTTCACGCGGTACCTGGCCCGGCCCCATCCGCATATTCGGACCCGAACTTGCGCCCGTAAACAAGTATCCTCCATGATTAAAAGCAAAAGTTTCGGCACCAAACACCCGGCGAAAAGTGTTACTGCCACTCTCTGACCAATTTGCATCATGATTGCCCGGAATGATGTACCATTTTTTATTCAAGCTATCCAAAATTTGTTTAGCTAAGGCTAGTTCAGCGTCGGCTCCAAATTCTGTAATATCACCCGTTATCACCACAAATTTAAGCTCATCATTGGCGTTAATATCCTTAACGGTCCTGCGCAGATCTTCGGCCGCTGTTTGGTTACCAATATGCGTATCAGAAACAAAGGCAAATTTAAATGACTGTGCATTTGCAATACTTACTAACAGTAAGAAGTATAAAAACAGAATTAGCTTTTTATTCATATCAATATCTTAGATGAGAGCGTGTTTATCTTATTTTGAGTACAGCTGGTTTGCTTGAATAACCTTCATTTTTAAGGCGATCGAGAGCAGTAATAACATACTTGCAACCATTGGAAGCGGTTGTGTCAGTATAAGATCGCAAGGTTTTATCAAAACTGATCTTGATAACGTTTTGCGGTTTATAAATATCTACCTTTTCCCCTGCTTTAAAACGGTAAATTACATAGCCATATACATTTGCCGGTCTTTTGCTGTATTGCCAGGTTAACTGTGCTTTACTATTACTATAGACTGCCTTCAAGCCGCTAGGTGCCATTGGTACCGATTCGCCCAACCAAATCATTTGAGGAAGCAAAGCAGGGTACTTGTAAAAATTGGCGCGTAAAGAGTCTTGAAATCCGGCAAGGTTATCGGTAACTGATTTTGAACTGAAGTATACGCTTCCCTGAACCCGGGCATTTTTACGTAATGCCCTTACCTGGTTAGGTAATTGCTGCTTGTCACGCCAGCCCTCGCGATTTTCCATAGCACGGTATACGGCCTGCCCAATATATACATGCTTATTAAAGGCGTTGTTGCTCCACCATTCCAACAGCTTTTCGTATGGTGCAGCCGGGTAGTAAAACGGAAAATAAATTTGCGGGTTCACGTAATCAACCCATCCGGCCTGCGTCCATCTGCGGGCATCAGCATATAATGCGCTATAACCCGAAAGGCCGTTAGATACCGACCCATTAGGATCGTCCTTTAAATTACGCCATATACCAAATGGACTTATGCCAAATTTAACATGCTTTTTAGCGGCATGAATACTGTCCGATAAAACATGGATAAGGGTATCGACATTATGGCGTCGCCAATCATTAATGTCATTAAAACTCGTTCCGTATTGTGCATAGGTAGTTGTATCAGGCAATTTATCCTTACCCGGGTACGGGTAAAAATAATCATCGAAATGTACCCCATCTATATCATAGCGATGTACCACATCCATTATTATGCTGATGATGTACTTCCGAACTTCTGGTAAACCGGGGTTAAAGTACTTTTTACTCCCGTAAGTAAAAAACCATTCCGGATGTGTACGGGTAATATGATTGGCGCTAACATTTGAATCGGCCAGATCATTGGTAGCACGGTACGGATTAAACCAGGCATGCAATTCCATAGCCCTTTTGTGAGCTTCATCTATTGCAAACTTTAACGGATCATAAAACGGTTGTGGTGCAAGGCCCGGTTTGCCAGCAAGGAACAAGCTCCAGGGCTCTTTGCTGTTTGCGTATAAAGCATCAGCAGAAGGTCGTATTTGCAGCATAATAGCATTAATGCCGCTTTTTTCATGCTCATTTAAAATCTGCACAAGTTCTTGCTGCTGTGCGCCCGATGCCAATCCGCGCTTGCTTGGCCAATCAATATTCTGAACCGTGGCTATCCATACCCCCCTAAATTCGCGTTTTGGAGGAGTTTGCGCGTTGGTTATGTTTGGTATAATGAAAAGCCCCAATAATAGAGCTAAGGTGAGGCATGGCAATAGTCTCATAGTATAATGTTTTTATAAAGAAAACCCTTCATGGTATTGGCCATGAAGGGTTTTAAAATAACTGTATTTACCAGCCTGGATTTTGCTTTAAATCCACACCTTGATCTTTATAAAGTTTGATCTGATCTATTGGCAACGGACTTAAATATACCCGCGGATCATTAAATATCCGCTGCGTTTCGGCCCTTGGCGCAGGAATAATATATCCCTGGGTTGCGTTGTTCTGGATGGTTACAGTAGTGCCCGGGTAATCAGCCTTGTTAATCCATGCACCTAAATTAATATCAGGATTAGCCTGGGTATCCAGGTATTCATATTTTTTCCACCTGCGTAAGTCACTGTTCCTGAAACCCTCCATCATCAATTCAACCCTGCGTTCACGACGTATTTCCCATATCATGGCCGGTACAGAAGGGTCTCTTTTGGGATCATTGTAAACTACATTGTTTACCGCCGGCAAACCACCAACTACCTGTAAATTGGGCATATTAATGTTAGCCCTTTTGCGTAATTTATTTACAGAATTGTCAAGGTCGGTTTGTGTTAACGTACCCAGTTCGGCGCAAGCCTCGGCATAATTAATGAGTACCTCGCCCAAACGGATTACAGGTGCTTGTGTATCATTCAAGCTGCTATTACCATTGGTCAGATCCTTGATGTCCTCGTTTAAGAACTTTAAGGTAGAATAGCCTGAAGTAGAATAATTACCCACTTTACCCGGCAGCCTTATATCGTTTGTAATGGTTGCCCGCAAACGTGGATCTCTGTTAGCCATCACATTGTTGATAGTCTTATCTCCTTGGTACAAGGGTGAAATACTAATAGGTAAACCATCACTGGCTAAATAAGCCTCAACAGCGTTTTTAGAAACACCGGTTTGCGGCTCCTTATTAACATAACTGTTTAAGCTGTGCGTAAGCAAGCCGGTTTGATATCTCCTGTAAAGAATAATCTCAGTATTATTAGAAAGTTCAAGTGAATTAAACAGTTTACGGTAATCTGCAGCAAGTGTATACCCTCCTTTGGTCATCACTTCATTGGCAGCAAATTTAGCTGCTTCGAGGTATTCGTTAGCTTTTGCTGCATTGTTGTTTTGGTATTTTTGCCAGGTACCTTCAAATAAGAACACTCTTGACATAAAGGCTAAGACTACATCGCGGTTTACAATAAGCTTCTGCGGACCTACAGCGGCATCTACAACACGAACATTAGCAGCAGCGTATTTAAAGTCGGCTAGCACACTGTCCATAACCAGCGTACGAGAGTCACGAGGCTTGTATAAGCCAGCATTATCATCTTCAGCCAACACAGTATTAATCCATGGAAAATCTCCATAAGCTTTTACTTTGTTAGCATATTCAAGCCCTCTAAAAAAACGCCCTACACCTGTCCAGTTGGCTTTAGCTTCTGCAGACATAGGCACCCTTTTAATACGATCTATGAGGATATTAGCTCTTCTTATATTAGTAAATGTCCAAGCAGTACCAGTGGCACTAGTAGGCGCGTTTCTGGTCAATACTGTTGGCGTAGTAGGAGCAAAGTCGTCGTTAAGAGATTCTCCGGAAAAATAACCGCCCCAAGTTAAGTCAAATCCGGAAGCATAACCCGGAAAAAACGTTGGATAAAATGCATAAGCGAATGTTTTGACGTTGCCTTCGCTAGTCCAATAAGTGTCATCAGTAAGCTCATCCAATGGGTATTGGGTTAAAAAATCGTCGGTCTTTTTACATCCGAAGACAATTAAAATTATACCAACAAGTAAATATTTCAGATTTTTCATAATTATGTCTTTTTGAAATTTTTAAAACGTAACCTGCAATCCTAATGAATACGTTTTTCTGTAAGGGTATACACGACCAAAGCCGGCACGGTCATTGTTTAACTGCGTTTGTGAAAAATCAATCTCCGGATCAACCGGAATGTCTCCTAAATGATCGAATGTTAAAATGTTTTCGCCACTGAAGAACACTCTCAACCTTTGAACCTTAATGCGCTGTGTTAAGCTTGCGGGTAGTGAGTAACCTACGTTTAAGTTTTTCAAACGAAGGTACGCCATGTTTAACAAGTACCGGGTTTGCGGCTGGAAGTTCCACCTGTCAACAGTAGCGCCGTAATCTGTAGGTCTTGGGTAAAAAGCACCCGGGTTTTCTGGAGTCCAGTAATCCATTTGGTTGGCATACCAACCCTCGGCTGCTCTGAAGCCTGGAAATACGGTTGGCCCACTTGCCCAAAGATCACGTTTAGCTACCCCTTGAAAAAAAACGTTCACATCGAAGCCTTTCCAATCTGCACCGACCCTTAAGCCATACAGATAGCGTGGCGTTGAATTACCTATGACTTTTTGATCGCCTGGCTTATCAACTGTATTACTACCAAAGTCGATAACTCCGTCACCATTTATGTCTTTATATTTTACATCGCCAGGACCAAAGTAAAATGAACCGCTTTCTAATATAGCTTGCGACGGCACACCAGGCGCATATACATATCGCCCAGAAGTATTTTTGCCTGCGAAGTCACTTTCAGTAAATAGGCGATCCGTTTCGTAACCCCAAATCTCGCCAAGTTTCATACCTTCATAATATCTATCAATAGGGTTCAATTCTGCTATTGGCGTAGGCAGTGTACGGGTTGTATTAGCAAACTTTGTTATTGTTTCAGTAGCATCTGATAGAGTACCGGTAAGGTTTATATGCAAACCATTTGAAAATGAGTGGTTGTAATCGATAGCCAGCTCCCATCCCTTTCCTTGTAATTCACCGTAGTTACGCTTTGGAGCTGTTGCCCCAAAAGAGCTTGGCAGGGTTACCCCATTTGATAACATGTTATTTGTTGTTCTCTTAAAAACGTCAAAGGTTAATCCAAGCTCGTTATTTAAAAACCTTACGTCTATGCCTAAGTCTGCGGTTCTAACAGTTTCCCACGTTAAAGTTGGCGATACTGGCCTTGGAGAGCTGATGGTTACTGTATTTGTACCCAGTATCCAACCAGAATTGGATGGTGTCATTACAGGTAAAAATTGGTTGTCACCTACCACTTGGTTACCTACTGAGCCGTAAGAACCTCTAATCTTCAGAAAAGATAACCATGATTTTGTCTTCTGCATAAACGACTCTTCCGTGAGTACATACCCTGCTGAAGCAGACGGAAAAAATGCATATAGATCATTAACCGGGAAGCGTGAAGAACCATCATAACGACCGTTTAACTCCAGTAAGTATTTATTTTTGTAAGCGTAATTGATACGTCCGAAATAACCTAAAGTAGAGAAGTGATCGTGACTACCTCCTACAAGCGGATCGCCAGTTGTTAAATCAATCTCACCATAATTTCGATCAAGTAGATTTTTTCTTTCAGATGAATTACTGGTAAACTCGTTATACTCTATATCGCCGCCTAAAATTGCTTTAAATGAATGATCACTAATAGTTTTATCATAGGTTGCAAATAGTTTTCCTGTATTAATACGTGTCCAGGCAGAATTGTAAACCACTTTATTGAAAGAAGCATTTTGATATGCTGTATAGTTTAAGTTGGTGCCGTTAAATGACCAAAAGTCATAAGCGGAGGTGTTACCGCCCGTTTGATGTAAATGAGAATCGGTACCGGTATAATAATAATCGGCGTTTACGGTTAAGCCTTTAGCCAGTTTAAACGTACTACCCAATTGGATGCGGGCTGTACTACTCTTGGTTTCGTCCATTTTGGCCTGTTCTACCTCGGTAATAGTACCTCTGAAAGGCAAACCATTAAAAGTACCATAAGGGTAGTTGGATGGCCAGCGGTACAGGTAATAATAAGGGCCATATTGCGAACCGGAGAACGAGAACGGACTAGTGGCTTTTGTATTAGAAAAGATAATTTTTCCGCGTAAGTCAACCCATTGTTTAGGGCTTGCGTTAACGCCTAAGGTAAAGTTATAACGATCAAACTCGTCGGGGTTGACCTTTAACACGCCCGACTGCCCTAAATAGCCAACGCCGAGGTTATAATTAATTTTTTCGCTGCCGCCGGTTACGCTTAGGTTGTGTGTTTGCTGTGGTGTCCAGTCGCGCAGATACAATTTAGCAGGATCCCATGTACGATAAAAATATAAGTTGCCACCTGTAATATCAAAATCGCGACCCTGTACCATTTCACTACCTAAGTCCTGACCTAAATATTTTTGTTCCCAATCGCGCATTTTAGCTATGGCACCAGCGTCAACCGTATATCCTATTACTTTAAAGTTGGCCGTGTTAGGGCTAAACCGCTGCAAAGCCAACAAGGTAGCCTGCGAGTTTTCAGAAGCAAGCGACATTTTAGGCGTATTTAACGGTGCTGCCCAAGCCAGGTTGTTTGAATAGGTAACAGTGTTTGTACCATTTCTTTTACCGCTTTTGGTTGTAATTAGTATTACACCAAATGCCGCACGAGTACCATATATAGATGCCGAAGCTGCATCTTTCAATACCGAGATAGACTCAATATCGTCGGGGTTAATAAGCTGCAAACTTGGTATCTCGGCGTTATCCACCAAAATAAGCGGTGCTGCACCACCGGCACCTGTGTTAACTGATCCTCTTAAACCACGTAACCTGATCTTGGGGTCTGTACCAATATCGCCGGTTGCGGTAGTTATGGTTAAGCCCGGCACAACACCTTGTAAGCCGCGGCCCACATCAGTAATTGGCCTCGATTGTAGTGCTTTTGTGTCAACAGTGGTTACGGCACCTGTTAAATCGGCCCGCTTTTGTGTGCCATAACCTACCACAACCACCTCGTTGAGTGATTTGGTATCGGCACCAAGTTTTACATTGATCACATTGCTGCTACCTACTGTAATTTCCTGATTTGAGCTTCCGATAAAACTAAATACCAGCACCTGGCCGTTAGCTGCCTGTATGGAATACATACCGTTAACATCGGTCACGGTGCCATTAGTTCCTCCCTTTACCTTAACTGATACGCCGGGCTGCGGATTTCCGTCATCGGCGTTAGTTACTTTACCGCTAATTGCTTTTTGCTGTGCAATAGCCTGCACCGACAAAAACAATAGCGCAAAGAACATCCTAAGTAGCTTTTGTTTCATAATTTTTGTTTAGCGTTAGTTAATCTATTTGTGTTATAGTGTGTAGGCTGTTGATAGCTTAAGGATATAAAAGATAAAGCTGGCGCATTTTTTTAAACTGAGATAAACCCGGTTCCCAACTTGCCCTGATTTCTTCCTCCGTTTTACCGGCAATAATCTGTTCTTTTAAAGTTGTTGTGCCGGCCAGCTTATCAAAGTTGCCCATTTGCTTACTTTGCTTGTAATCAAAAAACTTATCTTTAAACGGATAGGCCTTGTACATCTCAATAAGCCAGCTTAAGTTGACCCGCTTGCTTTTAATGAGCTTTTTGGTGTCGTATTTTCGCAGGTCGAGGCCAAAGCATTCCATGTCCTGAAAAAGCGGTGTTTCGCTCATTCCGGATATACTTTTTGGCGTAAAGGCAAATTTATATTGCCCTTTCAGATCAGGGTTTCCCAACACGGTAAACGGAAAGTAAGTACCCCTGCCCTGGCTAATAATAGTCCCCTCGAAAAGGCACAATGAAGGATATAATAAAATAGATTGCTGCGTATTGAGGTTTGGTGACGGATGTACCGGTAAAGTATAAGGCATACTGTGCTTATAATTAGCCAGTGGAATAATTTTCAGCTTGCATTTTATTCCATTAGCCATCCAGCCCTGGCCGTTTATCATTTGCGCATATTCGGCCACAGTCATACCGTGTGCAATAGGTACCGGATGAAACCCGATGCCCGATTTCAGCTTCATATCCAGCACAGGCCCGTCAACCATATATCCGTTAGGGTTGGGCCTGTCCAGTATCATCAATTCTTTGTTATTTTCGGCACAAGCTTCCATTACCCGATGTAATGTAGCTAAGTAAGTATAATACCGCGCGCCAACATCCTGCAGGTCATATATCATTAAATCAACCGCTGCCAAATCTTGTGCGGCCGGCTTACCTGATTTGCCGTATAAGGAAACTACTTGTATACCTGTTTTAGGGTCGGTACTGTCATCTACATGTGCACCATTGCTGGCATCGCCTCTGAAGCCATGCTCGGGACCAAATATTTTAACAATGTTTACGCCAAGCGCTTTTAAACTATCAACACTGGCCTTATCACCAATACGCGACGACGGGTTAACCACCATACCGATGCGCTTTCCCTTTAAATAAGGTAAATATTTCTCGGTTTGATCTGCGCCGGTTATAAGCGATTTGGCAAAAGTACTTGGCTTGGAATTATGGAGTAAAGCTTGTGTTGGTTTGCTATAATTATGCCAGCTTGCCGACACAATTATTAAAACAGAGAGTATTGTTATTTTCATAATTCTCGTTTATTAAATCACTTGCGTTTCACCAGCACAACGTTAGCTACCTTACGCTGTGTTTTATGGTCCCATTTTCCACCGTCAGATGGGTAGTTAACCACCCCGTCTTTGCTTTCCCATAGTGTTGTTGAGCCACCACCGTCAAGGTTTACGCTATCACTGCAATGGAGCCAGCGTAATATTTTTCTTAATTCAAATAAGCTAACTCCCGCAGAATTTGCGCTCCTTCCATCAACCGTTATAAGCAATACGCGGTTGTTATCGGTTAGGGCGACCGCCGACCGCGGGTGCCGAAGAACATTAAAACTGGCAGAATCCAATGCCACCTGTTTGTTATCATGTAAGAGCAACGGCCCGGTTAACATCACATCTTCACCATCTAATTTTTTTTCCCAATCAGCACTACCGTCCCATTCCGCAATACTTAGCTTGCCGTCCTTTATTACTAAAGCCGCTTGCTGATGCCTTGCCCGTTTGTCTCCTTTTTCTAGCCGGTTCTGATTGATAATCTGGCCATCTGATTTAATAAAATCAACCGAACCGCCATTCTTAACGTCAAAGAAAGTTCCGTTGATGGCTGCTATGGCATGCTTGTCGCTTCCAAAATCACTGGTTGTTCTCTTTTGCTTTGGCTCGTAAGCCAGGTCGAACTTCGTTTTGCGTCGGGCTTTAACTTCGAGAACAGATATAAATTGGTTCGATTTAAACAAAGATTTGCCTCTAAACCAAGCCTGCTTTAAATGAATGCCAGGACCAAGCCTTTTAGTATCCCACTCAATCCGTTTAAAAATAACGGAATCGGTTTGAGCAGATGCAAAAGCAATATTTAACGTTAAAAATGTTAGCACCACAATTAAACGCATACTATTAGATTTGGCTATTTAGTTAGAATTAAGGCAATAATGACGCAAAAACATGCAACGTCTAAAGATCTTTCTTTTCAAATATATAGAATAAGCAATTAAAGAATACAACTTTTTGCTGCTTATTTTTACAACCGTGCAAGAAAACGCATTTTAATGCGCTTTTCATCCCAGTTAATAAACAGCACATTAATTATGTGTTAAGATCAAGTTGATAAACTGTTGACTTTCTGCTTTTTCATACTTCTCTATTGAAAAAAGAATTGTGATACTATGGTTATCTCTTAGGCTCACTTAGATTATAGCAGAATAAAACGAACAGTAAGTGTGTGTAAAAAGCTTTACGTTATCCGCCCTACATACACAGAAAAAATAATCCAAAAAAAGAGCCTCTCAAATATGTTTAAGAGGCTCTTTTTGTTAGAAAATAGAATTGGCAAAAGTTGACACTCTTCCATTACCTTAAGAACGTTGCAATCAAATTAAACTATCAACAAGTTACCTTGCCTGTTCCTTAGAAAAACTATTTGCGAGAGCCTTATAGATATTTGCCTAATGTGATTACTTGCAATGTTTACTAGTTAGGTGCCGTTTAACGCCGTTCGGTTTCGGGCATAAGCACAAACCTGATATAATTTTTTCCGTTTAGGTATTTCTGGGCTGTACTTTTTAAGCTTTCGGTAGTGATAAATTGCAGGTTAGCTGCATAGTTATCTAATCCTGTGAGTGACTCATTGTTTTGTAAGGCTCCGCTTAAGTAAGCTAACCAAAACTTGTTGGTTTTAACTTCGGTTTCGTGGCTGCGTTGCGCTTCGGCTTTATACTTATCAACATTTACCTGGGGCGGACCCTGCGTTTTTAATTTATTTACCTCATCTAATGATGATGCTATCAGCTTGTCGACATTTTGCGGCGCACAACCAAAAGTAATTACGAAGCTATAACGCGGACTAGGAACTTTGCTTGCCCCAGCGTAAGCGCCAGGTGTATAAACGCCGCCCTCTTCTTCGCGCAGGCGTTCCAACAGCCGAAACTGTAATGTCTCTTTCAATGCATCTAACTGTAATTTTTCTTTATCGGTATAATTAAAATCGCCGGTAAAAAATAACTGCACAGTCGCTTTTTGTTCGGTGCCTTTGTAAATATTTTTTTCAAATCGTCCCTTTGGAGGGTAGATATGCAGGTCTTTAGCCTGCGTTCCACTGCTTTTTGCCGGTAATGATGCTACATACTTTTCAAGCAAGGGTTTAATAGCTTCCATATCAATAGCACCAACAAAGGTATATACCGTGCCTGCGGCGTTAGCAAAACGCTCCTGATAAATTTGGTAGGCCCTGTCCAAGTTTACCTGATCTAACTTAGCCAGTGTTGGCGGTGTGCGGCGTATGTTATAGTTACCCAAAAATGCGCTCACTGAATCTTTGAAAACCGTACCCGGATCGCTGCCCCGGTTTGCCAAGGCTGCTTTAGAACGCTGAATGATGCTTTGAAATTGGTTTACATCTTTACGGGGCTCAGTTAAAAAAGCATACGCGAGTTGCAAGGCCGTCTCCAGGTCTTTTGGAGTTGCACCTCCGGTAATTCCCTGACTGCGCTCACCAATATACGGTTGAACCGCTAACTGCCTGCCAGATAAAAATTTGCTTAATTCTGTCAAATTATAATTGCCTGCACCAAACGATGGAATAATTAATGAATTAGCAGCACTTTGATAGTCGGCATCATTGTATAACGATGTCCCCCCGGCAGAAAATGAATTAAACAGAACTTCATTATTTTTAAATGGTGTTGGTTTTAGCACCACTTTAACACCATTGCTAAGCGTTAACGTGGTTGTTCCTAAATGCTCGTCCTTTACTTCTTTAATGATTTTTCCAGATATCGGTGCTTTAGTAAGTAGAGACAGTGTACTTACCTGATCATTGTATGGCTTAAGGCTTTCGGTTTCAACATCCTTTAACCACGCAGTTACTGTTGCTTCAGATGGTAATCCGGCTTTATCCTTTTCGGGCGCCATTAGCAGGATGGTGCGGTTATCTTCCCGAATGTAAGACTTAACTACCCTGCTTAGTTCGGCTAAATCAATTTGCGGCAAGGCTGATTTAGCCAGTTCATATTCGGCATCGATACCGGGCGCAGCTTCGTTTTTTAAGAAGTAAGCCAGGTATTCATTTACATAATTGTCTGAACTCGTTTTGTTCTTTTCTTTTAAAGATGACTCCATCTGGTTCAGGAAGCTTTGTTTTGCACGGGCTAACTCCGTAGCGGTAAAGCCAAAGCGTTTAACCCTTTCAATTTCGCGCCATACAGCCTTCAGTCCCTTTTCCAGCCCTTGTGGTTTAACCGATACACTTGCACTAAAATTTTTAAGATCACCTAAAAAATCGCCAATGTATGCGCCGCCCTGAATGTAAGGGGGTTCTGCTTGCCTCAACAATTCGGCGCAACGAGCGCCAAGCATGTTATTAAAAAGCCTGTTAACAATTTCTGCTTTATAATCTGAAACGGTTGTTAAATGGTTACCAGGAAGTTTGATGATTACCTGCGCCACAATGGAAGTCATTTCAGGATCCGTAACGGCCTGAAAGTTATTCTGGCCGGTTAGCGGTATCTTATATTCAATCCGTGGTTGCTCAGAGGCCGGGTTTTTCAGATCGCCGAATTTATCTTTGATGGTTTGCTCCATCTGGTTTACATCAATATCGCCCACCACAATCAATGCCTGCAGGTCGGGGCGGTACCAGGTATGGTAGTATGCTTTAAGCGTTTCGGTTTTAAAGTTTTTCAGTACATCATCGGTACCTATGGGCAGCCTGCTGGCATAGCGCGACTGGTTAAGCAGCATTGGAAAATACTGATTGCGCATGCGCTCTTGTGCACCTTTACCCAGCCGTTTTTCCTCCAGTATAACACCACGTTCTTTGTCAATTTCTACCGGATCCAGCGTGGCATCTTGCGCCCAGTCTCGCATTATTTGGATGCCGTTTTGCAATATCTCGGGTTTATCGGTTGGTAGGGGCAACTGGTAAACTGTTTCGTCAAAACTGGTGTAGGCGTTCAGATCAGCACCAAAGCGTACCCCCGATTTTTGCAGATAATCAACCAATGCATTTTTGGGGAAATGCCTGGTACCGTTAAAGCTCATATGCTCCATAAAGTGCGCAAGCCCTTGCTGCTCGTCTGTTTCCAAAATCGACCCTACTTTGTTCGCCAGATAGAATACAACCCGATTCTTTGGTTCTTCGTTATGACGGATATAATAGGTAAAGCCATTGGCCAGCTTACCGGTACGCACCGCCGGATCCAGCGGCAATGGTTTCTCTTGTGCCAGCACATGGCCGGTTAATAAAAAAGTTCCGGCAATGGCCAGGTAAATGTTTTTTAATTGCATGGTATCAATTACGTTTGACTGGCCCACTAACAGCCAGTACAATGTGTTTATTTAATAGTCTATTATTGTGGTCATTAAAAGCGTATTACCTGCCCAACTTTTGGTAAGCCTGCAAACCGCTATCTAAAAATTTCAGGTAACTAACCGGATCATAATCTGCTCCGCCTGCCGGTACCAGCAAATTGCCGCTATTATCCAACAGTACATAAAAAGGCTGCGAATTAGCCTGAAACTTTGATGCTTCCAGATTGCTCCATTTGTTGCCTATAGTTTTTATTTGTTTTCCCTGCGGTGTAGTAATTTGTTCGGTTTGTGCCAGATCGGTCTTGTCATCAACGTATAGCTGTATCAGCACATATTGCTGGCTAATGCGCTGGTAAACCTCTTTATCGGTCCAAACACTGGCTTCCATTTTTCGGCAGTTAACGCAGGCGTGTCCGGTAAAATCAATCATCACGGGTTTATGCACTTTGGCTGCATACGCCATACCCTCATCATAATCAAAATAAGGGTTTAAGCCTGCCGGCTTATCAAAAAGCTCAGCATATTTATGTGGTGCCTGCTCATGGGAAGATGACGTGCTGAGTCGTCCGCCACCATTCAGGGTAGCCGTATACAAGTCAAAATCCTGCGTTGACTGCGGCGGCAAAAGCCCTGATAAGGATTTAAGCGGCGCCCCCCATAAGCCCGGAACCATGTATATGGTGAACGACAAAACGACAATGGCTAAAAACAGTCTGGGCACCGAAATATACGGCAACTTACTATCATGGCTAAAGGTTAACTTGCCCAGCAAATAAAAGCCCATTAGGGCAAAAATGACAATCCAAAGTACCAGGAACACTTCACGGTCAAACAGTTTCCAGTGGTAGGCCAAATCAACGTTAGAAAGAAACTTGAAAGCTAAGGCAAGTTCCAAAAAGCCTAATACAACTTTTACACTATTTAGCCAGCCGCCTGATTTGGGTAACGACTGCATCATACCCGGGAACATAGCAAACAGCACAAACGGTATAGCCAGCGCCAGCGAAAAGCCAAACATACCTACCGCAGGCCCTAATAACGCACCAGTAGTTGCAGCCTGCACCAATAACGAGCCCACAATAGGGCCCGTACAACTAAAAGACACAAGCGCCAAGGTAGCCGCCATAAAAAAGATACCCGCCATGCCGCCTTTGTCCGACTGCTGGTCCATTTTATTGCCCCATGAACTGGGTAACGTTATTTCGAAAGCGCCTAAAAAAGAAGCGGCAAATAACACCAGCATTAAAAAGAACAGAAAGTTAAATACCCCATTGGTAGAAAGGCTATTAAGCGCTGCCGGCCCGAATATGACCGTTACAATTAACCCCAGCACTACGTAAATAACAATAATAGAAATGCCGTAAATGAGCGCCCTGCCAACCCCGCTTCCCTTGCTTTCTCCACTTTTTATAAAGTAACTTACCGTCATGGGCAGCATTGGGAAAATACAAGGCATCAGCACGGCGGCAAAACCACTTATTAAACCGGCGATGAATATGGCCCATAATGATTTTTTTACGTCTGTTTTGGATGCCGTTGTATGATTGTTTTTTTGCGCTACAGCCTTTTCCTTAACGGTGTCGCTGTTTTTAATAATAATAGCGTTGCCCGTATCAGCCGTAACGGGCGAAAACTCCAAATTGGCTGTTGATACCGTATCCTGGCTGTAAGCATTTACAGCCAAACCCGTCGATAACATTAAGGTTACTAATAGCAACCGGTATAAGTGTTTAAATTGAAGGGTCATTGCTTATTTAACAGGGATGCTAAACTCGATAGTTTCGGGCGGCAGGCATTGCTTGTCATTGCAGGTCATATATTCTAACGTGCCTTTTACAGTAGCCTGACCGGCTTTCAATTTAATTTTTTGCTGAAATATAACCTGCTTTTCAAAGAAGCTTACATTCATGCTAAACACCTTTTCATAACGGGTAATAGGAGCCGGCTCGTGGGTTTTACCAACCAGTGTGTATGCCGGCGATGCTGCGAATGTAAAAGTGGTTTTTACCGGGCCGCCTTCTTTAACGGTTTGTGAGTACAGGTGCCATCCCGCATCAATTGTTGCTTTAACAAATATCACGGCTTCTGCTTTTCCGGTTTTTTTACTGCCGTAGCTCCATTTTACCGGAGTTAATATTTGTGCGTGTAACTGCAGGCTTACCAGTATGGTTGCTGCTATAAATAACATCTTTTTCATTTATAACAAATTATTTTATGTATGTGTCTTTAAGTCGGCTAATAGGATGATAGCCGGTGAAATTAACGTTGGTAGACAGGTAGCCTTCTTTAACGGGCTCGTCCTTCATGAGGTCTGTGCTCAGGTACTTTTTATTATCATCACAAAGCATGGTAACAATGGTCGCGTTGTAACCCATTTGTTCTTGCAGTTTGATAGCGCCAATTAGGTTTGCACCTGATGATATGCCTACCGCCAAGCCCAATTGCCGGGCTAGCTTCTGCGCCATCAAAATGGCATCACCATCATGGGCTTGTATAACTTGATCCATTTCATCCAATTTCACAATGGCCGGTATAAACTCATCAGATATACCCTGAATACGATGGCTGCCCACTTTATGACCGGTGGTTAGCGTTGGCGATTCGGCCGGCTCTAAAGGATGGATCTTTATTCCCGGCTGCTGGGTTTTAAGGTATTTACCTATACCCATAATGGTACCACCGGTACCAACGCCCGCAACAATGGCGTCTGGCTGTTTACCTATGCCTGCAAGCTGTTGCCATATCTCGGGGCCGGTGGTTGTTTCGTGGGCTTCGGCATTGTAAAGGTTTTCAAACTGCTGTGGTAAAAATATATTTGAAAATTCATTAGCCATGTATTCGGCCAGTGCTATACTGCCCAAAAAACCTCCTTGCTCTTTACTAATCAGTATAACCTCGGCGCCCATGCTTTTAATTATATCAATGCGCTCTTTGCTTAACCAGTTAGGCAAAATTATTTTAACCGAATGGCCTAATGCACGGCCAATTGCTGCAAATGCAATACCTGTATTGCCACTGGTAGCCTCTACTATGGTATCACCAGGCTTTACATTACCATTAAGGTAGGCCTTGTACATAATGTATAAAGCCATCCTGTCTTTAATGCTGCCGGTTAAATTGTAATGTTCGCATTTTACATAAATGCACCCCGACTTACCTTTATACTGGTACTGCAATTCCAGCATAGGTGTATTACCTACTAGGTGCCAAAGGTTGTTAAATTTACTTTCAAGTTCGGTACTCAAACCAGCTGTCAGACTATCGTTCACGCTTATAAATATTTACAGTAAAAATCAACATATATAAATTATGCATCAATGATTACGCTAAAACCCATAAATTTTACGGAATATTGCTTATATTTTTATATTATTTACAGTGTAAGTTACAGTTTGGATCGCTTACTAAATTTTTTACGGATTTCGATTTATGATTATGACCATAAAGGGTTTGGACAATACAGATATAGACATACTTAATCTACTACAGAAGAACGCTGAATTGACCAATAAAGAGATCTCGTTCACCCTGCATAAGTCAATTGCTACGGTTCATGAACGGATTAGACGCTTAAAAGAACAAGGATATATTGATAGGGTGGTAGCCATTTTAAACAGCAAAAAAATTGATAAATCGTTAATTGCTTTTAGCCAGGTACTTTTAAACGGGCATGCGGCAGATACGCTCCGTCAGTTTGAAAATGAGGTGGTTCAATTTCCCGAAGTAATGGAATGCTTCCAGATGACCGGCACCTTCGACTTTCTATTGCGCATTGCCACCAGCGACATGAACGCTTACCACGATTTTTACCGGCATAAATTAGCCACACTTCCTAATATTCATTCTATACAAAGCTTTTTTGTATTGTCGGAAACCAAAAGCGATACGGCTTATCCTATCTGATAATGTATATCCGGTATAACCCAATGGGTCATGCTGGATATACATTAATGTTATTAGCCTGTAGAGGCTAATATTGGCTAACCGGTATTATTTTACCAGGGCGGATAGCTTAGTCATCAGTTCCTCGCCGCGCAGGTTTTTGGCAATTACTTTTCCGGTGGGGTCTATCAAAATGTTTTCGGGAATGGCAGATACGCCATACTTAAGGGCAACATCGTTTTTCCAGCCTTTCAAATCACTTACCTGTACCCAGGGCAGTCCGTCCGTTTCAATAGCTTTTAACCAAGCCGCCTTTTTATCATCTAACGATACACCAATAATTTCGAAGTTTTTACCTTTTAGCTGATTGTAAGTTTTTACAACATTAGGGTTTTCGGCACGGCAGGGCGCGCACCAGCTTGCCCAAAAATCAACCAATACATATTTGCCTTTAAAGTCAGATAGTTTTACCGGTTTGTCGTTTACATCATTTTGTGTAAAGTCCATTGCTAATACGCCTAGATCTTTCTTTTTGGCAATGGCAATCTTTTCGGCCGTTTGTTTACCCAGTGCCGATTCGCGTAGCGCTGCTGAAAACTTATTGAATTGCCCATCTGCAACTTTTGGATCGAAATTATAACCTAATCCTATATTGTTAAAGCTCACTAAAGCGACATAGGAGTTAGGGTGCGATTCAATAAATTTCTTGTACAAAGCCTTTTCTTCGGCAATCATATTCCGTAAGCTATCAGCCGCTTTAACATAAAGCGGATTTTCGGGTTGTGGTTTAACACCAGTCCATGCTGCCTTTAAGGCATTCATTTTAATTCTTAAAGGCTTAATATATTCGTTCAGCGCTTTATTGTCATCATTAATAACAGAGCCTTTAATAGAAGCGCGTTTAACTGAGTCGGGGGCGTTTACCATAATACGGGCGTTTTCGAGATACAAACCCAAAATATCCATATTCCTGGTTAATGGGGCAGCATCATGCCTGATGGTTATGCCCGCCGGTACCGGTGATGCCACCGATCCTTTAAATGCAAACGTACCATTTTTCATCTCTACCGAATCGACAACCCGCTTACCATCCACCATATAGGCCAGGTATGCTTTGGCAGGCGCATTCAAGTTACCTACTTTGCCGGTAATGGTGTAGCCGCTTTGTGCCTTTCCTAAAAATGGTAGCAGGCACAGCGTTGCAAAAAATATTTTTTTCATAATTGTATTTACTAATGCCTTTTATTTAATATAGGTCGACAATGTTTGGGTAAGGTCTTCGCCACGAAGGTTTTTGGCAATAATTACACCTTCGGGGTTGATTAATACGTTTTGAGGAATTGCGGTGATGCCAAATTTAACGGCAACATCATTTTTAAAGCCTTTTAAATCGCTTACTTGTATCCACGGCATAGCATCCTGCGCTACGGCTTTTAACCAGGCAGCCTTGGTTTCATCTAAGGAAATTCCTACTATTTCCAACTTCTTATCTTTCAGTGTACGGTAGGCTTTTAACAAATTAGGGTTTTCGGCACGGCAGGGTGCACACCAGCTTGCCCAAAAATCAACTAATACGTATTTGCCTCTTAATGCCGACAGCTTAAACTCATTACCTTTGTCATCGATCTGGGTAAAATCAAGCGTTTTACCTATTGATAACTGCATTGCTTTCTGATACTTAGCTACCAATCTTTGCCCGGTAAAGCTAGCTAACACCCTTTTGCTAAGCGATTTATAGTAAGGGTCAAAAACTTTAGGGTCTATAACTGCAGCCTTTTCGTTAGCTACCAAATCGAGCGTCACGTAGGAGTCGGGATGACTAAAGATAAAAGCATCTAAAGCCGCATTCATTTTAACACCTAAAGGTTTACCTTCGGTTTGTATCCGCTTAATTTCGGCTGTATCTTTTGCCGACCTGGCTTTCAGATACCTGTTGGCTAATAGCTGATACTGGGCCGATAGCGGTCCCATTTGACTATCATAAGCAAGGTAATCGGTTTGGGCCTGGGCACCGGTGATTTTTGCGTTTTTGATACTATCAGCAGCTACCACCGTGTACTTTCCTTTTTCCAGATAAAAATCTTTGTAATCGGTTTGGCGGCGGGCCTTAACACTATCTTTCTTGCTTGGCACTAATATAAGATAGGCCCTGTTGCCAAATGCTGTTTCGCCGGTAAACACAAATTTACCTGCTTTAACGGCTACTGTATCACTCTTATCTTTGCCCTGGCTGTTTTTGTAGCTAAGTATGGCAAGCTTTTCGCTACTCGGATTGGTAAGCTTTCCATTGATCTCAAACTTATCTTGTGCATGCACCATCAATGGCAATGCGCACAGCAGGGTTATCATTACTTTCTTCATCATCGTACGTATAGCAGATATTTTATTTAATGTATGCTGAGAGCTTGGCTGTTAGATCATCCCCACGAAGATCTCTGGCCACAATAACACCCCGAGGGTCAATTAACAAGTTTTGCGGTACCGAATTAACGCCGTACAAAATTGCTACCTCGTTTTTCCAGCCCTTTAAATCACTTACATGAATCCAGGGCATACCATCTTTATTAATAGCATCCACCCATTGCGGCTTTCCCATATCTAACGATACACTTACAATCTCAAAGTTTTTGTCTTTTAAGGCTTGGTAGGCTTTACGCACATTGGGGTTTTCGGCACGGCAGGGCGCGCACCAGCTGGCCCAAAAATCAACCAATACATACTTTCCTCTTAATGAAGACAATGTGAAGGCTTTACCATTAACATCGTTTTGGGTAAAATCGGTAACCTTTATACCTGCCTGACCTCTTTTGGCAATCTCAATTTTTTCAGCTGTACGCTTGCCCAGCTCTGATGCTTGCAGTTGGGGAGACAGCTTATGGTACAGCGGCTCCACAGCAGCCGGGTTAAACTTACTGCCTAAAATTGAATAACTGTAAGTATACAACCCCATAAACGAATTAAGGTGCGTTTCTACAAACTTCAACTTAATGTCTCTGATCTCGGTAACCCAATTGGCTACACTGTCTGATGCTATCTTTCGCTCTTCGGCAGTTAAGCTTGCGGAAGCTTTGTTGTATTTGGAGAACTTATTATTAAGCCTTATAATGTTATTGGTTAAAGGTCTAACCTGGGCCTCCAGCTCATGACTTTCTCTATCGGCAACCGAGCCGGTTACCTTTGATTTTATGATAGAGTCGGTAGCAGTAAATACAATATTAGAATTTTCGAGGAAAAAGCCTAACTGATCGCCCTGAGTACGAACCTCAGGCACACCGGTTCGCTTAACAGCTAAGATGGCCTGCTGCGGTTCGTTAACACTGCCTTTGAACTGAAATTTACCGCCCTTTACTTCTACCGAGTCGGTTTCTTTCCAGGCTCCTTTTTGAATGGTAACCAGGTAAGCTTTGGCCGGCACTTTTAAAGCCGGCATTTTACCGGTTATGGTATACCCG
This sequence comes from Mucilaginibacter sp. PAMB04274, assembly GCF_039634385.2. Classification (NCBI taxonomy): domain Bacteria; kingdom Pseudomonadati; phylum Bacteroidota; class Sphingobacteriia; order Sphingobacteriales; family Sphingobacteriaceae; genus Mucilaginibacter; species Mucilaginibacter sp. PAMB04274. The sequence continues at coordinate 5,336,577 of NZ_CP155081.2, forward strand.
CTTTGTGCCATTAAAGCTAGCGGCCATAAGCCGGCCACTAGCAATATTGTTTTTTTGAAATTCATATCAATCATCAATTATGGATTGTTTTCGATGTTAGGATTCTGATCAATTATTTTTTGCGGTAAGCGCAGTGTCAAACGTTCGGGCTTTAATTGAAAAGTAGTGGTGGTACCTGTTGCCGAATACAGCGTATGCGTATAAGTGGTTGAGGAGAACAGCGGATCTACAGAAAGCCGCCTCATATCAAACCACCTGTAACCTTCAACAGCAAACTCGCGGATACGTTCATCCAAAATAAACCTGAGCAGCGCCACTTGCTGGTTGGCAATAGCTGCCGGAACAGTAGCATCAGCAGCCGGCATACGTTTTACGCGTAATGCCTCAACATCTGCCTTGGCACCAGTGAGGTCATTTGTGCGGCACCGGCATTCGGCTCTCAGCAAATAAAGGTCGGGCACTTGCATGCCAAACAAGGTTTGCGAATTTTTTTGTTTTCGTAATACGCCTGCCACCGGAAAAGGAAGTTTGGTACTGTAAGTAGAATTGGCATAAAATTTTAAACGCTGGTCTGAAGCACCAAACAGGGCTGCCGTTTGCGGTGTGATTACAATATCGTTATATGAACTGGTAAAGCCGTTTGCAAACTGTTTAGAGTAAAGGCTTTCCGCGTTGTTGGGCAACAAAATTGAAGCCGGGCCCGAGGTGGCGTTTATTGGTAAAAAAACACCGCCGGTTGCAAATTCAACATTGTAGTCATACAACTTAACCGGTGTACCCTGGTTGGCCATGTCGGTAAAAGCTGCATTCAGCATGGTTAGTGCATCATTATAACGCCCCATAAACAGATATACTTTCCCTAATATAGCTTCGGCTGCTGCTTTTGACATGCGAGTTCTGTTAACTACCTGCGGTGTAAGGTTAGGTATGGCTGTTACCAGGTCTTTGATGATAAAATCATACACGTCCTTCACACTGGCCCTGTCAAACTTTGTTGTAGTCACATCGGCCACCTCTACAATAGGAAATCCAGGATCAGTTGCAGCGGTAGCAGCATTATAGGGTTTTCCGTAGTAATTGATGAGCATGAAATAAGCCCATGCCCGGCCTGCTCTGGCTTCCGATTCAATTTGAAGTTTAAATTGAGCAGTACCATCAGTTGCATTGGGCACTTCGTTAATTACCTTATTGTACAGGTAAATATTCCTAAGCGGCACTAGTGTTTCACCGGCATCTTCGTTGGCTTCGTAAATAACAGGCTCCCAGCGAAAACTCCTCTGCGTTTTTAATGAGGCCGACAAGCCCGTACTAAAGTGCGGTTCAATTGCAGCAACTTCATCACCCATAGCAACCTGCACATTAGCGGCGCCCATATTCAAAAGATCGAGGTTACTTAAAAGCAGGCTATAGTCTGAAGAGGTTTGTGCAACAAGTTTTCCTTTAGGAATTACTTCTAAAAAGCTTTTTTTACAAGCGGTTGAGGCAACCACCAGTAACAGGGCTAAAACCGTTATTTTATGATAGTTATGTTTCATTTCTTTTGAGATTGTTATAATCTTACATTTAATCCGAAAGTTACTGTACCCTGGTTGGTTCGCAGAGTTCTGTAACCGTCGATACCACTTTGAAATTCGGGATCAATACCATCTTTATTGGCTTTCCACAACATTAAGTTTGATACTTGCGCGCGCAGGGTAACACCTTCGGCATGGATCTTTTTAATTATTTGTTGCGGTAAACTATAGGTTAGCGTTATATCACGCATTTTAACAAATGATGCGCTGATCACATTAATATCGGCAAGTGTATAATAACTAATATCCCGACGTGCAGCTATGGTTGGATTCGCTACAAAAGACGGAATGTTGGTAGTTAGTTCATCGCCCGGCTGTCTCCAGCGATTAACAAAGTCGGCATGAACGTTGCCGGTTGTAAATCCGTTAGAGGTTGAGCTGTGGGTTAAACGGGTTGAATAAAAATTATCAACATCTCTACGCATTACATGCCCTAAGTTGAAAATGGCATTCAGGTTAAGCCCAAAAGATTTGTAAGTGAAGTTGTTAGATAAACCACCGCTCCATTTAGGTTGTGTACTGCCCATAAACTTAATATCATTTGGCTTGCTTGCATTTAATGCTTTGGTTACTGTACCATTAGCCAAACGTATTTGCGGGTCGCCTAGGTTATCTAAACCTGCGTACTCGAACGCAAATAAGGCATAGCCAGGGTAACCAGTTATAAATCGCTGGTTTACCATGCCATTGGTGCCACTGCCTGTAGTAACGGGCGTGGTAATTATATTTAAGCTGGTGATCACGTTTTTGTTGTAGGCCCCGTTAAGTGTAGTGCTCCAGGTAAAATTTGGCTTGCGTACGTTAACAGAAGTTAAACTCAACTCTACACCTTTATTTTCCAAATCGCCTAAGTTGCCATATATGCTTGGGTAACCTGTAAAGCTATTAGTGGGTACATAGCCCAACAAATCCTTTGTTTTCTTTTGGTAAATATCAATAGCGGCACTCAAACGGCTATTTAAAACGGCAATATCTAAACCTAAGTTAGTAGTAGTAGTACCTTCCCAGGTTAATGACCTGTTGGCAGGTGTTGCAATCTGTAGCCCGCGCCCGTTAGGTAAAAAGCTATTGGAAGTACCCGAAATAATATCATAAGATGCTGCTGTACCTGGCGTAGGTGCATTACCTGATATACCGTAAGTTGCGCGCAGTGCCAGGTTATCTAACCAGGTTACATTTTTCACAAAGCTTTCTTCACCAATTGCCCATTTACCGCCTACACTCCATACTGGTTTATTTTGCGCGGCCGTATTAATACCAAAGTTGTTGCTTTTATCAATACGGTAACTGCCGTTAACCGTGTACTTGCGATTAAACGTGTAACTTGCATTTCCATAGTAAGAGACGAAGCGGCTTAACACTTCGACCTGACCAAAGATCTGATCATTTAACTGGCTTACATTGGCACCTAATATACCTGGCCAAACCGGGTTAGCCAAGCCGGCATTCAAAGTTTTATAATCAACCAGTACTCCAGTTTGCAATAAAGGATCCCAACCTTTTATACTGCTTAAATTGAGAATATTAAATTGTTCCTGTACCTCCTGGCCTGCCAGTAATGTAAGCTGGTGCAGCCCGTTACTCCAGCTCTTGTTATAATCTAACTGGTTGCGCACAGTCCAGTTACGTTGGTTTATATTACTTACCTGATAGTTGCCACCAGTATTGGGCAGGTTGTAAACGGGTGTTGAGGTGGCGGTAGGTGCAACGGTAAATTGTGCGGTTTGCGCTCTTACCCTATAACTGTTGCGGTCGTCATACTCGCGCGTGCGATTGGTACTTTTTATAAAGCTGAATGTCCCAGTATAATTTAAACCGCTTATTAGCTTCACGCCAACGTTGAAAATATTGCGGCTCAATAAAAAATCGTCTTTTTTGTAACCATAATTTACTTCATCAAGCGGGCTGTAATTTAAATTGATGCGGCTGCGGGTTTCATAATCAAGTCTAACCGCATCGGGCAAACTGGTCATGTATGGCAGTGAAATATTATTACCTGCGTTATCCTGAAATAATTGGTAAGGATAAAATTGGTTAGTAGCGTTTATATTACGCGGACTGTTGCTAACAGTGTTGGTTAAGTCGGTTATTAGACCCAGGCGAATGCGTGTACCTATGTTAAAATCCTGGCGTAAATTAACTTTATACGTGTTGTTGCTTTGACCTGGACTATTGCTGCGGTTATCTGTATAAGCTAAAGAGCTATAAAACGCATAATTTTTTTGCCCGCCCGAAACCGATAAGGTATGATTCATCAGCATGGCGTTACGGTAAAACAGGTCTTTAATTTGCTGATTATTGTTAATAGCGGCTAAGCTATCTAAGCTACTGTTAGCCTGTGCAGCAGTTATTTTGCCTAAATTTTGGTTGTACAAAATCACTTCATGCGGCGCTAACCCGGCACCGGCAGTTGGTAAGGTAACGCTGTTGTAAGGATAAGCAACCGGGTCAAAGGTTTCCCGGGCGGCCTGTATAAACTGCTGGCTGTTTAGCACCGGAAAGTAATTCAAATCGGGCTTACCCTGAAAGTTCACAAAAGCATCATAAGTAACCCTTACTCTCTCACCTCTAAGGCCTCTTTTGGTAACAATAACAATTACACCATTAGCAGCCCTTGAGCCCCAGATTGAAGCAGCGGTAGCGTCTTTAAGAACCGTAATATCTGCTATATCTTGTGGATTGATACTATTTATACCAGTTACAGAACTTATATTAGTAAATGAGCTTCCACTTACATCAGGCAACGGAATGCCATCCACTACATATAAAGGTGATGAGCTGATAGATACCGAAGTTAAACCTCTGAGGATATAAGGGGAAGCCGTTTGCCCGGGTGCATTATTTACGGTTAAACCTGGTATTAAACCATCCAGCCTTTGCAAAACGTTCATACTAGTTGAGCGGTTTACAACTGCATTCAGATCGGGCTTGGCAAATGAGCCTGCGCTTCTTTCTTTAGCAATAGTTTGGTAACCGTTTGATATGATCGAAACCTCCTGTAAACGGCTAACATCGCTTTTAAGTATGATGTTAAGATTTGCGGCGTTTTCACGGGTAACGCTTACCTGCTGGGTTACAAAACCAATGTAAGATATCTCTAATACGGTACCTATTTCAATGTTCTTCAGCGTAAATGCACCATTTACATCGGTTGTTGCAACTGTGTTATTTGCCTTTGACCGAACGTTTGCACCAATAAGCGGCGTTCTCGTCGAATCGCTCACTACACGTCCGCTTACATCTGTAGGTATAGCAAATAAATTGATTGCTTTTTCTAAAAGCGTTTTTTGTTTTTTTGAAACAACAACCGATTTGTCTTCAATAGAATACTCCAGTGGTTGCCCAACAAACACCCGCTTAAGCACATCATCCAAATTGCCATTGGTTACTTTAATAGTAACAGGCCTTGAACCTTTTAACAGGGATGTGGTATAAAGAATATCATAACCAGTTTGTACCCGTATTTTATTAAATACCTGCTCTAACGGTGTATTTTTTTCCGATAGGCTAACCTGTTGCGCATAGGTTGATGCGCTTACCTGAAAAATAGCTATAATTAAAAGTAGGGTGGTTAACTTCATAGTCAAAATCCAATGATGGATACAGCCTGGCGGCTGCACAAAAATTTTAGGGTAAAATTTGTACATTTGGGTAACATGGGTTTAAGCGAATTGCCTTTGCATTGTGGTAATAGAAGAGGCATAACGCAGTTTATCAATAGTTTATAATTTCGAATCCATTGTTAAGGTCATTCCGGGCTCAATCGGAATGGCTTTTTTTATGGGAGGGCAGTGGGGTAAATTTTACTGGATGATTGTCACCCTCCTTCCTTCAATTTTATAATGAACGGCTTTTGTTCTCTCCAGCATTTTTAAAACCTGGCTTATATTTTTTGATCGGGATATTGTACCGCTAAAGCCTTCATTTAAAGGTTCTCCCTGGTATTGCATGTCAATATTATACCAGCGTGATAGCTTACGCATTACACTTTCAATTCGCTCATCGTTAAATTGAAAATAACCGTTTTTCCAGGCTATGGCTTCATCCAGATCAACCGCTTTGTTTACGTTTAAACGGCCTTCGTGTAAAACCGACTGCTGCCCGGGTTTGATAATTGTACTTGCGTCATTCGCAGACACTTTTACAGAACCTTCTAATAAGGTAGTCTTGATGTTGGCTTCATCCGGGTAGGCATTGACGTTGAAATGCGTTCCCAAAACTTCAATTACCTGTTTGTCTGTAACTACCTTGAAAGGCTTGGCGGCATTATGAGCTACCTCAAAGTAAACCTCGCCGGCAACTTCAACTTTGCGTTCTGTGCCCTTAAAAATGGTTGGGAATTTAATAGATGATGACGCATTCAGCCAGACGTTAGTGCCGTCGGCCAATGTAAGGTGATATTGACCTCCTACAGGCGTATTAATGGAGTTATACTCTACAGTGTTGTCATTAACGTCAGTTGAATTTAGCTGATAAGTTAAAAATCCGTCTGCGGCTTGTTTAATCCTTTTACTGCCTTGCACCGCAAGCTTGCGATTTTCAGCATTGGTTAAGTTTATTTGCTGACCATTAGCTAAAGTTAAAATAGCTTGATTGCTGCCCGGCTTAATGGCAGACAACTTTTTTTCGATAGTTGCTGCATTGTAATTAGCAAACAGAAAAAAAGCGCCTATGCCTAAAAAGATTAAAACAGATGCTGCTGCAAGAATTTGTGGCAGCAATTTACGAACGGAACGATTAGCCTGCAGATGCGCAATTACCGCCTGGCGCCCCCTTGAATGGGCCTCGTTTATACTTTGGGCTGAGGGCTCAACAGTACTCTCCGACAAGTCGTAAAGGTGCCAGCTCTCAACAATTGCCCTTTCCTGCTCATTGCAGGTACCTTCTGCATATTTTTGAATTAATTTTTCAGGCGTATTTTTCTCTTGCATACATAGCTATCCCTATGGGGATATAACATATGTAAGCTAAACACGGATTAGGGCCCAGATATATTTATACTTTTTTAACAAAATGTTAATATTTTATTAAAAACAGCAGAAAGGATACTAAACCAAGCTTAATTCTTAAACTTTTTAAAGCATTACTAACTTGATTTTTCACTGTTTTTTCGGAGATGTTGAGTTTAAGTGCAATTTCCCTATGCGAAAGATGCCCTTTTCGACTCAATTCGAATATTTCTCGCATTTTATCGGGTAACATAGCTATTTCTTTCTCAATTAAACGACTAAGTTCTTTCTCCCGCACTACATAATCAGCCTGAACGGTTTCCCGGTCTATAAATTTTTGAAAAGAAACTGCATAATCTGTTCTAACTTTTTTACGGTCGAGCAAATTAAAAAATTTATACCTAACTGCGCTATATAAGTAAGATGCTAAACTATGCTCAAACGTGATGGTGTTACGTTTATCCCAAAGGTAAAACAGCACTTCCTGCACAATATCCTCTGCTTCGTTTTCGTCTTTGGTAATTTTACAGGCATATATATACAACAAACCCTGGTAGCGATCATAAATTTGGGTAAACGCAGAATGGCTGTTACCCTTCATTAAAGATATTAGTTCCTGATCAGTATAATATTGATAATCTTCCACCTCTTCTATAGCGAATATAATCAATAATTATGATGATTGTCAAATCAGATGGGTGTTACACTGCCCATCTCGTAACAAACTGTTTTAAATTAGCCCCTTTTTTAGCCCATTTTGCGGTTCGGCGCCTTCTTCTACGTATTAATGCCTTAAGATCCGGGCTTGCCTTACTTTCGAACTTATACCTTGCCTGAAAATTGATGACAACGTGTGGATTGGCGATGGGGTAATCATGCTGCCGGAACAACCATTAGAAGAACGCAGTAGTTGATGCACTTAGCGTTACTACCACGCGTTGCACCTTCAAAACCGCAATGAGGCAAAGGATCGTATCTATAATTGAGCCATACATACGGAAAGGATCAATTCTAATTCTCTCCCAAATAATGTTTTAGTTTGTTACCAATGATCCACTTCCAGCCATCTTCAAATCGGTGCCTCGCAAAATGCGGATCACTTGGAAAGCTTAACAGCCCCGTATGTGTTAGCTTAAGCCGGGTTTGGCTACCCTCCCTGATTAATTCAAATATTACCTCTGAAGCACCGGGGTACCCGTGATAAGTCCAGCTATGCGCCAACTTTTTTCCACTTAGTACTTGTGTAACCTGCCACTGCTTTTTGAAAGATGATCCGTCATCATCAAACTCCATATTAAATCCTACCGAAGGCTCAAACCGCTTCAACTGAGGAAAGTACCATATTTTCATAGCATCTTGATCAGTTAGCGCTTGCCATACCTTTTCTATCGGCGTATTATAAACCTGTTCCATTTTAAAGGGAATATCCATAGGTTATCTTTAGTTTTTTTAAAAATAGTAAGAGGCCCACGCACAGCTAATCCATTAAACTTCTAATGTAGATGCCTGCACAAATAACGCCCGTGAGTTCTAATCGTTTAAATACATTTGGCATCTTTAAGGATACCAACTATGAAAGACAGGGAGAAACATATTTTCCACAGGGATGTATAGGATGCACTCGATCTGATAGGCGGACGGTGCGGGGCGCATCATGGCGTCGCTTTGTAACAGCCCCAAGCGCTTTTTACAGCTTAAGGAGGATTTGGCGCCGGTTACCGCCAAGGGTTATTTATCTTTCCCAATCCAGCCCGAACTGGTATGCTTAAAATCATCAGGAAACTTAAGGCCGTAACCCAGCATACGATCAAACGATGAATGCGCTACCAATAGTAAACCGCCGGTAATGAATATATCCAGGTGCATAAGAAAGCCGGTAGCCAGCAGGGCCAGTGCTACCCCCCGGTGGTGAAACAAATTGTAGGTAAAGGCTCCTATCCGAGCGTTCGCAACATACCCCAGCATCGAGAAATCAGGGCTAAAAAATAGTAACACCCACAGCCAAACCGGCAAACCAAGGTTGTATTTTGATAAAAGATAAATAGCAACTGCTGTTATGGCTGCTTCTTCAAATCTAATGGTGAAATCCATCGCTTTTTCCTGATTCATGACACTAATTTTTGGTTAGGTCAAACGTAGGCGCGAAACCGGGGGTTTGCGCTTGACAAAAATCAAGAAAGCATTTTTCTTCTAATCCGGCTAAAGGTCTCGGGTGTCATACCCAGCATAGAGGCCAGGTATTGCAGCGGTACCTGGTTAAAGAGTTCACGGTTCTGATCGAACAGTTTTTGGTAACGCTCTTCGGCCGTCATGGAGATGAAGTCGAAAATGCGGTTCTCCAACATTACAAAACATTTACCCATAAACAGTTTCTCAAACTCATGCCACTTGGGCACCAGCTTTCCCATCGTCAGGTATCCTTCATAATCGATTGTGAACAAACGCATGTCGGTTACAGCCTGCATATTGAAACGGGAAGTATTACGAAACATAAAGCCCTGAACATCCGTGACAAAATACCCGGCTGTGCCTATCCACTGGGTAACCTCTTTTTCAGGCAAATTGATGTATACCCTTAAAATACCGCTTTCTATAAAGCTAAGCTTATTGCAAAACTTACCTGTCCGCAGCCAGTAGGCACCTTTTTCCAGCGTCTCGGTCTTAAACAATCCGCTCACGCGCTGACAGTCATCCGGACTAATGCCGAAATGGTGATGGATATAAGTTTCAAGTTCGTTCATTGGGGTGTTTATTAGCAGGAGCAAATCAAAGGTTTATATATCAAATTATTCAAAGCAATTTTCTACTGCAGCTTAAAACGGCTTGCAATCATTAATTTGCAGAATTTCGGCTAACACAAAGCGTATTTCGGCTAAATGCCGATCAATATCAGTAATGACCTTTGTTTTATAAAATTTAACAACCATGAAAGCAGTAAGAGTCAATGAATATGGTGGACCAGAGGTCATGAAAATCGAAGATATAGCTCAGCCTGCTCCAGCATCCGACGAGGTTTTGGTTGAGGTGTATGCAAGCGGTGTCAATCCGGTGGACTGGGTGATCAGAAGCGGGGCGAACGAAAGCCTGCGTTCGTTCTTGACGTTGCCCATGACATTGGGTTGGGATGCGGCCGGAGTGGTTGTTGAAGCCGGCAGCGAAGTGACTTACTTAAAACCGGGTGACCAGGTTTATGGCGTTCCCAACTTTCCGGGCGATGGAAGTTACGCAGAGTATTGTGTTGGTAAGGCGACCCAGTTTGCCATCAAACCGCGCAGTCTTGATTTTACGCAGGCCGCCGGTGTACCATTAGCAGCCTTAACTGCATGGACCGGTATATTTGCACACGGCGATCTCCAGCCGGGTCAGCGCATTTTGATCCAGGGCGCTTCGGGCGGCGTAGGTAGTTTTGCAGTGCAGTTTGCCAAATCAAAAGGCGCCTACGTAATCGGCATGGCATCTGCAGATAATGTGAATTACGTAAAGCAATTGGGCGCTGACGAAGTAATTGATTACAAAACGCAGCAATTTGAAAGTGTACTGCGCGATATTGATGTAGTACTCGAAGCTTCGCCAACCCGTAATAACCGCGAGCGGGTAAAAGCTGTTGCCGTTTTGAAAGAAGGCGGTACGTTTGTAAGCGTTAATACCGACTTTCCATTCAATGACGAATTGATGGAAGCGGGTAAGGCCAAAAAAGTGAAAGTTGCTTTAGCTGCTAATCAGCCCCAGCAGGAATGGCTAAAAGAAATAGCTGAATTAATTGATGCTGGAAAAGTACAGGTTTTGATCAACAAAGTGTTTCCTTTGGAACAGGTGGCCGATGCTCATCGCGCAAGCGAAACCTGGCATGTAAAAGGCAGACTGGTTTTGAACATCAAAAAAATAAGCATTACGGCATGAGGCATTTCAAATCGATAGCGGAATTTCATCATTTTGTGGGCTTACCGGCGCCGCTCCATCCGCTCATCAGCGTTGTAAACGTAGCTACAGTACCCCATTCGGATAATCCCGATCCACAAAGCATGGCAATGGACTTTTATTCCATTTCTGTAAAAAGAATGATCAACTTTAAAGTGCAATATGGACAGCGCCCATTCGATTTTAATGATGGCATCATGTCTTTTATACAGCCTAACCAGGTACTAAACATTGGTGTTGATGACAAAGGCAAGAAGGCGGAAAAATCAGGGTGGGTGATCTACATCCATCCTGATTTTTTGTGGAATACGGCGCTAGCCAAAACTATCCGGCAATATGATTTTTGGGATTATTCATTAAATGAAGCATTGTTTTTGTCTGAAAAGGAAGAGACAACCATTAACAACATCATTCAAAGCGTTTTTGAAGAGTACCAAGCTAATATAGACCGGTTTAGCAAAAGCATCATTATTTCGCATATTGAAGCATTGCTGAACTATGCAGACCGGTATTATCATCGCCAGTTTATTACCCGCGAAAAGTCGAATCATCAGATACTTGAACGGGTAGAAACCTTACTTGCTGACTACTTTAATAACGATGACCTGCTGTTAAAGGGATTGCCTACCGTTGCCTACGTTGCAGAATCATTAAACCTTTCGCCCAAATATTTGAGCAGCCTGCTCAAAATCCTCACTGGCCAAAGTGCCCAGCAACACATACATGAAAAGCTGATTGAAAAAGCCAAGGAAAAATTATCGACCACAGAATTATCAATAGGCGAAATTGCTTACAGCTTAGGGTTTGAGCATTTGCCGTCGTTCAGCAAGTTATTTAAAGCCAAAACCAGTAAAACACCTGTAGAGTTCAGGGCCTCATTCAATTGAGTGCCTAAATGCTAGTCACAGGCTTGCTCGGCAAAACTTATAAACCCTTTGTGCATGCAATCCCTTTAAATGAGAGGTAAATGCTCCTATCAATTTGCTGCTTTAAAATTGGAGCTTATATGAAAGAGCTTAAAAAGCTGCTTAATGTGCATACTATTTTGCAGCCCAACAATAAAGACAGCTAGCTGCCCCTGCAAAGCTTCGACACATTTTAACTGTATCATTCTCACTTCAATAATATATTCTGCTAAGTTTGTACTATCAGCCTAAAAAAATAAGCGATGACCGGATTCAACCAATTTGCAAACCTGCTTTCGCCGCTTACCCCCATTGCCAATAACGAGTTGCAGGAAAAGCTTAAATGTAAAACGTTTGATAAAGGCGACTACCTTTTAAAGAGCGGACAGGTATGCAGGTATGTCTTTTTTATAGATAACGGACTCGCAAAAACTTCCTTTGAAAATGGAAGTAAGGAATTTATTATGCGCTTTTTTCCTGAGAACACCATGTTCACCGTTTTGGATAGTTATTTTATGCAGTCGCCATCAACATACGATGTTTTGGCACTCGAAAAAACAACCGTTACCTTAATAGCGAAAAGAGACTTGGACCAACTTTGTCAAAGGCACCACTGTATCGAAAAGTTCTTGAGGACGCTAGTATCATCAGCCTCCATGAACATGATGAACCGGATCAGCGAGATGCTTGAAGAAGATGGCATACGGCGGTACAATCGCTTTCTGACAGAACAAGGTGAGCTGTTAAAACGCATAAGTTTAGGTGATTTGGCCAGTTACATGGGTATAACACAGGTTTCTTTAAGCAGAATAAGAGCTAAAATATAGCTTTTTATCATTTGTTAAAAAATCGCTCCCTAATTCTGTACAGGTTTGCATATCAATTAAGTTCTTATGCAAACATCAAAGCGGATACAAACCTCAAGCCTCACTATTGCAACGCTATTCTGCGTTGTTTGTCCAATAATCGGTTATTTGAAGATTGGCTTACCACCTGTAATTATTGTTGGCGGCTCTGCTGTGCTGGCCCTGTTCTTTTGGTATTTTACCTATCTTAAAAATCCTACAGAACCCAACGTCATTTTACCACTATTTATATTAACTGTGGCAGGTTTGCAAATTCACATAATTGAAGAGTACTTAAGCGGCTTTGGCCCGGCAATGAGCCGGTTATTCAACATTCCCTGGAGCGAAAGAAGCTTTCTGATGATTTTTGCGTTGGTAGGACCTACCATTTACACCTTAACAATACTGGGCTTATACAAAAGAGTGCCTCTGGCCGGATTTATAGCCTGGTTTATTTTTATTGGGCCAGGCGTAGCTGAGTTCACTCATTTCATTTTCCCGGTACTCCAACCTGCAATTGAGCCCACCAACATCAACAGTATTAGCCAACAGATTAAAGGAACTCAGATAGATAACATGCACAACTATTATTATAAGGTTACAGGACGTTACTATTTCGCAGGCATGTATACGGCTATCTTACCCATGGTTCCGGGTATTTACGCAATCTATCGTTTGACAAAAAAGCACAAACCTATTAAATAGAGGTTTATGGGATAACTTTTTTCACCCTTAATTCGTCAAACAAATTAACACGTGAAGGCACCACACACAATATGAACAAGATTTACGACCGGCTGCAAAACAAGGGCCTCAACATCTGTGCAAAGTGTGGTAGCAATACCAAATAAAATCTAACATCAAGGGACTACCTGATGTGTGTCAAGATCATACCGGCTAAGGTCATCCTTCTTCATTTCAGATGACCTGGTTAGTAGGTGTTCAATAATTGGTAACAGGCAGTTGTGGTCGCTGCCTGTTACTTTTTTAAATGAACAAAACGCTTACAAAACCCGGTTAATACCTCGATGCTCCACTGTAATTTTTTACTTTACCTGGTTAAGGTAAATTTCCAGCATCGTGTAACCGTTGCTCCCCACTTTATTTCTATCGTTAGCATCATTTTTATTTAATCCATTTGCAGTTTCCCAGGCATCGGGCATACCGTCATGGTCTGAATCAGGCGGTGCAACTGCCGTTGAATAAGCAGGCCATCCACCAACTGCCTTAGGGTCATCAATTATCCCCGGCTTTCCGAATGACCCAATTCCGGTGGGCCGATTTGTGCGCACTTCATTAATTAACCGGCTATCTACAATATCGCGTACGGGCAAAATAGCGCCAACTTTATTAAGCACTGCCTGGTAGGCGTCCCGCGCTGTTTGATCATTTATGGCCTCCACCTTAAAGGGATGATTTACCAGTGCACGGCTTCGGAGCGTGTCCGGAATTTTAGAAAGCTCTAGACCAACAGCGTTGTTTTTGTTGAGCTCAGCATTACCCTCCATTAGGTTTCCGGCCAGATACCATTGGCCGGTGCTGGACGATGCCTTTCCGGGAAAAAATCCTGCTTCACAAAAAATTTGTTTCGCCGTTGATGTAGCAGGACCTGGTTTATAATAGTTGTTTACCATATTTATTTCAGACCGCCCATTCGGAATCTTTACCTCTCCACCATAGCAGGCGTTATTGCGCCCCCAGTTGTAAACAACATTGTTTCGGTAATCAATCACCGCAAGAGTATCATGAGCACGGGAACCATTAAACCGCACCGTTCTGCTGTTTTGGTTACTAATCAGGTTGTGATGATATGTAACATTTTGTCCGCCCCATACACCGCCATAACTTCTCAGACCTTTGTGGTGTCCGGCATTGTATAAGCCCTCGCTTACAATACTCCATTGTACTGTTACGTTTTTTATATCGTACATGGCTGCACATTCTTCATTAGCCCAGCTGAAAGAACAATGGTCGATAATAACTTTCGACATGTTTTCCATATCAAAACCGTAAATGCCATGCGCTAAATTACTCCCCGGTCTGGATCGTAAATATCTTATAATGATATTGCCATTTCTGCCTCCTCCGTTTAATATGAACGAGTTACCCTTGAGGCAAATGCCCTCGCCAGGAGCCGTCTGACCGGCTATAGTTAGGTTTGAGCGGCTAACTTTAATTGCCGCTTTTAAATCGATGATCCCGGCCACGCGAAAAACGATGGTTAAAGGTTCTCCAGGGTACATCTTCAAAGCATCTCTGAAACTGCCTGCTCCTGAGTCGTTCAGGTTGGTAACCTCAGCTACTTGTCCTCCCCGGCCACCTGTAGCATACTTGCCAAACCCCTCGGCACCCGGAAAAGCGATGGCAGGCGTAACTGACTTTGTTTGCGCACTACAAAACGGCCGGTTCGAGCCAAAAAACAAGTTTGCAATTAACAGCGTGTGCAATAGTAATTTCATAAAGGCAATATATTGAATATTGCTATCGATTGAAAGGATAGTCTGCTATTATAAAGTTAGTCAGTTTGCAAATCGTTACTGAGTCTGCAAGAATTTTAGGGGCGTATTAATAAATGGGTTTGGAATGCTTTCCACGCGAGAGATTTCATCAGACTTAGAATTTAGACTGTTTACTGGCTATATCTTACCAGGGGTTATAATGAAAAGTTATATCATCGCTCACGGCTACAAATAACCCATGTTTAAAGGTAGCATTAAGCGGCAGATTCCAGAAATCAAACCCATCGCTTTGACGTGCTGCAATCGGAACCATTTTCAACAACCGGTGCTCAAATAGATGAGCCTGGTACCTTCGCGCTAAATAATTTGTAATAGAAATACCTTAGTGGTCTTCCTTAAAGCATGTGGTACTGCCAAATATGATTTATTTATAATTTTACACGATACAAAGCAGGATTATTGTCATATCCAAAGGCTCCAAACACAATAAAATTATTGTTGTCCTGCCGAACAATTCCTGCAATACTCGTTCCTTCCATACCAAGTTTGAACGTAGGTGAAATATTACCATTTTTATCGAGGAGCTCCAGATATCTTTCCCCTTGCGAAGCTGTTAAACTCAGATGACGGCCTAAAAGTAATTGATCGCTTGAAGTGCCTACCAAAGCACTTAAGTCAGAAGTGTAATTGTTGTTATTCTTGAAAGTGGCGTCAATTGATCCGTCTGTATTCAATCTAGCCACCTGGTGATAATTAGTTATATTATCCCTTGTGTTTGGTATATAGAACTTGTCAAAAGATCCACCTATTATAATTTTTCCATCAGACTGTTCAACCATTTTTATAATGGACCCATTTAATTCAATAGCATTTTGCCCAAGGCTTCTGTAATCCTGTACTTGTGCAAAGCTTTCATCAATCGTTAAATCAGCTGGGTTAAACCTTGCGATAGAGTAAGTTGTTGATTTCCCCGCAGATAATCTGAAAAAGCCTGAAAGGTAAATCTTTCCTGATTTTGATTCAATTAAATCGAGTAGCACTGTGTTATCATCCTGGATACGAAACCCATTGTTTCTGTCATATTCCCCTAATTCGTTAAGACTGAAAAAATGTGCTTCTCCAAAACCATTGGCAAATGTGTTTCTACCGAGAACAGCGATCCTTCCACCAGTCAGCTTAACAAGGGTATTAACTGATGTTATACGGGTGGTTGGAGTGTAAGATTTATCTATTGATCCATCTGCATTAAGACGGATAAGAAATTTGCTAACCCCATCAACCTTAAAAGAACCTGATATCAAAATTTTTCCCTGAGGAAGAGCGATCATACTTATCCTTGAGGGCAAATTGTCTGACCAGGTTTTGTCTTTATCAATATCAAATGATTTATCAATTGCACCATTAGGTGTTAGCTTGTATATCTTAAACTTTGTTTGGTACTGTGGACCAAAATACCCCAGAACAAATATGTTTTTGTTATCGTCAACACAAGCAGCAAACGCACTTCCAGTAACTTCTTTAGAAAATACAGGGTCGGTTATGCCGCTATTAGTAGGATTAGTAGGCGTTGGTTCAACAGTACCAGTACCAGCGGTTGATGGCTCTGCCGTATCGCTTTTACCACATGATGCTATGACAAGGACAAATAGCCCTGCTATAAAGGAAAGGAAATGTTTTTTCATATATAATAAAATTTTTAACAGCCGTTTTTGAACTGAAACACATTTCTAAAATATTACGAAACTTTTTCTCTCCAAATAGTTAGTTGTAACTAAATCGTATTTGATATCCCAAGTGAAAAATGGGTAGACCTAACACTTTTCTTGTTTTACACCACAAGTAACCAGCAAGAAACAAAAACCCTTTAACTCATTGTAAAACATTGTGGTTAAAGGGTTTTAAGTAGAAGAAAACGGACTAAAGCCGAAACTTTATAGGAATAAAAGACATTGTTATCAGACTGCGGCTGTTACAAAAAACGAAATGAATCCATAAGCCTGTAAGTAGTGATTTGGCGGATAAACGTAAATTATTTAGACGGCTAAGCCTCTTACCATATCTACCGTATTTATTGGACTAAAACTTCAATAGATTCAATCATACTCTTGTGTTTTAAGTCTTATTGCCGGGTAACTTTGGTAAAATCAAAATATTGTTGCTTTCCTACAATTGATCGTTGCATATAAAGTTTATATGAAGTTTTACCTGTGCCTGCTGATGCTTCAATATGCTGAATTTTAACCGCAGGTAGCTTTAACGAGCTTTTAACCAGCATTTCGGTTGCCACCCTACCATCCATCTGCTGGGGTACACTTAAATGTTGCAGGTATAGTACGGTTGGCGTAATATCGGTATTTGATGTAGGAATTTCACTTACGTACTTTTTCTTAAAATCAGGTCCGGATACAATGAAAGGGATGTGTATCTCATACGGACTCGTACCGCCATGACCGGCCACACCTTTACTATTGTCCATGCCAGCATAACCAAAGGTATTCTTATCATCATTCCAATTAGGCGATACCACAATATCAGCCGCCCTTTGTGGATGATCCCAGTGTATGGCTTCAAAAGACAGGGTACCGGCAACAGCACCTTTTAAATCCCCGGCTTTTTCGCCTTTGGTAAATATGGCGCCCACCCATGGCTGGGCCTGCAATAAGGTTACAATTTGTTTAATCTTATTAAGATCGTGGTTTTTTACGTAGATGGCATTTTCAGATACAACTACATCGGTAGCTGGGCTGGCCGCTTTTAAACCGCTACTAATGAGTAACGAGGCTACGTCCTGATTACCGGTGTGTGTAATAAACCCATGATCGGTGGAGATAAGAATGTTGATTTGATCAATAAGGCCTTTCTCCTGAATGGCTTTAATCATACGCCCAAACTGTGCATCAACCGTTTTAATGGATGCCATGGTAACTGCCGAGCCAATGCCCGTGCTATGCGCCGCACCATCGGGGTCGGATAACCAAATAGCGCTTACATCGGGGCCATCGGCAGCCAGGCCATAGCGAATAAGCGCATCGGTTACCCACTGATGCTTAGCGGCATTATCGAGCTTGTTGCTTGCCGGTATCGGACCCACTTCGGCAATGATGCGCTCTTTAATATTTTCGGGCAATATCATGTCCGGATTAACAATACCGCCGCCGCTAACGGTGTGGTTTTGCAGCAGGGCCTGCCCGGTAGAGCCAGAACTGAACACCATCATCTTTTTACCAGCCGCCTGTAATACCTCTCCCAAAGAAACAGTAGTAAGGAGATGACCATCTGTAGCTTTGTTAATTTTCTGCAGATTAATGGCATCTCCAGTGTCCATACCCTTTAATGAATCTACCTGTGGAAAATAAACCGTGTTACCCATTAAGCCGGTTTTGGCCGGGTAACTACCGGTTGAATAAGCCGAGGAGTTAACCCGGGTAACGGTAGGGAACACACTGTGGTGTTGATTGCCGTATGCTCCCTGCTGCTTAAAAGCAAACAGGTTAGGCATATTTTGAGCATTAATATAGTCGGGGCGCAAGCCATCAAAAAAAACGATAAGGGTTTTATGCGTTTTGCCTGCATCATCATCTTTTTTAGGTTGTGCTTTTTGCGCATAACATACGGGCAAAGCCATAGCTACAAGCATTATAGTTATCTTAAATTTCATACTGTTTGTTGTATTAATTATTTAATAAACCGGCTTAACAGGCACTATGCCCAGCTTTTTTGCTTCGCCAGTAAAAAGGGGCAGGTTATTGGTCAATATAAAATCAACACCGCTATTAAATAAGCCAGCCATCATTTCGGGCTTTTCGGCATAAAAATAATTGATGCGGATATGGTTCTTTTTCAGCAGATCAATTTGCTCCTTACGGTCTTCGCCAGGTTTTAAAACCAGCAATTGAATAAATTCTGCCTTGTTTTTTATGGTTGCAGCCACATACTGCGGTACGTTAGCGCGGTAGCGGTTATCGGCATTGCAAATTAATATAGCAGGGCAAGCCGCTCTGGCACCTTGCGCGGCATCTTCCTCGCAGGTTAAAAAGGCCTGGTGCATTCTATTGGTTTTTTGAATCACTAACGCAACGGCAGCGCCTAATTTTTTACCTCCTTTTAAGTGGCAGTTAAGCCATACATTTTTTGGCATCATGGCAAGGGTTTCATCAAGCGTAGGCACTTTGGCACCTGCAAACTTGCTGCTTTTTTTGCTGCCCGCATCCAGCTTACGTATCTCGCTCAAGGTCATGTTGGCCACCGCCCCACTGCCGTTGGTGGTGCGGTCAACGGTGCCGTCGTGCATTATAACCAGCGCACTATCTTTAGTGAACTGTATATCAAACTCGATCATTTGCGCGCCGTATTTAATAGCCTCCTTAAAGCCCGGAACTGTGTTTTCGGGCGTGCTTTCAAACCCACCCCGGTGTGCACAAAGACCCCGCTGAGGCATTACTATTTGAGATTTTTGTGCAAATACGGTTGACGCTATTGCCAAAAATGCGACACCGGCAGCTAATTTGCGTTTTATACTATTCTTCATGTTAAATGATTTATTTGTCCCACCAAACTTTAATGTTGCTGTTATCGCCACCCATGGCGGTTACAGCCTTAGCCAAATTATCGGGGTTTAATGACTGGAGGTAAACCGGGTAAGGGCATCTTGAAGGAAACACGTTGCCATCGGGTATGCCGGTACCTCTTGGTAATACAGGGTACCCTGTACGCCTTTTTTCGAACCATGATTGATAGTCGACAAAGAAGTAAGCGTAATACTTTTGCAGCATTATTTGTTGCAATTGTGCATCAGTACTGGCGCCCGGGTTGTAAGCTACACCAGCTTTTTGCAAATAACCGGCAGGCAAAGGCACACCCCATTGTGCCATAGATGCAGTAATGCCGTTTTCATAATGCTTTTGTGGTGAGTTGCCTGTAGCAAACCCTTTAAGAGCTAATTCGGCTTTAATAAATTCCACTTCGGCATAGGTCATCATTATACCTAATTGGGGTAGGGTTTTTAACCCATCGCTGTAGCTCGAGTTTTTATCAACCACGTACTCGGTACTCGACGGATAGCCGCTATCAATCCCTTGATATACGTTAGCGCCGTTTACAGCTACCTGCGTTGCCCAAACTGCTCTGCGCGGGTCTTCATCAGTATTCATTTTGTTGATGAAGAACCTGGTGTAATAATCGCCCTGGCGCCAATCGCTTAAGCGGGCGTTGTAGTAAGGGTTAAAGTAAGGAAATGTACCCGGAAACCTAAAAATGGCATCATCGCTGGTGGTTGTAAATACCGGATTTTTAACCGGATCGGCCAGTATGGCGTTAATCTCACTATTGACGTTAACTTCCCCGCTTCGTTTTGAAATCCTGAGCAGCAAGCGCAAACGCAACGAGTTGCAAAATTTCTTCCATCGGTTAACACCGTCGTTAGTGCTACCGGTTAAGGCATTGGCATTGTACAAAAAATCGCCGCCGTAGGTTAGTGCCTTGGTATTGTCGAGCAACGTATTAGCTGTAGCGAGGTCTTTCAATATTTGCGGATATATATCCTTTTGCTGATCAAATGCCGGCTTCAATATACCCTCCGTAGCTCTGGTAGATTCTGAATAAGGTATATCGCCAAAAGCATCAGTGAGTATAGAATAAGCCCATGATTTATAAATGAGGGATATAGCCATGTAATTGTTCTCTTTGAGCTTTGAGGCTATAGAATACATGTCTTGTACGTCAGTTAACGAGCTATAAAAGCCGGTCCAAAGGAAATCGTTGCTGCTGGGTGTAATTACATAACGGTGTATGCCACCGTTTACGCTGCTCCGGGGCGCGGTAACCTGCATCAGTTCATGCGTAAAGCGGCGCGAACCATCAATGCTCCTGGTCACAAATTTATACTCCATTTGCCCGAGCATTACACCGGGCGTAACTTCTTTAGGCCGGTTAGGATCGGTGTTTAATTCTTCAAAGTTTTTTGTACAAGAAACCAGTAAAGAGGTTGCCAGTAGCAGGGCAGCAACTTTAGATATAATATTAAACTTCATAACTGTTATGTTAAAGTTTGAGTGTAAGGTTTAAGCCGAAGGTTCTTTCGGTTGGAAACTGTGTTAGTTCCACACCAGGCGTTATGGTACCGTTATTTAAATTGGCCGCTTCAGGATCGAAGGCCGGAAAATTAGTTATAATTAAAAGGTTACGTCCATAAACACCTAGCATAACCTGTTTTAGATGCAGCTTGGTTATCATTTTGGCAGGTAAGCTAAAATCTATCCTGGCTTCGCGCAGTTTGATGAAAGAGGCATCATAAATGTTCACCTCTGCGTTGGTGATCTTGTAATATTCGTCATAATATTTACTGGCCGGCACGTTTACAGTATTAGGCTTGTAACTGCCGTCAGGTTGTAACACCACGCCATCGCCCACTATACCGCCATCGCGCCCCGGCAGGGTAACTTTGGTTTTACCCAGCGTATTTAATTTATGGCTGGTTTGTGAAAATACGCTGCCTCCTTTTTGCCCATCGATTAAAAAGCTTACTCTGAAATTTTTGATAGTGAACTCGTTTTGTAATCCGGCTTTCCAGTCGGGGAAAGCATTGCCAAAAACTTTAAGCGTTGGGTCTAACTCGGCCGGTACGCCGGTGCTTGCATAAATAATCTTTCCATCAGGTGAGCGTTGAAAGCCACGTCCGTACATATCGCCCATACGGCCGCCTACGCGTGCCTCAATAGATACGTTGGTATCGTGATTATAAATTACCTGGTTGGTAATGCCCTGGGCCAACTCTCTTACATAACTGCGGTTGCTGGAAAAATTAACAGTGGTATTCCATTTAAACTGCGGATTATTAAAAGGTTTTCCGGTTAGTTGCAACTCAATACCCCGGCTGTTAATTAAGCCCGCGTTTAACAGAGCGCTTGAATAACCTGAGATAGGATCGAGCGGAATAGCCAAAATTTGGTTACGGCTGTTATTGGTGTATAAGGCCAAATCTATCCCTAAACGACTTTGGAAAAAGCGCATATCCAAACCGGTTTCAAAACTGGAGGTAATCTCGGGCTTCAAATTAGCATTGAACAGTGTGGTTGGATTGGTAAAGCTGTTGCTATATATTCTATCGTAATACTTGGCTGTTTGGTACGGCCGGGTATCATTACCAACCTGTGCCCACGAAAAGCGGAACTTAGCAAAAGACACTGCTTTAGGCAGTGTAAACATATCGCTTAATATAAAGCTGGTGCTTACTGATGGGTAAAAGAAAGAATTGTTTCCGTATGGTAACGTGCTGGACCAATCGTTACGGCCAGTAACATCCAAATAAGCGTAATCATGATAAGATAGCTGGCCAAAAGCATATAAACTATGGATCGCTTTCTCGCTTTTGTTAGGATCGGCAACGGCCTGATCCAAGCTGTTGGATATTTGATAAATGCCGGGTTGCGCTAACTGGTCTGCATAAATACCTGCAAAATTATACGTCTGCTTCATTAAGTTACCACCACCCGATACCGAAAACTTTATATCATTTGTGATCTTATCTTTGTAGGACAACAATAGGTCGGTATTACTCTCGAAATTGAAAACGGTTTGCTCTCGGTAACTTCCTTTAGGGTACTTAGTCATGCTGTACGGACGTTGCTGCGAACGGAACTCATTTGAAAGGTCGACACCCGAGCGGAGCATTAATTCCAGTTTAGGGTTAAAAGTATAGTTGGCCATAACATTACCAATTACACCGTTCTTGTTAATTTTATTCAGCATTTCGTATACCTGCAGGTATACGTTGTCGGGACCGGGATTGAAGGGCAGCCTTTGCTGAATGTTTACCTGGCCAGGTTGCCAGTACGGTTTAAACCAGTCAATATCCACATTGGGAGTGGTACCCAATATCATAAAGTACATGATGGTTTGGTTATTGTAACCCGATAATGGAAGATTATCGCTGCGTTTATTAGTGTAATTAGCTTTACCAGATATTTTCAGCTTATCAGATATTTTTTGATTGGCCGATAGGGCAACTGATAATCTTTCGAAACCTGTATTAGGAACCAGCCAGTCATTTTTTAAATGAGTAACCGATAACCTGCCCGAACCATTTTCATTACCACCCTCAATAGAAACATTATTAGTACGAGTAACACCGGTGTTGAAAAATTTGGAGATGTAGTCTTTACGCGCAACCCAAGGAGTACGCTCTGTCGGCTTACCATCAGGCGAATTGGGGTTATACTGAAAATACATCTGCCCATCAAACTTAGGGCCCCAAGCCCTGCCCTGTGCTGCGGCTGCTGCCGTATTAACACCATCGGGGCTGTCGCCGTAAGAGTAATACTTATCGGTACGGCCTTCACCATATTCAAACTGATAATCGGGCCATTTCATTACACCATCAAAACTCAGGTTGCCGTTATAAGTGATGCCTAAGCCCTTATCATTTCGCTGACCCGATTTTGTAGTAATAATCAACGCTCCGCCAGCTGCACGGCTACCATAAAGTGCGGTAGCAGCCGGTCCTTTCAATACAGTTACCTTTTCAATATCATCTGGGTTAATGTCCGATACATCCGATCCGAAATCAACAGGGCTGTCGGCGGCTAAATGCGCTTTGTAGCCTGTGCCGGTAATTCGGTTACTTACAGGTATACCGTCAATTACAATTAATGCCTGGTTATTGTCCAAATTTAATGATGACTCACCTCTGAGCGTAATACGCGACGAGCTAACAGGCCCTGAGCCCGTGCTTACGATATTAAGCCCTGCCACCTTGCCAGCCAGGGATGATACCCAGTTATTGGTTTTAGCGTCTTCCAGACTTTTAGAGGTTACATTTTGAGCTGAGTAGCCTAATGATTTTTCTTCACGCCTTATACCTAATGCTGTTACCAAAACCTCGTTCAGGGATTTTGTGGAAGGTTTCATACCAATGTTCAGTATGGTGCTCTCGCCTGCTTTAACCTTAATGCTAGACAAATGCTGTGTTTCAAAAGAAACATAGCTAACATCAACCGTGTAGTTACCCGGTGCGGCATTGATAGAAAAATTTCCATCAGCATTACTTATCGCAACTCTGTTTAATTCTACAATGCGTATGGTAACGCCAGGTAAAGGCTGACCTGTTTCGTCGGTAATCTTACCTGTAATTTTGCTATCCTGAGCACTAACCCTTTGTAAAGTAGTTAGTACTATATAGCTGCCCTGGTTATTGTAAGTAATACCGGCATCGGTTTTTAACCATGCCAATACCTCTTTAACGGTAGCGTACTTTTTTCTTACCGCTATAGTACGGCTAAGTTGTCGGTTTACAGTTTCATCAAAGGAAACCTGCGCATTTGCCTGTTTTTTTATAATCTCAACAATTTGCTGGCCGCTGTATTGCGCTGCTTGCATTTGTAAGTTTTGCTCAAGTACCTGCGCTGCTGCAGCCGTTAGGGTGTGTGCTGTTAATAGTAGCACCATTGTAAAACACCGCTGAAATTTATTACATATAATAAGCCATAATGATGGTTTCATTGTTACTTTTGATAGGTTATAGGGTTGCCGCCCTGTAATTAAAATCGACTTTTTAGCTGATGCTCATCAGCTGATTGGATTGCCGCCCTGTTAACGCAGGGCGGTTTTTAATGAGTAAACTATTGGTTCATGCCCTCCTTCGTTAATAGATATGAATGCTGTTTTTTCCTGTTTTGTACTTAAAGCCGGCAGTTGCCGAAAGAATATCAAGCACTTGTGGTAATGATTGACCTTTAAAATCAGCAGTAATTTTCTTGCTTAGTAATGGCTTGCTTTGAACGCTAATGGTAATGTTATACCATTTTTCGAGTTCTTTACAGATTTGGGCAAAACTGGTTTGGTCAAACGCCAACTCACCATCTACCCAGTTCAGTAGCTGATCGGGTTGTACCCGCTCCATCGTATAATTACCTGTAACCTCCTGAAAAGTGACCTTTTGGCCCGGGTGCAGAATAGCTAATTGTTTAAATTTTTTACTACGTACGCATACCCGGCCGGTGCGTAATAATACAGATGCCGTGCTTGCTCTTTTGGCTGCGTTAACTTCAAACGAGGTACCCAGTACTCGGGTGGTTACTTTTGAGGTGAGTACATAAAAAGGTTTTTGTTTATTATGGGCAACCTCAAAGTAGGCGCGGCCAGTTAAAAATACTTTCCGGTTTGTTGCATTAAAATCACTTGGTATATCTATTACCGTTCCTGGAAACAATGACAAACGGCTACTGTCCGGAAGCGTGATACGATCTATTTTGCCATACCCTGCCTCAATACGTTGGTAAACCACTGCTGATTGCAGCAGGCTTGGCGGCTGCTTAAAGTAAACAGCAAACGTAGCCGATAACATGAACACCGTTATAGCCGCTGCATAAGCCATCCAGTTACGGCTATGCTTAGGTTGTAATTTGGCCGTCTGATGAGATAGCAGGGTATCAAACTTTTGCCATGTCTGCTCTTGTTGCTCGCGGCTTAACGGCAAAATATCAGCATCTGTATCAGCCATGGCTTCTTTCAAACACTGCTCTACATAAGCTGTATCTGCTTCCATCGCCAGGTAGACTTCTATAGCCTTATGTTCATCGGCCAAGCTATTCCCATTAAAATAATTTATGAGTGCTTGCTTTGAGGGTTTCTTTATTCTGTTGGGCATTCTACAGGTAAGAAGCCCAAAGTATCAGGGATGTACTATGACAATAAAAAACTTGATATGGACTTAACACCCGCTTAACGCCGGCAAAGAAAAACAGGCCTTAGCGCTTTAAAACAGCAATTAGAATAAATAGCGGGAAAATATCTGAGTATTCGTGCAGCTCGGTTTTTAAGAGTTTAAGGGCCGAAGCAATGTGATTGCGCACGGTATTGCTGGAGATGTTTTGCAGCTGACTAATTTCCTGATAGGTATAGCCCTGATCACGACTAAGCAAAAAAATCTCCAGCCTTTTAGCTGGTATTTTTGATAGTGCAACTTCATACCTAAGTTGTAATTCTTTAAGATTAAACTGACTGTCAACTGTGGTTAAACATTGGTGTTCTTCTACCACACTCAACTCTTGCGTTTTAAAAATCTTCTTTCTCACCATACGGCTAATTTCCTGCCTTAGCATGCCGTAGAGGTAACCTTCCAGATTTATGATATTTTGAATACCTGTTTTATGCTGCCATATTTTTAACAGTACATTCATAGCCAATTCCTCGCACTCCTCGCTGTTTTTACGCATGCGGTAACCCGCGGCATACAATTTAGGGTAATAATGGTCAAACACACCTTTATAGGCGCGCTCATCTCCGTTTAACCATTGGGCGGTGTATACTTCAATTGAGTGTGACATATCGCTACAAAAGTATGCGGGTGCTGTAGCAATTATTTCAATTTTGCATTAAGTGATTATTAAGTTTTGAAACCTATGTTGTTAGTTTTTACAGTATTGAATCCGCTTTTATCCTAGGTGCAATTCTATCTTCTAATCTTTCTTATCCACCATTTAATAACATACAGGCCATCCCATGATCGGGAAAGCCTGTATGTTAAACTTGTTTATACTGAATCATTCAGGCAACAGTAAGCACTATTTTGCCTTGAATGTGACCTTTCTCGGCCCGTTCATGCGCCTGGCGCGCATTGGCAAGCGCATACGTGCTATCCACTACCACGCGGATCGTTCCACTGTCAAGCAAGTGAGCCAGCTCCGCAAGCTGCGCCCCGTTTGAGCGAACCTGTGTGGCTGAAACCGTAATGCCGAGCTTTTTAGCTTCATCGGTACCTTCAAAACCCAAAGGGAACACGGGGAACAGAGCACCACCACGCTTAAGCGTGCGCAAAAAGCGGCCGGTAGTGGGGCCACCCAAAGCGTCCAATACCAAATCCAGGTCCTGGGCCACATCTTCGAGAGGCGTTTGGGTGTAGTCTATAAATTCATCAGCACCAAGTTCGCGCAGCAGCGCTTCATTCTTGCCTGATGCCACGGCAATTACATGTGCACCTTTCAGCTTGGCAATCTGGACCGAAAAGTGCCCTACACCGCCTGCAGCTCCGTTAATCAGCACCCGCTTGCCCTCAAGTGGTACAGGCTGATGCTTGTTGGGCTGAAGGGGGTTGGGTGCATCGTGCCCCACCTCGACCAGGTATTGCCATGCTGTAAGCAGGGACATTGGCGCTCCGACAGCATGGATATGATCAATACCGGCAGGTTTCAGTGCCAGTTCTGATGCAGGTACGCTAACATACTCGGCATAGGCACTGCTTTCGCCAACGCTAAAGAAGCGAACCATCGAATACACTTCATCACCAATAGAAAAACCTTCAACCTCATCTGCCACCGCTTCAACAATGCCCGAAATGTCTGTGCCTAAAATAATGGGGAAAGGTACTTGAGGTCTCCATTCGGGTGGCAGTGATTTATAACCGTCGCGCAGATACCAGTCTGGCGGATTAAGTCCAACTGCATGAACGCGCACGAGCACTTCACCGGGCTTCAGTTCAGGAACGGGTGCGTCCTCATAGCGCAATACTTCGGGGCCGCCATATTCGTGCAGTCTTACTGCTTTCATCATTCGTTTGCTTGCATTATGGTCTGATGTATTTTCAAGCTCTTTCATCGTATGTATTTGTTGTATGTGAATAAATACCAAGCCTTGCTTAGGACTTGACAGTGTAATCTAATGTGCTGCAATACTATCCGATTTGTATATATTTGGCAAGTATGTACTTTTTTGTATCTTATGTACCTAAAAGTATGTATTACTGATTAACAGCCTTTTACAATAATTTTGAAATGAAAAATAAATCTAAAGTGACTGAAGCGACACAGCTTTGTGCGGTTGATTACGCCTTTAAGCGCATTGGCGGCAAATACAAAGCACGCATTTTGTGGTATTTAGATATGAAAAGGGTTTTACGCTACGGTGAGCTGAACCGGACCTTACCTGATATTACCACTAAAATGCTTACCCAAACCCTGCGGGAACTGGAAGAAGATAAACTGATTATCCGCAAAATGTACCACGAGGTGCCGCCCAAAGTGGAGTATTCACTTAGCGAAACAGGTAAAGAGTTGATTCCTTTTATAGCGCATTTGCATCATTGGGGCAAGAAACAAATTGAAAAGGAAGGCCTGGCAAATGCAGGCATCCTTGACGAACGAACCAAGACCTGCCAAAGTGTTTGCGAATCTTGATTGATTATCTGCTAACGAAGGGAAAAAGCCCCGATGCGTTTAGCACCGGTGGCTTCATGGGTTGAATGATTAAACTTGTATTAAGGCTATGCCTGTGAATCACATAACGGGTTGATCAGACTCATGATTTTTTTAGCTGCAATATTTCAATTCTAATTCTTTTAACCGTCCTTTCTTAATGGCCCTCTTAGCAAGATAATTAAAAAGAGGTGCTGCGATCTTTTGTAGACTTACCATTTTAGATTTGTTTAAGTAAACGAACAAAGCAAGGTCAGCAAGTTTTTTGGGTGTTCCTGCCGCACTGGCCAGGCCATCTTTTGCCAGTCCTTTTGATATCAGCAGCGCATTTTCAAAGTTTTTATTGCCCGGGCTTACTGTTACTTTTATTAAACAATTATCAGTTGATACGTTGTGAAAGTAGTGTTTCTCGTTAGGCTTGATCGTTACCCTGTCACCTGCTTTTAACTGATGCACCCGGTTGTTCAGTCCTACTTCCAACGTACCCTGTAGCACTTCAAAAGTCTCTGCAAAAAGCGTGTGATAATGCCATGGCGTCTTTTCGTTTGGAATGATGTTAAATTCAATCACACTTTCTTTATGAGTATCTGCTGAACTGATTAGCTTGATGTATCCTTGCGTTTTCATATAGCTTTGGTTAAGGTTTTATTTGTTTGAGGATTTATGGCTTAATAAGATAGTTCCGGCAGCGGCGCAAACGATAATGGCGGCTATATGAGGGATAGCTTGAGGGATGCCATTATAACTTTTGCTTAATACGATCAGCATATCGGTGACAGGGATAATGGGTCCTGCCGCCAGCGTAATACCTAATGCTTTGGTTTGCTTAGTTAAGATAAGCAGGCAAATTACTAAACCTGAAAACACATCACGGATACCTTTAATGTAATGGAAAGAGTAGTCGGCGTGCTCGTTAAAGTGTATGCCGTAACCGGCTTCTGCTGTTTCGGGCGCCAAAAGGAACCTGGTTCCGATAAAAATCATTCCCAACCCTGTGAGGAATGCGATTGCAATAAAAATTCTTTGTGTCATGATTATTTGTTTTAAATGATGACACAAA
The DNA here is from genome assembly GCF_039634385.2 of Mucilaginibacter sp. PAMB04274. Taxonomy (NCBI): domain Bacteria; kingdom Pseudomonadati; phylum Bacteroidota; class Sphingobacteriia; order Sphingobacteriales; family Sphingobacteriaceae; genus Mucilaginibacter; species Mucilaginibacter sp. PAMB04274. The sequence continues at coordinate 5,365,471 of NZ_CP155081.2, forward strand.
GTTCCCTAACCCAAATCCGGCATTCATGCACCTGGGTTAACAAATCATTTTTCTGTGAAAATTCTTTTGCGGATACGGCTGAGAGATTGCGGCTTTACGCCTACATACGATGCAATATGATATTGCGAGATTCTTTGTAGCAAGCCTGGGTGCCTTTTCAGAAATTTTTCATAGCGAAGCTCTGGTGTGTCTGTATAGAACGAACTCAAGTCTTGCAGGGTTTGTACAAAAACCTGTTCAATTACTACCCGGCCAAACCGCTCGGCTCCGCTCACAGATTGATAAAACAGTTGTAAGTCGGTAAATGAGATCTGTAGCATTTCACAGTCCTCTAACGCTTGGATGTTTTTTGTAGATGAGATTTGCGGCAGAAAACTTTCATAGTTGCAAACAAAGTTATTTTCCTGTGCAAAGTCGTATGTTTTATCTTCTCCATCGTGGTTGATGTAGTATCGCAATAGCCCCTTAGTAACAAACCCCACCTGTTTACAAACCTGTCCTTCTGCTAAGAAGAAATCTCCTTTTTTGTAACTCTTTTCCTTGAATAAAGAAGTGACGGTTTCTTTTTCTTCCGGACTTAGCGCGATTATTCTTTGTAGGCTATCAATCAAGTTGGTCATCATAATAAAGTGTCGCTATTTTAATCATTAATAACGGAAAGGCATTGGTAAACTGCACAACTAAATTAGTTGGATGAAGCCCCGGCCTAAAGATTGTAAACCCAATAAAAGTTCATTGACAACACCAGCCACAGCACCGGCTGCCCGGCTAAAACCTTCTTAAAAATATTCCAAATTTTATTTAGAGAAAACAGGATGTGAGTGTTGTGTACCACTTGGTTTCAATGATTAAGAATTGCAAAATCAGAGAACTAGCTTTAAACATTGATATACAGTTACTTAAAAAGACAAAGCTGGTGTACCTTAATGGCTTTTTGTACCTATCACTATACCTCAAGCAGATATAATGATAAACAAAAAGCCCCAAATATTATCAATTTGAGGCTTTTTCTTTCTTTGCAAAAGTAAGCGGATAAAAGTCGAACTCGTCAGCCATATCAATAATACTGTTACAAAACTAAATCATAGAAGGGCCACTTTGTATTGCTTAGAACAAGGAAAGCTTCGGGCTCTAACCCCAATACATATACTATAATCAACGAGTTTCTAAATAAGTTTATAATAGGTCTCTTTTGAATTGCTGTGGACCTGTCTACGTCCATGCAGTATTTTGTCTGCTTATACGCATAGAGGTAACTAAAGTGTCGAAATTCAGTATTAATTGGCCGCACGCATTTTTAAGCTATCTGTTCTATAAAAACATCGCTAAAGAGGTACTGAAGCGTTATATAAATCAACTTCGGATCAGTAAAGTGGGATGTGAAGCTATTTATATTAAACAAAAGCTATGTCGGACACAATTCATGTCCGAAATACGCTTTGGCATCAGCGTTCCGTAGCCTTTAGCTTTCGTTATTAAGACATTAGTCTGCTCAAGTAGATGCTCCTTGCAATGATTAATAGTTATTGCAGGCGTATTGATACAGGACGGTACCTTTTTACTGGTCACAGGTTACGTTTATACCATTGTTCATGTCTTCGGCCATAGCCGATGCTAACTCGGCACGTGCCTGCTCAGAAAATCGGGTAGCCACAAACGGAAACACAAATGCAATTAGTCCTCCTCCTTTTACACCCAGCTGACCTAATGTTCTAAAACTGTTAATTTTTACGGCACGCGCATCAGGCAATACACGGATTAAGTCTCTTGGACGTACTACCTGGTTACCGTCTCTAGACAGTTTTACCATACTTTCGTTATACCTGCCCTGCCTGATGTCCTTTGTGATTTGACGAGCTATTTCATTTTTATGCAGTTCGCGTGGGGGTATCCCTTCAATTTTCTTTAAATCGCTGGCAAGTTTTGTACTTTCCTTAAACTCGCGGTAGTTACCTTGCACATCTTTAACATATTGCCGTCCATTGAAAACAACAACAGTTCTACCCTCCTGATCTTTAGCAAACCATCCTGATTTGGCGTCTACTTCTAAGATGTCGGGACTGCCTAAATCGCCCGGCGTAGCTCCAAGCGGATTTGGTACATAACCAGGTACCGGATTGTTAGCATCTACCTCATTCAGGCGGGTGTAGTGTTCATTGCCCGGGGCCAAATTACTTCTTAAAACCTCACGCTGGCCATAAGTGCCCGCTGCAACAAATGCCATTGTTCCACCCATCCAGCCTATTGTTTTTGCTATACCACCCAGCTTAGCCATACCTACTACCCCTGCAGTAGCTCCGCTAAAAGCCAATACTGCACCCGCTCCTCCAAAAAATGAAGCAATGGTGTTAAAGAAAATTTCACCAGCATTGTTATCGGAAATTGATTGCGCATAGCGGTTAGCTACATCTAGGCTAAAAATGGGGGACAATACCCCGCCAGCATCACATACCAACATAGAATTGTGGGTTATTGCCCGTTCCTGATTAAATCTTACCTTAGGATGCTCCAGTGCCCAATGCCCGTTACCCAAAGCACCAGTACATTTATGATTAATTTGCGTTGCATAATAACCACCCACTATCATGGAGCCTACTCCAAGTGCTATAACCCACCCTACCGGGTTGGAGAGCAAGAAAGCGCCCACAATTAAGCCTGCACCAAAAGCAAGAAAACTCCACATGGCGTTTTTAGGGCTTTTGCAAGGAAATTCTTCATTAATATTCCTATCCTCAATAGTTAATAGCGTACGCTGCCCTTGGCTATAAAATACGCTGATTTTAGCTCGCGTATCAACAAACATACGGGGTGCATTATCTGTTTGAAAGGTACATACTGCATATACGTTTTTGGGAATATAAGAAACGCTCATAATATTATACTTTATGGTGAACCATATATTTGTTTAAAAGCAGTTGCTTACTGCGGCCTTGAATACCAACAGGCACCCAGCTTTTGTAAGCTGCGCCCCGTATTCTTCTTTATAAATTCAAACCCCATTTCTTTTTTTAACGTAGTTAAAAAATCACTCATCAATAAGGCTTTTTGCTGGTCTACTTTCTCACTTGTATCCATATCAGTGATAGAGATATTTTTACCGGTCTTAAATTTAATTTGTAATGAAATGAAAGATTTTTCAATACGATTGTAATCATAACTGTAAACCCCGTCAATACTGTCTTTCATTATTTTTTGCGGGGGTTTATGGTTTTCAACGATATAAAGCGCCTCTTTGTCAAAGTATAACAACAAGTTTTTGGATGATGCTTTAGTAATCCCCATAACTGTTAACCCTACTATCAAAAAAACCAGTATAAGTCCCCAAATACCAAGATACCTCATTCCATATTCTCCATATAAAAAAAGCAGGGGCAAGCCAATGAAAAATCCCATTACATAATTGATGTAATAAGGAAATGTTACCACATTATTGAACTGAAACTTTTTTATTTCAGGTTGCTGTTGCATATTCACGGTATTATATTGTTACACTACAAGCTAGTCTTCCAGCTTTTTGAGGTCAAACTGCGTAACAAATTCATAATTATATTTAACAGCCTCTTTTAACTGAACGGTTGCACTTAAAATTAAACCTGAATTTTTATCAACTGTACGCCTTATAATGTACTCGAAAATGTATTCGGTAAAATCGTACTCGATGATAGGCTTGTAAAACTGATTGTATTGTTGTATTAAAGTGTCTTCGTTAAGCTTGCCTTTGTTTAACTTACCTACGGTCATTACTTCGGTGGTACGCTCGCTATCGTTAATTACACCATGTGTTAATTCAAGCTCTAATGGTACATTAACAAATATTTGCGAATTAAATTCGAGCTGCTGCTTGCTTTCCCTATCTTTTTCGGGATCAAAATCATTAAAAATGGTATGGTAAAACAATGATTTATCATATGTTTTAAGTAAAACATCTTCAGTTCCAAATTCTAAATCACCGCCTTGAATAAGCCCCTCTGCGGCAGCCGGATTGGTGCGTCCTATTGTTCTGTAAAGTTCTGAATTAATAAGTTCGGGCTTGAACTGGTTCCATTTTTGCTGCAAGGCAGCAAAATTATTGACACTTTTTATGGAGTTATCGGCATGTAAGCCAAATGCAACGTTTTCCTTATCAAACTCTAACTTTTCTGTAGCAGCAATAGCATCTTTTAGCGCCGGTGGGTTTACTTTATACAAATATTGCTCAAGCACAACCTGTGCTTTACGGCCGGGTGTAAGTTTAAGTAAGTACTGCTTTTTGGTATCACAGTGAAAAGTAATATGATCTTCTACTTTAGTGGTATTAAATTGCTCACACCGGTAACGGGCCGATAATTTATAATTATCATCTAAACCATCGTCATTTTTTTCCTGACCAGACGGAACAAAAACAGGATTTTTACTGCCCGTTTCAGTGGGTTGTGAATCTTCAAAAAAGCGCAATCTGCTCATGTTAAAATCAATTAATGTCTACCTGATTTCCAGTAATGGTATGCTTGCCATTAGCGGTAGTACTTATTGTTGTATTTGAAAATACCGTTAAGGCGCCTGCAATAGTAACGGTTTTGTTTTGGCTCTCAATAGCAATGGCGGTTGTGCCGTAAGTGCCCATGTTAACCGCGTTGCCGGGCATATCGCAGGCGTTAGCATTGATAGCCTGTTTACCCTGTATATTAATCACTTGGCCTACAAGGTCAATAGTTCCGTTACTATTAAGTGTAATCGAACTCTCGCCGGTAACCAGCTTTATGGTTTGGTCGGCAGTAATGGTTATTGTGTTGTTGCCATCAATTTCAATATGGTTTAATTTACTTTTATCAATAAAAGTAATACCTGCCGAATCATCCAATCTGAGCATATGCCCACTTTTTGAAATCAGGCTTTTACCGTTGTTGCCTACGCCGCCGCCAATACCGGTTTTACCACTAAACATACTACCAATCACAATAGGCCTGGCGATATTACCTTCTTCAAAAGCCACTAAAACCTGGTCATCCTTTTCCGGAACAAAAACAAATCCCCTATTTGTGTTTACTTTATCGCTACTGCCAGCATCGGGACTTACTACCCGTAACCATTCGGTAGGGTCGTTACTGGTACACTGCCATTTAAACTTCACTTTTACCCGTCCCTGTTTTTTCGGATCGTCGTTATCCAGCACAGTTGCCAGTTGCATATCAGCAAATGGTTTCTGCGCCTGCTTTACATTTAGCTTTTCACTGCTGGCCGATACGCCTTCAAATGTATTTTGATAATGGCCTACGCCATCCAACTGATGATAAACTGCGGTTACCAAAAACTTTCCAAAATCTTGCACCTGAAAGCCGGTTTCGGCACGCATACTGGTGCTAATATTAACTACTTTGCCTAACCCCACTTGTGGGTTATCGCCGTTACCCATGATGTTCAGCAACTCTGATACAAGCGCATTATGTTCATCATTAACAAATGTGTCTATCTCCTTTTGTGAATTGATACGAACGTTAAGCGGCTCATTATAGCGTTTGCTAAAGACCTGATCAGATGCTGAAACCACATGAGACAAATCTGGCGAAGACGATGAGGCCGCAGCTGGCTGTGCACTAAAAACCTGGTCTTGCGGCGAATGGTAAGCAAACTTCTGATATTTGAGCGGTGCTATCTGCATACCGTATTGCAAGCTATGCAGATCACGTCCATAAACCAGGTCCACTTCTTCCAGTTTGTCAGGCTTACCAAAATTTAACTTGGTACCGTCATAGTAAAACCATTCATGATACTCGGCCGATAAGCGATTGATAAATTCAAAATCGCTTTCGCGGTATTGAATCATATAATCTATAGGAGAGGTATAGGTTGGTTTAACCTGAAAGTTTAGGTCGTTCTGCGGGGCATCGGCGGTAGCCTGTTGCAATATAGTAGTAAGGCTTTTATTAAGGTAGGATCCTAAATCCGGGCCACGGTCTATCAATATAGACGGGCTGAAACCACTGATTAGAATATCGCCTTGAAAACCATGACTTTGTGATATTTCCACACGGGTTACTTTGCCAGTAAACTGATTTTCTTTACCCAAAAAATTTCCAAACTGTACAGTAATATTTTTCCCAATAAAGGTTTTCGATTTTTCGAGCGTAACGTTGTTCGTGCCCTCAATCTGATCGTGATTGAGGCGTAGCTCAAACGAGTGATGCTCATTAAACCGCTGGTTTAATACAAAACTCGAAAAGTGAGCGATGGGGGTACCTTCAATATTAATTTCAACGCTGATCTTGTTTTCCATAATCAAGGTTTTGGGTTAACCCTTTAGCGGCCAGGGTGTGTAATAGCTTAATATTTTATATGTTCCTTTTACCTTACCAAATACAAAGCCAAATGATGTTTCTTTACCGTTATCCTGTACATATTGTTTTTGCAACTCATATAACGAGGTGCCTTTGTCTGTCACCTGCCGTAGCCTGAGATAATAATCTTCATTACTGTGTGCATCAATAACTGATAAATCATCCTCTGTACTTGCAGGAACCAAACGCGTCACATCACCCGAAAAAATATCTGCCATGTATAAAGGCAGTTCTTTTTTACTTAACAAACCGTCTTGATAGTTGCTTGTCGAGCTTTGCAAATCAGTGTTACTCCACTGCGGACTGGTTTGCAAAGGATAATATAACATGTTAGATAATGCGGCTTTATCCTTTTGCTTCACAGCAAATTTGAACTGTGCCAAGAACTGCCTGAAAAGCGGCTCATCGTTATCAATTACCGGTTGCTGTGACTGAGCTGCAACATTTACTTTTGGAGTAACCGACTGTTTAAGCTCATTACGCTGCCCCGGAGCAGGTTTACAACCCGTTAAAACATGCAATGTTAACGTGCTCCACAACAAGATATACTTCTTGATAACCATTTTAGTTTCGTGGGATACTAATTAGCGCACGTTGTTCCATGCGTTTTAAAATTACACCTGCACCTAGTTGTTGTGATACGGCCTCTGCATCAAAAACGCCATCCTTTACATATTTGCCTTTAACATAGTGGTTTGAATAGCTCCATAAATAAGGCGTATGCACACCTTTACGGTTGTAACCAAATCCGTTGTATCCTTCCAGTTTTTGCAATATAAATGGCAGGCTCCAGTTAGTTACCTGGTCATATTTCATCAGCTTTAATGCATCTACTGCGCTTTCTTCAAAAGTAAAGGGAGGCGCATGTCCAACTTTTGGCCTGTGCGCAGGAACGTGCACAGTATAACCGGTAAGCGGATCGCCGTTGTGCAAATGCTTTTTAAAATCAAAGCTACATTCCAGGTAGTGTACACAAGCAATGAAGTACCAAGGCACACCTGCGCTGTTAAAATTTGCAGCCATCGCAAAAAAATCGCGGTTCATGCCAAAGCTACTGCTGTTGTCGGCAAAGCCGGGCTTTAAGTATTTGCTTTGTTGCCCCGGCTGCAATACCTCAGTAACCGAACGCCCAAATAAATCTTCCCTCACCGGAGATTGCTCCCAGGCTGCTTTGGCATAGGACGCAAATCGGTTATTAAACGGTACGTGTGCAGATTGAAAGAGAGGTTGAGCTGAAACTTGCGCAGTATTACCGCCTTTTACCATTTGCGAAACACCTTCGTAACGCTGTCTGTTCACCACCACTTTTTCGTCAATTATTTTGTCAACAGCCAGCAGCTTGTCTTTATTAATTACGCAGGTATTAAAAAGATTCACATACTCCATAGCGGTGGGTATGTTTGACTTTTTCTTTTGAACAGTAGGAGGTGTATGACTAACGATACGCTTTTTAATCTTCATAAGTAATCGGAGTAAACAGCAAAAAAAACGGAGAAGATACTTGCGTATTCCTCTCCGTATCTGGTATTTCATTGCCTCAAGGGCTTATGCTATAATTTTATTTAGGCCAGTCATTTTCATGATCGGCATTGCCAACTTTTAGTCGGCGTGCAGAAATCACAAAACTTAGTGACATAGGCGCATTGCCTACAACAGACAAACCTTCATTATATTGAATAATATAACCGTCTTCGAAAGATAATTCTTTCATTTTGGCATCTTCTTCTGATTTTTTGAAGGTAATGGTGCCGCTCAGCGGTTTATACTGGTTGTTAACCATTGATTCAATTACAGAAGTATCTTCAGTCGATTCTACTTCTACCTGTACTGTTCCGCCGTAAACACCCGATGACGGCCGTCCTTTGGCATCAACATCACGGCTGAGTGCAAAACTGCACTGCAGTACATCAAACTCCTTTGAGCCTATATTAATTCTTGCTTTAAAAGCCATGTTTTTAAAATTAAAGATTAAACAATACGCAAACTATATTAAGCATTTGCCAATATAAGCCTGCTCTTAATGTTCTCTATGCAGAAAACTTATGCCCTACCTGGCCAGTCGTTCACATGCTCGGCATTACCCAGTTTAATTTTACGGGCCGATATAGTGAATTTGTAAGTCATCGGGGTATCGCCGGTGATGTTTAAGCCTTCGGCATATTTTACAATATACCCGTCTTCAAAAGTAAGCTCCTTCATCTTTGCATCCTCTTCAGACTTTTTGATCAGCAAACTACCTACAATAGGCTTGTACTGGTTGTTCACCATAGCTTCAACCACCGATGTATCTTCGGTTGATTCTACTTCAATGTCGATGGTTCCACCGTAAACTCCTGAAGCAGGGCGCCCCTTTGAGTCAACATCACGGTTTAAGGCATAAGAGCAGTTTAGCACATCGTACTCCCTGCCCGAAAAATTTAATCTTGCTTTGAAAGCCATAACGATAAATTTCTAAGGTTAATAATATTTAAGTGCCTTATTTATAAGCGGCACTCTCAATATTAACTACAATATATCTTATATATTGTTTAAGGAAAATAAAAATTACTTTATTGTTAGCTAAATTAATTTTTCACCGAAGCTTTCCAGCTTGTTTAACCACTTTTGCGCGTATGGGTTTTGCAGGGAGTGTAAATGGCCAATAGTATTAGTTTGCACAGGCTTGATACGGCATTTTTCGAGTATGGTACGCTTTATAGGAAGGTAAGTGGTACGCTGATTTATTTGCCAATCTTGCCAGGCAGCCTCATCTAATATGGAAACTATCCGGGCCGAACGGCCGCTAAAGTCATTACTAAAAGCCGGGTTACGGATGATGAAGACTTGGTCGGGTAAAAAAATACGGTCAAAAAACCCTTTAATTTTAAAGTTGATGGAACTCTTATACACCGGGCAAAACACAACTATATGGTGGCTCCAGCGTATGGTGGCTATTACCTCGGCTAAATCTGGCTGCCCTTCGGTTAGTTTATTTAGTAATGGTTTGTTCGGGTTAAATTTCAGATCAGCAATAGTGATTTCCTTTAAAGCAGCATTAGCGCGGTCTGCGCCGGCACGGTAAGCGTTGATAAGCGCCCGGGTAATGGGCGTTTTATCAATATCTGCGTTTATAAGGACAACCTGTTTCATCTTTGTGCGGATAAAGGTAAGCAGGCTTAACCAACAAAAGCAAGCAATTTTACATTGCCTTAATACAACGTAAAAGGCCCGGTATAATTATACCAGGCCTTCCATATTATTGAGCTATTATTGCTGGTTATATTCAGTGTTCCAAACAGCGCTATCGTCATCACCTTTTTGTCCATCCAGCTTCACAACAAAGCTTTTGGCTGGGAAGTAAGGCGTGATATGTATATCTAAGTGGATACGGTCTTTCTGCACTTCATCGCGCTCAAACCGCACTATTTTAAAGCGCTCAATCAGGCGGTCAGGTCCTTGTATATTATCCAAGAACTTCACGATTTGAGAGCGTAAATCCTGCTCAGTTTTTGAATTCCAGTTTTCAAACGCCCTGCGGTTCAGGAAATCGAACAATACTTTGGTAATGTAATCGAACACCCTAACTACTGAGTAAGTCTGCAAACCAATATTATCACCGTTAAACAGGGTTTTGGCTGAAAACGCCATCACTTTTCCATACTCGTTTACCATAGGTACCAAACCCAGTTTTTCGAGGTGCGAAATTTCACTTTTCTTTAGATCGAAGCGAACGCCATCTACCTCGTTAACTGCACCATGTTTTTTGCCCGCTGTAACTTGTGACATTAATGTATAATACATTTTGCCAGCCAGCGCAGCTGAACCGGGTACATAAAGATCATCTTCTTCGCCCACTTCTGCTACTTTACCACGGCCTACTAACCAATTACAGGTCATAATGGTATTCGCTTTAAAAGCATCACCACCGGTTAAGTTGGCCGCGCTAAATAAATCAACCACATCATCGGGTTGGTCAAGGTCGGCAAAGTCGGTCACCAGCATTACCTTATTTTCGTATGCCATTTTAGACCAGCGTTCTACCACTTTATTTGATCCTAAATAGCCCGGTATAACCATCAGAGAGTAGTTCTGGCGTAAATCGAGCCGGTCATAGTTTTGTTTCAGTTCGTCACCTACGTATTCTATGAAACGCGGATTGTCCAATTCTTTTAACTGGTCTAAACTGGCATTCATCATTACCAAATTCTTGATCTTATCAGATTCGGTATTTTTATAGAATAAATGCACAGAGCGGTAGGCCTGCTCTAGTTCGCGGGTACTTTGCAATACGTTGTTAATGTTAGCATTCAGGTTTTCTTCAACCTGCTGCAGTTTTTCGCTGCTGGTTGCTACCATGTCGCTCACAGAACCACCGCTTTCCAATGCTTCAATCCATTGGCCCAGCTTCTGTTTCAGTTCTTCACGCTCCTGCTTTTTTTCTTCATCGTTCAAGAAAATTTGTTTACGCGCTTTGCGTTCGGGATTTAGGTTTTGCAGGCCGTCTACTGTAGTTTCCAGCAAATCAAAACCGCCCACCCTGGACAATTTATTTAAACTTTCATTTAAGCTTAGTTCGGGGGCGGCGCTTTTTTCAGCCGGTTTATATCCTTGAGCCGATGAGGTATCGTTGAGTGCTTGCTCGTTTGGTGTTGCCATTTTGCTAGTATTGAGGTATAGGAGTGAGCTAAAATTATTCCAGTTCTTTTACAAAGTTTTTAAGTGCGCTTACAAAAGCGGCTCTTGATTCTTCATTATCCAGCGCTGTTTTTAGTGTTTTGTTGGTTTTTAGCTGTTTAATGATGCTCATGTACATCTCGCGCTCAATGTTGAGTTTGCGTAGGTAACTGCTTTGCTGTACTAACTGTTTAACACCAAAATCGCCTAAGTTTTTAAACTTAAGATTTTCGGTTGTAGAAGAGCCGTCCAATCTATCAAGCTCTACATCAATGCTCGGTTTAAAATGCTCAAAAACCTCTTCCACCGTTTTTAAACCCTCAACCTTTTCAGGACGCAGCGGTTCGTTATCGGTTAGTTTTTGAATAAACAGCGTTTTATTCGGAGATATTTCGCCAAAAGCTTCGGAGGTATCTACTTTCCTCTCGTTGCCACCAATTTCGTAATTAAACATATTTGCAAAAATGAGATGTACTGTCCTTTAAATGTCTTAGTAGTAAACTCTGTTCAATAGTTAATGTTTTTAAATCGTTGAGTTTACTGGCTTATTGTTAAGTTATTACCCAATCTAGCTCATCGGTATCGGCTTTTTTAGCCACATCAATATGCTGTCCTTTTTTTAACTGGCCTGCAATGATGTATTTAGATATTGGCCGCCGGAGCTGGTTACGTATCACACCCGATAATTGCCTGGCGCCATACTTGGGTGTAAAACCACCCAAAGCCAGCATACTCTTGGCTTCTTCGCTGATTGAAAAGCCAATACCCATTTTATCCAAAGCTTCGATAAGGCCTTTGAGTTGTATATCAAAAATCCTAACCACATTTTGCTCGGAAATGGGTGCAAAAGGCACAATTTCAGACAGGCGGGCTAAAAATTCGGGCCTGAAATGCCGGGCCATAATTTCCATCAATTCATTGGAGGAAGGCAGGTGGCCTTCACTCAATTTTTCCGCAATCCATTCGCTGCCAATGTTTGAGGTGAACAGTATAAGCGCGTTTGAAAAATCGCCTTCCTTGCCTAGCCGATCGTGCATGTGGCCTTCGTCCAGTATTTGTAAAAAGATGTCAAATACCGATGGGTGAGCTTTTTCAATCTCATCAAACAGCAACACAGTATAAGGTTGCTGCCTTATTTTATTCACCAGCAAGCCCCCTTCTTCATAACCTACGTAGCCCGGCGGCGCACCATATAATAATGCCGCAGAATGCTCTTCTTTAAACTCCGACATATCAAACCGGATCATGGCCTTTTCATCATTAAATAAAAAGTCGGCTATGGATTTGGCTAATTCTGTTTTACCTGTTCCGGTAGGGCCAAGTAAAAAGAAAGAGCCTATAGGCTGTCCTTTTTTGTTAAGCCCACTTCGCGATTCCAAAATAGCGTCAGCTACAGCTTTTAATGCCTGATCCTGCCCCACTACCCTCTTTTTCAAAAAGCTTTCCATGTTCAAAAGCCTTTCCTGCTCTTGCGCCTGGATTTTGCCTAATGGGATGCCGGTTTTATATGATATGATGGCTGCTATATCTTGTTTGTCAACCTCGCTGGTTTTCTCCTGGGCCAGCGCCTGAAGTTTAGGTAAGTTGCGCTCAAAGTACTCTTCAAACTCAGCAGGCGTTTCAAAACTGCTTACCTGGGCATCATCCTCCAACTTGCCTAACAAAACAGCGCTTGTTTTATTTTGAAGAAGTGTGTACAACCATTTATAATCTGATACTTCGGCTTGCCCCGCCTCTTTATTTTTTAATATGCTAAAATCCTCAGTTAATTCTTTCAATGTACTGTCTGAGGTATCATTCATCAGCCTGATGGCTGCCATCGTCCGGTCCATTAAATCAAAAGCAGCATCGGGCAAACGGCGGTCTTTAAGGTACCGCTTGGCTAGGCGTACGCAATCATGCACGGCTTCAATATTTATTTTGAGCTGATGGTGCTCTTCATAGTGCGGCACCAATCTTTCGAGCATTTTAATGGCCGTATCTATATCAGGCTCATTTACCTGTAATACTTCAAAACGGCGGCTAAAAGCTTGTTCGGGCTCAATTATTTTCCGGTATTCGTCAACAGTAGTTGCGCCGATTACGGTTATTTCTCCGCGGGCGAGCTCGGGCTTCAGCAAGTTGCCTACCCCGCCGCCAACCGGGCCTTTGTTGTCAAGCAGCGTATGGATTTCATCAATAAACAATATTGCTTTTTCGTACTGTTTAATTTCTCGCAATATATTTTTAAGGCGATCTTCAATCTCGCCCTTGTAAGATGCACCAGCAATCAGCGACCCCATGTCCAGCTCAAACAAACTAACATTGAGCAATGACTGTGGTACACGATTATGAATAATATCCAACGCCAGGCCGTCAATAAGCGCTGTTTTGCCCACACCTGCATCACCGGTTATAATTACGTTGGGTTTGGTACGCCGGCTTAATATCTCCATAATCATACGGGTTTCACGGTCGCGCCCAATGATAGGATCTGTTTTTCCTTGCCGGGCCAGGTCTGTACGGTCAATACAGTATTTTAAGAGTGCGCCGTTTGATGTACCGCTCCCTGTGGACGCATTTGGATCTCCGTTTGCGTGGTTACCTGATGTTACAGCCTGCTTTACCCCATCGTCCTGCAGATACAAATCCAGCAGTTCTTTTTCTTTGATGGGAAGCGATTTAAGCTGACCTGCATCAAAACCTACATTAGGTTTAACCAGTGCGGTTAACACGCATACGGGCGTAATGCTATCTAGCCCCAATTTTAACCGTATGTTGTCAGCCTCATCAAATACCTGCTTAACAGCATCGTTCCCCAACATTTCGTCGGGCACATTAATGGCTGTATTATAATCTTCCATCCGTATGTCGGCCCAATCGCCTACATAAGCCGGGTCTTTGTCAATGGACGTTAAAAAGTTACGCAGCCCTACTTCCTGATGCAATAACCCTTTAAGCAGGTGGGCCGGACCAAACTCTTTATGATGATACTCTTTGGCCAGAGATTGGGCAACGCGAACAGCGGTTTTTACCGATTCACTCAAGTTGATGATGTTCATAATTATAGATTATCGCCAGTTGGCTTGAGTTATGTAGTAATAAGTTTTGCCGTTTGAATCAAAATGTTGTGTTAGCATAGCTTGTTGCTTAACGGCGTTACGGCTTGTAATTAAATAATTAATATAGGCCTCAAATTTTTGTTGCGGCATGCTACCATCACGTTTTAAATCAACCACCTTATACTTGCCGAGGGCCGGGTTTGCTAAAGGCGGTAAGCCAATGGCTTTTTGAATATAATCGGCCAAACTCATGCGTTTAATATCGCCCCGGCTCAGGTCCAGCTTCATGTTTTTACGCAAAATGTTCAGGTAATTTTTAAATAACTTTCTGCGAAAGTTACTGGCGTCTTGCTGCAAGTTTTCTCCAATCATCATGGATAATACATCCTGCATTTGCTTGTACTCGGCATCGTTTAAAATAAGAAGATATTGCAGTTGTTGCGGGTTTTGTGCAACTACATTAGCAGGTACATTGGCGGCAAAATAATATTTAAAACCGTTGTGTGGCATATTGTCGCCCAGGGTTGCCGGCACCGGCGGGCTTAATTGCGATAACACCAAAGGCGTTACATAGCGGTGCTCACGACCGGTAAGCCTAAAAGCACTATCCAGCGAGTGCGTTTGCGTCTTAATATCGTATTGGGTTTCGGCCAATAGCTTTTTAAGCGAAGTTTCCATTGCCAGGTTAGATTTAACCACACCTTTAGGTGGGAAAATCACAGCACCCTGCACCAAGCTGTTTCGGGGATAGTCCAGGTAGAAAGATACCGAATCGGATACAGAGGTGTTGAATTGCTGGGTATTACTTAAGCCTTCGCCAACCACCATGCGGCTCTTTTTACGCTCCGCCGCTAAATTAGCCGATTCTGACACCAGTTTACGCGATTGTATAACAAAATCATTGTAAATAGATTTGTAATCACTATAAACTTGTATGGCCAGCAATCTTGCATCCACATTAGCCATTCGAGCCGCAAGGCTATTTACAGCATCATTACTATAATCCGTATTACCTGTACTGCCGATTAATACAATTAAATTACTTTGATTGGGGCGATTGGCAAACATTTGGAGCGAAGCACTGATGCCATCAAATACCGGCTGGCTGTTGGTGGAGGCATCGCAAGCAGAAGTTATAATGGACTGCTTTTCCATAAAGCGTACCACCTGGCGGTAATCGGTGCTAAAAGGTTGCTGCTCTATACCCCCTGTTGTACAATTGCTTGAGTTACGGTAAACAACAGCGCCATAACTAACAGGATACCCCTGGTTATACGCATTAAAGGTTTTTTCAAAAGATTGGATAGTACTGGTTAAACCGCCAAAATAATTGCGCATGGCGCTTCCGCCATCCACTACAAACACCACGTTAATCTGACGCATTCCCCGGCGCAAAGCCAGGTAGTTTTTGTACGTAATATGGCCGCCTTTAATATTTAATATGCTGTTATTAGATTTATCATAAACATCAGTAGCTAAACCCACCTGCATTGTACCCGCATTAGTAGCCGAAGGAGGCGTGATTACCGGCAGGCTGCGTAACAAGGGCTGGTCGGCATCAATTAGCGGATCAAATACAAACTGACCACTCAGCGGACTGCCTGATTGTAAAGCCGAATTAATTAGTACTGCTGCTGAGTCATCGGCCTGGTAACCCGGCCTGGTTGTGCCAATGTATAAACGATCGCCCCAGCCATGCACAGCATCAGCAGGTATCCATCCATAAACGCTACGGGCTGCACTATCGGCAATCAATTGGTCGTCTGATCCTACCAATACAGTTCTGCCATCGGGCGATTTTTTATAAATGTAAAGTAGTTGATTAAGCGCAACTTTGTTTTTTTTCTGGGATAAATCGGGAGAGGTGTATACGTAAAGTGAATCGCTTTTATCGTAAGATACATCAGGGTTAGCTAATGCACCTTTACCCGACACCAGGGTTAAGGCTTTTTGCACATGCCCGCTTGCTGGATTGACGTAAGCAGACTGCCACAGCAAAACTTTGTTTTTGTTAATCCAACCGTAGCTTTGGGCCGCCTTTTTATTAACCAGTTTACGCCCCTGAACCATACCAGGCTGATATTTAATTACCTTTACATAACCATTTTTCTCCTGGCTTATGTAGAACGGCTCCATAAACTTCAGCTTTTTCATAACCAGCGAACCGCCGGGCGCTGTATAAGTGTAGTTTTCATCGCGGTCTGAAAAAACTATCCAAGGTAACGAAGTGGTTTTACCATCATCGTATACGTTGGTTTTATCATTTGGCTTTTCGAAAGCCGCGGGCATTGTTTTTACTTTTTTGCTGATAGAAACAGGCGATTGCGCCTTAACCGTTAAAGCCGATAATATAGTGAGTGCAATAATAATTTTTTTCATGGCAGGATAGATTGTAGGGAAGTACTATTTAGTGCGTTTGATACCTTGAGCTGATGTTGCAGAATGCTGTTTTACAGTTAACAGGCTTGAACAGTTAGACTTGGGTTTGGCCGTTACCTGGGCTTCATCAATACTAATGCCGCCTCCAAACGTTAAACGCATGCAATAGGTATACAAATCAGTTTGCTTACTGTCGCCCCCTGCATCAAGGTTAACGGCAACCCGCTCATCACCACAAAAATATTTATTAACCAGGTAGTAATAATGATGGTTAAAATCGGCACCGTTAGCAATAGCCTGCAGATGTGCCCTGATGTCGTCTATCGCTTTACGCTCGCCTTCGCCAGGTGCTATTATAGCATTAACAATGGCCGAGTCCGGGTTGGTAACGCGTATACGATGATAAACAGGCCTCTTATTTTTATCGGTACTTAGCCTTACCGTATATATGCCCGGGCTGTGGTAGGTATACAGCGCAGTAGGTCCTTTTACATCAATACGGCCGGTTTCACCAAATGACCATTCAAATATCCTGGCGTCTCCCTGGGCCTCCAGCCTAACCTCTTCGTTAACTATACCTTGTGTTGGGCCGTTTATAGTAAGCAAGGTATCTTTAGCCAGCGCAGCCACCGTATCTTTTACATCAAGAGGAAATTGCTGTTGTAATTTACCATCAACGGTTAAGCGGATAATATAAGCGCCCGGCTTTTTAAAGCGGTACGTACCGCTTTGTGTAGTTGCTTTTTCGCCATTGCCAAACTCCCAAAGCCATTTGTTGGCGCCCTGGGTATTGTCCGAGTAAACTAGGTCCTCATTCAGATATATCTCGTTCTTCAGGATTTTTGCATTAACCGTCTTATCATCAAACAATGCGTTTTTGAATAAGAAAATAAGACCGGCTAACAAAAGTACAGAAACGATAATGTAGAGGAAAAGATAGTTTTGCCTGTTGGTTTCAACCGAGCGGCCATTGCGGTAATCGTCTTGCATAAGTGAAAAGTATTAAGTTAGGTTAACGCGCGCCCAGGCTTTGTTGTAGCTGCCTGGTCGATAATTTACATTCGTCTAAAAGTTTATTAATATGAGCTATGTCGTTGTAGTTCCCTTTTAGTTCACGCTTGTCATAGAATAAGTTTTCCTGAATTTTTGAAGCGTATATAAAGCATTTGTAACGGTTATCGTAAGGGCGGCTGTTGTAATACGACCTGATGGCAGTAATAGCATTTTTAATGTCGTTTTCTAGAAACACGGCCTGTACATTCGGATTAAACTTTACAATACGCCCATAAGTGGTATCGATAGCTGGTAATGCCTGTGTTACGGCTGCTTCAAAATAGTCCTCTTCCTGTAATCGTTTAGAAAAATCGCTTTTTGAAATGTCACTTGCATTGCCACGATTATAGAATAAGGCTGTACATAAAATAGCAGCGGTAAACAAAAAGATCCCTAAAAAAAACAAGAATTTTTCACGGCGTTCTTTAATGCTGAATTTCATAGTTTATCTTCTAAAGTTTTTTAGCTTGTTAACAGCCGAATTGTTGGTTCGGTTACAAGACTGCAGTTGTAAACGGGCACTTTCGATTTGAAAGCGCGTGGTAAACAACGAATCTTTGATGGTAGCAACTGTGCTAATGTTGTCGCTCATTTTTTTATAAAGCTCAAAGCTTTTTAAAGGCAGGCTATTTTGCTGCAATGCTGCTTGTATTTTCAGGTTGCTTTCCTGAATGTCGTTTAACAACAGATTTTCGTTGTTAAGTTCAACAGAATTTACTTTAGTGTACTGAGACAACTGCGCCATCCGCATAATAATAATATCAAAGTTGTTGTTGATATTATTTCGGATTGAGATCAGTTTTTCGGACTGCTTAACGCGTTCATTTAATTGAGCAACCTCACGATCGGAGGTTAAAAAAAACAGATAAACGGATGCAATGCTGAAAAAGAGCAGCAATAAAAAATAAGCTGTAAAGGCAAGATAGGCACGCTTTAAATCACGACTGTTGACCGGCTTCATGTAAATATAAAATCAAAACTGGTAAAAAAAGTTGTTGAAAACACCCCCCGCGTAGGTTATTACCAGTAACAGGCAGTAACCACCTTTACTTGACCTTTATTTGTACAAACAGGTCAACTCCTTCAATCTTCACAACATCCCAACAACCATTTCCGAAAAGTTTTGTTTAAATGTTGCAGCATTTTGCTTAAAACTTAACACAGGGTATATGGCTATCCCACTTTACAAAAAACCATTTCAGCTGGGTAATTTATTTAAAGGGTATGATTTAAATAAGCAAGATATTGGCAGCTCGGTATCACAATACATTGAACTGATCATTTTTACCCGCTATGGTGAGCACCGTTATCAACCAGACTTCGGGTGTGAAATCTGGGATTTGGATTTCGAACTGATTGTTAGTGAAAGTATGTGGGAAGAGAAGCTCAGAAAATCACTTATGCGCTCCATTACCAAATACGAAACGCGCATATACGATGTGCATATTGAGGTACGCATACAAGAAGTAAATAAATTTTACCCTCTACGTAATGTAAGCGAAATAAAAAAACAAGTAGAAATCATCATTAAAGCTAAAATTCAAAAAACCGGAGAAAATTACACGTTTTCAACTGCACTATTTTTAAGTCCCCTTTCAGCCTAAAGCATGAACCAAACGCTATTTTCGTCTAAAGAAGACATACGTGCCCGTATACTACGTAACGCAATGGATTATTGGGGAACCAATAATGTAAACGATATGGATCCGATGGTCAAGCTTTTAATTGAAGCTTTGAGCACAGAACTGTTTAATATATCTAACGACGTAAAGAATTTAGAAGACAGAATACTTCATAAAATTTCCAGGATTTTAGCTTCAGATTATCTAACATCGGCCTTGCCGGCTCATGCTGTATTAAAAGCACAACCCGTTGAACTGAAAGAATCGCTGGCGGTTAACAACCATTTCTTTTACAGGCAACCAGCTGTTAAAGAAAACGGAAAGCCATCGGACGAGCAGGCAGATGCTTTTTTTTCGCCCGTAGGACAGATGGACCTGTACAATGCAACTGTAAAATATGCCTGCAGCGGGCATCATTTATACGAGTATGATGAGCATATGCATAAGAATACAGCGCTGCCACATGTTGGAAGTGGTTTTACCGATAGCCAAAGCCTTTGGATAGGTATTGAATGCGCACCTGGCCTTACCAATATCAATCAACTGGCATTATTTATTGAATGGCCGGACTATGCGGCAAACGAAGATTTTTATAAGCTACTATCGGTTGTGCAATGCTATTTAAATGGCGAAGAACTCAATAGCCAGTCGGGCATAAATTATATAGATGACCAGCTACTGCAAAACAAGCCTATTTTTTACGAGCAGAATACAATTAACCTGATTGTACGTGATATTAAAGAGTTTTATGCCAACAGGTTTATTACCTTAACTGATGATAAATTACAAGACATTACGCCCGTTAGGGAAATCTTACCGAATGAATTGACAGCATTATTTAACCCTGCTGATATAAACCGCTTAAAGCCATGTGTATGGATAAAACTTAGGTTTCCGGCTGCTATCCGTCCAGATATCATTGATGAATTGCAAGTTTCCATTAACTGTTTTCCTGTAATCAATCGCCGGCTGCACGAAAAAAAATACCGGTTGCGTGAGCTAAATAATGTCATTCCCATTAAACCCGATCACAAAGATTACTTTTTGTCTATTAAAGAAGTTTTTGACGATCGGCAAACGTTTTATGCCGAAATACCTTACGCGCAAGCCGGCACAGGCAATGATGGAAGTTATTCGATACGCCATGGTGGGGCAGAGCGGTTTGACTCGCGCAACGCACAACAGCTAATAGAATATCTCTTTGAACTGCTTCGTGATGAAAAGGCTGCTTTTGCCAGTTACGGAACCGACTATATGGCTGGTGTGCTCCGAACCCTGGAGCAAAATTTATCATTGATTGAACGCAAATCGCAAAATTCCGATCACAGTTCAGAACTTTTGAACTATTTAGTTATCAAGCCTGCTAAACAAGCCTCCATGCTTTACCTAAATTATTGGACAACACTGGCAGGGGCAGCTAATCATATACGCCGGGGAGCCAAATTGCAACAGTTTGAGATGTACAAAGTTAAACCCGACTCAGTTAGGCTAATGACAAGCACAGTTGGCGGAAGGGACAGTTTAGGTGCTACCGAACGCATACAAGCTTATAAATATGGCCTTACTACCAAAGACCGAATTGTTACTCAGGCAGACTTAATTAGTTTTTGTTACTACGATTTGGGCAATAAGATTACAGATGTGCAAATAAAGAAGGGACTGGCTGTTTCCAGCAACCCTAAAGAGGGGTTTCAAAAAACTATTGATATTTACCTGAAGCCTGAGCCAACCTTACAATTAAGCACACAAGACTGGGATACACTAATTACTTTGCTGGCCTCAAAGCTGGATAGCCGTAGTGTAATGAATTCAACTTACAGGATATTTGTTAATGCTTAGCTGCCAAGGTAGGTTGTAAATCCTAAGCATGCATTTTCAGAAGAGGCGCCCAATACCGCTTTTTGATACTCGGTGCCTATTGTGTAGTGTGTAATCATACTGGTTTGCATAGGGACGAAATAATTAAGTAACACATCTAATGCTTTTGCAGCCTGGGTTCCGGGTAATAAAGCCAGCATTTGTGTTGTGGTTAACGGACCAATTGTTATTTGGAGCTGCTCATCGGGTTCTTTGCTGTTTCCGGCAATTAAGTTAACCCCCAATTGCCCAAAACCCAACTGGTTTCCCAACCCAGCTTCGCCACTGGGCTTTAATACCTCCATTACGGTTTGATAAGTGAGTTCAAACGGAGCATTGAACATAATACTGAGCACATTACGCAAAAACGGCAAATTATTGCGTTGTTCATGAATAACGGGCAGCACATGTATTAACACAATCATCTGCTGATTACTGAAGCATTTAAATTCTTTCCACTCTTTTAAAAATATATCAATCAGCTCATCATACTCGCTTTTTTTATCTAACCGGGTTTCGTATAACTCAATAACCGTGCGCAAGCCGTATAACTCTATTTCAAGCGGGGCAAAAAAATTGCGGGCCAGGCGCTCCTCCTCACGCCGCACTTTTATATCTTTTACCATTTCCTCTTCGGTTATCATGACGCTGGAGGCAGGTGGTTGATGAAACAAACCTTCAGGCAGCATATCGTACAACCCCTCGCGATTGATATATATGGCCTGCATCGTTCGGTTTCGATAAGCTGATTGATAAGTAGTTACGTTAGCCACCTCTTTGGCGTAGGCGCGGTGGTGCGCACCCTGCGGTAAAATTACAACGCGGTCTGCCTCTGTTTGGTCGGCTTCTACCATACCTGCAGCTATGGTTGAGGCTTTAAAATCAGTATCTAATAAGTTCACTTTGTCTGTTAAGGCGGGCATAGCACTTGGTATAATTTTCTAAAAACAATAACCCCAAATTTTGGTAATTGATTAAGCAAAGTTCATTTTTCCATGAACTTAATATTTGCTGAAAGCTTGCAGTCTTTATGGATGTTAAATCTTTTTTTATACGCTATCTTCTGTTCCCGGTAATTTTTGCGGTGAGTACGGCTATTATGACCGTTATCAACAAAAAAAATCAGGTGTTTAATAATAAAAGGCTTATCGTAACAATGCTTATTACCTCATTGGTGTTAGGCCTTCCTGGTTTATTGGGATTTCTGGACTTGCAGTTTATGCCTTGGGGATACATTTGTGCACAACTTTACATGTTAACCGCCGGGATTATATTTGTTTACCTGGCTGTAACTTACTATGATCAGGAACTCAACACCCGAAAAGGCTTTGTTTTTATTTGTAGCTTATTAAGCTGCATGTTAGGCGCATTTTTGTTTAAGCTTGGGTTTGACTGGTTGAACAATTTGAAATATGGCATATGGGCCTCTACTGCTGTGTTTGCCTTTTTACTTCCGTTAGTGTTTTGGTGGGCTTATGTAGCTTATTTAAACATACCGCTCGAAATATACAAGGTATGGCAGTATCCATTATATCCTGTAGACATCAGCATGGAGCATTTAGATTTTAACCGGCTGTTAGTATTGGAGGTGAATCTTTATAAAAGCACAGCCGACAGTGAGCAACTTAAAGTAAAAGCTAAAGCTCCTCGTAATATGAATTTTGGTTTATGGTTTCAGAAATTTATTGAAGATTACAACACAAAGTTCCCCGATTCACAGATAGAATACCAGCAGGCGAAAGGCGAAAGCTATAAATGGATTTTTTACATTAAACCATCATTTTTCAGCCAACGTAATTTTATCGATCCTGAGCTGGACATTGAACAAAATAATATAACAGAAAAATACGCTATCATGGCCAAAAGGGTTTCGGAAGCCGTAAACGAACCGCAAAGAACCGGTGATGAGGCGATATATCTATAAATTGCTATTCAGTAATATAATATGATACTACCTGTAAAACATAAAGCTGTAAACTGGGTGGATGGTATGAAAATATCAAGCAGCCACTTTGTGCAAACTGATAATTTTATACATGATTTGGTAAAGGACAGCAATGCCCTGCTTCTAAACAATTATAATTTTGGCTTGCTGCCACCATTTGGGGGCACAAGTAATGGCACTTTTGATGTTCAGATCATTGAAAGGGCTTCTAACCACATACAAGTAAAAATAAAAACGTGCAATGCCGTAACCGCTGAAGGTTACCGGATATCTATTGCCACACAAGGTATAGGCCAGGAAGTAACATTTGACCATTATTTTAATCAAGATGGTTTAGAAGACGGCAATGAAACTTACTTTATCGTTCTCACTGTTAATCCTCATGAGCGCGTGGCAGCAGGGCAGCCAGATGCAGAGGAATTGCCTTTGCGTTATCCCGACGTTGAAAGCAGATATACCGTAACCTTTTTACCAGCATCCCAAATCAATAACCGCACAAATCACTACTTAGAAATTGGTAAATTCACTAAAAACGGTTCGGGTATACAAATACATACCAATTATATACCCCCAAGCGCTTGTTTATTGAGCCACCCGGACCTGGTTAGTGCCTATGAGTTATTTAGCGGACAACTCAATCAAATTCAGCTCCTGTCTTTTAGAATACTAGACAAAATCACCTCCAAAGAATCTATTTCGACAATTGGAAAGAATGTGAAAGCTTTATGCGAAAAGATGCTCGATTACATAGCCCGTATCTATTTTCCTTACCGCAATATAGCTTACAACCAATCGCCTGTAGTATTAGTGGGTTATTTTTCTGAAATGGCACACGTGTTCTTCAGCACCGTAAAAAGCATTGCTGGTGCCGAGCGCGAAGAGCTGCTTAAATATTTTTACGAGTGGAAAGATGTGACCCCGGGCAACTTTGAAGAATTGCTGGCCCGTTTGATTGAGATTGTTTATAACCATCATGATATCCGCTCATCGGTAACAGCCGTAGATGAATTTTTGAAAGTAATTGTGGCTTTATGGAATAAGTTAAGCACGCTGGAATACATTGGCCAGCGTAAAGAAAACATTGTAGTTGCCGAACAGCAAGTGGTGCAAACCGTACAAGCCAAACGGGCCTGGACGCTATTGGATTAGTGCCCTTTATAGCTCGCTACATATAGGTCTAATAGCCTTTTCTACTGCTTGCTTGCTGTTAATCTAGGTCACAGAGGCTCCATAGAATGAATGATGTAAAGAAGATATTAGGCAGAATTTGAAAGGCTTGGCAGGGAAAGCTATCATGCCATGGTTTTGGCCTGCACTGTTGTCTGAAAGGGAAACAAGTCCAACCACATTTATACTTGAATTGATCAAAGGACCGGTCAGCTATTTGCTTTTCTTCTCTACGCATCATTTGACTATACGATGGCGTAAAAGTTTACCGATCTTCCAACCATAACATCTCCTGTGACCACTCGTGTTACCTCCCTGCACAACAGATGGAGCAGCGTTAAGTGGGTATGGTTACACCAAAAAGAGATTGAGAAATGCCTTGAAGATATTTACAGGCTAAGTAAATGTGAGTTAAAATAAAATCAACTGACAACGTTAAACTTTAAGATTGATAAACGTACAGAAAACATCAACGATCATCTTAATTTCACTTACCAATTATCAGCATGTTGACTATAGACAGCCGCATTCAAAAACTCATTACTAAAGAGATTGAATTACCTGCTTACCTTGATGGCTTTAATGCCATTGATGGTCACTGGTACCCACACCCGCCATGTTTGGTCCCGTTATTTTTAGGGCATGGCGCATCGTATAAAGGCATCGTTAAACACTTTTTTTGTGATCGTAAGGAGACGTACGCAGAGTATATTCTCGAGCATGGTCACCTATCTGAAATTGCTCGTGATACCGATCAGTTCATCACATCGATAGTTTTACAGATGATTATGACTAAAGATGGGTTAACCCACGACATTGTCAGATTTTGTGAACAAGTTGATTACAAGTATGCATTAGAAGTTGACGAGTTTACCGTGGAGTATGGCGATGACCCAAAAGAATTCGGGCATTTGCCCTATTTTGATCAAAACATGCCATTCAAATATTTGCGCACCTTATCTGAATATAACGGTGATTTTCCTTCATCAATATATACACTGAACTCACCTGATATTATTCAAAACTCATCATTGTATGAAATCGCTGATGAAGGAATGTTAAGCACCATAATGGACCTGCCGACATGGTTACTTAGCACCGGTGACAAAAATGCTCAATTTTACGACTATCTGAATAGAGGGCAATTTAAAGAAGCTTGGTTTACCTTGAATAGCAAAGGTTGGGAACTGAAAGATCTGGCCGTTGCTTTGAATGAGTTGAAGAAAAAAAGTGTGAATAGGGAATTGGAGCAGTTAGCGGACGATTGGATATCCAAATGGCAAAATTCATCTTCTTGATCTTAGTTACAAAAAAATTGCCTGTTAGCTTTAAATCACTAATGAGCTGTATCCAATAAATTCGGAACAAGATAAACCAAATTGTAACATAAAGTATTCCAAAAATAACAGGATCATTAAAACAAATTCTACAGAAGACCTGGTCAACATTGAACTGCTTGTTTGCTAATAAAACTGTTGGGCGCGTTTAACCGGATCTGTTTGATCAGCTCTCTAGGATTTATTCTGGTCAGGAATTGGGCCTCTTAAAGTGAATTGCAATAATTCACTTACATCATTTCGAAAATTAGTCGCCCCCCCGACATTAGCTGTTGGTATTGAATGGTTGATGGCAAATAATGTTTACCATTAAGTAATACTTGCTTTACGTATTTCTTACGATTGGAAAGGTTCTTTGCCTGTATAATGAAAAACTTACCCTTTCCTACTTCCATCCTGATTTCCGGTAGCTGAGGTGCACCCAGTACAAATTCACCGCCAATAGGGTTTACCGGATAAAAGCCCATTGCAGTAAAAATATACCAGGCCGACATCTGACCACAGTCATCATTACCTGATAAACCGTCTGACTTGTTCATGTAAAATTTACTGCAAATTTCACGAACCAACTCTTGTGTTCTATGTGGTTTGCCGAGCAAGGTATACATATAAGCTACGTGGTGGCTAGGCTCATTACCATGTGCATACTGGCCAATTAATCCGGTTACATCACCGGTGAACCCATTTCCTTCTTTGGTTGATGGTAATGTGAATAGAGAATCGAGCTTTTGAGCGGTTTTAACCTTACCGCCCATTAACTGGATCAAACCCGGTACATCGTGCTGTACCGACCAGGTGTATTGCCAGGCATTGCCCTCCGTATAATCTCCGCCTGCGTCTCCGGCGTGCGAAAGATGGAACACGTTGAACGGCTGTCGCCAGTGTCTGTTAGAATCTTTCCCCCGCATCAAACTGGTTTGCGTATCAAAGACTCGTTTATAGCTTTCAGCCCTGTTTTTGTAAAACAAGTAACGCGACTGATTACCAACACCCTTAGCCATCATGGCTGCAGCATAATCGTCAAATGCTTGTTCCAAGGTACGGGAAACGGATTCTTCCTTAACCAAATCAAATGGCAGGTAGCCATATTGGTCATATATACCCCATTGTGATTTGGGGTGTTCGGTTGTTAATGATTTGTCAATCGCCTGAAAAGCTCGTTGTGCATCAAATCCTTTAAGTTTTTTCGAATAGGCATCGGCTATAACTGGAACGGCGTGGTTGCCAATCATACAAAAATTTTCTTTTCCCCAAAGCGTCCAAATAGGCAAATAACCTTGCTTATCGGTATGCTGTAGCATGGAGTTGATAAATTCACCCGCTTTTTCGGGTATCAGTATGGTATACAGCGGGTGTGCAGCCCTATAGGTATCCCATAATGAAAATGTAGAGTAATAGGATTTTGATTTAGACTGATAAACTTTATTATCAGGCCCGCGATAATGCCCATCAACATCGGCTATGTTATTAGGCTGAATAAACAGATGGTATAAGGAGGTATAAAAATTAACTTTTTGATTCAAATTGCCTTTAACATGAACTTTAGACAGGTATTGATTCCACGTTTGCCAGGCTTGATTGCGTACGGCATCAAAACTCCAGCCAGTTGACTCGTCCTTAAGGTTTTTGCGGGCGCCATCAACACTAACGGTGGATATTGCTATTTTAACCAGCAACTTTTCACCAGCTTTCAAATTAAAATCCAACACGTAACGTGGCGCTTTTTCACCGGGTAAGCGGGGCAGCTCTTTTTTACCAATTATAGGTCTATTAAATACAATTACGTAATACAGGTTGCGCTCAACCCATTGCCTTACTTTGCTGTAACCTGTTATAGTATTTGTACCTTCAAAGCTTTGTTCGCTTTCTAATACATGCTCCCGTAATTGTTTTTCAGAGGATACCAGACCCGACTGTAAATCGACCAGTAAGCTGGCGGGGCCCGACAGGTTGCTATAAGTATATTGATGAAAGGCCGTATGTGCGGTAGCCGTTAACTCGGCTTTAATATTAAAATCTTTTAACACTACTGTGTAATATCCGGGCGAGGCTTTTTCCGTGCTTTTATCAAATGAACTTTGAAAATTATCGCGACTGGCTGAACCGCTGAAGGGTTGTAGTAGAATATCTCCTAAATCGGGAATGCCAGTACCGTTTAAGTGTGTTTGGGCAAAGCCCCATATCTTTTTGTCTTCATACCTGTAGCCGGAACAATAGTCCCAGCTGGCGTTACCGGTTTCGGGACTGGCCTGCACCAAACCAAATGGCACTGTTGCACCCGGAAAAGTGTGGCCATTATCAGCCGCGCCAATAAAAGGATTTACAAATTGGGCGTTACCCTGTAACTGTGCCAGTAATTTTAAATGGCATTGAAACACCAGGATAAACATAAGCCATATCTTTTTCATGGACTGTGCTATTGATAATTGAGTTAAAATTTCAAGGGCCGATTTTTAGTTAATTGTTTGTAACGCAGCAAAGCTTCTAAATAATAATAATCAGCGTATACAATAGGTACGTCAATCTCGCTTTGCTTAGGCATGTTACCGGTGCTGTGCATCAACAAAAAATTAGCATTGGTACCGGGTTTGGCCAAATAAGCCGGACTACTGAGTGACTTTAACATAGCTTGAGCCCGGTTAAAAAAGCTTTTACTCAACATTGCACTCGTGTAGGTACTTAATTCCAGCAGTGCCGAGCAGGTAACGGCTGCAGCAGCAGCATCGCGCGGAGCCGGGCTGTACCGTTGTGAATCGTAGTTCCAGTTTGCTTTATAACCCGGCTGGCCGGCATTAAAGTCCCAGTAAGGTATCTGGTCGGTAGGTAAAGTGGGCGCATTCAGATAAAATTGCGCCATCCTGATAGCTGCGTTTAGAAACCGATGATCATGTGTTTCGCGGTACATCATTGTGTAGCCATATATGGCCCAAGCCTGGCCGCGCGCCCATACCGAGTTGTCGGCAAGACCCTGCGCCGTTTCGCGCGTTAATACCCGGCCCGAAATACTATCATAGCAAACCACATGGTATGAACTGCCACTTTCGCGAAAGTGGTTTTTTAACGTGATTTCGGCATGTTTGATGGCAACTCGCTTATAAGAGGCGTCGCCGGTTACTTTAGAGGCAAAAAACAACAGCTCCAGATTAATCATATTATCAATAATAACCGGGTAATTGTAAACCTTGCCGCTACCCCAGGATTTAAATTCGTTCCAAGATTTAATTGCACCAACTTTTGGATTAAAACGGGTGATTAGTGATTTAGCGCTTTGTACTAAAACCGACTTATATTTTGGATTTTGCGTAAGCCGGTAAGCGTTGCCATAACTACAATACATCATAAAGCCGATATCATGGTGGGTAGTGTTGAATTGGTTAGCCTCTAATGATTCGGTCCACGTAGTGGCTGCATCTTTCCATTTATTCTTCCTCGTATAATCATAAACATACCATAAGCAACCGGGCCAAAAACCGCCTGTCCAGTCGTTAATACCGGTGTAAGTGGGCACCGTATCATTGTGGTAAGAGCGTGGGTATTGCTTTAAATTGGCATTGGTTTGTAACATGTGTGTATACTGCACCTCGGCAGCTTCAAAGCTTTTTGCTAACCAATCATTTCGCCTGAGAGAAAAGGACGCTAGCGATAGGATAACGAGAAAAAAGAAAACCTTTATGATCGTAAGCTTCATAATGTAAGTGTTATGTTATAAACCAAGGTTATGCAAACGCATTGACCTGGTTTATGGCATGGTATTATTTGGAAATTTTCAGAGAAACTCCGTTGCTGGTCTCCGCATCAATGACAAACGTGGCCAACTTATTATTTGCCGAATTATCTATTCTACCTGTATAAACCTTGGTTTTACCTAATTTATCGGTAACTGTTAACTCGGGGGTTTGCGCATTACCTTTATAAGGTAATGTTAGCTTTAAGGGTTGTTGTGCAAACAAGCGGAATACGTCCTTATCTTGCTGGAAAGCGGCAGTTAAATTACCGCTTATGGCTTCAAGTCTGTACTCGCGTACCGCTAAAACGGTGCCCTGGCCCAAGAACAGGTATTGTAACTGGCCTTTTTTCTCGGCTGCTACGCCGTATGTACCGGTAAACTTTAGATGTTGATACTCGTTTAATTGCGTGCCTTTTACATCCGATAGTATATACTGCGTGCTTTTGTCCGCACAATTAACTTTTATGCCCACAAATTCACTATTAGGCGCTGTCGAATTAAAATACGAAGTTGACATAACACTGTTACCACCAACATACGAGGGTTCAATTACGGCGGCAAAAGGATGAGTCCAGGCTTCGCCGGGCTGACGCACCAACAACGTTGGCACATCTAAACTGGCAATTTCAGCTGGCACAACGCCGGTATTTAATGCGTATGATTTAGGTGAGTTAGCCAGGTACAACTGCCGGTTTTTATCGCCCTTCATCCACAGGTTCATTTGCACTACTGGCTTAGTTTCTACAGCCAGTTTAAAGTTGGCTATAAAATCCTTGTCATAAGCAATGCTGCGTTTATCGGTAAAATAATCATAGCCTTTCACGTCGCCTTTTGCGGTGCCCAGGTCGGTAGTAGGCTGCAGCGTAAGCTGATTGCCGTTGGTTTCCTGCAAGCCAAACTGCTGCCCTAAATTGTGATAAACGTATTCATGCTTAATGTCTTTCCCATCTGCTCGTTTTGATCGGAAGATGTCGACATAGTATCCGCTGGTATCACTGATACGCACTGTGCTCAATAAGCGTAATTGCGTAGCGTTGGTTGAGGGTTCATTAAAAACTATGTTGGCAAAAGTAACCGGCTTAAAATACCCGGATTGCTTTTCTGCCTGCGGGTAGTTATTGAGTAGTTTGAAAGGTATAGCTGTTAACATAACGCCATACGCCGATTTTCCATCAACCACTACCGTATTATGCGCAGCAAATTGTGAATAGAACTCTCGATAGCCCGAATGCCAATAACTCTCACCATTAGAAAAATCAGGGGCAAGCGGATAACCCTTACCGTACAATTCCATATTAACGCCGTTGGCATGTGAGTGATTACCTTGCGAGGCATTAGCCGAAATCATTAACCCATTGTTTTCACTGAATCCATTGCGTTGCACAAACCAGCTTTGGTTAGATGCGAAAAATGCTGGTGAGGCAAAATCTTCGAGCGTGGCTTTGGGCGCTGCTTTAAGCCTATCTACATAAAAAAACAGACTGAATAGTGATTTTTTTGTTGGCCTTGGCTTATTCTCCGTATTTATAAATTGCAATAAGCGGGTAAATTTCAGCTCATCGCTATCGTTATATTTACGGGTAAGCGCTATGGCAAACTCCAGGTTATCGGTCGAAAGTTCATCATAATGACTGTCGCCAAATGCGGTAATCCTTTTGTTTGGAAATAGGTACTCTGCAGTAGCCATTGTAGCCTTTTTAAGCGTAGTTAACAAGCGATCCTGTTTGCCGGGCATTACCTGGTCGTTCAAGAGCGCAATCTGCGTCATGTCTTCGCATACATGCAGGCAATAGCTTGGCGCCTCGTGCCAGGTAGCTACTTTAGGGTCAAACCCGTCGAGGCATTTAATAAAAGAACGTTGCCGGGGCGACTCGCGGTTATAAATAACATCCAGATAATAAGATATACCCTTTCCGTTAGCATAACTGCTGTTGTTATCGAGCGCCAGAGCCAGATAGGACAGGTAGCGCATTTCAAAAATATTCCAGTTGTTATCCGGAACACCTTTTTCGATGATGTTATCGGCCATTTTTTGAAATACCGGATCGGCAAACTTTTTACCGAATCCCGGTGCAGTTTGTTGAAGATAATTGTACAAAAAATCATAGCAAACCGTTGCCGGAACTATAGCTTCTTCATGAATAACTTCAAATGAGGTTAGCCCTGTCAAATAACTCTCTTGTGTATCAACTGTGTTAACCGGAAACTTGCGGTAATACAGGCCAGCTATATACGGTTTTAATACACTGGCTGCCAGGCGTGCATAAGTTACTTCGCCGGTAAACCAATATAAAAAAGCAGCATTTTGGGCTACCTCCAGTATTCTTTGATTAATACGCTCAATCACCAGCCCGGTTTTTTCGGGACTCACCCATTCACCTTCGTTTCTTTTGTTAATCATGTATACCTTACCGTCCGGCCCGTCGGCGTAGGGCCTTACGTTGCCGATGCTGGGCACAATGTAATCTGACGCCCAATCTCTACTCCCGGCGTACCTTACAGTAGGAACGCTTGCTTGGCCTTCGGCCCGTAAAAAGTTGGTTCCCTTGATGTAAATATCGGTGTGGTGTGTTTTCCAGTACATTTGCAGCCTGGAAACCAGCCAACTGGTGTCCGTTTTAAAGTGCTCCAGGTAAGGCTGTGTTTCTTTTTTCAGGTCATCTATATACTCGCGGCACCAGGCTACCTGGGTAAACTTGCTATTCAAATTATCCTTACTATTTACGCCTGCATAGATGCGTGGATGAACGTTAGGTATGTTAGCCGGAATTTGCACAGGCTGTGCATAAAGATTGCCTGGGCACCATATTTCGGTTAAGCAAAGCCATACCGCCATGCTTAAACAAGCCCTTAACAGTATCCTTGTCATTTAAATTCCAGTTTTATTTTTGATAATTAAATGATGTAATTACTGCGTAACGGTTACAGTAACTTCCTTTACCACCTGCTCTTGCTTATCAATATTTTGATTGGTAGCTACAAATGTGGCTTTGTAAGTTCCGGGAGTGCTATAAGTAAACCGGTACTGCGGCAAGCTTGCCTGGGCAATAGACTTGATATTAACCGATCCTTTCCTTTCCGGAACAAGTGTGCGCAGGTTAAAGGCCCGGCTAATTGACCAGTCATCGTCCGAAGGATATCCGGCGGCAAGCCCCGCATGAAACAGGGATGTTCCGGGTACCCACTTTGTGGAATCACCTTTAAATTCAACAGATCCAAATCCGGCCTCGGCAATAGAAGTAGCATGGTTAAATACTTTCCCATCCGGAAAACGGGTGCGGAACTGAAAACTGCCTATCGTCCACTGCCGCTGCTTAAGCGTTGCGGCCCTATCTGATAAATACCTGAAAGCTACATACAAAAAAGGTTTGTCGGCTGCTTTGAGATCATTCAAATTTACTACGCCCGATGAAAGGTTAGTGGCACTGGTGCCTAACTTAAGACGCGAGGTAACGTCAGTCCAGGTGGCTGCTTTTACATTGGTACTGTCATACACCCCGTTGAAGTTATTAGACACCAAAACGGTTACGTTATTCAGCGTTGTAGTACCAAATTGAACATTGCTTTGAAATTCCATTTCAGGATTGCCTGCCTCAGGCGCTTCAACCAAATCTTTCTGTACATAGGTTTTACCAAATTCACCTGAGTAAAATACAATGTCATCAGGTGTGCCTGAAATATTGAACGTCACCGCTGTTCCGGCTTTAACAGTGGTGTTAGCTGCTGTTACATCAAAATTAGCCGGCTGTTTAACATCAGCTTTATTACATGCGGCCAGCATCACGCTGCCTAAAAGTATCCATATAATTGCTTTCATAACTTTGCAGGTTTAATATCCAGGGTTTTGGCGGGCCTGGCGGTTATACGTAATTTCGGTTTGTGGTATAGGCAAATAAATGTCTTTTGTTGATATGTTACTGCCAGGTATGGTGTACTTGCTACGAACATTGGACG
Source organism: Mucilaginibacter sp. PAMB04274 (assembly GCF_039634385.2). Lineage (NCBI taxonomy): Bacteria > Pseudomonadati > Bacteroidota > Sphingobacteriia > Sphingobacteriales > Sphingobacteriaceae > Mucilaginibacter > Mucilaginibacter sp. PAMB04274. Next base: position 5,398,520 of record NZ_CP155081.2, read on the forward strand.
CAGCTGCCGGAATAACGGGTGTTCCGTCGGGATTCTTGTCGGTGCTGCCAACAGTTGCTTCATTTGCCATTGCCTTTAGGGTAGGAATTAGCAAGCCCCATCTTTTCAAGTCTTGTTTTCGCAAAAATTCTCCGTTTAATTCGCGCAGCCGCTCATCTTGTATGGTTTTACGGAAAGCTTCTTTAGAGGCAAATTTATCAGGTGTTAATGTAGCGTCAGACAGTACAGCAGTTGCCGTAGCACCTGATCCGCTGCCACCCGAAATACTCACATTAGGCACAGTAGCAAAATTAGACCCTAAAGCTGTTAAGTTTATCGCAGTAACCCGGCCCCCGCTTATGGTTGCCGTTGCAGTAGCGCCGCTGCCGCCGCCGCCGTTTATAGTTACCACCGGCACAGTGGTATAGCCGCTACCACCATCGTTGATGTTGATTTTGATAATACTTCTGCCCTGAATGCTTTCACCATAACCACGTTTTCTTACTTGATTAACGGCATCAATGCCTAATTGAGTTGGTCCGTTCAGTTCATTATCTGCTTCGGCCAGCATCAGTAATACATCAGCGTAACGGATAATAGGAAGATTGCGGGGACTGTTGTTATTATCACGTGGCACTACTGTTTCGTATTGTCGGCGCCACTTGCCTGGGTAACGGTCCCAGTAGTTGTTGTACGCAAAGTAGGAAGGTGTTGGTGGTGTATTAGCATCGCCTCCTACCCAGCTAAATACCGGGCAGTTCCAGTCACGTCGCAAATCGGGCGAAAGGTCTTGATTTGGCACAGGTGCCGCCGGATTTATTACCGATTCATATGCTTTAAACACGCGAGGGTAAATATTAGTCCAGCCATACATACGGCCAACAGACATAGCCTGGGTAGGTATGCCAACCCTTACCTGGCTTGCGGTTAACCGCCCTGTATTGGTTGGATTCCAGCTAAACCCAACTTCCCACATCACTTCACGGTTAGCCAAGTCATAAGCATCAGCAGATTCTAACTTAAAGATTTGTGTATAATCAGGCGTAAGCCGGTGCTTTCCGGAGGTTACTACCTTTTGTGCCCATGAAAGGGCTTCGGCCATGCGTTTAGTATCGTTAACCGGTTCGCCTGCGGCATACAAACATACCCGGGCCAGCATGCCCTGTACTGTGGTAATTGTAACGCGTTCGGTATAGTTAAACGCATCGGCAGGCTGGTCATTCAAAAGGCCCTCGGCGGTTGTCATTTCGTTAATTACAAAATCGTAAACTGCCTTGGTACTGGTAAATTCAAAGTCGGTAGCTAAAGCCGAACTGGTAGCATTTAAACGCAAAGGAACATCGCCAAACCATTGCGTTAACAAAAAGTAATAGTAGGCACGTAAAAACACCGCTTCACCTTTAACATGGCGCCTTTCAGTATCAGAAATGTCTGTTGCTACGTTAATGTTTTCGAGCAACAAATTAGCCCGGTTAACACCTGTATACAGATTTGCCCAGTAATTTATCACATCTGAGTTACTTGGCGTAGCGTTATAAAAGCTGGGGCCAGGCAAATTAGTATTAAAGTTCGTTATGCTTTCATCGGTTGCGTTAGTAATGGTATATTGATACATTTCGCCATACGAAGATGCCTGAGCCATTACCTGGTAAATGCCGTTGAGCGAGAGATTGAGCTGTGATTTGTTTTGATAATAAGTAACAGGCGTAAGAAAATCAGTTGGTTTAGGTTCTAAATACTTTTTACACGCTGTATTAGCCAGCAAAAAACTTGTTGCCAGCATAATTCCAAATTTCTTCAACATAAGTTTTTTTTAAAGAGTAAAGTTTAAACCGAATACAACCGTACGTGAGTTTGGATAAGCCGAAAAATCAAAGGCAGGAGTTAAACCGGGGCCCTTGGTGTTGGCTTCGGGGTCCATGCCACTATACTTAGTCCAGAGTATGAGATTTTGCGCCGTTCCGTATACACGAAGCGACTTGATATGCGCCCTTTTCATAAACCTGGCTTGTATATTGTAGCCAAGCGAAAGCGTTTTAAGACGTAAATAAGACGCATCCTCAATGTACCGGCTCGACCAAACCCCCACAATACCTTGCGAGTTTAACCTGGGCACTTCATTATTAGGGTTGGTTGGCGTCCACCGGTTAGCAAATGATGCCATTTGGTTAGTACCGTAACCCAATGTTCCGTTACCGCCTCCTTCTAAATAAATACGGTTGGCGTTTAAAATCTCGTTACCGTATGACCACTGAAATAAAATATTCAGATCGAAATTTTTATAAGTAAAGTTGTTTGACAGGCCTCCTATATGGGATGGGTAAGGTGTACCTAAAACCGTTTGGTCAGCATCGTTCACAATGCCGTCGCCGTTTAAATCTTTGTATTTCGCATCGCCGGGCTGGCGTGCAGCGGTACCCACTAAACCGCCGGTAGTTGGCAGGCTACTGTTGATTACGTAATTGCCGTTAGGCAGTCGGGTAAAATCATTATACTGGTAAACGCCATCATACACAAAGCCATAAAACTGAGTGATCGGGTAGTTGAGTCTGCTGATATAAGCTGATGTACGCCAGTTATCAGAGAAGCTTGACGGGAAGGTAAAACGGGCGTTTTCGCCACTGGTTAAAGCTACAATCCGGTTTCGGTTAAATGCGATATTCAAATCAGTTGTCCACCGGAAAGTTTTGCCCTGTATATTAACCGTGCTTAGCGTGGCTTCTAAACCCTCGTTACTGGTTTTACCAATATTGATTACGCTGCTGTTAAAACCGGTGCTTGGCGAAATGTTGGCGTTCAGCAGCAAATCGTAAGTTTGTTTTTTGTAATAGTCAACAACTAAGCTAAATCTATCTTTCCACAAGCCAATGTCGGCACCGATGTCCAGCTGTCCGGTGCTTTCCCATTTCAGCTGATCGTTACCCAGATTGCTGGGATAAAATATTTGCTGTACGGCATTACCAAAAGGGTATCCGGTATTAAGAGCGGTATTAATTTGCGACAGATAGCCAAAATCGCTAACCCGGTTATTGCCGGTTAAACCATAACTGGCCCGCAGTTTTAAATTAGAGACCAAGGATGCTTTTTTTATAAAAGCTTCATCGCTCACCCGCCAGGCAACTGCGCCCGAAGGAAAATAGCCCCATTTGTTTCCTGTTGCGAACTTTGAAGACCCATCGGCCCGCATAGTGGCAGTAAACAAGTACCGCCTTAAAAATGTATAATTTACACGGCCTGTAAATGATTGCAGCGTGAAGGTGGAGATATAAGAACTGAGGTTAGTGGTTGAGCCTTGGTCAATACCACTGATACCTAACCCTTCATTGGGCAGCAAACCAGCTGCAAAACCATAGCCCCGGGTGGTATTTTTTTGCAATGAATAAATACCTACTGCATTTAACTGATGGTTTTTGCCAAACGTTGTGTTGTAAGTAAGGCTGTTCTCATTCACATAATCATTGCCCTCCGTGTTATAAAGACTTCCGTTTATACCGGTAGTTTGGCCTTGTATTGTTAACGGACTTCCAGACCGGGTTTGCGTGTTATTAAATATCTCGTTCCGGCTTTGGAACAAATTGACACCGCCAGTAATACGTAGCTTTAACGCTTTGCTAATTGCGTACTCTAAATATCCATTGATATTTAAGTTGTTTACAAAGTCGCTGTTATATTCGTTTTTAGCCGATGTTAACGGATTTATCCGGTAGTCACCGGTTGACAGTTCAGGATCTAATAAATCGCTCAGTAAATTATCGCTGGCTACTCTTCCGGCCACCTGCCGGTATATCCAGGTATTATATAAAAGGTTAAACCTTTCGCTGTTACCGTTATTGCCTTTTGCTGTTTGGCTGCGCGGTATAGTACCCGACCTTACACTGTTAGAATAGTTGGTGTTGATACCTACTTTGATTTTCGAACTGACGTTTTGATCAAGATTAAAACGGCCTTGCGCTCTTCTAAATCCCGAAGCTATAATTACCCCTTTTTGGTTAAAAAAGGATCCTGAAAGGCTATACTTGGTTTTATCGGTACCGCCGGATAGAGATAAAAAATGGTTTTGATATGGAGCAGCCTGAAACAACTCTTTTTGCCAGTCTATTGCTCCGGGAAAGTCGCGATAGCTTTCTAATGTATAGCCATTTACAAAATAATCACTGGCTACACGGTTAGGGTTAAGTTCGGCTTGTAATTGTACAAACTGATACGGATTTAGCAGGTCTAAAGGTTTAGGTACGGTAGCTACGCCGTAGTAGCCATTATAACTAACCTCAGGGTCGCCTTTTTTACCACGCTTGGTATTGATGATGATAACACCATTAGCACCACGTGCACCGTATACAGCCGTGGCCGAAGCATCCTTCAATACATCAAAAGTTTCTATTTCGGCAGGATTGATGGCGTTGATATCAGGATTCTCAATCGGGAACCCATCTATTACATAAAGCGGCGTATTGCTGCCGGTTAGCGAGTTATTACCTCTTATGACAATGTTAATGCCTTGACCACCGGGCTGGCCATCGGTATTGCTGGTTTGCACACCTGCCACACGTCCGGCTAAGGCCTGATCGAATGATGGAACCGGTGCCTTTTGCAAATCTTCTACTTTAACCGAACCCACAGCACCGGTCAGGTCACGTTTTCTGACCTGGCCGTAGCCAATAACCACTACCTGATTTAAACCAGTTGCTTGCTCTTTTAAGGTAACATTTACAACCGGCTTATCAGCTGGGACCTCTTCGGTTTGAAAGCCAACAAAGGTAAATACCAACACTGAGCGGGTATCCGGTACTCGTATAGAATACGAACCGTTGCTTTGTGTAATTACGGCAGTGTTAGCCCCTCGTATTTTAACGGTAACACCTTGTAGCGGCTGGCCTTTATCATCACTAACGGTACCGGTAACAGTTACCGGCACCGCTGTAACTTTGTTTTCTGTGATAGGTTTAGGTTCAGTATCGTTACTGGTACGCTTAATAAGTACGTTATCCTGTAGTACTTTAAAAGCAAAAGGAAGATCCTTAAAACACATTTTCAGCGCCGTAAGCAGTGGTGCATTTTTTACATGGACGCTAAGCTTAATATTTTTAAGTTCATCGGCATCATAAAAAAAATGATACTGAGTTTGCGTTTGAATTTTTTGCAGAACGGTTTCCAGCGGTACGTTGCGTTCTTCAAGATTTATTTGGCTGAAGGTTTTGGCGCTGGCGGTAAATAAGGCTAAAAAAATTAAGACAGTGGTTAATTTCATAACCAATAAAAGTTTTTGAGGCAGCCAAATACGACACGGCCTGCTGCCTGTTAAAAAAGCATAAAAAATCATTACTTTTGAAAAGTTTGGGTTTTTGCTCAGAATAGCTTGACTAAAGTTTTCCCAATGCTTTATTGGGAGGGTTAATTCAAACATGTGCCGCAGGAGTGCTTCCAACACTTTTGCGGTTTTTTTTGAACCAACCTGGCATTTTAAGTCTGCCGTTTGGTGTTAGCTCTCATTGATTTTAGGGTTTATTGGTTAGTAAAATTTATTTATAGGTTATTGATTTTAAGGTTTAACGATAATTACGCTATTGTCCTTCTCTTTCTTAACTTCAAAATGTACCTGGTAGTAGCTTAAAACTTCAAGCATTTGAGACAGTTTCAAGTTGCGGGTTACCTCGCCAGAAAATTTACGGTTAGGTATATTACCCTCGTACCGCACTTCAACGTTGTACCACCTGGCCAACTGCCGCATAACTAATCTCAAGTCGGCATCTTTAAACTTAAACAGGCCTTTTTGCCAAGCCATAATCGCAGCAACATCTGCCTGCTTAACACTTATGCTGCTACCGGTGTTACTTAATGCCTGTTGGCCGGGTTTTAATACTACACTTTGCGTTACATTTATAACTTTGGCACTACCCTCTAGCAGTGTGGTGCTTACCTCTGGTTCATCAGCGTAGGCATTGATGTTAAATGAGGTACCAATATCTTCAACAGTTTGGCCCGCTGCTTTTACCTGAAACGGCTGACGCGCGTTGTGAACCACCTCAAAATAGACCTCACCGGTTATCTTCACTACCCTGTTCTTACCGGTAAATGCAGTTGGAAAAGTAATGGAAGATGCAGCGTTAAGCCAGGCTTTTGTTCCATCGGGCAGTAGTAAATAATAGGGTGATTGCTCTCCTTTGCCTGTCACCAACTTATTCTCGCCCACTGGTACCACTTTGCCCGCCTGGTAGTGTATGGCATGCTGATCGTCTATTACAACCGATAAGTTTTCACTCTTTGAAATGGTATCTTTCAGTCCGTCTGTCAGGGTAATTTCTTCTCCACTGGCCAAAATCAAAGTGGCCTTTCTTTCACCGGGCTTAATATCAAATTGTGTTTTTTTCTGTACCGTAAGCTGTAACTTGTTTTGGCGTTGGTTAAAAAAGAAAAAACTTGCTGCAATAAAAATCAAAACAGAGGCGGCGGCTCCCCACCAACGCAAAACACCTAAAAAAGAGTGCTGAGTTGTTTCCAATCCTGTTATCTCTTCTTCAATTCGCTCAAATAGGTCATTCCATCTTTTGTTGTTAACTTCTTGCGTTTCAGTGTCAGCAAGTTCTTGCTGCAGCAACTGTTTCACCTGCTCCGAGTTGTCATGCCTGGCCATCAAATTAAATAACTGCTCGACCTCCTCACGCGTGGCAGTATTGCTGTGGTACTTATACAGCAACTTTTTAATTTCCGTTATTTGATGGTTCATAAAAGCAGGAGGTTTATCTCGTTGGTTATTGGTAAGACGATTATCAAGACTACAAGGACTATCCGCTCACCAAAAAAATATTTTTTAGTGAGCGGGTATAGAATTACTGCTATTGAAGAGCAAAAAACAATTCATCTATTTTACTTTGACTAATGAACATTTGTCAACTTCAATTCCCCAGGTGTTTCCAGGTGTTTCAACATAAAATTCGGCGTTGGTAAGCGTACCGGTCCACTGTAAGTTTACCGAACCTGAAATTTGCGTCCATCCGTTGGTATAGTTCTCTTTAACACGCGTATAGTAAGCGCCTCCATTGTAGTTCAGCTTGATAGTTACAGCGCCTACCAATGGCGTAGTAGTAGCCGTAATTTTTTTAAGCATGGCGCTAACGTCATAAGTGCCCTGTCCGTTCGCTACCAAAGCATTTTTGACATTCTGCCTTGGGCCTCCATAATCAAACGTGCGCGATTCTACTTTAATTACTGGCTCGCCTGCGTCCACATAGGGTGTTAAAGTGGCATAGCCCTCATTAGTCCAGTTGGTGGTGCCGTTGGTAAAATCATTGTTCGATAACAGGTTGGTCGATGATGGCTCAATGGTATACAACAATGTTCCCCATCCTACCTGATCTATAAAATGAGCCTCGCCCTCGGGCCTTAACTGGTCGGCCACTTGTTTAGTGTATTGGTAAGAGGCTGCCGGCATACCTGCCCTGTTAGCATAATGATTGTATACGAGCTCATATACAGGCACCCAAACACCGCGGTCGGTTGTGGAAATAACTGTACCCTCGCTTAGGTTTCCATCCACTTTGTAATACGGCTGAAATGGCACGGTGTAACCTAAATTATATTTAGCGGTATATTCATAACCCAGCAATAACCGGTTATTTAATGAGCTAAACATATCTAACCCTTGGTTAGCACCTACTTGGCTGGCTTCGGCCAAATGGCCCAGCCCTAGCTGCGAGTGGCTCTGATCGCGGCCACTTTCCTGGCATTGGCCGGTGGTGCTGAGTATATATTTATCAAGAGAGCCGTTAGTTGATGTGTTTTTGTTATAAAACTGATTTACGGCATTGTTAAAGATGGTCGCATCATTACAAAATACACCATAAGCCATGTGAGCTTTTATCATGGCTGCATCCCAGTTACCATTTGCGGTAGGATAATAGGATTGTGTTACCGGGTAAAACACGCTTTTGAACATGTTTTCAATATTGGTAATCTCTGTACTGGTTAGGCTCACCGGGCTGTATCTTATCAGTTCGGCAGCGCAAGCCAGCTTAAAGCCGCCTAATGCTGCTGCAAGTTTGGCATCATACCCATAAATACGCTGCAGCTGCGAGGCCCATTTGTTAAGAATAGTTTTAGCCTTTGTAGCATGCGCCAGGTTATTGGTGATGACGTACATTAAAGCATTTTGGTAAGCACCATTGCAATCCTGACGGAATTTGGTAAAATTAGCTATATCCACGCCACCCACGTCACGAATTACACAAGTCACGGTATCGTTTATTTTCACTGGATAATTTGCGCTTGAATAGGCGTTTGCCGAAAACGCAGTAAAGGCACTTTTCCAGGGCTCGGTAGTAAGGTATTTGGATTTAATTCGGTCAATATCCCGCTGATTGTTCATGATGCCCGGATGCGTAAATGTTCCCGAAAAGAAGCTCGACATGGGTTTTACTTGCTTCTCATCACTGGTGTTCCGCACACTGTCTAACGATGGCTTTTTACAGGAACTTACTGCACCTAAACAGGCCAGCAAGCCAATAACGTTAATGATTCTCATAAAAATGGTTTTTGTGGTTTATTGATTGGTATTACATATTGGTGCTTATAATTAATGTGAATGGCTTATGCTCAATGAAGTGGCGTTTTGAAAATTAGTTCAGTTTGTAAATACCAAAGCTCACACCTTGCATAGCCACCCTCATTTGTTTATTTGTTACGGTAACCTCACAATCCTGAACCATTACCGGAACTGCTGTTTGTGCAGTTGCTGGCAAAGTGACGTTTACAGGTTTATCGGCCGGGTTTATGCAAATCAGAAATCTATTGTTTTTATCAAATCGGCTGAAAATGAGCGGATACTCGTTCTTTTTGGCGTATAAGATTTTCAGCTCACCTTTATTGCTTAAAGCTTGTTCAGCTTTCCGTTTGACAATAAGCTGCCGTACAAAATTGAGCAACGATTGATTGTCTTTATCCTGAGCTTCAACGGTAGGACGGTCTGGCGCTGCATCAACCGGTAGATATAACTCCTGGGCAGGAGCAGCAGAAAAACCGGCGTTGGCGGCGGCCGACCATTGCATAGGCGTACGCGAACCTGCCCTGTTGGCCCTGTAGCCCGGATTTAAATCATCAGGCAGTACGCTGCCTTCCTTGTCGGGTAGGGATGATGACATAAAGCGCATTCCAATCTCGTCGCCATAATAAATGAACGGTACCGACTGCCAGGTAAGCAAAAAAGCCATAGCCACCTTTAGTTGTTTTACATCCTGCCGATGGCCGCTTCTTAACCGCTGAAAGTCGTGATTGGACGTAGGCACTGCAATAAACCCATTCTGACCAACCGATTGCTGGTGGTGCAGGTAGCTGTCTACAAACTCGGTAACGTTACCTTTGCCAGCTTTAGAAAAAAACGGGTCTTTACCTTTAAGCACAACCGCTGTATCATCAAAAAACAGGGATGGATAACCTTTGGTATTAAAATGCATTAAAAAATCCATCATAAAACCGGCCTTAATTGCCTGCTGCGGGTTGCTCCATTCAGCAATCAGCATTCCTTCGGGGTAGCGGCCCGAAAACCAATTGCGTATGCCGTTCCATAGTTTATTAGTTTCGGCAAAATCAGGATCATTTTTGATGAGCGACGAAGCCATATCTACCCGGAAACCATCAGCGCCCTGCTCCATCCAGTAAGCCATGATTTTTTTCAGCTCTTCTCGGGTGGCAACCGGGCCCGCTGCCGTGGGCGGCTGCTCCCAGCTATGGGCCGGGTTGGGGTGCGCATAACCATAATTCAAAGCCGGCTGAAAGGCGAAGTAATTTTTGAGGTAGGTACCATTGCGGTTGTAACCGCCGTTAACAAACTTTTCGGGTTTTATTTGCTTTGAGTTCGTCCAAACGTACCGGTCGCGGTAAATGCCGGTTGTATCTGTAGCGGAGCTTTTGAACCAAGGGTGATCTACAGAAGTATGCCCGGCAACCAAATCAAAACAAACCTTAATACCTAAGCGATGCGCCTGCCGGCAAAGTTCTTTTAAATCATCATTGGTGCCGTAACGCGGAGCTACCTGGTAAAAATTGGTTACGTCATACCCACCATCTCTGAAACCAGATTCAAAGCAGGGGTTTAACCAAACCACATTTACACCTAATGATTGAATGTATGGCAGCTTTTGCAGCATTCCTTTTAAATCACCAATTCCGTCTCCGTTGCTATCCTTAAAACTGGGTGGATAGACCTGATAAAATACGGCGGTATCCAGCCATTTAGGTGTTTGGCGTACCTGGGTATAGGCCGTTTGCAGCCCGGCACTTATTAATAAAACTGTGGTGATGAGTTTATATGCTTTCATTTGCTAGCGTGTGGTAATAGTTAGGGTAGCTGTTGTTAATCCGGGCGAAGTTGCTGTTAGCGTAACATTGCCGGCCTGTTGTGTACTTTGCAGCATGACTAATGATAAGCCATGAAAAGCTTTCATGTAGCTGCCCTTCATCGACAGATGGCTGGTGGGATTGCCATTATCCACACCCGCAATCTTGCCTGGCCCTTTTACCGAAAACTTGATTCCGTTGGCAGCATCGGGCACCACTGTACCGTCTTTATCAGTTACCCTAACGGTGATAAAAGAAAGATCGGTTTGATTGGCTTTTATGCGGCTACGGTCGGCTATTAATTCGATATGGGCTGGCTGACCAGCGGTTTTAACTTCTTTGGTGGCTATAACCTTCCCGTTTTTTCTGGCTACTGCTTTGAGTACGCCAGGTGTGAATTTCAACTTCCACATCACGTGCAAATCATCACCCTGCTTTTTTCTGACGCCAACCGATTTACCGTTTAAAAACAGCTCCACTTCGTCGGCGTTGTTGTAATAAGCCCAAATATCGTGCGTTTCACCGTTTTTCCAGTTCCAGTGCGGAAAAATGTGGAGCACCTGCTTATTGGTCCATTCACTTTGGTACAGGTAGTAAACGTCTTTTGGAAAACCGGCCAAATCCAGTATGCCAAAATAAGAACTACGGGCCGGCCAGGTATAAGGTGTAGGTTCGCCCAGGTAATCAAAGCCGGTCCAAATAAAAAGGCCAGATAAGTAATCGTACTTTTTAATCAGTTTCCAGGTTTCTTCGTGCGTTGAACCCCATGTGGAAGCTACATTATCGTAAGCCGAACAAGTTAAATCTTCGTTCATGGGTATACGAACTTCTTTACCGTCAATAACTTTATAGGGCCAACGCCGCACACTATCCGACGGCATATCGTACACCCCGCGGGTTTGCAGGGCCGATGTGGTTTCGGTAGCGATAAATAGCTTGCCGGGGAAATCAACCGGAAAGTTCTCGAACGTTTTGTGATTGTAATTGTAACCTACCAAATCAACAGCACCCGATTTAACGATGTAATTGGCCGTATCGGGAAAATTGTTGGCGGTGGTTACCAAACGGGTAGTGTCTAATTTATTGACAATCTCCCTGAGCCTTCTGGCTATAGCACTACCTTGGGGCATGCGCTGCTCCGGTATTTCGTTGCCAATACTCCAGCAAAATACGCTGGGATGGTTCCGGTCGCGCAAAATCTGATCTTGTAAATCACGCTCATGCCATTCTTTAAAGCTCAGGTGATAATCGTATTTAATTTTCTCTTTCTCCCACATGTCAAATGCTTCATCCATAATTAAAAAGCCCATGCGGTCGGCCAGGTCGAGCAGTTCAGGGGCAGGCGGATTATGCGATGTTCGGATGGCGTTGCAACCCATAGCCCTGAGCAGTTCCAGCTGCCGTTCGGCAGCACGAACGTTAAAAGCGGCTCCTAATGCACCTAAATCATGATGATTGCATACACCTAATATTTTGAGCGGTTTTCCATTAAGGTAGAATCCTTTTTTTGAATCGAATTTAAAATACCTTATGCCCAAAGGGGTAGTGTACTGGCTTAATACACCTTTTGCGTTTTCAATACGGCTTATAACGGTGTATAGGTAAGGCCGCTCAACCGACCATAACTGCGGATTGGTGACCTTGAAGGATTGCGAAACCTGGCTGCGGGTTGTTTGCAATGCCACCTTACTACGTGCAGTGGCTACTACTTTTTGCTCTGCATTCAGGATCGTAGAAACAACCGTTACTTCTTTAGCCGCCAGGTTATAATTAGCTACCGTAAGGTTCAAATTAACGCTTGCCATGGCGTTGTCAACATCCTTGCTGGTTACAAAACTGCCCCAGTGATCAATCGCTGTTTGATTTTGAACTACCAGCCACACATTGCGGTAAATGCCTGAGCCAGAATACCACCTGGAATTAGGCTGCTGCGAATTATCAACTTTTACACTGATTACATTTGATTTATCAAAGTTTAAGTAAGGCGTTAAATCATACCTAAACGAAATGAAACCATTGGGCCGATAACCCAGTTTGTGACCGTTGATCCAAATAGTACTGCGGCAATAAACGCCGTCAAAATCAATATAAACCTTTTTATCCTTGTAGGAAACGGGAACGTTGAACGTTTTTCGATACCAGCCTATGCCGCCTGGAAGCGCACCGCCGTCAGGGCCGACCGGATGATTTTTACTAAAATCGCCTTCTATGCTCCAATCGTGCGGCACTGTTAGCAAACGCCAGGCCGACGCGTTGTAATTTTGCAGCTCGGCACCGTTTTGTTCACCCAGTTTAAATTGCCAGTTGTGATTAAAATTTATGTCGGATGGTTGCCGTTGAGCTTTTAAATAAATGCTGTTAAGTATAATAAAAAAGATTAATGCTATCTTTTTCATGAATATAGTTAAATGGTTGACAGATAAGAATATGTGATTTCTGAATTAAAACAACAGCCACCAAAGCCTCCTGCACCATTTAGTGCGTTGGTATAATGAGTTTCTATTGCTTAAGGCAGCTTATAATTGTTGAGGTACAGGAAAGCTCCTGCCGGCAGGTGTTATACGTAATAACCCCCGAACAACTGTTATAGAACGGAGTAGTGGTAGTTCATTCGATGTAATTTAGTTTTGCTCAATTTGTTGACTAAAGATTTTTCACAGCAAAAAGGTGGCATTCAGGCAACCTGCACTTCCAATACAAGCTTTGCCATACGCCAACTTTTTTAATTTGCTTAAGTAGGGAAATAGTAATTCATCCATCTATTTATTTCGCCTTTAATCATGTAATCAGTAAAAGTTTTGCTAAATGGTTACGGTTATAGCCTGTATCAATTTGTTACAGGCACGGTATCCATCAGCTTCACTTAAAACAAACAGTTTAATAAAGACCGATCAAAATTTACAATTGGAACACCGGGCGATAACTTCTTTCTGTTATTTGCCAGTTATAGTAAAGACGATTATTAAAGCAGTATGGACTACTGCAATTAAAAATATTTAATCTTTAAAATTTATGATGATGAAAACTGCAACACATAAATCAGTGGAGTGTTCTTGCAAGTAACTTTTGATTGATTTCAGGGCCTTAACCAATTGATTTTTGACGGTGCTTTTAGAGATATTGAGCTTATCAGCAATTTGCTCATGAGAAAGGCCCTCATTTCTACTTAAAATATAAATCAAGCGGCGCTGGTTGGGGAGCACAGCGGTGGCTTCTTCAATGAGTTTCAGGCTTTCATTATAATTTATCCGCTCTTCGGTATCATAAATTAATTCAGAAGACTGTCCGGCCACCTTTTGCATCAACTTGTCATTATTGGCAATTTTCCTGATATAATCCAAAGTTTTATTAGATGCCATATTGAATAAATAGGCAGCAGGTTGCCTTACATCGGATAATAAATGACGGTTTACCCAAAGTTGAACAAATATATCCTGCACAACCTCTTCGGCCAATTCGGGGCAACGTATCATCCTATCTACAAAAGGACCCAGCCTTTTTACATAGTGACGGTAAATGCTTTCAAACGCGCTTTCGTCACCCTGAGATAGCTTTAGAAACAGTTCCGCTTCATTAATCAATATGTAAGCCGTGTTCGGCATAAAAAAAGAGCTTCAATTAGGTTAATATAATGGTTTTCAATAATAATGAATTATTAAAGATTGTTAATACAAAGTGAAAAAATTATCTAATGTGAATAGCCATTATTCTAACTTTCCTTGAAAACTAATAGTTAAAGCAAAAGAAAAACTTCTGACCTCCTCATTACGTTAAGATCAGTCTAATAAGCTTTCAATCGCATAATCGCTTCCTAATTTGCAGGGCGTATAATGATGGCCTGTCCACCTTTGGCATTAATGTTTAACGGAAGGGTATCATTCCATTTCACGTTAACGGTACGTTTGCCGATACTTTGATTAGCGTCGTCGCTGTAGATAGTAGCCAAATAGGCTTGATTCTTTTTCAGAAAGTCAAGTTTAAGCGTTTGCTGAATGGGCGAGAAGCCGGCGGCAGTTCCTACAAACCAAACGTCTTCTTTTCTGCGGGCTACCGTAATATGTTCGCCTATCTCGCCAGCTACATAGTGCGATTCGTCCCAAACTGTGGGTACATATTTAAAAAATTCAATCTCCCGATCATTGGTGTACTCATTTGATCTGCCGTACCAGAAAATAGACTGCAAAGGATCAAAGTATACGACGGTTAAAGCGAGTTGCTGCGCCTTACTTACTTTAATGTTTTTGCTATAGCTATTGGATGGGTTAGGGAAACAAAATGTAAAATCGGCTGGGCCGGCTAAAAACCTTGTAAAAGGTAAAACGGTATTGTGGTAAGCATCGGGTGAGTTTTCATCTCCACGAATACCTTCCTGGCTTAAATTGTATGGATAGCGTCTGCTCAGGCCGGTGGGTTTATAATGGTCGTGAATATTTAACACAAAGCCGTATTCGTTTACCTTTTTTACCGCCGTGTCTAACCATGATAGCCCCCACTGCGTTCCACCATCAATAAAGCCAAATTTTAACCCGCTAACGCCCCACTTTTTGTATAGAGGCAGTATGGTGTCTAATTTAGCTTTTAAAGCTATATAATTAACATATAGAATTACGCCAATCCCGTTTTCTTTAGCGTGAGCCAGTACCTTGGGCAGGTCTAGTTCGGGTATCCAGCGGGTAGGATCGGAAGAGCTCTTATATTCCGGACCATACCAGCCCGCGTCAAACATAATGTATTGAAAATTCATCTTGCGGGCGAAGTCTACGCCGTCCAGTCCGCTTTGGGTATTGATTTGCACCCTGAATACCTTACCCGGTTTAATATTTTGCGGTACGGCCGTTGTAAGTGGCTTAACCAGCCTCAAACCAAGCTGACTGAACTGGTGCAGCCCAATAGCCGTTTCAGAACAACTTACCGTGCGCCATGGGGTAATGAGCTGGTTTTTGAAAATAAGCAGGGTGTCTCTTTTAATGTGCTGAACTTTTTGGTCGCGGTAAACCGTATCCATGTAAAAGGTCAAAGCTAAACTGCCAGGTCGGCTGCCCTTAATCAAAACGCTTTTGGTAAAATTTAAGTTCTCGGCCTCGCCAATGCTCAAGTACAGGCTGCGGTTCTGATTAACCAAGGTAGAGGGTAAATCACTGATGCCGGGAAGTGAATCTACCGGCAGGGCGTTAAAAGTAGATTCTTCGTGGTACTGGTAAATTTTATATGGGGATGCCAAATTAAAAGTAGTGAGCTCTTTTTTGACACTTACGGTTTTGTTACCTGCATTTGGATAAACATACTTAAAAGCCAGGCTACCATTGTATAAGCGGAGGTAAACTTCAAATTTTGCATTGGATGACTGACAATGAATTATGGTTTCATTATAGTCATTATCAATAACCGCATCTTCACCCAACGGCCAGGCAAAACGCTCATGATGGTGCTGGGTAACCTGTGCGGCTACTGCAATGTGGTTGGCCATATTAGGCTCGTCGGTTTCCAGCCCCAGGTTTGACCATTCAATTACCGCCTTGCCTTTAAAATCCATTTTATACAAAAGCTCCCCCTTTCCATTGGTAGCCAGTTGAACGGCGGTGAGCTTATTGGGTGAGCGTAATTGTGACCATACCTTGTTTTGCGCTTGAATATTTGTTGTAAGCAAAATCATCAACCAGGTAAATATTAGTGAATTACAAACGGAACATCTCATAATTTGGCTCGGTTTTTTTAAGGATGGCAAAATATAAATAATTAGTAATTATATTTTTATACCAACCTAACTAACCCATAAACAAAATTATCATGACTATTATGGATACCCTGTTTTTATGTACTACCTTGAACGAAGTGTACAATGTGATGCCGCGATGCTAACTTTGTGGTTAGAAGTATTAGTTACAAAGATAAATTAAGTGCACCTTTAAGGATTTTTGTGTACCTACCACTATACCTCAAACAGATATAATGATAAACGGAAAAGTCCCAAATCTTATCAATTTGAGGCTTTTACTTACTTGGGTAGAAGGAAGCGGACCAAGATCGAACACTTAGCACCTTATTTTTGTCACCTGACAATCAATAGGTTTATTCCTGTTAAAGCGCCTCAGCTTGCCAGCATAGGCTTTTCCTCTACCGTACCGTGAACTGAAAGATGTCTGAATAGGACGTGTTTCCTGAAGCATCATGGCTTACAATCTTCCAGAAGTAACGTTGTCCGGAAACCACATCTATGCTGTTCAATTCACTATCTTTAATATCTTTTACCCATACTGCCGGATCGCTCTTGGTTCCCAGGTATACATCATAATTAACGATATCGCCATCAACGTCATTGCCTGACCAGTCCAGCTTAATCTTGCCATTTGAAGCAACAACCGTTTGCCCCAATGCCGGGATCAACAATTCTGCCGGAAAGGGTGCATAATTTGTCGTACCAGGTCCTGCGTTATAAAACTTCCAGCTATCACTCCTCCTGATACTGTCACTTTGTGAAGACCGGGAGATTACCGTCCATGAGTAGGGCGTATTTCGCTGCAATGTTAAGGCAAGTGAGGTAGCTGTGGTGCTTTGCGAGGTCAGCGTTTGGGTTAGTAAATTTTTAACACTCACCTCATAGCTTGTAGCATGGTCGGCAGCGTTCCATTTAAAGGTAATGGCACTTTGCGTGGGCGACAGCACCGTGCCTTGTGTGCACAATTCATCTTTGGCCGGAAAGAGCAGGGCAGCTTTCCCAGGTGGCAGCACAGCTTCCGGCACATCTTTACCGCCTCCGCAACCCGCAAACAACAAAGCGTACCCTATCAATAAAATCAGTTTTTTCATTTCTTAACAATTTTAAAAGCAGCCTTTTCTTTACCCTGCAAAAGCTGCATGGAGTAAATACCTGGGCTCACGGCAGAGAGATCAAGTTCGACCACGCCGGATGCATTCACATATCTACTACTCCAAACAAGGCGCCCGTTGGTTGTGGAGTAGATTCGGATTTCTGAAGAGGGAACATTTACCTCCCCCAGGTTCACATACAATGTACGCTCTACTGGATTAGGATAGGGAGTCTGATTGCCAGAGTAATTTAGCATTCTTTCAACCGTGCCCTGGCATGGTTGATTGGTACTTACGAGTAACCGGTTGCTCCCTCTGGACAAAGGCAGGCTGATCGTATTACCAGAAGTATAGTAGACCGCGCCGTTTAACGTTAATGCATACTCAGTGCCGCCTTGCAGATCAATACTCACTGTATTGTTCTCTCTGTTAAATAAAGTATATACCGCTAAATCTTTAGGTTCGGTTACCTTAAGTTCAAAACACTGTTGATAGCCCGCCTCCCCTGCTACCGTGATACATACGTTATAACTTCCGGCACCCAATGCTGGGATGGTCAACTGCTGGGTGAACGGATAGGTCCGGTTTAATCCGTTACCAGTTAACGTGGCGGTGTATCGCAGCGGTTGTTCCGCGGTAACGTCAATGGCACCGTTGGCCTGACCTTTACAACTGGCGCTGGTAGCCGATACCCTGAAGTTACTAGCCGGCAACACATACTGCGCTTCCACCAGAACCGGTTCTGTTTGGGTTGAATAACCGTCAACCGTTAATTTAGCCATGTAGGTACCGCTCTCGGTAACTGTATATGCAGTGCTGTTTTGACCAGCAATAGCGATGCCATCACGGTACCACTGGTATACATAACCCTGACCATCGCTTGCCCGCAGTGTCACCTTCCCTCCTTTGACAAAGGTGGTCGGCCCATCAGGGGTCAGTACCGGTTGCGGAATGTAACGGAATCCATCCGTAACACCCGAGCCGTAAGACGTTGTTACCCTCACTGCTCCGTTGTTGAGCGACGTAAGTGGCACCTGGGCCGAGATAGCAGTCGACGAAATAATGCGGAAACTTGCGGCTGGTGTACCTCCTAAAGAAACCTCGGTGGCACCGGTGAAGTTTTCGCCGCTGATTAGCACCTGGCTTCCGGGTCCGGCCGTTTTGGGTGAGAAGGAAACCACCCGTGGCGGGGGATTGAAAATAAAGCCGTCTTTAGTTGCGGAGCCGCCCGGCGTACGCAATGAAATAGTTCCCGATCCGCCGTTGGCGACGGTAGCAGTGATCAAAGTTGAAGAAACCACGTTGTAGGAAGCAGCGGGTGTCCCGCCAAAAGCTACTACAGTTGCACCCTCCAGGTTCGTACCGAGGATGGATACGGTCTCCCCACTTTTAGCGTTTGATGGTGTGAACGATTGGATGACAGGTTGTGGAATAAACCTGAAGCCGCTGAGTACAGCTTCACCGCCCGGTGTAATTACATTTACAGAACCAGTGCCTCCAGAACCGACGGTTGCTGTAATGCTCGTGGATGAATTAACCGTAAAAGAGGCTACCGGCACACCACCAAATTGTATGCCGGTTGTACCCAAGAAGTTGGTACCGGTAAGCGTTACCAGCGCACCGGCTCCTGCATTGGCTGGCGAAAACGAGGTGATACCTGGTGGCTGAATATAGGTGAAGCCCAAAGCGCTGGCTTTACCGGTTGGGCTACTTACCTCGACAGCACCACTTGCACCCTCTCCAACTACAGCGGTCAGGCTGGTTTCGGAAAGAGCCTGGAACGAAGCAGCAACCCGCCCGCCAAATGTTACGGCTGTTGTGCTACGCAAATTGGTACCGGTTATCGTAACCACTGTCCCTTTTTTAGCATTTGCCGGTGTAAACGAACTGATTACTGGCGCGTCCAGGAATACAAAACCTTTTAATGAGGCCTGGCCTAAAGGCGTGCTGACCGTTACCTCACCTGTCTTGCCGGTACCTATCACTGCTGTAATCTTTTCGGATGAGACAACCTGGTAAGATGCTGCCGCAATACCACCAAATTGTACTGTGGTCGTCCCACTGAAGTTAAGACCGTTTATGGTTACCGGCGTGCCGGCAGCAGCAGTAACCGGTGTAAACGATTGAATAACCGGCGCGGCTATAAATGTAAAGCCATCCAAAATTGCGGTGCCTTTAGGGGTAATAACCTTGACTTCCCCGTTTGCCCCGTTGCCCAGCACCGCTGTTATCAGTTCAGGACTAACTACTGTATAGGATTGTACTGCCGTGCCACCAAAACTAACGGTGGTTGTGCCTGTAAAGTTGGCACCTTTAATGCTGATCGTAGTTCCATAGCTACCCTTATTTTCGCTTAAGGAGGTAATGGTTGGCTTTTCAGAAAGGTAAGTAAAACTCGCCAGCACTGCGGTACCACCGGGGCTGGTTACCGAGATCTCCCCTGAAGCTCCTTCCCCGACAACCGCTGTTAGGCTGGTTGCCGAAACAATTTTAAAAGATGCAGCTGGTACCCCGCCAAAACTCACAGCAGTTACTGTAGACAAGTTGGTACCGGTAAGCGTGACGGTGGCGCCGGTTTTGGCGCTCATCAAGTTAGCTGCAGTGACAGTAGGCGGATAACTGTAAATAAACAGCCGCTGCGATATAGCTGTACCTCCGGATGTTGTTACCACAAAGGAACCCGTACCACCTTTGTCGCTTGCAACAGCGGTAATAGACGTTGGAGATTCGACACTGAATAACGCCACTGGATACCCACCCAAGGTTACCTGGCTGGCATTGGTAAAGTTACTGCCTGTAAGCGTTACTTTAGTACCAGACGCACCTGATGCTGGGGAGAAGGACGTGATACCCGGAGCCGGAACAAATTCGAAACCGCTGAATATAGCAGTACCAGCAGGCGATATCACCTGGATATCACCAGAAGCCCCGCTTCCTGTTACTGCAGTGATGGTGGTTGGCGATACAACTTTGAATGAAGCTGCCGGTGTTCCGCCAAACGAAACCGCTGTAGCGCCAGTAAAATTACGACCGGTAAGCGTCACTGTTTTACCGGTACCGGCACTCAAGGGCTGCGCTGCTGTGATAGCGGCAGACACTTTAAACGATTGTGCGAATGCTCCCCCACTTTCATAGGCTACAATTAGTTCATCACCAATACTTGTCAAGGCTGTATTCAGAATCGCGGTTTCAGAGATGCCCGTAGACGGTCCTACAGTCTCCCAATCGGTGCCAGCCAGGTTGGGCCTGACCACATTTTGCTTATCGCCAAGATCATTAATGTAAGAAATATAAGGCGTGGTACCCAAAAATGTTATAGCCTCATCGTCTGCACTGATATAGCCAGTTATTGCATTTTTCCCCACCGGTGTCCAGGTGGTCTTAGCGGCGTTAAACTGGTATAAAGCCAAGTATGACGACCGCCTGCACAGCAGATACATAGCGGACTGATTAAAAACCAGCGCCGAAACGGTCACCACTTCACCTGTATTAAACGGCACCTCCGCTACAGTTTCCCAATCCGTACCAGCGGTATTCAGCCGCGTAATGATGGCCTTTGACGTAGATCTATCATAATAAGCGATGTAGGGAGTGCCTTGTTCGATCGCCATCGCCATGTCTTTGGCTTGTACAGTCGTAAAGTTCGGCTTGCCGACAACC
The DNA here is from genome assembly GCF_039634385.2 of Mucilaginibacter sp. PAMB04274. Classification (NCBI taxonomy): domain Bacteria; kingdom Pseudomonadati; phylum Bacteroidota; class Sphingobacteriia; order Sphingobacteriales; family Sphingobacteriaceae; genus Mucilaginibacter; species Mucilaginibacter sp. PAMB04274. The sequence continues at coordinate 5,419,295 of NZ_CP155081.2, forward strand.
TGCCATGTCGTACCAGCGTCGTTAAGGCGCATAACCGTACCTTTACCGGAGTTATTATAATCGGCGTGAGCGATATAAGGAGTTGTCCCGTTGAATGCCAGTGCTATCTTGGCATCTGGAGTAACTGCGCCTGAAAAGCCCGGACTTCCTACCGTCTCCCAATTGTCGCCTGCCGCGTTAAGCTTTTTAACGGTTGCTTTATTTCCCGCTGCACCATCCCCATAAACAACATAGGCTTGCGTGCCGTTCATGGCAACATCCATGTTGCTAACAGCATTGGTGGAAATTACAGATGGTCCGGCGCTCTCCCAGCTTCCAGAGGTTTTATTATACCGCCTAACGGCCAGACGCTGGTTATTGCTTTGATCAGTGTAGGCCAAATAAGGGCGGGTACCGTCATTGACCAGTTTCATACTGCGGGCACTTCCCGGCGTAAAGCCAGATGTACTTGCCAGTTCCCATTTTGTACCTGAATCATTCAATTGCGCAATTTTAGCGCGGTTCAGAAACCCATAATCCCGGTAGGTTAATACCGGTTTGTTTCCAGCAAATTCCAGTGAAATCTGGTCGGTATTGCCGGCGGTGAAGGCAGCGTTGCCGGCCAGTGTCCAGTTTGTCGCATTTGGGCTCAGTTTCATGACCGTTAGCTTGCTGTCCTGGCTCAGATCGGTATACGCAATGTAGACAGTACCACCATTCTCTTTAAGCACAATTTCGGAAGCGGCACCCTGTGAGAAATTTGACTGACCTAAAGGCTCAAAAGCTTTTGAGGCTACGTTATACTGAATAACCGTTGCCTTGCTCGCCTGGTTTCCATTAGCGTAAGCTACACAAGGTATTGATCCCTTAAAGGCAAGGGAAGTGAAATTAACCGAGCCAACATTTGTCTCAGTAGAAGCCAATGTCTCCCAGTTGGTACCTGTGGCGTTAAGGCGCATCAGCATTACCCTCGTGGATATACCTACATCTTCATAAGCGACATACGGTACATGATTATAAAAGGCCAGAGATGGGTAATACGCTTTACCTTGTGTAAAAGAAGCGTTACCGACGTTTTCCCAACCGGTTCCGGCAGCATTCAGCCGCATTACAGTCAATTTGGTGCCGGCTAGTGCATTCTGAAATATTACATATGGAACATCATCATTAAATACCATGGACAGGTGTCCAATTTGTCCGCTCGGTAGCGCATCTGCTCCAACCGTTTCCCATACGCTCGCACCTGGCAATAGCTTTTTGATATATACTGTTCCTATATTCACATAAGCCACATAAATAATATCCTTATTAATTTCGATGTTTATTAACGTAGGACTTTCGAATTGCGTATTAACTACATAGTTACCCACCTGTTCCCATCCGCGGCCAGTTGCAATGGGGCGTCTTACCACAACACCTTTGTTTATACTCATAGCCACATACGGGATACCTTCTTTAAGTTTCATATCCATATGACCGGACGCTCCAGGATAAAGCTGCTCTTTCTCGTTAGGGCCAAGAGGCTGCCAGCTTTGTGCGTAGGTCCTGGGTAAAGCAAGGGTAAACAGGCAGACTAACGCTGCAAAGAATACTATTTTCAAGGGAATACAGATATAATACGAGGAAAGAGACTATTAAGCTTATAAAAATAAATGTTTTTTTTGAAAACATGCCCAGTTATAATATAAAAGGCTATTATAATACTCTTTTAGCAAGTAATGAGTATGTAAACAAGGCATCAAAGACTTGTTTCCGATTATACTAAGCCGGGAGGCAAGGTTTACCGCATGGTTTGAAGAATACCTCTTCGTAGGAAACGCTTTTCTATGACTTAGTCCGGTCGTAAAATGGTAAATTCTGGAAATTAATTTCTGTATCCGCACACTGGCTAAGCGTGCTCCGGCGATCGCCTTGCCTTGAATATCGTACCTATACCCATGGCAATGGCTTTCACCGGCACATTCTCCTTTCCGCCAAAATCTTTTGCCGCATCCCGCCTCGTGAGGTCAGCTAAATTGACGAGCCGGGTGCCGGAATTAGGGCCAGAACCAGGTTCGTTGAACCCAATATGGCTGGTTCGTCCAATACCTAATAACTGTATGTCAATTCCGCCAACGGCGCTGATTTTATATTCATACTAAAGGCAAAACAACTCTATCAGTTCCTTGGAAAGTGTTCCGTCCGGAATATGAATGTTTTCACGATTGATATCAATGTGATTAAACAACTGCTCGTTCATAAACCGAACATAACTTTGTTCGGCATCGGGTTGCATAGGGTAATACTCATCCAGGTTAAATGTAACGACATTGCGAAAACTCAAGCCCTCATCCTTGTGTAACCGTATTAACTCGCTGTAAACGCCTACGGGAGTTGCTCCTGTCGCCAGGCCTAAAACAGCAGTTTCATTTTTTGCTGCTTTTCAATAATGATGTCTGCAATTCGCCGGGCAACCACGAAGCTGGCGTCGGATGGAGTGGCAAATACTTTAACGGGAAGCTTTTCAAATCGCGTCTCTTCAAGGAGGTTTAGTCGTAACATAAACGTGTATATATATCAAAAGTGTAGATTATTGCTGTGCTCTAGCAGGATCAGTAATTTGTTCAGAGGTAAGCGGTTCTGGCGTCAGTTTGGGGTTCTGCCTTTCATAATAATAGATCCCTGCTTCCCGATACAGCCTAGTATGCATGGCTACACGGCTGTAAAAGTTTTGAAGGTCTTTTCGCGCATCCTGCGTCCAGCCTGTTTCGGCCAGGGCGGTGATACGCGGGAAAAGCATATATTGCAGTTTAGCTTTTGATGGAATAAATTCTGTCCAAATGCCGGCTTGCACACCTAGTATATGGGATCTCTGCTTTTCGCTTAGTTGCAGATCATTTAAGTTGAAACCATAAAGTTTATCAAGAGAAACGAAAGCCTTTCCCCATGTTCTTCCATAACGTTGCGTGCTGTCCTGCTTGAAGTCAAAATAAAACGGTAAACGTGGGCAAAGGACAGTCGCAAAACCCTTGTCAAGGGCCTTTTTCAGTTGCTCCGGGTGGTCGTGCCGCCACCAGAAAATTTGGGTTTTATCACGTGGTAGATTAGTATCAGCGGCTTCATCCCACAACAGAACTTTGTTATTGAGCTTATACAGGGTATCCGCCATACGAGCACTAAAGTAATGCTCAACGGCAATCAAATCCCGCAAGCGCTGACTGTTCATAAGTTTTTTTACTTCGAGGATGCTATTCCATTTTTCATTTCCAAAGCTTACTTCATCACCGCCTATGTGCACCATGTTAGAAGGAAAAAGAGCATCTGCCTCCCTTAAAATGCTGCTTAAGTACCTGTAAGTTGTATCCAAGCCAGGATTAAAAGTAAATTCTGGATGTTTGGATGAACCACCACCGCTGAAAGCTGGATAGGCTCGGTTAGCGGCCGTTGCGTGACCCGGCATATCAATCTCCGGGATGACGTCAATGAAACGTGCGCCCGCATAAGCCACAATTTCTTTGATCTGTTCTTGGGTATAATAATTAGCTGGAGCCAACGGGTCGTCGAAACTACCTGTGCTGCCGACCTGTGTGAGTTTGGGATAGGATTTAATCTCAATCCGCCAAGCCGGCTCATCCGTTAAGTGCCAGTGAAACTTATTTAATTTATAAAAAGCCATCCAATCCAGCAGCTCTTTAACGGTGCTCATTCCAAAAAAATGCCTGGATTCATCTAAAAGGATGCCCCGCCATTCGAAACGCGGTTCGTCGTTAATTTCCCAACCCGCTATCCGGATAGTCTTTTTTCCCACATTCTTCTGGCCAAGACGGATTAGTTGCAGGAAGGAGTTTATTCCGTTGAATAAGCCGTGGGAAGATGTAGCTGAAATGGTGGTTCCTTTTCTGCCAACGGTCAAGACATAGGCTTCGCCTGTCTGAGCCCGGAGCTTCTTGACGAATTCTAGGTGAATCCCGCCGCTAACTCTCAATTTCCCTATTATAGCTGTTTGCCCTACAGATTTTAACAGATCCGCTTGTAAGAAATTTGCCAACGGTTGAATTTCAACGCCATTGTAGCTGATGACGGTTCGTTCCGTTAAAGTAAATTCCTCTGTAATTGCTTTAGCCGAATTAGGTTGTGGAATGATAGGGCATGGCTGCGCAAGGGCAGCCATGCCAATCAGCATGTAAATGGAAAAGTAAAGGAACTTCATATTAATAGTTGCCTGAATTGGTAATGCCGGCTTTTAATAAGAAATAGCCAGCAGCTGTATCATTGTTATAAACACCGCCGCCGGCAGCGTTGAAATCAGTTATGTTGATCTTAGTATCATTAGCTACAATACTGCCGTTTGGCAAAATATTGTCGCTGATCTTTATGGAATATTCTGAGTCAGTTGTATTATCCCGGTAATAGCCAATACCATGATAGAGATCACTGGCAGCACTGCTTACATTAATGGTATTGCTCATTACAACCACGTTTTTAAGAAAAGGAAAGGCTGGCAAGTTTGAGTATTCATACAGCAACACTCCTGATCCATTCATAGTATTATTGCTGATCGTCACGTTTTGTCCATTACGTACTTTGACACTGCCGCCACTTCCATTAGTTGGCCAGCCGGTTATGGTGTTATTACTGATAGTTAGACCATTGAAACTATGTCCGTAAATACCATGATCAGTTAAGGCATCATTTGCATTTAAGGCTGTATTCCGATTAATAATATTACCGTCTACAAGGGAATTACTTTGGCTGTTATCATTAATGGCACAAACGAAATATCCGGTCGTTCCGCCATTGCCAAAGGTATTATTCAACACTTTAGTATCCGTCGCTCCTTTAACCCAAACACCTCTACCAGGGTCTGTTGAACGATGCATGAAATTGCAATTAGAAACTAGGGCGTTGTTCGTGTTGATATATTCCAGATAGTCATCTTTTAAGTTATTTGACTTATCAGTATTTGCCGCCCGCTTACCGTAATCGAACAGACAGTATTTCACTTGCGGCGCACTTGCACCACTAATCTGCATCCGGATATTCCAAAAGGTAATGCCTGATAAGGTCACGTTGCTCATATCAGTTGTATAATTCAGGGTCAGAATTGAAGCTAAACTGGTTGCATCGAAAATGGGGTTGGTTGTTGTTTGCTTGACCAGTGAAACACCCGCTTTCATGTTAATTTTCCCGGTAATTGTATATGTACCGGGCTGTACTAAAACAGTTTGACCAGCCGTTGCACCGGCAATAACAGCGTTAATTTGCGCGAGCGTCATTCCCGTTTCGATAACATGGTCAGCAACAGAGTTAGCTCTGACTTTCTCCGTTCCAGTTTGGTCTGATACATCTTTAGGTTCCTGGTTGTTTTTCTTGCAGCTTGTAACCGCAATTACGCTTACCAGTGCAGCAATCATCAATTTAGTTTTCATAATGGTTATGTATTGGTTAATGGTTTGATGAAGGGTACTGTTTGATGAAGTCCTTGACAGCTTTCAGCCACCCGGCATTCTCATCTACAAATATTTTTGTTCCATCCGGATTGCGGGTTTTGCTGCTCGTCCACAATAAGCAGCCGTCTGCGCCCAGGTCATAAAGTACTTTGAGACGATACCACATTTGTTCATAGGTTAAGAATGTGGTTTGATCACCATTCCAAACCTCAGGCGTGATATACGGTAATATTTGCTTTCCGGAAAAGCTATACTTATGGCAGGCTTCTAAGTTGAAAACAGCAGCTTTGTACCAGTCCAGACTATCTACGCCTTTATAATTGTAGAGGGAAGGACTGTAATAATCCACTTCAGCAGCTACAGGTCGATAAGCCTTATTTAATCGCTCATAAAGTTGCTGGTCTTTTGGAAAACCATAGGTATCCTGCGGCACCGTGGCATAAAATCCAAGCGGTGAAACTTTATTAATCCGGCGAAAAGATTTTATGGCGTCTAACATGCGGTGTACTGTTCTGGATGTGTCAAATCGGTTCCATCCTTCAAGGTCGAGGCTTACCAAACCAGTAGGTTCATTAACCGCTAATGCGGCTAATGAATCCATCCGATTTAGATTAATTGTTCCGTTCTTTTTATCTCCATTGGGATAATCCAGCACCTTATGTTCGTAAATCAAGTTATACTTTCCAATACCTATGGACTGCAAATAATTTTGCAGTTGCGACATTGAATTTTGTTGCTTCACACCTTGCTTAATATACCCTGCATAGACAATGAAGCCGTAGATGTTGAATGGGTGCCTCTTAGCATCCTGAGCGTTCCCGCTCTTGATACCCATTATGAAAAACAAATCAATCAGTAACAGTAACATCCCATAATTCCGCATGGTTCTCATTTTAAGGATTAACGGTTAAACTGGCTGTACGATTTAAGCTCCTGCTTTCGTCGGATGTGGCATTCACGGCAACAAACACAGCATTATATTTGCCTGGCGCAGCATAATTGTATTGATATGATGGCAGTTTTGCCGTTATATTTTTGATGCTGGTACCAGCATCTGGAGTCACGCGGGTTAAATCAATTGGTCCAGTGATCGCCCATGCTTCTACTCCGGCAGTAGCAGCGGCGGCTGTGGCGGCGCCAGTGATGACAAGTGATGTCTTGTCGGTATAAACCCATCCAATGTTATTAGTATTCTTGGCTGGGTCAAAGGAGACAGCCCAACCAGGGCCAAAGGTATTTACTCCATAGTTACTAATGGCGCTGGCAGGCCCATTCAGGTTAGCGATGGTGTAAGATGTATTGTCACTTAAAACATTGGTAATAGCGAAATTGGTAATGGTCCATTTATTTTGAATAGAGCCGGGCGCAGCGGTGTATTTGAACGCCAAAAAAACCGGTTGGCCCTTTGAAAATTCTGAAAGGTTGATAGTGCCGGAAGATACAGCCGCAGCTGCACCTGTAGAAAGCGTCGCACGGCCAGTAATATCGGTCCAGGTAGCAGCGGCTATATTGGCGTTAGTCCCTGCCGTATCGCGTGTAAAAACGCCATTGACTAACCCCGCTTTAGCTCCTTTAAAATCAGTAGAAATTAACAAGGACAAACTCCCTGCCTGCGAACCATTGGCACGAAGGCTACTGAACTGAAGCTGGGGAGTACCCGTTGCATTCGTACGGGAGATATACTCATATCGTTTGCCGACCTCGCCGGAGTAAAAGGTAATCATATCAGGATTACCCGAAAATTTAAAAATAACTGTATCCTGCCGCCCGAAAGCAGAGGTTGAAGTGCCATTCACCTTTGTTGTGGTGACGTCAAAGCTTATAGGTTCTGCTTCGTTTTTCTTGCTGCACCCATAGGAACCCAGCAAAAGCGCTGCCACCATAGGGGTAATGAACTGGAATATTTTTATTTTAATTGACATGATTGCATAGATTAATTTACCAACCTGGATTTTGAGTAGCCGCATTATTTACCGTCAGCTCCGAAGCTGGAATTGGGTAAAGCAGATTACGGCTGGTTATGTTAGAGCCGGCTAAAGCGCCATATGCAAAAGATCCTCCGTTTGCCCGGATCTCCGCAGCCACGTTGTTCATCGTCTGTACCCAAATACCCCAACGGATCAAATCCGGTTTACGTTGGGCTTCATAACAGAGCTCCCGAGCGCGCTCATCCTGAAGCGCTAATTGAAATTGATCTTTTGTTAGACCGCTTAGGTCTACCGGAGATGAAGCGATGGTAACGGTTGCCGTTGCACGTTGGCCCGCATAAGTAAATACTGCACCTGTAGCTGCAGCAGTTGATGCACCAGCTGTTTGCGTAGGGCCCATAGCCGTAGAGGTTCCAGAAGTAGTAACTGTATAGAGGTTATTTCCATTATAAATCTGGGTTCCGGTAGTGTAGGCTGTATTGGGCTGCCAGGCGTTACCAATGTTGACGGTTGGTGCAGAAGTATAACCCGATCCCGGGTTTAGAATAGCAACAGCCGTAACCTTACCGGTGGTAGCCACAACGGCCATACCTGTTGCTCCGGTACCACCACCCCCGGTAAACGTAACAGGGATATTCACATTGGTGGTCAAATAGCCGGTATTTCCTGTGGTGGCTAAAGTCACAGTGTTTAACACGTTCTGCGTTACACCTGCAGTGGCGGGATCAAGGCCGAACCCTCTCCTTCGCACTTGATTAATGGCATCATAAGCAACTGCCGTCGGACCGTTAATATGGTTTTCAGCTTCCGCGATCATAAGCAGAACATCAGCATAGCGTAGAACCGGAAAATTAATTGGCGTATAATTTTTTGCTTTTACAGCAGACAGCTCATATTCTCTCCGCCATTTACTCGCATTCCGGTTATAGATCTGCGCCGGTGTAAAATAATTGTAGCTGACCGGATTTGTGGTGGTGTTATAACTGAATGGAGCAATATTCCAATCACGTCTGAGGTCACCTGGTTGGTATAAGTTAAATAATTTGGCGGTGGTGTTCACAAAACCGTAACTATAACCCACTTGGTCAAAATTTACCGAGAGGGCAATACCATTCGTATTTCCTAGGCGATTCTGATTACCTGAACCATCGGCACCCGTTCCCTTATAGTCCATTTCCCACATACTCTCCTTAATATCATACAGGTCCTGGTGCATGTTGATGAAAAGTTGGCGATAGCTTCTATTCAAAGCATGTTCACCCGATGCTTGTACCATTTTTGCCCATTTCAATGCCTCGGCATATTTGGATTCATCGTTCAAAGGATAACCAGCCATTTGCAAGCAGACTCTGGCGAGAATACCTTCTACTGTAGTTTTCGATACCCGGCTTGGAGAGCCCAAAACAGTCGCTGTGCTAACCTTTGCTTCTGCAGCCTGCATATCTGCCAATATTTGGTCATAAACTTGTTTCGAGGGCGTTCTTGGAATATTAACCCCAGAAACTGAAGGCGTTGGTTCTATCTTAAGAGGAACATCACCAAAATAAGTGACCAACAGATAATAATAATAGCCTCTAAGGAACAGCGCTTCACCCAAAACAACCTGGCGCTTACTCTCGTCCATTTGTGCAATATTGATATTCTTGATTAGGAGATTAGCTCTTTCTACTCCTCTGAACAGGGTATTCCAAAAGTTACTGAGGTCTGCGTTACCATAGTCAAAGTTGTATACCATTGTTCCTGTTGTTTGCCCGGAACGAGCATAAAAACCTTCATCTGTTGGTGCACCTAGGGCGTCAAAAAGGGCATCGCCATAAACACCTGGTGAGCTCAGCGGCTGATAAACCCCTGCTAGAGCGTTGGTTAACTTAGCTTCGGTATCATAATAATTATCCGGCACTAGTTGATCAGTGGGTACCGTATCTAAAAATTTCTTACAGGAAACCACACCCATACAGAGTACGGTTAATATGAGACAGATAATCTTTTTCATAATCATGTTTATTTTGCGGTTTAAAAAGTAACATTGGCACCAAAGGCGAGAGTCCGTGGACGCGGATAGGCACTATAATCAAATCCACCAGTTAATGCTGAATTATAAGTGCTTACCTCTGGATCCAAACCTGTGTACTTGGTCCATGTATAAAGGTTTTGCCCTGAAACATAGATGCGCAGCGAGGTTATTTTAACCTTATCGAGCCACTTTTTAGGAAGGTTATACCCGAACTGAACGGTTTTTAGCCGAAGGTATGAGCCGTCTTCAATTGTTCTTGTTGAATATCCTCCGCCAAAGAAGCCATTGACACGGTAATTTGCAGAAGCTGTATTGTTTGGCATCCAATGATCTGTGTAGCTGTCAAATTGTTCCAAGAAGGTCTTATTAAGCGCATTTCCTTCAAAAACCATACGGCTGGTATTTTGCAGCTGATTGCCGTAAGACCATTGAAAAAAGACATTTAGATCAAAGTTCTTATATACAAAATTGTTGTTGAAACCTCCAATATGCACCGGCAGGGAATGACCGATAATTGTATAGTCAGCGGTGTTTACGACACCATCTCCATTGATATCCTTGTATTTAATGTCGCCTGGCTGTATAGAGGAGCGGGCATTACCGTTAGACGGTACATTATCTCTAAGCAGGTAGGTATTGGTTGATGTTTTTGTAAAGTCACTGTACTGATAGTTGCCGTCCCATACATAACCATACATCAATCCTAGTGGCTGGCCAATCTTGGCAATGTAGGCCGGAATTCCAGACCAGTTGTTATCCCAAGAAATACCGGTTAACAAAGTCTGTTGGTTGTTAGCCAAGGACAATACCTTGTTTTGATTAAAAGATATATTAAAGCTTGAGCTCCATTGAAAATTCTGGCTATTGATGTTAACAGTATTCAGCGTAATTTCTAAACCTTGATTCTGAACGCTGCCGATGTTTTCAATTGCACTGCCGTATCCTGACGAAGCAGGTAGGGTAGCATTTAGGAGCAGGTTAGCCGTTTTTTTACGGTAAATATCAACAGTCAGATTAACTCGACTTTTTAAAAAAGCTAAATCTAAACCTGCGTCATACTGATCTGTAGTCTCCCATTTTAGATCAGGATTGGCAATTGTCAAAGGCACAATAATAGGAACATAGGCGTTATTAAAAACATAGCTGGAACCCGGTTGAACGGCATATCTGGCCAAGTAAGAGAAGTCGCCAACTCTGTTGTTGCCTGTTCTACCGTAACTTGCCCTGATCTTACCGTCAGTAAGAACACTCTTATTTTTAAGAAATCCTTCTTCGGTGAAACGCCAGGCTAGTGCGCCGGACGGGAAATAGCTCCAATGATTATTACTGCTAAATTTGGATGACCCATCCGCCCTGTAAGATCCTGTGAAATAGTACTTAGACCTGTAATTGTAGGCAACACGCCCCAAAAAGGATGCAGCATTCCATAACGAACTGCTGGCCCGTGTTGATGCTGGAGCTAACGTTCCCTCGTCCAATCCGCTAACACCTAATGATTCGTTCGGCAAAAAATTGGCTCCAAAGCCCCTTACAGTAGACGTATTTCCTTGTTGAGTAAAACCAAGCAAGATGTTTAGGTTATGAGACTGGGCGAATGTTTTTGTGTAGGTCAATGTATTCTCGTTGGCCCAATTATTCACTTTCGTAGTCATGACAGACCCGTTAACGCCATTGGTCAAACCAGCGTTACTGGTTGGGCTACCATAGTAAGTACGTGTGTTGTTAAAATTTTCGTTCTCTGTAACCGTATTGTTGATCACACCAGTGGCCTTAAACACCAGTTCCGGGGTTATATTGTAAGTTAAATACGTATTTACGTTTAGATTATTAGTATATACATCACGAACAAGGTTCATTTGATTCAACACGGGGTTGAACTTATAATCATTGGATGTATTAGTCGTAGGGTCTAAGCTATCGTCCTCGGTAAACGTGGTGAGTGGACTATAACCCCAGACACTGTAAAGAATGTTGGTTGTGCCACTGTTTGTAGAGGTTGAGGCAGCATTGCCATACTGCTTCAAACGGGCATAGTTGGCGTTAATTCCTACTTTTAATTTGGTATTTACGGTTTGATCCAAAGTCACCCTACCCTGGTAACGTTGGTAACCGGTTGCGATGATCGTCCCGGTTTGATCATCGATAGAGCCGGATACAGAATATAAGGTTTGGGCCGTTCCACCCCGCAAGGCTAGAGAGTAGTTACTTAACCTGCCTGTTTTGAAAAACGGCGACTGCCAGTCGGTCGATTGATAATTTCTATAATCTTCCAGTGTCCTACTCGGCTGAGCTAAGTAAATGTAAGTAGGCGTTGGGTTTAAAGCATTGCCTAAAGTACCGTCACGTTCCAGGTTGTAGGACAGGAAATCGTAGGCATTCATTAACTTCATCCTTTTGATGTTGGCATTGTAGCTTTGAGTTGTAGTGAAGTTAATTTTAGGAGTACCGGTAACACCCTTTTTCGTGTTGATGATAACGACGCCATTAGCACCACGAGCTCCATAGATTGCTGTTGAAGACGCATCTTTAAGTACTTCGATTGATTGGATATCTTGTGGGTTAAAGGTATTCAAGTTAAATCCCTCAATAGGGAAGCCGTCAACCACATATAAAGGGGAATTGTCCTGCGTGATAGAATTGGGGCCACGAATTACGATATTAGCTTGTGAGCCGGGCTGACCATCACTAGAGTTAATTTGCACACCGGCCACACGTCCAGCAAGCGATTCATCAATTGACCGGACAGGTGCTTTAGTCATGTCAGTAACGGGAACTTGTCCAACTGAGCCTGTCAAATCCTTTTTCCGGGCCGTTCCGTAGCCGATGACAACAACTTCATTCAGGTCAGACTTTTGTTCCACTAAGGTAACTGTGATCTGTTCGCGGTTACCAATAGCTTGTTCTTGTGTTACAAAACCGATGTAACTAAAAACCAATGTAGCTTGTGGATTTGGCACATTGATCGTGAACCTACCTTGTACATCGGTGACTGTACCGGCCGGTCCGTTCTTAACTTTCACTGTAACCCCTGTTAAAGGTTCGCCTTTAGCGTCTGTCACAGCGCCCGAAATCTTCCGAACCTGTGCAAATGCACTATAGAAACCTGAATTGAGCACGAGGAAGAAGACGAGGATTCTTAAACAACTGCCCCGTCGGTAGGCATCAATATGAGAATGTAGAATTTTTTTCATAATGGTTTAAATTGGTTTACTGGAGCATTCGTCATGTTCATAATTGTTGGTTATTTATTGGTTATTGGCGCAACTAATACTATGTTGTTAAAAAATGGCTGGTTATAGCTTTATGAATGATTTTTATGTTAGCTATTGGATCGTGAACTTTCCTTCCAGTCGAATATCCTGAGAAGAACTACCGACCATAACCTTGAAGTCCCCGAGTTCAAGCACATATTTCATTTCTCTGTTGAAAAGTTTGAGATCATCTGCAACAAGGGAAAAACTAACCGGCTTGCTTTCTCCCGGCTTAAGCGTAATCCGGTCAAAGCCCCGAAGTACTTTCTCGTAAGTTGTAACCGAACTCAACAAGTCGCGTATGTACAACTGCGGTATCTCGTCGCCGCTCACTTTGCCATTGTTTGTAATTGTAAACGAAACAGTTACCTGCCCTTCGTCGCCACGCAGGTTATTTGTTAATTTCAGGTCTTTATATACAAATGAGGTATAGCTTAAGCCAAAGCCAAACGGGTACAGTAAGCCTTTAACTTTAGCCAATTCTCCTTCATCAGTTTGAGAATTAGGTTTAGCAGGAAAATTTAAAGGCAGCTGTCCTACAGATTTAGGAAAGGTTAGCGTAAGCTTGCCGCCTGGGTTGTAGTCTCCGAATAATACATCTGCGATAGCGGTACCTCCCTGAGCGCCGGGGTATCCAGCATATATTATTCCGTCAATCTGTTGGTCAATCCAATTGATTGTCATCGGCTGAGAGCCAATCAATACCACTACAACCGGCTTGCCCGACGCTTTGATAGCTTTTACCAATCGCAACTGAAATCCGGGTAGATCCAGACTGGTTCGACTTTTATTTTCACCGGCAGTTAAAGTATTGCCACCCAATGCAACAACGGCAACATCAGCCTGACGGGCCACCTGAACGGCGCTATCTATGGCGGCCTGTTCAGCAACTGTTGGGTCTACCGGCATGATCTCACTTTCGGGCCAGTGCTTGTCCACCAAGGTACAGCCTTGAGCGTAAGAAACATTAGCCCTGCCTATTTTAGCAATAATTCCTTGCAGAATATTTGTACTTTCTGACTTAAGCGGACCGTAGTGGCCGTGCGCATAGGCATCATTAGCCGCATTTGGACCAATTACTGCAACTTTTTGCTGTTTAGCCAATGGAAGTACCCGGTTGCGGTTCTTTAGGAGGACAATGCTTTCTTTAGATGCTCTTAAAGCAACAGCCTGGTTGCCTTTACTATTGACAAGAAGAGCAGAAGCTTTTGCGTTTAACACATACGGGTGGTCAAATAAACCCAGCTTGAACTTGACGCGTAATACATCCCGTACCCTGCTATTCAGCGTATCCATAGGAAGGCGTCCTTCTTTCACTAATTCACGGGCATAGAGTATGATACTGTCTGGCTCTTTGAAAGTCGTCCGCACGTTCATTCCTGCCATAAATGCTTGATAAACGGCTTCTTTAAGATTAGCAGCAACATGGTGTTTACGATACAAATACTCCAGAGCATCACTGTCACTGACCACGTAACCTTTGAAGCCCATTTCTTGCCTTAATCGCTGAATAAGCCAATAACTACTTCCCGACACAGGTATGCCATCGTAATCGTTATAAGAGCTCATGACTCCCATTATTCCAGCTTCCTTGATTACTTTTTTAAATGGGTAAAGCAAAATATTCTCAACTTCACGAGGAGCAATCTGTGGGTCAGTCCGTGCCAATCCTTCTCTAGCTCCTTTATTGGCGCTGTAGACGGCAAAATGTTTAGCCGTAGCAGCTATCTGGTTGTTGTGTTGCATCCCGGTTGCCATTTCTACACCTAGACGTGCAACTAAGTACGGATCCTCGCCAAATACTTCCTCCAAGCGCCCCCAGCGCTGATCGCGCGCCACATCCAGAATAGGCGCATAAACATTGGTATAACCCAGTGCTCGTGCTTCCATTCCGGTAATCAATCCTTCCTGCCGAACAAGTTCTTTATCCCATGTCATTCCCATATTCAGTTGTGTAGGGAAAGCGGTAGCTTGGTAAGCTTCTACACCCCTTATGCCTTCATCTGTAAAATCCGCCGGAATGCCTAACCTGGTTTGTTCAATAAAAAACCGTTGGGCTTCGTTCATCGCCCATACATGTTTTTCGATATCTGTTACATAAGGGCTGGAGGAGATTTTATCCCAATTAACAAAACCATTCAGGTGTTCATCAATATTGGCAATACCATCTTTCCAGATTTTCTCTTTCCATGCTGGTGTCGGAAGAGAATCCTTTAAGATACGATCGTATCCATACAGGGTGGCCATTTGGCAAGTTTTTTCGTTTAGATTCATTTGCGCTATGAGGTTATCAAGGCGCTGCTCAATCGGTTGCTCTGAATCTTCGTACAAATCTTTTTTGCCGTTTTTATTCAGGTCAATCCAACCTTTTTTATAAATGTTAGGCTTAGGTCGGAAAGCAATAGAGGTAAATAAGAGGAATAATAAAATTACACGTAGTAGAGTACGGGTCATATAAATAGTTTTGAATATAATCAGTTTTGGTTTCAATGCGCCGTACATGCATGCAAGATCAAACTGTCGATGCGTTCTGGCAAAGACGAAGATGAGATGCAATACACTTTTTTAGAGGGTAAAATGCCGCCGAATTAGGGGTAAGGAATCGGCTATGTTAAGAAATGAGAAAAGAAAGGTTAAAAATCAACTTAAACCTCGTGGGTAAGCACTTGGGTTACATAATCAGATGGAGACTTGCCAAACTGCTTTTTAAATTCCTTACTAAAATACTTCCGGTCATTAAAGCCGACTGCATAAGCAACTTCTGCAATCGTCAATTTATTTTGCACAAGCAAGGCGGCAGCTTGCTTTAACCTTACCGATTTGATGAAATCAGAGATTGACATTCCGGAAAGAGCCTTAATTTTACGGTATAATACAGTTTGACTCATGCCAGCCTTATCAACAAGCATCGCAACATCAAAGTCTGGGTTTTCAAGATGTGACTCGGTAATTCGCAGTAATTTATTTAAGAAAGTTTCATCCGGTGAATCAATCACACGGCTAGTTGGCATCAGCAACATCTGTTGCGAAAATTTCTGGCGCATGGCCTGCCTCACCGACAGTAAATTACGAATATGCTGCTGCAGGATATTGACGCTGAATGGCTTGGTAATGTATACATCTGCCCCCCTCTTTAAGCCGTCTAGCTGGTTGTTTTGATCGGCTTTGGCAGTTAAAAGAATAACCGGAATGTGATTGGTACGTTCATCCGCTTTTATATTCCCACATAAGGCATAGCCGTCCATAATGGGCATAGCTACATCACTAATAACGAGATCCGGTATTGTTTTAAGTGCAGCCTCCCAGCCTTCCTTACCATTTTCACTTTCGTATATTTGATAGTCACGGCATAAAGTAACTTTTAAGAAATCGCGGACTTCCTGATTATCCTCAACGAGCAACAGCACAGGCTTTTCAACTTGCAATTCGGTTTCATGGCCCAGTGTAGGAAGGCTAACCGGACTCAGGATTTCCTCGTTTTCGATTTTCAATGAATTCAAAGACTTGGCAAACTGATCTGCTGAAAAGTGGGATAATCCGCGAGCAAGAATAACCTTGAAGGTAGTTGTACCGCTATGCTTTTCTGTAGCTTGTACACTATCGACAGTAATCTCACCTTTATGCAAGTCAACAATATTTTTTGCCAGCGCCAATCCTATACCCCAGCCTGATGCGTCGGCTGCGCCTTTATCCTGGTAAAAATTTTCAAAAATATGTTCCTGCCCCTCCTTACTAATACCGGGTCCATTATCAGTTAAATGGATTTCTACACTACTAGATCCCGTTTTTAAAGCAACAAGGATGGTACCGTTATCAGGCGTAAACTTAAAAGCGTTAGACAAGATATTAAAAAGTACCTTTTCCAACTGTGAGGCGTCGAAATACAAAGCTACTGGATGCTCATCTGCTTCAAATAAATAAGTAATATTTCTGGAGGCAGCCAGACCAGCAAAAGACTCAAAAATATCTTTGCAGAAAGCTGAAATATCCTGCTCTGCTACCCGGAGCTTTAAAAACCCGTTTTCCGCTTTCCTAAAGTCTAATAACTCGTTCACCAGCCGCATCAGTCGGTTTGCGTTCTGCTTTACATATTGTAAATGCTGACGAAGAACTATATTTCCCTTTTCTGCTTCGAGTAAACTTTCTACAGGAGCTAGGATCAATGAAAGTGGAGTTCGTATTTCGTGAGAGATCTTTGTAAAGAAGTCCAATTTTAACTGATGTACTTCCTGTTGCCGCTCGTAATTCAGATGTTCATAATACAAGTCACGTTCCAGGCGTGCTTGGCGGCGAAAAAATCTTATTACTAGATAAAGTGTAACACCAAAAATAATGAGGTAAGCCAGGTAAGCCCACCATGTTAGCCAAAAAGGTGGTAATATACGTATGTGCAGTTTCTTAATAGTTTTGCTCCAAACACCATCATTATTGCTGCCACGAAGCAAGAAGTCATATTCTCCAGCTGGCAGATTTGTGTAAGTTGCTGTAGGCACACTAACATAATTCCATTTTTTTTCAAAACCATCCAATTTAAACATGAATTGGTTACGGTCGGGCTTGTCAAAATTGAGAGAAGTGAAGTCGATACTGAATACGTTCTGGTTGTGGTTAAAAGTAATTTCTTTAGTTAGACTTATATCCTGGTGAAGAAGACCAGTTTTGTCACCGATCGCTACGGGTTCGTTGAACAGCTTCAATCCCGATAGCTGAACAACCGGCTCAATCTCGTTGGATTTTATTTCTCTGGGATTAAAGCTAACTAGGCCGTTATAGGTACCCAAAAACAGGTTACCCCTTTCATCTTTGAACGAAGAGTTATAGTTAAATTCATTTGTCGGCAAGCCATCTTTTACCGTAAAGCTCTTGAATTTATATGAGCGTAAGTCAAAACTAACTAAGCCATTGTCGGTACTGATCCATAGCGTATTGGCATCGCCCTGTTGTATATTCAATACATTATCGCTCGACAGTCCCTGTGAAATGCCGTAAGTTATGAAAGACCCTTTGGAAGGAATATAACGGCTCAGGCCACCATGAAAAGAGCCGACCCAGACGTTTCCCTGGCTATCTTCCTTTATGCAATTGATGTACCCGACCTTTAAACTGTTTGGATTACGTTCATTGGCCATGAACCACTTAAACGAAGCAGACGTTGGTCTAAGCAGATTTAATCCTACGGTTGTACCAACCCAAATATTATGTTTAGAATCTTCATAAATACATCGAACACTCTCTTTTGTCAGCCTGAATGGTTTAACCGGATCCGACAAGTACATTCTGAACCTTTGAGACTGCAGATCTAATATATTCAACCCGTTTGAGGTGCCTACCCAAAAGCGCCCCCGACTGTCTTCAAGTAAACTGCTGACAATATCGCTGCTTATAGATGCAGCATTGTTGGGATCGTGCCGGAAGTGCTTAAAATTCTCCCCTGCCGGCTGAAACAGCTCCAGGCCGCCCTGATGCAAACCTACCCAAAGGTTATCCTTGCTATCGCGGTATACTGCTTTCACAAAATTTGTCGATAAGCTTTGCTTGTTGGCAGGCTGGTTTTTGTAATGTTTGAATTCGCCAGAGACAGTGTTAAACTGGTTTAGGCCGTAACCCTCTGTTCCAATCCATAAGTTTCCTTTTGGGCCGGCAATTATAGCACTTATGATATTGCCACTAATGCTATTTTTGAATTTATTGGCTTGATAAACCTTGAAAGGTATATTGTCCGGATGAACCACATTTACACCACCATAAGTAGTACCAATCCAGATACTGCCATTTTGGTCCTGGTAAATATCTTTTATAGAATTATCACTTAAACTCCTACGATTTTCTGCATCATGCTCATAACGCACGAAGGTTTGCGTTTCGGGATTCAGGATATTAAGTCCGTTAATTGTGCCGACCCAAAGCTGACCAGTTTTGTCTAGTATAATTTTCCTAACGTCATTATGACTCAAGCTGTTTTGATTTAGCGGATCATGTTTAAAGTGCGTAAAAGAAGCAGTTTCCGGGTTATAAAGGTTCAGCCCCCCGGTTTCCGTGCCGAACCAGAGGCGGTGCTGGCGGTCTTCAGTTATCGTCCTCACGGCATTACCATGAAGGCTGTCGGGATCATTACCCGTACTAGGAAAAACTAAATACTGGTATTTCCCTTTTGCGTACGAAATTTTGGTTAGACCGTTGCTGCCACCTACCCATATATTACCGGCATGATCTTCATAGATGGCATATACCTGATTACTGGACAAGCCGGGTTGACCTATCTTCGCTTTGAAGAAGTGCATGAATTCTCGAGAGGCGGAGTTTGCCAAGAGATTCAAGCCGTTGTTCGTCCCAATCCATATTCTACCTTTTCGATCGTTGTAGATACAGTAAACATTATCATCACTGATAGAATGCTTTTTTGCTGGATTGTGCAGAAAATGTTCAAAGGAATTATTCTCAGGCCGGTACCGGTTTAGCCCTTTAACGGTGCCAACCCAAAGGTTCTTTTTGCTGTCTTCAATAATTGAGAACACATAATCACTGCAGCTGATGCTGCCTGGATCTTTGTAATCGTGGTTAAAGGTTTTAATCGAACGCGCGTCATAGCGGTTTAGGCGATCGCGGGTCCCAAACCACATATAACCTCTACTATCCTTGCATATCGAGATCACCGAACTTTGCGATAGTCCGTTAGCTACGGTAAGGTGATCAAAAGAAAGCTGAGGATAAGCTGCTGAACAGGCTAACAACAACAAAATCACGCACCAAAACTTCCTCATCGTCTATTAAATCCTAAATGTAACTTTTTTTTGCAGAAAATGTCAATCGTTAGGTGCCTAAAAGAAAGGGCATTACCACTTGGCAACAGGCAAGTGTAAGCAGCTACTCTTGACGCATCCTTGCAAAGAAATTGTTTATAATCGGAATACAAATGAAGCAAGTATCTACAATATTATTTAGGGATAACACACTAAAGACTAATTATTACCCCTGAAATAACCGAAAATTACCCTCAAGAGCTATAAAAATGCCGGTAGTTTTGGACTTTAACTCATCACGTGATCATTACAAGGTGGGCTTTACAGACCAATTCATGTCCTTACAATTTTTTGATGCAGGGTTTATTGCTGGAAAACCTTTGTAATAAAATAGTTGAAGAGAAAATTTCATTACCAGTCGTTCTACCTTAAACTAGGATTACTGCTATGTAGATAGCATGAGTGCAGAAATTATTATGAAGAACAAAAAAATACTTATTGCTCTTGTCGCGGCCCTGTCTTTAGGAGTAGCACAAGCCAAAAATTTACCGGGTCGAGCTCGGGACTCTATGGATGTGTTGAAAACAGTGGCCACTCTCATACCTCTGGACATGAAACGGGTTACGCAAATAGCAGAGCTGCTTCCGCCCGCACCTCAAGGTTTGGGTGAAAACTATCACAACCGTACAGTTTGGAATAAACTCTATCAAGATCCTGCTTATACTAGAGTTCTTGAAAAAGCAGTTTTGCTGTTAGGCAAACCGTTCCCTGCGTGGGATGATGAACAATATTTAATGTACTTCACGAAAGGTACACGCACCGAAGGTGAACGGATGATGAGCGCCAGGTCAAGCTGGCTAATACCATTGGTTTGGGCAGAATGCTTGGAAAATAAAGGGCGGTTCACTGGCACTATCCAGATGGTGTTAACCGAATTAATCCACCAAAAATCTTGGTCGCTGCCGGCACATGACAAAACTAAACAAAACATTGAGGGTCGCTATTACACGGTGGATTTAGGGGCATCCGTTCTTGCGCAAAACATTGCACAAGCTTTATATCTACTCGATGACAAAATACCGCCATCGTTGCGTAAGGAAGTCCTTGTTCAAATGAACAAGCATATTTTTGAACCAGTGCTGACCTCTCTAAGAACGGGAAATAATTACCATTACTGGCTCACCTGGACCAACAACTGGAATTCCGTTTGCCTGGCGGGTGTTACCGGCGCTGCATTGGCACTAATTCCAGAACCTAAAGAACGCGCAAAATTTGTCGCCATCGCAGAACGTTACTCGAAAAATAGTATAGCTGGATTTACAGATGAAGGTTATTGTACAGAAGGTCTCGGGTATTACGCATACGGATTTGGACACTATATACTTCTGCGTGAGAGCGTTTTCAAAGCAACCAACGGGCATATTGACTTGTTTGCAGATCCGAAAATCAAACGGATTGCCGCTTATGCGCCTAACTTAGAAATTATCAACGATGTTTATCCCTATATTGCTGATTGCCATGTTGGACTTAAGGCACCTGCGAATATATTGTGGTACTGCAGCCGCACCCTCGGACTTGGATTAACAAAATATGACACTTTAAGCTTTAAAGGGCAAACGGCTGACCTAATTGAAGATATCATGCAGGTTTTCCCAAACTCAGCTTCCGAAAGTCAGATTAAGGCGGTAAATTCATCACTATCGCCTGGCTTGAGGTCTTATTTCAAGGAGGCTGGCGTGTTGGTGGTTAGACCGCTTCCTGGCACTCGTGGCAAAATGGGAGCCGCCCTCAAAGGCGGCAACAATAATGAAATCCACAATCACAACGATGTAGGATCGTTTAGCGTAGTTGTGGGTAATGAGATGCTCATGGGAGATCCTGGCGGCCCCTTTGTTTACTCTGCTAAAACATTTGGCCCCGAACGCTATACTTTTAAATCCATTGGGTCATACGGGCACCCAGTTCCTTTAGTTGCTGGAAAGGACCAGCAAGCTGGAGCTGCAGCCCAAGCTGTCATCTCAAAAGCAAACTTTACGGATCAGCGAGATGAATTTACCATGGACATATCTTCAGCATACAAGGTGCCTAACCTTACTCAATTAAAGCGAACATTTCTTTATGACCGACAAGATTTGAGTTCTTTGACGGTAAAGGACGACTTTCAGTTCAAAGCTAAAGCAAACTTCGAATTCGCGTTGATCACGCGGGCCGGATGGCGTCAAACCGGACCTGACAGCATTGAGTTCGATGGTGAAAAAGAAAAGATGATAGCCATCATCAAGACCCCAAAAGGCTTTCACATCATATCCGAAAAAATTGAAGAAAATTCACCATCATTCACCCGTATAGGAATCGTGCTGGACCCTTCGGAATCTGGCTCCATCACGGTCACTTTCAAGCCAATTACATCACTTTAACATGAGTATGCATAACAACTTCCATCAACAAAAAACCAATTATTTAAAAGTCAGCGTGACTATATATTTTAAACGTTCTTTTCGCTTTTTTCTAACACTCGTTTTGATATGGAGTACTACTATTTCATTTGCAAAAGAAAGTGTTGGGCCATTTTCTAAAGACAGTATAAAAAACATCATGCAACGCGTTGCTGACTGGCAATGGAGAGATATAGAAGTTCATGGCTGGAAAAATCCTCCCAAAGATTGGACAAGCGGTGCAATGTTTACCGGAATGGTCGCTTGGGCTAAAATTGCACCGGATAAGAAATATTGGAATAAATTGGTGCAGGTAGGTGAATTAAATCAATGGAAAATCGGTCCTCGACGTCGCTTTGCCGACGATTATTGTGTCGGACAAATGTATTCGCTATTGTACAAAAAATTTAAAAACCCAAGCTATATTGCCGATCTCCGGTCATTAGCTGATACCTTAGCCATTATTCCTCATACAGAACCACTGCTTTGGGTGAACAGTATTTATTTGCGGGAATGGGCTTGGTGTGACGCTCTGTTTATGGCGCCACCTGCTCTAGCTTACTTATCAGATGCTACTAAGGACAAAAAATATCTGGATCTCGCCAGCCGATTGTGGTGGAAAACAAGTGACTACCTGTACAGCAATGAAGAACATCTTTTCTTTAGAGATAGCCGATACTTTACCCAAAAAGAGAAAAATGGAAAACCTGTCTTCTGGAGCAGGGGGAACGGCTGGGTATTAGGAGGCATAACAAACGTGCTATCCGTTATGCCTGCAAGGCATCCTGACAGAGCCCGTTTCATCAAACAGTTCAAGGAGATGGCCGAGCGAATTGCCGGATTGCAACAGCCGGATGGTACATGGCATGCGAGCCTGCTGGATCCCGAAAGTTATCAGGTAAAGGAGACCAGCGGAACTGCCTTTTTCTGTTATGCTCTGGCTTGGGGAATCAATCATCACATTCTACCTCATGACAAATATTATCCTGTAGCAATTAAAGCTTGGCAGTCACTTGTTGCCTGTGTACATCCCGACGGCAAACTTGGCTACGTACAGCCACAGGGAGTGTCCCCGGAAAAAGTAACCTCCGACGATACCGAATATTACGGTGTAGGTGCTTTCCTGCTAGCAGGGACAGAGATGATCAAATTGAAGAGCAAATAAATCTTTGCATAATGCTGTTTGTCAAGCTCACGATTGAAGGCGTGCGGGCGTATTTGAAAGACAATAAGGATGCAGCAAGTAAAGTAAGTTAAACCCGATGTTAATAGCCTACGCGAGGCAATCGAAAAAGCTAATTTAATTTGTAACCGGTTACTCCACTTTGGCGATGCACAGTTTTACATCAAGTAAAAAACTTGATGTATGAAAGCAAAACGGGTAAAAAACAAATTGGCTGTAATAATTAAAAAGAGAGACGAAATATTGGCTTGGGTACAGGTTCTTAGTCAGACTGCCATGATCTTGAAAGCTATTTGAAAAAGTTATAAAGCTATTAAATTGATAACGGCTCGTTTTGCGTGCCACAAAACGTTCAATAACCAAGATCTAGATATGGCCTTTTTATCTTTTATTGTCGTATTTTTAATACATAAAAGGCGTTAAACGGTGTAACGTCAGGCTGTCTTGGCCACATCGTTATTTCTCATCTTGTTTAAACACTGTTTTAACAGCAAAAAAGAAAGGCAGCTACGCTTTATCGTAACTGCTTTATCCTCAGGTAGCGGGAGCAGGACTCGAACCTACGACCTTCGGGTTATGAGCCCGACGAGCTACCAACTGCTCCATCCCGCACTATGTTTGTTTTTTTATTGGACTGCAAAGATATAATTCGTTTCTTTGTACTCCAAATTTTATTTTAAATATTTTTTCTATATGAGTCACCGGGCCGGATTTGTGAGCATTATTGGTAAGCCTAACGCAGGTAAATCCACCCTGATGAATGCGTTTGTAGGCGAAAAGATGTCTATCATCACACCTAAAGCACAAACTACACGTCACCGCATTATGGGTATTGTTAATGCAGACAATTACCAAATCGTTTTTTCGGATACTCCGGGCGTTATCAAGCCGCATTATTTATTGCAAGAAAGCATGATGCACCAGGTATCCGGCTCTATTGTAGATGCTGACCTGATACTGTTCGTAACTGACATTAACGAAGCACATGACGAAGGTGACGTGTTAGAGAAATTGCAAAACTCGCAGGCACCGGTAGTAGTGCTTATTAACAAAATTGATAAAAGCGATGCCGAAACGGTAAAAGCCAAGGTTGATTACTGGCAGGAAAAACTGAACCCTAAAGCCATCTTTGCCATATCGGCGCTAATGGACCATAACATACGCGGCGTTATGGATTTTGTAGTAGAGAACTTGCCCGAGCATCCGCCCTATTATGAGAAGGATTTTTTGACCGACCGTAATGACCGCTTCTTTGCTGCCGAAATGATACGGGAGCAAGTGTTTAAACAGTATAAAAAGGAAATACCCTATAGTACCGAGGTCATCATCACTGCGTTTGAAGAAAGCGATACGTTATACAAAATCAGTGCTGAAATTATTGTAGAGCGCGACTCGCAAAAAAATATCCTGATTGGTAAAAACGGCGAAATGCTTAAAATTGTTGGTACTTATGCACGCCGTAGCATGGAAGACTTTTTTCAACGTAAAGTTTTCCTGCAAACGTTTGTAAAGGTTATTAGCGATTGGCGCAGCAAGAAAAATTATCTGAAGCAATTCGGATACGAAGACTAAAATTTAGATGTATGCTGTGTGATACGAGACTGGAACGTTATAGTATGTTCCTCTTCATCTCATAGCTCACATCTCATATCTTAACATACATATGAGTAATATAGTAGCTATTGTGGGCCGCCCTAATGTAGGCAAATCCACTTTATATAATAGATTAACTGAAAGCCGCAAAGCCATTGTAGATGACTTTAGCGGCGTTACGCGCGACCGCCATTACGGTATTGCCGAGTGGGTGGGTCGCACGTTCAACGTAATTGATACAGGCGGCTACGTGGCCAATTCTGAAGACGTTTTTGAAGCTGCCATACGTGAGCAGGTTGTTATTGCCATTGAAGAAGCCACGTCCATTTTGTTTGTGGTTGATGTAACCACCGGCATAACCGATTTAGACGATGAAATTGCTTCTATACTACGCAAAGGTAAAAAGCCTGTTTTTGTGGTAGTAAATAAGGTAGACAATAATTCGCAGCAAAGCGATGCCACTGAGTTTTACGCTTTAGGTTTGGGTGAGATTTACAACATTTCATCCATGACCGGATCTGGCACTGGTGAACTGCTGGATGAGGTTATTAAAACCTTTGATGAAGAACCGGCAGAAGAAAACACCTTACCCAAATACGCCATCGTAGGTCGTCCTAACGTAGGTAAATCTTCTATCATTAATGCCTTAATTGGTCAGGAGCGTAATATTGTTACGCCTATTGCAGGTACCACGCGCGATTCTATTCACATTCACTACAACCGCTATGGTCACGAGTTTATGCTGATTGACACCGCCGGACTGCGCAAAAAAACCAAAGTAAGGGAGAACATTGAGTTTTACTCGGTGATGCGTACCATAAAAGCGTTGGAAGAGGCAGATGTAGTTATACTGATGGTAGATGCGGTAGAAGGGCTAGAATCACAGGATATCAACATTTTTCACCTTGCGGAGAAAAATAAAAAAGGCCTCGTAATAGTGGTAAACAAATGGGATTTGATTGAAAAGAACAACAAAACCGTTAAAGTTTTTGAAGAGCAAATACAAGAGAAAATTGCGCCTTTTACAGATGTGCCTATCGTTTTCACCTCCGTATTAGAAAAGCAGCGCTTACTAAAAGTACTTGAAACTGCCCAGGAGGTTTATAATAACCGTAGCAAAAAAGTTCCTACCTCAAAACTGAATGATGTGATGCTGCCTATTATTGAAAGCTACCCGCCACCATCTATCAAAGGCAAACACGTAAAAATTAAGTATGCTACGCAGATAAATGGCACGTCGCCTATGTTTGCGTTCTTTTGTAATTTACCGCAGTACATTAAAGAGCCTTACCGCCGCTTTATTGAAAACAAGCTGCGCGAAAACTTCGACTTTGGCGGCGTACCCGTACAAATATTTTTCAGACAGAAATAAGCAATGGCAGATTAGAAATAATTTGCTGTTAGGATACTTTCATAAAACACAAAAGCCGCGTCTTTTAAGCAAGACGCGGCTTTTGTATTTTTAATATAAATTTTAGCTTGCTACCAATATGTAGTAGCAAATTTTATTGGTATGTGTATTTAAGGAGGCTAACAGTAGGGTTAGCCTGGCCGGGTGCTGTAACTTTCTTTTCAGCTTGTACAGGGTATCCATTGCTATTGTAGGTATAGATGTAAGTAGTGGTTTGAACTAAATTTCCTTCTTTATCGGTATGAGTATCTTTCACCGGGTTGTGTTTAGATGGTATTTCGAACGATACCTGGTAGATTTCGCCCAGTGCTGCCAACGGATTCGTTTTAGTATCATACTCATAAGTATGCATTTCTGCTAACTCAAATTCTTCGGTTAGAACATTAAACATGTATTCTTTCTGCACTTTTATATCGCCGTTGGCATAATATTCATACGCCAGTTTTACAATGGGCAAGGGTTCGGCATTACCGGGAAAATAAGCAGTAGTGATTATGCTGTTTAAAACATTGTTTTGATAGGCAAACACCATGTGGCCGGCGGCCGGCGTTTGCAGCGAACCATCGTGCAAATCCACCTTATCAAGCTGGTACGGCATTGTAATTAAACTTCATGGCATTATTGGCCGATGCGCCGCTCGCTATCCTGTTATTTGCATAGGTCAAACTGATTTCTTTGGCTATGCCGCCTTCTACCGCTTTCATTTTATTGAGCGAGCCGTTTGCATTGTACTCAAACGTGGTATAATTACCGGCCGATTGCTCTAATTTGACAAGTTTAGCATTGGGTTCATCTGGCTTTTGCACCGGATCTTTTTTACATGAAGTAGTAAATAAAGCAGCCGAAGCCAGTGTAAGCATTAAAAAACGATTGAAAATTGTAAATGATTTCATTGTGACTAATTGTGTGGTTTTAAGGTTTGTAATTTTTTGATGAAGTATGGCTTTGACATTAACAGGGCAATACACATTCATGGCTATGCATAAGCAACACCTCAAGTAAATGCAAAGTCGGTAGCTTTAAATTACCAGCAGATTTTAAATAATCCAGGGAGGCAGCATGCTGGTTGTTGGAGCGCCGGTGTTAGCCGGCGCCTTAACAGTGATATAGGGTTTAGATAAAGTGACAATTTTAGTATGTTTAGGTTAAGTGCTTAAATACAATATGAACACCAGACGTAATGCAGCTTGTTTTTGTTACAAGCTGCCTTTTGTTTTTTAAGGCTGTTTGCATAGGCCCAAAGGCTCACATTATTCAAAAGCACTTTATAGAGCCTGTTTGCTCACCAAGGTTTAATGGCATTGCAAAAAATTTAGAAGTATCTGCTGCATTATTTTCCCGCGGGGGGCTTAATGTTTATATTTAGCTGTCTACAGTCAATTTTATGAAAAAAGCGCTATTTCTTGCCGTCCTACTTACACATGCTTACTGCGTGTTAGCTCAGCAGGGCACCGAACTAATGCAGGTGACTGACATGATCCGCATTAAACAGATCAGTGGTCTTACCCTATCGCATAAGGGCAAAAATGTTGCATTTACCGTGAATGCCATAATACTCGACAAAAAGAATCCTCAAGATTACACCTACAAAACGCAGGTATGGGTAGCCCCTACCGATCATAGTTCGGCCCCACGCCTGTTGACCGATAGCGCAGCGAGCCAGCCGGCATGGTCTGCCGATGACCAGTGGATTGCCTTTATAAGTGCGGTAAAAGGCAAGCCACAGCTTTTTGTAGTTGGCGCGTTTGGAGGTAGGCCCGTGCAAATCACCAACAGCTTATACGGCGTATCGGCACCGCAGTGGGCGCCCAAGGGCAAGCAACTCTTATACAGCAGCAATTTAAGCCTTGCTGAGTTACTGAAAGATTCTCTTCTGAATGCCAGCAAGCAAGTACCGGCATGGAATACTGAGAAGCCCGGTTTTAACCGGTACACCAAGTATAACCATGTAAAGCCTGATGCTAATGGCGACATAGAAGCAATACGCAGTTATTTGGCACAAGATGAAGCCGACCGTAAAGTGGTTAAAGTATTTAACAAGCTTAATTTTGAAGGCGAAGCCTCTACTGAGCCCGACTACCGCTTTACCCATTATTTTATTACGCAACCCGTTGCCGGCGCTGTTTCCCAACCCCTTACCAGTGGCTTTTACAGCTTCAGTAACGCCCAGTTTATGCCCGATGGACAGTCGGTTGTTTTAACCTCAGCCATGGACCCGGTGAACAACCCCGACCGTGTCATGCAATCGGCCATTTACAGCATCTCCTTAAAGGATGGCAACCTAACTCAACTAATAAGTCGGGCTGGGCTTTCGCTGGCTAATGCTGCTGTATCGGCTAACGGCCGCTACATGGTGTATACAGTAAGTAAGGGTCTGGAAATTAATATTCCGGCTATTTATATTCATGATTTTAAAGAGCCGGCAAAATCTATCACCATTCCGCTTGATCGCAACGCCTCTAACTTCACCTGGTCGGCCGATAGTAAGCACCTGTACTTTACGGCACAATCAAACGGTGGCATACCAATTTACAGGGTAAGTATTGCAACCCTTAAGCCTGAACAGTTAAGCACGTTTGATGCTGGTATGAGTGCGTTAGACGTAGGCAAAAACCTGCTGGCCTATGTTAAAACCGAGGTAGCCAACCCGTACGAGATTTACACCAGCGATTTAGCCAACAAGCAACCTAAACGCCTTACCTCGTTTAATAACGACTGGGTAAAAAATAAAAAACTCAGTTTCCCCGAAAAGAAATATTATACGAACAGCAAAGGCATGCAGGTGGAGTACTGGATAATGAAGCCCACCAACCTTGATCCGGCCAAAAAACACCCCGTAATGTTGCAAATACACGGCGGACCAACCGCCATGTGGGGTCCGGGTGAGGCCAGCATGTGGCACGAGTACCAGTATTTTTGTGCACAGGGCTACGGTATTGTTTATTCTAACCCGCGTGGCTCGGGTGGCTATGGCATTAATTTTCTGAAAGGTAATTACCAGGACTGGGGAGCCGGACCAAGCGAAGATGTACTGGCCGCATTAGACGGCACGCTGGCCCAGGGCTGGGCTGATCCATCTAAAACTGTAGTAACCGGCGGTTCATACGCCGGGTATTTGACTGCCTGGCTGGTAGGCCATACCAACCGTTTCACGGCGGCCTCAGCGCAGCGCGGCGTTTACGATTTAAATACATTTTTTGGCGAAGGCAATGCCTGGCGCTTAGTGCCTATGTATTTTGGCGGTTATCCGTGGGATGAACAGGTAAAGCCTATTTTGGCCCGCGAGTCGCCGTTTACGTATGTAAACAGGATTACTACGCCATTTTTGATACTGCATGGCGAAACAGATTTGCGCACAGGTATTGTGCAAGGCGAAATGATGTACAAAGCCCTGAAAGTATTAAACCGCCCGGTAGAATATGTACAACACCCCGGCGCTACCCACGAGCTTACCCGCTCGGGCAACATTAAACAGCGTATAGACCAAATGTTGCGTATTTATGAGTTTTTTGGAAGGTATGTAGGGAAGAATGATTAAAGACGAAAGCACAAAGACTTAGAGAACCGCAAGCTTGGACTGACTAAATAACCAAGAGCCCACCTTGTACGTAATTAGCGTTATTTAAAGATGAAACACTTTGATGCTTGCCATCATATGAGGTAAGCAGCCCTTATGCTATTACAGCCACAATCAGGTTAGGCAGGCCAACAGCTACGGCAACACCATAAGCTACATCAAGCCAGAAGAACCCCCCCAATGAGCCAATGAAAATAAGGCCGATAACAGGATAGCCAACAATTTTGGCCAGCATGGATGTGTTTTCTTCTTTTAAATCCTCCCATATATTTTTAGCGTCACCTGTACTGGGGAAGGCATGCATAGCGATAGATACCAAGGTATATAAGCAAAAAGTCGACAGGTGTAGGGTTGTCAAACTTAAATACGGGTAAAGCAGCAGGCAAGGCAATAAGTGCGCCTAATACGGTATTTATAATAAACGGCCCTACACTAATCATCATGTTTTGCCATTTGTTATCCACTTTTTCATGCAGTACGTAACCGGCAGGATTGCCCACCCGCATATAAACTACCTTAAAAACAGGCACTTTAAACCATCGGCAAAATAGCTGGTGCGCTAATTCGTGCACAATAACACCCGGAAAAGTGATGAGCGTAATTAATATACCTGGTATAAACATGTTTAATTAGTTTGTGCGTTAACCATGTGCTGCTTTTTTCCGCTAATAAGCTCATTGGCGTAAGACATATAACCGGCTAATACGGTATCCTTTTCGGCCTGTTTTACCAATTTGTCTCTTTCGATAATGTTATGATTCAGGTGATATGCAATGGCCATTGTTGCTTTATTATAGTAAAATTTCGGGTCTAACCTGTCTGCCTGCAATGCCATACCCATCCCCTCTTTAAGGTGCTTTTGTTTAAGTAGTGTACGGGCTTTAGATGAAAGTGCCATCACAGACTGATGATTATCATCAAGCATGCGGTTACAATAATGAACCGACGAGTCGAGTTGGTTTAACTCTCGCTTGGTAATGCTTAGCATGAACAAAGCATACATATGATGCGGGTTAACGGAAATAATTTGCCTTAACAAACTATCACTTTTAACGTAATTCTCTTTGGCAAAAAAGCCTGATGTATAAGAATATTGGGCAAAAAGATCAGAAGGATTGGTTTTAATGTACTGTTCATAAACAGCATTAGGTACGCCTTGAGGATAGCGTTTAGTAAGCTTAGTTAAACTATCTGAGGGATAATAATCGGCTGTATAGGCTGTCAAGTCGTCAACCTCTTTCAATAATTCCTTATCATCAAACTCTTTACCATTCAACTTGTCCAATACACGCCCATAAGTATCAAAGTCGCCGTTGTAAAACGAGGCGATGAGCATATGCGCCAGCACCTCGGTACTATTAGGAACTATGCCCAGCGCTTGCTGAAGCTCCTGCTGTTCGGAAACATAATTATGAGCCTTTTCCTGCTTTTCAGCACGCGACAGTGCAATAGTTGCTTTAAAGTTTTGCGGTGAAAGCGCTAACGAAACGAGCATAAGTATTACAACACCTGCACCAAACAACTTTACCCACATCGGTACAGGGTACTTAATAAACATGTTACGGCATTCGGCGCAGAGCCTGGCGTTATGGCCGGCTAGTATAGCCTCACTCCCGCATTGCGCACATACGGGCTTAGCACGTTCCTGGCTTTCAGGACTTGGGTTTAGGTCTTCTTGCATGGTGATAAAGTATCTAAAAATACTCCTTTTTTGCCAAAAACAAAAAGCCTAGTCATTCACTTACAGTGCACTGCTAAAAATAACATTTGTTAAACACCGTCTCCCGGTTGCCGGGCTTCAGGTAAATACCGATAGATATTTCGTGAGAGCCATAGTTGTAGTTTCGCAGAGGGGTTAACGAGTAATCGAACGCGTAACCCACCCGGAGCCGATCTGTGGCAAATATTTCAATAATGCCAACAACGGCATTTGATTTTTGCAGCGTGTTTTGCAAATGCTGCTTTTTGTATAGAGGTACTGCCGTACGGTAGGTGCCTCCAATCCAAACCCGTTCGCCCAATAGGGTAAAAGCATTTATATCTAAACTGGTAGGTCCGCCTATATCGTCTTTTAATAAAATTGAGGGCTTAAACTTGGTTTGGTCATCAATATCAAACAAGGCCCCTGCCGTAAAGTACACATGCGGAACCGGTACAGGCGCTAAAGCAAATTTATCGCGCGTACCCGTCAGCTTACGGGCAAGCAGATTATCTGCCGATGCACCTACAAAAAAATGCTCATTAGTGTATAAAACGCCAATCCGCGCATCGGGCACTAAATTACTTTGAAAGCCCGTGGGTATGTAGCTATCTCCTTCATCAACCGCATTAAGCTTCGAGCCATCTATACCATTTTGAACCAGCCCGGCGCCAATACCAAAAGCCAGGCGGCTGTTTTCGTTATACCCAATTTGTAAGCGATAGGCATAATTGCCATACACAGCCAAATTACTTTGCGCACCAATCCGATCATGAGAAATCAGAACGCCAAGCCCTACTTTCGCGTCGTTTACTGCTCCATCTGCCGCTAATGAGAACGTTTGTGGCGCACCTTGCAAACCCGCCCATTGTGAGCGGTAAAAAGCATTCACGTAAACATCCTGCTTATAGCCTGCATAGGCCGGGTTAATGTATAAACCGTTAAATGTGTACTGGCTAAATTGCGCGTCTTGCTGTGCCTGTGCAGCAAAGCAAATGCTTATGCATAAAAAAGTTAACCAGCCCGCCTTTTTTCTAGTATATCTTCTCAATTTCATGTATGCTTCAGCTAAAATTTTATATTACGCTTATTGCTTAGTTCGCAGCAGGGTAACGTAACCCTTATATACCTCCCATACATCCTTATTAGTCTTCACTCTGAATATGTAGAAGTAAGTACCTTCATTCAAACCCTCGCCGGTCCATTCGTTATGGTAATTCTTTTTCTCGTACACACTATTACCCCAGCGGTTAACTATAGTAATTTCATTTTCGGCAAAGCCGTCCAGACCGGGAATCTCGAAAACATCGTTCTTACCATCACCATTGGGCGTAAACACATTGGGAATACTCAGTCCCATAATCTGCTTGGTATCCGATGCACTATTATTGGCCAGATTCAGATCAGCCTCAGCCGAGTTTACCATAACCGAGTTAACGATGGCCCCATTTTGTACTGCTTTAACCAGCAACTTCAGTTCGGCATAACCGTTCAGGTCAACATCGCCAATCTCCCAGGTAAGCACCCGTGTAGCGGCATCAAACCGTGGATTACCAACCGAAACACTTTTTATACTTACATATTCAAGCCCTTCGGGCAAAGCATCTTTGAGTTGTACACTGGTTGCTGGTGCCGGGCCTTTATTTACCACCCTAAGCAAATACTCAAACGGCTCACCGGTACGTACCTGCCGTGTTTCTGACTGCTTGGTAACAGCCAGATCTACCTGTATGGCGGCCAGCCTAACTACCATTTCATCTGACAAAGGCGATGGACACGACTCTATATTAAAAGCACGAACCGTGTACACTCCAGGCTCGCTGATCACATAAGTCCGGTTTGTAGCGCCTGATATTATTTTTCCGTTTTTATACCACTGGTAGGCCGCCGCTGCTGCACTGGCAGGTATACTCATGGTAACTGATTTGCCGGGTGCAATTGTTAATACTTGCTGCCCCCAGGCCTTACCCGGAAGCAGGGCAAAGCCTGTTACTACTAAAAGCAGTAACAGGCCTAACCTATATGTATTAAACTTTTGCAATTACAATTGCCTTAATTACCTACCGCTATTAGCCATCCGGCCGTATTAGTTACCAATTTGAATAGTTGGTTTAGTTGGAACCGGGATAACCGTAATTGGCTTATCGGCAGCTGTTTTAGTACACGAGGTATTTAGAGTGTAAGCCACTTTAACGGCATACTTATATGTTCCGGCTGTTTGTTCAGTAACTGTGTAAGTAGCGCTGGTAGCGTTGGTGGCTATGTCGGCACCCTCTCTGGTCCACTGGTAAGTATAGGTAAAGCGGCTATCCAATCCGGTTATCGATAATGCAGAATTGGTTTGCCCCTTCTCGCAGACAGAACCGTTACCATCAACAACTGGATTCAATGCCGGCAATACATACAAGTTGAATGGATCAGACGGGTCGGAAATACAGTTGTTAGAGTTTACCATAACCAATTGGTAAGTGTAGTAACCATCACCTGTTGATGTTTCTGAGTAGGCATTGTCTTTATTAATACCTTCTTTAACCAGCTTTTTAACACCTGCATTATCTGTTTTGTACCATTGATATTTAATAGTACCTGTAGCATCTGCCGGACCTTTAAGCAGTATTTGGCTGCCCGAGCACAGTACCTGGGCTACGGCAGTTGCCGTGGTGGGTGGCGCCGTAGTGGCATCGCTCGGACCTGAAAACGGCGTTTGGGCGGCCGCACTGAACGACAATGCCGAAAACAAGACGATGATTACAGTTTTGATTAGCGTAGATTTATTTTTCATATAATTATTAAGGCTATTTGTGCTTATAGTGAAATAGAGGGCTTTGGCGGATTAGAGTACAGGTTAACGTTAAACGTATTACGGCACACCGGGGAAAAAGTGATATCATCCAGGGCAAAGTCATTACCATAGGCTATGGTGTTTTGGTTTACAATACCAATTACAGCGCTTGTGTTGTTACCCGAACTCCACCTCACCGTAAAATTTTTCCAGTCGGGCAAACCGGCTGTAAGCAGAATGGGATTTCCCAGCGATGTGTTATTGATAGAAAAGCTCAGCTGCCCCGGATTGGCCGAATTGGCAGAGGTAAACCAAACCGAAAAAATATAATCGGTATTAGGCTGTACGGTAATAGACTGACGCCATATTGTTTTTCCGGCAGTTGGTGCACCGTTAACCACCATCATATTGCGGGCGCCGGTTGTGTTGGCTGTGTGGTCCGGAAAGTCTGCAAAATTGTTATGAACTGTTTTAGGGCTGGCAACAACGGAATAACGGCCCTCGGCAGTAAGGGCGCCAGCACCACCGGTAGAAGTGCCCGGGGCCTGGTAAATATAATCACTGGTAAAGCCGGTATTATCGTTAGTAAAGTCGCCGTTGGTTACTTTGTTATTGGTTAAGTCTGTAGTTTCCCACCAATAACTTCCGGAAGCGGTTACAGTAATAGAAGGTGTTGTAGCGCCAGTACTCCAACTATAATTAGGTTGGTTGGGCTCGGCGTTCAGCTGCATACTTGAGCTGCAGGCCGATAAATTAGTAACAGTACCGCAGGCAGGCAATTGAAATGTAGAAAGTGCAGTACTTGTGTTGCTTTTTTTGAAATTATAAAGCGCACGGC
Organism: Mucilaginibacter sp. PAMB04274; assembly: GCF_039634385.2. Taxonomy (NCBI): domain Bacteria; kingdom Pseudomonadati; phylum Bacteroidota; class Sphingobacteriia; order Sphingobacteriales; family Sphingobacteriaceae; genus Mucilaginibacter; species Mucilaginibacter sp. PAMB04274. Next base: position 5,454,154 of record NZ_CP155081.2, read on the forward strand.
TGTTTACCGTAACCAGTAAACCAGCTAAAGCAAAAAAGGCAAAATTTATAAAAGGTATCCGTTTAATATAATAGCCCCACATATCAGCACTCTATAGTTTAATTCGCTAGGAAATAAGAATTAGGTAAGCGCTTTTACGAAAAACTATCTTATAGGTTGCTCCAATGTGCTATTATATAATATGTTAAAAATAAGCTTGTAGTTAAGAAAGCTAAAAAGATGTCGATATTTTATACAAGCGCTCTTTTAAAAGCCATCCCGAAAAATAAACCACAAAAAAAGCCGCCCTTTGGAGGCGGCTTAAAATCTTTATAATTGAGTTATCCTTTCTTTACTTCCTTGGCCCAGGCGTCCTTTAATGTAACAGTACGGTTAAACACCAGCTTGCTATCGGTTGAAAGCCTATCGAGCGTAAAATAACCTTTGCGAATAAACTGGTAACCTTTGCCAGGCAAAGCAGTAGCCAGATCAGGCTCAACAAAGGCGGTTATCACCTGCAGGCTATTAGGGTTCAAATCATCTTTAAAATCACCTTCTTCGGCCGAAGGATTTTCAGATTTGAACAGGCGGTCGTACAGTCTTACCTCGGCAGTTTTAGCATCAGGTACGCTCACCCAATGAATAGTACCCTTTACATTGATGCCGCTGGTATCCTGGCCTGATTTGGATTCAGGAATGTAAGTACAATGCACCTCGGTAACATTACCATCGGCATCCTTTACAAAATCTTCGCATTTAACAATATAGGCATGCTTTAAGCGTACCATAAGGCCAACGCCCAAACGGAAAAACTTCTTAGGCGGAACTTCCATAAAGTCTTCGCGCTCTATATAGATTTCGCGGCTAAACGGAATATCACGGCCACCTTCGCCACCTTCGGCTTCGGGGTTGTTCTCGCCGTGCAATATTTCGGTTTGCCCTTCTGGGTAGTTGGTCACGATCAGTTTAATCGGATCGAGCACAGCCATACGACGCCAGGCGGTTTTATTCAGGTCTTCGCGTATACAAAATTCCAGCAAGCCTACGTCAATCAGGTTCTCGCGTTTGGCTACACCAATGCGCTCACAAAACTCACGAACAGAGGCCGGCGTATAACCACGGCGGCGCAAACCGCTAATGGTTGGCATACGCGGGTCATCCCAATCCTCCACATGGCCTTCATTCACCAATTGCAGCAGCTTACGCTTGCTCATTACGGTATACGTAAGGTTTAAGCGGGCCATTTCATATTGCCGCGACGGAAATATTTCCAGCTTATCTATAAACCACTCATACAACGGGCGGTGTGGTATAAATTCCAACGTACAAATGGAATGTGTAATTTCCTCAATAGCGTCACTTTGCCCATGGGCAAAATCATACATAGGGTAAATGCACCATTTATTGCCGGTACGGTGGTGGTGTGCATGCTTAATACGGTACATGATAGGATCGCGCATGTGCATGTTGGGCGATGCCATATCAATTTTAGCACGCAGTACTTTAGCGCCGTCGGGGTATTTGCCGGCTTTCATTTCCTCAAACAGCTGCACGTTTTCTTCAATGCTGCGGTTTCGGTAGTCATTAGCTATACCCGGCTCAGTTGGTGTGCCTTTTTGTGCAGCTATTTCTTCAGGTGTGCTATCATCAACATATGCCAGTCCCTGCTTAATCAGGTTAAGGGCAAAAGCATATAATATGTCAAAGTAATCGGATGCATATAACTCGTTGGCCCATTCAAAACCCAGCCAGCGTACGTCCTCTTTAATGCTTTCAACATACTCTGTATCTTCAGTAACCGGGTTGGTATCATCAAAACGCAAGTTGGTTTTACCATTGTAGCGTTGTGCCAGCCCAAAATTAAGGCATATGGATTTAGCATGCCCAATATGCAGGTAACCATTAGGTTCGGGCGGAAAACGCGTATGCACCCGGCCGTTATGCTTGCCTGATGATAAATCGTCTTCTACTATTTCTTCTATAAAATTTAACGCTCTTTCTTCGCTCATATGCAGTACTATCAAAACAAAAGTAGCAAAAAATAGCACTTTTGAGCGGTTAACATATGATATGTTTGGACAACAAAACGTAAAAATCGTACGTAAAAAGGGTATTGCGGGTAATGATTTTATTGTTTAAGCCACTAAAATAAATGGGCTTACATTACTATTATGTTACAAAATTTACCATTTTTGTAACAATAGCTACCTGCTAAAAATAGCAAACCCTAAGAGTAATCTGCAGATATGAATAAAATACTCATCATAGATGATGAAGTGAATACCGCGCTGTTGCTGTCGAAATTTTTGACCAGAAACGGGTTTGAGGTCACTACGGCCTCTAGCGGTGGCAACGGGTTGGAGCAACTCAAAAGCAACGATTTTAACCTGGTTCTTTGCGATTACCGCCTGGAAGATACCGACGGCCGCGAAATACTGAAAACTATAAAAACGCAATATCCCAAAACCGGTGTAATTATTATAACCGGCTATTCGGATATTAAGATGGCTGTTGAACTGATTAAGATGGGGGCTTATGATTATATCACCAAGCCGCTTTACCCGGACGAAATCCTAACCACGATTAATAAAGCCATTGAAACACACCATGCCCTGCTTGAGGCGGCTGAACAGGAAGCATCTCCTGCCGCCAGCAGCAGCAAAACAGGCACTAAGGAGACCCGTAAACAGGTGTTCTCGAACGAGTTTGTGAGTGGTAACAGCCGGCCGTCTAAAGAACTATCGCGCCAGATTGAGTTGGTTGCCCCTACCAATTACAGCGTAATTATTATGGGCGAAAGTGGTACCGGCAAAGAGTCGGTAGCTAAAAGCATTCACCTTAACAGCCCCCGCCGCGACCAGCCTTTTATTGCAATGGACTGTGGCTCATTAACCAAAGAACTGGCACAGAGCGAATTCTTCGGTCACGAGAAAGGTTCATTTACAGGCGCACTCTACACCAAAATAGGCCATTTTGAAATGGCCAACGGCGGCACCTTGTTTTTAGATGAGGTAGGCAATCTGTCTTATGATATACAGGCTGCTTTGTTGCGCACAGTGCAGGAGCGTAAGGTAAAGCGTATAGGCTCAACCAAAGAGATTGACCTGGACGTGCGCATTATTGTAGCTACTAACGAGAATTTGCAGGATGCCATTCAAAAAGGGCGCTTTCGGGAAGACTTGTATCACCGCTTTAACGAGTTTAGCATATACATGCCGCCACTGCGCGAGCGTGGTAATGATGTCATGCAACTGGCTTCACATTTCTTAAAAAGTGCCAACCAGGAGTTGGGCCGCGGCGTATCTGATTTTTCGATGGAGGTAGTAGAGTGTTTTATGAACTACCGCTGGCAGGGTAACATACGCGAATTAAAAAACGTAGTGCGCCGTGCCACCTTGCTTACCGAGGGCGATGAGATACAGATGAAAGCTCTTCCGCTCGAAATGCTGGCCTACAGCAAAGCGCCAGCAACCGAAAGTTCACTGGACGGCAACACGGCTACAGTAGTAAGAGAAACCCGGCACGATCTAAAAAATGCAGCCCTGGAGGCCGAGTACGATACTATTTTAAAAGTACTGCGGGAGGTAAACTTCAATAAAACCAAGGCGGCCGAGATTTTAAAGATTGACCGCAAAACGCTTTACAACAAAATGAAGGCGATAAACTTAGGCAGATAATTTTATGGGATTGCCCGAAGAAAATCAATCCGCCCATGAACAGGCCCTGCGTATGCTGAAGCACGATGTTAAAAATCAGCTATCTAACATACACCTGGCCATTGAGCAGTTGCGCTATGAGGTTGAAAACCCATCAACCGACTGCATTTTTTACATGGATACGATTGCTACGAGCTGTACCCAGATTAACAACCTGCTAAATACTATAGATTAGGTGCCTTAGCCTATAGCTAAAATATCATTGATAAAGCGCCGAACATTTTGGCGCTTTTTTGTTTATTAATTGTCCGTAATCAGCCATGTCCGTATTTAGCCATCAGCAACGTAATAACATTATACTGGTAAGCATTATTGTGCTGGGCTGCTTTTTGTTGTATGCACTGAGCGAAATTTTTAGCGCCATATTGGGTGCCATTGTGCTGTATGTGATGTTCAGGCCATTATTTCTCTATCTAACCGAAAAGCGCAGGTGGAACGCCGCTATTTCAGCATTGCTCATTATCGTCCTCTCGCTCATTGTTATTGTAATTCCATTCCTTTTGCTGAGTTTTATGGTGATAGAAAAAATCATCAGCTTTAAAACCAGTACGCTGCCCATTGACTCATGGGTTGATAAAATTGACATGTTTACGGCCGAGCATTTTAACCAGCCCCGCTTTGCCGAAGAAACCTTACAAAAGCTAGGCGGCTACGCGGCCGATCTTTTCCCCTCCTTGCTTGGTAGCGCAGCCAACATTATTTTAACGCTGCTAGTGCTCTACTTCATCCTGTACTTTATGTTTGCCCAATTGCGCGAGTTTGAGGCCGGCTTACTCCGGTATGCACCTTTTAGCGAGCAACATGCATTAAAGTTTGCTGTGGCCCTGCGTAACGCAACTTATTCTAACGTGCTTGGCCAGGGCATCATATCACTGGTGCAGGGCGTACTACTGGCCAACGGCTTTTGGATAGTAGGCATACCCGACGCTGTTTTTTGGGGCGTTATTGCCACTTTTATATCCTTCCTGCCCGTAGTGGGCGCACCAACGCTATCTATACCCGCCGGTATTTACCTCATACTGCTGGGCCGCAACTGGGCAGGTATAGGCATTATGATATACGGCCTTTTGTTTATCGGCAACCTCGACCATGTGTTGCGCATGGTAATTAACAAACGTATTGCCAATACGCATCCCATTATTTCTATAATAGGCGTGTTTATAGGCTTGCCATTATTTGGTATCTTGGGCTTGGTATTTGGCCCGGTATTACTGTCATATTTTATACTGATGACAGAAATTTACCAAACCAACCGGCTGGCTGCCGACAGGCTGGAACGGGTACGCACAGCACCCGATGAGTAACAAAAATTTTAAAGCCGCTAAACAAACCCTTAGCTTAGCCGTTAATTACTATAACTGATTACAACAACATAAATTTTAATCACCATGAGCACACAAGACGTTTCAAACCTGATCAAAAAAATACCAAGCCTAACCAGCAAATTTAAAAAAGATGAAGGGATGGGCGATGGCGCCAAAGTAGCCCTGGCCTTATTGGCCGGTTTAGCTGCAGGTGCTGCAATAGGTATTTTGTTTGCCCCAAGCAAAGGTACCGAAACCCGCGATAAACTATCAGAATCATTAAGCAACTTAAGCGATAGTATTAAAGAGACTGCTGCTGCCGAGATTGACCGCCTGGCAAGCTTAAAAACAAAAGTGGTTGACAACATTAAAACCAAGATAAGCGGTGAAGAGCCTGAATATCAGGACGATTTAGAACACGCATAAATAACCATTTAGTGGCGTAAGCTGCTTGCATTAATACCCAGTTAGATGGAAGAGACAAAAGAAGCTGAACAACCGCAACAACCAAACGTACTGGACCAGTTAAAGGAATACGCGGAAACCCGCTTTAAACTGGCCAAGTATAAAACGATTGAGAAGAGCACATCTGTAGCAGCCAGTTTAGTTACCGTTGTAGTTGTTGCTTTCAGCGCAATCATGACTTTCATGTTCTTCACCTTTACCATAGCGCTGCTGTTAGGCGATTTGTTAGGTGCAGCATGGAAAGGTTTTGGCATTGTAACCTTGTTTTATTTGCTGATTGCGATTATTGCGATAGCTGCTAAATCAACTATCGAGAAGCCGATTGTTAACTTGCTTATCAGCAAAATATTTAAGTAACCATGGATATACCCGTTAAAAACGTACTCGACCTGCAGTCAGAGATCATACGGCTGGAAAAGCTGAAGCAGGAGCAGGAGATGGGTTTAAAGCATCGCTTTAGCAGTCCATCGGCTATTTTCCAATCCATCAAATCTATCTTCCCTAAATCGCCAGAGGGCGAAGCAGGTGCTGGTGGAGGCGGTATTGGTTCGCTTTTCTCGCCTGATATTGTAAGCTTAATATCCCGCTTTGTATTACCCATTGCGCTTAACAAAACTTTGTTCAAACGTTCGGGCTTTATTGTAAAAACGGTAGTTGGACTATTGTCACAAAAGGCATCCACCTATATCAGCGAAGATTCTGTTACCTCGGTTTGGGGCCGTGTTAAATCGCTGTTCGGCAAAAAGCCTAAAACTGCGGTTAAGGCTGCTACTGTAAAAGAGCCCTTAGTAAGGCCTGTATAAAAAATCTGTTAAAGTGCTGCCGATCAATCCGGCAGATGAAGGTGACGTAGGGATACGTCACCTTTTTTATTTCGGGCGTATCGGGCGCTTATGTTAATTTACATCAGCTCCTTGTAGGTTCCTCTTTTGATACTTGGCGCTTGATGCTCATTTAACTATTTTTGCAGCTTTAATTTTAAAAGTGGGAAAAGATAAATTAAGGCGCTTTGCTGAAATAGCCACCTTCAGCAACGTAGTTGAGTTACAAGCCGGTATACCGTATAAAGGCCAGTGGGCCAATACATTTTTTAAGAACAGCAACCCGGTTGTACTCGAACTTGCCTGCGGCAAAGGCGAATACACGGTTAACCTAGCACAACTGTTTTCGGATAAAAATTTTATTGGTATCGACTACAAAGGCAACCGCATATGGCGAGGCGCTAAAACTGCCGTTGAGGAGGGTATAGCCAACGTAGGTTTTTTACGCATCCAGATAGAAACTTTAATGGATTATTTTGGCGAACACGAGGTAGACGAGATCTGGATCACTTTCCCTGATCCGCAGCCGCAAGACAGCCGGGAAAAGAAGCGCCTCACTTTCCCCCGCTTTTTAGAAAAATACAAGCACGTGCTTAAACCGGGCGGTTTCATTAATTTAAAAACCGACAATGACGACCTGCACGCTTACACGGCCGAAAAGATTGAACAGTTGGGTTTGAAATTGCATGTAAAAACCGAAGACCTGTATCATTCTCCTTATGCCAACGAGGTGCTGAACATTAAAACGTATTACGAAAAGAAATATTTACAGGACAATAAGAACATTAATTACCTTAAATTTTCGTTTGAATAAACAATGACCGACGCCCACTTTTACGAACACGTGTTTGAAGTTGTACGCCAGATACCGGTTGGCCGTGTAACATCATACGGCGCTATCGCTAAATTTTTAGGCGTGGGCAACTGGTCGCGTAAGGTGGGGCATGCCATGGGCGAGGTTGGCGGCGTTGAGCCTCCTGTTCCATTCCAGCGGGTAGTAAACAGCCAGGGCCTGCTCACCGGCGGCACCTCGGGTATTGAGCACCGCAAGGAGTTGTTAGCCGCCGAGGGCGTAACCGTTATTGGTAACAAAGTACAAGATTATAAAAACGTGTTTTGGGATCCGGCCAAAGAGCTGAATTATTAACAAATATTAATTCGTTCCCAAAATTTACGTATTCAAAACTCATTATTCACTCATTAAAACTATGGGCAAACTAGTAGATGATTTTAACGGCTATCGTACCAAAATGAACGATAGGATCATGGAATCGGCCAATACCAATATTAAACGCTTTTTTGCATTGGATACCACCACTTATGCCGATGGTGCCCTCGATGTAAAAACCAAAGAAATGCTTGGCCTGGTAGCCAGCATGGTACTGCGCTGCGACGATTGCATTAAGTACCACCTGGGCAAATGCCATGAGGCTGGGGTAAACCATGCCGAAATGAATGAGATCTTCATGATTGCTAACCTGGTGGGCGGCTCTATAGTCATCCCGCATTACCGCCGTGCGGTAGAGTACTGGGATGAATTGAACGAGCAAGCTTAAGCCCTTTCAGCACATGTACGCATCCACCCAGGAAACGGTAATCCCCAAATATCCCTTTGAGCCCGATGAGGCTACCGGGAATCCTATGTTCCGGGTTCAACAATATAATTGTGTTGTTAACTACAAGCAGTCGGACTTTTTGATACCCCACCGCAAAGACTATTATTTTTTGGCTTTGGTAAGGCGCGGCAGCAGCCGGGGTTGGGTGGATACAGTACCTTATGTATTAAAGCCCAATTCCTTTTATTTTACTGTTCCGCGCCAGGTGCTTTTAAAGGAAGACATCAGCGAGCTAACCAGTATAAGTATTGGCTTTACCAACGAATTTTTAGCACTTGATGAAAGCGGCTCGCTCAAGAATTTGCCCATTATTCAAAACCCGGATAACGGACATGAATTGGTATTAAGCGATGCTGATCTTATTTTTGTTGACGACCTGCTTGAAAAAATACAGGCGGAGTACGAGGCAAAAAACAACTGGCAGCATAACATGTTACTGGCCTATACCAAGGTGTTACTTATTTATTTAAGCCGGCTATACCAGCAGCAAATAAGCGCTGTTGCACCCCAGCCCAATAGGGTGCTTCTTAAAAGCTACCTTTCTAAGATAGATGAATGGTACACCCAGTTACATGAAGTTACGGCCTATGCCGATATCATGAATATTTCGGCCGGGCATTTAAGCGAGGTGGTGAAAGAACAAAGCGGCAAACCGGCCATTGTGCACATTCATGAGCGCCTCATTGTAGAAGCCAAACGCCTGCTTTTTCATACCAATCAATCTATTAAAGAAATAGCTTTTGCACTTGGCTTTGAAGATGCCTCGTACTTTAACCGCTTCTTTAAACGCCTTACCGACTATACACCCGTAAGCTATCGCACCACCATCCGCGAAATGTACCATTGATTCCTATTAGAGTGCTGTTATGACATGTAGGGGTGCTACTATCTTTGTTCAACATAAAAAAGAAGAACATGAAAACAGTACTTATTACAGGCGCTAACAAAAGCATCGGGTTTGAAATGGCCAAACTGCTTGCGCAAAAAGGATACTTCGTATACATTGGTAGCCGCAATATAGAAAATGGGGAGGCTGCCGTTTCAAAACTGGCAGCAGAAGGTATTACCCAGGTAGAAGCGCTGCAAATTGACGTAACCGACAAAGCATCCGTACAATCTGCACAGCAAACATTAGCCGGCAAAATTACCGCGCTTGATATTTTAATTAACAATGCAGGCATATTGGGAGCTTCACCACAGGAAGCTTCTACAGTAGATGTTGATATAATTAGGGAGGTATTCGATACCAACTTTTTTGGCGTAATTAACGTTACACAGGCTTTTGTTCCGCTTATGCAAAAGGCAGATGTACCGGTAATTATTAATGTAACCTCCGGCCTGGGGTCACTTACTTTACACAGCGATCCATCTTGGAAATTTCATGCGGTTAAAACGGCTGCTTACGGCCCCTCAAAAACAGCTTTAAATGCTTACACAGTTGTGCTGGCACATCAACTGCAAGGCGCCGGCTTTAAAGTTAACGCTGTTGACCCGGGTTATACCGCTACAGATTTTAATCAGCACAGCGGTCCGTTTAAAGTTGAAGACTCGGCGGCATTTGTGCTTAGGTATGCCGAGCTTGATGCGGATGGCCCAACCGGAAAGTTTTTTAGCCATGACCATGCCGACAATAACTACGAAAGTCCGTGGTAGTTGGTAAAGGATAACATTAAAAGCGAAAGGCAATTCTTATTAGGATTGCCTTTTGCTTTTTGATAAAAATTTTAGCAATTTGCAACCTACCTTTCACGCTGTTTATGCCCGCAACATCCAATAATCAACACCAACCCATTAAACGCTGCTCCTGGTGCGGCACCGACCCGCTTTACATGAAATACCATGATGAAGAGTGGGGCAAGGAAGTGCATGATGATAAAGTATTATTTGAGTTTCTGGTACTCGAATCGGCACAGGCCGGTTTAAGCTGGATCACCATTTTGCGCCGCCGTGATAACTACCGCCGCGCTTTTGCCAATTTTGATGTTCAAAAAGTTGCCACTATGGGTCCTGATGATGTGAAACGCCTGATGCAGGACGAGGGCATCATTCGTAACCGTCTAAAAATTGCATCCACCATTACCAATGCACAACTCTTTATTGCGGTCCAAAAAGAGTTCGGTTCTTTTGATCAATACCTGTACAGCTTTATGCCCAATGGCAAGCCCATCAACAACCAGCCCGGCACAGTTCCGGCCCGTACAGAAATATCTGATGCCATTAGCAAAGACATGAAAAAGCGTGGTTTTAAGTTTTTTGGCACCACTATTTGTTACGCTCACATGCAGGCTACCGGCATGGTTAATGATCATGTGGTGGGGTGCGCGTTTAAGTAATTGTCTTAAATCCAAATTCACTGAATTTTATAATTTTCAGAATTCAGTAAAGTATGTTGCATTTACATAACAGCTTTAAGCTTAAATTCTATTTTTGTGCTAAAGGATTTATAGTTGCCATATTCTGATAATTCTTAAATCCTGTAAATTCTGATCAATGAAGAAATTATTCTTGTTAGACGGCATGGCCCTGATGTACCGGGCACATTTTGCATTGAGCAAAAACCCGCGCTTTACGTCGGGGGGCTTAAATACGTCGGCCGTAATGGGCTTTACCAATACCCTGTTAGATGTGATACGCAAGGAGAAACCTACACACATGGCCGTAGTGTTTGATACCGATGCCCCTACTGAACGGCATACCGATTTTACCGATTATAAAGCACATCGCCAGGCCATGCCGGAGGATCTCTCTATGGCGATGCCTTACGTTATAAAGTTAATTCTGGGCTTTAATATCCCTGTTATTACCTCTGATGGTTTTGAGGCCGATGACATTATTGGCACGCTGGCCAAAAAGGCCGAGCAGCGCGGATACCAGGTTTATTGCATGACGCCCGATAAGGATTTTGCCCAGCTGGTATCACCCAACATCTTTATTTACAAACCGGCCCGCATGGGTAACGATATGGAAATATTGGGGGTTAAAGAGGTAAAAGAGAAGTGGGAGGTTGAGGATGTTTGCCAGGTAATTGATATTTTAGGCTTGTGGGGAGATGCCGTTGATAATATTCCGGGAATACCGGGGATAGGCGAGAAAACCGCTAAATCATTGATAAAGCAATATGGTTCGGTTGAAAACATCATTAAAAACAGCCATGAATTAAAAGGCAAGTTGCGCGAAAACGTTGAAAACTTTGCCGAGCAAGGTATCATGTCTAAAAAGCTGGCAACCATTATACTGGATGCGCCGGTTGAACTGGATGAGGCCGGATTAGAACTATGTGGCCCGAGTCGCGAATTGCTGGAGCCGCTTTTTGCCGAATTGGAATTCCGTACGCTGGGCCGCCGTGTATTTGGCGACGATTTCAGCATTACCGAATACAAAGCATCACCTAATGGCCAGCAGGATCTGTTTGGAAACCCCGTGGCAGGTACCGTACGTACCCTAGCCGTTGATGTGACCGATATAGCCGAGCCTGAAGTACAATTGCCTGCCAAAAACATTAACAACGTACCACACGATTATCACCTGGTAGAAACCGCCGAACAACGCGCCGAGCTGCTTGCCCTGTTGTTACAGCAAACTGAAATTACCTTTGATACCGAAACCACCGGTATTGATGCAAATAATTGCGAGTTGGTTGGCTTATCATTTGCCATTAAACCCGGCGAGGCCTGGTATATACCGGTACCGGCAACATACGAGGAAGCTAAGGCTATCGCCCACGAGTTTAAACCAGTGCTCGAGAACGAAGCTATTGGAAAAGTAGGCCAGAACGTAAAGTATGATATACTGGTGTTGAAGTGGTATGACATTGAAGTAAAAGGTCAGCTGTTTGATACCATGATGGCCCACTACATTCTGGATCCGGATACCCGCCACAACATGGATATCCTCTCTGAAAACTACTTGGGTTACACGCCGGTATCCATCACCGAACTGATTGGCCCCAAAGGTAAGAACCAGCTAACCATGCGCGATGTACCGGTGGAGAAAGTAAAGGATTACGCAGGTGAAGATGCCGATGTAACTTTGCAGCTGAAGGCGGTATTTGAGCCTAAATTACAGGCCGTTGAAGCCGAAGATTTAGTTAATAAAATTGAGCACCCACTCATCTACGTACTGGCCGATGTGGAATTTGAAGGTGTGCGCATAGATGAAAACACTCTTAAAGATATATCTAAAGAACTGGAAACAGACATAAACCGGCTTGAACAAACCGTTTATGAGAAGGCAGGCGTAAAGTTCAATGTTTCATCGCCAAAACAACTGGGAGAAGTGTTGTTCGAAAAACTTATGTTGGATCCTAAGGCCAAGAAGACCAAAACCGGCCAATACCAAACCGGAGAGGATGTGCTGCTGGCGCTGGCCAGCAAAAGTGATATTGTGCGCGATATATTGGATTTCCGCCAGCTGCTGAAATTAAAATCTACCTATGTGGATGCACTGCCACTTATGGTGAATCCAAAAACCGGCCGCATACACACGAATTATAACCAGGCCGTGGCCGCAACAGGACGTTTAAGTTCGCAAAACCCTAACCTGCAAAATATCCCGATCCGTACCGAGCGTGGCCGCGAGGTGCGAAAGGCTTTTATACCGAGGGATGAAAACCACATCCTGCTATCGGCAGATTACTCGCAGATTGAGCTACGCATTATTGCTGAAATAAGCCAGGACCCTAACATGTTGGATGCCTTTGCCAAGAACCTGGACATTCACACCGCTACGGCGGCCAATGTATACGGCGTACCGCTGGAAGAAGTAACAAGCGATCAGCGCCGTAATGCCAAGGCCGTAAACTTTGGTATCATATACGGCCAGTCGTCATTTGGCTTATCACAAAGCTTGGGTATTCCGCGTAAAGAAGCTAATGATATTATTGAGCAGTACTTTGTGCAGTATGCCGGCATTAAAAACTACATGAGCGATACCATGAACTTTGCCCGCGAAAACGGCTATGTGAAAACGCTGATGGGTCGCCGCCGTTACCTGCGCGATATAAACTCGGCCAATGCAACCGTACGCGGCTTTGCCGAGCGAAACGCCATTAATGCCCCTATACAGGGCTCGGCTGCCGATATGATTAAGATAGCCATGATCAACATCCATCGGGAGTTTAAAGCTAAAAAACTGGATACCCGCATGACCATGCAGGTGCATGATGAGTTGGTGTTTGATGTACCCAAACACGAATTAGAAACCGTTAAACCCATTATTGCTCACCACATGAAAAGCGCCATCAAAACCGAGGTGCCCATCATGGTAGAAATGGGAACCGGCTCCAACTGGCTCGAAGCGCATTAAGATTATAGTTTAAACAAAAACGCCTGCTATAAGCAGGCGTTTTTGTTACTAGGCTTGCGTTTGATTACGCTCTAAAATAAACGCAAGCAGGTCATCAATAGGGTGCCTGATAACTTTACCTACCGATACTCCATTTTCGGCGCACAACTCTCTTAGCTCATCGCCAAAAAAGTAGGCAATAGATCCCACAAAATGGCAGGTATACTGGTGGTATTCGGTGTATGATTTAACGTTGGTTTCAATAAACTCTAACATGCCCTGGCGTATAAGCTGCCGGCCGTAGTCGGTATGTTTAATATCGGTTAAAAAGCGTGCAAACGAAGCCAGGTAAGAGTTAGCACCACGTTTCAAGTATACATTGTTAATCACATCGTCTTTGGTAAGGTTAAATGTGTTTTTAAAACGGCTGTACACATCGGCCGGCATATTACCATACATGTAATGTGTAACCAGCGCCTTGCCAAACCAAGTACCCGAACCTTCATCACCCAGTATATAACCCAAACCGTGTTTGCCCACTGTTATATCTTCGCCATCAAAAAAAGAGATATTTGAACCGGTACCCAACACGCAAACTATCCCTTTGCGGTGGCCACAGGTGGCATATGCCGATCCCAGCAAATCGCTATCAACACTGATAAACGCCCGGGGGAAAATCTGTGAAAGGGCATTAGAAACCATTTCGCGCCTGTCGGGGCTGGAACAGCCGGCGCCAAAGAAGTAAATTTCTTCAATTAAAGGAAAATGGTTCACCATCACAGGGGCTTCATCCTGAATGATTTTAATGATTTCCTTTTCAGATAAAAAATAAGGATTTAATCCTCCTGTACTAAACTTAACCGGCTTTTGTTTATCTGACGCCAGCACCCAATCGGTTTTAGAAGATCCGCTATCGGCAACTAATATCATGCAGTCAGTCCGTCCAGAATTTTTTGGGTAAGAGGTTTGTGTATAAACTGTGTAATGTATTTATTTTGATCAGAACGCTTAACGTCAACAGGGTCAAGTGAGGAAGAAAGCATGAAAATTTTAGCGGCAGTTTTATCCTGCTCCTTCAGCTTATCATACTCCTGCAAAAACTCAAAACCGTTCATTAAAGGCATGCGCAAATCCAGAAATATTACATCGGGTTTTAAAGAGCCTTCCCTTATAGCAGTGATTGCATCAGTGGCCGATTGCTGTACAATAATAGTTTCAGCAAAATGACTGGATTCCAGTATTCTGCGGGTAACGAAATTATCTATGTAATTATCGTCAATGAGCAAACATGTTTTAAAGCCACTATACATTACGTTCAAATTTAGGCTTTTAACCTTATAAAAAAAACAACCGTAAACATTTTACTGGATGTTTATACTGCCTGTTATTTGCTTTAACGTAGTTTCGGCTACTTTAGATTGATACTGGGCATTATAAAACACAGCCTGTGCATCCAGGTAGTTGCGCTGTGCTTCGCGTATCTCTAAAGGGGTAATGGTACCCAGTCTGTATTTCTCCAGAGAAATGTCGAGGCTTTTACGCGCCAACTCAACACTAGATTGACCAATTTTGATCAGTTGCAGACCCGAAAGGTAGCTGCTGAACAAGTTGGAAATCTGCGCTTCGACCTCTATACGTGTTTGCTCGGCATTAAGTTTCGAATTATCTATCTGTAATTTAGCATTGCGCTCGCGCCGCCATTGGTTAAAGCCGTCGAATATGTTAATAGTGGCTGCCAAACCATAGTTTAAGCCGTTAGACCGCTGCACACGGGCAAAGCCAGCCGGGTTAGTACTATTGCTCCACACATAACCTGTATTAACCGATACCTGCGGGTAGCGGGTAGACCGTACCTGTTTTAATGTAAGCTCCGACAACCGCTGGCTTATGTTTGCCGAAAGGATAGCCGGGTTTTGAGTTTGTGCCTGATTGATGATGTTAGCCAAAATCAGCTTATCATCTACCACAATCGTGTCGGCCACGTTAAACTCAGTTTGAGGATCGCGAGACATAATGCGGTTCAATTCTATCTTACTGGCCTTAAACGTTTGCTGCTGTGCTATAAGGGCTGCTGTATCGGTATTTAAAGCCACCTGAGCGTTGTATACATCCAGCCGGGCAACACGGCCTACCTGGAACCGATCGTTAGCATAGCGAAGCTGTGTACGCGATATAGCAATTACACTTTGTAAAGCCTCAATTTGCTTTTGCTGATTAATGAGGTCAAAGTAAGTGTTCACAAGGCCGGCCACCGTACGCTGGATGGTATCCTGCAAACGTATCTGCCCTAATTTATTGCGCTCTTTTAAGGCATCATAAGTGGCAAACATGTTAAAGCCGTCAAAAATGGTCCAGTTAAGGCTTACACCATAGTTGCTGCCGGTATTGTTAGCCCTGGTTATTTGGTTAACCGTACTGTCAGACCGGGTTTGGGTGGTGCTTTGTATACTGTTGCTTGCGGTATAGTTACCCGAAACACTTGGCAATATGCCTGCATTACCTAAGGTAACATTGTTACTGGCTATAGTTGATGTGTTTCTGGACAGCCGTATGTCATAATTGTTTTGAAGCGCAATTTCAACCGCCTCACGTAACGTTAAAACGGGTGCATTGGGCACCTTGTTATCTTGTGCATTTACAGTGTTGATTCCTATAAAGCATCCCATAACAAGGTATATTACTTTCCTTATACTCATTTGTTGCTTACAGGTTTTCAATTAATAAAGGTTCTTTTTTAGGTTCTTCTTCCTCAATTTCTTCGTCGGGGTTATGCCTGGTTTTGGAAGCCAGCAATACATACATCATAGGTATTACATAAAGCGTTAGTATGAGCGAGAACATCATACCGCCCATAATTACAATACCTAATGATACACGGCTTTTTGCACCTGCTCCTAATGCAAATGCAATCGGCACCGCACCCAACACCACGGCCAAGCTGGTCATGAGGATGGGGCGCAAACGAGCGGTAGCCGCTTCAACAACAGCCTCATATTTGGCTAGGCCCTGCTCCATACGCTGGTTGGCGAACTCCACAATCAAAATACCATTTTTGGTTACCAACCCTACTAAGGTAATCATACCAATCTCACTAAAAATATTGAGCGTTTGGTTAAACAGCCAAAGCGATACAAAGGCACCGGCAATAGCCAACGGCACGGTAAGCATCACAATTACCGGGTCCATAAAACTCTCAAATTGTGCGGCGAGTACCAGATATATCAATAACAGCGCAAAGCCAAATGCAAAAAGGATATTAGACGAGCTTTCGGCATAGTCACGTGAGGGGCCGCTCAGGGCGGTACTAAAGCTTGGGTCGAGCATTTTGTTTGATATGCGCTGCATTTCATCAATGCCATCGCCAATAGTATAGCCGGGGGCTAAGCCTGCCTGCACCGTGGCCGACTTATAACGGTTAAAGTGATAAATGGCTGGTGGAGCCGCACTTTCTTCAACCTTAACCACGTTATCAAGCTGCACCAGGGTGCCCTTATCACTACGCACATAAACCGATTTCAGGTCAAGCGGTTGATCGCGGTTGGCGCGATCAACCTGTGCAATCACCTGGTATTGCTTCCCGCTCATTAAAAAATAATCTAAACGGCCAGCACTATAATAAAGCTGCAAGGTTTGCGAAATAGCCGCTACCGATACACCCAAATCCCGTGCACGGTCGCGGTCAGTAGTTATGCGCAACTCGGGCTTGGTAAATTTCAGGTTCACATCGGAGCTGGAGAATACCGGGCTTTTGCTCACCTCAGAGAAGAACTCGGGCAGTACCTTACGTATTTTTTCAAAATCCTGATTCTGGATTACGAACTGTACCGGTAGCGATGTACGCGCTCCGCTACCACCACCGCTTATGGTTTGCTCCTGCACAACCAGGGCCCGAGCATCGGGCATACGTTTGAGCTTGGCGTTGAGCCAGTCAGCAATCTGGGCCTGTGTTCGGGTACGTTCATCAGGTGCAACCAAGCCTATACGGCCAAAGCCGGAATTGGTTGAGCCCGCCCCACCAAAGCCCGGCGATACGATCTCGATATTAATTTTTGCTTCCGGAATAGAGTCTTCCACCAGTTGAGATACCTTGTCCATGTACTTGGTCATGTACTCGTAGGTAGCACCTTCTGATGCCGTTGCGGTGTAACGCAATAAGCTGCGGTCATCCAAAGGGGCAAGTTCTGAAGGGATTACTTTTACCAGCACGCCAACCAGCACAATAGAAACAACCAGTATCAATACCGATACCCATTTGCGTTTCATGAACGTAATCAGCGTTTCGGTGTAGGCCGTGTTCATACGCACAAAAAACGGCTCAGTTTTTTCATAAAAAGCCGACTTTTTGTGGTTTTTTCGCACCAGTTTCACGTTCAGCATCGGTGTTAAGGACAGTGAAACAAAGGCCGATATTAATACCGCGCCTGCCACTACAACCGCAAACTCGCGAAACAGCCTTCCGGTAAATCCTTGCAAAAACACAATGGGTAAAAACACTGCAGCTAACGTTACCGATGTAGATATAACCGCAAAAAATATCTCGGCCGAACCCTCAAAAGCAGCCTTGCGTATTGGCATGCCCTCCTCTATTTTCTTGTAAATGTTTTCTGTCACAACGATACCGTCATCCACCACTAATCCTGTTGCCAGTACAATGCCCAGCAGGGTAAGAATATTGATGGAGAAGCCACATACATACATGATAAAAAATGCCCCGATCAATGATACCGGAATATCTATCAGCGGACGGAAAGCAATGAGCCAGTCGCGGAAGAACAGGTAAATGATGATTACCACCAGTATGAAAGAAATGATCAGCGTTTCTTCTACCTCCTCTATCGATTGATTAATGAAACGGGTATTATCCAGCGCCACCTGTACCTGAATATCGGGCGGCAAATCTTTTTTTACCTGCTCCAGGCGTTTGTAAAAGTCTTTGGCTATTTGTACGTAGTTAGCGCCAGGCTGCGGTATAACAGCCAAACCCACCTGTGGTACGCCCGATTCCTTAAAAGCAGTTTGCTCATTGGCCGAACCTAACACGGCATAACCCACATCGCTCAGGCGAATAACACGGTTACTATCCGACCGGATAATGAGGTTATTAAAATCCTGCTCGGTTACCAGTTTACCCAGGGCGCGTACGGTTACCTCGGTATTGTTACCCTCAATTTTACCCGCAGGCAGCTCCACGTTTTCCTGAGCCAGTGCGGCGCTGATGTCTGAAGCGGTAAGGCTTAAGGCCGACAGCTTGTTAGGATCGATCCACAAGCGCATAGCATACTGGCGCTGCCCCTGCAGGTTGATGGCGCTTACCCCTGGTATGGTTTGCAGAGCTTCCTGTAATACGTTCTCCGCATAATCATTTATCTGCGTAATGTTACGGGTGTTACTGCTTACGGTAAGGGTAATAATGTTATCGGCATTGGCATCAGCCTTGCTCACTACCGGTGGGGCATTAATATCCTGGGGGAGCTGGCGCTGTGCCTGCGATACCTTATCACGCACGTCGTTCGCTGCTGTTTCAAGGTCGGCATCGAGGTTAAACTCTACCGTAATATTACTTGAACCAACCGAACTGGTTGATGAAATATTACGGATACCCTGTACGCCGTTAATGGCCTTTTCGAGCGGCTCGGTAATCTGCGACTCAATAACATCAGCATTAGCACCCGAGTAGCTGGTACTTACACTAACAATGGGAGGATCTACGGACGGGAAATCGCGTATACCTAAAAACTTATAGCCTATGACCCCAAACACCACAATAATGACCGACATTACCGTGGCCAGTACCGGCCGTTTTATACTTACTGAGGATAAACTCATTGAATATGCTTAATGAAGAACTTTAATAATTTTTAACGGCACCTTAGGGCGCATCTGGATAATACCCGATACGATTAAGCTATCGCCGGGCTTTAAACCCTCGGTTACCTCAATGGCAACATCTGTACGGTTATCTGTTTTTACCGGTACTGCTATGGCCGTATCATTACGGGCAAGAAATACCTTGCTTGATTTAAGATCGGGCACTACGCACTGGGTAGGTACCATAATGGCGCGGGGCGATTGCTCCAGCACCAGGTTAATTTTTGCAAAACCACCGGCCGTGATCTCGTTACGCGGATTAGCCGCCCGGGCCCTTACCGTAACGGTTCGGGTTGAGGGATCAACGGAGGGGTCTATAGCATAAACCGTTGCCGAAAAGTTGTTGCGCGAACTGGCAATGGTAAAGTTCACTTTACTGCCTGGTTTTACAAACGACCTGTAACGCTCGGGTATCGAAAACGTCACCTTCATTGGATCGGTATTTACCAGCGTAGCAATCGCTGTTGAGGGCGACAGATAACCGCCCGGGCTTACATTACGCAAGCCAATTACACCGCTAAAGGGGGCTCTTACCACCGTACGGGCAATTTGTGCCTTTATTACATCGCCCTGTGCTTTTAATGTATTGTAACTCGATAAAGACGTATCATACTCCTGGCGGCTTACAGCTTCCTTTTGTAGCAAAACGCGGTTTCGGTATTCGTTTTCTTTTGCCAGTGCAATTTGATACTGGTTTTGCTTTAAAGTAGCCTGCAAATCCTGATCATATACCTTCACCAGTACCTGCCCTTTGGTAACGTGCCCGCCTTCTGTAAAGTAGATGCCGGTTATATTGCCGGCCGTTTGGCTAATTAAATTAACGCGCTCATTGGCATCAACAGTACCGGTTAAGTTAATGGTATTGGTCATTACCGTATCCTTAACTATTTGAACCGTTACCGGTATAGGGCCGCCTTTGCGCTTACCGTCTTTACCGCCGCCGGCACCACCACCACCGGTGGCCTGGCCCTGCCCCTCCTTACCCTTATCACCATGAAGTTTGTTGTAAACCAGGTAACCAACAATCAAAGCTATTGCTATATAAACTATGTATCTGATCTTCATGAACTAATAATTACCAGTATGCTTTTTTGTGTTTAATGATCTCAAAATTGTTTTAGCCAGGTAAATTCATACAACCTTCCGTTTTATAAATATGGTAAATGCCATGTTTAGCTTACATGCTACATTATATTGCACACAATTTATAATGAAAATAAATATGCGTACGAAATAAGGGCTGATTGTGTTTATACCTTAACTAACAGGCAAAATAAGCCGTTATTACTAACTCCCGATGTATGTATCAACCATTTTACAACTTGTATATGAAGGCTTAAACAAAGCTTAGCCACCAAATTTTTCTATTTTGGCGGCATGAAAAAGTGGCAACTGAATATTCTTGTTTTATTTTATTTTGTACTCATGAGCACAACAAGCCAGGCAGCGGGTCCGCTGCAAATAGCCTATACCGTTAGTTTTCCAGAAGCACAGGCACATTATGCTGATATTGAAATGGAGATCAAGGGCCTGGCGCAAAGTAAGCTGAACCTGAAATTACCGGTATGGACACCCGGCTCCTACCTTGTCCGTGAGTTTTCTAAAAACGTGGAATCGTTTACGGCACAAAGCGGCAGCAAGCCAGTTAGTGTAACCAAAACCCGTAAAAATGTCTGGCAGCTAAACACCCAGGGCTTATCATCAGTAAAAGTAAAATATCGCTTTTATGCCTTCGAGATATCGGTACGTACAGCGTTTATTGATGTAACGCACGCGTTCCTGTCTACCTCTGGCATGTTCTTTTACCCCGAAGGTGGTCTTAACCTGCCATCAACCATTAAAATTAAACCTTACAAAAACTGGAATAAAGTATCAACCAGTTTGGAGATGGTGAATAATGATCCGTTCACGGTTAAATCGCCCAACTACGATATTCTGTTCGACTCGCCAATTGAAGTAGGTACGCAGGATGTATTTGATTTTAAAGTTGGCGATACACACTACGAAGTAGCTATGTATGGGGAGGCTAATTATGACGCCGAACGCTTAAAGAAAGACATGGCCAAAGTAATTGCCGAGGAAGTAGCCATATTTGGCGAAAACCCTAACAAGCGCTATGTTTTTATTGTGCATAACTATGCCAAAGGCAGCGGAGGCCTGGAACATTTAAGTTCTACCGTTTTGGGTGCTGCACGTGATGGATACGCTAAAGAGTCGACCTATGAAGGCTTTTTAAGCCTGGTAGCGCATGAGCATTTCCATTTGTGGAACGTTAAGCGCCTACGCCCAATTGCTTTAGGTCCGTTTGACTATGATAACGAGAATTATACCACCAACCTGTGGATTGCCGAAGGTTTTACCGCTTATTATGACAACCTAATAGTAAGGCGTACGCAGCTGTTTCCGGTTGATCATTATTTTACGGCACTTGCCGGTGATTTTGGAATTATTGAAAACACGCCTGGCACTAAAATACAGCCCCTTTCGCAAGCCAGCTTTGATGCTTGGATAAAAAGTTACCGCCCCGATGAAAACACCATTAATACCAGTATTTCATACTACAATAAGGGCTCGGTAATTGGCATGATGATGGACCTGGAAATCATAAATGCCACCAACGGCAGGCAATCATTAGATGATGTGATGCGCTATATGTATAACGAGTATTACAAAGTAAAAAAACGCGGCTACACCGATGCTGAATTTAAAGCTGCTGTAGAAAAGTTTGCCGGCAAAAAAATGGACGACTTTTACCGTAAATACATCAATGGCGTAGAGCCGCTGGATTATAATAAGTATCTGGGATATGCCGGCTACCATGTCTTTAACGAAAACGAGAACCTGAACCTGCCTGATCTGGGTATTCGCACCGTAGCGCTGGCCGGCGGCCGATTAAAAGTAAGCGGAGTTTTGCGTGGTACATCGGCTTGGGTGGACGGCGTTAACGTGAACGATGAGCTGGTATCAATTGATGGTATACCCGCAACCGACCTCAAGAACCTGATACCGGGTAAACAAGTTGGAGACCGAGTACAGGTAGCCGTAATATGCGATGGGCTTCCGCTGGTAATACCGGTAACCTTGTTAAAAAGCACTATTGTTAGGTACAACATACAAAGCCGCACCGACCTTACACCACAACAACTGGCGGTACGCAAAAAATGGCTTAAAATATAATTCGGCAAAAAAATTAAAAATAATAGCAACCTGTTTTAGATTACGCCCGTACAATAGAGCATCTATCTATAAAAAACAAGGGGGCTATTATCATGATGAGAATATTATTTTTTTTAATAGCGGCTATATGCCTTACCGGATGGGCTGTTAGTGTATTTGTATATAATGCAACTGATTTGATTCACTCACTACTGGCGTTTGCAGCCATATTTGGTGTAATGGGTGCTATGGGAACAGAGCAGGGCGGGCCAGTATCACGCCCAGAATTATTTTAGCATATTTTTTAGTTTAGTTAGTCATAGTTGCCCGGTTCTTATTGAGAGCCGGGCTTTTTTGTGTTAGGATCTTGGGCACCGATAAAATAATAACAATTCACAGCTTATTAGGGAGGGCGAACCGTAATCGATTGAAGCGTTACTGTCCTTTATAATATTTAGGATCAAGCCTGGCTGAATTGTTCCTACCAATCTACCGCCTTTAGCGCAGTAATTATTCCGTTAATGCAGTTGTTCACATTCGCCATACTTTTAACCGGGAATGGTGTAACGGCAACATGCTCTATAGATGTAACACCCGATAAGTGAATGGCTTCCCGGGCATACTTCTCTATCGTTTTTAATGAGATGATTACCAGGCGAGGTTGCATTTCAGCAATCCTGTCTGCCAGCGGCTGAACCCCTTTTTGCCTGGCAATAGTTTGCTCCTTAGGTGGCAGATATTTGATAGGCTCTACCGTTAGGCTATCAAAGTAGGCTCCCATTTCCTGAAAGGCCGTCAAAAATCCGTCATTAGAATTAAAGTCGCCAAAGGCCTGCGTAAAAGCGTCTTTTACCGCCCTGAACATACTAGAGTTTTTGAGGTAGAAATATCTGTTGTTAACCGGCATGCCATCGGCAATAAAAAGGATCTCTACCTTCTTAGGTTTGTATTGTTGTTTCAGCGCTAAAAACTCCGTTTCGTTCATAATATAAGCAACAAAATAACTCAGCTTTAGATTTATTTTAGACGACTATAAAAATCAATTTATATATAGACAAAAGCTATACAACATCAATTAAAAAAATACTGCAACCAACTAATCTTCCTTATATTTGTAAAAAATCTAACAAAAGATACATTATGATAACAGTTGGTGAAAAATTTCCTTCTTTTAATAAAAAAGCTGTAGTTAGCATTGAAAAAGGAAAAGAGTTTGAAGACATAACTTCTGATTTTTTGATAAACGATGATAACGTTTGGACTGTAATGTTCTGGTGGCCAAAAGACTTTACTTTTGTTTGCCCTACTGAGATCGCTGAGTTTAACAAAAATTACGGTGAGTTCCGCGACCGCGATGCCCGTTTAATCGGTGCTTCTACCGACTCTGAGTTTGTACACGCAGCCTGGAGAAAAAATCATGATGATTTACGTGATTTGAAGTTCCCAATGCTGGCTGATACTTCAAAATCATTAGCTGAAGATCTGGGTATTTTAGAGCCTACCGAAAAAATCGCTTACCGTGCTACTTTCATCATCGATCCTACTGGTGTTGTACGTTGGGTTTGTGTTAACGACCTGAACGTTGGCCGTAACGTTAAAGAAGTTTTACGTGTATTAGACGGTTTACAAACTGACGAGCTTTGCCCTTGTAACTGGGAAAAAGGTCAGGAAACATTAACTGCATAACACTATAATTAATCCCCGTAATGTATCTCATTACGGGGATTGTTGTTTTTAATCCATTCTAAATTAAATACAAAAATGAGCGAAAGCACCGATATCATAGAAGAATTACTGCAAAGCGTTGCTGTAGACAAAGATTACCGTACTGAAAGTTTAACGCTGCTTGAGAAAGGCGAATCACGCTACCTGCGCGATTTAAAGCTGAACCTGACCAGCACCTTAACTTCTGAACATTTAAATACCAAAGAGTGCGCTTTAATTGCTTTAAGTACGGCTATAAACAATAATAACAAACCGTTAACCCAATACTTCACTAAATACGCTGAAGAGCAGGGAGCTACAGCCGCAGAAACCGGTGAAGCCGCTGGCTGCGCATCATTACTGGCATCAAACAACATCTTTTACCGTTTCCGTCACTTCACACAAAAGGAGAAATACACACAGATACCTGCACGCATACGCATGCAGCTAATGATGAAGCCTGTAACCGGTAAAGAGTTTTTTGAGTTGATGAGCCTGGCTATTTCGGCTGTTAACGGTTGCGAAATGTGCGTTAACGCACATGAAGATTCGTTAATTAAGTTAGGAACTACCGAAGAGCGCATTTTTGATGCGGTACGTATTGCATCATTAGTTACTGCCACTGGTAAGATTATATTCTAAATATTTACAACTAAAATAAAAGGGCAGATAATTGATTTATCTGCCCTTTTATTTTTTATTTAAAAAAGTTTGCTTTTAATTAAAGGGTTCCTTAAATTAGAAGCAAGATTAAACACACTTAGGGCGCAAGGTAATTTTAAAATTCAACCCTCTAAAATTACTGCCTTAAGGGTAATACAAAAAACAATTTAATTGTACTTAAAGCCGTTCTGCTGACTCCAGAACGGCTTTTGTTATTTAGTGCACATCTGCAGCGGGCTTCAAATTCTTTTTGAATGGCTGCAGGTATAATAACGGTATAGAGAACAACATTACTAAACCGGTAAGCCAATAAGCATCATCATACGTTAAAAGCATAGCCTGGCGGGTAATCGTTCCTTCCATTGAGGCATAAGCCATCTTGGTTGCATCCATCAACGAGCGGCCATGCGCCATGAAGTTATGAATCATACCTTGCAACCGGTCATTAAACGCCGGGTTGTACTGGTTAATGTTAATCAGCAAGTTATTACGATGCCCTTGCTGACGTATATGAATTAGCGTAGTTAATGCTGCTATACCGAATGAACCGCCTAACTGGCGCATCATGTTGTTCAAACCAGCACCCTGTCCAATTTCGGCGCCTTTGAGATCTGATATAGCCAGTGTAGTTAACGGTACGAACAGTAACGCCATACCTACACCGCGTATAGCCAGCGGCCAAAAGAAATCACTTTCGCCGGTTTGCAGCGTTGAGTTGCTCAGCATGTGGGTAAACACAAAGAATAGGAACATACCAACCGTTGCCATAAACTGCGCCGGCACACCTTTATTTAACATCCTGCCCACAAAAGGCATCATAAATATGGTAAATAATCCACCAGGGAAGAGCAACTCCCCTGTTTGCTGGGCTGAAAAGCCTAACAATGCCTGACAAAATACCGGGAACACGAATACCGAACCATACAGGCCGAAGCCCAAAATGAAAGAGGTGAACATCCCAATGGAAAAACTCCGGTGCCGCATGATCTTAAAGTTCACAATGGGGTGGTCGGTGCTCATTTCGCGCCATATAAACAGCAATACGCCAACTATTGAAGTTGCTGTAAGCGCTGTAATGTACGGTGTAGCAAACCAATCTTCCGATTCACCCTTTTCCAAAATAGTTTGTAAACTGCCAACCGCTATGGCCAACAATGCAATGCCCCACCAGTCGATAGGCTTATTGCGCCCCTCCGGTGCGGTGGGCCTTACATACATAATGGTAAATATGGCTGCCAATATACCTACCGGTATATTTACATAAAATATCCAGGGCCATGAGTAATGGTCGGTTATGTAACCACCAATGGTTGGGCCTACTGTAGGGCCAACAACCGCACCTAAACCAAACAAGGCAGTAGCTGTACCCACTTGCTCGCGGGGCCAGGTTTCTAACAAGATCGCCTGCGAGGTTGATATCAGCCCCCCACCGGCCATACCCTGCAAAATACGGAACAGGATTAGCTCGGTTAGTGTAGTAGCGTTACCGCACAAAAACGAGGCGATGGTAAAGATGACGATAGAGGCCAGAAAATAATTTTTACGGCCAAAAAAGCTACCTAACCAGCCCGACATAGGCAGGATGATTACGTTAGCTACTGCATAACCGGTGGTAATCCAGGCCACGTCTTCTAACGTGGCACCCAGGTTACCTTGTATCGTTGGCAAGGATACGTTTACAATGGTGGTATCAATCAGCTCCAGTAGCGAAGCTGTAATTACCGTAATGGTAATGATCCACTTTTTAAATCCTACTTCTGCCATTATAAATTAGTCTTTTATAGAAACCGAAACGTTTACGCTCATGCCGGCGCGCAGCTTATCTAAAGTTTCTTTATTGCCGTTTATTTTAATTTTAACCGGTACACGTTGTACAACTTTTACAAAGTTACCAGTAGCATTATCAGGAGGCAGCAGAGAGAAACGGGCACCTGTAGCAGGCGAGAAATTATAAACCGAGCCCTCTAATTCCAGATCAGGGAACGCATCAACTTCAATTTTCACTTTTTGTCCATTGCGTAAGTGCTCTAACTGGGTCTCTTTAAAGTTAGCAGTAACATATAAGCTATTATCGTTTACTACCGAGAACAAAGTTTGACCTGCTTGTACCAACTGGCCCAATTGTACGCTCTTTTTAGAAGTGATACCACTTGCAGGAGCTTTAATGGTTGTATAAGTTAACTGCAACTTGGCAAAGTCAACGTCGGCCTGGCGCTGGTTAACACCGGTATTGGTAACTTTTAACTGGTTACGGGTTGTGCCTACTTGTTGCTGAGCAGCTTTATACTGGTCAACAGCTGCCTGATAGTTAGCGCGGGCTACGTCCAGATCAGATTTAGCCTGATCAAATTGTTGCTGCGTAATAGAGCCGTCTTTAATCAGATTAGCGTAACGGGCATAATCCTTTTGCATTTTCTCTAAACGGGCAGCAGCCGAAGTAACCTGAGCCTTAGCGCTTGCTGAATTAGCTGCAGTGGCATAAATCTGCGATTCGCTTACGCCTACAGTTGCACCTGCACCTTGTTGTGCGGCTTGTGCCTGCTCTAATTTCACGTTGTAATCGCGGTCGTCAATTTTAACCAATTCCTGTCCTTTTTGAACGTGCTGGTTGTCTTCAAAATAAATGCTGTCTACATAACCGCCTACACGGGCTACTACCGGGCTTATGTCTGCATCAATTTGCGCATCGTCGGTGTCTTCGTGTTTGGTAGAGTAGATATATTCTTTTACACCGAAAATTAATCCGGCTATTACGATAATGCCCAATATAATAGGAATAACCCTATTAGGCTTTTTCTTTTCCTGTTGTTGGATGTCTTGTTCTTGTGCCATTGTTATAATAGTAGAGTTGTATTGAGTTATTATTTAGTAAGTTTTCCGGTTGCTTTAAGCAAATTGTAGTAAGCTAGTCCGGCATCGGCTCTTGCTAACTCCAGGTTAATTTGTGCCTGGTATAGTAAAGTTTCGGCATCAGCACGCTCGGTAGCTGTTGCTGTAGCATTTGAATACCGGGATGCTTGCAAACGGTTATTTTCGGTAGCCTGCTCAATAGAGGTTTCCAGCAGCTTGATCTTGTTTACCGCAGTAAGATAGTTCTGATAGCTTTGATTCACCTCATTTTTAACATTATCGGTAGTAATCCCTTTATCGATAATGGTTTGCTCACGCTCTATACGAGCTTCAGCTACCTTGTTTTTGTTATTCCATAACGAACCAAAGTTCCATGATAAGGCTAAGCCGGCGGTAAGCGGCGTAATAAACTTACCACTGTTAGGAAACGGATTAGCCGATGCATTAACATAATATAAACCAGCAGTTGCGGCTAGCGTAGGCAGTTTATTGGCCTCTGTATTTTTTATATTAGTTTCGGCAACACGCGTGCGTAAATCCAGTGTCCGCAATTCCTGACGGGCGGCCAGTGCCGTATCCTGGTAAGCCGATAAAGGCGCTACCTGTAAACTGGCGTTATCAAGCTGGTTGATATTGATCTGTGTAGTTTCAGGCAAGCCTAACAAAATGTTCAGGCTGTAATTAATAACCTGGCGGTTGTTCTCCAGTTCCAGGCCGTTAAGCTCCACGTTCGACCGCTGTAGCTGAAAACGTAACACATCGTTACGGGTAACCAGGCCCTGCTCAAAAAAGCGCTGTGATTGGTGTATTTGCTGGTCAATGGATTTTAAGTTTTGCTCAACTACGCGTTTGCTTTGCAATACCCTGTATAAATTATAATAAGAGTTTACTACGTTATAAGCAATCTGCTCCTTATCTCTATCAGCATCTAACCGGGCAACCTGTATAAGCAAATCGGTTGATTCTTTAGCGTAGCGCAAACGGCCACCACCGTAAATAACCTCTTCAACAGACACAATACCTAAGTTGGCATTGGCGCTTTTAGGCAGGCTGAATGATTGATCGGGGCCCAAGTCCAACTTATTGGCTGGAATTTGTGCGCGGCTATACATAAAGCTGGCCGAACCTGTTGGCAATGCCTGGTCTTTAGCCTGGTTATACTGTGATACCGCCCTATCAATTTTCGATTGCGAGTACTTAAGTGTTTTACTGTTTTCGACGCCGAGTTTAATGGCCTCGTCAAGCGTAATGGTTCTGTCTTGCGCGTTGGCAGTATTGCCTAACAACACAGCCGACAATAACGCTGCAACACCTAAACGCCATGGTTTAGGCCGCAGCCCTTTAAGGGTGTGTGAATGATTGGTTGTATTAATTAGCGTTGTCATTTTCAACAAGTAAATAAGCTTTTAGTAGTTTTTTAAGGTAGGTAGTAATTCTGGGCTTTAATTTTTCCTGAATATTCTGCGTATCCTGCGTATCGTAACCTAACATAAGGCTGGATATATGATGGGAATTAACTATTTGGGTTTTCAGGCCAAACACCGTAGCTACAGCCATGTCGGTATCAATATCTCTTCCAAATTCGCCCTTTTCAATGCCTTCGTGTAATATCTTTCGGAATTCAACAACGTTCTGCATCACCATCTCGGTTATCTTATCCGACAATTCTCCCGTGCGCCTCACAGCCAATTCCTGATAAATTACTTTTTGAAAACAGTTATTATTAAAAACCCTGTCCATATAGGCATCTACATATTCTTCCACCTTTTGCCAGGAAGTTGTATTTTCATTATTGCCAATACCTTTAATAAGACTATGGAATTTCGATGTTCTACGTTCGAAGATGGAAAGCAGTAACCCTTCCTTAGAACCGAAGTAATAATTAAGCATGGCCATATTCACCCCTGCTTCACCCGAAATCATCCGGGTGGAAGCACCGTCAAAACCATGTTCTGCAAATACCCTCTCGGCTACATCCAGAATGTGATCTTTTTTATCAACTTTTTCCTTTTCCATTACTTTTTCGTTGTGCAAAATTAATCAAACGATTGATTAATTTTTAAAATTAATGTAATGAATATGTAAAATGCTTGTCATCAACATATATATACCATCGGAATTAATTCAGTTTTAAAGGCTTAAGTGCCCGGTTTGCTTATTTGTTTTGAATATTTGTACATTCATCTGGTCAAAGCAGTGAAACCTTTTATGAGAATAATTAAATTACTTATTACTATTCCCTTCATTATTAACTTAGCCCAGGCGCAAACCGCTCCACCTACCGATATAGCCACCATAAAGCAAAGTTTTAAAAAGCTGAGTGTACTGGGTAGCGTGCTGTACGTTGCAGCTCACCCCGATGATGAGAACACCCGCCTGCTAGCTTATCTGGCACGCGAAAAAGGTTATCGTACCGGCTACCTGGCTCTTACCCGCG
Source organism: Mucilaginibacter sp. PAMB04274 (assembly GCF_039634385.2). NCBI lineage: Bacteria > Pseudomonadati > Bacteroidota > Sphingobacteriia > Sphingobacteriales > Sphingobacteriaceae > Mucilaginibacter > Mucilaginibacter sp. PAMB04274. Next base: position 5,484,016 of record NZ_CP155081.2, read on the forward strand.
GCGACGGTGGCCAAAACCTGATCGGTAACGAACAAGCCGAACTATTAGGCTTAATTAGAACACAAGAGCTGTTAGCAGCACGCCGTGTTGACGGTGCCGAACAGTTTTTTACGCGTGCCAATGATTTCGGATTTTCGAAAGGACCGGAAGAAACCCTGAGATTTTGGGACCGCGACAAAGTTTTAGGCGATATGGTTTGGGTAATACGCCGGTTTAAACCCGATGTAATGATATGCCGTTTCCCAACAACCGGTGAGGGCGGCCACGGGCATCATACGTCGTCGGCTATTTTAGCGCAGGAAGCTTTTACTGCGGCGGCCGACCCTAAACGTTACCCCGAGCAATTAAAGTATGTACAACCATGGCAGGCCAAGCGCCTGCTGTGGAATACCTTTAATTTTGGCAGCACCAATACCACCGCTGCCGATCAGTTTAAGATTGACGTTGGCGTTTATAACCCAGTGCTGGGCAAAGGCTATGGCGAAATTGCAGCCGAGAGCCGTTCCAATCATAAATCGCAGGGCTTTGGCACGGCCAAACAAAGGGGCCAATCGTTCGAGTACTTTAAAAACCTTTTGGGTGAGGCTCCGCAAACCGACCTGCTTGACGGGGTTGCCACCAATTGGAAACGGGTTAAAAACGGCGATGACATTGCTAATAACATTACCACTGTAGGCAAAAATTATGACAGTGAAAATCCGGAAAAATCTGTTCCTGCACTTATTCAACTCCGCAATAAGATTGAAAAAGTAACCGATGTTTACTGGCGTACCCAAAAGTTGAGAGAGCTGGACGATCTGATTGCTGCTTGTGCCGGTCTATGGTTTGAAAGCTATGCTACTGAAGCTACTTATGCGCTTGGTGATAGCATAACTGTGAGGTCTCAAGTTTTAAACCGCTATAGTGATAAAGTAAGGCTTGCAGGCATCAGTACACAAAATTTTGCCAACGGTGGCCAGTCTTTGCCGGCTAATCAGCTTCAGCAGTTCACATCGCATAGCTATGCTAACAAAATAACACAACCTTACTGGCTCAATGGGCCGCATGGTATTGGTGCTTATACTTTACCGAATGATACCCTTGCCGGAAATCCTGAAAATCCGGATGCGCTAAAGATCAACTATGATTTTATTATTGAAGGTAAACTATTGCGCTATGAGCGCCAATTGGCCTACAAATATGTGGATCCGGTACGTGGTGAGGTTTACCAGCCGGTGGAGATAGCGCCGCCAGTAACTGCTACCATTGAAAGCAAGGCTTTAGTATTTAGCGCCGGTAAGCCGCAAACGCTTCAACTTAAGTTAAAAAGTTTTAAACTTACCACGGGCCGCATTTCTATTAAACCGGTTGGGGGCTGGCAAATAAGCCCGTCTTCAATTGATTTTAAAGACAAACGCAAAGGCGACGAATGGACGGCTGATTTTACCGTAACGCCGGCACCAAATGCTAAGAGTAGCGTAGCCGAAGTGCAGGTAACTGCAGGTGCGCAAATTTACATCAACGGAATACAGCATATACAATACGAGCATATTCCTAACATTACCCTTTTCCCACCAGCACAGACCAGGCTGGTTAATCTCGATTTGAAAACTGCCGGCAAAAAGATAGGCTACATTACAGGTGCAGGTGATTTTGTACCAGATGCGTTACGCCAAATTGGTTATGAAGTGCATTTATTAACCGAGGGTGAGATCATGAATACTGACCTGTCAGTTTATGATGCCATAGTAACCGGTGTGCGTGCCTACAATGTTGATGCACGCCTGGCTTATGAACAGCCCAAGTTAATGGAATATGTTAAAAATGGAGGCAACCTGGTAGTGCAATACAACAATTTTGCCGGACTTGTAGTGCAGCAAATTGGCCCCTACCCTTTCCGGGTGGTTAATGAGCGCGTAACCGACGAGCTTGCTAAAGTAACATTTACCAACGCGCAAAGCCCTTTGCTAAACTATCCCAACAAAATTACACAGGCCGATTTTGATGGCTGGGTACAGGAGCGCGGCTTATATTTTGTAAGTGATATTGCACCAGAGTACCAGGCCACTTTTGAAATGAACGATGCTGGTGAATCCAGCAAGAAAGGATCTTTAATTACGGCCAACTTTGGCAAGGGTAGGTTCGTTTATACTTCGTTGGCTTTCTTTCGTCAGTTGCCTGCTGGTGTACCGGGCGCCTACCGGCTATTTGTAAATTTGCTGAGTAAACCTTTACGATAGCGTTAAGAGCCAGGATAATATCCAATTATAAAACCGTTTTCACCTCAAAATTTATAATGATGCCTTTTTATAAAAGCCCTCCCTTAAAGGGAGGGCTTTTACGGCGGTTAGGCCGTAAAAGCGGCCAACCCTTTTTCTATTCTGGCAATAACCTCGTCTTTGCCTAACGCGGCGGCAATATCAAAAACATGTGGGCCAAACTTGCCGCCAACCAGCATAATACGAAAAGGTAGCATGGCGTCACCTGGCTTTAAGCCTTTCTCAGTTAGCAGCAGTTTAAAGTTATTTTCCAAATCAATAGCATTCCAATCAGCAGTTTGCTGTAATTGGGTAATTAATGTTTGGAAAAATTCGGTTTTAGCTTCATTCCATTTTGGCTTTACAGAATTAAGGTCATACTCATCGGGTTGTTTAAAAAAGTACCAGGCATGCTCATATATATCGGTTAGCAATACCAAACGGTCTTTAACCAGTTCGGTTACCGTTTGCAGATAGCTGTCATCGGTAACAGTAACACCTTTGGCAGTTAAAACGGCCTTGGTTTCTTTTATTAATCTTTCGGCATCCAGCTTTTTGATCCACTCGGCGTTGTACCACTTGGCTTTTTCAAAGTCAAATTTAGCGCCTGCTTTGCTAATGCGCTCCATCGAAAATTTTTCAACCAATTCATCCAGTGAAAAAATTTCCTGATCGGTACCATCGTTCCAGCCGAGCATCGCCAGCAGGTTTATAAATGCTTCGGGCAAAAAGCCAATCTCGCGGAAGCCTTCTGTTTGTTCGCCGCTTTTAGCATCATCCCAGGTCATGGCATATACGGGGAAGCCTAAGCGCGCGCCATCGCGTTTGCTCAGTTTACCATGGCCGTCTGGTTTAAGAATAAGTGGTAAATGTGCCCATTGCGGCATGCTGTCCTTCCAACCCAGGTATTCCCACAACAGCATGTGAACCGGAGCCGATGGCAGCCACTCCTCACCCCTGAAAGCGTGCGATATCTGCATTAAAAAATCGTCGACCACCACGGCTAAATGGTATGTAGGCATACCATCGGCCTTTAACAATACTTTATCATCAACAGTATTGGTGTCAAAAGACACATAACCGCGTATCATGTCGTTAAAGGATATGGTTTCATCCTCCGGCATTTTAATACGGATTACATGCGGCGTGCCGGCATCAAGCAACTGATCTACTTCATGCTCAGGCAGTGATAGCGAATTACGCATTTCATTACGGTGTGCCATTCCATACTGAAAGTTAGGCACATCCTTACGCTTTTGTTCCAATTCTTCGGGCGTATCAAATGCATAATAAGCATGGCCATGCATTACCAGTTTTTCGGCGTACTCGCGGTAAAGCGCCTTGCGCTCACTTTGGCGGTATGGGGCAAACGGACCACCAACAACCGGACTTTCATCTGCATTCAGTCCGCACCATTTTAAGCACTCTATAATATATTCTTCGGCACCTTCCACATAGCGGTTTTGGTCAGTGTCTTCTATTCTCAGTATAAATGTTCCGTTATGCTTTTTAGCAAACAGGTAATTAAACAGCACGGTACGCACACCACCCAGGTGCAAACCACCAGTTGGGCTGGGCGCAAAGCGCACTCTTACATTTGGATTTAACATGCCGCAAATATAGTGAGTGGAGCAGTGAATGAGAGAATGAGTGTATAGTTATTACCTGGCAATTACCTGATTAATGCGCCAATTAGTATATAATTAACGCCAATAATTAGTCATAGTAAAACAGGATGAACGTTTTTGCACTTATTTAGTACTTTGATATGCGCAAAAACTTTCATCCACCCACTCATTCACTCATCCACTCACTATATTTGAGCAGTTTATGAGCAACCCCTACCAACGCAAAAAACGCTGGAAATACCTTTTACTTTTTTTTGCCGTAATTATAGCCGGCAGTTCGTTGCTGTACACCAAATATCTGGTTAAAAACATAGCCAAGTCTGAACGTACCCGTGCTCAAGTATGGGCACAAACCATGAAACAGGTTTTTTCTACAGTAGATGAAGATCAGCTCAATTACGTTTTTCTGGTGCGTGACAGCCTAACCGTACCTGCTCTGATAACCGATGAAAAAGGCGACTTTAAATTTCAGCGTGGTTTAGACTCAACAAAAACCTTTATAGAGATGCCGCCTGAGCCCGGTGTGGATAAAAAGAAACAGCCCGTATATGATCCAGCCTATTTTGAAAATGAGCTGGCTACAATGAAATCGCAACACGAGCCTATTAAAATTAACGTACCGGGCTTCAATAATAGTTATTGGCTGGTATATTATAAAGACTCTCCTTTATTAACCCAGCTACGGGTATTCCCTTATATACAGCTCACCATTATTGCTATATTTTTAATGGTGGCTTACTCTGCCTTCAGTTCATCGCGCAAGTCTGAACAGAACCAGGTTTGGGTGGGTTTGGCAAAAGAAACGGCCCATCAGTTGGGAACGCCCATCTCATCATTGCTGGCATGGATAGAGTTGTTAAAAGACAAATTTGATGCAGAAAATGATACGCTGATAAACGAAATGGCCAATGATGTAAAACGGCTGGAAGTGGTTGCCGACCGTTTTTCTAAAATTGGCTCAAAACCGGTGCTCGAGCCCCATTCCGTTTACGAGGTGGTAAAAGATTTTGTGGATTACTTTAAAGTTCGCGTGTCTGACAAGATCAGCTTTGAGCTTAACGGCGATCGCTACCTTAAAGCCGGCATTAACGTGCCGCTGTTTGATTGGGTGATTGAAAACCTGTTAAAAAATGCAGTAAATGCTATAGAAGCCCCTGGCAGCATTAAGATAGATGTTATGGCCAGCAAAACACGAAGCCATATTTATATTGACGTAACCGATACAGGCAAAGGTATACCCCGTTCAAAATTTGTTACCGTTTTTAGGCCGGGCTACACCACACGTAAACGTGGCTGGGGCCTGGGACTTTCGCTTACCAAGCGCATGGTAGAAAATTATCATAACGGGCAAATTTTTGTTAAAGACTCTGAACTGGGCAAAGGCACTACTTTCAGAATTGTACTTAAAAATATAGAAGATGATAATTAAGCCTGAGCCTGGCGAGTACGCGCCGTTTTATGCCGGCTATGTAGAGAAGGCTACAGCGCACAGTGATGTTCTGCAAACGCTTACGCAATTAAAGGAAAGTACCTATCAGTTTTTTACAGCGCTGCCTGCCGAAAAGGAAAACTACGCTTATGCAGCAGGCAAGTGGACCATTAAACAACTGTTGAGCCATATGATTGATGCCGAGCGGGTATTCGCTTATCGTATTCTATGCTTCTCGCGACAGGACCAGAACCCTTTGCCAGGTTTTGATGAGAATGGTTATGTAGAGAAGGCATCGTTACATACGAGAATGTTGGCCAACTTAGCTGCCGAGTTTAGGGCGTTAAGAGAAGCCAATTTGTTTCTGTTCAGGTCTGTTACGGATGAACAACTATTATACAACGGTACGGCCAGTGGCCAAACGGTTTCAGTTAGAGCGCTGCTATACATTACCGCCGGCCACGAGTTGCACCACCTGGACATTATTAAACAACGTTACCTGTAAACAGCAAAAAGCCTCTCCGTTTACAGAAGATGCTTTTTTGTGATAAGTGCGCTTTGCTTTTTATATTTATACCACGTCTTTCTCGTGAATATAAGCAGCTGGGGCTTCTTTATCAATGGTTTCTTTCTTTTCGATACGATAAGATAAGAAAAGGCCCAGGCCGCCAAACATGGCTATCAAACCAAAGTAAACGGCTTCATTATCTTTCATGCGGGCAAAAACGGTTGCATCAAGTACATAAGCTAAAAACAAACCCGAACCTGCACCTATAAGCAGTAAACCCCATTTAAGGTTCTGAAACGGAGCCGATTGTGGTTTATACCGGCGTGGATCCATACCACGCTCAATCATGGCCATTTTTTCACGTTTCTGTAAGTATACAATTCCAAAGATCATAGCAAATAAGCCAAGTGGTACTAAGATGGGTACTAATAATTGTGCGCCTTCCATGTTATTTAATTTTTAAAGTTATTGATTTGTTATCGAACGCCTCACCAACTGCGGTGATTTGTAAGCTATGACCACACGTTTTGTAAGCAGGTTACAGGTTTATCTTACTTTTTTTTAAAAAAAGGTAACAGGTTACCAAATGGACAGGCTAGTACAACATTTTGTACACCTCATATATATATAACTAATGCTTGCCACCAACAATAGGAAGTTGGGCACTCCGCTTATTTTTATAATTTTATTGCTAAACGCTGTAACCTGGTTTCAATTACTGTGGTCATAGTTATTATAAAATGCAAAGCAAGCTTTCAGATATAGAACTAATTGAACAAACCCTCGCGGGCGACCAATCGGCTTATGCGCATTTGGTTAAACGGCATCAGAGGTTTGTATTCACGCTGGCTGTGCGTTTTACCAAAACCCGCGAAGATGCCGAGGAGGTAGCACAGGATAGTTTCATTAAGGCTTATCGTTCATTGCAAAACTTCGCAGGTAACAGCAAGTTCAGTACGTGGCTATACAGTATTGTATATACCACGGCCATGACATTTTTGCGCAAGAGACGGTTGGATACTTCATCTATTGATGATGAAACCAATCATATACAGGTTGAGAACCACAGCAGCGGGTTAGAAAACAACATGGCCGAAAATAAATCACGGTCGTTTTATGTGAACCAGGCCATTGAACAGTTATCGGCCGATGACGCCATGATCGTCACCTTATTTTATAAAGGCGAGCAGTCATTAGAAGAAATTGCTGTAACTTTAGGCATTGAGCCTAACAATGTTAAAGTGAAACTATTTAGAGCACGCCAGCGTTTGAAAGAGAAGCTTGAGCGTAATTTAAAGCATGAAGTTAAGGAACTGATATGAACAACATTGAGGAAAAACTGTGGAATTTTATGGACGGTTCTTGCTCACCAAAAGAGCACGAGGACATCGCCAGGCTTATTGCCACAGATGAAATTTACCGGCAGAAATATGAGGAGATACTGGCATTTAACCAGGAGCTGCAAAGCATAGAACTGGAGATGCCGCCCATGGCCTTCACCTATAAAGTAATGGAAGGCATACGCACCGAAGAGGCCAGCAAGCCATTAAAAGCCACAATTGATACACGCATTATTAAAGGCATTGCCGCATTTTTTATATTAACCATTGTAGCTTTATTAGGCATCGCCCTGGTTAATACCGATTGGAGCATTAGTAGCAATAATGGCTTTCAATTGCCTGCAAGCGCCAAACTGCCCGAAATTGAGCACTATTTTAGCGGGCCGGCTTTAAAGGCATTTCTGTTTTTTGATGTGGTGTTAGCCCTGTTTTTATTTGACGGTTACCTGCGCAAACGTCATAATACACAACAAGCTTAAAAAAACTGACACTTTTGTACACAATGCTGAACATTAGTGTCTGTCATCCCTGATAGCTTGTCATGAAAACAAACTATCTTCATTAACTCACTCTATTTGAAAATCAGCCGAAAAGAAATTTTATAAAAATATGTGTTCTAACACAATTTTTGGTACAACAATTGTGTTAGTATATATGAATTGGTAAACTTACCAATTTAATTGTGATAAGGTTTAGGTTGAAAGTCCCCCGGTGCAAGACTGGGGGGCTTTTTATTTATAGCCACTTTTCACTTTCTTTAACTACTTCTCGATCATATTACTTTTCTCTGGTCAATAAGTTTCGTCGTAACTATTTATACCTTTGGTGCATCTAATTATAGATCATCATGAAAAAAATTTACATCTTAATTTTAGCTGTTATAATAGCAGGCAGCACCTTTTCTGCCCAGGCACAGGGCTTTAAAATGCCACAAGCCAGTTCGGCACAAACCCTTGTACAAGAATTTGGCTTAGGCAAGATCACTTTAAACTACTCGCGTCCCAATACTAAAGGCCGTAAAATATTTGGCGCATTAGAGCCATATGGTAAAGTTTGGCGTACCGGCGCAAACAATGCCACCGTAATTACCTTTACCGATGACGTTACGATTGAGGGCAACAAAGTGCCGGCCGGCGAATATGCCCTTTTTTCGATTCCTGATGCCAATGAGTGGACCATCATCCTGAACAAAACCACTAAACAATGGGGCGCTTATGAATATAAGCAGGCCGATGACTTTTTACGTTTTAAAGTAAAAGCTGCCAAAACTGCCGCACCTGTTGAAACTTTTACCATGCAATTTGCTAATGTTTTACCAACCACCGCCGAATTGCAATTAATGTGGGAACGTACTGCTATCAATTTGCATTTAGCAACCGATATTGATAGCCGGGTTATGGCCGGTATTGAAACCGCCATGAAGGGCGAAAAGAAGCCTTATTTTGCTGCTGTACAGTATTACTACGAAAACGGTAAAGATTTAAATAAGGCCTTGGAGTGGATTACCGAAGCTGAAAAAACAGCGCCAAAAGCCCCTTATTACAAATTATGGAAGGCGCGTATTCAATTGAAAATGGGAAACAAGGCTGCGGCTATTGCCACAGCTGAAGAAGGTGCACGCCTGGCAAGAGAAGAAAAGAATGATGAATACATTCGTTTAAACGAAGGAGTTATAAAACAAGCGAAGGGATAATTCTTTGCCTTAAGAAATACATCAAAGCCCGGCCTTAGTGTCGGGCTTTTTGTTTAAGAACGGATTGACAACCAGTGCTATTAACACCAATGCAATGCAGCCCAAGGCATTAAGCCATAAATAAGCTACTTTATCAGTATACCCTACGTATACTACAACGGCTTCGGCCAGTATTGCTGCTAAGAAGACGGCACTGCCTTTAATATGTTTCAGGTAAAAGGCAACCACAAACACGCCCAATATAACGCCATAAATGTATGAACCCAGCTTATTAACCGCCTCGAGCAGGTTGCCTAACTGCCCGGCGTACAGCGCCATAATTAAGCAAATAACACCCCAAAAAACTGTAGCCCAACGCGAGGCGGTTACATAGCTCTTATCGCTGGCATTTTTATTAATCACCCGTTTATAAATATCAACCACAGTGGTCGATGCCAGTGAATTAAGCGCACTGGCTGTTGATCCCATAGAGGCCAGGAACACAATAGCGATCAGCAAGCCGATTAACCCTTTAGGCAAATAATGCGTTACAAAATTCAGGAAAACGTAGTTGGTATCATTCACATCGGCCAGGGCATTGTTTTGCTTCATTAAAGCAATACCTTGTTTTCGCAGCGTATCGGCCTCGGTGGTGGCTTGTTGCAGCCTGCTTTGGGCAGCATCTATCCCCTTTTTATCCTTGCTATCTAAAGCATTTAACAAAGCTTCACTCTTCTCCTTTTTACTTTTAAATGCCTGGGCATATTGAGTTTCCAGCCGTTGGTATTGCACAGCGTAGCGGCTGGTCTTTATTTGTTCAACCTCGTTACGGTTAAAAAACATGGGCGGCTGTGTAAACTGATAAAATGCAAACACCAGTATCCCAATAAGCAGTATCAGAAATTGCATCGGTATTTTAATGAGGCCGTTCATGAGCAAGCCAATGCGGCTTTGCCCCGCCGAACTGCCCGTTAAGTAACGCCCAACCTGGCTTTGGTCTGTACCGAAATAAGATAACTGCAAAAAGAATCCACCTACTAAACCGCTCCAAACACTGTACTGATTTTTAGGATCAAAACGCCAATCAATTACGTTCATGCGGCCAAGTTTGCCTGCCAGTTGCAGCGAGTTTTTAAATCCAACACCATCTGGCAGTAACATTACTACTGTCACCCCGGCTAAAAACATGCCGGCAAATATGATGCTCATTTGCAGCATTTGCGTGTAAGAAACCGCCTTAGTTCCTCCGTAAACCGTATATACAATAACCAGCGTACCAATAAACAGTGTAGTATAAACCACATTAATTTGAAGGATCGCTGATAAAATTATAGAGGGCGCATATATGGTAATTCCTGTCGACAAGCCGCGTTGCAATAAAAACAAAAAAGCAGTTAAAGCACGGGTTTTCAAATCAAAGCGCTGCTCCAGAAACTCGTAGGCGGTGTAAACTTTTAACCGATGAAAAATGGGAACGAAAGTGATACAGAGCACAATCATGGCCAGGGGCAGACCAAAGTAAAACTGCACAAAGCGCATCCCGTCTGAATAAGCCAGACCCGGTGCCGAAAGAAAGGTAATAGCACTGGCCTGTGTGGCCATAACCGATAAACCGATGTGGTACCACGGCAGCGAGCGGCCGCCTACCAGGTACTGATCCAGATTTTTGCTTCCCCTGCTTTTATAAATGCCGTAAGTAATTATTACAGACAAGGTAACAGCTAAAACAATCCAATCGGTAAGGCTCATTTAAAACTAATAGTAACGAGCCAAAATACAAAAATTAAAAGAACCAGCCATACGATAACAATACCGTAAAACTGGTTCCAGTTGCGTATAAATGGAGGCAGGTCTTGCCGATCAGGCACTTTGACGGCCTTTAACCAATACTTTTAAAAATAAGGCTGCAGTAAGTAAGCCCAACACACCGCCAATTGGAATGTAAACTAAGCCCTGGTTTACAACAGCGCCAGTGAACAAGCCAGCTACTAGGCCAATAATGTAAAAATATGAATCGTTGTTTTCTTCTTCTTTATGATGATGTGCCATAACGTTTATATATCTATATGCGCAAAAGTAGCTGATTAACCTTTGGATACAAAACTTTGTTCGGCATAACTTTCAAATAATGATGTATTAAAGCAGTGTAAAAACCATGTAAGGCTGTATATTTCTTATAATTGTAAACCAGTTACCTTAAATTTATAACACCATGCATAAAGCAGGTATATATATTCTGGCCATTGCTGCCTTTGTGATTGCCTTAAACGCCCGGGCACAAACCAACCCGGTATCCAAAACCTGGGTTGCCGATAAAGGCAATGGCACCTACCAAAACCCGATCTTGTATGCCGACTATTCGGACCCTGACGCCATACGGGTTGGCAATGATTATTACATGACGGCTTCCAGCTTTAACTGCACGCCCGGCCTACCCATTCTACACTCAAAAGACCTGGTAAACTGGCGACTGATTAATTATGCATTGCCTAAGCAAGTTCCGGCCGATGTATTTAGCCAGCCACAACATGGTAAAGGCGTTTGGGCGCCTTGTATCCGCTTTCATAACAACGAGTTTTATATTTACTATCCGGATCCTGACTTTGGCATATACGTTATTAAAACCAAGAACCCAGCGGGTGAATGGTCGAAACCGCAAATTGTATTACCCGGCAAAGGATATATTGATCCTACTCCACTTTGGGACGATGACGGCAAAGTTTACTTGGCCATTGGCTGGGCCGGTAGTCGTGCCGGTGTAAAAAGCCTGCTCACTGTTTTCAGGATGAATAGCGCAGGTACCAAGGTTGTTAATGATGGCCGCCATGTGTTTGACGGGCACGAAAGCCACCCTACTATTGAAGGCCCTAAGTTTTACAAACGCAATGGTTATTACTATCTGTTTGCACCTGCCGGTGGTGTAGGCACGGGCTGGCAGTTGGTACTTCGCTCTAAAAACGTATATGGCCCTTACGAAGAAAAAATTGTGATGGATCAGGGCAAATCATCTGTTAACGGCCCGCACCAGGGGGCCTGGGTGGAAACGCAAACCGGCGAATCGTGGTTCATTCACTTTCAGGACAAGGGCGCTTATGGCCGCATTACACATTTGCAACCCATGCGCTGGGTAAACAACTGGCCCATTATAGGTGCCGACCCTGATGGCGATGGCAAAGGCGAACCGGTATTGGTTTATAAAAAGCCCAATGTTGGTAAAACGTATGCTATTGTTACACCACCAGAGAGTGATGAATTTAATACCGACAGTTTAGGACTTCAGTGGCAATGGCATGCCAATCCGCGATTAGAATGGAGTGCCAAAATACCAGGCAAAGGTTACCTGCGCCTCTTTGCCTATGCTACCGAAAAAGGGGCGCAAAGCCTGTGGCCAGTGCCTAATTTATTGATGCAAAAACTGCCTGCAGCCGCTTTTACTGCTACCACCAAAGTTAAATACACCGTTGAGCAGGATGCCTGGCAAGATAAAAAAGCAGGTTTGCTGATGATGGGTAACGATTACGCCTATATAAGCATTAGCAAAGACGAAAAAGGCTATAAAATTAGCCAGGTGACTTGCAAAGGTGCGGTTAACGGTGCTGGAGAGAACACGATTGATGAAAAAAGGATAAGCAGCAATGCAGCCTGGCTGCGCATGCAGGTAATTGCCCCCGATGCCAAATGCAGTTTTAGCTATAGCGAGGACGGCATCAATTTTAAACCCATTGGTGAGGCATTTACCGCCGCCCCCGACAAATGGATAGGCGCTAAAATGGGATTATTTTGCATTAGCAAACCGGAGGCACGCACCGGTGGATATGCCGATTTTGACTGGTTCAGGGTAGAGAAATAAATATGGCTTTATCATACCATCTATAAAAGAACACCTTACATTTGCAATGCACCTTTTACTATTTAAGAATAAACCAAACCATAATTATACAAGACCTTTTAACATGAAGAAATTTAGTCTAATTAATCTTGCTATCATTCTGCTCATGATCACCACTACCCTATCTTCTAAGGCACAAAAACAGCCAAGAGCTAATGCCAAAAAAGCTGTCGAAGAAGCTGTTGAAAAGCTGCGTACGCTAATGGTTAACCCCGATAGTGCAGCACTTTCAGCAATGGCGTCTGAAAAATTAACTTTCGGTCATTCGAGTGGTAAGATTCAAAATAAGCAGGAGTTTTTGCATTCATTTATCTCGGGCGATACTGATTTTACCAGCCTTGAATTTACCGATCAAACGGTAACAGTATCTGGAAGTACAGCTATTGTACGGCACACCCTAACCGGTGCTACAAATGATAAAGGCAAAGCACCCGGTACAGCTAAACTACTTATTATACTGGTTTGGCAAAAAGTAAAAGGTCAATGGGTGCTGTTAGCCCGTCAGGCAGTAAAACCTCCGGTTGCATAAATTAAAAGTATCAAACAATCAACAACAACACATGAGTAATTCATCTAACTTGTTTAATCTGCAGGGTAAAACGGCGCTGGTTACCGGCGGCAATAAAGGCATAGGTAAAGGCATGGCAATTGGTTTGGCCGAAGCTGGTGCCGATATTATTGTCGTATCGGGCTCGGTTGAACTGCAAGGCAGCGAAATTGAAAAGGAAGTAACCGCTTTAGGTCGCAAATTTAAGGCATACCAGGCCAACCTGGGCAACCGTGAAGGTTTGTACGCCTTTGTGAATAAAGTGCTGGCCGAGAATCCACAGATAGATATCTTGATAAACAATGCCGGCACCATTATGCGTAAACCAGCAGCCGAACATCCTGACGAATGGTGGGACAGCGTACTTTCTTTAAACCTCGACGCGCCTTTTATACTGGCCCGCGAAATAGGCAAGCACATGATTGAGCGTGGTAGTGGCAAAATCATATTCACCTGTTCGTTATTAAGCTTTCAGGGCGGCATTAATGTACCCGGTTATGCAGCCAGCAAAGGCGCATTGGCCAGCCTGGTTAAAGCGCTGGCTAACGAATGGGCATCTAAAGGCATTAACGTTAACGGTATTGCACCTGGCTATATCGCTACCGACAACACCGAGGCCCTGCGTAATGATCCCGACCGCAGCAAGAGCATTTTAGACCGTATACCGGCAGCACGCTGGGGCGAGTCTGAAGACTTTAAAGGGCCGGCTGTGTTTTTATCATCAGATGCTGGCAGCTATGTAAACGGCCACCTGCTTACCGTTGACGGTGGCTGGATGGGAAGGTAAACCTACACCAAGAACCAGGACTTTAACCACATCGAATAGTCTGAAAACGGGCTTAACGCAAGTGGTCACAGATAACTGATAACAGAAACCGGCCTTCGGCCACACACAACATACAACTGAAAACTATGGAAATAAGATTTGAGCATAGCAAGAAAGAGGTAAGCCGCATGACCACCGAGGAGCTTAGAGAGGCTTTTTTAGTGGAGAACCTAATGCAAGCTGACAAATTAACCTCGGTTTACTCGCATTACGACCGCACTATTGTTGGCGGTGTAAAACCGGTTAACAGCGCCGTTACCTTAGACAATCATCCCGAACTACGTGCCGAGTACTTTTTGGAGCGCCGCGAGATAGGCATCATTAACGTTGGTGGCAACGGCGTTGTAGTAGCCGACGGACAAACTTATGAACTGGATAAAATGAGCTGCTTGTACTTGGGAAAAGGCACTAAAGACGTAAGTTTCAAAAGTACAGATGCCAACAACCCTGCCGTATATTACCTGCTGTCGAACCCTGCCCATGCTAATTATCCTAACCGTTTAATGACCAAGGAAGAAGCAGCACCGGTACAACTGGGCGATATTACCACTTCCAACAAGCGCACTATTTACAAATATATTCACCTGGATGGCATACGCAGCTGCCAACTGGTTATGGGCTTAACCGTACTGGAAACCGGCAGCGTGTGGAACTCGGTACCACCACATACCCATACCCGCCGCACCGAAGTATATTTTTACTTCGATTTACCCGAAAACCAACGCCTGTTCCATTTTATGGGCGAGCCACGGGCCACCCGCAATATTGTGATGCAAAACCATGACGCAGTGATATCTCCGCCATGGTCTGTACACTTTGGCTGTGGTACAAGCAACTACGCCTTCATTTGGGGCATGGCTGGCGAAAACCAGGTTTACACCGATATGGATCCGCTAGCGGTTGTTGACGTTAAATAACTTCCACTAAGACAAAAAAAGCCGGCTAATTAGCCGGCTTTTTTTATACAGGTTTTTCTGCAGGTATAATTTCTAATCTTCGCCTAAATGGTGTAAGATTTGATAGCCTGGTTAAACAGATGTTTTTTTAGATACCCTTTACAACTTATGCCCAAAAAAAGAACAACGTTGCCTAAAGATTTTGAAGAACTTTTAAGTAAAAAAAGTTTGCAGGAACTTAAAGACATTTTTAACCAATGCGAGGTTGATGCTCATGGAGGATATGAAAAGCAAACCGCGTTAGCTTTTGATAATTGCCCTCATGAATTGGCAGAATGGTTGATTGAACAAGGGGCCGATTTACAAGCAACCGATACCTGGGGAAATACGCCTCTTCATACAAGAGCACGTAGCACATCAGGCAATATAGAAAGCTTGTTAAAGTTAGGAGCCGACATAAACAACAAAAGCAACTCAACAGGCACACCCCTCCATGCAGCTGCAGATGCTCACAATGTTGAAAACACAAAGCTTTTGCTAGCCCACGGAGCGAAAGCTGATGAACTTAATGCCGATGGATATACACCATTAGAAGTAGCACTCAGCACCTGTAATAATATAGACATTGTTGAAACTGCAGAAATATCCGGAATTTACCTGAATGCAGGTGTGCAAACTACTTCAAGGATGAAGGATCTGGTTGCCAAAATAGGTAGCACTTTTGAGTTTCATAGAGCCAATTTTGATCAAGATACGGTAGCTGAAGTAAGTGAAGCTTTAGAAGAATTATACAGACTGTTCAATGTAGTACCGGTATCCAAACGTATTTTGCACGATGGTAAATCTCCGATAATTACCACCGCAGTAACCTGGCAAAAACAACATCAGGACCTTTGGGAACAACTGGTTCCTTCAAGTGGCCATGCCGCAACTATTCAGGGTGAAGTTATCCGCATTACAGGTCGGGTTGCCCGTGAATTAGAAGGCAACGGCGGTGTAAACTGGGACGGAGAATACAAAAAGATGACTGATGCGCTACTTGCATACTTGAAGCAAGGGAAGCAACTGTCTTCAATTGAATTGGCGGAAGTGGAAGATCTTGTTAAAGAAGTTAAACAAAAATCAGGCAATACCGCCCGGCTGTGCGAACTTAGCGTTAGTAGGTGACAGAAAACACGCTGCCTTTAACGCTTTCCTCTATATCTTGTAAGCGATAACTGATCTGTTTTTTGACCTTAACTACATCAAACTCTACACAAAGGTGTATATATAAAAAAGCCGTTTCAGTAGACTAAAACGGCTTCTCTTTGTCGGGATGGCAGGATTTGAACCTACGACCTCCAGCACCCCATGCTGGCGCGATACCGGGCTACGCTACATCCCGAAGATTGCTTATCTTCTATTACATTCCATCTTATATCTTGTGATATCGCCCTTTTTAAGCTTTAGACTTCGTTTAATAGAAAGAACTTCATTCCCAACACTAGAGTATAATAAGGGGCAACAATGTTGGGATTGCAAATATATAAGTTTAAGCAACACATGAAAAAGTGTTTTGCAAATTGTTATTGTTCAAGTTACTGGTGTGTAACAGTAACTGGTGCATGTGACTTTAAATGATTGGCTAAATAAGATAATTTGTATGATCATGTTGTTGCAGAACAAGTGATCACTCATCCCCAAAATAAGGTTAATTCCTCACATTCCAATTAAACCATGCTATAGTAAAACAGTCATAAATACAGCCAAAGTACCTTATGAATTATTTACCTGCCAAACTCGCGTTTACTTTCTTGCTCATGATGGGGCTTACCACCGCATACGGGCAACAGTATTCAACCAGCACCAGGGTAAACATTTTTGGCGACACCATAACCACCTACACTAACAGCCAGGGAAGAACCGAATATACAGTTACCAAAAAAACAGACATTTTCGGGAACAAGATTGTCACAACCTCAGATGGGGAGGGTAAGGATGTTAAAACATTCAAACAATCGACCGATATTTTCGGGAATAAGATCCTGAAAGGCGTGGATGGTGACGGCAAGGAAATTAAAGTGGTTAAAAGTTCTACTGATATTTTTGGAAACAAAATACTATCAGTTTCAGAGAACGGGCAACCTACTGCAACGATTAAAATATCCAACGATATTTTTGGTAACCGTATAAAGACAGTCACTACAGATAGTGAAACCACTACACTAAAGACCTCCAAAGATATATTCGGAAATGAAACAAAGGAAATCATCGGATATGATGGATCGCGAATGACCGTGAAAAGCAGGATGGATATATTAGGTAACCGTATAAAGGAAGTGGCAGACAGCCATGGACAGGTTATCGCAACCATTAAAAGCACTACAGACATATTAGGGAATGTGAATAATGTGGTAACGGACCAGCATGGTACCGAAATACTTTCGGTCCGGGGTCGTAAGGGTATATTCGGGAAAGAAACTGATGTGGTGTCCAGTAACCTTAAGCCCAACCAACAATCCTTTTATCTGCATCTGATAGAGGGCCAGTTTTAAAATGATTACTTCAGCATGATGCCCTACTGCAATCTGGTAGAACTTTGTTGTTTTAATAAGGGATAGAATGAAAGTCTACTCATACTTTAAAAGCCCAGATTGGCCAGTGCAAGTAGATAACTTACAACATTAATTAAACGGCCACTGCGGTTATTATTTACGGATTATTTATTGTGTTAAGCCTTCAACAATATCTGCTTTAAAAGGGCTGACGGGAAGGTTCCTGTTTGTAAAAAGATTAGCGTCTATGGGAGAGTTGCCCCAGGCGTAACGCACAAACTTAGGCGTCTTCACCTCGTTACACTGAACGCTAACCTTGTTATTGCTAATTTCGGCATTTGCCGGATAAAACTGATGGTCTTGCCCGGCTAATTCAAAACCTTTAAGTGGTTCCCCGTCTTTAATCACCAACTTATCCTCAGGGTTTGTAAAGCTTATGATAACCTGTGCCCCTTTTACTTCTGCCGACTTAAACACCGGACTCGAATAAAAGCCGGCGATGTGGTAAACCAATTTAAGCGCTGTGCTGGCAAGGCGCATTCCCACCGGAAACTTGTTTACGGGATGCAGGTTTAAAGGGTCGCCCACATCATAAGTAACGGCCATACCCGTATTAGGTAAACTTAAGGCCAACCTTTGCGCCTCTCTCAGCTCTGCCCACTGGCTTTCCTGATCACCCTTTTTCATTAAACCAAAAGATGGCATTTGTACATAAACAAAGGGGATATCCTTTTTCCAATGTTTGCGCCAATCATTAATAAGCAACGGAAAAACAGTACAATACTGTAAAGCTCTTTGCGCGTTAGCCTCGCCCTGATACCAGATCACCCCAGCAATTGATAATGGTGTCAAAGGATTAACCATTCCGTTAAATACCGTGTTTACGGTGTTGTTGGGTGTTGGCTCTATATGGTAGGACTTACCAAAGTCGGGCATGAGCTTCCATAAGTAATCGTTAAGACTTAAAGTTGTGTCAGCAAATTTGATGTGAGTATTCTTAGCATCACCATTAATACCAAAACCAAACCACCATGGGTCTTTTTGGTCTGACTTTAAATGCAGCAGTAAGTTGTTTGCACCTGGGTTCCATATACCGGCAGGTAATTGCAATGGCTTATTTTTAGGTAATGCTCCACTAAAAACGGATTTGCCATTAATAAAAATTTCCATGTCGGCATCTGTTTCCCCTAAGCTTAATGTTGAGGGTTTTGCTGCGCTGCCGCTGTTAAGCATTATGGTTCTTTGCATAAACCCCGTTCCTCTGAAAGCGGCAAGCTTGTCTTGCCATTGCCATGCACCAATGCTCCCGGTTCTCCATTTATCAAAAAATGAGGGTGGGTTTGCGGCCAATTTTGCTGCGTTAAAAAGTGCTGCTTTTGCGTTATTATAAACATAGGCTTTGGTCTCCTTATCTATATTCTGCTTAATTTCTTCCCAATTATTGGGTTGCTTTTGTACAATTGGTTTTAAAGTAGCATCATTTAGCATGGCCTCTTTGCTTATCCAACACTCTGCTTGCGATGAGCCCCAGCTACTATTAATTATTCCTACGGCAACATGTAGCTTTTGCGCTATTTGTTTAGCAAAAATGTACCCTACTGCACTAAAATAACCCACGCTTTTAGAGTCAGCATTTTTCCACTCACCAGCAGATAAATCCTCTTCAGGATTGAGGCCCATCTTTTGAGGAACTAAAAACTGGCGTACAGCGTATTCCCCTATGCTTTTACGTTCTGAATCGTAATTGTTGGATTGATTTAAGAAGAATTGCATATTAGACTGCCCCGAACAGATCCAAACCTCGCCTATCATCACATCCTTGTAGGAAATATGGTTATTGCCTGATAAGATAGACATAACGTATGGCCCCCCTGCTTGCATAGGTTTTAAGGAGATTACCCATTTACCTTTTGAATTAGCCTGAGCTGTTGCTTCCTGTCCGTTAAACGCAATAGCTACATTAGCTTCTGGCGTGCTCCATCCCCATATGTAAACATCCTGGTTTCGTTGTAACACCATATGGTCGGCAAATAACTTGGCTGTTGATAATTTAGCCTCGGCGTTTTCAGCACATCCTGAAAAAAGGTATAAAAGCAGTAACAGTTGAAGCTTTAACAGATATCTGTACGTTGTTATCATTATAAAAATGAGGTAGTATGAATTGAACGAGTAAAGGCTAATAAATTGTGAATTAGCTTTATTAAAATCAAATGACGATATGGTCAAGCAACAACAATACAAGGCAAAGTTTAGTTTGGTGGGATAGATTGGTTTTAAGCGGTATGCAGTTAAATTCTACTTCGCCCTTAAATCTTGTCAAATTATCAGCACCTCTTAACCATTAAACAACATAATTACTAGTTTTAGTTAAGTTTGATTGAGATAAACGGCTTTCTAATTTTCGTTTAGCTTTATATTAACTACTTTAGTATTTGGTATGCAGGCGTCAGACAATTATATTATCTTAATTGATAGGGTGAATGCTTTTATCCGGAAGTATTACCTTAATAGTTTATTGCGCGGACTTATTTTTTTAGGAGCCGGCCTTTTTACGGCTTATATTACAATTGCCCTCCTTGAGTATTTTGGCAACTTCAGCACACTACTGCGCACCATTTTATTTTATGCGTTTATTGTGTTAAACCTGGTGCTGCTGTTTTGGCTGGTTATTCCCTCATTATTTGCTTACTTTAAATTAAGCAAAACACTTACACACGATGAAGCTGCTGCTATTATAGGCGAACATTTCATCGATGTGAAAGATAAATTGCTCAATACCCTGCAGCTTAAAAAGCAAGCGGAGCAGAGCGAGCAGCATCGCCAGCTTATTGAGGCCAGCATTAACCAAAAGATAAATACGCTCAACCCGGTAAGCTTCCCTACGGCCATCAACCTTAAACAAAATAACCGGTATTTAAAGTGGGTAGCGTTTCCTGTAGCAGCTATTGTTATTATTGCTTTTGCTGCGCCATCGGTACTTACAGAAAGCACCAAACGCCTTATACGGCACAACGAGCACTTTGCTCCTGTGGCCCCGTTTAAGTTTATTGTGCTAAATTCTTCTTTGGCAATTATGCAGGGCAACGATTTAAAGTTGGATGTTAAGCTTGAAGGCAACGCGCTTCCTGCCAATGTTTATATTGAAACAGGCAACAACACTTTTAAGCTCGATAAAGAAAACTTGTCGCGCTTTCATTACCTGTTTGCCAATTTGCAACAAAATACCACATTTCGTATTTCGGCAAATGGGTTTACATCGCAACCCTACCATATTCTGGTAAACCAAAAGCCCTCATTAATGCATTTTGATGTAGAACTGTTTTACCCTGCCTACCTGCACAAGGCCAACGAAAAGTTAAGCAATGCAGGAGATCTGACCGTTCCGGCCGGAACAACCGTTAAATGGCAGTTGCATACACAGCACGCGGATGAGTTAGTTTTTACCCTTAATCAAAACAAAACGAAGCTCAAGACACAACAAAATGGCACCGTTGAGCATAGCGAACGGATACTGAACAACACTACGTACAGTTTGCTGCCGTTAGCCAACTCCAACCAGCAAGGGGATGCGGCCAGCTACCACGTCAATGTTATTGCCGATGAAATGCCGGCTATCAACCTACAGGAAAAGCAAGATTCTATTAGCAGCAAAGCCATTTATTTTAATGGTGACATACGCGATGATCATGGTTTTTCGTCGTTAACTTTCCATTACACTACCAACGTTCCGGGCGCAAAAGCAAGATCTGCTAGCAAATCTATAAAGGCCGACTTGAGCAATACACAAAGTACCTTTTTTCACTTTTGGAATTTAAGTGAATTGAACATTCAACCCGGCAGCCAGGTGAGTTATTATTTTGAGGTTGCTGATAATGATGCCGTATCGGGTCCGAAAAAAGTACGCACCCCCGAGCGCACTTTGCAAACGCCTACCGAGAAGGAATTGAACGAGCAATTGAACGCCAACACGCAAGCCGTAAAGCAAAAAATGGTATCGGCTATTAAACTGGCCGGACAGGTTGAGCGCGAGGCACAGAAGCTGAATCAAATGTTGCTCAACAAAAATGCGTTAAGCTTCGAAGAAAAGAAACAGGTAGAAGATCTGCTTAAAAGAAAAGCAGAGTTAAATGACCTCGTCAAAGAAATTCAGGCAGAAAACAAGAAAGACCTTTACAACCGCCAGGAAAACCAGGAGCAAACTGCCGAACTGCAGCAGAAGCAGAAAGAAATGGAAGACCTGTTTAACCACGTGCTGGACGAAAAGACCCAGGAAATGTTAAAGAGGCTTCAGGAGCTTTTGGAAAAGGAACAGAAAGAAGGAACCCGAAACGAATTGTCCAAAATGCAGAACGATAATAAATCCTTAAAAAAGGAATTAGACCGTATGCTGGAGCTTTATAAACAACTGGAGTTTGAACAAAAACTGAATCAAAATATTGCTCAGTTGAATAAACTGGCCGAGCGCCAGGAAAAGCTGGCGGAGCAAACACAACAGCCGGATGCCAATAAAGAACAGCTGCAAAAAGAGCAGGATCAAATAAAAAAAGATTTTGAGGATGTAAAAAAGGCCATGCAGGAGCTGGATAAGGCTAATGAGCAGCTTGAACGGAAAAATAATTTTGAGAAGGCGGAAAAAGAACAATCGGCTGTAGAGCAGCAGATGGAGAAGAGCAGCGAACAATTACAAAAAAATAATCGCCCAAAAGCAGCACAATCTCAGCAACAGGCGGCTAAGCAAATGCAGCAAATGGCACAAAAAATGCAGCAGGATCAGCAAGAAGGCGAGGAACAAGAGAACCAGGTAAATACACAACAGTTACGCGAGTTATTGAAAGTGCTGTTATCCAGTTCATTTGAACAAGAGAAAGTGATGCAAACGTTTAGAGGGATGAGTGCCAATGATCCGGCTTATGTGCAAACTGCGCAGAGGCAAAAAGATATTAAGGACAATTTAAAAACGGCTGAGGATAGCTTATATGCTCTGAGCCGCCGTGTGCCACAAATTCAGAGCGCTGTGAATACCGAGGTTAAAGGCATTAATGATAATATTGACCGTGCACTCGATTTGTTAGGCGACCGCCGTACGCCCGAAGCTAACCGCAACCAGCAGTACGCCATGACGGCCATGAATAACTTGGCCCTGATGTTGAGCGAGGCATTAGAGAATATGCAGAATGCCATGAGTAAAAGCAGCAGTAAGGGCGGTAAGAAACAACAATCATTATCGCAACTGAGCCAGATGCAGCAGCAGCTTAATCAAAATATGCAAAAAATGCGTGAGCAGATGCAACAACAAGGCAACCAGGGACAGAGTGCCAAGGGACAGGGTCGGGAGGGTAACAACCTGAGTGAGCAGATGGCACGTATGGCCAGACAGCAGCAGCAAATAAGGCAGCAACTGGAGCAGATTAGCCGGCAGCAAAATAAGGATGGAACCGGAAAACCGGGTAACCTTGACAAAATTTCCAGAGAAATGGAACAAACTGAAAGCGATCTCGTAAACAAGAAAATTACGGAGGAATCGTTAAAGAGACAGCAGCAAATTCAAACCCGGTTGTTAGAGGCCGAAAAAGCAGAGCAGGAACGGGAACAAGATAAGCAAAGAGAGAGCAAGGCAGGGAAAAACTTACCGCCGGGGTATATAAAGGCTTTGCAAAGCTATCAGCAAAAGAAAGCTAAGCAAACCGAACAGATACAGACCGTACCATCGGTGCTCAATCAATACTATAAACAAAAAATTAAACGTTACTTTGACCAACTTAATGCCAAATAACATACAACCCGACAGTGTGCAAACAGGGGAACTGTTCACACTGCAGCTTCCGTCGACGTATGATAGCATCACTTTGCTTGAAAACCTGATTGAAGAAATTGCTGATAAGTTTAGTATAAGTGAAGATACTTTTGCCAATATGATGACCTGCCTTAACGAGGCAGCTATAAATGCTATTGTGCACGGCAACAAATTGGACCCAAATAAAAAAGTGATTGTAAACGCCGAGGTTGATGCCAAAAGGGCAGTTTGGACTATTACTGATGAAGGCGAAGGTTTTGATTACAATCACCTGCCCGACCCAACAGCAGAAGAAAACCTGGAAAAGTTAACCGGACGAGGCGTGTTTATTTTAAAGCACCTGGCCGACCAGTGCGTGTTTAACTCCAAGGGTAATGAAGTAGAACTGCACTTTAAATTTTAATGGCTGCAATTCATTTTTTTACTGAAGACACCAGCTATAAATTAAAAAACAAGTTACCGCTTAAACGCTGGATAAAAGACACTATCGCGGCTGAAGGTTACCGATTGAGTGAGCTGAATTACATTTTATGCTCAGATGCATACCTGCTGCAAATAAATCAGCAGTATTTAAATCACGATACGTACACAGATATTGTGACGTTTGACAATTCAGAAAAACCAGATACCATTACCGGTGATATATTCATTTCTGTTGAACGTACGCAGGAAAATGCTATCAAGTTCAATGTTTCGCCCGAAACTGAGCTGCACCGCGTTATTATACACGGTGCTTTACACCTATTAGGCTACAAAGACAAGAAACCTGCTGATAAACAGCTCATGACGGCTAAAGAAAACGAATATCTGGCCTTAAAATCTTTTTGATTCTTAATTGTTTAGCTACCTTTATCAAATAAACGTTTAACCATTTAATTTATGAAAATATTAGCATTAATGATGGCGCTGCTGTTCACTGCACCCAGCACCATTTATGATTTTAAGTTAAAAAATATTGAAGGCAAGGACTTTAAACTGTCTAAGTACAAAGGCAAGAAGTTGCTGATTGTAAACACGGCATCTAAATGCGGTTATACACCACAATATGCAGAACTGCAAAAATTGGCTGAGCAATACAAAGATAAAGTAGTTGTGATCGGTTTCCCGGCAAATAATTTCAATGGTCAGGAGCCAGGATCGAATACCGACATTCAAGAGTTTTGCAAAAAGAACTTTGGTGTTACTTTCCCGTTAACTGAAAAAGTAAGCGTTAAAGGGTTGGATATCGCTCCTATATTTCAATACCTTACTACACAGGAAAACCCTGATTTTACAGGTGATATTAAATGGAACTTTGAAAAATTCCTGATAGATGAAAACGGAAAGCTGATACACCGCTACCGTTCGGCCGTTAAGCCGCTATCGCCAGAAATAACCAGTCAGTTATAGCAAAAAAGGCGCTTGTTTAAACAAGCGCCTTTTTTTATGCTAGTTATTTTGCTTAGCGGCTTTCTCTTCTTCTTTGGCTTTCTTCTCCGCTTCTTTACGGGCCTTTTCCTGATCTTCCTTTAACTTCTTGTCTTGTTCCTTTCGTAACTTCTCCTGTTCCTTGGTTAGGTTCTCCTGAGCCTTACGCGCAGAGTCTATTTTACGTTGCTTGGCTTTTTCTTTGTTTTTAAAAAAGCCCCTCAGCAAAAAGTTGCTTTGTGCCGCTTTTAAGTCCTCATTTAAGGTTACGGTAGTTTTATTCGCATTTTGTATGGTTGTTTTTGCCGATGACACGGTGGTAGCCAAATCATTGGCTATACGGTCGTTTTTAAGCAACCTGCCTAATGATCCTTTTCCTCTGTTTATATCGCTTACAATGGCATTTAAGTTACCGGTTAAGGACTCAGCATTGTCGGCCACTTTGGTGAGCTTATTGATGATCTTATCCACATCCAGCGGGTTTACTGCGGTTAGCTTATCTCCTCCCTCAACCTCGGTACGGCTGGTTGAGCCACCGGGACTAATTACAATCAATTTATCACCCATTAAACCATCACTGCCGATGCTAACTTTTGAGTCTTTCTTAATAAACTTTTTAACGTTGTTATTGAGTGTAAGGTCAACGCGTACGGCACTATCCGAAACGATGTTAATGCCCTCAACTACACCCACGTTTATGCCGGCAAACCGCACGTTATTACCAACCATCAGGCCGTTTACGTTCTTAAATACACCGTAAACGCTAAATGTAGAATTGAACATGCTTTTTTGGCTGCCAATTAAAAAGATGCCTAAGAATATTACAAACAAGCCTACCATTACGAATACGCCTATTTTTATTTTTTGTCCGGATGTTGTTTTCATATCGTATCTAAAAAGAATGCTTTAACAAATGGGTCTTCTGAGCGCTGAAGCTCGTCAAAAGTACCTTCGGCTACATATTCACCGTCCTTCATGATCAGTACACGGTCGCCGGTTATACGAGCGCAATCCATATCATGCGTTATAATGATAGAAGACGTTTTATATTTTTTCTGCATTTCAAGTATCAGCTCACTTATCTCACGTGATGTGATAGGATCCAAGCCGGTTGTAGGCTCGTCGTACAGCATAATTTCGGGGTTTACAATCAACGTACGCGCCAGCCCGACACGTTTACGCATACCGCCCGATAAATCGCTTGGCATCTTGTCTATAGCCTCAGGAAGCCCTATGCTTTCCAATACTTCTTGTACCCTTTTATCCAATTCCTGCTGATCCTTGATCTTTAACACTCGGGTTAGCGCAAATTCCATGTTTTCCTTAACCGTCATGGAATCATATAAAGCTCCGCTTTGAAAAAGGAAACCAACTTTTGTGCGTAGCTCCTTCAGTTCCTCGTTATTTAGTTCAGGTACCTCCTGTCCAAACACCTTCACCGATCCCTCATCTGGCGTTAACAAGCCCACTATGCATTGTATGGTTACCGATTTACCCTGACCTGAACGGCCCAATACGATGAGATTTTCGCCGCGGTGCAGCGTTAAGTTGATATTTTTAAGCACCTCTTTATTGCCAAAGCTTTTCTTAAGATTCTTGATTTCTACTACAACCTCATCTGTTTTTGTTGACTGGTGCTCAGATTTAAGATCGTGTTGTTTTACGCTTTCCATCTTAATAATACAACAGGTTAGTAATTTGGACAGCCATCATGTCAATAAAAAAGATCCACAACGAAGCGGTAACAACTGCCGAGTTTGCAGCAAGCCCCACGCTTTCAGTACCCTTATTAGAGTTAAAGCCTTTATAGCACCCTACAAAGCCTATAGCAAATCCAAAAAATATAGTTTTTATTAATGCAGGCAAATAGTCGGTAAAATCAAGCGCGGCAAAGCACTTGGTAAAATATAAGTTAAAGCTGATGTCGTCTGTAAAGTTGAGTGCAAAGTACCCACCCAATAACGAGATCAAGTCACCTGTCATAGCCAACAGCGGCACCATAAGGCTGGTTGCCAGTATGCGGGTAACTACCAGATATTGCACCGGGTTGGCACCTGATACTTCCATGGCATCAATTTGCTCGGTAACTTTCATACTGCCTAGCTCAGCTCCAATGCTCGACGCAATTTTGCCTGCGCAAATAATGGCTGTTATAACCGGGCCTATTTCTCTTATTACAGAAACAGAAAGCGTATGAGGTAACATGCTCTCAGCACCAAACTCAACCAGGGTTGGTCGTAGCTGTAAGATAAGTACAAGGCCCATGATGAAGGAGGTTATACCTACCAGGGTTAATGACTTGTACCCTATTTCGTAACACTGGCGTATAAATTCAGACCATTCAAAGCCGCCCGAAAACGCGTTGCGGATAAACCGCATAAAAAATACCGTTTGGTCTCCTACACTCTCTATCCACTGTCTCCAGCCCGAATTCATTATTTTTTCTGCCATAAGCAAGTATTTGTGCTATTGTAATAGCTGGTATGTATCCGTAATAATTGGTTCAAGTTCTTATTGCTAACAAAGGTAGCTAGCATAGCGTATTCATAATGAGGTTAGTACGCCGTTTTAGGAGATGAACTAGGATATAAACACAGCTGTTGTTTATTTGTTTAAACATTTTAGTTGTAATACTACAAGGATTTATGATTACGTGTTTAAACATCAATTAAAGGCTTAAATAAGATTGTGTACCTTTGCTATAATTTAACTTATGGTAAATAAAGCAGTTATAGTTGGTGCAAGTGGATTGGTAGGTGGAGAATTGCTAAAAGTACTTTTGCAGGAAAATTATTATACAGAGGTTTTAGCCTTAGTTCGAAAAGAACTGCCTGTTAAGCATAAAAAGTTGGTTCAATTAGTAGTCGATTTTGATAGCTTACCAGAACATGCCAATGCCATAAATGGCAAAGCGCTATTCTGCTGTTTAGGTTCAACCCGAAGTAAAACGCCTGACTTGTCTGTTTACCGGAAGATAGATCATGACTATCCGGTGCAGTTAGCAGAAATAGCTAAACAAAATAAGGTAGCAAGTTTTCATTTGATATCAGCCGTTGGTGCCAATGCTGACTCGGCTAACTTTTACACCAGGCTAAAGGGAGAAACTGAACGGGATATAAAAAAGGCGGGGTTACACGTCCTTCATATCTATCAACCATCGTTATTGACTGGAAACCGGATAGAGTACAGATTTGCAGAACGAGTAGCCACCGTTTTAATGAAAGCTTTAGACCCATTGTTATTAGGAGGCCTTAAAAAATATAAAAGCATACCTGCAGCAGTAGTTGCAAGGGCTATGTACAAACAATCATTAAATTCAGAGGAAGGTATATTTGTACATCCCTCACATCATATCAAACAATTAGCGTGAGCACTTACTTATCAGCAGAAAATTTAGGTCATTCTTTTCATGACCACTGGTTATTCCGTAACTTAACTTTAGGCATCAATCGCGGCAGGCGCGTTGCTTTAGTAGGAGTTAATGGCGCCGGAAAATCTACCCTATTAAAATTATTATCAGGTAAAATTAATCCTACCGAAGGCAAAGTAGTGTCAGCACGTGATTTACGGCCAGGCTACTTAGAGCAAGATCCTATGTTTGAAAAGGGTCATACCATAAGCGACTATATTTTTCATAAGGATAACGTGCAACAACAGCTTATACTGAAGTATGAGCAATTGCTTGAAAACGATCCAAACAATGAAAAGGCTATCGAGAAAATTACGGAAGAACTGAGTGCTGTAAATGCCTGGGAGTACGAATACCAAATTAAAAACATTTTGGGCCGCCTGGACATACATCACCTCGATCAAAAGATTGATACCTTATCGGGCGGGCAAAAAAAACGATTGGCTTTAGCCAAGCTCTTAATTGAGGATCCCGACATATACGTGCTGGATGAGCCTACTAACCACTTAGACATCGATACTATTGAATGGTTAGAAAAGTTGCTTACAGAAGGTAACAAAACTATTTTGATGGTTACCCATGACAGGTACTTTTTAGATAATGTTTGTAATGAAATTATCGAAATTGAGCGTGGAAAGATTTTCAATTACAACGGCAACTATCAATATTACCTTGAAAAGAAAGCTGAGCGCGAAGCTACAAACGAGCAGCAGTTCCAAAAAAATTCTAACCTGTTAAAGAAAGAACTGGAGTGGATGCGCCGCCAACCCCAGGCACGTGGCACCAAATCAAAAGCCCGTATCGAAGCTTTTTATGACTTGGAAGAAAAGACCAAAAATCATGGGCTTTTGGGTAAGGTAGAACTGAGTACGAAAACGGCGCGCCAGGGTAATAAGATCATGGAGGTATACCATATCACTAAAACATTTAGAGACCGTAAGGTGATCGATGATTTTAGCTACGTATTTAAGAAAGGTGACCGTGTAGGTATTGCTGGTAAAAATGGCAGTGGGAAATCAACGTTGTTAAATATGTTCACCGGTTTATTACAACCCGATAGTGGCCATATAGAAAAAGGCGAAACTACGGTGATTGGTTATTTTAACCAAGCCGGTATGTCTTTCAAGGATGATGAACGTGTAATTGATGTAGTTAAAAATGTAGCTGAATTTATTACCATGGCCGATGGTAAAACTATATCGGCTGCACAGTTGCTCACATTGTTTCTCTTCCCTCCTGCCCGGCAGTATGGCTTTATTCATCTATTGAGCGGTGGCGAAAAAAAGCGATTGCATCTACTAAACATCCTAATGAAAAACCCGAACTTTCTTATTTTGGATGAGCCTACCAATGATCTGGATATTGACACCTTAAATGTGTTAGAAGAGTTTTTAACCAATTACACAGGAATTCTTTTAATGGTATCACACGATAGATATTTGCTGGATAAGTTAACCGATCAGCTTTTTGTGGTTGAAGGTACCGGCCATGTTGATTTGTATAATGGCAATTATTCTTCATACCGTTTAGAGCAGGAAGAAGCTAAGCAAGCGCTAAAAACCAAGCCTACTGCCGTAGCTCCGGCACCTGTAGCTGCAACGCCAAAAAAGAATAAACTATCGTTTAAAGACCAAAAGGAGCTGGAAACATTAGAAGCAGATATTGAAAAAATAGAAAAGGAAATATCAGCAACAACTGAGCTGTTAAACACCGTTACAGATCACCAGGAGTTAATAAAACTATCTACCAAAATAGAGGAAATGAAAGCCACTGTTGATGACAGATCATTACGTTGGATGGAGTTAATAGAATTAAGAGACGCCTTATGAAGACATCAGACATTATAGCATCAGTAGGTGTAATTATCCTTTTGATTGGATTTATGCTTAATCTTTTTAAAAAGATAAGCGCTGAAAGTAAATCGTACGCATTAATGAACTTTGTTGGTGCGGGGTTATGTGGATATTCATCTTACCTGATAAGCTTCTACCCTTTTGTAATATTAGAGAGTATTTGGGCGTTTGTAGCGTTAGTATCATTATTTAAAGTTCCACGTGGAACATAATTTTTTAGCGGTAATTTTGTAGTTGTTCCACGTGGAACATTGGAGGTTTAGATGTTTAAAAAGTATGATGTAATAGTTGCTGGTGCTGGCCACGCTGGCTGTGAAGCGGCAGCGGCAGCAGCAAACATGGGTTCGTCGGTACTGCTCATTACCATGAATATGGGCACGATAGCACAAATGAGCTGTAATCCGGCTATGGGTGGTGTGGCTAAAGGGCAAATAGTTCGGGAGGTAGATGCATTAGGTGGTTATTCAGGAATTATAGCTGACAAAACTACCATTCAATTCCGTATGCTTAATCTGTCGAAAGGTCCTGCTATGTGGAGCCCCCGCGCACAAAACGACCGTATGCGTTTTGCAGAGGAATGGCGCTTAGCATTAGAAAGCATACCAAACCTTGATATTTGGCAAGACACTGTAACTTCTCTCCTAGTTAAAGGCGATACCGTATGCGGTATTAAAACATCTTTGGGTGTTGAGATTGAATGCAGCGCTGTGGTACTTACTAATGGCACCTTTTTAAATGGTATAATACACATAGGCGAGAAGCGCTTTGGTGGTGGCCGCACCGGCGAAAAATCTGCCACTGGCCTAACCGAACAGTTGGTAGAGTTGGGCTTTGAGGCCGGCCGTATGAAGACCGGCACTCCGCCCCGGATAGACGGCCGTAGTTTGAACTACAGTGTAATGGAAGAGCAATGGGGCGATGAAGACCCTGGCCGCTTTTCATTTACCGATGTGGAGCGCCCTACTGAAAAGCGTTGCTGTTGGATTACCTATACCAATGCAAACGTACATGAAACCTTAAAAGAAGGCTTCGAAAAATCGCCAATGTTCACGGGTCGCATTAAAGGTTTGGGACCGCGTTACTGCCCATCCATAGAAGATAAGATTAACCGGTTTGCAGAGCGCGAAAGGCACCAGATATTTGTAGAACCAGAGGGATTTAACACCGTAGAAATTTATGTAAATGGGTTCTCTACTTCATTGCCCGAAGATGTACAGTACCGTGCACTAACACAAATCCCCGGATTTGAAAATGCAAAGATGTTCCGGCCAGGTTATGCAATTGAGTATGATTATTTCCCACCTACCCAATTAAACCTGACTTTAGAAACAAAGAAGATAGCCAACCTATTCCTAGCCGGTCAAATTAATGGCACTACCGGTTATGAAGAGGCTGCCTCACAGGGCTTAATTGCGGGTATTAATGCTCATCAAAAAGTGCATGATTTGCATGAGCTTATCATGAAGCGTTCTGAATCTTATATTGGTGTATTAATTGATGACTTAGTTACTAAGGGAACAGAAGAACCATACCGTATGTTCACCTCCAGGGCAGAGCACCGTTTATTGTTACGTCAGGATAATGCAGATATACGACTCTCTCCTATTGGGCACGACCTAGGTCTCATTAACGATGAAAGATTAGATAAGGTTAAGCAAAAAGTAAAGAATTCTGATGACATTGTCAAATACACGCGCAATAAATCGGTTGAGGCTACGGTGTTAAATCCATTGCTTGAAGAATTAAGCACTGCGCCGCTCAACCAGAATGTTAAGCTGATCTCATTATTAGGCCGACCACAAGTGAGCTTTAATGCTTTGAGAAAAGCAGACGCATCATTAGATGCATTACTTTCAGCTTATGATAAAGAAACCATTGAGCAGGCTGAAATAAAAATTAAATACGAGAGTTATTTTGATAAGGAACTGGAAATTGTAGAACGCATGCGCAAAATGGAAGACAAAGAAATTAATCCGGAATTTAATTACCAGCAATTAGTATCCCTGTCTAAAGAAGCACGCGAAAAGCTGATGCGCATCAAACCGCGTACTTTAGGTCAGGCTTCCCGCATCTCGGGTGTGTCTCCTTCAGATATCTCAGTCCTCATGGTTCACATATCAAGGTAGCAAAACTAAGAAATTTGCGGTTTCGACCGAAAAAATGGCTTTAATACCTAATATTAGAGCCATTATTTTTAAATTTTAATATCCTAGTTCCAAAAAACTAAAGAATCGCTTATAACGCTTAAAAATGCTTTTAAACTTAAGGTCAAAATTTTCAGCATCTGCTTTTACTACTTTTCTCGTTTTAACCTTATGGGGTTGCGCCAGTATGCAAAGACCGCAAGGCGGACCCCGAGACCGCACCCCACCCAAACTTTTAAAAGCTACCCCTGCTAACAAGACCCGTCGTTTTAATGCCAAAGAAATAAAACTAGAGTTTGATGAATACTTTAAGCTTACAAGTCCCTACAGCGAGATAAGTGTTAGCCCAGCTTTTGAGAAACAGCCGGAATATGTAACCAAAGGTCAAACGTTATTAATTAAACTTAATGACTCTCTTCAAAAAAATACCACTTACGTTTTTAATTTTGGTAAAGCGCTAGCCGACGTAAATGAATCCAATGTATTAAAAAACTTTTCGTATGTTTTTTCAACCGGCGACCAGATAGACTCATTGAGTATAAGCGGCAGGGTTTATAACACTACTACTGCCCAAGCTGAAAAAGAAGCTACTGTAATGATTTTTCCGGCTGCACAAGATTCGGCCTTGTTTGGTAAAAAGAAACCCGCCTATTATACCTCCACAGACTCGGCTGGTAATTTTGCTTTGAACAATCTTCATGAAGGGACATACACTATATATGCTTTAAAAGAAGTATCGCCTGATAAGATATACAATGCCGATAATGAGTTAATAGCTTTCCAAAAAGATCCTGTTACCCTCATGGCAAATGTAAGTGGTATAGAATTGGATCTGTTTAAACAAGTTCCCGAAAAGTTCAGAATAAGCTCACGGCGCTTTGACCCGGATGGCAAAATAAACATGGTTTTTAACAAACCCTTAGAGCAGCCTTCCATCAAGATTATCGATCAATCTGCTATTGATGAGCAAAAAATAGTAGACTTTAGCAGAACACGAGATACAGCTTTAATCTTTTTACGTAACATGAACTTTGATACGGTAAGTGTTGCCATTGCCGATAAGGGTAAGTTTTTAGACACGGTAGTATTAAGAAAAGGCCGGTCAGAAAGCTTTAAAAGAACCGTAAGCTTACAATACAATATCAATGTAGATAACAAGTTGCGCCCGGGAGCAGATTTGTCGATGATTGCTAACTTGCCTATTGAGACATTTGATATCAGTAGAATTAAGTTACTGGAAGATTCCGTTCCGGTAAGTCCTCTAAACATACAGAAAAGTACTACAAACCCGCGGAACTTAATTATCAAGCACCGCTGGCGGCAAGCCGCGCGTTATGAATTGGTGTTTAGTGATGAAGCTTTAACCGACATTTATGGTACCAAAAACAAGGAAACCACCAAGCGCTTTATGATTGATAAGCCCGAAAACTATGGTACCTTAACTTTAAAAGTAACCGTACCCGATACCAGTAAGGCTTATATTGTAGAGGTGATGGATAGTAAAAAGACGGTATTGCAAACGGACTTTGTTACAAAAAATGCCTCTATAGTTTATAAAAACTTTTTCACAGGCAAGTATCAAGTCAAGGTGACTTACGATACCAATAAGAACCGTAAGGCCGACCCTGGAAATGTGAGAACTAAGTCTTACCCAGAAAAAAGCTGGTATAATGATAAAGAATTAACCTTACGCCCTAACTGGGAAATGGAAGAGCCATTGGTGATACCCAAAGAAGAAGATGCGACGCGTGCCGCTCCTCCTACCCCAGCCACAGCTGCACCTACCCCGTCTACCACACCTCCGGTTAAACCGTAAACCAGCTGGCGTACAAGTTATAATTGTACGGCAGTTTTTGCAGTAAGGCCAATTGATCGTCGGTTAGCGGTTTAATCTTTTTAGCCGGGGTACCTGCGTACAGGTATCCCGATTCGCATATAGTTCTTTCAAGCACTACGGCACCGGCTGCTATGATGACGTTTGATTGTACAACAGCATCGTCCATTACTATGGCACCCATACCTATAAGCACGTAATCCTCTAATTTACAGCCATGTACAATAGCATTGTGCCCTATCGATACGTAATTGCCAATAGTGGTAGATGCCTTTAAGTAAGTGGCATGCACGCAAACGCCGTCTTGTATATTAGTATGGTGCCCTATGGTAATGCTGTTCACATCACCCCTGATGACGGCATTGAACCACACCGAGCAATCGTTTCCCATGGTTACATCGCCTACAATGGTACAGTTATCGGCTATAAAACAGTTATCGCCCCAAACAGGATTTTTATCTTTTACAGGTAGAATGAGCGCCATATTTTTATTTCGGACTTATTTTCTTTACACCCCTATTAGTCGTCCTGAATGACAGTGAGCGATACTTTCGAATTCGTACATTTCGCTTCGAAAAAATTTATCGCTATCACTCGGAAATGACAAGGTGGGATAAATTATGTTTTATATATTAGCTCCATAAGCGGAAATAGCTCAGCTGGTAGAGCATCAGTTTCCCAAACTGAAGGCCGTGGGTTCGAATCCCGTTTTCCGCTCACAATTTTATTCTATTTATACTCACCATTCAAAATTGAAACTGCTTCAAGATTAACTTCACAGTCAATATCATCTTTTGATGGATGTCTTGCAATTCTTTCTAATTCCATCAA
The DNA here is from genome assembly GCF_039634385.2 of Mucilaginibacter sp. PAMB04274. NCBI lineage: Bacteria > Pseudomonadati > Bacteroidota > Sphingobacteriia > Sphingobacteriales > Sphingobacteriaceae > Mucilaginibacter > Mucilaginibacter sp. PAMB04274. The sequence continues at coordinate 5,518,794 of NZ_CP155081.2, forward strand.
TATAGATGGATCATTTGTATTCCTAACCAAGTTTCCTAATATCCAATACTTCCACATTCCATCATCTGATCTTAATATGCTAATAATTTGAGAAGTAATCTTATCGGCAAAAGGTTCTAATATATCAGCTATACACTTTGCAACCGGCCAATTCATATCTTGTAGCCACTTTAACAAATCTGGAATTATAGGTTCGATCTCCTCAAATGAAAGCGTTTTAAGTTTTTCAACTCCACTATCATCAAATTTGTCTTTTGGTATTAATTTTTGAAATTCCATTGTATACCTAATTAAAACACCGTATCCTCCAAAACTTCAGCATGTTGCGGATAATCGGTAGTATAATGTAATCCCCTGCTCTCCTTACGTGCAGTAGCCGATTTTACGACCAGATAAGAAACTTGTATTAAGTTACGCAATTCACATAGCTTAACCGACAATTTGGTGCGCTTGTAAAATTCTTCAGTTTCTTCATACAGCAACTTCAAACGGCGCATGGCCCGTTCTAAACGAAAATCGGAACGAACAATACCTACATAATCATTCATTAGTTTCTGCATTTCGCGAATGTTATGGGTAACTAATATATCTTCGTTGGAGAGCTGTACACCTTTTTCATCCCAGTCGGGGATGTTATCAGGCACCTGGTAGCCTTCAAATCCTTTAATGGCATCCTCATAAATGCGGTGGGCAAATACCAACGCTTCTAGTAATGAATTGGATGCCAACCTATTAGCGCCATGTAAGCCGGTTGATGAACATTCGCCACAAGCATACAGTTGCTGTATGGATGAACGGCCCATATGATCTACCAACACACCTCCACACATATAATGGCAGGCAGGCGATACCGGAATCATATTTTTGGTCATATCCAGCCCAATATCCAAACACTTGGCATAAATGTTTGGAAAATGGTTTAAAATATCTGCCTTGCTTTTATGGCGTACATCCAGGTATACGTAATCCTCGCCCGATTTTTTAATCTCGGCGTCTATAGCGCGGGCTACAATATCACGTGGGGCTAATGATTTGCGTTCATCATACTCCTGCATAAATTCTTCGCCATTGGTACGTTTTAAAATACCGCCAAAACCACGCACTGCTTCAGAAATTAAAAAGGATGGGTACTCACCAGGGTTATATAAAGCTGTAGGATGAAATTGGATAAACTCCATATTACGAACTTTACCCTTAGCACGGTAAACCATAGCCACACCATCACCCGTGGCAATAACCGGGTTGGTGGTAATAGCATAAATATGCCCTGCACCGCCCGATGCCATTACCGTAACTTTCGACCGAATGGTTTCCACCTCTTTAGTTTCGGTATTAAAGGCGTAAACGCCATAACAGGTAATATCTTTGGTAGACTTATCCACAAACTCACCCAAATGATGTTGAGTGATCAAGTCTACCGCAAAATGATGGGTCAGTATTTCGATATTTGGGTTCTGGTGAATTTGCGCTAATAAGGCGCGCTCCATTTCAAAGCCGGTAATATCTTTATAATGGAGTACGCGGTATTCAGAGTGGCCGCCTTCTTTAGCCAGATCGTAAACACCATCATTGGTTTTATCGAAATTGGTACCGTAATCTATAATCTCCTTTATCCTTTCGGGCCCTTCTTCTACTACAATACGTACTACCTCTTCGTCGCAAAGTCCATCGCCGGCTATCAAGGTGTCTTCGATATGCTTTTCAAACGAATCCTCTTTTTTATCCACAACTACGGCCACACCGCCTTGTGCATATTTCGTGTTTGATTCGTCCTCGCTCGCTTTGGTAACTATCAGTACCTTACCATGTTTAGCAGCTTTAAGTGCAAAGCTTAATCCGGCAATGCCCGAACCTATTACCAGGAAATCCACATTTCTTGTCATAAATAGTGTCTAATATGTGTAAAAGTAATACTTGTGTGTATAACCCCATCAAAAGATGTTAATTTTGCGTAAGTAAAAAGCTAATAAGTTTTGGGTTTGTGAAAAAGCCTGTGGATAACTAAAGTTATACCCATTTGCTGCAGTAGTTTTGGGAAGATAACCAACGACTATTCACATCCGTAAAAACCGATATTAATTCACACTTTAGTTTATCAACATCGGTGTGAATAAAACAACCTAACTGCTTATCAGTAGTTTAAGTTTTAAAGTATGTGGATAACCTGTGGAAACAAGTGGAATAAGTTTGTTTAGCAATAAAATCTATCTCCAGTTGTTCACACAATTCACACACTAATAACAATAGGTTTATATATATAAATTAAATTATTTGTCTTTATTGTAATGTTAGTAATGGACGTTTTAGAGGAGATCAATATAAAAGGATTTGTTGAAGAGGAAATAGACCCCACGCTTGACCTGTATGCTGAGATTGAAAAATTAAAGCAACAGAAGAACGCCGTTATACTGGCGCACTACTACCAGGAAGGTGAGATACAGGATATAGCCGATTATATTGGCGACAGCCTGGGCCTATCGCAACAGGCGGCCAAAACCGATGCCGACATTATTGTGTTTGCCGGTGTACACTTTATGGCCGAAACCGCCAAGATCTTATCCCCTACCAAAAAGGTGTTGCTACCCGATTTAAAAGCGGGTTGTTCACTGGCCGATAGTTGCCCTCCGCATTTATTCAAAAAATTTAAGGAATCGTATCCTGATCACCTGGTTATTACTTATGTGAACTGTACGGCAGAATTGAAAGCCATGAGCGATATTGTTTGTACATCAAGCAACGCAGTACAGATTGTGGAAAGCCTGCCTGCCGATCAAAAGATCATCTTTGGGCCCGACCGTAACCTGGGCGCTTATGTGGCTAAGAAAACAGGGCGTGATTTGGTATTGTGGAACGGTGCCTGTATGGTGCATGAGATATTTAGCCGCGAGAAGATCACCAAGCTGAAAGAGCGCTACCCCAACGCTAAAATATTGGCTCACCCTGAGTGTGAAGAACACATTCTGCAACTGGCCGATTATATAGGATCTACTACCGGTATCTTAAAATATGCAACCAACAGTCCCGAAAAGGAGTTTATTGTAGCTACCGAAGCAGGTATCATTCACCAGATGGAGAAAGATAACCCGGATAAGGTATTTATCCCCGCTCCACCGAACAATACCTGCGCCTGCAATGATTGTCCTCATATGAAAAGAAATACCCTGGAGAAGCTTTATTTATGCCTTAAAAATGAAATGCCGGAGATTACCTTACCGGCCGACATTATAGAAAAAGCGGTTAAGCCTATAGAGCGCATGCTGGATATTTCGGCACAGCTGGGATTATAAACATAAAAAAGCCGCTTACTTAAGCGGCTTTTTTTTAGTAGTTGTTAAAAGCGTAGATAATTGATTTTCATCAGTCATAAAGGTGATCCAAATGTAAGGATCTATCTCGCCAGAGTTATCTTTGACCATTAAAGCTAATCCTTCAAGTTGATGGTTTTTCCATGATTTAGGAAAAAAAGGCTTTAAACTGCTTATTGATTCTTTTACCCGAAAAGCATGTGCTGCTTTTTCATTCGGCATCATATAAAACGCCCATTTATCTTTAGTAATACTAACAGAATTTAAATAACTCTTGTCAAAATCAATTTCGCAACCGTCGTATCTGTAAACAACAAGTAAGCCATCAGTTTCCGTCATTTCCTTTTTTATCGACAGCGGTTTTCCCAGTAGTTTGACTACTCTAGATGGTGTAAGTTTACCAATATTAATTTTTTGGCTACCATGTGTTAAAATATCTGGTTATGCTTTACATAATCAACACTGTTAACCGTTCTGGATGCTTGTGCCAGCACGGTATTGATATAAAAACTTGCAAGGCCTATCAAAAAGAGAACAGTTTTCATATGATATTAAGATTTATACCTAAAATAAAACCCGAGAAGCTGTTTGCCGCCCGGGTTAAAAAAGATTGTTAGAAGTTTATATGCCGCTGTCTTTTTTTACTTCAATAGCATCTTGTACCGATTGTGGTAAAGATCCCAATAAGTTAAAACCGTTGCCTACGGCTGTTTCTATATCGCGTACGCTTACGATATACTTGGTCCAGTCGCTGTTAATGGTATTTACATTAGGTGTATTTACAGCAATCACACGTATACCGCTAGTGTTACCAGCTCTGATCAAGTCACCGTCGCCAGCCGGAATAATAACGGCTACTTTCCAAACATTGCTGGGCACAGTTACATTACCATTGTCAATTGTGGTTACAGTTGCAGTACTTTTGCTGCCTACGCCGCCAATACCATAGCTACCCATAATTACATAAACCTCGTTACCGTTATTAACCTGTAGGCGCAGATAGCTCTCCAAGTTATTCCAGGTTTGCTGATTATTTTGTGGTGCCTGCGGAATCATGTTGGTCATCAGGAAAGTAGCCGAATTAGCGAAGGTTGAGCTGGTACGGTCGGCCGATGGACAGTTGTGCCCCCTGTCGAAACCACTGCCTGAGTAGCTGGTGCTTTGTACCTGGTAGTAACCTGCAGGTAAATCTTTAAAGCCCGCAAAATTATCCAGGCGGCCAGTGGCATTAGTAGTATTGGTGTTATCCAAATGCCAGCTTACCCAGTTGGGCGTACCTCTTGATTTGCTGTACGATTCTACATAATAACCCATATCCAGTAAATAATTTTCGGCTGATATCATATTGGCAGCTGAAGGATTGCCGAATAATAGGTTGCTGTTATCGCCGGTTGCAGGTGGCGCGTCGGTACCAATATTTATTCCTCTTGGAGTAGTTGGTGTACCGGTTGATGTGCCGCCCCCGTCATCTGGAGGGGTGTCTGATCCGCCAATGGTAATACCTGATTCGCCCTCGCCAACAAATGTGATATCATCAATACTTAAACGCACCCGGTTACTGCCGTTATAGTCTGATGTATTCACAATAATAAAGCGTTGCGCAGCAGGATCGGTGATTTGAAAAGTATGGGCCACTAAAACAATGTCAGTTTCAGTAATAGTTTGGCCTACTTTAGTATAAGTCTTACCACCGTCTTTTGAAGATTGGAGTTCCCAGGAGCCTTTTAAGGCAACGGGGTTGGTAGCCGTAACAAATTGTTTATCGGCAAAGTTGGCGAAAGAGCTTTTGATGATAATGCTTTTTAAGCCCGTTACATCAAAATTCATAGCCAGGTTACCATTGCGCTTGGCATTGTCTTTTGTACCTTGTATACGTACCGACTTACCGCCGTTTCTAATGTCGCCTGCATCACTTCCTAGCAAAGCGCCATTCATGCTCCAAGAACCGGTGCTGATAGTTACATCGGCAACATCATAGCCTGCTTTAATGCCACTTTCAAAATTTTCATTAATGCTATAAGGTTTTGGTGCAACTGGCGGTTGGGGTATTTCCGTTTCGGGATTTTCGGTTTCATCCAAATCCTTTTTACAACTGGCCAGTGCTAAGGGGATGAAAAGATAAATGAGTAAATGTTTTAATTTCATATAAATATTGAGTGTTTACAAATTTGCGGTTTAGATATTAATTGTGTGTTAATAAATACGAATTGTAATCAAAAAATCACAAACAATCGGTTAATAAAATTACAATAAATGTTGGTTTACGATTTTAGTGCTGTAAATCAATTTTTTAGTTATTGGCTTTATTACTTAACCGATGTATAAATATTACGGGCGGTTTAAAACTGCTTTTGTATTTTTGACCCTTTAAATTGCGCTGCCATGGATATGTTTGATAATGTTGATAGAACCCATATTAATGAGTTAGGTGAATTTGGCCTGATCAATCATTTAACTAAAAATATTAAGCTTACCCATAAAAGCACCCTGAAAGGTGTAGGAGATGATGCCGCCGTGCTGGATTATGCTGGTAAAAAAGTGTTGGTATCAACCGATATGCTGCTGGAAGGTATTCATTTTGACTTGGCTTATACGCCGCTTAAGCACTTGGGCTATAAATCGGTACAGGTAAACCTGAGCGATATTTGCGCCATGAACGGTACGCCTACCCAGGTAACAGTATCTATAGGCATGTCGAGCAAGTATACTTTAGAAGCTGTTGAAGAGCTTTACGAAGGTATTTACCTGGCTTGTGATAAATATAAGGTTGATATTATAGGTGGCGATACCACGTCATCAAAACAAGGTTTAGTAATTAGCATCACCGTATTAGGTTATGCTAATGAAGAAGATATAGTATACCGTAACGGTGCCGAAGAAGGCGACTTGCTTTGCGTATCTGGCGATTTAGGCGGCGCATATACTGGTTTGCAGTTATTAGAACGCGAAAAGCTCGTTTACCTGGAAAATCCGCAGATACAACCCGATCTGGAAGGTAAAGATTATATAATTGAGCGACAGTTGAAGCCAGAGGCTCGCCAGGATATTATACAATTGTTAGGTGATCTAAAAGTGAAACCTACTGCTATGATCGATGTGTCGGACGGGTTGGCTTCGGAGATACTGCACATTTGTACCCAAAGCAATAAAGGCTGCCAACTATATGAGGAAAAAATACCCATCGACCCGATGACGTATGAAACCGCCCGCGAGTTTAACCTCGATCCTACTATATGTGCCCTGAGTGGCGGCGAAGATTACGAGCTGTTATTTACCATTAAACAAGCCGACTACGACAAAATAAAGCACGATGTGGACATCAGCATCATTGGCTACATCACCGAAGCTTCAGCGGGCTGTAATTTGATTTCTAAAAGCGGCCAGGTACATGAGTTAAAGGCGCAAGGTTGGAATGCGTTTAAGAAGTAGTTTGTAATTATTTGAAAAATAAGATCATTGCAGGAGTGCTAGCGACGTGCAATCTTCACTAAGTAAGTGTATTCGTACATTCATCAACACTAGTGTTGAGCACACCGATTTACATTGGCGTAACGAGATTGCCACGCTATTACTCCATAAAATAGGAATGAATACAGCGTTTCTACACTATCAATTACGCTTCTGTTCTTCCGAATCTTCGCCCTCGGTGAGTAGTGATACAAATTTCCCGTCTATCTGCTTATTAGCTTTAGCGCCTAATTTCTTAATTTTTTCTGCAGTGATGGTTAAATTGCCACGGCCATCACTCAGTTTGTTGATGGCTTTGTCAAAGGCATCCTGGCTTTGTTTTAGGTTACGGCCTATGCTATCCATATCGGTTAAAAAGCCTACAAACTTGTCGTACATATCGCCGCTCAGACGGGCTATTTCCATTACGTTGCGGTTTTGATGTTCTTGTTTCCACATGCTGGCTATAGTACGTAAAGTTGCGAGAAGAGTACTCGGGCTTACAATAACTACCCGCTTATCCCAGGCATCGTTAAACAGGTCGGCATCCAGCTGCACCGCAAAACTAAAAGACGATTCAATAGGCACAAATAGCAGCACAAAATCGGGTGAATTGATTTTTTGCAGATCATGATAGTTTTTGGCTGATAAGCCATGCACGTGGTTACGTAACGATTCTACATGTGCTTTGGCATGCAGCTTACGCTCCTCTTCGGTTTCGCAGTTCACCAGGCGCTCGTATGCAATTAATGATACCTTGGAGTCGATAACGAGGTGCTTATTATCCGGCAAATCAATGATCACATCTGGCTGAAAACGGGTGCCATCCTGCGCCTGGTGACTAGCCTGTAAACGGTATTCGCGGTCTTTAACCAAGCCCGAGCGTTCCAGTACCCTTTCCAGTATAAACTCTCCCCAGTTACCTTGCTTTTTAGTATCACCTTTTAAGGCTTTGGTTAGGTTTTGCGCCTCGCTGCTAATCTGCTTGTTTAGTTCCATTAGCTGCGTAATTACACCTTTCAGCGTGTTACGGTCGGCCGCCTCCATATTGTAAACTTTCTCCACTTTCTCTTCAAAAGTTTTGATGTTCTCTTTCAAAGGATTAAGGATATGATCGAGGTTGGCTTTATTTACGTCCAAAAACTCGCGCGACTTTTCTTTCAATAACTTTTCGGCTACGTTTTCAAATTCGCGCTGAAAGTGTTGGCGGATTTGCTCAATCTCCGCTTTCTGTTCCTGTAATTTTTCTTGTTGCGCTTTATAAAAACTGCGGGTGCTTTCCAGCGCCTGGTTGGCCTGCGCCAGTTCCTGACGCTCAAATAACAACTGATCTGTTAATTTGCCGTTCTCTTCCTTAAGGAGTTGGGTAATGCTTTCTTTTTCGGCATAAGCGCTTTTAACCTTTTCTTCAGTAACGCCAAGTTTGAGTTTGATTTGCTCGTTTTCGGTTTTCAACTGCTCAAATTCTGCTACAGAAATATTGCCTGCAGCATTTTTTGATTTACTGATAAGCAAGTAAACTGAAATCAATAAAATTACTACGGCAATAGCCAATATCCCTACACTCATCCTGATAAAAAATTTAGCAAATGAAAGAAGGATTTTCGATAAATGCTAATATTACTGTGGTTTTGTTTTGCCTGTTGTATCAACAGTAGGGTTAGCTACACCATCTTTGCTGGCAGTGGTGCTGGTGTCAGAACCACCGGTTGCTGTACCCATTGGCGTACCGCTCTTCATGCCGGTATCGGCCGGGCCGGAGCTGCCAGCCATTCCTGAGTCTGCTACATCGCCGCCCGTTTTACTGGTAGATTGTTGGCAAGCTGTTAATATAAAAGTGCCAAAGAGTAAAGTATAAACCAGCTTTTTCATAATATGATTTAAGAATTAAAACAGGCTATCGAAAAAAGGGTTTCATTTAATTTAAGGCTTTGGAAACATCAGTAGCAAGTTTCTGTATCTTATGCTTATAGCTAATAGTACAGTTGCTACAATTAGCGGTTAGCCTGGTTACAATATACTTTTTTGCAAAAGTAATGTTGTTATAAGATGGAAGCCCGCTATAAGCTATTATTTGTACCCAATTTTTATATCGAATTCCGGATTTATCTTTATCCATATATCCGAAAAATTCTTTTGGATATTTTATTGCATAATTAAGTGCCGGCTCACCCGGATATTCACTCAGGGCGCCATCAGCAATCTCAATTGTGGCATTAAGGCACCAACGGTAAAAGGGCCTGATTTCAGCATTATTGGTTAAACACAAAGACAGCAGCAAACTCGTTGAATCATTGTCTGAAGGCCTGTATTTACCTTTATAAAAGTTTTTAGCTATTGGAGCAACCTTAGGATGGTCAAGGTAAAATTTAACCGGTTTTCCATCGATGGAATCTTTGTATGGATTGTGTTTAATAGCAAAGTAATCTATCCAAAAATCTCCGGTTGGTTTATTATGACTTTTGCTTTTAATTGAGGTAGTGTTGGTTTGAGCGTAAATATTACAGGCAAAAAATAAAGTAAGTACTATGATTAAAACAGCTTTTAACATAGTACTTACTTTATTCAGCTTTTTCAACCCGCAAACCTACATCACTTACTGAGCGCAATGGGTTGTCGCGCATGTTTTGCTCGATCTCGAAATGGTATTTGCCTTTGGCCGGAAAGCGGTAGTTCGTTTTAAACGGTATCTGGTAGCTGTACATACTGCCCGACCCTTTGCCCAGCCACTCGCCTGTTGGGCTCGCCAGTTTTAGCTCGTAACGTGTAATAGCTGCCTTTTTAGCAGGGCCACCATTTTGGTACACTAATACAAACATGTTGGAGTACCGGTAATTGGATGTTACCCGTACGTTAATGTATAAGTTATAAGCAATATTGGCATCGGCTATGTCGATATCAAACTTTATTTTGTTGCCATAACTCCAGTTATGGTTAGTAACAGACTTATTCTCGTCCATTACACGGTTAGGGTCAGTACAACCTGTTATTGAGCTGATCATAACACAGCTCAATAACAAATACGAACATAGTTTACCTACTAACTTCATGCCTCTGGGCTACGGGGTTGTTGGTTATTATTGTTGTTATTGCCACGGTTACGGTTTGGCCTGTGCCTGCGGTTATTGCGCTTAGCCGGGTTAGCGCCTTCTGCCTTTTCTCCATCCGCCATAGGTGCGGCAGGCTTTACTACATCAGGAGAAACTTGTGCAGGTGCGGGCCTTTGCTGGTTTGGTTTAGGCTGATTGTTTGGCCTTTGCTGGTTATTTTGCTGTGGCTTTCTGTCGCCAGCCTGTTGCGCATTCTGGTTACCTGTATTAGGTTTTTTATTCTTCTTTCTGTTCCTGTTTTGGTGGCGTTCATCCAATCGGGTAAGGCTATCCTGGCCAACTACGTTTTCATAATCTAAAACCTTAGCTGCTGGTGTCTCCATTTCAACGGCTTCACCCAGGTCTTCAGGCGTTATGCCTTCCTTGTTAAGCTTTTGTATTTCCTTAACACGTTCAATGGGCAGCGGTATCCAGTTTTCGGCACCGGGCAGGCTAAACCACATCATGCGTTTAAAAATATCGGTTTTTTGCAAACGGGCATCACCTCTTTCGGTACGTAAGTAGTTTACGTTATCGGGTATATGCTTTAGGGCATCCATGTAACCGTCTAACTCGTAGTTTAAACAGCATTTTAACTTACCGCATTGGCCAGCCAGCTTAAGTGTGTTTAAAGACAAGTTTTGATAACGCGCTGCCGAGGTTGATACTGTTTTAAAATCAGTTAACCAAGTTGAGCAGCATAACTCTCTGCCACATGAACCAATACCACCCAGGCGGCTGGCTTCCTGACGCATGCCTATCTGACGCATCTCGATACGGATACGGAAAGACTCAGCCATCTTTTTAATCAGTTCCCTGAAATCAACCCGGCCTTCGGCAGTGTAGTAAAAAGTAGCTTTAGTTTTATCGCCCTGGTAATCAACATCGCTTATCTTCATGGATAAGTTAAGATCCAAAGCCAGTTTACGGGCTTTGTGCATCGTTTCCCATTCCATTTCCTTGGCTAGTTTCCACTTATCAACATCGGCAGGCGTAGCCCGGCGATAGATTTTTTTGGTTACATCGGCCTCTTTAACATGGCGTTTTACCATTTGCATACGCACCAGCTCGCCGGTTAACGATACGTGGCCAATATCATAGCCGCCCGTAGCCGTTTCAACAGCAACCAGTTCGCCTGCTTCTAAGTATATATTGTCGGCATTAAGGTAAAAATCCTTACGCGATCCTTTAAATTTAATCTCAACTACCTGGAAAGGCTTATAGTTGGTTGGCATATCCATGTGTGCCAGCCAATCATATACATCCAGCTTACTGCAGCCATTGGTCATGCATGACCCATTGCTTTTGCAGCCTGCCGGTGTACATCCGCCCCCGGTTGAGCAACTTCCACATCCCATTTTATTTTATATATATTGATTCCCCTTAGGGAGTATTTTAAAGTGTAATATTTTAATAATCTGCAAAGATACATCTAAAAATAAAATTTTAGGATTTGCATTTCGTTCCACCGCATAATGAGCCTGTTCAAGCACTTCGCTAATGGCTTCGGCCATATCAAGTGTCATTACGCCAGCCATTTTTTGCGCTGTCTCCTTTTCGGCCGCAGGTAAATGTACCAGGTTGCCGGCATCGCTCAGTAACAGGCAGCACTCACGGATATAGCTAATACCGTAGCGTATAAAGTTCTTTTGCGATTCACGCCCTGCTTTAGCTACACGCTCCACAAACTTCATCATCTCCAGCCCCTTGTTGCTATAGCACTTACGCAGCCAGTCTACAAAATCAGCATGAAAACTATTGGTTTCCTGCTGCAGCATGCCAAGCGCTTCGGTTAAGTTACCGTTGCTCAAATAAGCGGTCTCTTCGGCTGTTTGGTTAGGTAACCCACGCTCGTTAACCAAATAGCTTCGCACCTCTTCATAACTCAGTCCCGGAATCTTTACCAACTGCGTACGTGAGAGAATGGTGTTCAATATCTGATCCTGATTTTGTGCTACCAGCAAAAAAACTGTATTAGGCTGTGGCTCCTCAATAATTTTGAGCAGCGTATTGCCTTCTTTATCCAGGTACTCGGGCAGCCATAAAATTAAAATCTTGTAAACCGATTCAAACGGTTTTAGACTCAGTTTTTTGATTATTTGGTGGCACTCGGCAATGTTAATATTAGCCTGTTTGTTTTGTGCATCCTGGTATCCGCGCCAAATATCCAGACTCAGGTACGGATTAGCCAGCAAGGCCTCGCGCCATTGCTCAATAAAACTTAAAGACGTATCATTTTTGTCTGAAGCAAAAAACGGATACGAAAAATGCAGATCGGGGTGCACCAGCTTTTCATACTTACGGCATGAAGAACAAACCCCGCATGAATCTTCGGGTTGCTTATCCTCGCACGATAAATACTGTGCGTATGCTACTGCCAGGGCTAAACTGCCCGAGCCTTCAGGTCCCAAAAACAATTGAGCATGACTTACCCTGTTCTCGCTAACGGTATTTAATAAACGTTGCTTTACAGCTTGTTGCCCTACTATTTCTTTAAACTGCATTGGTGCAAGGTAATAATTAGTATTGAGATGTGAGATATGAGATTTGAGACATTGCGAGGGATAGGTTATCTTTGAAATTAAAATGATATTTCTTTTAACTACGGTTATCATCTCCGTAAGCAAATCTCAACACTCAGCTATATGCCCAGAATAATGGCTTTTGATTATGGTACCAAACGCATAGGTATTGCCGTAACCGACCCTATGCAAATGATTGCCACCGGCCTGCAAACCGTACATCCTAATCAAATTGTAGAATTCCTGAAAAAGTACCTGCAAACCGAGCAGGTGGAAGTTTTTGTGGTGGGCGAGCCCAAGCAAATGGACAATACACCGTCGCAATCGGCCATGCATGTAAAGGGCTTCGCTAACCTTTTAAAAAAGACTTTCCCTGATGTTCCGGTCGAAATGCTGGATGAGCGCTTTACCTCCAAAATGGCATCGGCGGCTATACTGGCCGGCGGTGTAAAAAAAGCAGGTCGGCAGGATAAAGCGCTGGTTGATACCGTATCGGCTGTTATTTTGTTACAATCATGGATGGAAGGCAGAGCATTTAGGTTTTAGTAGTTAACTGAATTTAAAGCAATAACCTGTCGGTTTTTTGATAAGATTCTCTACTGTAGTTTGAGAAGACAAGTTTTGTAATTTGATTAAGTACAGGTTTGCTTAATAACTAAAATTAATCCAACAAAAAAGTCCGGCCTGTTTCCAGTAGCCGGACTTTCTTTTTAATCAATAGGGATGCTTATTGCGCATCAAAGCTGTTGCGGAAACGCATACCGTCTGAGGTATAACCTTCAATGGTCATTTGTCCGTTTTTCAAGTTAGTAATGGCTTTATCAATATCACCGGTGCTGTTGATAGGCTTACCGTTAATATTAGTAATGATAGAACCTTCAGGAATTTCATAGTTCTCAAAGAAACCGCCACGACGAACCTGAGTAACCACTACACCTGAGTTTAAGTGAAACTTAGCTTTTTGTGCCTGGGTTAAAGGCTGGAAGCTGGCACCTAACTTGTTATATAACTCCTCGGCAGATTTGGATACGGCTGCAGTACGGTTAGCAGCGGCTGGTTCACCTTTAAGGGTAACGGTAAAGTTTTTCTCAGCACCGTTACGTAGCACGGTTAAATGCAATTTATCACCTGGTTGTAAGCGGCCTACACGCTCTTGCAAGTCTGATGACTCATATACGCGATTACCTTCAACCTTGGTAATAATATCACCTTTTTGCAAACCGGCAGCTTCGGCACCACCACCTGCAACCAATTCGCTAACATATAAACCGTTGGTTGTGCTAATTTTCAGTTCCTGGGCAACATCAGGGTTCAGCTCGGTAAAGCTTACGCCAATGTAACCACGTTTAACCGAACCGAATTTTTCAAGGTCGTTCAATACTTTTTTAGCCAGGTTAACCGGTACGGCAAAACCATAACCTTCGTAAGAACCGGTGTGTGAGGCTATGGCAGAGTTAATACCAATCAGTTCACCTTTAGTGTTGACCAATGCACCACCGCTGTTGCCAGGGTTAATAGCCGCATCAGTTTGAATGAACGACTCGATGGCTTTGTTTAAACGGGGTTGTTGCTGTTGCTGGTAGTTACTGCGGTCAAAAGGACTGCTTTGTTCTTCTTCGCGGCCCAGTATACCGATGTTACGGCCTTTGGCACTTACAATACCGGCAGTAACGGTAGAGTTTAAGTTGAAAGGGTTGCCTACGGCTAAAACCCACTCGCCCACGCGCACATCATCAGAGTTACCTAATTTTACAATAGGCAGGTTAGTAGCGCTTACTTTAATAAGGGCAAGGTCGGTGTTAGGGTCGGTACCAATTACTTTAGCTTGCAGGGTGCGATGATCATTTGTGGTTACTTCCACTTTGCTGGCATTAGCTACCACGTGGTTGTTAGTTACAATATAACCGTCGGTTGAGATGATAACACCTGAACCTGAAGCGCGTTGCGGAGCACGTTGCTGCGGCTGTGCACGCTGGCCGAACATATCGCCAAACATTTCCTCAAACGGATCGCGGCCGCTGCTGCGGCCTGCTGAGGCTGCATAAGTTGTACGGATGTAAACTACGGCAGGGGTAACCGCTGCTGCAGCTTGGGTAAAGTCAACATCACCGGCAGACGACACAATGTTAGACGTTGACGGGTTGCTGGCAAAATATACTTTCTGGCGCTCCTCCAAGGTCATCCCTTCCAGCGGATCTTTCTCGAATACTTTATAAGTACCGAGCGCCATTGCACCACCAACAATGGCAGTTAACAAGGTTAAACCAATTTTTCTCATATTATCTTTTGCTTTTTATTTACTAGGTTACTTTTTACTTTTCAAATTTAATACCATTAAGACGATAGGAACAATAATAAGTTATTCCGATTATTGTTAAAAAATGTTAAAAACCGGAAGATAGCCTTTTACTGTTGTTATTAGGTGTTGCGCCGGATAATTTACACTGCTTTATGAAACTGCATTTTTATAAATACCAGGGAGCCGGAAACGATTTTGTAATGGTAGACAATCGCACTACTAAGATAGATCACCATAATACACTGTTAGTCAAAACATTGTGCGACAGGCGCTTTGGTGTTGGCGGCGATGGTATAATGTTTTTGCAAGATAGCGAAGGCTACGATTTTGAGATGGTTTATTATAACTCTGATGGTCAGCCCAGCACTATGTGTGGCAATGGTGGCCGGTGTATTGTAGCCTTTGCTAAACACCTTGGCGTTATTGACACCGAGACCAACTTTTTGGCAGTTGACGGTCCACATTATGCCAAAATTTCAGAATCGGGCGATTGGGTTAGTCTGCAAATTATCAATGTAGATACCCTAAACCGCGATGGCGACGACTATGTGATTAACACCGGCTCTCCGCATTATATACAGCTGGCTGATGATTTAACACATAAAGATGTATTTGCTGATGGAAGGGCTATACGCAATAATACCACTTACCTAACCAAAGGCATTAACGTAAATTTTGTAGAACCGCTTGATGAAGGATACTTTGTACGCACCTATGAACGTGGCGTGGAAGACGAAACTTATGCCTGCGGTACCGGTGTTACCGCCGTTGCATTAGCTATGGCACATGCTAACCAACAAACAGGTAACATTACCACCCCTATTAAAGTATTGGGCGGCAACATGAGCATTAACTTTAATTACGATGGCGCTAAATTTACCGACATATTTTTAGAAGGCCCGGCAAAAAGAGTATTTGAAGGGGATATAGAGGTTGACCTGAGCACCGGATACGAAGCAGCAACACAACCGGCATGAAATTCATTGGCCACGATTCTGACATCATTAACTACCTAACCGGTGATTTGACCCTGTTGAATGCAGTAGTTAAGCAATTTAGAACGCATGACGTGGAAGGCAGTCCTGCCGTCAGCATTATGTTTGAACTCGCTTATACGGAAGCTGATGTGATGCTCATTTTCAGGGATGTTTTTAAGAATGGATTTGAAGGTAACCCCGCTGCTGAGCTATACCAGGTGGATTCCTGCAAATTTTATCACATTGGCAGCAAAGTTTACTTGTCGCTCGATCCTGACGAGAGTGAAGATGGTTACAATGGAATCTCGGAAGATGACAATGACTTTGTATTAGCCACTAGCGTGGAAGGATATATTTTTGAAGAAGGTAGCACAGAGTAGCATTTGCCAATAAAACCCGTTAAACTTTCAGCTGCGTTCACAAATCTTCATTCAAGCAACGGCTCATGCATACTTCCGTTTTGCAGGCCCGAAAAAAATATTCTCCGTTGTAACACAATTCCTTCTTTTCACGTCTGTATAAATAACCTTGTTATCACAGTTCATAAAAAACGATTATTGCCTTTACGGCAACTACCGGTGCTTTAGTTCTGTTAGCATTTTTATCCGCTATAGGATACCGTTTTACTGCGTTTTGCTGCGAAAGGGCGCGTCATTCTGCGTTCTTCTTTGATGAGTGCTTAATATGATTTGCGTTTGTAACGCATCTTTGCACTTGCACTGAATGGCAACGGATTGAACATAAGTAAAATAGTTTTAAATTCAATTTTTTCTACTGAGAGCCGGTGCGCAAGCCGGCTTTTTTACTTTTAAATAGCTGTTGTAACACCATACTTTTCAGTAAGTTAACGCATAATTATTTGGCAATTGAAAATTTCCGTTATATCTTTGCGCTATGTTTAAAAGGTCGGGAGCATTAAGTTTAGCCATATTATACACCATAACGGTGTTAGGCTTTGCTCTGAACTTACATTACTGCGGTACCAAAGTAGCGTCGGTTAAAATAACAGCCCCGGTTAAGGAGGCCAAAGCCGAAACCTGTGGCATGAAGATGAACTGCTGCAAAAACCACAAGGTTGATGTAAAGGTTAAAGATGTTCATCAGGCCGAGCAGGAAGCCTCTTTGCTAGCTAAACTGTTTGCCTTTGAGATACCCAAGCTGCCTTTTGAAGACTTTGTATTTTCGGCACAGAAAGCACTGCTCGAAAAGTTTTTTGACCGTGGTCCGCCCGAAAACAAGCCTACCAGTAAGGTTGCTACATTCCTAAAAAACTGCACTTTCCGTCTCTGATCAGTAATTATTGTATCATGCTTAAGCATGGCCACCTGGCTTATGCTTTTACTTTTTTGTACAATTTTTTATCTGATCATTTCCATGAAAACTATTAAAATATTTATAGCCTTAATGGCTATCTCTGTGGGTATTGCCAAAGCCCAGTTTGTTAAAGCCGAGCTCCAAGTAAGCGGGCTTACCTGCTCTATGTGCTCAAAAGCTACCGAAAAATCATTACGTACACTGCCGTTCGTTGGCGATATTAAAACCGACCTCAACCGCAACTTATTTACCATCACCTTTAAAGCCAACACCCCTGTTGATTTAGAAAAGATGAGCAAAAAAGTGCAGGGAGCAGGTTTTGCTATAAACCAACTGAAAGCCACGCTTGATTTTGACAAGTTAAAGCTGAATAACAATACGTTTAGTTATGCCGGCGATACCTTTCATATCATGAACGATACCAAAAAGGACCTGGACGGACAAGTTGCCGTAACGGTAGTTAATAAAGGTTTTGCAGCGCCTGCCGTAGTAAAAAAGTATAGCCCGGTTATTATTGCCAATGGCGGCAACAAGACTTATCACCTGGTTATATAAAACCAACCATCATGATAAAGCATTTAACACTAATCCTGCTGGGTTGGCTGGCGGGGGTATGCGTAAGCCAGGCGCAGGAACTCTATGTGAATACAGAGCCTGCCAGTAACATGGCCACCAATTCTTTAGGCATCCGGACCGAAAATCAAGGCTATTTTAAACCCGATTTTAGAAATCGCAGCACGCTTGAAGTGATGTACGGCGCAAGCAAATATCTCATGCTGCACAGTTCTGTTTACCTCTCTAACTTTTATCAGGACAAGCAGCGCTTTGAAGGCCTGAGTGCTTATGCCAAGTACCGCTTTTATTCGGCCGATACCGTGCAGCGCCATTTCCGTATGGCGGCTTTTGCCAAGGCGTCGAGCATCAGCAACCCTATGCCTAACCAGGAGATCTCGCTCGAGGGCGACAACACCGGCGTGCAGGGTGGTTTGGTGGCCACGCAACTGTTACATAAACTGGCTTTATCAGGCTCGGTAAGTTACCTCCGCGCTTTTGAGAACCGTGGTGGCTATGTGCCTGTTAACCAAAACAGTGTGGGGTATAGCTTATCTGCAGGCTACCTGCTGTTCCCTAAGCAGTATACCAACTACGAGCAAACCAACATTAATTTATACGCCGAGTTGCTGGGCAAAGCAAATCCGGGCAAAGGGCAACATTATCTGGATATTGCGCCTGCAATACAGTTTATTTTTAATAGCGTACTCCGGGTCGATCTATCATACCGTACACCGTTAGTTAACCGCATGGTGCGCAATACGCAAAACATGTACCTGGTAAGGGTGGAGTACAACATCTTTAATCTGTTTTAACTAAACATTACCATGAAAACTTATATAATAATGGTGCTGCTCATTTGGAGCGGCACCATTGGCTATGCGCAGCATAACCAAATGCAAATGGATAGTACGGTACACAACCAGCACCGTATGCAAAACAATCAGTCAAAAAACCTCGCCAGTACCGATACCGGTATGCAAATGATGATGAGCAGCCAGCTATCGCGCGACTTGCCCATGAGCCGCAACGGATCGGGTACCTCATGGGTGCCCGATGAAACACCCGTTTACGGCTATATGATACACGGCAAAGAGTGGATGAGCATGGTACATGGCAACGTGTTTGCACGGTATACCAACCAGGATATCTTTAACAAAGGCAGCCGTGGCGGTCATGAGTTTGATGCCCCCAACTGGCTCATGGGCATGACGCAGCGCAAAGTGGGCAAAAACGGCTTGTTCTCGGCTAACGCCATGATCTCGTTCGATCCGTTTACGGTTGGACTTGACGGATATCCACTCCTGTATCAAACCGGAGAATCCTATAAAGGCCAAAAACTGGTCGACCGTCAGCATCCGCATGATCTGTTTGCCGAGTTGAACGTTTCTTACGCACAGCGCATTGCTCAAAATACCGATGTGTACGTTTCAGTAGGTTATCCGGCCGAACCGGCTTTAGGCCCGCCCGTGTTTATGCACCGGCTGTCCGCCACTAACAACCCCGACGCACCTTTGCAACACCATTACGCCGATGCCACGCACATTACTTTCGGCGTAGCAACGCTTGGCTTTAGGTATAAGAACGTAAAAATAGAAGGCTCAACCTTTAAAGGCCGCGAGCCGGATGAAGAGCGCTATGGATTTGATGCCCCTAAGTTTGATTCCTATTCCATGCGTTTATCCTACAATCCCTCTAAAAACTGGGCCTTTCAGGTATCGCATGGGTGGATTAAAAGCCCCGAATCATTAGAGCCAGATCATGACGTAAAACTATTTACGGCATCAGCCCTGTATGCTAAAAAACTGAGTGAGGACAGTCATTTCAGTGCATCGTTGGTATACGGGCAAAACAGTGTTGCTCAGCATGGTACCTTACCAGCTGCCGTATTAGAGAGCAATTTGCAGCTACATAAAACGGCTGTTTATGGCAG
This sequence comes from Mucilaginibacter sp. PAMB04274, assembly GCF_039634385.2. Taxonomy (NCBI): domain Bacteria; kingdom Pseudomonadati; phylum Bacteroidota; class Sphingobacteriia; order Sphingobacteriales; family Sphingobacteriaceae; genus Mucilaginibacter; species Mucilaginibacter sp. PAMB04274. The sequence continues at coordinate 5,538,232 of NZ_CP155081.2, forward strand.
TTATACTTACGTACGCAAAAATGCAGATGAACTGGATCTGCTGAGCGGCTTCCCGAATAACCCCAACTTTAACATCAATGCTGTGACCCTTGGCGCTAACCGCATTGTTGCACAGGTAAAAAACACCGATTTGCGTATTGGCGCGCAAGCAACGCTTAACGTTTCGCCTTCGGCACTAAAGCCCTTGTATGGCAGCACGCCGGTTGGTTTCGAGGTGTACATCCGCATCAATCCATCGCTGATGAAAATGATGATGGGAAAGCATCAGCATAACGTAGGGATGAAAATGTAAGCGTTACTGATTAAACTACAAAGTTAACCGCAGTACATTATTGCCTGTATGGCGGTTAACTTTGTCTGTATTTTTATCAAAATACTGCTATATAACTACAAACCCCACTGTTTCATGGTTTGGGTAATATGCGCCAGGTGGTGGTTGCTGTGCCAGGCATACATCGCTGCCGACATTTGGATGGTGTAGGTAACGCCCCGCTCCGGGTGCAAAAAGGTACGCGGCCATTCATTCTCTGTAAAGCTTTCAAACAAGGCTACCATATGCTGATGAATGCCTTCTAACGATTTTAGTGATGCCTCGATAGGCAGGTTATAATCGGCCTGCATGGCCCAGCCTGCTTCGCTGTAAGGTTTAATGGATGGATTCTCTTCCGTTAAGGCCAGTTTAATACGCATCAGGGCGTTCATGTGGCTGTCGGCCAGGTGATGTACCACTTGCTTCAGTGTCCAGCCACCGGGGCGGTAAGTGGTGTTTAACTGATCGGCATTTAACTTAATCACCTCAGCACGCAGTCGGGCGGGTAAGGTTTTAATAGTTTCTATGGCTTCCTGTAAAAGCTCAGGTGTATAGGCTTCAGGTTTTTGGAACTTGCCAATTGGATAGCGTAGTTGTTCGTCGGTTAGGCTTGTAGTTGTCATATGTTAATACGTACGTGTCATCTCGAACGACAGTAGAGCGCTTTCCGAACGAATTAGTTTATCGCTTAGAAAAGATTTCTCGCTATAACTCGAAATGACAGATTGTTATTCTGAATCTGCGTTTTAAAAATTCAAAGATGGATGCTTTTTGTGGAAATCGGTAGCATCCTGGTAAATTTTGGCTGCCTGCAGCATTTTGCCCTCACCAAATAACTGCCCCATAAAGGTAATGCTCATAGGTCGGCCACGCTGATTGAAGCCATTAGGTACTACCACACAAGGGTTGCCGGTGAGGTTAGTCATGCTCAAATTAGTGCTCGATGTTGGTGTGATGTACAAGTCAAGCCCTTTCAGCTTTTCGTACCAGTTCTGAATGAGCAAGGTGCGGGCCCGGTTGGCCTGTATATATTCGGCTGCCGATATAAATTGTGATGCCCGGAAAATATTTGGCCAGGCATTTTTATGCTGCTGTAACAACTGGTCATCGCGGTGCGATAGTACCAGTTCCTGAAACGCTGCAGCAGCTTCTGCATCCAGAATAAACGTCATGGCACCTACAGGCATTTGCGGATACTCAATGGGCACCAGTTCTGCGCCCAGTTCTTTCAGTTTAGCTAAGGTAGCCGAGTCGGTTGCATGGTTAGGAACCATGCGCCGGTTGGCTCCGGTACCAAAGTAGGCGCGGTCAAATTCGGCTTTTATATAACCAATTTTATAGCCTTTTAAGGTTTTTATGGTACCGTCATAGTTAAATGGAGCTGCAATAGTGCTCAGGTCTTTGCTGTCGGTACCCTGTATAGCGTTAAAAACCAGGGCGGCATCTTCCACGTTGCGGGCAATCGGGCCTAATTTATCCATACTCCAGCTCAATGCCATAGCACCATACTTGCTTACCCGGCCAAATGATGGCCGCAAACCCGTGTCGCCACATTCGGTAGAGGGCGATACAATAGAGCCCAGGGTTTCTGACCCAATGGCATAAGGCAAACACCCTGCGCTCACTGCCGATGCCGAACCCGCCGAGGAGCCGCTGGAACCCCGGGTAATATCCCAGGGGTTTTTAGTTTTGCCGCCGAACCATACATCGCCCATGGCTAATTCGCCCAAGGTGGTTTTAGCTACCAGTATGCCGCCAGCCGCTTCCAGCTTGCTTACTACGGTGGCATCAATGTTAAGCTGCTGGTCTTTATAGGCAACCGAGCCAAAAGTGGTTTTATAATCTTTTTGTGCCAGTAAATCCTTAACGCCAAACGGTATGCCGTGCAACACACCTCTACAACGGCCGGCTTTGATCTCCGCATCGGCCTCGGCAGCTTTTTTTAAGGCATGTTGCTCGGTAATGGTAACGGCAAATTGCAGTGTAGGGTTGTATTTCTTGAGCCGGTCAATAAAAAACGTAGTTAGCTCTACACTACTTATCTGTTTGGTGCGCAGTAGCTCGGCCAGTTGACGTATGGTGTAAAAGGCCAGTTCGTTCTTATCAGCTGGCATTTTAGTACCAGTGGTTTTATCCAGCTTAAAGCCGTTCTTATTATCGGGGCTTACAAAGCCAACCGGTACAGGGTTAAAGTTTAATGCCGGCACCACGCTGTTTGGCATATTTAATTTATGCAGGCTCTCATAAGAATTGTTAAAGCCATTCAGCATATTCAGCATAGAGTCGGCCTGGGCTGGGGTAAAGTTTTGGCCTATAATTTTTTCGGCTTCCTGTATAATGCTTACGGTTAAGGGTACGCTCTCATAAGTTTTGATCACAAATGCACCCGATATAAAGCTTAAAGCGCCCACAGCGCCTAACGTAACGTATTTTGTTACAGAATTTTTCATTTATAGTAAATGGTTTGCCCTAATTTAGCGTTTAAAACCTGATATAATCCCCACATGTTGAAAAAGTTACTTGTCGTCCTGCTTTGCTCAGGGCTATCCTATACCTATGCCGATACCATTAAAACCGACGTACTGGTTATAGGCGGCAGCGCCAGCGGTACGGCTGCAGCTTTACAATGCGCGCGCAGCAAAGTAAAAACCATTTTGGTAGAACCCGGCCCCTGGCTGGGCGGCGAAATGACCTCGGGCGGTATGTGCGTGGTAGATGCTAACCGCAATTTGCCGTCGGGTATATGGGGCGAATTCAGAAAAAAAGTGCGGGAGTTTTATATGAAAACGCCTGGGTTTGATACCACACGCAACGCGGTATTACGCTTTGAGCCCTATACCGGTGCTGCTATTCTACGGAAAATGACCGATACGGTAAAAAACCTTACCCTGAAATTAAACACGCCCTGGACCACCGTTAAAAAGAATGGTACCGGCTGGGAAGTAACCATAACCGAAAAAGGCAAAACCAATACCATTAAAACCCAGGTATTAATTGATGCCACGGGCACAGGCGATGTGGCAGCAAAAGCCGGCGTTCCTTTTATAACCGGTTTCGATAGCCGTAAGGATACCGGTGAGCAATTGGCTCCTGAAAATGCCTTGCCTGTAATACAGGATATTACCTGGTGCGCCATATTGAAAGATTACGGCCGCGCGGCCGATAAGACCATAGCCAAGCCCGAGGGCTATGACCCTGCTCAATATGATTGCCTGAAAGGTAAAGACCTGCTAAAAATGGTGCAAGGTGGTAAGCTGCCCAATGATAAGTACATGATTAAATGGAGCGAGTGTGCTAACTCCTACAAAGCCTCAGTTGATTTGCTCGACCCTAAGAACCGGGAACAGTATTATAAAGAAACCCGTTTGCGCGTGTTAGGACTGATTTATTACCTGCAAACCGTAGGTGGATTAAAAAACTTTAGTGTAACCGATGAATTTGGTACGCCCGATGGCTTGCCGCCCATACCCTACATGCGCGAATATCGCCGCGCTAAGGGGCAGATACGCATGGTGCTGGATGATATTTTAACCCCTTACAACCGCAGCTCCAAGCTCTACCGTACCTCTATTGCCGTGGGCGATGCCTCGCCGGGTCAGCATTTTGTTGATAAACGCGGACCACAAACACCTTACCCGCCGTTTCCTGCCTACAGCATTCCGCTGGGTACCGTTGTGCTGCCTGATGCAGAGAACCTTTTAGTTACCGAAAAAGCTTTGTCGACCACGCACCTGGTTAATGCGAGCGCTTTTTATCCGTCGGTACAAATGGTATTGGGGCAGGGTGCAGGTACTGTTGCTGCGTACTGCGCTTTTTTTAAAACCACAACCAAGCATTTAAATGTACGTACCATACAAGGTGAGGTGCTGGATTTTAAAGGTTATTTGATGCCGTTTTCGGACGTTCCGCTAACTGATCCTAATTTTAGGGCTATACAACAGGTAGGCGCTACCGGGTTATTGAAAGGCGTACAGCAGGTAAATGGCAAAACTGCCGCCGTACTGTTTAAGCCCGACAGCCTTGTATTAACTGCCGAGGTAGAACCGGTAATTAAGGAGATTTATACCCGGGCGTTCTTATGGTTTAACAAAGCCAAACCGGCCGAGCAGTTTACCGTTGGCAACCTGCTTTCTTTCATCAGCGAAATTACGCTTACCGAGCCCAAAGTGCTGAACAGTACGCTGGAGAAACAATGGCAAGCTAATTATAAGTTTAAGCAGGCGTTTGATCTCAACCGTCCTATTACCCGCCGCGAGTTTGCAGTGCTTACTAATAAGTATTTAAACCCTTTTGCAAGAACGGTTGATTTGAGTGGTAAGCTGGTGAATTAAACATAAGTATGTCATTATAAGCGATAGGGTGGCAATCCCCTGCATAGGATAGTCTACTTGCTGTGCTATTGACCTAAGTTTGTGCCGGAGAATTTTAAGAACTAAATAAACTCACTTAGTCTCCTCATTGCCCGAGTAGTTACTTCTTTGCATAGTCTCAAAGGAGCAAAAGTGCCTGGGTAGCACAATTCCTGCCAGCGTTACAGAACATACTCCAGGCTGGGTACGCTGGCAGCCTTGCGCTGCTTTTGTAAAAATATCTTGCTCCTTGCTCTTTCACTGCTCATCGCCTTACTGGCTTGAAACGCCTGAATACAATCCACACCGCGCCTAAAAATGCCAAAACACAGCCTGCTTTGGGCAGATAATCGCCGTGTTGGGTATAGAAGGTAAGGTCGGAGTTGAGGTTGATGTCTTGTTTAAGGGCTGCTTTAACCCACCAGCCAGATTGTTGCACAACATCACCACGCTGGTTAATAAAGGCAGATATACCGGTGTTGGCCGAGCGACAAACCCAGCGGCGGTTTTCAATAGCGCGAAGCTTGGCATAATCCAGGTGCTGGTCTTTACCCGATGTATTTTCCCACCAGCCATCGTTGGTAATAATGGCAATAAATTGTGCGCCTTTACGTACCGACTGCGCTACCCAGTCTCCCCAAATGGTTTCATAACAAATTACCGGATCGGCACCTATGCCACTTTGGGCATAAAACACGTCGGCCTCGGGCTGACTGCCATAACCGCCGGCCGAGCCGCCCAAATGTTCAAACACTGGCTTTAAAAAGCTTAAAGATGAACCGAACGGCATTAACTCAGCCCCAGGTACTAGTTTGGATTTATGGTAGAACTGTACCTTGTCGGAGTTTTCAATGTTTACGGCTGCGTTAAAAACATCAAAATATTGGTTGCTTTCGGGCATGAGGCGTGCGGTTAGGGTATGCGCATCCTGGTAAAATTTGTAAGTGGAAATACCGGTTATCAGGTTTCCGTTCTTATACTTATTTAAGAACTGCCTCACCTGGCGGTACTGCGCACTTCCAACAAAGCTATCCTCGTTTACATCCTGTGCTATGGCTGTTTCCGGCCATATAAAGTATTCAGTATTGGGTTGCGCCAGGGAGTCTGATAAATGCGTAAGGTCGTTAATTTCTTGGTACGATGGCAGGTTAAACTTAGCGTAAGGATCCACATTAGGCTGCACCACCACCACGTTCGATGGATTTTCGGGCTCCTGGTAATTATAATAGCGGGTTAAGGAAATGCCCAGCGGTAATATAAGCGAAACGGCAAAGCCAATGATTACTTTAAGCCGGTAAGTGCGGGGTTGGGCCTCACGCAAGCTGCTGTACAGCAAAAACAAAAAGATGTTACATAGCCATACCCAAATGGTACCGCCATACACGCCTGTAAACTCGTACCACTGTATCCATTTATGGCTCACGGCAAACCCGTTGCCCAAAGTCATCCACGGAAATTTCAAATCCCAGGTTTGATGCAGGTACTCGTAGCCAATCCAAAAGCAAACCAGGGCGGCCAGTGCCCAGCCACGCGGAGCAACCAAACGCAGCCTGAAGTAAAGCCAGCAAGCGCCGGCCATTAATAGCGGCCCTAATGCATAGGGTATTAAGGTAATTGGTATGGCAATAAGCGGCCCTATGGCTTTTAATGAATTATAAACCCAGTAGATACACAGGCTATTCCAGATAAAAAAGCCAATAAAGGTGGTTGCAAAAACAAAGCTACCTTTCTTTTTTACGTTAGATTGAATGATGTTTTCGATAGCCACCAGCATGGGCACCAATCCTACAAACAAAAGGACGGTAGTATACGATGTAGGCGGCCATGCTATCCAAAGCAAAAGTCCCGAGAATATGGCGAGTAAGAGATTCTTCTTCATGCGATACAAAGAAACGGCTAACTTTTTAAATTATTCTATGGTTTTGGATGGAAGCCAGACTTTGTTCAGTAGTAAAGAACTTCCTTTGACTTGTATAATTTTTAAGTACAAATAAAAAGGGCTGCAAAACTAATTGCAGCCCTTGTATTTTTAATAATCTTTCCTGTCTAAAAAATATAATTTGTACTCAGGAAATTGCTGTCGTGCTTGTTTACAATATCGTTCAGCAACTGCTTGTTGGCATCAGTAAGCTTGGTAGCTACCAATGAGCGGATAGAGAACGAACGTAAGGCATCGTTTACTGAAAGCGTGCCTTCGGCGCTGTCTTTACGACCCGTGAATGGGAATACGTCTGGTCCGCGCTGGCATTGTGCGTTGATGTTTACGCGGCTTACCAGGTTTACAAACGGATCGATCAGGTCGGCCGTTTCCTGTGCATCGGTGCTAAAGATACTCACCTGCATACCATGCGGCGAATCAATCTGGTACTGAATAGGTTCTTCTATAGACTCGAACGGAATAACGGGGATAACCGGGCCGAATTGTTCTTCGCGGTACAGTTTCATCGTCTCTTTAACCGGATAAACTACCGCCGGAAATACGAATGAAGCAACGGTTTCTCCGCCGTTCTCATTAACTATCCGGGCGCCGTTAGCAATGGCGTCGTCAATACATTCTTTTAAGTAAGCGGGCTTGCCTGGTTCGGCCACCGGGGTAAGGTTTACACCTTTAGTCCATGGCATACCGTATTTCAGTTTGGCAATGCCTTCGCTCAGCAGTTTCAAAAACTCATCAGCAACGTCTTTATGTACATGGATGATTTTAATAGCCGTACAACGCTGCCCGTTGTAAGAGAGTGAACCTAAAATACACTCGTTAACGGCAATCTGCAAATCGGCAGATTTGGTAACGATAGCCGCATTTTTGGCATCTAAACTCAATACCGCACGCAAACGGTTAATTTTAGGGTGACGTTTCTTTAAATCATTAGCCACCTTGCTTGAGCCGATGAAGGCCAGCACATTGATCCGGCCTGTAGCCATAAGGCCAGGTGTAACATTGGCGCCACGGCCGTAAACCGTGTTTACCACACCTTTAGGGAATGATTCCTGGAAAGCACGCAGCAGCGGATAATGCACCAGCGTACCATGCTTTGGTGGTTTGAAGAGTATGGTATTGCCCATAATAATGGCCGGAATGAGCGTTGTAAAAGTTTCGTTCAGCGGGTAGTTGAACGGCCCCATACAAAGCACCACGCCTATGGGCGAACGGCGGGTTTGTGCAACCACACCTTCGGCAATTTCAAATCTGGACGACTGGCGATCGATGTCTTTCAATGCATCAATGGTCAGGTTAATGTACTCAACCGTACGGTCAAACTCTTTAGTAGAATCGGCCAGTGATTTGCCAATTTCCCACATAATGAGCTTAATCACCAGGTCGCGCTGCTCTACCATTTTGTATACAAACTTTTCGAGGCACTTAATGCGGTCTGATACGCTCATGGTGGGCCATTCGCCACGGCCATTGTTGTAAGCTGCTTCGGCTGCCTCCAGGGCATCCATCGCTTCTTTTTCGGTACCCAACGGATAGCTGCCAATCAGTTTGCGTTGCAAACCTTCAGGCCCGGGAATGCAAATAGGTGAGAAAACCTCACTTACTTCGCCATCCCATTGCTTCATCTCGCCGTTTACCAGATACTCCCGCTGATGAAGTTCCGAGATACGGTATTCCTCCGGTATCTGGCTTTCTTCAACGAATAAGCTGTTAAGCTCGTCTTTGAAACTCATGATAATGTTAGTTGATTCAGTATTTGTGTTTGTTGTTTAAGAACGTATTGCAGCAATTACATTTCAATAGGCTTCATTTTAGGCACTAATGTTTTCATCACTACCCAGGCAATTATGTAAGCTACCGCACAAATTACAAACATGATAGAGTAACCGGTGCTGATTTTGCCCGATGCCTTGTAATGATCGAACAGCATACCGCCGCCTTTGCTCAACAAAAAGGACCCGATGCCGCCAGCCATGCCACCGATACCTGTAATGGTTGCAATAGCTTTTTTAGGGAACATATCGCCTACAGTAGTAAATATATTGGCAGACCAGGCTTGGTGTGCCGAAGCACCAATAGCAATCAATCCAACTGCATACCAGTAACTATACTGGCTCAAATACGGGGTTAATAACACCACCAGCGGGAATATGGCTATAATAAGCATGGCCTTCATGCGCCCATCATAAGGGTTGTATCCTTTATTGATAAAATACTGCGGGAATGCACCGCCACCAATTGAACCGATAACGGTAATGGTATACAGAATAGCAATAGGCATAGATATGGAAGTACCCGTCATGCCGTACTGTGCATCAAAATAAGCCGGCAGCCAAAACAGGTAAAACCACCATACACCATCTGTCATAAACTTACCGAAGGCAAAAGCCCAGGTTTGCTTGTACTGAAAACATTGCAGGTACGTGAACTTTTTTCCTTCATCCTCACGCTCTACTTTGATAGGCTCGTGCTGCTGAATTTCATCGCTATGGATGTACTCGTATTCTGACGGGTTAACTTTTTTATTTTTTGAAGGGATTTCGTATAAAAACAGCCAGAAAATTAACCAGATAAAGCCAATGGCACCAATACCAATAAAAGCCCACTGCCAGCCCCATTTTTCGGCAATCCATGGCACCACAATAGGGGCCAGGATGGCGCCTACGTTTGCTCCCGAGTTGAATACGCCGGTTGCCAGTGCACGGTCTTTCTTAGGAAAGTACTCGGCCGTGGTTTTAATAGCTGCCGGAAAGTTGCCCGATTCGCCTACGGCCAAAACGGTACGACCCAACGAAAAGCCCAAAATGCTGCTAGGCACCAAGTGGGCTATGGCATGCAGTATAGCGCCTATAGACCATAAAATGATTGACCAGGCATAACCTGCTTTAGTACCCAGGTAATCTACGACACGGCCAGCAAACAACATAGAAAAAGCATAGGCCAATGAAAAAACACCCACAATGGTGCCATAATCACTATCGGTCCAGCCAAACTCTTTTGATAATAAAGGTTTTAACAAGCTCAGTACCTGGCGGTCGAGGTAGTTAATTGTTGTAGCAAAAAACAGCAGTGCACATATGGTCCACCGGTAATTGCTCATGTTAACATCTTTCATAATTTAGGCGCTTTATCTGTAATAAGGTTTACCGGCTGGTTTGTACCAGTTCCAGTGCTTTTTGTGTATCGGTATATAACTGATCGTACTGTTTACCCTCGAGTACTTGTTTGCTGATGAGTTTGCTGCCCATACCTACTGCACACACACCGGCTTTAAACCAGGTGGCAATGTTTTCGGCTTCCATTTCCACACCGCCGGTTGGCATAAATAATTGGTCGCGAAACAGCTCTTTAATAGAGCTTAAGAACGACGGACCTAAAATATTGGCCGGAAACAGTTTAATCAGCGCAGCATCATTGCACTGGGCGGTGTAAATTTCGGTAGGGGTCATACAGCCGGGTATCCACAGCATGTTCCTGTCGTGCGCCATTTTAGCCACCTCAGGGTTTACAATAGGCGATACCAAAAAATCGGCACCGGCATTGATGAACGCATCAGCCTCATCGGCCGATTTGATAGTGCCTATGCCTAAGTGCAGGTCGGGCATTTCGTTTTGCTGAAGCTCTTTTAACTGCTTAAAGTTATCGAGCGCTGCCGCGCCACGGTTGGTGTATTCAAACACCCTTACGCCTGCTTTATATAGGGTGCGGGTAATTTCAACGCTCACTTGGGCATCTGCGTAAAAAAACAAGGGCAGCATGCCCTGTGCAATAATACTATCTAAAACTTCTTGTTTGCTTTTCATTTAATAATGGCTTCTTGTATAAATTCAACGCTGCGGTCGGTGGCATCGCTGTTTACAAATAATTTGGTAAATGCGGCCGCCGTAGCAAAATCAACTGTTTGCTGCGGATCATAGCCGTTATAAAAACCGTATATGAGTCCGGCCATATAACAATCGCCGCTGCCTACCTTATCTATAATACGCTCGGCACGGTGCTCGCCCGAAAGGTACGGTTTCCCGTCGGTATATAAAACGGTGTAATACTCCACATTGGTATTATCATCGGCCGTAAACCTAAAGGTGTTGGCAACTGCCTTGCATTTTGGAAACTGCTTTATAATGGCTTCAGAGCTGTTTTGAGCTTCCTTAACATACAGGCTTTTCTGTCCCGATTCGGTTACCAGTTCATCAACCTTTACGCCCAGCATGCGCTCGGCCGCCCATACGTTGCCCATAATCAGGTCGCAGTATTGAGCCAGCTCAGGCATTACATCAATAGGCTCCTTGCCGTATTTCCACAATTTGGCGCGGTAATTTAAATCCACCGATATGGTGATGCCTTTGCGGGAAGCTACTTCCAGTACTTCCTTACAAACATCGGCAGCATTTTGACTAATGGCCGGGCAAATGGCACTAAAGTGAAACCAGGTTACCCCATCGAGTACTTTATCCCAATCAACCAGGCCGGGGGTAAGCTCAGCAAAGGCAGAGTTGGCACGGTCATAAATGAGGGCGTCGTTCTTTAAATCCTGTCCTTTAGTTAAAAAGTAAAGGCCCACGCGGTTACCATGGTAAAAAATGGATGAGGTGTCTATGCCCTTGTCCTGCAAAAAAGAAAGGAGCTGCGCCGACATGCCATTTTGCGGCAAAGCGGTAAAATACCGCGATGGCACGTCCCAAAGGGCCAGTGCAGTGGCTACGTTAAGCTCGGCGCCACCCACAAAAACAGGAATGTTGTTCTCGCGCAGCCAATCGCCGCCGGCATCGGGGGTAATACGCAACAACAGCTCGCCAAAGTTGAGAACCGAGCCGCTGCTGTAATCTTTATTCAGTAAGTCACTCATTTAACAGGTTGATATTAAAAAGTGAAATAGTTTTTAGCATTGTAGTAGCAAATGTCGCGCACAATTTTGCCGGTCCATTCAATATCGTTTGGCAGTTCGCCGTTCTCAATATCCTCACCCAGCAGGTTACACACCAAACGGCGGAAATACTCATGGCGGGGGAACGACAGGAAGCTGCGCGAATCGGTAAGCATACCAATAAAGCGGCTCAGCAAACCCATGTTGGATAGGGCATTCATTTGCTTAATCATGCCATCTTTCTGATCCAGGAACCACCAGCCCGAGCCAAACTGCACCTTGCCTGCAACCGAGCCGTCGTTAAAGTTACCAATCATGGTAGCCATCATTTCATTATCGGCAGGATTAAGGTTGTAGATGATGGTTTTGGTCAGCTTATCTTCGGTGTCCAGTTTGTTAAAGAACTTGGACAGTGAACGGGCCTGGCTAAAATCGCCGATAGAGTCGAAGCCGGTATCGGGCCCTAACTGGGTTAACAAACGGGTGTTGTTGTTACGCAAGGCGCCCAGGTGAAACTGCTGCACCCAGCCTTTCTCATGATCCCAGATAGCAAACTGGAACAACAAGGCCGATTTCAGTTTCAATATTTCGCCCGGCAGCAGTACGGCCCCGCCGCGTATCTTGTCAAATATGGTTCTTACTTCTTCTTCGGTATAATCTTCGGCGTAAATTTGTTCTAAGCCATGGTCGGATACCGAACAACCGTTGGCCGCAAAAAAATCATGACGTTTTTTAAGTGCCTGCAGGTAGGAGTCATAATCGCCAATGCTTACATCGGCCACTTCTTCCAGCTTGTTTACATATGCATTAAAGGCAGCAGTATCATCAGCATTCATGGCCTTATCGGGGCGGAAAGCCGGAAGCACTTTTACTACTTGGTTACCGGCCAACTGCTGGTGGTAAGCCAGGTTATCTAACGGATCATCTGTGGTACAGATGGTTTCCACATTCATTTTTTTGATAAGGCTTTGCACGGCAAACTCCGGGGTTTGCAGCTTAGCAGTACAATCATCATAAATTTGCTTTGCCGTAGCTGGCGAAAGCAGATCATACACATCAAAATAACGTTGTAGTTCCAGGTGTGTCCAGTGGTAAAGGGGGTTGCGCAGCGTATAAGGCACGGTGGCAGCCCACTGCTCAAATTTTTCGAAATCGGATTTATTACCGGTTATATAGCTCTCGTCAATACCGTTGGTGCGCATGGCGCGCCATTTATAGTGGTCGCCGTAAAGCCAAACATGCGTTAAGTTATTAAAGTTAAGATTGTTTGCTATTTGATCTTGCGGCAAATGGCAGTGGTAATCAATAATAGGTAAACCTTTGGCGTACTCGTGGTACAGGCGCTGCGCAGTCTCGGTTTGCAGCAAGAAATTCTCATCTAAAAACTTTTTCATAACAAATGTTGGCAACATGCTTAGCTGCCTGCTTTCTTCATGGTAACTGGTGTTAGCAGTTAGGTTTATATGTTTATTACCCTATTGTGCTAAAACTTTTTTCGGCAACAGGGGCAGAACACAAACTAAACAATAATTATTGAGTATTTGAAAGATTTTGGCCCCGAAACAACATTAGACATGTAACTTTTTTACGCAATCGTTTGCTAAAAGCTCTGTATAGTTTAGCCGATGGTAAGATTTTAGAAAAGATGGGCAATAAATGACAACAACAGGTAACTGAGGTACAGGAACAGCGCCATGAATACCAGTAATATTAACAACACCACAATCACAACGCCTGTGCCGCTGCCCTTGTGTTTTCCCTCTACATAATGCTCTTTGAGCAGCTTAATGTTGCGGGTGTTTGATTTGTAATAGAAATCGAAAATTTGTCCGACTAAGGGTATTGACCCGATTAAACCATCAATGAGTACATTAAGCAGCATTAATATTAGCACCTTGCGGCTTACCCCGTGCCTGGCCATCGTTAAAACCAGCACAGCGCTCACCATAAAGCCAGCGGCATCGCCCGCTACGGGGAGCAGATTGATGATGGGATCGAGGCCAAAGCGGAAATTAGTGCCCGGTATCTTAAACTGGTCGTCAAGCAGGCGCGAGATTCCTTCCACCCACTTAAGCTGGCCGGTTAAATTTACGGGTGGTTTGTTGTTAGTAGAATTGGGCACAATAATTTTATAACTAATAAAGTGCTGCTTAGTTTTGGCTCCTATAATGATAATGCGTTATGTAAGTAAAAACGATAATGCAAAACCCTTTAAGTTATCGGTTGTATACCAATATCGGCTTGTTACCTTGTCCAAGTAAATACTGTTACCATGTTGCAAAAGTCTATTTACCTCCATCTTAAAAAAATATATGCCCGCTCCGGATTCTCTTTAAGCCTGATAGCTGCCCTGTTGCTTATACAACTGCCGGCTTATTCTCAGGATACAACCACTGCTAAAACCGATTCGGCACAGACCATTCCGGATACCTTACTTTTTAGGATACAAAAGGCACAGGCTGCCATTACCGAAATTAACGCTACCAACAAGCGAGGCTTCGGCATACCGGCTATACGTACAGGGTTAAACGACGTGAAGAAGGACCTTGCCCCGATTAAACGCGATATCGATGCCTCGCGCAAAATGATCGATTCAAAAAGCCTGCTCAGTTA